>NZ_JAPWIJ010000009.1 GCF_027270735.1 Rhodococcus ruber | reverse complement strand
TTCGGCACTGACATTCATCGACACACTGTTGAGTTCTCAAAGAACACGCACACACCATTGCCACCGTTCATACGGTAACGCCGGGGCTTACACGCTCGAACCCCAGACATGGCTGATTACTTTCAAGCCTTGCCTGGGTTGTTCAGTGCACACTCCGTACAACCTCGTTGTCCCTGTCCGTGAAGACCGGGTCGGTGTCCGTGTCGCTCTGACTCGACAAAAGTTACGCGAAGACCAACACATACGCAAATCGCCTGGTCAGATGTAATTTCTGCGTGAACATCTGACCAGGCGACCGAGTGAGAGCTCCGTCAGACGATCGCAACGGCATCGATCTCGACCAACATCTCTTCCCTCGGGAGTCCCGTGAACACCGTGGTGCGACTCGGCAGCACGGCGCCGGAGGTATTTGCGGAGACAAAAGCGCCATAAGCGTCGTTCATGATCGAGAAGTCCTCACGCTTGGTCAGGTACACGCGCAGCATCACGACATCGTCGAACGTCGCACCGCCGGCCTCGACGATGGCTTTGACGTTCTCGAGAGTGCGAGTGGTCTGCGCAGCCACATCGCCCGGGTACAGGTATTCGCTGGTTGCGGGATCCACCGGTCCCTGTCCTGATACCTGCACGAACGGCCCCTTCCTCACCCCCTGGGAAAAGGTGTGGGCCGGTGCCGGGGCACCTGTGGTGCGGATTTCGATCTTCTCGCTCATTGTTTTCCTTCCATCGGGCTCTTGTCGGTTGTCGTACGGTCCTGGTGTTCCTGCGGCTGCCAGCCAAGCCCCTCGGAAATCGCTGCGGCCGTCCGTTGCACTTCGGGCAGCGCAGCCAGCACCTGTTCATGGTCGAGCAGCATGTCGGGCACGGACATCGATACGGCAGCCACGACATCACCGGTGCCATTGCGTACAGCGGAGCCGACGCAGTTGACGAACGACTCGTGCTCCTCGCGGTCCTCGGCGAATCCTTGCGAGAGGACGAGGTCCAACTCCCGCAGATATCGCTCGGCCGTTCTGATGGTTCGTTCGGTGAACGGCGTGTAGGTGATGCGTTGCGCAATCTGCTCACGCTCTGCCTGTGGGCGTGCAGCGATCAAGATCTTCCCGACGGCTGTGCAGTGCAACGGCGCAGGCTTTCCGACCCGCGAATACATCCGCACGCTCTGTTTTGCGTCGAACTTGTCGATGTAGATGACCTCACCCGCTTCGTAGGTTGCCAGGTGGATGGTCTGACCAGTGATCGTGTTGAGCTCGGCCAGGTGTGGCCGGGCGATGCTCCGTATGTCGCGCTGTTCGAGTGCGCGGTTGGCCAACTCGAACAGTCTCGATCCGAGTTGATACCGGTGCTCTGCATCGTGCTGGACGAATCGGTCGCTTTCCATCGTGCGAAGTAGCCGCAGCACGGTGGTCTTGTGCACATCGAGGACCGTTGCAAGCTCGTCCAGCGATCTCGATCCGTCGCCGAGCAAGCCGAGGATAGTCAGCGCCCGCGAGAGACTCTGACTCACCGAGGCACCACCGAACGGCGGGCGGCCGTGGCCGCATAGTCCAGTGTCGCCCACTCGGCGTCGTCGAGTTCGGCCAACCGGGTCAGCACATCGAGGGGCAACACCGACGCGATGTCTCCGTGCCCGGCGAGCGCACCCGCCGCACAGAGGTGGCCGAACCGAACACGCTCGACGGCGCCCCTACCCAAGAGCAATCCGGTCAAGTAACCGCCCGCGAAAGCATCTCCCGCACCGATCTTTTCGACGACATCGAGTTTCAGTGCCGGCACATCGAAACGAGTGGTGCCCTCGAACGCGGTCACGGTGTGCGCGTCGTTCTTGATCACCAAGTGCTGCGGTTGCGGGAACATCTCACGCAACTCAGCCGGATCCGACGTCCCGAACACCAGCGCCGCTTCGTCGGACCCCATCGAGACCACATCACTTCCGCGGACATGCTCGCCGAGTACGTCCGCGGCGGTACCCGATCGCGACTTCCACAGCGCCGGCCGATAGTTCAGATCGAAGCTGACCGTGGTGGATCGGTCCATCAATGCTCTGGTCAGTTCGGCCGCACTGTCCGAGATGGCCACTGTGATTCCGGTGAAATGGATCAGGTCGGCTCGGGACACCAGATCCGAAGCTACTTCGTTGAATTCGCTGGGCGACAGTGCGCTCGCGGCCGATCCGGCACGGAAGTAGGTCATCGCACTCTCTCCGGACGCGAGGTCGTATCGGTCACCGGAACCCGAGCCACGTTCTTTGATGTACATGCCCGTGGGGCGCGCGTCGTCGATCGCTACGCCCGAAGTATCGACGCCTGCGTCCGCCAATTGCCGGACCAGGTACCGGCCGAATCCGTCGTTGCCGACCCGAGAGACCCACGCGGCGTCGACTCCCAGCTGCGCGAAGACCCTGGCCACGTTCGCTTCGGCACCGCCGGACGTGCGATGGAACGTTCCCGAGCTCTCCAGCGGACCCGGTTCGGCAACCAGAACGACGAGGCCCTCACCTACACACACCGCTCGGGGTGTTTTCACGTCGATCTCCTCGAGGTCTTGCGGGAAGGCTGCTTGCCGTTGCAGACTACAAAGCATCAACATATTGCGCAACCACCGTTGCATAATATGCAACGCAACAGGATCTTTCCATGGAGGAACGAACGTGATCGACACGGATGCCGTCGAGCAGTTGAGTCGACGAACCCTCGGGCCCGAGCACAAATCGCTTCCCCCACGGTCGTGGGGTCATACCGTCGAGAGCTTTCTCGCCACGTCTCCCCGGCTTTCCGAGTTCACGACCCCGGTGCTCACCCTCGATCGTGCGCGTATGGCGTCGAACATCTCGGTCATGGCCGACTGGACGGCACGCGCGGGGGTGCTGCTCGCGCCCCACGGCAAGACGTCGATGGCCCCTCAACTGTGGAAACAGCAGCTCGATGCCGGAAGCTGGGCGATCACCCTCGCGACCGGGTGGCAAGTTCAGGTGGCACGCGCATTCGGGGTCGGACGCATCGTCCTCGCCAACGCCGAGATCGACCCCGTCGCGTTGACGTGGGTTGCCGCCGAACTGGATTCACATCCCACGTTCGAGTTCTACTGCTGGGCAGACAGTGTCGCGACGGTGCACGAGATGGACCGCATTCTGGCGACACAGGGGCAGCGCCAGATTCCGGTGATCGTCGAACTCGGTGGTCCACACGGCCGAACCGGCGCACGCACAATCGAGGAAGCAGTGTCCGTTGCCCGTACGATCGCGGCGTCGTCACGCCTGACCTTGGCCGGCGTCGGCGGTTACGAGGGAGCACTGAGCCACGACCGCTCCGAGGACGGCCTCGAGGCAGTCCGAAGGTATCTCGCCCAGGTCGCACACCTCCATCGCGCACTCGACGCCGAGGGGCTGTACGGCGAGCACGCGGTGGTGACCGCGGGCGGCAGTGCCTATCAAGATCTCGTTGTCGAGCGACTGCATTCGCTCACCACTGACGATGGCGTACGTACCGACGTTGTGCTTCGCTCGGGTGCATACGTGGTGCACGACGACGGCTTCTACTCACAGATTTCTCCACTCACTCCCGCCCGCACCGACGCGCCACTGACGTCGGCGATGCACGGATGGGCGCGCGCCGTCTCCCGCCCCGAGCCAGGTCTCGCATTGCTCGACGCAGGCAAAAGGGACTTCCCGTTCGACGAGGGAATGCCCGTGCCGCAACACATCAGAGGGAACGAGCTGCTCGACCCAGGAGCCGAGGTGACCGCTCTGAACGACCAACATGCGTTCCTACGACTACCGGCAGAAGACGCGGCGGCACTGCCGGTCGGGTCGGTGGTTCGACTGGGGCTGTCTCATCCCTGCACCGCATTCGACAAATGGCGTCTCGTTCCCGTGATCGACGACGCGGACAGCGACGACCCACGAGTGGTCGATCTCGTTCACACATTCTTCTAGAGAGCCGAAATCCTATGCCCAGTACTCTCTTTCGAGGTGCCGACGTCATCGACGGCACCGGATCGCCACGACTGCGGCGCGACGTCCTCGTGCGCGACGGTGTCATCGCGTCGATCGTCGAGCCCGGAACTGTGCCCGGGGCCGACAGAATCGTCGACGCCTCGCCCGGTCAGGTCCTCTCCCCCGGGTTCATCGATATGCACGCCCATTCCGACCTTCGACTGCTGACCGACCCCGATCATTTCCCGAAGATCAGTCAGGGCGTCACAACCGAGGTCATCGGGCAGGACGGCATCGCCTACGCGCCGATCGACGACGCCACACTCGATGTGGTGCGACGTCAGATCGCCGGATGGAACGGCAATCCCGTCGACCTCGACTTTTCGTGGCGGTCGGTCTCGGAGTACCTCGCGCGACTGGACCAGGGCATCACCCCGAACGCTGCGTATCTCGTCCCTCAAGGCACCTTGCGCTACCTCGCGGTGGGTGCGGACCAACGACCGGCGACGCCGTCCGAGATCGACCACATGCAGGAATTGTTGGCGCAGGGCCTGCAGGAGGGCGCTGTCGGCATGTCGAGCGGTTTGACCTACACGCCCGGAATGTACGCGGATACAAGCGAATTGCGCGCACTGTGCGAGGTCGTCGCCGAGTTCGGTGGGTTCTACGCGCCACATACCCGGTCGTACGGTGCCGGAGCGCTCGACGCTTACCAGGAAATGCTCTATCTCTCCCGGGATACGGGATGCGCGCTGCATCTGACGCACGCCACGATGAACTTCGGCGTCAATCGTGGAAGGGCACGTGAGTTCCTCGACCGCGTCGACTCCGCGATCGCCGACGGATGCGACGTCACCCTCGACACGTACCCGTACCTGCCTGGAGCCACCACACTCTCTGCGCTACTGCCGAGCTGGGCGATGTCCGGCGGCCCGGACCGAGCCCTGGAACGGCTCGACGATCCGGACATGCGGCGACGCATCGAGCGGGATGTCGACGTGAACGGCTCCGACGGCTGCCATGGAGTCACGGTCGAGTGGGACACGATCCAGCTCAGTGGTGTGGCCAATCCCGAACTCGATCGCTACGTCGGCCGCACGATGTCCGACATCGCGTCCGAGGAAGGACGCTCACCGGTGAACGTGTTCTTCGACTTCCTTCGCCGCGATGCGCTGGCCACCACCATTCTGCAGCACGTCGGGCACGAGGAGAACGTGCGCGAGATCATGGCGCATCCACACCACATGGGTGGCAGCGACGCCATTCTGGTGGGCGAAAAACCGCACCCTCGCGCTTGGGGCACCTTTCCTCGCTACCTCGGTCATTACGTGCGTGACGAGCAATTGCTGACGCTCGAGGACTGCATCAATCACTTGACCGGACGCCCGGCTGCACGGCTGAGACTGCACGGACGCGGCACGATTGCCGAAGGCCATGCAGCCGACCTCGTGCTGTTCGACCCGGTGACCGTGCGAGATACCGCCACCTTCGAGAACCCGAAACAACAAGCCGAGGGAATCAGCCACGTCATGGTGAACGGCACATTTGCCATCGACGATCGAAGCTCCACCCACTCACTGGCAGGCCACGCCCTGCGCATGGACGCGACCCGAAAGCAGACGTCATGAACGCATTATCGGCAATTCTCGAGGACCGCGCACTGTCGGTGGTCCGTGCCCCGCGCATATCCGATCCCGCGGCGCTGGCAGATGCGCTCGCGCGCGGGGGAATTCGCGCACTCGAGCTGACCTTCACCACACCGGGAGTTCTCGAATTGATCCGGGCCGCGTCGGATGCAGGTGCCATCGTGGGGGCCGGTACCGTGCTGACCGCCGATCAAGCGCGGACTGCGGTAGACGCCGGCGCGCGGTTCGTCGTCACACCCGGGCTACGACCCGAGGTCGCCGCGGTAGTCACGGACGCAGGGATCCCGCTGATGATGGGAGCTCTCACCCCATCCGAGGTGATGACCGCCCTCGATCTCGGGGCGGACGTGGTCAAAGTCTTTCCAGCACGGACTGTCGGGCCGGCGTATTTCAAGGATCTGCTCGGTCCATTTCCGGACGCCCAACTCGTTCCGTCCGGCGGCGTGAACGCAGGCAATGCCGCCCAGTTCCTCGCGGCCGGTGCCGTGGCCGTGACCGCAGGCACCGATGTGGTTCCACCGGCATCGGTCGCCGATGCCCAGTGGGACGACATCACTGCACGAGCCGAGGCGTTCGTGGCAGCTATCAGCGCAGACATCAAGGAAGGCTCGTCATGAATTCAGTGGTCGACTGGCTCAGAACCTCTACACCAGGTCTACTCGTACTGTGCGGCATCGCAATTGCCGTGCTGCTGGTAGTCATCATCAAGGTAAAGCTCGAACCGTTCATCGCGCTCCTCATCGTCGGTCTGGGGCTGGCCCTCGCCGCCGGTCTGCCGGTCAACGAGATAGTCGGCACTGCGATCAAGAGCAACGAGTCATTGCTCGAAACCGGCTTCGGGGGAATCCTCGGGCACATCGCGGTCATCATCGGATTGGGTACCGTGCTCGGCGCGATACTCGAAAAGTCCGGTGGGGCACAGGCATTGACCGCAAAACTCCTGGGGGTGTTCGGAGAACGCGGTGCACCCATAGCAATGGGCCTGTTGGGCTTGATCTTCGGCATTCCGGTGTTCTTCGACATCGGCATTTTCGTGCTGGCTCCACTGGTCTACGTCGCGGCACGCCAGGGCGGAAAGTCGCTGGTCCTCTACGCGCTGCCGATGCTGGCAGGTCTGTCCATGACGCACGCCTTCCTACCGCCGCATCCCGGGCCGGTTGCCCTCGGCGGCTTGCTCGAAGTGAATTTGGGATGGCTCATCCTGTTCGGGTTCATCTGCGGCATTCCCGGTTTCATCGCCGCGGGCCTGGTGTGGGGTAATTGGATCGGCAAGCGCATCATCGTCGACGTTCCCGAGGACTTCATCAACGACGGAGACGACACGACCGCAGATGGCGGTGGTGCCGGCACGGTAGCAACAAAGCGTCCGGTGATCACGACGCCGCCGTCGGTGGGAACCATCGGCGCAATTATCGCCGTTCCCTTGGTCTTGATCCTCGGTGCCACGTTCGGCAGCATCCTGCTCGATCCCGGCAACCTACTCGAAGTACTGACGTTCTTCGGCACCCCGGCCGTCGCGCTGCTCATCGCAGTCCTGATCGCGTTCTACGTGCTGGGTATTCGACGCGGATCCACGGTCCAGGAACTCAGCAAGCTGACCGGAGAGTCGCTTCGTCCGGTGGGCATGCTGCTCCTGGTGGTCGGCGCAGGCGCGTTCTTCGGAAAGGTCATCTCCGCCACAGGTATCGGCACGGCCCTGGCCGACACCATGGCGGCCGCAGGTCTTCCCATCATCGTGTTGGCGTACATCATCAGCTGTGCGCTCAGGGTCGCCCAGGGCTCGGCAACCGTGGCCATCGTGACCACCGGCGGCATCGTCGGACCACTGGTGGCAGCCCAGGATTACTCCGCCCCAGCCGTTGCGCTGATCGCCATGTCCATCGCAGCGGGCTCGATCATCGCCAGCCACGTCAACGACGGCGGATTCTGGATCATCTCGAAATTCTTCAATCTCACCGTCAAACAGACACTGCAGACGTGGACGGTCCTCGAGACTATCCTGTCCGTGGTCAGCTTCGCCGTCGCGGGAATCCTCTTCGCGATCATCGCCTAGAGCCGGTGGCGCGGTTGGGTGCCCTGCGCGGCATTCAATCGCGCCACTGAGCCTCCGGCGGCACTCAATCGCGCCACTGTGTCCGAACCTGATCACCGACGAAATGTGTGTTCTCGGCAGACATTTCGCGGCTACCCGATCGGCCCATCAGATCGTCGATCCGATCGTCCAGGCTGTGGGCACGAGTCATCGCGTCGGAAGTTCGAGCCTCGCTTTCGGAGGACTCGACGAGATTTGCCAGGCGGACAAGCGCGGCCACCCGACCGGTCAACTGTGTCCATACCACTTCCAGTGCGCCACGGCGCGATTCGACCTGAGCGGCAGTCTCCTCGTCGACCATCGTCTCACCGATCCGGTTCAGCTCGGTCGCTACCGTTCGCAGGGACGTGGCGTCGACCGAGATCTCGGTGAGCTCTACGAAGAGGTCGAGTTGATTGCGCTGAATCTCGAAGTAAGTGGACTGCCATGCCGGCGAACGGCGCACTCGGTCGAACGATGTTCCCGCCAGAAACAGCAGAGTGTCGTATCGATCGACGAACCGATCGTCCTTGCGATCGACGAGCTGATCGACCACGCCGGTTGCCCACTCGACCCGGTCACCCACAGGAGTTCGGCGCGCGAGCATGCTCACGCGATCCGTGGCCGCGTCCACCAACGACAGGCCGCGCTCCGCAACCGGACCGAACCGGCGTGGTGCAGGCGTCCTCATCAGTGCGTCGAAGACCGAATCCCGTTGATCGAGATCGAGATGCAGACCTTCTCGACGCTCCTTCCGTGCCGCACGCACTCCGGTGGCGTAGTGCCGATTCGACATCACCACGGTGGTGCGCTGATGGTTGATGCGTTTGTTCAACTCGGCAACCCGTACTCGGTACACCAGCGCCGATCCTGGCTTGCTCGTCGTGTCCTTGGCGAGCCATCGATCGCGCTCGTCGACCAGATTTCGCAATGTGCCGAACCCCCCGATCGACGGCAGCGAGCGGCCGGAGTGCCATCGGTTGATCAGCACTGCTCGCGTGGACTCGTCCACCCGCCCGGCCGCGACAGCGATGGCGGCCGGGTCGGACAGCGGCTCGGAATGTCCGGGTAACCGGCAGTCGGCACAGCGGCTGTGCACTTCGTCGTCGAGTCGGGCGCGCTGCTCGGCCGACCCACTGCCATCGAACTCGGACATCGTCTCTCCTAGATCAGGCCCAACCGTCGCTGGTCCGCTCGCCTTCGAGTGTTCCAGAAGTTCAGATCAGCCCGCGGAGCGATTCCTCGGTCTGCGGCTTCTTGTCCGCGAGAAGCGTGCGCGCCACATCGAGACCTTCCCAGACGTTCCACATCAGCACACCGCGAACTACGGCCTCGTCGTCGAGGTAGTACACGACGCCCTCCTTGCCGACCGACTTCCAGTCCTCGACGGTGCTCATCGACGTGGACAGCGTGCCTACGGCCTGATATCCGTCGTCGTAGATATCGGAGTAGAAGTACGGGGTGTACCTATACGGCTCGGCTGCGCCGGCCATGTTGCGTCCGGCGGCCTTGCCCATCTCCGTGGCGTTGTCCACGTGCTCGACGCGTCGGCGGCCGAGAATGGCGTCGGGATAGTTCGCAACATCGCCGGCCGCGTAGACATGGTCGTCCTCGGTCCGCAAGAATTCGTCGACGACGATGCCGTCCTCCACTGCCAGCCCGGCAGCGCCGGCCAGTTCGGTGCTCGGCCGCACACCGAGACCGAATACGACGCCGTCCGCCTCCAGTGCGGAACCATCGTCGAGTTGGAGCTGGACGCGAGCCGACGCCTCGGCACCCGAGGACACCTTCGTTCCTCGGCGCACGGTCACTCCGTGATCGGCGAATCCCTTGTCGAAAACGGCAGCCAGGCTCGGCGGGAACATGTGCCCACCGACTACGTCGTCGGATGTCACGAGAGTGACCTTCACACCCTGAAGAGAGAGGGCAGAGGCGATCTCGGTGCCGATGTATCCGCCACCGACCACGGCGATGTGATCGGCGGTCTTCGTCAACTCACGCAGTGCCCGGTAGTCGGCGAAGGTGCGGAAGTACACCACCCGCGGACTGGGGGCGAGCTCGATTCGCGTCGGTTCGGCTCCCGTTGCCAGGAGCAGAGTCCCGTACTCGTAGCGTTCTCCCTCGTCCGTCGTCACCGAGGAGTTCGACCGGTCGATCGACGCCACCCGAGTTCCGGTGTGCACCTGCGCATCGGTGTCGGAGGCAGTGCCGAGCGGAACCTGATCGCGACCGAAGTCCGAGTCCGTCCACAGCTTTTTCGACAGCGCGGGCCGGGTGTACGGCTCGTCGGAATCCGCCCCGAGAATGCCGATGGAGCCAGTGGTGTCGTGCTCGCGGATCCCGCGAGAGGCACTGTCGGCAACCATTCCCCCGCCGATGATCAGGTAGTCGTACTGCATCGTTCACTCCTCGATGTCGACGTGATTCGACACTGGGCTACCCGGAACGGTGCGGTCACAATCCCGCGGGCAGGCGGGCCAGGAATATCTGCATGTCGGGGGAACCGACCGGACTGTATCGAGCATCACACCCTCGAGAGGTTGGCCCAGGCCGGTCGAGTGGGCATCTTGGACTGGGCGACGAAACATCGTTTTAACTCGAGTCGGGCTGTAACGGTTCCGTTCGGCAGAACGACTCACACCTCAGGACGCGAACAAAAGGAGACGATGTGACTGTTCAGATCGATTCGCTGGCAATTGGCACCGACACCGCCGACATTGCAACAACCGACGTCGACCAGCTCTTCGACGATGTGGCAACGCTCGACGCCACCATCCTCGACGCCATCGAGCGTCGCACGCGCATGGCGCGCACCCTCGCCGCGGCGACGTCCGACACCACCTCGGATTCCGCTGCCGATGCCTACCTCGATCTCGGCAACGACGGCCATGTGTTCTCACGGATGCTGTCCCGTCTTGCACAGATGACGCGGTAACGCTTCACACTCCCCCTTTCAGCTTCGCAGTCCGCGACCCCGTCGAGCATCGCTCGGCGGGGTCGCGTCGTGTCGGCAGGGGTGTGCCCGGTGACTTTTCGGAACGGCAGCTGTCAGTAGAAGCAAGACCGTTGCTCGACGGTCTCATGCAGCCGGCTCCCACACAAAAGGTGTACCCATGTCACGTATGTTGTTCGCCAATATGCCCGTTCGAGATGTCGTCGCAACCCGTTCGTTCTTCGAGGGGCTCGGGTTCGCCTTCAACGACGTATTCAGCGACGAGAACACCGCCTCGATGATCGTCAGCGACCAGGCGACGGTGATGTTTCTGAACACATCTCGTTTCGAGGACTTCATCTCCGACTCGATCTGCGACACGGGCTCGGCTCGCGAGGTCCTGATGTGCATCTCGGCCGACAGCCGCGATGAAGTGGATTCGTTGACCGACGCCGCGATCGCTGCAGGTGGGTCATCGTGGATGAAGCCCCAAGACCACGGTTTCATGTACGGCCGGGCATTTCGAGATCTCGACAACCACGTCTGGGAAGTGATGTGGATGGACCCGTCTGCGGTTCCCCAGAGCTGACCAGCAGTCGTTCAGAGGCGGTCGGGAAGGCCGAATCGATCGAACAGCGCGAGATCGAAGAAGCAGGCCACGTGCCCGACCCCTCTGGCATCGACGTCGAGGACGTGCAGCTGGAACGCCCGATGGATACCGTCCTCGCCCAGCATGTAGAGCCCGTATGCGGGTTGACCGTTGGCTGACGTGGGCACCATTCGCATGTCGCCCGCGCCACTTGCCGGGCAGTTGTGTCGGATCAACGACCCGATCGTCTCGGCACCCCGGTACCACCCGACGAACGGCGGCATCTCCCACACCGCATCCGAGGTGAACAGAGTGACCAAGCGGTCGATGTCGTAGTTCTCGAAACACTCCACGTACTGCGTCAGCAGCTCCTGCAGCTCGTCGGATCCGATGGGCTCGACATCGTCGAGTTCGGGCGCAATTTCGTCGAGGCGCTCCCTTGCTCGCTGCAGCAAGCTGTTGACCGCGGTCGTCGTCGTGGCGAGAACCTCGGCGACTTCCGACGCCTTCCACTGCAACACCTCGCGCATCAACAAGACCGCTCGCTGACGGGGTGACAAGTGTTGCAGGGACGCCACCAAGGCGAGGCGCACCGATTCACGCGCCACCACGATGGAGGCGGGATCGCTCGAGTCGGCCAGCTCCGAATCGGCGATCGGTTCGAGCCATGGAACCTCGTTGTTCTGTACGAGTTCGTCGGTAGGGCCGGAACTCGGTGCCCCCAGGCCGGTCGGGAGCGGACGCTTCGATCGACCGTCCAGAGCAGTGAGACAGGTGTTGGTGGCGATTCGGTACAGCCAGGTGCGCAGCGACGAGCGCCCCTCGTATTTCGCGTACCCCCGCCACGCGCGAATGTACGTTTCCTGCAACAGATCCTCGGCGTCGTGAATCGATCCGGTCATGCGGTAGCAGTGCGCGAGCAGCTCTCGACGGAACGGATCGAACTGCGCGAGGAAGTCGTCCTGCTGCACGGAGGCCACGGTCATGCGGCACAGCCTAGACCGGAGGCGGGCGCGTCACAGCTCGAATGCGCGCCACGTAAAGGTTTGCCCACATATCTGGGTTAACCTCGGCATCGTGACATCGGCAACGAGCATCGACGACTTGGTCGAGGAGCTGTACCTGCAGCGCCGCCGGGCGTGGGAAGCCGCGCTCGTCACCGCGCAGAACTTCCTCGAGACCATCGCCGACGAGATACTCGAAGACGTCGATCGAGATCGACTGAACGCGCAGACGGCGCGCATCAAGGATCCTGGACGATCCGCCGACAAATTGCGCCGCTATGTCTCCGAGGGCCGGATCACCGAACCGACCGACGCGGACGCCGTTGCCGAAGCCCTTCCCGATCTGGTCGGCATCAAGGTGCTGTGCAAGACCCCGCGCGATCAACTGACGTTCGTCGCAGCGCTCGAGCGTGCATGCAACGACCCGAAATGCTCGGTGCGATTCGCGCAACCACCCACCGATTACGTCGCCTTTCCCAAACCCAGTGGCTACCGCGCATATCACGCAGTGCTGGTCGTTCGAGTTGCCACGCATCAGGGCGACCTCGATGTGAAAGTGGAAGTACAGGTCAAGACACGCCTACAGGACGCGTGGGGCGAGCTGACTCACGAAGACATGTACAAGCCTGGCGAGGCACTCAAGCCCACCAAGAAACACACCGACTACGCCGCACACATGGCCCACCTGCTCGACCAGGTGGATGCAATGGCCGACGATCTCGCGGCACAGCTGGATTCGTTGACCGCCGCGTCGAAGGATGGCAACGTCCTCGCGGCAGACCCGATCCCGAAGGATCCGGATTTCATTCGTGCCCGGGTCACCCGCACCGGTCCCCGGTACGCCCTCGCAGTCGGCCCGGACGGACGCCGAGGGCTGGTACCCGCTCGTTCGGTGAAAGCCGTCATCGGCTCGACGGACAGAATTGCCGTCGACGATTATCTGGAGGTGGGCGACTACATCGACGTGGTCGTCGAGGATTCCGAGGACGCTCTCTACTACCACCTCACCTCCCAGCCGCCTCGACACAAGCCGGCGAAGAAGCGTAAGCGCTGACCTGCGGTTCTCAGGAACATCTCACGTCCGTGCTGTAGACATCGGTCCTCGTGACCACTATCGAGAAATCCACGGTTGTCACCGACATCGACAATGCGTCCCCCGACTGGCGTACGAAGTTCCGTACTGCCGAGGTTTTGGTGCCGGCGCTCGCGTTCGTGGTGTTGGCATCGCTGTACGCGACGATGTCCGTTCTCGGCCATCGGCAACTGCGCACATCCGGATTCGATCTGGGGATATTCGTCCAACAGGTCGCGTCGTACTCACAGTTTCGTGCCCCGACCTCCGACCTGCTGGGCACCGGCTACAACACGCTCGGCGATCACTTCTCACCCATCACCTCGCTGCTGGGGCCCGTCTATCGGGTGTTTCCACATGCCGAGACGTTGCTGATCGCCCAGGCTGTGTTGTTCGCGTCGGCCGTGATTCCCATCAGCAGGCTGGCGATACAGAAGTTCGGCACGGTGGTCGGGGTCGTGATCGCAGCGGCGTTCGGACTGTCCTGGGGCGTTCAAGCCGCGCTGAATTTCGACTTCCACGAAGTGGCGTTTGCGATGCCTCTGCTGGCGATGTCGATGGTCGCCCTGGTTCGTCAGCATTGGCTGCCCGCACTGGCCTGGGCTCTGCCGCTGGTCTTCGTCAAAGAGGACATGGGGCTGACGGTCGTCGTGATCGGCGCACTGGTGGCACTGTGGACGCGCGGTCGAACCCGAATTCTCGGGATACTGACAGCTGCATGGGGCCTGACCTGGGTAATTCTCGCCGTCAAGGTGATCATCCCGATGCTCAGCTCCGACAATTCGTACGATCAGGGCTCGAAGCTACCCCCGCTCGGTGAGGGCATCGCGGACACCGCGCACGGCTTGGTTGCCGGCGATTCTCGGGCGGCCACCGCCTTTCTGCTGCTCGCGGTCACCGGATTTTTCGCGCTGCGCTCGCCTCTCCTGCTGATCGCCGTCCCGACGGTCGCGTGGCGCTTTCTCAGCGACAACACAAACTTCTGGAAGCCGATCTACCACTACAACGCGATCCTGATGGTGATCGTGTTCATCGCGTTGCTCGACGCGTTTGCACGCAGTCACCGACACGGTCAGCTCACCGAACGTGGTCGCCACTACATCGTCGCGTTCGTGGCCGCGTTCGCGGTCGTGGCGTTGCCGTTCCTACCGATGGCGCGCATGGTGCAGGCACAGGAATGGACGATCGATGCGCAGGCCGCGACCGCTCGGGACATCTCGGAGTGGATTCCCGCCGATGATCGGGTTGCAGCGTCGAACAATCTCGTGGCCCAACTCGTCGCCGATCACGACGTCTCGGTCTTTCCCCAACGCTCCACCGATTCGACCGTCCCGGACTGGATCGTCGTCAATCGGGCGCGGCCGGCCGGCTGGCCGACGGACGAGGCCGGCGACCGTCAGGCGATCGACCGGGCGCTGTCCGACGGGTACGACGTCGCATACTCGGTCGACGGCATCGAGGCCCTGCACCGCAGCTCGAGCGGTCCCCACTAGGGTTCAGAAGGTTCGACCCTCCACCCGTCACAGACCGTGACGACGGCAATTGCAAGGCAGGTACAGGACATCGACGCTGCAACCGGCGATCTCGGCACCACCAAGGCCGCACCCAAGCGATCACCGTGGAATCGGAAGAATCCCTATCGCGCACAGATTCTGGGCAACCGACGCCTGTCCGGTCCCACGTCGGCCAAGGAAGTTCGGCACGTTGCGATCGCGCTGGGAGACAGCGGTATCGCCTACCAAGCCGGGGATGGTTTCGCCGTCAAACCCGTCAACGACGCCGCACTGGTCTCGGCCGTCGTCGACCGCCTCGGTGTGCCTGCCGATACCGCCGTGCACACCAAGTCCGGTGAGATCACGCTCGCACAGGCGCTGACGACGGAGTACGAAATCGGTATCCCGTCCATGGACCTGATCGAGGCCGTGGCCGAACATGCCGGCGACGCCGAACTCGATCACGTCCTGCAGAACGGCGACCGAGCATCGTTCGACGCCTGGACGTGGGGACGTGACGTCGTGGACGTTCTCGATCTGGACCGGTCGCCTGCCTTCGATCCCGCCGAATTCCTCGGCTTGCTGCGTCCACTGCAGCATCGCGTCTACTCGATCTCGTCGTCACCGATCGCCCACGAAGGCACCGTGCATCTGACGGTGTCCACCGTCCGATACCGGTCGGCCGAGCGTGACCGCGGCGGCGTCTGTTCGACGTACCTCGCCGATCGAGTCGGCGACGGCAACGAGGCAGGTGTGTTCCTGTCGGCCAACAAGTCGTTCCGCCTGCCCGAGGACGACACCCCGATCATCATGATCGGGCCCGGAACCGGAGTGGCACCGTTTCGAGCATTTCTGCACGAACGGCGCGCGCGTGGTGCCGCGGGAGACAACTGGCTGTTCTTCGGAGATCAGCATCGGTCGAGCGATTTCCTCTACGAGGACGAGCTCGTCGAGTTCGAGCGCGACGGTCTGCTGAGTCGACTCGATGTGGCATTCTCCCGCGATCAGCACGAGAAGATCTACGTGCAGCACCGCATGATCGAGGCAGGCAAGCAACTGTACGGCTGGCTCGAGGCAGGTGCGCACTTCTACGTCTGCGGCGACGCGGCCCGGATGTCCAAGGGCGTCGACGAGGCACTGCACGAGATCGTCGCCGAGCACGGCGGCCGCTCCCCCGACGCTGCCGAGGACTACGTCAACGAACTCAAGCAAACCAAGCGCTACCTGCGGGACGTCTACTGACGCCCGCGTTCTTGTCGGACCCCCTCGCTACCGTCTGAACCCACAGGCATCAGTTCTCGTCCGAGAAGAGGGTTTGCACCGTGACCGCACTGCAGAACGGCCATTTCGACTCCACTACCGCGCTCGCGTGGGCCACGTTCACCGAGAATCTGCACGCGTGCCTTCGGTCCCTCCCGAGACGGGACTACATCACGGTCACGGCCGCTCAAGCCAGCCCCGGCGAACGCGGTTTGCGGCCGTACATCGATGTGGCGGCGACGGACACCGGGGTCCTGGTCACCGTTGCGGCAATTCCTTCGCTGCTGTACCCGGACGCCCCGGAGACGTCGGCCATGGACGTGCAGTTGGTGGAATTCGGATGGCTGAACCGCGGTAAACCGATCGCCGACGGATCGGTCATCGATCTCACGCGAACCGACTCACGAGCCGATGCCGCGCTCGTTTCCGAGATGATCACGCGTGCGTTCCGCGAGATCTGGAACGTTCCGCACCCCTCGTTCCTCAGTGTCTGGGGCGTCGCAGCCGATGGCGTGTCATCCGGGCCACGAGACTTGCAGCGGGGGCTCGTCGCCTCGGCAGCCGAGACCGCCACTCCGGCCGACTTTTCCGAGACGCCCACCGAGGTTCCTGCCGAGCTGGGGTCGCTGCAAGCGTTGTGTCAATTGACAGGTCGCCGAGTCGACCCACACACCGTTCGATCCGTGTGCAACGACAGTGACCTCGACGATCTGACGGCTCGTGCCGTGGCCCTCCATCGCTCGGCCGCCAGGCAGGCCCGTCGGTCGGCCGGCGCGGGTCGAGACGACTCGGTGGCTGTGTGGTCCAATCTGGCCCGCACCTGGCTTTCGGTCGCACGAAGCATCGACGCCGCGATGAACGAGGCCCGGCACGCGTGCCGCTGACCGAAGCTACAGGATCGTTCGTCGCAGACCGCTCGCCCGTAACACCTGACGCTCGACGCCCGCCCGGATGGCGTCCTCGGTGCCGATCACCCGCACGTGCGATCGCGCGCGAGTGATTGCGGTGTAGAGCAACTCTCGGGTCAGCAGTGTCGATGCCTCGGCGGGGAGAAGAACCGAGACGGTGTCGTACTGACTGCCCTGGCTGCGGTGAATCGTCATCGCATACACCGTGTGAACCGACGAGAGCACGTTCGGGTGGATCAGCACGTGACCGCGCCCGCGGGCGAACGCTGCCATCGCGGTTCCGTTGTCTCCCAACACCACGACGCCGGTGTCACCGTTGTATATACGCGCTTCGTGATCGTTTGCCGTCACCAACAGTGGCTGACCGGGGTACCACAGTGCCGGATCGAGAAACGTTCCGCTGTGCTCTCCCACCCACTCCATCGCTTGCCGATCCCATCGCGCGACACCCCATCGGCCCTCGCGGTGCGCGCACAGCAGGCGATGCTTCTCGAGACCCAGAAGTGCCGCGGGGGCATCTCCGGCTGCTGCGGCGGCGGTGACTTCGGCTGCGGTGTCGATCACGTCGGAACGCAGCGCATCCACGTCGTCGGGGCCATGGAAGGAAATTTCTTGTGCGCCGGACTCGAGCAGCGCCATCACGTCGTCGCCCCGGCCGTCTCGCACGGCCACTGCCAACTGCGCGATTGCCCCGCCGAACCGTCTGCCTCGACTGAGCCGCACGACGCCGCCGCGCAGTCGGTTTCGCTCGAACGGGCTCAGGGCCGCCTCGGCCGGATCCTCCGCGGCGGCGAAATCCTCGTCGACGAGCTGCGCCAGCACCGGATTCTCGATGCCGGTGACCGGCCGGGCCACAAGGTCTGCCAGCACCGCGCCTGCGTCGACAGACGTCAACTGGTCCGGGTCGCCGACCAGGATCAAGCGTGATTCGGGGCGGACGGCTTCGAGCAGCCGGCACATCATCGTCAGTGACACCATCGAGGTTTCGTCCACAACGATGACGTCGTAGGGCAGGCGGTTCTCAGCGTCGTGGCGAAACCTCGTCTTGCTGCCGGGCTTCCAGCCCAGTAGCCGATGCAAGGTCATCGCCTTCAGATCTACCGGCAGTCCGAGGAGCTCCGCTTGTTCGGACACCGACTCCTGCAATCGGGCTGCGGCCTTGCCGGTGGGTGCCGCCAACCCGATGCGCAGATCGCTTCCGTGTTCCCGGACGAGCAACGCCAGAATCCGAGCCACCGTGTGGGTCTTACCGGTTCCCGGCCCGCCTGCGATGACCGTGGTCCATTGGGTCGCCGCCAGGGCTGCCGCTATCCGCTGACGATCGGGAGCAACAGTGGGCGCACCCGATTCGTCGACGAACAGCTCGGTCAGAGCGCGGCTGATTTCGGCGGCATCGGACTGCGGGTGAGACTGCGATCGATGCTCGAGAACATCACGAACTGTGCTCTCCTGCAAGTGATATCGGTCGAGATACAGGAGTTCACCCTCATCGGTGTGAACGAGTTTCAGCGGCGTCAACGGTCCGTTTGCGCTACCGACGACGAGGGGACTGACCGACAGTGCGCCGAGGACCTCGCCGAGATCGGGCCACGGAAGCGCGCCCGGATCGACGTCGGAATCCTCGTCGACCGTCACATCTCGCAGTCGTCGAAGATCGAGGCACACCGATCCCGATCGCACGGCACGCACCGTCAGCGCAGCGGCCAAGAGCACCTGCTCCGACGACTCCCCGGCGAGCGCGCCCAGACGCAGTGCCACGTGCACGTCGGCGGCGGTGAGCACACCTGCATCGTTGAACGTACGCAGAAGGCCGCTGCCTCGCAGTGCGGTCGTCACGCTCGTCATCGAGTCACCTTTCCGGCGAGCAGGTTCGACAGCTCGACCACCAGCGCCGCCGTCGGGTTCCAGTCGAACACCCCGCAACCGGCAGGAGTGTTCGGCCCCACCATGCCCCGGACGAACAGGTACCGAACTCCGCCGAGGTGTACCTGTGGGTCGTATCCCGGTTGACGCCACCGCAGATATCGATGCAGCGCAACGGCATACAGAATTGCCTGCAATGGATAGTGCGAGCGCATCATCTCCTGAGCCATCTTCTCTCGGGTGAAGTTGCCTGTCGTCAGATTACCTCGGGCGAGCCGGTTGGTCTTGTAGTCCACCACGACGTAGCGCGGTCCGGGCACTCGTAGAACCGAGTCGATACTGCCGGTGAGAAAGCCGCGCAGGGGTAATTCTTCGATACCGTCGAGCAGATCGGGGTAGGACGCGAGCGGGTCGGCAACGTCGAGGTGCCGACGCATCAGCCGCGCAACGGATTTCAGGGTGACCGTCGCCGCCACCGGATCGTCACCGCCGGCCAACGGAAGCTCGAAGTCGAGCTCGGCCATATGGTCGGAAGGCGCGATGTCGGCAAGCGTCCCGAAGCCCAACGGCGTGTGCATCACCGGCAGAAGGGCTGCGGCCAACGCCACCGGATCGACCTCGGCCATGCGCGACGCGACCGCTGCACTGCAGCGAAGCTCGAGCTCGGCGAGCAAGTCGGGAGCGGAGGTGTCCACGTGTTCGAGCGCCTCGTGCACGAGTGTTCCGAATGCGGCACCGGCGGGCATGCCGTTCATCGGTGACTCGATACCCTCCAGCCTCGCATCCTCGGTGTAGTCGCTGTTCGACTGAGGTTCGGCCGGCTCGTCGGTCTTCTCTGGGTGCTCGGCCTCGCTTGTCACCCCCACCTCCGGCTGAACATGTGCTGCGTCGTGAGCGTGAGCTGTCAACGCGGAGTACGACGTTCGACGCCACAGCAGGTCCAGAGTTCGATCGAACCGCGCGGCGGCTACGTCGACCAGTGGTTCCTCGGGTCTGACCCAATGCTGCGTGGACGGCGCACCGGGCCCTACCGGTTCGATCGAGATGATGTCGGCAGCGGACCCGACCCAGGACTGGAGTCGGTTCGCAGTGGTGGCATCGTCGAGCACCTTGTACAAAGGCTCCGGTTGGGGAATCCCGGGGATGCGGCCGAACAGCATTCGATGCAGCGACGATGTCGCGGTATTCCGGCCCGGTGCCCACCACAGCACTATCTGGCTCTCGGCACGGGTCAGGCCGACGTACAGCAGCCGCAGTTCCTCGCCTGATTCTTCCTGATCGTTGATCATTTTCCTGGCCGCGTAGCCCACTCCTGACGGTCCACCGACGTCTCGAATCCGGTCGCCTTTCTCGTGCAGCAGGAGCGTCGACGGCTTGCTGAAGAACAACGTGTCCCAGGCGTACGGCAGGTATACGACAGGGAATTCGAGCCCTTTGCTGCCGTGTGTCGTCATGATTTGTACTGCGGCGGAATCGCTGTCGAGTCGTCGGCTGCGATCGCTGGATCCACCGGCTGCCGGTTCCTTGATGCGGTCGGTCAACCAGCGAGTGAGTGCTGTGATTCCGAATGACTCGGATACTGCTGCGCGATTGAGCAATTGGGCGATATGCCGCAGATCGGTCATGGTCCGTTCGCCCGCTTCGACTGCGAGCAGCCGGGCGTCGAGCCCCGACTGGGCCGACACTCGCTCGAATACTGCGGCGAACCCGGCCTCGTCGAAGAGTATCGAATATTCACGCAACCGGCTGCTGACCTGGGACAGAGCATCCTCGGCTCCGGAGTCGAGTTGAGCGGCAGTCCACCCGAGCAAGGGGGTCAGGGCGGCGAGGCGAACGCGGTCGGTGCGATGCGGTTGCTCGATCGCCTGCAGCAGCCACAACCAGTGTCGGGCACTCTCGGTGCCGAACACGCTGGTACTGCTCGACACGACCGACGGGACGCCTACGGCGTCCAGCGCGTCTCGAATCAGCTCCACCTGCTTGGTAGTTCGGGTCAGCACGGCGACGTCTCGCGGTTCGATCGCCCGGGGGCTGTCGGGTCGGTCGATCGTGGCACGGCTGGACAGCAGCTCGACGATGTCTGCCGCGACGTCGGCCGCGACCTTGGAACGCAGTCGATCGACTGCCGGAAACCCCTGTCGCAGGGGGCCAGCACCGGTTCGCGGAAGATAGCGCAGCCGCAGCGGGGTGTGTCCGACCATCCGCGACGGCGGATTTCGGGCTTCGACACGGTGAACCACGATGTCGTCATGCCCGAGGGCTGCGCCGCCGTACAGATGGTGCAGCGCATCGAGCAGCCCAAAATCACTGCGCCAGTTGGCGGTGAGCTCGTACAGATGGTCCGCCGATTCCACCGCATCGAGGTAACTGAGCACCTCTGCCCCGCGGAATGCGTAGATCGCTTGCTTCGGATCACCGACGAGAATGAGCGTCGTCGATCCGTGAAACGCCCGTCGCAGAATGTCCCACTGCATCGGGTCCGTGTCCTGGAACTCGTCGATCAACACCACTCGGAACCGGTCTCGCACTCGCGCACAGGCGGCCTCACCGTGGACGGGGTCGGACAACACCGAATGCAGCAGTCCGAGCAGATCGTTGTAGTCACGCACCCCGAGCAGCCGCTTGCGCCGTTCCATTTCCCGCCGCGCTTCCCGGGCGAACCGCACACGCAGCGCCGGCTCGCGGTGACCGTCGTCCCCGTCGAGGTTCTCGTTGTCGGGGTACAGAATCGACTGCTGGTCGCCCACGGCCGCCGAGGCCAACTGGTGCGCATCCCGCCTGCTGAATGCCGGCGCTTCGTCGTCGCCACTGAACATCTGCAGGTACAGGTCGTCCACGACCTGCTCGAGCAGATCGGACACGGATTCGACGAATGTCGATTCCGGTTCGCGCTCCCCCGCGATTCCGAGCCCGTCGAGCATGCGCTGACAGAAGCTGTGGGTGGTGACGATGGTCCCGGCATCGAAATCCGACAGCGCCTTGCGCAGCCTCCTGCGACGGCGGTCCACCTCGGCGTCGTCGGCCGATGCCAGGAACACCACCAATGGATCTCGTTCTGCACGAGCAGCTTTCGGGTCTGCAAGGTGACGCGCGATCGACGCGAATCTGCTGCGGGTGCGGTCGCGGAGTTCCTGGGTTGCCGCCCGACTGAACGTCACCAGAAGCAGGTCGGAGATCTCGGCAATGCCCTCGGCGATGTAGCGCGCGGCCAGTCCGACGATCGCGTAGGTCTTGCCGGTACCGGCGCTGGCTTCGAGCACGGTGGTTCCGGTAGGCATCGGACCGAGCAGATCGAATCCGCGAGCGGTGGTCATGCGTTCCCCATGTTCTCGGCCGTCAACAGCGGGTCCCACAGTGTGCGAGCGAGGATACCGAAGCGGCTCGTCTCGTTGGACGGCTCGGTTTCATCGGCGAGCGGGGTCGCGGCCAGCAGTGTCTGAAACGACAGGGCCGGACCGTGCACGTACCGCAGCGAGCGATCGTTTCCGTCGCCGAAGTCTCCTCGCCATGCCCAGGTGGCGGATTCGTAACCGTCCTCGATGGATCCGCCGCCGAACCGCTTCTCCGCGTACGCCGATGCAGTGCCGGTCGATATCGGCAGCGGCGACGCCAATCCGCGATCGCGCAGATTCACCAGCACGCGCAGGGTGGCAAGGGGATCGCGCGGTGCCGTCAGTCGCGATCGACGAGGAGGCCGCATGCCGCTCGCCCGTCCGATGGTGACGGCGCTCCACTCCCCCGACTCGGACGCGGCCACCGCCAGCAACCGCACCCACGCGGCCAATCGATGCTTGGCGGCCAGGCGAGAGTAGGACGAACGCGCCAGAACACGGCCGTGAATTCCGGTGACGGTTCCGGTCAGGCGTCGTCCGTCGCCGAGATCGACCGCAACATCTCTGGTGTCGGCCGGGCCTTCGTGGAACGGCGCGGCCGCATCGGCGATGATTCCGACGATCTGTCGGATGTCGGACATCTCGCGTCGGCCCTGATGAAACGGCGGAAGAGTCCCGCGGCGCCATTCGGCGTCGGCGAATTCTCCGATGTCTCCGCCCGCGAGCACCGCGGCGAGCATCCGATCGCCGATGTTCCACCGAGACAACGGGTCCAACTCGATGTCGAGACTGTCTGCCAGGTCGTCCTCGAGCTCGGGAACGCGAAAGCCGAGCCGCTGGCGGAGAAACGCCTGCACCGGGTTCTCCACGAAAGCGATCACATCGGCGAGTTCCACATCGCCTCGATCTGCCGGCGGGAGCGCAGCGGGCAGAAACGGGGGCACGGGCAGGGGCGCACGTTGCTGCGAGACCGCTCCGGCCAGCGCGACGGTGTCGAAACTGAACGGATGTTCGGCCTCGAAATTGTGAGGATCGAACGGCTGCAGCGGATGCCGATGTTCGACGCTTCGACCGGCGGTCACCTCGAGCACATCCATGAGTTCGCGCAGCGGAATCGCGGGCGGCTTGACCGAACCGTCGACGGGGTCTGCACCGGTGTAGAACAGCAGGAGCTTTTCCTCGGCCGACATCACCGCGTCGAGCAGCAGCTGCCGATCCTCGCTGCGGATGTCTCGTTCACCGAGTGCCGGGTCGCGGGCGAGGATGTCGTCGCCATCGATACTTCCCACTCGCGGGAACACCTCGTCGTCGAGCCCGAGGAGCACCACCACTCGGTGCGGTACCGATCGCATCGGAACCATGGTGCACACGGTCAGCTCGCCGGTACGGAAGTTCGCTCTCGTCGGTCGTCCGGCCAGTCTCCTGGCCAGCATGGCGCGCACGTCCGCCAGTCGCAGCTCCTCCGATCCGCCGTGTTCGGTTGCCTCGGAGATCTCGCGATGTGCTTGTGCCAGTTGCCATTCGTCGACAATGGGCACGTCGGCGAGCAAATCGAGTGCGCGGCCCAGTTGCCGCGTCCACTCGGTCACCGACGCCGGACCGGCAAGCGCTCGCAGTACCGAGGCGAGCCGATCGACCAGCTCGGCGAAACGGCCGGCGAGGTCGATGTCGTTGCTGTCGACGTCGTCGAGAGGCAGCGCAAGGTCGAGGTACTCGTTGTGGGTCTCGTCGGCGGCCACGCCCAGGAGGATGCGGTCGAGGGCCGATTTGAACGTATTCTGTCGAAAGCCGTTCAGACCGAATGCTTCTCGTTGCCTCACGGTCAGACCCCAGCGGGCACCGGAGGTCGTCACCCATTCGCGGAGTCGCTCGAGATCGTCGTCGGTGAGCGAGAACTTCTCTCGGACCGGACCGCTCGCGGCGAAGTCGAGCAGCTCGCTCGCCGTCACCCGGCCTTCGGCGAAGTCCAGAACAGTCGCGATGACGTCGAGCACAGGGTTGGTGCGGCGCAAGCCCCGATCGGCGAGTCGCACACGCAGGCGGTGTCCTGGATGCACCAGCGCAGCCTGCCCGAAGTTGGCGCGAATCAACGGCGCATAGGTCTCGACGTCCGGGCACATCACCAGCACGTCCCGCGGTTCGAGCGTCGGATCGCCCGCGAAAAGATGCAGCAGCGACTCACGCAGAACCTCGACCTGCCGGGCGGGTCCGTGACAAGCGTGGATCTGGACCGTGTCATCCGTCGTCGTCACGTGGTCGTCGGATTCCATTGCAGCAGTCGGTGACACGTCTGCAGCGATGTCCGATTGAATCCGGCCGAGCAGGGTGTTCGCGATCTCGGGGCCCTCGTGATGGACGGAGTGGGTCACGACCGATCCGATGGTGGCCTGCAGTTCCCGGACGTCTCGAGACAGACTGGCCAACAGCGGATGCTCGACGGCAAGGGCCGTTGCGTCGTCTCGCCGATGCGTCACCGCGGGAATGTTCTCCAGGGCGGTCCACATCGACGGGCTGGGATGCGGAACCCAGATGTGTACCTCACGATGCTCCGAGAGCGCACCCAGTATGTCGAGTTGGTCGGTCGTCAATCGGGTGGGACCGAAGACCGACAACCGACTCGGTAAGTCCACCGATTCCGGTGCATCCCGTAGCCGAGCGCACGTCTCGGGCAGCCGCTCGGCGGGGCTGGGACTGCCGATCCGCTCCCGCACCAGGTTCCACACTCGCGGTTGCCACTGCAGGTCGGCATCGAGATCGCCGCCGAGGCCGTCGGTGAACCGTCCGGCGAACCAATCACGAAGCATCCGAGGTCGTTGAGAACCGTACGCACGGAACAGCTCTGCCACATGAGACGCCGTCGACCAGCGACGTCCTACACGGTGGTCCTCGGACCCCGCACCCAGATGCTCGAACAGCACCGCCGCCCACGGTTCGGTGCGGCACTCGTCGATGACGCCCAGAGCAGTCCAGAGCACTCGACCCATTGCCCACGGGTCGTCGTCCGGGTCGATGTCGTCGACCGCGCGGGAGACCAACCTTGCCGGGCTCGGAAAATCGATGTTCGCGGCGATGCCGTCACCGTCCGGACTGCCCAAGGTGCTCGAGAGTCGTTGAGTGAGCCACCGCTCGACACCCTTCGCCGGAACCGACACGATCTCGGGCGTGAAGCAGTCGTCCAACGGCACGGACAGGACATCGGCGAGCGCGTCGGCAAGGGTTCCTGCGCGTTCGGCGCGGTGGAGCGTCAACACCGTTGCGATCCCCTGCCTGTTCGTAGCGGAGAGCCCGATTTCGGACTCGTGACGACCCTACTCGAGCCCGGCGACAGGTTCCGCGCGATGAGTCCGGCCGCCGATCCCGGTCAGTATCCGTGAACCTCTTGCCGACACGAAGGAGAACGACATGTTCGAACATGTCTTTGCAGTGATCGCGGTACGCGATATCGATTCGGCCGCCACCTGGTATCGCCGCCTGTTCGATCGGCCCGCAGACAACAACCCGATGCCGAGTTTGGTGGAGTGGCAGGCGCCCCCGCAGCGTGGGTGCAGGTGACGGTCGATCCCGAGCGAGCAGGGTCGTCGCAGTTCAACGTAGCCGTCGACGATCTCGACTCGTTCGTCGCTTCGGCGCGTGCACGAGGGGTCGAGTTCGGCGACATCGTCGACGCGAACAAAGGCGTTCGACTGAGCACCGTTGTCGATCCCGACGGCAATGCCATCACCGCGATCGGTGGCTTTCGCGAACGCTATTGATCGATGCGGTTGTCGTTATCGGGTCGGGTGTAACGACAAACAGCGTGACTGCGACATGGTGAACGGAAATGCGACCGACCGGTTCCGACTGAATCGAGTGGTTGCTTCCGGTCTCGCGGCACATCGTTTCCGCGGTATCGACACCATTCGCGACCCGAGGACGACCCATGACCAGCGCCTACCCACCACCCTTCCAGCGCCCCGCGCCCGAGCCCGAGACTCCACGCCGCCCCCTGTTCGGGAAGGTGTTCGCTTGGGTTGCAATCGTTTTCGGCGTGATCTTCTTGATCGGCGCGCTCGTGTCGTTCGAGTTCGGTGCGCTGCTCGTGGGCGCACTGATGGTCGGAGCGGGCGTCGCATATCTCTACTTGTCGCCCAGTCGCGGTCGTCGAGGGTGGGCCGTACCGGCCATCGCAGTGCTCCCCGCCCTGATCGTCATGGGACTGACCACCACTACCGAACCCGAGACCCCCGCCGTCGCTCCGGTCGCGGCCGTGCCGGCCTTGCCGACCGTCACGACGACGTCCGCGCCGCCGTCGACCACCACCCCGACGCCGACCACGACGACCACCGTGGCCCCGACGACCGAAGCAGTAGCCGCCATCATCGAGGTGCCGACGACGTCGGAGTACATTCCACTGCCCGATCCCGAGCCCGTGTACATCCCCGAGCCGGCCTACACACCGGAGCCGGTCTACACCGCTCCCGCGCCGCTGGTCGCGGTGCCTCCCGTCGTCTCCTACGCCAATTGCGATGCGGTCCGCGCGGCGGGCGCGGCCCCGATCTACGCGGGCGAGCCGGGCTACAGCTCGAAACTCGACCGCGACAAGGATGGGATCGGTTGCGACACCTGATCGCTGTCAACCCACCAATCGCCGCGTCAACTCGGCGGTCGAGTGGGAGTACGCGACCAGCATGACCAGTTCGACCGATGGCCTCGCAGCTTTCACGGCCACCACCTGCTGAGTCACTGCGTCGTGCATCGGCCATCCGAAGGATCCACCGGATATCAACGGAAATGCGATGGACTTCAGATTCATCGACGCAGCGAGGGCCAGACTTCGGCCGTAGCACGAGCGCAGCAACTCCGATCTGTCCTCGTGCTGGGAGTATCGCGGACCGACGGTGTGGATGACACAGTCGGCTCGCAATCTGCCGGCAGTGGTCGCGACGGCTGCGCCGACGTCGAGGCCGTGCGGCAGGGTGGTGGCCCGCAGCGCCTTGCATTCCGCGAGGATCGTCGGCCCACCGGCGCGGTGGATAGCACCGTCGACCCCACCGCCGCCGAGCAGACGTGCGTTGGCGGCGTTGACGATCGCGCCGGCCGCCACGTCCGTGATGTCGCCCTGAACGACGTCGATGATGGTCATGAAAGTTCCTTCACTGCAGTGATGTTCGAGGTGATTCGGTCCAGATCGTCGGCGCGGAAACCGGGGTAACCGTGGACGATGTCGCGCCAGCCGCGCGGCACGGCCGAGGCTCCCCAGCGCGCTCCGAGGAGTCCTCCCGCAATGGCCGCCGTGGTGTCGGTGTCACCGCCTGCACGAACGCACAGTTCGAGAGCGGCCGACAGGGGCCGTTCTTCGCCGGCGCTGCGATGGATTGCCCACCATGCCGTCTGCAGCGCGTGCACCACCCAACCGTTGTTCGAGAAGTCGGCAGGCTCCCCCACCTGTGCCTGATGAATCAGCGGCCGCCAGTAGTCCCGCACCTCGCGCGCAGCCTCGTCGAGGAACTCGGTGACGCCGTCGTACGTACCGTGTAGAACTGCGTATCGGATTGCGTGACTCCACAATTGACACGCCTCACCGGCCCTCGGGTCGGAATGCGTCAGGGCACTGATCCGCGCCGCGGCAGCTAGACAGCCCGCCGCATCGTCGAGGTAGGCCAACGCGACGGGCGCGGTACGCATGAGCGATCCGTTGCCGCCGGTTCTCCCCGGCAACGACGCGGCCGCTGCCGTCATGTCTGCGCCAGCACGTGTGGTCTGCGAGAGCACGGCGCGGGTTTGATTTCCTACGTCGGGCGGGTTCTGCGCGAACCATGCGCGAAAGTTCTCGGCAATGTCGTCGACGTCCCCGCCTGCTTCCAGTGCACGCGCGACGCAGAGTGCCATCGAGGTGTCGTCGGTCCATTCTCCCGGAGCCCAGTCGAACGAACCGCCGCCGATCATGTCGATCTCGGTCTCCGGAGAGGGATATCCGAACTCGTAACCCGCGCCCAATGCGTCTCCTACTGCGGTTCCGAGCAGAACGCCTCTCGCTCGATCGTGCTGAATGTCGCTCAACTGCATGCCTACCCCTTAGCTCGATGTTGATCTAACCTTAGATCAGATTCACGTTAAGATGCAACACATGACCTGGCAAGACCGAGACGGCAAAGCTCTGACCGACTACCCCCGCCCGTCCGTGGCGGTCGATGTCGCAGTACTGACCGTCCGCGAACGTCGATTGCACGCGGTCGTCGTGCCGACCGAACGAGGACACGCTCTACCCGGGACATTCCTGCGACCCGAGGAGAATCTCGCCGACGCTGCAGACCGAGCACTGCGGACCAAGTCCGGCATCGTCGATCTCACATTTCACCAACTGAGAATGTTCGACGCTCCGCATCGGGACGACCGTGGATGGGTTCTGTCGATGGCGCACAGCGCTGCGGTCTCGAACCGATCACTTTCTGCAACAAACGAATTCGTGCTGATCGACCGGGGACGACCGGCATCACCGCTCGCCTTCGACCATGGTGAGATGGTGACCGAGGCGGTTCTCGACCTCCGTGAACGCTACGCACGCGAGGTGGATCCCGCGCTGCTGATCGACGAGGAATTCACACTTCTCGAACTACGCGAGCTCTACGAGATCGTGTTCGATCGATCGCTGCCGAAAGACACGTTTCGACGCCATGTACTGGGCTCCCTCGAGGGGACGGGCACCACGTCGGCCGCGGGCGGCGGCCGGCCGGCCGAGCTGTATCGCCGACTTCCGAGCCCGACTCTTCCGCCGTCGGCGGGCGCGTTCCTGCTCGACTGAGGCATCGACCGACGAAACCGGACATCCCAGCAGATAAGCTGCCACTCATGGGATCGAAGCGGCCTGCCAACCGCGGACAGAAACGTGCAGAAAAGACCAAGGCCCGGCAACGGCGTCATCAGCAATCCCGACCGGCTCCGTCCGGCTCCGACACCGAACGGATCGCCGATCTGATCGACGGGTTCGTGGAGTGGCTGGACGAGAGCGAGATGTCGGAACAGTCGGAGGCGATCTCACGGCTCGTCTCGTCGACGCTGACCCAGCTCTCCGGAGCCCGGAACGGCTTCTCCCCCAGCGCCTGGCTGCCGGCCGATGCGCACTTGCTGGTGGACGCCGCGGAACGCATCCTCCAGGAGGAGTCCGATACGGCCGAGGACACCGCAGTCAATCTTGTGCTCACATCTCTGCAATACCTGACCTTCCTCGACGAAACCGACCTCTGGGACGGCACGCCCGAGGACTACGCGCACTGCATGGAAGACCTCTCGGACTTCCTCGAAGGCGACGAGCCCGACATGCTCGACGCCGACGACATCGACCTTCCCGACGTGTCTCTCGCACAGGAGCTGGCGGCCATCTCGGCGCTGCCACTGTTGCCGGCACTGGACGACATAGTCGCGCGGGTCGCCGATGGGCTGGCAGTGTCGGACGATGCTCATCTGCAGCGCGCAGCCGGTTCGGCTCCGTTCGATCCCACCGAGGTGGGGGCGGGTGTCGCTACGGTCGATTACTGGTCGACGGCCATCGCGACCGAATTGATTCGCATCGACGGTGACGCCGCCAGGCCGGGCGACAATGCGCATTCACTGGCCGGCCGCGGCGCGGAGACTGTGCACGAACTGGTTGCCGAGCATGTGCGGGTGCAGCTGTCGGGCGATGCCGACGACCCCGACGTGTCTCGGTCACTGGCCAACACCTTTGCGGTGCAGACGTTGCTCGCCGCCATGACCGAAGAGCTACCGGTCAACAACGAGGGCGAGGACTACGCCGATCTGGAAGGCGAGGATCTGCGCACGGCCCAGTTGATCGATCACCGTGTTCGATCGCTGATCGAACAGGGCATTCTCGTCAGGATCGAAGAAGTGCTGGCCGTTCCGCACGCCCTACGTCCGGCGGTGTTGGACGGCGTGGCCGAGGCACAGCCCTTCGGTGCGCTCGACGACGATTCTCTCGACGACCCACTGGTGCAATCGCCCGAGGATTCGGCATCGTCGTGATCGCCCCCGCGATCGCCGAGATCGTGTCGGTGGTCGCCGCTAGCGTGATCGAGTCCGCGTTACGTCAGCGCGATCTGGGTAAGGAGCCGACATGAGCGATTCACTCGAGTTCGACTTCGACGTCGATGCCGCTTGGATGCAGTTCCAGCGCACGCTCGGCGACTACGTCAACGCCATGCGCGACGGCGATGCGTTGGTGATCGAATCGCGATACGACACCACCGACGGTGTCCCCGACACCGCCGCCTGCGTGCAGTTCTATGCCTGGGATCTCGATATGGTCCGCTGCGAGATACCGGCGAACGAACACCTGCACAGCAGCCGAGCCATCACCGGCGACCAGCGAGATGCGTTGAGTGCATTGGGATTTCACATTTCGCGCAACGACGAGCCGACGGCGCCACACGTGGATCGCAATCGTTCGTGGTCCGATGATCTGGCGAAGAAGACCGTCGCGGTGTTCCGTGACATCTGGGGCCTGCCACACCCGTCGTTTCTGAGCTCACGCGCCACCGGGCGCTACGACGTACCGAGTTTCGACATCGCCATCACCGAGCCCGACGTCTCCGTAGTACCGCTGTGCGTTCAGCCCAAGGGGAAGGAACATCTGCAGCAGCTCGTCGATCGCGCTCTCGAGCCGTGGTTCGGCTTCCCACCGGATCATGACCCCGACGGTGACATTCCGCTGCGGTTCGTGGGTGGCACCGCGTACGTGTCGGTCAAACCCACCGAACCGGTGGTCGAGATCAATTCGACGCTGGTCCATGCGGTGTCCGGCCGCACTCGCGCGGCGGAATTGTTGGTCGACCTGAACCTGCAACTGCCGGATGTGATGCTGCACCTGGTTCAGGACTGCATCGTCGCTCAGGTGCGAGTGAGCGGGTCGCCCTTCGTCGCCGATCACCTGCTGTGGGCGGTGCGCATGCTCAGTCACGTGTGGGAGCAGGTCGACGACAAGTTCGCCGAGGATTTCGGAGGCGTGCTCGGGGAGCCGACGCCGCCCACGGTCGACGCGGACGATTTTCCCGACGGTCTACTCGAATTGGTCGATCTGCTCGCCCGGTCCGACGAGGAACCGCTCGATCTGCATGCCGTTCTGGAGTGTTGCTCGTCGGATCGCGATGTCGTCGTGTCGTACCTGCGGATCAGCGCCGAACAAGAGGCGTCGTGGCGTGGGATGGCGGTTGCCGCGGATCTGGGCGACGAACACTGCGACGTGGACGAGGCAGATCGAGAAGCGGCCAACTGGAGCCGGGCAGTCTCTGCCCTCCGCGATGTGCTGCGCAGCACTCCCGAGCAGGTCACGCCGGTGGTAGATCCTTCGGCGATCCAGCTACAGCTGTTCGAGACCGATGAAGTGGCCGAGGTGTCCGAAGAGCGTTCGGACGACCAGTAGACAACTGCTGATCAGAGTCTTTCCAACACGCTTCCCTTTTGTGTTAACTCGGGTTACATTAACCCTAATGTTCGCACTTCGTTTGGAGAAGCCATGACACTGACGACAAGCAATACGTCCGTTTCGGTCGACGCCGACGCTGCGGACGAGCAGCAGTACGTCGAGACGCTCACGTTGCTGTCCGAGGGCTCGGTGCACAAGCACTTCGACCCCTACGTGGACATCGACTGGGAGTCCGAGAAGTTCGCAGTTCCCGCGAACGATCCTCGATGGGTGCTGCCGGCCAAAACCGATCCGATCGGCGGCCACGCCTGGTACCGAGCGCTTCCGCTGGACAGGCAGATCGAGATCGGCATGTGGCGTCAGGCCAATGTCGCGAAGGTCGGTCTGCAATTCGAGAACATCCTGATCCGCGGCATGATGCAGTACGTCTTTTCGCTGCCCAACGGCTCCGCTGAGGCGCGCTACTGCACCCACGAGTCGATCGAAGAGTGCAATCACACCCTGATGTTCCAGGAGATGGTCAACCGCGTCGGTTCCGATGCCCCCGGCATGAGTCGGCCGATGAAGATGCTGTCTCCCTTCATCCCGCTGTTCGCCACACTGCTGCCGGAACTGTTCTTCGTCGGCGTTCTCGCAGGCGAAGAGCCCATCGACCACATTCAGAAGTCGGTCCTGCGGTCCGGTGAAGACATCCACCCGATCATGCAGAGCGTCATGGCCATCCACGTTGCCGAGGAAGCGCGACACATCTCGTTCGCACACCAACTGCTTCGTCGTCGAGTCCCCAAGATGTCCAAGGCCGGACGGTTCTTGCTTTCACTCGCCTTCCCGATCACGATGCGCATCCTGTGCGACGTCATCGTCATTCCGCCGAAAAAGTTCTGGACGAAATTCGATATCCCGAAGCAGGTGAAGAAGGACCTGTTCTGGGGTACCCCGGAATCGCAGCACGCACTGCAGGACTACTTCGGCGACGTCCGCATGCTGGCCACCGACACCGGCATGATGAATCGTGCCGCTCGCCTGATGTGGAAGATGTGCGGAATCGACGGCAAGGCCTCGCGTTTCCGTAGCGAGCCCGATCGCAGCTCGAGCCAGTTCGCCGCATAGCCCCTCGCCGCTCAGCCATTCTTGCCACTGCCGTCAGGAACCCCTCATGCCCCACGTCGTCACCCAGTCATGTTGCAGCGACGCGTCGTGCGTCTACGCGTGCCCCGTCAACTGCATTCATCCCACCCCCGACGAGCCTGACTTCCTGACGGCAGAGATGCTGCACATCGACCCGCAATCGTGTGTCGACTGCGGCGCATGTGTCTCGGCCTGCCCGGTCGACGCCATCGTGCCGCAAGCAAAACTGACCGAGGCTCAACTGCCGTTCCTGACGATCAATGCGGACTTCTACAAGCAGGAGCGCCCGCCTCGGCCGATCTTGGCACCGGTCACGCCGGCAGCATCGGTCTCGCGCGATCGTCAACCCCTTCGAGTCGCGATCGTCGGATCCGGACCGTCGGCGATGTACGCGGCGGACGAGCTGCTCACGCAACCGGGTGTGACAGTCGATGTCTACGACAAACTCCCGCTGCCACACGGCCTCGCTCGCCTCGGCGTCGCACCCGACCATCAGAAGACACGTCAGGTGTCACGCCTGTTCGAGACCATCTCTGCGCAGGAGGGATTCACCTTCCACCTCGGCGTCGAGGTCGGCAAGGACATCACCCACGACGAGTTGATGGACACCCACCACGCCGTGATCTACGCAGTCGGGGCATCGTCGGACCGGGAACTCCGCATTCCCGGTGCCGAATTGCCGGGCCGCAGTTCGGCAACCGACTTCGTCGCCTGGTACAACGGCCACCCCGATCACGCACACCGCACGTTCGATCTTTCACACGAGCGCGCCGTCATCATCGGGAACGGCAACGTGGCACTGGACGTCGCCCGCGTCCTGACCATGGATCCGGAATCGCTCGCCCAGACCGACATCGCACCCCACGCCCTGGACGCCCTGCGCCACAGCTCTATTCGTGAGGTAGTCGTCGTCGGCCGCCGAGGCGTTGCCCAGTCTGCATTCACCGTTCCCGAGTTCGCCGGATTGCTCACCGTCTCCGATATCGATCTGGCAATCGACCGCAGCGAACTCGCACTCGACCCGGTGACGGTCCGCCTCGCCGCTACCGAAGACCTACCTCACGCTGTGGCGCAGAAGCTTCAACTTCTTCGCCACGTCGACGAAACCCCCGAGCACAGCGACGGCCGGAAGCGAATCACGCTGCGATACCTGCTCTCCCCCACCCGCATCCTCGGCACCGATCGAGTGACGGGCATCGAGTTCGAGCGGATGGGTCTGACCGCTGACGGTGACGACGTGGTGCGCAGCACTCCGACCGGTGAAGTCGACACCCTCGACGCCGGACTGGTCCTCACATCCATCGGCTACCGCGGAGTTGCGTTGCCCGGGGTTCCCTTCGACGATCTCGGCGGCATCATTCCCAACACCGGCGGTCGCGTGCTGGAGGAAACAGGCGGGCAGACGTCGGTCGGCAGCTACGTCACCGGTTGGATCAAACGCGGCCCCTCGGGATTCATCGGCACCAACAAATCCTGCGCCCAGGAAACCGTCGGACATCTGGTCGACGACTTCAACGCAGGTCGTCTCACCGATCCGATCGAGTTGCCCAGCACCTGGCCCGCCGAATCGAGTCGTGGGCCACTTCAGCGCTCGCGAGAGATGCTGTCGACGCTGCGCCGGTCCTGACTACCAGCCCTTTGTGTCCGGCGGTATCACGCCCGCTGACTGGATCAATGCGCCCGCCAGTCACTCCAACTGCAACAGAGCCACATTCATCCAGGTGACGAAGGCCGCAGAACCGGGGAAGGCGGCGCGAGGTTGAACCGTCTACCATCGGGGTAGTTTCACGCATCGGCCACCGAACAGCGGCGGGCCTACACCTCGAGGAGACCGAGATGCCGGGCCTACGACGCAACGTCCTCAGAGCCGCTGTCCCAATTGTCGGCATTGCATTGGCCTTGACCTGCGCCGCACCGGCACAGGCTCTGCCCACACCCGCTGACTTCGCCGACGTGCCATCCCGAACCTCGATCTCGTACGAACACGTGCCGACGGGCACGTACGTCGGCAGTGCCGAGGACAATTCCGCACGTCCCGGGCTGTCGACGGTCAAGCTCTACATGGCCGACTACGTCGTTCGCTTCGGAGACGGTTCGCCGCGAGATCGCGACCTGGCCGCACGCATGGTCCAGGTCAGTGACGACGGTGCCGCCTCGGTCCTCGACAACAAATATCCCCAGGCCATCGACGCGACTGCGGCGGAGTTCGGGCTCACCTCCACCTCGCGTGGCGGATTCTGGGGCAGTTCGTACACCAGTACAGCCGACACCGTCCGATTCCTGGCGGCAAAGAAACGCACCGATCCGGCCAGCCCGGTACTGGCCTGGATGACCACGGCGGCACCTGTGGCACGCGACGGAATGGTTCAGGACTGGGGCACCGAGCAGTTGCCCGGCGTGATCGGGACCAAATGGGGATGGGCCGACGACCGATCGAGTGTGGTCGCATCGGCGTCGATCGGCGATGATTTCGTCATTGCATCCAATACATACGGATCGACCCGGTCCAATACCGACGACGTGTTGACAACGCTCGGAGGCGTCGAGTTGACGGCGCCGCCCGCCGCCGCTCCTGTTCCGAACCTTCCCGTGATTCCCGGCCTGCCGTCGGTCGAAGAACTGTTGCAGATGCTCGCTCCTCGCTGACATGTTCGAATAACTTGTCGGACCCCTCCCCTACTCTGCGATTCACCGAAAAGTTCGGCGACCACACCGGGGGACGTGGAGGGGACGACGATGAGTCGTATCGATTTGAACAGTTTTTTCAAGTATTCACGCACAAACAATGTGCGAGACGGTGCTGATCCGAACGAATTGCTCGACAGCGGAATCGGTTTCGCCCAATTGGGGTCGTCGGCGAAGGACATGACCCAGTTGATCGCGGAACGCCTGTCCGCTGCGGACGAAACCAACGGAGCTTGTTCGGTGCACGATCGCGCAGCGAAAATACTCGACGATGCTCTCGACACGGCATTCGAGAACGGCTGGCAGCCCACCGAACTGGTACACGTGACGCGTCAGAGCGCCGGAGGCGACGGCGCGGTGGTCATGATCGAGGCTATCGGCGCTCACGCGGCGCGAAGTTCCGCCGACAGCATTGCTCCGGAATCCTGGCGAGATCAGTTGTCCGAGCTGAACGTCGACTCCGCAGGCGGCACCTCTGCCGACCGTCTTCGGCGGTGGCGTTCGTACAACCGGCGATCGTCGACGCAGTCGTGGTACACCCTGTTGCTCGTACTCGGCTGCGCGACATGGTTGTTACCCCTCGAGACACTGCTGCCCCCTCCGGCTGAATGGACCTTACGCACCACGCCTTCCGGTCCCCGGCGGGTGGCGGACTCGAAGATGCTCGGCAGGATACGAGGGCTCTTGGCGAAGGCCGAGTCGACACAATTCCCCGCTGAAGCCGAGGCATTGTCGGCCAAGGCCCAGGACCTGATGACGCGACATGCGATCGACAGCGCACTTCTCGATGCAGGAAACCCTGGCAGCATGGTCGACGACGTAATCAGTCGCCGCATCATGGTGAGCAATCCGTACTCGAAGGCCAAACTTCTTCTGCTGCACAGTGTGTGCAAGGCCAACGGTGCCAGAACGGTATGGAAGAAGAAGTATCTCTTGGCCACCGTGATCGGTCTGCCCGTCGATCTCGATCTCTGCGAGCTTCTGTACACCTCGTTACTGGTCCAATCGGCACGCGCACTCGACGAAGTCGGCGAGTCGCCGACCTCGCGGACTCGCAGCTTTCGTCACGCATTCTTGATCGCCTATGCCCACCGAATCGGCGAACGACTGCACGACGCACGCTCGCGAGCTACTGCAGCGGCGACGCAACAACACGGATCGGCTCTGGTGCCGATCATGGCGAAGCGATCCGACGCCGTGGACCGCGCGTACGCTGCCCGGTACCCATCGACGAAAACGATCACGTTCGGCAGCGACAACGCTCAGGGGTGGCTTGCAGGCCGGGCCGCCGCCGAACGCGCCGACCTTACCGGTGGGCGCGAACGTATCGACAAATCCGATCTGGCCTCGTAGTGCGCGCTACATTGGCTGACATGACCGGTCTGGATACTCCACTGACGCCACTTCGCTTCCTCGAACGCGCTGCGGAGGTTCATCCCCACAAGACCGCCGTGGAGGATGGTCCGCGATCCATCACCTACGAACAATTCGCCGCCGCTGTCACCCGGCTCGCGCATGCACTGCGCGCGTCGGGGGTCGGCCACGGCGATCGGGTGGCCTACATGGCGTCGAACTCGGCGGAGCTGCTGTTCGCGCACTACGCGGTGCCGCTGGCCGGTGCCGTTCTGGTCGCGATCAACACCAGGCTCTCACCGGACGAAGTTCGCTACATCTGCGATCACTCCGGTTCCGTTCTGTTGGTGGGTGATTCGGCATTACTGTCCGGCCTCGGAACAGATCCCATCGCAGATTCGGTCACCGAGATCGTAGAGACTCCCTCGGTGGACGGCGCGTACGAGAAGCTGCCGCACACCACTCGATACGACGCATTCCTCGAACGGGGCACGGACGAACCGATGGAGTGGGAGGTCGACGACGAGACGTCGACCATCACGATCAACTACACCTCGGGCACCACCGGTCGACCCAAGGGCGTGATGTACACCCACCGCGGTGCCTACCTCAATTCCCTGGGAGAACTGCACCATCAGGGATTCGGCGTCGACACCCGCTATTTATGGACACTGCCGATGTTTCACTGCAACGGGTGGTGCACCACGTGGGCGGTCACGGCCGCATCCGGCACACACGTATGCCTTCGCGGAGTGCGCGGCGACGCCATCTGGTCGGCAATAGACAACGGCGTCGATCACCTTGCCGGCGCGCCGACCGTGTTGACTACTCTCGCCACTGCTGCAGAGGCACATTCGCTCGATCGACCGCTGACCATCGTCACAGCGGGAGCTCCTCCGAGCCCCACGATCATCGCCAAGATTCGAGCATTGGGAGCAACGCTCGTACACGTCTACGGCCTCACCGAAACCTACGGTCCCTATTCGGTGTGCGAGGCAAAGCAGGAGTGGCTCGAACTGGACGCCGACGAACAGGCTCGTCGTTTGGCCAGACAGGGAGTCGGCATGCTCACTGCAGACCGTCTGCGCGTGGTACGCGACAAGCCCGGTCCCGGTGGAGTGTTGATCGACGTCGAACCCGACGGCGGCGAGATGGGCGAGATCGTCATGCGCGGCAACAACGTCATGAAGGGGTATTACAACGACACCGCCGGAACGACACAGGCTTTCGCGGGCGGCTGGTTCCATTCCGGTGACCTCGGGGTGATGCATCCCGACGGCTACGTTCAGCTACTCGATCGCGCCAAGGACGTCGTCATTTCCGGCGGCGAGAACATCTCGACCATCGAGGTGGAGCAGGCGCTGGCGAGCCATCCTGCCGTCGCCGATGTTGCGGTCATCGGGGTGCCCGACGACAAGTGGGGAGAGCGACCGAAGGCGTTCGTGGTGCTGGTGCCCGGCGCGGACGCCTCGGAAGCCGAGCTCGTAGCGCACGTGAAATCGGCCATCGCGTCGTACAAAGCCCCTCGCAACGTCGAATTCATCGTCGAGCTGCCGAAGACATCGACCGGCAAGATCAGGAAGAAGGAGCTGCGCGACGCCGAGTGGGGTACGTCCGCGTCCAAGATCAACGGCTAGCCCACTCTGGTCATGCCATCTGGACACCGGCGATCTCGGTGACGCCGCCCTTACCGTCGAACGACAACTGCCTGAACGCGACTTTTTCGACGAAGAACCGGTCGTGGCTCACCAGGATCACCGCGCCGGGAAAGGCCATCAGCGCGCGTTCGAGCACCTGGGTGCTCTGCAAGTCGAGGTGGTTGGTGGGCTCGTCGAGCACGATGACGCCTGCGCCGAACAAAAGGCACTGCGCCAATGCAACTCGTGCCTTTTGCCCTCCGGACAGCACGCCGATCTTCGACTTGAGATCCATCTCGGAGAACTGCAACAACGTGAGAAAGCGGTGGACTTCCTTCTTCGTCGCCGTCAGAGCGAGACTGCCCGGCATCGCGTTCACCGAATGCGACACCGTGTCGTCGAGATCGAGATCGGCCAGCACCTGGTTGTAGTAGATGAACGACGGCGCTTTGGTCTTCCATTTGATCTTGCCGCTGTCCGGTTGCTCGGCACCGACGAGAATGTCGACGAGAGTCGTCTTTCCACATCCATTGGGTCCAGTGATGGCGATGCGGTCACCACGGTGCACGGTGAAGGAGATGTTCTCGAAGAGTCGTTGCTCGCCATAGCTTTTGGCGAGCCCGTTGATCTCCGCCAGGTTGTCGTGCACATGCAGACCGCCGTAGATCGCGGTGACCACCGTGTCGACCGGTCGTGGACTCTTGCTCTTCTTGATGTTCGCCAATCGACGTTTGAGCACCCCGCTGGGGTTCTTCACTGCTTCCTTGCGATCACTGATCGCTTCTTGCTCGTAGGCCAGTAGCTGTTGTTCGTTGCTGAACTCGCGTTCGAGGTTCTTGAGTCGAAACTGCTTCTGCTGAACGTATTCCGAGTAGCTACCATCGTACGTCTGCAGGTGGTGGTTCTCGATCTCGACGATGCTGGTCACCACCTGCTCGAGGAACGCGCGGTCGTGCGAGACAACGAGAAGCGCACCGCGGAAATCTCGTAGCCAACGTTCGAGCCACGCGATTCCGGCAACATCGAGGAAGTTCGTCGGTTCGTCGAGGAGCAAGACGTCCGGGGCCTCGATCAGGATCTTGGCCAACGCTGCGCGGTTGCGCCAACCACCGGACAGTCGATCGACGGGGAGCTCACGTCGTTCGGCGTTGAATCCGAGCATCGACAGCACCGTGTCGATCTGCTGGTGGTAGGTCCAACCGCCGCTGTTCTCCATGGCGTCGAGCAGTTCGGCTTGGCGGTCGACGAGCTTGTACATCTGCTTCTCGTCGAGATCGCCGCCCAATGCGGCCTCGACCTCGGCCAATTCGGTCTCGATGTCGTGGACGGCGCCGAACAGCGATTCGAGCTCCGCTTGAATGCTGCGATCGCCATCCAGCTCGGAGAACTGCGAGAAGTAACCGATTCGTGCGCCCTCGGTGACGTCGACGGTTCCGGAATCGGGTGTCTCACGCCCGAGAAGAAGCTGCAGCAGGGTGGTCTTGCCCGTTCCGTTGCGGCCGATCAGTCCGATGCGATCACCGTCGGCGAGACGAAAGAACACCTCGCGCAGCATCACCTTCTGGTCGTATCCCTTGGCAACGTCGTTCAAGCGGATCCAGCTCAAGCGTTCACTTCTCCTGAAACACGGGTCCGCTGAGTCGTCGAACCGGGCTCGCTCACTCTAGCCGCGCGCAGCACCGTCCGATTTGCTGCTCAGGTCGACTCCCACAACCACAGGTAGTAATCGAGTCGTTCACGGTCGAGGTCGACGCCGTACGCGTCCAAGAATGCATCACAGTAACTCCGGCCGTAGTTGTACTCGGTGCTCCAGATTGCCGGTGCCAGGTCTGCCCAACGATCGGCGACGCCCATGCTGCCCATGTCGACGTGTGCTGCCCAGGATCCGTCGTCGGCGATCAGGGTGTTCGGCATGCAGGCGTCGCCGTGGCACACCACGAGTCGATCGACCGACGGCGATTGCACCGGTAACTCGCGATCGCCGATACGAGAGACCACCGACCAATCGAACGGGCACTGCTCGACGGGAAGCGCATCGTGGAAGGCGCGAAGGCCGGTCGCCGCCGCACGGACCGCGGTGGCCGGGTCCCCCATCCAGCGATCGGCCACGGCGCTCTCCCACGGCAGAGCCTCTGTCACCATCCAGGAGCCCGTGGCGTCCGAACCGGTGTCGATGACCTTCGGAACCGGGCTGTATCGAATCACCCACGCCAGACGGCGCCGCTCGTTTTCCAGGTCCACCGAGCTCTCGGCCGGTGTCCACTTGATGTACCGTGCCTCGCCGAGGCGGAATGTCATACCGCCCAACACATTCGACCACACGGGTTCGATTCCGTCGTACCCTGCCAACTCTCTCACCACGGCCGGGACGGCGACATCGCCGTCGGGCACGCTCATGTGCCGGTGATGGTCGCGAGCGAATCGACGGGCGGGGACACGACGACGGGATCACGTCCGGACCACAGATCGAGAACTGCTTTGGGGCGAGCCAACAACTCTCGCGCGTAGTTCCGCACCACAGCCAGCGTATTGCAGTCGATGCAATCGGCGGTCACGCCGTCGACCTCCAGGTCCATGTCCTCGCACAGCGCCACGGCGCGCGAGACGTGGAGGGGCTGGCTGATGATCAGGCCACGTTCGACGCCGAAGGTCTCCTTTGCCCGAGCGCACGTGTCGTATGTATCGATGCCGTGATCGTCGCCGATGATCACGGCGGGGTCGATGCCGTGCTCGATCAGGTAGTCGGTCATGGCCTGAATCTCGTTGCCGGAGTTACCGTCTGCGTCGCCCGAGACCAGAATCGCCTTGATCTTTCCCGCCGCCATCAACTGGATGGCGGTGTCGAGTCGCCCGGCGAGAAACCGCATCGGTTTGCCGTCGCGCACCTGCGCGCCGAGAACGATCGCCACGGGCGCATCCGGTGCATCGTCCACGTCGTGGACCTTGCCCGCCGTCGCATAGGCAACCCAACCGGCCGACGCCAGAACGACCGCTACCAGTGCTGCAACGAGGGCAGACGCCGTTTGCAGGAGTCGCCGGACCAGTCCTCGGGGTTTTGCTTTCGTACTCATGATCTCGTTTCGTCGGCGGCGGAGAACTCAACGTAGCCGATGAAAACGGCGCATCATCGGCACCGCGGCGCACCCACATCGATTCCACAGTGAACCCTCAGAAGAACCCTGCCCCGCCGCCCCGGATGTACGACGAGTACCGTCTTATCAGTGAATCCGCTGCTGACCTCTCGACGCTACGTCGACTTGCGTCTGCAGGCCAGCGCTACCTGTTGACGGTCCTCCAGACCTCAACCTTTCCGTCGGGCATGTCGGCCCGATGAGCATTCTGTCGCACACCTGATGTCGGCACCTCTTCGTTTTCGAAAGGCATAACCATGTCTGCGCCCAGCGCTACCCGTACGCGCCGTGTCCCTACCTGGGCAACCGCGTTCGGTCCACAAATCGTCGCCGGTCTCATCCTGGGTGTCGTGTTCGGGTTGATCGCCCGATCGATGCCCGACGCGGCCGACGGCAACGAGAACTGGTTGGTCGGCACGCTGTCGACCATCGGTTCGAGCTACGTCAAGCTCCTCACCGTCGCGGTGATCCCGCTGGTGTTCACCGCAATCGTCAGTTCGATCGCCAATCTGCGCGAGGTCACGAATGCTGCCCGTCTGGCGATTCAGACGCTGTGGTGGTTCGCCATCACGGCGTTCATCGCCGTCATCATCGGGATCGTGATCGGCTTGGTCGCCCAGCCCGGCTCGCGAACCAGCGCGGGAGCCGACTCGGCGGGAGATCCGTCGAGTGTCGGGTCGTGGTGGTCGTTCCTCACAGGATTGGTACCGAACAACTTCCTCGCCCTCGGTGCGAAGACCACGGTCACCGACGGTGCTGCGACCACATCGCTGAGCTTCAACATCCTGCAGCTGCTGGTCATTGCCGCAGCCATCGGAATTGCTGCGCTGAAAGTCGGCAAGAAGGCGGAGCCCTTCCTCGCGTTCAACGCCTCGTTGCTGGCCATCGTGCAGAAGGTGCTGTGGTGGATCATCCGTCTGGCACCGATCGGCACTGCTGCTCTGATCGGTAACGCCGTGGCCACCTATGGCTGGGACGCGATCGGTTCGCTGGGCGTGTTCACCGTGTCGATCTACATCGGCCTGGCTGTGGTCTTCTTTGTGGTGTACCCGTTGATCGTTCGCGCCCATGGCCTTTCGGTGCGCAACTTCTACTCGGGAGTGTGGCCGGCGACGCAGCTCGGCTTCGTGTCACGCTCGTCGATCGGAACCCTGCCGCTCACCGAGCGTGTGACCGAACGCAACCTCGGCGTGCCGCGTGAGTACGCATCGTTCGCGGTGCCGCTCGGGGCGACGACCAAAATGGATGGTTGCGCGGCAATCTATCCCGCAATCGCAGCTCTGTTCGTCGCGCAGTTCTACGGCATCGACCTCACCATCACCGACTACCTGCTGATCATCGTGGTATCCGTCATCGGTTCGGCGGCAACAGCAGGCACGACAGGCGCGACGGTGATGCTCACCCTCACGCTGTCGACACTCGGGTTGCCTCTCGCCGGTGTCGGTCTGCTGCTCGCGGTGGAGCCGATCGTCGACATGGGCCGCACCGCGGTCAACGTGACCGGCCAAGCGCTGGTGCCGACCATCGTGGCCAAGCGCGAGGGAATCCTCGACCTGGAGCGCTACAACGCTCCGCGAAACGGCGATCCCTTCGTCGACGAGGAAAACGAAGTGGAACTGGCCCGCTAGCAGCACGTTTCGAACGATCGATCCCGACGACCGAGCAACTGGGTCGTCGGGATTTTTCGTCTATCGCGGTGGCGACAGCGCTTCGACTGTTGCCGCAGTATCGGCATCCGTAGCCTCGACACTCGTGAAGTACTGTTGAAAAAACTCCCGCATCGTCTTGATGATCTCGATCTGCTGCTTGATCGCGAAGCGAGCGGAGCCTTGTTCGCCGACTGCAAGCCGATGGAATTTGGCACCGAGCATCTGGGCTGACGGCAAGTCGCCGAACGATTCGGGCGACGACAGGCCGACGGTCATCTCGAACATTTTGTCCAGTTTTTCAAGGTAGTCAGAACACGCCTTGTCGCAGGCCACCGCAACATCAGCCTCGATGTGGAGTTCGCCGACATCGGCCTGATCGCGCAACGATCGCCAATAGGTAAGGTTGTCGGCCAGACCTAGCGTCTTGTCGGTCACTGGGGCGTGCCCTTCACTTCGGCAAGTAGGACTGAAGGTCCTCGGCATGCTTGTTGACTTCGGCGCAGGGGTCACCCAACAAGTCTTTCGACCCAATTTTGTGAAGGATGAAGATCAAGAGGTTGCCGCCTGCTTCGAGCGCAATCCTGCACCCCTCCGGCGGATCACCGTCCTCGGAGAGGTTGTACTGAACCGCAGCGCGGGGGCCTATGTGGACTGGAACCTGATTTACATTCTGCGGACTGCGCAAGAATTGGCCGAGCGAGTTGATCGATGACTGGGCGATGAAGAAGTACCACGGCGTTTCGGTCGGCCCATCCCACGCACAGTTCTTCCAACCGGGGTACGTCGTAATGCCCGCGAAATCCGGCCTCTCCGTGCTCACGTCCAGCCCACTTGCTGTCACCGCAGGTTTGGGGATAGTGCACGGATCGAATGGCTCTTTCGGTCCCGAAGCCACCGTCGTCGGTTCAGTCGACGAGTCCCCGCTCGCGACAGCGCTCCCTTGCGTCGAGGCGGCGCACCCCGTCAGCAACAGCGCCGAAGCGCAGGCTGCCGCAAGCAGATGCCTACCCGTTGACCGCATACGTTCGCCCTCTCGCCACCGACGTCACTGAACAGATAGACGCGACAGGAGCCCGATCGGTTCCCTAGACGGGCTGCGAGGCCCTGATCTCCTGCGACTCGACAGAAGCGAGACTCCTACGTTCGGCTGCCCACACCCAAAGCGCGAGCGAGATCAACGCGATCACTTCGGCGACGACGAGCACACGCTCCACGTATCCGAGGGTGACCACCCGATACCAAGGTCGCGAGCCGGTGGCACCGACCGCGAGTGCGTACACGATGGGCAGCAGCGTCACGACCGACAGCATGCTCAGGCCCAGAGTGATTCGCGCGCGGGCTGCCCACACGCCGTCGCGAATCCAGGGCCGAGAAAACGCAAAGACCGCAACAGGAACGCTGACAAACGCCACAGCGGCACCGAGCCGGTGGATCGACCCGCCGAGGCTCAGTGACGCGTTGTTCGACCAATCCTGTTTCGGCACAGCGACGACGGCCACGAGCCCTACTGTCCACAGCGTCAAACAGATCGACCCGGCCGATGCGGGCCGAGTGAGGCGATACCGAAGCGCGGACGCAAGAATGAGTGCTGAGCCGAACGCGAGCAGGACGACCCCGATCGAGAACACCCACTGCTGCGCGCCGAGTCCGTATTCACTGATCGTGCGACGCAGATGCGATGGCGTCTGCCACGCGGTGTGAATATCGAGAACCACAACTATGAGCGCGCCCAGCAGTATCGACATGGTCCCGAGCATGGCCGGTCGCAATATCACAATGATCCCTTCGATCCTCGATCTTCCGCTGCGCTGAATCTGTGAGACTGCGAAACGCCGCTCACTCGAGAGTACGGACGAGAGCCGAGGGCAGCCGATCCGCAGAGGCCCCCCGCGCTATTGCTCGGCCGGGGTTGTTTCCGTCGAGTACACCCGAACCTGAGAAATCGCCATATCCAGCGCCACACGCATAGGGCGGACGTCTCGGGCCGTTTTGGCGAGTAGATATCCACCCTGCAGTGCGGCCAACAAACCGGTCGCCAATGCGTGCGAGTCGGCGCGCGCAGTCAGCTGGTCGCGCGCCTTCAACTCGTCGATTGCGTCGATCAAAAGCTGCAGCCAGGCATCGAAGTGGGCAGCAATGGCTTTGCGTGTGTCTCCGTCGTGATCGGCGATCTCGTTGGCCAGCGCGCCGAGTGGGCACCCGAAGGCACCGTTTCGGATGGCATTACGCTCGACCAGCTCGTCACGCCACAGTTCGAGTCCGCGAAACGACTCGATCCTGTTGAGACGACGCCGCTGCTGCGACAGCACCGCGTCGGCGCGTACCTCGATGACCGCTGACACGAGGTCACTCTTCTCGGCGAAGTGCTGGTACAACTGAGACTTCGAGGTGCCACTCGCAGCACGGACGTCGGACAGAGTCGTCGAGACGACACCGCGCTCGTACATCAACTGGTCGGCCGCCTCTACGATCCGCGCTTTCGTCGCGGCACCGCGAGCAGTCACGCGGCGCGGGCGGGAGCCGCTAACGCTGTCGGTCATGTCGCCAGGTTAGTGGCATCGGCATCACGGTCGGTGCCTCCGGGTGGGCCGGCCCGAAACATGCCCGTGCCCACCCAAAAGACTCACTCCGCTTCCGCGCCCGACGAGCTCCGGCCGGGCAGCACCCAGCCTGCGCGGGGGAAATGGCAGGTGTACCCGTCCGGATACTTCCTCAGGTAGTCCTGATGCTCAGGCTCCGCCTCCCAGAACGGGCCGACCGTTTCGATCGCGGTGACCGCTTGACCGGGCCACAGACCCGACGCGTCGACATCGGCGACAGTGTCGCGAGCGATGGCCTTCTGCTCCGGTGTGACCGGGAAAATCGCAGAACGGTAGCTGGTTCCGCGGTCGCCCCTCTGCCGGTTGAGCGTCGTGGGATCGTGGATCTGAAAGAACAGCGCCAGAAGTTCGCGGTACGTGGTCTGCGAGGGATCGAACACGACCTCGATGGCCTCGGCGTGCCCCGGGTGGTTGCGATAGGTCGGACGCACGTTGTCTCCGCCGGTATATCCAACGCGGGTTGCGAGAACGCCGGGCCGGCGCCGGATGAGGTCTTGCATACCCCAGAAGCACCCTCCGGCCAAGATGGCCGTCTCCGCTCCCGAGATGCGCGTGATGTCCCCGGCGTTACCGATCTCGGTTGTCATGAGGTGGCTCCCTTCTCGGAATGCTGAACGGTGTCGAACAACGCTGCGAATTGGCCGTACCCCTCCTCCACGAGCGCCGCTACGGGTACGAAGCGCAGTGCGGCCGAGTTCATGCAGTACCTCGTGCCGTCGGGCGCGGGTCCGTCGTGGAACACGTGCCCGAGGTGACTGTCGGCTCCAGTCGAACGCACCTCGATGCGAACCGTTCCAAGAGTCCGGTCGGTCTCGGTCGCGACGGCATCGGCGTCGATGGGGGCCGTGAAGCTCGGCCATCCAGTGCCGCTGTCGAACTTTCGGGTGGACGAGAACAGCGGTTGACCAGAGACGACATCGACATAGATTCCCGGTTCGTGAGTGTCCCAGTACTCGTTGCGGAATGCTGGCTCGGTGCCGTCCTGCTGGGTGACTCGATGCTGGATCTCCGTCAACCGATTGAGCGACTCGGGGGTCTTGCGGTACTCATTGGTCGTCACGTGGACTCCTCCTCTTACCTGACGCGGCGGCCGCGCCATCGAATACAAGAACGGACTCCATGGTCCAAATATTCCTGGCCGATGGGTTATTATAGCTACTCCTGTTCGATTCACTCATAACACTTTGGTCTTATAGGTCCAACTCTCAACCCTTCTGGAACCGTTGTGCTGGATGCCGCGGTACGGTTCCCGTTCGCGCAAACCGCGGCAGTGAAGGCCCTATGGAAGGTTCAGTCGTGGGAATTGTCAACAGCGGTTTCGGAGAACGGCGACAGTCCATCGACACTCGACTGCCTCCCGGGCAGACCCTCGCCCACGACTGGCCGGTGCTCTCGGTCGGACCGACGCCCGTGGTGGACGAGAACCGATGGAATTTCACCATCAGGACCGAGGACGAGGTCGCGCACCGGTGGAACTGGAGTGAGCTTCTCGAAGTCGGTGTCGAGGACATCGTCACCGATATTCACTGCGTCACTCACTGGTCCAAGCTGGACATGACTTGGCGTGGAGTGTCTCTGGACCGTCTGTTCGACGGTGTCGAGACCAGTTGCGACTTTGTCATGGTCAGTAGCGCCGGTGGTTACACCACCAATCTCCCTCTCGAAGATCTCCTCGATGGCCAAGCCTGGATAGCCACCGAGGCGGAAGGCGAACCCCTCACCCCGGAGCATGGGGGTCCCGCCCGACTGCTCGTGCCCCACCTCTACTTCTGGAAAAGCGCGAAGTGGGTTCTCGGTATGGAGATGATGGTTGCGGACGACCCCGGCTTCTGGGAACAGAATGGCTATCACCTGCGCGGCGACCCATGGCGGGAGGAGCGCTACTCGTGACAACCCCGAGCAGAGCGGTTCCTACATTCGCTCATCGCCCTCGCGATTGCTTCCAGGCTCGTCCGAAGAATGCGCGGCCCGATCTCGCCCCCACTGCTCGAGAACGGTGTTGACGGCAAGGCTGATCGAGTGCAGGTCTGCCTCGGTGTTCTGTGAAATCACGAAAGTCTCGATATCCCGTGCACGGTCACGATCGGACTCACGTCGCTGAGAGAGCAGAATCAACGGCCCCTGCAATGCCGCAGTGATCGCGAGGACTGTTCCGAGGTAGTCGAGCATTGCTGACGACCGTGGATCGAACAGTGGCGAAATTGCATTGATCACGAACCACGCGAGAATAGCCAGCAACATGATCAGCAAAAATGGCCAGGATCCAGCAACGCCGGCCACCCACGCTGCCGCCTTGTCGCCTGGACTGGACCGCGCCTCTCTGAACATACTGAGTCGATGCCCACAGTGCGGACACGCGAACATCTCGCGGCCCTCCACATCGCCTGAGCGCCTGGCTATCTCGTCGGGTCCGTGGCCATGAGACGGGCCGGAACCCGCAGTGTCGTGTGTTTCCGGCGACCGCCCTCGATGTTCCTCTGGCCGGAGATCACTCATCGTTCGAGCCGTCCGCGGGTACTATCGCCCGCAGTGTCACGTTCTTGTGCGATCTGCTTGCGAAATTCTGCGTCCTCCCGCTTCACTTCTACTGCACCGCAGAGGATCTCGTCGATTTCGGTACCGGGAATGACCACCGCACCCGACCCGTCGGCGAAGACGTAGTCGCCCGGCATGATGCCGACGCCGTGGAGGACTACGGGCACGTTCGAGTGGCGGGGAGTGATCAGAGCACCACCGGCCTCCACTGCCTCACCTGCGCAGTACGCCGCGAAATCGTACGAACGAAGCTCCGCGAAGTCTCGGAGTCTTCCGTCGGTCAGCACTCCGGCGAGCCCATAGTGATGCACGCGACCGAGTTTCGTTCCACCCCCGACGGACACGTCCGGGTAACCGTTGGCACCGAGCACCAGCACCTTTCCACCGGGCTCATCGCCGACGGCCTCACGGAACAACGATCGAAAATTCGACACGGTGACGCCCGAACGTGCTGCGCAACTGGGGAAATACGCGATCGTCGCGGCCGGACCGAAAAGAATCCGGCCGGGAGTGGGACTTTTCAAGCCGAGAATGTGGGCACGGTGACGATGGCGACGACCCAAAGCATCCACCAGATCGGCGCAGCCGAGCTGCTGCGCCTGGGCGCACCGCATACCGGCAGTCGAGGTGGGGGCCGAATACGGGTTCTGGGACACAATGCATCACAGTGCCACCAATTTTACTGGACTGTCAAGTCCAATTATATAACCCGAGCTGGATCGATGACCCAATTTTGAACCAGAAATTCCACAAGGAGAACCATCGCGAGGACAGAGTCCACCAACCGATGCCGAGCATGCGGACGAGCCAGGTCTTGACTGCTCCAGTACGGACGCCTAACGTACAACCGCATGGTTGTAGATGAGATGAGTGACGCCGAGGTCGATCGCCTATTTCACGCCTTCGCGGACACGACACGTCGTGACATCGTCGCGAAGGTCACCGTCGGCGAACAGTCGGTCTCGGAGTTGGCATCTCACTACGCCATGAGTTTTGCCGCAGTACAAAAACACGTCGCGGTTCTCGAGCGCGCCGCCGTGATCACGAAACACAAGCGTGGCAGGGAGCAGATCGTGCGTGTTCGATTGGACACCATCGAACACGCACGCTCATTGCTCGGAGCCTACGAGGAGATCTGGCGACACCGTGTCGACCGGATCGACGACCTACTCGGTGAGGACAAGAAGGGGTAACACCATGCCGTTCATCAGCTCACACAAGGACGCAGAGAACTTGACCATGACCATGGTCGCCGAGTTCGACGCGAAAGTCGAACGCGTCTGGCAGATTTGGGAGGACCCACGCCAGCTCGAAAAATGGTGGGGACCACCGACGTGGCCCGCGACATTCGACAGCCACGACTTCGTTCCAGGTGGCAGGGCGTCGTACTATATGACCGGGCCGGACGGCGAGAAGGCCGCCGGCTGGTGGCTTTTCACCGATATCTCCGCCCCGACGACGCTCACGTTCGACGACGGGTTCGCCGACGACACCGGCAATCCGTCGTCGACATTGCCGGTCACTCACGCAGTCGCCACACTCGAGGATGTCGACGGCAGAACGCGTATGACGATTCGGACGCGATTCGACTCCGTACAGCAACTCGAGGAACTCGTCGAGATGGGTATGGACGAGGGTATGGCCTTGGCGCTGGGCCAGATCGACGCCATCGTCGCCGACTGATCGTGGTGCACAGAACTTCGGTCCCTGCACCGAATTTCCGTGCACATGCGGCGAAGCCGCTCTACTCCGGAACCGAGCTGACCGTGAACGGCTCGACGGGTTCTGCCCCACGCTTGTCGAACTGACTGTTCACCACGAGCAGCCGATCATCCACTGCTGCAACGGTTGTGGGGTAGGCGAACGATACGTCGGTAACCTCACCGGTGACCGCGCCGGTTCGGCCGTCATCGTCGAGATCGACCTTTGCGATCAGGCCGTCGCGATTACGAACGACATACAGCGTGTCGTCGTCCATCTCCATCCCATCGCCGTTCATCAGCGTCGCTCCACCGAGGTCGACCTGGGTGACCTCTTTCGAGGTCTTGTCGATCCGATACAGGTTGCCGGTACTCGATTGCACGACGATCAACGCTGTCTCATTGTCGTTCTCGACGATGCCGTTGGCGTTGAAACCCTCGCCGTAGACGAACGGGCTGCCGTCGAAATTCACGAACGTCTCCAACGGAGCGTCCTGCGTCCCAGCTACGATCTGCCCAACGGCAATGCGATACAACGCCGGGCTACGTGAATCAGTCACGAAGACATCGCCGTTGTCGGCAATCGCAACATCGTTGAGGAACGTCGCGTCGGTGCCGAGTCCGTTGGTGAACGTGGCCACCAGCGAACCGGAGTTGGCGTCGTACACCCACACCTTGCCTGTCGCTCCACCGGCGATCACCAAGTAGTCGGGCCGATCGTCGTCATCGGTGACATCGATCCCGGCAGCGCCGGTGCGTCCGTCGGCACCGCCGGGCAAGAACACAGAGACATCCGGGGATCCGACGGTTCCGCGGAACACTGCGCCGTCCGAGGTGGACGTCACGTAGAACGTGTCGTCCGCGGCGGTGATGCCTTCGGGGAACACGCCGCTACCGGGCAGGTTGTAGATCGTCGCAGTGCTCGAACTCGGTGACGTCGACGCCGACGCGGTGGAATCGCCCGTGGTGCTCGGTGCCGGTTCTGGCGAATCCGAGGACCCACAGGCACTCAGCAGCAGTGTGGCGGCGGCAACAGCAGGGACTACTCGGGAGACTCGGTTCACATAGACGAGTGTTCCATATGTCTCAATTTTCGGGCATATTGCCTGGTGAGCAGATTTCTGGTCCGTCAGTTTCGTACAGTCGTTGGCATGAGTGACCTTTCCTCCCTTGCCGCAGCCGACAGCGACCTCGGAGGGATCGCCGGATGGGCAGTGGGTCTGATGGAGGCCATCGGTGGCCCCGGGGCCGGAATCGCGGTGGCCGCCGAGAACTTCTTCCCGCCGCTACCCAGCGAGATCATCCTGCCGCTGGCGGGATTCACCGCTTCGCAGGGCGGGATGACTTTGTTCAGCGCATTGTTCTGGACGACGGCAGGCTCGGTCGTCGGCGCGTTGGTTCTGTACTGGCTCGGCATCAAGCTCGGTCGCGACCGGATGTACGCCATCGTCGAGAAGATGCCGTTCGTCGGAACCGGGGATCTGACGAAAGCGGAAGACTGGTTCACCCGTCATGGTCGGTCGGCGGTGTTCTTCGGCCGCATGATCCCGGTGGTCCGCTCGGGCATATCCATACCGGCCGGAGTATCGAGGATGCCGATTCTGCAATTCTTGCTCTACACCACCCTCGGCAGCCTGATCTGGAACTCGATCTTCGTGCTCGCCGGCTACTTCCTCGGCGAGAACTGGCACTACGTCGAGAACTACGCCTCGGTGTTCCAGTACATCGTCATCGGCATCGTTGTGTCGTTGATCGCGTGGTTCGTAATCAAGAAAGTGAAGTCCAAGCGCGCCGAGGTGCAGTGACGTCCACAGCTCGGCACGGCGGCCACGCCCGATCTCACCGGACGCGCCGGATTCCGCCGGCGAAGCGGTCCAGCGCAGCGAGAATCTCATCCGCCTGCCAGACCCTGTTTCGTCGCCCCTTCGATGTCTGGTGAAGTATGTCCGCCTCGACCAGCTTGTCGATCGCTCGCTGAGCCGCGATCTCGCTGACTCCGAATGTGCTTCGCACATAGGCGTTGTCGACAACCGGCTGCGCCACCAGCGCGTCGACGAGCTTCCAGACGACCGAGTCGCTGCGAGCCACGATGCGCTCGATGTACTCGGCCCGAGCGGCGGCCAGGTCGTCGACCAACCGTCGCCCACCGGTGACGGCATGAAAGGTCGCCGCGGTGAGACTCCGAACGATTGCCTCCACATCTCCCCTCCGATAGGCGTCGAGGCTCTCGAAATAGCCGGCAGTATCGGTCAGCAATCCGGCCGACAGCGGAACCGTCACTCGCTCGGTCACCTCGGCCCTACGGAGCATTCCGTGAATGATCGCGCGGCCGGTGCGACCGTTTCCGTCCGTGAACGGGTGGAGCGTCTCGAATTGCGCATGTGTGACTGCGACTTGAGGGATGACCGGAAGGTCCGAGCGAGCCGCGAAATGGAAGAGATCGTCCAGCGCGTCCGGCAACCGATCGTGATGCGGCGGTACGAATGCCGCGCGGTGCGGGCCGATGTCCGATCCGCCGATCCACACCTGTTGTGTGCGCCATCGGCCGGGCTGAGGGTCGCCACTCGGCTCAATCAGCACATGGTGCATGGCTAGAACACTCGATGCGTCGATGGACGTACCCACCTCGAGAGCAGCCTCCATCGCGCGGACGTTTCCCGACACGATCGATGCATTCCGTGTTGTGGGCGAACCCAATTCGGCGAGTGCGAGCGCCCTGGCTCCCACGGTCAGATTCTAGATCTGCGAGGACGCTGAGCTTTCCGTTCGCAGCAGAATCGAACTCATCGGTGCAAGCTCGACCGATGGACCGAGTTGCACCGAGGCGTACTGGTCGAAGCGGACGATTTCACGGAGAGCGTCCTCCGATTCCGCAAGCAGCTGCGCAGGCAACGCCAAATCCGCATCCGCGATACGCGCCGGCACGCACGCGCGATAGTCACCCTGATGCAGCCGACGCTGGGCGCGCGAGGTGTAGGTATCGGACACCTGCCATGGTCGACGCTCGAATTCGACCGCAGGCCATCGGCTCGCGACCTGAACATCCGTCATCGATGGACCATACCAAACCTTACTGATCTAAAGTTTGGTATGGAAGTCGATACCAACGTCAGCGCTGCCCGGAATCCCCGAGCTTTTCTGCCGCCTCGCGCAATTGCACTCCGATGCGATCGGTCGCCTCGTCGAACAGGTCACGCGCTGCACTGAGATTCAAGGACGCCAGCTCATCGCTCTCGCGCTCCTCGAGTTCGGCGAAGTCCGGAGACCCGTGATGCTCTACCGCATCTTCTCGAGTTCCTTCTCGATATCCATCAGTCCGTCCAGATACGAGCGCAGGGCAGTCAATCGCAGTATCAGGGTGCGCTGGCGATCGGCGAGTGCTTCGGTGCGTCGGGCGTACATCGCTTGCACCTCGGCATCTTTGGCGAGATGACCCGACGGTGGGCCACCGAGACGATCGAAGGCAGCCTGGAGCAGCCCTGCACTGCGCGCTACCGAGGCCACTTCCGCAGACAGGTCGATGCGCACTATCCGATGCGCTACGTCATCCGCCGTCCACGCCGCCAGGCCTTCGATAGCAGTGGCCAGAGCGGCGACGACGTAGACGACACTGCCGGTGACCGTCTTACGGAGGCTCTCGAGTTCGGCGATGTCGGCCTGTCCTCGACTTGCCGGCTCCCGATCTACGACCTTGCGCACTCTGTCGAGCCTGGTCGCAGTCGGGGGATCATGCAGAGTCGAGGTGGCAGCAAGACGCCAGGAGGTGAGTGCATCTCGGACGAAGTGGCCATGCGCACCGCGCCACGCCGGCTTGCCGAGATCGACCAATGCGCCGTCGATCGCGCGCTGATCCTTCGACCGCCGATCGAACGGATTCCATCCCATGTCCACTCCCCACGCAGTCAGTCCTTCGGAATACGGTAACGACTGCCCATGAACACAAAGGCCGCATATCCCAGAATCGCCACCACATAAAGCACCGTCGGCACCACGAAGACCCAGACGCTCACCGACGCACCAGTGGTCGTGCCAGCAACGACGCATATCCACGCGAACAGCACTGCGGTGACGACTCCGATCCAATCGAGGTCCTCGGACATCTTGCGATTCAGTTCGGGTCGATTCTCGGCGGAAGTCCAGTACTCGTGCAGTCGTCGAGTCGGCAGATTCACCATCTGAGCCGGAAGCTTCGGCAGCCACCAACCGACGCTGACGAACAACCCGATCATGACGAACCCAGTGCCGCCCATCGTCAGGAGGAACGACAGCTTCGAGTCCATCCGATCCACCTGACCGGATCCGTCGAAGTGCGCGGGTATCTCGTCGCCCGCGGTGACGGCGACCCACACGAGGCTACCGATGAAGACGAGACTGGACAGCAGTAAGGCAACGCGCGAAAGCTTCATCCCAGTTCACTTTAATGCCTCAGGCAGTGGTGTGATGCTGAGCCTCTGGGTCGCTCCGCAGGCTATGCTCCTGTGCCACAGAACGCACCTATCAGCACCACTGCCGGAGGCACCCATGCCCAACAACGAGTTCGGGGACTTCCAGACCCCGATCGAGTTGGCGCGCGCGTTGGTCAACACTCTGCCCCGTCGCAAATGGACCCGTGTTCTCGAACCCACCTGCGGTGTCGGGAACTTCCTGTCGGTGATGGCCCGGAGTCACCCCGAAGCAGAGCGCGTCGGGATCGAGGTGCAGCCCGAGTATGCCCCGTTTGCATCACAATTCGGCAGGGTTGTCACTGCGTCGATTTTCGACTTCGACCTGGCGTCTGATGTCGACTGGACGTCGGAGCCAGGCCCGACTCTCGTCATCGGAAACCCACCGTGGGTGACCAACTCGCAACTGTCGGTACTCGATTCCGCCAATCGCCCTTCCCGCGCGAACAGCAAGAATGCCCGCGGAATCGACGCGATCACCGGCAGCTCGAATTTCGATATCGCAGAATACATCTGGATCAAACTCCTCACCGAGTTCAGCGATAGGCCAGTGACCATCGCGATGATCAGCAAGACCCAGGTCGCGCGCAACGTTCTGCTGCACAGCGCGCAGCAGCAGCTTCCCGTGACCGGTTCGAGTCTACGAATCATCGATGCGAAGAAATGGTTCGACGCAGGGGTCGATGCCTGCTGGTTCACCGTGGAACTCGGGCCGGGCAAGACCGACTACACCGCGCAGACATACCCGAGCGTCGACGCGTCACAACCAACCAACAGAATCGGGGTCGTCGACGGTCAACTCGTCGCGAACGTCGATGCGTACCAGCGCAGCATGCAATTCGATGGTGCCAGCCCACTCACCTGGCGGCAGGGCATCAAGCATGACGCCGCCGGCGTCATGGAGCTGATCGAAAACAACGGTCCGCGAAACAAACCGGGAATCGGCGTCGACGTCGAACCCGACTACCTGTTCCCACTGTTCAAGTGCACCGATGTCTACCGCGACAAGCTGGACTCGGTGTCCAGGTGGATGATCGTGCCGCAATCGCATACCGGCGACGACACCGAGCTACTTGCGTCGACTGCACCGAAGCTGTGGAAGTACCTGACCGACAACGCCGCTGCGCTCGACGGGCGGAAGTCGTCGATCTACCGCAACAGGGCCCGCTTCTGCATCTTCGGTGTCGGTCCGTACACGTTCGCTCCCTACAAGATTGCGATCTCCGGGTTCCACAAGATTCCACAGTTCAGAATGGTCGGCCCTTACGACGGCAAACCAGCCGTGTTCGACGATGCCACGTACTTGCTTCCTTTCGAGGATCCCGCATCATGTGCAGTCGCCCATGCGCTGTTGACCGGACCGGAAGCGACTGATCTCATTGCGGCCCTGGCATTCTGGGACAGCAAACGGCCGGTGACGAAGAAGCTCCTGCAACGCATCGATCTCGCGGCCATCGCTCGCGAAACCGGCCAGGACACACTGCGATTGCGAGCTCTGGCTGTGCATCCGAACGGCAGCGCGGTCGATCAGGCCATCGATGCCTTCACAGGTCGGTCCTGATCGTTTCGGCCAATCGGTCCAGGAAGTCACCGTTGCGTTTGTAGTGCACCCAGGGCCCGATTTTGGTGCTCGTCACCAGGTGGGCGCGTTGAAGAACCGCCATGTATTGCGAGGCCGTCGATTGTGAGACACCCGCTCTGGATTGAATGTGCTTGAGGCACACCCCTACCTGTTCGGCCGGTTCGAGCTGCGGCGGAAAATCGCTCGGGTCCTTGAGCCATTGCATGATCGCCAGTCGCGCCGGGTTGCTCAGGGCACCGAACACTGCCGCAAGCTCCGCGGGGTCCAGTTCGTCAGCCACCCTCGAAGCGTACTCCAATATCGCAATATCCCGATCTGTGTTCTACTGGTTCAGACATCGCAATATCGCGATATCCAGATAGGAATAGCTCATGCAGAGAGCAGTAGTCGTGGGGGCCAACGGAGTGATCGGCGGAAATCTCGTCGCCCACCTGCAGCGAAGCGGGGTTTGGGACATCATCGGCCTGTCGCGCCGCGGAGGTATCGACAGCGAATGCCTTCAGCACATTTCGGTAGATCTACTCGACACAGAAGAGACTCGACGCCAGCTCTCGCACCTGACGGACGTCACGCACATCTTCTACGCTGCGTATCAGGAACGCCCCACGTGGGCCGAGCTCGTTCCTCCCAATCTGGAGATGCTCGTCAACGTCGTCACGGCGATCGAGGACAGTTCTCCGAATCTGGAACACGTCAGCCTGATGCAGGGATACAAGGTGTACGGCGCGCATCTGGGTCCGTTCAAAACGCCTGCCCGCGAATCCGATCCACCGCACATGCCACCCGAGTTCAACGTCGACCAACAGCACTTCCTCGAAACCCGTCAGGTGGGTAAGAGATGGACCTGGTCGGCCATCCGGCCTTCTGTGGTGTGCGGTGTGGCGCTCGGAAATCCGATGAATCTGGCAACCGTCATTGCAGTCTACGCAACCATGTGCAAGAAACTCGGCGTACCGATGCGATTCCCGGGCAAACCCGGTGCGTTCGGATCGCTGTTGGAAATGACCGATGCATCGTTGCTCGCCGAAGCGACGGTCTGGGCTGCAACCACTCCCGATTGCGCGAACCAGGCGTTCAACATCACCAACGGAGACCTTTTCCGCTGGAACGACATGTGGCCTCGCATCGCTGGCCTGTTCGGTGTGGATACCGCCACTCCACTGCCGATGTCGTTGGCCGATGCGATGGCCGACAAAGAGTCGCTATGGAATTCGATCGTCGCCGAGCACGATCTGAAGCCCACTCCCTACGGCGATGTATCTTCCTGGAGTTTCGGCGATTTCGTGTTCTCCTGGGACTACGACGTCATCTCCGACGGTTCCAAGGCGCGCCGCATGGGCTTTCATCGTTTCGTCGACACCGAGGCGATGTTCGCCGGAATAGTCGCCGATCTGAGGGGACAACGCATCATCCCGTGACCACACGCCGGTCCTGATTCCGCACCCGGACGGTACCGGCCGCATAGGCTGCCAGTGTCGGTACCGGATGAGGAGATCGCCATGTCAGTGAAGTCCGAATCGGCGTCCACTCGGCACGTGATGCCGAAGAAGCAACTGCTTGCAGTCAGTATCGGCAACGCGGTGGAGTGGTACGACTGGACTGTCTACGCCACGTTCTCGATCTACTTCGCCACTCAGATCTTCTCCGGTGACAACCCGGCTCTGGCGCTACTGAGCACCTTGGCCACGTACTCGGTGGCATTCTTCTTTCGGCCACTCGGCGGATTGTTGATCGGACGCTTCTCCGATCTGAAGGGCCGACGCCAGGCGATGATACTGACGATCGCGATGATGTCGGGTGGGTCGTTCGCGATCGCCGTGCTCCCCACGTTCGCCGTCGCAGGGTGGATCGCTCCGATTCTGCTGTTGCTGGCCCGGATCGTGCAGGGCATGTCGATGGGCGGCGAGGTATCCAATGCGTCGGCCTACCTCGCCGAGATCGCCCCGAACGACAGACGAGGCCGCTACTCGTCCTTCTACTACATCTCCACCGGCACAGCCATTCTCCTCGCTTCGTTGCTCGGCGCGTACCTCACGTTCGCACTCGACGACGCCCAACTGAACTCGTGGGGTTGGCGCGTACCGTTCCTCATCGGCGGACTGCTCGGAGTAGTGGGGCTCTGGATGCGACGCGGCATGGCCGAGGCCGACAATCAGGAGCGCAACGCAGTGAAGGCGAAGGCTGTGCGAAACCCGTTGTGGATGACCATGAAACACCATCCTCGCGCCGTTCTGCAGGTCGTGGGATTCGTCCTCCTCGCTACGCTCGCCTACTACACGTTCTTCTCCGCGATGACGCCCTACGCCGTCAAGCAACGCGGAGCGGACGCCAACGACGTGTTCGTGGCCTTGTCGATCGCGACAGCCATGTTCGTCGCGTTGCAGTACCCCATGGGCGCTCTCGCCGACCGCATCGGTCGGAAGCCGCAATTGCTCACCTACGCTGCACTGTTCGCGATTCTGATCATCCCGCTCTCCAAGCTGATCGGGCCGTCGTTCGCCAAATTGCTGATCGTCTTCTGCGTCGGCCTGCTGCTGTTCGCGATGTGCTCGGCCATCATCCCTGCCGTTCTGGCCGAGGCCTTCCCGGCGGAGCTTCGAGGTGTCGGTATCGGAGCTTGGTACAACCTCACCGTTGCGCTCTTCGGCGGCACCGCTCCCCTACTGGTCAACGCATTGTCCGACGCGGGCCACGCGGACTGGTTCTTCTACTATCTCGCGGCAGCCGCTGTGATCTCGTTCCTGACGATGGTGTGGATGCCGGAAAAGCGCGGCCAGGACCTGGACTGAATGCAGGCGACACTACGATCGGATGACACACACCGTCCGAGGCAGTAGGAGAACCATGCATCCGTTCGACGAGGCAGTCGCGCTCGACGTGGTCGGCGACGGCACCTACAACGGAAAGACGTCGCCACCGTACAACAACATGGTTGGCCCGTTCGGTGGCATCACCGCGGCGACGTTCATCCGGGCCATCGAACTGCACCCGGAACACCTGGGAACGCCGGTCTCACTGACTGTGAATTTCGCCGGTCCGGTTGCCGAGGGTGATTTCGAGGTTTCCGCACGCCCGGTGCGGACCAACCGAAGCAACCAGCACTGGTATCTCGAACTGACGCAGAACGGTGCAGTAGCCACCACCGCAACAGCGGTGTTCGGTACGCGACGCGACACCTGGGACAACATCGAGGCAACGGCCCCCGCGGTCTCCTCCCCCGCCGACACGAAGCAGGGCGGGCTTCCCGATGCCATCGCCTGGGCTCGGAACTACGAGATGCGTTTCGTGGCAGGCGCACTGAGTAACCATGAATCAGCGGACTCGACCGAGACTCTGTGGATTCGCGACACCCCGCCGCGGCCGCTGGACTTCGCTGCACTGACCTCGCTCAGCGATGTGTTCTATCCACGTATCTTCCAACGGCTGGGCACGTACGTTCCGGCGGGCACCATTTCCCTGACGACCCACTACTTCGCGACGCCCGAGGATCTCGAGCAGCACGCCGACGGATACATCCTCGGCACCGCACGGGCGCGCCGCTTCCACCAGGGCTACTTCGACCAGACAGCGGAATTGTGGACCGAGAGTGGGAGTCTGCTGGCCACGAGCCACCAGGTGGTCTACTACAAGGTCTGACCAGCCGCCGACTGCTCCAGCACCCGGCGCACAGCACCGCGCGCACCGCTGTCCTGCAGCGAACGCTTGGCTCGCTGATACGCACCTCGCAGTCTCGGGCTGCCCGCAAGATCCCCGAACACCGCCCGGTTGGTCAGAAACGCTCCCGGATTGTCGTGGTCTTCCCACGACAATCGTTGCAGGCGTTCGGCATCGGCGTCCATCATCCGAATGTCCCCGCGCTCGTACACTGCACACCACGCGGCGAGAACCAGAGCGGCATGATCGACGGATCGGTCCTCGGCAAGTCGGTCTCGGATCACCGGCAGAACGAATTTCGGGATTCGGGCAGATGCGTCGACGATCTGACGTTCGAGAGTGTCGCGAACGGCCAGACTCGAAAATCGTTCCAGCAGTTGCTCGATGTAGGCATCGAGATCGATTCCCGGTACCGGCGCGAGTGTCGGGGCAGCCTCCGCACGCATGTACGACGCGACGAATTCGCGCAGGTCAGGACTGGCCATGACGTCGTGCACATGGGTGTAGCCGGCGAGGATGCCGAGGTAGCTCATGGCCTGGTGAGAACCGTTGAGCAGGCGCAGTTTCATGTGCTCGTAGGGGGCGACGTCGGTCACGAGTTGCACGCCGACGTCGGCGAAGGGTGGTCGCCCGAACGAGAACGAATCTTCGAGTACCCACTGTGAGAACGATTCCGACTGGACCGGCCAGCGGTCGTCGATGCCGAAGTCGCGTCGCAGGTCGTCGACGACGGTGGATGTCGTGGCCGGGGTGATGCGGTCGACCATCGAATTGGGGAACGCGGTCGTGGCGTCGATCCAGTCGGCCAGGTCGCTGTCGTGGTGTCGCGCGAAGGACGTCAGCGCGGTGCGAGTGACCGTTCCGTTGTGGACGATGTTGTCGCAGGACATCACCGTGAACGGCGGAATTCCGTGGAACCGACGGGTGGCGAGAGCAACGGTGAGAAACCCGAAGACACTCGACGGGGTGGAGAGGTCCTCGAGGTCGGCCAGCACCGCGGGATCGGTCGGCTCGAAAACCCCGGTCACATCGTCGACGCCGTAGCCGGCCTCGGTGATGGTGAGCGAGACGATCATCGTGGCGGGTGAACTGAGCACGTCGAGCACTCCCTGCGGATCGTCGGGTGCGTAGACGAAGTCCGCGACCGAACCGACGACCCGCGCGTCGCGTCGGCCATCGGGGTCCACGGTCACGACGGTGTAGAGATGATCCTGAGCGTCGAAGACCTCTCCGATTCGCCTGTCTCCCGGCAGGACTCCCACTCCACACAACGCCCAGTCGAGATGACCGGCGGCGAGAAGGCGATCGAAATAGACTGCCTGGTGCGCGCGGTGAAACGCACCGACCCCGAAATGCACCACGCCACAGTGCAGTTCGTCCGCGTCGTACTCGGGCTTCGCGACGCCCGCAGGCAGGTCGTTCAATGTGGTGCGACGAAGCTCGATCATGACAGGTCCTCGGGGTCGGACGAACGTGGTGTGCGGTGGCGCTCCCGGGCATGTTCTGCCACCAGGAGCACCACCGCAGTTCAAGGGGTTACACGTCAGGATCAGCAGGACGACTTGTAGACGTACTGCGCGCCCTCGCCGTCGATGTTGTCGGCGGTGATGACGTGGAAGCCGGTCGAGATCTCGGCGGTGACCGGCTGGTCGTTGATTGCGGCCATGGCCTGCGCGACACCGTCGGTGCCGATGGTGTCGGGCTGCTGCGCGATCAGAGCCTGCACTGTTCCCTCACGAAGCTGCTTCACCTGTGCGGGGCCTGCGTCGAAGCCGATGATCTTGACCTGATCCTGCTTGCCCGCCTGCCGAACTCCGGTTGCGGTGCCCTCGGCTGCGAACGTGTTCGCGGCGAAGATGCCGGTGATGTCAGGGTCCTTGGCCAGGGCAGCCGACACAAGACGAGCAGCTTCGGCCGGGTCGTTGTGGCTGTACTGCACGCCGAGGTAGTCGAAGGCCGGGTTCGCGCCGACGGCTTCCTCGAAGCCCGCCACTCGGGCGTCGGCAGTGGATACACCGGGATCGGTGGAGATGACGAGCACCTTGCCGCCGGCCGGGCTGAGCCGCTCGATCGCGTTGAACGCCTCTGCGCCGCCGCCCTTGTTGTCGGACGAGATGGAGGAGACCGCGATGGACGGGTCTTCCAGGGTGGTGTCGACGAGGACGACCTTGATGCCTGCTTTGGAGGCTGCTGCCAGGGGCGCCTGCATGGCAGCGACGTCGGTGGGCGCGATGAGGATCGCCGACGGCCGTGATGCGACAACCGAGTCCACGATCGGCTTCTGCAGGGTGGGATCGAACTTGACCGGACCCTGGGTGTCGACGGTGACGCCTGCATCCTTCGCCGCAGCTTCGATTCCGCACTGCATGCTGATGTAGAACTCGTCGCCACTGACGCCCTGGATGAAGGCGATGTTGCCGCTGCCGCCACCGCTTCCGGAGTCGGACGAACAACCCGCCAGGAACATGGCGGAGACCGAAGCGACACTCAGTGCAACGACGGCGGTGCGTGATGTGATCATGGTCGACTTTCTTGTAAAGGGATTGCGATAGGGGGAGTTTCGAGGCCGGCCGGAACTAGGGACTTCGGGACCAGAGTTTCTTGAGGGAGCTGGGCGACTGACCTCGGCTCGCTGCGTCGCGTCGACGCTGATCGAAGTAGACCGCTGCGATGAGCACAGCACCGACGGCGACCTGCTGCCAGAACGGCTGGACTCCGACGATGACGAAACCGTTCTGCAGCACGGCAGGGATGAACAGTCCGACGACGGTGCCGAACATGGTTCCGATGCCACCGAAGAGGCTCGTTCCACCGATGACCACTGCCGCAATGACATTGAGGTTGGTCTGCGACTGACCGGCGATGGCGGTGGTGCCGTACTGGGACAGAGACAGAATGCCCGCGAGCCCGGCAAGAGTTCCGGAGAGTGCGTAGACCTTGACCAGGTGCATGTCCACCTTGATGCCGACGCGTCGAGCGGACTGCTCCTTGGAGCCGACGGCAAAGGTGTAGAGGCCGAACTTGGTGCGATGCAGCACGATTCCGAAGATCACCACGAGCACCAACGCGATGCTCGAAATCAGGGGGATGGTGGTGGCCGGGAAGTTTCCGTAGCCGATGGTATCGACCAGAACCGGTGGTACGTCGCGGATATCGACACCTCCGGTGATGACCTGCGAGAGCCCGAGAGCGCCGCCGAGGGTCCCCAGAGTCACGATCAGCGGAGGCACGTTGGCCTTACCGATCAGGAAGCCGTTGAGCAATCCCCAGCAGAGGCCACAGCCCAGAGCCACCACGATTCCGACGGCGGCGACTCCCCATCCGTCGCCGCCGATCGCGGCCATGGTCTTGGCCGAGACGACGCCGGAGAAGACGAGAACGGAGCCGACCGAGAGATCGATGCCGCTGGTGACGATGACGAACGTCATGCCGATTCCGAGAACGGCCAGGATGGAGACGTTCTGGATGATCTGGCGGATGTTGCCCCACTCGGGGAAGCTGCCGGGAGCCATGATCGAGAACACGAGGCAGATCGCAGCCAAGACGAGCACGATCTGGAACACCTGAACCCGGGCCAACTTACCGAGCGCTTCGACCAGATCGAAGGAGTGGCGAGACGGCTTGTCGCCGGGCGGCATCGGCTCGAGGGAGGGGCTGATGGTCTGGTTGGTCATCGTGTGGCTCCGGTGGTTGCGCCGGTCATCGCGCCGACGAGTTCTTCCATGGTCGTGTTCTTGGCGTCGAGGGTGGCGACGCGCTTGCCCATGCGCAGCACCTGAACCCGGTCGGCAACTTCCATCACGTGCGGCATGGAGTGGCTGATGAACACCACGGCCACGCCCCTGTCCGCCACCCGGCGAATGGTGTCGAGCACGTTGCGGGTCTGGACGACTCCCAGCGCTGCGGTGGGCTCGTCGAGAAAGACGACGCCCTTGGCCCAGGCGACGGCTCGCGCGATGGCAATGGCTTGTTGCTGCCCACCCGACATCGCTCCGACCGGGACGGTCAGACTACGCACGGTGGCACCGAGTTCGTTCAACGCGTCCTGCGACTGCTTGCGCATCGTGGAGACGTCGAGAAAACCGAGATGACCGAGCAGCCCCTTCGCCGGCAGTTCGCGTCCGAGAAACATGTTCTGCTGCGCGTTGAGGTGCGGCGCGAGGGCAAGATCCTGGAACACCGTCTCGATACCGAGTTCCGCTGCGACGGTTGGGCTGTCGAGATCGACAGCGGTTCCGTCGAACAGGATCTCGCCGGTGTCGACGGCCAGGCTGCCCGAGAGCGCCTTGACCATTGTCGACTTGCCTGCGCCGTTGTCGCCGATGAGCGCGACGACCTCACCCGGGTAGATGTCGAAGTCGGCATCGTCGAGGGCGCGCACGTTTCCGAAACTCCTCGACAATCCCCTCGCTTCGAGGATCGGTGTCGCAACAGGTGCAACGCTGGCCATGGATACTCCTAGGTCGAATCGAGAAGCTTCGAGTGCGGGATGGACACCCCCACCGGCGCCTGCAGCACGGTCCGAGGACGTGGTCTGCAAAGCAGGTCGAGCTCCCTTCGGGGCTCGTCGTTTTACGAGTGTGACCCACACAACTCGCATTTGTCACGTGTTTCGCGAAAATTCATGTCACCGGTGACATGGACATACGCGACACCCTTCGCGCCGCGCCTGCGAGAAGCCCGTATCGGACCGGAAGGTACCGTCTCTGAACTGGGTCGATACGCAATCTCGCGATTTTCTGCGCCGACGCAACCGGGCTGGGGTACCGTCCATGACACCGATGACATACGCGGGCTCGGTTGAGCCGATGACATCGATGACATGACCATTCGGAGACAGTGAAGGTAGACCCCCATGGCGAAGTTCGACGGCCGGAAGATTTTGGTGACAGGTGCCAGCGGAGGCATCGGCTCGGCGACTGTGCGGCGGTTGGTGGCCGACGGTGCCGACGTCGTCGCGGCGGGCCAATCGGTCGATGCACTGAACAAACTGGCTGACGAGACCGGCGCAACGCCCCTGGCCTTCGATCTGACCTCCGAGGACAGCGTCCGCGAGGCTGTCGAAGGCCTCGAGCTGTACGGCGTGGTGAATTGCGCAGGATTCGGCGGCGAGATCGCCACACCTCAGGACACCGACATCTCGATCTTCGACAAGGTCATCGCCATCAACGCGCGCGGCGCACTGTTGGTCATCAAGTACACCGTCCCGGCCATGATCGCCGCAGGCACCGGTGCCATCGTCAACGTCTCGAGCCAGGCCAGCCTGGTCGCCCTCACCGGCCACATCTCGTACGGCTCCTCGAAAGCCGCCCTGGACAACATCACTCGAGTCTCCGCACTCGAGCTCGGCCGACACGGAATTCGAGTCAACGGTGTCAACCCGACGGTCGTGATGACAGAGATGTCTGCGTTCTACTGGGGTCGCCCCGAGATCGAGGAGCCGTTCCTGGCACAGATGCCGCTGGGAAGGTGGGCCACCGAAGACGAGATTGCCGCGCCGATTGCGTTCCTGCTGAGCGATGATGCTTCCATGGTGACCGGAGTGTCGTTGCCAGTCGATGGCGGCTACACCAGTCGCTGACGAGACGATGACGAGCAGACGGGGGTAGATCATGACCACCATGCAAGACGTCGCGGCGCTGGCCAAGGTCAGCGCCAAGACCGTCTCACGGGTCTACAACAACGACCCTCACGTCGACCCCGATACTCGTGCCCGCGTCACCGAGGCCTTGAATTCGCTGAACTACGTGCCCAATACGATGGCCACGTCGTTTCGCAACGGTCAGGCGGCAGCCATCGGAGTGGCCGTACCCGATATCGACGATCCTTTCTTCTCCTCCATCGCGCGCGCGGTGGAGGAACGAGCGCGACAGGACGACATGGCCGTTCTGGTCACCAGCCTCGGTCACGACGGCGATCAGGAACAGGCTCTGGTGGAGTCGCTGCTGCGTAGGCAATTGAGTGGCTTGATCATCGCGCCGACCGGTGCACACCACTCCTATCTGGAGCGGTGGATCGACAAGACCCCCACGGTGTTCGTCGATCGGGCTCCCGACGGACTCAAGGCAGACAGCTTCGTCGACGACGATCACGGCGGGGCGGTGTTGGCCACCGACCACCTCCTCGATCTGGGACATACCCGCATCGCGGTCATAGGCGACAGCGCCGGCATACCGACCAGCCGAAACCGGCTCGAGGGGTATCGGGAATCGTTGCACGCACACGGAATCGACTTCGACGACGCTCTCGTCGCTCTGGGTGTGTTGGACCGCGAGGATGCCCGCGTGGCATTGACCGACCTGACCGCGCTCGAAAGTCCGCCTACCGCACTGTTTCTGTCCAACGCACGAGTGGCGATGGCATGTGTGCCGGTTCTGCAACAGATGAATTTGCTGCATCTGGCGTTCGTCGGGTTCGGCGATTTTCCCCTTGCCGACGCAGTGATGCCCCCGGTGACGGTGATCGATCAGAATCCCGCCCGCCTCGGCCGGTTGGCCATCGAGCGACTACTGGGACGGATCGAGAATCCGAGCAAGCGCTACAAGCGCCGCAACATTCTCGGCGTCGAGCTGATCGAGCGTCGATCCTGCACGCCCGGAACCGATCACCGCTGCGACTGATCCTGGAGCGCGTGCGCAACCAGATCGACTTGCAGTGGGGTCGACAGTTCGGCATCGACCCGCAGATGGGGAACGAGTGGCTTGGCCGCCGGGGCGTCCACCGGCCGATGGGCATCACGCTCCGCCCCACGCGCAGCGCGCCTGTGCGCCAACAGCTCCGGCGACCCGTCGACGTGCACGACCAACGTTGCAGCGGGGGCCATGTGCGAGACCAGTCGCTCCCACTCCGCGCCTGCCGTCAATTCGCGGGTGAACGGTGCGACCAGAACGGGACGCTGACCGATGTCCACGAGGTCACGCGCAGCGGCGAGCAGTACGGCGTATCGGCCGACTCGGATGCGTTCCGAGTGTGGGCCCGCACTGTTCCAATGCGGACCGTCCAGCAACGAATCCAGTTCGTCGAGAAGCGGATTGGTGAGTGTGTCCAAGTCGAGCAGAGCCGTACCGAACCGTCTCGCCAGCTCCCTCCCGAGAGTCGTCTTGCCGCTTCCCGCAGCACCCGCGACGACAAGCACCGGCAGCCGTTCGCGATCGATCACGGAGATGTCTTGACAGACATGAGTCATAGAGGGAATCATACAAGACAACGTTGTCTCGCATAGTTGATACCGCGAGCACACTCCTCCGATCGAGAGTTCACGTGACCGAGCGCGCCAGCATCAAAGACGTCGCCGCATTGGCAGGCGTCAGCTTCAAGACCGTCTCACGCGTCGTCAACGGCGTGGACACGGTCTTGCCGGAGTTGCGCGAGCGCGTCGAGGCCGCGGTCCAGACGCTCAACTACGTTCCCAACTCCGCTGCTCGGTCACTGAAATCAGGATCCGGCAACACGATCGGCATCATCGTCGACTCCATCGACGACGTCTTCTTCGCCTCCCTGGTCAGTGCCGTCGAGGATCGCGCGCTCGAACACGGCCTTGCGGTCATCGTCGGCAGCACCGGGTTCGATGCCCAGCGCGAGCGGGATCAGCTGGCCCTGCTCGCCGGACAGCACGTGCGGGGCATCATTCTCGCGCCGGTAGGCGATCACAGCGACTTCCTCGTGCCTCGGCGTCGAACGTTGCCCACGGTGACCATCGACCGGTCGATCTCGGGATTCGATTCGGTCATTGTGGACGATTACGGTGCCGCCAAGTGCGCCGTCGAGAAGTTGGTGGCAAGCGGACACACTCGAATTGCATTGCTCGGCTTCGACGATCGACTGCAGACCGCCCAGTTGCGCCGGCAGGCGTACCTCGACGTTCTCGCAGACCTCGGACAGAAGCCCGAGGCCGCTCTCGCTCCCCCGGTGTCCCACGCCGCGGACTCGGTGCGGCCCGTCGTCAAGAAGCTACTGGCACTGCGCAACCCGCCGACCGCCTTCTTCGTCGCCAATGCACGACATGCCACGGCCGTGGTGTCGGTGCTGCACGAAATAGACCGCACCGATGTCGCGATGGTGTCGTTCGGTAATTTCTCGCTCGCCGACGCCGTCAGCCCGTCGGTGACGTGCATAGACCAAGACCCATATCGCATCGGCACCCTCGCGTTCGATCGCCTGGTGCAGTGTTTCGACGATCCGTATCTCGAACCGGAGCAACAGGTAGCGCCGACCACGCTGGTGGAAAGACTCTCGCATGCCCTCCCCCTACCCGTACAGAAATGAGACCAACTCCGTGAACCCCAGACTTGTTGCGGGACTGGACCTCGGAAGCACCGGCGTCAAAGTACTCGTCACCGACGATGCCGGCACCGAACTGCTCATCGAGCAGAGTCCAACACCGTGGCGGCACGGCCCGGGCGGAACCACCGACCTCGCCGCAGAGGACTTGCTGGCCACCATCGGGCAGTTGCTCGACGCCGTCGCGCGTCGGCTGCCCGACGTCACCGGCGATCCGGCCGCCCGCATCGACGCCATCGCAGTGTCCGGGATGGGCGAGACGGGCTTTCTTCTCGATGGAGACAACGTTGTCCGCGCGCCGGCCTTCGCGTGGTTCGATCCGCGCGGTCAGCAGCAGGTCGACAACCTGCCGACCGAATTGCGCGATCAGTTCGCAGGCAAGACCGGGCTTCCCGTCGGCGTACAGGTCTCGGTGGTCAAGATCGCACACCTTCGCGACAACGGACTGAGCTTGAACGGGCTTCGCTGGTTCAACCTGCCGGAGTTCGTCGTACTGTCCCTCGGCGGTCGGCCGGTGGCCGATTACTCGCTGAGTTCGCGCACCGGACTACTCGATCAGGACAGCGGCGAACCCTGGTCGGAGATGTTGGCGCACTTGGGCGTCGGAGCCGATTTCATTCCGCCCTTGGTCGATGCAGGAACCGACCTCGGAACCGCCGACGCGGCAACTCTTCCCGAGTCCATCGCCGGCGCGCGCCTCACTGTGGCCGGTCACGACCATCTCGTGTCCGCAGTGTCCGGCGGAGCGATCCCTCACGATCGGTACCACGTGTCGATGGGCACCGCCGAGGTTCTGCTGCGGGTACTCGACGCTCCGTTGACCACAGCCGCGCGAAGCAGGCTCGCCGAGCATCTCATCAACTCGGTTCGCCACGTGGTGCCGGGTCAACACGTACTCGTTGCCGGGGTCAAGACCGGTTTGCTGATGCGACGGGCATTGCAGCTGTGCGACATCAACGATCGAGCCGGTCGCGATCTACTGGATCAGCGAGTGTGCGCTCTGCCCGCGGGTGGGCCGTTCACCGATGGCGGTCTCGACATCGCGGGTGCCCGCAACGACGACGGCGTTCTGTCCATCACGGTCCGTACCGACGGGATCGATTCGGCCGAGCTGTTCCGTTCGATTCTGTTGCACGGCAACGACGAAGTGGCTCGACTCATCGAGGCACTCGACGCCGAGGTGCCGCCCGCCAGGACGACGTTGCTCACCGGCGGCTGGGCCGGGATGGCCAGCGTGCGAGACGCGCGAGCTCAGGTGCTGCCCGGCGTCTCGGTCTCGACCCGCTCCCAGGACACCGCCTACGGGGCAGCATTGTTCGCTGCCCGCCTACTGGCGCTCATAGAAACCTGAGCCCACATTTCTGCAGTGAGACAACGTTGTCCCACTTGCGCTCGACCCCAACACCCACCAGGAGAAGAAGATGAACGAACTCACCACCCTCGAACGTCGCGGAATGGCTGCCATCTCCACCCCAGACGGCAACATGCTCATCGTCGCCGGAGATCAGCGCAACGGCATGAAGGCCGTCATGAAGGACGCCGTCGACGGACCGGGCTCGATCACAGTCGAGCAGCTCGCCGAAGCCAAGGCCGATCTGGTGCGCTACCTCGGCAATCACGCACCGGCGATCCTGCTGGACCCGGAGGTGGCACTGCCGAAGATCGTCGACGACGGTGTGCTCTCGCGCAACACCGCACTGGTGGTCGGTATGGATGCGTCGGGCTTCGAGGAGACCGACGGTCTGCGCTACACCCGCTTCGTCGACGGTGTCACTCCGCGCGTCGTGCGTGATCTCGGCGGCGACGTCGCCAAGATGCTCTTCTACATGCGCCCCGAGCAGCAGGGGGTCGATTCCCGTGTGGCCGAGGAGATCCGCGATCTCGTCAAGGCATGCTCCGCCGAGGGTCTGCTGCTCATCGTCGAGATCCTGACCTACCAGCTCGAGGGCGAGTCCGACGAGGACTACAAGGCCGGCTTCGGCAGGATCATCGCCGACTCCACGCGCATCTCGGTCGAGTGCGGCGCCAAGGTACTCAAGCTCCCCTACCCCGGCTCGGCCGATGCTTGCAAGGCCGTTACCGAAGCGGCACAGGGTGTTCCGTGGGCCGTGCTCTCGGCAGGCGTCGATCACGAGACGTTCATCGAGCAGGTCCGCATCGCCGTCGCCAACGGTGCCCGCGGAGCGATGGCAGGCCGGTCACTGTGGAAGGACAGCATGGCTGTCTCCGCCGAGACCCGCGAGGACCTTCTCACCAACCGCGCACTGCCCCGGCTGCGTGAGCTGAACGAGGCTGTCGACGCCTGATTCGCGTCCTTCGACCGAGCCCGAACTCGCCGTTCGGGCTCGGTCGACGCCAGGTGGGTAGCGTGAAACCCATGAACGACGTCTCGAAGCACATCGACATCATCGCCGCGCCCGGTGTGTTCGCCGATCCCACCACCGCGCAGGAACTGGTGGCCAGGGCTCTCGACGCACGCGGGCTGTCCGGCGGAATCGTCGACGCCGCAACCGGATCCGACGAGGTCATCGTTGTTCCCGGCGACAGAATCCCCGTCGATGCGTCGTCGTACAGCAGTGCGGTTCGAGTCGACCTCGGGCAGTGCGCACCGGACAGATCTCCGGGCATCCGCGCTCACATTCGCGGCCGCGGACTCGACGGGCTGCGCTTCGCGATCGACAGTGTGTATTTTCACCGCTTCCATCCCGGCACGATCGTGAACTACGGGGAGCACCCGGAGCAACGCGCCGAATTGCGCGTGCCGGGCGGTGCTGGCCCCTTTCCCGTTGCCGTGCTCGTTCACGGTGGGTATTGGCGTTCGCGCTGGGAGTTCGACCTGATGGACGCGATGGCCGTCGATCTGACGGAGCGCGGCTTCGCGACCTGGAACGTCGAATACCGTCGCCCCGACGAGCACGAGTGGGATGCCACGACCGGAGATGTCGCATCCGCGCTCGCAGCGTTGGCGACGGCACCCGGCGATCTGGATCTGTCTCGCGTCGTTCTGTTCGGCCATTCGGCGGGCGGTCAACTCGCACTGCGAGTAGCGGCCGATTCCGTGGGACAGCCGGTCACAACTGCCCTTGCGGTCAGCCTCGCCGGTGTACTCGATCTGAGGGTCGGCGACGAGCGCTGGCTCGGCGAGGGCGCGGTATCGAATGCGATCGGTGCGCGATTCGCCGGTGCGCAGGAGACGTACGAGGCATCCTCTCCGATCTCGAGGCTTCCGCTCGGTGTCCCGCATCTGGTGGTCAGTGCGGTTTCCGATGACCCCAACTTGCTCGAGATCAGTAGGGCGTACTACGCCGCCGCTGCGGCCGGCCCGGATTCGGTTGCCTACCTCGAAGGACCGGGTGGTCACTTCGCGGTCATCGATCCCACGTCGGCCATCTATCGGGACACCGTTCGCGAGGTCGATGCCCGAATCCGAGGTACCCGAGACCACGCGTCCGAGTAAGTCCGTATCGTGCATGGTGTGACGCGCAGCACAACGACGTGTAGGCCGAGACTTCAGGAGCGAGATCGATGAAGAGCACCATGCAGGACACCCCACTGTCCATCGGCCAGCTGGTTCGATTCGGGACCTCCATTCACTCCTCGGCCGAGATCACCACCTGGACCGACAGTGGCCCCACTACGGTGACCTTCGGAGAATTGGGCAGGCGGGCAGCACAACTGGCGCACGGTCTACGGTCGATCGGCATCGACGACGATCAGCGCGTCGGCACGTTCATGTGGAACAACGCCCCGCACATGGAGGCCTACATGGCGATTCCTGCGATGGGCGCGGTGCTGCACACGCTGAACATTCGACTCTTTCCCGAGCAGCTCACGTACATCGTCAATCATGCCGAGGATCAGGTGATCATCGCCGACGCGAGCCTGCTCCCCCTGCTGACGCCCCTGTTGCCGACCTTCGAGACCTTGCGTCATCTCATCGTGGTCGGGGTCGACCCGGCGCAGGTCACTGCGCCCGACGGTATCGAAGTACTGGGCTACGAGGACTTGCTGGCGGGTCAGCCGGAAGAATTCGACTGGCCTGAGCTCGACGAACGGTCCGCTGCCGCAATGTGTTACACCTCGGGCACCACCGGCGATCCCAAGGGCGTCGTGTACTCGCATCGGTCGATCTATCTGCACTCGATGCAGGGCTGCATGACCGACGCCATGGCAATTGCGCAGTCCGACAAAGTGTTGGCCATTGTGCCGATGTTCCACGCGATGTCGTGGGGACTGCCCTATTCGGCGTTGATGGTCGGTGCGTCCCTGATCATGCCGGACAGATTTCTGCAGCCGGCTCCGTTGGCCGAGATGATGTCGACGCTGCGGCCGACGGCCGCTGCCGCGGTTCCGACGATCTGGCAGGCCCTGCTCGTGCATCTGGAGGATCACCCGGCGGATCTGTCGAGTCTGCGCGATGTGGTGGTCGGCGGCAGCGCGTGCCCGCCGAGTCTGATGCGGGCATTCCACGACAAGTACGGCGTGCACATCTCCCAGGCATGGGGCATGACCGAGACTTCGCCACTGGGCACCTCCGGCAAGCCCGACGCCGACCTGTCCCCGGAGGACGAGTTCGACTTGCGTTGCACCCAAGGACGATTCGTCGCCGGAGTGCGAGCACGACTCGTCGGCGATGCCGGTGAGGTGTTGCCGTGGGACGGCAAGACCGTCGGCGAACTCGAAGTGCGTGGCCCGTGGATCACCGGCAGCTACTACCGCGCCGATGCGGACGACAAGTTCGACGACGGTTGGCTGCGCACCGGTGACGTGGGCACCATCTCCGAAGGCGGCTACCTAAGACTGACCGACCGCACCAAAGACATCATCAAATCCGGTGGCGAATGGATCTCGTCGGTGGAACTCGAGAACCAGGTGATGGGCCACCCGTCCGTGCGTGAGGCCGCGGTGATCGGTGTGCCGGACGCGAAGTGGGACGAGCGGCCTCTGGTGGCCGTCGTTGTCCGCGAGGGTGCTTCGGTGACGGCAGAGGAGCTCAAAGAGTTCCTCGACAGTCGCGTCGCGCATTGGCAGTTGCCGGAGCGTTGGACCTTCATCGACGAGGTCCCGAAAACCAGCGTCGGCAAATACGACAAGAAGAGGCTGCGGAGCTCACACGCAGACGGAGCGTTGGACGTCATCGAGCTGGTGTGACGCGACACCCATCACCGTCAGCGCGCGAGCGAGTGCGCCGGCCCCAACGAGGCGAGAGTCATGTCGGCAACGCGTTCCAACTGAGCGCGAGATGCCCCGTCTCGCGCGCGCTGCGACATGCCCTGAATGATCACGCCGATGAATTCGGCTACATCGACGGCATCCCACGACACGGGCAACACCCCGTCGGCAACGTTGTCGGAGATCCGCTTCGCCAGTAGTGACACGTTGGCATTGCGCATGTCGCGCAATCGATCTGCGATGGTCTGGTTGGCTTCGGTGACACCGACGGCCGAGCTGATGATCAGGCAGCCGCCCGGACAGGACTCATCGGTGTAGTGCGCCGCCGCGTCGTACAGCAGCCTCGAAATGAGCGTGGCGGCATGGGGTTCCTCGGCGAATGCTCGGTCCATGAAGTCTCCGCTCGTGGCGAGGTAGCGATCCACCGCCGCGAAGAACAAACCCTCCTTGCCACCGAACGCGCTGTAGAGACTCGGCGGGTTGATGCTCATAGCGCTCGTCAGCATCGAGACAGAGGTCCCCTCGTACCCGTGTTGCCAGAACACGAGCATTGCCTGATCCAGCGCGGTCTCGACATCGAATTTCCGCCCTTGACCCGGCACGCCTGCCATAGACCCTCCTGTGTTTCGTCACAACCGTTTCCCGCAGTTGTGATCTAGTCTACTCCTGTAGCGATCGATAAACGAATACCCTACGCTCCAGTAAGAACCTCGGTTCGCCACAGCACGGCAGAGAGTGAACACAGCCCGAGAGTGCACATCACCGTCCAGGGGGATACACATGCGTAGTGCCGCTTCATTCAAGCTCGGACTCAGTCACAGTGCAGACACCGACTCGGCGTGGAAAGTCCAAGCAGTCAAGCAGATCGAATACCACGTCCTTGCCGCGCGGGATCTGTTTGCGCCGAACAACACTCAGCTCTTGGACGGTTGCAGCGCAGCACCGTTGACCCATGGAGACAGGCGCCTCATCGTCATCGACACCAATGTCGATCGCATACATGGCGATCGCATCAGAAAATACTTCGAGCACCACGGCGTGACCGCATCGTTCGTGGCCATGCGTGCCGACGAAGCGGTGAAGGAGTGGAGCTCGGTCATCCGAGTTGTCGACGCCATGAACGGGTTCGGTATCGACCGACGCCGAGAGCCGGTCATCGCCATCGGCGGCGGAGTGTTGCTCGACGTCGTCGGATTCGCCGCGAGCGTCTATCGGCGCGGTACCCCGTACATCAGAATTCCCACCACTCTCATCGGTCTCGTCGACGCCGGAGTGGGCGTCAAGACGGGCGTCAATTACGGCATGGGCAAGAACCGCCTCGGAACGTACGCCCCGGCCATCGCTACCTATGTGGATCGTGCATTCCTGCGCACCCTCGACGACCGGCACCTGTCCAACGGCCTCGCCGAGATCCTGAAGATGGCGTTGATCAAGTCGATCGATCTGTTCGAGCTGCTCGAGACGTACGGCCAACGCCTGATCGGCGACAACTTTCAGGGTTCTTCTGCCGAACTCGACACTGCTGCAAAACAAGTCATTGCCGAGTCGATCCACCTCATGCTCGAAGAGCTGCAACCCAATCTGTGGGAGTCCTGCCTCGAGCGGTGCGTGGACTACGGCCACACATTCTCACCGACACTCGAGATGGAAGCGCTGCCCGCTCTGCTGCACGGCGAGGCCGTCAGCATCGACATGGCACTCACCTCCGCGCTGGGATTCCTGCGCGGGAGCCTCAGCGGTGACGACCTCGATCGCATCCTGACGGTGATGAAGCAGCTCGGCCTCCCCGTATGGAACGAGGTGTTGTCCAGAAAGGGCGTACTCGACGTCGCACTCGCAGACACCGTTCGCCATCGTGACGGACGTCAGCGACTGCCGCTCCCTGTCGGCATCGGGGGACACCATTTCGCCAACGACGTGACGCAGGACGAGATCGCGTCCGCGCTGTCTCTCCTCGCGCGGAAGAACACCGGGCTTCTGACGGGCGACGTCTCGGTGACGAAGGTCGCGTCATGAAGTGGGAGAGCCTGTACATCGAGGGCTTCGGCTCCTATCTGCCCGAAGCTCGAGTGCAGGCAGCCGATATGATCGAGGAAGGGCGGTTCGAGGAAGTCGAACATCAGAAGACCGGGCAGATATCGGCGGCGGTCTCGAACCCGGAACTCGGCGAGACCGCACCGGACATGGCCATCCTGGCGGGCCGAGCTGCGCTGCAGGACAGCGGAATCAACAGTGATGACATCGATCTACTCGTCCACGCGGTCGTCCTGCACAACGGCCTGGAGGCCTGGAACTGCGGTGCCTACATCCAGAACGAACTCGGCATCGACGACTGCCTGCCCATCGAGATTCGCACCGCATGCGCAGGCGCGATCGTGGGCATGGAGATGATCGGTCGCTGGTTCGACGGACGCGGCAAGGGGCTGGTGACCGCGTCCGACGCGTGGCGCATGCCGCTCTTCGACCGGTGGAAGTCCGACAGTGGACTGGTCTACGGAGACGGTGCAGCTGCCGCCGTCGTCGGACCCGATCCCGGCCCCTTCCGCGTGCTGTCCACATCAGTGGTGACCGATGCACACCTCGAGCAGATGCACCGCGGCCACGACAGACTGGACATGCCGGTCTACGGCACCGACGGTCCCATCGATCTACGCGCGCGCGTCGGCGGGTTCACCCAGACGCACACCATCGACGAGTTCTGGTCTCGCAATGCGGCCGCCCTGAGTCGTTGCGCCGAAACGGCGTTGGGCGACTCGTCGACCCATCACGGTGAGATAGCCCGGTGGATCGTGCCCAACTTCGGCAATGTGCTGCTCCGAAAGCAGTGCTTCGAGCCTCTCAAGATCAGACCCGATCAGACGCTGGTCGAGCTCGGTCGCACGATCGGCCACACCGGTGCCGCAGACCCACTGCTCGGCCTCGACCTGCTTCGCCGCACCGAAACAGTGCAGCCCGGCGACCGAATCATGCTCACCGGCATCGGTGTCGGGTTCACCTGGGGATGCGCAGTAGTCGAATACACCGGCCACGACAACACCACGAAGGGATAGTGAAATGGTCACCGAGACACGCCACGAAGCGCCCGCTGTCAACGCGAACGCGGCCATCATCTGGATGCTGCTCGCAGTATTCGGGGTGGGAACCGTCGAATACCTCGTCGCCGGAGTTCTGCCGGACATCTCCTCCGATGTCGGCGTAGGCAATTCGACTGCAGGACTGCTGATCACGATCTACGCCGTCACAGTCGTCATCGGCGGACCACTGCTCACCATCGCCACCACCCGTGTTCCTCGAACACCTCTCGTCGCCGCATTGATGGCCCTGTTCGTCATCGGCAACATCGGAACCGCGCTGGCCCCGAACTTCGCGACACTCGTGATATTCCGCGTCATCACCGCCCTCCCCCACGCCACGTTCTTCGCACTTTGCCTGGTGTTGGCAACCTCGTTGGTGGAGCCGGAGTTTCAGGGCCGCGTGATCGCTCGAGTGACGCTCGGTCTCAACCTGGCCACCGTCCTCGGCGTTCCGCTGGGCACGCTGATCGGCTCGCAGCTGGGTTGGCGCTGGTCTTTCGCCATCGTCGCCCTGTTCCAGTTGTTCGTCACCGCTGCGTTGATCGCCTCGACTCGGAACGCCGCGCCCTCGCACCAGACCGGCAGTGTCGCCTCGGAACTGAGTGTGTTCACGCGCGGCCCGGTGTTGTGGGCAATCGGTCTCACCGCCCTGAGCCAGGCTGCCTTGTTCGTGGTGTTCACCTACATCTCGCCGTACCTCACAGATCACGCAGGCATCTCCGCGTCCACCGTCACCATTGTGCTGTTCGTCTTCGGCGTCGGCTCGGTGGTCGGCAATCAGCTCGGCGGCTACTTCGCGGACAAAGCTCTGGACAAGACGCTCTACACGGCATTGACGGCCCTGGCGGTCTCCCTGGTCGTACTGTTCCTCTTCGGTGGCACACCGTGGTTCGCATTCGCGTGGATGTTCGTTCTCGGTGCAGCGGGATTCTCCATCATTCCGCCGCTGGCGTCGAAACTGATCGGCGCGGCCAGTGAAGCTCCCCACCTCGCAGCCACCGTCAACATCGCCGGATTCCAACTCGCGAACGCAGCGGGGGCCTGGATCGGCTCCATCGCCCTGTCCGGCGGCACCAGTGTCTCGGTCCTTCCTGCCATCGGAGCTGCTCTCGCCGTCGGTGCCGTGGTATTGCTGTTCGTCAGTCGTCGCGCGTCGCGGGTGGCCGGATGAGAGCCGCCGTGATCGACGCGCCGCATTCGGTATCGATCGTCGAGCTCGACGCCCCCGTCTGCGGCCCGGACGACGTCGTCGTCGCAATCTCCTACGTCGGACTGTGCGGCACGGATCTGGAACTGCTGCACGGCACATCCTCGTACCTGACCGATGGGAAGACGACCTTTCCACACCACTTCGGACACGAGTGGGTCGGAGTCGTCGACCGGACCGGCAGCGGCGTGCGCGACCTCGAGACAGGTGACTCCGTCACCGGCAGCACCATGCTCTTCTGCCAGTCCTGCACCGCCTGCGGATCGGGCAAACGTAACCAGTGTTCGGACCTCCGGGAGGTAGGACTGTACGAACACGGCGGCGCAGCAGCACAATTCCTCGTCATGCCCCGCCGCGCCGTGGTCTCGCTCGGTCGCGTGCCCGCCGCACCGGAACACGTCCTGATCGAACCGCTGGTCACCGTGCTCGAGGCCGTCGACGCGGCGTCGGTGTCTCCGGGCGATCGGATCCTCGTTCTCGGCGCGGGAACCATCGGAAGTCTCGCGGTGGCCATGCTGTCTCGATACCCCGTCACCGTCGACGTTCTCGAACCGCGATGCGTCGAACACCTCGGCGCGAGCGCAGTGACTCGGAGCTACACCGAGGCAGGTGACCTCAGCGGGCCGTACGACGTCGTCGTGGAGGCATCGGGCGGCGTCGGCGCGCTGAGCACGGCGATCGGCGTACTGCGCCCCGGCGGTAAGTGCATTCTCGTGGGCGTCGCCGCACACTCGGAGTCCATCGATCCCGGAGCGGTCGCTCTGGCGGGAATCTCGATCATCGGAATACGTCACGGTGTCGATCACTATCGCCGTGCAGCAGCGCTCTTTCCGCTGATTCGTCCCGCACTGGCGGCGCTCATCGACAGTGTGGTCCCGATGTCCGATGTCAAAGCGGCATTCGATCGCCTCGAAAGCCGCAGAACGCGACCGAAGGTGGTGATCGCAGTTGAGTAGGCCCGGCTACACCGTCGTCACCGGCGCGAGCAGCGGAATAGGTCGCGCGATCGCGCTGGCGCTCGCGAACGAGGGGCACAATCTGATCCTCGGGTACGGAAACGGTGCAGATCGAATCAGCCGACTGGTGGACGACATTCGAGCCTCGTATCCCGTCGACGCGACTGCGCTCCAACTCGATCTGCGTGACGCGCGTGCCACGGTCGCCGCGGTCGAGGGCGCGGTGAGCGAGCTCGGTGAGATCCGATGCCTGATCAACAATGCCGGGGTCAACGACCGGTCGTCGGCCGATGCGCTCGATATCCAACGGATGGAGGACGTCCTGGCGATCAACACCGTCACTCCACTCGCGTTGGCATCGGCGGTCGGTCGCCGCATGATCTCCGACGGTATCGCGGGGTCGATCGTCAACATCACCTCCGTTCACGATTCGATCCCGATCACCGGCGGCGCGATCTACTGCGCCAGCAAGGCAGCACTGGCGGCGTCGGGGAAGGTGCTCGCGCTCGAATTCGCGCGGCACGGTGTCCGCGTCAATTCGGTAGCTCCCGGAGAAACCGCAACCGCGATGAACGGCGTCGCCGACGAATCGTCGTACGCGAACATTGCGCGTCCGGCCATTCCCATGGGAAGGCCTGCCGGAGTGAACGAAGTAGCCGCGGCCGCAGTTTTTCTCGCCGGATCGGCTTCGAGCTATCTCACCGGCACCACCATCACCGTGGACGGTGGACTCGTACTGACCGCCGCCGAGGAGAACGCACGATATGCGGGCGAACTGGTCCCTGCCGCCCGACGAGAGGACATTGCATGAAAGCCGTGATCATCACCGCCAAAGGTGATCCCGATGTACTGACTGTTGCCGACATCGACGAACCCACGGCGGGGCCCGGCGACATCACCGTCTCGGTGGCCGCGGCCGCCGTCAATCCTGTCGACCTCAAAACCCGCTCGGGATTCCTGCCCATCGACTTGACGTTTCCCGCAGTTCTCGGTTGGGATGTCTCGGGAACGGTCATCGACGTCGGACAGTCGGTGACTCGGTTTGCACCGGGCGACACCGTCATCGGCATGATTGCGCAGCCGGCACATCGCTTCGGCACGTACAGCGAGCGCGTTGTCGCCGACGAGTCGTTGTTCGCACATGCACCCACCGGTATCTCTCTCGAACATGCGGCAGCAATCCCGCTCGCGGCCCTCACTGCGGTGCAACAGCTCGACAAGATCAGCCTCGCAGCACAATCCACGGTTCTGGTGACCGGCGCTGCAGGAGCGGTGGGCCGCATCGCGTCAGCGATCTTGCTCAGCCGCGGTCATCGAGTGGACGCCGTCGCGCGAGAATCCGACACCGAGAATTTGCTCGCTCTCGGCGCAGGGCAGGTATTCACCAAGCCTGTCGATCTGCAACAAGGGAGGTACGACGCCGTCGTCGACACCGCAGGCGTAGTGGAGACCATCGACTCCGTGCGCGACGGCGGTGCCTATGTCTCGATCGAGGACGGTGATCAACCGGAACTTCAGCGCGGCATCACGCCGGGTAAGAGCTACGTGAACGAGGACGGACCGGGTCTCGATGAGTTCGTCTCGCTCGTCTCCGCGGGCACGATCACCGTCCCGGTCGCGCACGAATTCGGATTCGACGAAGCATCGCAGGCTCATTCCCTGCTCGCAGCCGGTGGAACACGAGGAAAGGTACTGCTGATCCCATGACCGTCATCTCGAATATCGACACATCCCTCGCCACGATCGGAATCACCGTCCCCGACGCACACGAGGCCGCCGACTTCGTCGCATCGCTCCTGGGTGCGACGGCCACCGACGGTGCCTCGGTGCCGGTCTCGGGCCACACAACCGTCGAGTTCACGTCCTCGGCCGACGCGGATCAGACCCCGCCGCGGCTGGTGGACGTCGGCACCAATCACCTGTGCTTCACAGTCGGCGACATCGACGCTGCAGCGAGCTACCTTGGTGCGCGCGGTGATGTTTCGGTCCTCGGCGATGTGATCACCGTGCCGGAGGGTCCGATTGCCGGCAACAGGTGGATCTACTTCAGATCTCCGTGGGGCACCCTGTTCGAGTTGCAGCAGTGGCCCGAGACGCCGACCTATTTCGGCGACACCGACGCCCGTTTGCATCACCGACGCGAGGATATTCCGTCCGCGCTACTGCCGACGTGCAGAGGACTCGACCACTCCGGATACAGCGTCACAGATCTCGATGCCACCATTGCTCGGCTGGTGTCCTCGCACTCCGCAACCGAGGTGCTCCGCACCGAGATCGAAGCGAACCGCGAGTTCATGCTTGCGCAGTTCGATCTGGATGTGGCCGGAACCTCCCGGATGGCCATGGTGTCGGTCGGTGAACTCAACATCGAATTGTTCGAGCACCGCGTCGGGCGCAAGCACGGCGCGCGGTCGCTGACCTCGAACGGAGGAAACTTCTTGACTCTTCCTACTGCTCAGAACAACTCCGGTTCCGTTCGACTGTTTCCCGGTGCGCTGTGAAATACGGAATCAATCTCCCGAACTTCGGACCGCAGATCGATCCGGACGGAATCCTCGCGTGGGCACGGACTGCCGAATCCGCCGGTTTCGACAACATCTTGCTCTCGGATCACGTGGTGCTCACCGACGACGCCCATGTCCGCTCCCCCGCACCGTTCTACGAATGCCTGTCGACGCTGTCGTGGCTCGCGGGTCAGACCGAATCGATTCGCCTCGGCAGCGGGGTACTGATCGGCAGCCACCGTCATCCGACGTATCTCGCTCATGCCACCGCAACGATCGACCGTCTCAGCGGTGGGCGACTCATCGTCGGAGTCGGCGTCGGTTGGACGGCCCAGGCATTCGACGTGCTGGGCGTCCCGTTCCACCGTCGGGGTCGATTGACCGACGCCACGCTCGAAACTCTGCGTGCGGCATGGTTGTCGGAGACGTACGAGACTGCAGGAGCAAGTGGCACGCCTCGCCGAGTACACGGCGGACCGCTGCCGGTGCAGGCCCCACATCCGCCGCTGTGGATCGGCGGCAACGGTCCCGCCGCACTCGACCGGGCAAACACCCTCGGTACCGGTTGGCATCCCCTGCACCCATCGCGGCAACTGTGCGTCGCGGGATCCCGCGCACTCGACGAAGGCAAGGAGTTCGTTCCGAGGATCTACTTCCTCCCCACCGATACTCCGGTGCAGTCGACCAACCGTCCCCTCGGGTACGGGACCGTGGAACAGATCCGCGCCGACATCGAGTTTCTCACCGAATTGGGCACCGAGACCGTGGTTCTCGACACCGATCCGGGCGACCAAAGACTGCGCCGGTCCACCGATCACGATCTCGAACTCGTCCGATACGCCGGCGACGTGCTGGGAATGCGTGCGGAGGCAACGGTATGAGTCTGCAGTCCAGTCGGATTCGTCGATCAGTCACCGCTACCGCATTCCTGTTCGACATGGATGGGACGCTGGTCGATTCGCACGCGTCGATCGAGGCGGTGTGGTTCGAGTTCGCCGAGCGTCACGGAGTCGACAAGGCGGTGATGGCCAAGGCACTACCGGGGCGGTTGGCCGCCGACATCATTCTCCGTGTCCTCGGACCCACGGCCGATCTGCGCGCGGCACTCCGATGGATTCGAGAGCGCGAGCACCAGAGTCCGGTGCCGGTTCGGCCTATCGCCGGTACAAAGGAGTTTCTCGCGTCGGTGCCTCGGGACCGGTGGGCGGTGGTGACGTCGGCGTCGCGCTCGATGATGGTGCGACGTCTCACCGCGGCCGGCCTTCCGACGCCGAACGTTGCTGTCTGCGCCGAGGACGTGGCCGTCGGCAAGCCCGATCCCGAGGGATTTCTCTCTGCCGCACAGCAGTTGGGTGTCTCCATCGAGTCGTGCGTCGTCTTCGAGGACGCAGACGCCGGTATAGCCGCAGCTCACGCGGCGGGCGCGCGGTGCATCGCGATCGGCAACGAGTCCGGTCCGCAGGTTGCCCGAGTCGACGACTTCGAGTCGTTGCGGGTCGCGGTGCACGACGGGGCGCTGGTGGTCGATGTGGAACCGGTGCCGTGAGCACAATCGTCTCGGTCGATCTCGGCGGGACGTGGTTGCGCATTCGCCACGGTCACACGACCGCGCGGCTGCCGTCACCCAGCGCACTCAGACAGCCCGATACGTCGCCCGACGACCTACTGCAACAACTGGTGGATACCCTCGATCGTCATGTGCCACAGGGTGCTGCGGCCAACATTTCGTGTGGCGCTGCGCTCGACGAACAGAACGGAATTGCACTCGGTTCCGGGCCTCTGTGGGGCGGAGCGCCGACCGGTGAGATTCCACTGCTCCACGTCCTGTCCTCCCGTCGACCCGATGTGCGATGGAGGCTGGTCAACGACGTGACGGCCGGGTTGGCGTCGTTCGCGCTCCGGTTCGCTCGACCTACCGATCGTCACATCGCCTACCTCACGATCAGCAGCGGAATCGCGGCGCGCACTGCGCTTCTCACGGAGAGGACCATCCCGGTCGACCACCGAGGTCTACAGGGCGAGGTCGGTCATCTCCGAGCATCGAGCTCCGCTCCAGAAGCAGTACGGACGTTGCGCTGCGCGTGCGGAGGAATCGGTCACGTCTCGTCCATCTCGTCCGGTCCCGCAGTGCAGGCGGTGGCGCACGCGCTCGACATACGCTACGACGTCGATACCTTCGCCGCGTCGTTGGCGACCGACGATGCAGACGCGACCCGGCTGCTGCGCACAGTGGTGGAACCGATCGCCGAGTTGATAAGAACCATGCTCGCGCTCGACCCACGGTTGGACCGCATCGGAATCGGAGGTGGCGTAGCCGAGGGGCTGTGCGAGTTCTATCGACGTGAGCTCGAGGGGCAACTCGTGGAGACGCGCTCGTACGCCGATTCCCTCACCTCGGAGCGTGTCGCCGAGATCATCTATCTCTGCAAGCCCGGCGACATCGACACCCTGGCCGGTGCCGACGCCATCGCCGACGGTTATCTGCGCGTGACCAAGATCTGAAAGAGGAGCTATGACAACATATTCGACGCACCGGGCTATAGTTCGGCACGGCAGCCACTCGACCGTCGAAGTGCGTCCGACGCCGTCACCAGCACCCGGTGAGTTGCTGATTGCTCCGGAATCGGTCTCGCTGTGCGGAACCGATATTCAGATCGTGCGCGGTGATCGGGACGATCCGTCCCCGATCGTCGGTCATGAGGGCGCGGCCCGCGTAGTCGAGGTGGGCACCGGGGTGTCGGAATTCGCCGTCGGTGATCGTGTCGTCGTCAATCCGACGCACCCGCACGACTCGTCGTTTCTACTCGGTCACAATGTCGAGGGGTTGTTCCAGCAGCGGGTCGTCATCGGCGCGTCCGCTGTCAGCGGCGGATTGGTGTCGCTGCTTCCGCCCCAACTGTCCAGTGCCCGAGCGACTCTCGTCGAGCCGTATGCAGTGGTGCGCTATGCGCTCTCGTGCCTGGCACGGGAGACCCCGGAGACGCTTCTGATCTTCGGTGACGGCTTGATCGGTCATCTCGCCGCCACGCTCGCGCCGTCAGCACTCTTCCCCACCGTCGAGGTCGCGATGGTGCACCGTACCGAACTGGGCTCGAAATGGACCGCGAACCATCTACCATCGGTAAGGAACTTCTCCACCGATGACGAGTGGGAGCGGCACCTCACCGGATCGGTCGCAGTGCTGGTAGCCACCCACCGCGCCGGGACGGTGGCGTCCATCGATGCGGCTCTGCGACGTCTCGGCGATCGAGTGGTGGCGGTACACCCGATCGGTGGTGTGCCGGCCAAAGCGACGTCCGACCTGCTCCCCGGTGTGGACATCGCCGGAGTTCGGCAGGCCAACACCGGTGGCCCGACGCCGCCCGCGGTCACGACGTTCACCCGCGGCTCTCAGCGAGTGGCTCTGACGGGTAACCGGGGTGTCACGAACGGCCAACTCACCGCAGCGGCAACGGCATTGACCGGAACCGATGACTCGATCGATGAACTTCTCACCCATCGACGCGGAATCGACGAGGGCACGTCGTTGATGAACACCATCTGCGAGCAACGAACACGAGTCGTCGACGGTGAACTCGTGATCCGATTGGTCGTGGATCTGACGAGCGAAGACTGACAGGTTCCCGCTTCGGACTATTCGTCGACCTCCACGCCGTATCGCACAGCCAGTTCGGCCAATCCGTCGTCGTAGCCCTGGCCGATGGGTCGAAAGCGCCAACCGCTCCCCCGGCGGTAGATCTCTGCCAACAGCATCGATTGTTCCGTTGTGGCCGCGTCGAGCACCGCTGTGGCGACCGTCGACTCGAGCCCATCGAGCGATACCGAGACCGCGCCGACGTCGCCGGACGTTTTGTCGCCGTCGACAGCCGAACACTCGGGCTGGAAATCCTGTGCCACCGCTCGATCCGCGTTGAAACAGGCTGCACGCCCCTTGGCAATCTGTTCGACTCCTGGTCGACCGACACGGACCACATTCGTAGTTCGTAGTCACCTAGGAGGAACCGTGACCGATTCCGCACGCACCGATGAGTACTTCCTCGGACTCGCAATAGAGCAAGCACAGATCGGTTGGGACGAAGGCGGCGTTCCGATCGGCGCGGCACTCGTCCACGACGGTGAAGTGCTTGCGGTGGGTCGGAATCGCCGGGTCCAGATGGACAGTGCAATCCGTCATGGAGAAACCGACTGCATCGAGCAGGCGGGACGGCTCCGCGCATCGATCTATCGCAAATCCGTCCTGTACACCACCTTGTCTCCGTGCTTCATGTGTGCGGGAACCGCTCTGCTGTACGAAATTCCTCGGATCGTCATCGGTGAGAACCGCTCGTTCGAGAAATCGGAAAGCTTGCTACGCGAGTATGGGGTTCAGGTCGACGTCATCGACGACCCCGACTGTGTGCGACTGATGGAACGCATGTTGGCGGAGCGACCAGACCTGTGGCTCGAAGACATCGGCGAAGAGGCATGAGCAACAGAGCGAACCACGAACCCAGTCGTGCCGTCGTCGAGGGCACCGACGAACCGGTCGACCTGGACTACCCCGTAACGCCGGTGCCCCGAAGTGCCCGCAAGCCGTTCTTCTCGTTGGCCATCGTGCTGCTGGGGTTCACGATCTTCACACCGACCATGCTTGCCGGCGCTGCGCTCGGCACCGCGTTCACGTTCTGGAAGCTCATCCTGGTGATCGCCGCCGGCTCTGCCATCTTGGGCGCGTACGTGGCCATGATGGGATTTGCCGGAGCGCGAACGGGTCTGACGACCGTGCTCATGGCGCGGTACAGCTTCGGCACTCGCGGAGCCAAGCTCGCGTCGTTGCTCCTCGGCGGCACCCAAGTGGGGTGGTACGGCGTCATCATCGGCACCATCGGAGAGCTCACCTCGCAGGCGTTGGGCTGGGAATCGTATGGTGCCCGGGCTGCGGTGATGATCGTGGCGAGCATCCTGATGTGCATCACCGCGTGCTACGGATACCGCGGGATGTATTGGGTCTCGGTCGTTTCCACGCCATTGATCATTGCCTTGGCATGTTGGGTGGTCTCCCGATCCCTCGACGAGGTCGGCGGGTTCTCCGGTCTGACGTCGATCGCACCCACGACGACCATGACGGTCACTCTTGCCATCACGACGGTTGTCGGCACCTTCGTCTCGGCCGGAACACAGGCACCCAACTGGACTCGGTTCGCGCGATCCGGGTCGCAAGCAGCATGGGCGTGCATCATCGGGTTCCTCGTCGGCAACGGAATGATGATTCTCTTCGGGGCGATCGGAGCAATCACCTTTGGTGAGGGCGATTTCGTTCTGGTCCTCTACAACCTGGGACTCGTCGGCTGGGGCTTGATCCTGCTGTTCGGCAACCTGTGGAAGAGCAACGCCGACACCGCATATGCGTTCGGAGTGGCCGGCGCAGAAATGTTTCGACACCCGCGCAAAGCCCCGTTCATCATCGGCGGGTGCGTAATCGGGACCCTGCTCGCGCTCGTCGGCGTGCACAACCATCTGGTCGACTACCTGAGCTTGCTCGGCACCTTCATTCCCCCGTTGGGCGGTGTTCTCATCGGAGACTTCCTGTGCCGCTGGCGTCGGGGTATCCCCGAGGGACACACTCCCCCACTCGTGCACTGGCGACATCTGGCGGTCTACGCCCTTGCAGCGCTTCTCGCGTGGTTGTCCGGGGAGCTCGAGATCGGAATCCCGCCTTTGATCGGAATCGTCGTCGCTATCGCACTGACCATGGTTTTGAACCGGCGCGACGCGAACCGCAACCCCACCCGGCCGTAGCTCAGCCATGGACGCCGAATAGGGTCTCCGCAAAATGAGTCAGATCATCATGCGCGCTAAACACCGACGCTCGTCAACCTCTTTGCTGCTGAATCGTTCGATGTACTTGCCTTTCGGCATACTTTCGATTCTCCAGAGCAAGGTTGTGAATCGCCGGTTCACCTTCGCCAACTCATCGACCCTCACCAGAACCAACGGGTGGGACTCCACGACCACAGCGGTGTCTCGGATGTCCACCGACGGTGCTTGAATGTCGAATGCCCAGCCGCGGTGGAGCACTCGCCAGATCGTTGTTTCAGTCCCACACCGTAAGCCCGCCTCCAGCCACACTGACAGCCTTGAAGCCCTCCGCAGCTGCGATGGTCCACGCCTCGAAATCAGCGCCGAAGGGAACTACCAAGCTTGTACCGTCGGCGAACTCCACCAGTAAACCGCCATCATCGGATGCATTCGCGTGCGCGACCAGCCTGCCTATAAGGCGCTGGACTGTACCGTTTTCGGATAGCAGCGTGTGAGGCACGCCCCGGAACACCTCGGTCCCGGGCTCACTGACTCGAAAGGTCGACTCGATGCGAATCTCGAAATCACGATCTGTACGCAACGTGAGGGAGAACCCGAACTCCAATGAGACAATCGTGTGCCGTACGAGAGGAAGTTCCACGCGTATCCATCCTTCCGGAATCGGTCGATAGTGATCACCGTTCCTAACTGTCAGACGCAGCAGCGATCTCCGCCGTTCCACTGGCAGGCAGACCGTTTCGGAGGCCTGGTGGACGGCCTCAGCGAGACAGCGCCTGCCAGGTCGCCTCGCCCGCGCGATATCCCGCCTCGAACAACCATGGCCATTCGGAGAAATCTTCGGGGTCGACCACCACCGTCTCGACACCGCCGTTCCCGCACCGCTTAGGCATGTTCTCTGGATGCGACGGGAACCGATCCTTCAGGTACGCGGGCGCGAGACTCTGCCGAAATATCAGCCACGTCTGCGGTGTGAAGCCCACTGCTTCAGCACGTTTCGCGAGGTCGGTCCAGGCCTCACTGTTCGCGTATCCGCCTTCGAGTACGAGCCTCCGGGTTTCGAGCATCGGAAATACCCCGAACCATATCGGCGGGTCACTCAACAGCGTCTGGCACCAGGCACGACGACGCTCCGGCGGAATGGGTTCCCCCTTTGGCTTGTGCTGCTTCGAGTCCTTCACCTGCAAACATCGTTCACCTCGTCCTGGAGGTGCAACCCTCCATCGACTTGCGCACCTGCGGTAGCGAGATGCGCCGGTTCTTCCCCTGGGGCACCCTGTCGATGGAGACGGGGTTGCCGGACAGCCGGCCAGGTACCTACGGCTGTCGCTCTTGAACCTTCCTCGGCAATAGCCGAGGGGCACGGCTTGGACGATTATCTAAAACGGCGCAGCGCTCGACAAATTTCGCACATGACTGGGGCTCTGAGCCGGCGAATCCTGATGCCGCCATCATCAACGAGCGATGACATCTAGGGTCGACGGTCACGTCCACCCGGTCCGATGTTTCCTGTACGGGTAGCGGATCAGTGCGGAGGAACGTCAGGACGGAATCAGAAACCAGAATGTTCCGACGAATACGACTGTGCCCCAGAAGAATCCGATCAAGGCAGCACCCGTACGCGGAGTGCTCGTCACCGCCGGTTGCATCCGCGATCGTCAGAGTCAGTCCAGTGCATGTCACGCAGAGTAGGAACGTGATCGATACCGCCCAGATGAGGGACGACCACCAGTAGAACCAGGCTGGGTATCAAGAGGTCACCTGCCCAGACCCTCCGCGATCTCCCCGATGGACTTCAGTGTCCGCTGATCGGCGTACTCGGCTTCATCGAAATAGCGCTTGAACACCGACCGCATCAGCTCGATGACCTCGATGTGTTGCATCAGCACGACGCGCAGCGATCGATCACCACTGAATGCAATCCTCTCGAACTTCTCGCCGAGCTGCCTGGCCGAATCCAAGGTGCCGAATGCCGTGACGTCGACCAAATATTCCGTCTTACGCGCCATATCTTGCAAGTGCCTGATGTAGGCAGCGCAGACCTCGTCGCACTGAAACGCCACGCCTCCGGGAATCTCGAGTTGCCCGGACTCGGCCTGACTCGACAGCGACTGCCACTGCTGCATCGATGCCGCAAGTTCGTTCGTATCTGAACCCATCGATTCTTCCCCAACTAGTTCGATGAAGGCATGGACGGTCGGAGCGAACGCGCCAACCGTTCGACCTCGACACACGGGTCTCCTAGGGGCTCGGTCGCTAGAAAGCCGTCGAGGATGAGGTAGTAAACGCCATTCGGGTGTCCGAAAGCGACGCCGCAGTTGACCTCGTCGTACTGAGTAGTTCGGCGGAACCGTAAACCGTCGAGGCCCTCGATCGGCTCGAACTGCCCGAAGCGCCCACTGCCACGCAGATATTTCAAGCTCTCATCGGAGGAGAAGATGCCGAGGTGATACCACGGCGTCGGCAGGGGGTTGGTCCAGATACACGTCATCCAGTCCTCCGAGATCGGCAGATCCCCCACCAAGTTCGAGGACTTCGTCTCTACCGCCAAGCCCGCGTCCTCGATGGCAGCGTCTGGGATGGTGCACGGATCCCACGCACCATTCGCCCGAGCGGTTGTCATCACCGACGTCATCGACGGGGCCGCAGCGGGAATGCCCTCGGTCGCCCCTCCGCATCCGGTTGCCACCAACGTCAGTCCGACCGCGCTCCCGATCAGCAATCGCATCTTGCTCACAGCACTCCGTCCTCGGAACCCGTCCTTGGTGTTGGACGCAGCTACCGGCGCATCGGTTCCATCGGATCGGACGCAGGTGCGCCTGGCGTGTGCCGATCGGTGCGGCAGTGACCGAACCATCCCTCGATGACCGGGCAACACTCCGGCTGAACTTCTCTACGCAGATCGGACATCCGTCATCATTGACGCGTGATCAAACAGGGAATCGGTTTTGCTTTGCTCGGCGCAGTGATCGCAGTGCTGGGTTACTCGGCGACCGGAACTGCGGGGTACTCGGCGTACGTCTCCGGCGGGTCGTTCTATGGTCCGGACACCATGCTGGGGCCGTGGGTGCAGCCCATTGTCGCTGCGTCAGCCGGCGCAGTGGTCGGCATGCTCGCAGGTCTGGTGCTGCACCTGTGTGGCTTTCGCTTCACTGTCGAGCCCTCTCGGAAAGTAGGGCTCGTCGTCGTTGCCGGTCTGATCGGAGTGACGCTGGGGATGACGCCCGTGCTGATTCTGGTCGGGACGAGCTTTGCCGGTCTGAATTCGAGCGCATCGAGCGACTACTTGCTACCGATATACGCAGGCACCGGAGCGTTGGCCTACCTGTTCGGAATCGCCTCGGTTCGGTTGCTGCTCAAAGCAACCCATGATCCGTTGCCATCTCGGACGACCAAGGTGGTGGCTGCCTTTCTCCCGGTTGGCGGTGTCCTCGCCACTCTCGTCGGAATGGGGACTGCCTGGATTCTCGGGTTCTCCACGACGGCACCCACCTTCGTCGCCGTGATCGTGGCAGTGCTGTGCGTACTCGTGGCAACCTTTGCGCTCGCGCGGGCGCGGGCGTTGCAGACGACAGCGTAGAAGCTCGAGTGCTTCTATCTCGTTCGCAACTCCGTGGGCGTACGTGCCGGTCGCAAGCTGAATGTCGCGATGTAGTTCTGCAATGCTGGATCGATGGCGACTACGTACCGGGACTACCTATGGTTCAGAGACGAGGAATTCGGCGGATGGCGATCCAACGGACATGTCGTGAGCTTGATCCGGGATGCCACCGCCGACGGTGTTCTGGATGCATTAGGCGCCGTCGGTAGGCGGCGCACCGGTGTGGGCTATGCCGGCTTCGGTCAACGGTCGACGGAGTTCGAGAGGCTGGGGCTGGTCCGACCGGACTCGGGCGCGGATCAGACCGTGCAGACCGTGGGCGTTGCCGACATAGGGAAGGGGTGGGTGCTATTGATCCAGCAGAACAGTGACTACCTGGGCGTCGATGACAAGCTTTTCGGCTCCGTGACCGAGCACCACGAGGTGGTCAGCCATTTCAGCAACGTCAACGCCCTCTCACGGTTCGTGTGGTGGCGTGATGGGAAGCGCAAGGTCTCGTTCGAGCCGATGATCCCCACGGGGGACCTCGAGCGTGCTCACACAGCTTCACCCGCCGAAGCTGCGACCGTGCTGGCACTCATCACCGAAGTCGGTGGCATCGATCTCGACGACTATCACGGAACCAGAACCGAGTTCTTTCACATCGAGGGATCCTTTGCCCTCGCTGAACGACTCACCGGGGTCGAAGTGAGCAAAGAATTACTCCGGTCCGCCGTGTTCACCGTCGCCATGGTGCCTACCACCGGAGAACCGGAGGACCCATACGCTCACGAACTGCCCCCACGAACCCCGCTCCTCGGGAATCACACAACCTGGGGTGAGGTACATCAGCTCTACCGATCCGCGGCCGAAGCGACTGTTCACGCAACGATGGTGCTCTCCGAACCCCAAGGCTGCACCGAGGAACGCCACGAGGTCGAGTTCTTATATTCGCCCTTCGACGGCACACGCCAAGTCGACGCTCACGGACTGCTATCGGTCGTCAGCAACGCCGACCACTGGCACCGCGGCCCCTTCAACCCCATCACCTCGCCCGAGGGCCTCCTGGCCATACACCGTCGTTGGGAGCCGGAAACACCATTTCACGTCGCCATCGACCCCACCAGTCAGGCGACGCCTACCGAGGTCAGCGGCCGACGAGCGTGGGAGTTCGTCTTCCCGCCCGGGTTCTGGGGCGGGCCACTCACGGTCGCTTTCGACGCTCACACCGGCATCCCCCTCCGCGCTGAAAGCACCCATCGCACCGAAGAACTCAGCAATGTGGTGCTCGACGAATCATTCAGCAACGCCCTGTTCATAGTTCCCGACTGACACGCATGACCACCCGCACAACGGAAGTCGCCAACGTCAGTCGGATTGGTCGCGATCGAGTGGCAGAGGGCGTCGTCGGTACAGACGAACTTCGCCAGGCCGTTCTACCTCGAGACAATTCAAGAACGAGAGAGGAAGCCGATGATCATCACCGGGTTGTTCTTCGCGGAGTATGCGCGAGCCTCCAACGACATGCTCGACATTCTCGGCGGCGTCTGGGACTCCTGCACGGTCCCTCGCGACACCCGCATGCTCGAATGCCGCCTGGTCGCGCTGCTACAAACGGGGCCCGACGACATCGGTAAGGACTTTCCCGCGACTCTCGAAGTGCTCGACGCGAACGGCGAGCACATCGTGAATCAGCGTGGCCTTCAGATCCCCGGTGCCGGCTTCACCGGCGAGAATCGGTTCTGGTTCCTACCGATGCAACTGGTGTTCCGCGACGAAGGACGGCACAACTTCATCCTCAGCGCCGGTGGGGCCACAGCGAGCGTGGGGCTTCGGATCGCCTTCGGCTGATGTCGGGCCGCGCCGCTCATGGCCGCGCCGCCATCCGATCCCGGCGGCGTTCTCGTAGCCCCTCGCTAGCGAACTTCGTGTGCCAGACGCCGTCCAGCGTCGATCAACCATCGTCGCGGATCCGCCATGGCCGCTTCACTGCCGCCGGCAAGGTCAGTCAACGACACGGTCCGCACCTCGACGTCCGAATACACCGCCCCGGCGACCACCGCCACCGGAATCGAAGCGTCCGAACACATCTGGACTACATGTCCAACGAGTTTGCCCGTCAGCGACGTGCGATCGAACATCCCTTCACCCGTCACCACGAGGTCGGCGGTAGGAACAGCAGCCGACAATCCTGTCAGCTCCGACACCCGTTCCGCCCCACCGGATACACGAGCCCCCAGCGCGCACAGCCCGAATGCGACTCCGCCCGCAGCACCGGTTCCCGGCATGGACGGGTCGGCCGGCAAGCCTGCATCGGCGAGCAGATCGGCCCAATGCTTCAACGCCTCGTCGAGTACCTCGACGTCGGCGGCCGACGCACCCTTCTGCGGCCCGAAGACGTGCGCGGCACCGTCGGGTCCGAAGAGCACCGCGCGCGTATCGGTCAGCAATTCGATGTCGGACGGCACTCCCTCGAGGCCCGACGCATCCACCGACCGGGCGGCCACCAGACCGGCACCGCCCTCCGGAACGTCCCGACCCGATTCGTCCAGCACCCGAACCCCGAGCGCGCGAAGCACTCCCAGCCCGCCGTCGGTCGACGCCGAGCCCCCGAGAGCTACCGAGATTCGATCCGAACCGCAGCCTCGAATGACCTCACCGAGCCCGCGGGTCGTCGCAGCCAATGCATCGAGCGACTCCATCATCGCGATGCCCGACGACTCCGCAAGCTCGATCACCGCCCGGCCGTTGTCGAGCATCAACCATCGCGCGTCGACCGGTCGACCGTCCGGGCCCCAGACGCCGCGCACCGACGACCACGTCGATTCCGCTGAGCATGCGGCGAGCACGTCGAGCGTCCCTTCGCCCCCATCTGCCTGTGGCATCGACACCAGGTCGTCGCCGTTGCGGACAGCCGCCCACCCCTCAACCAGTGCCGCGGCGGCATCGACAGCGTCGATGGTGCCTTTGAAGGAATCGGGGGCGAAGAGAACTCTCATGCGATCAGACTGGGCAGAACCAGATCGCGGTAGCGCTGCTTCATCGTCTCGATCACTTTGTCCCCGTCGGTCGCCCACACCGCAGCATTGAAGATCTCCACTTCCACATCACCTCGGTACCCGGCGGTTCGTACCCATCGGCCGATGGAATCGAAGTCGATCACACCGTCACCCATCATCCCGCGCGAGAGGAGGGGGTCAGCTTCCATCGGCACCAGCCAGTCGCACACCTGGTACGAGCTGATGCGGCCACGTTCACCTGCGGTTCGGATCAGTGACTCCAGATCTGGATCCCACCACACGTGAAAGGTGTCGACAACGACGCCCACCGCTTCCACCGGATGTGGCTCGGCCATCGACAGTGCCTGTCCCAGTGTGGAGATGACGGCGCGGTCGGCCGCGAACATCGGGTGCAAGGGTTCGAGCGCGATGCGCACACCCCGCTCGAGTGCGTACGGAACGAGCAGGGCCAGCCTCTCCTCCACTCGGGCCCGGGCTCCGACGAGGTCGCGATCGGGGATGCCACCCATGACCATCACGAGCTCGGGTGCCCCGAGTTCGGCGGCTTCGTCGAGAGCGCGACGGTTGTCGTCGAGACCGTCGTCGTCGATCGCCGTGAGGAACCCGCCGCGGCACAGGCTCGACACCCGCAGACCGGCGTCCGAGATCAGCTTGGCCGACTCGCTCACACCGGCTTCCTGAATTCGATCCCGCCACGGACCTACTGCACCCAGCCCGGCTCGCGCGGCACCGTCGACGGCTTGCTTCAGCGTCCAGGTGTTCGTCGTCTTGGTGTTGAGAGACAGTGCAGCGTAGGGGTTGTCGAGGTCGAACGGTGCGATACTCACGACGCTGCCCCGTTCAGTTCGAGGTAGAGCCCCATGCGGTGCGCGGCCAGCGATGGATCCGCCAGCAACCCTGCGCGATCGGCCAGGACGAACAGCGTCGTCAGATGCTTCACGCTGCGTCCAGATGCCAAGCCGCCCACCATCGAGAACCCAGCCTGCTTGCCGTTGAGCCACGACAGGAACGCAATTCCGGTCTTGTAGTAATACGTGGGCGCAGCGAAGATATGCCGGCCGAGCTCCTGCGTCGAGCGCAGAATGTTCTCGGCGCGATCGACATTACCGCGGTCGAGCTCCTGCAACGCCGTCGACGCCGCTGGGTAGATGCCGGCGAAGATGCCGAGTAGTGCATCCGAATGATGTTGTCCGTCACCGATGATCAGCTCGGGGTAGTTGAAGTCGTCGCCGGTGTAGAGGCGGACGCCGTCGGGTAGCCCGGCTCGCAGGGCGATCTCGTGCTGGGCGTCGAGCAACGACACCTTCACCCCGTCGACCTTGGATGAGTGCGAGGCGATCAGGCTCTCGAAAGTCGCAGTGGCCGAGGGAATGTCCGTGCTTCCCCAGTACCCGGCGAGCGCCGGATCGAACATCGTTCCGAGCCAATGCAATACGACGGTATCGTCGACCTCGTTGAGCAGGGTCGAGTAGACGGACAGATAGTCGTCGGCAGACGTCGCTACCCGAGCCAGGGCGCGCGAGGCCATGACAATGACCTTCGCGCCCGACTCGGTAACCACCGCGATCTGCTCGCGGTAAGCGTCGAGTACAGCCGCGAGACCGTCCTTGCCCGACGGCAGCGCATCCAGGTCGAGTTGGTCCGTGCCCGCACCGCAGGCGAGTGACCCGCCGACGCGAGCGGCTTCGGCTCCGGAGCGGCGGATCAGCTCGGACGTTGCGGCCCAGTCCAGGCCCATGCCGCGCTGGGCGGTATCCATCGCGTCGGCGACGCCCAGTCCGTAGGACCAGAGTTCGTGGCGGTACGCGAGGGTGGCGTCCCAGTCGATGTCGGCGGGAGCGCCAGGAGTGTTGTCCCCCGCGGCCCGCGGAATAACATGCGCGGCGGCATATGCGACGCGTGAGGTGATGGCGGCGGTGGGCTTGGTCCATTCGCCCGGTACGCCGAGCGCGTAGACCCCGTGGCCGGGGAGGGTGATCGACACCCGGGAGTCGACGGCGGTCACAGCGCGATCTCCGGGACGTCGAGGCGACGGCCCTCGGCAGAGGATCGCAGACCGAGCTCGGCCAGCTGCACACCGCGGGCGGCAGAGAGCAGACCGTAGCGGTGCGGCCGTTCGGCGACGACGTCGCGCAGGAACTCTTCCCACTGCAACTTGAAACCGTTGTCCAGGTCGGCGTTGGCGGGGACCTCGAGCCACTGGTCGCGGAACGGTTCGGTGACGGGCAGATCTGGATTCCACACAGGCTTGGGGGTGTGCGAACGATGCTGGGCGACGCAGTTGCGCAACCCCGCAACCGCCGATCCGTGCGTGCCGTCGATCTGGAATTCGACCAGTTCGTCTCGGAACACTCGCACCGCCCATGACGAGTTGATCTGGGCGACAACGCCGTTCTCCATCTCGAAGATGCCGTAGGCGGCGTCGTCGGCGGTGGCGGCATACTCGTGGCCCTGCTCGTCCCAGCGCGTCGGGATGTGAGTGGCGGTCTTCGCGGTGACCGTCTCGACCTTGCCGAGGATGCCTTCGAGCACATAGTTCCAGTGGCAGAACATGTCGACGACAATGCCGCCGCCGTCCTCGGCCCGGTAGTTCCAGCTGGGACGCTGGGCGGGCTGACCGTCGCCCTCGAAGACCCAGTAGCCGAATTCACCTCGCAGGGAGAGGATGCGACCGAAGAATCCTTCGTCGACGAGTCGCTTGAGCTTGACCAGTCCTGGGAGGTAGAGCTTGTCGTGAACAACGCCGGCCGTGATGCCCGCGTTCTGCCCGATGCGGGCCAATTCGATGGCTTGCGTCAGCGTTTCGGCGGTCGGCTTCTCGGTGAAGATGTGCTTGCCGGCCTTCATCGCCGACGAGAGCGCCTCGGCGCGCCGCGAGGTGACCTGAGCGTCGAAGTAGATGTCGATGGACGCGTCGTCGATGACGGATGCGCTGTCGGTGGTGTACTCGGAGATACCGTGCCGGGTGCAGAGCTCTTGGAGCTTGGCTTCGTTGCGGCCGACCAGGATCGGCTCGACCTGGACGCGTGTGCCGTCGTCGAGCAGAAGTCCGCCGGCGTCGCGGATGGGCAGGATGGAGCGAAGGAGATGCTGACGGTAGCCCATGCGGCCGGTGACGCCGTTCATGGCGATGCGCAAGGTACGGGTGGGTGTGGGCATGAGAGATTGCCCTTTCTGTGCACTGATGACGAAGGACGTGGGACGACGGCGCTCCATGACGGATGGGGCCGGATCGACGGTGTGGCGGAAAGTCCACTACGCGTCGTGAGGGAAAGTCAGCTTCGGAATGCGCTTTCCAAGCTATGCTGTCGGAGTCGATCGGTCAATAGTCGACTGTTGATCGCAACGATTTCGCAGGGGGGTGAGGGTGTATGGCCGCAGTACGACTGAGCGATGTGGCCGCGGCGGCGGGCGTCTCGCAGGCCACAGCGTCGCGGGTGCTCAACGGCTCGTCACGAGTACCCGGCGAGGGTGTCGCCGATCGCGTCCGCGCAGCCGCGGCGGACCTCGGGTACGTCGCGAACGCGCAGGCCCAAGCGCTGGCTCGGGCGTCGACCGGCTTGATCGGGCTGGTGGTGCACGACGTGGCCGATCCGTACTTCTCATCCATCGTCCGCGGCGTGCAGAACGAGGCGCGCGACGCAGGCAAGCTGGTACTCCTGGCCAGCACGGAGCGCGACTTCGCTCTCGAACGGCAGTCGGTCGCCACCTTCATCTCGCACCGCGCCGACGCCATCATCCTGGCCGGCTCGAGGCAGAGCGGCGACTTGGACCGAGCACTGGAACAGGAGTTCGCGGCATACCGCGACAACGGCGGCAGGGTGGTGGTGATCGGGCAACCGGTACCGTTCGCCTCTGCGGTCGAACCCGAGAATTTTGCGGCATCAGCGGCTTTGGCAAAGGCCCTGTACGAACACGGCCATCGTCGCTTTGCGATCATCGGCGGCCCAGGAAACATCCGGACCTCGGCCGATCGTCGTAACGGCTTCGTCGAGACCCTGTGCACCCACGGCATCACACCGGAAATCGAAGTGGCCGGGGACTTCTCGCGAGACGGTGGCTACAGCGCCGCGCGACGCCTGGCGGCTGCGCTCGAACTCTCCCCCGGCCACGGCGCTCCACCGTGCGTGTTCGCAGTCACCGACGTCATGGCCATCGGAGCAATCGCAGCGTGGCGCGAGCTGGGCCTGAGCGTGCCAGAGGACGTCTGCGTCGCCGGATTCGACGACATCCCCACACTGCGCGATCACTCCCCGAGCCTGACCACAGTCGCGCTCTCCTTGGTCGATATCGGCGAGCGAGCCGTGCAGCTCGCCCTGGATTCGGACAGTCGCCCTGGAAGCCGGGAGTGGGCACCGGGCACCGTCGTCCTGCGGCGCAGCACCTCTCTGACCAGCTGATTGTCCGAATTGCTTGACACTGTGGGCGCGATCACACTACGTTGGGCGACAGCTTCGGAAAGCGCATTCCAGCGGGGAGTAGACGGACCCGCCTCCTACTAGATCGAGGACTCCTTATGACGACAACATCGTCGGTCGAAGTCCGTTCTGCCACTGCGTCGGTTCCTCAACCCGCACCGACCCGTCGTCGACGGTTCCCTTCGCTCCGCAATACCTGGTCCGGCCTCTGGCGACCCCTGGCCCTGGTGGCTGTGCTCGTCGCCGCATGGTGGGCCGTCACCGCCTCCGAACTCGTTGCGCCCTATATTCTTCCGTCACCCGGTGACACGTGGTCGACGATGGTGGACAATGCGTCCTACCTCGCCGGCCACACCTGGGTGACAACGTACGAAACCGTCGCCGGCTTCATCATCGCCAGCGGCGTCGGTATCGCCGTTGCAGTGGTGATGATCTACTCGTCCTCGATCGAGAAGACGATGTACCCGCTCATTCTGTTCGCCCAGGTGATCCCGAAGATCGCCATTGCGCCGCTGTTCGTCGTATGGCTCGGATTCGGTCCCAGCCCCAAGATCCTCGTGGCCGTCCTCATGGCCTTCTTCCCCATCGTCATCGCCGGAATGGCGGGATTGCGTTCCGTCGACCCCGAGATCCTCGAACTCACATCGACCATGGGTGCGAGCAAGTGGAAGACGTTCTGCAAGGTTCGTTTTCCCGCGTCGTTGCCGCAGCTGATGTCCGGCCTCAAGATCGCCGCAACACTCGCTGTGACCGGAGCTGTGGTCGGTGAATTCGTCGGGGCCAACGAAGGTCTGGGGTACGTGATCCTCCAGGCCAACGGAAACATCGACACTGCAATGCTTTTCGCCTCTCTGATCATCATGTCCCTGCTCGGCATCGTGCTCTTCCTGATCATCGAGATCGCCGAGAAGTTCCTGATCCCCTGGCACGCATCGCGTCGCTCCACCGCGTCCGTCGGCGCTGTCTGACCCGCTTGCTCTCCCTCCATCGAAGGACACATTCCATGAAGCTCAAAAACGTTCTGGTGGCGACCGTCGCGTCGTCCGCTCTCGTACTCGCCGGATGCAGCGGAGGAGGTGGAGGCGAGGAGAAGGCCCCGGGTGCCGACGGTGAAACCACCGCGACCTCGCTGATGCTCAATTGGTATCCCTACGGCGAGCACGCCCCGTTCTACTACGGAGTGCAAGAAGGCATCTTCGCCGAGCACGGTATCGACCTCACCATCACTGCGGGCCAGGGATCGACCAAGACCGCACAGGCCGCGGGCTCCAACCAGACCGATTTCGGCTGGGCCGACACTGCGGCCGTGATGTCCAACATCGACAAGGGGGTCAAGGTCAAGAGCCTCGGCGTATTCCTGCAGACGACGCCGTCGGCTGTGCAGGTCTACGCAGACGGACCGATCCAGACCACCGCCGACCTCGCCGGAAAGACCATCGCCGTCTCCGCCGGGGATGCGCCCACCACTACATTCCCCATCTTCCTCGACCGCGTCGGCGTTCCCGAGGACCAAGTTCAGCAGCAGAGTCTGGACTCCGCGGGCAAGATCGCCGCGATGCTCTCGGGTCAGGTCGACGGTCTCATCGGCTTCGCACACGACCAGGGGCCCAACATCGCGAACAAGTCCGGACGCGAGATGCGCTACCTCCGCTACTCCGACGAGGGCTTGAACTTCTACAGCAACGGCCTCATCGCCAACACGTCGACCATCGAGCGCTCCCCCGAACTCGTTCAGGCCATGGTCGACGCCACCCGCGAATCGTTCGAGGCAGCCATCGCCAATCCTGAAGCGGCCGTGGCATCGATGGTCGGTAAGGACCCGCAGACTCCGCCGGAGTCGGTGCTTCTGCAGCAGTGGCAGGAAACCATTCCGCTGCTCACCACAGACAACACCGAAGGAATGGCTCCGGGTGTCAACAGCGACGAGGACTGGGCCAACACCATCAGCATCCTCAGCGATGCCGGACTCACCGAGGCTGGAGCCGAGTCCTCGACCTACTGGGACTCGACTTTCACCTCCAACGAGGAATGAGACGTGACCATGAATGCGATCACCAGCGAACGGCCTCCCACCGTGACGGAGACCGCGGTCTCCGTCGACAACCTCAGCGTCCAGTTCTCGTCCAAACGAGGTGATGTCACCGCTCTCTCCGATGTCGACCTCCAGGTCGGGAAGGGTGAGTTCGTCTCCATTGCAGGGCCTTCCGGTTGCGGTAAGTCCACCCTTCTCAAAGTGGTCGCCGGTCTCACCGGTGCCTCACGTGGGTCGGTCCAGCTGGTCGGCAAGGAGGTCAAGGGCCCGCAACGCAACATCGGCTACGTCTTCCAACGTGCTGCACTGCTCGAATGGCGGACCGTGCGCAAGAACATTCTGCTTCAGGGTGAGATGCGCGGGATGAACAAGAAGGCAGCGGCCGCGAAGGCCGATCAGCTCATCGAGATGACCGGGTTGACCGGTTTCGAGGGAGCACTCCCCCACGAGCTGTCCGGCGGCATGCAGCAGCGCGTATCCCTGTGCCGCGCATTGCTTCACGAACCCGAGGTGTTGCTCATGGACGAGCCTTTCGGAGCTCTGGACGCTCTCACCCGCGAGAAGATGAACGTCGAGCTGCACCGCATCTGGCGGGAAACCGGGACGACGGTCATGCTCGTCACCCACTCTGTCGCCGAAGCGGTGTACCTCGCCAATCGAGTAGTCGTCATGAGCCCGCGGCCCGGACGAATAGTCGACATCCTCGACGTGGACCTACCGGCACACCGCGATTACAGCGCGACGATGGAGAAGCCCGAATTCATCAGTGTTGCAAATACTGTGCGTGATCTCCTGGGAGCGACGACGAGCGCGGACTGATCACCACGGTAGGTAGCCCTGCAGACCGCAATGGTCTGCAGGGCTACCTGCCGTCGTGACAGCCGAATTCGACGTTCGAATTGTTCTCAGACGTCGCGCTTGTCAGCTCCGCGCCATCGTCTCCCGTGCGGCACCTCGCTCGACCACTCGTCGAGCGGTTCGGGCCACTGCCTCGTCGATCAGAAACCCCTTGCTGTCGACCGCCACACCGGACTCGGCACGTTCCAAGTCGGCCAACAGTTCCTCGGCTTCGCGTACTTCCAACTCGGAGGGCACGAACACCGTTCGTACAGGAGCGAGTTGAGCCGGATGGATACACGCACGCCCGACAAAACCGAGACCGGCCAGAGTGCGAGTATCGGCCTCGAACGCATCGGCATCGCGGAAGTTGCGCGACACAGCAGCCGGCGGTGGATCGATACCCGCTGCCACGCTGGCTGCCACCACCTGAGCGCGCACGAACGACAGTGACTCCGCCGAGCCGTCGACACCCAGATCGGCGGCGAGGTCCACTTCCCCTATCTGAAGGAACCGCACCCGAGGCGCACGGGCAATCTCCAGAGCGGCGAACACTCCGGCGGCCGTCTCGATGAGGGGCGAGACCGCCGCGCTACAGCCACTCAGCAGAGCATCGGCTTGCTCCACCTCGCGAGCCGACGACACCTTCGGCAGCCAGATACCCGTCAGGTTCGGGTGCAGAACTGCACGAATATCGTCCTCCTGCAACGGCCCTGGGTTGACCCGCACCCAGATCTGCACGTCACCCGGTTCGCAGGCCGCAACCCACTCGGCCACCATCGCACGGGCATGGTCCTTGTTTGCCGCGGTGACTGCGTCCTCGAGATCAAGCACTACCGCGTCGGTACCCGATGCCAGTGCTTTGTCGAAACGCTCCGGCACGTCCCCGGGAACGTAGAGGTACGTCAGGGCCGACCTCATCCGATGACCCCCGTACCCGCGACCAGGGACTTCGCGATGACGGTACGCATGATGTCGTTGGTGCCCTCACCGATGGCCATCAGCGGGGCGTCCCGGTAGAGGCGCTCGACGACGAACTCGGTGGAGTAGCCGTACCCACCGTGGATACGCATGGCTTCGAGGCTGGCGGTGATGGCGGCTTCGGAGGCGAAGTACTTCGCCATGCCGGCTTCCATGTCCACGCGCTTGCCCGAATCCGCCTGCGATGCAGCCCAGTACGTCATCAGGCGTGCAGCCTGCAGCTGGGTCGCGATGTCGGCGATCTTGAGCTGAATGGCCTGGAACTCGGCGATGGGCTGGCCGAATGCGGTGCGCTGCTTCGCGTATTCGAGTGCGGCGTCGTAGGCAGCCTGCGCGATGCCGACGCTGCGGCCGGCGATGTTGAGACGGCCGATCTCGAGACCGGACAGTGCCTGCTGCAAGCCCCGACCCTCCACACCACCGAGCACTGCGTCGACGGGGACGCGCACATCGGTGAAGGTGATCTCACACGATTCGGTGCCCTTGTAGCCGAGCTTGCCCATGTCGCGCTGCACCTCGAACCCGTCGGTGGTGGTGTCGATCAGCAGCAGCGACATTCCCTTGTGCGCGGGGGTCGTGGTGGTGTCGGTCTTGACCAGTACCGGAAGCACATTCGCATGCCGTGCGTTGGTGATCCACGTCTTCGCACCGTTGACGACGTAGTGGTCGCCGTCCCGCTTCGCTGTGGTCTTGATGCCCTGCAGGTCGGTGCCGGCACCGGGCTCGGTCAGGCCGACACCCGTTCGCCATTCACCGGACGCGAGCTTGGGCAGCAACGTCTTCTTCTGCTCCTCGGTACCGTGCTTGCCGATCATCCAGCACGAGAGGTTGTGGCTACCGAGAATGCCGGCGACGCCCATCCATCCCCGGGCCAGCTCCTCGTAGACGAGGGTGAACGAGACCTTGTCGAGGTCGAGGCCGCCGTACTCCTCCGGCGTCGTGATCCCGAACAGGCCCATGGCCTTCATGTGCTCGACGATCTCTGTGGGGTACCGTCCGGTCTTCTCCCACTCGTTCGCTACCGGGATGATTTCCTTGTCGACGAAGGTGCGCAACGCTTTACGGAATGCCATCTGCTGTTCGTCGTACGTGAAGTCCATGATGATGTCCTGTCGATTGGGGTGTCGTCGATCAAAGTGTCAGGGTGCCGGCGCGATGGCTGCGGCGAGATCGAGAATGGCGGTCAGGTCGGTTTCGTCGACCAGTCCGAGGATGCGGTCGGCGAGCTCGCTGGCACGAGAGTCGTTGCCGCAGTTGCCGAGGAACTTCTCCAGCAGACGGTCGTCGCTCAACGGGAACCCGGCGGAACCTTGGCTGCCGCCGACGGAGGCGTCGAGCACTCGTCCGTCGGTGAGGGTGAGAACCGCCCTGCCCGACGCGGCGGCCGCGGGAACCTCGGACGGCAGGTTCGTCACCCGCACCTTGCGCGCAGTGACGAGGACGTCCTCACGTGCGATGGACTCGTCCGTGTAGGTCGAGACGGTGATCGCGCCGTCGTGCAGTAATGCCGCCACACTCCACGGCAGATCGAACTTGCCGTCGTATGTGCTGCGCGGCGACGCGACTCCGGTGTTGGGTCCGCAGACGAACGGACTGGAATCGGGGTGAACGAAGACCTCGATGTCGGCAATGTCGCCCACCTGAACCGCTTCGTCGCCGAGCGCCTCCGAGACAGCGTCGAGCGTGACGTGCATCAGCTGGCAACTGGGGTACGGCTTGATGCCGATCCGGGTGGCTTCCCACCGCGTGCCGAGTCCCTCCGTCAGTGCCGCGAAATTCGTCGGCCGATCGGTCAACGCAGCGTAGATTCCGCGTCGACCTTCGAGAACCGACGAGGGTCCGGTGGCACCGGCGGCGGCGAGTCGGGCAGCCAGCACACCGTTCATGCTGGCTGATCCGGGATGCAGCGCTTTGGTGTCGGCATCGGTATCGAGAAACTCGAGCAGTCCCGAACTCGACGACCCGGCGATCCCCAGAGCGTTGACCAACGTCTCGGTGTCGAATTTCGAGAGGTGTCCGGCAACGAGTGCGGCCGTCAACGGACCCACCGCTGCCGTGGCGTGCACGCCACGAGCGTGGAAGCCGTGCGGACTGACTTCACCCAGGCGACAGGCGGTTTCGAGACCGAGAGCCGCGGCGGTCAGCACATCCGAACCCGAAGCCGACACCTGCTGCCCCACAGCGAATGCCGCGGGAAGAGATACGGCCGTCGCGTGCACCAGTGCGCCCGCATGCGTGTCGTCGAAGTCCAGAGAATGCAGCATCACCCCGGTCGCGAAGGCGGCTGCGGGCGCGGACAGGCCTCGGGTGCCGGTGAGAGGCCGCGCCTCCGGTGGGCCGCCGAGAGCGTCGGCCACTGTCCAGCCCGGTCGGCCGTAGCCGAGTCTTTGGGCCGCAACGGTATTGCCGACGCCATCGAGTAGGTGGCGCGCGGCCGCGTGCCGGACGTTCTCCGGCAGGTCGGCAACGGTGACACTCGATGCCCACTCCGCCAAGATCGTCGAGGTCACGCCCGCACCTCGTCCTTCGCCGTACCGAAGGCTCCCTCCGCCTTCAATGTCGCGATCCGTTCGTCGTCGTAGCCCAGTTGCTCGCGCACGATGTCGTCGAAGTGCTCGTTGCGCTGCGGTGCCCGGCGGTACTGCTTGGCCTCGGAACCGAAGTTCACCGGGGACGCGACCTGACGCACCGTGTTGTACACCGGATGCTCGGTCTCGACAACGAGATTGCGCGCAATCGTGTGGGGTTCGGTCAGCGCATGCTCGACGTCGTTGATCGGTCCGGTCGGCACCCCGGCCGGGCCGAGCTTCGAGAGCCAGTGCTCGACGGTATTCGTGGCGAACACCTCTTCCAGGATCGGCAAGAGCACGTCCTGATGCTTGCCACGCAACGAGAAGTTGGTGAACCGCGGATCGGCACCGAGATCCGGGCGATCGATGGCGACGACGAGCCGGTCCCAGAACTTCTCCTTCGCGCAGCCGACGATGAGCCAGCCGTCCGTTGCCTCGAAAGCCTGGAACGGCACCAGGGACGGGTGAGCCGAGTTCTTCGTGCGGATCGGCTCGAAGCCGGCGTTGAGATGCCACGTCGCGGGATACGTCAGCAGCGACATCGCCGTGTCGTACAGCGAGACGTCGCAGTCACCACCGATGCCGTCGCGTCGGGCAGCGTGCAGTCCCGACAGCAACGAGATCGCGGCAACGAATCCACCGGAGTAATCGACCAGCGACAGACCGGATTTGGTGGGCGGGCCGTCCGGGTCGCCGGTGACGCTCATCCAGCCGGCGAGGCCTTGCAGAATGTAGTCGTAGCCAGGCTCTTTCGCGCGCGGGCCGGTCATACCGAAGCCGGTGAGACTGCAGCACACGATCGCGGGATTGAGATGCTTGAGCTGGTCGTAGGTGATGCCGATCTTCTCCGGCACGTCACCGCGGAGGTTGGAATAGACGGCGTCGCTGGTACGGACGAGGTCCTCGAACACCGCTCGCCCGCTCGGGGTCGAAAGGTCCAGTGAGAGAGAGCGTTTGTTGCGATTGAAGCTCTCGAAGAACAGCGAGTCCTCACCCTCGTTGTAGGGCGGGACGTAGCGTCCGACGTCGCCGCCGACGCTGGGGTCCTCGATCTTGATGACGTCCGCGCCGAGGTCGGCGAGGTGCAAGCTACCGAACGGGCCTGCGCCGTACTGCTCGAGGGAAATGATGCGTACGTCTTCGAGTGGCCTCATGCGTCGGAATCCTTAGTCTGGGGAAGTTCGAGCGGTCCGTTCTGAGCTTCGGGGAAGTAGTTCTGCCCGATGCCACTGTCGCGGGTTGCGACCATGACCGAGCGCTTCCACGAAATGACCTCGACGCCATCCTGATTGAGGCCGCGGGTGATCATCGAGACGATGCCGGCGTAGGGACGTGACTCGGACTTGCGCAGCCCGGTGCAGATGCTTTCGGCGTACAGCGTGTCGCCTGCATAGACCGGGTGGGACATCTTGATGTCGGTGAAGGCGAGATTCGAGATCGCGTTCTGGCTCATGTCGATCACCGAAAGTCCCAGCACCACAGAGACTGTGAAGCCGGAGTTGACGATGACCTTCCCATCGGTGATGGGGTTCTGCGACGCCAGATGCGCGTTGAAATGGTTCTGGTTGGTGTTGAGCGACAGCAGCGTGACCCACGTGTTGTCGGTCTCCGAGATCGTCCGCCCGAAGGGATGTTGGTAGACGTCCCCCACGGCGTAGTCGTCGAAGAAGCGCCCCAGAACGGCCGGATGGATTGCCACCGTGTCTCCTCGTGTCGGTTTGGCGAGTGCCTTACCTAGACCATAAACATCAGATGTTTACGGCGTCAAGGGTTCGCGAAAACCGGTAATCGGCAGACTTCACCGGAATCGACTCGATAAAGAGCAGATGTTTACGGGTTGCGGAGTCGATCCATCTGTCGGTACGAGTCACCGAGGTGATCGAGATGCTTGCGCATGAGATCCATGGCAGCCATCGAGTCACCGGCCTCCACCACGTCGAGCAGTCCCCGGTGGTCGCTGTCGACGCACTGCCAGAAGCCCTCAGGTGCGTGGTCGCGGCCGAAGCGGCCGGACAGGACACGGAAGACAGGTGCGGTGATGAGCTCGAGCAGGGGGTTGTGGGCTGCGCGCAGCAAGACGAGGTGAAATTCCTGGTTCTTGGCGAAGGTTTCGGGCCCCTGCACTTGGTTGGGGTCGAAGATGGTCTCGTTGAGCTGCTCGAGATGCTCGTCGGTGCGGCGGAACGCAGCGATGCCTGCGGCCGGAACCTCCATCAGGTTGCGCACTTCCATGAGCTGGTCGACCGTGACGGTCTCGGCGGCGGCCATCAGTGCGACACCTGTTTCCAGGTGCTCGCTGATGTGCCCGACGCTGGGGACGGCAACGAAGCTTCCCCCGGTCACTCCCCGGGTCGTCTCGATCAGATTCTGACTGGCCAGGGATCGGAGGGCTTCCCGAATGGTGCTGCGCCCGACGCCGAATTCGGCGGTGAGCTCGGCTTCGCCGGGGAGCCGCTCCCCTGGTTGCAGCTCACCGGAGAGGATGCGGCTGCGCAGATGGCCGGCGAGAACCGCATACGCGGGGACACTCTTGGCGGTCGCCTTGAGCGGAGCCGATTGAGCCACTTCTGCCCCCTAGTTGTCGACGACGGGTACTGGTCGGCTCGAGCTTAGCCTGGCCGATGCTCAGAGATGCAGGGATCGCAACCCTCGATACATCCGCTCTTTCGTAGGAAAACACCGATATCGACAAGGGCGAGACTGGATATCTGGACAAAGTCGACGCAATACGTCAGAGGTATTGCTTTTCCCGTCGATCATCAGCACTATGACTCATGTCACCTCAGCAGTGACCCCACGACTTCGTAGGACACGCGGAGCACGCCTTCCCGCTCCCCTCGGGCACCGACAGAACGGACGCAGCATGAAACGCATTGGAGTCGACGTCGGCGGCACGTTCACCGACCTCGTCCTGTGGGACGACGACGGCACGGTCGTCGTGCACAAGACCCCGTCCACCAATCACGACCCCTCGATCGGCACGATGGACGGCATCAAGGTTCTCGCCGAACGTGCCGGGATCGACCCGTCCGAAATCGACATGTTCTTCCACGGCACCACCGTGGCCACCAACATCGTGCTCGAGCACAACGGCTGCGACGTCGGCATGATCACCACCGAGGGCTTCCGCGACCTGCTGCACATCGCGCGTAAGAAGCGTCCTCTCAATTACTCGAACTACCAGGATCTTCCGTGGCAGAAGTGGCAGCTCGTGCCGCGACGCAACCGGCGGGTGGTCCCGGAACGAATCGACGCCGCAGGAAATGTTCTGACCCCGCTCGACGAAGATGCTGTGCGCGAACAGGTTCGACTGTTGCGTGAGCGAGGCGTACAGGCCATCGCCGTCGCGTTCCTGCACGCGTACCGCAACCCCACGCACGAGCAGCGGGTCAGAGCCATCATCGAGGAGGAGTTTCCGGGCGTCTTCATCTCCCTGTCCAGCGAGGTGGCTCCGCAATACCGCGAGTACGAACGCTTTTCGACCGCAGCGCTCAACGCTTTCATCGGACCGAAGACCTCCAAGTACATCGAGAACCTCGCCGGTAAAGCCAAGGCGGCGCAGGTCGGCGAGGACGTGCATCTGATGACGTCCGCCGGCGGACTCGTGACCTCGCGCAGCGCCAGCGAAATCCCCGTCTCACTCCTGACCAGCGGTGTGGTCGCCGGGCTGCTCGGTGGCTGCGCCATCGGTAAGGCCTCCGGGTACCCCAGCGTCATCACTCTCGATGTCGGCGGCACCTCCGCGGATGTCGGCGTGGCCCCGGACGGCGCGCTGCGGATGAAGCATCTGCTCGACACCCGAATCGGTGACTATCACGCGATGGTGCCCATGGCCGAGGTCGACACCATCGGTGCCGGAGGCGGCTCCATCGCCGTGGTCGACGACGGCGGCATGTTCCGCGTCGGACCACGCAGTGCGGGTGCCGTACCCGGACCCGCCTGTTACGGACACGGCGGCACCGAACCGACCTCCACCGACGCCATGGTGATGATGGGATGGCTGCGCGAGAAGAGCTTCCTGTCCGGAACCATGGAGGTCAAGCCCGAGCTGGCACGCGAGGCGATTCAGACTCACATTGCCGACAAACTCGACACCCCACTCGACGACGCCGCGATGGGCATCTTCAAGATCCTCGCCCATTCCATGACCGAGGCGATCAGCCTGCACTCGGTGCGCAAAGGCTATGACCCACGCGACTTCTCACTGATCGCCGAAGGCGGCGCGGGGCCGCTGTTCGCCTGGCAGATCGCCGACCAACTCGGTATCCCGCGGGTGATCGTGCCCGGTCACCCCGGCATCACCTCCGCCGTCGGGCTGCTCACCACCGACATCCGCTACGAGGAGCCGACGACGGTGTGGACGTCGTCTGCCGACCCGAACATCGAACTCCTGCAGGAGCAGGTCGAGCGCCTGTCTGCCCTCGCCGTCGCACAGCTCGAGAAGGACGGTGTTGCGGCCGAGAACATTTCGCTCGAACGCAGCGTCGACTGCCGTTACGTCGGCCAGGGCTACGAATTGCGCGTCGCTGCGCCGGACGGCGAGATCGACGACGTGTGGGTCAAGACCGTCGCGGAGGCGTTCCACGAAGTGCACGGCCGCACCTACTCACAGCGGTTCGACGACAAGCCCGTGCAGCTGATCAACGTCCGCGTCACCGGCGTGGGTGCGGTCCCGCACGTACAGATCGCCGACATCGCCGTGGGCACCGCCGACTCCTCCGCCGCGATCAAGACGACCACCAACGCACTGTTCTGGCAGGACGAGACGTGCGCGCCGCAGTGGGTGGACACCCCGGTCTACGAGCGGTCGTTGTTGTTGGCGAACAACGAGATCGACGGTCCAGCGATCGTCGAGCAGTTCGATTCCACCACGATCATCGGCATGAACCAGCACGCCACCGTCGACGCCGTCGGCCACATCATCATCGAGAGGAACCCCGCATGAGCAAGGCGCTGATGCCCACCACCGGAGTGTCACTGGCGGGCGAATCCACTCGAACCTGGAACGACGTCGAGGTCGATCCCATCACGCTGCGCGTCATCGGCGGAGCCCTGCAGTCGATGGCCAAGGAGATGGCCCAGGTGCTCTACCGCATGGCGTACTCGTCGCTCATCCGAGAGTCCGAGGACCTCGGCGCGGGCATCTTCGACATCAACGGACGTGAGCTGTGTGAATCGGATTCGACTCCGATGCACTGTGGTTCGATTCCCGCCTACATCAAAGGGGTCAACCGTCGCCTCGCCGGAACGTACAAGCCCGGAGACGTGGTGCTGCACAACCATCCGTACCACGGAGCGGCCCATTCCCCCGATTACGGCGTGATCATCCCGATCTTCTGGCAGGGCGAGCACATCGGCTTCGCCGGGTGTACCGGTCACGTGTCCGACGTCGGCGGCAACTTCCCCGGCCTGTGCATGGACGTCGTCGACGTGTGGGCCGAGGGCAAGCTGATGGACTCGATGAAGATCTACGAGGCCGGGGTCCGCAACGACTACCTGATCCAGCACATTCTCGACAACGTTCGTACGCCCGAGCAGAACCGCGGCGACCTCGAAGCACTGATCGCGTGCTCGCGAATAGGCGAGAAGCGATTCACCGAGCTGCTCGAGAAGTACGGCCTCGACACCGTCATGAGCGCGGGCGAACGCTGGATGGACTACTCCGAATCCATGCTGCGCAAAAAGATTCGCGAGATTCCCGACGGCAGCTACACCGCACCCATCGGATACCTCGACGACGACGGTAAGAACCGCGACGAACCGCTCAAGGTCGCCGTTCGGGTGCAGGTCGAGGGCGAGGACATTCTCATCGACCTCACCGGCTCGAACAGCCAGGTCCCCACCGCGTTCAACGTCCCGTTCGAGGGTTCGGTTCTCCCTGTGGCCGTCTCGGCCATTCGTACGATTCTGCTCGATGAGGACCTCACCGAGGAATTCGTTCCGCAGAACGACGGGTGCTTCCGACCCGTCAAGGCCTATGCTCCCGAGGGGACGATCTTCAACCCGGACTTCCCCGCATCATGTTTCGCGCGGTTCTCGCAGGTGAACCGTGTGTTCGACTCGATCAATCTCGCTCTGGCCCCGGTGCTTCCGGATCACGCGATCGCCGGCTCGTCCGCCGCTCTGTGCGCCATCGCCTACTCCGGAATCGCTCCGGACGGCGAATCCTATTGGGTCTACATCGAAATCAACGAGGGATCGTACGGCGGCCGCAACGGCAAGGACGGTATGGACGCCGTCGACGCCCTGATGGCCAACACCCGCAACAACCCCATCGAAGAGCTCGAGCTCAACCACGCCATGCGCGCGTTGCGGTACGAGCTGCGCGACGAGGCACCCGCGCCAGGGAAGTGGCGCGGCGGTATCGGCAGTGTGCGCAAGTGGTTGATGGAGACCGATACGTTCCTCGGGTCCGAGGCCGACAACCGGTCGGATCCGCCGGCCGGAGCCCTCGGTGGCCACAACGGGGTGTCCGGCTCGTTCACCAGGAACGTCGGGACCGACCGCGAGGAAGTGTTGTACTCCAAAGTCACTCAGGAGACGATTCGTTCCGGTGAGACGCTGGAGATCAAACTGCCCTCGGGCGGTGGATTCGGAAATCCGTTCGAGCGTGATCCTTTCCAGGTGCTCAGCGACGTCTGGGACGAGTACCTCACCGAGGACGATGCTCGACGCGACTACGGTGTGGTCGTGAACACCGATTCGTGGACGGTCGACGAGGACGCGACGGCCGAGCTGCGTGCCCGGAGCGCAGCCTGATCGAGGACGGGACCTTCGGCGGTGTCGTCCGGTGGATCGACGACCGGAACGACACCCCGGGGCCCCTGTCCGGCCTGCGTATCGGCGTCAAGGACAACATCGACGTGGCCGGCGTCGAGACCACCTGCGCGTCGGAGTTCTTCGAGCACAACGTCGCCGCGTCGGACGCCGAGGTCGTCACCCGTCTGCGACGCGCAGGCGGGTCGGTGATCGCGAAACTGAACATGGCCGAGTTCGCCGTCGGCGTCACCTCGCAGAACTCGGCCGCCGGCCCGTCGTACAACCCGTGGAATCGCGCGCGCGTCCCCGGTGGATCGAGTGGCGGCTCCGGGATTGCCGTCGCCGCTGGATTGGTCGACGCGTCCCTGGGCACCGACACCGGCGGGTCGGTGCGCCTCCCCGCCGCGGCATGCGGGATCACCGGTCTACGCCCGAGTTGGGGATCGATCAGCAACGACGGCGTGTTCCCGGTGAGCGAGCAATTCGACACCGTCGGGCCGATGGCGCGGTCGGTCGTGGAAGTCAAGGCTCTGTTCGACGTCCTGTCCCCCAGCCCGTCCGAACCATCAGCCGTCACGCGTATCGGTGTCCCGACCGTGTTCCTCACCGCGGACGTGGATCCGGGCGTCGCGCAGACCGTCGCAGCCGCGGTGCGCACGCTCACCGACCTGGGGTACGAGATCGTCCCCATCGAGCTGGGGCATGCCTCAGATGCCCAGGATATCGTCTACACGATCGTCTACAGCGACCTCGCTCGCCGCCATCGGTACCGGCTCGACGCCGAGCCTTCTCGTTTCCAGCCCGCGACCTATGAGCGAATAGCGTTGGGCCTGAGCATCTCCGAGTCCGACCGTGCCCGTGCATTCACCGGCCGCGATCTGTTCCGTCAGGCCATGACCGCCACGTTCGAGAGTGTCGACGCGGTGCTGACCCCGGCCATGCCTGTCGACGTTCCCCCGAGGGACGGGGGTGACGACGTGGTCGCGCTCTCACGCCGGATGGGACAATTCACGTACCCGTGGTCGTTGCACGACGGCCCGACGCTGGCTCTACCGGTCGGCTTCCACCCATCCTCGGGCACGCCGGTGGGGGCGCAGCTGACCGCTGCTGCGCACCGTGAGGGTGCACTGTTCGGCGTGGGTGAGCGCTATCAGTCGGTGACCGACTGGCATCGGGCGACACCACCGTATACATCTGATCTTTAAACCGCGCTGCGCGGTCAATCGGCGGGCATTGTCCGTATTTACCTCACCTTGACGCCTAAAACATCTTATGTTTAAGTGGTCAGCAGCTGTTACGTACGTCTCACTACGTGTGGGCCTGCGACAGCCGACACTCCCACTTCGGCATCGTCACGCCGATCAGCAAGCGAGGACGCAGATGCATTTACGCCGAATCACCTCGATCATGACAGCAGTGGCGCTATCCGGCGCGCTGGTGGCATGCGGATCGGATCCCGGCCCCGACGCGGACCCGGCCAACCCGGTCACGATCGACGTCACCGTCTCGGCAGCGGCCGAAATCTACAGCATCCCTTGGCTTGTCGCGCAGAAGCAGGGACTGTTCGAGAAGCACGGCGTGATCGTGGAGAACATCGTGCCGGGCAAGGGCGGCAGCGCGACGATGCGCACACTGCTCGACGGCAACATCCCCATCGGTGAGGTCAGCTACCCGTCGATCGTGCAGGCGGACGCGGCCGGTTCCGAACTGCGCATCGTCGGCGGTGGCACGCAGGGGCCGTACCCGATGAATTTCTACGCGCTCGCCTCCAACACCGACATCAATTCCATCGAGGACGTCCGCCGCTGGGCTTACACCCGGCCCAACTCGGCGTCCGATGCTCTGACGCGTCTGCTTCCCTCCGTTGCAGGCGTCGACCCGAGCCGAATCGAGCGGGTTGCCTCTGGCGGAATCGGCGAGGGGTTTGCACTGCTCGAAGCAGGCAACGTCGATATTGCCCTCGTCCCCTCCATTGTCGCCGAACAGCGACCCGAGGACTTCAAGCTGATCGTCAGCAGCCCCGATTACATGTCGCGGTTCCTGCAGTCGACGATCACCACGACCAAGGATTACGCCGCGAGTAATCCCGGCGTCGTGCGCGCGATCAATGCCGGCTACACCGAGGCGGTCGCATCCATCAAGGCCGATCCTGTTGCCGCCGCAGAGATCTACGCGGCGTACACGGGATTCGACGTCGAGTCGGCCACCGCGGTGGTCGAACGCGCGTCCTCGGTCGGCACCTGGGGCGGCGGCTTCGACACAGCGTCCGTCGAATCCGCCCAGGACGGCGTGGAAGCGTCGGGGAGCGATCGCGTACCCAATTTCTGCACTCTGTTCGACCCGGAGTTCCTCGCCGAAGGAGTCGAGAACGATGTCCCCGGCGACTGCGACTCCTGACCGAAATTTCCCACCACCAAAAGGTATCGACGTGACTCACGCAGCGACTCGACCCCGCCCCGACACCACCTCCGCCATCGCCGTCGCCTCGTCGGTATCGCGGCGCTTCGGTGATGTGACTGCCCTGCACGAGATCGACTTGTCCATCGGCCGAGGCGAATTCGTCTCCGTCGTCGGGCCCAGTGGCTGCGGTAAGTCCACCCTCCTCGAAGTGTTCGCCGGCCTACAGGACCACGACGGCGGCACCGTCCACGTCGACGGCCAACCACTGACCGGCCCTCGGTCCAAGACTGCGGTGATCTTCCAGGAATCGGCGACGCTGCCCTGGCGGACCGTCCGCGACAACGTCGCGTTCGCTCTCGAAGTCCGCGGCGTCGGCAAGAAGGAACGTCGGTCACGCGCCGACGAGCTGCTGAACACCGTGGGGCTGAGCAAGTTCGGCGACCACTACCCCACCCAGTTGTCCGGCGGTATGCGCCAGCGTGTGGCTATCGCGCGCTGCCTGTCCATGGAGCCCGATCTCATTCTCGCGGACGAGCCGTTCGGTGCACTCGACGAGCAGACGCGACTGGTCATGTCGTACGAGCTACTCAAGATCGTCGAAAAGCTCACGTGCGGAGTCCTGTTCATCACTCACAGCATCCAGGAAGCGGTACTGCTGTCCGATCGCGTACTGGTGATGAGTGCGCGGCCCGGCCGATTCATCGACGAGGTAGACATCGACCTCCCGCGACCGCGATCCGAAGACGTACTGGCGAGTCCCGAGGCTGTGGCTCTGCACGAACGCATTTGGTCGCGGCTGCGGGACGAGGCCAAGAAGACCATGAGCATCGAACCATGAGTGCCCCCACGCGCGAGAGCACGCGCGCCTCCGTGGTCCCCGGATACATCCGGCCGGCCCCCTCCAGACAACTCGGTCTCCCCGCATGGGGATGGACCGTGCTCATCCTCGTCGCGGCATTGGTGGCCATCGACATCTCGGCACGGTTCTTCGCATCACCCCTGGACATCGTTCCGGTGACCGACATGATCTCGACGTCGCTGAGCCTGCTGACCGACCCTGACTTCCTGATCGACGAGTTGGGCCGGACGCTGGGGATCATCGTCCTCGCGTTTGTGCTCAGCTCCGTACTCGGTGTCGCCGCCGCCTACGTGCTGTGGCGGTACGAGTTGTGGGACAGAGCGTTTCAGCCGTACCTTAACGTCTATTACGCCGTCCCGACGTTCGCGCTGTACCCGATCATGGTGGTGCTGTTCGGTGCCGGTGTGGCTCCGATCGCCATTCTGTCCACGATCTTCGCGTTCGGTGTGGTGGCGTTGAACGCCCGCACCGGTTTCAACTCGGTATCGCCGATCGTCACCAAGCTCGGCACCACACTGATGCTCACGCGGTGGCAGTACTTCCGATCGGTACTGCTGCCGTACGCGTTGCCGAGCATCGTGACCGGACTCAAGCTCGGGCTCTCGTACGCCGTGATCTCGGTATTGGCCAGTGAGTTCATCCTGTCGACGCAGGGTCTGGGCCACTTCATATCCATTGCCTACGACGGGTTCGACATCGCCGACATGTACGCCGGGATCCTCATCGTGGCGCTGATCGCTCTGCTCTCGACCTCGCTGATCTCTCTCGCGCTCAACCGATTCGATTGGAGGCGCCGCTGATGAGCAGCACCTTGGACAGAGTAGCCACCACACCCACCGCTCCCCCGAAGGTCACCTCGTCCGCGGGCCGCACCAACGCCCGACGGTTTCTCCCACCACTGGTCGTGGCCGTCGTTGCAGTCCTGATCTGGTGGGTCGCGGCCGTTCTCGTCGACAGTCTCATCTTCCCGACGCCGGCCGAGGCCATGGCCTCGCTCATCGAGGACCTGGGCAAGGCGGACTTCCGCGCCAATGTCGGCGACTCGCTGCGGATCCTCGTGCTCGCGTTTCTGGCCAGCACCGTCGTGGGTTCACTGCTGGGCCTGACGCTGGGCCTGAGCCCGTTCTGGACCAGAACCATCGCCCCGATCGTCTACTCGATCAACAGCATTCCGAAGATCGTGCTGTACCCGATCTTCCTGTCGTTCCTCGGTATCGGCGCACTGAGCCGATTCGGATTCTCCTTCTACGCCGCCTTCATCCCGATGTTCCTCGTCGCGGTCGAGGCGACGGCATCTGTCCAGAGAATCCACCTGAAGATGGCGGCATCGCTTCAGGTGAGCTGGCCCAGGTTGATCCGTCAGATCGTCATTCCCGCGGTGCTCCCGGCGCTCGCAACGGGTATGCGAATGACCTTCGGTTTGGCGTTCCTGGGTCTGCTTCTCGCCGAGATGTTCTCGTCATCCAGCGGCATCGGATACGAACTTCTGCGCAACGTCAGCCTGGTACGCATGGAGAACATCATGGGCACGGTTGTGTTGATCCTGGTGATGGCACTGCCTCCCACGATTGCGTTGCAGTGGTTGGAAAGTCGCATCACCTCGAAATACGGCGGCCGGTAACGAGGTCCGTTCAGCGAGGTCCGAACTGACGGTCACCCGCGTCACCGAGACCGGGCACGACGATGCCCCGATCGTCGAGCTCATCGTCGATGGCAGCGGTGACGACTCTGACGGGATGGCCTGACTTCTCCAGAGCAGCAATGCCTTCGGGGGTCACGACCACGCACACGACCACCACGTCGGTTGCTCCGCGCGCCACCAGCAGATCGATCGTCCGCACCATCGATCCACCGGTTGCCACCATCGGATCCAGAACGAAGACCGGGGTATGGGACAGGTCGGCGGGCAGAGACTCCAGATACGGCACGGGTTCGAGCGTCTCCTCGTCGCGCGCCATACCGATGAACCCGACGCCCGACTGCGGAATCAGCGAGCTCGCCTGTTCGACCATGCCGAGTCCCGCGCGCAACACCGGCACGAGCAGAGGTGGGTGTGCGAGCCGAACCCCGGTGGTGTGGGCAACCGGAGTCTCGACATCGAACTCCACCACTCGCGCATCACGCAACGCTTCGTAGACCAACGTGTGAGTCAGCTGGCGCAGCGCAGACCTGAAGGTGGCGTTGTCGCTGTGCACATCGCGCATGGTCGTCAAAAGTGCTGCGGTCAAAGGATGGTCGACTACCCGTGTGTCCATGGTCGGTGATTATGGGCTGTCGATCGACCGTTCGTCCACCTGCTGCGTCATCGATCGACACGCGCTCACCGAGGTCCGAAACCGACCTGTCAGCGTCGGCAACATTTGCCAACGACTCGGTAGCGACGGGCACGTTGACTCGGACGCATGACCCCTCGCTGCATTTCCTTCGGGCTCCCCGCCGACCCACATCTCATCGACACGGGCAGGGCAGTCCGATGACCGTCGGCCCCCTCTCCGACTGCCTCGTCGTCGATCTTTCACGCGCGCTCGCCGGACCCCAAGCGGCAATGATGCTCGGTGACCTCGGCGCGCGGGTGATCAAGGTCGAGTCACCGACCGGCGGAGACGACACCAGGAGTTGGGGTCCGCCGTTCGTCGCCGACGAAGACGGAGACCGACACTCGACGTACTTCCTCTCCTGCAATCGCAACAAGGAGTCCATCGCTCTCGATCTCAAGGCCGTCGATGGCCGCGCCACGCTCACTGCACTGATCGAGCGGGCGGACGTGCTCGTCGAGAATTTTCGGCCGGGTGTTCTCGACCGCCTCGGATACAGCATGGACGCCCTGCATCGGCTGAATCCACGTTTGGTCATTCTGTCGATCACCGGGTTCGGACACGACGGCCCCGAAGGCACTCGACCCGGTTACGACCAAATCGCCCAGGGCGAGGCGGGATTGATGTCGTTGACCGGTCCTTCCCGTGACGAACCCACTCGGGTCGGCGTCCCCATCGGCGATCTGCTTGCCGGTATGAACGGTGCTTACGGCGTCGTCGCCGCACTGCACGAGCGCCACAGCACGGGGCGTGGCCGCGTGGTGCGAACCAGCCTGTTGGCGTCCATCGTCGGGGTGCATGCGTTCCAAGGAACTCGTTACACGGTGGCCGGCGAGGTGCCGCGTCCCACCGGCGGGCATCACCCGTCGATCTGTCCGTACGGACTGTTCCACTCGGCCGAGGGACTCGTACAAATCGCCGTCGGCAGTGAGGGATTGTGGCAACGCTTCGCACCCCATTTCGGATTGGACCGCACGGAGTGGGCGACCAATCCGCAACGCGTCGCCGATCGGGACGCGGTGATCGCTGCTGTCGAAGCCGCCTTCGCGGATTGGCCCACCGACAAATTGCTCGGGCTGCTGGGCGAACTGGGTATTCCCGCCGGTCGCGTTCGCGATCTCGCCGAGGTGTACACCTGGGAACAAACACGCTCGCAAGGACTCATGATCGACGTCGACCATTCCGCGTTGGGCCCGATCACCCTGCCCGGACCGGCGCTACGCATGGACGAGGATTGCGAGGGGCCCGGTATGCGCACAACCCATGCGGCCCCGCCCACGCTCGATCAACACGGTGACTCGATCCGTGCGTGGTTGGAGACAGCGCGATGACCCGCACCGGCGCGCCTTCCCGGCTCGGCGCGCTCGAACTCGTCGACATGGTCGTCGACGACGGCAGTTTCGTTCGCTGGGACGGCGAACCGTTACCCCCGATCGGAGTCCACGGGCCTCCACAACAGAGCTACCTCGACGAGCTCGAAGCGGCTCGCGAGTCGAGCGGCTGCGACGAGGCGGTCCTGACCGGTGAAGCGACACTCGCCGGCCGGCGCGTGGCACTTGTCATGTGCGAGTTCGGCTTTCTCGCAGGGTCCATCGGAACTGCGGCAGCGGAACGACTGGTGCAGGCCGTCGAGAAGGCTACTGCGCAGAAGCTCCCGCTGCTGGCCGTGCCCACCTCGGGTGGAACACGCATGCAGGAGGGCACCGTCGCATTTCTGCAGATGGTGAAGATCTCGGCGGCAATTGCGGCGCACAAGTCGGCGGGCCTCGCTTACGCCGTCTATCTCCGTCATCCCACCACCGGTGGAGCGCTGGCCTCGTGGGGCTCCCTCGGACACGTGACCGCGGCCGAACCGGGTGCACTGCTCGGGTTTCTCGGACCGCGCGTGTACGAGGCTCTCTACGGAGCGAAATTCCCCTCGGGCGTGCAAACCGCTGAAAACCTCGCGGCCAGAGGCCTTGTCGATGCCGTTGTGCCGCCCGAGAAATTGCGTGAGGTGGCGATCGCGGCCCTCGCCGTGCTGTGCGCACCGCACGAGCCACCTCCACCCGTTCCGAACATTCCGTTGGAACACCTCGACGACGTCCCGGCCTGGGAATCCATCCAACGATCACGACGGCCGGAACGGCCAGGGGTGCGCCGACTCGTGCGATCGGCAGCGAACACAGTCACGCCACTGCAAGGCACCGGAGCCGGTGAAATCGAGCCGGGACTGTTTCTCGCGTTGGCCAAATTCGGCGCGTCTGCGTGCGTCGTGCTCGGTCAGGATCGCACCTTCGCCGATCAACCGTTGGGTCCGGCAGGGTTGCGCGAAGCGCGCCGCGGTATGCGACTGGCCGAGGAACTGCAACTGCCCCTCGTCACCGTCATCGACACCGCTGGTGCCGCATTGAGCAAAGAGGCCGAGGAGGGCGGCCTGGCGGGTGAAATAGCCAGGTGCCTGGTCGAACTCACGACGCTGAAGGCACCCACGATCTGCCTGCTGCTGGGCCAGGGCGCAGGCGGCGGTGCCCTCGCATTGCTCCCGGCCGACCGCGTGCTGTGCGCGCAGCACGGCTGGCTCTCGCCGCTGCCACCGGAAGGTGCATCGGCGATCAAGTTCCACACCACCGACCGCGCTGCGGAGATGGCCGAGGAGCAGGGCGTGCGCAGCATCGACCTGCTGCGCAACGGCGTCATCGATCGGATCGTTGCCGAACGCCCGGATGCATCCGATGAACCTGCGCAGTTTCTCTCCCGCCTCGGCACCGTGCTCGAACACGAATTGGCAAAGCTGCTCGCCGCCGATCCAACCGATTTGGTGACCCGACGCCTGCAGCGTTACCGCTACCTGGGGATGTCCGATCACCAAAAAGAAGCACTGATTGAGCAAAGCTTGCCAGTGCATCCCACCTCGAACGGTCGATAGCGTTCGAGGGGCAAGAGCACCGCCGCGCCATGCCGGCCGACTCTGCCGTATTCACAGTCCGCGATGAAGGAGATTTCAGTGCCCGATGCAATCGAGGTCCGCAAGGTCCCACTCCACAACGTGTCCGACGCCAGCGAGCTGGCGAAGCTCATCGACGACGGGGTGCTCGACGCCGACCGGGTCATCGCGGTCATCGGCAAGACCGAGGGCAACGGTGGCGTCAACGACTACACCCGCATCATCGCCGACCGCGCCTTCCGTGAGGTGTTGTCCGCGAAAGGAACCCGGAGCGCCCACGACGTCGGCGAGGTACCGATCGTGTGGTCCGGCGGAACCGACGGAGTCATCAGCCCGCACGCGACGATCTTCGCCACCGTGCCGGCCGACAAGGCCGTGCAGTCCGACGAGCCTCGTCTGACGGTCGGCGTCGCGATGAGCGAGCAGCTCATGCCCGAGGACATCGGTCGCACCGCCATGATCACCAAGGTTGCTGCGGCAGTGAGAGATGCCATGGCCAACGCAGGAATCACCGATCCGGCCGACGTGCACTACGTGCAGACCAAGACACCGCTACTGACGATTCACACCATTCGCGATGCCAAGAGCCGCGGCAAGACCGTCTGGACCGAGCAGACACACGAGTCGATGGACCTCTCGAACGGCGGAACCGCTCTCGGTATCGCTGTTGCCCTCGGCGAGATCGACATGCCGACGGACGAGGATGTCATGCACAGTCGCGAACTGTATTCGTCTGTCGCATCGTGCTCCTCGGGCGTGGAGCTCGACCGTGCGCAGATCGTCGTCGTCGGAAACACCCGCGGAATCGGCGGTCGGTACCGCATCGGCCACAGTGTCATGAAGGATGCGCTCGATCAGGACGGCATCTGGGATGCCATCAAGGACGCCGGCCTCGAACTTCCCGAGCGTCCGCGCACCGCAGACCTCGACGGCAAGCTGGTCAACGTATTCCTCAAATGTGAAGCGAGCCAGGACGGTACGGTTCGTGGCCGCCGTAACGCGATGCTGGACGACTCCGACGTGCACTGGCACCGCCAGATCAAGGCGTGCGTCGGCGGAGTCACGGCCGCGGTGACGGGCGATCCGGCAGTGTTCGTGTCGGTCTCGGCCGCACACCAGGGACCCGAAGGCGGCGGACCCGTCGCTGCGATCGTCGACCTCGGATAGCGCAGAGCTCGACTACCGAACGAACGCCGCGCGGAACCGATTCCTTTCGGAGCCGCGCGGCATTCGGCCCTCATCACTGCATCTCTCGGATCGAAGGAACTCCCATGGCAACCTCCGCCGGACCCGCTACCGAACTTCTGATGATCGACGCACTCGAACTCAGCGGAAAGATCAAGCGTCGGGAGGTGTCCTGTGTCGAGACCATGACGGCGTATCTGGACCACATCGAGATCCACAATCCCACCGTCAATGCCATCGTGGCCCTGCGTGACCGTGAGGAGTTGATCGCCGAGGCGCGGGAGCGTGACGACCAGCTGGCGCAGGGGCAGTACCTCGGTTGGATGCACGGGTTTCCCCATGCGGTGAAGGATCTTTCGGCTGTGAAGGGCTTACCGTTCACCTCGGGATCGGCGATTTTCGCGGATCGGATCGCCGAGGCGGACGATCTCTTCGTCGCTCGAATCAGAGCCGCCGGAGCCATCATCATCGGCAAGACCAACACACCGGAATTCGGCTACGGATCCCAGACCTACAACCCGGTGTACGGCACCACCGTCTCCCCCTACGATCACTCACTCACCGCCGGCGGCAGCAGCGGAGGTGCGGCGGCGGCGCTCGCGCTGCGCATGCTGCCCGTGGCCGACGGCACCGACTACATGGGTTCACTGCGCAACCCGGCGGCATTCAACAACGTTGTCGGTTTCCGTCCGTCCTGGGGACGGATCCCCGAGCCTGGATTCATCGCCCAGGGCGCAGTGGCCGGCCCGATGGGACGATCGGTCACCGACGTCGCTCACCTGCTCTCGACGATGGCCGGACCGGATGCCAACGCTCCACTCGCACTCGACGAAGACCCGGAAATCTTCACGCGCACTCTCGAACGCAGCTTTCGGGGGGCCCGGATCGCCTGGGTCGGTGACTGGAACGGTTATCTGGCAACCGAACCCGGCGTGCTCGACCTGTGCGAATCTGCGTTTCCCATCTTTGCCGATCTCGGTTGCGAGGTCGATGCGGCTCTGCCCGACTACGACCCGGCCCATATTTGGGATTCGTTCCTGACGTGGCGTTGGTGGGCTCAGCTCGGAATGGCCGACCTCTATGCGGATCCTCGAACGCGCGCGCTGATGAAGCCTGAAATGGTCTGGGAGATGGAGCATGCCGTCGCACTCAGCGCTCTCGACATCACCGCGGCGGCGCAGAAGCGCAACGATTGGAACGCTGCCCTGAACACGCTGTTCGAGACCTACGACTTCGTTCTCGCACCCAGCGCCCAGGTGTTCCCGTTCGACAAGGAACAGCATTGGCCGCAGTCCATCGCAGGGCGTTCGATGGACACCTACCACCGGTGGATGGAGACAGTGGTGCCGTGGACGATGGCCGGTGTTCCGATCGCGGCCGTACCGGTCGGTTTCGACGATCGCGGTCTGCCGATGGGGGTACAGATCATCGGCAGGCACGGTGCCGATCGTTCGGTCCTGCAACTCGCGTACGCGTACGAGCAGGCCACCCGCTGGGTCGAGCGCGTCGTCCCACCTGCTCTGCAGGTCCGCTGATCCCCCACCACAGGCGAACGGACGGCAACGTACGGTTGAACAATGGATGACATGGTCGGTGAACTTCGTCCACGAACACGAGACTTCCCCTCGTCGGCGAGCTATGCCCTCACTGTCGCTGAACTGCTCGCGCTACCGAGTCTCGCGGAGTCCACCCTTGTCGCCGGCGAGCGTGGCCTCGAGAAGATCGTGCGACGCGTCAACGTCATCGAAGTTCCCGACATCTTGCCGTGGGTCAAGCAGAACGAGCTGCTGCTGACGACGGGTTTCCCTCTGCGACATGCTGATTCGGGTCGACCGTTCGGTGCCGGTGCCCTGGTGGAGCTCGTCGAAGGCTTGGCCGAGCGCGGCGCGGCAGCGCTGGGAGTCAAGGAGGGCCGGTACTTCGGGGACGTGCCGGCCGCCATGATCGAGGCGGCCGACCGACTCGACCTGCCGCTGTTCCTCATTCGCCGCGACGTGGGATTCGACGAGGTCATCTCCGAGGTGTTCACCCACCTCGTCGACCGACAGGCGTGGGCACTGGACATCGCCGACCGAATGCATCGAGCACTCACCTCGATCGTGCTCGAGGGCGGAGACCTACCTCAGATTGCCGACGAGGTGGCCACACTCTTCGAGGCATCGGTGCTCATCTGCACTCCCGATGGCAGGGTGCAGGCCACGGCCGGCGCCGATGCCGATCTTGCTGCGCTCGAGGAGATGCCGCTGTTCGATCCTTCCGGCAGGCTGCTCACCGAGCGCCTGCACGAAGGCCTGCAGCCGGTACCGGGCGACGACACGCACCGCATCGCGGTGGCACCGATCATCGCGGGCGGCACCGACCACGGCCTCATCGTTGCCGTGGCCGAGGCGCAACGCCTCGGACCGGTCACCATGCAGTCTCTCGAGCGGGCGGCCACAGTGGTCGCGTTGGCGGTCATCAAGAAGCTCGCGGTCTCTGCCGTGGAATCGAAGTTCCGCGGCGATTTTTTGCGTGACGTTCTCAACGGCGCTACCGAGTCTCCCGAACAGATCATCGAGTACTGCGCGCAACTCGACTGGGACGTGAACCGACGCATGGTCGTCATCGTCGCTCAATTGGACGAGATTGCCGAAGCGGCCGTGAGTAATTCGGTGAAGCCTGCGGTATCCGGACGACTACCCCAGGAACGGCTCACCGCAGCCTGGCAACAGGTGGTGCGCCGCCGCGATCGACGGGCACCCGTCGTCGGATTCAGCAACGAGGTCGTCACCCTCATGCCGGCCGAACCGGGCACCGAGCACGAGGTGGTCGACGATCTGATCGCGTCCGTGGCCGGCGACAAGGGCGGTGGCCGTAACTCGTTCGGCGCAGGGGTCAGCCGAGTCATCGACTCCGTCGCCGATATTCCACGCGCCTACGATCAAGCGCGCAAGGCCGTCATGGTCGGGCGACGCATGAGCGGTAACGGGTCGGTGGCACATTTCGACAGCCTGGGTGTGCACCGCCTGCTGTCCCTGGTGACCGATGCCGCGGAGTTGCAGGCGTTCGCGAGCGAAGTGTTGGGCTCACTCGCGGGCGACGATGCCGATGCTCTCGATCTGCGCCAAACGCTGCAAGCACTGTTGGATACCAACTGCAATGTCGCCGAAACAGCACGCGTGCTGCACTTTCACTACAACACCCTCCGCTACCGAATCGGCAAGCTGGAATCCATCGTCGGCCCCTTCACCACCGATCCCATTCTGCGCCTGGATGTGGCGCTCGCACTGCGCGTTGCGGAGATGAAGGGCCTGTGACGTACAACAAGGAGATATCAAGTGCTCGACGGACATTCGATCGGTTCCGATGCTCGCACGCTCGCCGCATCGGTGAGATCCGGTAGCCTCTCGGCTCGCGAGGTGATCGAGCAACACCTCGACCACATCGCCCGCAACAACGCCGATCTGAACGCGATCGTCACGCTGGCAGCAGAATCGGCCAGACGCGAAGCCGACGAGATCGACGCGCGCGTGGTCCGCGGCGAACCGGTCGGCGCGCTTGCCGGAGTGCCGTTCACGGTCAAGGATCTGATCGCTACCGCTGGTGTTCGTACCACGGCGGGCTCGTTCGCTCTGGCGAACAATGTCCCTCGCATCGATGCACCGGCCGTCGCTCGGATGCGCGCCGAAGGTGCAGTGCTGATGGGGAAGACCAACACCCCCGAGTTCGGTGCCAGCGGTCTCACGCACAACGACATCTTCGGGTACACCGTCAACCCGCTTTCTCCTGCGGGAACACCACTTTCGCCGGGAGGCAGCAGCGGCGGCGAGGCAGCGGCGATAGCGTCGGGCATGAGTGTGGTGGGACTGGGTACCGACTTCGGCGGCTCGGTTCGCTGGCCCGCGCACTGCACGGGCCTGTTCTCGATCAGGCCTACGCCGGGGCGAATCGACCCCGATGGGCAATACCCCGGTGTCGTGAGCGATCACCGGGTGCTGACCAACCCGGCCACCATGCACGGTGCGGTTCAGACCGTCGGACCGATGGCACGCACCCTCGACGACGTGAGCGTGGTACTGAAGGTGCTCTCGTCACCGCAGTACCGGTGGATCGAGCCGGCAGAGGTGAACACCCGCGGCCTCGATATCCGTTGGGCGGCAGAAGAAGGAACTGTTCCGGTCGATGCGGAGATTCGCGCCGCCACCGAAGCGGCCGCCCTGCGCACCGCCTCGTCCGTCAGGTCGGTGACGCCCTACAAGGGCACTGCGCTGCGCGAGGCCAACGACCTGTTCACGCGAATGCGGGCCTGCGAAACGCAAACCGACATCGAGCAATACAGTCCCGCCGAATTCAGCGACAACATCACAGCGATCCTCGGCGCGGTCCGACCGACGTCGGCGACGGACGTCGAGGCACTGTGGGCTCACCGCGCCGAGCTGCAGCATCGGTTGCTGACCGAGATGGGCGATGTCCTGATACTCCCGGTCGCGTCGATCCTCGCCCCACCGCTCGGACAGACGAGCTTCGATGTCGACGGCACCACCTTGTCGTGGTCGCAGGCGTTGGCCAGCAGTCGAGCGATCAGCATCCTCGGTCTGCCGTCGGTAGTGGTTCCCGTTGCCACCTCGGAGAGCAGCCTGCCGATCGGTATCCAGATCATCGCTCGGCCGTGGCACGAACACCATGCGCTCGCCGTCGCCGCCGCTCTGGGCTAGTCCACGCGGACCGCGACGGCGACTTCTTACAACGACCGGCTTCGGATTTGGTCGAGTTCTGTTTCATGTCGAAGCAGCACCGGCCACTAACGTGATGGGCATCACTCATCCAGTAGGAAGGCGGCGGCATGCGCGACATCCTCGACGATCTCGCCCCATGGCTGCTCGAGCGTGAGCCGTTCGTCCTTGCCACCGTTGTGCGAACCTGGCAGTCCTCACCCCGTCCGGCCGGGGCAGCGATGGCAGTATCGGCATCCGGGCAAGTGATCGGCAGTGTCTCCGGCGGTTGTATCGAGGGTGCCCTGTACGAGCTTGCCAACGACGTTCTCGCCGACGGCTACGCCCGGAGTGAGACCTACCGTGTGGCGGACGACGACGCCATCGGCGTCGGCCTCACCTGCGGCGGCACCATCGAAGTGTTCGTTCGACTCGTCGACCGCGACGCCTGCGATTCTCTTCGGGAAGTGGCCGGCCGCATCGCTGCGGGCGAGCCGGTGGCCGTCCTCACCGAGCTGAGCGCCGGGGCACCGACGCGGTACGCAATTCTCGGATCGGACCTCACCGTGGATGCAGGCTCACTCGCCGACGCGCACTCCGATGGATCGCCGCTGGGGCCGTTCGTTCGCGAGCAACTGCACCGCGGCGAATCCGGTCTCGACATTCACCTGTCCGATGACAGCGAGCGATCGATCATGGCGGAGGTCTTCGGCCCGCCGCCGCGGATGTACGTCTTCGGTGCCATCGACTTCGCGGCCGCCCTGTGCCACCTCGGCTCGTTCGCCGGCTACGCCGTCACCGTCGTCGACGCCCGCGCCGTATTCGCTACCCCGGCCCGTTTCCCCGAGGCAGTCGATGTCGTCGTCGCATGGCCGCACACGTTTCTCGAATCTGCGCCGGTCGACGAGCGAACAGTCATCGCAGTGCTCACGCACGACGAGAAGTTCGACATTCCCCTCCTCGAGCGAGCGCTACGCAGCCGTGCTGCCTATGTGGGCGCGTTGGGAAGCAGGTCCACTCACCGCCGCCGCATCGAACTCCTCGGCGAGCGCGGGGTGAGCGAGACCGAGCTGGACCGGTTGCACTCCCCTATCGGACTCGATATCGGCGCGAGCACCCCAGCGGAAACGGCCGTGTCCATCGTCGCCGAGATATTGAAGGTCTCACGGCGCACCACCGGGCTCGAGTTGCGTGATCTCACCGGTCCGATTCACCGAGATATTTTGTCGGAGAATGCTAATCGACCCAGCACACGCTCGGCTGTCCGGTGCTGACACTGCGGGACGAGCAACGCTCGGCCATCACCGAGGCACCGCACACCGTCGAGACGGTCCTGAACTCGAACCTGTTGGCGCACGCAACTGTGCTCGCCGGTCATGCCGGCCTCGGGCGACCGGTACGCAGAATCAATCACGTCGACGACCCCGCCGGCATCCGGTTCTGGATCAGGCCCGGCGACCTACTGTCGACCACGAGCGAGGCTCTCGCACATCTGACGGAGCCGACGGCATCGCTGTTGTCACGCGCGCATTCCCTCGGCGTCGCCGGAATTCTTGTGCGGGCCGACGACGACCTTGCCGTTCCCGAGTGCGTCGGCGTGTGTGCCGACGAGCTGGGCCTACCGCTACTTCAGATTTTCGGTGAACCCGACCCTGGTCACGAGCTCACCGTAGGCCTTCGCGACAGTGCAAAGACTCAGGCGCGAGCGAAATTTCGGTCGGATCGTCTGCGTCGTTCTCTGACCGACATCACGCTCGCGGGCGGTGGGGTGGCGCAACTGGCCTTCGCGACTGCGGTCGAATGCGACGTGGCAGTGTCCATCACGACGGTGGATGGACGAGAACTCGCTTCCGCCGGAAGTGACGACGAACTTCGAGCACTTCGCACCGGCATCGCGTTCGATGCCACGGGAAGACTGCGCACCGATTCCATCGACGGCGGCCTCGGTCTCCGGTCGCAGCAGAACAATTCGATTGCCGTATGCGCCGTCACGGCCAACGGAATCGACCACGGACGTATCGTCCTGTTCTCCTCGACTCGCACCTTGACGGAATCGGATCTCCTCACCGCGGACGCGGCCGCAGGGGTGTTGGCGATGGTCGTCACTCGCGATCTCGCACTCTCGGCGGTGGAGGAGAAGCACCGGTCGAACTTTCTCCGGGATCTCCTGCTGGGCCGAGGCGGGGAGCACGACCACGCGGTGGCTCATGCCCGTCGGTTCGGTTGGGACATCGGCAGACCCGTCGTCGTTGTCGCGATCGAACCGATACCTCGTCACGACGACCCGTCGCCCACCCGCCGGCCGCTCGTCGATCGACAGATGGCGGCGTTCTCGAGCGCACTGGCGCAACGCGATTCGTCTGCTGCGATTGCTGCACTCGGCACCGAAACCGTCATCATCATGGGTAGTGGCCCCACCACGGTGTCGGACGTACACGAGATCGTCGAGCGAGTCCACGGCGACGGCGGTGGCGGTCGACAGCCCTTCACCGTCGGTATATCACGGCCCTGCACTGCAGTGGAAGACATTCCGGCAACGTACGGCCAGGCCCGCACAGCAGTGAAAGTCGGCCGCCGGATCGGCGGCGACTGGACCGTCACTGCCTTCGACGAGCTCGGCGTCTTTCGCTTGTTGAGCCTGGTGGACAACGAGGACGAGCTCGAATCGTTCGCGCGGGAAACCTTGCACGATCTTGCGGGCCACAGCGCCGAAGCGCAGGACATGCGAAAGACCCTGGAGATGTTGCTGGCCACGAACATCAATATCGCGGAAACTGCTCGCGCACTGCATTTCCACTACAACACTCTCCGATACCGCATCACGAAGCTCGAAAAAATTCTGGGCCCGTTCACCGATCACGCCGATCTACGGCTCGATCTTTCCCTCGCACTCAAGATCATGGCGATGCGCGCCGCCGACCACCAGATGTGACGGCTGAGCCATCGAGCGCTTGGCAGATTGCGCCCATATCGGCCGCACGATACCGCAGTAGCGTTGCACCACAACACTTTACACGCCCCACGAACCCCCTCGGTTCGGTACGTTGGAGGAAGGCTCGAAATGCCGATCTGGAAGATTCACGGAGACGGAAAGAACGTATTACCAGGTGACGTTGTCGCCCCGAACGAGCGATTGAACTGGGGCCGCACCATCAGCCTCGGCGGTCAGCACGTCGTCTCGATGTTCGGGGCCACGTTCGTCTTCCCCATCATCATGGGCCTCAATCCCCAACTGGCCATTCTCATGTCGGGGTTCTGCACCATCTTCTTCCTGCTCATGGTCAAGGGCCGGATTCCCAGCTACCTCGGCACGTCCGCAGTGTTCGTGGGCGGTGTGGCCGCCATCCGGGCGCAGGGTGGCACCTCGGCCGAGGTCACCGGCGCAATCCTGGTCTCCGGTGTCGTTCTCGCCCTCGCCGGCCTCGCCATCCACCTCATGGGCGGCGGGGTGGTGGTCAAGGTGCTCCCGCCGGTGGTCACCGGAGCGGTGGTGATGCTGATCGGGTTCAACCTTGCCCCCGTCGTCGCCAGCACGTACTGGCCGCAGGACCAATGGGTCGCTCTCGCAGTGATGATCGTCCTGGTCGTCATGAGCGTCGCACTGCGCGGCTTCATCGGACGAATCGCCATCCTGCTGTCCCTGATCTTCGGGTACGTACTGTCCTGGATTCTCGATCTCGTCTCCGGGCCCATCACGTCCTACGACGCGGCTGCCGGAGAGATCACCGAACATTTCCGGGTCAACTGGTCGGGCGTCGAATCGTCGTCGTGGCTCGGTCTGCCGCCGTTCAGCGACGAGGCGAACGGCATCGTGGGCATCCACGCACCCTCGTTCAGCCTGGCCTTCATCGTCCTCGTGCTCCCCGGCGTCATCGCCCTGATTGCCGAGAACGCCGGACACGTCAAGGCCGTAGCCGAAATGACCGGAGACGACCTCGACCCCATGATGGGACGCGCACTGGCAGCCGACGGTTTGGCTACCGTGATGGCCAGCTCGGTCGGTGGCTCGCCCACGACGACCTACGCCGAGAACATCGGCGTCATGGCCGCAACCAAGGTGTACTCGACGGCCGCATATACCGCGGCCGGAATCATCGCCATGCTTCTCGGCTTCTCCCCGAAGTTCGGCGCACTGATCTCGGCGACGCCCGGCGGAGTACTCGGCGGAATCACCGTGGTGCTGTACGGAATGATCGGCCTTCTGGGCGCAAAGATCTGGCACGAGAACGGCGTCGACTTCGGCAACCCGCTCAACATGATGCCCGTCGCGGCAGGACTCATCATCGCCATCGGAGACACCTCGCTCGTCTTCAGCGACTCCTTCTCGTTGAGCGGTATCTCTTTGGGCACCATCGTCGTCATCGTTCTCTACCACCTGTGCGCACGTATCGCTCCCGCGCACATGAGGACGCGGAACGAGCAACCACCCACCCGCCGTTCGGCGGCTCATCGGGGTACCGACACAGTCGAACCCCTCGAGCCGTTGCGGTAACGAGCGATTGCCACACTGAGGCGTGACGTTTGTCACCTCTTGACGAAACACTTATCGGCACAGGCAGGCAGGATCGGGATATGAAACCTTCGCCACTTAAATACCATCGACCTCGGTCGATCGAGGAGGCGTGCCAGATCCTCGCGGGCGTCGACGGCAAGGTCCTGGCGGGCGGACAGTCACTGATCCCGATGCTCTCGATGCGGCTGGCGGCCCCCGGCAACCTGATCGACATCACCGGCATCGCCGGACTCGACGAGATCACCGCCTCGGCGCAGTCGGGCGTCACCTTCGCAGCGCTCGCCACGCACGCCACAGTGGCCTCGAACCGCGCTGCTGCTCAGACACAGCCGCTGCTCGGACGGGCACTGCAGTTGGTGGCCCACCCGACCATCAGGAACCGTGGAACCACCGTCGGATCCATCGTCCACGCCGACCCGTCGGCCGAGATGCCTGCCGTTATCCGTTTGCTCGACGGTTCGGTGACGGTCCAGTCCGTGCGGGGACGCCGCCAGATCTCGGCGAAGGATCTGTTTCTCGGACCCCTGGAGTCCTCGCTCGAGACCGACGAGATCGCCATCGCGGCGACCGTTCCTGCGGCCCGGCCCGGAGTGGGCACAGCCATCGACGAAATTGCCCGCAGACAAGGCGATTACGCGCTTGTCGGAGTCGTGGCCCGCGCCGAGGTGAGCGAGGGCGGCGAGGTACGCAGCGCCCAGGTCACCTATGTCTCCGCCGGCGAGTTCGGTGAAGTCACCGATTTCACCGACGTCATCGCTGGGGCGTGCATATCCGACGCGCGTGATCCGAAGTGGAACGCACTGTCCGACGCTGCTCGGCATCGCATCGAGACCGAGCCCGATATTCACGCCACAGCCGCCTACAGATCTCAACTCGTCGCAGCGCTGACAGCACGGGTGGTGATGGCCGCCGCAGTCGACGGCGCATCCTCGTTGACCACGCACCAGGCAGCGCTGCACGTCGATTCCGGAGTGAACCAGTAATGACGACAACAGATATCGAACAACAGCTCGACGATCTGATGACCGAGACCGGCGAACAACACGTACAGGTGACGTTCACGCTCAACTCGACCAAACAAACGATCGTCGTTCCGGCCCGAACGATCGCATCCGATGCCATCCGCCACAATCTTCGCCAGACCGGCACCCACGTAGGGTGCGAGCACGGCGTGTGTGGTGCCTGCACCGTTCTGCTCGACGGTAAGCCCGTCCGGGCCTGCCTGATGTTGGCCGCCAGCCTCGAGGGCCAGAGTGTCACCACGGTGGAGGGTCTCGTCGAGCCGGACGGCACGTTGCACCCCGTGCAGCAGGCATTCAAGGACTGCCACGGTCTGCAATGCGGCTTCTGCACACCAGGATTCGTCACCACCATCGCGGCATTCCTCGAGGAGAACGACTCTCCGACGCAGGAAGAAGCCACCGAGGCCATCGCCGGCAACATCTGCCGGTGTACCGGATATCAGAACATCAAGGCCTCGGTGCTGCGGGCCGCCGAGATCAAGCGCGAGAGAGCGGGCGAATTCCCCCTCGGGCCGGACGACGAATCGAGCCGAGCGGCACTGGACCGGAAAGTACGGGGAACCACCAATCCCGTCGGCGGACGGATGGGCCGAGCATGAGCACCACCCGCACGGCCCCACCGCACACCCCGACCAACACTGCCCCGCTCTTCGGCCAACCACTCTCGCGGTCCGAGGACACGCGGTTGCTGAGCGGGAAGGGCAAGTATCTCGACGATCTCGGACACGGCGCGCTGATCGCCGCCTTCGTTCGCTCTCCGCACGCACACGCGCGGATCACCGGGATCGACATCGACGCCGCGCTCGCCATGCAGGGAGTGCACGCGGTCTACACCTACGACGATCTCGAAGCGGACTCACCCGAGATGGCCGAGGGCCTACCACTGCTGATTCCGCACCCAGCAATCATCGCCCCGCGCAACGGTTTTCCACTGGCCAAGGACAAGGTCAACCACGTCGGCGAGGCCATCGTCATGGTCATCGCGCAGAGTCGCTACGTGGCCGAAGATGCCTGCGCCGCCATCGAGGTCACCTACGACATTCTCGATCCGGTCGTAGGAATCGAGACCGCTCGCACCGCGACTCGGCACGTGCACGACGATGTACCCGACAACGTTGCTGCGCATCTGCAGCACAGCTTCGGCGACATCGACCGCGAATTGGCGACGGCACCGCACCGAATCACGCTCAATCTCGACGTGGAGCGTTCCGCGGCAATGCCGTTGGAGGGCAAGGGTGTCTATGCGCGGTGGGACAGCGACGAGGAAACGCTGACCTTCTGGTCGTCGACGCAGACCTCCACCTCGGTGCGCGCGGCCGTTGCAGCGCGGCTCGGCATGGCAATGAACAAGATTCACTGCATCGCACCGGATGTCGGTGGCGGTTTCGGCGTCAAGATCATGCACCCGTGGCCCGAGGAGGTCATGGTGACGTGGGCCGCGCGGCAGTTGGGCCGAGCCGGTATCTCCAACGAGGTCAAATGGGTCGAAGACCGTCGTGAGCATTTCATCTCGAGCGCCCACGAACGCGCGCAGGTCCAAGAGGTCACGCTAGGGTTCGACGACGAAGGCCGGCTACTGGCGTTCGACTTCACCGTCTGGCACGACAACGGCGCCTACCTCCCGTACGGCATCATCGTCCTGATCAACACTGCGACGCAGGTGCTCGGGCCGTACAAGCCGGTCTCGTTCCGCTGCAACGGTTATTCGCTGTACACCAACACCGTCATCGTCATTCCCTATCGTGGGGCCGGCCGTCCGCAGGGCGTGTTCGCGATGGAGCGATCGATGGACGCCATCGCCCAGTACCTCGGCAAGGATCGGCTCGAAGTTCGCGAGAAGAACCTGATCCGGCCCGAGGAGATGCCCTACGACTTCGGTCTCATGTTCCAGGACGGTCGGCCGTTGATCTACGACACCGGCGACTATCAGGCCGGTATCGACAAGCTCAAGGCGCTCATCGACTGGGACGGCTTCCCCGCGTACAAGAAGCAGGCCGCCGCCGAGGGCCGCACCGTCGGCATCGGCGTCGGCGCGTATGTGGAAGGCACCGGCCCCGGACCCTACGAGGGTGCGCACGTCCTCATCGAGAACTCCGGAAAGATCAAGGGCGCAACGGGCCTGACCACCCAGGGACAGGGTCATCAGACGACGTTCGCGCAGATCGTCGCCGATGATCTGGGCGTGTCGATCGCCGACATCGAGATCACCACCGGTGACACTCGCCGATTCGGTTATGCCGTCGGCACATTCGCCTCTCGTGGTGCAGTCATGTCCGGATCGGCATTCCACGTTGCAGCGCAGATGGTGGCCGAGAAGGCGAAGATCATCGCCGGCCGCGCTCTGGACCTGGACGTCGCCGAGCTGGAATTGCGCGGTGGCTACGTGAGCAAGATCGGCACCGAACCGGGAGCCGAGGGCACCTCGATCTCCCTCGGAGTGGTTGCAGTGCTGTCCAATCCGCTGCGGTACGCGTTCGACAAGGAGTCCCGGCAGGCGACCGGATTCGCGAAGATGGGCACCGACATGTCCATCCCACCGGTGCCGGAGGGCGAGCAGCCCGGACTCGAGGCGACGGGGTACTACTCGCCCCCGCGGTCGACATTCGCGTCGGGCATTCACGCCGCGATCGTCGAGACCGACCCGGTAACTGCGGAAATCCACGTCGAGCGCTACGCCGTCGTCCATGACTGCGGCAACGTCATCAATCCTCGAATCGTCGAGGGGCAAATCCACGGTGGTGTCGCGCAGGGAATCGGCGGCGCACTCTACGAGAAGATCGTGTACGACGAGCACGGGCAGCTGCTCAACGCATCGTTCATGGACTTCCTGATGCCCTTCGTGACCGAGGTTCCCGAGACGATCGAGATGGATCACACCGTCACCCCGTCCGGACTCAACCCGCTGGGAATGAAGGGTGCCGGTGAAGCCGGCGTCATTCCCACCACTGCCGTCATCGCGGCAGCGGTCGAGGACGCCGAAGGCTTCCCGATCACCTCGATGCCCATATCCCCGTCCGACCTCTACGAGCTGCGGCTGATCCACGCGGTCGCCCAGACATCCCAGGAGACTTCATGAGAATCGCAGGCACCGCCACCCTGACCGCGCCTCCCGCCGAGGTCTACGACAGCATGCAGGACGGCCGAGTACTCGCCGCGACCATTCCCGGTGTGCAATCGCTCGAGCAGTTGAGCGATGACCACTACAAGCTCTCCATCACGGCCGGGGTCGCAGCGATCAAGGGCACGTACGACGGTGAAGTGTTGCTCTCGCAACAGAATCGGCCCGAGTCGTTCGTCATGACCGCCTCCGGTGCTGGCGCGCCGGGCACCGTGCGCGCCGATGTCACCATCACGCTCGAGCAGACCGAGAGCGGCGGCACACTCCTCAGCTACGACGCCGATGCCGTGGTCGGCGGAATGGTCGGCGGCGTCGGGCAGCGCATGATCACCGGTGTCGCCAAGAAGATGGCGGGAGTGTTCTTCAACGGACTCGACGGCGTCATCGCCAACGGGGTGCCCGAGGCGTCCGCATCGGCCGAGGCCTCCCCCGCCGGCGCAGCGGGTGGCTCCATCGCGCTGCCGGTCGCCGCGTCGGGTGGACACTCCGGCGCTGCGAGCGCTCCCGCTGCGGCGGCGTCGGTCAAGGGTGCGCTGATCGCCGCCGCGGCGGGCGCGGGCATCGCCTTGGCCGGAGTTGTCCTGGGCAGCGTGCTCACTCGCTCGTCGTGTAATCGGTAGCTGCAGCCTCGTAGATAGAAGGCCGCTCACCCCCAGCGCGGGGTGAGCGGCCTTTGTCGTTGCAAGTACTGCCAATTCGACGGTCCTTCAGGGCGCGCGGAGCTCAAATGTGCGGTCGGAGTTTGGCACCTTGTGCCAAAGATTGTGACGCGCATAACGGGTCGAATATGAGTACACGTCAGGCACCCGCAGATCCGAGCTTCGGACGCGTGGCCTACGAACCATACTGAGGAGGAAGCGTGGAACCACGAAAGATTCGGGTCGGCATCGACACCGGTGGCACATTCACCGACGTCGTGGCAGTGGACGAGGAGTCCGGTGCCATGGTGACCACCAAGACACCGTCGACTCCCAGTGATCCGGCCGAAGGATTTCTGACAGGCATCGACAAAGTGCTCCGCCAGCTGGGCGTCTCGGGTGATTCCCTCAGCGCTGTCAGCCACGGCACCACCGTCGCCACCAACAAGCTGCTCGAAGGCAAGGTCGAGAACCTCGGTTTCATCACCACCGAGGGCTACGAGCACGTACTCGAAATCGCGCGTCAGTCGGTACCCGACGGCTACGGCAACTCGTACTTCTGGGTCAAGCCCGATCGCATCGTGCCCGCGCACCGCGTCCGCACCATCCGTGGCCGACTCTCGTTCGACGGCAACGAGATCCGTCCGCTCAACGATGACGACGTACGCGCAGCGGCCGCATTCTTCAAGTCCGAAGGTGTCAAGACGCTCGGCGTGTGCCTGGTGCACTCTTACGCCAACCCGGACCACGAGCAGCGGGTCCGCGACATCCTGCTCGAGGAGTACCCCGAGGCCACGGTCTCCATCTCCACCGAGGTACTGCGCGAGTACCGCGAATTCGAGCGCGCGATCACCACGTTGGTCGACGCGGCCGTCAAGCCCAATATCCGCAGTTACGTCAACAACATCGCCAACCGGCTGCGCGAGTTCGCCACCGAATCCGGCGACGCCCGCGACGTGCCGTTCTACGTGATGAAGTCCAACGGCGGCGTTCTGTCCGCCAAAGAGGTTGTGCACCAGCCCATCACCACCGTGCTCTCGGGCCCGGCCGCCGGTGCCCTCGGCGCGGCCTTGGTCGCCAGCGCCGCAGGCGTCGAGCAGGTCCTCACCTGCGACGGCGGAGGCACCTCCACCGACGTGACCGTCGTGGTCCGCGGCGAGCCCGCGCTGACCACCGAGGGACGCGTCGGAAACTACCCGTCGAAGATTCCGATGATCGACGTCGTCACCGTCGGCGCAGGCGGTGGATCGATCGCCTGGATGACACCGGAAGGCACGCTGCGCGTCGGGCCGCATTCGGCCGGAGCCGATCCCGGCCCCATGTGTTACGGCAACGGCGGCTCCGCTCCGACCATCACCGACGCCCACGTTCTGCTCGGACGGATACCTCCCCACCTGCTCGGCGGCGAGATTCCGCTCGATACCGATCTTGCGCGCAAGGGCATCGAAGATCTGGCGCACCAGCTGTCCCTCGAGGTCGAGGCCTGCGGCACCGGCATCCTCGAAGTGTCCGCCTGGAACCAGGCCAATGCGCTGCGCCAGATCTCGGTCAAGCGCGGACTCGACGTTCGTGACTTCACGCTGGTCACCTTCGGTGGTTCCGGTTCGCTGCTCGCTTGCCGCCTCGTGGACATCCTGGGGTTGAAAGACGTTCTGGTACCGCTCAACCCGGGCAACGTATCGGCATTCGGCCTGCTCACCGTCGATGTCCGCAACGACTACGTACAGACGCACGTCAGTCGCCACGACCGTCTGCGCGCCGAGGACTTGGAGTCGGAACTTGCTGTCCTCGCTGCCCGCGCCGACGAAGCACTCGCCGGTGAAGGCTTCGCCGCCGAGGATCGTCGCTACGCACGCTCTGCCGACCTGCGCTACTTCGGGCAGGCCTTCGAGGTGCGCGTCCCGATCGCCGACGGTGAGATCACCCAGGCGAGCATCGATCAGGCCGCCGAGGCGTTCCACGAAGCACACCGCGAGCTGTACGGCTACGACTTCCGCGGCGATCACAGCCAGTTCGTCGAGTGGGTCAATCTGCGGGTCAGCGGTATCGGCCCCATCAAGCGACCCGTGCTGTCGGAGATCGCCGCCGGCACCGGAGCCGAAAGTGCCCGAACCGGAACGCGTCAGGCGTACTTCGACGGCTGGCACGAGACCGCGATATACAGCCGTGCGGATCTCGGTGCGGGTGACACGATCACCGGACCGGCCGTCATCGAAGAATTCAGCTCCACCGTGCCGATCGATCCGGGCTTCTCGGCCCGCATAGACACGTTCGGCAACGTCCGCATCACCCGCACTCTCGACTCGAACGGAGCGAACTGATGACCGTCATCGACAAGGTGAACAACAAGCCCTACCGACTGTCTCCGGTCGACGCGCCTGCGCCCGATCCCGTTCTCGTCGAGATCGTGGCCGGATACCTCGCGAGTGTCGAAATGGAAGTGGAGACGGCGATTTCGCGGACGTCGCGATCACCGATGATCCGCGACGCCCACGATTTCCGCGCCGGCATCCACGACCGCAATCTGCGCAAGCTCACCGGCCGTTCCTACTCAGCACTGGTGCATCCGGTTGCCCGCGACTTCCCGCTCGAGACCATGAAGCCGGGTGACGTCTACTTCCACAACGACGTCTATCTCTCCGAAGGCGGCATCGGCCACCTGCCCGACCTGTGCGTCACGGTGCCGGTGTTCGCAACCAAGCCCGGCGAGACCGAGCCGAGCGTTGTTGCGTTCGTTCAGGCATTCGGTCATCACGACGATATCGGTGGCTGCTGCCCCGGCTCGATGCCGTCGGGTGCGACCACCGTGTACGAAGAGGGACTGATGGTTCCGCCCATCAAGCTGTGGGATCAGGGCGTCCCCAACCAGGCTGCGTTGACCATCATGACGCGCAATTCCCGGATGCCCGACGCCCTGGCCGCCGATCTCGATGCCGAGTGCTCGGCGTGCCTGATGGGTGCGCGGCGGATGACGGAGCTGTACGAGCGGTACGGCATCGATACCGTCGAGTCGTGCTTCGACTCCATGATGGATGCGACCACCGAGATCTACCGTCGTGAGATTCTGAGCAAGATCCCGAAGGGTGAATACACCTGGGAGGACTACGCCGAGCACGACGGCGTCGACGAGCCCATGTTGCACGTTCAGCGGATCACGCTCACCAAGACCGGTCCCGAGGACGAGCGCGGTGAGCGACTCATCCTCGACTTCACCGGAACCGGACCGCAGGCCAAGGGTCCGATCAACCACTGCGGTGATTACGCCGACGGCAATTTCCTCGCGAAATGGCTTGCGCCGGTGCTTCGCAACCTCGCGGACTCCCCCGAACGCATGGCCGAGCTCGACGTCAACGAGGGCGTCATCCCGCTGATCGAGATGAAGTTCCCCGAGAAGGGCACGCTCATCACTCCGATCTTCCCGGCCCCGACCAACGCTCGGACGTTCGTCATCCTGCGTCTGCTCGGTGTGCTCGCCGGCGTGGTGGCAAAGGCTGTGGACGGCAACATGCCTGCCGATCAGGAGACCATTCGCTACACCGGTGTGTACGGGGATGACTTCGACGGCAACTCCTACCTCATGCGTGAGGTGCTCGGTGGCGGCTCGGGTGGACGGCACTACGCGGACGGTGAGGACACCATTCACGTCGTTCCCGATTCCCGGAACCTGCCCACCGAGTTCACCGAGAGCCGCTTCCCGTTCATCGTCGAAAAGCTCGGCCTGGCCAAGGATTCCGGTGGTGCCGGACGCTACCGCGGCGGCCTGGGCTACGAAAAGCACATCCGCATGCTCAAGGATGCGCATTTCATGTCCATTGCCGACCGTTCGATTCTCGCGTGCTGGGGAGTCAAGGGCGGCAAGGCCGGCGGATCCTTCTCGGTGACACTCAATCCGGGTCAGCCGAACGAGCGTGAGTTCGACGCACTGACCGATGCCGAGCCGATTCTGGCCGGCGACACCATCCGCATTCGTACCACCGGCGGCGGCGGCTGGGGCGATCCCCTGGAACGCCCGATCGAGTCGGTCGAGCAGGACGTGCTGTGGGGCAAAGTCTCTCGCGAGTTCGCGGCCAAGGACTACGGCGTCGTCATTGCAGAATCCGCGGCGAGCGCCGACGTCGAGGCATCGGAGAAGCTGCGCGCCGAGATGCGCAATGCACGCGGACTCGACGAGCCGTTCTTCGACCGTGGACCGGGGTATGAGCGCCTCTCCGGTGGGGCGAAGTTCGCCGAGTACGACTTCATCGATCGCTGAGATTCACTGATGGAGCTTGATGTTTCCCGTGGCACCGACATCGCGATCGTCGGTGCCACGGGCAAGACCGGACGAGCCGTCGCCGCCGCACTCGAGGGCGTGGCGGTCGTACGGCGACTGAGTCGTTCTGCGCGGGACTATCCGGTGGACTTGGAGACTGGGGCAGGCCTTGTCGAGGCCTTCACCGGGTGCCGTGGCGTGTATTTCATTGCACCCAACGTGCATCCGGATGAGCCCGCTCTACTTTCGCGGGCGCTGGAAGCAGCGGCTTCGGCAGGCGTCGACCACGTCGTCTACCACTCGGTGGCCTGGCCGTACAGCCCGCGGATGCCGCATCACATGGACAAGGCTCGTTGCGAAGACGAGCTGCGTGCCTTCGGTTCGAAGCGCGGCATGCACTGGACCATCCTGCAGCCGTGCGCCTATGCGCAGAACTTCGAGGCAGTTCTGACCGGTTCTCCGAGTCTCGTTGTGCCCTATAGCCTCGACACCAAGTTCTCCTTCGTCAGCCTCGACGATGTGGCCGAGGTGGCTGCCCGGATTCTGGTCGAGGGTGCAGAGCGGCATCACGGGGCAACATACGAGCTGGGTGGACCGGAGATGCTGAGCGTGCGAGACCTGGTGCGTCTGGTCGAGGCCATGACGGGCCGGGCGGTGTCGATGGAGTCCATTGGTGTCGACGAGTGGATGAGCGTTCATGGCACCGGATTGAGTCCCGATGCGCAACAGCGCCTCTCGGCGATGTTCGAGTACTACAACGACCGTGACTTCCTGGCTAGTAGCGTTGTCACCACAGCGCTGCTGGGCCGAGAGCCGACACCTGTCCGCGCTCTGGTCCTATAGCCCTCGCGCGCAAGCTACTCCGCGGGAATGCCGAGGGCTGCGGTCCCTCACTCGAACGCAATCCCCACGGCCGACCGGACCAGTGCCGATACCGCTGGCGATCGGACTCCGGCCGGCCACGCGATGACCGTTGTGATCATCGGTGCATCGGTCACAGGTACGGCCACATGCTCGGGCCACTGCCACGCGCGACTCGACGCCGGGATCACCAGCAGCGCCTGACCCAGCGCGACCAGTTGGGCGATCTGCGATTGAGCGCGCACCTCAGGCCCGGGCCCCTTTGGATAGGTTCCGTCGAGCTGTGGCCAGCGGGCCATCGGCAGATCCGGGACGTCGCGGATATCGTCCATGGTCAGTTCACCTTTCGAGGCCAAGGGGTGATCACGCGGAACGATCACGACCTGCCCTTCGGTGAGAAGGTCCTCGGAGTCGAACCCGACGAGGTCATCGACGGGGCGATGCATCAACGCCACGTCGGCATCACCGCGGCGAAGATATTCGGCCTGCTCACCGACTTCACACAACATGACATCCACGTCAGCGGGGTACGCATCGAGAACGCGGCGTAGGAGCTCGTGGGACGCACCGGCTTTGGTCACCAGCTCGACTCTGGCACCGGCGGCTCGTGCTCGCTGCGCAGCCGCCGCGACGGCGTCGAGCGCCGTCGCAGCGTCCCTCAGAAACACAGCACCGGCAGCAGTGAGTGCGACTCCGCGGCGATTCCGATCCAGGAGAGCAACGCCGAGTCGGCGCTCCATCCTGCTGATCGCTCGCGAGAGCGGTGGCTGGGCGATCCCCAGGCGTTGCGCTGCGCGTCCGAAGTGCAGCTCCTCGGCAACGGCGATGAAGTACCGGAGTTCGCGTGTTTCGAGATCGTCCACTCCGACAGCGTAGCTGTGATACCCGTCGAGTATCACTGGCTGGTCGATCGGTATTGGACGCACCCGCGCTCGACGCCGACCATGGATCGCATGACGACAAAGACCGCGCTGGTAACCGGCGCCAACAAAGGGATCGGCTTTGCCATCGCGCACGGACTCGGACTGCAGGGAATCAGAGTGGGAGTCGGGGCCCGCAACGATGCACGACGACAGGACGCGGTCGACAAGCTTCGTGCCGAGGGCATCGACGCGTTCGGAGTCCCCCTCGATGTCACCTCCGACGCCAGCGTTGCCGCCGCCGCCGACTCGATCCACGACCTGGACATACTGGTGAACAACGCAGGCATCTCCGGCGGCGACCAACAGAATCCGACGACGCTGGATATCGACGTTTTGCGGACTACGCTGGATACCAACGTATTCGGGGTCATCCGAGTGACGAACGCGTTGCTTCCGACGCTTCTTCGGTCTGCCTCGCCCCGCATTGTCAATGTCTCGAGCAACATGGGCTCGCTGGCGCTACAGACCGGCCCGATAATGGCGGCATACGCTCCATCCAAGACCATGCTGAACGCGATGACCGTGCAGTACGCACGGCAACTCGTGAACACTGCGGTGATCGTGAATGCATGCTGTCCAGGCTATGTGGCAACGGATTTCACCGGATTCGCATCCCCTCGCACGCCGGAGGAAGGTGCGCGCATCGCACTCGAGCTCGCCACCCTCCCCGACGACGGCCCGCGGGGCGGATTCTTCGACGACGCCGGATCGGTGGCCTGGTAGGACTCTCGATGACGAGGTGACCATCGCCGGCGGGGTCGAGGGGGACCATAGGAGATCCCCTACTCCCCTCGCGCTCGTCTGCGATCTTGCGGGGTGAAAACCGATGCCGAGCGCGCATCGATACCGGCCGATCGCTTCCGATGCTGGTAGTCCGCCACGGAATCGAAGGCTGCCGTCACGGCGATCGGGTGCCGAACCCCGAACGATGTCCACTCAGTTAACGGCAGTCCGCGATAGCGGCCTGAGAACAACCGTCTCCGTTGTCTGTAATCTTCGCGGCAGACCAAAGAGTAGCCAAGATGGATACCGCCGACACCGGACTAGTAGCGAAGCACGCAGTGCTCGGCTCTTACACACCCACTTGGCCGAGTTGAAGATTAAGCATCATCACCGAGCAAAGCACCCGCCACCTAGTCGACCTTTGTAACTCCGACGGGTGTGTGCGGCAGATGCGGATCCCCCGGTTCAGACAGGCTGGAACGGAACGCATGCTCGACGAGCACTGTCAGGGCCTGGTCGGGACCGGCCATCGCCGCAAGATGGCGGAGACCGGGGGCTGGGACCGCGGCCACGAGGTCGTCGGTGAGCATGCATCCTGGTCGGCCCAAGCTCGGCGAATCGCATCGGACGGCTCCCGTGATCGCCGTTTGGGCGCTTCGCGAGGACGAGGCCCCTTCCTTGGGGAGCGTCACCTACGAGCCCGCGGAGTGACGTCCTGAGCCGAGGTAGCTGCGAGTCACTTCACGGTCGTCCTCGACGCCCGTAGCAAAGCCTGCCCCGTAATTGACATCCCGTGCCCCTCAGCTCGATGCAAAAGCTTCGATACACACCGGGCCACGCGACATTTCAACCGAGCCCCAAACCCAGGGCGAACCGTGCGGATAGGATTTCACGCGGGAGCCCGAGCGGATTGAGGAGAGGTACAGGCATGGCGAGACGCAACTTGAGGGCCGTCGAAGAACGCGTCGCGCCGCTGGCCGGGCGTGAGACCTACGACCGCGAGTTCATCTTCGACCTCCTGCTCGCCTACGGGAAGCCGCGGAGCAGCATGACGCGACTGCGCAATGGCGATCTGAACGTCGCCGCTGACCCCGTGGGCGAGGTTGCCCAGAAGAAGGTCGTCTACTTCAAAGAGACGACCAGCGATCCCCTGGCTGTGCTCGAAGAACTCAAAACGTCACCGGATGTCGTGCGCTTCAGCACCCGATTCGTCATCGTCACCGACTACGTGGATCTCTTCGCCGCGGACACAAAGACAAGTGAGACGATCGGTTTCCCGATCCGCGAGATTGATCAGCACTTCACCTTTTTCCTCCCCTGGGCAGGCATGGAGAAAGCACAGTACGTCGCCGAGGCCCACGCCGACGTGAAAGCCGCTGAGCGTATGGGCAAGCTCTTCGACGAGCTGCTGCGCGTGAACCCCGGACTGACCGACGGGACGCACGGCCGGCACGGGCTGAACGTGTTCTTCGCGCGGCTGCTGTTCTGCTTCTTCGCCGAGGACACCGATATATTCGCCAGGAGCCAGTTCACCAATGCAGTCGGCTCGCATACCCAGGTTGATGGGTCGGACGTGGACGACTTCTTGGCGTCGCTGTTTACCGCTCTGGACACCGAGGATCCGGTGGACAAGGCATCGCACCTGGCTTCGTTCCCTTACGTCAACGGTCGTCTCTTCACTATGGGGTCTGAGCAGGTAGTGCCGAGGTTCACCAAAATCGCGCGTGACTTGCTGATCGCCCTAGGCACGCTCGACTGGAGCGAGATCAACCCCGACATCTTCGGGTCGATGTTCCAGGCGGTCGTTAACCCTAATGAGCGCAGTAACCTCGGGCAGCACTACACCTCGGTGCCGAACATTCTCAAGGCCATCGAGCCGTTGTTCCTCGATGGCCTGCGCGAGCAGTTCGACGCTGACTTCGACTCCGTTCGCCGGCTCGAGGCGCTGCTGGAGCGGATCAGCGCCATCAAGGTCTTCGATCCTGCCTGTGGATCCGGTAATTTCCTCGTTATCGCGTACAAAGAACTACGCAAACTCGAGCATGCAATCCTTGAACGCCTCGCCGACCTCGACCAGAGGCACCAGGTACTGTTTGCCGAGTCGAAGATCAGCATCGAAAGCTTCTATGGTATTGAACTCGCCGACTTCGCTACCGAGGTGGCAATCCTGTCGCTGTGGATCGCGAAACACCAGATGAATACTGAGTTCAAAGAGAAGTTCAACCTGGCGATCCCACTGATTCCTCTGAAAGAGACTGGCCGGATTGAGCAGGGCAACGCCGCATATGTCGACTGGAATAACGTCTGCCCCAACGACGGCGGGGAAATCTATCTGATCGGAAACCCGCCGTACAAGGGTGCCAAGTATCAGACGCCAGAAATGAAAACCGACTTCTTGCAAGCGTTCGGTGCACGCGAATACTCGAAGAATCTCGACTACATTGCAATCTGGTTCACCAAAGGCGCAGATTACATCGAGGACACCAGGGCTGAGTTGGCGTTCGTGACGACCAACTCGGTCGCGCAGGGCGAGCACGTTGGATTGATGTTTCCCAGGATCTTCGCGAAGAACATTGAGATCAGCTTCGCTTACACGTCGTTCAAGTGGGAAAACAACGCCAAGCGGAACGCTGGAGTTACTGTCGCTGTCATTAGTTTGCGCGCGATTCGGTCGGGTCCGAAGTATCTGTATACCGATGATCTTAAGATCTCAGCACAGAACATAAACGGTTACCTAGCAGATGCAGCAACGATCTATGTATCAAAATCGATGAAGCCGCGGAATAGCCTTCCGACGATGGGGTCTGGAAGCATGCCCATTGATGACGGCAACCTCGTACTTACCTCCGAGGAGGCTGACAGTCTCCGAAATAACGCGACCGCAGCACAATTCATTAGACCCTTCCTTGGCTCCGACGAGTTCATCAAAGGAAAGGAACGCTTCGCCCTCTGGATTCCGGACCGAGACCGCGAAACTGCCCGCAACGTCCTCGAAGTTTCTGCTCGCATCGGCCGGGTTAGTGAGTTCCGCTCCAGAAGCAAGCGTAAGGCAACCCAGGACCTTGCATCGGTGCCGTGGCGGTTCGGATACCGGAGCTACCAGGAAACGCAGTTCATCCTAGTGCCGAAGACTTCTTCAGAACGCCGCGCATACATCCCCATCGGATTTATGGGACCTGAGACGGTGATCTCCGACCTAGCGTTCGCGGTGTACGACGCAGAGCTATGGCTATTCGGTCTCCTCGCTTCGCGGACGCACATGATCTGGACGAGGGCCGTCGGCGGAAAAATGAAGACCGACTATCGCTACTCGAACACGATCGTCTACAACAATTTCCCCGTTCCGCCGCTCTCCGACGCGATAAAGGAGAAGCTAACAGTTTCCGCGCTGCGCGTACTGGATGTCCGCGAATACCAGTGCGAACGAACGCTGGCAGAGCTGTATGATCCGGACAAGATGCCGGACGACCTTCGCGAGGCGCACGCCGATCTAGACGCGCTCGTCGATTCGATCTACTCCAAGAAGCCCTACGAGACCGACGAGCAGAGACTGTCAGACCTCTTCGGTATGTACGAGCGTATGACCGCCGAAGAAGCCACGAAGGTCCCGGCGAAGAAGACCCGGAGGTCCGCTAAGTGAACTCGATCAAGAAGCCCGTCAACATAGTCAACGTCACCTACGCGCAGACAAAGGCGTCGGTGAACACAGACGTACTAGGCATGCGTGAGATGCAGCAGCGGGTCTTCGCAAAGCGCGACGCACAGCACCTCCTGCTGAAGGCCCCGCCGGCCTCGGGCAAGTCCCGTGCGCTGATGTTCGTGGCGCTCGACAAGCTCTACAACCAAGGCCGCAAGAAGGTCATCGTCGCGGTACCTGAGCGCTCGATCGGCGCATCCTTCGCACCGACCAAACTGACAAAGTTCGGCTTCTTCGCCGACTGGGAGATCAAGTACGAGCACAACCTCTGCGACGCAGGTTCGTCCGCTGGTAAGGTCGACGCGTTCATCAAATTCCTCGAGGGACTCGACGCAACCCTGGTGTGCACGCATGCGACGCTGCGGTTCGCCTTCGAGAAGCTCGCACCGGAAGCCTTCAACGGGACCGTGCTGGCGATCGACGAATTCCACCATGTCTCTGCAGATACGGAGACGTCACGCCTGGGCGCGATGCTCCGAGACGTGATGAACGGTTCGGACGTGCACATTGTGGCAATGACCGGCTCCTACTTTCGCGGCGACTCAGTGCCGGTGCTCTCGCCGGAGGACGAAGCGAAGTTCACCCCAGTCACCTTTAACTACTACGACCAGCTCAATGGCTACGAGCACCTGCGCTCGCTCGGCATCGGCCACCACTTCTACCAAGGCCGCTACACCGACGCGATCGGCGAGGTCCTCGATCTCGACAAGAAGACCATCGTGCACATCCCGAACGTCAACTCCGGTGAGTCGACAAAGGACAAGCTCGAAGAGGTCGGCTTCATCATCGACGCCATCGGGCTCGTCGAAAGCACCGACCCCGAGACGGGCGTCATCAACGTGCGCCGCAAGGACACCGGCCAGATCGTGCGCGTCGCCGACCTGGTCGATGACACCGATCAGAAGAAACGCGGCGACACACTCCATTACCTGGCGCACACCGCCTCGAAGGACCGCGACGCCGTCGACATCATCGTCGCCCTCGGCATGGCGAAGGAGGGCTTCGACTGGCCCTTCGCGCAGCACGCCTTGACGGTCGGCTACCGAGCATCGCTCACTGAAGTCATCCAGATCATCGGCCGGGTCACACGAGATTCCGTGGGAAAGTCCCACGCTCAGTTCACAAACCTCATCGCCGAGCCTGACGCCTCGCAGGGCGAGGTGAAGGTCTCGGTCAACAACATGCTCAAGGCGATCACCGCGTCGCTGCTGATGGAGCAGGTTCTGGCGCAGAACTTCCAGTTCAAAACGAAGAAATTCGACGGTGATGACTCGAAGTCCCCTGGCGAGCTGAAGATCAAGGGCTTCAAGGAACCTTCGACCGAGCGCGTCAAGCAAATCGTCGAGACGGACCTCAACGATCTGAAGGCGACCATCCTCCAGGACGACACGTTCGCACGCGCCGCCGCTGGCGCGATCGATGCCGAGACCGCCAACCAGGTCCTGATCCCCAAGATCATCCGCGAGAAGTACCCTGACCTCACCGATGCGCAGGTCGAGGAAGTGCGCCAGCAGGTCGTCGTCGACTCTGTGATCAAGAACGGCGAGGTGCGCCCAGTCGGCGACAAGCGCTTCATCAAGATGGCCGAGAAGTTCGTCAACATCGACGAACTCAGCATTAACCTGATCGACTCGGTCAACCCCTTCCAGCGCGCCTTCGAGGTCATGTCGAAGTCGGTCACTCCGTCGGTGCTGCGGATCATCCAGGACCAGATCTTCGCCACCCGTGTCGAGTTCACCGAAGAAGAGGCGCTCGCGCTCTACCCGAAGATCAAGACCTGGGTTCAGGTCAACGGTGGCAAGCGACCGAACGTGCGATCGGAGGATCCGCAGGAGAAGCGCATGGCCGAGGCCCTCCTGTACCTGCAGAAGCTCAAGCAGCAGCGTGATGCTCAGAGGCGCGCAACGGAATTGGAGACCGACGCATGAGTGAGGACGAGATCGTCGAGGCATCGGGTCCGCTGAGCTTGGACGACATCCTCGACGACGACTTGTTGAACGCTCCTGAGAAGCCGCAGAAGGTCACCTCCTCGGACCGCCTCGAGCGGGCCTTCCTGGAGATAGTCGAGTTCTATCGGTCCTACGGGCGGGTACCGAGTTCAAGCACTCACGAGATCGCGGAGCGCAAGCTGGGCGCGCGGCTCGACGGACTCCTGGCGAACGACGAACGGGCCTCAGCGGTCAAACACCTGGACGAATTTGGGCTGCTCGCCACGCGGGAAGCGCCGGCATCGATCGATGATCTGCTGGAGGGAGACGACCTCGACGACCTGCTCAGCGACGAGAGCGGCATCCTCGACGTGTCGGATCTGCCGGTGATCAAGCGCCCGGAGTCACCGGAGTCAGTCGCCCAGCGGGTGAAGTCCGACGACTTCGAGCGCTATAAGCCGTTGTTCAAGGCGAAGCACGCGGAGCTCACCGAGGGCACCTACACGCTGATGCCCTTCAGCGGACTGGATCTGATCCGCGAGGGCGTTTTCTTCGTACTTAACGGAGTGATGTGCTTCGTCGCCGAGGTAGGTGAGGATGTGGACCTGGTCGTCGGCGGGAAGCCCAGGCAGAAGCAGCGCTTGAAAGTCGTGTTCGAAAACGGCACCGAGTCGGCGATGTACAAGCAGAGCTTGATGACCCGTATGTACGAAGCGCAGGGACAAGTCTTGACGCGCACCGGATACGGCACGAACGAGATCTTCGACCCGGACGTGGAGAGTGGCCACATCTACGTCCTGAAGTCGCTGAGTACTGACCCTCTGATCGCCAACATGCAGAACCTCCACAAGATCGGCTTCTCGACCACAAGCGTTGAAACCCGCCTGAAGAACGCCCAGAAGTCGCCGACGTACCTCATGGCTCCGGTCGAGGTGCTGGCGGATTACCGGCTCTACAACGTCCGAGCGTCGTGGCTCGAGCACCTGCTGCACCGCGTCTTCGCCGATGTGCGGCTAGATCTGACTCAGGTCAGCAAGGAAGGTCGCGACTACGACCCTTCCGAATGGTTCTTGGTGCCGCTCCACGTCATCAACCAGGCGGTCGCGATGATCATGTCCGGCGAGATCACCGACTACGTCTACGATAATGAGCGGGAGAAGCTGGTCGAGCGTGGCTGAGCAGCAGTCTGCGTGGGTTGCCGACCCTGCCGGCATCTACTTCAGCGATCGATTCAACGTATCTCCCAGTGTGCTCGAGGACTGGGGCGCATTTGACATCTCCGTCGTCTCTGACCTTCCTGTCTTCATCGACCCGTTCCTGCTGTTCAACAGCGACAAGGAAGAGTACCGAGCGTTGCACGAGCAAATCGTCAGCTATCTGTGCTTCCTTCGCGATCACGCGGATGAGGACCTCGATCCAGGTCGCATCAAGAGTTGGTACACCTTCAAAGAGGTCCGACAGAACTGGCTCGGTTTCACCGTCGGCAGCAATCGCGGCCACGGTTTGGGCAAGAAATTTGCGGTCGCGCTACACGGGGCGCTCGGCAACCTCCTGCAGAACGTCGGCCACGAGCCGCTGACCAGCTCGAGCCACGTCGAAAAGCTCGCGCTCGTGAGCAACGGCGTTGGCAGAGACACCATCTCGGATTTGACTACGAACCTGATCAAGCATTTCCTGCTCCGTTACACCAGCGAGTTCGCGATGACTCACCTCCCGCCGGAAAGCCGAAAGAGAATTCCAGTCGCACGAGCGAAGTTCAACTACCGGACCGAGACGTGGGCTGCCGAGACCTACGACCTCCCTTTCACCGAGGATGACTTCGTAATCTTGACACCCGTGGACATCCTCACGAAGGACGACACGTGGATCAATCGCTCCGACCTGGAGCGGTCGTTTGACATGGTCCTCGAAGCGACGGAGAATCATCAGCTCCGCGCGGACGTCAACCACTACCTCGGCCAACGACTCACCAGCAAGTCGTCTGCCAAGGAACAGCGAGAGGCACGCGCACTTGCGCTCCGCTCGTTTCCTGAGCTCGTCGACTGCTACATCAAGGCCAAGGAGGACACCGGCGACCAGGCCATCGCCCAGAGCCGCCGGAAAGTTGACGACACCCAGGCGCTCCGCGACCAGGTGCAGCGGGCCGCGCACGACATCGCGCAAAAAACCCCGCTCTATGAGAAGCTCTGGACTTCGCAGCAGGAAGCGCGGCGAGCCGTCGAGATCTTTAAGAATTACGTCGAGAACCAGGACGGCTGGCGCAACATCAACAAGGGCAACGGCACGGGACTATCAAGCGAACAAGACGTCCAGATCTTCTTCGGGCTGCTGCTCCAGGCGTCCCGATTCGACATCAACCGGGAAGTCAACAACGGGCGCGGCCCAGTCGACTTCAAAATCTCGATGGGGCTCGACAAGACCTTGATCGAGTTCAAGCTCGCCAAGAGCAGCTCGCTCAAGCGCAACATGGAGAACCAGGTGGAGGTCTATAAGAAGGCGAACGGCACCGACTCGGCTCTGTTCGTCGTGATCGCGTACTCACAGCAGGAGATCGGGAAGACCGAGAAAGCGGTACAGGCCCTCAGCCTGAACAAGCCGGACACCATGGAAGTCATCGTCATCGATGCGTCGCCGAAGGAGTCGGCCTCCAAGGTCTAACCAGGTTGTGACGCACACGATCGTCGCCGGGCACAGCGCGCAACTGTCCAGACAAATCAATCTTGCCTGAAACAGCCGTCAGTCAATTCGTTCATGCTGACCGTGAAGGCTGCAGGTGCGATTCACCTATTCTTCCTTCAGCCGACCGCACGTTGCGTTTCAAACTGCCATCTTTGCAGGCGGAAGCACTGGGGTGTCGCTTATGACCGTGACTGACTTCGATTCTCAAGTCAAAGCCACGTACAGTTCCGGTTCACTTCCTCATGGTCAACCTTGACGGCGACTCTTAACGCCTGCGGGACCACAACGCCAGATCGAAGAAGCTCCGCAAAGCCGTTACCGGAACCCGCCAACCACTGCAGTGAAACCAACGATGAGTTGGAAATTCGCTGAGTCTAGTCAAAACCGCGGGTCGTTCAAACTCGAAATGCGGAAACTCGCTCAACCGACCAGACACGTTTCGCCAGCTCAAGGACAAGCTGGCGCCTCTCCGCTTGTTGATCGGCACCGAAGTCGTCGTAGGCTTTGAACCCAAGGCCTTCGCGTTGAATAAAGTTTCTGAACTGAGGTTGGTGCTGGTACGCGGCTTTGGTGAGACTCGCCGCGTACAGGTTCTGCTTCGCATAATGAGGCGACTTTTCTTCGAAGGTGCGATCTTGGTAGCTGCGGTTGACGTCTGCGGGTAGAAGCACAAGTCCGCCTACGTTGTTTCGGACGTTGTCAAACTCCTGCTCGTTTGCTACCTCGTCAGCATACCTACGATACTTATCAGCCCAAACATGTTCGATGTCGAAGGCGTTCTTCTGCTTCCGGTCGACATACTTGTCGAAGATGTCGGGCTTCCCGGACTGTACGTCGGTAAAGGCGGTCAGACGCGCAAGTAGGTGATAGATGTACCTGCGACTGAACTGGTTTAGCCGCAATTCTGTTACGCCTCCACGTCCCCTCGATTGGCTACCATCAAATGAAACATCGTCACTGGACAGCTTCGCGACCAATATATCCACGAGCTCATTTACTGACTTCCTCCTTATCTCCTTGCAGAGAATCCACATGGCATAACTCACAGCCGAGTATCCCACCCGGACGTAGTTGACCGTTCGACGCATTATCCAAATATCAAGATATGTAGCAGTCGCAGCCAATTTACGATTGACCGTGTCGTCGTCGTCCATCGGATCAAGAGACGCCAAAAGGACAGTGCTTTGCCAAGTAAAGTCGTTGTGTGCATTGAAGAATAGAGACTCCAGCCCGGACGTGTAATTGCGGCTGGCGTCTTGTATTTTGAGGTACGCACGTGCGAAAAATGGAAAGCTCTCAGTCATTAGAAGGTAATTGTCTGCAGACGAACCCACGCCCACAACAGTAGCGTTATCGCGAATCCACCTGTGAAACGCTGTGCCAATCAGCTCCCAATCCATATCAATCGCTCCAGCTTTGCGGTCTCGAATGGTCTCGGCATACTGGCTTCTCAACCATGCTTTAACAAAGCTCGAATCGCGTTCCGGGTTCGGCTCCGATGCCCATGAGATCAGTTCCGATACAGTCTTCTTCCATTTCCCATTGGCATCTGCCCGCTGAGCTGTGTCCGCAATCGAACCGAGAAGGTACGCTTTCAGCATGTCAACCGGACTTAGCGGCTTTCCGCGATCGTTCATAGTCTCGAAGATCGAGTAGGCATGCGCGTCTGAGTCGGTGGCAATCTCAATCAGTCCGACATTATTAAGAAGCCAGTATATAAATGACTCCAATCCGTCACCAAGGCCCTCGATCAATCCGATGTTTTCAATGTCCCGGTACCGGTCGATGATGTTTTGCACAGATTCTTCTTTGCCGTCCGGGTTGTACTCCTCGCCACCAAAAAGTGCGCGAATCACCGGAACACGCTCCGTCACGTCTAAGTTAAACTGTCGCTCGCCATAGTTGTCGGAGAAAATTAGCGGTTCAATTGTCGAAGCCACTGCGAAGTTGCGCTCTTTCGCTTCGCGATACAAGAATATGAGAAAGAGAGTCAACGAAGTGACTCTCTGTTGCCCATCGACGAGAAAATTTTTACCTACCCTCTTGGTGACAATGATCGAGCCAAGAAAATAGTCCGGATACTCGCTAGCATTTTTGGGGGTGTCACCAGCCCGGTAGGCAGACTCGAACTTACCTTGAAGGTCAGTAATCAATTCCTCGATATTCTGTTGGCTCCATTTATACTCGCGCTGATATTCATCTATGGAAAAAGATCGACTCTGAAGCAACTGTGTGACAGTTCGATAATGCGGCGTAATGCTACCCATGATTTTCTGTCCTATCTTAGTAAGAATTTGATTGCGGCCGCTCTCCACACCACAATCCTTCAATCGGGGACCGCGATGGCAGTACAAAGATCCGATTCAGCTGGCACTCCCGTCCCGCGCGTGAAGGACCTTCGAAATCGCTTCCTTCTCGATTTGACTGACCTGCCCCGCAGACACCCCGACGCCCGCCGCGATCTGAGGGTAAGTCCGCCGATCATCTCCGTCCAGGCCGTATCTAGCGATGACGACGGCAACCTCTCGCTCCTCGAGAATCGCCAGACCCCGCAGCACCTGGTCGACCTCGTCCATCGTCGGGCTGGCAGTCGTTCGTCGCAGAAGCTCTCGGATGCCGGACCTGTCGTTGTCGAGGCCGACCGCTGGCGGCTCGTCGTCGACGATCCTGAAGGCGAGTTCCTCTAATGATCGATCGTCGCGTCTATCCGTGTTTCGAAGAGCAGCAATCTGATTCATCGAAACAGTCCAACGGGCCAGCGTCTCGACCGCACCCTCAACGTCGACGGTCACGACCTCAGTCGCCGCGGATATAAGCTCGTCGAGATACGTACCGCGAGTGCCGATCTTCGGATCCTCGATGGTACCTTCCATGTACAGGACGACAACGTTGGTCGGGCACGCCGAATCGCGAGTTCCCACTACCCGACCCATTCGGTGCGACAGCGAATGACGGGTGCGACTGGACGACGCAAGCACCGCAATATCTGCACCGGGGATTGCTGTCATGGCATCCAGTTCGGCAGGCACAGTCAACACGCTCATCACGCCTTCCTCGAAGCTCGACTCCAAGTCTTTGCGGTCACCTGCGTCGAGTCTCGCTGAGAAAGGCGCTGCAAGGATCCTCTCCTCCAACAGAACTTCTGCCAGTCGGCTTGCCAACGAACTGGTTTCGGTAAAGACGAGCGTATGTCCGCTGCGTTTGAACACTTGCGAGAGTTCACGCAGAGCGAAAATTTTACCGATGCAGCCGTCGACAGAGTTCCGGCGTTCATTGATCGACGCCTGATAGCGGCGGGCGGCCTGCGTGCCGGAATCCGACGAGGGCCCGTCCGCCAATCGTCGAACGTCCGACTCAAAGTTGTCTTCGCTGTTCGTGCGGCATCGGTATCGCCGAACAAGGTCCGAACGCGTACGACTCGCGGCTTCATCGTGTTTGGTGTAGCGCTTCAGCTCTTCAGCCTTGAACGGCACTCCAACCATCAGCACTCGCAGAGGCGCTGAATGGCCGTCTCGTCGAGCTCTTTTGTAGTCGCAGCCAACAATGACTGCATCGAATTCTTTTGCGAGTGAAGTCGGTACCCAACCCGCAGCATAGTCCGCCAACCCCAGGCGTTCTTGGAACCGGTGACTAGACAGCTCACTGCGCTCGGCCGCAACCAAGAGATGAACGTCGTCAATTACAAGCAAACCACCTGTGCGTCGCCCAGCATGCCGGAGCCGCCTCAACGATCCGGCCTCCGCGACAATCACATCCGCATCCTGGTCAGTCTGTGCGTCCAAATTTTCGATCGTTGCGGTCGGTGCCCTTTCCGCCAGCATCTGAATCCATGCCACGGCGGCGTCCGAATCCTGGACGACCACAACCGATTGCAGCCTACGGTTCAACGCTGCAACGACGGCGGTGGCACCCACCTCGGTCATGCCTGCACCTCGCACTGCCTGCACCACGCCGGTATTGCCAGCTCGCTGCCACTGCAGCAGAGCCTCAGCCTGCCACTGTCGGAGCGGACGCACTGCATTTGCCGTCTTCATAGATGACGATTCTTGATCCACACCGATGTATTTCCGTCGGTCTGCTTCACCAGCCTTCGGTCCTGGACGAGTTCAGCAAGAACACCTTGGACTTCGGCAGGCGTGAATCCCGTGACCCTGCACGCGCGTGAGATGTTCAGCTTCGTTCCGACGTCCCACGCCGCAGCTACAAGCAGCTGTTTAGCGACGGCGATTTCGGGTTTGGGTAATTCTTTGCTTCTTGCATTCTTGGACTCGGCAGCTGCGGGCTCGGTGGCAACCGAGGTCGACGGTCTCGCCAGCGTGTAGGTGCCATCGTCTTCTTCGAGCAGTCCTTCGCTCACCAACCCTCGCCCGACCGCGCGAACAATGTCATCTGAGACGCTTAATTCGGTAGTAATTTCATGGGCCGTCACGGCTGCTTCGGCAGCACGTGCGATCAGCTGCTCTCTGATGTCTTTGCGCGACACAATCTTGTGAGCCTGCGGGTCTCGCGTCGGCGCAGCGTCTTGCACGTTCGATTCGGACTCGACTCGAAGCGGTCGGACACTGTAGTGAAGTTCGGCGCCGCTCCCCTGCGTCACTAGCCGGCGTTTCAATACAAGGTGATTCAAAGTGTCGTCGAGAGCACCCTCACCAACTATCAAGCGTCTTTCGAGTTCTGATTGAGTCGCTCGTCCTCGCTGCAGCTCCTTCATTACACCCGCTTCGAAGACGCGCGGTTGAAGCCTTACCGACGAATCGGCGGCAGCTCCCCGGTGTTCAGGCTCTCGATCTGATTGGCCAACCGCCGCGGGAAGAGGTCGATCGCTTGCTCGTGCCGCGGTTTCCCGCGCTGGTGTCGGGACAGCCACAACGCGCGGCGTCGGCACCACGGGTAATGCTGCAAGCGCCTCTTCCTCTGCTACTTCCTCGACGATCGACTCGTCCGCGGTCAGTACAACCGGCGACCATGCCGGCACCGCTTCATCCACTGCAGCTGCAGCCACGGAATAGGGTGATATACCTAAATCGTCGAGCGTTTCCCACAGCGTCGACAGGGCAGCTGTTTGATCCAGGTAGTACTCGGACTCACGAACCCGCCAGAACGTCCACCCGACCCTCTTGATCTCCTGCTCGCGTTCGAGATCTGCGCGGACCTGCTCAGGAGTCGAATGCCAGGCGTCGCCGTCACATTCGACTGCGATGCGCGATGCACCGCCGGTGACGACGAGGTCTAGTCGCCGGCCGTTCACTTCGACCTGAGGGTTGATGTGGTAACCGCGGGCGACAATGTCATTGAACACCCGCTGCTCGAAGAGGCTGTCGAAGGGTGCCTGCCGAACATCACGGCTGACGTTTTCCGGCATCGCTGCAGCGGGGGCCGGAGATGTCGAACTGACGTACGTCAGAAGCGACTGACGAAGGTCGGTCGACCTCAGGCGATCGGCGGTCACCGAATGGAACAGCCAGAGCTGGTCCTGAGCACGCGACGCCGCGACATTAAAACGTCGTTGAAACTCGCTCTTGGTCAGGGATGCGAAGTTGTGCTCTGGTGCAACGACCATCGACAGCATGATGACGTTTCGCTCATCGCCCTGGAAGTCGGGCGGGGTTCCTACTCTGAGACGCCTTTCCTCCCATACTTCAGTGCTGACTTTGGCAAGAAGCAGGTTCCTGATCACGTCGACCTGCGATTGTCCCTGCAGCACAACAACACCGAAAGTCTTGTCGTCGTAGGCAGGGTCGTCGAAACATTCGATCATTTGATCGACGAGGGCTGCTGCCTCAGCTTCGTTTCTCAGCGTCGCGCTTTTGCCTGCGTTGATCGCGCCTTCGACATATGTATGAGCGAGCGGGGGGAGACGGTCGGCTCCGAACTGCCTCACGGGAATTAACGGCGAGTCGCGGTAGAACTGGTTGCTCGACCAGTTGATGATCTCAGGCATACAGCGGAAATGCTCCCGAAGGCGCACAACTTGGCCGAATCTGGTGCGCAACATGGAGAAGAGACTGGACCGCGGAGTCAGGGTGGTGCGCACATGCTCGGGCAGGTCGTGCAAGTAGAGATCCAGTCGGTCGAAAATTACGTCCAACGCGCCGCTCGACACCTCGCTCGGTGTGCACTGTTTGTCGTCCCCGACGACGATGACGCGCGGAGCAAGCCACAGCAAGAACAGGCTCGTGATATCTGCCTGGCTTGCTTCGTCGACGATGACGACGTCGAAGGAATTCGGCTTGGCGGGGATAGAGTCAAGAACCTGCTGCAGAGGCATGACCCAGGCCGGCACCGCGCTCTGCGCTTCGATCATGGCCGAACGCGCTGCGCTGCTGTACTTTTCTGCATATTTTCCTGTGCCCATACCGAGATTCGAGATGTGGTCCCGGTAAGTCTGCAAGGCCTGAACCTCGATGGCGGTCATTCGTTTCAAGGAGTCTCGCCAGGCGCTGGCAGCTGCGAGCTGGGAGGTCAGCTGAGCGATATCAGCGTCGAGTGCATTGAGGTCAGCGTCGAGTTCCTGCTCGCGTCCGGTCCGATGCTGATCGATGACCCACTCTTGCGCACGTCGCCATGCCCACGCCTTCTCAAGGCCCCAGCCGATGCCGTCCCATTGCTCGTCGTTCGCCGTGCTCCGCACGAGCTTTGCAAGGTTCGGCGCAACGTTGCTGAGCCGTGATTCGAGCTCACTCAGCCGTATCTGATCACGTGTTTCGTTGCAGGCCAGGATGTAAAGCTCGCCGGCCGTTGCGAATAGGTCCGTATCGGCCGCTGCCAAGGTACGGATGAGCGCATCGCCCTCCGGCGAAGGTGCGCGATCGAACTCGATGGACACGGCGCGAACCAAGGCGTCCAGTTCCCGACGTGCATCCTCGACATCGGCACGGGTTGCGATCGCACCGGCGGCACCTGCAATCGACGATGCTTCGGTCAGAGACCGAACACGCGGATAGCTCAGCGAGATCGAACGGAGGGTACTCGCAAGCTCATCCCTCGCGGTCGCCACCGCGCGCAACTGATCCAGAGCCCGGAGGGTGGACTGCAAGCTGTTGACCTGAAAGCCGCGCGATCCGTCTGTGACGACCGGAATGCGTAAATCAGCGAGAAGCGTTCCGGCGTTCCGGATCGCAGCCAAAGCCCTGACGTGTTCGGCGGCTGCGCGGGCCGCCGATGCGCTCGACACGGGCGAGCCATCGATCGTTGCCGTGATTCCGGATTGCTCGAAGGCCTTCTGCTGCTCACTCTTGAAGAAGCGACCAGGTTTCCATTCGGAGCCGGCTTCCAGTGCTGCTGCGAGTTGGTCGAGCACGGAGAGGGCTTGACCCGATGTATCGGAGCTGTGGACGTCGCGATGACCCACGACTGAATCGGCTTGGACAGCCGCGTCGAGCAGCGCAGGCAGTCCTGCAACACGTGCCCACAAGTAGTCGGCCTGTCCGGACAGGACCTCGTCGGCGAGCTGCTGAAAGTGAGGTTCGAGCTCGCGCACGTCATCGACTCGGCCGTCCAATGTTTCGCACAGCTCGCGAACACGTTGTGCTGTTGGTGGATCTACACCGTCGAGAATCTGGATCAGTTGAGCGGATTCGGCTCCCTGTGTAGCGATCTCGGTAGTGACTCGGCGGAACAACTTCTCCAGCGTCTGACTATCGGGAAGGAGCGTGTCGATCGGTGGCAACGGCCGCGGCGGGCGGCTATCGCTGGTCGTGGAAGCGGAATTGATCAGCGCACGCAGTTCATCTATTTCGGCACCGGTCAGGGGCGACTCGTTCGCGAGCAATGGTCCGGGTAGCCAGCTGAAGGCTTCTTCGTTTGCCCTGACCTCCTTCACGATTGCAGCGGCGGTACCGGAGTAACCAGGGGCAATCCGAGGGTGCTGGTACGTCTCGGATTCGCGAAGTGACCGGATGCGTTCGAGGATCGTCGACCGATTCTGACGGGCCCGCTGCCGTCGAACCGCAAGGTCGTCGATGCGTTGATCTTCGGCTCGTTCGTTGAACGAAGACTTGCGCTCTGCAATCGTCGCAACGCTCTTGTTCAGCTCGTGGGATCCCCCGCGCGCCAGATCGGTGATGGACACGCACAGCTCTTGCATCTCGGCCGGGAGCTTGTCGCGCAGCACGCGTAGTGCCTGAGACTTCTCACTGGTGACCAACACTCGTTGTCCGCGTGCGAGGAGTGCTGAGACGAGGTTCGCAATGGTGTGTGTCTTACCGGTTCCCGGCGGGCCCTCTACGACGACTCCGCTGTCGCGGCCCAGGCGTTCCAGGATCTGCGACTGCTCGGCGTTGGCAGGTAGGGGAAAGAGCGGATCGTCAGCAAGCGTCGATGATGCGGATGCACCCAGCCGCTCCAGCCAGTCGAGACGGTCGTGTGGCTCGATGGCTTCGACAAGCTGTGCGAGACCAAGCGGAACCGGCGAGTCGTCGCGCTCAACGTCCACGATCATTTTCTCGTAGTACTCGACCAAGGCGAATGCACCACGCTTACGCAAGACCAGCGCTGGCGATGGTGTGAGGGTCCTGTTTGCAGTCGGGGCCGGCTGTTCGTTCTCGTCGTTCACGTCGATCGTCTGATTCAGCGCGCGCGGTGCCCACTCCTTCAAGAACTTCAACACCCCCTCGCTCAGCGGTGACGTCGCATGCTCTCGCAGGACCTCTTGCAGTCCCAGTGACCCGGACGGGTCGAATTCTTCTCGGCCGGTGAGAAGTTGCGTGTCTTCGAGCCTCGGTGAGCTCAGCGAAGTCAGACGCACGACCAAGTCACCCGACGCTTCGTCCCTCTCGACACCGGCACTCTGCGTCACGATGTGCGTTCGCATCGACAGCTTGGGGTCTGGTGAGCTGACATTCAACAACCCCGAAGCCAGCACGAGCTCGATGGACTCCGGGCGAGCTGCGAGCTCTTGCATCATCATCTGCAACGCTGTGTATAGCTCCGCTTGGGGCCGACGGATGCGGTCTGATGCTGCCCACGTTTGCCACTTCGGCAGCCATTGCGAGAACTCTCGACGTAATCCGGATGCTTCGGCGGAGTCCCGAGACACCAGTCCGCCGGAGACCTGTCCCGTTTCTGCTAGAGCTATTGACGGCGTGCGGCTGTCTGCGACTTCTTTCGGGTCCAGCCAGCCCGTGAGTGATGCCGGAACCTGCGGAGGATCTTCGACGCTGACACGCGGAGCGCGAACAGCTACTCCACCTTGCTCAACCGATACGTCGATCTGAGTGACGCGGTCGTAGCGGTACAACCACTCGACCTGAGCATGCTCGTGAACACGAAGAATGGGGCTGGTTCGGGACTTCACGATCTCGCGAAGAAACTGCATCAGGCGCTTCACCCGACTCTTGAGCTCTGCGTCGTGCTCGCGACCAGCCAATGTCTACTCCAATAACCGAACTCCGAGGCGACGTACTCGCCCTGCCGTCAATGTATCGGTTGAATCGGACATTTGTTTCGCAAGCCGAAGAGGAAATCGGAGATGATCACAGCGTCCTGCGGTTTCGTGCCGACGTTCATTCGATTGGATGAACGTGAGCTAGGGGGCGTCAACGCTGTCGGACCGATAGTGCAAAGTGACCCGAGACCCTGATGGCTATGAATTAGACCAAGCACTTACAGAAGGCACGTGAGATGAGAATTGTTTTCCTGCACGGCATTGGCGACGGCGACCCGACAATGGGCTGGCTCGACGGGCTCAACCGAGGCCTGATGCAGGCAGGTCATCCGCCGGTGGAAAAGGAACGCGTGATTGCGCCTCGGTACCGGTCGCTCCTGAACACTGCGGGTGTCTCGGCCAAGGTACCTCCGGTCACGTACAAGCCCAAGGACGACGCTTCCGGACGTCGTGAATTCGAGAGACGCCAGGCGAAGGTCCAGCGCAAGCTGGGGTCGGAGTCGGGCGTCCGATCGTTCGGCTTCGACAGAGTTCCAGAGGCCCCTCTTTCCATCCTCCAGGAAGCTGCCATCAACGCCATTCCCTGGTACGACCTCCCGCAAGTCAAGCGGTACATGCAGAGCGAAGGCACCCGCGGGGCGATTCTCCAGCTGATTCTCGACAACCTTCCGGGAAGCGGCGACATCATCCTCGTCGGCCACAGCCTGGGAAGCGTCGTGGCAATCGACCTACTCGACAACTTGCATGAAGGACTACACGTTCGCCGCTTCATCACAATCGGTAGTCCGGCAAGTTCTCGGCCGCTGCACGAGAACAGCGACCGGCTTCTCAAGAAATTCCCCTACGCGCGAGTCGACGACTGGACCAACTTCTTCGACAGACGAGACGTCGTGACTGGTGGGCGCGGGCTCGCGTCGACGTTTCCGGGCGCGCAGGATTTCACCATCGATATCGGCGGACAGCACGGAGCAAGCAAGTATCTCGGGCACCCTTCGGTGTCCGGCCTGATAGCAGATGTGCTGTATCCGACAAAGGCAGTGGCCCTTCGGGAGTCAGGCATCGCTGTTCGACTAGGGGACAACGAAGCCAGCATTTTGTTGTCACTTCACTTCGGACATGCAGTTCAGCGGCACATCAAGGACAAGAACGCCGCCGCCCGATATGCAGACGCGCTGAGCGCGCAGCAAGACGAAGTGGTCGCACAGATCGAAGCCGCAGCCGCAGCGTCCGATACGACTGTCGCACCCGAGTTGTACGAACTCGCGCGAGGCACAGTTCCGACGCTTCCCCATCGGTGGGAACTACATGAAGCAGTCAGCGAGCTCGTTGTGCTCGCGATGACCAACTTGATCGAACCGTACGAGATCAATGTAGAGCGCGCGCCGAAAGATGCACTTGCCGACCTGACCGTCGAATTGGGGTTCCAGCGTTCAACCGGCACCAAGATCGGAAGTGCAATCGAAGATGTCCAGGGCTACGTCAGCCGCAAAGGAGGGGTGCCGTGGGGACGTGTACTCACCGCGGCAGCCGGTGTCGCAATCGTCGCTGCTGGACCCGTCGGGCTGATTGTTGCGGCACCCGCCGGCGTTTTCGGTGCCGCCGCACTGACCGGTGGTCTGGCCGCTCTCGGCCCAGGTGGCATGGTAGGCGGCCTTGCCATGCTCGGTGGACTCGCCGGAACGGGAGCCGCCGTTGCGACGACAGCGGCAACGGCGGGCGGAGGTCCGGCCCAACCGATCAACGACTCGAACACTTTGGTACTGCGCGTAGCCGTGGAGCACGCTCGAAGGATTCTGGAACTACCCTACGACGAGGATCTCTGGTACCAGATCACGGACCTGGAGACGCAGCTCTCTGCACGGATCAACCGTTTGTCCGTCTACAGCGACCCGAAATCCCCAGCACTCGAAGCGTTGCACTCAGGAAAGTTCACCGTCTCGCGCCTGCTCGCGTTCATGCTCGAAAAGGGTCTCGGCCCAAAGGCACTCGTAGCCGCGGAGTCGGAAACAGATCGACTCCTGCTCGAAGAGAAGAAGCCTATCGAGGAGCGGAAGTCGATTGAATCCTGACGAGAAGGCCCGAAAATTTTGTCGATACCGTGTCGTCCACCCAGTCGAATCCAAGCCCCGTGCCGACCATCAAGTGCATGTTGGTTCAGTGAAAGAACGTAGCGAAGCAGTAGGCCCGCGATTCGCCACAAACGAGGCGGTTCGGTTCGTCGATTCGTGATCAGCGAACAAATTCCGAAATGTTGATCTTCGCATCGAATGACAGTTGTGTGGCGATGAAGTCGTTCAGTTTCTCGGGATCCGGATCGTTGCGTACCGCCTCGTCGAGAACGTCCCACGTATCGAAATCCGCTTCGTCGGCGAAGGTGATGACGCCGATTCCGTGTTCGGTTGCGACTACACGTACGTCCTCGACTGCCGCGCTCAAGCTGTTGGACCGCATAGCTGGTACCTGGAGTAAGACGTATGAATGTGTTGCCGCACGGCGATGTGCCAGTGCCTCGTACACAGCCGTGATGCCGATGTAGTCTGCGGGCTTCACCTCGAACGTCGTCACTTCCAAAAAGCTCCCCGGCAGATAGTCGTACTTCTTGAGATTTACAGCGACGATGTCCGGTCGAGTCCACGTGCCGCCGGTCTTCTTACTGCCCTGACTCGAGGTGTCTTCAACTGCGAGTGCCACGGACCTACGCTGAGCGCTCCATGAGTCAGCGAGTGTGGTGACCAGTGGGCCGTACAAGCTCTTTTCCCTCGACCGTGGCCGGACCACGATCGCGTGCAAATCCGTTGTCTGCCGGGCGGGCTCACCGACCAGAGAGACTTCATCATCGGACACGATTCGCCTCACGCTGCCACCTCCGCCACCACCTATCAACACCAACTGCTTGCTGACCAAGCCTTCACGCGCAGCCCAGTATCGCGGCTTGGCCCAGTTCCCAAGTTTGGTGCGCGCGGCCTTGTTGCCGATCGATGATCCATCTTCCGGTATTGCGAGGTACAGGGAGTATTCGTCGTCGGTCAGCTGCAGTGAGCTCATTGACATCCTTCGGTGCGGCAGAAACGGATCGGGGCGAGTGGGAAAGTGAACGCTACGTCTACATCGAGCGTGCAAGTTCGTTGAGCAATCGGCCAGCCTCGCGCTCGAGGGATCGGAGACCTCGCTTCTCCAGCTGATCCACGATTGCCCGCTTCACTCTCGTCTCTACCGCGACCTGAGACAGGGACCGAGGCTTGGCACCATCGACGCCATATCGCTTGATGAGCACCATCGACTCCCGCACGTCGATCGCAGCCATGCAGCGCAGGATTCCGTCGAGCATGTCTGGTGACGCGTACCGCGCTTCGGTCAGAATCTCTTTCACAGTCAACGACTTCGAGACAGCCGACGAGGACGGTCTTGTCGTCGGGATCATGGTCGATTCCGGCACCACAATGGGCTCGATCGGTTTCAGTGCGATTGCCGGCGTCGGCACGGTCGGAACCGACTGGTCTAACCAATTCCCCAGCACTGCAGCCGCGTCGGCGAGATCGACATCGACGACTTCCTCTGCCACACCGATCAGCTCATCGAGGAACGCTTCATGTGCGCCGAGGTTCGGGTCCTCCATCGTCCCCGCGACATACATGATGACGAACGCCGCCGGCCGGCCGTCGGGCTTGAGACGCAGGATGCGGCCCATTCGCTGAATCATCTGACGCTTCGAGCTACTGCTGGCGATGATGACGCCGACATCGACGGCGGGCACGTCGATTCCCTCATCCAGCACCCGCGGAGCAACCAGACTCGTGAGCTCGCCGCTGCGGAATTGCTTGAGGATTCGCGTACGACCCACCCGATCCAGCTGACTCGAATACTGATGCGCAGCAATGCCTCCGGCCTTGAGAACGTTCGCGCCCGCGAGCGCAGACTCCTTGGTCTCGGAGAAGACGATCGACCGTTCCGACTTCGCCAGACCTGGCGTGATCGCTGCGAGAGCCTGCAGCTTGCCTTCACAATCCGCGAGCAACGCTCGCCGCTTGCTGAAGGCGGACAGGTACTTACTCGCCACCCGACTTGCCGGCAAGTGTCGCTCCTTGCTCAGCTCGACGGCGGTCTTCATGAACTCGCCGAAAGGGTCTGATGTACAGCCGTAGTCGAAGATCAGCTTGTTTCGCAGCGACTTCGCCTGATCGTCGAGTTCCTGAAACCGATTGACCTCCGCCGGGGAGAACGGCACCGCGACCGTCATGACGCGTACCGGTGCCAGAATCTTGTCTCGCCTCCCCCGCGCCGTGTCGCAGCCCTTTACGAGGTTCTCGAAATACGGCAACAGATGCGTGTCGACACCGTCGTCCTGGCGCTCCAAGGTGGCCGTCAGGCCGAGCCGCTCCTCGAAGCGGCTCGTGAGCACCTTCGCGAACGACCCTGCACCGTAACGATGCACCTCATCCGCCACCAGGAGTGAGCCGGAACGCGGCATCGGGGCACCGGCACGGACAGCAGATTGGATTGTGGTGATGATGACGTCATACTGCCGGAACACATCGCTGTGGCCGTTGCCGCGACGCCCGATCCGCACACTTGGTAACGCCGACACCATCGAGGTGTACCACTGCTCGAGCAGATCGATACTCGGCACCACGACCATCGCCTGCCGCCCGCGGCTGACCGAATCCAGCACGGCAGCCAAGCCGACGTGCGTCTTGCCGGTGCCGGTGACGGCCTCGACGATTGCCCGGTAGCCATTGGACTTCCAGGCCTCGAAGGCCTCCCTCTGCCACTCCCGCAATCCATCGGTGCGGTTTGCTACCTGTGTCATCGTGCCGACTCCGGTCGTACCCATTCTTCGACACCTGCGCTTTTGCGCAGTGACAGTCTCCTCAGCAACACCAAATCCGAGAGCAGCTCCTCGGCTTTAACCCGCGACAGTCCTGTCACTCGCTGACAACGTTCGGCCGTCAACGGTGAGTCCGGCCTCGCAGCAGCGACAACAATTTCCCGCGCTCCCGCCCAAGATGCAGCCGGCAGAGCATCGAGTTGCGCTTGTAAAGACACGCTCTCTGCCGCCACCGTAGGCACTGTGGTTCGACGGACCTGACGCGGCATCGATTCGGGCGCAGGCCCAGACGGCCGAACTTGCGCTGCCTTCAACGCAGCATCACGAGACTTGATCTCCGCGATCGCATCGAGCACGGCCTCGGCCGTGACCTCACAATCCTGAACCGTTTGCGAAACAGAGAACTTGTTGCGCTGCAACGAATACCGAATAGCGGCGATGAGATCTTCACGCGGCATAGAACGGACTGGAGCTTGCTCCACGGCTACCTCGGGCGAAGCTTCCGCTGCTTCGGCATTCGGAGGGTCATCTCCGGTGACATAGTCGTCGTCATCCTCGACGGCGTCGGGTTCGTCGTCGAGCACCTCCTCCGGGGTTTCGATGACCTCTGGCAAAGGCGCAAGTTCGACGTCGACATTCTGCGACGGCGCGGGGGCTTCCACGTTGAGGAGCTCGATAACTTCGTCGTCCGGCTCGGCATCCTCCTCATCACCCACCAAAGCGATCGGAGCCCAAAGTGATTCAGACTTGCCTTCGACGGAGATCGCGACCTCGTCCGGCAGCACGCCCACCGAATCCAGTACTTCGGTAATGGCGTCGAGGGTCAGTTCGGGATTGAGACCGAAATCCGATGCCCGCACGCGGTGGAACGTCCAGCCGCAGCGCCGCAGCTCGAATTCGCGTTCCATGCGATGCAGCAACTCAGACCCGTCGACGTCGCTGTCGTCGTCACACTCAATCGCGACTCGAGCGGCCGCACCTGTGACGACCAGATCGATCGATATATCGTTTACGTCCACCCGAGGGTTGACGTGATAGCCACGATCGACGAGACCCAAAAAGGCCCGTTGTTCGAGAAGCGATCCGAAGTCCGGGTGGCGGTTATTCGGCGTGACGCCTTCCGGCATAGCCGGGACCGGGACGGTCGGTGCGGCTTCGACATACGAAAGCAGTGAGCGTCGAAGGTCATTCGCGGACAAATTCTCCGCTGGAACGGAATGGAATAACCACAGCTGATCTCGCGCGCGGGTAGCGGCTACGTTGAATCGTCGCTTGAACATGTCTGTCGTCAACGCACGGGACTTGGATCCCGGCGCGATAACCATCGACAAGAACACCACGTCGCGCTCATCGCCCTGAAAGTCCGGCGGTGTCCCAACGCGAATCCGCCGCTCGTCGATCTGTTCCGACGGCACTCGCTCGAAGATCAAGGATCGGATGAGGTCTGCTTGCGCCGCGCCCTGCAGCACGACAACTCCGAAGGTCTTCTCCTCGTAGTCGGGCTCGGCAAGGCAGACAACAAGCTGATCGACGAGCGCGTTCGCTTCTCCCGTGTTGGTCAACCGTGTGCTGGAGCCGGTGTTCGAGGCATCCTCGACGAACATACTGCGCAGTGGTGCTATGCGATCCGCGCCGAACTGCCGAACCGGCACGAGCGGTTGGTCGCCATAGAACTGGGTCGACGACCACTTGATGATTTCGGGCATCGAGCGGTAGTGCTCACGCAGCCGCACGACGTTGCCAAACCTGGTGCGCAGCATCGAGAACAGGCTCGATCGCGGGGTCATGGTCATGCGCGTCGCGAACGGGACATCGGGCAGATACGCATCCAGCCGCTCGACGACCGTCTCGAGCGTGTAGCTCTGGATGGATGCTGGCGCGCACTGCTTGTCGTCGCCGACAACGATGACGCGCGGCGCAAGCCACATCAGGAACATGCTGGTGATCTCAGCTTGACTTGCTTCGTCGACGATTACGACGTCAAAGGCATTCTGCTGCGGCGGAATCGACGAGAGTACTTGGCGGATCGGCATGATCCACGCAGGCACGGCAGTCTGTGCATCTTGCATGGCTGATCGGGCTGCGACGCGGTAGCGCTGCGACAGCGCACTCGTCCCCAGCCCCGCGTTGGACATGTTCTCTTGGTAGGCACGCAGTGCATTGACCTCACGCCCGGTCATCCGCTGCAAACACGCTTGCCACGCTTGCTCGGCAGCCAGTTGTGCAGTCAATTCCGAGATTTCCTCGTCGAGTGAGTCGAGCTCGGTATCGAGCTCCGCCATCGCGATCGGCGCAAGCTGGTCTTTCGACTCGTCGCCGGTGTCACGGCCGCGCTGATGCTTTTCGATCCATTGGCGAGTCCAACGCCAGACCCATGCGTTACCGAAGTTCTCAGCGAGTGCAGGCCACTCGGCGGTCTCATTTTCGGTGAGATTGCGGGCGAGTGCCGGCGCAGCAGTTTCGAGCTGCTGCATCAGCTCATCGAGGCGCCGTCCGTCGTCACGACTCGGTTCTGGGGCGGTGTAGCTGGCGGCAACCGAAGCATAGGCTTCTGCATCGGCAGACCGTAGCGCGGCGATCAAGGCGTTGATGTCGGCGTTCTGCTCGAGTGCCGACAGACGTTCGGCTCCGGCGTTCAGGGCGGTGCGCGCGGCTGTGGCGCGTGCTTGATTCGCCAAGCCCGCAACTTCGGTCGCGAGTGCAGCAGCCTGAGGCAGGCTAGTCACCGGTGGCACGGTCGGTACAAAAGCACCGAGGGCTGCAACCAGTTCGTCCCGCGCAGTTCCGAGTGCACCCGTGGCCAACACTTGATTCCACACGACGTGCAGCGCATTCACTCGCTGCTCGCGCGACAGGGCGGCATCATCGGGCAGTTCGATGCCGATACCGCGCAGTAAGTTCGCAGCATCGTCGACGGCGACCAGCGCACGGATGTGTTCCGTGACAATGCGGAGGTCGGCCCCGTGAGTGACAACAACCCCGTCGACCTTTGCATTGGCTTCGAGCTTGGCGACCTCGCGTTCCTCATGCGGCGCACGCAACCAGCGCATCCGGTCGAACGGCCCGTTCTCATGCAGCTTCGCGAGTTCATCGAATGCGTTGAGTGCGGGGCGATTGGCCACCTCGGTAGTTACATGATGTGAACCCACAGCTGCATCGGCGTTCACCGCCACCGAAAGCATCGCCGAGACCGTCTGAACTCGGGACCACAGCGGCCCCAGGGTTCCTGCCAGCAACCCGTCGGCGAGAGACACGTACTGGGGTCCGAAGCCTTCGACTGCCCGCGCCCGTTCCGCCAACGAGTGCGCGGATGGTGAAACATACTGCAGCTGGGAATGATCCACGCCAACGAGGTTCGGTAACATCCCAACCGTCGTCGATGTCGCGGCCAAGGCACTGAGGGATCGAACTTCGTCGACCGACAGCAGAAGGTGGCCGATCTGAGGTCGACCCGATGCATCGGTGTCTGGGGTGCTGATCAATCGGACGAGCTCGGCGAACGTAGATGCGTCGAACGGTGGTTGTTCCGCGTGCAATGGGCCGGGGATCCACCCCAGTTGTGATTGTCGCGCATCGAGCTTGTCGATGATCGCGGCCAGCGTACCTGTGTAGGTCGGAGTCGGGGAATGGACGATCGTCTCGGATATCCGGGCTACCTTGATGCGCTCCGTGAGCTTGTAGCGGCGCTCTTTGGCACCGAAGCGTCGTCCGGCAAGATTCTTGATATTACGAGCCGATAAGGTGGGGTCGAAGGCAGCTTTGCGCGCTGCAATCGTCGACACGCTCGCATCGAGTTCGGCTGAGCCGCCCCGAGCCATGTCGGTGATGGAGACGCAGAGATCCTGCAGCTCGACGGGGAGCTTGTCCCTCAGGACGCGCAGCGCCTGCGCCTTCTCGCTGGTGACGAGCACGCGCTGCCCCTGAGCCATCAACGCGGACATCAGGTTTGCGATGGTGTGTGTTTTGCCGGTACCTGGCGGTCCCTCGACGACAACCCCGGTGTCGTTCATCAGTTTGTCGATGATGGTCCGCTGGGCTCGGTTCGCCGGCAACGGAAAGAGTGGTTCGGCGCTCGGAGTCGCGCTGGCTCCGGAGGACAGCCAGTCGTAGCGACTGCTGTCGTCGAGTGTCTCGACGAGTTGTGAAAGCCCGACGGGCAGCGGCGCGCCGTCGTCGAGCGCGGCAAGCATTGCCTCGTAGTAGGACAGCAGCGCGAATGCTCCGCGCTTACGCAGCACCAAGGCCGGCGACATGCGCAACGAGTTGACGCCTGCGGGGTTAGGCTTGTCGTGGTCCTCGATGATCGTGACGGGGTCCGCCAGCGCACTCGATGCCCATTTACGCAGCAACGCCGGCACGGCCGATGAGAGAGACGAGGTGACCGTCTCCCCCAGCTTGCGCTGCAACTTCAGTGAGTCGGAGCGGTCGAAGCCTGCTAGTTCGAGCAGCACCTGAACGTCTTCGAGGCGCGGCGTGCTGGCCGGCGCGAGGGTGACCAGGAGATCGCCGGTGGAATCGTCACGGGTGATACTGGCCTGCTGAGTCACCAGGTGGGTGGCTATCTGCTGTTCGCCGACCGTGGCATTCAGGTAGCCGGAGGCGATGACGAGTTCGAGTGACTCGGGCTGGGTGTCGAGGTCGTGCAGCATGAGGTCAACGGAGCGGAACAACTCAGCGAAGGGCCTGCGTTTGTGGTCATCGATTGCCCAGGCGCTCCAATTCTCCAGCCACCCATTGAACTCGGACCGCAGAGCTGCGGGGGCCTGCGCGGGAAGGATTGGTGGCGTTGCAGTTTCGTCGACCCACGCCTTGAGAAATTCAGGAAGCGCCGGTGACGGCTCGATACCGCGACGTGGGATGCGTGCTGCGACTTCGCCGGGCACGACGTCGACATTGACGTCGAGTGGTCGTGAATCGTCGAAGAGCCACTCGACCCGGGCATCGCTGCCGTAAGTCCGCATCGGCTTGGACTGCGTACCGACGGTTTCACGCAGAAACTCCAACAGGCGACGTACGCGTCCGCGCAGCTCGCTGTCCTCTACACCCGACATGAAATCCTCACGCTCGATCAAACTTGCAACCACCTCAACTTATAGGCAGGCACAGACAGTGCTCAGCGGACTGGCAGCGACTGAGCGCTGGTTGCAGCGTGGCTCGAGGTCATCCACGCTCTCTATCTGCGGTGTTGTGGCCCGCAACCGAATACGACATTTCCGGTGCGGGCCAAGATCCACTGCAAATTCATTCAGTTGAATGAGTCCGCCGAACGTCGGCCGGGTCATAGATCCAAGTTCAGAAGGGGTTCCGGTGACGGTGTCGCGAACGGTAGCCGAGGAATGCGCCGTATTCATCCCTATGTTCGGGGGTTTCGTCGAGGACACAATCCCGGCATCCGGCTTCGAGGGCCGCTACCTTCGACTGCTCAGACACTTCCTGGCAGCGTGCAGACCTCCGTGTCGCGACCCATCGACCGACAGTTTTTGGAAGTCGACGCCTACCGGGCAAACGACGCTACCCGCGGTCCTGATGACATCGACGAGCTTCCACTACGTGACGCAGCGCGATTAGTTCTTGCTGAACTTGTTGCACTGCAGTGGTTCAGACACAGCGCCGAAGGGGTGTGCACGCCCGTTCGCCGGCCTTAAGGGACGGCGTGGCCCGTGACTACTAAGGATTCAATCGCGAATATCGCGATTCAACTGAACACCCAACCGATCAGTGCAGCAACGATGCACAGGAAGAAGATCAGCTCGATCATCCCCTCCGCCGCACCGCTGCCGCCTTTCTTGCTCATTCGCCGCGCGCCCTGCGCCGATCGGCTTCGGAGAACCCCTGGGCCGCAGGCGCTCCGTGCACCTGTGCACGCTTGCGGTTTTGGTAGCTCGCCACCGAATCAAAGGCAGCCGTGACGCCGACCGTCGTCGATACGTACGTCATCGACTTCTCCCGCGCGAACCCGAGATCAGCACCCACTTCGACAGCGTCGATGTTGGAACCCAGGAAAACGAAGTCCCACTGAAAAACACGCTCCTGTTTCGCAATCAGCTCGCGCACAGCAGTATTGGTCCACTCCTTGCTCGCGTTCTCGTGCCCGTCTGTCATCACCAGTACGGTGACCGAGCCAGGGCGGTCGTCCTCCGGTAACCCACTGAGCTCGGCACCAACCTCGGTGACGAGCCGGCCGACGGCGTCGTAGAGGGCAGTCATCCCGCGTGGCTCCAGCACGAGGTTCGGTACTTCCGCGATCGGCTTCGAGCTGTAGACCGACTCGTAACGATCGTCGAACTGCGCCAGTGTGACGACGGTATTGCCGTCGGATTCACGTTCCTTGGCGATGAACGAATCGAACCCGCCGCGGGTGTCGTCGGCGATGGCGTTCATCGAACCCGAACGGTCGAGCAGAGCAGCAACGAGAGAGAGCTGTGTATTGGTCAAAAGAACCTCCTGATGGAAAGTGCGCCGAATGGACGCGGTGAAGATGATGGCCGAACCATACCGAGGGGTACCGACAAGAACTGCGCTATGACGGTCACGCACGTTCCAGCAGGTAGGCCTTCACCTGGTCCCATGTCTCGAACGGTTCGGTGCCGTACCGCAGCCATTCCCCTTCGAATTTGCTGGCACCATTATTGCGTCGGTCGTCTACGAGAAAGTCACCGCGATTCAGATTCTTGTGGTGGGACAGGATCAGTCTCTTGTACGCGACGGATCCTTCGTCGAACCCGAGGTGCTTCTGCACCCACAGCACCTTGTCGTGCCAGGCGCTGGGGTTCTTCCAGGGGGCGGTGGAGAGGATGTAGGTGTCGAACACCGCCGCCAACGTGCGATAAGCGTCGAGCGCGCCGTCAATGGGATCCATCAGCGAGAAGATGTGCGGTACCTCATCGAGATCGTCCGGGTATTTCGCGATATCGGCCGGGTCTGCTCGGTCGATGCCCGACTGGAAGTTCACGAGGGTGTTGTCGAGGTCTACGTAGAGAATTTTCTTGGCCATCGGGCACCTTTCGTCGTGCACCATCGCGGTGCGCTGTCAGGGAAGAAGTCGCGGGAACATCGACACCGCAGGAGACGCAGAACTTGATCCGTTCTGCATTTCGATCATCGCACACGCCTACGACAAGCTGTTGGCGACCGGCCGTCGCCGTGAGCTGTGTCAGACCCGTTCGATAAAGTCAGTCGTATCGCGCCGAGACCCGGGGAGAGCGAAACGGGTTGCGCACCATGTACGCACCGCTCGCGCCTGTCTTCGTAGCCGTAGCCCACGCTCAACACGTTGCACCCGGCCTGCCCCAAGACGGGTACCAACGTCTGGCGACGGAATTGCAGACGCTCGCGTCCGACCTTGAGCCCTCCGTATAAACACGAAGCCCGACCCGACGAAAGACTTGGAGACATACATGAAGCAATCCGACTACGCCGCTCCGGAATGGCATTTCGCATCGACGATCGATGGGGATCGGTATGCCGTCATTACCGACCTCGATCTTGACTACGCCGGATGGTCGGTGGAAGTCGAGCAAGAAGGAGACATTCACATCGGCCAGGTGATGTCGAAAACCCTGTGGCGTGACGACGACACTGATTTCAACCTGCTCGGTCTCAGAGACTCTGTGGACGGTTGGGGCGCACCTGTCGAAGGCGGGGCACTGCTGACCGCGTTCTTCACCCCTGCGGGCACACGTCTCGCGATCGATCCTTGGGTCTACACCCGAGAATGGTTGGCAGAATCGCTTGTCGACCAACCGGTGGCACTCATCATCGACCTCGGCCCCAACGACTACATCCCCAGCGAGCACGAGTCCGACGACGTCCCGTGTGCTCAACTTCAGGTGATGGAGGACGAGGTATTCCTTGTTCGCCGCTCCCGTACAGAGCTCGGGCATCTACCGCTCGCCGACTACTCGACTGCAGCAATCACTCTCGATAAGTGGTACCTGCAGGAACACTTCGACGACTGCACCGACGGCTACCTGTTCACCAAGGATCGTCGCTTGGCCGCGGAAACCTGTGTCACGTGGTTTCGGGACAGCCAAGGCCCGGACGAGAAAATCGACATCGGCTGCAACTATCGATTCGCCGACCAACTTCTCCCTGAGGACCAGACGCTCTTCTAGCCTGACTGCACCTACTCGACGAGAGGGAAACATGAGTATCGGTCGCTGAATATGCTGTCGTGCTGGGAAACTCGTTTTCTCATGCAAGAATTCGGCCGCGGAAAAGACATCGCGCAGTTGCAACTATCGAACTCCTGATCGGTCGCCGCAACCAGGTTCGACGACTTCGATCGCGTGCCCGCCACAGGGCTGACTCCGGTTATGGTGATGGCGCAGCGAGCGCATTGCTCCCCCTCGCTACCGAGCAGCCGAACGTGCCGACTGACGCCGGGTACCAACCCGAACCGCGAGATCGCGTCCCTCCTTGAGGCCATAGCCAGCTGCTCGCCAATAGTGTGGAGACGACTCCACACAGATGCCGCACATCGTCCCCCGTAGGCGCGAGTTCATAGGCATACCGGGCAACTCGGGCTACCCGATGATCCACAGCCTCTTGAGCGTGCCTGTGCACACCGGCTGACTACTGTTCGCCGCTATGCCGCAACCATCGACTCGACAGGCCCTCGACGACCTGTTCAACGTGATCTTCCGCGACCGCATCCCGCGTTCGCCGCAGTTCGACCTGACTCCGACCGCTGTGTGGCAACTCGGAGTGTTCAGCGATGCGTTCGACCGGAGTGAGCCAGAATCACTCGTGGAAACGATCTCGGCACCCGTGCAAACCGACGATTGGACGATATGGCGCACAAACAAGATGAAGTACGCCAGATCTGACCGATCAGCGATTCGCTTCAACGACTACATCGAGTTCTCGGCGATCCCCGAACACGCTCATACCGTCCGGCTCGGGCAGCTCACGCTCGTCGACTGGGTCCTGGATCGGTGTCAGCTAGTCAAGGACCCCAGCTCGGGACGAACGATTTTCGACCCCAACGACATCAGTCGCCGTCACGGATGCCCAAGGCTGGTCGCAGATTTCCTCGCTACGACAATTGCGGCAAGCTGTAGCGCCGCACATCATTGGACGGGGGACGTTGCCGAGACCAGCGGTCTGTTCTAAACAGCGACGTAGATCTTTTCCCGATGCCAGGACAGATAAGAAATTTCCGGAGCGACCGAGTCCGGGCCTAGGAAGATCCGCTCTCCCAGCGGCGGCTTGCCCAGTGCATGCCGAAGTGCCGGGGTCGTTTTCACGTCGCTCGCAACACCCGGCGCATAGCTCACACTGAGGTCCTCGTTAACGGTGATCAGCCCGGAGTCGAACGCAACATCGTGCGTGGGGCACGCGGTGAGTCCATTCCGGAAGTCGAGCCGCTCATCATCCGAGCTATCACGCCACGGCTTGATATGACTCGCAACCATCATTCTCGGCCGACGCCGTCCCGCAATAGTTCCACTCAATCCACAAAAGACACAACAGTTTTGGTGATTCTGCAGAACCGATTGAGCGAACCGATGCTGGCCGACGCGTACGGCGAACGTGAACATTCTCTGAGTCGGCAGGACGGCCATTCCACTACCTTTTCGCCTGTGCTGCTCCAGCTTCCTCTCGAATTCTTTCTCGACGACACTGACGTCGAGTTCAGCCTGACCCTCGAGCTGTAAAGCGAAGCCATCCTCAAGGTGAAGGAAATCTGGCAACTCGACCTGATCGATGCCGAGGGACCGAGCAACATCGAATATGCGCAAGTAGAGACCCCTCAGCAGATCGAGATCTCGCAGCCGCTCAGCTACCTCGAGGTCATGCTTGCCACCGTGTGCTCGAGTCCCGTAAAGATTCGCCATCTTTGCGATGATCGACGTGGGTGGACGTTTGAATATCTGGGCCAAGTCCTGAACCGGGAATGGCGCACGAGAGGCAGATGCGCTTCCGTATCTGCTGTAGTCCATCACGAGAGAGGCACAGAAGCACAGCACAACTTCACACTGAACGAAATTTTTCTGATTGGTACCCGCGGGGACATGTTCGCGAGCGAGAACCGATAGCCACTGCTGTCGCAGCATGTCGTCGGTCGGGTCGATGAACGCCGCCACGCCGGAGCTCATTGAATCGGTAGTCATTCGCCTTCCAACAGAATCGCGACTACACCGCAGAGGTGGCGCACTTCGGCGACCGTGGGTGCCAGTTCATACGCATGGTGGTGGCACGCGTTGCTCAGTCTGTTCCACGCCATCGCAGCAGCGTCGGCGCGTTCCGTGGTGTCCAACGACCTCAAGATCACCAAGCGCGATCGCATACTCGGTCGCTCGATATCTACGCCCAGCGCTACGCAACGCTCGATTACCAATTCCTCCAACGCCTGGCGCGCGAGGAACGCGGCCAGACGCGCCGAACCGCCTGCAGCGCCGTGACTTCCGTCGAGCAGCAATTCCGCGTTCCTCAGCGCTACTGCCGGCGACGTTAAAATAGTCATTCGGCGAGGATCCCCTCGACCATCTTCCTCAGATCGTTCACCACTTCCCAGGTGATCGGCCGATCTGCACCTTTGTGAGTGCCGGCATTCGCGATGTGGAGTGTCGGGAAGCGTTCGGTGCGTAAGCCCAGCCACTGCGATAGGTCTCGTTCGGAATCCTGATGCACGGCCAGCGCAATCTTGTTACGAGTCTTGTGCACCGCCGACCACCGCTCCTCGGTCACCATCCGCGACTCCCCCGCCCTGTGTTGCTTTGCGTAGAACACCTGCTGCGCGGCCGATTCCAGAGCCAGTCGGAACAAGCCCGGCGCAACTCGCCGCTTGACGTCCTCCGGCACATTCTCGTCCAACACCAAGGCCCGCACATCGTTGAAATAGCGGGTCGCTTGATTCTGTGTCTCGGAAACACTGATGTTGGAACCTGGTTCGCGCATCACTTCCACCAGTCGAGCGTCGACTGCGAGTTGCCTGATCGCAGTGGCCAATCGGTCGTCGTGCGAGAACACGATGACCTGCCTGGTCTTCGCGAGCGTCGACAGCACCTTGATGAAGCCATCGATCTTCGCCGGATCCATCGCCTGGATCGGGTCGTCAAGCACGATGAATCGGAATGGACTGTTCGGCGTAGTCGCTCTGGGAATGAACAGTGCTAATGCCAACGCATGCAGCTCGCCCTGACTCATCACCGACAGCGCCTCGGACTCCACGCCGTCGACCGAGCCGGTCATCACCACTCGCCTGCTGGTGTTGTGGCCCACCAAGTTGATGGCACCGATGTCGACGTTGCTTTCCTGCCGCAACTCCGCCCAAATGTCGCGCGCCTGCTCGGCAATCGGAGCAAGCCGCTGATCCCTCAACTGCTTGGCATGCGAGGCAATCCACTTCTTGGCCACGTCGACGTTCTTGACGGCCTCATCCGCCTCTCGCGCCGCGGATTCGAGAGTGGCCCACGCAGCCAGACGTCCAGCAATCGGTGCCCACGTGTCCTCATGCTGAGCCGCCGCTTCCTCGGCCTCGGTGCGCAGCGCATCAGCAGACTCGATAACCGCGGGGAGCGCCGTAGCCAAGTGATCCGCCACACCGGAAGAACTCGACGGTTGCTCTCGCGCCACGGCGACGGACTCTTGATACTCGGACAAGGAAGGCAAGTCGACGCCCTCCACCGCGGTGGCGTCAGCGATTCCGTTCCCCAGTTCGACTGCGGCGCGCTGCGCTTGGTCGAGTCGGCGGCGGCTGTGCTTGTAGGCGGCCAGTTTCTGGCTCTGCTCGGCAAGCTGCGCCCGCGAGTGCTCGGCCCACGCATCGTCGAGCGTCCCCGTCGCGCAGACCGGGCACTCGATAGTGCCCGTCTCACTGTGCAGTCGCAGTGCCGCATCGAGCAGATCGTTGCGCTGCTCCACCACCGACAGTGCCTCATCAGCGGAATCCGCGGTATCGGCCGCAGCTGCCCGGAGCTCCGCCACTACCTCGTCGACACGCTGCTGTGTCGGGGCACTTAACGCTGCGAGCCGCTTCAAACCGATGAGCGCGGGCGAGGCCGATGCGTCGGCTCCGGTGGCGAGCGCGAGCACCGCGTCGAGATCCGCAACCCGCTTCTTGATCAGGTCTGCAGCAGTTTTCGCACGATCGTCCGACGCATCCGACAACAGGGTCTTGAGCTGGCGCAGGCTCTCCGCTGCTCGTTGCCGGGGTCCCTTGATCTCCTTGAGTACCGCTGCCAGTCGCTTCTCGGCATCGGTGATCTCGTCGAGTCCGAGGAGTTTGGCCAGGGCGTCGTGCAGGGTGGACGGCGTCGCGTCGAACAGTCCCCCGATTTCGTCGTAGGACAGGATCGGGCGATGTAATTCGACGGCAGACTTCCACCCAAGTGCATCGGTACCGGTGCTGCGCTTCTGCTTTCCCACCTGAGTCCAGGTGGAGCATCCCTTCAGCGCGGCATCGGAGGTCCAGTCGACACCGACAACCGTCGGTTCGGATCCTTCGATCGTGAGCCCTACCCGTACTTCGCACGGGTCTCCCTGATGCAGATTGCGCCAGGTGTCGGCCCACAGCTTGGCCTTGTTCTCCCAGCGGTAGCTCGAACCGGTGATCGCGAATTCGAGCGCCTCGGCAAAGCTCGACTTGCCCGATCCGTTGCGGCCACTGACGATCGTGATGCCCGGCGCGGGGTGTAGTTCCAACGCTGCCTTGGGCCCGATGCCGCGGAATCCCGCGACAGTGATCGAGGTCAGAAATGCACCGACCGGCTCTTCGACGAGCTGGCTCGCTGACGGCTCCGGAACGCGCGGGGTCGAGATGCCGTCGAGCAACTCTTGTAATGCTGTCGGCCCTTCGAGTGCGGCCAAAACGTAGTATTTGGCCTCGTCGGACAGGTCTTTGTCCGCGTCGATGGCGTCGATCACCACGTCGACGAGTGGCCTGTCGACAGCATTGTCGGCAACGGTCACCGGCACTCCCCTGTTCGTTCTGATGGCTAATCAGACCCCACAGTTCCATATGGGACCGACAGTTCGCGGAGAATCGGACACCGAGAGGCTCGAACTTCGAGCAGGTTCGGCTCCTCCATCGCAACTGCGAAGCCGGATTCCCTCTACCCACACGCGCCTTCGCACATTGTGGAGGGACCCGGGCACCGAGGACGCGGCCGAATACGCCTACTGTCAATTCAACTTGTGAACAGAGAGGAGCGACCGCGTTGAACGCTGAAGGTGTAGACGTCGAGCTACGGCTGGCAGCGATCGCGGAGACTGCACCGGAGCCGATACAAGAACACTGGGTGGAATTACAGGGCAGACGTTACCCACCCAAGCAGGTCTATCAACTGTTCAGCGGAAGACCGCGGGCCACTTTCACATCCCATCATGCATTGTCGCATCTCAGAGCGCTCGGACTCGAGACAAGTGTCTACACGGCGAAGTCAAAGGCAGCGTCACGGGATGCGCACATTGACGTTTCGCCGGAAGCCGGCGACGAATCAGCCGAATCGTTCGCCAAGTTGGCGGCGTTCATGAGTAGCAACATGCTGACCAGTCACCTTGCACACGCAGAATCCGCGCTCGCGGGTGCGGATGCCGCTGCGACCGCACGCATCATCGCCGATTTCGAATTCAGCGAGGACCTGCTCGATGCCGCACTGTCCGTCCGCAGACACGTGGGTCGACTGTCCGACGTCATCCACGCCACCACCATCACGCGGTGTCTGCCGCTCATCTTGGAGGAAGGCGAAATCATCACGGCGCGTCCGTCTCTCGGGGCAGGCAACGACCCCAGCAGGCCGTACGATCTGGAGACCGATAGGCGAATCGCTGAGTTCAAGGTCGCGCAGTGGAAGGGCGGCGACACGATGCGTAAGCGAGGTCTTTTTGCTGACCTGGTCCACCTTGCTCTGGACGAATCGACCCGCAAAGCCCAGATGTTCGTGGTCGGCAATCGACCAGCGAAGTTTCTGAGGACATCGACAACCACCGCGCAATGGGCGTTGGCGAGATCGTCCCCACATTTGCGCACTCGGTTCGATGCGGCGTTCGGCACGGATGTCATGACAGTTGCGGAGTTTACGAACGGACCGGGAAAAACAATCGAAATTGTCGACCTGAGCGAACTGCTGTCAGCGCTCGCCGAGCAGTGACTGCACCGGTTCACGTACGCCCGTCGGACAATGTGACCAACTGCTGAGGCAATGCTCCGTAAGCCTGCAGTCCCGCGAGCTCGGTCGTACATCGACGGATCATGCTCGGCGACAAGTGAGACTGCGGTTCCACGGGTACTGCTGTTGGGGTGGAGATGGGCGACTCGCGATCCGGTATGTTCCGCATTGCCACGGAATACTGCTGTTCACGATTTCCACGATGCACTGACCCCGGTGCCGAAGTCTTGCTGGACAACCGGGACCCAGGAGCCTGAACATGAGCCTTTTCCAATCCGCGAAAACTACTCGCAACCAGCTCCACCCACGCGTAGAGACGTGGACACAAAGGCTGTTTCTGTCGGTACCCGATGCTTCGATGGCGGTATGTCACGACTCGACGAGGGGTTCCCGCCGCCCACGGCCTGTGTGCAGTGGTGTCAGCACCGCAGCTACGACCTACACGTCCTCGACGACGGTGTCGAGGTGGACCTGGATTGGTGGAACGGCCACCTCGACCGGGCAGGCCACGATCTCCGGCTCCGCGGCCGCAACCTCGACGGCGAAATCGCCGAGTACGGCGGTGCCACCGTTCAGCGGAACGATCTACGGATCGGCACCGATCTGGCTGTAGGCAAACACGATTCGCTCGGCCTGTTGTTTCTCTGCGCGGCGTGGCAGGGCAGCCATCGGCACCGAAGAGCGATGCGGCGCTTCCCGGACGTCATGAACCCGCACCTCAGCCGTCCCGACGAGAACCCCGTCGCGAAGACCCTCGCTGTGCTCGACAGCTGCGTCCGCAACCGCGTAGTGCCCGACCATCCGAACTCGACCTGGTCCGGCTGGCCCGATGCGCCGGGCGTCGGCATGTCCCTGATGGCCACGTTCCTGTGGGCGGTGACAGCCTCGGTCTACGGCGGCCCGGCGCAGCTGATCGACCAATACGGTGTCTCGACACTCATCCACGAAGGGTGGCTCGAAGACCCGTCGGTCACCGGATTCACTCGTCGTCGATACGACCGCTACGTCGAACTCATCACCGCATGGGCCACCGATATCGGCACCAGCCCCGAGCTCGTCGAAATGTGGCTCGTGCAGCGCTGGAGCGCCCGACTGAACGAAGCACGACACGGCCGATACACCGCACCAACGTTGTTCTGAGCCACTCGACATACCATTGCAGCTCAACGGCATTGGTCAGGACAGAAGAGAGTTCATCATCCGCTAGTCACCATGCGCACGTGCGGGATTCCAGCGTCCAGGTAGTTCTCCCCCACGCGGACGAATCCGAAGCGGCCGTACCACTCTTCGAGGTGCGCCTGCGCAGAGAGTTCAACGACTCCGGGATATGCCGCCTGTGCAGCTTTCACGAGTTCTCCGGCGTGGCCCCGTCCCCGCGCACTGGCGGCAGTCGCGACTCGGCCGATGTGGATCGTGTCGTCGACGAGGACTCGAATGGTCGCCAGCACCTCACCGTCGTCGTCCTGCATCCAGAACAACTCCGTCGTCGGAAGCAGGTCGGTGCCATCGAGTTCGATGTCGTCGACAATGCGCTGCTCATGCACGAATACCGCGACCCGAAGCGCCATGATGCGGTACAGGGTGATCTGGTCGACGCGTGCCAGCGGGGCGTGATGAAGGGTAGGCATGGGGGTCCGTTCTGTCGAAGGTAGGGGCACGGTCACCGGTCGGTTGCGGCACTGCGGTCGACCACGTCGGTGATCGCGCGCTGGGCCAGTCGCTTCTGCGTCGCCGGCGGATACGTCTCGGGATCGAGTACCGCCAGAACCACGATGCCTTCCACCGCGGTGGCGATCTGCAGGGCGCACTCCGCGGCCTCGGCATCGGTGATGTGAGTGCCGAGGTCGGCAACGAGACCCGCTATGCGAGTGAGCCACTGACGCGTGTGGGTCACGTGCGGGTTCCGCAGCTCATCATCCGCGATCGCAGCCGCCGCGAAGCCCGTGAAAATTTTGGCCTCGACTATGCGCTCCTCGTCGAGCGGAAGCACCGAGCAGACAACGGAATACAGCCGCTCCGCCGCGGAGTGTGTGCCAACGGTACCGGACTCGTCGGCCCGTGCTGCCGTGCGCTCGAAGAGGGTCTGTCGCGCGTGCACCAACATCGCCGACCGGGAGCCGAAGCGGTGCATGATCAGACCGGTAGTGCAGCCCGCCCGAGTCGCGACCGCGCGCACCGTCGTCGCCTCGATTCCCAACTCCGCGATCGTGTCCCACACGGCCTGCGAAATGCGGTGCCGCGGATCGTCCGATTCGAGAGTCACTCCTCCTCACCTCCCTGCTCGCCGTAACACCTGTTACGGACGAGCGTAACAGCTGTTACGGCGAGCCCGCTTCCGAACGCCCCGGGAAGGGCTTGCCGAGACGAGCAATCCGCTTTACTGTTATTCCGTAATTACGGAATAACAACCAAGGAGCTCGAGATGCGACGCCTTACCCTGGTTTCGGCAGCCTGCGCGACGGTCCTGTTGATGAGCGGATGCGCCTCCACCGACTCGGACACAGCCGAGGCCGCCACTCCGACACCTGAGAACTGCGCACCCGTCACCTCGACCGACCTCGCCACCGAAGACGGGTGGATCGGACTGATCGATCAGGCACCCGACACCGTCGGCCTCGTGATCGACGACGGCCGCGGCAGAACCGTCGAGCATCGAGCCGATCAGGAGCAGGTCCTCGCATCGGCGATCAAGGTGGTGCATCTCGCCGCATACGCCCAGGCCGTCGCCGACGGCAGCATCGACCCGAACGAGCAAGTGTCGCTCGCAGATTGGGAGCGGTGGTACGTACCCAACACCGATGGCGGTGCCCACCCGAATGCCCTGAATCGCTTGGGGATCTCAAACACCGGCACCAATGCAACCGACCCAAACACCACGGTCCGCATCGACGACATCGTCACGGCCATGATTCAGGAAAGCGACAACTCCGTCCCCGACTTTCTCCGATACCGACTCGGCGGCCAAGCAATCATCGACGCGGCAGCGACTGGCGGGTGGGAGAACTTCGAGGTCCCGAGCCTGGTCGCCGATATGCTGTCGGTGTTCGACCCGGCACTCGCCGACGAAGACCGCTGGGAGACCGCGCAAAAGTGGGCATTCGATCCGCAGTTCCGAGCCCAGGTCGACGCAGCCGCGCAACAACCGACCTACGAAGACCAGGCCACCCGAGTTGAGAGCAGCTTTCGCGGCGGTTCGGCCGCACAACTCAACGGGATGTATCGCGCCTTCACGGATGGAACCTTCGGTACCGCGTCGGATACCATTCTGCGCCAACTGGAATGGCAACCCGCAGGTGACGGCGTTCTCGGTGTCGGCTTCAAAGGCGGCAGCCTCCCCGGTGTGCTGACCCAGGGATTCGAGGTGCGCCGCACAGACGGAACAGTCGCGACCGCGGTGTGGCTCACCGACGGATTCCCGGCCGATCGATTCGAGCAAGCAATGGCCGGAGCCGGCGTGCAGCAGCAACTCATCCTCGAGGCCATGCTCTCGTCGGACGTACTCGACCGGATAGCCTGCGTGGTGTGAGTTCAAAGTTCGAGTCGAGACTGGCAGAGCTGGAAGCCCGCGTCGCCGAGCTGGAACGACGCGACGCTCCCGAGCAGGTCGATGCCGCCCCGTCGACCGGCGGCATCGTCGCCTATCAGGGCGACGTGCGTCTGCACGGAACGGTCCGTTGGGACATCACCTACTCCGCCGACGCCATCGTCGACCTGCCTATCGCCTCGATGTCGGAAGTGCTTGCTGCACTGGGGCATCCGGTCCGGTTGCAGATCGTGCGAACGTTGCTGCGCGGTCCGGCGAACGCCGCTGATCTGCATGCCGCGGTAGGAGTCGGCTCTTCCGGCCAGATCTACCATCATCTGAAGACGCTGAGCTCGGCCAACATCGTCGAACAACAGGGCCGCGGTGACTACCGCATCGCCGCTAAACGGGTTGTGCCGCTTCTGGTTTCGATGCTCACGGCGGCCGACATCGCGGGAGACTTGGGTACCTGAAGCCTCACCGGATCAGGGAACCAGCACCACGCCGGCACCGGGGAGAAGAGTGTCGAGGTACGGCGAGCCCCACTCGGCACCATACGAGCAGTCGCGAGAATGCGTCACCGTCACCACAACGGGCCCCGAACCGGTGTTCGCCACCACCTCGAGTGGAAGGTACTGCTTACTGAAAGAGTTGTCCGCCGGTGGCGTCGGATCGTCCTGCCAATGCCGTAGATCGGCGGCACCCGTCGCACCTGTCGCGAGGTTTCGCCAGTTCAGGTTCAGATACCGGTAGGGATATTGGTCGGCGAACGGGGCAATGTTCGCGGCCGAGAAGCTAGCAACACCGGGCTCGTCGCCCACGGTGGCCTTCATCGGAATGGTCTGGAAGAAGCCGCCGGGGACGGCACCGGGAGCTATCTGGAAACCGGTCACGATGGGCACCTGCAGGTTACTCACCTGCGGGTCGGCCGCTGCCGTGCCTGCTCCGATTCCGAACATCAAGGGGACGGTGAGGACCGTCGCTACTGCCGCTTGCCGCAATGCCTTTCGCATACCTCATGCCTTTCGTCGATGTCGCGCAATGGGATTCCGAGTCGAAACAGAATTCGCACCCAGCGCTTCAGGTTGAAGCTGAAACATCAACTGGCTGTTGAGTGTTTCTTCCCTTCACCCTCTCAGGCGAAATGTCCGTTGTTCCATCCGTATACCGATTCGTGACGGGGTCGTGACCCGACGGACGTTAACAGACCGATCGGACCGTTCGATTTACCTGCCAAGAGGTGATGCACTCTGCAGCCACCGGTGAGGACGAACGAATGAGGCAAGTCCGCAACATCGTGGCCATGTGTGCCCTGGTCGCTGCTACCACCCTGACTCTTACGGCCTGCGGGTCTGAGGAATCGACCAGCACGGATGCAGCGCCGACCACCAATGCCGCTCCCGCTCCGTCGGCGGGTGGCTCTCCCGACACAGGAGGCGGCACCGGTACGGACGGGCCGGCCATAGAGACTTCCGAGGTCGTGACTCCGGCTCCAAAGCAGCCCACTGAAGCGGGACCTGCTGCCGTGCCACCTGCCCCGAACCGCGACGACGTCAACGTCGACGCACGCGACTTCGAGGTAGACGATGGCCAGTACTTCTTCCAATCCCCCAGCGGGAATGTGTTCTGCGCATTCAATTCATCCAATGCACCCGAAACGATCGTGGGCTGTCAGGTCCGCTACTCGGTGCCGGGCAACACCGGGCGCGAGTGCGCAAACACCGCAAACAACACCTACGGCGTGCAGATCAAACAGGACGGCACCGTCGAACAGATCTGCACCAACCAGGGAATCTTTTTCGGCGGGAATCCCGGCCCACGAGTTCTCGAATACGGCCAGGTCATCGGAGTGACAGGCAACTTCTGCCGGTCCACCGAAGCCGGCATTACCTGCTACGACGGCGACAGAGGCTTCATGATCTCCCGCGACGTCAACACCGCGTTCTGATGAAGGAGTTCCGAATGTTTCGAAGAACTGCTCTGCTCGCAGCCACTGCTGGCCTCGCTGTCGCGCTGACGGCCTGTGGGAGCAACGACGCCCCTGCTGCCGCCCCGAGCCCCGCTCCCAGCGCCGCATCGCAAATCCCCGCACCGCCCCAGGTGACCATCGCAAACCCCCCGGTCGACACCACGGACACTGCCACCGCACCGGAGACCGCCGATTCATCGCAGAGCAACGCGAACCCGGTGAACAACACTGCGCCGATCACACCCGTCGATCCGGCCCGCTACACCGCGTACGGCAACGAGGTCGGTTGGAAGTCGCCGTCCGGCAAGATCTACTGCAAGATCGGCTCCACCGAATTCGGGTCCGGTTGCCAGTCAGGAGATGCTCCGGTACCGGACGGCGCGAACTGCGTCACTCCCTCGTTCACCATCGACCAACTGAGCAAGGGCTTCTACATGACGCCGGGCAAGGTGACGCCGACCTGCTTCAACCAAGGCGAATTCGGCGTCGAGAACGCGCAGACATTGGAGTACAACACCTCCATCACGTTCAATGGGATGACATGCTTTTCCCGCGTCGAAGCGATGATCTGCGACGCGGGCGGCGGGCATGGCTTCGTGTTGTCGATGCAGCAGGCGACGTCCAACTGATGGCGGGACACAGCAGGCGCGTGGCCCTCGTCGCCATTACGTTTACCGGTGTACTGCTGACGGGATGCAGCAGTTCGGACGACCTGACCGATGCGGTGCCGTCGGTCATCCCCACTGTGGTCGCGGGTGCACCGGCTACATCGACCGCGGCGGCACCGCAGGTCACTGTGGCTCCGCAGACGGGTGGCAGCCAGCCCGAGTCCGATTCTGCGACAACACCATCGGTCGACTCCGCGCCGATCACTCCCGTCGACCCGGCCCGATATGTCGCTGTCAACAACGAGGTCGGATGGAAGTCGCCGTCGGGCAACATCTATTGCAAGCTCGGCTCCACCGCGTTCTCGTCCGGCTGCCAAGCCACGGACGCACCCGTGCCCGACGGCGCGGACTGCGACAAGCCACCCTTCTCGGCGGACGAGTTGAGCAAGGGCTTCTTCCTGGACCCGGGCAAGGTGACGCCGATGTGCTTCAACCAAGGCGCTTTCGGGGTCGAGAACGCGCAATCGCTGGACTACAACACATCGATCTCGCACCTCGGCTACACCTGTTACTCCCGAGTCGACGCTATGGTCTGCGACGCGGGCAGCGGACACGGTTTCGTGTTGTCGATGCAGCAGGCGACGTCCAACTGATCAGCGAGCCTCCTCCGGACGACATTAACGAGGACCGGCCACACCCATCAGCGCTCTCCTCAGTCGATGTCGAGGATGATCTTCCCATAGGAGGTGCGCGCAGCCAGCTCCTCGTGAGCCTCCCCGGCGCGATCCAAGGCATAACGCGAGTTGATGCGCGGGCGCAGCACCCCCTTGCCGACGAGATCGAGCACAGTACGCATCTCATCGCGCGTCTGGGTATGCGAGGAGATGTAGGAGATCTGGCGGCGGAAGAACTCGATGATGTCGAACTCGACGACCTCCCCTGCGTGCGCACCGATCGACACCAGACGGCCGTACGGGCGCAGCATGAACATCGAGTCGGTGAAGGCTGTCCCTCCTACGCCGTCGAAGACCAGCTCGACCCCGCGGCCTTCGGTGATCTCGTCGACGGCGGTGCGCACATTGGTTGTCGTGTAATTGATGACGTGATCGGCACCGTCAGCGGTCGCCTGAGCCAACTTGTCGTCTCGACTGGCCGTACCGATCACGGTCGCGCCGGCAGCCTTGCAGATCTGGAGTGCTGCCGATGCGACGCCACCCCCGATCGAATGGATCAGCACGGTCTCTCCCAGCTTCACCTCGGCGCGAATCATGAGTGCGTGCCAGGCGGTGCCGAATGCACTGAGTGAGGCCGCCGCCTCACCGAAGTCGACGGTGTCGGGAAGTGTCAGGCAATGGTCGGCGGGTGTCAGGATCTTCTGCGCGTACGTGCCAGGTATGTGCTCGCCGAGCAGTTTACGGTTGACGCAGATGTTCTCCATGCCCCGTTGACACCACTCGCAGTGGCCGCAGGTGCGGATGTACGAGACGGCTACGCGCTCGCCGATCCGAGCGGGGTCCACGCCATCGCCTACCAGGGAGATCACGCCGGCACCCTCGAGGCCCAAGGTGTGCGGCATCGCGAAGTCGAACCGCGAGACGCCTTCGCGCACATCGATGTCGACGTGGTTGAGTGCGGTCGCCTTCAGATCGACCACCACTTCACCGAATCCCGGAATCGGATCCGGAAGCTCCTCGATCTTCAGGACTTCGGGGCCGCCGTACTCGCGGAATACCAGTGCTTTCATGCCATCTCGTCTCTCGTAGTGCGCGTGTTCAGAGTATGGGAGGGCCACTGGCGTAATCGGGGCAGTGGTGGTGGTCGGAATTCGCACTGTCGATCCAGCAGGCGATGTCGAACCGGCGATGGCGCGCGAACCTATCTGGCGGGAACGGTGATTCCACGCGCGTCGAGGATGGGACGCACTCCCTCGGCGAAGTGGTACGCCTCCTCCAGATGCGGGTAGCCCGAGAGGATGAACTCGTCGAACCCGGCGTCGTGGTATTCGCCGATCAGGTTCGCGACCTCCTCGTGCGAACCGACCAGAGCGGTTCCCGCGCCGCCGCGAACGAGTCCGACTCCGGCCCATAGGTTCGGGTAGATCTCGAGGGAATCCTTGCTGCCACCGTGCAGTGCGGCCATCCGACGCTGTCCCTCGGACTGCGAGGACGAGTGCAGCGCATGTGCCGCAGACACCTGCTCCTCGGGGAGCTCGTCGAGGAGCTTCTGCGCGACGGCCCAGGCCTCTTCGGACGTGTCGCGGCTGATGGTGTGCAGGCGAATGCCGTAGGTGAGCTTGCGGCCCTGGGCGTCCGCGAGCGCCTGCACCTTCTCGATCTTGGCGCGAGCGTCGGCCGGGGGCTCACCCCACGTCAGATACGTCTGGACGTGCTTCGCCGCGACGGCAAGAGCGGGATCGGACGAACCACCGAACCAGAACTCCGGCAACGGGTCCGGTGCTTCGGACACCCGCGCATCGGCGACCTTGAAGAACTCACCCTCATGATCGACCGACGACTCGGTCCAGATCCGATGGACGAGTCCGAGAAATTCATCGGTACGGGCGTAGCGCCGATCGTGGTCGATCCAGTCCCCGAAACGACGCTGTTCGACGTCGTCGCCCCCGGTGACGATGTTGAACAACACCCGACCTTCCGAGAACCGCTGCAGCGTCGCGGCCTGCTGCGCCGCCAATGTGGGCGGCGTGAGGCCGGGACGAAAGGCGACGAGGAACTTCAGCCGTCGGGTGCTCCGCAGTAGAGCGGCCGTGGTCAACCATGCGTCCTCGCACCATGTTCCGGTGGGAGTCAGCACCCCCTCGTAGCCGAGTCGGTCCGCGGCCTGGGCAACCTCGGTGAGATAACGCAACGACGGGCGTCGAAACCCGGCCGGTTCGCGGAGGTTGCCGGATGCGTGGGACGCGCCGACGATGGAGCGGCCGTCGCCTGCGGTGGGAAGGAACCAGAAGATGCGTGCGGTCACGAGTGAACTCCTACGACGCGGTGGGTGATCAGTTGGTCGAGGCGGTCGCGCCGGCGATGGCGTCGTTGTAGCGCGTGTCGACGAAGTCTGCGAACGTGTTGCCGCCGGGGATGCTTCCGCTCTCGACGAACGCATCGAAGAGCGCCTGCTCGGACTCGATCACTGTGTCGTCCAGGGCAATTGCGGGTCGCTGGCTTCGCCCCTGCGCCAATTCACCCGCGGCCGGGTCGATTCCGACGGCCGCGGAGTACGCCGCCGCCCACTCGGCCGGATTGGCGTCCGCCCATGCAGACGCCTTGGCCAGACGAACCACGAAGTCCTGGAGAGCAGTATTTTTCGCGGGATCGTCCAGCGCCTGCTGCGAGGCGATACCGAAGCCGTAGCCGTTGGCCACACCCTCGGCGGTGGTCAGCGTTTTCGATCCGTTCTGGACCTGAGCGATCGCGGTGAACGGATCCCAGATTGCCCAGGCATCGACCTCGCCCGAGGTGAATGCCGTCAGCGCATCGGCGGGCTGGAGGAAGATCAGCTGAACGTCGTCGGTGGTCAAGCCTGCCTTCTGCAATTGCAGCAGCACATGGCCGTGCGCGGAACTTCCCTTGCCCACTGCGATCTTCTTGCCCCGAAGGTCTGCGAACGACGCAAGAGTCGAATCTGCCGGCACGAGAATCTGATCCCCGCTCGCATCGTTGGTGTAGGCGGAGACGACCTTGATACGGGCATTGGCTGCCACACCGAACACCGGCGGCGTGTTACCGGTAACCGCGAAGTCGATCTGGCCGGCCGTTGCTGCCTCCACCTGCGGCGGGCCGGAAGTGAAGGTGGAGAACGCGACATCGTAGGGAGCCGAGTCGAGCTCACCCGACGCACGAAGCAGAGCTTCGGTGCCGCCCTTCTGGTCGCCGACGTCCAGTGTCACGGTGGCGAGCTCGTCGTTGGAGACGAGTGCAGGAGCTTCGGAGGTTGCAGTGTCGCTGCCGCGGGAGACGCAACCGGTGAGGCCGACGACGGTCAGCGACAGGGCAGCGAGAACGCCGAGAGCGCGCAGAGATCGGGGGCGAGCGAGTGACGACATGCGTGAAAGATCCTTCTTATCAGTGGAATTGATAGTTCAGTGAACGCCGAGGGCACCGAGCAGGTGGTTTCGGATACGAGAGAAGCCCGGTGTTCCCCGGTCGCGTGGACGAGGCAGGTCGACCGTGACAGTGTCGGCCACGGCACCCCCGTCGAGCACCAACACCCTGTCCCCCAACGCAATCGCTTCGTCGACATCGTGGGTGACCAGCAGGATACCGAAGCCGTGCCGTCCCCACAGATCGAGCAGAAGCGACTGCATGGTGAGCCGCGTGAGTGCGTCCAGCGCGCCGAACGGTTCGTCGAGGAGCAGCAGTTCGGGCTCCCCCACCAACGCCCGCGCCAGTGCTGCGCGCTGAGCTTGACCGCCCGACAAGGTGAGTGGCCATGCGTCCCGCTTCTCTGCGAGACCTACCTCGTCGAGGGTGGCATCCGCGGCGATCAGTGCCTCGTTGCCCGTCACGCCCGCAGTGTTCAGACCATAGGACACATTCTGGCGGACCGACCGCCACGGAAACAGACGTGGTTCCTGGAACGCCACCGCGGGATGTCCGGCGACATGCCGCTCACCTGTGTGGTCCGTGGACAGTCCAGCCAAGACACGCAGAATGGTCGACTTGCCGGAGCCGGATCGTCCGACCAGCGAGACGATTTCGCCACGTTCGATGGACAGGTTGATGCCTTGCAGCACGTGGCTGGAGCCGTAGAACTTGTCGATGCCGTGCAGGGAGGCGACGGACGTCGTCGTCGAAGTCATGAATCAAGCATCCAATCGGTAACGTAGCGCACGCTTTTCCAGGATTCGCACGATGCCGTCGGTGGCGATACCCATCAGCGCGTAGACGACGAGTCCGAAGATTATGGTGTCCAGACGCAGGAAGTCCCGGGCATTGTTGATGATGTAGCCGAGGCCTGATTCGGCGTTGATCTGCTCGGCCACGATCAACGACAACCACGCGATCGCCAACGATTGCCGAAGTCCCACCAGCAGTTGCGGGGCGATGCTCGGCAGAATGATCGTGGTGAACCGCTGACGCCACGAGAAACCGAGTACGACGGCCGTGTCGAGGAAATCGCGATCGATCTGACGGATGGCCGAGAACGTGTTGAGGTACAGCGGAAACGCGACTCCCAGAGCGACGAGCAGGATCTTGGGCGTCTCGCCGATCCCGAACCACAGGATGAACAGCGGGATGAGGCCGAGGTGCGGAATGGCGCGCAGCATCTGCAGCGGTGGGTCGACGGTTGCCTCGGCGAGCTTCGACAGTCCGACGAGTGCTCCGAGCGCCACCCCGATCACCCCGCCCAGCACGAGCCCCTGAACAACGCGTGTTCCCGAAATGGCTAGCGCGTCGGCCAATTCACCGTTGCGCAGCAATTCCAGACCCGCGTCGAAGATCAGGGATGGTGCGGGCAGCACTCGTTCGGAGAGAACTCCGGCCGCACTGGCGATCTGCCACAGGACGAGGAGGAAGACTGGCGACAAGGCGCGCAGGACGGTCCATTGGTACCGCTGCCACGCCGACTGTTTCGGTGAAACGGGTGCCGGGCCGACGCCTTGGACGTCGCTGACGCGCGTGTCAACGGGTCCCGCAGGAGCGGCGTACGACGTCACGACCATGTTCACGTGCCTTCCACTTGATGACGAGCTGGTTCGACTCACCACCATCTGTCACGATGCGGGTCCGAGACCAGGGTTCGAATCAGCGTGAATTTAGGTCGGGCAAGATTGGTCTCATGACGGTCGAGCCCATCCATACCGAACGCCTGACGATGCGTCTGTACGAACCTGCCGACGCGGACGGGATTCTCGCGTACTACAGCGATCCCGAAGTCTGCCGCTACCTTCTGCACAAAGCGTGGACGCACGCCGACGCTGTGGCAGCGGTGGGCAAACGGATGAAGCGATCAGGGCTGCACACACAGGCACTCGCGATGGTCGTCGAGCACGAGAGCACTGTAGTGGGCAACGTCGAGGCGTGGTTGATCGACGGTTCACCCTCCCTCGTCGAACTCGGCTGGACGTTCTCCCCCGCCGTGGCCGGCCGCGGTTACGCGACCGAAGCGGTCGACGCGTTGATCGAGCACGTCTTCTCGCTACCCCAGATCCACCGAGTCACCGCACAGATGGACGGACGCAACGACGCATCCGCTCGTCTGGCAGCGCGGGTCGGAATGCGCCAGGAAGCGCACTTTCGCCAAAACTGGTGGTGCAAGGGTGAATGGACCGACACCCTAGTGTTCGCGATGTTGCGCGAAGCTCGCTGACCCGCATACTGCGTTCACCTCTCGAACACCTTCGGTTCAGTTCTGCGACATCGGCCGGTGACCGGAGTGCGACAGTCTCCGGGGAACCTCACTCGAATTCATAGGAGTTTCACAGATGACCTCGCGTCGTAGAGCAGCCCTGCTGGGCACGCTCGCTCTGATCTCTGTCGTGTCCGCGTCGATGGGCGGCGTTGCCACTGCCGCGCCGGCACGGACGGCGTCGCCGTTGTGTCAGGTCGCAGACCTGCTCCCCACCGGATCGTCCGCAGGCCTCGGTTACCAATGTGCCGAAGCGGGTGAGCTTCTCGACCTCCCAATCGGTGATGTACACGCGACGCAACCGTCGCTCGGGTACGACGAGGTGTACTACAAGCTCGGTCGATACACCCTCGGCAAGGACGAGATCAACAAGAAGTTCGACGACTGGTGCGAGGCCAACGGCCAGGAGAAGGCCGCCTCCGCGTTACCCGATGCACGACTGGACAATCCGTCGTCGTTCACCTGCACCGTTCCCGTCGGCCAGGAAACGCCCGACACCATCGCGCCCGTGAAGACGGTCGTCATCGGGCCGGGTGGTGTGCCGTACCTGACCGACGGGCACCACACGCTCACCTCGTTCTACGAAACAGCCGACGGTGGACCGAATCTGCATCTCCGTCTGCGGGTGGTCGCGAACCTCAGTGACCTGAGCACCGCCGATTTCTGGGCGCGAATGAAGGCCGAGAAGTGGGTGTGGAACTACGACGTCGACGGCAACGAGGTTCCGGTGGAGCAACTCCCGTCGGGAGTCGGCCTCGCCAAGTTCCAGAACGACAAGTACCGCAGCCTGATGTACTTCGCCCGCGACATCGGCTTCACCCCCGGCACGATCCCCTTCCAGGAATTCTATTGGGGTGCATGGGTTCGCGACTCGGCGGAAGTCGACATCAGCGGATGGGACAGCAACAACCTGACGAGCTACCTGAGCACCGTCGAGTCGGTCTCGCGCGCTCAGGTCGCAGTCCCGAAAGACACTGTGATCGACAGTGGCCGTACCGCAGCGGAACTCGGGGCTCTGGACGCCTGGAACGATGGGAAGGCAGCCACCAAGGGTGAGTTCGGAAAGCTCTCGGCGCCGTACTCGGGCGACAAGCCGGGCAAGCTGGCATATGCCTTGCAGTACAAGTTAGGACTGCCGCGGTAGTTCCATGTCAGGTCGTCGGGCCGCGCCGGAAACTCACCACCAATGCAGTCACGCCCATCATGCATGCAATTCCCAGCGGCACCAGCAGGGCCTGCGCCCAGTCGAGGTGAACACCTACCGGGCTACCAGTGGTGTTCGACAGACCGGCCGCCATCTCGTGCAGGGGCACGAGCGTACATAGCGCACCGAGCAGCACCCCGCACGCGCCAGCGACGATCGCCTCGATGACGACCATTCCGCTGACTTGCCGTGTGGTGGCACCGGAGCGCACCAGTGTGCGCACTTGGGTCTGTCTATGCCGCATGGACATCGCGATTGTGATGGTGGCTGCGAGTACGGCGTAGCTGACAGCGACTGCGATGAAGGTCATGACGTAGCGGTTGAGCAGAGTCAGGTCCTTGTCGTAGCGGGTCGAAGACCAGGTGATCGCATCCGTGACGCGGGTGCCTGCGGGGGGCTCGACGGAGGTCTGGACAGATGACGAACGCACGAACACCTCGTCCGCCACGGCCGAGGGGTCATGGAGACGAATGATGCCTTCGGACAGGGCCACGCCAGGATGCTCACCCCTCGGTTCGTCCACTATCGACGTGATCGTCGGATTGAGGTCGGTCCCATCCGTCATTACCAGCGCGACGGAATCCCCTGTTTGCCAGCCGTTCTCGTCGGCCAGATATCTGGGCACCTCGAAGGCAGAGGGCTCGGCCGCACTCGGAAGTGCCGTGACGGGAAGCGCGACAGTCGATCCCGGAACGACAAGACGGGCGCGACTGGAGATCCCGACCTCGATGACGTCGTACTTCTCGAACGCTTGGGACACTTGGTAAGCCGTGAGGTAATCGCCATCGGCCACCACCACGGACTGGCCCTGTATCTGATTTGCGGTTTCCGCAGGGTAGGCGATTCGCATCGTAGGAATGAATCCACTGGTCAGGATGGCGAGAGCGGCCGCGATGATCGCCGGAGCAGCGATCGAGGCAGACCGGCGCGGGTTGGTGGTGACCTCGGCGCTGCCGACCATGAGAGGGGCGGACGGCCGGATCCGCCACGGCAACCACAACAAGATTCGTGCCAGTCGAGGCACCAATACCGGAGCGAGACAAGCGGCAGCGATAGCAGCAGTGAGAGTGATGACGATCGCCATCAATACCGAGTCCAGACCCGGCACCGTGCGGCCAGCGATCACTTCGATCACGACGAGTGCGGCCAATGCGGTTCCGCTGATTGTTCGTAAGCGCCCGTGGCCTTTGCGTGGACGAGTCGACTCGGGGCGCATTGCGGCAAGCGGGCTCACCCGCGAAGCGCTCACCGCCGAGATGGCGGCCCCGATCACGGCGATCGCGATACCGCCCAGGGTCGTTGCCAAGACCGTGGGCACGTCGACCGTCACGCTGAGCTCGGCCGGCAAAATCCCCCACGATCGCAACATGGCGGCCAACGGCACCGTCGCCAGCACCCCGGCCGCAGCTCCCGCGACCGATCCCACCGTTCCCAGCAGCGCGGCTTCCAGCAGCACCACGCGGCGCAACTGCTTCGGCAACGCTCCGGTTGCGCGAAGGAGACCGAATTCCTGGGTGCGCTCGTCGACCGCGAACTTCGAGGTGACCGCAACGACGAAGAGACTCACAACCAACGACGCCAGCGCCAGCGCCGTCAGGAACTGACTGCTCAGGTAGCGGCCTTTCGCGATCGAGTCATCCTGCAGGGCACTGCGATCGGTCACCACCTCACCACCGAGCTGCGCCGCGACCGCCTGCACCGAGGCTTCTGCCGACTGATCGGCGACCTCGATACCGAGGAGGCTGGCGGCGGGGGCCACCTGCGCGGCGGTGGCGTCGTCGAAGTAGACGCCAGGACCGTCAGTGGTACCGGCGACTGTCACCTCGATGTCGCCCTGTGCGGTCCGAAGAGTGACCCGTTCGCCAACCGAGGCACCGAACTCGGGCCCGAGCGCGATCTCCGACGCCTGCTGCGGTTGCTCGCCGGAAGTCAGTCGGTAGGGAGCCAGCGACGTGCTCGACCACCCATGCCCGGCGACCTGGGGATCAGCACTCGGCAGCGCTCCGGACGGGGTGACGATCTGCGCAAGGAAGCTGCGGTCCGCCACAACATCGGTGATGCCCGGGATCGAGCGGATCTGCTGCGTCAGCTGGGCGAGCCGGTCTCCGCCCCACGCGCTGCGGTCACCCGCCTGTCCCAGCACGTTCGTAGCTCGCTCGCCGGCAACCACCAACGACGCCCCTTGTAGCCGCTCGGGTGGCTGCGGCCGCGCGGAACCCATGACTTGTGCTGTGGCAGTGGTGATCAGAACGCCGACGAACACCGCCAGCAGTACCCCCAGTGCGGCCGTGATCCGGCGTCGGAACGACGCCAATGCCCAGGTGATCATGCTCTGACCTCGGCCATCCGAGCTGCGATCTGGGCGGCGGTCCGGTTGTCGCCCGGCAGGCCCCGGCGGTGCTGTAGATCGTCGACCACTTTCCCGTCACGGAGAAACAGCACTCGATCGGCGAACGAAGCCGCGGTCGGATCGTGGGTCACCATCACCACGGTCTGGCCCTCGTGATCGACGACGCTTCGCAGTAGCTCCAGGACTGACCGCGAGCCGGCAGAGTCCAATGCGCCCGTGGGCTCGTCCGCGAATACCACTTCAGGCTCGGACACCAGGGCTCAAGCGACGGCCACCCGTTGCTGCTGGCCGCCGGATAGCTGAGACGGCCGATGATGCATCCGATCCCCCAGACCGACCCTCGTCAGTCCTGCGGTGATTCTGGAACGCTCAGGCTTGCGGCCGGCAAGCCGCAGAGGCAGCTCGAGATTCTGGATCGCTGTCAGCGAATCGATGAGGTTGTAGGACTGAAAGACGAAACCTACCTTGGATCGGCGCAGGAGGGTCCGTGCCTGCTCGCTGAGGGATCCCACCTCCACGTCGCCTATGAAGGTCTCCCCGCCGTCCAATCTGTCGAGCCCCGCAGCGCACTGCAACAGAGTCGATTTGCCCGATCCCGATGGGCCCATCACCGCAGTGAAAGTTTTGCGATGAAAATCCACGCTGAGATCGTTCAGGGCGTTGACGGTCTCGTCGCCCAGGTCGTATCGGCGACGCGCGGCACGCACGCGGACTGCGGCCTGCTCACTGGTGGTCTGATCGAAATTCGCTTGGTTCATCTTTGGCCCCCTCGTCATCGCGCTCGGTGTCCGGTGTGATCGGTTCGACCGGCCTGGCGGCGAGACCGCAGCCGCATCGCTACGAACACAACGAAAGTGATTGCGACCGAGACGATCACGATCTTCTGCAGGATTTCGGCATACGCGTCGACCAGGTGCCAGTTCTCGCCGAGTTGATATCCCGCGGTGACGAAGATGGTGTTCCAGATCAGACTTCCGATCGTGGTGAGTACCAGGAACTTCGTCATTCCCATCCGCTCGATTCCGGCGGGCAGGGAGATGAAGCTGCGAAACAGCGGGACCATCCGGCCCAGCAACACCGCCTTCGAGCCGTGCTTGGCGAACCACGCCTCCGAGCGGTCGAAGTCAGTGGCTTTGATCAGAGGGATTCTCGCCACCAGTGCCCGCGTGCGCTCGCGTCCGATGAGCGCTCCGACCGCGTAGACGATGACCGCGCCCAGGACCGAGCCGAGTGTGGTCCAGAAGAGCGCGGCAGCGAAGGAGAACACTCCCTGACTGGCCGAGAACCCGGCAAGGGGCAGAACGAGTTCGCTCGGGATCGGCGGAAACAGATTGTCGGCACCGACGACGACGGCGGCACCGGGGCCGTTGAGCACATCCATGATGCCGACCGCCCACCCGGCAAGCCCGTCGAGTTGCTCGGTCTCGGCAGCTGCAGCAATCAGTAAGTCGGACATTGCAATTCCCCTGTTCGCTGGTGTCAATTGTCCGGACGGACGCTGAAAACGCTACGAACTTCCCGAATCGGGGACATCGAGGAAAGCCGTCGACCATTCATAGGGACTACCCCGTCGAAACCCTGCGGTTTACCGCAGTATCAGAGGCCGCATTCCCCGCTACGCTGCTCGAGTGCCCGGAAACGACGTCGTACATCCACCTGACTTGGCGGATCGGATTGCCGTCAGCTCGCTTGTTCGGCGTTGGCTGATGGCACTTGCCGGAGTTCTACTCGGCAGCGTCACGGCAGTCTCGGCCGTGCTGTTCACTGTCGTGGCGCTCCTCGTTCTCGCCTCGTCGCGCCGCCTCGGCCGGTGGGGAGAGCCACTGAGGGCTTCAGTCGATGAAGGTACACTTCGCTTGAGCGAGTGGGATATTCGACGTATCACCCACTTCCACGGCACGCTCCATACGGATGTACTGACCCCTCGCCGCTGTCGCTGGTATCTCGCTTTGCGGTGGACGATCGGACTGCTCGGAACCGGCGTGGTCCTCTTCCTGACTCTGTGTCTCGTCGTGGCCGGCTCGATGGTCTCGGCATGGATCCTCGACGGCAGCTGGGGCTTGATCGAGAACTCCGACCGGGTCGACGGTGGACTCATCGCGATGGCGGCGCTGCCCGGGATCCTCTTGATCTTCGTCGCGATCGTCGGGGTGGCAGGGGTGGGATCGCTGGACCGCTGGTTCGTCGTCCAGGTACTGGGCCGGCAGTCGGATCGGTTGCTGCACCAGCGGGTTGCCGAATTGACGAGCAGCCGCGATCACGTTGTCGACGCCATCGACGACGAACGCCGGCGCATCGAGCGCGACCTGCACGACGGTGTCCAGCAGCAGTTGGTTGCGGTGGGGATGCTGATCGGCCGGGCTCGCCGCGCCGAGGAGCCCGAGAAGGTGCACGAGCTCCTTGCACAAGCACACGTCGCATCCCAAGAGGCGATCAGCGAGCTGCGCGAGGTTGCCAACCGGGTGTATCCGATCGCACTCGATCAGGCAGGTCTGCACACAGCGGTCGAGACAATGGCCGAACGGGCAAGTGTCCCTGTCCGATTCACGTACGAACTGACTGAGACGTTACGTCCGCCTGTGGAGACGGTCCTCTATTTCGTCATCTCGGAGGCGGTGACCAACGCAGCCAAGCACGCCTCCCCGCGTCTGGTGGAGGTCACCGTCACCCATCAGAGATTCGACCGCGTTCTGGCAACCATCACCGACGACGGGGCCGGCGGGGCCGACCCGTACGGCACCGGCTTGTCCGGGCTGTCCCGTCGTGTCGCGGCGATGGACGGCACCCTGACCGTACACAGCCCAGTCGGCGGGCCGACTGTCGTGAAGGCGAGCGTCCCGTGCGGGTGATCGTCGCCGAGGACTCCACGCTGCTGCGTGAGGGTCTGGTGCGCCTGCTCGTCGACGAGGGCCACGACGTGATCGCGTCCGTGGGCGACGCCGACGCGCTCCTCGCCGCGGTGGAACAGGATCGTCCCGACATTGTCGTCACGGACGTCCGCATGCCTCCCGATCACAGCGACGAGGGACTGCGAGCGGCACTGACCATTCGTGCTCGATGGCCGGAGGTGGCGGTGCTCGTACTCTCCCAGTACGTCGAAAACCGTTACGCAGCAGAGCTGATCAGCGGATCCGGCGGCAAGGTCGGCTACCTGCTCAAGGACCGCGTCGCGCAGGTCGAAGAATTCCTGGACGCCTTGAACAGGGTTGCCGACGGCGGAACCGCTTTCGACCCGGAAGTGGTGCGAGCGCTGCTGTCTCGCACGACCCGATCCAATCCCCTCGAACGACTCACGCCGCGCGAACGCGATGTTCTCGAGCTGATGGCGCAAGGTCTCACCAACGCGCGAATAGCAGCCGATCTGTACATCTCGGTGAGCTCGGTCGAGAAGCACATCAACGCCGTGTTCGACAAACTCGGGTTGGCGAACTCCACCGGTATGAGCCGCCGCGTGATGGCTGTGGTGGCCTACCTGCGTACGTGATCAGGCGATGCGGGCAGCCGAACCCGACACGATGATCCCGCCGGACGGTGGGATGTCCACCAGAAGCGTGCTTGGCCTGCCGACATGGCTTCCCTGGTGGATGACGATGCTCGCAGGTGGCTGAACCGCGTGCGAGCCACGAAGGTACCCGCCGGTCGCCGCCGCTGCCGCACCCGTCGCCGGGTCCTCACTGATGGTCCCGACCGGGAACACGTTGCGTGCGTGCCACTGCTCGGTGCCCTGCGGCCAGAGAACGATGATCGTCGCGGGCCACCCGTGCTCGTCGAGCACTGCACGAGCGCGACCGAGATCGGGTGTGAACCCGTCGAAGACGCCCCGATCGGCGAGGACGAGGAGGGGGTGCCAGTTACCACCGAACACCTCAGCTGGAACGTGGTCGGGGTGCAGGTCGTCCGCGGTCAAGCCGAGGGCACCGAGGACGTCGGCGAGGGCAGTGCTGGACAGCGTGGCCGTCCGAGGCTCCACGCTCGTGAACGACACCAGCGGAGCACCATTCGCGTTGATGCTCGTCTCGATTTCGATGTCCCCCACCTGTGTCGCGAAGCGTATCGAGCCGACGCTCTCGGTCGCGCTGATCGCTGCGGCTGTTGCGACCGTTGCGTGCCCACAGAACGGCACCTCGGCGACCGGTGAGAAGTATCGGATATTGCGGTTCCGGTCGCCATCTCCGGGAGTGACGAAAGCCGTCTCGGCATAGCCGACGTCCGCCGCAATCCTCAGCATCTCGATGTCGTCCAGGCCGCGAGAGTCGAGAACGACTCCTGCAGGGTTACCGCCTGACGGCTCACTGGAGAACGCCGTCCATCGTTGAATGTCGATCGGGGACATGCGGCTAACGTACCCGCCACCGAGCAGGTCTGGGTTGCAGCGTCGAACGCCCGGTACTCTCGCGCGTCATGAACCTGAAACTGTGTGTGCTGCTGTGGGCGACGGCCGGACAGGAAGAAGCTCTCACCCGATACGAAGACACGGTGCTGGACCTGATTCCGAAGTATGGCGGCGAAGTGGTGAGCCGGGTTCGCCGGGTCGACCCGGGCGACGGACCGCTCGAGGTGCAGGTCATCCACCTGCCGGACGATTCGGCCTTGCAGGACTACATGGTGGACCCGGAGCGTCTCGCGCTCGCCGAGGTGCATCGCAGTGCAGTGGCCAAGACTGAAATTATCCACGTGGACACGATTGTCTAGCCGATGCGCCGGGCCGATTCGACTACCAGCGATCGACGTGCAGCACGGTCTCGATCGGATCCCGCGGAGCGACCTTGAACGTCTCACCCGTGTAGTACGCCGTGGGGATCAGCGCACCCTGATGGAAATCCTCGGGGATACCCAGTAGCTCGGAGATCTCTGCCTCACGGGCGAGATGGATTGTCGTCCAGGCTGTTCCGAGGCCACGGGCGCGTGCGGCCAGGGCGTAGTTCCACACCGCCGGCAGCAGTGAGCCCCACAGTCCGGCCTGATTCCCTGCCGGGAGCGTCTTACCGGCCTGGATGCACGGAATCAGCAGTACCGGCACCTCACCCATGTGCTCGCCGAGCCAGCCTGCGCTGTCGCCGACGCGCTTCTGCACCGATGCGCGTTCCGGATCGTCGGCGAAGAGAGCCGATGCCGAATGCTTGGACGCTTGGTACGCCGAGAACAGCTCGCCGTAGATCGCGCCGATTCGGGCGCGAAGATCGGGATCGGTGACGACGATCCACTGCCACCCCTGCTTGTTCGAGCCGGACGGTGCCTGCAGAGCGATCTCCAGACATTCCTTGATCAGCTCCATTGGAACCGGCCGCGTGAGGTCAAGACGCTTGCGGACGGTCCGCGTCGTGGTCAGCAGCTCGTCGGGAGTCAGATCGACAATCGGGAAAGAAGTCACCTCTCGATCATGCACCACTGGCCGTCAGTCCGGGAGCAGGGTTCTGATGATCTCCCACGCGGACGCGTCGACCCAAGACGGGTTCGATTGCTGCGGTGATCGAAACACCTCGAGTGTCGACAGTGCTGCGATGGACTGGATGCTCGACGCGAGGATCGGCTCATCGAACAGCGTGATGTTCGTCGAGACCTTCCACTGCGGGCCGGAGACCGGGGTGCCGTTCAACCGACCCGCACCCCAGATCCCGCGTCGCGGATGGCTACTGACCCAGAACAGCACTGGCTGCCCGGGTGCCATCAGACGTGTTCGGTAATTGTCGGCAACGCACCAGTTCTCGTGCGCACGTCCGGCTTCGACCATCGGTGCGAGATCGGTCTTGTGCGGATTGCACTTGATCACCCACGCACCGAGTGTCTGGTCCGTAATCACCCGTGCCGTCACGGCAGCCAGCGTACCGAGCGTCAGGCCACTGCGTCGTTGCCCTGCGCTGCCGAAACCACCAGATTGCTTGCTGTCAGCTCGTTTCCGCCCTTGACTGCGTCGACCCACTGGTCGGTGGACGCCACTGCTGCGAAGTTCGACTGGTAGAGCACCATCAGCGCCTTATGTAGCTGCTCGGCAGAGACGGTGCCCGCCTCGTTGGAGAGGTTGATCGCACCGGTGGCGTCGGACAGAATCTCGACCGTCAGGTCCAGCGCTTCGGCGTCGGCACTGGAGGCAAGGTCGCAATTGTTCGTCATGTAGCCGACGATCGTGACAGTGTCGATGTTGTTGCCCTGCAACCACTTCGCGACACCGGTTCCAACGAACACGCTGCTGTACTGCTTCTCGACTCGCTCGAACGAGGGCTGCACGACGTCCTGAATGTCGGGATGCAGCTCGTAGGTCGGGGTGCCCTTGACGAACGCGGGCGAACCTTCGGGCATCTCGTGCTGCACGATTGCGACCGGAACGTCGTGCGCTACAGCAGCTTCAATGGAGCGAACGATGTTGGCCAACGACTCGTCGCGAGGCGGGTACTGGATCTTCAGCACTCCCTCGAAGTATTCCTGCTGGACATCGATGACGATGAGGGCTCTACGCGGTGCAGTCATGGGCGTTCTCCTTCAAGTGGCGTTCTCGGTCGAGACTCATACTTCGGCACCGACCTTGCATTCACGAGTGGCACGGATGCACACTTTCGATTGATTTGCGCCAACGTTCGAGATCGGAGCCGGCCATGCGAATAGCGCTCTACGTGTTCGACGGCATCACGATGTTTCACCTCGCCGCGCCGCTGATGGTGTTCGGCGAGGTGACCCGACTCGGACTCGCCCCGGATTGGGAGACGCGAGTATGGTCCGACAAACCAGGCGCGATCCGCACCGAGGAGGGGTTTCCGATCGGTGAAATCGCGGGTCCCAGCACCGTCGACTGGGCCGATATCGTCATCGTGACGTCGTGGCCGGAGTCGTTGCCCCACATAGGCACTGACTTCTCGAACGCACTCCGCGGAGCACATACCCGAGGCGCACAGATTGCGGGTCTGTGCCTCGGTTCGTTCGCCGTCGCAGACACCGGGCTGCTGGCCGGCCGCCCCGCCGTCACGCACTGGACCAAGATGACCGAGCTGCGGGAGCGCAACGCACACGCCGGCGTCGACGAGTCGGTCCTCTACATCGACCACGGAGACGTGATGACCTCCGCGGGAACCGCGTCGTCGATCGATTCCTGCCTGCACATCGTCCGCAAGCACCTCGGATCTGCTGCCGCGACACGGGTGGCGCGCAGCCTGGTGGTCGCACCCCATCGCGACGGCGGTCAAGCGCAGTACATCGAACGTCCGGTCATCGAGGCGTCCGGAGACACCGCAATCGCCGACGTACAGAGCTGGGCACTCGAACGACTGGACGAGGCGTTGCCCATCGAGCGACTGGCCGAACACGCGCGCATGAGCCGACGCAGCTTCATCCGTCAGTTTCAGCTCGAGACGGGGTCCACCCCGGCTCGCTGGGTGCTGGACAAACGCCTCGAGGAAGCTCGGAGCCTGCTCGAAACGACCGATCGCAGTATCGAGAACATCGCTGCCCTGTGCGGATTCGGCAGCGCCATCACTCTGCGTCAGAATTTCCGCTCGGCATTCGCGGTGACACCGACGGCATATCGGCGGCAATTCGCCGTCGGTTGTGCGCCCACAGAAGCGGTCGACAGGCAAGGATGAGCGACGTGATCCTGTGGATAGTTGCCGGAGTAGAGCTCGCCGCCATCATCGCGCTCGGTGTGGTCTTGATCGTGTCGCGTCGCAAGCTGAGGCACACGCGCCGTGCACTCGACCGCGCGCTCGAATCTCAGCAACGTCGAAAGCGACGCGGCCTGGTGCCCTTCGCGATCAGAACTGCCTTTCACACCACGGACCTACTCATCAACAAGGGCTTCAGCGCAACAGTGCGCAACTCCGTCGAGGATCTCGCCGGCTGGGCGAAGGTGGAACGCCCCGACCTGGCACGCATGACCGCCGACGGTGACATCGTGGTGATGTTCTCCGACATCGAGGGGTCGACCGCTCGCAACGAGGAACTGGGCGACCGCGGCTGGGTGAAGCTGCTCGAAAAGCACAACAAACTGATCTGCAAGCACGTCGCAGACCACGGCGGACACGTGGTGAAGAGTCAGGGCGACGGCTACATGCTCGCCTTCTCCGACCCGGCCGAGGCCGTGCGCTGCGGGGTGGAAGTCCAAGAGGCCCTGCTGAAGAACCCAGATAGGTGGGACCGCATCCGTGTTCGCATGGGCGTCCACGTCGGCAGTTCGGTGCGACGCGGAGACGACATCTTCGGACTCAACGTGGCCATGGCAGCGCGGGTTGCGGGACAAGCCGAGGGCGGTGAGATTCTGATCAGCGAACCCGTGCGCAACTCCATCGGCTCGGCACAGGACCTGACTCTCGGCGCGCCCCGTGAAGTCGAATTGAAAGGAATGAGCGGAAGCTTCCAGTTGTATCCGGTGGCGCTGCCGGTGCTGCCCAACACCGAGGTCAAGCAGCTCGACTAGATCTACTCGCCCACAGCCATACTCAGCAGGTGGTAGCTCAGACACTTGCCGTGTCCGTCCAGAACAGGGCTTCCCGTCACTCCCCCGCCGAGCACGCCGGGCAACTCGAACACCAGGCCGGAGACCAACGGCATCTCCGTGCGGCGCACGTCTCCGGTGACCAACGGCGCGAAATGTTCAGCAACGGCCTCGACAGTGAGTTCGCGGGTCAGTAACTCGTAGTGTTCGTCGGTCCGCGGGAAGACAGCGAGAATAAGGGTGTCGCCCTTGTCCCCGGTTCGCACGTCGGCCAAGTCGTCGACAGTCCTCATACCGTCACCTCCGTGATGTGCACGTCCGTCGCCACCTGAGCGCGTGGAATCAAACACGATCTGATTGCGAGAACCTCGGCGCTACTGCTCCGTGCGCCACCTCCCCCGGCCGGGCCGTTGGTGTACAGACTTTCGACTTCCCATCCCACCAGTGCAGCGGCTTGGGCGTCGGGCACCTTCGCGGTCACGCGCAGTCGCACTTCGGGGACATCGGTTATGGACGCAAGTCCGCGGAATGCCGCACCTGCCCCGATGTATTCGATGCCGACATTCTTCGCCGGAATGCCGTGCACCTCCCACAGTCGTTGCTGCACAATCGCTCCGGCGAGCTCAGCGCGTTGCAGTGCGCGTGGTCCGGCGTAGCTGATCTGCCCTTCACCGAGCCAACCGCCGCGAAATCCGAGGGTCACCTTCAACTCCTCCGGGCGCGTGCTGCCCGTCGCCCCGGACACTGCTACCCGATCGGGTCCGACGGTCTCGAACGCGACTCCGGTGAAATCGGCGGTGACGTCCGGCGTCAAGTATCTGGCTGGATCGCCTACCTCGTAGAGCAATTGCTCGGCGCACGTTCGCCGCGTCAATTCCCCGCCGGTGCCGTCGACTTTGCCGAATTCGGCTGTGCCGTCAGCACGTACGTCCCCGAACGGAAAGCCCAGATTTGCCAGACCCTGCACTGGCTTGGTGACCGGGTCGGCGAAGTAGCCGCCGGTCAGTTGGCCCGCGCATTCGAGTAGGTGCCCGACGGCGGTACCGGCACCGAGCGTCTCCCAATCCTGCCCGGCCCAACCGAATTCGTGCATCAGCGGCGCGAGATACAGCGCTGGATCGGCAAGTCGGCCGGTGACGATCACGTCGGCACCGACGTCGAGTGCGGGCAATACGGCATCGGCCCCGATATAGGCGTTGGCCGACACAATCTCCTCGGAATGCTCCGACAGCGGGCGGCCGGTCTCCCACACCACCGGATCGATGCGGCCCACTGCGTCGAGCACGTCGTCGCCGGTGACGGCAGCGATGCGCACCGGACGCGAGCACATCTGCTCCGCCACCTGCGCGACGACCGCAGCTGCCGCTACAGGATTCGCGGCTCCGGAGTTGGTGACGACGGTGATGCCCTGCTCCGTCGTCGCGCCGAGTACTGCGCGCATGCGCGCTCCCAAGAGTGGGTCGTAGCCCGTCGTAGGATCGAGCAATTTTCGGGCCTGCCCGGTCGCAACCGTCCGCTCTCCGAGGCACTCGAAGATCAGATAGTCGAGCTCGCCTCGCTCAGCCAAGATCTGGGCGGGGTCGATACGATCGCCGGCAAACCCTGCGCCCGCGCCCAATCGGACGGTTCCGGGGGCGCTCACGATACCCACACCGGGATGACGCCTGTCGCGAAGGCAACTCCGAGCATGCCGAGGCTGACCAGCCATGCCCACCCCAAGGTGTGCCGGATGTGCCTGCCGATATCGACCTTGGCCAGACCGACGAGAAGGTAGAACGCGCCCGTCATCGGACTGATCGGGAAGCCGACGGTCTCCTCGCCGATGATCGACGCCTGAGCGAGATGGATTGCGCTGATACCGAATTGGTCACCGACCTCGATGAGCACCGGCAGCACGCCGAAGTAGTACGCGTCGGGGCCGAAGATCAGACTCATCGGTACCGCGAACACCCCGACGATGAGCGGAAGTGCCGGTGCCATCCAGTCCGGAATCACGTTGGCTGCGCTGACGGCCATCGATTCGATCATGCCGCTGCCGTCGAGCACACCCAGCAGAACACCGGCCGCGAGCAATGTGCCCACCATCAGCATCGCCCCGACGGCATGTGCCTCGATCCGCGCGGACTGCGCCTTCATGCCCGGGTAGTTGATCAGCAGCGCGATGATGGTCGCGATGATGAAGCAGGTCTCGGGAGGTGCAACGGCCGCGATCAGCGCGGCAAGTGTGGCGACAACGAGAACGACGTTGACCCAGAACAGCTTCGGGCGTAGCAAGCTGGGCTCGTCTGGCTTGTCGGGCTCTTCTGGGGTCTCGTCACCGCCCGAGCCGGCTGAGGCCGGCTCGTCTGTTCCGCCCGTAGCGGGTACGGGGATTCGCTGCCCGACGCGTGCCGTCGACTCCTCCACTTCGGCGGAGACGTCGCCCGCAGCGACCTTCGCCAGCCGGTTCCGCTCGCGGCGTCCGAGGTAATACGCAATGGCCAACGCGAACACCACTCCGGCAATCTGCGCGGGAATCAGCGGCACCCACAGCTCGTTGGCGTCGACGCCCAATGTTGCGGCTGCTCGCGCTGTCGGGCCGCCCCAGGGAACGATATTCATCACGCCCGCGCCCAGTCCGACACAGGTGGCCAACACCAGCCGACTCATGCCGATGCGCTCGTAGATCGGGAGCATCGCGGGAACGGCGATGAGGAACGTCACCGCTCCTGCGCCGTCGAGATGGGCGACCAGCGCGAGAGCCGTCGTAGCAACCGCGACGGTCGGCGGAGCGCTGCCCGCCCACTTCACGATGCGCGCGATGAGTGGATCGAACAGACCCGCATCGCGCATGATCCCGAAGAAGACAATCGCGAACAGGAACATCGCCGCGACGCCCACCACGCCGCCGAGTCCCTCCTTGACGAACCCTGCCACCTCGGACGGCGAGTTGCCGGCCAGGAACGCCGCGGCGAGCGGAACACCCGCGAGCGCCACGATCGCCGCGACACGTTGAGTGAACAACAGCAGCAGGATGACGGCAATCGTCCCGAAGCCGAGCAGTGACAGCATGTGATCTCCTTCATCGAATACGACGAGTGTTGTGCAGATCACTTACGCAGTCCAACATCAGTTGGGTATAGATTCATGCACTGTGGGCATAAACCTGGGCATCGCCCATCTACGCGCCGTCGTCGCACTCGCCGACCACGCGAGTTTCACCGCAGCGGCTGCCTCGCTGATGGTTTCTCAACCCAATCTGAGTCGTACCGTCGCCGAGGCCGAGCGACGCCTGGGCGTCCGACTCTTCGTGCGCACTACCCGCAGCGTCGACCTCACCGGTGACGGACACGAGGTGACGGCCTATGCCCGTCGGGTATTGCTCGAATTCGACGACGGCTTGGAGCAGATCGGACGCTTCGTTTCCGGCGATCGCGGAACCGTCACCATCGCGTGCTTGCCGTCGATCGCGGCGACGTTCCTCCCGCCGTACATCGTGGACTTCCGCAACGGCCATCCCGACGTCTCGGTGCACATCAAGGACGGGCTGCGCGACGACGTGGTGGCCTCCGTCCGCGACGGCTCCGTGGATTTCGCGGTGGTGGCAGCTTCGGGTCGAGCGAACGACCTGATGCGTACGACGGTCAGCGCCGATGCGTTCGTCTGCGCGCTACCGTCGAATCACGCTCTGGCGCAGCGCAAGAGCCTGAGGTGGACCGACCTCGCCGACGAGCCGTTCATCGCCTTCGGCCCCGAATCCAGCATCGCGTCGCATGTACGACTGGCTCTCGAGAACGCGGGAGTCGACGTCGGACCGTCGGTTCAGGCACACAACGTAGCCGCCGTGGCTGGCCTGACCGCGGCGGGACTCGGCATCACCGTCATCCCAGAATTGGTGGTGCCGATGATGTCGTTCGCGAGCCTTGTCTACCTGCCGATCGAGCCGACCATCCATCGCACCATCTCGGTCGTGCAATTGCCGGGGCGACGCCAGAGCGCTAGTTGTTCGGCGTTTCTCGACATCTTGGTGCCGCCCCCGAAGGGATGAATGCCGCATTCAGTTCATCTAAGCGACTGAAACACGCATTGATCCCAACTGGGGGCGGGCTGCAGACGGTTTCCGGGGCGGGTGGTGGACCGAATGTGTTGCACCCCAGAACGAATGAATGGTCCATTCACAACGTCTGAGCGCGTGAATGGACCATTCATTCCATGGGGGGTGAGCCAGAAAGAACTACTGCTTCGCCGACTCCAGAGCATCGTTGAACGTCTTCGACGGACGCATCACTGCAGCGGTTGCTTCCGGGTCGGGGTAGTAGTAGCCACCGATGTCGACTGCCGTGCCCTGGACCTCGTTGAGCTCGGCGACGATCTTCTCTTCGTTGTCCGCCAACGTCTTCGCCAGTGCTCCGAAGTGCTTGGCCAGTTCGGCGTCCTCGGTCTGCTCGGCGAGTTCCTGTGCCCAGTAGAGCGCGAGGTAGAACTGGCTGCCACGGTTGTCGAGTTCACCGGTCGAGCGCGACGGTCCCTTGCTGTTCTCGAGCAGCTTGCCGGTCGCGGAGTCGAGTGCCTTGGCGAGGATGGTCGCCTTGACGTCGCCGGTCTTGGTGCCCAGATCTTCGAGACTCACTGCCAGAGCCAAGAACTCGCCGAGCGAATCCCAGCGCAGGTGGTTCTCCTCGATGAGCTGCTTGACGTGCTTGGGAGCCGAACCGCCCGCGCCCGTCTCGTACAGTCCGCCGCCGGCCATCAGCGGAACGATGGAGAGCATCTTGGCGCTGGTGCCGAGTTCGAGGATTGGGAACAGGTCGGTGAGGTAGTCACGCAGGATGTTGCCGGTGGCCGAGATGGTGTCGAGTCCGCGGACCAGACGCTCCATCGTGTACCGGATCGCGCGAACCTGCGACATGATCTGGATGTCGAGGCCCTCGGTGTCGTGATCCTTCAGGTACTTGCGCACCTTGCCGATGAGTTCGTTCTCGTGCGGGCGGTACGGGTCGAGCCAGAAGACGACCGGCATTCCGGATTCACGCGCGCGGGTCACGGCGAGCTTGACCCAGTCCTGGATCGGCGCATCCTTGACGATGCACAGACGCCAGATGTCGCCCTCTTCGACGGTCTGCGTGAGCAGCACCTCGCCCGTAGCGATATCGGTGATGTTGGCGACGCCCGCCTTCGGTACCTCGAAGGTCTTGTCGTGCGAGCCGTACTCCTCGGCCTTCTGCGCCATCAGCCCGACGTTCGGGACGGTGCCCATCGTCGTCGGATCGAACTGGCCGTTGGTCTTGCAGAAGTTCACCATCTCCTGGTAGATCCGGGAGAAGGTCGACTCGGGGTTGACGGCCTTGGTGTCCTTGGGACGGCCGTCAGCTCCCCACATCTTGCCGCCGGCGCGAATCATCGCGGGCATGGACGCATCGACGATGACGTCGCTGGGCGAGTGGAAGTTCGAGATTCCGCGAGCGGAGTCGACCATCGCGAGCTCCGGGCGGGTCTCGTGACACTTGTGCAGGTCTTCGATGATCTCGTCACGCTTGGACGCCGGCAGCGTCTCGATCTTGGTGTACAGATCGGACAGGCCGTTGTTGACGTTGACGCCGAGCTCTTCGAAGATCTCGTTGTGCTTGGCGAACGCGTCCTTGTAGAACACGCGGACGGCATGGCCGAAGACGATCGGGTGCGAGACCCGCATCATCGTCGCCTTGACGTGCAGCGAGAGCATGACACCGGTTTCGTAGGCGTCCTGCATCTCGGCCTCGTAGAAATCGAGAAGCGCCTTCTTGCTCATGAACATCGAGTCGATGACGTCACCGTCGGTGAGCGAGACCTTCTCCTTGAGCACGATCGGCTCGCCGTCGGCGGGCAGCAGCTCCATCTTGACCTCACGGTCACCGTCGACGACCGTCGACTTCTCACCGTGGTAGAAGTCGCCCTCGCGCATGTGCGCGACGTGGGTGCGCGACGCCATCGACCATTCGGTCATGCTGTGCGGATGCTTGCGGGCGAATTCCTTGACGGCCTTCGGTGCGCGACGATCCGAGTTACCCTCACGCAGAACAGGATTGACCGCACTGCCGAGGCACTTGGTGTAGCGGTCGCGGATCTCGCGCTCTTCGTCGGTCTTGGGGTTGCCGGGGAAGTCGGGGATCGCGTAGCCCTTGTCCTGCAGCTCCTTGACGGCCGCGAGCAACTGCGGCACCGAAGCGCTGATGTTCGGCAGCTTGATGATGTTGGTCTCGGGCAGCTGTGTCAGCTTGCCCAGCTCGGCGAGGTTGTCGGTCACTCGCTGGTCTTCGTTGAGGTAATCGGGGAACTCGGCGAGGATGCGGTTGGCAACGGAGATGTCACTCGACTCGACGTTGATCTCGGCCGCGCTGGCGAAAGAACGTATGACCGGCAGAAACGCGTGAGTCGCCAGCATGGGCGCCTCGTCGGTCAAGGTATAGATAATGGTCGGCTTCTTCGCAGTCATGTTTCGCCTTTGCCTCAGTTTCAACGTCGTCTTTTGGATGCGTCCACTGTCGACTTTAATCTTCGATCCCGCGACTGTGTGGGGGCAGTGGGGTATCACTCCACCTACGCTTCCAAGTTACCGACCAGTAGGGCGCTCAAAGGGTTTCGCCATCCCGCTGCGGTCCGCCTCTGACCACCATCGGAGCATCCGATTTGCCCGAATTGGAACAACGGCACCCGTCCCGTCCGTTGAACGAGGTATGACGACCTACAAGACTGTCAATCCTGCCGACGGCACAACTGTCAAGGAATTCGAGACTCTCGACGCGGCCGGCGTCGAGCGCGCACTGGCCGACGCACATGCCGGTTTCCAGACGTGGCGCAAGACCTCACCGAAACACCGTGCCGAAATTCTGCACAAGGTCGCTGACCTCTACACCGAGCGTTCCGATGAACTGGCCCGCACGATCTCGATCGAAATGGGCAAGCCCCTCACCGAATCCCAAGGCGAGGTGGAGCTGTCGTCGAACATCTACCGCTACTACGCAGACAACGGCCCCGCACTGCTCGAGGACGAGAAGCTCGACGTTCCCGGTGCGGAAGATACTGTGTTGCAGCGCAAGCCGGTGGGCGCACTCGTCGGCGTCATGCCGTGGAACTTTCCGTACTACCAGGTGGCCCGGTTCGCCGGCCCGAACCTGATGGTGGGCAACACGATTCTGCTCAAGCACGCACCGAACTGCCCGCAGTCGGCGCTGCTGATGGAGGAGATCTTCCAGCAGGCCGGACTCCCCCAGGACGCATACATCAACATCTTCGCGACCAACGACCAGATCGCCGACATGATCGCCGACCCACGCGTGCAGGGAGTCTCGCTGACCGGTAGCGAGCGGGCCGGAACCTCCGTCGCCGAGACTGCCGGACGCAACCTCAAGAAGGTCGTCCTCGAGCTCGGCGGATCGGACGTGTTCATCCTGCTCGACTCCGACGACATGGACGCCACCGTCGAATCCGCGACCCGGGCACGGCTGTCCAACGCAGGCCAGGCCTGCAACGCCGCCAAGCGCATCCTCGTCGCCGAGGAGTTCTACGACGACTTCGTCACCAAGCTCGTCGCATCCTTCGAGGCAGTGCAGACCGGTGATCCGTTGGACGCGAAGACGACCCTCGGACCACTGTCGTCGCAGTCCGCCGCCGACACGCTGATCGAGCAGATCGACGACGCCGTCGCCAAAGGCGCAACGCTGTTGACCGGCGGCAAGAAGATCGAGGGACCGGGTGCATACGTGCAGCCGACCCTGCTCACCGACGTCACCCCGGACATGCGGGCATACAGCGAAGAGCTGTTCGGGCCGGCCGGCGTGATCTACAAGGTCGAAAGCCCCCAGCAAGCAATAGAATTGGCGAACTCGTCGGCATACGGCCTGAGCGGATCGGTGTGGAGCGCCGACCTGGACAAGGCCCGCGATGTGGCCGAACAGCTCGAGGTCGGCATGGCCTTCGTCAACGAGCACGGCACCACCCTCCCCGGCCTACCGTTCGGCGGCGTCAAGCGCTCCGGCGTCGGCCGTGAGCTGGGACCGTGGGGCATGGACGAGTTCGTGAACAAGAAGCTCGTCAGAGTCTCCGCGAAGTAGATCCGTTCGGCAAGGCTCCCCGGGCAGTTGTCCTGGGAGCCTCGCCATGCCGCGGTCATACTGTCTCGATGATCGTCGAACATGCTCTGTTGCACGTCGTCCCCGCGCGAACCGTCGAATTCGAGGCCGCCTTCGCCGACGCGAAGTCGATCATCTCCTCGATGCCGGGGTTCGTGAATCTGACACTGTCCAAGGGCATCGAGCAGCCCGATGTCTATCTACTGCTGGTGGAGTGGGAGCGCCTCGAAGACCACACCGAGGGCTTTCGACAGTCCGACGAGTATCAGGACTGGAAGACCTTGTTGCATCACTTCTACGAGCCGTTCCCCGTCGTCGAGCATTTCGACCCGATACTGCGGGCGTAAGAGATAAGTTCGAGTCTCGTCCTTATCGCCGCTCCGAGGAGATTGTCGTGGCCAACGCTTCGTCGTTCGTATCCAAACAGGACGACATCGAGATCAGCACCTACACCTGGGCCACGTCCGCCGATCCGGCTCGCGGCGTCGTACAGATCGCGCACGGACTCGCCGAACACGGCAGCCGCTACGCCCGATTCGCCGCAGCACTGAACGACGCCGGATTCCACGTCGTCGCGTCCGATCATCGCGGCCACGGAGAGTCGATCGTCGACACTCCGGGTGACTTCGGTGCCGCCGCCTTCGCCGGGTTGTGGGCCGACATCGAGCAGCTCGGCGAATCGTTGCTCAACGAGTACCCGGACCTGCCACTGTTCCTGTTCGCTCACTCGATGGGTTCGTTTGCCGCGCAGCATGTTCTGATCGAGCGATCGGATCTGTACGAAGGCGTGGTGCTATCGGGATCGACCACGCTGGACGTCCTCGCCGCCGGAATGGCCGACGCACCCGCCGACGACCTGAGCGTGTTCAACGCCGCCTTCGAGCACCGCACCGGATACGAGTGGCTTTCACGTGACGAGGCCGAAGTGGACGCCTACGTCGCCGACCCGCTGTGCGGCTTCGACCTGCCGGAGTCGACGGTGCCCGCACTGTTCGGTGAGGCCGAGAAGCTCGCCGATCCACACAACCTCGAGCAGATCCGCTCCGACCTTCCACTGCTGATCACGTCGGGAACCGACGATCCGCTCGCGGGCGGAGGCCAGTTGATCGAAACCCTTGCGGCCCGATACCGCGAGGCAGGCATGAGCGATGTGACAGTCACCCTGTACCCCGGTGCCCGCCACGAAATTCTGAACGAGACCAACCGCGACGAGGTCACTGCCAACGTCATCGGCTGGCTCACCGACCGCGCCGGGTAGCTCTACCGCCGACGCAGCTGCACGGGCTGCCCGTCCTCGGGGAAGGGCAGCGACGTGAAGTTCAGTGGTGCAACGTAATCGGGATCGACCGACCAGTCGAACCGCAGCAGCAGGTGATGCATGATCGTCTTGATCTCCGCGCCGGCGAAGAACATCCCGATGCATTTGTGGACGCCGCCACCGAACGGCTCCCACGCGTAGCGGTGCACTTTGTCCTCACGACGGTCGTCGGCGAATCGGCCGGGATCGAACTCCTCGGGGTTGGGCCAGTACTGCGCCATGTGGTGCGTGAAGTGCGGGGCGACCGACACATACGTCCCTGCGGGGACGAACTTGCCCTGCACCTCGGTGTCTTTGATTGCCCGGCGGGCAACCACCGGGGTCGGCGACACCAAACGCAGACATTCCTTCATGACCAGATCGACGCTGGGGAGTTCGTCCAGTTGCGCGAGCGTGGGCGCATCGGTGCCGAGCGCCTCGGACTCGGCACGGCACTTGTCCTGCCACTCCGGGTGCTGGCCGAGGTACTGCATCATCGTCGACAGCGTGATCGTCGACGTGTCGTGCGCAGCCATGAGCAGGAAGATCATGTGGTCGATCACTTCGTCGTCCGAGAAACGCTCGCCGTTGTCCCCTTCGATGTGGCAGAGAACCGAGAAGAGGTCGTCGGTTTCCTGTGCGCGCCTGGCCGGTAGATAGCGGCGGAAGAAGTCGTCGAGCACTGCCCGGCCGTCCAGCCCCCGCTTCCACCGCGTTCCCGGAACCCGATAGCGCACGATCGAGGTTGCGGCCTGGACGCACGCCACGAAACTGGCGTTGAGTTCTGCGATGTCGGCGTCGGTACTGTCCTCGGCACCGCCCATGAATATGCTCGTCGCCACCTCGAGCGTCAGGGCTTTGAGCGCCGGGTAGACCTGGAAGTCGCGTCCGCCCTGCCAGGCGTCCAATCCTGTTGCCGTGACGGGGTTCAACGCGTCGACGGATTTGGTGAGCCGATCGCGAGTGAACGCCTGCTGCATGATTCGGCGGTGCCGCAGATGCTCTTCGGAGTCGAGCAGCATCAGACCGCCGTGAAAGAACGGTCCGATCAGCAGAGACCATCCGTCACCGTTGACGAACGCTTTGTCCGCGTTCTGCAGCACCTGCTGGCACGCGTTCGGCCCGAGGACGGTGATCCACTTCTGACCGGCCATCGTCAACCAGGACACCTCGCCGTACTTCTCCCACCGACTGCCCAACAGCTTGAGCGGGTCGCGGATGTACTCGAGGGTGTGACCGACTACCGGCAGACCGCCATCGCCGAACACCGGTTGCAACGTCGAATCAGCAGGTGGAGCAGCGAGAGCACGAGACATTGTCGACCTCCATCAATCTGACAGAGCGGCCTGTCAGATGAGATGTAGTCTGCGTCACACTTGCTCCGTCTGTCAAGATCTACCCATGGCCTCCACCACGCGCCGCTACAACGGCATGAGCGCAGACGATCGCCTTGCCGACCGTCGTGCCCGACTGCTCGAGGCCGGACTCGAGGTGTTCGCGGCAGCCGGGGCGAAGGGTGCCACCATGACCGCCATCTGCGCACGTGCCAAGCTCACCGAACGCTATTTCTACGAAAACTTCAGCAGCAGAGATGATCTCCTCGAAAAGGTAGTGGATTCGATCTCCGACGAGATTCGAGCCAAGGCCCTGGACGCACTGCACTCCCCCGCACCCACTGTCGAGGAACAGGTGCACAACGCCATCGCCGCGTTCGTCGGCGTTCTCACCGAGGACGCACGCAAGGGCCGCGTCGCGATGATCGAATCGCTGGCCGTCGACTCGCTACGGGCGTACCGACGAAAGTCCATGCGCGCGTTCGCCCATCTGGTGGCCGAACAATCACGTGAACTCTACGGTGAGCAGGCTTTCCCCCAACCGCAGTCGGAGATCAACGGCCTGCTGTTCATCGGCGGACTCGCCGAATTGGTGATCGCCTGGCTGAACGACGAAATAGACATCACCCCTGCGGATATCGTCGACGCCGCAGCACGACAATTCATCGCGACGGCGCACCGCTGAGCCGAACGGTTACCGGTCGAAGTGTGCCTTCGAGATCTGCCCGTGCACGCCGACCGTCTTGTCGACCACCTGCGAGACCGTGAAGTTCGCGGCCGCGGAGAGGTACGCGTACGCCGTCGCGCGGTCCATGCCGAGATCCGTCTCCAGGAAGTCCAGAGCGTTGACGACGGCGCGGCGCATGGCGGCGTTGAGGTCCGAACTCTGGCCGCCGACGGCACCGTCCGGATCCGATAGGCCGATCGGAATCCATGAATCCTCGTTCTCGGCAAAGGGATACGAGTACGCGACGGACGGGGCATCACCGCTGCCCGCCTTGCAGACGGTAAGACGGAAGGTGCCGCGCAGAGACCCCTCCATCGCGGTGAGGGCGACCTCGCCGTCGCCCATCGCCATGTGGGGATCACCGACGTAGAACAACGCGCCCTCCGCGAACACGGGGAGATAGAACGTCGAACCGACGCCGAGCAGGCCGACGTCGATGTTGCCGCCGCCCAGCGTCGGCGGAATCGAATTGGAGTTCGGGGACGTCAGACCCGGATCGCTGGCGAACGCAACGCCCATCATCCCCATGAACGGCCGCAGTGGAAAGCGCACGGCCGCATCGCCGTACCGCATCACACCCTGCCCGTCCTCGACAGCGGTGAACGTGGACACGTTGCCGTACTGCGTCGGGTCACCCGACTTCCTGCCGTCGTTTCCGATCGGCGGCATGACCTCGTCCAGACCGATGCCCGCGGGTGCCTCACCGGACGCAGTGACCGCCAGAGCGCCCTTGCCGTGCCTGCTCGACACCACTCCGTACGGAACGCGTGGAATCGCCTCGAGCGTCTCGATCTTGAGCACGTCGCCGCGCTGCGCACCCTCGACGAACACCGGGCCCGTCACCACATGCGGTCCGTCGACGTCGAAGCTGCGTACCGTCCGGTCGTACCCGCCGGCGATGTCGATGGCGTCCTGAAGCACGTCGGACTCGGAAACACCCTTGCCGCCGAAGAATTCGACGGGATCGCGGCCCTGATCTTCGAGAATTCCTTCGTGGCTGAGCGCGTCGATGGTCACCGTCTCGCCGGACTTCATCTGCAGCACCGATTCGGACTCGACCGTCGGGACGTAACCCCACAGGACCTTGTCGACCTCCGAGCTCAGGTAGTGATCGCCGGAGATGTCACCGGCTCCGGGCTGAAGAATCCCGGCAGCGGTAGGTGCCGGTGCCGATGAACTCGCAGCGGCGGTGTTCGACGAGGACGTAGAACACGCTGCCGTTCCGGCAATTCCGACGCCCGCTCCCAGAGCGGCCACCGCCTGGATGAATCCGCGCCGACCGATCCCCTTGCTAATTGTCTCCGCTGCCTGCTCCGCCATCGACCGCGCCATGATGCCTCCTGAATTGTCCGAATCTCGAACGTAGATCAGGGGTGTTTCTCGGCAGTTACGATCGCGCGTCGGACGAATTGCTCAGCAGGACAGCTCAGCTGGGGTCGATTCAGACCCTGCGGTACGTCGTTCGCATACGATCGCCCCCACGGGCCGTTCGTTTCGAGCTTCCCGTACGTGCGTCTCCAGGACGTCGAACCCTGCCGCATTCAGCAGGGTATGCAATTCCTCGGCCGGCCACCGGTAGGCACTCACGACGGCATGATCGAACGACTCGATGGTTCGGCCACTGAAGTAGCCCAGAACGAGCTGGCCACCAGGCCGAAGCACCCGTCCGAACTCAGCGAGTGGTAGAGCAATTGCCGATGGATCGTGGTGAATGGTCGAGAACCAGGACAGGACGCCACCCAGTGACCCATCGGCCTCGGCGATGTCATCGATGCTCTGAAGATCGAACCGGATGCTGGGGTATGTCGACTCGGCGTGGGAGACGAAGGACGGCACGAGGTCGATACCCCGGACATCGAGTCCAAGCCCTGCCAGGTGATTGGTCCAGTGCCCGGGCCCGCATCCGGCGTCCAGAACCCGTCCGCTGAGGCGCTCGGCCCACGAGTCGATGATCTGGCGGTCCGACGGGTGCACTGCTGACATAGAGCCAAGGAGGTCGGTGTACTCCTCTGCACGGGCAGAGTAAGCGGCGGTCGTCACCGACCGAAGGTACCGTCCGTCGGCCGATTGTTCGGGAGCCGACACTAACGGGCGGGGCTCAGCTGCCAGCTGTCGACTTCGCACTGGCCGTCGTCGTTGTTGCCGACCGCCAGCACAGTTCCGTCGGCGCGAAGCCCGAGCGTGTGAGTAGAACCGGCGGCCACAGCCATCACGTCTCGCCACGCTGCAACCCCACACTGCCCGCGACTGTTGTCGCCGGCCGCAAGCACGCGCCCACTGTGGAGAACTGCAACAGTGTGATAGCTGCCGGCCGATACTGCAGCGACATCACGCCAATCCGGCAGCTCGTCGACACCGGCCAATAGATTCCCGGTTCCGATGACCCGACCGCCTCGGGTGAGCCCGACCGTGTGGAGATAGCCAGCAGCTACGGCGCGCACATCACGCCAACCAGCTACCGCACACTGCCCCTTCCTGTTGTTTCCCGCGGCTACGGCCGTGCCGTCCGCCCGGAGCCCGACGGTATGCCAGTCCCCCGCTGAGATGGCGACCAGCTCACCCCACCCTTGGACGTCGTTGGCTCCTTCGTGACGACGACCGACCGCAAGAGCTGTTCCGTCGACGCGCACCGCGAGGGTGCGCCGCCAACCAGCGGTGATACCGATGACGTTCGACCAAGCTTCGACGTCGCACTGCCCGTCGCCGTTCCAACCAGTAGCAAGCACCGTGCCGTCGGTACGCAGACCCACTGTGTGAGAACGCCCCGTGTTCGGGGCGGTGTGTACGTTCCCGACCGCTACAGCCATGACATCAGTCCAGTCGTCGACGTCACGCTCCTCCGACTTCGGTCTGCCTGCGGTCAGGACAGAACCGTCAGCGGATACAGCAGCCGAATGCCTGCGGCCCGCGGCAATCCGAGCTCGGGTCGACACAGGCTCACGTTCTCGGCTCATCCCTCGATCATCTCAAAACAGCCCTCGACCATAGTGGGGCCGGCAGCGTCGACGCGACAAAAGAATCGAATGGCACGACACTCGGCATCTTTCACACAAACATTCCACACGATGGCACCACGAATTCGTCACTGGTTCTCATCGACAGACCTGATGCCGACGCGTCCGAGGTTGGACGATGTTGTAGCAGAATGTTTTTGGACTTTCCTTCTCCCAGGGTTCACATTATTCTGCTGCCCGAGGAAACGAATACCCGACAATGCGGGCACGGCTCGAAATAGGTGCCGTCCACCGAACTGGGTAGATTCACAACCATGACGACAGCCTCCACACCCGACGGGTTCGCCTTCGAGCGGTTCGATGTCATCGACACCGGATCCATCGCCACCACATTCGCGGCCAAGGATCACCGATCCGGGCTGTACGTCCTGCATTTCGCCAACGGCGAAGCCTATGCCGGCTACTCCGATTCCGTCGCAGCTCAATTCCCCGCGGATCGCGACGTCTGGGCCGACATCGAGGCGCTCGACTTCACCCCCGAGACCGAGGACAAGCTCGAGCAGTTGACAGCGCTGGTCTCGCAACTGACCGACCTGCGCCAGCGCCCGGCGGAGCCGACTGCACTCGGCGACGCACCGAGCGCTAAAACCGCACTGCCGAAGGAACGCGCCAAGCGGACAACGCTGCTGGACGCGGCCGTCGGGCAACGTCGTCGACAGTTCTGGGAGCTGTCCGACCACATCGCCTACCCCGCCATTCGCAGCATCGTGGCCGACTACATCAACTCCTCGATCCCCGACCCGGCGAACACTGCGAAGTACCTGTGGCAGATCGCCGCACTGTCGGACGAAGCGTCCGGAACCGGTCCTCGGCGCCTGGTGACGCTGACGTGCGGTGGATTCGAAACCCTCCGCGTCGATGAGATCATGCACGACGACGACACCATCGAACTGGACCTGCGCATCAACACCAACGTTCCGCGCGACCGGACCGACGAGCAGCTCGAGATCTCCAACGAGACCGTCAGCGCCGGACGCGGACCGTACCGCGACGAACGCGTGTGGTCGTGGTCGATCGACCTCGGAGCGCTGTTGGAAGAGGATGTGGACGTCGACCTGGGTATCGACGACGACACGTTCGACGACCTCGCCTACGGCCTCAACGCTCGACTGATGCGGTCCGGAAACTCAACGGGCGCAGCGGCACACAACCACGATCTCGCGGCCGACCTACTCGCCGAGGCATACCGGCAGTTGTTCGAAGCCGAATGACCGATCGGCTGTGGTACGTCTCGTACGGGTCCAACCTGCTGCGCGAGAGGTTTCATACCTACCTGACCGGATCCGACGAGAGCTCCGAATTCGGTGCGCACCCGCCGGCACCCACCGCGTCACTACCCGCCGAACAACGATGGCTGTGGATCGATCATGCGCTGTACTTCGCGGGAATCTCCCGACGCTGGACCGGAGCATCCGCCTTCGTCTCGACCGCGGTCGATGGGCCCAATCGCTCTGTAGCGCACGGATATCTGATCGAACGAGCTCAGTTCGCCCATCTGGCCGCGGTCGAAAATGTTGTTGCATCCATCGATGTCGGACAGACGGAGACGCTCGCCATCGGACAGTGGTCGCAGCTGGCAGTGGATCGCAAAGGCGAGAGCTTCCGCGGGAAATATGATGCACTGCTGCGTCTTCCGGACATCGACGGAATTCCGGCGTTCACGCTGACCAGCTCGATCGTGCGGGAGCCTGGCGAACCGTCGAGCAGATATCTCTCGACGATTCGCCGCGGGCTGCTCTCCGCAACAATCGATCTCGACGTCGATGCCTACCTAGGCGAAGCCGTCCAACGGTCCGCGAAGATCACTTCAGCGCATCGAGGTTCGTCTTCAGCAGCAGCACGTTGTAGTCCGACCACCGAGAAGCAGTGAAATACAGGTCTTTCCCGCTCGACATCGGATGAATGAACGGTGCGTAGATACCGCCGGCCGTCTGATTGGCGTCGAGGATCGTCTTCGGCGCGCTCCACGGTCCCTCGGGATTCTGGGCAGTACGCGCAACCAACGTGCGGGAGTTCTCGTCCCCGTACATCATCACGTAGCGGCCTAAGTAGTCGTTCCACGCAACCGACATCTCGCTGACCGGGCCCTTGACGATGGCGACGGTATCACCGATGTTCCTGGACCACTGCTTGGCTGGATCAGGATCCTGCGTCGAGTACTCGTACGCATCGAGATTCTCGATGTCTGCCGCCGGAACTCGTGAGACGAAGGCATCACCGAATCTCCCGTTGGGAGTGCCGAATTGGTACAGAGTTTCGCCGTCTCGGCTCAGTACATAGGCACTCTGCTGGAACTTGCCCTGGCTTTCGTGAACGTTCGTGAAGCCGGGGATCGTCACACCCTTGTTGACGCGGATGGTCCTGGGATCGGTTGTCCAATTCTGGCCGTTGTCGGTCGATTTGGCCGTCGCGGAGTAGTTCGTGATCCAGCGACCGGGTGCCCCCCAGCTCTGCACCGACATGTAATTGATGTACTGGGTGTTGCCGATCGCGATGGCCGCCGTGGGGATGGTCGTGTCCTCGACGCTCGGCAGCTTTGCGCTCGAGATGATTTCGGCGGCGTAGCGTGGGTTGTTCGCTTTGACAACAGCACCCGAGGTGGTGTTGTTCGGGTCGGCCGGGCCGATCTTGATTCCCTGCGAGAGATCGGTCGACGCCTTGTCCGACCGGAAGAGCGCGTTACTGCGCCACTGCGCATTTCCGGAGGAGCAATCACCGAACGTGTCGCCGAACGCCATCAGGATCTGGCCGGAGCCGTTGTCCCAACTGATGCCGAGGTCGGTTCCCGACATCGCCAGAGTGTTGTAGGTGTCGTTCACGCTCTGCGGGCCGGTGACCCAGGCGATGCTCTGCGTGTTGCCCGTGATCCGCGGAAGAGCCCCCTGCGGCCCCTGGGGATTCTTGCCCGACATCCCCGCGCTGCCCGAAGACCCGAAGAGCGGCGACGAGCCGGGCCCGCCGAGGCCGCCACACGGTTCGGCCGAGACGGTCGGCGCGGTCAAGGCGCTGAGCCCGCTCACCGCCAGTGCCAGGACAGCCCCGACAGCGATCTGCCGACTACGTACACGCATGGACGAACCCACCGTTTCCCGTGTGACCCACGATACTGATGTGACTGATGGGACGAGTGTTACGCAAATCTACTCATCGCGCAACAAATGGGGCGTGTCGGTGCTTGACAAATCACCTACTGCGGGAATGACACTCGTGTGATTAGCCGCGGATCATGCGGGCGTGCGTCGTGTCCAGGACCAGCAGCGCTGCGCCTTGGACCACCACTGCCGTTCCGTGGCCCAGCGCCTGGTCGGCAGTGATCCGACGGCCGAATCGAGGCTTCCTGACGGCGATGTGAGCACCGGTCGCGATGTACAGAACGTCGAGACCGGCGTTGACCCAGAGCAGACGGGTCAGGCTCGCCGACGTCGGTGGCTTCGAACTCAGTGCGCCGGCGCCCGCGATCGCCAGTTCGATCGCACCCCACCCGGCCGTCTGCAGACCGAACGCCCGGCGCGCGGGCGACGAGCCACGCAACGCCAACACCGTTCCGGCGAGCACACTTCCACCGCCCCACAGCGTGAGGCGACGGCCGAGCCGCTCAGCGACGATGGGGGCTTCGATTGCAGTCATGGTTTCCAGTGTGCCGTGTTCGGCGGCAGCGCAGTTTCGTAACGCAAGGTCGGTTGCAGTCGATCCAGTGAGGACCGAGTATTCGTGCTCGAAACCGACGGAGCCACCATGCTGAAGAAGATTCTCACCGGAGTCGCCCTAGCGATCGGCGGACCGACGCTGGTCGCTCTCACCGGTTGCGCTGCAACGGAACCCGAACCGACAATCGAGGCCGCGCCGACCGTAGCGCCGTCCTCGTTCCCGCCGCCTCCACCCTCGGTCGCGCCCTCTACGACCCCGACGCCGGAGGAAGCGACGGCCATCTTCCGCACCGTCTTCGATTGGACCGCTGAACGGTCCGACCGCGCCGACGCACTCGAAGGCACGGCCGAGGAGAACAGGCCACTGTTCGACAACGGCGGAACGATGTCGCAGACGTCCTTCGACCGCGTCGACGTCGTCGCACCTGGCCGGGTCGAGGCAAGCGGAACCAGCGACGGCCACGTGTCCTCGGTCGGCTTCGTAGTCACCGAGGGCCGTTGGAAGCTGGAACGCTCGACGGCGTGCGCTGTCACCGGGGCGTGCTGATCACCACCCGAACGGGTTCGAGTCGGATCCGGGCAGCCAAGTGTTACCTGGCTCCAACCACCCATTGGCTTTGATCATCTTCTTCGCTGCACGCTGATTGCGGCCGATCAGACGGTCGACATACAGATGGCCGGCCAGATGGTCGCACTCATGCTGCAAACACCGAGCCAGGTAGCCCTCGCCCTCGACCGTCACCGGAGTGCCCTCCGCATCGACACCGGTGACGCGTGCCCACTCGGCGCGTCCCGTGGGGTACCGCTCCCCCGGGACGGACAGACAGCCCTCGGTCTCGTCAGGGTCGGGCATCGTCTCCGGGATCGCCGACGTCTCGAGAACCGGATTGATCACGTGCCCGCGGTGTTGGACACCGCCGTCGCGCAGGTCGTAGACGAACATCGCTCACGGATCACCGACTTGATTGGCGGCGAGGCCGGCCCCGTGCGCGGCAGTGTTGGTCTCGAACAGGTCGTCCACGAACGCCGCCAGTTCCGCGTCGAACTTTGTCACCGGAGTGGCACAGGTCGTCAGCCGCGGGTCGCCGGCAATCAGGATGGGTCGAATCGCCATGCGACGAGGTTACTGTCGAAGCATGGCCCACTCCCGTCGCTCCCCCACAGCGCACCCCGCGGACAAGGTCTGCGCATCGTGCGGGCGGAGAATCGAATGGCGCAAGAAATGGGAAAAGAACTGGGATGACATCAAGTACTGCAGCGACGCATGCCGGAGACACAAGGTGAGCACCACCGACAAGGAACTCGAAGACAAGATCCGCGCTCTGCTCGACGCCCGATCCCGCGACGCCACGATCTGCCCCTCCGACGTGGCACGAGCACTGTCCGACGATGGATGGCGCGACTTGATGGAGCCGGTCCGACGCGCTGCTCGCCGCATGGTCGACGCGGGAGAAGTCGAGATCACGCAGAAGGGGTCCGTCGTCGATCCCTCGACCGCGAAGGGCCCGATCCGGATTCGCTGGAAGCGCTGACCGGCGTCGCAGGAACCTGTCGGTGGGTGGGTATAGCTTTCGTGGTGTGAAGACATGGGGGGATGTGTTCGAGCTCGGGAACCAGGAATTGGTCTCCGAGCTCGCTGACGTGGCCTCCCTCGAAAACGCGCTCGCTGCAACCAGATTGACTCTGCTCGCCGAGATCGACCGACGCGGCTTGGCGATGAAACTCGGGCACTCGTCCGTCACCCGCTGGTACGCCCGATCGGTCCGGATCACCGACGGATCGGCCGCCCGCCAGAACGCACTGGGATACTGGCTGCGCGACCATCACACCGTGCTCGACGCCCTTGCCTGCGGTGAGATTCACGCCGCACACGCGTCGGCGATCGCCGAGGGTTACGACGTCGTGCTGGTGGCCGACCCGACGTTGGGCGAGGATCGACGCGCGGCCGTCGTCGCCGAACTCCTCGAGACTGCGCTCCGCAGCACCGCCGGTCAGGTCACCTCGCGTGCGCAAGCCTTGGCGCATTCCGCGGCCGACGATGCTCGGGCTCGTCACGAGAAGGCGGAGAAGGAACGACGCGACCAAGAACGGCAGGAACAGGAACGACGGGATCAGGCGGGTCAAAGCGATCTTTCAGCGACTTCGAGCGGCAGGCTGCCCGATCCGGAACCGCCTGCACCCGAGCCTGTTCCGCCGACTCCCGCACCGCGACCGGTGTCGGAGAACCCGGACCTGAACCGATTCGACATGCATGCTCTGGCCAACGGCCGCTACCAGGTCGGTGGCGACGTCGACCGACTATTGGCCGAGAAACTTCTCACCGCCCTGTCGCAGTTGACGGCACCGCGGCCAGGTCCCGGTGGCGTACGCGACCCACGCAGCCCGTCGAAGCGCCGCGCCGATGCACTCGATCAGATCCTCGACCGACACCTACGCGGCAGCAGCCGCGGGACGGCGGGCGGGTCGCGGGCGTCGGTGCACCTGATCGTTCCGCTACGAGACTTGCTCGCCGACGGCGGCAAGGAGCAACCAGGAAGCGCAACAACGGATTCGGCGGGAACCGGTGCAGTCGCCGAGAGCGCTTCGAGCGGCGGTGCCGACCGCCACGGCGTCGATTCCGGCGGCGACTCTGCGCGTCACGAAGACGACGACAGCACCGGTGGCACTGGCGCGCGTCCCGATGGCGCTGCCCGAGGCGATACGGACGCTCGCGGCGGAGCACCAACCGGTGGTGGTGCCGGGCAGAGGTCTGCGCCCGAGCCGGGCGACGCCGCTGCTCGCCGCGGAGCAGCAGCCGGTAGCGATACTGCCGGTGGTGGTGGTGCCGGGCAGAAGTCTGCGCCCGAGCCGGGCGACGCCGACTGGCCGTTCCACCTCGACTGGACCGGCCCGATCAGTCGCTCCCTCGCCGAGCTTCTCACCTGCGACGCCGACCTGACCCCCGTCATCGTCGACAACCACGGCGTCCCACTCGCGCTCGGACGCACCACCAGACTCGCCAGCGACGACCAACGCATCGCCCTGACCATCAGCGATACCTGCTGCGTGATGTGTGGCCGCCCCGCGCAGTGGTGCCAGGCCCACCACGTGAAGTTCTGGGAAGACGGCGGCGCAACCGATCTGAACAACCTCGCGTTGGTGTGCGGGGAATGCCACCGCCTCGTCCACCACGGCGACTGGCAACTGATCATGGGCGACGACGGACACCCGTACGCCATCCCACCCCAATCCATCGCCCCCTCGAGACAACCCATACACAGCTACCACCGGCGAAAACGGCGGGCAGCCTGAGAACAGGTCAACCGCGCAACTCTCGCTTGAGCAGCTTCCCGCTCTGGTTGCGCGGTAACTCGTCGACGAACGTGACTGTCTTCGGCACCTTGAACGGCGCAATCCGGCCTTTGACGTGGTCGATCAACGCCTCCGCCGACAACTGCTGCCCGTCCTTCAGGACGACGACAGCCGTCACCGCCTCGATCCACCGGTCGTCCGGGGTCCCGATCACCGCGACCTCGGCAACCGCCGAATGGGTGTAGATCGCATCCTCGACCTCGCGTGACGCGACGAGAATGCCGCCGGTATTGATCACGTCCTTGATCCGATCGACGACGGTGATGAACCCCTCGGCATCGCGGGTCACCAGGTCGCCGGAATGAAACCACCCGTCCGAGAACGCATCTGCCGTCGCCTCCGGCTTGTCCCAGTAACCGTCGCACAACTGAGGGGAACGGTAGAGGATCTCACCGGGCTCGCCGTCCGGCACATCGCTGCCGTCGGCGTCGACGACGCGGGTCTCGACGAAGAACACCGCGCGGCCGCACGACGCCGGCCTCGCCTCGTGCTCATCAGGTTGCAATACCGTTGCCAGCGGCCCAATTTCGGACTGGCCGAAGCAGTTGTAGAACTCGATGTCCGGGTACCGCTCGCGTAGCCGAGTGAGGACGGTGACCGGCATGATCGACGACCCGTACTGCGCTTTCTTCAACGACGATAGATCGCGCGTCTCCAGGTCGGGGTGATTGGCCAACGGAACCCACACCGTCGGGGCCAGGAACAGTGACCTGATCTTCTCTTCTTCGATGCGGCGCAGGATCTCCGGAACGTCGGGCTTACGCATCAGTCGCACCGTGGCACCCACAGACAGGTAGGGCAGCATGAACACGTGCATCCCCGCCGAGTGGTACATCGGCATCACGAGCAGCGGATCGTCGCCCTGAGTGAACCCGAGCGCGATGACACACGAGACGTACTCCGCAACCAGCGCGCCGTGAGACATCATCGCGCCCTTGGGTTTCGACGTCGTTCCGGAGGTGTAGAGCAACTGAGCGAGGTCGGTCGAATCGGCGGCGGGTTCGAGTTCGGAGCCGTCGCCATCTGTGCCCAGTACGTCGGGAAGGGAGACCACGTGCTCGATAGTCAGCTTTCCGCGAACCGAGTCGAGGGTGGCAGCCAAGGCTGGGTCGACCAGCACCGCGCGGGAGCCCGACTGCTGGAGCAAGTACTGCAATTCCTCGCCCACGAGCGCGTAGTTGATCGGAACGTGCACCAATCCGGCTCGCGCACAAGCGAGAAACGCAACGACGTACGCGTCCGAGTTGACGCCGTACGCCGCCACACGGTCACCTTTCTCCAAACCCAACGCACGCAGCCGACGCGCGGCGCGGGTGACAGCGGTATCGAGTTCGCTGTAGGTGTGATTACGTCCCTCGAACGTCACGGCGAGACGGTCGGGGAATTTCGCTGCCGACCGTCGCAGGACGCCGTCGACGGTGTTCACTCGTGTTCCGCTGCTCATCACCCGACGTTATAGGACGTCCAAGCATCTCGTCCCGTGTTTGGCTGCCCTTACGGTTCGCGCAGCACAAGTGGGGCATGCGGGAAGGTATGACAGTCAAACAAGCACTCGACAGCCTGGAATCAGCCTCCTTCCTCGACGGGCCCAGCAACGCGATCAACGGAGTTCTCGCGCCCGCACTCGACGACACCGCCGTCGGTTCTGCGCTCCGCGGCCGGTGGATCGGGCACCCCATCCACCCAGCGCTGGTCAACGTCACCATCGGCAGCTGGACGAGCGCAGTGGTCCTCGACCTGATGAATCACCAGTCCCGGGCGAGCAAACTGGTCATCTCCGTCGGGCTGGCGTCAGCACCGGCGGCCATCGCCACCGGCTGGGCCGACTGGTCGACGATGAACACTCGTCAGCGCCGCGTAGGGATGATCCACGCCGCCTCGAACGCGACCGGAGTATTCCTGTTCCTCGGTTCCTACCTACGACGCCGCAAGCACACCGACGGTGTTGCCAAAGCGCTCGCCGCGGCTGGTCTCGCTTCTGCCAGCGTGGGTGGACTCATCGGAGGTCACCTCGCCTACAGCTCCACCGGGGAGGAATCTGCCCTGACCAGCAAGCACGACATGTGATCCGCGCGGCTCCGACACCGTCGGGTGCCCGCAGTCTGTCAGCAATTGTTCGGCTCACCGACCTTCACCGCGGACAGCAGCGCATCCCCCTCACCGATGAGAGTCCCTGCGGGCGGATCCTGCGCTACGACAATCCAGTTCGAGTCGTTGACCTGCATTCGGCTCGCACCGGACGCGTCGACGCTCCGGGAGTAGAAGACCCCTGCTGCCTGAATTGCATTCTGAGCACTCTGCAGATTCATACACACGACCGGAGGCATGGCGACGAGGACGGGCTCCGCGGCGGGTGGTTCGGGCGCGGTGGTGTCCGGAAGGACAATCCTCTCGATAGATGTCGGCGCGGTCGTGGCTGGGGTCGCGGTCGCCTCCACGGTCACTGTCCGCACTTCGGTTCGAACCTCGGGTTCGGCGGAGTCCGTAGATCCGCAGCCAGCGAGGACGAACACAGGAAGGGCGAGAACGATGGCCGATCGCACGCGGAAACGACTATTGCTCGTCATGAAGACCTTTCGACACGACCGACAGCCTGATGCAACCGGTGCCCATGAGAGATCGCCGGACCGGTAAGTCTGTTACGGCGGTCTCTCTCCGAGCGTTTCCGTACGCCGTACGGTAGACTGCGTCGGCCCCGGGCGAACCAGCGCCGGGGGCGGCGAAAGGCGACTCCCGCGCAATGACTCCAGCCCAGCCGACGATCTCGACCGAACCATCGACACCCGCCGAAGAACTGTCCACCATCATCGTTCGCGGTGCCCGCGAGAACAATCTTCGTGATGTCACCCTCGACCTGCCCAAACGTTCGCTGATCGTGTTCGCCGGCGTCTCCGGGTCGGGCAAGTCGTCGCTCGTCTTCGACACCATCGCAGCCGAGGCCCAGCGGCAGATCAACTCAACGTTCACCGCGTTCGCGCAGACGTTTCTTCCGTCCTACGGCCGGCCCGACGCAGACCTGATCGCCAACCTGTCGGCCGTCGTCATCGTCGATCAGAAGCGACTCTTCGGTGGCCCGCGTTCGACGGTCGGCACGATCACCGACATCGGGGACTGGCTTCGCATGCTGTGGTCCCGCGGCGTCACGCCGTCGATCGGGTACGCCAACGCGTTCTCGTTCAACGACCCCGCCGGAATGTGCCCCGAGTGCGAGGGGCTCGGCGAAGCAAAGGTCGTCGACCTCGGCGAACTGGTGGACGAGTCGAAGTCCTTGCGAGAAGGGCCGTTCAAGCATCCGGACTTCGAGGTCGGCAAATGGCCGTACCGGGTGTTCGCCGACTCGGGTCTGTTCGATCTCGACGTCCCGATCGAGCAGTACTCGGCCCGAGAGCGCCATATTTTCTTCGACGCCAAGCCCGGCGAGGTCGAGGTGACGAACCCCGACGCCGTGATGAAGAGTTACGAGGGCATCGTCTCTCGTTTCCGGCGCAGCTACCTGGCGAAGGACGCCGATGCGCTCAAGGGAAAGTCCAAGCTGGCATTCGAGCGCATCGTCACGCGCGGCACCTGCGAGGCCTGCGGCGGCTCCCGATACAACGAGACCATCCGCGGTGCCACTCTCGAAGGGCTGTCGCTGCCCGACGCATTCGCCATGCAGGTATCCGAACTCGCCGACCGGATCGACGGCTGGCAGATCAAGGGCTTGGGCACCTTCACCAACGAAATCGTCACGCAACTACGCAGACTCGTCGACCTCGGGCTCGGGTACCTCAGCCTCGACCGCGCTACGTCGTCGCTCTCCGGTGGTGAATCTCAGCGCATCAAGATGGTGCGGCACCTGGGAGCCACGCTCAACGACATGCTCTACGTTTTCGACGAGCCGACCACCGGGTTGCATCCTCGCGACGTGCACCGCCTCGACGACATGCTGCTCGCCCTGCGCGACAAGGGCAACACAGTCCTCGTCGTCGAGCACGACCCCGAGGTGATGGCCATCGCGGACCGCATCGTCGAGATCGGGCCCGGTGCCGGAAAATCCGGCGGCACAGTCGTGTTCGAGGGCACCTACGAAGAGCTGCGTGATGCCGATACCCGGACCGGTGCCGCTCTGCGGCGTGAGGACGTCGAATTACGCACTCCCCGTACACCTTCGGGCTGGCTGAGTATCACCGGAGCAAACACCCACAATCTGCAGGGCGTCAGCGTCGACGTTCCGCTGGGCGTGCTGACCGCCGTCACCGGGGTCGCCGGTTCCGGCAAGTCATCTCTCATCCACGGACACCTCCGCGAGGCGGCACCGGACGCCGTGATCATCGACCAGGCCCCCATCCGCGGTTCGCGCCGCTCCTCCCCCGCGACCTACACAGGTCTACTCGACCCGATCCGCGCGTACTTCGCCAAGAAGACCGGCCAGCCGCCCTCGCTGTTCTCACCCAACTCCGACGGTGCCTGCCCCGACTGCCAGGGCAGTGGCGTGATCTTCACCGATCTCGGGTTCACCGACCCGGTGACGAGCACGTGCGAGACGTGCCAGGGCAGGCGGTTTAGGTCGGGCGCGATCCGGCACACCGTCGACGGCGTCAGCATCGCCGACATCTTCGAGATGTCCGTCGAGGACGCGCAGGACTTCTTCGACGTCAAGAAGATCCGCGACATTCTGCGGCGGTGCCGGGACGTCGGACTCGGCTACCTCTCACTCGGCCAGAACCTGTCGTCGTTGTCCGGTGGCGAGCGCCAGCGGCTCAAGCTCGCCACCGAACTGGTCGGATCATCACCGGTGCTGGTGCTCGACGAACCGACGACCGGCCTGCACCCGTCGGACGTGTCGAATTTGATCGCGCTTTTGTCCGGGATGGTCGACGAGGGCAGATCGGTCATCGTCATCGAACACAACCTGGACGTCGTCGCCGCCGCCGATTGGGTGATCGACCTCGGTCCCGACGGCGGGCACAACGGCGGCCTGATCACGTTCACCGGACCGGTGGGCGGACTGCTCGCCTCGGACACCCACACCGGGAGGTACCTGGCGCGCAGCCTGGGACGGTGACCGAGGACCCGATAGTGTTGACCCTCCAGGACATCGGACACAGGAGTAGCAGTGCAGCGTCGATCGGCACGAATGATCTCAGCAGGGTTCGCGGTCGTCGCGCTCGTTGCAGCCGGGTGCGGCAGCGCGACTACGGACGCACCGACCGCCACCTCCTCTGCTGCGCCGAGCGGGGAGTTTCCGAAGTCGATCGCGTCCGGCTCGGACGGCGGGACCGTCACTATCGACGCGATGCCCCGCACGATCGTTTCGCTCAGCCCGACGGCAACGGAGACCCTGTTCGCCGTCGGCGCGGGTGAGCAGGTTGCGGCCGTCGACGATCAGTCGGACTATCCGGCCGACGCGCCCAAGACCGGCCTGTCGGCATTCACGCCGAGCCTCGAGGCGATCATTGCGTACGACCCAGATCTGGTGATCACCTCCACCGACTTGGGCATCGTGACATCTACTCTGGCCAAGGCGGGGGTCCCGACGCTGTTATTGCCGGCCGCGACGAGCCTCGACGACGCGTACTCGCAGATCGAACAAGTGGCCGACGCGACCGGGCACGACGCCGAAGGCGACGCGGTGGTCGCACAGATGCGTGACCGGATCGACGCCGCCGTCGCGAGCGTGCCAACGCGTGAAGAGCCGCTGAAGTATTTTCACGAACTCGACGACACGCTGTACACGGTGTCCAGCAAGAGCTTCGTCGGCCAGATCTACGGCTTGTTCGGTATGCAGAGCATCGCCGACGGCTCCGATGCAGGCGACTACCCGCAGCTGTCCGCCGAGACGGTGATCACCGCGGACCCCGACGTGATCTTTCTCGCCGACGCCCAATGCTGCGGAGTGACAGCCCAATCCGTCGCGGCTCGGCCGGGCTGGGGATCGATGCCCGCCGTCCGGGACGGCCGGGTCTTCCCGATGGACGAGGATCTGTCGAGTCGATGGGGTCCTCGCATCGCGGACCAGGTGGAGGCTGTTGCCGCCGTGGTGCAACAAATTCCTGCGTGAATCCCGCCGCCTGCGTGAATCCCGGTAACTCTCGCGGGTAGCTCAAAACCCACGACCGGCGTGCTCTGTCCTGCGACGTACCGATCGAGGCCGACAGTCCCTCCTGCAGCCGAACTTCCGAGCACTACAGAGAGGGACTGTCGTCGAACGACGAACCAGCCCTAGACGACGCTGTCGCGGTGCATGGCCTCGATCTCACCGGCGCTGCATCCGATTTCGGTGAGCACTTCATCGGTGTCGGCACCGTGTTTGCGGCCGGTGTAGCGGATTCGGCCGGGGCTACCACCCATCCGCCACATGACGTTCTGCATCCGGACCGGGCCGAGGTCGTCGTCCTCGACGGTCGTCACCATCTCGATGGCGTTGACTTGAGGATCGGACAACAGGTCGCTCGGCTTGTAAACGGGAGCGACTGCCGCGCCGGCTTTCTCGAACTCGTCGATCACCACGTCCTTGGTCCGCTCGGCAATCCAGCCGCCGACGTACTCGTCCAGAAGGTCGGCGTGGGCGGCGCGCTGACGACCGGTGGCGAACCACGGTTCGTCCAGCACCTCGGGGTGACCCACCAGTACCAGCACGCGTTCGGCTATCGAGTTGGCGCTCGTGGAGATCGCCAACCAATGCCCGTCTGCGGTCTTGTACAGGTTGCGGGGCGCGTTGTTGCTCGACCGGTTCCCGGTCCGCTCCTGATCGATGCCCAATTGATCGGCGTAGATGACGCCCGGCCCGACCGCAGCCATGATGGGGCTCAACAGATCCAGGTCGATCTGCTGCCCCTTGCCGCCGTTGTTGGTGCGGTGCAGTAGAGCCATCGACACGGCCGACGAGCCCGCGATCCCGGCAAGGGAATCCGCCAAGCCGAACGCCGGAAGCGTCGGCGGCCCATCGGCTTCGCCGGTCAGGTGCGCGAAACCACTCATCGATTCGACAAGCGTTCCGAAGGCCGGCCTGGTCGCGTACGGTCCGGTCTGGCCGAAGCCGGTGACACGCAACAGGATCAGACCAGGGTTGAGCTCGGAGAGAACGTCGTATCCCAGTCCCCAGCGTTCGAGGGTTCCCGGCCTGAAGTTCTCGACGACCACGTCGGCTTCTGCGGCGAGGCGTCGGAATATGGCTCCGCCTTGGGAGTTTCCGAGATCGAGGGTGACCGTGCGCTTGTTCCGCCCGATCATCGTCCACCACAGAGGGTGACCGTCCTTGTCCAAGCCATGCCCGCGCATACCGTCGGGCTTGGTGGGGTGCTCGATCTTGATGACCTCTGCCCCGAAGTCGCCGAGGATCTGCGCGACGAGGGGGCCGGCGAGGATCGTCGAGATGTCGAGTACCTTGATGCCCTCCAGTGGCCCCGTCACAGGTACGGGCGGTGCAGGTAGCGGCCGGCGGGAGCGCCGGCGACGGCACCGTCGGCGAGTACCCGCTGACCACGGACGAACGTATCGGTCACCTTGGCACCGAGCTCGAATCCCTCGAACGGTGTGTACTCCTGCGCCGACTCGGAATCCTCCGGACGGACGGTCCAGGTGTGGTCCGGGTCGATCAGGGCGATGTCTGCGTCCATCCCGACGGCGATGTCTCCCTTACCCGGTAGGCCGTAGCGCCGGGCCGGGTTGAGCGAGGTGAGCTCGGCGATACGCCGCCAGCTCAGGCCGCGCTTGCGTCCTTCGCTGACCAGTCCCGGGAGCAGGTACTCGGCACCCCCGAAGCCGGACTTGGCGGCGAAGATGTCGCCGCGGTCCTCGGCGAACTTCTTCTCGTCCTTGCAGCACGCGTGATCGCTGACGACCCAATCGATGTCACCTGCGAGTAGGTGCTCCCACAGCGCTTCGACGTCGTCACGCGGACGCAGCGGCGGGTTGACCTTGCCGCCGAGGCCGTATGCGGTGTCGATATCGGCCAACAGGTGCCCGATGGTGACCTCACGGCGGAAATTGACGTGCGGGAACGCCTTTGCCATCCGCATCGCCGCAGTCAGCGCCTTGCGCGAGGACAGGTGCAGCAGGTTGATGTTCGGCAGCTGCGTCTCGTCCGCGAGGAACGACGCGATGGTGACGGCGAGGCCCTCGGAGTGCGGCGGCCGCGACGCACTGTATGCAGCCAGGCCCTCGAGGGTGCCTTCCTCTTCGACGATCTTCGTGTACGCGCTCATGATCTCGGCGGTCTCGCAGTGCAGCGACAGCGAGATGTGATCGGCTTTGTCGCCCATCTGCTCTCGGGCAGCCTGGATGCCGCGCATCACGAACTCGAAGTGCGCCAGGTCGTAGCGCTCGCCCTCCGGGGTCATCAGGAATTCGCTCTGATCGGTCGACCGCCCGTGGAGCCCGTGGCTGCCGTAGAACATGAAGATCTTGAACGAGGTAACGCCGTGATCGGCAATCAGCGAGGGGATTTCGTCGATGTGTTCTTTGGACATCGGCGCGAGGTGGTACGCGTAGTCCACGTACGGGCGTCCCTCGGTGGCGTCGAGAACCTTCGGGAACACGTCGGCGTAGGAACCACCGGTGTTCATGTAGTACTGGCCGGTCCGCATGTACGACAGTGAGGTGGTCACGCCGCCCTGGACACACGCCCGCGACTCGGTCTCGGCATCGTCGCCGAGCGAATTGTAGATGCCCCAATGCTGGTGTGCGTCGACCACACCGGGGAATGCGACCTTGCCGGCAGCGTCGATGACGGTCTCCGCGGATCCTGCATCGATGTTCGCCTCGATACGGGTGAACTTGCCGTCTTCGATCAGCAGATCCAGAAACTCACCCTCGTCGGGTGCGTCGGATCCTGGCCGAACTACGCGCGCATTGGTGATCAACAGCGTTGACATGATGGTCCTTTCGAATTTTTTCACAAGAGTTCAGTTGTTCGGAGTGAGCTTGCCGCGAGGTACGCCAGTCCGAGTGCCGGGAGCAGTCCGTTCCCCGCGAGATACCCGGCAGCACCGTGGCCGGAGATTCCCATCGCGGCACCGCCCGAGGCGAACAGACCGGTGATGGCGGAACCGTCGGTGCGAAGAACACGTGCGTTCTCGTCGACGACGAGGCCGCCCTGCGTATGGAACAACGCGGGCACGATCTTGATGGCGGCATACGGCCCGGTGAGTGTGTGCTCGAAAGAGCTGCGGCCGAACGGGTCCGGTGCCTCGCCTGAGGCATACCTTTCCACAGCGATGAGTTCCTCCGCCACTGCCGCAGGTGGGAGCCCTGTTGCGGCCGCAAGACCCTCCGCATCGTCGGCCCACACTGCGGCACCCGAGTCGACGGTCTGCTGAAAGTCTTTGAACGACAAGCACTTGTCGTAGATCTCGCGGTCGATGACAACCCAACCCTCGGAACCGGGCCTGGCGGCGAGAGTGGCGGCATACTCGGAGTATCCGGTCGTCTCGTCGCCGAACCTCCTGCCGGTTCCGTCGAGCACAATGCCGCCGTGCATCACCGTTGCCCACCCGACGAGCGTCGTCGCCTGCTTCGACAGTGCCGCGTGGCCCTGGTACGCGTCGAGGTACGCCGAATCGGCACCGAGGCGACGCCCGATGGTGAGCGCGTCACCGGTGGAGTACTCACTGCCGTGATAGCGGGCAGCGGAAATCTCCGGCACGTGCTCCCCCACCATCTCCGCGTTGGCACCGTAGCCGTTGGTGGCCAACAGGACTGCACGAGTAGGAACGACATCGACGCTGCCGTCGGGCATCGTGATCGTCACTCCGTCGACGGCCCCGTCGGAATCGACGGACACGTCGGTCAGTCGCGCGGGTGTCAGCATGTCGATGCGCGGCTCGTCGGCGACCGCTCGCGCGAGGTGCTCGAGCATCCCACTGCCGTGCCGGCCTTCGACAGTGTGACAACGCAATTGTGAATGGCCCGGATACGCGAAATCGGTGACGAGCGTGAGCGGTAGTTGCACGTGATCTGCGAGCCATTCCACCAGCGGGGCACTGACATCGGCGAGGGTGGACGCCAGCCGCAGATCGGCACTGCCTTTGGTCTTGCGCAACACGTCGTCCAAGAACTGCTGCGGGGAATCGTCGATTCCGGCCGCACGCTGCCACCGTGAACCGGCACCGGGGATCATGGCCGTGGACATCGCAGTGTTGTTGCCCCGCTTGAAGTGCGCACTGGCCTCGACGACCAGCACGTCGAGCCCGAGCTCGGCCGCACGGAGAGCCGCGACGAGGCCGCCGCCCGCGCCGGCCACCACCAGGTCGGGGCCGTCCTCGCTCATGCGGGGACCTGCAATTCCGAACGCAGACCGAGTAGCCTCAGCGCAGTGGCGGTCGGGTCGACCACCTGCGGGGACGAGAGTGGATCGACGAGATCGACTGCGGAGCAGGCATTGATGGCGATGGTGCACCGGAGCTTGCTCGCGTGTCCCGAGACTGCTCTCCCCCAGGCTGCGGTGTCGGCAATATCGTGCACACCGAGCCCGAGTACCTCGGTGGCCTCGGCGACGATCCGGTAGAACCCGAGTCGGCGGTCCATTTCCGCGGCGATGGCGTCGTTCCTCGCCAGCGCGCCGATCCGGTGTCCTTGGGAGGCATAGAACGATGCCGTCAGCCGGGTCAGGCCGTAGAGCGGCCGCGCGAACGAATCCGACTCCTCGGCGCAGGGATCGAGCACGCAGTCGGGCAGGAACCCGTCGGCTTCCGTCTCGTGCACGGAGCGGAAGGCCAGCGCCAGCACGTCTTCGGATCGTCTGATGTCGAATTCGGTGTCCAATGCGCTGGGTGCGTCGGCCCCGATGTTGCGCAGCTCGACGCTGATCCCTGCGGGAGAGAGCTGGTCGTACCGATCCTGCCGCCGCTGCAGTTCTGCCGCGTCGACATCGATCGGGGTGAAGGCCAAGAGGTGCATGTGAAGTGAACTCCTAAATACCGAGGTAGGCAGCTTTGACCCGCTCGTCGTGTGCCAATTCGGATCCGGTGCCGGTCAACACGATCGACCCGCTCTCGATGACGTATGCGCGATCGGAGATCGCGAGTGCCTGCGCGGCATTCTGTTCGACGATCAGCACGGTCACACCCGAATCACGGATTCGAACGATCGCATCGAGCACCTGGGCCGCGAGCTTGGGCGCGAGCCCGACCGACGGTTCGTCGAGCGTCAGCACTCGCGGCTTCGACATCATCGCGCGGCCGATCGCGAGCATCTGCTGCTGACCACCGGACATGGTGTCGGCCCGTTGTTCTCGTCGTTCGGCCAGAATCGGGAACAGTGCGTAGACCTGGTCCAGGGATTCCTTCACACCGCTGCGCTTCTGGGTGTAGGCGCCCATCTCGAGGTTGTCGGCGACAGTGAGGCTGCCGAACAGCGCTCGGTCCTGTGCCACGTGCACGAGCCCCGCTCGGACGATCCTGTCCGCCCGCATTCCGTGAATGGCGTTGCCGTCCAACAGGATCTTGCCGCCGGAGGTGGACACCAGGCCGGACAGTGCACGCAGTGTTGTCGTCTTTCCTGCACCGTTCGCGCCGATCAGTGAGACGATCTCGTGTCGATCGACCCCGAGGTTCAACCCGTGCAGGATCTCCAGACGACGGTATCCGGCATGCAGGTTGTCGATTTCGAGCATCATGCTGTTTTCTCCTCACCGAGGTATGCCTCGACGACACGCTCGTCGGCTACCACCGTGCGCGGGTCACCCGAGGTGAGCACCGCGCCTTCGTGCATGACTACCAGACGCTCGGACAGGGCCATCACCGCCGCCATGATGTGCTCGACGAACAGCACCGTCTGGCCCTCCTGGTGCACTGTGCGCAGCAGTTCGATCATCGGTGCACGCTCGGCTGGGACCAGCCCGGCGAGAACCTCGTCGAGGAGCACAACGCGCGGCTCCATGGCCAGTGCGCGAGCCAGTTCGAGTCTCTTCAATCCCGCCGTCGACATGGCCGAGACCTTGCCTCCGACCTGATCGGACAATTGCACGCGGTCCAGAACGTCGAGGGCGTGACGCCGAGCATCCCTACGCGACTTGCGTTTCGACAACGCGGCGATGGTGACGTTCTCCAACACCGACATCGACTCGAAGGGGCGCATCAGTTGGAAGGTACGAACCAGTCCGGCGCGTGCGATCTTGCTGGCCGGCCAACCGGTGATGTCGGTACCGTCGAAGATCACTCGGCCGGTGGTCGGCGGCTGCTCACCGGACAGCAGGGAGAACAAGGTCGTCTTACCTGCCCCGTTGGGGCCGATGATCCCGAGGAATTCGTGCTCGGGCACATCGAGGCTGACGTCGCGCACCGCATGGATACCCGAGAACGACTTGCTCAGGGATTCGATGCTCAACAGGCTCATCGGTTCCACCTCTCACGGATCGTGCCGAAGATTCCCTTGGGCAGGAAGATCACGATCGCGATCAGAATCACCGAGTACGCGGCAACGTCCAATCCGATTGTTCCCTGCAGGAATTCGAGGAAGGCGGGTGGGTTTCTCAGCAGCTCGTTGATCAACTCGGACAGCGGCCCGATCACCGCAGCACCGATGACCGGTCCCCAGATCGTTCCGATGCCGCCGATGACGGCCGGGACGATCGCTTCGACGGAGACCGCCGAACCGAAGGCCTGTTCCGGGCCGACGAAGAAGTAGTACTGCGTGTAGTAGACGCCTGCGACGGCGGTCAGAGCACAGCTCGCCGCCACCGCGATCAGCCGATACTTCATCGTGTCGATACCGAGCGAGGCCGCGGCGGTTTCGTCGTCGCGAGTGGCTTGGACGAACTGCCCGGCCCGCGAGCGGGTGTAGAAGATGGTTCCGAGAACGGCGAGGGCCAGGATGACGAGGGGAATCCAGACGTAGTTGGGGCTGCCCTTCTCGAACTGCAGCATCCACCACGAATCACGAGGCAGGATGGGCACATTGAATCCCTCGGTCTTGTTGAAGACTTCGAGGTTCTGCACCAGCAGCAGGAACATCTGCGCGAAGGCGAACGTCGCCAACGCGAAGTAGGAACCGGCGAGTCGGTAACGCAGGCACAGATACGCGATGAGGGTTCCCACCACCGCCGAGATGATCGCCGCGACGACCATCGAGATCCACGGGGAAATGCCGTGCTCGACCAACAGATATGCACCGGTGTACGCACCGATTCCGAAGAAGGCGGCGTGGCCGAAACTGAACATGCCACCGAACCCACTCATGATGTTCCATGCCACGGCCATCACGGCGAAGATCAGCGTACGAACGGCAACGGTCTGCGCCTGCTCACCGAGCAGTAGCGGCAATGCTGCTACCACGACGAATCCGATTGCGAGCGTGATCAGTTGACGACGAAGCCAGGTGTCCTTCAACCGTGGATCGTCGGGCACCGGGGTGGGTGCGGTTGTTGTCGTTGTCATCGGCGCGCTCCGTACAATCCTTCGGGCTTGAGAAACAGGACGAGAACGAACACCGCGAAGACCAGGATCAGCGAGCCTGTTCCAGGCAGATACAGCGCGCCGACGGTCTGCACGAGGCCGATGACGAGGCCGCCGACCATGGCTCCCACGACGCTTCCGAGTCCGCCCAGGACGACGATGACGAAGGCCAGGATGGTGAACTGTTCTCCGACCGACGGCGTCAGGCTGGTGAACGGCGTCATCAAGCCGCCGGCGACTGCGACGCAGGCAGCACCGATACCGAAGGTGAGCGCGTAGACCCGACCGATGTCGACGCCGACGAGCTTGGCTCCCTCGGAGTTCGACGCCACCGCACGGATGGACAATCCGAGCGGCGTCCGTTTCAGTACCGCGGTGAGCGCGACGGCGACCAGAGCGGCCCCGATGAACGCGATGACTCGCGGCCACGAGGCGACGGCACCGAGTACGTCGAGAGAACCGTCGATCGGAGCCTGTGCCGATTGAGGTCGCCCGCCGAAGATCATCAGCAGCACGTTGATGATCAGCAGCGACAGGCCGAGGGTGACCAGTAGCGGGCCGTCGTGGCTGCCACTGATGGTCAGCTTCGTCAGCAGCGTTGCCTGGACGACCATGCCGAACAGGAACATCACCGGAACGGCCAGCAGCGTTGCGACGTAGACCGGCAACCCGGCGGTGGACAGCGCATACACGATGTACATCGCCATCGTCAGCATCGCACCCTGGGCGAAGTTCACGATACCGAGAACGCCGAAGATGAGCGTCAGCCCGACGGAGATCAGTGCGTACACACCACCGAGGAGAAGTCCGGAGACCACCGACTGTGTGACAAGGCCCTGATCTTTTCCGCCGACGAGATAGATCACCGCCATGATGACGACGATCGCTGCTGCGACCGGGATGCCGGGGTTCAGCCCGGAGAGACTCTTCTTTCCCGTCTTCTCCGCAGTCGAGGTAGCGGCCGTCACTGGCCGGCTCCCACGGGGAACTCGAGTGCGTCCGTTGCGAACTCCTCGGGGAAGACCTGAGCGACTGCACCGTCGCGCACCTGCATGACGATGACGGTCGCGTTCTTGTTCTGCCCGGTCTCGTCGAACTCGATCGGTCCGCTGAAGGCAAGGAGAGGGTCTGCGATCGAGACGCCGGAAATGGCCTCGCGCAGATCTTCCGGGTCACTGGAGGCGCCGTCGTTCAGACCTGCCGCAATGACCTCGACCGCCTGGTAGGACAGCATCGCTGCGGTCTCCATCGGGCGTCCGTACTGGGCCTCGAAGCGCGAACGAATGTCGGTGACGCGGTCACTGGTGGCGTCGTAGTGGTAGTTGGCGCTCAACACGCCGTCGCCGGCCGCGCCTGCATCGCTGGGGAAGGAGCTGTCGTCGAACGCGCCGTTGGCAATTCCGTAAACACCCTTGACGTTCAAATTCAGCTGTTCGACCGCACGGGCGATCAACAGCCCGTCCGGGTAGTAGCCGGTGGCGACGATGACGTCGGGGTTGGACACCGCCGCCTCACGGACCTGTGTGGTGGCGTCGGAGAAATTCGTTGCGGGATAGGTGATTTCCTGCACCGACGAGATTCCCTGGTTCGCAGCCTCGGCCTCGAATGCGTTGAAGACGCTGTCGCCGAAGGATCCCTCGATGTGCAGGTAGGAGACTCGGTCGATGGCCTGACCGGTCTGCTCCTCGATGGCGGCCAGCGCCTTGGCACCGTCGGTTCCCATGCTGGAGGCGTTCGGCTGCATACGGAACGAGTACTGGTACCCCTGGTCGAGGATCTTGTCGTCGACGGCCACGTCTATCACGAGCGGCACCCGAGATCGCTCGGCGACCGAAGCGACGTTCTGCGTGACGTCACTCTGGTACGTGCCGATGAGCGACACCGCGCCATCGTCGATCAGTCTCTGTGCCTCGCTCTGGCCGACCTCTGCTTTGCCCTGGCTGTCACCCGACACCAACTCCAACTGCCGACCGTCCAAGGACGAAATGCCGCCTGCTGCATTGATATCGGCCACCGCAAGAGCAGCACCGTCGTTCATCAATCCGCCCACACCTGCCAGAGCTCCGGTGGTGGGATGAACCGATCCGATCTTGATGGGGCCGGAGTCGTCCGAGCCGGTGGAGGAACCACACGCTGCTGCACCCACGACTGCAACGGCTGTCAGCACACCTACGAGCTTCTTCATTGTTGAGTCTGCCTTCCGCGCCCATCGGCGCCGAGTCGAACCACTGGGCGGAACCTACCGTTCCGCTGAGCGCACCATCAGATTGATGATTGATCTCGCTGAAATCGAGTATGGCACGCATCACGGCCTCAGAACAGGCTCTTCCGTCAATTTCTTGTTACGGGTATGGTTCGCTCAGCGGAACGCCTGCACATCCGAAAGGTGGCACTTATGGTCAGCAAGCCTGCACTGGAGACCTCGACCGGAACCGAGTCGGCCGATCGTGTCGCCGATGTACTGATCGCCTTCGCGCAATCCGACCGGGCGCTCGGCGTGTCCGAGATCGCCCGCACTCTGGACCTGAGCAAGGCTGTGGTGCACCGCATTCTGCAATCGCTCGCGTCGCGGTCGATCGTGCAGCCGGTCGCGGGCGAGTCGACCTATTCACTCGGCCCGGCGGCGATCGGACTCGGCACCAAGGCGTGGAGCCAGCTCGACGTTCGCTCGATCGCCGCTCCAGTGCTCCGCGCGCTGCGGGCGAATACACGCGAAACCGCAACACTGTCGGTGCTTGTCGGTCACCGACGCGTCTATCTGGATCAGTACGAGAGCCCCCAGGAGGTCAAGATGGTCGTCGAGATCGGGCCTCAGTACGCGCTGCACTCGGGTGCATCGAGCCGAGCGATCCTGGCGTTCCTCCCCGATCGATTCGCGCAGGAAGCATTTCAGGAGCTCCGCAGCAGTTCCCCCGACGCCGACGAGACCCGCTTCCGCGCTCGCCTCGCCGAGATCCGCACCAACGGGTACGCAACCTCGACGAACGAACGAAACACCGGTGCAGCCTCGATCGCCGCTCCGTTCTTCGACGCCGCGGGGCACGTACTCGGATCGGTCAGCTCCTCGGGACCCGCCTTCCGCTACTCCTCGTCCGCGGACGACGAACACATCGTGCACGCCGGTCAGGTTGTCGCGGCAGCCCAGTCGATCACCAGCATCCTGGAAGCGCGTGCAGCTCGATGACCCTCACCTCTGCCAGGTCGTTCCTCTACGTACCGGCGAACAAGCCCGAACTGTTCGACAAGGCCGTCGCCGGTGTCGCCGACGCAGTGATCATCGATCTGGAGGACGCGGTTCCACTGCTGGACAAAGACCGAGCACGCGCCGACCTCGCACGGTGGTTGGCGTCGGAACCATCGACCGATACTCAGATCTGGGTCCGCGTCACCCCCGAATTCATGGCGCAGGACCTCGAGGCCGTGGCCGAAGGCGGAGTCACCGGCATCATGGTGGCGAAGTGTTCGATCGAGTCACTCACTCACGCAGACCGATTCCTCACCGAGCACAACCTGCCCGAGGTCGAGCTGATCGGACTGATCGAGACGGCTCACTCCTTACGTGCTCTGCCGAAGATGGCTCGATGCAACAGAGTTCGAACGTTCGGGATCGGTGAAGTCGACCTGCTCGCGGACTTGCGGATCACCCGTTCGGAGTCCACGGAAGCGATGATCGACGGAATCCGCGCGAGCGTCGTGATCGACTGCGCTGCCGCAGGTTTGGCCGCACCGATCGCTCCGACGTCGACCGACTTCCGGGACCTGGACGGATTCGTCACCACCACAGCACGTTTCGTGCAGATGGGGTTCCGCGGCCGAACGGCGTTGCACCCGAGCCAGGTTCCGATCATCAATGCCGCACTTACGCCGTCGACGGAGGACGTCGCTGCCGCACGTCGACTGGTGGAACTGTACGACGTGGCCCAGGGTGGCCCGACCGTCGACGACAACGGCCGTTTCGTCGACGAAGCAGTGGTACGTGGTGCGCGGGAGATCCTCGCCCGCGCGTGAAAACCGGCTCGGGCACCGCCACACGAGTAACGGTGCCCGAGGACTGTCCTATTGCTGCCTGGTCGATTTCAGATCGGTCAACGGCGCGAGCAGTGTTCCGATGTCGGTCAGGTCCCCGAGTCGATCGCATCGACCGGCCAGTTCCTTCAGTTCGACGTCGGAGAGGAACGGCCCCGCATTGCTGGTGAACTTGGTCGAGACCTCACCGAACGACAGCGGCCGTTCGGGTCCTCCACGGGTGGTCAGCACCTCTTCGACGACGACTGTTCCGTCGGTCAGGGTCGCAGTCAGTACCGCTGGGAACTGGTGCGGGAAAATGGCATCGCACCGGGAATCCGGAACGACGTCCACTTTGGCCATCAGCGCTCGCCGATCGGCCGACTTCGCCAACTCGTCCGTGTAGTCCTCCAGCGCAGCACCGAGTCCGCCTCCGCCCAGCAAGCCGACCACCACCGCGTAGGGGCCACTGAACTGAGCCATATATCCGGTCTCGGGCGTGCGCTTGACGTCGATGGGTTCGCCGATGGTCCGCAGGTTCGCCGCAGGCACCCCCAGCTCCAGCTTCTCGATCTGCTCCGGCCCGATTCCCCTCGCCCGCAGCGCTGCTCCCGCGTCGATCGCAGCGTGAGTGAAGTGATTGGCCGGGTAGGGCTTGAAGAAAATTCCGGGGACGGCCCACTCGGAGCCGAGTCCGTCCAGAATTTCGTTCGCTCGGCCCGGCTCGTGCAACCAGGCCTGGAAGAAGCCGAACCGTCCTTCCAGCACAGTCGGCGGCCCCGTGATCCCATGTCGCGCAAGCCCGGCCGCAGACAGCGCGGAATGCGCAGCCCAGCCGCAGTGCATACGCTTGACCGTTCCGCCGGTGCGGTTGGCCTCGATGATTCCCGACGCCATCGACGCCGCAATCCCCATCGTGTCCACGATCTGTTCCTCGGATGCACCACCGATGACCGCTGCGGCCACGGCGCTGCCCATGGCACCGCAGATGGAGGTGGCGTGTTGACCGTGCTCGAAGAAGACCGAATTCTTGGTCTCGGGATCGAACCCCGCCATCCCGATCCGTACACATACCTCGAGCCCGATCGCGATGCCCCGTACGAGTTCTCGACCGTCGGTTCCGTGCTCCTGAGCGGCTGCGAGTGCCGCAGGCACCACGCTGGCACTCGGGTGCAGGATCGATGGCAGATGGGTGTCGTCGAAATCGAGCGAGTGTGCGAGCACGCCGTTGACGAAGGCGGCCATGGCAGGCGGCAGTGCGACATCGAGTCCGACGGCGGACGCCGTTGCCGACCCACCTTGTTCGCGTGCCCATGCGGTCGCGGCCCGACTGGTATCGAGGTCGGTGGCAGCGACCGCGATGCCGAGCGTATCGAGTACTCGCATCCCCACCGAGGCGACAACTGCCTCGGGTAGATCCTGGTAGCGGGTGGTCGCGGCGAAATGGGCGATGTGCTGCGCGAGTGTGCGTTCGGTCATGCGGACCTCACCGCCAACGGGCGGACCGGCGAACCCGTTGCGCCGAAGATGTTCAGCGGCACGAGGAGAAACGTGAACTCGAAGAGTTCCTGGCGGGAGAGCTCTTCGAGGTCGAGTGCCTCGATGATGTAGATACCGCTCTCCACCAACAGAACTCGGTGTGCGGGTAGCAGACCGTGGCCGCCGCCGGGAGCGAGCCGCTCGAACGCGATGGTGTCGGCACCTGCAGCGTGTACGCCTTTGCCCGCCAACCACTGTGCGCCTGCTTCTCCGACTCCGGGAACACCGGACGGTCCACCTACGTAGGGCAGGCCCTCGGCGAACAGCTGGCCCCAGCCGCTACGAATCAGGACGACATCACCGGGTTCGACCTCGACGCCCTCTGCAGCACAGGCTGATTCGAGATCGTCGACAGTGATCTCGTATCCGCCCTCGCATCGGCCGATGCCGAGGAGCCTCGGGATGTCCAGCAGGACACCGCGGCGGATCATGGGCTCGATGGTGTGCACGCCGTGTTCGACGTATTTTCCACCGAGGCAGGACTGACCTGCATCGGCCCCGCCGTGCAGTTTGCCGTCCTGGCTGACGTGAGCAAGGGCATCGATGTGTGTGCCCACATGCGTTCCGGTGGTGATCATGTCGTTCGCGGCGCTGCCGCCATCCGCACGAGTCATGTCACCGTGCCTGCGCGGCAACGTGTGCCAGAACTGCGGATGATTCGGCGACTGCGGCATGCCGACCCTCAGCTGCCTACCGAGATCGACTGCATGCACGCCCCCCTGGACGGCACGAAGAAGTTGATCGGACATTGCTTCATCTCCTCGTTCGACGCTGAGCAGACACCTCACACCAGCGTAATTTTGTTTCGCTAGCCGGAACGTTTGAGAATCACTGAGAGTCGCACCGGCAGTAGGCCGAGCGTAGCAGTCCCCTGCTTACCCGTCTCGATCATTGACTCTTCCGTTCAGGACCTAATACAGTCCACGAATGGATGACTCCAAAGCGTTTCGCTCAACGGAACATATTGATGCGATTGATCGCCTGTCAGCCGTGATGGTCGAACTCAGGGGCGCACCCTTGCCCGCACCACTGGGCGACCGAGTCCGCTTGATCCTGTTCGATCTGCTGGGCGTCACCCTCGCCGGTGCGCGCTCCGCGGAGATGGTCGAATTGCGCAGGAACTGGTCGGCCGAGCCAGGATTTACGCACCCGATCGGTGGGAGCGCCGGCACCACTGTCGACACTGCGGCCGAGCTCGACGCGATCGCGTCGTGTTGCCTCGAACTCGACGAGGGCAACAAATACGCCGCCGGTCATCCTGCTGCTCATGTGCTACCAGCGGCGATCGCTGCGACCAGGCTGGCATCGACGCCGGTTACCGGCTCGACGTTTCTGACGGCCGTCGTGGCGGGATACGAGGTTGCTGCTCGATTCGGCTGGGCACTGACCCGCCACAGTTCCTGGCACACCCACGGGCACTGGGGTGCTACCGGTGCGGCCACGGCAGCTGCCATCATCCATGGTGCGGGTGCGAACGAGGTTGCTGCGGCGATCGATTCGTCGTCTGCGCTGGTTCAGGTGGCACCGTGGGCGGTGGTCCTCGACGGGAATTTCTCCCGAAACCTGTGGATCGGCGGTGCTGCACGGGCAGGCGTCAGCGCAGCCAAACTGGCCAGATCGGGGATGGTCCACAATTCGGGCGCTATCGAACACACCCTAGGCGCAATTGTCGGCACCTTGAACACGGCCAAGCTGACCGAGGACCTCGGTGATCGATGGCTCACGCTGGAGGGCTACGCGAAGCAGCACGCCAGCTGCTCGTACACACACGCGGCTGTGGACGCCGTACAGAGCCTGCGCTCGAATGCCGAGTGGTCCGTGGACGACATCGAGCATGTGCGGGTGCGGACGCATTCGTTGGCAGAACCGCTGTTTCGGCGGCACCCGTCCAGCAGGCTGGGCGCGATGTTCTCGCTTCCTTTCGTGGTGGCGACCGCTTTTGTGTCCGATGCGATAGACGTCGACTCACTGAATCCCACAGGTACGACTTTCACGTCGGCGGAATTGTTCAGCGCACGGGTCAACGTCGAGTCATCGAGCGAACTCGATGCGCTGCTACCTGCACGGAGAGCCGCCGAAGTGACGATCGCGTTCAGAGACGGAACGACGGTGTCGGCGACTGCTCCGAATCCGTTGGGCGACATCGATCACTTCCCGATGGATTACGCCGCCCTGCGTGCCAAGATAGCTCGCTTGGTCGGTGACGCCGACGCCACGATCCTCGAAGGCGTCGTCGATGCCATCGCCGAGACGAATGACGTGGCGACACTGTTGCGCTCGTTGCCCACACACTAGCGTTGTCCGATCCGCACCTCGTCTACGAACTCGTCTGCTGCCCAACCCAATCGATCCCTGGTCAGGTCGGGCAGGGTGACCGTCATCTGCACGAGGTACTGATCGACGATGTGCTGGACGACCACATAGCGGGTCCGGGCGAACAGCGTCCGACCGTCCCAGTCGTATCGACCGGCGATCGAGACGGACGGGAATCCGCGCAGCGGTGCTCGGTCGCGACTGACCTCGACCCAACCCGGCAACCCCCGTGAGTCTCCGAACCCGCACTCCAGCAGCGATATCGGGTCCACGGACCGCGTGAACTTACCCACCAGAGCCATTGCATTCGGCACGAACCCGTCGACGGCGTTCGACGGCGAACACAGCACCGCGGTGGCATGCGGGAACAGGTACTCGGGAACCAGGTCCCAGCCCGGCATTGTCGGCAGTTCGAGACCGAACCTGGTGCATTCGCTGCGATGTACGGACACGAGTTCGACACCCTGCTGCTGCAGGAAACGTTCGATCGATCCCTCTCGAACCGTCACTGGACAGCATTCCTTCCAGCGGAGATCGAGGCGGCTCGGTCGGCGCGGATGCGCTCGAGCAGACTGGGTGGACGCAGCAACTCGCGCGCATCGTCGTGCCCCAGTTGCTCACGAGCCCAGGGATTGTCGCGACACCATTGCAACAGCGCGAGCAACGAGTTCGGTTCGACCTTCTTCTCGCACACCATCAGTATCAGCTCCTGATCCGATTCGCTGTCGGCTTCGCGATACACAACCCGGACAGTGGGGTACAAGTGCGGATGGGGCACCGCCGGATTCGGATGTGTTTGTGGCTGCAGGCCGACAATCCCGTCCCACGGAACAACCGTGACGTCGCTGATCACCTTCCATGCCCGACGTCGATAGATCTCCTGCACTATGCCGTCGGGATGCAGTGAAATTCTCGTCCGGTTGACGATGACGAAACCGAGGACGAAGCACAGCAGCACCACCGGGGCTCCGACGAGCGTCGAGATCTCCGCCCTGAACTGGCGACGTCCGGGTTCGTCATCCCTCCAGTAGAAGTAGGAAACGCCGAGCAGAACCGCGAGGGCGAAGATGAAGCTCCGGATCAGGAAGTCTCCCCGCCCGGGCACGGACAAACCACGTCCCTCCGCAGCAACCTCGATCGGTCGCACGAAACGCGACAGCCGCGCAGACCCTACACCGGACATCACCACAGACTGTCCGAGTGCCACGATCACCAGAAACGCGGGCCACAACAAGCCCATGAGCACATCCGGGGGAAGGGGCTCGAACAGAAGGACGAGGGTCACAAGAATCGCTACGGATGCCCCAGCGAGGCCGACGAACGCTATGAGCCACCCGACATGCACACTGCGCCACGTTCGCACCCATAGTGGCTTCGTCTGTCCCACAACGCTTTTACGAACTGAATATGCCGGAGGACCCTCCTGCCGCGGCACGGCACGATCGTCTCTGCGGTCGATCATCGCAATGTCCACTCGAAGACTTTGGACACGCCGTGGCTCACGGTGCCCCCGACGAGGGTTCCCAACGCGACCCCTGCGGCGGCGCCGGCAACCGTTCCAGGCCCCGGAAACCACGAGCCCGCTACGCCCCCGAGTCCGGTGAGCGCGTACGTCACGTAGCTTGCGGCCGCCAGACCGACGGCCGTGCTCGCCGAATTCACCAGGATTGCCTCGGTCGGGTCCACTCCTTCGTCGATATCGTGTGCAATCGAGGGAATCGTTCCGGCGACCGCACCGAACGCCCCGAGTCCGCGACCGATGTTTTTGGCGACGTCGTCCACGGAACCGACACCTGGAAGTTCCAGCGCCCTCTTCGTTGCGTCGGTCATTGCACCGATGACCGACGCCGCCACGGTCGTCGGCCAATCCGGCATCCACGAGAACGATCCGTCCGGGTTCTCCACGAACTGTCCGGTCGGGCTGGTGAGCGCCAACTCTGTCAACAGCTTCGTGGGGCCGACCAGCTGCTCGGCAGCGTCGAGCGCGGCCTTTTCGGCCTGGTTCAGAGCACTCTGAATATCCCGAGTCAACTGCGCTGCAGCAGAGCGCAGTTCGTCGGCCTGGCGTATCTTCTCGTCGCCCAGGCTGTCCGGGATCAGCGCGATCATTCCACCGGGATCGACCACACCGTCTGCCTGTACGGCGAACCCGCTCGCCGTTGCCGCCGACACCTGCGCCTGCAGGTGGGCCTTCGCGGCGTCGACCATTCCTGCTGCGGTCTCGAATGCCCTACCGAGGGAATCGATCTCACCGCACACGGAGCTCATCCGGGTGCATTCGGTCACCACGCGTTCTGCTGCAGCGCTCGCAGCCTCGCCGGTCCACGTCTCGGCCAGCACATCCTGCTCTTCCAACACCCCGGTGCGCTGGCCGTTGACACGTTCGACTATCTCGGCCAGTTCGATCATCGTCTTGCGCATCGACTCCGGTTCCCAGCCGGCGACGTGCGGCACTGTCGGCGTCACTTCGGCTGGTCCATCGCAGCGAGGCAACGGGCGAGTTCGTCGTCGGCGATCTCGTAGTTCTGCGCGACGCCGCGGGCAATGTCCGCGACGCATTCGGCCCGGCCGGCCAGTGCTGCAACGGCTCCCGCCGCCGCTGCCGCGGCCGCCGCACATGCTGCGCCGAAGTCGGTACCCTGCAGCGCATTCTCGGATTCGCGGAACGGGGCGAGGGTATTCAACTCGGCGATCGCCTCCCCGGTTCCCGACAACACATTCGAAAATTGCCGCAGGATCACTGGATCCACATTCACTGTCATGACGCTCCCCCGAGTCGCACCGTATCGACGCCCGGTGAATCGGCGTCATCGGGTTTGACGCCCGCGGGCTCGGATCGGTTCCGTCCGGTCCGATTCCGGAGCCGTGACTGCGGCGAGTACCGTTGGCCCGGCTAACGACCTAGGGGGGGTGCTCGCCATGAACGGCCGTCGACTGTCGTTCGCTGCCGCGGCCGGACTCGCGGCCGCGATGGGCGTCGGGCGATTCGTGTTCACGCCGCTGCTACCGATCATGGTCGACGCGGCGGAGTTGACCCCGAGCAGCGGTGCCGTCATCGCGACCGCGAACTATGCCGGCTATCTCGTCGGCGCGATCGCACTGTCGGTGCGTCCCTCGATCAACACGACGACATCGTTCCGGTTGTGGACTGTCGTGCTCATCGCCAGCGAATTGGCCATGGCTGCTGTGCATTCCACCGCAGCGTTCTCTGCCCTGAGATTCCTGGCAGGCCTGGCGAGCGCCGCGGTGTTCATCGCGTGCGCGAGCACCGTCACCAAGCACAGTGCCGACGGTGCGTCACCCGGGATCGCGTTCGGCGGCGTCGGTGCAGGCATCGCGGCGTCGGGCATACTGACGTTGCTCGTCGGGCCACATCTGTCGTGGGAGGCGCTGTGGGTGTGCTCGGCGGTGCTGACAGCGGTCCTCGTCGCCCCGGCGTGGACGCTACGGGTGCATCCCGAGCCCGCAACGCAGGCTGCATCCGGCGACATCGATCGCAGGACCCGGACCATCTGGCGAACACTGCTGTTCGCGTACTTCCTCGAGGGGCTCGGCTACATCGTCGTCGGTACGTTTCTCGTGGCGGCGGTCGGTGGCCACGGCAGTACGTCGGTGGGTCCGGCGGTGTGGATCGTCGTCGGATTCGCCTCGGTACCGGCGACCGTGTTGTGGCAGGGAATTGCTCGGCGAACCAGCATGCGCAGCGCCCTGGTGGCAGCATTCGCTTTGCAGACCGTCGCCGCGGTCCTTCCCGCTCTGACCGGAAACACCGTCGCCGCTGTGTTCTCGGCTCTGTTGTTCGGCGGAACGTTCATGGGCATCACGATGCTGACGATGAGCACCGCCCAGACATTGCCCATCGGACGTACCGCGGCAACACTGACTGCGGTCTACGGCGTCGGGCAGGTACTCGGCCCACTGATCGTCGCGCCCGCCATCGGCGATTCTTATTCGATCGCCTTCGCCATCGCGACCGGGGTACTGGTGCTGGGAACCGCAGCGTCCCTCCGGGTGTTGCGGTTGTCTGCGTAGGGCCACCCGCAAAACCGGTTGGGTGCTGGCAGGAATATCGCCACGTGACGGAGATCGCGCCGGGCCTCTACCTGGTCTTTCCTCTTGCGGTAGCGATCGTGCTGCACTTCTATGTTTGATACGCCCTCGGCACAGGGAAGGCGTCGAACTGGCGCACGTGAGGCACATCGATCCGAACGCGCCACTACATCCGAGGAGAATTTCACATGCCCACCACAGTGGCCGATCAGCTCGTTCGCGGACTCGTCGACGCCGGCGTACAACGCATCTACGGCATCGTCGGCGACAGTCTCAATCCGGTGGTCGATGCAGTGCGTCGTACCGGCGGATCGGCCAAGGGCGGTATCGATTGGATTCACGTGCGACACGAGGAGGCCGCGGCGTTCGCTGCCTCGGCCGACGCGCAGACCACCGGCGCTCTGGCCGTATGCGCTGGTTCGTGTGGCCCGGGAAACCTTCATCTGATCAACGGACTGTTCGACGCCCACCGCTCCGGCGCACCGGTTCTGGCGATCGCGTCGCACATTCCCAGCAGTGAGATCGGCTCGGGTTACTTCCAGGAGACACACCCCGATCGACTCTTCGGCGAATGTTCTCTCTACAACGAGTTCGTCTCCACCGCGGAGCAGGCACCTCGGGTGTTCCGTGCGGCGATCAATGCCGCCATCACCGGAGGTGGGGTGTCGGTCCTGACGCTCCCAGGCGATATCGCCGAACTGTCGGCCGCCGGAACGATGGACCCGATCGCCATTCCCGCGGCACCGATCGTCACACCGCCCGCGGCGGACATCCAGCGACTGGCCGACGCCATCAACAACGCCGAGAAGGTCGCGATCTTCGCCGGCTACGGCGTCAAGGGTGCCCACGACGAGGTGGTCGCATTCGCCGACACCATCGGCGCTCCCGTCGGACATTCGTTGCGCGGCAAGGAGTTCATCCAGTACGACAACCCGTACGACGTCGGCATGACGGGTTTGCTCGGGTACGGAGCTGCGCATGCCGGGATCCACGACGCGGATCTACTCATCCTGCTCGGCACCGACTTCCCGTACCAGCAGTTCCTTCCCGAGGACGTCACGACCGCGCAGATCGACATCGATCCCACCAAGCTGGGGCGTCGAACCTCGGTGCAGTACCCCATCCACGGTGATGTTCGGGCCACCCTGAATGCATTGGCTCCGTTGGTCACCCGCAAAACAGACCGCCGCTACGTGGAGAAGTGGGTGGACAAGCACAACGACCTGATGGGCAAGACCGTCGGCGCGTACACCCGCAACGCCGAGAAGCTCGTTCCGATCCACCCCGAGTACGCTGCGTCGGTTCTCGACGACCTCGCCGCCGGCGACGCAGTGTTCACCACCGACACCGGCATGTGCAACGTGTGGACCGCGCGCTACATCAACCCCACCGGCCGTAGAGCTTTCGTCGCGTCGATGCTGCACGGATCCATGGCCAACGCATTGCCGCACGCCATCGGAGCACAGTTCGCCAACCCGGGCCGCCAAGTTGTCTCGATCTCCGGCGACGGTGGCTTCTCGATGCTGCTCTCCGAACTCTTGACCGTCGCGATGTACAAGCTGCCCGTCAAGATCGTGCTGTTCGACAATTCGACGCTGGGCATGGTCAAGGCCGAGATGCTCGTGGACGGCCTGCCCGACTTCGGCGTCGACGTGCCCCAGGTCGACTACACGGGCATCGCTGCAGCCGCGGGTATCCATGCACAACGCGTCGAGCAGCCTGGTGACATCCGCAGCGCCCTCGAGACCGCGTTCTCTGTCGACGGTCCGGCGCTGGTCCAGCTGATCACCGATCCCTTGGCTCTGTCGGTGCCGCCGACTCTCACCGGAGAGCAGCTCAAGGGATTTGCGTTGGCGATGAGCAAGGTCGTCCTCAACGGCGGCGTCGGCGAGGCCGTTCGGATGGCGAAGTCGAACCTGCGCAACGTGCCCCGGCCCTGATCGGACCTCACGTCTGTCCACATCGGCGCGACGGGTGACCCGCGAGGTCTCGCTCGTCGCGCCGAGTTCTGTCGCAGGTGCCTCCATCTACCGTTCGATGTCCGGCCGACACCGAGCGTCGATCGCCAGGTTTGCGGCTATTCTCGACGGACCGCCCAAACCGGACATCACGATCCGGGAATCGACCGTTCGGAAGGCACCACCATGGCCATCGACTACACCCGCAAGCCCTCGACCGGGCAACCCTCGGCATCGCAGGCCGGCGCTCCGGTCAGTCTGAGCAAAGTGACGCTGTCCAAAGCATCGCCGACCATCAGCCTGACCAAGTCCGGCGAAAAGCAGGGCTCGATGCGGGTGAACCTCAACTGGTCCAGCGGCGCACCTGCGGCACAGCCGAAGAAGAAAGGCTTCCTGGCCAAGTTGGCCGCCGCGTCGTACGGTTCGGGCGGAGTCGATCTCGACCTCGGGTGCCTCTACGAATTGCGCGACGGCTCCAAAGGCGTTGTTCAAGCGCTCGGAAACAGCTTCGGTTCGCTGCAGGACGCGCCGTTCATCGCTCTCGACGGCGACGACCGTTCCGGCTCGGTCAGCGGCGGCGAGAACATGCACATCAATCTCGCCCATCCCGAGAAGTTCGCCCGCATCCTGATCTTCGCGATGATCTACGACGGCGCACCGAACTGGGCCGCAGTCGACGGAGTGGTGACGCTGTACCCCACCAGCGGACCTCAGGTGGAGGTACGCCTCGATTCGGCCGAGAACTCGGCACGGATCTGCTCTATCGCATTGTTGGAGAACACGTCTGCCGGAATCACGGTCACCCGTGAGGTCGAGTACATCCAGGGCAGTCAGGCCGACCTCGACAAGAAGTACGGCTGGGGACTGCGCTGGGCAGCGGGCCGAAAGTAGTCAGACCGACTGCGGTGGAGTCATTTCGAGCCTGACTCCGATCAGGCGGACTTCTCGACTGTGATCGAGACGATCCACCAACGCCACCGCAGCCGAGGTCAGTACTTCTGGATCGAAGGTCGGCACACCAGCGATCGGTGCGCTGACGGTGTGCGTCTCGAACGGCGCGTAGCGGATCTTCAGTGCGGCTCGTACGGCCGGCCGATTCTCGGCTTCGATGTCTGCCAACACTTTCGACGTCAACGCCGCGACCTCGTGCCGGATCGCGGCCCAATCGGCGACGTTGGTCTGGAACGTGACCTCGCGACTGTGTGACCGCGCTACCCACGGCTCGGAGGTGACCGGCGCGAGGTCTACACCCCGCCCCTTCGTTCCGAGCCAGGGGCCGATCTTCGGTCCGAACGCCGCGGCCAGGTCCGCGTCGTCGGCATCGGCCAGTTCTCGGACGGTCGAGATATCCAGTGCGGTAAGCCTCTTCGAGATCTTCTTGCCGATCCCCCACAGCGCGTCGGTACCACGTGCACCCATCACCTCGAACCAATTGTTCTCTGTCAGGCGATAGATGCCCTGCGGTTTGTCGAAGTCGGTAGCGATCTTGGCTCGTAACTTGTTGTCTCCGATACCGACCGAGCAATGCAACCCTGTCGCGTCGAACACCGCGTCGTGCACTGTCTTGGCAAAGCGCTCCGGGTCGTCGGTCTCGACACCGAGAAATGCCTCGTCCCAGCCGATCACCTCGACTACGACACCCAACGTTCGCAGCGTGTCCATCACCATCGCAGACGCCTCGTCGTACGCCGGTTTGTCGACCGGGAGAAAGATCGCGTCGGGAATTTTCTTCGCGGCGACTCGCAGCGGCATCCCGGAACCGACACCCTCGGCCCTCGCCTCGTACGACGCCGTCGAGACCACACCGCGCTCGGTGGGATCTCCCCTACCGCCGACCACCACGGCTTTGCCCGCCAGATCGGGGTTCCGCAGCACTTCGACGGCAGCGATGAACTGGTCGAGGTCGACGTGCAGTACCCATCGGCGACGCCCTGGGTCGGTTGGGGTGCTCCCGGTCATGGTGCCCAGTGTGCCCGTGGTGTCTCATGACGCAATGACGAAATCGATATCTCGCACCATCGGCCGGGTCGTACTCGGGGCGTTCCTCGTCTTCGCCGGTCTGAGCCACCTGTTCTGGGCGCGCAGTACTTTCGCAGCCCAGGTGCCCGGGTGGGTGCCACTGAGCACCGACTTCGTCGTGTTGGCGTCGGGGGTCGTCGAGATCGGGCTCGGGCTGGCGCTGCTGTTCTGGACCGCTCGCGCACCGCTTGTCGGGTGGGTGGTCGCGGCCTTCTTCGTCGCGGTGTTCCCCGGCAACATTTCGCAATTCGTCACCCACACCGACGCGTTCGGCCTCGACTCCGACGCAGCACGAGGAATCCGATTGCTGTTCCAGCCGCTGCTGATCGTCTGGGCGCTGTGGTGCACCGGGGCCTGGGCCCAGTACCGCGCGTCACGTCAGGGCCGCGGTCGGAGTCAGTAGACAGACTGCCGACCGGCCGGAGCAATGCCGTGGTGCAACTCGGCCACATCAGGGTGTGCTCGCGTGCGGGACTTCCACGCGTTCTCACCGTAGGTGCTGTAGATGGGGTTGTCGGGGTCGTTCTCGACTCCTCGTGAATGCTGCGCCAATTCGGCGGGCAGTTCGATCACCGGGACGACGGCATCGAGGGCCGGGCTCAGAAAGTGTGGCACCGATATCCGGTCGATGCCGGGCCCCGGCGCGACCACCCGGTGCCGCGTGGCCCGGAGATAGCCTCCGGTCGCCACCTCCAACAACTCGCCGATATTGACGATGAATGCCCTGGCCAACGGCGGCACATCGATCCACGTATCGGGAGTCGTCTCCACCTGGAGTCCCGACGACTCCGGTTCGACGAGGAGCAGCGTCAGCACCCCGGAATCCTTGTGTGCGCCGACGCCCTGCGAATGATCGGGAGTACCCGGATAGCGGACGACCTTCATCAGCGTTGCGGGCGCGGTGGCGAAAGCATCGTCGAACACATTCTCGGGGGCTCCGAGGGATTGCGCCCAATGTCGCAGGAGACGAAGTCCGAGACCCGATACCGTGCGCTCCCACTCCTCGAACGTCTCTCTGAACCCTGTGGGCTGTGACGGCCACAGATTGGGACCCTGCAGGTTCCAGTACCCCTCGGCCCCGTCGATTGCCGGGCGCTCGGGTCCGATGTCGATCTGCTCCCGCCAGTCCACCCGGCCGTTGGTCAGCTCCCCACCCACCCGTGAGTAGCCGCGGAAGTGCGGGCTCTTCAGCTGACTGATCTCGTCCTTCACATGGTCCGGCACAGCGAAGAACCGACGCGCGAGACGCAGCACCTCGTGCATCCGTTCGGTCTCGATCCCGTGTCCGACGAGATAGAAGAAGCCGGAACGATGAGCAGCTTCGCGCAGAGACCGCTGGAACGCGCGGGGGTCGTTTTCGGCGGATGCAAGATCGAGAACAGGAAGCATGTTCGCAATTGTCCTCCCCACCTGCCGCGTCGGCCAGCACTGTTGAGATTCGGTGAATATCGGTGCGCGGATGCGAGACTGGACGCCATGAGCCCTGAAGCACTCGACATCACAGTCGTCGGTCACGGCGCAGCCACCTATCCGCCCGAGCAGTGCACGCTGTCGCTGACCGTCCGTACCGACGGACGAACGGCGGAGTCGGCGTCCGAGCCTGCCCAGCAGCTCGTCCGCGAGCTGACGCGTCTCGTCGAACCCCTCTACAGCAGCGACGGCGGCCCCATCGATCGGTGGTCTGTCGATCAGGTGCGGCACTCGCGAAACAGGCCGTTCAATCACGACGGCGAACAATTGCCGTACGTCTACCAAGCGGAGGCATCCGTCGAAGTACAGTTCAGCCAACTCGACCTGGTCGACGCCTTCGTCTACGCCGCCTCTGCGCTCGAGGGAGTGTCGATCGATCACTTCGATTGGGACCTGACCGCATCGAGCCGGATCTCGCACACGCTGGCAGTACGCGAACTTGCCGTTCGGGACGCGGTGGCCAAGGCCGAGGCTTACGCGTCGAGCCTGGGGAGAACGGGGGTGCGCGCCGTCGCGATCGCCGATCCAGGTCTGCTGCCGGGGACCGCCGAGCACGGCGGCCCCGACGCCTCCCCTCGTATGTTCGCCGCGAAGTCTGCACCGACCGGGTTTGCGCTCAAACCCGAGAACATCACGATCGCTGCGAGCGTGCACGCCCGATTCACCGCTATCTGACGCCGCGCGCATACGCTCGAACCATGAATCGAGACGATGCCCGACGCCTCTGGCCGCGGCCACCGCTGTTGCCTCGTCCGATCGTGATGGATCAGCGCTGGGAACGGCTGGTCTTCTTGCACTGGCAAGTGCCCAGCTCGGCTGTCGCTCCGCTGCTTCCCGACGGGTGTGAACCCGACGAGTTCGACGGTTCCACGTGGGTCGGGCTGATCGGCTTTCACATGGTCGGTGCAGGCCTCGGATATCGGCACCCTGTTCCGTACTTCGGTACGTTCGGGGAGATCAACGTCCGGCTGTACTCCGTCGACGCAGAGGGTCGACGCGGCGTCGTGTTCAGATCGCTGGAGGCTTCCAGACTGGCAGTCGTGTTGGGCACCAACCTCGCTCGCATTCCGTATCGCTGGGCCTCGATCGACATCGACGACGACACCACCACGATCGGCTACCGCAGCAAACGCCTCGCTCCGCCGCGGCGAGGTGCCACGACCGATTTCGGAATCGTCCGGGGAACACGCGACATGTCCGAGAACCCACTGGCAGTCTTTCTCACGGCGCGATGGGGATTGCACACCTCGCTGGCCGGCAGGCTGCTGTACGTACCGAACGTGCACCGGCACTGGAACCTGGTCGATGCGGAACTGACCCACTGCTCCGACGAACTCGTGGCTGCAGCAGGCCTGCCCGGCGTCAGCACACGCCCGCCGGACTCGGTGCTGTACTCACCCGGTGTCGAAACCCAGTTCGGAAAGCCCTACGTGGTTCGCGGCCGATAAAAGATCACGTGTCCCGAGGACAGCTCGACCACCCAATCCCCGTGGGACTGGTCGGTACCTTCTTCGGAGATGGTGCTCGACGTGACGCTCTCCCGCAATACGAGATAGCCGGAATCGAGCGGAAGATCGAACAGCAGCTTGGTGCCGTCCGAGAATTCGACAGCCGGCTCGTCACCCGTCGACAACCGAACCACGGTTGCACCGATCGAAGGGAGACCTTCGACAGTCGATACTTCCGTGCTGAGGTGCTCAGGAGCCGGCCACGATTCGACGGCCCCTTCCGGTCCGCACAGGACGGTGGACCCGTCTGCGGCGCAATACTCCCAGGATTCGACTTCGTCGCGGGGAGAAGCCACCACTGTGTGCCCGCCGGCGAATGCCATTCGCAGCACGCCCGACTGGTCGTAGTCGACGTCTTCGCACACGAGACCGTGCAAGGCCGCGAGGGCCCGTAAACCCTCGAACTGATTGTCTTCGTCGACCGTGAGGTCATCGATCACCACTTCACTGAAGGAAATGGTGGCTCCGTCGTCGAATTCGATGCTCAGATCGAAATCGAGCAGAATTCTGCTGACGCGGTGCTGATCGACGGCGAGTTTCATCGACTTCGACTGTGCCACAGAACCGAGCCCTTGGTACACAACCAACCGTTGGCGAGCATGGTCGATGAGAATCGATTCGCGATCGGTGCGGCGGGTTGGGTTGTGGGGGCGATGGTTTCGAAATGCAGTATGCCCCCGACCGGATGGTCGGGGGCATACTGGGATGGTTGTGTTCGGCGGTGTCCTACTCTCCCACACCCTGTCGAGTGCAGTACCATCGGCGC
>NZ_JAPWIJ010000008.1 GCF_027270735.1 Rhodococcus ruber | reverse complement strand
TCCAACTTCTCACCCAGAAAACCGCCACTTGACACTCATAGGAGCATCACATGCGGCGCAGCTGCTCTAGCACCTTGTCCAAGGTGATCGGAAGGTCGCGGACTCGGACGCCGGTGGCGTTGTAGACCGCGTTACCGATGGCCGCCGAGGAACCGACCGCACCGATCTCACCGATTCCCTTGCCGCCCATCGGCGCGAGTTCTGTATCGACCTCGTCGATCCACACGGCCTCGAGATCGGTGACGTCCGCACATGCCGGAATGTGGTACTCGGCGAGGTCGTGATTGGCGAAGCCACCGAACTCGTGATCGACGATGCCACTCTCCATCAAAGCCATCCCGAGCCCGAACGTCATACCGCCGATGAGCTGAGACCTGGCCAACCGCGGATTCATCACCGCGCCGATGCCGAACACCCCGAGCATCCGCCGCACCCGCACCTCACCGGTATCGATGTCCACGGCCACCTCGGCGAACTGGGCACCGAAGGCCATGCGCGCCAGCTCCTTCTGCCCTTCGACGTCATCGGTGGTATCCGCCTCGGCCGAGTTGCCCGGCCGAAATTGCCCCTGATCCTTCAACGCATGACAGACCTTGGTGACGGCCCAACCCCACGACGAGGTACCCGACGATCCGCCGGCTCCAGGTGCTTTCGGCAGAGCGCTGTCACCGAGTTCGACTGTGACGGTATCTGCATCGACCTCGAGAGCATCGGCGGCAATCTGACGAAGCACGGTCCGCGCACCGGTACCGATGTCCGACGCGGCGACGGACACCGTGATCGAGCCGTCCTGCTCCACGCGTGCCGCCGCGGTACTGGGCGAAATCAGCACCGGGTAACTCGCCGTCGCGACCCCCATGCCCACGAGGACGTTGCCTTCTCTGCGCTGTCCCGGCGTCGAGACCCGACGGTCCCAACCGAACTTCTCGGCTCCCTCACGAAGGCACTGGACCACGCTGCGTGAGCTGAACGGGTTGCCGCTCGCTGGGTCGACGTCGGGCTCGTTCGCGATGCGCAGTTCTATCGGATCGATTCCGGTCGCCTCAGCCAGTTCGTCGATCGCCGTTTCGACGGCGAACATGCCGGGCGCTTCGCCGGGTGCCCGCATCCACCGCGGAGTTCCGACGTCCAGCTGTGCGAGTCGGTGGGTGGTGCGCCGGTTCGGTGCCGCGTAGATGTGCCGGGTCGATTCCGAAGTCTGCTCACAGAACTCGAAGATCGTGCTGGTCTGCTGAAACGAATCGTGCGCGATCGCCTGCAGAGTTCCTGTCGAATCAGCGCCGAGACGAACGTGATTGAGCGTCGGGGTCCGATAGCCGACGACATCGAACAGAGCCTGCCTCGGCAGGACCAGTTTGACCGTCTCGCCGGTGGCCCGTGCAGCCATGGCGGCGAGGACCGCGTTGGGCCGAGTGCTGCCCTTCGCTCCGAATCCACCGCCGACGTTCTCCGCGATCACGCGAACGTTCTCAGGTTCCAGGCCGAACGCCGTGGCCAGATCTCCCTGAACGCCCGACGGTGCCTGCGTCGAGTCCCACAGTGTCAGAACGCCATCGGACCAGTGGGCAGTGGTGGCATGCGGTTCCATCGGACTGTTGTGCATCGGAGCAGTCGAGTACCAGTTGTCGATGAGATGCTCTGCCGAGGCCAGCGCCGCGTCGGGATCGCCTACGGTCACGTCGGTGGGAAACCCTGCGTTGACAGACTCGGGCGCGTACAGCGAGCCGTGCTCGGCGGTCAGCGTGTTGTCGGGAGAACGGACGTCGGCGTACTGCACCCGCACCTGGGCAGCGGCGGCCCGCGCGGCTTGGAGGGTCTCGGCCACTACGACGGCGACGATCTGGCCGCGGTACGCGACGGTGTTCGACTGCAGCACATGCAGTTCGGCATCCTCGACCGCGCCGAGCTTCTCGGCGTTGCCGTGCCACAGGACGGCGTGCACCGCGGGGTCGGCACCGAGTTCGACGTGCTCGACCGTACCGGCCGGAACCGTGGCGGGCACGTACCAGGCATACAACTGCCCGACGGCCGGCGGCTGTTCCGCGGCGTAGCGCGCCCTACCGGTGACCTTTGCGATGGACTCGGTACGCCGAATCGACTGTCCGATCGATGCGGTCATGACCGAACCTCCGAATCTGTGAGCTCCACCAGGGTTCGGGAAACAAGATTGATCACCAACGGTATCTTGAACGCGTTGTCACGCAACGGCTCTGCCGCGTCGAGTTCCAGTGCGATCGCCCGCCGGAAAGACGCCTCCTCGGCGGCCGTGCCCAACAGTGCGTGCTCGGCAATATGTGCTCGCCACGGCTTGTGCGCGACGCCGCCCAGCGCGATCGACACCCCGCGCACGATTCCGTCCTCGACGTCGAGAACAGCGGCCACGGACGCGATCGCGAAGGCGTAGGACTGCCGATCCCGCACCTTGCGGTAGGTGGAGACGGCGGTGTCGGCCGGCTTCGGAATCTCGATGGCCGTCACGATCTCGTCCCGAGCCACCGTATTGTCGCGCTCGGGCTCGTCCCCCGGGAGTCGGTAGAAGTCGTCGATCGCGAGGACACGTTCACCGTCGACTCCGCGAACGACTATGCGCGCGTCGAGCGCCGACAGCGCAACCGCCATGTCCGAGGGGTGCGTCGCCACGCAGGCCTGCGAGGCGCCGAGAATAGCCAGGTTTCGGTGTTCACCCGTACGCGCAGGGCAGCCCGAGCCTGGTTCGCGCTTGTTGCACGGCTTCGACGAGTCCATGAAGTACACACATCGAGTGCGCTGGAACAGGTTTCCGCCGGTGGTCGCCATATTGCGCAGTTGACCCGATGCACCGGAGAGCACCGCCCGCGAGAGCACCGGGTAGCGCTGACGCACCACCGGATGCACGGCGAGGTCGCTGTTGGTCACGGCCGCACCGATGCGCAGGGAACCGTCGGCGACTATCTCGATATCGTGCAACGGCAATCGCGTCACGTCGATCAGAGTCGACGGGCCCGCGACCCCGAGCTTCATCAGATCGACGAGGTTGGTTCCTCCGCCGAGCACCATCGCGTGTTCGTCCTGAGCCAGGCGGGCCACTGCGTCGTCGACTGCGGTAGCGGCGTCGTACTCGAAGGTCTTCACGATGCGTCCTGGACGGCCGGAACGATGTTGGCGTACGCACCGCAGCGACAGAGGTTACCGCTCATACGTTCTCGCACTTCACCCGAATCGAGTTCGACGTCGGTGGCCTCGAGGTCTTCGGTGACGGCGCTGGGCCATCCCTGCTTGGCTTCTTCGATCACCGCGACCGCCGAGCAGATCTGCCCGGACGTGCAATACCCGCACTGGAACGCATCACGATCGACGAAGGCCTGCTGCACCGGATGCAGCGTGTCGCCGTCGGACAGTCCCTCCACCGTGGTGATCTCGCGATCCTGCTGCGCGACCGCGAACGTCAGGCAACTGTTGATCCGGCGACCGTCGACCAGAACGGTGCAGGCACCGCACTGTCCGTGATCGCACCCCTTCTTGGCCCCGATGAGGTCGAGGTTCTCCCGTAATGCGTCGAGCAGGGTGGTTCGGGTGTCGCAGTCGATCTCGCGATCGGTGCCGTTGACACGAAGAGTGACATTGGTCATGCCCCGGCGGATACCCGTGGCCTCGGCCACCAAACGCTCGAGTTCGGTGGTCCTGCGCGCTAGCGCTTTCCCTTGAACTTCCCGCCGCCGCGCGGCCCACCGCTGCGTCCGGGAGGGCCGGAATCGGGCTGCAGCTGAATCAGCACGCCACTGATGCGTGTCCGGCGCAACGCCTCGACCGTCTCGTCGGCGAGATCGGCCGGCAGCTCCACCAGCGAGTGATCGGGGCGAATGCTGATGTGCCCGAAGTCGCTTCGGCGCAGTCCGCCTTCGTTTGCGATGGCACCGACGATGGCACCGGGAGCAACATTATGCCGCTTTCCGACGCTGATGCGATACGTCGCCATCTCCTGGCCCGTCTTGCGGTGATGCGAGCTGGCCGCATCCTCGTCGAAGGTGCGAGGGGGACGCGGCTCGCGCGGCTCGCGGGGTGCCCGCGGTGGGGCAGGCGGCTCCGGCTTCAGAAGGAAGGCTTCGCCGTCGCGCGACTGGATCGCCAGCGCTGCCGCGATGTCGACCAAGGGCACGTCGTGCTCGCGCTCGTAGTCCTCGATGAGGCGGCGGAACAGCGCCAGATTCTCGTTGCCGAGACTCTCGGTGATGGAGTCCTTGAACTTCGTCACGCGCTGCGCGTTGACGTCGTCGACGCTCGGGAGCTGCATCTCGGTGATGGGCTGCCGCGTCGCACGTTCGATGGCCTTGAGCAGATGGCGCTCGCGCGGCGCGACGAACAACAGAGCCTGACCGGCGCGGCCCGCTCGACCGGTACGACCGATGCGGTGCACGTAGGACTCGGTGTCGTGCGGGATGTCGTAGTTGATGACGTGCGAGATACGGTCGACGTCGAGGCCACGGGCCGCAACATCGGTGGCCACGAGAATGTCGATCTGGCCGTTCTTGAGCTGGCCGATGGTGCGCTCACGCTGAGCCTGCACGATGTCGCCGTTGATCGCGGCGGCCGAGAAGCCCCGTGCGCGCAGTTTCTCGGCGAGTTCCTCGGTGGCCTGCTTGGTGCGCACGAACATGATCATGGCCTCGAACTCTTCGACCTCGAAGATTCGAGTGAGAGCCTCGAGCTTGCGCTGATGGGCAACCTGCACGTAGCGCTGGGTGATGTTCGGTGCCGTCGACGTCTTGGTCTTGACGGTGATCTCCACCGGGTCGTGCAGATACTGCTTTGAGATCTTGCGAATCGCAGCCGGCATCGTGGCCGAGAACAACGCGACCTGCTTGTATTCGGGAGTGTCGGACAGGATGCGCTCGACGTCCTCCTGGAACCCCATCTTGAGCATCTCGTCGGCTTCGTCCAGCACCAAGTACTCGAGCCCGGACAGGTCGAGCGTGCCCTTCTCGAGGTGGTCGATCACACGGCCCGGTGTGCCGACGATGATCTGGGCACCCTTGCGCAGGCCGGAGAGCTGAATGCCGTACGCCTGGCCGCCGTAGATCGGCAGGATGTGCAGACCCGGAATGTGGGTGGCGTACTTGCCGAACGCCTCGGCGACCTGGAGCGCCAGCTCGCGCGTCGGTGCGAGCACCAGAGCCTGCGGCACCCGACGCGAGACGTCGAGACGGGACAGGATCGGCACCGCGAACGCGGCGGTCTTGCCGGTTCCTGTCTGCGCCAGGCCGACGACGTCGTTACCCGCCATCAACGGTGGAATGGTGGCCGCCTGAATGGGCGACGGGCTCTCGTAACCGACGTCGCGCAGGGCCTTCAGGACCCGCTCGTCTATTCCGAGATCGGCAAAGGTGACGTCGTCACCCGTCGTCGAAGGCGACTCACCTGCGTGGCCCTGGACGGGAGGGGGCGAACTCGTCTCGTCAGACGTCACGGCGGCATCCTGATCAGATTCTGAAGTGCTCATATGTCGCCGAGTTTAGTACCTGCTCGGCCCCTGCGACCCCTTCTGCGCTGATCAGGTGACGAAACCGCCGACGGCGGTGCCCCGTGCGAGCCGCCTCACAGACGCCACCCGACGGCGACACTCGACCGAAGACGGTTATGTTGTACTCCGAGTCACACTCAACTCCCCCCTGAGCCGACCAAAAATTCACAAACCGGACACCCTCGGTGGTGCGTTACGGACCGGGGTGTGATGAAATGCACAACTACCACGCTATTTTTCCGTAAGGGGTCCAGCAGTGCGCGAATATTCAGTGCCGGCGTCGTTCACCATTCCCGACGACGCTTCCATGGCCGACACCGTCTTCCGCTACGAGAAGGAGTCGCCGAACCTCGTACCGTTCCAGCGACTCGTGAACGGCACCTGGACCGACGTCACAGCGGGCCAGTTCGCCAAAGAGGTCACCGCGGTTGCCAAAGGCCTGATCGCATCGGGCATCGAACTCGGCGACCGCGTCGCGATTCTCAGCGCGACGCGCTACGAATGGGTGGTTCTCGACTACGCCATCTGGACCGCAGGCGGATGCACCGTCGCGATCTACGAGACCTCATCGGCCGACCAGGCGCAGTGGATCCTCGAGGATTCCGCGACCAAGCTGCTGATCGTCGAGACCGCGTCGCACGTCTCCAATCTCGCGGACGTCACCGACGGTGCCGCCGATCTGCGTGAGGTACTGCAGATCGACAGCGGTGCCATCGACGAGCTGACCACCCGCGGCGCGGGAGTGAGCGACGAGGACGTGCACACCCGCCGACACCAGGTCACTGCGGCCTCGCCTGCCACCCTGATCTACACCTCGGGCACCACCGGCCGCCCCAAGGGCGTGCAGCTGACACACGCCAACTTCTACGCCGAGGTCCAGGCCACCCAGATCGCGCTGCACGACTCCATGCGCGAGGGCAACCGCACACTGATGTTCCTCCCGATGGCGCACGTGTTCGCCCGCGCCGTGTCGTTCGGTTCGTTCGAGTCGAAGGTGACCGTGGGCCACACCTCGGACGTATCGACACTGGTGGATCAGTTCGCCGTCTTCAAGCCGAACTTCATCCTCTCGGTGCCACGCGTGTTCGAGAAGGTCTACAACTCGGCCAAGCAGAAGGCACACGACGGCGGCAAGGGCAGCATCTTCGACAAGGCCGCCGCGACGGCCATCGAGTGGAGCGAGGCCCAGGAGAAGGGCGGCGCAGGCCTGGTCCTGAATCTCAAGCACGCAGTCTTCGACAAGCTCGTCTACTCCAAGTTGCGGGCTGCCCTCGGCGGCAACTGCGATCGTGCGGTCTCGGGCGGTGGCCCCCTCGGCGCTCGCCTCGGCCACTTCTTCCGCGGCGCGGGTGTCCCGGTCTACGAGGGCTACGGACTGACCGAGACCAGCGCAGCCGTCACCGTCAACACCACGAAGGAACAGCGCGTCGGCACCGTCGGCAAGCCCATCGACGGCCACGCGGTCAAGGTCGCCGAGGACAGCGAACTGCTACTCAAGGGCCCTGTGGTGTTCAGCGGCTACTGGCACAACGAGAAGGCCACCGCCGAAGCGATCGTCGACGGCTGGTTCCACACCGGCGATCTCGGATCGATCGACCAGGAAGGCTTCGTCTCGATCACCGGCCGCAAGAAGGAAATCATCGTCACCGCGGGTGGCAAGAATGTCGCTCCCGCGGTACTCGAGGACGCCCTGCGCGCGAACGCGATCATCAGTCAGTGCCTCGTCGTCGGCGATGCCAAGCCGTTCATCGGTGCCCTGATCACCCTCGATCCCGAGGCACTGCCGGGCTGGCTCGAACGCCACAGCCTCTCTGCCGACATCCCGTTCTCGGAGCTGTCGAAGAACGCGGACCTCGTCGCCGAGATCGACAAGGCCGTCGCCGAGGCCAACAAGAAGGTCTCCAACCCCGAGCAGATCAAGAAGTACACGATCCTCGAGAACGACTTCACCGTCGAAACCGGTGAGCTCACCCCGACGATGAAGCTCAAGCGCAACATCATCCACTCCGAGCGTGGCAGCGACATCGAGGCCATCTACTCGTAGATCGACCTGGAGAAAGGGCCCGGCGTGCTGTGCACGCCGGGCCCTTTCTCGGTTCTCGGGTCAGGACATGTGCTCGTCGAGGAACTCCGCGACCGCCAACGTCACCTGCAGATGAATCTTCTCGTGCAGCAGGTCGTGGCCACCGTCGTCGAACTCGTGCAGGGACGCGTCTGGCACACCGCCGATCCACTCGCGGACCGCATCGATCGGAGCCAAGCGGTCGTCGACACCGTGCACGGCGAGGATCGGAATCACATTGTCGGAGAGGTCGTCGGAAGCGCCCGTCACCGACTTCGGAGTGCCACACAGCACAGCGCACCGGACCGCCTCCGGATGCGCGCCGAGCGCTGCGATGGCCGTCGCGGCACCCAGCGAGTGCCCCATCAGCGCGAACGCCAATTCAGGATGCTCGGCCTCGGCGATGTCGAGCAACTGCAGCGCATTCTGAGCCAGGCCAGGTATCTGAGCCGCGTCGGTCAACTCCCCTTCGGTGAGACCGTGGCCGACATGGTCGACCGCCCACACGTCCACTCCGCGACCGTTCAGCACCCGCGCGAACCGGTGATAGTGGCCGCTGTTCTGACCGAGACCGTGGAGGAACACAAGACCGAAACGAGCATCGGGAACGGTCCAGTTTCGGTAATGGACAGCACCGGTGGCTCCGTCGAAAAATGGCATTCGATCATTTTGCCTCCTCTCGTCGGCATCCGCGCGCAACGTGACCGGCGCCGCTGTCGTCGATGGCTAGGGTGGGCACTTGTGTTCCTCCTCGGCGATCGGGTCGTCTACAGCGCCAGCGACCTCGCAGCGGCGGCGTCCTGCGAATTCGCATTGCTTCGCCGACTCGACGGGCTGACCGGACTGATCCCGCGTGCTGCCACCGAACCGGACCCCATGCTCGACCGCACGTCCGCACTCGGATTCGAGCACGAACGGCGTCAACTCCAGGCCTTCGAGCTGCGCTACCCCGGCGGCGTCCTGACGATGGACAGACCGGGACGCACCGCCCAGGAACTGGCCGACGCCGCGTGGGCAACCTTCACCGCGCTGACCGCGCGCACCCCTGTGGTGTACCAGGCGACCTTCTTCGACGGCCGGTTCCTCGGCTTCTGCGACTTTCTGGTGGCAGAGGGTTCGGGCTACGGCGTATACGACACCAAGCTGTCGCGGCACGCGAAGGTGCCGGCGCTGCTGCAGTTGGCGGCGTACGCAGATGCGCTGCGGACCGGCGGAGTGACTCCGAGCGACGACGTACACCTCGTGCTCGGTGACGGCAGCCACTCCGTTCACCCTCTCGCCGAGATACTTCCGGTCTACCGGCAGTCCCGGGATCATCTGCAACACATCCTCGACGAGCACCACGCCGAAGGCACCGTCGTCGACTGGTTCGATACGCGCTACTCCGGGTGCGGGCAGTGCGAGGCCTGCGCTGTCGAAGTGGAACAGCACCGAGACCTGGTTCTCGTCGCCGGCATGCGCACGAGTACCCGCGAGAAGCTGCTCGACGCAGGAATCACCACGGTCGACGAGCTGGCCTCCTCGACGGGGATCGTCGACGGGATGTCCACACGTACGGCGACGAACCTGCGCGCCCAGGCGGCACTGCAAGTTCGCCAGGAGCACAGCGGCGAACCACAGTTCGAGATCTTCGACGCCGATGCTCTCGGGGTGATCCCCGAACCCGATCCGGGCGACATCTTCTTCGACTTCGAGGGCGATCCACTGTGGGCCGAAGCCGGAAGTAGCGAGTGGGGACTCGAGTACCTGTTCGGCGTCTACACCGCCGACGGTGAATCCCTTCCGTTCTGGGCGCACGATCGCGCACAGGAACGCCGTGCCCTGATCGACTTTCTCGACTACGTCTCCGCACGCCGCGCCGCATACCCCCACATGCACGTCTACCACTACGCCCCGTACGAGAAGACCGCACTGCTGCGCCTGGCCGGACGATACGGAGTGGGCGAGGACGCCGTCGACAACCTACTGCGGGACAACGTTCTGGTGGACCTCTATCCGATCGTGCGATCGGCGGTGCGCATCGGAGCTCGGTCCTACAGCATCAAGAAGCTCGAACCGCTGTACATGCCCGCGGCCCGCGACGGGGACGTCACCGACGCGGCCGCGTCGATCGTCGAATACGCGAACTGGTGCGATCTGCGGGATCAGGGCAAGGATGTCGAGGCCGCCGCTCTCCTGGCCGATATTGCCGAGTACAACCGCACCGACTGCGAATCGACTCTGCGACTCCGCGATTGGTTGCTCGAACGCGCATCGGACGCCGGTGTTGCGCCGCGGGTGAACCAGGAGCTCGACCTCGACACGAGCGCCTCCGACACCGCGAGCCCGCTGGAACTCGAACTTGCCGAGTACTCGGGACTGCCCTGGGACCGCACCCCGACACAGCAGGCCGTTGCCCTGTTCGCCGGTGCCATCGGCTACCACCGCCGCGAGCGAAAGCCGTTCTGGTGGGCCCACTTCGATCGACTGACCCATCCGATGGACGAGTGGCCCGATGCGGCAGACGTATTGAAAGTCGAACGCGCCGAACTGGTGCACGACTGGATGAAAACGGCACTTACACAGCGGGTTCAACGACGACAGATCAAGCTGCTGGGGCATCTGAGCAACGGTGTGCTGTCCAGCTCGAAGGTCAAACTCCTCTACGCAGACCCGGCTCCGGAAGGGCTGCCGAAACAGCAACCGACCCATCGCGCGACCACGTCGGTCGAGATCGTGCAGGCCGGCTACGAGGGCACCCTCGACATGGTCGTCGTGCAGGAGAACCTGCGCAAGGGCGTGACCGGATACACCGACTTTCCCATCGCAACGGCACCCGAGCCGCCGCCTGCGACCAAATATCTCGAAGAGGCGATCGTCGCAGCGGCCACCGAGGTCGGCGCTGCCCTGCCCCACCTTCCGCGTACGGCCATCGCCGATCTGCTGACGCTGTCTGCGCCCCGAACCCGTTCCGGCACAGGCCTTCCTGCGGTCCAGGGGCACGACTACGCGGCTGCGGTAACCGCAGCGCTGCTCGATCTGGCGAACTCCTACGTGGCCGTTCAAGGCCCACCCGGGACCGGGAAGACCTACACCGCCGCGCGGGTGATCGCCGAACTGGTCGATGTCCATCACTGGCGCATCGGCGTGGTGGGCCAGTCTCACCACGTGGTGAACAATCTGCTGGACACCATCGTGGCCGCCGGGGTGGACCCGGCCAAGGTGGGCAAGAAGGCCCCGACCGCCCACACCGTCGTCGAACCCACCGACTACGCCCGTTTCGTCACCGACGCCGAGGAGGGCTGCGTCATCGGCGGCACCGCCTGGGACTTCTCCAACCCCGGCCGGATACCGCGTAGGGCCCTGGATCTGCTGGTCGTCGACGAGGCCGGGCAGTTCTCGCTGGCCAACACCATCGCCGTCTCGGTGTCTGCACGCAACCTGCTGCTGCTCGGCGACCCGGCACAGCTGCCGCAGGTCAGCCAGGGCACCCACCCCGAACTCGTCGACGAATCCGCCCTGGGCTGGATCACCGACGGTCACCCGACGCTGCCCGCCGATCGCGGGTACTTCCTGGCGACCACGTGGCGGATGCATCCGGATCTGTGCGCGCCCGTCTCGGCGCTGTCGTACGAGGGCAAACTGCAGTCCAACAAGGCTGTCACACAGGCTCGTTCACTGTCAGGGCTGGAGCCCGGCCTGCATGTCGTCTATCTGGACCATCACGGTAACTCCACGGACTCGGTGGAAGAGGCCGACGAGATCGTCGCACGAGTGCAGGGTCTGTTGGGTCGATCGTGGAGCAACCCCGAGTCGTTCGACGGCGAGCGGCCGATGCAGCAGTCCGACTTCCTCGTCGTCGCGGCCTACAACGCTCAGGTCGCCGTCATCCTCGAGCGTTTCGCGGCCGCCGGACTGGGTGACGTCTCGGTCGGAACCGTCGACAAGTTCCAGGGCCGACAGGCACCGGTGGTATTGATCTCGATGGCGGCATCGGCGATCGAGGACGTTCCGCGTGGCATGTCGTTTCTGCTCTCGCGCAATCGACTCAACGTCGCCGTCTCTCGCGGTCAGTGGGCCGCGATACTGATCCGATCGCGAGCACTGACCCAGTACTTGCCGTCGACCCCGGCCGGACTGGTCACCCTCGGCACCTTCATGAGCCTGTGCGAGAACGGAATTCAGCCGAACGCCATGCCCTCGCCGCGGTAGGTGGGGACCGCCTCGACGGACCCGTCGGCGTGCACCAGATGCAGGGTGTCGAATCGCTCGCACAGCTCGCCCGCCTTGGCGTGCCGAAACCAGACCCGATCACCGATCTGCACCTCCTCGGCCCCGCTCACCGGAGTCTGCACCTCACCGGCACCCTCGTTGCGCAGTAGCTTCAGCCCGGACGCCACTACTCCGGCGGCCTTTCTCGACCACGCCACCGGCCGCGGGGATCGCGACCCCGACGCCGGACCCGACGCGATGTAGCCACCGCCGAACAACGTTGCAATCTGGGGGGTCGGCTTGCGCACCGCGGACAGAGCGAAGAACAGCGACGGCTCGGCCGAGAAGGCGCGATACCGATCGAACAGCGTCGGCGCGAACAGACCCGATCCGGCGGTGACCTCGGTGACGACCGGATCGGCCGCCGAGAAGTCGATCGAGCCAGTGCCACCGCTGTTGACGATCTCGATGTGACCCACCGCCGCAGACACCGCCTCGACCACTGCCTTTCTGCGCGTGGAGATCTCACGGGCAGAGAGCGACTTCATCCATTCCACCGCGACATTGGCATCGGGCACTCCGGCGATCTGAGCCTCGTAGAACATCAGACCGACGACCCGGAACCCCCGCGAGTGCGCCGCCCGTGCGAAGTCGGCAACCTGCTCGGGATCGCGCAGCGGAGAACGCCTGACCCCGATGTGCAGCGGCCCGATCCGCAGCGAGGCATCGACATCGATGCAGATACGGGGCTTGAGAAGGTCGCTGCGGGTGGCGTCGCGCACGATGTCCAATTGCGCGACGTCGTCGACCATCAGTGTGATGCGACCCGACAGAACCCGATCGTTGACGACCTCGGCGAGAGCCGTGCGGTCGACACTCGGATAGCCCATCAGGATGTCCTCGACACCCTGGCGCGCGAGCCACACCGCCTCACGCAGCGAGTACGCCATGACCCCGCGCACGCCTTCTGCTGCGAGCACCCGATCGAGGACGGCTCGGCAGCGCACCGACTTGCTGGCGATCCGAATCGGCACACCCTTCGCTCGCGCTCGCAACGCTGCCGTATTGGCATCGAGAGCGACCGAATCGACTGCAGCCAAGGGAGATTCGAGATTCTCGGTGGCAGTGGCGATACGAGAGAGTGGTGTCGTGTCGGAGGTGACGACACCGGCGATCGAACTCATACTTCAACATTCCTTCGTCGTCGTTGCCGGGCCCACACAGTCAAACACTCCGCAGCCGAGAAGTCCCGGCGAGCACTCAACGGTCCAGAGCTTTGCCCGCGATCAGCCCGGACAGGTCGTCGATCTGCGCCAGCACCTCGAGGTCGTCGCCGTCGACCAGCCACCGCAGCACCAGCCCGTCGAGAGTCGCCATCCCGAAGCGTGCGATCGACTCCACCGGCTCGAGCCATCTCGTGCCGGTGTGATCGGAGCACTTCTCGAAGAACAACCGGGCCTCGGAGTCCCGGATCCGGTACTGACCGTTGGCAATCTCGGCGGCCGTCGCGGACCCGAGCGCGCGATGCCGCAGCAGGTAGGTCTTGATCTCGTACGCGAGCAACTGCCGATCCGGCGACTTCTCGATCAACAACCACACCGCGCTCAGTCCGCCGTGCACCAGCTCTCGCAGACCCCGAACTCCCGGCAATTCTCGAGTACCGACAGCGCTGTCCAGAGCCGCGTGGAGAATCTCGGTGACGTCGACGATGAGGTGCTCCCCCATCGCGATCACCAGATCCTGCTTGGTCTCGAAGTGGTACTGCACGATGCCCTTGGTGACGTCTGCGTACTCCGAGAGCGCCCGCACCGTCAGGGACTCGATACCCACCCGCTCGGCGACGTCGATCGCCGACTGCACCAGTTGTGCGCGTCGCACATCCGCGGGCAGCCTCGATTGCATGACCCGATACTAGGGCGCTGCCGAAGTCTGTGCCTCGTATTGACCCACGGGCAGCTCGGTGTGGGTTCGGGAGTGGGATAGTGATTCGATGATCGGGCGGCCGTGGCAGAACTGGGCAGGTAATCAACACGCGTTCCCGTCGGACCGCGCCGAGCCCGCATCGGTGGACGAACTGCGCAGCGTTCTGCAGCGCGCAATCGAGGGGTCTCGGCCGGTGCGGTGCGTGGGTGCCGGTCACTCCTTCACCCCGATCGCCGTCGCCGACGGCGTGCAGATCAGCCTCGATTCGTTGCGCGGGATCGAATCGGTCGTCCGCAACGACGACGGTTCCGCCCAGGTGACGGTGCTCGCCGGCACCCGGCTACGGGAGCTGACCGCGCAGCTGTGGGACCTCGGCCTGGCCATGACCAACCTCGGCGACATCGACGAACAATCCGTCGCCGGAGCCATCTCCACGGGCACCCACGGAACCGGGGCCCGCTTCGGCGGCATCGCAACTCAGGTGCAGGCGCTGGAGCTGATGACCGCGGACGGCCGGCTCGTTCGGTGCTCCCGCGACGAGAACGCAGAGCTGTTCGACGCGGCCCGCATCGGTCTCGGTGCGCTCGGCGTCATCACCCGCGTCACACTGCACTGCGTTCCGGCATTCGCCTTGCGGGCCGTCGAGGAACCGTCGACGCTGACGGCAACGCTCGCTGAGCTCGAGACCACCGTCGCTGCCGTCGACCACTTCGAGTTCTACTGGTTTCCACACACCGACCGTGTGCTGACCAAACGCAACACCCGCCTGCCCGGAAACGCCGAGCTGCGCCCGCTCGGAAAGGTGCGCTCGTACCTCGACGACGAGCTACTGTCCAACACGGTCTTCGAGGGGCTCAACCGCGTGGTGACGCGGGTGCCTGCCCTGATTCCTCGTCTCAACGCGGTCTCGGCCCGGGCGCTGTCGGCCCGCGAGTACACCGATCGCTCGTATCGGGTGTTCGCATCCTCGCGAACCGTCAAGTTCGTCGAGATGGAATATGCGGTGCCGGCATCCGAGATCGGCTGGGTGCTGCGCGAGGTGGATCGCTGGCTCGAGCAGTCTTCGATGTCGATCGCGTTCCCCGTCGAAGTACGGTTCGCCGCCGCCGACGACATCTGGCTCTCCACGGCTTATGGACGCCCGACGGCCTACATCGCTGTGCACCAGTACCACCGTCGCGATCACCGCGAATACTTCGACGCCGTCGAGGCCATCTGCCGCAGCGTCGGCGGGCGTCCGCACTGGGGCAAACTGCACTCCCTCGGCGGCGACGCACTGCGTGATACCTACGAGCACTTCGACGACTTCGTGCGCATCCGCGATTCGATGGACCCGACGAAACTGTTCGGTAGTAACTACCTCGAACACCTGCTGTCCTGAGCGGCTCACCGGTGTAGTGTTCCGCGCAATTTCTGCTCCACTGCTGCGACCTTCGAGCGGGTTCCCCCAGGCCAACGCGTCGAGTGGAGCGTCCCGTGCACGCAGCCACTCCCCGCACGCTTACATTGGAGCGAGTGAGCACAGGTAAACGCGCGCTGTCCGGCATCATCGCCGCCGGAGTCGTCCTCGGTGTCGGTGAATTGATTGCCGTCCCCATCGGACCGAACTCGTCGCCACTGACCGCCGTCGGGTCCTCGGCCGTCGACAACAGTCCGGCCCCGGTCCGTGAATGGGCCATCGACACGTTCGGCACCTCAGACAAGCTCGCCCTGTTCATCGGTATGGCCGTGGTGATCGCTGCTATCGCTGCCGCGGCAGGCATCGCCCGCAAACCGATCGGTGCTGTGGTGTTCGCAGCACTGGGCGTGCTCGGCGTACTCGCGGCAGTGACGCGACCCGACGCAACGGCCTTCTACGCAGTCCCGACCATCGGCGGTGTCGTCGTCGGCATTGTCGTGCTGCACGCCCTCGTCGGTGCCGCCGCCCCGGCGACCGAGGGGATGAACCGTCGCAGTTTCCTGACCCTCGCCGCCGGTGCCGCGGTACTCGGCGTCGTCGCCGGGACGGCCGGACGGATGCTCACCTCGGCGCGAGCCGTCACCGCCGATCGACTCGGCTTCATGCTTCCGACCCCTACGCCGCAGCCGCCGATACCGGCCGGGGCAGATCTGCAGATCGACGGCCTCGCGTCGTACATCACCCCGAACGAGGACTTCTACCGCATCGATACCGCATTGGTCGTGCCGCGGGTGGCGTCGGATACGTGGTCGCTGCGGATACACGGCATGGTCGACCGCGAGATCGAGCTGACGTTCGCCGATCTGGCGCAGCGCCAGGCCGTCGAGAAGACGGTCACCCTGACCTGTGTGTCGAACATCGTCGGCGGCGACCTCGTGGGCAACGCAACGTGGATCGGCTACCCGCTCAAGGACATTCTCGAAGAAGCAGGCATTTCGCCGGATGCCGACATGGCTCTGTCTTCCAGCAGCGACGCCTTCACCGCGGGCACTCCCCTGGAGGTTCTGCTCGACGGCCGCGACGCCTTACTGGCGGTGGGGATGAACGGTGCGCCGCTGCCCGTCGAACACGGCTACCCGGCGCGGCTCGTCGTTCCGGGCCTGTACGGATACGTCTCGGCGACCAAATGGGTCACCGACATCGAGATCACCCGCTTCGACAAGGTGACCGCGTATTGGACCGACCGCGGTTGGGGTGCCCTCGGACCGATCAAGACCGCCTCGCGGATCGACACTCCGCGATCGGGCAGCTCGGTGCCGGCCGGAAAGTCGGTGATCGCGGGCGTCGCCTGGGATCAGCACACCGGTATCGACGGCGTCGAAGTGCAAGTGGACGAGGGCAACTGGGTGCAGACCACACTCTCCGAGGAGTACTCCAAGGACACCTGGCGGCAGTGGACAGTCGAGCTGGACCTGCCTGCGGGCCAGCATTCGATTCGAGCCCGGGCCACCAACTCCGCCGGAGAGCTGCAGACCAACAAGACCGCCGACACCGTTCCCGACGGAGCCACCGGCTACCCGAAGATCTCGGTGACGGCGAACTGATCTAGAAGGTGCTGAAGCTCGCGCGAATCGAGTTCTCGGCCAACTGCTTTCGCTCCGCCGCGGTGAGGCCCATTCCCGCTTCGAGGGCAGAGAAGTTGTCGTCGACATAGCCGCCGAAGTAGGCGGGATCGTCGGAATTGATCGACACCGACAGGCCGCGCTCGAGCATCTGCCGCAACGGCAGCTGCTCGACGTTGTCGATCACCTTGAGCCGAACATTGGACAGCGGGCAGACGGTGAGCGGGATCTGTTCCTCGACAAGTCGATTCACCAGCGCCTCGTCTTCCAGGCACCGCACCCCGTGATCGATGCGCTCGACCTTCAGAAGATCCAGTGCCTGCCAGATGTAGTCGGGCGGGCCTTCCTCACCGGCGTGGGCGACGACATGCAAACCCTCGGCGCGCGCCTTGGCGAACACATCGACGAACAGCGACGGCGGGTAGCCCACCTCGGCGGAATCGAGACCGAGGCCGATGATCGGAGCCTGCATCGCCAACAGGTCGTCGAGCAGTTGATTCGCGTGCAGCACCGGCTTGTCACGCAGGATCGACGCGATCAGCCCACTGGTGACGCCGAATTCGCGCTCACTGGTCGCGCACGCGTCGGCCAATCCCTCGACGACGGCCTCGAGGGAGACACCGCGCTCGGTGTGCGCCTGCGGGTCGAAGAAGATCTCCGCGTGCGTGACCCCGGCCTGCGCCGTGCGGCGAAAGTACGCCCGGGCCAGATCGGCGAAATCCTCGGCGGTCTGCAACACAGCCATGTTCGCGTAGTACAGATCGAGGAAGGACTGCAGGTCGGTGAACTCGTACTTCGCGCGCAGTTCGTCTATGTCGTTGTACGGCAGCGTGATTGCATTGCGCTCGGCTAGATCGAAGATCAGCGGAGGTTCGAGCGACCCTTCGATGTGCAGGTGCAGTTCGGCCAGCTGATCGTTACTCACTCATACAATTCTACTTGCCCGTGTACGTCGCCTTACCCGGGCCGACCTCGAGGAAGCTCGCGACCGCGCCGCGCAGATCCTCGGTCTCGAACAATGCACCCGAGACCTCCGAGGTGATCTTGTCCGCGTGGGCCACGCCACCGGAACGCCACGCTGCCACAATCTGTTTCGTGGCCGCGTGCGCGACGGTGGGGCCGTCGGCCAGCCGGTGCGTCAGCGCGAGTGCCGCGGCGTCGACGTCGTCGTGGATCTGATTGACCACGCCCCACTCCTTCAGAGTCTGGGCGTCGTACAGATCTCCGGTCATGACGAGCTCACGTGCCCGGCCCGAACCGGCTCGCTCGGCCAGACGCTGCGGCCCACCCATCGACGGCGTCAGACCGACGACGGTCTCGACGAGACCGAACTTCGCCTTCGGTCCGGCCAGGATGATGTCGCAGGCCAACGAGATCTCGAACGCCGCGGTGAGCGTCAACCCGTGCGCGGCGTAGATCACCGGGCACGGCAGCGCCTCGAGCGGATGCGCGATGTCAGCGAACAACCCACGCCACAGATCGGCGCCCTGCGCAGCGGACAGGCCCTGGAACACGTGCACGTCGACACCGGCCGAAGTGACCTTGCCCTCGGCGCGCAGGAGCACCGCACGAGGGGGTCGGGCGACGAGATCGGCGACATCAGCGGCCACTGCGTCGAACATGGCCTGATCGAACAGATTGAGCGGGCCGTGGTCGAAGGTGAGGACGGCGACCTCCGCGCCGGCCGCGGTGGTCGATCGAACGAGCGAAGTGGGTGCGTCAGCCATGGTTCGCATAGTGCCACACCCGTCCGAGGGCCTTGTTACCACCGAGTATTGTGCGCAGGAAAGTGAACGTTACCGAGAGGAACACCTAGATGAAGCGCAGTCTGTTCGAGTCCGATCACGAGGACTTCCGTGCATCGGTGCGCGAGTTCGTCACCCGAACCATCACGCCGGTCGAGGAGAAGCTCGTCGAACAGCGGTACATCGATCGCGAGATCTGGCTCGAAGCGGGACGCAACGGCTTCCTGGGCCTCGAAGTCCCCGAGGAGTACGGCGGCAGCGGAGCCGAGGACTACCGATTCAATGCCGTCCTCGCCGAGGAACTCGCCCGCTCGAGTGCCGCGGTGGCGTCGTGCTTCGGTATTCACGTGGACATCGTCGCGCCCTACCTCGTCAAGCTCACCACCGAGGAGCAGAAGAAGCGGTGGCTGCCCGGGTTCTGCAGCGGCGAGATCCTCACCGCGATCGCGATGACCGAGCCGTCCGGTGGCTCGGACCTGGCCGCGCTGAAGACCACCGCCGTCAAGGACGGCGACGACTTCATCATCAACGGATCCAAGACGTTCATCACCAACGGCAACTCCGCCGATCTCGTCATCGTCGCCACCCGCACGACGCCGGAGAAGAAGGCCAAGGGCATCACGCTGTTCGCCGTCGAGAACGGCACCGAAGGGTTCTCTCGCGGACGCAAGCTCGACAAGGTCGGTCAGCCCGAATCCGACACCGCCGAATTGTTCTTCGAGAACGTGCGGGTGCCGAGCTCGAACATGATCGGTGAATTCGACGGCGGCTTCATCCACATGATGCAGCTGCTCCCCCAGGAACGCATCAGCTGCTCGGTGGCCAACCTCGGACACGTCCGCCCCATTCTCGAGGAGACGCTGCAGTACGCCAAGGACCGCAAGGCCTTCGGCCAGCAGATCGGCTCGCTGCAGTGGAACAAGTTCCTGCTCGCCGAGCTCGTCACCAAACTCGATGTGGCACAGGCCTACATCGACAACTGCATCGCTGCCCACGGAATCGGGGAGCTGACGGCCATCGACGCCGCCAAGGCGAAGTGGTGGAGCTCGCAGGTGCAGAACGAGATCCTCGACCACTGCGTCCAACTGCACGGCGGCTACGGATTCATGAACGAGTACCGCGCTGCCCGCGCCTGGAAAGACGCTCGCGTGACGAAGATCTGGGCCGGATCGAACGAAATCATGAAGGAACTGATCGGCCGGGATCTGGGCCTGTAGTGCGCTTCGCGTAGGAGTGGAGCCTGCGGAACGACCGATGAGCAGTGGTGCGGATAAGTGCCCTCCAGGGCACTTGAGCGCACCACTGCCTCCGGCACTTACTTGAACGCAGGCCGGGCGTAGAAGCAGACCGCGATCATGCCGACGATCAGTACGGCAGCGGGCAGGATCAGTGACTGCGCCATAGCGGTGGTGAATCCGTCGCGCAGCATCTCCGGTACGCGACCGGCAAATTCGTTTGCCCCCGTTGCAGATCCACCGGTGGGAAGTTCGGCGGCCAACCTCGATTGGATGAGCGCACCGATGCCCGCGCTACCGAGAACCGAGCCGATCATGCGGGTGGTGTTGTAGATGCCCGAGCCGGCGCCCGCCTGACTCATCGGCAGATTGCGGGTTGCCGTGGCCGCCAAGGGAGACCAGATCAACGCGTTTGCGACACCCATCGCGGCGACCGGGAGCAGCAGCTTCCAGATTGCGGTGGTGGGCGTCATCTCGTACGCGAACCACAGCAGCGCGGCCGCGAGGATGAACAGCCCCGATCCGGCGATGTAGCGGGGATGCGTCTTGTCGACGAGCTTGCCGACATTGGGCGCGAGGATTCCGGTGAGCAGCGCCATCGGCACGAACAGCAGCGCCGATCGGGTAGGCGTCAAACCGGTGACACTCTGCGCGTAGAACATGATCGGCAGCATCATGCCGGACATCGCGAAGCCCATGGCTGCGATACCGATGTTGGACAGCGAGAAGTTACGGTCGCGGAACAGCGCCAAAGGCACCAGCGGCTCGCTGGTGTTCACGGACTGCCAGTAGACGAACCCCGCGAAGACGAGCAACCCGACACCGATGAGGATCCAGACGCCGGTACCCCAGTCGTACTTCTGACCTTCCTGGATGCCGAAGACGATGCAGAAAAGTCCGACGGCACTGAGCGCAACGCCCAGTAGATCGAACTTGTGATCGTGGGTCGGCAACACCGGAACGAACTTCAGCGCCAACGCAATTGCGACAATTCCGACCGGCACGTTGATGAAGAAGATCCACTCCCAGCCGAGCGAGTCGACCAGTACACCGCCGAGAATCGGCCCGACGAGCGTCGCGACGCCTGCGACTGCGCCCCATGCTCCCATCGCAGTTCCGCGCTTCTCCGCCGGGAACACACGAGTGATCACGGCCATCGTCTGCGGGGTGATCATCGCCGCGCCGAGACCCTGAACCGCACGCGCCGCGATGAGCATCTCGATCGATCCCGACAGTCCACACCACACGGACGCGAGGGTGAAGAGCACGAGGCCGGCGATGTACAGGTTCTTCGGGCCGAACTTGTCACCCATCCGACCCGTGACCAGTAGCGGAACGGCATACGCCAGGAGGTACGCACTGGTGACCCAGATGACGTTGTTGATGTCCGTGTTCAGACCGGCGAGAATCGCGGGCTGAGCGACGGCCACGATGGTGGTGTCCACCAGAATCATGAAGAAGCCGAGGCACAGCGCCCACAGGGCGGGCCACGGTCTGATGTCGTTGTGCAACGGCGCGGTCTCGACGGCGTTCATTGTGCTCTCCTAGTCCCCCGAGGCGTGGGGGTCGTGTGGTCGGTGCCGATCGGTGAGGGTGGTGTGCTGCGCGGAAATGGCATGCGGCCACTCGAGCTCGCCGCTGTCGACGCGATCGATGTAGCTCGTCAACCACTTCACTTCAGCGTCCAGCATGTGGTAGGTGTAATCGATTCCAGCCCAATAGATTTCGGATACCTTGCGTTCTCGCGCCAGGCGCTGGAATCCGGACAGTTCCTCGATTTCTCGAGCCAGATCTTCGGTACGCGCACGGAGCAACGCGGTCGCCTCGGATGCCGATAGGTTGTGCATCTCGGACAGGCCCAGGGTGAACTGTGGATATTCACGCACCGGGGAGCGAAGGATCTCGGCCAGCCGGTCGACGAGAACCCGCCTTCCGGCGGGCGTGATCTCGTAGGTCGTGCGCTCGGGACGGTTACCCCCGCGGTCGGTGCCGACCTCGGTGATCAACTCCCGCCCGTGGAGTCGAGCAACTGCGTGATAGAGCGAACCGGGGCGGATCTTGACGATCCGGCCCTCTTTGCGCTCGAGAAGGAGCTGATACATCTCGTAGGGATGCATCGGCCCCTCCGAGAGCAGGGCGAGGACCGAGACCCCCAGCGGATTCACTGCGTCCCCTCGCATCGAACCTCACCCCACATCTGGATATCCCAATCGAATTATTCCAGTTGGAATATACGACCATGGCTCGATGAAGAGCAACCCGGACAATGCTCTGACCTGGGCATCAAACGGACATACTGCGCACATGCACTATCGAGAACGCAAAAGGACACCGACCGTAGTCGATGTCCCGTTCGAACAGACGAAGGCCGGATACTCGGAATTTCTTCCGTGTATCCGGCCTTGTCACCGAGTTTCTGGTGGAGATTACTTCGAGAAGGTCACTCCGCCAGGAGAAATCGGGTTACGAAGCTTGAATCAGATGGCGCGGACGCCGGTAGCCTGGGGGCCCTTCTGACCCTGGCCCACCTCGAACTCCACGCGCTGGCCCTCGTCGAGCGACTTGAAGCCGCTACCCTGAATCTCCGAGTAATGAACGAAAACGTCCGGTCCGCCACCATCCTGCTCGATGAAGCCGAAGCCCTTTTCGCCGTTGAACCACTTCACACTGCCCTGCGTCATTCTGTAAACCTTCTGTAAGCGAGCTAGATCTTCACGTCGAAGCTCTAATCTCAAATGCGAGTCTGCCATCTATCGGCGCTGAGCGAAACACCGGGGGCAAAAAAGTTCGAAAGATTGCTTTTGGACGGTGAAACCAGAACGTCGCCCACAGGCGTGATGGCTAGTCTCGATACGTGGATCTCCCCCTCTTCGACGACGTCCGATTCGACCCCCACAAACTCGACATCGTTCGCCTGGCCTGGTGTCGACAACTGGGCCTGGACGACACGGCCCTCGACACCGACGCCGACCGCGTCGAACATCTCGTTTCGACCGAGAACATCACCGTGCTGCAACTGGCCGGGACCACTGTGATCGCAGGGCCGTCCTGGGCGGTGGATGCCTCCCGCTCTATCACCGGCCGGCCCGGTGCGGACCGAACCTGGATGTCCTCGATTCTCGGCGACCGTTCGGAGCACTACGAGATCGGCACCCACTCGCTGGCGTACGGCTCGGACATCGGCCACTCCATCGATGTGCACGATCCGCTGATCTCCCACGATGCTGTGCACGTCCGCAACCTGGCGGCGCAGTGCAGTGATGCCGACGTTGCCGAGGCATTCGGAGAATCCGTCTCACGGAACTGGTTCACGCTGCTCGGCGACGACAGACCGGCGGACTCGGCGCGGTCCCTCGCCGCGGCCGGCTACTCGGAAGAGCAGCTGATTCTGGCCGACATGCGCGTCCTGACCGACCCGGACCATCGCCGACGGGGTCACGCTCAGGTGGTCGGCCGCCTGGCCACCAACGACGCCATCGACGAGGGCTTGATCCCGCAGTGGCGCTCGCGACCCGAGAACTCCATTGCCCGACGCCTCGCCGCGCGGCTGGGATACACCGAAATCGGCGTGTGCCACACAGCTGCGGTTCGACCCTGACCCGGTTGAGGAGGCTCCGAACTGGGTAGCGTCGAGACGACCGCCAGTGCGCCAGAACATGAATAGGTGAGGAGTTCGAGAGCATGGCCGATGACGCCGCATACGTGGAACCGGGCAAGGAATTCAAGCGCGACACCAACTACATACCGACACGGATCACTGCCGACGGCAGGGACGGCTATCCGGTGGAGCCGGGACGGTATCGCCTGATCGCTGCGCGCGCCTGCCCATGGGCTCATCGGTCCATCATCGTGCGTCGACTCCTTGGACTCGAAGATGTTCTGTCCCTGGGCATTCCGGGCCCGACCCACGACCCGCGCAGCTGGAACTTTCAAGAGAAGCCCGGCGGTATCGATTCGGTTCTGAAAATCGAGAGGCTGCAGGACGCCTACTTCGCCCGGTTCCCCGACTACGAACGCGGCATCACCGTCCCCGCCATCGTCGACGTCCCCACAGGTGAGGTCGTGACCAACGACTACCCACAAATCACCCTCGACTTCTCCACCGAATGGACGCAATACCACCGAGACGGTGCCCCCGATCTGTATCCCGAAGCACTGCGCGGAGAGATCGACGACGTCGCCGATCTGGTCTTCAAGGACGTCAACAACGGCGTCTACCGCTGCGGATTCGCCGGTTCACAGGAGGCATACGACAAGGCCTACGACAGACTCTTCGCGCGCCTCGACTGGCTCGGCGAACGCCTGTCCATGCAGCGCTACCTCGTCGGAGACCACATCACCGAAGCCGACGTACGCCTGTTCACCACCCTGGTGCGCTTCGACCCCGTCTACCACGGCCACTTCAAATGCAACCGCAGCAAGCTCAGCGAGATGCCGGTGCTGTGGAACTACGCCCGCGATCTCTTCCAGACCCCCGGTTTCGGCGACACCGTGGACTTCGACCACATCAAGCGGCACTACTACGAGGTGCACCGCGACATAAATCCGTCCGGCATCGTGCCGAAGGGCCCGGATCTGCAGGGCTGGCTCGAGCCGCACGGGCGGGAGTCGTTGGGCGGATCACCCTTCGGCGACGGCACCGCTCCGCCACCGCCGAAGCCGGACGAACTGGTCCCGCCCGAGCACTGGGTGAAGTAACCGACACGCGGGGTGGGGCCTACGCCCCGGCGTAGGTGCCGAAGCTCCAGTAGACCCCTTCGGCGTCGCGACAGGTGAAACCGCGGCTGCCGTAATCCTCGTCGCGCAACCCCTGCGTGACATTGCCGCCCGCCGCAACGATGCGATCGTGGATGCCGTCCGGGTCGTCGGTGACGATGTAGATCGAACCGACGCCCGGCGGCATCTCGCCGATGGCACCCTCGTCGCGCACACTGCCCAGCATCACCCCACCACCCTCGGGCCAGCGCAGTTCCGCATGATCGACGCGGTCGCCTTCGCCGTACACCGCGCGCTCCTCGAATCCCAACACGTCGACGATGAATCGGATGGCGTCGCGTGCGTTGTCGTATTTCAGAGTGGGCCAGATATGTGTCGTCATGAACCGATACCCTCCTCGTCACCGGCCGCGGAGTCTTGGAAAAATGAGAACATCTCGCGCTCGCGCCACGTCGTCGGCGACATACCCGCCATCACACGCCATTCGCGGTTCATGTGCGGCTGGTCGTAGAAGCCGCATTCGGATGCCACCGCAGCGAGGTCGGAACAGGCCGGATCACGCAACCGTCGATGCGAACGATAAAAACGAGCGATACGCACCGCTTCCTTCGGACCGACACCGAACTCCGAACTGAACTTCGACACCAAATGTCTTCTGCTCCAACCGATATCGAGCGCAACGTCCGCGACCTTCGGAACCGAACCCGAAGTGAGTGCGTGCCACGCCCCGATCAACCGGGAATCGACTTCGCACTCTCGAAGGCGACGCAACAAGATCTCGTCCACCACATCGAAACGAGCCGCCCACTCCGGAGCCGCACAAACTCGCTCACGGAGTTCGACCGCGTCTGCGCCCAGCACTTCGTCGAGGTCGACCAGCCACTCCCCCAGCTCTGCTGTGGGGACTCCCAGCAAGGCTCTCGAGCCGAGCGGCGTCAACGACAACTGGATTCCCGACTGATTGCCGTTGTGCACGATCGTCACCGGCGAGGTGGTGATTCCGCTCGCCAGCGTCTCGAATACGCCCGCACCCTGACGCGGAGCCCGGGCGATCTCCAGACTCGGCTCCATCGCCACGATGACCGTCAAATAAGGGCCCGGCATTCCCACGTGCTCACCCGGTGCCAACCCACGCGTCCGATACCCCTCGTACGGCCGCACGAACGGGCGCAACGCCGCACACGGCGCGCGGCGCGCGCCGTCGGACACCACCTCGCTCGGAGGAATCTGCACTTCGCGAGTCTAAATTGCCCCGTACGTGTGCAACGGAGAATTCGCGGGTAACTCCCCCGACTAGCGTCAACGACGTTCGCAACCGGAAGAGGTATCGATGGCAGGCAACAAGGACGACGCTCAGGTCGAGATCTCGAGCGGAGGCAAGCTCGAACGGGCCCTGGTCAACATCCTGGACAACGCCAGCCGCCTGCAGGGGCCTGCCGTCGACAAGTACGTGGCGCACGTGCGGCGGGCACACCCGTACGACACCCCGGCCCAGATCATCGAACGGCTCGAAAAGCGATTTCTGCTCGCGGTCACCGGCAGTGGTTCCGCCGTGGGCGGCGCTGCGGCCGTTCCCGGAATAGGAACTGTCGCCTCGCTCGCCGCCGTGGGTGCCGAAACCGCCTTCTTCATCGAGTCGTCGGCACTACTGACGTTGTCGGTCGCATCGGTGCACGGCATTCCCGTCGAGAATCACCAGCAGCGACGGGCTCTGGTGCTGTCGGTGGCGCTAGGCGAATCGGGCATGCAGATAGTGCAGCGCACGGTCGGCAAGACCGCCAAGAATTGGGGTCCGCTGATCACGTCCCGCATCCCCGGCGGCTCGATGGCCAGCATGAACAAATCCCTCGTGAAGAAGTTCATCACCAAATATCTTGCCAAGCGCAGCGCGCTGTTGGTCGGCAAGATGCTGCCCGCCGGAATCGGTGCGGCGATCGGCGGCGCAGGCAACCGCGTGGTGGGCAAGGGAGTCATCAAGAACGCGCGTGACGCCTTCGGTCCGCCGCCCGCGCGGTTCCCGGAAAACCGGATCATCGAACCGGACGAGTGAGAATGTACGGAATCTTCGCAAGCGTGCGGCGTTGTAATCCCACATGACTTCCACACCTGAACTCGGCAAGTACGGCGTCTGGCGACTTCACTCGGCGTTCACTCCCAAACTGTCTCGTGCCATCGAGTCATTCGGCTACGGAACTATCTGGCTCGGCGGCTCCCCGCCCGCGGATCTGACCACCACCGAAGAGATTCTCAACGCCACCGAGACGGTCGTGGTGGCAACCGGCATCGTCAACATCTGGTCGGACGCAGCCGCGGACGTCGCGCAGTCGTATCACCGGTTGGAAAAGAAGCATCCGGGACGATTCCTCCTCGGAATCGGTGCCGGCCACCCGGAGGCAACGCAGGAATACACCAAGCCATACGACGCCCTGGTGTCGTATCTGGACGATCTCGACACCGCAGGAGTGCCGGCGGAACGACGCGTCCTCGCTGCGCTCGGCCCCAAGGTTCTTGCGCTCGCCGCCGACCGCACGGCCGGTGCGCATCCGTACCTGACCACCCCCGAACACACCCGTGAGGCGCGAGAAGCATTGGGGCCGAACAAGATTCTGGCACCCGAGCACAAGGTGGTTCTGGAATCCGACCCACAGAAGGCCCGAGAGATCGGCCGACCACCGGTGAACAACCCCTATCTTCACCTTCGCAACTACACCAACAATCTGAACCGGCTCGGCTACTCGGACGAAGAGATCGGGGACGGTGGCAGCGACCGACTGATCGACGCTCTGGTGGCGCACGGCACGGCCGACGCGATCGCAGGACGATTGCAGGAGCACCTCGCCGCGGGCGCATCCCACGTGACACTGCATTCTCTTCCCGACGACGCCGATCCGCTCGAGACCTACCGCGAAATCGGCGCCGCGCTGCTTCGCTGACATAGGGGCCGCACCCGCGACGAAGTCGGTCTCACCCCGTAGCCTCGTGTACCGGTTGCCACGTGCAACCGGTACACGTGCAGTTCGACGGCCAGGGGGATTCCGCAGCGATGACCAGCTACTCGGGAGCAGCGCTGGAAGCGCAGGCACTGACCAAACAATTCGGCACCGTTCGGGCGGTGTCGGACCTGAGCTTCGTCGTTCCGCGCGGCACCGTCACCGGATTCCTCGGTCCCAACGGATCGGGTAAGACCACCACACTGCGCATGCTGCTCGGGCTCGTGGCACCCACCTCCGGGATCGGCCTCGTGAACGGCGCACCGTTCGGTGCCGCAACACACCCTGCCCACACAGTGGGAGCCGTTCTCGACTCGCTGAGCATGCACCCCAAACGGAGCGCCGCTCATCACCTGAAGATCTACACGGCGGCAATCGGCGTACCCGACAGCCGCGCCCTCGACGTGCTGTACCTCGTCGGCCTCGGCGATGCCGCCCACCGCCCCGCAGGCGGCTTCTCGCTCGGTATGCGGCAGCGTCTGACTTTGGCGACAGCCCTACTCGGAGACCCCGAAATCCTCGTCCTCGACGAACCGGCGAACGGTCTCGACCCCGAGGGGATCGCCTGGCTGCGCGATTTCCTGAAGGCATTCGCAGCGTCGGGGCGGACGGTATTGATCTCGAGTCACATTCTTCGTGAAATCGAGCAGACCGTCGACAATCTGGTGATCGTCAGCGCCGGCTCGCTGATGTATCAGGGTTCGATCGCACAGTTGCGGTCCACCCGCCCGAGCCGCGTGCTCGTGGCGGCGTCGGACCCGGCGAAACTGGCGATCGCGTTGGCATCGAACGGCCTCAACGACACTCAGCTCCTGCCCGACGGACGTATCGGCGTCGCAGGCACCGACGCGGCCACGATCGCACGCATCGCCGCCGACGCCGATGTCACGGTGTTCGGCACCACCGCAGAGCACGTCGACCTCGAGCAGGTGTTCCTGTCGATGACGGCGGGGCAGTACACCGCGGCACCGGTCGGGCAGAATCCGTACGGGCCGCCGCCGGGACATCAGCAGGGTTATGCGCCACCGCAGAACTTCGGTCCTCCTCCGGGTTACGGCCCGCCTCCGGGTTACGGCCCGCCTCCGGGGTACAGCCCGCCTCCGCCCGAATACGGTCCGCCGCAGAACTGGAACGGGGGCCAGCGATGAACGCTCTGCTGACGTCGGAGATCCGTAAGGTCACGACGCTGAAGTTCTGGTGGGCACTGGCGATCGCGCCGATCGTCGTCGGAATCTTCGCGTCTGTCATCACGTCGGTGATCGCGAACCAGTTAGGTCCGTACGAGGAGGACCTGGATATCTCGGGTGGTGTCGCCTCGATCGGCCTGTACGTCGCCGCCGGAGCCGCAATCCTCTTCGCCGGCATCTTCGGTGCCGTCAATGCCGGGACCGAGTTTCGCCACAAGACCATCACCACCAGCTTCTTGACGGCCCGGGGCCGCGACGGGGTGATCGCCGCCAAACTGATCGTCACCGCACTGTTCGGACTCGGGTACGGACTGGTCGTACTGCTGGCCAGCCTGATCTGCCTGCTGATCTTCAACGACCGGACCGTGATGCTCGACGGCCCGTTCATCGGCGTGGTCGCGTCGTGTCTGCTGGCCGTCGTGCTGTGGTCGATGATCGGTGCAGGGCTGGGACTGCTACTCAAATCTCCGACGTGGGCGGCCATCGTGCTCGTCGCATGGCTGCCGTTCGGCGAGGGTCTGCTCTCGCTGATCCTGTTCGGAGTGGGGTTGGGACCCGTTGCCACCGCGCTGCCGTCGAACCTGACTCTGCCGACGATGGCGGCCACACAATTGGACGACGCCGGCGATCTGGCGTCGTGGCCGTGGGCACCGCTCGGGCTCGCATTGTGGGCAGCGATCCTTACTGGCAGCGGCTGGTTTCTCGCCCGCACCCGCGACATCGACTGAGGTCGGAACCGGTAACCGCGATCGCCGACGAACGCTGTCGGTGATCGGGTCTACTTTGGTTCATCGATGGCACACAGTAATTCGGTGACGAACCGCGGCGCGGCAGTGGATCGCGACGCGGCGAACAACGGCACCCTCGTCGAGTCCATTCCGCCACGTGATGATGTCCCGGCCGACAGCGCAGCGTCGAGCACCCCACGTGGTTGGATCCGACGTCTGACGGCGCAATGCATGCTGCACCGGCGCACGGCGCTGGGCGCACTGGGTGTCACGATGATCGCCGCGGTCATCGACATCTCGTTCCCGCTGCTCACCAGGGTGGCGATCGACGACGCGACCGCAGGCAAGAGCAACGTGATTCTCACGGTCGCCGTCGCCATCGGCCTGCTGGGTCTGGTGCGATTCGCCTGCCAGTTCGGCAGGCGCATGCTCGCCGGCAGGCTCTCGATCGACGTTCAGCACGACCTACGTCTGGATCTGCTTGCATCGCTGCAGCGGCTCGACGGTCGCAAACAGGACGAGATTCGTACCGGCCAGGTCGTGTCGAGATCGATCACCGACCTGCAACTCGTCCAGGGTCTACTGGCCATGGTGCCGCTCTCGGCTGGAGCGATTCTGCAGTTCGTCCTCGCCCTGGTGGTAATGGCGTATCTCTCACCGTTGCTCACCGTCGTCGCAGTCCTCATCGTTCCCGCGGTGAGCATCGTGGTCTACCGAATGCGGCCGACCCTCTTCGCCGCCACGTGGTCTGCTCAACAACGTGCCGCCGATCTGGCGCAGCATGTCGAAGAGACCGTCACCGGGGTTCGAGTGGTCAAGGGCTTCGGTCAGGAAGCCCGCGCGGTCGATCGCATCGAACAGCTCGGTCGCACATTGTTCGCCGAGCGCATGCGGTCGGCGAAGATCAACTCGCGGTTCGCGCCGTCGATGGCCACCATTCCGCAGCTCGGTCTCGTCGGAGTCATCGCCCTCGGCGGATACCTCGCGCTGCAGGGCCACATCACCATCGGCACGTTCCTGGCCTTCGCGACCTACGTCGCCACGTTGTCCGCCGTCACCAGGACCGTCTCGTCCGTGGTGATCATGGCCCAACTCTCCCGCGCGGCCGTCGAACGCGTCTACGAGGTGGTCGACACCGAGCCGTCCGACCCGGAACCGGCAAAGCCTCTTTCCTTGCCGGACGGACCTCTCGGCGTTCGCATCCGCGACGTGACGTTCGGGTTCGAGCCCGAGCGGGACGTACTCACCGATCTGAGCCTGACCATCTCGCCCGGGGAGACCGTTGCCGTCGTCGGACATGCGGGTTCCGGGAAAACCGCACTCGCGCTCCTGCTCCCCCGCTTCTACCGTCCTGCCGAAGGGCACATCGAGCTGACGTCAGACGGTGATGCCATCGATATCGACGACCTCGACTCGACGTCACTGCGCGAAGCGGTGTCACTGGTGTTCGACGAGCCGTTCCTGTTCTCCGACACCATCGCCGCCAACATCGCCCTCGGCAGGCCCGACGCCACTGCCGACGACATCGAGCGCGCGGCGCGCCTGGCGCAGGCCTCCACCTTCATCGACGCGTTGCCCGAGGGATACGACAGCCTGGTCGGCGAACGCGGGCTCACACTCTCCGGAGGACAGCGCCAGCGCATCGCGCTGGCACGCGCCCTCCTCGTGGAACCTCGAATTCTGATTCTCGACGACGCCACATCCGCCGTCGACGCGGAAACCGAAGCCTCCATATTCGAAGCGCTGCGCGGCATCCGGACGCGGGCAACTCTCGTTCTCGCTCATCGCCGTTCGACCCTGACACTGGCCGACCGCGTCGCCGTGCTCGACAACGGTCGGATCATCGACACCGGAACGGTCGACGAACTCGACCGGCGCTGTCCGTTGTTTCGCGCTCTCCTGGCCGATGGCGACGACGAACCGGGCACCGAGCCGGCCCACGACCCGATCGAGGAGCCCTCCGCCGAGTCGCTGTGGCCCGAGACCGCGCCGGAATCGTCGGTAGAGCCCGGCAGCGTCGCAGCTCCCGGGGGCGGCGGTGGCCACGGAACTGCGATGGCGGGGGCGTTCGGCTCACTGGCACCGACACCCGCAATTTCCGAGGCGGTCGCAGCCCTGCCTCCGGCAACCGAGGACCCGGGCACATCGGGATCCGATCTCCGCCGACCCGACCCGGGCTTCCGGTTGTCCAGATTGCTCGGCCCGGTCCGAATGTTGCTCGCCGCCGTGGTCGTTCTGCTCGCACTCGACTCGTTGGCCTCCATCGCCTTCCCCTCGCTCGTTCGCTACGCGGTGGACAGCGGAGTGGCTCGAGGAGACTCGAACACCCTGTGGATCGCCACGTCGATCGGCGTCGTACTGGCAGCAGCGAGTTGGTTCGTCGTCTGTTGGACGACGATCATCACTGCGCGGGCAGGCGAGCGGGTGCTCTTCGGACTTCGTGTGCGTAGCTACGCCCACATTCAGCGGCTCGGCCTCGACTACTACGAGCGTGAGCTCTCGGGCCGCATCATGACTCGGATGACCACCGACGTCGATGCGCTGTCGTCGTTCATTCAGACCGGGGCATCGACCGCTGTCGTGAGCGTGTTGACCGTCCTCGGTATCGCAGCCGCCCTGCTCGTCACGGACCTCACTCTCGGCCTGGTGGCGTTGGCGGTCGTGCCGCCCCTCGCCGTGGCCACCGTGATCTTTCGCCGGATTTCGTCGGCGGCGTACTCGACGTCCCGCGAGCGCATCTCGATCGTCAACGCCGACTTCCAAGAGAACGTCACGGGCCTGCGCGCGGCACAGGCCTACCGGCGTGAGGAGTACGCCGCATCCCGGTTCGCCGAGCGCTCCGACAATTACCGAGCGAGTCGAATGCGATCGCAGACCGCGATCTCGGTGTTCTTCCCGCTGATCACACTGCTCTCCGACATCGCTCTCGCCGTCGTTGTGTTCGTCGGCGCACATCAGATCGCGACCGGCACCACCACCGCAGGCACCCTCGTGGCGTTCGTCCTGTATCTCGGACTGCTCTTCGGACCGATTCAACAGCTCTCGCAGGTGTTCGACGGTTACCAGCAGGCACGTGTCGGCGTCGGACGCATCGGCGACCTGTTGCGCACCGAGAGTTCGATCGAAACCGCCACGACCGCGAACACGACCGCACTTCCCGGCGGACGCCTACGCGCCGACATCGACCTCGTCGACGTCGGGTTTCGCTATGCCGGAGCTCACTCCGACGCATTGAGTGAGGTATCTCTCACCATCCCCGCCGGCACCACCGTCGCATTGGTCGGGCGCACCGGAGCAGGCAAATCCACCGTGGTGAAACTGCTGGCCCGCTTCTACGACCCGACCTCCGGATCGGTGCGCGTCGGCGGCAACGATCTGCGCGACTATCGACTGTCCGACTATCGGCAACGACTGGGCGTCGTACCGCAGGAAGCGCACCTGTTCACCGGAACCGTTGCGTCGAACATCGCCTACGGCAGACCCGACGCCACCCGCGCCGACATCGAGAACGCGGCTCGCTCGGTGGGCGCTCTGACCACCATCGCTGCACTTCGCGGCGGTATGAACCAACCAGTCGGAGAGCGCGGCCAGGGGCTCTCCGCTGGCCAACGGCAACTGATCGCGCTGGCGCGAGCCGAACTGGTCGACCCCGATCTGCTCCTCCTCGACGAGGCAACCGCCACGCTCGATCCTGCCACCGAACGCACCGTGCTCGCGGCCAGCGACGCCGTCGTACGCACCCGCACGGCAGTGGTGGTGGCGCACCGATTGGCGACCGCCGCACGTGCCGATCTGATCGTCGTCGTGGACGGCGGACGTATCGTGGAAACTGGACGACATTCGGAACTTCGCGCCCAGGGCGGTTTCTACGCCCGGTTGTGGACTGCGGCCGAAACGAACCGGGGGAATAATTCGATAGTCCAAGGAGTCATCGACAACGAGGCCGATGGTTACCGGTGAGTACATATCACAGCTACGTCCCGGACGCACGTGAGCTGGACCAAAGGTCTAGCCTGGACTTGTACGCGCGCTGAACGGGAACGAAGACAGAAACGAGGCGAACTACTGCCGTGAGCAGCAGCTCTACTACCCAATTCGGACAAAATCAATGGCTGGTCGACGAGATGTACCAGCGATTCAAGCAAGACCCTTCCTCCGTCGACGCGAGCTGGCACGAGTTCCTCACCGATTACGACCCCCAGGCCGTAACCGACGAGACTGCCGGCAGCTCGAACGGTGCGTCCGGTAACGGGAACGGCGCAGCCTCGAACGGTAGTTCGGCAAAGTCCGCTCCCCCAGCAGCACCCGCGCCTCCCGCCAAGCCTGCCGCCTCGGCTCCGCAGAAGGACAGCACTCCCAAGGCCAACGCTCCGAAGGCCGCAGCTCCCAAGGCTGCCCCGAAAGCCGCCGCGCCGAAGGCCGAGCCTGCGAAGCCTGCCGCCGCCGCAAAGCCTGCCGAGAAGAAGGCCGCTCCGGCGAAGTCAGCCCCTGCAGCAGCCGAATTCGGCGAAGAGTCGAGCAAGATCCTGCGCGGCGCAGCAGCAGCGGTAGCGAAGAACATGTCGGCCTCGTTGCAGATTCCGACCGCAACCAGCGTGCGTGCGATTCCGGCCAAGTTGATGGTGGACAACCGTCTCGTCATCAACAACCATCTCGCTCGTACCCGCGGCGGCAAGATCTCGTTCACGCACCTGCTCGGCTACGCCATCGTGCAGGCCGTCAAGGCGTTCCCGAACATGAACCGCCACTTCGCCGAGGTCGACGGCAAGCCGAACGCCGTCACTCCGGCCGCGATCAACCTCGGTCTGGCGATCGACCTGCCCGGCAAGGACGGCAACCGCTCGCTCGTCGTCGCTGCCATCAAGAACACGCAGGACTTCACGTTCACGCAGTTCTACAACGCCTACGAGGACATCGTCCGGCGCGCCCGCGACGGCAAGCTCACCGGTGAGGACTTCCAGGGCGTCACCATTTCGCTGACCAACCCCGGCGGAATCGGAACCGTGCACTCGGTGCCGCGTCTGATGAACGGCCAGGGCGCCATCATCGGTGCCGGCGCAATGGAGTACCCGGCAGAGTTCCAGGGTGCCAGCGACGAGCGTCTCGCCGAGTTCGGCGTCGGCAAGCTGATGACGCTGACCTCGACGTACGACCACCGCATCATTCAGGGTGCCGAGTCGGGTGACTTCCTCAAGACGATCCACAACCTGCTGATCAGCGACGAGTTCTACGACGAGCTGTTCCATTCGCTCAAGATCCCGTACGAGCCCATCCGCTGGCGCAAGGATCTGCCCGAGGGCACGGTCGACAAGAACACCCGCGTGCTCGAGCTCATCGCGGCGTACCGCAATCGCGGTCACCTGATGGCCGACACCGACCCGTTGCAGTTCACCAAGGACAAGTTCCGGATGCACCCGGACCTCGACGTGATCAGCCACGACCTCACGCTGTGGGACCTCGACCGCGAGTTCAAGGTCGGCGGATTCCACGGCAAAGACAAGATGAAGCTGCGCGACGTGCTCAGCGTGCTGCGCGACTCGTACTGCCGCCACGTCGGCGTCGAGTACACCCACATCCTCGAGACCGAACAGGTGTCGTGGCTGCAGGAGCGCGTCGAAGCCAAGCACGTCAAACCGACTGTGGCGCAACAGAAGTACATCCTGAGCAAGCTCAACGCCGCCGAGGCTTTCGAGACGTTCCTGCAGACCAAGTACGTCGGCCAGAAGCGCTTCTCGCTCGAAGGTGCCGAGTCGGTCATACCGATGATGGACTCCGTCATCGACCAGAGTGCGGAGTACGCCCTCGACGAGGTCGTCATCGGCATGCCGCACCGCGGCCGGCTCAACGTGCTCGCCAACATCGTCGGTAAGCCGTACTCGAAGATCTTCACCGAGTTCGAGGGCAACATGAACCCGGCTGCCGCACACGGCTCCGGCGACGTGAAGTACCACCTCGGTGCAGAGGGCACGTACATCCAGATGTTCGGCGAGAACGACATCAAGGTCTCGCTCACGGCGAACCCGTCGCACCTCGAGGCCGTCGACCCTGTACTCGAGGGACTCGTCCGCGCCAAGCAGGATCTGCACGACAAGGGCACCGGCCAGGGCGGCTACTCCGTCCTGCCGCTGATGCTGCACGGAGATGCTGCCTTCGCCGGCCAGGGCGTCGTCGCCGAGACACTGAACCTGTCCGATCTTCGGGGCTACCGCACCGGCGGAACAGTGCACATCGTCGTCAACAACCAGGTCGGCTTCACCACATCGCCGGAGTTCTCGCGTTCGTCCGAGTACTGCACCGATGTGGCCAAGATGATCGCTGCGCCGATCTTCCACGTCAACGGCGACGACCCCGAGGCCTGCGCCTGGGTCGCCCAGCTGGCGGTGGACTTCCGTCAGAAGTTCCACAAGGACGTCGTCATCGACATGATCTGCTACCGCCGTCGCGGTCACAACGAGGGCGACGACCCCTCGATGACCCAGCCGGCGATGTACGACGTGATCGACACCAAGCGCAGCGTCCGCAAGAGCTACACCGAATCGCTCATCGGCCGTGGAGACATCTCGCTCAAGGAAGCCGAGGATGCACTTCGCGACTACCAGGGTCAGCTCGAACGCGTCTTCAACGAGGTACGCGAACTCGAGAAGTACACCCCGGAGCCCAGCGAATCGGTCGAACTCGACCAGCAGTTGCCTGCCAAGCTCACCACGGCCGTCGACAAGGCCGTCCTGCACCGTATCGGTGATGCCCACCTCGACGTCCCGGACGGGTTCAACGTGCACCCGCGCGTCAAGCCGGTACTCGAGAAGCGTCGCGAGATGGCGCACGAGGGCAAGGTCGACTGGGCATTCGGCGAGCTGCTGGCACTCGGATCGTTGGTGGACGAGGGACGCAATATTCGCTTCTCCGGCCAGGACACCCGCCGTGGCACGTTCACCCAGCGGCACTCGGTGATCATCGATCGGAAGACCGGTGCCGAGTACACCCCGCTGCAGAACATCGGCAGCGACAACCCCGGCAAGTTCATGGTCTACGACTCGGCGTTGAGCGAGTTCGCGGCCGTCGGCTTCGAGTACGGCTACTCCGTGGGCAACCCGGACGCACTGGTGATGTGGGAAGCGCAGTTCGGCGACTTCGTCAACGGCGCTCAGTCCATCATCGACGAGTTCATCTCCTCCGGTGAAGCCAAGTGGGGTCAGCTCTCCGACGTCGTGCTGCTGCTGCCGCACGGCCACGAGGGTCAGGGTCCCGACCACACCTCGGGACGCATCGAACGCTTCCTGACGCTGTGCGCCGAGGGCTCGATGACCGTCGCGCTCCCGTCGACCCCCGCGAACTACTTCCACCTGCTGCGCAGGCACGCGCGTGACGGCATTCGTCGCCCGCTGATCGTCTTCACCCCGAAGTCGATGCTGCGCAACAAGGCAGCGGTGAGCAACATCGAGGACTTCACCGATGGCAAGTTCCACTCGGTGTTCGACGAGCCCACCTACGACACCGGCACCGGTGACCGCAGCGCGGTCAAGCGAGTGCTGATGGTCAGCGGCAAGCTCTACTACGAGCTCCTCGCTCGCAAGCAGAAGGACAACCGCGAAGACGTCGCGATCGTCCGCGTCGAGCAGCTGTACCCCGTGCCGGTCCGTCGGATCCGGGAAGCACTCGAGAGCTACCCGAACGCAACGGAATTCCGTTGGGTTCAGGAAGAGCCTGCGAACCAGGGTGCCTGGCCGTTCTTCGGTCTCGCACTGCCCGAGCTCATGCCCGAAAAGCTGGTCGGCATCAAGCGCATCTCCCGTCGCGCAATGTCCGCACCATCATCGGGCTCGAGCAAGGTGCACGCCGTCGAGCAACTCGAAATCATCGACGAGGCCTTCAACAAGGTCGGCGAAGACTAGATCTCCGACAGCGACAAGCGGCCCACTCCCTTCGGGGGGTGGGCCGCTTTCGTCGTTTCTGTGCGCCCTGGGTTGGGATCAATGTGAGATTCAGTCGCTCAGATTGCAACAGAGCCGCATTCATTCGGCTGTAGCCGTGACGGCACTTCGGATGAATGCGGGATTCAGTCGGTCAGACTGCAACAAAGGGACATTGATCCCAACCGGGGCGATCCCAACCGGAGAGGACGCGCAACTCGGGCGTCGCACTAAGGGGCTCAGGCGTCGGCGTCGGCTCCCAGGAGTGCGGAGATCATTCCCGGTGCCAGGGCGACGGCAGGCAGGGCGTTGACGTTCAGGTCGATCAACTCGTCGCGAGTGATGTGCGGATCCCGGAGCCAAGTGATGGTCGCTTCCTCCACGAAGGCGATCCAGCCACGGACGGCGAGGTCGATGGTGGGGGTCACTTCCATGTCGAGGCCGGCCAGTTGAACGAGGGTGCGCTCGGCCATGGTGGTGCGGGTCTGCTCGAACACCTCGCGCATCAGGGGGTCTCCGCTCGCGGTGCCGCGAAGCAGGGAGATGAAGGTGTCGCGCTTCTCGGTGACGTAGTCGACGTAGTTGGCGATGGAGTCGCGGAGAATCTCGAAGGGTTCGAGTTCGGGGTCGGGGGCGGTGCGTTCGATCATCGACCGCGAGGCCTCGCGAACTATTTCGAGGTGAAACTCCTGCTTGGACGAAAAATAGTGGAACAGTAGGCCACGGGAGACACCTGCTTGGTCTGCGATGTCCTCGACGGAGATCTGCTCGAGTGGCCGGTCGGCGAGCATCTCGGTGCCCAGCTCGATCAGCTGAGCTCGGCGTTGCTCGGGACTGAGTCTGGTCCGCTTCGTCGTCGCACCGGGGCTGTTCACGAACGCCATGCAACCACCCTACTGAATATTAGTCAATAACTATTGACTCACACTCAATAAGCTTCTACGCTCCCCTACATGAGTCTTCCCGTAACAGATACTTCGGACCGTGCAACGTCGCCGCGTCACGTCGATACGCTGATCATCGGCAGCGGATTCGCCGGCCTCGGTGCCGCGATCAAGCTGACGAAGGCAGGCAAGAAGGACTTCGTCGTCATCGAACGCGGCCACGACGTCGGCGGCACCTGGCGCGACAACACCTACCCCGGTGCCGCCTGCGACGTGCCGTCGCACCTGTACTCGTACTCGTTCGCCCTGAACCCCGATTGGACCCGGTCGTTCTCCACGCAGCCCGAGATCCAGAAGTACATCGCCGGGGTGGCGCGCAAGTACGGAGTCATGGACAAGCACGTGTTCGGCACGGATGTGACCTCGGCTCGCTGGAACGCCGAGTCCAACCGCTGGGATGTCGAGACCACCTCGGGCAACTACACCGCGAAGATCGTCGTCTCGGCCGTCGGCGCACTCTGTGAGCCGAATCTGCCCGACATCAAGGGCATTCACGACTTCGAGGGCGACGTCTTCCACTCCGCCCAGTGGAACCACGACGTCTCCCTTGCCGGCAAGCGCGTCGCCGTCATCGGCACCGGCGCGTCGGCAATCCAGATCGTGCCCGCCATCGCGGGCCAGGTGAAGCACCTCGACGTGTACCAGCGCACCGCGCCCTGGATCCTCCCGCGCGCCGATCGCCCGTACACCAAGCTCGAGCGCTTCGCCTTCAAGCACGTTCCCGGATTCCAGCGTCTGTCTCGCGCCGGCATCTACGCGATGCGTGAGACCCAGGTCGTCGGACTGGCCAAGGCTCCGGCCTTCATGAAGCCCCTGCAGTGGGCATCGGAGAACCACCTGCGTACCCAGATCAAGGACAAGGCGTTGCGCGCCAAGGTGACGCCGAACTTCCGCATCGGCTGCAAGCGCATGCTGATCTCGAACGCGTACTACCCGGCTCTCGCCCAGAACAACGTCGATCTCGTGACCGATGGCATCGCGGAGGTCCGCAAGGGATCCATCGTGACCAAGGACGGCACCGAGCGGCCGATCGACGCGCTCGTTGTCGCCACCGGCTTCCACGTCACCGACTCCCCCGCATACCAGGGCATCACCGGCAAGGACGGTCGCACGCTGGCCGAAACCTTCGACGACGGTGGCCAGCAGGGTTACAAGGGCGCAGCGGTGGCGAACTTCCCCAACATGTTCTTCCTGGTGGGACCGAACACCGGTCTGGGCCACACCTCGATGGTCTTCATGATCGAATCGCAGATCAACTACTTGGTCGACGCGCTGAACACCATCGACAAGCACGACATCGGCACGATCGAAGTGCGCAAGGACGTGCAGGACGAGTACAACGTGACCCTGCAGGACCAGCTGTCCAAGAGTGTGTGGATGAACGGTGGGTGTGCCAGCTGGTACCTCGACAAGCACGGTAACAACACGACCCTGTGGCCTGGCTTCACCTTCGAGTTCCGCAGAATCACCAAGCAGTTCGATCTGGATGCGTACCGTAGCGTCGCCAGCGCAGACCTCTCCTCCGGATCGTCGGCCGACACCGGCACCGGCAACAACACAGACAAGGTGGCCGCTCGATGAGCACATTCACTGGCAAGGTAGCCGTCGTCACGGGCGCAGGCTCGGGAATCGGCCGCGCACTGGCCCTCGAGCTGGCCGGGCGCGGAGCGAAACTGGCCCTGTCCGACGTCGACACCGCCGGGCTCGACGAGACCGTCCGACGGGTCGAGGCCCTCGGAGCCGAGGTCAAATCGGATTTTCTGGATGTTTCCCAGCGCGAGACCGTACTGGACTACGCCGAGGCCGTCGCCGCGCACTTCGGCAAGGTCAACCAGATCTACAACAATGCAGGCATCGCGTACCACGGTGACGTCGACAAGTCCTCGTTCAAGGACATCGAGCGCATCGTCGACGTCGACTTCTGGGGAGTTGTCAACGGCACCAAGGCTTTTCTGCCGCACATCCAGGCCTCCGGCGACGGCCACATCATCAACATCTCGAGCCTCTTCGGCTTGCTGGCCATGCCGTCGCAGTCCGCGTACAACGCAGCGAAGTTCGCCGTTCGCGGGTTCAGCGAGTCGCTGCGCATGGAGATGCTGATCTCGAAGGCACCGGTGAAGGTGACGGTGGTTCACCCTGGTGGCATCAAGACCGCCATCGCCCGAAATGCCACCGTCGCCGAGAACTTCGACCAGGCCGACGTGGCGAAATTCTTCGACGCAAAGCTTGCCAAGACCACCCCGATCGACGCGGCCAAGACCATCCTCAAGGGCGTCGAGAAGGGCAAGGGCCGAGTACTCATCGGTTCCGACGCCATCGCCCTCGATCTACTGCAGCGCATCACCGGTTCGCGGTACCAGGGCTTGGTCGCCATGGTGTCCAAGCGTGCGATGCCACGCACGAAGAAGTAGACGGGTCGCGTCATGAAAGCCTTCTACGTTCCCCTGCCGATCGTCGCGGCAGCGCTGAAGCCCTTCTATCGCCTCGCACTGAATCCGCGCCTGTCTTTCCGGGCGCAGCGGGCCCTCCTCGAGGCTGCGGCTCCGGCGCAGACGCTGCCGCACGGAACGGTCTCGCAGAAGATGACACTCGCGGGCCGCAAAGCCGAGCGTGTCACCGTCGGTGCGACCGAACGCGACACCGCGATTCTGTATCTCCACGGCGGCGCGTACACGATCGGATCGATCAACACGCACCGCTCCTTGGCCGCGCACCTGGCCCGGGAATCGGCGAGTGCCGTCTACGTGCTCGATTACCGGTTGGCCCCGGAAAACCCATACCCCGCCGCACTCGACGACGCAGTGGCCGCGTTCCGTGAACTGGTCCGCTCACACGGATTCACTGCCGATCGCATCGCCATCGCAGGCGATTCGGCCGGCGGCGGTCTGACAGTGGCTACTGCCCGCCGTCTGGTGGACGACGGAACGAGCCCGGCCGCCCTCGGACTGATCTCGCCGTGGGTCGATCCCGGTGCGCGCGACGCTCCGAAGGAGCGCGATCTCGTGGTCAACACCGGCTGGTCGTACAGCTCGGCCGACGCGTACCTGGGCGCGGGCGATCCGCTGGATCAGGGTTTCGCGCCACTTCTGGGAAACCTGGACGGCCTGCCACCGATCGTCATGCACGTCGGCACCGACGAGGTCCTGTACGCACAGATCACCGCGTTCGCGGACAAGCTGCGCCTGTCCGGCGCAGAGCTCGAACACGTCGAGTACAAGAAGCTCTGGCACGTAGCTCATCTGCAGGCGTCGATCCTGCGTGAAGCGGCCGAGGCCGTCCAGCACATGGGCGCGTATCTGGGCCGCAAGGTCAGGGCGTCGACGAACGATGCCTCACAGGTTGTGCTCACCGAGCCAGCGGCCAGCGACATCGCCTGACGCAACACCACTGCGGACCTCGCCGATCATGTCGGCGAGGTCCGCGGTCGTCAGCTCCCCCGCCACCACCGAGAACGACCTCACAGCACTTTCGCTGAGCACTCCGTTGCGGTAGAGCGGAACGACGTTCTGCGCCGGATAGACGTGGTCGTCGTCGGGCAGTGTTGTCAGATCTTTCGCGAGCGGGCCGAACGACGCGGTGCGAATGGCGAGAGCGCCCACCTCTCCCGCGTTCAACCCGTCGACGGCAGCTTGCCCGTCGAAATACGGAGTGAAATCGGTGAACGACGCCCCTGTGAATGTGGGACTGCTCCTGGTCACCGAGACCACGTCCATCGGATCGACCTGGCCGTCGACAAGGCCCACGGTGTTCTCGCCCCGACGGAGAAAGTCCGTCACCGTCTCTCCGTCGTCCGACGCCGAGTCGGGAGCAACTGCAATCGCCAATCGATCCTCGGCCGTCGCGTAGTCCCCCACCGACAATCCGGCGGGCAGCGAGCGGTTCAGCTCGGTGAACACGTCCTCGGCCTCGGTTGCAAAGGCGAGCGTGTCGAAGGTGCGCAACAGGTCGCCGGTCAGTTCGGGAACCATCGATACCTCGCCGCGATCGAGAGCCGCGAGGTAGTCGGCCCGATCACCGAGGCCGTCCTTCGTTTCGACGTCCACCCCCGTCGAGCGCAACCCACCGGCGTAGATCTGCGCGAGCAGCTCGGAGATGTCCGAGCTGCCCGATCCGACGACGACGGGCCCATCAGCAGCCGCGGTCGACTCGGCGGTACTGCAGCCGCCGAGGAGTCCTGCGATCGACACCACCACAGCCGTGGCCAGAACCGACGAACGCACCGTATTTTCTCCTGTTCACTGCCCGTGTGGTTTACCGATCCCGGCCGCGGGGCACTAGTGCGAACGAGACGGTAGTCGAACCAACCTTATGGCCACCCTGATTTCGACTACCATCCCGAGCAGCCCGAGTCCTGGTTCTTCCGATGCCCCCCAGGGGCCGATCGGCGGAAATGGGTAGGACTGTGCCCGAACCGATGGAAGGACACCATGACCACCTCCCGAATCACGCGTGCGTTCTCCGCTCCGAGGGCAGTGGCAGCTGTTGCCGCACTCGCTCTCTCGGTCACCGCCCTGACCGCCTGCGGCGGAAATTCGGATCCGCTGTCCAGCGGTGGAGGCGAGACCAACACCGACACGAACTCCATCATCATCGGGTCCGCGAACTTCCCCGAGTCCGAGACCGTGGCGAACATCTACGCCGAGGCGCTGCGTGCCAACGGTTTCGACGTGAGCACCAAGCTCAACATCGGCAGCCGCGAGGCATACATCCCCGCAGTGCGTGACGGGTCTATCGACATGATTCCCGACTACACCGGCAACCTGCTGCAGTACTTGGACGAGTCCGCAACCGCCACGTCCTCCGACGACGTGCTGGCAGCCCTGCCCGCCGCACTGGGCGACGACCTCACCGTCACGGCCCAGGCCCCCGGCGAGGACAAGGACGCCGTCGTCGTCACCCGGCAGACCGCCACCGAGCGCAACCTCACGACCGTCGGGGACCTCGCGCCGTTCTCCTCGGACGTGACCTTCGCCGGCACTCCCGAATTCCAGGAACGAGTCGGCGGTCTGCCGGGTCTCCGCGACAAGTACGGCCTCGACATCTCGGCCGGCAACTACATCCCGATCTCGGACGGCGGCGGACCTGCCACCGTCGAGGCTCTGGTCTCCGGCCAGGTCGTCGCCGCGGATATCTTCACGACCTCGCCTGCGATCGCGCAGAACGATCTGGTGGTGCTCGAGGACCCGGAGAACAACTTCGCCGCCCAGAACATCATCCCGGTGCTGCGTACGGCCAAGCAGTCCGACAAGCTCACCCAGGTTCTCGACGCCGTGTCGGCTCAGATCACCACCGAAGAGCTGATCGCGCTGAACACCTCGGTGTCCGGTGACGAGAAGGTCGAGCCTGCGGCAGCGGCAGCGGCGTGGGTCAAGGACAAGGGCCTGGACCAGCCGGTCAGCTGATGATCACTTTCGAGCAGGTCAACAAGACGTATCCGGACGGCACCACGGCAGTCGACTCCTTGGACCTGGTGATCGAGCCACACTCGTTCACCGTGTTCGTGGGGCCGTCCGGCTGCGGCAAAACCACCTCGATGCGGATGATCAACCGCATGATCACACCCACCTCCGGCGTGATCACAGTGGACGGTCGCAACATTGCCGACACCGATGCCGTGAAACTGCGCCGAGGCATCGGCTACGTCATCCAGAGTGCAGGGTTGCTTCCGCATCGCACCGTCGTCGACAACGTCGCCACCGTGCCCGTGCTCAACGGCGAATCTCGTCGCGCAGCGCGCAAGGCTGCACTCGACGTCCTCGAGCGAGTCGGCCTGGACCCGGCGTTCGCCTCGCGCTATCCGGCGCAGCTGTCCGGTGGACAGCAACAGCGGGTAGGGGTGGCCCGGGCACTGGCCGCCGACCCCCCGATCCTGTTGATGGACGAGCCCTTCAGCGCGGTGGACCCGGTGGTTCGTGAGGAACTGCAGACCGAGATGCTGCGTTTGCAGGCCGATCTGAAGAAGACGATCGTCTTCGTCACCCACGACATCGACGAAGCCGTCCGGCTCGGGGATCACATCGCGGTCTTCGGACCGCAGGGCCGACTGCAGCAGTACGACAAGCCCGAGACCGTACTCGCGGCACCTGCCACCCCGTTCGTGGCCGGTTTCGTCGGTCGCGACCGCGGTTACCGAGGCCTGTCTTTCCGGTCGGCCCAATCGGTGACGATGCACCCCATCCACACGGCCATGCAGGACGAGGTGAGCAGTCTTCGACTCGACCAGGGGCAATGGGTCCTGGTGGTCGACTCGCAGCGGCGTCCGTTCGGGTGGATCGATGCAACCGGCGTCGAGAAGGTGCGCGACGGCCGAAGCATCGACGAGAGCACGGCGGCGGGCGGGTCGTTGTTCCTCGAGGGCGGAGATCTGCGCCAGGCACTCGACTCGGCGATCTCGTCGCCGTCGGGCATCGGCGTTGCTGTCGATTCGTCCGGGGCGGCGGTCGGCAGTGTCGACGGCGCGGAGATACTCGAAAATCTTGCCGCACAACGCAAGTCCGAGGATTCCGAGCGCAACCGCCACCACTTCCTCGCGACCGGGGACACGGACCAGTGACCTGGCTGTTCGACAATTTCGATGTCGTTCTCGGCTACACGAAGACACACCTGTATCTCTCGCTCGTCCCGCTGTTCGTCGGACTGCTGATCGCCATCCCGCTGGGCACCGTCATCCGCAACACCCGCTGGGTTCGCCGAATCACGTTGACGGTGGCCAGTATTGCGTTCACCCTTCCGTCGCTGGCACTGTTCGTCACCATTCCGGCCGTGGTCGGTCTCCCCGTTCTCGATCCGCTGAACGTCGTGATCGCGCTGGCCGTCTACTCGACAGCGCTGCTGGTGCGCGCGGTACCCGAGGCACTCGACTCGGTACCGTTCGCCGTCGTCGATTCCGCCGAGGCAATGGGCTATTCGACACTGCGCCGAGCATTGACCGTCGAACTGCCACTGGCACTTCCGGTGCTCATCGCCAACATCAGGGTTGTCGCGGTCACGAACATCTCGTTGGTCTCGGTGGGCTCGGTGATCGGCATCGGCGGCCTCGGTCAGCTGTTCACGCAGGGCTACCAGCGTGACTACCCCGACCAGATATTCGCGGGCATCATTTCGATCGTGTTCCTGGCGTTGGTGTTCGACGCGGCCCTGTTCCTACTGGGTCGTCGGCTCACCCCGTGGACGCGCCTCGGCACTGGCTCGTCGAAGAAGAAGGCACGCGCATGAATCTGTTCTCGGAGGCGTTCTCGTACATCCTCGACGGCGGAAACTGGTCCGGGCCAACGGGAATCGGCGCTCGGCTGATCGAGCACATGTGGTACAGCTTGCTGGCGGTCCTACTATCTGCAGTGATCGCAATACCCATCGGCCTGTTGATCGGTCATCTACGACGCGGTGAAGCGGTGATCGTCGGCCTCGTCAACGCACTTCGTTCGCTGCCCACCCTCGGCATCCTGGTGTTCCTGGTTCTGGTGATCGGGTTGGGGCTGGTGCCGCCGATCATCGCACTGGTGCTGCTCGGCATTCCGCCGCTGCTGGCCGGGACGTACTCCGGTATCGCCAACGTCGACGCGAATGTGGTGGACGCCGCCCGCGCGATGGGCATGACGGAAACCCAAGTTCTGCTTCGGGTCGAGATTCCGAATGCGCTCCCCCTGATTCTCGGCGGACTCCGCAACACCACTCTTCAGATCATCGCCACTGCGACGATCGCGGCCTACGTCAACCTCGGCGGGCTCGGCCGCTACATCTTCGACGGCCTGGCGTTGTACGACTACCAACGGGTTCTGGTCGGCGCGATCCTGGTGGCAGTGCTGACCCTCGTCGTCGACGGTCTGCTCGCCCTTGCGGTGTGGACCTCCGTTCCGGGAACCGGCCGGCTGCGCCGGATGCCCACCGGCCTGGCGAAGGTCTGAGAGAACTCGAGGGCGTATTCGAACGAAAGACACCGGCGAACCACTGGCCCGGGTGGGGGCTGGGTTCGCCGGTGTTTCTTCCGTTTTCCTACGCGACGCCCTCGGCTCGCGCTGCTGCCGCAACTGCGTCCGCAACGGCCGGGGCGACACGAGGATCGAGTGGGCTGGGCACGATCTTGTCCGCAGCCAACTCGTCGCCGAGAACCGAGAGGATTGCCTCGGCAGCGGCGAGCTTCATGCCTTCGGTGATACGACGAGCGCCCGCGTCGAGCGCGCCCTTGAACACACCGGGGAAGGCGAGAACATTGTTGATCTGGTTCGGAAAGTCGCTGCGCCCGGTCGCGACGATGGCGGCGTACTTCCTCGCCACCTCCGGGTGAATCTCCGGATCCGGGTTCGACAGCGCGAACACGATGGCCTGCGGGGCCATCGAGGCGATGTAGGACTCGTCGACCTTGCCCGCGGACAGACCGAGGAACACGTCGGCTCCGGCCAAGGCCTCGGCCGCTCCGCCGGCAAGGGCACGCGGATTGGTGCGCGCAGCGAGATCGGTCTTGACGCTGGTGAGGTCCTGGCGATCCGAGGAGACGATCCCCTTGGAGTCCAGCACCACCACGTCCCTAATGCCGGCCAGCAGGAGCATGTTGGCGCACGCGACGCCTGCTGCCCCGGCTCCGGAGATGACGACCTTCAGTTCGGACGTGTTGCGGCCCTGAACCTTCGCGGCTCCGTTGAGTGCAGCAAGGACGACGATCGCGGTGCCGTGTTGATCGTCGTGCATCACCGGGCACTCGAGCGCCTCGATCACGCGGCGTTCGATCTCGAAACAGCGCGGTGCCGAGATGTCCTCGAGGTTCACGGCACCGAAACTGTGCCGCAGCCGCACGATCGTCTCGACGATCTCGTCGACGTCGTTGGTGTCGAGGACGATCGGGATGGAGTCGAGACCGGCGAACTTCTTGAACAGTGCCGCCTTGCCCTCCATCACCGGCAGGGACGCCCGGGGGCCGATATCGCCCAGGCCGAGCACCGCGGAACCGTCGGAGATGACGGCGACGAGGCGATCGGTCCAGGTGTAGCGCTTGGCGAGCGCTGGGTCGGCCGCGATGGCGCGGCTGACCTGGGCTACCCCGGGGGTGTAGGCGATCGACAGATCGCGCTGGGTCTCGAGCGGCGCCGCCAACTCGACCGACAGCTTTCCGCCGAGATGTCCGGCGAAGATCTCCTCGTCGGTGATCGCGGCCGGCATTGCCGGTGCCGAGTTCGGTGCTGTGGTGTCTTCGACTGCCGTCACGGTGAAAGCTCCTCGCACTGTCGACCTCGACCAGCAAGGCGACGCATGTCAACGAAGTGAGTGGTTCTGGGAATGGAGAGCGCTCGGAGTGCGCCAGTGCTGGCTGCAAACTGCCGAAAGCGTGTCTCGCAGGTGCGGCGGGTGTGCCGACACGATCAGCGACGGGCTGTAGCCCGATCGGTGGCCCCAGTGTGCCACACCGCCCGGCCACCTGACCACAGAGTCAGAAGTGCCCTCACTGCCACCCCTGTCCTCATTGCCACCATTGAGTCCACAGCACCAGGCCCGTGACGACGAAGACGACGAGTGCACCGACGAACGCGGAGAATCCACGCCGATGATCCGCGATGCGCTGGGCGACGACGGCCACCACGGCGGCGGCGATGTGTGCGCCGACGGAAAGCCCCCCGGGTCCCGGGAAGCCGCGCGAGTGCCCGAGATATTGAGTGACGGCGACACCGATCGCGAGCACCACCAGACCGGCGGTGACGACACCGCTGAGCCCGCGCAGGAATCGGAGCCCCACTCCGGCCCCGGTCATCCGCCGGCCACGAATCCGCGGACCGAATCCGCGATCAACTGCACCGCAATGGCGGCGAGCAACAAACCTGCGATACGCGCCAGCAGCGAGATGCCACCTTCACCGAGAAGACGGATCAGTACCGTCGAGAATCGCAAGATCAGGAAGAACAGCACGTGAATAGTGATGATGCCCAACGCAATCGCCAGCAAGGAGCCAGCATCACCGTCGGCCTGACTGACGTAGACGATCACTGCGGCGATGGCACCGGGACCTGCCATCAGCGGAGTCCCGAGCGGCACGAGGGCTACGTTGACGTCCTCCGCCGCGGAGTCTCCGCCCGCCCCCTTGCCGGTGAGCAACGACAGGGCGATGAGCAGTAGCAGTAATCCGCCCGCGCCCTGCAGCGCCGGAATGCCGATGTGCAGGTAGCTCAGAATCGCCTGACCGCCGATGGCGAACACCGAGATGACGGTCAGCGAGACTGCGGGTGCTTGCCACGCGGCCTTGTTGCGAGCTTCCTTGCTCTTGCGGCCCACCAGGGACAGGAACACCGGGATAGCGCCAGGCGGGTCCATGATGACGAACAGGGTGATGAGCACGGTCAGGTAGAGCGTCACATCGAAGGTCATGAGCGAGCCGCCGCCACTATGCGATCGTATTGGTCCGGCGCAGTGGTGTATTCGCCGAGTTTCACTGTCTTGTTGGTCCCGTGGTAATCCGAGGACCCCGTGACGATCAAGTCCAGTTCGGCGGCGAGATCGGCCATCACCACAGTGTCCTCCGGCGAATGATCCATGTGATGGACCTCTACTCCCCCGAGCCCCAACGGCGTCAGTTCTCGAATGTGGTCCAGGTCGAGGATGCGTCCGCGCGCGCGGGCCCGAGCATGCGCGAGCACGCTCACACCGCCGGCTGCCGCGATCATCTGAACCGCGGACTCGAGCGGAGTGTCCACCTTCTCCACGTAGTACTTGCCGCTGGTCGCCAGCGGACCGGCAAACGCGGCATTCATGTCCTGGACGTATCCGGCGTCGATCAGTGCACGGCCGAGATGGGGACGTCCGGCTGCGGCACCGGCCGAGGCCAACACTGCGTCGGGATCGATCGGCAGACCGTCGGCCGCCATGTTCTCGGCAATAGCTCGCAACCTCGTCACCCGTTCGCCGCGCAGACGCGCGCGCTCGGCCGCGAACGCTTCGTTCTCGGGGTCGAAAAGGTACGCGAGCAGGTGCACGGGAACCGGTTCGCCGTCCTCACCGCGTCCGGTGCACGAGAGTTCCATACCGCGTACGAGCGTCAGACCGGCAGGAACGGCCGCGGCCGCTTCGTCCCAGCCCGACGTGGTGTCGTGGTCGGTCAGCGCCACCACCGACAGTCCCGCCGCCGACGCCGCCTGGACCAGCTCTGCCGGGCTGTCGGTACCGTCGGACGCCGTCGAGTGGGTGTGAAGATCGATGAGCACCTCGACAGTGTTCCAGGCTCTCCGTCTCGTCGTTTTGCTGGCGTACGATTGCCCGCCATGCCGTCCCTTCCACCTCGACCGTCGCTCCCGTCACTGCATCGACGAGGACCCAAGGCCGCACCCGATCCGGGCCCGAGAATTCCGGTGCCCACGGCCCGCGCGATCGTCGACTGCGCGGTGTACGTCGACGGCTCCCGATTGCCCGGCAGATTCACCCACACCTCGGCCATTGCGGAGGTACGTGCCCGCGGCGAGGGGTTCGTGTGGGTCGGCCTGCATGCGCCCGACGACCATCAGATGAACGCGATCGCGCAGTGCTACGGACTGCACGAGTTGATGGTCGAGGACACGGTGCACGCGCACCAACGACCGAAACTCGAACGCTACGACGACGTCGCATTCCTGGTGCTGCGCACGGTGAAGTACGTCGAGCACGAGTCGGTGACCACCGCCAACGAGATCGTCGAGAGCGGCGAGATCATGGTGATGGTCGGCAGGGACTTCGTCATCACCGTTCGGCACGGCGAACATTCGGGGTTGGCCGGCGTCCGGCAGCGCCTCGAAGCGAATCCGGAACAGCTCGCACTCGGGCCCTCTGCGGTGCTGCACGCTGTGGCCGACCACGTCGTCGACGAGTATCTGGCGGTGACCGAGTCGATCGAGCGGGACGTCGACGGTATGGAAGAAGAAGTGTTCTCCCCGCACCATCACGTGCCCATCGAGAACATCTACCTGCTCAAGCGGGAGGTCGTCGAGCTGCGCCGGTCGGTGACGCCGCTGTCGACGCCGTTGGCTCGTCTGGTGCAGGAACCGAGCGTGCCGAAGGCCGTACGACGGTATCTGCGTGACGTACAGGACCACCACACCACTGTCGCCGAGCGGATCTCCGAATACGACGAGGTACTCAGTTCGCTGGTCGACGCCGCATTGGCCCGGGTGACGATGCAGCAGAACCTGGACATGCGCAAGATCTCGGCGTGGGTGGCGATCGCCGCAGTGCCGACCATGGTCGCGGGCATATACGGGATGAACTTCGACAACATGCCCGAGCTGCACTGGACCTACGGCTACCACCTGATCGCCGCGATCGTCGCCTGCGTCTGCATCGGATTGTGGCGCACGTTCCACAAGAACGACTGGCTGTAGAAGCCACGCTCGACGTTGGACATCGCCCAACGTCGAGCGCCGGTTGTTGGTGATTGCCCCGACCACCGCCGGGTGACGAACCCACCTGCTCTTGCCGGATGAGACTGCAGAAGCCCTGCATCGTCATTCGGAAGGGATCGATGAGAATCCGCACGCTGGTATCGGCCGTGGCAGTCGCCGTTGTCTTTTCGTCCGCGCCGGGGGCCGCATCGGCTCAGCCGGGTCCCGCCGAGCCCGCCGGCCCGCCGCTGACCGTCGCGCAGGCCGATCTCGACAACGCGCTCACGTGCACCACGGATCTGCACGAGGCCACCCGCGATCCGGTTCTGCTCACCCCGGCCTTCGCCACCGATCAGCAGTCGTTCGGCTGGAACTACCTGCAGTCACTGCCTGCCATCGGAATCCCGGTGTGCAGCCTGTCGTTTCCCGACGAGGGCTACGGAGACCTGCAGATCTCGGCACAGTACGTCGTCCACGCAGTTCGGACCATGGCCGCCGACAGTGGCCGCAAGGTCGTCATGATGGGCCACCAGCACGGACCGCTGGACGAGCTGTGGGCGTTGACGTTCTGGCCGGACCTGCCTGCACTGGTGTCGGATGTCATCTCACTCGCAACTCCGTACAACGGGACCGATTCGGCCCGAAACGGGTGCGACGACTCGCAGGAGTGCCCACCGGCGAATTGGCAGATCGCAACCGGATCGAAGTTCCTCACCGCACTGGCTGCCCGCCCCCTGCCCCTAGGCCCCAGCTACACCTCGATCTTCACGAGATTCGACGAATTGATCTATCCGCAACCACGCGCGAGCACCCTTGCCGGAGCGTCGAACATCGCCGTCCAGGACGTCTGCCCACTGCGACCGGTCGAACACTTCGGCATTCTCGGTGACAACGTCGCGTACAACATCGTGCTCGACGCACTCGACCACAACGGACCCGCTGTACGGCAACGCATTTCGAAGAACCTGTGCTTCACCACGACGATGCCGAATCTGCGCCTCACTCCAGGCTCAGGCGCCTCCGGGCCGAGCTATTTCACCGAGATACGACGACACTTCGAGGAAGATGCGGTTGCTGCAGAACCGGCGTTGGCGTCCTACGCGCGCTGAGAAGCCGTCAGAGGCTGGCGGCGGAACGATTCGGATCGCGAACGTCGATTCCGGCCTCGGCCCAGGCCTCACGCAGCGCATCGGCTCCGCGCAATCGCACCCAGGCGGCCTCGGTGCCGGTGAGAGGGACGGCGGCCAGAAAGCGAACCGGATCGTAGGGCTCGGGCAGTGTCAGATCGGCGATGTCGCTCGCCCCGAGCAGCACAGCGGTGAACGGCGCGTTGGTCCACAGCGGCTCGCTCAGATCGAGCAGCGCGTCCTCGACGAGTACGACGCCCTCGACCGCGGGTGACGCAGCAAGGACGGCCAGACTCTTGTGCACGCCCGAGGCCACGCCTGCACCGCCTCGGAGAGTCAGCACCAGTTCGGCTCGGGGGCCGCGCGAGGGATCTGCGACGAGTTCGTTGGGATCGGCCATCGGGTGTCGAGAACAGCCGAGACTGACGTACCGGACCACGTCGGAGTCCGCGCCGAATCTCAGGACGTCCAGCGGCTCGAGACCGAGGAACGTCACCGACGCCGACGACGGATTCTCGTCGCCGATCTCGGTCACCAGATGTGCGCGTACCGCTGCAATGACACTGTCACTCACGTGACCCATCCAACACTGTCGCTCACCTGACCCATCCAACACCACCGATGCCCGAGAAGTCCGTTCGGAGGTGCCACTCGGGGGAGGTGGGTACCGTCGTACCCGTGGTCTCCGTTCTCGCAGTGTCCGACGAAACGATCGAATCCCTGTGGAGTCCGCAGGTGAAGTCGCTCGGAGTCGACTTGATCCTCGGCGCAGGCGACCTGCCGTTCGACTACCTCGAATACCTCACCGATGCCTTGAACGCGCCGTGCGTATTCGTTCCCGGCAACCACGACGCGGACCTCACCGGCTACTCGGCCGGACGTGCGGGATGGATGCGCGCCGGGCTCCCCACCACCTGGCCCGGACCCGTCGGGGCCGTCAATGTCGATCGCCGAATCGTCTCCGCGGCCGGCCTGCGGATCGCCGGTCTCGGCGGGTCCATCCGCTACAACGGCGGGCCCAACCAGTGGACCCAGCGGCAGCAGCGTCGACGCTCACGCACCCTGACCCGAACGTTCGCGTGGCATCGCAACGTACGCAAAGACTCTCGGCCCCTGGACATTCTGCTGACCCACAGTCCGCCGCTCGGCGTCGGAGACGACACCGACCCCGCACACATCGGTTTCGACTGTCTCGACGAGGTGACGCGAAGACTCGCCCCACAGTTGTTGTTGCACGGCCATATTCATCCGCACGGCGCTACGCCGGAGGATCTGACCCTGCACGGCGCCGCGGTGATCAACACCGTCGGGTACACCCTGCTCGAGATCGAACCGGGTGGACAGAGAACCGAATTCGAGGCACCGAGGATCGTGAGGCGCAGGCATGGCACGTGACACCGGATTTCCGGCCGCCGATGCGGAGAACGACTTCACCCGCCAGCGCCGACGCGCCGACGTCGCCCGTCTGGTCGGATGGCTCCGGCGTCAACCCGACGACGTCAACACCATCCTGCCGTTCGACGAGGTGGTTGCCGCGCTCGGCAAGGTGGGCGAGCGTCACCTCGGCCTGCAGGTCATTCGCGTCGAGACCATCGTCGGGAGCGTCGACCGCACTCGTGATTTCGACCGCTTCTTCCGCCCGACGTCGGCGCGCATTCGTGAACGCTGGCAGCGACTTGCCGCCGCTCAACGCCGCGGCGAGGCGATGCCCCCGATCCAGGTGTACCGCATCGGCGGCATGCACTTCGTCGTCGACGGCCATCATCGAGTGTCCATCGCGTTCGCCATGCATCGAACGTCGATCGACGCCGTCGTCACCGAGATCATCACGCGCATCTCCCCCGAGGGCATCACCCGTCGCGGCGATCTGCTGATCAAGGATCACCGCCGAATCTTCCTCAGTCGTGTCCCCTTGGTCGGCAAGGCACGCGAGGCCGTCCAGGTGACCGATCCGTTCGATTACGCCCAGCTCAGCGAGTCGGTCGAGGCGTGGGGTTTCCGGCTGATGCAGGAGGTCGGTGAATTCGTCGACCGCGGTACCGTCGCGCGGCGTTGGTTCGGCGAGGAGTACCTGCCGGTGGTGCGCATGGTGCGCGCGGCCGAAATCCTCGAGGATCGCACCGATGCGGAGGCCTACCTCTGGATGAGCCGAGAACGGTACCGCCTGGTGCGCGAGCATGTGTGGAACGACGAGATCGTCAGCGAACTGCGGCAGAAAGCTCTGGGCAAGCCCACCCGGCCGCAGTAGAGCCTGCGTCGATGCCCGGCCGTGGTTTCCCGAACCAGCTTTCCTGGTACACCTACATCTGATAGTTACTTAGATGCGTTCATCACTTTGTTCGTCTCGGTTCCACTGCATCGTCGATACCTAACGAGGTCGTTCTTTCATGTCCACCCGCCGCATACTGCTGCCCGGACTCTGCTTCATCGTCATGACTCTCGCCGTTCTGCAAACGATGGTGGTCCCCATCGTGCTGACGATCGGCACCCAACTCGGGGTCAGCACAACCGCCGCCGGATGGGTATTGACGGCCAATCTCCTCGCGGCGGTGATCGCCACCCCGGTCATCGGTAGGCTCGCCGACCTGCACGGTAAGCGTCCGGTGCTGATCGGTGTGCTCACCGTCGTCCTCGCCGGATCTCTGCTCGCGGCGCTGACCCACTCGTTGCTGTGGCTGATCGTCGGCCGGGTCCTGCAGGGCGTGTCCTACGCACTGTTCCCCATCGCGCTAGCCGTCCTTCGTGACGAGATGCCACCTCGCAAGCTCGTGGGGTCGATGGCCGTCCTGTCCGGCACACTCGGCGTCGGCGGTGGATTCGGACTGGTGTTGACCGGGCTGCTGACGGCCAACGGCGCCGACTACCACCGCGTGTTCTGGCTCACTGTTGCGATCGTCGTGGTCGCGCTCGCGATCGCCTGGTTCGGCGTACCGGCGCGCCCGAGAACCAGTGGCGGCACCGTCGACTGGTGGGGCGCTGCACTGCTCGCGGTGACGCTGCTTCTGCTGTTCCTCGCCCTGACCCAGGGCCGCACGTGGGGGTGGGGTTCGATTGCCACCATCGGCTGCGCGGTCGTCGGTGTATTCGCGGGGGCCATCTGGTGGAACTTCGAGAAGCGCGCCGGCGAGCCACTCGTCGCACCCCGCATGCTCACCCACGGACCGTTGCTCGCCACCAACGTCGCCACCCTGTTCGTCGGTATCGGGATGTTCGTCAATTTCCTCGCCTGCTCGTACTTCGTGCAGACACCGCGAGCCGTGGCCGGCTACGGCTTCACTGCGAATGTTCTCGAAGCGAGCGTCGTCTATCTGCTGCCCGGCGCGGCGGTCGGAGTAGTCGCAGCCGTCGTCAGTGGCCGCCTCATCCGGTCGTTCGGGCCGCGCCGCGTACTGATCGCAGGCGCCGTGATCGGACTGATCGGATTCGTCTTCGTCGCACTCGCCCACGATCACACCTGGCAGCTGATCACCGCAGGCATCGTCATCAACATGTTCGTCAGTCTTGCGTTCGCAGCCCTGCCGAACCTGCTCATGGCCGAGGTCAGCGCAGCGGACACCGGGGTGGCGAACAGCGTCAATTCGATCGTCCGGACAGTCGGTACCTCGATTGCCAGCGCGACGCTGTCGACTGTCCTGGCCATGTTCACGATCGACGGGACCGCCGTTGCCCGCGAAAGCGTCTACACCGCAGCCTTCGTCGCAGGCGCGGTGGCCTGCCTCGTCGTCGTACTCGCGGCCTTGGCCATCAGGAGCACCCCCGCTGCTCGGGAATCGGTGCGAGTTGCCGAGTCCGAACCGACCACCACGTCGAACATACCGGTATGACGCACTGCCGACCGCCTCACAGCAGCCTGACAGGTGACACCCTCCTCCGACCAGGACACGGACCGTCCATCCGCTGGTCGAGGCCCCTGGCAGAAAACTCGTAATCTACTGGGAGTCAACGAATCTGCCTTTCGGGTGACCTCATACGTACCTAGTGTCGTGGAGGTACGAACACCGACGAGAGGCACACCTGATGAACACCAAGAAGATTCTCACCCGCGCAGCAGTCACCGGAGCACTCGTGGCGGTTCCACTGGTCGCGGTAACAGGTACGGCGTCGGCCGATCCGCTGCGCTCGGACGGCGACGATCGCGGCCACAGCGATCAGCAATACCAACAACCCGATCAGTTCCGGTTGCCCGAACTCTTTCCGCAGGCACCCGCCCCACAGCTGCAGAACCCGGCACCGAACGTGGTCCCCTTCGACTTCTTTCAGGGCTTCGCACTACCGACCACGGGTTCGGCGTTCTGAGTGCTGCGCAGTGGTGTGGTTGAGTGCCGCCTGGGGCACTCAACCACACCACTGCCGTAGGCACTACAGCGTCAGGTTGGAACCCGAGGCCTGGTCGAACACCGAGATCTTCGCCGGGTCGAACCACAGTTCCACCTGACCGCCCTCGGCGGCCTTGGATTCGGCTGCCAGACGTGCAACGACCTGTGCGCCACCGAGATCGGCGATACCCGCATCGGCCGCAAGCTCCTGCAGCTCGCTGGACTCGACCTTGGCGCCCTTCAACGTGAAGTAGACGTACTTGTCGCTGCCCATCGACTCGAGTACGTCGACGGTGGCGGTGAAGGTGGCACCGCTCATCTTCTGGTAGCCGTCGATCAGCGCTGCGTCCTCGAAATGCTCGGGGCGAATGCCGACGACCACCTCGCGGCCCGGGTTCTTGGCCTTGATCGCATCCATCCGTTCGAGCGGGATGTCGATCTCACCGAGCGCGGTGGATACGCCGTTCGAGGTGAGCTGTCCGGGAACGAAATTCATCGAGGGCGATCCGATGAAGCCGCCCACGAACAGGTTTCGCGGCTTGTCGTACAGCTCCTGGGGAGAACCGATCTGCTGCACCAGCCCGCCGCGCAGCACCACGACGCGATCGCCGAGGGTCATGGCCTCGGTCTGATCGTGCGTCACGTAGACGGTGGTGGTGCCCAGTCTTTTCTGCAGCCGCGAGATCTCGGCGCGCGTCTGCACGCGTAGCTTCGCGTCGAGGTTGGACAGCGGCTCGTCCATCAGGAAGGCCTTGGGTGTGCGAACGATGGCGCGGCCCATGGCAACTCGCTGTCGCTGACCACCGGAGAGGTTCGCCGGCTTCCGGTCGAGGTGCTGACTGAGGTCGAGGATCTTGGCTGCCTCCTCGACCTTGGTGTTGATCTCGGACTTCGAGAGCTTCGCCAGCGTCAGAGGGAAGGCGATGTTCTGCCGCACCGTCATGTGCGGGTACAGCGCGTAGGACTGGAACACCATCGCGATGTCGCGATCCTTCGGTGCACGCTCGTTGACCCGCTCCCCCGCGATGCGCAGCTCGCCCGAGGAGATGTCCTCGAGTCCGGCGATCATGTTGAGGGTGGTGGACTTTCCGCAACCGGACGGCCCGACGAGAATGATGAATTCGCCGTCGGCGATGGTGATGTCGACGTCGCTCACCGCAGCTGCGCCGTCGGGGTAGAGCTTGGTGACTTTGTCGAGAACTATTTCGGCCATGACGGTTATCCCTTCACTGCGCCGGACGTCAAGCCCGCCACGATACGTCGTTGGAAGAAGAGCACAAAAATGATGATCGGGATCGTGATGACGACTGCTGCCGCTGCGATCGACCCCGTGGGCTCCTCGAACTGAGAGCTACCGGTGAACTGCGAGATGGCCGCCGGGACGGTGACCGAACGTTCCGTTGCCGTCAACGAGATGGCGAGCAGCAGGTCGTTCCAGGCGAAGATGAACACCAGAATCGCGGCGGTGACGATGCCGGGGGCGGCCAGCGGGGCGATGACCTTGCGGAACGCCTGTGCGGGCGTCGCGCCGTCCATCTTCGCCGCCTTTTCGAGCTCCCACGGAATCTCGCGGAAGAACGCCGAGAGGGTGTAGATCGCCAACGGCAACGCGAAGGTGATGTACGGGATGATCAGTCCCGGCCAGGTGTCGAACAGTCCCAGCGAGCGGGAGATGTCGAACAGCGGTGTCACCAGCGAGATCTGGGGGAACATCGCGATCAGCAGCGCCGCACCGACGAGCGCCTTCTTGCCTGGGAAGTCCAGGCGAGCAACGGCATACGCGGCCATCGTGCCGATCACCACGGCGATCACCGTGGTGATCAGTCCGATGCCGATGGAGTTGACCAGCGCCGAGGTGAACTGATTTGTCGAGAAGATGCCCTTGTAGTTCTCCAGCGTGAACGAGCGCGGGATGAAGTTGCCGTCCGCGATGGTGGCCGTCGACTTGAACGAGAGGCTGATGATCCACAGCAGCGGAACCAGTGCGTAGAGCAGGACGAGGACGTTGACTACCGTCCAACCGACCTTCTTGCGAGGCGTAACAGTGGTCATTACTTGCGGCCTCCGTCGTCGGATCCCGGTGCCGAGGCACCGAACAACTTGATGAACACGAACGCGATGATCGCGACGCAGAAGAAGATCAGGATGCTGATCGCCGACCCGAGTCCGAGGTTGAACGCACCGAACAGGTTGTCGTAGCCGAGAATCGAGACCGATCCGGTTTCGTTGCTACCTCGGGTCAGGACGTAGATGTTGTCGAAGATGCGGAATGCGTCCAGGGTGCGAAAGAGCACGGCGACGAGAATGGCCGGCTTCATCAGCGGGATCGTGATCCGCATCAGTCTGGTCCAACCACCGGCTCCGTCGACCTCGGCGGCCTTGAGCAGATCGTCGGGCACCAAAGCCAGACCGGCCAGCAGCAGCAGCGCCATGAACGGGGTCGTCTTCCAGACCTCGGCCAACACCACGATCGCCAGTGATGGGAACTGTTCGGTGAGCGGGGCACTACCGTCGGGCAGCAGATTGGCGAGGTAGCCCGTGCCGGGAGTCCACGCGTAATACCAGCTGTACGCGGCGGCGACGGTCACGATGCCGTACGGGATGAGCACCACGGTGCGCACCAGTCCGCGACCGAAGATGGTGCGGTGCATGACCAGAGCCACCGCTAGACCGAGGATGAACTCGATGATCACCGAGATGATCGTGATTCCTACGGTGACGCTGAATGCCGTCCACCAGTACCCGTCGGAGAGCACCGTGACGTAGTTGGAGATGCCGACGAACTCACGATCCTCGGGGAACGCGAGGTTGTACTTCTGCAGGCTGAGCCAGAACGCGTAGATGATCGGATAGCCGGTCACTGCGATCATCAGAATCGCTGCAGGTGCGATGAGCAACAGCCCCAGCCGCCGTTCGGCCTTCTTGCCGTCGGAGACGTTCTTCAGGGCTGCCTGCTTGTCCTGAGGCTGCGGCTGGGGCTCTGAATCGGTAGGAGCACTCATGGAATCAACCCTTCGGAATTGACGGCCTTGGTGACCAGATCTGCGAGCTTGTCCACGTCGGCTACCGGATCGATGTCCTGCGGCGGGTTGAGCGCATCGGTCAGCAGAATCGAAATGCTCTGGTAGGCAGGCGAAACGGGTCGGACTGCGGCCGACTCGATGGAACCGAGCACCCCTTCCCACGCGGGATAGACGGACTGGAACTCAGGATCGGAGTACAGCGACTTCAGCACCGGCGGTACACCGCCGTTGACGGCGTTGTTGCGCTGGTTCTCTTCGTTGGTGAGGCACTCGACGGCCTCCCACGCGAGATCCTGATGCTGGGTGGTCTTGGCGACGCCGATGTTGAACCCACCGATGGTGACCTTGGCGGGCTCGCCCGGATTCACCTCCGGGTACGGCGCGCTGCGGAAGACCTCGGCGATGCGGGCGTCCTGTTGATCAGCGGGCACGTTCGCGAGATCGAGGAACGAGACGGCACCGGCGATCGCGTTCTCCTTCAGACCGGGCAGCACGAACGGGTAGTTGACCTGGAAGGCCATCCGTCCCGATTCCATGCCGAGACGGGCCGTGGCCTCGTCGCTCTGGGAGACCGACGGGTCGTGGCCGTCGGCTGTGGCCACCCGCTTGATGATCTCGAGAGCCTTCTCGGTGGCGGCACGATGCTCGGGAGTGTCGTTGAGCGTCACCGTCGTTCCGTCCTCGGCGACGACCGAACCACCGGCGCTCTCGAGCAGCGAGTTGAACCAGACCATGAAGCCCTCGTACTGCTTGGCCTGGACGCCGATCTGGGCGGGCTTACCCGCGGCCGCGTTGGCTTCGGCCTCGTCGATCAACTCGTCCCACGTCTGTGGCGGGGTGCCGCCCGGCACCTCGTCCGGCCGGTACCAGAGCAACTGAGTGTTCGAGTTGAGCGGAACGGCGTACAGCTGGTCCTGCCATTCCGCGGTGGCCAGCGGTCCTTCGAGCGTGGAACCGTCGCGCAGCTTCGCGGACAGGTCCTCCGGGACGGGCAATGCCCATCCGGCTTCGGCGAATTCGGCCGTCCACACCACGTCGAGCGTCATCAGGTCCAGCGTCTTGTCGTTTCCGGCGAGACGTCGCGCGAGCTGCAGACGCTGATCGTTCGCACTCTTGGGAAGCGTCCGCTGCTCCACGCGGTATCGACCGTTCGAGGCATCCGAACACACCTGTGCCGCAGCGGCGTACTGCTCTGCGCCGTCTGCGGCGGTGTAGAAACTCAGAACCGGAACCGAACTGTCGGACGAACCACACGCTGCGAGCAACGGACTCGTGACCAGAGCCGCTGCCGCCAACACCCCTATTCTCGTCGCTCTTCCACGCCTACGACCACGATGTCTCGGCACTTTCCGCCTCCGTACGTTCAATTACTCGCGCAGCACACTGTGTGGGACTGCCGTGCACGAAAGAAACGTAACCGAACTCACTGGCATAGAGGGCGATTTGGGGCTATTCCGTTACCTGTCGGTTGCCTGGTCGTCCACCAGGTGTGATCAGATCGACAGTTTGGCGAGCAGGTCGCGTGCTTTCTCCGCCGTTCGAGGCTCGCAGAGGACGTCGTATCGACCCGCCACCAACTGCATGCTCGACGCGAAATCTCGCTGCCCCTTGGTGGCCGCGTACGGAATGGATGCCGAGATCAACCCGAAGATGATGCCGCCGCCGACGCCGATGAGCAGGGCTCCGAAGATGTTCTCGCTGAAGATGCCGAGCACCAGGCCGAGGAACACTCCCAGCCACGCACCCGAAACTATGCCTCCACCAATGACTTTGGGCCACGTGAGGCGGCCGAGGACGCGTTCGACCTGCATCAGGTCGACGCCGACGATCGTGACGTCCTGCACCGAGAACTCTTCGTCGGAGAGATAGTCGACGGCGCGCTGCGCCTCGGCATAGGTGGGGTACGAACCGATGGGCCAACCGGAGGGCGGCGTCGGCAGTCCCTGCCCTGGGCGACCGGACTGAGAGAGGGGATTGGTCATGGCTCCATTGTGCCCCGAAACGGACACCCGGCACACCCGTCGTGCAGGTTCACGGAGTTCGATGTGAGGTCAGGAGGTGGGCGGCTCGAACGTCGTCGTGCGCGTCAGGCCGGCCGCGCGACCCTTCGCCGAGACGACCAGCGCCATCTTGCGGCTCGCCTCGTCGATCATCTCGTCGCCCAACATCACCGCACCGCGAGCGCCGCCCGCAGCGGAGGTATGGAACTCGTACGCGTCGAGAATCATCTCGGCCTTGTCGTAGTCGGCCTGCCGCGGCGCGAAGATCTCGTTGGCGGCCTCGATCTGCGTCGGATGCAGTACCCATTTACCGTCGAAACCGAGGCCTGCCGTGCGGCCGGCCGCCCGACGAAAGGCGTCGAGATCGCGAATCTGCAGGTACGGGCCGTCGATCGCCTGCAGTCCGTGAGTTCGTGCGGCGAGCAGAATGGTCATCAGAATGTGGTGATAGGCGTCGCCGGTGTCGTATCCCACCGGCTGTTCGCCGACGACGAGGGTGCGCATGTTCACGCTGGCCATCAGATCCGCAGGCCCGAACACCAACGTCTGCACCCGGGGGCTCGCGGTCGCGATCTCGTCGATGTTGCGCAGGCTGCGTGCACTCTCGATCTGCGGCTCGATCCCGATCGCCCCGACGTCGAGGCCGTGTTCCTTCTCGAGCTGAGTGAGAAGAAGATCCAATGCCTGGACGTGCGCGGCGCACTCGACCTTCGGCAACAGGATGGCGTCGAGGTTGCGGCCTGCACCCGAGACGACGTCGATGACATCGCCGTACGTCCACTGCGTCGTCCAGTCGTTGACGCGCACGACCTTGATCTGATCGCCCCAGCCATCGGAATTCAGAGCATCGACGATGCGAACCCGAGCCTCGACCTTCGCGATGGGGGCGACCGCATCTTCGAGATCGAGGAAGATCGCGTCGGCAGGCAGACCCTTGGCCTTGGCGATCATCTTGTCCGAACTACCCGGAACGGCCAGTACCGATCGCCGTAGGCCCGACGCATTCACCGCAGCACAACCCCTGTCTGATTCATGTTCTGTATTGCCCAGCCTCTAACCTTGCCATCATGGCAGCACTGAGCAAGGTATTCGCGGCCAGGCTCGCGGGCCTGGGCGTCCTGGGCCCCGACGGCGAATCGATCGGCCGGGTTCGCGACGTGGTCATCTCGATGCGCGTCGGCAGAGCGCAACCGAGAGTTCTCGGCCTGGTGGTCGAATTGGCAACTCGCCGAAGAATTTTCGTGCCGATGCTCCGCGTGACCAGCATCGAGCCCAACTCCGTTCAACTCACGACCGGTAACGTCAGTCTGCGTCGATTCACCCAGCGCGCCAACGAGATCCTGGTGTTCGCGCAGATCCTCGACTCCAAGGTGCGCGTCGACGACCCCGAGCTGGACGAGCTGCACGACGCCGATTCGATCGTCGTCGACCTCGGTATCGAGCTCACCCGAACGCGGGACTGGGTGGTGGCCCGTGTTGCTGTGCGCAAGCAGCGTCAGCGGCTCGCGCGCCGCGGTGCGATCCACGTCGTGGACTGGCAGCACGTGCAGGGGCTCACGCAGAACGAGCTGTCGATGCCCGATCAGGGTGTGGCGCAGCTGCTCATGCAGTTCGAGGATCTTCGCGCAGCCGATGTGGCGAACGCGATGCGCGAGCTACCCGTCAAGCGCCGCATGGAGGTGGCGCGAGCTCTCGACGACGAGCGGCTCGCAGACGTCGTTCAGGAGCTGCCCGACGACGATCAGGTGGAGTTGATGCACTACCTCGGCGTCGACCGTGGTGCCGACGTGCTCGAGGCCATGGACCCGGACGACGCCGCCGACCTCCTGGGCGAGCTGCCCGAGACCGAAGCGGAATCGCTTCTGCGCCTGATGGATCCGGAGGACTCCGCGCCTGTCCGTCGCCTGCTCGAGCACTCCCCCGACACCGCAGGCGGTCTGATGACCCCCGAACCCGTCGTTCTCACCGCGTCGACGACGGTGGCCGAGGCTCTGGCTAGGGTGCGCAACCCCGACCTGACGCCTGCGCTGGCCTCCCTGGTGTTCGTCGTGCGTCCCCCGACCGCGACGCCGACCGGGCCTTACCTCGGCTGCGTCCATCTGCAGCAGCTACTACGAGAACCCCCGGCGAGCCTGGTCGGCGGAGTGGTGGACAGCGCTCTTCCGCGGTTGTCCCCCGACGACAGCCTCACCGCCGTGACGCGATACTTCGCAACGTACAACCTCGTCTGCGGCCCGGTGGTCGACGACGAGGACCACCTGGTCGGGGCCGTGACTGTGGACGACGTCCTCGATCACCTGCTGCCCGAGGACTGGCGAGATCAGGAAGTGGCCGGACAGTGAAAGAAACAGCACGCCAGAGAATGGACACTCCGCGCGGATCGCGGATGTTCAACGTCAATCTCGACTTCGATCTCGGCAAGTCGGGCGAGAAAGCCGCCAGATTCCTCGGTACCGGGCGCTATCTGGCTATTCAGACCGGCATCGTCATCGTCTGGATCTTTCTCAACGTCGTTGCGGTCAATCTGCAGTGGGATCCGTATCCGTTCATTCTGCTCAACCTCGCCTTCTCCACTCAGGCTGCGTACGCCGCGCCGCTGATTCTGCTGGCCCAGAATCGGCAGGACGACCGCGACCGCGTCTCCCTCGAGGAGGATCGCTCCCGCGCCCAACAGACCAAAGCCGACACCGAATTCCTGGCCCGTGAACTCGCTGCACTGCGCATCGCCGTCGGTGAGGTCGCCACCCGCGACTACCTCCGCCGCGAACTCGACGAGATCAAGGCTCTTCTCGAGCAGGCAACGGGTCAGCCGGTCACATCGCCGAAGAAAGCACGTAAGAAGGCAGCCGCGCGGGTGCAGGACGACGGCGGTCTGCCGGACGCGTCCGACAACGATCCGTTGCCCTGACCGCACGGCATCGCCGCTGATAACAGCCCGATAACAGAACAGTCTCGAATCAGGTACCCTCGATCCCGGTCATCAGCTCGGGCCCCGGACGTCGTCCGGGGAAATCAGGAGGTACAGCACGCGTGGGTCGTCACAGAAAAGCATCGACTTCCAAGGTTCGACGGAATTCGGTGATTGCTCTGGCAGGTCTCGCCCCCGCAGGACTCGTCACCGCCGCCACCAGCGCCGGAGCCACGGAATACATTCCTTTCGTCAGTGCGAAAACCTCGCCTGCTGCGCAGGAATCGAACTCGGTGGTCGAGACTCCGCAGCCGATCACCCAGGACCAGCAGGCGCAGCCGGTGGCTCAGGCCGAGCTTCCGGTACCGGCACCGGTCCCTGCACCCGCACCGGTCCCTGAGATCCCGCCCACACCGGAGCTCCCCACCAACCTGGCCGTCAGCCCCATCGCGATTCCGGTGGTCAACGTCGCCGCCTACAAGAACGCCGAGCGGATCCTGGCCCAGCAGCAGCCCGGCTGCGGCATCAGCTGGACCGTCATCGCCGGCATCGGCCGCGTCGAGTCAACCCACGCCAACAACGGCAAGGTCGACGACTCGGGCGAACTGCACGAGCCCATTCTCGGACCGGTTCTGAACGGCACCCTCGCCGGCAATCAGGTGATCCGTGACACCGACGGTGGCGCACTCGACGGCGACACCCAGTACGACCGCGCAGTGGGACCGATGCAGTTCCTGCCCTCGACGTGGAACCTCTATCACGCCGACGGTAACGGCGACGGAGTCTCCGACCCACAGAATCTGTACGACGCAGCCCTGGCCACCGGCATGTACCTGTGCGACGACGGCACCAACATGCGTGACCTGGGATCCACCACCAGAGCGATCCTGCGCTACAACAATTCGATGGCCTACGTGGCGAACGTGCTGGCATGGTCGGCCGGGTACGCCACCGGCATCGTCCCGTCGTCGGACCAGCTACCGCGCATTCACTGATCGGGTGTCCGCGCCTGCCCTGCTGTCCATCGACGCAGTGCCCACCGCTTAGCATGAGGCAATGGCTGTACTGACCGAATCCGACGTTCGGACCGCGCTGACGAAGGTCATCGACCCCGAGATCCGCAAACCCATCACCGACCTCGGGATGGTCAAGAGCATCGATGTATCCGCCGACGGTTCCGTCGGTGTCGGCATCTACCTCACCACCTCGGGCTGCCCGATGAAGACCGAGATCAGCGATCGCGTCAAGAATGCCGTCGCCGACGTCGAGGGTGTGGGCACCGTGACAGTCGAACTCGACGTCATGAACGACGAGCAGCGCACCGAACTACGCAAGTCCCTGCGCGGCGATTCGGCCGAGCCGATCATCCCGTTCGCGCAACCCGGGTCCCTGACCCGCGTCTACGCGGTGGCGTCGGGCAAGGGCGGCGTGGGCAAGTCGAGCGTGACGGTCAATCTCGCGGCATCACTGACTGCTCGTGGACTGTCGGTGGGTGTGCTCGACGCCGACATCTACGGCCATTCCGTGCCTCGCATGCTCGGAAACGACGCGCGGCCGACACAGGTCGAGAAGATGATCATGCCGCCGCAGGCGCACGGCGTGAAGTTCATTTCGATCGCTCAGTTCACCCAGGGCAACACTCCGGTCGTCTGGCGTGGACCGATGTTGCACCGCGCGCTACAGCAATTCCTGGCCGACGTCTTCTGGGGCGACCTGGACGTATTGCTGCTCGACCTTCCCCCCGGCACCGGAGACGTGGCAATCTCTGTTGCACAACTCATTCCGAGTGCCGAGATCCTCGTGGTCACCACACCACAGCAGGCCGCGGCCGAGGTTGCCGAGCGAGCCGGAGCCATTGCTCTGCAGACCCGCCAGCGCGTCGCAGGCGTCGTGGAGAACATGTCGTGGCTCGAACTGCCCGACGGCACCCGTATGGACATCTTCGGATCCGGTGGCGGACAGGACGTATCGGACAGGCTCACGAAAGCTGTCGGTGCCAGCGTTCCTCTGCTCGGCCAGATCCCCCTGGACACTGCCGTCCGCGAGGGTGGTGACGCCGGGATGCCGATCGTATTGAGCAACCCGGAATCGCCTGCGGCACAAGCCTTGGAGGCGGTAGCGGCGAAGTTGGCAGTCCGCGAACGTGGACTTGTCGGAATGTCGCTCGGAATCGACTCGGCTCGCAAGTAGTAGAAACGACGGTTATACCCGACAAACGACGTCGGGAACAGGGTCGAAGCCTTAGGATTTGCCTTCAATCCTACTGTCGATAGAGAGTGGCCTTCATGAAGAAGCCGCATCGGATCAGGCCGGTCGTCGTTCCGGTTCTGATCGCCCTGATGATGACCCTGCTCGGATCACTGCTCGGTCCTGGCCTGGCATCCGCACAACCCGCCCCGCCCGCGCAGAACTACTCGATCGCGACCGACACCACGTTCGCACCGTTCGAGTTCCAGGACGAGAGCGGCAAACTCGTCGGAATCGACATGGACCTGCTGGCCGCGATCTCGGTGGATCAAGGCTTCGACTACACCGTCGAGCAGGTCGGTTTCGATACCGCGCTCCAGGGCGTCACCAGCGGCCAGTTCAACGGAATGATCGCCGGCATGTCGATCACCGACGAGCGCAAGGCCACCTTCGACTTCTCCGAGCCGTACTTCGATTCCGGTGTCCAGATGGCGATTCTGGATTCCAACGACGAGATCACGGGCTACGAGGATCTGCGCGGTAAGTCCGTCGCAGTCAAGAACGGCACCGAGGGCGCGACCTTCGCCGCGTCGATCGCAGATCAGTACGGCTTCACCATCCGCAGTTTCGACGACTCGGCCACCATGTTCGAGGAGGTGCGCACCGGAAACTCGGCGGCCGCCTTCGAGGACTACCCGGTGCTCGCCTACGGCATCACCCAGGGCAACGGATTCAAGACCGTCACCGAGAAAGAAGCCGGTGCCAGTTACGGATTCGCCGTCGCCAAGGGCACCAACGCGCAGTTGCTGGAACAGTTCAACACCGGGTTGGAGAACCTACGCGCCAACGGCCAGTACGACCAGATCCTCGACACCTATCTCAATGCCGACGCCTCCACCGCAGACACGTCCATCCCCGGCCTGATCGCCAGCAGCTGGCAGTTGCTGCTCAAGGGCTTGTGGCTGACCATCGTGTTGACCGTCATCTCCATCGCCATCGCATTGGTACTCGGCGGAATCTTCGGCCTGTTCCGCGTCTCGACCAACATCGTGCTCCGCGGAATCGGCACCACCTACGTCGACATCTTCCGTGGCACACCGCTTCTGGTGCAGGCATTCTTCATCTACTTCGGTGTGCCCGCGGCACTGAACTTTCAGATGTCGGCGTTCACCGCGGGCATCATCACGCTCTCGCTCAACGCCGGTGCCTACATGGCCGAGATCGTCCGGGGCGGCATCCTCGCCGTCGACAAGGGACAGATGGAGGCCTCGCGCAGCCTCGGCATCAGTTACCTCAAGTCGATGCGAAAAGTGGTGATGCCACAGGCAATTCGCACGATGATCCCGTCGTACATCAACCAGTTCGTCATCACACTCAAGGACACCTCGCTGCTCTCGGTCATCGGCCTCGCCGAGCTGACGCAGACGGGTCGCCTGATCATCGCTCGTAACTTCGAGTCGTTCAACATGTGGCTCATCGTCGGCGTCCTGTACTTCATCATCATCATGGCTCTCACCAAGCTGTCGAACCGGCTCGAGAAGAGGATCAACAAATGAGCACCGAACTGACCAAGGACCTGCCGGTCGACAGCGGTTCCGGAACCAAGATCTCCATCAAGGGCCTGCAGAAGGCGTTCGGCGACAACACGGTTCTCAAGGGCATCGACGCCGAGATCGCCAACGGTGAAGTGGTGTGCGTGATCGGGCCATCCGGCTCCGGCAAGAGCACGTTCCTGCGCTGCCTCAACAAGCTCGAGGACATCACCGCCGGATCGGTCGTCGTCGACGGCACCGACCTCACTGCCAAGAACGTCGACCTGGACAAGGTCCGCCAGAACATCGGCATGGTGTTCCAGCACTTCAATCTGTTCCCGCACATGACCGCCCTCGAGAACGTCATGCTCGCGCCCGTCGAGACCAAGAAGATGTCGAAGTCGCAGGCGAAGGAGTCGGCTGCGAAGTTGCTCGAACAAGTCGGCCTGTCCGAGCGCGCCGACTACAAGCCGGCCAACCTCTCGGGCGGGCAGAAGCAGCGTGTCGCCATCGCGCGAGCATTGGCCATGAGCCCGTCGATCATGCTGTTCGACGAGGCCACCAGCGCACTCGACCCCGAGATGGTCGGCGAAGTACTGCAGGTGCTGCGCGACCTCGCCAAGGGCGGCATGACGATGGTCGTCGTGACCCACGAGATGGGCTTCGCGCGTGAAGTCGCCGATCGAGTGATCTTCATGGCCGAGGGCGTCATCGTCGAGGAGGGAACCCCCGACGAGTTGTTCGGGAACCCACAGAGCCCACGTACTCAGGACTTCCTGAACAAGGTGCTCTAGCCCGCTCGCTCTCCCGGATTGCCGCCGCCCGCCCCACCCGCTACCCCCGTCCCGGATCAATGCGCCTTTGTTGCACTCAGAGCGACTGAATCCCACATTCATCCCGGGGCGGGAGGGTGGTACCAGCAATCGGGGTGGCCCGAAGGCCGGCTGAGGGGTGCGTCTACGTGGCGTCGGCGTCGATCGGCGGAGTCTCGCCCGCCGCCAGTTTCGGCGCGTCCTTGCTCATCGACACCCCATTCTGCGGAGTACCGGTCTGCGGCGTCGGTCCGCCGAGGTTCTTCGGCTTGGTGTCGAAGGGCTTGCCCTTGAAGGTGTCGTCCAAGGGGTTCTTGAAGATCGAATCGTCGCCGTCGAGCAGGTGCTTGGTGATCACCGCACGCGGCGTCATTCCCCGGAGCTGGTTGAGGTCGGCGAGTGGTTTACGGAGGTCCTCGAAGTCGGTACCCAGCTCGTCCTTGAGCTGCTGACTCGCGCCGTTGGCGTAGTCCTTGACCTGGCGGATGGACTTGGTCACCCAGCTGATGGCACCGGGAAGGCGATCCGGGCCGAGGATGACCAGAGCTGCCACGAGGAGAATGAGGAACTCTGACCAACCGATGTTCGCGAACACGCCTGCCAGCCTACGTCGTCAGTCCGAAACCGGCGTGACGGAGACGTCCACCAGCCGTCCCGAACGCACGAGTTGCACCGGGACCGCTTGGCCGATCGTGGTCTCCTGCACCGCGACCACCAGTTCGTCCGCATCTCCCACGGTGCGGTCACCGACCTTGGTGATGACGTCCCCTTCGACGATTCCGGCCTGCTGCGCCGGGCCGTCGGTGCGTACGTTGGCGACTTCGGCACCGGCCGAGGTGTCGTTGATGACCGAGCGGGCGTTGATGCCGAAGTCCGGATGTCTCATGACGCCGTCCCGGATCAGGCTCTGAGCCACCTCGGTGACCTCGTCGACCGGAATCGCGAAGCCCAAGCCCACCGATCCGCCGCTTTCGCTTCGGATCGCCGAGTTGATGCCGATGACGCGGCCCTCGAAGTCGATGAGCGGGCCACCGGAGTTGCCGGGGTTGATGGCGGCGTCGGTCTGTACGGCATCGATGACGGCGTCGGTGTCGGTGCCCTCACCGGACAGCGCGACGGGACGGTCGAGGGCGCTCACGATGCCCGAGGTGACCGTCTTGTTCAATCCCAGGGGCGAGCCGACGGCGATGACGTCCTGGCCGACGCGAACGTCGCCGGAACTACCGAGCTGGGCTTCGGTGAGGTTGCCCACTTCGGTCTTGAGGACGGCGAGGTCGGTTTTGGTGTCGCGGCCGACGATGCGGCCGGGCACCTTGGTGCCGTCGGAGAAGGTGACTTCGAGTGTCGAGTTGTCCGGGTCGGACGCGGCAAGGGAGATCACGTGGTTGTTCGTCACGATGTAGCCGTCACCGCTGATCACGACGCCAGAGCCGGTGCCCCCGGTCTCCCCGAGCGTCACCTGGATCGACACGACGGACGGCAGGACCGCGTCGGCGACCTTGCTGATCTGACCGCGCGGGATGTCGTCACCGCTGGACTGGGTCAGAGTCACCTTCTGGCTGGTCAATGCGCCGGTCACCTCGGCGGTCAGGCGACCGAACAGACCGCCGACCAAGCCGATGACCAGTGCGAGGACACCCAGTACGACGAGAGCTCGGACCGATACCGACCGTCCGAACAACACGTCTCGCACACCGAGCTTGGTTCCGGGAGGAAGCACGGGAGGGGGTGGCGTGTCGACCGCTGCGTTGCCGAGAGACACCCGTGACGCGGGATCACGCCATGGATCGGCCGGCTCCGACGCAGCGGTGTCGCCGTCGTTGTCGGCGTCGGGATCACGCTGGAGCGATTCCTGAGCGTCTTCCGGACGTCCGAATGCCTCGGCGAGGATCGGATCGGGTGGTCGCACGGATACACGCGACGGCAATTGCTCGCCTGGGCGGCGCGGCGAGAACGAGCCATCGACGTCGTCGGGACGTCCGAACACAGAGGCCGACACCGGATCGACGGAGGGCCGGTACACCGGACGCGGTGGCAACCGTGGACCTTCCGGACCGTTCTGCGCGGCCTCGAAATCCGACGGGTCGGTGCCTGCGGTCTCGGTGCTGGTCGAATTCGATGTCACGCGTCCGGTTACCCCTCGCATACGTCGGTGTGAGAGTTCAGTATCACTCGAGCGGTCGGCTCGGCTCGATGCAGGTGAGTAGTCGTCGGGCAGATCTCGGTGTGGTCAGCGTCGGCGGCGACGCACAGCAGCGACGGACGACATGAAGGTTCGCTTGGTGTGGGCCGGCCGATCCTCGCCCGCGCAGGACGGTATCTGACTGAGTAGGCCGAGCAGCGAGTGCGGCATCGACATCTCGCCCGCCCCGCGCAACGCTTTGCGCGCCTGCTGCTGTGCCTCGACCTCGGCAGCGCATTCCGGGCATTCGGCGAGGTGGTGGGCAGCACGAAGGTATGCGGGCATCCGCAATTCGCCGTCGACGTACGCCGCAACGGCCTCACTGGCCAGATGTTCGGTGGAGCTGAACTGCCGGGGCTTGCGCGCCTGCGTCATCCAACCCTCCTCGTAGCTAGTGGACACTTGCGTGACCGGAGTCGACCTTCCCGTGCACTCGAAGGTACTCGCGTAGCGCCTGGCGTCCACGGTGAATGCGACTGCGGACCGTTCCGAGCTTGACGCCCAGTGTCGCGCCGATCTCTTCGTACGACAGTCCTTCGATGTCGCACAGCACGATTGCGGCGCGGAACTCCGGTGCCAGCGAATCGAGGGCAGACTGCAGGTCGGGGTCGAGCCGCGCGTCGTGGTAGATCTGCTCGGGGTTGGGCCGGTCGGAGGGGACGCGGTCGTAGTCCTCGGGCAGCGCCTCCATACGGATGCGGCTACGGCGACGGACCATGTCCAGGAACAGGTTCGTGGTGATGCGGTGCAGCCATCCCTCGAAGGTGCCGGGCTGGTAGTTGGACAGGGAGCGGAACACCCGGATGAACGTGTCCTGAGTCAGGTCTTCGGCATCCTGAGCGTTGCCGGACAGGCGGTATGCGAGTCGGTAGACGCGGTCGCCGTGCTCGCGCACCAACTCGTCCCATGACGGCATGGTGGAGTCCTCGCCGGTCGCATCGAACACTGCGGTTCCGCTGAGGTCCTCGGGCGCGGGTACGGACTCGGGTAGACGCGCGGTGTCGCGATCGCCGTTGATCTTGTAAATAGCTGGATCCTCCTGCTCAGGACTGCGTACGTCCTTCTGACTCAACCGACGACTACCCTCGGATGTTCCAGCTCACACTTCGCAATCGAGACGGACCTTCGATTCCTCCATAGCCTGACCGACCCGCGTGTGGGTCCGGTATGAATCAGCTGAGGCGCACCTGAGAATGTGTGCGTGAGATCGAGCCTCCGGCACGATAACCTCGGGGCGTGCCGACCAACGCCGAGAAGATGCTCGCCTACGCCGAAGACTCCGCTCAGGAGGACGAGGTTCTCATCGCAGCCAGAGAGCGCGCCATCGACCTCGGTGCCGCTCCGGTCCCGCCGTCGGTCGGGGCGATTCTGAGTATCTTCACCCAGATGCTCGGGGCCAAGACTGTCGTCGAAATCGGAACCGGCGCAGGAATCAGCGGCCTGTGGCTGCTCGACGGGATGCGTGCGGACGGCGTTCTCACCACGATCGATACCGAGCCGGAGCACCAGCGTGCGGCCCGAGAAGCGTTCCGCGCCGGAGGAATTGCACCCTCACGCACCCGGTTGATCAACGGCTGGGCACTGGACGTGCTCCCGCGATTGGCCGACGACACCTACGATCTGGTGTTCATCGACGCCAGTCCCGCCGACCATCCACACTTCGTCGCCGAGAGCGTTCGACTGCTCCGCCCCGGCGGAGTGCTGGTGCTGCACAACGCGTTGCTCGGTGGTCGAGTCGCCGATCCCACTCAGCGCGACGCCACCGCAGTGGCCGTTCGATCCGCAGCGCGGGCGATCGCCGAGGACGAACGACTCACGACGGTGCTGCTGCCCCTCGGCGACGGTTTGATCTGCGCGTCGAGAGCGTGAGTGCGCTCCGCGCAGTGGTGCGGTTAGGTGCCCTCTGCGGCACTTAAACCGCACCACATGCCGCAGGCACTCAGATCCAGACGCCCTTACCGACCGAGACCACTCCCCCGGCACTGACGTTGAAACGTTCACGATCGCGCTCGTGGTCCACGCCGATGATCTCGCCGTCACCCACGACGACGTTCTTGTCCAGGATCGCGTGCCGCACGACGGCACCCTTACCGATCTTGACGCCCGGCATCAGGACACTGCCCTCGACGGTCGCGCCACTGTCGATCATGACGTTGGAGCTGAGCACCGAATTGCGGACGGTGGCGGCCGACAGGATGCAGCCGGCACCGACCACCGACTCCTGAGCCAAGCCGCCCTGAACGAATTTCGCGGGTGGCAGGTTCTCGGCCGATCCACGGATGGGCCAGCGGCGGTTGTACAGATTGAAGATGGGGTGCACCGACACCAGGTCCATGTGGGCGTCGTAGAAGGCGTCGATGGTGCCCACGTCTCGCCAGTACCCACGATCGCGTTCGGTGGCACCGGGCACGACGTTGTCGTTGAAGTCGTAGACCGACGCGACGCCCGCTTCGACGAGCGCCGGAATGATGTCGCCGCCCATGTCGTGGTCGGAGTCGGTGTTCTCGGAGTCGGCCTTGATGGCGTCGACGAGCACCTTGGTGGTGAACACGTAGTTGCCCATGGAGGCGTACGTGACGTCGGGGTCGTCCGGAGTTCCCGGCGGCTGCGCAGGCTTCTCGAGAAACTGCGTGATCTTGCCATCGGAGTCGGAGTCGATGCACCCGAAGGCGAATGCCTCGCTGCGCGGCACCCGGATACCGGCGACGGTGACGCCTGCACCGGAGTCGATGTGCTGCTGCACCATCTGCTCGGGGTCCATCCGATAGATGTGGTCGGCACCGAACACCATGATGTATTCGGGGTCCTCGTCGTACACCAAGTTCAGTGACTGGAAGATGGCGTCCGCGCTGCCGGTGTACCACCGGGGCCCGAGACGCTGCTGCGCCGGCACCGGGGTGATGTACTCCCCGGCGAACCCGGACAGCCGCCACGTCTGCGAGATGTGGCGGTCCAGTGAATGGGACTTGTACTGGGTGAGCACGCAGAGCCGGAGGTAACCGGCGTTGACGAGATTGCTCAGCACGAAGTCGATGAGTCGGTAGGCGCCCCCGAAGGGAACGGCCGGCTTGGCTCGGTCGGCGGTCATCGGGTAAAGACGTTTACCCTCACCGCCGGCAAGCACGATCCCTAGTACGTGCGGTTGTGTCCTCACCCACTCAACCTATCCGCACCGAGAGAACCTTGCGAGCAGTACACGCACAACTGCTGGGGAATGTAGGTTCGTTCACGTGCGCGTAGCAATGATGACCAAGGAATATCCCCCGGAGATCTACGGTGGCGCTGGAGTTCATGTCACCGAGTTGTCCGCGCAGCTGAAGTCGCTGTGCGACGTGGACATCCACTGTATGGGCGCGCCACGCGACACTGCGCAGGTGCACGACCCGGATCCCGCTCTCGCCGGAGCCAACGCTGCGTTGACGACGTTGTCGGCCGAGCTGCGAATGGCGAACGCGGCCTCGAGCGCAGACGTGGTGCATTCACACACCTGGTACACCGGGCTCGCGGGCCACCTCGCAGCCGAACTGTACGACGTTCCCCACATCCTCACCGCCCACTCGCTCGAACCGCGCCGGCCGTGGAAGGCCGAACAACTCGGCGGCGGATACCGCATATCGTCATGGTCCGAGCGCAACGCCGTCGAATACGCCGACGCCGTCATTGCCGTCAGCGAGGGCATGGCCAAAGATGTGCTCGACGCCTATCCGAGACTCGACAAGAGCCGGGTTCACGTGGTGCGCAACGGAATCGACACCGAGCGCTGGTTTGCAGACCACGGCACCTCGACTCTGGACGAGATCGGCGTGGATCGAAGCAAGCCGATCGTCGCCTTCGTCGGGCGCATCACCCGGCAGAAGGGCGTCGGGCACCTGATCGCAGCCGCCCACCACTTCGATCCGTCCATCCAGCTCGTCCTGTGCGCAGGCGCGCCCGATACCCCGGAGATCGCTGCGGAAACCGAGCGCGCGGTGGCACTGCTCGCCGAACAGCGCGGCGGCGTGTTCTGGGTCAAGGACATGCTTCCCACCGACAAGATCCGCGAAATACTTACTGCAGCAGCAGTATTCGTATGCCCGTCGGTGTACGAGCCGCTCGGCATCGTCAATCTCGAAGCAATGGCCTGCGAAACCGCAGTCGTGGCATCGGACGTCGGCGGTATCCCCGAGGTGGTCGACGACGGCCGCACCGGACGCCTGGTGCACTACAACTCCTACGAACCCGACGCATTCGAGCGAAACCTGGCCGACACCGTCAACGCAGTGGCCCTCGACCCCACACTCGCGACGGCAATGGGCAAAGCAGGACGCGAGCGCGCCGTCGCCGAGTTCTCGTGGGCGTCGATCGCACAGCAGACCCTCGCCGTCTACGAGGCAGCGTTGGCGCGCCGGCGATAGGTCGACACGGTCACCGACGCGGTGACCTCGACGCCGTCCGGTAGCTGCGCCAGCGCTGCGGACCGCGATTCGGGGTCACCGTGCCGCGCCGACGGGCCCATTCCGATCAATGTCTCGATGTCCTGGTGCGAGAGCATCATCGAGTACTCGAGCGGAGACTCCGCCACCGGCTCGAACAGGCCGGACAGCGATTCGCCGAGCCTGCGAGTCTTGTTCTCCTCGACGCCGATGAGGCCGAGCGGGCCCCGCAACTCGTGCTGATGCCGCGCCGTGGGTGTCACGACCACCAGCACGCCATCGGCGACGAGGACTCTGCTGAACTCGGCGGCGTTGCGTGGAGCGAACACACACGTCACTGCGGACGCGCTCGCCGTCCGCACCGGTAGTCCACTCCAGATGTCCGCGACCACAGACCCCAGACGAACGTGTGATCGCGCTGCACGGCGCGCAGCGAACTTCGAGACGTCGACGCCTATGCCCCGGGCCTCGGGACGGTCGTCGAGCACAGCCGCGAGATAGTGACCGGTACCGACGCCGACGTCGAGCACCACCTCACTGTGCGACGGAACGGCAGCCGAGACCGCTGCCGCAATCGAGTCGAAGTGGCCCTTGCCCAGGAACGTCTCGCGAGCGGCGATCATCTCCGCCGAGTCACCGGGGAACTTGCCGCCGTCTCCGGTCGACAAACTGACGTAGCCCTGACGAGCTACGTCGAACGAATGCCCTCGATCGCACAACAGTGTCCGATCGGTGTCGCCGAAGTCCATGCCGGATTCGACGTCGCGGGCCCGGCATTGCGGACACAGCAGCAGATCGACGACATCGGTCAGCATCGAGCACCTCTCTCACACCGGAACGGACACTCGCCGACACAACACTCGTCGACACAACACAAAGCCCCGCTTGCCGGTACGGCGAGCGGGGCTGAGCGACGAGCGATCGACGTGACTATCAGCCGGTGACACCCTTCAATTCGTCTCCGAGTGCCGCGGCCTCGTCGGGGGTCAATTCGACGACCAACCGGCCGCCCCCCTCGAGCGGGACACGCATGACGATTCCTCGTCCCTCTTTGGTTGCTTCGAGGGGACCGTCCCCGGTCCGGGGCTTCATCGCCGCCATCCTCTGCTCCCTCCAGATCTGCGCCCATCAGCACGGCGCCTCGGCCTAAAAGATATATTTCGTCGCGGGGCGACGGGTGTTGAGTCCTATTCTTCCCTATCGACCTCGATACCGGGAATCGGAGTCGGTATTCGTGACCTGCACACAACACCCCGACAGGTGATCGTCGACCATTCCGGTGGCCTGCATCAAGGCGTAGGCCGTTGTCGGACCGACGAACCGCAGTCCCCGACGCTTTAGCTCCTTGGCCAGAGCCTTCGACTCGGAGGTCGAGGCAGGCACGTCGGAGGACTCCGTCAGCCGCCCGGGTCTGGGCTCGGGCGCAAAGGACCAGAGCAGAGTGTCGAGGTCGGTGTCGTTCAAATCGACAATGACCCGAGCATTGTTCACCGCAGCGTCGATCTTGAGCCGATTGCGCACGATCGACGCATCGTTCATCAACCGTTCGACATCGGCGGTGCCGAATCGGGCTACACGTTCCGGGTCGAAACCGGCGAACGCGCTCCGGAAACTATCGCGCTTGCGCAGGATCGTGATCCACGCCAGACCGGACTGGAACGCCTCGAGACACAGCCGTTCGTACAGTTCGTTGCGCCCGTGCAGAGGCTGTCCCCACTCTGTGTCGTGGTAGTCGCGATACAGCTCGTCGTCGGTGGCACCCCACGGGCAGCGCAGCCTGCCGTCCGGTCCGGCGACAGCACTCACCGCTCGCCCGGTTCGATCGTGCCCGGCTCGTGGTCGACAGAGGGCCTGAACCCCAACTGTGCGTCGGCCTCGGCTGCGGACAGCCGCGACCGAAGCATGTCGATTTCTCCGCCGAGCCGTTCGAGAGCCCAAGCGACCTCACTGGGCTTGTACCCCCGCAGGGTCTGCTGGAACTTCAGCGAGCGCACGTCGGCACCGGTGACGCCCTCCGCGGGCAGCACGGTCGCGGTGGTTCCCTCGGGCAGTGGGCCCAGTTCCTCACCGCGACCGAACACCGTCGACGCCACGAAGAACAATGCAGCAGCGACGACGGCAATGACGACGACGTAGATCAGCAGCGTCAACATGCCACGATCTTGTCACGCTCGCCCGACACGACTACTTCAGTGAGTTCATCGCCGGTCGATCCATCAGCGACACTTCGGTGGAGAACGGCTCGAAGGAATCACCGTCGACCCGGAACTGCATCAGCCCGGCACCGGAATCGACCATGCCGCACCGGTTGAGCATCGTTCCCACGATCTGCCGACTCATCGCTCCGAGTTCTACCAGCGGACGGTTGCGGTGCTTGCGCACACCGAGATTCACCTGACCGATGGCCTGCAGACCGAGCCTGTCGTACGTATCGAGCAACAGCCCGATCTCCACTCCGTAGCCGGGCGCGAACGGCACCGCGGACAGCAGCTCGCGAGTGCCCGCGTATTCCCCGCCGAGCGGCTGAATGACGCCCGTCAACTCCGGTCGCAGTGCAGCGAGCAGTGGCCTGGCCACCAGCTCGGTGACACGTCCACCGCCGTTGGCATCCTCGGTGCCGCTGACCCGCAGCGGACGGCGGTAGTAGCCCTTGACGAGGTGGATACCGTCGCCCATCAGCAGAGGTCCGAGCAATTTCGGTACGAAAGCCGGATCGGGATTGATCAGATCGGAGTCGACGAAGGCGATGAGATCACCGGTCGACGCGGCGACCGATCGCCACAGCACCTCGCCCTTGCCGGGCACCGGGTCGATCCCGGGGACCGCTTCTTCGCGGCTGATGACTCGCGCGCCTGCCGCCGTCGCGCGGACGGCTGTTTCGTCGGTCGAACCGGAGTCCAACACGATCAGCTCGTCGACGAGTCCCCCGAGCAGGGGATGAATAGTGTCGATGACCGCGGCAACGGTCTGTTCCTCGTTCAATGCCGGAAGTACCACCGACACCGTCCGGCCCGCCTTCGCGGCTTCCAGTTCGGCGATGGTCCAGTCGGGTACGTCCCAGCTGTTGGTCTCGGACCACGCCATGGTCACGTCCGTTCGATCTGCGAGTGTCATGCCAGACCCCTGACCGTCCGCGCCGGGGTTCGGAGCCCCTGGATCGCTGCCACCATGTCTACGACTCTTCTGGTCGACGCAACCTCGTGCACCCGGAACATTCGGGCTCCGCCTGCTGCGGCCAATGCTGTCGCTGCCAATGTTCCCTCCAACCGGTCGACGAGCTCTACCCCTAGAGTCTCGCCTACGAAGTCCTTGTTGCTCAGCGCCATGAGCACAGGCCACCCGGTGTTTACAAGATCGTCCACGCGCCGCAACAACTCGAGCCCGTGATAGGTGTTTTTCCCGAAATCGTGCGTCGGATCGATCAATATCGAATCCTTCTTCACCCCCTCGGCGACAGCATTCTCGGCGGCTGCGGTGACTTCCGCGATCACGTCCGCCACCACATCGGCGTACCGAACCCGATACGGACGCGTACGCGGCACAGCTCCACCTGTGTGCGAACAGACGATGCCGACACCCTCGGCGGCCGCGACACGCACCAACTCGGGGTCTGCCCCGGCCCAGGTGTCGTTGATCAGATCCGCGCCCACTCCGCAGGCCAATCTGGCGACTTCGCTGCGCCAGGTGTCGACACTGATCAGCAGCTCGGGATAGGCACCGCGGATGGCCTCGACGAACGGAACGACACGCCGGATCTCCTCGTCGGCGTCGACGGTGTCGCCCGGACCGGCCTTCACCCCGCCGATGTCGACCATGTCGGCACCCTCGGCCACGGCCCGGTGCACCGAAGCCATAGCTGCATCGTCGGTGAAATTCGCACCCCCGTCGTAGAACGAATCGGGGGTGCGATTGACGATCGCCATCACCAATGCGCGGTCGTCGGCGACGGGTTTGCCGCAGAGGGTGCTCATGAAATCAATAGTGACACGCGCGCATCTTTCGAGTGCTCAGCCTTTGGGGGCCTTACCTGCGGCCACCTCGTCGACGTATCCGTCGTACGCCTTTTCGTAGCCACCGGACTTACCGCGCAGCACGTACAGATCGCTGGCACTGTCTTCCTCGTACCCGAGCTTGCGCAGGGCCACTTTCTGGCTCTTGAACGTCGACGTCTGCTCCAGGCTGTCCACGACGCGGACGAACAGCGGCACCGCGTAGCTCGGCAGCTTGTCGTAGAGGTGCTCGGCGACCGATTTGCCGTCGAAGGTCTCGCCTTCGCGCAACGTGACCGCCGCCATTCCGGCCTTGCCGTCGGTTCCGTCGATATCGACGCCGTACACGACGGCACCGTCGACCGAGGAGTGCCCGCCGAGGGCACCCTCGACCTGGGTGGTCGCCACGTTCTCGCCCTTCCAGCGGAAGGTGTCACCGAGGCGGTCCACGAACGCGACATGCATCCAGCCCTGCTTGCGGACCAGGTCGCCGGTGTCGAACCAGGCGTCACCGTCCTTGAAGCCGTCGCGCACCATCTTCTTCTCGGTGGCCTTGTCGTCGGAGTATCCGTCGAACGGTGCTCGGTCGGTGATCTTGGACAGCAGCAGTCCGATCTCGCCGTTGCCGACCTTGCGAAGCTTGCCGTCCTGACCGCGCTTGGCCTTGCCGGATTCCTCGTCGTATTGCACGACGGCGTACGGAAGTGGGCAGATGCCTGCGGTCTTCTTCATGTTCAAAGCGTTGATGAACGCGATGTTGCACTCGCTCGCACCGTAGAACTCGGCGACCCGGGAGATACCGAATCGCTCGGTGAACTCCTCCCAGATTTCCGGACGCAGGCCGTTGCCGACGATCAACTTCACCGAGTTGTCGCGATCCGAACTCTTCTTCGGCTGCGTCAGAAGGTAGCGGCACAGTTCGCCGATGTAGGTGAAGGCGGTCGCCTTGTTGACCCGGATGTCGTCCCAGAAATTGCTCACCGAGAACTGCTTGCCGATGGCCATCGTCGCTCCGCCGGCGAGCACCGAAGACAGCGTCACCGTCAGTGCGTTGTTGTGGTAGAGCGGCAGGCAGCAGTAGATGACGTCGTTGCTGCGCAGCCGGACACCCATGTTGCCCAGACCCGACATCGACTTGAGCCAGCGGAAATGGCTCATCAGGCTGGCCTTCGGCATGCCGGTGGTGCCCGAGGTGAAGATGTAGAACGCCTTCTCCTTGGCCTGGATCTCCGCGGTGACCTTCGGGTTGGCCGTGGACGCCGCTGCGGCGAGCTCGGACAGCTTCTTCAGCGGCAGCACCGCTCCCACCTTCGGCTCCCCGTCGAGCGAATCGAGAGCTTCCTGCGCGTTCTCGTCCAGGACCAGGACTTTCGCGTCGAGAATCCCGAGGCTGTGCTCGAGCACATCGCCGCGCTGGTTGTAGTTCAGCATGCCCGCCGTGGCACCGAGCTTGACGGCAGCAAGCGCGGCGAACAAAGCCTCCGGACGGTTCTTGCTCAGTACGCCGACGACGTCACCGCGCTCGACACCGTGGTCGGCGAACACAGCTGCATACTGGTTGACCAGCTTGTTGGCGTCCTTGTACGAGGTCGACTCACCCTCGAACCGTACGAACGGGCGGCTGCTGTTCTTGGCAGCGGCCTCCTGAAAGATGAGGCCGATCGACACCTTGTGATCGGGCTTGCGGGTGAATCCCGCCAGGCCCTTGAGCAGGCTCGGCACCTCCGTCACCATTTTCGGCAACGCGACCGCGAGGTCGGTCACTCCAATTTTCTGACGGGCATCGACAGCCATGAACTCCCCTTCGAAGACAGTGTGAGATTTCTTACCCTACTTGAGAGTAACAACTTTGAGCAGCTCACTCCGCGGGCACGGTTCGTGACCTTTCACAACGATGCGCACGCATCCAATGCCGAATCGACGGTCGTCGTCCTGACCAGTGCGTCGAGGGCTCGCTGTTGCACGAACCCGCCCGACCGGAGACCGTCGATCCACTGCATCATTCCGTCGAAATGTCCGAACGGGTCGAGCATCACCATCGGTTTGCTGTGCATGCCCAGGTAGCCCGCAGTCCACGTCTCGAACAGTTCCTCGAGTGTGCCGATACCGCCGGGCAGCGTGATGAACGCGTCGGCGCGGTCCTCCATGATCTTCTTGCGCTCACGCATCGTGTCCGTGACGATCAGCTCGTCCGCGTCGACGTCGGCGACCTCACGGTGTACGAGCGCCTTCGGAATGACGCCGACGGTGTTCCCGCCTGCCGCTCGCGTCGCCGCGGCCACCGCACCCATCATCGAGACGTTGCCACCGCCCGAGACGAGTTGCCATCCACGTCGGCCTATCTCGGTTCCGACGTCGCGAGCGAGTTCGATGAACGAGGAGTCGACGGGACCCGACGCGCAATAGACGCAGACACTGAGCGCGCGTTCGGTCGATGCACGCTCGCTCACTGCTGGGCCTCGCGGACGATGCGCACGGCCTCGTCGACGCTGTCGGTGCAGTGGATGAGGTCGAGGTCCTTCTCGGACACCTTGCCTTCTTTCACGAGAGTCGTCTTGATCCAATCGAGCAGTCCCGACCAGAAGTCTTTGCCCAACAACACGATCGGGAACTTCGTGACCTTGGCTGTTTGCACCAGGGTCAACGCCTCGAACAGTTCGTCGAGGGTACCGAAGCCGCCGGGCAGGCAGACGAACGCCTGGGAGTACTTGACGAACATGGTCTTGCGAACGAAGAAGTATCGAAAGTTGACGCCCAGATCGACCCACTCGTTGAGTCCTTGCTCGAACGGCAATTCGATGCCCAGTCCGATCGAGTAGCCGTCGGCCTCGCTCGCACCGCGATTGGCACCCTCCATCACGCCCGGACCGCCGCCGGTGATGACGGCGAAGCCCTCCTCGGCGAGGGCGGCTCCGAGCTGCCGGGCTCGGGCGTACTCGGGATGGTCGACGGGCGTGCGGGCCGACCCGAACACCGTCACAGCTTTCGGTACCTCGGCGAGCGCGCCGAATCCCTCGACGAACTCGCTCTGGATGCGCAGCACGCGCCAGGTATCGGAGTGAATCCAGTTTCCCGAGCCTCGCTGGTCGAGCAGGCGCTGATCCGAGGTGGACGTCTCGGTGTTTCGGCCACGCCGCAGTACGACGGATCCCTTGTGTCTGGCCGGCTTCTCGCTGCTGTGTCCCTCGAAACTGCTGTGTCCCTCGGAACTGCTGTGTCCCTCGACGCTGTTCATGCCGTTCAGGCTATCCGGCAGAGAGGTAGCTCCGGAGAACCTGTGTGACATGGCTGATCTGCTCGACGGGCACGCGTTCGTCCCGCTTGTGGGCGAGATTGGGATCGCCGGGCCCGTAATTGACCGCCGGGATGCCGAGGGCCGAGAACCGAGATACGTCGGTCCAGCCGTATTTCGCCCGAAACTGCCCGCCCGCGGCCTCGATCAGCGCAGCCGCCGCAGGCTGGTTCAGACCGGGGAGGGCACCCGGCGACGAATCGGTGACCTCGAAGCCGAGATCGAGCCCTTCGACCACTTCACGAACGTGCTCGACGGCCTCGGTGACACTGCGATCCGGTGCGAACCGAAAATTCACGTCGAGTTCGGCGGCGTCGGGAACGACGTTTCCCGCAACCCCGCCGGAGATCCGAACTGCTTGCAACCCTTCGCGATACACACAGCCGTCGATATCGACGGTGCGAGCTCGGTAGGCAGCGAGCCGGTTGAGTACGGCACCGAATTTGTGAATTGCGTTGTCTCCCAGCCAGGAACGGGCACTGTGTGCCCGCGTTCCCGATGCCGTCAGCCGAACCCGCAGCGTCCCTTGGCACCCGGCCTCGATGAAACCGCCGGACGGTTCGCCGAGAATGGCGACATCGGCTTCGAGCCACTCGGGCAGTTCCCGTTCGATGCGGCCGAGTCCGTTTCGCGAGGCCGCGATCTCCTCGCAGTCGTAGAACACCAGAGTCAGATCGTGCGCGGGGTTGTCGACCGTCGCGGCGAGATGAAGAAAGACGGCGTCTCCCGACTTCATGTCGACGGTTCCGCACCCATGCAGGATGTCGCCCTCGGCACTGTCGTGTTCCCGCCTCGACGGCACGTTGTCGGCGATGGGAACCGTGTCGAGATGGCCGGCCAGCATCACCCGCGATCCGAGCCCGCGGTTGGTTCTGGCCAGAACGGCGTTACCGCTCCGGATGATCTCGAAGCCCGTGGTCTGCTCGCGGAGCGCCTGCTCCACCTCGTCGGCGATGCGCGATTCGTCCTCACTGACACTGGGGATATCCACCAGTGCAGCGGTCAGATCAATCGGGTCGGCATGTAGTTCGAGCGTCACGCCGACAACCCTAGGCTTTGGGTCCTGGAATCTCGCGGACCACGCCGTCGAAGCCTGCGCCGAACAATCGGCCGCTCGAAAAACCCTGTTCGGAGCGACCGTAGGCGACAACACTCGTCAACCGGGTACCGGTGCCGATAACGCAGGTGGCCCCCGGCGCATCGATGCGGACGACGGATCCGCCGGCATTGAGCGGTACCACAGGGTGTCCGGCGGCATCGAGGGTCAGGCCGTCCGGGGCTCCGAAGGAGCCCAGTCCCGACAGGTCGAGCAAGCTTTCCGGTGCCGACGGGTTGGCGATCGGAATTCGGCTGACCCCTGGGTTCACGAATGTTCGCGATACGTACAGAAACTGATCGGCCGCGTCGAGAACAGCGCCGTTGGCGCTCGGAAAGCGAGCCCAGTCCGGGTCGACGGAACCGTCGGGACCGATCCGACCGATGAGCGAGCCGAAGTCGTTGGTGGCGTACACAGTTCCGTCGGCAGCGACAGCAAGCCCGTTGGCGGCACTGAGACCGGTCGCAAACGGGGTGACGGCAAGCGTGTTCACGTCGAGTCGAACGATGCCGGCCGCCTTGACGAGGTCGCCGACGAAAACACGAGGGTCGGCTCCGTAGCCGACCAGGAGTGTGCCGTCGGGCATCCAGGCCAGGGCTCCGCCGCCGCCGCTCGGAACCTTCGCGATGGGGTACGCGGGCCGGCCCGGCGCGTCGATTCGGAACACCCGACCGGAGACGATGTCGGTGACGTAGGCGCGGCCCGACGCGTCGACGGCCAGGCCTTCGAGGGCTGCTCCGGGGATTCGCGCGACCACGGCCGACGGACCGCCGGCTCCGGCGCAGGTGGGATCGGCAACGGCAGTGCCGGAACCGATGACGGCACTGCTCACGCCGATGAGCGCAGCAGCGATCGCTGTTACTGCCGAACGCGTACGTGTGGACTTGCTCGAACCCATGACGTCCCCCCAGACTCGGCGACCCCCTGTCAGCCGATGCGCATGTCTACCACGCGCCCGCGACAACCAAACCCAGGGCGACTCCGAGGACGATCGTCGTGGCCAGCGTCGTCACCAATCCGGTGAACGAGACGCCGTCCGCCACCACCGTGGCGGCTCCTCGGCTGCGCGAGCCGATGCGGGTGGTCATCGGTGAAACTCTGTCAGCTCCCCCGCCCTCTACCCGTCCACCTGCATCCCGATGCGATCACACTCGACAGTCGAATCGGTAACGAACCGACGCGGCATCGGGATCGGATTCCGGAAACAGCCCGCGTACCCGCGATGACGGGTGAACCCGCGCGCGAAGCCCACCGCGTATTCTTCCTGCCGTGAGCGCACAGGGAGCATCAGCAGTAGGTATTGCCAACATCACGACGACAGGTGTCGTTCTCGACACCTGGTTTCCGAGCCCTGAGCTCGGGTCGGGCTTCGAGACCGGCACCACTCGACTCGAGGGATCCGACATCCCCGAGGAGTTCGCGTCTCTCGTCGGACCGGACGACGCGCGCGGGGTCGAGGTCGTTGCGGTTCGCACCAGCATCGCCTCCCTCGACGACGCGCCGATCGACGCGCACGATGCGTATCTGCGACTGCATCTGCTCTCGCACCGGCTGGTTCAGCCGCACGGGCAAAACCTCGACGGAGTGTTCGGCCTGCTCGCCAACGTCGTGTGGACCAACTTCGGCCCCGCGGCGGTCGACGGCTTCGAGACGGTGCGCGCGAAGCTTCGCGCCCGCGGGCACGTGACGGTCTACGGCGTCGACAAGTTTCCGCGTCTGGTCGACTACGTCGTTCCCTCCGGAGTTCGCATCGCCGACGCCGACCGTGTACGCCTCGGTGCCCATCTGGCCAGTGGAACGACGGTCATGCACGAGGGCTTCGTCAACTTCAACGCAGGCACGCTCGGCAACTCGATGGTCGAGGGGCGCATCTCGGCAGGCGTCGTGGTGGGCGACGGTTCCGACGTCGGCGGCGGCGCGTCGATCATGGGCACACTCTCCGGCGGTGGCAAGAACGTCATCTCCGTCGGGAAGAGCTGCCTGCTCGGCGCCAACTCCGGACTCGGTATCTCTCTCGGTGACGATTGCGTCGTCGAGGCGGGGCTGTACATCACCGCGGGAACGAAGGTCAGCGGACCGGATGGAACTGTGGTGAAGGCGGCGACGCTGACCGGAAAGTCCAACCTGCTGTTCCGTCGCAACTCGCTTTCGGGCGCGGTCGAGGTGGTGCCGTGGAAGGGCACGGGAGTCGAACTCAACGCGGTGTTGCACGCCAACGACTGAGAGCTATGTTCTCGAAATAGATTTACGGCCAACCTCTTCCAGCCCCGCACCGTGTTCTCGGTGCGGGGCTGGATTGTTTGCATGGGCTTACGCGATGTGGGGGCCGGCTCGGGCGTGGGATTGTCGGGGTTCTCGATACGGGTCGACGGTGGCGGGTGGTACGAACCACGGGTGGTTGTCTGCGGCGATGAACACTTCCCAGTCACTGTGGTGGATGAGTCGGTGGTGGAATCCGCACAGCAGAACCAGGTTGTTCATGTCTGTGGGGCCACCGTCGGTCCAGTGCCAGATGTGGTGGCCTTCGGTCCAGGCGGCGGGTTTGCCGCAGCCGGGGAACGCGCACCCGTGGTCGCGGGCTGTCAACGCGCGTTTCTGTTTCGCGGTGACGGTGCGGGCGGTGCGAGCGAGGTTGATCGGGGAACCGTGTTCGTCCATGACGATCGCGGTGAGAATGCAGTCGCACGCCAGTTGCCGAGACGTCTCACGGGAGAGTGGCCCCATCCACGGTAGCCACCCGACGGTGGTGCCGTCACCGAATAGATCCCGATACGCGCCACGATCGGCGGTAGGTCCGGTAGCAGTGTCGCAACCATTGCCGCAGTCGGATTCGGTTGCGGTACTGCCGTTCTCGTAGTTCGAGTCGGTGTTGCTGTCGCTGTCGGCGTTCATGGTGCGGCGCAGGTTTGTGAGGTCGCGGAGGGTGATGTGCAGGTTGACGTGCGGTTTTTCTCCGCCTTCGGTGGGGCGGTCACTGGAGGCGAGGTAGCGGTCGAGGATGTGTCCGAAGGCGTCGGCTCTTCGCCTCGCGGGGCTGCGTTCGTCGGGGGTGCCGTCGGCGGCGGGGCGGGGTTCGGTCAACGGTGAGAGTGCGGTGAGCAGCTTTTCGCCGGTGATCGCATCGAAATCCATCTTCGCCACCAGACGTCCGTTGAGGGTGGTGGAGGCGAAGAGTTCGTTGCGGTCCGTGTCCTCGGCGGGCGGTGTCTTGCCGCCGTAGGTGTCGTGGAGGCGGGTGATCGCTGCACGCAGTGGGCCGGTGCGGGCGTCGGGTCCGGTGGCGGCGGTCAGCAATGCTGCTCTGGCGACGTCCTGGCCTTCCGGGGGAAGGTTCTTCGGTGGGGTTTCGGCGAAGGTGAGGATCAGGGCGGCATGGTCGACGGAGATGCTGCCGGTGTTGACGGCGTCGGCGATGTCGGGGAAGTTCTTCAGTCCGCGGGCGAGGGCGACGATCTTGGTGGCTTTGCCCGGGGAGAGCAGGGTGGTGGAGGTGAGCCACCCAGCAGGTCCGGGGAAGCCGAGCTTCTCGCGGGAGACGCGAGTATCGATCTCGGCGACGAGCGCGATCCGGCGGGCTTCGAGGAGTTGGATCTGATGTGAGACCGCGGTGGCGTCGGCGAGGAGTTCTGCCTCGCTCAGTTGCCAGATCGCGGTGGTCATGGGGTCAAGTGTATCGAACGTGCGTTCGACTGGCAATGATAGTCGAATCGAAAACTATTGCCCTGCTTCACTATTCACGAAACGCAACCTGTCGGTAGCTCGTGATACAGGTCGCGCCTCCGTCACACTTCACGATTCTTGATCTGCAATCACAGTTCCTTGGTGATAGAGGATTTTCCAGTCACTATCCCGTTGCTGCCACAGCGTAGTTCTGCGGGTATGCCTGCCGTCGAGCCGCAGCGTGTAGGTCAGCAGGTAGGTGGCCGGGGCAATTTCCCGGACTTCGAACCCGCTGGTTTCCCAATCACCGTCGAGCCGACCGCCGGAATCGGACGAGTATCGATCTTCGAGGACCGACCAAACGTGTTCGCGACTGTAGAGCCGGCCCGAAGCTCCGATCTCCCAGAAACTTGGATCGGTGAGGCGCTCGAAGTCTTCCCGCGTGGTGCCGTACTCGCGGCGATGGAAGATCGGTTCTCGCCGTTCGAGTTCCGCGAGTGCTTCGTGAAGCTCAGGCCCAGCGTGGCAATCGGGCCCGCGCACAGAATCGGCCACGACGTCAGCCCCAGCGTCAGCCGATGGTTCCCAGCGACGCCAGAGTTTTGACGACAGCTCGCGCCGCCTCGGCACCCTTGGTTTCGAGATGCGCTGTGAAGAAGGCCTTGTGGTCGGCGTGCTCGTGGAAATGGTGGGGAGTGAGCACCACCGAGAACACCGGGACGTCGGTATCCAGCTGCACCCGCATGAGACCGTCGATGACCGCGGTCTCGACGAAGTCGTGTCGATAGATCCCGCCGTCCACCACCAATGCGGCGGCAACGATCGCCGAGTACTTCCCGGTCTTGGCCAGCCGCTGGGCGTGCAGCGGGATCTCGAATGCTCCCGGGACCTCGAAGACGTCGATGGCCGTCCCCGCATGACCGAGCCGCTCGAGTTCGGCTGCGAAACCCACTCGCGCACGGTCGACGATGTCCAGGTGCCAGCTGGCGTGAACGAAGGCAATGGATCCGGCGAGTGGAGTCGTCATGGGTGCGATGCTAGCGGTATCGCTCGTCGAGCAAGTCGAGTGTTCCGCCATCGGATTCACCGTCGAAATACTTTTGCAACACTTCGTCGAAAACGGACGAGCCCTTGGTAGCTTCGGCGAAAAGCGTCATGGACGAGTGCAGTTTCAGATTGTCCGGATATCCGAAGATCTCGTCGACCGTCCGGCCCTCTATTGCAACGGTCAGCCGAGCTGCCTTGTTCAGGCGCGGCCCCAGCACCTCGTGCGACAAATACAGTTCTGCCTCGGTCAGGTCGGCGATGCCGAAGTGCTGAGCAGTTGCACTGCGGCCCAGCCCTGCCAACTGCGGGAACACGAACCACATCCAGTGCGTCTGCTTGAGTCCCGCCTTCAGCTCCTTCGTCACTGCATTCCAGACGGGGTCCTGGGCGTCCACGAAGCGTTGCAGGTCGTATTCGGTCATGCCCCTCAACCTAGCCAGGAGTGGAGCCTGCGGAGGGACCAGATCAGGTGAACCCGCGCATCAGGGTGTCGACGGTTGCATCCAGCAGGTCCTCGACGGGAACGCCGTCGAGGAGATCACCGGTGGCGAGCACCGCGAGGCCGTGCACACTCGCGAATGCCACGCGGGCGAGTATCTCGGTGGGCGCCTCGGTGATCATGCCGGCGTCGATGGCGTCCTTCAGCAACGACTCGGTTGACGTCATACTCTGGCCCGCAGCAGCTTTCAGATCTTCGCTGGCATCGGGATGATGTTTTGTGCTGTACATGACGTCCAGTAGTTCGGGATGCTCGACGGCGAATCCGAGGTACGCACGTGCGACGCCACGAAATCGTGACATCAGCTCACCGGGTCCGGTCGCGGCGGCGGCCATCCGGCGGTTCATCTCGTGAAACCCATGCAGTGCCAGCGCATCCAGCAATGCCTGTTTGTCTCGGAAATGGCGAGCCGGGGCGGCATGGCTGACTCCGACATCTCTGGCCAGCTGCCGCAGCGAGAGTGCGTCGACTCCACCCTGCGCAATGCTCCGTTCCGCCGCGTCGAGCAGTACCGCCCGCAAATCACCATGGTGGTAGCGCCGCGTTGCCATGCACTCACCCTAGGGGATGTTGGCATTGACAACAATGATGACACTGCCTACATTTGCGTTCATGACTTCCACAGTGCTCATCACCGGAGCAAGCTCAGGCCTCGGCGAGGAATTCGCCACCCGATTCGCCGCACGCGGCGAGAACGTCGTCCTCGTGGCCCGGCGGGCCGATCGACTCGAGGCGCTCGGTCGCCGCATCGAGGCCAACCACGGCGTCGCTGCCACCGTCGTGGCGATGGACCTGGGCGTACCTGGAGTCGGCGCGGCACTGCGAACCACGTTGGCCGAGAAAGGGATCACCCCCACTTCTCTGGTCAACAACGCAGGCTTCGGAACGCACGGCCGGTTCGCCGACGAGGATCCGGAGCGCGTCGCCGCAGAGATCGCCCTCAACGTCAGTGCGCTGGTCGACCTCACACACGCATTCCTGCCGAACCTGACCGGCGCGCTGATCAACGTGGCGAGTACCGCTGCGTATCAACCGACGCCGAACATGGCCGTGTACGGGGCGACAAAAGCGTTCGTCTTGAACTTCACCGAAGCTCTGGCGTTCGAGTACCGCACCTCGTCTCTGAAAGTACTCGCACTCTCCCCCGGTCCGACGCGCACCGAGTTCTTCGACGTCGTGGGATCGAAAGACGCCGCCGTCGGCAATTTTCAGACGTCCGAGCAGGTGGTCTCGACGGCATTGCGCGCGTTGGACTCTCGTCGCACTCCGGCCAGTGTCGTGTCCGGTCTGTCCAACAAGATCAGCGCGGGCAGCGTACGCCTCGCCCCGCGCGGCCTGGCAACAGTGATCAGCGGTCGCCTGCTGAAAGCGTGAGGCCGGCAAGGATGCGCTCGAACACCACTCGCTCGGAAGCCGGGATCGCATCGAGCAGATACCGTCTGACCGCCTCCGCGTGAACGGGCCGTGCGCGCACGACGGCGTCGCGCCCCACCTCGGTGAGAACTACCTCCACTCCCCCGTCCACCGGACGTCGAGTGATGAGTTCGCGGTCGGCCATTCGGGTCAGATGGTGCGACAGCCGACTGCGATGCCACTCGAGCAACGCCGCCAAGGCGCTCTGCCGCAGCACCCCCTGCCCTATCTCGTGCACTCGGGTCAGAACCGCGAAGTCCTGGTCCGACAAGCCCGTCTGCTCGGCGATCTCCGCGGTGACGCGGGTCCACACGCTCTCCTGCGCGCGTTTCCATGAGTGCCACAGGGCCATCTCGGATTCGTTCAACAGCGTCATTGCGCCAGCCTATCCACCCGCCTGTTGACATGACAACACAAACAGGTGCATTGTGTTGACATGACAACACAATGCGCTCTCGTCACGGGTGCCAACAGAGGAATCGGCCTTGCCATCGTCCGCGGCCTCGCCGCCCAGGGCTTTGTCGTCTATTTGGGCTCTCGAGATCTTGCCGCGGGCGTCACCGCGGCCACCGGGATCGACGGAGACATACGCGCGATTCGGCTGGACGTCACCTCGACCGACGACATCGACGAGGCCACCCGACACATCGACACCGAGGTGGGCCACCTCGACGCTCTGATCAACAACGCCGGCGTCAACGTCGGCTATCACCGACCGATCGAGGAGAACTCGTCGGATCTTCGAAAGATGTACGCAGTCAACGTCTTTGCCGTCGTCGATGTGACCAACGCATTCCTACCGCTACTGAGAAAGTCACCGGCCGGTCGGATCGTCAACGTCACCAGCAAACGCGGTTCCATCGGCGAGGACGGTGCATGGGTGGGCACGCCGTCGATGGCGTATTCGAGCTCGAAGACCGCGCTGAACGCCCTCACCGTTCACTACGCGCGAGACCTTGCCGATACCCCGATCAAGGTCAACGGAGCAGCCCCCGGGCACGTCGCCACCGACTTCAACGGATTCCGCGGAACGCGATCGCCGGACGAGGGTGCGGCCGTGGCGATTCGACTCGCCACCCTCGACGTCGACGGACCCACCGGACTGGTGTTCGAGGACGACACCGTCCTGACGTGGTGAGGCATGCGCCGCGCCTACCCCCGTGTACGACGCGAATCGATCACTCCCGTATCGAATCCGGCCAGATGCAATCCACCGTGGAATCGCGCGTGTTCGATCTTGAGGCAACGGTCCATGACGACGTTCAATCCGGCGGCTTCGGCGTCGTGGGCCACCTGCTCGTGCCACAATCCCAGCTGCAGCCAGATCGTCTTCGCTTGCACTGCAATGGTTTCGGTGAGCACAGCAGGAAGGTCGTCGTACTTGCGAAAGACGTCGACCAGATCCGGCGGCTTCGGCAGGTCCGCGAGCGTCGGATAGACCGTCGTTCCTTCGATCTCGGTGATCGTCGGATTGACGAGAAAGATCTCGTAGTTGCTCGTCGACGACAGGTAGCGGTTGACGAAATAGGATGCCCGCGAGGGGTTCTTGGACGCACCGACTATCGCAACCGTCCTGGTTTCCCGCAGAATCCGCTGACGCTCTTGGGCGGACGGGCCCTGCCAAGTGCTTGTCCTCACGAGCGTGCCTTTCCGGTTGCCAGCGTCAGGGCCTGATCCAGATCCCAGAGAATGTCCTCGACGTCTTCGAGTCCGACGCTGATACGGATCAATTCCGGGCCGACGCCCGCGTCGCGTAGTTGATCGTCGGTCAGCTGACGGTGGGTGGTGCTGGCCGGATGAATCACGAGGGTACGCACGTCGCCGATGTTGGCCACATGGCTCGCGACCCGAACACTCTCGACGAATGTCTGACCGGCATCGCGACCCCCGTCGATTCCGAACGCGAACACCGCACCTGGTCCGGCGGGCAGATATTTCGCGGACCGATCATGATGCGGGTGGCTCTCCAGCCCAGCCCATCTCACGTAGTCGATGCGCGAATCCTGTTCGAGCCACTCGGCGACGACGCGGGCATTGGCGACGTGCGCGTCCATGCGCTGCGGCAACGTCTCGACACCCTGGATCAGGGTGAAGGCCGACTGCGGCGCCAACGCACCACCGATGTCGCGCAGTTGCTCACTGCGCAGCTTGGTCAGAAAGCCGTACTCGCCGAAGTTTCCCCACCACGACAGGCCCCCGTACGAGGCCACCGGCTCGGTCATCTGCGGGAATTTGCCCGAGCCCCAGTCGAATCGACCGGATTCGACCACCACTCCACCCAGCGTCGAACCGTGCCCGCCGAGAAACTTCGTCGCCGAATGGATCACGATGTCGGCACCGAACTCGATGGGCCTGCTGAGCCACGGGGTCGCCATCGTCGCGTCGATCACCAACGGGATTCCGTGCTCGTGCGCAACGGCGGCGAGACCCTCGAGGTCGGCGATCTCCCCCGACGGGTTGCCGATGATCTCGGCGTAGATGAGTTTGGTCGAATGTGTGACCGCACCAGCATAATCCGCCGGATCGGTGCCCGGAACGAACGTGGTCTCGACTCCGAAGCGACGGAGTGTGACGTCGAGTTGGGTCACCGTGCCGCCGTAGAGACCAGCCGCGGCAACGATGTGGTCCCCGGTGCCCGCTAGAGCGGCGAACACGGCGAACTCTGCCGCCAACCCACTGGCGAACGCGACTGCTCCGATGCCGCCTTCGAGGCTCGCTATGCGCTCCTCGAAGGCGGCGACGGTCGGGTTACCGATACGGCTGTAGACGTTGCCGTACTTCTGCAGAGCGAACAGATCGCCTGCGTCCGAAGAATTCTCGAACACGTAGCTCGCCGTCTGATAGATCGGCACAGCACGCGAACCGGTGGAAGGATCAGGCCTTGCTCCGGCATGAATTGCTCTGGTACGCAGGCCGAAAGTCCGTTCGCTCATGACGTCAGGCCGTCTCGAGAACGGTGTGGATCGGGGTGGGATTGCGAGTCAGATCCAGTACGGGGCAGTGATCGTCGACGGCCTGCTGCAGCTCCTCGTACCGTTCCCGGGTCTCCGGCCCCGTTACCGTGACGACAACGCGAACCTCGCCGAACCCTGGGCGCACAGCGTCGTCGAACCCGAAGAATCCGCGAACGTCGAGATCACCCTCGGCCTTGGCCTTGATGTCGTCCACGACAATGCCCAGCTTCTCGGCCCAAACACGGTAGGTGACCACCTGGCAGGACAGCAGCGACGCCAGGTAGTACTCGACGGGATTGGCGGCCTTGTTCTCGCCGCCGAGGGCCGGCGGCTCGTCGACCTCGACGCTGTACTTGCCGAGTGTGACGGTGCTGGCGACGGCGTCGTGAGCGGTGGCCGAACCACGAAAGACGACCTGGGCGTTCTTCGCGTCGGCCTGAACGGCGTCATCGGTGGCAGCGATGACGCCGCCGAGATGAGAAACAGATGTGGTCATGGAAAGTCCTGTTCGATTCGAGGGTTGCCGGAACTACCCGAGGAGCGCGAAAAGCCCGTCGGGAATGGGTTCGATCGACTGTTACGAACAGGAGGAAGTGCAGACGAGACCGAAGTCGATGGTGCGACGACGAACGAGCCTTCTGCCCGCGTCGGTCACGTGTGTCTCGGTCACGAAGCCGACAATAGCCTAGGAACGTCTCGCCTACGAGAACTGGTCCGCGCCGACGTCGGTCTCGTCGTCGGTGATGGCCGCGACGATGCGTGCTGCCACCGCCTCCGGGGTCAGCCCCTGTGGCAGTTTCGGTGCCTGCCCGGCGATCGGCCGAGTGGCCAAGCCGGTCTCGGTGTGCGGCGGCCGCACATCGACGATCCTGATCTTCGACTTACGGGCTTCTGTCCGAACACTTTTCAGCAGCGCACTCACCGCGGCCTTGCTCGCAGAATAGGCACCCATGTTCGGCATCGGCTTGTCGGCCACCACCGCACTGATGTTGAGGACGAAGCCACCCTGATCCAGAGTGGTCATCGCTTCCCGCAGCACACGCAGCGGTGCCAGGTAGTTCAGCAGCAGCAAGTCGTCGACGGTGTCGTCGTCCACGTCGCTGACTGCGCCGAACGCCACGACGCCGGCCGCGATCACGATCCCGTCCAGCCCGCCGTGATGTTCGACGGCCTCCGCGATCACCGAACGAGCCGAATCCGGAAGCGTCAGGTCGGCATTCACCGTGTGATGCTCCGAGGACTCGAGGCTGCGACCGCTGACGGTCAGCCGAGCACCGGCTTCGGCGAGCTGATCGACCATCGGGGACCCCAGCCCACCACTGGCACCGAAAACGAGGATGCGTGCGCCGTCGAGTGAGGTCATACCCCGAACTTAATCGCCGCCTCGTACCCCGCGCTGACGACTAGCTCAACAACTTCTTCTGCACCTTGCCCATGGCGTTGCGCGGGAGCGAGTCGACCACGCGAATCTCGCGCGGCCGCTTGTGAATCGACAGCTCGGTGGCCACCAGATCGATGAGCACCCGATCGTCGACATCGGTACCCACGACGAAGGCCACGATGCGCTGGCCCAGGTCTTCGTCCGGTAAGCCGACGACAGCGACCTCGTCCACGCTCGAGTGCCCCAACAGCACCGTCTCGATCTCCCCCGCGCCGACGCGATAGCCGCCAGTCTTGATCAGGTCCGTCGACGCTCGCCCGACGATCCGATGGAAGCCGTCCGGCTCGATGAGGGCGACATCGCCGGTATCGAACCAGCCGTCCTCGGTGAAGGTTTTCGCGGTCGCGTCGGGGTTGTTCAGGTAGCCGTCGAACAGCATGGGGCAACGGATCTGGAGTGCACCGATCGATTCACCGTCGTGGGGCACGTTTTCGCCCTTCTCGCCCAGCAGTCGGGTTTCGACGCCTGCGACGGGCAGTCCCACCGAGCCTGGTCGACGCTCGCCGTCGGCGCGGGTGCTGATGGTGATGAGGGTTTCGCTCATGCCGTACCGCTCGATCGGGGCCTGGCCGGTGAGCTCGCGCAGCCTCTCGAACACCGGTACGGGGAGCGGCGCACTGCCGGATACCAGCAATCGGGCGTCCGCGAGAGCTCGAGCGGACGTCTCGTCTGCGGCGACCCGCGACCACACCGTCGGCACCCCGAAGTAGAGGGATCCACGCGCTGCCGCGTAGAGCTCCGGAGTCGGCTTACCGGTGTGAATCAGTGGGCTGCCGACCCGCAGCGGCCCGAGCATTCCGAGTATCAATCCGTGTACGTGGAACAGCGGAAGCCCATGCACCACAGTGTCTTTCCACGTCCAGCTCCACGCTTCCGCCAATGCGTCGAGGCCGGCCGCAATGGCACTGCGGGAGATCAGGACGCCCTTCGGCGGGCCAGTGGTACCGGAGGTGTAGAGCACGAACGCAACGGAAGACGGCTGCGGTTCGGCATAGCTGTGCCACGACCGCGCATGTTGACGCACCGGCAGAACCTCGAGCCCGGCGGTATCGGGCGGAGCTTCACCGAGCCATGCCTGGGCACCCGAGTCGCGGAGGATGTGCTCACGTTCGGCCACCCCCGCGTCCGGCGGCACCGGCACCACGGTGACACCGGCAATCAGGGCACCGACGACCGCGAGCACCGTCTTGACCGACGGCGTTGCGTAGATCGCGAGCCGGTCGGCCCGGGCGATGCGCTCGGCAACCGAGGTCGCCGCACCCAGGATGTCGGCGCGAGAGAGCGAGACTCCGTCGATGGTGATGGCGTCGGGAATATCGTCTCCCCGCGCAACGGCGAGTGGGTTCAGTGAACGAAGCAGCACATGGCTACCGTACATACATGGACGTGGACGGAATCGACACCGGCGACTACGCCGAGTACATGACGGTGGCCGCCGGTGACCTGCAGGCGGGCGTCTATCTGATCGGAACCGACGCCGAGCAGGACACCGATTCCGAGGACGACCTCGACCTGGATCTCGACGACGATGATTCGGACGACGACGCCATCGACGTCGCGCATGTCACCGACGGCGCGCCGAGGCTGGTCTACTCGGTGCAGTCGGACGACTTCTGGACGCGGGTAGAACTGGCCGATCTCCGAGCCACCCAGCTCTACGAGGAAGCCCACGCACGCAATCCCGAGGTCAACACCGAGCCGAAGCGCTTCACCACCGTCGAAGCGTTCGGCAGCAATGAACTGGTCTACATCCTGCGCATCAGACGCGGCGGCTGGGACGTGGGCGAACCGGACCTGGAATGAACGACGCTAGACCGAGGTCGCGACTGTGCCGACGCCGAGAGCGACCAGGAATCCGGCACTGATGCGGTCCAACCAGTCGGTCACCGCGGGCTTGCGCAGTAGAGCGACCGCGCGTGAGGCGACGACGGAGAACACTCCCATCACCAGGGCGGCCACCACTACCTCGACCAGCCCGAGCGTCATCGCTCCGGTGAACGTGACCACGGTGAGGAACTGCGGAACCACGGCCAGGTAGAACAGTCCCACCTTTGGATTGAGCGCGCACGAGAGAACTCCGGCACCGAACGCGGACCATGCGGCCGCAGCAACCGGCACCAGCGGCTCACCGGCCACCTTGTTCTTCCGGCGTGCCCGAAACGCCTTCACGCCGAGGTACAGCAGATACAGCCCGCCGAGGATCTTGACCACGCGATACGCCGTCGCGGACTGCTCGACGATCGCCGCCAGCCCAACGGCTACCAACACGGCCCAGAACAGTCCACCGATCGCGACGCCCATCGCCGCCGCGATCCCCGGCTTGAGGCCACCGATGCTGTACCGCAGCACCAGAAATGAATCCGGCCCGGGCAGGATCGCCAGCAGAAAACATACGCCGGCGAAGCTGAGCAGCAGGGTGACGGTCATGCGTACATGAGAACACCCAGTCCCAGGTCGAGACAACTGACTTCTTCGCCCACAATTCGCACCGAGCGACGGGATCCCGTTTGCTGAGCCGAATTGTGGACGCTCAGCGCGCTGGAGAAACCCGACTACCCGCGCAGGCGAGCAGCCGCAGCCTCGATGCGCTCGTCCGTGGCCGTCAGAGCGATACGCACATGCTGTCCGCCGTTCGGCCCGTAGAACTCTCCCGGGGCGGCGAGGATGCCACGTTCGGCGAGCCAGTCGACGGTGTCGCGGCACGGTTCGCCCCGCGTAGCCCACAGGTAGAGCCCGGCCTCGGAGTGGTCGACGGTGAATCCGGCTTCTTCGACGGCAGCCTTCAATATCGTCCGCCGGGCGCGATAACGCTCACGTTGGACACTCTCGTGCTCGTCGTCGGCCAGAGCCGCGGTCATGGCGGCCTGGATCGGCAGCGGCACCATCATGCCCGCGTGCTTGCGTACTTCGAGCAACTCGGCCACGAGGGACGCGTCGCCCGTGACGAAGCCGGCGCGGTAGCTCGCGAGGTTCGAGGTCTTCGAGAGTGAGTGCACGGCAAGCAGATTGGTGTGATCACCGTCGCACACGCGCGGATCCAGTACCGACACGGCATCGGCGTCCCAGGTCAGTCCCAGATAGCACTCGTCGGAGACGACGATGGCATCGCGTTCGCGGGCCCAGTCGACGACCTTGCGCAGGTGGTCGACACCGAGCACCTTGCCCGTCGGGTTGGACGGAGAGTTGACGAAGATCAACGACGCCCGCTCCGGCCCGAGCCGCGACAGACCATCCGCTCGCAGAATCCGCGCGCCGGCAAGCAGAGCACCCACTTCGTAAGTGGGATATGCCAACTCGGGGATGACGACCAGGTCGTCGGCTCCCAGACCCAACAGCGTCGGCAGCCAGGCGATCATTTCCTTGGTGCCGATGGCCGGCAGCACCGCGTCGACCCCGATGCCGGTGATCGAGTAGCGGCGCTCGAGCGCCGCCACCGCGGCCTCCCGCAGCGCAACGGTGCCGGCGGTCGTCGGGTACCCGGGTTCGCCGGCAACCGAATTCAGCGCGGTGCGAATGACGTCGGCGACCGGATCGACCGGCGTACCGACCGACAGGTTGACGATGCCGTCCGGGTGCGCCGATGCCTTCTCTTTGGCAGCGGTCAACGAGTCCCAAGGAAAATCGGGCAGCGCCGCTGCCACCGCTCTACGTGCCAAGGCGTCAGTTCTCGCCCATGGGAGGCAGAGCCTTGATGAACGGCGGGTCGTAGTCGGTCTTGCCGAGCTTCGCAGCACCGCCGGGAGATCCCAGGTCGTCGAAGAAGTCGACATTGGCACCGACGTACGCGCTCCACTGCTCGGGAACGTCGTCCTCGTAGAAAATGGCCTCGACGGGGCACACGGGCTCACAGGCTCCGCAGTCGACGCATTCGTCGGGGTGGATGTACAGCATTCGGTTACCCTCGTAGATGCAATCCACCGGGCACTCTTCGATGCACGCTTTGTCCAGTACATCTACGCACGGTTCTGCAATCGAGTAGGTCACTGCTGCTCTCCCCTCCTGTATCGATCGTGGGCGCTCGCGCGCCCTGAGCATCCTAGTATCGCCGTCCGAACATGGGGCAAACCGACCAGGGTGGCCTCACCTGCCCCGGACGGCTATCGCCGCAGCTGCTTCGCGGGCACGTCGGCACCGAGGGCGGACGCCTTCTTGTGCGCCGCGAGCCACCTGCGGCCCTGCTTGGCGGCGCGCGAGAGCGCGCCGCGTTCACCGAGGTACCCGGCGACGCCACCGACGAGCGGAATGGCACCGAGGACGCGGTAGAAACCACGTGGATGCGGGCGCTTCTCCAGCTCGCCTGTGACGTCACGCAGCACGTTGGCGATTTGCCACATTCCGCGCAGCAGCGCGAACGGGCCGGACTTCGGAGATTCTTCTTTCTTCTCGACCGGAGCACTGTCGGCCAAGGACGTCAGGTCGCGCTTGCACAGCACCGACCCGAGCAGCGCCACGTGCGTCTCGCGGTCGGTCACTCCGGATTCGCGGGCCACTGCCACGAGCACCATCGCCTGGTTGGCGAACCCGAGCAGATCCTGGATCGGCAGACGGTTGACCAGGATGCCGAACACACCGGGGAATGCGACGGCAACGGTGTTGAGAGCTCCGATGCGATTGACCCACCACTGCGAACGAGCATCACTGTCGAGCTTCTCCCAGCCGGCGGTGCCCGGGAAGTCGGTGGTGTCGAACGCCTTGGCCATGAAATCGATGACGTTGTCGAGCGTCGAATCGTCCGCCGAGGACTTGCGGAAAGTTCGACCCTTGAGCCCGATCGGGTCGCGGGTGGCCAGGATGTCGAGCACGGGATGGATGATGGCGACGGCGCTGCTCAGCACCGCGGCGACTCGACGGTCGTCCATGTCAGACAAGCTCCATTTCAGAAATTCAGGACCCAGGGTCAGATCAGGCCGGCGACCGATACCTCCGGTGCCGGGCCGTACGTGGTGGTGCGCTGACGAACCGGTCGTCCGATGCCGTCGGCGATCTCGTGCAGTTCCGCGACGGTCTTCTCCGAACCGTTCTGCGAACCTGCCATCCGCGAGATCGTCTCTTCCATCAGGGTCCCGCCCAGATCGTTCGCGCCTCCGTTCAGCATCGCCTGTGTACCCGTGATTCCCAATTTCACCCATGACGTCTGAATGTTGTCGATGCGGCCGTGCAGCATGATCCTGCCCAGAGCATGCACCGCGCGGTTGTCCCGGTTGGTCGGTCCGGGCCGTGATGCACCGGCCAGATACAACGGCGAGGACTGGTGCACGAACGGCAGCGGCACGAACTCGGTGAATCCGCCCGTCTTGTCCTGGATCTTCTTGAGCACGTTCAGATGTCCGACCCAATGCGACGGATTGTCGACGTGTCCGTACATCATCGTCGAACTCGACCGCAGCCCCACCTCGTGCGCGGTGGTGATCACTTCGATCCACTCCGCGGCAGGGAGCTTGCCCTTGGTGAGCACCCATCGGACCTCGTCGTCGAGGATCTCCGCGGCGGTACCCGGAATCGAGTCCAGGCCGGCCGCTCGCAGTTCGGTGAGCCATTCGCGGATCGACTGGCCTCCGCGCGAGGCCCCGTTGACGATCTCCATCGGCGAGAACGCATGCACGTGCATCGAGGGCACCTTGGCCTTGACCGCCCGCACCAGATCGGCGTACCCGGTCACGGGGAGTTCGGGGTCGATCCCGCCCTGCATGCATACCTCGGTAGCTCCGACGACATGCGCTTCCCACGCCCGATCGGCGACCTCGGTGGTGGACAGGGTGAACGCATCGGCGTCGCCCTTGCGCTGGGCGAACGCGCAGAATCGGCATCCGGTGTAGCAGATGTTGGTGAAGTTGATGTTCCGGTTCACTACGTAGGTGACGGTGTCTCCGTTGACCTGCTTACGCAGATCGTCGGCGAGCGCAGCGACGGCATCCATGCCCGGGCCCTCGGCTGTGGCCAGCGCGAGGTACTGCTCGTCGGACAACCCGGCCGGGTCCTTCTCCGCTGCCGTCAATGCCGACACCAGGTCGCGATCCACCCGCTCGAGCCCGGCGAGATCGCGTACCTGCTCACGGATCGATTCCCAGTCGCCGAACGCATTCGCCAGATCCGAGCGGGTCTCGGTGTTGCGGCCCTGGGTGTCGATCTCGGTGTTCAGATCCACCCGGCCCGAGGACTCCCACTCCTCGTCCGGTTCCTGCCACGGCAGACCCGTCGGGTTCACGCCCTCGCGTGCCATTCCGGTCTCCGGATCGGCCACCGCCCGCACGTGCGCCGAGATCCGTGGGTCGATCCACGGCGCACCGGCGAGAACGTACTGCGGCTGCGCGGCAGTACGTTCCACGAGCGTGTAACCGGCGGCCGCCGACAACTCGGCGAGGGTGTCGAGGTTCGGCCACGGCCGCTCGGGATTGACATGGTCGGGAGTCAGCGGCGAGACCCCGCCCCAATCGTCGACGCCTGCGCCCAGCAACGCGGCAGTCTCCTCCGGTGCGACCAGATTCGGCGGAGCCTGAATCCGCATCGACGGGCCGAGCACCATGCGCGTCACCGCGATGGTCGCCAGGAATTCTTCGAGACCGGCGTCGGGTACCGACCGCATCGCGGTATCGGACTTGGCCAGGAAGTTCTGCACGATGATTTCTTGCACGTGCCCGAAAGACTTGTGCACCTTGCGAATTGCCATGATCGACTCGGCACGGTCGCGCAGGGTCTCGCCGATCCCGACGAGGATGCCGGTGGTGAACGGGATGTTGAGCCGGCCCGCGTCGGTCAGCGTGCGCAGCCGAACCTCGGGATCCTTGTCAGGGCTGCCGTAGTGCGCCTGGCCCTTCTCCTCGAACAACCGACGCGAGGTGGTCTCGAGCATCATGCCCATCGACGGGGCAACCGGCTTGAGTCGCGAAAGTTCCTGCCACGACATCACTCCCGGATTGAGGTGCGGCAGCAAGCCGGTCTCTTCGAGTACCCGGATCGACATGGCGCGCACGTAGTCCAAGGTCGAATCGTAGCCGCGTGAATCGAGCCACGCCTTGGCCTCGGGCCAACGCTCCTCCGGTCGGTCGCCGAGCGTGAACAGCGCTTCCTTGCACCCGAGCGCGGCACCCTTACGAGCGACGTCGATGATCTCGTCGGGATCCATGAACATCCCGTGCCCGGCCGCATTGAGCTTGCCCGGCACCGTGACGAACGTGCAGTAGTGGCACTTGTCGCGGCACAACCGCGTGATGGGTACGAACACCTTGCGGGAGTACGACACCGTCTTCGGCCGGCCTGCGGATTCGAGTCCGGCGTCGCGTACCCGGGACGCCGACGTCATCAGATCGGTCAGATCCTCGCCGCGAGCGTGCAGCAACACCGTGGCTTCGTCGACGTTGAGAGACACGCCGTCGCGGGCACGGCGCAACACTCGTCGCATCGCAGAGGGGGCTGGTACGGGATCCGGTAGAGAAGTCACCCGTCGATCATGCGCCTTCCCGGTACGCCCGTGCCACTGCAGGGCCTCGGGGCTGCCGCCGCCGCTCCGACTCGGGGTGGTGGATACCAAAAGACACCTCTAGGTTTGTACCTGTGACAACGATGACCGACCCCCGATGGCAGCCGTCTCCACGTGCACGACTTCTCTGGGCTCTGAGTGCCGGTCTGCTGTGGCTGCCGGTCTTCGTCGCCCAGCTCGTCTGGGCCGTCGTCGACTCGACGTGGACGTCATGGCCGCATGGTGCCGTCCTTGTGGCATCGATAGTGCTGGCGGCCCTGCACATTGCGATCGTGCCGCAGTGGCGGTACCGCGTCCATCGTTGGGAGATCAGCGACACGGCGGTCTACACCCGCACCGGCTGGCTCAGTCAGGAGCGCCGCATCGCGCCGATCTCGCGGGTGCAAACGGTCGACACCGAGCGCGGACCACTCGATCGGCTGCTCGGATTGGCCACGGTCACCGTCACGACGGCGTCGTCGGCCGGAGCGGTGAAGATCACGGCACTCGATCGAGACGTGGCGGACAAGACCGTCGCCCGACTGACCGATATCGCCGGCCGCACCATCGGAGACGCAACGTGACCGCCGGTAACACCGACCAAGCCGAGCTGCTCGCCGTCGAGGAGGAGCAGCCGTGGCTACGCCTGGACAAGCGAATGTTGTTGGTGCACCCGGTCAACGAGGGCATCAAGATCCTGCCTGTGCTGCTGGTCTCGTTCTTCGTCGGCAGCCAGAGCGGTAACCACTACTGGAGTCTCGGCATCCTCGCGGTCGTCGTGGTGTTCGCAATTCTGCGGTGGTTCACCACCAGCTACAGGATCGGCCCGGTACATGTGCAACTGCGCACCGGAGTGCTGCAGAAAAAAGTTCTGTCCATCCCGCGCAACAGGATTCGTTCGGTCGACGTGGAAGCGAACGTGCTGCACCGGGTGCTCGGATTGTCGATCTTGCGGATCGGCACCGGCCAGCAGGCGGGCAAGGGCGAGGCCTTCGAGCTCAACGCCCTGGACACCTCTCTGGTCCCCGCACTGCGCGTCGATCTGTTGCAGCGAGTGTCGGGACAGATCCCGGCAGGCGACGGTATCCCCACCGCAGCACCGAATCCCGAAGTGGAAATTGCGCACTGGCAGTTCTCCTGGGTGCGATTCGCCCCGTTCTCGATCACCGGCATCGTCACCATCGCCGCTGCCGTGGGCGTGCTGTTCCAGTACGGACTGGGGCAGACGCTGGCCGAGTCGTCGGTGGTCTCGAACAGCATCGACTCCGCCGAGCAATTCGGAATCGCCATGTTCGTCGTCGTGGCCCTCATCGCCCTGCTCGTCGTGTCGAGCATCTTCGCGTGCGTCCGCTACCTGTTGACCTACGCCAATCTCACCGTCACCGACCAGGGTCGAACCCTGCACGTCAGCCACGGACTGCTACGTACCCGACAGTCGACACTCGACCGCAAGAGGCTGCGCGGCACCTCACTGTCCCAACCGCTGCTGCTGCGCGCGGTCAGCGGTGCCCGCCTGGACGCCATCATGACCGGCGTCAGCGCCGAGAAGAAGGAATCCTCACTGCTGCTCCCCCAGGCCCCGCAGGCCGAGGCGCTACGCATGATGAACACGGTGCTCGGCGACGCCGGTCTGCACGGTGGTGCCGACCGGCCACTGCTACAGCACGGCCCTGCGGCGCGACGTCGCCGTTACACCCGGGCAGTGCTCCCCCTGCTGGTCATCGCCGCCGGCCTGGGAGTTGCACAGTATTTCGGCGCGCCGATTCCGATCGTCGCGTGGGCAGCGATCGCGGTGTTGTTCATCGCTGCCTTCGGCCTGGCTCACGATCGCTACCGCGGCCTGGGCCATGCAGTGCTGCCCGGCTGGCTCATCACCCAGCACGGCTCGCTGGACAGAACTCGGCACAGCCTCGAGGCCGCGGGCATCATCGGCTGGACGGTGCGGCAGACGTTCTTCCAGCGTCGCGCCGGGGTGGCCACCATCGTGGCGGCAACTCCGGCAGGCGTCGGCCACTACGAGGTGATCGACATCCCCATCGAGAACGCGTGGGCCATGATCGACGCCGTCACCCCTGGAGCCGGAGACATCTGGCTGCAGCGCACCTGACATGACGCGGCCGCAGAGCATCGACGAACTGGATCTCGCGGTGGCCGAATGCCGCGCCTGTCCTCGCCTGGTGCGGTGGCGCGAACAGGTCGCCAGCGAGAAGCGTGCGGCATTCGCAGACGAAAGCTATTGGGGCAAGGCAGTTCCCGGATTCGGACCGGCCGACGCGGCGATGCTGATCGTGGGTCTCGCTCCGGCGGCACACGGCGCGAACCGCACCGGCCGAATGTTCACCGGCGATCGAAGTGGTGACGTGCTGTACCGAGCCATGCATGCTGTCGGGCTGGCGAGCCAACCCACCGCGACACATATCGGCGACGGGTTGACGCTCAACGGAGTTCGCATCACGGCCCCGGTGCATTGCGCGCCGCCGCAGAACAAACCGACTCCGGCCGAAAGAGACAGGTGCAAGCCCTGGTTGGACGACGAATTGCGGTTGCTGCGTCCGACGTTGCGATCGGTGCTCGTTCTCGGAGCGTTCGGCTGGCAGTCCCTGCTTCCGATACTGGCCGCCAGCGGATGGGAAATACCCAGGCCTGCAACGAAGTTCGGCCATGGAGTTCGACTTGAGCTGGGATCGATCACCGTATTCGCCAGCTACCACGTCAGCCAGCGAAACACCTTCACCGGACTGTTGACGCCGACGATGATCGAGGATGTGCTTCTGGATGCGGGCCGGCATGCACGCTTGCTGTGATCGCCTTCATCCGGAACATGAACAGCAGAACGCCGGCCGGGCCCGCCCCTGCGATGATGAGCAGCATCGTGCGCCAGTCGGCGAGCAGTAGAACATCGTTGCCCGGGCCGCCCAGCATGCACAGCACCACCGCGACGAACCAACCGATCAGGGGGGACGCCACCCAGATCGACCGCTCGGCAACCTTACGTGCGGCCAGGATCAGCGCCACGTTGGCGATGCCGCCGAGTAGTGCGCTGATGGGGAATTGCACCGAACCGAGGTAGGTCGGCAGAAAGAAGACCGACAGAATTCCGGAGAGAAAGCCGTCGAACACCAGTACTGCGACGGTCGCCCAGGACACCAGGGCGACAGTATTGGATGCGGCCTTCGAGATCATGCGCCCAATACTGCCTTGCCCCGGGTTGTTTCAGTGCATCGCATTCGAAAAATCGAGCACCGGCACTCAGGAAACCGGCGGATAGCCCAAGGAGGTGAGCAAGTTGCTCGCACCCATGGCGATCTGGCCCAGAACGTACTGGTACAGATCTGCCTGTGCGCCGAACTGCGGCTTGAGAGAATCGACGAACGCGACGATGGCGTCCTGCACTACCCAGTTGTACATGTGTGTTCCGCCCCTGCTGTGATGAGATCGACCCTGCGGTCATTCAGTGATGCGAAGCACAGCCTAGTACGCCGGCGAACAGGTCGGTCTCCCTGCCCGTCCCATCGGCGCCGAGAGTGCCCCGAACCAGCACGTACTGCTCGTCCAGCAGGATCGGCTGGGCGATGTCGTTGGAGAGTGCGTACTCACGTCCCGACGGTGAGACGGTGACCTGTGTGGCATGTGCGCGCAACGCGTCCCGCTTGGCGTCGAGGACACCGCGAACGTCGATGCTGGTGGTGATCGTGCTCTCGGGCACGCTCGGGAGCTCACCGTCGACGGGCAGTCGCCATCCGGTCGGAATGTCGTCGATCGCGGCGAGTCCCGACTGCAATTGGTCGTGACCGGTGACGGTCCAGTAGAACTTCGACACCTCCCAGGGCGACCCGGCCCGGGGGTAGGAATCCGTGCCGCAGACCTCGACGGCCTCGCTCACCAACGAGTGAACCTGCTGATGATCGGGGTGGCCGTAGCCGCCTTCGGGGTCGTATCCGATGACGACTTGTGGCCGAAGCTCACGCATCACCGTCACGAGCGCTCCCACAGCCTCGTCGCGGTCCGCGTTGACGAACGCGCGCGGCTTGCGGGCAGCCGATGTCCCGGCCATTCCGGAATCCCGCCAGCGGCCGGCTCCGCCGAGAAAGCGCGGCGGATTGCAGCCCAGAGCCGCGAGGGCACGGTGCAATTCCAGAATCCGGTAGCCGCCCAGCTGATCGGCACGATCGACGACCAGATCGGCCCACGTCTCGCCGATCACCTCACCCTCCTCGCCGAGCGAGCAGGTGAGCACGGTGACGTCGGCCCCGGCACGAACGTAGTGGGCGATGGTGCCGCCGGTGGTGATGGTCTCGTCGTCCGGATGCGCGTGCACGAGAAGCAACCGCTGCGGCTCCGTCATCGCCTGCTCCGTCACTGCCTCTGTCATCGATCCTGTGCTCACTTCGTCATTCGTTGCGGTGTTGCCGCGGCGATCGGTCACGAGGGCGTCCGCATCCACTGCGCGGCGTCGGCGAAGATGCCGACCTCGACCGGGCCGGTCAAGGAGACGCCGGTGATGCCGGGAACTGCGGCCACCACCGACGCGTCTTGCATGATCGGCAACGTCGACGCCAGCGACCACAGCTTGGGCTCGACGTCGTTGGTGGCCACGGACGGATCGAGACCGTTCAGGAGAGCCCTGTCGATGGTCGGCTCGAGTTCGGGAACGCACAGGCCGGACAGATTTCGCGGGGCCGCCGCGCGGTCGCCGCTGTCTGCGAGGGCCTCCTGGACGCAGCCGAACCGTGATGCGAGCGCCGTCGCGGGGTCGACTCCTGCACTGTTCCAGCCCACCACCGCGTCGACGGTTCCGTCGGTCAGCGCCGTCGAGTACAGCTCGTCGGCCGGCAGTGGGGTGACGGTCGCATCGACGCCTGCGCCGACGAGCTCGTCCGCGGCCGTCCCCGCGACAGCGAGCGCGATATCGTCGTTCTCGACTGCACCGATCACGAACCGCAGCGCGGTACCGGTTGCGTCGGCGAGACGAGTGACCCCCGGAACCGCAGCACTCGTGGTGGCCGCTTCGGTGGTCGTAGGCGCGGCAGACGTCGGTACAGCTGCAGTCGTCGGAGCGGTGGCATTCGGTGTCGATGTGACCATCGCATCGGCCGTCGGAACGAAGCCCGCGCGTTCCAGCAGATCCAGGGCTGCGGTTCTGCCGATGGGAGCGGGCGACGTCGCGGTGTATCCGGGGTCGGAGGGTGAGAGGAGCAGCGCTGCAGCTCGACGATCCGTCGCGCCACCGCCTGCCCCGACCGTGGCGAGCAGATTCGGATCGAGCAGACCGAAAATACCCTGCCGCACAATGGAATTCGACATGTTGGGCGCTCGCCCGTTCACTGTCATCGACAGCACCCGAGATTGCCGGATCGTGTCGGTTCGGACGCCCGGAATTGCCGAGAGCTGAGCCCGCAGGGCCGCGTCACCACGAACCTGGGCGATCTGAGCGTCGGCCGATCGCAGAGAATCGGCCAGTTGCGCGGAGGTACCGCCTCGGCGAATGAGAATTTGATCGGGCGATGCGGGCTCGTCCCAGAAGCGGTCGTTGCGCTCGAGCAGAATCTCGTCACGCCCCTGGTCGACGGTCTTGATGTTGAACCGGGATCCGGAGACCGGCACGTTGTCGGTGAGACCACCTTGGAAACCGCCGGGCGAGTCCTTGAGCAGGTGCGAGGGCACCAGGTCCGTGAACAAGCGCTGCCACGCGGGGTACGGCGATTCGAGAGTCACGTCGACCGTCTTGCCACCGCCCGAGGACGCGATGTCGCTGATCAAGGCGTACCCGGCGGAATCGACCACGCCGGGTTGGGTGATCATCTGCTGCCACAGGTAGCGGAAGTCCTCGGCGGCGATCGGTGCGCTGTCGGACCACTGCGCCTCGTTGCGCAGCTGATAACGAATGGTGAACGGGGATTGCGAGGTGACCTCGGCCGAGATCATCAGCGACAGGTCGGGCTCCCAGACGGTCACCCCGGTGCCTGCGTTCCGAGTGGGACGGAACGGACTGGGTAGCACCAGGGAACTCACCGCGGCAGTTGCGGGCGACTGGTCTGCCAACAGGTGCGGGTTGAAACCGATTCCGACGTCGTCGATGGCGACGACCACCGGATCACCGGTCTTGGCCGGGACCATCGTCGTGCTGACCGGCGTCTCCACGCTCTCGATGGGAGGCGGCGGATCTGCGGTGCACGCAGTGAGTACCAGAGCGATGGCAGAAACCAGAACCGCCGGCATCAGCACGTTGCGCAACGAGGATCTCCTTCGTGGTCGGCTACCGGTACAGGAGAAGCGACGCCCCACGAAAGTGACACGTCGCTTCTCATGCACGAGGTGAGTCTTACAGAGCAGCCTTGTCGCGAGTCTTGCTGCGCGAACGCTCACGGGCGCGCTCGTTGGAATCGAGGTGCACCTTGCGGACGCGAACGACCTCGGGGGTCACCTCGACGCACTCGTCGCCTGCACAGAACTCCATGGCCATTTCCAGGTCCAGCTTCTTGGGCTTGGCCAGGGTCTCCATGACGTCTGCAGAGGACTGACGCATGTTGGTCAGCTTCTTCTCGCGGGTGACGTTGATGTCGAGGTCTTCCTGACGCGGGTTGATGCCCACGACCATGCCCTCGTAGGTGTCTGCGCCCGGCTCGACGAAGAACGTGCCGCGGTCTGCCAGCTGGATCATCGCGAACGGGGTGACGGTGCCGTGACGGTCCGAGACGAGTGAGCCGGTGTGGCGGGCGCGGATCTCGCCGGCCCACGGCGCGTAGCCGTGGAAGACGGCGTTGGCGATGCCGGTACCGCGAGTGTCCGTGAGGAACTCGGTGCGGAAACCGATCAGGCCGCGCGAAGGAACGATGAATTCCATGCGAACCCAGCCTGCGCCGTGGTTCGTCATCTGGACCATCTTGCCCTTGCGTGCGGCGAGCAGCTGAGTGACGGCACCGAGGTACTCCTCCGGTGTGTCGACCATGAGCTCTTCGAAGGGCTCGTGCAGCTTGCCGTCGACCTGCTGGGTGACCACCTGTGGCTTGCCGACGGTGAGCTCGAAGCCTTCACGACGCATCTGCTCGACGAGGATAGCGAGCGCGAGCTCTCCACGACCCTGTACTTCCCAGGCATCGGGACGACCGATGTCGAGGACCTTGAGCGAGACGTTGCCGATGAGCTCCTGATCGAGGCGGCTCTTGACCATGCGCGAGGTGAGCTTGTGGCCGCTGACGCGGCCGACGAGCGGGCTCGTGTTGGTACCGATGGTGACCGAGATCGCGGGCTGGTCGACGGTGATACGCGGCAGAGCGACCGGGTTCTCCAGGTCTGCGAGCGTGTCGCCGATCATGATGTCCGGGAAGCCCGCGACGGCGACGATGTCTCCTGCGACACCCTTCTCGCCGGGAACGCGCTCGACGCCGATCGTGTTGAGCAGCTCGGTGATCTTGGCCTTCTGGACGACGGGCTCGCCGTCGACCTCACGCATCCAGCTGACGGTCTGGCCCTTGGAGAGCTGGCCGTTGTGGATGCGGACCAGGGCGAGGCGGCCGAGGAACGCGGATGCGTCGAGGTTGGTGACGTGCGCCTGCAGTGGCGCGTCGACGTTGCCCTTGGGTGCTGGGACGTAGCTGAGCAGAACCTCGAACAGCTCGTCGAGGTTCTCGGCGTCGGGAGCGTGTCCGTTCTGGGGCTGGACCTTCGAGGCCTTGCCCTCACGACCGGAGGCGTAGAGGACGGGGAGGTCGAGTGCGAGCTCGGCTGCCTCGGACGCTTCGTCGTCGAGATCGGACGCGAGATCGAGCAGCAGGTCGTGGCTCTCCGAGACGACCTCTTCGATACGTGCGTCGGGACGGTCGGTCTTGTTCACGACCAGGATCACCGGCAACGACGCGGCGAGCGCCTTGCGCAGCACGAAACGGGTCTGCGGCAGCGGGCCCTCGGATGCGTCGACGAGAAGGACGACGCCGTCGACCATGGACAGGCCGCGCTCGACCTCTCCGCCGAAGTCGGCGTGGCCGGGGGTGTCGATCACGTTGATGACGGTGATGGTGCCGTCGGCATTGCGCTTGTGAACGGCCGTGTTCTTGGCCAGGATCGTGATGCCTTTTTCTTTTTCGAGGTCACCCGAGTCCATGACGCGGTCGATCGCTTCGGCACGTTCCTCGAACGCGCCGGACTGCCGAAGCATGGCGTCGACCAGGGTGGTCTTGCCATGGTCGACGTGTGCAACGATGGCGACGTTGCGAAATGTAGTGGTGCTGTCGATGTTGTCTGCACTGCTTGGGGCGCTCACGCGAAAAATTCTCCTGGAGTCGAATGCGGGCTCTTGTTCGCTAGCGGGCTTATGTCGCTAGAGAAGCGCGCTGCACCGCGAGGTTCTCGCGACTGATCGAGTTTACCCGTAGTCCGGCAGTGCCCCGCGCCACCCTCAGGTCTGTGACCTGCGCCACCCATTAGTCTTGGTGCTCATGGGCAAGATAAAGGCCGCAGATGTCTCGGGGATGAAGCCCAAGAAAAAATGCTGCCGCAAGAAGGTTCGTTGCATCAAATGCCCCGTCGTGATCATGCGAATGAAGAAGCTGGAATCCGCGGGCGCGACCAAGAAAGACCTCAAGAAAGGTCTGAAGACCGCTCGGGCGAAGTGAGCAGAATTTCCTGCAGGTCCGGCAGCCAGAGTCGGTCCGCATCGACCAGATCCACCGTCGGCAGCGTCTCGGCGTCCACCCAGCGCAGAGCCGAATGTTCCAGCGCTGCAGGGGTTCCCGAGACCAGCGCCGCCCGGTAGGTACGAAGCACCAGTCCGCCGGGGAGCTCGACATCGCCGCTCAGCGCCGCACCGATCGAGCACTCGACTCCCAGTTCCTCGCGCAGCTCGCGCGCCAGCGCCGCGTCCTCGGACTCCCCCGGCTCCACCTTGCCGCCCGGCAGTTCCCAGCGGCCGGCCAGCTCTGGCGGACGGGTTCGTTGGGCGAGCAGCAGACGGCCGTTCTCGATCAACGCGGCTGCGACAACCACAGCGGTAGGGGTACCGGACATGCCACCATCTTTCTATGACCGAACTGCTGACCGACCGCGACATCGACGACGCCCAGCTCGCCGATTGGACGGTGCAGGAAAAATCCCTGACGCGAACCGTCGAACTGGCCTCGTTCCCGGCAGCGATCGAGGTGGTGAACCGCGTGGCCGACGCCGCCGAGGAGGCGGATCATCACCCCGATATCGACATCAGGTGGCGGACGCTCACGTTCACGCTCTCGACGCACTCTGCCGGCGGTCTCACACAGAAGGATGTGGATCTGGCGCGTCGGATCGACTCGCTGACTGGTCCTTCCTGACTCTTCCCGCGTAGACGACCCAGCCGAGGAACAGAGCAGATCCGATCACGTCGACGGCACCGGCCCAGGCCTCGAGGCCGGGACGAGGGATGGTCCAGATCGATTCCTGGAAGAAACTCAGCAACCACGGCACCCCCACCGTGATCGTCACCAGCCAGTAGCCGGCGACGACCTTCGCTCCGGCGATGCCTCGCAGTGGTCCGTGCACCAGCCAGATCACCATCGGAATCACCCAGATCCAGTGGTGCGACCACGAGATGGGCGAGACCAACAGGCCGAGGAGTTGGACGATGACCAGGGTTCCCAGGTAGTCGCGGCGGTCGAGTGCCCGCCATGCCAGGACAGCGAGGACCACGGCGATCACTGCGGCGGCGATCCACAGCGGTCCTTGGCCGACGTCTTCACCCACGATCCGGCTCAGGGCTCCGCGGAGAGACTGGTTCCAGACCGAGCCGACGGGGCCGATGCGGTCCGCGTCGCCGAGCAACGTGGTGAAGTAGGTGCCGGCTTGATGCCCGAGCACCACGTAACTGACCACGACCGTGAGCGCGAATGCCACCGCCGAGAACACTGCAGCTTTCCACCGCCGAGTCGCCAGGAAATACAGACCGGTGATGGCCGGAGTCAGCTTGATACCCGCCGCGAAGCCGACGAGACCGCCGGCGACCCACCACCGCGAGCTGCGTACGGCGAGTAGCGCCAGCAGCACCAGGAAGACGTTGACCTGGCCGTAGTCGAGAGTTGTCCGGACGGGTTCGGACCACAGCCCCAGCGCGGTCCACAGCATCGCGATCCGCACCCAGCGCGGTTCGGCGGCACGCCTTTCACCCAGGACCATCGACAGTGCCAGCCGCACCACCGCGAACAACGCGGCCATGGTCGCGGCCTGCCACACGACGCCGACGACAGTGAAGGGCAGGTAGTGCAGTGGGAAGAACACCAGGGCGGCAAACGGTGGGTACGTGAACGGAAGCGGGAAGTCCGGGGTCTGCACCGAGTAGGTGTAGTCGTACAGGTTGTCGCCCAGCAGCGCTGCGGAGCCCTCGACGTACACGTGCAGATCGACGAGGTTCATGCCGTTCGGCGTCACGAAGGCCCAGACGAAGCGGCTGATCACCGATATCGCCAACAGAACGGGGGCCAGCCGAACGAGTCGGTTCACTGTGCGTGCGGTTCCGTTCGGTATCGGTGCGGTATATCGAGAACGAAGCTTATAGGTCGTCACAGGCCTTCCCTAACCGCGTGGGCGGACGAGTAACATTTGCATCACCTTTAACACTGACAACTCCAGTAACAGGCTATTGTTTGGCCCTGCGGAGAATTCGCAGCGTGGACCACATAGACTGCCCTGGCACAGTTGCGACGGGGGAGGGTTCGACGCCAACAGCTGTACATCGGGGATCGCGCTACATAGAGTGACCCCTCGAGCACCGGCTGTCGCCGGGGCCCGCGTCATGATCAGAATGGGGAATATCACCGTGCTTCGTACCCGCGGAACGCGTCGCGTAGTTACGGCATTTGCCGTTGCAGCCGCCGCCGCACTCGTCGTGCCGACCGGCGCATCCGCACAGCCTCTGGTGCCCATGGCGCCCGCCGATCTGCCTGCTGCACCGGCCGATCCCGCCGCGTTGATCGCTCAGTTCCTTCCCGCACCCGGTGAGCCCATGCCCAATCTGGCTGAGATCGAGGCGCTCGCCTCGTTCGCGCCTGCGATCGTCGGTGCTGCCGCCGGACCCGCCGATGTAGGAGCCGCTCCGGCCGCAGATCTGCTGAGCCAGGCCCGCGCTCTACTCGCAACGGCGCAGCTGCCGGAGCAGGTCAAGTCGCTGCTCGAGTCCGTCATCACCTTCCTGGACGGATCCGGCGGAGGCGGTCCTGAACTGCCCGCCGACGGACCCGCCATCGCTCAATTCCTCTACCCGACGCTCGGCAAGGGGTGCATCTCCGACACTGCCGACTCCGTCGGAACTGCTCTCGCCGTACCGGGCCCGGCCACGTTGCCTCCTCCCGGACCGGCCGCCGGCCAGGCAGGCTTCGTGTTCACTGCACTCGGCACCGCACCCATCGCCGCCGAGCAGTCCGCTCCGCTCACCGTCACCTGGCTCAACATCGACAATCGTCGCTCGGGAACACAGGACCTGACCGGCGCATCGAAGATCAACGCCGACGGCCCGGCAACGTTGTCGGCTATCGCCGACACCGGTCCCGGACGCGTGCTGTCGGTCGTATCGGGCTCGATCACCACGCAGTCGAAGGAAGACCCGACTGCCGCACCTCGCAGCTGCACCTTCCTCCCCACCATCGGAACGGTCTACGTTCCGTAGTTCGAGCGCACACGACGCACTTCGCCCCCGGCTGATCGTCAGCCGGGGGCGAAGTTCTTTCGAAGATGTTTCGGACGGTCGACTTCCACATAGTCGAAATGCGACTGATGCCGGACATATAAAGACAGTTGTGGGCGCGGAATTACATCGGTGTAATTCAGGTGATATCGGCGGCAGATTTCGACCACTGCCCATAATCGGCTTTGAGAATATTGTTGATGTCGACTTTGACTCCGCCGACAGAATCCTTGTCGATTCGGATCTGATGAATATGCGCCGCCGGATGAACGAAGCCCTTCGGTGTCCCCCAATTGTGCTGCCAATACCACTGGCCGAGACCGGCTACCGAGGCCAATTCTATGGTGGGTGAATTGGCATAGATGCCGGTGTTCTCAGCCCCGATCACCGACTGCCAACCCAGGATGTACGGAGCGATCAGAGTCGCGAACTCCACCGCGGAGGGATTGTCGTCGATCGACGCGTAGATCGGGCGGTCCGCGGGGCCGCCGGCAGCCGTGTGGAGCTCGAGGCCGCGTTCGGCATGCTTCACGCCGGCTGCGTACCCACCACGCCAATCCGAGCTCTTTCCTTTGCCGAACTGGTAGTTCGAGACCACCTCCAGCCCGGCGGAGGTGAGTGAGTCGGCCTCGGACTTGCGCATCGGCTTACCGATCATCCAGTTCGCGTCGGGTCGGCGATCGGACACGTACCGCACCGCCCCGCGGTGACCGGCCTGCTTGATCGCCGAGGCCGACGGCACCCCGCCCGAATAGTCGACGAGGGTTCCCAGTCCGGCGTCCGCGTGCGCGGTTGCCGTCCCCAGCGCAACCAGTCCGACGGCGGCAGCGGACCCTGCGGCGGCGTACTTGAACAGCTCACGTCGCGAAACCTGCACAGAAATCTCCATTGTCGTTCGATCGCCGCGGCGCGCCTACTCGCAGAACTGCACTACCACTGCTAGTTTGTGATCTTTTGTCGTATCCCACCACAATCCCATCGGTACCGCCAGCCCCACAGCTCACACCCGACGCCCTTCCCTCTGGCACCACTTCGGCAACTCGGGCACCCTGGACGGGGGCATGAATAGGGTGGGTAGAACGATGCACAGAAAGAACGCGCGAAGGAGTGGATGGACATGGGCGTAACTCTTGCCAAGGGTGGAAATGTCTCGCTGACGAAGGAAGCACCGAACCTGACTGCTGTCTCCGTCGGACTGGGCTGGGACGTCCGCGCCACCACCGGTGGCGACTTCGATCTCGACGCCAGCGCCATCGGCCTCGGCACCACCAAGAAGGCGTTGAGCGACCTCTACTTCGTCTTCTACAACAACCTGCGCTCCCCCGACGGCGCCATCGAGCACACCGGCGACAACCGCACCGGTGAAGGCGAGGGCGACGACGAGAGCATCGATGTGGACCTGGTGGCACTGACCCCGGATGTCGACTCCATCGTCTTCCCGGTGTCCATTCACAACGCAGACGCCCTGGGGCAGAACTTCGGTCAGGTCGTCAACGCATTCATCCGCGTCGTCGACAAATCCGACGGACGCGAGCTCGCCCGCTTCGACCTCAGCGAGGATGCCTCCACCGAAACCGCCATGGTGTTCGGTGAGCTGTACCGCCGCGGTGCCGAATGGAAGTTCCGCGCCATCGGCCAGGGCTACGCATCGGGCCTGGAAGGAATCGTTCGGGACTTCGGCATCGACGTGGGCTGAACTTGTTCATGGACCGTCCCGATCGGACCGTCTCGATTGGACCGTCTCGATTGGACAACGGATTCCGGCAGAACTTGTGACGTCGAGATGATGTGTGGTGATATCACCGCAACCGCAACATAAGCCACATCAGTCACAGGAGTCACACATGTCTCGTCGCCTCAGCCGTCTGGCGGGCGCGCTCGCGCTCTCCTGCGCGGCATTGCTCGCAATTCCCGCTACCGCGGCAGCGGAGCCGGCACCGGCAGATCCGCTGGCCCAGGCAATTGCCGAACTGCAGGGTCAAGGCGGTGCATCTCTCGAGGCCGCACACGCCATCGCCGACTCACGCACCCCGGTCGCCGAGGACGCGAGCACCGATCCGTTCGCCGCGCTGAACGCAGCCAACAAGGCGTTGACCGATTTCGGCATCACCCCGTTCTTCTACCCGACTGCGGCCATCAACTGCGCAGCAACGGGGGCCTCACCCCTCGGCATCGTCCCGGGTGTCGCGGGCGGAGCAGCGGGCCCGTGGCCGCAACTGAAGGCACCCATTCCGCTGCCGATTCCCGAACTCAACGCAGTGAACAAGGGCGAGACCATGTTCGCGTTCGTCCCGGCCGGCATCGTCAACGATTCGGCCGACAAGACCGGAATGCAGGTCGCCTGGTTCAACGTCAACACACTGAAGGGCGGCTTCGCCGACTTCGGTGGGCTGGTCACCACTCTCGCGGACTCGATCCTCGCCAATTCCGGCATCCCGGCTCAGTTCACAGATATTGCCCGGCCCTTCGTGGTCGACGCACTCAATGCGTTGCCCGCTGCCGGTGCGCGCGCCGTACCCGTCGAAACGGGATCGGGAACCGTCCTTGCGGCGGTGTTCGGCACGGTGAACCACAAGGGGCTCGACGGCACCGACAAGAGCTGCTTCTTCTTCCCCACCGTCGGCCTGATCAACGTCGCCTGATCAACGTCGCCTGATATCGAAGCCCAAAGGCCCTGCAGCGCATGCGCTGCAGGGCCTTTCGTTGTTCAGACTCCGATGACTCGGCCCAGCCGTCCGAGTACTGCCTGCATCTCGGTGCGTTCCGAACGCGCCGCCCAGGGACGCTGCCGGTTTCTGCCCCGCATCCTCATCACGGCTCCCGTGACGAGGTCACCGTTGGGGGCGAAGTGCACCCGAACGATGTCGTCGAGTGAGCGCCCGAACGCGAAGTCCTTGACGCCGCCGCAGAAGCCGTGCGGAAGAAGTGGCGCGTCGGGTTCGTTGTACTTGCCACCGACGAACACCGGGCGGCCGGTGCGAAAGTCACGGCACTGCGCGATGAACCCGTGGAACGCGCGCCCTCGCTCACGCCCGTAGTAGGCGATTCCCACTCGGCCGGACCCGGTGGCAGTGATAGCGCCGAGGCGAGCATCGCGCACTCCGGGCGCGGAGACGACCACCGGCCTCGACCAGGTCACCGTTCCATCGAAAGACCAGGCGGCATGGAGCACTCCGTCGCGATCCGGCCACACCACGTAGACGTTTCCCTCGTCGTCGACGGCCGTCGACTCCGGCAGCCGATAGCGCGAACCGAGCAACAGAAAATGCAGTGGGTTGTGGTACCTCGCCAGTGCCGACCCGGGGACCATGCGGACATCCCAGGTCAGACCCTCGTCGTGGCTGACTGCCACAGCGAACCGTCGACCGTAGCGGCCACCGATGTAGACCGTTCCGTCCGGGCCGACGACGCCCTTGCCGAACGTGACGTACTCGCGACTCGGCAGACCGGGGATGTTCTTCGGATCGATGTCGAATCCGCCGGCCACCTCCCACTTCACGCCGCCGTCGTAGGACCGCCAGATCACCTGACGGGTCACGTTGATCAGCGGTCGTACACGCAGTGCGAACGGCGTCGGAGCAGAAAGGTACGTCACTCTCCCACTGCTCGAATTTCGTGGGCCGGCAAATATCTTCGCGTTCATTCTGGCTTTGGACGCTACTTTTCGGATGCGCCAGGTCTCGCCTCGATCGTCGCTGACCCCGAGAACGAATCCCGTCCGAAACAGGTGCTGTGGTGCCGCGCCGAATCGGCCGGCATGCAGAAACAGACGATCGTCGACATCGTCGAAGTACAGATACGGCCGACGTTCACCTTTCTGCATGCCCTCCGGAACCGATGCGCGCCAAGACTTTCCGAAGTCCGACGACCGCAACACACCGATCCCGTCGACGGTGACGGCAGGTGCGAGAAAGACGGTGTCGTCCGACGCGACCCCGAGGGTGCAGGCCGCCGAGCCGTACTCCGTATAGGAGATGTCGGTGACGTAGTCGGCGGAGGCGGCAGCGTTGGTCGAGGAACGCAGACCCGCCCGATAGCCCGAAGCAACTCGGGGCGTCACGACACCGACCGTGCAATCTCACGGCGTCGCGGACGGAGGTCGAGGCGATGCATTGACCCAGGCTAACGCTGACACGACGAGTAATCGCCGAGGCAATCGAAGAAGTCCTCGGCCCGTCGTGGTGAGAGTTCACAGAACCGAACCGGTCAGTTCGTAACCCGCCCGGCCCCGCTGCGGCGCTTAGGCTTCGACTTGTGCCCCGCGATCGACCCGACAGCAATCGCCCCGACAACGATCGACCCGAGCCGATGCATCTGCGCCCGGCCGATGCACGGGCGTACTGGATGGCGTCGAAGATCCCCAGCGACCAGTTTCTGCTGTACTGCTTCGACACCGGGCCCGACGACCTCGATGCCGAGGTGGTGCGACTGCTCGAACGCAGCGCCCGCATCGACGTACTGCGCAGACACGTCACCGAGGCACCTCTCGGCCTCGACTATCCCCGGTGGACGGACGCACACCCGGGTACCGACACGATCACCGTTCACCCGGCACCGCGCACCTGGGCGGAGTGCCTCGCTGCGATCGCGAACTCCTTCGACAATCAGGTCGACCCCAACAAATCGGTGTGGCATCTGCACCTGTATCCGAACATCACCGATGCGCCGGGCGGTCCGGGCTCGACCGCTGTTGCTGTGCTGCAACTTTCACACGCAGCGGCCGATGGGGCACTGGCATCGAAGACTGCCCGCGACCTCTTCGGAACGCATCGACTCCCGCCCGCGCCCGAGTGCACCTTGCGTTCCACCGGTACCGAACTGGCGTCCGCAGTGCGTGCCGCTGCAGTCCTTCCGCTGCGCGTGGCGCTCATGGTTCGCGGCGGTCTACGCGCTCGACGGGACGCGCTGGCCCTCGGGCGAGCCACCGACTCGGGTTCGATCCCGCCGCCTGCTCGGTCGCGGGCTCTGACTGCCCTCGACGTCGCACCCACCGGTCGGACGTCCGTACGGACCATCGTGCTCGCGAAGTCCGATCTGAACGCCGAGGGCACCACGGTCACCGCGTTCGCGCTCACCGCCATATCGATTGCACTGCAAGCCTTTCTCGACACTCCGGCCGATCTGGCCGCAGAGGTGACCCTCGCGCGACGTGCGCGTGGACCCACGCGCAACAACTTCGGCAACGTGGGAGTCGGACTGTTCCCCGCAGAACCGGACATCCGCACACGCATGCTCCTCATCTCGGACGACCTGGCCGCCCGCAGAGTTCGCGCGAATCATCCGTTGACGGAGGCGGCACTCGCATCGCAGGACGACGTCGAACTACACGTGCCGGCATTTCTGGCCGAATGGGGAGTCGCACAGTTCGATCCGAACGCGACGCCACCGACGGTCACCGGCAACACCGTCGTGTCCAGCGTCTCGCGTGGTGCTGCAGACCTGACGCTCTGTGGCGGCCCCGTGCGGTTCACCGCAGGCTTTCCTGCTCTCTCCCCCGCCATGAGCCTGACCCACGGAGTGCACGGCATCGGCACTACCGTCACCATCGGCATCACCTCCAACAGCGCCGCCGTACCCGACCCGGACCGCTACGAGGCGCTGCTACGCGATGCCCTCGAACAGGTACGCGCTGCCTCGAACTGATCGGGGCCGAACTGCCAGACAGTTCTCAGCGTTTGTCGGGCATCGGGCTCAGGTTCGCCCGCCAGACTCGAGAGCATGAACCAGGATCAGGTCACCGTACTCGCCGTCGGGGGTACCGGAGAATCGCATCCGTCCGACCAGCGGACGTCGGTGACCGGGCTGCTCGCCTGCGTCGTCGGCGAACTCGACGACCGCTTCGTCGGACGATGGGTCGGCTACCCGGCGTCGTACGGTCCTGTTTCACTCGGCGGATTGTGCTTCCGCCACAGTGCCGACATCGGTGTCCGGCGCCTCCGTCGCGCAGTCGAGGGCACCACCGGGCCGATCGCGCTGATCGGCTATTCCCAAGGTGCGACCGTGGTGCGTGAGGTGCTCGGACTCGTCGCCGACGGCACGATCGACGGCACCCGGATTGTTGCTGCGGGCTTGGTGTCCGATCCCCAGCAACCGGCCGACGTGGTGAGTGGATGCGCTGGACGCGGCGTCGCAGGCCCGGGCCCGGCGCTGCCCGCGTCGATTCCGGTTCGCTGGATCGGCCTCGAGACCGACATGATCTGTAACGCCAGTGACGACAGCCTGATTCGCGACATCGCCGACCTCACCCGCTGGATGTCGTTTCGCACTCCGAGAATCTGGCTGCGTGAACTGTGGACCTTACTGCGCAGCAACAGCTTCCAGAATGCGACCCGGACTCGCCTCCGACCCTCCCAGTGGGTGAAGGATGTTCGACGCCTTCGCACCGCAGCCACCGAGGTGGCCGGGTATCTTCCGCAGTCGATGCGCTGGCACCGATTCGAATGGGCCAACCCCGGCGGCGGCCGACACATCGCCTATGCGCGTGAACCGTACGACGGCGAACTCACCGGATGCCAGGTACTCGCGCGCTGGCTGGGCGAGCAGGCAGATCTCGATGTCTCTCGACCACAGATCCGAGTTGCCTAGGCCTTCCCGGAGTCGACCGGGCTGCATTGCTCGTCGTCACTCTCTTTTGCACAGGCAGAAGATGTGCCCCGCGGGGTCGCGGTACACCCAGAACGAGGAATGCGTTCGGTCTATCAGCTCGGCCCCCGCGTCGACGACGAAGTCTCGTGCCTGTTCCATGTCGTCCACGACCAGGTCGAGGTGAATCTTGATGCCCTCGCTCGGCCAGTCGATCGGGGTGAACTCCGGGGCCCGCTGGAAGGCCAGACGTAATTCGCCCGGGCCGTGAACCACCACCCAATCGCCGTCGTCGTAAACTGGTTCCCAGCCGAGGATGGTGCTGTAGAAGCGCGCCAGCGCAGCCGGATCGGGGCAGTCGAGCACCGTGTAGTCGACGGAGATGCTGGGCGGTGTCGTCACGGCAACAAGAATATCGAACATTCCCAGGTATTGTTCACAAACATGCCTATAGGTCTTGTATCCGTGATCCTTCCTTGCTTCAACGGCTTGCCGGACGTCGATGTTCAGTTGGCCGCTCTCGCTGCGCAAGACTACGAGGGCGATTTCGAGGTGATAGTCAGCGACAACGGATCGACCGATGGACTCCGCGAGCATCTGGATCAGCTTGGGCTGCCGGTGGACATCCGGTGGATCGACAGCTCGGATGTCCAGGGCACCTCGCACGCGAAGAATGCGGGCATCGCCGCCGCCCGCGGAGACTTTCTTGCCTTCACGGACCAGGACGATGCCGTGTACCCGAATTGGCTCACTGCCCTGACCCGAGCCGCGGAGACAGCAGATGCCGTCGGCGGCCCGATCGAGGTGCACACACTGAACTCTCCGAAGGTGGCGACGTGGCGCGACGTCCCGGCACCGGCGGACAGATTCGAGACCGAGTATCTACCATTCGCACACGGCAACAACTTCGCGATGTGGCGACGAGTAGTCGATCAGGTAGGCAACTTCGACGAGAACCTTGTCGCCGGCGGTGAAGATATCGACATCTCTTGGCGGATACAGCAAGCTGGATTCAGTCTCGCCCACACGCCCGACGCACTGGTTGCATATCGGCTGCGAGACACGGTGACAGCAACGTTTCGGCAGGGCGTGCGCTACGGCCGCTCTTCCTACCGAATCAGCGTCAAGCACGGCTCGCGCGGCGCTTGGAATCCACCCCTGGTGAAGGTCATGGCACTGCAGGCCTGGGGAATCGTCTACCTGGCAATCGCGCGAAACCCATGTCTCCCGAAAATCCTTCACCCGTTGCCGAGTGGCAGATGGGCGCTGTTACTCGGCCAGTTCTGCGGAGCATTTCAGGTGCGGCTGGAACACGTCCAAGGGTTGGTCAGCCGCCGACTGCCGGGGCGATGGTCTCGAACCACGCCTCGTGCAAATGCTGCTCCCAGTGGTTCCACCAGTGCACACCGGTACCGGTGATCTTGACGTTGGGACGACCGCCTGCGGCCTGCAGCAACGGAACGAATGCGCGGCTGCTCATGCCGGCAGCCGTTTCCAGTGGCACCATCTGTGCAAATTTGACGGGGTCGAAGCGGCTGCTGGCCGGGTTGAACACTGGGTCCGTAGCCGGTGAGCCACTCCCCGAAGAGACGAAGACTGCCGTGTTTCGCAATGCGCCGACATTGAGAGACGGATCGTTACGGATCCAGTCCGCGGACGGCCAGGTGCCCCACATGTTGCGAGCGTTGCCGCCCATCTCGCCGACGGCCACCGAGATGCCCTGGGCAAATCCGGGGCTGCTCGCCGTCGGGTAGCCGCTGAACGATGCCACCGCCTTGTAGAAATCCGGGCGATGCGCGGCCAAGTTGAGCGCGGAGGTGCCGCTCATCGACAGTCCTGCGACGGCGTTGTTGACGTTGTCACTGCCGAAACGATCGGCCATGAAGGGCGGTAGTTCCTGGGTGAGGAAGGTTTCCCACTTCACCCGTCCGAGCTTGGGGTCGTCGCGCTGCCAGTCGGAGTAGAAGGTTCCGCCGCCGCCGAACGGAATGACCACGTTGACGTGCTTGTCGGCGAAGAAGCTCTCGACGTCGGTTTCGATGAGCCAGCCACTGTTGTCCTCGGGCGCGCGCAGTCCGTCGAGCAGATACAGAGTGGGCGCGGGTCCGCCCCCGGCAGCTTTGAGCACCTTGATCGGGATGTTTTTGTCCATCGACGGCGAGTAGACGTAGACGAGCTCGGAATCGGCCCGTGCCACACCGGACCCCATCAGCACCGTTGCCATCGTGGCGACCAATATCGCCACTACAGCGAGCACCAGACTTCGTATCCGAGCATGCAGCATCGAGGTTGTCCCCTTGTTCGTATCCAGCCGACCGTCTCGGGCAGGGTAACAGCCCGGTCACGACAGCGCTTGTCCTAGCGGCGAGGGCTGTCGACGATCCACCATGCCGCGTACGGCGGCAACCACACCGATCCGGTGTCGTCGACGTGCAGATCGTGCTGCGAGAGCACCTCGGTCGGGGCCGGGATGCCGAGCTCGATCAGCTCCGCGTGGGGAAAGGGCCGGTGGTCGGCCGTCACGTTGTAGAGGCCGACGAGGGTGCCGCTGGGATGACGCCTGCGCACGACGAGCAGGCCGTCGTCCGATTCGGTCTGCACGTCGACCGGTGCCTCGGCGTGCAGCATAGGCAGACCGGCGCGCACCTTCGCGATTCGGGCGATACCGTCGAACACCCGCTGCGCATCGCTACCCTGCTCGAACCGACCGGCGCGGTCGGCGTCGGTGACCCGGGGCCGATGCACCCACCTGTTGTCCTCGGCATGAGCCGGTTCGGCTGCCCAGTTCGGATCTCCCGGGGAGCCGAGTTCGTCACCGCTCCACACGACGGGAATGCCGCCCCACCCGGCAATGATGGCATGCGACAGAAAGATTCGCCCGAACGCGCCGTCGGGATCGAGGCGGGACGGGCCCAGCCCGGTGAGCGCGGCCGCGGTTCCACTGATACGGCGGTCGCCGGTGTCGGGGTTGAATTGGAACACCAGGCCTTCGGCCCAGGAGCCGTCGAATTCGCCGGAGTACCAGTCGGCCAGAAAGTGGCGGTGCCCTGTGCCCGAGAGTCCGAGCGACGCTGCGTCGCCGTCGTCGATGGCCCAGCCGATGTCGTCGTGGCAGCGAACGTAGGTCACCCAGGTGCCGCTCGGCGGCGTCGGGGGCAACGACGCCAACGCGTGACGCGCCAAAGCCGTACTGCCCGTTGCCAACATCGACCAGACCTGCACCATCAACGAATTGTGGTAAGCGATGTCCGAGACTCGTCCGGTGTGCCGCCCCTGGCCCAGGTACGGCAGCAGATCGCGGGGTCCGACGATTGCCTCGGCCTTGAACAGGGTGGCCGGAGCAGCCAGTCGAGCGGTGGCCCGCAGAGCCTGGGTGACCGCATGCACCTCGGGTTGATTCTGACAGTTGGTGCCGAGCCGCTTCCACAGGAACGCGATCGCGTCGAGACGCAGCACCTCGACTCCCACGTTGGCCAGATGCAGCACGATGCTCGCGAACTCCTGCAGCACAGCAGGATTGGCCCAGTTCAGATCCCACTGCCATTCGTTGAAGGTCGTCCACACCCATTCGCCGAGTTCGTCGTCGAAGGTGAAACTGCCGGGCGCGAAATCGGGAAATACTTCGGGGAGGGTGCGCTCGTACGAGTCCGGAGTGGTCCGATCGGGATAGATCAGGAAGTAGTCGCGGTATTTCGGATCACCGGCACGCGCCTCGGTAGCCCACTCGTGCTCGCGAGCAACGTGATTGAGAACCAGGTCGACCACAAGGCTGATGCCGCGTTCGCGCAGCGTCTGCGCAAGCGCGCGCAGATCCTCGTTGGTGCCCAGATCTTCTCGCACCGCGCGGTAGTCCATCACTGCGTATCCACCGTCGTTGTCGCCGGGCCTGGGCTGCAACAGCGGCATCAGGTGTAGGTAGGTGACACCGAGATCCGTCAGGTGGTCGAGCCGCTCACCCACCCCGTGCAGCGTCTGTCCGTACCGGTCGACGTAACAGGCGTAGCCGAACATGTCGGGCTGCTGAAACCAGTCGGGTTCGAGCAGTCGGCGCTGATCGAGTCTGTGCAGATCCTCGGATCGCTCCGCGTATGCACGGGCGGCGATGTCCACCAGGCCGGCCGCCGCGGAGTCGGGATCGGGGTAGACAGCGGTCACCGCGTCGTGCAGATCGGGAAACCACTGCTCGAGGCGCAACTCGAACGTCTCGCGTCGGTGTGCGGGAAGTTCGGCGAGGATCTCGCGGGTGACGTCGGAGACGGCGGGGTGAACCATGGACTCATTCTGGCATCGACCCCAGCGTGTGGACGCGCATACATCCGGTTACCGCGGGGTATCAGAGCGCCATGTCATTGCTGAGCCGCACGGTCGACACGATCCTCGACAGAGCAATCGTTCCCGGATACTCCCGGATCGGCGCCACGGTGCGTCGCCGGTTCTGGGCTGCCGATCCGACGCCGTTCGCCTCCCCCATCGACATGGTGGTGACCGGTGCGTCGTCCGGCTTGGGAGCCGCCACCGCGAAAGAACTCGCACGGCTCGGGGCGCGGGTACACCTGGTCGGCCGATCGGCCGAGCGACTCGAGTCCGCCGCCGCCGCCATCCGAACCGAGGTGCCCGACGCCTCGCTGGTGGTGCGTGAGTGCGATATCAGCGATCTCGATTCCGTGGCGGCGTTGATCGCGGCGTTGGCGTCCGAGCTGACGGCGGTGCACGCGCTCGTACATTGTGCCGGGGTGATGCCGGACGAGCGGCAGCTGTCTGCACAAGGACACGAATCCGCTTTTGCCACCCATGTTCTCGGACCGGTCGCGCTGACGGTGGGACTGAGAGAATTGTTCGACGCCGGATCACGAGTCGTGTTCGTCTCGAGCGGCGGCATGTATGCGGTGCCGCTGCAGAACTCCGACTTCGAGTACGAGAACGGCAAGTACTCCGGCATGACTGCGTACGCTCGCACGAAGCGAATGCAGGTGGTGGTGGCCGAGCAACTGGCCGAACGCTTTTCGCTCGAAGACGATCCAGTGGTGCACAGCATGCACCCGGGCTGGGCGGCCACTCCCGGCGTCACCGGTTCCATGCCGCTGTTCAATTCGGTGATGAAGCCGATTCTGCGCAGCGCTGACGACGGGGCGGACACCATCGTGTGGCTCGTGGCAGCCGATCCTGCGTTGACCAGCACCGGCACGTTCTGGCACGACCGCGCGCCGCGCCCGACTCATTACCCCTCCTGGCGGGGAGATTCACCTCGTGTACGAGATGCGTTGTGGGCCAGCGTGGTCGAGGCAACGGGAATCGAGATCTGACGTCGTTCACGGCTCGACCGGCGGCCTTTTCCGTGCCAGGTTCACCGACGTGTTCCGAACGATGATCAGCAGGGTCAGGCCGAACCCCCAGCCGAGCATGCACAGAATGACACCCACGCCCGACTGCCCGGTCACGTCGGTGCTGGCTTCGACGCAGAATGCCGTCGAGAATCCAGCGGTCGTGCCCAGCGCAGCGACGTGTCCGCCGGAATTCGACCATCGCGACAGATGCGCGGCAACAAGGCACAGCAGCACCACCGTGGCCCCGCACGCCGCCACTTGCCAGGACGGGAACGCGTTCGGGGCCGGGAGCCCGGGTCCGCGGAACTCACCCCGTTGATCGGCAGACCAGCTCAACCAGCCTGCACACGAAACGAAACCTGATGCGAGGGCTACCGATCCGGTGGCCCACAAGCCCAGCGGGCCGGTCCCCGCTCTCTCCCTGCGCTTCCTGAACCGGACCCACAGCAAGAGAGCCCAGAGTGTCGACGGCACACCGACGAAAACGAAGACTATCCACAGAAACTGAGACCACGAAAAGTCGGCTGCCATATCCCGACGCTATCCGACGAGGACCGATTCGCTCGGATCACAGACCCAGCAGATCGGCAGATCTGCGCAACCGCATCAGCACTTGAAGATCGAGAGCGTCGTCCGGGTCGCGCCACTGCGTACCGATCAGCCGGTCGATCGCCTCCAGTCGTTGATAGAGCGTGTTGACGTGCACACCCAGGCTCGACGCAGTTGCCGAATGGTGCCGTCCGTGTGCGAGATAGACCGACAGCGTCTCCATCAGCGGAACCCCGCGCTTGTTCTGCTCCGCCATCAAAGGGCCGAGCAGTTCCTCGGTGAGCTCGTCCAAATGCTCACGGGCCATGTGACTGAGCAGGATTCGATATATCCCGAGACCGCGGGCCGACGACACTTCACCGTCCCTGCCCAGAGTCGTCAGAACATCGACGGTCTGTTGCGCCTCGCGGAATGCTGTCGCCAGGGCGTCGGCACCTCGCGCGGGCTCGGAGATTCCCACCGTCGCGCGGGTGGAGATCATGCGGCGAACTGCAGCAGACTCCCGGGCCGGTACGACCAGCAGAATCCTCGAACCCTGCTCTGCCACCACTGATCCCGGAGGTAGTGCAATGGCCTCGAACTCGACTCTGGAGGCATTTCCTTGCCCAACGGCCACGCAGTACGTCACGTCCGGCGTCAGTCCGGCACGGTGGAACTGCCTGCGCTCGTCATCGGGTGACGAGGTGGGATGAAGAAGTAGATCCACCAGAAAGGCGTCCTGTGCACGGCGTGCAGATTCCGCTGCTGCACGCTCCTCGGCCAGTGACAACGCAATGGCCGGCGCAGCTCGATCGAGAAGCAGACGGGTTTGGTGATCCTCGGGTCCGACGGAGATCAACACCCCCAGGAAGTGACCCGCTGCCACCACCCGATGAGCGGTCATCGCGTCGTCGACGGCCGTCTCCGCGCCCGCCCTACAGCGGTCGACGAGGGTTTCGACCGTGGTTGCCGTGTACTCCAGAGCAGCCGGCACGGACGCAACATCTGCCACGAAATACGCCGGCCGCTCGGTGGCCGCAGCGACCTCCCGAACCAGACTCCGCACACCGCCCCCTTGGAGCACGACCTGGGTCAACGTGCGGTCCCATTGCAGAGTTTGTTCCAATTCCGCAGTGCGAAGAGATAACTCGGCGTTGAGAGTTTCGAGTTTGTCGATCGCCCGCACGTTCTCGATGGCGATGGCCGCGTGTGCGGCCAGTGCCGACAGCAGGGCGATCTCACTGTCTGCGAAATCCCGCTCCGACCGTTTGCACGCGAACAATGCGCCGATCACACGGTCGCCCACCCGCAGCGGTACGCCCAGCAACCCGCGCATGTTCTCCGATCGCGCTGCGCTGTCTGCTCCGGTGATGTGCCGAAAGGCAGGTTCGCTCTGATAGTCGGGAGTCCACGACGGCGAGGCACCGCGCACGATGAGGCCGACCAGCCCCTCGTCCTGCGCGAGCCTGATGCCCACGAGCTTCGGCGTCAGTGCACCACTGGTGACTTCGATGACGAACTCGTTCCCGTACACCGAACCCATGTAGGCCAGATCCACGCCCAGAAGTGTGCGCGCCTGGTCCACCACCTCCTGCAGCAGAATCCGATTGTCTCGCACTGTCGTCAGGCGCACCGCGATGTCGTTGAGCGCCGAGAGTTCGGTGCTGCGCTGTTTGCGCTGATCGAGCAATGCGCGCAGCCTCGAGGCCGCGTGCGCCTCGGCACCGGGATGTTCTCGACGGTGGGCTTCCAGTTCGTCGATGGACGCATCGTCCAGCAGCAATTCCATCCATGACTTCACGGGCGACATAGAGAAAACCTACATTGGCCGAGACCCAGGTCACAGCTAGAGTCGAGATATGTCGCTCGTCGAACAGTTGTCTAATTCGCTCCCCACGGACCGCGTCGTCGTCGATCCCGACGTCATCGCGTCGTACCAGCACGACGAGGCGGAATGGGCACCATTTGCGGTGCCTGTTGCCGTCGTGCGGCCCCGTAGCGCCGAAGAAGTGCAGGCTGTGGTTCGTGCGTGTCTGGCCCATGGCGCACCCGTCGTCACTCGTGGGGCGGGCACCGGACTGTCCGGTGGCGCGAACGCCACCGAGGGATGTGTCGTACTCGCCCTGGACGGCATGGACGCGATCAAGGAGATCGACCAGCTCGAGCGTTACGCCGTCGTCGAGCCGGGAGTGGTCAACGATCACTTGCGGGCAGCGGTCGCCGAACAGGGTCTCTGGTACCCACCGGATCCGGCCAGCGCGCCGTGGTCGACCATCGGCGGCAACGTCGCCACCAACGCCGGCGGACTGTGCTGCGTGAAGTACGGCGTCACCCGCGATTACGTCATGGGGATGCAGGTGGTCACCGGAACCGGAGAACTGGTGAGGCTCGGGCGCAAGACCGCGAAAGGTGTTGCGGGCTACGACCTTGCAGGTCTGATGGTCGGATCGGAGGGCACCCTCGGCATCATCACCGAGGTGACCCTCAAGCTGCGCCCGCTCCAGGATCCGCAGCGGACCGTTGCGGGCTACTTCGATTCGATCGTCGATGCCGGGCGTGCCGTCGCCGCGGTTGCCGCGGCCGGATTGACACCATCTGCGTTGGAGCTGATCGACAAACAGTGCCTCATCGCCGTCGACGCCTGGAAGAACATGGGTCTCTCGGTCGAGGCGAATGTGGTGTTGCTCGGGCGGATCGACGATCCAGGGCTCATCGGAGACCAGGAAGCCGAGAAGATGCTCTCGTGCTTCGACGAGGCCGGGGCCACGTGGTCTGCGGTCTCGACCGATCAGGAGGAGGCCGACGCGCTGTTCGCCGCCCGCCGGTTGGCGTATCCGGCGATGGAGCGCCTGGGCCCGGTGTTGACCGAGGACGTGTGTGTGCCGAAGAAGCATGTGCCCGAGATGCTTTCACGTATCGAGCAGATCGGCCTTCGATACGAGACGACGATTGCCAACATCGCACACGCCGGTGACGGAAACCTGCACCCGCTGCTCATCACTCCGCACGACGACCTTCCGGCCCGCGAGCGAGCACAGGCCGCCTTTGCCGAGATCATCGACGCTGCTCTGGAACTCGGCGGCACCGTGACCGGCGAGCACGGAGTGGGGCTACTCAAGATGGACGGCTTGGTACAAGAACTCGATCCGGTGGTGTTGGACATGCACCGCGCGGTGAAACAGGCACTGGATCCACACGGAATTCTGAACCCGGGCAAGGTGTTCGCGTCCTGATGGCCTTACTGTTGCGTACGCAGACTGCCGTTGTGCAGCGCGGTCACCAGCAGACTCGGCAGGCCGTTGACCAGCAAGAGAACGGCCACCACAAGACCCATCGCCAACCACGGCTCGGTCAGCCAGAAATGATTGCCGAGCTGTATCGCTCCGAAGATACTCAGAATCCATCCGGCAGCCTGGGCGCGGCGGGCACGCCGGGCAGGTCTGACCGGATACGAGCCGTTCACTGTGGGCAACCTGCGGCCGTAGTTTTCTCGAGATGCGATCCGAGCTGCCACGATGTGGAACAGAACAGCGAACGTGATCAACCACAGTGCGAGCACCAAGAATCCGTCACCCCTTCCACTTCCTGTCGAGCCGCAGTCTCCCGGGCCTGGAACGATAGACCGCTGACGCCCGAGCTGACCATGGATTTCGGGTCTACGTTACCCACCGGGTGGACCGAACTCGACCGAACTGCGGAAAACGGAGTACTGGTCGGTGTTCGATGGTTGACATTGCCATCCGTCCACGTACGAAGGCTAGGCTGCGGGCATGTTGCGGTCGGTGTGGTGGGCCCTCGCCGTAGCGGCGTTGGCTTTCACCGCGTGGAACGGGTTGTCGCTGAGAATGTTCGACGTATCGATGGCGTGCTCCAAGATCGGCGAGGGCGGTTCCTACCACTGCGATGACCGAGCCATCGAGGTGCTTGGGGTGTGGCCACTGGTTGTCGTGGGACTGTTGCTCACCACGCCACCTGCGGTGGCAGCGATAGCACTGCGTCAGTGGGTTTCCTGGTTCGCCGTCGCCACCCTCGTTGTCCTGCTCATCGCCGGGGTCGTGTTCGTGACGTCCGACTCCTACTCGAACGTGCTTGTTCTCGCACTTCCCATGGCGGTTGTCGGATCCATTACCGCGTTGTTCCAGCGAACCGCCCCAGGCGACGAAGCCAGAAAGGTGTCCTGACGCATCGACGCGGGCGATGTCAGCCTTCGAATCGCTTGATCCGCCACGGCGGAATCTCGCGACGCGGCCGGACCTTGATCGCACGAAACCGATAGCCGTCCTGATCGATAGCAGGCTCCCACTCGAAGTCGACCTGCTCGCCTACTTCGAGATTGGACTGACCTCCACCGATGCTGAAACCTCCTACCGATCGAGAGTCGATGACTTCGTCTGGATGAAGGGCACTGAAGAATGCCCAGCATCCACCTAAAGTGTCCTCGGAATCGATGACGCCCCAACTCTCTTCGCCGTTCCACACGGACACCACTCCGACGGACCACGTTCCAACCCGAATCGGTTCTTCCCCATCCAGATCTGTCACTTCGGTGACGGTGCCGTCAGGGGCAATATCCCAAGCACCGGACATCGGACGATCCGACTGTGCGACCGGCTCGGCGCCCAGGGGCCACGCGCGAACTGTGAAGAAGCTGTACCCGTACCGAGGTTCTTCCTGGTGCTGCCACTCGAACTCCACCTCCTCGCCTGGAGTGAGAACAGGCAATCCGTGAACAACGACGGATGCCCGCGGCGTCCAACTTCCGCCCGGGGTGTCGTCGGAATCGATCACGCCCTCCATCCCGAGAATCTCCCAGCTCCGGACCCGCCCGCGACTCGCCATCTGTCGAGTATGTCCGGTGTTCAGTGCGCCACCGGCACTTCCGTATTGCTCTCGGAGCGCACTCCCATGCGGCTGCGCAGCGCGATCACCAGTACGACCGCCATGAGCATGACACCGCCGACGACCCACAACCCGGCCTTGGCGTTGCCGGTAGCGTCGAGCAGCCACCCCGTCACGTACGGGGCACCGAAGCCCGAGGTGTTGCCGACCGAGTTGATGATCGCGATTCCCGCTGCTGCGCCTGCGCCGGTGAGGAACGTACTGGGCAGGTACCAGAACACGGGGAGCGCGCAGAACACTCCCACGGCGTTGACCGTCACCGCGATCATGGTGGTGAACGGTGAATCCATGTACAGCGCAAATGGGATGGAGATCGCACCGATCAGGGTGGGGATCGCGACGTGCCAGGTGCGCTCACCGGTCCGGTCCGAGTGTCGACTCCAGAGCACCATTGCCACTGCGCCCACCGCGAACGGCACGGCCACGATGAGACCCGTCGTCACGAGCGAGAAGTCGGTGTCGAACGTCTGCTTGAATCCGGCGACGATGCTGGGCAGAAAGAAACTCAGGGAGTAGAGACCGTAGGTGATGCCGAAATACACCAGGCCGAGCATCCAGACCCGGACGTCACCGAGAGCGCGCTTGACCGAGCCGCTGATGTGCCCGTCCTTCACAGCGTCCTCGGACTCCAATTCGGTGGTAAGCCAGTTCTTCTCGTCCACAGTGAGCCACTTCGCCTGGGACGGTCGATCCGTGAGATAGAACCAGGTGACCACTCCGAGCAGGATCGCAGGAATACCCTCGAGGAGGAACATCACCCGCCAACCCGACAGCCCGAACAGCCCGTCCATGTACTGAATGATCGCACTCGACAGGGGCGCACCGAGTGCCGAGGAGACCGGCAGCGCCAGCATGAACAGGCCCATCAATCGGACTCGGTAGGCGCGCGGAAACCACATCGTCATGTACAGCAGCACACCAGGGAAGAAGCCGGCCTCGGCGATGCCGAGAAGAATCCGTAGCCCGTACAGCCACCCTGCCGTCGGCACGAATGCCATGGCGGCGGCCACGATTCCCCACGACACCATGATGCGGGCGATCCACCGTCGGGCACCGAATTTGTGCAGCGCCAAATTGCTGGGCACCTCGAACAGCAGGTAACCGATGAAGAACAGTCCCGACGCCAGGCCGAACATCGTTTCGGTGAGGCCCAATTCGTCGCTCATGGTCAGCTTGGCGAGACCGATGTTGGTGCGATCCAGATAGTTGACGAAGTAGGCCAACCCGAGAAACGGAATGATGCGTCGGGCGACCTTCTTGACCACCCTCGTTTCGATCTCGGGCTTCGACGTGACTTCAGGCATGGGCTCGGCTTTCCCTAGAGCGAAAGTGACCTGGACCACAGTATGACCCTGCCGGGCGAGGGTCTATGGAGAAATCACCCACCGAAGGCGGAGATCCGAGGGCGAGATCTCCAATGCTCGCCGTGGCTGCCCGTGTTGCAGTCGTATGCCCGCGCTGCGATCCTGTGGTTGTGCGGGTAGCTCTCATAGCCGATATTCACGGCAACATCGCGGCGCTCGACGCCGTCCTCGACGACATCGAACGGCAAGGCGTCGACTCGGTGGTGAACCTCGGCGATCTGCTGTCCGGCGGCCTGCATCCGCGTCGAACTGCCGACCGGCTCATGGCGCTGAACTTTCCCACCATCGCCGGAAATCACGATCGCTATCTGCTCGAGCAGGATCCCGAGTCCATGAGTAGTTGGGATCGGCACGCCCATGATCGACTCGACGAGGAGCATCTACAGTGGCTGGGCTCGCTGCCGTTCTCACTCGAGCTGGGTCACGGAATCCTTGCAGTGCACGGAACTCCCACCGATGATCAGCAATATTTCCTGCACTCGGTGGACGCCAACGGCTCTCGCGAGGCAACCGAGGACGAAATCCTCGACCGGGCAGCAGGTTTCATGGACCGCTCTGTCATCGCCTGCGGGCACACCCATCTGCAGCGCCAGTGGACTCTTCCCAGCGGCACCCTTGTGATCAATCCGGGCAGCGTCGGCACCCCCGCGTACGACGACGATCAGCCCTACCTGCACGTCATGGAATCCGGGTCGCCGCATGCGCGCTACGCAGTACTCAACGATCACGGCAGAGGCAGCTGGACGGTCTCGTTCGAGCTGGTCGAGTACGACCACGTCGGTGCTGCCGCCGATGCCCGCGCACACGGCATGAACGCCATCGCCGACGCTCTTCTGACCGGTTTTGTCGGCCCTGAGCCTCAGCAGCCGTCACACTGAGCGCGTGAAGATCTCCGACGCCCAGCGGCGACACCGGCTCGTCGCGCAGCACTTCTCCCGTGCCTCGACTGCCGACGACGTTGTGGCGTCATTGCTCGCATTGCATGCCACCGACCCGGCGTCGGTGTACCTCTCGATATTGGCGCGTGCTCGATCGCTGGGACTGTCCGATGTGCGCGACGCGCTCTACGAACGACGAAGCCTCGTCCGCCTGATGGCGATGCGTCGCACGATGTTCGTCGTCGCGCACGACGACGTTCCGATGATTCACGCTGCGGCGAGCCTCGGGGTCGCGCGCACCATGCGGGCACGCTTGGTCAAACAAGTCTCCACGTTGCCCACCGAGCCGGTGATCGACGATGTCGAATCCTGGCTCGTTACAACCGAACAGGAGACCGAGACGGTGTTACGGTCGATGGGAACCGCGACTGGAGCAGAACTTTCTTCCGCAGTTCCCGGCCTCAAGACGGCATATCTGCCGACGACCGACAAGGCCTACGACGTCAAGCGGTACGTCACCTCCGAGGTGCTGGTGATGATGGCCGCCGAGGGAAAATTGGTGCGCGTCGAGCCGAGGGGAGCCTGGACTTCTCGGCGGCATGCGTGGGCACCGATCGATCACTGGTGGCCGGACGGAATTCCCGACATCGACGAAACCGAGGCACGCGCCGAACTCGCCCGACGCTGGCTCGAGGTCTTCGGACCGGCGACGCTCGACGACTTGCAATGGTGGACGGGATGGAACAAGACACAGACTCGCGGGGCGGTCTCGGGCCTCGACACCGTGGCGGTCGAACTGACGGAGGGCGACGGAATCATGCTGACCGGCACCACCTTCGACAAGCCCGCCGGCACGAGCGTCATTCTGCTACCGGCACTGGATCCCACACCGATGGGATGGAAACATCGCACCTGGTATCTCGGCGATCACAAGGCACCACTGTTCGACACCTTCGGCAACATCGGTCCGACCATCTGGTCCGGGGGTCGCATCGTCGGGGGGTGGACCGTGACTTCGGCCGGGGTGGTGGCCACCGAATTCCTCGAAGACGTCGGTTCGACGGTATCGAAAACCGTTGCAGCAGAGGCCGAGCGTCTCACGACCCTGCTCGACGGTACCGCGGTGGTCCCGTCCTTCCCCACGCCGCTGGAGAAGAAGCTACGGGGAAAGAAGTAGATATCAGTCAAAGACAACCTACAGGGGAACGCGCGTGGTCTACTGGCTTCGGTTGCCGGGCGGCCCGGCGTCGGGGCCGGAATGCTCACAGGAGTCGACTACCGTGCACAAGAACACTTCCCGCACCATCCTGGGAATCGTGGCCACAGTTCCACTGAGCTTTGCGCTGGCCACACCAGCCTCAGCAGCACCCGAAGCTGCCACGCTTTCTGCTACGTCGTCGGGAGACCTGATCTCCTTGCAGTTCGCTTTGACCAGTGACGTGTACACCGGCGCGTTCTGCAGGTACGAGGTCTACCCGGAAGACCCCACGAGCGATGCTGTTGCCGACGCATCGACGCCGGTTTCGTTCACGGGGCCGAATCCACCGATCACGGTTGGGCCGGTTCAGCTGGGCACGTACGAGGTCTACTGGTCCTGCTACAACGAAAGTGGAACCGAATTCACCACGATCGGCGGCTCTCCCGAGGGCAGTCCCGACCGGGTGGTAGTCGATGGCTCGATAGATACTCCGACGAATCCGACCACAGGATCGGCAGGATCTTCCAACGTGGGCATGGTCGGACTCGACCGCATCCTTGCCGGAATTTTCGGCTGATCCACCTGTCGCCGTGTTCGGCGGATGCGGCTGGCGCTCACCGTTATTTCACGGTAGTGACCATCGAGTTGCAAGCCGGCTGCGGCGGTCAGAACGGGTAGCGGCCTTCGGCCCAGGCACGGGCTGCCGGCGGGGTCACCGTGTCGACAGATTCACCGTCGCGGAAGTACTGCGTATGTAGAATTTTGCCCGAGTCGATTGCTTCCTGCCAGGCCTGGGTCGGGCCTTCACCGAACCAAAGCCATGGAGTGATGTCGTCCATGACGACCACCGACTCTGGGGTGGCGAGCGCGCGTAGATCGTCGAGGTCTGCGCGGGCACCTTCCACCGAATGGTCACCGTCGATAAAGATGACATCGAATCGGATGTCCGGGTGTTCCTTCGCGTATGCGGCGATGGTGGTGTGCGAGTCGCCCTGGATCAGGGTGTGACGGCCCGGAAAGTGTTCGTCGATATGGGCTTTCGCGGCGGCACTGTAGGTGTACGCGGCCAAGTCGAAGGACACGACGGTCACGTCGGCTGACGTGGAGAGAAAAGCCCAGCTCGAAAAGCCGGCATTGAACCCGACCTCACAGATCAGCTTCGTACTCGGCCGAGCCGCAAGCAAGGACAGATATGCCTGCTCCGCCTCATCGGCTCCACGCTCGAAAGGTTCCCCAGCAGTGGCCGTTCGGTGCACCAATGCCTCGAGTTCCTGCAGACCCATCCACGTTCTCCTATCGTCTGATTCGGAGCGTAGCCAAGTTCGATGGGCGGCGCAGACGACCACGCTCGACGGCAAATTACCGACAGCCATCTCGCCGATGCCATGCTGAGCCAGGAATACGACCAGGTGTGGCGGTACTGCGGAGTACGAACGGATCGATCCGCGTGAACCTGCTGGACTTTCGCGGGGTAACTACTGAGCCGCGAACAAGCTCACGGCTCGAGCCCCGCGGCCAGCGTCGGCCAGCTCCTTGCAAGCTGGTCGGCCCAGTACGGCCACGAGTGCGTACCAGGGCTGCCCAGATCGAACGTGGCCGGAATGTTCAGCTCGACGAGCTTGTCGCGCAGCAGGCGCGTGCAGAAATCGGTGCCTACTTCGATCGCCCCGCCGATCACCAGCGTGTCCAGGTCTTCGAGCGTCTCGTACCGCTCGTGCGGACCGGGGAGGCCGCTGGCGGAAAAGAGGTAAATGGACTTTCCGCGCAGCGCTTCTGCGTTCAACAGCAGGTCGTGAGCGGCCCAGCCCGCGTTGAGGGGCCCACCGAGCATATTGTTCGCGTTGCCGCCGTAACCGGCGACGATGCTTCGCATGAGGGTTTGCCCCAGTATGCCCTCGGATAAGAAGCACCCGCTGTACGCCGCGACGGCCGAGTACTTGTCCGGGTTTCGGGCGGCCAGCATCATCGCGGACTGAGCGCCCATCGACAGGCCCGCCACACCGTCTCTGCCGTTGCCCTCGAACTCCGCGTCGATCAACGGCGGAAGCTCCTGCGTCAGGAAGGTTTCGAATCGATAGCGGCCGAGGCGGGGGTCGTCGTTCTCCCAGTCGGTGTAGAAGCTCGCTGGACCGGCAAGCGGGAGAACCACGTTGACGTTCTTGTCACGGAAGAACTCCGCCGCGTTGCCCTTGCGAAGCCAGATGCTGCTCGACGGTTCGTTCTCCCCGGATCCGCTGAGCATGTACAGCGTCGGGCGCGGGCCTTTACGCTCCGCGGGAGTCAGAACCTGCACCTCGATGGTCCGATCCATGCTCGGCGAGTACACCGACAGCCACGTCAGCGTCGGCCCGGTATCGATTCGGTTCTCGATACGCGCCGGCTGGCTCGGTGCAGGATTGTCAGTGTCGATGTCTTGAGCAGCGGCGGGCACGCCCGCTACGAAGGTGAGCAGAACTGCGATCACCACCAGAACCGGCCGCACGCCGAACATAGAACCCCCACTGCCCCCGGCACCGTCCGGCCGCTGTTGTCGAGGCAGTCTTGCACGAAGCAGGGGTAAGAATCGGGCTAATCGTCGGCAACTTGTGAAAAATCCGGGATTCAGCCTGTTTTGTGCCGCACCGATGGGAATAGTCCAGTACTTACCGAGGCCGTGAGCCCCCAGCGGGCTGCCAACACGTGACATGCCCGGGTGACCTACTGATGTCGCGCATAGGGCTAGACGTTGAAGCGGAACGCTAGGTTGACACCCCGCAAGCGGTCTACCAGCACCGATCCAGGTCTCCGCGGCTAACTTAGCCCCGATCTAGCCCTGTCCGGTGAGCACGAAGCAGTCTGTGTGGAAAGATTGTCCAATGACCTCGGATCCGGGAGCGGAAGTGGAGTGGCCTTCCCACTACCCCAACCAGTGTCCGCCTGCCGATGCAGCCCCGGCCGAGGGCGTTTTCTACCGACTTGTCGACGAACTTCCGCCAACGGGCGACGATGTACTGAGTCACATGCAGATCAAACTTGATGGGCGCAGATTCCAGGATCGAAACTTCGACGACGAATGCATGGCGTCTGGGCTCAGCTTGTTCAACGACGACGCACCTCTCCTCAAAAAGCGCGCAAAACTTCCCGCGTTACGTAAAAAGATGTTGGCCAAAGGCGACATATCAGGACCCGGGAAGATAAAGCAATCCGGTGCGGACATCAGCCACTACACCTGGTGGAGACCAATTGGCGACAATGGTTGGGAATCATTCGAGGTAGTGACATGAACTGGTTCCCGCGCGGAGATCCCCTAGGCGAATTAACCCTTGTTGAGACATTTGTCTACTACGACGGCCCACGACTCTTCAGCTGCATTTCCCGAACCGGCGGGCTATTCCTCGCGATATGGGTGGAGGAAAGTACCGAAGCGGACGTTTGGCTATATCTTCCAGTTTCAGAATTACGACTGCAAACCATTCGGTCTGGTGGAATAGACATTCGTGATGCGTTTTTCGAGGCTGAGGAAACCGTTTACCAGGTATCGATTGCGAACGGGCGCGGCGAAGATAGCGTGTCCTACTTGAACGGCAAAGACATTCCGGAGTACTGGCTTTCGGAACCAGGCGAGAGACTCGAATTGCCAACATCTACATTGGCTCCCGCTACTTCTATCGCAGAGCTGACTTCTGTAGCTCAGGCCGAACATCGAGGAAGAATGCGGGTCGAGGTTGAACCTATTTCCTCCGTACGAAGCACTGCCCCAACTCGATCCGTTGGAAGGCTCCTCATTCAGTTACAAAACACGCTGGATGGATTCGGGCTCTCGCTTCTGGACGAAAAGGGTGGTAGCAGAGGCCCAATCCCGGCAAGAGTAGCGCGGGAGACCGTCAGTGAGGTCGTAGGATTAAGCGCAGCAAGCTTCGTTATCGATATTGCGGCCACGAATTATGATGACCTTCACGGCTCCACTTTCGCCCAATGCGCTGACGCGATAGTCGAGCTGTTCAATGCCGCAGACGCTCCTAGTAGCGAGCTGCGTACTCTAATTCGACCTCGACATCAGCGTGCAATTGTCGGATTTCGACGGCTTCTGGGAGAGTTTTCTTCACTAAATGGACCCGCAACGATTGCATCTGTTAGTAGCTTGACCGAGTATTCAGAGGCAGCACTGAATGTCGAGCAGATCGACAGGTTGTATCAAACACTAAGCTACCTATCACCAGACGAGGAACAGCCTCCGATTTCTGGTCTCATGTACCTTCTCGGCGGACAAGTGGAGAAGCAGACTTTCGAGCTTAGATCCGACTCTTTGGACAACACGTTCCGTGGGTACATCGACGAACAGGCAATTCCAGCCTTCCTAGAAGCGCCTCTCGGGTCGAACTACGACGTGACACTTCACGTTTCAAGCACTACGGATGAGTTCACAAGCGATAAGAAGTTCACGTACCGCTTGATGAAGATCAGCCCTGCGAAACTCAACTCCTAATTGCTCTCACGTTCTTCGTCTCCGTCACCGGTGTCGCAAAGGCCGCGCTCATCGCGTCGGTGACAGCGTCGCTCGCGTCTTCGTAAAGATGACCGTAGATGTCCATGGTCACCTTGAACGAACTGTGGCCGAGGTGCGCCTGAATAGCCTTGGCCGGGACGTTGGCTGCGATGAGCAGAGCCGCGCAGGTGTGCCGAAGATCGTGGGCGCGCAGTGTGCTTGATAGACCCGCGCGTAGAGCTGCTTTCTTCCAGTAGACGAGGTAGAAATCGCGGCCCCAATGCATGGGCGCGTTGCCGTACCAATCCCCATCGGTGGCACGCGGCGTCGGCCAGACGTACGCCTCCGGAGCGAAAGCTCCCCGGGCGGCTTGACCTTGCGCGTGGGTGGCAAGTGCACCGGCTAATGCAGGCGGCAACGGCACGTGCCGGGTCTTATTGGTCTTGGGCGGCACTACGTACCACTCCCCAGAATTGATCGTGCTGATGGATTCGCACACGGTCACGCGGTGGCGGAGCAGGTCGACGTTCTCCCACCGGAGACCGCAGATCTCGCCTGCACGCATCCCCGTCTGCGCGGCAAACCGCACCAGCAACCCGTACGCCGCGCTGTCCTCGCTCCCGGCCTCATCCGCGGTTGCTTCGATCGCCTGCGCCAGGAGTTCCACCTGGGCGACCGTTAAGAACGTCACCTCTTCGCGATGGTGGCGGGGCATGTCGTCACGAGTGAGCCCGTTCGCTGGATTGCCGCGCAAGTAGCGGGCGCGGACGGCAGCGTCGAGCACTTGGTTCATCACGCGCACCGCATTGCCGACGGTCCCAGCAGCTAGCGGAGCCCCGACAGGCTCAGCAATGCCGTTCTGGCGGCGTTGCTCGGCCAGTCGCTCGCGGCGCTGACGGTCTTTCAATGTGTTCGGGTTCGTGAGATCGGCGGCACCCTTGTTGTTGTGGTTGATGCGCTTGCCGTGCAACGAGAGATCGGTGATCCACGCCGTCAGATCCATCGTGGTAATCCCACCGATCGGCCTATCCGCGAAGGTCGGGTAGATGCGCTGTTCGAGGATAGTGCGATAGCTCTTGGCGGTCTTGGGCCTCAGGTTGCGGCTACGGAACCACAGCTCGGCCACCTCGCGAAAGGTACGGCGCGCCTCGTTCGGGTCGATGTAATCGCCACGGTTGCGGTCGCTCTTGATGTTGTCGAGGAACTTCTTCGCCTCGGTCCGCGTGGCGAACGTCTTCGACCGGCGCTTGCCGGTGTCGTCGTACCACCGCGCCTGCGCACGGCCACTCGTCTGCTCTCGGATTGCGTACCTGTTCGCGCCCATCTCAGAAGTCCTTGAGTTCGTCGTCGGTGAAGGTGATTGGTGGGACCGGGATTGCGTTCGGCCCATTGCTGTCTGGTGCTGCGTGCAGCGCGGCGTAGTCCGCGCCGGTCTCCCGCCAAAACAGTTCTTCGGCGGCTCGGCGTTCGGCCTCGCGTCGTTCGCGGTAACCGTCGTGTGGATTCACCCGCGACATCAGGCGTCCGCCTTGGCCAGCTCCACCGACTGGCAGAACCGACGCACAGTGCTCTCGTGCCACACCGGGCGACCAGCCGGGCTCAGCACCTGTTCGTCGGTGAGCGTCCGCGCTATCGCGCCGTAGGTCTGGCCGGTGGCACGCATCTCGACGATCCGCCGCGCTACTGCCGTGGGCATCTGACGCGACCGACCGAGCGCAACGCCTTGCGCCTTCTTCGCGGCGAGAGCCGCCTTGGTGCGCTCACCGATCAGCCGCCGCTCGAACTGAGCGAACGTGGCCAGCATGTTGGCCATGGCCTCACCACTCGCCGTGGAGGTGTCCACCTCGAGATCAAGAAGCACGAGAGCCCAATTCTGTTTGCGAGCGCGCTCCATGATCTCTACTGCATGCAACAGCGATCGGCTCATCCGGTCGAGCTTCGTCACCACCAGGCCATCCGCAAGGCCAGCGGCCAACTGCTCCAACGCATCCCGAAGACCGGGGTTAACCTGACTGCCACTCAGCCCCTCGTCGCGCAGGATCGTGAGCTCCCAGCCTCGCCGGCTCGCTTCTGCGACAAGTGCCGCCTCCTGCGCTTGTAGGCCGAGGCGGCTGTCGGCTTGTTCCTCAGTGCTTACTCGCACATAGCCGATCATGTGCGGTTGCTCGTTCATCACTGCGCTCCTGCCGTGTAGATGGTGGCTCCGCTGAACTCGGTGATGCCCACAATCACGAGGCCGGGCACGTAGTCGGCGTCGAGGATCGCCTGCACATCAGCACGAATCTCGGCGTCACTGCTTCCGCGTGGCACGTGCACGTCTATCTCCTCGCTGCATCCCTCGCCCGGCTTCCCGACGAACGCCGTCCATATCTCGTGGCCTGGTGGGATGCGCCCTCCGGTGAACTCGGTCATGTTGTCTCCCTTGAGAGTTGAGGCGTTAACGTCCGAAAGCGCCTAACGCCCAACTTACGCCGCGGTGACGCAGCTCACAATTCAGTTACATTGCGACAGTTGACTATTCGGGCTGGTCAGAATCGCTCACGCTTCGACTTCGGCGAGATGGCCCGGTTCTTCTTGTGTGGGTTGCGTCGGGGCTCGTCGTCAGGGTGCGCGTCAGCGAGGCTCACAATGGGAGTGCCGCTCAGATCGTCTGAGCGTCGTTGACGCGGCGTAGCCGTGCCAGTTACCGCCACCCGACCCCGTTGCGCTGCCCGTGTTGCCAGCAGCCCCCGGCGAATGCTGCTGTGGTGGTGGTGCGCCGTTGGGCGCGGGTGCGGCAGTACCGCTTCCGACGCCGTCGAGCATCCCTGCTGCGCCTACTCCATCGCTATCGACGACTTCAGCTTCCAGTACGAGCGGGTCGTCGCCGGCGAATCCGCGGGCGGCACGGCTCTCTGCGCGACTACCGCCTGCGAGATCCTCGAACACAATCTCCCACGGTTGCTTCGGGCCGACTGAAACCTCGACGGCTGTCTTGGCTCCAAGGCCGCTGCGGTCCAGCGCATCCCGTATAGCAGCGAGACGAACGGCAGGCGGTGTGGTCTCGTCCACAGCGATCCCGAGCAACTCCTTGGCCATACGATCAGCGGCGCGCTCGATGCGGACGCGGGCAGCGGCTTTCACCTGCGGGGCGCTACCGCCGTGCATTCGGCACACTGTGGTGCCGTGCATGGGTGGGTTGTTGCATGGGTCTCCGGTGCGACGGCTTCGAGCCGAGCAACTGGGCCGATCGGGATTCCGGTTGTAGTGCCGCGCGATGCGATCCGTCGAGACTGTCTCACTATCGATTTCTGCTTCTCGATTTGTTGTCACTGTGCTTCTCCACTTGTGTGAATTGATCGCTTGGAATGGCTGCCCGGACGCCATCGGCGTCGGACGATAACCGCCCTAAAGGGAAGGGCGGTCGGTTATCGCCTCCGTACGTTGGCCGATAACCGGCTCCGATAACCGAACCGGTTATCGGCTTCTACCTGCGGTAACGCGATGCCCGGTGGGTGCTCGACAGCGGTGCGGTAATCGTGCGGTTATCGGACCGGTAGCGATAATCGGTGCGGTTATCGGCCTGCCACAACACATTTGGCCGCACCCTCCGATAACCGGGTGCCCGCCCCTACGCCTGCACATGCGTCCATGTGGCGGCATTTCCACCACCTCCGTTCCCGCCCTTGGACCCAGCCCGATAGTCGAGAACCCCATCCCGAGTAAGGCGATTCAGCCGGCGACGGACCACCGACTTGTGCGCGGTGTAGCCGTCGTCGTCGCGGTCCTCATCGAAGATCGCCCGCACACACGCGGCCTCGGTGATGCCGACCGCCCCGGCTGCCAACGCCAGCTGAACCAACTGTTCCGTGGGGTCCGCCGAAACGGACGCACCCGCCCCATGCGCATGATCGACGATCAACGGGCCGACCCGGTCCATCGGCTGCTTGAGGTGGCTCAGTTCCACGGTGCTGGCTCCGGGGTCGCCCCACAGCAACACCACCGACCCCTTACCGGCGGTCAGCCATCCCGAGCCGTACACGTCGGAGAGCTTGTCGGGTTTGCGGTTGTCGGCGTTGGCCTTACGTTGGTGGTGCAGGTCCACGTATTCGGTTCCGTCGGCCAAGATGTGCTGCATCGCAGTGTTGATTCCCGAACCGACCTCGTCGCTGGCAAGCCCCGACGCCAAATCCTTCAGGCTGTCCACCACCACCAATCCCGGTGCGCGGCCAATGGTGGCCACCCAGTCGGCGAAGACTCTCGGCGCGCGCGATGCATCCACCGGTGGCGGCCCCTTCCACACCACCAGCTTCTGCCGAAGCATCTCAGCGATGTCGGGGTCGACGGCGTCGACCATTCGGGCGAGCGACCTCCGGATCTGCGGGGGCCGGTCCATCGCCAAATACAGCACCGGTCGCGGATCGGGCTGCACCGGCAACCCGAACAATTCCGGTGCCCGTAATCCCAGCCGCGCCAACACCAACTGCTGCACCACCGTCGACTTCCCCACGCCTTGCGGGCCGCAGATCATCAGGCCCTCTCCGGTAGCCATGAGCACCTTGTCGCCCTCGCCCCAGAGCGGGTCGGCCTCGGGTGCTTCGGTGAGGAACTGCAGACCGTCCATCGCGCGGTCGGCATTCAAGGCCAACAGCCGGACGGCCTTTTCCTCCTCGAACACCTCTCGCGCCCGATCACGAACTCGGAGCTTGCCGACCTCCACGGCGAGGTCAGCACAATCCGCGGCGGAAGGGTCGCTGCTCTGCTGAATCGCCTCGGCCACAACCGGATCAGCCGTGGTGTGCGTCGACGCACGCGGTACCGGAGCGGGCACTGGCACTGGTGTCACACGGACACGGGATTTGTGCATCAAGTCGGTGATGTTGACGACGCGTTCGTTGCTCATCGATGCACCACATTTGTCACACGCAGCGGCTCGGTCCCGTAGCGGAGCTCAGCGGCGTCCAGCACGGGGCGCATCCGCGCCTTGCTCACGGCACCGAACACCGCCCGGTAGAAGTCCGACGACGCCACGCCCTCGCTGCGGGCCTCACCGTCGAACTCACCGGATCGCCGACGCGCCATCACTTCCAGGTAGGCCGTACGTATCAGCTCCAACGCTAGTGCCAGACCGGCACGCCCCTCGGTGGCCGCGTAGGTCACGGCCAACACTCGGGAGGTCATCAGGCTGTGCGCTGACGATTCCGTGTCGGTGCCGTGGGCGAACAGCTCGACCAATCTCGGGAACACCACCAGCTTCTGCATCACTGGGCTCATGCCGTCCCAGTCGACGTCGGCCCCATTTTGAGCATTGATCCACTCGACCGCCTCACGGGGCGCAGTCGGCACACCTCGCACCGTCGGCGTCGTCGGTGCAACCACGATGGAATGGCCGTCCAGCACGTTGACAAGCCCTCGCCGGGTAACCCCAGGGGCAGCCGCGTTCAAGGCGGTACGCACCGGCACAGGTGCCAGCGATTGCTTGTAGTTGACCGTGCCAGGGCACCGCAACACACGGGCCAGGTCGTACACGCTGTCCACTCGGGCACCGGGATGGACCGTCGCGGCAGCCACGGCGACCAGACCGCCCCACCGGGCGCATTCGGTCCGCCACCGTTGCAGCGCCCACACGTCGCCGGCCGAACCAGGCCAGTGCTCGGCGACGCGGTTCGGGTGCGTCGGTGTGCTGCGTATCCGCCAGATCGGTTGCAGGCCATGGCCGGACTCGATCAACACCGACGGCGGACACCCCAGCCACTCCGAAACAAGATCGGTCACGGCGTAGCACTCTGTGAGGGATGCGAGCGAGCCCTTCTTGATGTCGAGGTCGGCCCACACCGCGCGGACGCGGGTGACGTCGGCTTCGGTACCTCGACCGCGCCGGACCGACCGTGCGATGGGGTTGACGCCGAACCAGGTGTCTCGGTCGTCGGGCGGTGACCAGTCGGTCAGGGATGCCACGGTCATCAGATTCGACCGGAACACCGGCTGCTTGGTGTTGATCGAGATTCGCTCGATGGGTCGATGTCTCAGCGATCCGAGTACGTCGGTGAGAGTTGTATTCGGTTGCGGCGTAGCAGGTTCGGAAGTAGCATTGCTCACGTTCAGGGGCCTTTCTGGCCGATGCCGAGTATGCGTCTCGGCGTAGAAGATGCAGGGACTACGGCCACCCGACAAGTCCGTTAGGTGGCCGTTCCTGTGTCACCGATCCCGCTTGGACGGGTAGAACACGTCGACGTCGGAATACTCGAACGCGACGTTTGCACGGCACCTTTCGCACGTGTTGATCACCCGCAGGACCGTCCCGCACGTGACGGCGATGCCGCACGTTGCAGGTGTGCGAGCACCATTTCGCCATTCGCACAGAGTGCATTGATGCCCGTGTCGTAACGCCAGAAGCTCCTCGGCCGTGCGACGCGCATCGCGCCCCAGCGTCACCTGAAACTGATCATCCTCGAACGCACTCAGCTGCACCCGCTGGCCGATGTGGATGCCGCTTCCCGCCACTGCCTGCGCAGTGTTGTGCAGTCCGCGCAGGTCAGCCGTAGAGACGCCGGGCAGCAGCTCGTCATTTCCTGTCAGTGACGAATTCTCGACATTCAGACCGATTCCGGGGAGATAGGTGGGGTCGTTCTCTGCATCGAAAACACGATCATCACCACGCTGCGCCATCCACTCCAAGACCACGGTCAGCACCGACACGTCCTGTGCGCGGGATGAGTAATTCTCGCGTTCGGCAGTTCGCAGAGGTGCGTCGATCTGGTCACCCAGGGCTGTGGTTTCTCGCCATTTCTCGTCACGGGCACGCTCGACACGCTCACGGGGAAAGATGCCGTTCATGCTGCACCGCCCTGGCTCGGCAGGTCAGTGTCACTTGTTGTCCACCAACGGATTGCCTCACGTCGAGTAAACAGATTCCGACCCGATTTCCGCACCCCAACAAGGTCACCCCGAGCGATGGCCCGGCGGATCGCTCGAGGGGTAATCGTAGGTGCCTGCAGTTCCTCGCGGAAGAAAGCGCACAAGGCTCGTTCAGTGAGGTCTGGCCTATCCAGGGGGTCTAGCCCGAGCTCCGGAATCGAAAGGGAAGGCTTGGTACGTACAACGCTCATTCGCTCATCCTCGCTATTTATGTCGCGAGGAGACTGCCCCAGACAGGAGCCACCTCACGACGATGTCGTGTGTGGTCCTCTGGACCGAACGTTGGCCCTCTGGGCCCAAACCTGGGGCCGCAAACGGCCTTGCCAACAAGTATGCACCTGGACCGTAAGCCGCGCAAGTGTTGACCCATCGACGCCCCACGATGTGCGTAAAGTGTTCAGGCGCAGCGATATACACTTGCCTGAACCAGTTCGGCAGCGATGCAGAGCGTCGACGATCGTGACTGGTCGGCCAGAGGCCGCACGGTTCGTCCGCAGGAGCGGAAACAATTGCCCTCCATTTCGCCTTGACCTGAAACGAGAACCGCATGAATACCAACGCCTTGGCCGACTTCGCACCGTTCGGCCCGCAAAATCCCGACCCGCTACTCCGACCGATCTTTGGTGGTGATTCCGGCGGGCATCGCGGCATCGGTACCGAGGCTGACGCGCTCGTCACCCGCACCGCGGACGGCACCGACATCAACGCCGTCTGGGACGAATTCCGCAGCGCTCTCGCGGCGTACAACTCGGAACGTTCCGCCCTTGTCAGTCTGCTGACGTTCTCCACAACGCTTTCCAACGACGTCGTCCCGCAGACACTGCAAACAACTTCTGAGTTCGAAGTCGCTTCGGAATTCGGGGAGCCTGTGTCCGCCCGTGTTCCGAGCGGGGTGCTGCGCCTCGGCTACACCATCAACGACTACGATCTGGCTAGCCGACTCACGTGGAAATTCTTGCGCGACAGTGATATTCGGCAGGTCGAGGCTCAATTCGCGGACATGCTCGCCGCTGACAACCGACTGGTGAACCGGAGTGTGCTCAAGCGCCTCTTCGACCCGACGCCAGGCGAAAACGAATGGGGCCACACCGTCTATGGCCTGTACACCGGCAACGACGGCTTCACGCCGCCCCCGTACGGCGGACTGACGTTTCCCTCGACCACGAAGCATTACATCGCTTCGCAAAGTGCGTTGATCGACTCGGGAGATGTCGAGGACCTCATGAACCTTGTCTCCAGGAAGGGCTTCGGCAAAGCGGAGGGGCAGCAGTTGCTGATCCTCGCGCACCCGAACGAATCGGAGGTCATTCAGACTTGGCGTCGGGGCGTAGGCAACGGCACCAGTGGTGCAATTATCTCGAAGTTCGACTTCATTCCGAGCCAGTCGGCCCCGGCCTACATCGAACCCGACGGGCAGATCGTGGGCCAGGCAGCGCCAGGCGAGTACAACGGTCTTAATGTCATTGGCTCACTTGGTCCTTCGTGGTTGATCGAATCGGCGCACCTCCCGGCGGGCTACGTCGCCGTGGTGGCTACAGGTGGTCCGAATGCTCAGTCCAACCCGATCGGTGTCCGCCTGCACGCCGACCCTCAGTACGCTGGGCTTCGACTGATTCCAGGCTCTGTCCCGAATTACCCACTGCGAGAATCGTTCCTAGCCCGTACCTTCGGTGTCGGCGTGCGTCGGCGTGGTGCCGCAGCCGTCGCGCAGATCACTGCATCGCCGACGTACACCGCGCCAACATGGGGTTGGTGACCGGCCATGGACGACCTGACTTCGACTCAACGCAAGGGCCATGGTGGGACACCCGGTGAGTCCGAGTTCTGCTGGGGAGCTGGGAACGCACCCAAGGCTGTCGCCGATCTTCCTCCGTCGCAGGGTGGTCCGTATCGCGGGACCACGCCGCGAGACAACGACGCACCCAAACGGCGCTCCTGATGGGACGCCGTCGCGGCAAGATCAAACGGGATGCGCTCGGGCGCTTCGCTTCCACGGGAGGTGGAGCAGCGGCGGGCGCAGCCGCCGGGGCAGCGGTAGGCGCAGCTCTCGGTAGCAAGACCGCGCGTTCGCGGTTGGTCGCCGGCTCGGTGAAGTCCGAGAGTTTCGTCGGTACGTCGAAGGATGGATTCACCGGAGCGAAGGTCGGCGCCCGGTACGCGGCACCCGGAGGACGGCAGTTGGTCGTAAAAGCGATCGTGGGAGTAAGCAAGCCAAAGACGGCCGCGAGGAAGAAGCCGCGCGCCAAGTCTGCCAACAAAAACACCACCGGCGCACGCGTCCGTACGCGTTGACGCGGGCCGGTGCGGGCAGTTGCACCGGTTGGCGGCAGTGGCCAGCCGTGCCGACGCTCAGGCGTCGGGGACAGGCCGCTCAGCAACTCAGCACACCGGACGGCGGCGCATCGCCGCATCAGTGGGCCGACCAAGAACCGTCAGAACCGGAGCCACGGCCGGAACTGACTACAGAGGTGGCTCGCGATGGTCTCGCCCGTCCGTCGCGGGCCATCTCCTTACAGATCTAGGAAATCCCATTCGCTCCCTAGGACCCACCGCAGGGCGGAGAGCTTGCCGTTTAGCATTCCCAACTCGAAATCACTGTATGGGCCGAGCATGTCTAGTCCGGCAAACCTTTCCTCTATCCGCGCCCTGCCCGGCCCCGCCGCTTTTCGGAGGTGCTCCAACCGAGTCGTATCCCCTTCCATCCGCAGTTGTATATCGTGCTGCAGGCTGTAGTGATACCAAAGCCGGTCGAACAGTTCATTCTCAGCCGAAAGGATCTCGTCTAGCCGTCTTGGATCCTCAAGAAAACCCATGTGCTGGTTGATATCAGATAAGTAATCGTCGCCGAAGTAGTCAGACAATGCCTCCAACAGACCGTCTACCCCAAGCCGATAATCCGAGCCGTCCACGGCGAATATTTCTGCAAGGTCGGGGTGAGGCAGTCGACGGTCCCCGTTTTCTGCTGAGAAGTCATCGTGGTTGGTAGATACGAATACGTGAGGGTGTTGCAACAGATCAGCCTCTTCTACCGCAGTGGCAAAGCCCTCGAGGATAAGTGCGTCAGCGACGCTGTTTTTGTTTTTGTGGAGTGGCGCGCGCTTGTCGAGCCCTCGTTGAACGACCTTCGACCGTTCGGCATCGGTCGACTGAACGGAAACACCTGCCTTCAGAAGCGCATCGATGTCGTCAAAGTTGCGCGTTGTCATCGCACCAATAAGCGGGGCGTGATGTGCCAGCTCGTCCAAGGCGTCATGCGTCTCGGCGTGGGCATCACCACCGAAGTCCCGAACCTCTCTTCGTAGCGAACGAAGCCTATCTGCCAAGCTCGTTGTGATCGAAGCCTCAACCCGTGGACGGTTTCGCGCAAACTCTTCGACAACAACTGGCGGGACGAGCAGCTGAAGCTCTCCGTCACCGATCAGCTCACCAATTGTGTAGATCGTCTTCTGCCCATCACGGCGCTTGGCTAGGTCCAGCCAAGTGGACGTGTCCACCAAAAGTGTCAGCACATCGCCGAGTCTAGGAGACTCGCAACGGCCCGCGATTACGGTTGGCCGTAGCCCCGTCCTAGCCCCATCGCACCCCGTTCAAGGCCTCAGCGCACCGTGCATACGGCGCGCCTACGGGGCGTACACACACTGCCTGTGAACAGGCGTTTCTTATGGAAACGTCGAGTAGCCACCTGGGGTTTCGTCCCCAGCAGCATCGTTCCTAAACGTTGAAGCGGAACTCCACCACATCGCCGTCGGACATGACGTAGTCCTTGCCCTCGATGCGCACCTTGCCCGCGGCCTTGGCCGAGGCCATCGACCCTGCGGCAATCAGGTCGTCGAAAGAAACGATTTCGGCCTTGATGAAGCCGCGCTCGAAGTCGGTGTGAATGACGCCCGCTGCCTGCGGGGCGGTGTCTCCCCGGTGAATTGTCCACGCGCGGGCCTCTTTCGGGCCTGCGGTGAGGTAGGTCTGCAAGCCCAGAGTGTGGAAGCCTGCGCGAGCCAACGCATCGAGACCGGGCTCGGTCTGTCCGACGGATTCGAGCAGTTCCGCTGCCGATTCCTTGTCGAGTTCGAGCAACTCGGATTCGATCTTCGCGTCGAGGAACACCGCGTCAGCGGGCGCGACGAGGCGAGCTAGTTCGCCGATCTTCGCGTCGTCGGTCAGCACCGACTCGTCGGCGTTGAAGACGTACAGGAAGGGCTTGGTGGTGAGCAGCTGGAATTCACCGAGAAGCTCGAAATCCAGCTTCGCCTTGGCCGAGAACAGCGTCTTGCCGTCGTTCAGCACAGCCTGTGCGGCCAGAGCTGCGTCGAGCGCAGGCTTGCGATCCTTCTTGATCCGCACCTCTTTCTCGAGGCGCGGGATTGCCTTCTCGAGAGTCTGCAGATCGGCGATCGCGAGTTCGGTTTCGATGACCTCGATGTCTGCGGTCGGGTCGACGCGACCGTCGACATGCACCACGTCGTCGTCGGCGAAGACACGAACGACCTGGCAGATGGCGTCGGCCTCACGAATGTTGGCGAGGAACTTGTTGCCCAGGCCAGCGCCCTCGGACGCTCCCTTGACGATGCCGGCGATGTCGACGAACGACACCAGCGCAGGCACGAGCTTCTCCGACCCGAACACCTCGGCCAGCTTCTCGAGCCGGGGATCCGGCAACGCGACCACACCGACGTTGGGCTCGATGGTGGCGAACGGGTAGTTCGCGGCCAGCACATCGTTGTTGGTCAGTGCATTGAAGAGGGTGGACTTGCCGACGTTGGGCAGTCCGACGATTCCGAGGGTGAGGCTCACGGTCTATGGAGTCTACTTTGACAACGCCACCAGCTCCGACAGTGCCCGGCCAGCGTCGATACTCGACGCACCCAGCGGCGCAAGAACCACGTGATCTGCGCCGGCAGCGTGGTGCGCGGCCACACTCTCGGCGATGTCGTCGATGCTCCCCCACACCACCAGGCCGTCGACCAGTCGGTCGCTGAGCTCGTCCACGTCCGCCTCGGTGAAGCCCATACGCAGGAAGTTCTGCCGATAGCCAGGGACCGTGGCGAGAAAGCTCAGCGGCTCCCGCGCTGCAGCGCGCGCTCGATCCGGATCGGAATCGACCACGACGAACTGGTCGACCACCAACGTCGACCCACCGAGTGCACCGCGCGCCTGCGCCGTCCACTCCGGCGTCACCAGCAACCCGATTGCGCCGGCGGCGCGGTTCCGCGCCATCTCCAATTTCTTCGGACCGAGCGCCGCGAGCAGAAGATGATCGGCGGGCACCTCGAGCTCGTCGAGGTACTTCCTCAACCCGGCCAGAGGCCGAGCACTCTGCGGCCCACCGAGGCCGAGGACGAATCGACCGGTGCCCGAGAGCTCGTCGAACAGTTCTCCGGTCTGCGCAGGCGAGTACACATCGACCGGCACGATCGCCGGAACGATGGTCGCAGTCTCGGTCGCGCGGACCAGATCGGCCAGCCTGCCGAGTCGATCGATCTGACCGCCCGGCAGCCAGAACGAGGTGAATCCGAGTGATTCCAATTCCCGCACATCGTCGAGGTACGACGGTGACACGTCGATGGAAATTCCGATTGTGCCGAGACCGAGTGTGTCCATGGCTACGACGCTAAAACCTCGAGCGTTGTTCAGGTCAAGAGGTGATCGCCGAACTCGGTTCCCAGCTCGCCAGGATCGGCAGGACTTTCGCCGTGCTCGACCCTTCCTCGACTGTGTAGACGATCAGATTTTGATCCGGCGCGCTCGGCGACGTCAGAAACTCGATCCCGAATTGCAGGGTGCCTGCCGCCGGGTGCTGAATGATCTTGGTGGCACCTGCAAATTCGGCGACCTCGTGATCGCTCCACCATTGCTCGAAATTAGGCTCGGACGAACGCAATTCGTTGATCAACGCAGTCAGGGTCGGGTCTCCCGGTCGACGGGCAAGATCGCGGCGAAGCGCCGCGACCGAGGCCGCCGCGAACTGCGACCAATTGACGATTCGCTCGCGGGCGATGGGGTTGCGAAACAGATAGTGGAACAACGTGTGCCCAACCGTCGGTTGCAGACTCAGTACGGATCGAACCAGCGAGTTGCTGGCCAGAATGACCCCGCTGCGCCCGAGCAGGATCACCGGCACATGGTCGAGCGCCTGCATGACCTGGAGCAGCCCTGGATTCGGTAGCTGCGCAACATCCTCGGTGGGCATCGCCGGGGATGCGAGATCGAGTAGATGCGCAGACTCGACCTCATCGAGCTTCAACGCGCCGGCGATTGCCAGCAGTACTTCGGGTGAGACATTGGCCTGGCGACCCTGTTCGAGTTTGCTGTAGTAATCCGGACTCACTCCGGCCAGAGCCGCGAGTTCTTCGCGCCGAAGCCCAGGCACCCGTCGGGCACCGGGGTATGTGCGAACCCCGGCCTCGATCGGGGTCATGCGGTCGCGCCGATCACGCAGAAACGCGCTGAGGGCGGACCTGTCTTTGTTCACGAATTCCACAGTAGCGACATGGGCGATTGCCAACCTGGTCATGACAGACCTAGGCAGAACGACGCCTGGTTCGCTGCCTCGACCGACCGTAGACATGGCGTCATGACTTCTACTACTTCTCCGCAACTCCTCGGACGCACCGCCGTCGTCACCGGATCGACCAGTGGAATCGGTGCTGCCATTGCGCTCACCCTCGCCGCCGAGGGGGCATCGGTGGTCGTCAGCGGCCGCGACGCCGAGCGCGGCAAGGCCCTGGCGCACCGCATCACAGGAGCAGGCGGCCTTGCGACCTTCGTCGACGTCGATCTCTCGGGCAGCTACCAGGAGCTCCGCGAGTTCGCTGCCCGCACCACCGACGATCTCGGCGGCCGCGTCGACATTCTCGTCAACAACGCCGGCATCTATCCGGCCACCGCCACCGCGGACCTGCCCGACGACCAGCTCGACACGATGCTTGCCGTCAACGTCCGAGCTCCACACGTACTCGTCGGCGCGCTGGCCCCTGCCATGGCCGAGCGCGGTAGCGGAGTCATCGTGAACATCGGGTCGTGGATGGCCACGCTGGGCAGTCCTTTCGCCGCCATGTACTCCGCCACCAAAGCCGCCGACGAACAGCTCACCCGCAGTTGGGCTGCAGAGTTCGGCCCACGCGGCGTGCGGGTGAACTCCCTCGCGCCCGGAGCGACTCTGACCCCGGGCAACGAGGATGCTCGTCAAGTACTCGACGCGATGACAGCCGGAACGCCGGCAGGCACAGTGCTCTCGCCGCAGGACATCGCCGACGGCGTTCTGTTCCTGGTCTCGGACAACGCCGCGATGGTCCACGGGACGACCCTCTACGTCGACGGCGGCATCTCGGTCACCCGCGGGTGAGCAGCACACCGCCGTCGACCGGTCACATGGTCGAGACGACCAAGCCGATGAATGCAAGGTAGAGAACGATGAAGGCACCGAAGATGATCAGCGACAGCTTCCCGAAGAACCCGGCCCGATTCGACGAATACTCTGCTCCCTGAACGTCTCCCATCATCCACAGTGGGTGCACCTTCAGTGCGTGGTTGAACGCGGGAATGGCCAACGGCCAGAAGAAGATGACGGCCACGACGGCCCACCCTGCATTGGAGGACGGCAGAGCAGCTGGCTGCGAATACGGCTGCGCGGCCGGAAAGGACTGCCCCGCTGGAAACGACTGTGCGGCTGGGAACGGTTGCTCGTACGGACCTGACATGAGAATTTCCCCCGATTGTTCGATGACGGACAGCTAGTTGGACGCCGCATCGTCACGTCTGGTTCCATCGGAGGAGGGGGAATTTCAGACCAGTTCGGCCGTGGCTGCCGCCAGAGCGACGATTGCATCCCAATCTTGTTCTGCTACAGCCGCGGCCGGAGTGAGCCACGATCCCCCCACACATCCGACGTTCGGCAGCGCCAGGTACGCCGACGCATTGGCGGTGGAGATTCCACCCGTCGGGCAGAATCGTGCGGCCGGGATCGGCGAGTGGATCGACTTCAAGAAATTCGCGCCACCGGATGCCTCGGCCGGGAAGAACTTCAGCTCGGTATAACCGGCTTCGAGCAGCGTGAGCACCTCGGATACCGTTGCGGCACCGGGCAGATGCGGAAGTCCGGTATCTCGCATGGCCTTCGTCAGCGAAGGCGTGCAGCCGGGCGAGACCAAGAACTGAGCACCCGCGTCGGTGGCCTGCTCGGCCTGGCCGGGAGTGATGATCGTGCCCGCGCCCACGAGGATCTCGGGGACCTCCCCCGCGATGCGCTCGATTGCGTCGAGTGCCACCGGAGTCCGCAACGTCAGCTCGATGACGGGCACTCCGCCCGCCACCAGGGCGCGTGCGATCGGAACAGCATCATCGAGGTTCTCGATGACGACGACGGGGATGACGGGTACGCGGTCGAGCAGAGATGCAGTCACGTTCTTACCTTCATTCGAAGTTGTCGGGCTCAGCGCATGACGAACATTGCACCCTCGTCGGCAGGGCCGACGAGCGCACGCATGCCCGAGAACAGGTCACGACCGGTGCTGGACCATTCGTCCTTGTCGAGGACTCGTCCGGTGACCGGTCGAGCCTCGAACTCGTCGAGCGGAACGTCGATCGACAATGTGCCGTCGAGAGAGTCGAGGGTGATGATGTCACCGTCGAGAATTTTCGCGATCGGTCCCCCGCTCGCGGCCTCGGGCGTGAGGTGAATTGCCGCAGCGACTTTGCCGGAGGCACCGGACATCCGGCCGTCCGTGATCAGCGCTACGGACCGCCCCTTGTCCTGCAGGATTCCGAGTGCCGGGGTCAGCTTGTGCAACTCGGGCATGCCGTTCGCCTGTGGACCCTGATAACGCAGCACCGCAACGAAGTCGCCGTCGAGAAGCCCTGCATCGAATGCCGCGAGGAAGTCCGCCTGGTCGTCGAACACTCGCGCCGGTCCGGTGACCACCCGATGCTCGGATGCCAATGCAGAAGTCTTGATGACACACTTTCCGATCGGCCCGGTCAGCACCTTCAGTCCGCCGTCGGCGCTGAACGGCTCGTTCGCGCCACGTAACACGGTGTCGTCGTGGCTCATCCGAGTACCGTCCTGCCACATCACCCCGTCGCCGTCGAGCTTCGGCTCTTGCGTGTAGCGTCGCAGACCCTGCCCGGCAACGGTTTTCACGTCCTCGTGCATCAATCCGGCGTCGAGCAGAGACCCGATGACGAAACCGAGGCCACCGGCCGCGTGGAAGTGGTTGACGTCGGCTTTGCCGTTGGGATAGATCCTGGCCATCAGCGGCACCACGGCCGACAGATCGGACAGGTCCTGCCACGTCAGCGTGATGCCGGCAGCTTTCGCGATGGCAACGAGGTGCATCGTGTGGTTGGTCGAGCCGCCGGTGGCCAGCAGTGCGACGCAGCCGTTCACGATCGACTTGACGTCGACGACCTCCCCCACCGGGGTGTAGTTGTCCCCGAGTGACGTCAGACCGGTGACGACGTGGGCGGCCTCGCGGGTGAGCGCGTCGCGCATCGCGGTTCCGGGGTTGACGAACGACGAGCCCGGCAGATGCAGACCCATGACCTCCATGAGCAGCTGATTGGAATTGGCCGTTCCGAAGAACGTGCACGTGCCACTGCCGTGATACGACGCGGCCTCAGCATCCAGCAGCGCCTCACGCCCCACCTTGCCCTCGGCGTAGAGCTGACGCGCTTTTGCCTTCTCGCCGTTGGGAAGTCCGGACGTCATCGGACCGGCGGGCACGAACACCGCGGGCAGATGGCCGAAACTCAGTGCGCCGATGAGCATTCCGGGGACGATCTTGTCGCACACCCCGAGCATCAGGGTGGCGTCGAACATGTCGTGGGACAACGCAATTGCCGTCGACATCGCGATGATGTCGCGGCTGAAGAGTGAGAGCTGCATGCCGTCGCGGCCCTGCGTGATGCCGTCGCACATCGCGGGGACGCCACCGGCGAACTGCGCGATGCCGCCGGCGTCGATCACCGACTTCTTCAGTACGGCCGGGTAGGTCTCGAACGGCTTGTGCGCCGAGAGCATGTCGTTGTAGGCGGAGACGATCGCGATGTTGGGCTTGACCATGCCGCGCAGCGCTTGCTTGTCGGCCTTGCCGGAGGCCGCGAAGCCGTGGGCGATGTTGGCGCAGGCAAGTCGGCCACGGGCCGGGCCTCGATCCCCGGCAGCAGCGATTCGAGCGAGATATGTGGTGCGGTCGGACTGGCTGCGGTCTGCGATGCGGTCGGTGACCTGACGCAGGACCGGATGAAGTGTGTCCATGAGTATCTCCGATGTTCGGTCTCTCACGACTCAGCCTAAAGCCAGTTAAGTCGATCAGCAACCCAACTTATGTTTTTCAAAGTTCTAAGTAGCTATTCTTAGGGTGTTGCCGTAAAAGTTGCCAGTTGGTTGAATGGCGTATATGTCGATGCCGCGCATGAGCGCTCCACCTGCGACCGCAGGTGAGATCTTCGCTCTGGTTCGCGACGGCGAAGCCGACACCCGATCCGAATTGGGCCGCATCACCGGACTGTCCCGATCGGCCGTCGCCTCCCGTGTCGCCGCACTCGCCGGACTCGGCTTGATCATCGAAACCGAGGACACCCAGTCGACGGGTGGACGCCCCCCGGCGCGATTGTCCTTCGACGTCGACGCGGGTGTCGTGCTCGCGGCTGCGATCGGACGAAGCCGCTCGCAACTGGGCGTCTTCACTCTCGGTGGGGAATTTCTCGCCGGCGATACCGTCGATCAGGAAATCGGCATCGGACCGGACGAGCTGATGCCGCAGATCACCAAGCGTTTGCAGGCATTGCTCGACGAATCGCACCGAACCGAACATCGCATTCTCGGCGTGGGCCTGTCCATCCCCGGCACCGCCGACACCGCGCGCGGGTGCAGCCTGGACTCACCGATCATGCACGGCTGGGACGGAGTGCCACTGGCCCCGTTCTTCGCCGACACCACATCTGCTCCGGTCTTTCTCGACAACGACGCCAACGCGATGGTCCTGGCCGAACGCCGGGACAATCGAGATCGATTCCAGAACGCGCTCTTGGTCAAGGCCTCGACGGGTCTCGGTGCCGGGATCGTCGCGGGCGGCGCACTACAGCGTGGATCATTGGGCGCTGCAGGCGAATTCGGCCACACCAAGACCGCAGCCGCAGCGGGCGTCGCGTGCCGGTGCGGCGACAGTGGTTGCCTCGAGGCCATCGCCGGCGGCTGGGCACTGGTGCGCGCGCTGAACGAGCAGGGCCGAGAAGTGGGCCACATCCGCGGTGTCGTCGACCTCGCGGTCAGCGGTGATCCCGAAGCACGCAGACTCATTCGCGACAGTGGACGCCACATCGGCGAAACCCTGGCCGGAGCCGTCAATCTACTCAACCCCGAGGTCCTCATCGTCGGCGGCGACATGGCCAATGCATACGACATCTTCGTTGCAGGACTGCGCGAAACCGTCTACGGAAACGCAACCGCACTGGCCACCAAGGCGCTCACCATCCAGGCCACCACCCACGGTGACCTCTCGGGGGTCATCGGTAGCGCAGCACTGGTGCTGGATCAGGTACTCAGCGCTCGGGCCGTCGACGACGCGCTCGGTAGCTGACGCCCCCGGCGACATCTCCGTTCGTCGCACTCCAGCGACCGCCGGGCGCAACGCGATGCGTCGATTCGAGGACGAGCACCGGCTGCCCACATAGGGTGATCGCAGTCACACCTGCGATCCTGGAGACCCCACACATGTCACTGAAAGCACCCGACGATCCACACGTCGAACTGCTGAAGACAGATCCCGACCTACCACCCGTCGGCATCGTCGAGTCACATCCGATGAGCACGGCCAAGCGTCTGATGCTCGTCGCCATCGGCCTACTCGGCGGCGTCGCCTGGACGATCATCGCCATCGTGCGCGGGGAGAACCCCAACGCCGTCTGGTTCGTCATCGCCGCCGTCTGCACCTACATCTTCGCGTTCCGCTTCTACGCCAGGTTGATCGAACGCAAGATCGTCTTTCCTCGCGACGACAGAGCGACACCGGCCGAGATTCTGGAAAACGGCAAGGACTACATGCCGACCGATCGTCGGGTGTTGTTCGGCCACCACTTCGCCGCCATCGCCGGAGCCGGTCCCCTCGTCGGACCCGTGCTCGCCGCCCAGATGGGCTACCTACCCGGCACGATGTGGATCATCATCGGTGTCGTGTTCGCCGGTGCAGTCCAGGACTTCCTGGTGCTGTGGATCTCGACGCGCCGCAACGGCCGCAGCCTCGGCCAGATGGCCCGCGACGAACTCGGCGTCGTCGGTGGTACCGCGGCGCTGATCGCGGTGTTCGTCATCATGATCATCCTGATCGCGGTGCTGGCACTCGTCGTCGTCAACGCGCTCGCCGAAAGCCCATGGGGAGTCTTCTCCATCGCGCTGACCATCCCGATCGCACTGTTCATGGGCGTGTACCTGCGCTACCTGCGACCGGGCAACGTCACCGAGGTCTCGCTCATCGGTGTCGTCCTGCTGCTGTTCGCCATTGTCGCCGGCGGCTGGGTTGCCGAAACCGAGTGGGGCACCGACTGGTTCACCCTCTCCAAGGTGACCGTCGCCTGGTTGCTGATCGGCTACGGCCTGCTCGCCTGCATCCTGCCGGTGTGGCTGTTGCTCGCCCCGCGCGATTACCTGTCGACGTTCATGAAGGTCGGCACAATCGCGCTGCTGGCCGTCGGCATTCTCATCGCTCGTCCCGAGATTCAGATGCCCGCCATGACGAGCTTCGCCACCGAGGGCAACGGCCCGGCGTTCGCGGGATCGCTGTTCCCGTTCCTGTTCATCACCATCGCCTGCGGTGCACTCTCCGGTTTCCACGCTCTGATCTCCTCCGGCACCACGCCGAAGTTGCTCGAGAAGGAAAAGCAGATGCGCATGATCGGCTACGGCGGCATGCTCACCGAGTCGTTCGTCGCCATCATGGCGCTCATCACCGCCTGCGTTCTCGATCAGCACATCTACTTCGCATTGAACGCACCGGCGACATTGACCGGCGGCACCCCGGAGACTGCGGCGACGTACGTCAACGGATTGGGGCTGAGCGGCGGCGACATTTCGGCGGCCGAATTGAGTCAGGCGGCAACCGATGTGGGCGAGGAATCGATCATCTCTCGCACCGGCGGAGCACCGACACTCGCGTTCGGCATGTCCGAGGTACTGCACCAGGTGTTCGGCGGCGAATCGCTCAAGTCGTTCTGGTACCACTTCGCGATCATGTTCGAGGCACTGTTCATTCTCACCACGGTCGACGCCGGTACCCGCGTCGCGCGCTTCATGCTCTCCGACAGCATCGGCAATTTGCCCGGAGCCTCGGCCAAGAAGTTCAAGGATCCGTCGTGGCGTCCCGGCGCGTGGATCTGCTCGCTGATCGTCGTCGCGGCCTGGGGCGCAATCCTTCTCATGGGCGTCACCGATCCACTGGGCGGTATCAACACCCTGTTCCCGCTGTTCGGTATCGCCAACCAGTTGCTCGCGGCGATCGCGTTGACGGTGGTCATGGTCATCGTCGTCAAACGAGGTCTCTACAAGTGGGCCTGGATTCCCGGTATTCCGCTCGCCTGGGACCTGATCGTCACCATGACGGCCTCGTACCAGAAGATCTTCTCCTCGGTCCCGGCCATCGGCTACTGGACTCAGCACTCGCAGTTCCGCGACGCCAAGGCGCAGGGGCTGACCGAGTTCGGCAGCGCCAAGACACCCGAGGCCATCGACGCCGTCATCCGCAACACCTTCATCCAGGGCACGCTGTCGATCATCTTCGCGGTACTCGTCCTGGTCGTCGTGATCGCCGGAGTGTGGGTGTGCATCAAGGCCGTTCGCGGAGCCGAACTGCCGGACAACGAAGAGCCGGAGGTGCCGTCGAAGATCTTCGGCCCCGCCGGATTTGTGCTCACTCCGGCCGAGAAAAAAGTCCAGGCCGAGTGGGACGAGCTGATCGACGCGGGCACCGTCCGCAGACCCGGATCGGCGCACTAGATGCGCGGGCTGTGGTGGTGGATCACCTCGGTGATGGGCGACCACGATTACGACCACTACGTCGCCCACCTGGCTCGGCACCATCCGGGCCAGGAGCCGCCGACCGTGCGGCAGTACTGGAAGGACCGGCACGCGGAAGCGGACCGAAATCCGGGGGCACGGTGCTGCTGACACGGTGCTGTCCGATTCCCGCTAGCACTGGCGGGATCGCGCTGACACAGTAGGAGCATGAGCAGCGAACGGCAGGTGCAAGAACTGGACTTCGATCGGTGTTATCGCGCGGTCTCCTCGCGTGACGCACGGTTCGACGGCCAGTTCTTCACCGCCGTATCCACCACCGGCATCTACTGCCGACCGTCCTGCCCGGCACGCACACCCAAGCCGGGCAACGTCTCGTTCCTGGCCACTGCCGCTGCAGCGCAACAATCCGGCTACCGTGCCTGCCGCCGCTGCCAGCCCGACGCCACGCCCGGTTCCCCGCGGTGGAACATCCACTCCGACCTCAGCTCTCGCGCAATGCGACTGATCTCCGACGGGGCCGTCGAGCGCGGCGGCGTCGACGGCCTCGCCAGCACCCTCGGTTACTCGAGCAGGCAACTGACACGGGTGTTGACGGCCGAGGTCGGTGCAGGCCCGCTGGCATTGGCCCGCGCGCACCGGGCACACACCGCCCGCACACTGATTCAGACCACCGACATGACGATGGCCGACATCGCCTTCGCTGCCGGCTTTTCCAGTGTTCGGCAGTTCAACGACACCGTCAAGGAAGTGTTCGCTGTCGATCCGTCCACCCTGCGGCGGGAGGCACACCGCACCGCGGTGACAACCGCAGGTGGAACGGTCACCTTGCGACTGCCCTACCGCCAGCCGTTGGACCGCGGCTGGATCGAGTGGTTCCTTCGTGGTCACGTGGTCGAGGGCATCGAATCGTTCTCCGAAGACGGAGAATACGTCCGATCACTGCGCCTGCCGCACGCCGGCGGACTGGTCGCGCTGCGAGTGATGGACGGATTCGTCAGTGCCGCAGTGACATTGCAGGACATGCGAGACCTCGCTCCCGCCGTCGCCCGAATCCGACATCTTCTCGACCTCGACGCCGATCCGCTTGCCGTCGACGAGGCCCTACGCACCGACCCGCAGTTGGCACCGAGCGTCGAGGCCCATCCCGGAATTCGGGCACTCGGGGTGGTCGACGGCGCAGAGATGTTGCTGCGCACCGTTATCGGGCAACAGATCTCGCTGAAAGCTGCAGCCACCCACACTGCCCGGCTCGTCGACGCGCTGGGTGAACCAGTCGACCTCGGCAACAACACCGTCACCAGGTTGTTTCCCGATCCCGCCCTCATCGCCGAACGCGGTCACGAAGTTCTCACCGGCCCTGCGGCCCGCGTACAGACCGTCATCCGCGTCGCCGACGCCATCGCGTCGGGAACCGTCGAGCTGCATCCCGCGCGCGAGGGTCCCGAACTGGAGCGAGAACTGCTGGCGCTCAAAGGTATCGGACCGTGGACCGCTCGCTATGTCGTGATGCGGCTGCTCGGCGACCCCGACGTTCTCCTCGACACCGACCTGGTCGTTCGCCAAGGCGCGGCTGCGCTGGACATCTCGTTGAAGGACTCCGCCCGCTGGGCTCCGTGGCGTTCCTACGTCTCGATGCACCTGTGGATCACCGCATTGGAAAGAAGACAGCCATGACCGCTACGTCCGCCACCCGGGACACCCCGATCGGCCCGTTCACCACGATCGTCGACGACGATCAGCGCGTACTCGCGTCGGGCTGGACCGATGATGTCGAAGAACTGCGAATCCTGATCCACCCGACGATGCGACCCGACACCGTTCGCAGTGCCGCCGACCTCGGTACGGTCACCGAAGCCGTCGACGCCTACCACCGCGGCGAGCTGACACGCATCGACGATGTGCGCGTCGCGCAACGGTCCGGTGAATTCCTGATGCATGCCTGGGATGTACTGCGCACCGTCGAACCCGGAGCCCCGGTGACCTACTCCCACTTCGCGGAGCTCTCCGGCCGGCCCGCCGCCATCCGAGGTGCGGCGTCCGCCTGTGCGCGCAATGCCGCCGCGCTGTTCGTGCCGTGTCACCGGGTGGTCCGCATCGGCGGCGCGCTCGGCGGATTCCGATGGGGGCTGCCCGCGAAGAAATGGCTGTTGGCGCACGAGAGCGCCTGACCGCTGCCGCGTCGGGTGGCGGTGGCCCACGGTCGAACGGTCCCGGGCGTTATGGTTCTTCACGATCCGCCATCCGCCGAATGTGAGGAAGCCCCAGTGACCGAATCGGCAGTGCCAGGAAAATCCACGGCATCCGCCAAGTCCGGCAAGGACCGCGGAGACCTCATCGGGGTCGGCGGCCTGTGGCTCGCCAAGTGGTCGCTCATCCTGGTGTCGATCGCGGCCGGAGCGTGGGTGTTCGGTTGGCTGATCGGTCATCTGTGGGTGATCCTGTTGCCGGTCCTGCTCGCGGTCATCGTCGCGACGGTGTTGTGGCCGCCGGCGAAACTGATGATGCGGCTCGGATTTCCTCCCGCGCTGGCCGCGTCGGTCTCGCTCGTGGTGTTCTTCGTCGTCATCGGCGGTGTCATCACCCTGATCATCCCGTCGGTGGCCGAGCAGGCTCCCGAGTTGGTGGACCAGGCGTCGGGCGGAATTGCGCAGGTTCAGGACTGGCTGAAGGGGCCGCCGCTCAACATCGGTGACGACCAGATCGATACGGCCGTGTCGGCCATCATCTCGCGGCTGCAGGACAGCGGGGACGTCATCGCTACCGGCGTGTTCAGCGGCGTATCGGCAGCCGGCTCGCTGCTGGTCACTCTGGCGTTGGTGCTGGTTCTGTCGTTCTTCTTCGTCAAGGACGGTCCGAAGTTCCTGCCGTGGCTGCACGGGTTCTCCGGTGGTCGCGCCGGCCGCCATCTGGGCGAGGTGCTCTCTCGGATGTGGGCGACGCTCGGCGGCTTCATCCGTACTCAGGCCATCGTCAGTTTCATCGACGCCTTCTTCATCGGCCTCGGACTCGTCATTCTCGGCGTTCCGCTGGCGCTGGTACTCGCAACGCTGACGTTCCTCGGCGGGTTCATTCCGATCGTCGGTGCGTTCGTCGCGGGTGCGCTCGCAGTTCTCGTGGCCCTGGTGGCGAACGGGCTGACGACGGCGCTGATCGTGCTCGCCATCATCGTCGCGGTGCAGCAGTTGGAAGGCAATGTGCTGCAGCCGATTCTGCAGAGTCGAAGCATGAACCTGCATCCCGCGATCGTGCTCCTCGCGGTGGCGGGTGGCAGCTCGTTGTTCGGCATCATCGGGGCATTTCTCGCGGTCCCGGCGGCTGCTGTTGCCGCAGTGCTGATCCGGTACCTGTCCGAACAGATCGACGCGCGCTCGAACGAACCGGACCAGGACGAACTCGAAGACGAAATCCCGCCGCCCGAGGGACTGACCGACGAACAGGCCGGTCTGGACGACGAGGACGAGTCGAAGCCGGACAAGACTGCGTCAGGTCAGGACGCGACGACCTGAAGCGTCGAACCGGTGCGCTCCCGCTTGACGTAGAGGCGACTGGGAATGCGCTGGCGCATCTCGTCGACGTGACTGACGACCCCGACGACGCGTCCGCCTGCACGTAGTTCGTCGAGGACGGCCATCACCTGCTCGAGAGTGTCGGCATCGAGCGTGCCGAACCCCTCGTCGATGAACATGGTGTCGAGCACGACACCACCGGATTCGGCAGCCACGACGTCGGCGAGTCCCAACGCGAGAGCCAGCGACGCGAGGAACGCCTCCCCACCGGAGAGAGTCTTGGCCGAGCGCACGACACCGGTGTAGTCGTCGCGGATGTCGAGGCCGAGACCACCACGCTTACCGCGAGCACCCGCCTCGTCGGAATGAACGAATTCGTATCGCCCCGAAGACATCCGACGCAGTCGCGCAGAGGCCGACTCGGCGACGTCCTCGAGCCGGGACGCGAGAACATAGGACCGCAGCGACATCTTCCTGGCATTCTGACCGCGCCCGGCCACCACGTCCGCCAGGTTGGCGAGCTCGTCGAATTCCGCGCGTTGCGGCGCGATGGCCTCGGCCGCAGTCGACAGTTCGGCGATCAGTCGTTCCAGATCGTCTGCGCGCCTTCGGCATTCCGCTACCGTGGCGGCGGCGGATCTGACCTGCCGGTCGAGCTCGGTACAGGCCTGTCGCAGCGGATCGAGGTCCACCGGCGCATGCCCGGCGACGGCGACGATGGTGGGCTCACGTAGTACGTGTTCGGCATGCGCCCGCCGCTCGTCGGCGGCGCGAAGTTCGGCCTCGATTCGCTCGACGCGATCTGCGGTGAGAGCGGATGCGGCCGCAGCCTCGACGGAGTCGAAACTCGATGCGGCAACGCGTCGGACCAGTTCGGCGCGCAGTGCATCGGACTGCGCAGTCGCATCGAGCCAGACGATCCGCGCCTCCTGAATTCGCCGGGCACCGTCGATCAGGGCCTCACGTTCGGCAATGCGATCGATGAGCGACTCGCCCCCGCCCACTTCCTGCGACACCGACGCGCGCATCTGCGCCAGCGATTCCTCGGTGGCCGATATCCGCTCGTCCACGGCCACGCGCGACGCGACGAGGTTGTTGAACGTGACCGTCAGTTCGTCCGTCTCGCGGCGCAGTCGGCTCAGTTCCGCCCTCGCCGGGTCGGCATCCGCGGCGCTCGCACGAGCATCCTGCACCGAACTCGTTGCCGTATCGAGGGCCTGGGTCAGCTGCGCGAGAGTCGCGCCCCCGGTGCGATCGTGCAGCAGGTCCACTGCGAGTCTGGCCTCCGCGACAGACCCGACCGCCTGATCGAGGGCGGCAGCCGCCTTACGTTCGGCGGCGGCTGCCTTGTCTTCCTGAGCCTTGGTCACCGTCGACGTCGAGGCCGCAGCGGGGTGAGGATGCGCGGCCGATCCACACACCTGGCACGGCTCGCCGTCTTTCAATCGGGCCGCCAGCTCTGCTGCCATCCCGTCGATGCGGCGCTCACGAAGATCGAGCAGGTGCTCCCACGCGGTGTTGTGTGCGGCAGCGGCAGAGTCGCGGAACCGTTCGCTCTCGGCCAGCGCGGCGCGCTTGCGCACCAACTCGATGGCGGATTCCGCGGCCACGCGAGCCCGTTCGCAGCGCTCGTCGAGGCCCGGCAGCTGTGTCGCGGCCGCCTCTGCTCGCGCCGCCCGAGATTCGGCGGCCGCGATCTTCTCGGGCATCGAAGCCTGCTGCTGCTCGGTGCGCTCGATCTGCGCTGCAATGCTGCGTTGTTGCGCTCGATAGTCGACCAGGGCACCGTCGAGCTTGTCTGCTTCGCGTACGACGCCGAGCAACGACTGCATTCGTGCGACGTCGGTGGTCCAGTCCCGCACGAACTGCGCGACGACGGTGCGCTCGTCCGCAGGATCACCCGGCGCGGGTGGCCAATGCAGTGCATCGTGAAACCGCTGCCCCTCCCGCGACGTCGGTAGCTCGCGTTCGGCTGCGGCCAGCGCGGCGGTAGCCGCCTCGCCCGCCGCACGCGCCAAAGACAGGTCCGCAGCGGCGTCGGCGATAGGTCCTGCGGCCGCGGAGTCGGCCAGTTCGGTTCTGCGCGCTGCTCGTGCCGCCTCCCCGTCGTGGTGCTGTGCGAGTTGCTCCTCGGCGAGAGCACGCCTGTGCTGCAGATCCAGAACGATCGTGGCCTGAGCCAGCGCCTCGGACGCACGCCGAGCTGCCGCGTCGACCAACACCGCGCGCCCCTGAGCAAGGGTCCGATTCTGGCGAGCGTCGGCCAGGACGTCGGCCGCCCAGTCGAGCGGGTCCTGTTGTTCGCGGTCGTCGGTGACGGGCTCGGGCACTCCCGATGCCTGCGACACCCGCCCGAGCATGATGTCGATGTTGTGGTGGGCATCGGCGAGATCGGCGGCCAACTCTCGGCGGCGCTGCGCGAACCACTCTTCGACGTCACCGAATCGGCCTGTGTCGAAGAGCCTTTCGAGCAGGCTCCCTCGCTCGTCACTGTCGGCTCGGAGGAAACGCGCGAACTCGCCCTGCGGCAACAGCACCACCTGGAAGAACTGGTCGGCGCTCATTCCCAGCAACGCGTTGACGGCATCGCCGATCTCGCTCAGCCGGGTGAGGTTCTGCCCGCGACCGTCGAGCCAGGTGAGACTGGCCTTGGCGTGTTGCTTGGTGGTTCCGGTGCTTCTGAGCTTGGGGCGCAGGAACTCCGGACTGCGCACGATTCGGATGCGCCGTCCGCCGAGGGTCGCCTCGAGGGTCACCTTCGGTACCGCTCCGACGGCCGCATGGTCGGACAGCAGTCGCTTACCCTCGCGGCGCGCCCCGGGCACGGTTCCGTACAGGGCAAACGCCACGGCGTCGAGAACCGTCGTCTTGCCGGCCCCCGTGTGCCCGTGCAACAAGAAGAGCCCATCGGCTCCGAGCGCATCGAAATCGACCGTCTCGGTACCCGCGAAGGGTCCGAACGCGGTGATCTCGAGCGAATGCAGCCTCACGCAGCACCGCGGTCTGCAGCAGCGTCGGTGACCTCGTCCTCGCGCTGTACCGACGCCAACGCGCGGGCCAGCAACGCCGACTCCGCTGCGGTGGGCTCGCTACGCATATCCGTCAGGAACGAGGTGGCGATGGCGAGATCACTGCGACCGCGCACCCGGTCGCGGTAGCGAAGCTCGCCCGACCCCTCGGGGCGACGCCACTCCAGGTGTATCGCGTGCCGAAACCGTTGCTGCAGCAATCGCATTGCGTCGACCGGACGGACGTTGTCGGTGAGCACGGCAGAGACGTAGTGATCCTCGACATCGAAATAGGTTGCGTCCGAGAGCAACTCCTCGACCGTTCCTTCGATACGGGCGAGCCCGCGCACCACCGGCAGGTCCACTCGCTCGACGCTGCCGAGTCCGTTCGCGTCGAGTTCGAGAATCCACACGGCCTTGCGGTGCGATCGCTCGCCGAACGAATACGGCAGAGGAGACCCGGAGTACCGCACTCGGTCGGTGAGAATCTGCGGAGAATGCAGGTGACCGAGCGCCACGTAGTCGACTCCGTCGAACGCCGACGCAGGTGCGGTCTCGATGCCGCCGGAAGAAATGGACCGCTCGGAACCGGTCGCCTCACCGCCGACGATGAACGCATGCGCGAGCACGACCGACCGAACATGTTGTCCTGCAGCGGCTCTCGTTTCGAGGTCGCCGCGAACGCGATCCATCGCGGCTCCGAGCACCTCGGCGTGGGTACGCGCTGCGGGAACGTCGAGTTCCGCGCGGGTGGTCTCCGGCTCGAGATACGGAATGCCGTAGAACGCGACGTCGCCGTGTTCGTCGTCGATGACGACCGGTGTGGCGACATCGCCCACCCGAGTCATCAGGTGCAGGCCTCCCGCCGAAGCGAACGCAGCACCGGCTCCCAGGCGAGCCGGGGAGTCGTGGTTGCCCGACGTCGCGACGATCACGGCACCCGCTGCTCGAATTGCCTCCAGCCCGCGATTGCAGACCAGCACGGCGTCGGCGCTGGGCACCGCGCGATCGTAAATGTCGCCCGGTACCACCACCACATCGATCGATTGTGCCGCAACCAGTTCCGCGATGGACTCGAGCACAGCGCCTTGATCGGCCAACAGGTCGACACCGTGAAAGGTGCGACCTATGTGCCAGTCCGAGGTGTGCAGGATTCTCATGAGTTCGACGCTATCGCCAAGCACCGACAAACTATTCGAGGCGCGTCGGCCTGTCGGGATCCGAGGTCGATCCACGAACTCCGCGCAGCGAAGTCTGTCGGTACCTTCCTGCATCATCTGTCTCCATGAACATTCTCACGGCGTTCGGCCTGCTCGTGGCCCTCGGCATCGGAGCGGTAGTGGGCTGGTTGCTGCACGCCTCGCGGATGGGAGACAGAGCTGTGCGGGCCGAGGCGCAACTTGCTGCGCTGCGCGAGCACGAAGGCATGCTTCGGCAGTCGTTGAGCGCGGTCAACGAGGATTCTGCTCGGCGACACTCCACCGTGATCGGGCAACAGGTCTCGCACCTGGTCGAGCCGTTGCATGACGCCGTCGATGCGCTGTCCGAGCACGTCCGGCAAGTCGAGCACAATCGAATCAGGGCCTACGCAGGGCTGTCCGAGCAGGTCACCGGCATGCACCGAGCGTCGATGCATCTGTCCACCCAAACCGGCCAGTTGGTGACGGCGCTGCGTGCCCCGCAGATCAGAGGACGGTGGGGAGAGATTCAGCTCGAGCGGGTCGTCGAGCTGGCGGGGATGCTCAAGCACTGCGATTTCGATACTCAGGTCAGCAAGGACGGCATCAGACCGGACATGATCGTCCGCCTCGCCGGCGGTCGTCAGATCGTCGTCGACGCGAAGGTGCCGTTCGCGGCCTACCTCGATGCCGCTCAGGACGAGGCCCCGGGCGCTCGCGAGAAGAACCTGCGACGCCACGCCAAGCAGCTGCGGACCCACATCGATCAGTTGGCCGACAAGGCGTACTGGGAGGCGTTCGAGCCGACGCCGGAATTCGTCGTGCTGTTCGTTCCCGGCGACCCGTTTCTGGATGCAGCACTGACGTCCGATACGGGCCTGCTCGAGTACGCCTTCGGACGGAACGTGATCCTGGCCACCCCCACCACCCTGGTCGCGCTGTTGCGCACGGTGGCCTACACCTGGAAGCAGGAATCATTGGCCGAGGATGCGGCGCGCATCCAGCAGTTGGGGCGCGAGTTGTACACCCGCATCGGCGTCGTGTCGACGCACTTGGACAAGCTCGGGGCCAATCTCGGCAAGGCCGTGGACTCCTTCAACTCCACCGTCGGGTCGGTGGATTCCCGGGTGAGCGTGACGGCGAGAAAACTGCACGAACTCGAGCTGTTCGACGCCGAGCCGGTGACGATCGGCCGGGTGGACGGGCGTCCGACACTGTCCGATTCGTCCCGCTACCGGCACGACTTCGGTCATGTCGACGATGCAGTCGGCTGAACAACGGCTAACCTCGAGGGGTGTCTACCTCCCAACGTGCCCGATCCGGGGTACCGCTGGATCACCGATCCATCCTCGCGACTCTGCCCGGTGTGCCCGCGTGGGGTGCCGTCGCGATCGCCGCAGGGCTGACTTTCCTCGGGTTCCTCATCGATGCCGCCCGCGGCACGGAGCTGACCGGCGCGTTCGCGTTCTTCTACATCCTCGGCTGCATCGCAGCCGTTGTGCTCGTTCGTTACCGCGGACTGTTCACCGCGATGGTGCAAGCCCCGCTGATCTTGTTCGTCGCCGTACCGCTGTCGTACCAGTACTTCACCGACAACGCGGGTACCAGCCTCAAGGACATCATTCTCAACGTCGCGATTCCGCTGGTCAATCGCTTCCCGTTGATGCTGCTCGGTACCCTCGTGGCCGTCGGACTCGGAGCACTGCGCATCGTGCTCAAGCGGCAGAACACCCATGCCCCTGCGGTTCGGCGAAGCTCGAAGTCCGAGAGTGCAGCACGCCGCACTCCGAAGCCCGGTGACGACAAGCCCACCCGTGCGCAGCGACGTGCACAGGAAGCGCGTCCCGAACGCAACCGCAGGCGGGCTACCCCATCGGCCGATCGCAGCGCCGTTTCCGCTACCGAGGCCACCGACATCGTGCCCGGGCCGTACGTCGGACGAAGAGGCACCGACTCTCGTTCCGATCCGGCCTCGCGCACGTCACGGGTCGCGGATCCGAGCGCGAGCGCACGCCGCTCGTCCGGGGCAGTACCACCGCCCCAGAACCGACACTCCGACACCGATTCACCTCGGCAGGATCACGCCAGGTCGGAGTACCAAAAACCCGACTACCAGCGCCCGCAATACCCGCAGTCTCAGCAGCCTCAGGCTCGGCAATCACCGCGGCCGCAATCGGGCGAGCCTCGTTACTCGACAGAGCATCGCCGCCAACGGTCGACTCCGGTGCAGCCTCCTCGTGAGGTCCCCGGTCCGTACGCCACCGGGTCCCGGCCCGTCGTAGCTCCCCAGAACACCTCATCGAGCCAGACCCCGTCGTCCACCGACACCGATCGGGCTCCCGGGAACCACTCGCTGCCTGGTGCCCATCGGGACGACATTCCGCCGCATCCGGTGCCGCAGGTTCGCTACCGCGACCGCCACACCGACTGAACGGGCCCCACGGGCGTCAGCGATCGGGTCGGAGCCCTTACAGAAGTGGGCGCCCGGGGGTCTTACCGAGCCGGACGAAGTTCGCGGGGAAGTGAGAACACCAGCGTCTCGTTGGCCGTGGTGACCGGCTGCACGTCTGCGTATCCGTACTCGGCGAACAGGTCGATGACGCCCTGCACCAGGATCTCCGGAACCGACGCGCCCGAGGTGATGCCGATGGTCTCGACCCCGTCGAGCCAGGCCAGGTCGATCTCCTTGGCGTAGTCGACGAGGTAGCTCGCCCGCGCACCGGCGTTCAGGGCAACCTCCACCAGACGCACCGAATTCGACGAGTTCTTCGAGCCGACGACGATCACCAGATCGCATTCCGGAGCCATCGCCTTCACCGCGACCTGACGGTTCTGGGTGGCGTAGCAGATGTCGTCGCTGGGTGGGTCCTGCAACGTCGGGAAACGCTCGCGCAGCTTGGCGACAGTCATCATCGTCTCGTCGACGCTCAGCGTGGTCTGCGACAACCAGATCACCTTGTTCTCGTCGCGGACGGTGACGTTGGCGACCGACTCGGGGCCGTCCACCAGCTGAATGTGCTCGGGAGCCTCGCCTGCCGTGCCCTCGACCTCCTCGTGACCCTCGTGACCGATCAGGAGAATGTCGTAGTCGTCGCGAGCGAACCGCTTCGCTTCCTGGTGCACCTTGGTCACCAGCGGGCAGGTGGCGTCGATGGTGCGCAGGTTCCGCTCCGCCGCGGAGGTGTGCACGGCAGGGGAAACGCCGTGTGCCGAAAACACGAGCAGCGAACCCTCCGGCACCTCGTCGGTTTCCTCGACGAACACCGCGCCGCGATCGGACAGCGTCTCGACCACGTGCTTGTTGTGGACGATCTCCTTGCGGACGTAGACCGGCGCACCGTGTTGTTCCAATGCTTTCTCGACGGTCTCGACCGCACGATCGACGCCTGCGCAGTAGCCACGCGGCTCCGCGAGCAGCACTCGCTTACCCCCGGCGTACGCGGACTTACCCGCGCCGGCTGACTGTGTGATACCAAGATTCAGAGGAACGGCCGAAGACATACCTCCAGGATACGTGTAGGTCGTAACCTCGCTGCGTCTCCAGCCTGTCGGCTACCCAAAGTTCACGACTTCGGGCAGTCTGGTGGGCATGACTCGAGTCCCCTTTGCAGCTCGCGTGGCCGCTGGCGTCGCAGTGACCGTGGTAGAAGAGGCTCGCAAGCTTCCCGGTTCCGCCCTTATGCTGCCGATGACGGTTGTCAGTGAAGCGCTGGCGCGCGGTATGCGTTTCCAGCAGCAGGTGACGGCGTTGGCCATCAAGGGCGATCTGATCATCGCGACCCTGCCGGTTGTCGGCACTCCGCGCGAGGAGCAGCCCGCGTGGGCCTCGTTCGACGAGGACGACGACGATGCTGTCGACACCCCTGTCATCACCGACGACGTCGATGTACCCGATGCGCCGGTGGCCGAGCCGGTCGCCGCCAACGGCCGCTTTGCGCTGTACTCGACGCCTCCGCTGGACGAGCCGGTCCAGGACACCTCGGCCAAGCGAGCTCCGTCCGTCGACAAGCCCGAGATCGTCGAGATGATCGACTTCGACACCCTCGCGCTGGCGCAGCTGCGCGCACGGTTGCGCACGCTCTCGGTCGAGGACCTCGAGGCTCTGCTCGACTACGAGAACGACACGCTCGCCCGCGCACCGTTCCAGACGATGCTGGCGAACCGAATCACCACCGCCAAGGCCAAGTGAGCACTCCCCCAACCCAGTCCGGTCCCACCCAGCCGGGTTCCACGCAGGCTGCCGCGAGTTCTGCCGAACAGCCATGGCCGGTGCGCACCGTCGCGATGAAGGTCGCCGGCTGGATCGACAAGCTCGGCAGCATCTGGGTCGAGGGGCAACTCACGCAGATCAACGCCAGACCCGGTACCCGCACTGCCTTTCTGACGCTGCGTGATCCGTCGGCCGACATGTCGCTGTCGGTGACGTGTTCGCCTCAACTGCTCGATCGTTCGCCTGTTCCGCTGACCGAGGGCGCACGCGTCATTCTGTACGGCAAGCTGTCGTTCTTCACCGGCCGCGGAACCATTTCGCTGCGCGCCACCGACATTCGCGCTGTGGGTGTGGGCGAGCTTCTCGCTCGCATCGAACGTCTCCGAGCACTGCTCGCCGCAGAGGGGTTGTTCGACCCACGGCTCAAGCGTCCGTTGCCGTTTCTGCCCGGCACCATCGGACTCATCACCGCCCGGGCCAGCGCAGCCGAGAAGGACGTCCTCACTGTCGCCCAGAGGCGTTGGCCCGCAGTTCGATTCGAGGTCCGCAACACCCCGGTTCAAGGGCCTCAGGCGGTGCCGGCGATTCTGGACGCGCTGAAGGACCTGAACGACGACCCCGGCGTCGACGTCATCATCCTGGCCCGCGGCGGCGGTAGCGTCGAGGATCTGCTGCCGTTCTCGGACGAGGCTCTGTGCCGCGCCATCTCTCGGGCCACCACACCGATCGTCAGCGCGATCGGTCACGAGCCCGACAGTCCGCTCAGCGACCACGTCGCAGACCTGCGCGCCGCAACCCCCACCGACGCCGCCAAACTCGTGGTTCCCGACGCCGTCGCCGAGCAAGCGCTGGTATCGGAGCTGAAGTCCAGAAGCGCTGCCGCTCTGCGCAACTGGGTCGAGCGCGAGGCACGTGGCCTCGATATGCTCCGGCACCGACCGGTACTGGCAGATCCGCTCGCCTCACTCGAGCAGCGACGCGAGGAAATTCGACGCTTGACCGATGCGGCACGACGCGACGTACAGCGCGAACTCACCACCCAGGACACGCTCGTCGAACATCTGCGGGCGCGGCTGGCGACGCTGGGACCGGCTGCCACACTTGCTCGGGGCTATGCCGTCGTGCAGAGGGTGGTGGCAGGCTCCGATCCCGAAGTGCTGCGTTCGGTAGAGGACGCGCCGCCGGGTACACAGATCAGAGTGCGGGTGGCCGACGGTGCCGTCACCGCCGCAGTGATGGGCCGAGTGAAATGACGCCGAGTGAAACGACAGAGGGAGATTCGATGAGCGAGAACGAAGACAAGCCGGTATCGGAACTGGGCTACGAGGAAGCCCGTGACGAACTGGTGGGCGTGGTGCGGATTCTCGAGCAGGGCGGGCTCGATCTCGATGCATCTCTGGCCCTGTGGGAACGCGGCGAGCAACTGGCCGCGCGCTGCGAGGAACAACTTGCAGGCGCCCGCAAGCGGATCGAGACCGCACTTGCGAGCACCGAGAAGGACGGCTAGGGAACGAGCGGTTCGGTGGCCTCGAGGGTCGCCGCGAGAGTGGTGAAATCCTCGGTGGTTGCGGTGCCGCCCAGCAGTATTCGGACGTCACCGAAATCGGAGACCCAGTAGTTTCGCGACCCTTCCTCGCCGTAGACCACCCAATCTCGACCGGATACGTTCTGCGCACCCGAGGCGTACGCCGTTTCACTGCCGGCCACGAACGGAACCAACTGTTCCTCGGTTGCGGAGGACTGAGTCAGTTGCAGGTAAGCGCCGGTACCGGTGATGTATCCGACAGTCGACACCGCTCCGCCGTTGTCGCCGGAGATGGTCGCGCGACTGCCCGAGTTGGGCGTCCAACCCTCGGGAACACTCGGATTACGCACCGGGAAGCCGATTTCCGATGCGTCGTATTGCAACGCGGTGTTCACGTCGAAGTTGGGGATTGGCCCCTGCTTGGGGCCACCGGGGCTGAGCGAGCATTGACTGGCCACGCCCGCGATCAGCAAACAGGCAATGACCAGCGGAATGAGCGACCACACCATGTCGCGGTTGTTGTTGAGAATCCGGGGTTTGCTGTTCGCCACTTCACCAGTATCCCCTCTGCGCGGCAGTGCTCGGTCGGCGCGTACCTCACAGTCGACCCGACCCCACCGCAGGCATCACAGAAGTGAGATAATCGCGCCTGGGTAACACCCCACCAACCAGGAGGCTACAAACCGATGACGGCCAGCACCGAGTCCACTCGCGCCATGGCGCCAGATCGCAACCTCGCACTCGAACTCGTACGCGTCACCGAGGCCGGTGCACTCGCATCGGGCCGCTGGGTAGGTCGCGGCGACAAGGAAGGTGGCGACGGAGCGGCAGTCGACGCCATGCGTCAGTTGGTCGCCTCGGTCTCGATGCGCGGCGTCGTCGTCATCGGTGAAGGCGAGAAGGACGAAGCGCCGATGCTCTACAACGGCGAAGAGGTCGGTAACGGCAACGGACCGGACGTCGACTTCGCCGTCGACCCCGTCGACGGAACGACGCTGATGGCCAAGGGCATGCCCAACGCCATCTCGGTCCTCGCCGTCGCCGAGCGTGGCGCGATGTTCGACCCGTCCGCCGTCTTCTACATGGAGAAGATCGCCGTCGGCCCCGACTACGCCGACGTCATCGACATCACCGTCCCCGTCGCCGAGAACATCGCTCGGATCGCCAAGATCAAGAAGGGATCTGCGTCGGACGTCACGGTGTGCATCCTCGATCGCCCGCGGCACGCCGAACTGATCCAGCAGGTGCGCGACGCCGGATCCCGCATCCGGTTGATCTCCGACGGTGACGTGGCCGGTGCGATCGCCGCCGCTCGTCCCGACTCGGGCACCGACATGCTCATCGGAATCGGCGGCACGCCCGAGGGCATCATCGCCGCCGCCGCGATGCGGTGCATGGACGGTGCCATCCTCGGGCGTCTGGCACCCACGGACGACGACGAGAAGCAGAAGGCCATCGATGCGGGCCACGACCTCGATCGCGTCCTCGACACCAAGGACCTCGTCTCGGGCGAGAACGTCTTCTTCACCGCCACCGGCGTCACCGACGGTGACCTGCTGCGCGGCGTTCGCTACGCAGGCGGCGGCGCGCACACCCAGTCCATCGTCATGCGCTCGAAGTCCGGCACCGTGCGCATGATCGACGCCTACCACCGCCTCGAGAAGCTGCGCGAATACTCCTCGGTCGACTTCGACGCCGACGAATCCGGCCAAGCACCGTCCTTCTGATCACCGAAACCACGACTGGCAAAGTAAGGCTCATGACGCAGACAGACGAACAGCAGTTCCGGATCGAACACGACACCATGGGAGAGGTTCGCGTTCCCATCGACGCGCTCTGGCGTGCCCAGACTCAGCGTGCGGTGGAGAACTTCCCCATCTCGGGACGTCCGCTCGAGCGCACCCAGATCCGCGCGATGGGCCTGCTCAAGGCAGCCTGCGCGCAGGTCAACAAGGACCTCGGTCTGCTCGACGGCGCATTGGCCGACGCGATCATCGCAGCGGCCACCGAGATCGCCGACGGCAAGCACGACGACCAGTTCCCGATCGACGTCTTCCAGACCGGCTCGGGCACCAGCTCCAACATGAACGCCAACGAGGTCATCGCGTCGATCGCCAAGGCGAACGGCGTCGAGGTGCACCCCAACGATCACGTGAACATGTCGCAGTCCTCCAACGACACGTTCCCGACGGCCACCCACGTCGCAGCGACCGAGGCAGCGGTCACCTCACTGGTGCCTGCGCTGAAGCACCTGCACGAGGCACTGGCCGCCAAGGCAGTCGAGTGGAAGACCGTCGTGAAGTCCGGCCGCACCCACCTCATGGATGCCGTTCCGGTTACCCTCGGCCAGGAATTCGGCGGCTACGCCCGTCAGATCGAGGCCGGCATCGAGCGCGTCGAGGCCACCCTGCCCCGACTGGGTGAGCTGCCCATCGGCGGTACCGCCGTCGGCACCGGCCTCAACGCACCCGACGGCTTCGGCCCGAAAGTTGTTGCGGAACTGGTCAAGTCGACCGGCATCGATGCGCTCACCGCGGCCAAGGATTCGTTCGAGGCACAGGCCGCGCGCGACGGACTCGTCGAAGCATCGGGCGCACTGCGCACCATCGCGGTGTCACTGACCAAGATCGCCAACGACATTCGCTGGATGGGATCGGGACCGCTCACCGGACTCGGCGAGCTGGCCCTCCCCGACCTGCAGCCCGGTAGCTCCATCATGCCCGGCAAGGTCAATCCCGTTCTGCCCGAGGCAGTTACGCAGGTCGCCGCACAGGTCATCGGTAACGATGCCGCAGTCGCTTTCGGTGGCGCATCGGGTGCATTCGAGCTCAACGTGTACATCCCGATGATGGCGCGCAACGTCCTCGAATCGTTCAAGCTGCTCGCCAACGTCTCGGTGCTCTTCGCCGACAAGTGCGTCGTCGGCTTGGTTGCGAACGTCGATCACCTCAAGACCCTCGCCGAGTCCTCGCCGTCCATCGTGACGCCACTGAACTCGGCAATCGGCTACGAGGAAGCGGCAGCGGTCGCCAAGCAGGCTCTGAAGGAGAAGAAGACGATCCGTCAGACGGTCATCGACCGCGGACTGATCGGCGACAAGCTCAGCGAGGCAGAACTCGACAAGCGCCTCGACGTCCTCGCCATGGCGAAGGTCAAGGACTAGCTTCCCCGCTCCCCCGCCGTACCCCTGAACGCGCCCGCCCCCGGTGGGATCAATGTGGGTTTCAGTCACTCAGACTGCAACAAAGTCGCATTGATCCCCACCGGGGGCGGGTTCGTTCGAAGCGGAGAACCTCAAGCCAGGTGTGTGAGTTCCTCGCGTGCCTTCAGCCCGTCCTCACCCAGATCGGTGCGATCGAAGATCTTCCAGCCGGCGAGCAGGGGCTTGAACACCTTCTCGCGTTCCTGATCGGCGTCGTAGATGCCGGCTTCGGCGAGTGCGACGGTGCTGTTACCGCGCTCGGGCAGGTCGACGACGGGGATCGAGAACCCGTTCACGCGGTCTGCGATTGCGCGTGCGGCCTGGTCCGGCACCACAGCGAATGCCTCGTCGAGGATGCTGGCGAAGAATGCCGACTGCAGTGCGTCGTCGTCGGCGATCTTGCCGAGAATGGTGGCAAGTACCGGATCCTTGCTGAGGGCAACCGTGTTGCGGTGACGCAGCGCGGCGGCAGCTTCCTCGATGGCGAAGTGAGCCAAGATATCGAGCAGATGATGGCTCGGCGCGTCGTAGCCGAGTGTCATGTGCTCCATCCGGACGCGCTCGAGTGCGACCGGATCGACGGCGCGGGTGAGTACCAGGAAGTTGCGGAGCACGATCGACTGCCGGTTCTCCTCCGACGTCCACCGGCCGGTCCACTTCCACCAGGCACCGAGGCCGGTGAGTGCATGGGCCAGTTCGCGGTGGTAGGCGGGCAGGTTGTCGGCCACCAGGACTGCGACCGTCGCGGCCAGGATTTCGACGTCGCTGAGGTGCGACTGGTCGGGTGTCCAGTCCTCGCCGCCGAGGAAGGCGAAATTCTTGCCCTCGTCGAACGGTGCCAGGTCATGGGGGTGCCACTCGCTCGCCACCTCGATGTGGCGTCGTAGATTCTCTTCGACCGCGGGCTCCAAACGGACCAGCAGATCACCGTCGGACAGGTTCGTAGACATGTGGTAACCGTAGCGCCTGCACTCCAGCGCCCGACGTCATGCCCCTGACCTCTGTGATTTCTCCTAACGCCAGGTCGTCGCAGGTCCAGTCTCGGAGCATCCAGCCATCGACGTGAGGGAACGGTGATACCTTCTCGTTCGAGCAGAGCGGGAGAACGCACCGGACGGAACCGTTCTTCAGGCGGCATACGAGGGGAACACGGTCACACTGGAGTTCTCCGACGGCGACGGATTGGGGCGATTCACCACGTGACCGACACACAGCAGGCAACCAAGATCGTGGAAGATCTGTTCGACGCATTGAGGCTTCGCGACACCGATCGCGCACTGTCCCTTCTCGACGACCGCGTCGTGTGGCACAACGTCGGGCTCCCCAAGGTGCGCGGCACCTCGAACGTCGGCAGGTTCATGGCGTTGCTGGCCAAGCCGACGTTCGGCTTCGACGTCACCATCCACAACATCGCGGCGCACGGAGATGTCGTGCTCACCGAGCGCACCGACGTCCTGATCTGGCGGCGGCTCCGAATCGAGTTCTGGGTGTGCGGAACCTTCGAGCTGCGCGACGACAAAGTGGCCGTGTGGCGAGACTACTTCGACACTGTCGATTTCCTGAAAGGTGTTGCACGAGGAACACTACGGGCTGCGTTGGGCCGGTGACCCAGGTGAGCGGAACTTCGTAGTGGGCTACGAGGCAAGAGTGGAGCCTGCGGAATGACCCGCAGGCTCCACGCTCACGTAGGGTCAGGCTCCTGAAGGCCCGAACTCTTCCAACATTTCCGTCACCAGTGCGGCGATCGGTGAACGCTCACTGCGGGTGAGCGTGATGTGCGCGAAAAGCGGGTGTCCCTTGAGCTTCTCGATCACGGCGGCGACGCCGTCGTGTCGCCCGACGCGCAGGTTGTCTCGCTGCGCGACGTCGTGGGTCAGTACGACGCGTGAGCCCGAACCGAGCCGGGACAGTACCGTCAGCAGAACGTTGCGTTCGAGGGACTGCGCCTCGTCGACGATCACGAAGGAATCGTGCAGCGATCGGCCGCGAATGTGCGTCAGTGGCAACACTTCCAGCATTCCGCGGGCGATGACCTCCTCCATGACCTCCGGGCTCGCCAGGCCTTCGAGCGTGTCGAAGACCGCCTGGCCCCACGGCCCCATCTTCTCGCTCTCGCTGCCGGGGAGATAGCCGAGCTCCTGGCCACCGACGGCGTAAAGAGGCCGGAACACAACGACTTTCCGATGCGAGCGACGTTCGAGGACGGCCTCCAGTCCGGCGGTCAGCGCCAGAGCGGACTTACCGGTGCCTGCCTTTCCACCGAGCGAGACGATGCCGATGCTCTCGTCGAGCAGAAGATCGAGTGCGACTCGCTGTTCTGCCGAACGGCCGTGCAGGCCGAATGCCTCACGCTCACCGCGCACGAGCTGAATCTGCTTGTCGGGAGTGACGCGGCCCAGCGCACTCTGCCGTCCGGCAAGCAGTCGAACTCCCGTGTGACACGGCAGGTCTCGCGCCTCCGCCAGGTCGATGACGCCGTCGTTGAACAGTGTGTCGACCGCGTCGGACGGCACGTCGAGCTCGGTCATGCCGGTCCAGCCGGACGGCACGACGTCGTGGGCGTGGTACTCGTCGGCGGGGAGTCCGACGGCTCCGGCCTTGACGCGCAGCGGGATGTCTTTGCTGACCAACACCACGTCCTTGCCCTCGGCTGCCAGATTCAGGGCGCACGCAAGGATTCTGGAGTCGTTGGAGTCGGTACGAAACCCGACGGGAAGTACCGAAGGATCGGTGTGATTGAGCTCGACTTGTAGTGTGCCACCGGATGTTCCGATGGGAACCGGCTGGTCGAGTCGGCCGAATTCGACTCGAAGGTCGTCGAGCATGCGCAAGGATTCCCGCGCGAACCATCCCAGTTCGTGATGGTGGCGTTTGCCCTCCAACTCGCTGATCACGATCAACGGAAGTACCACATTGTGCTCGGCGAACCGGATGACTGCCCAGGGATCCGACAGCAGGACCGAGGTATCGAGCACGAATGTCCGAAGAGGGGCGGAAACGGAGCGTGAAGTGGTCACGTGGGGCTCCTACGTCTGCGCGGTACCGCGCAAACTCTGTCGCTCGGCCGGTCGGGTCCGATGTGTCAGGTGACACGAGGACCGGGTACCGGCCCTCTCGCGCTCACTAGCTCAGTCACGTATCAGAACCTCCCGCACAGGTAGCTTCCCCGCTGCCTGTTAATGCCGACGGTACCGCCGAAACCCAGGTTCGGCTCGCTAAGTGTCTGGCGTGTCGGTGAACAACGCGTTACGTCGACGTCGCCCCAGGTCGGCCGCCGATCCGTACCGAAGCCGCCCTCCCAGGATGAATCAATGTGGCTTTGTTGCACTCAGATTGACTGAAAGCCACATTGATCCGACCGGGGTGGGTGTGAAAGGAGCGGTGCACACACGTCTGAGCGTTGCAATGGTCCATTAACGCGGACCGGAGTGGGCGGGCGGGGTGGGGTGGGCGGGCGAGAGCCAGGGTCAGCCCAGCAATCCCCAGTCTTCGAGGCCCTCGTACAGAGGCTTGCTCTTCGCGAGTTTCACGACGCGATCTTTCAGAGCGTCGGTGGCCTGACCGGTGGCGAGGGCGGTACCGATAATGTCGGCGACCTCGGTGAACTCGGCCTCGCCGAAGCCACGGGTGGCCAGAGCGCCGGTGCCGATGCGCAGGCCGGAGGTGACCATCGGCGGGCGCGGGTCGAAGGGCACGGCGTTGCGGTTGACGGTGATGCCGACCTCGTGCAGGAGGTCTTCGGCCTGCTGGCCGTCGAGCTCGGAATTGCGCAGGTCGACGAGTACCAGGTGGACGTCGGTGCCGCCGGTGAGGACCGAGACACCCTTGTCGGCGACGTCGGCTCCGCTGAGGCGCTCGGCGAGCAGCGAGGCACCGAGCAGAGTGCGCTCCTGACGCTCCTTGAACTCCGGCGTGGCCGCGATTTTGAAGGCGACGGCCTTGGCGGCGATCGCGTGCATCAGCGGGCCGCCCTGCTGTCCGGGGAACACTGCGGAGTTGAGCTTCTTGGCCCATTCCTTCTTGGCCAGGATAATGCCGGAGCGCGGTCCGCCGAGGGTCTTGTGCACCGTCGAGGAGACGACGTCGGCGTACGGCACGGGCGAGGGGTGTACCCCTGCTGCGACGAGTCCGGCGAAGTGCGCCATGTCGACCCAGAGCAGTGCGCCGACCTCGTCGGCGATGGACCGGAAGGCCGCAAAATCCTGATGGCGCGGGTAGGCGGACCAGCCTGCGATCAGCACCTGAGGCTTCGCGGCGATGGCCTGCTTGCGCACCTCGTCCATGTCGATGCGGTGATCTTCTTTGCTGACGCCGTAGGACTCGACCTCGTAGAGCTTGCCCGAGAAGTTGAGCTTCATGCCGTGCGTGAGGTGCCCGCCGTGAGCCAGGTCCAGGCCCATGATCTTGTCGCCCGGGTTGATCAGCGCCATCAGCACCGCGGCGTTGGCCTGCGCGCCGGCGTGCGGCTGCACGTTGGCGAACTCGGCACCGAAGAGTTCCTTGGCGCGATTGCGGGCGAGATCCTCGACGATGTCGACGTGCTCGCAACCGCCGTAGTAGCGGCGGCCCGGGTAGCCCTCGGCGTACTTGTTGGTCAGGACGCTGCCCTGGGCCTGAAGCACCGCACGAGGGACGAAGTTCTCCGACGCGATCATTTCCAGGGTGTCGCGCTGACGTCCCAGCTCACCGGCCATCGCTTCGGCGACCTCGGGATCGAGTTCGGCCAGTGACAGGTTGTTGACGTCAGTCATAACAGGAGTCTCCAAAGGACAGCAGAAAGGGGGCAGCACAGTACGGGACTGGGCCAGTTTACGAGACGCGTAGTGCGCCCGGTGTCAGTGGCTCGTCGAGGAGCCTGCCGAACAGTTGTGCACGCTCGCTGACGGTCGTGCCCTGGTCCAGCCAACCGGCCAACAGCTTGTAGCCCTCGACGTAGGTACTGATGTACGCCCGCCACAGCGGGGAGGAGAGAAAGCGCAGGCTGTGCCGGGCGCGCTGAGGCGATGCCAACGACCACCGCTCCAGGTAGGCGGCCACATCGTCCTCGCTCCTGTGCTGATCGTGCAGCAATAGCGCGGCGTCCTGGCGAACTCCCAACAGCTGACTCGACGCGGATGACAGGCGCTCGGCCTTCTCGCCGTCGAAGCGGAGTCCGAGGTCGGCGTAGATCTCCTGCGCCCACATGCCCCATCCTTCACCGACGATCGCGCCGAGAGCATGGTCGGCCAGCCCCTCGGCCATCAGACACTGCGGAGTGTTGACCACGAACAGCGTCTGCTCGAGCTGCCCTGCGCCGACGAGCCCGGTCTCCTTGCGGCAGTGCTCGGTGTGGTGGCCGGGGTACGACTCGTGCGCGATCAGGTGCGGCAGATTGGCCATCTGCTGCTCGATGTCTGAGTTGATCGCGACGGTGGACTGGAAGTTGCCGAGGTAGTAGTTGAAGCCGGACCAGGGCTTGTCTCCGACGACCTCGTAGGTGACTTTCTCGGTGTCGGGCAGCGTGTATTCGGCGCGCACACGGTCTCGCAGAGCGGACGAGAACGCCTCGACGCAGTCCTGCAGTCGGTCGGCCGGAATGATGTCGGCACGGCGATGCGCGATCAACCGTTCGCTCAGCGAGCCGGGACCGGCGAGAACCTCGTCCATCTTGCGGTGAGCCTGTAGGTACTGGTCCTGATCGCCGGGGGCGATGCGGACGTCGAAGTAGGCGTCCACCTCGTCGACGAACCCGATGTCCTCGCCGGCGAACTTTCGCGCCGAACACTCGAGGGCACGCAGGTGGACGTCGAGGAACGTCGTGCGCTCGGGTGTCAGATCGACGTTGCCGAGCTCTGCGCGCAGCGTCTGCGCTCGACGGACGAGCTCGCGAGGCTCCGGCGCGGGGGCGTTCTCGGTGATTCTGCGCAACTCCGGATCGCCCGTGTATGCGTCGACGAAGCCGTCTTCGAGGCGGTCGAAACTGAGGCCGAGCAGCAGGTATTCGCGTACCAGGGAAGCAGCATCCATACCCGAACCCTAGTACGGCGAACGACCCCGCCCGTGCGCGATCCACCGGCACCGAGCACAATCGGAAACCATGCGACTCGCGCTCCACGGGAGCTCAGCCGGACCCTCAGCATCTCCGATGTGGCAAGAGTGGAGCCTGCGGAACGACTGTGGTTGGAGCCGTGCGTGAGCGAGTCCAGCCCGTACGTCGAGTTCGACCGTGTGCAGTGGCGCACGCTGCGCCAATCCACGCCCTTGGTGCTCACCGAGGAAGAACTGATCGGGCTGCGCGGTCTCGGTGAACAGATCGACCTCGACGAGGTGGCCGAGGTCTACTTGCCCCTGGCGCGTTTGATCCACCTCCAGGTCGCAGCCCGGCAGCGGCTTTTCGCCGCGACTGCAACGTTCCTCGGCGAGAAGCATCCCGATCGTCAGGTCCCCTTCGTCATCGGTGTCGCGGGCAGCGTCGCCGTCGGCAAGTCGACGACAGCCCGTGTGCTGCAGGCACTCCTGGCCCGATGGGACCATCATCCGCGGGTCGACCTGGTCACCACCGACGGATTTCTGTATCCGACGGCCGAGCTCATGCGTCGAGGAATCCTGCACCGCAAGGGTTTTCCCGAGAGCTACGACCGGCGCAAGCTGCTCAGGTTCGTCACCGAAGTCAAGTCCGGGACCGAAGAGGTGGGCGCGCCGGTCTATTCACACGTCTCGTACGACATCGTCAAGGGCCAGTACCACATGGTCCGGCAGCCCGACATTCTGATCGTGGAGGGACTCAACGTATTACAGACCGGGCCGCGGTTGATGGTCTCGGATCTGTTCGACTTCTCCATCTACGTCGACGCTCGAATCGAGGACATCGAGAGCTGGTACGTCAAGCGTTTTCTCGCGTTGCGCAAGACGTCGTTCACCGATCCGTCCTCGCATTTCCACCATTACGCCGGTCTGTCCGACGACCACGCTCAGATCGCCGCCGAGGATCTGTGGCATTCGATCAACCTGCCGAATCTGGTGGAGAACATCCTGCCGACGCGACCGCGCGCGACCATGGTGTTGCGCAAAGACAACGACCACGCGATCAACCGGCTGCGCCTGCGGAAGTTGTAGACCATAATCCAGCAATGACGCTGGAAAAGCGCACGATCGGCGAGGTTCCGCTGATCGGTCGAGACGACGAGTCGGCGCGAATTCTGCATGCCGCCCGCACGTACGGCGGAATGGCGGTCAAAGCCGCGCCCGGAGTCGGCCGCACCCGACTACTGACCGAGGCGGTGCGGTCGCTGGTGCGTCTCGGCTGGCATCCGCACCGAGTGGTGACGGTGATGCCGACCGGCACCGGATTCGTCCCCGTCGAATCCGACCGGGCGCTGGCGGCCGCTCTTGCCGAGTCGCACAGCGGCCGACGCACGGTGGTGGTCATCGACGACGCCCAGTGGTTGGCCGATTCGACCATCGAACTCCTGGCCCGCCGCATCGGCTCGAAGGATCTGTTCATTCTGCTCAGTGTCAGTGCCGGCCGACGTCGCACCCCGGTGCTCGACGGCCTGTGGAAGGACGGCCTGGTCGACCGCATCGATCTGGAGCCGCTCACCCCCGAGCAGAGCCGATCCCTGATGGAGTCCATGCTTCGTCGGGATGACGAGATAGTGGACAGTGCGGCACTTTTCGCCGTCACCGCATTGTCCGCGGGAAATCTGGTCGTGCTGCGCGATCTGGTGACGACCGCGGTCGAGCGGCAGGCGCTGACCGTCTCGTCGCGTGTATGGCGACTCACCTCTCCCCTGCCCGTCTCCGCCGGTCTGGCCGATGTGGTGCGCGATCATCTGGCCGAGGTGGTCGCACTCGCCGACTATGCACCCGCAACAGAGATCGCCGATGCGCTCGACATCGTCGCCCTGGCCGGTTCCCTGGCGTTCGGAGCCGCTGCCGCGGTGATCGATCCGCGTCTGATCGAGGAACTCGAATCGGCCGGCGTGCTCACCGTCCGCACCGAGCAGAACGTCGACCGGGTGACGTTCGCGACGCCGATCACCGCGCAGGTACGTACCGAGGACATGGCCACGCTGCGCAGACGACGTCTGAGCCTGACGGTAGCCGACGCTCTCGACGCCTCCACCGACGGCCTCGGCCCCCGCGAGCGCGTCATCGCCGCACTACTGCGCATCCGTGCCGGCGTCGCGCTCGATGCGCAGACGGCCGTGGAGGCGGCCCGGTTGTCGTGGCGTTTCGTTCCTCCCGAGACGACGCTCGAGCTGGCCTCGGCTGCTGCCGCGGCCGGCGGCGGGTTCGATGCTCAGCTGATTCTTGCGACGGCGGAGAGCCAGCTCGGTCTGACCGCATCCGCTCAGCATCGACTCGACGAGCTACTACGCGGGTCCGACAACGACATCCGCCGCGCGACGGCGGTGCGCGCGTGTACCGACAACATGGTGCTGAGGCTGGCGGATCCGACGCGGGCGCTGGCCCTGAACTCGAGTACCGAGCTCGCCATCGTCGACCCCGGTATTCGAACGCAACTACGCGCGCAGCGTGGCCTGATGATGCATGCGATCGGCGACACTGCCGGCGCACTGGCGCTGCTCGAGCCGCTGATGGACGATCTGGAGGGTGCGACGCTGATCTCGGCCAGTTTCGCCGTTGCCGCCGGTGCCACCGTCGTCGGCCGGTTGTCGGCCGCGTTCTCCGCGCTCGCCCGCGTGCAGCCCGGGCCCGACAACCCAGCGGCAACGGTCCTGGATCTGACGCGATGCTTCACGATCGCCTGTGCCGGCAACTTCGAAGAGGCATCAGCACTCGCTCGGTACCGGTACGACGAAGCGGTCGAACAGTTCTCGCCGTTGCAGCAGGCGTGGTTCGGGTGGGCCCGCGGAGGTGTGTTGCTCTCGCAGGGCCACGCGACCGACGCGATCCGCTGGTGCTCGGAGGCCTTCACACTCGCGGGCACGCTCGGACAGCGGTCGATGGAGCCGATGGTGGCGTGCGATCTGGTCCGCGCGCTCGCACTCGCCGGACGCGCGGCGGAGGCATCTGCTGTCATCGAGGCCGCTGACCTCGACAACCCGGCCTCGCCTGCATTGTTCGGAGCTCGCGGGACACGGCTCGCGGCACTGGGCTGGGCTGCGGCGGCCCGCGGAGACGTCGACCGGGCGCGTGAGCTGCTCATCGCCTCGGCCGAGGCGCACGCCATCATTGACCATCATCTGCCCGCTCTGTTCTCCTACGTCGACGCCGCCCGCTGTGGTGCGGCGGCCGCGGTGCTGGCCCCCGTCCACTCCCTGGCGAATTTGATCGAGGGCGACCTGGTCCGCACCGAGGTACGCATGGTCGAGGTTCTCGCCACAGCGCTCGAGTCTGACAGTTCGGACGGTTCGGTATCGGAGCAGGTGGTGGCCGAACAGGCGGTGTCCGTGGCTGCGAGCGCCGAGAAACACGGCCTGGACCTGCACGCCGCAGAGATGTACTTCCACGCACGAAACCTTCTGTTGCGCAGCAACCCTCGCGCAGCCGCAACCGCAGGAAGGCAGGGCCACGTGCTCACCGAGCGGTGTGGACATCCCAGCACCCCGCTCCTGCGCGGAACACGAGACGCAGCTCTGACCACCCGCGAACGTCAGATCGCGACCCTTGCCGCATCCGGCCTGTCGAACCGCGATATCGCCGACGCCGTCGTGCTGTCGATCCGCACCGTCGAGACCCACCTCAATCGCATCTTCGGCAAGCTGGGCATCAGCACCCGCGCCGAGCTCACATCGCTACGAGGCTCACTGCTCGATTGACCGAACCGCCGGTGTAGAGAGAGGCCTCGATGTCGAGCAGGTAGCGCGACGGTGCCACCCCGAGTTCGGCCCGCAGAATCGCCTCGGCTCGCCGAAAGGCAACGACCGCCTCGGCCGTCCGGTGCGACCGATCGAGGGCGATCATCAGCTGGCCCCACAGGTGTTCGCGCAACGGCGAGACCCGTAGTGCGCGCTCGATATCGGCGATCACCGTCTCGTGTCGACCGAGGTGTAGGCGGGCCTCGAATGCCGATTCCAGCACCACGGCGCGCACCTCGTCCAGATGCACCCGCTCATCGACAGCGAAGCCCAGATCACCGAACTCGACGAAAGCGGGACCTCTCCACAACGCCAGCGCACGACCGAACTGCCCGTCTGCCTCGGCGAACCTGCCGCGGCCGAAAGCGTCACGACCGCGGGCGGCGAGCATCTCGAACTCGCGCAGATCGAGTCGGTCTACACCCAGGTCCAACCGGTAACCCCAGGACGTCGTGACGAGCCGGGCACCGTCGTCCGCACCGAGGACTCGCCGCAGATTCGCCACGTAGGCACGCAGCGACGTCAGCGCCTTGGCCGGCGGACGACGCTCCCAGACGAGATCGATCAACCGGTCGAATTCGACGACGGTCCCCGCTTCCACGAGCAGCACCGCCAGCACGGCCCGCTGCTTGAGTCCACCGAGCGCTTTCACGCCGATCCCGTCGCGCACCACCATGGGTCCGAGCACGTTGTAGTCCACGATCGGAAATTTTCCGAGCCTCGCGCCGATCGCGCCACAGATTACGTAGCAATACAGCGATAAGTACGTAGTGCGTCGACCCAGGTCGTGAGTGGAAGTTCGTAGCAGGCTACGAGGTCCTGTGCACGTCAGATACCGAAGCGTCGGTGTCTGGCGGCGAAGTCTCGCAGGGCGCGCAGGAAGTCGACGCGACGGAATTCGGGCCAGTAGGCCTCGGTGAACCAGATTTCCGAATACGCGCTCTGCCACAGCAGAAATCCGGAGAGACGCTGTTCGCCCGAGGTACGGATGACGAGATCGGGATCGGGCTGGCCGGAGGTGTAGAGGTGGCTGTCGATGCCGTCGACATTGATGGAGGAGATCAGCTCGTCTCCGGTGACACCCTCGGCGATTTTCTCGCTGACCAGGGATTGCACTGCATCGGCAATTTCCTGCCGACCGCCGTATCCGACCGCGACGTTGACGTGCGTTCCGGTCCGCCCCTCGGTGAGAGCGGCCGCCTCCTTGAGCCGACGGGAGGTCGATGCAGGCAGCAGATCGAGGGTGCCGACGAGTTTGACGCCCCAGTTCATCTCGGGTCCGCAGATCTCCTCGACGACGTCGGTGATGATATCGAGCAACGAATCGAGTTCGTCGGCTTCCCGTCGCAGGTTCTCGGTCGAGAGCAGATAGATGGTGGCCATCTCGATACCGGCGGCATCGCACCAGCCGAGCATCTCGGCGATCTTCAGTGCCCCCATGCGATGGCCGTGTGCGACATCGGTGAACCCGTTCTCGCGCGCCCAACGCCGATTGCCGTCGCACATCACCGCCACGTGTCGCGGATGCTGCACGCCCTCGAGCTGGCTCAGCAGCCGCCGCTCGTAGACGTTGTAGAGAACGCCGCGCACCTTCTGCGGAATGATCACCACTGCTTCGTCACCACTGCTCCCATCACCACGAAGGATCACCTTACGCCGACACCCGTGAACCGGCCGCCGGTACAGTAGCGTCTGAACCTACGGTGGCGTAGCTTTCGACAGCGGTACGGAAAGGTCATCGAGATGACGATGTTCGGGCTGGACGAGATACCCGTCAAACCTCGCATGCGCGGTTGGATTCACCTGTACGCGTTCTGCGTGGCGGTGGTCTGTGCGATCACACTCGTCACGCTGGCCTTCAGCATGGTCTCGGTCAGCGCGGGGCTGGCGACGGGCGTGTATGCCATCACCGTCTGTGGAGTTTTCGGGGTCAGTGCCACGTACCACCGCGTCCCGTGGAAAACCACGGCGTCGCAGATCTGGATGAAGCGCGCCGATCATTCGATGATCTTCCTGTTCATCGCCGGCAGCTACACCCCGTTCGCCGTGCTGGGCCTGCCCGCCTCGACCGGACGCACACTGCTGATCATCGTGTGGCTCGGGGCCTTCGCCGGAGTGGCTCTGAAGATGTTGTGGCCCACCGCTCCCCGCTGGGTCGGCGTACCGCTGTATCTGGTCCTCGGCTGGGCGATCGTACCGGTCGCCCCCACACTGATCGACCATGTCGGCTACGCGCCGTTCTTGTTGCTGCTGGTGGGCGGGGTGTTCTACAGCGTGGGAGCCGTGCTGTACGCCACCAAGTGGCCGAACCCATGGCCTACGACCTTCGGCCATCACGAATTCTTCCATGCCGCAACGGTATTGGCGGCAACCTGCCACCTGGTTGCCGTATGGCTCGTCTTGTTCTGAGCACCCGTCAGGCGGGTCCGGATGCCTTGTCTCGGTACATCAGTTCGTCGGCCCGCTGGATGAGCCGCTCGCTCGATTCGTCGGGTTCTCGCACCGCGACACCGACGCTCACCGACACCCCGAGCAATCGAGATCCGAACGGCACCGGCTCGCCGCAGATCGCCTCCCTGACCGACTCCGCGAGCCGCGCGCTGTCGAACGAACTTCCGCCGACCCCGTCCGTCACCGCGAACACGAACTCGTCTCCCGCGTATCGACCGACGACGCTGCCTTGCGGCGACCACTGCTGCAGTCGACGACCTGCGGCCTCGAGCACAGCGTCCCCGGCAGCATGACCGTGAGCGTCGTTGATCGACTTCAACCGATCGACATCGACGAACACCAAGGCAACCGGACTGTCGGCCACCGCCCATTCGTCGACGTGGGCCAACAGCGGCCCTCGCCGCAGCAGGCCGGTCAGATCGTCGCGTTCGGCGCGATCGCGCCAGTGCACGGTGTCGTCGACGACGGGATTGACCAGGTCGAGCAATGCGACGATGAACCGCCGACCGGCGATGGTCGAGATCCCCACATGCATCCAGCACGAGACGACCTCACCATCGCTGCGCCGTACTCGACGCAGGGCACCGATCGGCCCCTCGGCATCGGATGAGCCGGCCGCGGGGAAACGGTGCTCGAGCTGCACCGCCATCTGCTTGGCCGACGCGCGATCCCCGAGAGGTACGAAATCGGCCACGGGTCGACCGAGCATGCCCTCCACCGGGCAGTCGAGTACCTCTTCGCACAGCGTGTTGGCACCGACCACCTCGTACTGCATGGAGTGGACCATGGCCGCCATCGGGACAGACGCGACAAAATCTGCCACGGCCGCCCGCTGCTCGTCGGTGATCGCCTCGTCGAGGGTGCCGTCGCTCACGACACTGCTTCTGGTGACGCCTTCGCTCATGACACGCACCATCGATCCACTGATAGAAGTTTCCGCCCCAGGCCGAACAAGATCCCGCAACAATACTGTTCTCGGGCAAAAGCATCGACGAGCGTCGTCAGCTCTGCAATGCGAACGACAGATCTTCGGCGGAAGTCACAGGACGGTCGCAGACGAAGCCGCGACACACGTACGCCGTTTCGAGGCCGTCGACGGGCGGACGGTCCATCAGCAATACGGACGAATCCGTTTCGCCCGCAACGACAACCGAGCCTCCCGGTGCCAATCGTCGGGCGGCGGACGTCAGGTCGCCGCCCGGCGCGGTCGACACCGCAATCTGGATCGGGCCGGATGCGGACGCTTCTGCGACCGCCAGCCAGTGCCCACCGGACCTGGGCGCGCGCTCGAGGATCAACGCCGCTCGCGCCAACGACGCTGCCGCCAGTTCGCCGTACCGCGCCGAGGATGTGTGATCGACCAGAGCCGCAGCTGTGAGCAACGCCTCTGCCATCGTGGATGCTCCCGATGGGGTTGCCCCGTCGATGGGATCTCGGGGCCGGGTCACGAGCGTCTCCGCGTCGTCGGCGGTGTCGAACCAACTGCCGGCGTCGTCCGGGTCGGCGAAGTGCTCGATCGCCGCATCGAGGAGCGAGACCATGCGCTCGATCCATATCAAGTCTCCGGTGGCTTGGAACAGCCCTGCCGCGGCAACCGCGAGGCACGCGTAGTCCTCGAGCACTCCGGTGGCGTCCCCCACCGCGCTACCCAGAGATGCGCGACGCACCCGCCCCGATTCGACGTGCGCGGCGAAGAGTTGCTCGCCGCATTCGACCGCCGCGTCCACCCACTTCGGCGTGTTCGACCCGATTCCGGCCTCGACCAGCGCGGTGATCGCCAACCCGTTCCACGCGGTGACCACCTTGTCGTCGCGGCCGGGCTGCGGCCGGATGGCGCGAGCGTCGGACAGCGCCCGACGTACCCGGGCGAACCGGTCGTAGTCCTCGGGTTCGGCGGGCAGTTGCAATACCGACATGCCTGCTTCGAACGTGCCTGCCGAATTCACTGCGAACAGCCCCGCAGCCCACACCCCATCCTCGAAGCCGAGAGTCTCGATCAATTGCTCCGGCGTCCAGGCGTAGGTCAGGCCCTCGACGCCCTCGGTATCGGCATCGAGCGCCGACGCGAAACAGCCGTTGGCCGTGCGCAATTCACGGAGCATGAACTCCGCAGTGTCCGACGCCACCCGCCGAATCAGAGGATCGTCGTCGACCCGGGACGCGTGCGCGTAGAACCTGAGCAGCAATGCGTTGTCGTAGAGCATCTTCTCGAAATGCGGGACGATCCACTCGGCATCGACGGAGTAGCGCGCGAACCCGCCGCCGAGTTGGTCGTAGATGCCCCCGCGCGCCATCGCCGACGCGGTGCGTCGAACCACGTCGAGAACCTCACCGTTGCCGGTGCGCTCGTAGTGCCGGAGCAGACCCTCGAGCAGTGCGCCCGGCGGAAACTTCGGCGCCTGGCCGAAGCCCCCGAAGGTCGTGTCTTCGTCGGCGCAGATCGCTGCGACGGACGCGGCCAGAAAATCGGCGTCGATCGGCCGTCCGCCGGCCGGAATTCCGGCGCTCTGCTTACGCAGTTCGGTGACGATCGCCGCGGACGCGTCGAACACGTCTTGTCGGCGGGTCGACCAGGTGTCCGCAATTGCGGTGAGCAGCTGCTCGAACGACGGCATTCCCTGCCGCGGGGTCGGTGGGTAGTAGGTGCCGCAGTAGAACGGTTCGGTCTCGGGGGTGAGGAAGCAGGTCATCGGCCACCCGCCCTGACCGGTCATCGCGACGGTGGCGTTCATGTACACCGAATCGAGGTCCGGTCTTTCCTCGCGGTCGACCTTGATGCACACGAAATTCTCGTTCATCAGCGCCGCGGTGGTCTCGTCCTCGAACGACTCGTGGGCCATGACGTGGCACCAATGGCACGCGGAATAGCCGATCGACAGCAAGATCGGAACGTCGCGATCGCGTGCGGACTGCAGAGCCTGCGGTCCCCACTGCTGCCAGTGCACCGGGTTGTCCGCATGTTGCCGCAGATACGGACTGGTGGACTCGTCCAGCGCATTGGTGTTCAGGACCGTGGCGTCGAGCATCAGGTCTCGTCGGTTGCGGCAGGTTTTGCCGGACTCTGTTCCGGCGGGGTGGTGGTGGCGATTCCGCCGCGGTCGGTGCCCTCGTCGAGCGCCTGATCCAACGTCGGATCCTCTTTCTCGAACGTGGCGGGCAGACGCTTGATCTTCTTGTTCATGGACCAGATCAGCAGGGCTGTTCCGACCAGCAACGCCACCAGGATCACCAACCCGATCGGCGACGACTTACCGAACTCGGGGCCGGTGGGCTGCTGGGCGAGAATCGAGACGATCACCGGTCGGTCTCTTCGATTCCGGCGAACAGGTCCGTCTCGGGCAGCGAGGTCGCCACCCGGGTGCGAGCCAGCTCGAATTCCTCGGTGGGCCACAATTTGCGCTGGACGTCCAGCGGCACCGCGAAGAACGATCCATTGGGATCGATCTGTGTCGCGTGCGCGCGGAGGGCGTCGTCGCGTTGCTCGAAGTAATCACCGACGGTCACCTGGGTGGTGATGCGGCCGATGATCTCGTCGCGCTGGCCGTCCCATCGCTTCAGCCAGTCGACGAACGGGCTCTCTTCACCGCGGTCGATGAACCAATCGTGGAACAGCTGCATGCGCTTACGGATGAACCCGTGGGAGTAGTACAGCTTGAGCGGAGTCCAGGGCTCACCCGCGTCGGGGAAGCGTTCGGGATCGCCCGCGGCCTCCCACGCGGCCATCGAGACCTCGTGGCAGCGGATGTGATCGGGATGCGGGTAACCGCCACGCTCGTCGTAGGTGGTGATGACGTGCGGCTTGAACTCGCGAACCACCTTGACCAGCGCTTCGGTGGAGACCTCCAACGGCACCAGCGCGAAGCAGCCCTCCGGAAGAGGTGGTAGCGGGTCGCCCTCGGGCAGTCCTGAGTCCTCGAAGCCGAGCCAGGTCTGCTGGACACCGAGGATGCGAGCGGCCTCGGCCATCTCTTCGCGCCGAACCTCGTGGATACGCTCGTGCACTCCCGGAATGTCCATCGCTGGATTGAGAATGTCGCCCCGCTCGCCACCGGTGAGGGTGACGACCAGTACGTCGTGTCCTTCGGCCGCGTAGCGAGCCGTCGTCGCAGCACCTTTGCTGGACTCGTCGTCGGGATGGGCATGTACTGCCATGAGCCGCAGTCCGGACACGTTCTTCCTCACCTCGGATTCGCCTGGTTCTTGCCTGCCCTATAGTTCCACCTGACGCCGACAGGCCCCCAGCGGCACCCCCGAATCGACCCCGAGAGCGGCCATGACCAACGCACTTCCCGCAGGTAGGTACCCGTCGGGTTCCGGTCCCAGCGGAATTCGGCAGGCCCCGAAACGTGCGACGAAGATCGCACTGGTGGCCCTGGTTCTGCTGGTCGGACTGGGCGTGGCCTACTACGCGTACTCCAAGTTCTCGGTCAAACCCATCGAAGGCAGCCAGCTGTCGTTCGACATCGTCGACGACTCCACGATGTCCATCCGTTTCAGCGTCACCCGACAGGATCCCGAGCAACCGGCCGTGTGCATCGTCCGTGTCCGCTCCCGCGACGGTTCCGAGACCGGCAGGCGTGAGGTGTACATCCCACCGGAGTCTTCGTCCGGCACCGTCGAGCTGACCACCGAGGTGACGACGTCGTCCGACCCCGCGGTCGGTGACGTGTACGGCTGCAGCCTCGATGTTCCCGAATATTTACGAGCCCGATAGGCGAACTACCTGTTCGTGGTAAGCTCGGCACATACACGGCCGCCGTAACAGGTGCCGTGTATTGCTGCATTGCGGGCAGGGTTCACCTGCGAACGATGACGACGGCTCCAGGATGCGGGCCGACCAAGGGGATCCAACCATTGGAGTCCCCTGTTCGTTGCGTGCCCTACCTGCTCAGAAAACGGAATCGATATCGAGATTCCGACTACGAGGGAGTGATCGAGATGACCGAGACCCAGGTGACCTGGCTGACCCAGGAATCACACGACAGGCTCAAGAGCGAACTCGACCAGCTCATTTCCAATCGCCCCGTCATCGCCGCCGAGATCAACGAGCGTCGCGAAGAGGGCGATCTGAAGGAGAACGGCGGCTACCACGCTGCGCGCGAGGAGCAGGGCCAGCAGGAAGCACGCATTCGCCAGCTGCAGGAACTGCTCAACAACGCGAAGGTCGGCGAAGCGCCCACCCAGTCCGGCGTGGCACTGCCCGGATCCGTCGTCAAGGTCTACTACGACGGCGACGAGTCCGACACCGAGACGTTCCTCATCGCCACCCGCGAGGAAGGTGCCCGCGACAGCAAGCTCGAGGTGTACTCCCCCGCGTCGCCGCTGGGCGGATCGCTCATCGACGCCAAGGTCGGCGACACCCGTGAGTACACACTGCCCAACGGCAAGACCATGAAGGTCACGCTCGTGAGCGCGGAGCCGTACCACACCTGAGCCTGCTCACCGAAGATGTGCTGCACCCCCGGTCGCTCGGCGACCGGGGGTGCACTCGTCTGGGCGGTTCAACACTGTTCGTACACGTACGCCGCATTTGACGGGGACACCAGGCCTCGATCTCGCAGAATCGTGACGGACGGCCGATCCTGTCGGGCACACAGCCGATCGAACGGCTCCGGGAGGTTGTCGGTGTACTCGATGTCGTACACCCGTGCTCCGTATGCCGAAGTGTAGGAGCCACATTCGTCGTAGGCGAGACACTCCTCGGCGACGGCGAAATCGAATCCGACGTCGTCCCTCATCCGACCGGCTCCGTCCGGGGTGTTCTTCTGCGCGATCTCGATGCCCGACGCATGGGCACGGTCTGCGTACAGGCGCGCCAGTGCGAGTACCGAATCCTCGTCGATCGAATCCGGGAACCGAGTCCAGCTGTCGAGGTTGTCGATTTCGACGGCGTCGAATCCCCGTGCGGCGCAGCCTTCGATGATCGGCCCGATCACCGCGTCGATCGCCGCACGCTTCTCGGGTGTACCCGGGTCGAGGATGTGCTCGTCGGGCCAGTCCGGATCGACCACGAGCTCGCCGCCCGCATCGCGCAGCAGTAGGTCCGGATTCCACTCGGCTCCGGGCTGAGTCTGAAGACCGTTGACGTAGCAGATCGACAGTGCGCCGGGCAGCGGCTCGGCGGTCGAATCGCGCACGACGGTGTCGAGACCGCCGGGCACGTCGTACGCCGCGCCGAGTTGGTAATCGAATCGCTCGTTCTGTACCGGGTCGGTCTGTGTCGGGTCGGTCTGTGTCGGGTCGGAACTGCATCCCCCGAGCGCTACCGCGGCGGCCAGCAGGCATGCTCCCGCCGCCGCAGTACGCATCAGGCGGTCATCGTTTTCTGGTACTTGCGTACCGACAGCGGCACGAACACCACGAGCATCACCACAACCCAGATCAGGGTGTAGAGCACTGGATTCTGCAGTGGCCACACCTCTGGCGGCGGTGCCATCGGATTGGTGTTGCCGAATTGCTCACGTACCGCCAACGTCACCGAGGAAATCGGATTCCATTCCGCGATCGTCTTGAGCACGCTCGGGAAATTGTCGATCGGGACGAAGGTGTTGGCGATGAACGTCAACGGGAAGATCACGATGAACGACGCGTTGTTGAAGATCTCCGGGGAGCGCACGATCAACCCCACCAGAGCCATCACCCACGAGATCGAGTACGCGAACAACAGCAGCAGCACGTAACCCAGCAGGGCGTCGAAGAACGACGACGTGATGCGCCAGCCCACGATGAGTCCGGTGATCGACATGATCGTGATGGTGACGATGTTGTTGCCGACGTCGGCGGCCGTGCGTCCGATGACCACGGCCGACCGCGCCATGGGCAACGACCGGAAGCGGTCCATCACACCCTTCTGCAGATCCTCGGCCAGGGAGGATCCGGTGATCGACGCACCGAAGATCATGGTCTGGACGAAGATGCCGCCCATCAGGAAGCTCTTGTAGTCGATGCCGGGCACGTCGATCGCACTGCCGAAGACGTACGCGAACAACAGCACGAACATGATCGGTGACAGCGTCGCGAAGAACAGCAGATCGGGAACTCGCTTGAGCTTGATCAGGTTTCGTTTGGTGATGATTGCCGAATCCAGGAGAACGTTGCTCATTTCTCTTCCTCCGCAGCCTCGGGCTCGCCGGTCGTCTGACCGGTCAGAGACAGGAACACATCGTCGAGGTTCGGCCGTCGCAGACCGACGTCGACGACCCCGATCCCCGCTGCTTCGAGATGGCTCAACGCCGAGGAAAGATCCTTGGATCCGCCGTTGACCGGCATGACGATGCGACCCACCTGCTCGTCCAGGGTGGGCGGCTCCACGCCGAGCGGTGTCAGGATCTCCTTGGCACGATCGGCCTGAGATCGGTCGGTGAGCACGAATTCGACTCGCTCGCCGCCTGTTTGGGCTTTGAGCTCGTCAGCTGTGCCGCGGGCGATGATCTTGCCCTTGTTCAGCACGATGATCGAATCGGCCAGCCGATCGGCCTCTTCGAGGTACTGCGTGGTCAACAAGATGGTCGTTCCGTCGCGCACGAGGTCTGCGATGAACTCCCACATGGTGATTCGGCTGCGCGGATCGAGGCCGGTGGTGGGTTCGTCGAGGAACACCACCCGTGGTCGTCCGATCAAACTGGCCGCGATGTCGAGTCGACGACGCATACCGCCGGAGTACTGCTTGGCAGTGCGATCGCGCGCGTACTCCAGGTCGAACCGCTCGAGTAGTTCACCTGCCCGCTTTTTCGCCTCCGCCTTGCGTAGGCCGAACAGCCGGCCGACCATCTCGAGATTCTCGTAGCCGGTCAGATACTCGTCCACGGCCGCGAACTGGCCGGTCAATCCGATCGTGCCCCGAACCTCGTTTGCCTGCTTCAGCACGTCGAGACCGAAGATCTTCGCCGAACCGGACGTCGCCTTCAGCAGCGTGGCGAGAATGCGGACAGCCGTCGTCTTGCCGGCACCGTTGGGGCCGAGTACACCCAGCACCGTGCCCTCGGGAACGGTGAAGTCGATCCCACCCAGCGCGACGTTCTTCCCGTACCGAAGTACCAGGTTCTCTACTTCTATAGCGTTCGCCATGGCCCTGTCCCCGTTTCTTCCGCTGTCGGTATAAGGACTTCCGAACGCGTAGAGATTAACCGGTTTCTATCGGACCGGGCGTCCACAGGCCCGAACGCTGGACCTCGGTGGCGGTGATCTGCGCCGGCTCCGCCGTCTCGTCGTAGGGCGTGTACTGCTCGATCGACCCCCAGTCTCGATCCCAGTCGCCGGACAGATAGGACGGAATCGTGCGGGCCGAGGCCAGGATGTCGATCCACCCGAGCGGCCCGCCACCGTAATGGTCCTGCCACGCATTGGTGATGACGGCACCGCTGCGGTCGGGGAGCACCCGGTAGCCCGGCACCTCGGCGACGCCGACGCGGTGGTCGAACGGATGCTGGCACGGGAAGTTGAAGCCGACCTCCCAGTCCAGCAGCACGGGAGTCTCCCGGCCGACGACCTCGTTCAGCGTCTGGGTGCGCGGTACTCGCGGCGGGGTGATCGCGAGCCACTGGTCGGGATCGCGATCGGTGTCGGAGAGCACCAGGCGAATCGTATTGGCACCGGCTGGAATCTGGTCCATGGGAACTCGCAGGTTGCGCCACGACGGCGTCGGGCCGATATCGATCGGCGTCACCCGACCCTGTGCGCGACCGTCGACTCCGTACTCCAGCTCGAGGCTCTGGCCGTACGTGACGATGCCGTCGGAGTTCACCGAGCGGATGCGTCCGGCCGCGGCGATGGAGATCAGGTCACCCGGATCTGTGGGCAGCGCGTACCAGCCGGTGGTCAACGTGGCAGGGGTATCGGATCCGAACGATCCGAGCACCGGAACGGTTGCCGGGTCCAAGCCGAACGGAAGTGCGCTGCCGCCGGTTCCGGCTCCGGTGGTCGACGTCGACTGCTGTTGGTCCTCGGTATCGACGGTGTTCGAGGTCCCCGACGCCGAGGCCTCCTTGTCCGCGGTGAGGTCGCGCGCCACGCCGTCGGGGGTGAACCCGTCGTTCTCGGCACCCAGCGCGACGAATGCATCGCCGCTGACCGGTTGCAGCACATCAGCGTTGGGGTCGGTTTCGAGCAGTACGTCGTTGGCCAAACCGCACGTGTTTCCGGCCAGCGCCGAGACGTTCGATTTCGCAATCGAGTACGACGGCCACTGCGCCACAGCGCCCTTGGCCATCGATGCCACGGCCAGTAGCACCATCAATGCGGCCGCAACGGCGATCGGCGGGACCGACCACCACCGCGCCAAGGGCTTGTCGGTGCGTACGTACGGCGCGCGGAGGTGGAACCACACGGCCGCGAGCAACAACACCAGCGTCAGTCCGAGGAACATCGTCGAGATGCCCAGGCCCGCGACCAGAATCGGCTTGTCCCAGAACGGAACTCCCCAGGCCGAGACGTACCAGTAGCCATTGGTTCCGGTGAACGCGACGGCCAGCAGGAAGGACACCGCTGCGGCGAACAACAGTCGATTGCGCCGCGAGCGCAGCACTGCCGCGCCGGTCGCCACGGCCGCCAGGACCGCAACCGAGGCGGCGAGACCGGCGAACACTCCGAAATGGTGAGTCCACTTGGTCGGGGTGATCATCATCAGCGCCATGGACCCGACGGTGATACCGACGATCCGACGCGCGGGACCGGTTGCGGTGCCGGGGATCTTGCCGCCCTTGCGCAGCATCGCGACAACTACCGTGATCAGCGAGACGATCATGACGAACACCCCGAACCGGCGCGCGAGCGAGCCGTCGATGTCCATGTTCATCAACCACTGGTAGCGCAGATATTCGTCGAACCAGGCCTGACTCGGCCCGGCCACAGTGTGCACGCGTTGCATCTCGAGCATGCCCGCCACGGTCTGGTTGCCGAAGGCGAACACCAGTACCACCGTGCCCGACGCCACCAACGGGGCCAGCAGTGTCAGGGCGACGCCCAGTGCAGCACTGCCGAACTCGCGAGCGCGGGCCACGACGATCTGCAGAACCGGTCGGGCTCCGGCGATCAGCGGCGCGAAGCAGATGAATCCGGACGGGGCGCACGTGACTGTCAGTGCCGCGATCAGAATTGCCGCCGCTGCGGGCAGCAACCTGCGGGTCGCTATGGATCGCTCCACCGAGCACCACGTCAGCAGCACGCCGATGGCCACGAACGGTTCCGGTCGCAGGCCGTTGTTGTACGGCAACCAGAACGCGAGCAGTACCAGACCACCGGTCCACAGGGCAGTCTTCGACGCACGAGCGGCGGCACCGAACCGTGGGATCACCTCACGACTGATGACGAGCCACGCCACGACGGCACAGATCAGCGTGGGCAACCGCATCCAGACACTGGCGGTCGAGACGTGTGAGAGGAGGGTGAACATGTCGTACAACGGCGTGCCGAACGGTGTCTCGGGCACACCGAAGTACCGGAAGTAGTTGGCCATGTATCCGGCATGATCGGCCGTGCGGGCCATGCCGAGTTGATAACCGTCGTCGGAAGTGTTCGCGCCGATGACGTGCCACACCAACAGCGTTCCGATCACCACCGCGTCGACCAGCCCGAAAGTCCACCAGCGACGCGGTAGGAACCGTCGGGCACGCCGGCCGTCGGACAGGTCCAGGCGGTGCAGCGCCACCAACGAGACGAGGGTGGCGAGCACTCCGACGATCATCGCGAACCACTTCAGGATGCTCGGCGTCGAGGAGAAGCGGCTGTCCAGCTCGGCCTGCAGCTGCAGACCGGGAATGCTCCCCTGAAGATCGCTGAACACGCCGACCATCTGTGGCCGGACGTCGCCGTCGCGCGTCACGGTGTCTTCGCCGGTCAGGCCGACCGTTGTCGCAGTGCCGTTCGAGGTGATCGTCAGCGAGCAGTCGCCCGCAGTCGATGGGCTCAGTTCCGAGACCGGCTTCTCGAGGAGAACCGAATCTCGCAGCGTCACTTTCAGTTGCGACGCCTCACCGCCGGTCACTTCCGCGACGAGACCGTATCGATAGGCGTCGGGCGATCCCTTGGGCGAAGTGGACAGCAGCATCCCGCCGCTGGGAAGCCTGGCCGCGGCGTCACACGGGACGGTCGCATCGACGCTGATCGGCGTGTAGCCGACGAGCGGAGCTTCGACATTGCCGACAGTGTCGCTCTGCGGCCAGGTCAACGACGACTGCTGCTGCTCGATCGGCAACAGCGGTATCGAGATCGTCAGCAGAATTCCCAGGACAGCGGAAACGATCGCGACGAGCCGAGCCATGCAAATATCTCCCACTGATGTCCTGGTCCAGGTCGCTGATCAAGGTACCAGTGCCACCTGTGTGGACCGGTCCGTCAGTGCCACAAGGTCACACCGTCGGGGCCGGAGATCGACAGCACCCCGGCGGTCTCGGCCACCGACACCACACGTGGATCGGTTCCGTCCGGCCATGGCACCGACCACAGCACCACACCGTCCGACGCACGGATTCCGTGCATACCGGTGTAGTCGCCGAACACGTAGTGCTCTCCGTCCGTCGCACCTGCCTTCGCCCAATATGCGTCCTGCCATGGGGTCACCCATCGCGTCACGCCGGTCTCCAGATCTATTCCGGACAACGTCCGATCAGTCGACGAGCCGACGATGACGGTGTTTCCGACCACCGCAAGAACAGCCGTGATGGCGCCACTCACCTCGTATTCGAGCATGTGCGGGTTTCGCCACAGCTCGCGGGCAGTCTCGGAATCGTACGCACCGTCTCCGAGGAACAGCGGAATCTCGTTGTCGCGCTTACTGACCGGGTAATCAAAGCTGTGGCCGTACGTGGGGACTTCGATGGTGGTGCGAACGGAACCTACGCCGTCCAGCAGTCTCTCGGTGCGTGATCCGTCGGCATTGCGGATCGACTGTAGGAACAGGTCGTGTCGCAAAGCCATGAGACTCTCTCCGCTGAACGTGAATCGATCTGCGCCCGAATCGATGTCGAGTATCGAATACGTCCCTTGCGCGTACAGCGTCGCAACGCCGATGTCGGGTAACACCGCAGGTGACACGGGCACACCCAACACGGGGGTAGCCGCGTCGCGCCTCCAGTAGCGGCCCGGATCGGTGAACGTACCGCTCCACAATCTCGCCGAGAACATGTCCGCACTGCGGGTGGACACATACGCGACTCCTGCAGCAACGCGCACGTGATACACCGGAAAATCCGGGTCCGGATCGAGGTCGCCCAGAATGGAACCGTTCGTCACGTCGAGGTATACGACCCGGTCGTCTCCATAACAAGCAAGAACGACGTCGTCGATCGTCTCTGCGCACTGCCGGACGACGCCGAGGTCTGCTCTCCACAGCTGGGTTGCCGAGCTGGGGTCGAGCGCAGCGACAACGACACCGACGTCGCCCACCCCGTAACCGCCAGTGGCAGCGCCGACCAGAATCGGGGCATCGTCACCTGGCACCGACGGCAGATAGAACGCCGATCGATGCTCTGAGTCGCCGACGTTCGCGGTGTCGACTGTCCACACCGAACTCGGCCGACTCGCCAATCCGCCTGATGCGATGCGCAAGTCACGAGCAGGTGGCTCTTCTACGTCGGCCGAGCATGCAGACACGACGAGAACCAGCGATGCCGTGAAGAGAGCGCAGATGAACGAGCCTGATCTGCCCTCAGTTCTCGACACTGACCGCATATCCCGCTGCGCCCAGGGCGTCGAGCACCGAGCCTCGGTGATCCGGTCCGCGTGTCTCGACGGTCAACATCACGTCGACTTCCTCGAGGCCGAGCCGGCCACCCGTGCGGGAGTGGACGACGTCGACCACACTTGCGCCGGCGTCGCGCACCACCCCGAGCACTCCGGTGAGCCCGCCCGGTCGGTCCGAAATGGTCACGCGCACAGCGAGATAACGTCCACCCGCCCGGAGACCGTGGGTGATGACGTGGGTGAGCAGCAGCGGATCGATGTTTCCGCCGGAGAGGATGGCACACACCGAGCCGGTCAAACCGAGCTCGTCGGCCGAGTGCGTCATCAGCGCCGCCACTGCGGCTGCGCCCGCTGGTTCGACGATGAGTTTGGCGCGCTCGATGCACAGCACCAGCGCCCGCGACAGAGCGTCCTCGCTGACGGTGACGACGTCGTCGACCAAGCCCTGCACATGATCGAACGGCACCGATCCGGGCAGGCCGATCGCGATGCCGTCGGCCATCGTCGACATCGATTTCAGCGCGATCGGGTGTCCCGCCTTCAGCGACGCGGGCCAGGCAGCAGCGCCTTCTGCCTGCACCCCGACGATCCTGATGTCGGGCTTGGTCAGCTTGACCGCCGCGGCGACACCGGCCAGCAGTCCCCCGCCGCCGGTGGGGATCACGATGGTGCCGACGTCCGGCATCTGCTGCAGCAGTTCGGTACCGAGCGTTGCCTGCCCGGCGACGATGTCGAGATGATCGAACGGATGAATGAGGGTCGCGCCGGTACGTTCGGCGAATTCCCGCGCCGACTTCAGCGCCTCGTCCACGGTGTTGCCCACCAGATGCACCGTCGCCCCGTATGCCTTGGTGGCCACCAGCTTCGGCAGCGACACGCCTACCGGCATGAACACCGTGGACTCGATTCCCACCTGCGACGCGGCCCACGCGACACCCTGAGCGTGGTTGCCGGCGCTGGCCGCGACCACCCCGTGGGCGCGCTGTTCAGCGTCGAGCTTGGCTATGCGGTTGTACGCCCCGCGTGGCTTGAACGATCCGGTTCGCTGCAAGTTCTCGCACTTGAGGCGCACCTCGTGGCCGGTCAGATCCGACAGAATCCGCGAGGCCACCACCGGAGTCCGGCGCATGACCGGTTCCAGCAGCTCCTCGGCCGAGGCAATATCCGACGCGGTCACCCGCACAATTTCCGACACAGTCGCAGTATGCCAGGAACAATTACTCCCATGACGGCATCCGACGTCGGTCGTCACTACAGTTGTGGAGCGCGAGCCGCACCAGAGCGAGCCGCGACCGGCGCAAAGGATTTTCGGTGACGACGCAGGCTGCATCCGACGAGGTCAGCGACCCCGGTTCGCGCGGCAGTGTGGAAATAAAGGACCGGGCCATCTCCCGCACCGCCATCGCGGCGGCATTGAAAGACCCTCGGGTCACCCGCACCACCGGTGGCCTCTCGCGACTGACCGGGCGAGAGCTCCCCCGCGCCGACGTCACCCTCGGGGCGGACACGATTGCCGTCAACCTCTACATCGGTGTCCGGTGGCCGTCGCAGATCACCGAGGTCACCCAGGCAGTGCACACAGCCGTCGAAGAAGCACTGGCGACGATGACGGGTCTGCACGTGCATCGGGTGAACGTGCTGGTATCCGACACCACCCTCGACAGCCGTCCCGCACCTGTGGCGAATCCCGATCCTTCGCAGACTGTTTCGCCCCGTCCACCCACCGCTGGTCCGGCTGCGATGCCGGTGGCTCTGCTGTTCGGATTCATCCTCCTGGGCGTGGCCTTCGTTGCCGGCCGCGAGTTCTTCATCGCGCACGGAAGCATCGGCGGCAGTCCGTGGGTCGCCGACGCGATCGGCCGGGCCGCCCGATTGCACTGGCAGAGTTGGATGATCGCCGGCGCGATCGGTACAGCCGTCGTCGGACTGTTGCTCGTGTTCGTCGGACTCAAACCACGCACGAGAACTCATTCCGGCCTGGGCGGCGGGGCTCCGACCGTATGGGCAAAACCCACCGATATCGCTCGATTGTGCAGTGCTGCAGCGCAGTCCACTCGCGGAGTCACGGACGCCCATACCGTCGTCACGCGGAAGAGGATCGAAGTGCGGGTGAGGCGCGATCCTGGTTTCGACGTCGACAGTGTCGACGCTGCCGTGCGAGAAGCGCTGGCTCCGGTGCTGTCCGTTGCCGCGGATGGGCGCCGATCGACGGTGAAGCACTCGGTGTCGCAGCCGTCGAGGGTCTCGTGATGAAGACGTTCGTCGCCGGGGTGGATCGGCTTCTCGCCGTCGTCGCCGGGCTCGTGCTCGTGGCCGGTGGCGGCTTCGCCCTCGCCTGGCACTACGACGTTCCGTGGGCGCGAGAGACGTTGTCTCGCTTCGACCGTGCGCGTATTGCGGAGTTGCCGCAGCAGGGCTGGTGGGTGCCGACGCTGGCAATCGTCGTCGCAGTGGCCGTCGTGGTGGCGCTGGTGTTGCTGATCGGCAACTTCTCTCCGCGTCGGACCGGAACGGCGAGTGTCATCGAGGAGCCACACTTCTCGGCGCACGTGGACCTGAGTGCCATCGCATCGGGAGCGGCCGCGGAGTTGGCAGAATTTCACGGTGTTCGACGAGCCAGAGGAACAGCCATCGATGATCGCGGTGTACCCACCATCGCTGTATCGGTCTACGCTGCAGCAGACTTCGATGTAGTTGCCTTCACCTCGCTGGCCGAATCACGAGCCGCATTCGTCGCCGAATCTCTCGCTGGTGCGTACGTCGCCACCCGCATTCAGTTGCACGTCGACAAGCGGGGATAGTGCCTTCGGCACTACGGTGGCCTCATGACGGCATCGACGCGCAGTAGGTTCGAGCGATGGTCCGGTGGAATGCCTCTCGCCGTTCCTGTCGCATTCGGTGCGGTGCTGGTGGTTGCCGCCTTCGCCTCGAAACTCGGTGACAGTTCTGTCTACTTCTACGTCCCGATGGTATTCGCGGCGACCGGAACGATGATCTGGCTCGAGGGGCGTCACGCCCCTGACCGACGCGGCCTGTTGCACTCCGCTGTCGGGTCTGCACTGTTGATCGGATGCGGCGTCGTGGTTGCGGTCTGCGGTCTCGCAGGCGGTCTGATGCTGGACTCACAGACCTTCTGGGCGTCGATCGGGGTAGCTGCTGCAATCGCGGCACCGATCAGTGCCGGAATCAGTCCATTCTCGTCGCCGAAAGAGTAACTCTCGCTACGCTCCCCCGGTCCGGATCAATGCGCCTTTGTTGCACTCTGACCGACTGAAATCCACATTGATCCCAGCTGGGGGCGCAACACTCGAGGTCTAACGGACTGCCGCGCCCTCGATGATCAGAACTCGAGCCGGTCCCGTTCGAAACTGTGTGTTCGCGGCACCCGCGTCGAGCATGTGCGGCGCATCGTCGTGGGCCGCCAAGGCCTCCGCCGACTCCCAGTGTTCGAGTATCACGAACTTTTCCTCGGAGCCGACGACTCGATGAAGGTCGTACTGGAGGCAACCCCGCTCCGCTCGAACCTGAGGTGCCAGCTCGGCGAACGCCTGAACCTGGCGTTCGCCGAGACCGGGCTTCGTTTCCACGGATACAACGAGTCTGATGGTCATTGCCGAACAGTAATGCCTGCGCTCACAACCGCGGGTCCACCGGCTCCGATTCCAGTGCCAGTACCGCGAACACCGCCTGGTGGATGGAAAAGAGCGGTTCGTTGCGCACCGATCGGTCCAACGCCTCCATGCCGAGTGCGTATTCGCGCAGAGCCATCGACTGCTTGTGTCCCACGTTCCGGTTTCGCAGTGCAGTCAGGCGATCCGGGTCGGTGTAGTCGGCACCGTAGATCAGCCGCAGATACTCTCGGCCGCGAACCTTCATGCCGGGCTGCATCTTTCCGCGCGGACTGTTCTCGGCCGGCTTGACGACCATGCCCTCTCCGCCCTGCGCCGTCAACTCCTCCCACCACTTCTCTGCTGCCGCAACGGAATCGACCGATGCCAGATCCACCTCGATTCGACGGGTCGCGGCGAACACCTCGGGAGCAGCCGTCACCACTCGGTCGGCGAGATCGAGGTGCCACCGGTGCGGACGATCGACATAGGTTCCGACATTGGACGCCAACATCTGGAACGGCGCAATCCGAACGCCGGTCAACCCGTCGGTCGGCCAGATGTAGCGCCGATATGCAGCGGTGAACTCGACCAGATTGTCCCGACGAACTATGTTGCGGTCCCGCAGTTCCTGTATGTCCAGGCCACGCGACGCCGCCTGGGCAAGCACACCCGCTTCGGCCTCGAGAGTAGCCCGAGACTCCGCAGCAACTGCGGCGTACTCGGTCTTGATCAGCCCCTCCGCCTTGGCAGACCAGGGCATCAGTTCACAGTCGAGAATCAGCCAGCGCGAATCCAATTCGTCCCACACACTCGCTCTTTCGAGTGCGTCGACCACCCCCGAAATCAGGTTCCCAGTGAGGGTCTCGTCGAACACCGGTCGACCGGTGCGGGTGTACGCGGTACCGAGCACTCCCGCCGGTGCGTCGAACTTCTCCCGCGCGGTGTCGGCATCACGGCACACCACCACAACGACCCGCGAGCCCATGTGCTTCTCCTCGCAGATCACCGCCGACGCACCGAGCGCCCGATACGCGTCGAACGCCTCCGTCGGATACTCGAGATACCCGTCGCGCTCCGAGGTTCGACTCGGTGCCATCGTCGGGGGCAGATAGTGCAGCCACTGCGGAGCGAGCGCAAACCGACTCATCACCTCCAATGCCCCGGCCGCATTCTCGGGCCGAATCGACACGCGACCACGCAGCGACGTCTCGACACCCGTCGGGCCGATCACGTCCGACAGATCGAGCGACGCCGCATCTCGCACGAAGGCACCGACCGGACGGGACGGCTCGTACCAGACCTGCTCGGCCGGCACCGAGACGACCTCGCGCTCCGGGTAGCGCAGCGCCGTCAACTTGCCACCGAATACGCAACCGGTATCGAGACACGCAGTGTTGTTCTCCCACTCCACTTCCGGCACCGGAGTGTGCCCGTAGAGCACCGTCGCCGAACCGCGATAGTCCTTGGCCCACGGATACCGAACCGGCAGACCGAACTCATCTGTTTCCCCGGTGGTGTCGCCGTACAGAGCGAAGCTTCGGACTCTGCCCGACGCCCGGTTCTGGTACTTCTCGATCAGACCCGCGTGGGCGACGACGAGCCTTCCGCCGTCGAGCACGAGGTGCGCGACGAGGCCGTCGCAGAACTCGAGCACCTCCCGGCGAAACTCTGCCGGCTCGGCGTCGAGCTGCTCCAGTGTCTCGGCGAGACCGTGCGACGCAGTCACCTTGCGACCTCGCAGCGCCTTGACGAGCTTGTTCTCGTGGTTGCCCGGGACTGCCAGCGCCGCACCGGCACCGACCATCCCCATCACCAGCCGCAGGACTCCGACCGAGTCGGGCCCACGATCGATGTAGTCACCGAGGAACACCGCCGTTCGTCCGGCCGGCGGCGTTGCGCCGACCGCTCGACCGAGCTCGTCACGCTCCACCGTGTAACCCACTGCTGCGAGCAGGCTTTCGAGCTCGGCGCGACACCCGTGAATATCGCCGATCACGTCGAACGGCCCGGTCAACTCACGTCGATCACTACGCAGAGGCGTACGAACGAACGTCGCCGACGCCACCGCATCGACGCCGTCGAGCACATGAACCGAACGAAACCCTTCCTTGGCCAGACCTCGCATGGACCGTTGCAACTGTGACTGCTGGCGGCGCAACACATCTCGGCCGAACATCCGGTCGGTCCGTTCGGCGTTGCGCTGTGCGCACACTGTCTCCGGCACATCGAGCACGACGGCAACCGGCAGCACGTCGTGTTCCCGGGCCAGCGCGATCAACGCCTTGCGGGCGGCCGGTTGCACGTTGGTGGCATCGACGACAGTGAGCAGTCCGGCCCGTAATCTGGTCGCGACCAGAAATTCCAGGAGGGCGAACGCGTCCTTGGTCGCACTCTGCAGATTGGGGTCGTTGCTGACCATGCCCCGGCAGGCATCGCTGGACACCGTCTCGTACGGACCGAAGTGTTGCGCGGCGAAGGACGATTTGCCGGAGCCGCTGATGCCGACGAGTACGACGAGGGACAGATCTGGAATGTCGAAGGTAGTCATCGGGACTGCTCCTCTCTGGTGAACACTGCGATCTGGGTCGGGCTACCGAGTCGGTCGTCGACAGGTCCGATGCGGTCGAAACGCACCGAGTAGGCGTGGCCGTCGGCCACCGATGATGCCCACTGCTCGAATTCGTTGCGGGTGAACTCGAATCGGTGGTCGACATGACGGAAAGCACCCGGTCCGAGCCCTGGATACAGTGCGTTGTATTCGGAGTTGGGTGTGGTCACGAGCACGGTCCTTGGACGCGCCTCGCGCAAGACCGAGCGCACCAGCGCCGGGAGCCGATCGAGGTCGACGTGCTCGATCACCTCCATGAGCACCATCGCATCGAATCCTTGCAATCGAACGTCACGGTAGGTGGCCGACGACTGGACCAGTTCGATACGCGTTCGCTGCCGATCCGCCATGTCGTCCAGACGCAACCGGCGGTGCGCCCTGGCGAGTGCGCGATCACTCACGTCGGCACCGACAATGCGCTCGAAAGCACTGTCTACGAGCAGTTCTCGCAGCAGACGACCCTCACCGCAACCCAAGTCGACCACCGACTTCGCACCGACGTCGGTCAGCGCCGCCAGTACGGCGCGTACCCGCTGCTCGGCCAACGTCGGATCACGCGGAGTCATGTCGTCCTCCCGCGTGTCGGGCACCAGGCGGTCCAGCGCAGAGGCCACGAGTTCGCGGCGGTGCGCCAGGTAGCGGGATGCGATCAACGACGACTCGGGGTGATCTCCGAGCCAATCCCCCGCCGCTCGAACGAGTTTGTCTGCCTCGTCCTCCCCTACCCAATAGTGCTTGGCGTCGTCGAGCACAGGAAGGAGTACGTACAGGTGCCGCAGCGCTGCCGACAGAGTGAACGTGCCGCTGAGAACGAGACCGATGTACTCGGAGTTGCCCCACTGCGGCTGCGTCGGATCGAACGGAATGGGCGTCGCCTCGACGGTCCATCCCAGGGGACCGAACAACCGTGATGCGAGGTCGGTCGCACCACGAGACGGCGCAGCAGGCATCGACACAGTCAGATCGATTGCGGCAGAGACCAGTTCAGGTCTGGTGGCGCATACGCCGGTGAGAGTCTGTTTGAAAAGTCGAGACAGTGCCACCGCGAGCCCGGACGCGGCCGGCTTCTTCTCGCCGGCCCCGTCGAGCAGTACTGCGAGGGTTGTCCGCTCTGCCGAGACCTCGGGATACAACACCGTCGCGGCACCCATGGGCAGGTTTCGGCTAAATACGCGATCGGGGTGCTTGTGCAACAGATACCCGATGTCGGAGGTGTCCGGGAAATCGGTTGTGGCATTTGCAGTCACGGTCATTAGCACCGAAGCGACGTTACGGTACAGCCGCGTCCGATGCGTCCCATTTTCCGGTCGTGCACTCCCCTCTACCCGCCGGATCAATGCGACTTTGTTGCAGTCTGAGCGACTGAAACCCACATTGATCCCAACGGGAGGGCCGTCCGACGGGGAGGGCCGCACAAGGGAGGCCGCACATTGAGGAGGTCGCGTGCACACGCAAAAGCGGCACCCACCAGAAGGTGGGTGCCGCTTCGGTAGAGCAGGGTGAAACTAGATCACTTGACGATCTTCGTGACGCGACCGGCTCCGACGGTACGACCGCCCTCACGGATGGCGAAACGGAGGCCGACATCCATGGCGACCGGCTGGATCAGCGTGACGGACATCTCGGTGTTGTCACCGGGCATGACCATCTCGGTGCCCTCGGGGAGGGTCACAACGCCCGTAACGTCCGTGGTACGGAAGTAGAACTGCGGGCGGTAGTTGTTGAAGAACGGCGTGTGGCGGCCACCCTCATCCTTGGACAGGATGTAGGCGTTGCCCTCGAACTCCGTGTGGGGAGTCGTGGTGCCGGGCTTGATGATGACCTGTCCACGCTCGACGTCTTCGCGCTTGATGCCACGAACGAGGAGGCCGACGTTGTCGCCTGCCTGACCCGAGTCGAGCAGCTTGCGGAACATTTCGATTCCGGTGACGGTGGTCTTGGTCGAGCCGGGGCGGATGCCGACGATCTCGACCTCTTCGTTGACGTTGACCGAGCCGCGCTCGATACGTCCGGTGACCACGGTGCCACGACCGGTGATGGTGAAGACGTCCTCGACGGGCATGAGGAACGGCTTGTCGGTCTCACGGACGGGGTCCGGGACGGAATCGTCGACGGCCTGCATGAGCTCCAGAACCGACTCGCCCCACTTCTCGTCACCCTCGAGTGCCTTGAGTGCGGAGACCTTGATGACCGGTGCGTCCTCGTCGAACTCCTGCGAAGCGAGGAGCTCGCGGACCTCCATCTCGACGAGCTCGATGATCTCGTCGTCGTCGACCATGTCGGCCTTGTTCAGTGCGACCAGGATGTAAGGAACACCGACCTGGCGGGCGAGCAGCACGTGCTCGCGGGTCTGCGGCATCGGGCCATCGGTAGCTGCCACGACCAGGATTGCGCCGTCCATCTGAGCCGCGCCGGTGATCATGTTCTTGATGTAGTCGGCGTGACCCGGTGCATCGACGTGCGCGTAGTGGCGCTTCTCGGTCTGGTACTCGACGTGGGAGATGTTGATCGTGATACCACGAGCCTTCTCCTCCGGAGCCTTGTCGATCTGATCGAAAGCCGATGCCTCGTTCAGGTCCGGGAACTTGTCGTGCAGAACCTTGGTGATTGCAGCCGTCAGCGTCGTCTTACCGTGGTCAACGTGACCGATGGTGCCGATGTTGACGTGCGGCTTCGTCCGATCGAACTTCGCCTTCGCCACTGTGTGTCCTCCTGGACTGATCTGTGCGTACCCCTGCGGGGCAAGCACGCGTATGTGTTGTTACTTATTACAGGTCGAGCGTGGTCCAGCAAACGAAGAGAATTACTCTCCGTTGACCTTCGCGATGATTTCCTTCGCTACGTTCGCGGGAACTTCTGCGTACGAATCGAAGACCATGGAGTAGTTAGCGCGGCCCTGCGTCTTCGACCGAAGGTCTCCGATGTAGCCGAACATCTCCGACAGCGGAACCAGTGCCTTGACGATACGGGCACCGCTGCGTTCCTCCATGGCCTGAATCTGACCACGGCGGGAGTTCAGGTCGCCGATGACCTCACCCATGTAATCCTCGGGCGTGATGACCTCGACGGCCATGACGGGTTCGAGAATGACGGGGCTGGCCTTACGGGCGGCTTCCTTGAACGCTTGTGAGCCGGCGACCTTGAAGGCCATTTCCGACGAGTCGACGTCGTGGTACGCACCGTCGAGCAGTGTGACCTTGACGTTGACCAGCGGGTATCCGGCGAGAACACCGTACTGCATGGCGTCCTGAGCACCTGCGTCGACCGAGGGGATGTACTCCCTGGGCACACGACCACCGCTGACCTTGTTCTCGAACTCGTAGGTCGCGCCGTCTTCGCCCTCGAAAGGCTCGAGCTTGATGATGACCTTCGCGAACTGGCCGGAGCCACCGGTCTGCTTCTTGTGCGTGTAGTCGTGCTTCTCGACCGTCTTGCGGATGGTCTCGCGGTACGCGACCTGCGGCTTGCCGACGTTGGCCTCGACCTTGAACTCGCGACGCATACGGTCGACGAGAATGTCGAGGTGCAGCTCGCCCATGCCGCCGATGACGGTCTGACCGGTGTCCTCGTCCAGCTTCACCGAGAAGGTGGGATCCTCTTCGGCGAGCTTCTGGATGGCTGTTCCCAGCTTCTCCTGGTCGGACTTGGTCTTCGGCTCGATCGACACCTGGATGACCGGGTCCGGGAAGCTCATGGACTCGAGGATGATCTGGTTCTGCGGATCGCAGAGCGTGTCACCCGTCGTGGTGTCCTTGAGGCCGATGACGGCGTAGATGTGACCGGCAGACGCGGTCGCGATCGCGTTCTCCTTGTTGGAGTGCATCTGGAACAGCTTGCCCAGACGCTCCTTCTTGCCCTTGGTCGAGTTGATGACCTGAGCGCCGGAGTCGACCTTGCCCGAGTACACCCGGACGTAGGTCAGCTTGCCGAAGAAGGGGTGCGTCGCGATCTTGAACGCGAGAGCTGCGAACGGCTCGTCTGCGGACGGCTTGCGAGTGATCTCCTTCTCCTCGTCGCCGACGGCGTGACCGATGGTCTCGGCAACGTCGAGGGGAGACGGGAGGTAGTCGATGACCGCGTCGAGCATGGGCTGAACGCCCTTGTTCTTGAACGCGGATCCACACAGGATCGGGTACAGCTCGCTGTTGACCGTCATCTTGCGGATGGCGCCCTTGATCTCGTCGATCGTGAGCTCTTCGCCACCGAAGTGCTTCTCCAGAAGCGCTTCGTCGGACTCGGCCACGGTCTCGAGCAGCATGGTGCGGTACTCGTCTGCGCGCTCCTTGAGGTTTTCCGGGATCTCCTGGATCTCGTACTTCTCGCCGAGCTTGGTCTCGCCACTCCACACGAGAGCCTTCATCTGCACGAGGTCGATGACGCCCTCGAAATCGTTCTCTGCGCCGATGGGCAGCTGGATGACCAGCGGCTTGGCACCGAGACGATCGATGATGGTCTGCACGGTGTAGTAGAAGTCCGCGCCGAGCTTGTCCATCTTGTTGACGAAGCAGATGCGCGGCACGTCGTACTTGTCGGCCTGACGCCAGACCTGCTCGGACTGCGGCTCGACACCTTCTTTGCCGTCGAACACTGCGACAGCGCCGTCGAGGACGCGGAGCGAACGCTCCACCTCGACGGTGAAGTCGACGTGACCGGGGGTGTCGATGATGTTGATCTGGTTGTCGTTCCAGAAGCACGTCGTGGCAGCAGAGGTGATCGTGATGCCACGCTCCTGCTCCTGCTCCATCCAGTCCATGGTGGCTGCGCCATCGTGAACTTCACCGATCTTGTAGGAGATACCGGTGTAGAAGAGGATGCGTTCGGTAGTGGTGGTCTTGCCGGCATCGATGTGGGCCATGATGCCGATGTTGCGGACCTTGTTGAGGTCGGTCAGCACGTCCTGTGCCACGAGTTAACCCGCCTTGGTGTTGGAAGAGGTATTGCCTGAGCTGATCAACGCTCCGGCGGTATCGGATAGTTCCGAATACCGCCCGAGCGAGGAGATCACCAGCGGTAGTGGGCGAACGCCTTGTTGGCTTCGGCCATCTTGTGAGTGTCCTCGCGACGCTTCACAGCGGCACCGAGGCCGTTGCTGGCGTCGAGCAACTCGTTCGCCAGACGCTCGACCATGGTCTTCTCACGACGAGCGCGTGAGAACGTGACCAGCCAGCGCAGTGCCAGCGTGGTGGAGCGGCCGGGACGAACCTCGACGGGCACCTGGTAGGTGGCACCACCGACGCGACGGCTGCGAACCTCGAGGGCCGGCTTGACGTTGTCGAGTGCGCGCTTGAGCGTGACGACGGGGTCGGTGCCGGTCTTCTCGCGAGCCTGCTCGAGCGCCTGGTAGACGATGCGCTCTGCGGTCGACTTCTTGCCGTCGAGGAGAATCTTGTTGACGAGCTGCGTGACCAACGGCGATCCGTAAACCGGATCGTTGATCAGCGGCCGCTTGGGTGCTGGGCCCTTGCGTGGCATATCAGCTCTTCTCCTTCTTGGCTCCGTAGCGGCTGCGAGCCTGCTTGCGGTTCTTGACACCCTGGGTGTCGAGCGAGCCGCGGATGATCTTGTAACGCACACCCGGGAGGTCCTTCACACGACCGCCGCGAACGAGCACCATCGAGTGCTCCTGCAGGTTGTGACCCTCACCGGGGATGTACGCGGTGACCTCGACCGAGGAGGTCAGGCGAACACGCGCGACCTTACGGAGAGCGGAGTTCGGCTTCTTGGGGGTGGTGGTGTACACGCGAGTGCACACACCACGGCGCTGGGGACTGCCCTTGAGGGCAGCGGTCTTCAGTTTCGCGACCTTGTCGGTGCGACCCTTACGGACCAGCTGGTTGATCGTTGGCATAAACCGGCTTTCTTCGTGTCGATAAACAGGGATCTAGCAGTTGGAGCAAGAGAACACTGCTCCTCACCCGGTACTGCTGCTGCTCCAGTACTGCTATCGCGGGTCTCTTGCACCCCGCGGTCGGGTGTGTCGCATACCCCCACACGTCCAGCCGGTTGCGCGCTCTTCGATCGAACGTGCGCACGGCTGTACCTCGCATAGGCACACAAACGGTCCGGCCAGGCCGGACACGACCCATAACGATACCCGGCGGCGCGGCCTCGGGTCAAAACACCCTTCGCCCTGATACGCAACCTATCTGCTCAGGTTGAGTGTGAGGTCGGCCAGCTTCGCCGCGGCCTGGCAGGGATCGGGGTGCGCGGCATCCGGCTGATACTGCACCCACCACCCGAAGATGCCGTCCCGATCCGCGCCGGCCGAGACTCCGCACGACGCGGAATCGTTCGGACGCTGGGCCTGTATTGCCTTGCGGCCCTGCACTGTTGTGTCGCTGACGGTGTACGACATCTTCTCGTCGGCCGCCCGCTCGGCGGCCAGGGTGCCGGATTCGAACCAGTTGAACGTCACCTTCACCATGCCCGCGGAGCCGATCAGATCCCATCGGCAGATCGCCCCGAAGAAGCCGCGAGCGATGTCTTCGGCCCCGACTGTCTCCGTGATCCGGTCGTCGGAGACGGCATCGCACTCGGTCAACAACTCGGTGAATTCTTGGCTACCCGAGCCGGCGAAGCTCGCCGGCCGCGGCGTGCCCTCGACCGTCTGGGCGCATCCGGCGACGAGCAACAGGGTCGACGCCGCCGCGATCACTTGTCTGCGCGTCATTGCTTGCGCTCCACTGTCAGCGTCGCGAGCTCGTTTCCGACGTCGCAGGGCGGGCGCGCGGCGGGTTGATCGGAGTAGGTGATGGACCAGTGGAAGAAATCGTCGCCGAACTGCACGCCGATCTCGCACAGCGGGCCCTGTTCGGCCTCGAAGCCGGGGTTGCCGTCGATGGCGATGTCCTTGGCCGGACGGCCGATCAGCTCGGAGCCTGCACGTTCACGTCCGATCGGGCTTCCTCGGTACCAGGAGAAGCTGACGCTCGGACCGCTGAAGCCCACGGTCTCCCACTGGCAGCCGACAGAGTTGCGGGTGATCTGGGAGAACGGGCCGGCTCCGAACGCCGATTGGACCTCGGCGTCGGTGATCGATCCGCATTCACCGAAGAACGGACCGGGCTCGTACGCCCCGGTGGTCGTCGCTGCCTCGGTCGAGGCATCGGCGGCGTCGGTATCGGAACCACCGCAGCCCGCGACCAGCGCAGCGACTGCAGTGATCACCAGGGCCACTCGCTTCATGCCGTCCTTCGCGTGTTGTCCGATGCTGCAGTTCGACGTCGCACTGAACCTATCAATCGGAGGGCGTTCCAGTCATGTGCCGTGCACAGCGCGTCCCTGCACGTACACGCCGACGATGGCAGGCTCGCGCATCGCCAGCAGCAGGGCGAACAGAGTCTGGTCTCGGGCCAGTTCGGCATCGTCGGCGCGAACACCGTGGTCGATCGCCGAAGCCAACTGCGGCCACGCGGACGGATCGACGACGAGGAAATCTCCTTCCTTGCCGGTGTCGAAATTGCCGATCCGGTTCTCCATGTCCAGGGCGCGCGCCCCGGCGAGAGTTCCGGTGAACAGCAGTTCCGCCGGGTGCAGCGACAACCCGTCGTCCCCGGCCTCGGAGATGTGCACCTTGAAGGCGTCGGCCAGCACCTGCGGTAGCAACCATTCGTCACCGCCGCCGAAGTCCGAGCCGATGGCGATGTTCACTCCCGCGGCGACGGTTCGCTTCCACGGCATCGTGCCCGAACCCAGAAACTGTTGCGAAGTAGGACAGTGCGCGATGGAGGTGCCGGTCTCGGCCATCCGCTCCAGTTCGGCGTCCTGGCAGTGCACCGCGTGCGCCAGAATGGTCCGCCTGCCCAGGAAGCTCTTGCCCCCGACCTGCGAGCCCGGCAGAAACTTGCCGTCGTAGGTGTCGAGGTAGGTATCGACCCCGTAGGCATTCTTGGTGGCATCGATCTCGCCGGTGCCCGGCCGGTTGTTCTCGTTGAGGTGCGTGTGGAAGTAGACGCCACGGTCGCGCACCGAGTCGTAGAGCTCGCCGAGGTTCTTCAGCGTCTCGGTAGTCACCGACAGCGAGAACCTCGGTACGACGGCCACGTGCAGCATCGCCGTGTCGACGTCGCCGGTATCGGCGGCGTGCCATTTCTCGATCTCCTCGGACACCAGGCGGATGGCCTCGTCCTCACCGGTGATCAACGCCTGCGCCGACGCCGGGCCGGTGGTCTGCACACCGCGGCCACTGACGATGCGCAGTCCGTGCTCGCGCGTCTCGGAGAACAGCGAATCCTGCGCGTGCGGGAATGCCGACCCGAACACCATCGCCTGCGTGGTCCCGGCCCGGATGCGTGCGGCGCAGAAGTCTCTGGCCGCCGCCGCGGCGAACTCGGGATCGGCGAAGCGCGACTCGGACGGGAAGATGCACGTGTTCAGCCATTCGAGGAGCTGACCGCCGCCGTAGGAATCGCCGGCGTAGGTCTGCGGAAAATGAATGTGAGTGTCGACGAATCCAGGCAGCAGAAACCCCGGTCGATGATCGGCAACCGCCAGGTCTGCGAATCGGCTTGGGAGAAAATCGAACTCACCGCAGAACTCGATGATGCCGTCGTCTCCGACGACAAGGGCACCGTCGGGAATCGACACCAGCGCGGCTGCGGCGTCCGTCACGGTGGGCGAGCCTGCAACGTGAAAGATGTGGCCGCGGTGCACGCGTGCGATATCGGAAGTCACCCGCCAGACTCAAGCACAGGTTCGTCGGTGCTGCAGAGCCTGCGAGTTCTACCCAGCTACCGAACCGGCGACGACGGAGTGCCTCGCGCCGAGCGATGCGTCGAGAACGTCGGCCCACGTGCGGACGATTTCGACGCGTCGACGCGCATCGTCGGTGAGCACATCGGCGAGTCCCAAACCACGGGCGAGGTCGAGGGTCGCCTGCACGAGTCGGTGCGTGACGGGGTCGTTGTCGTCGACTCCGAGGTTCTCCACAGCCATCTGGTGGGCGCGGCGACCGAACCGTTCTTCCAGGGGCACGATTCGATCGCGCAACTCGGGATCTGCCGAGGCGGCCGTCCACACCTGCAGTGCCGCTTTGAACATCGGGCCGGTGTAGTACTCGACGAGTCGCTCCACGACGAGCTTCGTCCGGCCCGGTCCTGGCGGAATGTCCTGTGCTTCGCGCCGCGCGTCGTCCATCCGAGTGTCGAACATGTACTCCAGTGCCCCGGTGATGAGGTCCTCACGCGTCGGGAAATGGTGTTGGGTCGCACCGCGCGAGACGCCGGCGCGTTCGGCGACGACACCGACCGTCGTTGCGACCCAGCCCTGCTCGGCCAGCGAGTCGATCGTCGCCTCGAGCAGTCGCCGGCGCGTCACCCTGCTGCGGTCCTGCTTGGGTTCGCGCGCCATCACCATCTCCGTGCTCCCTCTACTTACTGCATCTCTACCTAGCGCTCCGCCGCCCAGGACGGAGGTCTCTTCTCCAGAAAGGACATCATCCCCTCTCGGGCCTCGTCCGATGCAAACAACCTGGCCGATTGCTCGGCAACTGCCGTCCCTCGCTCGTCGATCTCACGTCGGATCGCCGCGGTGGTGAGCTGTTTCGACTCGGCCAGACCCTGCGGCGAACACTTCGAGAACATGATCATGAAGTCGGCCACCGCAGCCGCCGGAACGGCGTCGGCCACGGTGATCAACCCGATGGCCTCGGCCGTGGCACTGTCGAACGTCTCTCCGGTGAGGAAATAACGACTCGCGGCCCGAGACGTCAATCGCGGCAGCACGGCAACCGAGATGACCGACGCAGCCAGACCCAACCGCGCCTCGGTGAGGGCGAAGGAACTCTCGGGGCCGGCAACCGCGACGTCACACGCTGCGACCAGACCCATGCCGCCGGCCCGCACATGCCCGTCGATGTGCGCGATGACGGGCTTCGGGGTGTCGATGATCAACCGCATCAGGTCGAGCATCTGCCGGGTCCGAAGCTCCGGCGACGCACCGACCTCTCGAAGATCGGCACCGGCGCAGAACGTTCTGCCGGTGTGGCCGAGCACGATCGTTCTGACCGCATCGTCGTTTGCCGCCGCGCCGAGGCCTGCGGTGAGCTCGTCGACCAGCACCGAGGACAGCGCATTTCGATTGTCGGGCGAATCCAGCGTCAAATACGCTTTCCCGTTGACGAATTCGACGGTGACGGCCATCAGTAGCTCCTGGGCAGCCCGAGCGAGTGCTGGCTCACGAAGTTGAGGATCATCTCCCTACTCACCGGTGCCACGCGGGCAATGCGGGCCGCCCCGAGCATCGCGGCCAAGCCGTACTCACTGCTCAAGCCTGCACCACCGTGGGTCTGGATCGCCTGATCGAGCGCCTTGATGCTGGCCTCGGCGGCCGCGTACTTGGCCATGTTCGCAGCCTCGGCCGCACCGAAATCGTCGCCGGAGTCGTAGAGCACCGCAGCCTTCTGCATCATCAGCTTGGCGAGCTCGAGCTCGATCTTGCACTGCGCCAACGGATGAGACAGTCCCTGGTGCGCACCGATCGGTGTCTTCCAGACCGTGCGCTCCTTGGCGTACTTCACCGCTGCGTCGATGGCGTACCGGCCCATTCCGATGGCCATCGCGGCCCCGAGAATACGTTCGGGGTTAAGGCCCGCAAACAGCTGCATCAGGGCGGCGTCGGCCTCACCGACGAGCGCCTCGGCGGGCAGCCGGACGTCGTCGAGGAACAGCACGAACTGGTGATCGGGCTCGACGATGTCCATCTCCATCTGCGTCTTCTGCAGTCCCGGAGCGTCGGTGGGCACGATGAACAGCGCCGGCTTGAGCTTGCCGGTCTTGGAATCCTCGGTCCGGGCGACGATCAAGACCGCATCGGCCTGATCGACCCCCGAGATGTAGATCTTGTTGCCCTTCAAGATCCATTCGTCACCGTCACGACGCGCAGTGGTGGTGATCTGGTGCGAATTGGATCCGGCGTCGGGCTCGGTGATCCCGAATACCATGATCTTGGACCCGTCGGCGAGAGCGGTGAGCCACTCCTGCTTCTGATCTCCCGTGCCGTACTTGCCGATGATGGTGCCGCAGATCGCCGGGCTGACGACGACGAGCAACAGACCGGCACCATGCGCGGCAAGCTCTTCCTGGACGAGCGCGAGCTCGTAGATGCCGGCCCCACCACCGCCGTACTCCTCGGGGAGATTGACGCCGAGGAAGCCGAGCTTGCCCGCCTCGTTCCACAGTTCGGTCAGTGGCTCACCCTTGCGTGCCTTGGGCAGAACGTAGTCGATGTAGTTGTACCGCTTGCCCAGCGACGAGACTGCGTTGCGCAGTCCCTTCTGCTCTTCGGTCTCTATGAAACTCATGCTTGCTCCACTCCCTTTTCTGTGACCACGGCAAGAACTGCGCCGACTTCGACTTGCTGACCTTCTGTGACGTTCAGTTCGGTGAGCACACCGTCTGCAGGTGCGGTCACCGTGTGTTCCATCTTCATCGCCTCGAGCCACAGGATCGGTTGGCCTGCGGTGACGGTATCGCCCTGCGCAGCAGCGATTCTGATGACGCTGCCCGGCATCGGAGCCAGCAGCGACCCCGCCGCCACCTCGTCGGTGGGGTCGGTGAACCGCGGGGCCCGGACCAGGCGGACCGGTCCGAGCGCAGAATCGACGAACACGTCCGAACCGTAGCTGTGCACCTCGAAGATGCGCCTGATGCCACCGTCGTCGAGTGTCACCGATGTCGGTGTGTGCTCGACGAGTTCGACGCCGTCCAGTGAGACACCGTCTACCGAAGCGGTGAGTCCGCCGCGTCGGATCGAGTATTCGACCGTCCTGTCGTCGTACGTTTTTCGCTGCGGCTGCGACCGGAGGTTGCGCCAGCCGCCGGGTAGTCCACGGTTCACACGTGCCTGCGCCGTGTTGTTCGCGGCGTCTGCGAGCGCTGCGGCGAGCGACGACAGGTCCACGCCGCGACCCTGCGCGATCGGTTGCGACAGCACATCGAGGCCGTGGGTATCGAAGAATGCGGTGTCGGTGTCGCCGGCCAGGAACGACGGGTGCCGCAGGATGTTGACCAGCAGGTCTCGGTTGGTCTTCAGTCCGTGGATAGTGGCTCGCTGCAGCGCTTTCGCCAGCAGATTCGCCGCCTGGTCTCGCGTCGGTGCGAACGAGATGACCTTTGCCAGCATCGGGTCGTAGTGCGTGCTCACCACACTGCCGGACTCGACGCCGGAATCGACTCTGATTCCAGCCTTCGCCAGCACCTCGAACTGAGCGCCGGGGATCTCGAATCGGTGCACGGCACCGCTCTGCGGCTGCCAGTCCTGGGCCGGATCCTCCGCGTACAGGCGAACTTCGATGGAGTGTCCGCGCGCCGCCGGCTGCTCCGCGGGCAACCGCTCCCCCGCGGCGACCTTGATCTGCAACGCCACCAGATCGAGTCCCGTCGTGCATTCGGTGACCGGGTGTTCCACCTGCAGACGGGTGTTCATCTCGAGGAAGAAGAAGTTGCCCTTCTCGTCGGCGAGAAATTCGACGGTGCCCGCACCCTCGTAGCCGATGGCCTCGGTGGCGAGTGTTGCTGCGTCGAAGAGCTTCTCGCGCATACCGTCGATGCGTTCGACGAGCGGTGACGGCGCTTCTTCGACGACCTTCTGGTGACGACGTTGGATGGAGCATTCACGCTCTCCCACCGTCCACACGGTACCGAACCGGTCGGCCATCACCTGGACTTCGATGTGTCGGCCGGTCTCGATGTAGCGCTCGACGAACACCGTTCCGTCACCGAACGCCGAGAGCGCCTCGCGCCCGGCCGCTTCGATTTCGGACTGGAGCGTGTCGAGGCTGCGCACGATGCGCATACCGCGACCGCCGCCACCCGCGGAGGCCTTGATCAGCACCGGCAGTTCGTTCTCGGTGACCGACTCGGGATCGAGCTGCGTCAGTACCGGAACTCCGGCGTCGGCCATCATCTTCTTGGACTCGACCTTCGAGCCCATCGACTCGATGGCCTTGACAGGCGGTCCGATCCACGTCAAACCGGCGTCGAGGACCTGTCGGGCGAATTCCGCGTTCTCGGAGAGGAATCCGTATCCCGGATGTACTGCGTCGGCACCGGCGTGTACCGCCGCTGCGATGACCGCGTCGCCGCGAAGGTAGGTCTCCGACGAGCTGTTGCCGGGTAGGCGCACCGCGGAGTCGGCCTCGCGCACGTGCGGGGAATTGGCGTCTGCGTCGGAGAACACCGCGACGGTGTCGATGCCTTCGGCGCGACAGGTAGTGAAGACACGGCGGGCAATTTCGCCGCGGTTGGCTACGAGTACGGACGATACGGTCATGGCTTCACATCCGGAAGACACCGAAGTTGGCGGTGCCTTCGATCGGGGCAGAGGCGATGGCCGACAGGCACATTCCCACTACCGTGCGGGTATCACGAGGGTCGATGACGCCGTCGTCGTAGAGGCGTCCGGAGAGGAACATGGGCAGCGACTCGGCTTCGATCTGTGCCTCGATCATCGCGCGCATTCCGGCATCGGCCTCTGCGTCGAAAGCCTGGCCGCGGGCCTCGGCGGCGGCCCGGCCGACGATGGAGATGACACCGGCGAGTTGCGCGCCGCCCATGACGGCGGATTTGCTCGACGGCCAGGCGAACAGGAATCGCGGGTCGAAGGCGCGGCCGCACATGCCGTAGTGACCGGCTCCGTAGGACGCACCGAGCAGGATCGAGATGTGCGGAACCGTCGAGTTGGAGACGGCGTTGATCATCATCGAGCCGTGCTTGATCATCCCGCCTTCCTCGTATTCCTTGCCGACCATGTAGCCGGTGGTGTTGTGCAGGAACAACAGTGGCGTGTTCGACCGGTTGGCGAGCTGAATGAACTGCGTCGCCTTCTGCGACTCCTCGCTGAACAGCACACCGCGTGCATTGGCCAGGATGCCGATGGGATAGCCGTGCAGCTCGGCCCATCCGGTGACGAGCGAGCCTCCGTACATGGGCTTGAACTCGTCGAAATCGGAGCCGTCGACGATGCGGGCGATCACCTCGCGGGGGTCGAACGGGATCTTCAGGTCGGTGGGGACGATGCCGAGCAGATCTTCGGGGTCGGCCAGCGGCTCGATGATCTCGGCGCGCGGCTCCGGGCCCTTCTTCTTCCAGTTCAACCGCGAGACGATGCTGCGTCCGATACGGATCGCGTCCTGCTCGTCGACGGCGAAGTAGTCTGCGAGACCGGACTTTCGGGCGTGCATCTCGGCCCCACCCAAGGACTCGTCGTCGGAATCCTCACCGGTGGCCATCTTGACCAGCGGCGGGCCGGCGAGGAACACTTTGGATTGTTCCTTGATCATGACCACGTGGTCGGACATCCCGGGGATGTACGCGCCGCCGGCAGTGGAGTTACCGAACACCAACGCGATCGTGGGAATGCCCGCCGCCGACAGCTGCGTCAGATCGCGGAACATCCGCCCTCCGGGAATGAACACCTCTTTCTGCGTGGGCAGGTCGGCACCGCCGGATTCCACCAGGGAGATCACCGGCAGTCGGTTCTGAGTCGCTATGTCGTTGCCGCGGAACCCTTTCTTGAGAGTCCACGGGTTGCTGGCTCCACCGCGGACCGTCGGATCGTTGGCGACGATGAGGCATTCGACTCCGCACACGACGCCGATGCCCATGACGGTGCTGGCCCCCACGGGAAAGTCACTGCCCCAGGCTGCAAGTGGGCAGAGTTCGAGAAACGCGGAGTCCTCGTCGATCAACAGCTCGATACGCTCGCGGGCAAGTAGCTTGCCGCGCTTCTTGTGCCGCGCCACGTACTTTTCGCCGCCACCGAGCAGAGCCTTCGAGTGCTCGGCGTCGATCTCGGCCAATTTGGTGTTCATGGCCTCGGTGGCACCGGTGAACTGTTCCGACGCGGTGTCGAGGGTGGACTTCAGCACGCTCATGCCTGGTACCCCAATCGTTTCGCTGCCAGTCCGGTGAGGATTTCGGTGGTTCCGCCGCCGATACCGAGGATGCGCATGTCGCGGTACTGCCGCTCGACTTCGCTCTCGCGCATGTAGCCGAGTCCCCCGAAGAGTTGCACCGCTTGATTGGCGACCCACTCTCCGGATTCGACGGCGGTGTTCTTCGCGAAGCAGACCTCGGCGATGAAGTCCTGGTTCTCCTGCATGGACCGCTCGACGAGGGAGCGGGTGTAGACGCGCGCGATATCGATCTTCCGCGCCATCTCGGTGACAGTGTTCTGCACGGATTGCCGTGCGATGAGCGGCTTTCCGAATGTCTCTCGATCGCGGACCCACTGCAGAGTGAGATCGAGGCACCGTTGCGCACTGGCGTAGGCCTGGGCGGCGAGGGCGATACGCTCGGTGAGAAACGCCTGCGCGATCTGCGCGAAGCCACTGTTCTCGGCACCGACCAGGTTGCCGACCGGGACGCGAGCATCGACGAACGAGAGCTCCGCGGTATCGGATGCGCGCCAGCCCATCTTGTCGAGCTTGCTGGTGACCTCGAACCCGGGTGTGCCCTTTTCGATGACGAGCAACGAGACACCGGCTGCACCCTCGCCGCCGGTGCGGACCGCAGTGACGACGAAATCGGCTCGGCACCCGGAGGTGATGTACGTCTTCGATCCGTTGACGACGTAGTGCTCGCCATCCCTGACGGCCTTCGTCCTGAGGTGGCCGACGTCGGAACCACCGCCAGGCTCGGTGATCGCGAGCGATCCGATCTTCTCCCCGGCCAGCGTGGGCCGCACCCACTTCTCGATCTGGTCGGCGTCGCCCGCTGCAACCAAGTGGGGCAGGGCGATTCCGCTGGTGAACAGCGATGCGAAGAGCCCGCCGGACGCACCGGCCTGATGCATCTCCTCGCAGATCACGACCGCGTCGGCCAGATCTCCACCGTCCCCGCCGACCTCCTCGGGAAAGCCGGCACCGATCAATCCGAGGGCGGCCGCCTTCTTGTGCAGATCGCGCGGGATCTCGCCGTCGGTCTCCCACTGATTCATGTGCGGCGCAATGTCCTGCTCGACGAAGCTACGGACGGTCTTGCGAAGTTGCTGACGCTCGGGCGTAGTCCAGATGCTCATCCGAGTTCTCCTTTGTAAGCGATCGTTTCGGGGATGTCGATGTGCCGCGACCGCAGCCATTCACCGAGCCCCTTGGCCTGTGGATCGAACCTGGCCTGCGATGCCACACCTTGGCCGAGGATGCCCTCGATGACGAAGTTGACGGCTCGCAGGTTCGGCAGCACATGCCGAGTGACGGTGAGGCGCTCTGCCTCGGGCAACATCTTCTTCAGGGTCTCGACCGTCAATGCGTGGACCAGCCAGGCGAATTCGCCTTCGGTACGGACCCAGACCCCTACGTTGGCATTGCCGCCCTTGTCGCCGCTTCGGGCCGCGGCCACGGTACCGAGTGGAAGCCGGATGGTCGCTTCGGCTGCTCTCGGTGCCGGGAGCGTCGGTTCATCGAGGGGTTCCAGTGCCCGCGTGTCCTTGGACGGTGCGATGGCACTTTCGGTGCCGTCGGCGAGGTGCGCAACGTGCGGCACCTGGGCCGCGTCGACGAAACCAGCCGTGAACACTCCGTACGGCGCTCCGTTCCCCGGCGGTGCAGTCACCGAGAATCCGGGGTAGCTGGCCAGTGCGAGTTCGACTGCCACCGCTGAGAACTGACGTCCGACGGCGTCGGGGTTGCTGTCGCGAGCCACGCAGCGCAGCAGGGCGCTGGCCGTCTCCTCCGTCTCCGCGTCCGGCTTGTCTGTGCGCACCAAGGTCCAGTCCAGTTCGGCCGGCCGTTCGGGGAGCCAGGAATCGAATTGCCGTTGTGCCAGTGCCGCTTTGGCCTCGATATCGAGGCCCGTGAGCACCATTGTGAATTCGTTGCGAAACCCGCCCAGTGCGTTGAGCGAGACCTTGTAGGTGGGCGGCGGAGCTTCCCCGGTGATGCCGGTGATGGACACCCGATCGCTGGATTCCTGCGTCAGGATCGCTGAATCGATCCGTGCGGTGACGTCAGGGTTCGCGTAGCGGCCGCCGGTGATTTCGTACAGCAACTGGGCAGTCACGGTACCGACACTGACGGCGCCCCCGGTGCCCTCGTGCTTGGTGATGACGCTCGACCCGTCGCTGTCGATCTCTGCGATCGGGAATCCGGGACGAGACATGTCTGCAATCTCGGTGAAGAACGAGTAGTTACCGCCCGTCGCCTGAGTTCCACATTCGATGACATGTCCGGCGATCACGGCTCCGGCCAGGGCGTCGTAGTCCGTCGGCGTCCAACCGAAGTGTGCCGCAGCGGGACCCACGATCACGCTGGCATCGGTGACGCGCCCGGTGACGACGACGTCGGCACCGGAGTTCAGGCATTCCACGATGCCCCACGCGCCGAGGTAGGCATTTGCAGTCAGCGGGCTACCGAGGCCGAGTTCGGCCGCTCTGCCGAGAAGGTCGTCGCCGTCGACGTACGCGATCTTCGCACCGGAGTCGAGCTTCTCCAGCGCCTCGGCCAAGCCACGTGGATTCAGACCACCGGCGTTGGCGACGATCTTGACCCCTTTGTCCAGTGCCAGACCCAGGCAGTCCTCGGCCTGGCGCAGAAAGGTTTTGGCGTAGCCACGGGTTGCGTCCTTCATCCGGTCGCGGCCGAGGATGAGCATCGTGAGCTCGGCGAGGTAATCACCGGTGAGGTAGTCGAGTTCGCCGCCCTCGAGCATCTCGCGCATGGCCGAGAGGCGGTCTCCGTAGAAGCCCGAACAGTTACCGATTCTGACAGTCATGCTTGCTCTCGTCCTGACTGTGTCCGTCCGACCCCCGGAGGGCCTGCGAAGGCTTGGGCGATGGTGAGCCAGTGCGCGGCGTCGGGTCCCTCGGCACGGATGTCGAGGTTGTCGCGATGAGCCCGCTGGGTGACGAGGAGGCAGAAGTCGAGCGCCGATCCGCTCACGCGTTGGGCGGCGTCCTCGGGTCCCCACGTCCACACTTCACCCGAGGGCGCAGTGAGTTCGATGCGAAACTGATCGACGGGCGGGGTCTGCTGGTTGACCGCGTAGGCGAAGTCTCGTGTGCGCACACCGATATGCGCGACACCGCGGATCCGGTCGGTCGGCACGCGGGTGACGCCCAGGGCGTCGGCGACATCCTGACCGTGCGCCCAGGTTTCCATCAACCGCGCGGTAGCCATGGACGCGGCACTCATCGGGGGTCCGAACCAATCGATCTTCGTTCCGGGCGGCACCTGCACGAGAGCGTTGGTCATGGCGTGTCGGCGGTTTCGCCATGCGCTCAGGAGATCGGGGTCACGAGATCCTTCCTCGGCCGCCTCGTCGACGAAGCCGGTGGGGTTCTCCCATGCTTTCTTCAGAGTGAGAGCGAACTCCTCCTTGGCCGCGGTATCACCCGATGCCGCGGACGTGGTGCGCTCGGCTACGTGGTCGGTCCAGGACAGATGTGCGATCTGGTGTGCGATCGTCCAGCCCTCGGCCGGTGTCGGTGCCGCCCACTGCTCCGATGTCAGTTCGGCGACGAGCGCATCGAGGTCATCGCCCTCGGCACGGAGGTCGCCGACGAGTGTGTCGAGGTCTGCCATGGGTCCAGCTTCACAAAGGCATGCGAAAAAAGCAAGCACGCTTGCTTGTTAATTCGTAACCTTACGTTCGCTTGCCGTGCCTACGGTGACGAATGTGAAAATGTCGAGACTCGCAGCCGCCACCGTTACCCTCGCTTTCATGGCCGCCGGCTGCTCCTCTGCAGACCCGGCCCCCGAGGAACCGTCGAGCATTCGGGTTGCGACGTTCAACGCCAGCCTAAATCGATCAGCAGCCGGGCAGTTGGTGACCGACCTGCAGGGCGAGAACGCTCAGGCTCGCGCGGCGGCCGATGTGATCTCCGCAAACTCGCCGGATGTGTTGTTGGTCAACGAGTTCGATTATTCGGGTGATGATGCGGTGAGGCTGTTCAACGACAACTATCTGGACAAGCAGTACCCGTATTCGTTCACTGCACCCGTGAACACCGGGGTCGACTCGGGACTCGACCTGGACATGGACAGCGCGCTCGGCGGCCCGGGTGATGCCTGGGGGTTCGGGCAATTTCCAGGTCAGTACGGCATGGTCGTGTACTCGAAGTATCCGATCGACACCGAATCGGTACGCACGTTCCAGAACTTCCTGTGGAAGGACATGCCGGATTCCCTGCTGCCGCGCGACTACTACGGAGAGGTGTCCGACGCTCTGCGGCTGTCCAGCAAATCGCATTGGGACGTGCCGATCGACGTGAACGGCAAGACGCTGCACGTGTTGGCCTCGCACCCCACTCCCCCATCTTTCGATGGTCCCGAGGACCGCAACGGCAAGCGCAATCACGACGAGATCCGGCTCAGTGCCGACTACATCTCGGGCGCGGACTACCTGTACGACGACAAGGGCGTGCGCGGCGGACTGGAACAGGGTGCCTCGTTCGTCATGCTGGGCGATCAGAACAGCGATCCGGTCGACGGCGACTCGGTGGCCGGTGCCATCGCTCAGGTCCTGGATCTGCCACGAGTACAGGACCCGGCACCGACCTCGAGTGAACATGAGACGGACACAGCCGATTTCGCCGACCCGACTCCGGGTGACCTTCGGGTGGACTACGTGTTGCCGTCGGACGATCTCACAGTGGTCGACTCCCAGGTGTATTGGCCGAATCAGGCCGAGCACCCCTCGGATCACCGCCTGGTGTGGGCCGATCTCGAATTATGATGCGTGAGTGACGGATCTGCCGATAGTCGAGTTCGCCTACCCGGGCCCACTACGGGACACGCTGGTTGCGGCCGTGCTGTCCGGCGCGAAGACAAGCACGGCAAGCCTGTTGGTTCAGTACACCGACGAGGAGCTTCCGAGAGTCGGCGAGCGCGGCGCGGTGGTGGATTCGGCGGGTGTCGTGGTCGGGGTTATCGAGACCACGGCCGTCGATGTCGTTGCGCTACGGAATGTTCCGCTGCAACACGCGGTCGATGAGGGTGAGGGATACGCCGATGTGGCGCAGTGGCGGGCCGGACACAAAAGATTCTGGCAGTCGGCCGAGATTCGCGAGGAATTGGGCGATCCGAACTTCACGGTAAACGGCGACACTCAGGTGGTCTTGGAGCGATTCACCCTCGTGTGAAGTCGTGGCCCGCTGTGGTCCGTCGGTTCGATGCCTGCTACTCGGAGGGTTGCCGCTTCTGCGCTGTCCGGATCGTACGGCCGCGCCGCTGTCATGATGACCCGCGCATTCTCCGGGGTGTGGATCTCGAGCTCGACGGAATTCCATGGTCGAGTGTGCGGCCCGGTAACCGAGCCGGGCTGGATGTGCGTGCAGGCCTCGACTATGGCGTCGAGCTGGTCGAGAACACAGGCGACGCTCACAGTCATCTCGGGCAGAGTGGCCGACCGGTCCGCAGGTACGAGCAGAACATCTTGGAACGCCCAGCGGCGCAGGTGAACCAATCGACCTGGGATCGCAAAGAGCTCGAAGAATCCCAGAGCATCGATCCAGAATTTAGTCGACTCCGCGAGATTCGCGGTGGGGATGGTGACGAACATGGGCATGCCGTACAGGCCACGAAACAGTTGGGGTGCGGTGGCGTCGGGGCCCGGAATCGGTACGGGGCTCACTTCGAAGGCGGGGTAGTTCTCGGTCATGTCCACCATCCTGAAGCCTGACGCGGCGTGAGGGTCAAACAGCTTGTCGGTGGGTGGGTGTAGAGACGCTGCTTCGCCAATCCTTCTTCATCGCAACACAATTAGGGTTGACGGACGGTTCGCATGTCGGTATCATCGAACACACGTTCTACTTATTGTTGGAGCACTTGCCGGGGGCGAATACACAGTGACCACATCTTCGCGCAGTCGATTCGCGGCCTATCTGGGGCCGCAATCGAAGCCGTACATCGAGCCAGCTTCGTTGGCCGAGATTCGGGATGTCACGATTCTGGAGAATCAAGCGTGCGCTCGGAAAGTAGCTGTGGCCGCTGCCATCTGGGATTCATGCATTCATCAGAATGTGCTCGTCGGTGATGTCGTTCAGGACGCGGGTAACTATGCGGCTTCCGAAATTGCGCACGTTCTGGGCTGCTCGAAGACCGTCGCGAACACGTACGCCGAGGTCGGGATGGACCTTCGGCTCAGGCTTCCTGCCGTCGCCGCCGCGTTCGAGGCCGGCGAACTCGATTTGCCTCGTGTCCGTGCGATCTACCGCTGTACTCACAATCTGACGCAGGACGCGGCGACGGCGGTCCAAGGCGAGGTTCTGCACGCTGCCCGACGCCTGTCGCCCGGTCCGCTCGCGACGGAAATCTGGTCGATCATGTACCGCATCGCACCCGAGCAGGCTGCCGCTTTGCGCAAGGGCTTGGAACGGCACACGAACGTCACGTATACCGACAAAGATGTGCTGTCGACGCTGAAAGCCGATCTCACCGCCGCCGACGCCGCCGCTGCCTGGCAACTCATCAACGAGATGGCCGCTACCGTCTGCCGACGTGATCCGCGAAACCGAGGGCAGAAGCGTGCCGCGGCGTATGTCGCTCTACTGCAGCAGGAGTCGTCGATGGCATGCCTGTGCGAACCCGATGACGACAACCCATGCACGGCCGATACCGTGCGTCCTGACCGACGCGCTCCACTGACGGTGATCACGGTCGACCTCGCCACTCTCGCCGGTCTGCTGTCCAATCCTGCTCACCTGGCCGGCCACGGCACCATCGATGCCGAGTACGCCCGCGAGCTCGCCGACAACGCGCACTGGCAGATCCTCCTTACCGAAGCCCGCAATCTGGCGGAGAAGCTCGGTTACGGCGATGATCTGGAGTCGCTCGTAGACCTCGACACCGGCGATGGCGCAGGCACTGGGGAGAAGGGTGCCGAGAGCACGGCCGACTGCGGCGACAGCAGCAGGTCGCATGTGGTGTTTCATCCGCTGGGGCGTGGGCGTCGTCGCGTCGGCGGTTCGGTTCCTCGGCCCTCGCGGGCGCCCAAGTCCGCACAACCACCCCGGAACGACTGTCTCGCCACGCCGTATCGCGGCACATACACCTTTGTCGCCGAACTCGAAGCCGGGATTGCAGCCGATCCCGCTCTCGGGCTCGCGCTCCATCCGGACGGGCACGGCGGTCTTGTACTACCACCACCCGGAGCCCTGGCCTATCGGCCGACTATTGCACTCGCAGAACGTATTCGGTACCGCGATCGCACCTGCCGACATCCGGGCTGCGACGTCCCGGCTCGGCAATGCGAAATAGACCACGTCGTCCCGTACCTCCATCGCGATCCTGCGAACGGCGGGTGGACCATCGACTCCAATCTGCATTGTCTGTGTCGCTATCACCACAGTCTCAAGACCATGGGGCTGTGGACACCGGCGATGCTCGTCGACGGCGTCGAGTTCTGGGTCTCGAACGCCGGCACCACAGCCATCACTGTTCCCGGAACGACCCAACTCGCAGACCTCAGCCACCTTCCGGCCGTCCATCGCAGGCCCAAGGGCCAAGCGCTCGAGCCTGATACAGCGACCCTCGAGCGCGCCGAACCGCAACCGGCTGCCGTACAGGTGCCGGCACCCGACGATGAACCACCACCCTTTTGATCGAAGCGAATGGATTGCAGTGTCAGCCTGTGTAGGTAATGAGGTCGTACACCGTCGCACTGCCGACGATGCTGGCGGTGAAGTTCGCCTCGACCCATTCCTGAATCTGCGAGGACGTGCTCTCCGAGTCGCCGCCCGTGCCACCGCGCGCCATTCCGCCACCCATTCCACCCGAAACGTAGTACGCCACGTCGTGGTTGGAGACGTACTCGATGAACTCGTCGAGAGAGGGCGCAGGATCACCGCTCCAACCGCCGATCGCCATCACAGCCGTGTCGGATGCAAGCTCGTAACCCGCTGCAGACTGCGAACCATTCACTGCAGCAGACCATCTCGTTGTCGTCGACTCGAGCAGAGTGGTCAGCTCTTCGTTGGTCTCACCGCCCATGCCACCACCCATGCTCGGCATACCGCCAGGCATGTCTGCAGCGTCGCCCGGCGCCGCAACGCCCGACATCGCTCCTGCAGCCAATCCACCGGTCGGCATTCCACCGCCAGTCATTGCATCGGTCGGCATCCCACCGTCAGGCATTGCTCCGGTCGGCATGCCACCGAAACCTCCGTCGCTGACTGCACCGGTTGGGCCTGCGGTGGGGATGGATCCGCTGTGCGCAGTGGTCGTCGTAGCAACGGCATACGACGCACCCCCGCCCAGACCTGCCACGGCTCCGAGGATCAGCGCGGCCGCAGTGAGCTGCTTGTATCGCCCGGCCGCAAGGATCATCACCGCCGCAACAACGGTTCCCACCAGCAAGGTCCATTTCAAGGCCGGCAGCCAGTCCGCGTTGCGGTACAGCAGCACCCAGCTCCAGACACCGGCCGCAATCATCATCGTTGCCATACCTGCTCTGCCCCAGATGGATTCGCGTCGAAGCCACAGTGCGTAGCCGCCGGTTCCGATCATGCCCGCAATGGCCGGGGCAAGAGCCACGGTGTAGTACGGGTGAATCGTGCCGGACATGTAACTGAAGATCAGTGCCGTCACCAAGAACCAACCGCCCCACAGAATCATTGACGCACGCAGCAGGTCGGTCCGCGGCGCTCGGCCGCGAGCGATCAGACCGAAGACCAATGCCACCAGTGCCGCAGGAATCAGCCAGGAGATCTGGATTCCCATCTCACTACCGAACAGTCGATCCAAGCCGGTCGACCCGCCGAAGCTCGATCCGGCTGCACCGGAATTCATTCCACCAGGTGATCCGCCGCCGCCGGCGTTACCGACGATTCGGCCGAGGCCGTTGTAGCCGAGCACCAGATCCATCACGGTGTTGTCGGTGGACCCGCCGATGTACGGGCGAGCACTTTCGGGCCACAGCTGAACCGTCACCACCCACCAGCCGGCGGCGACGACCAATGCCGCGAACGCACCGACCAGATGCAGCAGTCTGGCGCGCAATTGCGCCTGCCCTGCAATCAGATACGTCAGACCGAATGCGGGTAGCACCAACAAGCCCTGCAGCATCTTGGTGAGGAACGCAAACCCGAGCGCCATTCCTGCGAAGGCGAGCCACATCGCAGCCCGTCGACCGGCCGAGGTCTGCAGAGAGCGTATGACGAAGTAGCCGCCGAGCGTCATGAGGAGCACGAGCAACGCGTCGGGATTGTCGAAGTCGAACATCAACGCCGCCGCCGGAACCGACGCCAGAGTGAAGCCGGCGAACAAACCGGCCGTGGGGTTCGCGACCCGCTTGACCGCGGCATACACCGTCGCCACGGCGGCGACACCCATCAGGGCCTGGGGAAGAAGCAAGCTGAAGCTCGAGAAACCGAACACGCGAGCCGACAGTCCCATCACCCACAGTGCGGCCGGTGGCTTGTCCACGGTGATGAAGTTCTCGGAATCGAGTGATCCGAAGAACCACGCCGTCCAGTCCTTGGTACCGGCCTGCACCGCCGCGGCATAGAACGAGTTCGCGTAGCCACTTGCGGTCAGGTTCCACAGATACAGGGTTGCCGTGGCCGCAAGCAGAACCAGCAGCCCGAGCAGGTGCCGGCGGCGATACCACCACGTGTCCTGCCAGGACGGCTGGCGGGCGTACGACGGAGGCATCGCGGCCGGTCGGTCGAGTTGGGCAGTCATCGCACATCCTGTTCGTCGAAGTTGTCGACTACGAGAGTGTGCGACGGACCGCCGGTCTGGCTGGGAGCAGCCTGCGAGGTTGCTGTGAACGAATGAGCTCCCTCAGACGCGATCGGCGTACACGACGATGTTGTCGTCGTAGCTCGAGATGTCCGAGTCGAACTGCCCGCCACAGGTGATCAGACGCAGACCGGGATGATCGATGTCGCCGTACACCTTGTCGGTGGGAAACGCGTCTTTCGGATACTGCTCCACCGCGCTGACGACGAAGCGGACGGTACCGCCATCCTGGTCCGTGACGGTGACGTCGTCACCCTGCGCGAGATCCCGAAGTCGGTAGAAGACTCCCGGGCTGCCGCCCCAATCCACGTGTCCGGCAAGGATCGACGGCCCCAACTGGCCCGGGATCGGCGAGCCCATGTACCAGCCCGCCGGAAAACCACCCGGCGGAACTTCCATCGAACCGTCCGAACGTAGACCGAGACCCATCACGTCGGAATCGACGTCGATCGCTGGAATGTCGATGCGCGCGGGAGCTGACCCGGACGCCGGTGAAATTGCCTGAGCTGCAACATCACCGGTAGACGTATCGGGTGCCTGAGTCGTCGCGGCCGACGACGGTGAAGTGCGTTCCGGAGACGCCGCGTCCGAAGGCGTTGCACAACCGGTAAGAAAGAACAGGAGTATGAAGCAAGCAGCGGCCACTGCCCGCACCACGACCCGGGAAAGGGTCGTGGTGCGGGCAGATTCAGCCGGAGGTGCGCACACCGTGGCTACGGATCTCACAGATCAGCGCCGACGACGAGTCATCATCGTGATCGACACTGCGCCGACGGTGAGCAGGGCGAGCAGAGACCACATCGTTACTGCCGACGAATTGGTCGACTGTGTGACCGTGCTGCCGTCACCGGTATCGACGCCACCGTTGGGAATCTGGGTGATCTGCCCACCCGGGTTGTACGTACCCGGCTGACCCGGGCCACCGGGTGTAGTCGGCTGGTTGGGCTGATTCGGGGTGTACGGGGTGTTCGGCGTGTTGGGGGTGTTCGGTGTGTTGGGGGTGTTCGGTGTGTTGGGGGTGTTCGGTGTATTCGGGGTGTTGGGCTGCTCAGGAACGCCCGGGTTGTTCGGTTGCTCAGGAACGCCCGGCGTGTTCGGCTGCTCGGGCACGTTGGGGATACCGGGGATCGGCGGGATTGTGATGGGGGGAATCGGAGGCAGGCCCGGAATCGGCGGCACTTCGATGACGATCGGCGGCGTACCACCACCATCACCCGGCGTACCCGGGGTACCGCCACCATCACCCGGCGTACCGGGGGTTCCGCCACCATCACCCGGCGTACCCGGCGTACCGCCATCACCCGGTGTGCCGCCACCATCGCCCGGCGTCTCACCACCATCACCCGGCGTCTCGATGGGTGCGCAACCCGCGGTGTTGATCGTGTTCGAGTCGAGGGTGACGGCACCATCAAGAGCCAAAAGTCGTCCCTGCACATCGGCACCCGTCGTCGCAGTGATCGACGCCCGCGCCATAATCGTGCCCACAAAATCCGTATCGGTACCGAGAGTGGCCGAGCTTCCGATCTGCCAGAACACGTTGCATGGGCTGGCACCGTTGATCAGCGAAACCCTACTGCTGGAAGCCGTGACCAGCGTCGATGCCGCTTGAAAGATGAACACGCCATCGGACTTGCCCCCGCCATCGAGTGTCAGGGTTCCGGTGAGGTCGAGCGTGCCCGAACCGTACAGCCCGGCGAGCAGAGTCTGGCCGCCGAGTTGGACCCCGGTCGAAGTTGCCCCCGGCCGTCCGGCCGCATTGTCGTAGCCGGTACTCAAGTCCGCTTTTGCCTGTGCTGCAACAGAATTACGGTCATTGATTACCCCACTGGTCAGCTCGCCCGGCGGGAATCCGGTGATGAACGGTGCGACGCCGACGCCTGGGCTCACTCCCACGTTGCCGCTGATCTTCGACGGTCCGGTGTTGGTGATCTTGGAGCCTGCCAGCACTGCATAGCTCGCGGCGGTACCGAGTGGGACGGTGGTGGGTTGAGCGCCGGCTGCCGATGCGTTGACCAGCATGAGTGCGCTGGTTGCCAGCGCGACGGTGCCGACGAGCGGAATCAACGCCGTGCCCTTGCGTCGAGAGGTGGGCGACGCAGGGCGGTGTTGCGGAGCGTACATGTTGCGTACCGATCTACTGGAGGGGATGTGCGTGAGACTTGTTGTCACGCAACGAGTTCAAATATCGACTCCCCCGACGAGATTCGATGTGGTCTGCAGAAGTACCGCGACGGTCGACGATGGTCACTGGAACGATCCAGGGGCGCCGAGGTCTCGCGGTATCCGTATTTCGATGGCGTCGCCGGCTGGCTGTTCAACCGCGCGACATGAGTAGAGGGTGCGCGGAGGCTCGTGGCCCACTCCGCAACAAAGAGTTTCCCCGTATCTCTACGGTGTAGAGCTACAGCTGATCACCTGTAAGGTCAGAGGTCAAGCGAAATACGTTGACAAACAACAAGTTTGTTTGTGGACCTGAAGCCGACTGGCGTGCCGCTTACCTTGATTTACCGAAAATGGTGAAGCAGTCATGACACCCTCGGACCGATCCGATCAGCCGCCCCGCGACAAAATCGATCGCGAATACGTCGTCTCGGCCGCACTGTCCATCATCGACGGCACCGGACTCGACAGCCTGACCATTCGCAGCTTGGCCGTGTCGATCGATCGCGACCCCATGACCGTGTACCGATACGTTGCTACCAAGGAAGCGTTGCTCGACGCCGTAGCCGATTCGATCCTCGGTGGCCTCGTGGCGGTCGATGGGTCCGACACCGACTGGAGACGTCAGCTGACGATCTTCGCCCGGCATTACCGCGAGCTGGCCCTCGAGCACCCGCGGGCGGCAGTTCTGCTGGCGACGCGGCCACGGGCTACGCCCCTCGGACTGGGGACCAAGAGGTCCTTGGTGTCACTCGAAGGCATCCTCGGTTTACTGACCACTGCCGGTTTCACCGTGCCCGAAGCACTCTCGGCATACCGGCTGCTGATGTCACTCCTACGCGGGCACGTGCTCAGCGAGACCCAGGAGACAACAGCTCATCCGGACGAGACGGTGGACAGATTGAGCCTTGCGCTGCGCAGACTGCCGACCGACGACTTCCCCATCATGTCCGTCATCCCCCCGCTCATCACGGAATACGACGGTGCCCACGAACTGAACCGCGGTTTGGATGTCCTGTTCGACGGCCTCGGGAACATTCCCAAGAGCTGAACACCACTCACCGACCGGCGTGTACCCCCGCAGCTGAAGTCACCGCATTCACAGCACGGGCCCGGTCTCGTTCGCCTTCTCTTCGTCTCTCTGCTGCTGAGCGGCAGCCAGCCCCGACATCGTGCGCAGCGGCACCTCTTTCAGGAAGAGCACCAGCACGAACCCGAGGACCATCAGGATCGATACGGCCAGGAACACATAGTCCATGGCATCGGAGAAACCGATCCGGAACGGTTCGGCGAGTGCGGGTTCGAGCTTCTGAATGAACGAGCTGTCCTGCAACGCACTCCCGGCGACCGAGGCGTCACCCGACGCGATGGCCCGGGCAAAACCGGATTCCAGTGGATCGGAACTGCTTGCCGCAGTCTGCACCGCCTGCTGGAAGGCCGGCGTCGAGCCGGCGGCGATCAGTGCATCGCCTGTCTTCGGAGTCAGCTGAGTGAAGAGCATCGACAGGAACACCGCCACACCCACCGTCGCACCGATCTGGCGGAAGAACGTTGCGGCAGAGGTCGATACGCCCATGTCCTTGGGCGGCATCGCGTTCTGGATCGCGAGAGTCAGCGGCTGCATCATCGAACCGAGACCGAGACCGAACACGCCCATCACGACCATGGTCTGCCACAGCGGAGTATCGGCGTGGACGTAGTGGAACGTGAACATCGCGATGGCCATCAACGCGGTGCCGACAATCGGAAAGATCTTGTAGCGTCCCGTCTTCGAGATCATTCGGCCCGACACGATCGACGCGACCATCAGTGCGCCAACGAGCGGCAGGGTTTGATAGCCGGCCAGAGTGGGCGAGGATCCCTTGACGACCTGCAGATACTGCGGCAGCAGAGAGATACCACCGAACATCGCGGCACCGGCAATGACGCTGACGGCAATACACAACGAGAACAACGGGTTTCGGAAGAACCGCATGGGGATCAGGGCGTCGTCGCCCATCTTGATCTCGGCAAGCACGAACGCGATGACGCCGACGATGCCGATTCCGAAGCACAGCAACGCTCGTGGCGAGCTCCAGCCCCACACACGACCCTGCTCGGCGATGATGAGCAGCGGCACGAGCCCGACGCTGAGCAGAACTGCGCCCCACCAGTCGACGCGTGCTTCGCGTCGGTACACCGGCAGGTTCAGCACCCGCCACACGACGACGAGGGCGATGATGCCCAGCGGCACGTTGATGTAGAAGACCCAACGCCAACCGGTGATTCCGAGGATCGACGACTGCCCGGCGAGCAGCCCACCGATGACCGGCCCGAGCACACTCGAGGTCCCGAACACAGCCAGGAAGTAACCCTGGTACTTGGCACGCTCACGCGGCGGCACGATATCGCCGATGATGGCCAGCGCCATCGACATCAGACCACCCGCGCCCAGGCCTTGGATCGCGCGGAAGGCGGCGAGCTCGTACATCGACGTCGCGATGCCGCACAGCATGGACCCGACGACGAAGATCGAGATGGCCGTCATGAAGAACGGCTTGCGTCCGTACAGATCGGAGAGCTTGCCGTAGAGCGGCGTCGAAACCGTCGAGGTGATGAGGTAGGCCGTTGTCACCCAGGCCAGAACCGAGAACCCGTTGAGATCGTCGGCGATGGTGCGCACAGACGTCGACACGATGGTCTGGTCGAGGGCAGCGAGGAACATGCCCATCATCAGGCCGGACAGAATGGTCATGATCTCGCGGTGCGAATACTCGCCGCTCGCGGTAGTCACTTCTCGCTCGGTTACCATCTCTTTAGTGCACCTTTACGTAGCGTTTGCTTGTGTCCTACAACGATATTCGGACCACCAGCATGCTCGCAGAAGGCTGTCGAAGCAAAGGTTTATTTGCCACGAATCCGGTCGCGCACCTCACGCATCGTGTGCGGATGAATTCCCTCCGCGGCGAGCACTCTTCTGGTCTTGCGGCGCGTCAGCAGAACTCCGGTGACAGCGACGATCCAGACCGGGAACTGAACGAGCAGGGCAACCCGAAAGCCGTCGAAGGTGTAGCCGCCCATCGCGTCGAGAATCCACCCGATCGCCGCGATCACCAACAGCGACGCCAGAAACCCGCCGATGTTCACCATCCCCTGCGCCGTTCCCAGATTTGCGCTCGGATTGAATGTGCGGGCGAGGTCGAAACCGATCACCGAACCGGGACCACCCACCGAGATCACCACCACGAGGAGCACCAGCAACCACAGTGGCGCAGGTCCGGGTAACGCCAACACGATCGCCCAGATCGTCGCGTTGCTGATCATGATTGCCAGCACCAGCCACGACCGTCGCATCGGGTATCGCCCGGTGAGGAGACCGACCACGATGCCCGAGACCACCGCGGCGGCCACCGACACCGTGAGCAACGCTCCGGCCGTCGACGCCGACAGGCCCTGCGCCGACGTCAGATACGGCACACCCCACAACAACGCGAACACAGTGATCGAGAACTGGGTGCCCATGTGGGAGAAGAAGCCGAGCCGGGTGCCGGGGCGTCGCCACACCTCCGCGATGGACGCGAGGGTCTGTCGCAGTGACGTGGGCTCGATATGGGGAGTGATGCCGTCACCGGGGCGATCTCGAACCAGGGCGATGACGAGCACAACAGCAAGCAGCCCCAATGCCGCCGCGCTGCCGAACGCGAACGTCCAGCCCGGCCCGTTCAACAGAATCAGGAACGGGACAGCGGAGAGCACCTGACCGAGTTGGCCGAGCAGACCCGTCAGCTGCGAGACGATCGGCACCCGCCGCGGGGAGAACCAGCGCGGCACCAACCGCAACACCGAGATGAAGGTGAGAGCATCGCCGACGCCGACGAACGCACGCGCCGCCACAGCGACCGGGAGCGACTCGGTGAGTGCCAGGGTGATCTGCGCCGACGCCATGATCAGCGCGCCCGCGGCGATCATCCTGCGCGAACCGATCCGATCCAACAGCACACCGGCCGGGATCTGCATCGCCGCATACACGATCACCTGCAACACCACGAACGACGACAGCAGAGACGGCGACACCGAAAACCGATCCGCAGCACTGAGGCCGGCGACTCCGAACGACGTGCGATGCAGCACCCCGACGATGTAGGCGAAGACACCGATGCCCCACACCACCCACACGGTTCTCCCTGTAGTCACGAGACGATTGTGTCAACCACGCTGTGGAATAGTCGGACCCGGTAGTTCGTAGAGCAAGAAAGTGAGTGACGTCATGGCCAAGCAGCTGTTGGTGCTCAACGGTCCGAATCTCAACATGCTCGGCATCCGGCAGCCGGAGGTATACGGCCACGCAACCCTCGCCGACGTCGTCGCCCTGTGCGAGAAGACCGCCGCCGACCACGGACTCACCGTGAAAGCGGAACAGTCCAACCACGAGGGACAGATCATCGACTGGATTCACCAGGCCCGCGGGGTGGCGTCGGGCATCGTCATCAACCCTGGTGGACTGACGCATACCTCGGTGGCGCTGCGCGACGCACTCGTCATCCCGGAGGTCCCGATCATCGAGGTGCACATTTCCAACGTGCACGCCCGCGAGGAATTCAGGCACCACTCCTTCGTGTCGCCTATCGCCAGTGGCGTCATCGCCGGACTCGGCATCGACGGATACCGCTTCGCCATCGAACGACTCGCTGCTCTTATCTGACACAGCTCTCATCTGACACTCAGGTTGCCCTGCATAAACTGGTCGCCGTGAACACGAGCAACAAAGCATCGAAAGACATCAGGGCAATGCAGAACGGCGACAAGAATCGCCGAACGCTGATCCAGATCGTCGTCGCAGTGGTTCTCATCGCGCTCGTTGCGGCAATTGCATTGTTCATCGTCAACAGGAATTCCACGTCGGGTGAGGCATCGCCGACCATGGGGGCAGGCATGTCGAGCGGGAACCAGCTCACCCCGACGTCGTTGACCGACACCGGTGCCATCCGCTTCGGCAATCCCGACGCCACCACCGTCATCAGTGTCGTCGAGGACTTTCAGTGCCCGGCGTGCAAGAACTTCGAGTCCGTCAGCGGGTCGACATTGCAGCAGGTGGCCGACGCGGGCAACGTCGCGGTGGACTACCGACCCATCTCCATTCTCGACCGCTTCTCGAACGGCACGATGTATTCGACCCGTGCCGCGAGCGCCTCGATCTGCGTCGCCGAGAACGACCGGGGCAGCTGGATGGACTGGCACAACGCCATGTTCGCGGAGCAGCCCGCCGAGAACGGCACCGGGCTGACAGACGACAAGCTCGTCGAGATCGCCGCCTCGGCCGGTGCCGACTCCCCCGCCACCGCGTCGTGCATCACCGACGGCAGCTACACCGATTGGGTCACCAGCCAGACGCAGTCCGTCATCGGCGAGGGCATCAACGGCACGCCGAGCGTGCGCGTCAACGGCACCGACATCAGCAATCCGACCCCCGAGAACATCCTCGCCGCGGCAGCCGGAAACTGAGCGGCAGCCGGTAGCAGAGCATGAGAACCCGCGCAGGCGCAGCTGTCTTCACGATCTTCAGCGCGATCGGGTTGCTCGCTGCACTGACGCTGACGATCGAGCGCTTCAAGTTGCTCGAGGACGCGTCGTACGTTCCGTCGTGCAGTTTGAATCCGGTGCTCTCGTGCGGTTCGGTGATGGTGACGAAACAGGCTGCGCTCTTCGGCTTCCCGAACCCCATCCTGGGCATCGCCGCGTTCTCGATTGCGCTCGTAGCCGGGGTGCTGTGGCTCGGCCGCGTCGAACTGCCGCATTGGTTCTGGCTCGGCATGAGCGGCGGCCTGCTGCTCGGCGAGGTGTTCGTGCATTGGCTGATAGTCCAGAGCCTGTACGAGATCGGCGCACTGTGCCCCTACTGCATGGTGGTGTGGGCCGTGACGATGCCGCTGTTCGTGCTGGCTCTGAGCCGGACGATCGGTACCGCCTCCAGCACAACAGACGGAGCCCCGGGCACGATCGGCCGTCTTTTCCTCGAATGGCGGTGGACGCTCCTTGCCGTGTGGTACGCAATCGTCATCGCGCTCATCGGAATCCGCTTCTCGGACTACTGGGCCTCGTTGCTCTGACAGTTCCACTGCTCTGAGTTTCGCTGCTCTGACAGTTTCGCAAAACTCATGAGTCGATCGACTGCACCGTGCATGATGGGTGCAGCACCCGAGTGAGACTGATCACAGCTCCTGGCTCGGGGAAGATCGTTCGAGTAGCAGGAGTCGATACATGGCAGGCGATCCATTCGCAGTCATCGTTGCCGTCATCGTGTCCGCCGCCGGTGTTGTCGCCGGAACCGACGCCCCGGCTCCGATTCCCGATCAGGCGGTGACGGATCAGGCCGCAGAAATTGCCGCCAACGCCGAGGATCAGGCGAAGACGATGAGCGATCAGTGGACCGAACTCCTGGGCACCATGCCCGAGCCGGCCGCCGACGTCGCCGACCGCACGTTGTCCGACGCCGCCGACGGCCTGCACACCGCCGTCGAACCGATGCTCCCGAACCTGCCGACGGTGGAAGACATCGAAAAAGCCGACACAGAAGCAGCCGGCGCAACGGTGCCGACCGCGGCGGAAGATGCACTGGCTGCCCTCCCCACCGCAGCCGGGGCTGTACCTGCTGCCGTCTCCCCGTCTGCCCCACTTCCGTTCAGCGTGTTCTCGCCGAGCGCTCTTTCGTCAACCGCTCTTTCGTCAACCGCAGCCGCACTCGGTGCCGGTGCGGTCCAGTTCGCGGGCCGCACGTACTCCGCCGCCGATATCGCCACCCAGACGGCGTTCATGGCGTCGGCCGAGGCCATTCGGCGCGCACTCTTTCCCGGGCTGCCCGTGACGTTCACCGGCATCAATGTGGGCCCGATCGGCTTGGGTGCGGTGGGAGCCATCACCGCCTTCGTGCCGTGGTTGCAGAAAGCAGGCAACATCTGCGGAGGCGTCAAAGGCACGACGATCGCCGCACTCTATGCCGCCGAGAACGGCTTTCGGTACGGGCCGACTGCTCCTGTTTCGAGCACCGGCGCACAGGGACCGGGACAATTCATGCCAGGGACGTGGGCGACCTACGGCAAGGACTACGACGGCAACGGCGTCGTCGACGTCAACAGCGTCGGAGACGCGGTCATGGCGTCGGGCACGATGCTGTGCGATATCTACGGGCAGGTCGACGGCTGGAAGCGAGAAGGCAAGGTCTCCGGTGACACGCTGGACCTGACCCTCGCCGGATACAACGCAGGCGCGGGGGCGGTACTTCGATCAGGTGGTATGCCCTCGGGCACAGTCGATTACGAGACACAGACCAAGCCGTACGTGGCCCGCATCAGAGCTACCGAGGCGCAGTTCGCCGCAATACTGACCCCGTTCGCTGGGCTCGACCTCACCGGAATGGGCGGCCGGGCAGTGCAATTGGCGATGGACTACCTGGGGCTGCCCTACGTCTGGGGTGGCGGAAACATCAACGGCCCATCCGGCGGTGGATTCGATTGCTCCGGTCTGACGTCGTACGCCCTGTTCAAGGCCTCGGGCGGGAAGGTGACGCTGCCCCGCACCTCCGAAACACAATGGAACATCGGCACCGAGGTTCCGATGGAACTGGCACAGCCGGGCGATCTGCTGTTCGGAAACTGGGGACCCTCCGGCCCGGGACACGTCGCGATCTACATGGGTAACGGCCAGATGGTGCACGCTCCCACCACCGGTGACGTCGTGCGCGTGGCACCGGTGTTCGACGGTATGCGCGCCCGGCACATCGTCTAGGTGCGCGCGTACAGTGCGAACGTGACCAATGCACGCGTGGAACCGGCCGGCTTCGACGACGAGCTGGCACCGGAGCCTCCACCCGGTGAGGGCTTCGAGACCAACTGGCCGGTGCGGACAGGCGACATCGATCCGACCAACCGACTGCGGTTCGACGGAGTTGCTCGCTATCTACAGGACATCGGCACCGACAACCTCGACGCCACTCCCCTGGGCAAGACCGATCCGGTGTGGATCGTCCGGCGCACCGTCATCGACGTCTTCGAGCCCATTCACTTTCCCGATCGTGTGCACATGCGTCGGTGGTGTTCGTCGATGTCGACGCGCTGGTCCAATATGCGAGTGGCGCTGACGACCCCCAAGGGTGGACGCATCGAAACCGAGGGCTTCTGGATCAACATCAGCAAGGCTACCGGAATGCCGACCCGCATCAGCGACGGGGCACTGGAGATGCTGGCCAGAACCACCGATCAGCACCGGTTGCGATGGAAGGCCTGGCTGACCGAGCCGGCACCGGCGGCATCGCACACCGACGTGCAGTTCCCTTTGCGCGCAACCGATATCGATCCGTTCAATCACCTCAACAATGCGGCGTACTGGCACGCGATCGAGGAGCTGCTGGTCGAGCTGCCCCAGTTGGCGGCGTCTGCGCATCGCGCCGTGATCGAGTACTTGACCCCGGTCCTCGCAAGTGAACACGTCACCCTGCGCCACCGCTACGAAGGCGGCGCATTGACCGTCTGGTTCGTGGTCACCGGCGCATCGGGCGAGCCGACGGTCCGCACCGTGGCCAAGGTCGCACCCAAGGCCTGACGGTCGAGCTTGCCGCGCGGGGTGCGCGGCAAGGCGTCCACGACGGCGATCACCACGGGCAGGCTCGGGCCAGGCAACATCGAGCGCACGTGCCGACGTATCTGCGCCACAGTGGGTGAATTCTTCTGGACTACAACCACTCCCGCGGCAGGTACCTCACCGGTGCGATCGTCGGGAACGCCGACGACTCCGACATCGAGAACACCGGGGATCGACAACAGTGCCGCTTCGATCGGGGCCAGCTCGACCGTGAGCCCGGCTCGAACGATCGTCTCGCTGCCGCGGCCGAGCAACGTCAGTCGCCCCTCGTCGATGCTGCCGCGATCGCCGACCGTCATCCACCCGTCGATGGGCCCGTTCGTCAGGGTGGTGTGGTCGCCGACTCGGCTCAGGTAACCGTCGAACAGCATGTCGCTGCGCACATGCAGCAGTTCGTTCCTGGTCTCCACCTCCACCCCGCCGAACAACGCGCCCTCCACACTCGCTCCCTCGACACCCATGCCGGCAGCGGTTCGACGGTCGTACGAGACGAAGCTCAGTTCCGATGCACCGTAGAAGTGCGTCATGGTTGCGTTCGGTAACACCGTCGCCAATGCCGTGCGGGCAGACTGCGGCCATCGCGCCGCAGACGAGAGCACCTCGCGGACGCCGGGATAGCGGGCGTTGGATCGAGCGATGTCCCAGGCGATGGTCGGTACCGAATAGAGATGTGTCGGAGCATCTTCGAGAGCGACCGCCGCCTTCCGTAGATCCACCGTCGCACCCCGGGTGAGCCCGTGCAACGCACCGTAGAGAAAGTGCGTGTGATCGAGGGTGCCGGATGCAGACACTCGATCGCCCGGCCCGAGCTCGAACAGTGCATCGGAACGGTCCAGCGTGGCAGCCCACGACGCTTGATCCCGAACGAACAATTTGGGTGGTCCGGTGGTCCCCGAGGTGATGCCGACCAGGAGTTCGGCGCTGCGTGCGGGTGGATCGAGCGGCGCGGCACGGCCGGTGGTGAGCTCCTCGGGTGCCAGCACTGTGTCGGCACCCCAACGATGCACTCGTGCGTGCTGGCGCGGATGCGCGGCAATCAGCGAGGGCTCACACACCGCCGTGACATCCGCGAATTCCTGAGCCAACAGATGTCGATGCAGCAGAACGACACTCACACCGGCATGCATTGCCGCGACGACGACCACCAACGAGCCGATGTCCGACGTCGGCAGTACCGCGGTGCGACGCTTCCCTGCCAACGCGGTCGCCGCGCATGTCACCCGATCCCAGAATTCACAGTACGTGATCCGGTCGGTCGCATCGACGATTGCGATGTCTTCGCGGTCGGAATGCCGCGCTATTCGGGCGGCAAGAAGCTCACTGGTCATCGCGTGGTTCGTCTTCACCATCGTCTTCACCGTCGTCGTCCACACCACGCGCGACGAGGGCATCACCCATCGCGTCGGCGGTGCGGAGGGCGCGCACCAGAACCGGGGTTGCCAGAGCCGTCATCGACCACTGCAGCCCGCGAGCTTTGCGCGCCTGGGACACCTCTTGGACGATGGACGCCAGCAGCGGAATGCACCGAATGGCAAGGGCCAGCAGCAGTCCGATGCGATCCGGGTCGACGCCGAAGCGCCGGATCGGCCCGAGTGCGCTCGTGACGGTATCGAGCATGTCGGTCACCCGGGTGGTCAGCGTGACCAGCGCCGCCAGGGCAACAGAGATCACCAGCACCCCGCACACCACCACCGCGCGCTGCCACGTGGTGATCAGTATCTGGAACACGCCGATGATCAGCAGCATCCACAGCACCGGACGAAGTTGCGCCAATGCGACTTTCGCCGGAATGCCGGCTACAGCGAACAGGGCGGCGACCACCAGAGCCACCACGCCCACCTCGAGCGGGGTGCGTGCGAAGATCACGGTCGCCAAAATCGCGACTATGAGCGACAGCAGTTTCCAACCCGGGCTCATTCGGTGCAGCAGCGATGTACCGGGGCGGTAGAGACCGATCACCCGATCAGCTCCCGATACGCCGGAACCGCAGCGTCGGGGGCACCGTCGAACGCGACACGGCCGTCGTCGATGACGATGACACGCTCGAAGCTGTCCAGCAGAGCAAGCTGATGAGTGACGACGACGACTTGCTGATCCATCGAATCCAGCGCCTGCGCGACGACGCGTCCGTTGCGCAGATCGAGCAACGTGGTCGGCTCGTCCGCAACAACCACCTCCGGCCGCCTGATCAACACTGCACCGATCGCGAGCAATTGCTTCTGCCCACCGGAGAGCAGGTGCGCCGGGTGATCGCGATGCTGATCCAGTCGAAAACGGACGAGGATTTCGTCGACGCGGTCGGCTACCTCTTTCTTGCTCAGCCCGGACCTACGCAGAGAGAACGCGAGATCCTCTGCGACAGTAGGCATGACGATCTGCGAATCGGGGTCGGTGAAGACGAACCCGACCTTTTTGCGAACCTGCGCACCCTTCTTCGCGGCGTCGACGCCATCGACCGTGACGCGGCCGGAGTCGGGTTTGATCAGACCGTTGATCATCCGGGCCAGCGTCGATTTTCCCGACCCGTTCGACCCGATGATGCCGATGCGGCGCTCGTCGAATTCGAGGTCGATGCCATGCAGCACCTGCCGCTCCCCGAAGGAGTGGGAGATGTTCTCGAACTTGATGCTGCTCATGTAACCCTGCTCATGTCACTCGCTCCACCAACATCGCTATTCCTTGCCCGCCGCCGATGGCGCAGGCCGCCAATCCCAGTGCCGGACCACTCGGTTGCAGCATTCGAGACGCCAATCGCACCAGCAGAATTGCGCCCGATGCGCCCCACGGGTGACCCATCGCGATCGCCCCTCCGTCCGGGCAGATGCGCGCTTCGTCGATGCCCAGCGCATCCGAGACCGCGAGCACCACCGATGCGAATGCCTCGGTGATCTCGATGACGCCGATGTCGTCGAGTGACACCCCGGTGCGCCCGAGTAGCTTCTCGATCGCAGGTACCGGGCCCAGACCGGGAAGTGCCGGATCGGACCCGGCCACCGCGCTGCCGAGAATGCGCAGTGCCGGCATACCGGCGGCACGTTCGGCCGTGGTGATCGCCAGAACTGCGGCACCGTCGGAGATTCCGCAGGAGTTGCCAGCGGTGACGGTGCCGTCGGAGGTGAACGTGGGACGCAGTCTGCCCAGGCGCTGGGCAGTCATGTTGGGACGAATGCGCTCGTCGGCGCTCATCTGTCCGATCGGGACGATTTCGGCGGAGAAGTCGTGTGCCGAGGCTCGTGCAAAGGACCGCGCCGCATACTCGTCCTGCCGCTGCCGGTCGATTCCACACATACGCGCGAGATCGTCTGCCGCAACGCCCATGTCAGGATCGTCGAAACCATGGGGAGCGAACGGCGCTCGGGTGTAGCGAACCGGCTCGGCACCGTCGACCGGGGGCCAGAATCGCCATGGGCTGGTACTCGCCGATTCGACGCCACCTGCCAGAATCAACGCCTCCTCGCCGCTGCGGATGCGCGACGCGGCCTGCATGACGGCGTCGAGTCCGGATCCACACTGGCGGTCGACGGTGACGCCGGGGACGTCGACACCCAGTCCCGCGAGCAGGGCCGACACTCGCGCAACGTCGCCGCCGGGGCCGAGGCAGTTGCCGAGGATCACGTCGTCGATCGGGAGGTCGAGCGACTTCAATTTTGCTGCAACGGTATTCAGCACCGGCGCAGCGAGGTTCGGTGCGGTTGTTCCAGCGAAGCCATGACCGGCAATGCCGATCGCAGTTCTTTTGGCCGCAACGATCACTGGAGTCATCACAGCAGGGACATTCACAGCAGGGACATTCACAGCAAGGCTTTCCGGGCGATTTTGCCGCTCGGGGTGCGGGGCAGCTGCTGTACCACCGTCCACTTTCGCGGCAGTGCCTCCTTGGTCATGACTGCGCGTGCGTCGGCGCGAACGACGTCGAGGTCGCGGGTTCCGTCGAGTTCGATGACAGCAGAAACCGTTTCACCCAACACCGAATGGGGAGACCCGATGGCGGCCGCGGCTCGAACGCCGTCGAGTGCGGTCAGGATGCGCTCGACGTCCTCTGCGACGACGGTGGTGCCGCCGACATTGATCGCCGCGTCACCCCGACCGTGGACGAGCAGTTCACGGTCATTGAGCTCGGCCAGATCACCGACGCCGAACCAGCCGGTGGCACCGAGCGCAGCGTACGGCGAACGAACGAACAGGTACCCGTCCTCGGTGCGCGCCTCGACATCGCGGAGCAATCGCAGTGCCGCGTGCTCGCCCGTCACCCGCGCCGCCACCAACGACAGTTCTGCTGAGCCGTAGTACTCGACCGACCTGATGTGCTGCGCCGAGATCGTGTGCGCGGCAGCGTCATCGAGGCCGGCCCCGGCCGCTACGGCAACTCGCGCATGAGGCATCCGGCGGAGGACGTCACGGAGTAACGCAGGAACCGCGTGTACCGCCGTGGCCCGGGCCGGGTCGTCGGTGACGCAGGCCCCCAGCCACAGTGCGTGTACTGCGGCGAACAGGTGCATCGTGGCGTGCAGTGGTCCGGTTATCAGCACCGAATCGGTAGGGCGGATATCGGTGATCTCGGTGAACTCCGGGAAGCTGTCGACCCACGACGCGGCAGTGCGCTCGAGCGGCTTGGGGCTCCCGGTGGAGCCGGATGTCGCGACCAGTAGGAAAGCGTGGGGATCGGTATGGGTAGGGCGCTCGGGGCGGGCCGACGAATCCTCGACCCGCACCGCGCTTCCCTGCCGCGCCGCTGCGAAAACGCAGATCAGCGCCTCGGGCAGTTCGAGTGCCGATGCGTCGTGCACCGGGAGGTGAGGCCATTGCTCGACGGCTTCGTCGAGGGCTGCGTATGTGAACGTGCGACCCGACCAGACGATGGCCGGGTCGTCGGCCCGGTCATTCGCCCTGCCGGTGGCGCTGCCTCGACCTCCCAGCTCGAGAGTCACGCCTTGATCAGGCCCGGATATGCGCGGTGCACGCTCTTGGCGACGACGGTAGCGACGACGACCTTGGCGATGTCACCGGGCAGGAACGGGCCGTTGGACGTGATCGCCGCCCAGACTCCGACGTCGGTACGCAGGATCAGACCGATGATCCCGAAGACGTACACCACCACGATGCCGCCGACGGCATTGATCGCCAGACCGAGCGCGATCGAGTACTTCGGCAGAATGCGGGCGGTGAGCCAGCCGATCAACAACGCGGCCGGTATCCAGCCGATCAGGTAACCGACGGTGGGCCCGGCCATCGCCGACAGACCGGTACGTCCGCCCGCCAGCAGCGGGAGGCCGATCATCGTCAGCGCGAGAAACACCAGGACCGCAGCTGTGCCTTTCCGGGCACCGAGGATCGCGCCGGAAAGAATGATGCCGAGGGTCTGCAGGGTGATGGGGACACCGGAGAAGCCGACCGTGATCGATCCCGGCAGGCCGAGAGCAGCGATGAGCGCTGCGAACACTGCGATCTGCGCCATGTCGCGGGCGGAGACGTTCATTCGGCTGACCTTACGGCTCGGAGGGCGGGTACTGCTGTCGACATCTGACACGGGCGGCTCCTAGAGGAGTGGGGCGGTCACCTGCCCCAGAGACTTGAACGGCGTTCAAGGTAGCAGGTGTGCGGTTCTGACCACACCCTGGACGGCCTTCAGTTCAAAAGGGCGCAGGATCGTATCTGCTCCGGTCGAGTCGGATGCGCACGTGTACGACACGGCAGTGCTCGAGGTAGGCACGTCTCTTTTCTGCAAGTTTCTTCCTTGCAGTTTCCGATGACGTCGAGCGGAAATCCGCGAGTGTCGGCGGTGCGGAGCCGCGGTACTCGAGCTCCCACCGGGTGGGTTCGAACGGGGACGGGGCATTGTCGACCGACTTCTTTCGGCGACGGCGGCGGCGAGGAGGCGAAGCGATCGAGGAGTCCGGCAGGGTGACCGCACGCAGACCCAGCGAGTTCGACCACAAAATTGCCCCTCCAGCGAGCATCACCGCCGACCACGCTTTCGAGGTCTTCGCCTGATGGTGAAAGACGCACACCGTTTGGAGATTGCCCACGATCGTCCAGCCGCCACGCCCCGGATCGCCCTTGTCGAACGGGACCAGATGATCGATCTGACACCTGACCGAGGGCACGTCGCAGTTGGGGAACGTGCACGTGCGGTAGGCCGTTCGCACCAAGGCGGCAACGCGCGCGCTCGGCCGGTATGTCACCGCAGCTCGCGACGGAACGCATTCGCCGCCATGACCGTCGGGGAAAATCCCGCGCGCACGCTCGGGCTGTTCGGCAATCCATCCGAGCCAGCGTGCGACAAGCCCGTCGCGGACAGACTCCTCCCCCAGAATCCGATTCGCAGGCGGACAACCTGCGGCACACATGCCGCGCATCGGCGGAAGCTCGGCGGCACTGCGCACCCGGCCGATGCCCACCACTGTGCGCAACAGACGGAAGCCGGGTGGAGACTGTCCGACCGCTTCGTCAGGGTCTTCGAGATCGTCACGATTCTGTGGGTCAACCGGGTAGCCCGAATCCTGGATCGAGGGACTGCGGCCGCTGTCAGGGTCGCTGCCTCCGGTGGATCCGCCGCCTTCATCGTCGGGATCGTCATCACCATCCGGACCGTCGTCATCCGGGCCGCCGTCAGGACCGCCGTCGTCGTCCGGGGTGTCGTCGTCCGGGGTGTCGTCATCCGGACCGTCGTCATCCGGACCGTCGTCATCCGGACCGTCGTCATCCGGACCGTCGTCAGGGCCGCCGTCGTCGTCCGGAGTGTCGCCGCGTTCCGGAGTGTCGTCGTCTGGGGTGTCGTCGTTCCGAGTGTCGTCGCTCGAGCCCTCGCCCTTCGGGCCTCGCTCGTCAGGCCTGTCCTCCCCGGGCTTCATCATGTCGACCAACTCGGTCAGCATTGCCTGCCACTTCGCGTCCGCGGCGACGATGCGCGCCACCTCGGGATCGATAGGAGTCCCGTCCGCCAAGGTTGCGGGCTCCGCGGACAGTCCCAGCAGCGTCTCCACCGCCACCACGATCTGCAGGAGGTGTCCGCGCCTCGGTGGAAGATCGTCGGCGGCACCGGCAACCGGGCACTCGTCGCCGAGATCGCACTGACAGACCAGCGAATGCTCGCCGTGCAGCAACGCCATCAATCCGGCGGCCCGCAGCATCCCCGTCGACCGCGGATCGTCCTTGCAGACCGTGCCGACGATCTCGACGATGAGTGCATCTGCTTCGGCCGATTCCAGATCCGTGATCTTCGCGATGAGCGTCGAAATACCGCCAGGACCGGTTCGCACGATCCGCACTCCGACTTCCTCCGACTTCGCCGTCTCGCGAGCCTGCGCGGCGCCGTCCGGATCGGCCTTCATCCACAACCGCCAGATTCGGTTCCGCAAGGCCTGCGGGCGCATTCTGCCCCCTGCGGCGCAGACCTCGTATTCGATTTTCGAGATGGTCTCGTCAGTGGCGCGATGCAACACCGAGGTGATGGTGACCACCGTCGACCAGTCGAAGCTTCCGGTCACGAAACGCAAGGCAGTCAACGGCATTCGATGCAGACGCTCCGCGACGTCGTGCACCACCGACGCATCGCGACGCGTGCCCGTCATCGTCACGGCCAAATCGCACAACGCGCCGCGGACCGTCTCGCCCGGATCGCCACCGGCGGCTTCAGCAGCCTCCAGTCGCATCTCGAGTACGTCGCAGTACGCGAGTACGGTCCCTGCCCGGGCAAGGTTCTCGTGGACGCGGTTGAGCGCGATGACGTCGAGAAACCCCGCAATGCAGTCATCGACCGGTGGCGTTTCCGCCACGCCCCACCCCCCGGTATCGAACATGTATTCGATCTTACGAGAGGGGTCCGACAAGAAAATGTTCCGCGCATTCGGCGTCGGGATTGTTATAAAGGAACCGTGGGCAATTACTCGATTCGCGACGTCCGGCCGGGTGATGAGGACCAACTCGGCACCGCTCACGTGGCCATCTGGAAGGCGACATACCCGGGGATGATCAACGACGCCAAACTCGATGCACTGATGCCCGAACACCGCATCGAACGGTGGGAGCAGATCATCGCCGGCCTCGACGAGGCGTCGTCGCATGGAGTCCGGACCAGATGCGCAGTGGACATCGCCAGTTCCCGGATCGCCGGTTTCGCCACGGGCGGCCCGCCACGCGATCAAGACCCACCCGCAGACACCGAATTGTGGTCATTGAACGTTCTGCCCACGCATCACGGCACCGGCGTCGCCACCGAATTGTTGGTCGACGCAATCGGCCACCGGAACAGATCGGCATATCTGTGGGTCGCAGCGGCCAACGACCGCGCGATAGCGTTCTACCGCAAGCATCGGTTCGAAGTGGACGGCACCACCCGGTTCGACCCGGACTGGGATTGTCTCGAAGCCCGAATGGTCAGGGCTTGACGGGCGGGTTTCTTCTGGGTGTATCCGGATCGAGCTTCTCGGGATTGAGCACGACCTCGGCCACCATCGGCGTTGTCTCGACGGTCGCATCGCCGTAACGAACGGCCACCGTGTTCGGCAGAAACGCCTCGAGCGCCCTCGGGGTCAGCCACCACAGCAGCGCGGTGAACAGGATCAGGATGTTCACCCACTGCATGATCGTTGCGGCATTGTCGGACGGAATCACCCGATCGAACACCTGAACGTTCATCACCAGACCGTGCACTGCGATCAATACCCACAGCCGCCGGTAGCGATAGAACACCCACACCGCCGCCGCACCCCAGCACAGGGCCCAGAGAAAACCGCCGCCGCCGAAGTACAGATAGAGGAAACCCCGCATCGTCGCCGACAGCGCCATGATGGCCCATATCGGCAGCCTGCCCACGAGTAGCAACACCGGCAGCGCCACCAGAATCGGCTCCTCGCGCAGACCCACGGCCAGCGCGGAAACCACTGCAAGCCAATCGGATTCGACCGATGCCGGAACCGAGAAGCTGAAGCGGAGCACGTCCATTCGGGACAGCACGAGCAACACTGCGGACGCAGCACCGATGGCGGCGCACCAGGTGATCGCCGCCTCGAGCGCAGTACCGCGACGCATCGGCCATACCGCGGGCAAGGTGCGACGACGAACGAAATAGACCGCAGCGATCGCCGCGGCCCCTATCGCCACCTGAACCAGACCGACCGCAAGGTCCATCCATTGATCCGACAGTGCGAGTACGGGCGCAGGCGCATTCGGCTCCCGGAAACGCCACAGCGCACCCACCAGCGAGATGAAGTAGACGACGCCCCAACCGGCCACCAGACCCAGAATCGACACGGCAGTGCCGACTGCGGTCAGGCCACGCCGAGGCAAGTGAGCCGCGGCTTTCGCATCCAGACTGCTCGCCACCAGGTCACCACCATTCACTCAGCACCGCATCGCCTGTTATCGAACAGCTGTCGACCCCCGGACTTGTTTATCACGCGGGGACCGAAAATTCAGTACCGTCGCAGCGACGTCGGTCACCGTCCACCATCGCGGTCCGGTGCGTCGGACGAATCCTCGCGTCCGAAAATGTCGTCGCGTAACTCCCCGACAATTCCGCGCCTGTCGGCGCCGCGTCTGTCGGTGCCGCGACGCGAGTCCCATATGTCCACCACAGCGAGGACCATCAGGACACAGCCGAGTGGGCCACCCTGAAACCAGTACACCCGCAGGTCCCAGAAGAACAGCGCCAACACTGCGCCGGCGACGATCATGACGATACTGCGCGCATCGGTTGCCCGAAATCTTCCTGCCCTCATGACGCATCCTTTCCTCGGGTCGACCGCAGCCGACGTCACACCAGCTTCATCTCGATGGCCGTATCTGCGACCAGCAGCGCACCCACGACGAGCAGTACCGTTCCCACCACGTCCTGGCTCCAGCGTTCGACGCGGCGCATCAACCGCGACAGAAGTGACGAAACAAGTTGCGATGCAGCGACTCTGGCGGCGAGCAGAACCAGAGCCGGTAGCAGGGTGATGAGCACGTAGACCGCGAGAATCGAGACCGAGGATGCCCACCCCAGACCGGAATCGGCCACCGCGTCGATCGCGGCGAGATAAGGCAGCATCGTCACCACCTCGACCGCGCCCACAGCGACAGCGAGAAGGGCCACCCCACGAGCGCTTGCCGGTGCCCGCATCCACCACTTACCACTCGGGCGACGACGCCGTCGATCGCAGACGAGCCCCGCAGCCAGAACGACACCACCCACCGTCATCCGCACCCAAGCATTTCCGGGCACGGCATGGGTCATGAAGGCAGCGGTCACGTCTTCGATCAGCGTCAGCAGCGTGATGCCGACCCCGAGATACAGCAGCCCCAGCACGCCCAGGTGCAACAGGACCCCTCGAATCCGGAACGACGGCCGCACCATCATCCACAGTGGGACGACGAGCGTGCCGACACCGATGCTGTCCACCAGTGCCAGCCCGACCAAATTAAAAAACACAGCTGTACCATAACATTTATTCCACACATCTGTACCGGAAAAATCCGAGCGTGCTAGAACAGACCGATGCCGAAGATCGTCGACCACGAAGCACGCCGGGCGGAGATCGTCGCCGCCGTGTGGCGCGTCATCGAACGAGCGGGCATGAACGGCGCGACGGTGCGCAGCGTGGCCGCCGAGGCGGGCGTCTCCCCCGGATCATTGCGGTACTACTTCTCCGACCAGGGTGAACTGGTGCTGTTCGCAGCCGAGGCGATGACGCAGCGCATCGTGCATCGGTTGGAAGCACACCCCGCCGAGGGTGACGGCCTGACGCGAGCTATCCGCGTCCTCGAAGAAATGCTCCCACTCGACAAGAATCGCCGCGTGGAAGCGTCGGTATGGCTCGAGGCGATCGTCCGAGCAAGATTCGACGAACGGTTGGCCGCCCTCAAGACTGCGGGCTGGTTCGGGAGTCGGTACCTGTGCCGACTGGCCTGGGCACACCTTCGCGATCTGGACCTGCCGAACTCACCGGGATTTTCGTTCGGGAGCGGCGCAGACGAGAACGCCGTCGCCGAACTGCACACCTACATCGACGGGCTGACGCTGCAGGCAGTGACGTACCCCGAACAACTCACCTCCGAGGAGGTCCACCGACTGCTGCAGGACTACCTGACGGCGCGGCTCTAGGCCGTCTTCGCAGCAGCGACGAATCCGGCCCGATCCGTTACTCGAGGTAACGTCGATGGGATGCATGTGTCCGACCGCCTTACCGACCACGTTCCCCAGCGCTGGCTCGAGCCCCTCGTCAAGCACGCCGAGGCCCTCAAGTTCCTCATCGTCGGAGCGATCACCTTCGTCGTCACCGTCGTCCTGTTCTTCGGCCTGAAGTGGACGATCCTGCAGGACAAGCCGGTGACAGCGAACGTTCTGGCCGTGCTGATCGCGACGATCGTGTCGTACATCCTCAACCGGGAATGGTCGTTCACCGCCCGCGGCGGACGTCGCCGGCACCACGAGGCCGCGCTGTTCTTCGCCGTCGCCGGAACCGGCCTGGCAATCAACCAGCTACCGCTGTGGGTGTCCAGTTACATGCTGGATCTGCGCGCTCCGAACGTGTCCTTCCTCACCGAGAACATCGCCGACTTCGTCAGCGGCTCGATCATCGGCACACTGCTGGCGACCGCGTTCCGATGGTGGGCAATGCGCAAGTTCGTCTTCCCGGAACCGGTGAACATCGTCCCCGATTCTCCGCCTCTGACCGTTTACGGTGGACGGCATGGCGACCACTAGGACCCTCGTGCTGATGCGGCACGGCAAATCCGGCTACCCCGACGGCGTTCCCGACCACGAGCGGCCCTTGGCGACGCGCGGCGAACGCGAGGCGGGACTTGCCGGAGCCTGGATCGCCGAGCACGTCGGGCGCGTCGACGCAGTTCTGTGCTCGACGGCCCTGCGCACTCGCGAAACCCTCGCCGCCACCGGTCTCGGTGACACGCCGACTCGATTCGAGCGCGACATCTACGGCGGATCCGCCGACGAGATCATCGACGAAATCCGACTCACCGATACGTACTTCGCAGGTACCAACACCGCAGACGTGACGGTATCGACCTTGATGGTCGTCGGACACGAGCCTGGAATCCCCTGGACCGCGCTCGAGTTGGCGGCAGACGACGACACCGACATCGCCCGCGAGGTTCGGCACCGCTTCCCCACTTCTGCGATAGCAGTGCTCACCACCGAAAAAACATGGGCTGAACTCGCAGCAGGCTCGGCCACGATCACCGAGTTCTGCATCCCGCGCGCCGATCAGTAGTCAGTGCTTATCGGTAGTCAGCGCCTATCGGTAATCAGCGGTTCCTGAGGTACAAATATCCGGCACCGCCAGCTGCAATCAACAGGATCAGCGCCGCGGGGAACCCGAGCAGCCACCACACCACTGCCAGCACCACCAACGCAGGTGCGGCCGCGATCAATGCGATACCGGGGTTCTCACGAACCGTCTCCAACGCGGACTGTGCGTGCACTCTGTCGATCTTCTTTCCTGCCATGGCGGACTCCCTGTTTCGTGTGTCCTGTATGCGTACTTCCACTGTAGGTGCACCCGTTGCAGGCGCATCGGCAGTGGGCCACTACCGGTCCATGACGGCAAGCGTTGCCGTGGACGAATACACCAGTCCATCGCCGGATTCCGTCACCTGCGATGCCAGGTACGGCTCGGATGTATACGGGTCCGGTGTCGGCTCGATCTCCGTCCGACGGCGCGTCGAACCGTCACTCAGCGCAATCGATTCCACGGTACCGCCGACGGCGGAGTACGCGAGACCGTCGGCGTATGCAGTGATCGGGTAGTAGTCCTCGGGATCGTTCTCCCACCGGATCGAGCCGGTTTTCAGGTCCAGGGCCGTTACATGCGCGGTTCCGGGGGCACGCGCGATCACCACGTCGCCGACGACGGCCACACCGTTGGTCGACGCCAACAGCGGACTCGACCAGAGAAAGCCGCCGTTCGTCCGATCGAACGCACTGTCACCGACGACCATCGGCATCGACAGGTCGGTCGGTTCGTCGATCTCGAGGAAGGGATACACCGGCAGCGGAGCCCTGGCAACCGTTCGGCCATCCGAGGCGAGCGCGACGGTACCGGTGAACGTCTCGGACTGCGTACACACCGAATCGGTCATGATCACCAGCGCCGGTTGCACCCGAAAAGGTTGCGACACACAACTGTCGGGGAATCCCCGGTACCACGTGATCGATCCGGTGGCCGAGTCGAATCCTATTGCCGTGGAACCGAACCGGCCCAAGCCGTACGTTCCGTCGACGGTGATGGCAGGCCCCGGCGAACCCGCGTAGATGGTCTCTCCGCGAAACTCGGTGACCCAATCGCGGCCGATATCGTCCACGGAACCCTTCGCGAGTTGCGGACGTCCCTCGTAACCTGTCTGCGTCACAGTGGAGCTGACCGAGTAGAGCGATGACCCGTCGGTTCCGACGGCGAGGACCCGCTGCGGCACACGAACGGACCTCCCCTCACCGGTAGCGGCGTTCACCGTGACTATCGTCGATTCCGGGTTCTCCGCCACACTGCTCGACACGCAGACGATGTTCCCGGACAGTGGCCGATCGGCACAGGAGTCCACACGAAGGTCGTCTCGCCGCCACACCGTGGATCCATCCGTCGCGTCGAGGCCCACCATCGCAGGCGCGTCGAAATTCCCGGTGGCGGGATCCGGCAGACCGACAGTCGTGACGTACACCCCGCCCGCATCGATGAATCTCGCGGCACTGGGGTTGAGTCGTCCGCCTGCACCAGGATCACGAAACTGCGCGAACTCACGACCGTAGACATCCTCGGCCGCTCTCGACCACCGGACCTCCGGCGGAAGCGGCACCACCGACGTGGTCGTGCTCGACGGCGGGGGTGCAGTTGCGACCACTGCCCTGTCTTCCTGCGTGGCCCTGTCTTCCTGCGTGGCCCTGTCTTCCTGCACTGCCTTGTCTTCCTGCGCGACAACTATCACTGCAGCGACGACGGTCACGAGGGCAACTGCCCCCGCAACCCACACCGGCCACCGGTTGCTCACAGGTCGAGACCCGGTGCCGTCGCGATGGACTCGAGATTGCCGACGGTGACAAGTTCGCCCGCTGATGTCGACGAGATACGGATGCGAGTACCGGACGGCCGGGTGACGGTCACGGTACGGGGGCCGAACTTCGAACGCTCGGAGATCGATCCATCGGGCAGGCGAACCGTGTCGACCGAGCGATCAGCGGCCGGGTCGTACTTGTCAGGAATCTCGGGGAGTGGCTGACCACCTGTGATCGATACCCTCACAACACCTTCCGAACCCGGCGTCACAATATTTCCTGCTGTACACAACGAGTCGTCGGCGAATGCGACGCGTTGCATCGGTGCCAGTGGCGGATCGAAAGCAATCACGGCCCGAAGTGCGCGGACGCGAGCCCGTTCCAGAGCGCCACCGATACGGTCTGCGTCGGCGCGGGTCACCGCCGGTCCATCCTGCGACCCACCTCGCGCGTCACACGGCAGCGGAGGGGGGCGGGTTGCGTCCGGTACCGGTGCGTCGAGTCGCAGATCGCTGGACGACACGAGAGATATCAAGTCGACCATGGACATCGCTTCGTCCGAAGACACGAACTGACTTGCGTTGGCCTGCAACGTTGTTCCGTCGGGTGCGTAGGCAGTCGCCGTCCTGACCACGGCTGTTCTACCACCGTTTTCGCTGGTGGACTCCTTCGTGTCCACGACCGCACCGTCGGCCACCACCTGCCTGCGATCGAGACTGCCACCGACACAGGGCGGTACACCACGAGTCGACTTCGAGATCGTCACCGTCACGTCGGCACCTTTGCCGTTGCGAATCAGCAATCCGGCCGCAGTGGAGCTGGCGAACATCGACAGATCATCCATCGAACTGTCGTCCCCAGAGCCGTCGGACACAGAGCTGCCGGACGTGGGACCTTGGACGGGACCGAATCGAAACGCGGATTCGGCACCGAACACGGACGTACCGGGTGTTGCGAACACGATGGAAGTCTCGGACGGCAACGCAGAAGCAAGCGCGTCGGACAGCGCAGTCGCCTTGCGCCCGGAGAACCATGGATAACGGGGATCGTCGAAGCTGCCACCGTCGAGCCGGAGGATCACCCCGACGGACTCCCCGGCTCCGGGAACGACGACGGCATCACACCCCGGAATCGTGGTCGACGTGTCACCCGGGTCGTAGCTCGACGAGCTGAACCCGCTCGACGCAGGTGTCTCCGGCAACGCGACGACCGCAGGGCCGGACGCATGTGACTCGACGACGATCACTCCCGCGGCAACGACCGCAACAACGACGAACACCCAGAAGATCTTCGGTTGACGCCCGAGCACTCCGAGGTTCAACGCGCCGAGGTCGATCACGGCGACGAGCCTAGTCTGCTGATCGACCAGGCTGGAGCGGTACGACTTTCGGTGGAGACATCTGTCGTACGTTCTGCCGAACCACCAGGCACGACGCCTACTCGGGGGTATCGCCCGCACCTCGGCTGCGGTGAAGTATGGCCCATGAACAATCCGATTCTGCTCACGATCGCACTCTGCGAGGTCGGCTTCTGGATGCTGGTTATCGGCGGGTTGTGCCTGCGGTACGTGGCACGCTTGCGTCGCGCCAGCACGATCACACTCTCCCTCCTCCCGGTCCTCGATCTCGTCCTCGTCGCGGCGGTGGCACTGGATCTACACCGCGGCGGCGAGGTCCAATTCGCCCACCGCCTCGCCGGTATCTACCTCGGCTGGACCGTCGTGTTCGCGCACTCCACCGTGACGTGGCTCGATGTGCGCTTCGCGCACCGATTCGCCGGCGGACCCGCACCGGTGAAGCCTCCCAAAGCCGGCCCGCAGGCCTACCGCAACGAGATCCGTGGATTCGTGAAGTGGCTGTGCGCAGCGGCGATCGCTCTGGTGATCACCTACGGGCTCGCCTACACCGTGGCAGACTCGGAGCAGGCAGCAGCGCTGAAGACCGTGATCCAACCACTCGGCGTCATCACGTTCTTCTGGTTCGTCACCGGACCACTGTGGGTGCTGGGTTCCAGAACTGCAGGCTCGAAAGATACGAGTTCGAAAGATTCGGCAGGAGAACGGAGTCGACTCTGATGCTGGGAGGTTCGCGGGTGGCGGCTGGTTCCGTGATGCTGCGCAGGTTCGGACCCGCGTGGCGGCCGCGCAATCCCGCTGTACTGCCGATCGAAATGCTGGTGGCCACCGTCGTTTATGCCGGGTTCCAGCTCTCGACGAGCATGGTCGGTGACACCAGGGACGAACTCGTCGGCAGCCCAGCCCTGATCGTGGTGAGTGCCGTTGCCCTGATTGCGATGACTGCTGTGACGTGTGCACGCCGGTCGTTTCCCGTCACGTCGTATCTGACGGTGGTTGCGATCAGTGTCGCGCTGATTCTGGTTCTGCCCGACCGCACTCTCGGGTTCACCCCGCTGTACTGGTTTGCCATCGCCGCGTTGGCGATTCGGGTGACCGGGCCGCGCCTGTTTGCCCCCCTCGCTCTCGGGCTGATCCTCGAAATCGTTGTCAGCGTCGACACCCGCCTGTCCTTCCCTGATGCCGCAGCGGGCCCCGGTGGCACGATCGGCGTCGTAGCCGAGCAGGTGGCGAATCTGATCATCAACTACACGGTGCTCATCGCCCTCGGAAAGTACATCGCGCGCAACCGGACCCAGGAACTCGAGAACGAGGCGGCACTGGACCGAGCCGAACTCGAGCACCGGCAACAACTGGATGCGGCACTCGACAACGAACGGAAGACCATGGCTCGCGAACTCCACGACGTCGCTGCCCACCACCTGACCGGAATGCTCATCCAAGCCAAGGCATCGAAGACGCTCATCACGAGCAATCCCGAACAGGCACGCGAACTACTCACCGGCGCAATCGGACACGGCCAGCGCACCCTCGACAGCCTGCGCCAGATCGTCGGCATCCTGCGCCCGAGCACCACGAACGACAGACTGGGGAATCAAAGCGCACCGCAGCCGATGATCGCCGACATCCCCGATTTGATCGAGCAGTCACGAATGTCGTTCGCGTCCATCACGGTAGACGTCGGGGTGAACGCCGCCGGAGACACGGACGACACCGACACCGACAGCGCCGTGCAATTGACGTGCTATCGCATCGTTCAGGAAGCGTTGTCCAACGCCCGACGCCATGCGCCGAACTGCGATGTGAGTGTGCAGGTGTCAGATAGTTCGTCGGTCATCGACGTGACCGTGAGCAACACGATCAGCTCGGACGCGCCCGACCGGCGCGAATCGGCTGGACAGGGTTTCGGCATCCCGGGAATGCGGGAGCGAGCCGCACTGCTCGGAGGAACCCTCGACGCCGGATTGTCTGCCGACGGAACCACGTGGTCCGTACGCGCTCGGCTGCCTGTCGGCGGAACGATCTCCCGGCCACTCGAGGTACCGGCATGATCACCGTCCTGATCGCTGACGATCAGCCCGTGGTTCGACAGGGGTTCGAGCTGTTTCTGGCCGGCCATCCCGATATCCACGTCGTCGGACATGCCACCTCGGGAAAGCATGCCGTACAACAGGTTACTGCCCTTCACCCCGACGTCGTACTGATGGACATCAGGATGCCGAACGGAGACGGTCTGACCGCAACACGGGAGATTCTGGCGCGGTTCGACACTGTCCGCATCATCGTCGTCACCACGTTCGACCTCGACGAGTACGTGTTCGCGGCGCTGGACAGTGGTGCATCCGGCTTTCTGCTCAAGGACACCGATCCCGACGAGCTCGCCGACGCGGTGGTCACCGTGGCCGGCGGCGGTGCGGCGCTCTCACCCCGCCTGACCCCACGTCTGATGACGGAGTTCGCCCGCCGGGGTAGACCGAGTCGAACCACTTCCGTTGCACCGCAACATGACCTGAGTCTGCGCGAAATGGAAGTGGTGCAACTGTTGTCGCAGGGCCTGGGCAACAACGACATTGCCCGGGCCCTGCAACTCGAACAGAGCACCGTGAAGACTCATGTCGGGAACATCTGTCGCAAACTCGACGTCAACACCCGAGTCCACGTGGTGATCTGGGCCTACCGCAACGGCCTGGTGGGCAGCTAGGCTGCCTTTCGCTCTTCGTCATCCGCAGTCTCACTGGCTCGCTCCACCAGCGAAGCAGAGTGATCGGTGTACTGAAAGTGCGGTCGCTTGTCGCCGATGTACGAGGTCATCCACGACACCACGGCAACGTAGCGGTTTCGGAACCCGACCAGGTACATCAGGTGCACCGCGAGCCACATGAGCCAGGCGATCGGACCGGACATGTCGACCTTGCCGAACAGCCGTGCCACAGCACTGAATCGGCCGACGATCGACATGCTGCCCTTGTCGGTGTACTCGAACGGCGTTCCGGCGTCCACCTTCCCGATGATCATCTTCGCGACGTGCCTGCCCTGCTGCATGGCCACGGGTGACTGTCCGGGGAGCTTGTTCAACGACGTCACGTCGCCGATCGCGTAGATGTCCTTCGCCGAGCCGACCGTCAGATCCTCGTGCACGAGAAGACGTCCGGCACGGTCGGTTTCGCATCCGGTGCGCTCGGCGATCGTGGCTGCCAGCTCGCTCGCCTGAACGCCTGCCGACCAGATGACGGTCTTGGCCGGGTAGGTACGCGAAGTCTTGGTGTCGACATCCTGCACCGTGACGACGTCGTCGGCGATGTCGGTGACCATGGCACCGGTGACGACATCGACACCGGACTTCTCGAGCTTCGTGCGGGCGTAGGTGCTGAGCTTGCCGCCGAATGCGGGCAGAACTTCCTTCACACCGTCGACGAGGGTGACCGTGACGTCGCCCGGGTCGATGTCGGGGAACGAGCCGGCGAAGTACCGGTGCGCGAGATCCCTGATCTGTCCGGCCAATTCGACGCCCGTCGCACCTGCACCGACGACGACGAAGCTCAGCAACTCCTTGCGGGCGGCCGGATCGGTCGTCATGTGCGCAGTCTCGTAGCAGCTCAGGATCTGCTCACGGAGCGCGATCGCGTCGTCCACCGTCTTGAGCGCGAAGGTGCGGTCCTTGAACTCGTCGCGGCCGAAGTACGCCTGCGTGGCACCGGTTGCGACGATGAGCCGACCGAAGCCGATGGTGTGGCTCTGCCCGGCACCGATATAGGTCACCTGGTGAGCCTCAGGATCTACGTCGACGACGCGTCCCAGACGGACGTCGGCGGAGTCGTACTGCGAGAGGATGCGTCGGATCGGCGGGGCGATCTCACCCGTCGAGAGCATTCCGGTTGCGGCCTGGTAGAGCAACGGCTGAAACAGGTGCTCGGTGGTGCTGGAAATGAGCGAGAACGTCACACCGGCCTTGCCCAGAGACTTGGCGGCAGCCAACGCTCCGAATCCCGATCCCACGATGACGACGTCGTACGTTTTCACAGCACATCCCTTTCTGAACGCAAGTCCTTTCCCAAACGAAGAACTATCTCCATGAAACTCCGACCTCGGTGGTCTATCAACGTGAAAGTTGGAATAGCATCCATGAGTAGAACTCATGATTGGAGACGTGCGTGGAACTGCGACAGCTGAAGTACTTCCTCGCGGTCGGGGAGGAACTGAACTTCTCGCGTGCCGCCGAGCGCTGCTACGTCTCGCAGTCCGCGATCAGTTTGCAGATCGGCAAGCTGGAACGAGAGATCGGCGAGCCGCTGTTCGAGCGAACCTCACGTGTCGTTCGATTGACCGTTGTGGGAGCACAATTGGTCTCCATCGCGCGGCACATGGTGGAGCTCGAGCAGGCCGCCCTGGCGTTGACGGCGCGCCGCCGGAACCAACTGCGCCTCACCGGAAACATGACCTTCGCCGCGAACGCCATCGCGGCCATCGTCTCGGTGCGCGAACACCATCCCGACGCCGAGATCGACTTCGTGCTGAAACGATTCGCAGAACAGATCGAAGCGGTGACGTCCGGGGACTGCCAGGTAGCGCTCATTCGCGGCAGCGTCGAACGTTCGGGGCTGCACGTGACCGAACTGTGGACCGAGGACCTCGTCGTCGCGCTCGCCGAGGGCCATCCGCTGGCCGGCGAGGACAATCCGAGCCTGAGCCAGCTCGCCGGTTACCCGCTGCTGCTGCCCAAACGCAGCGAACAAATCCTGCTGCACCGGGTGATCGAGCGCGAGATGAAACGCAGCGGGCTCCCACTCACGTTCGGGCCGCCTGTCGCATCGGATCACACCGCAAGCGCCGAGCTACTCAACCACCCGCAATGCTGGACGATTCTGTACGCCAGCACCGCCGACAGCACCCCCAAGACCGGGCTCGTCTTCCGCACCGAGGCCGACCGAAGACTGCGACTACCGGTATCGGCTGTGGTCGACGCCACCGTGCCCGTCACCGACATTCAACGCGACCTCGTGGCAGCGCTGGCGGCGACGGCACCGGTTCAGCCTGTTCAACCCACGACAACTGTTGAACCCACAACACCGGCGAGCTGAGCGAAAGCGGCGTCGGCGTCGAACAACTCGGCGCGATCGTACGTCGAAGTCGAGGCCATGATCTCGTTCGCGCCGGTGCGATCGATCAACTCCTCCAGCCGCGGACGCACCTGCCCTGCGGTCCCGAGAATCGTCGATGCGAGCGAGTCCTCGATGCGGTCCCGCGTGCGCGGCGTCCACCGGGAGTCGTCGATGGCCGACACCGGCTCCAGCCCCGGGAACTCACCCTCACGCCGCGACCGTGCAATCGCCCACGCCTCCGGCAACGCGAGCCTGCGCGCGTCGGCGGCATCGGCTGCGATCGTCACATCGAGCGAGATGATCACGTACGGTTCAGGATTGGCGGACGAAGGCCGAAAACTCCTGCGATACATCGCCAGTGGATCAGCCTGCTGCAACACCGGTCCGCCGACGACGACCGGAAGCCCGGCGCGAGCGGCTACCTCGAGACCGGCACCGGTCGCGAGAACGAACACCGGCGGAGGCGGAGCGGCAGGGCGCGCCGTCACCGGTGCCGAACCGTCCAGATACGCACTCAATTCGGCGATATCTTCCTCGAAGGTATCGGCGTGCTCACTGCGCAAAGCTGCGCGTACCGGTTCGGTGAAACCGAGGGATCGGCCGACACCGAGGTCGATCCGGCCAGGAAAGAGGGACTCCAACATCAGGAATTGCTCGGCCACGATCAGCGGCTGATGGTTGGGCAACATCACTCCCCCGGATCCGACACGGATGTGGGAGGTGCGCGATGCCACCGCCGCCGCCAGTACCGCCGGAGCGCCCGACGCGATGCCGGGTACACCGTGATGCTCGGCGACCCAGAACCGATGCAGCCCGATCTTCTCCGCGTGCTCCGCCCGTTCGACGGTATGACGCAGCGCCGAGGCGTCGTCCATTCCGGATCGAGTGCGGGATCTGTCGAGAAGAGAAAACAACACAGCCAGGACAACCGCCGGGGCGTCGGGCATATTTCTCGTCATGAGTTGGTGGGTGCTGACGCACGTCGATGTCGAGGGTCCGGCGCTGATCGGAACGATCATGGCCGAGCGCGGAATCGAGTACAGGGTGGCCGCCGTGGGAAGTGGGGACTCGTTGCCCACCGCCGATGCGGTCGCGGGGTTGATCGTGATGGGCGGCCCCATGGACGCGTGGGGCGATGTCACCCACCCCCATGTGCGGGCCGAACGGGAATTGATTGCCGAATGCGTGCGACGGGAAATCCCTGTACTCGGAGTATGTCTGGGCGCGCAGCTCCTCGCCGCCTCGCAGGGATGTGCGGTGTACCGCGGAGCGGTCGCGGAGCTGGGATCCGGAGAGGTCACCGCAACCGATGCCGGGGTATCGCTCTTCGGAGCAGGTTCGGTCTCGGTGGTGCACTGGCACACCGACACCTTCGACCTGCCCGCCGGGGCGGTACTCCTGGCGAGCTCGAACCTCTACCGGAATCAGGCGTTCCGGCTCGGCAGCGCCCTCGGCCTGCAGTTCCACGTCGAGCTCACGCCTGCGCAGCAACCGATGCTCGATGCACACATGCCGGCGGGAACGGCACCGAACGCGCTGGTCCTCGGTCGCGTCGCCGAGAACGGACGAAGAATTCTCGAAACATTCTTCGACGAGGTGTCATAGCGGACCGAATGTGTCCGCAATGGCACTCATCATTGCTTCATGAACCTCACAATGAAGCTCGAACTCGTCACCCTGGCCGTCACCGACGTCGACCGCGCCAAGGACTTCTACGTCTCGATCGGCTTCAACGCCGACCACGATGCTCGCCCCTGGGACGGGATCCGGTACGTCCAGCTCACTCCCCCGGGCTCGGCCTGCTCCATCGCGATCGGCGAGAACATCACCGACGCCGAACCGGGCAAGGGTGCCGGGATCCTGATGGTCGTCGACAACGTCCAGGACGCCTACGAGCACCTCACCGCAGCAGGTCTGACCATCGATCCACCCAAGGACGAGGGCTGGGGCACGTTCGTGTACTTCGCCGACCCCGACGGCAACAAGTGGTCGGTGCAGCAGTTGCCCGCGCAGCCCTGACTGGGACCGCGTCGATTCAGTGCAGCTCTAACTGGGATCGAAAGCCAGGCGAGCCAGGATGCCGCGGTGGTCGGAGCCTGGAATCGTCACGGCCCCGACCGAACGGACCGCCATGTCGGCCACCAGAACGTGATCGATGGCAATGACCGGAGGGTGCCAGGTGTGCGCCGGGTACGTCCTGAGCATGCCGGCTCCGGTCGCCACCGCCGCGTCGACGAATCGGCCGTCCTGCAGGTCTCGATAGCGCCGATGGTCCTGCGGCGCGTTGAAATCGCCCGCCACCACCACAGGACCGTCGTCTGCGGGGATCTTGGCCAGTAGTTGCCGCAGCAGCCCCAGCTCGCGGACCCATTCGGACGGTTCCCGCGGCCACGGCGGCACGGGATGCACCGCGAACACGAGCGGCCGGCCCGGCATCTCCACCCGCGCAGAGAGCATCTCGGTCACGAAGCCGTCGTGGCGCTGCTCGTCGACCAAGGGGAAGCGGCTGTAGATGCCGGTTCCGTTACCGCCTGCGGCTGCACTGACGTAGGTGTGCGGCAGCCGCTCGGACAGTCTGCGGCGAAGACCGGCGTCGGCTTCGGGTGTCAACTCCACGAGGGTGAGCACATCCGGGCGATGCTCGTCGACCAGCGCGACCACCGCGTCGAGATCGGCCTGCCCCAGCCAGATGTTGGCGTGCAGCACTGTCAGAGTCGAGGCGTCGCGGTTCGTTGTCGATCTCCGCCGCAGTAGGGGCATCTGCGTTGCGGCGGCGCTCGCCAGTATCGCCGCGCCCGCCGCCACGCCCCACCACCCGAACGCTACGGCCGCGAGTGCAGTGCCGGGGACAGCAGCGAGCATGAGGACATGTGCCAACGCAGCGGCCACGAGCATCCCCTGCCCCCGCGAGTCGAGGAGGTGCGCTGCGATGCCGACCACCGCCGCGACAAGCAACAACAGAGCCGCAGAACCCGAAACCATGTGCGGAAGTCTGGCAGGCAAACCTGAGGCCGAGCTGGGAAGCATCCTCGAGTCCGACCGATCTGTTCGCTTTTGCGCGGCAAACACGACACAATCGACAACGCTGTCCGTGAGTCAAGTAGGGGGACTTTCCGTGAACCGAAGGCAATTGCTGCGGCTGGCCGCTGCCGGAATGCTCGGCGCTGCCGCCGCTCCGGTCCTGAGCGCCGCCGGCATGCCGGGTTCCGCTCCCGCCGGCGCACTCCCGCTCGGTGCCGACCGAATTCGGTCACTCGTTCCCGAACTGTTCGCCGACCCCCCGCGCCCACCGGACCACTCGTCCGTCATCGTCGTCGGCTCCGGATTCGGTGCCAGTGCCGCTGCCCTGCGCATGGCCCAGGCCGGCACCCAGGTGACCGTGCTCGAGCGCGGACTGCGCTGGCCGCGAGACCCCTGGCGCGACATCTTCACCGCCGACATGACCGCCGACGGACGCGGCCTGTGGCAGCAAACGTCGTTCACCAACATCACCGGCCTCCCGGTGGGACCGGTCGATCTCTTCGGCGGAGTCCTCGACACCACCCGTTACGAGAACCTCTCGGTGTGGCGCGGAGCAGCCGTCGGCGGCGGCTCGATCGTGTACACCGGCGTCACCATCGCACCCGACAAGAAATTCTTCGACCTCTCCTTCGGCGGACGCCTCGACTACGACGAGATGGCCGCCAGCTGGTACCCCAAGGCACGTTCGATGCTTCGGCCGTCGACGATGCCCGAGGACGTGTACAACAGCCCGAACTTCGCGCACTCGCGCACCTGGGACGACCACGCTCGACGGGCAGGATTCACCCCGGAAGCGGTCGACGGCAACTGGAACTGGAACGTCGTGCGCGACGAGATCGCCGGCCGGTCTCGGCCGTCCGCGACCGTCGGCGCGAGCACGTTCGGCAACTCCAACGGCGCCAAGCACGATCTGACGCAGAACTACATCCCCCAGGCAGAGGCCACCGGCCGCGCGGCCGTCTGTCACAGCCACCGCGTCGCGGCGATCGGTGCCGAATCCGGCGGCCGCTACCGCGTCGAGATCGAACGCCTCGACCCGTTCGGCAACGTCGTCGAGACTCGCACCGTCACTTGCGACACCCTCGTTCTCGGTGCCGGATCGATCGGCACCACCGAACTGCTGATGCGCGCCCGCACCACCGGAGCGCTGTCGAACCTCAACGAATTCGTCGGCACCGGCTGGGGCACCAACGGCGACGCGTCGATGACGCGGTCGCTGGGCCCGATGTCTGCGGGCCCCCAAGCAGCACCCTGCGCATCCCGGATCGTCGACGACTCCGGCCTGCCCCTGACCGTCGAGAATTGGTACACACCGGGCGTTCCCGTCAACATGGGCTTCCTGGGGTCACTCGGCATGACCATCGACCCACTGCGCGGAAACTTCGGATTCGATTCCGCCGCAGACAGGTTGACCCTGAACTGGCCCAAGGGTGGCAGCCGCGACACCGTCGAAGCCCTACGCGCAGTGCAGAATCGGATGGCGCAGGCCGGCGGCACCATCGTCGCTGCCGAACCGTTCACCCGCGATGTGGACGACACGTTCACCGCCCACCCACTCGGCGGCGCGGTACTGGGTGACGCCACCGACGACTACGGCCGCGTGAAGGGTCACCCCGGCCTCTACGTCGTCGACGGTGCGCTGATCCCGGGAAGCACCGGAGCGGCCAACCCGTCACTGACCATCACCGCCCTGGCCGAACGCAACGTCGCGCAGATCATCGCCGACGGGCGCTGAGAAACGGGCGTCAGCCGAGCTGGATCTCGGGGCGGCCTTCGGGGACGGTGACCGTTGCTGCGGTTCGCACCGATGAGCCCGGTGCGGAAACGCGGTCGAGAACCCTTACCTCCGAACGCCATTCGGTGTTCGTCAGCGTACTGCGAAGATAGCCGCGACGGGCATTTCCGTACTTGACGTGCGGCGAACCGTCGGCGATGGCAGCTCCGGCGGAGTCGATATCGGCACCGTCCTTGCCCGACGCGATGGACGTGGTCGCGATCTCGACACCCTGGATCGGCGACACTTGATCCTGGTAATCGCGGCGCAACTCCGACACGATCGTGCGGTGAATGTCGCCGACGATCGACGCCACGTTCTTGGTGCCGCGATCCCTGGCCCCGTCGAGGATGCGATGACGCGAGGCCTCGTACCCGCTCCACGGATCCATGCCGACCTTGCGATCGTCGCCCTGTCCCCGCGCCAGATCGGCGATGACCGTCTGGTGCGCCAGAAAGTTCCACTTCGACGGTGACGCGAACCCGTCGAGGATCCATTGTTCCTGTGCCGCACCGGTAATGGTGCGAGAGACATCGGCCGTCTCGGCATCCTGAGCATGCTCGCCGTCCCCGTGCGCCTGATCGCTTCGATATTGCCGGGTATCCAGCACCGAGAAGTCGACCAGATCACCGAACGAGAACCGTCGATAGACCTTCATGTCCGGGCCTACGGGCTTCAGGTTCGCGCGCACCGGAGTGTTCTCCCACCACGCCTTGAAGGCATCGGCTCTGCGCAGTAGGAACTGCTTCGGATCGTCATTGTCCTGACTGATCTGCGAGGCCCAGTTGTTGTCCACCTCGTGGTCGTCGAACGTCGAGACGAACGGTGCCGACGCATGTGCGGCAGCCAGGTTCTCATCTGCCTTGTACATCGCGTATCGGTCGCGATAGTCGCTGAGCGCCATGGTTTCTCGAACCGCCGACTCCGTGCGCGGCTCACCCTTTCGCGCACCCTCGTCCTTGATCGCGTACTCGTAGATGTAGTCGCCCAGAAAGAACACCACGTCGAGATTCGAGGCCGCCAGGTCCCCGTAGGCACCGAAGAACCCGTCCTCCCATTTCTGGCACGACGCCCAGGCGAAATCGAGCTTACTCAGCGGCTGACCCACTGCCGGTGCAGTTCTGGTACGTCCGACCGGGCTCGCGTGTGGGCCGACGAGGAAGCGATAGAAGTATTCGCGGGCCGGCTCCAGCCCGCGGACGTCGACGTGAATCGACCAACCATCGAACTCGGTGGCGAGCTCGATGCCCTCACGGGTCATGTGTGCAAAGTGCTCGTCGGCTGCAATCTGCCACCGCACCGGCACCACGCCGGGCGTCATCCCGCCCAGCGGCGCAAAGGGATCGGTGGCGAGCCTGGTCCACAGCACCACCGAATCGGGCAACGGATCACCGGAGGCCACGCCGAGACGGAAGGGGTAGTCGGGGGTCACGACGGACTGTGCGTGCGCCGTGGTTCCCGCGAGTTCAGGCGTGAAGGCGATCGCGCCGACCAACGCACTCCACGTCAGAAACTGCCGGCGCGTGGCCCCCGCCTGCAAAGAAATGTCCCGCCCGATCCGAATCTCATTACCCCGTCTCACCATTCGTCGAGACTGTCGTGCCCGGGCAAACTGCGCTCGTCATCGATTCGACACCGAGGTGAACACGACGCGGCCTTCAGATGCGTCGGGCTCCTGGGCCCGCCTTGCCCAGCTCGTCGCCGGGGTTGAGCAAGGTGCACTTGCTGAGCGAAAGACATCCACAACCGATGCAACCGGTCAGTTCCTCCTGCATCCGCGCAATCGACTGCTTGCGATCCTCCAGCCTCTGGTTCCACGCAGCCGAGATCTTGGCCCAGTCACGTTTGTTCGGGGTGCGGCCCGACGGCAGGGACTCAAAGACCTCGGCCACCTCGGAAAGCGGTATACCGAACCGCACCGCCACCTGAATCAGCGAGATCCGCCGAATCGCGTGACGGGGGAACTTTCGTACGTTACCGGCCGTCCGCTCGGCGGGAACGAGACCGAGGGTCTCGTAGTACCGGACCGCGGACACCGCGACACCGGTTCTGGCCGCGACCTCGCCGATCGAGAGCAACTCGTCGCTGATCCGGATCATGTTGCCTCCCAGCGTGTCCATCGATTTGACCTGAAGTGCACTTTAGATTCTAACCTTCGTCAACATGCACCCCTCCACCGAACCCACGACCGGAACCTGGCGCCAGTTGCTCAGCGCCCGCTACGTCGGCACTGCAACTGTCCTCGCCGGCGGCGTCGCGCTGTACGCCACGAACGTCTATCTCACTACGAGCCTGCTGCCCACGGCCATCGACGAGATCGGCGGCCAACGCTACTACGCATGGACTGCAACGGTTTTCCTGATTGCGTCCGTCATTTCCTCGATGCTGGTCAGCAATGTTCTGGCTGCCTGCGGACCTCGCGGTGCATACCTCATCGGCCTGACGATCTTCGCTCTCGGGACCGTGGTGTGCGCCGTCAGCCCCACGATGGAACTCCTGCTGGTGGGCCGAACGATCCAGGGCTCGGGAGGTGGTCTACTGGCCGGACTCGGTTATGCCGTCATCAATGCAGCTCTGCCGCAACACCTCTGGACCCGGGGTGCTGCGCTGATCTCCGCCATGTGGGGCGTGGGAACGTTCGCAGGCCCGGCCATCGGTGGCGTATTCGCTCAGTTCGGAGCCTGGCGGTCGGCTTTCGGCGTGCTCGTCGTCGCAGCACTCGCGGTGGCCACCCTCGTCCCCAAAGCGCTCCCCGCCCACACCAGCGAGCCCACCGAGTCCAGCCCGGTACCGACATGGTCGCTGACCCTGCTGACCACGGCTGCACTGCTGGTGAGCGTAGCCGGCGTGATGCCGAATCTCGCGATCACTGCAGCCATGGTTGCGGCAGGAGTGCTGCTACTGATCGCCTTCGTCGCAGCGGACCGTCGCGCACCGCACGGCGTTCTCCCGCCGTCGACCTTCAGCGCGTCGTCCCTGAAATGGGTGTACCTGACCATCGTCGTCCTCGCCGTTGCATCGACGGTGGAAACGTTCATCCCACTGTTCGGCCAACGACTTGCCGGATTGGCACCGTTGGCGGCCGGATTCCTGGGAGCTGCACTGGCATTGGGGTGGACCCTCGGCGAGATACCGAGCGCATCGGCCACGGCTCCGCACATCGTACGACGCATCGTCATCGGCGGTCCGATCCTCGTTGCTGTCGGATTGTGCACCATGGCAACGTTTCTCACCGACCGAGCAGGTGCCGGCCTGATCACTGTGTGGGTAGTGGGTCTGATCGTCGCGGGAGTGGGAATCGGAATCGCGTGGCCGCACCTGGCGGTCGGTGCCATGACATCGGTCACCGAACCGGGCGAAGGCGCACGAGCCTCGGCCGCCATCAACACCGTCCAACTGATAGCGAACGCCTTCGGCGCAGCCCTCGCGGGAGTGCTGGTGAACCTCGGGGAATCATCGACGCTGCGATCGGCTCAGTTGCTGCTGTTCACCTTCGCCGCGTTGGCATTGGTCGGGGTGACAGCGGCGGCGCGATCGCAGCGGGCATAGGTTCGGGTTGGATACATCCGATTCAGGACCGAACTCGTCCGCGATCTCGACAAGACTTGAACGCATGACGAACCTCGACCGCACCGGATCCCAGATCGACCACCTCAACATCGGCGTCTCCGATCTCGCCGCCAGCGCCGAGTTCTACGGCGCTGCGCTCGCACCGCTCGGGATCACCGAGATCATGCGGGTGCCGCACACCCCCGAGGCAAACCAGCTCGCCATGATCGCCTTCGGTTGGGCGCAGGTGAAGCCCTTCTTCTGGATCGTCGACGCCCCCGGGTCGGCCGTCGGACCGCACACCCATCTCGCGTTCAGTGCCCCGGACCGCGCCACGGTCGATGCCTTCCACATCGCAGCGCTGTCGGCGGGAGCGAGCGAGCTCCGGCGTCCAGGACTACAGCCGGAATACCACGCGACGTACTACGGATCTTTCGTGCGGGACCTCAACGGCATAGACCTCGAGGCTGTCTGTCACCACGGATGAACGACCTCGTCGGTTCCGAGGTGGAGGCCGTCAGTGCGGTTGGGGCAGTCATTGCGGTTGGGGCAGTCACTGCGATTGGGGCAGTGTTCCGTTGGTTCGCATGTGGTCACGCAGACGAGTGAGAATCGTTTCGAGAGTGGAGACTTCCTCGGGTGCGAGCCCGTCGAAGAACAACCGACGGACCACGTCGACGTGACCCGCTGCCGACGCGTCCAGAGCTGCCCGGCCCGCTTCGGTGAGAACTGCATCCGTGGCGCGCGCGTCGGTAGTCGAGACCGTGCGATCGGTGAGCCCCCGTGCGGACATCCGGGCGAGGTGGTGCGAGGCCCTGCTGCGCTCCCAGCCGATCTCGGCCGCCAGCTCGGTCACCCGGCGACGCCCGTCCGGGCTGTCCGCTAGCGCCACGAGCACCGAGTAGTCGGCCAGGGAAAGACCGTGATCCTCGGTCAGCTGCCGATTCATCTCGAACGTCATCTGCAGCGACAGCCCCATGTAGGCGCGCCATGCCGACTCCTGGGAGGGCGTCAGCCAGGGAGAGTCGGCCGTCGACTCATTACGTGACATGTCATGTTCTTTCTGAGATGCTTGATCCGGGGCGCAGGCCGAGTAGACCCCGACCACCAACCTTAGGGGCTCACCATGGATCGCACGTCTCACGCCGAGTTGGTACGTCGCAACGTCGTCGAGGTGTTCAACGCAACCGACGCCGAACGACGACGCGAGCTGATCGAAACCATGTACCACCCGGACGCGGTGTTCTACGACGCCGAGAACACCGCGACCGGACGCGACGCCGTCATCGACGCGATCACCGCGCTCCTCGCGGACTCCGCCGGCTTGCCGTTCTCCGTCACCGTCGAGCCCGCCGTGCTGGGCGACGTTGCCCGCATCTCCTGGGCACTCTCACCGCCCGACGCCCCGGCCGTCGTCACCGGCCAGGACTTCGCCGTCGTCAAGGATGGCACGATCGCCGAGCTGTACACGTTCGTCGATCAGAAACAGCCCGACTGACCGGTCAGGCTTGCACGACCCACACCGAATTGCCGTCGGGATCTCGTAGCGCGAACATGGGCGGCACGCCGTCCACCTCTTCCATGAAGTCGTCGAGATCGACGCCGCCGAGAGCGCTGAGCCTCTTGTGCTCGGCCGCGACGTCAGCTGTCTCGACACCGATGGACCCGCCACCGGGCGTACCTCCCATCGGCGGGTTGAGGGCGAGCCGCGCGGTCGAACCAGGCGGTGCCACTTCCAACCACCGATACTCGCCTTCGGGGCCGAAGCGCAGATCACCGCGAATCTCGAACCCCAGAACGCGGGAGTAGAAATCGAGGGCTGCGTCCTGATCGGCGACGGTGAACATGGCCACGCCGATGTTCACGATGGTGCTGGGTGTTTGGTCGGTCATACCGGTAACGACTCGAGGCGCATCGAAAACTCATCGCTCCCGGAGTCACAACAACAAAGCCCCGCACCGACCGAAGTCGATGCGGGGCTTTGTCTGTCACGCCCTGTCGTCGTGAGCGGAAATTCGTAGTGGGCTACGAGGTTCTGCTCACATGCGACGGAGTCGCTCTAGCGGTATTCGTTGGAGAAACCGTAGTCGTCGAGCGGCACTGCAGCACCGGTTCCCTGGCCGAAGCCGTCCGGGCTGTAGTACTGATCGTCGTACGACGGCACCGCGTATGCCGCGGCACGCGCCTCTTCGGTCGGCTGCACCGTGATGTTCCGGTACCTGTTGATGCCGGTACCAGCCGGGATGAGCTTACCGATGATGACGTTCTCCTTGAGACCTATGAGCTTGTCCGAACGGCAGTTGATCGCCGCATCGGTGAGCACACGAGTGGTCTCCTGGAAGGACGCTGCCGACAGCCACGAGTCGGTGGCCAGCGACGCCTTGGTGATACCCATCAGGACCGGACGTCCGGCTGCGGGCTCGCCACCCTCGGAGACGACGCGACGGTTGCTCGACTCGAATTCGCTGCGCTCGGTGAGTGAACCGGGCAGGAACTCGGTGGAGCCGCTGTCGATGATCGTCACGCGACGGAGCATCTGGCGCACGATCGTCTCGATGTGCTTGTCGTGAATCGACACACCCTGCGACCGGTACACCTCCTGGACCTCGTTGACCAAGTGGATCTGAACCTGGCGAGGACCCATCACACGCAGAACCTCGTGCGGATCGGCAGCACCTTCCATGAGCTGCTGGCCGACCTCGACGTGGTCACCGTCCGCCAGCAGGCGCTCGGTGCCGTCGTCGTGCTTGAAGACGCGCAGACGCTGACGCTTGGAGAGCTTGTCGTAGACAACCTCTTCGCCGCCGTCGTCCGGGACGATGGTGATCTTGTAGAAACGATCGCCGTCCTCGAGCTGGATGCGTCCCGACACGTCCGCGATCGGAGCCTTGCCCTTCGGCACACGTGCCTCGAACAGCTCCTGCACGCGAGGCAGACCACCGGTGATGTCATCTCCGGCGACACCACCCTGGTGGAAGGTACGCATGGTCAGCTGGGTTCCGGGCTCACCGATGGACTGTGCGGCAACGATACCGACGGCCTCACCGATGTCGACCAGCTTGCCGGTGGCCATCGAACGGCCGTAGCAGGTGGCGCAGACGCCGGTTCCCGTGGTGCAGGTGAGCACCGAGCGAACCTTGACCGACGTGATGCCCGCAGCGAGCAGCGCGTCGATGGCCGGGTCACCGAGATCGTGTCCGCGAGCGACGATGACCGTGCCGTTCTCGTCGACAGCGTCGTTCGCCAAGGTGCGGGCGTACGTGCTGGTCTCGACGTGAGCGTCGCGGATCATCTTGCCGTCGGCCATCTTCTCGGCGATCGTCGTGACGATGCCGCGCTCGGTGCCACAGTCGGTTTCCCGAACGATGACATCCTGCGAGACGTCGACCAGACGACGCGTCAGGTAGCCCGAGTCGGCGGTACGAAGCGCCGTGTCGGCCAGACCCTTACGAGCGCCGTGCGTGTTGATGAAGTACTCGAGGACCGTCAGGCCTTCCTTGAAGGAAGACTTGATCGGACGCGGGATGAACTCACCCTTCGGGTTCGTCACCAAGCCCTTCATGCCGGCGAGCGAGCGAACCTGAGTCATGTTTCCGGCTGCGCCGGACTTCACGATCATCGGGATCGGGTTGTCGTCGGGGAAGTGGGCCTCCATGGCCTTACCGACCTGCTCGGTCGCGTCCTGCCAGATCTTGACCAGTGCGGAGTTGCGCTCGACCTTGTCGAGTGCGCCACGCTGGTACTTCTTCTCGATCTGATCGGCCTGAGCCTCGAAGGTCTCCATGATCTGCGGCTTCTCCGGCGGCACGAGGACGTCGGAGATCGAGATGGTGACACCCGAACGCGTGGCCCAGTAGAAGCCTGCGTCCTTGAGCTTGTCGACGGTCTGCGCGACGACGATCATCGGGTAACGCTCGGCGAGATCGTTGATGATGGTCGACTGACGCTTCTTCGGCATCTGCTCGTTGACGAACGGGTAGTCCGCCGGGAGCAGCTCGTTGAAGAGCACGCGTCCCAGAGTGGTTTCCGCGGTCCATGCCTCGCCGCGGTTCCAGCCCTCGGGGAACAGCTCGTTCTCGATCTCACGCGGCGGGCGCTGCGTGGTGAGACGAACCCGAATCTGCGACTGCACCGTGAGCGATCCACGGTCGACGGCCATCTGAGCCTCGGCCGGGGAGGAGTACGCCCCGAACTCGGCGTGGTCGGTCTTCGCGTCGGCGCGCTCGCCGACAGCACCGGCATCGAGACGAGTCAGGTGGTACAGACCCGTCACCATGTCCAGACGCGGCATGGCGAGCGGACGGCCCGATGCCGGCGAGAGGATGTTGTTCGAGGACAGCATCAGCACGCGCGCCTCGGCCTGAGCCTCGGCGGACAGCGGGAGGTGGACAGCCATCTGGTCACCGTCGAAGTCGGCGTTGAACGCCTCACACACGAGCGGGTGCAGCTGGATGGCCTTGCCCTCGACGAGCTGCGGCTCGAACGCCTGGATGCCCAACCGGTGCAGGGTGGGTGCACGGTTCAGCAGCACGGGGTGCTCGGCGATGACCTCTTCGAGAACGTCCCACACCTGCGGACGCTGACGCTCGACCATGCGCTTGGCCGACTTGATGTTCTGCGCGTGGTTCAGATCCACCAGGCGCTTCATCACGAACGGCTTGAACAGCTCGAGAGCCATCAGCTTCGGCAGACCGCACTGGTGCAGCTTGAGCTGCGGGCCGACGACGATGACCGAACGGCCCGAGTAGTCGACGCGCTTGCCGAGGAGGTTCTGGCGGAATCGACCCTGCTTGCCCTTGAGCAAGTCGGAGAGCGACTTGAGCGGACGGTTACCCGGTCCGGTGACCGGACGTCCACGACGGCCGTTGTCGAACAGGGCGTCGACCGACTCCTGCAGCATCCGCTTCTCGTTGTTGACGATGATCTCGGGAGCACCGAGATCGATCAGACGCTTGAGGCGGTTGTTGCGGTTGATGACGCGGCGGTACAGGTCGTTGAGGTCGGACGTCGCGAAACGTCCACCGTCGAGCTGCACCATCGGACGAAGCTCCGGTGGGATGACCGGGACAGCGTCCAGGACCATGCCCATCGGCGAGTTACGGCCGGCCTGGAATGCGGCGACGACCTTCAGACGCTTGAGCGCGCGCAGCTTCTTCTGACCCTTGCCACTGCGGATGGTCTCGCGAAGAGATTCCGCCTCGGCATCGATGTCGAAGGTCTGCATGAGCTTCTGGATCGACTCGGCACCCATGGCACCGGTGAAGTACTCGCCGTATCGGTCGATGAGCTCGCGGTAGATGAGCTCGTCGACGATGAGCTGCTTGGGAGCAAGCTTGGTGAACGTGGTCCAGATCTCTTCGAGACGATCGAGCTCACGCTGCGCGCGGTCACGGAGCTGACGCATCTCGCGCTCGCCGCCGTCCTTGACCTTGCGACGCACGTCGGACTTGGCACCCTCGGCTTCGAGCTCGGCGATGTCGGCTTCGAGCTTCTGCGCACGAGCCTCTAGATCGGCGTCGCGCTGATCTGCGACGGCCTTCTTCTCGACCTCCATCTCGGCCTCGAGCGTCGACTGCTCGTTGTGACGGAGCTCGTCGTCGACCGTGGTGATGACGTAGGCAGCGAAGTAGATGATCTTCTCGAGATCCTTCGGAGCCAGGTCGAGCAGGTAGCCCAGACGCGACGGCACACCCTTGAAGTACCAGATGTGCGTGACCGGAGCGGCCAGTTCGATGTGGCCCATGCGCTCACGACGAACCTTGGCGCGAGTGACCTCGACGCCACAGCGCTCACAGATGATGCCCTTGAAGCGGACGCGCTTGTACTTGCCGCAGTAGCACTCCCAGTCCCGGGTGGGGCCGAAGATCTTCTCGCAGAAGAGGCCGTCCTTCTCGGGCTTGAGCGTGCGGTAGTTGATGGTCTCCGGCTTCTTGACCTCGCCGTAGGACCACTGACGGATGTCGTCCGCAGTGGCAAGGCCAATGCGAAGTTCATCGAAGAAGTTGACGTCGAGCACGTAACTTCCTTTCCCCGTTATGGGTGTTGTGCTGGAAGAGCAAATGAGAAGAACGCCTCCGGGCCTGCAGTGACGCAGGCCCGGAGACCACTGAACTACTGAGCGAGGTCGTCGACCGTGGCAGCTTCGTTGCGGGAGAGGTTGATTCCCAGGTTCGCTGCGGCACGCTCGAGGTCTTCGTCGTCACCGTCGGCCATCGTGATGGCAGCGCCGTCCGAGGACAGCACCTCCACGTTGAGGCACAGCGACTGGAGCTCCTTGAGGAGCACCTTGAAGGACTCGGGGATACCGGGCTCGGGAATGTTCTCGCCCTTGACGATCGCCTCGTACACCTTCACGCGGCCGACAACGTCGTCCGACTTGATGGTGAGAAGCTCCTGCAGCGTGTACGCGGCACCGTAGGCCTGCATGGCCCAGCACTCCATCTCACCGAAGCGCTGTCCACCGAACTGAGCCTTACCACCGAGGGGCTGCTGCGTGATCATCGAGTACGGCCCGGTCGAACGAGCGTGGATCTTGTCGTCGACCAAGTGGTGCAGCTTGATGATGTACATGTAGCCCACCGACACCGGGTACGGGAACGGCTCGCCGGAGCGGCCGTCGAACAACGTGGCCTTTCCGTCGGAACCGACCATCTGCTCGCCGTCGCGGTTGGGAATCGTGCTCTCCAGCAGGCCGGCGAGCTGATTCTCCTTGGCACCGTCGAACACCGGGGTGGCGATGTTGCTGTCGGCCGGAGCCGACAGCATCTCCTCGGGCAGGCGTTCGGCCCAATCGGGCTTGCTGCCGTCCGCGGCGATCTGCACGTTCCAACCGGTCTTGCCGATCCAACCCAGGTGGGTCTCGAGGACCTGACCGATGTTCATACGACGCGGAACACCGTGGGTGTTGAGGATGATGTCGATCGGGGTGCCGTCGGGCAGGAACGGCATGTCCTCCTGCGGGAGGATCTTGCCGATGACGCCCTTGTTGCCGTGACGACCGGCGAGCTTGTCGCCGTCCTGGATCTTGCGCTTCTGAGCCACGTAGACGCGGACCAGCTCGTTGACGCCGGGAGGCAGATCGTCGTCGTCGTCGCGCGAGAAGACGCGAATGCCGATGACCTTTCCGTTCTCGCCGTGCGGAACCTTGAGCGAGGTGTCGCGAACTTCGCGAGCCTTCTCACCGAAGATGGCGCGCAGCAGGCGCTCTTCGGGGGTCAGCTCGGTCTCGCCCTTCGGCGTGACCTTTCCGACCAACACGTCGCCGTCACGAACCTCGGCACCGATACGGATGATGCCGCGCTCGTCGAGGTCTGCGAGGACCTCGTCGGAGACGTTCGGGATGTCGCGAGTGATCTCTTCGGCACCGAGCTTGGTGTCGCGAGCATCGATCTCGTGCTCCTCGATGTGGATCGAGGTGAGGACGTCCTCTTCCACGAGGCGCTGCGACAGGATGATCGCGTCCTCGTAGTTGTGGCCCTCCCACGGCATGATCGCCAGCAGCAGGTTCTTGCCGAGTGCCATCTCACCGTTCTCGGTGCAGGGGCCGTCGGCGAGGACCTGGCCGGACTCCACGCGCTGTCCCTCGTCCACGATCGGACGCTGGTTGGCGCACGTGCCCTGGTTGGAACGCGCGAACTTGCGCATCCGGTAGGTCTTGCGCGATCCGTCGTCGGCCATGACCGTGACGTAATCGGCGGAGACCTCTTCGACAACACCGGTCTTCTCGGTGATGACGACGTCACCGGCGTCGACAGCAGCACGCAGCTCCATGCCGGTACCGACGAGCGGAGCCTCGCTGCGAACCAGCGGGACAGCCTGACGCTGCATGTTCGCGCCCATCAGGGCACGGTTGGCGTCGTCGTGCTCGAGGAACGGAATCATCGCGGTGGCAACGGACACCATCTGACGAGGCGAGACGTCCATGTAGTCGATGTCGTCGGACGAGACGAACTCGACCTCTCCACCCTTACGACGGACGAGAATCTTGTCCTCGATGAAGTGACCCGAATCGTCGACCGGAGAGTTCGCCTGCGCGAGCGTGTGGCGATCTTCCTCGTCGGCGGTCAGGTAATCGACATCGTCGGTCACCTTGCCGTCGACGACCTTGCGGTACGGGGTCTCGATGAAGCCGAACGGGTTGACGCGTGCGTACACCGAGAGCGATCCGATCAGGCCGATGTTCGGGCCTTCCGGGGTCTCGATGGGGCACATACGGCCGTAGTGCGAGGGGTGCACGTCGCGGACCTCGAGGCCGGCTCGCTCACGAGAGAGACCGCCGGGTCCCAGTGCCGACAGGCGACGCTTGTGCGTCAGACCCGACAGCGGGTTGTTCTGGTCCATGAACTGCGAGAGCTGGGAGGTTCCGAAGAACTCCTTGATCGCAGCGACGACGGGACGGATGTTGATCAGGGTCTGCGGCGTGATCGCCTCGACGTCCTGAGTCGTCATACGTTCGCGCACGACGCGCTCCATGCGGGACAGGCCCACGCGGATCTGGTTCTGGATGAGCTCGCCGACGGTACGAAGACGACGGTTGCCGAAGTGGTCGATGTCGTCGACCTCGACCGGAACCTCGACACCCTCGGGTGCGGTCATCGAGGTCTCACCTGCGTGCAGACGCACCAGGTACTCGATGGTCGCAACGATGTCTTCCTCGGTGAGGGTCGACGCCACGATGGGCTGACCCGAGTTGAGGCCGAGCTTCTTGTTGATCTTGTAGCGACCCACACGAGCGAGGTCGTAACGCTTGTCCTTGAAGAACAGGTTCTCCAGCAGGGTCTGCGCCGACTCCTTGGTCGGCGGCTCGCCCGGACGCAGCTTGCGGTAGATGTCGAGGAGAGCCTCGTCGGTACCGGCAGTGTTGTCCTTCTCCAGCGTGGCCATGAGGATCTCGGAGAAGCCGAAGCGCTCCGTGATCTGCTCGGTGGACCAGCCGAGAGCCTTCAGCAGCACCGTGACGGGCTGGCGACGCTTGCGGTCGATGCGGACACCGACGGTGTCGCGCTTGTCGACGTCGAACTCGAGCCAAGCACCGCGGCCGGGAATGACCTTGACGCTGTGCAGGTCCTTCTCGGTGGTCTTGTCGATCGAATGATCGAAGTAGACGCCCGGAGAACGCACCAGCTGCGAGACGACGACACGCTCGGTGCCGTTGATGATGAAGGTGCCCTTGTCGGTCATCATCGGGAAATCACCCATGAAGACCGTCTGGCTCTTGATCTCGCCGGTGTTGTTGTTGATGAACTCGGCGGTGACGAACAGCGGAGCTGCATACGTCATGTCCTTGTCCTTGCACTCATCGGTCGAGGCCTTGACCTCGTCGAATCGTGGGTCGGAGAAAGACAGCGACATCGAGCCCGAGAAGTCCTCGATCGGAGAGAGCTCGGTCAGGATGTCCTCGAGTCCGCCGGAGACACCGCTGTCTCCGCGGGCGGCGGCACGGTCGCGCCAACTCTGCGCACCTACCAGCCATTCGAACGAATCCGTCTGTACATCGAGGAGACCGGGTACCTCCAACGGCTCGCGAATGTTCGCGAACGAAACCCTCCTCGGGGCTCCCGGTGTTCCGACAACTGCCTTGGTCTGGCTAGAGACTGCCAAGATGCGTCCTTCCAGCACCTCACGCGGGTCGCGCCGTTCTGTCGACTGACAGGACCTGTCAGCTGACACGACATGGCGACCGCCGCTGTATCTGTTTGCTATATGTGGGGCGAATTTCGGCTGGTCGCAACCAGACCGAATCCCCATTACAGAGGCCCGAAGACGAGTCTTCGAGCAACAGCAATCGAGAGGTGGACAGGAGGCAGCCAGCGCAACGTCCAAAGGTACCCCAAATGTGCGCACAGCGCAACGGGGGCATCAAAAGTAGCACCCGAGGTCCGTTCGCGCGCCGAGTCGGCAGCAGCGTGTCGACCTTCCTCGCCGCGACCCGATCGAGAGCGTCCGCGAAACGAACGCCGTACGGGCCGGCAACCGACAACGAACAGCTGCGGCGAACAGAAAGCTGTGGTGAACGATCGTCTACGGTCGTCACACCACGGGGGTGCTCCTTCACGACAAGAGTGAACCCTGCGTCTTCCTTCGTCAAGAGGTCCGGGGGAATCCGCCGCCGCTATGGCAATCGAGCGCGGCTTCTGCTTGTATTTCTTCTGTCGCAACCGGGGGTGGCGTCGTCCGGCGATGGGGTTCGCCGCATGACAGATCTCCTCTGTGCCACAGGCATATTCACGGAGCGCTCACATCACGTCTCGCGGGGGGACAACATGGTTACGGTGGTAGTGGTCGACGCCCGATGCAGGTGTCGATCCTTCGGTGGTCCCGCGTGACCAGGGTTTCGCCCGTCGTCGACTTCCTCGTTGCCCGTGCCCGCTCGGTCCTGGCGGTCGTGGTTGCGACCGTTCTGCTCGCCGGAACCTGGGGCCTCGGCGTCGTCGACGAACTCAGTCTCGGTGGCTACAGCGACCCCGACAGCGAGTCGGCGAAGGTCGACGCTCTCGTCGAATCCCGGTTCGGCCGCGACGTTCCGGACGTCGCCGTGATCTACACCCCGACGGACGGACGAACGGTCGACGAGATCGCCGATGCGGTCGGAGCGAGCCTCGCCGGTATCGACGCGGGAGTGCTGGCCCGCAATCCCGTCACCTACTGGACGGTTCCCGACGCCTTTGCTCCAGGCCTGCGGTCGTCGGGCGGAAACTCTGCCCTCGCGGTGCTGACCCTGACCGGCGACGAGGATCAGCGCGTCAAGTCCTACCAGGACCTGCGGGAAAAGCTGACGATCGACGGCGTGAGCGTGCAGTTCGGTGGATTCTCGGCCGTCGTCGACGCGTACAACGAGCAAGCGCGAGCAGATCTGGTACGAGCCGAGACCATCACCTTCCCGATTCTTCTGGTTCTGCTCCTGATCGTCTTCGGCGGACTCGTCGCCGCAGCCACTCCGTTGGTGATCGGCGGACTGAGCGTGCTCGCGTCCCTGGCCGTGCTGCGAGCATTGAACAGCGTCTCCGAGGTGTCGGTGTTCGCGACCAATATCGCGTCCCTGGTCGGACTCGGAATGGCCGTCGACTACAGCCTGTTCGTGATCACCCGGTTCCGCGAGGAATTGCGCAACGGGCGCGGAACGGTGGACGCGGTACACCGCACGATGTCCACCGCAGGCCGAACCGTGGCGTTCTCGGCACTGTTGTTGATCTGTGGGTTCATCGGCATGCTCATCTTCCCGCAGGCGATGATCCGCTCACTGGGCTTCGGCGGCATTTCTGCAGTGGCCGTTGCCGCCGTGATCTCGCTGACTGCCCTCCCCGCCGCACTCGTCCTCCTCGGCCCCCGCATCGATTCGCTGAGCTGGCGCAAGGGTGCGATCGACCGAGGCGAGGCACGGGCGCAGAAGTTCTGGGGCACAGTGGCAGACCGCGTGATGCGCAGGCCCATCCTCGTCGCCGCTGCCATCATCGGCGTGCTGGCCGTGCTCAGCGCGCCCATCTCCGGAGTAACTCTGGGCGATCTCGACCACACCGGTCTGCCCCAGGACTCGCCCGCCCGGATCGCCACGCAGAAACTGATCACCGAATTCACCCTCGCCAACAGCGGTGCCACTGTCGTCGTCGAATCGCTCACCGATGCACCGCCGAGCCCTGCCGCGATCGCAGAAGTCACCGACGCCATGGGCCGCGCGGACGGAGTCGCAGCAGCGTTTCCCAGTGGCAGCGCCGACAATCTGACCGTGGTCGATGCCATCATGACCTCGGCCGATCGCACCCCGGCTGCACTCGCGACACTCGATGCGATTCGGTCGATCCCCGCTCCGGCCGGGACCACGCTGAGAGTGGGTGGCAGCACCGCGCAGAGCGAGGACGGCATCGCCGCGATCTACTCCACAATTCCGTGGATGTTGGCCATCATGGTGCTGGCCACATTCACGATGACGACACTGGCATTTCGTTCGATCGTGCTCAGCCTCAAGGCAATTGCCATGGCGATGGTCAGCCTGGCGGCCACCTTCGGTGTGCTCACCTGGATCTTTCACGACGGCCACGGCAGCGCGCTGATCGGCGTTACTGCAGGCCCTGTGCAGTCCACGATGAGCATCCTGGTCATGGCGGTCGTGTTCGGCCTCTCCACCGACTACGAGATCTTTCTGCTCTCACGCATCGTCGAGGCCCACGACAACGGAGCCACCACCCGAGAGGCCGTGCGCATCGGGGCCGCTCGCACCGGACGCATCGTGACGGAAGCTGCGCTGCTGCTCATCAGCGTCACCGCATTCTTCTCGTTGTCCGAACTGTCGATGATGCGACTCGTGGGCATCGGCATCATCGTCGGTCTCGTCATCGACGCCACCATCGTGCGGATGATGCTCGTGCCCGCCCTCGTCACGCTGATGGGACACGCGAATTGGTGGTGGCATCCCACCCCGAAACGATCGACGGAGACCAGGCAGGACGGGGCCGGGCAGGACGGGGCCGGAGTCCACGAACTTCCGGGAACTCCGGCCCCAGCCGATTACTGACTACCTTCGCGCCATCGGGTGGCCTCGGCGAGCGCGAACCCGTGGACGTCGGCCAGCTCTCCCAACCGTTCGACACTCTCTCCGTCCAGAGTGGTGCCGATGCTGCGGAGGTCGAACTCACCCGACAACGCGATCAGCATCGTCTCGGCCATGCAGGCATACGTCAGGCCCGGAGCCAACCCGTAGGTCAAACCGAAATCCGAACCCGATGGCACCCGCACGATGCCGCCGTCGAACACCGTCACGTCCGGCCGCTCACCGCGCACGTCGCGGCCGATGTTCGGCGGCTGCGCAACATCGCAGACGATGGCCCCGTCCATCAGATCGGACGGGTCGATCAGTGCGTGCGGTGCCGACGTGGCCGCAATCACGATCAACGAATCCTTCACCGCAGCAATGGGATCGGTGAAGAACTCGATGTGCCGTGACCTGATCAGATCGTCCAGGTCGCCGTTCACCTCGAGTGCAGCGCCGGCGAGATCCCCTGAGCCGGATCCGGCCGTCGCACTCGCCACCATCTCCTGCGCCGCCGCCCACAACTTCGGCGCGATAACCGAGCTCTCACCCTGCCTACCGACCAGAGCAATACTGCCGACCTCGCCGGCCAACTGCTTGCCGATCGTCCGCCCGATGGCACCGGCAGCACCGAGAATCGTCACCCTGGCCTGTGCGACGTCGATTCCGCGTTCACGGCACACGCGTCGAACAGCCCGCAGACTCGCCGCGGCGGTGAACGTGTTGCCGGTGGTGATCGGCCGAGACGTTGCACCGAGACCCAACCCGTTCCCGGTGATCACCGACGAATAGCCGCCCAACCCGACGACCGTCGCACCGCGCGAGATCGCGAGTTCGACGGCACCGCCCACCACCCGCAGCGCCTGCTCGGTCGGCAGATGCAGCAGCTGCTCCGAGGTGTAGGGCAGACCGATCAGGTCACCGTGTGCCGTCGCGTCCCCTCCCCCGACTACCCGGCCACTGCCGATGACGAACGACGCGGGGTCGAGCTCGGACGTCGATGCAGCGAACCGCCGAAGCAGATCCTGTCGTTCGGAGTGGTCGAACACGTCGAGCGCAGGATCGAAGGCGGCGAAGAACCCCAGATCCAAAGGGTGTGCGATGAACGCGAACCGGCGATCCGCGGGGCGCACGGCGATGTCGGGGGTGCGACCCGGGCGCAGCGCGGTGAGCGATGGTGGGGTGCCGACGGTCGGGCGGCCCAGCAGGTGCCCGAACAACCCGTCCAAGTCACCTACCGCCGCATATCCCAGCGCCCGATCCAACGCGGCCACCAGACGCGCGCACTGCGCCGCCGACACCGTCAGCGGTGGCTCGATCCGAATCACTCGTGTACCGAACAGCGTCGGAGCAACCCGGATCCCTTCGACGTTGAGCAGGTAGGAGCAGATCACCGCAGTCAGATTGTGTTGCTGGGCAATCGAACCCAACAGCGACTGGCGCCCCACGAAGTTCACGTCCGCGGTCAGCTCGATTCCGAGCAACAAGCCGCGGCCGCGAACATCGGTGACCACGGACGGATACTTCTCGGCCAACGCACCGAGATCCTTCGTCAACTGCCGACCGAGCACGGCCGCATTCGTCACCACCGCACAGTCGTCCCTGGTGAGCTCGTCGATGACTGCGATACCCACCCGAGCCGCCAGCGCGTTGCCGGCGAATGTCGATGTGTGGCGCAGTGCGAAGCTCTCGTCGACCAGCCTCGGTGCGCACAATACTGCGCCCACCGGCACGATGCCACCACCGAGCGCCTTCGCCACGGTCAGAATGTCGGGCACCACCCCCTCGTGTTCCGCCGCGAACATCCGCCCGGTCCTGCCGAGACCGGTCTGCACCTCGTCGAGAGCAAGGAGCACCCCGTGCCGATCACAGATATCCCGCACCCGACGCAGATAGCCGTCGGGCGGACACACCACTCCGCCCTCACCCTGAATCGGTTCCACGAGGAACACCGCATAGTGATCCGGCGCGGCCGTCAGGGCCGCATCGAGTGCATCCGCGTCACCGAACGCGATGTGATCGAACCCGGCCACCGGTGCCCCGAATCCACTCTGGTACTTGATGTTTCCGGTCGCAGACAGCGCTCCGAGCGTCTTACCGTGGAAGCTGTTTCCGGTGGTCAACACGCCCAGTCGCCCGGTGTGCGCTCGCGCGAGTTTGAGCGCAACCTCGGTGGCCTCGGTACCACTGTTGACGAACGTCGTTCGCGTCAACCCGTCGGGTGCGATGCGCCCCAACCGATCTGCCAGTTCACCTGCTGCCGTCAGTACCGAGGGCTGCACGAAAATTGCCTCTCCACTGCACCGAACATCGTTGATCGCCTGCCAGATCGGCGTGGGGCCGTGCCCGAACGGAAGTGCCCCGTACGCCCCGGCAAAATCGAGATAACGTCGGCCCGAGGCGTCGAACAAGACGGTCCCGTCGCCGCGCACGTACTCGCGATCCAGATCGAGGGCAGACAACAATCGGTAGAGTTCGGGATTGACGTTCTCGGCGAAGCCCGATCGACCGGACCTCGATTCCAGCACGGATAGATCGATAGTTGTGTCAGTCATGACCAGCATGCTCCGTTTTCATCGGATCCACCCCTGGCTGTCGAGCGTCGAAATGGTTGTCCCGAACAACCAGGGCTCGTCCCAAGCCAGGACGCAAACGCGATGGTAATCCGGTTGTGCACATGCGACAGATGAGCGCACAACGCACGAAAAAGCCCCGTCCGAGCAGGGCTTCTGCGTCGAACGGGGCTGAATCGTAAAGCAGGGCTGAATCGAAGAGCAGGGCTAGCGGGTACCGGTCCTACTGATCGTCGATGGCCGACAGCTTCCAGGTGCCGTCGACCTTCTCCATGTTGACCGTCAACGGGCCCTCGGCACTACCCGATGCCACACCGTCCTGCGTGGCGCTGATGTTCACGTTGGCGATCAACTCGGCCTTGTCGTCTTCCAGGCGAGAGACACCGATGTCGGTAACCATGGCCTCGGTTCCCGTCTTCGTTTGCACCACAGCGGATTTGGTGGTGTCCGCGGTGGAGTTGAACTCATCGAGCATCGACTGATTGAGCACCGCACGGGCAGCATCGAAATCGGCATCGATCGTGTCGGCCTTGTACGTGTACAGAGTCTGAAGCGCGTCGGTCGCCGCCGAAGTGACTTCCTGGGTGGCTGCAGAATCCACCCAGGCAGCATTGTCGATCGTGGCGAACGGCTTGAACGCCGCAACCGCAGCGAATGCACCGAGCACCGCGGCGATGATCGCGACGACGATCACGTGCTTGTAACCGATACCCGACGCCTTGCGTGAAGTGACAGCCGAGTCGGCTACCGGGTCCGCGTCCGAAGCCTTCGAGGTCGCGGACTCGAGCGGAGTGGCGGCCTTCTCGGTGGCGGTCTTCTCGGTGGCGGTCTTGGCCAGTGAGGGCTTCGAAGTCGCGGGCTTGTCGACAACAGGCTTGTCGACCGCAGGCTTGTCGACCGCAGGGCTGCTCGGTACCGGTGTTGTGATCGCGGTCGTCTCGGTCGCGTCCGAACCCTCCGCGGTGGTCGAACCCGCGTCGGACGCTGTGGGCTTACCGGTGCCGGCCACCTTGCGGCGCACCTTGCTGGTGGTGGTGGGTGGGACGATCTTACGACGCTGGGGAGGCACTACAGAACTCCTTCGAAACTCACTGCACTACAGACGGAAACGACACTGCCCGGGAACGTCAGTTGCCACCGGAATCCGGCTGTGGGGCCGGCGTCGCTTCTGCACTGGGGGTTGCCGCATTCGGGTCGGTAGCACCCGGTTCGCTCGGTATGACGGGATTGGTGTTGGGATTGTCCAACGAGATCCGCGAACCGATGGGGTCGACCTTGTTGGTCTTCCACACCCCGTCGACCTCTTCCATGGCCAGTCGCATCGTGAGCTTGCTTCGCTCGACGCGGTCGGGCCACGTCGTAGTCGTCTTGATGACCACGAGAGCCGTAGCGGTGTTCTCGTCGGTACTGAGCTCCGTCACCGCGGCGTGCAACACCTCGGCCTCACTCTTGGCACCCGACTGACGGACCTGATCGGTGATACCCGAACGCGTCTGCTCGAGGTCGTTGAGCATCAAGTCACCGGTGATCGAGGACTTCATGTTGTCGAACGACTGATCGATGTTGGCGGCGTCGACCGTGTTCAGGTTGACGGCCGCCTGCTGGGCACCGGTGAGGGCAGAGTCGCGAGTATCTTCCGTCGGCTTCTGGCTGAACAACGCCGTGCCCCAGCCGTAACCGAAGAACACTGCCGCTGCGAGAGCAGCCACGGCGATCACCGTGACGACGGCAAGAAGAATTTTCGCTGTCTTGTTCTGCCCTGGAGTCGCTGGGGACTCCAGGGCTTCGGTGCTCGAGTTCACAATTTCACCCTACTACTCGGTAATATCCGGCCGAACCACTCTCGGCCCGACGGCAGTGCTGAGCAGCAGTTCTTCCTATCTCGCTACTTCGGCGTAACGCCGATGAGCGGTGCCAACTGGGTGGCGATGGGGTTGAGGTTGAGCTTCTCGGGATCGACCTTGGGGTTGAGGTCCCACGGCTGCGGCACGTCCGGATCGGCGAAGACGATTCGGTTCGCGCTACGAACACCCGTCACGCTGCCCTGTGGCGTCGCACAGTTCGCGTCGAGGTTCAGCGGGTAGTTCTCTCGGGTCGGATCGAAGTTCGGGTTCTTCCGCTTCTCCTCGTCGAGGATCGCCTGCGAGCCCTCGTAGCCGACCGTGCAGGGCGGCGGGTTGTTGACCTCGAGCAGCAGACCCTGATGGATCGTGCCGTCGTTCGGGACGATAGTGGAGATACCAGCACCGAGCGCAGGCAGGAATGTCAGGAACGGTCGAAGAGCGAGATACCGCGGCTCGGCCTGAGCGGCGACCAGCGCCAGGTTGTTGATGTCGGTCGTCAAGGCCGGGCCGGCTTCGGTGATCAGACCACCGAGCTGATCACCCGCGGCGGTTCCGGTGTCGATGAGCCGACGAATGTCGGGATCGCTGGACTTCAGCTGAGCCGTCACCTGATCCAAGCTGGTACTGAACTCGCGGATCAGATCCGACTGCTCGGACTGGGTGTCGAGCACCGGAACCGCGTCGCGCACCAAAGCCAGCGTCTGCGGGAGCGCCTCGTTGCCCGCCTCGGAAATATTGCCGAGCGAGTCGACGAGCGATTGCAAGTCGTTGCCCTTGCCGTCGAACGCCACGCCGAGCTCGTTGACCACCTTCGTCAAGTTCTCCAGCGGTACCGATCTGACCAACGTGTCGGTATTGGCGAGCACGTCCTGCACCGGAACGGGAGTCGAGGTGTTCGCCGCCGCAATCTGGGAGCCGTCGACCAAGAACGGTCCTTGATCGGTCTGCGGCTGAAGATCGACGTACTGCTCGCCGATCGCGGACCTGTTCGCCACGACGGCCTTCGTGTCGGACGGGATGTCCGGACCGCCGTTGTCGAGCTTGAGCTCCACCTGAACACCGTCCGGCGTCAACTGCAGGCCACCGACGGTACCGACCGGCACACCGCGGTACGTGACCTCCGCGTTGGTGAAGATTCCACCGGAATCGGCGAGATTCAGCGCCACCTTGTATTGCCCGAACCCGAGCATGTTGTCCAGACGAACGTACTTTCCGCCGACGAAGATCAACCCGACGAGGGCGATCACGACGAATACCACCAACTGGTACCGAACGAGCTTCGATCTCACTGGCCAACTCCGAACTGTTCGAGCAGATCATTCAACGGGGCCAACGGGTCGAACGGCGCTGGCTCTGCCGCGGCGGCCTGACCGCTCGGTGCACCCGGCCCGGGAACCGGTGACGGGATGATCGGCGGCAACGGCAGCAACGAGATCGTCGGCCAGCCCGGACGCGGTCCGTTTCCGTTGTAGTACGGGTTCGACGGATCGACCACCGGAAGCGTGTTGCCGTACTTCGGCTGGACGTAGACCGGATCTCCCTCGCCTACACCGAAGTTACGAAGCGCAGTTCCGATCGACAGGTCCAGTGACAGGAACAGGTTGGCCGAGTTGCCCTCGATGATCTTTTCCGTGCCGTCGGCGAACGGAAGTGTGGGGATCACCGACAGTGACGTCACCACGTCGTCCGCGGAATCTGCCAGTGCCTGCAGCGTGGGACGTAGCGCCCGTAGGTCTGCGATCAAATCGTCCTTGGATCGGTTGATCACGTCGGTGCCGACCGAGCCGAGACGATCGAGCGCACCGAGCATTTCGGTCAGCTGCGGTCGCTGCTGCTCGAGTACGTCGGTGGCGATCGGCAGGTCCTTGAGCACTCCGTCGATCTTGTCGGTCTGCGAGTTGACCCGCCCGCTGAGCGTGTCGAGACCGTCGATGGCACGGGTGATGTCGTCACGCTGCTGATTGAGTCCATCGATCAGCGTGTTCGCCTGCTGCAGAAGCTCTTTGGTCTTACCTTCTCGACCGTCGAACGCCGTGCTCAGTTCCTTGACGATAGGCGAGAGCTGACCGACGCCTCCGCCGTTGAGCAGCAGCGAAAGCGCGCCGAGGACCTGTTCGATATCGGTGGCGTGGCGAGTTCGATCGAGCGGGATCGTGGCACCGTCCTGCAAACGCGCGGCTTCCTCGTCACCCGGAGGTGCCGACAGCTGCACGAACTTCTCGCCGAGCAGGTTGGTCTGCTGGACCGACGCGATCGCGTTGGCCGGCAGGTCGACGTCGGAGTTCAGGATGACGTTGACGTCGGCGGTCCAACCGTCGTTCGGAACCGTGATCGTGTCGACGCGGCCGACCGCCACACCGTCGACCTTGACGGTCGACTGCGGGACGAGGTCCAGCACATCGTCGAACTGCACCGTCAGGTTGAACGGGTTGTCCCCGACATCGGCACCACCCGGTAGCGGGATGGCGTAGATGCCTGCCGACGAGCACGCACCGGCCGACAGGGCCACCACGCACAGTCCTGCGCCGAGGGACAACGAACGCTTCACGCGAGCTCGATTCCGATTCACAGAGGTACTCACTGTCCCCCACCTCCGATGTACGACTGCTCCAGACCCGGCATCGAGCTGGTTCCGAGCTTGGGCGAGACCACGCCCGGGACCGTGCCCGGCACGGACTGGTTCTGCTGGATGTCGTTGGTGAGAACACCGAACGGCAGCACGAGCCGGTTCTGGTCGGCGAGAGGGGCCTGAATCATGGTGGTGATGTTGGCGCACTGATCGATGATCGGCTGAATCTGCGCTCCCAGAGCCTCGAAGCGCGGATCACCGGGTACCAGCTTGCCCAGGTCGATCAACCGGCAGACGGTGCCGAGCGGATCCTGGGTCTCGTTCTGGAGATTGGCGCGCGAGGCGAGCGTGCCCGACTCGGCGTCGTACGCATTGACCAGGTTGCTGATCGCCAGTGGCAGCAACGTCAGGGTCTGCACCAGCTGCTCGCGGTTGTCGGCCAGGGTTTGAGTGGGCTGTACGAGCCCGTTGGCCGCGTCGGTCAGTTCGGTGCGGTTGTCCGCGACGAACGTTGCGACGTCACCGAGTGACACCGACAGTTGTTGCAGTGCAGCACCGAGGTCTTCACGCTGACCCGACAGGAAGCCGGTCAGGTCGGCCAACTGAGTGTTGAAGTTGCGTACCTGCTGATCGTTCACGGACAGAGCGCTGACGAAGGTCTGCAGATTCTTGATCGTGTCGAACACGTCGGTACGCGAGTCGCTCAAGGTCCGACCGGCCGCCGAGAGCTGAGTGATGCTGTTGCCCAGCGCTTCACCGTTGCCCTCGAGGTTGGCGGCACCGGTGTTCACGAAGTCCGTGAGCGCACCGTCCTTGTTGGCCCCGTCGGGTCCGAGAGCTTTGGACAGGTCGTTGATCGACGAGTAGAGCTCGTCGACCTCGACGGGTGTGGCCGTGCGATCGCGACCGATCGTCGTTCCGCTGGCCATGGTGTCGCCGCCGGTGTACGCGGGTGCGAGCTGAACATAGCGATCGGCGACGAGCGACGGGGTGACCTGGACGGCCTTCGCATCGGCCGGAATGTCGATGCCCCGGTCGACTCGGAGGACCACCTCGACATCGTCGCCCATCGGGGTGACGGAGTCGACGGTGCCGACCTTGACGCCGAGCACACGCACCTCGGAGCCGGAATAGATGCCGACCGACTTGTCGAAGTAGGCGGTGATCTTGGTCGTTCCGGCCCTGGTGAACAGCCACCAGCCTGCGACAGCTACGACCAGTGCCACCACCACCACGACGGCGATGATTGCGAGCTTGTTCTTGTTACGCGGCGCTGCCTGAGTGTCTGTCATCAGTTCCCCGCCAACTTGTCGACCGAGGGCTCGCGGTAACCAGGTATCAACGGAACTCCGGGTGGTGTGAGGTTGGCCAGGACGATATCGAGCCACCGGCCGTTACCGGTCACGTTGGTGTAGAGGCGAATGAACGGCTCGTACAGCTTCAGTGCCCGGTCGAGATTGTCGTTGTTGCGCTGCAGGATCTCGATGACACCGTTGAGCTGCTGCAGCATCGGGTTGATGGTCGCCTCGTTGTCGCGCACCAGACCGGTCAGCTCCTGAGATACCCGCTGTGTGCCGGTGAGGAGCTGCGAGATGGCCTGCTGCCGGTTGTTGAGCTCTTCCAGCAACGGGCCGGCATCGGTGATCAACTTGTTGAACTGCTCGTTGCGGTCGGCCAGCACCTTCGATGTCTCGCCGGTAGCAGCGAACAACTTCTTCAGTTCCTCGTCGCGGCTTGCCACCGTCTGAGACAGCCGAGTCACGCCGTCCAAGGAGGCACGAATGTTCGCGGGAGTCTCCGAGAATGCCTCGGACAGAGTTCGCATGCTGTTGGCGAGCTGATCGGTGTCGATGTCGTTGATGGTCGATGCCGCCGCTGAGAACGCATCGATGACGTCGTACGGAGACGTGGTGCGATCGAGTGGAATCGTGTCCTTGGGGCTCAGAGTGTCCGGGCCACTGGGGTCGAGGGCCAGGTATTTCTGACCCAGCAGCGTCTTGATGGCGATGGCCGCCCGTGACTCGTTGCCGACCCAGGCGTCCTGCACCGTGAAGTCCACGAGCACCCGGTCGCCTTCGAGACGCACATCGGTCACTTTGCCGACCTTGACACCCGCGATACGGACCTCGTTGGACGGCTTGAGACCTGCTGCTTCGCTGAACTCTGCGGTGTACACCGAGCCTGCACCGATGATCGGAAGCCGGTCGAGAAAGAAGACAGACATCGTGGCGAGCAGGATGATTGCGATTCCGAGCGCACCGATGGTTGCCGGACTACGACGAGATTTCATTGCTTGATCCCCCCAGCTTTGCAGCGCTCTGCCGAGTTCGTGTACAGCGGCTGGTTTACGGTCGGAAGCCCGGTCGGCAAGTTCAGGTTCGGCGAATACCCCGGTCCGGCAACGATATCGATGCCGCAGAGGTAGAACGTGAACCAGGATCCCTGCTGGGCTGTGCGGATGAGCTTGTCCAGCTTGTTCGGCAGAATTCCGAGGACCTTGTCGACGTCGTCGCTGCGGCGGTTGACGGTCTCCGACAGCGTGTTCAATGCCGTCACCGATCCCTGGATCGACGGCCTCGTCGGCTCGAGCAGATCGGCCGTTGCGTTGGTCAGACCGGCCAACGACGTGACCGCCGAACCCACGACATCACGATCGGCCGACAGTCCGGAGACCAACTTCTGGGTGTTGACGATGAGGCTGTCGAGCTGACCGTCGTTCTGATTGACCGTCGCCAGAACGTTGTTGAGATTGGTGATGACCTGGCCGATGACCTGGTCCTTGTCTGCGACCGTGTTCGTCAGACTCGCGGTGTTGGTCACCAGCTCGTTGATGGTGCCCGACTCCCCCTGGAACACCTGAATGATCTGGTAGGACAGCTTGTTGACGTCGTCTGCACTGAGTGTGGTGAACAGCGGCCGGAAGCCGTCGAACAGCGTGGTCAGATTGACCGCAGGCTTGGTCCGCTCCAGCGGGATCGTCGCACCCCCGTTGATCTTCTTGCCTTGGTCCCCCGAGCCCTGCTCGATGGCGATGTAGCGCTGGCCCACCAGGTTTCGGAAACGGATGGTCGCCGTCGAGCTCGCCGGCAGCCAGTCGCGGCTACTGAGCGTGAAGTCCACCTTCGCTTCGCGCTCGTTGGCGATCTCGATGTTGTCCACCTGGCCGACGCGAACGCCTGCGATCCGAACTTCGTCGCCCTTGTTGAGAGAGGTGACGTCGGTGAACATTGCCGAGAACGTGGTGCCGCCGCCGCCGCTCGAATTGGCGATGGTGAAGGCAAGGGTGGCCGTGGCGAGGATCGTGACCACAGCGAACACGACCAACTTGATGATCGGCGCGAGAAGGCCTCTCATTTCACGCTCACCTCCGCTCCTCTCAATGCCGGAGCGCCGATAGCGGCTGCCCACGACGGAATACTGTCCGGTGCAACGCCACTCGCCTGTCCGTAGATCACGGCAAGTGTGTCGCGCTCGAAGTCCGAGCCCTCGTAGCTCGCCGGCTCTGCGGATTCCGCGATGGCCGGAACGATCGAACTCTGAGCCGACTTGGGCGGTCCCTGTCCGGGGATCACCTGCGGACCCGGGTTGCGAGTCGGGACCTGGTACGAACCGTCGTTGATCGAGCCTCCCGGGTACTGCGGGAAGAACTCGCCGGGTGCTGCAGGCTCGAAGCACGTAGCTCCGCGATCGTCGAACAAGCGCGGCTCGTCCTGGTTCGGCAAGTAACGGCCCTTCGGGTTGACGAACGATGCCGACACGTTGATGCCGGGGTACGGGTCGCCTTCGCCGAGCACGATTGCGCCGCGCCTGGCGCCTTCGGCGAACTGGCTGAACGTGCAGCCGAACGTCGGTGAGAACTCGGCAAGCAATTCGAGTGCCTCACGGGAATTCGACGCCAAACTGATCAAGTTCTCGGAGTTCGCCTGAAGGAAGTCCGCGGTGACGTTCGAGGCCGACGTGAGCGAGCCGTACAGCGTTTCGAGACCGGACTGACGCTCGACGACGGTGTTGCCCGTCGTGCGCAGGTTGTCCAGGGCCGAAATCAGCTCGGGTGCCGCGTCGGCATACGTCTGGGAGAAATCTGCGAGGCCGACGAGGGTCTGCTGAATATTCGGCAGCTCCGTGTTCAGACCGGACACGATATTCGTCAGATTGTCGATGGTCTGCCCCAGTTGCTCGCCGCGCCCGCTGAGACCCTGAGCCAGTGACCCGAGCGTATTGGCCAGATCCTGCGGCGGAATCGCCTGCAGCAGGGGGAGCAAGCCGTCGAGCAGCTGCCCTACCTCGATCGCGTTTCCGCTCGTGTCCTGACGCAGAACCGTGCCGTCGGTGATCGGCGACGCCGAGTCGTTCTCGGGCACGATCAGCGAGACGTAACGCTCGCCGAACAGGGTCTTCGGAAGCAGCCGAGCCGTCGCGTTCGACGGGATCAGCGGTGCCTTGTCGGGATCGATGGCCAGCTGCGAGGTGACGACACCGTCGACGCTCGACGCCGATCGCACCTCGCCCACGATCATTCCGCGCACCTTGACGTCCGCGTTCATCGGCAGAGAGTTTCCGACCGAGTCGGTTTCGAGGCTCACGTTCACCACGGACTTGAACGTCTTGTTGTAGGAGGTGATGCTCCATCCGAGAAACAGGATGAGCACCAGGAAGAATGCAAGTCCGAGCAGTACTCGCTGCAGTCGCGACGGCGAGTCGATCATCCGGCAACCCTCACTGTGGTGGTCGTGCCCCAGATGGCGAGGCTCAGGAAGAAGTCCAATACGGCGATCGTGACGATGGCCGTACGCACGGCGCGGCCCACTGCGACGCCGACGCCGGCCGGTCCGCCAGAGGCGTGATAGCCGTAGTAGCAGTGGATCATGATCAGCACGAAAGCGAAGATGAGCACCTTGAGGAAGGAATACAGCACATCTTCCGGAGGCAGGAAGAGATTGAAGTAGTGATCGTACGACCCCGACGACTGCCCGTTGAAGATCGTGCTGATCCCCCTGGACGCGACGTAGGACGCAAGTAGACCGACGATGTAGAGCGGGATGACAGCGACGAAGCCGGCGATCATGCGGGTGGTGACGAGGAAAGGCACGCTCGGCACAGCCATGACCTCGAGCGCATCGATCTCCTCGGAGATTCGCATGGCACCGAGCTGAGCGGTGAAGCCACAGCCGACGGTTGCCGAGAGCGCCAGGCCCGCGACGATCGGTGCGATTTCACGGGTGTTGACATACGCGGAGAGGAATCCGGTGAGCACGGAGCTACCGAGCTGCTCCAGCGCTGCGTAGCCCTGGAGGCCGACGACGATGCCGGTGAAGCCCGACATCATCACGATCACGCCGATGGTGCCACCGATGACGGCCAGCGCCCCGCTGCCGAAGGTGACCTCCGCCAGCAGGCGGAGCACCTCCTTCTTGTAGTGCACGGCCGTCTTGGGAATCCACCCGATCGCCCGCAGGTAGAACGACATCTGCTCGCCTGCGCGATCGAGCACGTTGAGCGGAGCATTGCCGACGCGCTTGACGCGCATCAGTGTGCGGTCACCGCGACCTCTTGCGATAGTCATCGCGGTTACGCTCCCTTCGCTGGAACGACCTGGAGGTACACCAGGGTCAGAATGAGGTTGGCGAAGAAGAGCAGCAGGAACGTGATGACCACGGTCTGATTCACTGCCTCACCGACGCCCTTGGGTCCGGGATTGGGGTTGAGACCCTTGTACGAGGCGATGATGCCCGCAATGAGACCGAAGATCGCCGCTTTCGCTTCTGCCACATAGAGATCCGGAAGCTGTGCCAGCGCCGAGAACGATGCCAGGTACGCACCGGGGGTACCGCCCTGCAGGATCACGTTGAAGAAGTAGCCACCCGCGATGCCGACGACCGAAACCAGGCCGTTGAGCAACAGAGCGATGAGGATCATGGCCAGCACACGCGGAACGATCAAGCGGTGCACCGGGTCGATCCCCAGAACACGCATCGCGTCGATCTCCTCGCGAATTGTTCGTGAGCCCAGGTCGGCGGTGACGGCCGAGCCCGCGGCACCGGCAACGAGGAGGGCCGTGACCAGGGGTGAACCCTGCTGGATGACCGCGAGCACGCTGGCTGCACCGGTGAACGATTCGGCACCGAGCTGCTTGATGAGCGATCCGGTCTGCAGCGAGACCACCGCGCCGAAAGGAATGGCGACGAGAGCAGTCGGCAAAATCGTCACGCTGGCGATGAACCAGGCCTGCTCGATGAACTCGCGGAACTGGAACGGCCTACGAAAGGTGTTCCGAACGACCTCGACCAGAAGTTCGACGATATTGCCGGCTTGTGTCAGAGCGGCGTTCGCCGGAGCGAACGCGGACTTCTTCGATCCCCCCATGTCTGCTATTGACCCCGACCTTGCGTAGGAGCTTGGTAGCCCTGTTGATCATGACCTTGCCCGCCGTAACCCTGCTGGCCGTAACCCTGCTGGTCGTAACCCTGCTGGTCGTAACCCTGCTGGCCGGCGTATGCGGGGTACTGCTGACCGGGGTCGGTGGTGTCGAGGCTCTCCTGGATGGCGACCTGCGCGTTGTGCGGCAGCGTGTGCATGATCTGGCGGACCCGCTCCTGCCTGCGTCCGACTGCCTGCCGCACCGGGGTACCGGGGGTTGCCTTCATCTGCGGCACGATGCCTTCCACGTCGTCGACGCCACCGGCGTGGTGCCCGGCGTCGACGAGGGCCTGCTCGTGCGCCATCTGCGCCTCGTCCTTCTCCTCCGACATGCCGATCGGACCGATCATCGTGCCGTTGAGGAACTGCTTGACCACCGGCTCGTCACTGGTGAGGAGCACCTCGCGCGGGCCGAACATGACCAGCTGACGACGGAAGAGCATGCCGATGTTGTCCGGCACCGTACGAGCGAGATTGATGTTGTGCGAGACGATCAGGATCGTGGCATCGATGTTGGCGTTGATGTCGATCAGAGTCTGCGAAATGTACGTCGTACGAACGGGATCGAGGCCGGAGTCCGGCTCGTCGACGAGGATGATCTCGGGGTCGAGAACCAGGGCGCGGGCGAGGCCGGCGCGCTTGCGCATACCGCCGGAGATCTCGCCGGGCAGTTTGTCTTCGGCACCGAGCAGACCCGTCAGTTCGAGCTTCTCCATGACGATCTTGCGGATGTCGGACTCGGACTTCTTGGTGTGCTCGCGAAGCGGGAACGCGACGTTGTCGTAGAGGTTCATCGAGCCGAACAGCGCGCCGTCCTGGAACAGCACCCCGAACAGCTTCCTGATCTCGTAGAGCTCACGGGAAGAGCACTGCAGGATGTCGGTTCCGTCGATGAAGATCTTGCCCTGTTCGGGACGCAGTAGGCCGATCAAGGACTTCAGGAAGACCGACTTGCCGGTACCGGAAGGACCGAGGAGCGCACTGACTTCACCCTTCGGCAGGGTCAACGTGACGTCCTGCCAAATCTTCTGTACACCGAAAGACTTGGTCAATCCTTCGACCGAAACCTCGACTCCCACGCTGACCTCCACAATTCGTACACATCGACCCGGATGTGGGTTGCGTCACTGTATCCCATGCAGGTGTCCGCACCGACACAGGAGCTTACCGCCCAGTAAGAACTTCCCCGAGTCAGGCTGTAGAGCTTGCATCAGTGTGGCTCATCTCACGCGACACGGTCGGCGACTCGCCAGAACTGTGACAAGTACCAGTCGCGAAATGCTGTGACACACCACAAGTGAACCCAACCGAAACCCTTCGACGTGCTTCAGACTTCGGCGAGGTCGAGTAAACAGGGGCTGAATCCGGGTGTCACGTGATCCGGCAGAGTCAGTGATCGATCACAACGACGCGCCCTGTATAGCGCCTGAAGCACAGGGAAGGACAGGGCCCGAAACACAGAAAAGGGGCCGTCCTCACCGAGGTGAGGACGGCCCCTGTCTGCGCTCGTACGTTCAGAGCACGAAGTACGACTGCAACGAAGCGGTCTTACTTGACGGAGATCTTTGCGCCGGCAGCTTCCAGCTTCTCCTTGGCAGCCTCGGCTGCGTCCTTGGCGACCTTCTCCAGGATTGCCTTCGGAGCGCTCTCGACGAGGTCCTTGGCTTCCTTCAGGCCCAGGCCGGAAACGACCTCACGGACGACCTTGATGACCTGGATCTTCTTGTCGCCGGCCGACTCGAGAACGACGTCGAACTCGTCCTGCTCTTCGGCAGCCTCAGCCGGAGCACCGGCTGCGCCTGCAGCAGCAACGGCGACGGGGGCAGCTGCGGTGACCTCGAAGGTCTCCTCGAATGCCTTCACGAACTCGCTGAGCTCGAGGAGGGTGAGCTCCTTGAACTGGTCGAGCAATTCTTCGGTGCTGAGCTTCGCCATGGTGGCGGGTCCTTCCTGTAAGTACCTGGTCGCTGATCCGCGACTTGGTGTTGGTGGTGTGGAGCTGAGCTGTTCGCCAATACCAGCGGATCAGCTTTCGGCGGGAGCTTCCGCCGGTGCTTCTGCTTCTGCAGGTGCCTCGGCCGCGGCGGGTGCGCCGGCAGCCTTCTTCTCCTGCAACGCGAACGCCAGACGCGCGAACTGCGATGCGGGAGCGTTGAACAGGCCTGCAGCCTTCGACAAGTTGCCCTTCATGGCGCCGGCGAGCTTGGCCAACAGGATTTCGCGCGACTCGAGGTCTGCGATCTTGTTGATCTCGTCCACGGACAGCGTTGCGCCGTCCATGTAGCCGCCCTTGACGATCAAGGCCTTGTTGTCCTTCGCGAAGGCCTTGATGGCCTTCGCAGCGTCGACCGGCTCGCCCTTGATGAATGCAATGGCGGTCGGTCCGACGAACAAATCGTCGAGGCCGGTGATACCGGCTTCGGCAGCTGCGCGCTTGACCAGGGTGTTCTTGGCGACGGAGTACGTGGCACCTTCGCCGAGCGCACGCCGGAGCTGAGTCAGACCGGACACCGACAGGCCACGGTATTCCGTGACGACGGCAGCCGTCGAACCCTTGAACTGTTCGGTGATCTCCGATACTGCTGAGACCTTTTCGGGCTTTGCCATACTTCGCCTCCTCTCGTGGGAAGTTGTGTCGATCGCGAGAGGGCCGGGAAACGACGAACGCCCCGGCGCAAGAAGCACACGGGGCGTGAACGAGCGGGCAGCCGCAAGGGCTGCATACAGGTTCCCTACCTCGTTCTCCTGCGTGGGCCGTCCGAAGTGATCTCGGACCTTCAACCGCGCAACTCCCGGAAGCGAATCCTTCGAGAAGGCGGTGACCAACGGTCTTGGGTAGAACTTGATTGGGCGATCTGGATTGGAGTGCGAGCACTCGTGATCCGAACCGTCGACCAGGTTACAACACGTTCGGTGTCAACTCCAAAACGTTCGGCGTTCGCACTGTCATATGCGCACCCCGTACAGAACCAGGTTGCGCTCGTAACTGCCCACGGCTGCATCGAAATCACCCGAGCACGTGATCAGCCGGATCTCGTCGGCAGGCACCGCTCCGAAGACCACCGCCGTCGGGAACTCCGCTTTGCCGTAGTCGCCGATCCGATCGATACGGTAGTCGGCTCGGCCACCCGTCGCGTCCGCCACCGTGACGACATCTCCCGGTCGCAGCTCGGACAACCGATCGAACACCGCGGGACCGGTCGTGGAATCGACGTGACCGGCAAGCACTGTCGGACTACCGATCGCGCCGGGTCGACCGCCGCCGGTGAACCATCCGACGTCGTCGTAGTCGCTCGGCACCTGCATCTGGCCGTCTTCGGTGAGACCGAGGCCGATCAGGGGCTCGTCGAGGTCGATGGTCGGGGCGCTGAGCCGCGTCGGTGCCTGCCCCACGTCGTCCGACGTCGGGTCGGGTTCCGGTGCGGTGCTCCAACTCGGTGCCGCGGCCACGGCCGGCACTTCGGCGAGCGGTGGCGACGCGGCGGTACAGCCCGTCGCCACCACTGCCGTCGCCACCACTGCCGTCAGCGCCATCAGAAGTCGATATCTCAGCTGCGTGCCGTTCCGTTGCGGCGAGCAACCAACGTCACTCCCGCGATCGCCGTTGCACCCAGGACTACTGCGCCGAGGGCTACCGCGCCGACAACGGGCACTGCGGAACCGGACGCCGAATCGGATGCCGCGGCGAGCGCTGCGCCGCCACCTCCGGTTGCTACCGATCCGACCGGAATCTGCGTCAGTTGTCCTCGCACCGCTCCGGCCGAGAAGTCGACGGTGTGGGTGTCGGCCGCGAATCCCGCCGGGTTGGCTTCGATCTGGTCCAGAGTGAATCCGGTACCACTGTCTGCGTCGGCACCGGCCGGCGTCAGGCCGGTGGTGAACGGCCCCTGCATGCAGCCACTACTGGTACGTGGGCCGTCACCGATCGGAGTCGGGTTCGGGAACGCCAACCGCGGCGGCCCTGCGGCACCCGCCGCAGCCTGGTGAATGTGTGTGGCGGTCTTGGCCGGGCTCATGTAGTCGCCGGTGACGCCTTCGAGCGCGATGTCGTAACACACGATGTCGAGGTCGGAATTGATACGCAGCGTGAAGGTTCCCGTTGCGCCCGGCTGACCTGGAGTGGCCACGCCTTCACCGTTGAGCACCTGATCGGGGGTGGCCATTGCAGTGAAGGCACTGGTGAACGAATCCGGTTCGGCAACAGGGGTATCGGCCCCGGCCGGGGCGGCGGTGAACAGCATCAGAGCGGCGGCCGTGCCACCGACTACTGCTGTGGCGGTGCCTCGGACGGACATTGCCGGGCGGGTGATCGAGCGTCTGGTCATCTCGTGTGCCTTCCGTGGGAGTATCGGGCAGGCGAGCCCGTGTGAGGGTGTACGACCGTTGATGCCACGATGTTCAAAGCTAGGTAAAGAAATATTCCAGTCCCGGATATGAACGCCCGGGCGTCCGACGACGTAGTCACTGTCATGAGCATCGGGAGCGTGATCGAACTGGACTTCGACGTCGCTGCCGCGTACGACGAGCACGCGTCGGCCATGCTCGGTTTCGCCGTCAATGCACTTCGCGACCGAACACTCGCCGAGGATTGCGTCCAGGAGACGTTCCTTCGCGCGTGGCGAGCACGATCCCGCTTCGAGCCCGGACGAGGATCGTTGCGCACATGGTTGTTCGCCATCGAACGCAACGTCATCGTCGACGTGCAACGGTCGCTGAACAGAATGCCCATGTCGGCGTCGGAACGGATCGAGGACACCGACCGGCAATCGGTCGCGATCTCACGGGACACCAGCCCCGACGTCGACGAGCGGCTGCGCATCATCGCTGCGCTGGCGCTGCTCTCTCCCGATCACCGACAGGTCGTCGTGGCCGTGCACCTGGCCGGAACGACCTACGCGGAACTCTCCGAGTCGACGGGAGTGGCCGTACGAACACTGCGCACCCGCGCCTTCTACGCATTGAGGGCGCTCCGAGACCATCTCGACGGACAGGAGGAAGCATGAACGCCCGAGACGATCGCCGAGCCGAACTGATCGCCGCGGCCGTCGCCGACGATCTCGACGACAGCGAGACCGCAGAACTACGCGAACTCGCGGCGTCGGATCCCACCGTCGACACCGACATTGCCGAACTACGCGCGCTGACCGAGACTCTCGGTTCTCGCGGTCCGACCGCACCGTGGCTCGAATCCTCGACGTCGCCCGACCAGCGCGAGCGAGTACTGGGTGCGACGGGCGACTCGGTGTGGCGGTCACCTCGTGAAGAGCACGCGCCGCGGTTCGGTGGGCGGCGCAGGTCTGCCGGTCTGGTGGCTGCGGCCGCGATAGTGGGACTGGTGGTCGGCAGTGGCGTCGTACTCGGCGTCGACGCCTTTCGATCGAAATCCGAGGAGCCCTCTGTCGCGATCACCGGCCCACCGGGGACCCTCGGTGCCTACGAGCAGGTCGCCTTCACCACGAGGGTGCCGAACGTGGACATCGAGGGCGGCCTCGTCGCCCATACGTGGGGCACCGAGACCTTCCTCGACATGGACGGCGTATCCGATCGGGGCCCGTACGAGGTCGTTCTCGTCGATCGGTCGGGCACCGAACTTCCGTCCGGCACGTTTCTCGGCAGCGACGTCACCATCGAGTGCCGCATGAACGCAGCCGTTCTTCGCGGCGACGTCACCGAGATCGAGATCCGCAGTTCCGACGGCTCCGTGCTGGCGTCGGCTCAGTTGCCGACCACCTGACGACCCCGCGAACCGGGCCACCAGTTTCGAGCGCCGAACAGCTTCATCATCGCGGGCACCATCATCATCCGAACCAACACGGCATCGAACAGCACAGCAACCGCAAGCGCGAACCCGAACTGTTGCAACTCGAGCACGTCGGCGGTGAGGAAGCTCGCGAACACCGCGATCATGATCGCTGCTGCCGCGGTGATCGGCCTGGCAGTGTGTTCCAGCCCGTCGACGATCGCACTGTCGTTGGCCCTGTCGGTGTCGGTTCTGTCGTTGCGCACGAACACTTCTCGCATGCGGCCGATGAGGAACACCTCGTAGTCCATCGACAGCCCGAAGACCACTGCAAAGACGGTGACCGGCAGGTACACCTGAATGTAGCCCGGGCTCTCGAATCGGAGGAGCGCCGAACCCCACCCCCACTGGAACACCGCAACGGTGGCCCCCAACGCGGCGCCGGTCACCAGGACGTTCATGGCCACCGCCTTCACCGGAATCACCACACTTCGGAAGACGATGCCCAGATACACCAGAGAGAAGGCCAGGACTGCGGCGACGACCCAGAGAAATTTGCTCGATATCTCCGCAGAGGCGTCGACCACCAGAGCGGTGGTCCCACCGACGGACACGTTCGTCCCGTCACGTTCCGCCGCCAGCAGCGCCTGCGATCTGATCGACGTGACCAGGTCGGAAGCGTCGGTCGAATCGATCGGCACCGACGGAACCACGATCAGCAGCGTCCGACCACCGTCCTGCTGGGCGAGTGCGTATTCGACGCGACCATCGGAGCGAACGTCGTCGGCGAACGACGCTACCGTTGCCGTCTGGACCGGATCGAGTGGGCTGTCGTCCTCGCCGGTGAACACGATGGTGATGGGCGAGATGGTGCCGGGAGCGAACTTGTCGGTCAGTACGGCGTTGGCTTTGCCACTGGGTTCGGCGCTCAGCGCGTCGGCTCCGAGATCGACGCCGTACTGAATGGAACCGATCGGTGCGAGGCAGGCGAACAGGACTGCCGCGGTGACGGCGGTGTAGCGCCAGGGCCGTTCGATGACGTGCCGAGCCCACCGCGACCACCACGTAGGGACGGCTGCAGCGTGTTCGCCGACCGACGGTGGCTGAAAGCGTTGCGGGAGCGACAATCCGGAGATTCTCGAACCCAGAACGGCGAGGATGGCGGGTAGCAGGGTCCACGCCACGATGACAACACACGCCACCGTCAGAGCAACGACGAGCGAAATGCTCTGCACCGCAGGGACATCGACGATGGCCAACGCACCGAGAGCGATGAGTACCACCAAGCCGGAGATGACGATCGTGTGCCCGGCCGTCCCCATCGCGGCACCGACTGCCCCGTCCGTGCGGGCACGGCCCTCGGGCTCGCCCGGAACTGCTCGGTCCATCTCCTCGCGGAATCGGCTGACGATGAACAGCGCGTAGTCGATCCCGAGGCCGAGCCCGAACATCGACGCCACCGTCGTGACAAGCACGTCGAAGGTCATGACGTTGGACAGGAGTGCGAAGACGCCGAACGCGGCCAGCACTCCGATTCCGGTGGTGACAAGCGGAACGATGCCGGCGACCACAGAACCCAGGGCCAGGATCAGCAACACGAACGCGATGGGTAGTCCGATGCTCTCGGCGCGCACGGCGTCGTCGGATTCGACCTTCGTCAGGTCCACCGTCATCGGGGAGTAGCCGGTGACCGCCACTTCGATGCCGTCGCGGGATGAACCGCCGATCAGCTCCTGTATCCGTTCGGCCACGGCGATGCGATCACGTGGATCGCCGCCGACGCCGACGAACGCCAGCGCCGACGTCCCGTCCGCGGAGATCGTCGGGACGAATCCGGCGCTCTCGTAGGGATCGACGACACGCAGTACGTCCGGTGACTGCCGCAGTGACGAGACGACCTCCCCCACCCGTTCACGAAAGGCCGGGTTCCGGCTGTCGACCGAGTCCGAGGTGAACGTGACGACGAGCTGTTCGGACCCGAAGGACGCGAAGTGCTGCTCGACGAGTTGGTCGGCGCGGCTGGATTCGGTTCCTGGAACGGAGAAGTTGGCTCCCACCAACGAGTTCTGCAACGCGGGGTACAGGATTGCAGACCCCACTGCCAGCAGCAGCCACACGGCCAGCACCGCCCACCGATGACGCGCGACCGTGCGGCCCCAACGGTCGCCTATGCTGCGCCGGTGTCGGTGGGATTCCAGCACTGCAGCCCCGGTCATGTCTGCGGGAGCTCGCGGCTGAAGATTCGGTAGGTGCGGTGCGGTGATTGCTCCATCCGAGTGAGCACCGAACCTTTCATCCAGGGACTGTCGTCGAGAACCGGCGCAGCCTCGACTCTGGTGAATCCGAGATCCCGCATCCGCACCGACATCTCCATGATGAGCAGCGACGACACGGCTCGGTCGGGGCAATCGGGATCGACGAACAACATGTCGACGCGGACCCCGTCGATCACGTCGGTGCGACCGGGCCGTTTGACGTGCCACAGCGTCACCAGGTCTCGCAGCCACCTGGACTTCAGGTGCGCCGCCTTGGCCGCGGCCTGATTCACGTCCGGAATTCCCATCAGGAATCCCACGGGCTTGCCGTTCAACTCCGCCAAGAGGGTGAGGCGGCGATCGAGGACTGGCAACATCATCTTCAACAGCTCGAACAGTTCGACGAACGAGAGCGGCGAGTACCCCCAGAAGTTCACGAACGTCTTGTTGTACAGGTCCTGCACGATGCGCGCGTCGCGGCGTACCGTCCGATACTTCATCGACCGGAACGTCACCTCGGACCGCGCTTTGATCTTCTCGAAAATCTGCATGTGCCGGGCGTATTCGGGACGGTTGTAGATGACGCACGGATCGTCGAACAAGTAGCTGTAGAAGTCCTTGATGCCCACCAGGCCCCACTTCTCGAAGTGGGCGGCGTAGTACAGCGGGTTGTGCGGCATGCCCACCAGTGGCAGTGCGGGTACTTCGTCGACGACGATGCCCGCGCTGTAGAACATCGACGGCCCGAACGGCCCGGACATGGTCGCCAGCCCGCGCGCCGACAACCATGCTGCTGCGGCATCGAGCAGGCAGGTTGCGATCTCGTGGTCGTCGATCGCCTCGTAGAACCCGAAGAATCCGATCGACTCACCGGTGTAGTCGGTGAAACCGGTGTCGTGGATGGCCACGATCCGCCCCACGGCGACGCCGTTCTCACGGGCGACGAACGCACACGTATCCCGAGTCGCCGCAATGGCTGCGGGCGGCGAGATCAGGATGCGCTCGAGATCCATCGGCTCGTCCGGCAGTCGGTGCGGATCGCCCCGGTACACCAGATCGGTGACGGCCTCGAATTCCTTCCAGCCTTTTCGGGACGCGACTTGTTCGACGGTGATCATCGTTCCCTCTCACGAGATGGTGTGTCGGACACTGATATCGGCGACTGGGCGACGACGGTCTCCCCCGCGAACACGTACCGCCCCGGCCGCACGGAGATGCTCTCGACCAGTGCGTCGGGGACGAACACGTCGCATTGAGACCCGAACCGGATCATCCCGTACTGCTCTCCGCGCTCGACGGTGTCTCCCACCGCGACGTGCGCGACGATGCGGTTGACCCACAGATCGGCTATCTGCGTCACCGTCACCACAGCTCCGGATGCATGCTCGATCGACACCGTGAGCCGTTCGTTGGTGAGCAGGTAGTCGCAGCCCTCGTCGTACGGGGTTCGCCGCGTCAACAGATTGGCCCCGACCCGGGCCATCGACTTGTTGAACGGTGCCGCAGACCGGTGTCGGCGCATCCCGACGGTGCCCGAGATGGGAATTCGATTGCGGTGCACCGAGTATTCGGACATGTAGATGCCGATGAGGTACCCACTGTCGGCTGCGGCGACGCCGGCGATCTCGTCGAGGGCAATGGTTCGTCCCTTCTTGACGGCGAACGCGGTGCTGCCTGCCTCCACCCGTTTGACGTACGTGACGAAGCCGTCCGCAGGAGCCAGTACCGCCCGCGGATCGGCGGGCGGTACGCGATGCGGATCACGGAAGAAGAACCGGGTACGCCAGTAGACGAACACCGCGAACGGAAGAGCCGTCGTCGTAGCGATACCGACACCCCATCGAGTGACCGACATCAGTTGTGCCGCTGTTCGTCGATGCTCTCCGACCAGCCGACGAACGCGTCGGCCGCCCTCGTTCTCGCTGCGCCGGGCAGGAGTCCGATGAGTCCGCAGACGAGGTAGAAGCCGAGCGAGAGAACGCCATTGGTCACCTCGCGGCGTATCGGTACGTCTCGCAGACGTACCGACGTCGGCTCGAATCCGTCCGCCACGTCAGTGAGCGACGGCGGGCGTGAGCGCCTTGAGCTGTGCCTTCTCGAAGTAGAGCTCGAAGAGTCGGCGGTGATCGCACCACGAGATGTCGTAGTCGACAGGCAGAATGGCCTCTGGCTTGTGTACCAGGCGCATCAGCTGATCGATGTTGTCGGCCAGCATCGTCTCGGCGAACCGAGGCGAAATACGAGAACTGACGCGCTCTTTGAATTCGTCCCAGCTCACCAGGTCGAGTCCGAGTAGCTCGGCGTAGAGGTCGTGCCCGTAGCCGGTGGGGTTGCTCGGCAGCAGCCGCGTCAGAGGATGACTGCGGAGCGCATTGCCGGCCATGACGTCGCACATCACGTCCACCGGAACGTAGTTCATTCCCGGGCCGTCCCAGATGGCACCGGCGGCGATGGCCAGTTCGATGATGCGCCAGAAGCTGTACACCCGTCCGGGATCACGGCCGAGTTCGGTACTACCGAGAATGTAGGGAGCCTCGCACAGGGTGACGGAGTAGGTGTCCGACATCGAGAGCCATCCGAGAAGCGTTGCGTTGACCCACTTCATCTGCGCGTAGCCGGAGTACCACCACGAATCCGGGCGGCGGAAATCCTCGGGCTTCTGATAGAGGTGAGCGCCGATGCTGCCCACGTAGGTCAGGTGTTTGCGGGTGGAGGTGATGCTGAATTCGAGGATGCGCAGCACGCTGACGAACCAGTCGTCGCGCAGATCGGCATAACTCTCGGTGTAGTCGGTCGAGCTGGCGCAATTGAAGATCTGTCCCACTCCCGCTGCCAGATCGAAGTAGACGGACTTGTCGAGACCGAAACGGAATGCCGTCGGGGTGCCTTCGACAATGCGAATCTTGTCGGTATCCACCGCGATCTCGTACTGGTCGAACGTCCGCTGAAGACGCTCGAGAGCAGACTCCTCCTCGGTGGGGCGCACCATTGCGTACACGATCTCCACCGCCGCATCACGCGTCAGTCGACCGATCAGGTGGGCACCGAGAAAACCGTTGGCACCGAACACCAGCGCGGTCTCGGTCACCGGGGGTGCCATCGCCGCTACCCGGCGGCGGGTTTCCTCGTCGATGTGGGGCCGCAGCGCAGTGGGATCGCCGTTGCTCAGGGCAACGACGTCCGCGTACTTGCCGCCGAAGCGAAGCCCCGGGCATTCATTGGTGATCAGTGCATCCGCGTGCGGCCAGACCGGACGCAACGAACCATCTCCGAACAGTGCTTCTACGTGCATTCGTGCTCCCCTGCAACGATCGGTGTCCCATGTCACTTCGGACCGCCAGAACGTAGCAATCCCGCGGGCTCGAGACTCGCTGACCGGAAAAGTCTGGTAGCCCCCATAGCGCCACTCAACTTTTGTTGAGAGGGTTCCCAACAAAACACAGGACGACGCTCGTTTTGTTGGAGCTGATGACGACCGATCGGTGTTCCTCAGGACAAATGGGGTCGTTCGAGGGTCTAATCGACTTTCATGACTGCCGTGGTGCCCCACCCCCTCCTGCAACCCGTACGCGATCCCAGCGGCGGCGAGGCAGCAGCGGCGTGGGCGGAAATAGTGCGCGAGCAACCGCGCTTTCCGAAGGTCTCCATCTCGGCGAACGTTCGTATCCCGATGAGCGACGGGACGGCGCTGCGTGCGTACGTCATCCGCCCAGCGGACGCAGCGGGTCAGGCCGTCGAGGGGACGTTTCCCACCGTCCTGAACCTCACGCCCTACAACAAACTGCTGATCAAGGGAATCGACACGATCCTCGAGACGCCTGTTCTCGGCCGGACGATCAGATCCTTCTCGTCCGCATTCGACCTCACCGGAACGACATTCGACGGCATCACCGAAATCACTCGGGTGGTCGCGGGCGGGGCGGCGGACCTACTGTCGGTCAATCGTCATCTCGTACGCAGCGGGTACGTCCAGATGATCGTCGACGTCCGCGGCACCGGTAGTTCCTCGGGCACCTGGGACGTGCTGGGGACCAGGGAACAGCTCGACTCGCTCGAGGTGATCGACTGGGCCCGACGCCAGTACTGGTGCAACGGCAGGGTGGGGATGGCCGGGATCTCGTACTCCGCGATCAACGCACTGCAGGCCGCGGCCAAGCAACCCGCCGGGCTCGACGCGATCTTCGCGGTCGAGGGATCGGTGGACATCGTGCGAGAAATTTTTGCCACCGGAGGGGCCACCTCGGCGTTCATCCCGCTGTGGCTCGCCGCCGTCAACGGGTTGAAATGGGCACCGGCCATCGGCGGAGTCGATACGTTCACCTGGCTCCGCGATCGCGCTCGATCCCCCGCCACCAATCTGTTCGATCTGGCAAAAGGTTTTGTCACCGGCCGTGATCCGCGGATCTACGACGACGACTACTACGACACCATCGACGCCGTCATCGAGGACATCGCGGTACCGACCTTCCTGTACGGCTGCTGGCACGACATCTTCGGCGGATCCGCTCCAGACATCTACAACCGGCTCCCACTCGAACGTGGATCGAAGCAGTTGCTCGTCGGCGACGGCTACCACGGCAACCCCGGCATCGGGTTCGGCGAGCCAGGATTTCCACCGCGCCTCGACGTACTCGAGCGAGCCTGGTTCGACAAGTGGTTGCGCGACGTCGACAACGGAATAGAGGACTACGGCCCCGTCACGCTGCGGCAACAGGGCGGGAATTGGACTGCGCACGGCCGCTTTCCGGCACCGCAGGCGCAGCCTCGGAGGCTGTACCTGTCCGCTGCATCCTCGGGTACCGCAGCCCATGCCGTCGCCGACGGCAGCCTCACCACCGAACCCGCCACAGCCTGCGACGTCCTGACGGTACGGCCCTCGTTGCGAGCCGTCGTCTCGCGTGACACCACCCAGGTGCTCGCCGGCGTGACGGCCGTACTGGGTGGTGGATTCACCTACGACAACCGATTCGCCGAAGGTGCCGCCGTCACCTTCACCACCGGTCCGGCCGAGTCGGACGCCGTCCTCTCCGGTCCGATGAATCTGCATCTACGCGTGGTCTGCCACGCGCGGGAAGCGTTGTGGGCCATCATGATCTGCGACGTCGCTCAGGACGGGACTTCGACGGTGCTCAGCAACGGCGCACTTCTCGCCTCGCGCCGGGCCGTGGACGACGAGCGCTCGCTGTTCGCCCCGAACGGCGACTACACCCGGCCGTACCACCCACTCACCGAAGCGGCACTACTCCCTGTGCCCATCGGCAAACCCATACTTCTCGACATCGACATCCTCACCACCGAGGCCGTCATCGCGGCCGGACACCGACTGCGAGTCGACGTATTCGCCACCGACACACCACGGTTCATTCCGATCCTGCCGGATCTACTGCGTACGCGGCTGCGCAAACAGGACATCAGCATCGACCCGGAGAGTCCGAGCTACCTGGTGGTGCCGATACTCGGCGAGCCGGGCTGGTAGGAACGACATCATGAGAATCGAACAAGGTACTGCGCCGGCGAACTCAGTCGAGATCGCGTACGAGGACATGGGTTCGGTCGACGATCCCGCGGTCCTGCTGATCATGGGCCTGTCCGCGCAATTGACGTTGTGGCCCATGGATTTCTGTACCCGCCTCGTCGATGCAGGATACCGAGTGATCCGGATCGACAACCGCGACATCGGACTGTCCACGAAGATGACCGGCCAGAAGGTGCGGGGATCCCAGATCCTTCGAATGATCCGACACGAGCTGGGGATGTCCTCGGACGTCCCGTACACGATCGTCGACATGGCCGCAGATGCCGTCGGAGTACTCGATCACCTCGGGATCGATACCGTGCACGTCGTCGGTGCGTCGATGGGCGGGATGATCACTCAGGTCTTCGCCGGTAGCTACCCCGAACGAACCGAATCGGTGGGCATTCTCTTCTCGAGCACCAACGAGCCGTTCTTGCCTCCGCCGGACCCACGCGCCCTGCTCCCCCTGCTCGGTGGCGTCGGGAAGGACGCCACGAAAGAGGACATCATCGCGCATTCAGCGAAGACTCTGTCCACCATCGGCTCTCCCGGCTTCCGCACTCCACTCGAGGAGCAACTGGAAATCGCGCAGGTGATGTACGAGCGGAACTACAACCCGTCGGGCGTCGTGCGTCAGATGGCTGCGATCACCGGCACCGGCAGCTTGCGGCCGTACGCGAAGAAGATCACCGCACCGACCACCGTCATTCACGGCACCGCCGACAGACTGGTCCGACCGTCCTGCGGCAAGGCCATCGCCCGCGCCGTCCCCGGTGCCGAACTGACGCTGATCGACGGCATGGCACACGACCTACCCGCCGCGTTGCTCGACCGCATCAGCGGCATCATCCTGGCCAACTTCGCTCGCGCGAACGCGGCCTAGATCTTCGGCACGACCATACGACGAAGGCCGGCCTCCCACAGGGAGACCGGCCTTGGTTCGGAGCTGAAAGAATTACGCGTTCGCGTCGTCCTCTAGGAGGTTGCGCGTACGGTTCGGATCGACCTGGACGCCAGGTCCGGTGGTGGTCGAAACGGTGACCTTCTTGACGTAACGACCCTTGGCCGACGACGGCTTCGCACGCAGGATCTCGTCCAGCGCTGCGCCGTAGTTCTCCACCAGCTTGGTCTCGTCGAACGAGGCCTTGCCGATCACGAAGTGCAGGTTGGCCTGCTTGTCGACGCGGAAGTTGATCTTGCCGCCCTTGATGTCGTTGACAGCCTTGGTCACGTCGTTGGTGACCGTGCCCGTCTTCGGGTTCGGCATCAGGCCACGCGGTCCGAGGACACGGGCGATGCGGCCGACCTTGGCCATCTGATCGGGGGTGGCGATCGCGGCGTCGAAATCCAGGAATCCGCCCTGGATGCGCTCGATCAGATCTTCTGCACCGACGACGTCGGCTCCTGCTGCCTCGGCCTCTGCGGCCTTCTCACCAGCGGCGAAAACAATAACCCGAGCGGTCTTGCCGGTGCCGTGGGGAAGGTTGACGGTGCCGCGCACCATCTGATCCGCCTTGCGGGGATCGACGCCGAGTCGCACTGCAACCTCGACGGTGGGGTCGAACTTGCTCGACGCGGTCTCCTTGGCCAGCTTTGCGGCTTCGAGAGGCGAGTAGAGGTTGTCCTGGTCGATCTTTGCGGCCTGCTCGAGGTAGGCCTTGCTGCGCTTTGCCATGTCTTGCTGTCCTTCGTTCGAGTTCAGTGTGGTTGACGAGCCTGGCCGGCTCTCCCACGTGTGATGCTTGAGGGCTGAGAATCAGCCTTCGACGGTGATGCCCATCGAGCGAGCAGTGCCGGCGATGATCTTCGCGGCCTGATCGATGTCGTTGGCGTTGAGGTCTTCCTGCTTGGTCTTGGCGATCTCGCGCACCTGATCCATGGTCACCTTGGCGACCTTGGTCTTGTGCGGCTCGCCGGAGCCCTTTGCCACGCCTGCAGCCTTGAGCAGCAGCTTGGCAGCGGGAGGAGTCTTGAGCTTGAAGTCGAACGTGCGGTCTTCGTAGACCGAGATCTCGACCGGCACGACGTTGCCGCGCTGCGACTCGGTCGCGGCGTTGTACGCCTTGCAGAACTCCATGATGTTGACGCCGTGCTGGCCCAATGCGGGGCCGACGGGCGGTGCCGGGTTGGCGGCACCGGCCTGGATCTGAAGCTTGATGATCCCGGCCAGCTTCTTCTTCTTCGGGGGCATTTCTTTTTCCTTGTATTCGCTCGGGTTTCTTGCGGTTGCTACTGCAAGTCTGTGCGCGCGGCTTCTAGATCTTGGAGACCTGGGTGAAGCCGAGCTCGACCGGTGTTTCACGGCCGAAGATCGATACCAACACCTTGAGCTTCTGCTGCTCTGCGTTGACCTCGCTGATGCTGGCGGGGAGAGTCGCGAACGGGCCGTCCATGACGGTGACCGACTCGCCGACCTCGAAGTCGACCTCGATGGTCGGCTTCGACGTGGTGTCGCCGCTCTGGTCGCTTGCGCCTGCGGTCGCCTTCGCGTCCTTCTTGGCACCTTCCTGCGGCATGAGGAACTTGACGACCTCGTTGATGGTCAACGGTGACGGACGCGAGGTCGCGCCGACGAATCCGGTGACGCCGGGGGTGTTGCGTACCGCGCCCCAGGACTCGTCGTTGAGTTCCATGCGGACCAGGATGTAGCCGGGCAGAACCTTGCGGTTGACCTGCTTGCGCTGACCGTTCTTGATCTCGGTGACCTCTTCGGTGGGAACTTCCACCTGGAAGATGTAGTCGCCGACGTCGAGGTTCTGCACACGGGTCTCGAGGTTGGCCTTGACCTTGTTCTCGTATCCGGCGTAGCTGTGGATGACGTACCAGTCGCCGGGAGCACGGCGTAGAGCCGCCTTCATCTCGGCGACGGGATCCTCGGGCTCTGCCGTGACATCGGCGTCGGCTGCGGCATCGGCCTCGCCGTCTTCGGCGGGAACGTCGTCCCCGGCGGCAGCGGCCACATCGGCCTTGATTGCTTCGTCGGTCTCGCGGTCCTGAGCGGCCTGCTCCGCTTCGAGGCCCTGCTTGGTCGCCTCGACATCGGCGTCGAATGCGGCCACTTCGGTGGCGTCGTTGTGCGGCGTGCTCACGTCAGCACCCTTTCTCTAGTTTCCTGCTCGGTTCGATCGTCGAAAAGTCAGCCGTGTCGGTCAGCCGAACAGCCAGCCGACGCCCTTGAGGAACAACACGTCGAGACCGCTGATATACGCGACCATGAACGCCAGGAAGACGAGTACGACTGTGGTGTAGGTGACCATCTGCTTCTTGTTCGGCCAGATGACCTTGCGCAGCTCGGCGACGACCTCGCGGAAGAACTGCAGCAGACGCAAGAACACGTTCGGTCGCTTGTCGGCTTTGGCCTTGCCCGAACGTCCCTTGCCTGTCTTGGTCTTCGCCGGCGCAGCGGACGCGGCTTTCGTCATCGACACGCCCGCTGCACTGCCGCGGGACCTGCTCGACGATCGCTTACCGGTGGGCACCACTGCCTCTGCAGCGGATTCACCGGCGGTCGTGTCAGCATCGGAGAGACGGCCCTCGGAGCCAGGTACGACGTCGTCTGGGGCCGAAGAGTCCTCGAACTCCCCCGATCGACCGTCGCGCTTACCGCGCTCCTCGCTCACGTCGTTCCTCTCAGTTGCTGACACCTTGGGCAGGGGCGACAGGACTTGAACCTGCAACCTACGGTTTTGGAGACCGTTGCTCTACCAATTGAGCTACGCCCCTTCGGCCGAAACTTCTCGGCCGCTCTGGTGTCCATCCGGCTCGTACACGCGGCCCACGCACCCTCGGGAAGAGGACGCGGGCAGCGCAGAGCGCCGGATTACCCCAGAAATCTCAGTGTACTGCACACCCTTCGGAACAGATAAATCCCGTCGTCCCGGCGGTGAACGATCTCCGCCGAATCGACCATGCTCAGGCCAAGCGGACCGTAGCGGTCGCTCGCCCGAAAATCTTCTTGCCCGCGGACTTCGCGACGATGGCAACGGTCGCAGTTCGCGCCTCGGCGTCCATCGATTTGATCTTGCCGGTGAACTCGACCTGCGCTGCGGAATCTGCCGAGACGTAGACCGGGGTGGAGAAGCGCACGTTGTACTCGGTGACCGCACCCGGATCACCGAGCCATGATGTGACGAAGCCTGCGCCGAGGCCCATCGTGAGCATGCCGTGCGCGATCACGTTGTCCAGCCCGGCCATCTCGACTACTTCGTCGCTCCAGTGAATCGGGTTGGGATCGCCGGATACGCCTGCGTAGTTCACCAGGTCGCCGCGGGTCAGTGACACGACTCGCTCGGGCAACTCCTCGCCGACGGACACATCGTCGAAGTTACGAAGCGCCATGCCTGATCACTTCCTTGACCGCATGGGCGATGTTCTCGTCGATCTCCCCGCCTGTACGCGCCACGATGGTCGTCCAGGTGGTCTGAACGAGATCGCCGTTCTGATCGGTGATGATGTTCTTCGTGGTCATGATGTCGCTGCCACTCATCTGCCGGAACGACTCGAGATACACGTCGCAGAAAATTCGATCCCCGACCTGAATCGGGCGATGAAATTCCAGGCGCTGATCGGTCTGCAGAATTTGGCTGGGGTCATAACCCGTGATGACCTCTTGCAACATCCGGGTCTGCGACATGATGCCGAGCAGCGAAACGAAGGTCAAGGGCGCGAGGAGGCCGTCGTAACCGAGGCCCTTCGCTGCGTCCTCGTCGTGATGCGCGGGATGAGAATCCTGGACGGCACGCGCATATTCACGAATCTTCTCGCGGCCGACCTCGTAGAAGTCGTCGACGCGGAAATGAGAACCGACCATGGACGCCGCGTGTGCGGACGCATCCATGGTCGGGACGTCATGTGGAGCTTGTGACACGGTGGAGACCTTTTCTACCCTGGACGCAAGAGCCGTTAGGGGAAGAAAATGCGACCTAACGCCGGGCGCCGATTAGAGATCGGAACTGCGAACCAGCGAGCCGTGCAATCTAGCGAGATTCGCGGTGAGCCCGGTGCGTTCCGCAGTTGGAGCAGAACTTCTTCAGCTCGATACGGTCGGGATCGTTCCGACGGTTCTTCTTGGTGATGTAGTTGCGGTGCTTGCAAACCTCGCAGGCCAAGGTGATCTTGGGCCGCACATCGGTGGAGGAGGCCACTGGACGCCTACTTTCGGGTAAATCTGATCTGGGTCAATCAGGACTGTTCGTGGGTGCTGCTGGTCGTGCTTGCCTACTGTGTAGCGGTGACCGGACTTGAACCGGCGACGCAACGATTATGAGTCGTTTGCTCTACCAACTGAGCTACACCGCCTCAGGTGCTCATCGTCTACCATCCCACGTGAGGAACGCGACGTCGAGCAATCCAATCCAGCGAGCCCCCTAACGGAATCGAACCGTTGACCTTTTCCTTACCATGGAAACGCTCTACCGACTGAGCTAAGGGGGCGGGATCAGTTCACGACATTGCCGTGCGCTGAAGCCTTCAAGAGGTTACACATTCGGAGCGCCCAGTACCAAATTACGTGGTCAGCGACCCATGCAAGTCCTCTTCACATGGAAACCCCAGCGAGAGAAAGACTCGCCGGGGTTCCAGGTGTGGCAGATGTAGGATTCGAACCTACGTAGGCATAAGCCGACGGATTTACAGTCCGCTCCCATTGGCCGCTCGGGCAATCTGCCGTGCTGCGATCGAAGCTCGTACTGCTCTTCGGCGCGGTGAGAAGAATACAACGAACGTCCCCCCGGAACGCAAACCGGGTGGATACGGTCGGTAGCGGGCCGATAAAGTCCCTGCAGGATGTGGGCCGACACCATCGCCACATCAAATATTTCGATTCGACTGGAGAGTGTGAGAAGTGGCTGATTCGTCCTTCGACGTAGTGAGCAAAGTCGACCGCCAGGAAGTGGACAACGCTCTGGGACAGGCCGCGAAGGAGCTGGCGACCCGCTTCGACTTTCGCGGATCCGACACCAGCATCGAATGGTCCGGTAGCGGAGAGGCCGAGACCATCGTCATCACGTCCGAATCCGAGGAGAAGGTCAAAGCCGCCCTGGACGTGTTCAAGGAGAAGCTGATTCGACGCGACGTCTCGCTCAAGGCCTTCGAGACCAACGATCCTGCCGCGTCGGGCAAGGTCTACAAGGTCACCGGAAAGCTCGTACAGGGCATCAGTACCGAGAACGCCAAGAAGATCTCGAAGAAGATCCGCGACGACGGCCCCAAGGGCGTCAAGGCGCAGATTCAGGGCGACGAGCTGCGCGTCAGCAGCAAGAAGCGCGACGACCTCCAGGCCATCCAGCAGTTGCTCAAGAACGAGGACTTCGGTATCGCACTGCAGTTCGTCAACTACCGATAGAGCGACTTCTCACCTGGGTCGTTCCGCAGGCTCCACTCCTGCGCCGCTCAATACGGCCGGTGGCCGGCCATCCGTTCGAGGCGCTCGATGCGGTCGGCCATCGGTGGGTGGGTGGCGAAGAGCGCGCCCGCCTTGTCGCCGATCCGGAACGGGTTGGCGATCATCAGATGTGACTCCGCCGCCAGCCGCGGCTCCGGCGGCAGCGGTGCCAGCTGCACTCCCTGCTCGAGCTTCCGGAGCGCCGACGCCAGCGCCAGCGGATCACCGGTCAACTCGGCACCGGACTGGTCGGCCTGATACTCACGCGAGCGAGAGACCGCGAGGCGAACCAGGCTGGCCGCAATGGGCCCCAGCATCGACACCAGCAGCAGCGCGACCGGATTCGCTCCCCCGTTGCCGCGTCCACCGAAGACGTTGGCGAAGAAGGCCAGGTTCGCCAGACCCGAGATGACCGAAGCCATTGCACCGGCAACCGACGAGATCAGAATGTCGCGGTTGTAGACGTGCGACAGCTCGTGGCCGAGCACCGCGCGCAGTTCCCGCTCGTCGAGGATCCGCAGAATGCCCTCGGTGCAGCACACGGCCGCGTTGCGCGGGTTTCGCCCGGTGGCGAAGGCGTTGGGGTTGTTGGTCGGGCTCACATACAGCGCAGGCATCGGCTGATGAGCGGCCGTCGCCAACTCGCGCACGATGCGATACATCGCCGGCTGTTCGAGCTCGGTCACCGGCACCGCGTGCATCGACCGCAAGGCCATCTTCGCGCTGTTGAAATATGCGTAGCCGTTGACGCCGACCGCCAGGACTATCGAGCCGACCAGGATGGTCGCGTTACCGAACAGCGAGCCGATGAAGACGATGAGTGCAGACATTCCGACCAGCAGGCCGAAAGTCTTCGCGCCGTTCGCGTAACCGTTCATCTCCGAAGTGCCTCCTCGTACCGGGTAATTACTACCCGATTCAACGACAACACCCCGAACTGCGGTTCCCGGCCTACCCGACGCGTTCCACGGTGTAGTTCACCAACCGGCCGAGTGCATCGTTGGCCGGTCCCTGCGGCAGCTGCGCAAGTTCTGCATGGGCCCGAGCTGCGTATTCGCCCAGCGTCTTCTTGGCCGAGACCATTCCCGGCGAGCGCTGCAACAGCTCGAGGGCCTCGGTGACCAGGGCGTCCTCGGTGACCGGGCCGGCCAGGATCTCGCGCAGGCGGTCGCCGTCGGCACCCTCCTCGCGCAGCGCGAAGAGCACCGGGAGAGTGTGTACTCCTTCGCGCAGGTCGGTACCCGGAGTTTTACCCGACTGCTCGGTGGCCGAGGAGATGTCGATGATGTCGTCGGAGATCTGGAACGCGGTGCCGACGGCGTCACCGAGGCGCTCGAGGCGTCCCACGTGCTCGGCATCGCCGCCACTGAACGTGCCGCCGAAGCGCCCACAGGAGGCGATGAGCGACCCGGTCTTCTCCCACACGACCTTCAGGTAGTGCGCGACGGGATCCTCGGCACCCTTGGCTCCGATCGTCTCGCGCATCTGTCCGGTGACCAACTCGGCGAAGGTCTCGGCGATGATGCGGACGGCGTCGGGTCCGAGGGTGGACACCAGACGCGACGCGTGAGCGAAGAGGTAGTCGCCCGCGAGAATCGCCACACTGTTGCCCCAGCGTGAGTTCGCGCTCTCCGCACCGCGGCGCATCGACGCCTCGTCCATGACGTCATCGTGATAGAGCGTCGCGAGATGAACCAGTTCGACGACCGTGGCGGCGGTGACGATCGCCGGGTCGGTCGGTGACGGTCCGAGCTGGCCGGTGAGCACCGTGAACAGGGGGCGGAATCGCTTTCCGCCGGCCTTGGCCAGGTGCAGCGCGGCCTCGGTCAGGAACTCTTCTCCATCGGAGAGTTCGCTGATCATCAGCTCCTCGACGCGTGCGAGGCCGTCGGCGACGGATCGCGCGAGCTCCGGGTCACCCAGGTCGACTCCGGCAACGACCGTTGCTACGGCAGCGTCGTCTGTACTCACGATGTTGGTCCCTGTCCTGTCGTCGACATGCCGGCAGTGGCTTCAGCGCCGCTGCTCGCCTCTACCGTAGTGAACCTAGTGTGCACACCGACGGGACGGTGGCACCGACCACAGGTGACGCTTCACTCACCCAGGTTGCCGGAAATGACTTCCAGGGTCGCGGCCATCGCCGCCGACGCCCTGTCCCCCAACGCGTCGGTCAGCGCCGCCATCAGTCCCTCGAGCAGGATCACGTGCGGAATCCGGCTGGTGACGGCGAGTTCCCGTTGGAAACTGAGATCCCGCATGCCCACCACCAGAGCTATGTCCGACGCGGCCACGAGAGTCGAGCGAGCGAACGACGTCACCGACACCACGGTGGCTCCCCGCTCCCGCGCGGCCTGAGCGGCCTTGGTCGATGCACTCGTCGCGCCTGACCCGCTGATGATCAGGGCGACGTCACGGTCGGTCAGAAGACGTACGGCAACCTGCTGGGCGATGGAGTCGGTCGGAGCGTACGAGCGGAGACCCAACGAACGCATCCGGGCATCGGTATCGGCAGCAAGCGCGGCCGAGAGCCCGTTGCCGATGACCACGATGGACTCGGCACCGGCGAGGGTGGACACGGCGCGCGTGACGTCCTCGGTGGTGAGCAGAGCCGTCATCGCTGCGATGGACTCACCGACGTGGGCGAACGTCTCCGTCACGATGGCGAAGGGGCCGTCTGCCGAACGCTCCTGGGTGGGTAGCGCGCGCGCCGCATCGCGCGCAAGCAGCACCCGTAACTGCTGATACCCGCCGAAGCCGAGACTCTGGCAGGTACGCACCACCGAGGCCCGCGATGCGCCTGCCGCGTCGGCGACCTGCTGCGAGGACATCTCGACGATATCGGCGGGACGTTCGAGAAAGACTTCGGCGACAGCCCGCTCGGCCGGCAGCAACGACGGAATGATCGACCTGATGTGCGGGACGACTCCACCCGGCGCGAGATCCATGCTCATATCTTGCTCATACTTTTCCCTGCCGGCCCGATCTGGTCACTCCGCGGGCTGCGCTCCTGCCCCGTCTGGTCGCTCCGCGGGCTGCGCTCCTGCCCCAGTGTCCGTCGATGATGCGGCGACGCACCCGCCCGGAGATCTGATCGATGATCACGGTGATGACCACGACGACGATCAGCAGCATGCCCACAGCACCCCACTGCCGGTACTGCACGTTGTCGACGAGCATGCTGCCGATACCGCCTGCACCGATCAAACCCAGGATTGCCGACGCGCGAACATTGATCTCGAAGCGATAGAGCCAGAACGCGAACACCTCGGGGGCGACGTCGGTCCACAGTCCCCACCGCACGATCTGCGCCGTCGAACCACCCGCAGCCCGGGCTGCATCGATCGGCCCCTTCTCGGCACCTTCGATGGCCTCGTATCCCCATTTGCCGAGGGTGCCCACCGAGCCGATGGCAATCGCGAGCGCTCCGGTGAACGCGGTCAGCCCGGTGACCGACAGGATGAGAATCGCTATGACGACCTCGGGCACCGCCCTGATGACGGCGAACACCACGCGCAGCGGCCATCGCAGCCAGAGCGGCCCGATGTTCGCGGCCGCGAGGAAGCTCAGCGGAAACGACACGACGATGCCGAGCACCGTTCCGAACCACGCCATCTGCACCGATTCGATGGTGGCCGAGACGGCCTTGCCCAGCGCGGAGACGTCCGGCGGCACGAACATCAGTCCTGCGTAACGCACCAGGTTCTGCGGTAGGTCCAGGAGCCTGTCCCAGCGAATCTCGATGCCGTACAACGACAGTGCGAACAGTGCGACGATGCCCGCCCACACGACCGTGCGCAGGGTGCTCCGCGGCTTCCGCGGCCGAGCCGGTGTGACGCGGGCGGTGCGGTCGATGACGCTCATCCGACCAACTTTCGGCGGGCCCAGGACGAGATCAGTTCCAGCGCCAGGACGATGACGAGAATCTCGAGGATGATGAGGCTGAGTTGGTGATACTTGTAGAAGGTGCGGACGTTGTCGATGAGCATGCCGAGACCACCTGCGCCGACGAGTCCGATGACCGCCGAGGCGCGGACGTTCAGCTCCAAAGTGTAGAGACTCTGCGAGACGAACGCCGGAAAGATTTGCGGTGCAACAGCACTGCGATCGGCCGCGATCCAGGTGCCTCCGGCAGCGAGCGCCGCTTCCTGCGGACCGCGATCGACGGAGTCGAGTGCCTCGGAGACGAGCTTGACGATGATGCCGACGTTGAACACGATCAGCGCCAGAATTCCCGACAACGCTCCGGTACCGACCACCGCGACCAACACCGCCGCGTACAGCAGATCCGGCACGGCGCGTACGACATTCATGATTCCGCGCACGACCGTCAGCAACGGTCGATTCGGGTTGGTGACATGTGAGGCCGCAAAACTGAGTGGAAAGGAGATCGCGGCTCCGATCGCCGTCGCGATGACGGCCATCTGCAGCGTCTCGAGGATCGCGTCGACGGTCTCGGGGAAGAACCAGTAGTCGGGCTGAATCAATTGGATCAGCTTGCCGGTGGCGTTGCCCCAGTTGTCGATGATGTCGCCCACGTCAGCACCGACACCGATCCCGGCCCAGACTGTGATGACGGTGATGATGGCAAGGACAACAACGGTTTTCCATGCGTTCCGCGGTTTGCGCGGCCGTTCCACTACCTGACTGGTCACAGCTCGGCCTTGGCCTCTAGCACGTCCTCGGCGGTCAGCGAGCGGCCGTAGATACTCTCGAACACAGATTCGTCGGCGTCGCGGCCATGGCCGTCGAACACGACTTTGCCGTCGCGCAGTCCGATCAACCGGTCGCCGTAGCGCCTGGCCAGATCGAGGAAGTGCAGGTTGACGACGACGGTGATGCCGAGATCTGCGTTGATGCGTTGCAGATCCCGCATGACGACGTGCGAGGTCGGCGGATCGAGCGAGGCCACCGGTTCGTCCGCGAGGATCACCCGCGGCCCTTGCGCCAATGCTCGCGCGATGGCGACCCGTTGCTGCTGACCGCCGGAGAGCGACGACGCCTTCTCGTAGGCCTTTCCGACGATCTCGACGCGTTCGAGCGCCTGCATTCCCAACTCGGTGTCCTCGGCCGACCACGCACCGAGCAGCGTTCGCCACATTGACGAGCTGTGCAGCCGGCCCATCATCACGTTGTTCAACACGCTGGTGCGCTTGGCGAGATTGAAGCCCTGGAAGATCATCCCGATGTCGCCGCGCAGATCCCGTAAACCCCTGCTGCTCAGCGTGTTCACGGCTCGATCACCGACGGTCACGGTGCCGGAAGTGACCGGAACGAGGCCGTTGATGGTGCGAATCAGCGTGGACTTTCCTGCGCCCGACAATCCGACGACGGCAACCATCTGGCCCGCCGGAATCTCCAGCGTCACGCCGTCGAGCGCGGTATGGCCGCCCGCATAGGTGACCGAGACATTGTCGAATGCGATGCTGTCGCCGCTCATCCGTATCAGTTCCCCAGGCCGATGGAGTCCGCCTCGGTCTGCGCCTGCTGCAGCGCGGCGGGATCGGCCTTGTCGAGCCCGGTGATCTGGTAGATCGCCGTCAGAGCCTCGACGCCCTCGGGGGTGGACGCGTAATCCTCCATCGCGTCCGAGATGCGCTGCTGTAGATCAGGGCTGAGCGAACTGCTGATCGAGACACCGTCGTTGGGGATCTCGTTGGTCAGGGCGAAGACCACCAGATTCTTCGCCACATCAGGGGTGTCTTTCACGACGGTTTCACGGGCGTCCCAGAACGACACACCCACCTCGTCGTCGCCGTTGTTCACCGACAGCACTGCCGCCGGGTGCGAGGTGACCTGTGTCAGGTCGAGATCGGTGGTCGAGTCGATGCCGGCCTCTTTCAGCGCGGCGGAGGGGAAGACGAATCCGGCCGAGGACGCGGACTGCAACATGACGGTCTTGGCATCCTTCATCTTGCTCAGCGAATCGAGTCCGGCTGGGCCCGTACCACTTTCGGTGCCATTGCAGTAGAGCAGGCCGTTGGCTCCGGTGACGGGTGCGTCCTCGCAGTACTTGTCGGGATTGTTGGTGTAGAACTGCGCGGCGTACGTGGTCTTGCCCTTGCGCACGGTTTGCAGAGCCGGCTCGGCACCGTACTTGTTGCACGCCTGCACCATCTGCAGAGGCGGCAGCATGCCGATCTGCGCCTGATTCGCACCGATTGCCTCCACCGCCGCCTGGTAGTCCTGGGTGATGACGCCGCGGACGGGGATGCCGAGGCGCTCGGTCAGTGCGTCCTGCAGCGGCTTGACGGTTTCGACGAGCTTGTTTGCATCCCCCGAGGGGACGAGAGCCAGCGTCAACTCGGAGGGGTCGGCTGCATCTGCAGCACTGGACCCGGTGCAGGGCGACGCAGCCGAGGACTCGGTGGTGGACTCGTCGCGAGCACCGCATCCGGCCAACGAGGCAGTGAGCAGTCCGGTGGCGACCACCGCGAGCAAGGGCGTACGAATTCTCATGACTGTCCTTCGTGGGTGAGTGCGAATGCTGCTGGATCGGTGGACCATTCGAGGAGTTCGTCGTACATCGCCTGAAACGTCGAGGCGGAGAACGTCGCCTCGGGCCGAGGATGACCGTGACGGTCGATGTACGCGGTGACGGCACCGCGTCGATGCGGCGCGTCGAGATCGTTGCGCCAGATGTCACCAACGCTGGCCAGTAGGTGCGGTGGCCGTGTGTTCAGTAGCGAGTCCACCAGCTCGGGCATTTTCTCGGGCTTACCTGCATCGGTGAACACACGGTCCATGCGCCCGATCAGACCGAGACGTTCGAGGGTTTCCATCACGCCGTGCTGCGGGGCATTGGTGGCGAGGACCACCTCGGCCGAGACGCGATCGAGAAAGTCCGTGAGCCCGGCGGGAGCCCACACCTCGAGTTCGCCTACTGCCAAGCGTTCGCGCGAGTGCGCATACGCAGCGGCAAGGGTGGCAGCATCGACGCCCGTCGACAGGTGCTGGACGGCCGAGTAGCCGTCGAGGTACTCCCCCGCGCCGGTCTCCAGGAAAGCCGTCAACCCTGCGCGCAGCGTTTCGGCAGCGGCGGTGTCGAGGCCGTCGGCGACAGCGTCTGCGTAAGCCCGCACGGGGTCGTCGCCGAGGCAGACGGTGCCGTCGAAGTCGAGTAGGAGGATCGGTCGGTGCACGTGAGAGACGCTAGACCCGTCATGAACGTTCCGTCCATAGATTCTGAATCTATGAAACAAGCGTTCACACGGCGTTAACCGGAGGCCCTCGACGCACCGTCGGTAGAAATCGGGATACTGGACCATGTGAGCACTCCCGACCCGTCCCCTCCCACCTCGACCGACGTTCTGGTCGTGGGCGCGGGCCCTGCAGGATCGTCCGCAGCGGCGTGGGCAGCACGATCGGGCCGCGATGTCGTCCTCGTCGACGCAGCCGTCTTTCCTCGGGACAAGACCTGCGGCGATGGCCTGACCCCTCGCGCCGTCGCCGAACTCGATCAGCTCGGCCTCGGCGACTGGGTGCGCGGCAAAGCACGCAATCGCGGTCTGCGGTTGAGCGGATTCGGTCAGGAACTGCAACTCGAGTGGCCGAGCAAATCCCTGCCGACCGTCGGAAGTGCCGTATCCCGAACCGAATTGGACGATCGAATTCGCGCAGTTGCCGTCGAATCCGGGGCGGTCATGGCCGAGGGATCGAAGGCCGTTGCCGTCACCCGAGAGGGCAACTCCGTCCGGTCCGTGACCCTGCAGGCCGCGACCGGAACACACGAGATCTCCTGCCGCACACTGATCGTCGCCGACGGCGTCCGCTCGACCCTGGGCAAGCAACTCGGGCGGCAGTGGCACCGGGACACCGCATTCGGCGTCGCAGCTCGTGCATACATCACCTCGGGACGCAGCGACGACGAATGGATCAGCTCGCACCTCGAATTGCGTGACGCCGCAGGCACTCTGCAACCCGGTTACGGCTGGGTCTTCCCACTGAACGACGGCAACATCAACATCGGCGTCGGAACCCTGGCCACCGCCAAGAAACCCGCACCGGGCGCGTTGCGCCCATTGCTCGACCTCTACACCCAGCAGCGGCGTCCGGAATGGGCGTTGACGGGTGAACTGCGCTCGGTAGCGTCGGCGCTGCTACCGATGGGCGGCGCTGTCTCCGGAGTCGCGGGCACCAACTGGGCCATCATCGGCGACGCCGCAGCCTGCGTGAACCCACTCAACGGCGAGGGCATCGACTACGGTCTCGAGGGCGGCCGCATGGTCGTCGACCTGCTCGATCACTCCGACCTCACCGACGCCTGGCCCACCCTGCTGCGCGAGCACTACGGTCAGGCCTTCTCCATCGCGCGACGCCTCGCCGGCCTGTTGACCGTGCCGAGATTCCTGCCCGCAGCGGGACCGGTGGGCATGCGCTCACGAGCCCTGATGAAGGTTGCCGTCCGATGCATGGGCAACCTGATCACCGAAGCCGACAGCGACCTCGTCGCCCGCACCTGGAGGGCGTCGGGAACCGGGTCACTCAAGATCGATTCCCGACCGCCCTTCTCATGAGTCCGGTCAGGGTCGAATTGCCTTGTGCAACGCCACGATTCCACCGGTGAGGTTGCGCCACTGCACGTCGGTCCAGCCGGCGTCCGCGATGCGCTGCGCCAACTGTTCCTGCGTGGGCCACGCGCGGATGGACTCGGCCAGATAGACGTAGGCATCGGGGTTACTGCTCACTGCGCGAGCGACTTTCGGCAACGCCTTCATCAGGTACTCCATGTACACGGTGCGGAACGGGCCGAACACCGGGGTGGAGAATTCCGACACCACAAGACGGCCACCGGGTTTGGTGACGCGGGCGATCTCGCGCAGTCCGGCGTCGAAGTCCGAGACGTTGCGGAGGCCGAACGAAATGGTGGCCGCATCGAAGCTGGCGTCGGCGTAGGGCAGTGCCATCGCATCGCCGGCGACCATCGGGACACCGCGTTGCAGTCCCGCCTGCAACATGCCCTTGGAGAAGTCGGTGGCCACGCACCAGGCTCCACTGCGTCCGAGTTCGACGGTCGAGACGCCGGTTCCTGCCGCGAGGTCGAGTACTCGCTCGCCAGGTTTGAGATCGAGGGCGCGCCGAGTCAGTTTGCGCCAACTCCGGTCCTGCCCGAACGACAGAACCGTGTTGGTGATGTCGTATCGCCGGGCGACGCCGTCGAACATCGACGCCACCTCGTGGGGCTCTTTTGCCAGGGTTGCGCGTGATGTCTGGGCCACGAGGTCCAGACTACTCAAGCAACGTTCGCTGCCTGCGGCGCTGTGATGCCTTGCACGTCGTAGTAGTGAGAGATCAGCTCGTCGCAGATGGCCGGCCAGGTGCGGTGCAGAACCGACTTGCGGGCGGCGTCGCCGAAGCGGGCGCGAGCGATGGGTTCGGCCAGGGCTCCGACTGCGCTGGGTAGCAGTTCGGTGAACCTCTCGACCGGCAGCAGATAGCCGTTGCGGCAATGCGAGATCAGATCGCGCGGGCCGCCGGCGTCGGGTCCGATGACGGGCACTCCGCTGGCGAGCGCTTCCTGAACTGCCTGGCAGAAGGTTTCGTGCTCGCCGGGATGCACGAAGACGTCGAAACTGGCGTACGCCTGCGCGAGTTCGACGCCACCGAGTTGGCCGGTGAACACGGCGTTCGGCATCAGGGCCTGCAGTGCTGCCGTGTCGGGTCCGCCGCCGACGATCACCAGCTGGATCGACGGGTCTGCGGCGAGGACGGCGAGCCGCTCGACATGCTTCTCCGGTGCGAGCCGTCCGACGAATCCGACGATCAGCTTCTCGTCTGCTCCCCACTGGCTTCTGAGCGTCGGCGACGTGGCGGAGGGTGCGAATCGGACGGCGTCCACTCCCCTGGCCCACCGATGGACGCGCGGGATGCCGTGCAGCTCCAATGCGTCGACGGCGGAGGTGGACGGAGCCAGGGTGCGGGCCGCCCCGCGGTGCAGTCTTCTGGTCCAGCGCCACGCCGCCTTCGAGGTCAGCCCGAGACCGTAGCTCGCGGCGAAGCCGGCGACATCGGTCTGATAGACGGCAACTGCGGGCACGTCCAGCCGGTTGGCGGCGGCCAGGCCACCGGCACCGAGCAGGAACGGTGACGCCAGATGCACGACGTCAGGGGCGAACTCGCGCAACGCCGACACCATGCCGAGTCCGGGTACCCCGACGGGCAACGAGCTCACCTTCGGAACCATCACGGACGGCACCCGGTGCACCGGAACGTTGTCGTGCCACGTCGCAGCCTTCGGGCCGGACGGATTGTCCGGGGCGATGACGATGGCATCGTGCCCGGTCCTGTCGAGGTGTTCGAGGACACGGATCACCGAGTGGGTGACGCCGTTCATGTTGGGTAAGAACGATTCCGCAACGATGGCTACTCGCACGGTCCTCAGTCTGGGCGGCCTCGCCGTCGATCAGATGTGGACAGCGTTACGTGTGGGCCAACGTCACACGAACTGCGTGAGCACCCATGACGGATTCGGGTTGATGCGGTGCTCGGACGCGGCGAACACCGTCGGAACAGTCTCGTTGCCGTCGTTGACCGAACGAACTCGCGCTGCCGCGGCCGGATCCTGGCGAATGCTCGTCCACACTGCTTTCTTCCCGCGCAGCAGCAGCGCCACCCGCAGTCGCAGGCAGAAGATGCAGCCCGGGCGCCAGTAGACGAGCGGAACGGACTTCTCTGCTGCCAGAGCGCGCGAGGCGTCGTCGGACAGAGAACGCGGATACAGCACCGGAGTCGTCAGAACGAGTAGGAACACCACGACAAGCACCATCACGACGATCGACGACGCGATGTTGCCGAAATTCACCAACGCGAACCCGGCCACCGATCCGAGAGCGGCGATTCCCCACAGCTTTGCGTTACGCATTCTGCGCCTCCCTACGACGAATCCAGAACAACGCGGGCCCGGCGATCAACCACGTGACGACAATGACCGATCCGGCCGGAACGATGGCGACTGTGGCGTCACGGCCGGCGACCCGCACCAGCAATTCTTCGTCTTCGGGGTCGGCCTTGTAGTACTCGACCTCTATGCGTTGGCCCGCGACGAGGTTGGTGGGATACAGGACGCCGAGCGCCGGGTTGTGTGTCACGCCGTCCGGAGTGATGAAGCTGACGGCCGACCGCAACCGACCTGCCGACAGCACTTCGGCGGTGGCGGTGCCCTTGTCGGAGTCGATGGTGACGTCGTTGCGCCAGGCCCCGACCACCAGCAACACCGCCAGCACCGAGATCGCGGTGGCGACCACGAGCACGACCAGCCGGGTCCTGTGCAGGGTTCGGCTGCCTCGGGCTGTGTCGGTCACCTCGACAGATTACTTCGCAGCCGAACGGGCTCGGCTCGGGTAGCGTCTGCACTCATGTCTCGCAGCTTCGAATTCACCGTCGAATCGTCCAATCCTCCCGCTGAAGTGCACGCAGCACTCACCAGCGAAGCCCAGTGGGCAGCCCGCTTCGCCAAGGCGAAGAAGACGGACGGGTACGAGATGACCAAGCACGACGACGGCGGTCTGACGGTCGACATCACCGAAGAGGTCGGCACCTCCGAACTCCCCGGATTCGTCACGAAGGTCATCAAGGGCAAGCTGATCGTCTCCAGAACCGATCACTGGGGTCCACTCGACGGCGACCACGCCGAGGGAACGCTGATCGGCGGAACCACCGGTCTGCCCGCGAAGGTGAACGGCACACTGTCGCTTCGACCCGACGGCACCGGCGCGAAACTGATCGTCAAGGGCGAATCGACGGTGAAGATTCCACTCGTCGGTGGCAAGATCGAGGACCTGATCAACAAGATGATCAAGGACATGATCGATCAGGAAACCGGCGAAACTCTCGAATGGGTTGCGGCGCAACAGGGTTAGCAAGTCCGGCGGCCTCGGCCTGCAATTCACTCTCCACTTCAGGACCCGAGACCGAGGAACCCCCGGGCCGCATTCTGGAGTGGAGCATCCGCTGCGACAGGACGTCGGAGAAACCGTCAGGGCTGGGGTGGCTCAGGCTGCTCTGCGACTCGTTTCCACTCCGTAGCCGTGATCTCGTAGAGCACCTCGCCACGGTCCGCGCCGGGCAGCGAGTCAGTCCATTCGCGGACTTCCGTACGGACGTGACGCATCCCGATCCTGCGCATCACCCCTCGTGACGCGAGGTTGACCGCCATCGTCTCCGCCCAAATATGCTGCAGCCCAAGCGTATTGAATCCATGGTCCAGAAGTAGCAACGCACCCTCGGTCGCCAGACCCTGCCTCCAGCGTCGGCGCATCACCCGCCAGCCGATCTCGGCCTGATCATTGCCGGTGAGCGCACCAGCAGTCGACGGATTGCGGCCGAGCATCCACCAGCCGAGAAATTCGTCGCCGTCGAAGCCGACCCACCAACCGAGGCCCGCCGCGTCTGCCGCAGTGTCTGCGCAACGGGGTCCCCAGAATTCATCGATCTCGGCAGACGTCCGGGCTCTACCGAGGAGAAACTCCATCACCACGGGGTCCGAGTCCAGGCCATGCAACAGGGGCAGGTGATGCGCTGCCATCGGGTGAAGCGCGATCCTGGGAGATCTCAGCACGGAGCGCGATACCACCGTCACGACACAGACTTTCGAAACACGATCGCGCCCCGGATATGTCCGGGCGCAGTCTCATCGACATCGACGATCCGGTAGCCGGCTCGCTGGTAAAAATCGATGTTCCGGCTGCTTCGCGCGCCAGTGAACAACTCGAAGGTCGATGCCTCCGCGGGCGCGAGTCGCTCGCACTCGTCCAGGAGTCGCCGACCGAGGCCGCGCCCCGCGAGGTCCGGTGCCACCATGACTCGGCCGATCTCCCAGGTGTGGCCAACCAATCGACCTCGAACAGCGCCGACCAACCGATGGCCGTCACGCACGATCGAAACGTTCCATTCGTCGATCCACACCTTCACTTCGTCGAGGGTCTCGCGAAGCGGCGGGATGTCGAGGGTCTCGTTCGCAAACGCTTCCTGAACCCAACAACATCGCTGCAGAACAAGCAGTTCGGCCGCATCTCCCCCAATGGCGACACTCAACGGCAGCGAACGAATCGGTACATTCACAACGCTATTGGAACAGATCGACTCGACACCCGTCGACTGGACCGGTGACGCCGGCCATTTACTCGGCGCAGGAAGGACAACGCTCAGCGAGAACCATCAGCCACTGCTGCCCACCGCCGGACATCTCGGATGTAATCGATACCGACTCCCACACAGTCGGATCGAGGCGTGCGCGAACGTCCGGTTCCCGCCAGTACTTGAAGTAGCGCGGAAGATCGAGCTTTTCGTTACTCCATTCCTCGCCGTCACCTTCTTTGAGGGTGAAAGCAAGCATCCCGCCGGGACGCAATGCCGCGGCTGCCTTGGCGACAACGGCCTCGAACTGAAGCGAATTCAAATGCAGGAGGACAGCGTTGGCGAAGATTCCGTCGTACATCCCACCGAAAGCGTCCGTGACGATGTCGAGCTTGCGAGCCGAGTAACCGTCCCTCTCCATCAATTCGACGAACGCCGCCGCCCCGTCGCTCCGCTCGACCCGAAGACCGCTGCGCTCGAGCTCGGCTGCGTGCCAACCGGGTCCACTTCCGAGTTCGAGCACCAGGCCCTCATCGACCTGTGCAACGAACTCATCGACGAATGTCTGCCACGCCCGCGTCGAATCGCGTCTCGTTCGCTGAACGTACACGTCAGCAGCCGATTCGTAACTCGTAAGGGTTCTGTTCACTCGTCAGCTCCTTCGTTCGATCGACCGAGTTCTGTGATCAGGCCGCGAGAATCTGTTCACGAAGGATGTCGGCATGGCCGCAGTGGTGGGCCAATTCTCTGAGCACCTGCAGATATACCCAATGAACTGTGCGAGGCCCGGTGCGATGGCCCGTCACGACGGCATCGAGTGACAGTGGAGCTACGACGGTTCGGGCTGTTGCGCACGCCTGTACGTGCGCCGAGACGACACCGGCGATGGTGTCGCCGCTCTCGACGACGTAAGACTCCGCGGGACTCCTCGCGAGGCCGAGCGCGGCCCTGGTCCCACCCCCGATGCACTCCTCGAACCACACTCGCTGCATCCATGTCACATGCTTCAGCAATCCGAGAAGCGTTGTGGCAGAGGGAACCAAGCGTCGGCGCGCCTGCTCCTCGGTGACGCCATCGAGGGTTGCCTCGATCGCGATCCGGTAGTCCTCGATGAACGCCTCGAGCTGAGTACGGTCATCGTCCACCAGCACCTCGAATGCACCCGTCACAGGCTTCCCTTCACAGCGAATATTCGGTCGGGCACGTACACACGCCTTCTAGAGACGGGCCCGGATCGCCGCGTGCAGATCCCGCAACCCCGACCGCTCGGTGGTCACCTCCAACACCCTGATTCCCGCGGCATGCGCGGTGAGTTCGGTTGCCAGCTCCGATAACTCGACCAAGCGATGCTCGACGCGGTAAGCCCCGCACAGCGCACCGAGATCCATTCCGTGTGGCGTGCCGAATACTCGCTCGAACACGCCCGCATACTGCGGATCGCCCTGCTCGAGCAGCTCGAATATGCCGCCGCCGTCGTCGTTGGCGACGACGATCGTCAGATCGTCCGGACGCGGCTCGCCGGTTCCGATGAGCATGCCCGCTGCGTCGTGCAGAAACGTCAGGTCCCCGAGAAGCGCTATGGTCCTACGCTTTCCTGCCATCGCGGCACCGATGGCCGTCGAGACGGTGCCGTCGATCCCGGCGACCCCACGGTTCGACAGAACCTTCACGCCCGGGATCGGAGTGGAGACCAGGGCCGCGTCGCGCACGGGGTTGGAGGCTCCGAGCACCAGCTGATCGCCGGGCTGCAATGCCGACATCACCGTGTCGGCCACATGTAGCCCCGTCGGCTTGGGGTGCTCTCGAAGTTGTTCGTGCACAGCTTTTTCCGCGCGTTCCGATACGGCAGCACAGCGCGCGATCCACGCCGGATCGGGTGCGCCGGTGGTCACCGCACGGGTGCCGGTCGCCAGCACGTTGCCCGAGACGTCCGGCCACCGCGGGCCGGTGGTGAGCGCGATGACGTCGACGGCAGGGTCTGCGAGGAGCGCCGAGACCTGGCGGTGCAGTGTCGGACGACCGGTGATGACGGCCTGACGCGGCTTCAACTGCGCCAGAGCCAAGGGGTGCAACGCAATTCCGTGCAGCGGCGCGGTCGGCTCGGCGACGGTCGGCAGGCCGGCCAGCTCCGGACGCACCCCACCGCCGTGACCGGAGACGACCACGGTGTCGATCGTCAGATCCAGCTCGACCGGCACGTCCAGCGTCGCCTGGGTGGTCGACGTCCACGGCATCCCGTCGGGACGTCCTTCGGGACGCGCCCCCGGATCACCGAGGGCGGGAACCAGGGGTTCACGCAACGGAATATCGAAGTGCACCGGCCCGGCATTGCCGGACCGTGCACCACGCGCAGCCGCGACGACGCGCGAGACCGCACTGCGCCACTGACTGTTCTGTTTCGGACCCTCCTCGGCGAGCCCGAGACTGATCGTCGCGCGAACCTGAGATCCGAACAGGCCGAGCTGCTCGATGGTCTGGTTCGCGCCCGTGCCGAGCATCTCGTACGGCCGATTGGCGCTGATGACGATCAGCGGAATGCGGGCGTAGTTCGCTTCGAGTACGGCGGGCCCCAGGTTGGCCACCGCGGTTCCCGACGTCATCACCACCGGGACGGGTTGTCCGCTGCCCAGGCTCAGGCCGATGGCCAGAAAGCCGGCGGTCCGCTCGTCGATACGCATGTGCAACCGCAGGCGACCGGCCACGTCCGCTTCCTGCAACGCGAACGCCAGCGGGGCGTTCCGCGAGCCGGGGCAGAGCACGACGTCTTCGATCCCACTGCGCGCCAGTTCGTCGACGACTGCGGTGGCCTGAGCGGTGGACGGATTCACAGTTTCCAGAGTGTCAGATGCTCCGGTCGGCCGCCGCAACCGGGCTTTGACAGTATGTGAGGTGTGCGTACAGTCTTCCGACCCGATGAGGTCACCCCACGTCGCTTCTACCAGCTCCTGACTGCGTCGGTGGTGCCCAGGCCCATCGCGTGGGTGTCCACCGTGTCCGCCGACGGTGTGGCGAACCTCGCGCCCTACAGCTTCTTCACGGTCTCGTCGGTGGAGCCGCCGGTCGTGCAATTCACGTCGGTGAGCCGAAAGGACAGTCTGCGCAACATCGAGGCCACCGGCGAGTTCGTCGTCAATCTGGCGACGGCACCGTTGGTGGATCAGGTCAACGACAGCTCGGCGAGCTTCGATCACGGTGTCAGCGAGTTCGAGGCTGTCGGCATCGAGAGCGAACCCAGTTCGATCGTGACGCCGCCGCGAGTGGCGGCTGCACCGATCGCCATCGAAGCGAGGCTGCATCGCGTCGTCGAGGTGGGCAACTGCTTCGTGGTCATGGGCACCGTCGTCGCGCTGTCGGTACGCCCCGAGTTTTTGGCCGAGGACGGCCTCCCCGAGTTCGAGACCATTGCTCCGCTCAGTCGCCTGGGCCGCACCGAGTGGGGACTGCCGCCCGAGGTTCGTGAGATCGAGCGACCTTCTTGATTCGCTGGCTGCTGCTGATTGCCGTCACGGTCGGACTGACCGTCGGAGCCGATGCGCTCGGTGTGCCGTCGGCGGCGTTGTTCGTCGCGCTGTTGGTGGCCGTGGTGTTCGCACTCGCCGGTTGGGCTCCGACAACGGGTACCGAACGGGCCCCGCTGCCGCGCCGACTCGGGATGGCGGCGCAGGCGATACTCGGCGTCGAAATCGGAACGTTGGTGCAGCGCGAGACCCTGAGCTCACTGGGCGATACCTGGCTGCCGGTGCTGCTGGCGTGCATCGGCACCCTGCTGTTGTCGATCGCGGCCGGAGCGCTGCTCGGGCTTCGCAAAGATATCGATTCGCTGACCGGCTCCCTTGCCCTCGTTGCGGGCGGCGCGTCGGGACTGGTGGCGATCACGCAGGAGCTCGGCGGCGACGAACGAGTCGTGGCGGTGGTGCAGTACCTCCGCGTCGTGCTGGTGACCACTACGTTGCCACTGGTCGCGACCTTGGTGTTTCGCGCCCAGCCCGGACAATCGACGGTCACCGCCGACGTGCACGAGGCGCTCTGGATCGATCTCACGTTCGTCCTGATCTGCGGCGTCGTCGGTGTGGTGCTGGCTCGCGCGATCCGGCTGCCCGCCCCCGCCCTGCTCGGCCCGCTGATCATGGCCACGCTCGCCGATGTGCTCGGCATCTCGTTCGACGCATCCGTCCCGACGCTGTTGCTGTGGGCGGCGTACATCGTCATCGGCTGGCAGGCCGGACTGCGCTTCACCGTCGCCAGCCTCAAGTCGATCTCACGGGTGCTGCCTGCATCGCTGATGTTGATCATCGCCGTCACGGTCGGCTGCGCGATGCTCGGATTGTGGTTGGCGTCGGCAACCGGAACGAGCGGATACGAGGGCTACCTCGCGACCACTCCGGGCGGGGTCTACGCGGTACTTGCGATCGCGGCCTCGACAGGTGCGAACGTGACATTCGTCGTCGCCGCCCAGGTCATCCGGGTCTTCATGATGCTGTTTGCAGTACCCGTCGGAGCCAAGGTGGTCCAGCGCTACCGGCGCGGCCGGCCCGAGTGAGGGAAATCGACACAGCCCCATCGCTGATTAGGGTCGGCTAACCTCTGCGGAATGAGCAAGTACCTCAAGCCGGACAAGCCCGCCTTCTACCGCCTGACCGTGCTCGAAACCGACCGACTCAGCCCCAGCTTCATCCGGGTCACCCTCGGCGGCGATTCGTTGTCGAACTTCCGATTCATGGGCTACGACCATTGGTTTCGACTGTTTCTGCCGCAGCCGGGCCAGGACGAGCCGCGTGTTCCGAGCGCTACTTCGATGCTCTGGTACGCGCAGTATCTGGCGTTCTCCAAAGACACCAGGCCGGTGGTCCGGAACTACACCATCAGCCAGTACCGGGCTCCGGGACAGGGCAAGCACGGCAATGGCGCAGAGCTGGACGTGGACTTCGTGGTGCACGGGAGTGGAGCCGGCGGAACGACTCAGAATATCGGGAGTGGAGCCGGCGGAACGGCCCATGCAGGTCCGGCGTCGACCTGGGCGCAGAAGGCCGCTCCAGGCGATCGGGTCGCGATCCTCGACGAAGGGCGGATATACACCTTCGAGCGGCAGTCGAGTTGGCAGTTGCTCGTCGGTGACGAGAGCGCGGCCCCGGCGGTTATCGCCATTCTGCGGTCGTTGCCGGAGGACGTTCGGGTCAAAGCCTTCATCGAAGTGCCCACCGAGGCCGACATCCAGAAGCAGGACATGCAGGCAGGCGTCGAGATCGATTGGATCGTGCGTCCCAACGCCCTTGCCAAGCCGGGTGAGGCTGCGTTGGCCGCGGTGGAGAAGGCCGAGCTTCCGGACGGCGACCCGTTCGTCTACGTCGCCGGTGAACAGGCGCTGGCTACCGGACTGCGCCGGTACCTGGTGAACGAGCGTTCGGTGCCCAAGTCGCAGATCTGCTTCACCGGATACTGGAAGTTCGGTAAAGCTGCCCCGTAGCGCTCGATTAGTGTGATCTCACATGTCCGGCTCCGGAAAAGGTCACACTGTCGTCACCGACTCGGTAGGGGTCGACGGCGCGCCGTACGCATCGTTGCGCGCTCGGCCGCTCCCCCGGGCCGAGCGCTACGAACTGGGTCGACGCCTACGCGAGAAGGTGCCGATCGCCTCGCTGGGGGAATGGACAGCGCCGCCGGATCGCCCCGATCCGGTCAAGCAGATCGAATACTCTCACCAGGGCCGAATCGAATGGTTGATCCCCACCCGCCTCGAGCGGATGGTCGAATCCCCCTACGGATTTCTGCGCGGAACGGCCATCGTCATGGCTCGGGACGTCGCGATGCTGCCCTCGACCGGGATCAACCCGGTGATCAGCGGTGACGCCCACCTCGGCAATTTCGGCTTCTACGCCTCGCCGGAACGTGACCTCGTCATCGACCTCAACGATTTCGACGAAGCGCATCCGGGAGCCTGGGAGTGGGATCTGCGACGCCTCGCCGCCAGCATCTGGGTGGCCGGGCGGCAGAACGGACGCAGCGAGGATCAGTGCCGCGATGCCGTCACCGCCTGTGTGTCCTCGTATCGGATCGAGGTGGCCAGGCTGGCGGACGAGCCGCTGATGTCGCGTTCGTTCCAGCGGCTGACGGCGGAGAAATTGCAACGGGACGCCACTGCCGGATCGTTGCGCAAGGAGATCAAGCGCGCCACCAAGAAAGCGCGTCGACGCACCAGTGACCGCGTGTTACCTCGATTCACCGAGGAGCACGAGGGCAAGCGCAGGATCGTCGAGGAGCCGCCGATCACGACGCGCATCTCGGCGAAGGACGAAGAACTCCTCGCCGTCGGGCTGGACGAATACCTGCTCACCCTCACCCCGCATTGGCGTCGGGTGCTGGGGGGATACACGTTGATCGACGTCGCGCACCGAGTCGTCGGAGTCGGCAGTGTCGGGCTTCGGGCGTACGTCGCGCTACTCGAGGGCACCAGCGAGGACGATGTGGTGTTTCTGCAGCTCAAGCAGGCCAGACGGTCGGTGCTCGCACCGTATGTGCACGGGGAATCCGCGTGGCACGACCATCAGGGCCAACGCGTCGTGGAGTACCAACAGGATCTGCAGACGGTGAGCGATCCGCTGCTGGGCTGGACCACCATCGCCGGCCGGCAGTACTACGTGCGGCAGTTCCGCAACATGAAGGGGACGATCGATCTCTCGTCGATCGATGCACCGGCCCTGGTGGACTACGCGCGGGTGGTGGGGCGCCTCCTGGCCAAGGGACATGCCCGCACCAGCGGCGCATCGATGATCTCGGGATACACGGGCGATTCCGATGAGCTGGACGTCGCCCTGGGCCGATTCGCGCGGCTGTATGCAGATCAGACCGAGGCCGATTGGGAGCGATTGAGCGCTACGCGCATGTGATGCTCCTATGAGTGTCAAGTGGCGGTTTTCTGGGTGAGAAGTTGGA
>NZ_JAPWIJ010000007.1 GCF_027270735.1 Rhodococcus ruber | reverse complement strand
AAGCTACGCGTCCACTGTGCAATATCTGAAACAACACACGAGTTGTTCAGTAACACAACCGAATACACGAATCCGCTGCCCACACACGTGTGGGTGACAGGGTTCGCTCGTGACACTGTTTCGCAGAGTTACGGCGGCCATAGCGGAGGGGAAACGCCCGGTCCCATTCCGAACCCGGAAGCTAAGCCCTCCAGCGCCGATGGTACTGCACTCGACAGGGTGTGGGAGAGTAGGACACCGCCGAACACCCGTTGTAAGAAGGGGACCCACTTGGTGGGTCCCCTTTTTGCGTTTTGTATCCAAAATCCGAAAGGACGCCCGTGTCGGAAGACAACAACGATCGTCGCCCCACTCGAGGGGACGGCGGCAACCGCCCGAGCGAGTCCCGAGATCGCAACCCCCGCGCTCAGGACCGTCGCGCCGACCCGCGTCGTTCGGACGGTCCTCCTCGCAGGCGTGGTGGTGAAGGTGGTTTCTCCGGCGATCGTCGCGGTAACAGCGCATCGTCCGACCGCCGTCCGCCGCGTCCCGACGAGCCGGATCTGCCCGACGAGGTAGAAGCCGGCCAACTCGAGCCGGCAGTGCGCCGGGATCTGCTGAGCCTTGACAAGAACAATGCCACTGCTGTGGCCCGTCACCTTGTGATGACCAGCAGGCTACTCGACGACGATCCGCAGTTGGCGCTGCTGCATGCGCGCGCTGCTCGTCAGCGGGCAGGTCGTATCGCCGTCGTTCGTGAAACCGCGGGTATCGCGGCTTACCACGCCGGTGAGTGGGCCGAAGCCTTGTCCGAGCTCCGCGCCGCCCGGCGGATGGCCGGCGGGCCAGGTCTGATCGCGGTCATGGCCGACTGTGAACGCGGACTCGGACGTCCCGAGCGCGCCATCGAACTCGGTCGCAGCGACGAGGCTCGTGAGTTGACCGGCGAGGAAGCGTCGGAACTCCGAATCGTCGTGGCTGGTGCTCGTATGGACCTCAACCAGTTCGACCAGGCCGTCGTGACCCTGCAGACCCCGGACCTCGACGCATCTCGCTCGGGAACCGCTGCTGCGCGCCTGTTCTACGTCTATGCGGATGCGTTGGTTGCCGCCGGTCGCGTCGACGAGGGTGTGAAGTGGTTCCTCAACGCTGCTGCGGCCGATGTCGATGGTGAGACAGACGCGGAAGAGCGAGTCGAGGAGCTGTCCGGAGGCAGTCGGTGACGTTGCTGCGTGACGCCCACGACGTCCTGCTGCTCGATCTCGATGGCACCGTCTACGCCGGTAAGGATCCCATTCCCGGTGCAGTAGAGGCGCTTTCGGGTGGTTCCGAGAAGCAGTACTTCGTGACGAACAATGCCAGTCGTGCGCCACAGGACGTTGCCGTGCACCTTCGTCGTCTCGGGTTCGACACCTCTGCGGAGTTCGTCGTCACCAGTTCCGAGGCAGCTGCGCGTGTTCTCGCGGGCAAGCTGGACGCCGGTTCGCGCGTGCTCGTGGTCGGTACCGACGCGTTGGCGAACGAGATATCCAAGGTCGGCCTCGACCCGGTCAGGTCCGCCGACGACGAGCCGGTCGCAGTGGTGCAGGGTCACTCGGTCGATACAGGCTGGAAGATGCTCGCCGAGGCGGTCCTGGCTGTTCGTGCGGGTGCTCTCTGGGTAGCAACGAACGTCGATGCCACCTTGCCGACCGAGCGAGGACTCGTTCTCGGAAACGGCTCGATGGTCGCAGCGGTCCGCAATGCCACCGATGTCGAGCCGATCGTGGCGGGTAAGCCGGCCGCGCCGATCATGCACGACGCCATCGAGCGCAGCGGAGCGCGTTCGGCGTTGGTCGTCGGAGACCGGCTGGACACGGACATCGCGGGAGCCAATGAAATCGAGTTGCCGTCGCTACTGGTATTGACAGGCGTGAGTACCGCCGCGGAGCTGCTTCGTGCTCCCCAGCATCTGCGACCCACACACATCGGCCCCGACCTCGGGGTGCTCAACCAGGACGAGTCCGCGTCTCGCGTCGACAGCAAGGACGGGTGGACGGTCGGTATCGACGGCGGAGTGCTGTCGGTGCGATTCGACGGCGACACGGCACCGGATGCGTTCGAAGGCGCTCTCGCTGTGCTGCACGTTGCGTGGTCGGGCTCCGAGTTCACGGAGGTGCGCTTCGAGGGGAATCGCCTCGGCGATCTGCAGTCGCTGCTCGGGTGTTGACCCAGGGCCCGGGGAGCGGCGGCGATCGGGCGTTCGTCGTATCGATCCGATAGCGTGAGGGGCAATGAGCACGTCGATCCCGTTACCAGGACAGCACCGGCCGAGCAACGCCGGCGATGAGTCGTCGGCCGATCCCGACACCGTTCGAGCCGAAGTCGCCTCGCTCCTGAGCCAACTCACCATCGTGTCGTCCGACGACGAAGAACCCGGAGCCGTGGATTCGGATGCCCTCTCGCGCGATGCGAGTCTGCTGGACCGCGCTCACGAGGTGCTCGTGCGCGCCCTGACCACCGTCGACAAGACCTGACGTGGCTCGTCGCGCACGCGTCGATGCGGAACTGGTTCGCCGTGGATTGGCGAGATCTCGCGAGCACGCCTCGGAACTGATCGAGTCCGGTCGAGTGAAGATCGCCGGAACTGTGGCCTCCAAGCCTGCCACCGCGGTGGAGCCGGGTACGCCGTTGCTGGTGGCCGAAGAAGACAACGAGGTCAGTTGGGCCTCACGAGGTGCCCACAAACTGCTCGGGGCCCTCGACGCGTTCGAGCCACTGGGCTTGACCGTCGAACAGGCCCGATGCCTCGATGCCGGTGCGTCCACCGGTGGATTCACCGACGTCCTCCTCAGTCGAGGAGTACGGGAGGTGGTCGCCGTCGACGTCGGATACGGCCAGCTGGTGTGGCGGCTGCAATCCGACGATCGTGTCCACGTCGTCGACCGCACGAATGTTCGGTCGATCGATGCCGAGACGATCGGTGGACCCGTCGACGTGATCGTCGCCGACCTGTCGTTCATCTCGTTGAAGCTCGTCCTTCCGGCGTTCGTCGAGTGCTCGAAGCCGGGCACCGACATGGTGCTCATGGTCAAACCGCAATTCGAGGTCGGCAAGGATCGCGTGGGTGCCGGTGGCGTCGTGCGAGATCCCGCGCTGCGAGCCGAGGCCGTAGAGGACGTGGCGAACGCGGCCGTCGGCCTGGGTCTGACTGTTCGCGCGGTGGCGGCAAGCCCGCTGCCGGGACCGTCGGGCAACGTCGAGTACTTTTTGTGGCTGGGGGCAGGTGCAGGCGAAGATCTGCCGCGTGCCGACATCCCGGAACTCGTCCGGCTTGCGATCGAGGAAGGACCACAGTGACTCCGTCCCACGCAGCACCGGAACTGGAGTCGTCTCGAGAGATTCTTCTCGTCGCCCATCCGGGCCGACCGGACATCGCCGAGACCGCACGCCGAGTGGGCAAAGTGTTCGACGAGGCGGGCATCTGCCTACGCGTACTGGTGGACGAGGTGGAACCCTCGAAGATCGAGGCGTCCGACAAGGAAGAGCACGACCACGTGTTCGTCGCGGACATGAGGCTCAACGTCGTGGAATTCGGCCCGGACGCGGCGGTCGGCTGCGAGATGGTCCTGGTCCTGGGCGGTGACGGAACCTTTCTGCGCGCAGCCGAACTCGCGCAAGCAGCCTCCATTCCGGTTCTCGGCATCAACCTCGGCCACGTCGGCTTTCTCGCCGAGGCGGAGGCCGACCATCTCGAAGATGCTCTGGCTCGCGTCATCGCCGGTAATTACCGCATCGAGCAGCGCATGACCTTGGATATTGCTGTTCGCGTCGGAGATCAGGTGGTCGATCGCGGATGGGCGTTGAACGAGGCGAGCATCGAAAACGGGTCCCGGCTCGGAGTGCTCGAGGTCGTGCTCGAAGTCGACGGTCGACCGGTTTCCGCATTCGGCTGCGACGGAGTCCTGGTCTCCACACCGACGGGCTCGACGGCATACGCCTTCTCGGCCGGTGGACCGGTGGTCTGGCCGGAACTCGAAGCGATACTGGTCATTCCGAGCAATGCACATGCATTGTTCGCGCGGCCGCTCGTCACCAGTCCCGAGTCGATCGTCGCGGTCGAGATCGATGCGGGCGGACACGCAGGATTCGTATTCTGTGACGGTAGGCGCACGCTGAGCCTTCCGGCCGGTGCTCGCGTCGAGGTGGTGCGGGGCGCGTCACCGATCAAATGGGTCCGACTCGATTCGGCGCCGTTCGCCGACCGCATGGTCAAGAAATTCGAACTGCCCGTAACCGGGTGGCGGGGGAGAGCGAGGTAGGGATGCTCGAAGAGATTCGGATCGACAGCCTCGGAGTCATTTCCGGTGCCAGCGCACAGTTTCACGAGGGGCTGACCGTACTCACCGGTGAAACCGGCGCCGGCAAGACCATGGTGGTCACGAGCCTGCACCTGCTGTCGGGTGCCCGCGCCGATGCAGGCCGGGTTCGGCTGGGCGCGCAGCGCGCGGTGGTCGAGGGGCGATTCAGTACCGATACTGCGTCGGAGCAGGTGATCGACGACGTCGACAAGGTACTCGAATCCTCGGGAGGTCAACGCGACGAGGACAATTCGATCATCGCTGTGCGTACCGTCAACTCCGACGGCCGCTCTCGTGCGCACCTCGGTGGGCGCAGTGTGCCCGCGTCGGTGCTGTCGAATTTCACCGACTCGTTGCTGACGGTGCATGGTCAGAACGACCAGCTGCGTCTGCTGCGGCCCGATCAGCAACTCGCTGCGCTGGATAGATTCGCCGGCGATGCGGTGGCGTCCCTGGTCTCGAAGTATCGCACCGCTCGCAAGACGTGGCTCGACGCTCGCAACGAGTTGATCGACCGCACCGAACGCAGTCGTGAGCTGGCGCAAGAAGCGGACCGTCTGCATTTCGGTCTGCAGGAGATCGACTCTCTCGCACCGGAGCCGGGGGAGGATCGTTCCGTGGCCGAGGACGTGCGTCGGCTGGGTGATCTCGATTCGTTGCGTGAGACCGCAGAGGGTGCCTCGGCGGCACTCGTCGGGAGCACCGAAGAGGCGTCGGACACAACATCGGCGCTGTATCTGTTGGGCGAGGCTCGTTCTCGCTTGGAGCATGCCGACGACGCTGCTCTGACGGAGCTTCTGCCACGACTGAACGACGCGATGGCCATCGTGGGCGACATCGGTGCCGATCTCACCTCGTACCTGACGGATCTGCCGTCCGATCCGAATGCGCTCGACGCGATCCTGAACCGCCAGGCCGAGCTGAAGTCGTTGACGCGTAAGTACGCCGCCGACGTCGACGGTGTCATCGCCTGGGCGGAGGATGCCCGCGAGCGCCTCTCACACATCGACACCTCGGCCGACGCCTTGGCCGAATTGAGTGCAAAGGTCGAGGCTGCTGCGGTCGACGTCGCGGCAGCGGCATCGAAGCTCAGTGCGGCCCGTGCGAAGGCGTCGGTGAAACTCTCGAAGGCGGTCAGCGTCGAGCTAGCCGGGTTGGCGATGGGAAAAGCCAAGCTGCAGATCGATGTTCGGGCTTTGCCTGCCGGACCGTCGGACACCGCCCCGATCGTCGTCGACGGCGCCGAACTGCATGCAGGCAGCAACGGCGTCGACGAGGTCGAGTTTCGCCTGTCCGCACACGACGGTGCCCAGGCTCTGCCGATCAGCAAGAGTGCATCGGGCGGTGAGCTCTCGCGGGTGATGTTGGCGCTCGAGGTGGTGCTCGCGGGCTCGGACAAGGGCGCGACGATGGTGTTCGACGAGGTCGACGCCGGTGTGGGTGGTCGCGCTGCCGTCGAGGTCGGGCGTCGACTCGGCCGGTTGGCTCGCACTCATCAGGTCATCGTCGTCACTCACCTGCCTCAGGTGGCAGCGTTCGCCGATACACATCTGGTGGTCGACAAGACCGACGCGAAGAGGGGCGCGGCGAACAGCGGCGTTCGGACTCTGTCGTCGTCGGAGCGGGTCGTCGAGCTCGCCCGAATGCTCGCGGGTCTGGACGACACGGAGACCGGTCGTGCGCACGCCGAGGAGCTGCTGGCCACTGCAAACGCAGATCGAGCCGCCCTGTAACCTTTGGTGCTGATGTGATCAGTGTGGTAGTTGTTTCGGCGCGCCTCCATCGTCGGGCGTGTCGATCGGGTCATCATGGACCACATGAAGATGCCGGCTCTGCTGTCACGTAGTCAGGATTCGCTGCCTGGAATCACCGGGATCGCGCGAGTCGATCGCAACACGGCCAAGCTGCTCAAGCGGGTCGGGCCCGGTGACATCGTCGTCCTGGACGAGCTGGACCTGGATCGTCTGACCGCCGATGCGCTCGTCGAGGCGGGGGTGCTCGCGGTCGTCAACGCGTCGCCGTCGATCTCCGGGCGTTACCCCAACCTGGGTCCTGAGGTCATCGTGGCCAACGGCATCACCTTGATCGACTCGGCCGGCACCGAGATCTTCAAGAAGATCAAGGACGGCACCAAGATCCGTCTCAACGACGGCGGTGTCTACACCGGTGATCGGCGTCTCGCCAAGGGTGACGAGCAGAGCGAAGCCGAGATCTCCGACAAGATGATCGAGGCCAAGACCGGACTGGTCGATCACCTGGAAGCGTTCTCGGGCAACACGATCGAGTTCATCCGCACCGAAAGCCCGCTGCTGATCGACGGTGTCGGCGTGCCGGATATCGATATCGATCTCAAGGGCCGTCACGTCGTGATCGTCGCCGACGGACCCGGCCATGCCGAGGACCTGAAGAACCTCAAGCCGTTCATCAAGGAGTACTCGCCCGTCATCATCGGCGTCGGCGCGGGTGCCGACACCGCGATGAAGGCGGGTCACCGGCCCGATCTCATCGTCGGCGACCCCGAGGACGTCACCGCTCAGACGCTCAAATGTGGTGCAGAGGTGGTACTTCCGGCCGATTCGGACGGTCACGCGCAAGGCCTGGAACGCATTCAGGACCTCGGAATCGGTGCCATGACCTTCCCTGCGAGCGGTGCTGCGGCCGACCTCGCTCTGCTGCTGGCCGATCATCACGGGGCCTCGCTGATCGTGTCGGTCGGTAGCCCGGCCAGCCTCGACGAGTTCTTCGATCGTGGTCGTCGCAACACCAACCCGGCCGCGTTCATGACGCGTCTGAAGGTCGGGGCCAAGCTGGTCGACGCCAAAGCTGTGGCCACTCTGTACCGAAGCCGGGTTTCCGGTGGCGCGATTGCCCTGCTGATTCTCGCGGCCCTCGTTGCCGTCATCGTGGCGTTGGCAGTGTCCAACATCGGTGGTGAATCGTTGGACTGGGCGATCGACCTGTGGAACCGGTTCGCGCTGTGGTTCCAGGGGTTGCTTCCGTGATTTCGCTTCGCCAACATGCCATTTCGCTGGCAGCGGTATTCGTCGCTCTGGCCATCGGCATCGTGCTCGGTTCGGGCCTGCTGTCGAGCGGTCTGGTCTCGGGTCTTCGGGACGACAAGACCGGCCTCGAAAATCAGGTGGACGATCTGCAGGCGACCAGCAACCAGCTCGGTGAGCAACTGAACTCTGCCGACGGGTTCGACGCCGCAGTATCGGGCCGGGTTCTGCGAGACACCTTGGTGGATCGTTCAGTGGTGGTCATCACCACCCCTGACGCAGATCCCGGTGACGTCGACGGAGTCACCCGCTCGATCGGAGCGTCGGGAGCCACCGTCACCGGCCGAGTGTCGCTGACCGACGCGTTCGTCTCTGCGGCGAACGGCGACGATCTGCGCACCCGATTGACCAACGTCATTCCCGCCGGCGTGCAGCTGCGCACCGGCGCTGTGGATCAAGGAAGCCTGGCCGGTGATCTGCTGGGCTCGGTGCTGCTGCTCAACGCGCAGACGGCGCAACCCCAGTCCACCCCGGAGGAGCTTTCGCTCGCTCTGGAAACGCTGCGCAGCGGCGGGTTCATCGCCTACGACAACGGTGCAGTCGCACCCGCCCAGCTGGCGGTCGTCGTCACCGGTTCCGGTTCTTCGAACGTCGAGGACGGCAATCGCGGGGCCATCGTCGCTCGCTTTGCCGGGGCTCTCGATTCGCGCGGAGCAGGTGTGGTGCTGGCAGGCCGGTCCGGCGCCGCCGAGGGCAACGAATCCATTGCCGTCGTACGCGCCGATTCGGCTCTGTCGTCGTCTCTGAGCACGGTCGACAACGTCGACCGTGAAGCCGGAAGAATCACCACCGTTCTCGCCTTGGCGGAGCAGCTGGACGGTGCGTCGGGTCGGTACGGCACCGGAGCGAACGCGAATGCTGTCACCGTCGGAGCTCCCGCGAGCTGATCGATGCCCGAACGAGCGTGTCGTTGGCGGTGAGGTAGGTACTGGTGTTACCGTGAAGTCCCGTGGGTAGCAGGCCCAATTTTCATGCTGTACCTCTCTTATCAGCCCCCTGGTAGGAGCAAGCCCTGCAGATTCGTCACGGGAGCCTCATTGTCACGCCTTCAGTCGCGTTCCGACACCAAGCACATCTTCGTCAGCGGGGGCGTCGCGTCTTCGCTCGGAAAAGGTCTGACGGCATCGAGCCTCGGCCAGCTACTGACCGCACGCGGACTTCGCGTGACCATGCAGAAGCTCGATCCCTACCTCAACGTCGATCCCGGCACGATGAACCCGTTCCAACACGGCGAGGTCTTCGTCACCGAGGACGGCTCGGAGACGGACCTCGACGTCGGCCATTACGAGCGCTTCCTCGACCGTGATCTGTCCGGATTCGCCAATGTGACCACCGGCCAGGTCTATTCGACGGTCATCGCCAAGGAGCGTCGCGGCGAGTACCTGGGCGACACCGTTCAGGTCATTCCGCACATCACCGACGAGATCAAACGTCGCATCCTGGCCATGAACGGTCCCGACCTCCAGGGCCACCAGCCTGATGTCGTCATCACCGAAATCGGTGGCACCGTCGGCGATATCGAGTCGCAGCCGTTCCTCGAGGCAGCGCGCCAGGTTCGCCACGACGTCGGCCGCAACAACGTCTTCTTCCTGCACGTGTCGCTCGTTCCGTTCCTGGCCCCGTCCGGTGAACTCAAGACCAAGCCCACCCAGCACTCCGTGGCCGCACTGCGCAGCATCGGCATTCAGCCCGACGCGTTGATCCTGCGGTGCGACCGCGACGTGCCGCCGGGGCTCAAGAACAAGATCGCGCTGATGTGCGACGTCGACGTCGACGGCTGCATCTCCACACCCGACGCCCCGTCGATCTACGACATCCCCAAGGTGCTGCACAAGGAAGGCCTCGACGCCTACGTCGTCCGGCAGCTCGGTCTGCCGTTCCGCGATGTCGACTGGACCATCTGGGGCGGACTGCTCGAGCGCGTCCACCAGCCCCGCGAAACCGTGCGCGTCGGCCTCGTCGGCAAGTACGTGGACCTGCCCGACGCCTACCTCTCGGTCACCGAGGCGCTGCGTGCGGGCGGATTCGCTCATCGCGCCAAGGTCGAGATCAAGTGGGTTCCGTCCGACGAGTGCTCGACGCCTGCGGGGGCGCAGGCCGCGTTGGGCGATGTCGATGCCGTGCTCATTCCCGGTGGCTTCGGCATCCGCGGTATCGAGGGCAAGCTCGGGGCAATCGAGTTCGCACGGACGCGCAAGATTCCGCTGTTGGGGCTGTGCCTCGGGTTGCAGTGTGTGGTCATCGAGGCGGCTCGTTCGGTCGGTCTCACCGACGCCAATTCCGCCGAGTTCGATCCGGACACCAAGGATCCGGTGATTTCCACGATGGCCGATCAGGAAGATGCCGTCGCCGGTGACGCCGATCTCGGCGGCACGATGCGCCTCGGTGCCTACCCGGCAACCCTGCAGAAGGGTTCGGTCGTCGCAGCGTCGTACGGCACCGAGAACGTCTCGGAACGCCACCGTCACCGCTACGAGGTCAACAACGATTACCGGGACCGAATTACCAAGAGCGGCTTGGTGTTCAGCGGTACTTCTCCGGATGGCCATCTGGTCGAATTCGTCGAGCTGCCTGCCTCGGTGCACCCGTTCTTCGTCGCCACCCAGGCTCATCCGGAGCTCAAGAGCCGGCCGACCCGTCCGCACCCGTTGTTCGCATCGTTGATCAACGCCGCACTGAAGTACAAGGCTGCGGAGCGCCTGCCGGTCGACGTTCACGGTGACACCGTGGCGACGGAGGAGTCGGACGCCACTGCCGACAGCGTCGGATGAACCAGCCTCGACACGAGTTCACCACCCTCGATTCGACGGCGGCGTACTCCGGTGCCATTCTGGCGCTTCGGCTCGATCAGGTGGCGATGCCGAACGGTCGACAGGCTGAGCGTGAGGTGGTCGAGCATCACGGCGCGGTCGGGATTCTGGCCGTCGACGATCAGGATCGGGTGGCGATGATCGAGCAGTATCGGCACCCCATCGGGCGGCGCCTGTGGGAATTGCCGGCCGGCCTGCTCGACGCGCCGGGGGAGCAGCCGGTACTGGCGGCTCAGCGTGAGCTCGCCGAGGAGACCGGCCTTGCCGCCGGTACCTGGTCGGTGTTGGTCGACGTGCTGGCCTCGCCCGGGTTCACCGACGAGGCCGTGCGGATCTTTCTCGCACAGGGCCTGACGCAGGTGGATCGGCCCGAAGCACACGACGAGGAAGCAGACATCGAACTCTCCTTCGTGCCGATGGACGAGGCCGTCCGTCGAGCACTGGCAGGAGAGATCGTGAACGCGTCCGCCGTGGCGGGCGTGCTCGCATTCGCTGCCGCGCGCGCCGCAGGCACCGAACTGCGCCCGGCCGACGCCCCGTGGCCCGACCTGCCCACGGCCTTCGAGAAGCGGAAGAGTTCACGAAAGTAGCCACCGTGATCGGCCAGCAGATTCAGACGTACCTCGACCATCTGGTGGTCGAGCGCGGTTCGGCACAGAACACGGTGTCGTCCTACCGTCGGGATCTGCTGCGGTACGAGCGGTTTCTCAGCGGCTACGGAATCGCCGATCTGGCCAAGGTCACCGAGAACGACATCACCGAGTTCGTGCTGTACCTCCGGCGCGGCGATGACGAGTTCACCGCTCTCGCAGCGAGTTCGGCCGCACGCACGCTGATTGCCGTGCGCGGATTGCACCGCTTCGCTCTGGCCGAGGGGATGGTCGAGCGCAACGTAGCGAGCGAGGTCAAGCCGCCGCAGCCTGCCAAACGATTGCCCAAGTCGCTACCCATCGACCAAGTGGTGGCACTGCTCGAATCGGCGTCGATCGCTGGGCCCGATGCTCCACGCGGACTGCGTGATCGAGCACTGCTGGAGTTGTTGTATTCCACCGGTGCTCGAATCTCCGAGGCCGTGGGGCTGGATGTGGACGATATCGACACCGACTCACGGTCGGTACTGCTGCGCGGCAAAGGCGGCAAGCACCGCATCGTCCCGGTCGGCAGGCCGGCGATCGAGGCGATCGACGCGTACCTGGTGCGTGGGCGACCCGGCCTGGTCGCGCGGTCCAATCCGGCCCTGTTTCTCAACGTGCGCGGCGGCAGGTTGTCACGGCAGAGCGCATGGCAGGTACTGCAGGACTCGGCCGAGCGGGCCGGGATCACCTCCGGCGTCTCACCACACGTTCTTCGGCACTCCTTCGCCACGCATTTGCTCGACGGCGGTGCCGATGTACGGGTGGTGCAGGAACTGCTGGGGCATGCGTCGGTGACGACAACGCAGATCTACACTCTCGTCACCGTCACCACACTGCGCGAAGTGTGGGCGGGAGCGCACCCGCGGGCGCGGTAGCACGAGGTCGACCGCTGCCCGTCAGCGTGTCCGGTGACAGCAGCGGTGCCTCAAGCGGTAGCGTTTGCGTGAACTACTCGAAGACGAACGGGACAGGGGAGCGCTGGAACGTGTCGACACCGCAGCCGCCAGCGGCGGAGTCAGCTTCGGATCGTGCGCATCTCGAAGGCGCGCTGTTCCATACGCGTCAACCGGAATCCAGTCGCGAGTCGCGCGACGTGATTCCCGCTCCCAACGAACTCGGGCCTACCGGGCGAAAGACGCGGTCGGTTCCGGATCCGCAACCGCTGGCCAGTCATGGCCCGGCCAAGATCATCGCGATGTGCAATCAGAAGGGTGGCGTCGGCAAGACGACGTCGACCATCAATCTCGGTGCCTCGCTGGCCGGCTACGGTCGTCGCGTGCTGCTGGTGGACCTCGACCCGCAGGGCGCACTGTCCGCGGGCTTGGGCGTCGCGCACCACGAACTCGATCTCACGGTCTACAACCTTCTCGTCGAGGCGAAGGTCTCCGCAGACGACATCATCATGCGGACTCGCGTCGAGAACCTCGATCTGATGCCCAGCAACATCGACCTCTCGGCAGCCGAGATTCAGTTGGTGACCGAGGTGGGTCGCGAGCAGACGCTCGGACGGGTGCTGCATCCGATTCTGGATCGCTACGACTACGTGCTCATCGACTGCCAGCCGTCGCTCGGTCTGCTGACTGTCAATGCGCTCACATGCGCCGACGAAGTACTGATTCCGATGGAGTGCGAGTACTTCAGCCTTCGTGGCCTGGCATTGCTCAACGACACCGTCGAGAAGGTGCGCGATCGCCTCAATCCTCGGCTGAAGCTGGCCGGCATCGTGGTGACGATGTTCGACGCCCGAACGCTGCACTCTCGCGAGGTGATGACACGGGTGGTCGAGGTGTTCGGGGACGTCGTCTACGACACGGTGATCACTCGGACGGTCCGGTTCCCGGAAACCAGTGTGGCCGGTGAACCCATCACCACATGGGCTCCGAAATCCGGCGGCGCGCAGGCGTACCGCGCTCTGGCGCGCGAGGTGATCTACCGGTCGGGTCCGTGACCGTCGACGCTGCCGACGAGGCCCCTATCGAGGTTCCCGCCGACGCTGATCCGTCGAAATTTCGGGTTAGGTTGCTCAATTTCGAGGGTCCGTTCGATCTGCTGCTGTCGTTGATCAGTCAGCACCGCATGGACGTCACCGAAGTGGCGCTGCACACCGTCACCGACGATTTCATCTCGTTCACCAAGTCTCTCGGTGCCGATGTGGGACTGGACCAGACGACGGAGTTCTTGGTCGTTGCCGCCACGCTGCTCGATCTCAAGGCAGCTCGACTGCTGCCCTCGGGTGACGTCGAGGATGCCGAGGATCTGGCGTTGCTCGAAGTGCGAGATCTCCTGTTCGCGCGGTTGTTGCAGTACCGCGCCTACAAGCAGGTGGCACTGCTGTTCGGCGAGCTGGAAGCCGCTGCGCTGCGGCGGTATCCGCGATCGGTGTCGGTGGAAGACAGGTACGCCGATCTGATCCCGGAGGTGTTGCTCGGCGTCGACCCCGCCAGGTTCGCAGACATCGCCGCTGCCGCTTTTCGGCCCAAGCCGATTCCGCAGGTAGGGCTCGATCACATCCATCAGCACGCCGTCTCGATTCCCGAGCAGGCCGAGTGGTTGCTGGAGAATTTGCAGGGCCGCGGCCTGAACGAATGGGCGTCGTTCTCGGAGCTGGTGCAGGACTGCGAGGTGCAGGTCGAAATAATTGCGCGATTCCTGGCGTTGTTGGAGCTGTTCCGCCAACAGGTGATCGCGTTCGAACAACCGGAGCCGCTGGGCAATCTCCGAGTGAGCTGGACCGGCAAGGACGAAGGACCCATCGTGGTCACGGAAGAGGACTACGCATGAGTGCCGACCCCGAACTCGAGCTCGAGGACGTCGACGATTCCGAGAAGCTCGACGACACCACCCTCGCGTCGGCGCTCGAAGCTGTGTTGCTGATCGTGGACACCCCCGCGTCGGACGAGCAGCTGGCATCCGCCGTGGGTGCATCGGTCGCTCGGGTGCGCGCCTCCTTGAACGAGATGGCCGCAGCGCTGACCGAACGAAGCAGCGGAATCGACCTTCGCTACGCCGGTGACGGGTGGCGTTTCTACACCCGAACCGCATACGCGCCGTATGTCGAACGGCTGCTACTGGACGGCGCTCGGTCCAAGCTCACACGCGCAGCATTGGAAACCCTGGCCGTGATCGCCTATCGTCAACCGTTGACCCGCGCACGAGTCAGCGCCGTACGTGGAGTCAATGTCGATGGAGTGATGCGTACGTTGCTCGCCCGTGGACTGATCTCCGAAGCAGGAACGGACCCGGAGACGACCGGAACGATGTACTGCACCACCGAGCTGTTCCTCGAACGGCTCGGACTCGCATCGCTCGGTGATCTACCCGAACTGGCACCGCTGTTGCCGGGTGTCGACCTGATCGACGAGATCAGTGACAGCATGGACACCGACCCGAGAATGACCCGCTCCACCAAGAACCGCGGATCGAAACCCGATCCGGCAGCCGAGCTCGACTCGGACGACTGATAGGTAAGACAAGTGAACAAGCCCGCTCGCCGTGATGGCACACCGGACCGTAACAAGAGACAAGACCCACGCAGGAAGCCGACCGCAGGTAGGTCGGACACTCCGCGTGACGCACGCCGCGGAGATCGCACCCGCGACGCTGCGCCCCGTGACGGCGCCCCCCGCACTGGTGCACCGCGAACCGGAGGACCCCGCGCAGGCGCTCCCCGAACCGGAGCACCCCGAACCGGAGGTCGACCGGATCCCCGCAGAGGCGTCGAGCAGGACGAATTCGATTACAAGCCTGCCGACACGGGCATCAACGACCGCAGCAACGACGCGGTGCCCCGTAAGAAGCCGTCGCGTCCCAAGCCGCCGAAGCCGCAGAAGAAGCAGATTCCGACGACCACGATCAGCAACGCCAAGCCGGCGAAGCACCAGCACACCGATTCCTCGCCCCGCAAGCACGTGCCTGCCGGTGAAGGTGTTCGTCTGCAGAAGGTGCTCGCACAGGCCGGTGTCGCGTCGCGTCGCGCGGCCGAAGAACTGATCGCCGACGGCCGCGTCGAGGTCGACGGACGCATCGTCACCGAACAGGGCATCCGTATCGACCCGAACATCGCCGTGGTCCGCGTCGACGGCACCCGCGTCGTGGTGAAGGAAGAGCTGGTTCATCTCGCGATGAACAAGCCGCGTGGATGGCAGTGCACCATGTCCGACGACCTCGGACGCCCGTGCGTCGGCGACATCGTCTCCGAGCGCGTCCAGGCGGGGCAGCGACTGTTCCACGTCGGCCGCCTCGATGCCGACACCGAAGGGCTGTTGCTCTTCACCAATGACGGTGACCTTGCTCACCGCCTGATGCACCCGTCGTTCGAGGTCTCCAAGACCTACTTGGCGACGCTGTTCGGCACCATTCCCCGCACACTCGGCAAGCAGCTGCGTGAGGGCGTCACTCTCGACGACGGTCCGGTCAAGGTCGACGGCTTTCAGCTGCTCGATATCTCGGACGGCAAGTCGCTCGTCAAGGTGACCCTGCACGAGGGCCGCAAGCACATCGTGCGTCGGTTGTTCGACAAGGTCGGCTTCCCGGTCGGACGCCTCGTGCGTACCGATGTCGGCAACATCGTGCTCGGCGATCAGCGTCCAGGAACACTGCGTGTTCTCGGCCGCGGTGAGATCGGCAAGCTCTACGAATCCGTAGGCCTGTGATGAGTGCGCTCGTCGTGGCGATGGACGGGCCTTCGGGCACCGGTAAGTCGTCGGTATCGCGTCGGCTCGCGTCGGCTCTCGAGGCGAGCTACCTCGACACCGGTGCGATGTACCGCGTCGCAACGGTGTGGGTGCTGCGATCGGGTGTCGACCCCACCGATGCAGACGGAGTAGCCAAAGCTGTTGCTGCACTGCCCCTCGAGATCGGCAAGGACCCACTGTCCGAGACCGTGTTGCTCGACGGTGAGGACGTCAGCGGCGAAATCCGTGGCGATGCCGTCACCAAGGCCGTCTCGGCCGTCTCTGCTGTGCCTGCGGTGCGTGAACTGTTGGTGCAGCTGCAGCGCGACCTTGCGAGCTCGTCGACGCGAATCGTGGTGGAGGGCCGGGACATTGGCACCGTCGTACTTCCCGACGCCGACGTGAAGGTGTTCCTGACCGCCTCACCGGAAGCGCGGGCGGAGCGTCGCAACAAACAGAACATCGAACAGGGTCGCGACGACGACTACGAATCCGTGCTCGCGGATGTGCAACGCCGTGATCATGCAGATTCGACAAGAGCAGTGTCACCGCTTCGTCCCGCCGAGGATTCGGTGATCGTCGATACCAGCGAGCTGGATCTCGACGGTGTGATGGAGCGCTTGCTGCTCGTGGTCAACGACAGAACTGGAGCAGTGCAGTGAGTGAAGAATTCTTCTCCGGCGCAGCGGAAACCGCGGGCGACGGAATATGGAGTGACGAGGGCGAGTGGGAGTACGTCGACCTCAACGAGGGCGAAGACGGCGAAGATGCCGTTGCCGTACCGACTCTCGCCGTGGTGGGGCGTCCGAACGTCGGTAAGTCGACGCTCGTCAACCGCATCATCGGACGACGTGAAGCCGTGGTCGAGGACGTCCCCGGCGTCACCCGCGACCGAGTGTCGTACGAGGCCAACTGGAGTGGTCGACGCTTCCTGGTGCAGGACACCGGCGGTTGGGAGCCCGACGCCAAGGGTTTGCAGGCATCCGTTGCGCGCCAAGCCGAATTGGCCATGCACACCGCCGACGCGATCCTGTTGGTCGTCGACGCGCGAGTCGGTTCGACGACGACGGACGAGGCAGTCGCACGGGTGCTGCGCCGGTCGAAGACTCCGGTTCTGTTGGTGGCCAACAAGGTCGACGACGGTCGCACCGAATCCGAGGTTGCTGCCCTGTGGTCGCTCGGTCTGGGCGAGCCGCTGTCGGTTTCGGCCACGCACGGCCGCGGCACCGGCGATTTGCTCGACCGTGTGCTCGAGGCGCTGCCCGAGACACCGCGTGAAGGAATCCCCGGTGGGGGACCCAGGCGTGTCGCTCTGGTCGGCAAGCCGAACGTGGGCAAGTCCTCGCTGATCAACAAGCTCTCGGGTGACGAGCGCTCGGTGGTGCACGATGTTGCCGGCACCACCGTCGACCCGGTCGACTCGTTGGTCGAATTGGGCGGCAAGACATGGCGATTCGTCGATACCGCAGGCCTGCGCAAGCGCGTCAGTCATGCCAGTGGTGCCGAGTTCTACGCATCGCTTCGCACGAAGTCCGCTATCGAGGCCGCAGAGGTCGCGATTCTGCTTCTCGATGCCTCCGAGGTGATCTCGGAGCAGGACATGCGCGTGCTCAGCATGGTCGCCGATGCCGGCCGCGCGCTGGTGTTGGCGTTCAACAAGTGGGACCTGGTGGACGACGATCGTCGTCAGCAGCTCGAGAAGGAGATCGATCGCGATCTCGCTCGGGTGCCGTGGGCGCAGCGAGTGAACATCTCGGCGCAGACGGGCCGCGCCGTGCAGAAGCTGGTTCCCGCTCTGGAGACGGCTCTGGAGTCGTGGGACAAGCGTGTGCCCACCGGACGCCTCAACACGTGGCTCAAAGAGGTCGTGGCGGCCACTCCGCCGCCGATGCGTGGCGGGCGTCTGCCGCGCATCATGTTCGCGACGCAGGCGAGCACGAGGCCACCTACGTTCGTGCTGTTCACCACCGGGTTCCTCGAGGCCGGTTACCGCCGCTTCATCGAGCGGCGCTTGCGTGAGGAGTTCAACTTCGACGGCAGCCCTGTGCGCGTTTCGGTGCGTATCCGCGAGAAGCGGGAACGGCCGGGCAAGGGCAACAACCGCTGACGTTTCCCGGCCTTGCCCCTGAGCAGGCGATTTCCTCTCAGGGGTAGGGCTGGGGTAATCTCAGCAAGCGCCTTTCGAGGCGCGGCGGGCTGTGGCGCAGTTTGGTAGCGCACTTGACTGGGGGTCAAGGGGTCGCAGGTTCAATTCCTGTCAGCCCGACACAGATCGATGCAGGCCAGAGGCGGTTTCGGAGAGATCCGAGACCGCCTTTTCTATGCAGATTTGGGGCTCCGTGCCGCTCAGTGTCACTACTCGTTCCTTACTCGGATTCTGGGATCCACTGATTTCCACTCGGTCCTCGGATTCGAGTGGTGGATTCGGCTCCCGCATGACGACTCTGACAAAAGGTAGTCAGGTGTCTTACTTCTGTTCGGCGATGAAGTATCCGATTCCTGACGTAGCGCCGGTGACGGCGACCGTGCGCCCGTCGAGTCGTGCGAGTTCCAACATCCCCATCTCCTTCAAGTCTTGAACTATCAATGTACTTCATGACTTGAACTACTGCTAGCCTGCGAATGTGGACATCCTCGACACGACTCTGCGGATGCAGGAACTTGCTCTTCGGATCAATGACGACCTTGCGCCGTTTGCGGCGGAGGAGGGTCTGACACTCATTACCGCGCATGCGCTGTGGAACGTGCACCCGGGTCGAACCGACCTGACGATGTCAGACCTCGCGGCACGACTGCGATGCAACGCCTCCAATACGACCTTCATCGTCAAGCAACTCGAAGCCCGCGGATTGGTGGAAAGGGCACCCGACCCGGCGGACGGCAGGCGTAAATTCGTCGAATTGACCGATGAAGGAACGCGTACCCGAGAGCGCCTCGGTCAGGCGCTGACCTCCGTCAGTCCGCTGAAGAAGCTGACTCGGGAAGAGTGGGCAACGTTCGGGAGGATTCTGGACGTAATGCGCGAGTGAAGCTGCGCTTCAACGGCTGCCGCAATAGTCGGGAGTAGAGGCCCTGGGGCGGGCTCGTACTCGGAGAGGCATTCTGTCACGAGGTGTCGGGCGGATACCGTCATCCGTTCGCATGGCCTCGCCGTTGCTGTAGTCCCCAGTGATGAGCTGGGTCACCGAGAGTGCGAAGTCCTCGCGCCCACTGCTGTGCGCGACAATCAGCCGCCCGCCGCCCGTGCGCGGTGCCGTCGGGCCTTCATCTTGTTGCCACAGGTGGCCATCGAGCACCACCGCGCGGTGCCCGCACGCGAGCGATCCAGAAGAAACAAGCGGCACTCGTCATTCGCACACGGGCGCAGTGCGCCGGGCACACTCTCACGAATCCCCGCCCAGGCCAGCACAATCCGTGACGCCAGTCGGCGATCCTCGGCCACCTGCAGAACCCAGTCGAGGGCGTCATCGGTCAGCACCGGCACCCGCGAGAGGCCATCCAGGTACTTGCTCAGCGACGACGGTGACGTTGCACCTCGCACCACCCGCTGGAGGTCGTCAGGTACAGCGCGGCCCCGGTAGCTGACCGACTCTGGTTGTACTCGGATTCCGTCTACGTCGTTCGGTCAGTCGAGCGTGGCAGTCGGCCGAGTCGTTGAAGTGCTACGGACTTGATCAACGTCAGCCTTCTCGGCTCCACAGCGTTCGGCTGTGTGGCCAGCATTATCAGAACGCGTTCGAAGAACGCAGGCGAGGTGAGGCCGAACTCGATCAAGATGTCCTCATCCCTCCCTCCGCCGTACGGACTCCACCGCAGCGCGAAGTCCAGCATTGCTCGCGACACTTCTGATTCTGCTGCCACGGGTAGGTCACTCCTTCTTGCTGCGCTCTTGTACGACGATTGACTATGCACTTGCGCACCGCTCTGATCTCTCGGTTCCTACCGAATGGTCATGTCTGCAAATCCTTCCCACCGGCATGTCATGCACGCCGCATAGACACTGGTGATGCTGTCGGTCGGTGTCACCGACCGCCGCACCACTTCTGCTTGGCAGCGGTTGCCGCAGGATGGGCATCGCCGATCGAAGTCGACTTCGGGGACCAGCCGGTAGGTGGGCACAGGTCTTTCAGCTCCTCGTAGGTCCCGACCCGGAGTGTGGGAAACGTGATGGGTCGCTGGCGTTCTGCGCTCCGTTGTTCTGTTCGACCTTCGACAAGCCAACACTGAGACTGGTTACGGCGACCGATTACTTCGCCACTCGGAGAACTAGGGCGTCTCCCTGACCTCCTCCGCCGCACAGTGCGACGGCACCGACACCTCCACCGCGGCGGCCCAGTTCGAGAGCCAGGTGGAGCGTGATTCTCGCGCCGGACATCCCGATGGGATGGCCGAGCGCAATGGCACCCCCGTTGACGTTGACAGTCTCTGGATCCAGACCGAGTTCGCGAGTGGATGCGATGCCGACGGCAGCGAACGCCTCGTTGACCTCGACCAGATCGAGTGCTGTGGGGCCGATTCCCTCGGCTGCGCACGCGGCGGCGATCGCGCGAGCGGGTTGCAACTGCAACGAGGTGTCAGGGCCGGCAACCATTCCGTGCGCACCGATTTCGGCAATCCACGTCAGACCTTCGGCCTCCGCCTTCTCCTTACTCATGACGACGACCGCGCACGCGCCGTCGTTGATGGGTGAGGCATTACCGGCCGTGACGGTTCCATCGGTTCGGAAGGCACCGCGCAGCTTGGCGAGTCCGTCGACCGTGGTGTCGGAGCGGATGCCCTCGTCGCGACGCAGCCATGTGCTCTCGCCCTTGCGGTCTTTGATTTCGACGGGCACGACCTCGTCGTCGAAGATCCCGTTGTCCCACGCGGCGGCGGCCAGTTTCTGGGACCGGGCGGCGAACGCGTCCTGGTCTGTGCGCGCTATGAATTCTTCGTCGATGCGGATTTCGGTCAGCAAGCCCATGGTCTGATCGGTGAACGCATCGTGCAGGCCGTCGTGGGCCATGTGATCGACGAGAGTCACGTCGCCGAACTTGAACCCACTCCGGCTGTTCGGAAGTAGGTGCGGTGCTCGGCTCATCGATTCCATGCCACCGGCGACGATCGTGTCGAACGCGCCGGACCGAATGAACTGGTCCGCCAGAATGATTGATTCGACGCCGGAGAGGCAGACCTTGTTGATGTTCAACGACGGCACGGTCATGGGGACGCCCGCTTTCGCGGCAGCCCGACGGGCGGGCATCTGGCCCGCGCCTGCGGTGAGGACCTGACCCAGGATGACGTACTGGACTGCTGATGGTTCGATGCCTGATTTTGCGAGGGCACCGGTGATCGCGAGAGCTCCGAGATCGCTTCCAGCGAGTGTTTTCAGAGAGCCCATGAGGCGTCCGGTGGGTGTGCGCGCTCCGGCGACGATGACCGATGTCGGCATGAGGATTGCCTTTCGAGTGTGGGGCCGGGACGTCAGTTCGACGCGAGCGAGCGGGCGATGACCAGACGCTGAATCTGGTTGGTGCCCTCGAAGATCTGCGTGATCTTCGCATCACGCATGTAGCGCTCGACACGGAAATCGCGGGTGTAGCCGTAGCCGCCGAGGACCTGCACGGCGTCTGTTGTGACCTTCATCGCTGCGTCGGTCGCAACAACCTTGGCGACCGATGCGTTGCGCGAGTAGGGAAGTCCAGCGTCGCGTCGTCGGGTAGCGTCGAGGTAGGTTGCACGCGCGGAGTCGACGGCGGCCGCCATATCGGCGAGCACGAATCCCAGGCCCTGGTGGTCGATTATCTTCTTGCCGAACGCGGTGCGTTCCTGCGCGTACTCGACCGCGTCGTCAAGTGCTGCCTGGGCAATTCCTGTTGCGACAGCGGCAATTCCGAGTCGACCGGCGTCGAGTGCACTGAACGCGATTTCCAAACCCTGGCCCTCGTTACCGATGCGGCGGTCCTCGTCTATGCGGACGTTGTCGTAGTTTGCCGATGTTGTCGGCACGGCGTGCAGCCCCATCTTCTCCTCGGGCTTGCCGAAGCTGAGACCTTCGATGCCATCGGGCACCAGGAAGCAGGAAATGCCGCGTGACCCTTCACCGGTGCAGGCGAACAGGTTGTAGAAATTCGCTTTGCCGCCGTGCGTGATCCACGCTTTCGAACCGTTGACGATGTACCCGTCGTCAAACTTGGTTGCCTTGCAGCTCAGAGCCGCGGCGTCGGACCCGGCCTGAGCCTCCGACAGGGAGTACGCACCGACCTGGGTGCCATCGAGCATGCCCGGCAAGTACGCGCGCTTCTGTTCGTCCGACCCGTAGGCGAGCACGGGATAGCATGCCAGGCCGTGGACGCTCACAGCGACTGCGACCGATGCCCAGCGTGCAGCAAGTTCCTCGAGGACCTGCAGGTAAACCTCGTACGGCTGCGCTCCGCCGCCCCACTCCTCCGGGTACGGGAGGCTGAGAAGCCCAGCTTCTCCGAGGGTGGCGAAGACTCCTTCCGGGTAAGTCTCTTCTCGTTCATGCTTGTCGACGATCGGTTCCAGCACCTTGTCAGCGACGTCGCGCGTGAGCTGGATCAGGTCCTTCGCTTCTTCGGTGGGCAATAAACGATCGACAGGCATAACAACCTCCGCAGGAAATATTGCAGTAGTGAATAAATACACACAGTTCTGATTTGGGCGAGCATGGCTCGTCGGACTTGACTTCCGAGCAGCAGCTTCATCGTCGCCGAGCAGCGGCGAATCGCGATGACGACGAGCGGGCCGGGACTACCTCGTCGATCTGCGTCCCAGTCCGGTGAGACGGTGTTCAAGTCTTGGAAATTGCCTCGAATACCTTCGGGTCGACGAGGGTGGAGACGTCGCCGAGTTCGCGGCCTTCGGCCACGTCGCGGAGGAGGCGGCGCATGATCTTGCCGGAGCGAGTCTTCGGGAGTTCCGGCACGATGGAGATCTCGCGTGGTCGGGCGATCGGCGAAATCTCTTTCGAGACCTGCGCTTTGAGTTCGGCGATCAACGCATCGCCGGTGTTCTCCTCGCCGGCACGCAGGATGACGAACGCGACGATGCCCTGTCCGGTGGTGTCGTCGGCGGCTCCGACGACGGCGGCTTCGGCGACACTGTGATGGGTGACCAGTGCGGACTCGACCTCGGAGGTCGAGATGCGGTGGCCGGAGACGTTCATGACGTCGTCGACGCGCCCGAGGACCCACAGTGCACCGTCGTCGTCGTACTTGGCACCGTCACCGGCGAAGTACCAGCCTTCTTCGGCGTAGCGCGACCAGTAGGTGTCCTTGTAGCGGTCCATGTCGCCCCAGATGCCGCGCAGCATCGCCGGCCACGGCTCGTCGAGGACGAGGTAACCGTTGCCGCCGTTGCCGAGGGGCTTGGCGTCGTCGTCGACGATCTTGGCCGAGATACCGGGTAGCGGGGTCATGGCGGAGCCGGGTTTGGTGGCGGTGACGCCGGGCAGTGGGGAGATCATGATCGCGCCGGTCTCGGTCTGCCACCAGGTGTCGACGATCGGTGCGGTGCCGCCGCCGACGACGTCGCGGAACCAGCGCCACGCCTCGGGGTTGATGGGTTCGCCGACGGAGCCGAGCAGGCGGATCGAGGACAGGTCGTGGGCTTCGGGAATCTCTTTGCCCCACTTCATGAACGTGCGCACGAGGGTGGGGGAGGTGTAGTAGATCGAGACCTTGTACTTCTCGATGACGTTCCAATGCCGGTGCTCGTCGGGCGAATTGGGGGTGCCTTCGTAGACGACCTGGGTGGCGCGGTTCGAGAGGGGGCCGTAGACGATGTAGGAGTGTCCGGTGACCCAGCCGATGTCGGCGGTGCACCAGTAGACGTCGGTGCCGGGCTTGTGGTCGAAGACGTTGTGGTGGGTGTACGAGGTCTGCGTCAGGTAGCCACCGGAGGTGTGGATGATGCCCTTGGGCTTACCCGTCGTTCCGGAGGTGTAGAGGATGAACAGGGGGTGCTCGGCCGGGAACGGCTGCGCCTCGTGTTCGGTCGAGGCCTTGGCGACGGTCTCGTGCCACCACAGGTCGCGTCCGTCGGTCCAGGCGACGTCGGAGTCGGTGCGCTTGACGACCAAGACGTGTTCTATCGATGCCGCGCCGTCGACTGCTTCGTCGACGGTGTCCTTGATGGGCGCGGGCTTGCCGCGTCGCCATTGTCCGTCGGTGGTGATGACGAGTTTGGCTTCGGCGTCGTCGATGCGGGAGCGCAGGGCGGTGGCCGAGAAGCCGGCGAAGACGACCGAGTGGGTCAGGCCGAGGCGTGCGCAGGCGAGGATGGAGACGATGGCCTCGGGGATCATGGGCATGTAGATCGCGACACGGTCGCCGGAGACGAGACCGAGTTCGGTCAGGGTGTTGGCGGCTTGGCTGACCTCGGCGAGCAGGTCGGAGTAGGTGACGTCGCGGCTGTCTCCGGGTTCGCCTTCCCAGTGGATGGCGACTTGATCTCCGTGACCGTCGATCACGTGACGGTCGACGCAGTTGTACGCGACGTTGAGCTCGCCGTCGGCGAACCATTTGGCGACGGGGGCGTCGGACCAGTCGAGCACCTCGGTGAACGGGGTGTGCCAGTGCAGGCGGCGGGCTTGTTCGGCCCAGAACCCGAGCCGATCGTGCTCCGCGGCGGTGTAGAGATCCGCCTGAGCGTTCGCCTGAGCCGTGAACTCGGCCGACGGTGGATAGAACACTCTGTCCTGCAACACTTCACCTGCGCTCATTGATCCTCCTCAGCAGCATGTGCGGCTGCGTGGTGCCGAATTACGACCTTCGAAGAAAACGTGCGGTCCAGCTAGGCGGGCCCATTCGATGGACGCCGTCGAGCCGTACTGTTTCGTCCTTGACCATCGGGTTGTGGACGGTTGTGAGACCAGCGGCTTACTCGGTGCGAGACCGGTACGGAACCTGGGCCGGAGAATCGATCCATGGCCGCTATACGTTCGACTGCACGAACTTCAGACGTGCTTCGGCTGTCCGATCCGCGGCTTCGCCCGGCGGAATCGACTCGGAACGAGATCGGTCGAGGATCGAGAGCACCGTGTCGTAGATCTGCTCGACGCGGTCGCGGGCCCACTGCGCGTCTGCACCGTCTTTTTCTCCCGCCACCTGGATGAGTCCGCCGGCGTTGGCAACGTAGTCGGGAACCCACACCACGCCCTTGTTGTAAAGATGCTGGTCGACGTCCGCAGTCAGGAGTTGGTTGTTCGCTGCGCCGCACACGATCGATGCGGTCATTTGGTGGACGGAGGCGACGGTGAGGGTACCGCCGAGCGCGCAGGGGGCGTACACGTCGAGCTCACGGTCGAGAACGTCGTCGCAGATGACGACCGAAGAGAATCGTGCTGCGACAGCATCCAATGCGTCAGCGTTGACGTCGGTTGCCAAAACCTCCGCCCCATCCCGTAGCAACAACGCGATCAACTCGGAGCCGACTTTCCCCACGCCTTCGACGCCGATCACACGACCCGTGAGATCGGGCGTGCCCCATGTGGCGGTGGCCGCGGCGCGCAAGGACTGGTAGACACCGAGGGCAGTCATCGGACCGCTGTTGCCAGACCCTCCGGCGATCGCCGATCGCCCGACCACGTGGGCGGTCTGTTCTCCGATGATATCGAGATCGTCTGTGCCGGTGCCTATGTCGCCTGCTGAAACGTATCGGCCACCGAGAGTCTCGATAAAACGCCCGTACGAGCGCAACAGATCCGGAGTCTTGATGACTCGAGGATCGCCGATGATGACGGCCTTACCGCCACCGAGCGGAACGCCTGCGATAGCGGCTTTGTAGGTCATTCCACGCGACAGACGGAGCACATCCGTCAGAGCGGCGCCTTGGTTCGCATAGGGGTAGAACCGTGTGCCACCCAGGGCCGGGCCCAATGCGGTGGAGTGGATCGCGATGATTGCCTGCAGTCCCGTGGTGGGGTCTTCGCAGAAGATCACCTGTTCGTGCGGCGATCCGTCGGCCGTATCGGCGCGGTCGAAGACTGTAGCGTCTGCCAGATCCGAAGCGAGTTCCGTGCTGAGTGTCATGGTTTTCTCCCTGCAAGATAGATGTCGTGGTTGATTCAGGCGTGGGCGTGAAGAGGCCGCCCGGCAAGCGCGAGGTGAGCTTCGCCGAACGCCTCGTTCTGAGTGGGGTGTGCGTGGACGAGGTGCGCTACTTCATCTGGGTGGGCACCCCAATTGACCACCAACTGGGCTTCTCCGATGAGTTCGCCGACCCGTTCGCCGACCATGTGGATCCCGACTATGGCGCCGCCGACCACCCGTACGAGTTTGACGCCTCCGGTAGTTCCCAGTATCTGACTCTTCCCATTGCCGGAAAGGTCGTACACAGTGCTCTGCACCTCGGAATATTGTTCGCGCGCTTGAGCTTCGGTGAGTCCGACCGACGCGACTTCGGGGGTGCAGTACCCCACCCGCGGAATGTTCACGTCGTCGACGGCAATGGGGGCTCGGCCGGCAATCGTGTCTGCGACGAGAATTCCCTGTTGAAATCCTCGGTGGGCGAGTTGGGGGCCGGCGACGACATCGCCGACTGCATGGACGCCATCGACGCTGGTCCGCAGATGCTCGTCAGTTTCGATGAAACCGCGGGCATCGGTCCGAATTCCGCCCTCGCTCAGGCCGATACCCGACGTTCGAGGGTCTCGTCCAACCGCTACCAGCAGCACGTCCGCGACCAGCGTTTCGCCGGATTCGACGGTGACGGTGACAGACTTCGGGTCCTGGGTCGCGCCTGCGAAGCGGGTGTCGGTCTTGATCGTGATGCCGCGTTTGCGGAACGCTCGTGTCAGCTGTTTGGAGGTCCATTCGTCCTCGGCGGAAACCAACCTTGGCAGCGCCTCGACGATCGTGACCTCGGCACCGAGCGAGGCCCAGATGCTGGCGAACTCCACTCCGATCACGCCACCGCCGAGAACGATCACTCGGTGCGGAACCTCGGGCAAGCTCAGTGCATCGTCGCTCGAGAGGATCCGTCCGCCCAGTTCGAGACCGGGAAGCGAGCGAACGCGTGATCCGGTGGCTATCACCAGCGAGGAACCGGTGAGTGTTCGATCTCCGACACGCACCGAGGTTCCGCCGGTGTAATGCCCGGTTCCGTGGACGAGGTCGACGCCGTGGCTTCCGACGAGTCCCTGTAGTCCTTTGTAGAGGCGCGCGACGATCCCATCCTTGTAGCGATGGACTGCGGTCATGTCGATCGGACCCTGGGTTGCACCGATTCCGATGGACGGAGCATGCGCAACGGTGTCAGCGACCTCGGCAGCATGTATCAAAGCCTTGGTCGGAATGCACCCTCGGTGTAGACACGTTCCACCGACCTTGTCCTCTTCCACTATTGCGACGGTCTTGCCGAGTTGGGCGGCGCGGAAGGCTGTTGCGTATCCGCCGGATCCGCCGCCGAGAATCAGGACATCGGGCGTATCGGTCATGAGTTTCTCCTCGGGCGAAAGGCGTTCAGGGCGTGTGGAGTAGGCATCTAGTTCAACGCGATCAAGTTGATCGGGTCGGACAGGATGTCGGCGATAGCGGCCAGGAATTTGGATCCTTGCTCCCCGTCGACGAGGCGATGATCGAAGGACAAGCTCAGCGTGGTCACCGACCGAAGTGCGATGTCGCCCTTGAATTCCCAAGGACGCCGCCGGATCGAGCCGAAGCACAGGATCGCAGCTTCGCCGGGATTGAGAATGGGAGTGCCGGCATCGACGCCGAAAACTCCCACGTTGGTGATCGTGATCGTCCCATCCGCGAGATCAGCTGGACCTGTCTTGCCCTCCTTGGCGGTTGTCGTCAGATCTGTCAGGGCCAACGCAAGGTCTTTGAGCCCTAAAGCGTTTGCGCCCTTGATGTTCGGCACCATCAATCCGCGTGGTGTTGCGGCGGCGATCCCGAGGTTGACGTAGTGCTTGGTGACGATTTCCTGCGTGTCTTCGTCCCATGACGAATTGACGCTCGGGTTGGAGCGGAGCGCGATCAGCAGAGCCTTGGCGACGAGACTCAATGGCGTCAAACGCACGCCCTGAAATGGCTTGGCCTGACGTAGTCGCTCGAGCAGTTCCATCGTGGGAGTGACATCGACATCGACGAATTCGGTGACGTGAGGGGCTGTGAATGCGCTTCGGACCATGGCGGCTGCCGTGTGTTTGCGAACTCCCTTGATCGGTGTTCGTTCTTCGTCGGCTGTGTGTCTCGGTGTCGGAACATCGCGTTCATTGTCGGCACCGGTGCCCGAGGCGCCAACAGACCTTGCTTCGCGGTACCTTTGGAGATCGTCACGGGTGATCTGCCCGTGCTTGCCGGTCGGCGTGACATCGGCCAAGTCGACGCCGTCAGCTCTGGCAGCGAAGCGGACAGGTGGCGCGGCGAGAGGTTTGACGGTCGCGTACGCATCCGGGCTGATCGTCGACATCGAACTCGCAGCGGACTTTGTGCTGTCCATGGGTGCCCCACGGCCAGTGGATGTCTCGGTGCGGCTCCGTCGCCTGCTGACGCTCTCGTCCGCGACGCCGTATCCGACCAGCACCGGTTCGCGTTCGGGCTTCGCCCCGGCGTCGACGTCCTGACTTCGGGAAGGCCCTGCGGCTGGGGCCGGGTCGAGGTCCGGTCCGTCGTCGGTGCGAATATCGATGAACGGGCTCCCGACGTCGACCGTGGCTCCCTCCTCGGCGTGCAGTGCAGTCACGGTGCCGGCGAAGGGAGAGGGCAATTCGACAGACGCTTTTGCAGTCTCTACTTCCGCGATGCACTGGTTCAGAGCAACCGTGTCACCGACTGCAACCTCCCAGGTGAGCAGATCGGCTTCGGTCAGTCCCTCGCCTAGGTCCGGCAGTAGAAAGGTCTTGATCGTTGGCATGCTGGAATCTCCTGGGCTACGAAGCGAAAGTACGATCGACGGCGTCGAGGATGCGGTCGACATCAGGGAGGTAATGCTCCTCGAGCTTCGACGGAGGGTAAGGAAGTGTGAATCCGCCGACCCTCGCGACCGGGGCCTCGAGGTGGTAGAAGCAGCGTTCGGTGATCCGTGCAGCGATCTCGGCTCCGATCCCGAGGAACACCGGTGCTTCGTGGGTGACGACCAATCGGCCCGTGCGTTTGACCGAATCCTCGATCGTGTCCATATCGAGGGGTGAGATCGAGCGTAGATCGATCACTTCGATCGATCTACCTTCCTGGGCGGCGACATGTGCAGCTTGCACAGCGGTTTTCACCAGTGGGCCGTAAGTCAGCAATGTTGCGTCCGTACCGGGTACGAGAATCTCTGCTCGATGTAGCGGGCGCGGGACCCGATCCAGGTCGACTTCTCCCTTCTCCCAGTACCGCCGCTTGGGCTCGAAGAACATCACCGGGTCGTCCGACGCAATGGCTTGTTGAATCATCCAGTACGCGTCGGAAGCGTTGCTGCAGGTGACCACTCGCAATCCCGCTGTTGCCGCAAAGTACCCCTCGGGTGACTCGGAGTGGTGCTCGATCGCCCCGATGCCACCGCCGTACGGTACTCGGATCGTGATCGGAACCTTCACGTTGCCACCGGTTCGGAAATGCAGTTTCGCGACTTGCGAGACGATTTGATCGAATGCAGGGTAGATGAACCCGTCGAACTGAATTTCGCATACCGGGCGGTAGCCGCGCATCGCGAGACCGATTGCGGTGCCGATAATTCCGGACTCGGCCAGCGGAGTGTCGACTACGCGCGCGCCTCCGAAGTCTTTCTGGAGTCCATCGGTGATCCGGAAGACGCCGCCCAGCTTTCCGATGTCTTCCCCCATCAGTACGACCTTCGGGTCGGTCTCGAGGGCGCGACGTAGTCCCGCATTGATGGCTTTGCCGAGGGGAAGCGTGGACACGGCTGTGGTGTCGGTCATCAGTGTGTTCCTTCGTACGATTCGAGGTAAGCAGCGAATTGGAGGCGCTCTTCCTCGATCAGAGGGTGTGGTTCGGCGTAGACGTTGTCGAACATCGACATCGGTGTCGGTTCGACGGTGCCGAGACATCCTCGACGCAACTCGGCCGCGGTTCTGTCGGCTTGCCTCTGTACCGAGACGAGGTAGTCGTCGTCTACCGCCCCAGAGGAGTCGAGCAGCGCCCGAACGCGGTCGAGCGGATCCTTCCGACGCCACTCGTCGTCGAGGGCTGCCGGTCGGTACCGGGAAGGATCGTCCGAGGTGGTGTGCGGTCCCATTCGGTACGTGACGGCCTCGATGAGCGTGGGTCCACTCCCTTCACGGGCGTGTGCGAGGGCCGCGCGGGTAACTGCGATGACAGCGAGTACGTCGTTGCCGTCGACACGCACGGACGGGATGCCGAAACCCCGTCCTCGCTCGGCGATCGATACTCGAGACTGCACGCTCACCGGCTCCGAGATCGCCCACTGGTTGTTCTGGCAGAAGAACACGACCGGGGCGGAGAAGCTGGCTGCAAATCCCAAGGCCTCGGAAATATCTCCTTGACTGGTGGCACCGTCTCCGAAATAGGTGATGACTGCGCCGTCCGTGCCGTCGAACTGCAGTCCCATCGCGTAGCCCGTGGCGTGCAATGCCTGCGCTCCCACGATGATCGCGGGCGTAGTCATGTTGTACTGGAACGGGTTCCAGCCCGAGTGCGTCGATCCGCGCCAGAATCTGAGCATGTGAGTAGGGTCGACGTCTCTGCAGTATGCGACCCCGTGCTCCCGGTAGCTTGCGAAGACGAAGTCGTCCGTGGCGAGCGCACGAGCGGAACCGACCTGTGCAGCTTCTTGACCGAGAAGTGGTGCCCACAGACCGAGTTCACCCTGGCGCTGAAGGGCAGTTGCCTCCGAATCGATCCGCCGGACAACCACGAGATCTTCGTACAGGCTCCGAAGCGCGTTGTTGTCGATGTCCTCGACGTAGGAGGAGAACTGGGCATGTTCGCGTCGTTCACCGGTTTCGGTGATCAGCTGCACCAACTCGTCGGATGAGAACATAGAGAAGGCCTCCAGAGATAAAGGGGGAGTTGCCGAATTGGCGATCTGACTCACAACATCACCAGAGTTGGGCACCGTGTGCAAGTGGGAATTTTCAAAGTGAGCAAGATGCACAGCATGTGTCAAGTTTGGGCTTGCCTGGTTGGGCGAGTTGTCAATGTGCCTGGGCTGCTTCGGTTTTGTCTGTGGGAGCCCGAGTTGCGATGATATGCGCGGACACGACCACGCCGGTGGATATGCATGCAGCAATGGCCATTCCGAGCCAGGCGCCGACGTTCATCGTGAGCGCACCCACCAGTGCTCCAACGCCGATCAGCAGAATCGACGTGAGGCGACGCCGCCATGGTTGATTCTTTCTACCGCCCAACCACGAATCGGCCGCGAGGCCGGTGATCGTGGACGTGATCACCACTGTGGTGACGTCCTTGACCGCCAAGAACCGTGCGCCCGCTGCTTGTGCACCCATCGCCATAGCTACCGAACCTGCAATTGCCACAATGGCGAGGTGGTTACCGCCGGAAGGAAGAAAAGCCAGGCATGCCACGGTAATCCACAAGACCGCGGACACCGCAGCGAGCAGCACGCTCAGCGCGCGAGGCCACCAGCCGTTCGCGTGGCGGAGAAGGCGTCCGCCGAGGGCGGCCCCGAACATGAACATCGCCAACGCCACAGCGGGGCCGAGTATCGGCAGTTCGTCTGCGTTGCCGCTCGCCATTCCGAGTATGACGACGTTACCGGTCATGTTGCCGGTGAACACCTTGTCGAGCCCCAGGTATCCGACCGCGTCGGCAATGCCGGTGGAGAAGGTCAGGGTCTGCATGCTCCAGAGAGGCATGCGGCTCCGAAGGACGGACTCTTTCGTGTTCATCGGCCCACCGCATAGCCTAGGCCGCCACGGGGATTGGCTGCACCACAGAGCAATCCGCTGTCCGGATCCCTGCCGACCATCGAAAGTCTGCCGAGCGACCAGCCGGATGAGACGGTCACTTCGTGCCCCCGCTCGCGGAGGCCAGCTATGACGGCGGAACCCACGCGGTCCTCCACGACGAGTCCGCGAGCAGAACGCACGCGCGGCCAGAACGAACTCGTGATCGCTGTGGTGTGGAACGTCGGCGCATCGATGGCCTGTTGGGGCGAGTACCCTCCGACGATCGTGCGCAGAACGTACAGCAGCTGCCACTGGTCTTGCTGATCTCCGCCCGGAGTACCGAGCGCCGCTGTCGGCACTCCGTCCGTCAAGAGCATGGTCGGACTCAGTGTCGTGCGTGGGCGCCTACCCGGTGACAACCCCGATGGGCTCTCCGGGTCCAGCCAGGTCATCTGCAGTCTGGTTCCCAGGCAGAAGCCCAATCCGGGAATCGCGGGAGAGGACTGCAGCCACCCTCCGGAAGGGGTGGCCGAGATGAAGTTTCCCCACCTGTCAGTGATATCCAAATGGCATGTGTCGCCGCGGGTTTCCCCACTTCGGGCGACGGTCGGCTCTCCTGTACCTGCGATGTCGACTCCGGTCGAATCGAAAGCAGGCGGAAGGAACGGCTGACGGCCCGGCACGGCACCGGGACGCATGTCCGCACTCGCAGTCTCGGAGATCTGGTGCGCACGTCGGGCACAGTACTCGGGCGACAGAAGATGGTCGCACAGGTCTTCCGAGGTGGTGCCGTCGTCGCCGTAGTAGGCGTCACGGTCGGCCATCGCCAGTTTCATCGCCTCCGTGATGTTGTGTATTCCCTCCACGGTCGCGGGGTCGACACTGGCGCTGTGCGCGACTACGTCCAAGATTCCCAATGCCTGCAACAGGACTGGACCCGACGACCAGAATCCTGCCTTGGCAACTTCGGTGCCCCGGAAGGTGTGCACAAGCGGAGGTTCACGACGAATTTCGAGGTCGGTGAAGTCTTTGACTGTGATGACTCCGGGATGGTCGCGGCCGTCGGAATGGCGATGAGGCGTAGCGACGAATCGGGATATGGTCTCGGCTATCGGGCCCTGCCAGAGTTCGCGTGCCCTCTTGATTCCAGTCAGGCGCGACCCCGATGACGATGCGGTCGCCAGTTGCTCGAGCACCGCTGCGTAGGTTGGATTCTCGATGATCGAACCCGGTGTGGGCGCAACGCCTCCGGGTAGCCAGACCGCGGCGGAGGTTGGCCAGTGTTCACGAAAATGAGGGGTCATCGTGTCGATGACACCGGACAGCTTTTCGCTGCACGGAACACCCTGCAGCGCATAGTCGATGGCGTACTGTAGAACGTCCGCCAGCCCCCAGGTCCCGTAGTCCTGCAATATCGTCAGCCAGGATTCCACGGCGGCGGGAACTGCAGCGGCGAGCGCTCCCGCGCCCGGTACTTCGGTCAATCCCATCGCGCCGAACGATTCGATCGTCGCGGCTCGCGGTGCGGGCCCCTGGCCCACAACGACTTCCGGGCGATCCCCCGCGGCGGTCGCGACGATCGCGACCATGTCACCGCCTGGGCCGTTCAGGTGTGGTTCGACGATGTGCAGTACGAAGCCGGCAGCGACTGCGGCGTCGAAGGCGTTGCCGCCCCTCTCGAGGACGGAATGGGCTGTTGCGGAGGCTATCCAATGGGTGGAGGCTGCCATGCCGAACCAGCCGCGCAGAGTCGGGCGGGTGGTATCGCACGGTGGGGCGGTGAACGAGGTGTGCACAGAGGGAGACTGCATATTGACAGTATGCAGTCTGAAGGTAATTGGATGCAATAGCTCGGGTGTCCCGAACTTGTACGGCTACCTGTCGTTGTCTTCTGCCCACCGAGCAAGATGCTCGGCAGTCGAGCGGATGTGGATGGACATCGCCTGACGAGCGGCCCGAGGATCGTGTGCACCGATTGCATCAGCCACATCTCGATGCTGCTGGAGGTTCTCGCGCATCAAACGGCTGCTTCTCGCATAGATGGTGAACGACGAACTCGACGGAAGGCGACGGCTGATCTCGGTGATGGTGATGATCAGCTGGCGGCTGTCACTTCCTTCGAGTACTGCACGATGAAATCGGCTGTTCGCGTCGGACCACAGCCTTTCCAGCTCGGTCTTGGCGACGTCGTCTCGATCGAGGGCGGACTCGAACTCGGTCCATGCGGTGCGCAGTTCGGACAGCCCGGAGTCGGTGATGTGCTCGGCAGCACGTGAGGCCGCGAGACCTTCGAGTTCGGCGCGAACCTCACCCAGTTCCCTGATGTCGCGGCCGGACAATCCTTCGACCAACGCGCCGCGGTTCTTGGTGATCGTCACGATGCCCTGTGCCTGGAGGACTCGCAGGGCCTCGCGGACCGGCGTCCGCGACACTCCGAATTCCTCAGCTATCGCTTCGTGACGAAGCCAGGAACCAATGGGTATACGGCCGTTGAGGATTCGTCGTTGTAGCTCGGCAACCAGGGAGTCGCTCATGGATTGGGAGTCTGGTGAAGATCCGGTCTGCATTACACCCCTCTGCCCTGCATTTCATCCGAGATCCTCGATTCTATGACAGGAGGGTCGGGCGTCGTTCACGGCCCGCATTCCGGGATCGTCGACTCGCGCACCGAAGGCAGGCGCGCATCAAGGCGGCAACTTGTCACATGGGCGCAGAATCGAGGTCGGTTCGCAGTGGGTATCGGCCGTTGCGAAGGGCTATTTCGTCCTCGGTGGAAGGGAACAGGATGGCGGCACCGACGGTGGCCATATCGTGGGCCGCGTCCACGATCGGGCGCATTTCTGCGCTGTACCCTGCCGAGACCGGAGATGTCGCGTTCATCGTCAGAGCACGCCCGAGCGCGGCGGCTCCGAGCATTGCCAACGACGTGCCCATCCCGGAGAAGAAGGATGCGCAGTACCCTGCGTCGCCAACGAGCGCCACACGTCCACGAGCCCAAGTCGACATCTTGACCTGGCTCACCGTATCGAAGTAGAGATCCGGCGCAGCGCTGATCTCAGCTCGAAGTTCGGGGAACTTCCATCCGCGGTGCCCGGCGAACGCCGAGGCGAGCATGTGGCGGTGAGAGTCGACGTTGCGGTAGTCGTACGAGACGAGCGGGCTGCGGTAGCCCAGAATTACAGACTGTTCGTGTCCGTCGCCGCGCACCATCACCATGCGGTCGGGCTCGTTGTATACGGTGGTCCCCGATACGCCCAGGTCCGTTCTGCACTTTCGAATGACACCGACGTACAGCCCCAGGTGCCGCACGAATTCTTCCTCGAGACCGAACGCAAGTCGGCGGACGCGGGAGTGCATGCCGTCCGCACCGATCACCAGATCGAAGGTCTCTGTCCACGCATGTTCGGCGGCCACATCCACCTCCACGTGTGAGTCGAGTTCGCGCATCGCGTCGATCGAGCTGCCATGGTGCACGACGATGCCGTCGTCCTCGATCTTCGCGCCGAGAATGCCGACCAGATCGTCCCGTGAAATCTCTAGATCGTCGGGGTTGTCGTACACATCTGTGTTGGGCTCCACCTCGGCTTGTAGCTCGCCGCTTCGATCGACGAAGGAGAAGCGGTCCTCGTACGCCACCTTGCGGTCGCGCAGTTCGCCGAGGATTCCCAAGTCCCGTGCGACGTCGAGAGCAGCACCTCGCACGTCGACTGCCACACCGCCCTGGCGGGGCCCGGTCGACCGTTCCAGGACCGTCACCGCGTGGCCGGCGCGCTTCAGGACCAGTGCCGTGGTCAGCCCTGCAACCGATCCGCCGGATATCAGAATTTTCATTGTTGACGCCTCCTGCAATTCACGTTGAGCGTTCTCGGAGTCAGCTTCGGTTCGGCGGTTGCCGGTGCCTGAACACCCGCGACGATAAATGTGTCGAGGGTGTTACAGATCACTTCAACTCTTGACTGTGACCAAGATTGGATGCAATAGTTCTAACACGAATTCGGATTCGAGTATAGCCGTCAGTGCCCGTCCGGTACCGGCGTTGAACTGTGTCTCGGCCGCCCGGAGCGGCCCCTACTACATTTACGAATCGAGCATCATGACCTCCAATGAGCAACCAGTTTCGGTTCCCCCCGAGGCTGACCATCTGAAGCGAGGCACCATCGGTGGCGTCGGCCTCACCTTCATGGTCGTAGCCGTTGCAGCCCCTTTGACTGCAATGGCCTCGAATCTGTCTCTCAGCCTGGGGTTCGGAGTCGGTGCCGGCACGGTTGGGCTACTTGTGATCGTTGCCGTGGCACTGACGATCTTCGCCTCGGCATTCGTCTCGCTGGCACGTCACGTCACCAATGCCGGTGCCTACTACGCCTTCATCGGGTTCGGACTCGGCAGCACCGTCGGCTCCGGCGCGGCATTCGTTGCAACGACTGCATACAACATGGCCGCAGCCGGGATGGCTGCCGCGACTGGCTACTTCTTCGATTTGACGATGCAAGCCGCATTCGACATCGAAGCTCCGTGGTACGTGTACGCAACGGTGACCCTGCTGCTCACCGCCTGGTTCGGCCGACGCGGTGTGGAGGTCACCAAACACTTGATCACTGTGGTTTCACTGCTGCAGTTCGCGTTGCTGATCGTTCTCGCGATTGCAGTAGGAATTCAACGGCCGAGCGGATGGAAGCTGGATGTCTTCTCGCCGTCGGCGATGCTGGATGGGAACATCGCTCTCACCCTGGCGTTCTGCGTTCTGTCGTTCGTCGGTTTCGAGGCGACTGCCATCTACGGCGAAGAAGCAAAAGCGGCACGGAAGAGCATCAAGTGGGCGACGTATGCATCGATCATCCTGCTCGTCGGGGTCTTCGTGGTTGCGACCTGGTCCTTGGTCGCGGCTTTCGACGACGTCAAGGCAGTCGCTGCCGAAGACCCCGGTGCATTGGTGTTCCGTACTGCAGACATCTACCTCGGTGAATGGTCGGGAACGCTGATGTCCGTCCTCGTAACGATCAGTTTCTTCGCAGCCAGCGTCGCATTCCACAACATGGCAGCGCGTTATCACTTCGCACTCGGACGCGCGGACTTGCTTCCTGCCCGGCTCAAAACGGTTCACCCCCGCTGGGGTACCCCCAGCACTGCCGGCACCGTGCAGATCGTTATTTCGGTGCTGGTCCTGCTGCCGTTCATCGTGTCGGGATCCGATCCGATCGTCAATCTCTTCCCGATGGTCTCGGGCGTTACCAGCGTTTCACTGATCACCCTCATGATCGGCTGCTGCGTCAGCGTGCTCGTTGCCGTCTACAGGAAGAAATTGCCCACCGGCAGATGGGCGACCGTAATCGCTCCTTCGATCGCGGGTCTGTGCCTGTTGACTGTTCTCGTCGTGATCATCGCCAACTACTCCGATGTCACCGGGAGTACCAAACTGGTGGTCACGTTGATGCCCCTGCTGCCGATCGCCGCGGCCCTTTACGGAGCGGGTCGTCAGCGGCGAATCGGCGTTCACAAAGAACTCTCGGTGGTGGAGTGAAGGGGTGGACGACGACGTGACAAGACGACGCCTGGTGGATGTCGCTCCCCTCATCGACTACGAATCCGTGACCGCCCCAGAACTGTTGAGCCCGACTCCAGCCGAGATGTTGACCTCGACGCTCAGCCATCGCGGTCTCGTGTATGCGGCGGTGCCCGGGTGGAGGCCCCTACGGTTGGACCTTCACCTCCCCGCCGCAACTGCCGGTCGGCCCTGGCCGGTCGTTGTGTACGTACACGGTGGTAGCTTCGTCGGTGGCGTCCGAGAAATGGGTCCGTGGACATCTCTTCCCGCCGAAGGCATTGCGGTGGCGTCCATTTCGTATCGGCTGGCGGCCGAGGCCTCTTTCCCCGAGCCGGTCGAGGACGTTCGCGCTGCTGTTCGCTGGGTTCGGCGAAACGCTCGAAAATTCGATCTCGACCCGGGGCGGGTGTCACTGTGGGGGAGCTCGGCCGGCGCACTGCTGTCAGGGATCGCCGCAGTGTCCGGCGATACGCCTCTCGGGCGCACAGTGGGCGACGGGACCGTACCAACCCACGTGCGATCCGTCATCTCCCACTACGGGCTGAGCGATGCCTCTGCGCTGGTCGCCGACGCAATGGCGGGTGGAGAGGCTGCGGCCGACTCGCTGGCGGAGATCATCGAGCTGTTCACCGGAACCGCCGCGACCCCGGTGTCCGTCGCCGCGCACATCGCCGATGGCGTCAGGCCGAGATATTTGCTGGTGCACGGCGACACGGATACGCGAGTGGGACACGGTCAGTCCGTTCGACTGCACCGCGCACTGACTTTCGCACGCTTCGAGAGCGACCTGAGTATCGTACCGGGAGCCGGCCACGGGACCGCGGAGTTCGCGGACGAGGTCCGGACGGAGTTGGCAATTGCGTTTCTCCGCGAGTCCTGGAAAGAGTGAGTTGGCCCGACGATGTCCCGCCCCAATCTGAAACCACTGCAAAAGCGCAGTAAAGAATCTGCTTCCCGGATATTGCAGGCGGCGGTCGAGGTGATCACCGAAGTCGGCATTCAGGACTTCACGATGGGTGGTGTTGCAGAGGCCGCCAAGATCTCGGTAGGTGGTCTCTACGGGCGCTATCCGGACAAAGATTCGTTGTTGTATGCCGTCAAGGACAAAGTCTTGACCGATCTCACCCGGACGGTCGAGGACTCGCTCGATGGTTCCGAACCGACCGTTCGGGCCGTGATCCGCGCATACGCGGGAACGCTCTCCCGTGTCCTGTTCGGTGCAGAACGCCTGTACGCGTTCATCTTTGTGCACAGTGCACACGATGACAGGCTTCGCGGCAGGGGCTTCGAGTTCCATCGTGACTTGCGCGCGGCCCTCGTCGGCAAATTGAGGACGGCGGGCGTGGTGGATGAGGGTGCCCTCGCGACCACCTACGAGGTCATCGTTCAAAGCCTGTTGATGCGCGTCATTTCGCTGGGCCACAGCAACACGGGAAATGCACCGTACGAGGGCTTCCCGTCACCGGACGAGTACGCAGCGTGGCTGACCGACTACGTTTGCCGCGCGCTCGTCGACGTCCTCACCTACGGACCAAGCCCCGAGGCGTCTGGGTCCGGTCCCGCGACGATGCATGAATAGAGAGCCGCGTGCTTCCGGAGCGCTGGCTCGAACCGACGAGTCGGTGGCCGCACGACGTCGGTCTCGATAATGCCGGCTTGCATCCAATGGTGCTTTCGTATTGCGATGTTGGGGCCGGTCTGTGTCTCGTAGTGGATTCGAGTGGCTGCACGACCGACTACCGCCGCCGCCTCGTGATACCTGCCGACCAACGCAAGACGGATCGCAGTGGCTACTTCACGCGTCGCGGTCGTGCCGATCGCCACCGCAGATGCTCCTGCAATCACGTCGTCGACGACGCCCAAACCTCCGAAACCGCTGATCAATTCGACCCGTGTATTTCTATCGAGGTATTCGATGCGCTCGTAGGTAGGCATCGCCTCACACTTCACCGCGATGCACTCCGGACTCTCGTTCAGTGCCGCCGCGAGATGATGAGGGCTGATCTCGACGCCCGAGAATCGAGGCAGGTCCTGAACGATCACAGGCACGCCGGCCGCTTCGTGTGCGGTGGCAACCGAGGCTCGAACGCCCTCGGCCGACGATGCAGTGACCGGAATCATCACCGCGGATACGGATCGACGAGCCTTCGCCGTCAGAGTCGCGAATTCCGTTCCGAAAGAACCGGATTCGAGTGCCAACACGGAGGCGACTACCGGTACGCCCCCGGCCACCGATTCGATGGTTTCGAGGATCTCGGACTTCTCGGCCGCCGTCAGTGTGAGTGGCTCGGCGATCACACCGAGGGCGATCAATCCGTCGCAACCGTTGTCGAGGAGATGCCGCACAATTCGCCTCAGTGAGGGCGCATCCAACCGTCCGTCGCAATCGAAGGGGGTGGGCACCATTCCCCAAGCGACAACGCCTGTTTCGTGCCCCAGCGCGCGTTGTGCGTTGATCACGGTTCGTCCTCTCGTACGGTTGTCGGCAAACGTGTCGGCATTTTCTGCCAATTCCACTGTTGCCCTTCCAGATCGAGCATTACGGTGTATCGTATGCTAACGTACACCAATTGCATCCAATTATAGGAGATCGCGTGACCTCGAACGACATCCCCCCGACTCCAGGAGACACCCTGCTGTTCGAGAACGACAGGGTTCGCGTCTGGTCGATGACATTGGAACCGCACGGCATTTTCGATTTTCATCAGCATCACCACGACCATGTCGTCGTGTGGCCCGATGCGGGTCGGGCGCAGGGGCAAGACCTCGGAGTGGAAGATTGGGGAATCAGTCAAGTCGCGGAGCCAGGCTTCGTGCTCTACAAAACAGTTGGACGAGCTCGTCCGCTCACGCCTCACCGCATCCGAAATCTCGAAAACCGTCGGGTTACCCACTACATCGTCGAACTGCTGGACGAGTCTCCAAGTGAGGTCGAACTACCTTGGGAGCACAACGACAGGGGATCGTTCACAAAGTAGAGCGGCGTAAAACTCAGCGACTCGCATGCGAGCGCAATTCGAGGCCGGACGGCCCCAAACATCGATCGCAGCGGTCGAGCCGGTGTAGTCCTGGCATGCATGTTCAGCGCTGTCGGAAGCCGGTCCTTCACAATTCGACGTAGCCAGTTGGGGCCCGACCGTCGAGCAGCTGCGTTGTGTCCGCACCAATAGTCTCTGCGGCGATGGCGAGCTGGGGCCAGAACGATGGCTGGACGGCCTTGATGTTCTTCGCAAACTACGAACCTTCAGTTCGGTCCCGGTGGTGGTACTGACAGCACGGGACGACGAGCGCTCGGTGGTACGGGCCCTGCGCGGCGGTGCAATCGATTACGTCGTCAAGCCGGTTCGATTGGGTGAATTGCACGCGCGACTGGAGGTGGCCGCGCATCGTCGAAGCGCGGCCACCGAACCCGCGGCGGACAGGCTGACACTCGGTGACGTCGTCGATTTGTCCGGTCGTGCCGTCGAAGTCGGCGGACGCGCTGTTGCGCTGACCACCAAAAAGTTCGACCTGTTGGCACATCTGGTGACGCGACGCGGCGAAGCAGTGAGCCGGGAACAGTTGATGGACGCGATCTGGGGTGACGCCTATGTCGCGATCTCACGAACGCTCGACGTCCACATGACGGCGTTGCGTTCCAAGGTCGCTCGCCCGGGTACCATCGCCACCATCCGCGCCTTCGGCTACCGCTGTGATACCTGACGTGCGTCGGCGTGTCCTGTTGGTGTTGATGATCTACTCCACCGTCGTCGTGCTTGCTCTGTCGGTTCCCCTCGCACTGTTGGTCGGCCGCGAACGGGCCCAACGGTTCGGCGAGAATCGGGCCGCTGCAGCATCGTTCTTCGCAGAACTGAGCTCGCGAGAACACGAATCCGGCGTAGCACGTATCCGAGAATCGGTGCAGCGCTACAACAGTCTGTACGACGAGGGCCTCGCCGTCGTCGATCGCACCGGAGAGGCGCGGGCGGTGTCCGGCATGGGCTTGCAGAGTGCCGACGTTCAGCAGGCGGTGCTGAGGCGGTGTTCAAGTGTGTCCGCTGATGTCCTGTGGACGCATTCCGAGGCTTTCGATGAAGGTCGACACGCGTGCTCTGGCCTTCGCGTCACCACCGGCGAAGAGCACATCCAGCGGGCCGCCTGCGGCCAGGACGTCGCGACAGAGGGTATTGAAAGCCTCGACGACATCGGCGCTTGCCGGGGCGACCGCAGCGACTTTCTGAGCGACAGAGGTGTCGTGGGGAACCGCCAATCCGTTGGCGCCGGCATCGAATGGGTTGGTGATATCGACGATGATCTGGTGGCCAGCCCGCCCCCGAACTCGCTGACGATCGGGGCGGCGCTGTCGAACAGCACCGCGAGGAGGACGATGTCGCCGGCTGGCCCGCGACTACAGGACCGGCTTTGCCGCTCGGCTCACCGATGCCGCCCGCGAGGCTGGCGCGTCGGACCCCGACCAGCTCGGCGAGCAGTTGGCGCTGTTGTTGGACGGTGCCTCGGCACGGAGTCGAGTTCTGGACTCCGACACCCTCGCCACTGCCGCCGCCATCGCACCCGTTCTCGTCGACAACGCGATTCCCGTACCGTAACGGCTCCGGGCATGCGTGTCAGAGCGATTGGCTCAGTGTCTGGGTGGACAGCAGTGCTCTGGTCTCGGCAACTACGCGGTCGCTGAACGCGGGATCACGCACCTGGGCGGAGCCGAGCATGGGTTTGCCGCTTTCGTCGTAGTAGACGCCCGACGTCTGCTGTGGCGTGGTCAGTGTCGCGGCAAGCAATCGTGCCGCACGCTTGGGTGTGCTCCAGTTCTTGATGAGCGGGGCCAGCGGCGACAGGACGTACTTTGCGAGGAACTTCAGCAGTGGTCCGGCGTCGCGGCCCAGACCGGTGCCGGGGTTGAAGCCCGGTTCGACGGCAGAGAACTGCAGCCGAGGGATTTCGCGCGCGAGAGCGAGAACGGTGGCGAGGTTCGTTTGTTTGGAGGTGGCGTAGGCGTCGAAGCCGGGTTTGGACGATCCTCCGGGCAACCACTCGCCTCGTGCACTCGCATCGGCGGAGATGTACCGCCCACCACGAAAGCCGACCGTGACCGCGGGCTTGTTGTCGGGGTCCTCCGAGGACGAGCAGGTGAAGACGACGTTCGCGTGGTCGGGTAGGTGTGGAACGAGGGCCTCTGTGAACGCGAACGGTCCGAGGTGGTTGGTAGTGAAGGCCAGGTCCCATCCCTGGAGGTTCTTCTCAGCGCGGTTGGGCATGATGCCCGCATTGTTGAGCAGTCCCGCAAGCGGAAGTCCGAGTTCGACGATCTGTGCGGCAGCTGCGCGAACGTTCTCGATGTCGGAGAAATCGCAGACGACCGAGACGGCGTGGTTCCCGGTGGCCGATTCGATTTCGGCTTTCACCGACTCGAGCTTGTCCGGATCCCGGCCCACCAGCACTACGGTGCCATGCTGCGCGAGCTCCAATGCGGCGTATCGACCCATTCCGGACGTCGGTCCGGTGACGATCCACGCCGGGGTGTTACGAGCCTGTGTAGCCATGTCGATGTCCTGTTCATTTGTGGTACAGCGGTTTTCGAGCGAAGTCGGGGCCGGGCGATGTCAGTTGCCGGAGATCACCCGCCAGGTGGCCTCGAAAGCGAGGCGGGTGAGTCTTTCGGCTTCGGCCGGCTCGCGAATGATCGCGTCGATGGTGGTCTCGGCGATGGTGTTGGTGAGCGTGAGCAGGAAGATGAGGGGGGCATCATGCATCGGGCCACCGGCTCGGCTTCGCTCGAGGAGGTCGGCCATGGCACCGAACGCCGCGTTCGCCTCGTCGTGGCTGGCGGCGGTGATCTCGTCCGACACCAGCAGTTGTGCGACTGCACGCCTCTTGTCGGGACTGGTTGTCGCCCAGTGCATCCACTGTGTCCACACGTGCAGCATCTGCTCGCGTGGTTCTTCGCCGACGGGAATGCCGACCAATGCCGACTCCGCCATCTCTGTTTTGAGGGACACGAAAAGCTCGTTCAGCAGAGCAACTTTCGTGTCGAAGTAGACGAACAACGAGCCGTTGGAGACACCTGCCTCCTTGGCGATCGCCGCTGTCGACGCTCCGAGTCCCTGGGCGGCTATGGCGCGGGTGGCCGCGGTCAAGATTGCGGTTCGTCGATTCTGATCACGTGGTCTGGCCATGCCGAAACAATATAAGAGAGTGAGCAGTCAGTCAACTATCAATTTCATCGGTGCTCCTGAAACGGCATTACGTGCGTGGCGGACCGCGTCCGGCCCGCCCTGCGACAGCGTCCTCGATCGCCACCGTCATTCGCATGCTCTGACGAAAGCATCGGCCAAAGATCCGGGTTGGGTGATCAGCGCCTCGTGACTACCCCGCGTCGAGATGACGTGGCCATCGGAAAGGCGGTCCGGGAACCGTGGTGTCCAGCCGAAGTCGCCGGCCGGCAGGGATATGTCGTCGTCGGTCGCGATGTAGGTTGCCGGAAGACAAAGGCGTTGCCATTCATCGAGATTCAGAGATTCGTTCACCGTATGGAATGGCTGGCGCGTGAGGAGTGAGTGGAACACCCGCTGTGTTTCGGGGGACGCGTCCTGCATGAGGGCAGCCGCGAAGACGTCGGCCGGGAAAGCTATGGAATTGTCGCTCGATTCTTGTGCCGACGAGCGGAACATCTCACCGAACTCGGTTGGGCACAGGTCGATCAGCGATTCTCCGGTGTGAGGCACGAACGCGCTCCAGTACACGAGTCGTTCGATGCGGTGGGGTATGCGTTGCGATGCACCCGAGACCAGAAATCCACCCCAACTGTGTCCCACAAGAACGACATTCGTGACGTTGTGCTGTTCGATGTACTCGACGAGGTAGTCGACGGTGTCAGCGAGATGAATATCGGCACGCGCGTCGTCGGCACCGAGTCCTGGCATGGTGGGTGTGTACACCGTGTGTCCCTGGGCGCGAAGCAGTGTTGCGACCGGGTTCCAGGCCCACCCTCCGTGACAGAGTCCGTGTACGAGGACGAAGGTCTTGGCCATGATGTTCTCCTGTGGGTTGGGGTGTGTTCCCGACGGCGACATCGAAGTGATGTCGCCGTCGCGGGTGGATCAGTAGGTGCCGACACCGCCGCAGACGTTGATCGCCTGCGAGGTGATCGAGGCGGCCGAATCGGTGACGAGATAACCCACGAGGCCGGCGACCTCGTCGGGACGTGAGTACCGTCCCAGGGGGATCCTGGCGATGAACTTCTTCTCGATCTCCGCCTCCGTGGTAGCGAACTGGGCGGCGTACTTCTCTCGAAACCATTGAGACATGGGTGTTTCGACGTATCCCGGGCATACCGCGTTGACGGTGATGCCGGTCGGGGCGAGTTCGTTGCCGAGGGCCTTGGTGAAGCCGATGACCCCGTGTTTGGAGGCGGAGTACGGCGCGCCGAGGACGACGCCGAGTTTGCCGGCTGTCGAGGAAATGTTGATGATGCGTCCCTGTTTCTTGGACCGCATACCGCCGGCGGTGAGTACTTCGCGCGTGACGAAGAACGTGCCGTTGAGGTTGGTGTTGATGACATCGAACCAGAGCTCGTCGGTGATGTCCGCAGTCACTCCGCCGCCACTGATTCCGGCGTTGTTGACCAGAACGTCGATGGGGCCGTAGCGTTCGACCGCGGTGCGCACGACGTGCGCGACATCCGCTGTCGATCCGACGTCTCCCGGTCCGCCGTCGACATCGAGTCCCAACTCGCGCAGTTCGGTCACTGTGGATTCGACTTTGTCTTCGTCTCGGGCGCAGAGGAATACGCGATAGCCTTGATGGGCCAGGTGGGTCACGATGGCCAAGCCGATACCGCTCGTGCCGCCGGTGACCAGCGCGACTCGCGGGCCGGCTTCTTCGGCATTGTTCATGGGGGGTCCTTGTGGGTTCGGAGTGTCAACTGCGGATGAGGTCGGCAGCTTTTTCCGCAATCGCATAGACGGTTGCGTTGGTGTTGGCGGACACCGGCGACGGCATGATGGATGCGTCGGCTACTCGGAGTCCGCCGATGCCCCGTACACGCAGGTGGAGATCGACGACGGCCATCTCGTCGGTGCCCACGCGGCAGGTTCCGGCGTAGTGGAAATAGACGACCAGGCTTCGCGCGAGGTAATCACGCACCGATGCGCTGTCGCCGACGGCCATGCCCGGCTGCATCTCCCCGCCTCGCCACTGCGCCAGTGCCGGCGCGTTGCCGATCGAACGAGCGATCTCGAGCCCTAATTCCATCACCGCGACATCTCGTTCGTCACCGAGATAGTTGGGGTCGATCAAGGGACTGACCGACACCGACTTGTCGGCCACACGTACCGATCCTCGACTGAACGGCGTCACGGCCGAGAAGGCGATCGCGTATCCGTTGTCGGGTCCGGGCAAAGTCTGCGCACGCATCGGCGCGGTGATCGCCAGAATCTGCAGGTTAGGACCGGCGACAGCACCCGGTGTTTCGACGAGGCCGATTGCCTGGCCCATGAGGTTGTGCTGGTTGTGGGGGAGGGGTGCGGTCGACTCGTAGAGAACCGTGGACATGGGGTGATCGTGCAGATTCTCCCCGACACCGGGCAGGTCGAGGACAACGTCGATTCCGTTGTCCTGCAGATGCTCCTTCGGTCCGATTCCGGATACAAGCAACAGATGCGCGGAGCCGATGGCACCGGCGGTGAGGATGACTTCGCGGGTTGCCTTTGCCCGCACCGTGTATCCGCCGCGGAGATACTCGATCCCCGTTGCCGCTCCGTCTGCGACCAGGATGCGTCGAACCATGGCGTCGGTGACGACGTGAAGGTTGGGGCGATCCAGGGTCGCCTGGTCGAGGTAGGCGTCGGACGCGCTTTGGCGCTGCCCGTCCTTGATGTTTCCGTCCGATAGTCCGAAGCCGATCTCGACGCCGCTGCTGATGTCCTGCGCTCGTGGATATCCCATTTCGGTCGCACCGTTCAGTGCGGCCGTGGCGATGGGGCTCGGCGCTGACATGGGACCGACCGAGAGTGGCCCGCTGGTTCCGCGGATCTCGGCGTCGCGGCCGGTGGTGGTTTCGGATCGCTTGAAGTACGGCAACAGGTCGTCGAACCCCCAGCCCTTCGCCCCCTGGTCGACCCACGCGTCGTAGCTCGCTCGGTGTCCGCGGACGAAGTTGAGCCCATTGGTGGCGGAGGATCCGCCCAGGGCGCGTCCTCGGGGCACTGGGACCGATGACTGCGAGAACTTTTGTGGCACTGTGGATTCACCCCAGTTGGCCGCTGTCCCCATCAGTTCGGGCCATGCGAAGGGGATGGCCATTGCAGGAAGTACGTCGGAGGATCCTGCCTCGACGAGTAGAACGTGCACGTGTGCGTCTTCGCTCAGGCGCGCTGCGAGGACGCTTCCGGCTGTTCCCGCGCCGACGATGACGTAGTCGAATGGTGGGTGTGTTGGACCGTGTAGTCCGGGAATGATGGTCGGTGATCCGCTCAGTTGGTTCATGCCACAACAGTGGACGAATCCGTGCGGTCGTTGTGTCCACGAACTGGACAGACTCCGTGTCGGCAATCACCTGGCCGATGAGGCGTTACCGGCTAGCGTTCGACGGCGAAACCCGCGACGACGTCGGCGAACTGGGCGAGCATTCGTTCGGTCGCGTCATCGTCACGGTCGGCCAGCCAACCGAGAACGAGTCCGTCCAGGATCGTTGCGACCATCCGGCCCAGGACCGGCATCGGTATCGACCATCGGATCTGCGCAGACTCCTCGACAGAGGCCATAGCGCGCATCGACTGCTCGAAATACTGTTGGTACTGCCAGGCAGCGAGGTCGGCCAGTTCGTCGTCGCGCAGGGCCATCGTCGTCAGTTCGTAGCCGACGAGGTGTCGATCCGGATGTGCTCGTGCGTGCTGCCATGCGGTGTCGAAGACGGTGCGAACCGCGGTAGCGGTGTCGGAGCGAGCAGGCCGGATCTCGGCTGATGTCTCGACCATTCCAGTGACGACCGATCGGATCAGTTCCTGGAACAGTTCCTTCTTCGAGTTGAAGCAATAATGGAAGATCCCCTGGTTCACGCCGGCTTCTGTGCAGATCGCTCGGGTAGTGGTCTTCTGGATTCCTGATGCCGCAATGACGCGAAATGCTGCCTCCACCAGCTCTTGTCGTCGCTGTCCGACCGGTACTCGTGCCATCGTCCGTCGCGCTCCTGTCGGCCAAATCTCGTGGTTGATGTACTGGATCCTACAACCAGGTCCCTTGACTTGGTCACATGACCAACTTACTGTCATGGACACCCCTCCCGTTCCGGTCGAGGGACCACAGTGAGGAAGTTGCAGATGACTGCTACATCGATCGAATCGGAACGCGTGTGCGTTGTCGGTGCAGGTCCGTCCGGGCTGGTCGTCGCTCGTCAGCTCCGTGAGGCGGGCATTGCCTACGACCACTTCGAGAAGCATCACGACGTCGGGGGCATCTGGGATCCAGAGAACGAGGGGAGCCCGATCTACAAGAGCGCGCACTTCATCAGTTCCAAGTACACGAGCGGATTCTTCGGACACGAGATGCCGGAGGGCTACCCCGACTACCCGTCGTGGCGTCAGATCCGCGACTACATCCGACAGTTCGCAGCCGACGAATGCCTCTACGAGGCAATCACTTTCAATGCGTCCGTCGAGTCCGCAGATCTGCAGGCCGATGGCACATGGCAGGTGTCCGTCGATGGCTCCATGCGCCACTACCGCGCACTCGTTGTCGCTCCCGGTGTCACCTGGCTCGCGAACCAGCCCAGCATCCCGGGCAGTGAGACGTTCACCGGGCAGCTGATCCACTCATCCGCTTACCACGACACGTCCTTGTTCGACGATCGGAAGGTATTGATCGTCGGGGCAGGAAATTCGGGAGTCGACATCGCCTGCGACGCGGCCAGGAGTGCGGACCGCGCGTACCTCAGTGTGCGGCGCGGCTACCGATTCCTCCCGAAGCATGTCTTCGGTGTGCCACTGGACGTATTCATCGGATCCGGTGCAGCCGCTCCCGCGGGCGTTACCCTCCCCGAGGACCCGAATGCCCTGGTGGATGCGCTCGTCGGCGATGTGACCCGATTCGGTCTGCCCGCACCCGATCACAACCTTCTCGAGTCCCACCCCATCGTCAACGATCAGATCATTCACCACTTCACACACGGTGACATCACGGCAAAGCCGGGGCTCGACAGGATCGCCGGAAACACAGCAGTATTCGTCGACGGCAGCACCGAGGAGGTCGACGTCATCGTCCTGGCGACGGGATACGAGCAGAAAGTGCCGTTCCTCGACGACAGTCTTTTCGAGTGGAAGGACGGACATCCACAGCTGTATCTCAATGTATTCAACAGAACCGTCGACTCTCTCTACGTCGTTGGCTTCGTCGAGTTCGCCGACGCCGCGTACAAGCGATTCGAGGAGATGGCACAGCTTGTCGCACTTGATCTTTCGCTCGAAGGCGAGAACAAGAAGCGATTCACCGAGCTGAAGGCGTCGCACCGGCCCGACCTCCGGGGTGGAGTCGACTACATAGACACACCACGCCACGCGAACTACGTGGAAACGCACGCCTATCAGCACGTGCTGTCGGAGATCCGCGACGAGTTCGGGTTGACGTCGCCGGCCGGGATGCACTCGTGACCAGGACGTCCAGGGTGTCACGCCGGGGTCCACCGACCGCTCGATCATCCGAGTCGATCACGTGCCCCTCGCGTATCGAGCGCCGACGAGACACTCTGCAGCGCACGAGACTGACCAAAACCTCTCTCGCCGTGTCGGGAGAACGAGGAACGGGCCGAACAACGTTGCTGGCGGAGCTGACGGAAGGAGCTGATCCCGTCTGGTTCGACGGTCTGGACCTGCTTCGCCTGACCGAAATGGAATGGATTCGCGCCGTTGCTGTGGCGCTCGACAGTGGGCTGCGTCCTGTCGTGGTCGACAACGCACATCTGTTGTCGCCATTGGCCGCTCATGGTCTGTACGAGTCGACATCTCGGTCGGCCGGATGGTTTGCACTCGCCAGCGCACCGCTCGGCACGGTGGCACCGGACGTGTATCGATTGATCGATTCGTGCAGAACGCACGTCGAGCTGATTCCACTGAGGTTGCGCAAGCACGAGATCACCACACTGATCGACGCGATGCTGGAGGACATGGGTGCCCGCGTCCGCTTCACAGCCGGCGCAATGCGACTCCTCCTCGCGCACGACTGGCCCGGCAACGTGGCCGAACTGGAAGCGGAGGTGCTCGCCGCAAGCCGGACACGTTCGGTGGGTGACGTTAGCGTCGGTGATCTGGGGCGCTTGCGGGAGCGAGCTGCAATGCCGCTGCTCAGCGCAATCGACAGCGCTCAACGGACCGTTATCGAGGACAAGCTCATCGCGCATCGGGGGAACAAGCTCGCCGCAGCACGGCATCTCGGGATCAGCCGTACGACGCTCTACAAGCGAATGCGGCGGTTCGGCATAGCGGGCTGATTCACGGGCCGCGAGATTGCCATCGCCCCAGCCGTTCACGGTTCCGTCCACCGACGTGACCGACGCACGAAACGAAGATGGAGACACGACATGAAGTGTTTGGTGACCGGTGCAACAGGATTCGTCGGCAGCAATCTGGTCAGAGATCTGGTCCATGCCGGACACGAGGTTCTCGCGAGCGGTGCTCCTGGGTCTACGACACGCTTTCTGAGCGGCCTTCCCGTGAACATCCAGCTGGCAGATCTGCTCGATCGTCACGCTGTTGATTCGCTGGTCAAAGGTCAGGACTGGGTCTTCCATCTTGCAGGGGACACATCGACCTGGCGCAAACTCTCAGCACGCCGGCGCAGTGTGAACGTCGTCGCCGCAGGTATTGTCGCCGACGCGAGTGTCGACGCCGGAGTCGGTCGTCTGGTGCACACCAGCACGATCGATGTGCATGGATGCAACTCCGACGGATCACCAGTGGACGAACGTGGAGGTAGCAATCCTTTGACCGGCATGGGATACGACTATGCCGAAACCAAAGTTACTGGGGAACAACAGGTTCGGAACAGGATTGTTGACGGCCTGGACGTCGTGGTGGTCTATCCGGGCTTCATGATCGGGCCGTTCGACCACACACTGCAGCTCGGCCGGGTGATTCGCGACATGCACGAGGGTAAGACGACGTTCGCGTTCCCCGGTACGTCGTCCTTCTGCGACGTACGAGGCGTGTCGGCCGGCATTCTGGCCGCGGCAGAGCATGGACGATGCGGTGAAGGATACAACCTCTCGGGATACAACGTCGGTTACGCAGAAATGTTCTCGCGTATAGCCGAATTGGTGGGTGCGAAGCGTCGCCCGATCAGGCTCCCGCGCAGCGCGTTGGTCGCGTACGGTGCCGGTCAGGAAGTCTCGGCCATGGTTACGGGACGCCCGCCTTCGATGGACCGCGGCCTGGGCAGATATCTTTCTTCACCCCAGTCCTCGGATTGGGGTAAGGCGCAGCGCGAACTCGGGTATTCACCCGGAAACATCGACATTGCGATCATCGACGCCGCGCAGTGGTACGACGACAACGTGTGCGCATGACCACCGAGCTCGAGGGCCGGAGACCCTTCACATGGTCGTGCATCTCGGACGTCACCCAGGTTGGTTCGGCGAGGCTGGACGCCTCTGAGATCGACGTCGATGCACTTCATCGGGTAGCGGGTACACCGATCCGCCCGATGATGGACGTGTCCGGCGAACAACTGTTTCTCGCACTCACAACGGCGAAATACTTGTCCGCCGAGAGCGGGGTCGAGCTCGGCGATGTCATCTTTGCCGTAAGTCCATCTGCTCTGGCAACCGTCTGCGATTCGCCGGAATCAACTTTTCCCACGATGCATCGAAGTCTCGACACCGCCGGCGGAGAAGCCGAACGGACCCCACTGGGAGCGTTTCATCTCGCACTGGAGATGGTCATCGACAATTACGTCGAAGTTATCGAGCTACTCGACCGTGACATCCGCCGCGTCGAAGGGGAGGTGTTTTCCCGCGCCGGTGGACATTCGGTGGAAGCGATCTATCGGCTCAGGCGGTCTGTCACCGAGATGGAGAGAGCAACCACGCCGTTGACCGGCGAGCCATTGAGTCGCCTGCTCCGACGCAGGGCACCCGGCTGGGTCACCTCGGGCGAGTACGGAGACACGATAGATGCAGACGGAATCGCCGAGCTTGATCGACACCTGCACCGCGTGGTGTCCAGGGTTCAGGGAATGCGGAGTCAACTCGACAGCATGCTCGATGCGAACTTGACCCAGGTCAACCTGAGGCAGAACGCAGATATGCGCAAGATATCGGCCTGGGTAGCAATCGCATCGGTGCCCACCCTCGTAGCCGGGATCTATGGAATGAACTTCGACAGCATGCCGGAACTCACATGGGCATTCGGCTACCCGTTTGCGCTGACTCTGATGAGTTCTGTCGCGACGACATTGCATTGGCGGTTCAAGAAAAACGGGTGGCTTTGATCCACAGCAGGGCATTTTGCTCGACGCGACACTGCGCGACGCCTTGCTCGGTACCCGGTCAGGATTCTCCACGGAACGAACGATTTCACGATGGGTTGCCGCTCCGGAACGGTGAGTGGTGTTCGATGGCAGGGTGCGGCTGCCGCATGAAATACACGTGTGCATCAGACCCCGGGAGCCGAGACTCCCCGAAGGCCGAGACACAGAGAGGGGGTGAGGGCGATGCCGTGGAACAGGCGACAACTCGCTGACCTGGTGGGGACCACCGCGAATACCGTTCGCCATTATCACCGTGTCGGTCTGCTCGACGAGCCCTCGCGCCGACTCGACGGCCAACGACGCTACGAGGTGCGGCACCTCGTGCGCCTTTTGCACGTCAGGAGGCTGGCGCACCTCGGAGTACCTCTGCACGACATCGCCGAGATGGGTTCCGAGGCACCGCCATCGACGATGCTTCGCTCGCTCGAGACGGAATTGACGGATTCGATCGCCCATCTGCTCGCCGCGCGCGAAGATCTGGCGACCATGATCGGGCTCGATGCGCCGTATGACGCGCCCGCGGAGTTCGCTGCTATCGCCGGCCGGTTGACGGCCGCGGACCGCGCGCTCACCCTGATCTGCTCGCGGCTGATATCCGCAGGTGCGCTGGATGCGATCCGGGAACAGTTCACGACCGAACGCACCGAACCGCAGGTCGAGTTCGATTCACTGCCTTCACGTGTCGACGATGTGACCGTCGGACGCCTCGCGAAGGGGTTGGCACCACATCCCGTTCTTGCCTATGTCGAGGGCGTGTTCGCCGGGGCCGACGCGAATACGCGGCTGGGCGACGATCGCACTCGGGACATCCTGCTGGATGCGGTCGTCGGCGTGCACAACGCGGCCCAGCTCGAGGTGCTTCGCCGTATGCATCCACTGCTCGACGGTTGGCTCGACTAGTCCGAGCTCAACTGTCGTCGGCGAGAACACCCGCTCGCCGGATGACCTCGATCTGGGCGCTGTTGTAGAGCTCGAAGACCGCCTCGACCATCGTCGATTGCGCGAATGCCGCCCCACCCGGCGACCGTGTGCCGGGGTCGACCGTCCATGAGAACTTCTGTCGCCGTGCGCGAATCACGTCTGCCATCCACTCGACGAGCCGATCGATCTGCTCGGGGTCGGCATCCACCTCGAGCGCGTCGAATTCGGCATCGCGATCCGTGCGGGGTTCCGTGCGCATGACGGCACGCAGGTCGTCCATGGCATCACCGTCGAGCACGCGAGAACTCACGAACAGCGCCGCGCGGTCAGCGGGGGAGAGCACACTCGCGACTGCGTCGAAGCCTGCGGGTAGGTCGGTGGGAGCGTCGTGCTCGATCAGTTGCTCGAGCTCGGACCGCACCTCGTCGAGTCGAGTCAGCATCGACTCGAGCGCGCCATCGACGGTGCGCAGCGCTTCTAGTACCGACCCGTCGGGGCCGGTGATCTCCGCGACCTGCGCGAGCGGCACACCAAGCTCGTTCAATCGTCGAATCTGCAGAACGCGCACGAGGTGCGCGACGCCGTATTGCTTGTAGCCGTTTTGCATTCGCTCGGGCTCGTCGAGCAAATCGAGGGAATGGAGATACCTGATGGTCTTGACGGAGGTGTCGGCGATTTCCGCGAGCTGTCGCGTGCTCCATGCCACTGGCATCCCTTCGGTTGAGTCGGCATCTTCGACGCCAGGGTTGACCGTGCCCCGGGAACGCTCGTTCTGATGGTTCACGCCAACCATCGCACGTTCCAAGGAGACACCATGCGCCTCCGCGCTATTACTCTCGTCCCCGCAGCGAGCGTTCTGCTCGTGCTGAGCGGCTGTGTCGCAACCGAGGCGTCATCGCCCGTAAGCGACGCCTCGCTCGGGCATTTCTACGGCCAAATGCTCGAGTTCACCGCGTGTGAGGCACCCGCGCAGGCACCCGGCCTTCCGCCGCCCGACGTGGCGGCAGAGTGCGCAACACTCGAGGTGCCACTCGACTACGCGAACCCGAGCGGCGACACCGCTCGGATCGCTCTCCTCAGAGTGGCGGCGCGCGGCGACGACGTGACCGGTTCCGTTGTGGTCAACCCAGGCGGCCCCGGCATGTCCGGCGTCGCATTCGCGCCGACCCTTGCGCTGGCTTGGGCGAACAGCCCGGTCACCGAGAAATTCGACATCGTCGGCTTCGACCCGCGTGGTGTCGGCGCATCGACACCCACCATCGACTGCTACACCGACGCAGAACGGGACGCCGACGCCAAGTTCACCTCCTACGATTCCGGCGCAGAAGACTGGACGGAAGACGAGACCCGCGACCTTGCAGAGCAGTGCGCGGACCGCTCCGGCGGAGAGCATGTGCTTGCGGCCGTCGGCACGCGCGACGTCGCTCGCGACATGGACGTGCTGCGCGAGGCGCTCGGCGACGAGCAGCTCAGCTTCGCCGGACTCAGCTACGGAACGCGGCTGGGTGCCGTCTACGCCGAGATGTTCCCCGACAACGTGCGTGCTCTTGTGCTCGACGGCGCGCTCGACCCCGGAATGAGCACGCACGATCTGCGCGTGCAGCAGTTCGAAGGCATCGGTCGCTCGTTCGACCAGATGGCGAAATTCTGTGCGACGCAGGCCGATTGCCCTCTCGGAACCGACCCGGCCGCCGCCACGACCGAGTTCCAGAACCTCGTGCAGCCGCTCGTCGAGTCCCTAGCACCCGCCACCGACGACCGCGACCTGACGTTCATCGGTGCCCTCTCCGGCGTGATCGTGGGGCTCTACAGCGACGCAGCATGGCCCATCGTGCTCGAGGGAATCAGCGAACTGAAGGCCGGCAACGGTGCTCCGCTGCTGGCACTGCGGGATGCGCTACAGGGCCGTGCTGCAGACGGCACCTCGTCGAACGATCTCGAGTCGCTGCTCGCGATCAATTGCCTCGACGAAGATCGCCACACCCCGGACCAGGAGACGGCTCTCAAGCGGGCCGTGTTCGACGCCGCGCCGTTCATCGACCCCGGCACTGCGGTCGAGAACTCGCGCAACGGCTGCGAGAACTGGCCGGTGGATCCCACGCTCAACCCGCTCCTGGCCGACGAGGTCGACGGCCTGGCCGACACTCTCGTGGTCTCGGTGACCGGCGACGGCATCACTCCGCACGCCGGCGGCATCGCCCTCGCCGAGGCGCTCGGCGGCAGCCTGCTCACGGTCGAAGGTGAACAGCACGGTGCCTCCCTCGCGGGCAATGCGTGCGTCGACCGGATCGTCGCGGCGTATCTGGTGAACCTCGAATCGCCCACACCCGACGCACGGTGCGACCTCGCCTCGGCTCCCACACCCTGATCGTCGGTGAGGTCCGCGACCGGAGATGTTGTGGCAGAAAGTGGTTCGTTTACCTCGGGTACATGGAATCCCAGAACGTCATCGTTGCCGAGACCGATGCCTGAAGTTCATCGGCGGGCACACCGTCTCTGGCGAGGGGTGACAATCCGAGTAGGAAGCTGTGTAACAGTGTCGCGGTTGCGTCGATCGGGATGCTCGGGTCGAGTTGACCCTGATCGACAGCACGTTCGACCAGCGCGGCAATGTTGCGGCGATCGAGCGTCCTCCGGGCTGCCAGAGCAGAGTGCCTTCCGGCGTCGGGACCGTCGATGATTCCACCGAGGCCGACCAGGCATCCGAGGGGATGCGACGAATCGGTCTGCATGGTCACCGATCCGCGCAACGTCTTCTCCAGGGCGTCTCGAGGGTCCAAGGATTCGTCTGCCAGTGGTGCGGTCGCACGTCCGTAGCTGTCGACGTACCGCTGGACCACGGCGGCGAACAACCCTTCCTTGGAATTGAACGCACCGTAGAAGCTGGCCGAAGACATCCCCATGCTGCTTCGTAGTTGTGCCAACGACGTTGCCTCGTAGCCGTTCTCCCAGAACAAGACCATGGCAGCTTCGAGAGCGCGGTCCTCGTCGAACTGCCGTGGTCTCCCGGTTCTGCTCATTGCTGCTCCATTCCGTGCTTCGGTGCGCTGTGAATTACAGGCTAATCGATCCATATATTTGGCACGAGAGGCACCGGTAGTGTTGACTTACGGAATGACCAATCCAGAAGTCATTCAGGGCAGCAGCGACAGCTCCACAACTCCGATGCCGGCCGGGGGTAGAAGCACACAGCGACTTCCGTGGTCAGCTCTGCTGGCGATGTCAGCGACCGCATTCATCGTCATCATGACCGAGACACTTCCTGCCGGGCTTCTTCCTCAGCTCTCAGGGGGTTTGGGTGTCGGGGAGGCCGCGGCAGGGCAGTTGATCAGCGCGTATGCACTCGGAGCGGTGCTCTTTGCGATTCCTGCGATCACGTTCATGCGAAGTTGGCGACGCAAACCGATTCTGCTCATCGCGGTTGGTGGGTTCGTAGTGGCCAATACGATCACAGCACTTGCGCCTGGGTTCGAGATTGCACTGTCGGCGCGTTTCGTTGCGGGGGCTTTCTCCGGGGTGGTCTGGGGGATACTCGCCGGGTACGCCCGGAAGATAGCGCCGCCCGCGTTGGCAGGAAAGGCGCTGACCGTGGCGATGGCGGGTACGCCTGTTGCTTTCGCCGTCGGCACGCCTCTTGCGACGTATCTCGGAACGCTGATCGGGTGGCGATGGACCTTCGGTCTGATGTCTGTGATCGCCCTCGGTTTGATCGCGTGGGTGGTCGTATCAGTTCCCGATTCCGACGGACAGAATTCCACTGCGCAAACGCCGTTGAGTCGCGTCTTTCTGCTCTCCGGTGTCGCGCCGATCATCGCTGTAGTGCTCGGATGGTTCCTCGCCCACAACCTGCTCTACACGTACATCGCACCCATCATCGACGATATGGACGTAGGGCTCAGAGTCGATGTGGTGCTGGCGGTGTTCGGGGTGGCTGCGATGGCCAGCATTGCCGTTGTGGGAGCGCTGGCGGACCGCATTCTGCGACGGCTCGTGCTGATTTACTTGATCGCGTTCGCTCTGGGAGCCACCGCTTTGGCTCTCGCGGGAAGCAATCCGGCGGTGTTCGTCGTAGCGGTAATTCTGTGGGGCATGTCGTTCGGGGGAGCTGCGCCGCTGTTGCAGACCGCACTGGCGGACGCATCCGGCCCCGATGCCGATGTTGCCAATTCGATACTGACGACTGTCGCGAACGCGGCTATCTTCCTCGGAAGCGCCATGGGCGGAATACTTCTGAGCGGCGCAGGACCAGGATCTTTTCCCGTCGTCACCCTGGGTCTGGTCGCCTGCACCTTGCTCGCCGCAGTTGCTGCCCGCCGCCATGGTCTTCCTCCAGGCGCACGGCAGTAGGCGACTCGCCGCGAACTCGGGGGCTAGTCGTCGACGGCTCTCAGCGCGGCGCTGAGCGCCACCTGCGCCGAAACCTCTGCTTCGATCGCGTCATGAAACTCGACGTCGTCGTGGTCGACGATCAAGGGGACATCGGGGTCCGTTTGTCCGCGCTCGCCGGCCAGCGCGTGCTCGTGATCTTTGGCCAGCTGGTACGCGGCGAAAGCCGAGTCTTGCTTTTCTCGTGCCGTGGGCATGTGGCGTCAGCCTCGCTGGTGCCGCGCCCGGGGACGCCTGGGCGTTGCGCCGGGTGCAGGATCGATGAACGGTTCGACAGCGCGATTCACATCGCCGGTCTCGATGCCCAGTGATTCTAGGAGTTCGTCGTGAATAGGCGTGCTGATCAATTGCTTACTCGACCTTCTCGACCCTTGCTCGGCTCATCGCCTTCGCCCGAGCAGGTCAGTGGAGTTCTGCGGCGTCGCGATCGACGATAAGTCGACCGCCTACTCATGACCCTAACGTGCTTTGGCGTCGATCGATCGACAGTAAGCAGATCGGGTCGGGCTTCGGAAGCGGCACGACGAAAGCCGCGCCCCGTTGTCTCCCTCGCATCGCCGACAGTTGACCCTGTTGCGGGAACACGGAATAGCTTTGCCGTGCAGATGAGAACGCACGCACACCGTGCCGTGCGCCACAGCGGGACCGACCGATGATCGATGACGAGGAGCTCATGTGCCGTTGCACGAGATGGTGCCAGGTACAGCAACGCGCGGGAGGAAGTACTTGCTCCCGGCTTTGATCGCTGCCGGTGTCATCGGGTTGACCGGCGTCGTCGTGATGGCTGCCATGGCGTCGCCGCCACTGCCCGATTCGACCACCAGTGGCAACGAATCCGGTAATGGAACACCGGATATCGCCGCACTCGCTGGGCCGTTGGCCGACCAGCAACTCGGCTGGGAGGCATGCGAATTCAACGACGACGGACCGCCCATTCCGGGTGCCGACATATCCAACGTCGAGTGCACAACTATCCAGGTCCCGCGCGATTGGAACGATCCTGATCCGCAGCAGACGTGGGATGTACGAATTTCCCAGGCACGCAACATCGATCCCACCGATCCTGACTACCACACCACGATGATCACCCACCCGGGTGGACCGTACGCGTCGGGGTTGTCCTACAGCTCGACCGTTCAGATGTACACCCCGGAATTGCGGCAGACCACAAATTACGTGAGCTTCGATCAGCGTGGCCTCGGCCAGTCCAGTCATGCGCAGTGCGAGTACGAATACGATCCGGCCGACGGACCCGTCGCCGAAACGCGTGCGATCGGCGAGTCGTGCTCGGTCGATCCCGATGTCGCGACCATGACCACCGAACAGACCGCGTTCGACATGGATTTGATCCGTCACCTTCTCGGGCTCGAATCGGTGACCTATATGGGTTACTCCTACGGCACGTGGCTCGGTGCCTGGTACGGCAGCCTGTTTTCGGACAACATCGAGCGCATGGTTCTCGATTCGGCCACGGATCCGACGCAGGACTCGATTCAAAGTCTGTACGACGTGGCCCACGAGGGCCGGGATCGTCAGTTCCGGCTGCACATGATGAATTGGATTGCGCGTAACGACGCCACGTACGGTCTCGGTGGTGACCCCGAGGTGATCTGGAATCGCTACTTCGCTGCTACCGGTGGCCCGGAGCGCTCGCTCGCTGCGCGTTACGCCTGGGCGTCGACGAATCTCAACGTTGCGTTCTCCAGCTCGGTGGTCTATCCGTTTGCTGGACAGCTCGTTTCGCTCATCATCGCCGAGGGCGAAGGTGCCGTGACCCCTACGACTCCTGTTGCCTCCGCGACCCGCATCGTCGACGGGATGGACACCCTCACCGAGGAGCAACGCACGGCGGCCCACGACGTGCTGGCGGCACTGTCCGCGGCACCGGCAGACAATTCCGGTGGGTTGATTCGCGGTACCTACGACGAGGTCATCGACTTTACGAAATGCACCGACGGACAGTGGGTTCAGGGCCACGAATACTGGAACGAATTCAACGAGCGAACAGCGCTCGCTGCGCCCTTCTCGGCGCAGAGTGGACTGCTCGACGGGCCGCAGGCCTGTGCATTCTGGCCGACGGACTCGGCGATGCCTCCGTTGAGCGAGGACTTCCCGGAAACCATCGTTCTGCAGAGTGAACTCGATTCGATGACGCCGTGGGAAGCGGGTCACGTGGCGGGCACAGAGCTACCCAATACGAGCCTGATCGCGGTCGACAACGAGAGTGTTCACGGTGTCTTCCCCTATGGCACAGACGAAGTCGATCGACCGGTGATCGACTTCCTGCTCGGCGGCGATCGGCCACCACGGACGATCGTGGCACATGCCAAGCCCATGCCCCTGGAGGAATTCACCTACGAGTCCTGGACGCCGATCGAGGGAAGCACCGACCATGCCGGCCCGGCACCCAGGTTCACCGATCCGACCATCCGTGCGGAATCGGGCAGGTGAGCCACCGCGTACCCGGTGAACCGGTCGTATAGGTCGAAACACCAGGGCTTGACCCTGTTCTCGGAACACGCACTAGTTTCGGTCCACAGCGCGTGCGAGCGCAGGACACAGACTTCGACTCTGACAGAGCAACCTTGGAGAGAATCACATGAAGTTCACGACATCGACGGCGATACTGGCAGGTCTGTCCATGCTGGCCATAGTCTCTTGTGGCAGTGCCACTTCCGACTCGAAGAGCGCGAGCCCAGCTCCACAATCGGTGGGCATGGATCAAGAAGTCGCGTTCGAAAACGGGGCGCAAACGGTTCATGGAAGCTTACGAATGCCCGACGACACCGGCATAGCTGTTCCGGCCGTACTGCTGATCGCCGGTTCCGGGCCGACGGACAGGAATGGCGACAACGTCCACGTCGAAGGATCCATCGGCACGTTGAGCTACTTGGCCGACGTCTTGGCGCGCCGCGGCATTGCCAGCCTGAGGTACGACAAATCCGGCACCGGTGCAACGGAATTGGACTCAGAGACGGACCCGTCGGAACTCGGGCACGATGTATACCTGCACGAGGCCGCGGCGGCGGCGAACTTCCTCGTCGATCGGCCGCACATCGAGAATTCGGGAATCGGACTGGTCGGGCACAGTCAAGGTGCCCTGGTGGCGTTGGCGCTGGCCACCGACAAGGCCGGCGAGGTGCCGCCCATTACTTCGATGGGCCTGGTGCAACCACAGACGGCTCGAACATTGGACATCATGATGCGTCAGGTCGCCGGACTCGTGGAATCTGGACGAATGGTGGATGTGGCTGGTGTCGACCTCGTATCGTCCTTGAACCGCACGGTGGACCAGATCCGCACTTCAGGGACAATTCCGAACGATCTCCCGGAACCGCTACGTTCGATAGGGATGGTTCCGGCAGGCGCCACCATGCTGGCCACTCAGGACGAACTCGATCCGATCGCCATGGCGGCGTCCCTGCCATCCTCGATGGCAGTATTCACAAGCTGTTCGGACAAGGACATGCAGGTTCGATGCGTCGACGTGGCCGGTCTCAACGACGTCTTGGCGCAAACGAAGCTGAGCACAACGCATCTGGACACGGCGAATCATGTCCTCAAGGACGTAGGCGACCAGCCGTCGACCGGTGCCGAGTACGGAGAGCCGTTGCCCTTCTCGCAGCAGTTCACCGATGCGTTCGAATCATGGATTTTCGCCCGTTGATGTGCGGGCGGCCCCGGTCGAACCTAGCAGAAAGCTGAACACGTGACATCCATTGCCCAGCAGTCTGTTTCGAGAGCCGCCGTCGGCCGAATCGCTACCCTCGATGTGATTCGTGGTGTTGCACTGTGCGGCATCATCTTTGTGAACATCGGGCCACTCACCGGCTTCCGTACCGCACCGGGCCTCTACGAGCGTGCGGCACTCGACAACACAGGAGGCTGGTTGCAGCTTCTTGTGCAACAACGCTTCTTCCCGATCTTCGCTCTACTCTTCGGCATCGGATTTGCGATGTTCTACGAGTCCGCTGCCCGCCGGGTGATACGTCCCCGGCTACTCCTGCTCCGGCGACTGCTGCTCCTGCTCGCCATCGGAATCCCGTTCAACGTGCTCCAACCCGGATCTGCGTTGCTACCGCTGGCGGTGGTCGGCCTCGCCATCTTGCTTCCGAGCACGTGGATGTCGCGGCGGGTCTCAGCGGTTGCGGCGGTGGCGCTCATCGTGGGGAGCCTTCTCTTCACGGGCGGTGGTATCAGCCTGACTCCGGGGATGCTCCTTCTGGGTGCTGTCCTCACCCGGTACGGTGTCGTATCGGCCATCGGTCGGTCGCGCCGTGGTGCGACGATCGTGCTGATCGTCGGTGCAGTTGCCGCGATCCCGCTGATCTTCCTGCAGACCAGGACGATCGAGATGTCGAATTTCAGCACGGAGTCCGCTGCAGCGGGTCTGGCTGTCGCAGCGGTGTACGTGTCGTCGCTCGCCCTGCTGATGACAACCGGTGTGTCTCGAATTCTGGTAGCGGCCTTCGGCCCGTTGGGCAGGATGGCCCTGACCAATTACGTCGGTGCCGCACCGTTGATGCTGGCGGCGGGGTTGGTGTTGAACTTCTCCGACAGCTCCTCGTGGACAACGCTGTTGGGTACGGCAGGCGCGATACTCCTCGCGCAATGGGTTGCCAGCGTGTTGTGGCTACGGCACTTCGTGCAAGGACCGCTCGAGTGGTTGTGGCGGTGGGGCACATGGGGACATCGGCAGCCCGTTCGCCGGAACGCCACCGCGACCAACTGATTGCGGAGACCCCATCGTTCTTGACTGTGTGCCGACGACATAGTGCGTAATTGGCGTATGCGTACTCACCTAGGACTGAAAGCGGGCGCGGCTGTGGCAGTGATGGCGTTGCTCGCGTCCTGCAGCCAGAACACCGCACCCGAGGACGGCGAGCCCGACGCCGGATCTCTCGACACGTTCTACAGCCAGCAGTTGAACTTCGTGGATTGTGCCCCGCCTGCCGCGAACCTCCCGTCTGGTGAAACTGATGCCTCACAAATGGAATACCAGTGCGCACGCATGGATGTGCCACTCGACTACATGAATCCAGCGGGGGAGACGGCCGAGATCGCGCTGTCCAGGATTCCCGCACGTTCGGCTGATCCGATCGGTTCCATTGTGCTGAACCCGGGTGGACCCGGGTTCTCGGGAACCGAGTTCGCGGCAACCACCGCGGGCGCGTGGGCGCAGAGCGACGTCACCGACAGGTTCGACCTGGTCGGGTTCGATCCACGTGGTGTGGGTGCGTCGACACCCGCGGTGAACTGTTTCGACGACGACGAGCGTGAAACCGACGCGATCAGCGCTGCGATCAGCGTTCTGCCGCATGCGATGTCCGAAGATTCGACCCGCGAATTCTATGAGAACTGCGCAGCAGGGTCTGGAGGAGAGAACGCGTTGGCCCACCTGGGTACACGTGATGTGGCACGCGATATGGACGTCATGCGCGCTGCGCTGGGCGACGACGAGCTCACCTACGCGGGTGCGAGTTACGGAACCCGCCTGGGCGCGGTGTACGCGGAGATGTTCCCGGAGAACGTCAGGGCGCTTGTTCTCGACGGTGGGATGGACCCGCTCGCCGGAACGAAGGAGCGACGCATTCAGCAGGCCGGTGGGATGCAACGGGCATTCGACGAGCTCGCGAAGTTCTGTGCCACACAGACTGATTGCGCACTGGGGCCGGACCCGGCGCAGGCAACCGAGGTGTTCCACAGCCTCGTTCGGCCCCTGGTAGACGCACCACTACCGGCGGCCGACGGTCGTGAACTGACGTTCACCAAAGCAATCGGAGGCGTTGTCCTCGGTCTCTATTCACAGGAGGCGTGGCAGCCCGTGGTCATGAGCCTTGCCCAACTGCGTGACGGCCGAGGAGACTCACTGATTGCACTCAGCGACATCTACCAGGATCGCAGCGCGGACGGAACCTACGCGAACACCCTCGAAGCGACGGGTGCGATCAACTGTATCGACGAGGAACGCCACAGTCCGGCCGAGGAAGCAGCACTGATTCGCGCAGCATTCGATGCGAATCCTTTCGTCGATTCGGGAAGATCGGTCGAGGGTGTGCGGGATACGTGCGAGCAATGGCCCGTCGAGCCCACGTTGGGCTACCCCTATGCGACCGAAATCGAAGGATTACCAGACACTTTGACGGTCTCTGTGACCGGCGATGCGTTGACTCCGCACCAGGGTGCCGTCAACCTTGCGGACGCGCTCGGTGGAAGCCTGGTGACCGTCGAGGGTGAGCAGCACGGATCGATCATCGCAGGGAACGCGTGCGTGGACGAGATCGTTGCCGACTACCTCATCGACCTCGCGACGCCTTCCTACGACTCACGCTGCGTCCTGTGACGGGAGACCGGTCAACGGTGTCGCTGCCGAGCGATGACAGTGGCACGAAGCAGTACGTCGAGTTGCGCAGTGTTGTAGAACTCTCGGATGGTCTCGGCGATGGCCTCTCCCGCCAACTCCGGGCTTCCCATCAGACGGGCGTTCGGTTCGTTCATCCACGGGTACTCGACCATCGCTTTGGCGATTGTGTCCGCGAATTCGTCGGCGAGGCGAGTGCGCGTGTCGGCGTCGGCATCGGCGGGCAGGGACTCGAACTCGACTGTCGCCGCGTCGTCGTCGGATTCGATCATGTCCCGGACATCGTCCATCGTTTTGGGGTCGTATATCTGCGAGTAGACCAGAGCTATGGATCTCTCGGCAGGAGTCATGCCCAGTGCGGTGTGCTCGAGGCCGGCCGGGACCTCGGTGATCGATCCGTGCTCGAGCAACAGTGCGATTTGGGCGCGAGTGCGAAGGCTGCTCTCGATGACGTCGGCAAGATTCGTGTCGATGGCGGTGAGCACATCGGCGGAGGTGCCGACGCCCGAACCGGTGGTCTCGATCTGCGCGAGTGGAACGCCGATGTCGCGTAGCCGCCTGATTTGCAGGAGACGCACCAGGTGCGTGACGCCGTACTCCTTGTAGCCGTTGGAGCGACGATGTGGCTCGTCGAGCAGGCCGCACCGGTGGTAGTGCCGGACGGTGTTGACGGTGGTCGTCGCCAATTCGGCCAGCTCACTGGTGCTCCACGTCATGGGCACCCCTCGCTCGAATCGATCGGAACCCCAACCCTAACGCCGATGCGGCGCGAAGCGATATCAACCGACGCCGCTCCAGGCCGTTTACCGACCGATTCCGCCCAATCCCATCAGTTTCGCCGCGGTTCGCGGCCGGTCGAAAGAAAGGCATGTATGACACACACCTTCGAGGTCTCTTGGATGCTGGACGGCATCACGATGGACGGCACGATGGTTTGCCCTGACGGTGAGGGGTCCTTCCCTGCCGTGGTCTTCGTGGCCGGTAGCGGGCCGACCGACCGCGATTGGTGTTCGCCACTGCTGCCCGGCAGCAACGGCAGCGCTCGGCTCATGGCAGAGGCGTTCGGTGATGCAGGTATCGCGTCACTTCGCTACGACAAGCGAGCATCCGGTCCACACGCGATGGACAACGTCGAGGCGCTGACCGGCACGATGAGTATGCAGTCGCATCTGAACGAGCTGGTGGAGGCCGTCACGGTGCTGTCCGGGCTGGAGTGCGTCGATCCCTCGAGGATCGTCGGGCTCGGGAACAGCGAAGGCGCCCTCCACGTGCTCCATTACGCCACGACAACCCACGACGTCCCCTTCGCGGGAATCGTCCTCGCGGCACCACCTGGCCGGCCGATAGAGACCGTGCTGCTCTCGCAACTGGCGCGTCAGATCAACCAGATTCCCGGCGGGTCCGAGGTGATGGCGAGGGTGCAGGAGGCTGCTGCGCGGTACACGGCGGGGCTGCCGATGAATGTCGACCCGAGCGTGCCGGACAGCGTGAAGACGGTCCTCGCAGGCTTGGAGGAACCGGCGAATCTGCCGTTCATCCGAGAGCTGTGGGTCGAGTCCGCGACCGTTTCGCTCGGGAAGGTGCAGATTCCTGCACTGGTGCTGATCGGTGCGAAAGACCTTCAGATCGATATGCACGCCGACGGCATTCCTCTCCGCGAGGTCGCCGCCGGGATGAGCAACGTGACCTTCGCCTTCCCGGCCAATGCAAATCACGTGTTCAAAGAAGACCTGCGCACGCCGGTGGACATCGCCGCGTCGCCGGGCAGCGGATACAACGAGCCGGGCACGCGCCTCGACCCCGAGACCATGGAGACTGTGCTCGCCTGGTTCGCGCAGCACATCCGCTCGACAGAGATGGTGACGTGAACGTGAAATCTGTTGCGAGAAAGGGGTTTCGAGCTACCTTGCTCGCTGTCCTCGCCGTGACGCTGGGGAGCTCGACCCTGACCACGGCTACAGCAGGGGCGTCGTCCGGTGACCGTGACGAATACGGGCAGTTCGTCGGCGACGCAGGTGTCGTCGACTATCAGGTGCATCTTCCGACCGATTACGACCCATCCTCTCCGACACCGATCATGGTTGCCCTTCACGGGTGTGGCATGACGGGGTACGGGATCAACTCGATGAAGGACACGACCCGGTTCGACGTCGTTGCGAACGAGGAGGACTTCATCGTCGTCTACCCGACGCAGACCTTCGACCGGAGCCCTCAACTGTGTTGGAACGCAATCGATCCGGCCCATCAACGTCGTGGTGTCGGCGAACCCGCAATGATCGCCGGAATCACGGAATCGGTGATCGACCGGTACAACGGCGACCGCAGAGACGTCCATGTCTCCGGTGCGTCGTCGGGCGCGGGTCTTGCTGTCGCGATGGCTGTGACGTATCCCGATGTGTTCGCGACGGTGACATCGACAGCTGGGGGTGAGTACAGCTACGACAAGGCGCAGCACGATCTGGACCGTGTCACTCCCGAGTACACCGCAAGCTTGGCTGTTGCGGAAATGGGGGATCGTGCGAGATATGTTCCGCTGCTGGTTGTTCAGGGGGACCGTGACGACGTCGTGCGGCCGGTCATGGCCGAACGGTTGACTGCGCAGTGGCTTTCGATCGGTGGCGCTTTGGGTGAACCGGCGTCGACGATCGAATCCACTCGTGTCGAAGAACCGGACAAGCATCCGTACACGCACACCCGATACGGCGACGATGACGGGCGGCCGGCGGCCATCGAGTCCTACCTCGTCGAAGGTATGGGTCACGTCTGGCCCGGTCCCGGCGCGGGCTTGTTCACCGACGCTTCGGGCGTAGATGCCTCGCGTGTGTCGTGGCAATTCGCTCTGTCGCACAACGCGACTGCATAACGGGTGTGTGCGCTGCGGGAATCTCATTGCTGCGCAACGAAAATAGCCGGTCGATGACATCGGTCATGGTTCGGGCATGCAGATAACGGCGTGATTCGATGCTCGGGTGCACTGGTGACCACGGCCCCCTTCGGACAGGCTTCTAGTCATGAACAGAACAGGAATGAACCATCCGAACAGTCCTCCTGACCGTAGCCAAACAAGCTCGCAGGGAATCACTCTCGGCAACTTCATCGCAGACGGCATGCGTTTCGGTCCCGCCCCCACTCGTGGCCGGGAGGCTGTTGCCGCGATCGGAGCCGTCGTAGCGCTGGGCATCGTGCTGGGTGTGCTGCAGCCCGGAGTCATCGTCTCCGCGGTCGTCGCCGGAGCCGGTGTGGCAATCTTCGCAGTCCGCTGGATCGTCGGTACCCGCAAGTGGGGTCAGCGATGAGCGCGGTGATCGCAGCCCGCGGATTGCGTCGGGTGTACGGGAAGGGAGACGACGCATTCGAAGCGGTGAAAGGCATCGACATCGACGTCGCGGAGGGGGAGGTCTTCGCGCTGCTCGGGACCAACGGCGCAGGCAAGACCTCGACCTTCGACCTGTTGGAAGGCCTATTGGCACCGACGTCGGGTGAGGTGGAAGTCTTCGGGCACGATCCTCGGTTGGAACGCAAGAAGGTCCGTCCGCAGATCGGCATCATGTTGCAGTCCGGGGGATTGCCGGCCGAGTTGACGATCGCAGAGACCCTGGAGATGTGGCGCGGTACCTGCAGCAATCCCACGACAACTGCAGCCGTCCTGGCGCAGGTCGATCTCACGGACCGGGCCGATGTTCGGGTGGGGTCGCTGTCGGGTGGCGAGAAGCGTCGAGTCGACCTCGCATGTGCATTGCTCGGCCAGCCTCGGTTGTTGTTCCTGGACGAGCCGACTACGGGCCTCGATCCCGAAAGTCGCCGGGCCACATGGAAATTGCTGGCCGGTCTGAAGGCATCCGGCGTGACGATCCTCCTCACGACGCACTACCTCGACGAGGCCGAAGCCCTCGCCGACACTATCGCGATCATGCACAAGGGTGAGATCGCGCGCCGCGGCACACTTCGCGACATCGTCGACGAGCATCCTGCTCGGATCGTCTTCGACCACCCCGGCCTGATGCTGCCGACGTGGGACGGTGCGACGGTCGACGCCGGCGCGCGGGTCACGGTCTACACCCACCAGTTGCAACGACATTTGTCCGAGCTGCTGGCCTGGGCCGGTGCCCGCGGCGTGCAGTTGACCGGTCTCGAAGCACGAGCCGCGTCACTCGAATCGGTATTCCTCGACATTGCCGCCGACCACAGCGAGTCGCCGACGTCCACCCCCGAATTGATCGGAGCATCATGACCACCACGACCACCGCGCCGCCCTCCGTGGGGTTCGGCCGGCGCCCGCTGTCCTCTCTCGCCGTCGCTGAATATCGACAGTTCATCCGCAACAAGACTCTCGTCGTCATGGGCACACTGTTTCCGGTGGCGATTCCCCTCGCGACCTTCTTCATCGCGCGCAACAATTCCGGGGCCACCGTCGGTGTCGCCACCACCGGACTGGAAATGTTCGCCCTGATGGCGCTGCTGTTCGTGATGTACTACTCGGTGCTCTCGATGGTCACGACCCGGCGTGGGGAAGGTGTACTGAAGCGGCTACGAACGGGCGAGGCTGCCGACTGGCAGATTCAGGTGGCACCCGCTGTGCCAGGGGCGTTACTCACCCTCATCGGTGCCGTCATCGTAGGAGGGGTGATCTACGGAGCCGGCTCTCCGGTCCCCGTCAATGCCATCGTCCTCGTTCTTGCGCTGCTCGGCGGAATCGTCGTGTTCTCACTGCTGGCCCTGGCGACCAGCGCGGTCACCAAGAATGCCGAGGCTGCTCAGATCACGTCACTGCCGGTGATGATCATCGCGATGGTCGGTCAGGATTCCATCCGTAGTTTGCTACCCGATCGCCTCGGTTCTGTGGTCGATTGGACGCCGTTCGCCGCGTTGTCCGACCTGATCTCGCTGGGCTCGGCAGGTCTGCCGTCAACAGCCCCCGAAGGAGCAGTTGCCGCGAACTTCATGGGAACTTTCGCCGAGATGGGTCAGCCGCTCGCCACTTTGGGGCTGTGGACCCTGCTGACGCTATGGATTGTCAAGACAAGCTTTCGTTGGGACGACCGAGGATGACAAAGACGGCCTCCCGGTGGCGTGAGTTGTCGGAGCCGGCCAAGTACCGGCTCTACGCACAGGTCACGCTCCTGGCGGCTATCGCTTCGGTCACTGTCTTCGCGGGTATCACCGTCGCCGGCGCCCTCTGGGCGTCGGCGACGGTCGCGATCTCAGGGCTCGCCTCGCTGGCAGCCTTGCTCAGCCGGGCGGACTTGTTCGCCGGGTCGACCTCCGCGCTGCGACGCTGGGGGTTGCCGGTGGGAGCGATAGCCCTGGCCGTGGTGTGGGCGTCCTGTGCCATCGCAGCAGAGCTGACCACCGATACGTCGGGCATGGTTGCGGTTCGCGCAACGGGATTCGCAGCGACGCTGTTCGCAGCGCAGTCGATAGTCCCGTTCGTTCGACATCGGTGGTGGGTCCTTCTCGGGATCAGCGTCGCTACCGGCGCGGTTCTCGGAGCAACTACCGGCAAGGTGGTCCAGTTGATGGCACTGACCGGTCTGATCTCGGGTGTCCTACTCTCCAGCACCCTTCTGACGCGGTGGGGGCTCCAGATAGTGGAAGAGCTCGAGCGCGCAAAGACTGTCGAGGCGCGATTACAGGTCGCGGAAGAACGACTTCGTTTTGCTCGCGACCTCCACGACGTCGTCGGGCGGAGTTTCTCGGCCATCGCGGTGAAAAGTGAACTTGCCACCACACTGGCCAAAGTCGGCGCACACGACCGCGCTCGCATCGAGATGGACGAGGTGAAAACCGTAGCGGTCGAGTCCATGAACCAGATGCGAGCACTCGTTCGGGGGTACCGTGACATCAACCTGGACGGAGAAGTCGCCGGTGCCCGATCACTGCTCGCGGCGGCAGGATGCCGACTCGTCATAGAAGGCGATCCGTCGAACGTTCCGACGCGCTTCCACGAGGTGTCGGCGTGGGTTGTGAGGGAAGGGACGACCAATATCGTGAAGCACTCCACGGCCACCTCCGCAACGATGACTCTCGGAAAGGCTGGAATGTCACTGCGTAACAACGGAGTTTTCACGTCATCTCACGCGTCGCGGGATCAGGCCCAGCAGACGGGACTCCGTGGGCTGGCCGAGCGACTGACGTCGGTCGATGCCGGTCTCGACACGACCTCCAATCGGGACGGTTTCCTGCTCGAAGTCCATTGGGACACAGCATGATACCGGTGCTGCTGGCTGACGACGAGAACCTGGTGCGGACGGCAATGGCGGCCATGCTCGATCTCGAAACAGATATCGATGTGATCGCCGACGTCGAGTCGGGCGAAGATCTGATAGCGATCTGGCGGCGTCGCGTCGACCGTGGGGAGAGCGCTGCCGTCGCGGTGATCGATCTGCAGATGCCAGGAATCGACGGTATCGACACGGCAATCGAGCTGTTGGCGATCACTCCCAAGGCCGGCATCGTGATCGTCACCAGCCATGGTCGTCCCGGCTATCTCAAGCGTGCTCTCACTGCGGGAGTGCGCGGATTTCTGCCGAAGACCATTTCCTCGGCGACGCTGGCCGAGGTGATCCACACGATTGCGGCGGGCGGACGCCACGTCGATCCGCAGTTGGCGGCGGAGGCGATCAGCACCGGCGACACCGTCCTGACCGGCCGCGAAGCGGACGTTCTGGAGTACGCCATCGACGGTGCGTCGATAGACGAAATCGCTGTCCGTGCACATTTGTCGACCGGGACGACTCGCAATTACCTGTCGGCAGCGATGGGAAAACTGGGTGCGTCCAACCGGTACGAGGCTGCGTTGAAGGCCCGCAGGTTCGGCTGGATCTGACTCGCCTGCTTAGCCTGCCTTCCACGGACCTACTTCTTGTGTCGTCCCCGGCGGTTTTCTCAGCGTGTAGGAACCTGACGGTAGGAGGCGAACGCACGCTGGTTCGGTGATGCGCGTACGGTCACCGGTGCCCGTCGGGGGTCGTAGTTGCTGAGTTTCTCGCGCACGTCAACAGGTGTGAACGTTGCACAGTCAGGGACCCGTTTCCCATGATCGACCCTTCTGAAATTGCAATGGAATCTGCAGCGGCCACGAGTTTCGATGCGGAGGTATCGGCTGCAAAGTCGGTACCGACTCGAACGCTGCTACCGCCGATAGTCCCGCCGCGCTACTATCCCGACAGCGCCCTCGAGTCGGTCGAGAAGTTCCGGGAACTGCTGCTCTCGCACAGCTCCATCGAGAGCCTTCTGCAGGGGCTGTGCGAGCGGGTAGCTGCAGTCGTCCCGGGTACGGACATGGTCGGGGTGAGCCTTTTGCACAATCGATCACGAGGTCCGGCGACGGTCGCGTGCAGCGATTCTCGGGTCGTCGCCATCGAATCCGATCAATATTTCACGGACGAAGGTCCCGGCTTGGAGGCGGCGCGAACCGGCCGGATCGTGTGCGTCCGTGTCGGCGATACCTGGACTCGCTGGCCGAAGTTCGCTTCCAAGGCAGCTGATGTCGGGGTCCGAAGCTACCTGTCCGCACCACTGGCAGTGGATTCCGAGCACGCCGGCTCACTCAACCTCTACAGCTTCGACGAGCACGGTTTCAACGACATCGACGAAGTACTGGTGATGATGTTCGTGACCGCGGCGCAAACGGCGGTATACAACTCCAGGCTGCTGGCTGAAGCTCTGGCCGAGGTCGAGGGGCTGCGCACTGCCATGCTGACCCGTTCGACCATCGACCAGGCCAAGGGAATTCTGATGGCGGTGCGGGCAATATCCCCGGACGCTGCGTTCGCCGCGCTGTCGGAACAGTCGCAACGCGAGAACACCCGGATCAAGGATCTGGCGGCCCGAATAGTGGACACCGTCGTGGATGGTCACCGCGAGCTGTGACAACCAGCCACATTCCCCGGAACAGCTGGTGAATCGGTTCTGGTTCCGTCGTTCGGCTCTAGAGCCACGACTTCATCGAGTCCGTATGGCAACTGCGGAATCGTCGAGCGAGACATCAGTGGGCTGCTTTGTATGCCTCTTTGATTTCTGACGAGATTCGGCCGCGGCGGCTGATGTCGTACCCGCCAGCGGCTGCCCATTGCCTAACCGCCTTACCCCGACCCGGTTCGATCTCCACAACGATCGTCGGCATGGGAGTCCGTGCGCCGGCCATGAGCGTTTTGCGCCTGCGACCGCCCACTCGGGTGGCGTATTTGATGTAGCGATCGAGTTTGCGGTGGAACTCGGTCGCGTTCGATTTCCTGAGATCGATGACGTAGTCGACCCCGGAGACTGAGAATTCAACTGTCTCCCCTGATCCGTCGGCGATGCGGGACCCGTCCATATCATCGACAAACTCGGTAGAAACTCTTTTCCCCATGATGTCGCGTCACCTTAGAGTCGGAAAAATGTTGTGCGCCAGCACAACTGTAAAGGTAGTGTCAAGGAAAATTCGTACGTCCCGACGGATGTGCATTGTCTGAGCTGCCGAATGCTCGCTGGCGGGATTGTCGTAGCTCGAACCTGTTCAGTAGATCTGCATCGATTCCCTCTCGAGACTCTGAGGGCAAGATCGCGGATATGGCTGCGCCGAAACGTGTTCCGATCCTGAGGTGAGATTCGGCGTCGGGATGCAATCCGTCGGGCAGCGGCAGTTCGGCGAAGTCGTCCTCGCCGTACAGGTCGAGTCCGTCGAGGTAGTACAAGTTGGGGTCCGTTGTCGAACGTCGTCGGACGACTTCTGCCAGCACGCTCCTGACAACGGACAGTGTCAGCTTCCCTGCGGCAGGCTGTCCGGTCGCAATGAAACGGACTTCACCGACTGCGAGCGCTACTGGATCGAAAGCGCCCGGGCCAGGGGTGTTCTCGTGGATTGCACAGTAGAGCGGCGATACGACGATAACAGGAGTGGTCGGATGTCCGTCACGGATCGTGTCCAGGAAACCCTCTACCGCAGGGACGAAGGCGCGAAGGTTCATGGCATCGGTGTTGACAAGGTTGATGCCAATTTCGAGGCTGATGAGATCGGCCGCTGTGTCGCGTACGACGCGTGCGACGAACGGATCGAGGAGGGCGCTGCCCGCGAATCCCAGGTTCACCAGATCGAGACCGAGGGTCGAGGCCGCGAGAGCCGGGAACGTTTCGCTCGGGCCTGATGCGTTGGAACCTTGGCTGATCGAGCTTCCGTAGTGTAGCCACGGTTTCGAGGGTGCAGGGTCCGGCTCCACCGGAGCGTCGGTGGCCAGTTCGATCAGGGTGACTCTTTCGTTGTGCGGCAACCAGATCTGAATGCTCTTCTCGACGCCCATATCCCCGGGCTCGAACGTCATGGTGCTGGGGCTTCCGGGTCGAAGCTCTTCGGCTCCTGTGCTCAGATCGATCGCGATCGTGTCGCCCCCGATCGCGACGGCCCGTTCGCGGAATTCCCCGTTCACCACCATGTCGTAGGCGCCGTCGGGCCGTGCCGGTAGTCCGAGATACACCCGTTTGGTGGGTAGTACGGTGAGTTCGATGTGAGCGGCGGCCGTACGAAACATCAGACGAACACCGGACGGATGTGCCTGTGCCATCGCAAATTGCACGTCGGGAAGGCGTTCACGTGCCCATTCCGGGAGCCGATGCGGCACTACCCCGTTGGAGGTGTGTTCGTGGTCGAGAGCGCCGCGCAGCAAATCGGGGGTGATGGGTGTTGCTGTCATACTCATGGGCGCACCCTACTCCTCTCCCAATTCCATGCCGTCTCCAATTTCTCAGTGACACAATGAGAATGAAATCGGCCATGGTGTGAATGACTGGTAGGTGACTCTGGCGGCCACTGGGCAACACAAGCGAGCTGGATGATCGTTCAGAGTGTTCGACGAGTGTCCTCATCCTGTTCCTACGTCACCCCACTGCACAAACGAGCCGCAGCAGGAACGCAACTCACCGAGCCTGCGTCTGCGGTCGGCTGACCTCGATTTTCGGTCGGGCATACCCTGCCAGCCCATCCGCTTCGGCATCGTAGTTTTGAGGCAGGGGGAATTCTTTCGGGCGTGAGGCCCCCGATGCGGTTTGGGTTCACCTTCGAGCGCGGTTCGTCGTCGGCCGAAGGCGCAGATGTCAGCGAACGCCAGGTCATCTTGGGCGGCGAAGCAACGGATCTGGTAGCTAAGGCGCGGCGTGGCCCGAGATCCCCGTGATTTGCGTCGAGACTCACCGAACTGGTTTCGCAGAAAACGTCCGGCTGACGTGCGTGCAGAGCGTTGTGCGGACAAGGTTCCCAGCGCCCAACGTGGTTGTCATGCGAGACGTGCAGCGGTGGTGAAGTCTTCTGAGAGCTTGGAGCCCGCTACCGAATTGTGTTAGGTACTTGCCTAAAGGCATTAGGTAACTGTACGGTTCTCCTCAACCGACAAGGAGGCCGATATGGCTCGCGCTGGATTGAACGTGGATCGCATAGTTCGCGTTGCAGCGGATCCGGCCGACGAAGTCGGCTTCGATCGGGTGACTGCGAGCGAGGTGGCCCGGCAAAGATGCGTTGGTCGCTGTGGCGAAATGTGTACCTCGACTACTCGCGTGAGTATCCCGGCCGGTACACGGCAACCCAATTCCCACTCGATCACGAGACTGCGATCAACAGTGCCGGCGTGCGCCATTCGGCGATGATGACGGCAATTCTGCGGGAATACGACCTCAACGAAACTGATCAGGTCCACGCGATCAGATTGTTGGGCAGCATCTTTCATGGATACGCCCCTCTCGATGCATCCGGCGCACTCAGCCACAGTAGTCCGGACTCACAGCAGTCATGGACACGCATCCTCGACGGAATCGACACTCGCCTACAGCAGTGGAGGCAGAAACAATGAAACGCTTGTCCGGTCCTGACATCAGAACGTCGTTCATCAACTCGACCAAGGGCGACGCCACCCGGCTCACCCTCCCCTCCGCGCTCGACTCAGTTCCGTAGGACGATATCGACTTCCTCGGCTGGACCGACTCCAAGCTATCGGGAAAATCCTATCTTGTTGTACCGCAACAAGACCGGCTACTCGGTATAGCGATGCGCTTCAAGGCCGGTGGTCCACGCAAGGCGCAGATGTGCAGCATCTTCCTCACCACACACGCCAACGGCGGAGTATCTCTGATGGCCGCAGCGAAAGCCGGGGAATCAGGACGGCGCGGCAACACCGTCGGGACGTACATCTGCTCGGATCTCGCCTGCTCGCTCTATGCACGCAAGAAATAGACCCCCGCACTGGGGCGACAGTTCAAGGAAGACTTCGACGTCGAGAGCCGCACTGCGACTCTCAGAGACAACATCGACGCATTCGTAGGCGGCGTTCTGAGCTGATGGCACGTCCCGTCACCACGAACGGCCATCGCCGAAACCAGAGCCCACCGCTAGTAGGTTTCGATCCACAGTCCTTGCCGCCACAAAGGTCGATACTCGATGCGCTTGCTTTCTCCCGTCGGTTGGCACACGCGGCGAGGGTTGTGCGGAGTTGGGAGCACGGCAACTCACCGACTGACAGATGCCCTGCTCGAGTTGGGTTCGCCGTCGGTCCACTTCGATAACGTGCCTGAACACCTCGGTGTCAAACCAATTCAGGTTCTCGATACCTGAACCAGTGAGGTCACAGACCATCTCCCCGTTCGACGTCCACCGGACGTCCAACACCGACCACGAAGCAATGGCGGCTCGAACCCGCACTGTCACGTCGAACGCCGGATGACCTCTTACCTGCAAGGACACGGCGCACGCTTCACCCATTTCCGGACCAAGCCCTATGGAGGACCACAGCATGTCGATGCCAACATCCGAGACCTGCCATACACGGACAGTCGATACCAGCATGGTGGTCGCCGTGCTTGCCCTCACCGGAATCGTCGTCTCGTTGATGCAGACGTTGATCATTCCGCTGATTCCACAGCTTCCTGCCCTTCTCCACGCATCAGCTGGTGACACCGCGTGGGCCGTCACCGCTACCCTCCTTGCCGGTGCCGTTGCGGTGCCCGTCGTCGGCCGACTCGGCGACATGTTCGGCAAACGTCTGATGCTTCTCATCAGCCTCGTACTCTTGATCGCTGGATCGATTACCGGTGCTCTCAGCGAATCCCTGATCCCTTTGATCATCGGCCGCGCCCTACAAGGCTTAGCAGCTGGTGTAATTCCATTGGGGCTCAGCATTATTCGCGACGTTCTCGCGCGCGAGAAAGTCGCGGGTGCAACCGCCACCATGGGTGCATCACTCGGGGTAGGTGGTGCACTCGGCTTGCCCGCTGCCGCTCTGATCGCGCAATACGCCGACTGGCACATCCTTTTCTGGATCTCGGCGGGGCTCGGGCTCGTAGTGGCCGGCTTGGTCGTTGTCACGGTTCCAGAATCCGAGGTGCGAACAGGGGGAGTGTTCGACGCGGTCGGAGCTGTCGGCCTTGCTGTCGCGCTCGTCGCGTTGCTACTTGCCATCTCCAAGGGATCTGTGTGGGGCTGGAGCAGTTCGATAACGCTGGGATTGATAGCGCTGGCAGTGGTTTCGCTCTTCTTCTGGGGTTGGTGGGAACTGCGCACCAGACAGCCACTCGTCGACCTGCGTGTGTCCTCCCGTCGTCAGGTCTTGTTGACCAACCTCGCTTCGGTCGTGTTCGGATTCTCGATGTTCGCAATGACATTGGTCTTTCCGCAGGTTTTGCAAATGCCGACCGAGACAGGGTTCGGTCTCGGCCGATCGATGCTCGTCACCGGGCTGGTGATGGCACCGTCGGGAATCGTCATGATGTTGATCGCACCGCTGTCGTCGCGAATCACGACCACCCGCGGTCCCAAGACGACGCTGATGATCGCTGCGGTTGTCGTCGCGGCCGGGTACATCTTCGGCGTCGTCACGATGAGCGCGGTCTGGCATCTCGTCGCGATCTCGTGCATCATCGGCGCCGGAATAGGAATGGCGTACGGCGCAATGCCCGCTCTCATCATGGGAGCCGTACCGCCGTCGGAGTCCGCTGCCGCGAACGGCCTCAATGCTTTGATGCGCTCGCTCGGCACCTCCATGGCCAGCGCTGTCGCAGGCGTGATCCTTGCGCAGATGACCATCACACTCGGATCGACCGAACTTCCCGCACAGGACGGATTCCGGGTCACCATGGCGCTGGCCGCCCTTGCTGCGATCATCGCATTGGCACTCGCTGCGTTCCTTCCGCCTTTTGTGGCTACCGGATCGACTGTCGCCACTGGGCAGGGGGTAAAGAAGAACGATCCGGCACCGCAGCACGGTTGATTCCGGAAGCACAGTGCGATTTTGCGGTCCATTTTTCCGTGACATAAAACTCGATGCCGTACCTCCGAGCAGACTCCTCTGCAACGGTGTGGCTTGCATGTGCGGGGGACTCATCGAAATGGGTTGGCGCAACGCATGCGAAGCTCATCGCACTACGGCAGAAGGCGTTCGAGTTGTTTGCAAAAGAGTTCTGGGTGATGGTCCGTCGATCGGCGGATGGGCCTCGAAACGGGTCACGTGTGCTCACGTGTGGAGGTTGGGTTGCTCTGCAAGTAGACAAATCTGTTGCATAGCAGGCTGGTGGACCCACTTGATCCTCTCCGAATCGAGGTGACTCTGCATGGAGCAAACGGAGTTCGAGCGTGCCGCGAGCGTGTCACTAGTCGGTGTAACCATGGGTGGATCAGGATGAACCAGTGTGCACGGGAAGTGCTTGTCAGAGGCTGTGTAATAGGTCCGGGTGGGTCCAACGAGATGCGGTCAATCCAGCTGGGGGTCAAGGGGTCGCAGGTTCAATTCCTGTCAGCCCGACACAGAGCAAAGGCGGCTCCGAAGAAATTGGGAGCCGCCTTTTTTGTATGCGTTCTGCGCGCGAGCTTGTCGACAACCCTTTCTTGCTGGGTCGAAATCGTTGCAACAGGGTCTGCGGGAGCGAGGACCTGCGGTGCCGAACTCGAAGTTGTGGACGGATGCCGTCTGAATACCGTCCACAACTTCGAGTTCGTCTCGCGACATCGTTTCTCACACAGCGGATATGTCCGACGGGTGCTGGGCGAGTGGGGACACCTCGATGTTCATGTACGGAAACAGCGGTAGATTCCACAGGATCTCGTGGAGTCGCTCGTTGTCGCGCACGTCAAAGATGCTCAAGTTGGAGTACTGGCCGACGATGCGCCAGATGCTCACCCATTCACCGTCGCGCTGCAGCTGCTGCGAGTACGCCTTCTCTCGGGCGAGAGTGTCGGCTCGTACGTCCGCATCGAGATCCTGCGGCAGCGCGACGTCCATTTTCACCGCAAAAAGCATGTTCTTCAGGCCTTGTCGAGGACGAAGTCGTACGTCACTTCTTGGCCACCGTCGACGTCCTTCGGGTCCAGAATCAGCTCCGGCTTGACGGCGTTCGCGACGTCGTCGTCGTTGTGCGCGTCACCGGGGAAGTAGAGCTGAGTGGTGACCTGCTGGTAGCCGTCGGCCGCAACCTTGAGGTGCAGGTGCGCCGGGCGCCACGGGTGCCAGCCGGCTGCTGATATGAGATTGCCGCATGCCCCGTCGGTCGGGATCTGGTACGGCGCAGGCTTCATGGTGTGAATCCAGAACTGGCCCTGATCGTCCGTGGTTACCGTGCCGCGTAGATTCCACTCCGGAATTCCGGGTGCGAACTGCGAGTAGAAGCCGTCGGAGTCGGCGTGCCAGATCTCGATGACGGCGTGCGCCAATGGTGTGCCGTCCACTGCCGTCACCTGGCCCTGAAACAGCAGCGGGGTGCCCTGCTCGCCGTCGCGGGTGGGCAGGATCGCGGCCGAACCCAACTCGGGTGCATTCGGGACGTAGTACGGGCCTTCGATGGTGCCCTTGCTGCCCTCGCGGGATTCGCCGGCCACTTCTTCGACGACGTGCTCCACCCAGACGTCGAGGAACAGCGGCCACTCGCCGGTCTGGCCCACGTTGATCAGCCACGCCTTGAGTGCGTTGTACTCGTCGTACGTGACCTTGTGTTCGCGGATCGTGTCGTGGACCGCCGAAAGAACCTGGCGTGCAAGCAGACTGACCCGCTCTGGCGGAGTGTCGGCAGCAGCCTGCTTGTCGGAGGTGAAACGCTCGGTGGCGTTCGCACCCGACGCTGCAGCTGTTGCCACCTCGGGGGACAGATCTGTCGATGCGGCATGGTCGATGCTCATGGTGAACTCCTTGTGTTGAGGGCGCGCGGTGGGGGAGTGAAAATTATTGATCGGTGCGGTATCTCGCGAGTTTGTCCGGATCGATGCGAACGCCGAGTCCTGAGCCGGGTAAGACGCTGAGCGTGCCGTCCCGGATCTCGAGGCTCTCGGTGAGCAGGTCGTCGCTCATGTCGAGGAAGTTGGACAGCTCGCCTGCTCGACGCGACGTCAGGTCGAACGCCGCGCCGAAGGCAACGGTGCAGGCCGTGCCGAGCTGTCCGTCGATTTGGTTCCCCATCACCACGTCGACGCCGAGGCCCTCACACAGATGGTGCGTTCGCTGCGACGTCGTGAATCCAGTGCGCGCGGTCTTGATGCTCACCGCGGTTGCGGATCCACCGAGAATCTCGCGGGTGACCTCGGCCGGGGTGGTCGCGGATTCGTCTGCCACGAAGGGGATGTCGAGTTGCTGGACGAGCCAACGGCGGCCGAGAACGTCGTCGGCTGGGCACAGTTCCTCTGCGAGAGTCAATCCGAGGTCGGACATTTCTTTCATCGCGCGCGCCGATTCGGCGGCGGTCCAGCCTCGATTGCCGTCCACGTAGAGTTCGACGCCCTCGCCCAGTCCTTCTCGGAGAGCGCGTACGACTGCTGTGTCGAGATCGACGGGCCGACGCCCGACCTTGACCTTGAAGACCTCGATTCCGTACGTCTCTCGCATCCTGGTTGCTTCGTCGACCATCGCTGCCGGGGTATCGAACCCGAGCATGTGGCTCACTCGCATCCGGTCGGTGTAGCCGCCGAGAAGTTCGGTGACCGGTAGGTCCAGAGTCTGCCCGAGGGCGTCCCAGATTGCCATGTCGACGGCGGACTTGGCAACCGGATTGCCCACGGTGCGAGCAAGTTTCGCGTGTACCACCTCGCGCTCGACGAGGGTGAGGCCGACGATCGCGGGGGCGAACAAAGTCTCGATCACCGCGGCCACTCCGCGCTGGGTCTCGCCGTACGTGAAGGGTCGGGGTGGAGCATCCGCGATACCGACGACGCCGTCGTCGGTATGTACCCGAACGAGTACGTGCTCGGCCGCGCTGACCTCGCCGCTGGCGAACTTCAGCGGCTTGCGGTACGGGATCGAGTAGGGGATCGCCTCGACTGCAACGATTTTCATGATATGCCCTTCGGCTGTGCAGACGGTACGGATGGTTCGAGTCGAGGGAGCACGCCCGCGTCCTCGAGGGCACCGACAAGGGCATCGACGAGGGCCGAGGGCCGGTCTCGGCACCAGGCCAACGCCAGATCGATGGTGCTCGCGCCGGCGATATCGCGGAACACGACGCCGTTCAACTGCAGAGCACGCACTGATTCGGGAACCAACGCAACGCCCAGTCCGGCTGCCACGAGTGCCAGCAGCACCGAGGTGTCCGGGGCCTCGTGCTCACGCCTCGGGCTGAAGCCCGCGGCGCGAGCGCTCGTCACCACAGCTTCGTTGACCACCGAATGCGTGTCGGCGTACATGACGAAGTCCTCGTACGCGAGGTCGGCGACGTCGAGCGCCGGTTCGGTGGAGAACCGGTGATCGACGGGTAGTGCGAGCACCAACGATTCGGTGGTGATCTTCCGCAGCACCAGATCGTCACCCGCAACTGGCGGCCGCAGTACTGCAACGTCCAGATGTTCCGAGCGGAGACCGTCTACCTGAGCAGGGGTGAGTAGGTCACCGTGGATCTCCAGCGCGATACCGGGCAGTCTCTGCTTGATCGCACGCGCTATCGGAGGCAGTTGATCGAAGGCCGCAGTACCGGTGAAGCCGATGCGTACCAAACCGTATCGACCGTCGGCGATCCGTCGTACTCCTCGCGCACTCTGCTCGAGATTGTCCAGGTTACGAAGCGTCTCTCGATAGAAGAACTCGCCCGCCGGAGTCAGGCTCACCTGACGGGTCGTTCTGGCCAGCAGCGTCACACCCAGCTCGGCCTCCAACTGGCGAACCGATTGCGACAGCGCCGGCTGAGCCAGGTGCAGCCGCGTAGCGGCTTGCCCGAAGTGCCGAGTCTCGGCCACGGCCACGAAGTGGTAGAGGTGCCGAAGTTCCATGACCGAGTCTCTCTGCGTGTGGTGGGGTGACCCTGACCACAATAGGGATCGAATCCATCGTTGACAAAGACCTATTTAGAGTTGATTGATAAGCAACAGCGATCAATCGCCATCCAGGTTAGGCCTAGGCAAAGCCCTGGTGTGACGACGGCCACTCCCTGACACAGTCGCTTCTAATCGAACTCGAAGCGCCTGGAGGAACCCGATATGACCGACATGCTGGATCACGTGCAGAACACGATCGACAGAGCGGTGATCGACGATGTCGCGGCGGGCATCTACCGCGCCAACCGCAGCATTTTCACCGACGAGGAGGTCTTCGAGCTCGAGATGAAGCACATCTTCGAGGGCAATTGGATCTACCTGGCCCACGAAAGTCAGCTCCCGAACAACGGCGATTACTTCACGGTGCACATGGGTCGACAGCCCGTTGTCATCACCCGTGACAAGGACGGCGAGCTGCATTGCCTCATCAACGCTTGCGCCCACCGCGGTGCGATGCTGTGCCGACGCAAGACGGACAACCGCACCACGCTCACCTGTCCCTTCCACGGCTGGACGTTCCGAAACGACGGCACGCTGCTCAAGGTCAAGGATCCCGACGGTGCCGGCTACCCCGACACATTCGACGTCGACGGATCGCACAACCTCACCAAGGTCCCTCGCTTCGACAGCTACCGCGGTTTCCTCTTCGCGAGCCTGAACGACGATGTCTCGACCCTCGCCGAGCATCTCGGTGACACGACGAAGGTCATCGACATGCTCGTCGACCAGTCACCCGACGGCCTCGAAGTTTTGCGGGGCTCCTCGTCGTACACCTTCGACGGAAACTGGAAAGTGCAGGCGGAGAACGGGGCCGACGGCTATCACGTCAGCGCCGTGCACTGGAACTATGCCGCGACCACTTCGCGGCGAAACAACGGCGAATCCAAGAACACCACCAAGGCACTCGACGCCGGGGGCTGGGGGAAGTCCGGCGGCGGTTACTGGTCGTACCCCAACGGCCATCTCTGTCTGTGGACCTGGGCGGCCAACCCTCAGGACCGCCCGCTGTGGGACCAGATGGACGCGCTCAAGGAGAAGTTCGGCGACGCCAAGGGCGAATTCATGGTGAAGGGTTCACGCAACCTGTGCCTCTACCCGAACGTCTACCTGATGGATCAGTTCAGCACGCAGATCCGGCACTTCCGGCCGATCGCGCCGAACAAGACCGAGGTCACCATCTACTGCATCGCACCCAAGGGTGAGAGCAAAGAGGCTCGCGCACATCGGATCCGGCAGTACGAGGACTTCTTCAATGCCTCCGGCATGGCAACACCCGACGACCTGGAAGAGTTCCGCTCGTGTCAGCTGACGTTCCAGGCGACCAATGCTCCGTGGAACGACATGAGCCGTGGCGCGGAGCACTGGCTCACCGGACCCGATCCGGTGGCCGAGGCACTCGATATGCCCGGTGTCATTTCGGCGGGCGTCAAGAACGAAGACGAGGGCCTGTTCCCCGTCCAACACGGCTACTGGCGCAAGACACTGCTCGCTGCCCTCGACAAGCAGCGCGCAGTCGACTCCGCACCCGCTGCAGCACAGGAGGTCTGACATGACTGCGACCGTCGACAACACCGATAGCCAGCAGACCGGCCCGTCTCGCCTGATCACCCAGTCATCCATCGAGCAGTTCCTCTACCGCGAAGCGCGCTACCTCGACGATCGCGAGTTCGAGAAGTGGCTCACCTGCTACGCGGACGACGTCGAATACTGGATGCCCTGCTGGGACGACAACGACTTGCTCACCGAAGATCCCCAGACCGACATCTCGCTGATCTACTACGAGAACAAGGGTGGCCTGGAAGACCGCGTTTTCCGCATCCGGACCGAACGTTCCAGTGCCACATCAATACCCGAACCGCGGACCAGTCACAACATCAGCAACGTCGAGGTCATCGAGCGTCGGGGAGATATCGTCGACGTCCGATTCAACTGGCACACCATGTATTTTCGCTACAAGACCATCGATCCGTACTACGGAACCTCGTTCTACACGATCGACTTCTCCGGCGACTCGCCGCTCATTCGACGCAAGACCGTGGTGCTGAAGAACGACTACATCCATCACGTGGTCGACATCTATCACTTCTGATCGACCTGCCGTAATCCCGAGGAGTTCCATCGTGAGTCATTCCGTCGCACTGTCCTTCGAGGACGGCGTCACCCGCTTCATCACCTGCGAGGACGAACAGACCGTCGCCGACGCCGCCTACCGATCGCGGATCAACATTCCTCTCGACTGCCGGGACGGTGCGTGCGGCACCTGCAAGGCCCTGTGCGAATCGGGTGAGTACGACGGCGGTACCTACCTCGACGACGCGCTCTCGCAGTCGGAATCGGACGAGGGCTACTGTCTGCCGTGCAGCATGAAGCCCACTTCCGATCTGGTGCTGCAGATCGCCAGCACCTCGGCGGTGGCGAAAACCCAAGCGGCGAAGCATGACACGGTCGTGACCGCCGTGGAGAAACTCTCTGCCACGACGGTCAGGCTCGCCGTCGAGGCACCGGCAGGTGGCACGCTCGCCTTTCTTCCAGGCCAGTACGTCAACATCACCGTTCCCGGTTCCGACGAGACGAGGTCATATTCCTTCAGCTGCGTCTCCGGATCGGACGAACTGGAATTCCTGGTCAAGCTCACCCCGGGCGGACTGATGTCCACCTACCTGAGCGACACGGCGACCGTGGGCGACAAGATCTCGTTCACCGGCCCCCACGGCAGTTTCTTTCTGCGCGAGGCCCAGCGACCTGCGTTGCTGCTGGCCGGTGGAACCGGATTGGCTCCCATCCTGTCGATTCTGCGCACCATGGCGGCCGAATCGAGCACTCGTTCCGTGCATCTCGTGTACGGCGCCAGCACCGACGACGACGTCGTCCAGCTGGACGAGCTCGCTCTCTTGGCCTCGACAATGGACGCATTCACGTGGGATCACTGTGTTTCGGACCCTACGACCACCGCTGCGAACAAGGGATACGTCACTGCGCTGTTGAACGACACACACCTCAATGGCGGCGACGTCGCGGTCTACCTGTGCGGTCCGCCTCCCATGGTCGAGTCCGTCCGAACCCATTTCACCGAGGCCGGCATCGAACCGACAGGCTTCTACTACGAAAAGTTCGCGCCGTCCTCGGCTGCTGCGAAGGAGAGTCTCGACGACGACACCGATGCTGCGACAGAGGTTCTGGCGAACAACGACCGGATATCGACCATCGACGCGGCAGTCACCACAGCCGATGCCGACGTCGTACCTGCGGCATCGGCCGACCTCGAACCCGCTCTCGATGGCAGGAGCATCTTCGGACGAGCGGTGTTCGGCAGTCGCGTAAGGGAACCTCTGCACAAGCGGAACACGGGCTTCTCGGCGTCCGACGAGGTGGCAACCATGCGCGCGATCGCAAGTCAGCGCGTCGCCGTGGCCGGCTCGACGGCCGACCAGGGCGGGTTGGACGAGAGCTCAGACCTGGTCCTGACACCGGAGGCACACTCCGTTGCAGCGCAGCGCATCTGGCCGTCGCGAGATATCGAGCCTCTCGTCGCGCGCAGACCGGAACCTGTCCCGGTGTCTACTTCGAGTTCGGGGTACGAGATCGGCGAGGAGCATCCATCGGTGCACGAGTCGGACGCGGTGTTCGAGGCCAGGCGTGCCCTCGAACTCGGTGCCCTCGAACTCGTGATCGGCCGACTGTCCTCGCAGCAAATCTCCGGATACCGGCTGTTGGCCGAGACCACCACGCGCTATGTCGACGGTGATCGGTTCGTCGATGCCGCCGCGTACACCGAGACAAATGCCGCCTTTCACGACTACCTCTTCACCCAGACGGGCAACGAGCATCTGCTGCAGGCCTATCGGGCTCTCGGCGTCAAGGCCGCGATGGAGGAGGTGTTGCGCAACGCGACCTGGTGCGATCCGCTCTGCGCCCAGGATCACCTCGACATCGTCGACGCGTTCGAGGCCGGGGACCGTGAGCGCGCACGAACGCTGATCGCCGATCACGCCGACCGCTCGAAAGCGACGATGAAACGTGCCATGCACGAATCCCGGACGAACAAGAGACCCAAGTTCGTCAGCCCGGGTCGATTCGCAGGCAAGGTCGTGCTGATCACCGGCGCAGCCCAGGGCATCGGCGAATTCGTAGCCCGGCGAATCGGAGCCGAAGGCGGATCCTTGATTCTGGCCGACCGGTCCGAGTTGGTCGAATCTCTCACCGAGGAATTTCGGCAAGACGATGTCGAGGCCACTCCCGTGATCGCCGACCTCGAAACCTGGGAGGGCGCGTCATCCGCGGTGGACGCCGCACTGACCGCGCACGGACGCGTCGACGTGTCCATTCACGTCGTCGGCGGCACCATCTGGGCCAAACCGTACGCCGAGTACCCGCCCGAACAGATCGAGAAGGAAATCTCCCGGTCGCTGTTCCCGACCCTGTGGTCCTGCAGAGCCGTGATCCCACACATGATCGAACGCGGTGCCGGCACCATCGTCAACGTCTCCTCGGTCGCCACCCGCGGCATCCACCGGGTCCCCTACGCAGCAGCGAAGGGCGGCGTCAACGCCATCACTGCGACTTTGGCCCTCGAGGCAGCGCCGCACGGTGTTCGAGTGGTTGCCACGGCCCCCGGTGGTACCGACGCCCCGCCGCGACGCGTTGCTCGTGGGCCCGCACCCTCGACAGGGCAGGAAAAGGACTGGTACCAGGCCATCGTCGACCAGACCGTGGACTCCTCGTTGCTCAAACGCTACGGAACACTCGACGAGCAAGCTGCGGCGATCTGCTTCCTCGCCTCCGACGAGGCGTCGTACATCACCGGCACCGTGCTCCCGGTGGCCGGCGGCGACCCGGGCTGAGTCATGACTGTGTTGGTTCGATCGCCGGACGCACTCGGGCGCCGCGGATACGGTGACGTCATGTCCCCTTCACCGTTGATCGGCCGCGGTGAACTGCTGGATGTCCTGATTCGGGCGGTCGAAGCCTCGGCGACGACGTCGGCTTTCGTGGTGCTGACCGGCCCGGCAGGCATCGGCGCATCGTCGATTCTGCGTGAAGTCGAACGGACGGTCGGCAGCGAGGGGGAGCGCACGGTGGTGCGCCGCTTAGGTGCGGTGCCGTGGGAAACGCAGGTGCCGTTCGGCCTCGTCATGCAACTCGTCCCGGGAGTCCGGATCGATGGGACGAACCCGGTCGAGTGGGGACACCGCATCGCCGACGCGTTGTCGACGGACGGCGTGACGATCCTGCTGATCGACGACGCGCACGACTGCGACCCGGACTCGCTCCGCGCACTCGCCTCGGCCGTTCGGCACCATCGATCCGCGAGACTCACCGTCTTGTGTACTCGAAAGCCGTTGCCCGACGGCTCTATCGAGTCGCATCGGGTTCTCGATCGCGCTGCCGACCTGTCGTTGACGGTATCGGCGCTGACGGTGTCGGCGGTTGCCGAACTCGCCGCACGTCGTGGGATCATCCTGTCACCGTCCTCGGCTGCGCACCTGGCGCGTCACACCGGTGGGCGTCCTCGACACGCCTTGGCGCTGCTGGACGAGGTGCCGCGCGAGACCTGGAAGGGCGTTCGCCCCGACCTACCTGCGCCCGCCTTCGTCGAGGCAGACGTTCGGACCACTCTCGCTCTCTGCACCGACGAGGCTCGGCGTCTGGTTTCGGCAGTGACCGTTCTCGAAGACGGCCGATCGTTGACCACGGTGTGCGAGGTCGCCGGCATCGCCGATCCCTGGCCTGCTGTCGATCTCGCCGAACAATTCGCACTGGTGACCGTTCGACGCAGCTCCGCGGCGACCATCCTCGAGGTTGACGATCCAATGGTTCGCGCCGCGGTGCTCGCGACGATGAGCCGCGTCGAGCGCGCGCAGGTGCATCGAGCCGCTGCCGCAGCCGAGGCCGACCCGGCCGATCAGCTGGCGCACCTGGTTCATGCGTCGCCACTGCCCGATCCGCTGGTCTCGGACCGCTTGGACGTACTCGCTGCGTCACGTGCAGGAATCGGCGAATGGGCCACTGCGGCAAGGCTGTATCTTCTGTCGAGTCGGTCGGCCCAGGAACCGCATGTGCGTGAGGATCGGCTTGTTCGTGCAGTGGACGCCCTCATCGGCGCTGGGGACACGCGGACGGCCTCGGACTACATTGCCGAGATCGAAAGTCTGCGCGAGACCCCGACTCGCAATGCGGTCCTCGGATATCTGGCCATCCTGCGCGGCCGCCCCAACGAGGCCGAAGCTCGACTCACTCGGGCATGGCAGCTGGTACGGACGCGGCACGACCCCGAGGTCGCTGCCGTGATCTGTCATCGGCAGGTACTGCACAATCTGGCGCGCTGCGACGGTGCCAACCTCGTGCTGTGGGCCGATCGCGCCGTCGAACTCGTCGGTGCCGACCACGCAACCGCAGTGGAGGCGCAGTCCATTCGGGGTCTCGGTCTGGCGGGCACCGGCCGTGTCGACGAGGCACTGAGCAGCTATCGAGATCTGTGGGGTCACGCCAGTACCGGGGCCGTCGGACAACGTGTGCAGATGGGTGCAGGCTGGCTCCACTTCGCAACGGACCACATCGATCTCGCGCGCTCGGAGCTCGAAGCCGCAGCACCGACCGACTTTCTCGGCGGTTCGACGCGAATTTCGTTGTGGGCTCACGGTTGGTTGGCGCGCACCTATTTCGTCACGGGGGAGTGGGATGCGGCGCTTCGGTTGGTCGGAGCTGGTTCCGACCTGGCCGACAGTTCCGGTGCCGCATTGATCGTTCCGCTGCTCCAGTGGACCGCGACGCAGATCCACGCACTACGCGGAGACTGGGTGGCCGCCGCAACCAGTGCACACCGCGGTGATTCGGGCGCGCGCGACTACGAGATCATGAGGGTGCCAACGGCTCTCGGTCGTGCGGCCATCGCGGAGGCGCAGGCCGACTATGCCGGGGTCCTCCGCGCCCTTGCCCCGTTGACCGAGCAGTGGGCTCACGCCGACGTATCCGAACCCGGTTTCTGGGCCTGGCCCGATGTGTACGCCAATGCGCTGATAGTCGAGGGTCGACTCGACGAGGCGGACGAGTTTCTGATTCCACACGAGGCCAGAGTGCGCGATCGTGGTCATCGCTCCGCACACGCACGCCTTGCTTGTGCCCGTGGCCGACTGCACGGCGCACTGGGTGATCTCGATTCTGCCCGAGCATCATTCGAGGATGCCCTGGCTTCGTTGGCACCGCTGCCCCTGATGTACGACCGCGCCCGAGTCAATTACGCCTACGGGCAGACCCTGCGCAGAGCCGGGAAACGACGCGAGGCCGATGCCGTCGTCAGTGCGGCGCGCGAAGGCTACCTGGCATTGGGGGCCACCACGTACGTGCGGCGGTGCGACAGAGAACTCAAAGCCGGTGGCGTGCACGCCGTTCTGAAGGACAGGGCTCACGATGCATTGACCCCCCAGGAAGATGCCGTCTCGAGCCTGGTCGCCACAGGGATGACCAATCGCGAGGTCGCCGCCGAATTGTTTTTGTCGGTCAAGACAGTTCAGTTTCACCTGACCAGGGTGTACGCCAAGATGGGCATTCGCTCGAGAGCGGAGCTGGCCGCTGCGCGGTCCACCGACGACGGCTCGACGACATGATCGGAGCGCACCCGCTTTCGCAATGCCGAGGTAAGCACTAGGCAAAGCCCTGGTGTGACTCAGCCCACAACTTGGGACAGTGATGCAACCCGCTCGGCCGTCAGCGCCGATTCGCCCCTCGTAGCGGTACTCCCTGACCGAAAAGGATCCCCGATGACTGCCCCGGACTCCATGAAAACCGGCACACCATCCAGCACCACCTGGGCCAGCGACCGGCACCGCCGCAGCGTGCTGTGGATCGTCGCACTGTCGACGGCAGCAATTGTTTTCGACGGCTACGACCTCGTCGTCTACGGCACAGTGCTACCGACGCTGCTTGCCGATTCTGCCCAGCTGGGCGCGCTGGATCCAGCAACTGCGGGCGCGCTGGGTTCCTACGCACTGATCGGGGTCATGGTCGGCGCTCTGACCGCTGGTGCCTTCGGTGATCGAATCGGCCGTCGCAGAACGATGTTGACGTGCATCGTCTGGTTCTCGGTGGGGATGGGGGCGACCGCACTCGCACAGAACATCACCATGTTCGGCACACTTCGGTTTCTCACCGGCATCGGTGTCGGCGGACTCGTCGCCACTGTCGGTGCCATGATTGCCGAATTCGCACCTCCGGGACGTCGAAACCTGTTCAATGCCATCGTATACAGCGGCATTCCGGCCGGCGGCGTGCTGGCATCGTTGGCCGCGATCACCCTCCAGGATTCGATCGGATGGCGCGGACTGTTCTGGATCGGTGCATTCCCACTGTTCGTACTGCTACCGCTGGCCCTGCTTCGGATGCCGGAGTCGCCGCGGTGGCTGTTGGCACACGGACGCGTCGTCGATGCACAGGAGATCTGCATTCGGACCGGGATTCCGATGCCCGAGGCCGAGCCTGTTGTCGCCGGCGATCGTGTCGGATTCGCGGCACTGGCCCGCAAGCCACTTCTGCGCCCGACGGCTCTGCTCGGGCTGATGAGCTTCTCCGGGCTGCTACTGACCTACGGCCTGAACACCTGGCTGCCGCAGATCATGTCCGAGGCCGGATACAACGCCAAAGGATCACTGTCGTTCTTGTTGGTACTCAACGGCGGTGCCATCGTCGGCGGTCTGATCGCATCGCGCATCGCCGACCGCACCGGTCCGCAACGCGTCATCGCGGTCACCTTCTGCCTCGCCGCTCTGTCGTTGGTGCTGTTGACGCTGAATTTCCCCCTCGGCGTCCTGCTCGTTGCCGTGGCCGGTGCCGGCATCGGTGCCATCGGTACCCAGGTGTTGATCTACGGATTCGTCTCGAACTATTACCCCACCACCGCCCGTGCAGCTGGGGTTGCGTGGTGCGCCGGATTCGGCCGGCTAGGCGGCATCCTCGGACCACTGCTCGGCGGAATCCTGCTCGGAGCCGGCATCGCATCGTCCACCGCGTTCTACATCTTTGCCGTCGTCGCGCTGCTCGGCGCTCTCGTCACCACCGCCGTTCCTGCGATTCGAGTCCTGCGCGGTTCCGATCCAATACCCAGCGAACCGGTGAAAGTGGCTGAATGACGGATATTTTCGAGCGTCTCACCGCGAGTGAATTGCCTGAGCGTCGCCCGCCGAGTCTGCGCGCTTTACGCGCCGACTTCGGCGGGCAGTACGTCGGTGCGGGGGCAACCGGTGTGCTGTTCAGCGCGACCGGCCCCGTTGCGGTCATCATGGGCGCATCGGCAGCCGGTTCACTCACCGCCGCCCAGACGGCGTCGTGGGTATTCGGAGTGTTCGTACTCAACGGCATCCTGACCGTCGTAGCAAGCTGGGTGTACCGGATGCCGCTCAGCTTCTTCTGGACCATTCCGGGCACCGTTCTGGTCGGTCAATCGCTGGCCTCGCTGACCTGGCCGGAAGTCGTGGGGGCCTACCTCGCTACCGGAGTCCTCGTCATCGTTCTCGGAGCCACCGGGGTGGTCACGAAACTGATGGCATTCCTGCCACACAGCGTCGTGATGGCGATGGTCGCCGGTGCATTTCTGTCCTTCGGAACCGGACTCGTGCAGTCTGTTTCGTCCAACGTACTCGTCGCCGGGGCCATGGTGGTGGCATGGTTCGCGCTGACCCGATCCGCTACGTGGTCGAAGCGGATACCGCCGGTGCTCGCTGCGTTGGTTGCCGGTCTCGCTGCCCTCGCAGTCACGGGCGGATTCACCCGGGTGAGTGGGCCTGCAGCCGAGCTACCCCTGATCGGCCTGCCTGAACTCGTTGCGCCGGCGTTCAGTGGGGCAGCAATGGCCCAGTTGGTCGTACCGCTGGCTATCACCGTGGTTGCGGTACAGAACGGGCAGGGCGCGGCAGTACTGAACTCTGCCGGCCACCGGCCGCCGATGACCGTCGTCACCATCGCCTGCGGCGTCTGGTCACTTCTCGTCGCGCCGCTGGGCGCGGTGTCGACATGTCTTGCCGGTCCGACCAACGCCTTGCTCGTTGCGATGGGTGAACGATCGCGGCAGTACACCGCCGGAATGACGTGCGGCGCATTGGCGATTGTGGTGGGTCTCCTCGCGCCGCTGCTGGTGCGCGGTCTTGCCGTGGTACCCGCAACGTTCATTGCCGCTCTCGCAGGATTGGCCATGCTCGAGGCTCTGCGCGGTGCGTTCACCGCCGCGTTCTCCGATTCGACCGGTCGGCCGATTCTCGCGCCCCTGATCACGTTGCTGGTCACCATCTCCGGCACCGATGTCGGAGGACTCGGCGCACCGTTCTGGGGACTGGTTGCAGGTGTTGCGGTCACTTACCTGCTCGATCGCCGTCAGTAGGGGGATAGCGCTGTGTTAGTCGTCGTTCGATCGCTCTGGACTCCGCAGCACCACAGACCGTATGGGGCAGGTTCGAGCTTTCATCATCGACCGGGAAAGCCGACCTCGTTGGTCACCGATCCGATTGTCTCGATATCCAGTGTCAACGCGTCACCGGGACGAATCCACCGATCGAGTTCCAAACCACATCCCGACGGCAGCGTCCCCGAACTGAAAAGCTCTCCCGGGTAGAGGTTTTCGGCTCGACTCGCGTAGGCGATCGATTCGCCGGGGCTGTACCTGAGCCCGCTGGTACTCGTCGTTGTCCATGTTTCACCATTGACCGACACCGAAGCCGAGAGGTTGCCGAGATGGGGGAGCACCTCGTCAGGCGTGACAACGACAGATCCCATCGAGCTGCCAAACGTTTTCGTCTTGACCACGGGACCGAACGGGCCGTTACGTTGCTCGTCCCACTGAACGTCACGGGCACTCATGTCGTTGAACACGACGAACCCGCCGATCGCGTCCGAACCCTCGTCCTCGGTCGCGTCCAGAACAGGCCGGTCGATGATCATCGCGAACTCGAGCTCGAAATCGAGTTGGCGGGTGTATGCCGGCCATCGGAGAATCTCACCGTCAGCGACAATGCTCAAGGGGTTGCCGGTGTAGTACACCGGATGCTCGTCGAACGAAGCCCCCGGTCTGAGTGCGGGAAAATCGCGGCGTACGACGGATTCGTACGCCGCGATGGCCGGTTTCAGTATCGGGAGATTCTTACGAACCAATTGATGCGCCGCCTGACTCCAATGCTTCTCCCAACCCATGAAGCACCTGAGAGACGTGGGTTGATATGGCATGCCGGGCGGCGGATCGTCCAGTGTCGCAACATCCTCCGCGGCGGCGGCTTTCATCAGACGTTCGGCTGCCTCGCGGCCACTCTCACGGCTGGCGAGGAAGGTCAGCATGTCCGTGGTCCAGGGGCCTTGTCGAGAGGTATCGAACTTCGACGCGGCGGCATCGAGGTCGATCCAAGCCGTGGACTCCGGGTCCCAGGCAGCCAGCACTGCACGGTTGCCTGAACGAACGCGCCTGATCTTCACGATTCCCCCCGGAAGGGCACGGGTCGGCCCGGAAGTCAAGCTACCACTTGATCTCGCCGAGCCTATGTGTGCCCATCGCACGGCTGCGGTTGGCGTCGCGCAGGCGGCACCTGGGCGCCGATGAATTTCGAGTGTGAGCAACCCTTCGGGTGTCGGTGCCCTGTGCGACTCTGCACGGCATGGCGATCTGCATGGCGTGCAATCTGGAAATGCTCGATTCGGTGGGCTGTACTTGGCGGCCCAGTCGAATACCCAACGGGAGGAGCAAGTGTCACGACTGTGGCACTCCACCGAGAGCGCTTCATCACCCGGGGTGTGACGGCGAGCGGTGCCGGTGTGGCCAGATGCTCTCGTGCGGCAGCGGGTGCGCAGTGGACGAGTGCGAACGTGAAGACGGCCACGACTACGTCGACGCGAGCTGCAGGTGGTGCAACGAACCGTTCGGACAGCTCCGCGTGGTGGATAGCCGATGACCCTGCCGCCTGCTGATTGTTGTGCTGGTGGACCGACTCCGTCCCGGAGGTGGTGAGAAACCCCGGTCGGTTTTCGCGATCGAATGTGGGACTCGCGGGTGTAGAACTGAAGCATGACCGAGCAGTGATGTTTCGCTGCGAGGTCTGTCATTCGGACCGTCCGCTACGCGTCGACCATGCCCGAGGTAGCGCGCCGAAACGACACCTGCGACTCGAAGGAACACGATGTCCGAACTGGCACAGACCCGCCCAGGAATCGACGTACCCGCTCCGCCGGTTTTCGAGTCGGTCGACGACGAACGGCAGCACCGAAAGCAACGACTTGCGGCCGCTTTCCGGCTTTTCAGTCAGTGCGGCTTCGACGAAGGGGTAGCAGGGCATATCACCGCTCGTGACCCAGAGAAGACCGACCACTTCTGGGTCAACCCCTTCGGTATGCATTTCAGCATGATCAAGGCAAGCGATCTGATCCTGGTCGATCACGAGGGCCAGATCGTCGAGGGGAATCGTCCGGTGAACCGTGCCGCTTTCGTCATCCACTCCCAGGTGCACGCGGCTCGACCGGACGTGGTGGCGGCCGCTCACGCACATTCGTTATACGGGAAGGCCTTGTCGAGCTTGCGGATGGGGCTGGCACCTCTGACCCAAGACGCCTGTGCGTTCTACGACGACCACGCAGTGTTCGACGACTACACCGGTGTTGTTGCCGAGTTGGAGGAGGGCAGAAGAATTGGCGAAGCACTCGGTCAGCGCAAGGCGATTGTGCTGTCGAACCACGGTCTGCTCACGGTCGGCCGTACCGTGGACTCCGCGGCGTGGTGGTTCATCACAATGGAGCGATCCAGTCAGGCGCAGCTCATCGCCATGGCCGCGGGTGAACCGAAACCGTTGGATGACGTGACGGCGAAGCTGACCTACAACCAGGTGGGTCTCGAGTACGCCGGGTGGTTCCAGTTTCAGCCGATGTACGACCGAATCGTTGCGCAGCACCCGGAGCTGATGGACTGAACGACATGAGCGACGCGGACTCCGTGGACGCCGCGGCCTCGGTCATTCCGGCCGCAACGCGAGTTCGGTTCGCAGCGCTGCAATTTGGAAGGTCAGCTCCGCAACCTGTTGCTGGGTCGCAGCCTGGTTCGCGTCGTCCTGTTCGGCGACCTTCTGAACGAGCCACGACGCCAGGGTTGCTGTGACGACTCCGAGCAATGCGATGCCTGCAACCATCAGTCCGACGGCGATGAATCGGCCGGTCGCTGTTGATGGTGAGAAGTCGCCGTAGCCGACCGTCGTAATAGTCGTAGCTGCCCACCACAGGGCATCAGGGAAGGTCTTGATACTGCCAGCCGGTGCGGCGCGTTCGGCGTCGAACATCGCGAGTGACGCGACAAAAACCAGCATCGAGGTTCCGGCGACGGCATAGGTGACTACCCGACCACGGAGAGCGCCACCGATCGAGCGTTGCAGCAGGCTTATCAACGTAAGAAGGCGGAGCAATCGTAGCGGGCGCAGTACCGGCAGCGCGACGATTGCGAGTTCGTGCAGGTGTAGAAAGAACCAGCGCGTGCGTTGCTCGGCAAGGGCCAGCCGCACGAGGTAGTCGATCCCGAACAATGTCCAGATCCCGAGGATCGCGTACTCAGCGACGCGTGCCCCCATGCCTGTCGGTTGGCTCAGCACAGTCCAGGTGTAGATCGCCAGGAACGTCAGAGCCGATCCGGCAAGCGGCCACTCGGTTGCTCGCTCCCACTGCCGATAGTCCATGGGCGTGCACTGTACTGCGGGACCATGGGGCCTGGCCTGACCAATTTCCACTGTTGGCTCAGATTGCGCCGGTCGGTTGGTAGGTCGAATGAATGAAAGTCGAGCGAGGACGACTCACACTGCTACGCGGTGCATAGGGTGTGCAGTCGTAGTCCGTTTTGTCCGACAGGAGCGTGTCAGCGTGAGTTCACCCATTCTCGCCAAGGGCCAGAACATTTCTCTACCGGACGACGTGACCGAGTTGGATGTCATCGTGTCCTGGGTCGACCCGGAGCGAGATCTGGATGCGTCTGCACTGTTGGTGACGTCGAGCGGGCACGTTCGGTCAGATGCGGACTTCGTCTTCTACAACCAGCGGGAGTCTGCGGACGCGACCGTGCGCTACCGCGGGAGCAGTAGCACCGACGAGGGAAAACAGGAACGCGTATCGATCCATCTCGATTCTCTCGCAGCCGAAGTCGACAAGGTGGTCATCGCGGGTAGCTCCGACGATGTTCCGTTGGGTCACTTCGGGAAACTGTCGATGCAGGTGCGGGATCAAACCGGTTCGGTGCTCGGGGAGTTCCTGACCGCCGATGCGTCGTCGGAGCGCGCGTTGGTTTTCGGCGAGGTGTATCGGCGAAACGGAGCGTGGAAACTACGCGCGATCGGGCAGGGCTGGGAATCCGGATTGGGTGGTCTGGCGCTGGACTTCGGCGTCGAAGTCGACGACAGTGAGCCCGAAGCGTCCGTGAACGATGTGGTCGTGGTCGAGGTCGCTGACTCTCATGTGCAGGCCGTCGACAAGACCGGTGAGATCGTCGACGTCTCAGTTGTCGATGTCGAACCGCCGAAACGCGGCGTCCGCACCAAAAAGCCGATTGCCAAGAAGGTCACGCCGCCTCAGTTCACCCTGGCTGGGGGAGAAGGGTGGCAGACAGCTCGCCTGTTCTCCGTTTCCGGTGTTGGATCCGGTGAGGAGCAGGAGAAGAGGGCTACCTCCGCACTCATCGCGACGATGCAGGCGGTTCGTCCGTTCGCTCGCGCAATCTGCGCACATGCCGGTGCGCCGTCCGGTCCCTTCGAGGGCTACCTCGAAGTGCAGTTCGCCAAGGGCGAGGGCAAGGTCGTTCCCGATGGTGTGTTCCGTGTATCTCGCGCGGGCCAAGTGTGGACCGCGTTGCTCGAGGTGAAAACTGGCACCGGCAAGCTACAGAAAGAGCAGCTGGAGAACTACCTCGATGTCGCAAAACGACACAGGTACGAGACCGTTCTGAGTCTGTCCAACGACATACCAGCGTCCGCCGGTGAGCTCCCGGTCCAGGTGAACAAGACCAAGATGAACAAGGTATCGCTGCGGCATATCTCCTGGTCCGAGGTCATTCACGAGGCTCGAATGCTGTTGTCGCACGGCGACCTTGGGGATTCACTGCAAGTATGGATTCTGAGCGAATTCGTCCGGTATCTGACGCACCCGAAGTCCGGCGCGACGGAGTTCGTCGACATGGGTCGCCATTGGGTGGCGGTTCGTGACTCCGTCACTGCCGGAACCCTCCGCTCGAGTGACGTCAAAGCTTTGTCAGTGGCGAACACATGGGCGTCGCTGTCCAGGCATCTGGCGCTGCGGATGACGGCCGACCTCGGCGTTCCAGTGAAGCACCACCTCCCGAGAAAGTTCAGTGCTGACCCTCAGGCACGCAACGAGTACATCGTCGAGCAGCTCGTTGCCTCCGGGTGCCTCTCGGCTACGTTGCGCATTCCTGATGCCGCGGGAGATGTCACGGTCCAGGCGGATATGCGGACCAACAAGATTCAGTGCAGTACCGCTATCGACGCGCCGAGGGAAGGAACCGCGCTTCGACGAGCGTCGTGGCTACTCAAGCAATTGAAGAACGCTCCCGCCGACATCCTGGTCGAAGCCGTGTTCGAAGACCCAGGCGAAGTTTCGTGCGAGAACCTGGCGACAGTGCGAGCGGATACGAAATCGTTGACCGCGGGCCGGACCAGTGAGCTGCAGTACTTCACGTTGACCTCACCGACCAAGATGGGCAGCAAGCGCTCCGGATCGGCGGCCAGTTTCATCGGCAGCGTGACCGACGGTCTCGACGCCTTCTACCGGGACGTCGTACAGCCTCTGAAGCCATGGGTCCCTTCGGCCCCCGGAGTCAGTTCTGTCGAGACTATGGATGACTGAGTAGCCGAGATCTTGGAATGCCCCACGACGGGATGCAGCACAACCGACCCGTCGACTACGCGGTTGAATGTTCAGTCGGTTCAGGCCAAACGAGTTCTGTGCGAACGTCATGATTGAGGACGACGCACAGTGGGCACCCGGTACGCATGACAGACAATGCCAAGGTCACAGTCGAACGCACCATCGAGGCACCCGTCGACGCAGTATTCGACGTCCTGTCCAATCCCGAGCGGCACCAGGCGCTCGATGGATCAGGCTTCGTACGCAGCGTGGACCACGCCGATCGAATTCAGAAGGTCGGCGAGAAGTTCACGATGAATATGCAGGGCGATCACATGGGCGGCGAGTACCAGACCGACAATGTGGTGAGCGGCTACATCAAAGACAAGCTGCTCGCCTGGAAGACAGCCCCCGCCGGCAACGAGCCTCCCGGCTGGGAGTGGTTGTGGGAGTTGGAGTCGCAAGGTCCCAACGAGACCTTGGTGCGCCATACCTACGACTGGTCCAAGGTCACGGACAAGAAGCTGCTCGAGCAGATCAAGTTTCCGTTGGTCACAGAGGATCAACTGAACGACACTCTCGCTCGCCTCGCAGTGGAAGCGACGTCCTGATCGACTGAGATACGGATCGATCGACTATGAAGGCCGGCCCCCCGGGGCCGGCCTTCTGTATCTTCCGCTCAGGCCTGCTCGCGCGAGCACCACCAGGTGGTACGTCCGCCGACTGTCCCGCGAGTCATGGGCGCACCACACCGAGGACATGCCGCATCCGCCTTGCGGAACGGAATGATCTCCCCGGTGTGCACGCCACCCTTCTTGATCGCCGATCTGATCGCGCGACGCAGAATGACCCGAAGCTCGTCGAGTTCTTCTGTCGTCAGCGACTTGGCGCGTCTGGACGGTGATTGCTCGCTCTGCCACAGCACCTCGTCGGCCAGCAGATTACCGACTCCTGCGATCGCGGCCTGATCGAGCAGCCTCGCTTTGAGAGGTGCACCGCTGGAACCGATTCGGTGCCGAAACTCGTCGCGCGTGATCTCCGCGGCATCCGGTCCGAGAGCATCGATGTCGGGCTCGAGTCGAACCCGGCCGAGGCGGCGCTTGTCGAAGAGCCGAAGCTGGCCGCCGTCGTCGAACGTCATGGAGAAGCGCGTCCACTCCGGCTTGTCTGTTGCACGCTCACCGACGTGAGGATCGCCTCCGCCGTACTGCGACGTCCGCTCGCCGTCGGGAGCAGTGACGATGACACGTCCACCCATGCCGAGGTGAATGCCCAGGGTCGGGCCGCTTGAGCCGTCGGCCGTGATGGTTTCGCACCACATCGCCTTGCCCTGTCGACGTGCCTCGGTGAGTTTCCCGCCCGTCAACGCTCGGGCAATATCGCCTGGCATGTGCGGTCGGCATTCGAAGGAGTCGGTGTCATCGATGTCGACGATGACACGATCGAGAGCTTTTTCGACGACCTGTCGAGCGTTTTCGACTTCGGGTAGTTCGGGCATGCATCCGGTGTACCCAATTGGTCAGCAGTATGCGCGGATCCGTCGATCCGAACGTTCAGTCCCAGTAGGACGGCTCGATGTCGGGGTGGTCGGTGACGGTATCTATGACCGTCTCGGCCAGAACGCGGTCGACGGCCTCGGCGCTGCCTGCGACCGTCGCGAAGTGAGGGTCGACATCATTGGTGATGCACCACGCACGATCGGCAGGCCAGATGAAAGCGGGATCTGGTGAGTCGCCGTGCGGCCAGAGGACTGGATCATCGCTGCTCCAATTCTCGTAGTCCGCGAGTGAACCTCGAAAGAGAAAGTAGTCACGGTTCGGGACCTTGAACTTCGGCTGTGAGGCGATGTCGATCGAACTCCATCCGTCCCACAGAGCGAAGTAGCACTCGTCCGGCGTGGTCGTGTAGCGAGACAGGACGTCGAGTGCCACGCCGACCTGCGCCAGTTCGCTGATCTTCTGCTCGAATTCGACGTCGCCGGTGGATTGCCCCGGAAAATCCGGATCGGGTATGAACAACACCCGCGCGTACTTCTCGAACCCGATGGGACCCCGACCAGCCAAGTGGTACCAGGGGAGATTCTGATCGAGCAGCCACTGACCGGCCGACGCATCGTCACACAATTCGAAGCTCACGTGGTCATCGTGGCGTATGGCATGGAGAGGGGCCACCCCCATTCTCAGCGCACCGAGACACCAGCCAATTCATGGTCCGGCCGTGTCACTTCGGTTTTCGCTGACTGCCGTTGGCTGCCTGAAGCCGATGAGGTTGCCGAAGGGATCGAGTACCTGGCAGAGCCGCTCGCCGGTGAACACGGTTTTGGGTCCCCGATGCGCGACGCCTCCGCGGCTGACGCAGTGTGCGACCACCGCGTCCACGTCGTCGACATCCCAGTAGGACACCGAGCCGGCAGTTCCGGCCGGCCGGTTGTAGGTGTCGGTCAGGTGGACGGTCAGACGAGTTCCGGATACGTCGAAGGCTGCGAGTTGCGGATGCTCGTCGACGGGATCGATTCCCAGCAGCGCTCGGTACCACTCGATGGCGGCGGGGAGATCGTCGGCGAAATAGAAGACGTTTCCCACCTGGGAGATCGAGGTCATGTTCTTCCTTTCCTGCTGGTGCGCAATGGAATCGCAATGTCGTGTGTCTCGGTTTGGGTGGCTTCTCCGACCGCGTGGGCCAACGCGTTCTGCATCACTTCGTGGTCGGATCCGGTCCATCGCTCCTCTCGTTGACGCCGGTATTGGTTCCAAGACGGGATGGTGAATTGCTCGACCATCGTGTCGTTCACGTCCAGGCTGCGGTACAGGTTCCAGGAATACGCACCTGTTCGTTTCCGTGCGGCACCCACCGGTGCCATCGACGAGATGAAATCGTCGACAGAATCTTTCATCACTCGATAGGTGATGGTGACGCGCACCGGACCGTCCTCGGGCACGGGTTCGAGCAGAACCGTCGGGGTGGGCCATGCAACGGAGACAGCTCGGTCGAGAGTCCCCGTCTCGGGGTGCAAGGGGAGCACCGCGACACTGGCCGCCACCACCACGAGTACCCCGACTGCCACCGCCAGTGCATCCACTATGCCGATTTTGGACGCCAGCCAACCCCACGCCAGTGAGCCGACAGCCTGCGCGCCCATGAACACCAGTAGGTACACCGACATTCCGCGAGCACGCACCCAGGACGCAAGCGACAGTTGAATCGATGCGTTCAGTGCGGTCAAGGTAGTGATCCACGCGATGCCCGAGAGCAGCAGCGCCGGAACCACCAACCACAACGGTAGCCACGCAACTGCCGCCATCCCGACGGCGTACCCGACGGCCGAACCGATGAGGAGGGTGTTCGCGCCGAAGTTCTTCCTCAACACGGGCGTCAGCGCGACGCCCGCGATGGCTCCGACACCCAGTACACCCAACAGCACGCCGTACCCGACGGCCCCGAGCCCGAGGACCGCCGACGATGCCGAGGGTAGAAGCGCCCACAACGCGGACGCCGGAAATGCAAACAGCGCCGAGCGCAGGATGATTCGCCGAATCACCGGACCGGATCGGATGTAGCGCACCCCGGAGACGATCGACTCTGCCAAACCCTCCCGATCCACGACGACGTTGCGTGGGCGCTTCCACGCGATCAAGACACCCAGCGTGGCGAGGAAGGACACCGCGTTGATGGCGAACACGAAGGTCGGCCCGGAGACGGCCACCAGGACTCCGGCGAGTGCCGGCCCGATCGCTCTCGCACCGTTCACGGTGACGCCACCCAGCGCAGAAGCCGCCGGAATCTGTTCACGCGGAACCAGTTCAGGCTGAATCGCTTGCCACGCCGGAGCGGACAGCGCCGACCAGCAACCGAGGACGAACGTGCACGCGAGCAGTCCCCACGGAGACAAGGTGTCGGTCCACGCGAGTGCGGTGAGAATGCCTGCAGTGAGCATCGATGCACAACCGACGACGATCAGGAGGACCCGGCGATCGAGCGCATCGGCCAACGCCCCAGCCAACAGGGCCAACAGCAGGGTGGGGAGCAAACTGGCCGTTTGTACAGCGGCGATGACGGTGGTCGACGCTTCTCGCTCGACCAGAAACCACTGCGCGCCGACCGTCTGCATCCACCCACCGATGTTGGAGACCAACTGCGCGATGAACAGGCTGCGGTACATGGTGTTTCGTAGCGGAGCCCATGCCGATGTACCAACAATCGTGTTCATCGATCTTCGCTCTCTTTCCGAGGTGGACCCAGGTGGCGACGGTGGTCGCCACCTGGGCGGTTCTGTCTACTTCGAGATGAAGGCGAGAATATCTGCGTCCAGGGCCTTCTGGTATTCGCCGTAGATGCCGTGCGGCGCGCCGGGGTACACCTTGAGGGTGCCGTCCTTGACGAGCTCTACAGTCTTCAGTGCTGCCGCAGCGATCGGAACGATTTGGTCGTCGTCACCGTGTGCGATGAAAATCGGAACGGTGAGAGCTTTCAGATCTTCGGTGAAGTCGGTCTCGGAGAAGGCCTTCACGCAGTCGTACGCGGCGGTGAGATTGACGAGCATGCCCTGACGCCAGAAGTCGTCCTTGGCTCCCTGCGAGACGTTCGAGCCCTCACGATTGGCTCCGAAGAACGGCTCGGACAAGTCCTGGTAGAACTGCGAGCGATCGGTGAGAACACCGGTGCGGATGTCGTCGAATGCCTCGATCGGTGTGCCCTCCGGGTTCGACTCCGATTGCACCATGATGGGAGGAACAGCGCCTGCGGTGATGACGCGGGCAACGCGACTGCCACCGTGTTGTGCTGCGTATCGGACCACCTCGCCGCCACCTGTCGAATGACCGATGAGGGTGAGCTCCTGCAGATCGAGCGCCTCGACCAGTTCGGCGAGATCTTTTGCGTAGGTGTCCATATCGTGTCCGACGGCAGTCTGCGAGGACCGGCCGTGTCCGCGGCGATCATGGGCGATGGCGCGGTAGCCGGCATCGGCTAGCAACTTGAGCTCGAGCTGCCATGCGTCCGAGGACAACGGCCAGCCATGGCTGAGCAGCACAGGCTTTCCGGTGCCCTGCTCGGTGTAGTAGATCTCGGTTCCGTCGGTGGTGGTGATGTACGGCATGGTGCGCTCCTGGGGTGTCGGTGTTCCTTCGGGGTACCGACAACATTGGTCCGGGAGTGCAGCAAAAACGTCGCTGCTGGCGTCCAACTCGGGGGAGTGGATACCGGCGTCGCCACTACCGGCTACCCGGTAGTGAGGGCGATCCCTACCGAGATCACCGTGCCGACACCGGGTGGGCTGGAGATGGTCAGAGCCCCACCGACCGCGGCCACCCGATCCTGCAGGCCGATCAGACCCGACCCGTTGTTCGGATCCGCGCCACCCCGACCGTTGTCTACCACCGTGAGCTCGAGGTTCTCGTCGATCACGCGCGCGGTGATCTCGACGTCCGTGGCACCGGCGTACTTCGCGGTGTTCGTCAACGCCTCGGCGACAACGTAATACGCCGCTACCTCCACGGATTCGTCCAATCGAGAGGGGATATCGGTGGTGAGGGAGACGGGCACAGGGCTGCGCCGTGCAAGGGTCTTCAGCGCGGGGGCCAACCCACCGCGGGAGAGTATCGCGGGGTGGATGCCGCGCGAGAGCTCTCGCAAATCCGTATGCACCTGAGACAGCGTTTCGACACTGCGGTCCAAGCTGTCCCGTAATTCGCCGAGGTGACGGGGAACCGCAGCCTGAGCAACACGCAGCTCCATTCCCAACGAGACTATTCGTTGCTGCGCGCCGTCGTGCAGGTCACGTTCGATGCCGCGTCGTGCCTGGTCTGCCGCCGCAACGACACGCGATCGGGACCGCGTCAGCTGGAGCCGTGTGTCGTGGTTGTAGACGGCGGTGGCGATGAGGTCGGCGAAGTCGGTCAATCGATCTCGCACGCCGTCGCCCACGAAGTCCCGAACAGTGGTGGTGCCGAGAATGATTGCTCCCCACGTGGCACCGTCCACGGAGATCGGTACGCCCTCGGACTGCAGAATTCCTCGACCTTCCAGCCGAGCCGCGATGTCTCCTGTCGCAGTGGTGAAGTCGATGGTCGCGGGCCGGCCCGTCTCTGCAACGATAGTGGCGACATTTCGTCCACCGAGCGGCAGCTGGTCGCCGACGGTCAGTGACCGTTCGACATCGTCGCGGTGGGCCACGATTGTGTAGTAACTCTCTGCGTACCGCACCACGCAGACGTGTTCGTTGTCGAGACCGTCGGCCAGTTCGTGTGCGACGGCCGCGAACACATCGTCGGGTTCGGCTCGCAGCGCGACCAAGGTGGCAACTCGTCGCAGCGAAGTTTGTTGTCGTGCAAGCGCGACGGTACGGCCGTGCATGTCCTGCCGCTCGCGCGCGGCGGCCAGCAGAGCCTCGATCGATGGCACGACCCGTCGGATACGGCGAGACACCGTCGGATCCAGATTGGCGGGTACGACGAGGGACGCCGTCACCACGGGCCCGTCGTGCATCAGGGTCTTCTCCTGATCCGCCGACACGGGAGCGTCTTCGGACCCCAACGCCGCGTAGGGCAGGTCGAGCACAGCAGCCAGTCGGCTGCTGGCGGCGTCGAGCATCTCGGGTGTGTAGTCCGAGCGCAACATCGTTCGCGCGAACAATGCGAGCAAGTCTGCTTCACGGCGCCGTTGATCGGATTCGGCTGCGCGCAATCGTGATTGGCCGACGAGCATATTGGTGAGCAGTGCCAACACAAGAAAAACGATGACCGCAGGGACCAGGCTTTCACTGCTTTCGATGACGTGGATGTAGGCGTATGCGGCAGCGCTTGCCACTGACGTTGCTATCGACAATCGGAAGCCCCAACCCGCCGACACCACCAGAACGCCGAACAGGAAGATGGCTCCGAAGGCGTTCTCGGGGGCAACTCGTTTGAGGAGCAGCACGATGAATACCTCGGCCACGATCAACGCAGCGGCCAGCACTGCGCCCCACGCCACCGGTGGCGAGCTCGGCCGAAGAACGAGCGTCGTGAGCCGATCGCGGAGTGCGATCTCGCCAGTCATCGTCGAACCCGGGAGGCGAAAGTACCGTTAGCCGGAATGCCGGCCCCCGCGATTTCTGACACCCTCGATGGAGTGACGTCTTTTGGCCTGCGGTGTTTGATAGTCGACGACAGCGACGCGTATTGCGTCGCTGCGAGTCGGCTGCTCGAGTCGGCGGGCATCGTCGTGGTCGGAACGGCATCGACGTTGCCCGACGCAATTCGCGCCGCACAGTCGACGCACCCCAGTCTGGTATTGGTGGATATCGATCTCGGCACGGACAACGGCTTCGACGTCGTCGAAGCACTCGATTCGCTGGTCTTCACACCGAAGCCGGCGATCATTCTGGTGTCCACGCACGACGAGGACGACTTCGTGGACCTGGTGGAAATGAGCTCGGCCGTCGGGTTCCTTTCCAAGTTCGAACTTTCGGCCGCCGCCATCGACACCATGCTGAGCCGATGACCGGGTGTCATCCGACGGTGTCGAGGTAGAGGATCACTGCGCGTACTCGCCGATGGTCGTCGGCCGTCTCCGCCAGATCGAGCTTGGTGAGAATGCTGCGCACGTGTTTCTCGACGGTTCCCTCGGTGATCCACAACCGCCGACCGATACCGGCATTGGAAAGTCCCTCGGCCATCAATGTGAGGACATCGCGTTCTCGGCCACTCAGCGCGCCCAGCGGGTCTCCGCGACGTTTCGCCGCCACCAATTCGTAGACCAGAGCCGGGTCGATGACGGATGCGCCGGCGGCGACGCGACGAATCGTGGAGACGAAATCGGCCACATCGGTCACCCTGCTCTTGAGCAGATATCCGATCCCCTTTGCGCCGTTGTTCCCGCTGTCGAGTAGTTCCAGAGCATGGTCCACCTCGACGTGGGCGGACAGTAGCAACAACGCAACATCCGGGAATTCGGATCGAATGCGCAATGCTGCGTCGAGCCCCTCGGCGGTGTACGTCGGAGGCATCCTGATGTCGATGATGGCCAGGTCGGGTTGGTCTCGGTCGAGCAGCGCCAGCAGTTCCTCGGCGTCGCCGGCTCGGCCGACGACGCTCAAACCCGCCTCCGTGAGCAGGCTGGACATGCCCTCACGCAACAGGACGTCGTCATCGGCGATCACGACTTCGATTTCGGACATCACGCTCCCTGAACTGCGTCGAATCGCACAATCTTAAGCGACATGATGCGCCGTCATCGGGCGTTCGACTTGCCTGCCGTATCGAGCGGTCCGAGTTCGGCGTCGAGCACTTTCTGCACAACTCGCATCGTCGTCAGCGCGGCCGGTGCTCCGCGATGAGAATTCCGAGATCGAGCAGACTGCGGCTGCGGTGATCGAGTCCCTGGCGCGTCCACACACCTCCCCACACGGTGTCGGTGACGAAATCCTGCAGTGCGTCCTTCGTCTGCTGGGTGCCTTCAGATCATGTCAGGCGCAGACAGGCGAGGTCTCGATTCGGCCGCGACCCTTGTTCCAGCGATGAAGGGGGTGGAGTATCGAACACGCTCGCTTACCGAACCCTTGGAGGCTGCCTACATGAAACATGTTCGTGCACTTGTATTTTTCGCATCAATTGTCCTCGGGTCGGCTCTGGCGACGGTGGGTACTGCGTCCGCGGCGACAGCAGTACCATTTCAGATCAACCCTGCGCCGTTCGGAAATCCCAACGGAAGTTTCGATGCGCCCTCGGTTCGATGTATCGCTGTCGTCGGAGAGCAGGCCGGCACGATCAGAATCACCGGTGGTAAAGAAGGCGGGTGGGGCTGCCTCATCTCGTCCCAGGTGTACTGGGTGAACCTGTCGAGCGGGGCGGTCGGCACCGCCGTGACTTCGGCGGGCCTGCAGGGCTTCGCTCCTGAAGCGACCCTGGCGACCGGTCCCGGTCAGGTTGCGATCACGATTGTCTCGCGCGGCGGCATCATCACTCCGGGCCTGGCCACGGTGTCCGTTCCGTAGGGGTGACCTACTCCGGCGACGCGTCGGGTCGACCTGAGTCCGTACGGGGATCGCCGCGATCGGGTGGGGCGATCCCCGGTGTGCGTGTAGCTCCCATGAACGCCGAACCGCCGACCGAGCTTTCGATTCCGTGAAAGCGTCCGCTTCGCATCCTGGCGCGAAGTAAGCGCGCGATCGCGACGAAGACAACAAGAACCGCGACGACGGCGGCGACCACCAACGCAGTGTCCACAGTTGCTCTCCCTGTTCGTCCGTACTCCCTACCGTCGGACATCATCGCGCCGCTGTCAAACGCCGATGGATCTGTCGAGTTCGAGAACGCTGCCGAACCGATCAGTGACGACCAGTCGATGCGTCGTCGTGCGTGGACGCGTAGTCGCCGGGTGGTTGTTCCTCGCGAGTGGCTTCGAGGAACAGCTGGAGAAAGGACGAATGTTCGGGGCGTTTCTGGGTGGAATTCTTTCCGTGAGGCTCTTCGGATTGCTGTGGCATTTCGATTCGCGCCCTCCCGTATCGGCTGCTCGGAGTGCTCACGTCATTGCTGACTCCGGCAAACAGTCTCAGATTCTGAATAGTCAAACAACTGAGATAGTACCGAAGTGTCGAGCAGAACGACTGACTACGATGTTCGGCGGCGGCGAGGTTGCCGAGAAGCTGCAACGCATCGGAGGAAGAGCTGCCGGGTAGCCACCCGTTCTCAGGTGCTGGTAATTGCGGTGCAGCTCGCGTTCGTCGGCGTCGAGGAATGTTGTTTCGACGATTGTCAGGAGGCGAATCCGGTCGGTCGTAGGCCCACAGGGTTCACATTCCGGCGGCGGTCGGGGGTTCGATCAGCATTCTCTTGATGACCTTGCCGGTCGCAGTGCGGGGGAGTTCGTCGAGGAACGTGATGTCTCGTGGAACGCAGAAGCGGCTCAGCCGGTTTCGAATGTAGGCACGCACCATGTCTGCATCGAGTCCTGCCGCACCGCGGCCGACGACGAACGCTGCAAGACGTTGTCCGTACTCGCTGTCGGGCACACCGACAACTGCGACCTCGCCGACCTGGGGGAGATTGGCGATTGCATCCTCGACTGGTCCCGGAAATACGTTTTCGCCACCGGAAATGATCATCTCGTCGTCCCTGCCGCACACGAACAACCGCCCGTTGCAGTCGATGTACCCGAGATCTCCGGTGTCCATCAAGGCGGCTCCACGCGCAGACGCGGTGGGCGGAGGTTCGGCGTTGGTGTAGCCGTCGAACAGCATGTCGTTACCGACGAAAATGCGGCCGAGGCTTCCCACCGGCACGGCCGTGCCCTCGGCGTCGAGCACAGCGATGGTCGTGCCGAGCGGCGGACGTCCTGCGGTGCCAGGTGACGCGCGTAGGTCGTCAGGTGTGGCGATCGTGGCCCACGAGACCTCGGTGGACCCGTAGAAGTTGTAGAGAATATCGCCGAAGACGTTCATGAAGCGGCTGACTGTCGACCCGGTCAGCGCGGAACCGCTACAGGCGACGACGCGCAGACTGGAGGTGTCGTAACGGGATCGCACCGACTCGGGCAGATCGAGTATTCGTTGCAGCATGATAGGTACGGCTATCAACGAGGTGCATCGATTCTCCTCGACTGCGCGCAGGCAGTCTTCGGCATCGAATCGATCCTGGAGCACAACCGTGGCTCGCAACGAAGTGCTGATCTGCAAGGCTGCGAGCCCCCAGCTGTGAAACATGGGTGCTGCTATGAGCATCCGCTCGTTCGTCTTGAGAGGCATCCGAGACAACATGGCGGCGATGGTGCCGAAACCCCTCGGGGTGGGGCGGAGCGCGCCCTTGGGCGACCCGCTGGTCCCTGATGTCAACACGACGACCGACCCGGGACGATCCGGCCGTGCGAAGGTGGCGGACGGCGGTGCGACAAAATGCTCGAGGGTGCGCCGCCGCGGAATGGCGGTATGAGAAGAGAGACTTACTCGGGTGACGTCGTCCGGCAGGTAGCGAACCATCGAGTCGAATTCGTCGTCGACGAACAGCATTCGGAGCTCGTGGCGGGCGGCAATAGTCTCGATCTGCCGCGCCGCGAGGCCGGTATTGAGAAGCACGACCTCGACTCCGAGCATGCCGCACGCGACAGTGCATTCGATCATGGCCGAGTGGTTGCGGGCCAGAATTCCGACCGTGCTCCCGGGACGAATCCCTGATGCATCGAGACCTGCTGCGATGCGGTGTGACCGGTGGTGGATCTCCGCGAACGTACGGGTCCCTCGGTCGTCGACAACGGCTATCTCGTCCGGTGACTTCGCCGTAGCGGCCGCGAATCCGCCTCCCAATGTGAAGCCCCACTTCGCCAGCGAGTTCAACTGCCGGTACGCGCGGTCGGGACGTGCGGCACGGACGACGCCCGTTCCCACCATCGTTTTCAGGATTGCCAATTGCAGCGACCGGAAGTCGCCGCTGTTCGAGACAATGGAGTCAGCGGTGCCGGAAAGAGAATTCTCCAGTCTGCGAAGGCCTCCCAAGACCCAGTCGACCACCGCGCGGTTGTGTTCGGGCTGGGGCGCGTAGGCCCCGCCGAGACCTGCCTTGAACACGGTGACATCTATCTTCGTCTCGCCGGCCGATCGTCTGCTGAGGGTGAATCTGATGAAGCCACCGGACTCGACGTGCTCGATGGTGATGATCGGTTGATTGCGCCGGTTCACGACGAACTCGAGGTTGTGCTCGACGCCGCCGACGCCGCATCGGTACCCGGTGGCGGTGTCACGCAACGTGCAGTATTCGAGACCGGGGAAATAGCGTGGGAACAACTCGACCGCGCTCAAGACCTCGCATACCTGCTCGAGGTCGTGTGCGAACACAACCTTGCAGTCGATGACGTCCGAAACCATTCCCCACCCCTGTACCCGCCGAGGCGGACGACAACGCCGCATCAGCACCGACCAGGGGATGGCGGCGAGCGCTTGGAACGGGTCATCCGCCTGGATGAAATCGCTATGGTAATCCCGGTGCACGGTTTCGGGGGTGGAATCGGCCGAACTCGGTTCTCGACAGCCGACAACTCGGTATGAACCCACAGCGCCCGATCGTTGCGAGACTTCTGGCGCGTCCGACTTAGGTCCAGACGTCGCCGAACGCAACGGTGCGGCCCAGGATTCGTTCTGCAGCGCGGTGTCCCGACTTCATCGCAGCAGTGACCGTTGCCGGGTCGTCGGTCCAGGTGGCCTCGCCCGCAAGATGCAGCACATCTCCGATCGGCGTGGCGAGATCGTCGTGATCACGCGTCTGCGAACCGACTGTCATGTAGGAGTACGAACCGTACGAGAACGGATCGTCCTGCCAGCGTGTGACATACACACCGTTCGGCGGGACGACGCGGTTGCCGTAGATGCCGCGCAACGTGTGGACGACCGAGTCCCCGATACGTTCGTCCGACCAGTGTCGGGTCTCCTGTGCACACGGCCCCGCTGCGAAGGTCAGAAGAGTTGGCCTGCCACCCGGCTGTGTCACGTCGTACCACGAGTGCCACCAACGCCCGGCCTCGCCCTGCTGCCGTATGGCGTAGACGTCAGGGTCCCAGAACTTGACTGGGAACTGGAGGAACACTTTCTCGAAGGCGTTCATCGCGAGCCGGTCCAGCGCACCCGAAACAGGTTCTGGTAGCGGAGGTTCGACGCCGAAATCCGGCGACTTCAGTACCCCGATCGGCACTGTCACCACGGCGCGATCAGCCGAGAAGGAGCCTGCTGCGGTTGTCACGACCACTCCGTCTTCACCCCAGCTGACTTGCGAGACCTCGTGCGCGAGTCGAACGTCCAGTCCCTCGGTGAGACGGACCGCGAGTTCGTCGTAACCGTCGGGAAATACGACTTCGTCGCCGTCGATGGCGTCGTCGTCCAAACCGTGTGCGTCGAGATCTCCCTGGGCTACCCCCAGCTGTTCCTCGGCTCGGTGGCCGAGAAATTCGCGGACTCGGTTCAGGCGGTCGCTGTCCCAATCCAATCGAGTCAGAGTCGCTTCCACCGCATCACCGAACGATGTCCGTGGAGGGGATTCGGCAATGGTCCTGGCGAACCGTTCGTCGAAGTCGTGAACGTCGGCGGCAAACCGTGCGGCCGCGGACTCGCTCAATCTGACACCGGTGGGGGAGTAGTACGCGATGGGTCGACCATCCGGTTGATAGCTGCCCACGGTGAACTCGGCTGTCCGCAGACCGAAAGCGCGCACGGCGTCGGCGACGGGGTTGTTGTCGATCCCATGAATCCAGGACGCACCGACGTCGAGGGTGTCGACCTCGCCGCGGACCGTCCAGACACGACCGCCCACGCGATCGCGAGCCTCGAGGACGACAACTCGCCGACCTGCACGGTGCAGAATCCTGGCTGCGGTAGCACCGGATATCCCTGCTCCCACCACGATCGTGTCGAAATGGGTCATAGCTGCTCCGATCACGTGGTGGGCCTGCTCAGTTGCCTCGACCGGGGTTTCCCGGACCCGAATTGCCGTTGCCGGGGTTTCCCGGACCCGAATTGCTGTTTCCGGGGCCCGAATTGCCGTTGCCGGAGTTGCCGGGGCCTCCGTTGCCGGGGCCCGAATTGCCGTTCCCAGGGTTGTCGTTCGGCTGTGGTGCGGCTGGTGCGGCGGGCTGGATCAGCACCGGATTCGACGTCGGTGTCATCTCGGCGTCGGTTGGGTTCGCGAAGGTGGTTACCGGAGGCTTCGGCACCTGCGTCGTGGGTACGGCGATCGTCGACTCGTTCCGTGTCGGCGTCGGCGTAGCCGGTGAAGCAGGCACCTGACCTGGGTCGTCACCCGCGCTGGACGCGATCCAGATGATCCCCGCTCCCAGCGCGAGGACGAGCGCGGCCGCCCCAGGAACGATCCGCCGTCGACGCTGAGGATGGTGTGCGGTGCCAACCGGACCAGCGGCCGCAACGACGTTCGTGCGCTCGACTGGCATCACGGCAGTCGGGGGGAGCGGGGTCGCACTTCGGAGGATCCTGCGCAGTCGGTGCGCGACCGCAGCTGCGTCCGGGCGATCCCCTGGCTGCCGCGACGTCATAGCCGTCAGCAGCGAGTGCCACTCCGGCCCGAGCTGCTCGGGAACGGCGGGATCACGGTGTAGTCGCGCCACCGCGGCGGCCACCGCGCTGCCCTCGAATACCATTGTGCCGGTGAGGCATTCGATGAGAACGAGGCCGAGCGTGTAAATGTCGGTAGGCGGGCCAGCGGGCGTACCCGTCGCCTGTTCCGGGCTGAGATAGTGCGCGGTGCCGACCGTGGTGCCGTGCTCGGTGAGTCGCTCGGAGTCGACGATGCGGGCGATGCCGAAATCGGCCAGCTTGACGCACTGACCCGCACGTGAGTCCGGGGCCTGCGCGATCAGGATGTTGGCTGGTTTGATGTCGCGGTGCACCACACCTCGGTCGTGGATGTACGCGAGCGCCTCCGCCATCTCGCTTCCGATGCGCGCGACGTGAACGGCGTGCATCGATCTGTTCTGACGAAAGCTGTTCAGCGTGGGGCCGTCGATCAATTCCATCACCAGGTAGGGCGACGGAATTCCTGTGGAGTCCGGCGCAGTCCCTGCGTCGTACAACGTCACCAGACCCGGGTGCGACAGCGACGCCAGCGTTCGAATCTCCGCGTCGATCCGTCGGACTGTGTCCACCGGCTCGCCGTGGCGGAATATCTTGACCGCCACCGACCTGCCGAGAACCTGGTCTTCTGCATGCACGACGTCGGCCATCGCGCCGCGCCCCAGCACTTCGCCCAATCGATATCGACCCGCGAACAGACGATCCTGAGCAGCGCGAGAACGGGCATCCTCTTCCAACGTGATTCACCGCCGTTCGTCGACTACTCCGAGCACCTTATAACCAACGAATCGTCGTTCGGAGTGCAGTGGGTTGTCGACACCGTGGTTCCGTCGGGCATGATGATTCACCGGGTGGGGGACAGATCGAGCAGGCGGCGAGGAAAGGTCCTACCCATGCGTCCCCAATCGACGAATGCGCAGATCTCGCCGATGTCGACCGATATCACGTCGGCCTACCAGCCGATAGTCTCTCTGGACGACCGCGCCGTGGTGGGGTACGAAGCCCTCGTGCGGACCAGCGGCGACGGTCCGTCCATTGCTCCGCAGGAACTCCTGCGCGCCGCACGAGAGCAGGGTGTGACCACCGACTTCGACTGGCGGTGCAGAGCGAGCGCCCTGCACGGTGCAGTCGAGGCCGGTTACCCCGACGAGCTGACGCTGTTCGTCAATGCCGAACCCGCCGCACTCGACACGCCGCCACCGGGACACCTCCTACCGCTGATCGTCGACGCGGCGCGCTTGTCGATCACCGTCGAAATCACCGAACGAGACCTGATGGGCGATCCGGCCGGTCTGCTGAGGGCGGCCGAGCATGCCCGAAACATGGGTTGGCGGGTCGCTATCGACGACGTGGGTGCAGACTCGTCCAGTCTGGCGTTGATCCCGTTGCTACGTCCCGACGTGATCAAGCTCGATATGGCCCTCGTGCAAGAGCGTTCGACCGACCAGACCGCCGCCATAGTCGCTGCCGTCGCTGCCGAGGGCGAACGCACCGGCGCCCTGGTGTTGGCCGAGGGAATCGAAACCGACACACACGAAAGCTGTGCCCGCGACATGGGTGCCGTTCTGGGGCAAGGTTTCCTCTACGGTGCTCCGGGGCCGCTGCCGAACTTCGGGGGCGTATCCCGCCCTGTCGATTCGCTCGAGCTGAATGCAACTGTCACCGTCCGCGCTCCGGTCGCCGTGACACCCTTCGGACTCACCCACCAGCTCGGTGCCCGCAGGCATGCCGAGGCAACGTTTCTCGAAGCTATCGAAAACAGCCTGCTGGCGAGCGCGTTCGGCACCGGACCGTCGACGATCGTGTTGGCGACCGCAGACGTGTCGAACCGGCTGACGCCCGCGCGTGCAGCCCTCTTCGACGACCTGGCCGCGCGTTCCGCTCTTGTGGCAGTTTTCGGCTCCGATCAATCGCTGATGCAGCACCGCTTTCGTTCGGTGTCGGTCGGGGAGAACGAGCCGTTGGCCATGGAGCGTTCGACAGTGATCGTGGCACCGATGTCGAGCGTGGCGTTGATCGCTGTCGAGTGTGGTGTCACGCCCGATGGAAAGACGCTTTACGACTACCGCCTGACCTACGACCGAGACGTCGTACTCGATGCGGCCACGGTGCTTCTCAGGCGAATTCCTGCTCGGCCCACTCCATGATCGTCCGCCATCACATACAGGGTGTTCGCCATCCGACTCGTCGGCGAAGGTGAGCGTGTGAAGATCGACTTCAAGAAGACGCTCGACTCGTACTCCGCGCGGCACAACGTCTTTCGCAGTCTTGTTGTGCCGCCGCTGAGTTATCTGATGATCGACGGGCACGGAGACCCGAACACCGCGCCCGAGTATGCGGACGCGCTCGCCGCTCTCTACCCCGTCGCGTACGCGCTGAAGTTCGCCAGCAAGAAGGGCCTCGACCGCGACTACGTCGTCCCGCCGCTCGAGGCGCTGTGGTGGGCCGACGACATGGCGTCGTTCACCACGGACCGCAACAAGGCCGAGTGGAACTGGACCGTCATGATCCTGGTGCCCGACTGGATCGATCGAACGATGTTCGAGGCCGCAGTGGCGTCCGCCGGCGCGAAAGGCAAATCCGAGGCGTCCACCAGCGTTCGGATGGAGACCCTGAACGAGGGACTCTGCGTGCAGACACTGCATATCGGGTCCTACGACGACGAGACTACGGTGCTGGCCGAACTTCACGATAGGTACATTCCCGATTCCGGATTGACGATGACCGGCAGACACCACGAGATCTACCTGAGCGATCCGCGCCGGGTCGAGCCCGCGAAGCTTCGCACCGTTCTCCGCCAACCGGTTGTGCGTTCAGCGGGGTAGACGACGCTCTGACACGATGTCCGACATGACCAATGCGGTGCGTCCGGCGTCGTTCACTGCCGGAACCCTCACCTTGCTCGGGGCTCTCTACTTTGCGCAGGGACTGCCGTTCGGATTCTTCACCCAGGCACTCCCGGTTGTGCTGCGGGAGTCGGGATTCTCGTTGGTGAAGATCAGTGCCACCGGTGTGCTGTTTCTGCCCTGGGCGCTGAAGTTTCTCTGGGCACCGTACGTCGATCGTTACGGATCCAGACGGCGTTGGTTGCTGTCGCTGCAGTGTTCGGCCGCGGTGGTGGCTCTGGCGTTGTCGTTCCTCGACCTGTCGTCGACGTTGCGCTGGTTGTTCGTCGGCATCTTCGTCATGAACGCTCTCTCGGCCACGCAGGACATCGCGACCGACGGCATCGCTGTCAGAACGCTGACCACGGCGCAGCGCGGGTTGGGCAACGGCCTCCAAGTCGGTGCCTATCGAATCGGAATGGTGTGTGGCGGTGGACTGCTGTTGTGGCTGTTCACCTTTGCCGGGTGGCGGGTGTTGTTCGTCGCGATGGCGTTGCTCATCGTATTGACGACTGTCCCGGTGTGGTGGATGCGCAGGCAACTCGACGCTGCGGATGCCGCTTCCGATCGGCGCGCCGAGTCGGAATCGCCGGCTCGGCTTGCGGTTGCATGGTGGTCCAGGCTCCGCAGGCCCGGCATGGTCGCGTTAATACTGCTGATCATCGGGTTCAAGTTCGGAAACTCGATGGGATCGGCATTGGTGGGGCCGTTTCTGTCGGACAGTGGACTGTCGCTGCCACAGATCGCGTTGGTCGAGGGCGGCCTCTCTTCGGTGGCCGCGCTCGGCGGTGCTGCCCTCGGGGCGTGGATGACCTTCCGGCACGGACGTCGCCGGGCGCTGTTGGTGGGCGGAGTGAGCCAGACCATGAGCCTCGCGTTGTACGTCATCGCATCCCTCGGCATTGGTGGATTTCCACTACTGATCACGGCGAACATCACCGAGCACGTGCTCGGCGGCGCGGCCACGGTCGCGGTGTTCGCGCTGATGATGGACGCATCGGAGAAGCGTTTCGCAGGAAGCGACTACACGTTGATGGCCTGTGCGGTCGTCTTCGCGCAAGGAGCGGCAGGAATCGCAGCCGGTGTGGTGGGAGACCTGTTCGGCTACACAGCAATGTTCGGTTCTGCCCTGGTGTTGTCCGGAATCGGCTGCGCAGCATTGCTTGTCGCGCTCGACCGGGGTTGGGGCCCCGAAGGTCTCCGGCAGGTGATTCCTCCGAAGACCTTCGCCGGCTAGGGACGGTTGCGCCTGCGCTCAGCTACCGGGTGTGGATCCCGCGATGTTCACCATCCATTGCACACCGAACTTGTCGGTCAGCATGCCGAACGTATCGCCCCACGGAGCCTTGTCGAGGCCCATCGTGAATTGCGCGTCGACGGCCAGCTTGTTCCAGTACCCCGTCAATTCGTCCTCCTCGTCGCCGCTGAGAGAGACGCTCATCGCGCTACCGGGAGTGTGTTCCATCGAGGACGGTGTGTCGGCACCCATCAAGGTGAATCCGTTGGAAGTGGTCAACTGGCCGTGCATGATCTTGTTCTCGTCGGCGGGATCCTCGCTTGCGTGTGCCTCGCCGAGCGTGGTGAAAGTGAGCTCGCCCCCGAAGACGGACCGGTAGAACTCCATGGCCTCGCGGGCGTTGTCTCGAAACGAAAGATACGGATTGAGAATGGACATGACAGGCTCCTTTTCGCTGATGTGCACCGACGGCATCCGTCGAAACGGTAGACCGGCGCTACGACGAAAAGTCACCGGAGGAGGTATCGGTATCTCCCGGCCTGGGAATTTCGGACTCCCATCGAGCCCGTCGCTCGTCTTCGGACTGCTCCCACCACGGTGTTCCCCGTTCACCGAGAGCAACCTTGGTTGCCTGCACACCCGCGCGAGACTCCGGGGCACCCGACGTACGTTTGACCTCCCTGCGCCAAGCCATGAGAATCGACCGCAGTTCTGCGTTTCGATCCTCGGGTATGTCGGGATCCGTTGCGCGCCAACGTCGCCCCTTTATGACAACGTAGTGGCCGTCTTCGGTGCGTTCCGGTTCGTCAGCCATGAGTACACACTGCCATGGGTCAGCTGCTCAGATACGTCGGAACCTCGATTGCGTCCAGTCCGAGGGCCACAGCAGCGCGAGCGGTCACCGGCCCGACGAGATTGCCGGTTCCGTTGTAGCCACCGAACGCGATCACTCCGTCATCGACGTAGCCACACAGCGGGCGCCCGTCCGCGGTGAACCCCACCGACGCTGCCCACCGGGCGTTCACGGAGACGTGTTCACCGGCAAACAACTCGGCGAGCGAGTCGAGGTAATTCTGCACTCGGGCCGTCGGTTCGTTGGAGAAGGTCCACTCTTCCTCGGCGAACAAGTCGCGGCCACCCCCGACGTACAGCCGTCCCGACGCGTCCTGCTGCGCATAGTCGTATCCCCACCGTCCGTACACGGGGCACGGCAACCGACCCGCCGAGACAGGAGCGGTGGCGAGCATCTGGAGGCGGGCCGTCCGAACTCGACCGTCGAGCTGGGGGAGTACGCGTTCGAGGCGACCGTCTACGGCAACCAGTATGAGACCACAGCGGATCACCCCGGTCGGCGTCGTCACCGCTCCGGGTTCGATGCCAACCGCGGGGGTGTACTCGTGGAGCCTGGCGCGACCGGCCAGCGCCGCCGCCATTCCGACTGCACGACGGGCAGGATTCATCACCGCATCATCGGGCAGCAAGATGCCGTGCCCCAGCTCGCCCGAATACGGTTCGACGGCAATGTTGTTCTCGCGCAGGCACTTCTCCAGATCCGAGCAGTCCCGCGCATCGGCGGGGTCGGCCTGCGTATCCGGGACGCCCGCAAGCCTGATAGACCCGGTGCGGCGGATCACGCACGACCCGAGGAGTGCCTCCAACGAATCGATCTCGGTGAGGGTCGCACGATAGAGATCGACGGCGCACGGCCCCCACATCGACAACGCGGTGTGCAGAAACGTTGCGGGGCCGCCCAGCAGAAAGCCGCCGTTTCGACCCGCAGCACCGGCTGCGACTCGCCCTGCATCGATCCCGACCACATCGAGTCCGCGGTCGACGAGGTCGGCGACAGCGGCCAGACCCGAACCACCGAGACCGACGACGCAGACGTCAGCAGAGCAGTCGCCGTCCAACGTGGGCAAGCCCCGCCAACCCGACACCGCAGGATCGTCATCCCACGCCGGACGGGACATGTCGGTGGGGACGGTGCCGATCATGCCGACAATGGTATCCGTCGACCGGCACTGCATGGTTTACGATTCCGGCACCCGACACCCTTGACTGTGAGGACCGCCAATGCGCACTCTGATCGTGACCGCGTTCGTTTCGCTCGACGGCGTAATGGAAGGACCCGGTGGCGAAGCTGGCTACCGCAACTCCGGGTGGACGTTCCAGGACATCGAGTTCGACCCGGCGGCATACGAAATCAAGGGGCGTGAGCAGAGCGAAGCGTCGGCGCTGCTACTGGGCCGCACCTCGTACGAGGCATTCGCGCCGATCTGGCCGACGATGGACGATTTCGCCGAATACAATGCCATGCCCAGATATGTGGTCTCGACCACGCTGGAGCAGGACGATTCACGTTGGCCTGCAACCATTTTGCGCAGTATCGACGATGTAGCCGAGCTCAAGAACACCGACGGTGGCCCGATCTCCGTGCACGGTAGCGCCACGCTGGGCCGGAGTCTGGCCGACGCCGGGCTGGTCGATCGATACCACCTGCTCGTCTTTCCGCTCCTGCTCGGTGCGGGCAAGCGCCTGTTCAGTGCAGCAGACAAGGACACCACGCATCTCGACTTGGTCGAACACGAGGTCTACGGAAACGGAATTCAGAAACAGGTGTTCGACGTCCGCCGTTAGTCCGTCGGGCAGGCCTCAGATATCGTCGCTTCGGATGGTTCGCCGACGAACCGATACGAGTTGAAGCTCGGGCCGTGACGCCGCAGCCCGCTCGATGCGGTCGAGAACGTCGGTGACATGATCGAGATCGCCCGCCACGACGGAAGCGCCGATACCTGCTCGCCGGTGCAGTTCACGATGGTCGGTCTCTGCGACGGATACCGCAAATTTGCGGTGCATCTCAGAGATCACCGGCCGAACAACGGAGCGTTTCTCCTTGAGTGAGTGCACATCGCCGAGAAGAAAGTCGAATTCTATCCATCCAATCCACATAGAGTTATGACCTTACCGTCCGGGTGGCCACATCCCGATGCGGGCCACGAGGCCCGCATCGGGAGATGCTTCAGCGTTTGCCGACGAGTCCGAGGGCCACGAGATCGGATAGATACTTCTCGATCAGTCCACGCCCGAGGTGTGGAATCTCCCCTACGGCCGCAGCGAACTCGTCCGCCGGCAACATCGCACCCGACGACGGCTGCTGCGGTTGCGCGTACGACTGAATCAAGGGCAGCAGCGAGTGCGATCGCTGCTTCTCCGGAAGAGCCTCGACTGCAGCGCTGAAACGCTCGAACCATTCGTCGTAGTCGTCGACGATCTCGATGTCGCGACCTGCCTCACGGATCCAATCGACGAACGTGTCCAGCGAGATGTTGTCGTCGTGTGGGTTGAGGATGTCGAAAGTTCGGTAGCCCGAGACTTCGGCACCCGCAATCGTCGTGATGGCACCGGCGCTGAAATCGGCGGGAAGCCCGTCGTAATGGGCCAGGGGACGCCCACTTTCGTCCGTCGGCGCACCGGTTCCTGTGCCGTAGAACGTCCTGGGAGCCAGGCCGGTTGCCACAACCGACAGGATCAGACGCGTGAACACATCCGGTACGTTGAGCTGCCCCGACCACGTGCTGTGCGCCAGGATCATATCGGAGCGAAAGACCGACACCGGCAAGCCGAATTCGTCGAATGCGTTGCGCAACAACACTTCACCGGCCCACTTGGAGTTGCCATAGCCGTTGGCGTACGAATCGTCGACAGCTCGCGAGGGGCTGTCTATGCGGATGTCGCCGTTCTCCCGGAAATTGTCGACGCCCACAGCGACGGCGACCGTCGACAGGTAGGTCACCGGCTTGACGTGGTCGGTCAGCGCGAGCCGGATCACCTCGGCCGTACCGACGACATTGGGACCGAACAGGTGCTCGTACGGAAGAGCGTGGTTGACCAGCGCAGCGGGGTGAACGATGCGATCGATCCGCTCGGCCAGAGCCGCGAACTCGTCGTGGCCCAAGCCGAATCGAGGCGTGCCCAGATCTCCTGCCACGACCTCGAGCGCAGAGTCTGCCAGAGCTCGGTAGTGAGCGGACAGCTCTGTGTCTCCACTGTCGAACGCTGCATCGAGTCGGGAACGCGCGTCGGAATCGGAGCGTCCGCGAACCAAGCACACCACAGTTCCGCCGACCTCGGCCATACGCTCGAGCCACTCCAGGCAGAGGAAGCGGCCGAGGTATCCGTTGGCACCGGTCAGCAACACCGTTTCGGTTCGGGTGCGAGGGCCCGAAACATGATGAGCAGTATCGAGGAGCGACTCGTCCAGGAAGGCAGACAGGCGCAGGTCGGAGGCGTGCGCAACCGTGGCGTCGCGTCCGTGCACCGAGGCGAATGTTGCTGTGTCGGAATCGTTGTCCCGGGCCGAGGTGATGTAGTCGGCCAAGGCAGACAGATCCATGGCCGGCCCGGTGATCACTCCCACCGGGACGTCCACTCCGTAGATGTCCCGCAGGAGCGTCGAGAACGTCAACGCCGACAACGAGTCTCCACCGAGATCACTGAAATGGGCGTCGGGTCGGACGTCGGATCCGTCGCATCCCAGCAGTGCCTGTGCCGCATCGCCGACGGTGGTCAGCACCGGGGCGTCGGCACCGCTGCGTCGAAGCTCGCGTAGGCGTTCGTTCTGACCCGACTCGAGTTCTGCGTAGCGACGCTCGAGATCGGCACCGTAGCGTTCGACGAGTTTCGGCCGTAGTTGCTTCCCGGCACCGGAGAGCAGACCGTTCTCCTGCGTGAACGGCTGGTGCTCGATCGTCACGTCCCGCGGAATTTCGTAGGAATTGAGCGATTCCGTACCAGCGATTTCTTGCAGCGATTCGATGATCGAGGCGGTGGTCGTATCCGGATGAGCCGGGACGACGACGGCCAGAAGGTACGCGCGTTGGCTGTTGCCGTAGAGGAATATCTGGTCGACCAGGTCGCTGGTACCGAACACGGCCTCGAGACGGGCAAGGGCCACGAACTCACCCTGGGCCAGCTTGAGAACGTTCTTGCGGCGGTCGACGTAGGCAAGTCGGTCCGGCTCGATCTCGGCGACGACGTCTCCGGTGCGATAGAAGCCCTCGGAATCGAACACGTCCGCGGTGACGTCCGGGCGCTTGTAGTACCCGGGAATGATGGACGAGGTCTTGAGTAGGAGTTCGCCGCGCGGATGCGGGGTGTCGGTGGAGAAGTAGCCGAGCTCGGGTACGTCGTCGAGTTTGTACTCGATCACCGGTGGACGCGCGATGACGCCATCGTGCAGCACCATTCCGGCTTCGGTCGAGCCGTAGTTGTCGCGGACCGCAATATCGAGCAGCTCGGTGACGAAATCCTTGACCTCCGTCGCGATCGGTGCGGTGCCGACCATCGCCGCCAGGATGCGGCCGCCGAATTGCTCGTTCCGGTAGCGCCCCAGAACATCTCGCCGTACGGCGTCTTCGTCTCCTACCGTGGAGCGCTCGACCTCTCGGTCGATCTCGGCGAGAACGTTGTGTCGAATCATTTCGCACACTCGGGGGATCAACAGCGCCATCGTGGGCCGAGCCAGAGCGAAGTCGTCGAACAGGGTGGACAGGTCGCTGGCTCCGGCGAAGTGCACCGTCCCGCCGGCAGCGAGCGTCGAAAAGACGAGGCCACGGCCGGCCAGGTGACTCATCGGAAGATAGTCGAGAGTGATCACGGGGAAAGCAGGCCGGTCCACGGATTCGGAGGAAGCTCCGGTGTGGTGCCAGGCTCCGGTCCAGGCTCCGCAGACGATTCGTTCGGTGTGCATCGCCCCTTTGGGAGTTCCGGTGCTGCCGGAGGTGTAGATCAGTGTCGCGAGTCGGTCGGGATCTTCGGCATCGGGTAGTGGAACCTCCGGTAGTTGCTCACCGTCGCGAACCAGCTCGGTGAGGGGCCGGATGACAACCCCGACCTGCTCGGCATCGTTATGTGCGGACTTCATGATCCGTGTGTGCACGTCGAGTGCAGCGTCGTAGTCGAGGACGACGATTCGTCTGATGGACCTGCACTGCGTGGCGACTTGGACCGCGACGGACAGATTGTCGACATCGGCTGCGAGGACGACGGGCTCGACTTCGGCGGCGATGGCCGAGAGCTGGCCCGCGGTGGCACCGGCCTGCAGCGGAACGGCTATTGCGCCGAGCCGAATCGTGGCCAACTCCGCGATGACATACTCGGCGCTCGCGAATCCCAGGGTTGCGAAGAAGTCACCGGGAGCGATTCCGACCGCGTCGTGAGTCAGAGCCGAGGCCAGTGCGCCGGCGTCGTTCCAGGCTTGCCCGTAGGTGATGGTGTCGAAGAGAGGGAGCAGGCGAAGAGTGTTTGCGTTGTCGACTCGGGCGATTTCTCGAGCCCGGCTGCCCAGCGCCGGCCGGTCCGAGTATCGCGTCATGATCTCGGCAACGACGCGGGCCAGATTGGGCGACAACTCCTGGGCGGCGTCCGCAACTGCACTGTCCGGTTCGGCGGCTCGAAACTCCTGGTCGGACTCGTGCAGCTCGTGGAATCGACTGCGTTGCCTGCTCTCTCGATCCTGTCGGCTGTCGACGGCCAATGTGTGCGTCATGCTCGACTCCCTCCGACGACACGCACCGGTTGCCCGGGGCGCCTCGCGATTGTCCGCTTCATATCGTTATCAAAGGTAAGTATATGCCGTCGGGGACCACGTCAATCGTGACGCTGCTCATAGTCCGATAAGTCGTAAAAGTCTGCCTGGCTGCGTTTTTGGAGCCCGGACAGCGAACGCGGATCTGCAGTGACAGCTCGGGCGGGTACTCGGTGAAAGCCGGAGATCGCGACTTGTATGGTGAATCCACAGTCATGTGCGTCACAGTGCTCGTCACCATCGTGCGCACGTGTCACCCCTCGCGATCGGAGAAGTGAATGTCGGACGTCCTCTCGCGCCGCGACCTGGATTTTCTGCTGTACGAGTGGTTGGACGTGGCAGGCCTGACCACTCGTCCCCGCTTCGCCGAACACTCGCGCGAGACCTTCGACGCAGTACTCGACCTCAGCGCGGATATTGCGCGCAAGCACTTCGCGCCGCACAACAAGAAGGCCGATGCGCACGAGCCGACCATGAATTCGGACGGCTCGGTGCAGCTGATCCCCGAGGTCAAGGCAGCGCTCGACGTGTACGCGTCGGCGGGTCTGATCGCCGGGCAGTTCGACGAGTCGATCGGCGGAATGCAACTGCCTGCAACGGTCTCTCGGGCGGCGATGGCATTCTTCCAGGCCGCCAACGCCGGGACCTCCTCCTACCCGTTCCTCACCATGGCGAATGCCAACCTGATCGCAACGTACGGCACACCGGATCAGGTACGTGATTACGTGCGGCCCATGCTCGACGGTCGGTGGTTCGGAACCATGTGTCTGTCGGAGCCGCAGGCCGGATCATCGCTGGCGGACATCACGACCAAAGCGGTACCGCAGGACGACGGCAGCTTTCGTATCACCGGTACCAAGATGTGGATCTCCGGCGGCGATCACGAACTGACCGAGAACATAGTCCACCTGGTGCTCGCGAAGACACCGGGAGGTCCTCCCGGTGTCAAAGGGATCTCGCTGTTCATCGTTCCCAAATTCCTCCCGAACGGCGACGGCGGTGCCGGCGAGCGCAACGACATCGTGTTGACCGGCCTCAATCACAAGATGGGCAACCGCGGCACCACCAACACCCTGCTGGCATTCGGCGACGGAACCCATTCTCCCGCAGGGCAACCCGGTGCAGTCGGGTTCCTGGTCGCCGAGGAGAACCGCGGACTGTCGTACATGTTCCACATGATGAACGAGGCCAGGATCGGGGTCGGATTCCTGGCCATCGCGCTCGGGTACGTCGGCTACCTGAAGTCGGTCGAGTACGCGAAGACGCGCACCCAAGGGCGACCGCTCGGTGCAAAGGATCCAGCAGCACCTCCGGTCGCACTGATCGAACATGCCGACGTTCGCCGAATGTTGCTGGCCCAGAAGTCCTATGTCGAAGGAGCGCTCGCGCTCGGACTCTACTGCTCACGTCTGGTGGACCTCCAGGACTCGGCGTCCGACGACGCCGAAGCGGCGCGCTCGACCCTGTTGCTCGACGTCCTGACTCCCATCGCCAAGAGCTGGCCGTCACAGTGGTGCCTCGAGGCCAACAGCTTGGCCATCCAGGTGCACGGCGGGTACGGATACACACGCGACTACGACGTCGAACAGCACTACCGTGACAACCGGCTCAATCCGATTCACGAAGGCACGCACGGTATTCAGGGGTTGGACCTGCTGGGTCGCAAGGTCGTGATGCAGGGCGGCGCGGGATTGGCGCTACTCGGCGAGCAGGTCTCGGAGACGGTCGCGCGGGCTGACGCTGCCGGCGGTGACGCTGCCACCTTCGGCGCGGAACTGCAGGACCGATTCGCAAGAATCGTCGAGGTCACCGCGGCAGTATGGGGGACCGGTGACGCAGCTCTGGCTTTGGCGAACTCCACTGCCTACCTCGAAGCCATGGGGCACATCGTCATCGCCTGGATGTGGCTCGAACAGCTACTGGCCGTCGGCGCGAAGTCCGGAGACTTCTACGACGGAAAGCGTTCTGCAGCGCAGTACTTCTACGTCTACGAGTTGCCGAAAGTGACGGTTCAGCTCGATCTGCTGGCGCGACTGGACCGCACCACCCTCGATATGTCACCCGCCTGGTTCTGACCACGACCCACAAGGAGATTCACGTACATGTCGATCTTGGACAAATTCCGCCTCGACGGGCGAGTCGTCATCGTCACCGGCGCATCCTCCGGTCTGGGTGTTGCCTTCGCGAAAGCAGCAGCCGAGGCCGGGGCGGACGTTGTGCTCGCTGCACGCCGCGTGGACAAGTTGGCGCAGACCGCGAAGCTGATCGACAGTGTCGGAGGACGTTCGATCTCCGTCGCAACCGATGTGGTCGATCCGGACCAGTGCACCGCTATGGTCGACGCCGCAGTGGCAGAGTTCGGCAAAGTCGATGTACTGATCAACAACGCCGGTGTCGGCACAGCGTTCCCCGCGACCCGCGAGACTCCCGAACAGTTTCGCTCGGTGATCGACATCAACCTGAACGGGTCCTACTGGGCAGCCCAGGCCTGCGGTCGGGTAATGGCACCCGGGAGTTCGATTGTGAACATCTCCAGCGTGCTCGGGTTGACCACTGCAGGTCTACCGCAGGCCGCCTACAGCGCAAGCAAGGCCGCCATCATCGGCCTCACCCGCGACCTCGCGCAGCAGTGGGGCACCCGAAAGGGGATCAGGGTCAACGCGATTGCGCCGGGCTTCTTCCAGAGCGAGATGACCGACAGCTATCAGCCCGGGTACCTCGATTCGATGACTCCACGAATGATCCTCGGCCGCAAGGGCGACCCCGAGGAACTGGCCGCCACCGCGATCTGGCTCGCCTCCGACGCCGGGGGATACGTGACGGGTCAGACCATCGCGGTCGACGGTGGAGTCACGATCACCTGACAGCTGTCACGGTGCTGCGGTCACTGCAATCCCCTCGCGGATGAGTCTGCGCGCAACCACCAGTGCATCGTCGGGGTCGAGGCCCGGCATCGCATCGAGGCGGCACGAAGCGCCCTTCATCAGGCTCTCGATCGCGTCGGCGCACTGAGAGGGCAGCGTGACCGTTTTGTTCCGAAGCACCATCGAGACGCCGTCCTCGATGTGCGCGATCCGCGCGAAGATGCCGGGCCGCAATCGGATCGAATCCTCGCCCCGCAGCGCGCCCATCGCGGCGACGCTCGCCAGTGGGCGCACCGCTTGCGGTCGGACGAGGTCGTCGTGACGATCTGCGAGGCGTTCGGCGAGGCGACGTACCGCGTCGGGGTCTCGGTCGATCTCGTCGAGCGCGGCGCGCATGGCGTCCACAACACGGTGTACATGCGGAACGAGGGACTCCGAGTCGGAGTGGTCGAGGCCGGCGGGGAGGGGGGCACGCAGACTCTCGACGTCGCCGAGCGACTTCAGCACATGGTGGGCGAGGTCGTAGTCGTTGTACGACGCGACGCCGATGGTCAGGTGCACGGTCGTGTCGCCGAGCGCCTGCGCCGAGTGGATCCACCCGCGCGGCAGGTAGAGTACATCGCCGGGTTCGAGCACGATGTCCAGTTCGGGAGTGTTCGATGCGTGGTCTTCGACGGCCGACCGTCGGTCCGACCACGGTTGATTGTTGAGCGGATGCACGTGCACCGGCGAATGAATGCTCCACCGCTTGGTCCCCGCGATCTGCACGACGAACACATCGTGCACGTCGTAGTGCGGTGAAAAGCCTTGCGACGCAGCCGGTGTGACATACGAATTCACCTGCACCGGATGGCCCAGCTCTCGAACGAGATCACCGACGAAATGAATCAGCGGGGGCCACAGCCTGTGCAGGCCCTGAAGTACCAGTGTATTGCCGGCCGCGAAGGCCGCCAGCACAGCTGCGGAGTCGACCTGGTCCGTCACCTCGGCACCGAACCCGCCGGACGACGTGAACTGCGACTTGTCCAGCAGCCGACCGTCTTTGGCCATCCGCACGAACGGAGTGCGTACTCCGCGTTCGGAGATGAGCTCGTCGACCGCGTCGAGCGTCATCAGGTCGTCGAACGAGCCCGAGAGATCAGCTGATCTGGTCAGCTTGGGAGCAACGCCCCAGAACCGATCTGCGAAAGTCCCGAGGTCGATACCGGTGAGACGACGGAGCGCGGACCGGTTTCCCGATCCGCGCTCGCCGCTCGGCTCAGTGCTCAAGCGGTGCCGTCCGCACCGCCGTCGTGCCCGTTGGGGTTGGATCCGCCGTCGGCCGGGCCTTCGCCTGCTCCGGCTGGGCCGTCTGCTCCGCCGTCGTGACCGCCCGGGTTCGATCCGCCGTCAGCGGGGCCTTCGCCCGCGGCTCCGCCTGTGGTGGTGATGTCGTCGTCGTTGATGCTCATCGAGATCCTTCCGGTCGTGGAGGTTCGTGTGCCCGCGCGGCGCGAGAACATCGGGGGTATTGACGCGAACTCTGTTTTTCAAACAGCGGTGGTACGAAAATTCAGGCAGAGTCCTCGGCGATCTCGGGCGCGACCTCACGTGTCGCCATCCCGCCGCCGCCCCCGCCGTCCACCGGTCCCGGTCGGCCGCCCTTCGGCGAATCCGGCGTGGTCGATTCCTTGTCGTCGGTCGGTGTCTCGTCGCCGGTGTTCTCTGTGCGTCCCATGGTTCGACAGTAGACCGCGAGTTCGACCGTGGGACCATGGAACGATGGATCGATCACCGGCGCAGCACGTGGTGCTGCTCGACGACGAAGGCCGCGCCGTCGGCACACAGGACAAGACGACCGTGCACACGCTGCAGACGCCGCTGCATCTGGCGTTCTCCAGCTATGTGGTCGGACCGGACGGTGCGGTATTACTCACGCGGAGGGCGTCGAGCAAGAAGACCTGGCCCGGCGTGCTGACCAACACGTGTTGCGGTCATCCCGCCCCCGGTGAAGACCTCGCCGATGCAGTGCTGCGCCGGATCGGTGAAGAGTTGGGGCTGCACGCGGACTCCGCCGAACTGGTTCTCCCGCACTTTCGGTACCGGGCCGTCATGGACAACGGCATCGTGGAGAACGAGATCTGTCCCGTGTATCGCGTGCGGGTGGACGAGAGCGCGAGACTCGACCCCGACCCACTCGAAGTGGACGAGACCCGGTGGGTGTCGTGGCCGGAATTTGCTGCCGGCGTGCTCGACGGAACCGTCGACGTATCACCCTGGTGTCGAACGCAAGTGGAACAATTGGCGATTCTTGCCGACGACCCGCTCGGCTGGCCGGTTGCCGCCGACGACCTGCTTCCGCCCGCCGCCCTCCGCCCGCCGATACCGCCGGGGCTCTAGTGTTCGTGCTGTGAGTGACGATACTTCCGCTGAGTCGGCCGAGGACCTGCTCGATCGAGGTTCCGTCGCGCGCGAACTCGCAGGGTTCACCCACCGCACCGCCCAGGCCGACGGCCTACGCGCCGCCGCGGTGGCCGTCGCACTCGGCGGAGCGCCGGGGGACAGGCGGATGCTGCTGACGAAGCGGCCGAGTCGATTGCGCGCGCACCCGGGCCAGTACGCCCTGCCGGGCGGCGGCGTGGATCCAGGCGAATCCGCGATTGAGGCGTGCTTGCGGGAATTGCACGAGGAGCTGGGTATCCGTGCTGTAACGACCGACATACTGGGCAGGCTGGACGACTACGTCACCCGATCCGGCTACGTCATCACCCCGTTCGTGGTGTGGGTGGGTGACTACTCGTCCACGTTGCGCCCCAACGAGGACGAGGTATCCGAGGTGTTCGAGGTGACCGTCGACGAACTCGACGTCGACGCGCAGTTCGTATCGATTCCCGAATCGTCCCGCCCGGTGATTCGATGGCCGTACCGAACCGGAGCCATCCATGCTCCGACCGGTGCGATCGTCCATCAATTCCGTGAGGTGGCGATGCACGGTCGACACACCCGAGTCGCCGACTTCGAGCAGCCCGTGTTCGCGTGGCGCTAACGTGGCCGCAGGCTCGGCCCGAACGCACGACGAGCAGAAGCGACAGGAGGTGACGGTTCGGTGACGGACAACCGTGAGCTCGAGGTATCCGATCGCATTGCGACCGTTCCGAACCTGCTCAGCGCCATCCGGCTCGCCGGTGTTCCGCTGTTTCTGTATCTATTGCTCGGGCCCGCCGCTGATGGGTGGGCACTGGTCATTCTGCTCGTCAGCGGCGGAACCGATTGGCTGGACGGCAAACTCGCTCGGATGCTCGGACAGGCATCGAAGTTGGGTGCCGTCCTCGATCCGTTGGTCGATCGGCTGTACGTCGTCAGCACCCTCGTCGCCTTCGTTCTGCGCGGCATCATTCCGTGGTGGGTGGCAGCGATACTGATCGGGCGCGATGCCGTGCTCGGATTGACGATGTTCGTCTACCGACGTCGATCTCTACCTCCTCCGGACGTCATCTACCTCGGCAAGGCCGCAACCTTCGTCGTCATGATCGCGCTGCCGGTGCTGCTGGTCTCCGCGGGCACCAGTTCGGTGGCCGCCGCGGCAGGACCACTGGGTTACGCACTACTCATCTGGGGCACCGTGTTGTATTCCTGGACGGGTCTGCTGTACCTCGGCAAGGCCATCGCAGTGGCCAGGGCGGTCGACCCGACAGCGGCCGGCACCTGACGGTGGAGCCTGCGGAACGACCTGGAGCAGGAGTGGAGCCTGCGGAACGACCCGGGGCAGGAGTGGAGCCTGCGGAACGACCCGGGACACGGGTCAGGAGGAATCCTGTCCCGTCACTGTTGACCTCGTTGCTGACCGACCACCTCGATCCGGGATACGCAGCCGCGGCAGCCGAACGCACGGCGCAACACACCCGTAAGCCGCGCGTACCTGCCGCTCTGTGGTTGCTGACCGGTGCCGTCGTGGTCGGCCTGATATTCGGTGTCGCTCTCTCGCAGTTGGCATCCGGTGCGGCCGCGGTCGACCGAGCAGGTGCCGATGCGTCGGCAGCCGTCCGAGCCGCCCAGGGCCGAAGCGTCGACCTGGAATCGACGAGAGACGAACTGACCGAGCGGGTGTCGACCGAGCGCGATCGAGTTCTGCAGTCCGACGCCGCGGGCAGTGCACTGCTGGACCGATTGAGTGCCGTCGAATCCGCCGCAGGCATCGACACTGTCTCGGGTCCGGGTCTGTCCGTAGTCGTCACGGAGCCGGCGGGCGCGAGCGGTTCGTCGGCTCGCACGGGCTCGGGCGCTGCAGTGCTCGATCGAGACATCGCCGCAATTGTCAACTCGCTGTGGGCAAGCGGTGCCGAGGCGGTGTCGGTGGACGGCGTTCGAGTTGGCCCGAACGTGACCATCAGGCAGGCCGGAGGGGCCATGTTGCTGGACAATCGCCCGATCGACTCGCCCTACGACATCGAGGCGATCGGACCCCCGCAGCGTATTCAAGTCCAATTCGTCGTCAGCGACGCGTATCTCCGGATGAGCACCGTGGCGCAGTTGTACGGCATCGGGTTCTCGGTACGCCCGGCCTCCGATCTCGAACTCGGTCCCGCCGCTGTGAGAGAGTCGTTCGAGGCAGAGGAGGCAGGCCCACGATGACGGAGCACGACCCGACGACGGCCGTACCGGCCGACGACGACGAGGCAACAGACGCCGAGACAGCTGCGGAATCCCCGATCACCACCACTCACGGTGCATATGCAATCGCCGCTCTCGCCGCACTTGTCGCCGGAGTGGTCATCGGCACGGTTGCCGGACCGCAGGTGCCTTCGGTCGTCGCGCCCTATCTGCCGATCGCCGTCGTCGCTGCGATCGATGCGGTATTCGGTGGTCTGCGTGCGTTTCTCGACGGAATCTTCGACGCCAAGGTGTTCGTCGTCTCGTTCGTCTTCAACGTTCTCGTTGCTGCGATGATCGTGTGGCTCGGTGATCAGCTCGGTGTGGGTACGCAGCTGTCCACTGCCATCGTCGTCGTTCTGGGAATTCGTATCTTCGGCAATGCGGCCGCTCTGCGCCGCCGTCTGTTCGGAGCTTAGGAGATGACGGCACGGACCGGGCGGCACGGCTGGCGCGTTCGAGCCCTGGATGCAGATCGACGCAGGCGCGGAAAGGCGTTCGGCATTCTTGCGCTCGCCCTGTTGTGCGTCCTCGGAATAGGTATCGCCACGCAGGTGCGAGAGACGAGTACCTCCGACAATCTGGAGAGTTCCCGGCCGGAGGACCTGTTGGTCGTGCTGGACACCCTCACCCGGCGCGAGGCGTCGATTCGCGACGAGATCAGCACGCTGCAGGCCACGTTGGCGACTCTGCGCCAGTCCGGTTCGGGATCGGAGGCAGCAGTAGCCGAGGCGCAGGAACGACTGTCCGCGTTGTCGATTCAAGTCGGTACGGTCGCTGCCCAGGGCCCGGGCGTCACTTTGGTCGTCGTTGACCCGAATTCGGGAGTCGGGTCCGAGGTGTTGCTCGACGCCATGCAGGAGTTGCGTGCCGCCGGTGCCGAGGCACTCCAGATCGAGGGCGGCGGTAGTGCCGTCCGCATCGGCGTCGATTCGTGGATTGCTGGGCCCGCCGGTCGGGTGGTGGTCGACGGCCGCGAACTGCGAGCCCCGTACACGTTCACGGCAATCGGAGACTCGCCCACGCTGGCGTCGGCTCTGAACATCCCCGGGGGCGTGGTGGACACCGTCACTCGCAACGGGGCGTCGTCGAACATCACGCAGTCGGACCAGGTCACGGTCTCCGCCTTGCGGGACCCGCGCCCGCGTCAATACGCTCAGCCCGGTAACTGACCGCCCGACCGCCCGGGCCACGATCGAAGGGAATGCCGCGTTGAGCGACATAGACACACCAGCTGATCTGTACTACACGCCCGAGCACGAGTGGGTGCAGCGCACGGGCCCGGCGGCAGTGCGAATCGGTATCACCGATTTCGCGCAGTCTCAGCTGGGGGACGTGGTGTTCGTTCAGCTTCCGGCGGTCGGCGACACCGTCACCGCGGGTGAGTCTCTCGGAGAAGTCGAGTCGACCAAGAGCGTGTCCGACGTGTTCAGCCCGTTGACTGCGAAAGTGATTGGCGTGAACCAGGATCTGGACGGCGAGCCGGAGAAGGTGAATTCGGGACCGTACACCGGAGGCTGGCTGATCGACTTGGAGGTTTCATCCCCGGAGGAGTTGGACGCGGCACTGGCGCAGATGCTCGATGCTGCCGGATATGCTCTCATCACGGCCGAGTGATCGGCCGGCTGTCGACACCTGCCAACCGGCCACACGGTCCGTACTGCGCAGGGTACGGTCGACACCGAGCGAATACCCTGTCGGGGCGAAGGTCCAGCAAGCTGTACAGACGTAAATAGAACCAGGCGCAACGCAATACCAGATGTGAAGACCATGTACTGCGTTACCCGCGGCGCTCATTGCCCGGGTGAACGGACTGAGAAGGAGTAACGGTGAGCCAGAACGACAACGACAGCAACTACGGGGAGTCGCCGGCCGAGACCACCTCGGTCTTCCGCGCAGATTTCCTCCAGGAGCTGGACAACTCCGCGGCCGCCCAGAGCACCGAAGCTCCGGTCTCGGGTGTCGAGGGGCTGCCTGTCGGTGCCGCTCTGCTCGTCGTCAAGCGCGGTCCCAATGCCGGATCGCGGTTTCTGCTCGACCAGCCGACCACCTCCGCCGGACGGCATCCCGACAGCGACATCTTCCTGGACGACGTCACTGTCAGTCGTCGGCATGCCGAGTTTCGACAGGACGAGGACGATTTCCAGGTCGTCGACGTCGGCAGCCTCAACGGCACCTACGTCAATCGGGAGCCGGTCGACTCCGCAGTTCTGGCCAACGGCGACGAGGTGCAGATCGGTAAGTTCCGGTTGGTTTTCCTGACCGGACCGCGGGGCGGCAACGGATCTCAGGTCGGCGACACGTCTGCGGGTGCAGGAAGCCAGTGACCGCCGTCGGGCAGCAGTCCAACGGGGGGATGTCGATTGGCTCCGTCCTCGATCGACTTCGGCCCGACTTTCCGGATGTGACGATCTCGAAGATCAGATTCCTCGAAGCCGAGGGTCTGATCTCTCCGGAACGCACTCCGTCGGGCTACCGGCGGTTTTCCATTGCAGACTGCGAACGGCTGCGATTCGTTCTGACCGCCCAGCGTGATCAGTACTTACCGCTCAAGGTGATCAAAGAGCAACTCGAAGCTATCGATCACGGTGTTGCAAGTGTCGAGCGGGCAGACACATCGGTCAAACGACCGCGGTCTCTGACGCTCGCAGCGGGCGAGGTGTCGCCCGAGGAGTTCTTGCCGGACCGAGAGGTGCGGATCAGCAAGGCCGACCTTCTGGCTCAGGCCGGTATCGACGATGCGTTCCTGACCGAGCTGCTGCGGAGCGGGCTGATCACTCCCGGGCAGGCCGGTTTCTACGACGACGGTGCCGTGACGCTTGCTCGTACGGCACACGCAATGTTGCAGTTCGGTCTCGAAGTGCGCCACCTCCGTGCCTTCAAACTCGCGGCGGACCGCGAGGCCGGTCTGGTTGCACAGATCGCCGGACCGGTCGCCAAGGGCCGCGACGCCGGTGCCCGCGATCGCGCGGAGGAAATGATCAGAGAGCTCGCGGCGTTGTCGTTGACGCTGCACACCTGTCTGGTCAAAGCGGCAGTGCGCGGTGCACTCGACAGGTGACGCTCGCTCGCGTCTGTTCGACTTCCAATAGACTCGGCTGCGACGAGCTGAACGAACGAAGTGCAGCCCGGATTCACGAGGTGAGAGGCAGACACGATGAGTGAGATGCGTGTGGTCGGTATTCGTGTCGAACAGCCGCAGAATCAGCCCGTGCTGCTGCTGCGTGAGGCCGATGGAGACAGGTATCTGCCGATCTGGATCGGTCAAACCGAGGCTGCTGCAATTGCTTTGGAGCAACAGGGTGTCCAGCCCGCCCGGCCGCTCACCCACGATCTCGTCAAGAACCTGATTTCGGCATTGGGTCGCGAGCTCAAGGAGGTGCGCATCGTGGACCTTCAGGAGGGCACCTTCTACGCCGATCTCGTGTTCGACAAAGATGTCCGAGTTTCTGCTCGTCCGTCTGATTCCGTCGCCATCGCACTGCGAGCAGGGGTGCCGATCTTCGCCGAGGAACCCGTGCTCGCCGAGGCCGGCTTGATCATGCCCGACGAGCGCGAGGACGAGGTCGAGAAGTTCAAGGAATTCCTCGACTCGGTGTCGCCGGACGACTTCAAGGCCACCGACGGGTAACAGAAGAGTCTCAACCTCAACTTTAGGTTCAGGTTTACGGCGCGTTGCGTTGAATCTGCGCGATCGTCCCCATAACGTTCGTGCCAGTGAAGTTCATCGCCGTCGCTGGTCGGATTCGGTGCAGTTTCGCGCCTCTCGCAGACCTGCCGAGGCGTACTCTGGCCTGGTACACGGTATGACTTCACGCGAGTACACCGAGGCGTTCAGGTGCCCCGGACGGATCGCAGTACTGACTCGATCCGAACGCAGTGAGACATCCGAGAGGGAGCAGTCAGTGGGAGATCAGCCGCAGCAGCACGACGGCAGTCGAGAGTCCGAAGCCGCAGGCCGGACCGAGGACGCGTCCGTCTCCGATGCTCGGGTCGACACCCCCGACCAGGCGTCGAACGTCCGAGTCGACACACCTCAGGACATTCAGCCGGGATTGTTCCCCGATGATTCGGTGCCGGACGAGCTCGTGGGTTACCGAGTGCCCAGTGCCTGCCAGATCGCCGGCATCACCTACCGTCAGCTCGACTACTGGGCCCGCACCGGGTTGGTCGTCCCGTCCATTCGCGGCGCGGCAGGCTCAGGCAGTCAGCGGCTGTACTCCTTCAAGGACATGTTGGTTCTCAAGATCGTCAAGCGGCTGCTCGACACCGGTATCTCGTTGCAGAACATCCGCGTCGCCGTCGATCACCTACGCCAGCGCGGGGTGGGCGATCTCGCCAACATCACCCTGTTCTCGGACGGCACCACCGTCTACGAGTGCACGTCCGCCGAAGAGGTGGTCGACCTACTTCAGGGCGGTCAGGGCGTGTTCGGCATTGCCGTGAACGGCGCGATGCGCGAGCTCACCGGCACGATCGCCGATTTCCCAGCCGAACGAGCCGATGGCGGCGAAAGCCAGCCGAGTCCCGAAGACGAGCTGGCCTCACGCCGCAAGAATCGCGCGAGCCGCAAGACCGGCTAGACTTTCCTCGTCGCGCCCGCGCGGGAGAGTTCCGAGGCATCCAGTCTCGGACGCCGAAGGAGCAATACCTCCCCGTCAATCTCTCAGGCACACGGACCGTGTGGGCTTCGACAACTCTGGAAAGTGGTGGGAGTACCCACCCGCCCAAGGGGAAAGGTGCCGGCGCAGTCCACATGACGCGCCGTGTCCAACCGAATCTCTCAGGCGCACGCGTCAGCGGGCACACGACAGAGGGGGAGGAGCGGCCGGCGCATATGCCTCGGTCGTCCGACGCCTCGTCTTTCCGGCACCTGGGAGAACACCGTGACCGACCGAACTGCCTCGTCCGCACACACTTTCGTCGATCGGCACATCGGGCCCGACGCGACCGAACTGGTTCGCATCCTCCACACCATCGGCGTCGACAACCTGGACGAACTTGCCCGCAAAGCAGTGCCGTCCTCGATCCTCGATACCGTGGTAGACGGTGTTCCCGACGGACTGGCGACGCTCCCGCCGGCTCTGAGCGAGCACGAGGTACTGGCTGCTTTGGCGGACCTCGCCGGGCAGAACACCGTCGCGACGTCCATGATCGGCTTGGGCTACTACGACACACTCACTCCGCCGGTGCTGACCCGAGGGATCTTGGAGAACCCGGCCTGGTACACCGCGTACACGCCGTATCAGCCCGAAATCAGCCAGGGTCGGCTCGAGGCGTTGCTGAACTTCCAGACCATGGTCGCCGACCTCACGGGCATGGACGTGGCCAATGCGTCGATGCTCGACGAGTCCACTGCGGCAGCCGAATCCATGACCTTGATGCGACGCGCGAACAGAGCGTCGAAGTCGCCTCGGTTGCTTGTCGATTCCGATATCTTCCCGCAGACGGCAGCCGTTCTCGCCACTCGCGCCGAGCCGTTGGGAATCGAGCTGGTGTACGCCGATCTGACAGACGGCCTGCCGGACGGAGAGTTCTTCGGGGTGTTGACCCAGCTGCCTGGAGCGTCGGGCCGTCTGGTCGATCACACGGCGATCATCGAGGCCGCGCACGAACGTGGCGCCCTGGTTGCCGTCGGCGTGGACCTGCTGGCAGCTACCGTGGTGACTCCGCCCGGTGAGATCGGCGCGGACGTCTGCTTCGGCACCACCCAGCGATTCGGTGTTCCGATGGGATACGGCGGACCGCACGCCGGCTACCTCGCAGTGCGATCCATGCATTCCCGTCAGCTACCCGGCCGTCTGGTCGGGGTCTCGCTCGACGCGGACGGACACCGCGCCTACCGATTGGCGCTGCAGACCCGTGAGCAGCACATCCGCCGCGAGAAGGCGACGTCGAACATCTGTACCGCTCAGGTATTGCTGGCCATCGTCGCCGCAATGTACGCCAGCTACCACGGCGCAGACGGATTGCGCGCCATAGCAACTCGTGTCAACATGCACGCTCGATCCCTGGCTGCCGGCCTTCAGGAGGCCGGCGTCGAGGTGGTGCACACCGACTTCTTCGATACCGTTCTCGCGGCGGTTCCCGGTCGGGCGCAGGCCGTCACCGACGATGCCAAGCAGCGCGGGATCAATGTGCGACTGGTCGATGCCGATCACGTCGCAGTCGCGTGCGACGAGGCGACGTCCTCCGACACGATCGTGGGTGTGCTCGCTGCGTTCGGTGCCGAGCCTGCCGGCTCCGGTGCCGAATCGGTGCCCGCGAACATGGCCCGCACGTCGGAGTACCTCACACATCCGGCCTTCACGCGGTACCGCACCGAGACGGCGATGCTTCGTTACCTGCGCGCACTGTCCGACAAGGACATTGCCCTCGACCGAAGCATGATCCCGCTGGGCTCGTGCACGATGAAGCTGAACGCTACCGCGGAGATGGAATCGATCACCTGGCCGCAGTTCGCCCGCCAACATCCCTTCGCTCCGGCTTCGGACGTGCCCGGCCTACTGCGCGTGATCGACGACCTCGAACGGTGGCTCGTCGACATCACCGGTTACGACGCAGTGAGTCTGCAGCCGAACGCGGGAAGTCAGGGCGAGTACGCGGGGCTGCTGGCCATTCGTCGGTACCACCTCGCCAACGGCGACGCCGAGCGCGTCGTGTGTCTGATCCCGTCGAGCGCACACGGAACCAACGCGGCGTCGGCCGTGATGGTGGGCATGCGTGTCGTGGTGGTTGCCTGCCGCCCCAACGGCGACGTCGATGTGAACGACCTGCGCGCCAAGATCACCGAGCACGCCGACACGCTCGCCGCGATCATGATCACGTACCCCTCCACACACGGCGTCTACGAGCACGAGATCTCCGAGATCTGTGCAGCGGTGCACGACGCAGGCGGTCAGGTGTACGTCGACGGTGCAAACCTCAACGCCCTTGTCGGACTCGCGCGCCCCGGCCGATTCGGCGGCGACGTCAGCCATCTGAACCTGCACAAGACGTTCTGCATCCCACACGGCGGCGGCGGGCCAGGAGTCGGACCCATCGGTGTTCGATCACACCTGCAGCCCCACCTGCCGGGCCACCCGTTGGCCCCGCAGCTCGGTTCGGGACCGACGGTGTCCGGAGCCCCGTACGGCAGCGCTTCGATCCTGACGATCACATGGGCTTACATCGCGATGATGGGCGCGACGGGACTCCGGCAGGCGACGTTGACGGCGATCGCCTCGGCCAACTACATCGCTCGTCGCCTCGACGAGTACTTCCCGGTGCTCTACACCGGTGACAACGGCATGGTTGCCCACGAGTGCATTCTGGATCTGCGAGGTCTGACGAAGGACACCGGCGTCACCGTCGACGATGTGGCGAAGAGACTGGCGGACTACGGATTCCACGCGCCGACGATGAGCTTTCCGGTTCCCGGAACCCTGATGGTGGAGCCCACCGAGAGCGAGAACCTCGAGGAGATCGATGCGTTCTGCGACGCGATGATCGCAATCAGAGGCGAGATCGATCGCGTTGGATCCGGCGAGTGGACCGTGGACGACAACCCGCTTCGGGGAGCGCCCCACACTGCCCAGTGTCTGGTAGCGGACTGGGAGCACCCGTATTCACGGGAGCTGGCGGCCTACCCTGCCGGTTACGAACGTCCGAAGGTGTGGCCGGCGGTGCGGCGCATCGACGGCGCACACGGCGACCGCAATCTGGTGTGCTCGTGCCCGCCGATCGAGGCGTTCGCCTGATTCGACGGGAACCATGGTCAGCCCCGCGTGAGTTCGAGCATCGCGATCTCGGGCGGGGCGGCCACCCGCACCGGTGGACCCCATGCGCCCGCACCGCGGGTGGTGTACAGCGTGGTGTTGCCGATCGTGTCCAGCCCTTCGACACTGGGCTGCTGCAGCGGCACCAGATAGCGGATCGGCCAGATCTGGCCCCCATGCGTGTGCCCGGACACCTGCATGTCGACTCCGAAGTCCGATGCCTCCACCGCTTGCTTCGGCTGATGTGCCATCAGTAGTACGAATCGATCGGGATCGATCCCGTCCAATGCCGCCGGAAGATCGGGCTCGTACGGAGCCGGTGCGGTGGCGTCGTTGATGCCCGCGATATCGATCGCAGCGTCGCCGCGAGTGATCGTCGTGCGTTCGTTTCGCAGTACGTCGATGCCGAGCGTCGACCAGAAGTCGAGCCATTCGCCGCCGTCGCCCGCGTAGAACTCGTGATTGCCGCTGACGGCGAACACCCCCAGCGGCGCTTGGAGGTCGCGTAGCGGCTCGAGATCTTCTCCCACCAGAGCAACTGTGCCGTCGATGAGATCGCCGTCGAGCAGCACGACATCGGGATTCTGGGCGTTGACCGAATCGACGACCCTACGAACGAACCCCGCACCGCGGGACGGACCGGCATGCAGATCCGACACCAACGCCACTCGTACTCCGTCGAATTCGGCCGGTAGCCCACCCAACGCAACGGAAGTGTTCGTCACGCGCGGAGTCGCAGCCTCGACGAGTCCGTACCCCACCGCGGCAATGCTGACGAGCGCCGTGATCGCCGAGCCGACCCTCGACACCCGCAACCGTGCAGCGGCCGAATCGCGGCGCATCATCGCGAAGACGACTCGAACGACGGTGCAGACGAGCCCGACGAGCACCGTTCCGAGGAACAGATACAGCACCACGGCGAGCCAGGTGAGGCCGACGAACGCCGGGCCACGAGCCCAGGACGGATCGAACACGACACCGCTGCCGAACCCGATCAGCGCGCACAGCCACAGGACTAGCAACAACACATCCGCCGGCCGCTTCAGCCGAGTCGGTGCTCTGGTGACGGACAGGAACCGCCAATGTAGAAAGAGGGTGACGAGTAGCAGGAAGACGCCGACAAAAAGTACACGAGACATGTTCTAGTACAGCAACTTTCCGAGTCGATCGATGAGGTCTGGAGAATCCGATGTCGGTACCGCTTCTACGGTTCCGCCGGTCCGGGCGGCGATGTCGTCGAACGAGGAGGCATCGGGGTTGTCTCCGATACGCACGATGTTCACCGCCACCGGACGCGCCGGATCGGCCGCGGCGGTCAGGTCGGTGAGCAGTTCCTCCGTGGACAAGGACGAGTCGTCCGGTCCGTCGGTTATCAATACGACGGAATTGACACGGCCGGGAACGTATCCGGCCACGGCGTCGAGATATGCCACCAGTACGGAGGCATACGTGAACGACCCGGTTGCCGGCGTCAACGCCGCCGCGGTGGAGTCGAGTGCGGCGCGTCGGGGAGTCGTTCCGACCGGAACCGTCATCGGTCCGGTCGGAACGTCCACTCGGAAAGGCAGGGAGTTGTTCAGATTTTCGCTGAAACTCCACAGACCAAGCTCGGTGGCGTCGGGTACACGCTCGAACTGCTCGCCCAGGGCGCGAACGGTGTTCTGCAGTCTTGTCGCGCCGCCTTCTGCCGTACCCATCGACTCGGACACGTCCAGCAGAACGGTGGCGCGTCGCGGCAGGACGGGATTGCGCAGCACGGCGAGCAATGCGTCGGTAACCGGTCCCGATGGTGGGGCGACGACCCCCGCGTCCTCTGCTTCGTCGACGTCGAACCCGGCATCTCGGAGTGTCTGCGTGCCGTCCGCCTGACGTACGAACTCGACGAACGTACTTGCGGCTCGGGTGGACGTCTCGTCGCCGGTGAGGACGACGGCGGGATGATCGGCGACAGGCGTCGGACCTTGCGGTCGAACCGCGGTCAATGTCGACGAATCGGTCGACGCCAGTTGCTGTTCGGTCACCGGAACCGCATGAACAGGGGCCTGTGGGCCCGCTGCGTTCTCGAGGCTCGCCAGGGCGTCGTACGTCGTGCACGTGGACAGCGCGGCGGTGTTCGTATCCGTGACGGCCAGCTCCGACATCGCCGAAACCAGCTCTCTCGACGAGACCTGCTCGACGGTCAGCGGCGTGGTCGGGTCGCCCCGGACGCCGGCTGCGATCGCAGCTACCGCGAGAGCGGTGGCGCCGGTGTCCGAACCTGTCGGGACAGCGAGACGGAGACCGCCCCATTCACCCAGTCCGAGAGCCTGTGGGTCGCGTTGCAACCGCACCAGGTCGGCCCAGCTCGAGCCCGCGGCGGTGACGGCGTCGGCGACGACAGTCGGTGCCGCGAGTACCACCGGGCTGGACGCGAGCGACCGTGGAGTGCCGTCTACGGATCCGCGCGCGGTCACAGCCTCGACGTCGGCCGTGGACTGAGGTATCCACAGGCCCGGTCGGTCACCGAGCGCACCGGCATCCCAGGAGTCGATACCGGAGTTCAGGGCCGACCGCACCACGTCCGAGGCCGTGGCTCGAACCTGCACTGTCACACAGTGATCCCGAACCACCGGAGCGGTGGCGTTGAACCGCTCGGCCAACTGTTCGACGGGCCCGGAGATGTCGGGATCGGCGGCCACAGTGAGCACCGCCGATCCCTCCACACACTGGCTCGCAGCTTCGATACCTTGATCGGAAATCCGATCTCGTAGCTGAAACCACCCGAACACCGCCGCGACGATCACCGCGATCGCGATCACGACGACCACGGGTCCCGCGGCTATGGACCGCCCGCGCCCTCTGTTCCGATGTTCACCCACGTGATCGACAAGACCGTCAGGCGTTGACGGCCTTGTACTCCCGTCGGCGGCGGTGCAGGATCGGCTCGGTGTATCCGTTGGGCTGGCTCGTGCCCTGGAAGATGAGATCGCTCGCGGCCTGGAATGCGATGTTGGTGTCGAAGTCGGGAGCCAACGGCTTGTACGTCGGATCCGATTCGTTCTGACGGTCGACCACCGGGGCCATCCGCTTCAGCGACTCGCGCACCTGTTCTTCGGTGACGACGCCGTGACGCAGCCAGTTCGCGATGAACTGACTCGAAATGCGCAGCGTCGCACGGTCTTCCATGAGCGCGATGTCGTGGATGTCGGGCACCTTGGAGCATCCGACACCGTGGTCGATCCACCGGACAACGTAGCCCAGGATCGACTGCGAGTTGTTGTCGAGTTCGTTCTGCTTCTCTTCGTCGGTCCAGTCCGTGGACGGGGCCAGAGGGATTTCGAGAATGTCGTCGACCGTGGCCCGCTTGGCCTGTGCGATCTCGTGCTGACGGGCGAACACATCGACCTTGTGATAGTGCAGGGCGTGAAGGGTGGCTGCAGTGGGGGAGGGAACCCATGCGGTGTTGGCCCCGGCCTTGGGGTGGCCGATCTTCTGCTCGAGCATGTCGTGCATCAGATCCGGCATGGCCCACATGCCCTTACCGATCTGCGCCTTGCCTTCGAGGCCGGCGGCCAGGCCGGTGTCGACATTGAAGTCCTCGTAGGCGGCGATCCACTTCTCGCCCTTCATCGCACCCTTGCGGACGACCGGACCTGCCTCCATCGAGGTGTGGATCTCGTCGCCGGTGCGGTCGAGGAAGCCGGTGTTGATGAACACGACGCGCTCGGATGCGGCTTGGATGCACGCCTTCAGGTTCACCGTCGTGCGGCGTTCCTCGTCCATGATGCCGACCTTGAGCGTGTTGGTCGGCAGTCCCAGAACCTGTTCGACACGGCCGAACAGCTCCGCAGTGAAGGCGACCTCGTCCGGTCCGTGCATTTTCGGCTTGACGATGTACAGCGAACCGGTGCGCGAGTTGGACAGCACGTTGTCCGCAGTCAGCGAATGCAGGCCTGCGAGCGAGGTGAACAGCGCATCGAGAATGCCCTCGGGGACCTCGTTGCCGTCGGCGTCGAGGATCGCGTCGGACGTCATCAGATGACCGACGTTGCGGACGAACAGCAGCGAGCGACCGTGCAGCGTCAGTTCGGAACCGTCGACCGAGGTGTAGGTGCGGTCCTTGTTCAGCGCGCGAGTGAATGTCTTGCCGCCCTTGGAGACCTCTTCGGTGAGATCGCCCTTCATCAGACCGAGCCAGTTGCGGTAGCCGAGAACCTTGTCGTCCGCATCGACTGCCGCGACGGAGTCCTCGAAGTCCATGATGGTGGTGACCGCCGACTCGAGCAGGACGTCCTTGACGCCTGCGCCGTCGGTCTTGCCGATCGGGCTCTCGGCGTCGATCTGGATCTCGAAATGCAACCCGTTGTGCACGAACAGGATTGCCGTCGGCGCGTCCGGGGTGCCCTGGTAGCCGAGCAGCTGTGAGGGATCCTTCAGCCCGACCGTGCTGCCATCGGCGAGAGTGACCGTCAACGATGCGGCGTCCACGACGTAACCGGTGGTGCCGACGTGCGAGCCGGAGCTCAACGGCAGCGCCTCGTCCAGGAAGTCACGAGCGAAGGCGATGACCTTGTCGCCGCGAACCTTGTTGTAGCTCGATCCCTTCTCGGCCCCGTCGGCCTCGGGAATGGCATCGGTTCCGTAGAGAGCGTCGTACAGCGAGCCCCACCGTGCGTTGGACGCGTTGATCGCGAACCGGGCATTGAGCACCGGCACCACGAGCTGCGGACCGGCTGTGGTGGTGATCTCGGTGTCCACTCCAGCCGTGGTGATCTGGAAGTCGGCCGGCTCGTCGAGCAGGTAGCCGATCTCCTTCAGGAATGCCTTGTAGGCGGCGCGGTCGTAATTCGGGCCTGCGTGCTCGCCGTGCCAGGCGTCGACCTTGCCCTGGATCTCGTCGCGGACGGCCAGCAGAGACTTGTTCTTGGGAGCGAGATCGGCGATCACCGACGCGGCACCGGCCCAGAAGGCATCGGAATCTACATCGGTACCCGGCAGCGCCTCCTTCTCGACGAAATCGAATAGGACCTTGGCGACCTGAAGTCCACCAGCCTGCACACGATCGGTCATGAATTCCTCACTCTTTCCGGTCTCGGACACCGATGACGGTGTCCCCACGACAACGATGTCGATGTTACTCGGCAGTAAGTCCGTCGCCGAACTCGCCGCCGATCAGTAAATTCTGGCACCGAGCCATCAACGCCGAGCGTAGTGGTGCCGCTTCGCTCGACAGTTCCCCCTGAGCACGCACGTATTCTGCTCGCCCGGCCGCGGTCTCGATCCGAATGGGTTCGAGGTCGTAGTCGCTCAGATCGTAGGGACTCGCCCGCATGTCGATCGTGCGCGCGTGCAGCGCCAGCTCGAAACAGTCGGTCAGAAACTCCGAATCGATCAACGGCCCCAGCTTGTAGCACCATTTGTACAGATCCATGGAGGCATGAATGCAACCGGGCTGCTCGGACCCCAGGCGCGATTCCGGCGAAAGCGTCACAGCGTTGCGCGGTGTGGCGTCGGGGGTGAAGAACCGGAAGGCGTCGTAGTGGGTGCACCGCAACGACATCGAATCGACCACAGCATCGGTCCCGTCACGGCCGAGGCGCAGTGGCACCTTCTCGTGCCGCTGCGCCGAGATTCCTCCGCGGTAGACCATCGCCCACTCGTGTAGGCCGAAGCAGCCGAGCAGGGGTGCTCGCTCGGCGGTGGCGGTCAGCAGTCCGAGGATGAATTCGATACTGGCGCGGCGGCGCTCGACGAGATCCGACCGCACCCGGTAACCGACGCCCCGGGCGGTCTGCACCTGTTCGTAGGACGCGAAGTCGGCGTATTCGCGTGCACGGTCGCCGGTCAGCACGATGCCGTGACCCGGATTCCACCGGCGCAGTTGACCAGGTCGGTGACTGTAATAAGTGAACAGGAAATCCAGCACCGGATGGGTGTTGCCACGTCCTCGGTCGGTCAGATAATCACCGACGAGAAGCTCGACCCGCGCCGTGTGCGCAGCCCGTCTGGTGGTCCACTCCGCTTCGGTCAGCGACGTCGAGCCGGACATCTACGCGTTCCGCGGGGTAGTGCTCGACGAGCTCGATGCAGGTTGACCCGGCCGAGGGCCGGCTACCCGGTGCGTGCCGTCCCGAACGGTACCGACGAACTCCTCGACCAAGTCTTCGAGCGCAACGATCCCGACCGTGGCCCCCGTCGAGTCGTGCACGGCCCCGAGGTGGCTACTGGCGCGTCGCAATTTGGTCAGTGCGTCGTCGAGCACCGTGTCGATGGAAACGATGGGCAGTGCCCGAACGTCGCTTCGTGGGATGACCGTGTCCGGTCCGGCCGATTCGTCGGCCATGTCGTCGAGAACGTCCTTGAGGTGCAGGTAGCCGACCAGCGCGCCGGACGCGTCGCGGACCGGGTACCGCGAGAAACCGGTCTCGATGACGGCGCGTTCGACGGAGCCCAGTGTGGGTCCGAGGGTGTGATCGGGCCCGGACAACTCGATGCTGCGAACCTGGTGGGAAGGGATCAGCACCTCGCCGACCGTCCGACCGGACGTCTCGAGTGCCTGCCGCAGTCTGCGGTGCTCCTCGGCGTCGATCAGTCCCTCGGATCGTGATTCGCCGATCATCTGCGACAACTCCACCGCCGAGACCGAAGAACTCAGCTCGTCCTTGGGCTCGATACGCAGCATCCGGAGCGTCAGGTTGGCGCACAGGTTGTAGAACGAGATCAGCGGCAGCGCGACCTTGATGAACACGAGGTGGATCGGCACCAGAATCATGGCGGTGCTCTCCGGACCCGCGATCGCGATGTTCTTGGGAACCATCTCGCCGACCAGGATGTGCAGTACGACCACAAGCGTCAACGCGATGGCGAAGGCGATCGGGTGCAGGAACGACTCGGGGATTCCGACGGCGTCGAGGGGAACCTCGATCAGGTGCGCCACCGCCGGCTCGGCGACCCGGCCCAGAAGAATCGAGCAGATCGTGATGCCGAGCTGGGCAGCGGCGAGCATCTGCGACAGATTCTGACCTGCCTCGATGACACTCTGTGCGCGTTTTTTGCCCTGCGCGAGCAGTGCTTCGAGTCGATCGCGTCGAGCGGAGATCAAAGCGAACTCGGCTCCGACGAAGAATGCATTGCCGGCCAGCAGGAGAACAGCGAGACCGACTCCGAACAGGTCACCCATCGATCTCTCCCTCCGATCTCATTCGCGCCACCGTTGCGGCATCGACGGGCAGGATCAACACCCGATCTATCCGACGACCGTCCATGCGGATGACCCGTGCCACCCAGCCACCGTCTCCGTCGAGCGGATCCTCGCTCGCCGGCGGCGGCAGGAGAACCGCGTCTCCCTCGGTCGGTATGCGTGCCAACTCGGACAGAACCAGACCACCGATGGTTTCGTACTCGCCCTCCGGGGCGGAATAGCCTGTAGCCGACGCCACTTCGTCGATGCGCAGTAGGCCGGCGCAGTCCCATCCCTCGCCCGAACGCGAGACATCGAGTTCCGGCTCGTCGTGTTCGTCGCGCACGTCACCGACGATCTCCTCGATGAGATCTTCCATCGTCACCATGCCTGCGGTACCGCCGTACTCGTCGACGACGAGCGCCACCTGCATGCCGTCTGCCCGTACCCGTTCCATCACCGCGTCGCCGTCGAGGCTCGACGGTACGACGGGGACATCGCGCGCCAGGGACTCGACCGTTGTCGAACGCCGGAGCGCTCCGGCGACGGTGAACGCATGTTTGATGTGGACGACGCCGACGGTGTCGTCCAGATCGCCGTCGACCACCGGGAAGCGTGAAAAGCCGGTCCGCGCCGCAGTTTCTATCAGATCGGCCACGGTCGAGTCGGTGGCGAGCGTCTCGATCTTGACGCGTGGTGTCATCAGCTCCTCGGCTGTTCGATCGCCGAACTGCAGCGACCGATCCACCAGTCGAGCCGTGTTCTCGTCGATCGATCCCTGCCGTGCCGACGTCCGCACGAGCGAACCCAATTCTTGTGGCGATCGCGCCGATCTGAGTTCCTCGGCAGGCTCGATTCCGAGCCGTCGAACGAGCCAGTTGGCAGAGCCGTTGAGACCGTTGATCGCCCACTTGAAGATCAGCGAGAACCCTGCCATGGCACCTGCGGTGACACGGGCCGTCGACATCGGTTTCGCGATGGCGATGTTCTTCGGGACCAGCTCACCGAAGATCATCGAGAACGAGGTCGCCAGGATCAGCGCCACGGCAAGTGAGATCCCGGAAGCGAGCGTCTGGGACGCGCCGAGTGCACCGGCCACCGGCCGGATGAAGCCGGCCAACACCGGTTCGGCGAGATAACCGGTGATCAGAGTTGTGATGGTGATGCCCAGCTGCGCACCGGAGAGTTGAAACGACAGGGTCTTGTGGGCGTGCAGAACCTGGCGCGAGCGCATGTCGCCGTTCTCGGCCTGAGACTCGACCGCACTGCGTTCCAAGGCAGTGAGGGAGAACTCCGCCGCGACGAACAAAGCGGTACCGGCAGTCAAGGCGACGAAGCCGAGAAGGCTGACGATGGTGAGAAGAGTCGCCATGTCTCAACTCCGTCCGAGCCGGGGCCGTCGAAGCTGGGACAAGAGCATCGCGCCGCCGGACTGCGTGCGGCTGCTGAAATCGGTGTCGCCGGGTTTCTCTCCCGGCTCGATAGAGGAGCCCTCCGAAGTGGAACTCTCGTCGTGCTGCTCTGCAGTTGCCGGACCGGCAACCGAAATAGTGGGTGCCTCGGGCACCTGATTCCCTTCTGTATGGTCCGCGATGTGACCCCACTCTTGCGGGACCTACGATTCGACGGCACTCAGGCGCGAGTGATCGGCCTCGGGCGCACAGCGAGCGCGGACAACTGTGATTGCTGTTGGAGAGTCTAACCGTGAACTGGGGTCACCACCCGGACGGCAGGGGGCGCCCCTCGGCGAATCCGGCTGCGGACTGAACTCCCAGAACTGCGCGTTCGGCCAACTCCGGGAGAGTGCGGGCTCCTGCGTAGGTGCAGGTGCTCCGAACTCCGGCACAGATGTGATCGATCAGATCCTCGACGCCTGGGCGGTCGGGATCCAGGCGCATCCGAGAACTGGAAATGCCCTCCTCGAACAAGGCCTTGCGAGCCCGATCGAACGCACCGTCGGTAGCGGTACGTGCGGCGACCGCACGCTTGGACGCCATGCCGAAGCTCTCTTTGTAGCGATTGCCCGACGCGTCCACTCTCAGGTCGCCGGGAGACTCGTACGTTCCGGCGAACCACGAGCCGATCATGACGTTGGCGGCTCCTGCGGCCAGGGCGAGCGCCACGTCACGGGGGTGCCGCACGCCGCCGTCGGCCCACACCGAGGCTCCGAGTTCTGCTGCCGCAGCGGAACAGTCGGCCACCGCCGAGAACTGAGGGCGCCCGACGCCGGTCATCATCCGCGTCGTACACATCGCGCCCGGACCGACACCGACCTTGACGATGTCCGCGCCGGCCTGCACCAGATCGCGCGTACCCTGCGCAGACACCACGTTCCCGGCAGCGAGGGGCACTCCGAGATCGAGAGCGCGGACTGCAGCGAGAGCGTCGAGCATCTTCTCCTGATGTCCGTGGGCCGTGTCCATCACCAGAACGTCGGCACCGGCCTCGACGAGTGCGGTCGCCTTCTCCGCGACGTTGCCGTTGATGCCGACAGCCGCGGCGATCCGTAGGCGCCCCGATGCGTCCACGGCAGGGGCGTAGATGCCCGTACGAACCGCGCCGGTTCTCGTCACGACACCCGCCAGCGAGCCGTCGTCCTCCACGACGACAGCAAGGTGAGCATGTGCCGACTCGATCTTCTCGAACACTTCCTTGGGCGACGCGTGGCGGGCAACGCGCACGAAGTCGGCAGACGCCACGGAACTGAGCCGGGCGAATCGGTCGACGTCGGTGCAGGCGCTCTCGGTGACGACTCCGATGGGCTTGCCGTGTTCGACGATCACGACCGATCCGTGGGCTCGCTTGTGTACGAGCGCCAAGGCGTCGGACACGGACGCGTTCGGCCCGAGCACCACTGGTGTGTCCGCGATCAGGTCACGGCTCTTGACGAATGCGACGGTGTCGGCGACGGCCTCGGTCGGCAAGTCCTGCGGGATGACGGCGATGGCACCGCGGCGGGCGACCGTTTCGGCCATTCGCCGACCCGATACTGCCGTCATGTTCGACACCACGATCGGAATGGTCGTTCCCGAGCCGTCCACCGTGCTCAGGTCGACGTCGAAACGCGAGGTGACATCGGTTCGGTTGGGGACGAGGAAGACATCGTCGTAGGTGAGATCGTAGGGCGGCTGGTGACCATCGAGGAACTGCACGTTGATCGAGACTACCGGTCGGATGAAGTTCCCGTGTTCGACGCCCGGTCCGGCGTCGTCGAATCGGCAGTGTTGGCCGCCTGAGTGCGCGACAGGAGGACGGTGGTGACGATCATGACGGCGATCGCCAACACGATCGTCGCCAGGGCTGCGCCCTCGGTTCTGATTCTCTCGTCCAGGACTGTCACTCCGATGAATGCTGCACCGAGCGGTTCGCAGATCGTGACGGCCGGCATCGATGCAGACAGCGGCCCCACCTGGAACGCGCGTTGTTGCAGGTAGAAACCGACAACGCCGGATCCGATCAGGGCGTAGGTCTGCCACGCCGTCAATGCTGCAAGTGGATCGGCGTCGACGAGATCGGTCACGAATTTGGTGAGAGCTGCAGCGAGTCCGAACAACAGACCTCCCGCAGCTCCGAGAAGCAGGGCCCGCAGGCCGGGGGAGGACAGCACCAGGCCGCCCACTGCCGCGACGCCGATCACGACAGCGGCAACGAGCAGAGGCACGATCCACGCTACGAGTGGAGCGTCGGTCGTCCCTTCGCTCGGGTCACCGACCACGATGAAGACCGCGAGAGCGGCAGCGAGTAGAAACGCGAGTGCCCAGGTCGACCCAGGCAGGGAGCGGCGCGCGAACTTCGCCGACATCGGCAATGCGAACAGCAGGGCAGTGACGAGCAGCGGCTGCACGACGAGGACCGAACCGACCCAGAGCGCCGCGATCTGAACCGCGTAGCCGCCCCCGTCTCCGACCACGCCCATCCACCATCGAGGACTACGAACGAGGGCTGATACCAGCGATGTTCCCTCTGGAACGGACGCAGCGGCGCTCTGCTGCGCCACCGCCGCGCACGCGAACAGGAATGCCGAAATCAGAGCGAGTACAACCGACAACCAGGGCGAAGTCACCCGCGTCGTCCTCGGCCGGTGCCCCGACTTCCTCCGGCTCGGCCCCGTCGCTCGTGCCGCGCGGGGGCGGCACCCCGGCGTGCCCCGCGCTCCGGCAGATCGCTGCGGGCGGATCCCGAGGTGTCTGCCGGATTCGACAGTGGTCTGCCGACGGGGGTGCGAGCGCCGGTCATGCTGCGCCACGAGACGGGGTCCGCTTCGGTATCGACGACGGTGGCCGAGATTCCCGCTTCGTCTGCCATGGCGCGCACCTGCGCCAACTGATCGTCGGTAGCCAAGGTCACGACGGTCCCGCTGGCTCCGGCTCGCGCGGTTCGGCCTGCTCGGTGCACGTAGTCCTTGGAATCCATCGGCGGGTCGACGTGCACCACCAGTGTGACGTCGTCGACGTGGACACCGCGAGCCGCGACGTCGGTTGCGATCAGCGCGGGCGAGCTTCCGTCCGCAAAGGCGGCCAGTGAACGCGTGCGGTGCGCCTGAGTCTTGTTGCCGTGCAACGACGATACGGGTACGCCCAGTCGGCGACACTCGTCGGTGAGTCGATCGACCGCGTGGGTGGTACGTACGAACAGCAGCGTTCGTCCGTCTCGGTTGGCGAGTGCGGCAGCTACTTCGGTCTTGCGCGCGGCATCGACCTCGAACACGTAGTGCGCAATGTCGGGCACGCTCACCGATTCGGCAGTGGAGTGCTCCGCCGGATCGTGCATGAACCTCTCGACCAGGCGGTCGGTGTCCTGGTCGAGGGTTGCCGAGAACAACAACCGCTGGCCGTCGGGCGGCGTCGCAGACAACAGCGATTCGATCTGGGGCAGAAACCCCATGTCCACCATTCTGTCGGCTTCGTCGATCACGGTCGTCTCGACGCGATCCAGCGCGATGGAACGCCGTTCGAGCAGGTCGTTGAGACGACCGGGGGTGGCGACCACGATGTCGACACCGCGCTGAATCTCGCGGACATTTCGTTCGAGGGGGACACCGCCCACGACACCGACGGTGCGCAGGCCGAACGTGGCACCGTGCAGGTCGAGGACCTCGTGGATCTGTAGTGCGAGTTCCCGAGTCGGCGCGAGCACGAGCCCACGCGGTGCCGCCGGCTCGCTTCGACGACCTGCCAGCCGTACGAGCAGTGGAAGTCCGAACGCAAGCGTCTTTCCCGATCCGGTCGGGGCGCGTCCGAGGACGTCGCGGCCGGCAAGTGCGTCGGGGACGGCAGCAACCTGGATCGGAAAGGGGTGTGACACACCCGCGTTCTTCAGCGAATGTACGAGAACCACCGGGAGCCCCAGGTCTGCGAACGATGAAGCGGGTGGAGTGGAGCCTGCGGAACGCCCCTTCGGTGATTGACCCGGCATAGCTGTGACCTTACCGCTGCGTCGAGCACGCATGGAATCTTCTTGTCGGTGCCGCGCGCAATACTCGGTTGTAGAACGCACGTTCGAATGCGTTCGACATCGCGGTTGCCGTGGGGGCGACCGCTCGCCGAGTGGGGGAGCTATGTGCAAGACGTGTGAGGGCTACGGCGTCGACGAGTACATCGGAGATGTGAGAAGTGCTATCGATCGATTCGGATGGGCCTTGCAGTACGTCGAATCGGAGGTCGACCGGGACGGTATTCATCCCGCGTTCTGCTACACCGTCGGTCTCACCGGTTTCGGCAGTCCGGAGATCGTCGTGACGGGTCGCGATCCGAACGAATCTTCACGAATACTGAATGCGCTCGGCACTTCGGTTGCTTCGGGTCTCTTGGAGGTCGAGGCTGGAATCGGTTGCTGGGCTGCAGGATTCGAGCTTTTCACCATCGACGTACCGGCTTGTGCAGACATTCTTCATGCGGCATCGGACGTGTACGGCACGGGGTGCTTCAGCGCCGTTCAGGCTGTCTGGAAGGACTGCGAGGGTTCGTTGCCGTGGGAGGGTATTCCCTCGACGGTGGTCCAACCGGTGCTCGGTCCGTTGCCCTACTGACCGACGTCGTCCATGAACCGGAGGCGCTGCGTGAAGCACGCGGCGCCTCCGGTGGACGAGGGTCGGTCAGGCCTCGATCTCGGAGCGATCGCCACTCCAGAGGGTGTGGAACTTTCCATCCGAGTCGGTTCGCTCGTAGGTGTGGGCACCGAAGAAGTCTCGCTGCCCTTGAGTCAGTGCCGCGGGCAGACGCTCTGCCCGCAACGCGTCGTAATACGAGAGAGACGACGCGAATGCGGGTACCGGAATGCCCAGCGAGGCAGCGGTGATGACGACGCGACGCCAGCTGTCGATGGCGTTCTCGATGGCGTCACGGAAATACGGAGCCAGGATCAAACTGGGCAGCTCGGCGTTGTCGTCGTACGCATCCTTGATGCGGTTGAGGAACCGCGCGCGAATGATGCAACCGCCTCGCCAGATCGTGGCCAGGTCACCGGGATGCAGATTCCAGTCGTATTCAGCGCTACCCGCGGCGATCTGGTCGAAGCCCTGTGCGTAGGCGACAATTTTCGACGCGTACAGCGCCCGGCTGATGTCGTGTGTGAACTGCTCCGCGTCGGTGGGCTTGTCGGCAAGGACACCCGAGGCCAGCCCTACGGCCGCCTTGCGCTGCGCCCGCGACCCCGACAGCGCCCGAGCGAAGACCGCTTCGGCGATACCGGTGACGGGAACTCCCAGATCGAGGGCCGCCTTGACGGTCCAGCGTCCGGTGCCCTTCTGCTCGGCGGCGTCGACGATCACGTCCACCAGCGGCTGACCTGTCTTGGCGTCGACCTGACGGAGCACCTCGGCGGTGATCTCGACCAAGTAGCTTTCCAGATCACCGTTGTTCCACTCGGTGAACACGTCGGCAACCTGCGCCGGGGTGTATCCGAGGGCGTCGCGGAACAAGTTGTACGCCTCGCCGATGAGCTGCATGTCGGCGTACTCGATGCCGTTGTGCACCATCTTCACGAAGTGGCCGGAGCCGTCGGGTCCGATGTGAGTGCAGCACGGCGTGCCGTCCACTTGTGCCGCAATGGACTCGAGCAGCGGACCGAGTGCCTTGTAGGACTCGGCCGGGCCGCCCGGCATGATCGACGGGCCGTTGAGTGCGCCCTCCTCGCCTCCCGAGATTCCGGCACCGACGAAGAGCAGGCCGCGCTCCTTCATGGCGGCCTCACGGCGGATGGTGTCGGTGTAGAGCGCATTGCCACCATCGATGATGATGTCGCCCTCCTCCATCGCGCCGGCGAGCTCCTCGATCACAGCGTCCGTCGGGTCGCCCGCCTTGACCATGATGAGGACCCGGCGCGGCTTCGCGAGTGCAGCGACGAATTCCTCGATGGTTTCGGTACGAATGAACGAGCCCTCGCTGCCGTGCTCGGCGATCAGGGCATCGGTCTTGGCGACACTGCGGTTGTGCAACGCGACGGTGTGACCGTGATGGGCGAAGTTGCGTGCGATGTTGGAGCCCATGACGGCGAGTCCGGTGACTCCGATCTGAGCCAGTTCTGTCGATTCTGCTGCTGAGGTCATACCGACAGCTTTCCCTGCCGAGCGGCGTCGCGCGAGCCAACCCCCCAGCAGAACTCAAACCTGGCCGTGGACAACGACAAAAGGTGCCGCATTCGCGAAGAATGCGACACCTCGTGTCGTCGAAACATGTTCCGGTCGGTTCACGACCGCACGGTTACGAACCGATCAGTGGCTACGAGCCGGACCTTCGAAACCGTCGTACGAGCGACGGTCCGTGCGGCTGCGGAAGCCACCCGACCGGTGCTCGTCCTGGCGGGGAGCGGATGCCGGGCGACGGTTGTCCGAGCCCCGGTTGTCGGAGCTGCGTCCTTCGTAGCCACGGCCTTCGGAGCCACGGTACGAGCTCGAATCGGTGCGACGCGGGCGGTCACCCTGGTATCCGCCCTCGCTGCGCGGGTTGGAGCCCTGGTATCCGCCGCTGGATCGCGGGTTGGAGCCCTGGTAGCCGGTGCGGGGGCGGTCACCCTGGTAGCCGCCTTCACTACGGGAGTTGGAACCCTGGTATCCGCCGCCGCTGCGGGGATTCGAGCCCTGGTATCCGCCGCTGGAGCGCGGGTTGGATCCCTGGTATCCGCCGCTGCTGCGGGGGTTGGAGCCCTGGTAGCCGGGACGGCTGTTCCGGTCGCGCGGAGCGGACTCGGCGCGCAACGGTTCACCGGTGGGCTTCTTCGCGCCGGTGATGCTGTTCAGCTCGGCCGAACCGGGCGAGACGTTGACGGCAGTGGCCTTGACGCCGGCCATACCGGTCAGACGCAGAACCTGACGACGCTGGTTGGGGAGCACGATCGCGACGACGGTGCCCTTTTCGCCTGCGCGTGCCGTACGTCCTGCGCGGTGCAGGTAGTCCTTGTGGTCTGCGGGCGGATCGACATGAACGACCAGGTCGATACCGTCGACATGGATTCCGCGAGCGGCAACGTCGGTAGCGACGAGGACGGGGGTGCGGCCGTTCTTGAAGCGCTCGAGAACGCGGGTGCGCTGATTCTGTGCCTTGCCACCGTGCAGTGACTCCGCGGCGATACCGAGAGCGCGCAGGCGGTCGGTGATTCCGTCGCAGCCCAGCTTGGTACGCGCGAACATGATGGTGCGGCCGCCTTCGCGGGCACCGATCTCGGAGAGAACCAGATCCTTCTGACCCCGGTCGACCATGAGGACGTAGTGGTCCATGGTCCGGACGCTGGCCTTGCCGTCCTGGGTGGAGTGCTCGACGTGGTCGGGCAGGAACTGGCGCACGAGGGACTGAACCTCGCGGTCGAGGGTTGCCGAGAACAGCATGCGCTGTCCGTCTGCCGGAGTGTCGGCGAGGACGGCACGCACCTCGGGCAGGAAGCCCATGTCGGCCATCTGATCGGCCTCGTCGAGTGCTGTGATCTCGATGGAATCGAGGATGCAGGTGCCCTGACGAAGGTGATCGGCGAGGCGGCCGGGCGTGGCGACGAGTACGTCTACTCCGCGTCGGAGCTGCTCGACCTGCTTGTTGAACGGGGTGCCGCCGACGGCCGGCATGACCCGGAGGCCCTGCGCGTTGGCGTAGGGAGCCAGAGATTCGACGACCTGGAAAGCGAGTTCGCGGGTCGGAACCAGCACGAGCGAACGCGGGCGCTTGGCGGCCGGTCGATCGGTGTGCAGCGACAGGCGCTGCAGAATCGGCAGGCCGAAGGCGAGGGTCTTGCCCGAGCCGGTCTGTGCGCGACCGAGAACGTTCTTGCCGGCAATGGCGTCGGGAAGTGCCTTCTCCTGAATGGGGGATGGCACCGTGATCGAGTTACGCGCCAAAGCGGCGACGACGGCCTCGGGCAGTCCGAGCTCGGCGAAAGTGAAGGCCGGTGCCGCTACGGGCGTCGGGACTGCCGTGGTGTCGGAAGTGGTGGGAACGGGTGTGTTGGAAACAGCGTGGGTCACGCAGTAAAGCCTCTCCGGATTACGGGCACGCCAATAAGCCCGAAGCTGAGAGCACCCGAACGAGAAGGGAAACACGAAAAACAGCCAGAACACATTGATACGAGCCAGGGCACTGTCACCTGGCCATCGATATGCAGATGAGAACCGCATAAAGTGGGGCTGTTTGTGCCATTTCGATTGCATGGTCGCGATGGCGACCGAGGTCCACTGTACTCGACGCACCGCGAATTGTTCACCCGGAGTCGATGTGACCTGTACGACCCCGACCGGTCGTCGATTCAGCCGATCAGTTTGCTCAGTTCCTCGAGCCACGGCATGGCCACGTAGATCGTCGGAAGAACGAGGATCACCACCGCTGCCGCATACGCGACCGCGGCGATGCGGACGTCGCGTCCAGGTCCGCTCAACCGTTGAACGCGGATGAGAGTGTGCGGTCCGCCTGCCGCCATCGCGCCCCGCGGTGCAGTGGACCCGGCGCACGTGATTAAGGCCCGAGCGAGTGGGGTGGGTCCGGTGACCTTCACGGCCGAATCGTCTGCGAGGAGTTCGACCAACAGTTGCACGCTGCCGAGGGCCGACTTGCTGCGCACGATTCTCGGAAATGCTTCGTTGACGGCGGTGAATGCTTCGAGGACCAGGTCATGGCGGGCACGAAGGTGTGATCGTTCGTGGCTGAGGATGGCGGTGACTTCGGCTTCGGAGAGATTGGCAAGTGTTCCCCGGCTCAGGACCACTCTCTGGCGCAGGCCCGGTAGGCAGTAAGCGATGGGTTCCGCCGCGTCGAGCACGCGAATGTCTGCGTCACGAAGGCCACGGAAAGGGTTGTCGCTGAGGTTGTTTCGGTCCAGTAGGTCGACGAGCATGCGGTGCCGGGAGCGGCGTCGGCGGGTTCGGACCGCTACCTGGACCACGGAGAACATCAGCTTGGCGCCGATGCCGAGTGTGGTCGCGAGTACGACCACGTACAGGATCCACAGGGGAAGGCCGAGTGCGTCGATCTCGTCGGTGGGTGCTGTGGTGGGACGACCGTCCGGGCCGGGAACCAGAAGCAGTCCGCCGATAGCGAGACCGGAGCTGAATGCCGAGAGCACGGCGGCCAGCGCAATTGCCTGCCACAGAACCAGCGCTGCACGCGGGGACCGATACGGCCAATTGGCGCGAGCGAGCACGGCTGGCACCGGCCCCGCCAGAATCAGCGCGAGTACCGCGAATACCAACGCAGTCGTCGAGTTCATGTCCTCACTTACTACGGCGAGCGTCAGTCCGTCGGACGGCCTTCTCCAGCCGAAGGGGACTCTCTCTCCGATTGTGCCACTTCCAGAGCGGCGAGTGCCTCACGGAGTGCGGCGGCTTCGTCGGCACCGACCTGTCCGACGAAGTGGACGAGTGCGGCAGCGCGTCCACCGGACGCGGGTGCCTGCGACAACGCGTCGACCATCAAGCTCGCAACCAACTCGTCGCGACCGTGCAGAGGTGCGTATCGATGCGCTCGATCGTCGCGCTGCTGAACAACCAACTTCTTCTTCGCCAGACGCTGCAGCACCGTCATCACAGTCGTGTAAGCGAGCTCACGATGTGTCGCCAGTGCCTCGTGGACCTGACGAACGGTCTGGGGATCCGACGACTCCCACAGATGGTCCATCACTGCGCGCTCTAGTTCACCAAGACCAGCCATTCTTCGTACTCTACGGCTACTCCGACGCTGATGCGTACTACCCGTGGTAGTACCGACCGTTCCGGCACTGTGGGTTCGGTCATAGTCGTAACGTCTCGAATCGACGGGTCTCGACTGGCAGAACATCGGGGCGAATATCCTTCTCACGTGATCGTGCCGCCCCGCGGCCCGACTCTTCGAGAAGTGAGCGGAGACGCAAGCGTGGAGTGGTTCGATTCTCTGTCGTTGATCGACGGCCCGGTGCCGGTGATCGTGTCCGTTCTGGGCGCGCTCGGTGGTGTGTGGCTGGTCGTCTCGTCGTCGCGGCGATACTCGAGGCGTGCGCTGCCGATCGCCGCGACGGTCGCGGTCGTTGCCACGGCTGTCGGTTACGTGGTGGTCGAGAAGGTGTGGCGACCGTTTCCGGATCCGATAGCCACCTCGATCTACGTCTGGATCGGGGTGGGCCTCGCCGCACTGTTTGCGGTGATGCCCCGGTTGCTCGCGGCCCGTGGGGTGCTGGGCAAACTGACGACGGTGGTGGCGGCCGTTCTGGTGGTCGCAGCTGCGGCGCTGCACGTCAACCTGGAGTTCGATGCGTATCCCACCGTGGGCAATGCCCTCGGAGTCGAGTCCGCGGCCCGTATTCAGTTCTCGGATGTGCCGGCCGCAGTGACACAGACCGTCACCGGTACGCCCTTGGATTCGGTGTGGACTGCACCTGCTGATCTGGCGACCGCAGGACGAGTCACCTCGGCACCCATACCGGCCGCCGCGTCCAACTTCTCCGCCCGGGACGCCGAGATCTACCTCCCGCCTGCGTATTTTGCCGATCCTCGACCGTTGTTGCCTGTCCTGGTCTTGCTCGCCGGTCAACCGGGTGCGCCCGAGGACTGGCTCAACGGCGGAAAGCTCGCCCAGACCATGGACAACTTTGCCCGTGATCATGCCGGTCTTGCGCCGGTCGTGGTCGTCGCGGACGGCACCGGGTCATCGATCGCCAATCCGCTGTGTGTCGATTCGCCTCTGGGGAACGTGGACACGTATCTGTCTCGAGATGTTCCCGATTGGATCGACGCGGCGCTGCAAGTGGACCGCAATCGTGCCCACTGGGCGATCGGTGGATTGTCCTACGGTGGAACGTGCTCCATTCAGATGGCGACCAACCACCCTGACGTCTATCCCACCTTCCTCAACCTGTCGGGTCAGCGCGAGCCCACCCTCGGAGATCGGGATCGAACCGTGCAGCAGGCCTTCGGCGGCAATTCTGCAGCATTCACCGCCATCAACCCGCTCGACCTTCTCAAATCGCGTCGGTACCCCGACTCTGCCGGTATTTTCGTCGTGGGCGCGGACGACAAGGATTACAAACCGGGTCAACAAGAGATGTACGACGCGGCGAAGGCTGCTGGAATGGATGTGCAGTACGTGGAGGTACCTGGCGGACACAGCTTCGCAGTCTGGTCGGAAGGCCTGCGTCGTGAACTCCCATGGCTGGCAACGAGAACAGGGCTGACTTCGTGAACGTGACCGAGCCGGAGCTTCCCGGGACAGCCACCTCGTCGTCGGCGGAGGCCGACGCAGGCGACCTCGCTGGACCTTCGTGGATATCGAAGCGCACCGGGGCGTTGAAGGTGGGATCGTCCGCAGTGATGCGGCAGGTTCGCAGATTGTGGGCGCTCATCGTGTTCGGTGCGGTCGGGGCCCCGGTCAGTTTCACTTTGCTCGCGATCGTGTGGTTGTCCGGTATCGCTGCGGCCGTGTTCGATGATCGCGGCCAATTGGACAAGTACTTCGCCGTAGGCATCATGCCGTTCGAACACTGGCACCTGTGGACTCCGCTGACCTCGGGCTTGACGGCTCCCAATATCGCCGGATGCGTGGTGGCGACTGTTGCGGTTCTGCTCGCCGCTGCGCCTATCGAGCGCCGGATCGGGTCCCGTCGCTTCGCGATCGCTGCTTTCGTCACGCAGGTGGCCGGTTCGCTACTCGGTCTCGGTCTCGCTGCTCTGGCCAAGACCTTCGACGCCGATTGGGGCTTCCGGTTGCACGTCGGAACCGCTGTGGGTCCGACGACATGGATATTCGGCGTGGTGCTCGTTGCGACCTCGCGAATGGACACGTTGTGGCGCAGACGTATCCGCGTCGGTGTACTGGCGCTGCTGGTGACGTTGGCGCTGTTCGGTGGGCACCTGCAGGACGTGGTTCGACTGGCCGCCGCGGTCATCGGCCTGATCGTGGGTCCGTGGATCGTCGGCCGTTCGGCGCGTGGCCCCCGATTGGCGGGTACCCAGCGAGAGGGCCGTGTGCTGGTTGCGCTCATCGTTGCTGCGAGTGCCTTGGGGCCGGTGCTGGCGGCACTGAGCCCCAACGCTGTCGGCCCGTTCGCTGTCCTCCGAGATGTGGTTCGAGGAGTGCCCTACACGGCAGCCGAGGTGCGCGAGATCTGCGCCGATGCGACCACCGATCCGGTGGAGTGCCGTCGCGGTCTGCTCGATCTCAGGCTCGGCGGCGTCGGTCCGACCATTCTGAGCATCATGCCCTCCCTGTTCTTGCTGGTGGTCAGCGACGGCCTTCGTCGTGGCAGGCGTTTCGCCTGGGTGCTGGCGATGGTCTCGCAGCTGATCCTGCTCGCTCTGTCGGTGGCCAACTTCGCTATTCGATTCCTCGAGGCCGGAGACGACCAATCGCTGTTCTACGGCCTCGAATCGCCGACCGCATATCGCACGGCCGTGCCGTTCTTGCTGCCGCTGATCGTGCTGGTGGTTCTCCTGGTGACGCGCAAGTTCTTCGACGTATCGGCACCCTCGGGCACCTACCGGCGGTGGGCCGCGTCGGTGATCGGAGTCGGGGTGGGACTCGGTGCGGTCTACGCGATCGGTGGGTACCTCGCGCGTGGCGGCTTTGCCGATTCGCCGTCGTTCGGCGGTTTGCTGGCGGACTTCCCGCAGCGTCTGATTCCGCCTGTCTACCTGCAATGGCTCGAACCCGCCCTGCTGCCGCAAAGCATTCCCACCACCCTGCTGTTCGAGTGGACCGGCGTGGTGTTCTGGTCGGTGGTCTGTGTTTTCGCTGCGAGTACCTTCCTGACCCCGGTGTACGGGACGGAGACCGACGCGACCGAACGCGCGCGCGGACTGCTCATGGCGAGCAGCGGTTCGGCGCTGTCGTGGATGACGACCTGGCGCGGAAACAAGTACTGGTTCGGCCCCGACGGCCGCAGTTACGTCGCCTATCGCGTCATCTCGGGTGTGGCTCTCACTACCGGCGATCCAGTGGGTCCTCGAGAGTCGTTGCGGGACAACGTCGTCGAATTCGCCGAGTTCGCGTCGAAGAACGGCTGGATACCGTGTTTCTACTCCGTCACCCCCGATGTTCGCCGCATCACCGATTCCCTCGGCTGGGGCGGAATCCAGGTGGGTGAGGAGACTGTGCTGGACCTGGACGGAATTGCCTTCACCGGCAAGCGTTTCCAGGACGTGCGGACGGCGCTGAACCGGGCGAAGAAGGCGGGGGTCGTAGCCGAATGGATTCGTTTCCCTTCGGCACCACTGGCCATCACCGATCAGATCACCGCGATTTCCGAGGAATGGGTTGCAGACAAGGGTATGCCCGAGATGGGGTTCACTCTGGGCGGTCTCGAGGAGGTGGACGACGAGAACGTTCGGTGCCTGATCGCGGTCGACGAGCATCGGACCGTGCACGGCGTCACCTCGTGGATGCCGGTGTACGAGGACGGCGTCATCGTCGGATGGACGCTCGACTTCATGCGTCGTCGGTCGGAAGGCTTTCGTCCGACGATGGAGTTTCTCATCGCGTCGGCTGCTCTGCTGCTCGAGCAGGAGGGTGCCAGATTCCTCAGTTTATCCGGCGCACCGCTGGCCAAGGTGGACGAGAAGCAACCCGAACACGTCTCCAGCGCTGAGCAGTCGACTCTGTCGGGACTGCTCGAACGGTTGCTCGACGTGCTCGGACGCACACTCGAACCCGTCTACGGATTCCGTTCTCTCCTGGCCTTCAAATCCAAGTTCCAGCCTCGCTACGAACCGATGCACATGACGTTCGCGGATCCGGCAGCATTGCCCAGTATCGGTAACGCGATCGGTCGGGCCTACTTGCCCGACGTGTCGATCGGTCAGGGGTTCAAGCTGGTGCGCACGATGATCGAGCGGTGACGGTGGCTAGACGGCTGTGGCTGGGCCCTCGGCAGAGTTGCCCTCGGACCTGACCGGCCCGCCGACCGACCCGTACACGTGCCGTGTCCCGATCGGAACGATGAGGGGTCGATCGGACATCGGGTCTTCGATCACGGTGGCCTCCAGGCCGAAGACGTCGAGCAACAACTGCTCCGATATGACGTCCTGAGGTCGCCCGGAGGTGACGATCTGCCCCTGCTTCATGACGATCAACCGGTCGCTGTAGCGAAGTGCCAGATTGAGATCGTGCAGCACCATCACGATCGTCCGCCCGAGCTCGGCGTGCAGTCGATCGACGAGATCGAGGACCTCGATGGAGTGTGCGAGGTCGAGGTACGTCGTCGGCTCGTCCAGCAACAGGATGTCGGTGCCCTGTGCGAGCGCCATGGAGATCCACGCTCTCTGACGCTGACCGCCCGAGAGTTCGTCGACGGGTCGGTCGGCGAGGTCGCCGACTCCGGTCAACTCGAGTGCGTTCGCCACCTCGGCCTCGTCGTCGGAGCTCCACTGCCTTATCCACGATTGGTGGGGATGACGACCACGTGAGACGAGGTCTGCGACGGTCAGTCCTTCGGGGGCGGTCGGTGCCTGCGGCAGCATTCCGAGGGTTCGGGCAACCTCCTTGGTCTTCATCGAGGAGATCGCCCGCCCGTCGAGCATCACACTGCCGGCCTTGGGCTTGAGCAGGCGACCGAGCGAACGCAGGAGCGTCGACTTGCCGCAGCCGTTGGGTCCGATGACCGTGGTGATGACTCCGGTGTGAATTTCGAGGTCGAGGTGCTCGACGATGGTGCGATCGCCGTAACCGAGGCTGAGATCCTCCGCGATCAGACGCGAGGGTTGGCTGGTGGTCATACGGAAGCCTTTCGATTACTGCGAACGAGAAGGTACAGAAGGAACGGTCCGCCGAGGGCCGAGGTGACGATGCCGACCGGTAGCTCCACCGGCAGAATCGTGCGGGCGATCAGATCGCTTGCCACGACCAGCAATCCACCGAGCAGTGCCGACGCAATGATGGGCGGGCCAGGCGTACGCAGGATTCGGAGTGCGATCTGCGGCGCTGCCAGCGCAACGAATCCGATGGGTCCGGCCGCGGCGGTCGCTATGGCGGCGAGAGCGACGGCAGCCAAGAGCATCATGGCCTGGCTGTGTTGCAGGCGTACTCCGAGCGATCGGGCGTTGTCGTCACCCAGACGCAGCGCGCCGAGGGTGAACGTCGCAATGATGGTGCCACCGCCGACGAGGACGACAGCGGCTGCCACCGGCCAGACCGACGCCCAGTTGGCACCGTTGAGCGAGCCGTTGAGCCAGACCTGAGCGCGCGAGACGTCGTTGATGTCCGCGCTGATCAGTAGCCATCCGATGACTGCGGTGAGCATGGCGTTGACGGCAATTCCCACCAGGATGAGCCGGAAACCGTCGACACCTTTTCGCCAGGCCAGGGTGTAGATCGCGATTGCGGTGAGCAGACCGCCGATCAGAGCCGCGAGCGGCAGGCCGAGAGTAGCGAGCAGACCGCTGAAGCTGCCGCCTCCGCCGAGCACGATCAGTGCAACGGCTGCGGCACTGGAACCGGCGGTGATCCCGAGTATGTCGGGGCTGGCGAGCGCGTTGCGGGAAATCGATTGGGTGATCGCCCCGGAGATACCGAGTGCGGCTCCGACGAGGAGGCCGGTGAGCGACCGAGGCAGCCGCAGATCCATGACGATGAACCGCTCGATCCTCGAGCCGCCCCCGAGAAGTACGTCGAGAACCTGTGCGATCGACAGAGGAAAATCACCACGTCCGATGTTGATACACATGACCAGCACGAGGGCTGCCGCCAACAGGACTGTGGCGATGACCATCAGCGGTCGTCGGACCAGAGAAATCGGGCCGAGACGAAACGCGGGCCGGGCGCGAACGACGCCCTTCTCGGACGACGGCGGTGTCGACTGCAGATCGGTTGTCACAGGCCGACCAACTTCCGGCGCCGAACGAGAGCGATGAAGAACGGCGCGCCTATCAGGGCCAGAACGATGCCCACCTGGAGCTCGCCCGGGCGCACGACGACCCGTCCGATCACGTCGGCGATCATGAGCATCACACCGCCCATGAGGCCTGCATAGGGGACGAGCCAGCGGTAGTCGGGTCCGGTCACTGCTCGGGCGATGTGCGGTACGACGAGGCCCACGAAGGCGATGGGACCGCACGCTGCGGTCGCAGCGCCGGTCAGCAGCGTGATGGCGAGGATCCCGACGGTGCGGGTGACCGCAATGTTGGTTCCCAGTGAGCGTGCGACGTCCTCACCGAGGCTCATGACGTTCAGACCGGGAGTGCTCGCGACTGCGATGAGGACGCCGATCACCAGGAACGGCAAAACCTGCCACAACACGTCGAGGCCGCGTCCGGCGACGGATCCGACCACCCAGAAGCGGTAGCCGTCCAGGCTGGTCTGATCGAGCAGGACAACGGCGTTGGTCATTGCCGAGAGGAAGAATGCGACACCGGCCCCGGCCAACGCCAGATTGACCGGACTCGATCTTCCCGACCCGATCGACGACAGTCCGAACACGACGACGCTCGCCACCGCCGAACCGGCGAACGCGAACCACAGGTACTGACTCGGCGAGGTGAACCGGAACAGGTAGATGGCCATCACGACGAAGAACGCCGCTCCCGAGTTGAGGCCGAGCAGGCTGGCGTCGGCCAGTGGGTTGCGTGTGTGTCCTTGGATGAGAGCGCCTGCGATGCCGAGCGCAATACCCACGACCAGCGCGAGCACTGTGCGGGGGACTCGGAGCGTGCGCACGATGATGTCGGTGTCGGTACCCGTCGAATTCAGCAGGGCGTGGGCTATCTCGGCAAAGGTCAGGGGCCGAGCGCCGATGGCGATGCTGGCGAGAATTCCGGCCACGAGAGCGGCGACCAGAACGGCCAAGCCCAGCAATCTCCGCCGACGAATGGCAGCGACCGAACCGTCCTTGGGTATGGGCTCGAATCCTTCTGCTGCAGCGACCTTTTCGCGCACCACCTCGGACGATGCAGCGCCGATCCGAAACTGACGACGCAGCGCTCGGCGTGCGCCGATCGGGCCGTGGGTGACGCTGTCTCGCAGCGTCAGCCCCAGCCATCGCCTACCGGTGCTCTGGCCGTCGTTGCCGTCGCGGTACCCGCGGTTCCAGACGAAAAGAGCCACCGCGACGCACACGGCAATTGCGCCGAACACGAATCGGTCCGCTTGTCCGCCTCCGTTGTCGTCACGCAGTGCGTCGACGATGGACCATCCGACGAACAAGGGGACCACAACGATCAGGGTGTCGATAGCGCCTGCCCCGATTCGCGAGATCCGCGGCGGCGGGCCATCGGGCACGTTCTCGGTCCCGTATTGCTCGTCGGGAGACCGGCGAGCGCCGTGTGGGCCGAGTAGCGGAGCTGTGGTCACAGTGGTCGTGACTCCTCGCTGTATCGAAGGGACTCGTTTAGGTTACGGAACCCTTGCTTTCCATGTGAGGTGAGGTAAGGGTAGCGGTACCTGATTCCCAAATGTATCTGGTTAGGCTAACCTACATAACGAGTCGGGGTGCGACGCATCCACCCGCCACGAACTTCAAGGAGCGATCAGGTGTCAGTTGCAACGGCGGCATTCTCGAGCTGGGCCGATGTTCGTCGATTCTCGAACCGATCCGATGGGTCGGCGCAGTTGGCCGACTCGTGTGAGACTCTTCGCGCACTCAATCCCGATTACCCGCGGATGTACGCGGTGGCCGCCATGGCGAACGAAGGTAAGCGCCGGTGGTGGCAGTTGGCCGTCGGTCTCACGGACGGACGCGTCGAGCAGATGTACAGCCGGTCGCTCGAGGACCTGGATGTGCCCGAGGCTGCTGCGGTGCAGGTGGCCACGGCCTTGATCCACGCCGTGATCGGCCGAGTCTCGGCGTTGCTGGTCCTGGAGGCCCGGGCGTGGGATCCGGGCATCGACAACATGTGGATCCACATGGACAGTGACGGCGGAATCGACTGGGCGGGTGTCGCGTCGCCGATCCTGAGGGTGCTGCCGGAGGATCCCTCGGCGGGTGAGCCCGGCACGGTCACGCTTCCGTGTGAGGAGGCTCTGCTGGTCTGGACGGCGCATCGCTGCACGACGTCGCTCGGTGCGGTGTTTCGCGCGATATCCGAGCGCGCTCCACTGGATGTTCGCGTCTTCTGGGCTCTGGTCGGAGACGCGATTCTCGGTGCCTCGACGTACGTTCCGATTCTGGCGGGGGCGAGCGCGTCGGACGGAGCTCGTCGGGGCCAAATGCTGCTCGACGCCATGGTCGACGCAGGCGCACCCGTCCGGTCACGCGCGGGTGTTCCCGGGCGAGCGAAACTTCGGGCGTCGTGAAGCCCTTGCGTCGTAACTAAGGTATGCCTATGCTGACTACGTACCAACGGACCGCGCCGGAGTCCTGAGGGCTGCAGTGACTCCCGGTCCTTGCCACGGTGGGCCTCTCGTTCTTCACGAACGGGAGGCCCACCGATTTTCGTGGGTCGACCGTCGTGTAATTCTGATGGAAAGTCGGCTGCGCAGTCGGCCGAGATGTTTCGACGCAACCGGAGGCAGTGCAATGACGGACTCGAACGGCACCACGGAAGAGACGCCTTTCGACGCCTTGACGGCGGAGCAGTTGACCGAGCTGTGTCATCGCGGATTCGACGGAGTCGTCGGTCTGAAGTACCTCGAGGTGTCCGGTGAGGACGTGCGTGCGGAGTGGACAGTGACCCCGCAGCTCCATCAACCCGCCGGAATCATGCATGGCGGCGTCCTGTGTGCGGTGGTGGAATCGGTGGCCAGCATCGCCGGATCGGCCTGGTTCGGGTCACGTGGACACGTGGTCGGCGTCAACAACAACACCGACTTCCTGCGAGCCACACGATCGGGAACCTTGACCGCACACGGACATCCGATTCATCGTGGACGCACCCAGCAGCTGTGGCAGGTGGACATCTCCGACGAGACCGGACGCTTGGTAGCTCAGGGCAAAGTCCGACTGGCAAATATCGAAAACACTGCACATCTGGGACAGTGATGCCCATGACGGGTCACAACCAGAATCCAGATTCACCGGTCACCGCGCTGACCCCCGACGCTGTCGATCGCCTCGAGTCACTCTTCGGTCCCATCGACGAGGATCTGGCGCTGCACTATCCCGGGGACCGAATCGGCGGGCAGCCTTCGCACACCGTGTACGTCTCGGCGGCGGACGCCTCTGCGAATGTGCCGGCCGAGTGGGGCACCGCAGCGTCGGCGATTCTGCGCGATCACCCCGAGGCATTTGCCGAACTCGATACTGCGAACGTTCTGCCCCTGGTTCGTGAGCGATTGAGCACGGCCCCCATCCAGGACCTCCGGATCGATTTCGAGGACGGTTACGGGTGGCGGTCCGACGCTGTCGAAGACCGTCATGCAGCGGCAGCGGGTGCAGCGCTGGCGGCGTTGGCCGAAGATTCCGATGGTCCGACCTGGCTGGGTATCCGCTCCAAAGGACTTGCAGCACACGAGCGTCGGCGTGGGATTCGCACCCTCGAGCTCGTTCTGGACGGGGCCGGGGGAGTGCCCGACGGTTTCGTGTTCACCGTGCCCAAACTGCGCGCCGCCTCGCAGGTGGCCGCAGTGGTCGCGTTGTGCGAGGAACTCGAGCGCGCGCACGGCCTGCCCGAACGCGCCCTGCGATTCGAACTACAGATCGAGAGTCCCCAGGCGGTGATCGGAGCCGACGGTACGACGACTCTCGCGAGGGCAATCACCCGCGCGGACGGTCGCTGCACGTCACTGCACTACGGAACCTACGACTACAGCGCCGCGTGTGGAATCACGTCCGCGCAGCAGTCGCTGGCACATCCGGTGGCGGACCACGCGAAGAACGTCATGCTGGTGGCAGCCGCCCAGACCGGAGTGTGGGTGTGCGACGGCTCGACCCAGGTTGTTCCCACCGGCAGTCCGGAGCAGGTGTCGGCGTCAGCCCGTCGGCACTTCGATCTGGTGACGAGGTCCCTCGAACGCGGTTTCTATCAGGGCTGGGACATGCATCCCGGGCACCTGGTCACGCGATGGCTGGCCACCTTCGGTTTCTTTCGCCACGCCATGCCGGTCGCGGCTGCTCGACTCGGGGGCTACCTCGAGCGTCAGGGCGGTGAGGTGATGGACGAGCCCGCCACCGCGCAGGCGTTGGCCGGCGTGCTGGTCCGAGGCCTCGACGCAGGTGCGTTCGGTCTCGCCGAAGTGCAGGCTATTGCCTCGGGAATCGACCGAGATGTCCTGCGGGGGCTGCTCGATCGATCGGTGACCGTGTCCCTCGGGTGACGCGTGAAATGGCGCTCCGCTGCCGGTCCGCCTCGAGCATGTCAGAATTGCCGGGCACCATCACCGATCGGGACGGAGAACTCCAATGCGGTTGTCTCCGCACGAGCAGGATCGACTGCTCGTCAGCTATGCGGCCGAGCTCGCGCGACGTCGTCAGGCTCGAGGCTTGAAGCTCAATCATCCCGAGGCCATCGCGGTCATCACCGATCACCTTCTCGAGGGTGCCCGGGACGGGCGATCGGTTGCAGACCTGATGTCCTCGGGACGCGAGATTCTCACTGCCGACGATGTCCTCGGCGGGGTTCCCGAGTTGCTTCCCGAGGTGATGGTCGAAGCGACCTTTCCCGACGGCACCAAATTGATCACCGTGCACGAGCCGATCTCACCCAAGCGAGGTGACGGTCACCTGATTCCCGGCGAGATCATCACCGTCGCAGGGGACATCGAGATCAACGAGGGCGCCGAGGTGATCACGATGGTCGTTGTGAACGGTGGAGATCGGCCGGTTCAGGTGGGCTCTCACGTGCACTTTCCACAGTCCAACGCCGCCTTGCAGTTCGATCGTGAACGTGCACACGGCCACCGCCTCGACATTCCGGCGGGTACAGCGGTGCGTTTCGAGCCCGGCATCGAACAGGCAGTTCGGCTCGTGCCCCTCGGTGGCACGCGCGAGGTCCACGGTTTGAGCATGACACCTCCCGGAAAGTTGGACAGCTGATGGCGCGTCTGAGTCGTAGTCGATACGCACAGTTGTTCGGTCCCACCACGGGTGATCGAATTCGCCTGGCAGACACGGATCTTTGGATCGAGGTCACCGAGGACCGTAGCGGCGGACCGGGCAACGCGGGGGAGGAAGCGGTCTTCGGCGGCGGCAAGGTGATCCGCGAATCGATGGGTCAATCCCGTGCGACCCGCGCAGACGGAGCTCCGGACACAGTAATCACCGGGGTGGTTGTCGTCGACTACTGGGGAATCATCAAGGCCGACCTCGGTATTCGCGACGGGCGCATCGTGGCATTGGGCAAGGCCGGCAACCCCGACACCATGACCGGAGTCCATCCCGATCTGGTGATCGGACCCTCGACCGAGATCATCGCAGGCAACGGAAAGATCGTCACGGCCGGCGGCATCGACTGTCACGTCCATCTGATCTGCCCGCAGATCAAGGAGGAAGCTCTCGGCGGAGGCATCACCACCGTGATCGCCGGCGGCACCGGACCGGCCGAGGGAAGCAAGGCCACCACGGTCACCCCCGGTGCATGGCACCTGTCCCGGATGCTCGAAGCTCTCGACGACTGGCCGATGAACATCGTGCTCCTCGGCAAGGGCAACACTGTCAACCCCGACTCCATGTGGGAGCAATTGCGCGCCGGCGCATCAGGATTCAAGCTGCACGAGGACTGGGGTTCGACCCCTGCTGCGATCGACGCGTGCCTGCGAGTGTGCGACGACGCCGGCGTGCAGGCCGCGCTCCACTCGGACACCCTGAACGAGGCAGGCTTCGTCGAGACCACTCTCGCTGCGATCGACGGCCGCGGAATTCACGCGTATCACACGGAAGGCGCGGGCGGCGGGCACGCACCCGACATCATCACCGTGGCCGCGCAAGGGCACGTGCTGCCCAGCTCGACCAACCCGACGCGTCCCCATACCGTCAACACCCTCGACGAGCATCTCGACATGCTGATGGTGTGCCATCACCTCAGTCCGTCGATTCCGGAGGATCTGGCCTTCGCCGAGAGCCGTATTCGGCCGTCGACCATTGCGGCCGAGGATCTGCTGCACGACATGGGTGCGATCTCGATGATCGGCAGCGATGCGCAGGCGATGGGCCGGATCGGCGAGGTCGTTCTGCGCACCTGGCAGACGGCGCACGTGATGAAGTCTCGCCGGGGCTTCCTGTCCGGTGACAACGGGGCCGACAACAACCGCGTCATGCGGTACGTCGCCAAATACACGATCTGCCCGGCCGTGGCCCACGGGCTGGACGATGAGATCGGTTCGATCGAGACGGGAAAATTGGCCGATCTGGTGCTGTGGGACCCGGCGTTCTTCGGCGTCCGTCCGCACATGGTCATCAAGGGCGGAATGATCGCCTGGGCGGCCATGGGCGATGCCAACGCGTCCATTCCGACACCGCAGCCCGAGCTTCCGCGTCCGATGTTCGGAGCCTCGCCCAAAGCAGCTGCAGCCACATCGCTGCACTTCGTCGCTCCTCAGGCAATCGAAGATGGACTCGCCGGCCGCCTGAACTGCGATCGCCGGCTCGTGCCGGTCAAGAACGTCCGCAGCATCAGGAAGTCCGACATGGCTCTCAACGACGCCATGCCCGACATCGAGGTGGACCCCGACACGTTCACGGTGCGCATCGACGGTGACGTGTGGAAAGAACAGCCGGCAACCGAACTGCCGATGGCGCAGCGATACTTCCTCTTCTGATGACGGCTGCTCGTCTACAGGTGACAACGCTTCTCTCTCTTGCCGATTCACGTCTGCCCACCGGTGGACACGTGCATTCCGGTGGAGTGGAGGAGGCGATCGCCTCGGGTTTCGTCCGAGACATCGCGACACTCGAGGCTTTCTTGCGACGTCGTATAAAGACCTCCGGCGCCACCATGGCGTCGGTGGCCGCAGCGATCGTCCGCGGCTCTCTCGGCACGGAGGGTGCCGACGCCGAGTGTGACGCTCGGACGCCGTCCCCGGCGGCCAGGTCCGCGTCACGCGCACAGGGTCGCGGTCTGCTTCGGTTGGCCAAATCAGCTTGGCCGCAGCATGATTGGATGTCGATCGGCCGCAAGCCGCACCTGCCCGTCGCCGCGGGGCACGTGGGCCTCGCGTGCGGGCTGTCGGTTGCCGATACTGCGGCCGTGCAGGTGTACATCACCATGACCGGTTCGGCGATCGCGGCGCAGCGTCTGCTGGCGCTCGATCCGGCCGAGGTTGCTGCATGCACCATCCGCCTGGGCGACTTCTGTGACGATGTGACCGCCTCGGTGTGCGAGTGCCTACCCGAACTGATGGAGTTGTCGGATCCGTTGCTCGACATGTTGGCCGAAGCCCACGCCGTCCGCGATCGGCCGTTGTTCGTATCCTGAAATTCCGATCCACTGTTTCGACCGACTGTTCTCGAACGACAAAGGAGATGTCATGCCCCCGCACCTGATCGACGGTGAGCCCCACGACCACGGACTGGATCGTCCCAAACGCGCGCGGGAGGCAGGCGAGGCTCTGCGAGTGGGAATCGGCGGACCGGTCGGTTCCGGGAAGACCGCTCTGGTGGCTGCCCTGTGTCGCCAGCTGCGCGACGAGCTGTCGCTTGCGGTTCTGACCAACGACATCTACACCACCGAGGACGCGGACTTCCTGCGTCGGCATGCGGTTCTACCGGACGAGCGCATCACGGCCGTACAGACAGGTGGGTGCCCGCACACCGCAATTCGCGACGACATCACAGCCAATCTCGACGCCATCGACGATCTGATCGAGAGCAATCCTCCCCTGGACCTCATTCTGGTCGAGTCGGGCGGAGACAATCTCACCGCGACGTTCTCGTCCGGTCTGATCGATGTGCAGATCTTCGTCGTCGATGTCGCGGGTGGTGACAAGGTGCCGCGCAAGGGTGGTCCCGGTGTCACCTTCTCCGATCTGTTGGTCGTGAACAAGACGGATCTGGCTCCCTACGTCGGGGCTGATCTGGGTGTGATGGAGCGCGATGCGGCACAGGTGCGCGAGGGCCGACCGACTGCGCTGATCTCACTCACCGACGATCCGGCCGCCACCACCGTGCTCGCGTGGATTCGGGAGCAGCTGAAGGTCGTTGCCGACTCCGACGCGCATGCCCACACACACTGAGCGTCGATGCACACCGAGCTCTGCATCGATGCGAGCCCGCATCGCAGCCCACGCATCACCTCGGTGGGCGGACTTGCCGGCCGGCAGACCGGGCCGGATACGGTCCACCTGATCGGAACCGCCGCAACGCCACTCGGTGGTGACACCATCACCGTCAGAATCTTCGTGGCGGCCGGCGCACACCTGGAGGTCCGCAGCGTCGCGGCGTCACTGGCAATGCCCGGTGGGCAGCAGCGTCATTCGTCGGCGCAGTGGCACGTCGAGGTCGGTGCAGGTGCGTCTCTGATCTTCGATCCCGAGCCGATGGTCGTCGTTTCGGACGCATCGCATTCTGTGGTCAATACTATTGCGCTGCAACAGGATTCGACGCTGTGGTTGCGCGAGCGGACGCAGATCGGGCGTTTCGAGGAGGCTTCGGGTCGGTGGACCAGTGCGATGCACTGCGACGTCGGAGACCGTCCGTTGTTGCGCCACCGGGTGGCACTGGGCGACGGTTCGATCTCGCACGACGCGTTGTCTGCTCCGCTGTCGATGTCCAGTACGTTGCAATACCCCGATGCTCGCGCGTCCGAGGTCGATCTACGCGGCGGAAGCGTTCGGCTGGCTCTCGCAGGAGGCGGCTCACTGACTACCTCGATGGGGCACCGCTTGCAGCCCGGTGATTCGAGTACGTGAGAGTGGCACGCTGAACGAGCAATCGCATCGGCCGACGGTGTCGTCGGCCGATGCGATGTCCGAAAGCTGGGGTCAGTGGTCGATCAGCCCGCTGCCTTCTCGCGCTCCTGCTCTGTCTCGGCGGTGTCCGTCTCGACGGCCCCCGCGCGTTCGAGGGAGTTGAGTTGCTCGATGGCCAATCTTGCGAACACCTGCTGTTCGGTCGATGCCATCTGGGCGCGACCACGGCCGAGGAAGGTCACGAACCAGGAGATGACAGTGGTGATTCGACTGCGGTAGCCCACGAGGTAGTACAGGTGCAACGCAAGCCACATCAGCCATGCGATGAATCCACCGAACTCGAGCTTGCCGACCTTGGCGACCGCGTTGAACCGCGACACCGTTGCCATAGAGCCCTTGTCGAAGTACTTGAACGGCGCACGCTGAGCGGGGTCGTCCTCGCCCTTCACCGTTGCCTTGATCAGCTTGGCGGCGTACGTCGCCCCCTGGATGGCACCCTGCGCCATACCCGGCACATCCTTGACCGACATGAGGTCGCCGACCACGAACACGTTCGGGTGACCCTTGACGGTCAGATCGGGTTCGACGAGCACCCGTCCGGCGCGGTCCGTCTCCGAACCGGACTGGTCCGCGAGCTGCTTGCCGAGGGGGCTGCCCTGAACGCCTGCCGACCAGACCTTGCACTGCGCCTCGATGCGACGCGTCGTGCCGTCCTTCTCCTTGACGGTCAGGCCGTCGTTGTCGACGTCGGTGACCATCGCGTTGAGCTGGATTTCGACGCCGAGCTTCTCGAGTCGCTCGGCAGCCTTGCGGCCGAGCTTTTCGCCCATCGGCGGCAGCACGGCGGGCGCTGCGTCGAGCAGGATGACGCGGGCGTCGCGAGGATCGATGTTGCGGAAAGCTCCGTCGAGGGTGCGATCGGCGAGCTCGGCGATCTGCCCGGCCAGTTCAACACCGGTGGGGCCGGCCCCGACGACGACGAACGTCATGAGGCGGTCCTTCTCCTCCTGATCATCGGAGAGCTCTGCCTGCTCGAACGCGCCGAGGATGCGTCCGCGTAGTTCGAGTGCGTCGTCGATGGTCTTCATTCCGGGCGCGAACTCGGCGAAGTGATCGTTGCCGAAGTAGGACTGCTGCGCTCCGGCCGCGACGATCAGGCTGTCGAAGGGAGTGACGGTGATGCGCTCGAGCAGCTTGGACGTCACCGTTTTGGCCTCGAGGTCGATGTTCAACACGTCGCCCAGCAGCACCTCGGCGTTCTTCTGCTTGCGGAGAATGACGCGGGTGGTCGGAGCGATCTCGCCGACGGACAGAATGCCCGTCGCGACCTGGTAGAGGAGCGGCTGAAAGAGGTGGTGCGTCGTCTTGGCGACGAGGGTGATGTCGACGTCGGCCTTCTTGAGCGCCTTGACGCCGAACAGACCTCCGAACCCGGAACCGATGACGACGACACGATGACGCTTCGATTCGACCGGTTGGATGCTCATTACCTGCTCCCTAGACGTTGAGATGTAAGCACAACGGTAGCCGCCATCGTTCGCGGCGTCTCGGCGAGGTGGCTGTACCGGTACAGACGGGGGAGCGCAGCGGAAACTAGCGCCCGCCCACCGCTCGCTTCGCCAGTTCCACCGTTGCGGCCCGTAGTTCCCCAGCCGAGTCGATCGGAGCCGCGTAGCCAACCCTGGTGTACGCGACTCCGCGCGGCGTGAGCACCTTCAGATCGAGTCCGTAGCGGTCTGCGGCGGTGCATTCGGCGGACGTGGCATCGGGATAGCCACCCAGTTCGCGTGCCATCGCCGTCAGAGACGTCGAGTGGTCGGCGTTCAGGTGCTCGATCGCGTATGCGGAGCTGGGCGATACCGGATCGGCTGCGGCCTCGGCATAGTCCTCGGCAGTTGCCGAATCCATCCGCCCGTATCCGCCGACCCATCGGACCCGATGCACGCGCATGATCCAGAGCGTGAAGTCGCTGTAGTCGAGGTAGTACTTCGCCGCGGGCACCCCCGCGAGATGCGCCTCGCGGGCAGCCGCCAGCTCGTCGCCCTCGGGCCGTTCGACCACGCCGGCCAGAGTGATCCGGCCCGACGCCAACGGATCGGTCTGCGATTGCGGTGCCACGATCGACAGGCTCGCGCGCTGATCGCCGGCGAGGTTACGCCCGTGCTCTGCCATCCGCGACACACACAGAACCGGAGCGCCGCCGTGCAATCCGTACGTGACGAACGATGCCCAGGGATCGCCGTCCGCGGTCAGGCTCGCGAGGGTCGCGGTGTTGGTGGATGCGGCGATCGTGCGCGCCTCCTCGGCCGCCGAGGGACGACGGTCGGCAACTACGGGAGACAGGGGAGGGGGAACGGACGGAGCGTCACCAGGGTCGCCGTGATCGAGTGCCATGCGCAGAAGCTTAGGCGACGACCTACAGGAGGTCTCGCGCATGAATCAGAGCGTCGGCGACCGATGCAACACCGAGCACGACGAAGATGACGCGCACCGTCGGCGGGCCGTACCGCGTCAGGCCACGCACGGTGGCGATGAACGCCCGCCGGGAACGTCGACTCTTCCTCGACGCCAGAATCAGGACGAGGATGGGCGGTAGCAGTCCGATCAGGCAGTAGACGACGACAATGGCCGGCCACCACTGCGGGCGGGGAGCGTGGGTCGAGAGCATCGTCAGCCCGGCGAGATACGGCACTGCCGTCGGGCCCTGCACCAGACCGATCGTCAGCCCTGTCAGGGCGACAAGGGGGATGCTGGAGCCGGCTCTGGAGGCCCATGCCGGTGGGCGGCGCTCGGCGGTGCGCAGCATGCCGAGGGTGATCAGGACCGAACCGACCACGAGCTCCGTGCGATACCGGACCGTGGGAGTGATGGTGAAGTCGAACAGATCCGTGACGAAGTCGATGCCGAGAACGGTGAGAATGCCGAATACCGTCGTCGCCGTGAACACTCCGCCGACGAAGGCCAGCCCGGCTCGGAACGGCGACCGCCGCGTGGTTCTCGAGTGCACCGCGATAGCTGCAGTGACGCCGATCAACAAGACGTCGAGCGAATCGAGTATCGCGAAGCCGACGAGCGCAAGCAGCAAAGTCACCATGGAAGGTTCAGGGTATCGGTCAGGTGAAGGCGATATCTTCCGTCGCCACTGCCGCCGCGGTGCGTCCGGGCGCGGTCTGGTTGTCCCAGTACAGGTTGGCGTGTGCAATGACCTGCTCGGGCAGGGGAGCTCCCCATTTCGTCAGATCTTCCGTCGTGTGCGCGTCGCTCACCAGCGTCACGTCGTATCCGCGCACCAGAGCGCCGTGAAGGGTGGATCGCACGCAGAAATCGGTCTGTGCGCCTGCGATCAGGACATGCCCGGCCTCGACCGCAGTCAGCTCCTCCTGCGTATACGTCAGCTCCCGACGTAGGCAGCCAGATGGCGGCCGGTGAGCGTGGATCCGTCCGCCACCAGATCGGACGGCGTTCCTTCGAACACCACGAGTCCGCCGTCGTGGCCGGCACCGGGTCCCAGATCGATGATCCAGTCGGCGTGTGCCATCACGGCCTGGTGATGCTCGATCACGATCACCGACTTGCCCGAGTCGACCAGTCTGTCGAGTAGCCCGAGCAGCTTGTCGACATCGGCGAGATGCAGGCCGGTGGTGGGTTCGTCCAGCACATAGACCCCGCCCTTGCCTGCCATGTGCGTCGCGAGCTTGAGGCGCTGACGTTCGCCACCCGAGAGCGTCGTCAGCGGCTGTCCGATCTTCAGGTAGCCGAGTCCGACGTCGTTCAAGCGCTGCAGAATCTTGTGTGCTGGGAGCAGTGTGGCTGCGCCGCCGGAGAAGAACTCCTCGGCCTCCGCGACCGACATGGACAACACCTCGTCGATGTTGCGACCGCCGAAGTGGTACTCGAGTACCGAAGCTTGGAACCGCTTGCCCTCGCACACCTCGCACGTCGTGGCCACTCCGGCCATCATCGCGAGGTCGCTGTAGATGACGCCTGCTCCGTTGCACGTCGGGCACGCGCCTTCGGAGTTTGAGCTGAACAGTGCCGGCTTGACGGCATTTTCCTTGGCGAAGGCCTTCCGAATCGGTTCCAGCAAGCCGGTGTACGTCGCGGGGTTGCTTCGACGTGAACCACGGATAGCACCCTGGTCCACCGACACCACATCGGTCGTGCCCGAAAGTGACCCGTGAATCAATGAGCTCTTGCCCGAGCCCGCGACCCCGGTGACGACGACCAGCACCCCGAGTGGAACGTCGACGTCCACGTCGCGCAGGTTGTGGGAGTCCGCGCCGCGAATTTCGAGTACTTCCGAGAACCCACGCACCGAGTCCTTGAGCGACGCTCGATCGTCGAAATGCCGACCGGTGACGGTGTCGCTGTGTCGCAATCCCTCGACGGTGCCCTCGAAGCACACGTGCCCGCCCGCGCTGCCGGCACCTGGACCCAGGTCTACGACATGATCTGCGATGGAGATCGTCTCGGGCTTGTGCTCGACGACCAGCACCGTATTTCCCTTGTCTCGCAACTGCAACAGCAGGTTGTTCATTCGTTCGATGTCATGGGGGTGCAACCCGGTCGTGGGCTCGTCGAACACGTACGTCACATCGGTCAGCGAGGATCCGAGGTGGCGAATCATCTTGGTGCGCTGAGCCTCTCCGCCGGACAATGTTCCCGAGGGGCGATCCAGGCTCAGGTAGCCGAGGCCGATCTCCACGAACGAGTCCAGGGTCTCGCTCAGCGTCGTCAACAGTGGTGCCACCGATGGTTCCTTCAGGCGTGCGACCCATGTCGCCAGATCGTTGATCTGCATCGAACAGGCGTCGGCGATGTTGATGCCCTTGATCTTCGACGATCGGGCTCCCTCGTTGAGTCGGGTGCCGTCGCAGTCGGGACACGTGGTGAACGTGATCGCGCGTTCGACGAATGCGCGGATATGCGGCTGCATCGCGTCGACGTCCTTGGACAGGAACGACTTCTGAATCTGAGGCACGAGTCCCGAGTACGTCAGGTTTATGCCCTCGACCTTGATCTTCGTGGGCTCGCGGTAGAGCAGATCGTCGAGTTCCTTCTTCGTGTACTTCGAGATGGGTTTGTCGGGGTCGAAGTAGCCGCAGCCGCGGAATATTCGGCCGTACCAGCCTTCCATGCTGTAGCCGGGAATCGTGATCGCGTTCTCGTTGAGGGACTTGCTCGCGTCGTAGAGGGCGGTCAGATCGAAGTCGCTGACCGAACCTCGGCCCTCGCAGCGTGGGCACATGCCGCCGGTGACGGAGAAGGACTTCTTCTCGGTGGTCTGACGACCCCCCTTGTCCACCTTGTACGCGCCTGCACCGGAGACCGATGCCACGTTGAACGAAAAAGCTTGTGCCGAACCGATATACGGCTTACCGACTCGACTGAAGAGAATGCGAAGCATGGCATTGGCGTCGGTTGCGGTACCGACGGTGGAGTGAGGATTGGCGCCCATTCGCTGTTGATCGACGATGATGGCCGTGGTGAGCCCGTCCATGACGTCGACGTCGGGTCTAGCAAGTGTCGGCATGAATCCCTGCACGAAGGCGCTGTAGGTCTCGTTGATCATCCGCTGCGATTCCGCGGCGATCGTGCTGAAGACCAGTGAGCTCTTGCCGGAGCCCGACACACCGGTGAACACGGTGAGTCGCCGCTTGGGTAGATCGACACTGATGTCCTGGAGATTGTTCTGCCGCGCCCCCTGTACACGAATCACATCGTGACTATCGGCAGCGTGCGGTGCGGAGACCTGCGTGACCTTCTTCGTCGCCATGAGCAGTCAGGCTAGTCGCACCGGGACGCCCACGCTTCTCGATTCCTGATCGATTCCGGTGGCGCACAGTGCCTCGTCCAGTCGCCTCAGGTCGGTTGCAGATGACTCGAGGAGTGGACGGCGAACGGTTGCGTCGGACAGCACACCGATCCTGACCAGTGCCGCCTTGGCCATGATGGCGCCCTGCGTCGTGCGCATGACGGCGTCGGTCAGCGGCAACAGTGACCGCTGTACTGCGTTTGCCCGCTCCAGGTCGCCGGTCCGCACGGCTTCGATCATCTCGGCGTACCGGTCGGCCACGACGTTGCCGGTAACGCTGACCAATCCTGTTGCGCCACAGCAGAGATAGGGCAAGGCAAGCTCGTCGATTCCGCAGTAGTACGCAAGCTCCGTCGCGGCCATGACGGTCATGGCCTCGTACAGGTCACCCTTTGCGTCTTTGACGGCCCTGATCGAGGGATGCCGGGACAGTTCGATCAACGTCGACCCCTCGATGGCGACGCCCGTGCGCGCCGGGACGTCGTACACCATGACGGGAAGCCCACCGGCTCCGGCGATGTCGACGATGTGAGCCGCGATGCCTGCCTGGGTAGGGCGCGAATAGTGGGGAGCACTGATCAGTAGTGCATCGGCGCCGGCCGCTGCAGCGGACCGAGCCATGTCCATTCCCGCCGCCGTGTCGTTGGTACCGACTCCTGCGATCACCCTGAAGGCATGGTTCGAGTGGTCTCGAGTCTGGGTGACCAGCTCCGAGATCTCGTGGGAGGTCAGTGTCGGTGCTTCGCCAGTGGTGCCGGCGACGACGACGCCATCGCATCCGGTCGACAGCAGATGTGTGAGCAGGGCATCCACACCGTGCCGGTGCAATGCCCCGGTGCGGTGCATAGGGGTCGTCATGGCGACGAGGTTGGTTCCGAATACCGACGAGGCCGGAGGTGCGGTGATGGTCACCTCGTAAGTGTGGACCGCACGAAACCGCCGGTCCAGCGATGCATTATCGACATTATTGCGTAGTGTTGCTTCATGATCGATGTGAGTGCGCTGCACGCTCTGCGGGCGGTGGCTGCCCTCGGCACCCTGGCCAGGGCGGCCGACGAGCTCGGGTACACCTCGTCCGCAATTTCCCAGCAGATCAAACGACTCGAACGGCAGATCGGGACGCCGGTTCTGGCGCAGGCCGGCCGAGGCGTCGTACTCACCCCAGCGGGTCGGGCGGTGGTCGAATCGGCGGGCGAGGTGTTTCAGGCCCTCGAACGCTGCGTCGAGTCGGCACGCTCCGCGGACGAAGGCGTCGCTCGTGGAGTCGTCCGCCTCGTCGGCTTCTCGACCGCCCTTCGCGGTCTGGTGGCACCTGCGCTGAGCCGACTGCACCAGCGGTATCCCGATCTGACCGTCCACATCAGCGAGGAAGATCCCGATCGCGCCCTGCACAGCGTCCACGCGGGTACCGCCGACTTGGCGCTGGTGCACGACGCCGACGGTGTACCTGCGGCGGCGCCGCCCTCGATCGTCCGGCGTCCGATCCATACCGACCGGGGCGACGTGATCATGAAACGTACCCATCCACTCGCCGGACGTAAGTCCGCGCTGACCCATTCCGACCTCGCCCGCTATCCGTGGGTGACCAGCCCGGCGGGAACGGTGTGCCATCAGTGGTTCCGTCGGCTGTTCGCCGACACACCCACGGACGTGGTCGTCCGCCATCTCGTCGATGATTTTTCGACCCAGCTCGCACTGGTCGAAGGGGACGACGTTCTTGCGCTCGTTCCTCGTCTCGCACGGCCGGTCCTGGGCGACGGTCTGATTGCAGTGTCACCGGCACGGACTCCCACGCGCGAGGTGTACGCGGCATGGAGGCACAGTGCGAATGCGAGCCCGGCGATTCACGCGGTACTGGACGTACTGAACCCGGCCTCGAGCTGAGAGGTCAGAATTGCCAGCCGCCCCGTAGCTCGCGTCATTGCCACGTAACGGTCGACAGCACCGGCGATTCCGGACCCGAACGACTCCGGGTCGACGAGGACGACCAAGTCGAATTCGAGTCCCTTCGTCAGTTGTGGCGTCAGTGAGCGTACGCGTTCCGATCCCGAGAACGCAGGATCACCTATGACGCAGCCGATTCCGCTGGCGTTCGACTCCATCCACCTTTCCAGGATCGACAACAGATCTGCTGAGTTGCCGTACTCGACAGGCACTCCACTGCTGCGAATCGATACCGGGACGTTGGCGTCCGGCAACACCGCTCGGATCACCGGCTCGGCCACCGCCATGACTTCTCGTGGTGTGCGGTAGTTGACGCCGAGGGTGGCAATGTCGACCCGCTCGATACCCACTCTTCCAAGCCGTTCGCGCCAGGACTCTGCGAATCCCTGCCGCGCCTGCGCGCGGTCTCCGACGATGGTGATGCTGCCCGACGGGCACCGGCGCAGGACCATCTGCCACTGGGCGTCGGTCAACTCCTGCGCCTCGTCGACGACGACGTGTGCGAACGGCCCCACCATTGGATCCGACGGGATCTCCTCGAAGCCCGCCGAGTCAACGAGCGCATCGCGGATCCCATCCTGCCGCAACTGCGCAGCCATCATCTCGTCGTCGTCGGCAGCCATGAGTTCGTCGACGACGCGATCCATCCGTGTCCGCTCGACCGCCGAAGCCGCCTCTCGGCGTTGGGTGCGCCGCGCGTGCTCGGGATCACCGAGCCGCATACGCGCTGCATCGAGCAGAGGTAGATCGGCCAGTGTCCAATGCGTCGGATCGGTTCGTTGCAGCGTGCGCACCTGCTCAGCACTCAGCCAGGGTGCACATCGACGGAGATACGCCGGCACGCTCCATAGGTCGGCGACGACGTCGGCGGCCTCGACGATAGTCCAGGAACTTTCGAGCGTCCGCCGTAGATGCTCGTTGCGCTGCAGAGACTGTCGTACTTCTCGGGTGGATTCGTCGCCGTCGTATCGCTCCACGAGAATCGAGAGGAGTAGGTCCCAGATCTGTTCACGAGCCTCGTTGTGCGGAGTACCGGGCTCGGCTGCCCCGAACGCTTCGATCCAATCGTCCGGGGTGAGTCTCAGGTCGGCCCATTCTGTTTCCACGATCATGTTCCGGTTGGGCGGTTGCTCGTAGAACGCGACGGCCGCGTCGATCGCGTCGATCGTGCGGAGAGTGGACTTCAGTTGCGCCACAGCAGGATCGGCCTCCTCTGTTGCGTCGGTTCCTTCTGCCACGAGGTCCCGGAGGGTGCAGGTGTGTACGCCGTCTTCGCCGAGACTCGGCAGGACGTCGGAGACGTAAGCGAGGTACGGCTCGTGCGGGCCCACGAACAGTACTCCGCCTCGGTTGTGTCCGATGCGTGAGTCCGTGTACAGAAGCCAGGCAGTACGGTGAAGAGCGACAACCGTTTTCCCGGTACCCGGACCACCGTCGACGACGAGAGCTCCGCGCGCATCTGCTCGGATGATCGCGTCCTGATCTGCTTGTACTGTGCCCAGTACGTCCCGCATGCGCGCTGAACGTTCGGTACCCAAGCTCGCGATGAATGCCGACTGGTCGTCGAGTGCCGTATCGGAGTCGAGCCCCGTCGAGTCGAAGACCTCGTCCCAGTAGTCAGTGATGAGGCCGTTCGTCCAGCGATAGCGTCGGCGACTCCCGAGCCCCATGGGGTTCGCGTGGGTAGCACCGAAAAAGGGCTCGGCAGTGGGGGAGCGCCAGTCCACCAGAAGTTGCTCGCCCGAGTTCCCCAGCAGTCCGAGACGCCCGATGTAGACCGGTTCGTCCGAGCCGGTGGGGACCATTCGACCCAGGCACAGATCGATGCCGTAGCGACGGAGGGAACGAAGGCGTCCGTTCAGTCGATGGATCTCGAAGTCCCGCTCCATTACCTCCTGGCCCATCCGGCCCGACGACTTCTGGATGGTGTTCAGGCGATCCGCGGTGTCGGATCGCGCCGTCTCGATACTCGACTGAATTGCTGAAAAGTGTTGCTGATCAGTGCCGATCAACTCCGGATCGCGTTTGCGAGAAAGATTGTCGGGCAGGTGGAAGACGCGTGGGTGCCCAGGAATCACAGAACTCCGATCGACTTCTTCTTGGCTGTAGCGAGCCATTCTGAGCCCTGTGCGGGGTCTTGCCGCAAGCCCCGGGGTGCGCTATACATTGAAAGTGGAATGAGGTGGTCGTCGCTTTGCGATCCCATCTGTCCGCACGTCGGTGCTACTTCGTGTATCTCTCCCCTCGCCGGAACCGGCCCGCTTGCCGGTGACACAGTTCAACTCGCGCGGAAATCCAGAACTACTCGTCGTCTGTAGCGACTGTCTGTCGAAACAGACTGCGAGACAACTGATGCGATTTCAGTATCACGCCACGAGGCCCCTGCCGCGATGCAGTTCGAGTCGGTAGATGATGCCGCCGAACAGAATGGACTGCACGGTCTCGTCGGCGAAGTAGCTGTCGATGTCGTTCGGCTGCAGCGTCGGATTGTTGTCGAGGTGTTCACGCAGCACGATCAGCACGCTGTCGACAGTGAGTACGAACCGCTCGCCGCCGAGGTCGGTTATCGCCGCCCGAGCGACGCCGTCCCATTCCTCGACACGCGCCCAGTGGCGGATTCCGCACCCCTCCACAGCCTCGATCAGCAGGCGCTGAGCGAAGGGCGACAACGATGCGCGATCGGCGCGGGCGCCTCTCATCGACGTCAGAGCCTGACGATAGGGGAGTGAATGCAATTGTGCGTATGCCCGTGCTGCGCGCTTCTCGGAGTGGTTCTTGGTCATCGTAGTTCCGAATTCTGTGCAGCGGCCCCGCGGCACCACTGCACCGGTCGGAGGTCGAGGACACGGCGTGCGGCAACAAACAAAAAGGTCTTCGATCGCAGATCCGTGAAAGACCTTGCCCGTCGAGCGCTGGCGGAGGCGACGCGGGTGCCTGCTGCAGCTGGGGTGGCTATGCGAGTAGCTCTGCTTCGGCACGCTATCACGAACGTGGTCGCTGCTCGCCGCTCATGGTTCGGTGAGCAGCAAATCTGCGATCGCGTCGGCATCGACCGGTCGTCCCAACAGGAACCCTTGGGCGAAATCGCATCCGGCAGCGGCCAATGCTTCCAGTTGTTCCACGGTCTCGACCCCTTCCCCGACGACGGTGACATCGAATGCTCGGGCGAGTGCGACGATCGCCGAGACGATGGCGCAGGCGCGTGGGGCCGGCAGCCGGGCTATGTACGACCTGTCGATCTTGAAACTCTCGAACATGGGATAGCGGTCGAGATAGGACATGGAACTGTGTCCCTTTCCCATGTCGTCGAGCAGCAGAGTGACACCCATCGAATGCAGTGTGGAGACGGTGTCGGCGACTCGTTCGGTGTCCGCGACCCAGACGGTTTCGGTGACCTCCAAACCGAGGGCGAAAGCGGGAAGTTCGGTGTCTGCCAACACGGACGCAACCTCTTTCGGAAAATCCGGATCTCGAAGTTGGAGTGCGCTGACGTTGACGCGAACGACGATGTCGGAGAACGTGCGCCATCGTGCCGCAGCGGCACACGCGGTGCGAAGAGCCCAGGTTCCCAATGGTGTTGCAAGGCCGGTTCTCTCGGCGACGCTGACGAATTCGCTGGGTTCTATCGGCCCGAGGTGGTGGTGATTCCAGCGAGCCAGCGCCTCGACCGCAACGACCTTCCGAGTTGCGATCTCCACCAGCGGTTGATAAGCCAGCGTGAGTTCGTTCGCTTTCAAGGCCGCCCTGAGATCTATCGAGAGCGACCTGATGCGATCGGCGTCGTAGAGATCGGTTGGATCGAAGACGGCATGGCCGCCCGTGCCGCTGTCCTTCGCGCGGTACATGGCCAGGTCCGCACGGTGAATGAGCTCCTGTCTCGTCGAATTCCGGTCGGACACAGCGATGCCGATACTCGCGCTGAGGGGGATTGGAACATCGACGGCAGAAAACGGCACCGCGATCGAACGCGAGATGTGCCGCGCGAGTTCTTTCGCATGCTCGACGCTGTCCACTCCCTCACACACGATCAGGAACTCGTCTCCGCCCAGGCGGGCAACCGTATCGGCCTCCCGAACAGCCGAGGCGAGTCGGTCGACGAATTTGACCAGCGCCCTGTCGCCGGAATCGTGGCCCAGGCTGTCGTTGATGATCTTGAAATCGTCGATGTCGAGCAACAGCAGGGCGACAGTCCCGAACTGTCGCCGCGCGCGGGCCAGCGCAGCGTCGATGACGTCGTAGGCGAGCGTGCGGTTCGGCAGACCGGTGAGTGCATCGTGTGTACTGCGTCGTCTCAGCTGGCGTTCCAGATCGATCCTTCGAATTGCCGCCGACACGATCCCGGCGACGGAGCCGAGAAACGACACCTCCTCGTCGCGGTAGAGACGGGCCTCCACGCTGTGGATCGTAAGCACGCCCCAGGCGGCGCCGGCCACGTCGAAAATCGGAACTCCCACTCCGCTGCGGAGCCCGAAAGCAGCCATCGTGTCGGTGCGAAAGCGCGTCTCGACAGTGCGGTCGTTGCAGACGGCCGGCTCGGAGTTCGCCAGGACGAAACCCATCAGCGAACCGTCCCCCGGTGGAACATCGCGCCGTATACCGAGTACACCGCTTGCTGCGTCCATGGTCAGGTAAGAATCGTCGGGGCGTTCGAGATGGGCAATCGCCGAGTTTCCGACACCGATCAAGGTTGCGGCGGTATCGGTAGCGGCGGTGAGCAGTTCGGATCGGTCTGCGGCGACGGCGAATCTGCTGAGATCGGCAAGAGCCTTCTGCTCTCGAGCATGCCGACCTGCGACGAGTGCATCGGCGGCAATCCGAGCATTGCGCTGTTCGGTGGTGTGTCGATGGCGAATGGTGGACACAACCACATCCGGCCCACCGTCCTCGGAATCGATCGAATAGGCGGTGACCATCACCGGAATCTCGGCACCGGTCACCTGATGGCGTAGTTCGCAGTAGCCCTCCCACTTTCCGTCGGCGCGCAGACCGAAACCGATATCTGCCGCGAGATCGAGCCCACCAGGGGTGAGGAATTCGAGCGCAGTCAACTCCATGGCAGCGGATAGGCTCGTCGATCCGATCAGATCCAGGCCGGCAGGGTTGATGTACAGGACCTTTCCCGAGAAGTCGGAAAGTGAAACGAAGTCGGGAAAACGATCGAGAAACGACCGAAGGCTCACCGGATCGCCCGTGAGATCGTTCACCGGTCCTCCGATCCGGCTCGCTCGTAATCCGAGCGGCACCGGGTCAATGCTATTCGGAGGGTGCGATGCGTGTGCACGATTGCCACGACGGGCCCGAACGACCTGCTGGACACACAAGGATGCGAGCGACGACCGGGTCTACGGTCGCGTGCGAGGCCGCCTGGCCACGAAGATCGCGACATTGCCGACCATCGTCACCTCGACCTGCTCGAATATCTCGGACAGCAGGCGGCGAAGGCCGGGCAGATCGTCATGACGATTTCCGAACACGCCGGTTTTGTTGTAGGCGAACATCAACGCCGTACCGAGGACGGTGAAGCTCTGGTCGACACCGATCACGGTCGATCCGAACAACACCCCATCCGGTGTCAGCGTCCCCGCAAGGTTCGTCAGGGCACCGGCCTTGGTGGACCAGTCGCCTGGGAGGCAGTGGAGAACGTAATTGATCGACACCGAGTCGAACTTTTCGACGTTCTTGTCCAACGGCACCAGAACATCGTGTTCGATCAGCGTAAGGGGAACATCCAATCGGGATGCCGTGTGATCGAGCGAGTTGGCGTTGAGGTCGAGGAGGGTGAGGTCGATATCGGTGGGCAGGTCGATGTTCGCGAGGGCCCAGCCGGACCCAGGACCGACCTCCAGGTGGCGGTGGCCGATGTTGCGACGGTAGAGATCGACGAAATAATCTCTGTTGCAACGCCATCCGTAATTGTTCGAAAGTCGGATCACCCACAGGTCGTACAGTCGTAGGACGAGTTTCGTATACGGGGCCGCCCCAGCTCGGGTGGATAGCGTAGTCATGTGGTGGGTCGCCTCTCAGAATTTCCGGGAGTTACGGAATTGTCACCACACCACAATGGTGTCTTCGACGCGAACTCGACCGAAAAATCTGTTCGTGATGTCGTCCCCGGAATGGTCGAAGCTGTTTACGATCGATGCGAGTTCATCGACGAGAGCGCGAAGCGCGGGGGAGTAGGCGTCGATCCCGCCGTCGCGGTACCAGCCCCAATCGGTTGGAATGCAGCTGATCGTCACGACGATCTCGCAGGCGTGGTCTACGTCGACTTCGATCCGAATGTCTTTGGGTGCGTTGGCAACTGGATCCACAGGGGCGACCCCGGAGAATTCGGTAGCGGAGGGACGGTCGGTGCGGGCCATCGTGATGTCGTCGCGAATCATCTCGGCGATGCTGTCGAGGCCTGAATGTCGGCCGAGACGGCCGTGGCTCGAACCGTGCTGTCGACGAGCGTCGGTGATCGGCCGCGACGTGCGAAGTATCCGATTCAGCATGCGCTGCGCCGTGTCCCGTTCCGAGCTGCCCGTGCGGGGGTGGTCGATCAACGTTCGCAGCCCGGAGATTCTGACTGCGGGGTTGCTTGCCATAGGCAGAGAATATCGCGCAGGCGTCATCGGCGGCACCTATCCTGACCCTTGGAGCCTGTTGACGTCGTCATCAATTGGTCGCCGGTACCAGGCACACGAGCAGCTTCCGTTGCGGCGAGCCGGGCTCTGTCCGAAGATCGCTGATCAGGATCGGTCGAGTCCGCGTTCCCACGCCTCCAGCCAAGGTATGACTGCGGTCAGATCCTGGGTGGCTATCGCTGCGGTGGCAGCCTCTCGGGCGGCTGGGCTCGCGTTCAGGGCGAGCGACGCGGGAAGAACCTCGAACAACGGAACATCGGACCGGCTGTCACCGATCGCGCAGCACTGCTGCACTGGAATACGTCGCTCGGCTGCGAGCGCGAGCGCACGATCGCGCTTGTCGTATTCGTCGAAGTGCTCGGCCACCGTCCCGTCATAGACGAACTCGGAGGTGCCGACTCGCGGTCCGCCATTGGCGGTGAACCCGTACCGCCGCGCGATCGAATTACTGACGGGCTGCCAAGCCAGCGAGGCAAGGGCCGGTTCGATCCGATGGCCATGGCACCAGGACGTCACTTCTTCGATACCGTCGATCAGTGGGAGATCATCGAGCCACCTTTCGACGGTCCTGGTGCTCATGCCACGCCACCCTTCGGCGTCTATGACACTCACCTCTTCGTTTGTCAGCTCACCGGTGGCATACAGCCGCTCGGCATGATCGAGTTGTTTCTGGTGACCGAAGCGTGACGCGAGAAAACTGCCGCTGGACATCGATGGGACAAGCGTCCCGTCGATGTCGAAAAACACGATGCCTCGTGTCGTCATGTTCGGAGCATAGCCAGTCCGTGCCGGCCACCACACGTAGTCGAAAGCAACAACGTCGATGAGTCGTCGAGTGGTTGATCGTGCTACCGCGTACGCCGCAGCGGAGTTCCGGACGCGTTGCGGGGTGCGGTGGGAACAGTCCAGACTGAAGCAATCATGACGAACGACGACTTTCGAGCAAGTCCGCGCACGGTGAGGACGAGGCGGGCAGCACCGCTCGAGGCAGCGGTCGAGCTGACTTCCAGTGGCGTGCCTGTTTCCGAGCGGGACTTCTTCATCGAAGAGTTCCGCGGGGTCACCATCGTGGTCGCAGTACCCGTCGTGAGCGCCGCGGGTCTGGACGCAGTCAGCCGCACAGTGGGAGAGTTCGGTTCAGGGGATACGCGGTTCATCTTTGTCGTTCCGTCCGAATACGTTTCGGACGCCTCTACTGCGGTCGGTGGACTTTCCATGGACGGTTCGACCGCGTGGACCGACGAGGCAGTTGCCCGTCTGTGGCTCGCCATCGCGGACTCGGAATGCGTCGTGATCGGGACCGAGGCTTCCGACGTCGCACGCACCGCCGGGTCGGTAGCTGCGAGCGTCCGGGCGTCCAAAATGGTGCTCACCGATCCGGGCGGCGGCTGGGGGACTCCGCCTCGTAGCTTCGCGGATATCGACGTGCACCGCGAGCGTCTTTCCCGTCACTTGGCCGAACGAGGGCTCGAGGACTTCCCGCACGCTGCACAGGAGGCGCTTGCAGGCGGTGCTTACAGCGTAAATCTCTGCCGTGCAGAGGATCTCGAATTCGAGCTGTTCACCTTCGACGGCCGCGGCACCGTCCTGACCCAGGGTCGATACCTACACTTGGCATCGCTTCAGGTGGACGATTTTCCGGCGATCGAGACGCTGGTCGCGCAGGGGGTCCGCGAAGGGGTTCTCAAGCGGCGCAGCCGGATCGAGATTGCGAGGATGGCGGCCGGTGGGCTGGGAGCTCGGGTCCTACGCACCGGACACCTGGCCGGAATTGTGGGACTCGAGGTCGACCGATACGTCGGAACCGGATTCGGCGAGGTGTCGGGCTTGATCACGGTCGCAGAGTTTTCCGGTCTCGGCGCTGGGGGCCTACTGATCGATGGATTGATGGATCTCTGTCGCGAGCGAGGGATCGCGAACTTGTTCGCTGTGACCGTCAGCGGTGATGCTGCAGATTTCTTCAGCAGACGGGGATTCAGTGAGGTGGGACGCCAGGATGTGCCGGCCGCGAAATGGACACACTACGACGCCGATCGGCTGGAGTCGGCTCGGTGCTTTCTGCGGTCCGTCCCAGCAACCGCGGGGAGTGTTTCCCAGACCACGTGAAGGCGAATGTCGGGCACGTACACCGGTGTGTCGACCCTGTATTGACCTTCCCCCTGGGGGAGGCATCACGGTGGTGGCATGACCACAGAATGGGATGGACTCCCGGACACCGTAAAGAAGTTCATGACCGCACTCGACGCCCGCCAAGGCACCCGAGCGCTCACCGTGTTCACCGCAGATGCAGTGGTGACCGATGAGGGCCACGACCACTCGGGCCGCGACGAGATCGAGGCCTGGCTGACCGCCTCGGTCAGTGAGAGTGAGTACACCTACACGACAGAGTTCACCGGAGCGACCACTACCGGCACGACTGTCGACGTCACGCAGCACCTGGAAGGCAATTTCCCAGGGGGAGTTGTCGATCTGCACTATCGCTTCACCCTGGACGGCGCACTGATCAACCGGTTGGTGATCGAGCCATGAGCAAACGATGGTTCATCACCGGTGGCACACCAGGCGGCTTCGGTATGGCGTACGCCGAGGTAGCGCTGGAGGCGGGGGACCGCGTGGTACTCACCGCCCGGCGTCCAGGGGAACTCACGTCGTGGGCCGATGAGTACGGTGACCGCGTTCTCGTCCTGCCGATGGATGTCACCGACGCGGCACAGGTACAGCTGGCGGTACGAGCGGCCGAAGAGCATTTCGGCGGTATCGACGTGCTGGTCAACAACGCCGGCCGCGGCTGGTTCGGATCGATCGAGGGAATGAACGAAGCATCGATGCGGGCGATGTTCGAGCTGAATTTCTTCGCAGTACTGTCCGTCACGCGTGCAGTGCTACCAGGGATGCGCACCCGTGGAAGCGGGTGGATCGTCAATGTGTCCTCAGTGGCTGGGCTTCTGGCGGCGGTCGGATTCGGCTACTACAGCGCCACGAAGTACGCGATCGAGGCCGTCACCGACGCGCTGCGCCAGGAGGTCGCCGAGTACGGCATCTCCGTGTTGGCAGTCGAACCGGGGGCTTTCCGTACGAACGCATACGTCGGATTCGTCGACGAGCCGGTCGCGGAAGCGATTCCGGAATACCACGACATGCTGGACGAGGTCCGTGCCGCTTTCGTCGGCATGAACGGCGTGCAACCGGGCGATCCGCATCGCGGTGCTCGTGCGGTGATCGCAGCGATGGCCCAAGGCCCGCCGCCACGCCGGCTGATCCTTGGCAACAGCGGGTACGACGCCGTGATCGACGCGCTGGAACGGAACCTTGGCGACATTCGATCGAACGAAACGCTTTCTCGTAGCGCCGATTTCCCCGCCTGACCCGAGCGAACTGAATTCGATACCGACCCATTCGGTGCACCAGCTGACCGATCCCACGGTGACGGCCAGGTCGTTCTCATCTGGCGGCACTTCACGCAGACGGCGCGACACTTGAAAGCCCTATTGTGCCAGTACTTCTCGGCCAGACGTCAGGAATCGTCGAAGGCGGGATCGCGCTGGACTACGTTCTCGAGGAAGCAACTCCGCGCCGCCCCTACGGCAACGAACTGCGGTCGCTCCACCCGTTCCGAGATCTACGCATCGACGGCCACCGCCTGATGTGGGGATACCCCCGGCGCACACCGGACGGCAATCAACTCGATCTCGTCCAACTCGATCTCGTCGAAGTCATGGAACTCGACGGTGCACGGAATGGCGCGACAGGACGAGGTTTGAGCCAGAACGATATGCAGACTTCTACTGGTGAAGCCCGGCTTTCCGACGCTCTCTCTTGCTCAACAAGCTAGCAGCAGCTACCTTGTTGAGCATGAGTGCTGTCGAGAGGCGAAGCCTGGTGCTTCGAGGGGTTTTGGACTTGTGTCTACTGGCGCTACTCAAAGAACGGCCCGTCTATGGCTACGAACTGACTCGACGACTTGCCGAGCAAGACCTGCTGGTCGGGGGAGGATCGGCCTATCCGCTGCTTGCTCGCCTGGAAAAGACTGGGCTCGTGGTCTCCGTGAAATCGCCATCTCCGTCTGGTCCGCCTCGGAAGTATTACTCGCTCAGCGCAATCGGAGAGGATGCATTGGAGAGCGGCACGACCGAATGGATTGCTGTGTCCTCTAGCGTCACCTCGCTTCTTCGATCGGCCGACTCAGTCGACAACAGAAAGGTCGTCTCATGAACACCTCTGTTGCAGATGTCGAGAACAGCAGAATTCAAGACGTGTTGAGGGAGGCGAATCGCCTGTGGAGACGTCGCGGTGTGCGCGGTGTCGATCGGGCCGAACTGCTTGACGAATTGGAAGCCGAACTCGCAGGCGCACACCGTGATGGGCACGGTGTGACCACGGTCTTGGGCGACGACAGGACTCGGACCTTCCGCCAGCTGGCAGACGAGCGAGGAGTGTCTGGTCGCGCACTTCGGCTCGGTCTGGTTGTTCCGGCCTCTTTCGTCGGCATCGTTATGGGTTCGGCGGTCGTCCTACTTCTCGTCGTCGGAGGGTTTTCCAACCGCTGGTCCTTCGATCTTGGTCCCTTTGTTCTTCCGCTCTACGCTTCGGCGGGTCTGCTGGCCTACCTGTGCTCACTTCTTTGCGTGTGGTTCATCCTTCGCCACGATCCTCACAACCCGTCGACGGTGAGGTGGCTTGCCGCACTCCTTCCAGTGGGGGCCGTTCTCGCTAGCGGCGCAGGTATCGCTATTGCGTGGTGGAGAAACTTCAACACAAGTTCGCCCGTCTTCACGGTAGTAATCGGAGTCGTAGTCGTCGTGCTCGGCGCAACTGTCGGTCTTGCCCGGTATCAGTCAGTCCGATCTTTGTCCGACTCCTAGCTAGCCGCCGCACTCACCAGAGGTCGTTGTCGCGGGGAGACGTACTTGCCGCCGGCCCGCACCGCGTGTTTCTCGGTGACCTGGTAGCTGCGGCCAAGGCGCGGCCTCAGGGGATCGCGCATCCGATGCAGGAACTGAAGGTTAGTTGACATAATGCTGATTATCGGCAAAACTTCCGACGTGCAGTTCGCTGAACCCGGACAGTTTCCCTCGAATTGTCGATTCGGCCGTAGCTCTTCACTGTTCGGTTTCGAGTCGATGTCATTCCGCTCGTCGGTGTCGACATGCATACGAGGAATGTGGCGCGCATCGAGTGAGCAGCTCTCGCAGCCGCCGGCCCTTGTCTGTCCACTGTCATGGGATCGGCTCACTTCGGCTCGGACGGTACGCCCTCTCCTACACTCGCTCGCTTAGCCTTAATTCGTCACAGTGACGAATTAAGGCTAAGCGGCTGTCCCGATATTTGCTGTCGCTTCGGTCGAATGTGCTGGCTACCGCACAAGACCTCTGGTTAGCATTCGTCGATGGACGCGTTCACTGAGACATCCCGTCGTCGGAGCTCGAACCGCCGGGTTACCGCGGTACTGATCGCCCTCTTCGCGGCACTCGGCCTCGTCGGTTGCTCCGACGACTCGTCGGCCGACGCCGGTTTCGACACGCTGACATCGAGTCAGCGTGTCTACGACCGAACGGGTTACTCGCTGGATCCGTCGCAGATCTCGGACATCCAGCGTCAGTTGGAGAACGTGAAATCCGAAACCGGTGCTGACGTGATCGCCTACGTGCGTGAACTCGATGCGGATTCCGATGACACGCTGGATCAGGTCGAAGACCTGCAGCAGAGATGGGTGTCCGCGGCAGGCGTAGACCAGGACACTGCGGGCGCGATCCTGATAAACCGGGTGCCGGGAAAGGTCGACGAGGCTCGCGCGGGTATTTTTCTCGGCAGCACGTACGACGACGGCAGCGTTCCGCGGGACGAGCAAGAGGCCATCGTCGAGGACGCACTGATTCCGCCGCTGCGAGATGGTGACGTCGCTGGCAGCCTGACCGCAGGGATAGACCGCCTGAGGTCCGACATCAGCAACGGTCCGCCAGTGACGGCCCTGGACAGGGTCGCCGACGGTCCCGGCTCGACATGGCTGCCATGGGCCGGTTCGGTGATCGCGCTTCTCGGGCTGCTCGTGGTGGTAACGGTGTTTCGCACCCGCGCGAAACCGACTGTCTCCCAACAATCCCCGACCACGGTCCGACCGGACCAGGCCACCGACGCGGCGTACGCGACCGCTCTGGTACACCGCAGCGCGCAGCCCAGCGGCGTACCGGGGACCGTACTGGCGCTTGCCACCGCCGATGCGCTCACCTTCGAGCAGGACAAGAAGCCGGGAAAGTTCGACAGAGGAACAGTCAGGATCAGGCTTCTCGATCGAACCCGTGTCCGCGGCGATGTCCAACAGGCGGTCTGGTCGATGCTCGCCGAACGTGCAGAAGACGATGTCGTACACGGCGACGAGTTGACGAAGGTCGCGCGGGGTCCCGGCGCAACGAAAGATCTCGTGGACAAAAGACTGCACTCCAGCGGATTCGTTGCCGACGGCACAGGTCGACGCCGGGCAGTGCTGGCCGGTCTGGGCGTACTCGGCGGAACGGTCGCGATCGGAGGAATCGCCGTTGCGACGTCGGGTGCCCCGACGATGTGGCTTGCGGTAGTGGCATCGGCCCTACTCTTCGTTGCGGGACTGTCGACGGCGATCGTGTACTCACGGTTCTCGGTCGCAGGCCTGGACGCCTCCCGCCCCTGGGAGGCATACCGAGACGGACTGAAACAGGCCGCCAAGGACAACGATGAGTCGGTCGATCTCGATGCAGCTCTGCCCGACATCGTTGCATTCGGCTTGGCCCCTTATTTTCGCAAACGACTGGAGGCCGCAACCGACCCCGGGAATGACACGCCGCTGCGAGCCTTCACATCACCCGCGGGTGCCGAATACGCGACGGGCGGGCCCGTGGTGCTCCCCTGGGCGGCGTTCTCCGGAGTGTTCGTGTCCGGTGGTAGCGGATCTGTTGCCTCGGGCGGAGGTGCAGGTGGAGGAGGCGGAGCGGCAGGCAGTACCTGATCGATCGGTCGATGTCCCGCCGGCTCATCTGGAGTTGCCCGGTATGTGCGGTTCGTCGGACTCGGGGTCGACTCCGTCGCCGAGGGGGCTTGGGGCACCGTGTCCCACTTGATCCGCCAGCTCCAGTCCGGCACCGGCGTAGACGTTGAACGCGATGTCCACACCGTGTTCCTTGGCCCACTGAACTTCGTCGTCGTAGCGGGCGACGGCCGCGACGGTTCCGCTGAATCCGGATTCGCGGAGACAGGCGAGTGCTGTGACGTTGGCTCCGTGACGTGGCATTGCCAGCACCGCGATCCGCACGGATTCCGAGTGCCGCAGTTGATTCCAGAAATCGAGATCGGTAGCGTCCCCCTCCAGCACTCGCAGACCCTGTTCCGCGAGTCGACGAATTCGAGGACCGTCGTAGTCGACCCCCACCACGCTGAGCCGGTAGTGCTCGGTAAGCCGCTGATACGCCGCGAATCCGACACGCCCCATCCCGATCACGACGACCTCGGCGTCGCCCGCGTCCCCGGAGCGTTCCTCCGGGTGCAGGCTCTGATCGTCCTGATCAGGCAACCGCGCCGCGATCTTCTCCACCATCAGGTGCCCCCGGCCGTTCACCAGAGCCGACACGACGAAGCTCAACGCCACGGCGATCGACATCTCGACCAGCCACGCCGGTGCCAGCAGCCCGGTCGTCACTCCCACCGAGACGACGATCAGACCGAATTCGGAGTAGTTCATCAGGCTCAATCCCGCGAGCAGCGCGGTTCGATACCGCAGTTTCATCATGGCGAACAGCACCAGGTACAGCACCGATTTGAGCGGCAGTAGGAGCACCATCAGCAGGGCGACTCCGAGGCTGGGAACATCGGGCAACCCGGAGAGGCCGATGGAAACGAAGAAGCCCACCAACAGCAGTTCCTTGACATGAAACAACGATCGGGACAGCTCGGAGGAAGCCGGATGCGATGCCAGAAGAACGCCGATGATCAAGGCTCCCAGATCTCCTTTGAGCCCCAGCGCGGAAAACAAGGCGTAACCCGGAACGAGGGCCATCACGATGCCGAAGAGCGACTGCATCTCGCCGTGGCCCAGCCCGCTCCATACCTTTCGGAGGATCCGTGTCAGGGGCCACAGGAGTACGAGAGTCACCGCCCAGGGACTGGGCAGTGTGCCGCTGGTGACGGTAAGGAACACCACGGCAACGATGTCCTGCATCACGAGCACACCGATGGCCACACGACCGTAGAGTGCGTGCGATTCGCCTCGTTCTTCGAGAACTTTGACGACGAATACTGTGCTCGAGAAAGACATTGCGAAGGCGAGCAATGCGATCGTCGTCGTGCTCTGCCCGGACAGCATGGCCATTCCGGCGACGGCCGCGAGCCACAGGACGGTGGTACCGAGCACCACGCTGACGACCAGATGGATCGACGTCGTCAGCCACACTTCTCGGCGCAGCAGAATTCGCACGTCGAGCTTGAGACCGATGGCGAACAGCAGCAATGTGACGCCGAGGTCTGCCATCAGCTCGAGTTGGGGCACATCACCGATGTCGAGGGCATTGATGACGAAGCCGGCCGCCAGGAAGCCGACCAGTGGAGGTAGCCGGACCGCCATGGCGAGTCCGCCCAAGCCGAAGGCGATGACGAGGTAGATCGCGGCAACTGTCATGCACGGTCTCTCTGCTGGTGGGTCGCAACCGGATCTCCAACGGCGCGACGACATCGGCATATGCAGTCGGAGTGACCCAAGTATCCCGGCATTCCGGCTAAATCACAGCGCACACCGTCCCGACGACAACGGCGATCGGCGAAGGCGTACCTTTGCCGATCGCCGTTGCTGCAATCGAATGTTCGTCCTCTATCGGTCGGAAGGTCTCAGAGCTCGAATTCGGCCGGATCGATTCCCACTGCGAAACATGCGTTGCGGACGGCAGCCTTCTCGTGATCGTCGAAATGACCGTCTGCGCCGCCGATGATGATGCCGATCTGGATGACGGCTCGCGCCTGGTCGGGCTTCGACTTCAGCTTGCCGATCGTGGCAGTTGCTTCGACCTTCCCGAAGTCGAAGTCACCCTGCAGCTTGTCGCAGTACCAGTCGAACTTCTGACGAAGTTCGTCGGATTCGAACACCCGCAGAGCCTCGTTACCGGCGATCAGGGCTGCTGTCTTCTGACGTTCGGCAGGATCGATGGTGCCGTCTGCTGCCGCGATGAGCGCGCACATGGCCATGCTGCCGTTGGCAAATTCCTTGTTCTTGAACTGGCTGGTCTTGGTTTGCAGCTGCCCGTTCAGTTCCTGTGCCTTGGACTTGAGTTGATCCCAGAACGCCATGGAGCTCCTCTTCGTGTTCTTTCATCCGCGCACATGCGCGAACTCCGTCCATTGTCCATGCTGCCGGTGAACGAGGGTGGAACCACAGTTCAGTGTGGTCGATCCACCGGACCTTCCCTGTCTTCCTCAGCGCAGCCGCTCCGCATCGCGCGCTTTGGTCAACAGTTCGACACACAAGCGGTGCAGTTCCGTGGCGTCGGCACCTTCCGAGACTGCGGTGCTGACGTCCTCGGCGGCGCAGCGAACCTCGAACGCTCGATCGGCAGCCGCCGACGCCTCTTCGGCCGTCAAGATGACGGCGTCGTCGGGAATCGAGGTTTCCTTCATCGCACTGCGCTGCTCGTAGGCACGTTGGCGACACGACTGACGGCAGTACCGTCGCTTGCGTCCGGTTCCGGAGTCGGCGACAGGGCGTCCGCACCATGTGCACGTCTGGTCACGGCGGGTTCTGACGGACATGGTCGTTCAGCCTACTGCGGCCGGAAGGTAAGATGCATTCACCAGCTGCGACGATGGCATCGCGCCGGGGCTCCATCGGCCCGGGAACGAACCGACGCGCGGCGACGTTGTAGATCAGTGGGTAGACGGTGTAGCTCGGTGTCGACGGATGACACCGACGCGCGTACCTACTATCGATGGAGAGGACTTCACCATGGCAGATCGTGTACTTCGAGGTAGCCGACTCGGAGCCGTGAGCTACGAGACCGATCGTGATCACGACCTGGCACCTCGCCGCGTTGCACGCTACCGATGCGACAACGGCGAGGAGTTCGACGTCCCCTTCGCCGACGACGCAGAAATCCCCGGCACCTGGGCTTGCCGAAACGGTCTCGAAGGGTCGCTGATCGAGGGAACCGCGCCGGAGGCCAAGAAGGTCAAGCCGCCGCGCACGCACTGGGACATGCTGCTCGAACGGCGCTCGGTGGACGAGCTGGAAGAACTCCTCAAAGAGCGCTTGGATTTGTTGAAGGTCAAGCGCCGCGGAGCATGAGTATCGTCGTCTGCACCGTCTGATTGGAAACAATCCGGCGGTGCAGTTTTTTTGTGCTGTTCCAACTCGACGTACGTTCCGGAAGAGGGCGGTGTGTTTATCGTCGCGCTTTCGCGGGTTCCAATACTGTTGAGTGGCGGTGAAACCGCGCGAGGTGTCATGATCGAGCATCGATTACCGCGCAGGAGGTCGAGCGGCAATGTCTGCCGTAACAATTGTCGGTGCATTCCGATAATCATCACCACTGGAGTCGAAAACATCAGGGGGCAGTAACTCGTGAGCCAGGATTCTGATCAACGCTCCAACGACGCTCTGCGCACAGCTGCCTCCGAGGCGAAATCCGAAGGTCATCGCGCAGTAGGCGAACAGAAGCTCGTCGAGCTGAGGCGTGAGTTGGACGGAATCGACGAAGTTCTGCGCGCTGCAATTCGAGACCGTATCGATGTGTGTGTCCGAGTTGCACACGTAAAGCGGGAACATGCCATTCCGATGATGCAACCCGGACGCGTCGGTTTGGTGACCGAGCGCGCCCGAGAATTCGCGTCGGAAAATGGTCTGTCCCCCGACTTCCTCGAAGAACTGTATCGATCGATGATTGCCGAAGCATGTCGCGTCGAGGACTTGATCATCGACGCTCCGGCCGCTGGGCTCGGCCCTGAGAGTGAACGGTAGAGCACGTCGATGACCATCAACACACTCCTCGTGGACAACTACGATTCGTTCACCTACAACCTGTACAGCCTCTTGGCGGAGGTCAACGGCCGTCCGCCGACAGTGGTCAAGAACGACGTCGAGTGGACGTCTCTGGACTTCGGCGCCTACGACAACGTGGTCATCTCCCCCGGGCCCGGACGCCCTGATGTGGAACAGGACTTCGGCATCAGCAGTCGAGTGATCACCGAATCCGGTCTGCCGATCCTCGGTGTGTGCCTCGGGCACCAAGGGCTGTGCCACCTGTTCGGTGGCAGTGTCGATCTTGCACCGGCACCGATGCACGGCAGGATCACCGATATCACTCATACCGGTGTCGATCTCTTCGCCGGGATTCCGACTCCCTACTCGGTAGTTCGGTATCACTCACTGGTCGTGACCCGCACTCCCGCCGACTTCGAGGAAGTCGCATGGACACCCGACGGCTTGGTGATGGCAGTTCGGCATCGCAGCAAGCCGATGTGGGGAGTGCAATTCCATCCCGAGTCCATCAGTACCGAGTACGGACGCGAGCTGCTCGCCAACTTCAGAGACCTGACATTGGCACAGTCCAACGCATCGAGTGCTGCAGGTACCCAGGATTCCATGTTCACCATCGAAACTCGCTCTCTCGACGAGGCTTTCGATCCCGAGCAGGTATTCACCACGCTCTACGCCGACGGTACGAAGAGTTTCTGGCTGGACGGCAGCGCAGCACTCGAGCCCGAATGCAGGTTCACCGTCATGGGCGACTGTTCGGGGCCGCACGCGGAGTACGTGACCTACTCCGTTGCCGAGACCACGGTGACCGTGCAGAGTGCCGACGGTACGACGGAGCTCGTTCACTCCACATTTTTCGACTACATCGACGATCGATTGCGCGAGCGAGTCACTCCCCCTCGCCACGACCTTCCGTTTGCCTTCGGACTCGGCTACGTCGGATATCTCGGCTACGAGTTGAAGGCCGATACCGGCGGACAATTGGTGCATACAGCTGCCACCCCCGACGCCTCCATGGTCTTCGCGGATCGCGCGTTGGTCTTCGACCACGAGGCCGGCACCCTCTACCTGATGGGATTGGCCACCACGCCCGGTGACCCCGTCCTGGCGCAGTGGTTCGACTCGGTAACCGCCACACTGCGTGGACTGTCCGGGCAATCCGCACATGCGGCCCGTTCCGGTGCAGGCGCGTCCGGTACTCCCCTGCTCGGAGCAGAGCACTCGCTCGAACCGCGACTGCGGCACGATCGCGCCCACTACCTCGATTTGATTTCCCAGTGCCTCGCCGAAATCCGCTCCGGTGAAACATACGAGGTCTGCTTGACCAACACCGCTACATCGGCCGGTTCGATCGACCCTGCGGCCACGTATTCGTACATGCGGGAAATCAACCCGACTCCGTACAGTGCGTTCTTGAATTTTCCCGAGGTCTCGGTCTTGAGCGCGTCACCAGAGCGCTTCCTACGAATCGACGCGGACCGCATCGTGGAGTCCAAGCCGATCAAAGGAACTCGTCCGCGCGGAGCGACCTCCGACGAGGACAACGCGCTGAAGGCCGACCTCGTGGCCAACGAGAAGGACAAGGCCGAGAACCTCATGATCGTCGATCTGGTCCGCAACGATCTGGCTCAGGTCTGCATTCCTGGTTCGGTGCACGTGCCGAAGCTGTTCGATGTCGAAACTTATGCTCCTGTACATCAATTGGTGTCCACGGTTCGCGGGCGCCTGCGCGACGACGCGTCGGCGGCGGACTGTATCCGCGCTGCATTTCCGGGTGGATCCATGACCGGTGCCCCCAAGATTCGCACCATGGCGATCATCGACAAGCTCGAAGACGGACCGCGCGGGGTGTATTCGGGTGCCATCGGCTACTTCTCGATCACGGGTACTGCGGACTTCTCGATCGTCATCCGCACGATTGTCGCCACCGAGCACGAGGTGACGTACGGGGTAGGCGGTGCGATCGTCGCACTCTCCGATCCCGATGAGGAGTTCGAGGAAACGATGGTCAAGGCCGTGTCCATGCGCCGAGCGCTGACCGGCCGAACGTAAAACGGAGGGTAGGGCGCGTGCGCCCTACCCTCCGTTTCAGTTCGCCGTTTGTCGACGCTCGCCGCGCCTTACGGAGTGGTGAAGTACTCGAAGACCGCGGGCTGAGCCTGCGGGTTGCCGTTGTTGATTCCGATTACCGTTCCGGCGACCGTTCCGATCACAGTTCCGATGATGCAACCGGAAATGAAGTTCGGGAAGATGGATACGCAGCCGATGGCGAAGCCGAGGCCTGCACCGATTGCCGTGCCGACGCCGCCGCCGTTGTTCCAGCCGATGGCCAGCTGGTTGACCATGTTGTCGAACGCCTGCTGCTTGGTACGAGGACCCGCAACGTCCGCGACGGGAACAGTCTGCGGAGTCAAGGTCAGCTCGCGACCCTCCGCACCGATCAGGGGTGCGATCGAGTAGACCGTGCCGTTGACGGTGTATTCCAGCGGAACCGATGCGAGCGTGGCACCGGACTGATCGATGATCGACACTGTCTCGCTCGTCGCATCGACCCGGAACAGGCCGGCGTCGAGGATGGTCTTGACGGATCCATCCGGGTTGACCGACGTCTGGTAGTTCACCGTGTCCGACGACGGGTCTGCTACGGCGTGGCCCGCTCCGGTTGCTACCGCAGCGGTCAACGCCACCGCGACCGTAGCTGTTCTGATCAGTTTCACTTCTGTCCCCTGGTTGTAGTGACGAGCATTCGACCGCATTGGTACCGAACGCCGATGTTATTCGTACAGGTGCTCCTCGATGTGAAGAACACGCCAAACGTTATTCAGCTGTATTACCGAGATGAGAATCGACGATCGGCCCGATTACATCGGCCGCATCGGCATTTGTCATCTCGTTGTGGAAAACCTCGACGTCGTGGATGACGATATCCCCTGTCACGTACGGTCGCCATTCCTGCGGTGATCTGACAATTCCGTCGCTTGCACCCTTCGTTGCTGAAAAGAACAAAACATCTCCGTCGAAGACGTCCGGTACGAACTCGGCCATGATCTTTGTCGAATTCTCGAATCCTGCGTTGATTCTTCGCAGATGATCAGCAGTCACGCCGGTCGTCTGACCCAAGGATTCGTCGAGCAGTTCTACGCCCCTCTCGTAGGTCAGCGGCTTGGCCGACGGCTGCGCCGTCAGGTCGAGACCCAGTCCGCCGAGCAGATTTTCGACGCTCAACGCTCCGTCGGTGTTGTCGTCGTCGTGGCCGTCGACGTAGCTGTCCAGCAAAGCGAGTGTGCGAACTTCGCTGCCGGTGCTGCGCAATTCCACTGCGATCGCGTGAGCGAGCGAGCCGCCGAGCGACCAACCGAGCAGGTGGTACGGACCGACCGGCTGGACAGTGCGGATCTCGTCGGCGTACCGATGCGCGAGGTCGCGAATCGACCCGAACGTCGTACCTTCCACGATGCTCGGCAGCTGCAGGCCGTACACGGGACGGTCGTCGGTCAATTTCGAGACGATACCGGCGTATCCCCACGAGAGCCCGATTCCTGGGTGGACGCAGAACAGCGGTGCCTTCGATCCGGTACCACGCAGTGGAATCATCACCCCGAACACCGAATCGAGATCGGCACCCGCGGCATCGGCGTCGGACGCAACCCGCGCGGCCAGCCCAGCCGGTGTGGGGTCGACGAACAACGCTTGCAGCGGCACTCGTACTCCGATGGCACCTTCGATGGCCGGCACGATCTTCGTGGCCACCAGCGAGGTTCCGCCCAGTTCGAAGAAGTTGTCGTCCATGCCGACTCGCTCGACTCCGAGAACCTGAGCGAAGGCGTCGGCGATAGCAGCCTCCACGTCGGTACTCGGTGCTCGGTACGGAGTTGTCGAGACCGTCAGCTCCGGTATCGGCAATGCCCGACGGTCGAGCTTGCCCACAGGGGTGAGCGGAATGTCGTCGAGTTCGATGATCGCCGACGGAACCATGTGCGGCGGAAGCACTTTGGCGACTCGATCCCGGAGCGCCTCAGTGTCGACCGTTTCGCCGTCTGCCGCCAGGACATATGAGACGAGCACCGTGTCCCCGGACGCCGCGGTGTGTCCTATCGTGGCGGCGAATCCGACCTGTTCGGCCTCGGTAAGCGCGGAGTCGATCTCGCCGAGTTCGATACGGAAGCCGCGCACCTTGACCTGGAAGTCGCTGCGTCCGACGAATTCGACGGCACCGGTACTCCCCCAGCGCACCACGTCACCGGTTCGGTACATCCGCTCACCCGGAGTACCGAACGGGTCGGCTACGAACCGCTCGGCTGTGAGTCCGAATCGCCGTAGGTACCCGCGTGCAGTGCCCGGGCCGGCAATGTACAGCTCGCCCGAGACACCCGCCGGGACAGGTCGCAGGCGTGCGTCGAGCACCACGAACCGGAATCCGGTGCCTGGGCTGCCGACATCCACCGTGCCGCCGGGCACCAAAGGCCCACCGACACTCGCCTGAATGGTGGTCTCGGTCGGACCGTACCCGTTGAACATCTTGCGGCCGGGTGCCCACTTGGCCACCAGTTCCGGAGTGCAGGCCTCGCCGCCGACCGCAAGGACGCGGACAGTGCCGAGACGAGTCTCGTCGATCGAGGACAACGCCGCCGGAGTCAGGAATGCGTGCGTGACGTGTTCGGACTCGAGCAGGTCGGCAAGTTCGCTGCCGCCGAATGTACCCGGCGGCACGATCACGACCGTGGCGCCGACGCCGAATGCCATCGTCAGCTCGTACACCGACGCGTCGAAACTCGGCGAGGCGATGTGCGACACCCGAGAATCTCGGGTCGGTCGGAATCGCTCGATGACCTCGGCCTGCAGGTTGGCCATGCCTCGGTGCCGCACCGCCACGCCCTTCGGCCGACCCGTCGAACCCGATGTGTAGATCAGGTACGCCGGGTGGTCGAGGTGCAACGTCGCTGTGCGCTCCGAGTCGGTGACGGCGTCCACGGGGTAACGAGCCAGTTCCGAGGACGTCTCGGGATCGTCCAGGACAAGCCACGGCACGGTGTCGGGTAGCGAATCCCTACTGTCGACATCGGTCAATCCCATTGCAGCGCGCGAATCTTCGAGCATGTGCGCGATGCGATCGGACGGGTAGTTCGGGTCCACCGGCAAGAACGCTGCGCCGGTCTTGGCAACCGCCCACACCGACAGAACCGATTCGATCGACCGAGGCAGTGCCAGGGCGACGAACGTTTCCGGGCCGACGCCGTAGTCGATGAGCATCCGAGCAATTCGGTTGGACCAGCTGTCGAGATCTGCGTAGGACAGGCTCACGCCTCGATAGGTGACGGCGACCGCGTACGGGTCGAGTGCCACCGACGCGGCGAGCATTTCCGGCCATGTCCGTAGCGCGACGTCAACCGACCCGCGGGCCGGTGCCAAAGCCTGCCTCTCGTCGGCACCGAGAAGATCGATGTCCCCCACCGCGGTGAGTCGATCGTTCCCGACGGCGTCGAGTACACGAACCAGACGCGCCGCGATGGCGTCGACGGTGGCCGCATCGAACAGTGATGTGGCGTAATCGAACGCTGCCTCGAAGCCCGCCGGTCGCCCGTCGTCCCCGAAATTCTCGGACACCAGGAGTTGCAGGTCCTGCTTGGCCACGGGTACGTCGAAGTCGAAGCCCTCCACCCGCAGGTCGGGGAGCTCGAGCGACGCCTTCTCGTTGTTCTGGAACGACAGTGCCACCTGCGAAAGCGGAGCGTATGCCGTCGACCGGGTGGGATTGAGCACCTCGACGATGCGCTCGAACGGCATCTCGGTGTGATCGAAGGCATCGAGATCGTGTGCCTTCACCTGCGTGAGCAGATCCACGAACGAGGTGGAGTCGACAACCCGGCTGCGCAGCACCAAGGTGTTGACGAACATACCGACGAGGTCGTCCAGGCCCGCGTCACCGCGCCCTGCCACCGGGGTGGTGATCGCGATGTCGTCGGTGCCGCTCAGTCGTGCCAACACCACGGCGAACGCGGCGTGCAGAACCATGAACATACTGACGTTCTGCTCGCGGGTCAGCTCGACGAGTGCCTGATGTATCTCGGCGTCGACGGTGAATCGCACCCGGCCACCACGGAAATCCTGAGTGGTCGGACGAGGGCGATCGGTGGGCAACGGCAACAGATCCGGCAGGCCTGCGAGCGTTGTGGTCCAGTACTCCAACTGGGCCGCGGCGACGCTCGACTCGTCCTTTTCGTCGCCGAGCAGCGAACGCTGCCAGAGCGTGTAATCGGCGTACTGCACCGGTAGCGGCCGCCAATCCGGTGCGTGTCCTGCGCTGCGAGCCGAGTACGCGAGTACCACGTCGCGCGCCAGCGGTGCCATCGATGCGCCGTCGGCGGCAATGTGGTGCACCACCATGGCGAGGACGAAGACATGATCGTCCGTCGCTGCGCCGGTCGTGTCGAGCACCTGGAACAGTTCGACATGCACCGGAATCTCGGTGGTGACGTCGAACCCTCGACCCGCCAAGAGAGCCACGCGATCGGTCAGTACACCGGCATCGATCCGTTCGGGTTCGACCGTCGGTGCCACATCGCCGGCCGGATGCACCAGCTGTACCGGGAATTGCGGACCCTCGGGGAAGGTCGTACGCAGCGACTCGTGGCGTTCGAGAACGTCGACGACTGCGGCGGCCAGTGCCGCCGTGTCCAGCTGCCCGGTCAGTTTGACGACCAGCGGCACGTTGTATGCCGCCGACGAGGTGTCGAACCGGTTGATGAACCACATACGTTGCTGAGCGAGCGAGAGCGGAATGTGCTCGGGACGCTGAACTGCCACGAGGGCCGGCCGCTGTGTTCGGGTGTCCGCGGTACCGACCGCATTCGCCAGACCCGACACCGTGGGCGTCTCGAAGATCGTGCGAACGCCGATCGCAGTACCGAATTCGGCGTTGACTCGCGCGATCACTCGAGTTGCACTGAGCGAGTCGCCCCCCAGCTCGAAGAAGCTGTCGTCGGCACCGACTCGGTCGATGTCGAGGATCTCGGCGAACACCGCAGCGACGGTGAGCTCGGCAGGGGTGTTCGGCTCGCGGTAGGACGTGGCCGCGCCGAACTCCGGAATCGGCAGGGCAGCACGATCGAGCTTGCCCACGGGGGTGAGCGGAATGGTCTCGAGCACGACGATGGCGCTCGGAACCATGTGGGACGGCAGCGCAGCGGCGAGATGATCGCGCAGCACAGCGGTGTCGAAGGTGTCGACACCCTCCCCTGTGAGACGTACGTACGCAACGAGGACCGTGGCCCCCGAAGGCCCCGGCGTGCCGAAGGTCGCCGCAAAGTCCACCGCGGGATGCGCGGAGAGCGCAGCGTCGATTTCGCCGAGTTCGATGCGGAAGCCGCGAACCTTGACCTGGGAGTCGCTTCGACCGACGTACTCGATGGTCAGATCCGGTGACCACCGCACCACATCTCCGGTGCGATACATCCTCGAACCGGGTGCGCCGAACGGATCGGCGACGAATCGCTCTGCCGTCAGGCCCGTTCGGTCGTGGTAGCCGCGGGCCAGACCCACACCGGCGAGGTACAGCTCTCCTGCAACGCCGATCGGAACCGGCTGCAGCCGAGAATCCAGGACCACCTCGTGCACGCCGCGCACCGGCCCGCCGATCGACACCGGTTCGCCGGCGACCATCGGTGCACTGATGTTGGACATGATCGTGGCCTCGGTCGGTCCGTACCCGTTGTACAGATTGCGCCCGGGGGCCCACTTGCCGACCAGCTCGGCCGGGACGGCCTCGCCGCCGACGACGACATCGGCGAACGTGTCGAGACCGGTCGGGTCGACCGACGCGAGTGCAGACGGAGTGATGAATCCGTGAGTCACTGCCTCCGAGGCCAACAGCGCCGCGAGCTCCTCGCCGCCGTACACCGTCGGCGGCACGATCACCATCGTTGCTCCGACGCCGAACGCGAGCAGATATTCGAGCACGGAGGCATCGAAGCTCGGCGACGAAACGTGCAGCGTCCGTGAGTCCTTCGAGACGCCGTAGCGCTCGCGCTGCTCGGTCGCGAAGTTGTCGAGGCCGGAGTGCGTGACCACGACGCCCTTCGGAACGCCCGTCGAACCCGACGTGTAGATCGTGTACGCAGCACTGTCCAGGGTGACCCGGCCGTGCCGTTCACTGTCGGCTATCGGCTCGTCACCGACGCCGTTCGGGCCGTCCGCGGCGAGATCGTCCAGAATGATCCACGGCACGGTCGAAGGTAGGTCGTCGAGATGGGCACGGGTGGTGACGCCGAAACTGGCACCGGAGTCCGCCAGCATGTGCTCGATGCGATCGGCCGGGTAGTTCGGGTCGACCGGAACGAATGCTGCACCGGACTTGGCGACAGCCCACACTGTCAGAACGGACTCGATGGATCGCGCGATACCGAGCGCGACGAACGTCTCGGTGTGCACGCCGTGGCTCAGCAGAATCCGCGCGAGCTTGTTCGACCGTCGGTCCAGCTCCCGGTACGTCAGCTCTCCGTCCGCGCTGCGTAGTGCGATGGCGTCCGGATCGATCGCTGCGGCATCGGAGAAGATCTCCGGCAACAAACGCGTCGAGTGGCCCTCGATTCCGAATACCGGTGCAAGGGAGCCAAATTCGTCCTGATCAAGCAGGCGGAGTCGGGCCACAGGCTGCTGTTCGTCAGCCAGCACTGCGTCGAGCACCCGCTCGACTCGATCGACGATGGCGTCGACATCCTCGACGTCGAAGAGTTCAGGCAGGTACTTGGCTTTCAGATTCAGGCGCTCGTCGACGGACGAGACCAGAGTCAGAGGGTAGTGCGCGGCGTCGGTTCCCAGAATGTCGGTCACCTGCATACCAGCGAAATCCGTTGCCGCAGAGGCACCGGCCCGATCGACCGGATACGACTCGAACACTGTCAGCGTGTCGAATGCGACCCCGGCACCTGCCGCACGCTGGATGTCGGTCAGTCCGAGGTAGTGGTGGTCCAGCAACGACGCCTGCTCCGACTGAACACGATCGACCAGAGCGCCCAGCGTCTCGCCGGGATCGAGCGTGACCCGAACGGGCAGCGTGTTGATGAACAGCCCGATCATGCCTTCGATGCCCGGGACCTCAGGCGGACGTCCCGACACGGTGGCACCGAACACGACGTCGTCTCGACCGGTCAGTGTCGCGAGCACGACGCCCCACGCGGTCTGTACCAGTGTGTTGAGAGTCGACCCGCGCCGCGCCGCGAAATCGCGTAGGGCAGCGGTGGTCTCGATCGACAGCGAGCGCTCGGATTCGCGCGAGACGGTGGACAGTTGCCGCCCTCGATCGCCGGTGACCAGAAGAGTCGGCTCCTCGACGCCAGCCATCGCACTGACCCACTGCGCGGTGGAGATCGAGACGTCGCGTTGCCGCATCCATGCCAGGTAGTCCCGGTATGCAGGCACCCGCGGCAGCATCGAGTCGTCGGACTCGGTGACGTACAGCGTGATGAGCTCCTTGACGACCAGCGGTGTCGACCACCCGTCCAGCAGAATGTGGTGGTTGGTCAGCAGCAGTCGCCAGTGATCGTCGGCGAGGGTGATGAGCGTGAAGCGAAGCAGCGGCGCGGAGTCCATCTCGAACCGAACACCGCGATCGGCTTCGAGGACTGCTTCCAGTGCAGCCTCGACATCGGCTTCACCGCGCAGATCGATTTCGGCCCACGGAACCGTGACCGCACTCTGCACGATCTGCAGAGACTCGCCGGTGCTGTTGTGGACGAACGCTGCCCGCAGATTCGGATGACGCGAGACGAGCTTGTCGACCGCGGCGTGCATCCGCGCGGAATCGACGGTGCCACGCAACTCGAGGCCGAGTTGCACCATGTAGGCGTCGACGCCCGCAGTGTCGCTGCCGACCTCGCCCGCGAGGCGCGCGTGGAAGAGCAAGCCGGCCTGCAGCGGCGACATCGACCACACGTCGTCCAGGTCGGGGAATCTGTTCTCCAGTACCTCGATGGACCTCTGATCTATGTCGACCAGCTCGAGATCCGACGGGGTGAGACCACCCGCACCCTCGGCCGAGGCGTGCTCGGTGATCGAGGTGAGTGCCTGCGTCCAGAGCTCGATCAGCCGATCGACCTCGTCGGCACCGAGGATCCCGGCCGGGAACGCGAAGGTGGCGTCCAGCTGCGGGCCGTCGGGTGTCGATGTCGTGACGGCATTGATGTCCAACGCAGCAGGTACGGGCATGTCTGGGTTCTGTGCGTCGCCCAGTTCGGCGTCGGCCACAGGAATCCAGCCCACGTCTTCCATGCCCTCGGACGAACCGGTCGAGAAGCGCCCGAGGTAGTTGAAACTGACCTGGGGAGCGGCGTAATCGGCCAGAGCTTCGGTTGCCGCGGGATCGAGGTACCGCAGCATGCCGTAGCCGATACCGTGATCAGGGATCTCGAGCAGCTGCTCTTTGACGGCCTTGATCAGCGCGCCGGCGGAGTCTCCGCCGGACAACGCGTCGGCGATGTCGACGGAGCCGAGGTCGAGGCGCACCGGGAAGATCGTGGTGAACCAGCCGACGGTCCTGCCGAGATCGGCACCGGGTACAACGGCGTCCTCACGTCCGTGGCCCTCGAGTGTGATCAGAGCGCTACGAACGGCGTTTCCGCGTTCGCGACGCCATGCGGTCAGCGCCAGAGCCAATCCCGCCAACAGACCGTCGTTGACGCTGCCCCGGAAGACATTCGGCACAGTCGTGAGCAGTCGTTCGGTGACCTCGACGGGTAGCGAGGTCCGGATGCGCTGCACGGTCGCGTCGACATCCACTCGCTTGTCCAGTGGTCGCGAGCCGATGGTCGGATCTTCGCCGTCGAGGATGCGTTGCCAGAGCCCGAGCTCTCCGGTCCGGCTCGCGGTGACCTCGGTCAAACCGGTCGACCAGCGGCGCATCGACGTGCCGATCGCGTCCAATTCAGGCTCGTCGCCTCCGACGATCTGGCTCCACGCGGTCGCCAGATCCGGAACGATGATTCGCCAGGACACGCCGTCTATGACGAGGTGATGTGCGACGACGAGAAGTCGACCGGATCCGCCTGGACCCTGGAACCAGACCATCTGCACCATGACGCCGTCGGCAGGGACGAGTCGGTCTGCTGCGGCATCGAGTTCCGCCGCGGCGCGGGAAGAGAACTCGGAACCGTCGACCGAATCCACCGGGACTGCGTGGACGACGGACGCGGCGGACACCGAGCCGACCGAAGACACTTCCTCGCGCCACGTGCCGTCCGAGTCCTGGAACAGACGAGACCGCAGCATGTCGTGACGATCGAGCACGGCCTGAACTGTGCGCTCGAGCGTGGTGGTGTCGATACCGACCGGGAGCTGAAGCAGAGCGGTCTGGGTGTAGCGACCGAATTCGGTGCTGCGGTCCAACATCCACCGAACGACCGGTGTCAGGGGCAGCGGGCCGACTCCCCCGCCGTCGAGCTCTTCCAGTACGACTACATCGCCGCCGAGAACGACCACCTCGGCCAGCGCGGCCACGGTCTTGCGCTCGAAGATGTCACGTGGAGCCAGCACCAGGCCTGCCGCCTTGGCGCGGGAGACCAGCTGAATCGACATGATGCTGTCGCCGCCGAGTGCGAAGAACGAATCGTCGACGCCGACGGTGTCGAGTCCGAGCACGTCCGCGAACAGGCCGGCGAGAATGGACTCGACTTCTGTTGCAGGCAAGCGACTTTCGGTGACGTTGGCCGAGAAGTCCGGCGCCGGCAATGCGCGGCGATCGAGCTTGCCGTTGGCGGTGAGGGGCAGCTCGTCCAGCACGATGAGAGCGGCAGGCACCATGTAGGACGTCAGTGTGGTGCCCACGAAATCGAGAACGGCGGAGTGATCGAGGGTTCGACCGGATTCGGCTACGACGTAGCCGATCAGGCGGTCGCCGAATCCGTCGTCTCGTACCGAGACCACGGAGGCGGCGACACCGTCGAATGCGAGCAGAGCGCTTTCGATCTCACCGAGTTCGATGCGGAACCCGTGCAGCTGTACCTGCATGTCACTGCGGCCCAGATATTCGAGCGCCCCGTCGCGGTTCCATCGCGCCGTGTCACCGGTGCGGTACATCCGGTGTCCGGCCCGACCCGAGGGATCGGCCACGAAACGGGTTGCCGACAGACCGGCCCGTCCGAGGTAGCCGCGCGAGAGCTGTGCCCCGGAGACGTACATTTCGCCGGTCACGCCAGGTGGCACAGGGTTCAGACGCGCGTCGAGAACGGCAACGGTCAGTGCCGGGATCGCCTGACCGATGACGCTGGCGGAGGCCGAGGCGGCGAACTCCTCGGTCAGGGCGAGGTGGCTCACGTGGACCGTCGTCTCGGTGATGCCGTACATGTTCACCAGGGTCGGAGCGGATTCGTCGTGTCGGGCATACCAACGGCCCAACTGTCCGAGATCGAGTGCCTCACCGCCGAATATCACGTAACGCAGCGAGAGTTCTGCGGAATCGTCGGCAGCTCCCACGGCTGCGGTGGCAACCCTGTCGGCTTCCGCGAACTGGTAGAACGCCGTCGGTGTCTGGTTGAGCACCGTGACCTTCTCGCGCACCAGCAACTCGCGGAACAGCTCCGGCGAGCGTGCTGTGTAGTAATCGACGACGACAAGCGTTCCGCCGTGCAGCAACGGGCCCCACAGTTCCCACACCGAGAAGTCGAACGCGTACGAGTGGAACATCGTCCAGACATCGTGGTCGTCGAAGTCGAACAGATCCGCGGTGTTCGCAAACAGTGTCGCCACATTGCGGTGCGCGATCTGCACGCCCTTGGGACGGCCGGTACTACCCGAGGTGTAGATGACGTACGCGATCGAATCTGCACTGGTCCTGCCCGAGCGGTCCGCATCCGTCAGCGGAGTGCCGGAGACATCGTTCAGCTCCGCGATCAGTTCCGGCGCATCGACCAGGAGAACATCGACGTCGGAGGCCGGAACCGCAGTGCTGTCGGCCACGGTGGAGATGACGCAGACAGGCGAGGCGTCCTCCAGCATGAACGCGAGTCGGTCAGCCGGGTACGAGACGTCGATCGGCAGATACCCGCCTCCGGACTTGATCACGGCGAGCAGCGCCACGATCAGTTGCTCGACACGCGGCATTGCGACCGCAACGAGCGATTCGGACGTCACGCCGCGACCGATGAGAACCCGGGCCAGGCGGCTCGAACGGTCGTCCAGTTCGGCGTAGGTCATCGATCGATCGCCGAAGACGACGGCACGCGAATCCGGGAATCGTGCTGCAGCAGCGGCGAATCGGTCGGCCAAGGTCGCGTCGTCTGCCTCGAGACCCGAGTGGTTCCACCCGTGCGTCATCGCATCGAGTTCGCCGGTGATTAGCAGATCTATGTCGCCGACGGCCCTGTCCGGATCGGCAGTGACTGCATCGAGAACGGCACCGAAGCGTGCCGAGAACTCCTGGACGGACGATTCTTCGAACAAGTCGGCCGCGTACGTGATCGCCGCGGTCATGCCGGACGGCGCACCGGTCTCGTCGAAGTTCTCCGCAACGGTCAGCTGTAGATCGAACTTCGCCACGTGTGCGTCGATGTCCACGGCTCGGACGGTCAGGTCCGGCAGCTCGAGCGTCGCCGAGGTGTTGTTCTGGAATTCGAGAAGTACCTGGAACAGCGGCGAGTGGTCGGTCGAACGCGTCGGGTCGAGTACGTCGACCAACCGCTCGAACGGGACGTCGGTGTTGTCGAACGCAGCCAGATCGGCCGTGCGCGTGGCGCGGAGCAGGTCGGTGAACGAGAGGTGCGGTGCCACGTCGGTACGCAGAACGAGCGTACCCACGAACATGCCGACCAGATTGTCGAGTGCGGCGTTCCCTCGACCGGCGATCGGGGTACCGACTGCGATGTCCTCGGTGCCGCTCAGTCGGGCCATCAGGACCGACCATGCCGCGTGTACGGCCATGAAGACGGTTGCCTCGTTGGAGCGCGCGACGTCGACCAGTGTCGCATGGGTGTCGCGGTCGATCTCGAAGCGAACGCTGTTGCCACGCAACGACTGACGGGCCGGGCGAGGATGATCCAACGGCAGCGGGAGAACCTCTGGCAAGTCCGCCAGGGCGGACTTCCAGAAGTCCAGCTGTTGTGCGGCGAGTGACGACGGATCGGACTCGTCACCGAGAACATCGCGCTGCCATATCGCGAAGTCGGCGTACTGAACCTCGAGCGGTACCCACATCGGAGCTGTGGCTGCGGCACGGGCTCCGTACGCCACCATGACGTCTCGCGCCAGTGGTGCCATGGACGCGCCGTCGGCGGCGATGTGATGCACGACGATCGAGAGCACGAACTCGTCCGGTGCCAACCGGTACAGAACCGCGCGGAAGGGCAGCTCGGTCGAGACGTCGAATCCCTGTGCCGCTGCGGCCGAAATGGCCGCCACGACCTCGCCCGCGTCGAGATCGACAACGTCGAGCTCCGTCGATGCAGTCTGCACATCGAGAATGTTCTGTTCGGGTCGCTCCCCCCGGGTGGGGAACACCGTGCGCAGTGACTCGTGTCGTTCCAGAACGTCGCCGACGGCCGCGCTCATCGCAGCGATATCGAGACGACCGGTCAGACGAACCGCGAGCGGGATGTTGTACGCCGCCGACGTCACATCGAACTGGTTGATGAACCACATTCGTTGCTGAGCCAAGGACAACGGAATCGAACTCGGCCGCGGCTTCGCCACGAGCGCGGGGCGTCGAGCCGTACCGAGCGGATTGCTGTCCACGCGCTCCGCGAGCGACTCGACAGTGGGAGCCTCGAACAGGGCACGCACACTGATCGCAGTGTCGAGGGCAGTGTTGACTCGTGCGGTGAGCCTGGTGGCGCTGAGAGAGTCTCCGCCCAGATCGAAGAAGCTCGAATCGATACCGACCGAGTCGATTCCGAGCACCTCGCCGAATATCTCGGCGATGATGCGCTCCGTCGCGGTACGGGGAGCACGTGAATCACTTCCGAGATGGAGATCGGGAGCGGGCAATGCTTTTCGATCCAGCTTGCCGGCAGGGGTCAACGGAATCGACTCGAGCACGACGAACGCCGTCGGGATCATGTGCGTAGGAAGCGAACTCGAGACATGGGTCCGCAAGGCGGTGGCGTCGATCTGTCGACCCGGCCGCGGAAGAACGTAGGCGACCAGGATCGTGTTTCCCGTCGGACCGTCGATCCCGACAGTAGTGGCGAATTCGACCGTCGGATCGTCGGTCAGAACAGCGTCGATCTCGCCCAGTTCGATGCGGAACCCGCGGACCTTGACCTGGAAGTCGCTCCGCCCGACGTACTCGAGTGTCCCGGATTCGGTCCACCGCACGACATCTCCGGTGCGGTACATCCGCGCACCCGGCTCGGCGAAGGGATTCGCAACGAATCGGTCTGCTGTCAAACCGAATCGGGAATGGTAGCCCCGGGCAAGCGCCGGCCCGGCGAGATACAGCTCTCCCACAACTCCGACCGGAACGGGATGCAACCGTGCGTCGAGAACGACCTCGCTGAAACCGATTGTCGGCGAACCGATGTCGATGGAGGAATCGCCGTGTAGAGGATCGCTGATCGACGAGAAGATCGTCGCTTCGGTGGGTCCGTACGCATTGAACATCAGACGACCCGGCGCCCAGCGAGCAACCAACTCGGGCGGACAGACGTCGCCACCGGTGGCGACGACGCGCAGCTCGGTGAGGCCTTCGGGGTCCACGGAAGCCAGCGCTGCGGGCGTGACGAACGCGTGCGTCACGTGCTGCTCGGCGAGCAGTGCGGCCAGCTCGGTACCGCCGAAGACAGAGGTCGGTGCGATGACCATTGTTGCGGCACCGGAGAACACCATGACCAGTTCGAGGATGGAGGCGTCGAAGCTCGGCGAAGCGAAAGCCAGGACTCGAGCATCGGGAGTCACCTCGAATCGGCTTCGCTCCTCCTCTGCCAGGTTCGCGAGACCGCGATGGGTGACGGTGACGCCCTTGGGCACACCGGTCGAGCCCGACGTGTAGATCAGGTAGGCGACCTGATCTACGTGTATCGAACGCGTTCGCTCCTCGTCGCGCACCGGGGTGGTCGAGAGCCCGGCAAGCTCGGAAGCGGTGTCTTCCTGATCGAGGACGGTCCACCGGGCCGAGCCGAGACCGTCGAGCGCGGACACGTGCGTGGACAGTGTGAGGCCGATGGAGGCGTTCGAGTCGACCAGCATGTGCTCGACGCGATCGCGGGGGTAGCTCGGATCGATCGGCAGGAATGCCGCGCCGGTCTTGGCGACCGCCCAGATTCCGAGAACCGAATCGACGGAGCGCGGCAGAGCCAGGGCGACAACACTTTCCGGCCCGGCACCGCGGGCGATGAGTGCGCGGGCAAGAGCGGAGGACCGCGCGTCGAGCTCGGCGTAGTCGAGGCTGCCGTTCTCGCTCCACAGCGCGATGCCGTCGGTGTTCGTCGCCGCAGCATCGGTGAAGATCTCCGGGAGCAGACGAACACTCGACGACGCCGGGCCGTGAACCGGGGCCAGTCGAGCCAGTTCGTCCTCGGACAGCAGTGTCAGCGATCCGACCCGTCGATCGGTGTCGGTGGAAATGGCTTCCAGTACCCGGACGATTCTGTCGATCGTTGCTCTAACAACGCTGTGTTCGAACAATTCGGGCAGATACTTGGCCTCGATGTGCAATCGGTCGTCGACCATGGCGACCAGAGTGAGTGGATACTGCGCTGTGTCGCTGCCGTCGTGGACGTCGTGGACATGCATGCCGGCGAGGTCGGTCTCGGCCGACAGGCCGGCACGGTCCATCGGGTAGGACTCGAACACCGTCAGGGTGTCGAAGGCGACGGCCGGTCCCACGGCCCGCTGAATGTCGGTGAGGCCGAGGTAGTGGTGATCGAGCAGAGCGGCCTGCTCGGCCTGCACCCGATCGAGGTATTCACCGAGTGTCTCGGACGGATCGAGCACGATTCTGACCGGCAGAGTGTTGATGAACAAGCCGACCATCGACTCTATATCGGAGACCTCAGGCGGTCGTCCGGACACGGTCGCACCGAACACCACGTCGGAGCGTCCGGTCAAGGTGCCGAGGACCATTGCCCACGACGCCTGCACCATGGAATTCATCGTCACGCCGCGTGCTCGGGCGACGGCCCGCAGGCGGTCGGTCCGTGCGGTGTCCAACGAGATCAGCGCGCGGCCGGCCAACGTCGATTCCTGGCGCCGACTTTCGACCGGAGTCAGCAGTGTGGGCTCGGACAATCCGGCAAGCGCGTCGGTCCACGCCGCAGTTGCCGACGAGCGGTCACGTTTTGCGAGCCACGACAGGTAGTCGCGGTAGGCGGGGACGCGCGGGAGCACGGTCTCGTCGCCGTCGACCACGTACAGGGTCAGCAGGTCTTTGAGCAGCAGCGGCGTCGACCAACCGTCGAGCAAGATGTGATGGTTGGTCATCACCAGACGCCACTCGCCCGGAGCCATCGTGACGAGCATGAAGCGCAACAGCGGTGCCTGCGCCATGTTGAAACGGGTGGCCCGGTCCTCGTGTTCGATGCGTTCGAGCTCGGCTGCCCGGTCGTCGTCGTCCAGACCCGTGAGGTCGATCGACGACCACGGCACGTCCACCTCGTGGTGCACGATCTGGATCGACTCGCCGTCGGTGTTGTGTACGAAGGCGGTACGCAGGTTGGCGTGTCTACGCAGCAGGGCCTGCGCGGACCGTCGGAAGCGAGCTTCGTCGACGTCTCCGCGCAGTTCCAACACGAGTTGGACGATGTAGGCATCGACGGACTGATCCGACAGCTCGGCGTGGAACAGCAGACCGGCCTGCAGAGGCGTCATCGACCAGATGTCGTCCAGTGTCGGATAGACGCGTTCGAGATCGTCGATGGAGCTCTGGTCGAGCCGAACCAGCTCGAGATCGGACGGAGTGAAACCGCCGGCTCCGGGCCGCTGCGCAAGCAGAGTCAGCGCGGTGAGCGCCTGTCGCCACAGTTCGACCAGCTCTTCGACCTCGGCCGCGTCGAGCACGCCTGTCGGGAACGCGAAGGAGGCTTCCAATCGTGGGCCGGTCGGTGTCGCCGTGGTGACGGCGTTGATGTCCAGCACAGCGGCGACGGGTAGATCCTCGTCCTGCGAATCACCGACTCCGGAATCGTCGACCGGTAACCAGCCGTGCCCGCGAAGCTCGTCCGGAATGTCGGTGCTGTAGCGCCCGAGGTAATTGAAACTGACCTGGGGAGCCGGGAAGTCGCGAAGAGCAGCGGCACCCGTCTCGTCCAGGTATCGCACCATGCCGTAGCCGATGCCGTGATCCGGAACGGCCAGCAACTGCTCCTTGACGGACTTGATCAGGCGCGCTGCATCGGCACCGCCGGCAAGAGCGTCGTCGAGATCGATACCGTCGAGGGTCAATCTGAGCGGGTAGATGGTGGTGAACCAGCCGATGGTGCGGCCGAGGTCAGCACCGGGTACGACGTGGTCCTCGCGGCCGTGGCCCTCGAGGGAGATGAAAGCGTCGTCGACGACCACGCCGCGCCCTCGTCGCCAGACGGCGGTGGCGAGGGCGAGAGCGGCGAGAAGACCATCGTTGACGCTGCCGTGGAAGGCGTCGGGCAGTGCAGTCAGCAGTCCCTCGGTGACGTCGGTCGACAGAGTCGTCTCGATCTTGTCCACGGTCCGGTACACGTCGATCTCGCGATCGAGAGCACGCGATCCGATGAGCGGATCAGGTTGCGCCACAACAGATCGCCAGATCTCCAGCTCGTCGGCGCGGGTTGCGGTGACCTCACGCAAGCCGTGAGACCAACGGCGCATCGAGGTGCCGACCGGAGCCAGCTCCGGAGTGTTTCCGCCGATGATCTGAGCCCATGCCGACGCGAGATCCGGAACGAGAATTCGCCAGGACACGCCATCGATCACCAGGTGATGGGCGACAACGAGCAGACGGCTCCCCTCGGTGCCTGCGTCGAACCACACCATCTGGATCATGACGCCGGAATCAGGCGCCAAGCGGGACACTGCTGCCGCCGCTTCCGTCTTGGCCTGCTCCGAGAACTCCGGACCGTGCACTGTCGTCGACGAGACTCGGTGAACAACCGACTGCGCCGCCACCGATCCGACGGGAAGGACCTCCATCGCAGGGTTCTCACCGCGATGCAGTACACCGCGGAGCATGTCGTGGTGATCGAGAACCGTCTGGACAGTGGCTTCGAGAACGTCGAGTTCGATGTCCGCCGGAAGCGTCAGCACAGCGGTCTGGGTGTGTTTGTCGAGCACTGCCGTGCGATCGAGCATCCATGCCACGATCGGGGTCAGCGGTACGTCTCCGATACCGCCTCCCGGCAATTCCTCCAGCACCAATGGAGCAGTCCCGTCACCGGCTGCGACCACCTCTGCCAGTGCAGCAACAGTCTTGTGCTCGAACACATCTCGCGGCGAGAGAGCAAGACCTGCGGCCTTGGCGCGCGAGACCAACTGAATGGACATGATGCTGTCGCCGCCGAGCGCGAAGAACGAATCGTCGACGCCGACGCGGTCCAGCCGCAGGACCTCGGCGAACAATCCGGCCAACGTCTTCTCGACCGCGTTGTCGGCATCGCGGCCGCCCGTGGTGACCTGAGCGGACCAGTCCGGTTCGGGTAGTGCGTTTCGGTCGAGCTTGCCTGCCGGAGTCAACGGAATCGACTCGAGCATCACCAACGCCGACGGCACCATATGCGCCGGCAACACCGACCCCACATGCTCCCGCAACGCAGCCGCATCCAGAACCGTCCCAGCCACCGGCAACACATACGACACCAACACCGTCGCCCCAGCAGCAGACTCACGCCCGACAGTGACCACGAAATCGACACCCGACACCGCCGCCAACACCGAATCGATCTCACCCAACTCGATCCGGAAACCACGCACCTTCACCTGAAAATCGCTACGCCCCACATACTCCAACGCACCCGAAGCATTCCACCGCACCACATCACCGGTGCGATACATCCGCGAACCCGCACCACCGAACGGATTGGCCACGAACCGCTCCGCCGTCAAACCCAACCGCGCGTGATACCCACGAGCCAACGCCGGACCCGCCAGATACAACTCACCCACCACACCCACCGGCACCGGATTCAACCGCGCATCCAACACCACCTCCGCGAAACCGATCGTCGGAGAACCGATATCGACCGACTCCCCCACCACCAACGCCGACGAAATCGACGAGAAAATCGTCGCCTCCGTCGGACCGTACGCATTGAACATCCGCCGACCCGGCGCCCACCGCGCCACCAACTCCGGCGCACACACATCACCACCGGTGACCACAACCTCCACCGACTCCAACCCCACCGGATCCACCGACGCCAACGCCGCCGGCGTCACGAACGCATGCGAGACCCGCTCCTGCGCCAACAACGACGCCAACTCCACCCCACCGAACACCAACGGCGGAGCAATCACCATCGTCGACCCACCCGAGAACGCCAACACGAACTCGAGAATCGACGCATCGAAACTCGGCGACGCAAACGCCAACACCCGAGACGACGGACCCACACCGAACCGAACCCGCTCCTCAGCAGCCAAGTTCCCCACACCACGATGAGTGACCACCACACCCTTGGGCACACCAGTGGACCCCGACGTATAAATCAGATACGCCGCATCATCGAGACGCAACACACCCGAACGCTCGGCATCCAACACCGGAGCAGCCGACCGAAACGCCAGATCCGCCACCACATCCGGATCATCGAGCACCACCCACGACACCCCACCCACACCCGACACCGCACCCACATGAGCACCCAACGTCACACCCACCACAGCACCCGAATCGACCAACATGTGCTCGATCCGATCCACCGGATAATTCGGATCCACCGGCAAGAACGCACCACCGGCCTTCGCCACCGCCCACACCGCCACCACAGACTCCACCGACCGCGACAACGCCAACGCCACGAACGACCCCGGACCCACACCACACGACATCAACATCCGCGCCAACCGCGACGACGCCGCATCCAACTCACCATACGAAAGCACCCGCGAACCCGACACCACCGCAACACCACCGACACCAGCAACACCCACAGCACCAGCCAACAACTCCGGCAACACCACACCCACCACAGACCGCGGCCCACGAACCGGAGCCAGGGAGGCGTATTCGTCGTCCGACAGGATGTCGATGTCCCCGATCCGGACGGACGGGTCAGTCGTCACGACATCGAGGATTCGCGCGAGGCGATCGGCGAGGGCTCGGACCGTGTCGGCGTCGAACAGTTCTGTGGCGTAGCGGAAACCGGCACCGATGCCGACCGGTGCCCCGAACTTGTCGAACTCTTCCGAGACCGTCAACTGCAGGTCGAAATTGGAGATGTCGTTGGGCAGTTCGATGCCCTCGATCGACAGGCCGGGCAACGTCACCGTCGGTCGGTCGGTGTGCTGGAACTCGAGCATCACTTGGAACAACGGCGCATGCGCGGTCGATCTCGCGGGATCGACCGCATCGACCACGCGCTCGAACGGGATGTCCGAGTGCGTGAACGCCGCGAGGTCGGTAGCACGAACGTCCGAGAGGAAATCCTCGAATCGAGTGGAGCTCGGCACCTGAGTCCGCAGCACGAGCGTATTGACGAACATGCCGACGAGCTCGTCGAGCGCGGCATCCCCTCGACCCGAGATCGGCGTTCCCACGGAGATGTCCTCGGTGCCGGACAGCCGGGCGAGAAGTACGGCCAATGCGGCGTGGACGATCATGAACGAGCTCGAATTGTGTTCGGCAGCAACAGTTGCCAGCCGCGCGTGGACGGCAGCGTCGATCTCGAACGAGACCGAGTCGCCGCGCAGAGACGCCACCGCAGGGCGGGGGCGATCGGTGGGCAGCGGCAGAACCTCGGGGCTGCCGGACAGTGTGTCGACCCAGTAGGTCGATTGCTGTGCCATCAGCGACTCTGGATCGGACTCGGTGCCGAGGTATCGACGCTGCCACAGTGCGTAATCGGCGTACTGCACCGGCAATGGTTCCTGGCTCGGCGCATGCCCTGCTGCACGGGCGCTGTACGCCACCATCAGATCGCGGGCCAACGGTGCGCTGGAGAAGCCGTCGGACGAGATGTGGTGCACCACCATGACGAGTACGTGCTCGTTCTCGCGCTCCCGGATCAATCGGACGCGCAACGGAACGTCCGCCACCACGTCGAAGCCCGAGCCGGCGACATCGCCGATCAGTTCGTGCACATGCCGCTCGTCGTCCGCGGTGATCGGAGTCAGATCCGGCAGTGCAGACGCCACGTCGAGAATCGACTGCACAGGGCCGTCGTCGGACAGCGGGAACATCGTGCGAAGAGACTCGTGCCGGGTCAGGACATCACCGATGGCCGATCGCATCGCATCGACGTCGAGGGCACCGCTCAGCCGCATGGCGAAGGCGACGTTGTAGGCAGCCGACTCGGTGTCGTACTGATTGATGAACCACATTCGTTGCTGCGCCAGTGACAGCGGTACGACGTCCGGGCGCTCCTGCGGAACCAGTCGCGGAGCTGCCTCGGCATCGTGTTCGCGGATGTCGATGCCCGCGGACAACGCGCGCACGGTGGGCGCGTCGAACAGATCCCGGATCCCGATGTTGCTTCCGAGCGCGGCGTTGACCCGCGCTACCAGACGCATCGCGATCAGCGAGTTGCCACCGATCTCGAAGAAGCTCGACGTGACGCCCACCTGAGAAATGCCGAGCAGGTCAGCAAAGATGCCGGCCACGATTTCTTCGACGGGATTCTCGGGACCGACGAATTCCGATGCCGCGACGGTGAACTCGGGTGCAGGCAGTGCCTTTCGATCGAGCTTTCCGCTGGCGTTGACCGGCAGCGAATCGAGCACCACCACGTGCGAGGGCACCATGTAGGCCGGAAGCCGCCGCGCGGCCTCGGCCGTCAGATCGGTGGGGTCGACGGCAGCACCGTGTGCGCCCACCACGTACGCGACCAGTGTCTCGCCGGTGTTCGGATCCTTGTGCACCAATGCGATCGCCTGGGCGACCGACTCGGATCGCAGGAGGACGGCTTCGATCTCGGGCAGCTCGATGCGCAGGCCGCGCAACTTGACCTGAAAATCGGTACGGCCGATGTACTCGAGCTCACCGTCCGCGCGCCAGCGAACCAGATCGCCTGTGCGGTAGAGCCGCTCGCCCGGTTCCCCGAACGGGTCGGCGACGAAGCGATCTGCCGTCAGATCGCCGCGGCCGACATAACCGCGTGCGAGTTGGACACCGGCGAGATACAGCTCGCCGGGTGCGCCGATCGGTGCCAGCCGCAACGACGCGTCGAGAACGTACAACCGGGTGTTCCACACCGGTGCGCCGATGGGGATGGAAACCGGATCCCGTCCGGTCACGTGGTAGTAACTGACGTCGACTGCAGCTTCGGTCGGACCGTAGAGATTGTGCAACTCCGCGAGGGAGAACTGAGCGAACTGTGCCGCAGTGGCAGGCGGAAGTGCTTCGCCACTGCAGAAGACCAGCCGCAGCGATACGCACTCGGCGGCCCGGGCACCGGCAGCGAACACCGCGAGCATCGACGGTACGAAGTGCACGGTGGTGACGTGCTCGTCAGCGATGATGCGGGAGAGATACGCGGGGTCGCGGTGTCCGTCAGGCTCTGCCACGACGAGTTTGGCGCCCACCTGAAGCGGCCAGAAGAATTCCCATACCGAGACGTCGAAGGTGGCGGGCGTCTTCTGCAGAACGGTGTCGGCGGGCTCGAGACGATACTCGTGCTGCATCCACAGCAGGCGGTTCACGATGGCGGAGTGCGTGACTGCCACGCCCTTGGGCCGGCCGGTGGAACCGGAGGTGTAGATCACGTAAGCGGTGTTCGAACCACTCAGGCTGCCCAGTCGGTCGGCATCGGTGATCGAGGAGTGATCGCGATCCGATACGTCCAACAAATCGACGGCGAGAACCGGAGTTGCCACCGGAATGTTGATCCAGTCGCGGCTCGTGGTGAGAATGCACACCGGTTGAGCACTCGACAGCACGTAGGACGAGCGTTCGACCGGATGGTCCGGGTCGATCGGAACATACGCACCACCGGCCTTGACGATGGCGTACATGCCCACGAGCAGGTCGATCGATCGTCGCATTGCCAGGCCGACGTGGGCTTCGGGTGCCACGCCGAGCGAGATGAGGTGCCGGGCGAGCTGATTGGCACGCTCGTCCAATTCGAGATACGTGATGTGCTCGTCCTCGAACACCAGCGCGGTCGAGTACGGACTGCGGAGCACCTGCCGGTCGAACAAGCTGCTCAGCGTGACACCGATATCCCCCGCCGGGATCTGCTGGTGGACCGAGGACGATTCGATCAATCGTGCGGTGTCGTTCCACTCGAACAGAACGAGTTCCCGTTCTGCAGCGGAGAGAATGTCGATGTCGCCGGTTCGGACGTCCGTCGACGTGCCGATGGTGGAGACGATTCGCAGGAAGCGGTCGACGAACCGATCGATGGTGTCGGGATCGAACAGATCTGTGGCGTAGGTGAAGGCAGCCGACAACGCGCCGGACTCGTCGGCGGGGTTCTGATCGACGCGGAGTTGCAGATCGAACTTCGCCGTGTCGGTGCTGATTTCCTCGAACTCGACGGTGAGATCGGGCAATTCCAGCGTGGCCGAGGCGTTGTTCTGGAATTCGAGGAGAACCTGGAACAGCGGTGAATGATCGGTCGATCTCGCCGGATCGAGCACATCGACGAGTCGCTCGAACGGAATGTCGGTGTTGTCGAAGGCAGCAAGATCGGAACGTCGGGTAGCGGCCAACAATTCGCCGAAAGTTGCATGCGGCTCGACCTGTGTCCGCAGCACGAGCGTGCCGACGAACATACCGACGAGATCGTCGAGTGCTGCATCCCCTCGACCGGCGATCGGGGTTCCGATAGCAATGTCGCGGGTGCCGCTCAACCGCGCGAGCAGCAAGGCAAGTGCGGAGTGGACCACCATGAAGAGCGTCGACTCGTGTTCGGTCGCAACCGAGGACAATCGAGCGGCGACATCGGCGGGAATGGTGAACGGGGTGACGCTGCCGCGCATCGACTGCCGAATGGGCCGTGGTCGATCGAGCGGCATCGGCAACACGTCGGGCAGATCTGCCAGTGCCGATTGCCAGAATTCGATCTGCCGCGACGCCACGGATGTGGGGTCGTTCTCGTTGCCGAGGACGGCATGTTGCCACAGGGCGAAGTCCGCGTACTGCACGGCCAGGGGATCCCACGTCGGAGCCGATCCGGCAGACCGGGCGCCGTAGGCGACCATGACGTCGCGCGCCAGCGGTGCCATCGAGGCACCGTCAGCAGCGATGTGATGTACCACGATGGCGAGCACGAAACTCTCCGCGCCGGTCCGATAGAGCACGGCTCGGAATGGGAGATCGACCGTGACGTCGAATCCTGTTGTGGCAGAGCTCCGGACGAGTGCGTCGACCGACGCGGCGTCGACCTCGACGAAGTCGAGTGGGAGGTTGGTGCCGGTGACGTCCTCGACCGGGGTGATGACCTGGTTCGGCAGATCGCCCACCGTGGGAAAGACCGTCCGGAGAGACTCGTGCCGCGACAGAACGTCGCCGATTGCCGCGGACATCGCAGTGACGTCCAGGCGACCCGTCAACCGGACGGTGAGTGGAATGTTGTAGGCGGGCGACGCCACATCGAACTGGTTGATGAACCACATTCGCTGCTGTGCGAGAGAGAGCGGAACGGACTCGGGCCGGTCGAGCGCAACGAGTGCCGGACGGCGATGCAACGAGGCACCCTTTGCCTCCGCACGTTCTGCCAGGGCCCGCACCGTCGGTGCCTCGAACAGGTCGAGAACTTTCAGATCGGTTCCGAGGGCAGAATTGGCTCGCGCGATCAATCGGGTTGCCACCAGCGAGTTTCCACCGAGATCGAAGAAGCTGTCGGTCACTCCGACCCGATCGACCTCGAGAACGTCGCAGAAGACCGCTGCTACAGCGGCTTCGTACTCCGTCTGCGCCGCTTCGAACGCACTCTGCGATCCGAGTTCCGGTTCGGGTAGTGCGTTTCGGTCGAGCTTGCCTGCCGGAGTCAACGGAATCGACTCGAGCATCACCAACGCCGACGGCACCATATGCGCCGGCAACACCGACCCCACATGCTCCCGCAACGCAGCCGCATCCAGAACCGTCCCAGCCACCGGCAACACATACGACACCAACACCGTCGCCCCAGCAGCAGACTCACGCCCGACAGTGACCACGAAATCGACACCCGACACCGCCGCCAACACCGAATCGATCTCACCCAACTCGATCCGGAAACCACGCACCTTCACCTGAAAATCGCTACGCCCCACATACTCCAACGCACCCGAAGCATTCCACCGCACCACATCACCGGTGCGATACATCCGCGAACCCGCACCACCGAACGGATTGGCCACGAACCGCTCCGCCGTCAAACCCAACCGCGCGTGATACCCACGAGCCAACGCCGGACCCGCCAGATACAACTCACCCACCACACCCACCGGCACCGGATTCAACCGCGCATCCAACACCACCTCCGCGAAACCGATCGTCGGAGAACCGATATCGACCGACTCCCCCACCACCAACGCCGACGAAATCGACGAGAAAATCGTCGCCTCCGTCGGACCGTACGCATTGAACATCCGCCGACCCGGCGCCCACCGCGCCACCAACTCCGGCGCACACACATCACCACCGGTGACCACAACCTCCACCGACTCCAACCCCACCGGATCCACCGACGCCAACGCCGCCGGCGTCACGAACGCATGCGAGACCCGCTCCTGCGCCAACAACGACGCCAACTCCACCCCACCGAACACCAACGGCGGAGCAATCACCATCGTCGACCCACCCGAGAACGCCAACACGAACTCGAGAATCGACGCATCGAAACTCGGCGACGCAAACGCCAACACCCGAGACGACGGACCCACACCGAACCGAACCCGCTCCTCAGCAGCCAAGTTCCCCACACCACGATGAGTGACCACCACACCCTTGGGCACACCAGTGGACCCCGACGTATAAATCAGATACGCCGCATCATCGAGACGCAACACACCCGAACGCTCGGCATCCAACACCGGAGCAGCCGACCGAAACGCCAGATCCGCCACCACATCCGGATCATCGAGCACCACCCACGACACCCCACCCACACCCGACACCGCACCCACATGAGCACCCAACGTCACACCCACCACAGCACCCGAATCGACCAACATGTGCTCGATCCGATCCACCGGATAATTCGGATCCACCGGCAAGAACGCACCACCGGCCTTCGCCACCGCCCACACCGCCACCACAGACTCCACCGACCGCGACAACGCCAACGCCACGAACGACCCCGGACCCACACCACACGACATCAACATCCGCGCCAACCGCGACGACGCCGCATCCAACTCACCATACGAAAGCACCCGCGAACCCGACACCACCGCAACACCACCGACACCAGCAACACCCACAGCACCAGCCAACAACTCCGGCAACACCACACCCACCACAGACCGCGGCCCACGAACCGGAGCCAGTCGAGCACGCTCGGCCGTGGACAGCATGTCCACATCACCGATCAACACGTCGGGTGCACCCGTGAGCGCGTCGAGGATTCGTACCACGCGGCGGCCGAACTGCGACATGCTCCCGGCGTCGAACAGTTCTGTGGCGTAATCGAAAACGACACTCACCGAATCGGATTCGTCGACGGTGACGACAAGATCCATATCGATTCCGTCGTGAGGCAGAGCCGCGGGACCGAATCGAAGCGCAATCTGAGCCAACGGGCTGTGCGAGCCGGACCGGGACAGACCCAGGGCGTCGACGACGTCGTCGAACGACACGTCACCGTGTGCGAAAGCAGCATCGAAATCGAGACTGGACGCAGCAACGAAGTCGCCGAAGGACTGCCGTCCGTCCGGGTTGGTCCGCAGAACGACGGTTTCTCCGCTGTCGGCGGGCACGGCAATCGAGACGTCGTCGGTGCTGGCCAGACGCGAAAGAAGCACGGCGAGAACAGATTCGAATACCACGAACGGTGTTGTCCCGCGGTCGGCAGCCAGTTCTTCGACTGCTGCCCAGGACGTGGATCCGAGAGTGATCTCGTGCGATGCACGAACGTGGCCGATACGTGAAGGGCGGACGCGATCGCTCGGGATGCCGCTCAGGTCGGGAGAGTCGGAGAGTCGATCGGTCCAGTAGGCGAGCTGAGCGGAGACGCGTCGGCGTCGTCGGCCTTCGCGGGCACTGTCCGGATGTACCTCGGCGACAACGACATCGGGTCCGGCCGCGATGAAAGCTTCTGCCATATCCACGAAACTCGAGTGGTGCGCAGTGAGATCGTCGTCGTCGTACCGGTTCGGGTTGGCCCTGAAGTCGACGAATGTTCTTGCTGGTGAACCACTCTGGTACACGTTGACCAGAAGGTCCTCCACCGGCCCCGACGTGACGATGTTGAACTCGCCGACGATCGAACCGAGGTTGATCTGCTGGTGGAACAGCATCATGTTGACCATCGGCCCGGTGAGCTGTTTGTCGCTTCCCGTGGCTGCCAGTTCGCGCCGGATGTCCTCGATGCTGAACCGCTGGTGCCGAAGAGCGCCCATCAATTCGAGCTGGACCTGCTGGACCAGTTCACCGACGGTGGCGTCCTCTCGGACGTGCATCGGAATCGGCGCGACGTTGACCAGCATTCCGCCGGATCGGCGGAGCAGCGCCGTGGTTCGAGCGGACACCGGAATATTGACCAGTACGTCGTCTCGTCCGGTCATTCGAGAGAGGTAGCAGCCGAACGCGGCGATGAACACCGCGGCTGCGGTTCCGCCCTTGGTGGAATCGGACCCTTCGAGAGCGGTCACGACATCCGCGGGCAGAGCGATGCTGCGCAGCTTGCTGGCGGCGATCGTGCGGCCGTCCGTGTTCGACAGAGTTGCGCCGTCGTGGATGTCGGCGGCGCGGGCGACCCAGTATTCCTTGTCGGACTCGAAGCGTGTCGACGTCCGATAGTCCTGGTCGAGCTCGTACAGACGGCGAAGTTCGGCCGCCTTGTTGGGCTCGGGTTCGGAGTGCTCGACGGCGGCTGTGTACAGCGCAGCGGTGCGGTTGACGAGCGTCATGGCACCGTAGCCGTCGAGTGCTACGTGGTGGATCTTGCTGTACCAGAGGTTGCGCTCGTCCTCGACCTGAATGATCCAGCTATCGACCAGCGGATCGTTCTCCATGTCGACCGGCTGCACATAGTTGTGGTCGATCCACTGCAGCGCCGAGGACATCGGATCGTCCTCGCCGCGAAGGTCCAGATAGTGCACGGATTGGTCGATCGAATGATCGACAACCTGAACGGCCTCTCCGTCGACTTCGGCCAGACGGAGGTAGGCGGACTGGAACTCGTGTCCGGCCCGAGCCGACGCTTCCTGCAGGACTGCTATGTCCAGGTTGCCCCGTAGGTCCACGTACTGGGCGATGCACACTGCAACGTCAGGGGCGAGTTGCTGAGCAAACCACATTCCCCGCTGGGCGGACGACAGTGGGAAGCCGTTCTCGAAACCGGTGCCGGTCGGGGGCGTCTGAGACCCGCCGGTTGTTGTTGCACGCATTCACTTGCCTTTCGGCGGCACGGTCGCGGTGGTGAAGTTCGATGCCGAATCGATCGGTCCGGAAGTTTCGATCCGTTTCGGGGTGTCGAGCCGCGGCGGCTTGTGCGCGCGATTGAGCAATTCTGGCTTCCGTTCTGGTCTGCGTTCGTGTCTGTTCACACACGCCCGGTGTTCTGGCAGGGCTCGTATTGCTTCGTCGCGCGTCGCCGACCGGATTGAAACGGGGCGGCTCCCTGTTTTTACCGCGTCGACCGAACCGTGAGTTCGTAGAACGAGCGTGAGACGACGACCGATCGGACAAGTGTCTGCGGCACGAGCTTCCCCTCCCCGAACAGGTGTTCGGCACGAACCCGACGTCGGTGCCGACCCTTCGATCCCGTTACAACGTGTGGCCGAATCTGTCGAGCCCGTCCACCCACTGAAGCCGCCCCGGAAAACCGGCCTCGAACACCTCCAGCGGCTTACAAAGATACAACATTGGCAGGAGCCTTTTGTGCAGTAGTCATAAGAAGCATCGACCACCGCTGCCAGCCTGTTACAGGAGTGACCGTGTTCGCCACTCGAAGCTGCACTATTCGATCGAACGAATGACTCCTCGATAGGAACAGGCGTGACCTCCCTGTATTTATCCGGCGTCGAGGTGTGAAAACGTGGCATTTACGGACTTCACGTTTGTTTGTGTGCCGACTCGCGCCGCCTGATCAGCAGGGTCACACCGAGTGCACCGACAGCAGAAAGACACAGGATCAGCTCCGATCCGAAGCCGAGCCGGGTGGCGACGGTGTGCGTTCGACGCAGCGCAACACTCGAAACCAGCACGTCGGGAGTGAACAGCGGCGTCTGCTGCAACACGTCGCCGTCGGGCGAGACTATTGCGCTGACGCCACTCGTCGCGGCCACCACGACAGTCCTTCCGTGCTCGACGGCCCGTACTCGCGACATCGCCAGTTGCTGGTAGGTCATTTCGGTGTCACCGAAGGTCGCGTTGTTGGTAGGAATGGCAATGAATTCCGCGCCGGACCGGACCGATTCTTCGAGAGCGCGATCGAATGCGACCTCGTAGCACGTTGCTATTCCGGCGGCTATTCCTGCCGCGTGAACCACGCCGTTACCGCTACCAGGGACGAAATATCCCGCCCGGTCGGCATATCCGGAAAACAATCGAAAAAAGCTTCGGTAGGGCAAGTACTCGCCGAACGGTTGAATTATCTTTTTGTCGTGGCGCTCGCCTGGGCCGTCGTCACCGTTCCAGGCGATCACGGAGTTCGAGTTCGTGCCGTCGGCATTGACGAGCACCGTGCCCACGAGGATCGGCGCACCGACGGCAACCGATGCTCGAGTGATGACAGTCGCAGCGTCGGCATTCCGCAGCGGATCGATATCGGACGCGTTCTCCGGCCACACGACGAGATCCGGCGCGGGTTGTCGGCCCGCCTGGACATCGGCCGCCAGAGTCATGGTCTCCCGGACGTGGTTGTCCAGAACTGCGCGGCGCTGTGCGTTGAAATCCAGACCCAATCGCGGAACGCTTCCCTGCACGGCAGCGATAGTGACTGTGCGTTCGCCGTCCTCCGCGTCGTTGGTGTGCAAAGTCGGTAGCAGAGCCAGTGCGAAGATGGACGCGACCGTCGTCACGGCAACGGGAACGACGAAAGATCGCACACTGCGCAGTCGGCAGCTCGCCAGAATCAGCGCTGCCAGGCCGGTTCCGGTCAGGGCCACCCCGAAGGTGAGCAGCGGCGCACCTCCCACGCTCGCCAACGGCAGTAACCAGCCTTCAGGTTGCCCGAAGGCCAGCCGACCCCAGGGGAAGCCGCCGAAAGGAACGCTCGACCGCAACCATTCGGTCAGACTCCACACCAACGCAAGAGACAGTGGCCACCAGGCACTTCGCGCTGCAACCACGCCGAGTACCCCGAACAACCCCACGAAGACGGACTCGGCGGCAGCCAACGCCAACCACGGCATCGGCCCCACGTACACGCCGATCCACGGCAGCAGCGGAACGAAAAATCCCAGCCCGGCGAGATACCCGTAGCCGAAGCCTGCCTTCAGTGACACCGATCGTCGACCGCCGAAGCCGGTCAGTACCAGCGCCAGGAGCGCAATGCCGATCGGTGCCAGGAACCACAGGGTGCGAGGCGGGAAGCTTGCGAAGATCAGTACGCCGGCACCGATCGAGAGCAGGGTCGACACAGTGGCCCCGCGCATACGATCACCCCGTGACGGTGTCTTCTCGACCACCGGAACACTGTCACTGTCACTGTCACTGTTCATGGATGACCTTGCCGCGGTGAACGGTCATCGAACAACGAGGGCTCTCGGCCGACGCGTCGAGGCTGGGCAACGGTGACACCCCGGCACGTGGGTCCGTCGACCACCGTTGGACGCTGTCTTTCGGGGCCCGTACCACGAGTTCGGCGACGTCCCACACGGCGAAGGACGCAGGCGCACCCGGTACCAGCGTGCCCGCCACGCCGTCTCGGACGCCGCCCGCGCGCCACGCTCCCCGCGTCGCGGCGGAGAACGCAGCTCGGGGCGAAACGGCACTGCCCGGCGTGTGGTGGTTGACGGCGGCTCTCGCGGTCGCCCACGGATCGAGGCGAGTGACCGGCGCGTCGGAACCGAAAGCGAGGGCGACGCCGGCCGAGGCCAATCGGGCGAACGGATGGAGTGCGGCGCCGCGTTCGGCACCGAGCCGTGCTGCGTACAGGCCGTCCGAACCGCCCCAGAGAGAGTCGAACAGCGGTTGCACACTGGCGATCACGCCCCACGCGGCCAGAAGATCGGACTGTTCCGGTGTCACCATCGACAGATGCTCGAGCCGGTGTCCACAAGCGGCAACGGCGGGCGTCCCGAGTTCGTCCACCACACGCGCGAAGGCAGTGACGGTGGCCGTGACCGCGGCGTCTCCGATGGAGTGGAAGCCGGCTTGGACTCCGGCCGCAGTACAGGCCGAGATGTGCGCGGTAATCGCATCGACGTCGAGGTAGGAGACTCCCGTACCGGGGTTGTCTGCATAGGGCGACGACAACCATGCGGTACGCGATCCCAGTGATCCATCGACGAAGACGTCTCCGGCAAGGCCATGCGCCCCCGTGTCGGCGAGGACCTGACGTGCCCGCTCGACCGTGTCGACCAGCTCGCCCCAGTAGCCGCGCACCTCCACCCCGTGTGCGGTCGCCATCAGTTCACGGAAGTCGTCGACTCCCGACACGATCGGACCCCCACATTCGTGTACGGCGACGATTCCCTGCGCTGCGGCGTGGTCGAGCGCCGCGCTACGCGCCCGAGTACGGGTGTCCGTGGTCAGCATGGCGCGAGCGGTCAGCCGCGCGAGATGGTGTGCATCGGCGGTGAGCGGGGACTGTGGCGAGTAACCCGTGGCGGAGTCGATACCCGACGCCGCCGCCCGCAACGGCGTCGACACGGCAGCCGAGTGCGAATCGACGCGCGTGAGATACACCGGGCGGCCCGGAGCTGCTGCATCGAGATCGGACGTCGTCGGTGAGCGGTGTTCGATCCACTCCGATTCGTCCCAGCCGTGACCCCATACGAGAGCGTCCGACGTCCTCGCCGCGTACTCGGCAAGTGCACGCATGCAGTCGTCGAGGGATCGGCAATGAGACAGATCCAGTCCGATCAGGGACAACCCCAGATCGGTGACATGTACGTGCGTGTCGACGAATGCCGGTGCCACGAAGGAGCCGGCCAGGTCGGTCACCGGGACTCCGGGGTGAAGCGCACGGCCGGTGCGATCCTCACCGATCCAACTGACGACTCCGTCGGTCACGGCCATGGCGGTGGCGTCGGAGGCCATCGGACTGTAGATCCGTCCGCCGCAGAACAATTCGGTGGTCACGAACGACCAGTCTGCCCCTACCGGTGCGGCTTCCGGAAATCCCCGGTCGGCCGATCCACATGGTCGGCTTCGATCACCTGACCTTCGAGGACGAGTGCGGAACCCGTCGCCGACGACGTTGTGCCCGTGGTGTCGGCGCGATCGTCGAGGATCTCGCCGTCGATGACGGTGGGGCGCATGCGCCGGGTCGCGGTCGCAACCTGCGGCAACCAGCGTGCGGCGGCCCACATCACTGCTGGGCGTAGCAGCCACCTGGTCGGCGGGATCAACAACAGCAACCCGATCACCGTGGTCACCAGTCCCGGCACGAACATCGCGACCGACCCCGCGGCGAAGAGGGCACCATCGGCCACAGCGCCACCGGCCGATCGCTCGCCTCGAGATGCCCGCTGCAGACCGTCCAGCACACGTCTGCCCTGCGATCGCACCAGCAATGACCCGACCAGCGATCCGCCGATCAGCAGGACGACGGTCCAGAGCACACCCAGTGCGCTTCCCACGGCGACCAGCGCTGCGACCTCGACCACGACATAAAGTACGAACAGAGCGAGCATGACGGTCCTTTCTTCGCTTCACCGGTACAACGCGCGGGGCATCGAAATCGCTCCCGGGGTGACCGGTTTGCCGGGAAATTCTCAGGAACCCGGCCGGACGAGGCCGGTTTCGTACGCCAGCACGACCGCCTGGACTCGATCGCGGATATCCAACTTCGTCAGGATTCGGCCGATGTGGGTCTTGATCGTCGCCTCGGACAGATGGAGAACGGCCGCTATCTCGGCGTTGGACAAGCCGGTCGCCAAGTGCACCAGTACCTCGCGTTCACGACCGGTCAGTGCGTCGAGAACCGACGCATCGGTGGTCGAAACGGACTGGGCCACGAACCGCGAGAGCAGCCGCTTGGTGACCTTCGGTGAGACGACGGCATCGCCTGCGGCCACGCTACGAATTGCGGATACCAAATCCTCGGGTGGTGTGTCCTTGAGCAGGAATCCACTTGCGCCCGCCCGAAGCGCTCCCAGGACGTGCTCGTCGAGATCGAATGTAGTCATCACCAAAACCCTTGTATCGGAGCCGGATTCAGTGATGGTTCGAGTGGCGGATACGCCGTCGACGCCGGGCATACGGACGTCCATCAAGACGACAGCCGGTGACAGCCTGCGCACGGCCTCGATGGCACCGGCACCGTCGGATGCCTCGCCGACCACCTCGATGTCGTCCTGGGCCTCGAGCACCATGTTCAATCCCATGCGCATGAGCTCTTGGTCGTCCACGACGACAACGGTGATCGGCACCGAACCAACCTAGCTGTAAAAAGCACCTAGCCCTCACTCGATCGGCAGCGTCGCTCGCACGAGCCAGCTGCCGTGTGGAGTGCGGCCCGCGTGCAGCGTGCCCTGCAGCACGGCCACCCGCTCCCGCATCCCGAGCAGTCCGTGTCCGCCGCCGTCCACGGATGAGACCGTGCCGGTGCCGGTGCCGTTGTCGGAGATCTCGACGGTGACAACATTTTCTTCCCGGACCACCTTGACCACGGCGCGCGGGGCGTGGCCGGCGTGTCGTAGCACGTTGGTGAGCGATTCCTGCACCACACGGTGCACTCCCAGGCTGATTGCCGGGCTGATGTCGTCGAGATTTCCGGTCTGCTCGAGCTCGACGTACAACCCGGCGCGGCCCATCATCTCGACCACCCGGGCGAGGCCGGCTGTGCCGTAATGAGGCATGTCGTCCGAGTCCGGGGAGGTGCGCATCAGGGCGACGGTTCTGCGTAACTCGGCCAGCGCAAGCCGACCGGTGGCGGAAATGTTGGCGACGGCCTGTTCCGCTCGTTCGGGATTGCGCCGGATGGCGTACGAGGCGCCGTCGGCCTGAACCACCATGACGCTGACGCTGTGGGCGATGACGTCGTGAAGTTCACGCGCGATGCGAGTGCGTTCCGCCAGCACGGCTTCCTCGGCGCGGCGGTCTCGGTCGTATTCGGCGACGACCAGTCGAGCCTGCGTCGCCTCGTCGTAGGCCCGCCGAGCACCGAGAAACTCCGCCGCGAGCCAGGACAGCGCGTAGAGAAGAGCACCGAACAACAGTGTCGTGAAGATCGGCTGGTCGAACAGCAGCATGGACGCCACCGAATACGCTGCGAGAGCAACGGCATACACGGCGCCCTGAACTCGTCCGACGTACGCAACAAGTGTGTACAGCATGATCGGCAGAGCCAGCGTTGCCGGGTGACCGTTGACTGTGTCGCCTACCATCGCGCCCGCGATATCGGAGATGCCCGTGGCCACGAGAGTGATCGCCGCGATCGACAGAGGAAAGCGTCGCCGCCATGCAACGGGTACCGACAACACGACCGAGAACACGAGAAACAACGGCCCGTTCATTCCGTCGGCAGAACTGACGAACACCAACATCTCGACGACGAACAGTCCTGCAGCCAGCAATGCATCGGCTACGAAGGGCTGCCCACGGAGCCACAGGCTGAAACGACGCATGTGATTGAGTTTGCCGTATGACTGCCGCGGACTGGGGACTGCTGATGGTGGCTGCGACAGCCGCTGGTTGGGTCGACGCGGTGGTCGGTGGAGGCGGCCTGATCCTGTTGCCCGCAATCCTGCTCGTGGCACCACAACTGACGCAGCAGGCCGCGCTGGCGACCAACAAGGCGACCGCACTATTCGGCACCGTTGCCGCAGTCGTCACCTTCGCTCGGAAGGTCTCGCTGAACTGGACGGTGCTGGTCCCGGCCGGTGTCCTCGCCGCGGTGACCTCAGCGGCCGGTGCTGCCGCAGTCTCGCTGATCGACCGCGAGTTGTTCATCCCGATCATCATGGTCGTTCTCGTCGGCGTTGCGTTGCTCGTGACGTGTCGCCCGACCATCGGTCTCACCGTGGCGTCGTCGCCACCGACGCATCGCAAGGTTCTGATCGTCGTGGGTCTCGCGGCCGCGGGAATCGGTTTCTACGACGGCATCCTCGGACCTGGCACGGGCACGTTTCTCATCATCGTGTTCGCCACGATGCTCGGAACGGAATTCGTGCGTAGCGCTGCGATGGCCAAGGTGATCAATGTCGGATCCAATGTCGGGGCCCTCGCATTCTTCGCCGCCACCGGCAGCGTGTACTGGCAACTCGGAGCTGCCATGGCGGTGTGCAACGTCTTCGGAGCGGTGGTCGGGTCCAGAACAGCGGTGGCCAGAGGTGCCGGTTTCGTCAGAATTGTCTTGCTCGTCGTCGTGGTGGGGATGGTTCTCCGACTCGGCTGGCAGCAATTCGGCTAGCGTCGGTGCAGTGACGAGACACCCGGATCGGTCGGTCGACGCCGACTTCCTCGCCCTGCCCCTGCGGGACCTCGCGGATGCCGCACTGAGCACAGCACGCTCGGCCGGAGCCACCCATGCCGATGTGCGCGTGCAGCGATTGACGACACAGTCGATCTCGCTGCGCGACGGCTCGGTTCAATCCCTGGTCGATGCCGGTGAGATCGGCCTCGCAGTGCGGGTGGTGGTCGACGGGACCTGGGGGTTCGCCTCCCACGCCGAACTCGGCACCGGCGCAGCGTCCGAGACAGCGCGCAAGGCAGTCGAGGTGGCGACGGCACTACGTGCGCTCAATCGCGAACGGGTGGAACTCGCGCACGAGCCGGTCTACTCCGATGCGACCTGGGTATCGGACTACGAGATCGATCCGTTCGAGATACCCACCGCCGACAAGGTTGGGCTGCTCGCGGAGTACTCGTCCCGACTGGCCGCGTCGGACGGCGTCGACCACGTCACCGCTTCGGTGCTGCAGGTCAAAGAGCAGTCCTTCTACGCCGATCTGGCCGGCAGCAGCATCACTCAGCAGCGGGTGCGACTGCATCCCCAGTTCGAGGCAACAACCGTCGACCGGTCCGTCGGTGCTTTCGAGACCATGCGCACCCTCGCGCCACCGGTGGGACGTGGTTGGGAGTACCTCGGTGAAACCAGCACCTGGGACTGGGCCGACGAATTGGCCCGAATTCCCGAATGGCTGGCAGAGAAGGTGAAGGCACCGACCGTGGTGGCCGGACCGACGGATCTCGTCATCGACCCGACCAATCTGTGGTTGACGATACACGAATCCGTAGGGCATGCAACAGAATACGACCGAGCCATCGGTTACGAGGCGGCATATGCAGGTACCTCTTTCGCGACCCCGGACCAGCTGGGGACATTGCGATACGGATCGCCCATCATGCATGTCACTGCCGATCGGACCGAAGTCAACGGTCTCGCCAGTATCGGTTACGACGACGACGGAGTGGCCTCGCAAAGGTGGGATCTGGTCCGCGACGGGACACTGGTCGGCTATCAACTCGATCGTGTCTTCGCCCCCAGGCTCGGGTTGGAGCGGTCCAACGGGTGCGCATACGCAGATTCTCCACATCACGTGCCGATCCAACGTATGGCGAACGTGTCGCTCCAGCCGGACCCGGACACAGACCGAACGACTGCCGACCTCATCGGTGCAGTGGAGGACGGCCTCCACGTCGTCGGCGACAAGTCCTGGTCGATAGATATGCAGCGGTACAACTTCCAGTTCACCGGTCAACGCTTCTATCGCATTCGCAACGGCGTGCTCGACGGCCAAGTGCGCGATGTTGCGTATCAGGCGACCACCACCGATTTCTGGGGCTCGATGGAGCTTCTCGGAGGACCGTCCACCTGGCGGCTCGGCGGCGCCTTCAATTGCGGCAAGGCGCAGCCAGGCCAGGTTGCCGCCGTCAGCCACGGTTGCCCGTCAGCGCTGTTCCGCGGCGTCAACGTCCTCAACACCCGATCGGAGGCAGGTCGATGATCGCGCCGCAGCTGGTGATCGAACGTGCACTCGCCTGCGCGAATGTCGACGACACGATCGTCGTGGTCACCGATTCGAGCGACGCGACGCTTCGGTGGGCCGGAAACTCCATGACCACCAACGGAATCGCGACCTCGCGGCGCTGGGAGGTGGTCTCGATCGTGCGAGACTCGACATCCGTTCGTGTCGGAACCGTGTCGTCGACCAGCGTCGACCCGGGGGATGTCGAGTCCGTAGTACGCGCGAGCGAAGCGGCGGCGAAATCGGCGGAGCCCGCCGACGACGCGATGCCCTTGCTGCCTCGAGATTCGGCCTCGGACCCTCGAGACTGGGACCGTCGAGCGCAACACACGTCGATCGACGTGTTCGGATCGTTGGCAACGGAATTGAACGTCGGGTTCGACGGTCGCGACGCCCTGTACGGATTCGCCCAGCATCGGGTCGACAACGTCTGGCTCGGCACGTCGACCGGCCTGCGTCGTACGTTCACGCAACCGACCGGATCGGTCGAGATAAACGGCAAACGATCGGGGGCCAGCGCCTGGGTCGGTACCGGCACCACGGACTTTCGGGATGTGTCCGCCCAGAGCATGTTGGACGAGCTGTCCATCCGGCTCGGCTGGGCTCAGAACACAATAGAGATGCCGGCAGGACGCTACGAGACGCTGCTACCGCCGTCGGCCGTGGCCGATCTGATGATCTACCTGATGTGGACCATGGAGGGGCGTGGCGCGCAGGAAGGCCGTACTGCGCTTTCGGGTACAGGCGGAACGCGCGTCGGCGAGAAGCTCACCGCGCTGCCGCTCACGTTGTACTCGGATCCGCGCGCAGGCGGCCTCGAGTACGCGCCGTTCGTGGTGGCGGGATCGTCCAGCGATTCGGTGTCGGTGTTCGACAACGGCATGGGCATCGAGCGCGTCGACTGGGTACGTGACGGATCTGTCGCTGCCCTTGCCTATCCGCGAGCGTCGGCCGGGAAGTACGGAGCTCCCGTCGCGGTGCCGGGCGAGAACCTCGTCATGACGGGCGGGACGGATGCCGGCCTCGACGACATGGTGGCCGACACCGAGCGTGGACTGCTGTTGACGACGCTCTGGTACATCCGTGAGGTCGACCCGACCTCGTTGCTTCTCACCGGGCTGACGAGAGACGGCGTGTACGCCATCGAGAACGGTCGAATCACCGGCGCCGTGAACAACTTCCGGTTCAACGAAAGCCCACTGGATCTGCTGCGCCGCGTCACCGAAGCGGGTGCAACGGAGGCGACACTGCCGCGCGAGTGGAAGGACTGGTTCACCCGCACGGCGATGCCGCCGCTGCGCATTCCCGATTTTCACATGTCGTCGGTCAGCGCCGCCCAGTAGCGACCACCCGAGCTACTTGTCGGGTCCGGTGAGCTCGAGAGCGATGTTGTCGGGGTCGCGGAATTCGACGATCGACATGCCTGGACCGGCGTCCTTGATGCCTTCGTGGGCGATACCGAGATCGTCGAGCGTCTTGACGGCGTCTTCGAGGGCCGCTCGCGTATCCACGGTGAAGCTCAGGTGGTCGAGCCCGCACCGGTCTTCACCGAAAGTGTCGTCGCTCGGTGCAACAGGACGCAGGCCGAGCAGTCCCCCGCCGAACTTGTAGATGACTCCACCGAACAGGAACCACAGCGCCTTCTTGGTCTCCTCGTCGGCGTCGGGGTCCCAGGCGTAGGCGACCTCGAAGCCGAACACCGAGTCGTAGAACGACCTCGATCGCTCGATGTCGCGAACGGTGAGACGTACGTGGTTGTAGTCGGTCACTGCGATAGGCACGTGATACTCCATTCCGGCAGCAGGGGAAGCTGCCTCGTGAAGTATTCGGAACCGTGCATGCGAGCGATGGTGCCGATGGTGCCGATTTCAGGCCGCGGTGATGGACAGTCCGACGGAGCCGCTCTTTCCGCGACGCAGCACGCTCCCCTTCACGGTGAGCCAGCCCAGGATTCCGTACTTCGAGGCGACAGCAGCGCGGGCCTTCTCGGTTCCGGTCTCGTCGAGAATCTCGGCGGTGGCGTCCACTGCGTCGCCCTGCGGATTACCGCGCATGTCGCACGGCGCAACGGTCACCTTCGGGTTGCGGCGGATGCGTTTGACCTTCCACGAATCGGCAACCGTCCACATCAGCAGTCGGTCGCCGTCGAGAGCACCCCACAGCGGGGTCGGCACGCCGGTACCGTCCTTCTTGAACGTCGTCAGTAGTACGTACTTGCCTCTGGCAATGGTGTCGAACGTGGCGGCCATACCGCTCAGAGTACGTCGCTACTCCCCTTCGAGGTCACCCTCGGTCTCGAGGTAGACCTGGCGCAACCCGTCGAGAACCTGCTCGTTCGGCTCGGCCCACATCTTTCGCTCCACTGCCTCGAGCAGGCGCTCGGCGATGCCGTGCAGTGCCCAGGGATTCGACTGCTGCATGAACTTCTGGTTCTGCTCGTCGAGCACGTACGTTTCGGCCAGCTTCTCGTACATCCAGTCCTGCACGACATCCGTGGTGGCGTCGTAGCCGAACAGGTAGTCCACCGTCGCCGCCATCTCGAACGCGCCCTTGTAGCCGTGCCTGCGCATGGCTTCGAGCCACTTGGGGTTCACCACGCGGGCGCGGAACACCCGTGCGGTCTCCTCCGAGAGTGTGCGGGTGCGCACCGATTCCGGACGCGTGCTGTCGCCGATATACGCCTCGGGTGACTTTCCGGTCAGCGCGCGCACAGTCGCCACCATGCCGCCGTGGTACTGGAAGTAGTCGTCGGAATCGGCGATGTCGTGCTCGCGTGTGTCGGTGTTCTTGGCGGCAACGGCGATGCGCTTGTACGCCGTGCGCATGTCGTCCGACGCAGGGACGCCATCGAGGCCGCGGCCGTACGCGAAGCCGCCCCATGTGGTGTAGACCTGCGCCAAGTCGTCGTCGCTGCGCCAGGTCTTGCTGTCGATCAACTGGAGCAACCCGGCACCGTAGGTCCCCGGCTTCGATCCGAATATCCTTGTTGTGGAGCGTCTTTCGTCACCGTGTTCAGCGAGATCGGCTTGCGCGTGTGCGCGGACGTAGTTCTGCTCGGGCTCCTCGTCCAAAGCGGCGACCATCCGTACCGCGTCGTCGAGCAGGGCCAGCACGTGGGGGAAGGCGTCGCGGAAGAAGCCACTGATGCGGACCGTGACGTCGATACGAGGACGACCGAGCTCGCCGAGATCGATGACCTCGAGCCGAGTGACCCGGCGGGACGCTTCGTCCCATACCGGGGACACGCCCAGCAGCGCGAAGACCTCGGCAATGTCGTCACCGGAGGTCCGCATGGCCGACGTTCCCCACACCGACAGTCCCACCGATTTCGGCCACTCGCCGTGATCCTGGCGGTACCGAGCGAGCAGTGATTCGGCCATTGCCTGTCCGGTCTCCCACGCCAGTTTCGAGGGCACGGCCTTCGGGTCGACGGAATAGAAATTGCGCCCGGTAGGCAGCACATTGATCAATCCGCGCAGTGGTGAACCGCTCGGCCCTGCCGCGATGAACCCGCCGTCCAGAGCGTGCAGCACCTGCTCGATTTCGCGTGAGGTCCCTCGCAGGCGCGGTACCACCTCGGCGGCAGCGAATTTCAAGATCTCAGCGACCACGTCACCGTGTTCGCCTGCAACGCGCTCGGCCTCGTCCGGATTCCACTGCGTGGCTTGCATGGCCGCGACCAGCCCGTGCGCCACGGCCTCGATGCTGTCGACGCGCGTGCGTTCCTCGTCGCCGTCCTCGCTGAGGCCGAGGGCTTCGCGAAGTCCGGGGACCGTCTGCTCGCCGCCCCACATCTGCCGAGCTCGGAGCATCGCCAGTACGAGTTCGACCTCGGCGTCGCCGACAGGTTCCTGGCCCAGGATGTGCAGTCCGTCGCGGATCTGCACGTCCTTGATCTCACACAGCCATCCGTCGACGTTGAGCAGCATGTCGTCGAACACTTCCTCGTCGGGGCGTTCCTCGAGCCCCAGATCCTTGTGCATCTGCGCCGCGGTCATGAGCGTCCAGATCTGCTGACGAATTGCGGGCAGCTTGGCTGGATCGAGCGCCGAGATGTTCGCGTGCTCGTCGAGCAACTGTTCGAGCCGCGAGATGTCTCCGTAGCTCTCCGCGCGCGCCATCGGGGGAATGAGGTGATCCACCAGAGTGGCATGCGCTCGACGCTTGGCCTGCGTACCCTCCCCCGGATCGTTGACGAGGAAGGGATAGATCAGTGGCAGATCGCCCAGCGCCGCATCGGTTCCGCAGGATGCGGACATGCCGAGCGTCTTTCCCGGCAACCATTCGAGATTCCCGTGCTTGCCCAGATGGACCATCGCATCCGCACCGAAACCGCCGTCTGCCTCGGTAGCCGAGATCCATCGGTACGCCGCCAGGTAGTGATGGCTCGGTGGAAGATCGGGGTCGTGGTAGATCGCGACGGGCTTCTCCCCGAACCCGCGCGGCGGCTGCACCATGATGACCACATTGCCGAATTGCATTGCGGCGATGACAATCTCACCGTTCGGATCGGCAGAGCGATCGACATAGAGCTCGCCCGGTGCCGGGCCCCAATGCTCGATCACACCGTCACGCAGATCCGCGGGGAGCTGCTCGAACCAGGTTCGATACTGCGCAGCCGAGATGCGAATGGGGTTGCCCTCGAGCTGAGCGTCGGTGAGCCAGTTGGGATCCTGGCCACCGCGGGCAATCAGTGCGTGAATGAGTGCATCACCGTCGCGTGCAGCCAGACCGGGCACCGAATCCGGGCCGTCGAGCGGCCCGAGGTCGTAACCGGCAGTGCGCATGTCCGACATCAACGCGATCGCGCTGGCCGGGGTGTCGAGGCCGACGGCGTTGCCGATCCGCGCATGCTTGGTGGGATAGGCCGAGAACATCAGAGCGATGCGGCGGTCGGCGACCGGGATGTGTCGTAGCCGCGCGTGGCGAACGGCGATGCCGGCGACGCGCGCTGCTCGTTCGTGGTCCGGAACGTACGTGGTCAGGCCGTCGTCGTCGATCTCCTTGAACGAGAACGGAACCGTGATGAGACGGCCGTCGAACTCCGGGACGGCAACCTGTGTGGCCACGTCCAGTGGCGACAGTCCGTCGTCGTTCTCGGACCACGTCGCGCGTGAACTCGTCAGGCACAGACCCTGCAGGATGGGAACGTCGAGAGCCGCGAGCTCGGCGACGTTCCAGGCCTCGTCGTCGCCACCTGCAGACGCCCCGGCAGGTTTGGTGCCGCCCGCTGCAAGCACCGTGACAATCAGGGCATCCGCCGACTTCAGCGTCTCGAGCAGGTCGGACTCCGCCGTGCGCAGCGACGCACAGTAGATCGGAAGGGCCGTGGCACCGGCGTTCTCGACCGCGGCCGCGAGGGCATCGATGTACGTGGTGTTTCCGGCCAGATGCTGGGCGCGGTAGTAGAGAATCGCCACCGTCGGACCGTCGGAGTGCGGGGTCGAGTTCCGTTCGAGGTGCCCCCACGTCGGCAGGTGCCGCGGAGCATCGAAACCGTGACCGGTCAGCAAGACGGTGTCGGAGAGGAAGTTGTACAGCTGACGCAGGTTGTCCGACCCGCCCTCGGCCAGATAGTTGTGTGCTTGCGCTGCCACATTGGCCGGCACCGTCGAGATCTCCATCAGATCCGCATCCGGTGCCTGCTCACCGCCGAGAACGACAACGGGAAGCCCGGTGGCGAGTACGGCGTCGATGCCCGCCTCCCACGAGCGGCGCGATCCGAGGATGCGCACGATGATCAGCTCGGCCGACTCGGCCATCGACGGGATGTCCTGCGCCAGTAGGCGAGATGGGTTGCCCCAGGCGAAGTCGGCTCCACTGGCACGGGCACTGAGCAGATCTGTGTCCGACGTGGACAGCAACAAGAACACGGGTAACGCCCTCCTCGGGGGTTTTCGCGCCCCTGAACTAGGTGGATCTTCTCTTCGGTTCGTCGGCGAGAGGGTCTGACTTCGGCCCGTGCACCCGAAGTGCAGGGGCCGTTACAGTGGCGCGACCGTACCGGATTCTCGCCGGTTTCCTCTCGACCTGAGCCGTGTCGACAGAATGCTACCGGTGTGAGCGGCACATCGGTCCACCCGTCGCGCTTGTAGCCTGGTGAACATGAGTTCGCCAGACAGATCGGTGCCCGACGGCTGCCCAGGAGCGCTGACGACGCACCTCGCTGCGGACGGTCCGCTTGCGCGGATCAGGCTGCCGGGTGGCCTGGTTCTGCCGAAACAGATGCAGGTCCTGGCGCGGGCTGCGGCGGAACTGGGCGACGGGACGGTGGAGCTGACGTCCCGTGGCAACGTCCAGCTGCGCGCGGTCTCGGACCCGGTCGCCCTGGCGAGCAGGTTGGCCGAGGCCGGATTGCTCCCGTCCGCAACGCACGAGCGGGTGCGCAACATCCTCGCCTCACCACTCTCTGGACGGGTCGGCGGTCTCACGGACGTGCGTGCGCTCGTCCGTGAGCTGGACGAAGAACTCTGCGCGCGCCGCGACCTGGCCGAACTGCCCGGGCGAACGCTGTTCGCCCTGGACGACGGGCGCGGCGACATGGGCGGACTCGAACCGGATTTCGGTGCGTACGCCCAGTCCGACGGGTCGTACGCGCTGCTGCTCGCAGGCCGGGACAGTGGCGTTCGAGTGGATCGAGACGGCGTGGTGCCGACGCTGCTGAACTGCGCTGCAGCTTTCCTGGAACTGCGAGAATCCGAATGGCGGTTGGCCGAAGTCGACAACGGCGTCGATCGAATCGTCGAACTGCTCGGACTCTCGGCAGGCGCTGCGCTTCCGTTGCCCGCACCTGTCGAGGTACCACCGATCGGCTGGCTCGAGCAGGACGACGGGCTGGTGGCCCTGGCTGCAGGACTTGCCAATGGCGTTATCGGCGCACGATTGGCCGAGTTCCTCGCCGCCATCGACCGACCGGTGATCGTCACTCCGTGGAGGTCACTGATCGTGTGCGATCTGGACGAGGAGCCCGCCGAACAAGTTGTCCGGGTGCTGGCCCCGATGGGCTTGATCTTCGACGCGGAATCACCGTGGATCCGGGTGAGCGCGTGTACCGGATCGCCGGGCTGTGCGAAGTCGTTGGCCGATGTCCGATCCGACCTGGAGGCGGCAGTCGACGCCCGGATGACTCCGCGTGACGAGCGGCAACACTGGTCCGGGTGTGAGCGGCGCTGTGGGCGACCGAAAGGTGAGGTCACCGACGTGATCGCAACAGGAATCGGCTACCAGGTGTCCTGAGCACCGGGAGACCGGCTTCCGACTGAGGGGTCCCTCTCCCCTATCGTGACACGCATGCACGACTACATCCGCGACGGCGCTGAGATCTACCGCCAGTCTTTCGCAACCATTCGAGCCGAAGCAGATCTGTCTCGATTCGCGCCGGATGTCGCCCAGGTGGTCGTACGCATGATCCACGCTGTCGGTGAGATCGACCTGACCGAGACCATCGGATTCACGCCCGATGTAGTGAGTTCCGCTCGCACCGCCCTGCGCGCAGGCGCACCGGTGCTGTGCGATGCCAACATGGTCGCCGCCGGCATCACTCGTCGCCGTCTTCCCGCCGACAACGAGGTGCTGTGCACCCTGTCCGATCCTCGGGTACCGGACTTGGCTCGGAGTATGGGCACCACGAGAACTGCTGCCGCGCTGGAGTTGTGGGGCGACAAGCTCGGCGGCGCCGTCGTCGCCATCGGAAACGCGCCGACCGCACTGTTCCACCTGATGGAGATGCTCGCGGCCGGAGCCCCGAAACCTGCAGCCATCGTCGGCGGCCCGGTGGGATTCATCGGCGCAGCGGAGTCGAAGGAAGATCTGATCGCAGCCGACCTCGGCGTGGAGTATCTGGTCGTCCGGGGCAGACGTGGTGGCAGCCCCATCACCGTCGCCGCGGTCAATGCCATTGCGAGCGAACAGGAATGAACGCCGTCGGAAAGTTGTGGGGAGTCGGCGTCGGCCCGGGTGACCCAGAGCTGTTGACCGTCAAGGCTGCTCGTGTCATCGCCGAGGCCGATGTGGTTGCGTTCCACAGCGCTCGGCACGGCCGCAGCATCTCGCGCGCCCTCGCGGCCGGGTACATGCGTGACGGTCAACTCGAGGAGCACCTGGTGTACCCGGTGACTACCGAGGCGACGGCTCATCCCGGTGGGTATCAGGGGGCAATCGACGAGTTCTACGAGTCCGCCGCCGCACGGCTCGCCGCACATCTCGACGCCGGTCGGTCGGTTGCGCTTCTGGCCGAGGGTGATCCGCTGTTCTACAGCTCGTACATGCACATGCACAAGCGACTGGCGCACCGGTTCGAGGTGGAAGTTGTTCCCGGCGTGACCTCGGTCAGTGCGGCGTCTGCGGCACTGGCAACTCCGCTGGTGGAGCGCGACGAGGTGCTGACCGTCCTCCCCGGAACACTCCCCGCGGACGAACTCACCCGCCGATTACGCGGTACCGACGCCGCGGTCATCATGAAACTCGGGCGAACCTATCCGACGGTGCTGGACGCACTGCAACGGTCGGGCAGGCTCGACGAGGCGCGGTACGTCGAGCGGGCCAGTACACCCGAACAACGCGTTCTCGACGCCGCCGACGCGGACGACGTCCCCTACTTCTCGATGATCGTGGTGCCGAGCCCCTCCAACCGGGCCGAGACGCCCAGCAGCACGGGCGAAGTGGTCGTCGTCGGCCTCGGTCCAGGTGACGATGCATGGACGACGGACGAGGTGCGGGCCGAACTGGCCGCCGCCACCGATCTCGTCGGCTACATCACCTACATCGATCGGGTAGCGCAGCGACCCGGGCAGATTCGGCACGCAAGCGACAACAAGGTCGAATCCGAACGCGCGGCATTCGCCCTCGACCTCGCCAAGCAGGGACGGCGAGTGGCCGTGGTGTCCTCGGGTGATCCAGGAGTCTTCGCGATGGCGACGGCAGTCATAGAAGTTGCCGCCGAACAACAGTGGAGTTCGGTGCCGGTCCGAGTGGTGCCGGGAATGACCGCCGCGAATGCCGTTGCGAGCAGGGTGGGAGCACCCCTCGGCCACGACTACGCCGTGATATCGCTTTCCGACCGTCTCAAGCCCTGGAACGTGGTGGCCGGGCGTCTCTCGGCGGTCGCCGGAGCCGACATGGCGATCGCGATCTACAACCCGGCTTCGAAGTCGAGGACCTGGCAGGTTGCTGCGATGAAAGATCTTCTGCTCGAGCATCGTTCGCCACAGACCCCGGTGGTGATCGGGCGCGCCGTGGGCAGTGTGCAGGAATCGGTGCGCACGGTGACGCTCGGCGAACTCGACCCCGAGTCGATCGACATGCGGTGTCTACTCATTATCGGATCCTCGATGACCACGGTGGTGGAGACCGGAAGCGGTCCGAAAGTCTTCACCTCCCGGCGGTACCCGTCAGCAGACGCGTAACCGGTTCGTCAACCAGTCCACAGCGGTATCCACCTCGTACACGACCGGTGCCGAGGTCGGTGCCTCGGGACGAGCGACCATGAGGACCGGGATCGATACTGCCCGGGCCGCATCGAGTTTGGCTCGCGTCATCTCGCCCCCGCTGTTCTTGGTGATCAACAGGTCGATTCGGTTGTCTGCGAGCACCTTCGACTCGTGATCCAGGTCGAACGGGCCGCGACTGAGTTGCAGCGTCATGTGCGGTGGTACCGGACCGGTCGGAGGATCGATCGCCCTGACCAGAAACCACGAGTGATCGACACCCGCAAAATGGTGAACTCCCTGCCTGCCTGTCGTGAGGAACACCCTGCTGCCGGGGGTGATCGCCGACGCCGCGTCGGGCAGCGAGGGAACCGAGGTCCACTGATCGCCCTCGCCCTCGGTCCACGGTGCCCGCGTCAGTACGAGGAGTGCGACTCCCGTTGCCTCGGTGGCATGCACGGCGTGCGCTCCGATGGTGGATGCGAACGGGTGGGTCGCGTCCACCACCACGTCGATCGCGTTGTCTCGCAGCCACAGCGCTAGGGCATCGGGCCCACCGAACCCGCCGATTCGGGTCCGACCGACGGGCAGTATCGGCTGCGCGACCCGCCCGGCCAGTGAGGTGACGCTGTCGATGTCCCGAACCCGATCCAGCGCCACCGCGAGTGCCCGCGCCTCTGTGGTACCGCCGAGAATCAGAACCTTCACGGTTTGATCGCACTCCATTGAGTAACCGGAAGATGTGGCCTCCACGTCGTGAACGCGCCCAACGGCTCGCCGCGATAGATCTGGAATCTGCGGAGCTCTCCGCCGTACTTCGCCGCCGCGGTCAGCAACAACGAATCCGTTTCTGCGGTCACAGAATTGGCGACCACGCGCCCCCCTGTGCGCACCGCCTGCCAGCACGCCTCGAGCATGTCCGCACCGGTCAATCCACCACCGATGAACACCGCGTCGGGGACCGCGTTCGCGGCCGAGACGCCCCCGAAGCTCTCGGGTGCCGCGTCGTGCACGATGAGTCCCGGAACTCCCAGGTGCAGTGCGTTGCTCTCGATCTGCTCACGACGCGCCTGCGAACTCTCGAACGTAACAGCGCGGCAGGATCTGTCGGTGCGCATCCATTCGATCGCGATGGTTCCCGATCCTCCTCCGATGTCCCACAACAGTTCTCCTGGCGCAGGCGCCAACGCGCTCAGGGTCAGTGCTCTGACCTCCTGCTTGGTCATCTGGCCGTCACCGGTGTACGCGGAATCGGCCAGGCCCGGGACGCGACCGCGGCGGGGTGCGTCGGGACCTCGCACGCACTCCAGCGCAACGACATTGAGCGGGTCGACGCCCTCGAACGTCGAATCTCGCGCACGGCCGCGGACGACTCGTTCGGCCGGCCCGCCGAGTTGTTCGAGCACCGTCATCGAGGAGTCCCCGAACCCGTTGCTGGACAACATCCTCGCCACCTCACCCGGTGTACTGCTCCCCCGGCTCAACACGATCACCCGGCGGCCGTCGGCCAGGTCCGGTAACAGTGTCTCGATAGGTGTGTTCACAAGCGACACCGCCGGGGTGTCCTGCAGTGCCCAGCCCAGCCGCGCGCATGCCAACGACACGGAGGACGGTGCCGGGTGCACGCGTAGTCGCTCGGCCCCGAACTCGCGCATCAACGTCACGCCGATGCCGTGGAACATCGGATCACCGCTGGCCAACACGCACACGAGTGACGCCTCGTAGGCGTCGAGCATCGACCGCAGATTCGGAAGCAATGGGCTCGGCCACGTCCTTGTCTCGGTGCAATGCGGCCGGACACTCGCAATCTGGCGGACGGAACCGAACACCACATCGGCCTTCTCGATGGCCTTGCGGGAGGTCGCAGGCAGCCCGTCCCAGCCGTCCGCGCCGATTCCGACGACGACTATCGGGCGGGGCGTCGGTACCGTCATCAGCGTGGCATCCTGCGCCAGAGCCATTGTGGTACTAGATGCATGGCGAAGAAGACCGGTCTCAAGGTGCCCGGAATCGCGACGCTGTTCCGGCGCTCGAACAACGCCTTGACGACACCGTCGGCAACCTGAGCCGGTGTACTCGACATCGGAGCCGGGTCCATTCCGTCGGTCATGGACCCGATGACGAACCCAGGACGGGCGAGCAGCAGGTGTACTCCGCTGCCGTGCAGCGAATCGCTCAGTCCGCTGGCGAATCCGTCGAGGCCGGCCTTCGCGGAACCGTACACGTAGTTGGCCCGGCGCACTCGTACACCCGCGACCGAAGAGAACACGATCAGGTCGCCGGTGCCCTGTGCCCTCAGCAGTGTCGCGGCGTGAGTGAGTACGGAGACCTGCGCCAGGAAGTCGGTGGTGATGACGTCGAGAGCATGCTGGGCGTCGTTCTCGGCGCGTGCCTGGTCTCCGAGGATGCCGAAAGCGAGAACAACGATGCCTATCGGACCGTGTTCTCGGGCCACCTCGCGCAGGAGTTCGTTGTGGGTGTCCATCGCGTTCGCGTCGAATTCGACGGTGTGCACGCCGTGTGCGCCTGCCTGTTGCACCCGGACTTGTTCTGCGGTCAGCTCGTTGCTGCGTCTCGCGGCCAGTACGACGGTTCGCCCCGGTGCCAGTCGGGTGGCCACCTCGAGCCCGATCTCGCTTCGTCCACCCAGCAGCAACAGCGTTCCGGATGCGGGTTCTGCTCGTCTGCTCACGCCGATCAGTCTGGCCGATCGAACCCCGCTCGTGGCAGTCGGGGCACGTCACTACAGTCGGGTCATGGCCGCAACCCCCGCTGACGCGACTGCCCTCACCGACGACGCGCTCGAATTCCTCACCGAGCGGCATCTCGCCACACTGACCACGCTCCGACCGGACGGAACACCGCACGTCGTTGCCGTCGGTTTCACGTACGACTCCGTTGCTCGGATTGCACGGGTCATCACCAACGACGTGTCGCAGAAGGCGATCAACGCCGGCCGTGGTGCCTATGCCGCCGTGACTCAGATAGACGGTGCCCGCTGGCTCACCATGGAAGGACCGGCTTCGGTCCGCAGCGATCGAGATTCCGTCGTCGACGCCGAGAACCGTTACGCCCAGCGCTACCGCGTTCCGAGGGAGAATCCGACGCGGGTGGTCATCGAGATCCAAGTGCAACGTGTACTGGGGAGTCGTTCGCTGCTCAGCCGCTAGCGCGCCGCCGGCTCCCGCGTCACAGGAGGCCCGACGGCCAGGGTAGGACGGTCAAGCCAGGCCATTCCGTCGTCCAGCGGGCGGCTTTGGCCTCGTACACATGCTGCATCGGCACGCGCGGATTGGGCCGCACGATTCCCGCGAACAGATCCTCGAAACCGTGTGGCGCGTAGACGACATCTCCCCCGCCGGCATCGGTGGTGATTCCGAAACAGCATGTGGTGGACACGAAATGGTCGATAGCGTCCTCGGTGCTGCGGAACGGTGCGATACGACTCCCGAAGTGCTGCTCGTACCACAGATGTACGCGTGCTTCGTTGCGCACTTCGACGTCCACCCCGAGGTCGGCGAAGAGCGAGGCCGCAGCCTCGATCACCTCGTTCTCGGCCTCGTAGGACAGATCGGAGTCGTCGAAGTAGAAGAAATCGTAATCACGAATGCCCGCCTGCGGATCCCGATCGGCGAGATGGTTCCACACCGTCTGGAAGAGGCCACCCGCCGTCAGGTACCACCCGGCAAGCCCTAGTTGTGGGGCACGTCGAAGTATCTCGGCCACAGCAGGATTGGACCGAACGACCGACACGAATTCGGCCTCGCGCACAGGCGTCACACCGGCAGGACGGCCAGACCGTGTGGCCGGAGATTGACCGACTCGCACCCGTCTGCGGTGACCACGACGATGTCCTCGATCCGTGCACCCCACTGTCCGCGGAAGTAGATTCCTGGCTCGATGCTGAACGCCATCCCTTCGGTCAGCGTGATGTCGTTTCCCGCAACGATGTACGGCTCCTCGTGGACGGACAAGCCGATTCCGTGACCGGTGCGGTGCAGGAACGCCTCGCCCAGACCGGCGTCGACCAGGACGTCGCGGGCGGCCGCATCGATGGACTGTGCCGTTACCCCCGGCACCACCGCGTCGACAGCGGCTTGCTGCGCCCGCTCCAGCACCGCGTAGAGGCCCGCGATCTCCGCTGTCGGCTCGCCGAGACTGTAGGTGCGGGTCGAGTCGGAGTTGTATCCCGGTGCAACGGGCCCGCCGATGTCGATCACGACGATGTCGCCTGCCTCCACGACGCGATCGGACACCTCGTGGTGCGGATCGGCGCCGTGTGGGCCGGATCCGACGATGATGAATTCGGGTGCAGTATGCCCCTCTTCGACGATGGCGGCGGCAATGTCTGCGGCGATTTGCGCTTCGGTGCGGCCCACGCGAAGCCATTCCCCCATACGGGCGTGCACTCGATCGATGGCGTACCCGGCTCGCCGTAACGCGTCGATCTCGGCCTCGTCCTTGACCATCCGCAGCTCGCGGAGCACATCCGTGGCCAGCACCGGCACAGTTCCGAACACCTCGGCCAGCGGCACGAAGTGCAGCGCCGGCATCGCGTCGGCGACGGCCGTCTTCGTTCCGGCCGGAACCGCCGCGGCCACCAGTGCGTACGGATCGACGCCGTCCACCCAGTCGACGAGGTGCAGAGACAGATCCTGTGCCGCGGAATCGCCCAGCGCGGCCAGCTCGAGCCGCGGTACGACAACACTGGGTGTGCTGCCGTCGGCCGGCACCACCAGGGCGATGAGACGCTCGAACGAACTGGCCTTCGAGCCGATCAGGTACTGCAGATCCGGACCCGGGGTGATCAGCAGCGCATCCAATCCCGCATCCGATGTCAGACGCGCAGCTCGCGCGAGCCGCGACGCGTAGACATCGCTGGAGAAACGTGAGGAACTGACCGAAGAATCGACACTCATACCTCCAGGCTAGTGCCGTACGGCAAGATGAGCCCCATGACCGCCCCCGGAAAGTCGCCGTTGCTGCTCCTCGACGGTGCGAGCCTGTGGTTCAGGGCCTACTACGCACTGCCCGAGTCGATTACGGCCCCCGACGGACGACCCGTCAACGCCGTCCGTGGTTTTCTCGACATGATCTCGGCGCTGATCGCACGCACCGAACCCAGTCGGCTGGCCGTGTGCCTCGATCTGGACTGGCGGCCGCAGTTCCGAGTCGATCTCGTGCCGTCCTACAAGGCGCATCGCGTTGCCGAGGCCGCGCCGGAGGTCGCCGAGAGCGAAGAGGTTCCCGAGACGCTGACCCCGCAGGTGGACATGATCATGGATGTTCTCGCCGCATTGGGGATCGCGACCGCAGGCGCAGAGGGTCTCGAGGCAGACGACGTGCTCGGCACCCTGGCCGCGCGCGAGCGTCAGGACCCCGTCGTGGTGGTCAGCGGAGACCGAGACTTGTTGCAGGTGGCCGCCGACGAGCCGAACGAGGTACGCGTCCTGTACGTGGGTCGCGGGTTGGCGAAGGCCGAATTGTTCGATCCCGCATTGGTTTCCGAGCGGTACGGAGTTCCGCTGCACCGTGCGGGCGAGGCGTACGCGGAGCTCGCTCTGCTACGAGGCGATGCCTCGGACGGCCTCCCCGGAGTGAAGGGTATCGGCGAGAAGACGGCGTCCACGCTGATGCTGCAGCACGAATCCGTTGCCGCACTGCGCGCTGCGGCCCTCGACCCGTCCTCGGACATGGCCAAGGGCATCCGTGCGAAGCTGGCCAACGCGAGCGACTACCTCGACGCGGCCCTTCCCGTCGTACGAGTTGTCACCGACGCCGACGTCGTCTTGTCGAAATCCGACGAGATCCCGGCCGCGCCCGCCGACGTCGATGCACTGAACGACCTTGCCGAGACCCTCGGAGTGGAAAACGCCGTGGCTCGCCTCGTCGCTGCGATGGCGGCCACGGCGCCGCGGAACTGATCGAGTAGCCGAGGTGACTACTTGGGTAGTGAGACCTCGTAATTGGCGTCGTCGTCCAGGAAGGTCAACGTCACCTTCTTGAACGCCCCGTCGACCGTCAGGGTGCAATCGACACTGGCACCGGCCTTCACCTCGATGTCCTGGGGGCACAACACGCCGGAGACGTCGGACGCTCCGTAGGACTCGGTGACGACCTTACGGACGCCTTCCTGGGCGGCCGCAGTGTCCAGCGTGGTCGAGCGGCCGAAGGCCAAGAACGAGACCAGAGCGATCACCGCGACGACCGCAATGACGACACCGGCGATGATCAGTGGCTTCTTCGACTGCGATCCGGCCGGACGGGGGGCCTGCTGCCCGGGCACTTGCTGATTCGGATACTGCTGGTTGGGGTTCCACGGCTGCTGCCCGTACTGATCGGCACCGGGCTGATTGGCACCGTACTGGCCGGGACCGTACTGACCACCACCGAATTGCTGTGGGGCATAGGGATTCTGATAAGCCGGATCACCGGACGGCGGTGTGCCCGACCCGGGATAGGGCGCGCCGTACTGCTGACCGGACGGGTACTGCGTCGTGGGATTCTGACCGGCCGGGGCCTGTGGATTCTGGCCTTGGGGGTACTGGCCCTGGGGGTAACCGGCTTGCGGGTACTGGCCCTGCGGATACTGCCCCTGTGGGTACTGGCCCTGGGGGTAGCCGGCTTGCGGGTACTGGCCCTGCAGATACCCAGTCGGTGGGTACTGTCCCTGGGGGTACTGACCGCTGGGCTGCTGTGAATTCTGCCCGTATGCGCCGGGCGCGGACTCTCCGTACGGAGTGGTCGGCGTTGCGGTCGGCTGCCCGTACTGGCCCCATGCAGAGGGTGTCGGGGCCTGCGAATCCGGTGCAGGAGTGGAGCCTGCGGAATGACCGGCAGATCCAGGAGTGGAGCCTGCGGAATGACCGGCAGATCCAGGGGTGTCGGCGCGTGTCTCCGGTGTGTCTTTCGCGGCACCGTCCTGCTGGTCGGGTGTGCGCGACCAACTGTTGTCGGGGTCGGTCGGACCGTATGGGCCGCTCATCTCGCCTCCACTGAAATTTCGGATTCGTCGGGGGTACAGTAGCCCGACTGTGTGACGTCCCGCTGTACCGACCCGGCAGTCCGGTTCGCACCGACTGCGTCGGGTTCACCTCGACCGGGCCACTCCATCACGCCGCCCCGCTCACGCGGCGTCGACCGCGACCACGCCGCGGCGTAGGGCTGCGACGGCGCGCGCCGCCGTTCTCGACAGTTCCGGCTCCGGGGCCGCGAGCCGAACCTGATCGAGCAGGTCTATCACCTGTCTGCACCACCGCACGAAGTCACCGCCCGAGAGAGCTTTGCCGTTGTCCCCGGCTGTGACGAGGGCATCGACCAACGAGTGATCGGACGCCCATTTGTAGATGGCCTTCACGAAACCCATGTCGGGCTCTCTCGTCGGCGGCAGCTTGTGCCGCACTTCGTCCGAACGGAGCTCGTGCCACACCCGGACCGTCTCGGTGAGCGCATGTCGGATCGGACCCGTCGGACCGTGCGGGGTGATGTCTCCCTCGGACCTCGACTCGTAGACGACGGCCGATACGACCGCTGCCAATTCGGCAGGTGACAGGCCCTGCCACAGGCCACCGCGGAGGCATTCCGCCACGAGCAGGTCGGACTCGGAGTAGATCCGGCTCAATCTGGCACCGTCGTCGGTCACCTTGGGATCCTTGCCCGGTGTCACGTACCCGCGGTCGGCGAGCAGAGCCAGGATGCGGTCGAAGGTGCGAGCAAGAGAGTTCGTCGTGGCCGATACTTTCTGACGCATCGTTTCGGTCTCGCGCGCCAGCCGGTTGTAGCGCTCACCGGTACGGCCGAGTTCGTCACGATCGGGTCGGGCGTGCACCGGATGCGATCGAATGGCTCGGCGGAGGGTGGCAAGCTCCTTGTCGTCCGCTGCTGTCGACTTTCGTCGGATACGGTCCGACGGCTGCGATATTCCGCGCGTGACCAGTGCTGCCGCAAGATCGCGCCGGGTCTTCGCGGTGCGATGGTCGACGAATCGCGGGAGCCGCATCGTTCCGAGCGATGTTGCCGGCGAGGGGAAGTCCGCTGCGGAGAGTCGACCCGCCCACTTGTCCTCGGTCAGCACCAGCGGACGCGGATCGGCCCGGTCGTCGTCCGGCTCCAGGACTACGGCAAGGCCGCTGCGGCGACCGGTCGGCACCGAGATCACGTCGCCGCGGCGTAGGGCACGCAACGAATCGACAGCCTTGTCGCGTCGATCGGAGCGGCCCTGGCGCTCGAGGGTCTTCTCGCGATCCTTCAGTCGTTCGCGCAGCCGCGCATACTCGAAGTATTCGCCGTCGGGTCCGCCGAGGCGTGCAGCGAGCGCGTCCAGCGTCTGCATGTTCTTCTCGATGCCCCGGACCATTCCGACTACCGAGCGGTCGGCCTGGAACTGCGCGAAGGATCGCTCGAGCAGCAGACGCGAATCGGCTGCACCGAATTGCTCGATCAGGTTGATCGACATGTTGTACGCCGGCGCGAACGAACTGCGCAGCGGGAACGTACGGGTCGACGCGAGCCCCGCGACCTCGGTCGGCTCGGTGCCCGGCTGCCACAGCACGACGGCATGGCCTTCGACGTCGATACCGCGGCGCCCGGCTCGACCGGTCAACTGGGTGTACTCCCCCGGGGTCAGCTCGGCATGCGTTTCACCATTGAACTTGACGAGCTTTTCCAGCACCACCGTTCGGGCAGGCATGTTGATGCCGAGCGCCAGTGTCTCGGTGGCGAACACCGCCCTGACCAGGCCCTTGACGAACAATTCCTCCACGGTGTGCCGAAAGACCGGCAACATACCGGCGTGATGGGCGGCGAAGCCACGCTCGAGCGCATCGCGCCACTCCCAGAAGCCCAGAACCTCCAGGTCTTCGCGAGGAAGTTCCGAGGTGTGCTTCTCGACGATGTACCGAATTTCTTCGGCCTGCTCGGGCGTCGTCAACACCAGACGCGAGCGCATGCATTGGGTGAGAGCACCGTCGCACCCGGCGCGGCTGAAGATGAACGTGATCGCGGGGAGCAAACCCTCTTCGTCGAGCTTGGCGATCACATCGGGTCGGGCCAGCGGCCGATTGTTGGCCCCGCTGCCCTGACCGCCACCGCGACCTCCCCCGCCGCCTCGGCCGCCGCGACCTCGACTGTGCGGTGCGTGCCAGCGGTCCATCGAGTCGAGAGATTGGCGCTGTTTGACGTGCCGGACGAGTTCGCGGTCGACCACGACCTTCTGGCTGCCGTCGGGCGACTGGGCCCTGGTGTCGAACAAGTCGAACAACCGGCGTCCCACCATGATGTGCTGAGAGAGAGGTACCGGTCGGTTCTCGTCCACGACGACTGTGGTGTCACCGCGAACCGTGCTCATCCACGCGCCGAACTCCTCGGCGTTGCTTACCGTGGCCGACAGACTCACCAGGCGAACGTCGTCGGACAGGTGCAGGATGACCTCTTCCCACACCGCACCCCGGAAGCGATCGGCCAGATAATGCACCTCGTCCATGACGACGTGCGACAGTCCTCGCAGCGCGTCCGACGATGCATAGAGCATGTTTCGCAGAACCTCCGTCGTCATGATGACGATGGGGGCATCGGGGTTGATCGACGAGTCACCGGTGAGCAGGCCCACAGTGTCGCGGCCGTACCGCGCAGTCAGCTCAGCGAATTTCTGATTGCTGAGCGCCTTGATCGGCGTGGTGTAGAAGCACTTTCGCCCGGCCGCCAAAGCCAAGTGGACAGCGAACTCACCGATCACCGTCTTGCCCGCACCGGTAGGAGCACAGACCAGAACGCCGTGGCCGTTCTCCAATGCGGTGCATGCATCGACCTGGAACCGGTCGAGGGGGAAACCGAGTTCGGCCGAGAATCGTTGTAGCTCAGTAGGTTTCGGACTGACCTGGACGTCCGCCGTAGTTTCCGTCATGCGCTGGTCCCAACGCGTCGGCCGCGGTCAGATGGTGTCGTCGTACTGTGACTCGGTACGGGTTGCAGCACCGAATCCGCTGGGCGGCGGTGTCGGAGCGACAGCATGTGGGGACTCGATCGTACTTGCGCCTTCGATACGTGTTGCTTCGTCATCTGACACATCACCCCATTCGTCTCTTCTCTTGCGCAACTTACGCTTGTCGTGAATCCGCGCAATCTGCACTGCCATTTCGAAGAGGACCGTCAACGCCAACGCCAACGCCAGCATCGAGAACGGGTCCTGCCCCGGTGTCGCAATGGCGGCGAAAACGAAAAGACCGAAGATCAGACCGCGACGCCACGCCTTGAGCCGCTCGTAGGTCAGCACGCCGACGAAGTTCAGAGCAACCACGAGCAGCGGGATCTCGAAGCTGACACCGAAGATGATGAGGAGGTTGATCAGGAATCCGAAGTACTGATCGCCACTCAGCGCGGTGATCTGTACGTTGTCGCCGATCGACAGCAGGAAGTGCAGGCCCTTGGCCACCACGAAGTACGCCAGGATGGCGCCGGTGACGAACAGAGCAGCCGCGCCGGTGACGAAGGAGACGGCGTATCGCCGTTCGTTGGCATAGAGGCCCGGGGTGATGAACGCCCAGATCTGATAGAGCCAGATGGGGCACGCAAGCACGACGCCGGCGGTGAACGCGACCTTGAATCGGAGCAGGAATTGATCGAACGGTCCGGTCGCGAGCAGTCGACATTGGTCGTCGTTGCTCAAGTTCGCACGGAGGTTCGGATCGAGTGTGCAGTACGGACCTCGCAGCAGGTCACCGAGACTTTCGACGCCCAATATCGTGTGTGAGTACCAGAAGAACCCGAAGGCCGTGGTGACAGCGACAGCAACGAGCGACCACAGGAGCCGGGTCCGCAGCTCGTACAGATGATCGACCAACGACATCGTGCCGTCGGGATTGACTCGGCGCTTGCTACGCCGCGGATCGAACGGAATGCGCATGGTGTTGTTCGGTCAGCCTTCTTCGGTCGGCCGACGGCGCCGGGCCGTCACCGACAGCAGTGAACCTTCGGTGCCCACGTGGCACCGAAGGTGTGCTGAGCGGTCTGCGCTCAGGCAGACTTCGCGTCGTGCTGTGCTTCGACGTTCGTCGGGGCAACGGGCGCGGGCGGAGGCAGCTGAGCGGGCGCGGCCGGCTGCTGTGCCGTCGTGGTGTCGGTGTCGGATTTGCCGTCGTTCTGCATCTCCTTCACCTCGCTCTTGAAGATGCGCAACGAGCGGCCGAGTCCACGAGCAGCGTCGGGCAGCTTCTTGGAACCGAACAGAATGATGACGACCACCGCAACGATCGCCCAGTGCCAGGGACTGGTGAATCCCATGTGAACCTCCTGAGATCAGATGAATCGAGCGTACCCGACTACCGGTGACTCGTTCAGCAGCGGCGAGCACCGGTTTGCCCTGCGTTCATGTCGTGACGGTGCCGTCTGCGCTGGTCGAGTCCTGCTCGGAGTACACGTCCAGCGCAGAACGAGCGCGTTCGCGGACGGAGTTCACCAAGGATTCAGGTGAAAGTACCGTGACGCCGCCGCCGAACCCGAGTGTCAGACGGGTCATCCACTGCAGAGTCGCAAACCGCATCGTCACCTCGATCGATCCGTCGGAATCGGCTGCGACCTGTGTCATCGGGTAGTAGTCCAGAATCCAGGTGTATGCGGGCGACACCTTCAGTCGCGCCTGTGACAGCGAGGGATCGTCGTTGAAGATCTCGAAGGCGTCCTCGTCCTGAACCGACTCCGGCGGTGCAGCGGGCTCGTTTCGCTCGACTGCCGAGTCGATGCGGTCGAACCGGAAGAGCCGAACGCCTTCGGCACCTCGGCACCACGCCTGCAGATAACTGTTGTCGTCGACCACGACGGTCCTGATCGGGTCGACCGTTCGTTCGGTGACGACGTCTCGCGACGCAGAGTAGTACGTCAGGTCCAGTGCGTGCCGGTGTCGCAAAGCAGAGCGGACGGTGCTCGAGACCGCCCCCTCCTCGGTGCCGACGCTGTCGTGATCGGACGAGAGTGGCACGTTGGCCGCCGCCGAGCCCGCCGCGGTTTCGATCTTCGCGATCGCCCGTTGCGCGGCGGACGGATCGACCATCCCGGGCATCGACGTCAGCGATCGGAGCGCAACCAACAGGGCCGTGGCCTCGGTCGACGTCAGGCGCAATGGACGGTCGATTCCCGCGGAGAACGTCACGTCGATGCTCTCCTCGGAGAACGAGAGATCGATGAGGTCGCCCGGGCCGTACCCGGGTAGGCCACACATCCAGAGTTGGTTGAGATCGGCCATCAGCGTTGCCGTCGACACACCCAATTCGCGAGCGGCCTCCTCGGCGCTCAACCCAGGATTGGCCATGAAGAACGGCACCATGTTGAGGAGCCGGGCCAAGCGGACCGACAAGCGCGCGCTCATCGCTCGTTCTCCACGCCGGCTGCCGTCTGCAGAGTCGAGATCACATCGGCTCGCAACTCCGCGGGCTCGAGCACTACCGCATCGGCCCCGTGGCCCGCGATCAACCGCGAGATCCAATCCCAGGACCGCACGGGAACCTCTACGACGGTGCCGCTCCGGGTGCCCAGACTCTTCGCGCACACGATCGTTCCCATTCGGCGCAGCTCCAATGCCCTGCCATCGTGCAACCAGACTCGTGCTGTGCCCGATACCGAGGACGTCCCTGCTACGCGACGGACGATGTCCTGAAGGTCGATACCGTCGGGTTTGCGGACACTCTGCGGTGAGCCGAACGACTTGACCTCGTCACCGATTCGGGAGAGGCGAAATGTTCGGGTGTCGTCTCGGTCCACGTCGTGTCCCACCAGGTACCAGCGGCCGCGGAACGTCACGACACCCCACGGCTGGACAGTTCTGGTGGTGAACGGATCCGTCAACGACGGTCGGTGCTCGAACCGCACCGACTTACCTTCGTCGATAGCGGCCAGCAGTGCACCGAGTGCAGGTTCGGAACCCCGGGTCCGTGCAGGAACCGCGGTCACCGCCGCCGCGGCTTCGTTCTGGTCGACCTGAATACCCGCGGCGCGAAGTTTGAGCAGCGCGCTCTGGGCCGCCGACGTGAGCTCGGGCGATTCCCAGAGTTTGACGGCGACAGCGACAGCGGCCGATTCCTCGCTGGTGAGGTCGATGTCGGGCAGCTCGTACGCGTCGCGATTGATGCGATAGCCCTCGACGCCGCCGAACCTGGTTGCGGCTCCGGTCTCCAAGGGAACGCCGAGGTCACGGAGTTCGTTCTTGTCTCGCTCGAACATTCGACTGAAGGCTTCGTGGCTGGACGAGTCGTCGTATCCGGCCACGCTGTCACGGATCCACTCCGCGGTGAGGAACTGACGCGTCGACAGCAGGCAGATGACAAGATTCATCAGGCGTTCGACTTTGGTGGTGGCCACGACTGTCGAGCCTAGTTGCTCAACGGGTGCCGGAGCGGTAGCGACCCGAGTCGTCGGAGCGGTAGCGACCCGAGCTGCCGTCCAGCCATCGGGGCTACATCGACGCGATCAGTCTTTCCACTCGCTCGTCGACCGAACGGAACGGGTCCTTGCACAACACGGTTCGCTGCGCTTGATCGTTCAGCTTGAGGTGCACCCAATCGACGGTGAAGTCGCGACCCGCCTCCTGTGCGGCGGTGATGAACTCACCTCGCAGTTTGGCGCGGGTGGTCTGCGGAGGCAGGTCGACCGCTTCGTCGATCTGCTCGTCCTCGGTGACGCGCTTGGCCAAGCCCTTGCGCTGTAGCAGGTCGAACACTCCGCGCCCGCGTTTGATGTCGTGGTAGGCCAGGTCCAGTTGAGCGATCTTGGGATCGGAGAGCTCCATCGAGTACCGATCCTGGTAACGCTGGAAGAGCTTGCGCTTGATGACCCAGTCGATCTCGGTGTCCACCTTCGCGAACTCCTGTGTCTCGATGGCATCGAGAGTACGACCCCAGAGGTCGACCACCTGCTCCACCTGCGTGTTCGGCTCACGCGTCTTCAGGTGTTCGACGGCCCTGGCGTAGTACTCGCGCTGGATATCGAGGGCACTGGCCTGCCGTCCCCCCGCGAGCCTCACCGGGCGTCGTCCGGTGAGATCGTGGCTGACCTCGCGGATGGCGCGAATGGGATTGTCCAGTGCGAAGTCTCGGAAAGACACTCCTGCCTCGATCATTTCGAGGACGAGGGCCGCCGTTCCGACCTTGAGCATCGTCGAGGTTTCGGCCATATTCGAGTCGCCCACGATGACGTGCAGCCTGCGGTACTTCTCGGCGTCGGCGTGGGGCTCGTCGCGCGTATTGATGATCGGCCGCGACCGAGTGGTGGCCGAGGAGACGCCCTCCCAGATGTGTTCGGCACGCTGTGAGAGGCAGAAGGTGGCCGCTTTCGGCGTCTGCAGCACCTTGCCCGCGCCGCAGATCAACTGACGCGTGACCAGAAAGGGAAGCAGAACGTCCGAAATGCGAGAGAACTCCCCCGCTCGCTGTACCAGGAAGTTCTCGTGGCAGCCGTACGAGTTGCCGGCGGAGTCGGTGTTGTTCTTGAACAGGTAGATATCGCCGCCGATGCCTTCCTCGGCCAGGCGCTGCTCGGCGTCGATCAGCAGATCCTCGAGAACACGCTCGCCCGCCCGGTCGTGGGTGACCAACTGCAGCAGGCTGTCGCACTCGGCCGTCGCGTACTCGGGGTGCGAGCCCACATCGAGGTACAGGCGGGCACCGTTGCGAAGGAACACATTCGAGCTGCGACCCCACGACACCACCCGGCGAAACAGGTAGCGAGCCACTTCGTCCGGACTGAGGCGTCGATGTCCGTGGAAAGTACATGTGACACCGAACTCTGTCTCGATGCCCATAATTCGTCGCTGCACACTTCGACACTACAACGCAACCTTCGATTCGATGTGTCGGAGCGCCCCGATGTCGTCCGTCCGTGAAAATGCTGCCGCGCGTGCCTAGGCTGGGTGTCATGACACCCACGCGTACCTCTGTTTCGACGGCCGTTCATGCGTGGGACCTGTCGCTGGTGGCACGAAGCGCGGCATTACGGCAGAGCAGAGCCGACGGCGGCCTGCGCGCCCTGAGCAACGCCGCCGATCACGGTCGTCTGTGGCTCGGCGTTGCTGCCGTGCTCGTTGCCGCGGGTGGGCCTGCACGCCGAGGGGGCGTTCGCGGACTCGTGGCGCTTGCCGGCGCGAGTGCCAGCGCCAACGGTCTGCTCAAGCCGTTGTTCCCGCGGACTCGGCCCGGTTCCGAGTCGGTTCCCGTACTGCGTCAGGTGCTGGCTCCGCCGGTGTCCTCATCTTTTCCGTCCGGTCACTCGGCCTCTGCCGCGGCTTTCGTGACGGCCGTTGCCATCGAATCTCCTCTGGCAGGAATTGTTCTGGCACCCGTTGCGGCCGCTGTCTGTTACTCGCGTGTCCACGTCGGTGTGCACTGGCCCACCGACGTCATCGCAGGTGCCGCCCTCGGCTCGGCAATCGCGCTGTCCACCCGCCGATGGTGGGCTGTGCGTTCGGAGAAGCCCGCCGATCTGGGCTCACCGGTCGACGTCCCGCCACTTCAGGAGGGACGGGGGCTGCTCGTGCTCGTCAATCCCGGGTCGGGTGATGGCTCCGAGTCGGTGCCCGAGGCGATCCGCCGAGCACTTCCCGAGGCAGATCTGTTCGTTCCGGATCCGGAACGAGATTTCAACGAGCAACTCGAACAACGAATTCGGGACACGTCACCGCGCGCACTCGGTGTCTGCGGCGGCGACGGAACCGTGGTCAGCGTCGCCGCGTCGGCAGCGCGCAGCGGCTTACCTCTCGCCGCGTTCCCCGGTGGCACTCTCAATCACTTCGCCCGTGACACCGGTCTGACCGCCGTCGAAGACACCGCAGCCGCTGTCGAGGCGGGCACAGCCGAACTGGTCGATATCGCCCAGGTGTCCATCGACGGCCGCAGCGTGTCGTTCGTCAACACCGCCACCTTCGGTGGATATCCCGACTCGGTGCGGCTACGTCAGAAACTGCAGAGCAAAATCGGCAAATGGCCTGCCGCAGCCGTTGCGATGACGAGGGTGCTGGCCGCCGCGGAGCCGTTGAACATCGAACTCGACGGCACCGGGCATTCGGTGTGGATGCTCTTCGTCGGCAATGGTAACTACGTACCGGTCGACCAAGTTCCCATGTCGCGCAGCAGCATTCACACCGGCACGCTGGACGTTCGCTTCCTTCCTTCCGAACCGAAGGCGTCGAGAACCAGATTGCTGTGGGCAACGGTGACGGGCACCCTCGGCTCCTCACCGGCCTACGTGCGCCGAGCAGTGAAGCAACTGACCGTCGAGGTGGAGGGCGCTCCCGTTGCACTCGCGGCCGACGGCGAAGTGGTGGGCGACGGAACGTGGTTCGAGTTCACCAGTGACAAGAACGGCCTCGCGCTCTACCGGAAGCGGTAGGGCACGAGGCCGTCAGGCGACGATCTGCGAATCAGCTACGAGAGCCCCACCTCGGGCGCACCGTCGACGGTGTCGGTGGTGACCTCCACGGCTGGTGCCGAAACCGGCAACATGTCCTCCAACGCAGCTCCGGCGATGCGTCGGAACGCGCGCCGAGGCCGACCCTGGTCCAACACAGCCACTTCGAGCGCAGACACCTCGAGAACCTTCTTCTCGGGCTCACCGCCGGCAGCAGGCGGTACCGCGGGTCCTGCGGTCAGTGCGTCCACCGCGACGCGCACCGCATCGGCCAGATCGAGTCCGGAACGGTATGTGTCCTTCAGCGCGGCCACGATCGGCTCGGTCGTTCCGCCCATGACGACGAAATCCTGTTCGTCGACGATGGAACCGTCGTAGGTGATGCGGTAGAGCTGCGTTGCGATCGGCTCGTCCTGATGCGACACCTCTGCGACACAGATTTCCACCTCGTAGGGCTTGAGCTGCTCCGTGAAAATCGTGCCGAGCGCCTGCGCGTACGTCTTCGCGAGTGACCTGCCGGTCACATCGCGGCGGTCGTAGGTGTACCCCTTGATGTCGGCATGCTGAATACCGGCCTTCCGGAGATTCTCGAACTCGTTGTACTTCCCCACGGCCGCAAAACCGATCCGGTCGTACAGTTCGCTCACCTTGTGCAGGGCCGTCGAGCGATTCTCGGCCACGAAGAGCACGCCGTCCGCGTAAGTCAGTGCGATGACGCTTCGGCCACGGCCGATTCCCTTGCGCGCCAACTCCGAACGATCGCGCATGATCTGTTCGGCCGATGCGTAGTACGGCATTGTCATGGTGCGCTACCCCCTTCGCTCACTTGCTGACCGGACCGGGTGTGATGCTCGGCACCGCCGGTATGCGCGGCGCTCTCGGTCCTCTCGGCGAGAACCGAACGCGCTGCCGCCGACACGCGGTCGTGCGCAACGTCGTCCGCGCCGACGCTCGTGATTGCCACCGCCGTCGGATAGATCCCTCGGGTGACGTCCGGTCCGCCGGTGGCGGAGTCGTCGTCGGCGGCGTCGTACAGCGACTCGACCGCTGCGCGAAGCGCCTCGTCCTCGGTCATTCCGGGACGATAGAGCTTCTTGAGTGCCGATTTTGCGAACAGTGATCCGGACCCCACCGCGTGATAGCCCGATCGCTCCTCGTAGCGCCCGCCGACTACGTCGTAGGACACGATGCGCCCGGCACTGTCCGGATCCGAGATGTCGATGTCGAATCCGACCAGCAACGGAACGGCGGCCAGTCCTTGCATTGCGGCACCGAGGTTGCTGCGCACCATCGACGACAGCTTGTTGGCCTTGCCGTTGAAGGTGAGCGGAACGCCTTCGATCTTCTCGTAGTGTTCGAGTTCGACCGCGAAGAGCCGCACGAGCTCGATCGCGATGCCTGCGGTTCCGGCTATGCCCGCAGCAGAATACTCGTCGGTGACGTAGACCTTCTGCATGTCACGGTTGGCGATCAGATTGCCTTGAGTGGCGCGCCGATCACCAGCGATCAGGACCCCACCCGCGTAGGTGAGGGCGACGATCGTCGTTCCGTGCGGCGCGATGCCGGACTTGTCGGAGGTGCCGTTGGCAGCGTGGGACGCCAGGTCTGCGGCCAGACCGCTCTCGGGCAACAGATGGGGCGCATGATGACGGAGGTAGTCGGAGAACGACGAACTGCTCGATCCGAGCGGAATCGTCATGCCGTCACCGGCCGACCGTGGGTCCGGACGATCCACCGTCACTGGCCGCCCTTCTGCACGTAGGCACGAACGAAGTCCTCGGCGTTCTCCTCGAGGACGTCGTCGATCTCGTCCAGGAGGTCGTCGGTCTCCTCGGCCAGCTTCTCGCGCCGTTCCTGCCCACCGGCTCCGGTGTCGCCTGGGACCTCATCGTCGTCGCCGCCGCCAGAGCGCCGTGTCTGCTCCTGTGCCATAGTCGCCGACCTCCTCCGTGTATCGAGAGAACACATCTACTGCACGTTCATCGATTCATTCGAGATGCACCGTTGTGGATGTGCAAGTGCAACCGAATGTTCCGCCGAAAGTGCACGGACCTTTACCCTACCGACAGACCGGCCGCGCGGGTCGTCGAGACACCATCGAATAGTCGGACTGCCTTGCCGGGTACTCAGTTGGTGAGCTGATCGACGAGCTCTGCCGCACTGTCGACAGACTCGAGCAGTGCACCGACGTGCGATTTGGTGCCGCGCAGCGGTTCGAGTGTCGGGATGCGCACCAATGAGTCACCACCGAGATCGAATATGACGGAATCCCAGCTCGCCGCGGCGATGTCGGCCCCGAATTTGCGGAGGCACTCGCCGCGGAAGTAGGCCCTGGTGTCTTCCGGCGGTGTGCCCACCGCGTCGAGGACCTGTTGTTCGGTCACCAGGCGGTCCATCGATCCACGAGCGACCAGTCGGTTGTACAGACCCTTGTCGAGCCGAACGTCGGAGTACTGCAAGTCCACGAGATGGAGGCGCGGTGCCGACCATCCCAGTCCCTCACGCTGGCGGAAACCTTCCAGCAGACGAAGCTTCGCGGGCCAGTCCAGCAGGTGGGCGCATTCCATCGGATCGCGTTCGAGGAGGTCGAGCACCATGGCCCACTTGTCGAGCACGTCCAGGGCCCGCGCGTCGTCGCTCCCCTCGGCGGCCACGAACTTCGCGGCCCGCTGGTGGTAGATGCGCTGGAGCGCAAGCCCGGTCAGCTCGCGTCCGTCCGCGAGAGCCACTGCCTTGCGCAGGGTCGGATCGTGGCTGATCTGATGGACTGCGGTCACCGGTCGAGCGAGCTGGAGATCGGACAGATCCACTCCGGCTTCGATGAGGTCGAGGACCAGCGCGGTGGTGCCGACCTTGAGGTATGTAGACATCTCGGCGAGGTTCGCGTCGCCGATGATGCAGTGCAGTCGCCGGTACTTGTCGGCGTCAGCGTGCGGTTCGTCTCTGGTGTTGATGATTCCGCGCTTGAGTGTGGTCTCCAGGCCGACCTCCACCTCGATGTAGTCCGCTCTCTGAGAGAGCTGGAACCCGGCCTCGTCGCCGGACTGGCCGATTCCGACGCGTCCCGACCCGGTGATCACCTGCCGCGATGCGAAGAACGGCGACAGACCGGCGATGACGGCCGAGAACGGCGTCTCGCGCGACATCAAGTAGTTCTCGTGAGTGCCGTACGACGCGCCTTTGCCGTCGACGTTGTTCTTGTACAGCTGCAAACGCGGGGCTCCGGGCACGCTGGAAGCGTGGCGAGCAGCGGCCTCCATGACGCGCTCGCCGGCCTTGTCCCAAATCACCGCGTCCAGTGGATCCCGTACTTCCGGAGCCGAGTACTCGGGGTGGGCGTGGTCGACGTACAGACGGGCACCGTTGGTGAGAATCATGTTGGCCGCGCCGATCTCGTCGGCATCGATGACCGGTGCCGGGCCGCTGAAGCGTCCGAGGTCGAAACCGCGGGCGTCACGTAGTGGCGACTCGACTTCGTAATCCCAGCGTGTGCGCTTGGCCCGCGGCACCCCTGCTGCAGCCGCGTAGGCCAATACTGCCTGGGTCGACGTCAGGATCGGATTGGCGGTGGGTTCGGTGGGCGAAGAAATGCCGTACTCGACCTCGATACCGATGATGCGCTGCATGAGTCGAGCCTAGACGGCACGCAGACACAGATCGGGGCGCGCCCTGTGTGGACGCGCCCCGATACCGCTCTGTGCCGGATCTACAGGTACTGGCCGGTGTTGGCCTCGGTGTCGATTGCCCGGCTCGCGCTGGCATTCTTACCGGTGACCAAGGTGCGGATGTAAACGATTCGCTCGCCCTTCTTACCGGAGATTCGAGCCCAGTCGTCGGGATTGGTGGTGTTCGGCAGATCTTCGTTCTCGGCGAACTCGTCGACGATGGAGTCGAAGAGATGCTGGATCCTCAAACCGGCGTTGCCGGTTTCGAGAACCGACTTGATGGCGTACTTCTTCGCGCGGTCCACGATGTTCTGAATCATGGCACCGGAGTTGAAGTCCTTGAAGTACAGAACTTCCTTGTCGCCGTTGGCATATGTCACTTCGAGGAAGCGGTTGTCGTCGCTCTCGGCGTACATGCGCTCGACGACCCGGTCGATCATCCCTCGGATGCAGGCCGCGCGGTCACCACCGAATTCGGCGACATCGTCGGCATTGACCGGCAGTGAGTCGGTCAGGTACTTCGAGAAGATGTCCTGGGCCGATTCGGCGTCGGGTCGCTCGATCTTGATCTTCACGTCCAGGCGGCCGGGCCGCAGGATCGCGGGGTCGATCATGTCCTCACGGTTGGAGGCACCGATCACGATGACGTTCTCGAGCCCCTCCACACCGTCGATCTCGGCGAGCAGCTGCGGAACCACCGTCGTTTCGACGTCGGACGAGACTCCCGAACCGCGGGTACGGAAGATGGAGTCCATCTCGTCGAAGAACACGATGACCGGGGTGCCCTCGGACGCCTTCTCGCGTGCACGCTGGAAGATCATGCGGATGTGACGCTCGGTTTCGCCGACGAACTTGTTGAGCAGTTCGGGGCCCTTGATGTTGAGGAAGAACGACTTGGCCTCCCTGGCGTCCTGCCCGCGGGCCTCGGCGATCTTCTTGGCCAACGAGTTGGCAACCGCCTTGGCGATCAACGTCTTTCCGCATCCGGGAGGGCCGTACAGCAGCACACCCTTGGGTGGGCGAAGCGAATACTCACGGAACAGGTCCTTGTGGAGAAACGGCAGCTCGACTGCATCGCGGATCTGCTCGATCTGCCGACCGAGACCACCGATGTCCTCGTAACCGACGTCCGGAACCTCCTCGAGGACCAGATCCTCGACCTCCGCCTTCGGCACGCGCTCGAAGGCATAGCCGGCCTTGGTGTCGACCAGTAGCGAATCGCCGGGACGCAGTTTGCGTGAGGGCTCGTCGGGGTCGATGGGTCCGTCGTCGTTGACCATGTCGATCAGCGGCTTGGCCAGCCACACGACGCGCTCCTCGTCGGCATGACCGACGACGAGGGCCCTCGATCCGTCGCCCAGAAGCTCACGCAGAGTGCTGATCTCACCGACCTGGTCGAAGGTGCAGGCCTCGACGATGGTCAATGCCTCGTTCAGCCGCACGGTCTGGCCCGGCGCAAGCGAGTCGGCCTCGATGTTGGGCGAGCACGTGAGGCGCATCTTTCGGCCGGACGTGAACACATCGACCGTCCCATCGTCGAACACGCTCAGCAGAACGCCGTAACCGCTCGGCGGTTGGCCGAGTCGGTCGACTTCCTCCCGGAGCGCAATGAGCTGTTGTCGGGCCTCTTTGAGGGTGTCCATCAGCTTGGTATTGCGGAGCGAGAGCGAATCGACACGGCCTTCGAGTTCGCGTACCTGTTCGGGGGACTCCCCCAGTTGACGGCGCAGTGAAGCAGCTTCGGCTCGCACGGCGTCCAGTTCGGCTCTGGCCGCGGCCACATCCGGATTGTCTGTTGAGCTCATGAGCGACTCCTCCCAGTGACGATCTATCAACGCTACCGGCACCGGCCCGAATGTGCGGACCGACACCACGATCGGGCGTGCCTGCAGCATGCCTCGACAGCACCCCGACCCCGGCCGGGGTCATGTTAGCCTCACCTGACCAAGCAGTGGACGGACTACGGAAACAGGGGCTTCACCAGTGAAGATGCGCATATTCTCGGCGAGCGTCGCACTCACGGCGGCGGCGATGTCGGTGGCTGCGTGCAGCACCGCAGATGAATCCGATCACGCCGATCACAATTCGACGTCGGCCACGAATTCCGTCGGGACCACGACCGACGTGCCTGCTGTCGCGGCACCGACTGCCGATGAACTCGAAGCCTCACTGCTGCAGCTGGTGGCACCGAACGTCGACGCGGCGACCAAAGCGGCCGCGGTCGAGAACGGTCAGGCGCGTCTGACGAACCTCGACACCATGACCGCCGCTCTGGCGAACTACGGCGCGATCACCTTCGAGGTTGCCGAGCCGACCGTCGAGGGCGAGACGTCCACAGCCGACGTAGCGATAGCCACCCCGCGAGGAACGGCGGCACCCTCACCGCAGACCTGGGTCCTGATCGACGGCAAGTGGAAGCTCTCCGACGCCAGCACCTGCCAGATTCTCGCGATGGGGCAAGCGCCCTGCGCCTGAAGTCCGGCCCCGACAGTCGAGTGGTGCCTCGATCGATCAGCCCTTGCCGGACCGACGCTGCGGCTTGGGTGTGACTGTGCCCTCGGCGAGGCGTCGAACACTCACGAGGAACGCCGTATGCCCCTGCATTCGATGCTCGGGCCGAACCGCCAGTCCCACGACGTGCCAACCCCGGACCATCGACTCCCACGAACGGGGTTCGGTCCAGCATTCCTGTGCGCGTAGAGCTTCGACGACCTTGGACAGCTGCGTCACCGTGGCGACATAGACCAGCAGCACTCCGCCCGGAACGAGAGCCCTCGACACGGCGGGCAGTGCGTCCCAGGGAGCCAGCATGTCGAGAACCACCCGATCCACCTGCTCTCCAGGTCGATCGACACCGAACTGATCCACGTCGGCCACCGTCAGGTGCCAGTTCGACGGCCGCTCGCCGAAGAACGTCTCGACGTTCTTGATCGCGTAGTCGGCATGGTCCTGGCGGATCTCGTATGAGATGACCGTTCCTGCCGTACCGACCGCACGCAGCAGCGAGCACGTCAGCGCGCCCGATCCGGCACCGGCCTCGAGTACGCGGGCTCCGGGGAACATGTCACCCTCGTGGACGATCTGTGCTGCATCCTTGGGGTAGATGACCTGCGCGCCACGTGGCATCGACAGCACGTAGTCGGTCAACAGCGGTCGAAGCGCAAGGTACGGCGTGCCGTTGACAGAGGTGACGACGCTGCCCTCGTCGGCTCCGAGCAACTTGTCGTGAGTGATTCCACCTCGGTGGGTATGGAATTCCTTGCCGGCCTCGAGCACCACCGTGTAGTGCCTGCCCTTACCGTCGGTGAGCTGCACTCGATCTCCGACCCGGAACGGCCCACTGCGGGCGGGTCCGGTCGGAACGGGTGCGACGGCGTTCTCGTCCGCAGCCGGGACCTGGTCGAGCTCGATCTCGTCGACCGTGGCGGTGACCACGTCGTCCGCACTCGGAACCGGGACGTCGACGAGCGCGTCAACCTCGGCCCCGTCGGTCGACGCGGACGCGGAATCACCGGTGGACACAGCGGAACCTGCTTTCGTTGTTCGGTTCGACGACCGACCGGAACGGACAGGCGTCGGGGACGACTCGACGTGCCAGACTACGGCCTTGACCGAAGATGTCGGACCAGCGGCATAGTCTCGCAGTCGTGAGTATTTCCGTGTCGACCCCCATCGACTTGCCACTACTCGACCTCGGCGACAGTGCGAGACCGCCACTGTCGGCGCCGAGCCCCCGCAGCACGCCGGCGTTGTCGCCTTCTCGCGCAGGCGATTTCAAACAGTGTCCACTGCTCTACCGCTTTCGCGCGATCGACCGCATTCCCGAGGTCTCCACCGAAGCTCAGGTCAAAGGAACTGTGGTGCACGCCGCACTGGAGGCTCTGTACGCGCTGCCCGCGCAGGACCGAGTGCCGACGACTGCGCGCAACCTCGTCGATCCGGCCTGGGAGCGGGTGGTGGCCCAGTCACCCGACATCGAGTCGTTGGTTCCGGTCGACGAGCGGACGGCATTTCTCGACCGCGCTCGCGCTCTGGTCGACGGATACTACGAACTCGAGGACCCCACTCACTTCGAGCCCGAGTCCTGCGAGCAACGGGTGGAGATAGATCTGGACGACGGCACGCCGCTGCGGGGATTCATCGATCGAATCGATGTCGCACCCAACGGCATGATTCGAGTCGTCGACTACAAGACCGGTCGGGCACCGCGCGAGTTCACCGAATCCAAGGCCCTGTTCCAGATGAAGTTCTACGCCTTGATGATCATGCGAATGCGCGGAATCGTGCCCGCGCAGCTCAAATTGATGTACCTGGCCGACAAGCAGGAACTGACCTACGCCCCCGACGAGGACGAGCTGCGCAGGTTCGAGCGCATGCTGTCTGCCATCTGGAAAGCGATTCTGGCTGCAGGTGAGACAGGTGACTTCCGCGCCAAGAAAGGCGCACTGTGCAAGTGGTGCGACCACCAGGCCCTGTGCCCCGAGTTCGGCGGTACTCCCCCGCCGTACCCGGGTTGGCCGCAGGCCGCATCGGAACAGACGGAGCCCGAACTGTGACCCTCACCGCGAAGGCACTGCCGGACGCCTTCTTCGTTCCCGCAGGTGTCAGCAAGCACGGCTTCGAGAAGGTCACGGCCACCGAGAACACCGTCAGTCTGTGGGCACCGACGATGCAGCACGGGGCACCGCCGTCCGCTCTGCTGGTCCGTGCGCTCGAGCGTGTCGACGCGCGGGAGGACACCCGTATCAGTCGAGTCGCGGTCGACATACTCGGTCCGGTTCCGGTCGGAGACATCGAGATTCGGGCATGGACGGAACGGCCCGGGGGCAATGTCGAACTCGTCGTCGCCGAATTGTGGGCGGAAAGTTCGTCGGGCACTGCTCGTGCGGTGGCTCGCGGCAGCGCGTGGCGTATGCGCACCACACCGACCGAGGACGCCGAACACGTCGGCGACCCGGTGATGAAGTCGGTCGCAGACGGGGTCGACTACACCTTCGGGGGCACGTGGTCGTCGGGCTATCTCGACGCCGTCGAGTTCAAGATTCTCACCGGGCTCGGAGCCGAGGGGCCGGGTGAGATCTGGGCCAGGCCCAAACCTGTTCTCGTACAAGGTGAATCGATGACCGCGCTGGAGCGATTGTTCTCGATTGCGGATATCGCGAACGGAATCGGCGCGAAGCTTCCGATCGACGAATGGACCTTCTTGAACACCGACCTGACGGTGCACGTGTTTCGAGTGCCTCAGGGTGACTGGGTCGGAGTTTCGGCCGAGACCTCAACCGGACCTGACGGTATCGCAATGTGCGCGGGCACTCTCAGCGACGAACTGGGTCCGGTCGGCCGAATCGCGCAGACGGTCCTGGTTCGGCGTCGCAACTGACGACCGTCAGGACGTGTGTGCCCTGACGACGGTGCCTTGGGCCACTGCCACGATCCGTTCGATCTCGCCGTCGGACGAGTACACGGTGCAGTGGCAGATGGCCTGGTTTCGGGTCGTGGACACCGCGTGTGCGCGAGCGATCAGATACTCACCGGTTGCAGGCCTCGCAAAGTTCGTGGTGCAGTGCGCCGTCACTGCGTCACCGCCGAGCACAATTCCACCGGCGAAGGTCACGGCATTGTCGGCGAGATAGCTGATGACGCCACCGTGCACGAAGCCGTGTTGCTGTTGGAGCTCGGGCCGGTTACGAAGCCGAACCTCGACGATCCCACCGTCGGTGGAGACGAGTTCTGCGCCGAGCAGTCGGGTGAACGGCTGAGCGTCGAACACCGCTCTGGCCAGTCGCGCCAGGCTCTCGTCGGAGGTATCGGATGTCATGCGTCCTCCTGTTGAGCCCGCCGGATCTAGAAGGCGCGGCACGACCTGATATCGGACGCCAGGATAGCTTTTGCCCCCAACTCGGCGAGCTCGTCCATGACGTTGTTGTGAACTTTGCGAGAAACCATGGCGCGCACGGCAACCCAGTTGTCGTCGACCATCGGCGCCAACGTGGGTGACTCGATGCCCGGGGTGATCTTGACGGCCTCGTCGAGAATCGACTTGGGGCAGTCGTAATCGAGCATCAGGTACTGCTGTGCGAAGACGACGCCCTGCACGCGGGCGATGAGCTGCTTGCGCGCGGAATCGGTACCCGGGGTGCCTGCGCGTTCGATGAGTACGCCCTCCGAATCGCAGAGCGATTCACCGAAGGCCACCAGGTTGTTCTGGCGCAATGATCGGCCCGATTCGACGACATCGGCAATGGCGTCTGCGACCCCGAGCTGGATGGAGATCTCGACCGCACCGTCGAGGCGGATGACCGTGGCCTCCAACCCCCGCTGGGCCAAGTCAGCGCGCACCAGGTTGGGGTAGGACGTCGCGATGCGTAGTCCGCCCAAGTCCTCGGGTGCCCATTCCTTGCCCGCGGGCGCCGCGTAGCGGAACGTCGAGCGGCCGAATCCGAGCGCCAGGCGTTCTTCGACGGCAGCACCCGAATCGAGGGCCAGGTCGCGGCCGGTGATGCCCAGATCCAACTGGCCGGATCCGACGTAGATCGCAATGTCCTTGGGGCGGAGGAAGAAGAACTCGACGCCGTTCGCCGGATCGAGAACCGTCAGGTCCTTCGAGTCGCTTCGGCGCCGATAGCCGGCCTCGCTGAGAATCTCTGCGGCGGACTCGGAGAGAGCGCCCTTGTTGGGTACGGCTACGCGCAGCATGGAGTTTTCCTTCTTCGGTGAGTTCGTGGGAGACGTGCGGGTCCTCGACTCACAGATGTCGGTAGACGTCCTCGAGCTCGATGCCCTTGCCCACCATCATCACCTGGACCCAGTACAACAGCTGCGAGATTTCCTCGGCGAGCGCCTCGTCGCTTTCGTGCTCGGCCGCGATCCACACTTCGCCCGCTTCTTCGAGAACCTTCTTACCCTGAAAATGGACTCCCGCATCCAACGCTGCGACGGTGCCCGAGCCCTCCGGGCGGGTCTTCGCGCGGTCGGTGAGCTCGGCGAACAGGGAATCGAAAGTCTTCACGGATTCGTATTCTTTCACGTCGGTATCCAGCGGAATCAATTCGGTCGAGATTCGAGGAATCAGGCTGCCCAGGCTCGCCGGACGTCGTCGGCGGTGAGACCGACAAGACCGTCACGAATGGTGTACCCAGGAGCCGGCGGCACGGCGATCTCGGAGGGAACCACCAGCACGGGGCATCCTGCAGTGTGCGCGGACAGTGAGCCCGTAGGCGAGTCCTCGACCGCGAGGCAGGCTCCAGCGTCCACGCCGAGCAGCGCGGCACCGCGAAGGTACGGCGCTGGATGCGGTTTACCGACCTCCACCTCGTCGCCGGTGACGGTGATGTCGAAGTATTCGCGGCCCAACGTGTCCAGAGCTCGCTCGACCAGCCCGCGCTCGGTATTGGTGACGAGCCCGGTGGACAGACCCATCTCGCGCACCAGAGCGAGCGCATCCTTGGCACCGGGCCGCCAGGGAATGCCCTCGGCGAACAGGTCTCCGACACGGGCCGTCAGCCACTCCCGACCCTCGTTCAGGTGCTCGTCGGTGACCTCGACCGATGCGTGTGCCAGGACCTTGCGCAGTGCGTCCCACATGGAATTTCCGAGGGTGCTCTCGCGCACTTCTGCGCTGAGTTCCGTCCCGAGATTTCGTGAGTACTCACCGATCGCGACGTCCCAGATCTTCTCGGAATCGAGCAGTGTGCCGTCCATGTCCCACAGGACACCGTGTAGGTGGGTTCTAGACATTGAAGTACTTGGCCTCCGGGTGGTGAAGTACGAACGCATCGGTCGACTGTTCGGGGTGCAGCTGCAATTCCTCGGAGAGCTTCACACCGATTCGCTCGGGTTCGAGAAGTGCGGCGAGTTTGATCCGGTCTTCCAGATCGGGGCACGCACCGTAGCCGAACGAATAACGGGCACCACGATATTCGAGTTTGAAGTAACCCTCGGCTTCGGTGGGATCCTCCGCAGCAACCGATTTACCGTCGGACAGTTTCAGTTCCTCGCGCACTCGGCGATGCCAGTATTCGGCCAACGCCTCGGTGAGCTGGACACCGATTCCGTGCACCTCGAGATAGTCGCGGTACGCATCGGCAGCGAACAGCTCGTTCGCGAAGTCCGCGATGGGCTGGCCCATTGTCACCAGGTTCATCGGCAGGACGTCGACCTGGCCGGATTCTCGTGCAGCCGAACGGGACCGAACGAAGTCCGAGATGCAGAGGAATCGGTCGCGGTGCTGACGGGGGAACGTGAATCGGAAGCGTTCGGGTGCATCGGGTTCGGGCTCGGTGAGCACGACGACGTCGTCCCCCTCGGAGACCGCCGGGAAGTACCCGTACACCAGTGCAGCGTGTGCGAGTATGCCGTCGGTGCTCAGGCGATCCAGCCAGTACCGCAGGCGCGGTTTGCCTTCCGATTCCACCAGGTCCTCGTAGGTGGCACCTTCGCCCTTGCGAGCACCGCGCAGGCCCCATTGCCCGAGGAACAGTGCACGCTCGTCGAGCAGACCCGAGTAATCGGCCAAGGACACGCCTCGGACGATGCGGGTACCCCAGAACGGCGGAACCGGAATGTCGATATCGGCCGCGACATCGGATCGTTCGGGCACGACGACCGGTGCCTCTGCAGCCTTGCGCTTCTCTGCGATGCGCTTGGACCGCTCGTGGCGTTCCTTGCGCTCGGCGGCCTTGGCTTTCGCCTCGAGTGCCTCCGGACTGTCGGGGGCCGGCCCGCCACCGCGTTTGGTGGTCATGATGGTGTCCATCAAACGCAGGCCCTCGAATGCGTCGCGCGCATAGTGGACGTCACCCTCGTACACATCCTGCAGATCGTTCTCGACGTACGACCGCGTCAACGCAGCACCGCCGAGCAGAACCGGGAATTGCTCTGCCACGCCGCGGGAGTTGAGCTCGATCAGGTTGTCCTTCATGACCACCGTCGACTTCACCAGCAGCCCGGACATGCCGATCACGTCGGCTCGTTTGTCCAACGCGGCTTCGAGAATGGTCGAAATCGGCTGCTTGATACCGAGATTGACGACCTCGTAACCGTTGTTGCTCAGGATGATGTCGACGAGGTTCTTTCCGATGTCGTGGACATCGCCCTTGACGGTACCGAGCACGATGCGACCCTTGCCGTCGTCGTCGGTCGCCTCCATGTGCGGCTCCAGATACGCCACCGCCGCCTTCATCACCTCGGCGGACGCGAGCACGAACGGCAGCTGCATCTGGCCGGAACCGAACAGCTCGCCCACGGTCTTCATGCCCGAGAGCAACGTCTCGTTGATGATCGCCAGCGGTGGCTTTTCGGTCATCGCTGCATCCAGATCGGCGTCGAGGCCGTTGCGTTCACCGTCGACGATGCGGCGTTCGAGACGCTCGAACAGTGGCAGACGACCCAGTTCCTCTGCGCGCGATTCCCGGGCCGACGCTGCCGAGACGCCCTCGAACAGCTGCATCAGCTTCTGCAGCGGGTCGTAGCCTTCGCGACGGCGGTCGTACACCAGATCCAGAGCGGTCTCGCGCTGCTCGTCGGGAATCTTGTTCATCGGCAGGATCTTCGACGCGTGCACGATGGCAGTGTCGAGGCCGGCTTGGGTGCACTCGTGCAGGAAGACCGAGTTCAGCACCTGGCGTGCAGCGGGATTGAGACCGAACGAGATGTTCGACAACCCGAGGGTGGTGTGCACCTTCGGATACTTCTCCTTGAGCTGCCGAATCGCCTCGATGGTCTCGATGCCGTCGCGTCGAACCTCTTCCTGGCCGGTGGAAATCGGGAAGGTGAGGGTGTCGACGATGATGTCCTCGTGGCGCAGGCCCCAGTTCTCGGTGATGTCGGTGATCAACCGGTCTGCGACACGCACCTTCCATTCGGCTGTACGCGCCTGTCCCTCTTCGTCGATGGTCAGAGCAACGACGGCGGCACCGTGCTCCTTGACCAGACGCATGATCTTCTGGAACCGCGAATCGGGCCCGTCGCCGTCCTCGTAGTTGACCGAGTTGACGGCACAACGGCCGCCGAGATGCTCCAGACCGGCTTCGAGCACGGCCGGTTCGGTGGAGTCGAGCATGATCGGCAGCGTCGACGCAGTCGCCAATCTGCTTGCGAGCGCCGCCATGTCGGCGGCACCGTCGCGCCCGACGTAGTCGACGTTGAGGTCCAACATGTGGGCACCGTCGCGCGTCTGATCCTTGGCGATGTCGAGGCACTTCTCGTAGTCCTCGGCGAGCATCGCGTCGCGAAATGCCTTGGACCCGTTGGAGTTGGTGCGCTCACCGATCATCAGGATGCTGGCGTCCTGCTCGAACGGAACGGCGGTGTAGAGCGAGGAGACACCCGGCTCCGGCGCGGGCCGGCGCTCGAGCTTCGCGGCTCCGTGCACCATGTCGGCAACCTGACGGATGTGCTCGGGGGTGGTGCCGCAGCAACCGCCGACCAGAGCCAGCCCGTACTCGCTGACGAAACCGCTCAGCGCCGTGGCCAGTTCGGGTGCGGTCAGCGGGTACTCCGCTCCCTTTGCTCCCAACGTCGGCAGACCGGCATTGGGCATCACCGACACCGGCAACCGCGAATGCTTGGACAGATGGCGCAGGTGCTCACTCATCTCGGCCGGACCGGTGGCGCAGTTGAGGCCGATCATGTCGATACCGAGCGGTTCGAGCGCAGTGAGTGCTGCACCGATCTCGCTGCCGACGAGCATCGCACCCGTCGTCTCGACCGTCACGTGGGTGATGATCGGAATACGGACGCCGAGCCTGTCCATCGCGTGCTGGCTGCCGATGATCGCGGCCTTGACCTGAAGCAAGTCCTGGCACGTCTCCACCAGAATGGCATCGGCACCGCCGTCGATCATTCCCAGAGCGGCTTCGGTGTACGCGTCGCGCAGCCGGGCGAACGGAGCATGCCCGAGTGTGGGGAGCTTGGTCCCGGGGCCCATCGAACCCAGGACGTATCGGTCCATCCCGTCGCGGCCGGGGCCCATTTCGTCGGCGGTCTCGCGTGCGAGCCGGGTGCCTTTCTCGGCCAACTCGCGGATTCGATCCTCGATGTCGTAATCGGCCAAGTTGGGCAGGTTGCATCCGAACGTGTTCGTTTCCACGGCGTCCGCACCGGCTGCGAAGTACTCACGGTGGATCTCGCGCAGCACGTCGGGCCGGGTGGCGTTCAGGATTTCATTGCATCCCTCGAGACCGAGAAAGTCGTCGAGAGTCAGGTCGGCGTCCTGGAGCATCGTGCCCATCGCTCCGTCGCCGATGACAACGCGACGTGAAATCGCATCGAGCAGACCGGGCTTGTGTTGATCGGGCATCACTACAGAGTAGTGGGCACCGCAGTTCCCTCGGGTCGTAGGCTGTCGTGGTGAGTCCCCGAAACCTCGATGGCCAGTCCCCGAACGACGACGTTACCGAAAATACGGACATTCCGGGTGCCGACTCGGCTGTGCCTCTCGACGCCGCGTTGATCGAGGCCGTCCACGACGCTGTGGCCAACGCCACAGACCTCGACGATCTCGACGAGGACATTCCCGAGTTGCGCTCACCCATCCTGGTGGCTGCTTTCGAGGGCTGGAACGACGCGGGCGATGCGGCGAGCGGTGCCGTCGAGCACCTGGAGCTGATCTGGGATGCCAGTCCACTTGCCGAGCTGGACTCGGAGGACTACTACGACTACCAGGTCAACCGGCCCACCGTGCGGCAGGTGGATGGTGTCACCCGTGAGATCGAGTGGCCGTCGACTCGGTTGTCGGTGTGTTCACCTCCCGGCAGCGAACGCGACGTGGTGCTGCTGCGCGGCATAGAGCCGAACATGCGGTGGCGCAGCTTCTGCGACGACCTGCTCGAGTTCGTCGAACAACTCGGCGTCGAGACCGTCGTGATTCTGGGAGCACTTCTTGCCGACACCCCGCACACCAGGCCCGTTCCGGTCACCGGCACTGCCTACAGCACCGAGTCGGCCGAACAGTTCAATCTCGAACAGACCCGCTACGAGGGCCCGACCGGAATCACCGGCGTGTTGCAGGACGAGTGCGTGAAGGCCGGCGTTCCCGCGGTGTCGTTCTGGGCAGCCGTGCCCCACTACGTCTCACAGCCGCCGAATCCGAAGGCAACCGTTGCATTGCTGCAGCGGGTCGAGGACGTGCTCGACATCGAGGTACCGCTCGGCGAACTTCCCACCCAGGCCGAGGAGTGGGAAGAAGCGGTCAACGAGATGACCAAAGAAGACGAGGAGATCAGCGAATACGTGCGCAGCCTCGAAGAGCGCGGCGATGCCGAGGTGGACATGTCCGACGCGATTGCGAAGATCGACGGCGACGCCATCGCAGCCGAGTTCGAGAAGTACCTGAGGCGCCGCGGCCCGGGCAACTTCGGGCTCTGACCCGAGCGCACACGATGAACCGGGGCTCGGTGAGGTATTTCTGATGCCGACGTAACGTCACCGCATCGGTGGCGTCACCCCGACACCGCAACCTCGTGGGTATGGCCAGCACACCACGATTTCTGCAAGGCGTCTTCTCCTTCTCCGGCAACGGCCTGGACAAGCCCGAGTTGATCGATCCCAGTCTGAGTTTCGTCGTGCCCGAGGGTGTGACGGCTCAACCGCTGTACTTCCGCGGTGGAAACTCCAGCGACGAACTCGTGGTCGTGACCCTGCTGCGCGACGGTAGCCCGATGCGCATCTTCCCGATGGGAGCCAAGAGCGGGGTCAACATCCCCCTCCGTGTGGTCGAGGACGTCGATCCGGACACCGTTCTCGAGTTGGTCGTCGCTGCCCCGGCCGGAACCACCGGAGAGGTCGTCGTCGATTTCGGTCTGGTGCTCGTCTGATGACTGCAGGCAAGCAGCGGCTGTTGGTGATCGGCAACGGAATGGCCGGTGCCAGAACGGTCGAACAGATCCTCGAGCGTGACGGCAGCTCGTTGTTCGAGATCACGATGATCGGCGACGAGCCGTACGGCAACTACAACCGAATCATGCTCTCGCACGTGCTGTCCGGTGAGACCACCGTCGATGACGAGGATCTGATTCTCAATCCCATGAGTTGGTACAGCGACAACGGCGTGACACTGCACGTGGGCGATCGTGCCGTGTCGTTGGATCGATTCTCCAAGACCGTGGTGTGCGAGAGCGGTCGGTCCGTCGACTACGACGTGTTGATCATCGCAACAGGAAGCAACACGTTCTTCCCGAACATGGACGGTCTCCGCGAATCCGACGGCAGACTGGCGCGTGGCGTGTTCGGCTTCCGGACCATCGCAGACACGAACGGCATGCTGCAGATGGCAGAGTCGCGCGACGACGTCTGCGCTGTCGTCATCGGCGGCGGACTCCTCGGACTCGAAGCCGCCTACGGTCTGCGGACCCAGGGGCTCGACGTCAACGTGGTGCACTCCCCAGGGCACTTGATGAACCAGCAGCTCGACGAGCGCGGTGGACGAGTGCTGCGCAACAAGATCGAGTCGCTCGGGGTCGGTGTGCACACCTCGAAGAGAACCACCTCGGTGTTACGTTCCGAGGACGGTGTCGTCACCGGCGTCGGGTTCAACGACGGCACCTCGCTGGCTGCGGACATGGTCGTCGTCACCGCCGGTATCCGCCCCAGTGTCGACTTCGCTCGGGCCGGCGGTTTGGTGATCGAACGAGGAATCGTGGTCGACGACCAATTACGTTGCGAGGACGAAGGTTCCATCTACGCCGTCGGTGAATGTTGCCAACATCGCGGCGAGGTCTACGGTCTCGTTGCACCACTGTGGGAACAGGCCGTCGTATTGGCCGACGTGCTCACGGGTGCGAATCCCACTGCGGCGTACCATGGTTCGCGTCTGACGACCAAGCTCAAGGTGGCCGGTGTCGATGTCGCCTCGATGGGGATCACCGCCCCCGAGCGCGACGACGACGAGTTCGTCCAGTTCTACGAGCCGCGCAGTGGCACGTACAAATCGGTGATCGTGCGGGGCAACAAGCTCGTCGGTGCCACCCTGCTGGGCGACATCTCCAAGGCCAACTTCCTGACTCAGGCATTCGACGAGAAGGTGCCACTGCCCGACGAGCGCATCAGCATGCTTTTCGACATGGGAACTCCCTCTGCGGCAACAGGAGCCGCCGAATTGGCCGACGACGTCCAGGTGTGCAACTGCAACGGCGTCACGAAGGGTGCCATCGTGTCCTGCGTGCACGCGGGTGCCAAGAATCTGAGCGACGTGACCGCGAAGACCCGCGCGGGCAAGGGGTGCGGCTCGTGCAAGGGGCTGGTGAAAGACATCATCGCGTGCGCAGCGGGCGGTGCCGTCGAAGCAGACCCCACCGCCGACTGGTACGTGCCGTGTATCCCGATGACGAAGCCGGAACTGATCGACGCCGTCCGAGCGCAGGATCTGCGGGCAGTGTCGCAGGTGTTCACTGCGCTCGCGACCAACGGCCTCGAGGACGCCGCCGCCAAGATGCCGTTGGCGTCACTGCTGCGAACCGTGTGGGGTCCGGATTGGGTGGACGAGCGCGGCGCGTTGTTCATCAACGATCGTGTGCACGCCAATATTCAACGGGACGGCACGTTCTCGGTGGTGCCGCAGATGAAGGGTGGCGTCACCACCCCGGATCAGCTGCGCAAGATCGCCGACGTTGCCGACAAATACAGCGTCCCGCTGGTCAAGGTGACCGGCGGACAGCGCATCGACCTGCTCGGCATCAAGAAGGAAGACCTGCCGAAGGTGTGGGGCGATCTGGACATGCCCTCGGGCTTCGCGTACGGCAAGAGCATGCGCACGGTGAAGACCTGCGTGGGTAGCGACTTCTGCCGCTTCGGCCTCGGCGACTCGACTGCTCTCGGTATCGCCCTCGAAGAGCGGTTCCAAGGATTGGAGACTCCGGCGAAATTGAAGCTCGCGGTCGCCGGCTGCCCTCGCAACTGTTCGGAGGCACTGTGCAAGGACTTCGGCGTCGTTTCGGTGGGCGAGGACAGGTGGGAGATCTACGTCGGCGGCGCGGCAGGCGCACACATCCGCAAGGGCGATCTACTGGCCACCGTGACGGGGGCCGAGGAGGTTCTGACCGTGGCAGGCAGGTTCATTCAGCACTACCGCGAGAACGCTCAGTGGCTAGAGCGAACGTACGCGTGGGTTCCGCGCCTCGGCCTGGAAGAACTGCAGAGCGTACTGATCGACGACCGTGACGGCATCGTGGCCGGACTCGACGAGCGAATGCAGGCATCGGTGGACGGCTACGTCGACCCGTGGCAGGACCGGGCGGCACCCAAATCACCGGCGCAGTTCACCCCGTCGCTGCCGCTGCTTCCGCTGCCACAGGTACCGGTCCGATGAGCGTGCCGGTGGGGGCGGTCGAGGACCTGACGCCCGGTGAGGGACGCGCCTACGTGGTGGACGGCAAGCAGGTGGCGGTGTTCCTGCTCGGTGACGGCTCGGTGCGGGCGATGGACGCCGTCTGCCCACACAAGGGCGGGCCACTCGCGGACGGTCAGATCGACGGGTCTGTAGTCGTCTGCCCGCTCCATCAGTACACGTTCTCGCTCGCCGACGGCTCGTGCCCCAGCGGGATCGACTCCGTGCGCACCTACCCCGCCGCTGTGGTGGACGGGAAAGTGACCATCGAGCTGTAACCGGCACGGTTGAACGACCGAGACCCGTGGCCAGGGTCGTTCCGCAGGCTCCACTCCTACCCCCTACCCTGTTCCAGTGAGCGATTCAGGTGAGGACGCACGGCTGGGTGCCGCGAACGCGTTCGTGGAGGAGGACCGTCTCGGTCTGTTCTCGTTCGCCGTTGCCGAGAAGCGATCCGAGTACCTGGCGGTTCTCCGCGCATTCGACACCGCACGAGCCAACTACGTCGTCCTGCTGCACTCCGGAGACGTGGCCGACCTCATCGCCCGCAGCCCCGGGCGACACGACACGCTCACCACCCTCGACATCGCGCCCCTCCTCGATCAGCTCCACGCCTGGGGCCTGCTCGAGCGCAGCTACGACGGCACCCGCGCGGCGACCCTCGCCGAATACCGGAACCGTCACTTCGTCTACCAGTTCGGCCAGGCCGGCTACAAGGCGTACCGCGCGGTCGAGGACGTGCTCGGTGCCCGCCTGGACGACGCCTCGTTGTCCCGGCTGGTGTTGCCCGAGCTGCTGGCCGACATGCACGAGCTGGCCGAGGCGAACCGTCAGGCCGACGGCGATCGCATCTACCGCAAGCTGAGCAGACTCGATTCGACGCTGTCGGAGATGGCGACCCGCGCCGCACATTTCTACTTGGTGCTGGGCGATCTGGTGCGCACCACCGAGATCACTCCCGAGTCGTTTCTGGTCCACAAGGATGCGTTGCTGACGCACATGCGCGAGTTCAGCTCGGATCTCACCCGCTACGCACCGAAACTGGCGGAGGCCATCGCGCTCGTCGAGAGCACCGGCATCGAGGAGCTCGTCGAGCGCGCTGCGATCAGCGACGAACGAGTATTTCTCTCCGTCGACGAACGACGAGCCGACTGGACCGACCGCTGGGCCGGTCTCTCGCACTGGTTCGTCGCGGCGGAGTCCGAACTCAGCGAGTCCGAGCGACTCCGCGAAGGCACGATGAGCGCGATTGCCGCCGTGCTGTCCCTCCTACGCCGCGTCACCGAGACCCGCAGGGGTGGCGTGAGCAGGGAAAGCCAACTGCGGCATCTGGCCGGCTGGTTCGCTGCCACGCCTACCGAGGACAGCGCGCACGCCCTGTTCCACGCCGTGTTCGGTCTCGGCAGGCCCAGACACCTGTCGATAGTGCATCCCGATGCCGACATCATCTCCACGTCCCGATCGTGGTGGGAGGCTCCACCGGTCGAGATTTCCCGCACCCTGGCCGAGACCGGACGCACCCCGACCCCCGGCGTTCCGGGTCGGGTGCAGCGCAACGACGGCGGCATCAGACGGCTTCGGGAGCAGCAACTCGACGCGCAGCGATCACGCAGTGCCGCAGCGCAGTCGCTTGCGTCGGCCGGAATCCACGACCGAATTCTGAACGAGCAGGAAACCGAGGTGCTGTTGAGCCTGCTGAACGCTGCACTCACGGCGCGGGTACGGGTGAGTGGACGAACCTCCGACTCGTCCGGATCGGACAGCGGCGTGCGCTTGACGCTGAGCGACAGCGACCGTTCGACGATCGTGCGGACCAGCCGGGGCCGACTGCATCTGGACCGCCTGTCTCTCGATGTCAGTGAGGTCGCTCGCCGATGAGAGCTCGCGAAATCTCTACCCTCGCACTGGATTCCTACCAGCGGGCCGCCCGGGTCGCGCTGTCGAATCACCTGGTGACCACGACGTATCCCGATAGGATTGCGCTGCCTCTGCTGCGCAGATGGGCCACCGAGTTACGCGAGGACCTGCTCGAACTGTTCGGATATCGCCTCGAGGTCACCGAGACCACGGCACGTCTGTACCCGGTGATCGATCGGCTCGACGACAGCCAACCCGCCCGAACAGCCACCGACCGAATCTTCGACCGACGCAGATACGCGTATCTGGCACTGGCACTGGCGGCCCTCGGCCGGGCGGGCAACCAGATCACCCTCTCCGAGCTTGCCGATCATGTTGCGGCAGAAGCAAGTCAAGTAGACGGAGTGGAGCTGACGACCGACCGAGCCAGCGACCGAGACGCATTCGTCGACGCGATCGGCTGGCTTGCGACCCGCGGTGCGATCGCATTGGCCGATGGTGACGCCACCGGTTGGGCGAACAATCCGTCCGCAGGCGAGGCCCTCTACGACATCGACCGGCCTGTCGTCGTCGCTCTGTTCCGGCCGCCTCGCGCCGTGCAGCATCTGCGATCGATCCGTGGATTACTGGCGGGTGCGGATGCCCCGTTGGATCCCGAGGATTCCGAGCTCGGGATCCAGACCGACTCCGGGCGCGAAGCAGACCCGAAGGAAACGCTACGTGCAGTACGCCGAGCGTTGGTCCAGCAACCGGTCGTCTACCTCGACGATCTCGACCCGGACGGCCGCACTGCCCTGGCCGCGTCGCGCACTGTTGCCGACGTCGAGTTGCTGACCGGTCTCGTTGCCGAGCGCCGTTCCGAGGGGGTGGCACTCATCGACACCTCGGGTCGGCTGTCGGACCACCGCTTCCCCAGCACCGGAACCATTGCCCAGGTCGCGTTGTTGATCGCCGGCGAGATCTCGGACCGGGTGATCGATCCGGATGCGCCCGCGCTGGCGACCTACCCCCTACCCGACGGTGACGCCCTGATCGAGCAGGTGGACAGTGCCATTCCCGACGGCGGGATCTTCGGTGATCTCGCCGAGTTCGGGTTCGGTTCCGATGCAACGACATTCGACAGTGTGGACGAGAAGAAGCTGTATCCGTTGATCGAGGACAGTTGGTTGACCACGGTCGTCGATGATCTCGTCGAACGTTTCGGCCGCACCTTCGCTGCTCAGTGGCAAAGCGATCGGGACGGCCTGCGGCTGCGTGCACTGGCACTACTGCATCGACTTCGCTTGGTGCACTGCGTGTCCGGCGGCGCACTGGTACTGCCGGTGATCGCGCGCTACCGAGACGTGATGGTCAGCGTGCGTGATCGGACCCCGCAGGACTCACTGTTCGGCAACGGACAATCCCCCAGCACCGATCCATCCGAAGTAGAGGCTTGAGTAGATGACCGCACACTCGACACGTTTTCGGCCGACACGAGCAGGGATCGTCAACCTGTGGGACTACCGCGATCAGGAGTTCTCCTTCGCCGACGGTCGCCTGGTGCTGCGTGGGCCCAACGGATCCGGCAAGACCAAAGCGCTGGAGGTACTGTTTCCCTTCGTCCTCGACGGGCGCATCGAACCGCGCCGACTCAATCCGTTCGCCGGTGAAGAGCGAACCATGAAGTCCAACCTGCTCTACCGAGGGCAGGAAAGCGCTCACTCGTACGTGTGGATGGAGTTCGGCCGCGGCTCGCGCGAGGACCCCGAATCGGTGACCGTCGGCATCGGCATGCGGGCCAGCCGTCAGAACGACAAGGTGACCCGCTGGTACTTCGTGGCCGACGGCCGAGTGGGCGTCGACTTCTCGTTGTTGGGCTCCGACGACCGACCGTTGACGAAGAAGCAGCTGGCCGAACAACTGGGCAGCGATGCCATCACCGATCGACCTGTCGACTACCGTGCCGCGATCGATGCCCGGATGTTCGGGCTCGGCGCGCAACGCTACGACCAGTTGATCAATCTGATTCTGACACTTCGCCGTCCGCAGTTGGCCAAGAATCTCGATCCGAAGGGACTGTCCCAGGCGCTGACCGATGGTCTGCGTCCTCTCGACGAGCAACTGGTGCTGGAGGCGGCACGATCCTTCAGTGACATGGAGGAAGTGGGACGTGCGCTGGAAGGGCTGGCTCAAGCCGACCAGGCAGCCAGGAACTTCGTGTCGGTCTATTCCAAATACCTTCGGGTGCAAACTCGTTCGGATGTCGAGCAAGTCTCGCGCCGGCTCGAGACCGTAACCCACGCGACCACTGCACACTTCGCGGCGTCTGCGCTGAAGGATCGTCGACTGGTGGAGCGGGCGGCAGCCGAAACTCGATTCGACGAGGCCGAGCGCGCACTGGATCAGGCCGTCGCAGACCGCGAAACACTGCAGCGCTCGAGCGCGTACGAGGGCAAGCAGCAACTGGACGACCTGGCCGAATCTGCTGCAAAGCTGGAAGTGTCGACGGCGCAGCAGGCCGACCGCGCACGCAAGGCGCAAGCAGAACTGGAACAGCGCACCGCCGAGGCCGCTCGGGCGGACGCCGCACTCCGGGATTCCGTCGCCGGGGTGACCCGCGCGGAGGAAGAGCTGCAGACTGCGGCCGAGGACGCGAGCATCGTGTGGACACCGCTGCCGGGTACGGCTCGCAGTGATCAGATCAGTACCGCTCTTCGCGGGCACGCCGAGGAGCGGGACGGTGACGTACGCGCGGTTCGTGAGGCGCTCGCAACCGTCGAGAAGGCGTCCACGGAACGTGCTCGCGCGGAGAAGGCCGCGACGAAGGCGCGCGACTTGCTGGAGGCAGCGACAGCAGCGGTCACCGAGGCCGAGGCGACCGTTGATCTGGAGAAGGCGCAGTTCGCTTCGGGACTGCGGGCCTGGTGGTCGAACAACTCGTCGCTGTACTCCTCCGCGGGCATCACCTCCGCCGTGTTCGAGGCCCTCGACGCGGCCTTGGCGGGCATCGGCGACGACGACGCCCCGAGCCTGGAATCGGTGCTCGCCGAGCAGACCGCAGACGGTATCGACGCAATTCGTGCTCGTCAGGCACAGGCACGCGTCGACGTGGCCACGCGCTCGGCCGAACTGACAGCGCTGCGCGACGAACTGTCCCTGGTTCGAGCCGAACACGACGACGCCCCGCCGCCGTTCGCTGCGCGGACCGGCAGCCGTGCAGATATCTCGGGCGCACCGCTGTGGCAGCTGGTTCGGTTTGCCGACGCGGTGTCCCCTGCCGACGCGGCGGGGATCGAATCCGCACTGCAGGCCGCCAATCTGCTCGACGGCTGGATTCACCCGACGGCAGATTTCCCCGGCGACGCCGACTCGGAGCAGTATCTGTCGCCGCTACCGGGGGCTGCGAGGCCGTCCGGTGCGACGTTGGCGTCCGTCCTGGAACCCGAGCCCGGAACCGCCGTCCTGGAATCGCGTATCCTCGACGTCCTGAATTCGGTTGCGTTGGAACAGGATCGGAACGATCATTCGGGCAGATCCATCTCGATAGGCGTCGACGGTCGGTACTGGCAGGGTGTGCAGCAGGGTCGCCACACGAAACCGGATGCCGAGTACATCGGTGCGACGGCACGGGCCCGCCGGCGCGAGCAACGCATCACCGAACTCGGCGGCGCGATCGATACTGCAACGGCCGCACTCGAGACCGCGACGGCCGACGAGCTGGCGGCCCGCGAGCTGGTGCAGGCTCTGGGTGCGGCCGCCAAACAGCTCCCCCGTGTCTCGTCCATCGTGAAGGCACAACGCGCCGTCACGGCCGCCGCTGGAGCGCTGCGCACCTCGAAGGATGGTTCCGTAGCCGCCGACCGCGAATTCGATCAGGCGATCGCGGATCTGTCCGCGAAGGAGAAGCAACTGCGCACCGTCGCCGTCGCCCATCGGACCCCGCACATCGGACGCGATGTCGATGCCCTTGCCGCAGCGATTCGCCATTTCGAGCATCAGGGCGCCGTGGTCATCCGCAGGCGCAGCGACCACACGCGCGAGAGCGAGCGGGCCCGCGAAGCCATCAACCGCCTCGAGGAAGCAACCGGTCTGGCCGAGGAGCTCGCCGAGGAAGCCGCGATAGCCGACGAGAACTACCGGCAACAGGTGCAACGCCTCGAGCTGCTGAGCGAGAAGCTCGGTGCTACCGCAGAACAGATCGACACCGATCTCGAGAACGCACGCGAACGCATCGAGAAATGCCGCGTCGAGCAGCGTGCAGCCCGAAAAGCGGACAAGGAAGCAGGCGAAGCGATCGGCAAGGCCGAGGGTGCCTGCAACACGGCACTCGAAGGCCTGCGCGCCGCCGTCACCGAAACCCTGACCGATGCGGTGCGGCTGGCACCGTACGCCCGCAAGGATCTGCTTGCCATCCTCGGCGTTCACGAGACATATGCCTGGCCCGCCAGTGACTCGGCATGGTTGACGGTCGAACAGATCCTGTATCGAGTTCAGCAGGCCGACGGTCCGGACGACGAGGTTCCGGTACTTCCGCCGGTGGTGAGCGCGTTGCACTCGGCACTCGATGCGGCGACGGCGTCGGTGAAAGTGAGTGACTCGAGCCGAAAGTCGACCCGAACGGCGCTGACGAGTGCGCTGCAGGAGTTCGACTCGCAACTGGCGGCATCGGGTCAGGACTACCGTTTGCAGTGGGATGCGCCGGACGGTTTGACGGTGGTACGCGTGCAGGACGAGCAGGGCTATTCGTCGGTAGGAGACTTCGCCGACCGAATCGGTTCGGCCAGGGCCGACCAGGAACTGCTGCTGACCGAGCAGGAGCGACGCATTCTCGAGGATGCCCTGCTGACCGGTCTGGCGCAGCAGATCCACGAGCGCACCGTCGACGCCCGCGAGCTGATCGCACAGATGTCTGCCGAGATGAAGCAACGCCGGATGTCCTCGGGCAACACGATCGGCGTGCACTGGGTGCTCGCGGACAACCTCGACGACGGGGCGCGGGCAGTGTCCAAACTGCTGGACCGCGATGCCTCGGCGCTGAACCAGGACGACCTGGCTGCGATGCGCGCCCACTTCGCGTCGGAGATCAGGATTGCCCGCGCAGCACATCCGGAACGGTCGTACCCCGAGATCCTTTCTGCGACTTTGGACTATCGCCGTTGGCGTGTGTTTGCCTTCACGCTCATCAGTGGGGACGGCAACGAGGATCGCCTCACCGTCGCCCGGCACAGTGCGCTCTCCGGCGGTGAACAGTCGGTGTCGCTGCACTTGCCGCTGTTCGCGGCAGCGCACGTGATGCTCTCGTCAGCCGATCCGCACTCCCCTCGTCTGCTCGCTCTCGACGAGGCGTTCGCCGGTGTCGACGACAACGGCCGCAGCGAATTGTTGGGCCTGAGTGTGCAATTCGACCTCGACCTGTTCATGACCGGCTACGACCTGTGGATCACCTACGCGGACGTCCCCGGTTGCGCGCACTACGACCTGGCGCATTCGACGGCCGAGAACACCGTCAGTGCTGCGCTTCTGGTGTGGGAGAACGGCGAACTGTTCGCCGAACACGACGGCACCGACCTCGCGGCCGCACTCGGATCACCGTTGACGCGCCGTGTGCCGACCCGAACCGAAGGCGGGCTGGAGTTTGAGCGGTAACGGCGAATGGCGGGGCAGCGCGGAATTGTCTGCGTTGCTGGATGCTGCGCGAAAGAAGCTGGAGTCCAACTGGCTTCGGGTCGGTGGCAACATCACCGTCGATCTGAGCGATGCCCCGGAGCTGTGGCGTCTGTGCAGCGCCATCTCTCGGTCCAACTCCAGTCTGCATTCTCGGGCGCGGAGCACCAAACTCGACCTCGGTCGGTTCGACGCGTGGCTGAGCCATCCGCTCAACGGTGGTGCCGGGTTGATCGACACTCTCAGTGAGCAGGCCCCGTTGCAGGACAAGAAGCGCATCGCCGCGGACAAGGCTCAGGTGCGGTCCGACGCGCTGAATCGAGCCAGGGAGGTACTCGGCGGTGGTACCGATCGCGAGTGGATCGAGTATTGGATCGCATCGTTGCTCAATCAGGACGGCACGCTCGGCGGCCGCGTCGCCGTCGATGCACTCGCGGTGGCAACGCAGGTCCTGGCTCTGCTTCCGGTGGACGGGATGTCGCTCACCGAGCTGGCGGAACTGGCCACCGGTGATGCCAAGACCCTCGCGGGCGGAGGAGCTGCGAAGCTCGTCCTCGACGCACTGTCGTTGCGCGAGAACGTACCTCGACCCGTCGACCCGGTGGGCATCAGGGCGCTGTGGGAAACGGCCGGGGTGTCGGTCGACGCACTGTCGAGTCGGGTTCTGGTTCTCGGCTACCGCGTCGCCGAGAACCACACCGTGGCTCGTTGGCTCAACGACGCAGCGGACGAGGGCGTGCCTTTTCCCGTCACCGTGGACATGCTCGCGCGTGGCCCGCTCACCAACAGCTCGTCGACAGTGTTCGTCTGCGAGAACATCGCTGTGCTCGCTGCTGCAGCCCGAACTCTCGGCTCGAACAGCTCGAGCTTGATCTGCACCGACGGCCAGCCCTCGGCCGCGGTGCATCGGCTGTTGGCGTCGCGCGCTCCCGACACCGCCATCGAGTGGCGTGCCGACTTCGACTGGGCCGGACTGCACATGGTGAAGCGAGCCGTGGATCGATACGGCGCGTCACCGTGGCGGATGGACGTCGACTCCTACCGCCGTGCACTGGATGCGCGCAATTCGGAACCACTGAAGGGACATCCCACGGACAGCCCCTGGGATCCGGAACTGTCTGCCGCACTTCGCGATTCGGGTCGAGCGGTCATGGAAGAGCGCCTGATCCCGGATCTGCTGGCGGATCTACGCCTGGGGCCAACGAACTAACGCAGCGGCACTCCGAGCAGCGCGTCGACGGCATCGGCGAAGGCACCGGGTGCGCCTGCATCCGATCCACCCCGCTCGACTGCAAAACTTGCCCACGCGTCGAGAGCATCGAGGGCCTTGGGTGTGTCGAGGTCGTCGGCCAGGTGCTGGCGGAGCCGATTGACGACGTCGTCGGCCGACGCCGCCGCCTCGAGCGCCGCTGCCCGACGCCACAGCGCGAGTCGAGTGTGTGCCCGTTCGAGAACCTCGTCGGACCACGGTCGATCCTGCCGGTAGTGACCCGCCAACAGGCCGAGACGCACAGCGGCCGGATCGACGTTCTCGGCGCGGAGCTTGGAGACGAACACGAGGTTGCCGCGGCTCTTGGACATCTTCTCGCCGTCCAGCCCGATCATTCCCGTGTGCACGTAGTGGCGGGCGAAGCGGGGATCGCCGGTCGCGGCCTCGGCGTGGGCCGCAGAGAATTCGTGGTGCGGGAAGATGAGATCGCTTCCGCCGCCCTGGATGTCGAAGCCGGTTCCGATTCGATTGAGTGCGATTGCCGCGCACTCGATGTGCCACCCCGGTCGGCCGGGGCCCCAGGGCGACGGCCACGACGGTTCGCCGGGACGCACCGCGCGCCACAACAATGCATCGAGTGAATCTCGCTTGCCTGCGCGATCGGGATCGCCACCGCGCTCGGCGAAGAACGTGTCCATCTTGGGGCGGTCGTACCCGGACTCGTAGCCGAATTGCTCGGTGGCGTCGGCGCGGAAGTACACGTCGGGGTACTCGGCGTCGTCGACGACGTAGGCGGCACCGGACGCAACCAACTTCTCCACCAGGTCGACGACCTCGTCGACGGACTCGACGGCCCCGATGTAGTCGCGCGGAGGGATCACTCGCAGTGCTTCCATGTCGGCGCGGAAGAGCTCGATCTCGCGCGCCCCCAGGTCGCGCCAGTCCTCCCCGTCGCGATCGGCACGCTCGAACAGCGGATCATCGACATCGGTGACGTTCTGCACGTAGTGCACGTCGACACCGGCATCCCGCCACAACCGGTTGATCAGGTCGAACGTCAGATAGGTCGCTGCGTGTCCCAGATGGGTGGCGTCGTACGGGGTGATGCCGCAGACGTACATGCGGGCGGTCGAACCCGGGGTGACGGGACGGACCTGGCGGTCGGCGGTGTCGAACAATCGAAGCGCTGGACCCTGTCCTGGGATTGTCGGGATCTCCGGGCTGGACCAAGAATGCATGCAGCCGAGCCTATCCGAGCCCGATCAGAAGGCGGGCCACGGTATGGGTCTGCTCGAACGGGGCTCCGGCATGACCGGGCGTGCGATGAGTTCCTGCGCCCGATCGAGAACCGCGATGGTTTCGGTCAGCGTGATCTTGTCCACCAGACGCGGGGCGGTGACGGCGTCGAAGGTCTCGACGAACCGAACGACGTCGTTCATCAACGCGTCGTCCACCGCCTGGCCGGCCCATCCCCACAGCACCGTGCGCAGCTTGTTCTCGGCGTGCAGGCAGATGCCGTGATCGACCCCGTACACGTAGCCGTCGAGGCCTTCGAGCGCGTGTCCGCCCTTGCGGTCGGCGTTGTTGAGGATCACGTCGAGAACTGCCATCCGCTGCAGACGCGGATCGTCGGCGTGGATCAGCGCGATCTCTTCTCCCTCGCCGTCGTACGCCTGCAGCACCGGAATCCATCCTGCGGGTACCAGATCGGGTCGACAGATGTCGACGAGGTCGACTCGTCCTTCGGCGTGAACCTCGGGTGTGTCGATCCACTTCTGCACCATTCCGGGCCCGAACGGCCCGTCGCGCAGAACGGTCGGCGGTATCACACCCCAGCCGAGCGACTCGGATATCTCGTAAGACGCAACTTCGCGGCCCGCGAGAGTGCCGTCGGGGAAGTCCCAGAGCGGCACCTCGCCACGAACGGGCTTGTAGACGCACCGGACAGACGAATCGCCCTCGCCTGCTTCGCACACCAACGTGGCGTTGCTGGCCGAGACCACCCGCCCGACGATCGTGAGCTCGCCGGTCTCCATCGTTTCGCGGCCCTCGAACGGAGGCAGGTCGACGGTCAAGACTCGTCGACCTCGGTCACCGGTCCGAACGTCGCACCGCGGCGATATCCGTTGGTTCTGATGCAGACGTGTCCCTCGGGTGCCAACGGCTGTCCGCACAACGGGCACGGCGCGCGACCCGCTGCGATCACGCGTTCGGATCGGACCGCGAATTCGCGAGCCTGAACCGGGGTCAGGAACACTCGCACCGCATCGGGGCCTTCGTCGGTGTCGTCGAGTACGACGGACTCGTCCACCTCGACCTCACTGACAGCCAACAGTTCCACCACGACTGCGTTGGCATCGGCGTCCCAGCCGAGTCCCATCGTGCCGACGCGAAACTCGGTGTCGATCGGTGTCAGGAGCGGGCTGGTGTCCACCGCGTCCGTTTCCTCGGCCGGCACATCGGCTCCGAATCTGCGGTGCACTTCTTCGAGCAGAAGGCCAACCCGGTCGGCAAGGACCTGAACCTGCTGCTTTTCCAGCGCGACCGACACCACTCGTGCGTCGTGCACGGCTTGCAGAAAGAACGTTCGGTCGCCCGGTTCACCAACGGTCCCGGCAACGAAACGATCAGGGGTGCGAAAAACGTGTATTGCGCGCGGCATTGCACCTCCTAACGACTCGAACAGCTCCGCGTGGCACATCGCGGAACCTTCATTATCGGCCACAGATCGGCCGCGGACGGTATTGCTTGCACTCCAGCCTGCCACCGATGGGGACTTCGGCGCCGAATCGCCCGCCTCAGCTGCCCGCTCCACCGCCGACGACCGCGTCGGAAGAGCTCGAATTGTCCGATTCCGACGTGTCGGGCTCCTCGGCTTTCGGCACGAATGCACTGAGATCCGACCCGGTGTCGTTGGTCCGCAGAACGAACGGCCGCGTCGAGGTGTATCGAACGACACTGATCGATGCCGGATCGGCGACGATGCGCTGAAAGGAGTCCAGGTGGGCACCCATCGCGTCCGAGAGCACGGACTTGATGACATCGCCATGTGAGCACGCGACCCACAGCACATCCCGGCCGTGCTGGGCGGCCAAGCGGGCGTCGTGCTCGCGCACAGCCTGCACCGCGCGCTGTTGCACCGTCGCCAGACCTTCGCCGTCGGGAAACACGGCCGCCGATGGATGCTGCTGAACCACCTTCCACAGCGGCTCGGCCAGCAATTCCTTGATCGTCCGGCCGGTCCATTGCCCGTAGTCCACTTCCACCAGACGGTCCTCGACCACCGGCGACATGCCGAGCCTGGCGGCCAAGGGCTCCACCGTCTGCTCGCACCGAAGCAACGGCGAACGGACGATCTCGGCGACCGGAAGCTCACCGAGGCGGTCCGCGACCGCCTGCGCCTGCTCGCGTCCGCGGTCGTCGAGTTCGATGCCGGCACTGCGACCTGCGAGAGTGCCCGCGGTATTCGACGTCGAACGGCCGTGCCGAAGCAAGATGACTGTCATTGCTCTGAGCCTAGTGGGGCTCAGGTAGCCGATACGACCCCGCCGGCCAGCAGACCGAGCACCACGACGCCGAGCACGATGCGGTACCCGACGAACCAGTACAGCGAATGGTTCGCAACGAACTTGAGCAGCCAGGCAATCGAGGCATACCCGAGGCCGAAGGCGATGACGGTTGCCACCAGCAACTGTGGGCCGGACGCGGCCAGTCCTGTGCCGACCGGCTCGAAGGCGTCGGGCAGCGAGAACAATCCGGAGGCGGTCACCGCCGGAATGGCGAGCAGAAACGAGAACCGCACGGCTGCCTCGCGTTCGAGGCCGAGAAACAGGCCGGCGCTGGTCGTCGCGCCGGAGCGAGACACTCCGGGAATCAATGCCAGACACTGCGCCAGACCCATCACGATTCCGTCGCGGGTGGTCAGCTTCTCGATCGGACGTTCCTTGCGGCCGACCTTCTCCGCGACCGCGATGACGATGGCGAACGCGATGAGCATGAACGCGATGAGATACAGGTTCCGGGCACCGGTTCGGATCTGATCCTTGAAGAGCAGACCGAGGACGCCGATGGGAATGGTGGCGATGATCACGTACCACCCCATCCGGTAATCGAGACCGCGCTGATCTTTCTTCGTCAGCCCGACAAACCAGGCTTTGACAATTCTGACGATGTCGCGCCAGAAGAACAGCAGCACAGCAGCTTCGGTGCCGAGTTGAGTCACGGCGGTGAACGAGGCGCCCGCGTCCTCGTTCCAGAACACGCCGGACACGATGCGGAGGTGGCCCGACGACGAAATGGGCAGGAATTCCGTCAGGCCCTGCACGGCACCGAGAATGATTGCCTGCAGCCACGTCATGTCGATCATGCGGCACCCCGAACCGAAATCGACATCTCCGACGTGGAAGCGGATGGACTGTTCATTACCGATGCGCGGCCGACGGCCCGCCCCCTGAATTCGCGATTCACGGGCACGACCGTACCCGGCGCGAGTGGTTCGTACCGAGCCGAGCGACGCGGCGCGGCACTTTCACAGACTGCGGCGCGGCGCACTACTGTGCACTGGCGGCAGTGCAGTTCGACACCGACGATCAATCGCAGAAGGACATTCGGCACATATGAAGCAGAGATCGGTCGGCACCAGCGGACTTCGAGTCTCCAGGCTCGGGCTCGGCACCCTCGGATGGGGCAGCGGAACCGACGGTGACGATGCGGCAGCGCAACTGTCGGCGTTCGCCGAAGCCGGCGGAACCCTCGTCGACACGTCCCCTGCGTACGGGGACGGTCGCGCGCAGCGCGTACTCGCCGAGTTGCTCGACGACGTGGTCCCCAGGCAAGAATTGGTGATCAGCAGTGCAGCGGGACTGAAACCCAGCCACGGCCGGTACGACGTGGACTGCTCACGACGTGGTCTCCTCGGGCAGCTGGATGCCACGCTGCGAGAGCTCGGAACGGACTATCTCGACTTGTGGCAGGTGGCGGCATGGGACCCGATGACGCCTGTCGACGAGGTCGCGGCGACCCTCGATTACGCCGTCACCAGCGGACGGGTGCGCTACACCGGTGCCCGCGGCTACCTCGGCTGGCAGTTGGCGACGGCAGCGGGAGCGGCCGACGCCGGTCGGATCGTGGCGACGCAGGCGGAGTACTCCCTGCTTGCCCGCGGGATCGAGGACGAGTTGGTTCCTGCGGCACATCACCACGGCATCGGCGTTCTGGCCGCAATTCCCCTTGCAGGTGGCGTGCTGACGGGCAAGTACCGCAACGGGATTCCTGCAGATTCCCGAGGGGCCGACGAGCTACACGCCGAGTCCGTGCTGTCCTATCTGACCGATTCCGCTGTCAGCATCGTCGACGCGGCCGTCACCGCTGCCGACGGGCTCGCGACCTCTCCCCTCGTCGTAGCGCTCGCGTGGGCGCGGGATCGTCCGGGTGTGAGCAGCGCTATCGTGGGTGCCCGCGATCTTGCCCAGTTGATGGGTGCATTGATGGCCGAAGAACTCGAACTGCCGTCGGCGATTGCGTCCGCGCTGGACGACGTCAGCGCCTGATCGGTCGAGTCGTTCTCGTCGAAAAACTTCGGGGGCGACCAGAAACATCGGACAGGCTAACCTTCGGTGGTGACCGTCAAACGCCTCGCAGCCGTGCTTGTCGTCGCCGCACTTTCGGCCGCCTGCTCGGCGACCACGCCAGCGGCCGGCCCCTCCGGCACCTTCGGCCCCCGTACCGCCGTCGTCGAAGACCCGAATCCGGAACCAGTCGCCGAGAACCCGCCTGCGGTCCTACCCGCCACCGTGACCGGGTTCGACGGCGTCGCCGTCACGGTGACCGACAACAGCCGCATCGTCGCCGCCGACCAATACGGTACGTTGGCCGAGACGGTCTTCGCACTGGGACTCGGTGGCAAACTGGTCGGACGCGACACATCGGCGTCGTTTCCGGCGGCACAGGACGTCCCCGATGTCACCCCCACCGGCCACTCGCTGAGCGCCGAGGGAATCCTGGCGCTCTCGCCCACTGTCGTGCTCACCGACACCAGCATCGGTCCGCGCGCAGTGCAGGACCAGATCCGAGCCGCGGGCATTCCCGTCGTGTACTTCGACCCGACCCGAACGTTGACCGGGGTCGCCGAACAGATCGAAGCCGTCGCCGCGGCGCTGGGGGTACCCGACGCCGGCCGCGCGCTCGCCGACCGCGCGAACACCGAGATCGCTGCAGCTGCCGACGACACCCCGACATCGGACGTACCGCTGAAGATCGCGTTTCTCTACATGCGTGGTCCGGCGATCAAGATGCTCGCCGGGCCCGGCTCGGGTGCAGACGCGCTGATCGAGGCTCTGGGAGCGACGGACGCGGGTGTCCAATCCGGTCTGACCGAGCAATTCGTGCCGGTGACGAGCGAGGCACTCATCGCCGCGGCACCCGACGTCATCCTGATGATGACGAAAGGCCTGCAGTCGATCGGCGGTATCGAGGGACTCGAGCAGATTCCAGGAATTGCACAGACCCCGGCCGGTCGAGAACGCCGCGTGGTGGACATGGACGACGGCACCATTCTCAGTTTCGGCCCCAACACCGGCAAGGTGCTGCGAGCACTGTCCACAGCCGTGTACGACCCGCCGTCATGACCGAGGCAACACCGATCGGAGCGCGAACGGACATACGCCGGGTCACCGTGACGTTCGGCGTATCGGTCGTGGCGCTGATTGCCCTCGCACTGATCTCAGCCGTGGTCGGGCAAGTGCCGACATCTCCGTTGGAAGTGCTGGGAAGCCTTGCCCATCGGGCCGGTCTCGACATCGGTCCGATGCCCGCTCACCCCAGCGGCGAGGTGACGTTGTGGCAGGTCCGATTTCCACGATTGACCCTCGCAGTGTTCGTCGGCGCGTGTCTCGGATGCGCGGGCGCACTGTTGCAGGGTGTGTTCGCCAATCCGCTGGCCGAGCCCGGCGTTGTGGGAGTGTCCTCGGGTGCAGCTGTCGGCGCCAGTTCGGTCATCGTCCTCGGTGGCAGCTTCGCCGGGGTCTGGAGTGTGGCGCTGGCCGCGTTCGTCGGCGGGCTGATCACCACGATCGCGGTGTACTTCCTGGCGCGCAACGCCGGCCGCACCGAGGTGGTGACCCTCATCCTCACCGGTGTCGCAGTCAATGCCTTCGCGGGCGGCGTGATCGCCTTCTTCACCTTCGTCGCCAGTCCCGCTGCGAGGGATCAGATCGTGTTCTGGCAACTGGGGTCTCTGGCGGGCGCAACGTGGCAGTCGGTGGCTGTGGTCGCCCCACTGGCGGTGCTCGGGATCGGAGCCTCGCTGGTGATCGCTCGCCGACTCGATCTGTTGGCGCTCGGGGAGAACGTGGCGCGTCATCTCGGCGTCGACGTCGAACGCCTGAGGCAGTTCGCCATCGTGATCGTCGCCCTGCTCGTCGCATCCGGTGTCGCGTTCACCGGAATAATCCTGTTCGTGGGCCTGGTCGTTCCCCATGCGATGCGGATGGTGCTCGGCCCCGCGCACCGCGTCCTCATCCCGGCCAGCGCGCTCGCGGGAGCCATCGTGTTGCTCGCTGCCGACCTCGTCACGCGCACCCTCGTCGCGAACGTCGACCTCCCCCTCGGCATGGTGACCTCCCTGGCCGGGGCACCGTTCTTCTTCTGGCTCCTTCGTCGCACTCGCGCTCGGCAAGGCGGTTGGGCGTGATGCGGCGATTCGGCCGGGTTCGCAACGACATTCCTGCTGCCCCGATGCCGGGCTCGAACACGATCGTCGCTCGCGGAGTCGGTGCGCGGCTGGGTGGCAGAACGGTGCTCGACGACGTAAACCTCGACGTCGTCGCCGGCGAGATTCTGGCGCTCGTGGGACCCAACGGCGCGGGAAAGTCGACGCTGCTCTCCGTCCTGTCGGGCGACACCGAGCCCGGTACCGGATCGGTGGTGGTGGCGTCGGAATCACCGAGCTCATTCGGAACCCAGCCGTACCGGTCCCTCGATCTGGCCAGAAGACGCGCGGTGCTGCCGCAGCACCACACGGTCGGATTCGCGTTCACCGCCGAACAGATAGTCAGGATGGGCCGTGCTCCATGGGTGGGAACGGCCGAGGCACGCAACGACGGTGTTCGGGTCCAGTCCGCAATGGCTGCATGCGACGTCTCGGGCTTCGCGCGTCGGCCGTTCGCGTCGTTGTCCGGGGGTGAACAGGCTCGGGTTGCGCTGGCACGGGTAATTGCGCAGGACACCGCGACGATCATGCTCGACGAGCCCACCGCAGCGCTCGACCTCGGACATCAGGAGTCCGTCATGGCTGTGGTGCGCTCCCTCGCAGCCGCGGGCCGCGCCGTCGTCGTCGTGTTGCACGATCTGGGTCTCGCAGCGGCGTATGCCGATCGCGTCGCGATACTCGACTCGGGTTCACTCGTTGCCGTCGGTCCGCCGCGTCGGGTGCTGACCTCGGAGCTGCTCGCTCGCGTGTACGGACACCCCGTCGACGTCTTCGACCACCCCGACACCGGTGAGCAACTCGTCACTCCCCGTCGAGTCAGAAACCCTCCAGCACGGAGTTGACCCGATCGAAGAAGGCTCGGACTGCCGTCGTGTCTCGTTGTGACGCATCGGACAATTGCTGTGCATGTGCAACCGCGTCACGCACAACACCGATGATGCTGCGTTCGTCGGTCAGATCGATCTCGGTGACCGAGTGTTCGGAAACCGCTTCGACCTCGGACCGATCCGGCACCGGGGATCGTATGTCGGCCCGGTAGATCTCGACGTACAGCGTGCTGCGGTGCACTCTGAACGCGAACGCCCGACCGTCGTCGGTGTGCCCGAAACCGTTCGCATGCGTTCCGGCATTCACTTCTTCGACGACGAAGTGTGCTTCCTCGGATTCCACGTCCACTCCCATGTTGGGCATTCACCTCGGACGATCACGCTACCGCTTCGTCCGGCACGGCCGGTCGACACCCGATCCGGCACGGTCGATTTCACCGGGATCGTCGCACGCTGGTACAGATGTGGCATCGCCTCGACAGGGCGGTGTCACCAAGGAAGTAGGTTCGGTCTCATGCGAACACCGTCGGCTCGTACGGTTCGAGCGGCAGTTGCATCCGCACTCGCCGTGGTCACAGTGTTGTCGGTGAGCGGGTGCTCGAGCGACGACGAGAATGCCGACGAGATATCGGTCGAACCGCAGCCACCGGCCCAGTCCCCCGCGACGGCTGTGACTCCTGCCGGAATCGTCACCGATTTTGCGCCCGTCAGCGCGCTCACGTTCGATCCTGTCACCCGGACGCTCGTTGCGCTGACCGACTCATCGACGTCGGTGAGTCTGGTTCGCGGCGACGCGTCGGCGCAGACGCGTGTGATCGACCTGGGCTCTGCCGGAGCAGAACTGGTTGCCGGTCGGGATTCGACAGTCCTGATTCCCCTGAACGGTTCGGTGGCAAGGATCGACGTCGCGGACGGGCAGCGCACCGATCTGGCCGTCGAATCGAATGCTTTGTCGGCTGCCGACCTGCCCGACGGCACCACTGCCGTCGGCGACGACACCGGCACGATCCGCGTCCTCGACGCGAGCGGACAGGTGACCCGCACGGTCTCCGGGGGCAGTGTCACCTCTGCCGATGCGCTGGCCAGTACGCCGAAGGGCGTCTCGGTCCTCGATCGCAGACAGACGTCGGTGACCGATCTGAATCTGGACGACGGCACACTCGGAGTGGCTCTGCGGGCCGGCGAAGGTGCTGCCGAAATGACCAGCGACGAATTCGGTCGGCTTCTGGTCACCGATTCGACCGGCACGGAGTTGCTCGTCTTCACCTCGCACGACCTGCTCATGCGGCAACGGTTTCCGGTCGGGTCGAAGCCCTGGGCGATCGCCTACGATGAACAGTCCGGCGTCGCGTGGGTGACACTGCCCGCCCTCAACGAGGTGGTCGGATACACACTCGATACCGGAATTCCCGTCGAGACCGAGCGGTTGGCCACTGTGCGGCAGCCTGACTCGATTGCCGTCGACGACAACACCGGCGACCTGTACATCGGATCGGCAACCGGCGACGGGCTGCAGCGCATTCCTTCCGCGGGTCGTTGACCGGGACAAGCCTAGGAGGCACGTGAACGCACACGAGAGTTCGACGCCGGGCCGAGCCAAGATGCCCGTCGGATGGGAAGTGTCGCCCTCCGATGATTGGGAGTACGTTCCGCTGCGGCTGCCCCCGGACGTCACTCGGGTCACGGCGTCGATGCGGCTGGCGATCCAAGCGGAATTCGGCGGCTGGGAACTGTCGCGGGTACGCCTGTACACCGACGGCAGCCGGCGCGTACTGCTCAAGCGGAAGAAGACTGCGCATCACATCCCGGAGCCCGGAATCTGATCGTCACAGCAGTACCGTTCGACCGCGGTGAAAGTTCCACCTCAGCATGTCCAGCGAGCACGATCGATCGGAAAGAAGACTGTGGGAGACCGTCTGTACCGCGCCCTGTTGCGCCTGATGTTCCTCGTGCCACCGGAGCGGATACATCACCTTGCCTTCGGAGTCCTCCGTGCTGTGGCGGTCGTTCCGCCACTTCGCTTCCTGGCCGAGAAGTTGTTCGTGGCCAACGATCCGCGGCTTCGTTCGACGGTGTTCGGGGTCGACTTCCCAGCTCCGCTCGGTCTCGCGGCCGGCTTCGACAAGAACGCCGACGGCATCGATGCCTGGGAACCCATCGGGTTCGGGTTCGCCGAGATCGGCACCGTGACGGCGCAGGGTCAACCCGGTAATCCGACGCCTCGACTGTTTCGGCTGCCCCTCGATCGCGCCATCGTCAACCGCATGGGCTTCAACAATCACGGTGCAGAACATGCCGCCCGGCGATTGCGCTCGAGGCACACCCGCATCCCGATCGGTGCCAACATCGGCAAGACGAAGGTCGTGGAACCCGCCGACGCTGCTGCGGACTACACCGCCAGTGCTCGGCTGCTGGGGCCACTGGCAGACTTTGTCGTCGTCAACGTGAGCTCGCCCAACACGCCGGGTCTCCGCGACCTACAGGCCGTCGAATCGCTACGACCGATCCTGGTGGCGGTGCAATCGGTGGTGACGGTGCCGGTACTGGTCAAGATTGCCCCTGACCTCTCCGACGAGGACATCGATGCTGTCGCCGATCTGGCCGTCGAACTCGGACTCGACGGCATCGTGGCCACCAACACGACGATCTCGCGCACCGGCCTGCGTACCGAGGCAGACGTGGTGTCCGGAATCGGAGCCGGAGGGTTGTCCGGCGCACCGGTGGCAGAGCGATCTCTCGAGGTGCTGCGGCGGCTCTACCGCCGAGTGGGTACCCGGCTGACGTTGATCTCCGTCGGGGGAATCGAAACCGAGGAGCAGGCCTGGGAGCGCATCACCGCAGGCGCTTCCTTGGTGCAGGGCTACACCGGCTTCATCTACGGCGGTCCGCTGTGGATCGAGAAGATTCACCGAGGACTGTCGGCGCGACTGGAGCAGAACGGCTTCGCAACCGTCGCAGACGCCGTGGGATCGGCGAACACGCTCTGACCGACCCTCGCTCGTGCGCGTTGTGCTTGGCCAAGGCCACGCACAACGCGCATGAGGAAGCCGAGCTCAGGCTTCGTAGGTTCCGGTGATGACCGCACGACCGATGGCGTGCGAGAACAGGTTGAAGCCGAGGTAGGCCGGGGTGGCCGTCTCGTCCACTTCGAGGCGTTCGACATCTACCGCGTGGACCGCGATGAAGTATCGGTGTGGCCCGTGACCTGCCGGCGGGGCCGCGCCGATGTAGCGGAACAGGCCCGCGTCGTTCTTCAGAGTCACCGCGGTGCTGGGAACTCCGGTTCCGCCGTCGTCGCCTGCGCCCGACACCAGTGAGGTCGTCTCGACGGGGATGTTCGCCACTGCCCAGTGCCAGAAGCCGGACGCCGTCGGCGCATCGGGGTCGTAGACGGTGACAGCAAAGCTCTTGGTGCCCTCGGGGAAGCCGGACCAGGACAGTTGCGGCGAGTTGTCGTGCCCACCGGCTCCCATGATTCCGCTGACCTGCTGAGCGGCCAACGTCTGGCCGTCCTCGACGTCCTCGGACGTCAACTCGAAGGACGGTAGATCCGGAAGCGAATCGTATGGGTTGTACGCCACGGTATTTCCTTTCGTGTCAGCTGTGCATCAAGAAGTGTTCCAGTACCTGTGTACCGAACTCCAACGACTCCACGGGTACTCGTTCGTCGATGCCGTGAAACAACGCCGCGAAATCCAGTTCCGGTGGCAGCTTCAGCGGAGCGAAACCGAAGCAACGAATGCCGATGCGCGCGAACGCTTTTGCATCGGTACCGCCGGAGAGCATGTACGGAACGGTTCGGCCGTTCGGATCGTGCGCGAGGACGGCCTCGTTCATCGCGTCGACGAGATCACCGTCGAACGTGGTCTCGTAGGGTTCGAGCTTGGTGATCCACTCTCGTTCGACGTTGGGGCCGATCAATTCGTCGACCTCCTTCTCGAAGGCCGCCTGCCGCCCGGGCAGCACCCTGCAGTCCACTACCGCCGTCGCCGTCTGCGGAATCACGTTGGCCTTGTATCCGGCCGAGAGCATCGTGGGATTCGCGGTGTCACGCAGAGTCGCTCCGACGATGCGCGCGATGCTGCCGAGCTTGAGCAGGGTGCCGTCGATATCCGGCGAGGTGGGGTCGAAGTCGAGGCCCGACTCCTCGGAGACCGCGTGCAGGAACTGCGACACCGATTCGGTGAGGACCAACGGAAACGTGTGATTGCCGAGTTTGGCGACGGCCTCGGCCAGGTACGTCACGGCGTTGTCGTCGTGCAGAAACGATCCGTGGCCGGCGCGAGCCTTGGCGGTGAGCCGCATCCACGCCAGGCTCTTCTCCGCCGTCTCGACCATGTAGAGCCGCTTCTCGGTGCCGTCCGGGCGAGCGACAGTGAGCGAGAACCCGCCGACCTCGCCGACTGCCTCGGTGACGCCCTCGAACAGATCGGGCCGATTGTCGACCAGCCAGTGCGATCCGTACTTGCCGCCCGCCTCCTCGTCGGCGAGGAACGCGAACAGTATGTCGCGGGGCGGCACGGTTCCGTTCGATTTGAATTGCCGGGCCAGCGCAAGGGCCATGCCGACCATGTCCTTCATGTCGACCGCACCACGACCCCAGACGTATCCGTCCTCGACGGCGCCGGAGAACGGATGCACGCTCCAGTCGGCCGGCTCGGCGGGCACGACGTCCAGGTGCCCGTGGACCAGCAGGGCGCCGCGCGAGGAGTCCGCTCCCCGCAACCACGCGAACACGTTGCCACGGCCCGGAGCACCGGATTCGACGTACTCGGTCTCGTACCCCACCTCCTCGAGCTTGCTCGCCACCCACTCGGCGCATTCCTTCTCGCCGACCGTGGTCTCGAGTTCTCCGGTGTTCGACGTATCGAATCGAATGAGGGAACTGACCAGATCCACGACTTCGTCGAGGGCGACGGTGGGGTTGTCGGTGGTGCGATGTCCGGGGTTGCTCACTTCGTTGGGCACACCGTTGTTCCTACCATCAGAATCGGGTGCGGGCACCACCGAAGGACGCCTTCGGACATGAACTGACGTGCGGATTTGGGTTATCGGGAACCCGTCGGATAATCTTACGCAGCGCACAACGGCCGGTTGTGAACGCAGAGATGAAACATGCGACACCAGTCGCGCAGGTCCGAGTGGCGGAATGGCAGACGCGCTAGCTTGAGGTGCTAGTGTCCTATTAACGGACGTGGGGGTTCAAGTCCCCCCTCGGACACCGTCTGAAAGATGTAGGCAGACAAAGATTTTCAAAGATCTGAGTTGAGACAGACGAAACGGACCCTGATTCTTCGGAATCGGGGTCTTTTTCGTTCTCCACTCGCCTCGTTCGGCTCGACCGGGCAGATGCTAGGAGATTGACGATGGACTCGATCGACCCCACCGATCTGGAGACGTGTCTTCGGGTGCTGCAGCAGGCCGCGGAACTGGACAAGAATCATCCTGATTCCATTGCCGTTCAACGTGCCTCCGGTGCCATGTTCAAAGATCTCAAGCGTGCCCGACGCGTCGCCGCGCGCAACGCCGTCAACGCCGCCGACCGTGCCGTCGTCGCTGCCACCGCAACCGGATCGCCGGACCGCATCGACGACGAAACTGCGGGTCTTTCGCTCACCTCGCGCGCCGAGGGCGACATCGCGGGCACGCTGATCAAGGCTCGCCCCTGCTACATCTGCAAACAGCGCTACACCGATGTCGATTCGTTCTATCACCAGCTCTGCCCGGAGTGCGCGACGCTCAATCGCGGTAAGCGCAACGCGCGAACCGACCTGTCCGGACGACGCGCGTTGTTGACCGGAGGGCGGGCGAAAATCGGGATGTACATCGCGCTTCGACTGCTTCGGGACGGTGCACACACGACCATCACCACCCGCTTCCCCAACGATGCGGTTCGGCGATTCGCTGCGATGGACGACAGCGACCAGTGGCTGCATCGTCTTCGCGTCGTCGGGATCGATCTGCGCGATCCGGCTCAGGTTGTGGCACTTGCCGATTCGGTTGCCGCGGAGGGTCCGCTGGACATTCTGATCAACAATGCTGCACAAACCGTCAAGCGCTCCCCCGGTTCGTACAGCGCGCTGGCCGACGCCGAGGCCGAACCTCTGCCGGCCGCCTTGACCGACGGGGCGGGCCCGGAGCGCATCACGTTCGGCAAGACCAGTGATGCCCACCCTGCGTCCCTCGCGAGTTCGCTACCGGCAACTGCGCTCGGCGGGCAGCCGGCCGCAGTGCTGAGTGCAGACGACGTGGCCTCGCTCGCCATGGTCGCGGGCTCGGTGACGGCCGAGAGGATCGAGAGTGGGCTCGCTATCGATGCGGGCGGTCTGGTGCCCGACCTGGCCGAGACGAACAGCTGGATCCATACTGTCGAGCAGGTCGACCCGGTCGAGTTGCTCGAAGTGCAGCTGTGCAACTCCGTTGCCCCGTTCATTCTCGTGTCGCGTCTGCGTCCGGCAATGGAAGCCTCGGATGCGCGACGCAAGTACGTCGTCAACGTCTCGGCGATGGAGGGTCAGTTCGGACGCGCATACAAGGGGCCGGGCCATCCCCACACCAACATGGCCAAGGCCGCGCTGAACATGCTGACGCGAACCAGCGCGAAGGAGATGCTCGAGAGCGGAATTCTGATGACCGCCGTCGACACCGGCTGGATCACCGACGAGCGCCCGCACCCCACGAAGATGCGGCTGGCCGACGAGGGATTCCACGCTCCGCTCGACCTGGTGGACGGTGCGGCTCGGGTGTACGACCCCATCGTGCAGGGAGAGCTCGGAACCGATCTGTACGGCTCCTTCCTCAAGGACTACCAACCGTCACCCTGGTGATTGTCGCGTCATTCGAAAGATGATTTCGACGTGCGTCCCCCGCGGCGTTCACGGGCTGCGATACTCGAAAGCCGAAGCTGTTTCGCGTCAGCGGACGGCCCGAGACGCACCGATAGGCGGTCACCATGGGCGAGGACGTCGAGCGTCGCAAGTTCACCAGGCAGGATCGACACGAGTTTCGTCAGAAAGTTCAGGACTGTCTCGACGCCTTGGCGGTGATGCTGGCCGACGAGACCTTCCACGTCGGCGAGCCACAGATCGGCATGGAGATCGAACTCAATCTCGTGGACGACGACATGGCACCCTCGATGGCCAACGCCGCCGTGCTCGACGCCATCGCCGACCCCGATTACCAGACCGAACTCGGCCAGTTCAACATCGAGATCAACGTCGATCCTCGGCCGTTGCGTGGTGCCTCCATCGCAGAACTGGAAACCGACCTGCGGCGCTCGCTGAACGCAGCGGACGAACGCGCGCACACCTCGGGTAGCCGCCTCGCCATGATCGGCATGCTCCCGACCCTGGACGAAGAACACTTTCAGCACCGGTGGCTGTCGGCCAATCCTCGCTACGACCTGCTCAACCAACAGATCTTCGCCGCCAGAGGCGAGGACATCGAACTGAAGATCGGTGGTGTTCGACTGCCCGGTGCCGCTGCCACCGAGGATCTGGACATCGTCACCGACACCATCCTCCCCGAGGCTGCGTGTACCTCCGTTCAGTTGCATCTGCAGGTCGCGCCCGACGAGTTCGCGTCGTATTGGAATGCGGCGCAAGCACTCTCGGGAGTGCAAGTGGCCCTCGCCGCCAACTCGCCGTTCTTCGCCGGCCGCGCGCTGTGGCACGAAACTCGCATTCCGCTGTTCGAGCAGGCGACCGATACCCGCCCCCAGGAGCTGAAGAATCAGGGTGTTCGGCCACGGGTGTGGTTCGGCGAACGATGGATCACGTCGATCTTCGATCTGTTCGAGGAGAATTCCCGCTATTTCCCGGCGTTGCTGCCCGTGTGCAGCGACGAGGACCCCAAGGCTGCTCTGGCCGAGGGAAAGACGCCGTCGCTGTCCGAGCTGCGCATGCACAACGGAACCGTCTACCGGTGGAACCGTCCGATATACGACCGGTCCGGCGACGGTCACCACATCCGGCTCGAGAACCGTGTCCTCCCAGCTGGACCGTCGGTGGTGGACACCCTCGCCGATGCCGCGTTCTACTACGGCACCGTGCGCGCACTGGCAGACGCCGACCGGCCGCTGTGGTCTCAGATGTCGTTCGACGCTGCGGAGGAGAACGTGCACTCCGCCGCACGCGGCGGCTTCGATTCGATGCTGTACTGGCCCGAGGTCGGCTGGGTGAGTCCACAAGAACTGGTGTTGCGTCGACTGCTGCCGATGGCCGACGCCGGATTGGCCGCCTACGGCGTGGACACGGCCGTGCGCGACCGGTACCTCGGCGTGATCGAGGCTCGTTGCCTGGCGAAACAGTCCGGTTCGGTCTGGCAACGACACTCGGTCGTCGCCCGCGAACGCGCAGGCGACAAGCGGGATCGAGCTCTCGCCGGAATGCTGGGCGATTACGTCACGCAGATGAACTCAGGAGAGCCGGTACACACCTGGACCAACTGACGGCGCTTCGACTCGGTGCGCCAACCGCGTTAGTGTCGCTGCTATGAACTCGCCTGCTTCGGACTCGACCATCGGCCCCGATCGCACCTACGACATCGTCGTCTACGGAGCCACCGGCTTCGTCGGGAAACTGACGGCGAAGTACCTTGCCGAGCACGCTCCGGCCGGCACACGCATCGCTCTGGCCGGTCGTTCGACCGCACGGGTACACGCCGCGCAGAAGGAACTCGGACCGAAGGCCGCACACTGGTCCGCACTCGAAGCCGACGCCACCGACGTCGCGTCGCTGAACACCATGGCCCGGTCCACCAAGGTCGTCATCACCACGGTCGGCCCCTACGCGAAGTACGGATTGGCCCTGGCGACGGCCTGCGCCGAAGCCGGCACGGACTACGTCGACCTCACCGGCGAGGTCCTGTTCGCCCGCGAGAGCATCGACGCCAATCACGAGATCGCTCAGCGCACCGGAGCACGCATCGTCCACTCGTGTGGATTCGATTCCGTCCCGTCCGACATCGGTGTGCACGCCCTGTACGAGGCCGTCACGGCCGACAACGCAGGCGAACTCACCGATACGACGCTGGTCGTCACATCCATGTCCGGTGGAGTCAGCGGCGGCACCATCGACTCGCTGCGAGGACAGATCGAGGCGATGAAGAAGGACAAGCGGGCCCGACGGATCGCCGCTCGACCGTACTCACTCAGTCCGGACCGAGGTCTGGAGCCGCAGCTCGGCCGTCAACTCGACACCGTCCTGATCGACGGTAAGAAGATCGACCCGAGCCTGCGCGGATGGAAAGCCCCGTTCGTGATGGCCTCGTACAACACACGCGTCGTCCGGCGCAGCAACGCACTTCGAGATTGGGCCTACGGCAAGCAGTTCCGCTACAGCGAAGTGATGAGCGTCGGCTCGTCGTTCGCCAGCCCGGTCATCGCAGGAGCGCTCTCCGCGGGGCTGTTCGTCGGCGTGTCCGCCATGACGGTCTTGCCAGGAAAAGTCCTCGACCGCATCTTGCCCAAGCCAGGAACCGGTCCGAGCGAGAAGGCCCGCGAAAAGGGGCATTTCACCGTCGACCTGTACACCCTCACCACCTCGGGTGCTCGCTACCGGGCCCGCGTCAAGGCATCGGGCGACCCCGGCTACAAGGCAACAGCGGTGATGCTCGGGGAATCGGCGCTGGCGCTGGTGCTCGGTGGCGATGCATTGCCGAAGGCCAGTGGCGTTCTGACTCCAGCCACCGCGATCGGCGATGTTCTCATCGACCGTCTCAACGCGGCCGGAATGGAGATCTGGGCCAAGCGGAACTGATGTCCGGAACAGCAGTCCCATCGGCACGGGGCCTGCGCCCGTGAGTGTATGGCTCGCGGCGACACTGCCGGTGGCGACCATCGCTGCCGAGTCGGTCGGTGCCCTCGGTACCGCAGTCGGCAGGCTGCGGGGTGTTCTCGGGCCGTCCCCCACCGGCGCGGTGCCGACCGCATCGGCGGAGCGGATAGCGGCATCGTTCATGGGTGACTCGATGCTGCGCCTCGACGGCGCACCGGTGCGGCCGTTCGCAGATCTGTCCGGCTTCTTCCGCGTGTCCGACGGCTGGGTGAGAACTCACGCGAACTATCCGCACCACCGGACCGCCCTGCTCGAGACAGTCGGTCTCGACGAAAATTGCGGCACAGATGAATTCGCGGCACGGGTGGCGGGTATCGCCGCTGCAGAGCTCGAGTGGTCGTGCGCACAGAACGGCGCTCTGGCAGTGCAGGTCCGCACCGAAGACCAGTGGTCCGCTGAGCCTGCAGGAACTGCGGCCGGGTCCGGTCCGGTGATTGCGCGTTCGGACGACACGGGCTCTGCCATGTATCGAGTTCCCGAATTTCGGGGGACTACGGCTGCTCCGCTGGCCGGAGTGCGGGTACTGGACCTGACCCGCGTCATCGCCGGACCGGTGGCCACCCGCGCGCTCGCCCTGTTCGGTGCCGAGGTGCTCCGCATCGATCCGCCCCACCGCCCCGAAATCACCTGGCAGCACAGGGAAAATGGACAGGGGAAGCGTTCGGCGACGGTGGACATGAGCACGCGCGAGGGGCGTGCAGTGGTGAATCGACTGCTCGAATCGGCCGATGTCCTGGTCGCCGGGTACCGGCCGGGCGCTCTCGAGCGCTTCGGACTCGAGCACCGAGCGGACGTCCTGCACGGACGGGTCAGCGCATGGGGTACTCGCGGACCATGGTCTGGACGGCGTGGCTTCGACAGTCTCGTCCAGGCTGCCACCGGTATCTCGGTACTCGAAGGTAGAGGTGGAGAACTCGGACGCTTGCCGGCCCAGGCGCTCGACCACGCGAGCGGGTACCTGCTCGCTGCGGGGATCGTGTCGGAGCTGGCCGATCGTGCGTCAGGATTCGGGTCGCCCGCCACCGTCGAGGTACCCCTGGCCCGGACGGCGGCGTGGCTACTTCGATCACCAGGACGGGACCCCGATCACGGTCCGGCCGAGACCCCACCACCGAACTGTGTGGTCACGAACGGTCGCGTCACGGCCGCGCGCCCGGTGTTCGACGACTTCGCCGACTACCCGTTTCCCGCACGCCCATGGGGAGCCGACGAGGCGGTCTGGTCGTGACGTGACTCTCGAGTCGTCAGGGTGGGCGTCCCGTCAGGGTCGGCCTGCCAAAGCCGATGCCTCGGTGTAGAGATCTTTGGCTTCCTCGGTCGAATCCACCTGCGGCGGAGACCCGTCGAGCGGTTGCGTGGCGGATTCGCGCAGGAAGCCGACTGCGATGAGTCCGATGACGCCGCTCACGATGAGGTAGTAGGCAGGAATCATCGGACTGCCCGTTGCGCTGACCAGGGCCGACGTGACCAGGGGCGTCGTTCCGCCGAAGATGGAAACCGACAGATTGAACCCGATCGAGAGCGCGGCGTAGCGAATCCGGGTGGGAAACAGGGCAGGTAGCGTCGATGCGCTCGGTGCCGCGAAACACGCCAGTACGAGGCCGAGCAGGAGGCACGCGAGCAGCGGCCCGACCCATCCACTGCCGCGCAGCAGAAGAAAGCACGGCACGGCGAGAACGATCTGTCCGACGGCGCCGAACACGAATACCGGCTTGCGGCCGATCCTGTCGGTGAGCCTGCCCACGAACACGATGATGCTGACCACGACGATCATCGCCGAGAGTACGAGCAAGTCGGCACTGAGCTGACTACGTCCGACGACTTCGGTGAAGTAGGTCGGAAGGTACGACGTCACCATGTAATTGGTCACGTTGTACAACAGCACGATTCCCATGCAGATCAACAGAGCCCGCCAGTGATCGGTGAAGATCTTTCCGATCGACTTCCGTCCGCTCTCCTGCGCTTTCACCTTGCTGTCGTGTTCGTCGAGCTGCTTACGGAATGCGGGCGTGTCCTCGAGCTTGAGGCGCAGATACAGCCCGATGAGCCCCATCGGGCCGGCAACGAAGAACGGTATCCGCCAGCCCCATTCGACCATCGTGGCGTCGCCCAGCACGGCGTTGAGGATCGTCACCAGGCCGGAGCCCATCGCGTATCCGACGAAGGTGCCGAAGTCGAGCCAACTACCGAGGAAGCCACGCCGTTTGTCCGGGGAGTATTCGGCGATGAAGGTCGTGGCACCGCCGTACTCACCGCCGGTGGAGAAGCCTTGAACCAAGCGTGCGACGAGAAGAAGGATCGGTGCCCAGATTCCGATGGTTGCGTAGCTGGGGATGAGTCCGACGGCCAGGGTGCCGATGGCCATCATGATCATCGTGGCGGCGAGCACCTTCTGCCGACCGATTCGGTCCCCCAACGGGCCGAAGAACAGGCCGCCGAGTGGCCGAACCACGAATGCAGCGGCGAACGTGGCGAACGTCGAGATGAGCTGAACGGCCGGCGTGGCGTCGGGATAGAACACCTTGCCCAGCGTCGCCGCCAGATAGCCGTAGACGCCGAAGTCGAACCATTCCATCGTGTTACCGAGAGCTGCGGCCGACACCGCGCGTTTGAGCATCGGTTGATCGACGACGGTGATGCTCTCCTCCGACAGCGCCGGCTTTTTCCGCATCCGATGGGAGAACGCGTCACGTCGGAGGAGTTGGACATGCCGATGTCCCCATCGCGATTGTCGGGGTGACGACTCGGGAGATTCTGGACCTTGCGCAACCGTCATTGCTGCAACGTTAGCCAGGGGAATGACCGCTTATCAAACAACGAACACGACAAAAAGCGACATCGGTCCAGGTTTCACCAGGTCGGTGGTCGATTGATCCGTTTTGCCTGGCCCCCTTGACAATTGGGGCAATACGGTCGATACGGACATCGAGGGGCGAGGTGGCCCGCTACCGCTGGGCCCCGTACTGGCACGATGGTCTCGTGCCGAACCACAACTACGGACTCACAGTGAAATGGACGGGCAATCGCGGCGAGGGTACCTCGGGTGCCTCCTGCTACGACCGCGACCACGTTGTCTCGGCTCCGGGGAAACCCGACCTCGCAGCAAGCTCCGATCCGAGCTTCCGCGGCGACGCAGCGCGCTGGAATCCCGAGGAGCTCCTCGTGGCCTCGCTGTCGAGTTGCCACATGCTCTGGTACCTCGGACTGGCCGCTGCATCGGGCGTGACCGTCACCGGCTACGTCGACTCCCCCACCGGGGTGATGACCGAGCAATCCGACGGGTCCGGGCAGTTCGTAGAAGTCACCCTGGCCCCGGTCGTGAGTGTGGCCGACCCGTCGATGGTGGCCCGCGCGGAGACACTGCACGCATCCGCATCGTCGAAGTGTTTCATCGCACGATCGGTCAATTTTCCGGTTCACCACACCCCGACCACGGAGGTGGCAGCATGACGGTGCCACTGATCGTCGACGTCGACACCGGGATCGACGACTCGCTCGCCCTGCTCTACCTGCTCGCGACCGAGGAGGCAGACATACTCGGTATTGCCTCCACCGCAGGGAACGTGCCGGTCGATCAGGTTGCCGCGAACAACCTGGCCTGGCTCGATCTGTGCCGCGCAGGTGATGTCGAGGTCGCGCTCGGCGCCCAGGTGCCGCTCGTAGCGCCGCTGATGACCACGGAGGACACCCACGGACCGCAAGGTATCGGGTACGCAGAGCTTCCGGTGTCGCCGCGGTCGCTGTCACCCCGAGATGCCACCACGATGTGGATCGAGCTGGTCCGCTCGCATCCGGGCGAGATCACCGGGCTCGTCACCGGTCCGCTGACCAATCTCGCGCTGGCGATCCGCCGCGATCCCGAGTTGCCTCGATTGTTGAAGCGTTTGGTGCTCATGGGCGGAGCGTTTCAACACCAGGGCAACACGACTCCGACCAGCGAATGGAACATCGCGGTGGACCCGGAGGCAGCCTCGGAGGTGTTCGCGGCCTTCTCAGGACTACCTGCCGAGCGTCACCCCATCGTCTGTGCGCTCGACATCACCGAGACCATCGAGATGACGCCGGAACACGTTCGGCGGCTTGCCGAACGGGCCGGAAGCTCTCCAGGCGAGGTGATCTCGTCGAGCGATACACCAGGTGTTCGGTCGACCGCGTCGAACCCCATCGTGCGGCATTTCTCCGATGCGGTGCGGTTCTACATGGAATTTCATCGCGATCACGATCAGGGATTCCTCGCGCACATGCACGATCCGTTTGCTGCCGCTGTCGCGCTGGATGCGGATATCGCCACCTACCGACACGCGACCGTCGACGTCGAACTCATCGGAACCCTCACGCGCGGGACGACGGTCGCGGACTGGCGCGGAATGTGGGGCAGGGACGCGAACGTCGCGATCGCGACGCACACCGATCCGGAGGCGTTCTTCGACCGCCTGATCGATCGTGTCGGAGCTCTCGCCGCGCGGCTCTACCCCGCGGCACAACGAGCAGAGTTCGACTCAGGAATCGAACGCGTCGAGTAGCTCCTGCGCCGCGAGCGCGGCGGTCAGGGAACCGTCGCGCACTCGGGCCTCGACATCGCCGCGGATGGCCTTGACGGAGGGATTCTGCGCGAGTCGACGCAGCAGTTGATCGTTGACCATCGTCCATGTCCAATCGACCTGCTGCTTGCGACGCTTTTCTGCGAATTCGCCTGCGTCAGTGAGCACTTGCCGATGGCGCAACACTGTATCCCAGTACTCGTCGAGTCCGGTGCCCTCGATGGCACTCATCGTCAACACCGGGGGCTTCCAGATCGCATCGTGCGGATAGATCAGGCGCAGCGCGCCCGCCAACTCCCGCGCCGCGTTCTTCGCGTCGGTCGCGTGCTTGCCGTCGGCCTTGTTGACGGCCACCAGATCGGCGAGTTCGAGAACGCCCTTCTTGATGCCCTGCAACTGATCTCCGGTGCGAGCAAGGGTGAGAAACGTGAAGCAGTCGACCATGTTGGCGACCGTCACCTCCGACTGTCCGACGCCCACGGTCTCGACCAGGATCACGTCGAAACCGGCTGCTTCGAGCAGGACGATGGTCTCTCGGGTCGCACGCGCCACTCCGCCCAGAGTCCCCGACGTCGGAGACGGCCGAATGTACGCGTTCTCCTGCACCGCCAATCGCGACATTCTGGTCTTGTCACCCAGGATCGAACCGCCGGTCCGGGTAGACGACGGATCGACCGCAAGCACCGCGACTCGGTGGCCCTTCTCGATCAACCGCATACCGAGCGCGTCGATGAACGTCGATTTACCGACCCCCGGCACTCCGGTGATACCGACCCGGTGAGAGCCACCTGCGTCGGGCAACACACGAAGGAGCAGTTGCTGAGCCAGGTCTCGATGATCCGATCGGGTCGACTCGACCAGGGTGATGGCACGCGCCAGACCGGATCGCTCGTTCGCTCGGACCGCCTCGGCCACCGCATCGATGTCGATGGTTCGCCCGCTCGGCGACGCTGCACCGATCGAGGAACTCGTGTTGTCGTTCGGAGAACCCATACTCAGGCGTTGGCCTCGCGTGGTGCGTGGCCGAGCGCAACGGACAGCTTCTCCACCAGCCCGATCGCAGCGTCGGCGATGACGGTGCCCGGAGGGAAGATCGCCGCGGCGCCCGCCGCATAGAGCTCGTCGAAATCGCCGGGCGGGATGACGCCACCGACCACGATCATGATGTCCTCGCGGCCGACGTCGGCCAAGGCCTGTCGCAGGGCGGGCACCAGCGTCAGATGGCCTGCCGCCAGCGACGACACTCCGACGACGTGAACGTCGTTGTCGGCGGCCTGGCGGGCCACCTCCTCGGGGGTCTGGAACAGCGGGCCGACGTCCACGTCGAAGCCGATGTCCGCGAATGCCGTTGCGATGACCTTCTGGCCACGGTCGTGCCCGTCCTGACCCATCTTGCACACCAGGACGCGAGGCCGACGGCCCTCGTCCTCGGCGAACTGCTCGACCAGCGCGGTGGCGCGGGTGATGTTCTCGGATTTACCTGCCTCGTCGCGGTACACACCACTGATTGTCCGGATTTCCGCCTGATGGCGCCCGTAGACCTTCTCGAGCGCATCGGAGATTTCGCCGACGGTGGCCATCTTGCGCGCGGCGTCGATGGCGAGAGCGAGCAGATTGTTCTCCATTCCCGGCTGGTCCGAGGCCGCAGCTCGGGTCAGATTCGCCAGTGCTGCCTCGACTTCGGCCGTGTCGCGCTCGGCACGAAGGCGTTCGAGCTTCTCGATCTGCTCACGGCGGACCTTCGAGTTCTCGACCTTGAGCACCTCGATGGTGTCGGGCTCGTCGGGCACGTACTTGTTGACGCCCACCAGCGGCTGCCGGCCGGAGTCGATGCGCGCCTGGGTACGAGCGGCCGCCTCCTCGATGCGCAGCTTGGGAATTCCTTCGCCGATGGCCTGAGCCATTCCGCCCGCTTCCTCGACCTCGGCGATGTGTGCCCGAGCCCGATTCGCGAGTTGGTGGGTGAGCCATTCGACGTAATGCGAGCCGCCCCACGGATCGATCGGTCGAACGGTATTGGATTCCTGAGCGATGAGCAGCTGAGTGTTGCGTGCGATCCGGGCCGAGAAGTCAGTCGGCAGCGCCAGTGCTTCGTCGAGCGCGTTGGTGTGCAGGGACTGCGTATGGCCCTGGGTGGCGGCCATGGCTTCGACGCACGTACGCGCGACGTTGTTGAACACGTCCTGTGCGGTCAAAGACCAACCCGACGTCTGCGAATGAGTGCGCAGCGAACGGGATTTGGCGCTCTTGGGCTCGAATTGTTGGACGAGCTCGGCCCACAGCAGGCGCCCGGCCCGCAGCTTGGCGACCTCCATGAAGAAGTTCATTCCGATGGCCCAGAAGAACGACAGTCGCGGTGCGAACGTATCTATGTCCATGCCCGCGTCGAGACCGGCTCGGATGTACTCGACACCGTCCGCGAGGGTGTAGGCGAGTTCGAGATCGGCTGTGGCACCGGCTTCTTGGATGTGGTAGCCGGAGATGGAGATCGAGTTGTACTTCGGCATCTTCTCGCTGGTGTACGCAAAGATGTCCGAGATGATGCGCATCGACGGTTTCGGCGGATAGATGTAGGTGTTGCGCACCATGAACTCTTTGAGGATGTCGTTCTGGATGGTGCCGGCGAGTTTCTCCGGCCCGACGCCCTGCTCCTCCGCGGCGGCGACGTACAGCGCCAGGATCGGTAGCACCGCTCCGTTCATCGTCATCGACACCGAGACACTGCCGAGGTCGATACCGTCGAACAGCTGACGCATGTCGTAGATGGAATCGATTGCGACACCGGCCATTCCGACGTCACCCTGTACTCGCGGGTGATCGGAGTCGTAGCCCCGGTGAGTGGCCAGATCGAACGCCACCGACAGGCCCTTCTGGCCGGCCGCGAGGTTGCGGCGGTAGAAGGCGTTGGACTCGGCCGCGGTGGAGAATCCGGCGTACTGGCGAATGGTCCACGGTTGGTTGACGTACATCGTGGGATACGGCCCGCGCAGGAACGGCGGGGCACCCGGATAGCTGTGCAGCGGATAGCCCTCGGCCTCCGCGGCGTCGCGATCCGCCTCGGTGAACACCGGCTTGACGTCGATGCCCTCGGGGGTGGACCACACCACCTGCTCGGCAGTGTAGAAATTGGCCTTCGCACCCTGCTCCACATGAGCCGCGACGTCCTCGGCCGACGGCGGCGACGGTGTCGGCTCGTCGGGATCGACCAGGGGCACGTCGGCAAAACTACCGATGGTGTGCGAGGTTCGGTTCTCGTCGGTCGTCACTTCGAGGCTCCCAGGGTGTCGAGAAGTTCGGTCAGCACGGCGATGGCATCGACCTTCGCGGTCAGGAATCCATCGGGACGCGACGTGCCCTCGATGCCGGCGAAGATCTTCTCGGGCCCGGCCAGCAGTACTCGCGAAACACCAGCGGCGCGTGCTGCATCCACGGCAGTGGACGCCTCGTCGGCGTATCGCTTGTCGGTACCGCAGACCACTGCGACGGAGGCCCGGAAGGTCTCGACCGATCCGGCGATTCCGTCTACGGTCAGTGGACCTGGATTGACGGCCTCGATCCCGCCCGACGCCATCAGGTTCGATGCGAAGGTCGTTCGGACGTTGTGTTCGGCGACGCTTCCCAGCGGTATCAGGAGCACGGTCGGCCGCGAATCATGCTCGGCCAGAAAGGCATCCGACCGATCCCGAAGCGCCTCGAAGGCTCTGCCGTACCGGTGCACCGCCGAGCCCTGCTGCGCGGTCTGCTCGGGGCTCAGTGGAGCCTCGGCCAGATTGGGAAATTCGTTGACACCGGTCAGTGGGGTGAGCCGGTGGGCGATGTCGGAATCGCGCTCTGCACGGGTCTTCTCGACCGCCGCCACGAGTGAACCGTCGTCGACGGCGGCGCGGAATCCACCCGACGCTTCGACGGTCTGGAAGAACTCCCAGGCCTTCGCGGCGACCGCGGCCGTCAGCTCCTCGATGTACCAGGACCCCGCGCCCGGATCCAGCACCCGTCCCAGATGGGCTTCCTCGAGCAGCAGCAATTGCGTGTTCCTGGCGATGCGGGCCGCAAAGGTCTTCGACACCCCCGCTGCGCCGCCGTGCAGCGCGGCATCGAACGGCAGCACCGTCACCGAATCCGCACCGCCCACCCCGGCACCGAACGACGCGAGTGTGGTGCGCAGCATGTTCACCCACGGATCTCGTTGAGACATCATTGCTTCCGAGGTCACCGCATGCTGTGGAGCATCACCGGCGTCCGGGGCTCCGCATACCTGCGCAACGCGCGCCCACAGTGTGCGCGCGGCCCTGAACTTGACGATGGTCTGAAACTGATCGTCGGTGGCGGCGAACCGGAATTCGATCTGGCGCAGAGCATCCGAGATGCCGACCCCTGCGTTCGTCATGGAACGGACGTACTCGAGGCCTGCGGCAATCGACGCACCGAGTTCCTGCGCGTCGCCGGCTCCGAGATTGTGGAAGACGGTGCCGTCGACGGTGATCGTGCGAACGGTCTCCGCTCGTCCGATCGACTCGTGGACCAGCTCGAGTGCCTCTGCCATCTCGATCGTCGCGGTGCCCGCCAACTGCGCAGTGAGGGTGGACACTCCGAGTCGGATGTCGACTGCGGCGCGATCGTCGATGTCGGCCGAGTCGAGAATCGAGAACAACGAGGTTGCCGCGGCAGATACGGCCTCGCGCGCATCGATGGTCAGCGGTGCGAGCTCGAGGAACACCCCGCGCAAAGCCTCCGGTAGCGCTGTCGGGTCGACGCCGTGGCCGCCGACCGCCAACCACAGGGCGCTGGTGCCGTTGGACAGCGAATCGAGAATCTGAGTGTTGAGAACGGACGCGTCACCGTCGGTTGCGTCACGGGCGGTCGAGCCGTGCCGAGTGCACACCTTCCAGCCGGCATTGACGTCGCGATGGGGATCACGACCCCGTGCGTACGGAAACTGTCCCGGTAGCGGACCTTCCGGCCGCTCGTCGAACGCTGTGTACAACGGGGAGACCGTGATCCCGTCGTAGGTCGTGGAATCGAGAAGATGTTCGGGGTCGGCGGGCAGATCGGCCACCTCGACCCTGCGAGATTTGGCCAACACACCGGCCACTGACTTCTGCCAGGCCGCATGAGCACTGCGTGCGGCATCTTCGTGCGACGCGATGGACACGTGTGCTGCTCCCTCGGTTCGGCGGGCAGTTCTACACCCGACTTGAAGTGATGCTAACCCCACTTGATTGCAGGTTATCGTGAGGATCACCTCACGTTCGGTCGTACCGCTCGGTCGTCGAACTCCGAGATGGCGAAGGTGTCACCTTGCGCCGGTACGCTTGCCTCTCGTGACCCGGCACCTGCGCGACCTCCGACTGATCGCGTTGGTGGCGGTGATCGTCGTCTTCGCCCTCGTGGCCGTGTTCGCTCCCCATCCGAGTGTCGAAGAGATTCGCCAGTGGGGAACAGCCGTCGGGCCTGCGTTCCCGCTCGCCTTCTTCGCCGTGCACGCGATCGTGACCATTGCGCCGGTCCCGAGAACCCTGTTCACACTCAGTGCCGGAGTTCTGTTCGGCCCCCTGACCGGCCTGGCCGTCACCATCGGAGCGTCGACGGTCAGCGCGATCCTGGCTCTGTTGCTGGTCCGCGCGATCGGACGCGAGGCCGTGGCAGCTCGAATGTCGCATTCGGCCCTGGACTCGATCGACGACAGCCTTCGCCGGAGAGGCTGGCTGGCCGTCGGTTCTCTGCGCTTGATCGCCCCGGTGCCGTTCTCGTTGGTGAACTACGCCTGCGGTGTATCGGCGGTGCGCCTCGTACCGTTCGCCGTGGCGACTGCGGTCGGCATGCTGCCGGGCACTCTCGGGATCGTCGTGATCGGCGGTGCCATCGGAGGTGAGACACATCCGGTGCTGCTGGTGCTGTCCGCGGTCTGCATCGCGATCGGACTGAGCGGCCTGGTGGTGGATTGGCGGCTCTCGCGCGGCTCGAAGCCAGAGCCTGTTCCTGCCGGCAGTAAGCAGGGCGTGAACCTTGACTCCGGTGAATCAAGCCTTGAAGCTTGACTATCGCAAATCAACGACTTAGCCTTGTCCAATGTTCGTTCTGACCGTGGACCAACGTCGAAGTAGACGTGATATCGATCGGGTGCCCGAGCTGCTCGACCGCTATCGCGACCACGGGCTGATCCGCCCTTTCGATCGCACAGCAGGAGACGAAGTTCAAGCCGTGTGCGAGGACTCCGCCACCGTCGTCTCCATCGCACTCGAACTGGTATCGACGCCACAGTGGAGCGTAGGAATCGGCATCGGTTCCGTCGAGCTTCCACTACCGGAAACCACGCGAGCCGGACGTGGTCCGGCATTCGAGGCAGCTCGAGATGCTGTGACCAGGGCCAAAGGTACCCCCGCCGCACTTGCCGTCTCCGGCCCCGAGCCCACTACCGCCCAAGATGCGGAGACGGCATTCACCCTTGTTGCCCTCCTGATCGGCCGCCGCTCGGACCACGGCCGCGAAGCGGTGGCACTCATGGAGGGCGGGTTGTCGCAGACCGACGCGGCAGAGCGGTTGAAGATCAGCAAACAAGCTATGTCGCAACGACTCTCCGTCGCCGGCTGGCAGGTGGAGAACGCGGGCCGCACCCTGGCGACTCGATTGCTCGACACCGCGAACACGACAGGACACCATCGGCCATGATTGTTGCCACCCTGGTGCTACTGGCACTGACCGCAGTCGCCGCTACCATCCCAGCCGGCACCGGATTTCGCCGATGGTTGCCCACCGTCGCCGTGTCGAGTCTGCTCGCGGCAGCGGCGATCCTGGCCACGGTGGCCGGACCGGCCTACGGTTTCGGCCACGCCGTCGGAGTGGTCCTCAGCGTCGTCGCTGCAGCCCTGGGCGGAACAGCGATGGTACCCACCGTGTTTCGCGTCGCACGACGACAAAGCGGCTCGACCGGAGACGATCCGGTCGAGCCGCTTCGTGGTGGGCTGACCATCGGCATCCTCGAACGCGTGGCCGTCGCCGTGTCGATCCTCGCCGGTTGGCCGGAAGGGATCGCCATCGTGCTGGCAGTCAAGGGACTCGCGCGCTATCCCGAGCTGCGCGAATCCCATGCCTCCGAACAGTTCATCATCGGCACCTTCGCCAGCGTGCTGTGGGCCCTGGCCGCTGCCGGTGTGGGAACCGCCCTGTTCAACTGATCACCGACGATCTCAGCGCTGTTCCGGCTCCGCCTCGGGCGACGCCGACAGGGCGCCGACGTCGAAGCCCTTCGAGAGTTCTGGAGACGCAGCCAACGACGTGTCGACCGGCTTGCGCGCCACTGCTTCTGCAGCCTTGACCGCCTCGGCGACCGCCGGATCGGTCTTGGTCTCGAACCATTCGGCTACTTCGTCCGAGTCGTCCTCCGGCTTGGGCTCGTTGCCCGCCGACTCGTTGGGCTCGTAGCGGAACACCCCGTCCTCGCCGGGAGCACCGAGTGTCTTGGCGAAGCCCTTGAGCGCATCGCCGAAATCGCTCGGGATCATCCACACCTTGTTGGCGTCGCCCTGAGCCATCTGCGGCAGCGTCTGCATGTACTGGTACGCGAGCAACTCGGGCGTGGGCTTGCCGGCCTTGATTGCACCGAACACCTTCTCGATCGCCTTGGCCTGCCCCTGAGCTTCGAGGTACTTCGCGGCACGGTCACCCTGCGCTCGCAGGATGCGAGACTGCCGCTCACCCTCGGCAGTGAGAATCGCTGCCTGCTTGCCACCCTCGGCTGCGAGAATTCGACTCTGCTTGTCACCCTCGGCTGTCTTGATCGCCGATTCACGATGCCCTTCGGCGGTGAGGATGGTCGCACGCTTCTCGCGGTCGGCCTTCATCTGCTTCTCCATCGATTCCTGAATCGAGGGCGGCGGATCGATGCTCTTGAGCTCTACTCGGGCCACTCGCAGGCCCCATCGGCCGGTTGCCTCGTCCAGCACGACGCGGAGTTGACCGTTGATCGAATCACGCGACGTGAGAGTCTCTTCCAGCGTCATTCCACCGACGACGTTGCGCAGGGTGGTGGTCGTCAACTGCTCGACGCCGACGATGTAATTGTTGATCTCGTATACGGCCGATTGCGGATTGGTCACCTGGAAGTAGACGACGGTGTCGATCGACACGGTCAGGTTGTCCTTGGTGATCACCGGCTGCGGGGGAAACGACACGACCCGCTCGCGCAGATCGACCTTGGCACGAATGCGGTCGACGAACGGTACGAGGACCGTGAGCTGACCGGACACGGTGCGCGTGTACCGGCCGAGCCGCTCGATCACGGCTGCCTCGGCTTGCGGGACGATCGAGATGGACTTGGCCATCAACACCGCGACGAACACGACGATGACAGCCAGTGCGATGAGTGCTTCCACGTAGCTACGGTCCCTTCCATACGACGGCGGTAGCGCCGTCTATTTCCATCACGGTCACGGTGGTACCCGGGGCGTAGACCTCGGTCTCGTCGAGTGGACGAGCCGTCCACACCTCACCACCGAGCTTGATCTGGCCTTCGTGTGCAGTGACTTGCTCGAGCACCACGGCACTCTTGCCGGTGAGTGCCGCCATGCCCATCGGGGTATCGGGCGGATTCGCGAAGCGCCGCAACAGAATCGGTCGCAACCCGAGAACCAGCGCCAGAGACAGGACACCGAAGACGATCGCATCGGCCCACACCGGGAAATCCGTCAGAGCAGAGACCCCTGCAGTGCCGAGTGCACCGCCGGCGATCATCAGAAGAAAGAAGTCGCCCGTCAGTGCCTCGGCACCGGCGAGCACCACTGCCGCTATGAGCCATATGATCGCTGCCACAGCCTCCATCCAATCACGAATCGGACAATTGCCGGTGCGTTGCTGGACACAGCCCTACTCGGTGACGAAGTCGACCAATTGTTCGACGGCGCCGATCAGTGGTGCTTCGAGATCACGGAAGCTCGATACCGACGAATACACCCGACGCCATCCCTCCCGAGGACTACCCCACCCCAGCTCTCGGCAGATTCCGGTCTTCCAATCCTGACCCCGAGGGATCTTCGGCCAAGAATCGATACCGACAGCAGCGGGCTTGACGGCCTCCCAGACGTCGATGAACGGATGACCGGTGACCAGCACGTGCTCGCCCAGCGATTTCGTCAACTTCGACTCCTTGGACCCGGTCACCAAATGGTCCACCAGCACTCCGACGCGACGCCCTGGACCAGGACCGAAATCGGCCAATCGCTCCCCCAGGTTGTCCAGGCCCTCCAGGTGCTCGACGACCACTCCCTCCACTCGAAGATCGTGTCCCCACACACTTTCCACGAGGGCCGCGTCGTGCACCCCTTCGACCCAGATCCGGCTCGCGCGGGCCGTCCGTGCCCGCAGTCCCTCGACTTTGGTGGATCCGGAGGCCGAGCGCGTCTGCTGCGGTGTCGCAGCCGCGGGCTTCGGGCGGACCAGAGTCACCCGACGGCCGTCGATCAGGAACGCGGCTTCTCGCAGGGCGAACAGACGTGTGGTGCGGGCACCGTCCTCCAGTCGGACGAAGTCTCCGTCGTAGGTGCGCTCGAATCCGACCACCGCACCGCAGTAACCGGTTCCGGCGTCCTCGACGACCAGTCCGCGCTCGGCCGGAACTTCTGGTGCCGGTACCTTCCGCATCCGACTGTGCCCTCTGAGAATGTCTCCGCCGTACATGTCGTTCACGGCGGTCAACGCTAGCGACATCGGCGTCCCGAGCACGGTTCGCCACGCCGACCTATGCTCGTGAGTCGTGTGTTCTTCGAGTGCGAGTCTTGCCCTGTGGGCCAGTTCCTGGCTGGCTGGTGCCAGCTCACCGGACGACGTCATCGACGCCATGTCCGAGTGGGCACCGATGCATCTCTTGGGTGCGGGCGATGCGGGTGCGTCCGAGAGCTTCGGACTGCAACATCCCGGTTACGCCGAGGGAATCGCAGGCCTGCTGCAGGCAATCAGAGCCACCGCAGGGGCAGAGACGCGGTCTGCGGTCGGAGACGACCGAGTCAGGCTCGTCCTGCCTGCCCCCGGCGCAGTGAGCGGGCTGCCGGCGAACACGGATTTCTCGCGCGCCGCCCTGAACGCCGGGCAGGCCGTGATCGTCGGCACCTCGGGCAACAACGGGATCGGAGTGGTGCCGGTCGTCGAGGGACCGGATGTGTTGCGCTGGACCGTGTATTCGATCGTCGTCCCCGAGCACGGCCATCGTGAGCAAGGCTTGGGCGAGGCCGAATACGAGATGCGCGAGGCCGTTCGCGGCGCGGCAGACGCTCTCGCCCAGATGCAGTCGCTCCCCACCCGAACCCTGCAATCCGATCCACGCGCCCGCATCGCCGCACTGATCGCCGATGCGGCCCGGCATCGCTACCCCGCCGAGATGTCGGACAGGGCATTCCGAGTACTCGAATCCGCAGACCGAGTTGCGGCCATTCTGACCGTCGCGGCCGGGTCTGCACCCTCGGAAGCCCCCACCGCGACAGCCGCTGCGGCGCGCGAGGAGTTGGTTCGGCCGCTGTGGGCCGCGGTCCGAACTGCCCGCACCATCGCTGTCGCGACGAGCATCGAAGCGGCGATGCACTCCGCTTGATGCCCGTCGGTCGTTCGATCAGGGACTATCCGGCAGCCGCTCCGGCAGGACGAGTCGGCCGGGACGGTTGCTCGCAGCAGCCGACGGCGCAGCGATTTCCGTCCAGCGTCGAACCGTAGCCCGGCACACGGCCGAGCCCGCGGCAGTCGGCACCGAGGCGGTACTCGTCGACGAGCTCGCGAATCATCTTGGGAAAACGCATATCCGACCCGGGGGTTCCGGCACGGGCAAAGGCCAGCCCGAGCTCGCGAGCTTTCTCCTCGGCCTCGGTGTCGAGATCCCACACGACCTCGAGATGGTCGGACACGAATCCGATCGGACACACGATCACCGCGTCGACCGACCGAGCCGAGAGCGCCTCGAGATGGTCGCAGATGTCCGGGTCCAACCACGGAACCTGTGGCGGTCCCGATCGGGACTGCCACACCAGGTCGTAGTCCTCGATACCGGACGCGGCCGCGACGAGCCTCGATGCCTCGGCAACCTGACGGCTGTAGAGGTGACCGGCGTCTTCGGGCGGACCGGCGTTGACATCGGCGGCCGAGGGGATGGAGTGTGCGGTGAACACCAGGCGTGCACCAGCGCGGTGCTGCTCGGGCAACGAGGCTCGCGCCGATGCGACGGCGTCGCTGAACGCGTCGACCATCAGCGGGTGGTCGTAGTACTGCCGGATCTTGAGCAGATGCGGTGCTCCATCGCCCACTGCGTCGCGGGCCCGAGCGATGTCCTCGTGATACTGCCTGCACCCGGAGTAGCCACCCCACGCCGACGTCGGGAACACCAGGGCATTGGCGATCCCGTCCGACTTCATGGTCGCCACGGTGTCCTCGATCATCGGATGCCAGTTGCGGTTTCCGAAGTAGATCGGCAGATCGATTCCGGCCGAATCGAATTCGTCACGAAGTGCAGAGATGATGTTGCGATTGAGCTCGTTGATCGGGGAAACACCCCCGAAATGCATGTAGTGCTCGACGACGGCGTCCAGGCGCTCGGGCGGCACTCCGCGGCCGCGAGTCACGTTCTCCAGGAACGGGCGTACGTCGGCAGGCTGTTCCGGTCCGCCGAACGAGAGCACCAGCAGTGCGTCGAAGTTTCCAGGGGTGGTCATATATCCATTGTGCCCTCGCCGCCGACAGGCCCGGGTGGGGGTCCGATCGGCGAACGAAACCTCCCGGTGGGCGAAACCACGCGCGGTTCCGCCCACCGCGACGTCACATGTTTTCGGGCAGGTACGTGTTGTGACTGGCTCCACCGTCGACGTACACGATGGATCCGGTGGTGCCGGGCAGCCAATCCGACAGAAGCGCAACGATCGACTTCGCGACGACGGTCGGATCGTTGACGTCCCAACCGATGGGAGCGGCACCGTCCCAGTACACGTTGAGCTGGTCCATCTTGGCTGCATCACCGGTCGCGGTACCCGCAATTGCCTTGGCGGCAAGAGTCCTGATCGGCCCTGCTGCAACAAGATTGGAGCGGATGCGCTTGGCTGCGCCCACTTCCCGTGCCACGTAACGGTTCACCGATTCGAGTGCGGCCTTGGCCACACCCATCCAGTTGTAGTACGGCATCGAGGTGCGGGGATCGAAGTCCATTCCTACGATCGAGCCACCCTCGTTCATGACCGGGAGCACGGCGCGCGCGAGCGACGCGTAACTCCACGCGGAGATCTCGAATGCCCTCGCGGCATCGGGGCCGGGGCCGTCGAGGAACGGCTTGGCATCCGGTCCCATCAGGGTGCGCGGTGCGAATGCGATGGAGTGCAGAACTCCGTCGATGCCCTCGGGGGCCACTTCGCGGACACGGTCGGCCAGCGCCGCCAGGTGCTCCTCGTTGGTGGCATCGAGCTCGATCGCCGGGGGCACCTCCTTGGGCAGCCGCTGCGCGATGCGGTCGATGAGCCGAAGCCGATCGAACCCGGTGATGATCACCTTCGCACCCTGCTCCTGCGCCATGGCAGCGGCGTGGAACGCGATGGAGGCATCGGTGATGATGCCGGTGATGAGAATGGTCTTGCCTTCGAGCAATCCGCCCATAGTGCTGTTTTCCTTAATTCGGAGGTGTACGTCTATCGAAAGCGTTGTGCGAGTAGGACTTCAGTGCCCCATACCCATACCGCCGTCGACGGGGATGACCGCGCCGGATACGTACGACGAGTCCGGTCCCGCGAGGAAGCTCACGACGGCCGCGACGTCCTCGGGCTGACCGAGACGTTGAAGGGGGATGAATTCCTTTGCCTTGCCGCGCAGGTCGTCCGAGAGCTCTGCGGTCATGTCGGTTTCGATGAACCCCGGGGACACGACATTCGCCGTGATGGACCGCGAACCCAGTTCCCTCGTGATCGACCGAGCCATGCCGATGACGCCCGCCTTGGACGCTGCGTAATTGATCTGGCCCGGTCCACCGGCCATGGCCACGACCGAACTCAGGAAGATCATCCGGCCCCAGCGTGCACGCAGCATGGCGCGGTTGGCGCGCTTGGCGACGCGGAAGGCTCCGGTGAGGTTTGCATCGATGACCCGCTGGAACTGATCCTCGGTCATCCGCATCAGCAACGTGTCGTCGGTGATGCCCGCGTTGGCCACCAGCACCTCGACGGGTCCCTGCTTCTCCTCGACCTCTTTGAAGGCAGCGTCGACCGAGTCGGAGTCGGTGACGTCGCAGACGACTCCGAACAGACCGTCGGGCGCTCCCGATCCGCGGTGGGTGACGGCCACCTTGTGTCCGTCGGCACTGAGCCGTTGGGCGATGGCCAGACCGATACCCCGGTTACCTCCGGTGACGAGTACCGATCGCGCGATGAAGTCAGGTGTGGACATGCCTAGCAACCTATCTGTTCGTCCTGCAATGACAAAGCGAAACTTACTGGTGAGTAATGACAGCGATCACGGCAATCGTTGCCGCATCACCAATGCCGACCCCAAGCCCGACGCGATGAACAGGACGCCGAGGATCAACCACGGCCGCGACGCGTCCCCTCGGGTGATCTCGAACCCGATCTGTTCCTCCAGGGTGTCGTACACGTCGCGCAGGTCCTCCAGCGACGACGCGGTGAAGAAGCTGCCTCCCGAGAGGGTCGCGATCTCGCGCAAGGACGGGTCGTCGACCGGCACCGGAACTCGTTCGACCCCGCCGCCGCCCTCGTCCTCGATCTCGACCGAGCCGTAGCTCGTGCCGAACGAGATAGTGGAGATCGGCACGCCCTTGTCCTTTGCCGCCCGTGCGGCGGTGTAGCCGCCGCGCGGGTCGTCGAGTTCCTGCGGCACGGTCTGCTTGCCGTCGGAGAGCAGCACGATCCGAGCAGGTGGGGCCGCGTCACCGCCGCCGAGAATGGCTCCGAGAGTGTCGATCGACTGCAGCGAGGTGAAGATCGCCTCACCGGTGGCCGTTCGCTCGCTCAGCTGCAACTTGTCGATGGCGGACTTGGTGGCTTCGCGGTTGGCCGTGGGAGACACCAGTACGGACGCGGTGCCCGCGAATGCGACCAACCCGAGGTTGATTCCTGGAGTCAGACCGTCGGCGAAGGACTTCGCGGCTTCCTGAGCGGCGGCCAACCGGGTCGGCTCGACGTCGGTGGCCTCCATCGACAGCGAGACGTCGATGACGAGCATGACGGTGGCACGGTTGCGTGGGACGCGCTCGTCCGCCGTGGGGCCCGCCATCGCGACAGTCAGAAACAGCAAACCGACCAGCACCAGGGCGGTGGGTAGGTGTCGCAATCGGTTCGGCCGGACGGGCGCAACCGACTCGAGCAGTTCCATGTTGGAGAAGCGAAGAACGTGCTTCTGCTTGCGCCGTTGGATCCAGATGTAGCCGACTGTCAGTGCGAGGACGACGACGAGAAATCCGAGCCACCACGGCGAAGCGAAATCGGTCAGGCTCATCGTGTACCGGTCCGAGCAGTATTGGTGAAACCGGATCCGATGGTGTGTCTGCGCGCGGTGACGAAGCGGACGACGTCGGCGATCCAATCACCGTCGGTACGTAGTGTCAGCCGGGGCGCTCCGCATCGCCGCAGCGCCTTCTCCACGTCGTCGCGATGCGCAGCCGCGGCACGGGCGAAATCTGCTCGTAGCCGAGGCGTCGTGCTGAATTCGCGAGTGCGGCCCGATTCAGGATCGTGCAGCACCACGTCACCGACGTCGGGTAGCTCGAGGTCACGTGGGTCGAGTACCTCGACCGCGAGTACGTCGTGCCGTGCCGAGATGGCTCGGAGCGACCGCTCCCAGTCGATAGGCCCGAGAAAGTCGCTGATCACCACAGCCATGCCACGACGGCGTTCCGGCCGACGCAACGCCTCGATGGCAGCTCGAAGATCGCCGCGTACGCCGTCGGCTGCCGCGGGTGTCGTGGCGATGGCGCGCAGCATCGACTGGGTATGCACCCGGCCGCCTCGTGCCGGAATCCGAGTGGTGCTGGCTCCGGTGGCCACAACCGCGCCGATTCGGTTACCGCCCCCGCCGGACAGATGGGTGATGGCTGCCGAGGCGGCAACGGCGAGATCACGCTTCTCACACCCGGTGGTGCCGAAGTCCAGGCTGGCCGACAGGTCGACCACGAGCCAGGTCTCCAGCTCGCGGTCGGCCACGGACTGGCGCACGTGCGGATGCGTCGTGCGCGCAGTGACCGACCAATCCATCTGGCGAACGTCGTCGCCGGGCTGATACTCCCTCGCGTCCCCCGGCTCGGAACCGGGACCGGGGATCAGCCCGAGGTGGTCCCCGTGCAGAACACCGTCCAGCCGTCGGCGCACCGTCAGTTCGAGGGTCCGCAATGCTGCGGCCAACTTCGGATCGCGCAGCTCACCCGAACGGAACGACGGCGGCCGAGAAATGGGGTTACTGCCGGCAGTCACAGGTGCGGTGTCGGGTCCGCTCACTGCCCCGGCGTACCGATCGACGATCCGTCACCCGACGGCTTCTGAAACGACGGTGCCGGTTGACCGTACTGGCCGCCCTGCGAAGGCTGCTGAGGTCCTGGCTGCTGCGATGGCGGCACCTGGCCCTGTGCGGGAAATTGCCCCGGAGCAGGGAACTGGCCGGCTGCGGGATACTGGCCCTGGGCCGGGTACTGACCCTGTGGCCCGGCTTGACGCCCGTCGAAGTGCGGGCCGTCGGAACCGGCTCCGTTGGTCTGCGGCACCGGAACCGCCTGCGGCGACACCTGCGGCAAACCGACGGTCTGCAGTACCCGAGAGATGACCGTCTCCGGAGTGACCTCGTCCGCGAGGGCGTCGTAGGACAACACCAGACGGTGCCGAAGCACATCGGGAATGACCTCGAGGACGTCCTGCGGCACCACGTAGTCGCGACCCCGGAGCAGAGCCAGCGCTCTCGACGCCGCGATGATCCCCAGCGTTGCGCGCGGCGATGCACCGTAGGCGATCCAGCTGGCCACGTCGTCCAGACCGAACTGCTCGGGCGTACGCGTGGCAGCAATGACCCGAACGACGTAGTCGACGAGCGCATGGTGCACGAACACCGAGCTGGCCAGATTCTGAAGCCGAACCAACTCGACCGGGTCGAGGATCTGCTTGGGCTCGGGCGCCTTGATGCCCATGCGGTAGACGATCTCGCGTTCCTCCTCGACCGTCGGGTAGTCGACGACGATCTTGAACAAGAATCTGTCGCGCTGAGCCTCGGGAAGGGGGTAGACGCCCTCGTTCTCGATCGGGTTCTGCGTTGCCATCACCAGGAACGGATCTGGCATCGGGAAAGTCCGGCCGCCGATGGTGACATGACGCTCGGCCATGACCTCGAGCAACGCGGACTGCACCTTCGCCGGCGCGCGGTTGATCTCGTCGGCCAAGACGAAGTTGGCCACGACAGGTCCGAGTTCGGTGTCGAACTCCTCACGGCCCTGACGGTAGATCCGGGTTCCGACGAGGTCGGTCGGGACCAGGTCGGGAGTGAACTGGACTCGCGAGAACGAGCCACCCACGACGCGCGCGAACGTCTCGACGGCAAGTGTCTTGGCGACGCCAGGAACACCCTCGAGCAAGACGTGTCCGCGGGCGAGCAATCCGACCAAAATGCGTTCGACCAGGCGATCCTGACCGACGATGACGCGTTTGACCTCGTACACGGCCTTCTCGAGAAGTTGGACGTCCTCGGCCAGGCCTGGGCTGTCCACCCGCTTCGGCTCCCCACCCTGTGGATCACGAGTCGAGGTCTCGACGTGGGCCGACTCCTCGTCGTTCGAAATCCGGCCGTCACGTGATGTCACCAAGAATTCACCGCTTTCAGTCGATCATCGTCGGGCGCGTGTCGATACCGCCGCGATCAACTATTCCAGGTGATCGCCGAGCGCGCCGAAAGGCACCCCCGCCGCGTGGCCGGAGTGGAGCCTGCGGAACGACTCGAGAGGCCGGAGTGGAGCCTGATCGTGCTCAGGACACCATGCGCACTGCGTAGGGAGTCATGCCGCTGTATCGCACGTCGGACACCTTGACCACCGAACCCGACTGTGGGGCTTCGAGCATCTTGCCGTCGCCGAGGTAGAGCGCAACATGCTGGCTGGCGTTCGGGCCGTAGAAGATCATGTCGCCGCGCTTCATGTCCGAGGACGGCACTTGCTTGCCTGCGGTGTATTGATAGCCGGTGTAGTGGGGCAACGAGATGCCGAGGCCGGCGAAGGCGTAGATCATCAGGCCGGAGCAATCGAACCCGACCTTGTTGTAATCGCCGTAGCTGTCCGCGACGCCGCCGTCCCTGATGCCCTTGGTCGGACCGTTCTCGTCGCCGCCGCCCCAGGAATACGGCACTCCCAATTGGCTCATTCCGCGATCGATCGCCAGTTCGACGGCCGCGCTTCCGGTGACCGACGGCGTGGTGGACGTCTTCGGTTTGGTCGGTGTCTTCGGCTTGGTGGGCGTGGTTGTGGTCGAGCTGTCCGTGTCGGTCGTCGCGCTCGAATCGTCGTCGACGTCCACGTGCGAGCGCTGGCCCTCAGCGATGGCCGCTGCGCGCTGCTGCGCCGCGAGGTTGGCCGACACGCGGGCAGCTGCCTGCACAGCAGCTTCCTTCGCTGCGGCGGTGGCGGCCGCGATGGCCGCATCCTCGGCTGCCTTCTGGGCTTCCCAGTCGCCGTAGGCCGCGCGCTGATCCTGCAGGCCAGCGACATTGCTGCGCGCCGAATCGAGCTCGGTCTGGGCAGCGTCACGCTGAGACTCGATCGCTGCTTTCTGGTCGGCCTCGGCCTGCAGAGCAGCTTGGGCCTCGGCGATGGCTTGCTCTGCCTCGGCCTTCTTGGCCTCGGCTTCCGACGCCGCAGCATCTGCCTGCTGCTTCGAGTCCCGCGCCGCAGAATCGCGATTCGCCTGTTCGGTCCGGGCCCGCTGGAGCCCGTCGAGCACCGCGTTCTGGCTGTTGGAGAGCACCTTCAGTACTTGGGCCCGATCCAAGACGTCGTCCGGTCCGCTCGAACCGAGGAACGACGCCATCGATGCAACCCCGGAACCCTGGGTATAGCTGGACTTCGCGAATTCGTCGAACTTGCGCTGGGCTGCCTGAATTTGGGTACCGGCATCGGCAAGTGCCTGTTGTGCTGCACCGACGACCGCGGCAGCGACGTCTGCGGCGTCGCGCGCATTCTGCAGATCCACCAGGGCCTTGTTGACGCCCTCTCGCTTCGAGGCAACTTCGTCGTCGAGTCGAGCGAGTTGCTGGTTGGCCGACGCAATCGCGTCGATCAGCTGACCGACCTGGCCAAGTCGGGAATCGACAGCACTTCCGGCGGCAGCGATATCGCTGTCGGATGGGTTCGGCGGCGGCGGCGGCACGGCGGCGGCAACTCCGGGAAGGGTTGCCATCAACGCGATGACGAGGCCGGCACCTACCAGCACGAATCGGGTACGGACGAGCGCTTTACGGCGGGTGGCGCGGACTGGACGTCGGCTCACGAATATCTCCCTCGGGTCCGGCATTCACTCAGGTCCGAGTCGAACCGTCGTGCCGCCGCAGCGCTTGCCGTCCCCACCCCGATCGCAGGTGACGGTGAGCGCTGTCGCCGGGCGGGAAAGAAGCACGCAGCGACACGACAGGTGTGAACCACGTCAGTCACACCCGAAGCAGTGGCCTCCCGAGTTCCCCACGGACGACACTCTGCCTTCTGCGACACTCCTTCCCCAGCAGTGCCAATGGCACCGTACGACACTTTGCACCCTAAAGAAACTCCAGTCCCAAATGACACATTTGTAATTTCACCAGGCACAACGCCGTGAACTCGGGGTTTGCCGGAAACAATTTTTCCGACTTTTTCCTGCGGCGCGGCCGTCATGATCGAGGGCCGGATCCACGGTGCGGGCGTCGGTCACCCGAACGACGCGTCGACGCGTAGGTTCAATTCTCGCCGGAGTCGCGATTCGCGCTCTCGGTGGCCGCGGCCCGAGCCCGGAATCTGCGGGCCTTCACAACTGCAGTCAGTGTGGCGACGGCAGCTACGACGACAACGAGTCCACCGGTGAGCAGGCCCCACGGCGTCTGATCTTCGACGAGTGTGTCCACGAAATTGTCGGCCGCGACGATGTGGTTTCCGGTGTACGTGCGGTCTTGACCGGCCTCGAGGGTCACTCGGCTGATGGAGTCGCTGAAGGTGCCCACCTGCCCGGGGCTCAAGACCAATACGGTGCCACCCTCGCGTGCACCGACCGCCGTGGCGAGGTCGCGCAGCTGCGAGTCGTGGCGCGGTTCGTTCGGCACGATGACGATGCTCAGATCGATGCCGTGTTCTTCGGCGCGGGCCACAGCTGCGGACAACGCTGCTTCCTCGTCGGCGGGCCCACTCACGCCGGTCTCGCGGACCGTGGCGACGATGCTGTCGACGTCCAGACCTGCCGGAATATCGGTGGCAAGTGGGGAAACGGCGTGAATCGGTTCAGGCATCTCTCGTCCAGTCGGTAGGAACCAGTCGCGTGAAACCCTACGTCACAGTGCTCTCGATACCCGGGAGGCGTGCAACTCCGAGGCAGCAACTGAGGCCGCCCTTCATTGCGTCGCTCGAAACAGTACGTGAGGATTGTGACGCGGGTCGTTCTGTCGGCATCCGCCGAGAAACGGACCCGCAAGTTTTCACAGGACAAGCGTACTGTTAGACTTCCATCGAGACGCTGCCCGAGCGTCCGCAGGCAATTCGCACGCCGGATGCCATGCCGAGACACACGGACATCGCCTCGCTTCAACCGTCGACACAGCCCCGTCGGCGGTGTGCCTCATAGACGAGTGGAGCTGAAGTGACCGCAAGTAATGATTCATTCGGTGCAAAGGGCACCCTCGAAGTCGGAGAGAACTCGTACGAGATCTTCCGACTGTCGGCTTTGCCCGGTGCCGAGAAATTGCCCTATGCACTGAAGGTCCTCGCGGAGAATCTCCTTCGCACCGAGGACGGTGCCAACATCACCGCCGACCACATTCGTTCGATTGCGTCGTGGGATCCGTCCGCGGAGCCGAGCTTCGAAATCCAGTTCACCCCTGCACGCGTCATCATGCAGGACTTCACCGGCGTTCCGTGCATCGTCGACCTCGCCACGATGCGTGAAGCCGTCACCACCCTGGGCGGCGACCCCAACAAGGTCAACCCCCTCTCCCCCGCCGACATGGTCATCGACCACTCGGTGATCCTCGACGTCTTCGGCCGCGCCGATGCCCTCGAGCGCAACGTCGACCTCGAGTACGAGCGCAACGGCGAGCGTTACCAGTTCCTGCGTTGGGGACAGGGTGCCTTCGACGACTTCAAGGTCGTCCCGCCGGGCATGGGCATCGTGCACCAGGTCAATATCGAGTACCTGGCACCGACCATCATGACCCGCAAGGGCCAGGCGTACCCCGACACCTGCGTCGGCACCGACTCGCACACCACGATGGTCAACGGACTCGGTGTGCTCGGCTGGGGCGTAGGCGGCATCGAGGCCGAGGCTGCGATGCTCGGTCAGCCCGTCTCCATGCTCATCCCGCGCGTCGTCGGCTTCAAGCTCTCGGGCGAAATTCAGCCTGGTGTCACGGCGACCGACGTGGTGCTCACCGCGACCGAGATGCTCCGCAAGCACGGCGTCGTCGGCAAGTTCGTCGAGTTCTACGGCGAGGGTGTGGCCGAGGTTCCGCTCGCGAACCGCGCAACCCTGGGCAACATGAGCCCCGAGTTCGGGTCCACCGCAGCCATTTTCCCGATCGACGAAGAGACGATCAACTACCTGCGCCTGACCGGCCGCAGCGACGAGCAGCTCGCGCTCGTCGAGGCGTACGCCAAAGAGCAGGGCATGTGGCACGACCCGAAGAACGAAGCCGTGTACTCCGAGTACATCGAGCTCGACCTCAACACCGTCGTTCCGTCCATCGCAGGCCCGAAGCGCCCGCAGGACCGAATCCTGTTGTCCGAGTCCAAGGTTGCCTTCCGCAAGGACATCCACAACTACGTCGAGGAGAACCACCCGAAGCACGAGGGTGACAGCAAGCTCGACGAGGCCCTCGACGAATCGTTCCCGGCAAGCGACTCCGCTTCGCTGAGCTTCGCCGAAGAGGATTCCGTCGACGTTCGTTCTGCCGCATACGGTTCCGAGGGCCGACCGAGCAAGCCGGTCCGGGTCACCACCGACGAGGCAGGCGAATTCGTCCTCGATCACGGGGCCGTTGTGGTTGCGGGTATCACCTCCTGCACCAACACCTCGAACCCGTCGGTGATGCTCGGCGCAGCACTGCTCGCCCGCAACGCCGTGGAGAAGGGCCTGTCCACAAAGCCCTGGGTCAAGACCAACATGGCACCCGGCTCGCAGGTCGTCACCGACTACTACGAGAAGGCCGGCCTCTGGCCGTACCTCGAGAAGCTCGGCTACTACCTCGGTGGTTACGGCTGCACCACATGCATCGGTAACACCGGCCCGCTGCTCGAGCCCATCTCGAAGGCGATCAACGACAACGACCTCTCGGTCACCGCAGTGCTGTCGGGCAACCGTAACTTCGAGGGTCGTATCTCCCCCGACGTCAAGATGAACTACCTGGCCTCACCGCCGCTGGTCATCGCCTACGGCCTCGCGGGCACGATGGACTTCGACTTCGAGACCGACCCCCTCGGCGAGGATCACGAGGGCAACCCCGTGTTCCTGAAGGACATCTGGCCGTCGTCGCAGGAAATCGAGGACACGATCAAGTCCTCGATCAGCCGGGACATGTTCAGCAAGTCCTACGAGACGATCTTCGCCGGCGACAGCCGCTGGCAGAACCTGTCCACCCCCGAGGGCGACACGTTCGAGTGGGATCCCAAGTCGACGTACGTGCGCAAGCCTCCGTACTTCGACGGCATGACGATGGATCCGGCTCCGGTCGAAGACATCAAGGGTGCACGCGTGCTGGCCCTGCTCGGCGATTCGGTCACCACCGACCACATCAGCCCGGCAGGACCCATCAAGGCAGGTACACCCGCTGCGCAGTACCTGGATTCGCACGGTGTCGAGCGCAAGGACTACAACTCGCTCGGATCGCGCCGCGGTAACCACGAGGTCATGATTCGCGGAACGTTCGCGAACATCCGCCTCAAGAACCAGCTGCTCGACGACGTCTCGGGTGGCTACACCCGCGACTTCACTCTCGACGGTGGTCCGCAGTCGTTCATCTATGACGCGTCGCAGAACTACCAGAAGGCCGGCATCCCGCTGGTCGTGCTGGGCGGCAAGGAGTACGGCAGTGGCTCCTCGCGCGACTGGGCTGCCAAGGGCACCTCGCTCCTGGGCGTCAAGGCCGTCATCACCGAGTCGTTCGAGCGCATCCACCGCTCCAACCTCATCGGCATGGGCGTCGTTCCCCTGCAGTTCCCGGCCGGTGAGAGCGCATCGTCGCTCAAGCTCGACGGCACCGAGACGTTCGACATCGTCGGCGTCGAGAAGCTGAACGAGGGCACTACCCCGAAGACGATGGCAGTGACTGCGACCAAGGAAGACGGAACCAAGGTCGAGTTCGACGCCGTGGTCCGTATCGATACCCCCGGTGAAGCGGACTACTACCGCAACGGCGGAATCCTGCAGTACGTTCTGCGCAACATGATCAGAGGCTAGTCACACGGCACTGTAGACAGACGCCACGCACAGCGATGGGCCCGGAACTCGATATGTGTTTCGGGCCCATCGCCGTATCGGTACGAGCCCCTTCATCGAAAAGTAGGAGTTTCACACGTGCCCAAGGTCAGCGAAGACCACCTGGCCGCTCGCCGCAGCGAAATACTCGACGGTGCGCGTAAATGCTTCGGAGAGTTCGGCTACGAGGGCGCGACGGTGCGACGCCTCGAGGAGGCGACGGGCCTCTCGCGCGGAGCCATCTTCCACCACTTCAAGGACAAGGACGGTCTCTTCCTCGCCCTGGCGCAGGAGGATGCCCGCCGCATGGCAGAGGTCGCGGCGACGCAGGGTCTGGTTCAGGTGATGCGAGACATGCTGGCCCAGCCGGAGCAGTTCGAGTGGCTCGGAACGCGGCTCGAGATCACCCGACGACTGCGAACCGACGCCGACTTCCGAACCAGCTGGGCCGAACGGTCGGCAGAGCTCACCGACGCGACCCTGGGCCGACTGGAACGGCAGAAGACGGCAGGAAAACTGCGCGATGACGTGCCCAACGACGTCTTGGCCGATTACCTGGACCTCGTGCTGGACGGTCTGGTCGCCCGAATCGCGTCAGGGCAGGGCGGGTCCAACCTTTCGGCCATTCTGGATCTGGTCGAAGAATCGGTTCGCAGGCAGGACTGAGGCCAGGTCAGGCGAGCTGAATGAGCTCCAGGTAGTCCTGCGACCAGTGATCCTCGGTGCCGTCGGGAAGGAGAATCACGCGTTCGGGTGAGAGTGCCTCGGCGGCGCCCGGATCGTGAGTAACCAACACCACGGCACCCTTGTAGCTGCGCAGCGCGTCGAGGACTTGCTCGCGCGAGATGGGATCGAGGTTGTTGGTCGGCTCGTCGAGCAGCAGCACGTTCGCCGCCGAGGACACCAGTCCGGCGAGCGCCAGACGCGTCTTCTCACCGCCGGACAGTGTTCCTGCCGGCTGCTCGAGCTGCGGACCGGTGAACATGAAGGCACCGAGCAGTGACCGCAGTTCCTGCTCCCCGGTGTCGGGTGCCGCATGACGGATGTTCTCCCACACCGACGCCATGTCGTCGAGGGTGTCGTGCTCCTGGGCGAAGTAACCCACGCGCATGCCGTGGCCGGGTTCGATCTCGCCGGTGTCGGCCTTCTCGGTGCCTGCGAGGATCCGGAGCAGCGTCGTCTTGCCCGCACCGTTGAGCCCGAGCACCACCACTCGGCTTCCTCGGTCGATCGCCAGATCGACGCCGGCGAAGATCTCCAGCGACCCGTACATCTTGGTCAGGTTCTTGGCCATCAACGGTGTCTTGCCGCACGGAGCGGGCTCGGGAAAGCGAATGTGCGCGACCTTGTCCGATACGCGCTCCGCATCGAGGTTGGCCATCAACTTGTCTGCGCGCTTCGCCATGTTTTGTGCCGCAACGGCTTTTGTTGCCTTGGCACCCATCTTGGCGGCCTGGACGCGCAGCGCACCCGCCTTCTTCTCCGCGTTCGCGCGCTCGCGACGGCGCCGCTGCTCGTCCGTCGCGCGTGCGTCGAGGTACTTCTTCCAGTTCATGTTGTAGATGTCGGCCTCACCGCGTACGGCATCGAGGAACCACACCCTGTTCACGACATCACCGAGCAGTTCGACATCGTGACTGATCACGATGAGTCCACCCTCGTGGTTCTGCAGGAAACTGCGCAACCAGGTGATGGAATCGGCGTCGAGGTGGTTGGTGGGCTCGTCGAGCAGCAGTGTGGTGTTCGATCGTCCGCCACTGCCGTCGGACGCGGCGAACAGAATGCGAGCGAGTTCGACGCGTCGGCGCTGACCACCGGACAGGGTCCGCAGCGGTTGACCGAGAATGCGGTCGGCCAAGCCGAGGCTGTTGCAGATGCGGGCCGCTTCGCTCTCGGCTTCGTAGCCGCCGAGGGATGCGAAGCGTTCTTCGAGTTCGCCGTACTTGCGGACGGCCTTGTCGAGCAGTGCCTCGTCGGCCACCTCGGCCATCAGGGCCTGTTGCTTCTCCATACTGTGCAGGAGCGTATCCAGGCCTCGGGCCGACAGCACTCGGTCCTTGGCCAGCACGTCGAGGTCGCCTTCTTTGGGGTCCTGCGGGAGGTACCCGAGGTCGCCGGTGCGCACGACCTCGCCCGCATAGGGCTCGCCCTCGCCGGCCAGAATCCGCAGCGTGGTGGTCTTACCTGCCCCGTTGCGACCCACCAGACCGATGCGGTCGCCTGCCTGTACCCGGAGCGCGGGCCCCTCGGTGGACAGAAGGGTCCGCACACCGGCACGAACTTCCAGGTCGGTGGCGGTGATCACGCGTGAGCTCCTAGCGATTGCCGAACAAGATCGTTGCCCGTCGACCGACGAGCGAACACAGGTGCGCCGAACGACGGCACAGCAAACCGCTATTTTAGCTCAGCATTCACGTGCCACCACCCAGGAACGACGGTGACACCGGTAACGTCTGGTCGATGACCGACGCCTCCGAACCAGTCACCCAACGCAGCGCACCGATTGCCGACCTCACCGGGCGTACCGCACTCGTTACCGGCGGCAGCCGGGGCATCGGCAAGGCAATCGCCGCAGAGCTGCTCGTTCGCGGCGCGAATGTAGCCATCACCGCACGTAAGCGCGAACCTCTCGTGGCGGCAGCAGCAGAACTGGGTGATTCCGTGCTTGCACTGGACGGCAATGCAGGCGATCCGGAACATCGACGCGACGCCGTGGCGCAGACCGTGGAGACCTTCGGCTCGCTGGACATCCTCGTGAACAACACCGGTATCAATCCCGTCTACGGTTCCCTGATGGATGCCGATCTGACCGGCGTGAGCAAGATCTTCGATACGAACGTCGTCGGCACCCTCGGCTTCGTCCAGCAGGCATTTCACGCCTGGATGGGCCAGCACGGCGGCGCGATCGTCAACATCGCCAGCGTGGCAGGCATTCGATCCACCGGTGTGATCGCGGCCTACGGTGCGTCCAAAGCCGCCCTGATAAGGCTCACCGAGGAGCTGGCCTGGCAACTCGGCCCCAAGATCCGCGTCAATGCCGTGGCACCGGGCGTCGTGAAGACCAAGTTCGCCGAGGCCCTCGTCGCCAACGGCGAAGACGCGGCGGCCGCCGGCTACCCGATGAAGCGTCTCGGAAACCCGGAAGACGTGGCCGCCCTTGTCGCCTTCCTGGTCTCGGATGCGTCGTCCTGGATCACCGGCGAAACCGTGCGGGTGGACGGTGGTCTACTCGCCACCGGCGGAATGTGAACGATTTCTCGGCCGATGTCGCGGTGGTCGGTCTGGGTCCGGCAGGCCGAGCAGTCGCTCATCGCTGTTCCGCGGCGGGCCTGGACGTGCTGGCCCTCGATCCACACCCGTCGCGTACGTGGACGCCGACGTACTCGGCCTGGGCAGACGAATTGCCGTCGTGGTTACCCGAGACCGCAGTCGCCTCGACAGCGCTCGAGCCTGCGGTGTGGACCGACCGCCATCGGATCATCGATCGCACGTACTGCGTGCTGGATACATCTGCTCTGCAAGCCTCGCTGGCTCTCGACCTCGTGCGGGTGCTCGCTGGAACGGCCGTCGACGTCACCGGTTCCCGCGTGACCACGTCCGACGGCACGATCATCGACGCTGGTCACGTCGTCGATGCCCGAGGGACGTTCGATTCGCGCGACCTCGCGCAGCAGACCGCTTACGGGATCGTCGTCGAACGGCAGCGCGCCGAGCCGATCCTCGAGGGAGCCGACGCCTGGTTCATGGATTGGCGCACCGACAACGGCGCGTCGCCCGGCGAAGCGCCCAGCTTTCTTTACGCCGTGGCGCTCGATGACGATCGCGTACTGCTCGAGGAGACCTGTCTCGTCGGTCGACCAGCGCTCGGCCTGGACGTCCTCCGTACGCGATTGCACCACCGGCTGTCCCAGCGCAATCTCGAACCCACAGGGCACGAGGCTGTCGAGCGAGTCCGCTTCTCTGTCGAACCGCCGCCGCGTTCGCGAGAACACACCGGACGAGGAGGTCCTGTGCTCTTCGGATCCCGGTCCAATCTGATGCACCCTGCCACTGGGTACAGCGTTGCGGCATCGCTGGCTTCCGCGGACCATCTGGTCGAGAGGTTCCGCGGCGGCGGTCATCCGCGACGAAGCCGTGCGATGCACATCTGGACGGTCCAGAAGCTTCGCAATCTCGGCCTCCGCACCGCGCTGGGGCTGGAACCGGAGATGGTGCCCCAGTTCTTCTCCAGCTTCTTCTCGCTCCCGGTCGAACTGCAGCGCTCGTACCTCTCCGGACACGACGATGCGATCGGAACCATGACCGCAATGCTGAAGATGTTTCCTACGCTCCCGCCCTCGGCCAGGCTGGCGATCGCGCGCACGGTAGCTCGACCGCTGCACGGAGCCTGACTTTCCTGCCAACGGTCGACACGCGGGTGCTCGGTCGGCGATCATGGACAGATGCGCAGCATATGGAAGGGCTCGATCGCCTTCGGACTGGTCAATGTTCCGGTGAAGGTCTACTCGGCCACCGAGCAGCACGACATTCGGTTCCATCAAGTGCACGCGAAGGACGGCGGTCGCATCAAGTACGACCGCATCTGTCAGGAATGCGGAAAGTCGGTGCAGTTCGCCGACATCGACAAGGCCTACGACTCCCCCGACGGCGAACGCGTGATTCTCACCGACGACGACTTCGACAAACTTCCGGCAGCCGAGAAGCACGAGATTCCGGTTCTCGAGTTCGTACCGACCGAGCAGATCGATCCGATTCTCTACGACAAGAGCTACTTCCTCGAACCGGACTCTGCGTCACCGAAGGCGTACGTTCTGCTGCGGGAGACGTTGGAAGAAACCGAACGCACTGCGCTCGTTCACTTCACGCTGAGGCAGAAAACCCGGTTGGCCGCGTTGCGGGTGCGTGACGACGTGTTGGTGATTCAGACGCTGCTGTGGCCGGACGAGGTCAGGGCAGCCGAGTTCCCCTCACTCGAAGATGCGCCGTCTGCGCGTCCGCAAGAGGTGAAGATGGCCACGTCGCTGGTCGAGAGCATGTCCTCGGAGTTCGACCCCACCGAATACACCGACGACTACCAGATCGAACTCCGCAAGCTGATCGACGAGACCCTTGCCAACGGGGGCGAGAAGGTCATCCATACCGAAGCCGAGAAAGACGACGACGGTGAGGATGCCGAGGTCGTCGATCTGGTCGCAGCGCTGCAGCGCAGTGTCGAGGCGGCCGGCAAAAACGCGAAGTCGGGCTCGTCGTCGACCTCGACGTCGACTCCCGCCAAGAAGGCACCCGCCAAAAAAGCGGCCGCGAAGAAGGCACCGGCCAAGAAAACTGCGGCAAAGAAGTCTGCTCCTGCCAAGGCCACGGAGTCGAAAGCCGACGAAGCGAAAGGCGCTTGACCGAGCAAAACCGTCGTCGGGTCAGACGGTGAAGCCGAGTGCCCTGAGCTGCTCGCGGCCGTCGTCGGTGATCTTGTCCGGACCCCACGGCGGCATCCACACCCAGTTGATCTTCAGGTCGGCGGCCAGACCGCTACGAACGAGCGCGCCGCGGGCCTGATCCTCGATGACATCGGTCAGCGGGCACGCCGCCGAGGTGAGCGTCATGTCGACTGTGACGATGTCGTCGGCGTCGATCTTGATGTCGTACACCAGACCCAGGTCTACGACATTGATTCCGAGCTCGGGATCGACCACGTCGCGCATGGCTTCTTCGAGGTCTTCGAGCACCTTGATCTCGTCGGCGGTCAGTTCCACCGGCGTGGCTTCGGCCGGCGTCGTATCTGTTGCATCGGTCATGATTGCTGTCCTCCGGAAAGTGCCGACTGGGCGGTCCCGCCCGTCGTAGCTGTCGAATCTGCGTCCACTACTTGAACAACCGCATCCTTGAAAGCCATCCAACCCAGCAACGCGCATTTCACGCGAGCCGGATACTTGGCCACGCCGGCGAACGCAATGCCGTCGCCGATGACGTCCTCGTCACCCTCGACGGTACCTCTGCTGCCCACCATGTCGCTGAACGCGTCCACCGTCTTCAGCGCATCGCCCACGCTCAGACCGACGACCTGATCGGTGAGAACGGACGTCGCGGCTTGACTGATCGAGCAACCCTGGCCGTCGTACGAGACATCTGCGACGGTGCCGTCCTCGATCTGCACGCGCAGAGTGACCTCGTCGCCGCAGGTGGGGTTGACATGGTGTACCTCTGCACCGAACGGCTCGCGCAGTCCGCGGCCGTGCGGGTGTTTGTAGTGATCGAGGATCACTTCCTGATACATCTGTTCCATCCGCATCTAGAGTTCCCCTCCCCCGCCTTGGTCGGTGGTTCCGAAGAACGATTGCGCGCGGCGGATTGCCTGTGCAAGAACCTGTACTTCTTCGAGCGTGTTGTACAACGCGAACGAGGCGCGCGCTGTCGCAGCAACACCGAACCGGCGATGCAGCGGCCACGCACAGTGGTGCCCGACGCGAATGGCGACGCCCTCATCGTCCAGGATCTGTCCGAGGTCGTGCGCGTGAATGCCGTCCACCACGAACGACACCGCAGAACCACGGTCGACATTCTCTGTCGGGCCGATGACGCGAACCCCGTCGATCTTCGCGAACTCGGCGAGAGTTGCTGCGACCAAAGCCTTCTCGTGCGCAGCAATGACGTCGATGCCGATGTTTTCCAGATACCGCACAGCTGCGCCCAGTCCGACGACCTGCGAGGTCATCGGAACCCCGGCCTCGAAACGTTGCGGAGGCGCGGCGAAGGTGGTCTTCTCCATGGTGACGGTCTCGATCATCGAACCGCCGGTGATGAACGGTGGCATCGCCGCGAGGAGTGCAGCCTTGCCGTACAACACGCCGACCCCCGAGGGACCGAGCATCTTGTGACCCGAGAACGCGGCGTAGTCGACATCCAGTGTGTGGAAATCGACCTTCATGTGCGGCACCGACTGGCATGCGTCGAGGACGACGAGCGCACCGACCGCCCTGGCCCGACGCACCAATTCCTCGACCGGAGCCACAGCACCGGTCACATTGGACTGGTGCGTGAATGCGAGAACCTTGACGGCCGAGGACAATTCGAGTGAATCGAGGTCGATGCGGCCGTCGTCGGTCACGCCGTACCACCGCAGCGTTGCGCCGGTTCGAGCTGCAAGCTCCTGCCACGGAACGAGATTGGCGTGATGTTCGAGTTCGGTGACGACGATCTCGTCCCCGGGTCCGAGATGGCGATCGAAGCGTTGATCGGCCAGGACGTACGTCACGAGGTTGAGCGACTCGGTCGCGTTCTTGGTGAAGACGATCTCGTCGACGTCGGCCCCGACGAACGATGCGATGGCCGCCCTGGCTCCCTCGTACGCATCGGTGGCTTCCTCGGCCAGCTGATGCGCGCCGCGGTGCACTGCGGCATTGCACGTGGTGAGGAATTCGCGTTCGGCATCGAGTACCTGCACCGGCCGCTGCGAGGTGGCACCGGAATCCAGGTACACCAACGGCTTTCCGTCACGGACGGTGCGCGCGAGGATAGGGAAATCGCGGCGAACGGCAGCGACATCGAACGATGCCGCCACCGCTACAGCTGCCGGCGCAGCCATGCTCATGCTCCGGTGGTCGCGGCCTGGGTGTAGCCGGCGTATCCGTTGGCTTCGAGCTCGTCTGCCAGCTCCGCACCGCCGGACTTCACGATCTCACCGTTGACGAAGACGTGCACGAAATCGGGCTTGATGTAGCGCAGGATGCGGGTGTAGTGCGTGATCAGCAGTACTCCGCCGTCCTCGCGTTCCTTGTACTTGTTGACGCCCTCGGACACCACTCGCAGAGCGTCGACGTCGAGGCCGGAGTCGGTCTCGTCGAGGATCGCGATCTTGGGCTTGAGCAGTCCCAGCTGGAGAATTTCGTGCCGCTTCTTCTCGCCGCCGGAGAAGCCTTCGTTGACGTTGCGCTCGAGGAAGTTGGCCTCGATCTCGAGTTCGCTCATGGCGGTCTTGGCTTCCTTGACCCAGTGCCGCAGCTTGGGGGCCTCACCGCGCACAGCGGTGGCGGCGGTGCGCAGGAAGTTCGACATCGAGACGCCGGGCACCTCCACCGGGTACTGCATCGCCAGGAAGAGGCCGGCGCGGGCGCGCTCGTCGACGCTCATCTCGAGCACATCTTCACCATCGAGGGTGATGGTGCCGGAAGTGACGGTGTATTTCGGATGGCCGGCAATGGCGTAAGACAAGGTGGACTTGCCGGAACCGTTGGGCCCCATGATCGCGTGCGTCTCGCCGGACTTCACGGTCAGATCGACACCCTTGAGGATGTTGATCGGCTCGGCGGACGAGTCGGTGTTGGCGACGCTGACGTGCAGGTCGCGGATTTCGAGTGTGGACATCAAAGTTCCTTTGTGCAGTCGAGAGGAGTTCGGGTGGACCTACGCGCCGACGACGGCGAGTTCGGCCTCGATAGCGGCGTCGAGACGCTCGCGTACAGCGGGGACCGGAATCTTGTCGATGATTTCGTGGAAGAAGCCGCGCACGACCAGTCGCCGGGCCACCTCCTCCGAGATGCCGCGAGCACGCAGGTAGAACAGCTGCTCGTCGTCGAAGCGGCCGGTTGCACTGGCGTGCCCGGCTCCGACGATCTCGCCGGTTTCGATTTCCAGGTTCGGCACCGAGTCGGCGCGAGCGCCATCGGTGAGCACCAGGTTTCGGTTCAGCTCGTACGTCTCGGTGCCCTCGGCCTCCGCGCGGATGAGCACGTCGCCGATCCACACCGTGTGCGCATCGTGCTTGCCCGGACCGACTTCGCCTTGCAGCGCACCCTTGTACATGACGTTCGACTTGCAGTGCGGTGCCGAGTGGTCGACGAGCAGTCGCTGCTCCAGATGCTGGCCGGCGTCGGCGAAGTACACCCCGAGCAGGTTCGCGTCACCACCGGGTGCGCTGTAGCGCACGGTCGGGCTGATGCGGACCAGATCGCCGCCGAGGCTGACGTTGTAGTGCCGCAACACGGAATCGCGACCGAGCAGCGCGTGATGCGCAGCCACGTGCACGGCGTCGGACTGCCAATCCTGGATCAAGACGACGTGCAACTGCGAGCTGTCACCCAGAACGAACTCGATGTTCTCGGCGTACGTTCCGCTGCCGCGCTGATCGATCACCACGGTCGCACGAGCGAACGTGCCGAGTCGAACCTGCACATGTCCGTAGGCGATGTGGTCGACACCGGGGCCGTCGATGGTGATCTCGATGGGATCGGCCACCTCGACCTCGCTCGGCACGGAGACGATCGTCGCCTCGGTGAACGCCGAGAATGCCTGAGCGGCAATGCGATCGGCCGGTACTCCGGCCTTGCCGAGGCGCTCGTCATCGCGTCCGACAGTTTCCACGACCACCGAGTCCGACGCTCCGACGGTGACCTGGGCGGCCCCGTCTGCAACGGCGGAACCGTCGTGCAGGCCGCGAAGGCGACGCAGCGGCGTGAAGCGCCACAGCTCGTCGCGGCCCGACGGCACCTCGAACGCGTTCACGTCGTACGACGTGAACTGAGCGCCCTTGTTCGCAACGAGCTTCGACTTGTCTTCCTTGGCGGAATCGGGGTTCTCGGATGCCACGGCACCCATGACTCCGGTGAGGGGGTTGTTCACTTATCCGACCGACCCTTCCATCTGCAACTCGATGAGCCGATTGAGCTCGAGTGCGTATTCCATCGGCAGTTCGCGAGCGATCGGCTCGACGAATCCGCGGACGACCATTGCCATGGCCTCGTCCTCGGTCATGCCGCGGCTCATCAGGTAGAACAACTGATCGTCACTGACCTTCGAGACTGTGGCCTCGTGACCCATCGACACGTCGTCCTCGCGGATGTCGACGTACGGGTACGTATCGGACCGACTGATCGTGTCGACGAGCAACGCGTCGCACTTGACCGTCGAGCGAGAGCCGTGCGCGCCCTTGTTGATCTGGATCAAACCGCGGTAGGACGTCCGTCCACCCCCACGAGCGACGGACTTGCTGACGATGTTGGACGACGTGTGCGGCGCGAGGTGCAGCATCTTCGACCCGGTGTCCTGGTGCTGGTCCGGGCCGGCGAACGCGACCGAGAGAACCTCGCCCTTCGCGTATTCACCGGTCATCCACACAGCGGGGTACTTCATGGTGACCTTGGAGCCGATGTTGCCGTCGACCCACTCCATCGTCGCGCCTGCTTCTGCTTTGGCGCGCTTGGTGACCAGGTTGTAGACGTTGTTCGACCAGTTCTGAATGGTCGTGTAACGGCAACGACCACCCTTCTTCACGATGATCTCGACCACAGCGGAGTGCAGCGAATCCGACTTGTAGATCGGCGCGGTGCAGCCCTCGACGTAGTGCACGTATGCACCCTCGTCGACGATGATCAGTGTTCGCTCGAACTGACCCATGTTCTCGGTGTTGATCCGGAAGTAGGCCTGCAGCGGGATGTCGACATGGACGCCCGGCGGGATGTAGATGAACGATCCACCGGACCACACCGCGGTGTTCAGTGCGGAGAACTTGTTGTCACCTGCGGGAATGACGGTGCCGAAGTACTCGCGGAACAGCTCCGGCTGCTCCTTGAGTGCGGTATCGGTGTCGAGGAACAACACGCCCTGCGCCTCGAGATCTTCACGGATCGAGTGGTAGACGACCTCGGACTCGTACTGAGCGGCGACACCGGAGACCAGGCGCTGCTTCTCCGCCTCGGGGATGCCGAGCTTGTCGTACGTGTTCTTGATGTCCTCGGGCAGGTCTTCCCACGTCGCAGCCTGCTTCTCGCTGGAGCGCACGAAGTACTTGATGTTGTCGAAGTCGATACCGTCGAGGTTGGAACCCCAGTTGGGCATCGGCTTGCGCTCGAACGTCTTGAGAGCCTTCAGGCGTGCCTCCAGCATCCATTCGGGCTCGCTCTTCTTCTGCGAGATGTCCCGAACGACGGCCTCGGAGAGACCTCTCTTGGCGCTTTCACCGGCTACGTCCGAGTCGGCCCAGCCGTATCCGTAGGTGCCGAGCGAGGCGATGGTCTCGTCCTGAGTCAGCGGCGCGGTGGGTGTCACCTGGTCTGGTGTGACGGTCATGCGGGCTCCTTCCGGAGGCTTGGGCGTTCTCCGACACGGGGCTGCGCGTCGGAAGTCTTCTTGTCGGAACTATCGGTGTTCGAGTACCGCGTCGGTGACAGCGGTACGTGCGTCGTGCAGGCGCAATTGCCGTTGGCGATGGTCGCCAACCGCTGCACGTGTGTGCCGAGAATCTCTGCGAACGCGGACTGTTCCGCTTCGCACAGCTCCGGAAACTCCGAGGCGACGTGCGATACCGGGCAATGGTGCTGGCAGATCTGCACACCGTTGCCCACCTGACGCGTGGTGGCGGAGAACCCGGCCGCGCTGAAGGCGTCGGCGATTCGCTCTGCCGCATCCTCCACGGAGTGCGCATCGGACCCTGCGGCCGGCTCGACGTCGGCCACGATGGTGTTCACGCGTTGCCGGGCGAACGTCTCGATGGCCGCGTCCCCGCCGATCTTGCGGAGTTGCCGCATTGCGGCACCGGCGAGATCGTCGTAGGTGTGGCCGAGGCGGTTACGACCGGCTGCCGTGAGCTGAAAGTACTTGGCCGGTCGACCGCGGCCACGCTGACGCGCGCCTGCCGGGGTGGTGATACGAGCCTCGCCGGCATCGATGAGCGCATCGAGATGACGTCGCACCCCTGCCGCGCTCAATCCCAGCCGTGTACCGATGTCGGAGGCCGTGATGGGGCCCTCTTCCAGCAGTAGAGTGACCACCGCACCCCTGGTCTGTCCCTCGGGGAGCGAGGCCTGTCGAACCGACGGCGCGCCTGCGCCGGCGGTCGAGGAATCGACACTCCCCGGACGCGCGAACGTGCTTTCGGTTGTTTTCACAACACCAGTGTGACGGAATTGTTTTGCCTGGTCCACCAAGGGTGCCCTATGCCGGTCGCGATCCTCGTCCCATCTCGGTCGGGAGGACGGTGCGGGCCTCGGACATGAGCACAGCTACGCTCCCACTGTGCCATCGACCGACAGTGAGCAGAGCTCCGCTCGCTCGCGCTTCACGGGCAGAGCACGTCCGCAGACCGGTACCGGCGACTCGAGATCGGCGCTCGGACAGATTCTCGACCGGTACGTCGTGGCCCCCGCACGCCGGGTCATCGGACTGGAACCCACTCCACCGGGCGGCGTGGTGGCCACGCTGCACGGAAACGAACAAGAAGCGCCCGGGCTGAATCCGGCGGAGACGGTTCAGCTCCGCAACATTCGTCGTTTCGGGGCGGCGGGGGCACTGCTGATGACAATCGGCGCCCTCGGTGCCGGTGCGCAGCCGGTGCTGCAGAACCCCGTCGCCGGGGTTCGGTTCCTGAGCCTGCCGTCCCGCATGGCCACCCCTGCCCTGACGGTCACGATGACCGGCACCGTCATCGTGGTGATCGCCTGGCTGCTGCTGGGCAGATTCGCCCTGGGTCGGACGCGATCCGGAAACATTCCGCGGCGACTGTCCCGTTCGCAGATGGACCGCACTCTGCTGCTGTGGATTCTGCCGCTGTGCGTTGCGCCGCCGATGTTCTCGCGTGACGTCTACTCGTACCTGGCGCAGAGCGAGATCACCGCGCGCGGACTCGACCCCTATGAGGTCGGCCCTGCGACGGCCCTCGGCGTCGACAACGTGCTGACTCGTACTGTTCCCACCATCTGGCGCGATACGCCTGCACCGTACGGTCCGCTGTTCCTGTGGATGGGTCGCGGTATCACGTACTTGACCGGCGAGAATATCGTCGCAGGCATCTTTCTGCACCGCCTCCTCGCGCTTGCCGGCGTCGCGCTGATCGTCTGGGCGCTGCCGCGGCTGGCACGGCGTTGTGGCGTGGCCTCGGTGAGTGCGCTCTGGCTCGGGGCTGCCAACCCACTTCTGCTCTTTCATCTGGTGGCCGGCATCCACAACGAAGCCCTGATGATCGGGCTCATGCTCGCAGGGACCGAGTTCGCCCTGCGAGCCGTCGAACGCACGGGGTCTCTGCGCAAGACCGACATTGCATTCCTCGTCGGCGGAGCCGCCCTGATCGCCCTGTCTTCTACTGTCAAGATCCCATCGCTCATCGCGTTGGGCTTCGTGGGAATGGCACTGTCGAAGCGGTGGGGTGGCACCCTCCGATCCGTGGTGTACGTGGCTGTCCTCCTCGGCGCGATCGTCGTCACGGTCCAAGTCGCCGTCAGTCTGGGTAGCGGGCTCGGATTCGGTTGGATCAACACTCTCGGCACCGCAGGCGTCGTACGAAGCTGGATGTCGATCCCGACGATCCTCGGCCTGGGCACCGGATTCGTAGGCGTGCTGCTCGGTCTGGGTGACCACACCACCGCTGTGTTGGGACTCACTCGTCCGATCGCGGCCGTCGTGGCCGGCGTCATCGTCGTCCGCATGCTGATCGCGGTTCTGCGTGGACGATTGCATCCGGTCGGCGCGCTCGGCGTCGCTCTCGGCGCAGTCGTGCTGCTGTTTCCGGTCGTGCAACCCTGGTATCTGCTGTGGGCGGTGATTCCGCTCGCGGCCTGGGCCACGACGCCGTCGTTCCGTCGACCTGCGGTCGCTTTCTCCGCTCTGGTCAGCGTGATTCTGATGCCGAACGGCAGCGAGTACCAGCCCTTCCAGATCGTGCAGGCCGCGGTGATGACGATCCTGACCATCGCAGTGTTGTATTTGTCGACACGAAACCGTATGCCGTGGCCCACACGCACCGGACCACCGGCACGCGACCGGGGTGCCGACGAATACGCTGAGTCCTCGTGATCTCCGGGACGTCGAAAGCGGCGCAACCTGTCGTACAGCTCAGCGACGTACGCAAGTCGTACGACGGCGTCACCGCTGTCGACGGCCTCAGCCTCGATATCGGCCCCGGCGAGGTCCTGGCACTCCTCGGCCCGAACGGTGCAGGCAAGACCACCACCGTCGAGATGTGCGAAGGTTTCGTCGTCCCCGACAGTGGCTCGGTACGCGTCCTCGGACTCGATCCCATCGCAGAGTCGGCGCAGCTGAGGCCGCGTATCGGAGTCATGCTCCAGGGCGGCGGCGCGTATCCCGGTTCCAAAGCCGGTGAGATGCTCGAGCTCGTTGCGTCGTACTCGGCCGATCCACACGATCCGGCGTGGCTTCTCGACTGCCTCGGTCTGACCTCGGCTGTCCGCACCCCGTATCGGCGCCTTTCCGGCGGACAGCAGCAGCGGCTCGCGCTGGCGTGCGCCATCGTAGGGCGCCCCGAACTCGTATTTCTCGACGAACCCACAGCCGGTCTCGACGCCCAGGCCCGGCTGCTGGTGTGGGAGCTGATCGACGCATTGCGGCGCGACGGCGTGGGCGTGCTGCTCACGACGCATCTCATGGACGAGGCCGAACAGCTGGCGGATCGGTTGACGATCATCGACAACGGCCGCGTCGTCGCTTCGGGATCGCCGTCGGAACTGACCAAACAGGGTGCCGAGGGCCAACTGCGCTTCACCGCTCCCCCTGGTCTCGAACTGTCGATGCTCGACGCAGCGCTCCCCCCGGGGTACGTACCGTCGGAACCGACGCCCGGGTCCTACGTGGTGTCGGGTGTGATCGAGCCGCAGATACTGGTGATCGTCACGTCCTGGTGCGCCCAGCAGGACGTCCTGGCCACCGAGTTGCAGGTCGATCAGCGCCGTCTCGAGGACGTATTTCTCGAACTGACCGGTAGAGAATTGAGGAAGTGACGGTGCGCAGAGAAGCCCGGCTCGCCGACAACCGATTCGAGACAGGTCTGTTCGAGCCTCGTCCTCGACCGGCCTCGGCGTCGCGAATGCTGTTCGCGCAGACCCGACTCGAACTGAAGTTGCTGCTACGCAACGGCGAACAGTTGCTGCTGACGATGTTCATCCCGATCACGCTGCTGATCGGCCTCACTCTGCTGCCGTTCGGCGCACTGGGCGACGACCGAGTTGCCCAGGTGGTGCCTGCGGTGATGATGGTGGCCATCATGTCGACGGCGTTCACCGGCCAAGCCATCGCGGTCGGTTTCGACCGCCGCTACGGCGCGCTGAAACGGCTCGGTGCAACACCGCTTCCGCGCTGGGGAATCATCGGCGGCAAATCCGCTGCAGTAGTGATCGTCGTGATCCTGCAGTCGATTCTGCTCGGCTCCATCGGCGTCGCTCTCGGCTGGCGCCCGACCGCCACGGGCCTGTTGCTCGGTGCCGTGATCATCGCTCTCGGCACCGTCACTTTTGCGTCCATGGGATTGCTGCTCGGCGGCACGTTGAGGGCGGAGATCGTGCTGGCGTTGGCGAACATCGCCTGGTTCGTCATGCTCGGCATCGGCAGCGCGGTGTTCGTCGACGATCAGATTCCCCAAGGCGTGCAGAACGTTGCTCGCATCGTTCCGTCCGGAGCGCTCGGCGAGGCATTGAGCCGAGGCGTCGGATCGTCCTTCGACGTGTTCGGCGTGGTCGTACTGCTGGTGTGGGCAGCGGTGTGCAGCACTCTGGCAGTCCGCACGTTCAAGTTCACCTGATGCAGCCTCACCACCCAACGACGCTGTGTAGTTGATCGGCGTTTACCATCGTGGTGTGCTGTACAGAGCGTTCTTGCGCGTCGTCGATCTCCTTCCTCTTCCGTCGCTTCGTGTGCAGCGAATTCTGGCGTTCATCGCGATAGTGACCCAGGGCGGCATCGCCGTCACCGGTGCAGTCGTGCGAGTGACCGGTTCCGGCCTCGGGTGCCCCACCTGGCCGCAGTGCTTTCCCGGCAGCTTCACTCCGGTCGGTGTGTCCGAGGTCCCCGTGCTGCATCAGGCCGTGGAGTTCGGTAATCGGCTACTCGCGTTCGTCGTCGTCATCTCCGCTGCTGCGGTGGTACTGGCAGTCGTTCGCGCCCGTCGGCGCCGCGAGGTGCTCTTCTTCGCATGGTTGATGCCGCTCGGCACCGTCGTGCAGGCCGTGATCGGCGGGTTCACCGTATTGACGGGCCTGCTGTGGTGGACGGTAGCCATTCACCTCGTCGTCTCGATGGCGATGGTCTGGTTGGCCACGCTGCTCTACGCCAAGGTGGGCGAGAGCGACGAAGCGTCCGAGTCGACCCCCACAGTCCCGGCTGCGCTGCGTGCACTCGTCGGACTGTCCGGAGTCGCCCTGACCGGTGTGCTGATTGCGGGCACTATGGTCACCGGGGCCGGCCCCCACGCCGGCGACAAGAGCATCGAAGAGCCGGTGCCACGTCTCGGCATCGAGATCGTGACACTCGTTCACGCTCATTCCCAATTCTTGGTGGGCTACCTGGCCCTGCTGGTCGGGCTGGGATTCGCGCTGTACGCGGTGCGTGCGCCGAGCGCAGTCAAACGTCGCCTGCACGTTCTGATCGCGTTGGTGCTGGCTCAGTCTCTGATCGGATTGGTGCAGTACTTCACCGGCGTTCCGGCGGTGCTCGTCGCCTTTCACGTCGCAGGAGCGGGAGCGTGCACTGCTGCGACCGCGGCGGTCTGGGCCGCCTGCCGTGCCCGCGGCCCCGTAGACACCGCACGAACCCCGGACGTCGAGGGCATCGCGGTCGGTTCGTGAACTCGGGTCCGGCTTCGAACAGGGTGGAGGGGCAGCCGACCTCCCCCTCAGATGGCCGACTGCCCCTCCACTGACTTCGACGCACCGGATACCGAGATGGTTCCCGACGGATCGAACAACTTTCAGCGCGACTATTGCTCAGACGATTGCCTGATTGCGCGCCGTGGGGAACTTCTTCTGACGCGCCACCCAGCCGGCCATCTTCTCGTAATGGCCCGGAGCCGGGTTGACGGAGCTGACCAGCTCACGGTCCCATTCGGCCTCGGTCAGTTCGTCGAACTCGTCGACGACGGCACGGGCGACGGCATGCGTGGCAACCACCTGATCGCCGAGCACTCCGTCGGCAGCGACCATGGTGAGCCGGGTTCCGGCGCGGCCGATGGGCTGAATCACGACCTGAGCAGAATTGCCGTGATCGGCGAGAAAACTCTTCACTGCCGCCCGCGTTCCCTTGGGGACATCGTTCGACGTGTTCTTTTCGATGCCCGCACTGTCGATTTCGGTAGCCATGCGGACACGATACCGAGCCCGTTCACCGACCCCCCATCGACCCACCCAGTCGTTACTGATCGGTAACTTCGGTCGAACGCGCTCACTACGCACACCCGGGTGCCGGGGCTCGGCATGCCCGTGTAGAACGGTCTTCATGCGAGCCATTCGAATAGACAACACAGGTGGGCCCGAGGTCTTGACTGTCGTCGATCTCCCGGTACCGACACCTGGAGCTGGTCAAATCCTGGTGCGGACCGATGCCATCGGAATCAACTACATCGACACCTACTTCCGCCGCGGCCTGTACCCGCGCGCGCTGCCGTACGTTCCCGGCGACGAGGGGGCAGGGGTGATCGATCGGATCGGCTCGGACGTCTCCGACTTCGCTCCGGGAGATCGCGTCGCCTGGGCCGCAGCGCCCGGTAGCTATGCCGAGTACGTGCTCGTCGACGCCTCGTCGGCCATCGCGGTTCCCGAGGGGGTTCCGGCGGATCAGGCCGCGTCGGCGCTGTTGCAGGGCATGACGGCGCACTATCTGCTCGAGTCCACTTACCCCGCTCAGCGGGGCGACACCGTGCTCGTCCACGCCGGAGCGGGTGGCGTCGGATTGATCTTGACGCAGCTGGCGGTGGCCAAAGGCGTGAACGTGATCACGACGGTGTCGACGGACGCGAAGGCCGAACTCTCCAGACAGACCGGTGCAGCGCACGTGCTCCGGTACGACGACGACATCGCCGCACGTGTTCGCGACATCACCGGCGGCGAAGGAGTGCACGCGGTGTACGACGGCGTCGGTGCGGACACGTTCGAGGCCAGCATGGCGTCGCTACGGATCAGAGGCACGCTGGCGCTGTTCGGTGCCGCCAGCGGTCCGGTGCCGCCCATGGATCCGCAGCGTCTCAACGGTGCGGGTTCGCTGTTCCTCACCAGGCCCACGCTCGCGCATCACATACGAGACCGAGCCGAACTGGAGTGGCGGGCCGGTGACGTGTTCGCCGCGATGGCGAGTGGAGCGCTCACGGTCCGGGTGGGTGCACGCTATGCACTCGAGGATGCAGCGCAGGCCCATATCGATCTCGAGTCACGCAAGACGACCGGGTCCATCGTTCTGGTTCCCTGATCGGACTCTCGGCGGACGCTCGCTCAGGAGAAGATCTGGGCGAGCGTGTGCCACCCGAGCACCGAGTCGACAGCAAGGCCGCAGAACACCAGTGCCAGATACTCGTTGGAAAGAATGAACAACTTCAGTGGTTTGACCGGAGTTCCGGCTCGAACTCCCGCGTACAGGCGGTGAGCGACGACGAGGAACCAAGCTCCCGACGCCACGGCGACGACTGCATAGATGACGCCCGAGCCCGGTGCCAGGGCAAGTGTGGCGGCAACGGTGGCCCACGCGTAGAGCACGATGTGCTTGGTGACCTTGGTTTCCGAGGCCACTGCCGGCAACATCGGCACGTTTGCCGCCTGGTAGTCCTCCTTGTAGCGCAACATCAACGCCCAGGTGTGCGGCGGTGTCCACAGGAAGATGACCAGGAACATCACCAGCGCCTGCCAGCCGATCGTTCCGGTCACGGCGGACCAGCCGATCATCACCGGCATGCATCCGGCCGCGCCGCCCCACACCACGTTCTGTGAGGTGCGTCGCTTGAGAATCAATGTGTAAACGAAGATGTAGAAGCAGATCGTCACAACCGCGAGCACGCCGCTGAGCAGGTTTGTCGTGGCCCACAACCAGAAGAACGAAAAGACGCCGAGTACGAGCCCGAAGATCAGGGCATGCGAGACGGGCATCGCACCACGGGCGAGCGGGCGCTTCTCGGTCCGCTTCATCACCTTGTCGATATCGGCGTCGACCACCATGTTCAGGGTGTTCGCACTGGCTGCAGCCAGCATCCCACCGAAGAGCGTGGTGAGGATCAGCCATGGATCGACGTGACCGCGGTCGGCCAACAGCATCGCAGGAATGGTTGTCACCAGAAGAAGTTCGATGACGCGGGGCTTCGTCAGCGCGACGTACGCGAGGAGGAGGGCGAACGCTCGACGCGGGGCGGACGTCACCGGTGCGGCCTCCGCCGACTCACCCTGATCGTCGGCTCCGAATCCGGGGCCGCCGGCGAATCCGTGTCCGCCCGGCTGCTGCCCAATTCGCACTGCGTCTCCTTGCACGACTGTCATTCTCTGGCGCTGGGCCACTTGCTCACGCGCCACTGGCACGCGGGTTCACTCTGCACGACGACCGTGGACGCCAGCGCGCACGTTCGGTCGCCACGATTCGCAAACCTGCCAACGGATCGGACGCACGTGCACCTACTACACACGATGGTAGACGGCAGGGTTTGCACCTCCAATTCGCAGGGCACCCAAAGTGAGGAATATGTCGTCTGCGAGTAACCCGCGCGCAATCGGCCGGGGGAAGGCACGACAGTAGGGTCGGACAGAACTAGGCTGGTGGAGGACGTCCTTCGGCCCCGACCATGTGCGTGCTCGATGCAGGCGCACGGCAGTCGCGGCCGAGCGACGAATTCCACAGAGCCACAACTCGAACGAATGTCAGGAGATTTCTGCTCGTGTCGATCACAAACGATATTGACGTCCTCACCACGGCGCACCACCCGAGCGACTGGACGGACCTGGACACCCGAGCGGTCGACACCGTTCGTGTTCTGGCAGCGGACGCAGTGCAGAAGGTCGGCAACGGCCACCCAGGAACCGCGATGAGCCTGGCCCCCCTCGCCTACACCCTCTTTCAGCGCACCATGCGACACGATCCCACCGACACGCACTGGATCGGTCGCGACCGGTTCGTCCTCTCGTGCGGACACTCGAGCCTGACCCTGTACCTGCAGCTGTACTTGGGCGGCTTCGGACTCGAACTCGCAGACATCGAGGCGCTGCGCACCTACAAGTCGAAGACCCCCGGACACCCGGAATTCCGGCACACCGACGGCGTCGAGATCACCACCGGACCGCTGGGTCAGGGACTTGCCTCGGCCGTCGGCATGGCGATGGCCGCACGCCGCGAGCGTGGACTGTTCGACCCCGAGCCTGCGCTCGGCGAGAGCCCGTTCGATCACTTCATCTACGTGATCGCCTCCGATGGCGACATCGAAGAAGGCGTCACGTCCGAGGCGTCCTCCCTTGCAGGCACGCAGCAGCTCGGCAATCTCATCCTGTTCTACGACGACAACAAGATTTCGATCGAGCACTCCACCGACATTGCACTCTCCGAGAACACGGCTGCACGTTACGAGGCCTACGGCTGGCACGTGCAGGTGGTCGAGGGCGGCGAGAACGTCACCGCGATCGAAGAGGCCGTCGAGGCGGCCAAGGCCGTCACCGACAAGCCGTCGATCATCGTGCTGCGCACGATCATCGGCTTCCCGGCCCCCACCATGATGAATACCGGTGCCGTTCACGGTGCTGCGCTCGGCGACGAGGAAATCGCCAAGGTCAAGCAGGCACTCGATTTCGACCCCGCCAAGACCTTCGAGGTCACCGACGAGGTGATCGGGCACACTCGCAAGCTGCAAGAACGTGGCCGCAAGGCTCACGCCGACTGGAACACCGAGTTCGACGCCTGGGCTGCACGCGAACCCGAGCGCAAGAAGCTGCTGGACCGCCTGACCCAAGGCACGTTGCCCGAGAACTGGACCGACGTACTTCCCACGTGGGAGCCCGGCAGCAAGGCCGTCGCGACGCGTGCGGCGTCGGGCGAGGTCCTCAACGCCGTCGGACCCGTTCTGCCCGAACTGTGGGGCGGCTCGGCCGACCTCGCAGGAAGTAACAACACCACGATCAAGGGTGCGAAGTCCTTCGGCCCCACGTCGATCTCCACCGACGACTGGGATGCCGAGCCGTACGGCCGGACGCTGCACTTCGGAATTCGTGAGCACGCGATGGGTGCCATCCTTTCGGGCATCGTCATGCACGGCCCGACCCGCGCGTACGGCGGAACGTTCATGCAGTTCAGCGACTACATGCGACCGGCAGTTCGGCTCGCGTCGTTGATGGACATCGATCCCATCTACGTGTGGACCCACGACTCCATCGGCCTCGGCGAGGACGGCCCGACGCACCAGCCGGTCGAGCACCTCGCGGCACTGCGGGCGATTCCCAACCTGTCGGTCGTGCGTCCGGGCGACGCCAACGAAACCGCGTTCGCCTGGCAAGCCGTGCTGGCCAAATCCAGCAGCAGCGGTCCCGTCGGTCTTGCACTGACGCGTCAGGGCATCCCGATTCTCGACGGCACCAGCTTCGAGGGTGTCTCCAAGGGTGGATACATCCTCGTCGAGTCCTCCAAGGCGACTCCGGACGTCGTGTTGATCGGTACCGGCTCGGAGCTGCAGTACGCCGTCGAGGCACAGAAGCAGCTCGAGGAGCAGGGCATCGCCGCCCGCGTCGTCTCGATGCCGTGCGTCGAGTGGTTCGAGAGCCAGGACCAGAACTACCGCGACCAGGTCATCCCGCCGACGGTCAAGGCACGAGTGTCGATCGAAGCCGGCATCGCTATGCCGTGGTGGAAGATCGTCGGTGGTTTCGGTGAGATCATCTCGCTCGAGCACTACGGCGAATCTGCCGACGCTGCAACACTGTTCCGCGAGTTCGGCTTCACGGCGGAGGCCGTCACCGCAGCCGCACAGCGCTCCATCACCAACGTGAAGGGATAATCCATGACCCAGAACAAGAATCTCGCAGAGCTCTCCGCCGCCGGAATCTCGGTGTGGTTGGACGACCTGTCCCGCGACCGCATCCGCTCGGGAAATCTGAAGGACCTCATCGACACCAAGAGCGTCGTGGGCGTCACCACCAACCCGTCGATTTTCCAGGCGGCACTGAGTAAGGGCGATGCGTACGACGAGCAGGTCACCAAGCTCGCCGGTGAAGGTGCCGACGTCGAGACCACCATCCGCACCGTCACCACGGACGACGTTCGTGAGGCCTGCGACATCCTGATGCCTCAGTACGAGGCCAGTGCAGGCGTCGACGGACGTGTGTCCATCGAGGTCGACCCCCGCATGGCTCACGACGCCGACAAGACCTACGAGCAAGCCGTCGAACTGTGGAAGATCGTCGACCGCCCGAACCTGCTGATCAAGATCCCGGCCACCGAAGAAGGCATACCGGCCATCGCCAAGGTGGTCGGCGAGGGCATCAGCGTCAACGTCACGCTGATCTTCTCCGTCGAGCGCTACGAGCTGGTGATGAACGCGTACCTCGACGGTCTGGAGACCGCGCGAGCCGCCGGTCACGACCTCGACAAGATCCACTCGGTTGCGTCGTTCTTCGTCTCCCGTGTCGACAGCGAGATCGATTCCCGCCTGGACGCGATCGGCACCCCTGATGCCGAGGCACTCAAGGGCAAGGCCGCTCTGGCCAATGCTCGTCTCGCATATGTGGCATACCAGCAGATCTTCGAGGTCGCTCCCCGGTTCCGCGAGCTCGTCGGTAGCGGCGCGCGTCCGCAGCGCCCGTTGTGGGCCTCGACCGGCGTGAAGTCCGACGCTTACCCGGACACCATGTACGTCACCGAGCTCGTCTCGCCGAACACGGTGAACACGATGCCGGAGAAGACCATGGACGCGGTTGCCGATCACGGCGAGGTCGTCGGCGACACCGTCTCGGGAAAGGGACCGGAGTCGCAGGAGATCTTCGACCGCATCTCGGCGCTCGGTGTGGACATCACCGACGTGTTCTTGACGTTGGAGAACGAAGGGGTCCAGAAGTTCGAGGCCGCGTGGAACGAGTTGCTCGAGGCCACCGGCGAGCAGCTTCGCCAAGCGGGTCAGAAGAGCTGACCGACTGTGCCCACCGCAGAAACCGAACCTCTCCACTCCGCGGACTGGCTCAACCCGCTCCGCGACGCACGAGACAAGCGGCTCCCCCGCATTGCGGGTCCGTGCAGCATGGTCATCTTCGGAGTGACCGGCGATCTCGCGCGTAAGAAGCTCATGCCTGCGGTGTACGACCTGGCGAACCGGGGGCTGCTTCCCCCCGGTTTCGCCCTGGTCGGCTTTGCCCGGCGGGAATGGCAGAACCAGGACTTCGCGAAGATCGTGCACGATTCCGTTCGCGATCACGCGCGCACTCCGTTCAGCGAGGAGGTCTGGGACACCCTCGCCGAGGGTTTCCGATTCGTCCAAGGCACGTTCGACGACGACGCGGCGTTCGACGAGCTGTCGCGAACACTGACCGAACTCGACGAGACCCGTGGTACCGGCGGCAATCACGCCTTCTACCTGTCCATCCCGCCGAGTGCGTTTCCCGTCGTTCTCGAGCAGCTGTCACGCTCCGGCCTGGCTCAGAGCAAGGCCGGCAATTGGCGGCGCGTGGTGATCGAGAAGCCATTCGGCCACGACCTGCAGAGCGCGAAAGAGCTCAACGCGGTCGTGAACCGCGTGTTCCCCGAGGACACCGTGTTCCGCATCGATCACTACCTCGGTAAGGAGACGGTGCAGAACATCCTGGCACTGCGGTTCGCAAACCAGTTGTTCGATCCGATCTGGAATGCGCACTACGTCGACCACGTTCAGATCACGATGGCCGAGGACATCGGATTGGGCGGTCGCGCAGGGTATTACGACGGCATCGGCGCGGCCCGCGACGTCATCCAGAACCACCTTCTGCAGCTGCTTGCCATCACCGCGATGGAGGAGCCGGTCAGCTTCAACCCCAAGGAGTTGCAATCGGAGAAGATCAAGGTGCTCTCGGCTACCAAGCTCGCCGAGCCCCTGGATCGCACCTCAGCCCGCGGGCAGTACTCCGCAGGCTGGCAAGGCAGCCAGAAAGTGAAGGGGCTCAAGGAAGAAGAGGGATTCGATTCCGAGTCCAATACCGAGACCTACGCGGCCATCACTCTCGAGGTGGATACGCGACGGTGGGGCGGAGTGCCGTTCTATCTCCGCACCGGCAAGGCACTCGGTCGCCGAGTCACCGAGATCGCCATGGTGTTCAAACGCGCACCGCACCTGCCCTTCGACGCCACGATGACCGAGGAACTCGGCCAGAATGCGTTGGTCATCCGAGTGCAGCCCGACGAGGGCGTGACGATGCGGTTCGGCTCCAAGGTTCCCGGATCCAGCATGCAAGTACGTGACGTCTCCATGGACTTCAGTTACGGCCAGGCGTTCACCGAATCCTCGCCCGAAGCATACGAGCGACTCATCCTCGATGTGTTGCTCGGTGAGCCCTCGCTGTTTCCGGTCAATGCAGAGGTCGAGCTGTCGTGGAAGATTCTCGACCCGATTCTGGACTTCTGGGCCTCGGGTGGCACCGCGGAACCGTACGAAGCCGGTACCTGGGGTCCCTCCTCGGGTGACGAGATGATGCACCGCACCGGACGCGAATGGAGAAGACCGTGATTGTCGACATCCCCGCCACCACGACGGCCGAAGTCGGCAAGAAGTTGGTGGAGGTTCGCGAGGCAGGTGGCGCGGTGACCATCGGCCGCGTGTTGACACTGATCGTCGCCAGTCGCGATCCGGCCAAGGCCGAGCGAGCTATCGACGCAGCGAACGAGGCGAGCCGAGAGCATCCGTGCCGCGTCATCGTGCTCATTCACGGCGACCGATCGGCCGAGTCGAGCCTCGACGCCCAGATCCGCGTCGGAGGTGACGCAGGTGCATCGGAAGTCGTCGTGTTGCGTCTGAACGGCGAGCTCGCCGATCACGAGCACAGCGTGGTCATCCCGTTCCTTCTTCCCGACACCCCGATCGTGGCATGGTGGCCGGACGAAGCACCTGCTGTCCCGGCGAAGGATCCGTTGGGGCGCTTGGCAATTCGGCGAATCACCGATGCCACCAACTCCCCCGACACCACCGCAACCATCAAGGGGCGGTTGAGCAGTTACACCGAGGGTGACACCGATCTCTCCTGGAGCCGCATCACCTACTGGCGCGGGCTGTTGGCCACTGCCCTCGACCAGGCTCCATACGAGGCGGTCGTCTCGGCGACGGTATCGGGCCTGGCCGCGGAGCCCGCACTCGACATCTTGGCCGGTTGGCTGGCCGCCAAACTCGACGTGCCGGTGCATCGCCGAGCGGGCGAGCTGAAGGTGGAGCTCATCAGAGAGAACAGCAGCATCTCGCTGACGCGTCCGCAGACCGGGAAGACCGCCACGTTGCGGCGCACCGGGCAGCCGGACGCCGAAGTCGCACTCGCCCGACGCAACACCCGCGAGTGCCTGGCAGAGGAACTGCGCCGACTCGACACGGACGAGATCTACGAACTGGCCCTGCACGGACTGTCGAAAGTGAGCTATGAGTAAGACATCGTTCCTTCAGTACCTGGACGCGCAGGCGTTGGTCGACGCCGCGCGATCTCGATTCGTCGAGGTCGTCACGGCCGCGCAGGCCGTGCGAGGCTCGGCTTCGGTGGTGCTCACCGGCGGTGGTACGGGTATCGCATTGTTGGAGGCGCTGCGCCAGAATTCCGGATCCATCGACTGGGGCAAGGTCGACATCTACTTCGGCGACGAACGCTTCCTGCCCTCGGGTGACCCGGAGCGCAACGAGGTTCAGGCCGCTGAGGCACTGCTCGACCACGTCGACGTTCATCCTGACCGAGTCTTTCGGATGGCAGCGTCCGACGGACCACACGGAAGCGACCCCGAGGTGGCCGCAGCGACGTATGCGCAGATCCTTCACTCCCGCTCCGAGGGAGAGCCGACACCTGCATTCGACATCCATCTGTTGGGTATGGGCGGTGAGGGCCATATCAATTCGCTGTTCCCCCACACGGATGCCGTGCGTGAAGAGCATCGCTACGTCGTCGCGGTGGAGGACTCCCCCAAGCCTCCGCCGGTTCGCATCACGCTGACGCTGCCCGCGGTTCGCCGCGCACAGCACGTGTGGCTGCTCGTATCGGGAGCGAACAAAGCCGACGCCGTCGCTGCAGCGGTAGGTGGAGCCGAGTCGGATGACGTCCCGTCGGCAGGCGCACTGGGTACCGAAGCAACGGTGTGGTTCCTCGACTCCGGCGCAGCTTCCCAGCTGGACACTGTCTGATCTCACAGGATCAGTCGGTTTCGGCCGCGTCGGGGTCACATCCTTGCCGCTCGCCGTCGTAGTCGTCGACGCACCGCGCACCTGCTGCTTCCGAGCGACCGATCCGCCTACCGTTCGTGCGGTAGGCGGATCTGTCACGCCAGGCATCGATATCGTTGCTGCACTGCCTCATACCTCGTTGGACGCGACCCATCATCGACCGGTTCCGCGAAATGCGAGCCCGCTGGACGCGTCAGAACATCCACGCGAACAACGACCCGAGCGGAATGATCGTCCATACCATTGCGTACGCCAGGCCGAACGCGTGCGCGATTCCCACCGCGACCACGACAATCGTCCAAGCCCACACGGTGCCCCGTGCATACTCGGTGCGATTGTGTACGTCCGCCACCGTCCGTACGGCAAGCGACCAGAACCCGATCCACAGCACCCACGCCGCAACAGCAACCAGTTGCGTCCCGAACAGGTGCAGCATGTTCGGTTCGGCCTCCGCCACGACGGACCACGCTGCCGCACCCGAGAACATCCCCAGTACCGGTGCAGCGATCGCGCAACCCACAGTGCCGAGAAACCGTAGCCGCAGCCGTCGCCCTGATACCCGCACCTGCGTCGATATCGTCATGCACAACACTGTGCTCGACGACAACGACGAAGCGCGCGAGTAGAACTACTCGATCGAGGCGAGCCGACTACTCCCTCTGCTAGCCGCTGTTGCGCAGTGCCGTCGCGAGACCGTTCATCGTCAGCAGAATCCCACGCTTGACGCGTTCGTCGTCGTCACCGTTGCGATATCGGCGGAGCATCTCGACCTGCATCTGATTCAGCGGTTCCAGGTAGGGGAATCGGTTGTGCACCGAGCGCTCGAGCGACGGGTTGTCTTCCAACAGACGACTGTGACCGGTGATCTTCAGGTACATCCGTACCGTTCTGGCGTGTTCGACCTCGATCATGCCGAAGATCCGCGAGCGCAAGTCGGCGTCGGGAACCAGCTCGGCGTACCGCGCGGCAATGCCCAGATCCGACTTGGCCATGACCTGGGCGAGGTTCGACAGGACGGTCTGGAAGAACGGCCACTTTCGATACAGGTCGGTCAGCACCTCGAGCTTGGCATCGTCGTCGCCGACCCACTCCTCGAATGCCGAACCGGTGCCGTACCAACCGGGCAGCATCACGCGGCACTGGCTCCACGACATCACCCATGGAATCGCTCGGAGGTCGTACACCGAGTTCGTGGGCTTCCGTGACGCAGGCCGGGATCCGATGTTCAGCTCACCGACCTCGGCGACCGGCGTCGACGTGCGGAAGTACTCGACGAAACCGGGCTCCTCGTGCACCAGCCGGCCGTATGCCGCGCGGGCCTTCGCGGCGAGGTCGTCCAGGATGTCGTACGCGGCTTCTGCGCCGTCACCCAGGCCCTCGACATCGAGGAGAGTCGATTCCAGGGTTCCCGCGACGAGGGATTCGAGATTGCGACGCGCCATGGACGGTTCGGCGTACTTCGCCGCGATGATCTCACCCTGCTCGGTGAGCCGCAGCGATCCCTGCACCACTCCGGGCGGCTGCGCCAGGATCGCGTCGTAACTGGGACCGCCGCCGCGACCGACCGTACCGCCGCGACCGTGGAACAGCCGCAGGCGAATACCCGTCTTGCGTGATGCCTCGAGCAGGTCGAGCTCGGCGCGGTACAGTGCCCAGTTCGCCGCGAGGTATCCACCGTCCTTGTTCGAATCCGAATACCCGAGCATGACTTCCTGATTCATGCCGCGCCCGGCCACCAGAGCGCGGTAGATCGGAACGTCGAGCGTGGCGAGCAACGTCGCTGCACCCTGTTGGAGATCCTCGATGGTCTCGAACAGCGGAACGACACCCACCGTCGACGTAGGCGCCGAGCCGTCGGTTCCGGGGTCGAATATCCCCGCTTCCTTGAGCAGCAACGCCGCTTCGAGCATGTCACTGACCGACTGACACATGCTGATGATGTAGTTCTGGACAGTGTCGGGGCCAAGGTGGTCGATGGCCTCCTTGGCGGCCCTCACGATGCCCAGTTCCTTGGTGGCGAGTTCACTGAGTTGCGCGTTGGGGCCGACGAGCGGCCGCCTGGTCGCAAGTTCCTGCGACAGAACCGAGACCCGCTCGTCCTCCCCGAGGGACGTGTAGTCCGGGTGTACACCGGCCCAGGCCAGCAGCTCGGCGACCACCTCTTCGTGTGTCTCGGAGTTCTGCCGCATGTCCAGAGCCTGCAGATGGAATCCGAACGTCTCGACCGATTGCCTGAGCCGGAGCAAGCGATCGTCGGCGATCAATCCGTCTCCGTCGGCCCGCAGGGCATGATCGATGACGTCGAGGTCGTCGAGTACGTCCTGTGAACCGTCGTACTTCTCCGCCCCGAGGTCGATGCCGGACACCGGAACCGCGTCGAGCACAGCATGAGCGGTGGCAGTCAGTCTGGCCCGGATGCCGACGACAGCTACCCGGTACGGCTCGTCCGCCCGACGATCGTCCGGTTCCGCCGATGCGCCGGCCAGAGCCGCCAGCTCCTCGGTCACGTCCACCAGACGCGCAGACATGGACAGTTCCTTCTCCAGCGCCACCAGTTCGTCCAGATAGTGCTCGAAGGCGACGTAGCCCGCCTGGTGCGTCGCGGTGTGCACCACGTCTCCGGTGACGTTCGGGTTGCCGTCTCGATCACCGCCGATCCACGATCCCGGGCGAAGAATGGGGCGAGGCAGCAGGTCGTCCTCGGGCCACCGTGCGCGCAGCGCCGCGCGCACATCCGCGTTGAGCGCCGGCATGACGTCGAAGAGCGAGGACTCGAAATAGCGAAGGCCTACTTCGATCTCATCCTGAATTCGCAAGCGCGACAGTCGAATCAGAGCCGTCTCCCACAGGGTCAGCACCTGTCTGCGAATCTGCACGTCGACGACGGCCAATTCCTTGGCCGCGCTTGCCGCCTTGCCCTCGAGAGCTGCGGTGGCCACATCGCGCCGGCGCATCAGTTCGGTGATCTTCGATTGCACGTCGAAGACGGTCCGTCGACGGGTCTCGGTGGGGTGCGCGGTGATCACCGGAGCCACCAACGCATCGGTCAACGCCGCGGCCACCTGCTCGCGCGACGGTGCCGCGGCATCGATCTTGAGCCAGGTGGCGTCGAGGCTGCTGTCCTGTGGCGGATCCTCGCGGTCGAGGTGAATCGCGCGACGACGTTCGCGGTGTAGGTCCTCGGCGAGGTTGGCCAGGAGCGAGAAGTGGCTGAAGGCTCGGATGAGCGGAACCGCTTGCGCCACTTCCACATCGGTGTACCGATCTACCGAATCGTCGCGTTCGATCTCGGACCGTCGAACCGCGAACGACTCGACGCGTGCAGACTCGATGAGGTCGAAAACATCCTCGCCCTCGTGCTCACGAATGATTTCACCCAGGATGCCGCCGAGATAGCGGATGTCCTCACGAAGAGGCTCTGTCAACTCTCGACCCTGAGCTGTCGGTGGGACGAAGGCTGGGGAACCGACTGACTCGTAAGAGGATTCGCTCATCCACCCAGTATCGTCGCTTCGTCACCAACTCGCACTCGGAGCCGAAGTGGATCAGGTGTACTTGATCTCCAGGCCGATTCCGAGGATCGCGATGAGCCAGATCAGGCCGGTGAACACGGTCAGACGATCCAGGTTCTTCTCGACAACGGTGGAGCCGGACAGGCTGGACTGCACACCGCCACCGAACAGGCTGGACAACCCGCCGCCCTTGCCGCGATGCAGCAGGATCAGCAAGATCAGCGCCAGACTGGTGATGACCAGCAGAATATCCAGAAACAGATCCATGTCCACCTCAAACTCGATTCGATGCCTTCAGCAGCCTACCTGGCCCCGAGAACGGCTTCGGACACCCCGCCGAAGCGAGGTGTCCGAGAACCGTTCGGTACAGCGTTGCCGATGGCCGATCAGGGCAGCGGTCCGCCTGCGGCAATGGCCGACAGTGTGGCGAACTCGTCCGCCTTGAGCGAGGCTCCCCCGACCAGGGCACCGTCGACATCGGGCTGGCCGACGATTTCGCCGACGTTCTTGGCGTTGACCGAGCCGCCGTACAGCACCCGCACACCCGCCGCGACCTCGTCGGAGGACAGCGCCTTCAGTTCTTCGCGAATCGCCCCGCACACTTCCTGGGCGTCCGATGCCGACGCGACCCGACCGGTGCCGATGGCCCACACCGGCTCGTAAGCGATGACGACCTTGGAGATGTCGTCGGCCGACAGACCGCTGAGCGAGCCACGCAACTGGGCCACGTTGTAGGCCACGTGCTCGCCGGCCTCGCGGATATTCAGCCCCTCACCGATGCAGACGATCGGAGTGAGGCCGTTCTTCAACGCCGCCTTCGTCTTGGCCAGCACGACGGCGTCGTCCTCGCTGTGCAGCGTGCGTCGTTCGGAGTGACCCACTACGACGAAGGTGCATCCCAATTTGGCCAGCATCGAACCGCTGATCTCGCCGGTGAACGCACCCTTGTCCTCGGACGACACGTCTTGTGCACCGTAGGTGAGCAGCAACTTGTCGCCCTCGACCAGCGTCTGCACGCTACGAATGTCGGTGAACGGCGGAATCACCGTCACATCGACCTTGTCGAAGTACTTCTCGGGCAGCGAGAAAGCGATCTTCTGCACCAGCGAAATGGCTTCGAGGTGGTTGAGGTTCATCTTCCAGTTGCCCGCGATGAGCGGCTTACGTGCCATGCGTTACGCCTCCAGAACGGATAGGCCGGGGAGCTGCTTGCCCTCGAGGTATTCGAGGGATGCACCACCTCCGGTGGAGATGTGCGAGAAGCCGTCGTCGGGCAGCCCGAGGGTGCGCACGGCCGCCGCGGAGTCGCCGCCGCCGACCACGCTGAACGCGCCCTTCTCGGTGGCTCCGATGATCGCTTCCGCAATGCCCTTGGTGCCGGCCGAGAACTTGTCGAACTCGAACACGCCGGCCGGTCCGTTCCAGAAGACGGTCTTGGCGTTCGAGAGTACGACCGCAAAACGACTGACCGAGTCCGGACCGATGTCCAGACCCATCCAGCCGTCCGGAATCTCGGAGGCCTTCACGGTCTTCGCCTCGGCGTCCGCCGCGAACTTGTCTCCCACGACGATGTCGACAGGAAGGTGGATCACGTCGCCGAAACGCTCGAGCAGATCCTTGCAGACTCCGATCTGATCCTCCTGAAGAAGCGAGTTTCCGACCGAATAACCCTGTGCTGCAAGGAATGTGAAGGCCATTCCGCCACCGATCACCAGGGTGTCGACCTTGGGAGCCAATGCCTCGATGACGCCGAGCTTGTCCGAGACCTTGGAGCCGCCGAGCACCACCGCGTACGGACGTGCCGCATCCTCGGTGAGCTTGGCCAACACCTCGACCTCGGCCGCAACGAGGGTGCCCGCGTAATGGGGCAACAACTGCGCCACGTCGTAGACCGATGCTTGCTTGCGGTGCACGACGCCGAATCCGTCGGAGACGAATGCTGCGTCGTCTCCGGCCAGCGCGACGAGCTCACGGGCCAGAGCAGCTCGCTCGGACTCGTCCTTGCTGGTCTCGCGCGGATCGAAGCGAATGTTCTCGAGCAGCAGCACGTCGCCGTCGGTCAGACCCTCGGCGCGAGCCTCGGCGTCCTGGCCCACCACGTCGCCCGCGAGCTGAACGTGCCGTCCCAACAGCTCGCCCAGCTTCGCTGCAACCGGAGCCAGGCTGTACTTCGCGTCGGGCTTGCCGTCCGGACGCCCGAGGTGAGCGGTGACGATGACCTTGGCACCGGCCTCGACCAACGCTCGAAGCGTAGGGATCGACGCCTGGATGCGGCCCGGATCGGTGATCGTGCCGTCCTCGAGCGGGACGTTGAAGTCCGATCGCACGAGGACGCCACGGCCTTCGACACCGGCATCGAGCAGATCCTGCAGTGTCTTGACAGCCATCGGTGTCAGAGGGACTTGCCGACGAGACCGATGAGGTCGGCGAGGCGGTTGGAGTAGCCCCACTCGTTGTCGTACCAGGAGACGATCTTGACCTGGTCGTCGATGACCTTCGTCAGCGGCGCGTCGAAGATCGACGAGTGCGGGTCGGTGACGATGTCGGAGGAGACGATCGGATCGGTGTTGTACTTCAGAATGCCCTTCAGCGGGCCTTCGGCAGCGGCCTTCATCGCGGCGTTGATGTCGTCCGCGCTGGCCTTCTTCTTCAGCAGCGCGGTCAGGTCGGTGACCGAGCCGGTGGGGATCGGAACCCGGAGTGCATAGCCGTCGAGCTTGCCGAGCAGCTGCGGGAGAACCAGGCCGATGGCCTTGGCTGCACCGGTACCGGTGGGGACGACGTTGAGCGCTGCAGCGCGGGCGCGACGCAGATCGCTGTGCGGGCCGTCCTGCAGGTTCTGATCCTGCGTGTACGCGTGAATCGTGGTCATCAGACCCGAGACGATGCCGAACTCGTCGTCGAGAACCTTGGCGATGGGGCCGAGGCAGTTGGTGGTGCACGACGCGTTGGAGATGATGTTCTGGCTACCGTCGTACTTGTCGTCGTTGACGCCCATCACGATGGTGATGTCCTCACCCTTGGCGGGCGCGGAGATGATGACCTTCTTGGCACCGGCGTCGATGTGACCCTGGGCCTTGGCAGCGTCGGTGAAGATGCCGGTGGACTCGACGACGACGTCGACGCCCAGGTCACCCCACGGAAGTGCGGACGGGCCTTCGCGCAGCGACAGCGCCTTGATCTTCTGGCCGCCGACGACGATGGTGTCCTCGCCCTCGAGCGAGACATCGTGCGGCAAGCGGCCCAGGATCGAGTCGTACTTGAGCAGGTGTGCGAGCGATGCGTTGTCGGTCAGGTCGTTGACAGCAACGATTTCGATATCGGTGGTTCCGAGCGCCTTCTGCGCGTCGACTGCCCTGAAGAAGTTACGCCCGATGCGGCCGAAGCCGTTGACGCCTACCCGGATCGTCACTGTTCGCTCCTAAAAGTTGTGAAAACAGATGTCTGATTGTGCCTGCATGCGGGGTGCCACACGCGGTTCCTACCCTAGTGTGCGCGCAGGCAGAGCGCGCGCATCACTCGATCGGAGCGGTTACGCCTCGTCGAGCAGCTCCGCGGTGACCGCGGACTCGGTGTCTGGAATTCCGGTTTCCTTCGCCTTGCGGTCGGCCATGGACAGCAGCCGTCGGATTCGGCCCGCCACCGCGTCCTTGGTCATCGGCGGGTCGGCCAATTGGCCGAGCTCCTCCAGGGAAGCCTGGCGATGCTGCACTCGGAGCGAACCCGCAGCAGCGAGATGATCCGGCACGTCCTCACCGAGGATGTTGAGGGCTCGCTCGACCCGTGCTGCGGCGGCAACGGCCGCCCGAGCCGAGCGACGGAGGTTGGCGTCGTCGAAGTTGGCGAGTCGGTTGGCCGTGGCTCTCACCTCGCGCCGCATCCGACGTTCTTCCCAGACGAGCCGGGTGTCCTGTGCGCCCATGCGGGTGAGAAGCGCTCCGATCGCCTCGCCGTCGCGCACGACCACTCGATCGGTTCCGCGCACCTCACGGGCCTTCGCGGCGACTCCGAGTCGGCGGGCTGCACCGACGAGCGCCAGAGCTGCTTCCGGTCCTGGGCAACTGATCTCGAGCGCCGAGGATCGGCCCGGCTCGGTGAGCGAGCCGTGGGCGAGGAACGCACCGCGCCATGCTGCTTCGGAGTCCCCCACCGTGCCGCCGACCACCTGCGCGGGCAGTCCGCGAACCGGTCGCCCGCGCAGATCAAGCAGCCCGGTCTGGCGAGCCAGGGCCTCCCCGTCCTTGGCCACCCGGACCACGTAACGCGAGGTCTTGCGCAGCCCGCCGGCACCGAGCATGTGCACGTCGGAGGAGTAGCCGTACAGCTCGAAGATCTCCCGGCGCAGTCGTCTCGCGATGGACCCGAGGTCCACCTCTGCCTCGACCACCACACGGCCGGCCACAATGTGCAATCCACCGGCGAATCGCAGGAGTGCGGACACCTCGGCCTTGCGGCAACTGACCTGACTGACGGTGAGCCTGCTCAGCTCGTCCTTGACCTCCGCTGTCATGGCCACGAAGTGATCCCCTCTCTGCGTGCAGCAGTCGGTGCTGTGCCGCCGGTGGGCGTCACGATGGAGCCGAGAGCTGCAGCAAGCTTTCCGTAATGATGTGCGTGAGTGCCGTTTTCGGCAACATCGACGTAAACGACCTCGGCACCGAGCCGGGCCGCTGCCCGCGCTACGTGTTCGCGGTTGCTGCCCTCCGGGACCGAGGCGGAATCGACCAACACGTAGTCGATTCCCAAATCAGGTGCGTGTTGGGAGAGTACGTGGACATGGCGCTCGGCGGAGAATCCGGTGGTCTCCCCCAGCTCCGGTGCCAGGTTCAGCACGAGCACTTTCGGCGCGGAAGTACGTGCCAGGGCGGCAAGCTGATCCGGAACGAGGACGTGCGGAATGACACTCGAGAACCAGGATCCGGGACCGAGTACCACCAGGTCGGCTGCGTCGATCGCCGCGAGGGCATCTGCCGAGGCAGGCGGGTCGGGTGGCAGCAACCGCACCCGCCGAACCTTGCCGGGAGTCGTCGCTACTGCTACCTGCCCACGAATGACGCGGCTGACGCGAGGATCGTCCTCGAGTCCGGAGACGTCCGCTTCGATGTCGAGTGCGATGGGCGACATCGGGAGCACTCGACCGTCGATCCCGAGCATCCGCACCATCTCGTCGAGCGCGGCGATCGGATCGCCCAGCACTTCGGTGAGTCCGGCGAGGATGAGGTTGCCCACAGAGTGCCCGGCCAATGCCCCCGTACCCCCGAACCGATGCTGCAGAACGTCGGTCCACAGCTGCGTTCGCGCATCGGAGCGTGCCAGCGCAGCGAGCGCCATACGGAGATCTCCGGGCGGAATGACGCCGAGCTCGGCCCGCAGACGCCCCGACGATCCGCCGTCGTCGGCGACCGTGACGATGGCGGTGACATCGTGACCGAGCAGCCTGGCCGCCGACAGGGTGGCGTACAGACCGTGACCGCCTCCGAGCGCGACGATCTTGGGGCCCAGTCCCGGAGTTGCGGAGCCGACCTCACTCATTCGCGGCCCAGATCGCGATGCAGCACCCGGACGGACACATCACCCTGCTCGGCGAGAATTGCAGCCAATGCCTCCGTCATCGCGACGCTTCGATGCTTCCCTCCGGTGCAGCCCACGGCTACCGTCATGTACCTCTTGCCTTCCCGCACGTATCCCTCGATCGTCAAATTCAGCAGGTGTGTGTACGTCTGCAGATAGTCGTGGGCTCCGTCCTGGCCCAGGACGTAATCGCGTACCTCAGCATCCTGTCCCGTGTGCTCACGGAGTTCGGGCACCCAATGTGGATTGGGGAGAAAGCGGACGTCGCAGACGAGATCGGCGTCCATCGGCAGGCCGTACTTGAATCCGAACGACTGCACGGTGACACCGACGCCGCTGGTGTCGGCATCACCGAAGACGGTCTCGATCTTGCGCCGCAGTTGGTGCACCGACAGCGACGTGGTGTCGACCGTCAGGTCTGCCGCCGCCTTGACCTGGGCGAGCCGCAGACGTTCCGCCGCGATGCCCTCGGTCAGCGTTCCGTCCTGACCGTCGTTCTGCAACGGATGGCTGCGCCGATTGGACTCGAATCTGCGAATGAGCACTGCGTCGGACGCGTCCAGGAACAGTACTCGGTTGCGCACACCCTTGGAGTCGAGCTCTTTGACAACCCAGCCCAGATCGCCTGTGAACAGTCGGCTTCGGACATCCATCACCAGGGCGAGTCGCTCGATGCGGGGCTTGGATTCCAGTCCGAGGTCGACCATCTTGGAGATGAGCTCGGGGGGCAGGTTGTCCGCGACGTACCAACCGAGGTCCTCCAGAATCTTGGCTGCGGTACGCAACCCTGCGCCGGAGACGCCGGTGACCAGTGCCACCTCTATCCCGTCGTGCCGCGACTCCGCCTCGGAAGGCGGTTCGAGATGCTCGTCGGATGGCGGATGTCTCTGTGTCTGGTGTTCGCTCACTACGAAGCCTGTCCCGCCGATTCCACGCGCGGCGCGATCGCATGTTCCGTCGTGTTCTCGCCCGATGTCGTTGCAGTTGCGTTGTCATCATCGCCTACATCGGCGCCGTCCGTGTCCGAACCGAGCGCCGCCAGCACCGACTTCGCGGTGGTCTCACCGATTCCCGGCACCTCGACGATCTCCGCGACCGTCGCGCGCTTGAGGTTGGCAACCGAACCGAAGTGTGCGACCAGGGCCGTTCGCCGCGATTCACCGAGGCCACGGACCGAATCGAGTGCCGAGGCCGTCATCCGACGAGACCGCTTGCTGCGGTGGAACGTGATCGCGAATCGGTGTGCCTCGTCGCGAACTCGCTGCAGCAGATAGAGGGACTCGCTCGTTCGCGGCAGGATCACCGGATCCTCCTCGCCCGGCACCCATACTTCCTCGAGTCGCTTGGCGAGACCGACCACCGCCACATCGGTCACGCCCAGTTCGTCCAGCACAGCCGCGGCTGCGGCCACCTGAGGCGCACCGCCGTCCACGACGAACAGGTTCGGTGGGTAGGCGAATTTTCGAGGCCTGCCCGTCTGGGGATCGAGCGCAGCTTCCGGAGCCAGATCGCCTCCGCTCGCTTCGGTCGACCCGTCGGCGGAGTGTCGAAGGAATCGACGCCGAGTCACCTCGGCAATACTGGCGACGTCATCGGAATGCCCGTCACCGGCCGCTTCCTTGATCGCGTAGTGGCGGTAGTCGCTCTTGCGAGGCAGCCCGTCCTCGAAGACGACGAGAGATGCCACCACATCGGTTCCCTGTACGTGGGAGATGTCGATGCACTCGATGCGTAACGGTGCCGAATCCAGATCGAGAGCTTCCTGAATCCCTTGCAGCGCAGCCGATCTGGATGTGAAATCTCCCGCTCGCTTCAGCTTGTGTTGCTGCAGGGCCTCCTTGGCGTTGCGCTCGACGGTCTCGGCCAGCGCCTTCTTGTCGCCGCGTTGAGGAACGCGCAGAGTCACGTTGGACCCCCGAAGCTCGCTGAGCCACGTCTGGACCTCGTCGGCGTTGTCCGGCAGAACCGGCACCAGCACTTCGCGCGGAACTGCATTGGAGTTACCGTCGTCGCCGCCCGGTGCCTGCGCAGTCAGCGCGGCCTGCTCGCCGTAGAACTGAGTGAGAAACTGCTCGACCAGTGCGGGCAGATCGGCCTCGTCCTGCCGCTCTATCACTTCGCCTGCCTTCTCCACCACCCAGCCGCGTTGTCCGCGAACCCGGCCGCCGCGAACGTGGAACACCTGCACGGCAGCTTCGAGGGCATCGGTGGCGAATGCGACGAGGTCGGCGTCGGTACCGTCGCCGAGCACCACCGCCTGCTTCTCCAATGCCCGACGCAATGCGCCGACGTCGTCGCGCAGGCGCGCTGCGGTCTCGAAGTCCAAGTCCTCGGATGCCGCTTGCATCTTCTTCTCCAGCTGACGAACGAGCTTGTCGGTCTTGCCGGCGAGAAAGTCGCAGAAGTCCTCGACCGTGCGTCGGTGCTCGTCGGCGCTGACCCGGCCGACGCACGGTGCCGAGCACTTGTCGATGTACCCCAGCAAGCAGGGTCTGCCGATCTGATTGTGCCGCTTGAACACTCCGGTGGAGCACGTGCGCGCCGGAAACACCCGAAGCAACAGATCCAGCGTCTCGCGAATGGCCCACGCATGTGCGTACGGGCCGAAGTAGCGCACGCCCTTGCGGCGGGGTCCGCGGTACACGAACAGACGTGGGTATTCCTCGTTCATCGTCACCGCGAGCATCGGATAGCTCTTGTCGTCGCGGTAACGGACGTTGAATCGAGGATCGAATTCCTTGATCCAGTTGTACTCGAGCTGCAGTGCCTCTACCTCGGTGGTGACGACCGTCCATTCGACCGACGCTGCGGTAGTGACCATCTGCCGGGTACGAGGATGCAGCGAGGCGACGTCGGCGAAGTAGGAATTGAGCCGACTGCGGAGGCTTTTGGCCTTACCCACGTAGACGACGCGACCGTGGGGATCTCGAAACTTGTACACCCCCGGCTCCACCGGGATGGTTCCGGTGGCCGGGCGGTAGGTAGCGGGGTCGGACACGGCTTCCACGTTAGCCGTCGGGTCCGACGTTCTCCGCATCCGCAGCTCAGGTGTGGTGCATGCCCTGCTGCGTCAGTCCTGATCCACCGTGTCGGTCTGAACGGATGCGGCGGGTGCGTATTTGCGTTCGAGTGTCCGGAATTTCCGCACTGCGGCGACCGCGTGCTCTCGATCGTTCGACTGGATGGCCATCACGTTGATGAACTCGTCGTCGGGGATGTCGACGCGCGCCCACATCGCCCCGTCGGGAAAGGACAGTCCGCGCACCAGATCCCACTCGATCAGGCGCTCCGAGAGCAGATTACGTACCGCGACACCTGCGGGCCCGACGCGGATCCGCGGGCGAGTCAGCACCAGCGCCAAGCCGCCGAGCAATACGCCGATTCCTGCCATCGCGAGTTGGTCGGCGGTCCGGAAGTACACCCCGGTCGGAGACACCCGGAGCAGGACGGCGACGGTCGAATGCGCCACGACGAGCAACACTGCCGCCGCGATGGCGTAGCGCGCAGACTTGCGCGACTTCACCTGCATGTCCCACTGCGGGGTCGGTTCGCCGCCGGTCACGTGAACTCCTGGTTCGTCCAAGGTTGACGCAGATGCTTGAGAGTCAGTGCCGTGTCGATTGCGGCTGCAGTGGCCTGAGCGCCCTTGTCCTCGAACGAGCCGGGCAGGCCGGCGCGATCGAGCGCCTGCTGCTCGTCGTTGGTGGTGAGCACCCCGTTGGTGACCGGAGTGCCCTCGTCCAGCGATACTCGCGTCAAGCCGGCCGTGACCGCGTCGCACACGTACTCGAAATGCGGTGTGCCGCCGCGGATGACGACGCCGAGCGCAACGACGGCGTCGTGGTTGCGGGCGAGGGCTTGAGCGACGACGGGCAATTCGATAGCACCGGCGACGCGGATGACCGTGACGTCGCGCACTCCCGCCGATTCGGCTTTGCGCAGCGCGCCCTCGAGCAGCGCCTCGGAAATCGTTCGATGCCATTGGCCGGCCACGATTGCCAGCTTCAGGTCACTCGCGCCGGCGAGCTGGAGGGTGGGTTCGCCGTCGCCGCTCATGAGGTCACTCCGTTTTCGAAGTCGTCCAGACCGGTGAGGTCGTGGCCCATGCGGTCGCGTTTGGTGCGCAGGTACGTGAGGTTCTCGGCGTTGGCGCGCAACGGCATCGGTACCCGCTCGGTGACGTGCAGACCGTATCCGTCGAGTCCGACTCGCTTGGCCGGATTGTTGGTGAGCAGACGCATCGACGACACGCCCAGGTCGACGAGGATCTGGGCACCGATTCCGTAGTCGCGGGAGTCGGCGGGCAGGCCGAGTTGCAGGTTGGCGTCGACGGTGTCCGAGCCCGCGTCCTGCAACTGATACGCCTGTAGTTTGTGCAGCAGACCGATTCCGCGGCCCTCGTGTCCGCGCATGTAGAGGACGATTCCACGGTCCTCGGCGGCGACCATTTCGAGGGCGGCGTCCAGTTGCGGTCCGCAGTCGCAACGCAGCGATCCGAAGACGTCGCCGGTGAGGCATTCGGAGTGCACGCGAACGAGGACGTCGTTGCCGTCACCATCGGGACCGGCGATGTCGCCGCGCACGAGCGCTACGTGTTCGACCTCGTCGTAGATGCTCTGGTAACCGACGGCACGGAAGGTGCCGTGGCTGGTGGGGATTCGGGCGTCGGCGACGCGGAGGACGTGCTTCTCGTGCTTGCGCCGCCATGCGATCAGGTCTGCGATCGAGATGAGCGCGAGGTCGTGCTCGTCGGCGAACACGCGCAGCTCGTCGGTCTGGGCCATCGCGCCCTCGTCCTTCTGGCTGACGATTTCGCAGATGACGCCTGCGGGCCGCAGATCGGCCATGCGGGCCAGATCGACCGCGGCCTCGGTGTGCCCGGGGCGACGCAGCACTCCGCCGTCCTTTGCGCGCAGCGGTACGACGTGCCCGGGCCGGGTGAAGTCGCCGGCTCCGGTGTCGGGGTCGGCCAGCAGTCGCATCGTGGCAGCGCGGTCGGAGGCCGAGATTCCGGTTCCGATCCCCTCGCGGGCGTCGACGGTGACTGTGTACGCCGTTCCGTGCTTGTCCTGGTTGGTGGCGAACATCGGCGGCAGGCCGAGTCGGTCGCAATCCTCACCGGACAGCGGAACACAGAGATAGCCGGAGGTGTAGCGGACCATGAAAGCAACCAACTCCGGGGTGGCCTTCTCGGCGGCGAAGATCAGATCGCCCTCGTTTTCGCGGTCTTCGTCGTCGACTACCACCACGGCTTTGCCCGCAGCGATGTCCGCAACTGCGCGCTCGATACTGTCGAACCTGGTCACGAAAGTGCGCTCCATAGGTCTCGGGCCTGGCTCAGCACCCTTGGAATGTCTCCGATGCACCGTTGACTGCATGCACTTCAACAGTACTTACTGTGCGTCGATCGACTGCAGCCGCTCCACGTACTTGGCGATGACGTCGACTTCGAGGTTGACCGGTGATCCGACCTCGGCCGTGCCGAGCGTGGTCAGATCGAGGGTGGTGGGTATCAGCGAGATCTCGAACCAGTGCGAGCCGTCGTCCACACCCAATCCGGACACGGTCAGCGATACTCCGTCGACGGTGATCGAGCCTTTTTCCACGACGTAGCGCGCGACCGAGGTGGGCATGGTGATGCGTACGACGGTCCAGTTCTCGGACGGCGAGCGGCCCGCCACGGTTCCGGTTCCGTCGACGTGGCCCTGGACGAGGTGCCCGCCGAGCCTGCTGCCGAGTGCCGCGGCGCGTTCGAGATTGACGCGGCTGCCGACGTCGAGGGCACCCAGGCTCGACCTGTTCAACGTCTCCTGCATCACATCGGCGGTGAAGCCGCCGTCCGGCAGTACCTCCACGACGGTCAGACACACCCCGTTGACCGCGATGGAGTCCCCGTGGCCCGCATCGGACGTCACCACCGGGCCGCGGACGGTGAAGCGAGCAGCGTCGGGCAGTTCGTCCTTGGCCACGATCTCGCCCAGCTCTTCGACGATTCCGGTGAACATCTAATTCGCTCCTTCGGGCACGACGCCGATCAGTATGTCGTTGCCGATCATGGTGACTGTCTCCGTGCGGAACCGAATTGCGTCGGCAATTGTTCCGATGCCCGCATTCTCCACCGCCGCGGGTCCACTGCCCAACACGGCCGGGGCGACGTATGCCACGACACGGTCGATCAGCCCGGCAGCGAGGAACGCTCCGGCCAGCGTCGGACCGCCTTCGATCTGGACATCGGTGTGTTCGCCGAGAGCTTCGATCACCGCCGCCGGATCGTGTGTGTCGAGGAACACCGTGGGTGCCTCAGACCCGCGAATCGCCGCGGTCGCCGGTATCTGCCGCGATCCGACGACGACGCGCACGGGCTGGTGGAGCGCGAGGGAACCGTCGGGACGACGGGCGGTCAGCCGCGGGTCGTCGGCCAGCACGGTTCCGGTTCCCACGACGATGGCGTCGAGCTTGGCCCGCTCGGCGTGCACGTGCGCCCGCGCCTCGGGTCCGGTGATCCATTGACTCGTACCGTCCGCCGCGGCGCTGCGTCCGTCGAGAGTCGCGGCATATTTCCAGGTCACGTGCGGCCGTCCGGTGCGTTGCTTGTGCAGCCATGCCCGCAGTGGACCCTGCCGGACCTCGAGTTCCCTGATCCCCTGCTCGACGCGAATACCCGCACCGCGCAGGGTGTCGGCTCCGCCGGATGCGAGCGGGTTCGGATCGGCGACGGCGTACACGACCGTCGCGATGCCTGCCTCGACCAGTGCCTGCGAACAGGGCCCGGTGCGACCGGTGTGGTCACAGGGCTCGAGGGTCACCACCGCAGTGCCGCCGCGAGCTCGATCCCCGGCCTCGGCCAGGGCGACGATCTCGGCATGCGGTCCGCCGGGTGGACGCGTGGATCCGACACCCACCACGGTTCCGCGTGCATCGAGGATCACGGCACCGACCGCAGGGTTCGGCGCACTGATACCCCGGGCGGATTCGGAGGCCTCGATGGCGAGGTCCATGGCATCGGTGATCGACGCGGACCTGCCTTCGACGCTCATACGACTGTGCCCGGGTCGTCCATCAGGACAGGTGGTGCGATGCGTGGATGGCCCGGGCGCGAAGATCACGCACGGCTGCGGCGGGATCGGCGGTGTCGTAGACGGCCGATCCGGCGACGAAGCAGTCGATTCCGGCTTCGGCGGCTTGCTCGATCGTGTCGGAATTGATTCCGCCGTCGATCTCGACCACCAGTCGCAGATCGCCTGAATCGACAAGCGCCCGAACAGCTTTCGCTTTCGAGAGCACCTCGGGCATGAACGACTGCCCGCCGAAGCCGGGCTCCACGCTCATCACCAGCAGGGTGTCGAAGTCACGCAGGATCTCGAGGTACGGCTCGATGGGCGTGCCCGGCTTGACGGACAGGCCGGCTTTTGCGCCTGCTGCGCGGATGTCGCGCGCCACCGCGGACGGGTCATCGGTCGCCTCGGCGTGAAAGGTCACGTTGTACGCCCCGGCCTCGGCGTAGGGCGGGGCCCAGCGCGCCGGATCCTCGATCATCAGGTGGCAGTCGAGAGGGATGTTCGTCGCTTTCAGCAGACTCTTCACGACCGGGAGCCCAAGGGTGAGGTTGGGAACGAAGTGCGCGTCCATGACGTCGACGTGCAGCCAATCGGCTCCGGACACCGCCTCGGCTTCAGCGGCTAGCCGTGCGAAATCGGCGGACAGAATGGAGGGGGCAATCATCGGGGAAACCACGATTGACGAGCCTAGCCGAGCGGTATGGTGCGCCCATGGCCACCATCGACTCCGCGACGGCGATGATCGCCGAACTGCCCGAGGTCACCGTGGGCGTCAGGTACGGGCATTCGGCATGGGCGGTCGGCAAGAACGTGTTCGCGTGGATACGTCCGTTCAGCAAGGCCGACCTGAAACGGTTCGGCGACCGGACCCCGCCCCGCGGGCCTATCCTCGCCGTTCGCACCGCGGACCTACACGAGAAAGAGGCCATCCTTGCCGCACATCCGCGGGCGTGCTTCACCATCTCGCACTTCGACGGGTTCGCCGCGGTGCTGGTCGACCTCGACAACACCGACGACGACGAACTACGGGAACTGCTGACCGACGGGTGGCTCGTCTACGCCCCGAAGAACGTCGCCGAGACGTTCCTGGCGGGCGGCTGATCCTTCCGCCCTCGAAGTCACATCGGTTTGCGCAGCGCCGCCATGAACATCGCATCGGTGCCGTGTCGGTGTGGCCACAGTTGCACGGACGTACCGTCACCCAGCTGCGGTACGCCCGGCACGAGTTCGCGTGTATCGAGCGGCTCGACGCCGAATCGGCGGACCGCGTCGGCGACGACAGCCGTGGTTTCGGACAGGTGCGGCGAGCACGTCGAATACAGCACCACTCCACCGGGACGAACCAGATCGATCGCCGCTGCCAGCAACTCTTTCTGCAGCGTCACCAGCGCTGCGACGTCGGACGGCAGTCGTCGCCAGCGCGCCTCGGGCCGACGACGTAGAGCACCGAGCCCGGTGCACGGCGCGTCCACGAGCACGCGGTCGTAGCCGCCGTCGAGTCCGGACTGCCTGCCGTCGACGGTGTGCACCGTCACCGGAAGGTCCTTGGTCGTCTTGGACACCAGATCGGCGCGGTGCGGCGTCGGCTCGACGGCATCGACTGTGGCACCGTCGATCTCGGCGATGGCACCGAGCAGGGCAGCTTTACCTCCCGGGCCGGCGCACAGGTCCAGCCAACGACCCCCGTCCGCACCGACCAGTGGCGCAAGGGTGAGCGCCCGTCCGACGAGTTGACTGCCCTCGTCCTGAACCCCGGCCAGCCCGTCACGTACGGCGTCGAGCTTGCCGGGATCGCCGCCGTCGAGGTGCACGGCGTACGGGGAATATGGGCCCTCCTCTCCCCCGGTGATCAACGCCAGTTCTTCGGCCGAGATCTCTCCGGGCCGAGCGACCAGGTGAACCGAGGGCCGTGCGTCGTCGGCTTCGAGCACGGCAGCGAGTTCACCGGCATCGGCGCCGAGCGCGTCGGCGAAGGCCTGCGCGATCCACTTGGGATGTGCGTACTCGAACGCGAGGTGGCCGACCGGATCGGTCGCTGCAGGCGGCGCCAGTTCGTCGACCCACTGCGCTGCAGTGCGTTCGGACACGCGCCGCAGCACCGCATTGACGAAACCAGCCTTGCCGGTGCCGAATTCGGACCGGGCCAGATCCACCGACGTGGCGACGGCCGCGTGCGGTGCCACCCGGGTCCGAAGCAGCTGGTAGGAGCCGAGCCGCAGAATGTCGAGCAGAGGCCCGTCTATTTCCGACGCAGGCCGCCCGGCCGCATGGGCGATCACCGCGTCGAGCACCCCACGCGCGCGGGACGCGCCGTAGGCCAGTTCGGTGGCCAGCGCGGCATCGCGCGAGTCCAGCTTCCGTTCCCGCAACAAGCCGGGCAGCACCAGGTTGGCGTAGGCATCACGCTCACGGACCGCCTTCAGCACGTCCCTGGCCGCGCGGCGTGCTGGATCGATCGCATCGATTGCACGGGGCCCCGCGCCCTGCGGAGGACGGTTTCCTTTGGGACCGCGAGCTCCTGGCGACTTCTTCACGACCTTTCGTGGCTGACCGGACTCACGCTTACGGGGCCTGTCGGGTTCTGTCATCGCGCTACCGCCGTATCGTCCAGCCGAGCGCCGCGCGCCCAGTCGAGTGCTTTCATGACCTTCTTGCCCTGGGGTTGGATATCCCCGAGAACGAGTGCGGTCGTGCCCGTTCCGACGTGCACACCGGATTTGCGTACCTCGATCGCGCCGGGAGGCAACGAGTCGGGCACCAGCTGCACCGGGGCGATCTTGACGCGGAGGTCACCGATCGTCGTCCACGCGCCCGGTGCCGGGGTGACCGACCTGATGTGCCGATCGATGTAAGCGGCTGATCGGTTCCAGTCGATGCGCGCCGCGTCGACGGTGACCTTGCCGGCGTACGAAACACCGTCGTCGGGTTGCGGATGGGCGCCTGCGGTTCCGTCTTCTATTGCGTCGAGGGTTGCGGTCAGCAGCTCGGCTCCACTCGAGGCGAGTCTGGTGAGCAGGTCACCCGTGGTGTCGGCTGTGCGGATTCTCTCGGTGACGACGCCGAGCACCGGGCCGGTATCCATCCCCGCGTCGAGCAGGAACGTGGAAGCTCCGGTGATTTCGTCGCCTGCGGCGATGGCGGCCTGTACGGGCGCGGCACCGCGCCATGCGGGCAGCAGCGAGAAGTGCAGGTTGATCCAGCCGAAACGAGGAATGTCGAGAACCGGCTGAGGCAGCAGTGCGCCGTATGCCACAACCGGGCAGACATCGGGTGCGAGGTCGATCAGCTGCGATACGAAATCCGGGTCCGACGGCTTCGCGGGCGTGAACACCGGAATGCCGTGCTCGTCGGCCAGCAGACCGACCGGGGAGCGAACTGTCTTTCGACCCCTACCCGATGCGGCGTCGGGCCGGGTCACCACAGCGATCACCTCGTGGCGTTCGGACTCCAGCAACCTCCGCAGCGATGGGACTGCGGGGTCCGGTGTTCCGGCAAAGACGACGCGCACTGTAGGCAACTCCCTGGGATGGACGAAACGATCTCGGGTGTCCATCCTAATGGGACTTGATCGGCGAGTCTCCGGCTGGAATTGGCGCAACCGGAGA
>NZ_JAPWIJ010000006.1 GCF_027270735.1 Rhodococcus ruber | reverse complement strand
GGCCGGCTCCGGCGGTGAGAACCTGTCCCATGATGACGTAGTCGACCTGATCCGGAGCAACACCGGCCTTCTCGAGTGCACCCTTGATGGCGATCCCACCGAGATCCGACCCCGAGAAGTCCTTGAGTGCGCCCGAGAAGCGCCCGACGGGCGTACGAGCACCGGCAACGATGACAGATACCGTCATGACTGTTCCACCTTCGATTCGATCCTATTGCGGCGAGGACATCGTGACTGTCCATCTGGCGATCGCCCGGCCGTGCTCGGAAAAGATAACTGCAGAAGGATTTTTGAGGCAAGGCGTATGCCGAGAGTGCTCATACAGTGAAAGATCTCCGGCAAGGTGTCCGCTGAATGGACAGTGACATCACCACGGTCTGGTCGCGGTCGACCGAATCCGTGTTCGGGCAGTCCACGCACTTCCTCGATCAGACGGCACCCAAGGATCCGACATACCCAGGAGCGATTTGACTTAACATTGCTTAATGATCTGGGTCACACTTAGGTTCGTGCCGTAGAACGATCCGCCTGCGCCCGGAACCAGTCGCCGTGTCGCACCGAAGCCCGGAGGGCACCTTGCGTACTCGACATCTCCTGGGGGAGATCGGCCACGTCGTCGTGGCACCCGACAAATTCAAGGGATCGCTGACGGCTGCCGATGCAGCCAGTGCGATTTCCGACGGTCTGACGGCCGTCGACCCATCGGTCCGGATCCGTGAGTTCCCCATCGCCGACGGTGGCGACGGCACCGTGGACATGGTCCTGCGACAGGGATTCACCGCGGTGACCTGTCAGGTGACCGGGCCCCTCCAGTCGACGCTGTCTGCTACCTACGGCTGGAAGGACGGCACTGCAGTCATCGAAATGGCCTCGACTGCTGGTCTTTCCGCTCTCGGCAGTGCCGCACCCAACTCCACGACCGCCCGGACGGCGTCGACTCGCGGTGTCGGGCAGTTGATTTCGGACGCTCTCGACAGAGGTGCTCGGAAAATTGTGCTGGGGGTGGGCGGAAGTGCGACCACGGACGGCGGAGCCGGCGCGGTCACTGCGCTCGGCGGACGCATCCTGGACGGGGATGGCGACAGTGTGTACCCCTGCCCCAGCGATCTGGGTTTCGCACACAGGCTCGATCTCACAGGTCTGGATCCACGGATGGCAGATGTAGAACTGGTGGTGGCGTGTGATGTGGACAATCCGCTGCTCGGATCACACGGTGCCTCCGCCGTGTACGCACCGCAGAAAGGTGCCGACACCCACACAGTCCGATTGCTCGACCGTGCCCTCACCCGTTGGGCGGACGTCGTCGCAGATGCGGTCGGCGATGACGTGCGGGAAGTGCCAGGGGTAGGCGCTGCGGGAGGCATCGCATTCGGTCTGCATGCGGTGTTCGGCGCGACGCTGGTATCGGGGATCGACTTGCTGCTCGAGCTGACCTGCTTCGAGGATGTGCTGAGCGGCGCAAGCCTCGTCATCGTGGGCGAGGGGTCACTCGATGCGCAGAGCCTGCGGGGCAAGGGCCCCATCGGGGTCGCGGCCTCGGCGCGGCGCGCGGGTGTTCCGGCGGTCGCCGCAGTGGGTCGATCCAGCGTGACGAGTGAGCAGGCCACTGCCGCTGGGCTCGACGGGGTGTACGCGCTGGCTGATCTCGAGCCGGACCCCGACCGAAGTATGGCCGATGCGCGCACTCTGCTCGTCGAAGTCGGTACGAGGATCGCGCGCGAGTACTCGACCACTCCGACGGCGCATCGGATGGACGTCCGATGATCGTGCACCTCGACGGTATGCAGGTCGAGACCGAAAATTCCGCGTGGGTGGCTCCCACAGCCGTGGTGATCGGGCGAGTGACTCTGGGCTCGGAAGTCGGTGTCTGGTACGGATCGGTGATTCGCGCCGACGACGAGACCATTCGGATCGGCGACCGCACCAACGTCCAGGACGGATGTGTGTTGCATGCCGATCCCGGATTCCCACTCGAAATCGGGACGGGAGTGTCGTTGGGACACAACGCCGTTCTGCATGGCTGCACTATCGGCGATGACGTCCTGATCGGCATGGGTGCGATCGTCATGAACGGGGCGGTCGTGGGTCGGGGGAGTCTCGTCGCTGCCGGTGCCGTCGTCACCGCGGGCGCAGTCGTGCCGAGCGGGTCGTTGGTCGCGGGTATTCCTGGCAAGGTCCGCCGTAGTCTGACGTCGGACGAGATAGAGGGAAACCGCGCGAATGCCCGGTCGTACGTGGACAACGTCGCCAGGCACAGGGCGGCCCACACCCTGTGAACGAAGGAGGTGTGCGGTGAATGCGTCGGATCCGGGCCTCACCCATCAGCGGCCGAACCGGGTCTCTGCCGCGCAAGTCGCACGGGTGGTCGGAGTCTCGCCCGCGACCGTGTCCTACGTGATGAACGGACGATCAGGTGTCTCCGAAGAGACCCGATTGCGGGTGCTCGAGGTGGCCGAACAACTCGGGCACACCTCCAGCGCTCGTGCACACCGTCTGCGGTCCGAGCAGACCAGGGTGATCGGCTTGGTCCTGAGCGACGTGGCCAATCCCTTCTACACCGAAATTGCTGCCGGTGTCATCGATGCTGCGCGAGCTCATGGGTACGAGGTGTTCCTGACCCACACGCAGGAGGACCACGACACGCTCGAGCCGATCGTGAACGCGATGATCGCTCGCAATGTCGACGGCGTCGTGATGACGGTCCTGTACCCGTCCGACGGCAATGTCGTCAGGGCATTGCGCAGCGCCCATATCCCGATCGCCCAGCTCTATCGTCGAATCGAGCAGATCGAGGCAGATTTTGTCGGAATCGACGACTACACAGCGGCTTTCGAGATGATGAACCATGTGGCCGACCATGGCTGCACAGATGTCGTCACCATTGTGGGTCCGCTCGCATCCAGCGCGACGAATGCCCGGGCCAGAGGCTTCCGGGATGCCGTCGAAGCGCGTGGGCTCCGCAGCACCGACGCTCAGCAATACAGCACATACGTGAGTGAGCAGGCCGGGTACGACGTCGTCGAGACAATGCTGGCGCGCAACGAATTACCGAGCGCGATCGTCTGCGGTAGCGATGCGGTGGCGCTGGGTGCGATGAGCGCACTGCGAGCCGCTGATGTCGACGTTCCCGGCGATATCGCGGTCACCGGTTTCGACGGGCTGTATTCCGGCGCGTCGCCGTTACTCGAGCTCACCACCGTCTTTCAGCCGCGCCGTGAAATGGCCTCGCAGGCAGCAGAACTGCTCATTCGACGGATCGACGGGGCCGGAGGATCTTTCCAGACCGTCCTACGCGCTCACCATCTACGGATCGGAACCACATGCGGATGCCCGACAGCCCAGAAGTAACACCTCGCGTACTCGTCGTCGGCGGCGGAGCCATCGGGGGTGTCACCGCGGCGCACCTGTCCCGAAGCGGCCATGACGTCGTCGTTCTCGATACCTCCTCCGAGCACGTCGGCCTCATGTCGGGCCGCGGCCTGCAATTCGACGAGCCGACGGGAACCTCGACCGTGCGGGTGCCGGCCGTCGAGTCGGCAGACGACTTGGACGGGCAGTTCGACTTCGCGCTGGTGACACTCAAGGCCCCCTACCTTCGGTCTGCTTTGACACCGCTGATGGAGTCGGATCGCGTCGACACGTACGTGAGTCTGGGAAATGGTCTTGTGCAGAACGTGATCGGCGACGTGGTCGGACGGGACCGGTTCGTCGTCGGAATCACCGAATGGGGTGCAACGAACCTGGGTCCGGGGCACCTCGCCCAGACCACCGTCGCGCCGTTCGTCATCGGCGAGGTCGACGGCCGATCCACGCAGAGGCTGGCGACACTCGCAGAGGTTCTCTCGGCCGCTGCCGAGGTGGTGACATCGGACCGCATCCTCGGTCGAGTGTGGTCGAAGTTGTTGCTCAACAGCACATTCTCGGGACTCGGAGCCGTCACCGGAGGACTGTACGAGGACATAGCCTCCGACCACGTGGCACGTGCGGTCGCGTATCGGCTGTGGACCGAAGCGTACGACGTCGCTTCCGCACTCGATGTCGACTTGGCGGAGATCGTGGGGGTGGCACCGGATGACCTCGTTGTGCGGTCTACCGGTGATGCAGCGCGGGCGGACGAGTCCCTGGCGATTCTCATGCGCAGACTGGGTAAGACGAAAGCGTCGATGCTCCAGGATCTCGAGCGCGGCGCAATCACCGAGGTGGACGTCATCAATGGGGGAGTGGCCGCCACAGCCCGCTCGCTCGGGATCGCTTCACCACTCAACGATCGGGTGGTCGAGATCGTGCACGCGTGTGAATCCGGCCGGCTTCGGCCGGGAACGGAAGCACTTGCGGCACTTGTGGACGTCTGAGATCGGGCGAATCGGTGCACCCCCGTGGGTGCACCGATTCGTGTCGGATCAGCGTAGTGCGGGAGACTCGCCGAGTCGATCGCGCAGACGGTTCAATTCGACGTATGCGCGGTCGCGGTAGGCCAACAGGTCATCCTGACTCTCCGCGTCGAGATCGAGAAGTCCCTTACCTGTCTTGATGCCGAAGTTACCTGCAGCAACGGACTTCTCGATGACGTCGGGTGTGGAGAAGCGCTCACCGTACGCGCGTTCGAGTACACCGAATGCCCCTTGGTAGACGTCCAGTCCTGCCATGTCCGCGATGGCGAAGGGGCCGAAGAACGAGAGTCTGAACCCGAACGAGTTCGAGACGATTGCGTCGATCTCCTTGGCAGTTGCCACCCCCTCGGAGAGCATGGTCGATGCTTCCTTCAGCAATGCGTACTGCAGGCGGTTGGCGACGAATCCCGGGCTGTCGGACACTGTGGACGGGCGTTTGCCCACCGCGCGCATCAAGTCCGAAGCGAAATCGACCAGGCCTTCGCGGGTGCCGGTGTGGGGGATGATCTCCACGCACGGAATGAAGGGCGCAGGATTCATCCAGTGCACACCGAGGAATCGATCAGGATTCTCGACTCCGACTGCGAGAGAAGTGATCGGAATTGCGGAGGTATTGGTTCCGATCGTTGCCGTCGGGTTCGCGGTCGAGAGGCGGCGGAGGACGTCGAGTTTGATCGACTCGATCTCCGGTACGACCTCCATGATGAAGTCGGCGTCGGCGACGGCTGCTTCCATGGACTCGGCCGCGGACAAGTTCTGTGCAACTGCGGAAGCAAAGCCCAGGGGCACAAGGTCGTTGGCCTCGAACTGCTTGGCTTCGGCATGAAGACGGTCGCGAGCCCGCTCCGCAGTGGCGGCATCGACATCGGCGATGAGCACCTGATAACCGTGCGCCGCGAATGTGACGGCTATGCCGCCGCCCATGTAGCCGGCCCCCACTACAGCGATCTGCTGGATGGTTGGTGTCGTAGTCATGAATCTACCTCTCGGTTGTCGTGTCGATCAGTGAGTGTGCGGATGGGTGCGGGTGTGGTGATCGTTCACCAGGGTCTGTACTCGCTCGGCCACCGATCGCAGTGGCACTCCTGTCGCGGTGGACACCGCAACCAAGTCGTCGTGTTCCGGCTTCGATCGATGCGGGCCCACCTTGACCCGCACGTCGTGTCCGTCGACGTTCACCACCTCCATGTGACGTGGCAGGGTCCGCCGATCGACGTGTGTTCTGCGGACACCCAGTGAGCCGGTCCTCGCGAGAAGGCACTCCTCGACGACGGTCATGGTGGGTGAGGTGCACAGCGCCGAGATCACGTGGGCAGGCCGGTTCTTCTTGCCGACCACGGGAGTGATCCATGCGTCGGCTGCGCCGGCCGTCAGCAGCGCTGGGATCAACTCGCCGAGTATCTCGCCGGTGACATCGTCCACCGTGGTGTCCAGAACCATCATGGCGTCGGGGCGACTCTCTGAACGCAGGCGTGTACCGAGCACCGCGGTGAGTACGTTCGGACGACCCGGTGTGTCCCGCGTTCCGGCGCCGTATCCCACTGCATCCATGGTCATTTCGGGTACCGGGCCGTATCGAGTTTTCACGGCGGCGAGGAGCGCGGCTCCGGTCGGGGTGACAGTTTCGGTGTCGGAATCGATTCCGCGAACACGCGATCCGCGTAACAGTTCGAGAGTGGCAGGTGCCGGCACAGGAATGATGCCGTGTGCTGCTCGTGTCTGGCCGACGCCCAAGCCGACTGGACCCGACCATACTTCGTCTATGTCGAGCGCGTGCAATGCGGCGGCTACACCGACAGTGTCGACGATGGTGTCGACACCACCGAGCTCGTGGAGGTGTACCGATTCGACCGGTGTGTCGTGAATTCGTGACTCGATTCGGGCCAGTGCACGAACGGCATCGGCCGCGAGATCTGCGGCCTCGCGGGGTATTGCCCTCTCTGCCATCGTGATCAGCTCGTGTGCATGGCGTTCGGCGACAACATCATCGACGTCGACCACAGCGTGCAGTGCGCGAACACCCTGCCGTTCGACGCTCTCGACGTCGATGGTCCAGCCGGTGATTCCGGTCGAGGCGATCGCCTTGCGAAGGGTCTCGATCGGTGCGCCGAGGTCGAGAAGTGCCCCCAACATCATGTCGCCCGAAATGCCGGCAATGGGGTTGAGCCAGAGAATCATGATCGACTCCGATCGTCCGACATCATCGATCGAGCTGCGAAAATTCGATGGACGGCCATGGCGGCACCGAAACCGGAGTCGATGTTCACTACCGTCATCCCCGCGGCGCAGGACGTCATCATGGCCAGCAGAGCGGTGACACCGTCCAACGACGCCCCGTAGCCGACCGAGGTGGGAACACAGATCACCGGTGTCGCGACGAGTCCGCCGACGACGCTGGCAAGAGCGCCTTCCATTCCCGCGACCACGATGACCGCGTCCATCGCACGGATCTCGTCCACGCGGCCGAGAAGCCGGTGTATACCAGCCACACCCACATCGCGTATGTGCTCGACGGACAGCCCGATTGCCGTTGCGACGGCAACGGCTTCATCGGCGACCGGCCCGTCTGCGGTTCCCGCGGTCACTACTCCGACCGAAATCCGACGGGGATCGGCGGGCCTCCACACCAGGAGGCGTGCGGCGCGGTCGTAGCGTCCGCCAGCAACCGATGCAGTGACCACCGCCGCATCATCGGCTTCGATTCGAGTCACCAGAATCGGGCCGGAATTGGCCAGCAGAAGTGTCTCGACGATTTTTGCGATCTCCGGTGCAGTCTTGCCGGGGCCGTATACGACTTCCGGTAGCCCTTGGCGGCGCTCCCGGTCGACGTCGACGGTGTAGTTCAGTTGGCGCACCGAAGGCGCGGTGCGGCCGGCACTCATCGAGTCACCGTCGTCAAAGGAAGTAGCGCATTCATTGCGCCGCTGCGGAATTCACCGAGATCGAGCGAGACGAAGAGAAAGCCCGCGGAACGCAGCTCGGCTCTGATCCTGTCTCTGGAGCGGAAGGCCTCGTCCATGTCGGCCTGGGGCATTTCGAGTCTGGCAAGGGTGCCGTCGGCATGTGCGCGAACTCGAAAGTTGTGAAACCCGAGACTCTTCAGCGATTCCTCCGCTTGTTCGATCCGAGCAAGAGCAGCAGGAGTGACGCTGTCGCCGTACGCAATTCGAGACGACAGGCATGCAGCGGCCGGTTTGGTGGCAGTCGTGAGCCCGTACGAGGCGCTGATCTCACGAACGTCGGCCTTCGACAGACCTGCATCGACCATCGGTGCTATCGCACCGCGAAGGCGGCCGGCAGTTTGTCCGGGCCGGTGGTCGCCGAGGTCGTCGAGATTGGTCCCGAGTGCCATCCGTGCGTCCATCAGCACAGCCATCGGTTCGAGCGCATCGAACAGTGCAGTCTTGCAGTGAAAGCAGCGGTTGCCGTCGTTGGCGATGTAGTCCGGATTGCTCATCTCGTTCGTGCAGACCTCGATATGTGCAATGCCGTGGTTCCGGGCGAACTCTGCTGCCGCACTGCGCTCGGATGCAGGCAAGCTTGCGGACACGGCCGTGACCGCCAGCGCTCTTGTGCCCATTACCTGGGTCGCGGTGTAGGCGAGCAGTGCCGAGTCGGCTCCGCCCGAGAACGCGATCAGGACCCGGTCCTCGAGTGACAGACGAGCGATCAAACGGTCCTTCGCTGCTGTCAGAGTTGCGTTGTCTTTCATGCGAGAACTCCTGTCGTCACGTAGGGAATGGTCTGGGGTCCTTCGGGCAGAACGCACACCCTGGCGTCAGGGCCGAGCCGCGCCAGTTCGGCTCGGACTGCATCGCCGACATCGGGTACGAGAAACAAATGGGCTGTTCGTAATTCGGAGTCGGACAGCGAGGTCGTGTACACGCCGACGCGTGCTTGGGCCAGCACCCGGGCGAGGACCTGCACCTGCCATTGGTCCGGCACGGTTTCGGTTCTTGCCGAGATTGCCTCGAGCAATGCCGCGGGCGTGGCCTCGGACGCGAGTACCTCTCGAAAAGAACCGTGGTCGGGGAAGCCGTCGCTGCATTCCGCGGCGCAGATGATCAGACCGCCGGGCTTGACCACCGTGGCTGCGGCAGTCATTCCCTTCACTGCCTGGTAGACGCTCTGGTCCAGCGGAAATCCGGAGTTGGTCGTGACGACGACGTCGTAGAGCTGGGGTACCGGGCACATCGACAGCTCACGAACCACCTCGCGCGCGGCCGCGTGCATCTCCAGCAATGCTCCACCGAACGCCGCGATGATCTTCTGCTCGCGGTTGAGCACTACGTCGAATGCGAAATCGACGCCGGTCCCCACCGCGATTGCGCGTACGTCGTCATGTACCGGATTGCCCTCGCACACCGCCCACGTCGCGTTCTCACTGCCTATTCTGTCGGCGTTGTGGAGAGTCAACACAGTGTCGAGGCCAGCGAGACCAGGAGCTACCAACTTGGGTCCTCCACTGAAGCCGGCGAAGAAGTGCGGTTCGACGAAGCCCGTGGTGATCCGAATGTCCGCATCGACCCAGTGGCGGTTCAGCCATACCGGGACGCCTTTGCCGAAAGTCCCCATCCATTGCAAGGATTCGGGGTCTCGTCCATCGTGGTTGATGATCCGCATCGTGTCGACGAGGTCGTCCCCAAGCATGGCGCGCAGTTCGGTATCGGTGTTGCTGCGATGAGTTCCGGTTGCGACGAGCAGGACGAAGTCGGAACGATCGACTATCCCCTCCAGCTCGGCCAGTAGTGCTCTGACCATCGCTTCGCGAGGCTGCGGACGGGTGGAGTCGCACAGGGATACGGCGATCGTCTGGCCGCGTTCGACCACGTCTCGCAGTGCGGGCCCTGCTACTGGGCCTGCAAGCGCCGCTCGCAATGTGGAGTGCGGGTCGGTGGCGGCGGGTCGAAATACCGGTTCGACCACGGTGGTTCGGTCGGCAGGCAGCTGAACGGACAATCCTGTTCTGCCGTAAGCCAGTTCGACGGTGATGTCGTTGCCCGGCGCGTGGGTTGCAGTCACAAAGTCTCCTGAAATTGTACCGACGCGCAGGATGCTTCGAGTAGCGGTGCGAAGCATGCTCTACTCCGCGGCGGTTGTGTGATGCCGATTACAGTCGGTGTGCTTAATATTAAGCAACGTTAAGTCGGGGTGGGGAGTCCGAGATGGCTGATGCCCTACTTAACGTTGCTTAAGCTTGAGAGGCACCTCTGTAATGGGCATCACACGTTGAATATGGCGCTGGTCACACCCCAGCGTCGACCCCGACCACACACTCACCGACTGCAGAGGCCAACCATGTCCCGAACGCAAGCCCCGGTAACGGCGATGAGATCGCCGGAGACCATCACGAAGGTAGTTTTCCGCCGCCTGATGCCGCTTCTGGTGATCGTCTACGTCATTGCCTTCATCGACCGGACCAATATCGGAATGGCGAAAGATCGTCTCGAGATCGACCTCGGGCTGTCGGCAACCGCGTACGGAATCGGTGCCGGGCTCTTCTTCCTCACGTACGCGCTTTCCGAGATTCCCTCCAACCTGATCATGCACAAGGTCGGAGCCCGATTCTGGTTCACGCGAATCATGATCACCTGGGGTCTGTTGTCGATGTCGATGGCGTTGATCCAGGGTGAGATGTCGTTCTACATCCTGCGCATGCTGCTCGGTATCGCCGAGGCCGGCCTGTTTCCGGGCGTGATGTTCTATCTGACTCAGTGGTTCCCGATCAAGGACCGTGCTCGCGCAATCGGACTCTTCTTGCTGGGCGTTGTGATTGCTCAGATCGTCGGATCTCCGCTCGGCGGGCTGCTGTTGATGCTCGACGGACTCGGCGGCCTGCACGGTTGGCAGTGGATGTTCATCATCGAGGGTATTCCCGCAGTCCTGTTGAGCGTGGTCGTGTGGAAGACGCTTCCCAATCGGCCGACCGAGGCAACCTTCCTCAGTCCAGAGGAAGGCAAGGATCTCGAGGCGCGCATCAAAGCGGAAGAAGACTCCGGTGCAGACTCGGCCGGGAATTCGAGCTTTCGAGATGTGTTGCGAGACAAACAAATACTGCTCGTCGTCGGAATCTATTTCGCACACCAGATCGCAATTTACTCGCTGAGCTTCTTCCTGCCGTCGTTGATCGGGACGTATGGCGACCTCACCACATTCGAGATCGGGCTACTCGCAGCGATTCCGTGGATCTTCGCCGGCATCGGCGCAATATTCATGCCGCGATTCGCCACCAAAGCCGGACGTAGCCGCATCATCGCCGCCGTTGCAATGCTCGGTATCGCAGTGGGCTTTTCTATCGGAGCAGTCAGTGGTGCCGTGCTGGGACTGATCGGATTCTGCCTGGCGGCGTTCAGCTTTTACGCCATTCAACCGATCCTGTTCACGTTCCCGGCGACCCGGATGAGCGGTAAGCGCCTCGCCTTCGGTCTCGCATTCATCAACACGATCGGCCTCACCGGAGGATTTGTCGGCCCCTATGTCATGGGCTTCTTCGAGGATGCCACCGGTAACAAATTCAGCGGTCTGTTCTTCGTCGCCGCTATGTGCACGGTGGGCGCGCTCCTGAGTTTGAAGCTCCGCATGGGCACCGAGGATCCCAGTAAAGCGGCAGTCGCCGCTCACTGAAGCTGAACTTTTACTCAGAACTCGCGAAAGAGAGCAAGTTATGGCCAGCAAACGCAAAGTGATCATCACCAGCGCTGTGACCGGCGCAATTCACACGCCGAGTATGTCCCCGTACCTACCGGTGTCGGCCAACGAGATCGCCGACGCCGCCATCGGGGCAGCCGAGGCCGGTGCAGCGATCGTGCACATGCACGCCCGAGATCCCGAAGACGGTCGCCCGTCACAAGACCCCAAGCATTTCGAGCCCATTCTGGCGAAGCTGAAGGCGAATACGGACGCGGTCATCAATTTGACCTCGGGTGGTTCGCCGCACATGACCGTCGAGGAGAGGATGAGGCCGGTCGCGACATTCTCGCCCGAACTCGCATCGTTGAACATGGGTTCGATGAACTTCGGGTTGTACCCGATGCTGGACCGGTTCACCGAGTTCGAGCACCAGTGGGAACGTGATGCGTTGGAGAAATCACGAGACCTGGTCTTCAAGAACACGTTCGCCGATATCGAGCGAATTCTGGAAATCGGGAACGCCGGCGGCACCCGCTTCGAGTTCGAGTGCTACGACATCTCGCACCTCAACAACCTCAGTCATTTCCACCAACGTGGACTTGCCCGTGGTCCGCTGTTCGTCCAGTCCGTGTTCGGACTACTGGGCGGGATCGGCGGACACCCCGAGGATCTCATGCACATGCGTCGTACCGCAGACAGATTGCTAGGTGAGAACTACCAGTGGTCGATCCTCGGTGCGGGCAAGAACCAGATGCCGCTCGCGACCATCGGTGCTGCCATGGGTAGCCATGTGCGAGTGGGGCTCGAAGACTCCTTGTGGATCGGCCCGGGACAGCTGGCCGCATCGAATGCCGAGCAGGTCACCCGGATTCGAACCATTCTCGAGGCGCTGAATTTCGAGGTCGCCACACCTGACGAGGCTCGAGTAATGCTCGACCTCAAGGGTGCGGACAAAGTGGGATTCTGACCGCGTTCTGTGTGACGGATGGGCTCGCTGACTGCAGCGAGCCCATCCGTCTCGTCCACTGGTGGTCTACTCGGTGGCTGCGTCCCGAACTACTGCGGTATCGACGAATTGCTCGAATCGGACGATCAGTCCTCCGCGCACGACGAAGTGATGGGCAACCCGTGCAGAGAAGGCTTTGCCGGTCTGTTTGTGCTTCGCGGTGTATCGGGCGAGGACCACGACGTTCTCACCATCGACCACGTAGGTGTCGTCGTGCGCGATCCAGTTCTCCCATTCGGCACCGAGCTTTTCCATCACATTGGAGGTAACACCGGTCGGCGTCCGGTACGTGCCCGCCAACGGAAACCCTGCCATCTCGGTCCATTCCACATCCGGGGCAAGCGTGTCGCGAAGTGCGTTCAGATCGCCGGCGGCCGATGCGATGTACTGCCGACGGACCACTGCGGCCGGCGACGGATCGGACGACAATTCGTTCATCCCCATGCCATTTCGCCCTTTGCGACAAGTGCCCCGAGATGCGCGGCCACCGCAAGACCCGCGTCGGGGTACTCGGCCAGAAGCGCCTTTTCGACCTCAGCGCCATTTTCCTTCTCCCCGACGATGCGCTCGAAGTTCTTCAGGTAATCGCGGGTATGTGCCAGCGCGGCACCGTCCGCTGCAGCTCCCGCGGAGCGATGTCCGGCGATCACGGTGGTCGGATTCAAGGCCTCGACCGTGTCCAAGCCGGCGATCCACTTCTGGCGGAGTTCGGGGGTCGAGGAGTCCGCAGTCCACACGTGCAGGCCACTGAACACCAGGACGCCTCCCACCACTGTGCGAGTAGCGGGGTCGAACAGGAACCATCCGCGGTTGTGCGGATCGAGGTCTGCGTTGCGCAGTTCGAGGACCTGCTCGTCCACCGTGATCGTGTCGGAGGTGAAGGCTTCGAGAGTGACGCGGCGGGTCGGCAGATTGACCCCGAGGTTCTTCCACGCCTCGAGCTTCTTGTCGTAACTGTGGTCGATGTGGTCGATGACATCGGCCGGTGCGACAAACCGGGCGTTCGGGAAAGCATCCTGGACCACTTCGGCTCCGAAGTAGAAGTCCGGGTCGCCTGCGCTGATGAAGACGGTCGTGAGTTCCTTGCCGGAATCGAGAATTTCTGCCACGGCTCGGTGTCCGTCCGCGCGTGTGAATCCGGCGTCGACGAGCACCGCTTCCGTGTCACCGGATACGAGCGTGACGGTCTTGTCCAGCGTGCTCGGGCCGGTATCGAGGGTGGTAAATGTCAGGTCGGTCATCGTGGTGTCCTTCTGTTTGCAAGTCGATTCCTTCTGAAGATGCCACGTCTGGGCACTGTTCTCTGGTGACGACCTGCGGCAGACTGGTAAATATGCGACAAAGCAATTCTGTTCGAGGTGTCGAGTTCACCCCTTCCGCGCCCGACATCGAGATCGAGCTGACGACGCTTCGAGCGATCGTGCGTAGCGGTGGTCAACGAGAGTTCGTTGCTCCGCAGCGATTGAACTTCGACCTGCTTTTTCGGGTGGAATCTGGCCGGACCGTGCACCGAATCGATTTCATCGAGTACGACATCGGCCCGGGGGATGTCGTATGGATTCATGCGGGCCAAGTCCATGAATGGGGCGAGATCGACACGTTGTCCGGATCGGTGGCGATGTTCGCCTCTCATGCGGTCGGGCCGTCCACTCAGCAACTGTTGGCGATCACGGCAGCGAGCATGCGCAGCTTCTGGACCGCAGATGCGGGCACGAGCGCCGGGGTCCACGCGGCGCTCGACGCGCTTTTCGCGCCGATGCCGCCGTCGTCCGGCCCCGGTGTCCGACGCGAGATCGGGCGTTCGGCGTTGGCGTGCCTACTCCTACGACTGAGTTCGGAGACCGACGGTAACCCCGCTTCTGAGGGAGCGGAAGTGTTCGCATGGTTTCGAGCCGAGGTGGAAGCTCAATTCCGTTCGCTGCGTAAGGTTTCGGACTACGCACAGCGCCTGGGGTATTCCGAGCGCACCTTGAACCGAGCTGCCGACAGTCATGGAACGACCGCGAAGAAGACGATCGACGACCGAATTGTGCTCGAGGCGAAGCGATTGCTGGTGTTCACGTCACTGTCTGTGTTGGACATCGGAATTCAGCTCGGGTTCGACGACCCGTCCAACTTCACCAGCTTCTTTCGTGTGCGCGCGGGCCGGACACCGCGCGCATTTCGGCAAGGTGACCGTTGACAGAAAGCCGGTCCGTCACGTCGTCGGCCGGTACGAGGGTAGACCGACCGTGCGCGGTCTGTACGTCGGGTGGGTCCTTCTCACGTGGGGACGCGAAGACTTCAATGCGGATCTCACGCTGAGGCGAGACGCCGTCCATGACCACAATCTCGCGGCTCAGTAATTTAGTGCGTTCAGAGTCACTTTCACTGCCCGCGACACCTACTGTGAAATGTATGCGCATCGACGACCTCGATCCAGAGCTGCAACGTGTGGTGAAGGAGGTTCCGGCCGTGGACTTTCGCGACATCACTGCTGCTCGGGCCGCGCCGACGAGCGGCCCGGAGCCTCTGTCTGCAAACGTCGTTGTCTCGAACGCGAGTGCGGATTTCGACGGGCACACCGTCGGCGTCCGGATCACCGGTCCGCGTAGGGTGGCCAGCAGGCCGTTGCCCGTCGTGGTCGAAATGCACGGCGGCGGTTTCGCATTGGGCTCGGCTGCCTCGAACGATGAAGGAAACGCAGGTCTCGCGGCTGCGCTGCAGTGCGTCGTCGTTGCCGTCGACTACCGGTTGGCCCCTGAATTCCCCTATCCCGCAGCCGTTGACGACTGTGTCACCGCGGTGCAGTGGGCGGTCGATGCTGCCGACAGCATCGGCGGTGACCCGGGTCGGATCGGTCTCTTGGGAACCAGTGCCGGAGCGTGTCTGGCCGCGTGCACTGCCTTGGAACTTCGTGACAGCGGCGGTCCGAGACTGGCGATGCAGGCACTGATCGAACCGGCACTCGACGACAGAGCCGACTCGCCGTCGATGAAACAGGGCGTCGACGCCGTGTTCTGGAACACCGGCAATGCGGTTCTGAGTTGGCAGCATTATCTCGGAGGTCGGGTTCCGGACGAACGCACATCCCCGGCTCGACGACGAGACCTCGAGGGCCTACCGCCGACCTATCTCACCGTCAACGAACTCGACCCGCTACGCGATCAGGGTATCGACTACGCCCGCCGACTTCTGGCCGCAGGTAACAGAACCGAATTCCATTGCTGGCCTGGCGCATTCCATGGATTCACCATGTTCGACACGGCGCTGTCTCGTCGCACCCGGGCAAGCGATGTCGCCGCGATGGATCGTCTGATGAACGGTTCCGTCAGCAGCTGAGTCCCTCCGCAGCTACGCAACGAGATTGCCGACGGCCCACATCATGTGGTCACGCACCGCAGCTGTCGCATCGTCGGGCACCCCGGCCTCGATGGCGTCGACCATCTCGTGGTGGCGGTCGGCATCCATGTTGCCCAGGGCGCGATCACGTCCGGCGTACATGATCGACATGCGGATCGAACCTTCGAGACTCGTCCACGAGTGCAGCAGGGTCTCGTTGTCGGCCGATCGACAAAGCAAGCGATGGAAGTCGAGATCTGCCTCGATGCGGTCGTCGAGTGTCTCGTCCTTCGGGGCCTGATTGAGCAGCTGCAGTGCTGCCCGCAATTCCGCGACTATGCGGGGACGCTCAGGATGTCGAGCGATTTCGGCTGCAGCCAAGCCCTCCAATGCGCCCCGCACCGAGAAGATGTCGTGAATCTCCTTGGTGTCGAGGTGGCGTACGTGCAGACGCCCGCGCGCACCGGTGACGACAAGGCCTTCCTGCTGCAATTGCCGTAGGGCCTCGCGCAGAGTGCCTCGACTGATCTGCAAGCGCTCGGACAGTTCGGTCTCGACCAGGGCGCTGCGGGGACGAAGCTCACCGCTGGTGATGGCAGATCGCAGAGCGGTGACCGCCTGCTGACGCAGGTTGGTCTTCTGCAGTCCGAGAAGTGCGCCGGGTTGCCCCATGGCGGGGGCTCCTTTCGTCGATGACGTCTCACTGCAAACAGTCGACTGATAGCTGTTGACAGTAAGTGTACGTCCGGCGTCGACGACCCTCGGACTGCAAAGCCGCATCGTGTCAGAGTCCTGCCATGATGCGGGCTTCCATACTGGACGTCGAGAGGCCGTAGCGATCGTGCAATGTGGGTAGGGCACCCGCGGCAAGGAACTCGTCGGGCAAGGAGATCGCACCGACCTTCTTGCCGAGTCCGCGCTCGACGATCGCCGAGGCGACGGTCTCGAACAGACCGCCGATCTTGGTGTGGTTCTCGCAGGTGAAGGCCAACCGAGGTGTATCCAGTTCAGCCAGAACAGTATCGGCATCGAACGGCTTGATCGTCGGAGTATGCACCACCGCGACGTCGATGTTGTGTTTCTCGAGATTCTTCGCTGCCTGCAACGCGCGCATCGTCATCAGGCCGCTCGATACCAGCACCACATCGTTGCCGGGTCGGATGACCTTGGCTTTTCCGAGCTCGAAGGTGTAGTCGTACTCGTCGAGCACGGTTGCCACCTTGCCGCGAAGCAAGCGCAGGTAGGTCGGCCCGTCGGAGGCGGCGAGTTGGGGGACTGCCTGGCTGATGTCGACCGAATCGCACGGATCGACGATCGTCAGGTTCGGCATCCCGCGAAAGATGGCGATGTCCTCGGTGGCCTGGTGGCTCGGTCCGTACCCCGTGGTGAGGCCGGGAAGGCCGCCGATGATGTTGACGTTCAGATTGGGTTCGGCGATATCGAGGCACAGGAAGTCGTATGCCCGACGGGCCGCGAACACGGAGTACGTCGACGCGAACGGGATCAGTCCGGTCTCGGCCATGCCGGCGGAGGCTCCGAGGAGCAGCTGCTCGGCCATGCCCATCTGAAAGAAGCGATCGGGAAAGGCCTGGGCGAAGATGTGCATGTCGGTGTACTTGGCGAGGTCGGCGCTGAGGCCGACGATCTTGTCGTTGTTCTGCGCGGCCTCGACCAAGGCGTGACCGAACGGTGCGTCGGCGGTGCGCTGGCCGGGATCGACGAACGATGCAATCATCGCCGATGTCTTGAGTTTGGGGGAAGTGGTGGTGGTCATGCCTGAACCTCGTTTTCCTGCAGGTAGGTCGGGTCGGTGAAACGCTCGGTCAACTGGTCGCGGCAGATGCTCCACTCGCTCTCGTCTATGCGCATGAAGTGCGCCTTCTCCCGGTTTTCGAGCAAGGGGACTCCGTAGCCGATCTTGGTGTCGCAGATGATGATCGAGGGTGTTCCGACGGGCTCGGCTGCGGCGCAGGCAGAGTCGAATGCGGCAGACAGGGCCGCGGGATCGTTCCCGTTCACGCGGTAGACGCTCCACCCCATTGCAGCCCATTTCTCGTGAACGGGCTCGATTCCGAGCACACCTGCTGTGGGGCCGTCCGCCTGGAGCGCGTTCATGTCGACCATGGCGATGAGGTTGCCGAGTCGGTGGTGATGGGCACCCATCGCGGCCTCCCAGGTGGAACCTTCGTCCAGTTCGCCGTCGGAGAGAAAGTTGAATACCCGCGACGCGGAACGCTGATGTCGGAGTCCGAGTGCCATCCCCACTGCGACGGTCAGTCCGTGGCCCAGCGAACCGCCAGAGATTTCCATACCCGTTGTGTAGGTTGCCATTCCGGACATCGGGAGTCGGGACTCATCCGAGCCGTAGGTTTCGAGTTCGGCGACGGGGACGATGCCCGCCGCGGCCAGGGCGGCGTAGAGACCGATGGCGTAGTGGCCGGTGGAGAGCAGAAAGCGGTCGCGTTCGGCCCATTCGGGATCCTCGGCCCGGTAGTTCAACCTGTCGGCGTACACGGCAGCGAAGATGTCCGCAGCGCCGAGGGCCTGCCCTACGTAGCCCTGTCCCTGAGCTTCGCCCATATCGATGACATGGTGGCGCATGGCGTACGCGAATTCGGCTGCGTGTTCGATCCTGCTCTTCGAGTCATGCTGTGCTGCTTCGGTTATCGTGCTCACAGTAATTCCTTTGCGCGTGTGGTGGCCGGAAAATTCGCTGGGGTGTCGAGTTCTGCCTGTGCCGCGAGGCGTCTCTCGGTCGGGCCCCAGGTTTCTTTGGTGACGATGGCGGAGCCGAGACCGATCAGGGCGTAGGCAATGAACAGCAAGGCCGGTCCGAGCCACCCGAGCCAGACGAACAGCAGCGTCGTTATGAACGGAGTGAAGCCGGAGACCATGGCCGAGATCTGGTACGCCAGTGAAGCTCCCGATGCACGGCGAGAGGCGTCGAACAGCTCGGGGAACCAGGCACCCTGAGCGCCGGCGAGGGCATTCTGGCAGACGGCGTAGGCGAGCACGATGGTCGCGATGACGAACAGGAACAGACCGGTGTTGACGAGCAGGAACATCGGTATTCCGAACAGTGCGGCGAAGCTGCACACCGCGATGTATAGGGGGCGTCGTCCGATCCGGTCGGTGAGGGCGGCCCAACCGGTTGTGGCGAAGATACCGATGAACGAAGCAATACACAGTGCGGTGATGGTCTCGGACGTGGTCGCCAGCTCCTGCGTGTGCAGGTAGGAGATCATGTAGGTGACGGACACTGCGTATCCCGCAGTCTCGGCGATACGAAGACCGATGCCGCGCAGAATGTTTCGCCAGTCGTGCTTGATGGCCTCTTTGATCGGAGACTTGGAGACGCCTGCTTCTTTGACGTCGTCGAACACCGGCGACTCGGGAACCTTCGAGCGGATGATCAGGCCGACTGCGACCAGGACGATGCTGAACAAGAAGGGCACTCGCCAGGCCCAGTCGCCGCCGAGGTGCACGCTTCCGAGGAAGACGAGGTTGGCGAGCAGTAGTCCGACGGGGAAGCCGGCCTGCACGATGCCGGTGAACTTGCCTTTCTTGCGCCACGGCGCGTGCTCGTAACTCATCAGGATCGCGCCGCCCCATTCGGCACCGAAGGCGAGTCCCTGGATGATGCGCACCACCACGAGCAGGATCGGCGCGATGATGCCGGCTTGGGCGTACGTGGGCAGCAAGCCGATGGCGAAGGTGGCGATGCCCATGAGGATCAGGGAGCCGACCAGTACGGGTTTACGGCCTACGCGATCGCCCAGGTGTCCTCCGACGATGCCGCCGAGGGGGCGGGCTGCGAACCCGACACCGAGGGTGGCGAAGGCCGCGAGTGTGCCGGTGACGGAGTTGGAGCCGGGGAAAAATGCGGTTCCGAAGTAGAGGGCGGCGGCGGTGCCGAAGCCGATGAAGTCGTACGTTTCGATGACGGCACCGACCGAAGATCCGACGGCGACGCGTTTGGCGTCTTTTGTGCCGTGAACCGGTCCGCGCATCTGCAGAGCATCTGTGCTCATGGGGGCTCTCCTGCTGAGGTGTTGGTTTCAAACTCGTCCAAGTGACCGTCGACTGTCAACATCACGAGTGTGACCTATTCCACTGTTACTGTCAACAGTCAACCGGCGACGGTTGACGAAGGGCCGGAGGGGTGCCTACTGTGGTCCGCATCACGACGACAGGAAGGAGGCTCGGATGTTCGATTCGCGGCTGGGCTGCTCGACGATCTCGTTTCGGCACCTACCTCTGGGCAGCGCGCTCGACGTCATCGGCGAGCTCGGATTCGCGGAAATCGACCTGGGATCGCTACCAGGGGTGTGCGACCACGTGCCCCTGGACCTGGGCGATCGTGGTGTTCGCGAGGTGGTGGAGGTTGTGCAGCGCTCAGGCCTGGCCGTCCGGTCGATCAATTGCGATGTCGGAGATCTGAACGATCCGACTACCAACCTCGGGGCGGTTGTTCACCTCGAACGACTGCTCGAGTTAGCTTCACAGGTGGGGGCTCAGGCGCTCGTGCTACCGAACGGCGCCCTCGGGCATGAGCCCATCGAGTCGCTCGACTTCGATCTCGATCGGGTCGCGGCCAACCTGAACTATGCGTCGACACGGGCCCATCGGCACGGCGTGAACGTCTGGACCGAGTCGCTGCATGTGTTCCGGCTCTGCTGCACCACCGGGCGCGCAGCCGCGTTGGCCGAGCGCATCGATCCGGCGATCGGCATCGTCATGGACTTCAGCCACATTGTTGCCTCCGGAGGCGACCCGATTCACTTCGCGCGGTCGATGGGCAGCCGAATCTCGCACGTTCATGTTCGCGATGCGACCCGCGGCGACGTCCGGCTCGATGGAGCCGACGCCATCGACGACCCGGGCAACATCAACGTCAGCGTGGGTCGCGGCGAGGTCGACTTCCGCGGCGGCATCGATGCGCTCCGATCCGTGGGATTCAACGGCCATTTCGCGCTCGAACTCGAAACGAGAGACATCTCCGACGAACAACGTCCGGCGGCGACCACTGCCGCCGGAGACCTGATCACCGAACTGCTACTCGACACACACCAGGAGACATCATGACCACAACCATCCGTACCGCAGTGATCACCGGGGCTACCTCCGACAAGGGAATCGGCCGCGCCACCGCGGAGCGCTACGCCGAGGACGGCTGGGGCGTCGTCATTCTCGACCTCGACGGCGAGAAGTCCGAGAAGGTTGCGGCAGAGATCGCGGCGGCGTACAACGTCGCTGCGTTCGGGCACGCCATCGACGTATCGGACGAGGATTCCGTTCTCAAGGCCTATGCAGCAACGAAATCGGAGGTCGAAGCAGGGAACCTGCCACCGGTCGGAGCCGTGGCGAACATTGCCGGCATCACGTCCCCGGTGCCGTTTCTCGAAACCACGGTCGAGCTCTGGAACAAGGTCTTCGCGGTCAACGCCACCGGAACCTACCTGGTCACCAAAGCATTCTTGCCGGACATGATCGAGCAGCGGTGGGGTCGGATCATCACCATGTCCTCGGTCTCGGCGCAACGCGGCGGCGGAGTCTTCGGCAAGGTCCCGTACTCCTCGGCCAAGGCCGCTCTGCTCGGTTTCACCAAGTCCCTGGCCCGTGAGTTGGAAGATACGGGCGTGACGATCAACGCGGTCACTCCGGGAGCTGTGGACACCAACATCCGTGTCGGCAGCACCGACGAACAGGAAAAGGCCATCGCCCAGGGCATTCCGCTCGGACGCACGGCCACCACCCGCGAAGTTGCCTCCGTCATCACGTTCCTGTCGTCCGAGGACGCCGCGTACCTCACCGGCACCACGATCGACATCAACGGTGGAAGCCACATGCACTGAGAATCTCAGGACGGAACACCATGAAGTACAAATCACTCGACGTGCGGCTGCCCCCGCCGATCGCCGGCGTGTGGGAATGGCAACTTCGAGCCCGGTGCAGAACGATGCCGATCTCGATGTTCTACCCGGACAGAGGATTGCGTGGCCCCACCCTTCGTCGCCTCGAAGCCGAGGCAAAGGCCATCTGTCGGCAATGTCCGGTAGTCGAGTCCTGCCTGGCCCACGCCCAGCGATGCGACGAGCCGTACGGAATCTGGGGCGGGCTGACCGAGCGCGAGAGAACTACGAGGCTCGACGCGCGATGATGCGTCGAGCATGCGCCAGAACGGGTGCGTCGACCATCTGACCGCGGAAGGTGAAGACACCGCGGTTGTGTGCCACAGCGTCGAGCACTGCGGTGGCCCACTCGATCGCCTCGGGGGTCGGGGCATAGGCGTCGCGAATGACCGGGATGTGGCTCGGATGGATGGCCACCTTGCCATCGAAGCCGACGGCCACGGCGTCGTCGGCCTCGGCTCGCACCCCGTCGAGATCGGGGATGTCGAGGAACACCGAATCGAGTGCGAACACCCCGCGTGCCTTCGCCGCCAAGAGCGTATGCGACCGAACATGCTGTGCGACATCGCGGTACGAGCCGTCGCCGTGTCTACTCGAATTACCGCCCATGGCGGCGACCAAGTCCTCGGCACCCCACATGGCACCGATGGCGTTGTCGGCCGCAAGTGCGTCGAACACCGTCATCGCGCCGAGTGGAGATTCGATCAACGCGACGACGTTCAACGGAGTCAGAGCGACAATCTGTTCGGCTGATTCACATTTGGGCAGCATGACCGTCGTGTACCCGGTCTGCTTCAACGCCAGGAGATCGGCGGCCTGATCGTCGGTACCGTGCGCATTGATGCGGACGATGGTGCTCGCGGGGTCCAGAGCGGTCGACACCACGGACTCGCGAGCTCCGGCCTTGTCGGCGGCACCGACAGCGTCCTCTAGATCGAGGATGACCACATCTGCTCGGGCTGCGGCTTTTTCGTAGCGCTCGGGACGGTCTGCCGGGCAGAACAGCCATGCCGGACCCGCCGGAACCCAACATTGCGCCCGGCCTCCGGCCTGCCCGGGGCTCACGATGCGTCCTCCGACGGTTGCATTCGGACCAGCGTCTTGCGGACCGCGATGGCGACGACATCCCCGTGCTGATTTCGACCGGTGTGGGTGAATGTCACGATGCCTTCGCCGGGGCGAGAATTCGATTCGCGCTTGTCCGAGATCACCGTCTCCGCGTACAGCGTGTCGCCGTGGAACAGCGGCTTGGGAAAAGAGACCTCGGAGAAGCCGAGATTGGCGACGATGGTGCCCTGGGTCAACTGCGTCACCGACAACCCGACAAGGGTCGAGACCGTGAACATCGAATTCACCAGGCGCTGGCCGAAAGGTGTTGTCTCGCTGTAGGCCGCGTCGAGGTGCAGGGCCTGAGTGTTCATCGTCTGCGTGGTGAACAGTGTGTTGTCGGCCTCGGTGATGGTCCGTCCCGGACGGTGTTCGTAGACGGTGCCCAGCTCCATCTCCTCGAACCACAGGCCGCGTTGGCGAATGCGCTTGTCGCTCACAGTCCCAGGCTCCGGGCGATCAGCATCAGCTGAACCTCGGTTGTACCCTCGCCGATTTCGAGGATCTTGCTGTCGCGGTAGTGACGGGCGACGACGTACTCGTTCATGAAACCGTAGCCGCCGTGGATCTGCGTGGCATCGCGGGCGTTGTCCATGGCCGCTTCGGAGGCGACGAGCTTGGCGATGGACGCAGCCTTCTTGAACGGCTTGCCCGCCAACATCAACGCAGCTGCGTCGTAGTACGCCGTTCGCGCGGTGTGGGCGCGTGCCTCCATGCGGGCGATCTTGAACGAGATCGCCTGATTGCGGGCGATCGGAGCGCCGAAGGCCTCACGCTCCTTGGCGTACTTGACGCTCTCGTCGACGCAGCCTTGCGCGGCTCCGACCGATACTGCAGCGATCGCGATGCGTCCCTCGTCGAGGATGTGCAGGAAGTTCGCGTACCCGCGACCTTCCTGGCCCAGTAGGTTCTCCTGGGGTACGCGGACATCGGTGAAACTGAGCGGGTGTGTGTCGGACGCATTCCAACCCACCTTGTTGTACGCAGCCTCCGCAACGAAGCCCGGGGTGTCGGTGGGCACCAGGATGGAGGAGATCTGCTTGCGTCCGGTTGTCTCGTCGACGCCGGTCACCGCGGTGACGGTGACGAGCTCGGTGATGTCGGTGCCGGAGTTGGTGATGAACTGCTTGCTGCCGTTGATGATCCAGTCGCCGCCGTCACGCTTGGCGGTTGTCTTGGTACCGCCGGCATCACTACCGGCACCGGGCTCGGTCAGGCCGAACGCGGCCAAGGCTTTGCCTGCGGTGAGCTTGGGCAGCCACTGCTCCTTCTGCGCATCGTTGCCGAAACGGTAGACCGGCATGGCACCGAGTGAGACACCGGCCTCGAGCGTCATCGCGACGCTCTGATCGACCTTGCCGAGCTCCTCGAGTGCCAGACACAGAGCGAAGTAGTCACCGCCCATACCGCCGAACTCCTCGGGGAACGGCAGACCGAACAGGCCCATCTCGGCCATCCCGGCGACAACCTCGTACGGAAACGAGTGCTCGGCATCGTGTTTCGCCGAAACCGGCGCAACGACCGTCCGGGTGAAGTCGGCAACGGACTTCACCAGTTGCTGGTACTCGTCGGGCAGATTCGACGAAGACAGATGATCGGTCATGGCTGGTCCTGTTCGGTGTCGGTGGGAACGATTCGGGCGAGGACCTGGTCTACGCGGACCTGATCCCCCACTGCAACAGTGAGTTCGACGGTGCCGTCGATGGGCGTGGTCAGGGTGTGTTCCATCTTCATCGCTTCGACCACCACGATGGCCGAGCCTGCGGTGACGGCGGTGCCGGTGGTGGTTCCGATCGCGATGATCGAACCCGGCATCGGGGAGAGGATCTCGGCGTCTCCGGAGTGCGCTTCGTTCTCACGGACGCTGGGCTCGGCGATTCGATCGATTCGCCAGGTGCCGCGGGAGCTGGAAACCCAGGTGGCCGAACCGCTTCGGGCGAACGTCATCGTCTCACGTCGATCGTCGAGCACCACATCCACGGAATCTTCGGTGGCCACGCCGCGTAGGGTGCGCGGCATTCCGTCGTCGACGACGACCGTGGCCGCATCGAGGGTCCCGGTGATGGACACGTGGGCAGTGCGCCCTCCCGAGGCCAGACGGCAATGGAACGGCGCGTGCGCTCCCACACGCCATCCCGACGGCGTACCCCAGATGTCGTGGCCTGCCGCCTGCCACACATCGAGCCAGGCAATGGCTGCCGCGGCGACCAGCGCCTCGTCGCTTGCCTCGGCGGCCACGAAATCCTCGACCCGGCGGTCGAGCAGCCCGGTATCGAGGTTGCCGGCTCGGACGTCGTTGTCGGCGAGCAGGAATCGCGCAAACTCGATGTTCGTGACGACTCCGAGCACGGCAGTGTCGGCGAGCGCTCGATCCAAGCTGCGTAGCGCCGTGCTGCGGTCGGGGCCGTGGGCGATGACTTTCGAGAGCATCGGGTCGTAGTTGCTGCCCACCTCGGTTCCTACGGCGAGGCCGGAGTCGACGCGGATGCCGGGGCCGGTGGGTTCGCGCAATCCGACGACGGTGCCGCCGGTGGGGAGGAATCCACGGCCGGGATCCTCGGCGTAGACGCGGGCCTCGATGGCGTGGCCGGTCAGGCGAATGTCGTTCTGGCTCAAAGTGAGCGCTTCACCGGCAGCTACACGGACCTGCCATTCGACGAGGTCGAGTCCGGTGACCATCTCGGTGACCGGGTGCTCGACCTGCAGGCGGGTGTTCATTTCCATGAAGAAGAACTCGTCGGGGTGCTCGGCCGAGACGATGAATTCGACTGTGCCGGCACCGGAGTAGTCCACGCTGCGGGCCGTATTGCAGGCGGCCTCGCCGATGCGCGCCCTGGTTGCGTCGTCGAGCAGCGGAGAGGGTGCTTCTTCGATGACCTTCTGATGTCGTCGTTGCAGGCTGCATTCGCGTTCGCCGAGGTGGATGACGTTGCCGTGGCCGTCCGCGAGGATCTGTACCTCGATGTGCCGTGGCCGCAGCACGAATCGTTCGAGGAAGAGGGTGTCGTCACCGAACGAGGAGGCCGCTTCACGGCGAGCGCTGGTCAATGCCGCGGGGAGGTCCTCGGCGTGCTCGACCAGGCGCATACCCTTGCCGCCGCCGCCTGCGGATGGTTTGACCAGGACGGGGAAGCCGACGTCCGGCGCGCCGGCAATGAGGTCCTCGTCGGTCAGGCCCGGACGAGAGATGCCGGGTACGACGGGGACGCCGAAGGCGCTGACGGCGGCCTTGGCGGCGATCTTGTCGCCCATCACTTCGATTGCCTTGGCCGGCGGTCCGAGGAAGGCGATTCCCGCTGCAGCACAGGCGGTTGCGAACTCCGAGTTCTCGGACAGGAAGCCGTATCCCGGGTGAATTCCCTGTGCTCCGGTGGCTTTCGCGGCGGCGATCACCTTGTCGATATCGAGGTAGCTCTCGCGTGCGCTGGCTGGGCCGAGTCGCACCGCGGTATCCGCTTCGCGGACGTGCCGGGCGTCGGCGTCCGCATCGCTGTACACGGCGACGGTGCGAATCCCCATGCGGCGCAGGGTCCGTGCCACTCGGACGGCGATCTCGCCGCGGTTGGCGATCAGAATGGTGTCGATCATCGTGGTCATGCCTCTCACATCCTGAAAACGCCGTAGGAGACCGGCTCGAGCGGCGCATTGGCGCACGCCGAGAGGGCCAGTCCGAGAACCTGCCTGGTGTCGGCGGGGTCGATGATGCCGTCGTCCCAGAGCCTGGCCGTCGAGTAGTAGGGGTTGCCCTGGCTCTCGTACTGATCCCGGATCGGAGCCTTGAACGCTTCCTGGTCTTGCTCACCCCACGGCTTCCCCGCTGCATCGAGCTGGTCGCTGCGCACCGTGGCGAGCACCGATGCGGCCTGCTCGCCGCCCATCACCGAGATGCGAGCGTTGGGCCACATGAACAGGAAGCGAGGCGAATACGCTCTGCCGCACATGGAGTAGTTACCGGCGCCGTAGGAGCCACCGATGACGACGGTGATCTTGGGGACGCGGGCGCAGGCAACTGCCGTCACCATCTTCGCGCCGTGTTTGGCGATGCCGCCTGCCTCGTAGTCTCGGCCGACCATGAAGCCGGTGATGTTCTGCAGGAAGACGAGTGGGATGCTGCGTTTGTCGCACAGTTCGATGAAATGTGCGCCCTTCATGGCAGATTCGGCGAACAGGACGCCGTTGTTTGCGATGATCCCGACGGGATGGCCGTGGAGGTGGGCGAATCCGGTGACGAGAGTCTTGCCGTATTCGGCCTTGAACTCGTCGAACTCGCCTGCATCGACCACTCGGGTGATCACCTCGCGCACGTCGTACGGGGTGCGAGGATCGGTGGGGACGACGTCGTAGATCTCGCTCTGATCGGCGACGGGCTCGCGGGTGGTGACGATGTCCCATGGCCGTGGGGTGCGGGGCCCGAGGGTGGAGACGATGCGGCGCACGCGTCGCAGTGCGTCTCGATCGTCGTCGGCGAGATGGTCGGTGACGCCGGAGATCTTCGAGTGCAGATCACCACCGCCGAGTTCTTCTGCTGTGACGACCTCGCCGGTCGCAGCCTTCACCAGTGGCGGACCGCCGAGGAAGATCGTGCCCTGGTTTCTGACGATGATCGCTTCGTCGCTCATCGCAGGCACGTAGGCACCGCCCGCGGTGCAGGAGCCCATGACGGCAGCGATCTGTGCAATCCCTTTGGCGCTCATGGTCGCCTGATTGAAGAAGATGCGACCGAAGTGGTCGCGGTCGGGGAACACCTCGTCCTGACGCGGCAGGAATGCGCCGCCCGAGTCGACGAGATAGATGCACGGGAGGGTGTTCTGCAACGCGATTTCCTGAGCGCGCAGATGCTTCTTGACCGTCATCGGGTAGTAGGTGCCGCCCTTGACGGTGGCGTCGTTGGCGATGATCACGCACTCGCGTCCGGAGACGCGGCCGATGCCGGCGATGACACCGGCACCGGGGCATTCGTCGTCGTACAGACCGTTGGCGGCCAGCGGTGCGATTTCGAGGAACGGGCTGCCAGGGTCCAGGAGTTCGTCGACGCGGTCGCGGGGGAGCAGCTTGCCGCGGGCGACGTGCCGTTCCCGAGACTTCTCACTGCCGCCGAGGGCTGCGGCGGCGAGCCGTTCGGTGAGTTCGCTGGTGAGAAGCTCGTGATCTGCTCGGTTGGCAGCGGTATCGATCGCCATGAGGTGCACGCCTTAGGGGTCGGACGTTGGTGTAGCAGGAGTTCAGTTAATGGTTGATAACTGACATGATAGTAAACTACGATTAACTGAGCGTCCAGGGTCGAGGGGGTGCAGGAGTTGGAAAAGCCGACGACCGTGCGCGAGCAACGCAAGGCCGAGCGTCGGCAGCAATTGCTCGACGCCGCGGCATCTCTGTTCGCCGATCGTGGGTTCACGTCCGTGCGGCTCGAGGATCTGGGTGCGGCTGTGGGAATCAGTGGTCCCGCCGTCTATCGCCACTTTCCGAACAAGGAGGCGGTGCTCGTCGAATTGATGGTCGGAATTTCGGAGTATCTGCTCGACGGCGGGCGCAAAGTGGTCGGCCGAGAGGCCGTCGCTGCGAGCACAGTGTCGGCCCTGGTCGATTTCCACCTCGATTTCGCTTTCGAGACACCCGCATTCATTCGCATTCAGGATCGAGACCTGCAAAGCCTTCCCGAGGGAGCTCGACGCAAGGTGCGCCGAATGCAGCGCGAGTACGTGGAACTGTGGGTCGAGGTGCTGTGTGCCGTCGACCCGGAGTTGAGCGAGTCCGATGCGCGGACCACGGCACACGCAGTATTCGGGCTGATCAACTCGACGCCCTACAGTGCGGGACGCAGTCCGTCACGCAATGCTCGGCCGGTTCTGCGAGCAATGACTCTGGGGGCACTGGGGGTATCGCACTGACCTGAGTGTCCACAATTCGCTGCACCGATCGCGATCCCGCCTGCGGACACAAATAGTGGACACTCAGCGCACCTGCGCTCCATAGGAAGAGCAACTCGACGTCATCGGAGACAATGATCGACATGACGACCCAACTATCGCGTGTCGAACTCGGCAGACGGCAGAGTCGATTCACTCTCGACGAGGTTCCTCGGCTGCTCGCGATGGCCGGCTTCATTGCCGCGTTGCATGTGATCGGGTGGGGGCTGTTCACCCACTACGACTCCATTCCGAGTATCCACGGCCTGACCGGAGCCGATGGCACCCTCGTCTACGCCGGAGCGGGCGTGCTGGCGTACACCCTCGGTCTCAGGCACGCGTTCGACGCCGATCACATCGCCGCTATCGACGACACCACCCGCTTTCTCCTGCAGAAGGGCAAGCGGCCGTTGGCCGTCGGGCTGTTCTTCTCGCTGGGGCATTCGACCGTCGTATTCGTGTTCGTCGCCGCGATTGCCTTTGTCGCCTCGCAGGCGACGGCGTTCCAGGATGCCTTCGCCGGGGTCGGCGGCATCATCGGCACGTTGGTGTCCGGAACTTTCCTGTATCTCATCGCCGCGCTGAACATCGCGGTCCTCGCCGGCATCGTCGGGGTCTGGCGGCGAGCGAAACGCGGTGAGTTCACCGAGGCCGGGCTCGACGAGTTGCTGGCCAAGCGCGGCTTGATGAATCGACTGTTCCGGGGCCGCTACGACAAGATGATCAACCACTCCTGGCAGATGTATCCGCTCGGTCTGTTGTTCGGTCTCGGTTTCGATACCGCCACTCAGGTCGGCCTGCTCGCGATCGCCGGTACGACTGCCATCGCCGGCGGACTGCCACCGATGGCGATAATCGCGCTGCCGGTCCTGTTCGCCGCGGGCATGACCACGATGGACACGATCGACGGCATCTTCATGTCCAAGGCCTACGGCTGGGCGTTCGTCACCCCGGTCCGCAAGATCTACTACAACATGACGATGACGGGACTCTCGGTCTTCGTAGCCCTGGTGATCGGGACGGTGCAGCTGCTGACCCTGCTTGCGGAGCAGTTCGAGCTGACCGGTGGACTGTGGGACGCGCTGGCCGTCATCGACCTCAACCTCGCCGGCCAGCTCGTCGTCGGCACGTTCTTCGTTGTCTGGATCGGCGCGGTCGTGTATTACAAGGTGGCGCGCATCGACGAACGCGGTGGCGCGCTCGCACACTCGAATGCAACGGAGACCCAGTGATTGCTCGTCGTCGGATCGGTGCCCTCGCAGTCGTCGCAGCGCTCGCCGCCGGCATGGCGAGTTCGACACTGCTCGCGTCCCCGGCCTCCGCAGCACCGACGATCACCCAGGACATCGGCGACGTCGTCTCCAGTCGTGAGCTGCCACAGGACTTCTGGATTCCCGGTGCGTCCTCGGCCGAGGTGCTCACCTACGTCACCACCGACACGTTCGGCGAGAAGGCGCTCAGCACCGGTACCGTCTTCCTCCCGCAGGGCACTGCCCCCGATGGCGGTTGGCCGGTGATCTCGTGGGCCCACGGCACGTCCGGACTCGGTGACTCGTGCGCACCGTCCGTCGCGGGACCTGCGCTGGCCGAACGAGATCTGCCGTACCTCGCGAACTGGATCGCGCAGGGATACGCCGTTGTGGCCAGTGATTACGCAGGCCTCGGAACGCCGGGTTTGCAGGCATACCTGGACGGGCGGACCACGGCGCACAACGTTGTCGACATGGTCAAGGCGGGTCGCCACTACTCGAGTGAGCTCTCGAACTCCTGGGTGGCGGTCGGTCAATCGCAGGGCGGCGGCGCAGCGATCTACACCGCTCGGTACGCAACCGAATTCGGTGGACCGGATCTGGACTATCGGGGCGCAGTCGGCACCGGAACCCCCGCGTACATCGAGAAGCTCGTCTCGATCGGCGGACCGGGTATGCCTCCGGTCGCACTGCCGGCAGGCCTGACCGCGTACGTCGCGTACATCGGTGCTGCTCTTCGCTATTCGCACCCCGAGCTGGGCTTGGACGGTATCCTCACCCCTGCAGGAAAGAAGTACGCGGCACTGGCCGAGACGGCGTGTGTGGCGGACCTCGAGGAGCAACTGGACGGCGTGAAGATCGGCGATTTCTTCACCGCGCCGCTGACCGGCCTGCCGGGCTTCACCGCTGTGCTCGACGACTACATGGCCATGCCCGAGGCAGGTTTCGACAAGCCGTTCTTCATGGGCCACGGTCTACGCGATACCGACGTCCCGTTCCCGACCACCGCCGCCTACGTCGCCAGACTCACCGCGAACGGCCAGCCGGTGACGTTTCGGACGTACGACGCCGACCACAGCGGAGCGCTCGTGCAATCACAGGCCGACACGATTCCGTTTGTCGCACAGCTGTTTCGCTGAAGCGCAGCTGTTTCGCTAGCTCACCGGCCGCTTGCTGGGCAGGCCGTATGCCCGTGCTGTGAACTTCTCGAGCACGGTGCGCGGCAGCAATCGTTGGGCGAGGAACACTGCAGGCGCATTGCTGCCGACGGCATAGATCGGGAGTGTCTTCTTGTCCTCGACCGCTCTCAGCACGGTCTTGGCGACCGTCTCGGCGGTAATGCCCTGTGCCTCCTTGGCGTCGAGCTGTGCGATCACTGTGGTGAAATCGCGAAGATACGGCGAATGCGGTCCGCAGTACTTGGTTCGGCGAGCGGACAGGCCCGTGGCGATGGAGCCGGGTTCTACTGTGGTGATGTCGATTCCGTAGGGCTCGAGCTCGAACCGCGCCGCCGTGGCGAATCCCTTGATCGCGGCCTTGGTCGCGGCGTACGAGGAACGGTAGGCCAGGGGGAAACTGGCCAGCATCGACCCGATGTTGATGATTCGTCCGCGTCCACGCTCGCGCATCGCCGGTAGTACGGCCTGGGTCAGCTCGATCGCGCCGAAGACGTTGAGCTGGAACAGCCGGGCGATCGCCTCGATGGGGAGTTCTTCGATCGGTCCGCACTGGCTTTCGCCGGCATTGTTGATCAGCACATCGATCGGTGTGTCGCCGATACCGTTCACGAACGCGCGAATCGATGCCGGATCCGTCAAGTCGAGATCGCGGTAGTCGACGCCGGGAATGGGGTCGACCACGGCCGAGCTGTTGCGGCTCGTCCCGATGACGCGAAAGCCGCGAGCGATGAGAAGTTCGGCGATCGCCTCGCCGATTCCGGACGTCGCTCCGGTGACAATTGCAGTATTCATCTACGCCTCTTGGTTGCAATGCTTCTGGTCTTTTGAGCAGTGACTGGAGCCGTGGGTGTCGGTCGGTCGGCGCGCCGGAGCGTCGTGCTCGGAACTCGGGTGTGCAATGCCGGTACCGATTTGCCCGACGCCATGACGGTGCGGTCCGGTCGCACGATCGCTGCAACAGCGCGACCGCGCCGCAGCCACAAGCCGAGATCGGACGAGGCCGCCACTTCCACCACTGCGGCACCGCGCCGCTGGACTTCGCGTCGTTGCTCCACGGTCAGGGGTGTCGACGCGAGAAACAGGAACTGCCCAGGTGCCCGATCATCGAGTCGCATCCCATTGTCCAACAAGCTGTTCGGGCAGAGTTGTCCGGCGAGTGAGCGAGGCTGCATCGGCGATCGCAGGACGTACTGCGATCCGACGAGCGAGGGCGTAGTGCTCGCGGTGACCTTGTCGCCGATGACCGGAAGATGTCCGAGGACGGGCGCGATGTTGGTCCGCATGATGCCGGTGAGCTTGCTCCCGCCGGTCATGGCCCGCCCTATCATCACGGCCAGCCTGATCATGGCCTTGGCGTGCGTCTTTCGTTCGGTCTCGTAGCTGTCCAGCGCGGACTGGGGCACGTGTCCGTCGAGTGCGCCGACCAACTTCCACACCAGGTTGCGGGCGTCGCGCAGACCTGCACCCATTCCCTGACCGATGAACGGCGGCGTCAGATGCGCGGCGTCGCCCAGGACGAAGACCCGGCGATCACGCCACCGATCGGCAATCTGTGCCTTGAATGTGTACTCGGCACTGCGAATCAGCTTCATCTCAGGGATCTCCGCCGCAACGAACCACGGTGCGATCAGTGGGTGTGTTGCCGAGAGATCGGTGAACTCGTCGAGGGTTTCGCCATCGAGCATCTGGAACTCCCAGCGGTAGCGCGTGGTTCCGATACGCATGTACGTCGCCGATCTCTCGGAATCGCACACCTGATGCACACCGTCCCACTGGTCGAGGTCGACATCGGTCTCGATATCGACGACCAGCCAGCGCTGCTCGAAACCGAGATCCTCCATCTTCGAACCGATGGACCTGCGCACCACACTGTTGGCACCGTCGCACCCGAGAACGTAGTCGGCGGTCACCCAATGCAGCGTTCCGTCCTCGGTGGACGTGTACGAGACCCGGACGCTGTCTTTCAGATTCTGTACATCGGTGATCTCGTATCCACCGCGCATCGCAATGCCGTCGTAGCGAGCGATGTGAGAACGCATCAGACGCTCGAGTTCGGGTTGATCGAACATGTTGGCCTGCGGATAGCCGTGCGGTCTGTCGTCGGGATCGCGCTCGAACTCGGCCAGGGTCCGCAGGTCCTTGGTGCACAGTCGTAGCCCGCGCGCCGGACGTGAGATGGCGGCGAAATCCTCTGCCACACCGATGTCGTGGAGAATTCGGTACACCTCGTCATCGAGGTGGACCGCGCGCGGCTGGGGATAGACATCTGCCCATCGGTCGAGGACGAGAGTGGGTACGCCGTACCGGGCCAGCTGGAGCGCGGCGGTCATCCCCGTCGGCCCAGCGCCGACGATCACCACCCGGTGGTGCGCGCCGTCGAGCTCGTGTTCGCTCATCGGTAGGAGACCCGGGTGCGCTGAACCCCCAGATCCAGGGCTCCGTCGGGAGTCGAGCTCGTCAGTTCGAGCACGTCGCCGTCCTGCAGGAAGTCGGGATTCTTGGCCTGCTTCTTGAAGAAGACCTTCCACTTGACCGACGGCGGAATCAAAGCACCGATCATCTCGATCGGTTTGGCGGGAGCCTTGAGGGCGGTACCGCCGGGTGTGCCGGTGAGCAGCAGGTCGCCGGGATCGATGCGCTGAAACTTGCTCAGCGCCTTCAGTGATTCGACCGGCCGGAAGATCATGTCTGCGACCGTACTGTCCTGTCGAACAGTGCCGTTCACTCGGAGTGTCATGGCCAACTCGCCGAATCGATCGAACTCGCCCTGCTCGAGCAGTACCAATCGTGGGCCTACAGGAGTGAAGGTGGGGTACGACTTACCCTCGTAGAACTGGGTTTTCGGCAGCTGCACGTCACGCGCCGAGACGTCGTTGGTGAGTACGAGTCCCGCCACGTACTCGGCCACATTGGTGGCATCGATCTTGGTGCCCACGGTCAGAGTCTTGCCGAACACCAGACCGATCTCGATCTCGTAGTCGAGAAGTTTCACGTGCGGCGGCTTGACGACGTCGTCGGTGGGGCCGCTGATCGAACCCGAGGTCTTCCGGAAGAACGTCAGCGGCACCGTCTCGGGGTTCATGCCCGAATCCTTGACGTGCGAGACGAAATTGGTCATGTTCGCCATCACGCGGCACGGTGCGGTGACCGGGGAGAGCAGCGACAGTGTCTCCACCGCAACGACATCGGTGCCGGCACGGGCGGCGTCCACGGCCGCGCGATCGGCCAGAAGCTCGGCAGTGGTGGTTGCCGAAGTGTCGATGCGCGACGCTCCGTTCGGGGTCTCGACCCACCAGGCGTCGGCGGTGCGGAGTACAGCGATGCTCATGAGGAAGCCACTTTCATCAGGCCGCGAAGGCGTTCGGTGTCGAATTCGTTGTTGTTGCGTAGCGAGGAGAGGATCGATTTCAGTTCGTGCAGAGACGCTTTGCTCGGCGCGATTCCGAGAAAGTCCTTGGATGCGGGCGGGCCCCACTGTGCGAGGCCCGACGCCGTCATCGGTGCCCAGCCGGGTTCGAGCGAATTGTCGAACATGTCGCCGTCGCTGAAGTGCTCCACCAGGAAACCGTCGGGATCACGCCAGTAGTCGAAGATCTGGCTGCCTTGGATGTGTCTGCCGATACCCCAGGAATGCTTGTACCCGTGCTCGGTGAGGAATTCGCCACCGGCGGCGATGGCGTCGATGTCGGTCACCTGATACGCCGAGTGCACGTACCTGTCGGACGGACCGAGAGTCATGGCGAGCGTGTGATGATCGGAGGGGATGCTGCCGCGATCGCAGCGGATGAAGCTCATCACCGGGCCTCGGTCGCGTTGGCCGTCGTAGTAGAGGAAATCGCTGACGATCAGTCCCAGGTGGTGCAGGTACCAGTTCAGGTTCTCCAGGTAGTCCACTCGCTGCAGCACCACATGCCCGAGTCGTTGTACTCGTGCGGGCTGATGCGGTGGGCGCTGAGTGGCGTTCACCCGGTTGCGGGGATCGCCGAAGTTGTAGGTATGTGTGTCCTGGCCCGGAAGCTCCGGGTGCTCGGTGTATCCCGAGACGACCTGAACGGGCTGGCCGCCCGGATCGGTCAGAGTGACGGCGATACCACCAAGGGTGTCGGGCAGTCGGTGGACGCGTTGCCCCGTGGCCTCGGCGAGTCGGACGACGTCGGCATCCTCGGCGGCGGCGAACGCTGCACCGACGAACCGCGTTCGCTTACCGCGTCGGATGATCACGCACGGTGAGCCGATGTGGGTGCCTCGAAGGTGAATCTCCTCGGACGTCCGTAGCGAGACGGTGAATCCGAACGCCACGGCGAACGCCTCGGCCTTGGCCAGATCGGGTTTGCGGAACTCGAGCCAGGCGATGTCGCGCACCTTGACGATCGGGTCGGTGGCTTTTCCCGGGTGTTCGCCTGGTAGCGCGCCCTGATCCACATGCATGTTCTTGTGGCCGTCGACGTCGTGTCCCATCAGCCCTCCCTCGTTGTTGACACTATCGTCACCTATGACTACTGAGTCAGTCAAGAGTATTGACAAATTCGTCAGCGGTGAGGAAGGGTCAGCGGGTAGACCAGCGTAGACAGAGGTAGGGAACATGGCGGAGACCCAGAATCGCCTCGAACGGCGGAAGGCGCGCACCCGTGGCGCGCTGATCACGGCGGCGCAAGGCTTCATCGCTCGGGGCGAGCTGAATGCTCCGATCGCGGAGATCACTCAGGCAGCCGACGTGGGGATGGGTTCTTTCTACAACCACTTCGTCAGCCGCGAGCAGCTGTTCCAGTCGGCGGTCGACGGTGCCCTGGAACTGCTGGGACGCTACCTGGACTCGTTGACCGACGCCGACGCAGATCCCGCCGAGGCATTCACTCGATCGTTCCGAATATCCGGCCGACTCTTTCGGCTGCAACCGGAACTGAGCCGGGTACTCATCCACTCCGGTCCCGAGTTGATCACGTCGCAGCACGGCCTCGGTCCACGGGCGGCGAGAGACATCGTGGCCGGAATCGGTGCAGGGTATTTCCGCGTTGAGGACATACAGCTGTCCCTGGCTCTGGTGGCAGGTGCTCTGCTCGGTCTGGGCCAGCTGCTGCTCGAGCAACCCGACCGTGACGACGCCGAGGCCGTGGATCGGATGGCGTACACGGTGCTGCTCGCGCTGGGAGTGTCCGACGGCGACGCCCAGGACCTGTGTTCGCGGCCGCTGCCGCCGATGAGTGACGTCCCGAGCGTGGGGGACGAGCTGGTTTAGCGCTCGTGGTCGGCTTGTTGTTCTAGCAGTCGACGAGTGTTGGCTACGAGGACATCGGACGTGCGGCGCTGGAAGTCGGCTATCACCGTCAATTCCTCGGCAGAATAGGTCGACATCAGTTCGTGCATGTCGGCTCCTAGTGGCCCGAAAATCGATTCTGTGCGGCGGTTCATCTCGTCGTTCGTAGTGAGTTGTACGACGACTTTTCGACGATCGTGTTCGTCCCGCGTTCTTTCCGCGAAGCCGGCTTTGACGAGGCGATCGATCAGGCCCGTCACGGCACCGCTCGTCAGTCCGGTGTGGTCGGCGATCTCCCCGGCCGATACCGGGCCGAGCCTTTTGAGCACGTCCATGCACTTGCGCTCCACCGGACTCAGGCCCATGGCCCTGCCCACGACCTCGTGAAACACGACTACCGACGTGATGAACTCTCGGCCGAGAAGTTCGCCCGGAGTCGACCTGGCTTCGATTTCCTGTTGCGCCATGCCCCGACTATAGCTTACGGTCTAAGTATCTTAGTTACCAAGATAAAGGAGTCGAGATGAGGGCAGTGGTGGTAGGCGCAGGACTCGGAGGCCTGGTTGCCGCGCATGGTCTGAGGTCGATCGGGGTGGACGTCGAGGTGTTCGAGGCCAGGCGGCCGTACGACGCAGGCGGGCTGGGCTATCGAATCAATGTCTCGGTGGCCGGAGACCGTGCGCTCCGCGGGTGCCTTTCACCCGAGAACTTCGCCGAATACCGAGCCACCGTGCATCGGCAGCCGATTCCGTTGGTGGACATCTATTCACCGAGCCTGGAGCTGATGCTGCGTCGCAAAGCTCCCGGTGCTCCCGGGGCCATCGACCGCGGCACGTTACTGACGTTATTGGCGAAGACCCTGGACGCTCCGATTCACTGGGGCTCGCCCGTCGGCTCGGTCGACGACCTCGCAAGTTTCGATCTGGTCGTGGCCGCGGACGGTGTGGGCTCGGCGTTGCGTCGCGAATTGTTGCCCGGACACGGTCCGCAGCCATTGGGAATCACTGCGCTGTACGGTCGGAGCCGACTCACCGACAGCAACCGTTCCTGGATCGCCAAGACCGTACTCGACAGCAGGTTCACCGGGGTCACCGACGGTGCCACGACCTTGGCGCTCGGTGCTTACGATGTGCCGAGCTCCATCAGCGAGCCTTACGTGATGTGGGTGCTCCTCGGTCCAGCCGACGAATTCCCCACCCGGGGGCAGAATCCTGCGCAATTAGTGGAATTCACCCGACAACGTTTGTCTGCTTGGGACCCGCGAGCGACGGCCGTTCTGCACGACGCCATCGTCGACGACACCTTCCGCATCACCCTCCGCGCAATGGATGTGTTGCCGGAGATGACGTTCCGCTCGACCGTGCCCGTCGCGTTCCTCGGCGACGCCATCCACGCCATGTCGCCAGCAGGAGGCGAGGGAGCCAACACCGCCTTCATCGATGCCTACGATCTGCAAACCCGAATCGCCGCCGGCAGCGACGTGCAGTCCGCTGTTCTTGCCTACCACGAATCAATGAAAGATCGAGCGGAGCAAACGATTACACGGTCGAAAAACTACTCGCGAACAGGAGCCTGACGTCATGCCGAACACCATCAAGACTCGTATTCTCGCGTCGTCCATCGCCAACATCGCCATCGATCTGCTGCTCCCGACCGTTGTCTTCCTGCTGCTCTCGCACGCCGGCATGCCGGCGACGGTGGCACTGTCCATCGGCGGTGCAGTCGCCGGCGGTAAGGCGCTGGGTGGACGGGTCGAGAGCGGTGAATTTCGTTGGCTACGAGCATTGCTCGGGGCAATCGCGCCGACCGGCACAATACTCGTGGCAGTCGTGCTGGGCGCGTCGGACATAACCGCTGCAGTTGTCGGCGCGGTAACGCTCGCCTTGTTGTTCGTCGGTGATCTCGTGACTCGTCGACGCAGCAGAGCGAGTGTGGACGGGATCTCGATTCTCGTGCTCGCCGAGATTGCCGCCAGCGTCGCACTGGTCGCAATCAGCGACGACCCCCGATTCATCCTCGTCCGCCCGGCGTTCTACGCAATAGTGGCTGCTGTCGTCGCATTGGCCAGCGTACTGACCAGCCGTCCGTTGATGATGGAGGCCAGCCGTCCTATGGCCGTTGCCGGTGATCCCGACCGAGCGCGGGCATTCGACAACTCCTGGGCCGCGTCAGCACAGTTCCGCTCGATTCAGCGGGTGATGACGGCGGGGTTCGGTGCCGTGCTCCTGGCCGAGGCCATTCTGCGCATCGTCCTCGTCTACCGTGCCCCCGCCGACGCTATCGCCGAAACTTCGCTCACATCGCAGATCCCGGCGGTCATCCTCTTCGTCGCCTACTTCGCCGCAGTACGCCTGCTTGCCGTGCCCCGCGCCAGCAAGATCGTCGACGCCCAACTCCGTCAACTTCAGAGTGCCTGAACATCTTCCAGATCGCGGACGATCTGGGCGATCGCGCGGTCGTGGACGAGCCGACGTTCCAGAATCGGGTTGAGTATTCCGCGGAACCAGAAGTACGGCGTCCACACAGCAGGGGCTATCAGTCGTGCCCGACGGGTGCGGACCGCACGGACGAGCAACTCCGCGGCGCGCCGAGACGGCAGACGTCGGTTGAGCGGCCACGGGAGCAATCCGCCGATTCGCTGACCGATCGGGTCGTCGTCGAGGGTGTGACGCGCCAGGTCGGTATCCACCACTCCGAAGTACGCAAGACCGGCCGATGCGCCGACGGCAGCCAATTCGATACGCAGAGCGCGTCCCAGCTGTTCCACGGCAGCCTTGCTCACCATGTACGCAGACCCGCCCATGCCGGGAGTGAATGCAGCACAGGACGATACGAGCAGTATGTGGCCGCCGCTCGCCACGATCTCGTCGGCAGCGGCGCGCACGATGTTGAGGACGCCGCCGAAGTTCACTGCCATCACCGTGTCGAAGACGGCGCGGTCGATCGAGCGAATCGTGGCGGGCGGCGGCGTGATACCGGCATTGGCGATCACGATGTCGAGGCGGCCGAACTTGTCGATCGTTGCCGCGACGCAGTCCACCATCGCTGCCGGATCGGTGACGTCACCGACGAGGTGGAGTGCGCGCTCGGAACCGGCCGTCTCGGGTGGAAAGTCTCGATCCACCATTGCCACTCGGACTCCCGCGGACAGTAGTGACGCCACGGTCGCAGCTCCGATGCCGCGTGCCCCACCCGTTACCAACGCGACCGTGCCGGTGAGGTCGATGGGCTTGTTCATACGAGGTCCTTCGTCGTCACGAGCGTCGGATCCACACCGGTCGTCACGCTCCGACAGTGATAGTGGTCGAGCTCGATGGTGGACATGCGTCGAGTGAAGTTGCGGACCGAACCCGGCCAGTACGTGACGTTTCGGCCCGAGGGGCTCAGGTAGTAGCTGCTGCATCCGCCCGAGTTCCACACCGACCCTGCCAGTTGTGCGTCGGTGTGATCGGCGAACTCGGTCTGCGCGCGCTTGCTCACTTCGAGCACGGAAATCGCGTGAGAATCCATGGCGCGCAGGGCCGCCAGGATGTAGTTCACCTGCGCTTCGATGGTGACGACCTGCGAGGTGTACACCACCGAATTGGGGCCGAGCAGCATGAAGAAGTTCGGAAAACCGTGCACCGTGGTCCCTCGATACGACGACATTTCACCACCCGGCCACGTGTCCGCCAGTGATGTTCCGCCTCGCCCGACGATGCGTCGGAAGCCCGAGTGGCCGGCGACGGTGAATCCGGTTCCGAGAACGATCGCATCCACCTCGTGGACCGTGCCGTCGGTCGTGACGATTCCCTCGGGCACGATCGCGTCGATGCCGGTGGTCTCGACAGTGACGTTCTCTCGGCACAGAGCGGGGTAGAACTTGTTGGAAAAGGTCGGCCGTTTGCAACCGAATGCGTAGGAGGGCGTGAGCTTCTCGCGAAGAATCGGATCCTTCACCTGACGGCGTAGGTGCGCGCGCCCGAGGGCGGTCAGTGGGGCCAACAGGGAACGGTGCCGAATCAATCCCGGCACCAACGCTTCCTGGAACAGATCGAACATGCGACGCATGGCGCGCTGAGCCGGTGGGAACTTCTCGAACAGGGATCTGCCGGAGTCGGAGATGGGCCGGTCGGGGTGCGGAAGAATCCACGTCGGTGTCCGCTGGAACAGCGTGAGATGCCCGGCCTCGGGGGCCAGGCGCGGGACGAACTGCACCGCCGATGCACCGGTGCCGATGACGGCGAGGCGTCGCCCCTTCACGTCGTAGCCATGGTCCCAGTGCGCGGAGTGGAACACCGAGCCCGAGAACGAATCCAGTCCTGCGATAAAGGGAGTCGCCGGTTCACTGAACGGGCCGAGGGCTCCGATCAGAATCCGAGAAGTCCAAGTACCACCGCTCGTGCGTACCACCCACTGCACGCGCTCGTCGTCCCATGTCGCATCGAGCACCTCGTGTCCGAAGCGGATTCGATCGCGGATACCGAACCGATCGGTGCAGTCGTCGAGGTACTGCTCGATCTCCGGCTGTAGCGGATACAGGCGCGTCCAGTTCGGATTGGGCGCGAACGAGAACGAATACAGTGCCGATGGAATATCGCACTGGGCACCGGGATAGGTGTTGACATGCCAGGTTCCTCCGACAGCCGTATCGCGCTCGAAGATCAAGAAGTCGCCGCGGCCTTCCTGCTCGAGCCTGATCGCGGCCCCGAGACCTCCGAAGCCCGCGCCGATGATGGCGACGTCGATGTGCGGCAGTGCAGTGTCGGCAGTCGAATGTGATGCAGCCATAGGGGTCTCCTTCTACAGATCGAGGACGAGAACTTCGCCGTCGACCGCGCCACGTGAGACGCACAGGGTGAGTGAGTTTTCGCGCTCGGGGTTGCTCAGTACGCGGTCGCGGTGCTCGACGCGTCCGCCGACGAGACCCACGACGCAGGCCCCGCAGAAGCCCTGCCGGCACGAGAACGGTTGATCCGGTCGAACTCTTCGGAGGGCATCGAGGGCAGTCTCCTGCGCACCGACCTCGATGGTGTCGCCGGAGCGGTCGAGCTTCAGTACGAAAGGAGTGCCGTCGACCACCGGTGCAGGCGCGAACAATTCGGTGTGGAACTCCCGAACCGCGGTGCTGCGGGCGGCCTCCTCGCGTAACCTGCGCGAGAGCGCCGCGGGGCCGCAGACGTACAGGGCCGAGGATCCCGTTCCGAGATCGACGATGTCCGCAGGATTCGGAAGTCCCTCGACGTCATCGGTTTTCACCATCACGTGACCATGCGAGACGAGTGCCATCTGCTGCAGTTCGGTGACGAACGGCAGACTCGCACGCGATCTTCCGTGGTAGTAGAGCGTCCACCGTATGCCGTCGGCGACTGCGCCTTCGATCATGGACCGGATGGGGGTGATGCCGATGCCGGCGGCCACGAAGAGGTAGTGGTCGGCGGCGGCCAGCGGAAAAGCGTTGCGGGGTCCACGAACTCGCAGAACATCCCCGCGGGAGAGGGTGTGGATCTCTGCGGAGACCGTGCCGCCGGGTATCTTGCGGACGCTGATGCGGTAGCGATCACCTTCGCCGGGGCGCCCGGCGAGCGAGTACTGGCGCACCGAACCGGAGGGGGTGGTGACGTCGATGTGCGCACCGGGTAACCACGTCGGCAATGCAGCTCCGTCGCTGCGACGGAGCAACAGTGAGCGTACGTCCTCGGCCTCGTCGACTGTCTCGTCGATGGTGGTCTCGAATTCGTAGCCGACGCATCTGCGTGGTCGGGCCGGGGACAGGGCGGTCACGAGGGACGAGTCGGTGACCAATCTGGCGTACACCCGCGAAGCCGCAGCGATGGCTCGCAGACCGCGACCGGGCTCGGTCACCGTGATCTCACCCAAATGGCTGTGAATCGGGGACGCTGTGGTCATCACCGCTGGGCCGCCAACGCTGCGGGGGACACTGCCAGGTATCGCACGGCCTTGTCGATGTCGCCCATCTTCGACGGGTGGAAGCCCGGACGGATGTACAGGGCGAGTTGGACGAACAGGAACGACAGGCCCGGAATGAGGTGCTTGCGGGACGCTCGTGCGAACGCGAGAGGCCACGGGGTGCGAACTCGGCGTTTCCCGGTGCGCGGGGTGGCCACCGAATTCTCGTACAGGTACGCGGCGGTGCTGAACCACAACACGGCCAACCCTGCACTGGCTATCACTGCGGTACGGGCGCGGCGAAATCCACCACCGTCGACGTACTGGAAGGCGTCGAACGCCACGTTGCGGTGTTCGAGTTCCTCGGCCCCGTGCCAGCGGAGCAGGTCGAGCATCGTCGGGTCGACGCCGAGGCGGTCGAATTCGGTGTTGTCCAAGAGCCATTCGCCCACCACAGCAGTGAAGTGCTCGGCCGCTGCGTAGATTCCGAGTCGCTCGTTCAGCCACGCTTTGCCTGCGCGCCCGGTGAGACCGTGGTCGCCGAACACCACGCCCACCGCAAATCGGATCCGCTGCAGAATCGGTTCGATGTCGACTCCGTGGGCAACGAGGTAGGTGCGGAAGCTTTCGTGGGAGGACGCATGAGTGGCCTCCTGGCCGACGAATCCGACGACCTCCTCATGCAGTCTGCGGTCGTCGATGTACGGGAGCGCGAGGGCGAAGACGTCGGCCATCGCCCGTTCTCCCTCGGGCAGCACCAGATGCATCACGTTCCAGAAGTGGGTGGCGTACCACTCGTGCGGAATGTATTGCAGCGGAACGCCGGTCCAGTCGAACGTCACAGCACGGGCCACGATCGCATAGGACTCGTCCGTGTGGCGCGCGTTCGGGTCGATCGCTCTGTCGCGGGACATTCGAGCTCCATTCGTCGAGACGCTGATACACCGATGCTACATAGCAACAACTAGTGTTGCAATGTTGCATTCTGCGATCGAGGGTGACGTTAGGATTGGACAATGCATCCAGACGGTGACGACGGGCCGATCCTCGATGCCGCGTTGGAGTTGTTCGGCGAGGTCGGCATTCCCAGAACGACCATCGGGGACGTGGCCAAGCGCGCCAAGATCAACCGTGTGACGGTCTATCGCCGCATCGGATCCAAGGACGAGCTGGTGCGGGCAGTCATGGCGCGTGAATCGACGAGGCTGTTCGTCGCCGTGGCGGCAGCGGCCGCCGAGCAGTCGTCACCGGCGGATCGAGCCGCGCACGGATTCGCGACGACGATCGATTCGGTGCGAACCAACCCTGTTCTGCTCAAGATGTTCGATTCCGAGAGTGCGTTGGTGCTCGAACAGTTGACGACCAATGCGTCGACCCTGCTCGCGTCCGCGATAGACGCTGCCGCCCAGATTGCCCGGGGAGGGCTGGACTCGGACAGTTTCGCAGTACCCGATGCCCCGGAGATCGTGGTTCGCGTCGTGCATTCGATTCTGTTGACGCCTGCTGCAGGCGCTGCACTCGAGACGTACGACGACTTGCTCGCCTTCGCGCACCGCAGCATCGTGCCGTTGCTGGTCAGCGGTGACCACCGCGGCGAATAGTTAGGCTAGGCTGCCCAGTTATGCCCAGGTTCTCTGTGTTCGACAGCCGCTCGACCAGCCGCACGAGACGGCCCGCCTCTGCGCGGAGGTACGCGCTCGCCGGTGCACTGTCACTGGCGTTGGTCGCCCTGGTCGGTTGCTCGAGCGCGACCTCGGAACCGTCGGACACGGCCGAGACCGCGGGCACCAGAACGGTGCAGGACTACTTCGGCTCCGTCGAGGTTCCCGCTGCGCCGGCACGAGTCGTCGCTGCCGACCCGATCTCCCTGGCGCTGATGCTCTCCCTCGACGCGAAGCCGGTGGCGGCGTCGTTCAATCCTCTCGCCCTCCCTGCGCACGTCGACCAGCGCGCCGCCGACGTCGAGAACATTGCCGGGGAAGGCGGGGGATTCGATCCCAACGTCGAAGCGATCCTGGCTCAGGATCCGGACCTGATCATCGTGGTTGCCGGCTACGACGGCGAAGGCGAGAAAGCCTGGAACAAGGAGATCTACGACAAGCTTGCTGCCAGTGGAGTACCGACCTACGGGTTCGCGTACAACGACGGGGTGTCGCTCGACGATGTATCCAACGGCGTTACTGCCGTGGGCGAGGTACTCGGAAAGCAGGACGAGGCAATGAATCTGATGCAGGGCCTCACGGATCGAATGGCCGAACTGAAACAGCGCGTCTCCGATGCAGGACTTGCCGACAAGCCCGTCTCGGCCGTGCGTCTCAGTGACCGGGGCGAGTACTCGATTCGAGTCGGAACCGGAGAGAGCATCGCCTTTCGGGGGTTGGGAATGGCGCAGCCCGAGGGGCAGCAGGATCCCAGTGTGTTCCGCATCGACATCACCGACGAAACGCTGAACATTCTCGCGTCCGCCGACACCTTGTTCGTCTACACCGACGAGGGATCCGATGCCGAACGAGACGCCATCAGCACCGCACCTCTGTGGTCGACCCTGCCTGCCGTGCAGCAGAATCGGGTGCACTGGGTGTCGGCAAGTGCGTGGAACTCGTCCGATCCCATCGGCCTCGGCCTGATCCTCGACGACATCGAAACGCTGTTCGTCCAGCCGGCCGAGCAGAACTGACGGCACCGTCATGGCCGGCCGAGGTGGCGAGGGCGGATACCTCACCGCGACAGTAGTCGAGTCGATTCGCTTGTCACCGTCGCTGATTCGCGTCGTGTTCGATTCTTCCGGTGCGCACGGGTTCGAGTCGAGCGGTGTGCCCGACGAGATCGTGCACCTGTACTTCCCCGCAAACAGGGAGAGTGCACCGCCCGAGATGACCCGTCGTAACGGGGTTCTCGCTCATCATGACGGTGTGGCACGTGCATGCCGCAACTACACCGTCAGGCGCTGGGGCGGGGACCGGATCACCATCGACTTCGTGGACCACGTCGGCGGGGTCGCCGCGGACTGGGCACGCTCGGCCGAGCCGGGTACGGCGCTGGGGATGTGGGGAACTCGGTCGTGGTACGAGCCACCCGCCGACACGGAGTGGATGTTGTTGATCGCCGATCTACCGGGTCTACCGGCTCTGTGTCGTGCACTCGAGCAACTGCCTGCCGGCCTGCGCGCCCATGCGATCGTCGAGGTGGCTCACGACGACGACATGCTGGACGTTCGATCGGCGGCCTCGGTGACGATGGACTGGCGGGTGGCCGGAAACGGCCGCGCACCATCGGAATTGCCCGATGCCGTTCGCGCGTACGGGATACCGGCGGGAAATGGCTACGTCTGGTTCGGTGCGGAGGCCTCGGCGGGGAGAGCTGTGCGCAAGTACTTGCGCGGCGACATCGGCATACCGGCGAAGCGGCTGGCCATCGTCGGCTACTGGCGTGACTACAAAGAGGCGTGGCTCGAACGCTATGAGCGCGTTGCCGATTCACTGATCGACGACTACGAGCGAATCGCGGCCACCGGAATGGGTGAGGCCGAGGCCGAGCTCCACTGGGACGAAATTCTCGAGCGCGCCGGTCTGTAGCAACGCGGACCGGAGTCAGGGCGTTCGATCGTACGAATCGAGGACCCGAAACAGCGCGTCTCGCAGTGCAGGTCGGTTTCCGCCCGGTGTGGGCCTGGCGATTTCGTGCAGGGTGTAGCCGTCGATCAAGGCCAGGAAATGCCGAGCCGGTAGATGTGGTTCCGGGATGCCGAATGCCCCGAGCGCCGCCTCGGCCGCCTCCTCGATCATCCGCATGATTCGGTGCACCGAATCGGTCAGCTCGGGCCGTCTGCGTACGGCGAGGTACGCCTCGAACTGAACGCGAGAGTCGTCGTCTTCGGGAGAGGACAGCAGCGAGACCAGGTCCATGATCGCGTCGGCGAGATCGTCGCGCGTGAGGCCCCCGGTGTGCGCCACCTCGAGGAGCGCGGTGACCTTCGTCGTCACGTTCTCGGCAATTCGAGTGATCGCGGCATCGATGAGTTCGCTGACCGAGCCGAAGAAATAGCTGGTGGTCGACGGCGGGAAACCGGCGGCGTCGGCCACGGACCGAAACGAGACGCGTTCGAGTCCGCGCGTTGCGATCACGCCGATGGCAGCGTCGACCAGGGCGTCGCGGCGCTCCTGGCCACGTGCGTATCGCGTCTTCCGGCGCTCTTCGGTCATCGCTACAACGTAGCCGGGATGCTGTCGTCCACCCTCATCGCAGTGCCCTCCAGCAGGCACTTTCCTTCAATCCTGGCCTAGTGGCCAATATTGAGTTACTGTCGCCGCTACATCGAACAGCTCGGAAAGGGGCACCCATGTCCGAGAATTCGGCAGCCTCGCAGGTGGACGTAGTGGTCGTCGGCGCAGGACTCGCGGGTTTGACCGCCGCCAGGGAGTTGAGGGCAGCGGGCCTGACCGTCCAGGTTCTCGAAGCCCGAGATCGGGTCGGCGGGAGGACGGTCAACCATGCGATCGGCAGAGACGCTGTGGTGGAGACCGGAGGGCAGTTCGTCGGTCCGACGCAGGATCACATCCTTCGTCTGGCCACCTCGGTCGGCGTCGCCACGTTCCCCGCTCACGACATCGGATCGAGCATCTACGTCAAGAACGGACGCGCCCGACGCTTCGCCGGTGGTGTCCCACCCGACCCCATCTCGCTACCCGATGTCGGGATGCTCGTTGCACGAATGGATCGAGCCGCCAGGCAGATTCCCGTGGACAGACCGTGGGATGCGCCCCGTGCGCACGAGTGGGACACCCAAACTCTGGCCACCTGGGCTCGGCGCCACGCGGCCACCGACGGTGGAGTGGAGCTACTCGACATCCTGCTCGGATCGGTGTTCGGCGGCACGGCCGCCGACGTGTCCGCGCTCTTCGGCTTGGCGTACGTGGCCGGGGCGGGTAACGAGTACACCCCCGGCACGGTGGACCGATTGATGAGTGTGGCTGGGGGAGCACAACAATGGCGCTTCGTCGGTGGCTCCCAGGCGATCTCGATCGCATTGGCCGAGCAGCTCGGTGACGCCGTCCGGCTCGGCAACCCGGTGCGCCGGGTGGAGCAGTATTCGGATCGAGTGGTGGTACGGACCGAAACCGAATCGTGGATCGCCGGATCGGTCGTCGTCGCGATTCCTCCGGTTCTGGCATCCAGAATCGACTGGAGTCCAACGCTTCCCGCAGCCCAGGAGGCGCTGTTTCAGCGGATGAACTTCGGCGGATTGGCCAAGTGCGAGGCGGTGTATTCCGAACCGTTCTGGCGCGCGAGTGGGCTCTCCGGTCAGGCGCTCTTTCGTGACAGCGACGTAGCGGTGTCCTCGATGTTCGACAACTCGCCGCCCGACGGGAGTCAGGGAGTACTGATGGGATTCGTCGGCACCTGGGGTGCACGCCACCGGGGCGGCCGGAACTGGTCGGACGGTAACGACGCCGAACGACGCGGCGAGGTTCTTCGGGCCTTCGCCTCCGCGGTGGGGCCGCGCGCGCTGGAACCGACCGAATGGATCGAGCTGGACTGGACTCGCGAGCAATGGACTCGCGGCGGGCCCACCGCGGTGCTGGCTCCCGGGGTGCTGACCGGGCTGGGCCAGTGTCGCGACGCCGCGTTCGGCCGAGTGCATTGGGCAGGTGCCGAACACTCCGACTACTGGAACGGATACATGGACGGCGCTGTGCGATCGGGTGAAAAAGCAGCAGCAGAAGTACTTTCGACCGAAGGAGAACTCTCGTGGAACAACGCTTCGTAGTCTCGGCCCATCGCACCCTCTCGGTCAGCCCGGAGGAAGTGTGGGCACTGACCAGTGACACCAGTCGTTATGCGGAGTGGGTCACCGACGTTCGGTCGGTCACCACGCATCATGGCTCTGCACGCGCAGGCGGTGTGTACACCGAGGAGGTGGCAGCGCTCGGCCGCTTCACCAGTCGCGTCACATGGACCGTCCGGCAGCTGGAAGCGAATCGACTGCGAGTGGATTTGGGGCAGGGTTTCGCGCCGCTCACCAACGTGGCGAACGTATTTCGCTTCGCACCGCTCAGTGGCGGTACCTCTACGGCGATGACCTTCGAGTTCTGGTTCGACGTCTCCCCGAGCTGGGCGGGACGTCTGGTTCGGCCGATCGCCACCGCAGGGATGTCCGCACGATTCGACGTCTCGATGTGCACTCTGGAGGCCTTGATCCTCTCCGAGCGAACCGTGACGATCCGATGAGAGAACCAGCGGAAGTGCTCACCCTCGGCGTGCATGTACTCGACACTCTTGTTCGTCCGGTGACCGAGATACCCGCCGGTCAACAGGCCGTACTGGCCGAGCAGATCGCGATGTCGGCCGCGGGAACCGCCGGGGGCACTGCACTGGTGCTGGCCCGACTAGGTGCCGCGGTACACACCGCGGGAGTCGTCGGCGGTGACTCGGCAGGAACGTTTCTCCTGCAGCTCCTCGCCGACGACGGAGTGGACGTCTCCCTGGTGCATCGTATGGACGGGGTGCAGACCTCGGCGTCGGTGTTGCCGATCAGGCCGGATGGCTCGCGGCCGGCCTTGCATGTGATCGGTGCCAATGGCTATCTGTCTCAGCATGTTCCGTGGAACATGTTTCACAACGTCGACTTCGTGCATCTCGGTGGACCGGAGTTCTTCGGACCGGACACCGCGCGCGACATCGCGCGCCGCGCCCACGAGGACGGCGTCGTCGTCACCGTCGACAGTCTTGCGCCGTCCGTTCCCGAGGGCCTCGGTGCGTTCGCGCCCGCGCTGCCGTACGTGGACTACCTGCTGCCGAACGACGAGCAGGTCCTCGGCTGGACCGGCTGCGCCACTGTCGAAGACGGGTGTCGGCGACTGCTCGAACTCGGTGCGTCCTGCGTGGTGGCCACCGCGGGGGCGTCGCCCACGCTCGTCGTGACGGCGGAAGAGACCGTCGAAGTGCCCGCGTTCGCTGTGGACGTGGTGGATACCAGTGGATGCGGAGATGCGTTCTCGGCAGGGTTCGTTCGTGGCCTGTCGCTGAGCATGAGCCTCGTCGACTCCGCGGAGCTGGGCAACGCGACCGCCGCCCAGGTTGCGCAGGGTCTCGGTACCGACTTCGGCACCTACGACCTCGAATTCGTCCGGAAATTCGCCCGCACCTGCAGGACCATCTGATGCCGACCGACGTGGACGAACTCCGAGAGTCCGTCGCCGAGACCGCCCGCCAACTGGGTCGACGGGGCCTGGTTCTCGGTACCGCAGGCAACGTCAGCGCTCGCGCGGGTGATGTGGTGGCGGTGACGGCGACCGGGCTCGTACTGGGCGACGCCACGATCGAGGACGTCACGCTCGTCGGGATGGACGGAATCGTGCGCGCAGGTGCGTGCGAACCGACCTCGGAACTGGGTCTGCACTTGGGCATCTATGCGTCGTCCGAGGTTCGGGCTGTGGTGCATGCGCATTCCTCTGCGGCAGTTGCTCTTTCGCTCGTCACCGACGAACTGCCACCCGTGCACTACGCGCAGTTGGCCCTCGGCGGCCGGGTCCCGGTGGTGCCGTTCGCGCCGTTCGGCACAGTCATGCTCGCGGACGCGGTGGTGGCGGCGATGGACTCCAAGTCGGCGGTCATCATGGCCCACCACGGGTCGGTGGCTACCGGGCACGATCTCGAGGCGGCGCTGTCGAACATCGAACTGCTCGAATGGCTGTGCGGGGTCTACCTATCGGCCGCTTCGGTGGCCCGCCCACGTGCTCTCACCGACGCGCAACTGGCGGCAACTCTGGACGAGGTGGTGCGTCGGGCTTACGGAACCACGTCACCCGTGCGGAGGGACTGACCGATCGACGTCGGTGGTCACAGGGACGCTCCGAGCGCGTCCTTAGCCACGTGCGCATCCCGTAAGTCGCGCTTGAGGATTTTACCTGCCCCACTCATGGGGAGAGCGGTGACGAACTCGATGGTGCGCGGGGTCTTGTACCCGGCAACGTAGCTGCGGGTGTGCTCGCGCAGTTCGGCGGTAGTGGGTGAGAGTCCCTCGGCCAGAACGACACACGCGTGTACGCGCTCGCCCCACTCCTCGTCGGGCACACCGATCACAGCGCAGGCCAACACTGCGGGATGCAGGCTCAACGCGCTTTCCACCTCGGCGCTGTAGACGTTCTCGCCGCCGGTGATGATCATGTCCTTGAGACGATCGACGACGAACAGGAAGCCGTCGGAGTCGAGGTAGCCGACGTCGCCGGTGTGCATCCATCCGTCACGGACAGCAGCTGCAGTCTCTTCCGGCTTGTTCCAGTAACCCAACATCACGTGTCCACCGCGGACACAGATTTCGCCGACCGCGCCGGTGGGCATCTGCTCGTCGTCGGGTCCGAGAATCTGGATCTCGGAGTGCGGGGCCGCGCGTCCGGCCGAGCCGATGCGTTTCCCCACATGGTGTTCGGGCCACAGCAGCGACGCAACCGGCGCAAGTTCTGTCATGCCGTAGGCCTGAGTGAGGCGGGCCTGCGGGAGCCGGGCGAGAGTGCGTTCGAGGACACCGGCGGAGATCGGTGATCCTCCGTAGAGCACGCGGCTCAGCGACGAGGTATCGAACTCGCTCAACGTGGGGTGGTCGACCAGAAGCTGAATCATTGTCGGTACCAGCAGAACATCGGTGATCGAATGCTTCGCGATCGCGCCGAGGACAGCGGTCGGCTCGAAGAACGGAACCATGACATGGGTGCCACCGAGCATGACCTGACCCACCCACGCGGCCAGATCTGCCAGGTGGAACATCGGGGCCGCATGGAGAAGGACGGAGGCGTCGTCGAGCAGCTGTCCGGTTGCCACCGTTCCCAGGCCCGAGGTGACCAGGTTCGCGTGCGAGAGCATCACTCCCTTGGGGAATCCGGTGGTGCCGCCGGTGTAGAAGAGGCCGGCAAGGGCGTCGCCGCTGCGGCGTACGTCGGGAACGGGATCGTGGGATGCCACCAGTTCCTCGTACGACACCATGCCCTCCGGTGTATCTCCGTCCCCGCAGTAGACGACGGTCGCCAAGTCGGGACACGACGAGCGCAGAGCCGGAACCATCGCGCCGAAGGTGTCGTCGACGATCAGAACCTTGGTCAGAGAGTCGTTGAGTGCGTAGGCGACTTCGACGGGTGACCACCGGATGTTGACGGGATTGAGGACGGCATCGGCCCACGGGACCGCGAGCAGGTACTCGGAGTATCGGTCGCTGTTGAAGGCGAGTATCGCCACTCGATCGCCGGCCTCCACGCCGATCGAGTGCAGGCCGGACGCCAATCTCGCCACGCGGTCGATCTGCTCCGAGAAGGTTCGCACGCGATCGCCGAACACCGTTGCTGCACGATCGGGTGTGGTGGATGCGGATCGATGGAGGCCTTGAGTGAGATACATGGCGAAGTCCCTTGTGCGAGATGGGGCGACGTGCGCCCGGGTGAATACGGTCACAGTTCCACCTTGTTGGCGCGGTGTCAATAGTGCCGGCATGCGATGACGTGTGGAGGCACGCAGCGAAAAGGATTGCCCAGCTAACGATCTGGGGCGTCGTCCAGAGAGCGCGCGGTCGCGAGAACGGTGACCAGTACGTCCGTCAGCAGTACTTCCACCTGGTCCCGGGTCAGCGTGCCACGCACCAGCCACTCGCGGCCCGCTGCCTTCACCATGCCGCCGAATGCGCGCACGGCGGGCAGCGCGATGCGTCTGTCGCCGCGGCGCGTATCGAAAGCCGTTGCATCCAAGACGCGCTCGGCAGCAAGATCGTCTGCCTCGTCGAGAATCTGCGCCACCTGCTCGTCCACACCCGACCCGCTCGCTACCGACACCCACGCCGTGCCATGCGTCTCGATGACGCCCACCAGCCAGTGCACACTGCCACGGGCGCGCTCTTCGAGCGAACCAGTGGGTAGGTGAACATCCTCGATCGGCGGCACGGTGACCAGAAAGCGAACGCACTCGAGATACAGATCGCGCTTACTGCCGATGTAGTGGTGGATGAGTCCGCGTGCGACACCCGCGGTCGCGGCCACGTCGGCCATCGAGACCTCGGCATAGGGCTTGTCGCCGAACAAGCGAACGGCGGCGGCCAGAATCTGCGTCCGTCGCTCGTCCGGTTCCAGTCGGTTCCACTTGGGTGTACTTGCAGCCGGCATGGTTCTCATGATTGCACCGAACCGACCGATCGTGATCTCAGAGGTACCGCTCGGTGCGTGAGCGCAGCGACTTCGGCACGACGAACCTGTCGCCGTAACGCGCCCGCAGCTCGTCGGCTCGACGCACGAATCCCTGCAGCCCGCCGTCGAACTGATCGACGAACTGCAGCACACCTCCGGTCCAGGCGGGGTAGCCGATACCGAGAATGGAACCGATGTTCGCATCGGCGACCGTACGCAGTACACCCTCGTCGAGGCACGCGATCGAATCGAGCGACTGCGCGACCAGCATGCGATCCATCATGTCCTCGAACGGAATTCCATGATCGGGGCGGTGGCAGTGCTCCACCAGCCCCGGCCACAATCCGGCCTTGGTGCCGTCCTCGGCGTACTCGTAGAAGCCACGCCCGGCCTTGCGGCCCGGTCGGTCGAACTCGTCGACCAGGCGATCGACCAGGGCGTACGAATTCGAGACGATCCAGGGGCGACCGTCGGCGCGAGCGGCCTCGGCCATGCCTTCGCGGATGTGTCGGGACAGGGTCAGCGAAATCTCGTCCATCAGAGCCAACGCGCCGGACGGGTAGCCCGCCTGCAGGGCGGCCTGCTCGACGGTGGCCGGGTGCACGCCGTCGGCGACCAACGAGATCGCCTCGTCCATGAAGCGGCCGATGACGCGAGTGGTGAAGAAGCCGTGACTGTCTCCGACGACGATCGGAGTCTTGCCGATCAAGCGAACGAAGTCGAACGCGCGGGCCAACGCGGAGTCGCTGGTGTGTTCTCCCACAACGATTTCCACCAACGGCATCTTGTCCACCGGAGAGAAGAAGTGCGTGCCGATGAAGTCCGCGGTGCGCGAGACTCCCGTCGACAGTTCGGTGATGGGCAGTGTCGAGGTGTTCGAGCACAACAGTGCGTCGGCGGTCAGATACTTGTCGACGGACTCGAACGCACCCTGCTTGACGGCGGGATCCTCGAAAACTGCCTCGACGACCAGATCGCAACCCTCGGCATCGGCGGCGTCGGAACTGGGCGTGATGAGCGCGAGCACCGCATCGGCGTCGGCCTGGGTCTTTCGTCCCTTCGCGACGGCCTTCCCGAGAATCGAACGCGCGTAGTCCTTTCCGTGCTCGGCAGCTTCGATCGAGACATCGCGGAGGATCACCGGAACCTGTGCCGAGGCGACGACATAGGCGATGGCGGCACCCATCATTCCGGCCCCGATCACCAGCACCTTCTCGGGTACCCGGTGCGGTTCGGCCGCCGGCCGGGAACCACCCTTGGCGATGGAGCCGAGATCGAAGAACATCGACTGGATCAGGTTGCCCGAGACCGCTCCGCAGGCGAGGGAGGTGCAGTAGCGGGTTTCTACGAGCGATGCCGACTCGAAGTCGAGTACCGACCCTTCCACGGCCGCAGCAACCACCGCGATCGGAGCGGGCATCGGAGCGCCCTTGACCTGCTTGCGCACTGTGGCGGCGAAGGCCGGCAGCTGGGCAGCCAATGCGGGTGAAGCTGCGGTTCCACCGGGAATTGTGAATCCCTTTTTGTCCCATGGTTGTACGGCGTCAGGGTTGGCAGAGATCCAGGCGCGTGCACTTGCCATCATCTGCTCTTCGGTGTCGACGACCTCGTCGACGAGTCCGAGTTCGAGGGCCTGCGCCGGCCGATACCGCTGGCCCTGGCCCACCACCTGTGTCAGAGCCTTGACGATGCCGAACATCCGAACCGTTCGGGTGACGCCACCGGCCCCGGGTAGCAGCCCGAGGGTGACTTCGGGAAGCCCGAAGCGAGCCTTGCTGTTGGTGAGGGCAATTCGATGATGACAGGCCAGCGCGATCTCGAAGCCGCCCCCGAGTGCGGTGCCTCCCAGCGCGGCCACGACCGGTTTGCCCAGTGTCTCGAGACGGCGGAACTTGTCCTTGGTGAAATCGAGAGCATCGGCGATCGCCGCGTGATCGGAGGGACCGGCGTCACGCAGCAATTCGAGGTCGCCGCCGGAGAAGAAGGAATCCTTCGCCGAGGTGACGATCACACCGTCATAGGCATCGAGGTTGGCCTCGAGCCAGTCGACGGTCTGTCCGAGCGATTCGCCGAACGCGGTGTTCATCGTGTTGGTGGACTGCGTCGGGTCGTCGATCGTCAGCACGAGGATACGGTCGATGCCGATCTCGCAGGTGATGGTGGGAGTCTGCAGGGCAGCGGATGTGGTCATCGAGGTCCTCGAATTGTTGTTTTCTTGCAGTGTTTTCACAGGCGCTCGATGATGGTGGCGACGCCCATTCCGGCACCGATACAGAGCGTGATCAGTGCGTAGCGCTCGCCCCGGCGCTCGAGCTCGTCGAGGGCCATTCCGGTGAGCATCGCGCCCGTCGCGCCCAGTGGGTGGCCCATCGCGATCGCGCCACCGTTGACGTTGATGCGCTCATGGTCGATGTGCAGCTTCTTCGCGTAGTTCAGCACCACGGAGGCAAAAGCCTCGTTGACCTCGAACACCGCGATGTCGTCGAGGGTGAGACACGCTGCGGCCAACACCTTGTGTGTCGCCGGAACCGGTCCGGTGAGCATCAGCGTCGGGTCCGATCCGGCGACGACACCGGCCACCACGCGCCCGCGCGGAGTCAATCCGCCTGCGCGACCGGCTTCTTCGGAGCCGATCAGAACCATCGCGGTGCCGTCGACGATGCCGGACGAGTTGCCGGCATGGTGCACGTGCTCGATGCGCTCGACCTCGGTGTACTTCTGCATCGCGACGGCGTCGAACCCGGCGAGCGCGCCCATCCGGTCGAACGAGGGCTTCAGGGCCGCGAGATCGGTTGTGGTGGTATCGGGTCGCATGATCTCGTCGTGATCGAGCATCAGCCGGCCATTCGCGTCGAAGACCGGAACGACGGACTTCTCGAAGTGGCCCATCGACCAGGCGTGCGCCGCTCGCTGCTGACTGCGTACGGCATAGGCGTCGACTTCACCGCGATCGAATCCCTCGATCGTCGCGATGAGGTCTGCGCTGATGCCCTGCGGAACGAAGTAGCTGCCGTAGTTGGTCATCGGGTCGCACGGCCACGCGCCGCCGTCCGCGCCGAGCGGAACCCGGGACATCGATTCGACACCACCGGCGACGATCAGGCTGTCCCAGCCGGACCGAACACGTTGCGCCGCAGTGTTGACGGCCTCCAGGCCCGATCCGCAGAAGCGGTTGAGCTGAACGCCGGCGACACTGTCCGGCAGGCCGGCCACCATCGCGACGGTTCGGGCGATGTCGCAGCCTTGATCGCCTACGGGGGTGACAACACCGAGCACGACGTCGTCGATCAGGGCCGGATCGAGCTGCGAGTGTCGAGAGAGCAACGTGGACAACGTGTTCGCAGCCAGATCGACCGGTTTGATGGTGTGCAGTGAGCCTGTGCTCTTGCCGCGGCCACGTGGGCTGCGAACTGCGTCGTAGAGGAACGCCTCCATGATGGTGCCTTTCTGGGGCAACAAGATTGCCGAGTTCTACAGCGAGCGGGAGATGAGGTCTTTCATGACTTCGTTGGCACCGGCGTAGATGCGGGCGATGCGGCCGTCGACGAACATGCGGGCGATGGGGTATTCCTCCATGTAGCCGTAGCCGCCGAAGAGTTGCAGGCAACGGTCCACCACTTCGAACTGTCGGTCTGTGGTCCAGTACTTGACCATCGCGGCGGTCGTCACGTCGAGAGATCCCGAAATGTGCTTGGCCATTGCGTCGTCGACGAAGGTGCGCACGACGCGGCCGATCGTGGCGCATTCGGCGAGCTCGAACTTCGTGTTCTGCAGGTCGAACAGGGTCTTGCCGAAAGCGCTGCGCGACTTGGTGTAGTCGACGGTCTGCGTAACGGCTGCGTCGATCATCGCGGCAGCGGCGATCCCGCAGATCAACCGTTCCTGGGGGAGCTGCTGCATCAACTGTGCGAAGCCGCGCCCCTCTTCACCCAGAATGTTGGCGGCGGGGATGCGAAGTCCGTCGAAGGTGAGTTCTGCTGTGTCCTGCCCTTTTTGGCCGATCTTGTGCAGCACGCGTCCGCGGTGGAAACCTTCGGTGTCGTCGGAGACTTCGGCGACGAGCAGTGACAGCCCCCGTGATCCCGCGGCCGGATCGGTCTTGGCGGCGATGATGATCAGATCGCAGTGAGCTCCGTTGGAGATGAATGTCTTTCCGCCGGTCACGACGTAGTCGTCGCCGTCACGCACCGCGCGGGTGGTGATGCCCTGCAGATCCGAGCCGGTGCCTGGTTCGGTCATCGCGATCGCGCCGATCCACTCGCCCGAGCACAGCTTCGGCAGCCAGTGCTGCTTCTTCTCCTCGGCGGCGTAGGCCAGGATGTAGTGCGGAACGATGCCGCTGTGCACGCCGAGCTGCATGGCCGAGTCGCCGGAGCGAACCTGCTCCTCGAACAGCACCGCCTCGTGACGGAAGTCGCCGCCGCCGCCGCCGTACTGCTCGGGTACCGACATGCCGAGCAGCCCGAGGCCGCCTGCGGTTCGGTAGACCTCGCGGCTGGGGCGTCCGGCCGCAGCGAATTCCTCGCGGTGGGGCGCGACCTCTTTCTCGAAGAATCCTCGGGCGAGCTGTCGCACGTCGGCGAGCTCGGTGGCGAGATCGTCACCGGTGCGGTCTGCGAGTGCAGTCATGGTGGGTCCTTGGCTCGAAGCGCAACTACGGCTTGTTGGCGCTGTGCCAATAATGATTGCGCGCCGGGTCGGTGGATGTCAACAGTGGACGGGTTCGACCGAGCCGCCTCAGCCTGAAATCCGCCGAACTCGAAGTTATGGATACTTTTCGGCTGGAATTCATCCATAACTTCGACTTCGGCGGCGATCGACCGGGGGCTATCGTCGTGCAGGTGGCGGGAAATGCGCGGGATCCCGGGGTGTCCGTCGCTACGCGACTGCTGGCGTTGCTCGGTGTGTTCGACGAGAAGACACCTGCCTTGACGTTGACCCAATTGGCCGACGGTGCCGGTCTGCCCATCGCCACCGCGCATCGGATGGTGCGGGAACTGGTGGAGTGGGGTGCGTTGGTCCGCGCCGAGGACGGTCGCTACGTCGTCGGCCGACGGCTGTGGAAGCTGGGACTTCTGGCACCCGATCAGTCCGACCTTCGCGACATCGCGTCACCGTTTCTGCACGATATCTACGGAGCGACTCTCGCGACGGTGCACCTGGCCATCCGCGACGGCGACGAGGTGCTCTATCTCGATCGACTGGCCGGTCACGCGTCGGTGCCGGCGATCAGTCGCGTGGGGGCGCGCCTTCCCCTGCACGCCACCGGCGTCGGGAAGGTGCTGTTGGCGTATGCGCCGCGAGAGGTGCACGACCGGGTGCTGCGTTCTCTGAAGCGCGTCACCCCGTACACGGTGACGCATCCAGGACAGCTGGAGAACGAACTTCGTCGAGTGCGTCGGGATGGCTTTGCGCAGACGGTCGAGGAGATGACGCTCGGTGCGTGTTCGGTGGCCGTGCCCGTTCGTGCCGGCGGCGACAGTGTGGTCGCTGCATTGGGAATCGTGGTTCCGAAGCTGGGCCGTGATCGAGTGAAACTGGTTGCAGCGCTGCAGGTTGCAGCCCAAGGGATCGGGCGAAGTCTGGGCGGATAGTAAGGCGTTTCCACTGAGTGGAAGCGTTCTCTTGTTCGGTTCGAGATTCCGGGATGTACTGCACGCATGCGTACACAGGTCGCCATCATCGGTGCAGGGCCCGCGGGCCTGCTGCTGTCCCACCTGCTCGGCGAGCAGGGGATCGACTCCATCCTGATCGAGTCACGTACTCAGGACTATGTGCTGTCGCGAATCCGGGCTGGAATCCTCGAGCACTCCACGGTCCAGTTGCTCGACGAACACGGACTCGGTGAGCGCCTGCACCGCGAAGGCCACGAGCATCGCGGTATCTACCTGCAGTGGCCGGAAGAGCGGCATCACATCGACTTTCGTGATCTGGTCGACCGGAGTGTCTGGGTCTACGGGCAGACCGAGGTCACGAAGGATCTGGTGGCGGCACGCGAGAAGGCGGGTCAGCAGACGTACTACGACGTCTCCGACACGGCCTTGCACGACGTCGAATCCGACGCTCCTTATGTCACCTGCACGGACGCGTCGGGCAACACGATGCGGATCGACGCCGATGTCATTGCCGGATGCGACGGTTCCTTCGGGCCGAGTCGTGCTGCAATGCCCGACGCCGTCAGGAACACCTGGGAGCGCGTGTATCCGTATTCCTGGCTCGGCGTGCTCGCAGACGTTGCGCCTTCGACGGACGAGCTGATCTACGCCTGGCATCAGGACGGATTCGCCATGCACTCCATGCGATCGTCGACGGTGAGTCGGCTGTATCTGCAGGTGCCGAACGGCACCGACATCGACACGTGGTCCGACGACCGAATCTGGAACGCATTGGCCACCAGACTCGGTCACGGCCAGGACGGGTGGACCCTGAAACCGGGACCGATCACGGAGAAGAGTGTGCTGCCGATGCGGAGCTACGTGCAGACACCGATGCGACACGGCAACCTGTTCCTGGCCGGCGACGCCGCGCACATCGTTCCGCCCACGGGTGCAAAGGGTCTGAACCTTGCGGTTGCCGATGTGGCTCTACTGGCACCGGCCTTGGCGCAGATGCTGCGGGGGAAGGGGGCCGAGAGTGCCGATACGTACAGCGACACTGCGCTGCGTCGCGTCTGGCGCTGCACCCACTTCTCGTGGTGGATGACGACGATGCTGCACACGGGCGACGACCCGTTCGATGCGCAGTTGCAGCTCTCGCAACTGAAGTGGGTGGCCTCGAGCGAAGCGGGTGCCATGGGACTGGCGGAGAACTACGCCGGCCTGCCCATCGGGTTCTGACCATCCCGCACTGCCGAACTCGAAGTTATGGACGGAATCTGCCCGGAATCCATCCATAACTTCGAGTTCGGCGGCCGTCGCGGCATCGACCCTCTCGTTCGTTACCCTTGAAGAACAGCGAGAGAACAGGGTAATTCACAGTGTCTGATATCGACGCCGCCTCGGCGCGCACGGCCGTGGCGGTGCGGGCGACCTATACAGCGTTCATCGGAGCCGGTTTTGCCTTCGCCAGTTGGGCTTCTCGGATCCCGCAGGTGCGCGATCGCCTCGAACTCACCTCGTCTCAGCTCGGAATCGTGTTGCTCGCGATTGCAGTCGGATCCCTGCTCGCACTGCCGATGTCCGGAATTATCATCAACCGCTTCGGATCTCGGCTCACGGTAACCGTGATGTCCCTCGTTCTCGCGGCCGGTCTGACGATCATTGCCACCGGCTATCTCGTGGGTGTCGTGCCGTTGCTCATCGGACTGTTCGTGCTCGGATTCGCCAACGGTGCATGGGATGTCGCCATGAACGTCCACGGTGCCGTGGCCGAACGTCGGCTCGGGCGCTCGATCATGCCGCGGTTCCACGCGGGTTTCAGCGCCGGCACTGTGGCGGGAGCCCTGATCGGCACTGCGATGGTGGCGCTGAACATCTCCGTCACGGTGCATCTGCTGACGGTCGCTGTCGTGATCGCCGGAGCCATTCCGTGGGGAGTTCGCCATTTCCTGAACGAATCCGATGCCGAACCCGAACAGTCGACCCCCGGTACCACGCGGCCGCACGCCCTTGCTCGGTGGAAGGAGCCGCGCACCCTGCTGATCGGCGTCGTCGCCTTGTCCTTCGCGTTTGCCGAGGGCAGCGGAAACGATTGGCTCAACATCGCATTGATCGACGGTTACGACGCGTCGGCCGTCGCTGGAACCCTCGCGTTCACCACGTTTCTGGTCGCCATGACTGCTCTGCGATGGTTCGGTAACGGACTGCTCGATCGCTACGGTCGAGTCGTGGTACTTCGAGGCTTGGCAGGCGTCTCGGTGGTCGGAGTGCTGCTGTTCGTGCTCAGTCCGGTTGTGCCGCTGGCTTTTCTGGGCGCATTTCTGTGGGGATCGGGCGTTTCGCTCGGTTTCCCCGTCGCCATGAGCGCGGCGGCCGACGAGCCCGCCGCCGCAGCCGCGCGAGTGAGTGTGGTGGCCTCCATCGGATACTTCGCCTTCCTGGGCGGCCCGCCCCTCATCGGCTTCCTCGGCGGTCATGGTGACGTGCTCCGCGCGCTGCTCGTCGTGGCTGCCCTTCTTGCGGCTTCGCTGCTGGTGATGGGAGCGCTGCGACCACTTCCAGGGTCGAACTCCCGACACTGAATTCGCAGTCACGGCGGAGGTGTTCTCGGTTACTGTGGCCGGTATGCGTATCGACGAGTATCGGAAGTACGACGGGCTCGGGCTGGCAGAGCTGGTGGCCAACGGCGAGGTTACGCCCCGTGAGCTACTCGATTGTGCATCGGCGCATGCGAAGTCGGTGAACCCGGCTCTCAACGCGATCGTGCGTCCGATGCGGGAGCAAGCCGAACAGCGGCTGTCCGGGACGCTGGACGGCCCGTTCGCCGGTGTGCCGTTTCTGATCAAGGATCTGTCCCAGGACTATGCGGGTCTGCCCACCTCGAGCGGATCGAGTTCGCTCACCGACCTGCCGATGCCCGAGCATTCCACAGTGGTGCAGCGCTGGCTCGATGCGGGCCTGGTCATCTTCGGAAAGACCAACACTCCGGAATTCGGTGCGAAGGGGATCACCGAGCCGACGGTGTTCGGTCCGGCCCGAAATCCATGGGACCGCAGCCGAACTCCAGGTGGTTCCTCGGGTGGGTCGGCGGCGGCGGTCGCGGCCGGGATCGTCCCGGTGGCAGGGGCGAACGACGGCGGAGGGTCGATTCGCATTCCGGCGGCGTGCTGCGGACTGGTCGGGCTCAAGCCGGGACGCGGACTGGTGCCGTCCGGACCCACGTTCGGAGAAGCTATGCACGGGGCAGCAGTGCAGGGCGTTGTGTCGCGGTCGGTACGAGACACCGCAGCGATGCTCGACGTGCTGGCGGGCGGCGAGGCGACGTCCGGCTACTCGCCGGCGCGTCCGGACGGCACGTTTCTGTCTCGAACGAACAAGGACCCCAAGCCTTTACGTATCGGGATGCGCGCGGTCACCTCGGTGAATCCAACGCCGGATCCGCAGGCTGTTGCCGCGATGGAACAGGCAGCGAATATCTTGACCGACCTCGGCCACACCGTCGAATTTCTCGACGCCTCGCCGTACGACGACACGAGCCTCAATCGCGAATTCCTGCTGGCCTGGTTCACCTACCTGGCCTGGGAGATGGACGAAGTCAAGCGCCGAACCGGTTGCAGCGACGACAAATTCGAGCGTGATACCCGAATCATGGCCGCATTGGGCAGATCCGCCAGCGGTGTCGACTACCTGGAGGCGGTGGAAGGCCGGCACAAGCATGTGCGCGCGCTGGCGACGTACTTCGAAACGTACGATCTGCTGCTGACGCCCACCCTTGCCGACCTACCCCCGAAGATCGGCGCGTTCGAGCTCGCGAAACCGCTTCAGCTGGCGTCGGAGTTGTTGTTGCGCAGCAGAACTGCTGGGGTTCTGCGATACACGGGCATCGTCGATCAAATGATAGACGACAACATCTCGTGGATTCCGTACACCCAGTTGGCCAACGTCACCGGGCGTCCCGCGCTCACTCTGCCCGTCCACTGGACCCCTGACGGGCTACCGATGGGCGCGCACTTCACCGCACCGCTCGGCGGCGAGGCGCTGCTCGTCCAACTTGCCGGCCAGATCGAACGTGCAGCGCCCTGGGCTCATCGCGACGAAGCCCTCGACTAGCGGATCGCCCCCAACTGCGCCTTACCCAGAATTCCGGACGGTCGTTGCCGCACCTGCCCATCGACGATGTCGACGACGCCGCCGGCCCAGTCGGGATCGGTGTCAGCGGCCGCCTGGGGATCGGCGTGGGCGTCGGTACCCTCGTCGGCCACCACGGTGATGGAGCGCTGCAAGGCTTCTCGCACGCTCATCGGCGTCGTATCGGGTTCGGCGAACACCTCCGTTGCGGCGTTGCCTCGACGCACCACCATGTCGTGAGTGAGGCTGTCCACCAACGAGATCACCGTGCCGGGGGGCATGCCGGTGATGATCGCAACGGCGCGGCCCACCAATCCGGTCGGCAGCAGTGGGACCGGAATCTGGGCGCGGCGCAGACCGGCGACGCTGCCGTACGCCTGCAGCAGTTCCGGGTAGCTCATCGTTTCGGTGCCCCCGATGTCGAAGGAACCGGGCCGGGCGGTGTCGCCCAGGGCGCGAGCGATGATGGCAACCACATCGACGACGGCAATGGGCTGGACCTGCCTGCGCATCCACGTCGGAATCGGAGTGAGCGGCAGTCGCTCGGTCATGCGTCGAACCAACTCGAAGGACGTCGATCCCGAGCCGAGGATGATGGCCGCACGCAGCACTGTGGCGTCGACGGAGCTGTCGAGGAACGTTTCCTCGACCTGTAGTCGTGAGCGCAGATGATCCGACAACGGTGTGTCGTCGTCGGGAATGAGACCGGAGAGGTAGACGATCCGCTGTACGCCGTTGCGTTCGGCTGCGGCGGCCATCGACTGTGCCGCATGGCGATCTTTCTCGACGAAGTCTCCCTCGTCCATCGAGTGCACCAGGTAGACGACGGCGTCGACATCTGCCGTCGCGGTGTCGAAGGTCTCGTGATCGTCGAGGTCGAAGTGCACCGCGGTGACCTGGGCACCCCATGCGAAGCGTGACTTCTTCGCGGGGTCACGCATGGCTGCGTGGACCTCGTGGCCCTGCTCGAGGAGCACGGGGATCAGCCGAGACCCGATGTATCCGGTTGCGCCGGTGACCAGTACTCGCATGATGAATCTCGTTTCTGTAGGTACATGCGATACCCGGTCGGAGCAGTCTCACTCCCCGCTGTCGGCCGCAGATGACAGACTGTGCGGGTGAACGCACGTACCAGGAACAACGTCAGGGTCGTCGGGGCTGCCGACGGTCCGGTGGTGATGCTGGCTCACGGGTTCGGCTGCGACCAGACGCTCTGGCGTTCGGTGACCGATATCCTGGCGGCAAACTTTTGTGTCGTGCTCTTCGATCATGTCGGGTCGGGAGCGTCGGACCCGGCCGCCTGGGATGCCGAGAAGTACGTGCCCTTGGACGCCTACGCCGAGGACATCGTCGAGATCGTCGAAGAACTCGACCTCCGCAATGTCACGTTCGTCGGTCACTCGGTGGCGTCGATGATGGGTGTTCTTGCGGTTCAGGCGGCGCCCGAGCGGTTTTCCAAGCTCTTCCTCCTGACGCCGTCTCCGCGCTACATCGACGACGGTGACTATCGCGGAGGCTTCAGCTCTGAGGACATCGACGAATTGCTCGAGTCGTTGGACAGCAACTATCTGGGCTGGTCCGCGGCCATGGCACCGATCGTGGTGAACGCACCGGATCGGCCGGATCTGGAGAACATGTGGACCGCGAGCTTCTGTCGAACCGACCCGTCGTGTGCACGGGTGTTCGCCCGCACCACATTTCTGTCCGACAATCGCGCTGATCTGGCCGGGGTGAACCTGCCCACGATGATCGTCGACTGCGCCAGGGATTCGCTGGCCCCGCCTCAGGTCGGCAGGTACGTCCACGAGCACATTGCCGGCAGCACCCTGAAGACTCTCGACGCGAGCGGCCACTGCCCGCACGTCACCGAGCCCGAGCAGACCGCCGAGGCGATTGCGACCTTCGTGAGATCGTCATGATCAACGAACTCGACATCGAGGATCTCTACGAGAACGCTCCGTGCGGCTACCTGTCGGTCTATCCCGACATGCGGATCGCGAGACTCAACGCGACGCTGGCGGGTTGGCTCGGGTTCGACGTCGACGCGTTGATCGGCACAGATTTCACCGAGCTGCTCACCGGTGGTGGACGCATTCACTACGAGACGCACTTCGGTCCGATTCTGCGGATGTACGGCCAGCTCGACGGCATCGCCTTGGATTTCGTGACGTCGGATCGTCGTCGGTTACCGGTGTTCATGACCGCGAACGTCAAGACCGACGAGTCCGGCACGCCGGTGCTGATCCGTATCACTGCGCTCGATGCCCGGGATCGACGCACCTACGAGCGTGAACTGCTCGAATCCCGCACACGAGCAGAACTGCTCGCGAAAACACTGCAGCGGTCGCTGTTGCCGCCGAGTCTGCTACCGCCGTCGGGAATGACCGCGGCTGCTCACTATCACGCGGCATCGAGCGACGAGGTGGGCGGCGATTTCTACGATCTGTTTCCGCTCTCGGACGACCGGTGGGGATTCTTTCTCGGCGACGTGTGCGGAAAAGGCGCGTCGGCCGCAGCCGTCACCTCGCTGACGCGGTACACGTTGCGTGCGGCCGCGGTCTACGACCACGATCCGGTGGCGGTGCTGCACAATCTGGATTCGGTTCTGCGTCAAGAATTTCGAGAGAACAACGCGCAATTCTGTACGGCGGTGTTCGGAGTTCTCAGCCGCTCCGCCGAGGGATTCGAGGTGTGCATGGCCAGTGGTGGCCATCCGCCGCCGTTGGTGATTCGGGCCGATGGCAGCGCGCAGTACGTACTCATGACCGGCGGGCAGCTGGTGGGAATTCTGCGCAACGCACGGTTCGTATCGGCCACCGTGACGCTGGGTGCCGGCGACACCCTGATGCTCTACACGGACGGACTCACCGAGGCCCGGGTGGGCTCCGGTCGTTACGACGACGACGGCGCGCTGCTGGATTTCGCGACCGAGCATGCCCCTTCGGCGCCGGCCGTCCTGATCGACCATTTGCGGAAACTGCTGAACAGCTTCGGCGACGGTCTGGTCGACGACGCGGCTGTCATGGCATTGGGTGTCTCGTCAGTCGAGAGCAGCGCGCGCTGACGCGAGGTCGGCATGCAGTGCGAATTCCTGGTCCAGGCCCATCAGCTTGATCGGACGGCTGGTGGTCGGTCCGTCGGCGACGACCGAGAATGCCACTGCGTCTCCGTGATCTTTCTGCGTTGTCGCCAGCACGGTCATCGCGGCCGAGGCCAGGAACGAGACGGCGGACAGATCGATGATCAAGGCCGAGGGCGCGGACTCGATCTGCGCTTCGATGGCGGTGGCGAGAGCTGGTGCGGTGGTGATATCGAGTTCGCCGGACACCGCAATGACGGCTACTCGGCCATCGTTGCTGGACTGAATCGAGAACCCGGCGTTCGTATCGGCAGACATATGTACTCCTGAATCGTTACCCGCCGCGCTCGTCGACGGGGTTGCGCACCATTCAATCAGTAGGGACTACTGGAAGGTGACCTGCGTTCCTCTGAGGGCGGGAGCTCCGACCGTCGTCGTCCAGGACGGCACTGCATCGGGCTCGATTCCGGTGGCCCCGCCGTAGATGACCGCCAAGGTCTGCTGCTCGGTGACCGAGCCTGCGTAAGAGGCGGGCACGGGGGAGAGCTGAGGTGCCGGGAGGACGGGAATGTTCTGCTCGCCAGGGTTCCTCGTCGGCACCTGGTACGAGCCGTCGTTGGGTGAACCGCCCGGATACTGGGGGAAGTACTCGCCGGCATAACGATCGAGGGACGTGTAGCAACTCGGGCCTCGGTTCTGCTCGAACAATCTCGGTTCGTCCTGATTGGGTAGGTAACGCCCCTTCGGATTGACCAACGGCATCGAAACGTTGATGCCGGGATACTCGTCACCGTCGCCGAGCAGGATCTTGCCGCGCCTGGCACCCTCGGCGAACTGTGAGACGGTGCAGCCCAGAGCAGGCGAGAACTCGGCGAACACCTCGAGTGCCTCACGTGAGTTCGCGGCCAAGCCGATCAGCTGTGCAGAGTTCGCCTCCAGAAAGCCGGCCGTCGTGTTCGAGGCCGATGTGAGCGAAGCGTAGAGCGTCTCGAGGGCCGGGCGCTTCTCGACGACGGTGTTGCCGGTGGTCCGCAGATTGTCCAGCGCATTGATCAACTCGGGGGCCGCATCGGAGTAGGTCTGCGAGAAGTCTGCGAGACCACGCAGATCCTGCTGGATTGCGGGAAGTTCGGTGTTGAGCCCGGCGAAGATGTCCTCCAGGCGGTCGATGGTGAGGCCGAGTTCCTCGCCGCGACCGCTCAGACCCTGCGCCAGAGCGCCGAGGGTGTTGGACAGGTCCTGCGGAGGGACGGCTTGGAGCAGCGGCAAGAGGCCGTCGAGCAGCTGGCCCACCTCGATGGCATTGCCGCTGCGATCCTGCTTCAGGACGGTGCCCTCACCGATCGGCGAGGCCGGTGCGCCGTCCGGGAGTATCAGCGACACATACCGCTCGCCGAACAGTGTCTTCGGGAGAAGCCGAGCGGTGGCGTTCGACGGAATCATCTCGGCCATGTCCGGCTGGATCGCCAACTCGGACGTCACGACGCCATCGGTCGTCGTCGCCGATCGGACTTCGCCCACGATCATGCCCCGCACCTTGACATCGGCATTGCGGGGGAGCGCGTTGCCGACGCTGTCGGTCTGCAGGGAGACGGTCACGACGTCCTGGAACGTCTTGTTGTACGAGGTGACGCTCCACCCGACGAACACGACGATGAGTACCACGAGGGCAATTCCGAGAAGCCGGTTCTGCAGCGGCGAGGGGGTGCCGGTCACGGGAAGCACGGATCGAGAGCGTCAACCATGTCGCGAACATTAGTGGTACATGACGTCACACTTACTACTTCGCGACGGCTTGTGAGATGCATGTATCAACGCCAGAAATATGAGATGCAGCTCACTCACCGGTGGCGGACCGAGCCCAATCGATGAACTGGCGGGTTGCGGGGGATTGCTCGCCGGTCCTGTGCATCAAGGTGATGGAGTACGTCAGCGGCGGCGTCAGATCGATCGACCGGAGATGGGCAAACGTGTCGAGTGGCATCGAACTCGGTACGAGTGCAGCACCGACACCGGCATCCACCAGGCTCGGTATCGTCAGAACCGGCGTGCCGGTCAGCACCGTGTGTGGGCGGGCACCCGAACGTCGAAGTCGTTCCAGCGCATGTGCACCGGTGGTCTCGACGGCACCGGCGATGAAGGGGAACTCGCCCAGCCAGTCGAGTCCGTGCCGATCGCTGATCCGGGCATTCGACTGCGTCCACGCCGCAGGGACGATCAGCGTCAACTCCTGGCGTCCGACGTGGATGCCGAGCAGATCGGGCGGAGTGGGAAGACGCGGAATCAACGCCAGCTCGGCAGCACCGGATCGCAGAGATTCCATTGCTGCCGTGGCGGTCTCGACGCGTGCGATGTGCACATTCAGGCGCGGTCGCCCTCGTGTCACAGACGCGATCATGGTCGGCAGAACGGGCCCGGTGTCGTCAGCTGGAGCCGCCACCACTACTGCCCCCACTCGGCCGAGGGCGGCGTCGACGGCAAGGGCGGAGAACAGGTTCAGATCATCGACGACGCGCCGGGCAGCGCGCACGATTTCCCGTCCCGCATCGGTCGGCACGAGTCGCATACCGCGCCGCTCGAAAACGGTCACGTGGGTCTGCTCCTCGAATCGTGCGACAGCGCGCGAGACTGTGGACGGGCTCAGTCCGAGTTCGATTGCCGCACCGCTCATCGAACCTGCGTCGGCGACCGCAACGCACTGCCGCAGTTGTCGTGAAGAAAGTTCCATCACGTCCCGTCGATCGATGACACCGGAAGGAACCCGACGTACCCCCGATGATGCTGCAGCCCCACCGAAGTGTTCACACTGATGCCGTGAACGTCACCACTTCGATGCTCGAGTGCTTCGTGGCCATCGTCGACGAGCATGGACTCGGTAACGCGGCTCGTGCACTCGGGGTAAGCCAACCGACGGTGTCCGGCATCGTGCGAAGTCTCGAGACCGAACTGGGTGTCGAGTTGTTTCGTCGTGACGCCAATATGCTGGTTCTGAGCCCCGAAGGTGCTGCCTTACTACCGCTTGCGCGTCGAACTGTACTCGACCATCGAGCTGTCGAGCGAGTGGTCGACGAACTGCGGACGACGCATTCCGGCGGTGCGGCACCGACCGTACGCATCGCGCTGTCGGACCGTTCGGCAACGCCGGAATTGATGGCGGCATTCGTCGCTGCGCGACCGGGCTCGCGGATCGACGTCGTGACGATCTCCGATCCCACGGAAGCGCTGGCGCAGGTTCGGATGGGGCAGATCGACTGCGCGGTGGTTCCCGGTTCCGACGCGCCGGCCGACCTCGTCCACGAATACTTGCCCGATGAGGTTCTCGTGCTTGCACTTCCGCCCGGATCAGGAGATGTCGGCACCCTGGATCGACTCGACGTGGCGGTTCCGTTGGCCGTGCTGGCACCGACGCATCGTATGGGCGTCGGTGTCGTCGACGCTCTGGCGGGGTTCGGGATCGTGGCGGCAGTGGTGTTGAGCGGGGTGCCGCAGCAGGCACTGCCGGGACTCGTCGCCCATGGAATCGGCGCGGCGGTCATGGCCGAGTCGATGGCGCGTTCGGTGACTGCCACGGGCGGTGCGGTCGTCCCCTGGCCGGTGCCGCCCGCGGAGCGCACGATGCTCGTCTATTCTCCCAATTGGATAGCACCGCTTATTAATTCGTCAATCGATCAACTTGATCGTGGCCGGTCGCTAGGTACAAAAACGAACCATTCGTGACCGTTTGTGCGTTTTGGCTATGACTTTGCGTCATTCGGTTGCCTCGGCTGGCTGTCGGTGCCCTGTGTCACTTAATGTGGCGCGCAGCAGGATCAGGGGGCGATCGGCGGGGGAGTATTCATGGACGGAAAATTGCGGAGACGGGTGTGTCTCGACGCGCACGCGCATCTGAAATCTCTATCGAAAGTGTTGCCTGACAGCGCTCTACGTTCGATTGGTGTTGTCGATGGTTGCTGATGCCATGGGTCTGGAATGGGCGTCTCCGGCAAAGCCGGATGCCATCGTGGTATCGGCGCAACTAGGCGCCGTCCAGGCGGCAATGAACCGTATTCTCGAGCCGCACAGTACCTTTCGTTCGATCTATGATCATGTTCTCTCGATACCGGGAAAGCGTGTGCGCGCCGGCATGGTACTTGCGTGTGCGCAGCTCGCGCCCGGCGCTGATGCGGTACCGTTGCGCGACGCCGTCGACATCGCGGCTGCGATCGAGATGTTGCACGAATCCTCTCTGATACACGACGACATCTGTGACGGGTCGTTACTTCGTCGCGACAATAATTCTGTTGCAGCAGCATTCGGTGTTCGAGTGGCAGCGTGTGCCGGCTTCCACCTGGCGGGTACCGCACTGCGGGAAGTCGCGAGAGTGCTCGACGCCAATCCTTCTGTGTTCGCCCGAATCGGTCGCGCTGCCGGAGTGACGTATCTCGATCGACTGTCGGAACTCTCGTACGGTCAGTTGATCGAAACCTTGCCGCCGGATCTCGAGGACGGTGCGCTCAGGAGGCACTACCGCGCGGTTGCCGGAGCCAAGACCGGGACACTGTTCAGGCTCGCCTGCGCCTACGGCGGTACAGCAGGCGGAGTGGACGACGATGGACTGCGCAGTCTGATGAACTACGCAGATCATCTGGCGCTGGCATTCCAGATCATGGACGACGTCCGCGATATCGAGGGCGGGCCGAACCTGGGCAAGGATGCCTGCGGAGATCTCGAACGCAGAGTGCCTACCTGGCCGGTGATCGACTGGCTGTGTACCGATGCCGAGGCGCGGAAGATGTGGCTCGACGAGTCGGTGTCCGGCCGCGACCTGCAGGCCGCATTGACACACAGCGGAGCACTCGGCAGCGCTCGCGAGTTCGCCGAATCCGCGAGGCGGCAGGCATGCATCGCAACCGAGTGTTTCGTCGATTCGCCTGCGCGAGAGCACCTGCGCACACTGGCCCGACGGGTCGTGCTCCGGTGAGGCCCGCCCGCCTACTGATACTTGCCCGCGGCATACGGGATCTCCGACGTGCGGTCGATCCGTCCGCGCTCCTGCGGGCAGGTACGCCGGATGAACTCGCCGAATCGGCATTGATACCCGCCGCCCGAAACCTGGCCGTGGCAATCGACCTGTTGCCGGAGGTGCAACGGACCGAATCGATTGCGGCTGTGCTGGCCTGTCGAGTGCTCGACGCCTACGAGGACCTGTACTCCGGTTCCGTGGGCGCTGCGACGACGGTGCTCGGAGCGGCCCGGTATCTCGTGGGCGACGACCCGGTCCCGCCGCCACCGTTGCGTGCGCGAGTTCTGCGTGAGAGTGATGCGGTGGATTCGGTTCTCGCCGAACGGATCGACGACGTGCGGGTGTTGGTCGAAGGACTGCCGGTCGCCGGCCGCACACGCGTGCGAGAGCTGCTGATCGACGTTGCCACCGCAATGGCAGACAATCTCGACACACCGATGGCGCGGGTCACGTACGGCGAGAGAGTCCTCGGGCGTGTCGTGGTCTATGCGTGCACGGTGATCTGCGACAACGACCCGGACGCCACCGATGAGGATGTCACCGAGCTGGCCCACTGCGTGGGAGCCGCGGCGCAACTGGCGAACGATCTCCGCGATCAGGAACTCGAGCTGTACCGGGTGGGTACCAGTGCCGAATTGACGCATGAGATCGTATTGCGTTTGCTGACACCGGCACTCGGCACATTCGCTCTGTTGTCGCATCTCGGACGGCGAACCCGGAGCAAGGGTGCCAGGGCGGCCGTCGCCTACATGTCGATCACCACGACCGCATTCTTCTGCGGCGCGGTCGGAGTGCGAAGTCCGTATTCCCGGAGGCTGCGTCTGGTCGGTGCGGTGGTCGCGGCCACCGGTACCGACCGATGGGAGGCCATGCTCGACCGCCTGCGTGAGTCGGTGGACAGAACGGTCGAGTTCCTGCTCGACTCGTCGACCGAGGGCGGACAACAGTTGCCGGACAGCTTGTTTCCGCGCATCGATACGCACTCCGCGGACACCGCGATGGGCTCGATCGTCGTGGACTCGGTGATGGCGCTCGTCGACGGGCTGCCGGCCGGAGCGCTGCGCGGCGAGCTGCCCGAGGACCAGGTACGCCGAATGATGATTGCCGACCACCTCGCTTTCGGATCGCTCGAGCGTATGCAGCCCGGCGACAGCAACGCCATGCACCTTCTCGGCACTCGGTTTCAGACGGCTGCGATGTCCCGAACGGCACCGCATCTCCCACTCGATTCTGAAAGGCAATCATGACTGCGGTGACACCCCGGAACGAGACCGGTACGACCGGCGAACCGAAAGATCCGATCAGCAAGCGCATCTTCCGCCTGGAGAATCCGGCGAACGTGGGTCCGCTCGTCCACGTCGCACTGTGGCTCGCACTTCTTGGCTTCGGACTGTTCTCGCCGATCGCCCAGCGCTGGTACACCGCGGTGCCTCTCGTGCTCGTCCTGACCCTGCTGAGCTTCTCCTTGACCATCGGGGTGTTGCACATGCACACTCACCGACCACTGTTCGTCTCGCGCCGGGCCAATCGAGTGGTGGACATCCTGTGTTCCCTCCCTGCCTCCTTGACGGCGGCCGAGATGCGCGAGGTGCATGTGCTCAACCATCACCGATACAACGACGGCCCAGGAGACGTGACGTCCACCGAGGGCCGGGAGCACGGTTCGGGTGCCGTCGGATATTGGATTCGGTACGGCTCGATCGTCAAGATGCACACGATTCGCGAGTTGTTCGCCACCGGGGTGTCGGACGCCAGACGTAAACGACGTCGACAGTTCTCGTTCGATTGTGCTGTTGCCCTGACCTTCATCGTCGTCGCCTGGTACTTCGCCGGGACGGGTCCGTTCGTGGTGTTCTACTGGATCCCGTTCCTGATCACTCAGGTCAATTCCGGGTACTTCGCATGGCTCACCCATGCCCCGGCACGAGGCTTCGAGGACGACCCGAGCAAGTCGCTCAACACGGCCGGGAACTGGCTCAACTTCTTCATCTTCAACCAGGGGTATCACAGTGTGCACCATCGCTATCCCGGTGTGCACTGGAGTGTCATTCCGGACAAGCTCGTGTTCATGCGCGACGTGGAGCCGGAGGTCATCGTCCCCTACTGGATGACGATCCAGTCCGCGTGGCGACTGGCGATCCCTGGCGCGTTCCTCGATGCGACGTACGGTGAGCGTTGGAAGGCCAAGCTGGAGAGCAAGATCGAAGCAGGCACCGTCCGGCCGCGAGTTCTGCGCTGGTTCGCGTGGATCTGATTCCCTGGCCGCAGGTTCGCGAGACGCTGCGCGATCGAGCTCGGCTGCTGCCCTTTCTCGCGGCCCTGACCGGCTATGCGATCGCCGGCATCACGGTTCCGTTGCTGTTGCTCTTCTCCGGCGGCCGGCTGTTGCCCAAGACGGTCGACGACGGACCGCATCTGTCGCCGTGGGTTGCAGTCCCCATCGACCTGGCGGTCGTCGGACTGTTCGGCCTACAGCATTCGGGTATGGCGAGACCGTCGTTCAAGGCGTGGCTCACCCGGCGGGTGCCCGAGGCGCTCGAGCGCACCGTGTACATCTTCATGGTGAGCGCAGTGGTCTGGTTTCTGGTCCTGGCCTGGCAGCCCATTCCGTACCGGATCTGGTCGATCGACGGTGTTGCAGGCCGTGTTCTCGACTCCGCATTCTGGGTGGGCGTGCTTCTGGTCTACGCAGCGACACTGTTGCTCGACCACTTCCACCTGCTGGGCCTGCGACAGGCCTACCGCGAGTATGTCATCCGGATTCCCGACGCCACCGCGGATCGACTGCAGGTCCACGGGCCGTATCGGTTGGTGCGTCACCCGTTGATGACCGGACTGCTGCTGACCTTCTGGGGCGCGAGCGAGATGACGGCCGGTCATCTGCTGTGGGCCGCTGGTCTCACCGGCTACATCCTGCTGGGGACTGCGCTGGAGGAACGGGACCTGCTGGCGAGGTTCGGCAGTTCGTACCGCGCCTACGCCGCTCGGGTACCGGCGTTCTTCCCGTCTCCGAGACAGGCCCTGCGCAGAATGCCACGACCTGTCGAGTCGGAACAGTCCGACGTCGACACCCGACGCGACACCGAAAGTGACTCCACACCATGGTCATCCACGACACCGCAGTAACTCGTCCGCACCTGTCCGATGCTGCTTCGACTCCTGTACGCGAGGTGGAGATCGCAGTGATCGGCGGAGGTGTGGGCGGGATCGGGCTCGCAGTGGCACTACGCAGACGCGGTATCGAGGACTTCGTGGTTCTCGAACGCGGCAACGACTTCGGTGGAACCTGGCGCGACAACACCTATCCGGGTGCGGCGTGCGATGTTCCCTCGCACCTGTATTCGTTCTCCTTCGATCACAATCCGAACTGGTCGCAATCGTTCTCGACGCAGCCGGAGATCCAGGACTACATTCTCGGTGTCGCCGACCGGCACGACATTCGAGAGAAGTTCTCGTTCGATCACGAACTGATCGCAGCCGATTGGGACGAGCCGACGGCGCGGTGGAGGCTGGCCACAACTCACGGACCGATCAGTGCGAAGGTAGTGGTCTCGGCCATGGGTGCACTGTGCGAGCCGAACATGCCCGACATCGAGGGGCTCGACCGGTTCGACGGCCCGGTCTTCCACTCGGCGCAGTGGGACCACACCGTCGACCTCGCACACAAACGGGTGGCGGTGATCGGTACCGGAGCGTCGGCTATTCAGATCGTGCCCGCAATCGCGAGCACAGTTGCCCATCTCGATCTCTTCCAGCGGACGGCACCGTGGATCTTCCCGAGGCTGCTCCGAAAGTACAGCAAGCTCGAGAGGCTTGCCTTTCGTCGAGTTCCCGGGCTCACCAGCGCCTTTCGGTCGATTCTCTACCTGCTGCGAGAGATCTACGCGATCGTGCTCATCAAATTTCCCCCGGCGACCGTCGGCCTCGGTCTGATCGCGGCGGTCAAGCTGCGGTTAGAGGTACGAGACCGCGCCCTGCGCGCTCAGGTCACCCCCGAATATCGCGTCGGCTGCCAGCGCATGTTGTCATCGAACGAATATTATCCGGCGCTCGGTCGCGAGAACGTCGACGTCGTCACCTCCGGGATCGCCGGCGTGCAGAAGGAGTCGATCGTGACGGTCGACGGCACCGTGCGTCCGGTCGATGCGATCGTGGTCGCCACCGGCTTTCGCATCACCGACTCGCCGGCATTCGAACTCTTTCGCGGCCGGGCAGGTAAGACGTTGACCGAGATATATGCCGAACAGGGAGTTTCCGCCTACAAGGGCACCGCGGTGGCCGGGTTCCCGAACATGTTCGTCATCCTCGGACCGAACTCCGGGCTGGGCTACTCCTCGGCGATCTTCATGATCGAATCGCAGATCAATTACATAGTCGACGCAGTAGCCGCGGTACAGGATCAGCAGATCGCCAGCGTCGAGGTGCGTCCGGAGGTGCAGGAACGCTACAACAGCGACCTCCAGCGAAAGATGAGCAAGAGCGTCTGGGTCACCGGTGGATGTCGAAGTTGGTTCCTGGACAGCACAGGTCGGAACATCGCGTTGTGGCCCGATTTCAGTTTCAGGTTCCGCAGGCTACTGCGGACCTTCGACCTCGAGTCCTACGAGACGACGCCGCGCCGCTCAGGCGACAACCACCGGTGACGGTCGGCCGGTGAATGTCAGTCGGCGACCAGCTGGGACGATCGACCCCACCCGCTTCGGGTGCCCTCGCGCTGACGACCGATGACGTATCGGCCGGGCGCAATTCCGGTGGCACCGTGCTCCGGGTGAATGAGATACGCGGTCACCGACGTGTCCAGAATGCCAAGGGCCAGGCCCCGGGCATCGAACACCGGTGCGGACCACGTGCACGGCCCACCGTCGGCAACGAGGCTGTGCGGGTTGCCGCCGACTGCGCTGCGCAGCAACTCGATTCCCGAGAGTGGCACGTTCTCGGTGTGGCTACGGTCGGTGGTGGCGACGCTCTCGGTCAGCAGCGAGTAGGGAACGACGATGAGATCTCCCTGGGCCTGCAGGCCGTCGATCACGGGTACGGAAATTTCTCGGTCGAGGTAGTCGAAAACGTCGAGGCCGGTGAGAGTGGTCAGTGTGGACAGTGTCATGTCGGAGATCATGTGAGTCACCTTGGGTAGTCGTGTGAGTTGGGTAGTCGTGTGAGTTGGGTGGAAGCTACGTGCGGCGGAGCAGTTGGACATAGTCTGTTCCGGATAGGCCGTACGTCCACGCCGCGGCGTCCAGTGCCGAGGAAATCTCGCCGGGGATGCGCAGGCCGTAGCGTCGACGGTCACCGTCTCTTTCGCGGGAGCCGTTGACGGCCAGCAGTACTCGGCCGTCTCCTCCCCATCCTGCAGGGGTGGCGAACAGGTGCAGAGTGCACCCCGGATTTCCTGGATCGTCGGCGGTGTCGAGTAGGGCGAGCCCGGCCTGGTCGAGGTAGGTGTCCCAGCCGATGCGTTCGATCGCGCAGCGTCGAACCTCGACGTTGCGTTCGGTGGTGATGCGTTCGACGGTCGGATCGTGCATCACCCAGTCGGGAACGACGGTGCCGTGCAGCACGTTGACGGCATGTCCGTCGCTGAACTCGAGCGCGGGTGCTCGCGAATTGTGCAGTCGCACTTCGCCGTGGAAGGAGTCCGGTATCGGTTCGGTCTGCAGGGTGGTGGGCCGCTCGCACATCACTGCGACGTTCTCGAACGCCCACCACCATCCGGTCGACTCGACGAGATCACGCTGAAGTTCGAGTAGTTCGACGTGGCCGGCCGAGAAGGTGGTCAAGCCGAACCGTCGATGGATGTCGTAGAAGGCGACACGATGCGCCTCCTGTTGGCCGTACCAGGTGATGCTGCCGAATGAGTGCGGGGCGAGCTGCCGGATCGCCGAGGCTACCCCGTCGAACAGGCTGGTGCGCAACGAATTCCAGACTGTCCTGCGAACGATGGGGTCGGGGCTGATGCCCGCGCGGGCAGCGTCTTCCGGTGGACTGTTCGCGGCTGTGATCCGCGCTGGGAGGTCGCGGTCGAAGTTCCCGTCGGGACGGAATCGTTGTCGCGGCCATTCGATTCTTCGACCGTCGATTCGCTGATCCATCCGCCGGCGCGAATCGGCCAGCAGCGAGGCGATACGTGCCGGTGCGTGGTCGATCGTCGCACCGGGTACGGGCGTCTCCGTCGCCAGTCCCTCGGCGTTGACGAATGTCGTTGCGGCAGCGGGTGAGGTCACCCACACGAACTCGGGCTCCTCGTACTCCACTCGGCGATACAGTTGTGCCACTGCAGATTCCGCGGTCGATCTGTCCGACGGACCGACTCTCAGGCCGAGGTCGAGCCAGCTGTCGCGAACCGCGCAGACCGCACGAATGCTCTCGGAATATGTATCGGGATCGTCACTGAATGTGCCGCGACGGGGGAATGTCGACGGCATCGGCACGGCGCTCACGTGAGGGAGGCGGTGTCCGCCTTTCCGGTTGTCATGGTTTCAAGAGTGACACCTCGAGTGCGTGAGCGCAAGAGCAACCGTCAGGTGCGTGATCGCAGGATCAGTTGGGCAGCGCTGATGTCGTCGATGACGAGGTCGGTGATCAGTCCGCCTCGCAGCGCCGCGGTGAGTGCGTCGAGCTTGGAGGCCCCGGCGACGATGCACAGTCGTCGCTCGACCTTTTTGATGCGATCGAGACTCGGTCCACTCGACCTGTCGTTCAACGCAATTCGGTCGTAACTACCGTCGGACCGGAGAAACACGGTGGCGATGTCTCCGACGACGCCGTCACGTCGGAGCTCGGCACCGTCCTCGGGTTCGAGGTAGCCGGCGCTGTAGACGTGGCTCGGTACGGCTCCGCTCATGACGCCGATGCTGAACACGGCCAGGTTCATCCGATCCTGCAGCTCGAGTACTCGCCTGATGCTGCGTTCACGCCACAGGTGTCGGCGGGTCTCGGGGTAGTCGAAGAATGCGGGAACCGGAAAGCCCTGTGCTACAGCGCCGTAGGCGTCGGCAAAGGTTCTGATGATGTCGGTGGCGTAGGAGACTCCGGTGGTGCGGGTGTTGGCTGCCCCGTTGAGCTGCACGACGGTCGAGTTGTGGGTTCTCTTGGGTGCCACCTTGCGGCTGACGGCACTGACGGTGGTTCCCCAGGCCACGCCCATCACCATGTCGGACTCGAAGAACGATGTCAGCAATCGACCGGCGAACGTGGCGACACGATCGAGGCGCTGCAATTCGTCCACCGTCTCCGAGACCGGGACGACGTGTGCACGGATGTCGTACAGATCGGCGAAGGCCCGCTCGATTCGTGGTGCCTGCCCGAGCGGTGTGGAGATCTTGATTTCCACCAGTCCCGACGCCCGCGCGAAGGTGATCAGTCGTGAGACGGTCGAACGAGAGACTCCCAGCTCACGGCCGATCGCCGCCATCGTCATGTCCTGGAAGTAGTACAGCCGGGCGGCCTGGGTGGCGTGGCCGGTCCGCAGGTCGGATTCGGGAGTGATGCCGGTGTCCGTCACCGGCACCAGTGTACGACCGAATTGCACATATGTGCATCAGCTGTGCAACGCAGTGCAGGGCGTCTACCGTGGCAAACAGCACGCAATGTGGCGTGCATCACCAACTTTGCGGAGGCTACACAATGGCTCGTAAGGAACCGGAATGGGGATTGCCGGCGCACATGGCCGCCGAATTCGCCGGAACCATGATTCTCATTCTGTTCGGCGTCGGCGTCGTCGCGCAGGTCGTCTCGGGCGGTGAATCCGGCAGTCTCGGAGACCACGACTCGATCGCCTGGGCTTGGGGCCTGGGCGTGATGTTCGGCATCTACGTCGCGGGCCGAATCACCGGCGCGCATCTCAACCCCGCGGTGACCATCACGTTCGCACTCTTCCGCGGATTCAGCTGGAAGATGGTTGCGCCGTACATCCTCGCGCAGACCGCAGGTGCCTTCGTGGCCGCACTGCTGGTGCGCTGGAACTACAACGACATGATCAACGCAGTGGACCCCGGGCACACCAGCGCCACTCAGACGATCTTCTCGACGCTTCCCGGTAACGGCACGTTGCCCGTGAGCGTGTCCTCGGCGCTGATCGACCAGATCATCGGCACCGCGATCCTGCTGTTCCTCATCGTCGCCGTGACCGATTCGCTCGGCACCGCTCCGATGGCCAACATGGCTCCACTGATCGTCGGCCTCATCGTCGTCGCCATCGGCTTCGCCTGGGCGACCAATGCCGGATACGCGATCAATCCGGCTCGAGATTTCGGACCTCGCCTGGCGTCGTACATCACCGGATACGGTGGAGCGTGGCGAGACCAATACGGCGGCCTGTACTTCTGGGTCCCGATCGTCGGACCTCTCGTAGGTGGACCGATAGGAGTGTTCCTGTACGACCTGCTGATCGGAAAGAACCTACGCAAGCAAGAAGGTTCGACGCCCGAGCCGCCATCACGACTCCCAGCCGACACCCAGACCACAGGAGAGAAGCCATGACCGAGTTCGCAGGAAAGTACGTCGCCGCGATCGATCAGGGAACGACGTCGTCACGCTGCATGATCTTCGATCACGCGGGCACCGTCGTCGCGGTCGATCAGAAGGAACACAAGCAGATCTTCCCGCAGGCCGGTTGGGTGGAGCACGACGCGTCCGAGATCTGGGACAACGTGCGCGCCGTGGCGGCCGGTGCCATGGCCGCAGCCGATCTGACGCGCGAGGACATCGCCGCTGTCGGTATCACCAACCAGCGTGAGACGGCGCTGGTGTGGGAGCGCGAGACGGGCAAGCCGATCTACAACGCCATCGTCTGGCAGGACACCCGTACCGATCGGATCGCCACCGCACTGGGCGGCGGCGACGCCAACAAGTACACCGCCAAGACCGGTCTGCCGCTCGCGACCTACTTCTCGGGCCCCAAGATCAAGTGGATCCTCGACAACGTCGAGGGCGCGAGGGCCAAAGCCGAAGCGGGAGAACTGTGTTTCGGCAACATGGACACGTGGGTGCTGTGGAACATGACCGGCGGTGTCGACGGCGGACTGCACTACACCGATCCGACCAATGCCTCGCGCACCCTGCTGATGGATCTCGACACACTGCAGTGGGACGAGAGCATTTGCGCCGACATGGACATCCCGATGTCGATGATGCCCGAGATTCGCTCGAGCTCCGAGGTGTACGGCACGGGCCGTGAGCGCGGACCGTTCAGTGGAGTGCCGATCGCCGGTATCCTCGGCGATCAGCAGGCAGCCACCTTCGGGCAGGCCTGCCTGTCTCCCGGTGAAGCCAAGAACACTTACGGCACAGGCAATTTCGTGCTTCTCAACACCGGTACCGAGAAAGTCATGAGCAAGAACGGTCTGCTGACCACGGTCTGCTACAAGATCGGCGATCAGCCGACGGTGTACGCGCTCGAAGGCTCCATCGCCGTGACGGGCTCGCTGGTGCAGTGGCTGCGCGACAACCTCGGCATGATCTCCTCCGCCGCGGACATCGAAACCGACGCACGTTCGGTGGACGACAACGGCGGCGCATACTTCGTCCCCGCATTCTCCGGACTCTTTGCCCCGCACTGGCGCTCGGATGCTCGCGGTGCCATCGTGGGATTGACGCGGTTCGTCAACAAGGGGCACCTGGCCCGCGCCGTGCTCGAAGCCACCGCGTACCAGACGCGTGAAGTGATCGAGGCCATGAACGCCGACTCCGGTGTCGATCTCGAGGTGCTCAAGGTCGACGGCGGCATGGTGGTCAACGAGCTGCTCATGCAATTCCAGTCCGACATCCTGAACGTCGACGTGGTGCGTCCGGTCGTGGCCGAAACCACCGCTCTCGGAGCGGCATACGCGGCCGGCCTCGCAGTCGGATACTGGGAGAGCGAAGACGATATTCGCCAGAACTGGGCCGAGGACAAGACATGGACCCCGTCCATGGACGAAGACCAGCGGGCGAAGTTGTACGCCGGCTGGAAGAAGGCAGTAACACGTACTCTCGATTGGGTTGATGAAGAATGAGTTCCACCACAACGGCTTTGAGTCCGCAGTCGCGCACGGATGCGCTGGCGAGGATGGAGTCGGAAGAGCTCGACATCCTGGTGATCGGCGGCGGCGTCGTCGGCGCGGGAACAGCATTGGACGCGGTGACCCGCGGATTGAAGGTGGGCCTGCTCGAAGCGCGGGACTACGCGGCCGGCACGTCCAGCCGCTCCAGCAAGCTGTTCCACGGCGGTCTGCGCTACCTCGAGCAGTTCAACTTCGCGTTGGTGTTCGAGGCGCTGAAGGAGCGTTCGCTGGTACTGAACAAGCTCTGCCCGCACCTCGCTCGCCCGGTGCCGTTCATCTATCCGCTGGAGAAGGTGATCGACCGTCCGTACGTCGGGCTCGGCATCGGCGTATACGACGTCATGGGCGCCGGACGCGGCGTCCCGAGTCACCACAAGCATCTCGGCAAGAAGAAGACGCTCGAGTCCTTCCCGTCCGGTAAGCGTTCGGCGATCCGCGGTGCGGTGAAGTTCTACGAGGGCCAGGTCGACGACGCCCGGCACACGATGATGCTCGCTCGTACCGCAGCGGCTTACGGCGCGTTGTGCGCCAACAGCACTCGCGTCACGGGCTTCCTGAGGGAGGACGACAAGGTTGTCGGCGTCGTGGCGAGCGACCTCGAAACGGGCCGCTCGTTCGAGGTGCGGGCCAAGCAGGTCATCAATGCTGCCGGTGTCTGGACCGACGAGGTGCAGCAGATGGTCGGTGGCCGTGGACAATTCCAGGTTCGCGCATCCAAGGGTGTGCACCTGGTGGTGCCGCGCAATCGCATCAACAGTGCCACGGGCATCATCACGCGAACCGAGAAGAGTCTGCTGTTCGTCATCCCGTGGGGTAGCCACTGGATCATCGGCACAACCGACACCGACTGGAAGCTCGATCTGGCTCACCCGGCCGCGAGCCAGAGCGACATCGACTACATCCTCGGGCACGTGAACAAGCTGCTGGCCGATCCGCTGGACCGGACCGACGTCGTCGGCGTCTACGCAGGTCTGCGTCCGTTGCTGTTCGGCGAATCCGATTCCACCAGCACCCTTTCCCGGGAGCATGCGGTGTCCAGTCCGGTACGCGGCCTGACAGTCATCGCGGGTGGCAAGTACACCACCTATCGAGTGATGGCCAAGGATGCAGTCGATTCCGCGATACACGGACTCGAGCGCACAGTGCCGAAGTGCGTCACCGAAGACATCCCGTTGGTCGGTGCCGACGGCTACCTGGGTGCGTTCAACTCCCGCGCTCTCACGGCCGAACGCACCGGGATGCGCGTCTCACGCGTCGAGCATCTGCTGGGTCGGTACGGCACTCTGATGGGTGAGTTGTTGGATCTCATCGACGCCGATCCCGAGCTCGGCAAGCCTCTCGAGAGTGCACCGGAGTACCTCAAGGTCGAGGCCGTCTATGCCGCGAGTCATGAAGGCGCGCGGCACCTCGAAGATATTCTGACGCGTCGTACCCGCATCTCCATCGAGGTTCCCGATCGTGGTGAAGCGGCCGCCGACGAGGTGGCCCGGCTGGTGGCACCCGTCCTGGGATGGGACGATCAGCACGTTGCCGAGGAGATCGAGCACTATCGGCTTCGTGTTCTGGCAGAACGGGATTCGCAGCAGCAGCCCGATGACGACACTGCCGATGCAGCCCGACTCGGGGCACCGGACGTGCGCGCCGGGGTGAGCTGACCTTATCGGTCGAGTGGTTCGGTGAGGTAGCGCCGCAGCGTCGGCCCTACCCACCGGACCAACTGCTCGTGGCTCATCCTTGCCAGTGGTGACACCTGGAGGATGTAGCGAGCGAAGACCAGGCCGAGTACCTGGGTTCCGACGAGCGCAGCGCGTTCTGCATGCCGGTCGACCGAGACGGCGGCCAGGGCAGGGGCTACCTGTGTGGCGAACACCTGTTGCATCGCCGCGGCTGCGGCGGCGTTGGTGGCGGCCGCGCGCATCAAGGCAAGGAATGTGCCGTCCTCCTCCCAGATCTGAAAGAACCTGGGCATCAACACTTCTGCAATTCTCTCGGGTTCGATGTCGGTCAGATCCGGAATGTCGAGGACGAATGTGGCGGCTTCGGCGAACAGCGCTTCCTTGGTTCCGAAATACCGGACGACCATGGCCGCGTCGACGCCTGCAGTGCCGGCGACGGACCGCATGGTGGTGCGGTCGTAGCCGTCGGCGGCGAATTGTGCGCGGGCTGCGTCGAGAATGCGGGCTCGGGTGGCGGTCGCGGATCGAGGTTGTCGTTCGGCCATCTCCGTAGCCTAAGTCAACGACCGTTGACCACTGCGCTCGACGGGTCTATCGTCGGAAGTCAACAGGCGTTGACCAGGAATGCGCCGACCACAGTGGGAGTTCGCCATGAACCATTCGGACGTGATCGTTGTCGGTGCGGGTCCGGCGGGCTGCATGCTGGCGGGGGAACTCGCGCGTGCCGGCCGCTCGGTGACGGTGCTCGAGAAACACGATGCACCGTCACCGCTGTCGCGGGCGTTCGGAGTGCACGCCCGCACGCTGGAGGTTCTCGACAGTCGTGGTCTGGCCGAGGACCTGCTCACCACCGGAGCCCACGCGTCGGGATTGAAACTCTGGAACGGGTTGTCCCTCGACCTCGGCGTACTACCGTCGCAGTTTCCGTATCTGCTGGTCACACCACAGACCAACGTGGACTCTCGACTCGAGGAGTACGCGCGGGCATCCGGTGCGCGGATTCTGCGCGGGGTGACGGTCACCGGCCTCGAACAGGACGCCGACGGAGTCGTGGTGCGCGGGAGGGCGGCCGACGGCAGCGCGCAGGAATGGACGGCGTCGTATGCGGCCGGCACGGACGGGGTGCACAGTATCGTCCGCACGTCGATCGGACTCGACTTCCCCGGCAAGGAATTGCTGCGGTCGATCATGCTCGCGGATGTCCGGTTGACCGATCCGCCCAACGGTCTGATCAATATCGGCGCGGGCAAGGACTGCTTTGCGTTCGTTGCGCCCTTCGGCGACGGCTGGTTCCGAGTGATCGCCTGCGACCGTACCGACACGGCAGACGTAGCTGCATCGGTCGACGAGACGCGGCTTCGTGACGTGGTGCGCCGTGCGATCGGAACCGATTACGGCTGGACCGACGTGCGATGGAGTTCGCGCTTCTCCTGCGACGAGAGGCAAGTCCGGCGCTACCGAGTGGGCCGGGTATTCCTGGCCGGCGATGCTGCGCACGTACATTCGCCTGCCGGAGGGCAGGGCATGAACACCGGAATCCAGGACGCGATGAACCTCGGCTGGAAGCTGGCAGCCGTCCTCGGCGGTGCCGACCAGAAGATCCTCGACACCTATCACGACGAGCGGCATCCCGTGGGAAAGCTGGTGCTGCGCAGTAGCGGCGCGACGATCCGCATGTTGTTGCTGCGCTCGGCGACAGCGCAGAAGCTACGCAACGTCGTGTCCGCACGAGTGCTTCGTAGCCAACGTGCGGTCGGCAAGATTGCGGGCATGTTCTCGGGAGTGGGGATTTCGTACGCGCGCACCCGAGGTGAGCATGCCCTGGTCGGGACCCGGGCCGTACGGATCCCGCTGAACCAGGGCACGGTCACCGACCGGCTGCGGGCGCACGGCTTTCTTCTGATCGGCGAGAGAGACTGCAAGAGAGCAGGTATCACTCGTCGCACCGACAGTGGCCCAGCCGTTCTCGTCCGGCCCGACGGCTACATCGCGTGGGCCGGACGCTCCGATTCGGAGGAGTGGCAACAGGTTGTCGAACGATGGACCGGTCAGCCCTGCAGCAACGTGAACGAGTGCTCACGAATCAGGATGGACGGACCGCCCGCCTCGTATGCCTGATCGGGGTCGCTCGAGGTCGACTGAGTCCACTTGCCCTCCGGCAGAGTGAACTCGACGGTCGCAGGTGAGGCGTTGGCCATCCACGCGAACGACGCATCGCCCTCGCCTGCGCGCATCAGCACCAGGATGCTGTGCGCGTTGCCGTCGGTCCAGTCCTCGTCGGAGAGCTTTTCGCCGTCCGCGCGGTAGAAGTCGACGGTGTCTGGTCCGGCCCCCTCTTCGTCGGAATCGCTGTCGTGGCGGAACCATGTGGGACGCAGTGCCGGGTGCTCGTCACGTAGCGCGATCAGGTGGGTGGTGAAGTCGATGAGATCCTGATCGGCTGCGCTCCAGTCGAACCAGGAAACCTCGTTGTCCTGGCAGTAGGCGTTGTTGTTGCCGTTCTGTGTCCGGCCCAGCTCGTCGCCGCCGAGGATCATCGGGACTCCGGCCGAGAGCAGCAGTGTCGCCAGGTGGTTGCGCTGCTGCCGAGCGCGTAGCGCGTTGACGCCCTCGTCGTCGGTCGGTCCCTCGGCACCGCAACCCCATGATCGGTTGTCGGATTCGCCGTCCTGACTGTCCTCGCCGTTCTCCTCGTTGTGCTTGTCGTCGTAGGAGTTCAGGTCCGCCAACGTGAAGCCGTCGTGTGCGGTGATGAAGTTGACGCTCGCCAACGTGGGGCGCCGGGTGCTCTCGTAGACGTCGGGGCTGCCGGTGACGCGTTGCGCCAGAGCCGGGAGTGCGCCGCTCTCACCGCGCCAGAAGTCTCGAACGTCGTCGCGGAACTTGCCGTTCCACTCCGACCAGCGAGCCGGGAAGCCGCCCACCTGGTAGCCCTGGGTGTCCCACGGCTCGGCGATGAGTTTGATCGAAGCGAGCGTCGGGTCCTGATGCACCAGGCTCAGGAAAGCGCTGTGCACGTCCAGGTCCGAGTCCTGGCGGGTCAGTGTGCTCGCAAGGTCGAACCGGAAGCCGTCGACGTGCATTTCCGTCACCCAGTACCGCAACGAGTCCAGGATCAGCGCCAGCGCAGCGGGGTGGCCGACATTGAGACTGTTGCCGGTGCCGGTGGTGTCGTAGTACGCACTTCGGTCGTCGTCGACCAATCGGTAGTGCGAGCCGTTGTCGATTCCCTTGAGCGAGAGGGTCGGTCCGAGATGGTTGCCCTCGGCGGTGTGGTTGTAGACGACGTCGAGAATGACCTCGATGTCGTTGTCGTGCATGGCTTTGACCAGTGCCTTGAACTCGTCCACCTGGCCACCGGTGTCGCCGCTGCTGCTGTATTCGTTGTGCGGTGCGAAAAAGCCGATGGAGTTGTATCCCCAGTAGTTACGTCGCCCCTCTTCGAGCAGATGTGAATCCTGAACGAACTGGTGGATCGGCAGCAACTCCACTGCCGTGACCCCGATGCGCTTCAGATGCGCGATCGCGGCCGGGTGTGCCAGCCCTGCGTATGTGCCCCGAATATCTTCGGGCACATCGGGATTGGTCGCAGTGAACCCCTTGACGTGGACCTCGTAGACCACCGTGCGATCGAGTGGCGTGCGCGGCGACTCGTCACCGGACCAATCGAAATTCGACTGCACTGCAACGGAGTACGGCATGTACGGAGCCGAGTCCTCGTCGTTGCGGGTCTCCGGCTCGGCGTGGAGATGGCTGAAGACCGACTCGTTCCAGTCGACCTGACCGGTGATGGCGGTGGCATACGGGTCGAGGAGCAGCTTGGCAGCATTGTGCCGCAGGCCCGAGGCGGGATCCCACGGGCCGTCGACCCGTAGTCCGTAGCGGGCACCCGGCGTGACATCGGGAACCAGGTCGTGGAACACGTGGCCGGTTCGCAGCGCCAATGGAGTTGTACTGCGTTCTGTTCCGTCGTTGTTCAGCACGACCACGGACACCGAGTCCGCCGTTTCGGAGTAGACGGCAAGGTTGGCACCGTCGTTCGACAGACGCGAGACGCCCAGGGGGTACGGGAGACTTGATGAGGAGGGCATGCTCGCCCCAGTACCCCCACGGGGGATGAGCGAAACGCCTGCATACCCGGCGCTCGGCTACTATCGATGCCGAGATTGCGACCGCCGAACTGTCGCGGAACGCTGGTTACGAAGGACGAGGCGATGAACTCCGCACGACCCGACGACGGTTCGGCCCGGTTGGACGAGCTGTTTCCGGGTGACAACTCCACCGACGCCCTGTTTCGTGAGCTGGATTGGGCGGCGACCGATGTGGGGCCGGTGGAGAGTTGGCCGGACGAGCTGGTGACGGCCGTGCGCACCGTCCTGCCGTCGACAATCCCGATGCTGATCTGGTGGGGCCCCCACCTGGTGCAGATCTTCAACCACTCCTACACGAATTTTCTGGGCGACAAGTTTCCACTGGCCGCAGGGCAGCGGGCCAGCGAATGCTGGTCCGAGATGTGGGATTACGTCGGCGGGTTGTGCGCGCAGGTGATGGATGGTCGAGAGCCGGTGCACGGCGTTCGCCAGATGTTCGTCATGGACCGGTACGGCTACCCCGAAGAGACGTACTGGACCTTCTCGTACAGCCCGATCTTCGGACCGGGTCGCACGGTACTGGGTGTGTTCGTTGCCACGACGGAGGTGACGATGCAGGTGCTCGGCGAGCGCCGCATGCATGCCCTTCTCGCCCTCGGATCGCTGACCGCCGACGATACCGGTGGCCCCGTCGGCATCTGCCGCGCGGCAGTCGAGGCGCTGGGTAACGAAGCACGCGAATTCCCCCTGGTGGCGGCATACCTGCGACGCGATCTTGCCGACGACGGAGTACTCGAGCACATCGCGACCGCAGGTGCACTCGGCTGCGAGGCTGCCACCTGGGACCTCGCCGACGTTGTCGAGGTCTCGGACGGACGGGTCACCCGCGCGACCGTCGACGTGGACGGAACGGTCGCGAATGCCGTGATCGTTCCGCTGACGCTGGCCGGACACGCTCGACCCATCGGTGCTTTGCTGGTCGGAGTCGATGCATTTCGGGCCCGCGACGATTCCGCCATCTCGTTCTTCGTGGCAGTGGCCGAGCGCGTGTCCACGGCACTGACCGCCTCGCATGCGTTCGAGATGGAACGGCGTCGCGTCGCGGCGCTGGCCGAGGCCGACGAGGCCAAGACTCGACTGCTGGAGAACGTCGGCCACGAGTTCAGGACTCCGCTCACCCTGTTGGCCGGCCCGCTGGACGCTGTGCGCGAGAGCACCACGTCGATCCTGACCGACTCCGACCGCGACTCCCTCGACGTCGTCCACCGTGCATCGACTCGGCTCCGCCGACTCGTCGACGATCTGCTCGACGTCGTCAGCGCCGACGCCGGCCGGCTGCGCGCCCGTCTCGAGCCCACCGACCTGGCCGCGGTGACGCGTGACTGTGCGTCGATGTTCGCGGCGGTCGTGTCGGATCAGGGCCTCGAGCTCGTTGTCGACGCGGCCGAGGACGTGGTCGTTCTCACCGACGGTGAGATGTGGGCGAAGGTCGTCTTCAACTTGGTCGCGAACGCCGTCAAATACACCCCGGCCGGCCGCATCTCCATTCGCCTCGGTGCCGACGCGGACGCTGTTCGGTTGGTCGTCGCGGATACCGGCCTCGGCATCCCCGAAGGCGATCTGCCCCGAATATTCGATCGGTTCCACCGGGTCGAACGGTCCGGTGCGCACAGCATCGAGGGGTCCGGGATCGGACTGGCGCTGGTGTCGGATCTGATCACGGCCCTGGACGGACGGATCGACGTCGACAGCCGGGTGGGCGTCGGTAGTACCTTCACCGTGGTTGTCCCGCGACTGCCCGTCGAGTCGATCCAGGGCGTCGCGAGACCGATCCCTGCCGTGGATTCGGTGTCCGCGATCTTCCCACCGCACGAACCGACCACGGTCACCACCGACCGCGCAGACATACTGCTCGTCGAAGACAACATCGACATGCGCAACTATCTCGTTCGGCTGCTCACCGACGAAGGATGGACCGTCACGACCGCAGGTGACGTCGAGACCGCGCTGGACCGCGCGCGGTCGACGACACCGGGACTGGTGCTCACCGACGTCATGCTGCCCGGCCGCAGCGGACTGGACCTCGTCGGCGACATCCGCCACGACGACGCGCTTCGGCGAGTACCGGTGATCCTGGTGACTGCGAGGGCGGGAACCGACTTCGTGCTCGACGGCCTCGGGCGCGGTGCAGACGACTACATCGTCAAACCCTTCCACGACCGCGAGCTGGTGGCCCGCGTTCGAGTGCACCTCGAACTGTCCCGCATGCGCGAGCAATTGCTCGAAGAAAGTGACAACCAGGCCGCGACGCTACGCAGCGCCCTCGACACTCGCGCGGCAATCGGCCGTGCCGTCGGAATCCTGATGTCGGTGTACCGCGTCGACGCCGACGCGGCCTTCGCACAACTGACCGAACTGTCGCAGAACTCGAACCGCAAAACCCGCGACCTGGCAGCCATGATCGCCGACGACTTCACCGCGGGGCTCAGGCGCGAGGGTCAGTGATTTCGGCGGTAGTTCTCGCGCTCACGTTGCATTTCGGCCATCTTCTTTTCACTCTTCAGATCAGCTGGTAACCCATGGATTTCGAGGCGACGGGCACGGTTCTGGTCCATGTACGCGGCCGTGTAGAACAGCGCGAGCAGCAGACTGAGCAACACCATCGACGCCCGTAGCCAGATCGCTCCGGGGAAGAGGACGAAGAACCCGATGAAAATGGGCAGGAACGGAATCATCGACCGCAGGATGTGACGCGGCGTCGCACCGGGCCCGACGAGGTCGCGTCGAACCCAATCCTGCAGGGAATCGGGCAGTTTGCGGCCGAGGACTGCGTAGCCCAGCCACTGACCGAAGGACGGACGGCTGCGGTTCGTGTTCATGACAGTGCTCCTGCTGCGATGGCCGCGTCGTTGACACGGGTGAGGACGCGTCGAAGATCGTCCAGTTCGGCGAGTGACGCGCCGAGCTTCTCCACGACGGCGGGCGGGATCTTCTCGGCCCGTGTTCTCAGGGCGGTCCCAGTCGGGGTGAGCGCGACCAGCAGGACACGCTCGTCCTCGGGGCTTCGGTTGCGGGACAGCAGCCCCATCGATTCCAGACGCTTGAGGAGCGGTGAGAGCGTGGGCGAGTCGAGCTGCAACGCCGATCCGATGGCTTTGACCGACATCGGCGACTCGCCCCACAGTGCCAGCATCACCAGATACTGCGGATGCGTCAGCCCCATCGGCTCGAGCAGTGGCCGATACACCGAGAGCACAGCACGGTTGGCGACGGCAAGCGCGAAACAGACTTGCCGATCGAGTGCGAGTGGATCTTCGGTGGTGGCCACGACAACCAGGTTAGCAGATCAGTTAGTGCACTAATGATTAGTGCACTAACAACTTGCTGGAAGCGAGTTTTACACCCGAGAAATGCCGCAAAACAGGGCAGTGGATTCGATAGGCAGCCGGTGGCAGAGTCTCGGTCGGTCCTGTTCGACCAACTTCGTTCTCGACGTTCTATCCCGTCCGAACTTGTGCGATGCTCCGTGTCGATTCGCTGTTTCCCTCGAGATTTCCCGGAGGATCGCCCATGCGTCGTCGACGCATCTTCACCCCGTTCATCGTCGTTGCAGCGATGTCGTTGTCCTCGATCGGCGTGGCTGCCGCCGCCCCGGCCGACTCCGCTGCTCGCATCGTCGACACCGCGATCGCGTCCGACACCCTGCGCACGTTGAGCGTGGACTCGCCTGCCATGGGCGGAATCGTCGAGGTGCAGGTGCTGACTCCCGCCGTGAAGGCCGGATCCCGTCCGACGCTGTACATGCTCAGCGGCATCGGCGAGGAGGATCCGCACAACAGCATGTGGCTGCGCAAAGGCGGAGCCGCCGAATTCTTTGCCGACAAGAACGTCAACGTCGTGCTGCCGCTGGCCGGCCCCGGCAGCTTCTACACCGATTGGCAACGGGACGATCCGAAACTCGGCCGCTACCAGTGGGAAACGTTTCTCACCGAAGAGCTCCCACCCTTGATCGACGCAGCCGTGGACGGCAACGGACGCAACGCGATCGCGGGGCTGTCGATGGGTGCGCAGTCGGCCATGATGCTGGCCGCACGCAACCCGGATGTCTACTCCGGGGTGGCGTCGTACAGCGGGTGCTTTGCATCCTCGGAGCCGTTGGGCCAGGCAAGTATTCGGGCGATCGTCGGGGCGTTCGGTGGAAATGCCGACAACATGTGGGGCGGGCCCCTCGATCCTGCGTGGGCGGAGCACGATTCGGTCGTCAACGCAGAGAGTCTGCGCGGCACCGACGTATACGTGTCGGTGGGAACCGGCGCGCCGGGCCCGCACGAAAGTTTCGACAGCGCAGCAGCATTGGATGTCGTGGTGGTCGGAGGTCTCATCGAGGTGGGCGCGAACTACTGCACCCACCGACTGGCCGATCGACTCGGTCAGTTGAACATCCCGGCGACATTCGACTTCACCGAGACCGGAACCCACTCGTGGCCGTACTGGGTGGACCAGCTGCCCAAGAGTTGGCCGACGCTGGCAGGGTCGCTCGGGATCTGAGTTCGTAGGTTCAATCGCGATTGCTGTCGCGAAAGTCCTTGGGGGTGCAGCCGAAGCGCGCCCGGAAGGCGCGGCTGAAGTGGGCCGGGTCGGTGAATCCCCAGGATGCAGCCAGGGCTCCGATGGTCGTGCGGGCATTCTGCGGTTCGCACAGAGCACGTTTGACGCCGTCGAGTCGTTGCATCCAGATCCACTCGCTGGCGGTACACGGCTCACCGGCAAAGGCACGGTGCACCGTGCTCAGCGACAAGTGCAGGGAAGCAGCCACTTCCGTCACGGTCAGATCAGGATCTCGCAGTCGCGCGGTCATCGCGCGTTTGATCTCACCGAGTCTCTCGGACGCCGCATACGGTGCCGGTTTCTCGACGCCGGTGAGGCCGACCAGGCCTGCGACCAGGATGTACTCGACGCTCTGCGACACGGCCTCGGCCGAGGCAGTACTCATGTCGGCGTCGTCCATGATCGACGAGATCATGCTGACGAGCAGTTTTCCCGCTCCGTGTCGTCCGGACACCGCCCGCGCGGTCAATGAACCCGTGTCCCGTACGAGCGTCCTCAGCGTTGCTCCGGGGAGCATCAGCACGTACTGGGCAAACGGGTCGTCGAAGCGAAGACTGTAGGGCCGGGTGGTGTCGTAGAGCGCGAAGTCGCCCGGTTGCAGGACTGCCGTCCGCTCGTCCTGAACGACGAACCCGGTGCCCGATGTCTGGACACTGACCAGGAAGTAGTCGTCACTGGTTCGGGAGATACCTGCAGGCGTCCGCAGCACGCTCTGAGCCGTCGCAGACACTCGCGACAATCCGAGAGTGGCAAGTCCGGTGGACTCGATATGCCCGGTGATCGCGGACGCGTCCTCGGGAATCGTGCACTCGAGATCGACGTACGTTCTACTGACCGCAGCGGTCCAGAAATCGACGCTGTCGGCTCGGTCGACGGAGTCGGTGCGCAGCGGATCGGCCATGGCAGATACCTCCCGTCTCCTCACAGAGTAGAACGCTCCACAGCAGTACGCAGTAGACCCGTGCGGTCGTGGCAGCCGAAGTACTCGAAGTACTGCTCGTCCGCCGCTGCCACGGTGACCTCGTGATAGAGCCTCAGCGACGCCGCGGGCCCCATCGTCGACAGATACTTCAGCGCAGCACCGAAGATCGCCACGTGCGTCGGATGCGACTCGGCCCACGCTTCCAGGTCGCTCAGGCTGCGCCACCAACTCATGCCGAACGATTTGTCGGTATCGGTGCCGTCGTCGGTCACGACGGTCATGTACCGGTTGGCGAAACAGCCGATCGCCAGTCCGTCGTCGCGGAGAAAGTCCATGCCGGCACGCAACACCGGTTCGACGTCTCGCAGGTACATCTCCCGCTCGGACCCGGCGGTATCGGCCCAATCCTGCCCGGACCGGATGAGGCAGAGGTTCTCCTGTGGCACGATCCTGACTCTGTCGCCGTCGCGCACGACCCGAGGTTCCCCGATGGGAGCGAGTGAGTCATTCTGTGACAACGGGATTCGATCTCGAACCCCGCCCCAGTAGGCATGCTCCTCGATGGTTCCACTGAGTGAATCAGTGAGTGTGGCAACACCTTCCATCCGTCCGGTGGAGGAGAACAGTGTCTCGTACCGGTCGACGGTCGGTCTGATGATTTCGACGAAGCGACCTCGGACGCTCGTCCAGTGGTGGCCGACGGTGTCGAACCACCGGTCGAACGTTGCCACGTCGTCCCAGTAGCCGATGAACACCGTCGTGTCGATACCCTCCTCGTCGGTGTAGCGCGCCCGGTCCGTCCGGGATGGGCCTTGGTCACCCCACGGGGAGGCGTCGGGTATGCCCTGTATTCCGAAGTAGCCCATCACGACTCGCTCGGTAGACGCTGGAAAGCGGGCGACGTACGACGGGAAGGGCGGCTGATAGCTCTCGGGTGTTCTGCGCGGACACGACCGTGGAACGACGAGATGGTCGGGTATCGCGGATTCGAGCTCAGACACGGGCAGCGTCCTCGTCGAGAGTGAGGTACTCGGCAATCTCGAGACGTACCTCGGCGGCGACGTCCTCGGTGAAGTCGTACCGTGCGTTCGCGGCAGGCTGCGCACCCGACACGACGCGGTCGCCGGGAGTCTTGTCGAGCCACAGTCTCGTCACGTCCGGACGCGAATAGTGCCCGGCTGGGTCGGCGGCAGCCTTGGCGATCGAGATCAGACCGGTGTCGATGTCGGCGTAGACGATGCCCTCCTCATCGTGTGGAAGCGGCTCGTGCATCGATTGGCCGTCGGGAGCGAAGATGCGGGCGTGACCGCCGCCTGCGGTGAGCATCGCGCGCTTGGCGTCGTCGGTGCACATGATGTCGATCATCTCGGGGGAGACGGTCGCGCACGGGCTGATGACGAAACAGCCGCCTTCGACGGCGTAGATGCGGCTGGCGGCCGTGTTGACCTCGGGCCCGAGGGCATAGGCCGCCCCGGTGTAGAGCGAGAAACTGGGCCACGCTCCGATGTGAACCTGCTCGTTCTGGGCGTACATCGCGTACTTCGACAGCGGCTGCAAGTGCTCCCAGCAGCACAGCGCGCCGACGCGTCCGAGGTCGGTGTCGTACACCGACAGATCGGATCCGTCGCCCTCGCCGTAGACGGTGCGCTCGACGTGAGTCGGCTTGAGCTTGCGGCGCATCGCGACGGTCTTGCCTTCCGCGTCGATGATCCACTGGGCGATGTAGAGGCTGGCCTTGTAGCGCTCGCTCAGACCCATCACGACCATGATGTGGTTGACCTTGGCGGCCTGTGCAATTCGAGCTGCCTGCGGCGTCCCGTACTCGAGTGAGTTGTCGAAATAGCGCTGCGTGAACTGGAATCCCCATGCCGGTGCGTCGAGCCAGATGTACCAGGGGTAGCCGGGCAGGTAGGTCTCGGGAAACGCGACGAGCTCGGCTCCGGCCCGAGCTGCGTCCTCGATCAGGCCGATGGCCTTGTCGATCGAGGCATCGAGATCGAGAAAGATCGGCGCGGCCTGAACTGCTGCGGCGCGGAACTGATGGTGGTTCATGTAAGGGCCTTTCGTTGGGGAGTGCCCCAGTTTTGCCTGCTGAAAGGCCGTTCGATGGCCTCGTCGTGTCGGAAAAATTGACTCTCCGTCGCATGCCGGGGCGGCGAAACACGGTGGTAACCGGGTCCCGGTGTCTCGACACACGATCGTCACGCGCGGAGGTCGCTCGGCGGTGCGCATCTATCGCACAATGTGTGCGCGATCACACAAGACCTTCGTGCGGCCGCGGGCGCAATCTGGGAACGGACACGCCACAGGTGCCGCGATCGGCACCCGAGAAGGAGCCAAGGAACATGACAGCAGTACAGGAATCGGCCGCACCGTCGTTGCCGACCGGCACCGCCACCGAGCTCTACATCGCAGGGCAGTGGCGCGGTGCATCCGACGGAGGCACCTTCACCGATATCAACCCCACCACGGAACAGCCTCTGGCCGAGGTTGCTGCGGCCACTGCGTCGGACGTCGATGCAGCGGTGCGTGCGGCCCGCGCTCAACTGGGTGGCGAGTGGGGCGCAACCCCCGGTGCGACTCGGGGGAAGCTGCTCAACCGGATCGCCGATCTCATCGAACGTGACGGGGACCTGCTGGCGCGGCTCGAGGCCCTCGACGTCGGCAAGCCGGTGGGTCAACCGGCGATGCTCGACATTCCCAATGCCGCAGCTACTTTCCGGCACTTCGCCGGCTGGGCCGACAAGATCACCGGCAGCTCCATTCCCACTGCGGGATACTTCGGGCAGCCGACGCACTCGTACACCGTTCGTGAGCCGGTGGGCGTCATCGGCATGATCGTCCCCTGGAACACCCCATTGATGATCGCCGCGTGGAAGCTCGCGCCCGCACTGGCCGCCGGAAACACCGTGGTCGTCAAGCCGCCGGAGGATGCGCCGCTGTCCATCCTGCACTTGGCCCGTCTGATCGACGAGGCGGGAGTACCTGCCGGCGTGGTCAATGTTGTTCCAGGACTGGGCGAAGTGACGGGCGATGCCTTGGTCGGCCATCCGGACGTCGACAAGATCAGCTTCACCGGCAGCCCTCGGGTCGGCAGAATCATCGCCAAGAAGGCAGCCGACACATTCAAGCGGACGACGCTCGAGCTCGGCGGCAAGTCCCCGCAGATCATCCTCGAGGATGCGGACCTGGAGGCGGCGATCAACGGAACCGCGATGGGACTGTTCTTCAATCAGGGCCAGGTGTGTGCCGCGGGGACGCGAGTGCTGGTGCACCGCTCGCTGTACTCGCAGGTGGTCGACGGATTGGCCGCAGCGGCGTCTGCTCAGGTCCTGGGAGATCCGTTCGATCCGTCGACGACCATGGGTGCCCTCGTCAACGCGAAGCAGCGAGACAGCGTGCTGGGGTACATCGAGGCCGGACGCGACGGTGGGGCCCGAGTCGCAGCCGGTGGCGGACGTCCCGACGGTGCCGGGTATTTCGTCCAGCCGACGATCTTCGCCGACGCCGACAACGACATGAAGATCGCACAGGAGGAGATATTCGGACCCGTCGGCACGGTGATTCCGTTCGATACGGCCGACGAGGCGATCTCCATTGCGAACGACACGGTATACGGGTTGGCCGCTTCGATCTGGACCCGCGACGTCTCGCGGGCGCACACCCTGGCCGCGCAGGTTCGCTCCGGCGCGGTGTGGGTGAACGGTTGGGCAGCAATCGATCCCGCGCTCCCCTGGGGTGGCATGAAATCCAGTGGCACGGGCCGTGAACTCGGTTGGGCGGGTATCGAGGCCAACACCGAGGAGAAAGTCGTCACGATAGTTCTGTAGAGCTGACGCAGGTGAGCGGGAGTGGAGCCTGCGGAACGACCCAGGTGAACGGAAACTCGACCCCTGCTACGAGGTTCCGCTCACCTGGGGTAACGCGGTGTTTACCGAAGGACGCGCAATTCGTAACGAGCAGGTCGCAAGATTTAGTTCAACGGACGTAGAACGACGTCTCGACGGATCGGAAGGCGATGATGACGATGCCCGAACCCTAGGTCCGAGTAGGGAGCCGCTACCGTAGGGCTGTGCCCAAGCTCGTGGATCACGACGAACGCCGCCGCGCGATCACCGCGGCAACCTGGCGTTTGATCGCTGCCAAGGGGATCGATGCCGCGAACATGCGGGACATCGCGACCGAGGCGGGATACACGAACGGTGCGCTGAGCCACTATTTCGCGGGCAAAGACGAGATTCTCCGAACCGCGTTCGAGCACGTCTTCGAGGCAACGAACCGCCGCATCGACGAAGCGCTAGGCGATGCAACGGGATTCGACGCCCTTCGCATCTTCTGCCGCGAAGTGATGCCGACGACCGAAGAGACTCTGCTCGAAGCGAGAATTGCCGTCTCGCTGTGGCAGCGCGCGATGTACGACGAGCACATGGACGACACCAACCATCGTTCCCTGGTGTCGTGGCGAACGCGGATGGCGGAGTTTCTCGAGCAGGCTCGCGCGGAAGGCGACGCAGGCGATTTCGATGTCGATCTGGCCGTCGAGATGTTGCTCAACATGATGATGGGCATGCAGATTCTCGGCGTGCTCACCCCCGATGACACCACTGCCGATCGGCAGTTCCAGATGCTCGATCGATTCATAGCTCAGCTGTAACCACCCTGTGTGCGGGTGATTCGCGCCTTCCGCATGCCTTCGTTATTCAACGTCTGTAGAACCAACACCCGACTTCGAGGAACACCCATGCCAACCCTGACGCCCCACGCAATCGACCATGCCTTGTCGTTGCCCACCGAAGACGAGATCGCGCAGGTTCGAGACATCGTCGACGCCGCCGGATTCGTCACGGCCGCAACTCGGTTCGTCTACGTCGGACTCGACGAACCGGACAAGTCCGAGCTGTACGTCGCCGAACCGACCACCCGACGCACCTATCGAGTGCTGCTACACGACATCTCGACACCCGATGCTGTCGACCTTCTCGTCTCCCTCGACGACCGGCAGGTGATCGGCTCCACCCGGCTCGACGCGATCCGCGACGGTCAGATGCCGGTGCTCGACGAGGAATTCGAGCTCGTCGAGAATGTTCTCTCCACCGATCCCGCCTGGCTCGCCGCGCTGGCCGCCCGCGGGCTGGACGTAGCCGATGTGCGAGTGGCACCCCTGTCGGCAGGCGTGTTCGACTACCCGGGCGAGCACGGTCGACGCATCCTGCGCGGTTTGGCCTTTCGTCAGGACTACCCCACCGATCACGCCTGGGCCCATCCCATCGACGGGTTGGTCGCGTTCGTGGACGTGATGAATCGGACGGTGGACAAGGTCGTCGACTTGGGTGCGGTTCCGATCCCCGAGGAGTCGGGCAACTTCGACGATCTGTCCGTCACCGGCCCGCTGCGCACCACGCAGAAGCCGATCGAGATCACCCAACCTGAAGGTCCGAGTTTCACGGTGCGGGGCAATCTGGTCGAGTGGGAGAAGTGGTCGTTCCGAGTCGGCTTCGATGTGCGTGAAGGTTTGGTGCTGCACCAGATCGGCTTCGAGGACGGAGGTGCCGCCCGGCCGATCATTCACCGCGCGTCGATCGCTGAAATGGTTGTGCCCTATGGTGATCCGTCCCCGGTACGCTCGTGGCAGAACTACTTCGACACTGGTGAGTACCTGGTGGGACGGTACGCGAATTCACTCGAACTCGGCTGCGACTGCGTCGGGGACATCACGTACTTCGACGCCGTGATCGCCGACGAATTCGGCAATCCGAAAACGCTGACGAATGCCGTGTGCATGCACGAGGAGGACTTCGGGGTGCTGTGGAAGCACACCGATCTGTGGTCGGGCTCGCAGGAGACCCGCCGTCAGCGCCGACTCGTGATCTCCTTCTTCACCACCATCGGCAACTACGACTACGGCTTCTTCTGGTACCTGTACCTCGACGGCACCATCGAATTCGAGGTCAAAGCAACAGGAATCGTGTTCACGTCCGGGCATCCCGGTGGTGACTACCCCTACGCAACAGAGATCGCCCCTGGACTCGGAGCGCCGTGCCACCAGCACCTGTTCAGTGCCCGACTCGACATGATGGTCGACGGCATCGGCAACTCCGTCGAGGAGATCGAGACTCGCCGAGTGCCGATGGGCCCGGAGAACCTGCACGGCAATGCTTTTGCTCTGCACCACACCCCGCTCACCACGGAATCCGAGGCGCAGCGAGTCGCCGACGGCACGATGGGCCGCGTCTGGCACGTCATCAATCCCACATCGCTGAGTCGGCTCGGGAAGCCCGTCGGATACACGTTGCACCCCGAAGGTCAGCCGCTGCTTCTCGCGGACGACAACTCGTCGATCGCCCGACGCGCCACGTTCGCCACCAAGCATCTCTGGGTGACGCAGTTCGACCGGAGCGAACGTTATGCCGCAGGGGATTTCGTCAACCAGCATCATGGGGGAGCGGGTCTGCCGGCATTCGTCGCCTCGAACCGCAGCCTCGTCGACGAGGACATCGTGCTGTGGCACACCTTCGGGCTCACCCACTTTCCGCGCCCCGAGGACTGGCCGATCATGCCGGTGGACTACACCGGTTTCAAACTGAAGCCAGCAGGATTCTTCGATCGCAACCCCACCCTCGACGTGCCGCGCACGACCTCTGCGCACTGCGCCACTTCGAATTGCGCGGGCGGTGAGCAGAATGTCTGATGCTCAGGCGAATTCGACGGCAGGCGCACTGCGCGGTTCCATCGGCGTCGTCGGGATCGTGTTCCTGGTCATCGCCGCTGCAGCGCCATTGACCGCTATCGGTGGGGCTCTGCCGGTCATGATCGCGACAGGTAACGGAGCGGGCGCTCCGCTCGCCTACATCGTCGCGGCCCTCGTCCTGCTGGTCTTCAGCGTCGGGTATGCGGCCATGAGCCGACACATGGTGGACACCGGCGCGTTCTATGCGTACGTGGAGAAAGGGCTCGGCAGAACCATGGGCCTCGGTGCCGCGGGTCTGGCACTGCTGACGTACACCGCCATTCAGGCGGGCATCTACGGCCTCGCCGCATCGACCGTCGACAGCCTGGTCGTGAAGTACGGCGGCCCCGATCTGCCGTGGTGGTTGTGGGCGCTCGGTCTCGTCGCGATCGTGGCGTTACTCGGCTACCGCAGCATCGATCTCGGGGCCAAGGTTCTCGGCGTGCTGCTGGTACTCGAGATCGGCATCATCGTGGTCCTGTCGATCGCGGTGTTCGCGAAGGGTGGTGCCGCGGGCATCGACGTCGAATCGTTCACTCCCTCGGCCTTCTTCAGCGGATCACCGGGAATCGCCCTGATGTTCGCCATTGCCTCGTTCATCGGCTTCGAGGCCACCGCGATCTACGGCGAGGAAGCGCGTAATCCGACACGGACCGTACCGATCGCGACCTACGCCGCCGTCGTCACCATCGGACTGGTGTATGCGGTGTCGAGTTGGGCCGTGGTACTCGCTTTCGGGAGTGCATCCGTCGCACAGGCCGCTGCCGACGACACGGCGGGATTGACGTTCGCCGCTGCCGCCCAGTATCTGGGCCCGATGTCGGCGGACATCATGGAGATCATGTTGGTGACCAGTCTCTTCGCCGCCCTGCTCGCGTTCCACAACGCAATCGGACGGTACGTCTTCGCGCTCGCTCGCAAAGGCGTCGCCCCGTCGATGCTGGCGCGCACGCATTCTCGGCATGGCTCGCCGCACATGGGGTCATTGTTCCAGACCGCTTCGGCAGCAGTAGTTCTCGTGGTCTTCGCGGCAGCAGGCGCAGATCCGGTGTTGGAGCTGTTCACCTGGATGTCGGGACTTGCCACCGTGAGCATCCTGGTCCTGATGATCCTGACAGGCGCAGCGATCATGGCGTTCTTTCGTCGATCGACCGTGGACAGACGTACCTGGCACACCCTTGTCGCCCCGGCGCTCGGAACCCTGGGTCTGGTGGCGATTCTCGGTCTCGTGTTGGACAATTTCACGCTGCTCATCGGCGGTTCCGAAGTGCTCGCCGCCCTGCTGTTGATCGTCGTTGCGGTGTTCTTCGTCGGCGGGCTCCTCGTGGCTCGGCTGGCTGGATCTCGCGCCCTCGATCTCGAGCCGACGGGCTGACACCGATGGTCATGACGGTGCTGATGGCTCTCGGTGCAGTGGGTGCCGTTCTTCCGCTGATCGGACGCGGCAACCATACGGGGCGGGTGCGGTGGGCACACCTGTGCATGGCCATCGTCATGGCGGTGATGGTGGTGTTCGGCATGGATGCCACCATCGCGATAGCGGCAAGTCTCGCACTCGTCATCGCGGCTCTGTACGTGACCGGTGATACGCCGTCGCCGTCCGGTCCGTGCGTCGTGGACCTGACCTGTATGGCTGTCCTGCTGTTGCTCGTGCCCTCGATCCACACCCATTCGGCAACCGAGGCAACGTCCGCGGCGTCGATGCATCGGCACGGATCAGGTCTGGATCCGATGCTCGCGCTACCGGTTCTGCTTGCAGCGTGGATCGTTCTGACACTCATCATGTTTCACCGGAACCGCTCGGGCCGGCGGGCCGCGGCCGGTTCCCTTCTCATGATCATCGGAATGGCGCCCGTCACTTTCTGATTCCACTATCCAGGAGACAAACAATGACTACAGCAGACATCGTCTATCGCAACGGCGCAGTGTTCGTCGTGGATGCGGATTTCACGATCGCGAGTGCGCTCGCGATCGCCGACGGCGTGATTCTGGCCGCCGGAACCGACACCGACATCGACAGGTTCGTCGGGCCGCGAACCGTGACAGTCGATCTCGCAGGTAGGACCGTTCTGCCGGGTATCAACGATTCGCACCTGCATGCGGTGGCCTTCGGTCTCGACACCCCGCCGCTCTCGCTCGACCTGAGCTTTCCGACCGTTCGATCCATCGCCGACGTGGTCGACGCGGTGGCCGACGCAGTGGCGAAAGCGGGTCCCGGTGACTGGATCGTCGGAACAGGCTGGGACGAGGGGTATCTCGCGGAGTGTGTGGCCGACCCCGCGGTGCGGCCGACGCGGTTCGAGCTCGACGCCGTCTCGCCCGACAACCCGGTGTTCCTGCAGGACTTCTCCCGGCACGTCTCGTGGGTGAACACCGTCGCTCTCCAGCGCGCGGGGGTCGACGAGAAGACGGTAGTGCCGGACGGGGGAGTGATGCCGACGGACGCATCGGGCCGACTGATCGGCATTCTGCAGGAAGGGGCGCAGAGTCTGGTTCAGTCCACTCTGCCGAGGCTCACCCGCGAACGGCGTACGAAAGCAGTACGATCCGCGATCTCCATCCTGCAGCGCGAAGGAATAACCAGCTTCACCGACCCGGCTCTCGGGCCGGGCGGCGAAGATCTGGCCGGCGGTGCGATGGGTGAGGAGGGCCTGTCGATCTACGCCGACCTCGCCGCGGCAGGTGACCTCGGCATTCGCGTCTCGGCGCTGATGTTGCCCACCGGAATGAGCGGAACTGCAGCAGAATTCGAGACGAACCTCAGCGCTATCGAACCGCCGTCGACCGAGGACCCGCGCATGTTTCGGATCCTCGGCGTGAAGGTGTTCGCCGACGGTATCCCGCCCAGCAAGACGGCGTGGATGCATGAGGAGTACGTCGGTGGCGGGTGCGGATCGCTCTGCGTGGGTGGTGACACCGATGAGCGTCGGGTGCACGAGGTGACCGAGATGATCCGGATCGGGCACGAGGCCGGTCATCAGATCGGCGTGCACGTCACCGGTGACCGAGCCATCGACACGGTCGCCGACGCATTGATCGCGGCGCAATCGTCTCATCCGCGTGACGACGCGCGGCACTACCTCATCCACGGCGATTTCATCAGTGCACAGACTCTTGCCCGGCTGGCCGAGCACAATATCGGCGTCAACATGAATCCGACGATCAAGTGGACGATCGCCGACTTGGAGGAGGGCGTCGTCGGGGTCGAGAGAGCAGCGTACGAGTGGCCGTACCGCAGTGCGATCGAGTCGGGCGTGGCCCTGATGAGCTCGTCGGATGCGCCGGTCACCACACCGGACTGGCGCCAGGGCATTTCGACGATGATGCTGCGGGAGAGTCGGTCGTCGGGCAGGGTCAGTGGGCCGGAGCAAACCATCGGATTGGCCGACGCCGTGCGGACCTACACGATCAACCCGGCGTGGCAGGACTTCGCGGAGGACTGGAAGGGCTCACTCGAGCCGGGAAAAGTAGCCGACCTGTGCATTCTGGACGGTGATCTGACGGTCATGGATCCGCACGATATTCCCTCGGTCGAGGTTGTCTCGACTGTGGTCGGAGGTGTTGAGGTGTTCCGCAACTCCACCTGGCTCGACCACTGAGCGAGGGCGCGTCTGGCCCAGAATGTGTGCGCTCAGCTACATGTTTCTGTCGCGGTGATCGGCGATTGTTGTGTCGACGGTCACAACAGAAAGAAGCAGCGCATGTCGACGAATTCGACGGACTACATCGTAGTGGGAGCAGGTTCGGCGGGAAGCGTCATCGCGAGGAGGCTTCTCGACGCGGGACATACCGTCCATGTGATCGAGGCAGGTCCCGTGGATACCGATCCGGCGATCCACTCACCGCAGGGCTGGCCCACGCTGTTGGGTGGCTCGCAGGACTGGGGACTGTTCACCACTCCGCAGAAGCACGCCAACGATCGCCGGATCTTCTGGCCGCGCGGACGCGTACTCGGCGGCAGCTCGTCCCTCAACGGAATGATCTACGTGCGTGGGCATTCCAGCGACTACGATGGCTGGGCCGCCGCCACCGGTGACACCGGATGGTCGTGGGAGAACGTGCTACCGCTGTTCAAGCGCTCGGAGTCACACGAACTCGGTGCCAACGAGTTCCACGGCGGCGACGGGCCACTGCCGGTGTCGATCATGGGCACCCCGCACCCGCTGGCAGCGGCCTTCGTCGACGCGGCCGTCGAACACGGACACAAGCTGATCGACGACTTCAACGCCGACGAGATGGTGGGTGCCGGCTACAACCACACCACCACTCGCGACGGTGAACGAATGAGCGCATGGAAGAGCTTCGTCGGCCCGGTGCTGGACAACCCCGATCTGACCGTCACCACCGGGGCCCTCGTGCACAAGGTGGTGGTCGAGAACGGCCGCGCGGTGGGAATCGAGTACAGCCTCGGTGGTTTCGAGCTGGAGCGTGCGTTCGCCGATCGCGAGGTGATCCTGTGCGGCGGGGCACTCGGCTCTCCGAAGGCATTGTTGCTCAGTGGTATCGGACCGTCGGCACACTTGGGCGAACTCGGAATCGACACCGTCGTGGACCTGCCGGGTGTGGGCGAGAACCTGCACGACCACCTGCTGCTCAGCAACATCTACGAGTCCCTCGAGCCGCTCGCAGCCGGTACGAACAATCTGCTCGAGGCGCAGCTGTACGCCCGCAGTAACGGATGGGCCGGTGCCGCACCGGATCTGCAGCCGCTGTTCATGCATATTCCGTATCCGGCAGACGGATACCCGGTGCCCGAGAACGGCTACACGATCGCACCCGGAATCGTGGCTCCGCGTTCGCGTGGCACGCTCCGGTTGGCGTCCTCGGATCCGAGCGAGCTACCGCTGGCGGATCCGAACATTCTGGCCGATCCGTACGACCTCGAAGCGATGGTCGACGCGGTCGAGATCTGCCGTGAGATCGGTGCGTCCGACGCGTTCGCGCCGTGGCGTAAGGCAGAGGTGGTTCCGGGACCGAGTGCGCGCACACGCGACGACCTGCGGGCCTATGTTCGCCAAACCGCCGGCACGTACCACCACCAGGTCGGCACCTGCAAGATGGGAGCCGAGTCGGACGTCGATGCCGTTGTGGGAGCCGATCTTCGGGTCCGTGGCATCGAGGGGCTGCGGGTCGCGGACGCATCGATCATGCCCGCGGTGCCGTCGGGCAACACCAACGCGCCGTCCATCATGGTCGGTGAGCGGGCCTCGGATCTGATCCTCGGAAGGTAGCTCGTAGTCGGGTGAGGGCGGTGTGCGCTCTCACCCGGCGCGATACTCCCGCGGCGACATGCCGTACGTCTCCTTGAACAGCTTCGAGAAATTCGAGGAATCGATCAAACCGTGACGCGCACAAATGGTTCCGATACTGTCCGCGGCGAAACGAGGGTCACGCAGATCGCGGTGGCATCGATCCAGTCTCCTGGATCTGATCCAGCCGGCGACCGTGCGACCGTCGGACTCGAAGAGCTTCTGCAAGTAGCGTGTCGAAATATGTAGGCGCGCAGCGAGAGACGCCGTGGAGAGTGTGGGATCGGACAGATGTGACTCCACGAGACTCTTGGCCTCGATCAGGAGTGTGGATCCCGGCGCATCGTGGGGAGCCGCGTCGTCGAGAGCGGCGCAGAGCAGATCGAGGACGGCGTTCTCGAGCATCGGCGTCGTCGGGAGAGTTCCGTCGGCGGCGTTGCGGCGCAAATTGAACAGAAACGGCGACACCAGCGCGCCGACACCGTGATCGCCCTCGATGCGCCGCGCCGCAACGGTCGTCAACTCACGGGAATCGATGCGCAGCGCATCGCGTGGAAACATCACCACGAACATCTCGAAGTCCCCGACGAAGTGCAGATCGTACGGTGCGCTGGTGTCGTACACCGCGAAGTCGCCCGGCTCCAGCACTGCCTCTCGGTCGTTCTGGACCAGGGTGCCGCGGCCGGTCAACTGCAGGCCGACCTTGATCAACCCGGGATCGGCACGTTTGATGGTTGCGCGCGTGCGGCGGACATCCACCTCGCGCCCCGCGACCTCGCTCAATTGCAGAGATCCCAATGTCGACGACACCAAGGTGCCCTGGAACGGAGAATGCCCGGTGGACACAGCGTCGAGCGGCACGAACGCCGTCGAGACGTTCTCGCGCCATTGCTCGAAATCCTGTGCCACCGGGTTCATGTCATACGGCTGGGCGGTTGTCGATCAGACGGCGGGCTTTACCGATGGAACGCTCGAGGGCCGCGGGTGCGACGACATCGACCGCAACGCTCACGCCGATGCGGTCCTTGACCAGCTTCTTCAGCGTTGCCGCCGCGATCGGATGCGTGTCGAGTGCAGCGTCGGGCCGGGCTTCGACGAGGACGGTCAGAGTGTCCATGCGTCCGGCGCGCTCGAGCACGCACTGAAACTGCGGTGCCAGAACGGGAACCGTCAGGATCAATTCCTCGATCTGCGTCGGGAAGAGATTGACTCCGCGCAGAATGATCATGTCGTCGGTGCGGCCGGTGACCTTCTGCATCCGACGCATCGTGCGAGCCGTGCCCGGCAGCAGTCGCGTCAGATCGCGGGTGCGGTAGCGGATGATCGGCATCGCTTCCTTGGACAAGGACGTGAACACCAATTCACCCTCCTCGCCGTCGGGCAGAACTTCGCCGGTCACCGGGTCGATGACCTCCGGGTAGAAATGATCCTCCCAGATGTGGAGCCCGTCCTTGGTTTCGACGCATTCCATCGCGACGCCCGGCCCCATCACCTCGGACAGGCCGTAGATGTCGACGGCGTCCATGTCGAGAGTCTTCTCGATCTCTTTGCGCATCTCCTCGGTCCACGGCTCCGCGCCGAATACGCCGGTCTTCAGCGAGGTCTTGGCCGGGTCGATGCCCTTCTTGATCATCGCGTCCACGATCGTGAGCATGTACGACGGCGTCACCATGATGGCGTCGGGCTCGAAGTCCTCGATGAGCTGGATCTGACGGTCGGTCATTCCACCGGACATCGGAATGACGGTGCAGCCGAGGCGTTCTGCACCGTAATGTGCGCCGAGGCCACCGGTGAACAGTCCGTAGCCGTAGGCGACGTGCACCTTGTCGGACGGCTTCACCCCGCCGGCACGAAGGCTGCGGGCGATGAGGTCTGCCCAGTTGCTGATGTCGTTCGCGGTGTAGCCCACCACTGTCGGCCTACCCGTGGTGCCCGAGGACGCGTGGATGCGTGAGACCTTGTCCTGCGGCACCGCAAACATCCCGAAGGGGTAGTTCTCCCGCAGATCCTTCTTTGCAGTGAACGGGAACTTCGCCAGATCCGACAGATCCTTCAGATCGGTCGGGTGCACCCCGGCAGCGTCAAAAGCCTTCTTGTAGTGCGGGACGTTGTCGTACGCATGCTGCAGCGACCACTGCAGGCGCTCCAACTGGAGAGTCGAGATGCGATCCCGTGACGCGAACTCGATGTCGGGGGTATCGGTGGGGGCGGACAGCACACTGGTCATGATTGCTCTCTCGTGGTCTCAGGCGTCGAAGTCGACGGTCACTGTGTCGCTGACGGGGAAGGTCTGGCAGGTGAGCACGAAGCCGGCGTCGACCTCGTTGTCCTCGAGCGCGTAGTTGCGGCGCATGTCCACATCGCCGACGGTCACCTTCGCGCGGCAGGTGCCGCACACCCCGCCCTTGCATGCGAAGGGAAGATCGGAGCGCAGTTGCTCGGCGGAGTCGAGGATCGACTCGTCCTGCGGCAGTGCACCTGTCACCTCACGGCCGTCGAGGATGATCGTGACCTCGCTGCTCGGGCCGGTGATGCCCGGTTCGCGATGCTTCTCCTGCGGCGGAGGTACGTCGTCGACGTAGAACAATTCGTGGTGGATGCTGCTCTTGGCGACGCCGAGTTCCTTCAGAACGTCCTGCGCGTCGTTCACCATCCCGAACGGACCGCACAGCCAGAAGTGGTCGATGTCCGGGGTCGGGACGACGGTGTCGAGGATCTCGCGTAGTCGCCCTGCGTCGAGCCGGCCGCTGAACAACTCGACCTCACGAGGCTCTCTGGACAGGACGTGGATGACGTCGAATCGACTACCGTACTGATCCTTCAGGTCGGCGATCTCCTCGGCGAACATCACTGTCCTGGTACGCCGATTGCCGTACAACAGAACGACTTCGGCCTCGGGGTTGGCAAGAACGGAGGCCGCGATGGACAGCATCGGGGTGATGCCGGAGCCGGCAGCGATGAGAACGTGCCTACCAGCCACGGCCGGATCCGCATGAAAGTTGCCGGTCGGGCCCTGAACATCGATGCGGTCGCCGGCCTTGACGTCGCGGACCAACCACGAGGAGAACAGGCCGTCGCTCACCTCCCGCACGCCGACGCGGGGACGCGCGCCCACCGGTGCGCAGATCGAGTAGGAGCGGCGGTGCTCGACGCCGTCGACGGTCCGGCTGAGCATCAGGGATTGTCCTGGGCGAAAGTCGAATTCGTCCGTGAGGTGTTCGGGCACGTCGAACGTGACGGCGACGGCGTCGTCGCACAGTGACTCGACATCCGCGACGGTCAACGTGTGAAAAGGCTTGTTCCGCAGGTTCTTCTGTACGGGTTCAGCGGTGACGGTCATCAAATTTCCTTCACGTGGTCGAAGGGCTCGAGGCAGTCGTCGCACCGGTACTGGGCTTTGCAGAGGGTGGCACCGAACTCGGAGGTGAGGCGGGTATTCGTGGAAGTGCACTGAGGGCAGGCGATCTGCCGCGGCTTCACTGTCAAGGTCAACGGGACCGGACCGCTCGTCCGCGCCGGAGCGGGGCCGGGCACGGAGTAACCGGCTTCACGAAGCTTGCGCAGGCCGTCCTCGGAGATCCAGTCGGTGCTCCACGCGGGGGAGAGGCTGGTGACGATCTCGACGTCGGAGTAGCCGTGGTCGGTGAGCTTGTGCGCGATGTCGTCGCGCATCGTCGCCATCGCCGGGCATCCGGAGTACGTCGGAGTGATCGTGACGAGCACACTGCCGTTCTCGCGTACCTCGACGTCGCGCAGGACGCCGAGGTCGTCGAGGGTGAGCAGTGGCATCTCGGGATCCATGACGGTGGCGGCGATGTCGCGAGCCGAAAGTTCCATCGTTGTCACCAGACTCCCTCCGGATGGGCCCTCGCCACGACCTGCATCTCGGCGATCAGGGGTCCGAACGCCTCGGTGTGGATGCCGCGACGACCACCTCGGCCGCCGATGGTGCCTACGGACTTACCCTCGGGGGCGTCGAGTTCCGCGGCATGTAGAACCTGCGCAAGAACGGAATCGAACTCCTCGCGGACGTCCCGGGGGTCGACGGCGACGCCGACCTCTGCCAGTGCGATCTCCTCGTCCGTCGGGATGAACAATTCCGAGACGTACGGCCAGATTCTGGTCACGGCGTCGCGGACTCGTCGCTTCGATTCGTCCGTGCCGCAGCCCAGGGTGACGACCCAGCGGGCTGCGTAATCGCGGTGATAGGTCAACTCTTTGACGCCCTTGTTCGCGACCGCGGCGAGAACGGGATCGCGGGATTCCTGCAGGCGAGTGAAGACGGCGAGCCGCCACGTCGAGAACACCAGCAGGCGAACCTGCGACTTCGCGAAATCGCCGTTGTCGAGCTCGGTGAGCCGAACGTTGCGGAAGTCTGCCTCGTCGCGGAAGAACGCCAGCGCATCTTCCGAGGGTGCGGGCGAGGTGTCCGAGATGAACGGCACCACCGTCGGATCGGCTTTGGCGGCGCGGGCCAGCAGCAGCCGGGCCTGGCCGAGGAGGTCGAGGCCGACGTTGGCCAGCGCCACCTCTTCTTCCAATTCCGGTGCGCGAGTGCTCCATTCGGCGAGGCGCTGGGAGTTGATCAGCGCATCGTCACCGAGCATGAGGCAGTACGCGGCAAGGGCTTTCAGGTCGACGTCGTCGGGAACGGTGGTATCGACGCCGGCGAGCGGGTCGTCGAAACTCGTCCCGAATGCCCACTGCCCGTGCGAATCCTCGTCGACCAGGCCCTCGTAGGCGCTGTCGTGATCAGTCATGAGTGCTAGTCCTCTGGAAGAGTGGGTCTCACATGTGGGGGACGTTGTCGGGGATCTCGTAGAACGTCGGGTGGCGGTACACCTTGTCGCCACTCGGTGCGAAGAACGGATCCTTCTCCGACGGCGACGACGCGACGATCGAGTTGGACGGAACCACCCAGATGCTGACGCCTTCGTTGCGGCGGGTGTAGACGTCGCGAGCATGCCGCAGGGCCATGTGGTCGTCGGCAGCGTGGAGCGATCCGACATGCACGTGGTTCAGGCCGCGCTTGCCGCGCAGGAACACCTCGTACAGCGGCCAATCAGCCTTGACTGCTTCCCGTTTCGGCTCGACCGGAACACCCTCGGTGGGCACTGCTCCGTGGCCGCCCTCGGCGGTGAACTCGGTCATGATGCTGCGTTCCTTTCGGCGAATGCGGTTGCGGCCTCACGGACCCAGGCTCCGCCGTCGTGGGCTGCTCGACGGTTCGCGATGCGCTCGACGTTGGAGGCGCCGTTGCCCTTGATCACCTGCATGAACTCGGACCAGTCGGGCTCACCGAAATCGTGTGACTTGCGCTCCTCGTTCCACTTCAGGTCCGGGTCGGGGAACGTGACTCCCAAGGCCTTCGCCTGCGGGATCGACATGTCGACGAAGCGTTGGCGCAGTTCGTCGTTGGTGTGGCGCTTGATGCCCCACTTCATGGACTGCTCGGTGTTGGGGGACTCGTCGTCCGGCGGGCCGAACATCATCAGTGCCGGCCACCACCATCGGTTGACGGATTCCTGGACCATGGCGCGCTGTTCGTCGGTGCCACGCATCATCGTCGCGAGCAGTTCGTAGCCCTGGCGCTGGTGGAAGGATTCTTCCTTGCAGACGCGGATCATCGCGCGCGCGTACGGGCCGAAGCTGCTGCGACACAGGGGAACCTGGTTGCAGATCGCTGCACCGTCGACGAGCCAGCCGATGGTGCCCACGTCGGCGTACGTCAGGGTGGGGTAGTTGAAGATCGAGGAGTACTTCTGCTTGCCCTCGATGAGCTTGACCGTCAGGTCGGCGCGGTCCGCTCCGAGCGTTTCCGCGGCGGAGTAGAGGTAGAGGCCGTGGCCGGCCTCGTCCTGCACCTTGGCCATCAGGATCGCCTTGCGGCGCAGCGACGGCGCGCGGGTGAGCCAGTTGCCCTCCGGCTGCATGCCGATGATCTCGGAGTGCGCGTGCTGGGCGATCTGGCGGATGAGCGACTTGCGATAGCCGTCGGGCATCCAGTCGCGAGGCTCGACGCGCTGCTCACGGGCAACGGTGTCGTCGAACCCGTCCTGCAGCGTCTCGGCGGACAAGGTGTTTGACGTGGTCATAAGTCCTACTTTCATTACCGAATGATCGGTTGGTAACCAGTATGCATCGAAGTGACCCCGGGCACAAGAGCAGCTTCGCCGCACGTGCGCGAAACCTCGTAGCAGGGGTCGAGTCTCCGCTCACATGCCGACGAAGGAGGCTCTTTTTTTCGCCAGAAACGCGTCCACCGCTGCCTTGTGGTCCTGCGTCTGGCCCAGAGCGGCCTGTGCCTGCGCCTCGCGGTCCAACGCGTCGGACAGTCCGGATCGAGCGATCAGCGACTTGACTTGCTTGTAGGCCTGGGTGGGGCCGGCAGCGAGGGAGGTGGCCAGCGTGCGCGCTGTCTCGAGTACCTCCGCGTCGTCGACGACGCGATGCACCAGGCCCCAGTCGAGGGCCTGGGCGGCGGTGACTTTGTCTCCGAGCAGCATCAGCCCCGCGGCCCGGCTCGATCCCAGTGCCTCGACCAACGTGTAGCTCAAACCCGAGTCGCTGGCCAGGGCGATGCCGGTGAACGCCGTCGCGAACGACGACTTGGTACCGGCCACTCGGATATCTCCGGCGAGTGCGATACCGAGACCTGCGCCGACGCATGCGCCGGGGATGGCCACGACGATCGGCACCTCGAGCGCCGCGAGCCCTCGGATGACCGGGTTGTAGTGCTCGCCGACGGTATCCATCGCCGTGGCCGGGTCGGATTCGAGCGCAGTGACATGCTCACCGAGGTCCTGGCCGACGCAGAAGTTCTTGCCCTCGGCGGTGATGAGCACAGCACGCACCTCGGGTGCGGCCGCGTTCTGGACAGCCTCGGCCAGCGCGAGCTTCGTCGCGACGTCCAGGGCGTTGTGTGCCTCGGGGCGAGCGAGGGTGATGGTCGCCAGGCCGTCGGTGATGTCGAACCGTACCGTCATGCGTTCGTCCAATCGTGAAAGCCGCGACCGGACTTGCGTCCGATCTCGCCGCGAGCGACCATGTCTCGCAACAACTGCGGGGGAGTGAACCTGTCGCCGAGTGTCGACGCCAGGTGTTCTGCGATAGCGAGCCGAACGTCCAATCCGACGAGGTCGGTGGACCGTAGCGGACCCATCGGGTGCTTGTACCCGAGCTCCATGGCGCGATCGATGGATTCGGCATCGGCGACGCCCTCCTCCAGCATCCGAATGGCTTCGAGCCCGAGGCAGACGCCGAGCCGTGACGTCGCAAAACCGGGGGAGTCGTTGACGAGCACTTCGGTCTTGCCCAGGAGCGACACCCACTGCTGTACTCGCTGCACCACGTCTGCGGAGGTGGCCGGAGCGCGCACGATCTCGACGAGAGTCGACGCCGGAACCGGGTTGAAGAAGTGCATCCCGATGAAGCGGCTCGGATCACTCAGTGCTGCGCCGAGTTCCGCGATGGAGATCGAGCTCGTGTTCGACGCGATGACCGTGTCGGGCCCGGCGATCTTGTCGACGAGAGCCAGTACCTCGACCTTGAGCGACGGGATCTCGGGCACCGCTTCGACAATCAGGTCGAGGTCGGCCGGGAGATCCGTAGGCCCGGCGACGGTGGAGACCCGCGCGAGAATCGCAGCGGGATCCTCGCTGAGTTTGCCGCGCTCGTGCGCCCGGTCCAGCCCGGTCGAGACTCGGCCGAGGGCTGCTTGTTGGTCGGCTGCTTCGGCGACGACGACCCTCGAGCCGAGGGCTGCGAACACCTGCGCGATACCTGCACCCATGCGGCCGCCACCGACCACTGCCACCGCAGAAGGAACTGTCATTTCTTCTTCTCCAGAAATGCCGTCATCCGGCGTTGTTTGTCTTCGGTCTCGAACAGAACAGCCTGTGCGATGTCGTCGGCCCATGGGTGTGAACCGGGTGCATCGAGAATCTTTTTCGTCAGCTTCAGGGCCAGTGGTGCCTGTCTCGCAATGCGATCCGCGAGGGAATGCGCTGCAGTCAACGGCTCGTCGACGACGTCCAGCACCAGGCCGCACCGAAGTGCCACCTGTGCGTCGAGCGTCCGGCCACCGAGAAGCACCTGCTTCGCGACGGAGACGCCCACCAGCGTCGGCAGCCGGTAGCTGGCTCCGGCGGCAGCCATGATGCCCAGTCCCGGTTCGGGATTGCCGAACACGGCAGTCGACGACGCGATGCGAATGTCGCAGGCATAGGACAGTTCGGCTCCGCCGCCGAGCGCGTATCCGCGGACGGCTGCGATCGTCGGCAGGGGCAATGCTGCAATGCGATCGAACAGGTTTCGGTTGATGCCGCGCAGTGCGTCGTCGCGAGTGCGGGCCCGCAACTGGTTGATGTCGGCACCGCCGGCAAAATGCTCGCCTGCTCCGGTCAGGATCACGATCTTGGGATCCTGCTCCACGAGCGCGCACACCTCGTGCAGCTCGCTGATCATGTCGGAATCGATTGCATTGCGCTGCTTCTCGCGACTCAGGGTGACGACAACGCGGTCCGTCGACTCCTCGACGATGAGAGTGTTCACGGTGCCTCGATCAACATCGACACGCCTTGCCCGACACCGACGCACAGTGTCGCAAGGCCACGTGAGGCCTTCTCGCGTTCCATGCGGCCCAACAGCGTCAACAGAATTCGAGCACCCGACGAGCCGAGAGGGTGGCCGAGGGCGATGGCCCCGCCGTCGGCGTTGACGATGTCCTCGTCGAGGTTCAACTGGCGGATGACGCCGAGGGACTGTGCCGCGAAGGCCTCGTTGAGTTCGACGGCACCGAGGTCGTCGATCGACCATCCCGCGCGAGTGAGTGCCTTCTGCGTGGACGGGACCGGCCCGAGTCCCATGATGTGGGGCGCGATGCCGGCGCTCGCACTGGTGACGATGCGTCCGCGCACCTCGAGGCCGTACTTGTTCACGGCCTCTTCCGATGCCACCACCAATGCCGACGCGCCGTCTGTGAATGGCGACGAGGTGCCTGCGGTGACGATGCCGTCCTTGCGGAAGACGGTCTTCAGGGTGCCGAGCTTCTCCAGAGTGGTTCCGCGTCGCGGCGTCTCGTCCTCGGTGACCTCGCCGTTCTTGGTCGTGACGGGCACGATCTCGTCGGCGAAGCGTCCGGCATCCTGGGCGGCGATGGCACGCTGCTGACTGCGGAAGGCGAATGCATCGGACTCTGCGCGGGTGATGCCCTCACTGAGCGCGACCTCCTCGGCGGTTTCGCCCATCGACAGGGTGATCTTGGGATCGGTCCCCGCGTCGTGGGAGGCGAAGGTCGGATTGGTGAAACGCCAGCCGAGGGAGGTATCGAAGATCTCTCCCGGTTTGGCCCATGCGGTTCCCGGCTTGGCCATGACCCAGGGCGCGCGTGTCATCGACTCGACGCCACCGGCGACGATGATGTCGGCCTCACCGCTACGAATGGTGCTCGCGGCGTTGGCCACTGCCGTCAGTCCGCTCGCGCACAGGCGGTTGACTGTATATCCCGGCACCGTGTGCGGGAGTCCTGCGAGCAGAACCGCCATTCTCGCCACGTCTCGATTGTCCTCGCCTGCCTGGTTCGCGGCGCCCAGAATCACTTCGTCGATTCGATCGACGGGCACACCCGCGCGGCGGACGGCCTCGGCGACGACGATCCCGGCCAGGTCGTCGGGGCGCACGGTCGACAGCGCACCGCCGTAGCGTCCGTGCGGCGTGCGCGCGCCGGCCACGAGAAATACTTCGCCCACTGGAGATCTCCTTAGTACGGTTGCGTCATTAGTAACCGAACATTCGGTCGTTTGGCAAGGTTTGCTGCCCACGGTGCTGTGGAATCGGGCGCCGACTGAGAAGATGTGGCAATGACAACCGCACGCGCGCCGCGCAAGACCGGACAGCCAGGGCGGCCGGGATACGACCTGGACTCGCTCTTGGCAGTGGCGGTCAAGGTCTTCAACGACCGTGGATACGACGGAACCAGCATGGAAGTTCTGGCGAAGCGGCTCGGCATCACCAAGTCCTCGATCTATCACCACGTGTCGGGCAAGTCCGAGTTGCTCGAACTCGCGCTGTCGCGGGCTCTCAATGCACTGTTCGCCGTCACGACCGAGGATCGGGCCACCACCGGGCGATACATCGACCGCCTCGAATACCTGGTGCGACGCAGCGTGGACATCCTGTGTGCGGAACTGCCCTACGTGACGCTGTTGCTGCGCGTGCGAGGCAATACCGACGTCGAGCGACGCGCTCTCGCTCGCAGGCGCGAATTCGACACGTTCGTCACCGGGCTCGTGGTGGCTGCCGCCGAGGAGGGTGACCTGCGTCCAGGGGTGGATCCGGCCCTGGCGTCGAAGCTGGTCTTCGGAACGGTCAACTCGCTCATCGAGTGGTATCGCCCACGCACCGGCGGATCGGTCGAGGAATTGGCCGACGCCGTCGTCGCGTTGACCTTCGACGGCCTGCGTCGCACGTAAACCGGCGCCCACGCCCCGCCACCGGACCTGAGTGTTCGGTATCGGCGACCTTGCGCGGCTTTCCGCCGATCGGCTCCGATCGTGAACAACCTGGTCCGCCGTCGAGTCTTGACATCTCGGCGTTCGACGGCGATGGTAATTACCGACCGAACGTACGGTGAGATGGAGGCGTTGTGAGCAGACTTCTGGAAAGCTATGCCCAGGGCACGTGGTATTCCGCACCCGATGAGGGAGCGCCGCTGCTGAGCGCCGTCGACGGCAGCGAGATCGCCCGGGTGTCGTCCAGCGGTCTCGACGTCGCAGGCATGGTGGACTACGCCCGCACCGTCGGCGGCCCAGCGCTCGCAGCACTGACGTTCCACGAACGTGCAGCCCTGCTCAAGCAGTTGGGCCTGACGCTGATGGCCGGCAAGGAGGAGTTCTACCAACTCTCCCGACACACCGGAGCCACCACCCGCGATTCCGGCGTCGACATCGACGGCGGTTTCGGAACTGTGCTGAGCTATGCGAGCAAGGCTCGACGTGAACTCCCCAACGAGACGGTCTATCTCGACGGCGCGATCGAGCAGCTCGGCAAGAAGGGCACCTTCCTCGGTCAGCACATCTACACCTCCCGGCGCGGTGTCGCCGTGCAGATCAACGCGTTCAACTTCCCGGTCTGGGGCTTCCTCGAAAAGCTGGCCCCCGCGTTCATCGCGGGCGTGCCGTCGATCGTCAAGCCCGCCAGTCAAACTGCGTACCTGACCGAGCTTGTCTTCCGTCGGATCATCGAGTCGGGGTTGTTGCCCGAGGGGTCGGTTCAGTTGCTGTGTGGCAGTGCCCGCGGTGTCCTCGACCACCTCGGCGGCCAGGACTCGGTGGCCTTCACCGGATCGGCCGATACCGCTGCGACCCTGCGCTCGCACCCCAACGTCGTCGGCGAGGGACTCCATTTCACGGCGGAAGCGGATTCTCTCAACGCGTCCATCCTGGGTTCCGATGTGGCACAGACTGATCCGGAGTTCGATCTGTTCGTCAAAGGTGTGTTCACCGAGATGACGTCGAAGGCCGGCCAGAAGTGCACGGCGATCCGGCGCGTTCTGGTTCCGCAGGACTCGGTCGAGCCCGTCATCGAGGCGCTGAAGGCCAAGCTGGAGAAGGTCGTCGTCGGTGATCCGGCCGACGAGGGGGTCACCATGGGTGCGCTCGCCAGCATCGACCAGCGCGACGAAGTCCTCAAATCCATTCGTGGACTGACCAAGTCGGCAACGGTCGTCTTCGGTGATCCGGACGCCGTGGATTCGCGACCCGGTGCCTTCATGGCACCGGTCCTGCTGAAGGCCGGCGACAAGACCGCATCCGAACCGCACGAGATCGAGGCCTTCGGGCCCGTCTCCACCGTCATCGGTTACGACAGCACCGCAGACCTGCTCGACCTCGTCGCGCGCGGAAAGGGCTCTCTGGTTGCATCTCTGGTGACCAAGGACTCCGCGATCGCGCGAGAGATCGTCCTGGGCAGCGCTCCGTATCATGGCCGCATCCTGGTCCTGAACTCCGAGGATGCCAAGGAATCGACCGGTCACGGTTCGCCGCTACCGGTACTGGTGCACGGCGGACCCGGCCGCGCAGGCGGTGGTGAGGAACTCGGTGGTATCCGCGGCGTCCTGCACCACATGCAGCGCACCGCAATCCAGGGAACCCCGGACGTCCTGACGGCCATCGGCAACAGGTGGGTCACCGGAGCGAAGCAGACGACCGGTGACGTCCACCCGTTCCGCAAGAACCTCGGCGAACTGAAGCTGGGCGACACCATCATCGGTGGGCCCCGACAGGTCACCCGTGCGGACATCGATCACTTCGCCGAGTTCACTGGCGACACCTTCTACGCGCACACCGATCCCGAAGCCGCAGCGGTCAATCCGTTGTTCGGTGGAATCGTGGCGCACGGATACCTGGTGGTGTCGCTGGCGGCCGGACTGTTCGTCGACCCGGCTCCGGGCCCCGTACTCGCCAACTTCGGCGTCGACAGCCTGCGCTTCCTGACGCCCGTCAAGGCCGAGGATTCGCTGACGGTCACGTTGACGGCCAAGCTGATCACTCCGCGTCAGAGTGCCGATTACGGCGAGGTGCGGTGGGATGCAGTGGTTGTCAACCAGGACGGCGATCCCGTCGCGACATACGACGTGCTGACTCTCGTCGCGAAGCCCGAGGCCGCATCATGAGCGTACGAGTAGCCGTCTGTTATGGAATGCCCGAGGATCCTGCCGCATTCGATCGTCACTACGCCGAGGTGCACGTACCCCTCGCTCGGGCAGTTCCCGGCCTGGTCGACTTCACCTGGGGCACGCTCGACTCGCTCGACGAGTCCCCGCCGCCCTACTACGCAATCGCAAGTCTGTACTTCGCGGACGAGGCGTCGCTGAAGGCAGGATTGGGTTCGCCCGAGATGAAGGCAGCAGGTAAGGATCTGCGCAACTTCGCCACCGGCGGCGTCACGATGTTCACCCAGAACGAGCAGTCGGTGTTGCGGCCGTGACCGATTCGCCTATCGCCCGCGAGATGTTCGAGGTCGACGCCGCGTCCCGCAAGCTCGGCATCGAACTGATCGAGCTGTCACCCGGTCACGCGAGAATGTCGATGGTCGTGACCGAGGACATGGTCAACGGCTACGCCATCACACACGGCGGATACGTCTTCCTGCTTGCGGATACGACGTTCGCTATGGCCTGCAACTCGCACGAGGACTCGGCCGTCGCGGCACGCTGCGACATCCGGTACCTCCGTCCGACGAAGGTCGGCGACGTCCTCGTCGCCGACGCCGTCGAGCGTGCGAGGTTCGGCCGCAACGGCATCTACGACGTGTCGGTGACGTGCCGAGACGAGCTGATCGCCGAATTCCGAGGCGACAGTCGCACGATAGCGCGCTAGCGATCCGGCGCGTGGAAGTACTGTGAGTCGGTGACCGCTGCAGACCTGTCGGCGCTGGCAGACGCCACCGCCACTGCGGTGGGTGGTGCGGTGTCGGTGATGGATCCGCAGGGCTATGTGGTGGCGTATTCGTCGGTGCCGGGGCAGCCGATCGACGACGTGCGACGCGACGGTATTCTGGGCAAGCAGGTCCCGGCTCGATACATGGTGCATCACATCGATCCTGACTTCCGGCGCAGCTCGACCGTTCACGTAGTCGATGTGGCCGGTGCGCTACCGCGTCTGGCAGTAGCGGTGTCGGTCGACGGTGAGTACCTCGGCTCCATCTGGTGCATTGCGTCCGGTGCTGGTATCCGTTCGCCGGCCCCTGCGGCAGTGGCTGCATTGACGCGTGCGGCCGCAGCTGCAGTGCCGTTGTTGTCGGCCCGACATCATCCGGCCGATGCCGACAATCCCAGGGTGCGTGCGTTACTGACCGATCCCGAGGTCGTCACTACGCCGGGAAAGCGCTACGCCGTTCTGGCCGCAAAAGTGGATTCGCCGCGAGCGCAGAGCATGCAGGTACAGCTCGCTGGCCTGCTTCAGCTCACGTTCGGCGATGCCGGTGACTCCGGATGCATCGTCGACGGGAACACCGTCCTGCTGGTGGTGGAGTCCCACGACGAACGCGCATTCGCTGCGGAGGCAGAGGAGGTTCGACGACGGGCGGAGACGGCCTTCGGTGCCGCGGTGAGCTTCGCGATCGGTGGCCCGGACGCCCGTCCCGCGATAGCGCTCAGACATGCTCACTGGGTACTCGACGTGATGGAAACAGGCTCACAGACAACGACATTCGAGCAGAATCGGATCCCGATCACTCTTCGGAGAGCGGGGGCGGCGCTGTCGGAGGTGTCGTTGGCGTTGCCTGCCGTCGAGCGGATGCTCTCCTGCGATGCTTCGGAAGGCACCGAGTACGCCGCGACGGTGCTGGCGTTGTTGGCGCACGAGTCCAACGTTGCCGCCGCAGCTGCATCGCTGTACCTGCACCCCAACACCTTTCGCTACCGGCTCCGGCGTACCAAGGAGTTGTTCGGTCTCGATCTCGACGACGCGGACACCCGGTTGCTGGTGTGGATGTCGCTACGGCTCAGGGCCGGGCGGTGAGTACCTTCCCGGGATTGAGCAGATAGTGCGGGTCCAGCAATTCCTTGATGCCGCGCTGCAGTTCCGCTGCAACCGAATCGAGTTCGGTCTCGAGAAGGTCCCGCTTGAGCAGTCCCACCCCGTGCTCGCCGGTGATGGTTCCACCGAGCGAGAGGGCGAATGCTGCAATCTCGTCGAACGCGCTGTGCGCCTTGGCCAACGATGAGGGGTCGAGGGGGTCGACGATGACCGTCGGATGGATGTTGCCGTCCCCTGCGTGGCCGACGACTCCGATGACGATGCCCAGCCGGTCTGCAACCCAACCCACCTCGTCGATCATCGTGGCGAGTTGCGAAATGGGTACGGACACATCGTCGACCAACGGTGAACCGAGACGCTCGAGTGCGGGGTACGCCAGTCGTCGGGCCTGCACGAGTTGCTCCGATTCGACCTCGTCCTCGGCGACGGCCACATCGATCGCACCGGATTCGGTACACAGTGCGGCAATGGCCTCGAGCTCCTCGACGGCGCCTGCGCCGATGTCGGATTGGGCGATCAGCACGGCCGCGGCGTCCGTGCCGAAGTCCATCCGGGCATAGGCGTCGATAGCGGCGATGGTGGTGCGGTCCAACAACTCGAACAGGCTCGGGGTGATACCTGCCGCACGAATCCTCGACACTGCCTCTCCTGCAGCGACAGTGGAGGGGAAGGTCGCAGCCATCGTGAGTGGTACGGCGCTGGGGAAATCGAGGCCGACGGTGGCCTCGGTGATGATGCCGAGCGTTCCCTCGGAGCCGACGAACAGTTCGGCCAGAGAGAGCCCAGCCACGCCTTTGACGGTGCGTCGACCGACGAACGTCGCGCGGCCGTCGGCGAGTACGACGCGCAGCCCACGGACGAATCGTGCTGTGACGCCGTATTTGACGCAGCACAGGCCGCCGGCGTTGGTGGCGATGTTGCCGCCGATCGTCGACGCCTCCCAGCTGGACGGGTCAGGGAGGTACGTCAGTCCCTGCTGCAAGGCGGCATCTTTCAGCTCTTTGTTGGTGACACCGGGTTGCACGACGGCGGTGCGATTGACGACGTCCAACTCGACGATCTTGTTCATGCGCCGAGTATTGAGGGCAATGGCTCCGACGCTGGTGTTCGCGGCTCCCGCCAGGCCGGTCAATGCACCCTGCGGCACCACGGGAATGCGATGTGCCGATGCGATTTTCATGATCGCCTGTACGTCCGATTCGGTGCTCGGTAGCACTGCCGCCAGGGGTAGCGCGGATTCGCACAGAGCGGCGGCATCGTGCCGGAAGCTCTTTAGAATGTCCGGGTCGGTCACCACCGCGTCGGCACCGAGGGCGCGCATCAGTTCGTCGATGACCGGCGAATGTAGAACGAGGGTGGTCGGAGCAGTCATGGCTTCGAGTATGTCCGGCGTCACTGTCGATGTCTGCGTCGTTTCGGACGAAGCACGAGGCCTCGATCGGTAGTTTCCGACGAAGTGTGGGTAGGGCCTTGTTATGCACGCGACCACCTTGACAAACTACGGTGGCGCCGGTCACCGTAATTACCGACCGAATGGACGGTGAGTTTTATCCGGTTCGTCGGTACCTGAATCCGCCGCTGTTCATACCCCACGTCACTCCGAACTGTCGCTCGCTCTTACGAGCGCCGGAGCCCGAACGAAACGAGATCGTCGATGACAACACAGGTCGAGACGCCCACCGGGGTGTCGCGTGAGCATCGCCGCGCCGCGATGGCCAGCATGGTCGGAACCACCGTCGAGTGGTACGACTTCTTCATCTACGCGCAGGCCGCGTCGCTGATCTTCGCTCAGCTGTTCTTCGCGCCCATGGGCTCGTCCGGGCAGTTGGTCGCCTACGTCACCATCGGTATCAGCTTCGTCTTCCGTCCTCTCGGGGCCATCGTCGCGGGGTACTTCGGCGATAAGATCGGCCGCAAGAAGGTCCTCATCGCGACCCTCACCCTGATGGGCGCGGCCACCGTCGGAATGGGCCTGTTGCCCACGTACGCGACCATCGGCATCTGGGCTCCGATCATCCTGATCGTGTTGCGCATCCTGCAGGGGTTCTCGACCGGCGGCGAGTGGGGCGGCGCGGCACTGATGGCCGTCGAGCATGCACCGAAGGGCAAGCGCGGAATATACGGCGCAGCAACCCAGATGGGTGTCCCACTCGGCATGCTCATTGCAGTGGGAACGTTGGCACTGTGCACCGGTTTGCTCAGCGAAGAGCAGTTCGAGGCCTGGGGCTGGCGTATTCCGTTCCTCATCAGCTTCGTCCTGATACTCGTCGGCTTCTACATCCGCCGCCGCGTCGAAGAGACTCCGGTGTTCAAGGAGCTCGCAGAACGCAAGGAGCGCAACCACACTCCCGTTCGTGCACTGTGGCGCACCAACAAGAAGCAGGTGATGCTCGCAGCGCTGTCGTTCGTCGGCAACAACGGCAATGGTTACATCATCGTCGGTGGCTTCATCGTCGCGTACTCGACGAGGGAGCACGGGCTCGCCCGTGTGGACGTGTTGGTGGCCAGTCTTTTCGCCGCTCTCGTGTGGGGTGTGTTCACCCTGCTCGGCGCGTATCTGTCCGACCGCTACTCCCGGACCGCCATCATGAACCTGGGCAACGCATCGATGGTGTTGTGCGCCATCCCGTTCTTCCTGCTCGTCGACACCGGTGAATTGCACTGGATCTACGTGGCCCTCGGTCTCTTCGCCGTCGGACTCGGCCTCGCCTACGGACCGCAGCCGGCGCTGTACGCCGAGATGTTCCCTGCTGCAGTCCGATTCAGTGGCGCATCCATCGGCTACGCCATCGGCACGGTGCTCGGTGGAGCGTTCGTTCCCACGATTTCCGAGGCACTGTTCAAGGGAACCGGCACTTCGATGTCCATCTCGATCTACCTGATGATCCTGGCCGCAATCTCCTTCATTGCGACCTCGCGCATCAAGAACCGTAGGGACGAGGATCTGAACGTCTGAGCTATCTGTGACGAAAGCCCCGCAACGAGCCGAGTTGCGGGGCTTTCGTCGTCTGTTCTCAGACTGCAGCGAGCTGATGACCGAAACAGGTTATCTGAGCGCTGGCGGGCGGCATTCTCGGCGAAATCTTCGCCGACCAGTCGACTGAGTTGATCGACTCGACCAACCAAACGTCTACAGCATTGGTCAAGCCCCCACCGTGGCGATGCCGCCCCCGAAGACGGACCGGTAGTTCCACTGCTGGGCTGACACCTAGTCGGCAGGCAGGGCGGCGGCGGCGGCGGCGACTTTGGCTGCAACATCGTTCAATGAAGAGTCTTTCGTGTTCAGTCCAGCATGCGAGGCGAGCATCGGGCTCACATCGTTGAGATCGTCGAAGCTCACTCCGTGCAGAACGGGGACAACGCGACGACTCGACAGCAATACTGCGAGTTCCTTCTCGGCCACACCCTCGGCCTCGATACTCTTGAGCAGCGCAGGCGTGACCAGCACAATCCCGACGCGGGAATTCCGGAGGCCTTTGTCGATCTCGCGGATCATGAGCGAACCGAGGGGGAGATCTTCCTCGCTAAACCAGACTGAAGCGCCGTTTGCTTTCAAGAAGCTGTACAAATCCTTCGCGCTACCTTGTCTGTCGTCCCACGCGTGGCACAGAAACAGGTCGCGGCGCTCTGGATGCGTCTGGGCCTGCTCGCTCGCCTTCCTCGTGAACGGCTCGACGGTGCGCCACTCTGTCGAGGTGTACGACACCGACCGGCCGGTCCTAGTCCGACGCGAGCCTCCGCTACTCCCTCCGGATGAGCTGTTTAACCTCGTTCCGCCGCTGTACGCGGACGACTGCCCGCCGCCATATGCGTACGACGGGTAGTAACTGCCCCTGCCGCTGCATGCAGGGCAGTTCGCGCGCCCACTTGCAGTGTGGTGGCCTCTAGACGGTGCTGTACATTGCGCCATGTATCGATGATAGACGTGGGGTCTGACACTATCGGTCCACTTGGCTCAGGCTATGCCACCGCGTTCCTCCGATACTGAATGGCTTTCATGAGTTCAAGTGTTGCATGCGAGAGCCGGAATGCGGTGAGTCCCAATCCAGCTCCTCAAGCGGCATCGATGCCAGCTGACTCATCATTCAGAAAATTCCTACGCTCGACGGTGAATACTGGTGGCGTGATGGAGCAGTAAATCGGCCCCACTGGTTGACAGCGGGTGCGGGGCGGTCGCCGACTGCCTCGGTTCGTACCCCAAGATTCGACCTGGGGGTTCAATCTTTGCGCCGCGCCAACACTCCAATGCAAGACCAGGTGAACCGAACTCAAGCTAGGTTGGAGCCCGTGGCACCACTCATCGATCATGTTCCGCGACACCTGCTTGACGAATTAGTCGAGGGAGCTTGGCTGCCGATCGTTGGTGCCGGGTTCTCCAGAAACGCGGTAGTACAGGGGGGAAAGCCGCCCGTTTCGTGGATTGAGTTGGGTGCCGCGTTGGGAAGTGATGTGGACGGCACAGACGTGACCAGCGGGACACTCGAGATCATCTCAGCCTTTGAACAGGCTTTTGGGCGTGTCGCACTCGTTGACAGGACCGCCTCACTGATACGAGCGTACGACGCAGCGCCTGGACCGACTCATCTCGCTTTCGCGCGGGTCGGGTTTGCAAATGTCGTCACAACCAATTTTGACCTACTGCTTGAGAGGGCCTACGAGCAGATCAATAAGGGATGCCTTCCTGTTGTAGACGAAACTCAGCTCTCGACGCCGAATAGATACGCTGGCCCCCGCATAATCAAGCTTCACGGCGATATAAATCATCCCGCCAGGATGGTAATTACAGAGGAGGATTACGACCAATTTCTCCATACATTCCCGTTGCTGGTGACGAGTGTTACAGCGATGCTTGTCGAGCGTACTGGGATTCTTGTCGGATACAGCCTTGACGACCCGGACACTAGACAAATTCTCGCACTGATAAAGCGACGTCTCGGTCGTATGTACCGTCCGCTTTGGACGGTGCAGATTGATTGCCCTCCCCACGTGGTCAGCAGATATGAACGACGGGGGGTAAAGGTCATTAACCTTCCTAAAGTTCGCGGGCTAAGCATTGGAGGTGAGCTGGAGCAGTTCTTCACCGAACTCGCTAAGTACTGGCGTGATCGGCTGCCGGAGAAAAGCGTAAACGCAGACGACCGTGTCACCGCCGATTTTCTGGTACTGGAGGAGCCGAGCCGAATCTGCTACTTCGCGATTCCAGCCAAACTGATCGGTTGGTACCGTGACTTCATCTTTCCTGAAGTTGAAGCACACGGACTGGTCCCCGTTACAGCGCGCGATATGTTCAGTCCGCCGGGCACAATCTCTGCAAAGCTCGACACTCTGATAAGCCGGGCGGCTTACGTCGTGGCCGAGGTCGGCGACCAGGCGAGTGAGTACGAAGTTGCGATGGCTGTCGCGCAGAAGGACGCGAGCAACGTCTTGCTTGTTCTCTCGGAGTCGCGTCCCTCGGTGCCATCGGCGCTACATGGACGATTCGCTCTCATGCGACCAGCCCGGTTCGAGGTCAGCCCCGATGAATTTGTACGTCACTTCCGAGATTGGCTTTCCTCCGTGGCGCAGAAGGAATTTTCCGAAAATGCGGAACCGGAGCGTTTGCTCAGACATCGCGAGTATGGGGCTGCGTTGATATCGGCCGTCTCTTTGTTGGAAGTCGCATTGTCCGAGATATTTGCTGCCAACGCCCGCGACTCGCCTCGGCCTACCCCGCTTCGGTCGATGCTAAAGGAAGCCGAGAGGCGGGATCTGTTCATCTCGGTTGAGGAAAAGCTAAGTATCGAAGAAGCGGTGAATCGGCGTAACCAGACGATTCATACGGCGGATACGATTTCTGGTGCCGACTCAAGAAGGCTCGTAAAAGCGATTCGTCAGTTCGTAGACCGCCTTAGGATTCGGAACTTAAGTGCGACACGCATGCAGTAGCGGCGAGCGGTTCAAGATAGACACCGCGTACGCGGGAAGTGAGATCCGCCGAAGCTAATAGGGCAGGGGTCTACCAGGTGCGGACCGCCACAGCCAATGTTAAGCGTCGTGGGGACACCTACAGCCTCTCGCGTTCAACTATGCGCGTGCAACGGCCGCCCCGACAACATCATCATAGCTTCACCGAGTGCCTCGTTCTGCGTGGGGTGGGCGTGCACGAAGCTACCGACCTCCGATGGCAGTGCTTCCCACGCAACCGCGAGTTGTGCCTCGCCGATCAATTCGCCCACGCGGTCACCGACGAGGTGGACGCCGACGACCGGGCCGTCATCGCGTGCTCGAATCACCTTGACTCCGCCGGCGGTGGAGAGAATGCGGCTCTTGCCGTTGCCGCCGAGGTCGTAGACCACCGACGTCACCGTGCCGTACTTCTCCTCCGCCGCCTTCTCGGTGAGTCCCACCGATGCCACCTCGGGGTGCGAATACGTCACGCGCGGAACGAGATCGCCGTCGATGCGTGCGGGCGAAAGGCCGGCAATGTGTTCGGCAACGAACATGCCGTGCTGAAAACCGCGATGAGCCAACTGATACCCCGCCACGATGTCGCCGACGGCATAGACGCCGTCCGCGGTGGTGAGCAGATTGTCGTCGACGGTGACGAAATCCCGTTCGGTGACGATGCCCTGCTCAGCTAGACCGAGGCCGTCGGTGCGAGGTCCACGTCCGACGGACACGAGTACGAGATCGGCCAAGAGGGTGTCGCCGGACGACAGCGCCACCGAAACGTCGTCGGCGGATTCGGTGACGCTCTCGACCTTGGTGCCGGTACGAATGTCGATGCCGCGCTTGCGCAATGCCTTCGTCAACTGCTTCGACGACCATTCGTCTTCGCCCGGAACGATACGATCGAGTGCCTCGGCGACAGTGACCTTGGCACCGAAAGAGGCCCAGATACTGGCGAATTCGATACCGATGACACCGCCGCCCAGTACGACGACAGACTCGGAGATACGGTCGAGCGCCAATGCGTCGTCGCTGGTGAGAACGCGAGGTCCAAGCTCGATGCCCGGGATGGTGCGCGAATACGAACCGGTCGCGAGGACCAGCGAAGACCCGGTGATGCGTCGACCCTCCACCTCGACCGTACGAGGACCGACCACCTGGCCGCGACCGGACACGATTTCGATGCCCGGCCGCTTCAATAGCCCTTGCAGTCCGGAGTACAGGCCGGCGACCACGCTGCGCTGATAGTCCAGTGCCGCTGGCATATCTACGCCCGCAAACGATGCGGTGACGCCGACATGTGACGAACCGCGGACCGCGTCGGCCACCTCGGCGGTGTGCAGCAGAGCCTTGGTGGGGATACATCCGCGGTGCAGGCACGTGCCGCCGAGCTTGTCCTCCTCGATCAGCGCGACCGACAGGCCGAGCTGTTCGGCCCGCAGGGCGCAGGAGTACCCGCCGGATCCACCGCCGAGGACGAGAACGTCGACGTCACTCATCGGACGGATCCCAACGCCACGACGGGGTTCTCGACGAAATCGGCCACGGTACGCAAGAACCCGCCGGCCACTCCGCCGTCGCACACGCGGTGATCGAAGGCCAACGACAGCTGCGCGACCTTGCGCACGGCCAATTGGCCGTCGACCACCCACGGGCGGTCGATGATGCGTCCGATGCCCAAGATCGCGGCTTCGGGATGGTTGATGATCGCGGCCGAGCCGTCGACCCCGAACACCCCGTAGTTGTTGAGTGTGAACGTTCCGCCGCTCAGGCGAGCTGCGGGGAGAGAACCGGTACGTGCCAGTTCGGTCAACTCGGCCAACCGCTCGGACAGTTCCTTCAGGTCGGCCTTGTCTGCCTGCGGCACAACGGGAACCATCAATCCGCGATCGGTCTGCGCGGCAATGCCGAGTCCGACGTTCTCGTATCGCAGGATCTCGCCGGCTGCGGTGTCGACGGTGCTGTTGAGCTCTGGGAACTTGGCCAGCGCGATCATGGTGAGTTTGGCGAGGACCGCCAACAGCGTCACCTTGACTCCGTCGATGGAGGTGTCGAGGTCGCGTCGGGCCTGCATAAGCGCCGTCGCGTCGACGTCCACCCAGACGGTCGCTTCGGGTATCTCCGAGCGACTGCGAGAGAGTTTGTCTGCGATGGTCTTACGGATACCGGTGATCGGGATCCGCGTGACGCCCTCCGGCGAGGAAGCAACGCGCGAACCGGCCAAGGCTCGCTCGACATCCGCGCGGGTGATGACGCCGTGGCCGCCGGCGGTATCGATAGACGTCAGATCCAGCCCACCCTGCAACGCCATGCTCCGAACGATGGGGGAGAGCACCTTCGGTGCATGTGAGCGGCTCGGTTCGCTGGTCGCTCCGCAGGCTCCGCTCCGATTCGTAGCCTGGGTCGAGTTTCCGCTCACCTGTGGCGCAGCCGCTCCCACCTGCGGCGCAGCCGCTCTCCGTTTGCGACGGTTGGTAGGGCCATGGCCGGTGCCGTAGCCGATGAGCACGTTCCCCGAACCGGCGCGTTCTTCCTCGCGGTAACGCTCGTGGGCCGCAGGGGTATCGGCGACGGCACCGCCGCTGATGCTGATCAGGGGTGCGCCGACGGCGAGTGAGGTGCCCTCGGCCGCATGCAGTTCGCCGACGACACCCTCGAACGGGCAGGGCACCTCGACGGAGGCTTTCGCCGTTTCGACCTCGACGACGACCTGATCGATGGTGACCGTATCGCCGGGCTTGACCTTCCACTCCACGATCTCGGCCTCGGTCAGTCCTTCACCGAGATCGGGGAGCAGGAATACCTGCATGCTCATACCGTGACCGCCTTGCTGAGGTCGGGAGCATCGTTCCACTGCAGTCGATCCATCGCATCGAGCACACGATCGGCGGACGGGAGGTGGAAGTGCTCGAGTTTCGGTGCCGGGTAGGGAATGTCGAGTCCGGTGACCCGTAGTACCGGAGCGTGCAGGTGATGGAAACAACGCTCGGAGACCCGCGAGGCGATCTCGGCGGCTACGCCTGAAAACCCCTGCGCTTCCTGAATCACGATGCAGCGTCCGGTCTTACGTACCGAGGCTGCGACGGTCTCGTCGTCGAACGGATTGAGCGAACGCAGATCGATCACCTCGACGCTCCGGCCGTCCTCGGCCGCGAATTCAGCGGCCTGCATGGCGACGGACACGGTGGGGCCGTAGGCGAGAAGCGTGACGTCGGTGCCGGCACGACGTACGACGGCGGTGCCGATCGGCTCGGTCTTGGCCAGCTCGATGTCGTCCTTGGAGAAGTACAGCCGCTTCGGTTCGAGGAAGATCACCGGATCGGGATCGGCGATGGCGTCACGCATCAGCGAATACGCGTCGGCCACGGTGGACGGGGAGACGACCTTCAGGCCCGGGGTGTGGGCGTAGTAGGCCTCGGACGAGTCGCAGTGATGTTCGACGCCGCCGATACCGCCGGCGAACGGGATACGAATGACCATCGGCGCGGTGAGCGATCCTCGAGTTCTGTTGCGCAGCTTGGCAACATGCGACACGATCTGCTCGAATGCCGGGTAGGCGAAGGCGTCGAACTGCATCTCGACGACGGGCTTGTAGCCCGACATCGCCATCCCGATCGCAAATCCGACGATGCCCGACTCCGCGAGCGGGGTGTCGAAGCAGCGATCGTCACCGAAGTCTCGGGTCAGTCCGTCCGTAACGCGAAAGACGCCGCCGAGCGTGCCGACGTCTTCGCCGAACACGACGACCTTCTCGTCCTCGGTCAACGCGTCGCGCAGGGCGGCGTTGAGGGCTCCGGCCATGGTCATCGTGGTCATGACAGTTCTCCTGCTGCGATTTCGGCGGCGACCTGATTGCGCTGTTCGGTCAGGCCCGGGGTGGGGGAGGAGTAGACGAATCGGAACAGATCCTCGGGGTCGACGTCCTGCTCGACGTTCATGCCTGCGCGAAGTGCCGCGGCATCGGCGTCGGCGGATACCGTCATCTGCTCGCGGAGCTCGTCGGTAAGCAGACCCTGGCCTTCGAGGTAGGAATCCAGGCGCGAAAGCGGATCCCGAGCCAACCAGCCCTCGACCTCGTCGGCCTTGCGGTAGCGAGTGGCGTCGTCCGCGTTCGTGTGTGCGTCCATGCGGTAGGTATGCGCCTCGACGACTACCGGTCCCTTGCCTGCTCGGACGTACTTCACGGCCTCGTCCATCACGGCCATCATGGCGATCGGGTCGTTGCCGTCGACCTGCTCGCTACCGATGCCGTAGCCGACACCCTTGTGCGACAACGAGGGAGCTGCAGTCTGACGTGCGAGGGGAACGCTGATGGCGAATCCGTTGTTCTGCACCAGGAAAATCACCGGGGCGCGGAACACCGCGGCAAAGTTGAGGGCCTCGTGGAAGTCGCCTTCACTGGTCGCACCGTCACCGCAGAATGCGAGGGCGATGGTGTCTCGTCCCTGCTTGGCCTCGGCGTAGGCGAAACCGGTCGCGTGCAGCAATTGTGTTGCCAGAGGGGTGCATTGGGGAGCCACCTTGTAGGCGGTGGGATCGTATCCGCAGTGCCAGTAGCCGGCGAGCATGCCGAGCAACTCCACCTGGTCGACGCCTCGCGCCGCGAGAGCCATCGAGTCACGGTACGTCGGGAACATCCAGTCCTGCTCACCCAGGCAGAGGGCTGCGGCGATCTGGCAGGCCTCCTGGCCGCGCGAGGACGGGTAGACCGCGAGCCTGCCCTGCTTGGTCAATGCCGTTGCCTGCTGGTCGAATCGGCGACCGTGCACCATCGAGCGATACATCTCGAGCAGGCGCTCGTTCGACGGGTGTGCGTAGCGGGCGGCACTGTCCACGCCCGTCCCATCGGGTGCGAGATATTGCACGGGACGGTCGGCAGGCATGAACTGTTGGTAGGACGTTGCCGGAACCTTCTCGACGGTCGTCATGTCGCACTCTCCTGAAATCGGCTTGTACGGCGATTCTGGCCGAATCGGTGAGGAAGAAGTCCGATGGTCGTAGGATTGCAGACATATGGCTGCCGATCTGGATGCAGACCTCAAAAGTGTCCGATCGGCACAACGAACCACGAGGTAGGAGCGGACGAATGGACGACGTCTCGAGACGTGTGGAATTGGACGACACGGATCGGCATATTCTCACCGAGCTGACCTCCGACGGTCGGGTCTCGATGCGGGTGCTGGCCGATCGTCTCAATCTCTCTCGGGCACATACCTATACGCGGGTGGACAGGCTCAAGGATGCGGGCGTCATCGAGCGGTTCACCGTGCAGGTGGACCACGCGGCGTCCGGGCTCGGTACCTCTGCATTCATCGCGATGTCCATCCGTCAGGACTCGTGGCGCAGTGTGTCCGAGGGTTTGCGATCGATGGAGTTCGTCGACCATTTCAGTTTGCTCGGAGGGGATTTCGACGTGCTGGTACTCATCAGGACTCCCGACAACGAGAGTCTGCGGCAAGTGGTGCTGGAGGGGCTGCAATCGCTCGACGGCGTTCGGGCGACCCGCACATGGCTGATCTTCGACGAGGACCGAGGTGGTTTGGGACGGACGACGCCGCCCACCGAACGCTGACAGTGGGCGGCGTCGAACAGGGTACGAGTCAGAAGTTGCCGCGAGCGTCCTGCTCGCGCTCGATGGCCTCGAACAGTGCCTTGAAGTTGCCGATGCCGAAGCCGAGCGAGCCGTGGCGTTCGATCAGCTCGAAGAACACCGTCGGGCGGTCGACCAGCGGCTTGGTGAAGATCTGCAGCAGATACCCGTCCTCGTCTCGGTCGACGAGAATTCCGCGCTTCTGCAACTCTTCGATCGGCACTCGGACGTTACCGATACGGGCTCGCAGTGCGGGATCCTCGTAGTACGAATCGGGCGTAGCGAGGAATTCGACGCCCGCCGCGCGGAGGGCATCGACCGAGGACAGGATGTCGTTGGTCGCCAGCGCCAGATGCTGGGCTCCGGGGCCTCGATAGAAATCCAGGTACTCGTCGATCTGTGAACGCTTCTTGGCGATGGCCGGCTCGTTCAGCGGAAACTTCACCCGGTGGTTGCCGTTGGAGACAACCTTGCTCATCAACGCCGAATAGTCGGTTGCGATATCGGCCCCCACGAACTCGGCCATGTTAGTGAAGCCCATGACGCGGTGATAGAAGTCGACCCACTCGTCCATCTTGCCCAGCTCGACATTGCCGACCACGTGATCGAGGGCCTGGAAGATGCGCTTGGGGGCGCCTTCCGGTCGCTGCAGCGTCGACGTGCGTGGCACATAACCAGGGAGGTACGTGCCGGTGTATCGGGATCGGTCCACCAACGTGTGCCGGGTGTCGCCGTAGGTCGCGATGGATGCGGTGCGGACCGTGCCGTGCTCGTCGGACATGTCGGTCGGCTCTTGCAGTACTCGCGCGCCCTGGGCCCGCGCATGTTCGATGCATCGGTCAACGTCCGGCACCGCGAGCGCGATGTCGACGACGCCGTCGCCGTGGCGCGTGTGGTGTGCCACCAGTTCGCTGTCGGGGTCGACTGCTCCCTTGATGACGAAACGCACTGCGCCCGATTTGAGTACGTATGCGTGGTGGTCGCGTTGGCCGGTCGTGGGACCCGAGTACGCAACGAGCTCCATGCCGAACGCGGACTGGAAGAAGTGCGCGGTCTGCATCGCGTTGCCGACCACCCACACGATGGCGTCCCAGCCACTGACCGGAAAGGGGTCGCGCTTGTCGTCGTACTCGACGAGTCCGACGAGCTGGCGGAGCTGGTCTGCGTCGAGGTCGGCCAGTCTTTCGTCGTCGTTCAGAATATTGTCGAGGCTCATGAAGTCTCCCTGGTTCAGGTGATGGATCGGGCGCGGCGACAAGAGTTTCGGCCGCCTTCGGTTCCAGCTGCGCGAACTGTCCTGATGACTCAAACATCGCCGGTGAGAGGCGTCAATCGACCCAAGTTTTACTATCAGTGCTGTACAGATGGACCAGGACTCAGAGCGGTTTGCTATACAATTCGCATAGCAAACTGGAGGTACGCGATGGAATCCACATTGGACGAGTTGGACCGAGCAATGCTCGCTGCGCTGCATGACAATTCGAGGATCGGCGTACTCGAGCTGTCGCGAACGCTCGGTGTCGCGCGTGCGACGGTGACGGCCCGTCTGCAGCGATTGGAGGACAGCGGCGTCATCACCGGCTATCAGCCTCGAATCGGTTTGGCAGCAGCCGGTTACGGAGTTCAGGCGTTCGTCACATTGGAGATTGCCCAGGGCGCGCTCGGCGACGTCGTTGCCGTCCTGGAGCAGATACCCGGGGTGTTGGAGGCATTCGCAACGACCGGAGCCGGAGACGTGTTGTGCCGGGTCGCAGCTGCCTCGCATGACGACCTACAGCGAACCCTGATCGTACTCAACCAATCTCGTACGATTGCGCGGTCCACGAGTGTGGTCGTGCTCTCGGAGTTGGTCGAGTTTCGAGCCATGCCATTGCTGAATACCGCCGAGCCCGAGAGAGCGCCGAAGGCACCTGCCTACCGGCGAACGCGCGACTGAATCGCGGTAACGAACGGGAAGGGCCCGACGACATGGTGTGCACGGGCAGCTTCGACAAGCCCCAACCGCTTGGAGGGCTCAATGTTCATACGCACCCGACGCTCGGCTCTATTGTGCGGTGTAGTTGCCCTCACGGCCGCTGTGGCGGGCTGCTCCGCGGACTCGCCCACAGCCACCCCCGCTACCCCCACCAGCACCGTCGCTGTCGCCTCGTCCGCTCCAGCCGGCGCATCGCCAACCGAGCCAGGTACCGGTGCAGCCGACCCGACCGCGGATCAGCAGACGACGGAACCCGACGTCGGCACGTTGCCGACCTCCGCATTCGGAGAGGGGTTGGGATACTCGTTCGATACCCCTAGCGGTCAGATTCAGTGTCGGGTGACCAGCTCGACGCTGGGCTGCCAAACACGTGGTCACCCGCATACGGTGACCACCGACAGCCTGTGCAAGATCTACCTCGGCCAAGAGCAGAGCAGGGCGGATCTGTTCGGGTATCTGGAAGGCGGGACGCTTCCGTGTGCAACCGTCACGCAGGGTGAGGCGTACCAGTCGCCACACACGCTGCAGTACGGCCAGCAAGTGACTTTCCCACTCGACCAAGGCATCTCGGTCACCTGTGGATCGGCGATCGACGGGCTCACCTGTACCGACACCGACCGGTCCAACGGTGCTGGGTTCTTTCTGTCGGTCGAGTCGTTCACGCAACTGTGAACTCGGTTGCTGCCTTCAGGCAGGCTGGATACGACCCCGAACGTCGCCGAAGCCGATGCGCGAACCGTTCGGCCCCGGCGCGCTAGCGGCGATGACGACGTCGTCGCCGTCTTCGAGGAAGGTGCGAGTCTCCGAGCCCAGAGTTACAGGCTCTGAACCGCCCCAGGTTAATTCGATGAACGCGCCACGCTGATTCTTCTCGGGTCCCGAGATGGTGCCCGAGGCGAACAGGTCACCGGTTCGGCTGCTCGCGCCGTTGACGGTCTCGTGGGCAAGCATCTGAGCGGGGGACCAGTACATCGCACTGTAGGGCGGGTTGGAGACGATGTGGCCGTTCCACGCGACGGTCAGATCGATATCGAGAGCCCAGGAACGAGTTTCGCGGAGGTACTTGAGCGGCTCAGGATCCTGCACCGGCGTCGAGACTCGCGCCTGCTCCAATGCGAGCAAGGGGACCACCCACGGAGAGATGGACGTCGCAAAACTCTTACCGAGATTCGGCCCCAGCGGCACGTACTCCCAGGCCTGGATGTCGCGAGCCGACCAGTCGTTGACGATGACGGCACCGAACACGTGCTCGGAGAATTGATCCGGAGAGATGGGACCATCCGCGGGGACGCCGACGACGAAGCCCATCTCGGCTTCGATGTCGAGTCGCCGACTCGGACCGAACGTGGGCGACGGCTCGTCGGGTGCCTTGCGTTGCCCTCGAGGCCGGGTGATGTCGGTGCCCGAGACGACGACCGTGCCTGCCCGTCCGTGATACGCGACGGGCAGGTGCTTCCAATTCGGTAGCAGCGGTTCGGCATCGGGCCGGAAGAGTCGGCCGAGATTGGAGGCGTGGTGCTCCGAAGCGTAGAAGTCCACGTAGTCGGCCACCTCGAACGGCAGATGCATCGTGACATCGGAAACGGGCGCGATTGCTTCCGCAGGGGTCTGGCCACCGGTGAGCATGTCGGTGACGGCCGTGCGTACTTCCACCCATCGACTGCGTCCGCGGGCCATGAACGCGTTCAGGCTCGCCGACGCGAATTCGGCGTCATCCAACGCTGCGTACAGGTCGATCACGTTGTCGCCATAGCGGACTCCCACACGCGCATCCGTGCCTCGAGTGCTGAAGATGCCATACGGGAGGTTGTCGATTCCGAACTCGGAATCGGTGGGAATGTCGATGTGCGTCACGAACGGCGCTCCTGATTCACGGGGGTGGGGCTCACTGAGGTGGGACGAGTCCGAGGCGGACGAGATCGTCGAGGGGTTCACTGATGCTGCAGGTGCCGAAGGAGGCGAAGGCGCGTTGGCCCTCGATCCCGGCGACGAGCCCGGCGAGGACGTCGGCATCTCGAATCGCCAGTATCTTCTCGAGCTCACCGACGCGAGCGCCGCTGTGCGCGGCTTCGGCCGCAAGGATCACGTTGAGGAAACCGTGCTGCTCGAACCCGTTGTCGGGATCGGTGTTACGGGCAGCATGGTGCAGACCCGCGGTGGCTTTGAAGTGGACCTCGCGCCGTGCCGCCTCGTAGATGGACGCAGCGAGTTCCCGTTCGTCCGGATACTGGTCGGCCGTGACGCCGCCGGTCCTGAATTTGGCGCGATACCCGAACTCGTCGACGGCGTCGAAGATGTCGTCTCGTCGGGAGTCTCGGGGAATTTCGACATAGATGTCGATGTCCTGAGTGATGGTGCGCAAGGCGTCGATTTTCGTGCCATCGGGTACTGCCACTTCGACGGCAACAACCGTCACCCCGGCGGTACGGTCGGCGACCCGCAGGCCTGCCTCCACGCTGCTCGGCCCTGCCGGTGCGGTCAGCGCCACCTCCATTCGAGCACCGAGGACGAGCTCGTTCACCCGGTCCATCGGAACGACCAACGGGCCGACGACGTCTGCGAAAGAGCTGGCCCGGTACGCGAGATGTTGTGCCACAGCAACATCGAGCGGTGCGTTGCCGGGAGGGAAGACAGCGGCGTCGTCGCACAGGCGATGGAAGAACTTTGGGATCATCGGTTCGGTCCCCGGCCGGCCCAGGTCCACGCGTATCCGGCGTCCTCACATGCGAGAGCACCTTCTCCGAGTTCGAGGGGGCGGAAGGTATCGACCATCACGGCCAGCTCGTCGAAGAACTCGGCACCGATGCTGCGTTCGTACGCACCGGGTTGCGGCCCATGAGCGTGACCGCCCGGATGTACCGAGATGGAACCCTGCCCGATTCCCGAGCCCTTGCGGGCCTCGTAGTCGCCGCCTACGTAGAACATGATCTCGTCCGAGTCGACGTTGGAGTGGTAGTACGGCACCGGAATTGCCAGCGGGTGGTAGTCGACCTTGCGCGGAACGAAGTTGCAGATCACGAAATTCGACCCTTCGAAGGCCTGGTGTGCAGGCGGCGGTTGATGCACGCGGCCGGTGATCGGTTCGTAGTCGGAGATGTTGAACGTGTACGGGTACAGGCATCCGTCCCACCCCACCACGTCGAACGGGTGATGCGGGTAGACGTATCGGGTCCCGACGATGCCCGTCGAACCGCGGTGTTTGACAAGCACTTCGACGTCACTGCCCTCGACGACCAGAGGCTCCGTGGGGCCGTGCAGATCGCGTTCGCAGTAGGGAGCGTTCTCGAGCAACTGGCCGTACTTCGACAGGAACCGCTTCGGTGGCGCGATGTGACTGTTGGCTTCGATGGCGTACGCGCGAAGTGGACCGTCCGGAATCCAACGGTGCGTCGTCGAGCGCGGGATGAGCACGTAGTCACCCTGCTGCGCCTGGAGAGCGCCGAACACCGTTTCTACGGTGGCAGAGCCGGATTCGATGTAGACCATCTCGTCGCCGATCGAATTGCGATACAGCGGTGAGGTTTTCGATGCGACGACATAGGACAGTCTGACGTCGGCATTGCCGAGGACGAGTCGCCGGCCGGTGACGACGTCGGTGTCCGCCACCGCGGATTCGGGAAACAGCTCGTGCAACTTCAGATGCCGCGGCACGAGTGGATGGTTGGGCGTCGTCGATTGATCGGGGAGTTCCCAGACCGTCGCATCGACGATTGCCGACGGTATGTGGCGGTGATAGAGCAGAGACGAGTCCGAGGAGAAGCCCTCTTCACCCATCAGCTCCTCGAAGTAGAGGTTGCCGTCTGGAGTTCGGTGCTGGGTGTGCCGCTTCGGCGGTATAGACCCGAGCTGCCGGTAGTAGGCCACGTCATCGCTCCTGTGTTCTGTTCACCACTTGTAGTAAATACATTAACTAAATAGTCGTGATCTACACAACCCTCAATTGCGTCCGCGGACGTCGAACTGGCTGCGGTTGGTGATGAGTTTGGTCAGCAGCATCACCAGAATCCGCTGCTCGGGTTCGGTGAGCACGCTTGCCCATGCGTTCTCTCGCTCGTTCTGTTCGGCGAAGGTCTCCACCATCTCGGCGTGCCCCTGCTCGGTGAGGGCGAGACGGACCGAACGACCGTCGGACTCGTCGGGCGTACTGGCGAGCAGGCCGGCGGTGATGAGTGTCTTGGACAGGTTCGAGACGGCCGCGCGGCTCATACCGGTCAGCTCCGCCGCGCGCTTCGGTTCGATCGGACCTGCCAGCCACGTGACGAACATCAGTCGAAACGACGACCACGACCAGCCTCGGGGGCGATGAACCGTCGCCTCCAAGTCGTAGGTCACGATGTTCGACGCCCGGTTGAGTGTCAGCAGAACCTCTGTGGCCAGTTGGTGCTCGAACCCGTAATCCCGGGCCAGTGTGGTGTTGGCGGTGTCGATGAACGACCAGAAATCGGGCTCGGGTGCGTCGGTCACGGATTCACTGTAACCACGAACTCATCTGATCAATGCCTTTATTACTCGACCAGGCACAATTCATGTCTGATCCCGGAGGGGCCATGATGGACCCATGAGCTCGAAGAACCTGTTCGGTGGCCCACGGACCCTGCTGATAGTGGCAGCAGTGGTCATCGTGATTGCACTTGTCGCTGCCGCCGCGACGCTGATCGTTCGCGCTGTGCTCGGACCGCCCGAGGGTGAGAACAAGTTCGAGATCAAGGGCTACTCGGTGGTCCAGGTCGATCCGCAGGTCAGCGACCTCGCGCTCGCCACACGCTAGCCGACTCTTCGGCGACTCGCGGGTCGTGTGTCTGCTGAAAGTTTCGCCCTCCGCGCGCGAATGTCTGCAGTGTCGCCGCCGGAACCTCCGCCTCCGGGACGGGCGCGCTCGTCCACTGGCAACTCCGAACGAAGATCATGTTCGACGCCACCGCATCGTCGCTGTGGTCTTCCCGCAGTGGGCCGGAAATTCGGCCGAGGAAGTATTCGCCACGTGCGGTTCGCGTCCAGACGAAGGATCCGTCCGGAACCTGCTCGAAGCGCTCGACCCGTCGTAGCGATCGTTCGTCGTCAGCCGACATTCCGCAGAGTCCGTAGGTGAGGGCACGCTCGACGCCGTCCCGCATCGGTGCGCGATAGACATCCGGCATACAGCCGAGCGTAGGACCCGAGGGGTGTACATACCTGTTGGTCCGTTGCACGATGTTCTCGAACAGCGGACGAATTCGACGAAATGGGGAGCATCGTGTTTTCGAGAAAGACAGCTATTCGTCTCGCGGCGGCACCGTTGGTGGCGGGAGCCCTGGCGCTGGGGTCGGCGGGCGTCGCGTCGGCCGCGACCACTACGGAGCTCAGGCCGGCACAGGCATTCGTTTTCTTCCAACACGGTGTCAGCTTCGGGTCGGGGCCGGTCGAGGCAAGGGCGACGGTGGGCATCGAGGCAGGGGAAGTCACGGTGACGACGGCGAGCAAGATTTCGGGTGCGGGTGACATGGGCTCGTCTGCGGTGAGCCTGCTGCCGGTTCCGGTGACCGTGGTGTGGACGAACATCGACAACGGCCGATCCGGTTCGGCGGGTGGGATATCGACCGAGCCGATCACTCTCGTTACCGGTGCGGGTCGTGTGGATCTCACGATCACGACGGACACTCTCAACCTGCCCGGTGGTGGCCGCGTCGTCGTGGAGTAGCCGTGCCTTCGGCGTGGATGTTGGGTGTAGCGGTAGCAACCTCGCGGACGTGGTGGACCACGTCATCGATACGGTGGGTCGACGCCGTACGGCACTGACGTGAGCGTCCACAATTCGCTCCCACAAACGGGAAAAGGTATTTCAGCACTGATAGTGGACGCTGAGGTCACCCATAGTGTGGTTCGGTCCCGACCGGCTGGTCCGATGTTGTCGTGATTGGACCCGAGTGGTAGGTTGAAGGTTCAACTTAAGCACTCGAAGGACCCCTCATGGCATCTGTCGTAAACCCGCCGATCGCGGGAGCAGCGTTCGACGCGTTTCTCGCCGAAACCGCACCCGCGAGCCGGTCGCAGCAGATGTGGACCCCGAGCGACGGGCCGATGCCCGCCCTGTACATCAGCCACGGTGCGCCCCCGGTCTTCGACGACGCACTCTGGATGGACCAGCTGTTCACCTGGTCGCAATCGATGCCCAAGCCCAAGGCGATCCTCATCGTCAGCGCGCACTGGGAAGAGGCTCCTCTGAGCCTGTCCGCCTCGGCGGCCGCGACCCCGCTGGTCTACGACTTCGGTGGTTTCGCTCAGCGGTACTTTTCGATGGAGTACCGCACACCCGAAGCCGAGGCCTTGGCCGCTCGCGTTGCTGCGGCAATCCCGGCGACGGAAAATCTGCACCGACACACCTCCCGTGGACTCGATCACGGTGCCTGGGTTCCGCTGAAGGTGATGTACCCGTACGCCGACGTCCCCGTTCTCCAGTTGAGCCTGCCGACCCACGCGCCCGACCGGCTGATGGCGATAGGCGCTGCGCTGAAAGAGCTTCGCGCCGAGGGAGTGTTGGTCATCGGTTCGGGTTTCATGACACACGGGTTGCCGTTCCTGTCGCGCGAGAACTTCGTGACCAACACCGTGCCGACGTGGTCGGAGGACTTCGATCTCTGGGCGGCCGACGCGTTGGCGCGTGGTGACGTCGCAACACTGGCGGACTTCCGCAGTGCCGCACCGGGAATGCCGTATGCCCACCCGACCGTCGAGCACTTCACGCCGCTGTTCGTCACGCTCGGTGCCGCCGAGAATCCGGAAGCCCCGGTGACCACGGCGATCACCGGCTTCCAGTTCGGTTTGGCGAAGCGGTCATTCGCGGTCGCGTGACGAACGGGCGCAACCCAGTGCACTTGGGATCGGTTCACTTCTGAATCTCTTTCGATTCGGGGATTGTTATCCACGCCACTTCGCTCTACAGTTCTGAGCACCATCTCGGACATCGGTGTCCAAGATGGACGGATGCGCTGTACGAACCGTCGCCGGGCGCGCGTCCCGTGGATCCCGTCCTCCGGCGCGAAGGAGTACACCCGTGTCTTCTGCCCGCTCTTGGACGCTGCGTACAGCGATCAGCGTGATGACCGCCGCTACGGCTTTCGCCGCCATGGCGACGCCCGCTGCTGCTGCACCCGATTCGCCCGAGGTGGCAATTCAGCCGCCTCTGGCACCGTTCACATGGCCGAAGATTCCGGAATTCGACACCGACTTCTACCTTCCGCCCGCCGACGTGGTGGCCGCGGCCGCGCCGGGCCAGATCATCGCCGCACGTCCGGTCGAACTGGCCACTCTCAACGTCATCCCCACGCAGGTCGACGCATGGCAGTTGTCGTTCCGGTCCAACAACGGTCGCGACGAGCCGATCGCTGCGGTGACCACGGTCATCCGGCCACGTGGCGTCCCCGCGGCATCGCGGCCCTTGATCTCCATCCAGTTGGCCGAGGATTCACTCGCCGCCTACTGCGCGCCCTCGTATGCGATGCGCGCGGGTGCGATTCCCTGGCCGGTGACGGGCGCGGTGACGTCGGGTGCTCAATTCCTCGAAGTACAAGCAGCGTTGGCGCAGGGGTGGGCGGTATCGGTACCCGATCATCAAGGTCCGAACAACTCGTTCGCCGCAGGGCCGGTCGCCGGTCGGATCACACTCGACGGTATCCGAGCGGCCGAGAATTTCGCGCCGATGCAGTTGGCAGGGGAGGCCACCAAGGTGGGGATGAGCGGCTATTCCGGCGGCGCGATAGCGACTGGACATGCAGCCGAACTGGCCGGACGCTACGCCCCAGAGCTCGACATCGTCGGAGTCACCGAGGGTGGAACCCCGGCTGAGCTCGGGGCACTGGTCGACAACGCGAACAACACACTCGGTTCGGGAATCGTCGCTGCCGGGATCATCGGTGCCAGTCGTGAAGATCCCGAGTTGGCCGATTTCGTCGACGAACACATCGATCCGCTCGGCCGGGCGTTGTTCGCGGCGAAGGACAATCTCTGTGTCGGTTACAGCTCGGCACTGCTGCCGTTCGTCAACCTGAAGGGCTTCCTGCACACCGACGGCGACCCGATTCAACAACCGGTGGTGAAGAAGGCCCTGTCTGCGATGCAGCTCGGCGGCACCACACCGAACATGCCGCTCTACGTCTACCATTCCAACCCGGACTGGCTGGTGCCGATCGGACCGGTCAACGCGATGGTCGATTCGTACTGCAGCCGTCCGGGTGCCGATGTCACGTACACCCGTGATCATTTCAGCGAGCACATCACGCTGGAGTTGATCGCTTTTCCGAGCGCGGTGCTGTGGATGCGCGACCGGTTCGCCGGTGTTCCTGTGGAGCCGGGTTGCCGAACGAACGACGTCGGCTCGATGGCGCTCGACACGCGTGCACACCCGCTCTTCGTCGACGCCGTAGGCGAGATAATCGCCGGACTGTTCGGTAAGCCGATCGGGGCGTGAGGGAACCGATCGGCGTACGGCAGGCGAGGTGTCGCTGGCGGTAGACTCCGCCGGTGACTGTCGCCGACGATCAGGGCCGCATCTACGCGGGACGATCGTCCGCCGCGCGAAAAGCCGATCGCCGCGCGCGGTTCTTGCACGCCGGGATCGAGGTCATGGGGGTACGCGGATATGCAGCCACCTCGGTTGCGCATATCTGCGCTGCAGCCGGTCTGGCACGCAGTCAGTTCTACAGTGAGTTCGCCAACCGTGAGGCGCTGCTCGTGGATGTGTACGACCTGATCCAAGACGACGCCCTGGCTGCAGTCGTCGCCGCACTCGACGGGCAACTCGACCGAGATCGACGCGCGCTGGTCGTCGCTGCGATGACGGCTTTGGTCGGATCGATCGGAGGGGACCCGCGCCGAGCACGAATTTCCTACCTGGAGATGCTGGGTGTCAGCGATGCCGTCGAGCAGCACCGGACGCGCCGTCGTGCACAGTGGGTACAGTTCTTCGAGAACACACTGCGCTCGGAAGTCGGTTCCGATTTCGTTCCGCCAGGTGGATACCGTTTGGCCGCAACGGCATTCCTTGGTGCTCTCACAGAGATCGTCTCCGACTGGTCGCGCACCGATCCCCCTCGCCCACCTATCGAGCACATCGTGGAGACGATGGTTGCCGTGCTGGGAGCGTTCGTTCCCGACCTGAACTGAACTGCAGCGTGTCGCGCAATACAGTGGACCGATGACACCTGCCACCGGTCCACTCGCAGGCCTCGTGGTCGCGGACTTCTCCCGTGTGCTCGCCGGCCCGTACGCGACGATGATGCTCGGCGACATGGGCGCAGACGTGATCAAGATCGAGCGACCCGGAACCGGTGACGACACCCGATCATGGGGTCCCCCGTACGACCCCGCCGGTACGGCAACCTATTTCAACTCGGTGAATCGCAACAAGACGTCGAGGTTCATCGACCTGCAGTCCGAGAGCGGCGTAGGCGAGGCGCGCGAGATCGTCTCGCGCGCGGACATCGTGATCGAGAACTTCCGAGCGGGAACGATGGACCGGCTCGGTCTTGGCTATTCGGCTGTATCGCAATCCAACCCGGGCCTGATCTATTGCTCGATCTCCGGCTTCGGCACCGGCGGAGGAGCTGCGCTCCCCGGTTACGATCTGGTGGTCCAAGCCGTCGGCGGGCTCATGAGCGTCACCGGCCCCGATGTCTCGACGCCCACGAAAGTGGGAGTGGCGATGGTCGATATCGTCACCGGTCTGCATGCGCTCAGCGGAATCCTTGCCGCACTGCATCATCGATCACAGACCGGCCAAGGTCAGCAGGTGCACACCTCGCTGATGGCGTCGGTACTGTCTGCACTGAGCAATCAGTCGGCGGCGTACCTCGGTGCCGGCGTCGTACCGGTTCCCATGGGAAACAAGCATCCCTCGTTGGTGCCGTACGAGGTGTTCGAGACCGCCGACCGACCGCTCGCGTTGGCAGTGGGCAACGACCGGCAATTCTCGGCGCTGACGGACGTGCTGGGAATCTCCGAATTGGTTGTGGACGAACGCTTCTCGTCCAACTCGGCGCGCGTCGAGAATCGAGATCAGTTGGTCGAGCTGCTGAACACGGCGTTGCAGACGCGGACCGCGGACGAGTGGTATCGGGAACTGATGGCCTGCAATGTTCCCGCTGGGCCGGTCAATTCGATCGAAGAGGCCTTCGCGTTCGCGGAATCACTCGGGCTGGAGCCACGGGTCCAGGTGCCGGGATCAGCAACCGACGCCGTCCGAAATCCATTGGACTTCTCGGCCACTCCGGTGAACTACCGCTTGCCGCCACCGCAAGCCGAATAGTCGACCTGCAACTCTCGCTCCACTCCGGGGCGTGAGTCGGCGAATCCCCGTCTGCAACCTCTTCAGTGGAGCAACCGTTGCAGCGGCAGCAACTCACTCCGCTAGTTCAACGCCCACTTGACCGACACGGACACGCTGACGGTCTGCTGCCCCGGTTCGATGGGCACCGCCGTGTCGAACGAAGGGGCGGACTCGCGGAAGGTCGTCGGCTGCTCCTGGCCGGTGATCGACTCGGTGATCGACAGAACGTCGCCGAGTTCTCCGCCTGCGAGCGATGCGTACTGCTCAGCGCGATCGCGGGCGTCGGCGAATGCCCTGGACCGGGCATCGGAGATCAGCTGGGAATCGTCGTCGATCTTGAAGGAGACCCCCGAGATGCGGGTCGCGTTTCCGCCGGCCGATGTGGCGTCGCCGAGGACTGCGGAGGCCTTCGACAGGTCCCGAACCGTGACCTGCAGTGTGTTGGTGGCCTGATATTCGGAGATGGCCGAGGTGCCGCCCGGCAGTGCGCCGGAGTACTGCGGATCGATCGACACCTGTTGGGTCTGGATGTCCTCGCGGGCGACGCCGGCTGCGATCACGGCGTCCGTGACGTCACTGACGGCAGAATTGGCCTGTTCGATGGCGGCGGTGACGTCCTCGGCCGTGGCCTGAACCCCGATCTGGGTCGTCAACGTATCCGGTGCACCCTGGACTTCCCCTACGCCGTTGACGTTCACTCCGGGGGGTCCATCGGGGGACGACGTCGCTGGGCTACTGCAGCCCGCGGTCAGGGCTACGGCCAGCAACAGGGCCGATGCGCACGATCCGAGCATCCATCGATTTCGACTCATCGCCGTAGTGTCCACCATGACAGGCGAATTGGAAAGGCTCAGGGCTTGCGGCACTCGGCGTCGAACGTCACGGTCACCTCGTCCACCACCTTCATGGCTCCGAACATCTGCGAATACGGAGTGATCTTGTAATCCGATTGGCGCACAGTAGTTTCGGACTCGATGTGCCATCGATCGCCGAGGTCGGTGGCGGTCACATCCACGGCGATCTCCCTGGACACGCCATGAATTTCTACCGTGCCTGCCAGTCGAAATCCCGAGTCGCCGGCGGTGATCTCCTCTGAAACGAATCGGATCGACGGATATCGGTCGGCGTCGAAACTCTTGAGCGCGTTTGCCTTCGCCACTACTTTCTCCGGTCCGATCAAGGGTGTGAGGCCACCCTCTCCGTGGACCACCTCGAGTGAACCCACCTCGGCGACGAGGGAGACCGCGGTGGGTGCGTCCCCAGACCATTCGACTGTCGCGGTCCAGGAGGTCACCGCAATCGTGAGGCGATGGCCCATCTTGGATGCCCGTCCGGTGACGTCCGTCCGAACGGCCAACTGCCCACCGTCCGATGAGTCGAGCGTCCAGGTCGCGGTAGTCATGCCTCGACTGTATCGGTCCCACAGAACCGAGGAAGGGACGCGACGCAGGTGGTTAGGGTGGAGCCATGTTCTCCAATTCCCCTCGAACATTCGTTGCCGACGCACTCCGCGGCTTCGTCGCCGCCACCGACGACATCACCTGGCATGCCGATCCCGGATTTCTCACCCGCCGGTATCGCATCTCCGACGGTCAGGTTGCCCTCCTGTCCGGTGGGGGATCGGGCCACGAACCGATGCATGCCGGATTCATCGGTCGTGGCATGCTCACCGGTGCGTGCCCCGGTCTGGTCTTCACTTCACCGAACGCCCTTCAGGTGCACGAGGCATCCAAGGCCGTGGACTCAGGCGGTGGAGTGGTGCACATCGTGAAGAACTACACCGGTGACGTGATGAACTTCAAGATTGCCCGAGAGTTGTTGCAGGAGGACGGCATTGTCGCCGACGTTGTTCTCGTCGACGACGACGTGGCAAGCGAGAGCGAGGACGGACCTGGTCGACGCGGCACCGCAGCGACCATCGTCGTCGAAAAAGTATGCGGCGCAGCGGCAGAACGAGGCGATAGCCTGCAGGCGGTCGTTGCGCTGGGGCGTCGAACAGCGGGGAACGCGCGCAGTATGGCGGTCGCGCTGAACCCGCCTACATTGCCTGGAGCGGACGAACCGTCGTTCGAATTGCCCAAGGAGGAAATCGAACTCGGTATCGGGATCCACGGAGAGCGCGGCACCGACCGCGTGCCCCGGCTGCCTGCCCAGGAGATCGTCGCCAAATTGACCGATCCGATTGTGGACTCGCTCGGATTGAACTCGGGTGAATCGGTGATCGCGATCGTCAACGGGCTTGGCGCAACGCACCCGCTCGAACTGCATCTGCTGTTCGGTGAGCTCTCGGCGTACCTGCACGGCAAGGGTGTCGAGATTTCCCGCTCACTCGTCGGAAGTTTCGTCACTGCACTCAACATGGGCGGAGCGTCGATCACACTCGTGCGCGCCGACGACGAGATGCTCGAACTGTGGGACGAGCCGACCGACGCTCCCGGTTGGCCCAACGCTCAGAGCCGGGGCGCGAAGCCGGTGGCCGAACGCGGGGCATTCGGGCCGACGTTCTCACCGTCCGACACCGGTGAGACGTCGGCATTCGTTTCCGAGTGGATCGGGTCGTGGGTGCAGCGTGTGCTGGACGAGGAGCCGGCCCTGACCGAGTTGGATCGCAAGGCGGGTGACGGCGACTTCGGAACGAACATGGTGGCCGCACTCGAACAACTCGATCTCGACGCCATCAAGGAAAACTACTCGGCGGCAACGGTATTCGAGTCCGTCAGCGAGGCATATCTCGGCCACGCAGGCGGTACGTCCGGCGCGCTGTTCGGCATCTGGTTCCGGCAGTTCTACCGGGCGATGCTCGAATCCGAGCCGGATCTCGCGGCTATCGGACAGGCCGCCCGGGCGGGACTGGACAGTATCACCGAACTCGGCGGCGCACGGGTGGGCGACAAGACGATGGTCGATGCCATCGCCCCGGCCGTCGAGGCGCTCGAGAAGGACGGCGGCACCGTGCAGGACGCTGCCGACGCCGCGAAGACCGGAGCCGAATCGACCAAGGACATCACCGCCAACCGCGGTCGCGCCAGCTACGTCGGCGAGGCCGCGCGAGGTGTCGTCGACCCCGGGGCGCTGGTCATGGCCTGGTTCTTCGAGGCGGCAGCTGGTTTTACCCCAGAGAGTTGAGAAAGACCGCCGCGATCGCTTCGAGGCCGGCCTGATCGTCGGCGTCGAAGCGGTTCGGTACAGGGCTGTCCAGATCGAAGACCCCGACCAGGGTCTCGCCCTGGTACAGCGGTACGACGACCTCGGAGCGAGTGTTGGCATCGCACGCGATGTGGCCGGGGAAGGCGTGGACGTCGGCTACTCGCTGTGTCTCGCGAGTGGTCGCGGCAGCGCCACACACCCCTTTGGTCAGAGCGATCCGTACGCAGGCGGGCTGACCTTGAAAGGGACCGACGACGAGTTCGGTGCCGTCGAACAGGTAGAAGCCGACCCAATTGACCTCGGGCAGAGCGTGATAGACCAACGCGGAGAGATTGGCGGCATTGGCGATCAGGTTCGACTCTTCGTATACGAGGCCCTTGGCCTGCTCGGCGAGCTGCTGGTACTGCTCTACCTTGGACCCGTTGAGTTCGGTCGCGGTGAAGGACATGCGCCGAGTCTAAGCGCACACCCCAGCACCACCAGATACGCCGACATGCCGCCCACCTGAACCCGCTGGGCAACACCGAGTCCGTGGTCGCCGGGAAGATTGTCGGCGATCAACAGCCACGCCGTTGCCAGGGTCGTGACCGCCAGCACCGCGACACCGAGCGTCCGAAGCAGGGGATAGCCCTCATAACGGAATGCAGCGAGCGTGAACGCGATCATGACCGTGAAGATCGCGAACACCGCGATGGTGCTGGTGAGTGCGTGCAGGTGATGGAGTTGCGGGAACAATCCGCTGGGCTCGATCGGACAGCTCGGATCGTCGGCGGCCACACACTCGAGAGGAAGTTTCGCGTCGGCGATGGTGGCGATACCGAAGATGCCCGACGCGATCCAGCCGGTGACGACGAGCCGTCGCCGCGCTGTCGCGAGGAAGCCGAGGACAGCAGCGACGATCATCAGTGACCCCGTGACGACGTCTGCGGTGGAAAAGAATTCGCGGTACGGCTGATCGCGGGCGTCGAGTTCGCTGAGAAACGATGTGGTGGGGTCGAGACCGGTGTCCAAGAAGAATTCGGCCACCCATGCGGAATACAGCAGTCCGGCGAGGATCAAGCAGACCGCCACTACGGCTCGGCGGATATCAACGCCTTCAGTTCTCGAACACACCGACCAAGGCTAACCAGTGAGCTCGTCGGCAGCTGCCACCGCCAGTGTGACGGCGGAGTCGCAGTCGTCCGCCATGACGGACAGCTCGGGAACTGTGCGGGCGTAGCGCGCGGCAGAGTCGTCGTTACCGGGCAGGCCGAGAACGGGGTTGCCCAACACGATGTCGGCCGAGCACACCGAATCCGAGTCGCGTGTTTCGACGGTGTAGCCGCCCTGCTGGACAGTCTTGCGGTCCGTCGACCGCAGTTCGGTGTCGACGTAGGAGAGCGTGACGTCGAGCATCATGAGGTTGTCCTCGAACGTTGCCGAGGACGCCGTGAAATGGCAACGGTACGGATCCGATGGAGGGTTCCAACGGCCCACCGTCCACGTTGCGGGTAGGTGTTCGAGGACGGCACACGGATCTTTCATGGCCAGCGGAAGGTTGTACTTGGAATCGGCCCGCAAAGGTGGATCGTCCAACAGGCCGAGTGCGGTCTCGGCGACGGTTGTCGCAGCGGCACACGCGTCCCCGACGGCGCGATAGACGTCGATCGTGGCGAACCCGCGCCCGGATTCGGTGAGGAAACCGTCCATGGCCCCCGGGGTGGCACCGTCGAACTCGCCGCGAAGCGGAAAGCCGACGCGGCACGAACCCGGCGACGAGTTGTCTTGATACACCTGTTCGTCACCGATCATGATCTGCTCGTAGTCCGGATCGTCGGACGTCGGTTGATATCCGTTCAGATCGATGGAGACGGAGTCGGTTGCGCTCGATGTCGCGGGTTTCAGGCTGGCCGAGCACGTGCTCAACTCGCCATCTGGGCGAAGCTGCACCACGGTGCCGAGGGCAGCGAGATCGTCCTCGGTGAGAAAGCCACACGGATCGAGACTGCGTACGAATTCTGCTGTGTCGGCCAGATACCGGTCTGCTTCCGACATCTCGAATCCGTACTTGTCCTGTGGCGAAAAACTGCCGGTGGGCGACGAACTGCCTGCGGGGAACGCGCTGCCGAGCAACACCACCGCGCATCCGCTCGTCGAGACCGACATCGCCAGCGCCACCGCCGCGAGCAACCAATTTCTACGCACCGTCATTCGTCCCCCGTACTCGAATCAACCGATCATGGGGTTGGACGCGCGGGGACGGGAAAGGGTTTCAGTCTCCAGTAAGTTCGTTCTCAACTCGGTCGGCGGCGAGGGCGGGGTCCTCGTGTTCCCAAATTCGTACGACGCGCCAGCCCTCCGCGAGAAGCTTCTCGTCCGTGTCGCGATCGCGCGCGACGTTGGCCGCCAATTTGTCGGCCCACCATTGCGCGTTGTTGCGGGGCTTGGTGGCGTGTATCGGGCAGCTGTGCCAGAAGCAGCCGTCGACGTAGACCGCTACCTTGCGTCTGGGGAACACCAGATCTGCTCGACGCCGCATGCCCTTCAGTGGAGCGCGATCGACGAAATACCGCAGACCTCGGCGGTGCAGTGCCCGCCGCAGCGCGACCTCCGGTTTGGTGTCGCGGCGTCGTTGCTTGCTCAGCCGAGCACTGGTCTTGGCGTCGGTGACGGGGCGTTCGGCCATCACACCGGAACCCGCTCGGCGTATCCGCCCATGCGCTCGAGGTGGGCATCGAGATCGTCGAGAAATCCCGGAGCGAAACGGAGGCTGCCGGCCCGGGCCCGCTTGAGAAATCCGGCGGTCGCGCGCGCGGAGAGCAGCTTCGAGTCGTCCAGAAAGCCGATCAGGTCCTCGTAGGGCTCGTGTACCGGCATGCTCGAGATCGTCACCTTGAACGTCGTCCGGTCGCGTCCCCAGGCCGCCGTCGGCCAGGCCTGGCCAGGCAGAACAGCCACATCTTTCGAGGCGTCGTAGGGCTTCGGGTCGTCCAGAGCGCGTGCTGCCCATGACGCCATCCGCACACTGACGGCATTTCCGACGAGCTTCCAGCGATGCCCACTCCGGACGCCGGGCTGCTGGACGGAAGGCAGCGTCCAGTCCGGATCGAATCCCTGCAGGCGCTCGGCCCCGATGATGCCGGGTGTGACTATCTCCCCGGACGGCAACCGCACGGCCGGGGGACTGGCGATGCCGAGCGAGGATCCGCCCTTGAGCGTGGGGACCGCGTTGACGGCCCAGCCCAATCCGCGGATTCCCTCGGTCCAGTAGAACCCGCACGGCTGGGTGCTCGGATCGCCGTCGGGCAACGGGCCGGCATCCTGGGAGAACAGCACTTCACGAGGATCGTCGGTGCGCGAGGCCAGCATCACCACCCGCTGCCGACGCTGCGGCAATCCGAACGCTCGTGCGTCGACGACGCGATACGCCCACATGTAACCGAGGTCCTCGAGTGCGTCGGTGATGTGCCGCATGGCGGCCCCGCGGCCGAGTTGCAGCATGAAAGGCACGTTCTCGATCAGCAGCCAGCGTGGGCCTTTGCGGCGCGAGACCAACCGAAAGACCTCGTCGACCAGGCCGGATCGGGCCCCGGTGATGCCCGCTGTCCGTCCTGCCTGGGAGAGGTCCTGGCACGGAAAGCCTGCCGCTACCAGTTCGGTGCCGGCGGGCAGGCTGCGGAGTGTGGTGACATCGCTGTGCAGAGGGACGTCGGGCATGCGGGCGGTGAGGACGGCTTGCGCTCCGGGATCGACCTCGCACAGCAACTGCGTCGACCAACCCGCCTCGGCCAACCCCAGCTCGAGCCCGCCGATTCCCGCGAACAACCCGACCATCGACCGTGCGCTCACGTATGCCCTTCTCTCGCCCGACGGTCCTACGGTACTCGAGAGTGGTCGGCCTTGACCTCGACCAAGCTCGAGGTTCCACACTGGAATGACCGGGGCCGAAAATCGGTTGGAAACTGAGCCTGTGCAATGAAATCATCCGGGCACAGCAGAAGGAGAACAACACGTGTCCACGGGTGTGCTCGACACCGAAGCCCGAACCGTCGATCAGCCGAACCCGAAAGTAGTGCGTACCGCCACATCGCTGCAGCGTTTCGCGCCGTTCCTGGCCCCGTACAAGTGGTTCTACATCGGCTCGATCGTGGTCTCGCTGATTGCGACCATGACCGGTCTGGTGATTCCACTGGTGATGCAACGCGTCATCGACGGCCCCATCACCGATCGCAATTTCTCTGCTGTCTGGTGGCCCGCGGCATTCGTCCTGTTGCTCGGCACCATCGACGCGGCCGGAATCTGGGTGCGTCGTTACCTGGTGTCCAGGCCTTCGAGTCAATTCGAGATCACCGCTCGTGCAACAGTATTCGACAAGTTGCAGCGGCTCTCGGTCGCGGCGCACGAAAGTTGGGAATCGGGGCAGCTGCTCTCGCGCGCCATCGCCGATCTCGGTTCGCTGCGCCGATTCATGGCCTTCATCGGCCCGTTCATCATCATCAACGCCGTCACGCTCGTTGTGGGTATCGGCGTATTGCTGGTCCAGTCCTGGCAATTGGGGCTGATCATGCTGGTGACGTCGGTGCCACTGGTCATCGCCTGCACCAAGTTCGAGACGCTGTACCGCGTCGTGGCGCGTGACGCTCAGGATCAGGCGGGCGATGTCACGACGACGGTGGAAGAGTCCATTCAGGGCATTCGTGTTCTGAAGGCCTTCGGTCGAAGTGCGCACCTGGGCAAGCAGTTTCTTCGGCAGGCTCGCACTTTGCGCGACACCGAGTTGAAGAAGGTGCGCTACCTCGCGATCATCTGGGCCGTCATCGTCGGGCTGCAACCGATCACCATCGGCGCGATTCTGGCCGTGGGGACGTACTCGATCGTGCAGGGCACGATGACGGTCGGCACGCTCGTCGCGGCCATTGCCATCGTCACCTTCCTGTTGTGGCCGATCGAGTCGTTCGGCTACCTGTTGGCCGAACTGAACAATGCACGTACGGCAGCGGATCGTTACTGGGAGATCATGGACACTCCCGAAACGGTCACCGATCCCGACGATCCCGTCGAACTGCCCGAAAGGATCCGTGGCCGAGTGCAATTCGACCGCGTGGGATTCACCTTTCCCGACGCGTCCTCGCCGCTGCTCACCGACGTCAGTTTCGTGATCGAGCCGGGGGAGACCGTTGCGCTCGTCGGGAACACCGGCAGCGGAAAGACTGCGCTGACCAACCTGGTTCCTCGCCTGTTCGACGTCACCGAGGGGTCCATCACGATCGACGGTATCGACGTGGCTTCGATGCGATTGTCGGACTTGCGTTCGATCGTGTCGGTGGCGTTCGAGGATCCGGTGCTGTTCTCGGCCAGTGCGCGCGAGAACATCGCGCTCGGTTCTCCCGGCGCGTCCGATGCCGAGATCGCCGAGGCGTTGGAGATCGCGCATGCAACGGATTTCGTCGAGCGGCTGCCGTGGGGTCTGGCCACTCGTATCGGCGAGCAGGGCATGAGCCTGTCCGGCGGACAGCGCCAGCGGCTCGCCTTGGCGCGCGCGGTGCTGGGCAAGCCGCGGGTGCTGGTGCTCGACGACCCACTGTCCGCGCTCGACGTGGACACCGAAGCGAAAGTGCAGAAGGAGTTGCGACGGGTGTTGGCGCATTCGACGACAGTGCTGGTGGCACACCGGCCGTCGACCGCTGCGTTGGCTGACCGCGTGCTCTATCTCGAGAACGGAACAATTGTGGAGCAGGGAACACACGAGGGACTGTTGGCGTCGTCGCCGCGGTACCGCGAGGTGATGGGGTCGATTCATGAGTGATCAGAGCTCCACCGAGGATTGGCGGGGCGTCGGCGGGGAGGAATCCGAGGTCGACGCCACCGGAAACCTGGTGCTGGCCGGACGTTCTCGTCGCTTGCTGGCATCACTGGTGCGCCCGTACAAGAAGCAGGCCCTGCTGTCGTTTCTGATCATCCTGGTCGACAACATCACCTACGTGGCGGGTCCACTGTTCATCGCCTATGCACTGGACAACGGCGTCGGCGCTGCGGGGCAGGGTGATTGGGGTCCGTTGCTGTGGGCGGTCGGCGGCTACACCGGTTTCGGTCTGCTCGGAATGTTCACCACCTATGCGTTTCTCACCGTCTCCGGTCGGCTGAGTCAGAACATTCTGTACGACCTCCGCGGCCGGGTGTTCGATCATGCCCAGAAGCTGAGCCTGTCGTTCCACGAGAAATACACCTCGGGACGGCTGATCTCGCGACTGACCAGCGATGTCGAGTCTCTGCAGACCTTGCTCGAGAGTGCGCTCAACGATGCACTGACGGCCATCCTGTCGATGGTGTCGATCGCGATCATCCTGGTGTATCTCGATGTACCGATGGCGCTGATCGTGCTGGCCGGCTTCGTTCCGCTGGTGCTCGTCACGCGGTGGTCGCAGCGTCGCCAACGCCAGGGCTACCGTCGAACACGGGTGGCGATCGCGCGCGTCGTGGTCCATTTCGTGGAGTCGATGGGCGGCATTCGCGCGGTGCAGGTGTTCCGACGCGAGGGCCGCAACGACGCCATTCTGAGCACCGAGGATTCGGAGTATCGGGACGCCACCACCGCGGCGCTGCGCGGCATGGCGAGCTACACCGGCATCGTGCGCTGGATCGGCAACGTCACGCTGGCGATCATCCTGGTGTTCGGTAGCTGGCGAGTGATCAACGGCCACATGGACATCGGCGTACTTGCGGCCTACGTGCTGTATCTTCGGCGGTTCTACGGCCCGCTCGACGAGTTGGCGATGGTCTTCAACGCGTACCAGTCCGCCGCGGCTGCGCTGGAGAAGATCTCCGGCGTGCTCGAGGAAGAACCGTCGGTGATCGCGCCGAAGAACCCGGTCGAGATCGGAACGGTGAAAGGCGACATCACGTTCGACGACGTGCACTTCTCCTACGGATCCGAGCGCGTCGTGCTGCCGGAGTTCTCGCTACACGTGCCCGCAGGGCAGGTGGTCGCGATGGTCGGGGCCACCGGAGCCGGAAAGTCGACACTGGCAAAGCTGTTGGCGCGCTTCTACGATCCGACGGCCGGAGCCGTGCGACTCGACGGCATCGACATGCGTGAGATCAGCGACGAGGATCTACGCCGCAACGTCGTCATGGTGACGCAGGAGTCGTTCCTGTTCTCCGGTTCGGTGGCGGACAACATCCGTCTCGGCCGCCCGACGGCGACCGATGCAGACGTGCGGGCTGCGGCCGACGCCGTCGGACTGACCGAGTTCATCGCGTCGCTGCCCGACGGCATCGATACCGACGTACGCAAGCGCGGTGGCCGATTGTCCTCGGGCCAAAGGCAATTGGTGGCCTTCGCGCGGGTGTTCCTGGCTGCGCCGTCGGTGATCGTGCTGGACGAGGCAACTTCGAGTCTGGACATCCCGAGCGAGCGGCTGGTGCAGCGTGCGCTCGAGACCATCCTGCAGGGGCGAACGGCGCTGATCATCGCGCACCGCCTGTCGACCGTGTCCATTGCAGATCGCGTTCTGGTCATGTCCGATGGCGACATCGTCGAGGACGGAACTCCCGAGGATCTGATCGCGGGAGAGGGACGCTTCGCTCACCTGCACGAGGCGTGGGAAGACTCGCTGGTCTGATTTCCGTAACGCCTCGTCGGTCTCCGGCGAAATGACCTGTATGAGAAGAACATTTGTAGCGGCAACACGAGTTGCCACCGTCGTCGTCTCAGGTCTGGCCTTTTCAGCAATCATCGGCGCAGGCGTTTCCCATGCTGATACCCAGGATTGCTCCATCGCCCACGATGCCTTCGGCGCGTCGGCAACGTGTCACGACACCGGTGCCCCTCCGGGTAGGGAGTACGTACTGATCACCGAATGCTGGGGCTTTCACTTCGTCCCCAATCGCTTTCCGATCCCGGCGGTCGGTCCCTACACCTCGTCGAGCCGATCTTTCGTGCCGACAGGTCAGGCGTCGGGCAATTGCAGTTCGAGCTGGGGTCAGCCGACGTCGACCCTCGGTGTGGTCACCGGTGCCCACGTGGAGATCTATCGCCAGTGAGATCGGTCCGGTGACCGGCTGATCAGGTCCAAGGGGTGATGGGCGGCTTGACCCACATGATCTTCTCGTCGGCGTGCTGGGGCGTCGCGCCGTCGTGACCGGGGTGTTCGGCCGCCCACGCGGATTTGCGGTCGAGCAACTCGGCCACGATGGTCCAGGTTTCCATCGTGCTCGGTGGGTGCAGGTCTGCCGCGCGAGCGAGCTTCCTGCGGACGGCGTCGGTGAGATCGAGCAGTTCGGCACCGGTGATGCCGCGATCCCAGACGTAGCGCGCCAGTGCCGTCGCTTTGTCCTGTCGACTCTTGGCGGCCTGTTCGGAATGCGCGAAATCGAACTGTCCGCCGCCTGAGTTCTCTGTCGTCACAGTCATCACCTTAAGTAATGTGCGGGAAAAGGCACGTCCGCTTGTTCTCGAGGGGGGTTCGTCGCCTACCGTAGATGGGTGATCACTCAAGAATCGGGTGCCGAGCATGCCTCCGTCCCTGCGTCCGACTCCACCGACGCGAAAACCTGGCCCTCGATCCTGACGTGGCGAGCGCACGATGTGCCGCGCATGGAGTCCGTGCGCGTTCAGCTCTCCGGCAACCGAATCAAGGCTGCCGGACGCATCATCGGTGCCGCGTGCGCCGACCATCCCGCTTTCAGCGCGTCCTACGACCTGGTGACCGACGAATACGGCGTCACCAAGCGGCTGTCGGTGCGCACCTCGCTCGCCTCCGGTGATCGTCAGGCGTCCGTGAGTCGAGACGACGAGGGCTACTGGATGGTGGAGAACAGTGCCAGCCATCAGCGCTCGACCTACAGCGGCGCTCTCGACGTCGACATGGTGCTCAGTCCGTTCTTCAACACGCTGCCGATCCGTCGATTCGGTCTGCACACCCAGGTCCAGGACCTCGAAGTGCCGACGGTGTACGTCAACCTCCTCGACCTCAGCATCCAGGAGGCCACGCTGACCTACAGCAGTGGTTCCGAAGGCATCCACGTCATCTCGCCGGTGTCGACGTCGTCCGTCACGGTCGATGCCGAAGGATTCGTTCTCGATTACCCCGGACTGGCCGAACGGATCTGACGCACGACGCCGCCGCGTCGACCTGCGTCCTGCAGTTTCTCTCGCCACCCCGGCTCGCCCGGGGTGACGTCGGTGATCTCGAAGCGCTGATGCTGCTCGTACTGCATCCGCGCTGCGTTTCCGGCGTCGACCAGCGTTTTCGTCGAGCCGTCGTCCAGTTCCGTGCGGGCCGCCGAGAGAGCGTGCATCGCTTCGTCGAGCGCGGTGCGTAGCGCGGCTGCGTTGCCCTCGGTCATCGCCCGGACGAGAGTCGGCGACGACGACGCCACCCGCGTCCCGTCGCGGAACGAGCCCGCAGCCAGGCCCAACGCCAGCGGTCCGCCTGCCGCCCCCACGATTGCCAGGGCCTCGGCCAGTAGATGCGGTAGGTGAGAGATCCGGGCCACGGCGCGATCGTGCTCGACGCTCTCGGCCGGCACCACCACCGACCCGCAGTCCAGGGCGAGCCGGGCCACGCGGACCCACACGTCGGCGTCGACTCCCGGGTCCGTGGACACCACCCACACCGCGTCGGCGAACAGCGTGGGGTCGGTGGCAGACCAGCCCGAATGATTGGTGCCCGCCATCGGATGCCCGCCGACATAGCGCGCCTGCAGTCCGCGAGCAGTCACCGCGGCCGCAACCTCGGCCTTGACGCTGACCACATCGGTGAGCGGAGCCGAGGGCGCGTGCTCCGCGACGGCGGCCAGAATGGAATCGACAGCGGGCATCGGGACGGCGACGACGATCAGCGCATCTTCCCTCGATGCCCTGGTCAATGCCGCTGTCAGGTCGGTACCGACGTCGTATCCGTCGGCTGTGGCACCGGCGATCGCGTCGGCCGATCGGTTCCACCCCCACGCCTGACGGCCTGCGTCGTGCGCGGCGCGCAGAATCGACCCGCCGATCAGTCCGAGGCCGAGAACGCACACCGAGGAAGAAGTCACCCGACCAGATTGGCACAGGTGGGTGCCGTAGGCGGGAGGTGGACTTCGAATACCGACCCATACCGGACTACCGTTGCGCGCATGGCCGCACAGCGCGCGAAAGACAATCGTGCATCCGCATCGGAGTACGACGACCTCGAGGGATTCGGCGTTGCAGTTGTCCGAGAGGACGGCAAGTGGACCGTGACGCCGCTGTCCGACGACGCATTGACCAGCCTGTCGGCGGCAGAGACCGAATTGCGTGAACTTCGCAGCTCGGGTGCCGTGTTCGGGCTGCTCGACGTGGACGAGGAGTTCTTCGTGATCCTGCGTCCGGCGCCGAACGGCACGCGCCTGCTGCTGTCCGACGCGGTCGCCGCAGTGGACTACGAAATCGCTGCGGACGTTCTCGATGCGTTGAACATCGAGATCCCTGACGTCGACCCCGACGAACTCGACGACATCGAACCGTACGAAGAAGGCGACCTCGCCCTGCTGGCCGACCTCGGACTACCCGAGGCCGTGCTGGGCATCATCGTCGCCGAGACCGACGACTACCCCGACGAGCAGTTGCAGTCCATCGCCGAACGTCTGGGCTTCGAGGACGAGTTCGCCGCAGCGGTGAACAAGCTGCGACGCTGACCGGTGGTGGTATCCGACGCGGACATGATCCGCGCAGCGCTCTCGGCCGCGGCCGAGGCATCGGATGCCGATGTACCCGTCGGAGCCGTCGTGTTCGACGCCTCGGGACGTGAGATCGCCCGGGCCTGCAATGCACGGGAGGCGTCGGGCGACCCCACCGGACACGCGGAAGTGATCGCATTGCGTCGAGCAGCGGCGGTGCACGGTGACGGTTGGCGACTCGAGGGCTGCACCCTGGCCGTCACGTTGGAACCCTGCACGATGTGCGCGGGGGCGCTGGTGCTGGCCCGCGTCGGCGCTGTGGTGTTCGGCGCGTGGGAACCCAAAACCGGAGCTGTCGGCTCGCTGTGGGACGTCGTGCGCGACCGCCGCCTGACCCACCGACCACAGGTTCGCGGCGGGGTACTCGAAGCCGAATGCGCCGAGGTGTTGACGCAATTCTTCTCTCGCCAGAGATAACGATCTCGTCACATGGTGGCCCCGATGTCCAATTTTGTGGAGGGTGGAGGACAGAGCGCAACGCTGCGCTCCGAACTTGCGAAGGAGACACTCATGGGACTCGGCGACAAGATCTCGAACAAGACCGAAGACCTCGGCGGCAAGGCGAAAGAAGCCGCAGGTTCGGCCACCGGAGACAGGGACCTCGAAGCAGAGGACAAGGGCGACCAGACCTCGGCAGCATTCAAGGACGGTGCCGAGAAGGTCAAGGACGCAGCCTCGAACATCAAGGACAAGCTCACCGGCAACTAGCCTGAGCTGGCGATTTAGCCTCAGGCCCGCATTCCGGTACAGTCTTCTGCGGTGGCGTGTCCGAGCGGCCTAAGGAGCACGCCTCGAAAGCGTGTGAGGGTTCACCCCCTCCGAGGGTTCAAATCCCTCCGCCACCGCCAAGAACTCCCCACCCGATCCGTCGGGTGGGGAGTTTTTTTGTGCGCTGGGTGTCGTGGGTGTGCGGCCGGGCCGAGGTCGGGCGCAAACGCGCGCGCATTCGTCGTACGCGTGCGGATTCGCTGCCTAGACCGCGCGCGTATGGCAAACGCGCGCGCGTTTGCGGGATCACCGGGGCCCCCAGCGACTCAGACGCTCAGCATTGCCCCGCACCGGCGGAGTCGAGTCCACGCAGAATCTGTTCCTGATCACTGGGCGGCACGGTGTTCCAACTCGGGGCGGTGGTCATTTCGTTGCGCAGACCCTCGACCGACTTGGCGCGATCGGAGATTCCGGTTTGTTCGAGCGCATCGATGGACGGCAGAAATTGGGTGCAGGTCTGCTGGTACAGCGCTTCGCCGGTGACGCCCGAGGTCGGGGCATCGGGTTCAGCGGCAGGCGGAGCCTCGGGAACCGGAGTGTCGGCAGGGGCGGGGGCCGGAGCGTCGAGCGTGGTGCTGGCGGGGACTGTCGTGGAAGCCGCGGCAGAGGTCGTCGTGCTGGCCGCGGCGGAAGTGCTCGACGCGCCCTCGGTCGACGGATCGTTGCTGCATCCGGCAACCGAGACGGCCACGATCAGCCCGAGCAATCCGGTCGCGATTTTTCCGTTCATCGCAACTGTGTACCACCCCGGCAGAACCGCCGACGTCAGAGCAGGGTCTGCGCACGGCCGGTGATGGTGCTCAATGCCGTCGACCAGGCGCGGTTCTTGGGGTCGAGAAACGCGCCGTGCCCGGCTCCGGGCAGTACGACGAGTTCGGTGTCGGTGCTGCCCGCCTTCGTTGCTGCATCGACGTAGACACGGCTCTGATTGACCGACACCGTCTGATCGGCATCACCGTGCAGCGCAGTCAGCGGGACATCGAGGGGGAGATATTCGATGGGCGACGCGATCTTGTAGCGGCCCGGTACTTCGTTCGGCATGCCGCCGAGGAAGACCGGCACGAACTTGTCGTTTCCGAGTGTGGCCGCCCGCTTCATGTCGAAGACGCCGGCCATGATGGTGGCGCTACGCGGCTTGATCCTCGGTTCCGCTCCCGGCGCATCGACCGGCATCAGGTGTCGAGCGGCCACCCAGGCGGCGAGCTGCCCGCCGGCCGAGTGTCCGGCGATGTGGACGCGATCGAGATCGAGCCTCCCGTCGGCTGCGTCCTGCACGACTGTTGCGAGTGCCTCGGTGGCGTCGTCGACGTCGGAGAGAGTGTTGGCCCAATTGTTCGGTCCGCGCCGATATTCGACGTTCCAGACGGCGATGCCTTCGTTGGCGATGGCCGTCGACATCTGCTGGAAGTACGACAGGTCGAGGTTCTCCTGCCACCCGCCGCCGTGAATCATCACCACCACCGGGAGTGAGGTGGCGTCGTTGTCGGGGAGGTAGAGATCGCCGATGTTGTCCGGATCGAATCCGTACTTCAGTCGGACAGGGTCGCCGACAGGGCCCGAGACCGGTTGCAGTGCAGCCGAATAGGTTTCGGCCGTACTCGGTGAGGAGTCGGTGTCGGTGGAGCTGCAGCCGACCAGCGTCACAGCGAGCAGGCCGGAGAGGAAGTGACGACGGTTCACGCGCGCTGTGCCGTCCAATCGAGCAGGTCGTCGAGCGGCCAGGTGTTGATCACTCGCTCCGCGGGCACACCGCGGGCCTCGGCGCGGATACAGCCGTAGCCCTGCCAGTCGAGCTGGCCGGGTGCGTGCGCATCGGTGTCGATGGAAAACAGGCACTCGCGTTCGAGCGCGATGTCGATGAGGCGCTCGGGTGGGTCCTGGCGTTCGGGCCGGGCGTTGATCTCCACTGCGGTACCGAATTGGCGGCAGCCCTCGAACACCACGGGTGCGTCGAATGTCGATTCGGGCCTGGTGCCGCGACCGCCCTCGACGAGCCGTCCGGTGCAGTGGCCGAGGACGTCGACGTGCGGGTTCGCGATGGCGGTGACCATGCGTTTGGTCATTGTCTTGGAGTCGGCTCGCAAGTTGGAGTGCACGCTCGCTACCACCACGTCCAGCTCGGCGAGCAAGCCTTCGTCCTGGTCGAGTGACCCGTCGTCGAGGATGTCGACTTCGATTCCGGTGAGGATGCGGAACGGTGCGAGCCGTTCGTTGAGTTCGGCGACGATGTCGAGTTGGGCGCGCAGACGCTCGGCGGTGAGGCCGTTCGCGACCTTCAGGCGCGGGGAATGATCGGTCAGCGCGCAGTACTCGTGGCCGAGCCTGGCCGCGGTACGCATCATCTCTTCGATGGGGCTACCGCCGTCGGACCAGTTGGAATGGGTGTGCAGATCACCCTTGAGTGCGGCGCGGAGGTCGTTGTTGCCGATGGGTTCGGCAGCGTTTCGTTGCTCGGCCAGATAGTCCGGAACGTCCTGTGTCAGAGCCTGACGAATGATCAGCGAGGTCTTGGCTCCGATGCCGGCCAGTGAGGACCAGCTGTCGGCCTTTTCGTGCTCGGATCGTTGTGCAGGACCGAGAGATTCGACGACATCAGCGGCTCGCCGATAAGCCTTGACGCGGTGGGTGTCCGAGCGTGAGCGCTCGAGCCAGTATCCGATCTCTCGAAGTGCGTCCACCGGATCCATGCGTTCCATTGTGCCTGTCGGCCCCGACACGTGCGCACGGGGTAAACGGACAAAACTCTCAGGGAGTTGCCAGGTCGCTCATCTCCCATTGGCTTGAAGCTGCAACTATCATCGGCAGTCATGACCAAGAAATGGTGGATCGTAGGCGTTGTTGTCGTTGCGCTCGTAGCGCTCGGGCTGTACTTCGGGCCCAAGATCTACGCGTCGTTCCAAGAAGACGCCGCCCCGGCGGCGACCGTCGACACCTCGGGCGCGCAGGCGGCGACGACCGAGGATCTGAACGGAACATGGACCGTCACCCCAGGCGACGCGTCGAACACCACCGCGGCGGGCTACACCGTCGACGAGGTACTCAACGGCTCCGACGTGACCGTTGTCGGGTCGACGCCCGAGGTCGGCGGTTCGGTCACCATCGCAGACAACTCCTTGACCACCGGTGAGGTTGTGGTGCAGACGAATTCGATCACCACCGACAGTGACCGCCGAGACAGCCAGTTCCGCGGCAACATCTTCGACACCGCGACGTATCCGACGGCGACGTTCACGATCGACTCGCCGATCGATCTGGCCGGCCTCCCCAAGGACGGAACCACCGAAACCGTCACGGCCGAAGGCACATTGACGCTCAAAGATCAGACGCGACCCGTCTCGGTGGAGATGCAGGTACTGCAATCCGGCGACACGCTCATCGCTTCGGGTGCCATTCCGACGACATGGGCCGATTACGGCGTCGAACCGCCGTCACTCGGCTTCGTCACCGTCGAGGACTCGGGCACCGTCGACTTCCTGATCAATCTGAGCCGGCAGTAGCTCGTTCTCGTGGGGCCTGCGGCGTCCATCCCGGCGGTCCCACAAGATATCCGACGCGTTCCTTCCACGACCGCGATGCCGCAACATCCCGTGCGATGTTGCGGTATTCGTGCGTCTGGAGGGTCCAGATGTTGAACGTGTCGACAGGTTTGGTCAATCCGTAGTTCGGCCGCTCGACCTCCTCGGCGTAGCTTCCGAACAGCCGATCCCAGATGATGAGGATTCCGCCGTAGTTCTTGTCGAGGTACTGCGGGTCCCGGCCGTGATGGACGCGGTGATGGGAAGGCGTGTTGAAGACGTACTCGAACGGGCGCGGCAGCCGGTCGATGCGCTCGGTGTGCACCCAGAATTGATAGACGAGGTTGATCGAGAATCCGACGAACACCATCCACGGCGGCATGCCCAACAGGGGGAGCGGCAGCCACATGATGACCTCGCCGCTGTTGTTCCACTTCTGTCGCAGCGCTGCGGCGAAGTTGAAGTACTCGCTCGAATGGTGGGACTGATGCGTCGCCCAGATGATTCGAGTCCGATGCGCGATGCGGTGGTACCCGTAGAACAGCAGGTCGACGCCCAGGATCAGAATCACCCAGGTGTACCAGGCGTCTGCGGGAAGGTGCCACGGCGCGAGATAGACGTAGATGGCCGTGTAGCCGACCAACGCCAGCGCCTTCCATGCGGTGGTGGTCGCGATCGACACCAAGCCCATGCTCAAGCTGGAGCGCGCATCCCTGGTGGAGTAACTGCCGCGTACACCGTCTTCGAGCTTCGCGGCCGCGATCCATTCGATCGTCAGTAGCAGCGCGAACGCGGGGATGGCCAGCGCGACGGGATCGCGCAGCGGTTCGGGCAGTGCATTCCACGCCGAGCCGATCCACTCGCTCATCGAACCTCCAGTGCGTGACAGTAATGGAGGAAGTGTAACGCTGACTGTCCGACTTTCCTACGGCTCGTACCGTGGGATGGGCGCACCTGTCGGCCGAGAGAGCGGAGTGGGACTTGTTGGAGAAAATCACGTCGACGATCGGACAGGTGGGCGAGGCCGCGTTGGGTGTCGTCGGAATTCGGGTCGGTACCGAGGAACCGCCGCACACGAGCCGTCGACTGACCGACGCGGTGGAGATCCGTCGTTACGAACCACGCATCGCGGCGCAGACCACCGTCGACGCAGATGAAGAAGAGGCACGCCAGGAGGGTTTTCGTCGCCTGGCCCGGTACATCTTCGGTGGAAATGGGGGCAAGCAGAAGGTCGCGATGACCGCTCCCGTCAGTCAGTCGCCGAAAGGCTCGCAGAAGATCGCGATGACGGCCCCCGTGTCGAGCACGCCCGGCAGCGGCGGCTGGGTCGTCCGGTTCTTCATGCCGTCGAAGTGGACGATGGACACGCTGCCGAAGCCCGACGACGACCGCGTGACGTTGACGTCGGTTCCGGCGGAGACGGTGGCTGTACTGCGTTTCAGCGGTGGGCGCGGCCGGGACGACGTCGAACCGCAGATGGCGGCGTTGACCGAAGCGCTGCGTGCACACGACATCGAGATGCTGGGTGAGCCGATGACCTGGTTCTACGATCCGCCTTGGACCTTGGCACCACTGCGTCGCAACGAAGTGGTCGTGGTGATACCGGAAGATTCCTGACGGGCAGCTGCTCGCTAATTTCCTACCGAAATGATAGGAATTGACGGTGCACATCACGGCGAGGGCGGACTACGCAGTGCGGACGCTCATCGAACTGGCGGCGGTCGGCGGGCAGGGCCCCGCGAAAGCCGAGGCGCTGGCCGCCGCGCAAGGTATTCCGCACAAGTTTCTCGAGTCGGTGCTTTCGGATCTGCGTCGTGCGGACCTGGTCTGCAGCAGGCGGGGGCCCGACGGCGGCTATTGGTTGGCGCGGGAGGCGTCGGACATTTCTGTTGCCGATGTGATCAGGGCCGTCGAGGGTCCGCTGGCGTCGGTGCGTGGTCAACGGCCCGAGGATGCCGAGTACGCCGGCCCGGCCGAGCCGCTCACCCGGGTGTGGCTGGCGGTGCGCGTCAATTTGCGCGCGGTTCTCGAGGCGGTGTCGCTCGCGGATATCGTCGAAGACGATCTGCCGGGGTTCGTGAAAGAGCTGGTCAGCGAGCCGACAGCATGGGCTCGTCGATGATCTGAGTCACACCGACGGCAAGGTGTGGCGCGATCGACAAAATTGCACGTCTCTGCAAACTTGCAGAACCGTGCAAGTTCCGTACTTTGGTAATCGTGACTTCTCCGACGGGCCTTCGTGATCTGAAGAAGGCCGCTACCCGCGACGCTCTCGGTCTGGCGGCCGTGCGTCTGGGAAAGCTGCACGGCTTCGACGCGGTCACCGCCGACGCCATCGCGCACGAGGCGGGTGTCTCCACCCGCACGTTCCACAACTACTTCTCCAACAAAGAAGAAGCGGTTCTGCATCACATCGAGGTCTCGGCACTCGAATGGTTCGAGCTGCTGCGTGCGCGGCCGTCGACGGAGCCGATCTGGGATTCGTTGCGGCACATAGCAATCAACCTTGTCGCTGATCCCGGCAGGGACCTGGAGGATACCTTCGCGGCGGCCCGCCTCATCGAGGCCAATCCCGCATTGATGGCCCGCAAGCTCGAAATGCATCACTCCCTGACCCGCAAACTCGGCGAGGCCATCGCCGAGCGAACCGGTACGGACATCGACACCGATCTCTACCCCAACCTGCTGCAGATGGCCGTCGGCGGTGCCGTGACGTCTGCATTGAACATCTGGATCACCGATCCCGCAGGTGCGTCGACACCGAAGGCCCTCATCGAAGACGCCTTCGACCAACTCCGCGCTGGACTTCCCGAGCCCAAGGGTCATTCCGCAGGCTCCACTCCCGAGCCCAAGGGTCATTCCGCAGGCTCCACTCCCGAACCTCATCCCAACCCCGACTCGTCCGAACACAACCGAGGAGCTTGACAGTGGCCACCTATCTCTACCGAATCGGAAGATTCGCGTACCGACGCAAGGGCATCGTCCTCGGACTGTGGCTGGCGATTCTGATTCTCGCTGCCGTGGGCGCATCAACGCTGTCCGCGCCGACGGTCAACTCGTTCAGCATTCCGGGAACACCCGCTCAGGCTGCACTCGACCTGCAGAAGGAGCGGTTCGGTGGCGCCGAGGACCCGCTGCAAGCGGTCAACGCCGAGTACGTCTTCCAGGCGCCGGAAGGCCAATCGCTCGATACCCCGCAGTACACCTCCGCCATCGACGCCACGATCGCTGAGATCGAGAAGATCGACGCGGCAAAGCCGGCGGAAGGTGCACCGCCACTTGCCAATCCGGTCGCAGCCAACCAGTCGATCATCGAGCAGTACACCAAGGCGGCCACCGAGGCAGGCACCCCGGCCGACCAGATAGCGGCCGATGCGGCCGCCACCTCGCCGCTGAGCCCAGACGGCAACGTGGGTACCGTCACCGCGCCGATCAATGTCGATCTTGCCGACGTCACCGATCAGATTCGTAGCGATCTCGACGCCGCCGCGCAGCCGGCCCGCGACGCAGGCTTGAACGTCATTCTCGGCGGCACCGTCGCGCAGGAGAATCCGTCACCCGGTGGAAGTTCGGAGATCGTCGGTCTTGCCGTCGCTGCCGTCGTTCTTCTCATCATGTTCGGCTCGGCTGCTGCTGCCAGCTTGCCGCTGATCACTGCGATCGTCGGCATCGGAATCTCGAGTCTGGCCATCACCACTGCCTCCGGGTTCGCGAGCCTGTCTTCGTTCACCCCGATTCTCGCCATCATGATCGGTCTCGCAGTCGCGATCGACTATTCGCTGTTCATCCTGGCGCGATACCGGCACGAGCTCACGCTCACCGACGACCGTGAAGAAGCAGTCGGACGGTCGGTCGGAACCGCGGGCTCAGCCGTCGTGTTCGCAGGCGCAACGGTGCTCATCGCCCTCGTTGCCCTCCGCGTGGTCGGCATCCCGTTCCTGTCTCAGATGGGCCTGGCCGCAGGTTTCGCGGTGTTCGTTGCCGTCTTGATCGCATTGACCTTCCTGCCCGCCATGCTCGGCGTCTACAAGGGCAAGGCCTTCGCGGGCAAGCTCAAGTTCGTCAACACCACCGACCCCGAGGACCCGGAGGCCAAGCCCACCAACGGACTTCGGTGGGCTCGATTCCTGGTCAAGAGGCCGATCCTCGGACTCGTCGGAGGCATCGTGCTCCTCGGCGTCATCGCCGGGCCGACCACCGGGTTGTCTCTCGCACTCCCGTCGATCGCCACCTCGGACCCGTCCACGCCTGCCCGTCAGGCATACGACGTCACCGAAAACGCCTTCGGGCCCGGACGTAACGGTCCGCTGCTCGTCATCGCCGATGCGTCAGGCGTCGCCGAGGCCGATCGCACTGCGTCCTTCGGCAAGGTCATCGAGACGATCACCGCCCAATCCGACGTCACGAATGCGCAGATCGTCGCCGTCAACCCGGCGGGTGACACCGCTCAGATACTCGTCACCCCGTCGAGCACACCCAACAGTGACCAGACGAAGGCGCTCGTCACCAACCTCCGCGACGCCGAGAGCGGATTGGAGGAGAGCTCGGGCGTTTCCTACGGAGTGACCGGCGAGACCGCGATCGGGATCGACATCTCGGAGCGATTGCAGAGCGCGCTGATTCCGTACCTGGCTGTGGTTGTCGGACTGGCGTTCGTGCTGCTGATGCTGGTGTTCCGTTCGATTCTGGTACCGCTCACCGCGACGGTCGGGTTCCTGCTCAGCGTGCTCGCCACCTTCGGAGCGACGGTGTTCATCTTCCAAGAGGGCGGGCTGGGCCTGATCTCCAACCCGCAGCCGATCGTCAGCTTCATGCCGATCTTCCTCATCGGTGTGGTGTTCGGTCTCGCGATGGACTACCAGGTGTTCCTCGTCTCGCGTATGCGTGAGGAGTTCGTCCACGGAGCCGCTGCCAAGGATGCCGTCGTCAACGGCTTCAAGTACGGCGCACGCGTGGTCACCTCGGCTGCAGTCATCATGATCTCGGTGTTCGCCGCGTTCATCGCCGAGCCGGACTCGTTCATCAAGTCCATCGGCTTCGCGCTCGCTGCGGCCGTGTTCTTCGACGCGTTCGTGGTGCGCATGGTGCTGATTCCGTCGGTGATGGCTCTACTGGGCGACAAGGCCTGGTGGCTGCCGAAGTGGCTGGACAAGATCCTGCCCAACGTCGACATCGAAGGTGCCAAGCTGAAGACGGCTCCGGAGAAAACCCTGTAGTTCCTGGGCTGAACCCGGTCGGCCGAAGATTGCCCGCAACACTCGAAAAACGGAGAGACTGTCATCCATGTGTACGAGTAATCTTCGGCCATCATGCTGATTCCGCTGCTTCGCACGTATCTGGCTCCGTACAAGATGCCGATCGTCGCCCTGATCCTGCTGCAACTCGTCGCTACGTTGGCGGCGCTGTTCCTGCCCAGCCTCAATGCCGACATCATCGACAAGGGCGTCACCACCGGCGACACCGGTTACATCCTGTCCGCCGGCGGACTGATGCTGCTGGTCTCGGCAGTGCAGATCATCAGCTCGGTGGCCGCGGTGTTCATCGGTGCTCGCGCGGCCATGGGCGTCGGACGTGACCTGCGCGGTGCGATTCTGCACCGCGTCGGCACGTTCTCGGCTCGTGAGGTCGGCCAGTTCGGTGCGCCGTCGTTGATCACCCGCAACACCAACGATGTTCAGCAGGTGCAGTTGGTGATCGTCATGGGGTTCACCATCGTGGTGATGGCACCGATCATGTGCGTCGGTGGCATCGTCATGTCGCTGCGCGAGGACCTCGGCCTGTCCTGGATCCTGTTGATCGCGGTCCCGGGGCTGGCGATCTCCATGGGCCTGATCATCGTCAAGATGGTGCCGGCCTTTCGCTCGATGCAGAAGCGGATCGACGCCGTCAATCGTGTTCTGCGTGAACAGATCACCGGAATTCGAGTGGTGCGGGCATTCGTCCGAGAGGACTTCGAGGTCGACCGGTTCGGAGCGGCCAACACCGCACTCACCGACACCGCATTGCGTGTCGGTCGGTTGATGGCCTTGATGTTCCCGACGGTCATGCTCATCAGCAACGTGACCAGCGTCGCTGTCATCTGGTTCGGTGGCCATGCCATCGATCAGGGCACCATGCAGATCGGCTCTCTCACAGCTCTTCTGAGCTACATCATGCTCATCCTCATGTCGGTGATGATGGCCTCGTTCATCGCGATGATGGTGCCCCGCGCGTCGGTGTGTGCCGATCGCATCAGTGAGGTACTCGCCACCGAATCCTCGGTCGTGTTGCCGGACAAGCCCAAGACGTTCGCATCCTCGCCGGGAACGGTCGAGCTCGTGAACGCCGAATTCTCTTTCCCCGGTGCCGAATATCCGGTGCTCTGCGGAGTGAACCTGAGGGCCGAAGCAGGCAAGGTCACCGCGATCATCGGCGGTACAGGCTCCGGAAAATCAACGCTCGTCAACCTGATTCCGCGACTCATCGACGTCACCGGCGGCGAGGTACGCGTCGGCGGAGTCGATATCCGTGAACTCGATTTGGATCTGTTGCGCTCCGAGATCGGGTTGATTCCGCAGAAGCCGTACCTGTTCTCGGGCACCATCGCCAGCAATCTGCGATACGGCAAATCCGACGCCACCGACGCGGAACTGTGGGAGGCACTCGAGATCGCCCAGGGTGCCGACTTCGTTCGGGCCATGCCCGAGGGACTGGAAACACCCGTCGCACAGGGTGGTACGACGGTCTCCGGTGGTCAGCGTCAACGTCTCGCCATCGCCCGGGCGCTGGTGCGCAAGCCCAGCATCTACCTGTTCGACGACTCGTTCTCCGCACTGGATCTGACGACCGATGCCAATCTGCGCGCCGCACTGAAGCCGGTGACACGTGATGCGTGCATGATCGTTGTCGCTCAACGCGTCTCGACCATCATCGACGCCGACCAGATACTCGTACTCGACGACGGAAAGCCGGTAGGTGTGGGTACCCACGACCAATTGATGGCCGATTGCCCCACCTACGCCGAGATCGTCGACTCGCAGCGCGCCGTGGCCGGTGCACTGTGACCGCGCAGCAGGAGAAGACGGACGAGAAGGACGACGCAGCCGTCGCGAAGGCTGTGGTGCCGGGAACCAAGGCCCGTAATTTCAAGGGTTCGTTCAAGCGATTGGTCGGCCTACTCGCTCCCGAGAAGGTGCTCCTGTCGGTGATGCTGGCCTTCGGTATCGCCAGCACCGTGCTCACCGTGGCCGCGCCGACCGTGCTCGGCCACGCGACCGACCTGATCTTCAACGGCGTCGTCGGCCGCGAGCTGGATCCCGGTCGGACGAAAGACCAAGCGATCGAGCAGCTGCGGGCCGAGGGGAACGACTCCATCGCCGACCTGCTGTCCGGGACGGATGTCATCCCCGGTGCCGGTATCGATTTCGGTGCGGTCGGAACCGTCCTGATGTGGGTCCTTGCGCTGTACGTGCTCTCGTCGCTGTTGGCCTGGGGGCAGGGCTACATCCTCAACATCGCGTTGCAGCGTCGAATCCTGTTGCTGCGCGGCAGCGTCGAAGCCAAGGTGCATCGACTGCCGCTGAAGTACTTCGACAACAATGCCCGCGGTGAGACGCTCAGCCGCGTCACCAACGACATCGACAACGTCTCGACCAGCTTGCAGCAGACACTCAGTCAGTTGATCACCGGTATTCTCACCGTGCTCGGCATCCTCGGTGTGATGATCTGGATCTCGCCTCTGCTGGCTCTCGTTGCGGTGCTGACCATTCCGGCGTCCTTCGCGGTGACCGCCGTCATCGCCAAGCGTTCTCAGCCGCACTTCGTCGCGCAGTGGAAGCACACCGGAAAGCTGAACGCCCAGATCGAGGAGACCTACACCGGCCACGAGATCGTCAAGGCCTTCGGTCGGCAGGAAGAGGTGGAGCGCGAGTTCGGTGATCGCAACGAAAAGCTCTTCCAGTCCAGCTTCCGAGCCCAGTTCATCTCCGGCATGATCATGCCCGTCATCATGTTCCTCGGAAACATCAACTACGTGGTCATCGCCGTCGTCGGTGGGCTGCGGGTGGCGTCGGGCACGCTCAGTCTCGGTGAAGTGCAGGCCTTCATCCAGTACTCGCGCCAGTTCACTCAGCCGCTCACTCAGGTCGGTGCGATGGTGAACCTCATCCAGTCCGGTGTCGCCTCCGCCGAGCGCATCTTCGAGGTGCTCGACGCCGAGGAAGAGGATGCAGATCCGGCCGATGCGGTGCGGCCCATCGAGCGCCGGGGACGCGTCGAATTCGAAAACGTCTCCTTCGGCTACTCGGCCGACCGCCCACTGATCGAAAACCTCTCGCTGGTCGCCGATCCCGGCCACCTGGTTGCGATCGTCGGTCCGACCGGTGCGGGAAAGACCACATTGGTCAACCTCATCATGCGGTTCTACGAGATCGACTCGGGCCGCATCACTCTCGACGGCGTCGACACCAGGAAGATGACCCGCGAAGAACTGCGCGCTCGCACCGGCATGGTGCTGCAGGACACCTGGTTGTTCGGTGGAACCATTCGCGACAACATCGCCTACGGCGACCCGAGTGCCAGCGAAGAGGAAATCCTCGAGGCCGCGCGAGTGAGCTACGTGGACCGGTTTGTGCACTCTCTGCCCGACGGCTACGACACGATCATCGACGAAGAGGGCAACAACGTCAGCGCCGGTGAGAAGCAGCTCATCACCATCGCCCGAGCCTTCCTGGCCAAGCCGTTGATCCTCATCCTCGACGAGGCCACCAGCTCCGTCGACACCCGAACCGAGCTGCTGGTGCAGAAGGCCACCGCGAGGCTACGCAGCGATCGCACCAGTTTCGTTATCGCGCACCGCCTCTCGACCATCCGGGACGCGGACACGATCGTGGTGATGGAGAACGGCAGCATCGTCGAGCAGGGCAATCACGAGGAACTGCTCGCGGCCAGGGGTGCGTACTTCCGCCTGAATGCGGCTGGCTCCGCAGTGGCAGGAACAAGTGCCTCATAGGGCACTTGACCGCGCCACTGCCGCGCAGCGGCATACTGACGCGGTGAGTTTCTCCAGTTTCGGCTTCGATATCGGCACCCGGCTCGACGGTGAGCTCGGGCGCACCGGCACCATCCACACCCCGCACGGTGACATCGCTACCCCCGCGTTCATCGCGGTGGGCACCAAGGCGACCGTCAAAGCGGTGCTGCCGGAGGCCATGAAGGAACTCGGCGCGCAGGCGGTGCTCGCCAACGCGTACCACCTGTATCTGCAGCCGGGCTCGGACATCGTCGACGAGGCAGGTGGGCTGGGCAAGTTCATGAACTGGGATGGTCCGACGTTCACCGACAGCGGCGGATTCCAGGTCATGTCGCTCGGCGTCGGATTCAAGAAGGTCATTTCGATGGACGCCACGCGAGTGCAATCCGACGACGTCATCGCCGAGGGCAAGGAGCGCCTCGCCCACGTCGACGACGACGGTGTGACGTTCAAATCCCATCTCGACGGCTCCAAGCATCGATTCACTCCCGAAGTGTCGATGCAGATTCAGCATCGGCTCGGCGCCGACATCATGTTCGCGTTCGACGAGCTGACGACGCTGATGAATACCCGCGGCTATCAGGAGATGTCGGTCGACCGAACCCAGGCGTGGGCGAAGCGATGCGTCCTCGAACACGAACGGCTCACGGTCGAGCGCGCCGACAAGCCGTACCAAGCGTTGTTCGGAGTGGTGCAGGGCGCGCAGTACGAGGATCTGCGACGCAAGGCCGCGCACGATCTCGAGACGATCACCGGCGAAACGGGCCGTGGCTTCGACGGCTACGGCATCGGCGGTGCGCTCGAAAAGCAGAACCTCGGCACCATCACTCGGTGGGTGAACGAGGAACTGCCCGAACACAAGCCGCGGCACATGCTCGGAATCAGCGAACCGGACGATTTTTTCACCGCCATCGAGAACGGTGCCGATACCTTCGATTGCGTCAATCCCTCACGCGTGGCACGCAATGCGGCGATCTACGTGCCGACGGGCCGCTTCAACATCAACACTGCCAAGCATCGACGCGACTTCACCCCGATCGACGAGAACTGCGACTGCTACACCTGCGCGCACTACACCAAGGCCTATATCCATCACCTGTTCAAGGCCAAGGAAATGCTCGCGTCGACGCTGTGCACCATCCACAACGAGCGCTTCACGGTCAAACTGGTCGACGACATTCGCGCCTCGATCGAGCAGGGACGCTTCGCAGAATTCAAGACGGAGTTTCTGGGTCGCTTCTATGCGCGGAAGACTGCGTGAGCTGAGCTTCGAGCTCCGAAATCCGCTGTAGCAGTTCCTGTTCCCGTTCTGCAGCTTTGCGCTGGTGCACCTCGGACAGGTCCGCGAGGTAGGCCGCGTCGTAGCGGGGGATGATGCTGCGGGTGCAGTTCCAGTCGAAGGCCTCGACGTCGATGACGACGCTGCGCTCGCAGGTGGCGGCGACTGTGAGATCCCCGATTTTTCTCAGTCGGTTCAGTAGTTCGGGATCATCTGCGGCCTCGATGGTTCGTGCCCGGCCGTAGAGCTTGAGGCGTTGGCGCAGAGGGTAATCGACCAAGAACACGGCGACGCGATCGTCGTGATCGAGATTGGCCGCCGTGACGTACTGATGGTTGCCTGCGAAATCGGCGAAGCCGAGTGTGCGGTCGTCGAGGACCTGCAGGAACCCCTTCGGTCCGCTTCGATACTGAATGTACGGCCAGCCGGTCTCGGCGACAGTGGCGATCTGGAACTGATCCACCGCGCGAATCATGGCCTTCTCACGAGTGTCGAGAGGCGTCGGGCCGTCGTCGGGTCGTTCGGTCTGGGAGCCATAGGCGGTGTAGCTGCCGTCGATCTTCTGCCTGGCAATCGCAGCAGGCCCGAATATCAAATGGTGATAGTGGTTGCTCTGCGGCACGAATGAATTCTATGTGCTCTGTCCCAGTTACGAGACTGGGACAGAGTGTCTCTCAACCAGGTCCTGGGCCAGCTGGCCGATGCGTGTGCGGGCGGTCTCTGGAGCGAGGACCTCGATGTGGTCGCCGAACTGGAGGAGCTGACGAACCGACTCGACGTCGGGGTAGCGGATGACGACGGTGCACAAGCCGCTTTCGGGGTCGGAGACATTTTGGATGCGTTTGCCGAGGATGCGGAGCGCCAGGTCGATGCCATTCTGTGGCAGCCTTACGGTGACGCTCACGCAACCTCGTGTCTCGGTCTGTTCTTTCAGCTCGGCCCATCTGGTGCGGAGGGTTTCGTCTGGTCGGAGAGCAGCTGGTGCGTCGAGTTGTTCGTAGGCAGAGAGCCGTTCCAGAGCGAACAGCCGGCCTTTCCCCTGGTCGTCGGCGACGAGATACCAGCGGCCTGATTTCGCCACGATCCCGTACGGGTCGACCACCCGCGTCGAGGCCTGATTCTCGGAGCTGCGCCGGTACTGGATTCGCAGTCGTCCCCGGTGTCGCAGGGCCGAGGCCAGATCCGATACGTCGACCGCTGCCTCTGAGTCGGCAAACCATGCGGTGCCGTCGACCAGCACTAGGTCCGCCAGCTGCAGCATGTTCGGCGACGTAGGCGCTGCAGCCTGTCGGGCGGCGATCTTGCGCGCGGCCGACTCCCACACTGCAGAGAGGCCCAAGCGTTCGAGTTGTGCGCTGTCCAAACCGGCTACCGAGAGGGCCTCGAGCTCCGGGGGTTCCAGATGGGATGCATTGAGCCGAGCACTGTGCAGCAAGACGATTCCGCCGTTGCGCCCGCGTTCGGCATAGACGGGCACGCCTGCTGTCGAGAGTGCCTCGACGTCCCGCAGGACAGTCCGCCGAGACACCTCCATACGCTCGGCGAGTTCGGTGGTGGTTATGCGCGGGCGTGTTTGTAGGAGCAGCAAGAGGTGCAGCAGTCTCGAAGCCTTCATGCTGATCGATGTTCGCAGAGAAAGGTGACAGGTTCTGTCCTGATCAGCCGATCAACTGGAGCAGTACCGACAATCAGACGATTCGAGGAGCACTTCGATGCCTGCCCCCAACCTGTTCCTGATCGGCGTCTGCGACGCCCAGGCCGCCACCGCTTTCTACAGCGATCTCTTCGAGATCGAACCGACTTTCACCAGTCCCCACTACGTGGCTTTCGAGGCTGCCCCCAGTGTCCTGTTCGCGTTGTGGACTGGCCATAGCGAACACGCTGTCCAGAGCACCCCTCGGACGACCGAGGTCGGACTCATGGTGCCGGGACCACCGGAGGCGATCGACGAGATATTCACGAAGTGGGTCTTGAAGGGAGTTCACGTAATGCAGGAGCCGCACGACGCTGTATTCGGCCGCACCTTCGTAGTCGCGGACCCCGACGGCAACCTCATTCGAGTTTCCCCGGTGGACTGAGCTTCACGACACCTACCAACTACTCAGTTCTCGATGGGCCGACCACGCGTTGGTCGGCCTGTCAGCCTTTCCTGAGCTCAGACATGTCACATCCGAACGGCTGCGCTCACCCGCTGTCAGGCTGCAGAAATCGGCCAGATCAGATGAGAAAAAATGAGCGATATTGTTTTCGAGGCAATCGGCGAACTGCAGGTCGAAGCGACGAGCTCCGCCACATCGGATGACGAGCCACATGCTCAGTGCGATTCTGCCCATCGACGGAGGACATATTGCCGAGAATCTCAGGCATTACCACGTGCTACCGACAGGCTCGCTTTCCCGAATCCTTATGCAGGGCAATAGTTTTCGATTCGACTATCATTGCCAGTCGAATGTATGTTCGATACACTTGACCCCATGACCACCGCGATCTGGCAACTGAGCGAGGCAGAACTCCTCGCCGACGCCACCGCGGTCTCACATCAGATCCAACTCCTCGAAGCCCGCCGGATCGCGCTCGTCGCCGAGATCGACACCCGCGTGAGCCGCGAGAAACTCGGCTTCCCCGGACCCGCAGGGTGGCTCACCTCCACCACCCTGCTCTCCCCGGGCAAAGCCACCAAGATCGTCGCCCTCGCCCGCGGACTGAAGAACTTCCCCGACATCGCCGACGCCGTCAACACCGGGCGCATCTCCGTCGACCACGCCGCCCTGATCCTCACCTTCGCCGAAACGCCACCGAAGAACCTCCCGCAAGAAGGCCAGGACGTCGCCAGAGCAGCATTGCTGACCGCCGCCACCGGGCCCGACGCCCGCACCGGCCCACTGCGCGCAGCGATCACCCGCCTCCACGACACCTACGGCGGCAAGACACCACCTGCCGAAGACACCGACCGCAACGAACTCTTCGCCTCCACCACCCTCAACGGACGTCTGGTGGCGAAGATGGATTTCGATGCGATCACCGGCGAAAAACTGCTCACCGCCCTCTCACCGTTGACCGAACCCCGCCCCGCCGCCGACGGCACCCCCGACGAACGCAGCCCCGCCCGACGCCGCGCCGACGCCTTCGGACACATCCTCGACCGCTACCTCGCCTCCAGTAACCGACCCACCGAAGGCGGAGAAAAACCGCACGTCAACCTGCACATCCGGTTACAAGATCTCACCGACCTCCACGGCACTGCAGCAGGCGCAGGTGTGAACAGCAACGAGAACGACAGCACCACAATCGAATCCGACTGCAGCAATGGTGGCGACGGCATCGGCAGCAGCGATGATTGTGCCAGTGGCATCGGCGATAGTGGAAGTGGCGATGGCCGTGACGGCGCCACTGGCGCCACCGCGGATCGGCGTGCGTATCGGGATTTGTTCGGTGACGGCACCACCGTCGGATGGCTCCCGTGGATGGGACCACTCTCCCGTGAGACGTCTCGGCAACTGGCGTGCGACTGCATTCTGACCGCGATCGTCATGGACGAGAACGGTTCCCCGATCAACCTCGCCCGCACCGCCCGCACCGTCACCGCCAAACAGAAACGCGCCCTCACCGCCCGCGACCACGGCTGCGCGTTCCCCGGCTGCGGCAAACCCGCAGCCTGGACCGAAGGCCATCACATCTGGCATTGGGGTGATGGTGGACCCACCGACATGGACAACCTCGTCCTCCTGTGCGGATTCCATCACCGACTGATCCACCACAGTGACTGGGAGGTGTTCATCGGCACCGACAACCACCCGTGGTTCGTCCCGCCGGCGACCGTCGACCCCTCCCGACAACCGCGACAATCGCACTCCCGAGCAGGTCCCCACATCACCTGACCCGGCTATCGAAACACCGCCCAGAAGACGACACCAGCCCCGCACCGAGAACACGGTGTGGGGCTGGACGAGGTCGGGGCGGAGTGCCTCCGTTGAATTGCTGAGGTAGCCTATTACTACTGAGTGTGTAGTACATGGATTGCAGTGGGGGGACCACGATGTTCGACGACGCCATACCTGTGAGTTCGTCCCAGGCCGACATCTGGCTGGCCCAGCAGTTCATGCCCGACGTGCCTTTCGCCATTGCGTACTTCGTGGACATCGTCGGTGCCGTCGATGTCGACGCGTTGGCCGAGTGCGGTAGCAGGGCGCATCGCGAGTTCTCGTCGTCGACCATGCGGATTGTCGAGGTCGACGGCACTCCGATGCAGCGATTCGTGGACGCGGAGACCGAGGCGGTGGAGATTCTCGACTTCCGTGAACACGACCGTCCAGCACACGCGGCCCGACAGTGGATGAACGACGACTGTCGAACGCCCTTGTCGATGTACGGCCAGTTGGTGCGACTGCGCGTTCTCCGTGTCGGGGACGATCGTGTGTTCTGGTACACCAGAGCCCACCACATCGCGCTCGACGGTTATGCCTCGATGAAGGTGCTCGAGCGGGCGGCGGCCCTGTATGCCGCGGTGCAGGGCGGCGTCGAGCCACCACGGATCGACCCGACGACTCCGGCGGCCCTTCTCGCCGAGGACGAGCGCTACCGCGCGTCGGCCCGTGCGCAGCGCGATCGGTCGCACTGGGAGTCCGCTGACCTGGCTTACGCGGTGCCTTTGGACCCGACCACCCAGCCTGCGTCGGTGCCGATCGTCGTCGGGGAGGATCGTTCCATTTCTCCGACCGTTCGAGGTCATGCGACGTCGACCGTGGTGATCGCGGCATTCGCTGCCTTCCTCTCGCGCATGAACGATGTAGACGACGTCGATCTGTCTCTGCCGGTGTCGGCGCGGCCGACAGCACTGCTGCGCGGGGCTGGGTCATCTTTGTCGCATGTAGTGCCGTTGCGGTTGCCGGGCGTCGGATCGGCGACGGTGAACAACGTGATCAAGTCGACCGAGGTGGCGATCGGTGCCGTACTCCGGCACCAGCGCAGCAGCCCACCGGTATCCGAGAGCGGGAATGCCCTGCACGCAGGGCGTTTCGGTCCGACGATCAACGTGATGATGTTCGCGAACACCGTGGCCGTCGGGGACTTCGACGGCGAGATCGACATTCTGACCACAGGCCCGGTGTCGGATCTTGCCGTCAACATCTACCCAGGTCGAGGTGGAGCGCGTCCGCGCATCGACTTCGAGGCCAACCCTGCCGCGCACACGCCGAGCGATCTCGCTCGTCACCACGAACGGTTCCTGCACTTTCTCGACCGCTTCGCCGAATCCGGTTGCGGTGATACGGCCGTGGCCGATCTCGAACTGTTCCTGCCCGGAGAGCCCGATGCAGCGCCCGCCTCGGTGGGTGCGGCCGTGACCGAGCGTACATCTCTGAACGAGACGCTGGGCGCGGCAATCACCAAGTACAGCAACCGAATTGCGATCCAGGATGCGGAGGTGATGGTCACCTACGCAGACTTGGACACGAGGGTCGCCGCACTCGCATCCGCCTTGAGTGCCCGAGGAATCGGTACCGAGGACCGGGTCGCCGTTCGCATCGGCCGATCCGTGGAGGGGGTCGTGGCGTTCTGGGCAATCGCACGAGTGGGTGCGGTGTACGTTCCGGTCGACCCGAACCACCCCCGCGAGCGAGCGCAGTTCGTGGTGCGTGACAGCGGAGCGGTGTTGGGACTGTGTACGGGCGGCGGCGAGAACGGTGAGGTGGAGTGGCTGAACCTCGATGACGTTCTCGCGGAGGGAGGCCCGGACGATGAAGCCGCGCCGACGACACCGCACCACGCGGCATACGTCATCTACACCTCCGGCTCCACCGGCACTCCCAAAGGCGTTGTCGTCACCCACGGTGGCATCGCCGCTCTGGTGCAACAGATCAGGAGCAGCTACGACCTGAACGTCGAGTCGCGAGTCTGTCACCTCGCCTCGCCCGGATTCGACACCGCCATCGTCGAGGTGCTGGCCGCAGCAACCGCGGGCGCGGCCGTGGTGATCGCGCAGGCAGGGAGCTACGCGGGCGCTGAACTGTCGGGTTTGATTGCTCAGCAGGCGGTTACACATCTGCTGATCACGCCCTCGGCTCTGGCGACGTTGGATCCTGCGGCACTGGCGGGTGTCGGGACTGTCATCATCGGCGGTGAGGCGGCACCGCAGGACACGGTCGACCGCTGGTCGGTGGGTCGTCGACTGCTCAATGCCTACGGCCCCACCGAAACGACGTGCAGTGTCACGATGACGGCATCACTGAACCCGGGCAGTGCGGACGGAATCGGTCGAGCCATGGTGGGGGCGGTGATTCACCTCCTTGATCGCACGCTGCGGCCGGTCCCGTCGGGTGCGGTCGGCGAAATCTACATCGAGACGCCCGGCGTCGCGCGCGGATATCTCGGTCGCACCCCGGATACAGCGGCTCGCTTCGTCGCAGACCCGTTCAGCAGTAACGGGCGTCGGATGTTCCGCAGCGGAGATCGGGCGCGTCTGCGCGGCGACGGCACGCTGAAGTTCCTCGGCCGCACCGACGATCAGATCAAGATCCGGGGAAATCGCGTCGAACTGGGTGAGGTGGACGCAGCGCTGCGGGCGTGTCCGGATGTCGCTGCGGCATCATCGGCATTGCGTCGCAGTCGGACTGGGGATCTGCGTATCGACGGGTATGTCGTTGCCGCGCGCACCGGACACGTGCTCGACACCGAGCGCATGCGCAAGGATCTCGCTGGGCGATTGCCCGCCCACATGGTGCCGGCGACCCTCTCGATTCTCGACGAGATTCCGCTGACGATCAATCGAAAGGTCGATCGCGGGGCACTTCCTGTCCCGAGCCCGACCACTCCGACGACCGGTACTCCGATCGAGCCGTCCGGTGCCACCGAGGAGATGGTGGCGGCGGCATTCGCGCACGTGCTCGGAAGGGACGGCATCGATTGCGCTGCGTCGTTCTTCGATCTCGGCGGCGACTCGCTGGCGGCGACCAGAGTCGTCGCATCGGTGCGGGCCGAGGCCTCTGTGGACGTCGGCGTGCGAGACCTCGCCGGTGCCCCGTCCGTTCAGGCCTTGGCTAGATGTATTGATGAGCGTCGTTTGGTTGGGCGGCAGCAGAATTCGCGGCCCGAACGAGGTATGGCAGAGGGGGTAGTCGCAATTCCGCTCGCGCCGCAGCAACGCCACATCGACCGAAGTGCAGCGCTGCCGCTGTCCAACCTGCCGTTCACGGTCACGATGTCCGGGCAGTTCCACGCAGCGGCAGCCTTGCAAGCGATGACCAATCTGATCGATCGGCACCACACCCTGCGAACGCGCTATCCGGATGTCGACGGGGTTCCGTCGCAGGTTGTCGAGCCGGATTCGGCGAGGGCGGTACCGAACCTGGACGTTGTGGACTTCGATGACGCCGCGGTAGTGCAGACGCTCGAGCACCCCTTCGACGTGCGTACCGAGTTCCCGATCCGGGCTCGACTGTTCGCAGTGGGGCCCGATCACCACGTTCTCGCGTGCACCGTGCACCACAGTGCAGCGGACGGTTGGTCACTGGGGCTGTTGGCGTCGGATTTCGTACTGGCGTATCACGCCAGGATTGCCGGCACGGCACCGTCGTGGCCCGAATTGCCCTTGCAGTACGCCGATTACAGCGTCTGGGCCGACGACCGTGATGTGTCGGCCGACATCGAATTCTGGCGCGGGGAACTGGCGGGTGTCCCCAGCGGCACTGAATTGCCGTTGGACCGCCCTCGTACGCAGGACTGGGACTTCTCCGGCGCACGCACGTCGCTTCGGTTCGACGCAGACACCACCGAGAAAATGGCCGATCTGGCGCAGCGATGCGGGACTGGACGATTCACCGTGCTTCGCGCCGCACTGCTGATTCTGCTCGCCCAGACGACGGAGTCCGCCGACATCGTCATCGGAACCCCGGTTGCCGGTCGCGACGACCCGAGACTCGAGCAGCTCGTCGGTACCTTCACCAATACCGTCGCCATCCGGACGAAGATCACCGCGGCCACGACCGTCGAGGACGTCGTGCAGTTGGCCCGTGCCAGCGAACTACGGGCCTTCGACCATGCCTCCGTTCCGTTCGAGGACGTCGTCGCCGATCTCTCTGCTGGCTCGTCGGATGGGCGGCACCCGATCTTTCAGGTGGCGCTGTCGTTGGACGTCTTTGCGACCCAGACGCTCACCATGGGGGACGTCCGCTTCGAGATCACGCCGCGGCCGATCGATATCGCCAAGTGCGACCTTCATTTCCATGTCACCGAACATCGAGACGGCGAAGGTAACACCGGAGTGGAGCCCGCGGAACGACCCAGGGGCGCTATCGAGACTGCGGTCGATGTCGTCTATCCCACGGCATTGTTCGACGCGAATTCCGTTGTTGCACTGGGGGAACGTCTCGAGCAGATCATGCATGCGATGGTCGCAGAACCCGACTCGGCGTGGCGGGCGCTGGCTACACCCGAACCGTCGGCGCAACTACTACATGGTGTGTAGCATGTTCGGTGCGTGAGGTGCACGCGACTTCGAAGCAAGCGGGAGAACTCATGTCCACCTTCAACGGTCTACCGGCCCACATTCTGCTCGTTCACTTCATCGTGGTGCTGGCACCGTTGACCGCGTTGCTCGCCATTGCTGCCAGTATCTGGTCCGGTGTGCGCAGCAGGCTCGTGTGGCTCATCGCGGCCCTGGCGGTGTTCACGCTGGTGCTGACTCCGCTGACGACCGAAGCAGGTGAGTGGCTCGAAAAGCGCGTCCCCAAGACCGCGGCGGTAGAACAGCACACCGAGATCGGTGACTGGATGATCTACTTCTCCGTCGGTCTGGTCGTCGTCGCCGCGGCACTGGTGTTCCTGCATCTGCGTGAGCGTCGCGGCAACGCGCCTGTGCGGTGGCAGTCGATTGCGGTGGTCGTCTTGGCAGTAGTGATCGGAGCGACCACAATCGTTCAGGTGTACAGAATCGGAGAGTCCGGCGCTCGCGCCGCGTGGGACGACGTATCGGCGACGGCCGTCGATGAGTGAGCCCGAGCCGAGCCTGCACGAGCACGAACCGCACGGAGATCTGTCCGGTCGACTGAACTGGCTGCGGGCCGGAGTGTTGGGTGCCAATGACGGCATCGTCTCCACCGCCGGTCTGGTCGTCGGTGTCGCGGCCGCCACCACCGACCGAGGATCGCTGCTGACCGCGGGTGTCGCCGGCCTTGTCGCGGGAGCGGTGTCCATGGCACTCGGCGAGTACGTCTCGGTGAGCACTCAGCGTGACGCAGAGCGTTCGTTGCTGATCAAAGAGCGCCGAGAGTTGGAAGAGCAACCCGAGCAGGAATTGGCCGAGCTCGCGGCTCTGTACGAGGCCAAGGGCCTGTCGGCCGATACTGCGCAGACCGTTGCTCGCGAACTCACCGAACACGATCCGTTTGCCGCACACGTGGACGTCGAATTGGGAATCGACCCCGATGCGCTGACCAATCCGTGGCAAGCGGCTGCGTCGTCAGCGGTGTCGTTCATCAGTGGTGCGCTCTTGCCGTTGCTCTCGATCCTGCTTCTGCCTGCTTCGCAACGTATTCCGGTCACCTTCGTCGTCGTTTTGCTGGCTCTGGCGTTGACCGGAACCATCAGCGCACGCCTCGGTGGAGCGCCGAGTCGCCCCGCGGTGACTCGAATCGTGATCGGTGGTGCGATCGCGATGGCGGTCACCTATGCGATCGGCCAATTGGCGGGCGTCGCGGGTATCTGACCGAGGTCAGCGGAAGATCGAGGTGGGGGCTTCTCCGGTTTCGGGTGCCACCACGTCTTGGACGACGTCGAACAAGGCCACCGAGATGACGGTGAACGCGAGAACGAGAACCAGTCCGGCGGCGAGGATTCCGCGGTCGGGGCGGTGCCGTGGTGGTTCGCTCAGTGCCTGCACGCGGCGCACGACGTCGCCCCCGGTACTGGCGAGAGTGCGGGTTCCATGGTCGAGGTGGGCCCGCAGCAAAGCAGTTCTGGCAATGGCAGACAACGCATCTCGACGGCCCAGCGCCGCCGCGCTCTCGTCTGCTTGACGCTCGGCCGCGTGCCGCACCTTGGCGGTCAAAGGCCCGAGAATCGGATCGATCAGGGCTCCGATCTCGCACATCTGGATCCACACGCTGTGACGGTGCCGCAGGTGAGCACGCTCGTGTTCGATCACCGCTTGTAACTCGTTGTCCGACAGCGCTTCCGCCAAACCCGTGGTGATCACGACGGCACCTCCGCCGGAAGGAACGGCGAAGGCGTCGGGAACATCGGAGTCGACCACGACGATGCCGCCGGTCGCCCGTGCCTCGTCACCGAATTCGGATGCGATGGACGTACTGACCGCAACGCGTCGAACATGGCGAGCCACCTCGACCGAGCGCCAGAGCATCCACGCGCAGAGGACAAGTCCTAGCGACACCCACACAACCTGAGCCGACGCCAGAAGGACCGCGGCAAGCGCGGCCAGGGATGCTGCGACTGCAAACGCGGTGACCATCGACAGGATGGGGAGCAGAACGACAGCGGTCGACGGGTTGAGTCGACGGTCGATGTGGTCGGCTCCGAATCCCAGCAGCAGCGACAGCACCCACGGCAGCACGGCCACGATCAGGAGCAGAGTCATCGATGCTGCTCGGCTGCGTCCGACTTGGCCAGCAGCTCGCGCAGCGTCGCCTCGTCCTCGGGATCGAGTGCGGCCACGAAGTTGGCCAATACATCCGCTCGTTCGGCTCTCGTGTCGAGTTCGGTGCGCATCCGCATCGCGGCCCGAAGTGCTGGGATCTCGTCGACCGGGGCGTTGAGGGTGTAGACGAAGGAACGCCCGCGCCGCTCGCGATCGACGAGGCCTTTGCCATGCAGACGCACCAGCGCGGTCATGACAGTGGTGTGGGCGAGATCGGAGCCCAGATGCTCGCGGGCCTGGGCCACCGAGAGTTCCGTGTGCTCGCCGAGCAACTCGAGGATCGACTCCTCCAACTGTCCGGACGCTCTACGCACTTCGATTCCTCACTCGAGTCGGCTACTTCGAGGATAGGTGACGGGTGGCATTCGTGAAACCTGATATGTCATAGATCTAGCGGACGGCACGATCCTGTCATACGGTGGACTCACCAGCCCACCACCTCGAGGACGATCCGTGAGCGTCGAAGCCAATACTCGCGCGATAGAAAAGACTGTCGTTACCGACTTCAGTGACCGCATGAGCTACGGCTCGTACCTGGACCTCGACACGTTGCTCAGCGCCCAGAAGCCGGTGAGCATCCCCGAGCATCACGACGAACTGCTGTTCATCATTCAGCACCAGACCACCGAGCTGTGGCTCAAGCTGGTACTGCACGAGACGCTGGCCGCGCGTGCGGCTCTGGATGCCGACGACATCGGCACCGCACTCAAGTGCGTGGCCCGGGTCAAGCACATTCAGAAGACGCTGACCGAGCAGTGGTCGGTGCTGGCCACTCTGACGCCGACGGAGTACTCGCAGTTCCGCGACTTCCTCGGCAACTCGTCGGGCTTCCAGTCCTATCAGTACCGGGCCGTGGAGTTCGTGCTGGGCAACAAGAATGCGGGCATGTTGAAGGTCTTCGAGTCCGATCCTGCTGCGCATGAGCTGCTTTCGACTCTGCTGCACGAACCGAGCCTGTACGACGCCTTCTGGCAGTCGTTGGCGCGTCAGGGGTACGACGTGCCGGCATCGGCCCTCGACCGTGACGTGACAACGGCATACACGTTCAACGAGGACCTGATGCCGCTGATCAAGTTCGTCTACGAGAACCACACCGAACACTGGGCGGTGTACGAGGCCTTCGAGGAGCTCGTCGACTTGGAGGAGAACTTTCAGCTCTGGCGCTTCCGTCACATGCGCACGGTGCTGCGAACCATCGGAATGAAGAGCGGGACCGGAGGGTCGAGCGGTGTCGGATTTCTGCAGAAGGCACTCGAACTCACCTTCTTCCCCGAATTGCTCGCTGTCAGAACGGAAATCGGACGATGACGGAACACGCACTCGAACTCGACGACAAGGATCCACTCCGCAGCTACCGCGACAAATTCCTCGGCAGTGACGACCCGTCGATTACCGCGTATCTCGACGGCAATTCGCTGGGCCGACCCACCAAGGCGAGCGTCGAACGGATCAACACGTTCATGACCGATGCCTGGGGTGGACGTCTGATCCGCGGCTGGGACGAGCAGTGGTTCGATCTCCCCGTCACCATCGGCGACGCCCTGGCCGACGCCACCCTCGGGGCTGCGCCCGGCCAGACCACCATCGGCGATTCGACGACGGTACTGCTGTACAAGCTGGCGCGGGCGGCGATCGCCATGCGGCCGGGTCGCACCGAGATCGTCATCGATCGTGACAACTTTCCCACCGACCGATACTTGCTCGAAGGTATTGCGGCCGAATCGAATATGACTCTGCGATGGATCGAGACGGACCGCCGCGGTGGTATTGAACCGGAACAACTCGCCGAGGTGGTGGGGGAGAACACCGCCTTGGTGGTGATCACCCACGTCGCCTACCGATCCGGCTTCCTCGTCGACGTGACCGAGGCGACGCGTATCACGCACGAGGCCGGCGCGCTGATGCTGTTGGACGTGTGCCATTCCGTCGGGTCGGTACCGCTCGAACTCGATTCCTGGGGAGTGGATCTGGCCGTCGGGTGCACCTACAAGTACCTCAACGGAGGTCCGGGTTCACCGGCCTTCGCGTACGTGCGCAGCGATCTTCTCGACGACTTCGTGCAGCCGATCTGGGGGTGGATGGGCCGGGCCGATCCATTCGAGATGGCGCAGGGTTACGTTCCGGCACAGGGTATTCGGCGCGTCATCAGCGGCACACCGTCGGTCTTCGGGATGATCGCGATGCAGGACACCATCGAGATGATCGCCGAGGTCGGGATGAACGCGATACGCGCGAAGTCCGTCGCGCTGACCGAATACGCCCTCGAGCTGGTCCGCGAGATGCTGGTACCGCTCGGGGTGGAGATCGCCTCACCCGAGGACTCGAATCGACGCGGCGGTCACGTCACCATCGACCATCCCGAGTTCAAGGCCATCACCGCTCGTCTGTGGGAGCAGGGTGTCATCCCGGATTACCGCGCGCCACACGGTATTCGCCTGGGGTTGAGCCCACTGAGTACCTCGTACCAAGAGGTGTATCTGGGAATCGTGGCTATCCGTGACGAACTCCGCGCCTAGCACTGCCGGGGCCATCCTCGACGACTTCGACTCTCGTCCGGGCAGCGCCACCTCGTTGGTGCGCACGGTGCTCGGGGCCTACGTTCGACCGCTCGGAGGGTGGTTCGCCATCGCCGATTTTGTCGTGTGGATGGACGCGCTCGGGGTGCCACCGGAGAGCACTCGCATCGCAGTGACCAGGTTGAAGAAGAAGGGCGTCGTCGAATCCGGTAATCGTGAGGGTCGCACCGGCTATCGGATCACCGAGCAGGCCGACGCGATGTTTGCGCGCGGCGACGGTCGGATCTTCGGCTTCCGGCGGATGGCCGACGGCGATCCGTTTCGGTTGATCTCGTTCACCATCCCCGAGACCCAACGCGCGGCTCGACACCAGCTGAGGCGTCGCCTCACCGGAATAGGCTGTGGCACAGTCTCACCCGGTCTGTGGATTGCACCCGAGTATCTCGCGGCGGAGGCCGCTGCCATCGTCGACGCGTTGGATCTCTCGCAGTACGTGACGACCTTCGTCGCGTCCGAGATCGCGGCTCCCGCCACGCTGCGTAAGAGTGCCGAGTTGTGGTGGGATCTGACCGGCATCGCCGATCGTCATCGGGCATTTCTCAAGGCCTTCGACGGCGGGTCCGCGGCTCGGAATCCCCGCGACGCGTTTGTCACGTTCGTCCCGTTGCTCGACGAATGGCGCGTCATTCCCTACGTCGACCCTGGTCTTCCGCCATCGATGACACCGGAAGACTGGCCGGGCACCCGGGCCGTCGCCACGTTCGAGACGGCCCGGGAGCGTTACTTCGACCTCAGTATGGAATGGGTCGCGTCCTAGCCATCTTGGTACGACGGCTCGCGCTTCTTGATGTAGGAGATGACGCGGTACGTGATCGGCATGACGATGACCTCGGCCAGTGTCTTCCACAGGAATCCGACGATGACGTAGTTGATGAAGTCGGTCCAGGTGCTGATGCCGATGACTCCGGCGGCGATGGAGCAGAAGATCAGAGTGTCGAAGAATTCGCCGACGATGGTCGACCCGATCAGTCGCGCCCACAGGTGCTTTTCCTTGGTGCGTTCCTTGATCTTGACCAGCACGACGGAGTTGAGGAGCTGTCCGACGGTGTAGCCGGCGAGACCGGCGAGGACCAGTCGGGGCACGACGCCGACGACGCTCTCGAGGGCGGCCTGGTTCTCGTAGAACGAGGCGGCGGGGAGTTCGATGGCGATCCAGAAGCACACGGAGGTGAGCAATAGGGAGCCGAAACCGAGATAGATCGCGCGACGCGTGGCTTTGAAGCCGTAGACCTCGCTGAGCACGTCGCCGAGGATGTAGGCGAGGGGGAACAGAAAGAATGCGCCGTCGGTATTGATCGGCAGGATTTGGAACGGTCCGAGCATGACGTCGGACGAGGCGAAGAAGGCGACACCTTTGCTGGCGGCCACGTTCGAGATCAGCAGCGTCGCGACGAAGAGCGCCACGATGGGGGCGTAGTACCCCTTGCTGATGTGAGCGAACGTGGCCTGCCCAGACTCGGTGCCGCCGTTGGCGGCGGTGTGTTCGGTAGTAGTCACCCCTGGATCCAAGCACCGAGACGACGATGGGCGCGAATCCCGGGGTGAGGGATGCGCGCCCATCGAGGCGGACTACAGGTCAGGCGACGTTGCCACGCACCGTGACGCGGTAAGCGTAGGTACCGGCGATGATCGTGATCGGAATGGTCACCAGCAGACCGAGGCCGAGGGGGATCGCACCGACGATGTTGAGGCCTACCAGGGCGAGAGCGAGCACAAAGAGAGTCCCACCGTTGGACGCGATCGCCTGAGCGCTCGCCTTGATGGCGGGGATCGGCTCGTCGCCGCGGTCGATGACGAACTGGAAGGTCCACCACGTGAAGAACGTGATGACGATGCCGGGGATGATCAGCAGGACGAAGCCGATGCTGGTTGCAATGCCGACGAGGATGCCGGCGATGATGACGGCGGCGACGTTGCCGAATTGGAAGAAGGACCCGAACGCGGGCTTGACCCCGTCCACCTCGTGCAGAGCGCCGCGGACGAGCGCCGCCTGGATGAGGAGTGCGACGACACCGACGATGATGCTGAAGACCAGGCTGAGGACGATGCTGTCGGAGCTCAGAACGAAGTTCAGGACGCCCTGGATGATCGCGGCGATCAGGACGATGCCGATCCAGACGAGTGCGTTCTGCTTGAACTTCTCGAACGCATAGCCGATGGCTGTTCCCACGGATAGCTGCGTCGCCATCGGCGAGTTACCGAACGACGGAGGCGGCGGGTAGTTGCCCTGTGGGGGTGGTGGGTAGCCGCCGGGTGGCGGATAGCCGCCTTGCTGGGGGTAGTCGCCGGGAGGAGGCGGGTAGTTCCCGGGCGGCGGGTAGTTGCCTTGCGCGGGTGGTGGGTAGTTGCCGGGTGGTGGGTAGCCGCCGCCCTGCGGCGGGGGATAACCACCGGGGTTCTGTGGATCCTTGTCGGGGTCGTAGCCGCCTGAGGTCATGGTGTCCTTCTCCCTCGGGATGGGTTGTCGCGGTCACTGTACGTCCGATTCGTGCGCAGTTGGGTCCTCTCGCGTTGCAACGTGATCTCGATCGGTTCGTGGTCAGCCGATCGAGGGGTCGAACACCCACGGTTCGCGTGGTACCAGCGTCGGCTTCCACTGTTCGAGCAGTTCCTCGGCGTTCTTTACGTCCTGCACACCGAGGGAAGCGGTGATGAGTGCCCACGCATCGGGTCGTTCACGCAGCGTCACCGCGCCGTCCCGTTTGGCCAGACGCTTGCCCTCGACGTTGAGTGCCAGGGGCACATGGACGTACGTCGCGGGGGTCAGGCCCAGGAGTTGAGCGATGTAGCCCTGCCGCGGCGCGGAGGTGAGAAGGTCGTCGCCGCGCACGATCTGGTCGACGCCTTGCGCGCCATCATCGACGACGACGGCGAGGTTGTAGGCGGGCACACCGTCGGATCGACGCAGGACGAAGTCGTCCACCTGGCCTCGGAACAGGCCGTGCAGCTGATCGACGATGGTGAATTCGGTTACCTGCGAACGCAATCGAATGGCAGGTGGGCGGTCCTTCGCTGCTCTCTGGTCTGCGGTCAGATTTCGACATGTTCCGGGATACGCGCCGTCGGGAGCGTGGGGTGCGGATGCGGCCTGTTGGATTTCCCGACGCGTGCAGAAACATTCGTACGTCAGCCCGGCGGCGGTGAGCGTGCGAATCGTGGCGTCGTAGATTTCCCGACGCTCGGATTGCCGCATGATCGGCCCGTCCCAATCGAGTCCGATGGCGGCGAGGTCGTCGAGTTGGCGCTGCTCGGATCCGGGTTTCACGCGATCGAGGTCTTCCACGCGCATGAGGAAGCGTCGTTCGGTGGAGCGGGCGAAGAGCCAGGCCAGTAGCGCGGTTCGCAGATTGCCGAGATGAAGATCGCCGGAGGGACTGGGAGCGAAGCGGCCGGCGGGCATGGGGACAACTCTAGGTCGCGTGCTGCAGTAATTGCTCGAGGTGGAGCAGTGAGGTCGCCTCGAGGTCCGGGGCCGTGAAGTGCTGCGGGTAGGTGGTGCCCGTGCGGTTGATCCAGGCCGTGGACAGTCCGGCACGGTGGGCACCGTCGATGTCCCAGGGGTGGACGGCGACGAGCATGGCCTCGTGGGGTTCGACGCCGCACCGATCGAGTGCGTATCGATACGACTGCGCGGCGGGCTTCCATGCCCCGGCTTGGTCGACGGACAGCAGCATCTCGACCTGCTCGAGTACTCCTGCGCCTTCGAGCAGTTTCTGAGCAACGCCGACCGCGCCGTTGCTGAGGGTGGTCAGCCGGATCTCGAGCGCAGCCAGTGCTCTGATGCCGTCTGCTACATCGGGATGCACGTCCAGGCTCATGAAACCGCCCATGATGTGCTCGACGGCGTCGTCGATCCCTCGATCCAGCGCCTCAGGCGGCAGCATCACTGCAAGTAGCCCGGATGCGACGTCAGCGAAGGGCCGCGCCGCGCCGACCGCCGTGAGTGCGAAGCCGTCACGCAGAACACTCGCGAACCACAGTGACGCGAGTTCGTTGGGAGCTCCCACGTCGGTGAAGCGACGCGACAACGGAGACATGTCGGACAGCGTTTCGTTGACGTCGAAGACGATCACGCGTGGTCGACGCAGCGCAGGTGACTCGTTCGGGTTGTCGAGATCGTTCACGAACTGAGCTCCTTGTGGTGGTTCTCTTTCGTCGGGCAACGACGAGGCTCACCCGACCGTATCGACATTCTCTCTATCGCGAGTGGATCAGCAATTGCGCAGCCGCTGCCGTTGCCAGTGTCGGGTTCGTAGACCACCGGCCGCTGTAGCTGACGCCCGCTTCAGTTGGCTAGGCAGCGCCGTCAGGAGTTGGCAGGTGTGTCTTGACTGAACTCGTTCTGCCAACGGCCATCTCGTTGGAACCAGAGCGAACTGACGAACATCGCCTCGCCCACGCTGCGATGAGGTCGGAGGTAGTCAGCGCGATAGCAGAGCATCGCCGCATTTCCAGAAACTTCGATCAGTTTCGCTTCCGAGATCGAGTAAGACGCGATGCTGGGCCCGTCAGCTAGTTGGTTTGCGTGGTCTGCCCTATTGGCGAAACCGGTGGGGTACACCCCGACGAAGTCTGCAGACAGTAGTTCGAGATCGGCGTCTGCGTCGCCGTTGGCCAGCGCGTCCCAGACGCGCGACTCGAGATCGATGAAAAACTGGACTCCGAAATCGTGCATCGGGTCAGTATCGCAGCGTGCTCCGGCGGGTGTGGGCGGTCTTGATTTCCGAAGGATGTGGCTCATCCGTGGACGGCGATGACGCCACTGCTTCAGGATCTATCGACTCGTGCTGTTCGCGGCGGCCACATCCAGGTTCGAGTCGGGACTGTGAGCCCTCGCCCCGCAGAGCCGATTTCATAAACGAACTCGTCTGCGTTGCCTTCAGTGTATCGCCGGGGTAGGGGCTTGCGGCAAGACCCCGTCGGGCGTGCACAATCTTCCGGCTACCGACACGGAGGAGTTTCTATGGCAGACATGGCTGATACACCGGAGCGTTTTCGAGTGCACGAATCCGGTGCTTGCCAGGAGCGCAGCCTGCGGAGCGACCAGAGTTACTTTCATGGCACCAAGGCCGATCTCGAGGCCGGTGACTTTTTGGTCCCGGGCTATCGCTCGAACTACCGTCCCGAGCACATCTCGAACTACATCTACATGACCAAGGTGCTCGACGGTGCTGTGCTCGCGGCGGAGATGGCCGTCGGCGAGGGGAATCCGCGGGTCTACGTGGTGCAGCCGACCGGCGGTCGAGGACGACCCGAACGTGACGGACAAGAAGTTTCCCGGCAACCCGACGCACTCCTATCGCAGCGCAGAACCAGTGCGCGTAGTCGAGAAGACAACCGACTGGGTCGGACATTCGCCCGAATACCTGGAACGTTTCCGAGACGGTCTCGAGAAGTTGAGACAGACGGGCACTGCGGTTCTCTACGACTAGGCGGCGCCTCCCGGTGAGTTTCCGCTCGGACCGAGGTCCACACGAGCATGACGACACAGACAGTTTCCGTGCCCGGTGCAACCCTGACCTACGACGTGATCGGCGAGCTCGAGCCAGGGGTCACGCCCTTGCTGCTCATCGGCTCACCGATGGATGCGAGCGGGTTCGGCACGTTGGCATCGCACTTCCGCGACCGGGTGGTCGTCACGTACGACCCAAGAAATGTCGGACGTAGTCGACGAGACGACACGACCGCCGCGGTCACCTTCGGCGAACATGCCGACGACCTGCATGCAGTGCTCACCGCCGTCGGCCACGGGCCTGTCGATGTGTTCGCCTCGAGCGGGGGTGCGGTCAATGCGCTGGTGCTCGTCAGCAAGTACCCGTTCGATGTTCGGACGTTGGTTGCCCACGAACCACCCGCCGGAGGCACGCTTCCTGACCGGGAGAACATTGCGACAGTGTGCGCACACATGGTGGCCACGTACGACGCTCACGGCCGCGGCCCGGCAATGGCCGAATTCATGTCGCTGCTGATGCACGCAGGACCCATCGACGACGCGTTCTTCGCTCGCCCGGCACCGGACCCGGCGCAGTTCGGCCTCCCGACCGAGGACGACGGAACCCGAGACGACGCCCTGATGTCCAACATGCGCGGGGGCGGAGTGGACTTCGCACCGGGCGTCGACGCGTTGCGTGCTGCACCCACCACCGTGGTGATCGGCGTAGGGGAAGAATCCGGCGGTCCCGAGGACGGTCACATCGCGGCTCGCGCAGCGTATTCGACCGCATCGCTCCTCGGATCGGAGCCGATCGTCTTTCCCGGTGGCCACTCGGGCTTCCTCGGCGGCGAATTCGGTCAGACGGGAAAGCCGGCAGAATTTGCCGACACATTGCGGAAAGTATTGAGCTGAAATAGCTTTCGTTCTACAGAGTCAGGAGCAATCATGGGCCTCATCACGTTGGAACTGTTCGCCACCCTCGACCTCGTCGCACAATCACCCGGAAGCCCCGAAGAAGATCCCGAGAATTTCCCCTACGGTGGCTGGCAGGTTCCTCTGCTAGACCAGGTCTCCGGGGCGCAAGTTGTGGCCGCATACGAGGGCACGGATGCGCTCCTGCTCGGCCGGCGCACCTATGACATCTTCGCCGCGTACTGGCCGAACCAAACCGATTCGTTTGCAACGTTGTTCAACTCGATCCCGAAATACGTGGCCTCGCGCGGCACACCCGATCTGCCGTGGGACGGTTCGACCCAACTCGGACCCGACCTGGTCGCCGCCGTGCGTGAGATCCGAGAGAGACACGACCACATCAAGGTCGTCGGAAGTCTCGATCTGGTCCAGACTTTGTTGCGCGAGAAGCTCTTCGATCGACTCGACCTCTGGGTGCATCCCATCGTTCTCGGGGCGGGAAAGAGAGTGTTTGCCGACGGCACCGTGCCCAGCAACCTGACGCTGCTCGAGCCACCGGCCGTCGGCGGCAAAGGCACCGTATACCTGCGTTACGGCCTCGACGCCGGAACCCCGGAAGTCGGCAACATGGACGACGTGCGAGGCGGCTGATCCGGCCGACACATCACTTTTTCTGTCGTCGGCTCCGGTCGACGGTATACGCCGCTCCCAAGCGATCGGTTCTCACCCGACACGGCCGAGCGATGCTCGGTGGCTCGGTGACCACGGTCCACCCGAGGCTGTGCGCCATTGACCTGCTCGGTCCGTCGGATGTATCAGGAGCTCAGTGAGGCCAGCAGTCTGTCCTTCAGAGGGGTGGGAGTCACTGCGACTGCGAACTTCTGGATTCGGCTCACAGTGTCGAGAACGTATCGACGCTTGGGGCGTGAGGACGTGAGAGCATGATCGACGGCCTTGGTGACGCGCGCAGGGTCCGCGGCGAGTTTCTGGGTGCGTCCCAGCAACTTTCGACTACCGGCGAGATGATCGGCGTAGAGAAGTCGGTTCTCGTTACTCAAGTTTGCGACCATCGCATCATGGTCGTCGAGCATTTCGCCCCACATGTCGGTCCGAATGGGTCCGGGTTCGATGAGTGACACCGGAATCTTCCATGGGCGCAGCTCCATTCGAAGAGCGTCACCCAGTGCTTCGATGGCATATTTCGATGCGCAGTACGCGCCCGTACCGGGTGTGGTGATGAGTCCACTGAGCGAAGACATGAAAACGATTCGGCCCCGACCTGCACGGATCGCAGGCAGAACTGCCTGGGTGACGGCCACTTGTGAGATCACGTTGACGTCGAGTTGGCGCGACAGATCGTCGATGTGTAGTCCCTCCACGGGCCCGTTCACGATGATGCCGGCATTGTTGACCACACCATCCAATTTGTTCGGAAGGTGTTCGGACAAGGCCGAAATCGACTGTCTGTCGGTGACGTCCAGTGGAACACCGTGGACGTTTTGCATGGCGTCCAGCATTGCCAGGGCGGATTGAGAGCGGGCGGTTGCGTACACCGTCCACCCTGCGGTGCTCATGTGTTCGGTGATTGCGAGCCCGATTCCTCGGCCGGCTCCGGTGACCAGTAGAGATGGCATGGCAGTTTCTCCTCGATCGTGGGTCATTCCTCTTACGGCGGCAAGAAGGGCGAGAACGGTCAGCGGTTCAGGAATTCGACCGCACGGGGTGCGAACTGCTCGTGGAACTGGAAGACACCACCGTGACCCGAGTCGGGGTAGATGACCAGTTCGCTGCCGACGATGCGTCGGTGCATGTCTTCGGACAGGACGCTGGGCACCATACGGTCGTTGTCTCCGTTGGCAATCAACACTGGTTGGGTGATCTTGGAGAGATCGGATGGTGCCGACCGACCGTATTTCTTGATCGCGGACAGTTGCGTGCGAAACGCCGAAATGCTGACGTCCTTGTCGCGGTTGTGGGTGCGCTCTTTCAAGCGTTCGACGAAAGCCTTGCCCGCGCGTTTGCCGGTGGCGTTGCGGTTGAAGAAAAGAAATTCCTTAGGGTCCGAACGGTTCAGTGTTGCGCGCAAGATGTCCCAGTAGGTGACGCCGGCGACTTTGTCGATGTCCTGTCCGCCACGGGGTCCGGTTCCGGTGAGGACGAGTTTGCGGACGAGTTCGGGATGCTTGACGGTGAGATCCTGGGCGATCATCCCGCCGAGTGAGAAGGAGAAGATGTCGACGGTGTCGAAGCCGAGTGCGCGTATGAAGGTGTAGGCGTCGTCGGCGGCTTCCTCGACGGTGCTGGGGACCGTGCCGGAGGATGCACCGACGCCGGTGTTGTCGAAGGCGATGACATGTCGATTCTGAGCGATGGGATCGACGATGCGCGGATCCCAGTTGTCGAGGTTGGCGGCGAGATGGACGAAGAGCACGACGGGGATGCCGCCCTTCGGTCCGAGTTCTCGGTACGAGTAGGTGGTGCCACCGGCGGTGACCGATCGGACCGGTGCGTGCGCGTAGGACCTGATGATCGAGGTGTTGTCGTTGCTCATTGCTCGTTGGCTTTCTCGTTGTGGGGGAGGGTGACGACGGTTTTTCCGCGGATGCCGCCCAGGCCGAGTGACTGCAGGGCCTCCTGCGTCTCCTCGAAGGGGTAGGTGGCTCCGACGACGGGGCGGATGGTTCCGTCGTCGACCAGTGCCGCGATGCGGCGCAGTTGGTCACCATCGGAGTGCATGAACATGAACTCGTAGTTCACGCCCAGCTTTCGGGCCTGTCTGCGGATTTTTCGGCTCAGGGCTGCGATGGCAAGTCGCAGAACGGGATTGAGCCCTGCCTCACGTGCGAAGGTCGGGTCCGGAGGGCCGGTGATGCCGATGGCCGTGCCGCCGGGCTTCAGTATGCGGAGAGACTTCTCGAGATTTTCACCACCGAGGCTGTCGATGACGAGGTCGTATCCGGAGAGGAGGGTCTCGAAATCCTGTGTTCGGTAGTCGATCACGAGATCCGCACCGAGGTCGTGGAGGAAATCGGTATTCGAAGCGCTGGCGGTGGTGGCGACGGTCGCCCCCAGGTGTTTCGCCAGTTGGATCGCAATGGTGCCGACACCACCGGCACCTGCGTGGACGAGTACTTTGTGGCCGCTGCGCACGTTTCCCTTCTCGATGAGAGCCTGCCAGGCGGTGAGAGCAACGAGCGGGAGCGATCCGGCCTCGACCGTGGTCACCGTCGTAGGTCGGAGCGTCACGTCGGTCTCCGCTACCGCGACGCGTTCGGCGAGGGTTCCGACGTGGTCGGTGCCGACCCGAGAATAGATCTCGTCGCCCACGGCGACGCTGCGTACCTTCGCTCCGATCTCCAGGACGGTGCCGGCAACGTCGTACCCGAGCGTGCGGGGGAGTGTGTAGGGCAGGATTTGCTTGAACTCGCCCAGGCGGATCTTCTCGTCGAGCTGGTTGAGTCCGACGGCCTCGACACCGATGAGGACCTCGTGATCGCCGACGGTCGGCTCCGCGACGTCGCGGAGTTCGAGGGGTTGCTTGTACTTGGTGAGAACGAACGCTTTCATGATCGATTTCCTGTTCCGATCCGTCGTTCGCGCCGGTCACGAGTACGACTGAGTTGGAGAGTGTTGGCATGCTGTGTGCTTGAGTGAGTGCACAACAAGATTGACTATACTCATAACTGAGTGCAATCAGAAATATTCCTCGAAAGGTCGACGATGCCGAGTCCCCACCGCGAGCCTGTGAGCCGACGAGAGCGGAACAAGCAAGACAAGCTCGCCCGCATCACTGCCGCAGCTCGCGACCTCTTCCTCGAACGCGGGATCGACGACGTGACTACCCAGGAGATCGCCGAGAAGGCGGACATCGGAACCGGGACGTTGTTCTTGTACGCGAAGACGAAGGGCGAACTACTGCTGCTCGTCCAGAACTCGACCTACGGGGAGGCTCTCGCCAGGGGCCGAATCGATGCGGCGCGTGCGAAGGACACCCTCGGAGCCGTGATGGCCGTTGTGAGACCCGTCGTCGAGTGTAATCGGAAGCAGGTCGACAACGGGCGAACGTATTTGCGCGAGATCGTGTTCGGTGATCCGGAGGAGCCGCATCACGCTGTCGCTCTGGGGCTGATCGCGGAGACGGAGGGCGAGATAGCCTCGATCCTGACGCGAGACACCGCAGCCGAGCCGGAACGGGCGGCTCTGACAGCCCACGTCGTGTCCGCCATCATGTTCGTCGCCATGGCCGCGACGATCAACGTCGACAAGTCGGTCGAGGACGTGGTGGCCGAGATCGAGGCGCAGGTACGTGTACTTCTTCGATGATCCGCTCCCCGCCGGACGAGCTGCTACCTGGAGGCCTGTGGCGTAGCTTGCGTGCCGAGTCGGTTCGGCTGGGGTCGGTGTCATCGAGGGTCGACGGACCGCGCCGACACATCACTTCTTCTGTCGTCGGCTCCCGGCGTGCCAGTCCTGTTGCACGCCTACCTCGTCCTCCTGAACCCCCAGCGCCTTCAACTGAGGAAGCTCACGAAGGCTTCGCTTCATCTCGGCGAAGCCGGAGAATCGAGCGAGACCGATCACGTTGTCCCACAGCGCTACTGCTTCTTCATCGCTGGGGAGTCGGCTGATCACGGGGCCGAAGAAGGCGACGCCGTCCGGCGGCTCGAACGCGATGATGGGTGTGCCGACGTCCCTGCCGGTCAGCGCGAGAGCATGATCGGTTTCGGCCCGGATCTCGTCGTCCAGTGACGAATCGTCCAGCGCTGCCGTGTGATGGGTGGGCAAGCCGAGTTCTTCGAGGATCGGCCCGAGGAATGCTGCGGTGCCGCGATGGCCGTGGCTCGCAGCGTCGTCGGGCACTACTTCGGTGTCGAAGATGCGTGTTCCGAGGGCCTGATACAGCGGCCCGACAGCGTCCGACCCATGCTCACGACGAACAGAGGCAGCAGCCCGCAACAGTCGTAGGCCCGCCGTGTGGCCGGCCTCGTACTCCGGTGGAAAGTGCGCGTCGTAGTCGATGTGCGAATTGAGCAGGCGCAGCGAGATGAACCGCCAGTCGACGGTGTACTCGCGCTGGGCTTGGACCTTGCGGACCCACTTGCTGGTCATCCAGGCGAACGGGCACACCGGATCGAAGTAGAAATCGATATCGGCCATCGAGTGGACGCTCCTTCTCGGGACGGAAGTTCTGTCCACTCGACGGTATACGCCACCTCCCGGAGCGTCAGCGGGCCGCCGCCTGCGCCGGTATCACCGAGACGGAAGGCCGTGGCAGATTCCATCGGGTGCACCCCTCATCCAGTGCAGCGTCCACAGAGCGCACGACGGACGTCAGGTACGGGGCGGAACAGGTCATCCACTCCTCGGTCGATCCGCCGCTCAGAATGATGCGGTGCACCGGCGACCCGCACGTCGTGGACTCGGATGCTCGGCGCAGCAGTCTTTCGGCCGCCGAGGCCCACTCGTCCGCGTCGCCGGAGTTGCTGACGTCGCTGTGGAGGCCGACCACCTCCACTCGGTGACCGCAGAGTGCTGCCGGCGCATCGCTGTCGAGGTAGACATATTTCGTTCGTTGCGCGCACTCTGTCACTCGAGCGATCTGCGGCTCCGTACCGACGACGAAACGGAACACCCCGCGGTGCACGGCACTGCGGATACCGTCGGTGCCGGCTCCGCATCGAAACACGATTTGGTTCGGTCGAATCCCGCTGAGCTGCACACGATCGAGCTCGTCGTCATCGTGCGCGAGGACGGTGATACCGGAGTTCCGTACCCAGGTGGCGAGAGCTCGGTCGCCGAGCTCGGACGCGCGGATACCGAAACCGACCCCTGGAATGACCCGACGCATGAGGTGGATCGAATTGTGCAGTTGTGTCGAGTGATCGGGCGCTTCGAGCGAAAGTGGCATGCACTCAGATATACGCCCGCGCGAACCGCTCGGGCGGTTCGTTGACGGAGTTTTGATGCGACCTACCGAGATTCTTACGGGGTGCAGATGGTCGAGGCGCATCTGTTACCGCGGTGTCAAGGTCGTCGTCCGCAGCGTCAATTTCCCGTCATGGCAGGGTAATTCGCCTCCAATCGGGACGATGATCGACTGAGGGCGGCACTCGGCCCAGTATCGACGAGGAGATGTGTTCGATGACTCTGTTGGATTATCTGCCGTCGCTCAGAGGTGCACTGTCGCCGCGGTTGGATCATGCCGTGTGGCCGAGTACGACGCACTATCGACACGGTCGAGTGACGGTGGCAGGAATGTTCCTCGACGACATCGCCGATCGCTTCTCGACGCCGGTGTGCGTGATCGACGAAACCAGCCTGCGCGGTAGGTGCAATCGCATCGCGCTCGGGTCGTTCACAGCCGAAATGCTCTACCAGCCAGGCAGTGTGCTGGCCCCGATTGTCGCGCGCTGGATAGGGGAGCAGCACTTGACGCTGGTCGTCGACTCGATGGCAGCGTTGTCGTCCGCCCGGCAGCTCGGTGTCGATCCCTCCCACATCGTCGGCCGAGCGCAGAGCGCGCAGGCTGCAGATCACTTTCTGTCACTTCCGGTGGGTGAGCGAGTGGGCCGAATCGTCGTCGCCGCAGGTCTTCACCGGATTTCGGATGCGGACCGTACCGTGGCCCTCGCACAGTCGACTCTGGTCAGCACCGATGGCAATCGTGAATATGCAGAGAATGTCATCGCTCAGGTTGTCGAGTGTCCTGCAATGGTATTCGACGGTGTCGAATGCAGCGCGTCCACTCTCGACGGGGTGTTCGCACGGATCGTCGAGTCGCTCGGGGTGATGGCTCAGGCCTACCGAGATCACGGTGTGCTCGGTAATCGACTGCATCTACGGATCGATTCTCCGACGGGACTCGATACTGCGCTTCTGTCGGACGTCGTCGAAGACGCCATCGACGAAGGCTGTATCCGGCATCGCTTTCCGCGTCCGCAGCTCGCCGTCGATACCGGGGAGTCGATCACCGACGCGTCCATGGTGACGGTGTGCCGCGTCCGGTCGATCGACCGGACGGATTCTCAACGAGCCGTCGTGGTGGTGGACGGTGGAACCGGTTGCGCCCCGGCTGCTCCGGCCGCGGCGGTCATCGCCAACCGCCACAGCCAGGGCGTCGAAGAAGTGTTCGTACTCGCCGACGGCAGTGATCCTCTGCGCCGGTGCGTCATCGACTCGACAGTGTCGCTCCCGGCGGATGTTCGGGTCGGTGACGTCCTCGCGATCGCCGACGGTCCCGGAGACTGCCCGAGTGTTCTGACACTGTCCGACGGACAAGCCCACCATCTGGATCTGCTCCCCGAGATGCCTGCTCCGGTCCGGTTCAATCCACGAGTCGGTACCCCATTCCTGTCTCGGTGATGAGATGCCGAGGCTTGCCCGGGTCGACTTCGAGCTTGCGTCGAAGTTGAGACATGTAGATACGCAGATAGTTCGAGCCGTGATCGTGCCCGGGACCCCACACAGTTCTGAGTAGTTCTTTCTGCCCCACCAGCTTGCCTGCATTGCGGGCCAGCATCTCGAGGACTCCCCATTCGGTGCGCGTGAGATGCACGATCTCGCCGTCCCTGGTCACCCTCTTGGAGGCCAGATCGACGGTGAAAGACGAGGTGGTCACGAGCGGGTCCGTAGGGGACGTCCTGATGGCTCGTCTGCGGACGGCTACGCGTAGTCGGGCCAGGAATTCGTCCATCCCGAACGGTTTGGTGATGTAGTCGTCGGCACCGGCGTCGAGGGCTTCGATCTTGTCGCCGCTGTCGGTGCGCGCGGACAGCACGATCACCGGAATCTCGCTCCATCCTCGCAGGCCGGCGAGCACGTCCAGGCCGCCGATATCGGGCAGTCCGAGGTCGAGGATGACAACATCGGGGTGCTCGGACGCAATGGCGCGTAGCGCGCCGGTCCCGGTGGCCGCGGTGACGACGTTGTACCCGCGGGCGGTGAGGTTGATGCGCAGTGCGCGCACGATCTGCGGTTCGTCGTCGACAACCAGAACCTTGATCGCGGAACGGGATTCACCCATGGGTCTGCTCGGAGAAGTCGCCTCTGGCAGTCGATTCCGCTCGGGCCAATTCGACGGTCATGGTCACACCGCCACCGGCAGTGTCGGACACCGTCACCGAGCCTCCCATGGCTTCGACGAACCCACGCACAACGGAGAGTCCGAGCCCGACGCCCGTGGTGTTGTCGCGGTCACCCGATCGTTGGAAGGACTCGAACACAGCCTCTTCGCTTCCGGGAGCGATCCCAGGGCCGCTGTCGGCAACGGTGATCACCGCTCGGTCGCCGATGTAGGCGGCCCCGACCCGTACCGGCGATCCGGGTGCGTGTCGCAGCGCATTGTCGATCAGATTTGCCAGCACGCGCTCGAGCAGACCCGCGTCGGCGGAGACAGCGACGTCGTCCACATCGACGATGACGAGTTCGCGACCCGTGTGTGTTCCGACGAGCGCTGCGTCCACAGCGTCTTCGACGTACACGATGGACCGGCTCGGCTGGATGACCCCCGCGGCCAATCGCGACGAATCGAGCAGGTTGCCCACCAGACCCGTCAGCTGGTCGGTCGATTCCTCGATGGTCGCCAACAGCTCTGCGGTGTCCTCGGCAGAGAATTCGACATCGGTCGCACGCAGACTCGACGCCGCAGCCTTGACCGCGGCAAGCGGCGTTCGTAAGTCGTGGCTGACCGCAGACAGCAGCGCGCGCCGGAGACGGTCGACTTCCTTCAGTCCTGCTGCGGCGCTGGCCTCCTGGGCAAGTTCGGTCTGCCTGATCAAGCCAATGGCCTGGTTGGCCACGGCGCTGAGCACGCGTCGATCGTGCGCACCGGTCTTGGTACCGGACAGGAGCAGCGTGAAGGAACCGTCGGGGGTGTCGATCGCGGTGTCGGCGTCATCGGGCACGGCCGGCGGAGAATCACCGACAGATTCGACGATGACACCAGCACCTCTGATGATCGAGACCGCGCGTTGGGAGTACGTCTCGCGGACTCGTTCCAACAGCGTTCGAATGTCGCCGCCGCGCAACACCGTTCCGGCGAACAGGGTCAGGAGCTCGGCTTCCTGAGATGCTCGCCGAGCTTCGCGGGTGCGTCGGGCGGCCGCGTCGACGAGAAATGCCACTGCCACTGCCATGATGAGCAGCACCACGGTGGTGACGAAGTTGTCGGGTTCGGCGATGGTGAAGCTGTACCGCGGGTCGGCGAAGAAGTAGTTGAGCAACAATCCTGCGATCAAGGCCGACAGTGCCGCGGGCGCAACGCCACCCAAGAGTGCAACGGCCAGCACGACCATGAAGAACAGGGCGCTCTCGCCGCCGAGATCGAGATAAGGATCCACCAGCAGCATCGCCAGGGCCGAGACAACGGGTACGACCACGGCGGCAACCCAGGACAGAATCCGTCGGTGCTTCGGGTTGGGCGGAATCAGCCGTCCGAGCCGAAAACCTCGACTGATCTGGTTGTGGGTGACCATGTGCACGTCGATCTTGCCCGAGTTCTGAATGACCGCAGCGCCGATGCCCTCGTCCAGTATTCGGGCCCAGCGAGACCGCCGCGAGGTTCCGATGACGAGCTGGGTTGCGTTGGCCCCTCGTGCGAAGTCGAGCAGCGTGGTCGGCACATCGTCACCGACGACACTGTGCATGCTTGCGCCGAGACTCGCTGCGAGTACGCGGACCTTCCCCATCTGCGGTGCCGAGACGCCGGTGAGGCCGTCACCGCGGATCACGTGCAGCACCATCAGTTCCGCGCTGGACCGCGAGGCGATTCGGCTTGCGCGGCGCAGCAGGGTCTCGGACTCCGGTCCACCGGTCACCGAGACGACAACACGCTCACGTGCTTCCCACGTGTCGGTGATGTCGTGTGTACTGCGGTATTTCGCCAATGCAGCGTCGACCTGATCGGCGATCCACAACAACGACAGTTCGCGCAGAGCTGTCAGATTTCCTTGACGGAAATAGTTGCTCAGCGCTGCGTCGACCTTCTCGGCTGCGTAGATATTTCCGTGGGAGAGTCTGCGGCGCAGAGCTTCTGGAGCCACATCGACCAATTCGATCTGTTCCGCTGCGCGCACCACCGAATCCGGCACGGTTTCTCTTTGCGGCACACCGGTGATCTGCTCGACGACATCGTTGAGGCTCTCCAGATGCTGCACATTCAGGGTCGAGACCACATCGATTCCCGCTGCCAGCAATTCCTCGACGTCCTGCCAGCGCTTCTCGTGGGCGCTACCCGGGGTGTTGGTGTGGGCGAGCTCGTCCACGAGCACCAGGGAGGGCTCACGCTCGATGATCGCTGCGACATCGAGTTCCTGAGCGATCGATCCGCGGTAGTGGACTATCCGCGGAGGAACCAGTTCGATGCCGTCCAGTAAGGCGGCGGTGCGGGCGCGGCCGTGGGTTTCCACCACGCCCGCGACCACATCGCATCCACGTTCTTGCCTGCGGTGCGCTTCACCGAGCATCGCGAAGGTCTTACCGACCCCCGGCGCGGCCCCGAGATAGATGCGCAGTTCACCGCGATCGAGTCCGCCGGACCCCCGCTTGCCGGTCTTTTTTCCCATGTCGTCTACCTGCTGCCCTTGACCGTCGAGGTTCAGCTCGTACCGCACCCCGGTGCCGTCAGTCCCAGAGCGACATTGAGTTCCGGCACGTTCACTGTCTCGTTGCCGAGGAAACCGAGCTGCCTTCCGTCGGTGTGTTCGGCCACCAGAGCCGTCACCGCGTCGACGCTCATGTCGTTGACCTGCGCGACGCGTTGGATCTGAATCGCCGCGTAGGCGGGGCTGATATCGGGATCGATACCCGAACCGGATCCGGTGACCGCGTCCACCGGCACGGCGGCCGGGTCGACGCCTTCACGCTCGGCGATGACGGCTCGACGTTCCTCGATGAATGCCGCCAGCGCGTCGCTACTGGGGCCCTGGTTGGTGGGCAATGACGCAGCCGGGTCGCTCGCGGCAAAGGCATCCTCGTCGGAGATGGATCCGGTAACTCGGTTGTGGAAGAACGGATCCGGCGCTCCCTCTTCGACTTGCGGGTCGACCCCGATCAGACTGCTACCGACGACGCACCCGTTCGCGTCACGCAGCGGCGACCCCTCGGCAGAGCTGGATCCGATGCGGCTCACTGCCCACACTGCCGCTGGGTACCCGATACCGACGATGACCGTCAGCGCCAGCAGCACCGACAGTCCTGCCACGATCTGACCGAGAAATCTCTGTACGAAACGCATGTCAGCCTATCCCTGGGATGAAACGAACGACGAGGTCGATGAGCCAGATCCCGATGAACGGGGTGATGACGCCGCCCACTCCGTAGAGCAGCAGATTGCGGCGCAGCAGTGTCGATGCGCTCGACGGGACGTAACGAACACCCTTGAGCGCCAGCGGAATCAGCCCGATGATCACAAGAGCGTTGAAGATGACCGCGGACAGGATCGCCGATTCGGGAGTGGCGAGCCGCATGATATTGAGGCCATCGAGTTGTGGGTAGACGACGCTGAACATCGCCGGCAGAATCGCGAAGTACTTTGCGAGGTCGTTGGCGAGGGAGAACGTCGTCAACGCACCGCGGGTGATCAACAACTGCTTACCGATCTCGACGACCTCGATCAACTTGGTCGGATCGGAATCGAGATCGACCATGTTGCCGGCCTCTTTCGCTGCCGACGTGCCGGTGTTCATCGCGACACCGACATCGGCCTGCGCCAGAGCGGGGGCGTCGTTGGTTCCGTCGCCCGTCATCGCGACCAGTCGGCCGCCTTCCTGCTCTTTGCGGATCAACGCAAGCTTGTCCTCGGGTGTGGCCTCGGCGAGGAAGTCGTCGACACCTGCTTCGGCTGCAATGGCTTTCGCGGTCCGCGGATTGTCGCCGGTGACCATGACGGTCCTGATGCCCATGGCCCGCAACTGTGCGAATCGTTCTGCGATGTGGGGTTTGACGACATCGGAGAGTTCGATGACACCCAGTGCGCGCGCGGGACCGCCCTGGGGTGCAGTAGCGACCACCAATGGTGTGCCGCCCATTTCGGCGATGCTGTTCGAGATGTCGTCGATCTCCAGGGCGATCGAGGGACCGCCGTTGCTGCGGACCCACGCCAGCACCGAATCGGAGGCACCCTTACGAACCTGGGTGCCGTCGAGATCGATTCCGCTCATGCGGGTTTGGGCGGTGAAGGCGACGAATTCGCCGGTCTTCTCGGTGTCCGTGGCGTGCAGGGGCAACGAGTATTCGACTCCGCACAGATCGACGATGCTGCGGCCTTCGGGTGTGCCGTCGGCGAGGGAGGACAACCGTGCTGCTGCGGCGAGTTCGCCTGCCGTCGTGCCGGGTGCGGGATGAAGCCCGGTGGCACGGCGGTTGCCGAAGGTGATCGTGCCGGTCTTGTCCATCAGGAGCGTGTCGATATCGCCCGCCGCCTCGACGGCGCGGCCCGACATCGCAAGGACGTTGCGCTGAACCAGTCGGTCCATGCCGGCAATTCCGATGGCGGACAACAGTGCTCCGATGGTCGTCGGAATCAGGCACACCAGCAGCGCGATCAGCTTGATCGGGTCTTGTTCCTCGCCGCCGTACGCGCCCATCGGTCCGATCGCGACGACGGCCAGCATGAAGATGATCGTCAGCGAAGCCAACAGGATGTTCAGCGCGATCTCGTTCGGGGTCTTCTGTCGCGATGCACCCTCGACGAGGGCAATCATGCGGTCGACGAAAGTCTCGCCCTGAGCCGCGGTGATCCGGACGACGATCTCGTCGGAGAGCACCCCGGTGCCGCCGGTCACCGCGGAACGGTCACCGCCCGATTCGCGGACGACCGGCGCAGATTCGCCGGTGATGGCCGATTCATCCACGCTCGCAATGCCTTCGATGACATCGCCGTCTCCCGGAATGATTTCGCCGGCGGAGACGACGACCTCGTCACCGACCTTCAATTCGGTGCCGGGAACCTCTTCGATGGTCCCGTTCGATGTCCGACGGCGCGCGACCGTGTCTCGCTTGACCGCACGCAGGCTCGCGGCCTGGGCCTTACCTCGACCCTCGGCCACGGACTCGGCAAGGTTGGCGAACAACAACGTGAACCAGAGCCACGCCGCTACGAGCCAGGAGAAGACAGACGGGTCGAGGATTGCGAGCACGGTGGTGACGACGGAGCCGATGAGCACGACGAACATGACCGGGTTGCGGGCAAGATGCCGTGGGTCGAGTTTGGCGAACGCGGACGGCAGTGACGTCCACATCTGCCGGGGGCTGAAGTACCCGGATCGGACCGGGGTAGGGGAGTTGTCGACGTCGGATTCGTCGCGGGGTTCGTCATCGACGAGGCGGGATGAGGTGACGGTCATTGCAGTGCCTCTGCGATCGGGCCCAAAGCCAGGGCCGGGAAGAATGTCAGTGCCGCAACGAGAACGGAGGTCCCGAGTACCAGTCCGGTGAACAACGGTCCGGTCGTGGGAAGAGTGCCCGGATTCGGAGCGGTGCGTTTGGATGTGGCGAGCGAACCGGCCAGTGCCAGTACGAAGATGATCGGAAGGAAGCGTCCGAGCAGCATCGCAATACCCAGTGAGGTCTGGAACCAGTCGCTGGTGACGGTCAACCCGCCGAACGCGCTGCCGTTGTTGTTCGAGGCGGAGGCGTAGGCGTAGAGGACCTCGGTGAATCCGTGTATCGATCCTGGCGTTCCCGGGTCACCCGAATTGCCCTGGAAGCCGGTGGTGGAGGACAGAATCACGGTGATCGAGGTGCCGATCAGAACCAATGCTGGCATCACCAGTACCGACAGTGCGGCGAGGGTGATCTGGCGCTGCCCGATCTTCTTGCCGAGGTACTCGGGCGTACGGCCGACGAGGAGTCCACCCACGAACACCGCGATGATCGCGAGTACGAGCAGTCCGTACAGACCGGTTCCGACACCGCCAGGAGCGATTTCGCCGAAGAGCATGTTGAGCAGGACGGCTCCGCCGCCGAGTGGGGACATGCTGTCGTGCGCGGAATTGACTGCGCCGGTGGAAGTTCCCGTAGTCGCGACGGCGAAGAGAGTGGATCCGGGAATGCCGAATCGAACTTCCTTGCCCTCCATCATCGAACCTGCTGCCTGCGCGGCGACGCCGCGCGCACCGGATTCTGCAACGGCAGTGACCGTGAGGAGCGCTGCGAACAGGGCCGCCATGACCGCGAGCAGGGTCAGGCCCTGACGACGGTCGCCGACCATGGTGCCGAACGTGCGGGTCAGCGCTACCGGGATGAGCAGGATCGAGATGATCTGCACGACGTTCGTCAAGGGGGTCGGGTTCTCGAACGGGTGCGCGGAGTTCGCGCCGAGGATTCCGCCACCGTTGGTGCCCAGTTCCTTGATCGCTTCCTGCGAGGCGACAGGAGCCAAAGCGTTCGAGACCGACGACCCGTCGAGTCCCGTCGAGGCGAACCCTGTGCTGAAGGACTGAATTACGCCCTGCGTCAGCAGAATCAGTGCGATGACGAAGGACAGAGGTAGCAGGATCCGGAGGATTCCGCGGACCAGGTCGACCCAGAAGTTGCCGATCTCACCGCCGGTCCGCACGCGCACGAAACCTCGCACGACGGCGATGGCGACAGCGAGTCCGACTGCGGCAGAAACGAAGTTCTGCACCGCCAAGCCCAAGGGCTGCGTCAGGTTCGACATCGTCGTCTCGGGTGTGTACGACTGCCAGTTGGTGTTCGAGACGAAGGAGATCGCGGTGTTGAACGCGACCGACGGGCTCACTCCCGACAGTCCTCCGTTCAGCGGGAGAACACCCTGAACTCGTTGCAGCACATAGAGAAAGAGGACGCTCGCAGCGGAGAAGCCGAGTAGCGAGAGCGCGTACCCGACCCAGGTCTGCTGGGAGCGCGGGTCTATTCGGCAGAGGCGGTAGATCAGCCTTTCGATACGAAGATCTGCCCACACGGTTGTGCCGCCGCGGGTGCGCTGCAGGGTGGCTGTACTCCCTGCGGCACCGAGGCTCTCTGCTGTTGTATCGACATCATGTTCGGTGGCAAAGACTTTCGCCATGTAGTCACCGAGAGGTACGTACGCGATCGCCAGAACGACGACGACCACGAGGATCTGGAGCGATGCTGCCAGAGCTGCAGTCATGTTCTCAGAACCTCTCCGGGTCGAGCAGTGCCACGAACAGATAGATGACCACCGCGGCGGCGATCACCACGAGTACGACGTTGATGGTTCCGTCGAGCGTCATTTCGCCTTCGCCTTCGTAGTGGCAGTGGTCGCCAACGCCCGCAGGATCAGTGCACATACACCGAACCCCGCGGCCGTGACGAGGAGATAACCCAAATCAGCCATGAACGTCCGAGCCTCTTCGACATAGTGCGGTCCAACGCATCATCAGCGCTGGTCGGAGGGTCTATGACTCTCCGGTCATCGATATGTTTACGCCGTCAAAATTGGCCCGAAGACGATCCTTACGGATCCTTTACGCCTGGGAATTCAGTCATGACGCAAATATGACGCGGCCGTCTGTCAGCTCTCGCCCAGCAGAGCCGAGCGCTGCTCGGTGACGACCGCGCGGATCGCGTCGACCACTGCTGAGACCTCCGGCCGTCGCAGGGTTTCGGTGCGGGTGACGAGCCAGTAGGTCAGTTTCACGGCGATGGCGTCGGGCAGGATTCTTTGTAGGTCGGGGTGACGGTCTGCCATGAAGCATGGCAGCAGTCCGATTCCCGCTGATGCTCTGGTGGCTTCGACGTGAACGAACACGTTGGTGGAGGTGACCGATTCGCGCATCGTCGGGGTGAAGTTGGGGGCCAGATCGAGATCGTCGACGTGCAGCATCGAGTCGATGAAGTAGATGAACGGGTGAGCAGAGAGATCGGCCGGCACCCGTGGTGTTCCGTGTTCGTTCAGATACGTGTCGGAGGCGTACAGACCGAGTAGATAGTCCCCGAGCCGGATGGCCTCCGCGCGATGCACCTGCGGTTGCCCGACGACGATTTCGATGTCCAAGCCCGATCGTTGCTGCGACGCGCGTCTGGTGACCGCGACAATCTCCACGGACACTCGCGGATGAGCGCGCTGCACCCGCGCCGCGGCCGGGGCTGCGATGTAGGCGCTGAATCCGTCGGTCGCTGAAATACGCACGACGCCTTCCAGCGCGCCTGCGTCGGTGGAGACGAGGGTGCGCAGCGCGTCCTCGACGGCCTCGGCTGCGGCCAGCGCCCCGTGGCCCAGTTGCGTCAGCTCCCAGCCGCCGGCACCACGGGTGAGGACCCGGCCGCCGAGCGTGTCTTCGAGTGCGGCGATGCGTCGGGAAATGGTCGTGTGGTTGATACCCAGGTCGTCGGCTGCGGAGCTGTAACGACCGGTTCGACTGACGGCGAGCAGCACCAGCAGGTCGTCTGCACTGGGGATCTTCGCGCCGCCGCGTGTCATGTGTGCAGTTTTGCAGATCCCACCTGCGTTCATGGCTCTTGCGCCCAGAAACATCTGCACCAATACTCAGAGCAACCCGCGACATGTGTGGTCTGTCACAAATATGAGCATGCAGTGCCGAGCAACACAGGAGAAGACATGAGCGTCGATCAGCCGCTGACCGAACGACCCGAACCGGATCCCGATGCCACTCCCGCAGGCCTGAAGAAGGTCGTCGGAGCGTCGATGGCAGGCACCATCGTCGAGTGGTACGAGTTCTTCCTCTACGGCACCGCCGCAACGCTGGTGTTCAGCAAGATTTTCTTCGCTGCCGGAACAAGCGAGCTCGACGCGATCCTCGCGGCTTTCGTCACCTACGCCGTCGGCTTCGTCGCCCGGCCGTTGGGCGGCATCGTCTTCGGCCACTACGGAGACAAGTACGGCCGAAAGAAGTTGCTGCAGTTCAGCCTCGTCCTCGTCGGCGGAGCCACGTTCCTCATGGGCTGCCTACCGACATTCGAGGCGATCGGCTACTGGGCACCGGCATTGCTGGTGACGCTGCGCTTCATTCAGGGCTTCGCCGTCGGCGGCGAATGGGGAGGCGCGGTTCTCCTTGTGGCAGAACACAGCCCGAACAAGTCTCGCGGATTCTGGGCCAGCTGGCCCCAGGCCGGTGTGCCCGCAGGTAACCTGCTCGCCACCGTCGCGCTGCTGGTCCTGACGACCACACTGTCCGATGAAGCCTTCCTCAGCTGGGGCTGGCGCGTCGCGTTCTGGCTCTCCGCCGTCATCGTTTTCGTCGGCTACTACATCCGCACCAAGGTCTCGGACGCCCCGATCTTCCTCGAGGCACACAAGCAGGCCGAGGTCATCAAGGCCGCGTCGTACGGCGTCTTCGAGGTCGTGAAGCGTTACCCGCGTGGCGTGTTCACCGCAATGGGCCTGCGCTTCGGTGAAAACGTCATGTACTACCTCGTCGTCACCTTCTCCATCACGTACCTCAAGGTCGAGGTGGGCACGGACACCAGCACGATCCTGTGGTGGATGCTCATCGCCCACGCGATCCACTTCTGCACAATTCCGTTGGTGGGCAGGCTCGCCGACCGCATCGGTCGTCGTCCGGTGTACTTCGCCGGTGCGCTCACCGCGGCCACGTGGGGCTTCTTCGCGTTCCCCATGATGAACAGCGGACACAACGTCGTCATCCTGCTGGCCATCATCATCGGCCTGATGTTCCACGCCTTCATGTACGCCACGCAGCCCGCCATCATGGCCGAGATGTTCCCGACGCGGATGCGGTACTCCGGAGTGTCGCTCGGCTACCAGGTCACCTCGATCGTCGCCGGCTCGCTGGCTCCGATCATCGCGGTCAAGCTGCTCGACATCTACGGTTCGTCCGTGCCGATCGCGGTGTACCTGGCCGTGGCTTGCGCCATCACCGTGGTTGCCGTCGTCGTCGCTCGGGAGACCAAGGGGTTGGCGCTCGAAAGCATCGACATCGCCGACGCCAAGAACCTGGCCACCGAGGCGGAGCTGGCGAAGGCCGGTCTGCTCGATCAGAATGCACAGCGGTGACAGACCTGACCGGACGCTCCGCCCTCGTCACCGGGGGAGCGTCCGGGATCGGGGCCGCGTGTGCACGCGAGCTCGCCGGTCGCGGTGCACGCGTCACCCTCGCCGATGTGAACGACGTTGCGGCAAAGGAATTGGCGTCGGAGATCGGCGGTGAGGTGTGGTCGGTGGATCTGCTCGACACCACCGCGCTGGACGATCTTCGCTTGGACGTCGACATCCTCGTCAACAATGCGGGTATCCAAACAGTTGCACCGATCGTCGACTTCGACCCGGGTGCGTTCCGCAGAATTCAGACGCTGATGGTGGAGGCACCGTTTCTGTTGATTCGTGCGGCACTGCCCGGGATGTATGCCCGCCGGTTCGGCCGGGTCATCAACCTGTCGTCGGTGCACGGACTGCGGGCGTCGGAATTCAAGGTCGCCTACGTCACCGCCAAACACGCACTCGAAGGACTGTCGAAGGTGACGGCCCTCGAAGGCGCAGCCCACGGTGTGACGAGCAACTGCGTCAACCCGGGATACGTACGAACGCCGTTGGTGGAAAAACAGATCGCCGACCAAGCCATCGCACACGGCATCCCCGAAGGCGAAGTACTCGAAAAGGTGCTGCTGACCGAGGCTGCCATCAAGCGACTCGTCGAACCAGCCGAAGTCGCCTCACTGGTGGGGTGGTTGAGCTCCGAACATGCGGGCATGGTGACCGGAGCGTCGTACACCATGGACGGTGGTTGGTCGGCTCGTTAGGTTCGGTGCCGCCCGCTCCGCTGCACCCCCACTTTGGGATCAATGTGGGTCTCAGTCGCTCAGATTGCAACAAAGTCGCATTCATTCGGATCGGGTCGCCGCCCGCGACCGGATGAATGCGGCTTTGTTGCACTCAGACTGACTCGAACGCCCATTGATCCGGAGACGGGTGGGCGCGAACGGGGTGGGCGCGAACCAGGGCGGGCGGATGGCAACACCAATGAACAGCAAGAAGCCCCCGTGACGTGTCACGGGGGCTTCTCTGGCGGAGGATAGGGGATTTGAACCCCTGAGGGCGTTAACCCAACCCGCGTTCCAGGCGAGCGCCATAGGCCACTAGGCGAATCCTCCGTGGGGGAGCTTACCCGGTTACCCCCACCATCTCCCAAATCGGGAGGCGCGAAGGGTGGTGATGCGTTCTTATCCCGGGGACGGCTACACTTCCTAACGGATCCCGCGCGGCGCGCATCCTGTGAACTCCCCCAGGGCCGGAAGGCAGCAAGGGTCAATGGGCTCTGCCGGGTGCGCGGGGTCCCCTTTATTCAGTGACATCGACACTGTCCGGGGAACCCGTCACCGAGAGGCCGCTCCACATGCCAGCGCAAACCCAGTTGGGTCTGATGAACCATGAGGAGCTCGCCTCCGAGCACGAGCGGCAGAGCGCGAAGTACACGCAGCTCAAGGCCGAGAATCTGAAGCTCGATCTCACACGTGGCAAGCCGTCACCCGAGCAGCTCGATCTCGCTGCCGATCTGCTGACGCTTCCCGGCGCGGATTTCAGGGACGGCAACGGCACCGATTGCCGCAATTACGGCGGCCTCGCGGGTCTGCCGGAACTGCGTGCCATCTTCGGGGAACTGCTCGGCATCCCGGTGAAGAACTTGCTCGCCGGCAACAACGCCAGCCTCGAGATCATGCAGGATCTGGTGGTCTGGGCACTGCTGCACGGGCTGCCCGACTCCCCTCGGACGTGGTCGGCCGAGCCGAACGTTCGCTTCCTGTGCCCGGCTCCCGGGTACGACCGGCACTTTGCGATCACCGAGAGCTTCGGCATCGAGATGATCCCGGTTCCGATGGGGCCCGCCGGACCGGACGTGCACGAGATCGCCAACCTGGTGGCGTCGGATCCGCAGATCAAGGGCATGTGGGTGGTGCCGAACTACTCGAATCCCACCGGGGCCGTCTTTTCGGAGGAAGTCGTTCGCGCGCTCGCCACCATGCCCACTGCAGCACCCGACTTCCGTCTGTTCTGGGACAACGCCTACGCGGTGCACCCACTGACCGAGGAGTTCGCGCCGTCCTACGACGTCATCGGCATGTCGGCCGAGGCAGGTTTCCCCAATCGTGCGTTCGTGTTCGCCTCGACGTCGAAGGTCACGTTCGCCGGTGCGGGCGTCAGCTTCTTCGGTAGCTCCGAGGAGAACCTCGCCTGGTACCAAAAGCACCTCGGCAAGAAGAGCATCGGCCCCGACAAGCTGAACCAGCTGCGGCATCTGCGTTTCTTCGGCGACGCCGAGGGGGTGCGGGCCCACATGGCCAAGCATCGTGAGATCCTGAAGCCCAAGTTCGCTCTGGTGCAGCAGATCCTCGAGGATCGGCTCGGTGCCTCGAAGATCGCCTCCTGGACCGAACCCAAGGGGGGCTACTTCATCAGCCTCGACGTGCTCGAGGGCACGGCCGCCCGGTCGATCGCGCTGGCCAAGGACGCCGGAATTGCTCTGACGGCCGCCGGCTCGGCCTTCCCGTACGGAAAAGATCCGGAAGACAAGAACATTCGCCTCGCCCCGAGCTTCCCGTCGCTCGGTGAGCTGGAGAAGTCGATGGACGGCGTCGCGACCTGCGTGTTGCTGGCCGCGACGGAGAAACTGCTCGAAGGCTAGTGGTGTGGTTATGTGCCTCAGGGGGCGCATAACCACACCACTGCCGCAGGCACTCAGTGCCCGACGACAACCGCACCTTCGGGAGCCGAGGGCAACGGTCCCTTCTTCAGGAGCGTGGCCGACAGCATTGCGCCGAGCAGGAAGATTCCCGACGCCCACCAGAACGTGGTGGTGTAGCTGGCGATCTCGGCATTGGCCTGCAGTAGAGCCGCATCGGTTGCCGTTGCAATGTTGGAACTGACGTAGCTGGTGGCTGCGTTGGCTGCCACTGTGCTCAGCAGCGCCGTGCCGATCGAGCCGCCCACCTGCTGCATCGTGTTCACCGTGGCCGACGCGACGCCGGAGTCGTCCGCGTCGACGCCCGAGATTGCACCCTGCATGGCCGGTGCCATGGTGGCTCCGAGTCCGAGGCCCATGATGACCAGGCCGGGCAGGATGTGCGTGACGTAGCTGCTGTCGATGTCGATCTGCGTCAGCAGTCCCATTCCGACGGAGGCCACGACCAGGCCGGTCGTCATCAGGATGCGGGGTCCGAAGCGGGGGAGGATCAGCGCCGTCGACAGTGTCGCGGTGAGAATCAGCGACGCGATCATCGGCATGAACGCGAACCCGGTGGTGATGGGTGTGTACTTCAGCGTGTTCTGCAGGTAGTACGTCAGGAACAGGAACACCGCGAACATGCCTGCGCCGGTGACGAATACCGCAAGGAACGATCCCGCACGAGTGCGGTTCAGCACGATCCGCAACGGCAGCAACGGGTGCTCGACGCGCATCTGGATGGTTACGAACACCGCGAGCAGTACGACACCGGCGGCGAGGAATCCGAGGGTGACGGGATTGCTCCAGCCGTCGGACTCGGCGTGGGCGAAGCCGTAGACGATCGAGAACAACGCGGCCGAGACAGCGATCGTGCCGGGGATGTCGAGCTTGGGTCGGACGTCGACCTTGTGCTTGGCCAGGAACATGAAGCCGCCGACGAACGCGAGTGCGGCGAAGATCAGGTTGACGTACAGGCTCCAGCGCCAGTTGGCCCATTCGGTGAGCATGCCGCCGAGCAGCAGGCCGAGTGCGCCGCCGCCGCCTGCGATGGCTCCGAAGATGCCGAATGCCTTGGCGCGTTCCTTGGTATCGGTGAAGGTGGTGGCCAGCAGCGATAGAGCCGCGGGGGCCAGTAGTGCACCGAAGAGACCTTGGCCTGCGCGGGCTGCAACGAGCATGCCGAAGTTGACGGCCGCGCCGCCCACTGCCGACATCAGCGCGAAGCCGACGAGTCCGATGAGGAAGGTGTTACGTCGACCGAAGAGGTCGCTGAGCCGGCCGCCGAGCAGCAACAGGCTGCCGAACGCGAGTGCATATGCGGTGACGACCCAGGAGCGGTCGGCGTTGTCGAAGCCCAGGTCGAGCTGGGCGGCGGGGAGTGCGATGTTCACGATGGTCGCGTCGAGCACGACCATGAGCTGAGCCAGTCCGAGCGTCGCGAGAATCAGCCAACGATTCCGATGCGCGCGTTCGTCGACCGGCGTAGTGGTCGACGTGGCGTCGCCCACGTTCTCCGATGAAAGGGTGGTCATAGTGTCCTCGGTTCGACTATGCGGAGGTGTACCCTCCGGTTGTAGAGCAAAGGTAGCAGCTAAGTGGAGGAATGTCCTCCGCTTATCGGGTGAAACGGACATCGAATGAGTGTGAGAGCGGACACAGCGGCATCGAAGCCCCTACGGGCAGATGCCGAACGCAATCGACGTCGCATCGTGGATGCGGCCCGTGAGCTGTTCGCCTCACATGGCATCGACATCACCCTCGACGACGTCGCGGCGCACGCCAAGGTGGGCGTCGGCACCGTCTATCGACGTTTCTCGTGCAAGGAAGAATTGATCGACGGCGTATTCGAGCAGCGGCTCGAGGACATGCTCGCGACCGCCAAGCGGGCGTTGGACGCCCAGGATCCATGGGAGGGCCTGGTGCAGTTCCTGGCCGAGGTGTGCGAGGGGATGTCCGCCGATCGCGGTCTGGGCGACGTCGTGCTGGGCTCGGACGAGGGGTGCCGCGGGATTGCTCAGGTTCGCTCGCGCATCGACCCGTTCTTCGAGAAAATCGTCGATCGGGCATCGGCGTCCGGGCAGCTACGTCCCGACATCGCGGTCAGTGATTTCTATCCGGTCCTCGGGATGATCGGCGCGAGCGTCGAATTCTCCAGTGCCGTCGACGCATCCAACTGGCGTCGCTATTTCACCGTGTTGCTCGACGGGCTTCGCGGTGACGGCGTCCCTCGATCGGCACTTCCGGGTCGCCCGTTCACCAGCGACGAAGTCGACATTGCCAAAGCCGCGATGCATCGGCGACGACGCTGACCGGGAGGAATCCAAACTGGCCCTATGCGTTGTGTGACGCATCACGTAAGGTGCGTCACGTTAAGTGCTACACGGGGTAGCGCTCACTTGAAGACAAGTGATCGACGTTGGGGGTTTCCAGGGTGCGGTATAAGCGCGTGTTCGGTTCGGCCGTCGCAGTAGCGGCAGTATTCATCGGGGTGACGGCACCGACTGTGTCGGCGGCTCCGTCCACGGGTTCCACGGTCGAATCCGTTTTCTACCTACCGCCGAGTCCGCTGCCCGCAGGGTCGCCGGGTGACGTGATCCGTTCGGAGCCTTCGCATCTCGCTCTGTCGGTCCCTGGAATTGGCGGCCCGCTGCCCGGTGCCGCAACTCGAATCATGTACCGCAGCACCGACTCGAACGACGCTCCCAATGCGGTGACCGGTACCTACATCGATCCTGCCGCGGAGTGGACCGGCCCGGGTCCGCGTCCGCTGGTGGTACTCGCGCCGGGCACTCAGGGCCAGGGCGATCAGTGCGCGCCGTCGAAAATGCTCAACAACGTCATCACCTACACCCCGCCGCTGGGCTTCATGGTCGAGTACGAGGTGCTCGCGGCGTATTCACTGCTGTCCCAGGGCTACGGCGTCGTCATCACCGACTACGAGGGTCTCGGTACGCCTGGTGCCCACACCTACGTCAACCGAGCATCGGAAGCGCACGCTGTACTCGACGCGGCCCGGGCGGCCCAGAAACTGCAGGGCACCAAGATTTCCGGTGACGGTCCGGTAGCCGCCTACGGCTACTCGCAGGGTGGTGGCGCGGCCGCTGCCGCAGCGGAACTCGCGGATGACTACGCACCCGAGATGAACCTCGTCGGCACGTACGCAGGCGCACCTCCGGCAGATCTGAAGGCAACCCTCGAGCAGGTGGACGGCACCATCCTCACCGGCGTCATCGGCTACACCCTCAACGGTCTGCTCAATTCCGACCCCGGTCTGCGGCCGATCGTCGACGAGAACATCAACGACGCAGGCAAGGCCATGCTGAATTTGGTCGCGAATCAATGTGTCGGAGAGACGATTCTGAACGTCGGGTTGCACCGCACCAACGAGTACACCAAGACCGGCGAGCCGCTGTCGGTAGTGCTGGACAGGTTGCCTGTCGCGCAGGAGATCCTGGCCAAGAACAAGATCGGTGAGCGGACGCCGAACGCTCCGGTGCTGATCCAGTCCGGTACGTCCGACGACATCGTTCCCCACGGACAGGCCGTCGGTCTGGCCGGTGACTGGTGCGGCAAGGGTGCCACCGTGCAGCTGAGCTCCGCGCAGGTTCCGGCAATTGTGCCGGGTTCCGGTGCAGGACATTTGATTCCAGACCTCTTGGGCCTCGGCGAGGCGCAGAATTGGATCAAGGATCGGTTCTACGGAGTGCCTGCACCGTCGAACTGCTGATCTGCTGACGTACGGCCCGCGCGAATCAGCGCGGGCCGTACATGATCACCGCCACGCCGATCAATGCGATCGACGCGCCGGTGATGTCCCAGCGATCGGGCCGAAAGCCGTCGACCACCATGGCCCAGAGCAGCGATCCCGCCACGAACACCCCGCCGTACGCGGCGAGAATGCGGCCGAAGTTGGCGTCGGGTTGCAGGGTTGCGACAAATCCGTAGGCACCGAGAGCGATCACCCCGGCTCCGGCCCACAGCCATCCCCGATGCTCGCGAATTCCCTGCCAGACCAGCCATGCACCACCGATCTCGAACAGTGCAGCCACCGCGAACAGCATGACCGACTTCACAGTGTTCATGTCACGAAGGCTGCCACACGGCGTCACGAGTGTAGAAGGATGCGCTTGGGGGTAGTTCCTACGGGCCCCGCGTCGAGGGCAACAGCGGTAGGGGTGAGTAGTACGTGAGGGACAGTTACACGGAGGCGCTCGACACGTTGGCGTCGAACCTGTCCGACATGTCGAGGATTGCCGAGAAGGCAATGGTCGACGCCACCAAAGCGCTGCTGACCGCCGACATCGTCCTCGCCGAACGGACCATCGAATACCGCGAAGAGATCGACACCCTCGCGGTCGAATGGGAGCACGGAGCATTCGGCTTTCTGGCCCTGCAGGCACCCGTTGCTCACGATCTACGTCGCGTCGTCTCCGGAATCAACATCGTCGCCGATCTGCAGCGAATGGGCGGCCTTGCCGTGCATATCGCCGAACTGGCTCGTCGTCGCCATCCCGCGCACGTACTGCCGCCCGAGGTCGAGGGCGTGTTCGAGCAGATGGGTCGAGTTGCCGTCGCGCAGGCCGAGGCGACGCAGCGCGTGCTCGAAACCAGAGACGCCGAACTCGCGGCAAGTCTGCGCGTCCAGGATGAGGAAATGGACACTCTGCACCGCAGCCTGTTCATGCTGACCTCCGCACCCGACTGGCCGCACGGCGTGCCTGCCGCAGTGGACATCACCCTGCTCGGCCGGTTCTACGAGCGCTACTCCGATCACACGGTGGAGGTCGCCAAGAGGGTCATATTCCTGGTGACGGGCGAACGTCTCACCGACGAGTCATGATCTGCGCGAACGGCTCGGAGATGGCAGGATCGGCACGATGAAACGTGATGTCTCCGCGTACCTCGATGTCGACGTGACCGAGGCCAGCACCCTCGAGTTCCAGATCGCGATCGCACCGCATCCAGGAACCGAAGTGTGGGAAGCGCTCTCGTTCACACTCGACGGGCAACCGGTCGAAGCGCAGGAGATCAGCGGCGCGCACGGCACCCGGATTCACAAGCTGTATGCCGGAGTCGGCAAGCTCGAGGCGTCGTATTCGGCAACCATCTACGGCAACACCGAGCCGGCCCCGGTCTCCGATTACGATCTCTCGCTGTACCTGCGGCCCAGCCGCTACTCCGAAGCAGACAAGTTCTTCGGCTTCGCAGCAACCGAATTCGGTTCCTACCCGCCATCGGAGAAGTTGCTGGCAGAGGTCTCGTCCTGGGTCGGGGCGCGGCTGAGCTACGTCCCGGGCAGCAGCGACCCCATCGACGGCGCGGTGGACACACTCCTCGCCGGTGCCGGAGTGTGCCGCGATTACACCCACCTCGTGGTGGCCCTGCTTCGCGCGGTCAATGTCCCTGCTCGCCTGGTAGCGGTATATGCGCCTGGCTGCGATCCGATGGACTTCCATGCGGTCGCCGAAGCATTCGTCGAAGGCCAATGGCGAGTGGTGGACGCGACCTGCCTCGCGCCGCGATCGACTCTGGTCCGCATCGCCACCGGACGGGACGCCGCCGATACCGCATTCCTGGACAACCACGGCGGATCGATCATCCTCAACAGCGCCGTCGTCGGAGCCGTCGTCGACGGACCGTTGCCCTTCGACGACATCACTCAACTGGTGTCAATCACCTGACATGTCCCTTGTGAGGTAATCGCGTCGGCTGTTCCCTAGGGCTTTCTCGCACGTCGGTTCGACCGAAGATAGGGAACTCGTCCGATGTGCGGACGGTGCGGCGGAGCCAGAGTGGGTTTCATGCACCCCACCTATGATGTTCTGGCCGATCATGAACGCCGTGTTGCCGATTCGCTGCGAGCGTACGACCGCCGGGTGCGCAGCCGCGCACAGAACGACCATCGACCACGAGTGCGGCGTAGTTTGTTGGCGTGGCTCGCACTCTGATCGGACGGGACGCCGAACTCGCGGCGCTCGAACAGGTCGTCGCCGATGCTGGCCGAGGCGTACCTGCCGCGGTCGTCCTGTCCGGTGACGCCGGTGTCGGCAAAACGCGGCTGCTGGCAGAACTGCGGCGCAATGTGGAAGCACGCGGATCTCGGGTACTGGTCGGGCGGTGCTTGGACCTCGGTGAGGTCGGAATTCCGTACCTCGCGTTCACCGAATTGTTCGGTCCACTCCCGCACACCACACGGACCGAACTGTTCGATGCTGCGCTCGTCGCCCTGACTGCAGCTGGGGCCGACCGCCCGGCGCTCGTCATCGTCGAGGATGCGCACTGGGCGGACACCTCCACCCGTGAGCTCATGACATTTCTGCTGTCGAGACTCGCGAAAACGCACGTGTCCTTGGTGATCTCGTATCGTAGCGACGATCTGCATCGCAAACACCCACTCCGGCAGTCGCTCTCCGAGTGGACGCGTCTGAGCTACGTCCGTCGAGTCGACGTGACGCCTCTCGACGTCGAATCGTCGTATCGCCTCCTCGATTCGCTTCCTGCAGCGACGGATGTGGCATCCCGGGACGTCATCGTGGAGCGATCGGGCGGCAATCCATTTTTCATCGAAGAACTCGTATCTGCCGGCCAGCGTCCCGGATCGTCGATTCCGCCGGGCCTTGCCGAGCTACTGCTGGTCCGGCTCGACGCCTTGTCGCCCGAGGCGAAGTCGGTAGCCGAAACCATGGCGGTGGGTGGCCCCCGCGTCGCGCACGAGGTCCTGGCAGAGGTGACCGGTCTGGACGAGGACCGGCTCGAAGACGTGATCCGCGAGATCGTCGACGCCCGGCTCGTGGAGACCACCGACTTCTACTACGTCTTTCGGCACGCGCTCCTGGCCGATGCCATCTACGACGACGTCCTGCCCGGCCGTCGTGCGAGGTTGCACGCGTCTTTCGTCGACACGCTCACCGAACACCGACATCGTGGCGCTGCCGCGGACCTGGCTCGACACGCAGGATCGGCCCACGATCTGCCGAAGGCGTTCGGAGCCCACGTCGATGCGGGCCGCGAGGCGATGACGCTGGCTGCTCCTGCTGAGGCCATGGCTCACCTCGCCGCCGCACTGGAACTGCGACAGCCGCAATGGGAGCCGACGGAAACGGCACTGGTGTTGGAATACGCGTCGGCGTCGACGGCAGCAGGGCAAGACCTGCGGGCGCTCTCCGTCGTCCGTGCCGAACTGGAACGGGGTGGGGATGCGCTGACGATCCCCGAGCGACTCGACTTGTTGCATGCCGAGGCGACATCGGCTCTGGCGATCGAACGAGAAGATTCGGCCCTGGCGGCCGTCGAGCGCGCTTTGATCATCGCGGCCGCGGAGGAATTCGCCTTCTGGAGAGTGCAATTGACCGGTCTCGGTGCTCGGATAACCGAGGCGTTGGGCCGGGAGGATCAGTCGCTCGCCTGGGCCGAGGAGTCTGTACGTATCGCAGAATCCCTCGGTGACCCGGGGCTGTCGGCAGATGCACGAATCACGCTGGCACGCTTACATAGACGCCACAATGACCCCGCGGCGTCGCGCACGCTCCTCATTCGTACCGCCGCACTCGCGCGAGGATGCGGTGACATCGGGAATCTGTTGCGCAGCAAGTTCAATCTCGGAATGGTCGAATTCGACGACGGAAATTTCGTATCCGCCCAGGAGTCGTTCGAGGAGGCAGTCGAGATCGCCCGATCCGCCGGTCGCCAATGGACGCCCTACGGCGTCGGGGCGCGTGTCCAGTTGGCGAACGTGCGGTACTACTCGGGTGACTGGACACTCGCCCTTGCCGACTTGGCTCGGATCGAATCGGACGCACCACCTTTGGGTTCGGCCGAGCAGCTGTGTGCAGGGTTTCAGATTCGTGCCGCAATCGGGGACGAGGAACTCGCGGCCGACATCGAACGCGTTCGGCCCTTCGAGTCTCAGGATGGCTTGATCACGATTCTGACGAGCGCAGCTGTTGCCTATAGAGCGTTGTGCAACGGGCGGTTCGGCGACGTGATCGCCGGTCTCGAAGCCGCTGTCGCGACCGTGGGTGCGCAATGGCACAACCCATGGTTCGGGGGACGCATCAGATTGTCGGTACTGGCGATGGAAGCGGCGCGCCGCGGGTCGACGGACATCGGTGCGCAGGCCGCACTGGACATCGGGTCACGCCTGCACTCCGAGATCGAGCGCACAGCGAGTTCCAGCCCGTCCTACGGTTGGGAGTCGACCGCGTGGCTGCGGCGAGGCGAGGCCGAGTTGGGCCACCTGCGTCTCAACTGCGGATACGGGGATGCTGTCTCTGTGGTGGCGGCATGGCGTGTGGCCGTCGACGCCTTCGCAATTCAGCCGTTCGAGCGTGCCCGTGCACTGCAGTCGCTCGCCGAAGCCCTCGAGGCGGCGGGGGAGCGGTCGGCAGCCGCACACACGGCCGATGAGGCCATCGCGATCTACGACCGACTCGGGGTCACCGTGAGACTCGGTGATGCGCGTCGACCCGCGGGCGCGGACCTGTTGACTCGTCGCGAGTGGGACGTTCTGGAACTCCTGGGCGAGGGATGCACCAACAAGCAGATCGCCGAGCGACTCGTGATCAGCGTCAAGACCGTCAGCGTGCACGTGTCGAATGTGTTGACCAAACTCGGTGCCCAGAACCGCACGGAAGCAGCGCGCTTCGCGAAAGGATGAACGAGACATTCTGGAGCTTGTTCGGACAAGGGGGAGCATATGGAACTGGATTGGCTCGGGGTAGTGCTGGCAATCGTGGCCGGCATGGGAGTCGCCGGCATCTGGTACGGCAAGGTCTTCGTTGCCCCATGGTGGCAACTGACCGGCATCACCCCGCAACAGTCCAAAAATGCCGGCACAAGAAACATGATGCAGCTTCTTGTCGCCAACAGCATCACTGCCGTGGGTCTGGCCACCGCCATCAGCGTTGCATTCACGGCTTTCGGGAATGAATCGGTGTGGGTCGCACTGCTTGTCGGCCTGGTCGCGTGGATGGCGTTCTCGGCAACTACGTTGCTTCAACACAATGCCTTCGAGCTGAAACCTCCCAAGCTGACGCTCATCAACTGCAGTTACCAGCTGGTGTTGTTTCTCGCCATGTCGCTGGTGATCTGGCTGGTGTGAAACAGGTCGTCTCGCACAGTGCCTACGGTTCTGTTGCGCCCCGGACACAGATCGACAGCCACCGTGGCAGGATCGAGGCCATGTCTCGCACTCTGCACCTCGTCGGCGATCCTGAGGCCGATGCACTGCTCGCCGAGGATCCGTTCGCGCTGCTGATCGGCATGTTGCTCGATCAGCAGGTACCGATGGAATCGGCGTTCGCAGGCCCGAAGAAGCTCGTCGACCGTCTCGGTGATCTGAAAGTCGACACCGTCGCCGACGCCGATCCGGACGAATTCGCCGCATTGTGCGCGCAGACCCCGGCCGTGCATCGGTTCCCCGGCTCGATGGCCAAGCGCATCCAGGGGCTGGCTGTGTTTCTGGTCGAGAACTACGACGGCAAGCCGCAGGAGATCTGGACCCGCGAGAACCCCGACGGTGCCGAGGTGCTGAAGCGTCTCAAAGCGCTCCCCGGATACGGCGATCAGAAGGCACGCATCTTCCTCGCGCTGCTCGGCAAGCAGATGGGCGTCACGCCCGACGGGTGGCGAAAGGCCGCCGGATCCTACGGCGACGAGGGTGCGCGTCGATCCATCGCCGATGTCGTCGATGAGAAATCACTGCTCGAGGTACGCGAATTCAAGAAGGCAGCGAAAGCGGCAGCCAAGAACAAATAAATCTGTCGGTGCCCGGCGGTACCTTCGGCAGAACTTTCACCGGGGGGAAGAAATGACCGAGAGTATCGGGACGTACGAGGGGTGGCTGGCCTCGCTCGACGAGGACGAGCTGACCGGTCTGCTGCGCCGACGACCGGATGTGGCCACCGACCCGCCGCCGCGCTCGTTCGGACTGCTCGCACAGTTGCTCGGCTCACCGTGGCGGGTGGCGGCCCTGCCCAGAAAGCTCGACCGCGGCGCGCTGGATCTGCTCGAATTGTTCGCCCTCACGGGCGATCTCAGCCGAGCCGAGGTGGGTCACTGGACCTGCGAGGGGACGGCGAACCACACGCCGGACATCGAGGCCGCGCTGGCCGAGCTGATGTCCTACGGTCTGATCCGGCCGCACACATCAGAAGGCTCGGACACGGCCGAATTCTGTCCCGTCGATCTGTCCGGGGTGTTCTCGCATCCGTTCGGACTGGCTCTGCGGCAGCGAAAGTTGTTCATGCGCTGCGCCGTCGAACAGGATCGGTTGGCCGTGCTGACCCGTCTGGGTATCGACCTTTCGCTCGACCGGGCTGCACGCGCGGACGCCGTCGCCGCCGCAATGACTCCCGAACGAATCCGCGCCCTGTACGACGACGGCCCGGTCGAGATGCGAGAGATGTTGTCTCGCTTTGCCGATGGCAATCCGGTGTCGCTGATCTTCGATGTGCCGCCGACCGCGGGTGCCGCCGCTTTCGAGCGAGGGCTGCTGTATCGATTGGACGGACATCGCGTCGAGATGCCGCTGGAGGTGAGCATCGCGCTGCGAGGGCAAGAGTGGCGCTTGCCCATCGAACTCGCTTCGCCGAGCTTTGCCGCGAGTGAGCTCTCGCAGGACGACGTACGGCGCACGCGTTCCATTGCGCTGCTGCAGTTCTGCGAGCACACGCAGGCGCTGCTGACGGCCGTCGACACCGATGGCCTGACGACGATGAAGACCGGTGGTGTCAGCGCGAAAGAGCTTCGTTCGCTGACGACGCGCCTGGGATTTGCCGACGAGCACGACACCGCGCTGATGCTGATGTTGGCGCGCGAGGCCGGATTGATCGCCGAGCGTGGGAAGACCGGCGTCGCATTGACCTCGGCGTACGAAACGTGGTCGACGAGCGCGCGAGCCGAGCAGGCGGCTGTGTTGCTGGCCGCCTGGTGGTGTTCGCCGTTCACGCCGACGCATCGGGTGCCGCGAGCCTCGCAGAAGACCGTGCCGGTGCTCAAGAAGATGCTCGACGATCCTGCGGCGGCAGACCTGCGCGCGACGGCCCTGACGGCTCTTGCGCGACACGATGGTCCCGACGCTCGGACGACCGTGCTGCCCGGTCCGGACGAATTCGCCTGCTACCTCGACTGGAATATCCCTGTCGTCTCGACCAGTGCAGGGGCAGGTCATGTGCGCGCGCTCTGGACCGAGGCCACTCGACTCGGGGTGCTGGCCGGCGGCGCACCGACCGATCTGTGCAGCATCCTCACGGAGTTTCCCGCCGGCCGGGACGGCGATCGCCGTCAGATCGCCTCGGCTCTGACCGAGCAGCTGCAGGACATGGCCCACCGGGTGCCGTTCTCGGTGCGGTTGCTGCCCGATTCGACGGCCGTGGTCACCGGACCACCGAGCACCGAGGTGGCGTCGATACTCGGCGCGGCCGCGCAGCCGGAATCGAGGGAAGTGGCGTCGGTCTGGCGGTTCACTCCGGCGACCATCCGCAGCTTCTTCGACACCGGCGGCACAGGTGACGAGCTGATCGAGGCCTTGACCGGGATGGCCGAGGGCGACGTCCCCCAAGCGCTGGCGTACACGATCAAGGATTGTTGGCGCACCTACGGCGCGCTCGCCGTGCGCAGGATTCCCTGCGCCATCGTCTCCGAGGACGTCGTACTGCTCACCACCATCGAGGAAGACGAGGCGCTGGCGGTGCTCGAGTTCCATCGGCTCGCGCCCACGGTCCTGGTCAGTTCGGCAACACCGATCGACACGATCGCCGTGCTTCGCAGGCACGGATACTCCCCGGTGCGGCACTCGGATACCGGGCAGCTCGAACTCGACAGCGCACCTCGGGTGCGCGCGGCGACCCACCGGACGACACAGCCGGCCGTCCGCTCGGCACCGAATCGACACGATCCACGTGAGCTCGCACGGCTGTTGCGCACCGGCGACTCCGGCAGCGTCGACCAGGTCCGAGTGCGAGCGTCCCTGCAACACCACAGCCGATTGCTGCCGAAGGAGCTGGACGTGTTGACCGACGCCGCAGCTCGTGGCACGCGCGTCTGCATCGACTACCAGAACTCCAAAGGTGCCATCGTGCGGCACGCGATCTCGGACGCCCTGCAAGACGGCAACTGGCTCTTCGCGCTCTCGGATTCCACCGGTACCAGGGAGAGCTTCGCAATCATGAACATCAGAGCGGTCTCCACCGGCCCACGGTGACGCGCGATGCAACTGTGTCCGTGGTCGCCGGTACCCTTTCGGGCGTGGCCCTCTACCGGAAGTACCGTCCCGCGACGTTCGCCGAAGTCGTCGGCCAGGAGCACGTCACCGAGCCGATCAGCGTGGCGCTGGACAGCAACAGAATCAACCACGCCTACCTCTTCTCCGGCCCGCGTGGCTGCGGAAAGACCTCCTCGGCGCGCATCCTCGCCCGATCGCTGAACTGCGCGGAAGGGCCGACGTCGACGCCGTGCGGAGTGTGCAACTCCTGCGTTGCACTCGCACCCGGTGGCCCCGGCAACTTCGACGTCGTCGAGATGGACGCGGCCAGCCACGGTGGCGTCGACGATGCCCGAGATCTGCGCGACAAAGCCGTGTACGCCCCGGCCGAATCGCGCTACGTCATCTTCATCATCGACGAGGCTCACATGGTGACCCCGGCGGGCTTCAACGCGCTGCTCAAGGTCGTCGAGGAACCGCCGGAGCATCTGGTCTTCATCTTCGCGACCACCGAGCCCGAGAAGGTGCTCCCCACCATCCGCTCGCGTACCCACCATTACCCCTTCCGGCTGCTCGCGCCGTCGACGATGCGCGTTCTGCTGGAGAAGATCTGCGGCCAGGAACAGGTCCCGGTCGAGGATGCGGTCTATCCGTTGGTCATCCGCGCAGGCGGCGGATCGCCCCGTGACTCGCTCAGCGTCATGGATCAGCTGCTGGCCGGAGCCGGGCCCGAGGGCGTCACCTACCCACGGGCACTGTCGCTGCTCGGCGTCACCGACGTCGCACTCATCGACGAGGCCGTCGACGCACTGGCTGCGGGCGACGGCGGCGCACTGTTCGGCACCGTCGACAAGGTGATGGACGCGGGCCACGACCCGCGCCGCTTCGCCGTCGATCTGCTCGATCGGCTACGAGATCTGATCCTGATGAAGGCAGTGCCCGACGCCGGTGAGCGGGGGCTGGTCGACGTGCCGGGCGACGTTCTCGAACGGCTCCGTGACGAGGCTGATCTGCTCGGTTCTGCGACGCTGACCCGCTATGCCGAAATCGTGCACTCGGGCCTCGGAGAGATGCGCGGTGCCACCGCCCCGCGTCTGCTCCTCGAAGTGATGTGCGCCCGGATGCTGCTGCCGTCGGCCTCCGATGCGGAATCGGCTGTGCTGCAACGACTCGAGCGTGTGGAACGTCGACTCGATGTCACCCTCCCGGCAGGGGAGCAGGCAGCTGTAGCGCAAGCAGCGGCGGATCCGACGCGACCGCAGGTGCACGCCGCCGAGGAGCCGTCCGCGTTCGATTCGGCGCAGTCGAACTCGGCACCGTCGAGTGTCACCCCGCCCAGTTCAGCCCCGCCGAGCAAGTTCCAGCGACCGTCGCAACGGCCCCCGGCTGCCGATGCGACACCCGCGCCGGCACCGACACCACCAGCGACACCAGTGCCGGCCGCTCCCGCCCCAGTCGTGGCACCCGAGCCCGTTGTAGCACCCGAGCATGTCGTGGCACCCAAGCCCGTTGTGGAACCGGTGCCCGCCGCTCCGACTCCGGAACCTGTCGCGACGCCCGAGCCGGCTTCGACCCCGGAACCTGTCGCGACGCTCAAGCCGGTCGCGGAACCAGAGCCTGCACCAGCACCCGAACCCGATTCGACGCCGAATTCTGCGGCGGAACCGGAGCCGGTGCCCACGGCGACGCCGTCGGATTCCGTTGCAGCGCAGCAAACCGACAGCCCAGCTGCCTCCGTGTCGCACGAGGACTTTCCCCCCGAACCGGAAGACGACTACGGCCCCGAGCCGGAACCCGTATTCGAACCGGAACCTGCGGCGGCTCCTGCTTCTGCATCGAACGAGCCCGACGCGGCTGCGGTGCGTGCGGTGTGGTCCGAGGTGCGCACCAAGGTGCGAGATCGGAGCAGAACCGTCGAGGTCATGCTCTCCGGCGCTTCGGTGCGCACTGTCGAGAACGGCACCATCACGCTCGGCCACGATTCGGCACCGCTGGCAAAGCGACTGGAGGAGCCGCGCAACGCCGACGTCATTCGCGACGCCCTGCGTGATGTGTTCGGTGTCGAGTGGTCGGTGGTGTGTCTGGTCGGGGCCGCGGCCCCACCGGAACAGTCATCAGCAAAAAAAGATGAACCGGCAGCGAAACCCGCGTCGCTGCCGAAGTTCTCGAGGCCGAGCCAGGCAGGGGCTTCCCGTCCCACGTCGGACGGCTTCGGATCAGCGGGCGATGGATCGACCGGCGACGCCGACATACCGATGCCGGAGGCACCGGATTATCCCGACGAGCCGGAGCCGGTAGGCCCACCGCCACCGGAGACGCCGGAGGACGAGGAAGAGCTGCTCAAGGCTGCGGCCGAGCCCGCGGATCCGACGGTTCGCCGCGACCCGGAAACAGTGGCGATGGAGCTGTTGGTCAGTGAATTGGGAGCGGTACCGCTCAAAGAGACCTGACAGACGGGTGATTCAGCCGACGGTGAGATCCTCGTTGTCGGCGAACACGAGTCGCCCACTGTCCAGTGCGACGGCCCAGCGCCTGGCCACTGCCCACTCTCGCGATGTGGTGTCGGCTGCCTGAACGCCGAAATCCTCGACGATGGCACCCGTTTCGTAGGCGTCCTGCTCGGCGTTCTCGTCGGTGCCGGGGGTGCGAATGTGTACCTTGACGCGCGAACCCACGGTCAATTCGTTGTCGGTTTCCATGGTCGGTCTTCTTCCACGCTAGGTAAATCTGATCTTTCGGAGTGTCCCACGCACGGGTCGTTCAAACCTGAACCGGATCGTCGGGTCATGCACAACGCTCGTTTCGGTCCTTACGCCGGATCTTCTCGCGGCCCTACTGTGGCATGAGCTGGGGTCTGCCATGGCCTCGCACCGATGCGGTCGGCCGCGACGGCGACCGCGAGAAGATCGAGTATCTGGAAGGAACTGCGCGCTGTGACTACAGAGGCATTCATTTACGAGGCCATCAGGACTCCCCGAGGCAAGGGAAAGAACGGCTCCCTGCATTCGGTGAAGCCGATTTCCCTGGTGACCGGCCTGATCGACGAGCTTCGTCGACGTTTCCCGGACATGGACGAGAACCGGATCTCCGATCTCATTCTCGGAGTGGTCTCACCCGTCGGAGATCAGGGTGCCGACATCGCTCGTACGGCTGTGCTCGCTGCGAAGATGCCCGACACCGTCGGCGGCTTTCAGCTCAACCGCTTCTGCGCATCCGGCCTCGAAGCGGTCAACCTGGCCGCACAGAAGGTGCGTTCGGGCTGGGACGAACTGGTCATCGCAGGCGGCGTCGAGTCGATGTCGCGCGTGCCGATGGGCAGTGACGGCGGCGCGTGGGCCATGGACCCCGTCACCAACTACGACACCTACTTCGCCCCGCAGGGCATCGGTGCCGATCTCATCGCCACCATCGAGGGCTTCACCCGCGAGGACGTCGACGCGTACGCCGTCCAGTCCCAGGAACGTGCCGCTGCAGCATGGTCGGGCGGTTACTTCGCCAAGTCCGTCGTTCCGGTCACCGACCAGAACGGCCTGCTGATCCTCGATCAGGACGAGCACATGCGCCCGGGCAGCACCGTCGAATCGCTCGGCAAGCTGAACCCAGCCTTCACCGGTATCGCGGCCATGGGCGGGTTCGACGACGTCGCGCTGCAGAAGTACCACTGGATCGAGAAGATCGAGCACGTCCACACCGGCGGCAACAGCTCCGGCATCGTCGACGGCGCGGCTCTGGTCCTGGTCGGCAGCGAGCAGGCCGGCAAAGACCTGAATCTGGTTCCGCGGGCCCGCATCGTTGCCACCGCTACCAGTGGTGCGGATACGACCATCATGCTGACCGGGCCCACCCCGGCGTCGAAGAAGGTTCTCGCGACCGCAGGCCTGACCGTCGACGACATCGATCTGTTCGAGCTCAACGAGGCGTTCGCCTCCGTGGTGCTGCGTTTCCAGAAGGATCTGAAGATCCCGAACGAGAAGCTGAACGTCAACGGCGGTGCCATCGCCATGGGCCACCCGCTCGGTGCAACCGGAGCCATGATCACCGGCACCGTGCTCGACGAGCTCGAGCGCCGCGGCGGCCGATACGCGTTGATCACCCTGTGCATCGGCGGCGGCATGGGCGTCGCCACCATCATCGAGCGAGTCTGAGGTATTACAATGTCTGACAACATGATTCAGTGGGACCAGGACGCCGACGGCATTGTCGTCCTGACGATGGACGACCCCAACCAGGGCGCCAACACGATGAACCAGCTGTACAAGGACTCGATGGGTGCCACCGTCGATCGCCTCGAGGCCGAGGTCGACTCCATCACCGGCGTCGTGATCACCTCCGCCAAGAAGACGTTCTTCGCCGGTGGCGACCTGCACACCCTCATCTCCGCTCAGCCCGAGGACGCCCAGCGGGTGTTCGACGAGGTGCAGGAAGTCAAGGCTCAGCTGCGTCGTATCGAGAAGCTCGGTAAGCCGGTCGTGTCCGCCATCAACGGTGCGGCTCTCGGTGGCGGACTCGAAATCGCACTGGCGACGCATCACCGCATCGCGGCCAACGTCTCCGGTGTGCAGATCGGTCTGCCCGAGGTGTCGCTCGGACTGCTCCCCGGCGGCGGCGGTGTCACTCGTGTGACGCGACTGCTCGGCATCCAGACCGCCTTCATGTCCGTCCTCGCACAGGGCACCCGGTTCCGTCCGGAGAAGGCACTCGAGATCGGCTTGATTCACGAATTGGTAAGCAGCATCGAGGAATTGGTGCCTACCGCAAAGGCATGGATCAAGGCCAACCCCGAGGGCGGCGTCGCACCGTGGGATGTCAAGGGCTACAAGATTCCCGGCGGCACGCCCTCGAATCCGAAGCTCGCTCAGATCCTGCCTGCCTTCCCGTCCAACCTGCGCAAGCAGATCAAGGGCGCCCCGATGCCGGCTCCGCGCGCAATTCTCGCCGCCGCCGTCGAAGGTGCGCAGGTCGATTTCGACAATGCCTCCACCATCGAGTCGCGGTACTTCACCGAGCTGGTCACCGGCCTGGTGTCCAAGAACATGATTCAGGCGTTCTTCTTCGACTTGCAGGCGATCAACGCCGGCAAGTCTCGCCCCGACGGCATCGAGAAGACCACCTTCACCAAGGTCGCGGTTCTCGGCGCGGGCATGATGGGCGCGGGTATCGCCTACGTGTGCGCCAAGGCCGGAATCGACGTGGTGCTCAAGGACGTTGCCCTCGAGTCGGCGCAGAAGGGCAAGGCGTACTCCGAGGCCATCGAGGCCAAGGCACTCTCGCGTGGCAAGACCACCCAGGAGAAGTCCGACGCTCTGCTCGCGCGTATCCACCCGACGGCCGACGCCAAGGACGTCGAAGGCGCTGACCTCGTCATCGAGGCCGTCTTCGAGTCGGAAGAGTTGAAGCAGAAGGTGTTCCAGGAGATCGAGGACCTCGTCGATCCGACGGCGTTGCTCGGTTCCAACACCTCGACGCTGCCCATCACGAGCTTGGCTCAGGGCATCAAGCGTCAGGAAGACTTCATCGGAATCCACTTCTTCTCACCCGTGGACAAGATGCCGCTGGTGGAGATCATCCGCGGCGAGAAGACGTCGGATGCGGCCTTGGCCAAGGCATTCGACCTGGTGCAGATCATCAAGAAGACCCCGATCGTCGTCAACGACAGTCGCGGCTTCTTCACCTCTCGCGTGATCGGCACGTTCATCAACGAGGCCATCGCGATGTTGGGCGAGGGCGTCGAGCCGTCGACCATCGAGCAGGCCGGTCTGCAGGCCGGCTACCCGGCTGCGCCGCTGCAGCTTTCGGACGAGCTCACCCTCAACCTGATGCAGAAGATCCGCAAGGAAACCTACGACGCCATCAAGGCTGCCGGTGGAACTCCGCCCGAGGACCCGGCCGGCGAGGTCATCGACAAGATGGTCGACGAGTTCGAGCGTCCGTCGAAGGCCAAGGGTGCGGGCTTCTACGAGTACGAGGACGGCAAGCGCGCCGGCCTGTGGCCCGGACTGCGTGATGCGTTCAAGTCGGGTTCGGCGGACATTCCGTTCGAGGACCTCAAGGAGCGCATGCTGTTCATCGAGGCCATCGAGACGCAGAAGTGCTTCGACGAGGGTGTCCTGAACACCACCGCCGACGCCAACATCGGCTCGATCTTCGGCATCGGCTTCCCTGCCTGGACGGGTGGCGTACATCAGTACGTCGTCGGCTACCCGGGTGGTCAGGCCGGATTCGTCACTCGTGCAGACGAATTGGCCAAGAAGTACGGCGATCGCTTCCAGGTTCCCGCGTCGCTTCGCTGACCCATGTGAGCGGAAACTCGTAGCCCACTACGAGGTTCCGCGCAGCTGCGCGTAGCGCTCACCCGCGATGCGCGATCAACCTCTCGGCGCCGTCTGTGAATTGTTGCTTCATCAATTCGCAGGCGGCGTCGATGTCGTTTCGAACCAGAGCCTCGATGAGCTCCTCGTGGTTGCGCACTGCTGCTCGTCCCCACTCGCGGTCGGTCGCATACAGGCGGGTGGGGGTGTAGCGGGTGGCGTTGTTGAGAAACCACGCCAGCTTGGACGACTCGGCCAGACGGTTCAGCACACGATGGAACTCGAATTCGATGTTCTCGACTTCCTCGGCCCGGCCGTTCTCGACGGCGGTGGACAGTACCTCGGTGAGTTCGGCGAGCTGGTCGAGTTCGGTCTCGGTGATCTTCGGTGCCGCGCGGCGCACCAGTTCGACGGCGATTCGGCCCTGCAGCCAGAAGATGTCGACGATGTCGTTCGGCGTCAGCGGCGACACCTTGTACCCACGGTGTGGCACGAGTTCGACGATGCCCTCACCTCGCAAGGTCAGCAGAGCCTCACGTACCGGGGTGACGCTCACCCCGAGTTCGGCGGCGGTCTCGTCCAGCCGGATGAAGTCACCCGGGCTCACTTCGCCGGACATCACTCGGTGCCGGACGTGGCTTGCCACCTCCTCGGACAACTGCGGCCGTCGCCTCAGAACCGTCCGCTTCTCTGCCATGTCGAAAAGCCAATCACACCGCGGGCTTGGTGCGGAGCACTACCCGCGCGACCGGTTCGACGACGCGAGCGGCGATCGGCCCCAGGATGGCCATCAGCAGCACGTACGCCGTCGCCAGAGCCGCCAGTTCGCCCTCCACCGCGCCTGCGGCCACGGCGAGCCCGGCGATGACGATGGAGAATTCTCCGCGTGCCACCAGCGCCGCACCCGCGCGTAGTCGGCCCGGTCTCCCGATTCCCTGACGCCCCGCCGCCCACCAGCCGGTGGCGACCTTCGTGGCTGTCGTCGTGACCGCGAGCACAACCGCCCAGCCCAGTACCGGTGGGATGGTTGCGGGGTCGGTGCCCAGGCCGAACACCACGAAGAACATCGCCGCGAACAGGTCGCGGAGTGGTTCGAGGATGCGGGTGGCGTTGTCGGCCGTCGACCCGGAGATCGCGATGCCGAGCAGGAACGCACCGACAGCCGCGGAGACCTGCAGTTCCGACGCGATGCCTGCTACCAGCAGAGCCGATCCGAGGACCTTGAGCAGGACGACCTCACGGTCGGGACTGTCGACGATGGCGGAGACGAATCTGCCGTAGCGCAGCGCGACCACGAGCACGAAGGTGATGACCAACAGTGAGATTCCGAGTGCTTCCAGGCCGCCGAGGAAGCTCACTCCGCTCAGTACTGCGGTGAGGATCGGCAGGTAGATGGCCATCGCCAGGTCCTCGAACACCAGGATGGACAGCACGACGGGCGTTTCGCGGTTACCGAGTCGGCCCAGATCGGTGAGCACTTTGGCGATGATGCCCGACGACGAGATGTAGGTGACGCCGCCCATCACGAGTGCTCCGACTCCGCCCCAGCCGAGCAGCAACGCGACCACTGCACCCGGCGCGAAGTTCAGTGCGATGTCCAGCAGCCCGGCCATCCAGGATCGGCGGAGCCCGGTCACGAGTTCGGCGGCGGTGTACTCGAGTCCGAGCAGAAGCAGCAACAGGATGACGCCGATTTCGCTGGCGATCTCACTGAACTCGTCGATACCGCCGAGGTTGACGATGCCGCCGTTGCCGAATGCGAGACCGCCGAGCAGATAGAACGGGATGGGGGAGACACCGATTCGCCCCGCGAGTCGAGCGAGAAGTCCGAGAACGAAGAACACTGCGCCCAGCTCGGTGAGGGCAAGTGCGCTCTCGGCCATTGCTCAGCCCCGACTGATCTCAGGCATTGCCGAGTAACTTGGCTGCTGCGTCCAGTCCGTCCGCGGTACCGACGGCGACCAGCAGGTCACCTGCGGCCAGCGTGAAGTCGGGGGTGGGGGACGGTTGTACTTGACCGGCGCGCATGACAGCGACGACGGATACCCCGGTTTTGGTGCGCATGGTGGTGTCGCCGAGTGTGCGGCTGACGAACCGTGAATTCGCGCGAATGGGAAGTTGGCGAGTGTTGATTCCGGGGAGGTCGCGATGCTCTTCCCCGAGCTGAGCGATGAGTTGCGGCGACCCGAGCAGATTGCCCAGGGCCGCCGCTTCCTCATTGCTCAGCGTGATCGATGCCTGCGTCGCATCGGGGTCGTCCTTGCGCGAGACGATCAACTCGTTCGCGCCGTCCTTGCGGGTGATGACGCCTATGCGGCGCCCGGAAGCGAGGGCGAAATCTTTCCGCACCCCGATTCCCGGCAGCAGGGTCACTTCGACGTTCATGGTCGAAATGCTAGCCCTGCAGGTAACGCGTTATCGCAAGTTGTGAATCAGGATGCGACGGCAGCCAGCAGTGCTTCGCGCTGGTTGGCACCGAGGCCACCGATACGGCGGGTATCGGCGATGGACAGCTGCTCGAGCAGCTGTGCGGCGCGCACGGATCCAACACCCGGCAGGGCCTTGATCAGGGCGGACACCTTGGTCTTCTTGACGATCTCGTCGTTCTCCGCCTTGGCGAGAACGTCAGCGACGCTGAGTTCGCCGGACTTGACGGATGCGAGCAGCTTCGACCGCGCAGTGCGTGCCTCGGCCGCCTTGGCCAGCGCCGCGGTGCGCTGTTCCGGTGTCAATACTGGTAAAGCCATGGCCTGTTCTCCTCGATTGTGGTGACCCGTCGCTCGTTGACAGGTCTCGACCCTCTTGCATCGTGCCTGGTGGCTCTTCCAATCTAACCGAACAACACGGATGTCATTCACGGTCGAGCCACCGAACCTTCCCAGCCAGGCTACGTCCTATCCGATTCGCGGTGTGCCCCGACCAGCACTTCGGCCCATTCGGGCCCGGCAACAGCGGGTGTTCGACGCCTCGTATCGGGGTCGTCAGACTGTTGCCGGAGCGTAAGACTTCCGGAGGGCGACCTTGAGAACCTTGCCGCTCGCGTTGCGCGGGAGCGCGTCGACGACGACCAATTCCTTGGGGTGTTTGAAGCGCGCCAGATGGTCTCCGAGCCAGACCGTCAATTCGTCGAGCGTGAGATCGGGTGCGTCCTCGGAATCGTGCAGCGCGACCACCGCAACGGGTACCTCGCCCCATCGCTCGTCGGGCCGGCCGATCACTGCGGCTTCGCGGATCCTGGGGTGAGCGAACAGGATGTTCTCGACCTCGGCGCAGTAGATGTTCTCGCCGCCGGAGATGATCATGTCTTTCTTGCGGTCGACGACGAAGACGAAGCCCTCCTCGTCCTGACGCACGAGGTCGCCGGAATGAAACCATCCGCCGTGAAAAGCGTCGGCCGTCGCGTCCGGGTTCTCCCAGTACTCACGCATCGTTGTCGGTCCCCGATAGACGATTTCGCCGATCTCGCCTGGGGCCACATCGTTCATCTCGTCGTCGACGATGCGCGCCGACACGGTCGGGATCACGTGTCCGACCGAGCCGATCTTGCGCAGGGCATCGACTCCGTCGAGCACGCAGGTGATGGGCGACATCTCGGTCTGTCCGAACACCGCAACGTTCAGCGCATCGGGGAAGGTCTCCGACATCGCTCGCAGAACTGTGTCGGACGCCGGTGCGGCACCCCAGGAAACAACCCGCAGCGCAAGTGTTCTGGGACTCCGCGCCTGCTCGGCGCACATCGCCTGCCATTGCACCGGGACGAGGAACAGGTTGGTGACTCCCTCGGCAGCAAGGACGTCGAGCAGCGTCCCCGCATCGAAAGCGCCGACCGGATGGACGACGGTCGGGATGCCGAGCAGCAGACTGGGCGCCAGGCTGCCCAGTGCAGCGATATGGAACATCGGCGACGCGCAGAAGCCGACCTCGTCGGTGGCGTTCATCTGCAGTGCCCGAATGCAGGTGAGGCCCTGCGCCTGCATGTTTGCGTGGGTCAATACCGCGCCCTTCGGCCTGCCGGTGGTACCCGAGGTGTACATGATCAGTGCCGGAGCGTCGTCCGGGACGTCGACGATGTCCGCAGGCTCGCTGCCCGAGAGCAGAGTCTCGTACGACTCCCCGACGGTGATGGCACCGCCCAGCGAATCACTCTGTGCGACCACTGATTCGGCCAGTGGTGCGAGGGTCTCGTCGGTGATCACCTCGGTGGCCCCGCTGTTCTGTGCGAGGAACGCCACCTCCGGTGCAGTCATGCGGAAATTCACCGGCACGGCCAGCGCGCCGAGTGCGTTGATCGCCAGTACTGCCTCGAGATACTCCGGTCGGTTGAGCATGAGAATCAGCACGCGGTCACCGAATCCGATGCCCCGACCGGCGAGTGCGCCGGCGAACCGCGACACTCTGTCGTCGAGTTCGCGCCATGTGATCGAACGCCCCTGAAACCGAAGGGCCACGGCCACAGGCTGCATCAGGGCGTGCCGTCGAACCTGATTGTTCCAGTTGTTCCGGCGCGCGAGATGGGGTTGCTCGATGCTCTCGTCGACGCCGGGCTGTTCGCTCATGGACTGCTCCTCTGTGCTGTCGACCACGGTGAAATGTGATGCAGCTTACAGTGATTGTCGGTCGCGCATCGGTACTCGCGCAGTGCCGGAACGGGCGGTCGGATTGTTACCCTGGCTGCATGCTGCGCACAGGAAGACTGCTGGCCGTACTGGCCGCGTCGATGCTCCTTCTCGTCGGCGCGGGTACCGCGTCCGCTGCCCCGATCAACGTTCCGTGGTCGCCGGACGACGCGCTCGACTCCGAAGTGAGCTTCGAGTCCGGTGGCATCACTTTCTACGGGAGCCTTCGCGTCCCCGTCGGCGAAACCCGCGGTGTCGCTTTGGTGCTGCCGGGCAGTGGGCCGACCGATCGCAACGGAAACTCGGGTGATCTGCAGCTGAATACCACCGCATACGTTGCCGACGAGCTGTCCAGACGCGGCATTGCGAGCCTGCGATTCGACAAGCTCGGTAGCGGACGTACCGGACTCGCCGGTGTGGATCCGAACAACCCTCCCGGCTTCGATGCGCAGGTCGACAATGCTGCGGACGCACTGGCATTCCTGCAACAGCGGACCGGTGTCGGGGCGGATCGCACGACGGTGATCGGGCACAGCGAGGGCGCGCTGACGGCACTGCGCTTGGCCGATGCCGACAGTGCGGCGTTCACCCATGTCGGCCTGCTCGAGCCGTTGTCGATCCGCTACCTCGACCTGCTGACCGCGCAGGTCGATCGCAATATCGGCGAAGCCGTGGCAACGGGCCAGTTCACCGAGGAGCAGGCCACCGCGTCCCGGGATCGCTTTGCCCAGGCCGTCGCCGATATCCGCGCGGGACGGGCGTTGTCCGCCGAGCCCGACCCGATCGTCGACGGTCTGGGACTGCGGCAGAGCGCCGGCTTCCTGCGTGAAGCCGATGCAACGGACCCAGCGAATCTGGCTGCCGCACTCCCGGACTCGTACTCCTCGTTCCTGACCTGCTCGGACAAGGACCTCAACGTCTCTTGCGGCCAGGTCGAGAACGTGCGAGTGGCCCTGGGACACACAGACCTCGCCTTCGCGAACTTCGCCAACAGCTCGCACATGTTGGGCGAGCTCGGCCCGCTACCCGCGGATCCGAACACCGCTCTCGCACCGCTGCCGCTCTCGTCGGAGTTTCGCGATGCGTTCGGCAGGTGGGTGGACGGACTCTGACTCGTCGAGTTCGCAGTTACGCCGAGATTTCCGGCGTTTTTGCTCCACAACCGCGAACTCGCGGTGAGGTCGGGGTGCCCAGATCGCTCGGCTGATAGCCGACGGGGTATCCGGGATAGGTCTTGTTGGTCGCATCGGCAGTGGCCCGCGACCGAGTCCGCTTGGGGAAGAACCGCTCTACCCGGGCCCTGGCACGCAGGGCTCGCACGGCGACTCGTTCGACGGTCGTCGAACCCGCCGGGAATCCGAAAGCATGGGCCATCCGGTCGTCCAGCAGCGCGAACACTCCCTGCTTCACCGCGGGCGTGAGCGCAGCGGGGAACCAGGAACAGTAGAGATCGAGGGTGTATGTGCCGATGCGTTTGTTGTCCTCGCTGAACCGGAACGTGCGTTCCTCGTAGTCGAGCTTGAACTGGGCAAGCTCGGTGTACGACCGAGGAATGTGCTTGATGCCCATTCGTTTTCCCACTTCGCAGTAGAAGTGGAACGTGGCGAGTCGCTCCTTGGGGTGCAGGCGACGCCACCCGTAGGTGTCGATCCACTCGATGGGCTCGTAGATGAACGTCGTGAGTACGTAGAGCATGTCGTCGTTCGAGATGTCGTACTGCGCGTGCATCCGATTGACCATCCGAAGCGATTCGCGGCCCCGCTCGGAGTCGTACCCGTGCTCGAGCATCTCGGCCATCAGCAATGCGGTGTCGTCGTAGCGCTTCTGTGGGCGCTTCTCGAACTCACCGGTCTCGGCGAGCAACGCGGAGATCGTCGGAACGCAATACGTGCGGAACAACGCGAATTCGAGAGCGCGCTGATAGTCCCACGGGAACTCGTACCCGGCGGTGATGCGGTGAATTGTGTGGCAATCCCTCACCGGGTCGAGTTCCTCGATGCGCGCGAGCCAGCCGAATCGCCCCTTCTTCGGCGTGACGTCCACGGTCAGCCCCGTCCGTGCCGCAGCTTCAGTGCCAGAACCGAGAGCTTCATGTTTCGTGCCTTGCGCTTCATGGTCAACAGGTTCACCGGAGCGGCAAAGCTCTGCACCGTCATCGACTTGACGGTGCTGAACTCACGAAGGCCGTCGGCCCCATGGATCCGGCCGAACCCCGAATCGCCGGTGCCGCCGAACGGCAGCGCCGGAACGCCCGCGAAGCCGAGCACCGAATTGACCGTCACCACACCGCAATCGAGCTTCTCCGCGGCACGTCTGCCCACTGCGTCGTCCTGGGTGAACACCGACGCACCGAGTCCGTACTTGGAGGCATTGGCCCGCTCGATCGCCTCGTCCAGATCTCGCACCTTGTTGACCACGACTGTCGGGCCGAATGTCTCTTCGGTGATCGCAGTGGAATCCTCGGGCACGTCGGTGAGGACAACCGGGTCGACGTACGGCCCGTGCAGCGAATCGAGTCCGCCGACAACAGCTTTGCCGCCCTTGGCCAAGGCGTCCTCGATCTGGCCGCGCACGATCTCGCTCTGCTTGCCCAGCGTCATCGGGCCGTAGGACGAGGTCTTCGTTCCGCCGGGCTTCAGTGCCCGTACGGCGGCGGTGAATTCGCCGACGAACCGGTCGTACACCGGAGCGGCGACGTAGATACGTTCGACGCCCGCGCAGGTCTGGCCTGCATTACCCATCGCGCCGAACGTGGCGAACTCCACTGCGGCAGCGATGTTCGCGTCGGAGTCGACGAGCATCGCGTCCTTGCCGCCGCATTCGGCGACCAGTGGGGTCAACGACTTCGCGCACGTGGCCATCACCTTTTTGGCCGTGGCGGTGGAGCCGGTGAAGGCGATCTTGTCGACGCCGGATTCGACCAAGGCCGTGCCGGTGGAACCGTCGCCGGTGACGGTCTGGAAGACGGGATGCGGAACGGCGAGCGACGCCCACTTCTCGGCCAGCCACACTCCGACGCCCGGGGTGAGTTCGCTGGGCTTGAAGACAACGGTGTTGCCTGCGGCGAGTGCATAGGCGATCGAACCCATCGGGGTGTACAGCGGGTAGTTCCACGGTCCGATGACCCCGACGACGCCGAACGGACGGTATCCCACATAGGCCTTCTGATTGACGGCCAGCAGACCTGATCCGACCTTGCGCTGCCGGAGAGTCTTCTCGGCATTGCGCGCGGCCCAGTCGAGATGTTCGACGCCCAACATGACCTCGAGCAGCGAGTCCTCGTCGGGTTTACCTGTTTCGGCGGCGATGACCGTGGCCAGACTCGCGGCGTCGCGGGCGATGGCGGATTTGAATTCCAGCAGCCACCGCTTGCGTCCGGCGAAACCCTGGGCGTCCCACCACCGCGCGGCCGATCGGGCGCGTGCGACGGCTACGGCCACGTCGGCGGAGTCCGCTACCGGATAGGTGGAGAGGGTGGTTCCCGTTCTGGGGTCGAGGCTGTCGAAGGTGGCGTCGTTGGTTCGTTCGATCTGGTCCGTCACGGGTTCAATCCTCCAGCAGATCGCATCACATATATTTGATGTGATTCAATGTTGTCCAGGCCACACTATGCGTCACTTTCGGTTGCTACAACCCCGCTGCCCGGCCGTGCAAGAGCAGGAGCAGATTCATGAGTCTCGATCTCACCCGAACTGCGTCGTCGAAGCGTCCGATTCCCCGCCGCCCCCAGTTGTCCGAGGACGTTGCCGGGCGGATTCGCCAACAGATCGTCACAGGAGTACTGCAACCCGGCTCGTTCGTGCGGATCGAGGAAGCGGCAGTCGAGCTCGGTGTCAGTGCCACTCCGGTGCGAGAGGCACTCGTCGCTTTGCGCGGTGAGGGACTGGTGGAACAGGTGCCGCACCGCGGCTACCGCGTGAACGAATTGTCGGCGCAGGACGTCGACGACATCTTCTGGCTGCAGGGCACCATCGCGGGCACACTCGCCGGCCGTGCGGCGGGCGTCATCACCGACGAGCACGTGGCACAGTTGACCGCGCTCAACGACGGTCTACGCGACGCCGTTGCCCGCGCGGATGCCGAATCGGTCGAGTACTACGAGTTCGAGTTCCACAAGTGCGTCAACAAGGTTGCCGGCGGAATGAAACTGGCGTGGTTCCTTCTCGGTGCGGTCAGGTACACGCCGCGGTTGTACGCGACCGATGCTCGGTGGGGCGAGGACGCAGTGCGCAGCCACGAACAGCTGATCGACGCCTTCGAGCGGCGTGACATCGAGGCCGCCGCCGACGTGATGCGCCGCCAGTTCCGGAAGTGGGACATTCGCTAGAACGACCCACTTCCTTCGAAACCGGTCAGCTCAAGTGGTGCGGCTGCGGGTGCGACTTGTGACCCTCGTCCGATCCCTCGTTGTCCTGGTGGCCGCTCGCAGTTCCCTGCACACCCGTCCCGGCCGGCACCATCGAAATGATCACCGATTTGGAGGTGGGGCAGTTGCTCTGCAGCGCAGTCGAATCCAGCGGGATCAACGGATTGGTCTCGGGGTAGTACGCAGCAGCCGATCCGCGCGGGGTGTCGTATTCGACGATGCGGAACGACGGCGCGCATCGTTCCACGTCGTCGTCGTCCCACTTGGTGACGAGATCGACCATGTCGCCGTCGCGAAAACCGAGCGTGGAGATGTCTTCTCGGTGCACGAAGATGACGCGTCGGCCGTTCTCGATGCCGCGGTACCGATCGCTGAGGCCGTAGATCGTGGTGTTGAACTGATCGTGGCTGCGCAGCGTCTGCAGAATCAGATGGCCCGGCGGAACCTGCAGCACGTCGATCGGTGACACTGCGAATTCACCTCGGCCACTCTTGGTCTCGAATGTCCGACTGTCGCGGGGTGGGTGTGGCAGGACGAAGCCGCCGGGGCGTCGAACATTGACCTCGTAGCCCTCGCAGCCGGCGACGACACGCGAGATGTGCTTGCGAATGTTGCGGTAGTCGTCGCGGAAACCCTTCCAGTCGAGGCCGTATCGGTCACCGAGGGTGGCCTCGGCGATGCCGCTGACGATCGCGACCTCCGAGCGCAGGTAGGGGCTGGCCGGCTTCAGTGGGCCACGGGACGAGTGCACCGAGCAGGTGGAATCCTCGACCGAAATCCACTGCTCACCACTGGCTTGCACGTCCTTCTCGGTGCGCCCCAAGGTGGGCAGAATCAAGGCGGTCTCACCGCAGACGAGGTGGGATCGGTTGATCTTGGTGGAGATCTGCACCGTCATCCGCATCTTGCGCAGCGCCTGGAACGTCACGTCACTGTCCGGCGTGGCCTGGACGAAGTTGCCGCCGAGTCCGAGGAAGAAATGTGCCTTGCCGTCGCGCATGGCACGGATGGAATCGACGGTGTCCAAGCCGTTCTCACGCGGTGGCTCGAAGTCGAACTCCGCGGCCATCGCGTCGAGGAAGGCCACCGGCGGGCGCTCCCAGATACCCATAGTCCGGTCGCCCTGGACGTTCGAGTGGCCACGAACCGGCAGCAGACCTGCGCCTGCCTTACCGATGTTGCCTTGCGCGAACGCGAGATTGGTGACTTCCTTGATGGTGGCGACGGCGTTGCGGTGCTGCGTCAGGCCCATGGCCCAGCAGAAGACGGTGGCTTTGGAGTCGCGCAGCATCTCGGCAGCCTCGGTGATCTGCGCTACCGACAATCCGGTGACCTCGGTGACGAGATCCCAGTCGACCTCGGCAACGTGCGCTTTCCACGCGTCGAAGCCGACGGTGTAGTTGTCGAGGAACTCGTGATCGAGTGCGTCCCACTGCACCAGCAGTGAGCCGATGGCTTGGAACAGAGCGAGATCGCCGTTGAGCTTGATCGGCAGGTGCAGATCCGACAGGTCCGTTCCCGGTCCCACCATGCCGCGCGGGGTCTGCGGATTCTTGAAGTTCAGCAGACCCGCTTCGCGAAGGGGGTTGATGGACAGAATCTTTGCGCCGTTCTGCTTCGCCATCTCGAGGGCCGAGAGCATACGGGGGTGATTGGTGCCGGGATTCTGGCCGGCCAGAATGATCAGTTCGGCAGTGTGAACGTCGTCGAGAGTGACGCTGGCCTTGCCGATGCCGATGGATTCCTGCAGAGCGATGGACGTCGACTCGTGACACATGTTGGAGCAGTCGGGCATGTTGTTGGTGCCGAACGATCGAGCGAACAACTGGTACGTGAACGCGGACTCGTTGGAGGCGCGGCCCGAGGTGTAGAAGATTGCCTCGTCCGGACTTGCCAGGCTCATCAACTCATCACCGATCAAACGGAACGCGTCGTCCCATTCGATGGGCTCGTAATGGCTGCCGCCGGGCAGCTTGATCATCGGGTGCGTGATCCGGCCCTGCTGGCCGAGCCAGTGCTCGGTGTGGGCGTCCAGCTCGGCAATGCTGTGCTGCGCGAAGAACTCCGGGGTCGCCCGCGTTGTCGTCGCTTCCTCCGCAACAGCCTTCGCGCCGTTCTCGCAGAATTCGGCCGCGTGCCGGTGGCCCGGATCGGGATCGGGCCACGCGCAGCTCATGCAGTCGAAACCCTCGGCCTGGTTGAGCTTGAGCAGCGTCTGCGCGGTGCGCTTCGGGCCCATGTGCCCGAGTGCCCGCTTCATCGACACTGCGACGGCGACGGGGCCTGCCGCGTGGGTCTTCGGCTTCTCGATGTCGAGCTCGGCCTCGTCGACGTCGCTGTCGGTGCGTCTCATGCGGGTCCCTTCGTTGCGTTACCCCCGCACTCGACCATAGCCGTAGGCTCAGCCGGCGAGGAGCTTGGTCACCAGATCCACGTACTGCTGCTTCGCCGAATCCTGGCTCGTACCTTCGAGCTTCGCCCAGGCATCGAACTTCGCGCGGTTCACCATGTCCAGTCGCCCGGGCCGTTTACCCGAGGCATCACCGATCGAACCCTGCTTGTAGAGCGAGTACAGGCTCAGCAGATCGTCGTTGCTCGGCTTGGACGTGAGCTTCTTGACGTCTACCTGCGCATCGGCGAACGACTGATCGAGATCGGACATGAAAACTCCTTCGGTTAGAGGTGGTGTCATCCTCGCACGGAGGCATCGGAAATCAGCCGGATGCAGTGCGCCACGAGGGCTTCGCGCGTGACGGTGACGGTGCCGTCGAGGTAGCCGATGAACAGGGCGGTCAGTGCCCCGACGGTTCCGACGGCGATCAGCTGTCGGTCTTCGGTGTCGGGAAGTTGTGACTGCACCAACTCGACGAAACCGGGCAGCAGATCCAGACCGCGTCGGCTCAGCGCCGGTTCCGCCAACGGCGCGATGAGCAGCACTCGTCCGGTTCGCGGTTCGTCGATGATGAGTTCGACGAATGCTCGGACCGGCGCGGCGATGGTGTTCTCGGGGGTGTCCGCGGCCGTGACGGCGTCGAGCAACGCGGTCTGCGCTCTCGATCCCACCCACGCGTACACCGCCCGGACGAAGGTGTCCCGGTCGGTGAAGCTCTCGTAGAAGTATCGCTCGGTCAGCCCAGCGGTTCGGCAGACGGCGCGCACGTTGACCGCCGGACCGTCCGGAGAGCCGAGAAGCTCGACCCCCGCGGCCAGCAGAGCGTCGTACCGCTTGGATCTACGCTCCTCCAACTGTTGACTACGCATGTTGTCAACCCTAGTCTGACAACATGCGTAGTCAGAGTGATCGTCCGGTCCCGCTCGGTCCCGATTCGCTCACCTGGAAGTACTTCGGAGACTGGCGGGGGATGCTGCAGGGCGTCTGGGCCGGGTCGATGCAGAACATGCACCCCGGCCTCGGCGCCGGCGTGGAGCAGCATTCGACGTTCTTCGACGAGCGCTGGCAGCGTCTGTACCGGTCCCTGTATCCCATCGGCGGGGTGGTGTTCGACGGCGATCGCGCCGAGCAGACCGCGCTCGAAGTGCGCGGCTACCACACGAACATCAAGGGAATCGACGCCAAGGGACGCAAGTACCACGCACTCGATCCCGACACGTTCTACTGGGCGCACGCCACCTTCTTCATGGGCACGGTGCTCACCGCCGACAACTTCATGGGCGGGCTGAGCGAGGAACAGAAGGCGCAACTGTTCGACGAGCACGTGCAGTGGTATCGCCTCTACGGCATGAGCATGCGTCCGGTGCCCGCGACCTGGCCCGAGTTTCAGCAGTACTGGAAGAACATGTGCACACACGTGTTGGAGGACAACATGGCTGCGCGCGGGGTACTGGACCTGTCGAAGCTGGGACCACCGCCGTACGCGGCCTGGCTGCCGGATCGAATCTGGGCGGTGCTGCGGCGTCCGGTGTCTGCGTTGTTCGTGTGGATCACCGTGGGGCTCTACGACGAGCCGGTGCGCGAACTCCTCGGCTACCGCTGGTCCGCCCGAGACGAGCAGCGGTTCGCGTTGTTCGGCAGGGCGGTGAACCTGGCGTTCGGGCTGGTGCCGCCGCGTCGGCGACTGCATCCGCGTGGCCGGGCCGGGTGGGATCGCGCTCTCGGCCGAACTCCGGCGACATCACCGCTGGTGCACACCCCGGCTCGCAATCTGCCACCTCTCACGCGGCGCTCCAACCCGTCGCACTACAGCCCGAAGGTGTAGATCGACGGGCCCGGGGTACATGCCGGGTATGTACAACGTCAGAACCGGACGCGGTAAGCCGCTTGTTCTCGTCCACGGCCTCGGCTCCTCGCACCGCAACTGGGACCCGATCGTTCCCGCACTCGCTGCGCACCGAGAGGTCATCGCCCTGGATCTGCCGGGGTTCGGACAGACCCCGCCGCTGCCCGAGGTCTCGATCGCGAGCCTCACCGATGCGTTGCGCACCTACCTCGACGACGAGGGCTTGTCCGATGCCGATCTCGTCGGCAGTTCGATGGGCGCACGCATGGTCGTCGAGCTCGGCCGCCGTGGTCACCGAGGCTCGATGGTGGCGCTCGATCCCGGCGGGTTCTGGAACGACCGTCAGGTGAAGATCTTCGGAGCCACGATCACCGCGTCACTGGCACTGATGAAGAACGTTCAACCGCTGGTGCCGTTCCTGGCCGGGAATCCAGTGACGAGAACGGCTGCGCTGGCGCAGTTCTCGGCTGCGCCGTGGAAATTGCCGAGTGGATTGGTGGAGCGGGAGCTGAAGGGCTTCTCGGCCAAGACTTCACCGTCACTGGACGCCGCCCGCAAGGCTCTGATCCACGGGCCGAAGCAGCTCGGTGCACCGAAAGGGTCGTTGCAGGGATCACTGCTCATCGGCTGGGGTCGTCAGGACAAGGTGACGACTCCCAGCCAGGCAGAGGTGGCGTTGGAGCGATTCCCCGACGCCACCCTGCATTGGTTCGACAAGTGCGGACACTTCCCACACTGGGATCAGCCCGTCGAGGCCGCTCGCGTGATCCTGCGCGGAACAGGTCGCTGACTCCCATGTGCACGGAACTTCGTAGTGGGCTACGAAGTTCCGTGCACATGCGTCAGCCGTTCCACCAAGGTCGAAGTGGCACGTTCGCCTGTCCCTTCGGTCCGAGCTTGACGGCCAGAACCTGGTGCAGCTGAACCACATTGCGCTCGAAGCCCAGACGGGAACCGGCCATGTACAGACCCCAGACGCGGGCTGTTCCCTCGCCGGCTTCGGCGACGCATGCGTCCCAGTTGTCGACGAGGTTCCGGCACCATCCGGCGAGGGTCAGCGCATAGTGCTCGCGGAGGTTCTCCTCGTGACGGACCTCGAGGCCGACGTCCTGGATTTCGGTGATGATGCGTCCGGAGCCGGTGAGCTCCCCGTCGGGGAAGACGTACCGGTCGATGAAGCTACCCGCCTTGGCATGCGCGCGATTGTCCGGACGGGTGATCGAGTGGTTGAGCAGTCGTCCGCCGTCCCGCAGCTTGGACTGGATGAACGTGAAGTACGACGGGTAGTTGTGCACGCCGATGTGCTCGGTCAGTCCGATCGACGAGATGGCGTCGAAGTTGGTCTCGGCCACATCGCGGTAATCGGAGAAGCGCACCTCGGCGAGCTCGGACAGGCCCTCCTCGGCAATGGCCTTCTGCGCCCACGACGCCTGCTCCTGCGAAAGCGTCACGCCGATCACCTGGACGCCGCGGCGGGCCGCGTAGCGCACCATCGAACCCCAGCCACAACCGATGTCGAGCAGACGATCGCCCGGCTTCAGGCCGAGCTTGTCGAACACCAGACGGTACTTGTTCTCCTGCGCACCTTCCAGAGTCTGATCGCTTTCCTCGAACGCGGCGCACGTGTACGTCATCGACGGGCCGAGCACCATCTCGTAGAACGCGTTGGACACGTCGTAGTGGTGATGGATCGCTTCCGCATCGCGGGTCTTGGAGTGGCGCAAGCCTTCGGCGATACGACGCCACCGCGGAATGGCCTCCTGGGGTGGGGGAGCGATGGGCCGCAACACATCCCAGCCGAGCGAACGGGCGATCGAGGTCAGTGTCATGGCCGAGGGGCGACGAAAGTGGAGCTCGTCGCCCATCAGTGCGAGCAACTCGTAGGGGTCGCCCGGATGGACGCCCGTTGCTTCCAGATCGCCCGAGACGTACGCCCGCGCCATGCCCAGATCGCCGGGAGCGGTTGCAAGATAGGTGGTTCCGCGCGGACTCTTGAGATTGAGGCCGATCTTCGCGTCCTCGGGTCCGGCGGTACTGCCGTCGTATGCGGTGAAACGCAGTGGGATGTTGCCGTCGGAGATCAGTTCCAGGATCTCCGAGATCTTGAGCTTCTGGCTGCTGTTCGCCGTTCGATTATCTGAGTCCTTGAACGTCGTCATTTGCGTTGCACCGCCTTCGAGTACAAATCCAACAATCGGGTTTCGGGATCATATTTCTTTTTCAGCTCGACGTATCTGTCGCCGCCGTACAGCACGGCGAATTCATCCTCGGTGTAGTAAGCGTCCGAGTACAGCGATTTATGCCCGTCGAAGTCGGTGACTTTCTTCTCGATGGCGCGGTTCGCTGCACCCTCGGGTTCGCCGGCGACTATCGGTACCGAGGACCAGAAGCCGATGTTGACGTAGGTGCGTTTGGGCTCGAGTGGGTACAGCGGCCACGGCCGAGCCGGATTGGCGCCGGGCGCCGCCGGCTCACGAAGTCGCAACGGGCACAACCACAACGGCTCGATCGGAATGTTGTCGAGGAACCACGACACGAATCCTGCGGTGTGTTCGATCGGAACTTCGACATCCTGTACGACGCGTTCGCGTGGCGGATTTCCCTTACGCTTCTCGAGTCGATCGGCGATGTCGTACTTGCGGTCGAGGCCGATCAGCTTCCAGTAGAAGCTGCTGCGTCGATACTTGCGCGGCCAGAAGCGTCGAATTGTCGGGTTCTGGGTTCCGAATGCGCGAGAGCACCAGAACCAGTCGGTGTCCCAGCGCCACAAGTAATCGTGAATGGTCAGCCGGTCGGTCTTCGGTGTGTCCGAATCGTGCTGGATCGAGCGGTAGAAGATGTCTGCGCCTGTGTAGTCGCTGACCGGCCCGGGTTCGTCGGTCTGAAGGCCGAGCGTGAGGTAGCTTTCGTCGGCGCTGAAGACCACGCCGTCGAGGTATTGGACCTCGATGCCGTCGTACTCGCGGTGGGTGACGATGGTATCCATCGTGGACTGAAGGGCCTCGAGGTCGTGGAACCGTAGGTGGCGCAACGCGACATACGGCAGCACGGGCTCGAGCTGGATCTTCAGCCGGGTCGAGTAACCGAGGGTTCCATAGGAATTGGGGAAGCCCCAGTAGAGGTCGGCATGTTCGCCCTCGGGCGTTGCGGTGACGATCTCGCCGCTGCCGGTGAGGACGTCGATCTCGAGTACCGACTCGTGCGGGAGCCCACTGCGAAAGGACGTCGACTCGATGCCCAGGCCGGTGACGGCTCCGCCGAGGGTGATCGTTTTGAGCTGCGGGACGACGAGGGGGGCGAGACCGTAGGGAAGCGTCGCGTCGACGAGGTCTTCGTAGGTGCACATGCCCGCGACGTCGGCTGTGCCTGCAGCGGGATCGACGGTGATGACCTTGCTCAGGCCGGACACGTCGAGTCCCGGGGTGTTCGATGTCGTCCTGGCCCGAAACAGGTTGGACGTCTTCTTCGCCAGACGCACCGTCGCATCGGTGGGGATCGCGCGATAGCTGCGAAGCAACTGCTCGACACCCGATCGGTGCGCTGCGTAACCGCTCTCCCTCGGTTCTGGCCGTCGTCCGAGAAGAGTATTCACTGAAGCCACGTACAGACGCTATATCTCGTACTGCTCGGTATCCACCGGCGTGGGCGTCCGACCGGTGAAACTTCACGCAACTGTTGCCGAAACGGGGCTGGGAATCATCATAATTCAGACAAAATGGTTGCAGCATGCATGTGTTTTGCCCGCTGAGAATTTTCTTTGTGAGGCACGCCACATGCCGTTCGACGCGATGCCGAAGGTGAGCGCTCGGCGAGGCAGGATGAATGCACATCCCGTTCGCTATAGAAGGAGAACGTTTCCGTGGCTCAGGTCAGCGCATCCAGTTCCGTCACCATCGCAACCACCCCGGATCGGGTGCTTGCTGCTCTCGCCGACTACGAGACGGTCCGCCCCCGCATCCTGCCTCAGCAGTACCGCGACTACGAGGTGGTCCAGGGCGGTCAGGGAGACGGAACGGTGGCGAAGTGGACCCTGCAGGCCACCGAGAAGCGGGTGCGCAACGTCGCCGCGACGGTCTCGGTCGCCGGATCGACCATCACCGAACGGGACGCCAACTCCTCCATGGTCACAACCTGGTCGGTAGCCCCGGACGACGGCGGTACGGCGGTTACCACGACGACGGAATGGAAGGGCGCGGGCGGAATCGGCGGGTTCTTCGAGAAGACGTTCGCCCCGCTCGGCCTGAAGAAGATCCAGGCCGCGACGCTGGAGAACCTGCGTCGTGAATTGGTCTAGGCCAGCTCGAAGTCGGGGGCCTGGATGAGCGCCAGGGTCCCGACCACCACGGTGCGCATCGACCACAGGAACATTCCGTCGGGTCCGCGGTCGATCGTGTCGTAGGCCCCGGGCAACGTGTCGAGGTCGGTACGTGCGGCAATCGCGTCGTCGTATTCACGATCGCGTCGGGCATCGTTGTAGACGATCTCTGCCAGTGCAATCGCGTGCTCGACGACGGTGATGACGGCCCACGTCGCCTGCTTGGGGGTGAGGTCGTAGCGCACTCGGTAGCGCGTCTGCACGACGTCGGCCATCCGAATCGCGTCGATGGAACTGGGAGTCAGACCGATCAGATACTCCGCGATGCCCGGGTTGGAGTGCACCAGCTTGCGCATCGCGGAGGCGAGTGTCAGCAGAGCGTCGTGCATCGATTCGTCGTCACCGGGAAGCGGCGGCGACCATCGGCGGAGAATTTCTTCCGCCACCAGGGCTTTGAGCGCGCACAGATCCTCGATGTTGTTGTAGATCGCGACGATCGAGACGCCCAGGCTCTGAGCCACCGACTTCACCGATACTTTCGGCAACGTGAGGGCAATTCCTGCTTCGGCCATGGTCTCGGCAGTGACGCGGCGCTTGCGAGGGGAGGGGCTCGCAGGCGGCGTCATGCCCCACAGGGTACGGGTGGTCAGAACTGACGGATCCTCAGGCACGGGGCGCGCGTCGTGTCCTTCTCTTCCGCACTACCCGCGACCGACGGGGATCGGACGCTGGTCGAACTGGCCAGGCAGACAATCGATTCGTCGACGGATGCGGGACCTGATGAGGACGGCATCCACACGATGGGTGCGGCGGTGAGAGTGGCGGACGGCCGAACCTTCGCCGGGCTTAGGTGCCCGTGCAGCAAGGATCGTCAGATCTTTGCCGACCTCTGTCCCCTGATGCGCGTGATCATCGATTCGCCCGACGGCCCGACAGCGTTCTCGCCGGCGAACTCCTCCCCGCCGGATAAGACCATCGCGCGGAGCAACGCTGATCCTCGTTACCGAGGGCGAACCGTCGTGCGGCATCGCCGGAAGGCACTGCGCTGAGTGTCCACTATTCGTCACCGCAGGCGCGATCCCGTGTCTGCCGCGAAATTGTGGACACTCAGGTCGGTATGTCGATTCGACGCGCAGTGAATCACAGCGATCCAAGGTGCGGCTACGCTGGTGTTCGCTTCGTACCCACGCGAGAGGACGGCACAGTGCAACCCGGTGAGCAGCCCGACATGGCATCGATCCTGCAGCAGGCCCAGCAGATGCAGCAGCAGCTGATGGCGGCGCAGGCCGAGATCGCGGAAACCGAAGTGACCGGCCAGGCGGGCGGCGGACTCGTAGTCGCCACGGTCAAGGGAACCGGTGAGGTGGTCGGACTGACCATCGACCCCAAGGTCGTCGACCCCGAAGACATCGAGACCCTCCAGGATCTGGTGATCGGTGCTATCGCTGATGCGTCGAAGGCAGCGCAGAACGTGGCGAGCGAGAAGCTGGGCCCCCTTGCCGGCGGTCTCGGCGGCGGCTCACTCGGACTACCCGGCTTCTAGGCGAGACGGGTGTACGAAGGTCCGGTACAGGATCTGATCGACGAGCTCGGCAAGTTCCCCGGGGTCGGTCCGAAAAGTGCTCAGCGCATAGCCTTTCACCTCCTGGGTGTCGAACCGCCTGAGGTGGACCGGCTGATGCGCGCACTGCAGCGAATCCGCGATGGTGTGCAGTTCTGCATCGTCTGTGGCACGGTCTCGGACAAGGAGTTGTGCCGAATCTGCTCGGACTCGCGCCGCGACCGATCCATGATCTGCGTAGTCGAAGAGCCCAAAGATGTTCAGGCCGTTGAACGTACGCGGGAGTTCAAAGGCCGCTACCACGTGCTCGGTGGGGCGCTCGATCCACTCAACGGCGTCGGCCCGGACCAGCTGCGAATCCGGGAGTTGTTGACCCGCGTGGGAACTCAGGACGACGGAGTGGACGTCACCGAGGTCATCATCGCCACCGACCCCAACACCGAGGGCGAAGCAACGGCCACGTACCTGGTGCGCATGATGCGAGACTTTCCCGGGCTGGCCATTACCCGCCTCGCCTCCGGCCTGCCCATGGGCGGAGACCTCGAATTTGCCGACGAACTGACGCTGGGCCGCGCTCTGACCGGACGTCGACGAATGTGAGTGCACACGGAAGTGGTGCGATCAGCTGCCGCCCAGGGCCTTTGATCGCACCACTGCCGCGGGCACTATCGCAGCCGTTCCTTGCGAAGTTGGGCCACCTCGGGCAGCTCGAGCGGAGCGAGAGTGGTGCCCAAGGCACGCTCCAGCAAGTAGTCCGCCAACTCCGGGTTTCGGGCGAGTACCGGCCCGTGCATGTACGTGCCGAGTACCGAACCCTGCACGACGCCTTCGCGTCCGTCGCCGACACCGTTCCCCACCCCGTGGGTGACCTTGGCCAATGGGGACGCGTCCAGGCCGAGAGTTGTTCCGCCGCGATGGTTCTCGAAGCCGGTGAGTTTCTGGGTCAGGCCCTCGAGCGCCGGTTCGGTGACGACCTCACCGATCGACCGCGTGGCCTGTGGTGCGGTGGTGACGTCGAACAGCGAGATGCCGTCGACACGTTCGCCGGCGGAGGTCTCGTACCAGTGGCCGAGTACCTGGATGGCGGCGCAGATCGCCAACACGGGCGCACCGCGAGCTGCGGCGTTCTGCAATCCCGGGTACCGAGTGAGGTGACGCGTCGCCAGGCGTTGAGCCGAATCCTCAGCTCCACCAAGGGTGTACACGTCGAGTGAATCGGGAACCGGATCGCTGAGGGTGATCTGCACGACCTCGGCGTCGATATCGCGCATGCGCAGCCGCTGTCGCAGAATGAGCGCGTTGCCGTTGTCGCCGTACGTGCCCATCACATCGGGCAGAACGAGGCCGATGCGAACGGTGGACTCAGACATCTTTCACCTCACGTGCCAGCGCGCGACCGAGATCACGGAACGCGGTGTAGTTGGCGAGTACCTCGACGCGTCCCGGCGGGCAGGAAGCAATGGCCTGCAACGGATCTGCGACGGTGGTGTGCTGCGAGCCCGCGTAGAGCAGTCGTACCCCGAGGTCGGTCGCGCGTTCACCGGCGGCGACCACGGCGACGTTCTCGAAGTGCTCGAAGCGGACGTCCCACAGCCACGACAGGTCTTCGCCGTCCGGTACTTGGCCGTTGACGGCGATGACGAGTCCGTCGCAGGTGGGGTCGATCATCGACAGCGCCTCCTGCCAGCCGGCGGGGTTCTTGGCGAGAAGCATTCGGACGGAATGTGATCCGTACTGGACGGTGGAGTAGCGCCCCGCGACCTCGTCGACGCTCGACGCGGCCGCGACGGCATCTTCTGCGCTCGCGCCCAGCGTCACTGCTGCGGCAACTGCTTGAGCTGCGTTGCCGCGGTTGGCTTTTCCGGGCAGCGCCAATTTCATCGGCAGGACGAGGCCGTCGGGACCGTAGAGATTCTCGTCGTCGAGCCACCAATCCGGCGTCGGACGCTTGAAGTCGCTGCCGGTGCTGTACCAGTGCTCGCCCTCCCACAGGATGGGCTCGCCCGTGCGGGGGCAGCTGACCGAGTCGCCTGCCCACCCGCCACCGGCGGCGACCCACACGACGTTCGGGGCGTCGAATGCGGCCGAGGTGACGAGGACGTCGTCACAGTTGGCGATGACTACGGTCTCCGGGTGCCGGGCCAAGCCGGCGCGTAGCTTGCGCTCGATCATGTTGATCTCGCCCACACGGTCGAGCTGATCGCGACTGAGGTTGAGCAACACGATGGCTGCCGGGTCCACCGCGTCGGACACATGCGGGACGTGCAGTTCGTCGACTTCGAGGGCTGCGAGCTCGGCATCGAAGTGCGCGTGCAGGGCCGCGACGATGCCCGCGTCCATGTTCGCGCCGTCCGCCTGGGTGGCGACGTCGCCGAGAGTGGCCAGAGCTGCGGCGGTCATTCTGGTGGTGGTGGATTTACCATTGGTGCCGGTGACGATGACGGTGCGTCGACCACGCCCGAGCCCGCCGAGGATGTTCGGGTCGATCTTGAGTGCGACGAGTCCGCCGATCATCGAGCCCTTACCCCGGCCTGCCTTGCGAGACGCCCAGGTCGCCAGCTCCGCCGCGCGCAGTGCCACACGGCCCCGTGCGCCGATACGCCTGCGCTCACCCACTTCAACCATCCGCCGAGTCTGGCACAGAAGAGCGTGCAGTTTCACGTCGGCGCTTGCTGCCCCTCGGTCATTCCGCAGGCTCCACTCCCGCTAACCCTGGGTCATTCCGCAGGCTCCACTCCCGCCCCTCACACCGGCACTTTCTCTCGCACTTCGGCGGGCCGGCGGACGACCATACCGCCGAGGCAGCCGCCGATCACGACGACGCCACCGATCAATGCCAGCACGGACGGGTTCTCGCCGAGGAAGATCCAGGCACCGGCGATGCCCACCACGGGAACCAGGAGTGAGAACGGTGCGACCAGTCCGGCAGGGTTGCGACTCATCAGAATGCTCCAGAGGCCGCTACCGATGATGGTGGCCGGAATCACGATGTAGGCCAATGCGACCAGACCGGGCCAGCCCGTCGGACCGAAAGACTCGGCGAGGGCGTGCCAACCGGTGCTCGGACCCTCGACGATCGCCGAGAGCGCCAGCATCGGCACCGGCGGGATGACAGTCATCCACAGCATCAGCGTCATCGGGGAATCGGACTTGGCGAGTCGATTTCCCAGGTTGCCGAAGGCCCAGCCGAGGCCGGCGAGGAGAGTGAGGATCACCGGCAGCAGGGTGGCGTTCTGGGCACGGTCCCAACCGATGAGCACCATGCCGACCACGGCGATCGCAATGCCGATGGCCTGCCTGCGGGAGACGTGTTCGCGCAGCAGAACCGCGCCGAGAACGACGGTGAACGGCGCGGACGACTGCAGCACGAGCGACGCCAATCCGGTGGGCATGCCTGCCGCCATCGCTGCGAACAGGAAGGCGAACTGAAGGAAGCCGAATCCGAATCCGTAGAGCAGCAACCACTTCACTGGGACGTTCGGACGTGGGACGAACAACACCACGGGGATTGCGATGACCAGGAACCGCAGCGCGGCGAAGAAGAAGGGTGGAAAGTGATCGAGCCCGACGCGGATGGCGAGGAAGTTCAGCCCCCACAGCACGGCGACGGTCAATCCGAGCAGGCGGTCGCGAGTGGTCATGCCGTCAATCGTGACGGGAGCAAATGATGAGCACAATCGAATATATCCGCATCAACAGTTAAGATTTTCTGCATGAACGTGGAGCGGCTCCGGATTCTCGCAGAGCTGGCCGACCGCGGAACCGTTGCATCGGTCGCCGAGGCCATGTCGATGACTCCGTCGGCAGTGTCTCAACAGCTCAAGTTGCTGGCTCGCGAGGCCGGAGTGACACTTCTCGAGCCCCACGGGCGTCGGCTGCGACTCACCGACGCCGGACGTGCACTGGTGCTCAGAACCGATGATGTTCTCGCTGCCCTGGCCCGCGCCGCAGCGGAGATGGACCGCTATCGAGCCTCCCCGCAGGGACGCGTCCGTGTGGCACTGTTCCCGTCCGGAGCCGCACTGCTCCTACCCGGAGTGTTGACCCGGCTCGCGGGCTCGGACGTCGACATCGACGCCCGCGACGAAGATCTGCCGGCATCCTCGGTGCCCGAACTACTCGCCGATTACGACGTGGTGCTCACCCACCGGGACGATCGGGCTCCGTCGACGGCCGGCCCGCGGATCGAGGTGACGACCCTGATGCGCGAACCCATCGACCTGGTGCTGCATCCCGATCATGCACTGGCGCAGCACGAAAAGGTGGACCTGAGAGAGCTGACCGACGAGCGGTGGATCAGCGTCCGCGGCGGATTCCCCGTGGACGATGTGCTGCTCTCTGTTGCCGCCGTCACCGGCGTCGAGCCACGAGTAGTTCAGCGTATCAACGACTTTCGAGTGACCGAAACTCTTGTTGCCGCCGGGCACGGAGTGGCGCTGATGCCGCGCTATGCCGTCGTGCATCCGGGCTTGGTGCGGCGAGAACTGTCCGGTGTGCGGGCCGGCCGCATCTACGAACTCGCGACGAGGCCCGGTGCGCGTCGACTACCGGCGATCGCCGCTGTGCTCGACGCGTTCCGAGCGGAAGCCGAGTTCAGGACAGCGCTTTGGCCTTCAGCGCCCTGAACTCGTCCTGATCGATGGTTCCGTTGTCCAGCAATGCCTTTGCATGTGCGATCTCTTCGGATGCGGATCGACCTGCGACGTGCTTGATGTAGTCCTCCTGCTGGTCCTTCGCGTGCTGCAGGGCAGCGACCTGACGCTTGGTCGTACTGTCCATGATTGTCCTGTACGTGCGCCGAGCTCCCGCGGTTCACGGCCGAGACCACGGCACGCAGTGACACGGTGGTGATCGATGTCGCGATGCCATGGTTGACACCCGGCCGATCAGTAGTCCTTCGCGGCGGCCCCAGCTTATTGCGGCTCCATGGAATCGACCAGGTGGCATGCGGACATCGAACCGTCTGCATGCTGATCGAGCATCGGCTCCACCTGTCGGCACAGGTCCACCGCGTACGGACATCTCGAGACGAAGGCGCACCCGGTAGGTGGATGGGCCGGATCGGGGGAGTCGCCCTCGAGGATCGTCCTGGGGCGTGCGCGTTGAATCGCCGGGTCGGGAACCGGGATGGCCGACAGTAGTGCTTTGGTGTAGGGGTGTGAGGGACGCCCGTACACTTTTGCAGCGGAGCCTATTTCGACGATTCGGCCCAGGTACATCACGGCAATTCGATCGCTGATGTGCCGAACAACGCTGAGGTTGTGAGAGATGAAGATGCACGTCAGATCGAATTCGTCGGTCAGGTGCACCAGGAGATTGATCACCTCGGACTGCGTCGACACATCGAGGGCAGAGACCGCCTCGTCCGCGATGATCATCTTGGGATCCAGGGCCAGGGCTCGAGCTATCGCCACTCTCTGGCGTTGCCCACCGGACATTTCGGCGGGGTAGCGAGCGGCGAAATCGCTGCGCAGACCGACCTTCGACAACAGATCGGCAACCTTCGCCTCGCACGTGGATCGATCGGCGTGATCGTATATCCGAAGCGGCTCGGCAATCGAGGTTCCCACCGTCTTACTGGGATCGAGGGAGGCGAACGGATCCTGAAAGATCATCTGGAGGTCTCGGCGTTTCCTGCGCATGGCTCTACGGCCGAGCGTCAGGAGATCGTCGCCGCCGTAGACGATCTTGCCGCTCTCGGGCTTCTCCAGCCGCAGGATGGACCTACCGAGAGTGGATTTGCCGGATCCCGACTCGCCTACGATTCCCAGCGTTTCGCCCTGTCTCACAGCAAGACTGATGTCTCGAACTGCCTGAACCGTCTCGCGTGGACGACCGAGGAGGTCACGCGAGCGTACGAACGACTTCGACAGCCCGACGACGTCCAACAACACGGGCTTTTCGATGGTGGTCACAGTTGACCCTTCCTTTCGGAGTCGACCATGGTCGTTCTCTCCGCTGACATGTCGGCCTGTGGAGAGGGAATGTCGGGCACCAGTGTCGTCACGGTGCCGTCGACGACGCGGATGCATCGGGTGCTTCGCTCGTCGTCCATCGCAACAAGCGGTGGGTGATCCGAATCGCACAGTCCTGGTACGGAATAGGTGCAGCGCGGGCTGAACCGGCATCCGGGGGGCATGTTGTCGGGCCTGGGCACCATTCCAGGAATCGCAATGAGGTCGTTCCCGGGTTCGATGCGTTGGGGCAGTGACTCGAGTAGGGCGGCAGTGTAGGGGTGCAGTGGTCGAGTGAAAAGGTTTTCCGCGTGGGCGATTTCGACCGGTTCACCCGCGTACATCACAGTGACCTCATCGCAGAAGTCGGCCACCACGCCCAGGTCGTGCGTCACGAGCAGGACGGCGGTGCCCATGTCTTCCTGGAGTCTGCGCAGCAGCTGGAGAATGCTGGCTTGGACCGTGACGTCGAGGGCGGTGGTGGGTTCGTCTGCGATGAGAAGTTTCGGATCGCATGCGATCGACATCGCGATCATCGCTCGCTGCCGCATTCCCCCGCTGAAGCTGTGTGGATAGTCCTTCGCCCGTCTGGCTGCAGCGGGTATTCCGACGAGGTCCAACACTTCCACCGCACGGTTCCACGCGTGCTTACGCGACGTGCCGAAGTGGGTTCGCACGGTCTCCGCGATTTGCTCGCCGACGGTGAAGACCGGATTCAGACTCGTCATCGGTTCCTGGAAGATCATCGCGATCTCGCGGCCGCGGATCGCGCGCATCTGTCGCTCGGATTTCTGCAGAAGGTCTGCACCGCAGAAATCGATGCGACCGTGCGTTGTTCGACTGTTGTGAACCGGCAACAAACGCAGAATCGACAACGCGGTCACGGTTTTGCCCGAGCCCGATTCTCCGACCAGAGCCCGTGTTCCGCCGCGCCCGAGATCGAGCTGTCCTCCGAGAACAACGGGGGTCCAGCCGTTTTCGGTGCGAAACTCGACCTGAAGATCCTGTATCGAGAGCAGGCTGTCGGTCTCGAGTCGTTCGTCCTTGATATCGAGCGCGGTCATGCCTTTCTCCGTTCCTGTCCGACGGCATCGCGAATGCCGTCACCGAGCATGTTCAGCGACAGAATCGTCAGCATGATGGCAAGCCCGGGTGGCACCACCATCCACGGACTCTGGAATCTGTTGTCGAATGCGCCGCGCAGCATCGAGCCCCAGCTCGCGGTCGGTGGTTGTACGCCGAGCCCGAGGAAGCTCAGCCCTGCCTCGGCGAGCAATGCCAAGGACAACATCAGGGTCAGCTGCACCAAGAGGGGAGACCGGACGTTGGGCAGTACGTGGACCAGAACCGTTCTCGACGTGGAACACCCGACCACCTTGCTCGCCTCGATGTAGGTCTCTTCCCGAACGTTCATCGCAGCTCCGCGGACAACGCGGAACAGTCGAGGAGCGGTGGCCGCTCCCACCGCGAGCATGGCGTTGGTCAACCCGGGTCCGAAGATCGCGATGATCGCGAGCGCGAGAACCAGAGCCGGCAGTGCGATGAGGGCGTCGGCCACGCGTCCGGCGATCCAGTCGAATTTGCCCCCGAGGTACCCGGCCAGCAGGCCGAGCGGCAAGCCGGTGACAGCGGCGAATCCGACTGCGATCAGCGGTGCGACCAGTGATATCTGTGTCGCGTAGATGAGTCGGCTGAGGGTGTCTCGTCCGAGCTGATCGGTTCCGAGCAGGTGGTTATCCGAGAACAGTGGGAGAAACGCCGAGGCCAACTTCTGGTAAGCGGGATCGTAGGGTGCGATCCACGGTGCAGCTACGGCCACTACCGCCAGCAGTCCGAGAAAGATCAGGCAGGCCACGTTGGTGCGGGACTTGAGGATTCGACGGACGAACACCCGTCCGGGAGACGGCGGTGCAGGATTGGAATGCACTGCGCCGATCGGTGCGCCCACAGTTCTGCGGACACCCGGTGCAACGCGCGGTACCGAACGACTGATGGTCATGCCTGCCTGACTTTCGGGTTGAAGTACGCGTAGGAGATGTCCACTGCCAGATTGATCAGCAATACGAACAACGTGATGACCACGACGAACGCTTGGATGACAGGGAAGTCTCGTTCGAGAATCGCCTTGAGCGCCACCGAACCCAATCCCGGCATTCCGAAGACCTGCTCGATGATCACCGCACCGCCGACGAGTGCTGCAGCCTGCAGCCCGAAGACGGTGACGACCGGTATGGCGGCGTTCTTGGCCGTGTGCTTGACGACCACCTTCCACCGGGGGAGTCCCTTGGCCGTTGCCGTTCGGATGTAATCCCGCTCGAGAACGTCGATCACTCCGGCACGAGCCTGGCGGGCGATCTCGGCGGCGGTGACGGTTCCCAGCGCGAAGGCGGGCAGAGCGAGATGGGCGAACCAGGCAACGAATCCGTCGCTGAGCGGGGAGTATCCGGTGGCGGGGAAGAGCCGGAGTTGCAGCGAGAAGAAGGTCACGAACAACAGGCCGAGCCAGAAACTCGGCATCGAGATGCCGAGTGTCGTCAGGCCGGTCAGTGTCCGGTCGATCCAGGTGCCTCTGCGTAGTCCGGCAAAGACGCCCGCGAGGACGCCGACGACCAGTGACCAGGACAGGGCAACGAAGGCCAGCGACAACGTGACCGGAAGTGCCTCGAGAATGGCGTCGATGTTGCGGTGGCTGCTCAGCAGCGAGGTGCCCAGGTCGCCGGTCAGCAGGTTACCGATCCAGCCGAAGTACTGCACCACGATGTTCTCGTCGAGGCCGAGTTGGCTCCTGGTGGCTGCGATCTGCTCGGCTGTGGCTGCATCCCCGGCGGCAACCACCGCGGCATCACCGGGGATCAGATGAATCATCGAAAAGCTCAATATCGTGACGATGAACAGGACTGGAATGGCTGCAAGAATTCGTTTGACCATGAAGATCAACACAATTCGATCACCTCTTCTTCGTACGCGGCGGACAGCTACTTGCTGACGTCGAGGGTTCGTAGGCCGGTTCCACCGGTCTTGTAGAACTCGTAGTTGGCGAGATTCCCTTGCGTCGCGACCGATGCGACGGAGTGGCAGAGGACGATCTGGGCGGGCCCCATGTCGAATGCCTCGGCGAGCAGATCGGCATACGCTGCCGAGCGTTGCTCGACGTCGGTGGAGCGGGCTGTTTCGGCGAACAGCTCGGCCATCTCGGGAGTCGAGAGGTTGCCGGGGTTGTCGCCACCGCCGGACATATAGGCGGACTGGACGTAGAGGCCGGGGTCGGTTCCGCCGCCGTACTGCCCGACCAGTGCGTCTGCATCGCCGGTGACGAAGCGCGCCCTCGCCTGGGTCGCATCCATCACCTCGATCCGCATGTCGATGCCGACGTCGGCGAGATTCTGTTGAACGACCTGCGCGTTGTTCTGGTAGATCGACAGGCTGGGAACGGCTGCGGTGAAGGTGAACCCGTTCGGCAGTCCGGCCTCGGCCAGTAGCTCTCGGGCGCGGTCGGGGTCGTAGGACGACCAACCGGAATCGTCCAACTCGTCGCTGTGCGCAAAGTACCCCTCGGGATACGGCTGAGCCCCGGGGATGCAATCGCCCGAATACAGCACCCTCGATATCGCTTCACGATCGATCGCGAGGTTCATCGCCTGACGTACTTGTTTCTTGGCGAATTCGCTCCGTTCGGTGTTCAGAGAAATTCGAGCCATGCTGGTACTCGCGCCGGAGGAGGTGAACACTTGAAGTCCGCCTGCCGCGGCTTCTTCCTTCTGCGGACCCACTACACCGGTCATCGTGGACTCGCCTGCCTGCAGTGAGTTCATCCGAGTAGCTGTATCGAGTTGGATGAGAAAGGTCAGATTGCTGAATCGGTACGCGTCGTCGTCCCAGTAGTCCGGTCGACGCTCGAAGTAGTACGCGGTTCCCGGGATGGAGCGGGTCATCGTGAATGCTCCGGCACCGACGGGGTTTTGATCGAGGTCCGGGTTGGCCAGTGCGGCCGGCGACACGAGCATTCCCGGACGAGAGGCGAGCAGCGTGGGGAGCGCTCCACCCGGTCCGACCAGATTGAGTCGAACGGTGCGTGAGTCGAGGACGTCCACCGAACCGATCGTCGTGGCGATCTGTCCCCTGATCGTCGATTGCGGGTCGGTCAGGATCCGATCGAAGTTGGCCTTGACCGCCGGTGCGTCGACAGGGGTTCCATCGGAAAATGTTGCATCCGAGCGCATTACGAGCGTGAACGTCTTACCGGACTCGTCGAGCGACCAGCTCTCGGCGAGCATCGGAATCGGGTTGCCGTCGGTGTCGACGTCGGTGATTCGATCGTAGATGACCGCGAGCAGTGGTAGGTCGTTTTCGGTGACTCCACGATGCGGGTCCAGGCTGCTGGGCACCACGATCTGTCCGTAGACGACTTCGGCCTCGCGATCCAAGGCATTCGGATCGAACGTTCGTTGGTCGATTCCCGCGCATCCGGTGCCGAGTAGGCAGACGGTGAGAATCGAGACTGCGACGGTGAACAGCGGCCTGGCCGGCATTGGCCCTCCAATTCGATGCAGCGGACCACGTCCCGGGCGGGTGGCGAAGCCGCAGCGTTCCCAGATCGACTGGGAGGGTGGGCCGTCGAGACTTCACTGGTGGTCGGTGCCTGTGTGATAGGCGATTTCTAGAAGGATGTTCTAAAACATCAGGACTGTCAAGGGTTCGGCCGAATTGGTATGAACCGGACATGGGGGTCTTGACAACCGAGGTCCGCGTCGGTCACGATTTGCTAGATTTCAGTTCTAGAATCACATTCTGGATGCGCTGCATGCGTCCTCGTCTCGGATCGAAAGGAAGTCAGGACATGGTCGATTTCGCCCTGAACGAAGAAGAAGAATTGATGCGCAAGTCGGTGCGTGCATTCCTGGAGAAGGAAGTTTTCCCCTTGGAGAACGAGGTCCTCAGGAACGAACGCGAGGGCCGACCCGGTTTGCCCGACGGCGAGATCAAAGCATTGCGGGAGAAAGCCAAGAAGTCGGGATTCTGGGGCATCAACACCCCGGAGGAATACGGTGGCGCGAATCTCGGCCCCGTCATGAGCGCGATCATCGCTGCTGAGGCCGGCCGCACTTTCGTACCGTTTTCCTTCGGTGGCTCGGCCGACAACATTCTCTACGGTGCCAACGAGGAGCAGAAGCAGAGATACCTGATCCCGACGATCGCAGGTGAGCGCCGATCATGCTTCGCCATCACCGAGCCCGGAGCCGGTTCCGATGCCCGCAGCATCAAAACTCGCGCGGTCAAGAACGGATCGGACTGGGTGATCAACGGCGAGAAGATCTTCATCACCGGCGGTAACGAGGCCGATTTCGTCATGGTCTTCGCGGTGACCGACAAGGAGAAGGGGGCCGACGGCGGCGTCACGTGCTTCATCGTCGACCGCGATATGGGGTGGACATCGACTCCTATCCCCACCATGGGCCAGTGGGGTCCTGCTGCGCTGTCGTTCGTGGACGTTCGGGTACCCGAGAGCAATGTTCTCGGCGAGGTCGGAAAGGGTTTCGACCTGGCCATGAGTTGGATCGGTCAGGGGCGATACATGATCCCGGCGCGGGCGATCGGCTCGGCCGAGCGGCTATTGGACATGGCGATCGAACATTCCAAGAATCGCGTTTCCATGGGTCATCCCATCGCCGAATATCAAGCCATTCAGTGGCAGATCGCGGACTCCCACGTGGAGATCGAGTCGACCAAGCTGCTGACGCTACGGGCCGCCTGGGCGGTGTCGCAGGGCGTCGACGCGCGCCATGTCTCGTCGGTCGCAAAGTTGCACGGCAGCATCATGGCCAACAACGTCGTCGACCGAGTACTGCAGATCCACGGCGGAATGGGCTACACGAAGGAACTCCCGATCGAGCGCTGGTACCGCGAACTGCGCCTGCTGCGCATCTTCGAGGGAACCGACGAGATCCAGCGTCGGACCATCGCTCGAAATCTGATCAAGGGATATGTCAATTCCGACGGCTTCGGACACTGACCACAGACATGCTGGCTCACAACTCGTAGTCACACGAAGACAGGATTCTTCATGACCAAAGCGACAGTTCAGGGCATGGACCTACGCACACTGTTCGAACCTCGGTCCATCGCGCTGATCGGAGCCACGGACAAGTCACCGTGGTCGCTCAACACCTACCAAAACATCAAGGACTCCGGATTCGGGGGAAGCGTCTACCTCGTCAATCCGACCAGTCCGATCGTGCACGGAGAGAGAACGTTCGACTCGATCGCAGGCCTGCCCGAGGTGGTGGATCTGATCTTCGTGATGGTTCCCACCACCGTGGTGCTACCGACCCTGCGTGCAGCGGTCGAATGCGGCGTGCGGTCTGCGGTCATCCTCACCGCGGGTTTCGGCGAGACCGGTCCCGCCGGGCAGCAGATGGAAGACGAGATCATCGATTTCGCACGATCGAGCGGCTTGACCGTCCTCGGGCCGAACGGAAACGGATTCATCAATGCCGCCGAGAACATCACGCCGTACGGTCTGCCGATAGGTCGACCGCTGATCGAAGGAACGGTCGGCTTCGTACTGCAGAGCGGTGCATTGGCGAGTTCGGTCCTGCAGTTCGCCCAGTCGAGGAACGTCGGGGTGAGCTTCCTGACCGCCATGGGCAACGAATCCCTGATGTCGGTCACCGATGTGATGAACTACCTGGTCGACGATCCCAACACTTCGGTCATCGCCTTGTTCTTGGAGTCCGTCCGTGATCCGGTCGAATTCCGCCGAATTGCTCTGCGCGCCTTGCGCGCCGGCAAACCGATCGTCGCGTTGAAAATCGGCCGCAGCGTTCTGGGTGCTCGCGCCGCCCTCGCTCACACAGGGGCTCTGGTCGGTGACAATGCCGTCATCGACGCGGCCTTCGAACAGATGGGTGTCATTCGAGTTCGTTCGCTCGAGGACCTGATCACTACCGCCGGTCTCATGGCGAGCCTCGGCGGTGGCCTGCCGGGTCCACGAATCGGAGTGGTGACGCCGTCCGGCGGAGCCTCCGAGATCATCGCCGATCGCGCGGAAGACGAAGGGCTGGTGTTGCCGGGGTTCTCGGAGGAGACCACCGTCAGACTCGGTGAGATCGTGCCTGCATTCGCGACGGTGCAGAACCCACTCGACGTGACCGGCTACGTTGTCATCGATCGCACGTTGATGCGGCGCTCGCTTGCCGTGGTGGCCCAGGATCCCAACGTGGACTTCGCAGTTCTGCTCTCGGAACTGCCTCGGGTACAGGCGGTCGATCCATCGCTGACGATGACCGCCTACGGCGAGTCCGCTCGCAACATTCGCGAGACCGCCGTACCGACCGTGGTGCTGAGCACCGTCCTGACCGACGTGACCGAGTACGGGCGCTCGGTAGCCGACGCAACCGAATTCCCGCATGTGGTCGGCGGGATCGAACACGGCTTGACCGCGCTGGGCAACGCAGTTCGGTGGTCTGCGCTTCGCGCCGCCGCGTCTGCGACACCGGAAGAGCTCGATCCCTTTGTGGCACCGGTGGACTTCGAGACCGAGCCGACCGGGATCTGGACCGAGTATCGATCCTCGGAATTGCTCTCTCACAACGGAATACCGGTGGTCCCTTCGAGTCTGGTCGGCTCGGTGGAGCAAGCGCAGGAGCGCGCAGCCGCATACGGGTATCCGGTGGTCCTCAAGGCGGTTGCCGACGGACTCGGCCACAAGAGCGACATCGGCGGCGTTCGTCTCGACTTACGATCGGCGGACGATGTGGCAGAGGCCTACAACTCGGTGCTCGCCACGCTCGCCGATGCAGGTGCCACCGGGGCTGCGGCGCTGATACAGCCGCAGCGACCGTCGAACGGCCTGGAGATGCTCGTCGGCGTGGTCCGCGATCCGGTGTGGGGCCTGACCCTGGCCGTCGGTCTGGGCGGTGTGTGGGTCGAGGTGTTGGCGGACGCGGCGATTCGGGTGCTACCGGTGAGCGTGGCAGACGTTCGAGATGCGATAGAAAGCCTGCGCGGAATCGCTCTTCTGCGCGGAACCCGAGGTTCCGAACCGGTGGATATCGACGCGCTCGCGACGTGCGTGGCCGAGATCGGCGACTTCGCCTATCGACTGGGAGATCGACTGCAGGCGTTGGAGATCAATCCACTGATGGTTCGCGGAGGCGAGTGCGAGGCGCTCGATGCGCTGATCACATGGTCGGAGACAGGTAGCGAGACGGAGGCAGTGTCATGACGGGAATATGCGACGGCCGCGTGGTCGTGGTGACCGGGGCCGGCCGCGGAATCGGCCGAGCTCACGCAATCGAGTTCGCGAGGGAAGGCGCGGCGGTCGTCGTGAACGACATCGGTGCGGAGGTCGATGGATCAGGAAGTGCCGAGGGTCCGGCAGGCGAGGTCGTCGAAACAATTCGTGCTGCCGGCGGGCAGGCTCGGGTGGACGGGTCCGATGTCTCCGACGACGACGGCGCACGACGTCTGATCGAGAGCACCATCGAGCATTACGGGGACCTGCACGTACTGGTGAACAATGCCGGGATCCTGCGCGATCGCATGATCACGAACATGACCGTCGCAGAATGGGACGATGTCATCAGAGTGCACCTACGGGGCACCTTCCTGACGCTGCATCACGCCTCGAATCATTGGAAGAGACAACACAAGTCCGGATCCGTAGTGGACGCCCGGGTGATCAACACGACGTCGTCGTCGGGGATCTACGGCAATATCGGACAAGGAAACTACGGTGCCGCCAAGGCTGGAATCGCCAGCCTGTCCATCATCGCATCGATGGAGTTGGCTCGGTACGGCGTGACGGTCAACGCCGTCGCGCCGGCAGCGCTGACCCGAATGACCGAAAATCTGAACGGCAACCTCTCACGCTCGGTCCCTGAGCCAGGAGAGTTCGATGCGGCGGCGCCGGAGAACATTTCCCCCCTGGTGGTTTGGCTGGGAAGTGAACAGTCGCGGAGCATCACCGGGCGGGTGTTCAACGTGCGGGGAGGTTGGGTCAGTGTTGCGGAGGGCTGGAAGTCCGGTCCGGAGATGGACAAAGGTGCCAAGTGGGCACCGGGTGAGCTCGGTGAGGTGATTCCTCGCCTCGTGTCGGAGGCGGCGGAAAATGCCGCCATGAACGGGCGCGTCCCCGAGCAGGTGCCCTGATGGCACTCGATCACGGCGTCATCGGGATACCGAGCGCACCGAGGCGCAAGGCCTGGACGTCGAAAGACGCGCTCCTGTACGCGGTAGGAGTGGGGGCAGGTCAGGACTCGGCGCAGGACGAACTGGCATTCACGACCGAAAATTCGGCCGACATCGAGCAATTGGTGCTTCCGACCTTCGCCGTGTTGGCCACGCAGGCCCCATCGGGCCGCACACTCGGTGATTTCGACCCGGCCAAGCTGGTCCACGCCGAACAAGCCTTCGAGCTCTTCGGAACCCTCCCGGTGGAGGGCTGTGTCGACGTCACGTCCACTGTGACCGCGATCGAGGACAAGGGGTCGGGGGCCCTGGTGGTCAGTGACGCCGAGGCCCTCGATGCGAAAACCGGTGCGGTACTGGCGACATCGCGATCGTCGGTGTTCATCACCGGGGAGGGCGGCAGTGGCCGTCGGGGCTCTCCGGCGTCGGCGGCACCGATGCCGGACACGGCTGCCGACTCCCAGGTGACGTACTCGACCCGCCCCGAACAGGCTTTGCTGTATCGACTGTCGGGCGACAGAAACCCGTTGCACTCCGACCCGAAGTTCGCCGCCAGGGCGGGTTTCGCACGCCCGATCCTGCACGGACTCTGCACCTACGGTGTCACCGGACGGGCGTTGCTGCACGAACTGTGCGGATCGGATCCCACGCGACTTCGATCGATGGCAGGCCGCTTCACCCACCCCGTGTACCCCGGTCAGGACGTGACGGTCTCCATCTGGGATACCGCCGACGGGATCCGCTTCCGAACCTCGCTCGAGGACGGCACGACGGTGATCGACCGCGGAACCGTGGCAATCCGATGATCGAGGCATCGGCACAGGCCGACGAAACGGTGTCGAGAGGATCCGAATCCCTCTCGGCGGGTGCGGCCTTCTTCGAATCCGTCGGCGGTGCATTCGTCCCCCGGGCTCATGCACGCAGTCCGTGGTCGGAGGATCTCGTTCACGGCCGACTGGTGTCGGGATTGATGGCACGTGAGGTCGAACGACGGCACCTGGGGGCAGATCTGCATCCCGCGCGGATGACCACCGATCTGTTCAGGCCGATCCCCATGTCGCCGTTGACGATCGACACCGTGATCCGCCGCGAGGGTAAGCGGTTGATGGTGGTGGAGGTGACCGTACGGTCGGGTGATGTGCCGGTCGCGCTGTCGACCGTGCAGATCCTGCGGTCCGGCCCGCCTGGTCCTGACGTCGCCTGGGTACCCGAGTACTACGCCGCTCCATCCCCGGAGGTGATCGGCCCACCGCCTCGGGTGGCACCGAAGCATTTCGGAGAGGTCCGACGCGTCGAACAGTCGGTCGGTGGTCGTCGCTTCTCCTGGTTTCGCGAGACGTGCGAGCTACTCGATGGCCACCGCGACACCCCGTTCGGGACGCTGGCCGCCGCGGCGGACTGGGTCAGTCCCTTCACGAACATGGGTACGGATCGATTGGCGTACATCAATGCAGACGTGACCCTCTATTGCAGCCGTCTCCCGGTGGGGCCGTGGATCGGCTTCGAGAACCTCGACCACGTCCAGAGCGGCGGTGTGGCGGTGTCGGCGTGCGCTTTGCACGACACTGTCGGTCGCATCGGAACGGCCGCGTCCGCGGCACTTCCCTATTGAGCACAATTCCTGCACCACAAGAGAATTCGACGACAGAATCGAGCGACCGATCATGACCGGAACGATCGAAGAAATCCGAGGCAAGACCGAGGGGCTCAGGCGTCCGCGCGCGAAGATGGCACCGTCACCCACCCCCGAGACGAGACCGTACTGGGATGCGGCGGCGGACGGGCGCTTGTCCGTCCAGCGCTGCCGGGCGTGCTCCCACGTGTACTTCTATCCGCGAGACTTCTGCCCGGTGTGCAGCTCGGACCTCGTGGAGTGGATCGACTGCTCGGGCCGTGCGACCTTGTATTCCTACGTGATCGAACACAGGCCCGGGCCGGGGTTCGAGAGCGACGGTCCGTACGTCGTGGCCGTCGTTCAGCTCGAGGAAGGGCCGCGCATGATGACCAACATCGTCGGCGTCGAACCGCTTCCGGAAAGCCTGCCACTGGATATGGAGTTGACCGTGCAGTTCGAGCCGCGCGGTGAGATGTGGGTGCCCGTGTTCGCGCCTGCGGGAGCATCGGCATGAGCGGCGGGGTGGTCATCGTCGGAGCGGCGGAAACCGACGACATCGGAACTCTGCCGAACCACTCGACGATGAGGCTGCACACCGAGGCTGCACGTAATGCGTTACAGGACTGCGGAATCGACAAGAGCGAGGTCGACGGTATCGCGGGCGTATCGATGCCGGGACCGATCTCGGTTGCCCACAGTCTGGGGATCGAACCACGCTGGGTGGATACCACCAGCGTCGGAGGAACGTCGTTCCTCACGCATGTTCGGCATGCAGTGGCGGCACTCGAAGCCGGGCACTGCTCTGTCGTGCTGATCACCCACGGTGAATCCGGTCGATCACAGGTCGGTGCGCCTCGTTACACCCCCGATCCGGCTTCGGTCGTCGGACAGTTCGAGGCTCCCTATGGAGTGACCGGGCCACCGAGTAGATTCACCGTCCCGTTCCTCCGGTTCATGAAGGAGACCGGAACGCAGGCGCGGCATCTCGCAGATGTGGCAGTCGCGCAACGGAAGTGGGCTGCGATGAATCCACGCGCGAAGTTTCGTGACCCGATAACGGTCGACGATGTGCACAATTCTCCGGTCATCGCCTGGCCGTTCCACCTCCTCGAGTGCTGCTTGGTCACCGACGGCGGTGGCGCTCTGGTGCTGACCACCGAGGAACGGGCGAAGGATCTCGACGTTGCGGCGGTTCGTGTTCTGGGCACCGGTGAGGGTTACGAAGCCCCGGGTATATCGATGATGGAGGATTTCACCACGTTCAAAGGATTCAAGAATTCGGCGGCCGATGCGTTCCGTGCGGCGCAGATGACGCCCGCCGATATCGACCATCTGATGATCTACGACGCGTTCGCTCACTTGCCCCTCTACGGCCTGGAGGACCTGGGTTTCGTCGGGAGGGGAGAAGCGGGCGAGTTCGTCCGGGCGGGTCACACGTCCCCAGGTGGCGCGCTGCCGATGAACACCAACGGCGGTGGGTTGTCGTACACCCATACAGGGATGTACGGCATGTTCGCCATCATGGAGTCGGTCCGCCAACTACGTGGAACGGCTCCGGCGCAGGTGGCCGGTGTAGAGACGAGCTTGGTTCAGGGCAACGGTGGAATGTTCGCGGCAGGCTCGACCCTGATCCTCGCTGCGGCGGCCTGACGGAGGCGCGCAGGTTTCGGCTTGACCCGGCTCCAATTCTAGAATTACGCTTTACCCTCGGGCGGGCGAAGGCGAAGAGGATTGGTGGGGATCATGACCGAACGGGCCGGTTCGACGACGTGGCAGTGGAGCAAGACCGGCGAGACCCAGCGCAAGCTTCTCGATGCGGCCCAAGAGGTGTTCGCCGAGGCGGGTTTCGTCAATGCCAGCATTTCCGACATCGTCGAGCGGGCCGGATCGAGTACGGGCAGTTTGTACCACCACTTCGGCGGCAAATCCGAGCTGTTCACCGCGCTGTGGGATCGGCACAACACGGCGCACCTCGAACAGGTCAGGGCCTCGGTCATAGCCGAGCGTAGGGGCGGAACCACTGATCCACTCGATCTGTTCTGTGTCGGCGCACGCGCTTTCCTCAACGGGAGTTGGCAGCGCCGCGAAGTTGCATTGGTCTTCGTGGACAACGACGGGCCACCCGGCTTCGAGAAGCTTCGTAGGGACAATCGCATCGAGTGGATCAGGCAGAACTCGGCGCTGCTCGGTCCGGGTGACGACAGTGCGCAGCGAATTACTGTCGGGGTGTTGACCGACATCATCGTCGAATCGTCTCGCGAGGTGATTCTGAACTGTCGCACGAAGAAACAAGCAGGTGCCGTTGCCGATATCATGTGCAACCTGATTCGGAAGATCGCCTCCGAATAGATCTCGACCTCACAGCCCGGTGCGCAATTTCATTGCACACCGGGCTTTTTGGGCCTTCAGGCTCGATTGTCGTCTCGGTTCCGGCCGTTCGCGGGTGAATTAGAGAGTAAGATTCTAGAAGTTGCTTCTAGAGAGGGCGCGTATGTCTGGATCGAGTGGCGCGATACCTGTACCTGGTGTCGCCGTTCGGGTTGCACCCCGGGTCGAACGACTGCTGGCTCCCAATGCCGGGGCGTGGACCTTCGAGGGCACCAACACATGGTTGATCGGTGCACCCGATGCCATGCAGTGTGCGGTGATCGATCCGGGGCCGGCAGACGCGGCGCACCTGGATTCGATCGTCGCCGCGGCCGGCCGTCGGACGGTGACGGAAATCGTGCTGACGCACGGGCACAACGACCACGCAGACGGGGCGCACGCGCTCGCCGAGCGAACGAAGGCGACGGTGCTGGCGCAGCGTGCGGTGTTCGGGCGAACCCCGATCGAGCACCTGCAGCGAATTGTGTTGGCCGGCAACGTCTCGGCTCGTGTCCTGGGTACGCCCGGGCACACCCGGGATTCGGTGTGCCTGAGTTTGCCGGACGACGACGTGGTGCTGACCGGCGACACCCTGCTGGGCGCCGGCTCGCCGGTCGTTCACCCGGCGTTGCTTGCGGACATGCTCGAGAGCCTGTGCATGCTGGCCGAGATCGGCCACGGTGGATCGGTGATCGGACTGCCAGGGCACGGTCCGGTGATCACAGATCTGGAGGCCGCGGCACTGCATCGAGTTGCCGCACGACGACGACGTATCGAACAGGTTGCAGCTCTTCGTGATTCAGGCACGACGGAGATCGAGGATCTGGTTGCCGCCATGTACCGGCACATCGAGGACCCGGACGTGTTGAAAGCTGCGCACTCGTCCGTCGAGTCCATGGTCGTTTTTCTCGACTCGGGACTCGGTTCGGCCGCAACGGATTCGGGGCGCAGACGATGACGGCTCGGTCCGATACGGAATGCACGACACCACGGCCGGAGGCCGAACCGCGATCCGAGCGTCAGGTGATGCACGACGCGTGGAGAACGCTGTCGGTGGTTGCGTTCGCCAGCATGGTGTCGGGGATGTCGGGCAGCGCACTCAACGTTGCCTTGCCGACGGTCGTTCGCCACTTCGACGCGAGCAGTGTGGCGGCCAGCTGGATCTTGCTCGCGTACCTGTTGACCAACACCGTGCTTCTCGTTGCGTTCGGACGAATGGCCGACATGTTCGGCCGTCGAACCATGTATCTCACCGGCCTCGGCCTGTACACCACCGGCAGCATCTTGTGCGGTCTTGCCCCGAATGCGTGGTGGCTTGTCGCTTTTCGCGTATTACAGGCGGCGGGAGGTGCCATGTTGCTCACCAACAGTGCCGCACTGGTGACCGCAGCATTTCCTCGTCACAGACTCGGGGAAGGGATGGGCATCTACCTCGCGTCGTTCTCCATCGCGCAGTTGTGCGGACCCACGTTGGGTGGCTTGATCGCGCAGCAAGCGGGATGGCGCTGGGTGTTCTGGTTCAACGTTCCGATCGGAATTCTCTGTCTCGTCTGGGGTGCCATCGCGCTGAAGTCTCCGCCCCGTGGTGGTGCGAAAGGCTATTCGCTCGACCTGCGAGGCAACGCAATGATTCTCGTCGCGTTGACCAGTGGTTTGGCTGCGCTGTCGCAAGCTACGTCGCTGGGCTGGTCGCACCCACTCGTGGTCGGCGGTCTGGCAGTGGCCGTGGTGGTGGTACCGCTGTTTCTGTGGTTCGAGCGCCGTGTTCCCAACCCGCTCATCGATGTCGCTCTGTTCAAACACTGGCCGTTCGGATTCGGCCTCCTGGCGTCGTTCATGAACTCTATTTCGCAGAGCGGGATAGTGCTGCTCTTCGCCCTGTACTTCCAAGCCGTGTCGGGAGTCAGCCCACTCGAAGCCGGGCTGATGGTGCTGCCCGTCGCCGTCGCAGCGCTTGTGGCATCACTCGGATCCGGGCCGTTGCAGCGCAAGATTTCTGCGTCGTCGCTGTCCGTCGCCGGAAACATCCTGACGGTGTTCGCACTGCTGATACTCCTGGTGTCGACAACAGGGCGGATGCATTCCGCCGTCGTGCTGTCGGGGCTCGCGCTCGCAGGATTCGGATCCGGTCTGTTCATGCCATCGAACGCCACGGCCCTCATGCGTGATCTCCCCGACGAACGTCTCGGCATCGCCAACGCCATGCGCCTGCTGCTGCAGACCAGCGGATTCGTCGTCGGGACAGCGGTGATCCTGTCGGTAGTGACCAGCGCGATGCCCCTCGAGCTGCGCAAATTCGTGTTCGCGGGAACCGTCAGTGACGTGTCGGAAACCGCGGTGGATCAGCTCCTCACCGGATACGGCCGCACCCTCGGCGCGATGATCGTCATCGCATCCCTCACGGTAGCGGTGTCCATCGCGGCCAGGCATTCCAGAACAGTCGAGCAGCGCTGAGGCGCGGAACCGGACGCTGTGAGACTCGCGCACAGCGAAAAGCCGCCCACTCTTGACGAATGGGCGGCTTTTCGGTGGTTTAGGTCAGCGCAGCGCGCGGTTCACGGCCGAGACCACTGCCCGCAGTGACGCCGTGGTGATCGATGTCGCGATTCCGACGCCCCAGACGGTGGTGGCGACGCCCGCAGGCGAGGTCACCGAGGCTTCGACGTAGGCCGCAGCCTGGGCGTCGTCGCCCGCGGACATGGCGTGCTCGGAGTAGTCCAGGACGCTGACGTCGTATCCGATGGTGGACAGCGCGTCGACGAAGGAGGCGAGTGGACCGTTGCCGGATCCGGAGATCTCCTGCTCGACGCCGTCCACCTTGACCGTCGCGGTGATCGTGTCGGTTCCGCCGTCCACCTCAGCAGCCTGTACCGACTGCTTGATGCGCTCGAGCGGACGGATCGGCGTCAGGTACTCCTCGGCGAAGACGTCCCACATCTCCTTCGGCGAGACCTCGCCGCCCTCACCGTCGGTGATGCGCTGCACGGCCTGGGAGAACTCGATCTGCAGGCGACGCGGCAGGTTCAGTCCGTGATCGGACTTCATGATGTACGCGACGCCACCCTTGCCCGACTGCGAGTTGACGCGAATGACGGCCTCGTAGGTGCGACCGACGTCCTTGGGATCGACGGGCAGGTACGGCACCTGCCAGGTGACGTCGCCGATGTCCGTACCCTGCTCGTCCGCAGTGACTTTCATTGCATCGAGGCCCTTGTTGATGGCGTCCTGGTGGCTGCCGGAGAAGGCGGTGTAGACCAGGTCACCGCCGTACGGGTGACGCTCGGCGACGGGAAGTTGGTTGCAGTACTCCACGGTTCGGCGCACTTCGTCGATGTTGGAGAAGTCGATCTGCGGATCGACGCCGCGGGTGAACAGGTTCAGCCCCAGCGTGACGAGGCAGACGTTGCCGGTGCGCTCGCCGTTGCCGAACAGGCAGCCCTCGATGCGATCGGCACCGGCCTGGTAGCCGAGTTCTGCTGCGGCAACACCGGTTCCGCGGTCGTTGTGCGGGTGCAGCGACAGCACGATGCTGTCGCGGCGGTCGAGGTTGCGGCTCATCCACTCGATCGAGTCGGCGTAGACATTCGGTGTCGCCATCTCGACGGTGGCGGGCAGGTTCAGGATCAGAGGCTTCTCGGGCGTGGGATCGATGATCGCGGTGACCGCGTCGCACACCTCTTTGGCGTAGGAAAGTTCTGTGCCGGTGTAGGACTCGGGGGAGTACTCGTAGCGCCAATCGGTATCGGGGAACTTGGCAGCTTCCTCGAGAACCTTGCGGGCACCGTCGGTGGCAATCTTCTTGATGACATCACGATCGGCGCGGAACACCACTCGGCGCTGCAGGATCGACGTCGAGTTGTAGAAGTGCACGATGACGCTCCGGGCACCCTCACAGGCGACGAAGGTGCGCTCGATCAGCTCGGGACGGCACTGCGTCAGAACCTGGATGGTGACGTCGTCGGGGATAGCGCCGTCCTCGATGATCTCGCGGACGAAATCGAAGTCGGTCTGACTGGCCGACGGGAAGCCGACCTCGATCTGCTTGTAACCCATCCGAACGAGCAGATCGAACATGCGGCGCTTGCGGGCCGGGCTCATCGGGTCGATCAGAGCCTGGTTGCCGTCGCGCAGATCCACTGCACACCACTGGGGCGTCCGGTCGATGATCTTGTCCGGCCACGTGCGGTCGGGGAGGGTGATGGCTTCCACTTCCTCGGCGAACGGCCGATAACGGAACGTGGGCATCGAGGAGTTCTTCTGGGTGTTCCAGGCGGGCTGGTCGCTGGGCGCGGGCCGCGAGGGCGGGGTGATGGTGCGAGATCCCGAGGTGAATGCGTCGGCTGGTGACATGGTCTTCGTCTCTCCGTACAGATCAAAACAATGTGTTCGACCGGCGCAACGAACCCCGCGACGGGAAGCCAGTCTGGTCTCAGACCCCGTCGCGGCTGTTAAGAAGGAGAGCTCGCAGCATGGGCTGAGTGTACTACCGCAGCCCGACCGCCTACCCCAGGGTTCGGGAGTCGACTTTTTCGGCGACGGTGTCGTGCCTGCGCTGCCACTGATCGATGTCGTTCAGTCGTCCGACATCGGCCGAGGTCCAACACTGTGCGAGCAGTTCGTATCCGAGGTGATCGACCTCCGCATGGCGGGCCCACACGCGATGCGCCCAGCGGCGATCGTTGTGCGCCGCTTCGGCTCCCGCGAGCGCTGCACCGACCAGCTCGAACTGTACGTCCCTTCGCAGCGTCAGACTGGCTGCGGCCGTGACCTTCTCGGTTCGCAGTGTGGTCAACAATCGGGCGGTCAGGTCCAGAACCCGCCGATCCGACCACAGCAGTGCGCGTCGAAATGCGCCCGGCAACAACAACCACAGGGCCGCGAACGCGAGAGCAACCCCCACCGCGGTTTCGACCACCCGATCCACCACGATGCCGCCGAGCGGAGCTCCCGGATGCGAGAGGGTGCCCATCAACAACGCGAGCGGGGTGATGAACGTGACGGCGAGGCCGTAGTTGCGTGCCACGCTGATCTCGATCGCGAACTGCAGCACCATCAGCACCACGATCACGGCGAGACCGGTCAGCGGCGAGAGATAGATTGCGGAGAACAACACCACTCCGGCCAGCGTGCCTCCGAGTCGCTGCATTCCGCGGTACGACCCGTGGACGCGATCCGGCCCCTGCTGGAGCACCAGGACCGCGCCGAGGATCGCCCAATCCGGCCTGCTCAGGCCCAGCGCCACACTTATCCCGCCCGCGGCTGCCGCCGCGCAGAACACCCGGATCGCCGTGGACGCGGCGTGTGAATCTCGATGCAACGACCGCTTCAATCGATATCCGATGCCCGGACGAGCCAGCGGCAGCTGATCTCGTGGCGATTCCGCCTCGTTCTCGGGGTCCGGCACGGTACCGGCGCGGGCCGACGTGGCGGCCGCAAATGCGAGATGGGCGTCGAACAGGGTCTGTACCAGCGCGGGGCGCGGGGTCGAGCGCACCGATCCGGCCTCGTACACCGCGGCCCATGCCGCATGCAGACGGGAGGCGGCGGTGTGCCGATCGGCGACGGGGGCCGCCTGCGAATTCGTGTACTTCTCGATCGCGACCACCGCCGCACCGACCGCCGCCCGTTCGGGTCCCCTGGGATCCCGCACCACCCCGGACATCGCGACCACCAGCGCCGACGCGACGCCGACAGCCGCACAGACGGCGCCACGAGTCGCGCTGATGTCGGCGGCAGGGAGGTACGACGCCACCGCGCACACCAGTACGAAGAAGAAGGCCCCCGGCGGGCCGAGACGAAGCGCTGCCACGACGTAGACCGCGACGAGAGCGAGAACCGACAGCACGGCCACCGGAATCATCCGTGCCCACCCGGCCTCGTCGAAGTCGAGGGCGAGCTGCCCGGCCGTCGCGCCGAGCCACACCGAGGCCACCAGCGCGGCGCCTGCGATCAGTACTACCCACCAGCGCGATCGATAGGGGCGGCCCTCGCCGTAGATCACCGCGAAACTGCCCGAGACCACCAGTAGCGCCTCGGTGTGGAAGCCGAGCAGCCACGCCAGGATCGCCGGAACACCGAACGCCAGCGCCGAACGAAGACCACCCGGCCAGCGACGGCCGACAGCGGGCAGCCCGAAGAGCACCCGCAGACCTCGGGCCGGCGGTGGTGGGAGATGTTCTGGAACGGTCACTCGAACATGTTAAGGCAGGCGAGAGGCCCTAAAGTCCCAGCTCGGAGCTACCCGGCCCACTGCTCGGGGCATTCGCTCGGTAAGGTGACCCGCGGACAATCGAACGATTGTCGGCTATCCAGCGGAGGTAAAACGCGTGGCTCTCATCGTCCAGAAGTACGGTGGATCGTCGGTGGGGACCGCCGAACGTATCCGACGCGTCGCTGAACGAATCGTCGAGACCAAGAAGGCGGGCAACGACGTTGTCGTCGTCGTATCGGCCATGGGCGATACGACCGACGAACTGCTCGACCTGGCCCAGCAGGTGTGCCCGGCCCCGCCGGCGCGCGAGATGGACATGCTGCTCACCTCGGGTGAACGCATCTCCAACGCGCTTGTCGCGATGGCCATCCACTCGCTCGGTGCCGAGGCGCGGTCGTTCACCGGTTCCCAGGCAGGCGTCGTCACCACCAGCGTGCACGGCAACGCCAAGATCATCGACGTCACCCCCGGCCGCGTGCGCAGCGCGCTCGACGAAGGTTCGATCGTTCTGGTCGCCGGATTCCAGGGCGTCAGCCAGGACAGCAAGGACGTCACCACGCTCGGTCGTGGTGGCTCCGACACCACCGCCGTCGCGCTCGCCGCGGCATTGAACGCCGATGTCTGCGAGATCTACACCGACGTCGACGGCATCTTCACCGCCGACCCGCGCATCGTCCCCAACGCTCGACACCTCGAGACCGTCTCGTTCGAGGAGATGCTCGAAATGGCGGCTTGCGGCGCAAAGGTCCTGATGCTGCGCTGCGTCGAATATGCCCGTCGCTACAACGTTCCCGTACACGTGCGCTCGTCGTACACCACGAAACCCGGAACGATCGTCTCCGGATCTATGGAGGACATTCCAGTGGAAGAAGCAATTCTCACCGGCGTCGCACACGATCGCAGCGAGGCGAAGGTCACCGTCGTCGGTCTGCCCGACACCCCCGGCTATGCCGCCAAGGTCTTTCGCGCCGTCGCCGATTCCGAGATCAACATCGACATGGTGTTGCAGAACGTCTCCAAGATCGACACCGGCAAGACCGACATCACCTTCACCTGCCCCAAGGCCGACGGCCCGACGGCAGTGGAGAAGCTCACCAAGCTGCAGGGTGAGATCGGCTTCGCGCAGGTGCTCTACGACGACCACATCGGCAAGGTCTCGCTCGTCGGTGCCGGTATGAAGAGCCACCCCGGCGTCACTGCGACGTTCTGTGAGGCACTCGCCGACGCAGGCATCAACATCGATCTCATCAGCACCTCCGAGATCCGTATCTCGGTGCTGTGCAGCGACACCCAGCTCGACGACGCCGTACGCGCGCTGCACGCAGCCTTCGATCTGGGCGGCGACGAAGAAGCCGTAGTACACGCGGGAACAGGACGATAGAAGATGACCACAGTTGCAGTAGTCGGAGCCACCGGCCAGGTCGGTGCCGTCATGCGAACCCTGTTGGAGGAGCGCAACTTTCCCGCCGACACCGTTCGATTCTTCGCCTCCGCACGCTCGGCGGGCAAGAAGCTGCCGTTCCGCGGCGAGGAGATCATTGTCGAGGATGCCTCCACCGCCGACCTCACTGGCATCGACATCGCGCTGTTCTCGGCCGGTGCCACGCTCTCGCGTGAGCAGGCACCGCGCTTCGCGGCAGCCGGCGCGGTCGTCATCGACAACTCGTCCGCGTTCCGCAAGGACGCCGACGTGCCGTTGGTGGTCAGTGAAGTGAACCCCGAGGCGGCGAAGAACCCGCCCCGCGGCATCATCGCCAACCCCAACTGCACCACCATGGCGGCCATGCCGGTGCTCAAGGTGCTGCACGACGAAGCCGGCTTGCAGCGACTGATCGTCTCGAGCTACCAGGCCGTCTCCGGTAGCGGCCTCGCCGGCGTCGAGGAACTCGCCACCCAGGCGCGCGCCGTCATCGGCGACGTCGAAAAGCTGGTGCACGACGGTTCGTCGGTCGATTTCCCGGCCCCGAACAAGTACGTCGCGCCCATCGCCTTCAATGTCCTGCCCCTGGCCGGAGCATTGGTGGACGACGGATCGGGCGAGACCGACGAGGACCAGAAGCTGCGCAACGAATCGCGCAAGATCCTCGGGCTGCCCGACCTGCTGGTGAGCGGAACCTGCGTGCGCGTGCCGGTGTTCACCGGGCACTCGCTGTCGATCAACGCCGAGTTCGGTTCACCGTTGTCGGTCGAGCGGGCCCGCGAACTGCTGGCATCCGCACCGGGTGTCTCGCTGGTCGACGTCCCGACCCCGCTCGACGCCGCAGGCAAGGACGAATCCCTCGTCGGCCGCATCCGTCAGGATCCGGGCGTTCCCGAGGGCCGCGGACTGGCCCTGTTCGTCTCGGGCGACAACCTGCGCAAGGGTGCCGCGCTCAACACCATTCAGATCGCCGAGCTGCTGGTCTGAGGTCGTGCGTGTTGTGCGTAGCCGGAGCGACGCACAACACGCACGACGGGGGTGATCAGTTCAGGCGAAGGCCTTCGGTGGAGGCGTCGAAGATGTGTGCGTGCGCGTCGTCGATGCGGACGTGGACGCGGTCGCCCTTCTCGGGTGGGCTGCGCCAATCGGCCGGAGCGACAATGGTTTCGGACTTCCCATTGATGTCCGCTCGTCCGAACACGAATGCCTCGGAACCGAGCTCTTCGACAACGTCGATCTCGAGGGCAATTCCGCTGTCGGCAATCTCGATGTGCTCGGGCCGAATGCCGAACATCACCTCGGTCGCAGAACCGAGGGTCTGACGCGGCACCGGAATCACCTGATCGGCCAGACGGACACCGCCGTCGGTGACCGGGGCGCGGAACAGGTTCATCGACGGTGAGCCCATGAACCCGGCGACGAACGCATTGACCGGGGTCCGGTACAGCTCGCGCGGTGTGGCGCACTGTTGCAGCACACCACCTTTGAGCACGGCGACGCGATCGCCCATCGTCATGGCCTCGACCTGATCGTGGGTGACATAGACCGTCGTCGTACCGAGCCGGCGCTGCAACTGCGCGATCTGCGTGCGCGTCTGGACCCTCAGTTTGGCGTCGAGGTTGCTCAGCGGCTCGTCCATCAGGAACACCTGCGGCTGCCGAACGATGGCGCGGCCCATGGCAACTCGCTGCCGCTGGCCGCCGGAGAGGGCCTTCGGCTTGCGGTCGAGGTACGGCTCCAGGTCGAGCAGCTTCGCGGCCTCCTCGACGCGAGTACGAATGTCTTCCTTGTTAGCCTTCGCCAGCTTGAGCGCGAACCCCATGTTCTCGGCGACGGTCATGTGCGGGTACAGCGCGTAGTTCTGGAACACCATCGCGATGTCGCGATCCTTGGGTTCGGAATTGGTGACGTCCTTGCCGCCGATGAGGATGCGACCGGAATTGACCTCTTCGAGCCCGGCGAGCATCCGGAGCGACGTCGATTTGCCGCAGCCGGAGGGGCCGACCAGGACGAGGAACTCACCGTCCTCGATGTGCAGGTCGAGCTCGTTCACCGCAGGGGTGTCGGAGCCGGGAAAAAGCCTGGTCGTGCGCTCGAACGAGATTGTTGCCATGACGAAATAGATCCCTCCACCGGCAGGAACGTGCCGGACGATCCGAGTGTGGGGTGACGGCGGGAGCCGACCAGCACATAGTATGGGCCCAATCACAACCAGGAGGAAGGTGGCCGGGTGAGCGGCGCTGTATCCAGACGAACCGCCCTACGCGGGCTGGCGGCCGCCGCAGTGGCCGCGGGTGCAGCAGCACTACCGGTGGCCTCGACGACGCGTCGAGCACTGGCCGACGACTTCCTCCGTGGGCAGAGCCCGCTGCTGTTCCATTCGCCGCCGCTGACGCCGTTCCGCGACGAACTGCCGCGATTGCCGCTCATCAGCGGAACCGAGGTGAGCTTGGACGCGCACAGCGCCACCCACGCATTCCACGCCGATCTGCGACCCGGTCCTACGTTCGGCTACGGCCAGTGCGACTACCTCGGGCCCACCATCGAGTCTCAGCAAGGCCAGCCCTGGACGCTGAAGTACTCGAACACCACCGCGGGGAATCCGCTCGCCGCCGACATCGACACCTCGCTGCATGGCATGACCGAGATGGATCGCACGATGACGCCGACGTCGCTGCACCTGCACGGTGCCATCACCGAGCCGGCGAGCGACGGGCACTCCGAGATGCTGGTGCGCCCGGGTGAGTCGATGACGCACAACTTCTCGGGTCTGAACGACTCCGCCGGACTCTGGTACCACGACCACGCCATGTCGATGACGCGCATCAACGTCTACGCGGGCCTGCTCGGGATGAACCTCGTCCGTGATCGGTGGGACACCGGCACATCCGACAACGCCCTGGGTCTACCCTCGGGCGAATTCGAGTTGCCGTTGGTTCTGCAGGAAAAGATCATGAACCCGGACGGCAGCATGAGTATCCGCTCCAACATCACTGTGCCGCAGGGCAAGTGGGAAGGCGGCGGTACCGGAGACGTGGGGGTCGTCAACGGCAAGATCTGGCCGACGATGGAAGTCGCCCGCGGCATGTACCGGCTGCGACTGGTCAACGCCGGGTCGTACAGTGTGTGGAACCTGTTCTTCACCAACAGACTTCGCTTCTGGGTCATCGGTAACGACGGTGGATTGCTCGACGCCCCGGTGGAAACCACCAGCATCCGACTCGCGCCGGCCGAACGCGCCGACATCCTCGTCGACTTCGGTGCAGTAGAGCCGGGCGCACTGATCGAGCTGCTCAACGACGAGCCGCCGCCGGCGCAGGCCGCGTCGCTCGGAGCCGTCCCGATGCCGATGTTCTGCCAGTTCCGCGTCGTGTCCGCGGCGGGGTTCCGGGGCGGTATGCCGTCGTTGCTGCGCGGAGGAAAGGGGCAGCCGGATCTGTTGCCCGCGTTGCCGACCCCCACCTTCACCCGCACCGTCACCGTGAACCAGCCCTCCGGTGGGTTGAACCTGGACATGACGCTGATGAACCTGAACAACCTGCGGTACTCGGACCCGGATATCGAGATGCCGAAGCAGGGCACCGTGGAGATGTGGAACATCGTCAACACGACGGTCGAGCCGCACCCGATTCACTTGCACCTGGCGCACTTTCGGACGCTGGGACGTATCCCCATCGACCTCGCGGCGTACCAACGCGACTTTCCCAGGCCGACGTTCGGCACCAAATGGGCTCCGCCGGTGGAGAAGTTCCTCACCGGGCCCTCTGTGCCGCCGGCCACCTGGGAAGCCGGGTGGAAGGACACCGTCAACACGTACCCGGGCACCGTCACCCAGATCCTGGTCCGATTCCCGACGGCCGACGAACTCGGCTTCGATCCCGACGCCACCTTCGCAGGCCCTGCCGCGCATCACGGAGGTGGTGATATGAGCGGCCACGATATGGGCGGTCATGACATGGGCGGGTCGAGCGAGCTGCAGGGGTACATGTGGCACTGCCACATGCTCGACCACGAGGACCACGAAATGATGCTGCGGTACCGCACTGTCGCTCCGTGACCCACGTACCCGAGCCTGTCCGGGGGTCGGGCGCTGGTTGCGTTCACCGTCCGGTCGGCCCACACTGACCGTGCCGTGTAAGGCAATCACCGTGCTCGGTCGATCTTTCTGCCCATCGGCCGACTGCGACAACCGAACGGACCCAAGCCATGACCAGCGGAACGAAATCCGACCCTTGGGCCCTCACCACCGCCCCCGGCACCTCGGCGTACAGCATGTACCGCGATCCCGACCACGAGCCACCTGCCCTCGTGTGCCAGGTGGGGTCGACGACCTTGCGATACCGCATCGAGGCAATCGAAGACCTGCACGGTTGGCTCACCGAACGCGCCGACTGGGTATTGCTCGGTGCTGCGGACGAAAAGAAGCCGGCTGCTCCTGACACGGTCGAAGCGTGGGGGCGTTCGCCCGACAATCCGGTCGGCGGTTGGTACGGACTCAGGAACGGATACCGCGGCAGGTTCGGGATGTACCTGCCGCCAGTACTCGAAGAGCTGGGCCTTGCCGAACTGACCCACAATGCGCGGAACAACAGCATGCGCGCGCTGTAGCGGAGTCATCGAAAAAGTCTGTCGGTGGGTGGGTATAGCTTTCGTGGGGTGAAGACATGGGGGGATGTGTTCGGGCTCGGGAACCAGGAATTGGTCTCCGAGCTCGCTGACGTGACCTCCCTCGAAAATGCACTCGCCGCAACCAGATTGACGTTGCTTGCCGAGATCGACCGACGCGGATTGGCGATGAAACTCGGGCACTCGTCCGTCACCCGTTGGTACGCCCGATCGGTCCGGATCACCGACGGATCAGCGGCCCGCCAGAACGCACTGGGATACTGGTTGCACGATCACCACACTGTGCTCGCTGCCCTCGCCGATGGTCGGATCCACGCCGCACACGCGTCGGCGATCGCCGAGGGTTACGACGTCGTGCTGGTGGCCGACCCGACGTTGGGCGAGGATCGACGCGCGGCCGTCGTCGCCGAACTCCTCGAGACTGCGCTGCGCAGCACCGCCGGTCAGGTCACCTCGCGTGCACAGGCCTTGGCGCATTCCGCGGCGGACGATGCTCGTGCTCGTCACGAGAAGGCGGAGAAGGAACGACGCGACCGGGAACGTGAAGACGCCAGCCGATCTCGCGATGCAGCCAGGGCCGGCGACGACGGCTGTGACCGTGATGTACGTGGCGGTGATGCAGGTGGCGGTGAGGAAGGTGGCGACGCCGGTCCCGAACCTGCTGGGCCGCAACCGCATCCGCCGGGACCACCGCCGGTACCGGTGTCGGAGAACCCGGACCTGAACCGATTCGACGTGCATCCCCTTGCCAACGGCCGCTACCAGGTCGGCGGTGACGTCGACCGACTATTGGCCGAGAAACTTCTCACCGCCCTGTCGCAGTTGACGGCACCGCGGCCAGGTCCCGGTGGCGTACGCGACCCACGCAGCCCGTCGAAGCGCCGCGCCGATGCACTCGATCAGATCCTCGACCGGCACCTTCGCGGCAGCAGCCGCGGGACGGCGGGCGGGTCGCGGGCGTCGGTGCACCTGATCGTTCCGCTACGAGACTTGCTCGCCGACGGCGGCAAGGAGCAAACCGGAAGCGCAACAACGGATTCGACGGGAACCGGTGCAGTCGCCGAGAGTGCTTCGAGCGGCGGCGCCGACCGCCACGGCGTCGATACCGGCGACGACTCTGCGCGTCACGAAAACAACGACAACAGCGGTGGCACTGGCGCGCGTCCTGATGGCGCTGCCCGAGGCGATACCGACGCTCGCGGCGGAGCACCAACCGGTGGTGATTCTGCCGGTAGCGACAGCGCGTGGCAGAAATCTGTCCCCGAGCCGGGCGACGCCGACTGGCCGTTCCACTTCGAGTGGACCGGCCCGATCAGTCGTTCCCTCGCCGAGCTCGTCGCCTGCGACGCCGACCTGACCCCGGTCATCGTCGACGACCACGGCGTTCCGCTCGCGCTCGGGCGCACCACCAGACTCGCCAGCGACGATCAACGCATCGCCCTGACCATCCGCGATACCTGCTGCGTGATGTGTGGCCGCCCCGCGCAGTGGTGCCAGGCCCACCACGTGAAGTTCTGGGAAGACGGCGGCGCAACCGATCTGAACAACCTCGCGTTGGTGTGCGGGGAATGCCACCGCCTCGTCCACCACGGCGACTGGCAACTGATCATGGGCGAGGACGGACACCCGTACGCCATCCCACCCGAATCCGTCGACCCCAGAGGACAACCCATCCCCACCTACCACCGACGAAAGCGACGCGCAGCCTGATTACACCGGTCGCTCCACTCGACCGCCCAGGCAATTCCCATGCGAGCCCTTCGCCGGCCGTGTGGCCATCGGCCTGGGCTTCGTCGTGCGGCCTCCCCGTGAGCACGGTGCTGTCGATGAGCACGGACGGGCCAGGAATCGCTTGTGCCTGCGGTTCTCTCGCTCACCCGAGCGCCATCGCCGGGCTGTCTTCCGCGGGGCACGACCGGAATGCATGGTCACTCGGGCCAATGCCGCGTCGACCAGAGAACTGAGCACCTCGCCAATCGGTGGCCGCTCACGGGACTAGGTCGCTCGCCGGAGCAGCGGTGGACAGTCCGTCGTATACCCGTCGCTCAGGGGTCGACGACAGACCTAGGGCGGAGGTACCAGCCCTCGATAGTGCGCCGCGATGTCGCCCGGAGTGGTGAACCAGACGCCGTCACCGTTGGCGGTCATATGCTTCAGAGCCGCGCGGAACCGTCGGAGACGATAGGGCTGTCCGGTGAGGAAGGTGTGCAGGGAGATCGCCAGCACTACCGGTTGGCGGATCGAGTTTTCCTTCAGTTCGTCGAAGCTGTCGATGATGTTGTGCTCGAACGTTTCTGCGGTCTGATGGTGATGGACGAACACCGGCAGATCGTTGACCTCGTGCGGGTACGGGACGCTCAGCAATGGGACGCCGCGGGTCTCCAGCCACACGGGTTGATCGTCGATCGGCCAATCCAAGGTGTACTCGTAACCACGTTCGGCGAGCAGGTCTTCGGTCACGCGGCTGGGGTTGGCCCCAGGGCTCATCCACCCGCGAGGCGGCGAGCCTTCGTGACGCGCGATAGCGATGGTCACCTCGTCGATCGAGCGGCGCTCGGCGTCCTCGGCCAGGTCGTTCGGTTGGACGGCATTGGTTCTGCCGTGCCCGACGATCTCGGCATCGAGCCCACGGAAAGCGTCGACCAGCCGTGGGGCATGCTCGTACACCTCGGTGTTCACGAGGAGGGTCGGGCGAAATCCGTTCTGCTGCAACGTCTCTGCGATCCGAAAACCACCCACGCGGTTCCCGTACTCACGCCAGCCCCAGTTGTAGGTGTTGGGCTGATCCATCGCGGGCGTGTATCCGAGGCCGGGTTCGCCGTCGTCGTAGGGAAAGTGTTCGCAGTTGACGGCGATGTACACGGCGAGGCGCGCGCCACCCGGCCACTCGAATTGTGGCCGATCGACGATGGGGGAGAAGTCGAAGCGTCCGTGGGAGGCGAGAGGCATAGCGACAGAATTGCCCGCGGCTCGTCGGCGCAAACTGCTGCGATACCCATCAACTCCTGTGAATCGAAGCCTCGACCACGTGTGCGATGTCCGGATTCCGCAGCTCGAACACCTCGAACAGTCCGATTGCCGCTAGCTGGGGTGCAAGATCTTCCAGCGTTGCCAACAGTTCTCGGTGGGCCTCGGTGCCCGGTTCGGCGTCATCGAGGGCTCGCGCGTTGGCCACGAACGCCGCGACGGTGCCTTTGCGAATCTCGAGTCCATCGAACGACGCTCTCTCTGCCCCGTCGGGCAGAACATCCTCGGGACGTACCGCATGGCTGCTCACTGTTCTCGGCTCTTCCTGTGTTCGCGCTGCTGATTGGCAACGAACCGCGCCTTTTTCTGACGGTTCCCGCACGTGTTCATGTCGCACCACTTGCGGCTACGGCTCTGGCTGGTGTCGAAGAACGCGGCTCGGCAGGTGGGCGATGCGCACAGTGCCAACTTTCCGTCCCGCTCGCCGGCGATGATGCTGATGGCGTCGGCAGCGATGACCCCCAGGGCGTCCTCGACGGCTGACTCCGAGTTCAACGTCCATCGGCTTGTGCCCTCTGACGTCAGGACCAACGACGCGTTGCCGCGGACGCTGTGGTCGTTGACGACCCGGATGGCCGACGTGGGCAGAGCCTCGTGGCCCGCTGCCGCCGTCGCGGCGAGGTGTATCGCCTCTCGCAGTTCCAGGGCCAGGTCCAGTTGGGCCGCGGTGCAGGTGTCCACGGAGAGCCCGTTCAGTGCCAACCAGTCGACGAACCGATGCGGCACCGGGATTCGCTCCACCGGGTCGCCGCGTCGCTCGGTCAATGTCCCGGTGAACGCGGTGGACAGCACGCTACCGGGGCGAAACTCGGGGAACTCGGCAGCCATGGGAACCAGCTTAGCCGGTTGCGCAGAGGTCACCTCGAGATGTAGAACTGGCTGAGCCGGTTCCAATCAAGGAGACCCCATGACGACACTCAACTCCACGCAGGTGCATGCATTCGAGTTCCGGGCGTCCGACGCGGACCTCGACGATCTACGTGCGCGATTGAAGGCTGCACGCCTTCCGGAAGCAGAGACGGTGTCGTCCGGCGTGAGCCGATGGGAGCAAGGCGTCCCTCTGGCCGACCTCGCGGAGGTCGTCGACCACTGGCGCACCGGCTACGACTGGCGGAAGTTCGAGCGACGCCTCGACGCGATCGGACAGTTCCGCACGGTCATCGACGGTCTGGGAATCCACTTCTTGCACTGCCCGTCCACGCGCATGGATGCCGTTCCGCTGATCATGACGCACGGCTGGCCGGGCAGCATCGCGGAGTTCGTCGATACAGCGGGCGCTCTTGCGAATCCCGATGATCCAGGCTCGCCTGCGTTCCACGTCGTAATTCCCTCGCTGCCGGGGTTCGGCTTCAGCGACAAGCCGAGCACGACCGGATGGGGAACCGAGAAGATCGCGGCCGCGTGGGTCGAGTTGATGCACAGGCTGGGTTACGACCGGTTTCTGGCCCACGGAGGCGACTGGGGAGGCGTGATCACCACGATCCTCGGTGGCCGGTTTCCGGGGAAGGTCCTCGGCATTCACACGACGCTCGCGCAGGCACCACCGGGGATGACGACGGAACTGCTCACGGCCGACGAGCGCAGGTGGACCGAGGACTCCGAGAATTTCCGTCGGAATCACTGTGCGTACGCGAAACAACAGGCGACCCGGCCGCAAACGATCGGGTACTCACTCGTCGACTCCCCGGTGGGTTTGCTCGCCTGGATCCTCGACAAGTTCGCCGAGTGGACGGATACCGTGGACAGCCCGTTCGGTGTGATCTCCAGGGACCGGCTGCTGGACAACGTGACCCTGTACTGGCTCACGCGCTCCGGAGCGTCGTCGGCTCGGATCTACTACGAGAGCCACAACTCCCTCGACCCGGACCTTCGGGTCGATGTTCCCGCGGCGATCACCACGTATCCGCGCGATATCGAGAAGAATCCTCGGCCGTGGGCTCAGGAGCGCTTCCGGCCGATCGTTCGATGGAAGGCTCCCGAGAGTGGGGGGCACTTTCCTTCGCTGGAAGATCCCACCCACTTCGTCAGGGATCTGCAAGAGGGCTTCGCCGCCGTACTTTCGGCCGCGGGTATTCGATGAAACAAGCTACCGAGCAATGATATTCGGCAGTAGACGATCGTGTCAGGGAAGCCGCCGAGCTTGTGCTCGTGCGTAGTCCTCGGGGTGGTTCTTCTTCTGATTCACGCGGACGGGGTAGAGCAGCAGCCAGAACGCGAAGAAGCACACGGCACGGATGATCACCCACACGAACCACACCGGCCACACGACGAGCAGCCCCAGCTGAAGTATCTGTTTCAGCACCACGGGTGTGCCGTTCGCCAGCGCCAGCCAGCGCAGTGGATTCAGCTTGCGGAGAAAGCGTTTGGGCTCCGAATACGGCTCGTCGGGTCCGATGCTCAGTGGTGAGACAGTGCTCGGCGGTGCTGTGGACATTGGCAAACCTGTCTCACGGTGATCGGAGCATTCCAGCTCCGATCACCGTGCTCGGCAACGAATTACGGGGTGATGACGGTCTGGTCGTCCACCTGGGTGGTGGCGTCGACCAGTAGGTCGAACTGATCGACGCTGCCGTCGACGTTGATCTGCAGGATGTAGTAGCCGTCCTGCCCGGTGATGATCGCGGTCTTCTGCGCCGACACCAGTTCGGCCCCTGTCTCGTCGACGTAGGTTCCGGCGATTTGGTAGGCCGGGAAGCCCGACAGTGTCGAGACCGCACCCTCACCGGATGGAGTGAACTGAGGAAGGTTCATCAATTCGCCCGGGGCATAGTCGATGATGGCCTGAGGATCGACGTCGCCTTCGAGCTTGGAGACGATGGCGATCATGCTCGGGGTACGTTCGTCGGCGGCGACCTCCGGGTAGATGATCGCGCCGTAGGCCCACTCGGGGGTCTGTTCGGCCGCGTCCACCCAGCCCTCCGGGATGGCCAGGTTGATGGTGGGCGCGGTGGGATCGTCACGGGTGACGGGGATTTCGGTCAGGCCCGCGTCGACGATGTAGTCGGCGATGGTGGGGTTGGGGCCGGCGGGGGCTTCGGTGGTGGTGGCGGGTGCCAGCTTCTTCACCGTTGTGGTCGCGGCTGCCTCCGTGGTCGTGGTTGCGGCTGCCGAGGTTGTGGCCGTTGCGGTGTCGGAGCTACTGCTGCATCCGGCGGCGGTGAGCCCGAGTATCACCACGGCAGCGCATGCGGCCCCACGAACACCAGTAGTAGAGAGTGTCATCGGTCCTCTTTCGTTCGGATACAGCATTCAGGTGGCTACAGCAGGGATCGAACCGACCGGATCGTAGAACCGTGACATTGGAAACGGATTGGAAAACTGGGTGCACTTCCAATCGATTTCCAATCCTCGCTGGTTAGCGTCTGCAGCTATGAGGTCAGTAGTGAAGACGGTCGCCGCGGTCGGGGTAGTAGCGTTGACCTTGTCCGCGTGTGGTGGCTCGGCACAATCCGGCACCAGCACAACGGAATCGACGCCACAGGCCGTCGCCGGCGACGCGCCCGCAACCGCCGGGATGGTGGGCGATGCGTCCGATCCGGTGAACGAAATTGTCGCGGCTGCGATCGATGATCTGCAGTCGTATTGGGCCGAGCAATTCCCCGCTGTGTACGGCAGCGACTATTCGCCCGTCAGCGGTGGCTTCTATGCAGTGGTGCCGTCTTCGGGTGACTTGCCTCCGTGCGCGTCATCGGCGGACGACATCGCAGGCAACGCCTTCTACTGCCCGAGTGCGGATGTCGTGGCCTGGGACAGTGAAGGCTTGCTCCCCGATCTTCGGCAACGATTCGGCGACTTCGTGATTCCCGTCGTGATGGCTCACGAGTGGGGGCACGCGATCCAGGCCAGGGCCAACTTCGAGGGCATGACCGTCACCAGTGAAATTCAGGCCGACTGCTTCGCCGGCGCGTGGGCGGCTCATGCGGTGTCCGACGCCACCGCCTTCGATCCGTCGCAGGCCGAGCTCGACAGTGCTCTGGCCGGGTTCCTGTATCTACGTGACGAGCCGGGCAGTTCGGCCGAGAGCGATTCCGCGCACGGCAGCGGCTTCGACCGCGTCAGTTCGTTTCAGACCGGGTTCGACGGCGGCCCGATGGACTGCAAACCTTACGTCGACGGCTCGCCTCCCGTTCTGCAGTTGCCGTTCACCAGCCAGTCCGACGCCGATCGGGGCGGCGACGCTCCGCTCGAGCAGATCATCGACGGTGTTCCGAAAGATCTCGAGGACTACTGGAGCGTGCTCTTCCCGGAGTTGACGGGCCGGCCGTGGGAGCCACTGAAGCCGGTCGTCGCATTCGACCCGTCCGATGCTCCCGAGTGCGGCGGTCAATCTGCTTCGGGTTACGTGCTCTTCTACTGCGTACCCGACGACTATGTGGGGTTCGATGCCGTCGATGCGATGCCGCGGTTCTACGAGCAGGGTGGGGATTTTGCCGTCGCGGCGCTCATCGCAACCCAGTACGGATTGGCGGGGATGGCACACGCTGGGATCGACGCCGACACCCAGGACACGTCCTTGCAGGGCGATTGCTTTGCCGGGAGTTGGGCGGCCAGCGTCTTGCTGCAGAACCGTCCCACCAGCGGATACACCCTCTCGCCCGGGGATCTGGACGAGGCGATCGCGTCGCTGCTGCTCTTTCGCGGCGACGGTGACGAATCACGGCAGGGGAGCGGGTTCCTGCGCGTCGAGGCGTTCCGGCACGGAGTGATGGACGGCGCTCAGGCCTGCATCTGACGACCCGCCGGCAAACTTAAAGTCAGGCTGGACTGTTTGTTGTTTTGGCGCTACTGTGCAAAGTGTGACTACTGACACAGGGTTGAACGGCACCGAGCCGGCAGCGCGTCGAACGCAGGCCGAGCGCACCGCGGAAACCCGCGCGAAGTTGCTCGACGCCGCGATCGACTGCCTCGTCGAACTGGGCTTCGCCAAGACCAGCACCCAGGAAATCGCTCGGCGCGCCGGAGTTTCTCGGGGGGCGCAGCTACACCACTTCCCGTCCAAGGAGTCGTTGGTGATCGCGGCGGTCGAGCACCTGGTCGACCGCAGGCTCTCGGAAATCCTGGAGGCCGAACCCGATCCGGCGCGAGGACCCGAGATTCTCGCCGACGCGTTTTCCGGGCCCCTGTTCTACGCCGCCCTCGAACTCTGGGTGGCGGCCCGTACCGATCCGGCACTGCACGAGGCGATGGTTCCCCTGGAACGACGCGTCGCCGAGGCGATTCAGGGTGGAGCCCAGATCGTCATGGGTAGCACGATGTCGCCCGAATCCATCGAGCTCAGTGTCGAACTCGCCCGCGGCCTGGCCGTCTCGGCGCTGTTCCGTACTCCCGAGGCCGACGCGCAACTGCGTGAGCGGCTCCTTCCGATCTGGTCCGACAAGGTGATGACGTCATGAATCTCGAGCAGCGTGTGGACATCCTCGTCGTCGGAGCCGGGTTCGCCGGTCTGGCGGCAGTGGCGAAGATCCTCACCGCAGACCCGGCCGCCGACGTCACCGTTATCGAGCGTGCGTCCGATGTGGGCGGCACGTGGCGAGACAACACGTACCCGGGGTGCGCGTGCGATGTGCCCACCTCGCTGTACTCGTTCTCGTTCGCTCCCAGCCCCGAGTGGAGTCACACCTTCGCGCGCCAGCCGGAGCTGTTCTCCTACCTCAAATCTGTGGTGCAGCGTCTGGGCCTGCAGCGCAAGATCATCACCGACTGCGAATTGCAGAGCGGTACGTGGGATTCGAGCACCTCGCGGTGGTCGGTACAGACGTCGAAGGGCGCAACGAGCGCGCGGGTTCTGGTTGCCGCCACCGGAGCGCTGTCCACTCCGAAGATTCCGGACGTGCCCGGCATCGACGCGTTCTCCGGCACGGTGTTCCATTCCGCCACCTGGAATCACGAGCACGACCTCACCGGTGAACGCGTCGCCGTCATCGGCACCGGAGCGTCTGCGGTGCAGTTCGTCCCGGAGATCGTCGACCGCGCGCAGCGGCTCACCGTCTTTCAGCGCACCCCCGCCTGGGTCATCCCGCGACTCGATCGCACCATCGGCCGGTTCGAAAGAACGCTGTACGAGAAGGTTCCAGCGGCCCATCGCGCAGTACGCGGCATCATCTACGGCTATCGCGAGGCGTATGTGACGGTTCTGGCGGACAACCCGTGGATGCTGCCCGCGGTGAAGGTATTCGCCAAAGCCAACCTGAAGCGGCAGGTCAAGAACCCTGCGACGCGGGCCGCTCTGACCCCCGACTACGCCCCCGGCTGTAAAAGGCTTCTACTGTCCAATGATTGGCTCCGGACGCTCGACCGCCCGGACGTCGATCTCGTGACGTCCGGCCTGGCGTCGGTGACCGAGAACGGCGTGGTCGACGCCTCGGGTCGCAATTACGAGGTTGATACGATCATCTTCGCGACGGGGTTCACTCCCACCGAGCCGCCGGTGTCGCATCTGTTGCGCGGCAACGACGGCCGCACCCTCGCGGAGCGTTGGGGCGGTAGCCCGCAGGCGCATCTCGGTACCACCGTCGCCGGGTTCCCGAACCTGTTCCTGATGTACGGCCCCAACACCAACCTCGGGCACAGCTCCATCGTGTACATGCTCGAGTCGCAGGCCAACTACGTGGTCTCGGCCCTCGCCGAGATGAAGGCGCGGTCTGCAGCCGCGGTCGAGGTCGACGAATCGGCTCAGCGGCAGCACAATTCGTGGGTCGACTCCGCGCTCGACGGCACCGTGTGGAATGCCGGCGGCTGCTCGAGCTGGTACCTCGACGCCAACGGTCGCAACTCCACGATGTGGCCTACCTACACATTCCGGTTCCGAAACAAGACGCGAGAGTTCGATGTCTCGAACTATCGGATCGTCCCCGGTACTCCCGAACCAGACACTCTCGAATCAGACAACGAGGTGGTATCCGCATGAGCGACTACGACGTATTGATCATCGGCTCCGGTTTCGGCGGCAGCGTTGCCGCGCTGCGGGCCGTCGAGAAGGGATACCGGGTGGCAGTTCTCGAATCGGGTCGCCGATTCGAGGACGACGAGCTGCCCAAGACCAGCTGGCGGTTGCGTAAATACCTGTGGGCTCCGGCGTTGGGTTGCTATGGAGTGCAACGTATCCACCTGCTGCCCGATGTGCTGGTGATGGCCGGAGCCGGCGTGGGCGGCGGCTCGCTGAACTATGCGAACACGCTCTATCAGCCACCGGCGAAGTTCTTCGAGGACCCGCAGTGGGGTTCGATCACCGACTGGCAGCGCGAGCTGAATCCGTACTACGACCAGGCGCGCCGGATGCTCGGCGTCGAGACCAACCCCACCATCACCGCCTCGGACAAGGTGATGAAGGAAGTGGCCGAGGACATGGGAGTGGGGGACACGTTCACCTCGACGCCGGTGGGCGTCTACTTCGGTGACCGCGGCAAAACTGCGCCCGACCCGTTCTTCGGTGGTGCCGGGCCCGAGCGCACCGGCTGCACCGAATGCGGATCGTGCATGACGGGCTGCCGCGTCGGCGCGAAGAACACCCTCGTCAAGAACTACCTCTATCTGGCCGAACATGCCGGCGCGCACGTTCTTCCGCTGACCACGGTCGTCGACGTGCGACCGAACGGCGCAGGCTACGACGTGGTGACGCGTCGGACCGGCGGGAAGCTGCGCCGCAAGGAGAAGACGATCACCGCCGATCAGGTCATCTTCTCGGCCGGCACCTACGGCACGCAGAAGCTGATGCTCGCAGCCAAGGAGAAGGGTTCGCTACCGCGATTGTCGGACAGGATCGGCTCGTTGGTGCGCACCAACTCCGAGGCGGTCCTCGCCGCGACCGCCCGCGGCCGTGAGGTCGACTACCACGAGGGTGTGGCGATCACGTCGTCGTTCCATCCCGACGATCACACTCACATCGAGCCGGTGCGATACGGCAAGGGCAGCAACGCGATCGGACTGTTGCAGACCGTGCTGAGCGACGGCGGGGGCAAGATGCCCCGAGTGCTCAAGACCCTCGGGGTCGCCCTGCGTCATCCCGGCGCCGCGGTGCGGAGCCTGTCGGTCCACCGGTGGTCGGAGCGAACCGTCATCGCATTGGTGATGCAGACCGACGACAACTCGCTCGAACTCGGATCGAAGAAGGGCCCGTTCGGTCGGCGGCTCACCAGTAGGCCCGGTGCGGGCGATCCACCGCCGCAGTGGATTCCGCAGGGGCACACTGCCATCAGGTTGCTGGCCGACAAGATCGGCGGCGACCCGGGGGGGTCGATCGCGGAGATCGTCAACATTCCGATGACCGCGCACTTCCTCGGTGGCTGCGCCATCGGTGACTCACCGAAGACCGGTGTGATCGACGGCTATCAGCGTGTGTACGGCTACGACGGATTGCACGTGCTCGACGGCTCGGCCGTCAGCGCCAACCTCGGTGTCAATCCGTCCCTGACCATCACCGCTCAGGCCGAACGCGCAATGGCGTTGTGGCCCAACAAGGGTGAGCCCGACAAGCGCCCCGTGGCGGGTAGCGAGTACCAGGAAGTTGTACCCACACAGCCGGTCCGCCCGGTGGTACCGGTGTCTGCGCCGGGCGCGCTGCGGCTTCCACTGACCGTGGTGGGGAGGGATTCGTGATGTGGAGCGTGCCCGAGTCCGAGACCGAGCGCACCGACTGGCCGGTCAGCCCTGCAGCACCATGGCCGGCCAACGTCCGGGCCACGATCTGGTGGCATCGAGCACGGTCGTCGGAGTTCGGTCCGTCCGGAGCCGCAACCCTACCGATCACGATGGCCATGGTGGTCGATTACGTGACGTCACCCGTCGGCCCTTATCGCGAGATACTGGCCAGCCCGGTGCTGCGCCGGGATGTGGGGAGAATCCCGCGGATGGCGGTTCCGTTCATCGCCGTGGATTCCGCCACCTCCGTGCACGGCGGTAGAACCAACTGGCACCTGCCCAAGGTGCTGGCCGACTTCGACGGCGATGTTCTGGCTAAGGCCGGAGTGAGCAGTGGCGAATGGTCGGTGCACACCGATTCTCGCGGCTACGGACCGCAGTTTCCGATGCTCGGGTCCATCGGATTCGCGCAACCGGTCGACGGCGGCTCGGCCGTCGGTATCGCTCGTCTGAGGGGTAAGGCCAGGTTGGCCCGGGTGCGGGTGGAAGCGACGGGACCGACGTTGAGCCGCTGGATGCCGTCGGGCACCTATTTCGGTCTGCAGATCGTGTCGGGGTCGATGCGAACCGGTGAAGCGCAGTTGGTGCCCTGAATGGCGTTCTTTTCTTGACTTAGTCCAGATTGATGGCATGCTGGGGCGTGGAGACGTCGTCGTATCCGGGTTTATGCCGCAGCCGTGCGAGGCATTCTCTCCAAGGAAGCGGTCCAGCGTCCGGCCGTTCAGTGCATCCCCGGGACAGCCCTCCCGGTTTTACTCCAGCCATCAGGAGGCTTCGTATGACCAAGCCGATCAATAAGCCCACCACCAGCAACTCGGGTATTCCCGTACCCAGCGACGACCAGTCGCTCACCGCCGGAACGCAGGGTCCGATCCTCCTGCACGATCACTACCTGATCGAGAAGATGGCGCAGTTCAACCGTGAGCGGGTCCCGGAGCGCGTTGTGCACGCCAAGGGCGCAGGCGCGTTCGGTGAACTCGAGATCACCGGCGACATCAGCAAGTACACCAAGGCGAAGGCGTTGCAGCCCGGTGCCAAGACCGAGATGCTGGCGCGCTTCTCCACCGTCGCGGGCGAGCAGGGTAGCCCCGACACCTGGCGCGATCCGCGTGGCTTCTCGCTGAAGTTCTACACCGAAGAAGGCAACTGGGATCTGGTCGGGAACAACACCCCGATCTTCTTCGTCAAGGATCCGATCAAGTTCCAGGACTTCATCCGCAGCCAGAAGCGCATGCCCGATTCCGGCCTGCGTGACAACAACATGCAGTGGGACTTCTGGACCCTCTCGCCCGAGTCGGCACACCAGGTGACCTGGCTCATGGGTGACCGCGGCATCCCGAAGTCGTTCCGCCACATGGACGGATTCGGTTCGCACACCTACCAGCTGATTGCCGAGGACGGCACGAAGACCTGGGTGAAGTTCCACTTCAAGACCGATCAGGGCATCGATTTCCTGACGCAGGACAAGGCGGACGAGGTCGCGGGTACGTCCCCCGACCACCACCGTCAGGACCTCTTCGGATCCATCAAGAACGGCGACTTTCCCAGCTGGACCCTCAAGGTGCAGCTCATGCCGTACGACGATGCCGAGAACTACAAGTACAACCCGTTCGACCTCACCAAGGTCTGGTCGCAGAAGGACTACCCGTTGATCGAGGTCGGCAAGATGACCTTGAACCGCAACCCGGAGAACTTCTTCGCTCAGATCGAGCAGAGCTCGTTCGAGCCGTCCAACACCGTGCCCGGCATCGGCTTCAGCCCCGACAAGATGCTGCTCGGACGCGTGTTCTCCTACGCCGACGCGCACCGATACCGCATCGGAGCGAACTACGCGCAGCTGCCGGTCAACGCCCCGAAGTCCGAGGTCAACTCGTACTCCAAAGACGGCAACATGCGGTACTCGTTCAACTCCCCGGAGACGCCCGTCTACGCCCCGAACTCCTTCGGCGGCCCATCGGCTGACACGAACAAGTACGGCGACGACGGAGCGTGGGATTTCGAGCCTCGTTTCGTGCGCACCGGCTACATCGAGCACCCCGAGGACGGCGACTTCGTGCAAGCGGGAGCCCTGGTCCGAGAGGTCATGGACGACGCCCAGCGCGAGCGTCTCGTCGGGAACATCGTCGGACACGTTCTCAACGGAGTCAGCGAGCCCGTTCTGAGCCGAGTGTTCGAGTACTGGACCAATGTCGACCCCGAGCTCGGCAAGAAGGTCGAGGAAGGTGTTCGGTCGCAGCAGAACGAGACCGCGCCGACCACCGGTGCCGGCGCAATCGACGATCCGTCCGACGAGGCCGCCAAGGTCTGATCCGACCGACCCTGGGATCGGCGTCACAGCGATGATGGCGTCGATCCGGAACAACGTGAGTCCACGTGCCGTTGTGTAGTACAGACGAAAGAACAATAATGGTGTGCGATGCATACCGTCGTCCAACGGCAGGGAGGCCACATCATGACGAACCCCATCACCAGCACTCTCGACGCAGGCCAGCAGAAGATTGCGGGCGACGCGCTTCAGGGAACCGTGGTCGATCTCATCGACCTCTCGCTCATCGCGAAGCAGGCTCACTGGAACGTGATCGGTAAGAACTTCCGGTCCGTGCACCTCGAGCTCGACGAATTGGTCACTGCTGCACGTGAGTTCACCGATCAGGCGGCCGAGCGGGCGACGGCCATCGGAGTGAGCCCCGACGGTCGTGCAGCTACCGTCTCCTCGACAGCGGGCACCAAGGGCTTCGGTGCCGGATGGACTCAGGACAGCGAGGTCGTGCCGGCCGTTGTCGACAACATCGCTGCCGTCGTCGAGCGTCTTCGCGGACGCATCGCCGATACCGGCGAGGCCGATCCGGTGACGCAGGACCTGCTCATCGGCATCACCGCGCGCCTCGAGCAGTTGCACTGGATGTGGCAGGCGCAGGCCAGCTGACGTTTTTCCACCCGACAGGCCCCTCGCGCACAGCGGGGGGCCTGTTGTTCTGTGCGTCGACTGTTTGCGTGTATCGACCATGGGTATCCAACGGTCATGCCTGTTTCCAAGCCGACGGTCGACGCGGTTCTGCTCGACATCGACGGCACGCTCGTCGATTCCAATTACGTACACGTGGACGCATGGTCCCGCGCATTCCGTGACGCCGGGCGCGAAGTGCCGTCGTGGCGCGTGCATCGGAGCATCGGGATGGACGGGTCGAAGCTGCTGGAGACGCTCGTCGGGTCGTCCGAGAGTGCGGTGGCGCAAGAAGCGAAGAAGCTACACGGGGAGTACTACGCGGCAGCCTCCGTGGATCTCGAGGTCCTGCCGGGAGCACGAGAGATGCTGGCAGACTTGGATACCCGTGGACTCACCGTCGTGTTGGCGACGTCGGCCCCCGAGAGCGAGCTCTCGACACTGCGTGATCTGCTCGACGTCGAGGACTCGGTTGCCGTCGTGACGTCCGGTGAGGATGCCGAGGTGGCCAAGCCCGAGCCCGACATCGTCGCGGTGGCCCTCGAGCGTGCCGGTGTTCGAGCGGAGCGTGCGTTGATGGTCGGCGACAGCGTGTGGGACATCGAATCGGCCGGACGAGCGGGAGTACGCGCCATCGGTGTGTTGAGCGGTGGCATCTCGCGTGGCGAATTGCTCGACGCGGGAGCCGTGGCAGTGTTCGACGACCCCGCCGATCTGCTGGCGAACATCGAGAACAGTCCCATCTACTCTGATGAAAAGGCAAGTGCTTGAGCGAGTTCCGCAAGCCGCACCCCAGGGTCGACGGTTACGTCCCCATCGAGAGCTACGGTGCGATCGGCGACGGTCGGACCGTGGCGATGATCGCCGACGACGGCCGCATCGATTGGTTTCCGGTTCCGAATCTCGATTCACCGCCTCCGTTCGCGGCGCTGCTCGACGCGCCACACGGCGGCTACATCGAACTCGCGCCGCGAGACGAGTTCACCGTCGAGCGTGAATTCGTCCCCGGCACCAACGTATTGAGTTCCACGTTTCGTACTGCCGCCGGCACCGTGCGGATCACCGACTCGCTCAACACCGGTGTCGCCGGGCGGTTGCCCTGGGTGGAGTTGGCTCGTCGCGTCGAGGGTCTCGACGGCAGCGTCGAGCTGGCGTGGGCGGTCGCGCCGGGCACCATGCTCGGGATCGCCTCGCCGTGGGCGTACGACACCGAACACGGCACTGTCCTGCGTGTCGACGGATTGACCTTGGCGGTAAGGACATTGGGCATCGAGGACGTGCAGCTCGCGGACCGCGACATCAGCGGTGTCTTCACCACCCGCCCGGGCTCTCGGCACGTACTCGGCGTGGTGGGAACCGAGAACGAACCGTTGCCGCTGCCGGATCCGCAGCACCTCGACGAGGGAATCGACCGGACCATCGCCAATTGGCGTGTGTGGTCCGACGAGTTCTCGTACGAGGGGCCGTGGTCGGAACATGTTGCCCGCAGTGCACTGGCACTGAAGTTGTTGCTGCACAGCCCGTCCGGTGCCATTGCTGCCGCCGCGACAACCTCACTGCCCGAGAATCGCACCGGTGGCAAGAACTGGGATTATCGCTACTCGTGGGTTCGCGATGCTGCGTACACCATTCGCGCCTTGCAACGTTTCGGGCTTCGTGAGGAAATCCATGCGGCGGTGGCGTGGCTGCTGAAAGTCATCCGATCCAACGATCCCTTGGTCAACGTCTTCTACACCCTCGGCGGCGAATTGCCCGGCGGGACCGAGCAGCCCGACGTGCCCGGCTGGCGAGGCATCGGGCCGGTGGTGAACGGTAACGCCGCAGCAGATCAACTGCAGCTGATGATCTTCGGGGATCTGTTCTCGATCATCCGGCAGTACGTGGACGCGGGGAACATCCTCGATGCGCAGACCGGTCGACTGCTGGCCACCATCGCGGACGAGGCATGCGATTCGTGGCAGCGCAAGGACGCCGGTATCTGGGAGCTCGAGGACGAGCAGCACTACACCAGCTCCAAGCTCGGTTGCTGGCAGGCGCTGGACTGCGCCGTGCACCTGGCCGAAGCCGGCGAGATCCCCGGCATACCGGATCGGTGGAAAGCCGAGAAAGAATGCATTCGGCGCTACATCGAAACCGAGTGCTGGTCGGACGAGCGGCAGGCGTACCTCGCGTACCCGGGTGCCGACGGGCTCGACGCGTCGGTACTGCTGGCCGCCGAGATGGATTTCGATCGTGGAGAACGACTCTCGTCGACCATCGATGCACTCGTCGACGAGCTCGGTGCCGGGCCGCTGATGTACCGCTACAGCGGAGTCGCCCAGGAAGAGGTGACCTTCGTGGCCTGCGCCTTCTGGCGGGTGTCGGCCCTGTCGTGCGTCGGCCGAGACGACGAGGCCACAGCTCTGATGGACCAACTGGTGGAGCTGTCCAACGACGTCGGGTTGTACAGCGAAATGATCGATGCTTCGGATGGGTCGTTTCTGGGTAACTTCCCACAGGGCTTGAGCCACCTGGCCCTGGTGAACGCGGCGCTGACCATTGCGCGCTCGCACGACGCCACAGCCTGACAGCACTCTCTTGGACAAGGTGGGATTTCATGGATTTGGGAATCGACGGTAGGGCAGCACTGGTGACCGGAGCAGACTCCGGCATCGGCTGGCACACCGCGAAAATGCTGCTGGCCGAGGGTGTTCGGGTCGTGATCAGCGACAAGGATCAGACCTCGCTCGACGACGCAGCAGCGCAGCTCGAAGCGCCCGATGGGCAGTTGTTCACGTTCGCTGCGGACGTGACCGATACCGACGCCGTCGAAAACTTGGCGGCGCAGACACAGCGTGCCGTGGGCGACATCGACATCCTCGTCCAGTCGTCGGGGGTGACGGGCGCGCAAGGACTGTTTCACGAGATCGACGAGGAGGGGTGGAGTTCCACCCTCGACATCGACCTGATGGGTCCCGTCCGGCTACTGAGGGCGTTTCTGCCGGCGCTACGCCGTGGTGGTTGGGGGCGCATCGTGTTGCTGACCTCCGAGGACGCCGTACAGCCGTACGACGACGAATTACCTTACTGCGCAGCCAAAGCCGGCGTGTTGGCCCTCGCCAAGGGTCTCTCGCGCAGCTATGCGTCGGAGGGGTTGCTGGTCAATGCAGTCTCTCCCGCCTTCATTCACACCCCGATGACCGACGCGATGATGGACAAGCGCGCCGAGGAGAAGGGCACCGACCGCGACGGTGCCATCGAGAGCTTCCTCGACGAGGAGCGTCCGTACATGGAGCTGGGACGGCGAGGTGAGCCCGAGGAAGTCGCCGCGGTGATCACGTTCCTGTGCTCGGATCGCGCGTCCTTCGTCAACGGATCCAACTACCGAGTCGACGCCGGTTCCGTCGCAACGATTTAGGAGAACATCATGACCAATTTCGGATACACGTTGATGACCGAGCAGAGTGGCCCGAAGGAGCTGGTGAAGTACGCCGTCGGAGCCGAGAAAGTCGGCTTCGACTTCGAGGTCAGCAGCGACCACTACTCACCGTGGCTCTCGTCCATGGGGCACTCGCCCTACGCATGGACGACGCTGGGCGCGGTGGCTCAGGCCACCGAACGCGTCGAGCTGATGACGTACGTGACGTGCCCGATCATCAGGTACCACCCGGCCGTCGTCGCACAGAAGGCCGCCACGTTGCAGATCCTTGCCGACGGACGCTTCACCCTCGGCCTCGGCAGCGGGGAGAACCTCAACGAGCACGTCGTGGGCGAGGGATGGCCGTCCATCGACAAACGGCAGGACATGTTCGTCGAGGCACTGGAGATCATCAGGGCATTGCACGCCGGTGGCTTGGTGACCTACGAGGGCAAGCACTTTCGCGTCGATTCGGCTCGGATCTGGGACCTGCCCGAGGGTGGCGTGCCGATCGGTATCGCCGCCGGCGGTGAGAAAGCAGTGGCGCGATTCGCCGAGTACGGCGATCACCTCATCGCCACCGAGCCGGACGCCGATCTCGTCAAGGCGTGGTCCGACAACCACGACGGCCCCGCACGGTCCATCGGACAGATCCCCATCTCCTGGGATCCCGACAAGGACGCCGCCATCGATCGCGCACACGATCGATTCCGCTGGTTCGCCGGCGGCTGGGCCGTCAACGCCGATCTTCCGACGACGGCGGGATTCGCCGGAGCCACCAAGTTCGTGCGCAAAGAGGATGTGGCCGACACGATCCCGTGTGGACCGGACCTGGACGCCATCGTCGAGGCCGTGAAGCCGTACTGGGAGGCCGGTTACACCGACATAGCACTGGTGCAGGTGGGTGACGAGACCCAGGAGCGTTTCCTTGCCGAGGCCGCAGGCCCGCTGTTGGAGAAGCTGCGCGCGGCGTCCAGCTGAGCACAAGCGACGAGACCCCGATCGAGACCGTCGATCGGGGTCTCGAGCTGTCACTGAACGTGAATGTCCTTGCGGTCGAGTGCCCTGCCGGTCAGTGCGACAACTACGACAGTGAGCAGTGCCGTGGCCGTCAGGACCGACAGCGCGGCTCCGGTGGTCAGCGAACCCGAGTCACCGAAAGTTCCGGAGGCCAGTTGGGTTGCGCGAGTCGCCAGTGCATAGGGCAACACGAAAATTGCCCCGGTCACCTCGGCGGTGAGGAGGAACACCGATATCCCGGCCCCGACGAGAGCGATGGCGATCGGCACCGCGAACGATCTGATCGCCATCGACAGACCGCATTGCAGAGCCGCCACCGGTAGCGAGCCCACCACGACGAGTGCACTGGTCGCGAAGAGCTCGGACGGAAGCATGCCGTCGAGCGAGAAGACCACCTTGCCGAGAACGACGACGGCTGCCAGCATGACGATGTTCATGACCGCGGTCAGCGTTGCCACCACAGCCGTCTTGGCGATCACGATGCGCAACGACGGAACCGGCCCACTCATCAGGGCATTCCAGTTCCCTCCTCGGTGTTCGGATTTCCACGCCAGCGAGGCCAGTACGGCAACGCCGAGTGCGAGTGGGAACAGGCCGTAGAACACGACTGTGCGCAACCACAACGTGCGCCATCCCTCTGCCAACTCTGCGCCCGAGGCGATCGTGTTGAACGTTCCGACCCCGGCGACGATCAACGGGAGGAGAACGACGACCGCCCATGCCTGCGAGCGCCTGAACTTGATCATTTCGGCCGAGAACGCATTCATGCTCGTACCTCCTGTCGATCGAGTCGAACGGTCATGAGCCAGAACAACACTGCCCCGACAACTCCGAGGGCGACGATGCTGGCGTAGGACGGGTTGAGTGTCACCACCTGCTCGCCTCGGTAGTCGGCGGCAGACGCCAAGGAGTAATACCCCCACGGCGTCAGGTGTGCTGTCCAGGACGGGAATCCGGAGGCGCAGATCGCGATGACGGTACCCACGATGCCGATTCCCAGCGCGACCAGTTGGTTGTCCACTCGCGCCGAGATCAGCAGGTGCAGAGCGAGTACCACCAGGTTGGCCGTCACCGCCGCCGCCGTGTAGCCCAGCCACAGACCGGCAGGCAACGGTTGGGTCACTCCGATGGCGGTCCCCAGAAACACACCTGCTGCACTGGCCGCCACCGTCGCGCCGCCGACGACGAGGCCCGTGGAGACGAGCTTCGCCCGAACGAGTGCTCCGCGGTCGGCTCCAGTGGTCTGGTTCAGCATCCAGCCGTTGGACTGGTGCTCGACTTCCACTGTGCGGCTTGCCATCACTGCGATCAGCAGTGGCGACGCGATGGGGACGGCAAGGGACAGACCGGCCAGTGGCAGTGCCCAGGAGACCGCGGTCGAATCGTTCGACGTCGCCGCGGTGAGAGCGCCGACGAAGGTCAACCCTACGATCGCTGCGACCAACAACGCGGCGATCGCGCCGATGTGCAGGTGCCTGAGTTTGGCGATTTCGTTTCGTACCGTAGTCACAATCGGCCGCCCTTCGTCAGATTCATGAACACGTCTTCGAGTGACTGATCGTCGCGCCGAACGCCGTAGACACCTGCGTTGGCACCGACGAGTTCTGCCACCACCTGTGCGGTGGTACCTCGATCGTCGATGCCGGACAGTCTCAACGTATTGCCGTATCTCGGAATTGGCTGTTGTAGAACAGAACTGGCGCGTTCGGCGTCGATGACATCGATGAGCACGTCGGGCGTGGAGGCGGCAAACAGTTCGTCTCGGGTGCCTTGGAAAATCAGGCGACCCTGGCTCAGGATTCCGAGCATGTTCGCCGTCTTGTCGATCTCGCCGAGCAAATGGCTCGAGACCATTACTGTCACACCGTGTTCGGCGAGATGGCGGAGCAGGCCGCGGATCTCTTCGATGCCGGCCGGGTCCAGGCCATTGGTGGGCTCGTCCAGGATCAGCAGTTGTGGTTCGCGCGCGAGTGCCATCGCGATGCCCAGTCGCTGTTTCATTCCCAGCGAGTAGTTCTTCACCTTCTTGTCGAGGTGTTCCTGCAGACGGACGGTGGCCACTGCCTGCTCGATCTGTTCGGCGTGCAGTCCGAGCGAGCGTTGCACGATACGAAGATTCTCCGCACCCGTGAGATGTCCGTATCCGGGTGGAGATTCGATGAGCGATCCGATGTGGGAGAGCAATTCGCGGCGGGTACCGTGATTCATCGGCCTCCCCAGGATCTCCACCTCACCCGAAGTCGGTCGAATCAGGGACAGCAGCATTTTCATGGTCGTCGATTTGCCCGAACCGTTCGGACCGAGAAAGCCGTAGACGCAGCCCTCAGGAATGCGAAGGTTCACGTCGTCGACGACGGTATGCGTGTCGTAGCGCTTGCCGAGGCTGTGAGTTCTGACGATGTCCATGTCTCGACTCTGGCGCGTCGATCATGGAGAGTCGTCGCACGAGAGTATCGAGATCGTCATACTCGGGGATGACGCCGCACGTACCTCTACGGTGCCAGGCGCGACAGATTCTTCGAGATGCTCGACGTCAGTACCTTGCCGACGATCGCAGCGAGTCCGGGGACGGGCGCGTCGAATCCGATCGTGTAGTCGAGCTCGGTGCCGCCGTCGGAGGTCGGTGTCAGTTTCTGGACGCCCCAGTGGCCGCGTAGCGGGCCACCCTTGGTGATGCGGTACTCGATCAGCGAGTTCGGCTCGGACGTGATGGTGGTTTCCTCGAACGCGGGCATCGGCCCGAGCTTGAGGCTGCGGGTAGAGCCGACTCCGTTGCGCGATGTATCGCCGTCGCGCACGCGGTCGATCTTCGCCATGAACAGCGGCCCCAGGTTCTCGTGTTCGGACAGCGCCGCGAACACGACCTCGGGTGGAGAAACGAACCGGTGGGTGACGTGGACGCGGGTCGGTGTCGGCATGCCTCACAGTAGCGTCGATCAGGCAAAGAAAAGGGACCCACTCGATCGAATCGAGTGGGTCCCTTTCGGTGGTCCAACTGTCGGGGTGGCGGGATTCGAACCCACGACCTCTTCGTCCCGAACGAAGCGCGCTACCAAGCTGCGCCACACCCCGTGTACCGCTGGAGAAGTCTAACTCACGACTGCCTCGGAACGCGAAACGCCCTCGTCGGAGACGTTTTTCGGACCCATTCTGGGGGCCGGAGTCAGCGTGATCAGGGTGGCCTCGGGCCGGCAGCAGAAGCGTGCCGGCGCGTAGGGCGAGGTTCCGATGCCCGCAGAGACGTGCAGTTGGGTGTGCGCGCCCCACTTGGACGGACCCTTGACTCGGGAGCGGTCGATCTCGCAGTTCGTCACCAGGGCACCGTAGAACGGCAGGCACAGCTGCCCACCGTGCGTGTGACCGGCGAGGACGAGGTCGTAACCGTCCTGGGCGAACTTGTCCAACACCCGCGGCTCCGGTGAATGCGTGATGCCCAGGCGCAAGTCGGCCAATGGATTGGGCTGACCGGCGATGGTGTCGTATCGATCGCGCTTCAGGTGGGGATCGTCGACGCCTGCAGCCGCGATGCGTACCCCGGCGACCTCGAGCTCACGACGCACGTGCGTGACGTCGAGCCAGCCGCGCTCGGAGAACGCCGCCCGCAGATCGCGCCACGGCAGCGATTCACCCGTCGTGCGCTTGTGGTTCTTGTCGAAGTACTTGAACGGGTTCTTCGGCTTGGGTGCGAAATAGTCGTTGCTGCCGAACACGAACAGACCCGGCCGGGCGAGCATCGGCCCCAGCGCTTGCACGACGCTGGGGACGGCGCGCTGGTGGGAGAGGTTGTCGCCGGTATTGACGACCAGATCGGGTTCGAGCCGGTCGAGTTCACGCAGCCAGTTCTGCTTCATCCGCTGGCCCGGCATCATGTGCAGGTCGCTGATGTGCAGCACCCGCAGGGTCGCCGAACCCGGCTCCAACACGGCCATGGACGTCTCGCGCAGCGTGAAGGCATTGCGCTCGATGAGGGTGGCGTATCCGAGCCCCAACGCCGCCGCGCCTGCAGTCCCGATCACGGAACTCTTCAGCGGAGCTGCTCGGACGGCGTCGCGAGCCTGCTCTGCAGCACTGCGCAGTTGCGTGGAGGCGCTGCGAAGCTGCGTCGAGGTACGGAGAAACGAGGGACTGAATTGTGCGGACACCCTGTCCACGATACGGCAGCAACGGGATATGGACGTGCGAGCCGACGACTGCTCCGCGTAGCGTTTCCGCCATGTCCGAACTCAAGGCCCGTCTCCGTACCGACCTCACCGCAGCGATGAAGGCGAAGGACAAACTCCGCCTGGCAACGCTGCGCATGATTCTCGCCGCCATCCAGACCGAGGAGGTCTCCGGTAAGGAGGCCCACGAATTGACTGATGACGACGTGCTGAAAGTGCTTGCCAAGGAAGCGAAGAAGCGCGGCGAATCGGCCGAGATCTACACCCAGAACGGTCGCGGCGAACTTGCGGCGAACGAGCATGCCGAAGCGCAGATCATCAACGAATACCTGCCCACTCCGCTCACCGACGAGGAATTGGCCACCATCGTCGACACCGCCATTGCGCAGGTGGCCGAGGACCTCGGCGAGCGACCGGCGATGAAGCAGATGGGTCAGGTCATGAAGATCGCGTCGGGACTCGCAGCGGGTAAGGCCGACGGATCGCGACTGTCGAAGGCTGTCAAAGACCGCCTGTAGTGCGCTCCGCGCAGTGGTGCGGTTAGGTGCCCCAGGAGGGCCGTAACCACACCACTGCCGCAGGCACTAGCGAGGAGCCGTCAGGCCCGGGATCGCCGGTATCTGAATGCCCGGCGGCAGTTCCGGTATCTGAATGTTCGGCAGCGCAGGGGCCGGAGCCGGTGCCGGTCGAACCGAGCCGTCGCTGACGTAGATCGTGATGTTGGATCCCGGTACCGCCGAACCCGACGGTGAGGTCGACACCACGGTGCCTCGCGCAGCCTGGTCGGCCGTCGTCACCGCCGTCACCTGGAAACCTGCACCCTGCAGCGTGGACGTCGCAGACGACTGGCTCTGACCGGTCACGTCGGGAACCTGACCGTTGGCGGAGCCGCGGACGTACTTCTGGTCGACGGGTGGCAACGCGACGGGACCGTAGTTGTTGGCGATCGGGGTCATGGCGTCGAACCACGTCCGCGCCGGCTCGTTGCCGCCGTACAGGTTGCCCGAGCCGCAGGGCCGCAGCGGGAACGAGCAGATCTCGCTGGGCGTCGGTGAGTCGCCGTAGGTGTACACGGCGGCGGCGTAGTTGTTGGTGAAGCCGAGGAAGCCTGAGGATCGGTTCGACTCGGTGGTGCCGGTCTTGCCGGACATCGGCAGGTTCCAGCCGGCCGAGCCGGCGGCGGACGCGGACGTGCCACCAGCCTGATCGTCTTTGCTCATCGCGTTGGCGAGCGTGTTCGCCAAGCCGGGCTCGACGACCTGCTCGCAGGCCTGGTGAGCGACCGGCACGGGCTTGCCGTCACGGTCGAAGATCGAATCGATCGGGGTGGGCGGGCACCATTTACCGCCGGAAGCCAATGTGGCAGCCACGTTGGACAACTCCAGCGGGTTCACCCAGGTGGGTCCGAGGGTGAACGAGCCCAGGTTCTGACTCTTCTGGAAATCGGCCATCGACTGGTCGGTACCCGACGAACCCGGGTCGGTGTACGAGCGCAGGCCGAGGCGAACGGCCATATCGACCGTCGGCGTGACGCCTACCGACTCGATCAGCTTGACGAACGCGGTGTTGGGGGACTGAGCCAGCGCGTCGGTGATGGACAGCGCGGGTGGGTAGTTGCCCGCGTTCTCCACGCAGTACGTGGAAGCGGGGCAGTTTCTGGCACCGCCATCGCCGACGCCCTTGACCTCCACGCGCTTGGGAACCTGCAGCGTTGCGCTGGTGCCCAGTCCGCGCTCCATGGCTGCGGCCGTGGTGAAGATCTTGAAGATGGAGCCCGCTCCGTTGCCGACGAGGGAGTGCGGTTGCGGCTGCACGGTCTCGTCGTCGTCGGCGTTGAGGCCGTAGGTGCGGCTGCTGCCCATCGCGAGTACTCGGTGTTGGTTCTGACCTGGCGCGACGACGTTCATGACAGTGGCGACGCCGTCGAGCGTCGGGCTGGTGTTCTCGACCAGCGCGGCCTTGGTGGAGTTCTGCACCGCGGGGTCGAGCGTCGTGCGGATGAGGTACCCGCCCTTGTCGATCTGCTCCTGGCTGATTCCGGCCTGGGCGAGGTACTGCAGTGCGTAGTCGCAGAAGAATCCGCGGTCGCCTGCCGCGATGCATCCGCGGGGCAGAGTCTGAGGGACCGGAAGCACGCCGAGCGGCTCGGCTTTGAGGGCGGCCAGTTCGTCGGCACGCTCGGGGAGGTTCTGAATCATCGTGTCGAGCACGGTGTTACGTCGCTCGATCACGCCCTCCTCGTTGGTGTACGGGTTGAGGGCCGAGCTGGACTGCACCATGCCGGCCAGCATGGCGGCCTGGACGGCGCTGAGCTGGCTGGCGTCGATGCCGAAGTAGGTCTGGGCCGCGTCCTGGATGCCGAAGGACGCGTTACCGAACGGCACCAGGTTGAGATAACGGGTGAGGATCTCGTCCTTGGTGAGCTCTTTGTCGAGCGTCAGCGCCATCCGGATCTCGCGGATCTTGCGGGCGGGTGTCGTCTCGATCGCGGCACGACGCTCGGCGTCGGTCTTGGCCACAACCAGCAGTTGGTAGTTCTTCACGTACTGCTGATCGATGGTGGACGCGCCCTGCTCCACCTGGCCGCTGGTGGTGTTGGTCAGAAACGCGCGCAGCGTGCCCTGCCAGTCCACGCCTCGGTGTTCGGCGAAGCGGCGATCCTCGATGGAGACGATGGCGAGCTTCATCTCGTTCGAGATCTTGTCGCTCGGTACCTCGAAACGGCGCTGCTCGTAGAGCCACGCGATGGGGGTTCCGTTGACGTCCGTCATCGTCGAGACGGCAGGCACCGCGCCCTCGACCAACTCGGCCGAGACGTTGTCGACGGTATCGGCGGCACGGTTCGAGGCGTACCCGAATCCTCCGGCCATGGGGAACATCACGCCGGCGAGCAACGCACCGGCGAGTGCTGAACATCCGGCGAGCTTCGCCACGGTTTTTCCGACTGACACAGAGCACAGCGTACGTGGGTACTGCTCGGACCGGCATCAGGCCCGCACGCGCTGTGTGCTGCGCCCCTGCTCGGGACGGCCGTACCAGAAATGTGACCTCGCCGTCTTGCATTCGCGGCTCGCTTTACCTAAATTATGAGCACGGTGTGATTCACGTAACACTTGATAATGATTGTGGGGCAGCTCTTAGAATTTGTGCTTCGCCAGCGAGGTACAAACTTCCTTGGAGCCTCCGGGACGTCCAGCGAGGACGACCGACACGCAAAGGGGTATCCGCATGCACACGACAACCGCGCCGACGCGACTCGATGTAGAAGAAGCAGAAGCACGCATCGCCTGGGTGTCGCACGCCCGCTGCAAGGGGACGGACCCGGATCAGCTCTTCGTCCGGGGTGCAGCGCAGCGCAAGGCCGCGACGATCTGCCGGCACTGCCCGGTGCTGATGCAGTGCGGTGCGGATGCACTCGACAATCGAGTCGAGTTCGGTGTGTGGGGCGGCATGACGGAACGCCAGCGCAGGGCGCTGCTCAAGCAGCACCCCGAGGTCGACTCCTGGTCCGAATTCTTCGAGACCCAGCGCCAGCAGCAAGCGGCCATCTAGCCCCTGCCGGGCCCGGCTGGTCCACAGCCCTGCCGGGCGTGGCCGATCTAGCCCTTGCGGGTCAGCTGATCGGCCACCGCGCGCAGCGCGGCGAGGTCCGAGACCTCGAACGGCAGGGACGGAACACCGACGATGGGCACGCGGGGGTGCGCGCCGGTGAAGCGTCGAAGCAGTCGTACTTCACGCGCTGCCGTCACTGCGCGTTGCGCGTGGATTCGGAGAACCGCAGCGGTCAGCGTCGAGCCCGGGTCGTCTATCCGATCCAGCAGGTCTGCGGCGGTGGCAGCATGATCGGCCTGCACCGACGACAGCGTCGGGTGCGTCCTGTTCACCACGAGCCCGGCCAGCGGCATCTTCTCCGCCGAGAGGCGTTCGACGAAGAACGCGGCCTCCCGCAAGGCGTCGGGCTCCGCGGCAGCAACGACGAGGAAGCTGGTGCCGTCCTCGCGTAGCAGCTGGTAGGTGCGCGTCGCGCGCTCGCGAAACCCGCCGAACATCGAATCCAGTGATTGGACGAAAGCTGATGCGTCCGAAAGCATTTGGCTTCCGATAACCGTGGAGACGCCGCGCATCGCCAGACTCATCGCGCTCGTGACCACCCGGGTGATGCCGCGGCCGGGAGCGGTGAGAAGCCGGATGAACCGGCCGTCGAGGAACGAGCCGAGCCGCTGCGGCGCATCGAGGAAATCCAGTGCATTGCGCGACGGGGGAGTGTCCACCACGATCAGATCCCACGACTTGTCCAGGGACAACTGCCCCAGCTTCTCCATCGCCATGTACTCCTGCGTGCCCGAGAAGGACGACGCCACAGTCTGATAGAACGGGTTGGCGAGGACCTGCTCAGCCTTCTCCGGCGTCGAATGTTCGATGACCATCTCGTCGAACGTGCGCCGCATGTTCAGCATCATCGCGTGCAGCTCGCCCTTGGCGCCGGCACCCAACTTCACCGGCTGCGGGCTGTTGTCGAGGTCGCCGAGCCCCAGAGCCTGAGCCAGACGGCGGGCCGGATCGATCGTCAACACCACCACGCGCCTACCCTGCTCGGCGGCACGTAACGCCATCGCGGCCGCCGTCGTCGTCTTGCCGACCCCGCCTGCCCCGCAGACCACGACGATCCTCGATGCGGGATCGGTCAGAATGCGATCGACGTCGAGTTCGGTTGCTACTGGTCGAGTCATCGGACACCCTGTTCTGCCAGCTTGGCGGCGAGCTCGTACAAGCCGCCGAGATCGACACCGTCGGCCAACATCGGCAACGACATGCGCGCGACGTCGAGTTCGTCGAGTTGGGTCGCGCTCTCCACCTGAGCCGAGAGCGTCGACGCGTGCTCGATCGATTCGGTGAGCAGACCCGCGAAGTCGGCCTCGGAGAGCGTGATTCCGGTCTTGGCGAGGCCGTCCTGGATCGCAGCGGCGTCGATGTCACCCTCGGCGATGGCCTCGAGCGACTCGTCCGGCAGGAACGTCGGCTCGGTGCGGTTGACGATGACCGTGCCCAGCTGCAGGTCTGCCGCCTCGAGTTCACGTACCGCGTCGGCGGTCTCCTGAACCGGCAGGGCTTCGAGCAGTGTGACGAGATGCACGACGGTGTCCGCCGAGTGCAGCAGCCGAACCACGCCCTCGCTCTGCGAACGCACCGGGCCGCCCTTGGCCAGATCGGCCATGGCCTTGGTGACGTCGAGGAAGTTCCCGATCCGACCGGTCGGCGGTGAGTCCACGACGACCTCGTCGTACGCGCGGTTTCCCTTCTTGTCGGTCCGCACCACACATTCCTTGACCTTGCCGGTCAGCAGGACGTCGCGCAGACCGGGTGCGATGGTCGTCGCGAACTCGATTGCACCGATCTTGCGCATCGCGCGGCCGGCGAAACCGAGGTTGTAGAACATGTCGAGGTATTCGAGGAACGCGGTCTCGATGTCGATGGCCAGCGCGTAGACCTCTCCGCCGCCGTCCGCCGAGGCCACGCGCGTTTCCACGGGTGGCAGCTGCGGCACGTCGAACAGTTGCGCGATGCCCTGCCGTCCTTCGACCTCCACCAGCAGTACCCGTCGGCCGCCGGCGGCGAGCGCCAGCGCCAACGCGGCGGCGACGGTCGACTTGCCGGTGCCGCCCTTACCGGACACGAAATGCAGCCGCGCGGCATCTGCCTTCGCCGGCCATCCCTCTTCGTTCGATGTACCCACGCCTCGACCATATAGAGCTACGCCCCGAACGTCCGACGGACGCGGCTAACCGGGGGTCGGTCGTCGACGCAGCTCGTCGACCAAGTCGTGTGTGTACGCCGTCAGCGACGGCATCACATCGGGGCACGCGACGGCGACGACCGTCACCGTCTCACCGAGCCCGAAGAAACCGTGCGTCAGCCCGCGCCCGTCTTCCAGATAGGGGAAACCGGCGGTGAATCGCGCAGTAGCACCACACAATTCGAGGTTCGCGGCACCACGGTTCACGCTGACTACCGTCGTCTGACCGGCAACGTGAACGGGCTCTCGGGTGCGACGGCGAAACCGACGGTTCTGAACGAATCGGACGATCGGCGCGGGCACCTGCTCGTCGGCTCGGGCGAGGCGCAGAACCGGGTCACCCGTCACCCGCGCCCGCTCGTCGTCCAGGGATCGGGCGATCCGCGTCCGTCGCTCGTCGGGGTCGAGAGTGGCGACGTGAAGATTCACCATGCCGATCACCACGCGGTTGGCCGCGGGCCACGAGCGGTCCGGCGGCAGCGCCACGGGCACCGTGGCGGCGACGTCGAGGCCGTTGTCCTGCCCGTCGACGTCGCGCAGATATTTGTTCAGAGACGATCCGACCGCTGCCAGTGCAGAGACCGTGACGGTCGAGTTGCCCGCGCGCACCTCGTCGGCGGGGATCGGCACGATGCGAACGGCGCGGGACGCGCTTGCGGCTCGGTTCAGCGAACTCGCCCGAACCCAGGGCGGCATCGGCGTCCCCAGAACTGCGCGCAGCGATCTGTGCGCTTCCAGTCGAGAAATCGCGAGATCGACGGGTGCCGACAAGAGGGCACGCGCCGCGCCCAGCATGGCGCGGACCGGTGTGTCCGGCTCGGTGTGTCCGGGCAACGGAGCGTCGATCGTTCGATCGTCGGACGGTGGCGCGAAAAGCGCTCGTAGCAGTCGAGTCACGCCGAGGCCGTCGGTCAACGCATGCCCCACCTGGAGAACGACGAGAGTAGCGGTACCCCGAACGAGTGGAGCATCTCGTACGCCGCGGATCACGTGCAGCTTCCAGGCGAGGTCACGCATGTCCAGACGCGTGCACAGCAGCTCGCCGATGAAGTGTTCGACTCCGTCCCAGTTCTGTTGTCCCAGATCGTGATCGACGAGGTGGTGTCGAGGGGGAGAATCGTCTCGTACCCATCGTGGATAGTCCAGGCCCCACAACGTCTCCTGCAGCCGCACTCCGAGGCCGGAGACTCGAGGAGCTCGAGATTCCACGTGTGCCTGCACGTCGGCAAACGTGGGTTCGGAACCGTCGATCGAGTCGAACACGAGGAGCGCGAACTGATCGCTCGACCCCCCGTGATCGCGACCGAAATGGTAGACCGCGTCCTTCATATCGAGTCGAGACATTCATCGACCCTAGATCGACCGCACCGGGGCCACCACCGGACGATAGGGTCAACAGCATGAGCGAAAAGATCATCTGGGAGTACTTCACCGCACCGGTTCTGATTCACGCCACCAAGCAGATTCTCGACAATTACGGCTCCGAGGGCTGGGAGCTCGTGACGATCATGGCCGGACCCAACGGCGGCGACACTCTGGTCGCGTACTTCAAGCGTCCGAAGGCCTGAGCGCGGTGGCCAACTGGAGCGAACGACTGTCCGAGCTGGGTATCGAGCTGCCCGAGGTCGTCCCGCCGCTGGCGGCATACGTCCCCGCGGTACAGGTGGGTTCCCTCGTGTACACCTCGGGTCAGCTGCCGATCGTGGACGGAACTCTGACGTCCGTGGGCAAGGTCGGCTCCGACGTCTCGGCGGACGACGCCACTGCAGCGGCGCGCATCTGCGCTCTGAACGCGCTCGCCGCGGTCCATGGCCTCGTCGGCATCGACTCGATCGCCCGCGTGGTCAAGGCCGTCGGCTTCGTGGCGTCCGCGCCGGGGTTCACCGGCCAGCCCGGGGTGATCAACGGGGCGTCGAACGTCATCGGTGAGATCTTCGGAGATGCAGGTAAGCACGCGCGCTCGGCCGTGGGAGTGGCCGAGCTGCCCCTGGGTGCTTCGGTGGAAGTGGAGCTCATCGTCGAACTGCGCTGACGCGCAGTGGTGTGCTTATGTGCCCTCTGGGGCACCTGACCACGCCACTGGGGCGCAGCCGCACGTCACTGGGGCGCGGCCGCGCTGATCACCTTCTGCAGATGCAGGCCTCGGTGCACCGAGCATTCGTGGTCCACACCCGACTCGACGGATTCGAGGAACTCGTCCAGCAACACGGCGAAACAATCGGTCGACGAGGTGGATCGATCGGTGAGGGTCTCGACTCCGTCGGTACCGCTCAGCTCGATGCGCATGAGCGAGGGCGTGATCGGGGTCCGCAGTGACAACTGCACGGTGCTGCGGGCACCGCCCTCGTGTTCGAGCACAACCGTCCAACTGTCCGACGCCACCTCGCGGTGCGAGTAGGCAACGCGTGCAATGGGTCCCAGCGCAGCGTCGAGTAGGTCGAACACGTGTGGCCCGATGTCGAGTATCGCCCCGTCGTCGTGTCGCCACTGTGAATTGGCGTATGCCCCGCCGAGGATCGCTCCGGAGAACCAGGTTCCCGATCCTGCTGCCCAGGTGCGTCCGGCCGCAGCGTCGAGGAATTGTCTTGTCTCCGGGGCGAATCGGAGAGTCAAGGTCACCATCGACCGCACTCCGGCTGCCGTGACGGCAGCAGCAAGTTCCTCGGCCTCGGCCACGGTTGCCGCAATCGGTTTGTCCAGCAACACATGTTTGCCTGCCTCGACTGCGCGCAGTGCGTACCCGGCCTGTACGGCGGGTGGCACTGCGAACGCCACCGCGTCGACTGCGCCCAACAATGCGTCGAACGAGTCGAAGACCGGTGCTCCCAGTTCGGCCGCGGCTTCCGGTCTGCGTGCCCACACTCCGGTGAAGTCCACTCCCGGATGAGCGAGCAGCGAGGGGGCTTGAGTCTTGCGAGCCCAGGGGCCCGCTCCGACGAGTCCGATCTTCATGAGAGTCGACGGTAGTCCTCGTCACCACGGCCTGGGGCGGGCGACCTACAGTACTTTCATGGCCGTCTCGAACCCCCAGCATCCCGCGTACGGACTTCTTCGGCAGGTGACGCCGACCGCGTCGGTTCTGCTTGCCGACAACCCGGGCAAGATGACTCTCGACGGAACGAACACCTGGATTCTTCGTGCGCCGGGTGCCGAGGAGTGCATCGTCGTCGATCCGGGGCCGAAGGACCGCGCCCATCTCGACGCCGTCGCCGCGTCGGGCACGGTGGTTCTGACGCTCGTGACCCATCGCCACGCGGATCACACAGGCGGAGTGAAGCGGTTCCACCGCACGTCGTCCGCTCCGGTACGGGCGATCGGCGAGAAGTTTCTGTACGGGGATGGCGCAACCCTTGCCGACGGCGAAGTCATCGAGGCAGCGGGGCTACGGATCGAAGTACTGCACACGCCCGGACACACAGCGGATTCGGTGAGCTTCGTGCTCGATGACGCAATCCTGACCGGCGACACGATCCTCGGCCGCGGCACCACGGTGCTCGACCCGAAGGACGGCTCCCTCGCGGACTACCTCGACTCGTTGGACCGGCTGGAAGCAGCAGGTGCCGGGAAGACGGTTCTGCCTGGGCACGGGCCCGAACTACCGGACGCTGCCGAGGTGGCGCGAGCGTATCGCGCTCACCGTCGGCAGCGGTTGGACCAGGTTCGTGCGGCGCTCGTCGAGATCGGCGAGAACGCAAAACCGATGCAGGTGGTACGCCACGTCTACTCGGACGTGGACAAGAAGTTATGGCCGGCTGCGCGGATGTCGGTCAAGACGCAGCTGGCCTACCTCAGAGAGAACGGGTCTGTCTAGCGAGCTCGGCGGGCCAGACGCTCGGAGTCCGAGATCAGCACGGACTTGCCCTCGAGGCGCAACCAACCGCGGTGTGCGAAATCGGCGAGTGCCTTGTTGACGGTCTCACGAGAGGCACCGACGAGCTGAGCGATCTCTTCCTGCGTCAGGTCGTGGGTCACGCGAAGCGATCCCGCCTCCTGCGTGCCGAAGCGCTGCGCGAGCTGCAGCAGCGCCTTCGCGACTCGTCCGGGGACGTCGGTGAAGATGAGGTCGGCCAGGTTGTTGTTGGTGCGGCGCAACCGGCGAGCCAGCACGCGCAGGAGCTGCTCGGCGATCTCGGGTCGCTGGTCGATCCAGTCCTTGAGTGCAGCGCGGTCCATGCTGACCGCGCGGACCTCGGTGACCGTGGTGGCCGAGGACGTACGGGGGCCGGGATCGAAGATGGAGAGCTCGCCGAACATGTCCGACGGTCCCATGATCGTCAGCAGGTTCTCGCGGCCGTCGGGAGAGCGTCGTCCGAGCTTGATCTTGCCGGAAACGATGATGTAGAGCCGGTCTCCGGGCTCACCCTCGTTGAACACGACGTGTCCGCGGGGGAAATCGACAGGCTGCAGCTGCTTCGTCAGGGCCGCAACCGCAGAGGGTTCGACTCCTTGGAAGATGCCGGCCCGTGCCAGGACGTCGTCCACTTGCGCTCCTTTAGGGATGTCGGCGATGCGGAAAACCCACACCACCGAAGGCGTTTGTACACAGTCGTGCCACCCACCGAACTGCGTGGGCAGTTCAGGCGTCGAAGCCGGTGCAATGTTCAAACACAACAATTACCTCAGGGGAGTCTACTTCGACTCGGTCGAAACCGAGTGATCGACGCCACCACAGGTTGCCAGAGCGATTGCCTGTGTGTTCCCGTTCACCGAAAATTCATCGAAATCGCGGCCTATCGGACAAATCGGTGGCTCAGCTGGCGCGTTGGTCGACCATGCCGTCGCGCGTGTCGATGGTCCGCGGTGGGGTCTGCCGACGCTTGCGGGTGTTGAAACGAGCCAGCGCGTGCGGGAAGCCTTCGTTGGCCAGTGTGGCGACCTCGGACCTGCTCGCCTGATCGAGGAATTCCTCTACTTCGTGCTCCCGAACGCCGAGCTTGCTGAGTCGGAACTCGACGCGCTCCATCGCGAGTGCGAAGAGCATGAGTAGTACCGGAAAGAGCACCACGGCGAGTCCTTGCATACCGGCCAGTTAACACCGAAAAGGTCTCGATACAAACACAGCTCGGTGCGGTCGCGTAGTTCGTTACGCATTCTTGTCCGTACAGTTGTGGAGTGGATTCGACAGCTCCGAAACGCCCCGACGTGCGCAAACGCGAGGAGACGCACCTCGGGCTCGTGCGTCGAGCTCGGCGAATGAACCGGACGCTCGGGGTCGCCTTTCCGCACGTGTACTGCGAACTCGACTTCACCACGCCCCTCGAATTGGCGGTGGCGACCATCCTGTCCGCGCAGTGCACCGACAAGCGCGTCAACATGGTCACTCCGGCACTGTTCGTGAGATACCGCACAGCCCGCGACTACGCCGAGGCCGACCGGACCGAACTCGAGGAGTTCATCCGCACCACGGGGTTCTATCGCAACAAGGCGAACTCGTTGATCGGTCTCGGCCAGAAGTTGCTGGAGAACTTCGACGGCGAAGTGCCGGCGACCCTGAAAGACCTCGTCACCCTGCCGGGTATCGGCCGCAAGACGGCCAACGTCGTTCTCGGCAATGCGTTCGACGTACCCGGCATCACGGTCGACACCCACTTCGGTCGGCTGGTGCGGCGCTGGCAGTGGACGGAGGAAGAGGACCCGGTCAAGGTCGAGCACGCGGTCGGTGCATTGATCGAGCGCAAAGAGTGGACTCTGCTCTCGCATCGCGTCATCTTCCACGGCCGACGCGTCTGCCACTCCCGTACGCCGGCGTGTGGGGTGTGTGTCCTCGCGAAGGACTGCCCGTCGTTCGGCTTGGGTCCGACCGATCCGGCCGCCGCTGCAGCCCTGGTGAGGGGCCCCGAGACCGAACACCTTCTCGCTCTTGCCGGAATCGTGTCGTGAACAAAGCCGCTCTTCGCTGGTCTCTTGTTGCGCTCATTCTCGTCGTCGGGATGGTCTACGCGCTCTGGCCCCGCAGTGAATCTCCCGGCGCGCAGCGCTCGGACGGTCCCGGACTCGGGCAGGCGGGACCGTCGACGGCCGAACGCCGCGCCGCCGACACACCCGAAGCTCTCGCACCGCTGCGACGCAGCGCCGGTCTGGCCGCATGTCCGACGCCGTCGGGCACGTCGACGGGCCCGTTGACGGGCATCACACTCGAATGCATCGGCGACGGCTCGTACGTCGACCTGGGCCAGGCCCTGGCCGGTCGACCCGCGCTGCTGAACATCTGGGCCTACTGGTGCGGACCCTGCGCGGAGGAACTGCCGTACCTGCAGCAATACGCTGAGCGGGCGGGTGATGCCGTCACGGTCCTCACGGTGCACAACGACGCCAACGAGGCGAACGGCCTCACTCGGCTCACCGATTACGGGGTCACTCTGCCCGGAGTTCAGGACGGCGGCGGCCGCATCGCGGCCGCGGTGGGAGCACCGAACGTCCTGCCCGTATCCGTTTTGATATCTGCGGATGGCACTGTCGCCAAGGTGCTACCTCAACCCTTCTCGAGCGTCGACGACATCGCCGACGCCGTGCGCGAGAATCTCGGAGTCGCGTCGTGAGCGCGCCCGAGTGGCTCGGGCGCATGCTCGACGTCGCCGGCAGCGCGAACGGACTGACCGACACCACCGGCATCAACCCGGTGCTGCAGCGGCACGCGCAGCCGGCCGACCGAACTCGTTCCGCGGCGGTGTTGGTGCTCTTCGGCGGGCCGGCCGCCGCTGATCCGACCGCTCCCGGTGGGCTACCCGCCGATGCCGACGTACTGCTGACCCAGCGCGCGTCGACGCTGCGCGATCACAGCGGTCAGATCGCCTTCCCCGGTGGTGCCACCGATCCCGGCGACGACGGTCCCATCGGTACTGCGCTACGGGAGGCGCAGGAGGAAACCGGTCTCGACCCCGCCGGCGTCGTACCGCTGGCGACGATGCCGGGGATCTATGTGCCGCCGTCGCGCTTCGATGTGGTGCCGGTGCTCTCGTACTGGCAGGCCCCGAGTCCGGTTCGGGTGGTCGACGCGGGCGAAACCGAGCGGGTGGTGCGAGTTCCGTTGCGAGAGTTGCTCGATCCGGACAACCGATTCCAGGTGCGCCATCCCGCCGGCTACCAGGGCCCGGCCTTTTCGGTACAGGGAATGCTGGTGTGGGGATTCACGGGCGGTATTCTGGCGGGCCTGCTCGCTGTGTCGGGCTGGGAGTCCGACTGGGACACGGGGGACATACGCGATCTGGAGGCCAGCTTGACTGCGGTAGGAGCGAGGCTCGATCGGTGACGGGTTCAGGGTGGGTCGATATCGCGGTGGTCGCCATCGCACTGTTGGCGGCAACATCGGGATGGCGGCAGGGTGCGGTGGCGTCGGCGCTGGCGTTTCTCGGCGTCGTGCTCGGGGCCGTTGCCGGCATTCTGGTGGCACCGCACGTGCTCGAGCACGTCGACGGTTCGCGAATGCGGGTATTCGTCGGCATCGCGTTGATCGTGGTGTTGGTGATCGTCGGCGAGGTAGCCGGCATGGTTCTCGGTCGCGCGCTGCGCAGCGGAATACATTCGCGCGCAGCCAGATCCGTGGACAGTACGATCGGGGCCGGTCTGCAGGCCGCGGCCGTTCTCGCTGCCGCATGGCTGCTCGCCATTCCGCTGACGTCGTCCTCGCAGCCCGAGGTCGCCAGTGCGGTGCGTGGCTCGACGGTCCTGGGCAAAGTCGACGAGGTGGCACCCGACTGGTTGCGTCAGGTGCCCAAGGAATTCTCGGCGCTGCTCGACACGTCCGGATTGCCGGACGTCATCGGACCGTTCGGTCGTACGCCGGTTGCCGACGTCGCGGCGCCGGATTCCGGCCTCGCAGCGGGTCCGATTCCGGTGGCGCTGCAATCCAGCGTCATCAAGATCAACGGCATCGCGCCGAGCTGCCAGAAGGCCCTCGAAGGCTCTGGTTTCGTCGTCGGGTCCGACCTGGTGATGACCAATGCGCACGTCGTGGCAGGTACGTCCGAGGTGACCGTCGATTCACCCAACGGCCCGCTCGACGCCGATGTCGTACTGTTCGACCCCGAAGAAGACGTTGCGGTGCTTCGTGTTTCGCAGCTGCAGGCACCGGTGCTGAATTTTGCTCCGACGCCGGCCGAATCCGGATCCGACGCCATCGTGCTCGGTTACCCCGGCGGCGGTCCCTACACGGCGAGCCCGGCTCGGATCCGCGAGATCATCAACCTCAGCGGCCCCGACATCTACCGCACCGGAACCGTCCAACGCGAGGTCTACACGGTGCGCGGATCGGTGCGACAGGGCAATTCCGGTGGACCACTGGTCAACTCGTCCGGTGAGGTTCTCGGTGTCGTGTTCGGCGCCGCTGTCGACGACCCCGACACCGGATTCGTGCTGACCGCGTCGGAGATCGCGGACGAGCTGGCGCGCAGCTTCGATGCGCCGGTCAGCGTGGGTACCGGCGACTGCATCGTCTGACCCAGTCGTCCAGCCCGGTCGTCTAGTCCTCGCGCACGATGCGCAGGATCTCCTCGGACACCACATCCGGTGCTTCCTGGTGCACGTAGTGCCCCACGTCCCGCACTGTTCGACGCGTCAGGCCCGGGGCCCAGTGCCGATCCCGATCGAGGGTGGTGGGCAGCACGTACGGGTCCAGGTCGCCGATGATCTGCGCGACGGGAATCGAGGTGCGTACGTCGACGGCATCCATGAAGCGGCGGCCGTCGGAGCGGAACTGGCTACGGAACGCCCAGCGTTGATATTCGAGCGCACAATGTGCGGCACCGGGAATGCGGATGGCCGAGCTCATCTTGGCTGCGGTGTCTGCGAAATCCTCGGTGCTCTTCCATGCGGACCCGGCTCGACTACGCATCAGTTCTTCCACCGCGCCGCCGCCTCGACGCGTCAGCAGCCTTTCGGGCCGCAGCGGAACCTGGTAGCGAACGAAGTGCGGCAGCAGAGCCGCGCGTTGTGCAGAATCCTTCAACACGGCGCGGCGCAGGGAGATGGGATGTGGGGCGTTGATCAGCACCATCGAGCGCACCAGACGTGGATGGAGAGCCGAACTGGCCCAGCAGACCAGTCCGCCGTCGGCGTGGCCGACGAACGTGGCGTTCGGGTAGCCGAGGGCGCGAATCAGGCCGACGATGTCGCCGGCCAGGGTCCACCCGTCGTATCCGCGTGGGGGTTTGTCGGAATCGCCGTACCCACGCAGGTCGACGGCGATGGCGCGGACACCGGACCGAGCGAGTGCGTCGAGTTGGTGTCGCCAGGAGTACCAGAAATCGGCGAAGCCGTGCAGTAGGACCACCAGCGGCGCGTTCGGTTCGTGTTCGCCGACTTCGACGATGTGGAACCGGATTCCGTTGGCGTGTATATCGCGATGGATCCACTGTCCCGGATAGCGGACCGTGGACGGATCGGGTTGATTCATACTGCTCGACTCGCCGGGCGTCGACTACTTCTTGTAGCCGGGAATTCCGGGGATGGAATCGTGCTGGTTCGGCAGCACCGTCGACGCCTGCTTGAGCGAGTCGATGGTCTTCTCGGGCTTGCGCAGCTTCTTCACTCGGCGATAGCCGAGGAAACCGAACAGCGCCGCGGCCAACACCATGACGGCGAACACGATGAGGAAGGCCGCCCAGCGGTAGAGCCACACGTCGAGCAGTTCGGCGGCGAAGAAGAAGAAGAAGAACGTACTGAACAGCAGCACCGTCAGCGCGACGATGAAGAAGACGCTGCCCTGCAGACCCTTCTTGACCTCGCCGGTGACCTCGGCCTTGGCGAGGGCGACTTCGGCGCGCACGAGCGTCGAGACCTGGGTGGTGGCGTCCTTGACGAGATTTCCGATGCTGGCGCTACCAGGGGTGCGGGCATCGACATCGGTCAGAGGTATCGACGAAATCGTGTTCGGGACGCCGTTTCCGTATCCCTTGTCATTGCTGACGCTCAACTCTCGACCCCTTGTAATCGCTCTGCTCGGTGTTATGCGGATCGTATCGACAGTAGTGCCTAGGTAGCAGGTTAACCGCTCCGCTGCGGGCGAGCGATGCTCGGCCCGCCGATGGTTACCTCCCCGCCCGTCGAGACAAACACGGAAAAGTTGCACGAATCGGCAACGAACGGACCGGGGGCGTGAAATTCTCAGGTGTTCATCAGGTAATTTTCAGGGAACTTCCCTCTTCAGGAGCAATTCGTGAGTTCACCACACGTCGTCACGAACGACGGCGCAATTCCCGCACCTCAGGTGCCTCGGTCACGCATCGTGATCGCCTCGATGGTCGGCACGTCGATCGAGTTCTTCGACTTCTACATCTATGCCACCGCCGCAGTGCTCGTCTTCCCCCGCCTGTTCTTCCCCGCGGGCAACGACACGACCGCGCTGCTGGCGTCGTTCGCGACGTTCGGTTTGGCGTTCGTCGCGCGACCCATCGGCTCGATTCTGTTCGGCCACTTCGGTGATCGCATCGGACGGAAGGCGACCCTCGTCGGGTCCCTGCTGACGATGGGTGTCGCGACGTTCGCGATCGGACTCCTGCCGACGTACGCCGCGGTGGGTCTGTGGGCTCCGGCTCTACTGGCGATCATGCGCTTCACCCAGGGCGTCGGCCTCGGCGGTGAGTGGAGCGGTGCGGCGTTGCTGGCCACCGAAACCGCCAAGCCGGGTAAGCGAGCCTGGGCGGCGATGTACCCGCAGCTGGGCGCGCCGATCGGCTTCTTCTTCGCCAACGGCATCTTCTTGCTCATCGTCATCGCGACCGGCTACGACTCCGCGAACTCCGGCACCGACCACGCGTTCCTCACGTGGGGCTGGCGTATCCCGTTCCTGCTCAGCGCGATCATGGTGATCATCGGCCTGTACGTCCGGCTCAAGCTCGAGGAGACGCCGGTGTTCAAGCTGGCCGTCGAGCGCGGCCAGAAGGTCAAGACCCCCTTGGCTCAGGTGTTCAAGACCAGCTGGCGCCAGCTGATCATCGGCACCTTCGTCATGCTCGCCACCTACACGTTGTTCTACATCATGACGACGTGGGTGGTCAGCTACGGAACGGGCAAGGTGGCCGACGTCAACGGCCCCAAGTTGGCCATCCCGTACACCGACTTCCTGGAGCTCCAGCTCATCGCGGTGCTGTTCTTCGCAGCCCTGATCCCGGTTGCCGGGCTGCTCGCCGACAAGTACGGCCGTCGCCCGACGCTCATCGTCATCACTGCGGCGATCGTGCTGTTCGGTCTGTCGTTCCACTGGTTCGCCGACCCGTCGTCCGCGTCGGCAGGCAAGATGCTGGTGTTCATGTGTGTCGGCCTCGGATTGATGGGCCTGACGTTCGGGCCCATGAGTGCCGTTCTGCCCGAACTCTTCCCGACCAACGTGCGCTACACCGGCTCGGGAATCTCGTACAACACTGCGTCGATCCTCGGTGCCGCAGTGGCCCCGTTCATCGCCACCTGGCTGGTGAGCAGCTACGGCGTCGGCTGGGTGGGCGTCTACCTCGCCATCGCTGCCGCGCTGACACTGATCTCGCTGATCATCATGAAGGAAACACGAGACCAGTCGCTCGACAGCGTGTAGAGCGGCTTCGCCGCAGGTGAGCGGAAACTCGTAGCACGGGTCGAGTTTCCGCTCACCTGCGTAGCTCGTTTCGGTGATCACTGGACATAGACAGGCGATTGCCAGGAAGTCGGCAGCGGACCCTCAGGGTCGAGGGCAACAGTGATCGTTTGTGACCATCCTCCCTGTGACCACCGCTTCCGAGCGCGACGCGCGTCGACCGCGCTGGGCGTTGCCCGCTCTAGCCGCCCTTCTCGTCGGAACAGCAGGGGCATATGCCCTCGATCTGAACCGCGAGCAGTGGGGTAATTCCTTCTACGCGGCGGCCGTTCAGGCCGGTTCGATCAGTTGGAAGGCATTCCTGTTCGGTTCGTCCGACGCCGCGAACTCCATCACGGTGGACAAGCCGCCGGCATCGCTGTGGATCATGGAGCTCTCGGTACGAATCTTCGGCCTCAACTCGTGGTCGCTGTTGTTGCCGCAGGTGCTGATGGCCGTGCTGAGCGTGGGAATCATGTACGCGATCGTCGCCCGTCGATTCGGGTACGGGGCAGCGCTGATTGCGGGCGCGGTCTTGGCCACTACGCCGACCTTCGCGCTGATGTTCCGCTACGACAATCCCGACGCCTTGCTCACCCTCACCCTGTTGGGGGCAGCGTGGGCGATGCTGCGTGCTCTCGAAGACGGACGCACTCGCTGGCTGGTGCTGACGGGCGCTGTTGTGGGTCTCGGATTTCTGACCAAACAGCTGCAGGCGTTCCTCGTTGTTCCGGCTCTTGCCGTGGCCTACGCGGCGTTCGGTCCGCCCAAGCTCGGAACTCGACTGCTGCAGTTGCTCGCCGCCGGTGCCGCAGTGCTCGTCTCTGCTGGATGGTGGGTGGCGATCGTGCAACTGGTGCCGGCAGCGGACCGCCCCTGGGTCGGTGGATCGAAGACCGACAGCATTCTGGATCTGACCTTCGGCTACAACGGCTTTGGTAGGTTGACCGGTAACGAACACGCGGGCACCGCCGGATCGTCTGCCGGTGATGCAGCGCAGGCGGGCGGTTTCGGTCCGGGCGGCCACGGACCGCAGACGGGCATCACCCGGATGTTCGCGGCTGCCCAGGGCGGTCAGATCTCGTGGCTGATTCCGGCCGCGCTGGTGCTCGTGGTCGCGGGAATCGTGTTGCGCGGCAAAGCTCTTCGGCGGGACTTTCGACGCGCCTGGTTCGTGATGTGGGGACTGTGGCTCGTCGGGTGCTCGCTGGTGTTCAGCTTCATGTCGGGCACTTTTCACCCCTACTACACGATCGTCGTCGCTCCGGCGATCGCCGCCATTGTCGGAGCGGCTCTCCACGAGCTGTGGGCGCGACGCGAAAAAGCTTGGTGGCGAGCTGTTCTCGTGTTGGCATCGGCGATCACGACGGCTACCTCGTTCGTCTTTCTGGCCCGCAGTCCTGAATTCCTGCCGTGGCTGCGATGGGTGGTGCTGGGAGTCGGGGTCTTCGTCGCAGTGGCCCTGGTGTTCCGTCGGTCCCGACCGATGTCGATTGCACTGGGGGCGTTGGCAATTGCGGTCGCTCTCGCGGGCCCCGTTGCCTACGTCGCCGATACCGTGGTCACTCCACACACGGGAGGTGGCCCGTCGGCCGGGCCTGCCGTTGCGTCCGACCAGGCCGCGTATCGAAGTGGTCGAGGGGATGAAGATGCCGAGCGGTCAACGCAATTCGGCTCCCCATCTACTCCCGACGCGGAGTTGACCGGACTCCTCGAAGCCGATCCGCAGAAGTACACCTGGGCGGCGGCCACGATCGGATCCAATGCCGCCGCGGTTCTACAACTCGCGACCGACGACCCGGTGATGCCGGTGGGCGGATTCTCCGGAACCGACCCGTCGCCCACACTCGAACAATTCGAGGCCGACGTGGCCGCGGGAAAGATCCACTACTTCATCGCGGGAACGGGCAAATCCAGGCCGTCGGTGATCGGTGACTGGGTGGCTGCGACTTTCACACCGAGGACCGTCGGCGATTACACGGTGTTCGATCTGACGGCCTTGGCGGCCTGAGCGGCTGCGCCGCATGTGCACGGAACCTCGTGACGGGTTCACGTGGTCGTCGCAACGAGCAGTCGTTTGTTGTACTCCTCGAGGGGAGTATCCCATCCCAGGGTTTTTCTGGGGCGGTTGTTCAGTAGAGCGGCGACCTCGTCGAGCCGTTCGGGACCGTGCACCGACAAGTCGGTGCCCTTCTTGAAGTATTGACGGAGCAGGCCGTTGGTGTTCTCATTGGTCCCCCGCTGCCACGGGGAGTGCGGATCACAGAAGTAGATCTGCACTCCTGTGGCGATGGTGATCTCGGCATGCTTGGCCATCTCCCCACCTTGATCCCAGGTGATCGAACGCATCAGTGCCGCAGGCAGTTCCGCGATCTTCGCCGTCATCGCCTCGGCCACCGACGCCGCCGAATGATCTGTGGGCAGATGCAGCAACATCACCAACCTCGACGTCCGCTCGACCAACGTCCCGATCGCCGACCCGCCCTTGGTGCCGATGATCAGATCACCCTCCCAATGGCCGGGAACGTTGCGGTCGGCGACCTCGGCGGGCCGCTCGGAAATGTTGATCATCCCGCGGATTTTCGATCGCCGTTCGGTGGTACGGCGATGCGCGAGACGCACCGGCCGACCCGTCCGAAGGTGCCTGGTCAGCTCCTTGGTCAGGCCACCTTTGCTCTGAACGTACAAGCTTTGATAGATCGTTTCGTGCGACACATGCATCTCCGGCGAGTGAGGAAATTCCTTCCTCAGTGTCGCCGAGATCTGTTCGGGCGAGTAGTCCAACTCGAGCAGCGCCTGCACCCGATCGCGCAGTAACGGTGTCAGCTCGAGCTTGCCCTTCTTCGGACGTTTGGCTGCCTTCCGGGCATCACGTTCGGCCTGATGCGGCTTGTACTGACCACGGAAATAGCTGTGCCGCTTGAGTTCTCGACTGATCGTCGACACCGATCGACGCAAGCATGCTGCGATCGCGGTCATCGTCCAGCCGTCCCGGACACCGTCGGCGATGAACTCCCGCTCCTCCAATGAGAGGAAACGGCCCGTCGGTGGCGGCGTCGAACGTGGCCGTACACCACCGCGTTCGTACACCCAGTTCCAGCCGCTGCCCTCGCTGATCCCGACCGCAAGGGCAGCATCCTTGACCGTCACGCCACTACTACGCAGTGACCAGAACGCCATCCGAACCTGATGAGAGAAACCCGGGTGAACCATCGCAAACATCCCTAATGATCAGGCACGTTGCAACCACCGCTCGAATCCGCCCGTAGCCCACTACGAGTTTCCGCGCACATGCGCGAAGCACTTACCGGCCTTTTTTGATTGCCTCGAATACCTTCGGGTCGACGAGGGTGGAGACGTCGCCGAGTTCGCGGCCTTCGGCGACGTCGCGGAGGAGGCGGCGCATGATCTTGCCGGAGCGGGTCTTCGGGAGTTCCGGCACGATGGAGATCTCGCGTGGTCGGGCGATCGGCGAAATCTCTTTCGAGACCTGCGCTTTGAGTTCGGCGATCAACGCATCGCCGGTGTTCTCCTCGCCGGCACGCAGGATGACGAACGCGACGATGCCCTGTCCGGTGGTGTCGTCGGCGGCTCCGACGACGGCGGCTTCGGCGACACTGTGATGGGTGACCAGTGCGGACTCGACCTCGGAGGTGGAGATGCGGTGGCCGGAGACGTTCATGACGTCGTCGACGCGGCCGAGGACCCACAGGGCGCCGTCGTCGTCGTACTTGGCGCCGTCGCCGGCGAAGTACCAGCCTTCTTCGGCGTAGCGGGACCAGTAGGTGTCCTTGTAGCGCTCCATGTCGCCCCAGATTCCGCGCAGCATCGCCGGCCACGGCTCGTCGAGGACGAGGTAGCCGTTGCCGCCGTTGCCCAGTGGTTTGGCGTCGTCGTCGACGATCTTGGCGGAGATACCGGGCAGCGGGGTCATCGCCGAGCCGGGTTTGGTGGCGGTGACGCCGGGCAGTGGGGAGATCATGATCGCGCCGGTCTCGGTCTGCCACCAGGTGTCGACGATCGGGGCGGTGCCGCCGCCGACGACGTCGCGGAACCAGCGCCACGCCTCGGGGTTGATGGGTTCGCCGACGGAGCCGAGCAGGCGGATCGAGCTCAGGTCGTGGGCTTCGGGAATCTCCTTGCCCCACTTCATGAATGTGCGTACGAGGGTGGGAGAGGTGTAGTAGATCGAGACCTTGTACTTCTCGATGACGTTCCAATGCCGGTGCTCGTCGGGCGAATTGGGGGTGCCTTCGTAGACGACCTGGGTGGCGCGGTTCGAGAGCGGCCCGTAGACGATGTAGGAATGTCCGGTGACCCAGCCGATGTCGGCGGTGCACCAGTAGACGTCCGTGCCGGCCTTGTGGTCGAAGACGTTGTGGTGGGTGTACGAGGTCTGCGTCAGGTAGCCGCCGGAGGTGTGGATGATGCCCTTGGGCTTACCCGTCGTGCCGGAGGTGTAGAGGATGAACAGTGGATGCTCTGCCGGGAACGGCTGCGCCTCGTGTTCTGTCGACGCCTTGGCGACGGTGTCGTGCCACCACAGGTCGCGTCCGTCGGTCCAGGCGACGTCGGAGTCGGTGCGCTTGACCACGAGCACGTGTTCGATCGATGCCGCCCCGTCGACTGCTTCGTCGACGGTGTCCTTGATGGGGGCGGGTTTGCCGCGTCGCCATTGTCCGTCGGTGGTGATGACGAGTTTGGCTTCGGCGTCGTCGATGCGTGAGCGCAGCGCGGTGGCCGAGAAGCCGGCGAAGACGACCGAGTGCGTCAGGCCGAGGCGCGCGCAGGCGAGCATCGAGACGATGGCCTCGGGGATCATGGGCATGTAGATCGCGACTCGGTCGCCGGAGACGAGGCCGAGTTCGGTCAGGGTGTTGGCGGCTTGGCTGACCTCGGCGAGCAGGTCGGTGTAGGTGACGTCGCGGCTGTCGCCGGGTTCGCCTTCCCAGTGGATGGCGACTTGGTCGCCGTGGCCGTCGAGGACGTGGCGGTCGACGCAGTTGTAGGCGACGTTGAGTTCGCCGTCGGCGAACCATTTGGCGACGGGGGCGTCGGACCAGTCGAGTACCTCGGTGAACGGGGTGTGCCAGTGCAGGCGGCGGGCCTGCTCGGCCCAGAACCCGAGTCGGTCCTTCTCCGCGGCGGTGTAGAGATCCGCCTGAGCGTTCGCCTGAGCCGTGAACTCGGCCGAGGGTGCGTAGGAAGCAACCGCGGTCTCGTCGGTTCCGGAGGTACTGGTCGTCATCTCGAATAGCTCTCTTTCGTCCGATGCTTTTCACCCATGAAACGGCACTTGTCAGCCGGTCTCGAGCCCCTAGTGAGGGTAGTCACATGTGATCGCGATCGCACCGTTGCAATCGCCTGCAACCCCCTGATCTGCGGTGATCGGTAGTTTCTGCACGATGGGCGGTAGTCGGGGTGCCTGGTGAGTCGGCTCGGCGGGGTCCCAGCCCGAAATGTGAGAAATCGACTTGCTCAAACGTTTCGATCATGTTTCGGAGTTACTGACGGGTCAGCAAAATCTGGGGGAGTTCACATGTTCGTTTCAGGATGTGTCTAAAGTCCATCCCATCAGATCGTTGGAACGGCTCACATGCCGTGCCATGCGGTTGCCCACGAAACCCCGGGCGTCGCGCCCGAGGAACTGAGCACGGACGACCCCGTGTTCACATCTGGATGGAGGATTTCCTTGCGTAAAACACGCATCGCGTCAGCTGCGATTGCAGTTGTCGTTGGAGCGGCGCTGGTCACGGCGTGCTCTTCGAGCGATTCGACCGGCGGTGGTGGATCGGGAGACGGCTCCGCGATCATCAACGCCTGGAGCGGCGAGCCGCAGAACCCGCTGGTTCCGACCAACACGAGTGAAAATACCGGTGGACGAGTCGTCGACTCGATCTTCGCCGGCCTGGTTTCGTACACCCCCGAGGGCGGTGTCGAGAACGAGGTTGCCGATTCGATCGACACCACCGACGGCCAGAACTACACCGTCACGCTGAAGGACGGGTGGACGTTCACCGACGGCACTCCGGTTACCTCGAACTCGTTCGTCGACGCGTGGAACTACGGTGCCCTCTCGACCAACGCGCAGCTGCAGGGCTCGTTCTTCGATCCGATTCAGGGTTACGACGAGGTCGCTGCCGAGAATCCGACGGTTCAGACCATGTCCGGTCTGAAGGTCGTCGACGACAAGACGTTCACCATCGAGCTCAAGCAGCCCGAGGCAGCGTTCCCGGATCGTCTCGGTTTCGCCGCGTACTACCCGTTGCCCGAGGTTGCGTACCAGGACATTGCAGCCTTCGGTGAGAACCCGATCGGCAACGGCCCGTACAAGTTCGCTCAGGAAGGCGCTTGGCAGCACAACGTCAAGATCGACCTGGTGACCAACCCGGACTACGCCGGTAACCGCAAGCCCGCCAACGGCGGCATCAGCTTCATTCTGTACAGCAATCTCGACACCGCGTACACCGATCTGCTCTCGAACAACGTCGACGTTCTCGACAACGTTCCGGCATCGGCTGTCACCACGTTCGAGTCCGATCTGCCCGGCCGCACGGTGAACCAGCCGTCCGCGTCCATCGAGGCCTTCACCATCCCGGGCCGTCTCGCACACTTCGGCGGCGAGGAGGGCGTGCTCCGTCGTCAGGCGATCTCGAAGGCGATCAACCGCGACCAGATCACCGAGCAGATCTTCAACAAGACCCGCACCCCGGCAAAGGATTTCACCAGCCCCGCCATCGACGGCTGGACCGGTGACCTCTCCGATGTCTCGAACGTCGAGTACGACCCCGACGGTGCCAAGGCCCTGTGGGCACAGGCCGACGCGATCGCGCCGTGGTCCGGCACGTTCTCCATCGCGTACAACTCCGACGGTGGCCATCAGGAATGGGTCGACGCGGTCAGCAACAGCATCCGCAACACGCTCGGCATCGAAGCACAGGGCGCGCCGTACCCGACGTTCGCTCAGCTGCGTACCGAGGCAACCAACCGCACCATCGCTACGGCGTTCCGCTCGGGCTGGCAGGGCGACTACCCGCAGCAGTACGGCTTCCTGGCGCAGAACTACCAGACCGGTGGCAGCTCCAACGACGGTGACTACTCGAACCCCGAGTTCGATCGTCTGCTTCGTGCGTCTGCCGGCGAAACCGACAAGACCAAGGCACAGGACCTGACCAACCAGGCTCAGGAACTCCTGCTCAACGATCTGCCTGCTGTGCCGACCTGGTACCGCAACGCGGCCAGCGGTTGGTCGGAGAACGTCACCAACGTCAAGATCGGTTGGGACGGAATCCCGATCTACAACCAGATCGAGAAGAACTGATCTCGTTCGCTCCACCTCAGTAGAGACCGAGAAGGGCGGTAGGTCTTCCACCTGCCGCCCTTCTCGCGTGCTCGTTCCCGCACCTACGCTCGACGCCCCGCTGCAGCTGATCCTTGTCCTCTGCCGTGACGTCCACCTTCCTCCAAAGGAGGTGATCCGATGCTCTGGTACATCGGACGCCGATTACTTCAGATGATCCCCGTGTTCATCGGGGCGACATTCTTGATCTATGCCATGGTCTTCCTGCTGCCAGGAGACCCCATCGCCGCACTGGCCGGAGACAAGGCGATCAGTCCCGCCGTCGCCGATCAACTACGTGCCCGCTATCACCTCGACCAGCCGTTCATCGTGCAGTACCTGCTGTACCTGAAGGGCATCTTCACCTTCGACTTCGGCATGTCCTTCTCGGGCCGCCCGGTCAGTGAAGTTCTCGTACAAGCGTTTCCGATCACCGCCAAACTTGCCTCGATGGCCCTCGTGATCGAGGCCGTGTTCGGTATCGGCTTCGGTCTGATCGCCGGACTGCGCAAGGGCAAGTTGTTCGACTCGACGGTCCTCGTCGTCAGCCTCGTCATCATCGCCGTGCCGATCTTCGTCATCGGCTTCCTGGCTCAGTTCTTCATCGGCATCAAATGGGGGTGGGTGCCCCCGACGGTGGGCGGCAACACCAGCTTCACCAATCTGCTGCTGCCGGCCTTCGTTCTCGGTGCCGTGTCGTTCGCATACGTCGTTCGGCTCACGAGAACATCGGTCGCCGAGAACCTGAGTGCGGACTTCGTTCGGACGGCGACGGCGAAGGGCCTCTCACGCGGCCGCGTCGTCAACGTGCACGTGCTGCGCAACTCTCTGATTCCCGTCGTGACGTTCCTCGGAGCAGACCTCGCCAGCCTCATGGGCGGTGCCATCATCACCGAGGGAATCTTCAACATCAACGGAGTCGGCGGAACCATCTACCAAGCCGTCATCCGAGGCGAAGCGCCGACCGTCGTGTCGTTCGTGACCGTCCTGATCGTTGTCTATCTGGTCGCCAATCTCATCGTCGACCTTCTCTACGCCGCGCTCGACCCAAGGATTCGCTATGTCTGATCCGATCACTCCGAACAGCGTCGACGCCGATCGCGCTACTCGCCAAGCCCGTTTCGTCGAAGCCGATCAGGTCGTCGACGTGTCCCAGACCGATGCCGTCGTCATCGACGACGCACCGGCGAGCATCTGGTCCGACGCCTGGAAGAACTTACGCACGCGTCCGATGTTCATCGTCTCCGCGATCATCATCGTGGCAGTCATCGTCGTGGCTGCAGTTCCCGGTTTGTTCACCAGCACCGATCCGCGCTTCTGCGACTTGCAATTCAGCATGCAGGGGCCGGGATCCGGGCATTGGTTCGGGTACGACCGACAGGGATGCGACATCTACTCTCGGGTGCTCTTCGGTGCCCGCGCGTCGGTGCTGACCGGTGTCGGTGTAACCCTCCTGGTCCTGATCATCGGCGTCGTGTTCGGTGCTCTCGCCGGCTTCTACGGAGGACTTGCGGACTCCTTGCTCTCCCGCATCACCGACATCTTCTTCGGTGTACCGCTGATCCTCGCTGCGATCGTGCTGATGCAGCTGTTCACCGACCGCACGATTTTCACCGTCATCCTGGTGTTGGCACTGTTCGGTTGGCCGCAGATGGCCCGAATCACCCGTGGTGCGGTGCTGTCGGCGAAGGGCAACGATTACGTAATGGCCTCGCAGGCACTGGGATTGACCCGGCTCCGCACTCTCGTTCGACACGTGCTGCCCAACGCGATGGCTCCGATCATCGTTATCACGACGATTTCGCTCGGAACGTTCATCGTGGCGGAGGCAACTCTGTCGTTCCTCGGTATCGGCCTCCCTCCGACCGAGGTGTCATGGGGCGGCGACATCAGTGCCGCGCAGGTCACTCTGCGCCAGGGCTCGACCATCCTGTTCTATCCCGCTGCAGCACTTGCTATCACGGTGCTCGGCTTCATCATGATGGGTGACGCGTTGCGTGACGCCCTCGATCCGAAGGCGAGGAAGCGATGACCGACCGCCAAGGCGTCGCAGTGGAGCAACCTCTGCTCGACATCCAAGATCTCGAAGTGTCGTTCACATCCAATTCCGGCCCTGTTCCTGCCGTCCGTGGCGTTTCTCTGACGGTCTACCCGGGACAGACGGTAGCGATCGTGGGTGAATCGGGCTCGGGTAAGTCGACCACCGCTCACTCGATCATCAACCTGCTGCCCGGAACCGGAAAGGTAACGGCGGGTCGCATCCTGTTCGAGGGTCGCGACCTGGCGCAGGCGAAGGAGAAGGACTTCGTCGACATTCGCGGAAGTCGGATCGGCCTGGTTCCTCAGGACCCGATGTCGAATCTGAACCCGGTGTGGAAGATCGGATTCCAGATCGAGGAAGCGTTGGCCGCCAACGGTATTGCCAAGGGGAAGGCTGCCCGCGTACGCGCAGTCGAGCTGTTGGAAGAAGCCGGGCTCGGCGATTCCGAGAAGCGCGTCAATCAGTACCCGCACGAGTTCTCCGGCGGCATGCGTCAGCGCGCGCTCATCGCGATCGGGCTGTCCGCGCGGCCCAAGCTGTTGATTGCGGACGAGCCGACATCGGCACTCGACGTGACCGTTCAGCGGCAGATCCTCGACCACCTCGAGGGTCTGACGAAGGAACTCGGCACCGCAGTATTGCTGATCACTCACGACCTCGGACTTGCCGCCGAACGAGCAGAGCACCTCGTCGTGATGAGCAAGGGTCGGATCGTGGAGTCCGGTCCGGCACTGGAGATCTTGCAGGACCCGCAGCATCCTTACACCAGGAAATTGGTGTCAGCGGCTCCATCTCTGGCGTCGAAGCGATTGAAGTCCTCGGTCTTGCGCAAGGAGATAGTCGAACAAGCCAAGGAAGTAGCGGTCGAGGCCGTCGCCGAGGAATCGGCGAACTCGGGGTTCGAGCCTGCTACCGACACCGTGTTGGTTGTCGAGGGTCTGACCAAGGAGTTCAAGCTCCGGGGCGGAAACCCGTTCAAATCGTCCGTCTTCACCGCCGTCAACGATGTCTCGTTCGGTGTCGAACGAGGCACGACCACGGCCATCGTCGGAGAATCCGGATCCGGCAAGTCGACTGTCGCGCAGATGGTTTTGGGTTTGTTGGCCCCTACCGCAGGTTCTGTGAAGTTCGACGGTCGCGACGTCGCCGGGTTGAACAACAAGGATGCGTTTGCGTTCCGTCGTCGAGTCCAGCCCATTTTTCAGAACCCGTACGGCACTCTCGATCCGATGTACTCGATCTTCAGTACGATCGAGGAGCCGCTGCGGACGCACAAGGTGGGCTCGAAGTCCGAACGTGAAGCCAGAGTGCGGGATCTGCTGGACAAGGTGGCCTTGCCGTCGTCTGTGATGCGTCGATTCCCCAACGAGTTGTCCGGTGGTCAACGGCAGCGCGTGGCGATCGCACGTGCTCTGGCGCTCGAGCCCGAAATGGTCATCTGCGACGAGGCGGTGTCTGCTCTGGATGTGTTGGTCCAGGCACAGATTCTGGCTCTGCTGAACGATCTGCAGGCAGAACTGGGCCTGACCTACCTGTTCATCACCCACGATCTGGCGGTGGTCCGACAGATCGCCGATGACGTGTTGGTGATGCGTAGCGGTGAGATCGTCGAGGCAGCGTCGACCGATGCGGTGTTCGACAATCCGCAACAGGAGTACACGCAGAAGCTACTCGCGGCTATCCCGGGTGGTTCGGTACAACTGGGCGCTTAGGCGCAGGGAGCGAGGGGGTACCGTCGTCTGTCGTGACGGACCCCCTCGCCCCGCTGTTGGAACTGCCCGGAGTTGTCGACTCCGCCGAACGTGCGCGTGACGCTCTGGGCGCGGTGCATCGGCACAAGGCCAACCGTCGCGGCTGGCCGGCCAACGCAGCCGAGGCCGCAGTGCGTGCGGCTCGCTCGTCCTCGACGCTGGAGGGCGGGTCGATGGATTTCCCCCGCGACGGCGAAGAAGGCGACCCCGTCCTCGCCGGTGCACTCCGAGTCGCCGCCGCCCTGGACGGTGATGCTCTGCAGAACACGCTGTCGACCTGGAAGCGCGCCCCCTTGCAGACCCTTGCTCGTCTGCACTTGTTGGCCGCTGCCGATCTCGTCGACGACGCCTCCGCCCTCGGTCGTCCTCGCGGCGATGCAGGAGTAGGCGAGCGACTCGATCTGCTCGCTCAGCTGGTGACCGGCGGAACCTCGGCACCCGCCCCGGTGATCGCGGCGGTGGTGCACGGTGAGTTGTTGACGCTCAAAGCTTTCGGATCTGCCGACGGTATCGTTGCGCGGGCTGCGTCACGGCTGGTAGCGGCATCCTCGGGATTCGATCCGCACAACCTCGGCGTGCCCGAGGTGAGCTGGATGCGTCGCGCGAACGCGTACCGAGACGGTGCCGCGGGATTCGCCGAGGGCACTGCGACGGGCGTCGGGAGTTGGGTGATTCTGTGCTGCGGAGCATTCGAAGCCGGTGCGGCAGAGGCGACTTCGATTGCCGAGGCCGCGCAGTAGTGAGCACGTAAAAGGGCGGCGATGTCGACTTGCGTCGACGTCGCCGCCCGTTAGCACGGAGCGCCTGGTTACCAAGCGTGCACAGGTGGGCTGTGATGGACTACCACGTGGCCTCGGCGAGGATTCGACAGTGATGAGGTCATCCCTGCAACCGGTGCAGGGTTCTTGCTGATCATTGGCGAATTTCGCAGGCCCACAGCGCTTCTGCCATTAGGTGGCAAGCTCCGCGTGGGTGCCGGTGTCCGTGCTGGGAATCCCGGTCGGGAGAGCGAATCTTCTCTTCCGATTCGTTCTTGGCCTTGCGTTCTTCCGTACGTCCTTTGTACCCCGTGACGCGCTTCACATCAAGGGTTTGTCCCTCATCGTTTTCTGCGAAACAGTCCGTAGGTGATCGCACCTGCGGCAAGAGCGCTGAAACTTGCTGCGGCACTGACCGCTACGGTCTTGCCTGACGGGGTCTGGATACGCGATCGCAGCGAGACCGGGTTGGAGAACGTGAGAATCGGCCATCCGTTGGACGCGGCTTCCTTGCGTAGTGCGCGATCGGGGTTGACGGCCGTCGGGTGCCCGACAGCGCGGAGCATCGGTACGTCGGTGATCGAGTCCGAATACGCGTAGCTCGAACCCAGGTCGTAATCGTGTTGCGCTGCCAGGGAGTTCATGGCGTCGACCTTGCCCTCGCCGTAGCAGTAGAAGTCGACCTCGCCGATGTACTTGCCGTCCACGGTCACCATCGTGGTGGCCATGCTGTGATCGGCCCCCAGCAGTTCTGCGATGGGGTGCACGATTTCGTCGCCGGATGCAGAGACGATCACGACATCATGTCCGCGGAGCTTGTGGTCGGCGATGAGGTCGGCCGCTTCGGCGAACACGAGGGGGTCGACGATGTTGTGCAGGGTTTCCGCGACGACAGCGCGTACCTGTTCCACATCCCAACCGGCTGTCATGCTCGCGATGTGGGCGCGCATACGTTCCATCTGGTCGTGATCGGCCCCGGAGAGCAGGAAAAGGAACTGCGCGTAGCTGCTCTTGAGCACTGCCCGCCGGTTGATCAGACCTTGGTCGAAGAACGGCTTGCTGAATGCCAGCGTGCTCGACTTCGCGATGATCGTTTTGTCGAGGTCGAAGAATGCCGCGACGCGCGCTGGGCGTCGGCCGGCGGGGGCGTCGTCGTTGCTCGCGATCTGGGTCACGTTTGTCACCATAGTGGCCGGTGGTGACCGGTGGATGTTGCGCGGCGACACTGGGGGACTCGGCCGAACTCGATCCAGAAAATCCGACGGTTGAACTTGCAAACAAGGATGTCCACGGGTGTAGTATTTTCTACGAGCCCGGTTCATTCCGGGCGGTGTTCAGCCCGACCCCCCGGGGCTGAACCAGACGACCCTCGCCTCCTCCCCCCCTGGCGAGGGTCGTCCTCTTTTCTGGGTTAGGTCGAAAATTGGTACAGGGGTACCGGTATTCATCCACAGGGCCGAATCTATCCACATTTCCCCAAGTCGCGCGTATCTCGAGCAGATTCTCACGCAGGCTTGGCGCATGGAAACGGACTCGCGACAGCGAAGCGCACAGCCTGCGGTCACGATGTCGATCGAACTTCGCGGCCTCCGCGAGGACGTGTATCGAATCGCTGCAGCCGCGGATTGTGTTGTGGAAGAGCAGAACTTACTGGTCGGTATCGGTTCGACGCGGTCGATTTGGGATCGCACCGGAATTATTCTGATCGATTTCTCGTCCGCAGAGACGGCATTGTCGAACGGATTCCCTCGGCGGGAGGGGGTCATTCTGGTCACGGGTGCGCCGCCCACCCTCGACGACTGGCGAACTGCGACTGCCCTCGGGGCCGAACAGGTGATCTCACTGCCCTCGGACGAGGACGCGCTCGTTCGAGTACTCGGAGAGCCCGCGTCGGCACCGACTGGAGATGGCGGCGTCATCGCCGTGGTCGGCGCGCGGGGCGGAGCGGGATCGTCGACGCTCGCTACTGCGCTCGCTCTCAGCGGTAGCCGCTCGGGTCGGCGTGCATTGCTCGTGGAGGGCGACCGCTACGGCAGTGGACTCGATCTGTTGCTCGGCTGGGAGAACATGCCCGGTCTGCGGTGGTCCGGGTTGGTTGTCGAAGGTGGACGTGTATCGGCCGACGCCTTGCATGGTGCACTGCCCTCGCGGGACGGGTTGTCGGTGTTGGCCCTGGGCAGATCCGAGAGGCCGAGCATCGGGCTGACTGCCGTCGCTGTGACGGCTGTGCTCGACGCAGGACGCGCAGCGGGCGATCTGGTGGTGTGCGATGTCCCGCGTCATCCCGGCGAGATTTCCGACGCTCTGTACGCCGCCGCGGACCTCGTCGTGTTGGTGCTGCCGGCGGAGCTACGCGCCGTCACCTCCGCGGAAGCGGTCGCAGCGCACGTGGCAGATCGAAATGCCAACGTCGGTGTCGTCGTTCGAGGGCCGGCACCGGGCGGGCTGAGGGCCGACGACATTGCCGCCGCCCTCGATCTACCGCTGTTGACGTCGATGCGTGCCGAGCCGGGATTGGCCGAGCGACTCGAGCGGGGCGGACTCGTGCTCGGTCGACGTTCTCCCTTGGCTGCAGCGGCGAGTGGCGTGCTGGAGACCTTCGCGCAGAAGCCCGGCGCCCGGCGGTGGGCGGCGTGAGCGCCGTCGTCACTGCGGATCTGTTGGACCGCGTCCGTGATCGCCTTGCTGTATCTGCCGCCGCTCCCGTTCCGGCGACCCTTGCCGCTGCCATCCGAGCCGAGGCGGGCGGTGTCATCGGCGACACGGATATGCTTGCAGCTCTTCGTGTTCTGCAGACCGAGCTGACCGGAGCGGGCCCGCTCGAGCCGCTGCTGTCCGAACCCGGAGTGACAGATGTTCTGGTCACCGCGCCGGACCAGGTATGGATCGATCGTGGGCGCGGACTCGAACGCACCGACATTCGCTTCGTCGACGAATCTGCCGTGCGTCGGCTGGCGCAGCGGCTCGCGCTGTCGGCCGGCCGCCGATTGGACGACGCGCAACCCTGGGTCGACGGTCGGCTGCCCGGAGTGGGGCGGGACGTGTTCGGCGTCCGGCTGCACGCTGTGCTGGCACCGGTGGCCAGTGGTGGAACGTGCGTGTCGCTTCGGGTGTTGCGGCCGGCAACCCAGGGTCTCGCAGCACTACGTGCATCCGGTGCCGTCACCGATGGCGGATACGAACTGTTGCGCCGGATCGTGTTCGGACGCTTGGCTTTCCTGGTCGTCGGCGGTACCGGCGCCGGAAAGACCACATTGCTTGCCGCGCTGCTGGGCGAGGTGGATCCGGCCGAACGGATCGTCTGCGTGGAGGACGCGGCCGAGTTGGCTCCGACGCACCCGCATGTGGTGCGTCTGGTGGCTCGTGCGCCCAATGTCGAAGGGGTGGGGGAGGTATCGGTGCGGCAGCTGGTGCGTCAAGCACTGCGGATGCGCCCCGATCGGCTCGTCATGGGGGAGGTACGCGGCGCCGAGGTCATCGACCTGATGACGGCCCTCAACACCGGCCACGACGGCGGAGCCGGAACGATCCATGCGAACTCTCCCGCCGAAGTGCCCGCGCGTCTCGAAGCACTTGCAGCGCTGGGCGGAATGGGACGCGATGCGCTGCACAGTCAGCTCGCCGCGGCCGTTCAGGTGGTGCTTCACGTTCATCGCAGCGCGGACGGTACGCGACGGCTGCGTGAGATCGGGGTGGTCGACGTTGATTCGACCGGACGGGTACACATCGTGCCGGCCTGGTCCGTGGACAGCCCCGCACTGCCGGGTGAGAGTCGGCTGGTCGAACTGCTGGACCGACGCTGCGGCGATGCCCGATGACGGTCATGCTGACGCTCTTCGCCGTCGCAGTTCTGTTGTGGCCGAACGGTTCCAGGGGACTGGCTGAAGGGAAGCGCAGGGCATCGACGGTGCCGCGGTGGCTGGTGCCGAGCTGCGCTGCACTGGTTGCGGCTGTCGCGGTGTGGTGGCTCGGCGGCGTCTGGGCCGTGGCCGCAGCGGGGTTGGCGGGAGGTACCGGGTGGAGGCGCTTCAGGCGGCGGTTGGAGCGTGATCGACGAGCGACCGAATTGCAGTGGTTGGCAACCGGAGTCGAGGTCATCGTCGGTGAGCTTCGCGTGGGATCTCACCCCGCCACGGCCAGCGCGGTGGCGGCCGACGAATGCGGCGGAATCGCTTCGGCTGCGCTACGCGGCGCGGCATCGCGATCCAGGCTCGGCGGCAGGGCTGCCGACGGTATTGCCGCGGCCGATTCGCTGCTGGACGCCGAGCTCGGACGGCTGGCCGCAGCGTGGCACGTAGCCGACGAGCACGGGCTCGCGCTCGCCGAACTGCTCGACGCTGTTCGCGACGACATGCTGGGGCGCAGACGGTTTCGCGAACGAACCGAGGCGTCGCTGGCCGGTGCGCGGGCTACGGCGTTGGTGCTGGCTGGACTGCCGATCCTCGGTGTAGCGCTCGGGCAGCTGATGGGTGCGAACCCGCTGCAGATTCTGCTCGGCGGTGGGGTGGGCGGCATTCTGCTGTGTATCGGCACGGCACTCGGCTGCGCGGGCCTGCTGTGGACCGACGCGATCACCGGCAAGGTGACGACATGATGTGGGCTGCAGTCCTATGCGTGGCGACGGCGCTCGTTGCTGTGCCTTCGGTTGGCACCGGGCTGCGCAGACATGCGGCCGATGGCCGCGTCGAGGCCGACACTGTCGATGCCTCGAGACCCGATCCACTCGCGGTGGCGACGACATTCGACCTGCTCGCCGCATGCTTGCGATCGGGGCTTCCGATAGCAACGGCCGCTACAGCCGCAGCGCAGTCCGCTCCCGCCTCGTTCGGGATGGCGTTGCGCAAGGCCGCCGATCTGCTCGAACTCGGTGCCGATGCCGAGACCGCATGGGACGCCGTCGCGCACGATCCGGAAACCGAGGCACTGGCGCGAATGGCACGTCGTTCGGCTCGGGCAGGCTCGTCCATGGCGTCGGCGATGACGGAACTGGCTGCAACACAACGAACTCGCGCCGAGGACACGTCGGCCGCTGCGGCCGAACGCGCGGGCGTTCTGATCAGCGGGCCGCTGGGACTGTGCTTTCTGCCTGCCTTCATCTGTCTCGGGATCATCCCCGTGGTGATCGGCCTGGCGGGCAACGTACTGGGCGGCGGCCTGCTGTGACCGCCGCGCAGACAATCTTCCGGTGCGGAACTGCCGCGTCGGAGAACAGGGAGGGGAATCGAGATGATCGAGAACGCACTGCAGGAGTTGAAGACTCGAATCGCACTGTTGGCAGTGGAGGACGACGGGATGTCCACGGCGGAGTACGCGATCGGTACCATCGCGGCCGCGGCATTCGGGGCGGTGCTGTACACGGTGGTGACCGGGGACAGCATCGTGGCGGCGTTGACGGGGATTATCGATCGAGCGTTGAACACAGCCGTCTGATACCGGTGGGTGATGACGGTGCCGTGACGGTGGAGGCGGCGTTCGCGATCGCGTCCATCGTCGCGGTGATCGTGGTGTGCATCGGTGCGATCGTGTCGGTGACGATGCACATCGGTTGCGTGGATGCGGCCAGGGAGGCAGCTCGGTTGGCGGCCAGGGGCGATGGGGCCCGGGCTGTTTCGGTGGGGGAGCGGGTTGCGCCGGACGGTGCGCGCATCACGGTGATCGAGGACGGGGAGTTCTTCGTCGCGCGGGTGGAGGTGGCGAGTCCGCTACCGGGATTGACGCTGTCGGCCGAGGCGGTTGCTGCTGCGGAACCGGTTGCAGCGGAATGAGAACGGGCCTGCGCGACGACGAGGGTGGCGCGACGGTGTTGGCGGCGCTGGCGATGTCGGCGTTGATAGCCGTCGTGGTGATGGTGATGCACGTCGGCTCGGCGGTGGGTGCTCGTCATCAGGCGCAGTCGGCGGCCGATCTCGCTGCGTTGGCCGGGGCGGGGGCTCTGGACCGTGGGGTGTCCGACGCTTGTGAGACGGCGCGATCAGTAGCGAGCAGGATGTCGACCGATGTGCGGGAGTGCGCGATCGACGAGTGGGACGTGATCGTGACGGTGGGGCAATCGGTGTTCCTCGGGCGCTTCGGAATGTCCGAGGCCATCGCCTCGGCGCGGGCGGGTCCGGGGTGACCGGACGCCCGCCCGCCTGCGGTGGTCAGCTCGACGTGAAGGTGCGCGCACCTGATTGCAGGGGAGCCAATCGAGTCAGCTGAGTGACGTGCTCCGGGGTCAGTTCCGCAAGCGAATTGACCTGCAGCAGTTGCATGGTGCGCACTATTTCTTCGCGGAGGATCTCGATCATGCGGTCGACGCCCGCGCGACCTCCGGCCATCAGGCCGTAGAGGTATGCCCGGCCGACGAGTGTGAAGGACGCTCCCATCGCGATGGAGGCGACGACGTCGGCACCGTGCATGATGCCGGTGTCGACGGCTACTTCGAAGTCGGAGCCGACTTCGCGGACGACCTGGGGCAGCAGGTGGAACGGAACGGGAGCGCGATCGAGTTGTCGACCTCCGTGGTTCGACAGAATGATGCCGTCGACTCCCAGTTCGGCTAGACGTGCCGAATCGGCCACCGACTGAACACCTTTGACGACGAGCTTGCCGGGCCAGATGTCGCGGATGACGTCCAGATCCTCGAACGAAATGGACGGATCCATCGCTGAATTGAGCAGCTCTCCGACCGTGCCGCCGGTAGAAGACAGCGACGCGAATTCGAGCTTGGCCGTGGTGAGGAAGTCCCACCACCACCACGGACGCGGAATGGCGTTGGCGATCGTCGACGCGGTCAACTGCGGCGGGATGGAGAACCCGTTTCGCTTGTCTCGTAGGCGAGCTCCGGCGACCGGTGTGTCGACCGTGAACAGGAGTGTGTCGAAGCCTTCCTTTGCGGCGCGTTCGACCAGCCCGAACGAGATGTCGCGGTCGCGCATGACGTAAAGCTGGAACCAGTTTCGCCCAGTCGGATTGGTGGCCTTGACGTCCTCGATCGACGTGGTGCCCAAGGTCGATAGGCAGAACGGGATTCCGGCAGCGCCGGCTGCGGCAGAACCGGCGTATTCACCCTCGGTCTGCATCAGGCGGGTGAATCCCGTCGGTGCAATACCGAACGGGAGCGCGGACGGCCCACCGAACACCGTCGTCGAGGTGTCGACGTGGGAGACGTCCCGCAGGATCGAGGGATGGAATTCGACGTCGCGGAAGGCCTGACGAGCCCGTGAGAGCGAGATTTCCGCGTCGGCGGCACCGTCGGTGTAGTCGAATGCCGCGCGTGGGGTACGGCGACGGGCGATGGTGCGGAGATCGTCGATGGTCAGTGCCGCGCTGAGGCGTCGTCGACGCAGGTTCAGATCGGGCTTCTTGAACGAGAGGACGTCGCGCAGGTCGGTGGCTTTGGGCATCTGCCGGGTGATGGGCATGCGTTGTCTCGATTCTGTGGGCTGATCCTCTTCCCACCACACCACCCGAGGTGTTCGCAACAACAGGCAGGGTGGCGCGCCAGTGTGCTCCAAGCCCCAAATGCGCGCGCGTTTGCCGATGACCTGGGCCTAGGTGCTCAACCCTCCCGAGTGACGGCCGCGAGTACCGCGGTCAACACTCGAACGGCACCGTCCTTGTCCAGTGGATCGTTGCCGTTTCCGCATTTGGGGGACTGCACGCAGGATGGGCATCCGGTCTGGCATTCGCAGGAAACGATGGCGTCTTTCGTAGCCGCGAGCCAATCCGCGATGGCTACGTGGCCGCGGTCGGCGAAACCTGCTCCGCCGTCGTATCCGTCGTAGACGAAAACGGTAGGCAGCCCGGTGTCGGGGTGCAGTGCCGTCGAGACTCCACCGATGTCCCATCGATCACACGTTGCAACCAAGGGCAGCAACCCGATGGCGGCGTGCTCGGCCGCGTGCAGAGATCCGGGGAATCGCTCGTACGGAACACCGCTGTGCTCCAACAACTCCGGAGTGATGGTGTACATGACGGCTCGGGTGTCGAGTGTCTGCGCGGGCATGTCGAGTTCGATGGAATCGAGAACCTCGCCCGAGAGCAGGCGTCGCAGATACCCCACGACCTGATGGTTGACGTTCACCTGCACCAGCGCGACGCGCACCTCGCCGTAGTCGACCGATTCGTGCACCGCAGTGATCGAGATGTCGGTGATCTCGCGAGCCGAGGTGTTCCACTCGGGTTGCTCTGGATGTACCAGCGCCAGCCCGGCTTCGAGATCGAGTTCGTCGACCACGAACGACTCGCCCTGGTGGATGTGGACGGCACCGGGATGTGCAGTGGCGGGGGCTCGCCCGCCGTCGACGGTACCGAGCATGCGGCCGGATTCACCGTCGACGATGGCCACCTGCACACCGGTGCCGCCGCGGATGTTCACCGCACCGTGCGGCGAGAGTTGCTGGCCCTCGGGCGTGATGAACCAGCCGTGCGGACGCTTGCGCACGTAGCCCTTCAGCTCGAGCTCTTCGAGTACCGATTCTGCGCTCAGCTCCTCGGCCTCGGTCAGGGTGATCGGCAGTTCGACTGCAGCGCAGAGCAATTGCGGGGCAAGAATGTACGGATTGGTGGGGTCGGTGACGGTGGCCTCGACAGGCTTGTCCAGCAGTGCCGCCGGGTGGTGCACCAGATACGTGTCGAGGGGATCGTCGCGCGCCACGAGCACCAGCAGTGAGCCCTCCCCACGTCGTCCGGCGCGGCCGCCCTGCTGCCAGAACGACGCAACGGTACCGGGGAAGCCCGCGACGATCACTGCGTCCAAGCCGGCGATATCGACGCCCAATTCGAGTGCGTTGGTGGTGGCGACGCCCAACAACGTGCCGTCGGACAGATCCGATTCGAGTTTTCGCCGGTCCTCCGCCAAGTACCCTGCGCGATAGGCGGCGACGCGTCGCACCAATTGCGGATCGACGTCGGCGAGAATTCTCTGAGCGCCCAGTGCGGTGACTTCCGCACCGCGCCTGGACCGAACGAACGCCAGCGTTCGGGCACCCTCGACCAACAGATCCGCCATGATGCGCGACGCCTCCGCGCCGGCGGATTTCCTTACCGGAGCACCGTTTTCGCCGGTGATCTCTTTCAGCAGCGGTGGTTCCCACAGTGCGACGGTGCGGGCGCCGTGCGGGGACCCGTCCTCGGTGACTTCTTCGCACGGCGCTCCGATGAGTCGGCTCGCCGCTCGTCCGGGTTCCGATGTCGTGGCACTGGCCAAAACGAATGTCGGAGATGCTCCGTACCGTGCGCACAGGCGTCGCAACCGCCGTAGCACCAAAGCCACATTGGATCCGAAAACGCCACGGTAGTAATGGCATTCGTCCACCACCACGTAGCGGAGATTGCGGAGAAACCGAGACCAGCGCTCGTGCGAACCGAGAATGCCCAGGTGCAGCATATCCGGGTTGGTGAAGATCCAGCGAGCGTTCGCGCGTGCCCACTGGCGAATCTCGATCGGAGTGTCACCGTCGTAGGCACTCGGGAACACCTCTGCGAGTTCGCCTGACAGTTCCCGCAACTCGTCGGTGATCGAGATGGTGGTGCGTAGCTGATCGGCGCCGAGGGCCTTGGTGGGAGCCAGGTACAGCGCCGTCGCCCGAGCGTCGGCAGACAGTGTCGTCAGAATGGGAAGTTGATACGCCAAGGATTTGCCCGACGCGGTGCTCGTCGAGAGCACCACGTGATTGCCCTCGGCGGCGAGTGTTGCCGCACGTGCCTGATGCGTCCACGGTTGTGCGATCCCACGAGAGGTGATCACCTGCACCACTTCCGGGCCCACCCACGACGGCCAGGAGGCGAACTGCGAGGCCCGTGCCGGCAGCTCGGCGACGTGGGTCAGCGGGCTCTCGTTCGCGGGCGAACCCGCCAATACTCGATCCAACAACCGCTGCCCGTAGCTCGCGCCATCCGCACCGCCCAGCGGATGCTTCTCGCTCACTGCCGGTCTCCATGCATTCGTTCGATCTACAAGCGTCGTCGGGCTCTTCGCGACCTGGGATCCCCATGCTATCGCGGACCCCGGTCGGCTCTTTCGTGCCCTGGTGGGGGCCGCAATTCATCCGTCTCGTGTTGTGCGTTTCCACAACATGGGCAAATTGTTCGAAAAGGGTCGGTTTTCGACTGTTGCGAACGTGGAGTTCATGGTTCACTTGACGCGGTCGCAGCTTCTGTGTTCGTTCTACGCTTCGCAGGATCTCATGTTGCGGGCGCGGTACTGGGAGAGCTCGTCCATCAGGGGGAATCCTGAGGGGGATTCGTACAAGTGCAGCGGTCGGAACCGGCCCGATGGATCGAAAGTGCGCTCCATCGAATCCGGTGTTAGAAAGAGAAGGAAAAGCATGGCACAGGGAACTGTGAAGTGGTTCAACGCCGAAAAGGGCTTTGGATTCATCGCACCAGAAGACGGCTCCGCTGACGTTTTCGTCCACTACTCCGAGATTCAGGGCAGCGGTTTCCGCACCCTCGAGGAGAACCAGCGCGTGGAGTTCGAGGTCGGCCAGGGCACCAAGGGTCCTCAGGCAACGGGCGTTCGCGCAGTCTGATCCTCGTCTCATCGAGTCGAGTTACCTCATCCCCCTTCTCGATCGGCTCCCTTCCGGGTCGATCGCGGAGGGGGATGACTCATATCCGAACCACCCGAGTGCGGCGAAAGCCGTGAGCGTGGCCGCCGATGTCCTAATGTCCTTGCTGTGAACCAGCTGTCCTTCTTCTCCGCCGAATCGTTGCCGCCCGCGGTGACCGATCTCAGTGGGCTGCTGGCGGCCACCGGCCACGTCGTCACCTCCGCGGGCTCGGCCCGTATCTCTGTCGTCGTCGACGCGCAGTGGCGCGCGGATGCCATCGCCGAACTCATCGCGCAATGTGGTCTGACTGCAGAGCTGGGGAGATCGGAAGAAAACCGGCCGTTGGTGCGTACCGCGTCGGTGCCCGAACTGTTCGCACTGGCGTCTCTGTGGACCAAGGGTGCTGTCAAAGCCGTCCCTCCCGGGTGGATACCGGGTTCTCGCGAACTCCGCGCCTGGGTGCTCGCGTCCGGTCGTCCGGAGGCCGAGGGTGAGCGGTACGTGCTCGGACTCGATCCTCACGCACCGGACACCCATTCCGTCCTCGCCCAATCGTTGATGCGTGCGGGCATCGCGCCGACGCTGATCGGTACTCGCGGCTCCAATCCGGGACTGAGAATCACCGGTCGACGTCGGCTGCTGCGTCTCACCGAGAACGTCGGTGAGGCTCCCCGGAACGTGGACGCACGTACCATTTGGCCGCACGCGGAGTAGGCCGATATGTGACTGATCTGCGAGTATTTGGTCGACGTATGTCAGTCTGTTAGTAGTGGGACAGGCAAATGTGCCTGTGAAAACGCACTAGGGAAGGTTCGGCAGCAAGGTGGCAGCACGTAAGAACGGCACGGGGGACAGCTCCGCCGAGCCGCGTCGTCTGGTCATCGTCGAGTCCCCGACCAAGGCAAAGAAGATCGCCCCGTACCTCGGGAGCAACTACGTCGTCGAGGCCTCCGTCGGCCATATTCGCGACCTTCCCCGTGGTGCCGCGGACGTCCCTGCCAAATACAAAGGCGAGCCCTGGGCGCGTCTCGGTGTGGACGTCGACCACGACTTCGAGGCCCTCTACGTCGTCTCGCCCGAGAAGAAGGGCAAGGTCGCAGAGCTGAAAAGCCTGCTCAAGGACGCCGACGAGCTGTATCTCGCCACTGACCCCGACCGCGAGGGTGAGGCCATCGCCTGGCATCTCCTCGAGACCCTGAACCCCAAAGTCCCTGTTCGACGCATGGTCTTCCACGAGATCACCAAGCCGGCGATCCTCGCGGCCGCCGCCGACACTCGCGACCTCGACCAAGACCTGGTCGACGCCCAGGAGACCCGTCGTATCCTCGACCGTCTCTACGGCTACGAAGTGAGCCCGGTGCTGTGGAAGAAGGTCATGCCGAAGCTGTCGGCGGGCCGAGTGCAGTCCGTCGCCACCCGCATCATCGTCCAGCGTGAGCGTGAGCGGATGGCATTCCGCAGCGCCGAGTACTGGGACATCTCCGCCACGCTGGACGCCGGTGCCGAGGCGAGCCCCCGCAGTTTCGGAGCCCGGCTGGTCAATGTAGACGGCAATCGCGTGGCCGCCGGCCGCGATTTCGGTGCCGACGGCAAGCTCAAGACCGAGTCCGTGACCGTGCTGGACGAACCGCGTGCTCGACGCCTCGCCGAGGCTCTCGAAGGCGTCGATCTGACGGTCGCGTCGGCGGAGGACAAGCCGTACACCCGTAAGCCGTATCCGCCGTTCATGACGTCGACACTGCAGCAGGAGGCCGGCCGCAAGCTGCGGTTCAGTTCCGAACGGACCATGCGTGTGGCGCAGCGTCTGTACGAGAACGGTTACATCACCTACATGCGTACCGACTCGACGTCGCTGTCCGCGTCGGCTGTCTCCGCGGCACGAGCGCAGGCGACCGAGCTCTACGGCCCCGAGTACGTGCATCCCACTCCGCGGCAGTACACCCGCAAGGTCAAAAACGCGCAGGAGGCGCACGAGGCCATCCGCCCCGCGGGTGACGTGTTCCAGACTCCCGGTCAGCTGCACTCGGCGCTGCAGACCGACGAGTTCCGGCTGTACGAGCTGATCTGGCAGCGCACGGTGGCGTCGCAGATGGCGGATCTGCGCGGTACCACGCTGACGCTGCGCATCACGGGAACCGCAGGCACCGGCGAGGAGTGCACGTTCTCTGCGTCGGGTCGCACCATTACGTTCGCCGGCTTCCTCAAGGCCTACGTCGAGAGCGTCGACGACGAGGCGGGCGGCCAGACCGACGACGCCGAGTCACGTCTGCCCGCGCTGAAGGCCGGCCAGGCAGTGACGGCCACCAAGCTCGATCCCGACGGTCACACCACCAACCCGCCGGCTCGATTCACCGAGGCGTCGCTCATCAAGACGCTCGAAGAGCTGGGAATCGGTCGGCCGTCGACGTATTCGTCGATCATCAAGACGATTCTCGACCGCGGTTACGTCTACAAGCGTGGCAGTGCTCTGGTGCCGTCGTGGGTGGCGTTCTCGGTGATTGCGTTGCTGGAAGCGCACTTCGGGCGTCTGGTGGACTTCGATTTCACCGCCGGCATGGAAGATGATCTCGACGCGATCGCGGGAGGCCGTGAGCGACGCGGCGATTGGCTGCAGAACTTCTACTTCGGCGGCGAGACCGGTGCCGAGGGTTCGGTGGCGCGATCCGGCGGCCTGAAGAAGATGGTGGGCCAGAATCTCGAAGAGATCGACGCCCGCACCATCAACTCGATCCGTCTGTTCGACGACTCCGAGGGACGCGATATCCATGTGCGCGTTGGCCGTTACGGTCCGTACCTGGAACGGATGGTCAAGAATGACGACGATCCCGACGGCGACCCGATCAGCCAGCGCGCCAACCTGCCCGACGATCTGCCGCCGGACGAGTTGACCCTCGACTTCGCCGAAAAGCTCTTCGCCACACCACAAGAGGGCCGCAAGCTCGGCGTCGATCCGTTGACCGGCCACGACATCGTCGCGAAGGAAGGCCGTTTCGGGCCGTACGTCACCGAGATCCTGCCCGAGCCGGAACCCGAGCCGACGCCGCCTCAGCCCGACATCGTGCCGATCCCGTCCGGTAACGACGGTGATGGTGGCGGTGGCGTCAAGACTGCGGTGAAAAAGGCTGCAGCCAAGAAAGCGCCGGCCAAGAAGGCCGCCGCGAAGAAGGCCACCGGCCCCAAGCCTCGGACCGGCTCGTTGCTCAAGTCGATGGATCTGGCGACGATCACGCTCGAGGATGCCCTCAAGCTGCTGTCGTTGCCGCGTATCGTCGGCGTCGATCCCGAGTCCAAGGAAGAGATCACCGCGCAGAACGGCCGCTACGGCCCGTATCTGAAGAAGGGCACCGACTCTCGCTCGCTCGCGGACGAGGATCAGATGTTCACGGTCAGTCTCGAAGAGGCTCTGAAGATCTACGCCGAACCCAAGCGACGCGGCCGTCAGGGTGAGGCCAAGCCGCCGCTGCGAGAGCTGGGCGTCGATCCGATCAGTGAGAAGCCGATGGTGATCAAGGACGGCCGATTCGGGCCGTACGTCACCGACGGTGAAACCAACGCGAGCCTGCGCAAGGACGACGAGGTCGAGTCGATCACCGACGATCGTGCGTCGGAGTTGTTGGCGGACAGGCGTGCTCGCGGACCGGTGAAGAAGAAGGCACCGGCCAAGAAGGCGGCCGCCAAGAAAGCCCCGGCAAAGAAGGCTGCGGCGAAGAAGGCTCCGGCCAAAAAAGCTGCTGCCAAGAAGACCGCCACCAAGACCACTGCCGCGAAGAAGGCCCCGGTCAAGAAGGCTCCTGCGAAGAAGACCGAGAGCGAATAGCCCGACGAGCTCGAAGTTGTGGACGAAAATGGCGGCCGAAAGCCGCCGTAACTTCGAGTTCGGCGGGAACATTCCGTCGACGGGATGCGTCGAACCGTCGTGAAGCGCGGATTGATCGGTCTCGTAACCCTCGGATGCATCGTAGCAACGTCGACGGGCTGCTCTCAGGTGGTCCAGGGCCGAGCGACGGCAGCCGAGCAGGGTTCGGTGACTCCGTCGGCGTCGAGACCCGATGTGCCCGCAGGTGAGCTGTTCGATCCGTGTTCGCTGCCGCTCGCGAGCTTGGATCCCAAGGGCGCGCTCGAGTTGAAGGACTCGCTCACACCAGGGATACCCGATACATCCGGCGTCTGTGTGTGGACGAGTTCGGACTACTCGCTGTCGGTGACCATGTCCGTCACCGAATTCCTGATTTTCTCCGATCCGAAGTCGACTCCGGATTTGGAGGACGTGCGGTCGGAGAAGGTGGGTGCCTTCACCTTCGACATGTTTCGAATCGGTTCGACCCTCGACGACGACGGGAAAAGTCAGTCGTGCAATGCACAGACCACGACGTCCAGGGGAAACGTGAGCTTGAATGTGTTCGAGATCGACTTCGAGCCCACGCAGCCCATCGACGCCTGCGGAACCACCGAGAAGATTCTTCGGTCGCTCGAGCCGTACCTGCCCGCGCCGAGGTAGTCGGTCCGACGCACTAGGGTTTCCTTCATGGCGGGTGTGTTCGATCGATTGGTCGGTCAGGAAGATGTCGAGGCCGATCTGACGGCCGCTTCGGTGGCTGCTCGTACAGGCGTCGACTCGTCGGCGATGACGCATTCGTGGCTCTTCACCGGCCCTCCCGGATCGGGGCGCTCCGTAGCCGCTCTGTGCTTCGCTGCGGCGTTGCAGTGCACCACCGAGGGTGTTCCCGGGTGCGGTCACTGTCAGGCGTGTTCGACGACGATGGCCGGTACCCACGGCGATGTGCGACGCGTCGTACCCGAGGGCCTGAGCATCAGCACCAAGGAGATGCGCGACATCGTCTCCATCGCCTCGCGTCGGCCGAGCACAGGTCTGTGGCAGGTGGTCGTGGTGGAGGACGCCGACCGTCTCACCGAGGGTGCCGGAAACGTGTTGCTGAAGGTGGTCGAGGAGCCGCCGGCGCGGACGGTGTTCCTGTTGTGCGCTCCGTCGGTCGATCCGCAGGACATCTCGGTGACCTTGCGCTCCCGATGCCGCCATGTCTCGTTGGTGACGCCCACGGTGCCCGCGATCGCGCAGGTGTTGCAGACCCGCGACAAGCTCGACGCCGAGACGGCGGAGTGGGCCGCGTCGATCAGCGGCGGGCACGTGGGCAGAGCGCGTCGGCTCGCCACCGACGAAGATGCGCGAGCGCGGCGCAAACGGGCGCTGGCGCTGGCGTCGGCCGCGGCCCGGCCCAATCAGGCCTACCTCGCGGCCGAGGAACTGGTGAAGGCCGCCGAGGACGAGGCCAAAGAGATGAGTGCCTCCCGCGACGAGGCCGAGACAGAGGAGCTGCGAACGGCTCTGGGCGCGGGCGGCACCGGCAAGGGCGCGGCAGGCGCGCTGCGCGGGTCTGCCGGTGTGCTCAAGGACCTCGAGAAGCGGCAGAAGTCTCGGGCCACCAGAACCGGGCGTGACTCGTTGGATCGAGCATTGATGGACCTCGTGGGACTGTATCGAGACGCGCTCGCGCGCTCGTACGGATCGACCGCGACGGCCACTCATCCCGACATGGCCGAGCAAGTCGAGCGGATGGCTAAAGCCGTCTCGCCGGAGGCATTGCTGAAGAGCATCGAGGCAATTCTCGAATGCCGAGAGTCGTTGGCGGTCAACGCGAAACCGAAGTTCGCGATCTACGCGATGGTGGCGACTCTGGGCGACGTGCTGCGTTAGTCCTTCGCTTTTTTCCGCGCCCGCGAAGCCCGCAGATTGGCAACGTTGCCGCAGGTCTTCACGTCGTGCCAGACGCCACTGTTGTTGCGGGAGCGGTCGTAGAAGGCAGATCCGCACACCTCGTTCTTACATCGCTTGAGTCGACGCCACGTGTCTGCCTTCTGTGCAAGAAGCACTTCGGACCAGATCTCCGACGCGATGTACTGGGCCCCGCTGCCGGTGGGCGAGAGTCGGACGGTGCCATCGGTGCCCGGTATCAATTCGACGCTCACCGCTGGGATCGGCGGTAGTTCTCCGGCTAGGGCTGCTTCGACGTTCGCTCGCAGTGTTCGGAGGGCCGCCGCGTCGGCGTCCGACAACGCCATTTCCCAGGTCGTGGACGCTGCGTTGCCATCGGCGATGAGGTCGGGGAGTCCATACACGTCGATAGCTCGCGTGTTCAACAGATTCTGAACCACCTGCAGGCCGTCGGGTGCCGGTGCGAGGTGAAAGCGCTCTGTCGGCGATTGTGACATAAGTGAACAGTATTTGACTATGTCGTCCTGGTCAACTAAGACTGACATAGTCAAAAGCTTTTAACCTCTGTCGTAAGGATGAGTCCGATGGTGTCGATTTCTGGAGCAACGGTGTTGGTGACCGGCGGTCAGCGCGGTCTGGGCAAGGCGACGGTCGATGCATTGCTCGAGCGTGGGGCAGCGAAGGTGTACGCGACTGCACGGAACCCACGCGAGGACTCGGATCCTCGTATCGTCCCGGTATCACTCGACGTCACCGACGCGGATTCTGTTGCAGCGCTTGGTGATATCGCATCCGATGTGTCGATTGTGTTCAACAACGCAGGCGCTCCAGGAACAACACCGTTGCTGACGACATCGATCGACGACGTGCGTGCGGTGTTCGAGACCAACGTGTTCGGGGCCCTGCGGATCGCGCAGGAATTCGCGCCGATCCTGAAGGCGAACGGGGGCGGAGCACTGATCGACATCCACTCGGTGCTGTCGTGGCTGGGCGGTGCGGGCGCGTACGGGGCATCCAAGGCGGCGATCTGGTCGGCGACCAACTCGCTGCGGCTCGAGCTGGCCCCGCAGGGGACGCTGGTCGTCGGAGTCCATCTGGGATATACCGACACCGACATGATCGCCGAACTCGACGTCCCGAAGAACGACCCACGGGACGTGGTGCGCCAGGTTCTCGACGCCGTCGAAGCGGGCGAGACCGAAGTGCTCGCCGACGACCTGACCAGGCACATCAAGTCGATCCTCAGCGGACCGGCGGAGGGCCTGGGCCTCGCAGGCTGACCGCCGAGGGGAGGCGATTTTCGTTTCGATGTGATGCTCCGTTAGACTCACCAACGCCGAAAGGCACGCCGCCTTAGCTCAGTCGGTAGAGCATTTCACTCGTAATGAAAAGGTCAAGAGTTCGATTCTCTTAGGCGGCTCGTAGTAGGTCCTGGCCAGCGGTTATGCAATATGCATAGCCGCTGGCCTTGTTTTGCGTCCAGGTCGACAGCCCGGAGCCGACTCACCGACCGAGTTCGTTCTGTAGGCGGCGAGCGGCCGATTCGAGGGCAGGAACTCGACCACGTCGTGGCGCGCGTCGTGCGAAGAGAACGAACGCCGCGGTGGCCTGGACGGTGGGGACGGCGATTGCGGCGATGTCTGGATCGGCGAGTCCGTCGCTGCGGGCCAATCGATCTCGACGAATCGTCGGCAGCTCTCGCTGAAACTGCGCGGCTCCCTCCGGGTCGTTTCCACGTAGTCCGCTCAGAATCCTTTCACGCACGGGCTCGTCGGCGCGGGCGAGCAGGAGTCGTCCCGCCGCAGTGCGCAACGTGGGTCGGGGCCGGTGGTCGTCGGCCACTATCTGGATGTGGTCGGGTGCGCGCGGCCCGGCATGGTCGAGGTAGTAGATCTCGTGCCCCACCAGAGCGGCGATACCGATCGGTGCCCTGGCCACCTCGCTCAGGCGGACGAGCTCGGCGTGATCGACCCCTGATGCCGTCGCCGAGCCGGCGATCATTCCCAGCATGTGCGGGCGGAGGCCGAGGGCATACCGCTTGCCGGTCATCGTCAAGTACCCGAGGACACACAATTCCCGGACGAGGTCCTGCGTCGAACTCACCGGTGCATCGATCGAACGCGCGAGCGCCGACAGTGTGGGCGGTTCGTCGCAGCGCGCGACGTAGTCGAGAATCCGGTCCGTGCGCATCAACGTCCGATGACCCTCGTTGCTCATTCGCACCATATTACGGATATACGTACACATGCGACGACATGTTCGGCGTCGTTCATCGTGGAGTCAGGACCCAATCGGTTCCGAACACGGGGTCATGTCTCCGCCCGGCGGTTCGACCTTGATCACGTCGGCTCCGAGATCGCCCAGTTGTTGCCCGGCGTACTGTGCCATGATCACGCTCGCGAATTCGATGACTCGAATTCCCTCGAGGAGACCGGTTTTCGCGTTGTCTTTCGCGCGCGTTGCACATGCTCTGGACCGGCGAATTCATCGATGCAGCAACAGCTTTGAGTTGGGGTCTCGTGGACGAGGTGCACCCGTTCGAGAAACTGCGTTCTGCCCTGGAGGCGACGGTGGCTCGGCTCGCTGCGCAGCCCCCGGTTGCGGTTCAACTCATCAAACGCGCGGTCCGAGCCGGCGCTCACGGCGACCTGCGCCTGTCGCTCGACCTGATCGCATCGCACCAGGCCGTCGTGCAATCGACGCAGGATTCGGCCGAGGCGATGGCCGCGTTCACCGAGCATCGGCAGCCGCACTTCGAGGGTCGGTGAACGGTACTGTGTGCTGCCCCTAGCTCACGAGCACGAACTCCGCGCGACCGTAACTCACGCCATTGATCTGGAGCTCGATCGCGTGTGGGCCGGGGTAGTACTTGCGCGTGGTTATCGTCCTGAACGAATGTTGCCGCGCAACGTCGAGGCTGGCACTGGGCGCGATCGTTGTCGTCTTCAGTTTGAACGTCTTTCCTGTCACCCCACCGTTCGCCTTCGTGTGGTGAACGATGTAGTCGATCACCACCTTTGCGGGTTCGAGGCCGAGGTTGCGGATCGATGCGCTGAACTCCACGCTGTCGCCTACGTGCACCTCCACAACGTCGAGGGCCGGGCCCGTCACGTCCAGATCGGCCGGGGCGAACCCCAGTAGGGCAAGTGCGTCGGTGTTGCCGTTCTTGATGACCGTCCGAAGCGCGTGTCGAACGAGCCGGTCGGTGTTCGCATCCGGGTCGTCGAGCCACCGCGCCGCAGTCTGGACGACGATGTCCGGGACGTCTCGGCTGAAGTCGTTGAGATGGTTGGCAACCGAGCGTCGAACGTAGTCACTGTCGTCTCGGTAGAGCCTGTCCAGAATCGGCACCGTGATCCCTGGGCGCGTGAGTATCTCGGGGACACGCACCGACCACGGAAGATACGGGCGGGTCCCTTCCGATGCCAGACGGCGCACGTGCTCGTCCGATGATTGCGTCCATTCGAGCGCGATGGCGAGAGCTCGATCCAGATCGGCTCGGAGCAAGGTGCGGATGGCGAATTCCGAGCTGAGCCTGCCGGTGAGCTCGGCGAGCAACGCCATCCCGTCGTCGAACGCTCCCGAGCTCTTCTCCTCGACGGCCTTCGATGCAACAGCGCTGGTGACGGGCCAGACCAACCAACCCTGGAAGTCCGGATCCGTGGCTGCCCGTCGGATGGTGTCGGCGAACTGGACGTAGCTGCCCGGCAGTCCCGTCAGAAGCGCATCACGCAGTAGATCGGCGCGCGCTCGAAGCGCGAGTGGCCCCAAAACGTCTGCCGAGCCATCGAGTAGCGACAGATCAGCGCTCGGTGCGGCGGTGCGAACGGTCCGAAACAGCGCGCGAGCTGTGTCCGGACCGATGAGTTCGTCGGCGAAGGGCATGAGAGGTTCTTACCCTGAAGCAGCGACATCGTAGGGATGCTGGTTGTTTGCGGGAACTGGGCGCAGGGTCGAGATCGGCTCTGCTCGTCGTCGTGGGGCACACGAAGATCCGAAATGCTCGCAGCGACACCCAAATTCGGGCTGCGCGAACGTCAGCGGTTCGAATCGGACTGGGATAGCCTTCGCGGATCAACAATGCGCTGGGCTGCTGATCGACTGGAGTTTCTCCGGCCGGACCTGCCCCTGTGCACCATGGGTCATAACCCTGGGGGGGTCGCGTCGTGCCCGTCGTTCGTGTCAAGTTGCATCGGGGTGCATGTTCCCGGAGCCGATCCGGTGAAGTGTCGCCGTGAGCGGCTGGCTTTGGGTGGTGATTCTCAACGGAATCACCGCGGCGGCGTACCTGGGAATCGTGCTGTTCATCGTCCGGGGACTGTTGCGAACAAGGCAGCTCCGTACCAACCGGTTGGCGGTCGCGACGGCCGCAATCTTCTTGACCTGTGCTGCCCACCACCTGATTCATGCGGTGCACTTGCTGTCGGGGTTCGACAGTCATGCCTTCCATCTGAGAGCAGGGTCCGACTCGAGCATGCTCGACGCGATGCGCGAGTCGATGGGAGGAGGCGTCGACGTTGCGGTGACGGCGTCGACGGCGATCGCCGGTGTGGTCTACCTGGGGATGCGTCGCCTCTACGGTCCGTTACTCGGCTCGCCGGCGATGTTCGACGATGCGAGCGAGGCTCGTTACCGACAGCTGGCCGCGAATCTGCCGCACACCTCGGTGTTCGTCGTGGATCCAGACTTGCGATTCGTCCTCGTCGAGGGAGCTGACCTGGTCGCGGAGGGCTACAACCCGCGACGAATGGAGGGTCAGCTCTTGCGGGACACGGTGTCGCCTGAGGCTTACGCCCGACTCGAGCCGCACTATCGATCGGCCCTCGCCGGTGACGAATCCTCTTTCTATACCGTCAGCCCAAAGACCGGCGCAATTTTCCAGGTGAGGACCAGTGCGCTTCGTGATAGTTCAGGTCGGATCATCGGCGTGATGGTGCTCTCCGCGGATGTCACGGCCGAACGTGAGGCCACCGCCGAGCTCGAGGAGGCGCGGGCATTTCGTGACGCGGTGTTGACGGCGTCACCGGACATCACCACCGTCACCGCTGTCGATACCGGTCGTGTGACGTGGGCTTCTCGCAGCCTTCGATCACTGTTGGAGGGGCCGTCTGTGGACGGATCGATCGACGACCTTCGGGCGCCGTGGAGCGGGCTCGGTGGATCCGACGACGCGACTGCCGGCGAGGATCGACTCGACGGGGTGGTGGAAGAAGATGTCGACGTCGTCCGGGCCGCGGATCTGGAGGCGGCATCGCTGCCGGAGGGGGAAAGCATCAGCATTCGGTATCGGGTCCGGGCGTCCGACGGCACCGTGCGGTGGCTTTCACGACGCACCACCCCGTTTCGCCACGGGCCGCCGGGTGCAGTGGCGGAGGTGCTCTCGGTCGTGCGGGAGGTGACCGACGTCGTCGAAGCCGAGCTCGCCCTCGAGCAGGCAGCCCTGCAGGATCCGCTGACCGGTCTCCCCAACCGGATGCTGTTGCTGGACCGAATCGGCTCGGCGATCGAGCGCGGCGCGAGTACGGGGGCTGCTGCCGCGGTGCTGTTCTGCGATCTGGACGGGTTCAAACGAGTCAACGACACCGGCGGCCACGCCGCCGGTGACGCGGTTCTCGTCGAGGTTGCTCGACGGTTGCGCTCGGTGTTGCGAGCCGACGATTCGATCGCCCGAGTGGGTGGTGACGAGTTCGTTCTCGTCATCGAAGCGCTGCCCGCCGAACGTAGGTTCGGCAAGCAAGCGGGCGGCGGATTGGCCGAGCGCGTGGCCGAGCGCATCCGGACGGTGCTTGCTGCGCCGATCGTTCACCGAGGTCGCCAGTACGTGGTGTCTGCCAGTGTCGGGATGGTGCTGGTTCGCAAGGGTGCCAGTGCGCAGGAGGTGCTGCGGGACGCAGACTCCGCGATGTACCGGGCCAAGCAGCTCGGCAAGGACCGGATCGAACTGCTCGACGACGCGTTGCGCGCGAACGCACTCGAGCGCGCCTACGTCGAGCAGACTCTGCGGAGTGCGCTCGATTCCGGACGGAGTGGAGCCGCGACGTTGAGCGTGGCGTATCAGCCTGTCTACGACCTCGAGAGCCGGCAACTTGCGAGTTTCGAGGCTCTGGCTCGCTTGCGCGACGACGACGGCGCAGAAATCACACCCGACAGGTTCATACCCGTGGCAGAGGACACCGGGCTCATTTCCGAGCTCGGTGAGCGAGTGCTCGACGACGCGCTGAGAGCTCTCGCGCAGTGGCGGTTCGCGAATCCGCCCACCTCAGTGTCGAACGCCCCCGTCACTATCGCGGTGAACTTCAGTGCCCGGCAGGCTCAACACGTCGACATGTCAGCAGCGGTGGGCGCTGCCCTCGCTCGGCACGACATGGCCCCGGTGGATCTCGTCCTGGAGCTGACCGAGTCGGTGCTTCTCGAGTCCGGTTCCTCGATGCTGCGTCAGCTCGGCGAACTGCGTGCATCGGGTGTCGGAATCGCCATCGACGATTTCGGGACCGGGTTTGCGAGCCTGCGGTACCTCGCCACCCTCCCGGTCAGCGCGGTGAAGATAGACCGTTCGTTCACGGCCACGATGACCAGCGATTCGACGAGCAGCAGCATCGTTCGGGCGATCATCAACCTCGCCCGCGATCTGAATCTGGGTTGTGTGGTCGAGGGCATAGAGACTCTCGACCAACTCGACGCACTGCCGAGTTCGGTTCAGGGACAGGGCTATCTGTTGGGCCGGCCCGCGAAGATCCCCGCTGACTCGTGGGGGTCCTGAATTTCTCGCCTGAGCTGCGGTAACCGGGAAGCTTTGCGCGCCCCGGTGCGTTGAAAACAGATAATGGAAGATCTTCTGGTTGCCCCCACCCGACTCTGGACGCCCTCTCGTGTCCTGGTCACCAAGTCCGCGTCCGTGCTACCGCACACCGCGGAGATCCTTCGCCGGTGCGAAGCGGCCGGGGTCGCCGACATCGACATCCTCCCGGGCGATCGTCTGACCGGATTGCGCGGTGAATCCGAGCGAGAGACCTATTCGCGAGCCAAGACGACGATGGCCGTGGTGGTAGCACCGCCGAGTGTGTTGAAACCCCAACCCATCCCGCCCAGTGCGGACTGGCGCATCGACTTGGCGAAGGGGTGCCCGGCGCACTGCCAGTACTGCTATCTTGCGGGCTCGTTGTCGGGGCCACCGATCACCAGAGTGTTCGCCAATCTCGACGACGTCCTGGCCGGTATCGGCACTCATGCGGGCCGTGGTTCCATTACCTCCGGCACCGAGGAGCGGGGCCACGAGGGCACTACCTTCGAGTTGTCCTGCTACACCGACCCGTTGGGGATTGAACACGTGACGGGGTCCCTTGCGGAGGCCGTTCGCAGAGTCGGAGCGGGTGCGTACGGCGATGACGTATCGCTGCGTTTCACCACAAAATTCGACGACGTCCGTGAGCTGGTGACACTCGATCACGGTCGACGTACACGAGTTCGCTTGTCGGTCAACGCAGATGACATCGCACACCGATTCGAGGGTGGAACCGCACGCATGCCGGCCCGGATCGAGGCACTGCGGCAGTTGGCGCTGGCCGGTTACCGAGTCGGTCTCACCATTGCCCCGATCATGCCCATCCCGGAATGGCGGGAGCAGTACGGGCGATTGCTCATCGATGTCGCCGACGCGTTGCGTGATGTTCCCGATCTCGATCTGACCGCCGAAATCATCACTCACCGGTTCACGCCGTCGAGCAAAGACGTGCTGTTGAGCTGGTATCCGGGAACAAAGCTGGAGATGGACGAAAATGCGCGCACCGCAAAGAGAAACAAGTTCGGCGGAGTGAAGTACGTCTATCCCAAGGACACGATGGCCGAGATGCGCAGCTGGTTCACCGACGAGCTTCGCGTGGTCCTGCCCGACGCGCAGCTGCTCTACTGGACCTGAAGAACCCTGCCGCGCGGGTAAGGCGCTGCGCTACTTCGTCTTTTCGAAGTCGCGTCGATCTCGGCCATTTCCATCTCGGCCGTCTTTTGAATCAGTTCCATCAGTTCAGTGCTCAGGCCCGGTGCGAACTTCTCGAGTCGCTCCGGCGCGACCTCCAGTGGGCCCCCAGGAGCCTGCTCGCTGGCATCGAGTTCGGTGCCGTCCTTCGACGGCGACATGCCGTGGGTACATGCAGACCGCCTCGGATGCACCGGTGAGATCGACACTGTATTGCGTGCTCTGCAAGCTGGGGCGAACAGACGCGCAACATCCTCGTGTATCGCACGGCCTGAGAGGTCTGCGCGGGATCGAAGAGCGTCCCACGTCGGAATTCCATTGCCGGCATGTTACGGTACGAAACGTGTCGTATCGTAATTGGAACAACGAACCCGAGCAGACCTCGGCACCCGTGGGGCGTCCGCGGGACGTGGAACGGGAAGCAGAAATCCTGAACGCAGTCATCGGCCTGCTGGGTGACGTCGGCTATGACGCCGTGACATTCGAGGGGGTCGCACGTAGAGCCGGAGCGTCGAAAGCAACTCTGTATCGACGCTGGAAGACCAAGCGCGACATGGTTATCGCAGCTGTCAAAGCTGGTCCGGCGCAGCGCGTCGACTCGGACGAGATCGACACAGGAAACTTGCGGGGAGACCTCCTGGCGCTGTGTGCGCGCCTGCGGCGCACCATGACTGCTGCCGACAGCTCGATGCCGTTACTACTCCTACAAGCTGGGCTCGAGGACCCTGACCTGTGCGAGGAGATCGAGCGAGCGACCGGCCCCACCGGTTCGCGGCTCCCGAATTCGGTACTCGATGCTGCGATACGTCGCGGTGAGCTACCCGAGGGGGCCGACCCGTTTCCATTCGAGGAAGTGGTCGGCTCGGTGGTTCTGCTTCGGCGCCTCAATGGGCTCTCGATCGATGACAGCTACCTCGCATCGCTGATCGATTCAGTTGTCATCCCCGCCTTGAAGGCCTCGGCACTCACGACCCGCCCGCTTCCACCGGGGATCTTTTCCGGCCACCCCGATCACAGAACGAACGAGGAGCAACGATGAACGACCTGAAGATCGACGATTTCGACTACACGATGATTGCGGTCGACGAAGAGGTCGAATCGAGTGTCGCCGTAGCAGGCAGTGGTCCCGCTTTGGTTCTGCTGCATGGCTTTCCGCAGACCCACTACATGTGGCGAGATGTCGCGCGTGAACTGGCGACCCGCTTCACCGTCGTCGTGCCCGATCTCCGTGGATACGGGGCCAGCTCGAAACCGGCTGAGCGCGATGCAGCGACCTATTCGAAGCGCACCATGGCGAGGGACGTCGTGCGGGTAACGCAGTCACTCGGGCTCGAGCGGTTCGGGTTGGTGGGACACGATCGCGGCGCGCTCGTCGGCGTTCGTGCGGCACTCGATCACCCGTCGACGGTGCAGTACCTGGGCATCCTGGATGTGCTGCCGACGGCGGATACCTGGGAAGTTCTGCGGGGAATCGACGCGAAGGTGGCCTGGCACCTGTACTTGATGGCGCAGCCTGCGGGGTTGCCGGAGCGGATGATTCGGGCCGTGGCTGCCGAATTCTTCGGTTCCTTTCTAGACGCGTGGGACCCCGACGGCTCGACGTTCTCGGCCGAAGTCCGTCAGCACTACATCGACAGCTCGGTGGCGGCAGTCGACTCGATCGTTGCCGACTACCGAGCGACTGCCGGCATCGACCTCGAGATGGATCTACAGGACCGCATCGACGGCAGGCGTCTCGCCATGCCCGTAGGGGTGATATCTCAGGACTGGGGTTCGCAACTGGGCTTCGACGCGGCCGCGCTCTGGGGTGCCTGGGCACCTGATCTGACGTACGAGGCCATCGACGCAGGCCACTTCATGGCGGAGGAGAAGCCGACAGAGATCGCGCGCTTCATCACCCGTTTGTCCGAGCGCGCCGAGGTGTCATCGGTGCCGTCATAGGGAATCGAATCGGTCTCGCGCTCGGTCTATGTCGTCCATATGCACGGTTGCCCACGCCAGCAGTACGTCGACGGGAGCCCGAAGCGTTTTGCCCAGGGGTGTGATTCGATATTCCACCGCCACCGGGCGGGTGCTCAGAACCGTGCGTTCGATGATCCCGTTGCTTTAGAGCTTCCGCAGAGTTGCGTTGTCGAGGCGACGGCCATTCTGGACTGAATCCGCGGTTAGGCCGGTGACTTCTCGTCGGTGCGTAGGTCGATACTGACAAACCCACCCGACCTCAGGAGTGACATGGCCATTCTGACGTACAACATGATCGTTTCCCTCGATGGCTACGTCGAGGACTCCGCAGGCAGTCTCGATTACGCCATGCCCGACGCGGAGACGCATCGATTCTTCAATCGTCAGACGGAGGAGACCGCGGCCTTCCTGTTCGGCCGTCGAATGTACGAGGCCATGGAGGACTTCTGGACGGCCCAGGAACGCGCCGACGGCGAGGATATCGAGGCGGAGTTCGCACGGCTGTACGTAGACACGCCGCGCACGGTCTTCTCCGACACCCTCGACTCCGTTGCCGACGGGTGTCGGTTGGTGCGCAGTGCCGATGCAGTCGCCGAGGTGCAGCGGATCAAACGAGAGACCGAGGGCACCATAGCCGTCGCCGGTGCCGCACTGGCGAAGTCGCTGGTCGACGAGATCGATCAATTCGAGGTCATCCTCCTGCCGACCATCCTCGGCGGCGGGAAGCCCTACTTTCCGGTCGGGCAGCACCTCGACCTGGCTCTGGAAGAGCACCGAGTGTTCGCGGCCTCCGGGTGGGTCTACATGCGCTACAGCGTCTCTCGCTGACTGTCGTCGGGTCCGTTTGCGTCGGGAGCACAATGAACACATGAGCTCCGGACACCGCCGTCACTGGTGGACCCTTCCCGTGCACCTGCTGTGGCTCGACACCGAATCAGCTCGGCTCCTTCGGTTCGGAACTTCGCTCGAGCACCCAGCCGGTGGCGCGGCGTGGTTGGACGATCATGGCCATCCCGACCTGGAGCATCCTGCACTGACCTACATCACCGCACGGATGGCGCACGTGCACTTCCTGGCGTCGGTCCAGGGGTATCCCGGGTCTCGCAGGAAAGCCGATCGAGTGTTCGACGGCCTACTGACGACGTTGCGGGACAGCACGAACGGCGGCTGGTTCGAGTCCAGCGCCGACGCGACCTCGCCCGATGCTGTCAAGAACGCGTACACGCATGCGTTCGTGGTGCTGGCCGCTTCGGCTGCCGCCGCCGCGGGGCACCCCGATGGTCGCGGTCTTCTCGACGAAGCCCTCGATATCGTGGCCGCACGTTTTTGGGACGAGAACTACGGAATGTGTGCGGACACATGGACCGCCGACTGGACCGAACTCGACGACTACCGCGGAATCAACGCCAACATGCACATGGTCGAAGCGCTGTTGGCCGCCGTCGATGCAGGTGCGCCCACGATCTGGCGCGAACGTGCAGTACGCATCTGCGACAACGTGTGCACGTGGGCTGCGGCCAACGACTGGCGCATTCCGGAACACTTCACTGCAAAATGGATCCCGCAACTCGAGTACAACAGCGACGACACCGCCAACCAGTTCAAGCCGTACGGGGCGACGGTGGGTCACGGATTCGAGTGGGCACGACTTCTGGTGCAGGCCAGCATGGTTGCGACCAGCGCCCACGGCCACGACTATGTCGAATCGGCGAAGTCGCTGTATCACCGTGCGGCGCAGGATGGCTGGCAGCCCGGCCCGACCCCGGGGTTCGTGTACACCACCGACTGGTCCGGACGTCCCGTGGTGACCGAGCGCCTGCACTGGGTACTGTGCGAGGCGATCGGCGCTGCTGCAACACTGGGGCGCCACACCGGAGAAGATCGGTACGACGACGACTACCGCGAATGGTGGGACGTCGCCGCCGACTCCTTCATCGACCACGTCGACGGCTCCTGGCATCACGAACTCGATTCCGACAATGTTCCAGCGGCGACGGTGTGGAGCGGCAAACCCGATCTATATCACGCCGTTCAGGCGACGTGGATCAGTCGATACGAGCTTCGCTCGAGCCTCCTGGCGGCATTCGGATAGCCTCTCGCCGCTTGCGCTTGTGTCAGATCAGGGTGTTCCCGGATATGCGTCACCGTCGTGTCGGACCATTATGGAGTCATGGCTCGACTACTTCGTCCACCTGCCGCGCATCGCACGGTCGCGTACTTTCTCTCACTGTCGAGCGCCGTCTTCGCCGCCGTGCACGTGGCGTGGGCTGCCGGTTGGCGCGGCGGTGTTCCAGCGGAGATCGCACCCATTGGTGAACGGCCGGTGTTCCTCGCCTACGACCTCGCCGCGACCGCGATCATCGCAATTGGAGCGGGGTTGTTCGCCTGGTTCGGAACCGGCATCGAATCGACCGTGTGGCATCGGCGCGTGACGTGGGCGATGCTGGTCGGATCGTGCTTGGCTTTGGCTCGCGGTGTCCCCGCGTTGATGCTCGATGTCGTCACGCTCGCACGAGGTGATCAGGTGCAGACAGTCGGGATCATTGCCGACGTCTGGTTCGGTGTAGTCGGCATCGGAGGATTCGTGATCGCCAGATCAGCGCGGAGTTGCAGTCGACGCGCAGTTGGAACGCGCTGTTGAGAAGTGCACCGTCGCTACGTCTCGCTCGAGAATGCATCAGCTGGACGTCCGGTGTTCAGATGTCGTTGGGTGCGCTCTATACCCTGGCGAGATCATCCCATCTCGAAGGGCAGATCATGGAGCTCAGGCATCTGACGGCGTTCATTGCCCTCTCCGAGGAACTGCATTTCGGACGCGCCGCCGCCCGACTGCACCTCACCCAGCCGTCGTTGAGTGCGCAGTTGCAGAAGCTGGAGAAGTCGCTGGGAGTGACGTTGGTGGCCAGGACGTCGCACGAGGTGACGCTGACGCGAGCGGGCCGCGAATTCGAGAGTCAGGCGCGGCTCATAGTTCGTCAGATGGACACGGCGGCACGGGTCACCCGGGCGGTAGCGACCGGCGAGGAACGGTCTCTCAACATCGGTTACAACCTGCCGGCCAGCCGGCATGTGCTGCCCGACGCCCTGGCCCGGATGAATCGCGATCATGCGGACGTCGTGGTTTCGCTGTGGGAGAAGCGAACCGGCCCACAGTTGACGGCTCTGAAGGAGGGCACTCTCGATGTTGCGCTCGTGTACGGCCGCCCTGGGTCGGCTGAGTTCATGCATCGCCGGGTGCTGCAAGGTATACCGCTTGTCGCCGTGGTCGGCAGGACACACAATTGGGCAGGTCGGTCCCGAGTTCCGTTCGCGGACTTGGCAGGTCAATCGTGCATCTTGTTCGACCGCGAGCAATGCCCGGCCATGTACGACTCCATCTTCGCGGCGGCCGCCGACAACCGCATCGGACTGCATGTGGCCCAGACTGCCGATGACCCCGGTGCGACAGCGCATGTGGTCTCGGTGAAGCCACTGGTCGGCTTTGCGTCGTGGTCACGGGCGATGTCTGCGGGGATGGGGGCTGTAGGGGCCAGTACTGTGGCCGTCAAATTGTTCGACCCCGTTCCGACAATCGATCTGTATCTCGTCTGGCGAGGCAACGAGTGCAACCCCGCAGTCGACGCCTTCGTTCGCTGCGTCGAACCGGCGTGATCACTTCAATCCCGACCTGACGAACGCGTCGACGATATGCCGCTGCAGAACGACGTAGAGCAGGAACACTGGTAGACACGCCATTCCCGCGACCGCCATCATCGGGCCCCAATCGGTGCCCTCGGTTCCCATGAAGCTACGCAGACCCAGCTGCAGGACGGCGTTGCTTCGCTGCAATACCACTGCAGGCCAGAAATATTCGTTCCAGGAGTTGACGAACAACAGGATCGACAGGGCAGCGAGTGCGGGCCTGAGGTTGGGAACCACCACAGTCCACAGGATCGACCACGAGGAACGTCCATCCATTTGTGCGGCCGAGATCAGCTCTTTCGGAAAGCCTGCCATGTGTTGACGAAGCAGCAGCACGGCCAATGCGGAACAGAGTGTGGGCACGACGACGCCCGCGAGGGTGTTGATCAGCCCCAACTGATACAGCAGAACGTAATTGGGCAACATCGTCACCTGGAACGGCACCAGCCACGTGCCGACGAACGCGAGGTACAGCAACTTCTGGAACCGGAAGGTGTACATCGCGAAGGCATACGATGCCAGCACAGCGATCAGCAGCTGTGCCGTCGACGACGCGAGCGCAACGGCAAACGTGTTGCCCAACAGCCCGAACAGGTCCACCTTGTTCGCCGCGTCGGTGTAGTTGGCCAGCGAGAGGGGCCACGGTACGGGGGAGAGCGAATAGACGTCGTCGGGGCGGCGCAACGACGTCGCGAACAACCAGTAGATCGGAAACGCACACGCCAGCGCGGTGATGCCGAGAATCAGGTGTCCGCGTAGGCGGCCGATATCAATCGTCATGAAAGGCAACCTTTTCCGACAACAACACGAGACAGCCGGCGAGCGCCCCGAATCCCACGAACAGCACGATGCCCGCGGCCGCGCTCAGTCCGGCGTCGAACGTGCGGAAGCCGTAGTCCCACAGCAGGTAATATATGTTGGTCGTAGACCGAGACGGACCGCCCTGAGTCAAGGTATCGATGAGCGGGAACGTCCACTGAGCGCTCAACAACACGGTCATCAGGGCCAGGAACACCAGGGTCGGCGACAGCAACGGCAGGACGATCCAGCGGTCGATCTGCCACTTCGACGCACCGTCCGACTCCGCAGCCTCCTGGTACGACGTGTCGATACCGGCCATCCCCGCGGACACCACCAGAACTGCGAAACCCAGGAAGTGCCAACCTGTGATCACGATGATCACGAACTGTGCGGTGTCCGCGTCCTGAATCCAGTTGCGATCCGAGCCGATGATGCGGTTGACGATGCCGGCACCTGGGTCGAGCAGCCACTGCCACACGGCCGCTCCGGCGACGGGTGCGATGAGGAACGGCGCGAAGACGATGCTCTGGTAGACAACCCGTGCGCGCCCGTTCACCTTTCGGGTGGCGAACGCGATGGCCACCGGAAGTACGATGGAGAACGGCAGTAGCCCGACGATAAGAATCACTGTGCGCCACAGGGAGTCTCCGACGGCCGGTAGCTCGAGCAGTCGCCGATAGTTGTCGGCACCGACCGGAACCATCAGTGTGGTCGGCAATAGGTTCCACGAGTAGGTCGACAGCTCCGCGGCCTGCACCAGTGGTCGATACGTCCAGACGATCAACAGGCCGACGGCCGGTGCCAGATACAAGTACGGCTGCGCCGACCGGATCACCCGCCGCCACCGGCCCTCGCGAACGATGGGTCCTGCATCCGTATCGAGGACGGTCTCGGGCGGTCGATCCGCGACAGTGACGAACACCCTTTCTCACCCGCCCTGGCGTGAGAGATGGGCGAGCTTGTCGAGTACCGATTGCCGAGACTCGTCGTACACGGTGGCGGCAGGCGTCACCTCGACGGCGGTTGCGGTGAAACCGGATTCGAGCAGGTCTATGCGAGTGAAGCCGAAGCCGATCAGTCCTCGGTGCCGCCCGGCCGGGGGAGAGGTGTCGACACGGTACGACATCGCAGGACCGACCCACACCGGAACACCGCCGACGGACCCTGCACCGGTGTGGTGGGCGTGGCCGCAGACGATCATGCGCACATCCGATCCTGCAATCGCGGACTCGAGGTCAGCAGGATTCTGCAGCCTCAGGCAGTCGACCGTCACCACCGGCGACGAAATGGGCGGGTGATGCAGCACCAGGATCGTCCCACGCAGCGATGGCACCGCCAACGCCTCTGCAAGCCAACGCAATTGATGTGGCTCTATCCGGCCGTCGTGTCGCCCCGGTGTCGAGCTGTCGAGCACGACGATGCGAACTCCGTCGACGACCTGAACCGAGTCGAACGTGCGATCCGGGTCCGACGCCCGAGTGTCGTCGAGTAACTCACGACCGAACGCTGCCCGCTCGTCGTGATTTCCCATCGCGTAGATCGTTGCCGCACCCAGTGATTCGGCCACCGGATCGACAGCACCCCGTAGTCGACGGTACGCGGCCGGATCACCGTCGTCGGCCACGTCACCGGAGAAGATCATCGCGTCGATGCGCTGCCCGGAGGTCACGAGCATGTCGAGAGCACACGTCAGATTGGCGAATGTGTCGACACTTCCGTGAACCATTTCTCCTGCAGCCCGCAGATGCGTGTCGCTCAACTGCACGAGCGTAAATCCTGACCCCCTCATGATGCTGGCAGAAGAGTCGCGGCCTGCTCCCGAGCGGCAGTCAACGCCGTTGCGGGGTCGGCTCCCTGGTACACCGACGATTCGACGGCGTCCATCATGCCGTCCCGGATCTGCAGATAATCGTTGCCCGGCATCGACACCCACGGCTCCATCGTCGCCAGCTGCGTCAGGTTGGGTTCGATCAGCGGATTGGACTCGGCCCAGTCCTTCAACCCGTCGGGATCGTCGACGAGCCCGGTACGCAAGGGCAGGTAGCCGATACCCTTCGAGATCGCGATGTAGGACTCTTCGCTGGTAAGGAACTCGATCAGTTCCCAGGATGCTCGCTGCTTCGCAGGATCGGAGGCGAAGGTGAAGAGCGACGCCCCGGAGTTGGTCGGTACCAAAGGCTTCGAGTCGAACGACGGCATCGTGGTGGCCCGCAGGTCCCACTTGTCCTTCGCGCCCTTGATGAATGTGCCTTGTATCGCGCTCGTTTCGAGGATCATTCCCATGTCGCCGCGAGCAAAGGCTTCGTACCCCTGTTGCTGGCTGAGCTTCGGCGTGGCCCCGGTGTCGACGAGTCCGCGGGCCATTGCGACGGCGTCGACGGCAGGTTGTGCATCGAACTCGAGCGTCGACCGGTCCTGCGATATCGCTCGACCACCGTTGGACCGAACCAAACTCTGGAAGCACCAATCCTTCGCCGATTTGGTGAGGCAGTCCAGATACACCCCGCCCTTGCCGGTCTTCGACGCGATGGCCGATGCGGCGGTGGCTACCTCGTCCCACTTTGTGGGCGGACTCGCCGGATCGAGACCGGCCTGCTCGAACAGGGTTGCGTTGTAATAGAAGACAGGGGTGGAGAAGACGAACGGCACTCCGTATGTCGTGCCGTCCCAGTCGGCAAGTGCTCGCGCAGTAGGGGCGTACGGGTGCCGTACGCCGTCGAAGTTGCGCTGCACCTCGTCCTTGCCGACGAGATCGTCGAGCGACTTCGCGCCCAGCTGGTGAATGGTGAAGTCGAGGTCACTGAAGCCGAGCTGCGCCACGTCCGGCGGCACCCCGGCAACCATTTGGCTCTGGATACTCGACACGGTATCGGTGGCGGGATTGGGGCTGTTGCCCTGTGGCTTCTGGGCGGTGACAGTGATGTTCGGGTGTTGCTTCTCGAATTCGCCGATCAGGGCGTCGAACGTGTCCGTCCAGGCACCGGCCAGCCCGTAGTTGTAGCTCTCGAAGACGATGGACACCGGTTGATCAGGGGCGAGTTCTGGAATCGCGGCCGATCCTGCTGTCGAGATGGGGGCCGAGGTACTGCCCAGTCCTGCGCAGGCGGTCAACAGCAGAGCGCTCACCAAGAGCGCTCCCGATCCGGTGAGAATGCGTTTCACTGTCTGCACTTTCCGTTCGATGAGGGGAGTGGGATGGTTACGCCACGTAAAGCGGTGATCGGTCTCGGGCAGGTGTGTCCTCGGGCGCCCAGATCAGGCGCCGCCCGGTTTCGGGGTCGAACAGATGCACGTCCGCGGGCTCGACCCGGATGGAGATCGGGCTTCCGACGCGGGCCGGAGACGGTCGAGAAGCTCGGATGCACAACGTGTTCGAGCCTGCACGAATGTGGACGAGCTCCTCGCTGCCGAGGTTCTCCACCGTCGTGACGTCGGCTTGAAGGCGAGTGGATGCGTCCGTGATGTGCATCTTCTCCGGCCTGATGCCGACTGTGACCGGCTGATCGGTATGTGCGCCCGCCACGATCCCCAGGGGAATGTTCACTCCTGGAGCCACGGCGTGAAGTTCGCCTCGATGCGCCGTGACGGTGGCGTCGAACAGGTTCATCGGCGGGGCACCGAGGAATCCGGCCACGAAGACCGATTTCGGGGTGTCGTAGAGCTCGGACGGTGTGCCGACCTGTTCGATGCGGCCGTTGTCCATCAGCGCGATTCGCGTCGCCATCGTCATGGCCTCCACCTGATCGTGTGTGACGTAGAGGAAGGTGGTGCCGATTCGCCGATGCAGTTCGATCAACTCGGTGCGGGTGGCACTGCGAAGCTTGGCGTCGAGATTGGACAGGGGCTCGTCCATCAGAAACGCGCCGGGATCTCGAACCATGGCCCGAGCCAAAGCAACTCGCTGCCGCTGCCCACCGGAGAGTTCGGCCGGTCGTCTGTTCAACAGCTCGCTCAGATCGAGGGCCGTGGCAACGGAGGCCACCGAATCCGCAATGCGTCTACGGGAGAATTTGCGTGACCGAAGCGGGAAGCCGATGTTCTTGGCCACGCTCAGGTGCGGATAGAGCGCGTAGCTCTGAAACACCATCGCAAGGTCTCGGTCACGCGGCGGCACGACTGTGATGTCTGTGCCATCGAGCAGAATTCGGCCGCCGCTCGGCTGGGCCAGGCCTGCGACCAGTCGAAGCAGGGTCGACTTCCCGCAGCCGCTCGGTCCGAGTAGAACCAGGAATTCGCCGTCGGCGATGTCGAGATGTATCTCCGTCAACGCGTAGCTGCTGCCGAACTTCTTGGAGACGGATTCGAGCTGTATTCGGGCCACCGCAACCCCTCACCTGGTGCTGTCGAATTTGATGGCCCCATGCCAACACTCGGTGATGTATTCGAGGTGAACGCAGTGCGGTCGTCGTGACCGGTAGGATGCAGAGCAACCTCGGTGAGCTGGAACGATAGGTTGTCGCACTCGACCGATCGTCAACGCAACAGCGCCAAAACCTTCCTTTGGGTCTGTATTGTCGTCTCGTGCCCGACGGTAGAAGATGCGACGCCATCATCGACATCTCTGTCATCGTCACGGTGGTGGCCCTCGGTGTCGTCGCGGCCGGCCTGCTTCGATCGCCGGAGTCGGCTGTTGCCGTCGGTGATTCCGAAGTTGTGTCCGAGCCGATCGAGTATCCGGTGGACATCCCGGGCTGTTCGGAGGTCGAGCCGCCCCCGTCGAGTGAGGGTGCAATCTTCGTATCTTCGTCGTCCATCGGAGGCGAGACTCCGTCCTACGACGATCCCGCCTATCCGTGGCTCACCTCGGGTAAGGCCGGTGCCATGTCCGACGCCGTTCTCGCCGCGCTACCAACGGACGTCACCGTCGAACTGGCCGCCCCATCCCAGTCTCTGACCTTCCAACCGATCGACGACCTCGGCGGTACTGCACCGGAGGGCTTCGAGCCCAGCACGAGCGCGACGGGAACATTGACCCGGGCCGACTCGTCTGCGTACGCAAGCGTCGACGTTCGGCCGTCCGAGACCGGCGTACCCGCCTGTGTCGCAGGCGCTCTCGATGCGCGAACCAGCAACTCCGACGGCACCGTCGTCGACACCAACGACAATTGGTACGAGTACGGCGGTAACCGAACTCACTTCCGCACGGCCACCGCCTATCATCCGGACGGGACGCAGGTGACCGCCAATCTCACGGACACCGAATCGGACGAGTTTCCACTGGAGGCATCCGAGCTGGCCGACATCGCGGCGCTGCCGGATCTGCGTGTCACGGTCGCTGCGCCGGCGGGAAGTGCTGCACCACGTGAGGATTGCAGTCTCTGGACATCGGATTCCGGAACTTCACAGGATGTTCGGGCCGATTCCGTCGCCGCGGCGAACGACGCGTTGACGATCGCGTGGGAGTCGCTGCCCGACGCGCCGCGGCTCGATCGACCGATCGGGTCCCTTGTTCCCGGCTATTACGGCTCTGGGGTGTGCACCGATCTCGAAGTTGTCGGTACCGATATCGCGATGTCCATTTCCGTGGCCGGAGGTATGGAACTTCCGGTGCCACTCGATCCCTACGATCCAGAGTCCGCGTACGGCCCCGTCATCGAAACACGAACGCTGCCCGACGGTTCGGTGGTCGAAAGTTACGACGCCGACATCATGAACAGCTTCGTCTCCGAGGACGGCGCCACACAGCTCACCCGTTCGGTGACGGTGACACGACCGTCCGGGGTGCAGGTGTCGGTCCGCTCGACGGTCGACCTCGAGCCCACCCAGTACGCACCGCTGGTGTTGCCGGAACCACTGTCTTTCGAGGTGCTCGATGCTGTGGCGCAGGCTCCGATTGCGCAGTGGCCATGACCGATTCGCAGAGAAGGTCCACAATCGGCGCAGGAGTTGCGGTCGCTGTCGCCGCCGTATCCGTCGTCGCTGCAGTCGTCGTGGTATCGATGCAGGATGTTCCCGTCGAACAGCCGTCGGATATCCAGGCGATGACACCGACATTCTCGGAGGAGACGACCAGTACGCAGGCATTGGCCGGGCCCATCCTCGACCCGACGTGGCAGATCGACGTGGAGACAGTCTACGGACGCAAATTCGCCGAATTTCGTTCTCCCGCAGCAAATCTGCAATTCGATTCGAGCGTCACCGGGGTGATCGACGTCGGTGATGTTCTCGTCACTGCAGCGGGACTGCCGAATCCTCGATCGTATTCCGTGGATTCGATCGAGTTCGTGGCCATCGATGCCGAGGGCGGCGATGTCCGCTGGAAGAAGTCACCCGGCAATGTCGACCAATGCGCAAGCGAGCCTGTGGGCACCGACATCGTCTGTCTGGATTCCTATTCCGACGTCCCGTCGATCGTGAGGATCGGCGTGGACGACGGGGAGGCACGGAGAACGCCGATCCCCGAAGCCTGGTTCCCGTACGCCATCGAGAGCGACGGGCAGTCCGTCTTCCTGCTCGAGGGCAACCCCGAGGACGGCGAATCGGTGCTGCACGGTGGTTCCATCGATGCCCTCGATCGGATGTGGTCGCGCCCGATCACGTCCTTCGCGGGCTGGGATGGCGTCGAGGGCCCGCTGATTCACGTGTCCGATGGGCGTGGTCTCGTCACCCTCGGCGGCGAGGCGACGTTCTTCGATCCGCAGACCGGTGCGCCGCTCGAGGGGCTCGAATTGAATTCCGACGCAACCATCGTCGACGCAGGCGGTGCGGACGTGTGGACGCTGCGTGATCCGTACGCGTCCGAGACGACCGTCGGCAACACCGCTTATTCGTTCGAGGAGAACGCGCTCGTCGCCACCACGGAATCGGACGACGTGCGGTGGCGATGGCCACTGCCCGAAAGATCCGACGGATTCACGGAGTCGGGTTCGATCGTCGAGACGCGGTCCGGGGTGTTCTTCCTCGGGACCGATTCGATGGTGCGTCTCGAATCGGTCCCATCATGACCTCGTGATTCACCGAAAGCACAGCACGTCGAACTATTCGCGGTGGGGAGTGCGTTCACCGGTGTTCGGATCCACGTCGAACAGTTGGTCGGTGCTGTCGGGTGCGTAGACGACGGTGTCGATTTCCCGGGCGCGCCGTCGGGCACCGTCTCGAACAGCGAAGAATGCGGCACCGAACAGCACGACGACGGTGACACCGGCAACGATGGCCCACCCTTCGAAGCCGCCCGCCAAGGCGGCGATCAGACCGCCTGCGGCCGCGATTCCGGCGAAAATCAAGATGACGGCCAACATGTTCTCGACCGCACGTGCCCAGCTTGTCTTGGAAGGCCTTTTCTCGACCATGGGGGATGTTCCTCTCGCTAAGTTCCATCCCCGGATACCCGGAAGTCCGTCGACTATGCCGTCGGCCTCGAGGAGCCCTCCGCTACTGGGCCTTGCGTGCCCGGTACGCGGCGACCGCCGCACGGTTGCCGCAGGTTGTGCTGCAGAACCGGCGAGAGCGGTTTCTGGAGAGGTCGAGAACCAGCCCGTTGCAATCGGGGTCGGCACAGACGTCGAAGCGGGACAGCTCGTCGGCGCGGATGACGTCGATCATCGCCATTGCGGTTTCTACGACGATGCGGGTCGCGAGCGGACTGTCGTCGGCCACAGCGTGGATGTGCCAGTCGAGGTCCCCGTGACGCACCAGACGCGGCAGCGCAGAGGACTCGGCCAGCAGGCGGTTCACCTCGACGACTGCGTCGTCGCGGCTGCTGGTGAGCAGCGCTCGCAGCGTCGGTCGCAGGGCCCGGACGGCGTCCAGCTCTGCGTCGTCGCCGTCGAACCGCCCGGAGTAGCCCTGCTCGGTGATGAACTCGGCCAGCTCGCTGCGTGTGGTCAACGTGTCCGGATCCTCAGCGGAATTGACCAATGCCACGGCGGACAGAAGCGACAGTTCTGCGTCATGAGCAAAAAGCATGTTGACACCTTACCAAGTCGGTCTCTACTGTCACATGTCATGACGGCTTACACTCATGACACGACGGTGGATCTCGCGGCCACCCACGACGCTGCTGCGCGCTCGCGCCGGCTTTCGGGGCTCGGGTTCGCGTTGCTCTCGGCCGCGTCCTTCGGGCTTTCCGGCTCACTCGCCACGGGATTGCTCGACGCCGGCTGGACGGCCGGGGCCGCGGTGACCGCGCGGATTCTGTTGGCGGCAGCGGTGTTGCTGATTCCGTCGATCCTGGCGCTACGCGGCCGCTGGAGGCTGCTGGCCAAGAACTGGAAGCTGATCGCGGCGTACGGAGCGTTCGCGGTCGCAGGCTGTCAACTCGCCTTCTTCAACGCGGTCGGTCGCATGGAGGTGGGTGTAGCGCTGCTCATCGAATTCACCTCGCCGGTGGCCGTCATCGGGTGGATGTGGTTCCGCCATCACCAACGCCCGGGCCGCCTGACCCTGGTGGGTGCACTGTTGGCCGCAATGGGTCTGGTGCTCGTGCTCGACCTGATCTCCGGTGCCGACGTCGATACCGTCGGCGTGCTGTGGGCACTCGGCGCGATGGCCGGTGCAGCCGTCTACTGGGTGCTCTCTGCCGACGAGAGCAACGGACTTCCGCCGATCGTGCTCGCAGGCGGAGGGTTGCTCGCGGGCGGGCTGATCCTGCTGGTTGCCGGGCTCGTCGGAATCGTGCCGTTCGCAGCCCCGCTGACCGATGTCACCTTCGTCGATGCCGTTGTGCCGTGGTGGGTTCCGATCATCGGGCTCGGAGTGGTGACGGCAGCGCTTGCCTACGTCCTCGGGATCGCCGCGGGTCGACGCCTCGGCTCGAGGCTGGCGTCGTTCATGGGTCTGATGGAAGTTGTTGCGGCACTGGTGTTCGCGTGGCTGCTACTCGGTCAAGCACCGGCACCGATCCAACTCGCCGGTGGCGCACTGATCCTGCTCGGTGTTGTCGTCGTCAAATCCGGTGAACGCGCCACCGCGGACGAGCCTGTGGAACCGCTGCAGAGCAGGGAGTGACAGCTGCTCAGCCGTCGACGCGTCCGAACACCACCGCGGCCAGGATGGTGTGGGCACTGGCTATCACCGAGTCCAGGGGTTCGCGTTCGGTGGACAGCAGCCATTGCTGAGCGATGGTGAGGACCGCACCCACCAGTCCCATCGCCAGTGTTCGACGGTTGGGCCCGGCCAGGCCACGGCTGGACCCGACGGTCTCGGCCACCTGTAGCACCGTCGCGGAGAACGAGGTGGTGGTCTTGCGGTACAGCGCGTCGACGGTGGGCGATACGCCGAGGATTTCCACGAAGGCGATGCGTGCAGACTTGGGCTGTTCGGCGACAAACGTGAAGAAGCCGGTGAGGGCTCCGCGGAGCACCTGCTCGCTGGAGTTCGTCTCTGCGGCAGCTCCGGCGAGAATGCTCTCGCGCATGGCGTCGGTGGCGCGGGCATAGGTCGCCATCAGCAGGTCCTCGCTGTTGGTGAACGACTCGTAGAAGTAGCGCTTGGTCAGGCCCGCCTCGCTGCACACCTTCTCCACCGTTGCGGTCCGATAGCCGGTGGTGCCGAAGACTTCGACGGCTGCGTCGAGCAGGCGTATCCGACGCTCCTGCTGCCGCTGTTGCGGATCGGCACCTCGGTAGGTGCGGCCGACTTCACTGTGATGCGTAGTCACACACAGATCTTGACACCGCTCGGTATCAGATGCAAAGTGTTCGCAGACAAGCATTCGGATCGAGGGGGAGCACATGGCGGCGTCGACGCTACGGAACAAGGTGGTTCTGATCACCGGAGCAGCACGGGGAATCGGTGCCGCCACTGCACGTGACCTGGCAGGCAAAGGTGCCCGGCTGGTACTCGTCGACGTCGACGAGGCCCCGCTGCGCGAGCTGGCGACGCAGCTGAAGGCCGAGGCGTTCGTCGCCGACGTCCGAAATCTGGACGACATGCAGCGCGCAGTCGACGGCGGTATCGCGGCCTACGGGGGTATCGATCTGGTGCTCGCCAACGCGGGTATCGCCAGCTACGGATCGATCATGCAGGTGGATCCGGCCACGTTCCAGCGGGTCATGGACATCAACGTGATGGGCGTGTTCAACACCGTCCGCGCCGCACTACCGTCGCTGATAGAACGCAACGGCTACATCCTCGTCGTCTCCTCGCTGGCAGCGTTCACCCCCTGCCCCGGTCTGGCGGCCTACAACGCGAGCAAGGCTGCGGCCGAGCATTTCGCGAATGCGCTTCGGCTGGAAGTGAACTACCGAGGAGTCGATGTCGGCTCCGCCCACATGGCCTGGATCGATACCCCGATGGTGCAGGACGCGAAGTCCGATCTCACCGCATTCCAGGATTTGCTTGCGGTACTGCCCGGCCCCCTCGGGAAGACGATGACCGTCGAGCAGTGTGTCGACGCGTTCGTCGACGGTCTGGCCAAGCGCAAGCGTCGCGTCTACGTACCGCGCTGGGTGGGTGCAGCGTCCTGGTTCAAGGCCGTCATCACCTCGCGCGTCGGCGATCGCAGCATGCTGGCGCACGTGCCGACCATCCTGCCCAAGATGGACGAAGAAGTAGCTCGCCTCGGTAGGTCCGAGAGCGCTCGCAACAAGACCAGCTGACCCCCCACCGAAGGAATCGTTGCTGATATGACTGCCGTACTGACCACCCCCGAGGTCGATGTCCTCATCATCGGTGCCGGCCTGTCCGGCATCGGGGCCGCGCGTCATCTCGGGCACGATCTGCCCGGGAAGACGTACACCATCCTGGAGAGCCGCGGCGCGATCGGTGGCACGTGGGATCTGTTCCGCTACCCCGGTATTCGCTCCGATTCCGACATGTACACCCTGGGGTACAGCTTCAAGCCGTGGATGGGCGAGAAGTCCATCGCCGACGGCACCGACATTCGCAACTACATCGTCGAAACTGCCCGAGAAGCAGGCGTCGACAAGCACATTCGGTACCACCACAAGGTGATTGCCCTCGAATGGTCGTCCGAGCAGCAGTTCTGGACGGTGACCGCGCAGCGTAGCGATACCGACGAGACAGTCACGATCACCGCGTCGTTCGTGTTCTCCTGCAGCGGTTACTACAACTACGACAAGGGCTTCAGTCCGGAGTTCGCCGGCCAGGAGAATTTCGGTGGGCAGGTCATCCACCCGCAGCACTGGCCGGAGGATCTGGACTACGCGGGCAAGAAGATCGTCGTCATCGGCAGTGGCGCAACGGCAATTACGTTGGCTCCCAACCTTGCTCGCGAGGCCGAGCACGTGACGTTGCTGCAGCGGTCGCCGAGCTACATCCTCTCGCTGCCGTCCAAGGATCCGATCGCGCAGACACTGCGAAAGCGACTGCCGAAGAAATTGGCGTACAGCGTGACCCGGCTCAAGAACGTGTCGATGGCCATGTTGATCTTCACGTTGAGTCAGAAGTACCCGGAATTCATGAAGAAGCGGATCCGGAAACTGCAGGAGGGCTGGCTGCCGAAGGGATACGACCTCGACACGCACTTCACCCCGTCCTACAACCCGTGGGATCAGCGCCTGTGCCTGGTGCCCGACAACGACCTGTTCCGCTCGATCCGCAAGGACGAGGTCTCGATCGTCACCGATCACATCGACAGCTTCACCGAGACCGGCCTGAAGTTGAAGTCCGGCCAGCACCTCGACGCCGATATCGTCGTCACCGCAACGGGATTGAACCTGTCCGCACTCGGCGGCGCGACGTTCCGCGTCGACGGTGAGGACGTGGATCTGCCCAGCACCATGGCGTACAAGGGCATGATGCTCACCGGCATCCCCAACTTCGCTTTTGTCGTCGGGTACACCAACGCGTCGTGGACGCTCAAGGCCGACATGGTGTCGAACTACGTCATGCGGCTTCTCGCTCACATGGACGAGAACGGGTACAGCACCGTCGAGCTCGAACGCGATCCCTCCGTCGCCGAAGAACCGTTTCTCGATTTTGCCGCCGGTTACGTGCTGCGGGCCGTCGACAACTTCCCGAGGCAGGGCAGCGAAACCCCGTGGAAGCTGCGGATGAACTATTTCCGTGACCTGCCGGTTCTGCGGTACGGCAAGCTCGTGGACAAGGCGATGAAGTTCGGTCGGCCCCGATCGAAGGTCTCTGTGGGTTCCTGACGGGAATAGATCTCGTCCCGGATCGTTTGTTCCGGACATGAAAATTGGCATCATCGGAAGTGGACAGATCGGCGGCACGCTCACGCGCCGTCTCGCAGCACTCGGACACGAGGTTCGGTTCTCCAACTCACGAGATCCGGAGACTCTTGCCGACCTGGCGGCCGAAACCGGAGCGACCGCGGTGTGGGCCGCGGATGCCGCGGAGGATGCCGACCTCGTCATTCTGAGTATCCCGCAGAAGAACGTTCCGGATCTCGCTGCAGGAATCACCAGTGCTCGTAAGCCCGGGGCGCCGATCATCGAAACGAATAACTACTACCCGCAGCAGCGCGACGGGCTGATCGAGGAGATCGAAGGCGGAACACCCGAAAGCGTCTGGGTGGCACAGCAACTCGGTGAGCCGGTGATCAAGGCCTTCAACGGAATTTGGTACAAGCACCTGCTCGAGAAGGGCGTACCGGCCGGGACCGACGGGCGCATCGCGCTTCCGATCGCAGGCAACGGCGCCGACTCGAAGAAGTTCGTGTTCTCGGTCATCGACGAGCTCGGCTTCGACCCCGTCGATGCCGGAACCCTCGAGGATTCCTGGCGACAGCAGCCGGGGTCGCCGGTGTACGGCAAGGACTTCGGAGTCGACGCCACCGTCGAGGCACTGAGCAAGGCAACCGAAGAACGCAGCGAGGAGTGGAAGGCCTGACAGCTGGGCTGACTACAGGGCTGAACTACCTGACGCGGCCCTCGCGGAGTGTGCGCTCCGCGAGGTCGCGTAGGGGCCCGGTCAGGGCCGAATCGCCGACTCGGCACGAATGCTCGCCCACCGACACGTTCCAGACGAATGTGTCGCGGGCGTTCGACTCGGCCGCGTCGGTGGCCTGCTGATCGGCAAGGTACGGCTGCGCGGCCTCGACCAACGACTGCCATTCCGGCTCGTCGGTCTCGACGACGCCACGCTTGGACATCCCGGCGACTCCGCCGGTTCGTAGTACCTCGATGCGCAGGCTCATCTGCCCTCGATCACACCCGATTCTCGCTCGGCTTCGGTAGGGACTCAAGACCGGTTGTCTTCACCCCCACGGTAGACCAACCCGTGGCCACGGCCTCGGAAACGTCGGACCCGGCTCCGAATCGCTTGTTTGCTGCCGCGAGTGTCGCGGCGGCAAAGCCGGCAAAGTCCACGGTTGGCGTGAGTCCGCCGACGGTCATCGTGTCGAACCAGACCTGCCCGACGCGGTCCCACGCCGGGCCTCCCAGAGTGGTGGCTGCAACGGCGAACGCGCGGTTGGGGATACCCGAATTGATGTGTACGCCGCCGTCGTCCTCGGTGGTGACGACAAAATCGTCCATACTCGCCGGCTGCGGATCCTTGCCCAACACATCGTCGTCGTAGGCGGTGCCCGGCTCGAGGAGCGAGCGCAGAGCCCTCCCCTGAACGGCGGGAAGGAACAGACCTTCACCGATCAGCCACGACGCGTCCTCGGCGTTCTGCTTCGCGGTGTACTGCTCGACGAGTGCGCCGAACACGTCGGAGACGGACTCGTTCAGTGCGCCGGCCTGGTCCTTGTATTCGAGCGGGGTGGTGTACTGCGTGAACCCGTGTGCCAGTTCGTGCGCGATGACGCCGAGCGAGACAGTGAAGCGTGCGAACACCTCGCCGTCACCGTCGCCGAACACCATGCGCGAGCCGTCCCAGAACGCATTGTCGTAGTCCTGGCCGTAGTGCACCGTCGCGTCGAGGGGCAGGCCGCTGCCGTCGAGACTCGAGTAGCCGTACACCTCGTCGAAGAACGCGTACGTGGCACCGAGACCGTCGTATGCCTCGTCGGTTGCGGTATCGCCGGTGGGATCTTCACCCTCGGCGCGAACCTGCTGGCCCGGGAGGTCGCGAGTCGATTTAGCGTCGGAGATGGTGCGTTCGAGTGTGCCGCCGGTGCGCGGCGCGATGGCGGTACGTGCCTGAACGACTTCTCGTCCCGCACGCATCTCACGGTCGGCGAGCAGTGTGGCGCGGGCACCGGCTCCCTGGAGCCGTTCGAGCAGAAACGGTGGAACTACAGAATGAAACGTCATACGCGGTGACCCCCTAGGTCCGTGGCATGTGCGGTGCGTAGTTCCCAGTGTGCCCGAGGGCACCGACAATTCTCGATCCTCGGCACCGACCTCACTCGCGCATGGTCGACAGATCGATACCCTCCACCTCGCTCGGGGGACGCAGTGCGGTGACGGTCGCCCAGTTCCGGGCCAGCAGCGAGGCGTCGGAATCGTCGTCCTCCGCTCGGATCGCGTCGAACTGGACGGTCACGAAATCTTCTCCGCGGTCTCCTATTTCGGCCTGCACAGCGCCGTAGCGAGCCAGTGACGCCGGGACGATTCCGGCGAAGTCGGCGAGGGGAACGTCGGGAATGTTGACGTTGACCACGGCATCGACGGTCAGGTGCGCGACCATCCATGTCACCGCCAGGTGTGCGACGTGTTCGGCAGTCTCCCAGTGCGACGGTCGAGTGGCGAGCGAGGACAGCGCCATGGCAGGAACCCCGTGCGTCAGGGCCGTCAACGCCGCGCCCACCGTTCCCGAATGCAGAACGGCAGCACCGGTATTGGGGCCGTGATTGATGCCCGAGAGCACGAGGTCCGGTACGTCGCCGAAGGCCCCTCTCGTAGCGACGAACGCGATGAGGGCAGGCGAGGCCTGCACCGCATACGCCGTCACCTCGGGTAGTCCCTCGATCTCGGTCATCTCGATACCGAGGTGGTCGTCGACGCCCATCCCCGTCAACGAAGCGCTGGCACCACTGCGCTCCTCGTGGGGCGCGGCCACCACGACGTCGAGGCCGGCATCGAGGGCCACTCGTGCCAGCAGTGCGATGCCCGCGCTGTGCACGCCGTCGTCATTGGTGATCAGGGCTCTCATTTCTTGCCCGCCTTGCCGTACGGACGCACGTCCACCGATTCGGTCAGCCCGAGTACCAGATCTTTCCGCCCGCTACCGAGGCCACGGCGGGTGACGTTGGCGGTGCCCGCGCCTCCGCCCAGCCGTAGCGCCTCCTGCATCGACATTCCCTGGGCGATTCCGGTCGCGATACCGGCGCTCATCGAATCGCCTGCGCCGTGGTGATCGACCATCTGCAGACCCGGGGTGACGATCTCGAGTACGTCGCCCTCCACGAGAGCCAACGCCGGGTCTCCCGCTCGTGAGATCACGACGACCTCGGCACCTGCGTCGTGCATCTTTCGCATCGAATCGATCAGGTGCTTCGGATCTTCGGATTCTGCACCGCCGTCGGCGATGAGATCCTCGTGACTGACCTTGAGCACCGTGAGACCGCCGGTGAGAGCAGCCTGCATCGTCGGTCCCGACAGGTCGGCTACCACCGGGACATCGAGCGCGCGTAGGTCTGCGCACAGCCGCTCGTACACCTCGGGCGGCACGATGTCGTCGGCGTGCGGTCCGCCGAGAATTGCCACGTCGCTGCGGGCACCGGTGGCAAGTGCCGCACCGAACAGATCGTCGAGCGCATGCCTGGCCAGCGGTGGCGGATCCACCGTGGCGAGTACCTCGCGCTCTCCGCTGCGGCGGTCGTGCACGTAGGAGCCACTTTCCTGACCGATATCGATGGAGACGACGGAGATGCCCTCACTCTCTACGATGCCGCGCAGCACGGCACCGATCTCACCGCCGAAGACCCCGGCGAGCGTGACATCGAGACCGAGCACCGACGCCATCCGCGCGATCCAGTGACCCTGACCGCCTGCGTGTACGTGCAGTTCGGTACTGCCGTTCGGGGCGGCGTCGAGAGTCACCGTCAGAAGCGGAGACGGTGCGAAGACGAGGGCAGTGGGCGTACGAGAGGAGGAAGGCACCGATCGCGAATGCCCGATTTGTCAGGTCCGAAACGGAATGAGTGGGAAGGGTCGGTCGGAGATGCCGTCAGAACCTACGACGCAGGCGCATCCCGATGGGACGTCCGTCGGGGTCGACGAACAAACGGTAGGCGAGTGCTGCGAGTCGCTGTTGCCAGACGGGCGGCACCGAGATCTCGTGCTTGCGCAGTCGGCCGACGGGTCGGGACTTCGCGGACGGGTTGCGATGCCAGTTGTCGAGTGCGGTCGCGCTGGCCGCAACCACATCGAAGAACTGCTGCGGGTCGACGAGATCTGCGTCGTCGCCGTCGGCCCGTCCCAGGTGCTCGCGGATCAGTTCGAGTCTCAGGTTGCGCGCATGGGTTCTGGCACCGTCGCCGAGGCCGGCCGGGTCCACGGGTGCGCGATCGTCGCGCTGCTCGTCGACGATGGCCGCGGTCAGCTCCGAATCATGGGTCCAGGAGCGGCGATTGAAGTTGTCCGATCCCACCGCGGTCCACACGTCGTCGATGATGCAGACCTTCGAGTGCACGTATACCGGTATGCCACGGTCATTTTCGATGTCGAGCACCAGAACGCGATCACCGCCGGCCGCGCGGATGACCCCGAGCGCCGCCGAGTGTCCCAGCAGCGCAGAAGGAATGGTCAAGTTGCTGTCGTCGTCGAGGTGCTTGGGGACCACCACCACCAACCGCAGGTTCGGCTTGCGCCGCAGTGCCGCGGCGAACACGCGAGCGACGTCGACCGACCACAGATACTGATCCTCGATGTAGATCAGCTCGGTTGCTCTGTCGAGGGCTTTGGCGTACGCGCGGGCCGCGCTGCGCTCGCCCTTCGTGGCGAACGGGTAGGCAGGGCGTCGGCGGGGATAGGTACGCAACAACTGCACCGAGCACGTGCCCTGCTGCTCCGGGGCCGGCGCCGCCGGAGGGAGTTCCGACGGCTCGCGCGTCACTCCGCGCAGGAAGTCGGGAATCGCGTGCCACGGTAGGCGCGAGAGAGCCGCGGGATCTTCCCAGCGTTCGCGGAAGACGTCTTCCACGTCTCGGACCGCCGGGCCTTCGATCTGCACCTGCACGTCGTGCCATGCGGGGATTTCGCCGTACTCGGGAGGGAAGGGACGTGAGACAGGATCGCCGAAGTGATCGGCATCGTCGCGTCGGGCACGGGCCAGGTCGATGCCACCGACGAACGCGACGTCGGGCAGATCTTTCCTGCCGTACCGCACGACGACGAACTTCTGGTGGTGGCTTCCGGTCACCAGCACGCGCTGGTCGAGAATGACCTCGCCGCCTGCCTCCTCCAGCAGCAGCGCAAGCTTGCGGTTCTTGGGGCCGGTGAAACCGAGGGTCTCCATGTGGGAGCGCCACACCATGCCCTTGACGACGCCACCGCGGTGCGCGACGGCGGCCAGGGCATCCTCGACGGTCACGCCGTCGTCGGTGAGCAGCTGCTCCGGGTCTCCGCGCCAATCGGTGAAGAGCACCAGATCGTCGCGTTCGGTCTGCTCGAGGGCTCGTGCGAGTGCAGCGAAGTAGGTCTTGCCGTGCACCAGGTTCTCGACGCGGTTGCCCTCGGTCCAGGCCGAAATTCGAGTGTCGTCGTTGCCCCGCTCGGGTGCAGTGAGGAACCACGGGTGCGCGGGGTCGAAGTGGCGCTCGGGGGCAATCAGAGCGGAGGTGGACCGGCCGAATTTCTCGGCAACTCCGTCTACGACGCGCCGGATGCGCTGCACTATCACGCACGCATCATTTCACCCGGTTTGAAGGCGAGAGTGGGCGGGCACCCCGGCGATATGACTCAGGTACCCAACGTCACGCTCAGAAACGGCAAGCAGATTCCCCAGCTCGGCTTCGGCGTCTTCCAGATCGACCCGGAGGAGACCGCGAAGGCCGTCGAAACGGCGCTCGAGATCGGCTACCGGCACATCGACACAGCCGAGATGTACGGCAACGAGAAGCAGGTCGGCGAGGGCATCCGTAACTCCGGAATCGATCGCGAATCGGTCTTCGTGACCAGCAAGCTCAACAACGGCTTTCATCGGCCCGACGACGCGCGCTCGGCATTCGACAAGACGCTCAGCGACCTCGGAACCGACTACGTCGACCTCTTCCTCATCCACTGGCCGCTGCCCACCCGCTACGACGGCGATTTCGTATCCACGTGGAAGACGTTGGAGGAGTTCGCAGCCGACGGTCGCGCCCGTAACATCGGTGTCTCCAACTTCCAGCCCGCTCACCTCGATCGCCTCGCAGAGGAGACCGATACGGTCCCTGCGGTAAACCAGATCGAGGTGCACCCGTACTTCGTCAACAACGACGTGTGGGCCTACGGCCGTGAGCATGCCATCCCCACCGAGGCGTGGTCGCCGATCGCTCAGGGCAACGTCCTCGACGACACGGAAGTGCGGCGAATCGCCGACGCGGCAGGCAAATCCGTTGCGCAGGTGGTGCTCCGCTGGCACATTCAGCGCGGCAATATCATCTTCCCGAAGTCGGTCACGCCGGAGAGGGTCAAGGCCAACTTCGAGATCTTCGACTTCGAGCTCAGCTCCGCCGATGTCGACGCCATCACGGCGCTGGACAAGGGTGAGCAGGGTCGTACCGGACCGAATCCGGACACGTTCGACATGATTCCGGACTAGAACGAAACACTGTGGGCCCGAACGTCTCCGGAGACGTTCGGGCCCATAGTTGTTCGGTCAGCTCTTCAGGGTCGATCCGGTTGCGGCGGTGACCTGCTCGGTGGTCACGCCCGGTGCCAGTTCCACCAGCTCGAGCGTGCCGTCGCCGACGACGTCGATGACGGCCAAGTTGGTGACGATGCGATCGACGACGCCCTGGCCGGTGAGAGGCAGAGTGCAGGCGTCGAGGATCTTGGGGTTGCCGGCACGGTCGGTGTGTTCCATGACGACGATGACGCGCCTGGCACCGTGTACGAGGTCCATCGCGCCGCCCATACCCTTGACCATCTTGCCGGGCACCATCCAGTTGGCGAGGTCGCCGGTGCGGGAGACCTGCATGCCGCCGAGCACCGCTGTGTCGATGTGGCCGCCGCGGATCATCCCGAAGCTCAACGACGAATCGAAGTACGCTGCACCGGGATTGACGGTGACAGTCTCCTTGCCGGCGTTGATGAGATTGGCGTCGACCTTGTCCTCTGTTGGGTAAGGTCCGGTGCCCAGGATGCCGTTCTCCGAGTGCAGGGTGACCTTGACGTCATCGGTCAGATATCCCGGGATCAGTGTCGGCAATCCGATGCCGAGGTTGACGTATTCGCCGTCGATCATCTCCGCCGCGGCGCGTTCGGCCATCTGATCGCGTGTCCATCCTGCACTCATGCTCGAACTCCTGAACTGACGGTGCGCTTTTCGATGCGCTTGTCCTGTGGCCCGGTATGCACGACGCGTTGAACGAACACGCCGGGAAGATGTACGTGGGCTGGGTCGATCTCGCCCGGCTCCACGAGATTCTCTACCTGCGCGATGGTGATTCTGCCGGCCATCGCGGCGAGGGGGTTGAAGTTCATCGCAGTCTTGTCGAACACGAGATTGCCTGCTGTATCGCCAGTTTCGGCGTGCACCAGCGCGAAGTCGGCGTTGATCGACTCTTCGAGTACGTACCGCTTGTCGCCGAACACTCGCGTTTCCTTGGGCGGCGATGCGATCGAGACCGAGCCGTCGGCGTTGTATCGCCACGGCATTCCGCCGTCGGCGATGGGGCTGCCGACTCCGGCGGGGGTGAAGAATGCGGGAACGCCGTTGCCGCCGGCGCGGAGTCGTTCGGCGAGCGTGCCCTGAGGGGTCAGCTCGACCTCGAGTTCGCCGGCGAGGTACTGCCGGGCGAATTCCTTGTTCTCGCCGACGTACGAGGCGGTGACGCGGCGAATGCGTCCGGCGGCCAACAGGATTCCCAGTCCGTAGCCATCGACGCCGCAGTTGTTGGAGAACACTTCGAGCTCGTCGGCGTCGGTGTTCGCGATGGCCTCGATGAGAGCGTCCGGAATGCCGCACAGTCCGAAGCCGCCGACCGCGATGGTCGCCCCACGGCCGATGTCCGCGACCGCGTCGGCAGTGGACGCGTAGGTCTTTCCTGTCACAAGAACTCCTGATGTGTTCGTTGAGCAAACGATGTGTTCAGTGAACCTGAGCTGCACTTCGATGTGGGACAAATGGCCTCGATTGCTCATTCGGTGAACGGTTCGAGAGTTGGTGTCCACTCAATGGACGTACGATCCTCGGGTGACGTCATCGGAAGCCAACGCGAGTGTGATCGGGAAGATCTGTTCGTTGCTGCGTGCAGCCGGAGCCGAGGAACCATCCGGTGCGTCCACCACCGCTCTCGCGCGGGCGGCCGGTATCGCGCGACCGACCACCCACCGCTTACTGTCCACGCTCGCGGATCAGGGATTCGTGGATCGCGACGCAGGTACCGGTCGCTGGTCGCTGGGGCCGGAGATCTACCTGCTGGGGTCGATGGCGGCCCTGCGGTACGACATCACCGACCAGGCGCGAAAAGTAGTGCAGGCGTTGGCCACCGAGAGTGGTGAGAGTGCGTTCCTGTCTGTCCGGCGGGGTTCGGAGACGGTGTGCTTGCTTCGCGTGGAGGGAAGTTTTCCGCTGCGCTCGCACGTGCTGTACGAGGGGATTCGGTTGCCGCTCGGAGTGGCGTCGGCAGGGTTGGCCATTCTTGCGCACCTACCGGATCGGGAGGTCGACGAGTATCTCGACGGCGTGAATCTGGTGCCGGAGTGGGGAGAGAGTCACTCCGCCGTGGCGATTCGCAGGCGGATAGCGCACACCCGCACCACGGGATTCGCCGTCAATCCGGCGCTGCTCGTGGAGGGTAGCTGGGGACTCGGTGCCGCCGTGTTCGATCGCGCCGACAAGCCGGCATGGGCACTGAGCTTGACCGGTGTCGAGACGCGATTCCGCGACGATCGACGACGGGAGCTGGGCAAGATGCTCCTCGACGCGGCGCACCGACTCACCGTGCAACTGGGGGAGCGGCCCAGCCCCGGCTAGCTGTCGAGCTCGTCGAGAATGTCTGCGGCGTCCTGGCTGCCTGCGGCCGCCAGTCTCTGGAGCTCGAGGCGATCACCGCGTTCACCGGCAAGTTCGACCAGGATGTCGACGGCATCGGTACTGCCTGCATCGGCGAGGGCGCGCAGTTCGGCGAGGTCGTTTCGAGAGCCTGCGAGTTCGACCAACTGGTCGAGTGCATCCTGATCGCCTGTGCTTGCCTGGGCGCGCAACTCGGACAGCTCGGCCGCGGTGGAATCGGGCTCGGTCATGGGTCGAAGTGTAGAACGATCTGGCGAATTGTGGCAGGCCAGCCGACCTTCTCGAGGCTCGAGCGTTCTTGTCGGTGGGTCGAGATAGTCTTCATTCTGTTCGAACATGCGTTCTTGTTTCGGCTCACCGGGGGGTGAAAATGGGTGCAGTACCGACCGTGTCGCTGGAGGCGTTGACCGCTGCCGCACAGGCAGAGAATCGTCTTGCGTCTCGTAAGATTTCCGCCTGCTACGACGTCCATCGGAGCTGGATCACCCACGACACCAAGTACAAGCACTACAGCCGGTACGGACGCACCGAGATGGCAGTGGCGTTGGGATGTTCGGCGACGGTCGCCGAGGCGTACGTCTCCGTGGGCGTCGCCTTGCATACCCGACTTCCACTGCTGCGGTCCGCGTTCGAGGCCGGGGAGATCGACCTCCCGCGAGTCCGGACGGTGTGCCGGATCCTCGACAACCTTTCCGACGACATCGTCACGATGGTCGAGGACGAGATCGTCGAGGCGGCCCGTCGGTCGTCACCAGGTCCGCTGGAGAAGGAGATCTGGGACATCCTGCTGCGGGTCGCCCCCGAGGAAGCAGCTGCACTGCGGGAATTCGCCAAGAGGTTCCGCCACGTTTCCTACAGCCCCGCCGGGGAACTGGCCCGCATCCGGGCCGAGCTGACCGCACCCGAGGCCGCCGCCGCATGGCAACTCCTCGAGGAAATGGCCGACACCCTCTGCCCCAAAGACCCCCGCGGCAAACAAGACCGGTTGTGTGATGCGTTCATGGCCCGCATGCACGGCGAACCCCGCCTGGCATGTCTGTGCCACCGTGATGACTGCCCGAAAAAAGATGCGGCATTGCCGGATCGTCGGGTGCCGTTGACGATGGTCACCGTCGATATCGCCACCCTCATCGGGTTACTCGCGAACCCGGCGTATCTGGCCGGGCACGGATCGATCGACCCCGACCTCGCGCGTGAGTTGGCACGCAACAGTCAGTGGCAGATCCTGCTCACCGACGCAGTCACCCTCGCCGAGAAACTGGGCCTGGCCGTGCAGAACCCGGAAACCGGGGAATGGGAACGACGCTCGGGCGGTGAAAGCTCAGATCCTGCAAAGGAACCCGAGACGGAAACAGCGACGGAAGCCGGCACCGCTGCAGAAGGAGATGCAGAAGGAGATGCCGGCGCGGACTCGGCTGCTGATGCTGATGGGGGAATGGGGTCGGCCACGGATTCGGGTAGGGAGGCTGATTCCTCGAGCGAACCGACTTCGGCCAGTGCCCCTGCACCTGCACCTGCACAGGGGAATGCCTCGGCACCATCATCAGCAGCACCAGCGGAGGCACCCGAGACACCGGCGGATGAGGTCGACGAGACCGCAGATGCTGACGAGTCCGAGGGGAACGGCGAGACCGACGAGACCGAGCGGAACGACGAGTCCACGCCCGCACTTGCGACCGATCCGTCGGCAACTCCCGAACCGGACTCAGCCGATTCTGCACGGAAGCACGCCGCAACACGTGCAGGGTCACCGGTGACCGACCCGCTAGCGGAGGCAACGTCTCACACCGACCCTGAGGCAGCCGCATCGTCTGAACCCGCGACAGCATCGCAATTGCCTGCGGAACAGACATCGCCGGCACCTGACCCTGCGCCGATCGGTTCTCAATCACGCTCGTCCGCAACACCATCCGGCTCCACAGCACCCGGCTCTGCATCATCCGGTCCGATGTCAGCCGAAGGCCCGGCACCGGGAACAGCCTCGACTGCCGCTACCGCCAGCGACAACCCACACCAGCGTCGCCTGGGATCGTTGACCTCCGCCGCGGCCCTGTTCTGCACCCACACACCCGTCGGCAGGGGCACACGGCACAGCTCTGCCCTCGACCTGCCCTCCGCAACCCGGCGCACCAACCACGCCATCCGCGCAGCACACCGCACACCCTCGGGCCTCTACCTCGGCAACGCCTCCCTCGCCGCTGCACTCGAAGCCGCGATCGCCGCCGACCCCACCCTCGGAAAATCCGTCGCACGCGACCCACTGACCGACCACGCGCTGATCTACCGACCCGACACCCTCACCACCGCAGCCGTCCGCCTCCGCGACCGACACTGCCGCTTCCCCTACTGCCACCGCCCCGCCGCACACTGCCAACTCGACCACGTGATCCCCTTCGATCACGCCAACCCCCGCGGCGGCGGCTGGACGACGGTCAACAACCTCCAATGCCTCTGCGAGTTCCACCACACCGTCAAAACCGCCGGCTACTGGACAGCCGTCATGCTCCCCGGCGGCGCGATCCTGTGGACCTCCACCTCCAAGACCACCCGCATCACCCTGCCCACCAACGGCACAGCCGTACCCATCCTCGGCAACGACCTGAGACCACACATCCCCACCAAACCCAGACGATCCGGCATCATCGCCTACCCGAACCCACCCGACAACGAACAACCCGAGACAGACCAAACGGCAGCACCGCCGTTCTAGGCGATGCTGCCGTCAGACCAAGTGCCTGCTCCGTCAGACCAGGTGCTGAATGTGGTCGCGCGTGAATTCGATGCGCTCGTCCACGCGGCCGTCGCCCACCTTGTTCACCCACTCCGGATCGGACAGCAACGCGCGCCCGACGGCCACCAGATCGAACTCGTTGTCCTCGAATTGACCGACGAGCGCGTCCAATCCGGTCACTCCCGACGCAGCATCCTCCGACCATGCCGATGTGAACACCGAGTCGAGACCGACCGATCCGACGGTGATCGTCGGAACTCCGGTGAGCTTGCGGGTCCAACCGGCCAAGCCCAGCTTTCCGTCGTTACCGTCCAGCTCGGGGAACGCCGGATCCCAGTGGCGTCGGGTCGAGGCGTGCAACACGTCCACTCCGGCGTCGACCAGTGGCGTCAGGACGCGTCCGAGTTCCTCGGGATTCTGTGCGATCCGAGCGTCGAAGTGGTTGCTCTTCCACTGAGAGAATCGGTACACGATGGCGAAGTCCTCGCCGACGGCCGCACGAATCGCAGCAACGACCTGTGCGGGGAAACGGGTGCGGGCTTCGAGCGAGCCGCCGAACTCGTCGTCGCGCACGTTCGTTGTGGCCCAAAGAAACTCGTCGAGCAGGTAACCGTGAGCGCCGTGCAGTTCGAGGCCGTCGAAGCCGGTGTTCTTCGCGTTGACCGCAGCCTGTACCCACTGCGAGGTGAGTTCGTCGAGGTCGGCGTCGGTGAAGGCTCGACCGACCGAGGAGCCGTCGAGTGCAATTCCGGACGGGCTGACGGTGGTGACGTCGGGGAACAGGCGCGGCTCGGTGCCACGCTCGACCCCGAGGTGCCACAGCTGCGGAATGATTGCGCTGCCTTCGGCGTGCACTGCGTCGACGACGCCCTTCCAGCCTTCGAGGCTGGCGTCGCCGTAGATCCGTGGAACGCGAGTGTGAGGACCGGCCGCCGGGTCGGGGATGTAGGTGCCCTCGGTGATGATGAGGCCGGTGCCACCGGCTGCGCGCTTGCGGTAGTACTCGGCCACATCCGGGCCCGGGATGCCATCGGGTGAGAAGGCTCGCGTCATCGGGGCCATGGCGAAGCGGTTGCGCAGCTTCAGCGACTTGACCTCGAACGGCTCGAAGAGCCCGGTGGTGGACAGATGCTGAGTTGTGGGTGCAGTTTCGGTCACGCCTGCGCACAACCTGATGCAACACCGAGCTATTCCCCGCGCGGGGCTGTTAGCGTCGGATGCTTATGAGCCCTTCGCCGCTGATCTCTGCCGCCGAACTGCACGATCTCTTCGAGATGGGACGGGCCCCCGTCGTCCTCGACATCCGGTTCACGCTTCAGACCGGCAGCGACGGAGCAGGTTACGAGCTCGGACACATCCCGCACGCACAATTCGTCGACCTCGATGCCGATCTGGCCGCCCCGCCGGACCACGGGAGTGGAGCCAGCAGGAACGACCCGAATCACCGCGGCCGTCACCCATTGCCCGACGAGGAGACCTTCGTCGCAGCGATGCGCGGTGCCGGCGTCAGCGACGACTCCTCGGTTGTGGTCTACGACGGAGGACCGGCGACCGCGGCCGCGCGCGGCTGGTGGCTGTTGCGCTACTACGGCCACGCGGACGTGCGAGTCCTCGACGGCGGTTTGGCTCAGTGGGTGGCCGCCGGATTCCCGATCGGAACCGAACCGTCGATCGTCGCAGCCGGATCGTTCACTGCCCGGCCATCCCTGGCACGAGTTCTCGACGTGGACGACGTACTCGATTTCGCCCGAGACAACGTACTGCTCGACGCGCGGGCACCCGAACGATTCCGCGGCGAGGTGGAGCCGGTGGACCCCGTGGCCGGTCACATCCCGGGCGCGATCAACCGACCGACGACCGACAACGTCGATTCGGACGGCAAGTTCCTGGACCCCGAGGTACTCGATGGCACATTCGGTGGACTCGTGCCCGAAGGGAAAGACGTCGCTGTCTACTGCGGGTCAGGGGTGACCGCCGCGCACCAGATCCTCGCGCTCGAATTGGCGGGTATCGACGCTGCGTTGTATCCGGGATCGTGGTCGGGATGGATCACCGATCCGACGCGGCCGAGGGCATGACACCCCGGCTGAGGTGGCCGTTCATCGAACCAGGGTTGAACTTGAATCTGACTTCAACTATACCTGGGGCATGAAGGTAGAAGGCAAGGTTGCCATCGTCACCGGCGGTGGTGGCGGAATCGGCGGGGCCATCGCTGCTCGACTTTCGGAGCACGGAGCACGCGTCGTCGTCTCCGACCTCGACGGAAAGACGGCCCAGGCGGTGGTCGACGCTATCGAACGAGACCGGCCGGGGACGGCCGTCGCGGTTGCTGCGGATGCGTCGAACATCGCGGATATCGAGCGGCTGATCGCACAGGCCGAGGACTCGTTCGGTCCGGTCGATCTCTACTTCGCCAACGCAGGCATCAGCGGTGCACCCGGACTCGACGCCACCGAACAGGACTGGGACCTCTCGTTCGATGTGAACGTGCGCGCCCACATACGCGCTGCGCAGTTATTGGTGCCGGGTTGGCTCGAGCGCGGTGAGGGGTACTTCGTCAGCACCGCCTCTGCGGCTGGTCTGCTCACCCAGATCGGTTCGGCCACATACGCAACGACCAAGCATGCGGCCGTCGGATTCGCCGAGTGGCTGAACGTCACCTACGGCAACCGAGGCATTCGTGTCAGTTGCCTATGCCCGATGGGCGTCAACACCAAACTGCTCTACGAGGGACGCGAGTCCGGAGATGCGTTGGGAGCAGCCGCAACTGCGGCGGTGCTGAGCGCCGGTGCCGTACTCGAACCGCTCGACGTTGCCGATGTGGTGCTCGACGCGATGGACCGCGAGCAGTTCCTGATCCTGCCGCACGAGAACGTACTGGACATGTACCGCAACAAGGGTGCCGATTACGACCGGTGGTTGCGCGGCATGCGTCGCTACCAGGACAGCTTGCTCGACAACAACCGTTAGGGGCCCACCGTGGCATTTTTCGAGACCAGTGAGCGCGCGAAGAAGTACGAGTCGGATCTGTTGGAGTTCATGGACTCTCACGTCTACCCGGCCGAGGCCGTGTACGAGCAGCAGATGCTCGACTCCGGCGACCCACATTTCCAGCCGCCGATCATCGAGGATCTGAAGAAGGAAGCGCGCTCACGTGGACTGTGGAATCTGTTCCACCCGCACCCCGAGTGGGGCCCCGGCCTGACCAACCTGGAGTACGCCCCGCTCGCCGAGATCATGGGCCGCAGCCTGCTTGCCCCCGAGGCGTGCAACTGCAACGCACCCGATACCGGCAACATGGAGGTGTTCACGCTCTTCGGCACCGACGAGCACAAAGAGAAGTACTTGACGCCGTTGCTGGACGGCAAGATTCGCTCTGCCTTTGCGATGACCGAACCTGACGTGGCGAGCTCCGACGCCACGAACATCGCCATGAAGATGGACCGCGACGGGGACGACTTCATCCTGAACGGTCGAAAGTGGTGGACGTCCAACGCAATGCACAAGAACTGCAAGGTTCTCATCGTCATGGGCAAGACCGATCCCGAGGCGGCCACGCACCGTCAACAGTCGATGCTGGTGGTACCCATCGACGCACCGGGTGTCACCGTCCTGCGCAACCTGCCGGTGTTCGGTTACATCGACCGCGAAGGTCACGCCGAAGTGCTCTTCGAGGATGTGCGGGTACCGGCGAAGGACGTGTTGAAGGGGCCTGGTGAGGGCTTCGCCATCAGCCAGGCGCGCTTGGGACCTGGCCGCATCCACCACGCGATGCGCACCATCGGCGTGGCCGAGCGTGCGCTCGAATTGCTGTGTCGCCGTGCGGTATCGCGAGTGACGTTCGGTAAGCCGGTGGCGATGCGCTCGAACATCCAGGACTGGATCGCCGAGGCGCGCATCGAGATCGAGAAGACGCGACTGCTCACGTTCAAAGCCGCATACCTGATGGACACCGTCGGGAACAAGGAGGCGCGCACCGAGATCGCGGCCATCAAGGTCGCGGCTCCGGAAATGGCGCTGAAGATCATCGACCGTGCCATCCAGGTGCACGGCGGCGGCGGAGTGAGCAACGACTTCCCGCTCGCCATGATGTACGCCCACATCCGCACTCTGCGTCTGGCCGACGGTCCGGACGAGGTGCACAAGATGTCGATCGCGAAGATGGAGCTGAAGAAGTACCTCTGAAGGTAGGCCACCGCAGCAAGGTGAGCCTGTGCTAACTTCTGCGGATGAAACGGACATTCCTGGGGTGTGCACTCGGTCTGAGTACCGTATTGACGCTGGTCGCGTGCAGCAGCGGGGCAGCTGACGACGCCGGATCCGAAGTCCGCACCGTCACGATCGACACTCTTGCGGGACCTACACAGATCACGGGAACGCCGGAGCGCATCGTCGCCTTCGGACAGCAGTGGGTCGACGCGCTGCTCGAATTCGACGTGCAACCCGTCGGGTATGTCTCCGCAGGATCGAACGGCAACGAACGTGGGCTCTACCCCTGGCAGTCGGCAGTGAGTTCCGATGCCGAGATGCTCGACCCGGCTGCGGTCGACCAGATGGACGGTGCGGTGCCGACCGAGCAGATCGCGGCACTGGAGCCGGATCTGATCCTGGTGTCGGGAATTGCGTCGATCGAACCGTATGCAGGTCTGGCGGATTTCGCACCTACGATTTTGCCCGAGTCGGACCGGGTCGAGACCTGGGAATCGCAGATCGAGACCCTCGGGCTCGTGCTCGATCGGGAAGACGACGCTCGGCGAATCATCGACGAGGGCCACGCCGTCACCGACGACATCGAGAGGGATTATCCGGGACTCGAGGGTAAGACGGCGGTGCTCTCCCAGTTCGTCTTCGACTCCCAGCAGTTGGCTGTTGTCGCCGACCCCGAAGACGGTGCGGCCCAGGTGTTCGGCAGCATCGGGCTCAGTGTGCCGCAGAGTCTGGTCGATTCACCCGATATCTCTCACGGGCGCATCGTGCTCAGCCCCGAGCGGCTCGACGTGCTGACGGCCGACCTGGTCGTGATGCTTCCCAACGGGGGAACGCGGGAAGACCTGGAGAAGCTTCCGGGATTCTCCAGTCTGCCTGCTGCGTCGGGCGGTGGAGTAGCCGTGGTGGATTACGGGACGGTCGTCGGATTCAATACACCGTCGAAAGCGTCGGTCGAATACTCGCTGAACAAGATTCGACCGCAACTCGAGGCAATAGCAAGTTAGCTCCGGGGTGTCCAGGCCGGGTCACGGCCGATGAAGGCCATCAGCTTGTCCTGAGCCGACGCGTCGTCGCCGACCGGGGTGGCGGGCCCGTACTGCCCACTGTCCCGCAGCATCTGCTCCATCGGTCGCATGGCCGCGAGGGCCGCAGCGCACCGATCCTGGCCCAAGTTGGGTTCCAGGCCAAGGGCTTTCGCCAGGTCCCAGGAGTGCATCCAGATGTCGGCGGTGTAGAACATGTCGATCGCTTCGTCCACCGGCATGTCTCCCGTGTGCGGGTTGCTCAACACGCGGTCGGAGGGGTCGTCGAGAATTGCCTGGATGTCGGCGACGTGTCGCTTCCACGCGGCGACGGGGTCGGCCCCGATGTCGAGAGTCTGGAACTCGATTCCTGCGCCGCCCGCGAGAAAGCCGCGAGACCACTCGATCAGGTGCTTCACGACATCGATTGCGGCCCAGACCGATACCGGGCTCGGTCGTGACCAGTCCTCGGGCGAGGCCGACTCGACGAGCGCGGTGAACGCTGCCGCGTCCTGTAGGTGCTGCTGGGCCGGACCTGTTCGATGTCCGAGTAGTTCGTCGAGTTTTTCGTAGCCCTCTTTCACCCCGACATCCATTCCGCTGGAAAGCATCCCGTCGCGAGTTGCGAAGTCCGACATCACACTGAGAACTTTCAGGAGCGTGCCCCCGCCGTCGCGGCCCTCGAATGTGAGGGTCTCGAGGGCAACCGAATCGGGTTGGCCCTCGTAGGTGAACGTCCACACGATCCGCTCGTTGTCCCTGACCTCGTGGAAGCTGCCGAAGAAAGCAGCGATCTCCTTGCCGTCCCGATCGTTGGCGAATGCCCAGGAGCCTCCGGTATGGCCCTCCCACTTCAGAATTCGCGTGGTCAACGATCTGGGCCCCACCCACTGTCGGTACAGTTCGGGATCGATGTGAGCGCGGAACACCTGCTCCGGCGTTGCATCGAACTCCCGAACGATCTCGATCGTGGGTACTTTCTCGTCCGCGAGAATCTCGGTTTCGTACATGGTTAGGACGCTTCTTTCGTGTGCGGGGTCTTCGTCTGGTTGTCCATGCTGTCCAGCAGGGCATCGAGGCGTCGGTAGCGTTGTTCTGCTTCCTGCCGATAGCGCTCGATCCATTTCGCCACGAGGCCGAACACCTCCGCGTCCAGATGCACCGGCCGACGCTGGGCAACTTTGCTTCGGGTGACCAGGCCGGCCTCCTCGAGCACCTTCACGTGCTTGGATACGGCCTGCAGACTCATGTCGTACGGCTCCGCCAATTCGCTGACGCTCGCATCCGCGCCGGCCAGCCGCGCCACCATGTCGCGTCGAGTGGGGTCTGCCAAGGCCGCGAACGTTCTGTCGAGTTGCTCCGTGTGATCGTCCATCGGCTCCTCGCTTTGTCGATGAAGCCGAGCGTAGGCCGCGTGACGTGCCTAGTCAACCATTTGGTTGAGTACTTCCGTTGGCCTACCCTCGTCGGATGGGTATCGGTGAGGACATGGTGCGGGACGTGATCTCTCGAGATCTGGGGCACCCGCTACGAGTGGCAATCGACGGGGTGACGGCATCGGGAAAGTCGACCTGTGCGCGGTGGCTGGTGAGCGCTGTTGCAGCTCAGGGTCGACCTGCGATTCATGTGACCATGGACGGTTTTCATCACCGGCGCGCACATCGGTATCGGCAAGGGCGAACATCGGCTACCGGCTACTACCGGGACGCATACGATTTCGAGGCGCTGTGTACGCAGGTGCTGATTCCGTTAGGGCCGAACGGAAGTGGTGAAATCCGGCGTCGGATCATCGATCTGGCCACGGACGAGCCGGTGAACGATCCGCTCGAACCGGTATCCGCCGACGCAATCGTTGTGGTGGACGGAACGTTTCTGCACCGGCCGCCGCTGCCTGACTACTGGGACTACACGGTATTCGTCGACACACCGATGGACGTCGCACGTGCTCGCGGTACAGCCAGGGATGCGGATGCGCTCGGGGGTGAAGTGGCCGCGGGTATGGCCTTCGACCAGCGCTATCACGCGGCATGCCGGATCTATCTGGACGAGGTGGGTCCGCGCGCGCGAGCCACTCGGGTGCTACCGAGTATTGACAGCATGCTGTCAATGGGGTGATGATTGACAGTATCCTGTCAATCGACGTGAGGACGTTCCGATGACCACCATTGCGCTCTATGCCACCGACACCATGGCCGACTGGGAGTACGGATACCTCACCGCCGGCTTGGCCATGGCCCGTGAACAAGACCCGGAAGCCAACCGGCTGATCGTCGCCTCGGAGACGGGGGAGGCCGTCACAACGATGGGAGGATTGCGCATCACTCCGGACGTCGGCTTGGCCGATCTGCCGACACTCGACGCGTTGATTCTGCCGGGAGCGGGCAGTTGGGAATCCGGGCACGACACGGTACTGAAGCTCGCCGCCGAACTCGTTGCGGCGGGGACTCCGGTGGCGGCGATCTGCGGTGCCACCTACGGGCTGGCTCGGACCGGACTGCTCGACGACCGGCCGCACACCTCGAATGCCGCCGAGTTTCTCACGCAGGCAGCAGAATACCGTGGTTCGGAGCACTACCGAGACGACAAGGCGGTGTCCGACGGCACCGTCATCACTGCCGGCGCGACTGCACCCATCGAGTTCGCCAAGCTGGTGTTCGAGCGGCTGAACGTGTTTCCACAACCCGTCGTCGACGCCTGGTACGGCCTGTACACAACAGGCGAGCGAAAGTACTACGACCAGCTGGCGGGGGCGTGACCGACCGCAGCCCGGAGGGCGATGCGCTGACTGCTCTGGTGTTGCCCGTCTTCGAGCTCAATGGCGAATTTCTGGCTGCCGCACAGGACATCACCGCGCCGACGGGTCTGACTCCGGCGTGGTGGCAGGTCCTCGGAGCAACCCTGGACGAGCCCCTGTCGGTCGCTGATATCGCGCGACGCGTCGGTCTGGGATTGGCGCGGCAGAGCGTGCAGCGCACCGCGAATCTGTTGGTGGACAAAGGCTGGGCCGTGTACGTCGACAACCCGCACCACAGGCGGGCCAAGCTCCTCGAACCCACCCCCAAGGGACGCGAGACCGTCGCCGCTTTGAGAGATGCTCAGCATGCGTGGTCGGACGCCGTTGGTGCCGCAGTGGGTGAGGACGAATTGCGTTCCTTTGCGGAGACCCTGGAGAAGATCCTTGTAGCCTCCCGTCACTATCGTTGTGGCAGTGCATAATTCGTCAATGGCTGTGCTCGCACTGTTGCTCTCCGGACTCCTGGCCGGTTTGCTGTCACAATCCGACGGGGTCGACTTCTTCGGCGACACCGGCGTCGGCGGCGTGCTGTTCTCCAGCGGCGGAGGGGGAGTTGCAATTGCAGTGATTCTGGCGTCGGCTTTGGCGATGCTCGTTCGTGGGCGCAGTATTCTTACCGGCTTGTCCATCGCCGCCGCCGTTGTCGCCGGGGTGACGGCACTGCTGATGCCCTCCGACCTCGCCGAGGTGGTGGCCGGCGGAGTTCTGTTGGGATGCACTGCAGTACGGGCAATCGGTGTACGAGTTCGACAAGCACTGCTGATCGGGTCGTTCCTTGTCGGCCTACTCAGTTCAGGCGCGGTCGAGGCCTTGCAACACCCGGCTGTCCCGCGGCGCTACGCCGATTACCTCAGCGAATCCGATATCGGCACACCGGTGGTCGTTCCGGTCCTGTGCCTACTGGCTGTGCTGGCGGTGGCCTGGGCGGCTCGTGTGGACGACAGCGAAGGGAGTTCGCCACCCGAGCTGGGTATCCGCACTATCGGGGCGATGCTGCTGGTCTCGATCGGTGGCCTTCTACTCGCCGAACTGTTCGCACGCAGCGTGTTTCAGAGCGAGTACGGTCTCGTTGGAAATTGGTACTTCGGAATCCTCGTCGTACCTGTTCTGTTCGGTGCCGCTGCTCTGCTGCCAGGGCGAGGCGGCATCATGGTTCTCGCCGGGACCGCCGTGTTCATCACCTCGACCACCACCGCCGGAGTGGGCATCGAGGTCTCGGACGGAGTCTGGACACTCGGGCTCGTGGCCGTCACGGCACTCGCCGTGTCGGTCGGAGTGGCACTTGGACTGCGGTCGGGTCGCCCGTTCGTCGGCTTTGCGATCCTGGCAATGGTCTGTGTGACCGCACTGTTCGAGTACCCGCCGCTGGACAATGTGCACTACGTGGCGAGTCTGCTCATCTTCCCGGCCGGTGCGGCCTATCTGTACGTGGCGTGCACGTCGGCCACTCCAGCTAGCCCAGTTCCGGTGACGTTAGGCCTCGCGGTGCCGGTGGCGATCACGGTACCGATGGTGGTCACCTATGGATGGACGGCGTACACGCCGCTCACGTCCGTCATGCACAGCGCGACGTGGCCCAGCACCCAGCTGTGGTTCTCCACGGGCGCAGCCGTTGTGACGGTGGTCCTCGCAGGCGTCGGGACGCGGTTCCTCGGTCGTCGACCGCTACTGAATTGATCACCGGAGTACCGTTTTCTCACATGGCTTACAGATACCTCGGAAACAGTGGACTGAAGATCTCGGAGATCACCTACGGCAACTGGTTGACGCACGGATCGCAGGTGGAGAACGACATCGCCACCCAGTGTGTACGCGCGGCCCTCGATGCGGGCATCACCACATTCGACACCGCTGACGTCTACGCCAACGGAGCTGCCGAGACGGTGCTGGGCGACGCGCTCAAGGGTGAGCGTCGGGAATCGCTCGAGATTTTCACCAAGGTCTACTTCCCCGTCGGGCCCAAGGGCCCCAACGACACCGGACTCTCGCGTAAGCACATCCTCGAAGGCATCGACGCCTCGCTGCGTCGACTCGGCACCGAATACGTCGACCTCTACCAGGCGCATCGCTACGACGTCGAGACCCCGCTCGAGGAGACCATCGCCGCCTTCGGTGACGTCGTCCGCCAGGGCAAGGCGCTCTACATCGGTGTGTCCGAGTGGACCGCCGATCAGCTGCGCGCCGGGCAGGAACTCGCCCGCCAGAACGGCTTCTCGATCATCTCGAACCAGCCGCAGTATTCGGCGCTGTGGCGCGTGATCGAGGATCAGGTGATCCCGACGTCGAAGGAACTGGGCATCTCACAGATCGTCTGGTCGCCGATCGCCCAGGGTGTGCTCACCGGTAAGTACCTCCCCGGTCAACCCCTGCCCGACGGTTCGCGCGCCAAGGACGACAAGGGCGGCGACAAGATGATCGCGCGCTACCTCGACGATCAGACGCTCACCCGGGTGCAGCAGCTGAAGCCTATCGCCGATGATCTGGGAATCACCATGGCGCAGTTGGCCGTTGCGTGGGTACTGGCCAACGACAACATCGCCGCCGCACTCGTCGGGGCCTCCCGTCCCGAGCAGATCGCTGAGAACATCAAGGCCTCCGAGGTCACCCTCGACGCCGACGTGCTCGCAAAGATCGACGATGCGCTCGGGGATTCCGTCGAGCGTGACGCGGGCAAGACGGGCTCGCCCGAGGCACGTCTGGTCTGAGCACCGAAAGTTGCCGGTCCGACCGACAACGCGAAGCGAACAGGGTAATAAGGACGTATGGACACGATCACCGTCGATACACCTCAGGGCCAGGTTCGCGGTCGGACCGGCGCAGGCGTCACCTCGTTTCTCGGAGTGCCGTACGCCGAGGCTCCGTTCGGACCCCGCCGATTTCAGGCTCCGTCGCCGCCACCGACGTGGGACGGAGTGCGCGACGCGCTCGAGTTGGGGGCCACCGTTCCCAAGGTGGGTTACCGTCCGCCGACCAGCGAGATCCTCAGTGAGCCGGTGGTACCCGGCGAGGACTGCCTGAACGTCAACATCTTCACCCCCGATGCCGGCGGCTCGGCACCGGTGTTCGTCTGGATTCACGGCGGCGCATTCGTCAACGGCAGCAACGCCATTCCCACGTACGACGGTTCCGCCTTCGCGCGCGACGGCGTCGTGGCCGTGGTGATCAACTACCGACTCGGCGTCGACGGCTTCGCGTCGATCGACGGAGCCCCGGCCAACCGCGGAATGCTCGACCAGGTCGCCGCCCTCGAATGGGTACGCGACCACATCGCGGCCTACGGAGGCGATCCGGCCCGGGTGACCATCGCGGGGGAGTCGGCGGGCGCGATGAGCGTCGGCACCCTGATGTCGATGCCCCGTGCCGAGGGGCTCTTCCAACGGGCGATTCTTCAAAGCGGAGCCGGCCACCACGTCATCACCGCCGAGACCGCCGCGACGGTCTCCGCGGCGTTGGCGGCCTCGCTCGGCGTCGAGGCGACGGCGGACGGATTCGGGTCGGTGTCGGTGGACGCCTTGGTCGACGCGCAGCGCGATCTGTCCGATCGCATCGCGGCCGAGGCCCCGACCGGCGCGTGGGGTGAGCTCGCCTTGAACGTCATGGCATTCGAGCCCTGCATCGACGGTGATGTCGTTCCGGCGCTTCCATTTTCACGAATCATCAGTGACGGCGCGAGCGCACAGGTGGACGTGCTGATCGGAACCACCAGCGAGGAACATGCGTTCTTCATCGTGCCGGCCGGAATTGTCTCGCACCTCACCGAGGACTACGTGAAGATGGTCCTTGCCGGGTACCGAGCCGACCCGTCGGCGCTCGACAGGTACCGCGAACAGCTGCCCGACGCCTCGGCCGGCGAGCTGATGATCGCCGTCATGACCGACTGGTTCTTCCGTATCCCGGCCACGCGCCTGGTCGAGGCCCGCTCCGGTAACGCTTTCGTCTACGAATTCACCTGGCGCTCATCGTTGTTCGACGGCGCACTCGGGGCCTGCCATGCACTCGAGATCCCATTCGTGTTCGATATGCTGCACAAGCCCGAGACCGCACGGATCACGGGCCCGAACCCGCCGCAGAAGGTCGCCGACGAGATGCACCGTGCCTGGATCGATTTCGTGCGCGACGGCTCTCCCGGATGGGACTCGTACGGCAGCGACCGTGCGGTGATGATGTTCGGCGACGAGCCGGGAGTCGTTCTGGACCCGAGGTCGGCTACACGCGAGGTGTGGGACGGGGTGCGCTGAGCGGCTGAGCGGCTGCGCCGCACGTGCGCGGAACCTCGTACTCTGCTACGAGGTTCCGCGCACGACCGTCACCGAAGGTGATGCACTTCCTGCAGCCCGTAGACCGGGGTGTCGATGCCCTCGTAGCGCGCCTTGATCTGCAGTGCGAGGTAGAGCGAATAGTGCCGCGACTGATGCAGATTGCCGCCGTGGAACCAGAAGTTCTCCTGCTGGGTCGGCTTCCACATGTTGCGCTGCTCGCCCTCCCACGGACCGGGATCCTTGGTGGTGTCCGATCCCAGACCCCAGCATTTACCGACTTTGTCCGCGGTCTCCTGGTCGATGAGGTCGGCAACCCAGCCGTTCATCGAGCCGTAGCCGGTGGCGTAGACGATGAGATCGGCCGGGAGCTCGGTACCGTCTTCGAGTACCACGCCGGTCTTGCTGATCCGCTCCACCTGTCCGGCAACGAGTTTGATCTTGCCGTCCGCGACGAGCTCGGATGCGCCGACGTCGATGTAGTAGCCCGAGCCGCGGCGCAGGTACTTCATGAACAGCCCCGAACCGTCGTCGCCGAAGTCGTGTTGGAAGCCGGCCTTCTCGAGGCGATCGTAGAAGTCCTTGTCCTGCTCCGCGATCTGCTGATACACCGGGATCTGGAACTCGTGCATGATCCGGTACGGCAGCGACGCGAAGGTGAGATCGGCCTTGGCCGTAGTCATTCCGGATTCCACTGCGCGCTCGGAGTACAGATCACCGAGCGCGATCTCACACAGCGAATCGGACTTGACGATGTGCGTGGACGAACGCTGCAGCATCGTGACGTCGACGCCGGTCTCGTACAGTGCCTTGCAGATGTCGTGCGCGGAGTTGTTGGAACCGACCACCACCACGCGTTTGCCGACATAGGCGTCGGGACCGGGGTGTTCGCTCGAATGGTGCTGCTCGCCCTCGAATTCGTCCATGCCGGGGAAGTTGGGCACGTTCTTCTTGCCGGACATCCCGGTGGCCATCACCAACTGCTTGGGCCGAAGTATCACTTCCTCACCGTCGCGATCGACGACGACCGTCCACTCCTTGGCAGCCTCGTCGTAGGTGGCGGACTTCGCGGTGGTCTTGCTCCAGTACGGCACCTCCATGACCTTGGTGTACATCTCGAGCCAGTCGCCGATCTTGTCCTTCGGCGCGAACACGGGCCAGTTCGGCGGGAACGGCAGGTAGGGGAGGTGGTCGTACCAGACCGGGTCGTGCAGGCACAGCGACTTGTAGCGTCCACGCCATTGATCGCCGGGGCGTTCGGCACGATCGACGACGATCGCAGGCACCCCGAGCTGTCGGAACCGAGCGCCCAGCGCAATACCGCCCTGACCGCCACCGATCACGAGGGCATACGGCTGCACGCTGTAGCCGAGCTCGTTCTCCTCGATCTCCTTCTTCTCCGCCCAGTTCTGGGTATCGGCGTTCGAGCCGTGCACCGCGCCCTTGATGCGGGACTTCCCTTGACGCTCCTCATGGCCCTTGAGCTCCTGCATGGTCGTCAGCAGAGTCCAGGCCACATCGTCGCCGGTGTCGGCATCGACCGTCAGGCGCAGATGCCCTTTACCTCGGCTCGTTGCGGTCTCGAACTCGATCCACGCCGAGATGACGCCGTCCGCCTCGTCGGGAACCTCGGTGGTGTGGAAACCCGTCGGATCGGTGTCGTCGAGCCGCTGCGACAGCATGTCGCTGACGCCGTCGCGACCCTCGACGGTCTTGAGATTCCAGGTGAACGTGACGAGATCGCGCCAGAAGCTGCTGACGGCGAACATGCCGGCAACGCGAGGAATATCGCGGGCGACCAGTGCTTCCTCGAAGCTCGTCAGCCAGGCGTTGACCCGTTCCTGCGGGGTGTGCGTGCGGGTGATCGAGGCCGGCTCGATGGTCTGGGTCATCAAAACTCCTAGCGGTTCGTGGTGCCTTCTATGTGACCCAGCACACTCCTCTTGCGGGTGTGGGTCGAGAGTTGCAATGGGTTGCAGCGGCTCATGCCGGCGAGAGCTTCTTCAACCCCAACGACTGGAATCCGACGACGTAGATCAGCGTCCAGAGCACCAGCCAGTCGATGAACCCCAGCGCGTTCCCGGAGATACCTGCCGCCACGACGGGCTCGTGCAGGACGTGCTCCGCAACGACGAAGTAGTAGGCCAGGAACGTGCCGATCGCCAAGGCAAAGGTCAGTAGTGCGCGCCCCGCCGCGGGGAAGCGATTACCGAAACCGTTGGCCCAGAAAATCATCCAGAACGCCCAACAGACGCCGATCTGCGCCGGGAATTGGTCGATGACGGAGCCGAGCTCGGCGGTGGCGTCGGAGCCGACCAGGAACTTCGCCAGCGGGACCATCAGGAAGTAGATAGCGGTGCCGAGAACCGTGTTGCCGACGGTGGCTGCCAGAGCGGTCCGTCCGCCGCCTCCGGCCAATTTCCACGGCCAGTTGTCGAGGGTCTGGCCAGTGAGGATGACCGAGACCACGATCGAGTAGAACCAGCCCAGTGCGGTGTCGACGGACATCAACGGATCGGTGGCCGAGAGCGAGACCGAGGGCAGACCGAATACGAAGTACAACGCGAGAGTCGGTACGGCGACGAACGCGATCTCGCACAGCCCGATCAGCGGTTGCTTCATGCGCAGCACGGTCCACGGCCAGTGCTGCCAGTTGAGGACCACCATGACCCAGGTTCCGAATCCGAACAGCACGAACAGCGCTCCGGCGAAGTAGCCCAGTCCGCCCTCCCGAGTGCCGGCGAAATCCGGATACAGCGCACCGAGGCCGCTGCCGAGGATCCAGGTGACGGTAACGGCGAACACCGCCGTCGAGGTCAGGATCGCGAGCCCGCGCATCGGTTGCTTCAGAGAGTCGAATCCCACGAACTCACAATCGAATCCGATGAACACGATGAAGAGAATCGCCCAGAACAGCGCGGCGTTGAACGGAAGGGGATAGAAGTTCCACGGGCTGGTGGTGGGGTCTGCCATCAGATACCACGTCGCAAGCGACACGGCCGCCACGACGGCGAGGTTGGCGACTCCGAACAGGAGCCAGTTGCCCTGTGGTGGAGTGATTTTCGGCTTGCTCAGTGGGCGGTCTGCAGTTGCGGTCATGTGCTGCTCGTTTCGATCGAGGTGAAGGTGACGCCGTCACTATGAGCTGAATCACATGGGACCGTCAGGGTTGCGAGAGGTTGCAGCGAGTCGGGAGCAGTGCAACGCGATGCAACCCTGGCGGTTGTGCTCCGGGTCACATAAACCTGTGTGCATCCAATCCAGTCAGGAGTGAAGACCGATGCGCGCAGCTGTGTATTACGGACCCAACAAGGTGGAGATCACCGACGTCCCCGAGCCCCACCCCGGTGAAGGGCAGGTCAAGATCAAGATCGGGTTCAACGGAATCTGCGGAACCGACCTGCACGAGTACTACGCCGGCCCCATCTTCATCCCCACCTCGCCGCATCCTCTGACCGGTCAGGAAATGCCGCTCGTGCTCGGACACGAGTTCTCGGGAACGGTCACCGAACTCGGCTCGGGTGTAATCGGCGTGAAAGTGGGCGACCGCGTGGCCATCGAGCCGCTCTACCGCTGCGGCCAGTGCGGGCCGTGCCGGGCGGGCAATTACAACATCTGTGCGCAGATCGGCTTCCACGGACTGATGTCCGACGGCGGAATGGCCGAATACACCGTGGTGCCCACCGACATGATTCACGCCTTGCCCGACAACGTCTCTCTCGAACTCGGTGCCCTCGTCGAACCGATGTCGGTCGCCTATCACGCTGCAACGCTGGGAGATCCGAAGCCCGACGACACCGCTATGGTGTTCGGAGCAGGACCGATCGGCATCGGACTGTGGTTCGCGCTGCGCGGCAAAGGACTCGACAACGTCTACGTCGTCGAACCGTCGCCGACGCGTCGAGCATCGATCGAGGCCCTCGGAGCCAGAACCCTCGATCCGACGGCCCTCGACATCCCGGCCTACATCGCAGACCTCACCGACGGCAAGGGTGCCGACGCCATCTACGACGCGGCCGGTGTGCAACCTGCCGTGGAGACCGCGCTGGGCTGCATCGGCGCTCGCAAGCCCCTCGTCAGCGTCGCGATCTACGAGAAACCCCTGACCACACCGCTGCAGAAGTTGGTGATGAACGAATCCCGCATCCAGGGCTCGCTCTGCTACACCTCCGCCGACTACGAGGCCGTCATCGATCTGATGAGCAAGGGCCACTACGACACGACCGGCTGGGTGGACAAGATCGCGCTCGACGGCGTCATCGACGACGGATTCGAGGCGCTGCACGCAGGCACGAAGATGAAAGTTCTGGTCGACCCCTCGACGGGTGCACCCGCATGAGCGCCGTGTTGGTGACGGGAGCCGGTCAGGGCATCGGACGGGCGATCGCGTTGCGGTTGGCATCCGACGGTCACGACATCGCCTTGGTCGACCTGGGCGAGGACAAGATTGCCGGCGTCGCCGACGAGGTGCGTCGAACAGGCTCGAAGGCAACGACATTCGTGGCCGACGTCAGTGATCGCGACCAGGTGTTCGCAGCCGTCGACCACGCGCACAGCGCGCTCGGCGGCTTCGACGTCATCGTCAACAATGCCGGCATCGCCCAGGTGGCCCCTATCGACGATGTTCGACCCGAAGACACGAAGAAGATCTGGGCCGTCAACGTCGACGGTGTGCTGTGGGGAATCCAAGCTGCCGCAGCGACATTCAAGGCTCTGGGCCAGAAGGGCAAGATCATCAACGCGTCGTCCATCGCGGGTCACGACGGATTCGCGATGCTCGGGGTCTACAGCGCAACGAAATTCGCAGTCCGGGCATTGACCCAGGCTGCGGCCAAGGAGTACGCCTCGGACGGCATCACCGTCAACGCGTACTGCCCCGGTGTTGTCGGCACCGACATGTGGGTGACCATCGACAAACGATTCGCAGAGCTGACCGGTGCCGCGGAGGGCGAAACCTACGACAAGTTCGTCGGCGGTATCGCTCTCGGTCGGGCGCAGACGCCCGAGGACGTAGCGGCGTTCGTCTCGTATCTCGCCGGACCCGACTCGGATTACATGACGGGCCAGGCACCGTTGATCGACGGTGGCCTGGTCTATCGGTAGCCCCCGTTGATACCGATCTGTGAGCTGGAGCACAATTGACAACGATGACGCAGTCGACAGGTCCCGAACCTGCGCTGGCGGCCGGCGAAGACCCGCGCCGCTACGCGCAGATTCTCACTGCCGTGTACGACGCGACCATGACCGGCGGCAAGTCGCCTGCGCGTCCCCGTGAGGTCATCGGTGACTCGTGGCGGCGGTTGCAGACCCTGGGCATCGACCCCGAGCTGGGCAACCCCGCCGAGACGCAGATGGACGTCTCCGACCTCGAGCTCACGCGTCGGGAATCGGGTTTGTTCGACATCCTGGACGATCTGGCTCGCGGCCTGGAATCGGTGGTGCAGGACGGCGACAACATCCTCGTCGTCGCCGATCGGCACGGCCGCGTGCTGTGGCGCAGCGGATCGACGGCCGTCCTCGACCGGGCCGACAACCTCGGATTCGTCGAGGGGGCCAACTGGGCGGAGGATTCGGTGGGCACGAACGCCATCGGAACTGCACTCGTCTCAGGCCGCGCGGTCCAGATCTTCTCGGCCGAACACTATGTGCGCAGCCATCATTCGTGGACGTGTGCCGGAGCGCCGATCCGTGATCCGCGAACCGGCCAGGTGCTGGGAGCCATCGACGTCAGCGGGCCGGCCAAGACTGTCCACCCCACCACCATTGCGCTGGTCGACGCAGTCGCACGGTTGGCCGAATCCCAACTGCGCGAGATTCATCGGTCCACCCTCGATCGATTGCGTTCGGTGGCCGCACCGATGCTCGCGCGGCTGCGTTCGCCGGCACTGGCAGTCGACGCGAACGGGTGGGTCGCGGCCGTCGAATCGGTGGCACTGCGCAATCGCATCCTGCTTCCCGAGGACCTGGCGACCGGTCGCTTCTGGCTGCCGACGCTCGGTGTGTGCGACTTCGAACCCCTGCCCGGTGGATGGCTGGTGCTGCCGACCAGCACAAAGGATTCCGGCGTCGCCGATGTCGGATCGACAAGAATCCGCATCGACCTGCGCAATTCACAGAAGCCGCGCGTCGAGGTGCGCAGCGAAGTGGGGGAGTGGACTCACGAGCCGACTCCCCGGCACGCCGAGATTCTGTTCCTTCTCGCCACGCATCGGCACGGACGAACGGCCGCCCAGATGGCCGCAGATCTGTTCGGCGACGCCGGCCGCGCGATCACCGTGCGCGCCGAGATGTCGCGGCTGCGCAAGCACCTCGCCGGCATCGTCTCCACACAGCCGTACCGACTGGACGAGTCGTCGACGGTGGAGCTGCTCATGCCGTCGGACCCGAGCCGTTTGCTGCCGCATTCGTCGGCACCGGCGATCTGCGTGGCCCGGCACTTCGAGCACGACGTGAAGCTGTAGCGCAGAATCGAGGAATGAACCGCCTCGCCCGAATCCTCGATGCCTCGGATCCGGGACAGGTACGGCTGCGCAGTGCGTCGGCGACGACGTCGACGGTGCTGCTGGCGATGGTGATTCTGTTGCTGATTACGCGCGCCATCGGTCAGCCGGTGACGGTCGCGATGCTCGGAACCGTGGTGGCGATGCAGGCATCGGCGGCAGTGAAGGACAAAGACCAGCACAGTCGGCTGATCACCACCGCACTGATGGCGCTGCCGGCCTCGGCGGCAGTGACGTTGGCGTCGTTGCTCTCCGAGCTCGGCAAGGTGGCCGACGTCGGCTTCATCGTGGTGTTGTTCGCGGCCGTATGGGTCCGCAGATTCGGTCCTCGCGGCACCGCCCTGGGCATGGTGGCGTTCATCTCGTACTTCTTCGCACTGTTTCTGCGCGCGACCCCGGGGCAGCTGCCGACGCTCATCGCGGCGATCCTCGGCGGTGTGGCGATCGCGCTGTTCGTGCGCGCGGTGATCTTCCCGGATCGGCCGATCGTGGAAGTCCGTCGGTTGCTGTTCGCCATGCGGGCGGTATCGGTATCGGTGCTCGAGGCGGCGTCGAGGCAGGAAGACCGTGACTTGAACCTGTTGCGCCGCAGACTCGACCGGCTCGGCAACACCGCGCTGATGATCGACGACTGGCTCGACCGACACGACGCCGGTCAGCTGCTCAGCGTTACCAGCACCGATTTGTCGCTCCGCGTGTTCGACGCGCAGATCGCAACCGAACAACTCGTCAGCTCTCTCTGGGCTCTCGATCCGGCCAAGCCATGGCCGAAGGTGCTGGGACAGGCAACAACGGCTCTCGGGTCGGTCCTGCAGAACACGCCGTCCTCGGAACAGCTTCGGGCCGCTCGTCGGTTGGCCGCAACGGCCGCCGAGCGGGCCGACCCGTCGACCCCCGCAGGCATTGCTACGGTCTCCGCGCAGCGAGCCGTGCAGGCGCACATCGCTATTCATCACATCACCACCAACGCAGTCTCGGTTGCTGCGAGCCCCGAGACCGAATCGGCCGAGCCCGCGACCAAGGATGAGCCGAGCGGACTGAACCCCAGCACCAAGGCTGCGATTCAGGTGGCCGTGGCCACCAGCGCGGCGACCGTGCTGGGTGAACTGGTCTCGCCCGACCGCTGGTACTGGGCGGTGCTGACGGCGTTCCTGGTGTTCACCGGGGCGTCGACTCGGGGCGAGATCCTTACGCGCGCAGGCCAACGCGTCCTCGGAACCATCGCAGGCGTACTGGCCGGTGTGGTGATCGCCGCACTGGTGGGCAACAATCAACCCCTGCAGTTGGTGTTGATCGTCGTCTGCGTCTTCTTCGCGTTCTACCTGGTGACCGTGGCGTACGCGTTGCTCTCGTTCTTCGTCACCATTCTGCTCGCGATGCTCTACGGGCTGCTGGGCACGTTCAGTATCGAGGTGCTCGAGCTACGTATCACCGAGACCGCCGTCGGCGGCGTGGTCGGTATCGTCTCCGCGTACTTCATCTTCTCGACCGGAACTCGAAAGACGATGGTGGACAAGGTCGATACCTACCTCGAACAGTTGGACGCGTTGATCGAGGCCAGTGTCGAATCGGTTGTGGCACCGGGAGGAGAGACCGACCTGGTGGCGTCGACGCGCACGCTCGACAACGCGTTGAAGGACGTCGTGACGGCCGGAAAGCCACTCGTACTGGGGCCGACGACCCGCAGCAGGCGAGGCGCGAAACGACTGCTGCGAGTGTTGGCCGTCAGTAGCCGATCTGCCCATGCGTTGGCCCGAGCGGGCGTGTTGGCCTCTCGCGCCGATACGCAGACGGCCCCGTCGGACGACACGGCCCGGGCTCTGCGCGACGCCGCGGCTCTGGTGCGCGAGACCGTACGCCACGTCGAGGCGGCCGCAGCGGGCAAGCACGTCGAGCCGCCTGAGAAGGTCACCGAGACGACTGTCCTGGATGTCATGCTCACCTCCACCAACGCACCCGGTCCACTGCGGGGTGCGGTGCGCGCGTTGAACACGATGAACCGAACTCTCGCGGACGTGCTGAGTCGGAGTTGACCTTGGCACGGTGACAAGGTCTTGGCTGGGCTGCATGAACTCGATGAATTCGGTAAATGGGGCACTCCAACACAGCAATCCGTCGACCCGGCTTCGGGCCGCGCTCGATATCGGTACGACACCGGATCTGCAGTTCCTCGACGCACTGCTGCAGCGGTGCGCCGTCGAACCGGATTTTCAGGTGCGAGAGATGTTGACGTGGGCGCTGATTCGGCTTCCTGCGTCGTCGACGGTTCCTCGTTTGATCGAGGAAGTGCGATCCGGCGGGGCGCAGGCTCGCAGCCAGGCGTTGCACACGTTGTCCAAGATCAAAGATCGGGCGGCGTGGCAGCTCATCACCGAACCGTTGATCTCCGACCCCGACGACGAGGTGGCGCGTAGCGCGTGGCGAGCCGCGGTGGTTCTGGTACCGACCGGAAGCGAAGGGCAGCTGGCCGGGATGCTGAGCACGCAACTCGGGCGAGGTGGGTTCGAGGTGCAGCGCAGTCTCAGCCGCGCGCTGGTTGCGCTCGGATCGGTGATCGAGCCGATGCTGCAGCTCGCCGCGTCGAGCAACGATGATGTCGTTCGTGGCCATGCTCTGGCCACCGAGGCGCTGCTCCGAGACCCGGATGCCGGGTTCGCGGTGTTCGAGGCCACACGCGTCGATGCCCTTGGCGTAGTCGACACGGCGGGGTGAGATAGGACGATGTTGATCGGAGAAGTGGCGCGACGGTCCGGGGTGAGCGCGCGCATGCTGCGGCACTACGACCGACTCGGGCTGGTGCAGCCGACCTCGCGGAGCAGTACCGGCTACCGCGAATACTCCCCGGAGGACGTTCGGCGCCTGTTCCACGTCGAATCCCTACGTTCGCTCGGTCTGTCGTTGCACGACGTCGGGCGCGCGCTGGACGATCCGAGTTTCGCGGCCTCGGGACTCGTAGACGAGCTCGCGGCCCGAGCCGAAGAACGCATCGCGCGAGATACCGAATTGCTCACCCGGCTGCGTCGCGTCGGCAGCGCCCGTCCCGACGACTGGGACGACGTGCTCGGCACCGTGGCGATGCTCGGCGACCTGGACTCGGTGAGTGCCGGAAAACGGCAGTCGGCAGCGTTGGCATCGGTCGGTGATCGGACCGTACCGGCGGAGGCCCTGGCCGAGGCAGTACTGCGCGAACCCGCAACCAACGTGGCCGGCGCACTTCGGTGGGCCCTCGCGCAGTCCGGTGGCCTCGCGGTCGCGCCGCTGCGGCAGGGCCTGCACTCACCGGACCCCGATGTGCGCCGCCGCGCCGTCGAGACCGTCGTCGAGATCGACCACCCCGACGCCACCGACGTGTTGCGCGAGGCGCTGGTCCACGACGACGCGCAGATCAGGCGCGTCGCTGCACTGGAACTGGCGGCCAGAGGGGTCACCGACGCCGTTCCGACGCTGATCGAGATGGTCCACGACGGAACGAACGATGTGGATGCCGCAGACGCTCTCGGACTGCTGGGATCGGACTCCTCCACAGTGGCGGCTCTGATGGACGGGCTCGACGATGTCGCTGTGAGACTGCGAGTGACGCAAGCCCTGGCGAGCATTCCGGGCCCGGCGGCCGTGCAGGCGCTGCAGCGCTTGAACCGAGACTCCGACCGATCGGTTGCGCTGACGGCCGAGTACATCCTCGGCCGGAGGGAGTGAGCCGTTTCGGTACCGTCGAGGTCATGAAGGCATTCGGATTGTTCGCGGCACTGCTGATCACGTTGACTGCCTGCTCCACCGCAACCACCCCGGCCGCACCCGCCGAACCGGTCGCCCAGAACCAGGTGACCGTCGCCGACCGGATGTACTCGCCGAAGACACTGACGATCTCCGTGGGAGAGACCGTCACGTGGGTGTTCGCGGACAAAGGCATGGCACACAACGTTGTCGCCGACGACAACTCGTTTCGCAGTCAGCTCATGGAGACCGGCCAGTTCACCCACACCTTCGACACCGCGGGCACCTTCACGTATCACTGCACGCCGCATCCGGACATGACCGCGACGATCATCGTCGAACCGTGATGAACTGGTAGCCATGGCAACCCGGACCCGCAGCACCGCCGCACCCTTGGGGGTGGCGGCAGCAGCGGTCGGTGGGGCAGTGCTCCTGCACGTGCGCGACCCGCGAACCTCGACCTATCTTCCCTGCCCCTTCCACGCGCTGACCGGATTGTGGTGCCCCGGGTGCGGAGCCACCCGCGCTCTCGGCGACCTCAGCCGCGGAGACATCGTGGCGGCCGCGTCGAGCAATGTCGTTGCGGTTGTCCTTGCGATCGTTGCGGTCGCGGTGTGGGCGTTGTGGCTTCGAGCGCGCTGGACCGGCCGTCCGCTGCCGCGCCCTCGATTCGACCGTCCGACAGTGATCGTCCTGATCGTTGTTCTTACTGCGTTCGCGGTGGTGCGCAACACCCCGTGGGGCAGCGCAATCGCCCCGACCTGAACTCTGAGGAGTAGCTGTGCTGTTGGAAATCTTCTCGATCATCGTGCTGCTCGGCGTACTCATCGCGCTGATCCCCACCGCCCGACGCGTGTTCAAGAAAGGTGACGACGAATGAGCGACTCCCTGAAGGATCGGGTGCGCGCGAAGTTACTCGCGCAACTCGCCGACGACGGAGGCACCGCCGCCGAACAAGCGGAGGGCGACGACCCACGCCTGAACGCACTGCGCGACGACCTGGAGGCACTCGAGTCGGCGCAGGACGGGGATCCGGTGATCGACGATATCGCCGCACGCCACTGGGTGCCCTGACTGCTGCCGCGGTCGTCCGTGCGACTGTCAGGCCAGGCATGAGGTGCCCATCCTCGGCCTCTGCATTACGGGTTCGCGCTCCTACGTCGACGAGTCGAGGAAAGTCCGCAGATCCGCCGCCAGCTCAGCCGGATACTCCATCGCGGCGAAATGCCCACCGTGATCGGGAACTTCGGTCCAGTGCACGATGCGGAATTCTTGTTCCGCGAGGTGCCGAATGCCGATGTCGTGCGCAAACATGATGGCACCGACCGGTTGTGACGGCTTCTCGGCCTGCTCGCCCCAGGCGCCGGATTCGGCTGCGTACACGGTGTATGCGGCACTACCGGCGCAACGAGTGAGCCAATACAGAGTGACGTGCGCCAGGATGCGTCTGTCCGGTTCCGCGTCGAACGGATAAGTCCACGCACGAAACTTGTCCAGCATCCAAGCGAGCTGACCGATGGGACTGTCGGTCATGGCGGCACCGATCAATTGCGGTCGCGTCGACTGGATGGAGATGTACCCGAACTCGGACTGCAGGAAGTCCGCTACGCGGCGATAGCGGTCCAGTTCGACTTCGGTGCAACGCTTTTGCTCTTCTTCGTCAGGCGCTTGCTGGGGTGCGCCGATCGAACCGTTGACGTGAATGGCGGTGCAGTGATCGGGATCCAGCCGTCCCATCGCAGGTGCAACGCCGGCACCGTAGTCGCCACCTTGCACGACGTACGAGTCGTACTCCAGGTGACTCATCAACTCCACGAACGCTTTCGCCACCCGGTCGGTGGTCCACCCGTCGTCGGAGAGCGGCATGGAGAAAGCGAATCCGGGTACGGAGGGAACTATCACGTCGAAGGGACGGCTGTTCACGTCGTCCGGCTCCGTGAGGAGCGGAATGAGCTCCAGAAACTCGAGATACGACCCGGGCCACCCATGGCACAGCAGTATCGGTGTGGCATCGGCCCGCGACGATCGCACGTGCAGATAGTGGATGCGCTGCCCGTCGATTTCCACCAGGAATTGGGGGAATGCCTCGAGCTGCCTTTCCACGTCCCGCCAGCTGAAGTCGTCGATCCACGTCGAGGCCATGGATTTCAGGACGGAGATGGGGACACCGGTGGTCCAGTCGTCGGCACCCAAAGGTTCCGGGAGACGGGCGTCGCGGACGCGTCGTGCCAGGTCGTCGAGTTCGGACTGCGGGATGTCGACGGTGAACGGGGCGGGGGACTCGGTGATGGTCATGTCAGTACGTTCGCAGCTATTGCGGACAGCACCTGTCCTGATCGTCAGTGGCTTTTCGACCGTCGATGTCACGTCGAGTGGACTTCGGTAGGGGCCAGGGTTGGTATCGGTGTGAGGCGCATCTAGTATCTATGATGTGTCCGAGACGAGATCCGCAGCCGATATGGCGTACCTGACTGTCAAGGAACTCGTAATTTCGGGGGAACTTCCCGGTGGTGAGCTGGTCAGCGAGGGTGAGATCGCGACCCGTCTCGAGATCAGTCGCACGCCCGTGCGCGAGGCATTTCTTCGCCTACAGGTCGAAGGATGGATGCGCCTCTATCCCAAGCGTGGGGCTCTGATCGTCCCGATCGCGGTGGGTGAGGCGGAAAGTGTCGTCGACGCGAGGCGATTGGTGGAGGCGGGAAGCGTCCGCGCCTTCATCGAGGATGCAGGTGCCCGCTCACGAGTGGTGGATGCTCTGCGCGAGAACCTGCGATTGCAGGAACAGCTGGCGGTCGACGGCACCGCCGCCGAGTTCAGTGCCGCCGACGCCGACTTCCACCGCACCGTCGTCCGAGCCGGCAAAAACCCGTTGCTCGACGCGTTCTACGACGGACTCCGCGAGCGACAGCGGCGGATGACCGCGGCGTCCCTGACCCGTGATCCGGGCCAGATCTCCCGCATCGTCGACGACCATCGCCGACTCACCGACCTCATCGAGGCCGGCGACGCAGACGGATTCGAGCGAGCCGTCGAACAACACATGCTCGGGGTGCACGGCTTGCGCACAGACAGAGGGGGAACACGATGACCGAGGCAATGATCGACGAAGAACTGCAGCAGACAGCGGCCAAACGCTGGCTGCTGGTGGCGTCGGGCATGTTCGCTGTCGCCTGGGGCGGCAACGAGTTCACGCCGTTGTTGGTGATGTATAGGCTCGATCACGGCTTCTCGGCCGTGGTGGTCGATACGTTCCTGTTCGCCTACGTCCTGGGCATCATCCCGGCGATGTTGATCTGCGGGCCGCTCTCGGATCGACTCGGCCGACGCCCGATCATGTTGCCCGCCCCTGCAATTGCTGCAGCCGGGTCCATTCTGATCGCACTCGGACCCGACAACGCATACATGCTTTTCGGTGGCCGTGTACTCAGCGGCATCGCGCTCGGAATCGGTATGGCCGTGGGCGGTAGCTGGGTCAAGGAACTCTCCAGCCGTGATGCCACTGCCAAACCCGGTGCTGGAGCGCGTCGTGCCGCGATGTCGTTGACAGCGGGCTTCGCCCTCGGTGCCGGAGTTGCCGGTGTGCTCGCGCAGTGGGCACCGTGGCCGACGCACCTCGCTTACAGCGTGCACGTGCTCATCTGCATCGTCGCCAGTATCGGTATGCTCTCCGTTCCCGAAACACGCACGGCGACAGTGACATCGAAGAGCAAGAAGCTGCTCGACGACCTGAGGATCCCGTCCGCTTCGCATCGACGGTTCCTGTTCGTCGTATTGCCTTTGGCGCCATGGGTGTTCGGTGCCGCAAGCGTCGCCTATGCGGTGCTGCCGTCCTTGATGGCCGATGCGTTGGCCGACGAGCCCGGTGGCGGCTATCCCGTTGCACTTTCGGCCGCGATGGCGGTGATCGCCCTCGGCTCCGGATTCGCGATCCAGGCCGTCGGGCGTCGAATCGACACACCCGCCAACGCGCGCGGTGCCCTGGTGGCGCTGACACTGCTGGTGGTCGGCATGGCCGTCGCGGCCTGGGCTGCGTCGGTGCTGACGATTGCCGCGGCCCTGATCGCGGCAGCGGTGCTCGGGTGTGGGTACGGAATGGCGCTCGTCTCGGGTCTGCAAGAGGTGCAACGCATCGCGGGCCCCGACGACCTCGCCGGCCTCACCGCGGTGTTCTACTCGCTGACGTACCTGGGCTTCGCGGTGCCTGCCGTTCTGTCGGCGCTCACCGAGACCTGGCCCGGCGTGGTCACGTACCCCATCATCTTCGGATTCGGCGCGGTGATGGCCGGAATCTGTGGCCTGGTGGTGCGATCGAAGACGTCCGCTCACCTGCCCTAGGACGGAGGTTTGGATCTGTTCTGAATTACGGGTTGCTTGCGCCGCTGGCGGATCAGCACCGCGGCACCCGCAATTCCCGCTGCGACGAGGACTACGCCTGCGGCGACACTGGCGACGCGCTCGGGCCATGGCAGCATCGTCGGCACGCTGAACATGCGCCGAAAGAACGGCTCGATCATTGCCCCGGCGGGGACGACAAGACGCGCGATCAAGCCTGACGGGCCGCCGCCTCGTGCTGCGACCCCGACGAGACCCAACGGGCCGCCCATGACGAGGGCGAGAGCAAACCACATTCGGTTCGCCGCCCACACGGTCCCGTCGAACATCCCGAACAGTTGCCCGACAACGTAGTGCACCACCAACGCCAGCAGACTCGCGACGATCCCTGCCGCGAACGCGTGCAGCGGACGGCGGACCAGCCAGCCGGACAGGATGGGCAGGCCGGCCCACACGGCACCCGAATTCACCAATTTGCTGAGGGTCGAGCGCACGGCGAGCACTGTGTTCGCCTCAGCGGACAACTGGCTTACGCTCGTGATGTTCGACGCGAGCGACACCAGAGCCACGGTGATCGCGGCCGCAATGACAAGTCCCCACCACCGTTTCGCCATCAGTGGATGGTACGCAGGCATCGCGTCATTTCTCTGAACAGACAGAGCTCTCCGCGAGTGGATGCGCGCTGACCGGTTCGGCTCTAGGATCAGCGCCATCATGCTGCAGTCCTCTCGCACTGCCCCGCCGCACCGAGTACCTCCGACGGCGGCGCTCGTGGCTGCAACCGCGTGGAACCGACGCGAGGCGTACTGGTTTCTCGTCGCGGTGATCGTGCCGGCTGCCTGCTGGTCGAGGTATCCCGAGCTGGTGCCCTATATGTTCGCGCTCGTTCTGCTGGGGGCATCGGTGATCCGCGTCTCGGCAGTGGCGCGATGGGTGTCGATGCTGCGATGGGGAGTGATCGCAGACGTCGAGACCGTGGACACGGCACTGCGCGGTGATCGCAACCTTCGGCTCGCGCACGCCACCGGTTGGAACGTCCAACGGCGTTGGTACACAGGGGTTGTCACAGAATCTGCGGTGCGGTACCGGGCCGGGGACGCGCGCGGTCACCTCTTCGTTCGGGGACTGCCGTTCACCACCGGGGTGGTGCTCGCGCACTCCAAGCAGCCGTCGTCTGCCATGGCCATCAGCGACTTCTCCTGCGATCTGCAACTGGACGGCAAAGGACGCTGGGCGGCGTCGTTCCCGCGGGGGTTCTGGAGACAGGCGTTGGCGACGGTCGCGCTGTACGGCTACGCGATTGCCGGGTTGTCGGTGTCGCTCGGGTATCGCTGACGCCGGTCCATTGCCTGCTCGAACTACGGCAACGACGGCAATTGTTTGTCCACGAGCCATGCGTCCCACAGACTTCGGGGGCAACCGAAGCGGGAGGCGAGGTCGGTGAAGTCGGCGGTCGCCACGGTGGAGTAGCGGTACTTGGAGGTCCATTCCTGGATCAGCCCGAAGAAGCGCTCGTCGCCGATGGTGCGTCGCAACGCGTGCAGTGCCAGTGCGCCGCGCTTGTAGACGCGGTCATCGAAGATACGGGCAGGCCCTGGATCGGTGAGCTGCATGTCCATGGCCAGGCCGCGCTGAATGGTGTGCGCCCGCTTGGCCTTGTCGTGAGCCGTTGCGCCGCCGGAGTTCTCGGCCCAGATCCACTCCGAGTAGCAGGCGAATCCCTCGTGCAGCCAGATGTCGGCCCACTTGCCGAGGGTCAGCGAGTTGCCGAACCACTGGTGCGCCAACTCGTGCGCCACCAGGCGCTCGTAGTACCGGGAACCGGAACAGTGATTGGCACCGAAGATCGACAGCCCCTGCGCCTCGATCGGGATTTCGAGATCGTCGTCGGTCACCACCACGGTGTACGACGCGAAAGGGTAAGGGCCGTAGAGCCGTACGAAGGTATCCATCATCTGCGGTTGACGGCCGAAATCATGGTCGAACTGTGCGCGCAGTCGCGGGGGAGTGATCGCCTTCATCGGCACCGGCCCCGGGCTGACGATGCGATGCTCGTACGGACCGATCTGGATGGTCGCGAGATACGTGGCCATCGGCTCGGGCTGCTCGTACACCCAGGTGGTCCGGCTGGCGCGAGTGTGCTTGCGCACCAACGTTCCGTTGGCCACCGCGTAGTACGGCGAATCGGTGGTGATGGTGATGCCGTAGCTGGCCTTGGACACCGGATGATCGTCACACGGAAACCACGAAGCAGCACCGTTCGGCTGACTCGCGACGATCGATCCCTCGGTGAGCTCCTCCCAGCCGACCTCACCCCACAAACCGTTGATGGCCTTGGGAGTTCCGCCGTACGCCACCGTCACGACCAACGCTGCACCCGAGGCGATCGGCTTGGCGGGCGTGATTTTCAGCTTGCCGCGTTGATGGCTGAACTTCACCGAACGCGAACCGTTGACCGATACCTTCGACACGTTCATCGCCGGGCCGAGGTCGAACGCGAACTTAGACACCGTCGCCGTGGTGACCGCAGTGATCTTCGCCTTGCCCGTCAACCGGTTGCTCTCGACCTTGTACTCGAGGTCGAGCTCGTAGCGCGAGACGCGATAGCCGCGGTTACCGTTCTGCGGAAGATACGTATCGATCGGATTGTCACTGGAGTCGACGTCGAACACGGGGGCCACGAGCCTGTCCACCACTGAAGATCACCCCTCGTTTCGGTCGTCGCGAATCCGCGGAAAGGGATCACCCTTGGCCCACGGCGCGATCGGATTGCCTTGCCAACGAGTATGCGCGGGAACCGTATCGCCGCGCATCACCAGGGAGGCAGGGCCCACCGTCGCACCTTCACCTATACCCGAAGCGGGCAATGCGACACAGTGCGGTCCCAAGGTTGCGCCTGCGCCGAGATCGACAGTGTCCATGGACATGATCCGATCATGGAACAGGTGCGTCTGCACAACGCACCCTCGGTTGACCGTCGCGCCGTCGGCCAACGTCACCAGATCGGCCTCCGGCAGCCAGTACGTCTCACACCACACACCTCGCCCGATGTCGGCTCCGAGCCACCGCAGCCACATGTTCAGGACGGCGGTGCCTTCGGCTGCGCGCGCGAACCATGGCGCGGCGACGGTCTCGACGAACGTGTCGGCCACCTCGTTGCGCCACACGAACGAGCTCCACAGCGGGTGGTCGGTCTTACCGATGCGGCCGACCCACAGCCACTTCGCCAACGCCGACACTGCGGCAGCCACGAAACCGGCGACGAGTAGTACGAGTCCGCTGAGCAGCGCAGCCAACCAGTAGCCGATGGAGTCGGCGATGGCGGTGAGCCCGAACAACACTGCGAGCCCGATGCCGAACGTCACGACGACGGGAATCAACCGGCACGTCTCGACGAGTGCACGGGCGATCTTCAACTTCCTGGGCGGATCGAACGTGCGCGACGAGTCCGCGCTACCGGCCGCCCGACGCAATCGCACCGGTGGGCTACCGAGCCACGACGAGCCCGACTTCGCCTTGTCCGGCGTCGCCGACAGCACCGCGACCAAGCCGTTCTTCGGCACGGTTCGCCCGGGCCCGGTCATGCCGGAGTTACCGAGAAACGCCCGCTTGCCCACTTTGGCGTCGCCCAGATGCATCCAGCCGCCGCCGAGTTCGTAGCTGGCGACCATCGTGTCGTCGGCCAGGAAAGCGCCGTCGGCGACGGTGGTGAACTTGGGGATCATCAGCACCGTCGACGCTTCGACGTCCTTGCCGATCTTCGCGCCGAGGAGTCGGAGCCAGTGCGGCGTCAGCAACGATGCGTAGAGCGGGAACAGGAACGTGCGCGCCGAGTCCATGAGGCGTTCGGTGGCCCACACCTGCCAGCCGATACGGCTGCGCACCGGGTGGTATCCGCCGACGAGTCCGATGCTGAGCAACCGCACCGCGACGACGGTGATCACGGCGAACACCGCCAGCGACACCATCGTTGCGACGGGCAACATCACCAGTCCACGTTCGAAGGCGTCGAGCACGGAGTCGGCAGTGTGAATCCACCAGCCCATCAACACCAGGCTGACACCGATCGAGAACAGCGCCATGCCCGACAGGAACAGGGACGCGATGCCGTATGCGAACACCCAGTGGGTCGCCCGCGGCGGTGTCTCGGCGGGCCACGGATGATCGGCCTTGCCGACCTTCTGCGCGGGCGAACCGGACCACATCTGCCCGGCCTTCACTCGTCCGACGACCGCCGAACCGGCGGTGACGACCGCGTTCTTACCGACCTTGGTTCCTGGCAGCAGCGTCGAGCGGGCACCGACAGTCGCCCCGGCACCGATCTCGATGCCGCCGATGTAGACGAGATCGCCGTCGATCCAGTGCCCGGACAGATCCACCTCGGGCTCGATGGAACAGCCGTCGCCCAGCTCGAGCATGCCGGTGACCGGCGGCAGCGTGTGCAGGTCGACGCCCTTACCGATCTTCGAACCGAGAGCGCGCGCGTAGTAGACCATCCACGGCGCACCCGAAAGATTGGAGGCACCGCTGGCATCGGTCAATCGTGTTGCCGCCCAGAGTCTTATGTGCATGCTGCCGCCGCGCTTGTACGCGCCGGGTTTCAACCCGGCCAACAGGATGCGCGATCCGATCACCGAAATCGCCATCCGCCCGACCGGCGTGATGAACAAGACGAACGCGAGCAGAATCCACCACCACGACAGCGTCGGAGCCCACGACACGTCGCCGAACCACGACATGACGTTGAACAGCAACCCCAGCCAGGTGACCCACTGCAACCCGGTCAAGGTGGTCAACGGAACCGTCGCCAGAATCTGCGCCCACTGGGCGGTGCGCGACGTCGGGGGCACCTCGCGTGGAATTGCCTCGACCACCGGCTTCAGATCATCGAGATACTGTGCGAGCGAACCCAATCGGGGATGGTCGTACAACTGTGCGACGGTGACCTCGGGGAACCGCTCGCGTAAAGCCGTCACCAGCTGCGCGGCCGAGAGCGACCCGCCGCCGTTGGCGAAGAAGTCGGCGTTCTCGTCGTTGACCTGTGCACCGAGGATGTTGGTCCACAGCTGCGCCACCCACCCCGCCGTGCCGCCGAGCGCCGACGCGCCCGCCGAGCCGGGCAGTGGCCACGGCAGAGCGTTGCGGTCGACTTTGCCCGAGGTGCGCGTGGGCATCTCGTCGACCAACGCGAGGCGCGGTACCAGCGCCGACGGCAGCTGCTCGGCCAACAGTGTTCGGGCGGCCTCGAGATCGAAATCGGGGTCGGTGCTGGCGAGATAGCCGACCAGAACCGAGTTACCCGCTCCGGTCTTTCGCACGGCCGCAGCGGCACCGCTGACGCCCGGAAGTGCCTGCAGCGCATTGTCTATCTCGCCGAGTTCGATGCGTCGACCACCGAGCTTGACCTGATCGTCTGCGCGGCCCTGAAAGAGCAGGCCCTCGAGCTCGAGCTTGACCAGATCGCCACTGCGATACGCCCGCTCCCATCCGAGGGAGGGCATGGGCGCGTACTTCTCGGCGTCCTTGGCTGGATCGAGATACCGGGCGAGGCCGACGCCACCGATGACGAGCTCACCGATTTCACCGACCTGTACCGGAGCGCCAGACGCGTCGACCACCGCCAGGTCCCACCCGTCCAACGGCAATCCGATGCGGACGGGACCCTTCCCGTCCATGATGGCCGCGCATGCGACGACCGTTGCTTCGGTGGGGCCGTAGGTGTTCCAGACCTCGCGACCCTCGACGGCGAGTCGCTCGGCCAGCTCCGGGGGGCATGCTTCGCCGCCGAAGATGAGCAGCCGCACTGCCTCGAGTGCGACCGCGGGCCACAGCGACGCCAGGGTCGGCACCGTCGAGACGACACTGATATCGCGGGAGACGAGCCACGGACCGAGATCGAAGCCGGACCGAACCAACGACCGCGGCGCGGGCACCAGGCATGCGCCGTGTCGCCACGCCAGCCACATCTCCTCGCACGACGCGTCGAACGCCACCGACAGGCCGGCGAGCACACGATCACCCGGCCCGAGCGGATCCTGCTGCAGGAACATGCGCGCTTCGGCGTCGACGAACGCTGCCGCATTGCGATGACTGACCGCGACACCCTTGGGCGTACCCGTGGAACCCGAGGTGAAGATGACCCACGCGTCATCCTCCGGGGTGGGCAGTCCGGCCCCGTGTTCGGAAAGGTCGTCGTGGGGAACGTCCTGCTTGGGGGCAGTACCGGCCGCGATCCCACCTGCAGTGACGATGGCGGTGACCTTCGCTTCGCCGAAGACCAGTTCGGCGCGTTCCTCAGGATCGTCCGCGTCGACCGGAACGTAGGCGGCACCGACCTGGAGGATGGACAGAATGGCCACGTAGAGGGAGAAGGAACCCGACGGCATGCGGATGCCGACGCGATCGCCGCGCCGGACGCCTGCATTGGCGAGCCACTGCGCGCCCTCGGCGATGTCGTCCAACAATTCGGAGTAGCTGACCGACACGGCACCGTCGTCGATGGCGGGGGCGTCGGGAAAACGATGGGCGGTGTCGCGGAGAACGTCGATGAGCGTCCGGGCGGGAGGAGCGAGAGACGAGCGAAGAAACGCCGCCGGTGCTGGCGCGTTGTCCGCGCTCGAACCCGGCAGATCGTTCTCTTGGTGCACAGACAACCGGGCGTCCTTCTCATTCGTTTGCAATGACTCTGCGTTTGGCAGGTGACTCTGTGGTGCTGGCAAGCAGCAGCGCCGTTGGTTATCTCACGTTCTGTTTGCCAGCAGGTGAACGAGCGTGCGTTCCCACCGCGGAAATCCTACTGCCGCACGCGTGTGAGTCCCGGCTTGACAAAACTGCAGCGGGTTTGCAAAGGTTTTGTCCACGGTCACGAGTACCAGCATCAAGCCCCGGCTCGCTGGTCGGCAACCCTCCTTCGCGGTGGGGTGCTCCGGGTGACGACCAGGCTGTTGCCGGAAAACCGGCGCGGCAAGCGCGGACTCGTTCACGAAATCTTCGGTTGCGGGTCCCTCGAACGTGAGGGCTTGATCTGTCATGACATCTGTACTTTCCCGCCCCTGTGCTCCTTTTGCCCCTGTTTCGGGCACGGATCTGCAGGTACCCCTGGTGCAGGGTGGCACGTGCACCTACGCCAACTTCGACTACGCGGCCAGCGCGCCGGCCCTGGCGGCAGTGACCGATCGGATCGCGGAGCTGCTGCCGTTCTACTCGAGCGTGCATCGAGGTGCCGGCTACGCCTCGCGCGTCTCGACGGCTGCCTACGAGAAGGCTCGGGTGACCGTCGCCGATTTTGTTGGTGCGCAGAAGGATTCGGTGGTGGTGTTCACGCGGAACACCACCGACTCGCTCAATCTGCTGGCCGCGTGTGTGCCGGGCGACACAGTGGTACTCGATATCGAACACCACGCGAACCTGCTTCCGTGGCGTGATCGCCGAGTGGTGGTGGCCGCGTCGACACTGGCCGAGACGATCGACCGCCTCGACGCCGAGCTGGCCGCGAAACCTGCTGCACTACTGGCGATCACAGGTGCATCGAATGTCACCGGTGAGGTCCTCCCCGTTGCGGAACTTGCCGCTCTGGCGCATCGGCACGGGGCCCGGATCGCAGTGGACGGTGCTCAGCTGGTTCCGCATCGCCGCATCGACATCGCTGCACTCGGTGTGGACTACCTCGCCTTCTCGGGGCACAAGCTGTACGCCCCGTTCGGTGCGGGAGTGCTTGTGGGCGCACGTGATTGGCTCGACGTCGGCGAGCCGCACCTGGCCGGTGGCGGCGCGGTGCGCAGCGTGAGCATCGACCACACGGAGTGGGCCCCGGCACCTCAGCGGCACGAGGCCGGCACCCCCAACGTGCTCGGAGTGGCCGCACTGGCTGCGGCCTGTGAGGCCATCGCGGGATTCGACGACGACGAGCTGCAGGCACACGAGCACGAATTGTCGTCCCGCCTGCGAGGCGGACTGACCGCTCTGGACGGCGTCGAACTGCTGCAGGTGTGGGCCGATGCACCCGACACCGTCGGCATCGTCACCTTCACAGTGGCCGGACGCGACCCAGGTGAGGTGGCCGCGTACCTCTCTGCCGAGCACGGAATCGGAGTGCGGGACGGCAAGTTCTGCGCACATCCGCTGCTCCGCCGGCTGGACCATGCGGACGGCGCGGTTCGAGCCAGCATCGGCCTCGGCAGTTCCTCGGCCGATGTAGACCGACTCGTCGACGCACTCGCCGCCCTGGTCGAGTCCGGACCGAACTGGCACTACGAGGAGGACGCCGGTTGGTGGAACCCCGTGCCGGATCCTCGACCCTTCCCGGGCCTGGTCGACGGGGCAGCCGGGGTTGGATCCCCGTGCACCCCCTCGGACGGTTAGCATGGCGTCATGACCGTGAGTGTCGCGTGGCTGGGCAACCGCCACTGGTGCAACAGATACGTGGATCTGTGCCGCACTGCGTCCGGTTCGTGTTCGATTTCGGCTCCGCTCCGACCGAATGCGTTCTCCGACTTCTAGAATCAGGACCACCACTCATGTCGCACAACCACACTCGCGTCGCCGTCGAATTCGACGCGATCTGGTCCGAACTGACCGTGGCTCCGGACGCGGACATCGTCCGAATCCAAGCCTCCGACCTGCGGGAAGCACAGCAGCAACGGGCGCGGCTGCGCGCCGAAGCCGTCGAGCGCGGCGAGTCGGCCGACAGCACCGCGGTGTTCCTCGACCTCGAGGTACATATCGCGGCCGATGCGCGGACGGCTCGTCGCGAGTTCGCCGGGCTGGACGCACCGATCAGCCCGTCGTCCATCCGCTACGTCGGCACACCGTCGGGATTGGCCAGTTTGATCTCCGACGTCACCGCCGCAGACGTTGCCGACGGTGTGACGTTGCAGGTCCACGACGATGTGGATCGGCAGGCGACCTTCCTGAGCTCCGGGGTACTGCCCCTGCTCGGATCGCGTGGCACTCGGTTCGACATCGATGCCGTCGATGCCGTTCTCGGCACATCGCAGATCGCCCCCACACTCGCATCCTGAGGATTCGCACCCTCGGAGCTTGTGCGGGGTTCAGGTGACGTCGATCGCCAGACCCGCGGTGATGCGCACCAACTCGGTGAACGTGGACCTGAAGATCGTGTTGACGTGACCCGCTGCCGCCCACACCTCGGCATACCCGGCCAGATCCTGGTCGACGAAGGTATCCAGGTTGGTGGGGTGGCCGACCGGTGCGATACCGCCGATCGGCTGCCCGGTCGCATGCTTGGCCGTGTCGAGATCGGCACGCGCCAACGTGCCACCGAGGCGCTCACCTGTGTGCTCGAGATGAACATTGTGCGCACCGGACACGAGCAACAGCACCGGCTCGTCGTCGAGCAGAAACACCATCGACTTCACGATCGCACCCACCTCGACGCCCAGTGCCGCAGCAGCATCGGCGGCGGTGTGGGTGCCCTCCGGACTGTTCACCACCACCCCGTGATGACCACGTGAGATCAGAGTGTCGGCCACATGGGCTGCATTCGGATGAAGTAGCCGGGACATGAACCAACCCTATTGCCCCAGCCTTCTTTACGCAGATGCTTGCTCATCTGGTCATTCCGCAGGCTCCACTCCCGCGAGATCACCGAACAGTCTCAATCGCGCCATGCCGCCGTCGGGGAAGATGTCCATTCGGACCTCCGAGACCGGAGGTTCGTGGTCGAGTACGAAGCGATGCCGGGTGTCGGGCTGCAACGTCGTTCGCGGCAACAGCTCGATCCACTCGCCGTCACCGAGCCGTCCGCGCAACGACGCGGCACCCGGCGCGTTGCCGAGGAAGCACGTGGTGTCGAGCTCGGCGAGGCGGACGAGCCCGGTGCCCGCCAGCTGCACCTGCACCCAGTCGTTCGCGTCGTTGCGTCGACGCGAGGTCTCCCAGCCCTCGCCCATCGACCGCGGAGGACCGGGGAACAGCAGGTTGTTGGGGGAGCTGTAGAACATGTTGGAACATGCCGAGACGTAGGCACCGTTCTCGAGTGCGGCCAGATCGACCGGACCGGCCGCGAGAAACTTGGGATCGGGCTTGCCGCGGCCGAGGACCCGCAACCGTGCCACTCCGCCGTCGGGGTAGATCGACAGCTTCACGTGCGTCCACCGAGCGTCGGAGGTGACCTGAAATCTGTTCTCGCTGTCACCGTCGACCGGACTACGGGCGACGATGGTGGTCCACTCGGTCTGCGTGCGAAGCTCGTCCGGGGAGAGAAACCCCTCCACCTCGGCGGCCTCGATCGAGATTTCCGGCGGATAATTGCCGGTGAACCAGGAGGTGTCGACGACGATCGCCGATACGACGCCGGGTGCCCCGAGACGCACGATGGCCTCGTCGTATCCGGCCTCGCGTCGCCGACGCGTCTCCCAACCGTCGTAGATCTGGCCCTTGTGCCCGAACGTCGCCGTCGAATAATCGGCCTTGCCCGGACTGACGAGGTTCTCCTTCTCCGCGAACGTCTCGTCGTTCGCCCACACGACTGCGCCTCCGAGCGTGCGGACGGCGAGATCTGGCAGTGGCAGGGGGAAGGTGGCGGTCATGGGATCACACTTTACTGGTCTCGCGTGAGCTCACCGGGTTGTGTGTGCGCCGACGCCGCAACGCCGCGGCACCCAGGAGTGCCACACCGACCAGGATGTAGAGCGCCAGTCCGAGTGCCGGCTGTCCCAGTCCGGTGCCGGAGAAGTACACGATGCTGCGAACGCCCTCCGTGCCGATGCCCGGGGTGATCCAGCGCCCGATCGAGGCGTAGAGCGACGGCAGCACATCGGATCCGAAAGCTCCTCCCGCGCTTGGGTTTCCGAGAATCACGAACAGCACGATCGCGGCGGGCACCGCAGCGACGCCGATCAGTGCGCGCAGCCCGATGGTGACCAGTCCGGTGGCGAAGACCACGCCGGTGCCCAGCAGGGTGAGTGGGAACCAGTGGCCGGCAAAGGTTTCCAGAACGTGGGTGGTGAGGAAGGCCCCGAGCGCTCCGGAGGCGAGGGAGTACACCGCGAGAATGCCGACGTGCAGGTAGGTTTCGCGGCGCGAGGACGGTGCGCCGATCAGCAATCCGAATGCGGCGGCCAGCAGATAGCCGCCGACGACCCAGCCGACCGAGAGATAGAATCCGGACAACCCTCGGTTGTCGTGCACCCCGACCGGGATCTCGTCGCGAACCACGAACTGACGGCCCTGCGCGGCGTCCACCTCGGTGAAGATCGATTGCAACGCGGTGGCCTCGGAACTGCCTGCCGCGCTGGCGGTGATGAGCGTGTCCGTCCCGTTCGCACCGACGACATAGGCCCCGATGATGTCGCGGTCGCGGAGCAGCGAGCGGACCTGGGCGGTGTCGACTGCGGTGCGTGCGTCGAGTGGCGCGCCGTCGATGGTGTTCAGGCGATCGGCGGTCTGCTGATCGAGTCCGTCGGGAAGGCCGGTTTCGGTCACCACCGCGATCGGGATCGCGTGTGGCGTCGGCTCATGGAACGCCGAGACGTAGCTGAGGATGAAGCCGAGCTGTAGCACCAGGACTGCGGCGGCGAGCAATGACATCTTGCGCATGGTGAACTCCTGAACCGTGTGAAATCTGCGGGCTCGATTTCCGTGAGTCTTGTCGATACCCGAGGTATTCAATACTCTAGGTATCGTGAATGCCGTGGAGCAAGAAAAGTGGGGGTCGACACAGTCGCAGCGACGACCGCAGCGCGCCGACGTACGAGACCGATTGCTCGCCGCCGCTGCCGACGAGTTCACCGAACGTGGTTATGCTGCAGCCAAACTCACTGATATCGCGGACCGTGCCGGCTTCACCAAGGGGGCTGTGTACTCGAACTTCGAGTCCAAGCAAGCCCTGTTCGCCGAGTTGCTCGCCAAACGCTCACTCGACCTCGCAGCCCGCGTGCTGGCCCACATCTCCGATCTGGACTCCGGTGCAGCAGCAGGAGCAGGCGGAAACGAGATCGCCTCGTGGGTGGTCGCCGAACCCCGTTGGCCGCTGTTGACGGTCGAATTCGGCATCCTGGCCGGACGCGACCCGGCCGTCGCCGAGCGCTACCGCGCCGACCGTCGAGCACTGCGGCGTGAGCTCGAACGTCTCATCGCCGAACGCGCGGACCAGTGGGGCGTCGGCGAGAAATTCGATGCTCGACGCGTCGCGACGTCACTGACGGCCTTGATCTCCGGATTGGCCGTCGAACACTCGGTGGATCCGGAGGACATCGACGAAGGAATCATCGCCGACGCGGTGTCCGAACTGTTCGCCGGAGCGATAGCTAGGGCACATCTCGATTGAGGGCGACCGCACCGGGTAACCACGCAAGATGAATGCTCAGAATCCGGATCCCGACGTCACCGCAGGACTCGAAGCGGGTGGCGGCGTCACCCCAGGAGATACCCCACCCGCCGAAACAGGTGTCGGCGGCCCCAACCACGAACCGCCGCAGCGCAGCCGAGTGATGCCGATCATCATCATCTGCGTCGTGGCACTGTTGGCCATTTTGATTGCCGGTGGATTGATCGGTCGCGTCGTGGGACTGTTCGGCTGAGCCAGCTCAGTACGGAGGCCAACCACCCTCGGGGCCGAGCAGTCGGTTCAGTCGAACGTGGTTGATCTCCGCTAGCTCGTTGCGCATGATCTTGCGCTCGGTCAGGTCGTCGTTGTCGAGCCGGTGTCCCAGATCCACCAGGATGTCCCGCGGCTCGAATCCATCGGGTCCGAACATCACGCTGGTCACATACGGAAATCCGAATCGCTCGTCGTAGGCGCTAGCAGCGGATACCAGCGCTCCGCGCGTGTCCGAATCCATGGCCGCACACACTTTGCCGGGCTCCGGCAGCGTCGAGGCCAGCGAGTCGATGTCGCTGTCCGACATCTCGGCCAGTTCGGCGTCGGCTGTGGAGAACAGGTCGGCGCGAGAGCGGTAGCTACGGCCGTCGGCCACCCGTGACGCCCACGCCACCGAGCAGCAGCATTCGTACAGTGCGTGCACCGCTTTGCGACGCGGCAGGTCGTTGAATGTCTCCAGTCCCAGCCCCTGGTGCATCAGCATGTGTCGATAGTGGGCCTGTTCTGGCACATGTACCAGAGCTGAGCAGGGACTTAGCGCAGACGTTACGCGCCGTAACATGCGGTGCGGCGATCTGTGGCGATCCCGCTAGGCTCGAACGCATGACGGAACGTACCTGGAAAGCCTTCTCTGTCGAGATCGCGGACCACATCGCGCAAGTGACACTTCTCGGTCCTGGCAAGGGCAACGCAATGGGTCCCGACTTCTGGAGCGAGAGCACCGAGCTGTTCGCACAGCTCGACGCAGATCCCGAGGTTCGGGCAGTAGTGCTCGCGGGCTCCGGTAAGAACTTCACCTACGGACTGGATCTGGCCGCGATGGCCGGCACGTTCGGTCCGCTCATGGCAGACAAGGCGTTGGCCGGTCCTCGGACGTCCTTCCACGACACCATCAAGACGATGCAGAAGGCGATCAACGCCGTCGCGGACTGCCGCAAGCCAGTCGTCGCAGCAGTCCAGGGCTGGTGCATCGGTGGAGGCGTCGACCTCATCACCGCCGCCGACGTGCGGTACGCCAGTGCCGACGCGAAGTTCAGCGTGCGCGAGGTGCGGGTCGCGATCGTCGCGGACATGGGGTCTCTGGCCCGACTCCCCGCGATCATCGGCGACGGCCACCTGCGTGAGCTCGCATTGACCGGTAAGGACATCGACGCGGCTCGCGCCGAGAAGATCGGCCTGGTCAACGACGTGTTCGAGGACCACGAAGCCACTCTCGCCGCCGCCCGCGAGTGCGCGGCGGCCATTGCCGCCAACCCGCCGCTGGTGGTGCAGGGCATCAAGACCGTGCTGGACCATTCCCGATCCTCCAGCGTCGACGACTCGCTGCGCTACGTCGCCGCCTGGAACGCAGCTTTCCTCGCCTCGCACGATCTCACCGAGGCGATCACCTCCGTCTTCGAGAAGCGGCCGGCTCAGTTCACCGGTAGCTGACGTGGTCGAGTTCGCCGAGGAGTTGGGCACGCAGCTGGTTCGATTGCAGCGCCTGCGCGAGCGCAACATCGCCCAGATCTCGTCGTCGGGTGGCGTCGACGGTGCCGCATACGTCTGCCTGTTCCGGCTCTTGCGTGATGGGCCGATGCGGTCCAGCGAGCTTGCCGCCATGGTGAATTCGGATCCGTCGACGGTGAGCAGGCAGGTCGCTCAGCTCGTCGAACGCGGACACGTGGAGCGGTTGCCCGACGAACGGGACGGTCGGGCCTTCGTCCTCGCGGTGACGGAGTCGGGCCAGGAAGTGGCCGCGGCGATTCAGCAACGCCGAACCGAGGCACTCGGGCGAGTCATCGAGAAATGGGAGAGGGACGACAGGTCTGCGCTGGTCGGGCTGTTGGATCGATTCTTGACCGATTACGAAACCGTCAGGCCGGACCTACCCGACCCACGCACGGGTAACGTCTGACCCGCGAAAGACCTGAAACGTCGGATGTCGAGTCGTTTCGTACTCGAGATCCCAGCCGCGACGACCGGGACGCAGGCAATGCCTCACCCGGACGCTCGAACTGCCCGAACGGACGGAGGGAATGTGGTGCCAACCGATCACAACCGACCTTCCCAGTCCTCCGACCTCGGACCAGGATCGGGTTCGGTGCGGCTCGAACGCCGCGTTGCGAGAGGAATCGCTGTTCTCGCTCCGTCGTTCGGCCTGATCGGTGTGATCATCATGCTGTCCGACAACGGGCCGGTCGGTGTGATGGCCGTCGTGATCTGCACGATCGTGCTGCTCTCGACGATCCCGGTGGGAGCGTGGTGGTGGCTGCGTTCGGTCGACGCCTCGCACATGCCCGGGTGGTTCGTCGTCTACGCCGACGTGGGCGTCGCGGTCATGTTGCTGACCTTCGGCGACCGGGATCTGGCCATGTACGGCGCAGCCATGTTCTCGGTGATCGGCACCTACATCGCTTACTTCTCGCGGCGCACCGTGCTCAAGTTCCACACGGCATTCGTCAACGCCGTGATTCTTCTGCTCGCCGTGCTGGCCGTCGTCGAGCAGCCGGACGATCCCGCGTCGATCGTCGCGCGGACGCTGGTGACGGTGTTGGTGGTCAACTCGGTACTGGCGTTCAGAGCCGTCATTCAGCGCCAGCTCGACCTCGCCAATACCGACTCTCTGACGGGTCTGCTCAACAGACGGGGTCTGGAATTGCGGCTCGACCGGATGATGGCTCGATTGACGGAGGAGCAGTCGGTGGCGCTGATGGTGGTCGATCTCGATCAGTTCAAGCTGGTCAACGACACTTACGGTCACGCCGTTGGCGACGGGGTCCTGCGCCGAACGGCCCGGCGCCTCACCGCCGCGACGGGCGGACGGCCCTGCGTGGCGCGTACCGGAGGCGAGGAGTTCACGATCGCCGTACCGGTCTGCGGCGACTCGGACGACCACCTCGCCGACGATATTCGCGAGTCGGTGCACGATGCGAGTGACGACGTGCCGGTCACGGTCAGCATCGGTGTCGCCGTGCTCGATGCCGCTCGCTGGCGATCTGCGGTGTCGTCGTACGCCGCAGCCGAGCTGGTGCGTGGTGTGCTGCTCGACGCCGACACAGCAATGTACGAGTCCAAGCACGCGGGTGGAAACAGAACGACGGTGTACGCCGGCGATTGACTCGCCGGCACACACCGTCACTCGTTCGTCGGAGACCGATCAGCGCAAGGCGCTCTTGGGGTCGTTCCACAACTGATCGGTGAAATCTTCCAGCGCGACGAGAACGATGGTGTCCTCGGTGCGGCGCAGGATCGACTTGCTGGCGCGCACCTGAACGACGTCACCGGTCTTGTCGGTCATCCGCCACAGCGAATCCGCGCGGGTGGCCACCGTCGTGAGGAACATGTCGGCGACATTGACCCCTTCCGGTGCGCGGTCGGGAAAGATGTCGTGCAGGTGGAAGTCCACGCGTTCGGTGCGATCGAGACCGAACAGATCGTCGAAGGCCTCGTTTGCGAAGACGATTGCACCGCTGGGATCGACAGCGAGGATCGGCACGGGGATCCGGTCGAGGACGACCGTCACCGGCAGGTCGGGAAACTGCGTCGGATCCGAGATCGGCCGCGACTCGAGATTGCGACGGTCACCGGCGGTGCCGTTGGAACTGCTGTCGGTCATAGGTCTCCCCAAGCTGTGTTTCGTCGGCGCACGGCCGAAACGAGGTGTGTGGTGCCGAAACGATCAGTGACCCGGATTGTCCGTCAAGCGCTTGAATGATGCAGCGATTTCGGCTTCTGCTTCTGCGCGCCCCACCCAGTCTGCCCCGGTGACGTGCTTGTTGGGTTCGAGATCCTTGTAATGGACGAAGAAATGCTTGATCGCATCGAGTTCGAACGTCGATACGTCGCTCAGATCCTGGATGTGATCCCAGCGGGTGTCGCCTGCCGGTACGCACAACACCTTGTCGTCGCCGCCTGCCTCGTCGACCATCTTGAACATCGCGACAGGCCGTGCCTCGACGATGACACCCGGGTAGACCGACTCGGGCAGCAGCACCAGTGCGTCCAGCGGATCGCCGTCCTCGCCGAGCGTATTTTCGATGAAACCGTAATCGGCTGGGTACGCCATCGCGGTGTAGAGGTAACGGTCGAGGCGCACACGTCCGGTGACGTGGTCGACCTCGTACTTGTTGCGCTGCCCCTTGGGGATCTCGATGGTGACGTCGAACGGCACGTGCAGTCCTTACTGTCTTCGTCGAGCCGGAGGGCCCGAGCGGTTACGAATGTGGCGATGGTGGCGGCGCAAGGCTACCGGACCCGAGGATACTGTTGACTGAACGATCATGGGTACGACCACGGCAATGACGGAGGAACGGTGGCGGGGCTGACACGGCGGTTCCTCGGTCCCACAGCGGGCCGGCGACGCAGGAAGAAGCGGTTGATCCTGACGCTGTGCGCTGTGTTCGTGGTGATTCTCGCCGTGACGACCGCCGCGCTGGTGCTCCCGTCGGTGTCCGACGGTGCCGAGACCGCGATCGCGCCGCCTCCCGACACTGTGCTGCCGAACCCGAAGATCACTGCGTTTCCCGAGTCCGCACCGTCGCCCAGCTCGGCGGGGCTGGCCGGTGCACTGGCCGGGGTGGTGGACGACTCCGATCTCGGCACCTTCACCGGAACCGTCGCCGACGCACGGACCGGCCAGGTTCTGTGGTCCCGGAACCCCGATGCACCGATGACTCCGGCCTCGACGACCAAGGTGCTCACCGCCGCCGCGGCGATGCTCGCGCTCCCGGCCGATCACCGCGTCACCACCCGCGTCGTCCAGGGCAACGGCGACGGAAACATCGTGCTGATCGCAGGCGGAGACCCCACGCTCACAGCACTGCCGGTCGGCACCGTCGGGTTCTACCCCGGTGCGGCCCGCATCGACGATCTGGTGGAGCAGATCCGCCGCAGCGGAACGACGGTACGCAGCATCAGCGTCGACACCTCTGTCTACTCCGGCGACACCATGGCGCAGGGCTGGTTCCCGGCCGACATCGCCGCCGGTTCGATCACCCCGATCGAACCGATCATGCTCGACGGTGGAAGGTCCGAACCGCTCGTCGACGAGTCGCCCCGCAGCACCACCCCGGCGTTGGATGCCGGCCGCGCACTCGCAGCGGGACTGGGTGTCGATCCGGCCGCGGTGACGACGGGTACAGCCGCCGAGGGTGCCGATCAGCTGGCGTCGGTTCAGTCCGCACCGCTGCGTAACCGCTTGCAGCAGATGATCTATCGCTCCGACAACGTCCTCGCCGAGGCGGTCGGACGCGAACTGTCGATCGAAATGAACACGGCAGCAAGCTTTTCCGGCGCGGTGGCGTCCATCGGGCAGACGCTCTACACGGCAGGCTTCGACATGTCCGGATTGGCCCTGCAGGATGCCAGCGGGCTGTCGGTGGACGGCAAGATTCCGGCCCGACTGCTCGATCAGGTGCTCACCTCGGCCGCCGGAACGCAGCAGCCGGCGTTGCGCCCGATGCTCGACTACCTGCCCGTCGCCGGTGCCACCGGAACGCTGTCGGATCGGTATGCCTCGGGGGATCGAACCGGAGCGGGCTGGGTGCGGGCCAAAACCGGAACGCTTTCCAATGCAAGCGCTCTCGCGGGATACGTCGTCGATGTCGACGGCCGTGTGCTGACCTTTGCGCTGATGTCGAACGACCGACCACCCGAGGTCAGTCGCCCCGCCCTCGATGCCGTGGCATCGACCTTGAGATTGTGTGGTTGCCAGTGAAGTCAGCATCAACGGCAAGTGCCGACGAGAACGAGGGCACGTCCGGGTTCGCCGGTGCGGTCGATTGGTCGGTAGCCGCCAAGGCCGGGGCCAAGCTGGCCCGCCCGGGGCCCGCCACCTCGCGCTACACAGCCGAGGCGGCCGTGGAAGAGCTTGCCGCCGCATCGATTCGAGCCGAGGGGCCGGTTCGCGAGACCACCGGTCTGGCCGACGGACTTCCGGTGCCCGACGCCCAGGTGGTCGATCGAGCAGGATGGATCGCTGCGGCCGCGTCGTCCATGAAGCACCTCACCGGGGACGACGACGACACGCCACCGTCGGGGCTGCTCGGCGGAAAACCCGCAGGCCTGCAGGCGGGCGCAATGCTGGCGTTTCTCTCCAGTGCCATTCTCGGACAGTACGATCCGTTCACCGGGGAGAACGGAACGTTGCTACTGGTTGCACCGAACGTGATTGCCGTCGAACGTGCGCTGCGCGTATCACCCAGCGACTTTCGGCTGTGGGTGTGCCTGCACGAAGTGACGCACCGAGTGCAGTTCTCCTCCGCGCCGTGGCTCGGCGGCTACATGCGCGAGAACGTGGGGGTGCTCTCCGACGGCACCGACGAGCCGCTCTCGGACGTCGCCAATCGGTTGACCGGTGCGCTGAAGGCCCGCAAGAATCCGAGCGGAACGACAAAATCGGAGGATGCGGGCATCGTCGGCCTGCTGCGCGCCACCCAACCCCAGCCACAGCGCGACGCCATCGACCGGCTCCTGGTGCTCGGCACTCTGCTCGAAGGCCACGCCGACCACGTGATGGACGCCGTCGGACCGGCCGTGGTGCCCACCGTGACGCAGATTCGCGGTGCGTTCGACCAGCGACGTCGACGCAAGGTCAGTCCGCTCCAACGCGTCGTCCGGGCATTGCTGGGCATGGACGCGAAGATGGCGCAGTACGTCCGAGGCAAGGCATTCGTCGATCACGTCGTCGCCGCGGTGGGGATGGAACGCTTCAACACCGTGTGGACGGGCCCCGACACGCTGCCGCTGCTGTCGGAGATCGAGAACCCGGACGCGTGGATCGCGCGAGTTCTGGGCTAGTGCTCCTACCCGAGGGAGTGGAGCCCGCGGAACGACCCAGATTGCCCCAGGGAGTGGAGCCCGCGGAACGACCCAGATTGCCCGAGGGCCCTGCCCTGCTGGAGGTTCGGCATGCGGTGCGGGCGTGGCTCGCGGCGCATCCCGGTCCGGTTGCCGTTGCGCTGTCCGGTGGTGCGGATTCGCTCGCGTTGACGGCCGCGAGCGTGGCCGAGGCCCCGAACGTGCGCGCGCTCATCGTCGACCACGGTCTGCAGGAGGGCTCGGCCGAGGTCGCGGCAACGGCTGCTGCGAGGGCGCTGGAGTTGGGTGTGGTCGATGCTCGTGTTCTGCCGGTTCGCGTCACCGGTTCGGGCGGGACGGAAGCAGCGGCCCGCAGAGCCAGGTACGACGCGTTGAATCTCGCGCGCGGCGACGCGTCGGTGCTGGTGGCGCACACGCTCGACGATCAGGCCGAGACGGTGCTGCTCGGGTTGGGACGCGGATCGGGGCCGCGGTCGATTGCGGGTATGACGGCGTTCGCCGCACCGTGGGGCCGTCCGCTGCTCGGAGTCAGGCGGGTGATCACCCGGGCTGCCTGCGTCGAGCTGGGGCTGGAGCCGTTCGAGGATCCGCACAACACCGATACCGATTTCACTCGGGTGCGGCTGCGCCACGAGGTGTTGCCGTTGCTCGAGGACGTGCTGGGCGGTGGCGTCGCCGCTGCGCTGGCTCGGACGGCCGAGCAGTTGCGTGAGGACGGCGCCGTGCTCGACGCGCTCGCCGGGTCCGTTGCAGACACCGATGGGCCGGACATCGAGGTCTCGGCGATCGAGAAGCTCGCCCCCGCTGTTCGCCGACGAGTGCTGCGCCGATGGTTGATCGGCCGGGGAGTGACGTCGTCGACCGATCGACAGCTCCGAGCCGTCGACGCGCTTGTCGGACAGTGGACTGGCCAGGGCGGGGTTGCGCTGCCAGGAGGAACGCCCGACGCCAGGTTGGTGTGCTCGCGTCGACGTGGCAGGCTGAGCGTCGGCCTGGAGAACGAATGAAGGGAAACCCCGTGTACGAGGGCGACATCGAATCGGTTCTCATTTCCGAGGAACAGATCAAAGCGCGCACTGCGGAACTCGCAGAAGAGATCGCCAAGCGGTACCCCGAAGGCTCCCCGGAAGGTGACCTCCTGCTGGTCGGAGTCCTGAAGGGCGCGATCATGTTCATGACCGACTTCGCCCGGGCGCTGCCGATCCCGGCGCAGCTCGAGTTCATGGCGGTCAGCTCCTACGGCTCGTCGACGTCGTCCTCCGGTGTCGTCCGGATTCTCAAGGACCTCGACCGCGACATCACCGGACGGCACGTGCTGATCGTCGAGGACATCATCGACTCCGGTCTGACGCTGAGCTGGCTCAAGCGCAACCTCGCGACCCGTTCGCCCGCCTCGCTGTCGGTGGTGACACTGCTGCGAAAGCCCGACGCGATCAAGGTCGACGTCGAGGTCGCGAACGTGGGCTTCGACATCCCCAACGAGTTCGTCGTCGGATACGGCCTCGACTACAACGAGCGCTACCGGGATCTGCCGTACATCGGCCTGCTGGACCCGAAGGTCTACAGCTGAGCCGAGTTGTTCGGTCCACCCGGCTCGCGTGAACGGCCCCCGTGTGAACGGCCCCCGCGTGAATGGACCATTGCCGCGCCGAGACGTATGCAATGGTCCATCGATGCGGATAGGGTGCCGAAGAGGTGGGGAACTGCCGGGGGAGTGCGGTCGTTGGAGGGGAACAAGCGTCGACGCAAACAGGTGCGTGGACGCAGAGCACCAGGTATGAGCGAGTCAGATGTCCGAGTCTCGCGCTAGCCTGGAGTATCCGGCGGGCAGGGAGCAGCCAGCGCGCGGGAGCGGACTGAAAGGACACGGCCGACTCGGCTGAAGCTGTATGAATCGGAAGACAGTAATACGAAATCTTGCCATCGTTTTCGGCATTCTGTTGGTGATCTATGCCTTCAGTTACTTCGGTAACGACACGCGGAACTGGACGTCGGTCGACACTTCGGTGGCGATCGCCCAGCTCGACGACCGCAATGTCGAGTCCGCGCAGATCGACGACCGTGAGCAGCAGATCCGGTTGACTCTCAAAGAGGCCTCCGACGCCACGGACAACCAGAAGCAGATCATCGCGAAGTACCCGGATTCGGCGTCCGAGCAGATCTTCGACAAGGTCGACTCGCAGGGCCTGAACAGCTACAACACCACCGTCACTCAGGAGAGCTGGTTCAGCTCGTTCCTGCTGCTGATCCTTCCGATGGTGTTGATCCTCGGTGTGATCATCTTCGTGATGAGCCGCATGCAGGGCGGCGGGCGCGGCGGAGTCATGGGCTTCGGCAAGTCCAAGGCCAAGCAGCTGACGAAAGACATGCCGAAGACCACGTTCGCCGACGTCGCGGGCGCGGACGAGGCCGTCGAAGAGCTGTACGAGATCAAGGACTTCCTGCAGAACCCGGCGCGCTACCAGGCGCTCGGTGCCAAGATCCCGCGCGGCGTGCTGCTCTACGGGCCTCCCGGAACCGGTAAGACTCTGCTCGCGCGCGCGGTCGCAGGCGAGGCGGGCGTCCCGTTCTTCACCATCTCGGGCTCGGACTTCGTCGAGATGTTCGTCGGTGTCGGTGCATCCCGAGTACGCGACCTCTTCGAGCAGGCCAAGCAGAACAGCCCCTGCATCATCTTCGTCGACGAGATCGACGCCGTCGGCCGCCAGCGCGGTGCGGGTATGGGCGGCGGACACGACGAGCGCGAGCAGACGCTCAACCAGCTCCTCGTCGAGATGGACGGCTTCGGTGAGCGCACCGGCGTCATCCTCATCGCCGCGACCAACCGCCCCGACATCCTCGACCCGGCGTTGCTGCGCCCGGGCCGCTTCGACCGCCAGATCCCGGTCGGTGCCCCCGACCTGGCCGGCCGTCGGGCAATCCTGAAGGTGCACTCGGCAGGCAAGCCCGTTGCTCAGGACGCCGACCTCGAGGGTCTCGCCAAGCGAACCGTCGGAATGTCGGGTGCAGACTTGGCCAACGTCATCAACGAAGCGGCACTGCTCACCGCGCGTGAGAACGGCACCGTCATCACCGAGGCCTCGCTCGAGGAGTCGGTGGACCGCGTCGTCGGTGGTCCTCGACGCAAGAGCCGCATCATCAGCGAGCACGAGCGCAAGATCACCGCGTACCACGAGGGTGGACACACACTCGCTGCGTGGGCAATGCCCGATATCGAGCCCGTCTACAAGGTCACGATCCTCGCTCGCGGCCGTACCGGCGGGCACGCGATGACGGTGCCCGAGGACGACAAGGGCTTGATGACGCGGTCGGAGATGATCGCTCGTCTGGTGATGGCTATGGGCGGACGCGCCGCGGAGGAGCTCGTCTTCCACGAGCCGACCACCGGTGCATCCTCGGACATCGATCAAGCCACCAAGATTGCCCGCGCGATGGTCACCGAGTACGGCATGAGCAGCAAGCTCGGTGCCGTTCGGTACGGGCAGGAACAGGGCGATCCGTTCCTGGGCCGTTCGATGGGCCAGCAGTCCGACTTCTCGCACGAGGTAGCCCGCGAGATCGACGAGGAGGTGCGCAAACTCATCGAGGCCGCACACACCGAAGCGTGGGCCATCCTCAACGAATACCGCGACCTGCTCGACACCCTTGCCTCCGAGCTGCTCGAACGTGAGACGCTCACCCGCAAGGACCTCGAGAAGATCTTCCACAGCGTCACCAAGCGCCCGCGCATCACGTTGTTCAACGACTTCGGTGACCGCAAGCCCTCGGACAAGCCGCCGGTGAAGACTCCGCGCGAACTTGCCGCCGAGCGCGGCGAGCCGTGGCCTCCGGTGCCGCCGGCTCCGAAACAGCTTCCACCGCAACAGGTTCCGCAGCCCAGCTACTCCGGTTCGCCGCAGCTGAGTAAGGGTGGTTACCCGAACGGAAGCAACGGATACAACGGCAGCCCGGTCAACGGTGCTCCGGCGAACGGTGCTCCGACCAACGGGATTCCGACCAACGGTGCGCCGAACAGCGGCGGCCCGGCCCACGGCGGCGGCTACAACGGTGGTGGCCCCAACGGCAATTACGGTGGTGCTCCCAACGGTGGTGCTCCCAACGGTGGTGCTCCCAACGAAGGCGGCTACTCCGAGGGCTATCGCAGACCGGAACCCCGTCCGGCCCCCAACTCGGGTTCACGGCCCGATTACGGCGCTCCGGCAGGATGGTCTGCTCCGGGCTGGCCGCCGCGAGATCAGCCGTCGGTGCCGCGCTACCAGGGCCCGACTACGCCGCCGGCCCAGAATGAGCCGACTCGTGAGCAGCCGGAATCGGATCGACCGGAACAGAATCGGTACGAGCCGCCTCAGGGCCAGCCGACCTACCGACAGCACCCGACGTATCAGCAGCCGCAGTCGTACCAACCGCCGACCGGCCAACAGGCTTACCAACCGCCGCAGTATCAGCCGGATCCGTTCCGACCCGATACGCGGGATCAAGGTCGGACGTCTCGACATGCGCCCCCGTACGGCGAAAACCCGGATGGTTCCGCCCACGAGGAGCCGTCGGCCCCGTCGTGGCAGGTGCCCGGTCCGTCGCAGAACTACCCGCTTCCCGGCGACGACCGTTCCGGCGACACTCCGTCCGAGGACCCGCGACGCGACGAGCGAGCCGAGGACGACGGCGACGAAGGCCCGCAGACTCAGCGCTGGGAAGGGCCGGGGGGTTCGTACCGCTAGACCGGTCATTAGGCTTGCTGGGTCGATCGTGACGGTCGGCCCAGCACGTCGTTCGAACCGTGCTGGGCACACCCGCAATTGTCCTTTTGGAGACCGTTGCAGTTGAGCCCAGCCGTCACATTCGTGGAGCCCAAACGGAGGTACGTTCACGTGTCAGTCAATCGGACCGACGAGTCGACCAGCGACTCGGCAGAAGTCCCGGCAGTCGAGCAGCAAGCAGTCGAGCAGACGGTTGCCTACGCCACTGGGGCGGTCTTCGACCAGCCTCGCGCCGAGGCTGCAGTGCGTGAGTTGCTGATCGCCGTCGGCGAAGATCCCGATCGCCCCGGCTTGCTCGATACTCCGGCCCGCGTTGCGCGCTCCTACCGTGAAATCTTCGCCGGGCTCTACACAGACCCGGACACGGCGTTGAACACGACGTTCGACGAGGGCCATCAGGAACTGGTACTCGTCCGCGACATCCCGATGTACTCCACGTGCGAGCACCACCTGGTCTCGTTCCATGGCGTTGCACATGTCGGATACATCCCCGGCAAGAGCGGCAAGGTCACCGGCCTGTCGAAACTGGCGCGCGTGGTGGACATGTACGCCAAGCGCCCCCAGGTGCAGGAACGTCTGACCAGCCAGATCGCCGACGCCTTGATGCGCAAGCTCGACCCGCGCGGAGCGATCGTCGTCATCGAGGCCGAGCACCTGTGCATGGCGATGCGCGGAATTCGCAAGCCCGGTGCCAGCACCACCACCTCGGCAGTGCGGGGTCTGCTGCAGTCCAGCGCGGCGTCGCGTTCGGAAGCACTGGACCTGATCCTGCGGAAATGACGCGACCGGTCGAAACCCGATGAGTCTCGCGAGGAGTATCCCGTCGGCCCCCGTCGTCATGGGCGTTCTCAACGTCACTGCCGATTCCTTTTCCGACGGCGGTCGGTACCTCGACATCGACGCCGCTGTCGAGCACGGGTTGGCGATGCATCGCCGCGGAGTCGATGTCGTGGACGTCGGTGGTGAATCGACGCGCCCAGGGGCCGACCGGATCGATCCGCTTCTCGAGGCCGAGCGTGTGGTGCCGGTGATCGCCGCGCTGGCCGCCGAAGGCGTGGTGACCAGCGTCGACACGATGCGCGCCTCGGTCGCCGAGGCTGCCATCGAGGCAGGCGTGTCGATAGTGAACGATGTGTCGGGCGGCCGAGCCGATTCGGCCATGGCCGGGGTGGTCGCGGACGGCGGGTTGCCGTGGATCCTGATGCACTGGCGGGCCGCCGGCTCCGAGTATCGACACTCCGGTCCGGCCGACCGGTACGACGACGTGGTTGCCGACGTACGCAACGAACTACTGGAACAGGTCGATCACGCGGTGGCCGCGGGGGTCGACGAATCGGCGCTCGTGCTCGATCCCGGCCTCGGCTTCGCCAAGAACGCCGAGCACAACTGGCAACTGCTTCGGGGCCTACCCGAGCTGGTGGCGGCCGGTTTTCCGGTACTCGTCGGTGCCTCCCGTAAGCGCTTCCTCGGGTCGCTCCTGGCCGACGAAAGCGGCGCGCCTCGACCACCGGACGGACGTGAGATCGCCACGGCCGTCGTATCGGCACTCGCCGTCGCCGGTGGCGCATGGGGTGTGCGGGTGCACGACGTCCAGGCGTCACTCGACGCGGTGGCCGTCGTCAAGGCATGGCAGGGTGATCGGGCATGAGCGAGACCAGCGGCCGCGACGGTCTCGGAACGCGTCGCGGCGACCGCATCGAACTACGTGGCCTGACGGTCCGCGGCAATCACGGAGTCTTCGACTTCGAGAAGCGCGACGGTCAGGACTTCGTCGTCGACATCACCGTATGGATGAATCTACGTCCCGCAGCCGAGACCGACGATCTGACCAGGACGCTGCACTACGGCGAACTGGCCGAACATGCCGCGGCCGTGATCTCGGGACCTTCCAGGGACCTGATCGAGACGGTCTCGGCCGAGATCGCCGAGGTCGTGCTGGCATACGATTCCCGCGTCGACGCGGTGGAAGTGGTGCTGCACAAGCCGTCTGCCCCCATCCCACTGTCATTCGAGGACGTGGCCGTGGTGGCGTATCGGGAGCGGACGTGACGCGTGCGGTGCTGTCGATCGGCAGTAACATCGGCGACTCGCTCGGTCACTTGCGTTCGGTGACAACAGGATTGGGATCGCGACTGGTGGCCTGTTCGGCCGTCTACCGATCTGCTCCCTGGGGTGGTGTCGAGCAGCAGGATTTTCTCAATGCGGTCCTGGTGGCCGAGGACGAGGCGTACGGCCCCTGGGACTGGTTGCGCTTGGGGCAGCAACTCGAGGAGGCGGCGGATCGCGTTCGAGTGCAGCGATGGGGGCCACGCAGCCTCGACGTCGACGTGATCGTGTGCGACGACGTGATCAGCGAGGACCCTCGCCTGATACTTCCGCATCCCCGCGCGCACGAGCGGGCATTCGTGCTGCTGCCGTGGCTCGACGTCGAACCCGACGCCACCTTGCGCGTCGGTGACGAGGATGTGCCGGTGACCGAGCTGCTTTCGCGATCGAGTGCGGAGGAGCGTGCCGGAGTCGTACGTCTCGACGGCACCGGTGATCGCCTGTGGTGACCAATCCCACCAAGGTCGGGGATGTCTTGGGTATTTTCCTGGTCGCCTCGGTCGGCACCTGGCTGCTGGTCCGGGTTTTCTACGGTTCGGTGCCGCCGATTCCGGTGTACGCCGGCGCGTCGTTGTACCTGGTGGCGGTGGTGGAAGTGGTGACCGCAGTGATCGTCCGCAATCGCATCGCGGAGCACCGCGTGGGCACAGGTCTGCACGATCTGAGTCCGTTGACGGTGTACAGGGCCCTGGTGCTGGCGAAGGCATCGATGCTGGTGGGGACCGCTGTCGTCGGGGTCTGCGTCGGATTTCTGGTGTATGTGATGCCGCGTGCGACGACAGTGCGGGCCGCGTCGTCCGATCGGGTCGGCGCGATGGTGGCGCTGGTTGCGGGAGTGGCCGTCGTCGCTGCCGCGGTCTGGCTCGAGCAGTGTTGCCGAACCCCGAAGGATCGGGACGACGAGCGCTCCCGGTAACGCACGAAACATTTGATTGTTACCTCGGTTGTGTAAGTGATCGGTCGAGGATGACTATTTGCGAACGGGTTGCCAGTTACCCTGGTGAACATGACAGATCAGACTCGCGCAAAGAAGGGGCGCCGAAACAGGCGTAGTGCGAGCCAGCTGTTTCTTGCGGCGCTCGTCGTGTTCGGCATCGTCGCCAGCGTGTTCCTGCTGTTCACCGAGAGTGTGCAGTGGATGAGGGTCGGCGTTCTCTCGGCGCTGTGGGCCGCCGTGATCGGTGCTTTCGCAATGACCAAGTACCGACGGGAATCGGCTGCGGACCAGACCAAGGCCAAGGATCTGCAGACGGTCTACGAGTTGCAGTTGGCTCGTGAGATTTCGGCGCGACGCGAGTACGAGATGAGCGTCGAGGCCCGGGTTCGTAGCGAATCGCGAATGGAGATCGACGAAGTCGCAGCATTGCGCAACGAACTCGCCGCGCTCCGCCAGAACCTGCAGGTGCTGTTCGACGGCAATCTGCCGACCGAACGCGTCGCGTTGCGGGCCGAGGCGATGAGAATGCAGGAGCTCGGCGGTCGGCGATACGACAGCTACCAGCCTGCGCCGTCCGGACTGTACGTACCCGGTGGTGGGAACGGTAACGGTCCGACGGCCGCGGGCACCGGGCTCAACGGCGTCGGAACTCCCTACGACGAGCCCGTCACGGCCGAGACGTCGGTGGTGTATCCCGAAGGACCGGACGAGATGCCGCAGGCCACCGCCGCGCAGGGTTCGTACGCCGAGAACTCGTTCGAGACCGATTCGTTCGAGACCGAGGAGCCGAGCTACGACGCGTCGGCAACAGCTGTGGACGAGGTAGATGCTTACGAGCACCCAGTAGCGCGGCCGCGTCCGTACAGCGCGCCGAGACCTGCCGCGCGAGTGACTCCGCCCAGCTCGCCGTTCACGGCATACAACTTCGAGCAGACGCGTCCGCCGGCAGCGGAGCCGGAACCACAGGACTACGAACCTCGGCCCACCGCGGAAACGTACGAGGCCGAGACCGATGCGGCCGATGAATACCATGCCGATGAAAACCAGGCCGCGGAGTCCTCGACCCCTGTCGAACCTCGGCAGTCCGAGTATTCCGAGGCCGAGCCTGCAGCTGACGACGTTTCGGACCCTGCGTACGGATCGGACTCGGCTCGCGACGGCGACTCCTACCCGGCTTCCCGTAGTGCATTGCGCGAATCAGCGGATGCGTTCTTCTCGGTCGATCGGGATTACCAGACTCCAGCCGTGGATACGTCCGCCTCGCCTCGTCGCGGTCGCAGGCGTGCCGAGTCGACCGACGAGGATGCCACCGGCGCACACTCGAACGGCCGATCCGTCGCGGAGATCATGGCAGGTCTGGCCGGCGGCGACTCGGCCGACACCACGACCACCGACCCCGGGACGCGTCGCCGTCGTCGTCGCGCAGACTGAGAACCAGATCACTCCGTCCGTCTATGGCCTTGCAGAGGTCATGATCGCTATTGTTTCCTGCAGGACGTCTGGTACCCGCCGCGCGGGACTGGAACGAACGAGAGGAAGTTTTCGGTGACCTCATCAGGGTTCACTGGTGGTCTGTCTCCGGCTCGATTGACGGTGGGTGTCGTCTCGGCCGGGCGGGTAGGTACTGCATTCGGTGAGGCGCTCGAACGCGTCGGTCACGTCGTAGTCGGTGCCGCCGCCGTGTCGGACGCGTCGCTTGCTCGGGTCCGCGACCGGTTGCCCGAGTCGCAGGTTCTGCCGGTCGACGAGGTGGCTCGCCGCGCGGAACTGCTCATTCTTGCTGTCCCCGACAGTGAATTGGCGTCGATCGTGGCCGGCTTGGCAGCCACGGGAGCGGTGGCGCCGGGGAAGCTCGTGGTGCACACCTCCGGTGCGAACGGGGTGTCGGTGCTCGAACCGCTCGCCGCGCTCGGTGCCGTACCCCTCGCGATCCATCCGGCCATGACGTTCAGCGGCAGAGCCGAGGACACCGACCGGATGACGGCGGCGTGCTTCGGCATCACCGCCGGCGACGAGATCGGTTACGCCGTCGCGCAGGCTCTGGTGCTCGAGATCGGCGGTGAGCCGGTACATGTGGCGGAGAACAATCGTGCGCTGTACCACGCTGCCCTCGCGCACGGTAGCAATCATCTCGTCACACTCGTGGTCGACGCGGTCGAAGCGCTTCGAGTTGCGTTGGCCGGACCGGGTTTTCCTGGTTCCGATACCGAACGTGGTGTGCCCGAGCGTGTTCTGGCTCCGCTGCTCGAAGCAGCTCTGGACAACGCCCTGCGAAACGGGCAATCGGCGCTCACCGGCCCGGTGGCCCGAGGCGATACCGCAGCCGTCGGTAAGCACCTCGACGTGCTCGAGACCGTGGATCCTCGGATCGCCGCCGGGTACCGGGCGCTGTCTCTTCGGTCTGCGCAGCGCATCGGTGCAAGGGCAGACCTGATCGAACTTCTGGAAGGGAAGCAATGACCCTCGCGGGCAGCTACACCAAGGGGCAGTTGACAGTTCATCACGATCCTGCGGTGATCACGTCGGTGTCCAAGGCCTTACGTGGTGTCGGCAAGCAGGTTGCGCTGGTGCCGACCATGGGTGCGCTTCACGCCGGTCACCTGCAATTGGTGCGCCAGGCAAAGCTCACGGGCGCGGTGGTCATCGTGTCGATCTTCGTCAATCCGCTTCAGTTCGGGGTCGGCGAAGATCTCGATGCCTACCCACGAACTCTCGACGCCGATGTCGCGTTGCTCCGCGAGGAGGGCGTCGAGCTGGTCTTCGCGCCCTCGGTATCGGATATGTATCCGTCGGGTCCGCGCACCACCGTCAATCCCGGACCGCTCGGAGCGGAACTCGAAGGTGGCAGCAGGCCAACGCATTTCGCGGGCATGCTCACCGTCGTCGCCAAGCTGCTGCAGATTGCGACCCCCCATCGCGCGTACTTCGGGGAAAAGGACTACCAGCAGCTGACGCTGATTCGGCAGATGGTGCGAGATCTGAACTTCGACGTCGCCGTCATCGGCGTACCGACGGTGCGCGAGCAGGACGGTCTCGCACTGTCCTCGCGTAATCGATATCTGGACCCCGAACAGCGTGATGCGGCGATGGCGCTGTCGGCTGCGCTGGTGGCCGGGGCGCATGCTGCGGCAGGTGGCAGTGAGGCCATCATCGCCACCGCGCGTGCCGTACTCGACGAGGCTCCGCTGGTGCAGGTCGACTACCTCGAAGTGCGCGACCCGCATCTCGGCCCGGCTCCCGAGCGTGGAGACGGAAGACTGCTCGTGGCGGCCAAGGTGGGCACCACCAGATTGATCGACAACGTCGGTGTCGCAGTCGGCACCGGCTTCCTCGAATACCCGGACGATCCGAAAAGTGGAGAGTGACACGATGTTTCGTACCATGATGAAGTCCAAGATCCATCGCGCCACCGTCACACATGCAGACCTGCACTACGTGGGCTCGGTAACCGTCGATCAGGATCTGATGGAGGCTGCCGATCTGCTCGAAGGCGAGCAGGTCACCATCGTCGACATCGACAACGGTGCTCGACTCGAAACGTACGTGATCACCGGTGAGCGCGGCAGCGGTGTCATCGGAATCAACGGGGCTGCAGCTCATCTGGTCAATCCGGGCGACTTGGTGATTCTGATCGCCTACGGGGTGATGAACGAGCAGGAAGTTGCCGACTACGCGCCGCGGGTGGTGTTCGTCGACCAGAAGAACCGGCCGGTCGAACTCGGCAGCGATCCGGCTCATGCGCCTGCGGGCTCGGGTCTGATCACTCCGCGCGATCTCCGGGCCGATGCCGTGCTGGTCTGATTCGATGCTCCTCGCGATCGATGTGCGCAACACCAGTACCGTCGTCGGGCTGTTCACCGGTACCGGTGATCACTCGAAGCTGCTGCGGGACTGGCGCATTCGAACCGATCCTCATGTGACAGCCGACGAGCTGGCGCTGATGTTGCGTGGGTTGCTGGGAGCCGATGCGGAACAGATCACCGGAATCACTGCGCTGTCGACGGTGCCGTCGGTGCTGCGCGAGATGCGCACCATGCTCACGCGCTATTGGGATCATGTGCTGCACGTGGTCGTCGAACCCGGCGTCCGGACCGGAGTGCCGCTGCTGGTGGACAATCCCAAAGAGGTCGGAGCCGATCGGATCGTCAATACCCTTGCCGCGCACGATCTGTACGATTCGGCGTGCATCGTGGTGGATTTCGGCACCACCACCTGCGTCGACGTCGTATCTGCCAAGGGGGAATTCCTCGGCGGTGCCATTGCGCCCGGGCTCGAAATGTCGGCGTGGGCGATGTCGACCCGAACCGCCACGCTGCGCGAGGTGGAGATGGTCCGGCCACGGTCGGTGCTGGGCAAGAACACCGTCGAGTGCATCCAGTCGGGCACCATCTTCGGGTTCGCGGGCCTGGTGGACGGTCTCGTCGGACGGATCAGGCGCGAGGTGCCCGAGGTCACCGGTTCGGACGTCGCGGTCATCGGCACCGGAGACATCGCGGCGCTGATCCTGCCCGAGTCGACCACTATCGAGCATCACGAACCGGACCTGACGCTCGAGGGACTGCGACTGGTCTACGAACGGAACATGGCACGGCGTCCACGCTGAATGTCTTCGGTGCCGTCCGCGCTGAGTGTTTCGGTGAGTGGGTAGCGCATCGGGCGTCGGTGTGCCAGAATCGTCGGCGTGATGACGTGCATGGCCACCCAGGAGTGTTGTCGAGGCTGACCGCTGCCTCGTTCGTCACACACCCCTGGAGTAGAGCTTCATGCTTTCCACACCTGTATTTTCTGCACCCTCCCGACCCCGATCGTCCTCACGGTCGGTCTCGACATTGCCGACTCGGCTGCGTCCTCCCGACCTTCTTCGGATCACCGATCAAGGCGCATCGGATGTTCTCGAAGGTCGTTTCGACCACCTGCTACCCGGCGGTGGACGGTGGCCTACCGACGAGCGCTGGGCCACTCGCCTGCACTCGGACGACGATCTGGACGTCTGGTTGATCAGCTGGGTTCCCGATCGGTCCACCGAACTGCACGATCATGCCGGATCGCTCGGTGCCTTGACTGTCCTGAGCGGTTCTTTGCTCGAATACCGCTGGGCGGGAACCGAACTGAAGGAACGGCATCTCGACGCGGGAGATCAGGCGGCCTTTCCGCTTGGATGGGTGCACGACGTGATGCACGATCCGGCGTCGAACACGACCGGGCCCACTCTCAGCGTGCACGCCTACTCGCCGCCGCTGACGGCGATGTCCTACTACGAGGTGACCGAGCGCGCGACTCTGCGCCGCACCCGCAGCGAGCTCACCGACGAACCCGAGAAGGCCACGCGATGACCATTCACACCATGACCGTTGTCGAAATGCTGGAATCCGCTCGCGAGACCATCGACCGCACCACCGTCTTCGAGCTGCGCGACGCCGTCGACCGCGGTGCTGTCGTGATCGATATCCGCCCGCAGGCCCAGCGAGCAGTCGAGGGAACGCTGCCGGGCGCGCTGGCCATCGAACGCAACGTTCTCGAATGGCGTCTGGATCCCACCAGTGACGCGCGTCTGGCGATCGCCACCGACCACGACGTCGAGTGGATCGTCATCTGCTCGGAGGGCTACACCTCCTCGCTCGCGGCCGCGTCGCTCAAGCTGCTGGGTCTGCACAAGGCCACCGATCTGGTCGGCGGCTATCAGGCCCTCAAATCGGCCGGGCTGCTCGGAGTATTGACGCAGGCCAAGCACTGCGTTCGTGAGGCAGAGGCCGTCGCAGCGCACTGATCGTCCTTACAGCGTTGCGCTGTAAAGTGTGTGCGCGTGAGTGATACAGCTTCTACCCAGCCGGCCGACGACACCCCGGAGCAGCTACGGATTCGTCGTGCCAAGCGCGCTGCGCTGCTCGAGCGCGGGGTCGAGGCGTACCCGGTGTCGGTTCCGCGGACCCATTCCCTGCTCGAGATTCGCACCGAGTTTCCCGAGCTCGAAGCCGACACGACCACCGGTCTGATCGTGGGAGTCGTCGGCCGCGTCATCTTCGTCCGCAACACCGGCAAGCTGTGCTTCGCCACGCTGCAGGAGGGAGACGGTACCCAACTGCAGGCGATGATCAGCCTGGCCGGCGTCGGCGAGGACGCCCTGGCGGCGTGGAAGGCCGACGTGGACCTCGGCGACTTCGTCTTCGTACACGGAGAGGTGATCAGCTCCCGTCGCGGCGAGCTGTCGGTCATGGCCGACGCATGGCAGATCGCATCGAAGTCCTTGCGGCCGTTGCCCGTCGCGCACAAGGAACTGAGCGAAGAGACGCGCATCCGGCAGCGCTACCTGGATCTGATCACGCGTCCGGAAGCCCGGGAGACCGCACGCAAGCGCATCGCCGTGGTTCGCGAACTACGCAACGCGCTCGAGCGCCGCGGCTTCCTCGAGGTCGAGACACCGATGCTGCAGACGCTGCACGGCGGCGCCGCGGCCCGGCCGTTCGTCACCCATTCCAATGCCATGGACACCGATCTCTACCTCCGGATCGCGCCGGAGCTGTTCCTCAAGCGATGCGTCGTCGGCGGCATCGAGAAGGTCTTCGAGATCAATCGCAACTTCCGTAACGAAGGCGCCGACTCCTCGCACTCGCCGGAGTTCGCAATGCTCGAGACGTACGAGGCCTACGGTACGTACGACGATTCGGCGACGATGACGCGTGAACTCGTCCAGGAAGTGGCCGTGGCTGCGCTCGGGTCGACGGTCGTGACGCTGCCCGACGGCACCACCTACGACCTCGGCGGCGAATGGACGACGCTGGAGATGTACCCGTCGTTGTCCGAATCGCTCGGGTTCGACGTCACCCCCGACACCACCGTCGACGAACTGCTCGCGATCGCGGACAAGGTCGGGCTGGACGTGCCGCGCAAGGATGGCGTCCCGATCTACGGCCACGGCAAGCTGGTCGAGGAGCTGTGGGAACACCAGGTGGGTGACGCGTTGACCGAACCGACGTTCGTGCGCGATTTCCCCGTCGAGACGTCCCCGTTGACCCGGCAGCACCGCAGCAAGCCCGGCGTCACCGAGAAATGGGATCTCTACGTTCGCGGATTCGAGCTGGCGACCGGATACTCCGAGTTGATAGACCCGATCATCCAACGCGAGCGTTTCGAGGACCAGGCTCGTCAGGCTGCGGCGGGCGACGACGAGGCGATGGTTCTGGACGAGGACTTCCTCGCCGCGATGGAGCAGGGCATGCCGCCGACCACCGGAACCGGCATGGGCATCGACCGTCTGTTGATGGCGTTGACCGGCCTCGGTATCCGCGAAACGATCCTTTTTCCGATCGTCAAGCCCTCTCAGGCCTGATCGGCAGGTAGAGCGCTGTTCGCCAGCAGCGGACATCGAATGGGAAACGTTTTGCATAGTGCCTGCGTTATGAACAGTAAGCAGGCAAGGCAGTCCGTATCTGCGGGCGGTTGCGCAGCATTTCAGGGGTGGAGGGTCGGCGTTCGTAACGTCGGCCAACTACAGTGAGTACCAGTCTTACCTTCAAATGCACAAGCGACCTCAGCGTATGGACACTGCGGCGCTAGAAGAACTGGTGGGCGAGCTACCACCCACCAAGAAGTGAGGGAGAGCGATGTTCGAGAGGTTCACCGATCGCGCGAGGCGTGTTGTCGTCCTGGCTCAAGAAGAAGCCCGGATGCTCAACCACAACTACATCGGCACGGAGCACATTCTGCTCGGCCTCATCCACGAGGGCGAAGGCGTCGCCGCCAAGTCCCTCGAGTCGCTGGGCATCTCCCTCGAAGGAGTACGCAGCCAGGTCGAGGAGATCATCGGCCAGGGCCAGCAGGCTCCGTCCGGTCACATCCCGTTCACCCCGCGCGCCAAGAAAGTACTCGAGCTCAGCCTGCGTGAAGCACTGCAGCTCGGCCACAACTACATCGGCACCGAGCACATCCTGCTCGGCCTGATCCGCGAAGGCGAAGGCGTCGCAGCTCAGGTTCTGGTCAAGCTCGGAGCCGACCTCAACCGGGTACGCCAGCAGGTCATCCAGCTGCTGTCCGGGTACCAGGGCAAGGAGCCGTCCGAGAGCGGCACCGGTCGCGGCGAGGCGGGCACCCCGTCCACGTCACTGGTTCTCGATCAGTTCGGTCGCAACCTCACCCAGGCCGCGCTCGAAGGCAAGCTCGACCCGGTCATCGGTCGCGCGAAGGAAATCGAGCGCGTCATGCAGGTGCTTTCGCGTCGTACCAAGAACAACCCCGTCCTGATCGGCGAGCCCGGCGTCGGTAAGACGGCCGTCGTCGAGGGACTGGCTCAGGCCATCGTCAACGGCGAAGTTCCCGAGACGCTCAAGGACAAGCAGCTCTACACCCTCGACCTCGGCTCGCTCGTGGCCGGCAGCCGTTACCGCGGTGACTTCGAGGAGCGCCTGAAGAAGGTGCTCAAGGAGATCAACACCCGCGGCGACATCATCCTGTTCATCGACGAGCTGCACACGCTCGTCGGCGCGGGTGCTGCCGAAGGTGCCATCGATGCCGCGTCGATCCTCAAGCCGAAGTTGGCTCGTGGCGAACTGCAGACCATCGGTGCCACCACCCTCGACGAGTACCGCAAGTACATCGAGAAGGATGCCGCACTCGAGCGTCGTTTCCAGCCTGTTCAGGTCGGCGAGCCGACCGTCGAGCACACCATCGAGATCCTCAAGGGTCTGCGCGATCGCTACGAGGCACACCACCGCGTCTCGATCACCGACGGTGCACTCGTTGCGGCCGCTACGTTGGCCGACCGGTACATCAACGATCGGTTCTTGCCCGACAAGGCAATCGACCTCATCGACGAGGCGGGCGCGCGGATGCGCATCCGCCGGATGACCGCGCCGCCAGACCTGCGCGAGTTCGACGACAAGATCGCCGACGCGCGCCGGGAGAAGGAATCGGCCATCGACGCTCAGGACTTCGAGAAGGCTGCGAACCTGCGCGACAAGGAGAAGACCCTCGTCGGTCAGCGTGCTGAGCGTGAGAAGCAGTGGCGCTCCGGCGATCTCGACGTCATCGCCGAGGTCGACGACGAGCAGATCGCCGAGGTCCTCGGAAACTGGACCGGCATCCCCGTCTTCAAGCTCACCGAGGAAGAGACCACTCGTCTGCTCCGCATGGAGGACGAGCTGCACAAGCGGATCATCGGTCAGGTCGAGGCAGTCAAGGCCGTCTCGAAGGCGATCCGTCGTACCCGTGCAGGTCTGAAGGACCCGAAGCGTCCGTCGGGCTCGTTCATCTTCGCCGGCCCGTCCGGTGTCGGTAAGACCGAGCTGTCGAAGGCTCTCGCGAACTTCCTCTTCGGCGAGGACGACGCGCTGATCCAGATCGACATGGGCGAGTTCCACGACCGCTTCACCGCCTCGCGTCTGTTCGGTGCTCCTCCCGGATACGTGGGCTACGAAGAGGGTGGCCAGCTCACCGAGAAGGTCCGTCGCAAGCCGTTCTCCGTCGTGCTGTTCGACGAGATCGAGAAGGCCCACTCGGAGATCTACAACACGCTGCTTCAGGTCCTGGAAGACGGTCGTCTCACCGACGGACAGGGACGCACGGTCGACTTCAAGAACACCGTGCTGATCTTCACCTCGAACCTCGGTACCGCAGACATCTCGAAGGCTGTCGGTCTCGGCTTCTCCTCGGGTGAAGGCACCGGGTCGAACTACGAGCGGATGAAGCTCAAGGTCAACGACGAGCTGAAGAAGCATTTCCGCCCCGAGTTCCTGAACCGTATCGACGACATCGTCGTGTTCCACCAGCTCACCCGCGACGAGATCATCCAGATGGTCGATCTCATGCTCAACCGAGTCGAAGGTGCGCTCAAGAACAAGGACATGGCGATCGAGGTCACCGAGAAGGCCAAGTCGTTGCTCGCCAAGCGCGGATTCGACCCCGTACTGGGTGCCCGGCCACTGCGTCGCACCATCCAGCGCGAGATCGAGGACGCCCTGTCGGAGAAGATCCTCTTCGGCGAGATCGAAGCCGGCCAGATCATCCTGGTCGACGTCGAGAACTGGGACGGCGAAGGCGCAGGCGAGGACGCGAAGTTCACGTTCCGCGGCGAGAAGAAGGCCATCATCGTCCCCGACGAGGTCCCGGTCGATCTGGCCAAGGCCACCGGAGACAGCGACAGCGAGTAAGTTTCACAGTTCACCCCAACGGGCGATCCTCTTCGGAGGGTCGCCCGTTGTCGTATGTCTGCCCATTGTCCGCCGACCCGCCGACCCGCCGACCCCTCCGCTTTGTGGATCAATGTGGATTTCAGTCAGTCAGACTGCAACAAAGGCGCATTGATCCAGACCCGAGGGACGAGGGCAACGGCGATGACCGCAAGTTCGGCGAGCACGATCCAGAACAGCAGGGTCATATCCGGAGCCCAGCGGGAAAGGGTCGAGATGGGGGCACCGGCGAGCATCGGCATCCCGAAGTACAGCACTCCTCCGGCAGCGACGGCCATCAGGATGTGTGCGGGTGCCCAACGGCCCGGGGCGGTCCTGATGCGAAGCAGGATTCGTCCTGCGCACAGTGCGAGCAACACCGCGAGTGTGCTCGACGCGATCAGCGCGATCTCGTACATGCCGAGGCCGGTGCTGCGGGGTTCGTCGATTCCGAGTCGGTTGAGAACGAGTGAGCGGGCAGCCGAAGCCAGTCTTTCGGCCTCGAGTTCGCCGTATCTGTTGGCGGCGAACACCACGGCCAGATGGCGGTCGGGAATGAGCGCAACATGCGTGAAGTAGCCGGGAACCGCCCCCGAATGCCATCGCATCTCGGTACCGTCGGGCAGCGTTTCGACGTACCACCCGTATCCGTATGCCGTGCCCGAGCCCGTCGGCACCGTGTCGAGACTGTTCGACGCCGGGTCGGTCAGTTGCCGTGCCGCGTAATGCGAGAGTTCGTCGATCGAACCGCCGAGGTAGCCGTAGCCTAGTCCGGCGGCATCGATCCCGGTGTCGATGCGTCGGGGTAGTCCGAAGAAGGGAACGTGTCCGGGCGTGACGGTACCCACGGTGTGCACTCCGGTTTCACGAGCCACGACGTTCGCGAACGGTTCGGCAGTGATCTTCTCGACGATTGCCTGCAGCAGTAGGTAATTCAGGCTGGAGTATCGGAAACTGCCGCGCTCGGCGGCGGCGACATCGAGGGCGGGTACGACGTCCAGTGCTGAGTCGGTTCGTCCCCACCCGTCGAGCTGGGCAACGTCGTGGGGGAGTCCGCTGGTGTGGTGGACCAGGTCGCTGATCGTGACGTCCTCGGGAAGAATCGAATCACTCTCCGGAAGAACCGAATTCACGGTGTCACCCAGATCGAGGCGCTGTTGCGAGGCCAGCGAGCGCACCGTCGCTGCCGTCACCGACTTCGATACCGAACCCCAGACGAACGGCGTGCCGTCGTCGATCGGGGCACCGTGTCCGTCCACCCCGTACTCGACGTTCTCGATCACCTCGCGTTCGGAGACGACTCGGAACGCCACTCCAGGCAGGCCCAGATCCTCGGCGATCACCGCGATGTCCGACGCGCTGCCGTCGTCGGAGATGGTTGGGGTTGCGGTCAGAACTGCTGCAATGGTCAGGAGGGCGTGCACGATGCGCATGGATGGAGTGAACCAACGTCACCGAGGTCGGCGCCTCGGTGAACACCCTGATTTCACACCTGAGATCAGCTGTTGTGAACCAGGCCGTCGATCCAGGGCAGGACGTCGGAGTATGCGGCCAGGGCCCCGGGGAGGTGGTTCGCGCCCTTGTAGGGGATGGCCGGAAACTCGTACTCGCGATAGGTGACCCGGGCACCCAGATCCTGCCAACGCTCGAGCAGTGTTCGACTCTGCGCGACGGGCACGGTGTCGTCCTCGACTGCATGCGACAGGTACACCGGCATGGTGGGGGCGATGCGGCCGACGGTGTTCGCTGCGGTCACCTCGGCGAAAGCCGGGTTGCTCAGCTGCTCGATCAGTGGTCGGCCGTCGCGGGTGAGTTCGCTGGTGTGCACGATGTCGGTGGCCGCGCGGTCGGTGGTGCACCAGTTCTGCGCTGCATCGAGCGCGGCATTGCCGTCGGAGTCGAAGAGGCTGCGGATGCTCTCCGCTCGTTCCGGGTAGGAGTTGATCATTCCGTCGACGGCGAAGAGCACGGCGCTACCGAGAGTCGTGTTGTCCAGGTTGTCGATGTTGAGCGTCGGATCTGCCGGTGGTGCACCGACATATGCCCCGACGACATCGAGGTCCGGTGCGTAGGTGGCAGCAATTTCGGCAGCGGCCCCCGACGCGAATCCGCCTTCGGAGTAGCCGAACAACACGACCGGGGTGGTGGGGTCGACGTCTGCCGCTCTGGCTGCGTCCAGCAGAGCGTGACCCGAGGCGAGCCGGTTCAGATACGTGTGTCCGCCGGGAGTGCCCAGCCCCTGATAGTCGGTTGCGACGACGCGGTACCCGGCCAGGAGCAGCGGCAGGATGGCCGGGGACGACCCGACGGTGCCGAGAACTGCCGATCCGGCGCAGCGGTCGGCCATGCCGGAGGTGCCGGGCGCGTAGGCGATCACCGGCCGCGGGCCGGGGCCGGGCCACGGGGCGGTGGGGGTCATGGAGTATCCGGACACGACCATGGGTTCGTCGCGGGTGTCGTTGGACCGATAGAGAATGCGTTCGATATCGAAGCCGAGTCCGAATCCCTTGGGTGAGGTGACCGGCTTGGTCCTCACGAGCTCGCCGGGGGCTGCCGCGGCGATGGTCGGCACGGGCGCGTCGTAGAAGTCACGCAGTGAATCGGCGCTCGCGACCGGGGTCGATACCACTGCGCTCGCCAGCAGCACCGTCGACGCGATCGCCAGTGCGTGCACGCACTTCTTCATCTGTTGCACCCTTCGTGTCGAGATTCCCGCACTCGATGGCTCGGCCGTGCCGCCGACGTTAGCCTGAGTATCGGTCCTACACAGGGTCGACAACGAAAGGACTGAAGTTCGATGCCAACTCGTACCTCACGCACAGCTTGGAACGGCACTCTCGAGCAGGGTTCCGGCCAGGTAGAGCTGTCCAGTTCCGGCGCAGCGACTTTCGACGTGTCGTTTCCCAAGCGCGCCGCCGAGAACGCCGACGGCACCACCAGCCCCGAGGAACTGATCGCGGCTGCTCACTCGAGTTGCTACGCGATGCAGCTGTCGGCCCTGATCGCCGAGGCGGGCGGTACCCCGCAGAGCCTCGAGGTCACCGCCGACGTTTCGCTCGGTCCCGACCAGCCCGGTTTCAAGTTGACGGGTATCAAGCTGACCGTTCGAGGCGAGGTCGACGGTCTCGACGCAGATGGGTTTGCGAAGGCTGCTCAGGCCGCAAAAGAAACGTGTCCCGTCAGCAAGGCGCTGACCGGCGTGGACATCACCTTGGATGCGTCTTTGGAGGGCTGAACGGGCGCGGTGCCCGATGTGAGACTGGCGAACGATCGTCAGGTTTGAAATAGTTCGTCAATTGACCCATCTACAGATGATTCGGTGACGAATCGAGGTCAAACGTCGGGTTCGATCGGCTGTTGCGCACGTTCGGGGTACGCACCGACCGGCCTAGGAAGGACGGCCCACCATGTTGTGGACGCGCTTCCTGGGCCTCGGTGCGATTGCGGTGGTGGGCTACGCAACAGCCCCGCAGGGATTACCCCGGAACGCGATCTACGCAATCGTGGTTTCGGCCACAGTGGCCGCCTTCGTGCATCGCTACGTGGGTGAACCCGGCCCGGACAAGCGGACGTGGAAGTACATGGCCGTCGGCTTCGGCAGCTGGGGCATCGGGGACGCGCTGATAGCCGTGATGAAGATCGACGGTGGTCGGGTGTCGACGTTCTCCGCCGCGGACGTCTTCTACCTTCTGGGCTACGCGATCATCGCAGTCGGGTTCGCCCGTGCCGCCGACGAGAACGGTCTGGTGTTCGGGATGGAGGAACTGTACGAGTGCCTGATCGTCGCCGTGGGCTTCGGTCTCGTCACCTGGGTGTTCGTCGTGTCCGACGGCTCGACCCGGTCGGTCTCGGAGGCCATGGCCCTATGGCCGGCAACGGCGTACCTCACCGTCGACGCGTTCTTGTTGACTCTCGTCGGCAGTTTGTACCTCGTCACGCGGTCGACCACGGTTCCGCTCGTGGCCGCGGCAGTCGGGGTGGTACTGCTCGTATCGGCCGACTTCGCGTCCTACGCCGCCGTGAGCAACACCGAGGTCTACGGGTCGACTATTCCGAACGCGATGTGGTTGGCCTCGTACGTCTGCTTCGGAGTCGTCGCCCTGCACGATGCGCAGAAGTCGGCGAGGCGGGCCGAACGGCCCGGTCCGTTCAAATTCGGTAAGGGACGGTTCTTCGGACTCTCGGTTGCGGTCGCCGTGACACCGACGGTGATGACCGTGCAGCTGGCCCGCGGCGTTCCCGTCGAGCAATGGGGTTGGCTCATCGTGGGATCCTCGGCGCTGGTCATCCTGCTTGTCGGGTTCCGGATGGCGCGCTTCGTGCGGACGCTGCGACTGCAGGCCGCCATCCTCGAGGATGTTGCACGTACGGATGCGGTGACCGGACTCGCCAGCCGGCGTCTACTTCGGGAGCGTTTGGACACGATGCTCGCCACTCGCGGTGATTCGGATGTCTTCACGCTGGTGGTCGACATCGACCGCTTCGCTCAGATCAACGAGACGTTCGGTTACAGCGTGGGCGACACTGTGCTGCGTGAGATCGGCCATCGACTCGTCGCATCGGTTCGATCGGACGATCTGGTCGGACGCCTCGGTGGTGATCAATTCGTCGTCGCGATGCGCAGGAGTCCCGACCGGACCGACGTGTGCGAGACCGCCGCACAGCTGCAGTTCGCCGTCAGTCGCAAGATGTTCGTCCACGACATCAACGTCGCCCTCGATGCGACTGTCGGAGTAGCAGCCATCGAGGATTCGGCGGTATGTGCGTACCGGCCGGAGGGTCCGTCGGCGACGCCGATCGACGGTGAGGCGATGATGCAGCAGGCTCATGTGGCGCTGACCGCGGCCAAGGCAGGGCACACCCGAGTCGGTCGATACGAACCCGACATGGATCGTGACCGCCACGATCAGATGCGGTTGCTGGGCGAGCTCGACACCGCGATTCGGGATCATCAGCTTCGGGTCTTCTTCCAGCCGTGCCTGGATCTGGAATCGGGCAGCGTCGATCGCGTCGAAGCTCTGCTGCGGTGGCAGCATCCACGTGAGGGGTTGATCGGCCCGTCGATCTTTCTGCCCGACGCCGAGCGGACCGGCATGCTGCCCGCAATCACCGCGCTTGTGCTCGACGAGGCGTTGGCGCAGTGCAGCGCGTTACGACGCCGTGGCGTCAATCTGTCTGTCTCGGTCAATCTTTCGGTCAGGAACCTGCTCGACGAGACACTGACCGAACAGGTGTCGGCTGCGCTGGCCAAGTACGCGGTGCCCGCGCACACGCTGGAGTTCGAGGTCACCGAGACGACCGCGATGACCGACCCGGTGCGTTCGGTGAACGCGTTGGCCTCCCTGCGTGGCTTGGGGGCGACCATTGCGATCGACGATTACGGCACCGGCTACAGCTCGTTGGCGTATCTGCAGAGTCTGCCGGTGCAGACGCTCAAGATCGACCGCTCGTTCGTGTCGAAGATGAACACCGACGACACCGACGCGTCGATCGTGCGCTCGACCATAGACCTGGCTCGAAGCCTCGGGGTGCGAGTGATGGCAGAGGGGGTCGAGGACGAGGGCACGCTCGATGCGCTCCGACTGCTCGGGTGCGACGGTGCCCAGGGCTACTTCTTGGGTAGGCCGATGCCCGCAGAGTTCTTGGCCGATGCCGTCGCGAAACTGGATTCGGAGATGCCGACGAAACTCGAGTGGGAACTCGCCCGCGAACGCATCTGAGCAGCGTTGCTCACGATGTGGCAGGCACGTCCAGTACGACCTCGAATTCGAGCAGTGATGCTCCCGACGAAACCGGTTTGCCCTCACCGGAACCGGCGTGTGCCTGGCGAGACGGTCCACCGGACCAGGCCTGGAACGATTCCTCGTCTTCCCACTGGGTGACGACGAAATAACGCGACTCACCCTTGACCGGCCGGAGCAACTGGAACCCGAGGAACCCGGGGGAGCCGTCGACCGTTCCGGCACGAGCGGCGAAGCGCTTCTCGAGTTCGGGGCCTGCGCCCTCCGGTACGTCGATCGCGTTGATCTTCACAATGGCCATGCTCTCGAGATTACTCCGCCGTTATGCTCGGCGGTGATGCTCTACGACGAGGGTGGATCCGGCCGTTCGATACTGCTGCTGCACGGGTTGATGGGTAGTGCGGCCACCTGGCGTCGACAGGTTCCGTGGCTTCGAGAATTCGGGCACGTGCACACCTACGACGCGCCAGGGCACCGGCGGCCGGCACCGTCCGAGCTCTCGACCGAGTCGTTCGTAGCGGATCTGCTGGAGAATCTGGAGTCGCTCGGCCCGAGTGTGCTCATCGGTCATTCGATGGGATCGCTGCATGCCTGGTGTGCGGCAGCAGGGCGACCCGACCTGGTGACCGCCCTCGTGATCGAAGACATCGCACCGGATTTCCGGGGCCGCACCGCCGACGATTGGGCCGCGATGATGCGGGCATGGCCGCAACCCTTTCCCGACGCGGATGCGGTGCGCGCTTTCTTCGGAGACGTTGCAGGACAATACTTTCTGGATTCCTTCGAGCACGCTGACGACGGCTGGCGACTGCACGGCGATGTCGACACCTTCGAGGCGATCTCGCAGGAATGGGGTACGCGTCATTTCTGGAACGAGTGGGATGCCGTCGCGTCTCCGGCGCTGTTGATCGAGGGAGAGCACTCCATCACCCCGACAGGGCAGATGCGACAGATGCACGCACGCAAGCCCGGATCGACGTATGTGAGGATCGAGAACGCAGCGCACCTGATTCACGACGAGGCCCCCGAGCGATATCGCACGGCGGTCGAGGGGTTCCTGCGCACACTAAGATGATCCGAATGCCGCTCGCGAAGCTCAACGGAATCGACCTGAACTACGACGTCACCGGCAACGGACCACTGGTGGTGCTGGTGATGGGCACCGGTAGTCCGGGACGAGTGTGGCGAACCCATCAGGTTCCTACCCTGGTGAAGCAGGGGTACCGGGTCGTCACGTTCGACAATCGCGGCATCGCACCGTCGTCCGAGTGCGCAGGCGGGATGATGCTCGACGACCTGGTGGCCGACACCGCTGCCCTCGTAGAGCACCTCGGTGGGGGCCCCGCGCGCGTCGTGGGCACCTCGATGGGGGCCCGTGTCACCCAGGAATTGGCTTTGGCCCGGCCGGATCTGGTCTCGCATGCAGTGATGATGGCCACCTTCGGTAAGACCACCACTTTTCGTGCGCAGATGTCGAAGGGCGAGAAGGATCTCCACGACGCCGGAATCGAACTTCCCGCGTCGTACCGCGCGGCAATGACTGCGATGCAGAACTTTTCACCGAAGACACTGGCCGACGACGCTGCGATCGGCGATTGGCTGGCAGTACTCGAATATTCGGGTGGCAAGAAGACGGCGGGAATGCGGGCGCAGATCGGACTCGAAATGCGTTCCGGGACAGATCGATTGGCTGCATATCGGGCAATCAGGTCAAAATCTCTGGTGATCGGATTTGCCGATGACCGCATGATTCCGGTGCAGCAGTGCCGCGACGTTGCCGCCGCGATACCCGGTGCGCGCTATGTAGAAATTGCCGACACCGGTCACTTCGGCTACCTCGAACGCCCGGATGCCGTCAATGCGACTCTCGTCGAGTTTCTGGCGTCCTAGCCGTCCGAGCCCTCGCCTGCCAGGGCGAACAATCCCGATTCGGTCTGCTCGATCAAGCCGTCGGTGAGCAACGAATCGAGAGCACGGTCGCGTTGGGTCGGGTCGGTGGGCCAGACGATGTCGAGCTGAGCTCGCTCGACTGGGCCGGTGCTCTCGCGCAGCACCGACATGAGCTTGCCGCGAACCTGACGGTCGGTGCCCGCGAACTTCTGGACCTTCTTCGCAGGCCCGGTGTGCGCCGGTCTTCCCGCCTCGATCCAGGCGCACTCCGGCAGCGGGCACAGCAAGCACGCTGGATTCTTGGCGGTGCAGATCAACGCGCCCAGCTCCATCAACGCCGCCGAGTATCGGGCTGCGCGGGGCACGCTCTTCGGGAGCAGTTGTTCGACGTCGGCCAAATCCCTTGTCGTCGAGGGATTTCCAGGCTCGGCGTTGCCGTGCAACGCACGCGCGACGACGCGTCGAACATTGGTGTCCACCACCGGAACTCGCTGACCGTAGGCGAAAGTCGCCACCGCCCTGGCCGTGTAGGCCCCGATGCCGGGCAGGCCGAGCAGGGTGTCGACGTCATGCGGAACCTCGTCACCGTAGTCCTCGGCGAGCACCCGAGAACACTCGTGCAGACGCAATGCGCGACGCGGGTATCCCAGCTTCCCCCACGCCCGCAGCACCTCGGCCTGCGACGACGCGGCCATCGCCGAGGGGACCGGCCACCGCTGCACCCACTGGTCCCAGATGGGAGCCACCCGCACGACGGGCGTCTGCTGCAGCATGATCTCGCTCATCAGGATCTGCCATGCGGTCACTCCCGGACGACGCCACGGTAGGTCGCGTCCGTCGGTATCGAACCATCCGAGCAGAGCCTCGGCATCGATCGGCAACTGTGCGCCCTTCTCCTCGTGTCTGTGACGGGTACCAACAGTAGTGAACCCGACTCGCCGGTAACTCGATGCACGTGTACCCAACTAGCCGATGGCACGCTCCGCGTGCACAATGAATCCATGCCTGCTTCGAATCCGATCGCTGCCTGGAAGTCACTCAAGGAAGGCAACCAACGGTTCGTCTCCGGAGAGGTCCTGCACCCGTCGCAGGGTATCGAGGACCGTGCTCGCCTCGAGAGTGCTCAGCATCCCGGTGCCATCCTGTTCGGCTGCGCCGACTCGCGTGTAGCCGCCGAGATCATCTTCGACCAGGGCCTCGGTGACATGTTCGTCGTCCGCACTGCCGGTCATGTGGTGGACTCCGCCGTCCTCGGTTCCATCGAGTACGGCGTGGCGGTACTGAACGCGCCGCTGATCGTGGTGCTCGGTCACGATCACTGCGGTGCAGTCCAGGCGACCGTCGATGCCCTCGAAAGCGGAGACGTCCCCGGTGGCTACATTCGGGACGTCGTCGAACGCGTCACCCCGTCGGTGCTCTCGGCCCGACGTGACGGTCACGAGGCCGTCGACGAGTTCGAGGCACGGCACGTCCAAGAGACCGGCAATTTGCTGATGCAGCGCTCCCGCATCGTGGCCGAGAAGGTAGAGGCCGGGGAACTCGCGATCGTCGGCCTCACCTACCAGCTGTCGAAGGGACACGCGCAGCTCCGCGAGGTCATCGGCGACATCGGCGAACAGCCCGCCTGACTCGCCCCCGAGCCCGTGCGAGCGAGTCGTTCACGCGACACGCCGCGTGGGCTCAGGGAAAGGTTGCCTCCGGCCGCATACGGTTGATTCGTGTTGGAACCGAGCGGGCCTTTGCCTCCCGAAATCTATTGGCGACGCCGCGCGCTCGCCATCGGTGCGGCCGTTGTCGTCCTCGGATTGATCGTGTGGTTCATCGCTTCGCTCAGCGGCGGTTCCGACGACACCGAGGCCGCTCCCGCCGGTGTCGTGTCCGCACCGGCATCGACCTCGGCTCTGCCATCACCCAGTTCGTCCGCCACCCAAGGTGATTCCGGTGGCTCGGGTGGCTCCGGCGGCGGTTCCGGTGGATCTGGTGGAGGCACCGACTCTGCAGCCGGTGGTGGCGCAGCAGTGACAACCAGCGGTGCACCGGCTCCGGTGATCGCCAATCAATGCCCGGACCAGTCGCTCGCGATCAAGGTGACGCCGGAAAAGGCCACCTACCGTCTGGGTGAAGAGCCCGTGTTCACCGTGGTCATCACGAACATCGGCTCCACCGAATGTCAGCGCGACGTCGGTGCCGGTCTGCAACAGGCGCTCGTCTACACCCTCGACAACCAACGCATCTGGTCCAACGTCGACTGCTTCCCCAACGCCGCGTCCGATCTGCGTACCTTCAAGCCCGGCGAGCAAGCCGGATTCACGGTCAAGTGGTCGGGTACCAACTCCGTTCCGGGTTGCGGCGAAGAGCGCATCCCGGTGGGTGTCGGTGCGTACCAGGCGATCGCGCAGCTCGGCGAGCTCAAGAGTGTGCCGGAGCCGTTCAACATCACCGGCTGAGTACGGTCGAGTCTCATGACCACCTCGACAGCTCTCGCCCGCGCCGCCTACAAGACTCTCGAACCCTTCCACGTCACCGCGTACTTCAATCCTGAACTGGGATCAGCCTACGAGGACACCGGACTCGACGGTCATGCCTGGTACGTCGGTGCACGGGCCGCCCCGATGGGTCCGTGCGCGCCGAGTGTCGTTGCCGCTGCGTTCTACAACTTCAACCCGATGCTGATCGAGCGTGCATGGCCGGCCGCTGTGGCCGTCGGTCTGGATGCGGTGTCCGACCGTCGGTGGGCCCTGCTCGACTCCGTTCTCGGAACGGCTCTCGGCTCCTTGGCGGACGACCCGGCTCTCGCCACGTTGGCGGGCCGTCTGGGCGATATCGGCGACACCGCGTCGTTCGCCGGCCGGCCGCTCTCGGCCGCATGGCATTCCACCGAACGACCCGACGTGCCGCATCTTGCCCTCTGGCATTCGATCACCGTTCTGCGTGAATGGCGCGGCGACGGCCACCTCGCCGCCTTGATCGACGCAGAACTCGACCCGACGGAAGCGGCAGTGTTTCACGAGGCCGTTCGCCCGACCCCGCAGCCCGGCCGCCGAGCGCTCGGCAAACGCATCACGCAGCTGACGAGGCAGTGGTCCGAGAGCGAATGGGACTCGGCCGCAGAGCGACTCGCCACCCGCGGACTGCTCACCACCTCTGCCGATGGTGAGACGCTGACCGACAACGGCACCGCTCTCGATCAGCACATCGAAGATCGCACCGACGCCATGGCATCAGCAGTGTGGAAGAACGTCCCGGACGCCGAGCAGCTGATCACCAGCGCCCGGCCGTACGTCAAGGCCGTGATCGACGCAGGCTTCCTGCCGGGGACGAAGAAGAAGTCCTAGTCGTACGGGCCCGAGATCGAGGCCTCGGCCAGTCTGGAGAGGCCTTCGCGGATGTGACGGGCCCACAGTCCACCGATTCCGTCGACGGACTGCAGATCGGCAGCGGTGGCGGCGAGCAGCCCCTGCAGCGTGCCGAACGCGCCGACGAGTCGGTGAATCTGGCTGAACTGCAACCGCGGAACGCGCGTCAGTACCCGATAGCCGCGAGGGCTCATCGGGGTGTCGAGGGCCTCGATGGTCGCTGGGTAGCCGAAGGCGCGGGCCAGCGTCGTCAGGTCCAGCAGATCGACGTCGGTCAGCTTGTCGAGGGCGGCGAGTGCCTTCTCCACCCCGGTGGTGCTCGACGGCTCGTTGCCGGCCAGATAGTCGCGCACGACCAGTTGACGATCGACGTCGTTGTCGCCCAACAACTCTTCGAGCTGCAGGGCGAGCTGGCGGCCGTCGGTGCCGAGTTCGAGGACGTTCTGTTCGATCTCCACCGACACTCGCCGCACCATCTCGAGCCGCTGCGCGACGGTCAGGGCATCGCGCAGAGTCACGAAGTCCTCGATCTCGACGACCGAGAGTTGACGAGTGTTCTCGTCGAGCCGGGCTTTGTAGCGCTCGAGGGTCGCGACGGCCTGATTGGCGCGAGAGAGGATGGTGGACGAGCCCTCGACGACGTGTCGGATGCCGCCGATGTACACACTGACGATGCTCATCGACTGACTTACGGAGACAACGGGATAGCCGGTCTGCATGGCGGTGCGCTCGGCAGCACGGTGCCGAGTACCGGATTCGACCGTGGGAATCTTGTGGTCGGGAACCAGCTGGACATTGGACCGAACGATGCGCTTGCCGTCGGTCGAAAGCACCACTGCGCCATCCATTTTCGACAACTCACGAAGCCTGGTCGGTGCGAACTCGACATCGAGTTCGAAGCCTCCGTCGCAGATCGCCTCGACTTCTTCGTCGTAGCCGAGGACGATCAACCCGCCGGTGCGGCCGCGCAGAATTCGCTCCAGGCCGTCACGCAGAGCGGTTCCCGGTGCGAGCCGAGCAATGGTCTCGCGCAACGCTGGGGACGGCGTGGTGCCCTCCATGGCCAACCCCCTCGTGTCATGTCAGCGTGCGGCGTAGCTTCTGTCCGTGCGGATGAAGAGTTCCGTGCGGATAAAGAGTACTGCCCGGTGTCATACGGGGCGCATACGCGTATACGTCAACGCCTCACCGACGTTGGTGACCGTCTTGACTTTGATCCCGTCCGGTATGGGTCCGGCGTCCTCGGGGACGATCGCGTAGTTGAAGCCCAGCCGTGCAGCCTCGGCGAGTCGGCGGCCCAACCCGGCTACGCGTCGAACCTCGCCGGCCAGGCCCACTTCGCCCAGAATGACCATTCCGGCAGGGAGGGGTTGATCGCGAACGGCCGAGGCCACGGCCGCCGCGAGAGCGAGATCCGCGGACGGTTCGCTGGTGCGCATGCCGCCGACAGTGGCGGCATAGACCTCGGCCTTGGAGACCTTGACCCCGCACCGGCGTTCGAGAACGGCCAGGATCATCGCCACTCGAGCATGATCGAGTCCGCTGACCGCACGCCTGGGCGACGGCATCGCGGTGTCGACGATCAGTGCTTGCAACTCCGCCAGTAGCGGCCGCTTGCCGTCCATGGTCACCGTGACGGCCGTCCCGGGAACGGCGTCGCTTCGATGATGCAGAAACAACCCGGACGGATCGCTGATGCCGACTATGCCGGTCTCGCGCAACTCGAAGCACCCCACTTCGTCGGAGGCACCGAAGCGATTCTTGACGCCACGAATCATCCGCAGCGTGGAGTGCTTGTCACCCTCGAAGTTGAGCACGACGTCGACCAGATGCTCGAGCGACCGGGGACCTGCCACCGCGCCGTCCTTGGTGACGTGTCCGACGAGCAACACCGCTACCCCGGTGGTTTTGGCCAGGGTGGTCAGAGCACTGGTGATGGCGCGAACCTGAGTGACTCCGCCGATGACCCCATCCACATCGGCGGCGAGCATCGTCTGTACCGAATCGACGATCAACAGGCTGGGCTTGACCTGTTCGACATGGCCGAACACCGTGGCCAGATCGGACTCCGCGGCGAGGAAGACTCGCTCGTGTACCGCGCCGGTGCGGTCCGCGCGCAACCGAACCTGGCCGGCTGATTCCTCACCCGTGACGTAGAGCGCGCGGCGATCCGGTGCCGAGCGAGCCCACCGATGCACGACCTCGAGCAGCAGGGTCGATTTACCGACTCCGGGCTCACCCGCGAGCAGAACTACCGAACCGGGCACCAAACCGCCGCCCAGTACGCGATCGAACTCGTCGATCCCGGTGGTGTTGGCCTGAGAGGTGGCACTGCTGATGGTCGTCAGAGCAGCGGCGGGCGTGGTCGGGATCATCGCCCCACCGCCGGAACGCAACGCCGACGCACCTGCGCGGGTGGTCAGGGGAGCGGCGGTGGCCTGGACCTCGTCCATCGATCCCCAGTTGCCGCATTCGGGACAGCGCCCGACCCATTTCGAGACCGAGTGATGACACGCAGAGCAGCGGTAGCTCGACTTCAGTTTGACCACTGCTGGAGCCTAACGATCGGCACCGACAGGGTCGTGCGATTTCGAGAGGGAGGTCAGTGTCCGCCGCTGTGCTCGGATACTGCCTCTTCGGAGCGCTCGAGCTCGTGACCGGCGTCGACAGGCACGTTGACGACGACCTCACCTGCGTTCGCGAACTCGAACGTGACCGGAAGGGTCAGGCCCGGACGTACGTTCTCGCTGATGTCGGCCATCTCGACCTTGATCAACTGGATCGGCAGCAGGGGATCGTCGAGCTGAACGTCGGCGGGCGAACCTGCACCGAGCGCGGTCAGTGGAGCGATCTCGTTACTTCCCGATTCCGCCTCGTCGACGATGGTGATCTGCGCCTCGGGGGACGAGATGCCGGTCAGTTCGTCGGCAGCAGCGGGGTTGGAGTTGATGGCAGTGAAGCCGAGCTCGACGGTGCCGCCGGGCTCGATGCTGTACTCCTGCGAATCCGGGTACACCACGTGGACGTTGCGCAGCTGAATGGCCCCCACGTCGGCGGAGTTACCGTTGACCGCGGCGACCTGGGTTGCAGTCTGGGAAATCTGGCCTGCGCCGCACGCCGTGAGGGCGAGTGCGCCACCGGCGAGAAGGGCGAGAGTGGTGGCCACTTTGCGATGGCGGCCAAGCGGTGTCGCAGCGTCGATTGCAGTCACTTCGGTCGTCCTCCATGTGGTGCCGGGCCGGCTCGGTCCATCTCGTCCACTAGGCAGAATAGTAGTTCTCGTCCACCGACCACCCGTGGGGTCTGCCAGTGGCCGGATGATGCCAGGTGGGGGTGCCTGTCAGGAGAAGTACATGCAGAACGGCCCACGTGAAAATGTGGCCCCGGATACACGTCGATGCGTCTGTGTCAACCCCTGATTCGGCATCGCTATGCCCCTGACCTGCACCGTTGATATCGGACGTGGTATTCTGGGTAAATCGAAAGGGGCACTTGTCACATGATTTTCAAGGTCGGAGACACCGTCGTTTACCCCCATCACGGAGCGGCGCTGATCGAAGCGATAGAGACACGCACCATCAAGGGTGAACCGAGAGAGTATCTGGTTCTCAAGGTCGCGCAAGGCGACCTCACCGTTCGAGTCCCCGCGGACAACGCGGAGTACGTAGGCGTTCGCGACGTCGTCGGGCAAGAAGGCCTCGACAAAGTATTCCAGGTGCTGCGCGCACCGCACACCGAAGAGCCCACCAACTGGTCGCGCCGCTACAAGGCGAACCTGGAGAAGCTGGCCTCCGGTGACGTGAACAAGGTGGCCGAGGTCGTCCGCGATCTCTGGCGACGCGAACAGGATCGTGGACTGTCGGCAGGCGAGAAGCGCATGCTCGCCAAGGCACGTCAGATTCTGGTCGGCGAGCTGGCACTGGCCGAAGGAACCGACCAGGCCAAGGCCGACACCATGCTCGACGAAGTTCTCGCAACAGCTTCGTAGTGTGAACAGTTTCGTAGGGTGAACGGTGCTGCCGGCGACGTAGTCGCGCTGGTACCCGCTGCAGGCAAAGGCCTTCGGCTCGGACACGACGAGCCGAAGGCATTCGTCTGTCTGGGTACCGACTCTCTCCTGACGCGGTCCGTGGACGGACTTCGGGCCTCGGGTGCCGTCGATCGCATCGTCGTCATAGTCCCCGCGGATCTTCTCGACGCGGCTCGCAGCCACGTCGGTGCCGACGTGCTCGTCGTCGCGGGTGGCGTCGAGCGTACCGACTCGGTGCGGGCCGGTCTCGCTGCTGTCGGTGACGCGTCCATCGTGTTAGTCCACGATGCCGCGCGTGCCCTCACGCCACCGACGCTGATCGCGCGCGTCGTGGCCGAGGTGCGCGCCGGTCGCTCCGCCGTCATTCCGGTTCTTCCGGTCGTCGACACCATAAAGTCGGTCGACCTCATGGGCGCGGTGGTCGGCACGCCCGATCGCGCGAGTCTGCGCGCGGTACAGACACCGCAGGGCTTCGACGCCGACGTCCTGCGTCGTGCGTACGACGCGACCACCGACATCTCCACCGACGACGCGGGTTTGGTCGAGCGCATCGGAGAGACGGTGCACACCATCGTCGGCGATGCCCTCGCATTCAAGATCACCACGCCACACGACCTACTACTGGCACAGGCCCTGCTGTGAGAGGCGCGCTATGAGAGTCGGCATCGGCACCGACGTCCATCCGATTGCTCCCGGCCGACCCTGTTGGCTGGCCGGACTGCTGTTCGAGGACGCGGACGGGCTGGAGGGACATTCCGACGGCGATGTCGCATCGCACGCTCTGTGCGACGCATTGCTGTCCGCGGCAGGTCTCGGCGACCTCGGGTCGGTCTTCGGCACCGGCCGTCCGGAATGGGATGGGGTCAGCGGAGCTGCCATGTTGACCGAGGTCAAGCGGCTGCTCGACGCCGACGGATTCGCGATCGGCAACGCCGCGGTGCAGATCATCGGCAATCGGCCCAAGATCGGGGCGCGTCGCGTCGAGGCGCAGGAGGTTCTCTCGCGGGTGCTCGGAGCGCCGGTATCGGTGTCTGCGACCACCACCGACGGGCTCGGTCTGACCGGTCGGGGTGAAGGAATTGCGGCCATCGCGACCGCACTTGTCATGACGGGGTAAAACCACCGGTAGCATTGCTGGTCGTGACCCTTCACCTACACGACACCGAGACGAGGGCCTTGCGGGAATTCACCCCCCTGGTCCCTGGCCATGCATCGGTGTACCTGTGTGGGGCGACGGTGCAGGGTGAACCCCATATCGGTCACGTGCGCAGCGGGGTCGCGTTCGACGTGCTGCGCCGCTGGCTGTTGGCGCATGACTACGACGTCGCTTTCGTTCGCAACGTGACGGACATCGACGACAAGATCCTGAACAAGGCGCGCGACGCCGGTCGTCCGTGGTGGGAGTGGGCGGCAACGTACGAGCGTTCGTTCACCTGGGCCTACGACCGACTCGGTGTGCTGCCGCCGTCGGCGGAGCCGCGTGCGACCGGGCACATCACCCAGATGGTCCAGATGATCGAGCGACTGATCGAACGCGGCCACGCCTACGCCGACGCGTGTGGCGACGTCTACTTCGACGTGCAGAGCTTTCCGAGTTACGGCGCGCTGTCCGGTCACAAGCTCGACGACGTACACCAGGGCGAGAGCGTCGCCGAGGGCAAGCGTGATCCGCGCGATTTCACGCTGTGGAAGGGTGCCAAGCCCGGCGAGCCGTCCTGGCCGACGCCGTGGGGTCCGGGTCGCCCGGGTTGGCACCTCGAATGCTCGGCAATGGCGGAGACATACCTGGGCGCGGATTTCGACATCCACTGCGGCGGTCTCGATCTGGTGTTCCCACATCACGAGAACGAGCGAGCGCAGTCGATGGCGGCCGGCGACGGCTTCTCGCGGTACTGGCTGCACAACGGGTGGGTGACGATGGGCGGCGAGAAGATGTCGAAGTCCCTCGGCAACGTTCTCTCGGTGCCCAATGTGCTCAAAAAGGTTCGGCCGCAAGAACTTCGGTTCTACCTCGGTGGTGCACACTACCGCTCGATGCTCGAGTACTCCGACACCGCGCTCGAGACGGCGGCCGTGACTTATCGGGGTATCGAGGGGTTCGTCCGGCGAGCCGTCGAACGCGCCGGTGAGGTACCGATGGGCAAGTGGACCACAGGATTTGCCGCTGCCCTCGACGACGACCTCGGAGTTCCCAAGGCGTTGGCCGAGATTCACGCCACCGTCACGTTGGGCAACACCGCGCTCGAGTCCGGTGACCTACCGGCCGCGGTGGAGTACGCAGGCAGTGTGCGGGCGATGCTGGACATACTCGGTGTCGATCCGCTCGATCCGCACTGGATCAGCGACAGTGGTTCCGACGCAGCCGCTCTGAGTGCTCTCGGCGTGTTGGTCGAGGCCGAGTTGGAGCGTCGAGCAACGGCGAAGGCGACCAAGGACTGGGCCGCCGCAGACGAGATACGCGATCGATTGGCCGAGGCCGGAGTCGACGTGACAGATACACCCAACGGGCCCGAATGGTCGTTGGGTACGAGCAAGACCGACGAAGCAGGTTTGTGATGGCAGGCAATTCGAGTAGGCGCGGCGCAATCCGCAAGGACGGCACCAAGAAGGGGCAGGTCGCCGGTTCCGGAGGCAAGCGTCGTAAGGGTCTCGAAGGACGAGGCGCGACGCCTCCCGCCTCCGAGCGCACCAAGCATCCCGCGGCGCGTCGGGCCAAGCTCGCCGAGAAGTCCGCGCAGAACCGCGGCGTCACCACCGGTGGCCGTGCAGGTGGGCGACCGGCCGGACGCAAGGCCGAGGACGGCCCCGAGGTGGTACTCGGTCGCAACCCGGTCGTCGAGTGCCTGCGCGCAGGTGTGCCCGCGACGGCCCTGTGGGTTGCCGTGGGAACCGACAGCGACGACCGGCTCAAGGAAGCCGTACAGCGAGCGGGCGATGCGCGCATCTCCATCCTCGAGGTGCCTCGCTCGGATCTGGACAAGCTCAGCGCCAACGGATTGCACCAGGGCCTCGCGCTGCAGGTACCGCCGTATCGCTATGCGCATCCCGACGACTTGATCTCGAACGCCCGCACGCACCAGGAACCTGCGCTGCTCGTTGCGCTCGACAACATCACCGACCCGCGCAACCTGGGCGCAGTTGTGCGTTCGGTGGCGGCGTTTGGTGGCCACGGCGTTGTGATCCCGCAGCGGCGCAGTGCGAGCGTGTCCGCAGTGGCGTGGCGAACCAGTGCCGGCGCCGCTGCTCGGCTGCCCATCGCGCGCGCGGTCAATCTGACTCGCACCCTGAAGGATTGGCAGACCAAGGGCGTCACGGTCGTCGGCCTCGATGCCGGCGGCGACACCGAACTCGACACCTTCGACGGCAAGGGGCCGGTTGTCATCGTCGTCGGATCCGAGGGCAAGGGCCTGTCGCGTCTGGTCAGCGAGACCTGCGACCACATCCTGTCGATCCCGATGGCGGGGCCGGTGGAATCGCTCAACGCCTCCGTCGCCGCAGGCGTCGTCTTGGCCGACATCGCGCGGCAGCGCCGCGGCTGAAGCGCGAACCTCACACCCTTTCTGCAAACCTTGCACCCCTGCTATCGCTTGAATGGGTATGTGAGGTCGAGAAAAGGGGTGTGAGGTTGTGTGCGGTCGGAATCAACCGATAGCGCGAAAGTGCACCCGACTGCCGGGGGTCAGCTGTGCGGCGGCAGACATAGCGCCCGCGGTGACAACGGCGATCACCGGATAGCCGCCTGTGACGGGATGGTCGGCCAGAAACAGTACCGGCTGACCGGACGGCGGAACCTGCAGCGAACCGAGAACCATTCCTTCGCTGGACAATTCGTCGTCGATCGCGCGGGTCAAGGGTTCGGCACCGTCCAGCCTGATCCCGACGCGATCCGAATCCTGCGTCACTGTCCACGGCTGCTCGAGCAGTAGTGATCGAGCGCGTTCGGTGAACCAGTTATCGCGTGGCCCGAAGGTGATGTGCAGTGCTTCTCGGATTGTCGGCGGAACACCGAAATCTGCAGCGGGCCAGCACGATTTGTCGTTGCCGACAGGCAGGGCGGTGCCGAGGGAGAGAGCGGCCGGGCCGATGCTCGACATAGTGTCTGTCGATCGGCTGCCGAGGACGACGGGCACGTCGATACCGCCCCGTACGGCGAGGTAGCTGCGCAGACCCCATGTCGGCGCAGACAGTTCCAATTCCTGCCCGGCTCGGATCACCAGTGTCGAATACAGTCCCTGCTCCGTGCCGTCGATCCGGCAGGTCGCGCGCGCACCGGTGACTGCGACAAGAGCGTCGAACTCGGCGCGTAGATTCAGTCCACCGAAGGTGACTTCCAGTGTCGCGGCATGGGAATCGTTGCCCACCAATCGGTTTGCGGCATCGTGCGAGAGCAGGTCTGCGGCACCGGAGCGGCCCACTCCGATCGACGCGTGCCCCGGGCGGCCACGATCCTGCACGGTGCACAGTGGCCCCGTCCGCAGCACGGTGAGGGCTCTCATGCCCGCTCGAATCGGACGGTGGTGCCGGGGCGCAGCAGTGCCGGCGGTTCACGGTCGAGGTTCCACAATTGCGCGTCGGTATGCCCGATGAGCTGCCAACCGCCGGGGGATGAGCGTGGGTAGATGCCCGAGAACTCGCCCGCCAGCCCCACCGAACCGGCCGGGACGCTCGTGCGCGGCGACGTGCGCCGCGGGACGTGCAGTCGTGTGTCGGTGCCGACGAGGTAGCCGAACCCGGGGGCGAAACCGCCGAAGGCGACGGTCCACGTCTGATCGAGATGAGCCGCAACGACTTCTGCGGTGGTCAGGCCGGTCAGGCCGGCCACCTCGTCGAGGTCTTCCCCGTCGTAGATCACGGGGATCGTCACGGTGTCGTACCGGTCTTCATCCGTCGAGGCGGAGGGTGTCACTGCCGAGATCCAGTCGAGAATCGGCTGCCGTGCCCCGTCGAACATCACCAGCACGGTGCGCGCGGCGGGAACGAGGTCGACCAGGGCAGCCGGTGGGTCCAGAGTCAGCGCACGGTAGTACGCCATCGTCTCGTCCAGCCCGTCGAATTCGACGAGTGTGGCATTGTCGCCGGCCGGGAGGAAACGCATCAGACGAAGGCAGTGATGTCGATGTGGTTGGCGCGCAGCTGCTCCGAGACGGCGGTGGCCATGGCGACTGCGCCGGGGGAGTCGCCGTGCAGGCAGATCGACTCGGCCCGGACGTCGATGGTCGAGCCGTCCACGGCCACGGCGGTGCCGTCGGCGACCATGGTCAGCACTCGCTGTGCCACCGCATGGGGATCCGAGAGCACCGCGCCGGGCTCGGAGCGCGAGACGAGTGTGCCCTGCGGCGTGTAGGCGCGGTCTGCGAAAGCCTCTGCGACGGTGCGCAGTCCGGCTCGCTCGGCTTCCTCGAGGAAGACCGAACCGGGGAGCCCGAGGACCGGCAGGGTCGCGTCGTACGAGGTGACGGCGTCGACCACGGCCCGTGCCTGCTCGCGGTGGTGCACGATTGCGTTGTACAGCGCCCCATGAGGTTTGACGTAGGCAATGGCCGAGCCGCCCACCTGGGCGAGCGCATCGAGTGCGCCCATCTGGTAGATCACGTCGGCAGTGAGGTCGGCGGGGGAGACGTCGAGAAAGCGTCGGCCGAACCCGGCGAGGTCGTGGTAGCCCACCTGCGCTCCGATCCGCACGGCTGCTCGAGCTGCCGAACGGCACGTGCGCAACAGAGTGGTGGGATCACCGGCGTGAAAGCCGCACGCGACGTTGGCGCTCGACACAACGTCGAGCATGGCGTCGTCGTCGCCCAGAGTCCACGCACCGTAGCTTTCGCCGAGATCGGCGTTGAGATCGATGGCCGTCACCCTCGACATCCTAATGGGACTTGATCGGCGAGTCTCCGGCTGGAATTGGCGCAACCGGAGAACGCTGGTCACCGAGCCGCTGGTGGGTGAGCACTATTTCATCCTGGAGTGTGGATCGACTCCTAGCCCTAGATCGTGTCCCCACCGGTCGGCGAGGGGTCCCAGAATGCTGATGGGGTGTCGTGCCACCTGAGCACTGATCCATTAGGTCGCC
>NZ_JAPWIJ010000062.1 GCF_027270735.1 Rhodococcus ruber | reverse complement strand
GTTTCGCCGGCAGGGACTATATCGATGCACTGTTGGGTCCTGAGAGAACACGCGAAAGCATGTTTCTTTCTAGGCAAGACATATACAGGCTTCCGCTTTCTGGCAGACCGCATCACTTCGGTGGTGGTCATGGTGTGGATATTCGGTGGGAGTGTGTGTGTTGTTTGAGAATTGCACAGTGGACGCGAGCATCTTTGTTGTAAGTA
>NZ_JAPWIJ010000061.1 GCF_027270735.1 Rhodococcus ruber | reverse complement strand
GCTTCGGCCTCCGCCGTACTCGAGTGTCCACCGATCACCACCGCCGCCCCTGAGACGTGAGCACGGAGCAACGCCACCTCGCGCGCGTGCGGATAGGGGGACCGAGGCTCGGCAAAACTGTCGTCGCCGTCGTCCCAGCTCGCGATCATGCCGAGTGTCGACACCGGAGCGCAGACGGCACTACGCGTGCCGACGACGACGGCAGGT
>NZ_JAPWIJ010000060.1 GCF_027270735.1 Rhodococcus ruber | reverse complement strand
GGCCGAGCGCGTGTCCACGGCACTGACCGCCTCGCATGCGTTCGAGAAGGAACGGCGTCGCGTCGCGGCGCTGGCCGAGGCCGACGAGGCCAAGACTCGACTGCTGGAGAACGTCGGCCTCGAGTTCAGGACTCCGCTCACCCTGTTGGCCGGCCCGCTGGACGCTGTGCGCGTGAGCACCACGTCGATCCTGACCGACTCCGACCG
>NZ_JAPWIJ010000005.1 GCF_027270735.1 Rhodococcus ruber | reverse complement strand
GGCAGTGGGTACCAGCTCCTGCAGAAGCTCGAGCTGTGTCAGATCCCTCGCCATTAGATCGCCTCCATAGATTGCGTACGACCGGTCCAGCTTACGGCACCGTAGGTTCGGTGTGAACCGTGTCGCGCCTGTTCACTTGCTGTTCCGGCGGTCGTGATGTCCGGTGTCGACCGACGTGAATTCCCCGGAGGTCGATCGACCGGTCGGCCTGTCGCGACCGTTGCAGTTCCCCCTGCACGTCGCTTCTTCTCGGCCGATCGTTACGTCCGAGTGTACGTACCGGGCAGGTGTGATCCCTGTTACCCGGGAAGTGTGTGGTGCCCCCAGTAGGACTCGAACCTACGACCTGCGGATTAAAAGTCCGTAGCTCTACCAACTGAGCTATAGGGGCGCGGCTCGAAAGTGTAACGGGCCGCGCGGCGCCGACGGCATGTACCCCCGACAGCGCTGCCGATGGGTCAGCGTCCGAAGCTGCTGCACCCGCTCGGCGCAGGAATGCCGGCCAAACGGTCGTCGATCCAGGCGAACGCACCGGGCATTCCGGTCAGCGCGACGACGAGGTGCTCGCCGACGTATTCCTCCAATCGGACGCTCGCGCCGTTGGCGCACCACTCGTCGTACAGGTTCTCGGCCCCTTCCGCGGGTATCCAGAACTCTTGATGCCCGTGATAGATGAAGACGGGGACGGTCGGTGTCTTGTCTCCACCCATGCGCGTCGACGCGATGATCTGCTCGGCGATCGGCGTGCGATCGACGTCCGGAATGTCCGAAAGTGCTTGAGCTGGAATGGGAGCCACCAGACCTCCCGGGGCGGTGAGATAGATGCACATGTCCTTGGCGATGGTGGCCAGGCGCAGACCGTTGGCGTTCATCAACGAGAACATCTCGGGATACTCCCGGGCGACTCCGAGCGTGGCCGACAGGAACAGTGTCGAGCCCACCGTGCCGTTCAGAGAACGTAGAAGAATGCGGTAATCGGTGGGCGCACCGCCGAACGCCACGCCGACGAGATTCACATCCGGGGCGTAGGTGGGAGCCAGCTGCGCAGCCCATCCGGAAGCGATGGCACCTCCGGAGTATCCCGTCGCGGCGATCGGAGACTCTGCAGGCAGGCCCAGCTCGGGAAGTTTCACCATGGCGCGGAGGGCATCCAGGATGGCGTGGCCCGCCATCGGTCCCGCCGCGTATCCCTGCCGCGGTCCCTGATGATCGGTGACGACGACGGCATAGTTCTTCGCCAGGAACGATTGCACCGGAACGATCTCCGGTGCGATTCCGCGGGGGAGGGTCCACGACGGGGCGCAGGTGTTTCCGAGTGAGTCGATGGCCATGTTGTACGCGACCACCGGCCGGCTCCCCGGTCCCGTCCACGGGGCCGACGGCACGATGATCGTGGTCACACCCGCGACCGGACGATCCTTGGAATCGTTGGTACGAAACAGGATTTGCGTCGATGTGACGGGTGTGAGCAACGGCCCGACGGTGACCTGTCTGGTCGCCAGAACCGAGCCGGGTAGTTGCAGTTCGTACCCGGCGGGCAGATCGAACCAGGGCTCGCCGAGCGGGGTGGGTAGGTAGAGAGCTGGATCGGCGACCGGGGCCACGAAGTTGCCGAGGGGGTCTGCGAACGCCGCGCTGTTCGCCGTGAGCATCAGAATCGAAACTACGAAAAATGCTGTGATGGAACGAAATACGCGGACTGCAACCGTCATGGCATGCACTCGTTTCCGATAGGCAGAGGCAACTGTGTGATGCAGTTCACAGTATGCCGATGTGATCGCGAGGGGCATGCGATATCAGGAAAGTATCGAAAATGTTATCTGTCGACGTGCACGATATCGATTATCCAACATGCGATTTGGCTCTCGAGATCTGATGCGTATTCGTAAGACACTGTCGTGCAGCATTTTTGAGTTGCTAACAAGCTAGGCAAACAATCCTGATTCGAGATTCGTTACAGCGAAATGTAATTCGGCTTTCAACTGAAATCGAGATACCTGCCCGAGACCGTTCGGGCTATGCGTCGACGGTTCTTTTCTCGAGGTGTCGATCGGGGGATGCGCGCGCTTTCGGCTTCGGATCCGGCGACGGTACGGGTAGTCGCGATGGGGGTCCGATGCGGTAGGGGTGCGATACGGACGGGTGGTTGGCGGCGTGTAGTGCCCCGGCAGTGAAGCGGCTCGAGTGCGCACCCCCTGCAGCGCACTCGAGCCGCGCAGACCATACCATCCGGCTTGTTTCGATAGCCTAATCAAATCTTCTGTCGGCAGTGCCCGTCGAACCGAACCGCTGGTGAGTCGACTCGCGTGTCGTTCGGGTGAAGTACTCTCTATCTGTACTACCTGTGGATACGCAGGGCGCTTGGGCTCGGAGGCACGAAGTAAATGGCACAACAGGAGCGCGCACGGCGGACCCGGGCGGCCATCGTAGAGGCGGCGGCGGCGGAATTCGCCAAGCGTGGATACGCGGCAGCATCCGTCAACACCATCTTGGAAGGCTCGAACGCCACCAAGGGGGCGATGTACTTCCATTTCCAATCCAAGGAGGATCTGGCCAGAGCGGTGCTCGCGGCCGGGTTGGATCGGTACGTGGCGATAACGGAGAAGTGGGCCGACACCACGGCACACCCCTTCTATGTCATCCGGGGGATCGTGGACGACATAGCGCAGAACTTTCAGAACGACGTGATCGTGCGTGCCGAATTCCGGCTGATCGTCGAGCCCGAGTTCTACGCCGAGGTTCATTCCGGCGGTGGGCGAGTGTGGGGGGCGCAAGGTCACAAGCAGGCCGAGCGCGCTCTGGCGATGGGGGATCTCAAGCCGGAGTTCGAAGCTGCCAAGTTCGTCCGCGTTCTCGCGGCGTCGATGGCGGGCCAGCGCTACATGTCCGATCTGGTCGCCGACAACGCAGACCTGCGCGAGCGGTTCGAGGAGTCCGTCGAGGTCGTTCTGTTGGCCATGGCGTCGGAACGTTGGCTTGCCGAATTCAAACTGCACGGGTGGGAGCAGTTCGGCGAGAACTACGCAAAAACCACCTCTGACCTGCCGGTTTGAGATTTGCCGGGAAAGTGTCCTAAGCTATCCCAGCTCCCAACGGAACGCCGTTGAGGGTAACGTCGAAGCAGTTCGGCGGGCCCCCTTCGTCTAGCGGCCTAGGACGCCGCCCTTTCAAGGCGGTAGCGCGGGTTCGAATCCCGTAGGGGGTACGTAGGAAGAGATCGGTTTGACAACCCGGTCGGCAGTACAGCAGTCCTCGTCTCGGTCTTCACGAGATGCGGATTTGCAGTTCGGAGAGTTACTGCGCTAGAAATAGCGCGGCAACAACAGCAAGGCCCTGTGGCGCAGTTGGTTAGCGCGCCGCCCTGTCACGGCGGAGGTCGCGGGTTCGAGTCCCGTCAGGGTCGCAACATCGGTGCGAAATCACCGACATTGCGATGGCATTGTTTCACCGGTGCCGCCCGGCCAGGTAGCTCAGTTGGTACGAGCGTCCGCCTGAAAAGCGGAAGGTCGTCGGTTCGATCCCGACTCTGGCCACCACGGGTTTGGATCGACATGCACTACGAAAGCCCCTTCCGTTATCCGGGAGGGGCTTTTTCGTGTGCACGACGCGTCCGTGCTCCTACGGCAGCGCTCGTCGAGCGATATGGTCGATGCGTGGACGTGATCGATCGAGCGCAAGAGGATCTGGCGCGTGGAGACACCATCGGTGCTCGGGATCGGCTCGTTCGCGCCCTGCGTGGGAACCCGGCCTCGCCGGGCATTCTCGAACTGCTCGCGTATACCCATCTGGTGCTCGGCGATCGCGCGGCGGCCGGCGCGGCATGGTTCCTCACCGACAAATCCGACGACGATCCAACGGCGTCGGCTGCATTCGCCGCACTGGAGAGGCAATACCGGTCACCGTTGGCGCTGGCCGAGGCCCTTCCCATTCACGCGCCCTCGGACTGGTATCCGTCCCGGGCGCGGATCCGCCTCGAACGACTCGAGGCCGCTGTAGAAGCCAATGGTCAACGCTGGGTGCCGCCGCGCGATGTCGTCTATTTCGACGAGGACGGGCTGAACTCCGACGACTTCTACGGCTCGGACGGCGATCAGGACGACGCGGAGTACGACCGCGCAGGGTCGAGCTACCGCTCGGTGCGACAGCGTGCGATCGCGGCTGCCATCGTCATCGCCATCGCGGCCACGTCGGCATCGGTGGTCTTGGCGCTGATCTTCGGGTGACGATCGGTTCCGGGACGGGCGACTCGGCGCTGAGCGTAGAGTCGCATAGGAAATTCTGGCCGACGACCGAGGGTGACTTCTTTCCATGGGCACTGTGAACGACGCACCCTCACCGGCACCGAGGGACGACAACTATACCGTCAACCTCGAACAGGCAAGGGTTTTCGCCCGAGGATTGGCCGAACACATCCAGACGTGCTCGGCGTCCATCGAAAGTGCGCATTCCAAGGCATTTCGAGCTCGCGCGGACCGCGCAGAATCCCGGGCCCGAGCGTTCGAGTCCGAGGCGTCGACGCTCCGGGCCGAGCTCTACGAGATGTACCGCCACATCGATGCGATGACGGCCCGGTTTCCGGAACTGCGCACCGATCCGGCTGTCCGCGGTTAGCCCGTCGACGTCGCCGCGACCCCCGCAGAATCGGTGACCGAGCCGAACGTGGCCTCGGCACCGCGACGGCCGAGGGCCGAGCCCCACACCGCATACACGGCATCGGTGGTCGAGGATCGCTCGATATCGCGGCCTTCGGCGACGGTGATGAGGGTGCGGGAGAGATCGAACAAGCTGACTCGATGATGCCTGGCCGTCGCGAACAGCTCGTCGATGGCGTCGGCGACGGATCCACCGTGGATGCCGATGAGCACTCCGGTTGCGATGTCCACGTCGGTGCGAGACGCAGGTGAATCAGGCAGTCTGTCGGTCATCTTTTTCCTCGAGATGGTGTTGTCGGTGCGGATGACCGAAGCGGATTCTGGCGTCGAGCGGGCTTCACTGTCTCACACGGACACGACATTTCATACCGTCGGTTTTGCCCGCACGTGCATCCGCTCGCCCTGGGGTCCGAACAGGCTCAGCAGCTCCACCGGACGATTCCCGACGGCACCGAACCAGTGCGGTACCCGGGTGTCGAATTCGGCTGCCTCACCGGGTTTCATCGTCAGATCGTGCTCACCCAGAATCAGTCGGAGAGTGCCGTCGAGCACATAGAGCCACTCGTACCCTTCGTGCGTTCTGGGGCGAGGCTCGGAGTCCTCGGGTCGGACCAGAAGCTTGTAGGCCTGCAGCCCGCCCGGGCGCAGCGTCAGGGGAAGAATCGTCACGTGTTCGCGCACAGTGGCCGTCGTGCGTACCCGAGGGTCAGCGACAGGCGGCGCGGTCACCAGATCGTCGAGCGCCATCTGATGGGCCCGGGCAATGGGCCACAGAAGTTCCAGGCTCGGCTTGCGGTCGCCGGATTCGAGACGCGAGAGCGTGCTGATCGAAATTCCCGTGGTCTCGGACAGTGACGCCAGGGTGGTGTTCTTCTCCATCCTGATGCGTTTGAGACGGGGACCGAGGCCGGCGATGACCTCGTCGAGGCTTGCCGCTGCTTCCTTCATCCCTGTATTGCAGTTTCGGCAAACGAATTTGTCAAGTTCTGCAAGGGCGACCCGCCGAAAACTGCCCGTGGATGGAGGCGGACGGCACATACTCGCTTCATGACCGCTCGTGCTGGGCGCGTAGGACGTAGTGGCGTTGTTCGTGACGCCTACGGTAGCCCTGCGTCCGAGGCTTTCATGGTCGTGGCCATTGCGACCATTCTGATCACCAGGGCGTACCTCGAGGCGACCCACTACCCCCAGGTCGGTGGCAAGTCGCTGCATATCGCGCATGCCCTGTACGGCGGCGCGGCGATGATGTTGGCTCTACTCGTCGGCTGGATGTTCATCGGGTTCGGCGTCCGGGTGTTCACCGTGCTGCTCGGCGGGATCGGATTCGGGCTGTTTCTCGACGAGGTGGGCAAGTTCGTCACCAAGGACAACGACTACTTCTACGGCCCCTCGTCGGAGATCATGTACGTCCTGGTGGTCCTGCTGTTGGTGTTCAGCCGGATCGTCCGCGAGTTCCGCCGGCCCTCGGTCGGCGAATCGCTGGCCAACGCGGCTGCCATCGCCGCCGACGGCGTCGCGCACGGCCTACCTGAGCATCGACGCGACTGGGCGCTACGGATGGTCGCGCGGGCCGAGGCGGAAGGAGCAGATCCGGACACCGTGGCCGGCATCAGGATGTTGCTCGGTACCTGTCGTCGTTCGACGTCACGCACCCACTCCCTTCGTCAGTTCGTTCCCCGGCTGATTCCGGCGTTCTTCACCAGTGCCCGGTGGGTTCCCGTCGTCGGCTGGGGCCTGGTTCTGCTGTCCGGTGCAGGCGTCGTGTTCGGGATCGTCGAACTCGTTCTCGGAGAACTGCACATCGATCGCCGAGACCTGACGATCGACGTCGACAGAATGGGCATCGCCAGCGGGATCCTGTTCGTCAGCGCCTGCGCCACGTTCGCCTCGGCTCTCCCGGCGATGCTGCGCTTGCGGAAGGACGGTCCGCTCTGGCCGCTGCGCACCCTCCGCGTTTCCGCGTTGATTTTCACCTTGCTCAACGCGTTGGTGGATTTTGCTCAGGAGGGCTTCGCCGCGCTGGGGAATGTGGCGGTCGGACTGTTCGCGCTCGCGGTCATCTCGCATCGCATCGCTGTGCGCACCGCCGAGGCTATCGAGAACTCTGTTGTCTTGCAGGAGGATCGAGACTCCGATTGCTCTCGAACCGTCGGATCAGGCCAGTGAGTGGATCGACGAATTCGATCGAGCGGGCCAGTAGTCGGAGCGGATCGGAGTAGTCGTCGTGGGCGACCTCGCGGAACGACGGATAGAAGTTGTCGCCGACGATCGGAATGCCCAAGGAGCACAGATGAACTCGAAGCTGATGCGTCTTCCCGGTACGGGGGTGCAATCGATACAGGCCGTGGGATCCGATGGTGTCGACCTGATCGACGAGTGTCTCGGCGTTGGGTTCACCCGGGACCTCTCGGGCCTGAAGAACGCCGCGCTCCTTGATGATTCTACTGCGCACCGTCAGCGGAAAGTCGAGAACCCCGGAGAGTGGGGCAATTGCCTCGTAGTGCTTGGTGATGGTGCGTTGAGCGAACAGGTCCTGGTACGGACGGCGAGCCTGTTGCCGCACGGTGAACACGAGAACCCCTGCGGTGAGCCTGTCCAGACGGTGCGCCGGGCTCAGCTCGGGCAGGTCGAATCTGCGTCGAAGCAGAACGAGGGCCGAGCGAGCGACGTATGCGCCGCGCGGAGTGGTGGCCAGAAAATGCGGCTTGTCGACTACCAGTAGATTCTCGTCGCGGTGGAGGACGTCGAGGGAGAACGGAACCGTCGGCTCCACCGGCGGATCGCGGTAGAGGTAGATGTCGGCACGTGGTCTCGCGACCGTCGCCGAATCGATGGGTATGCCTGCCGCGTCGACTATTTCACCGCCGGTCACTTTTTCGGTCAGCCTCGCCGCGTCCTGCGGAAACCGTGCACGCAGGTACTCGAGCACGGTGGCCCCGGTTGCGATATCGGGCATCCGGACCCGAGTGGGGTCGAGGCCGTCGCGCAACGGCAGGGGAGCGGCGGGCATGGTCACGACTGTAATCGGTCGACATGGAAACACCCCGGCCGGAAAATCCGGCCGGGGTGTGGTCTGCGGTGTAACCGTTGGGGTCCGACCTAGATGGTGACGACCATCTTGCCGGTGTTCTCGCCCTTCATCAGACCGATGAACGCAGAGGGAGCGTTGTCGAGACCGTCGACGACCGTCTCGTCGAATTCGATGGCGCCGCTGCCCAGCCATTCGGTCATCTTGGCGCGGAATTCCTCGGTGACGTGCGCGTAGGAACCGACGATGAAGCCCTTGAGCGTCAACTCCTTGCCGATCGCCAGCGCGAGGTTGCGCGGAGCGGGAGTCGGCTCGGTGGAGTTGTACTGAGCAATGGCTCCGCACATGGCAATTCGCCCGTGCTTGTTCATCGAACCGATGGCGGCTTCGAGGTGCTCACCGCCGACGTTGTCGAAGTACACGTCGATGCCGTCCGGTGCCGCCTTGCGGAGCTGCTCGGCAACCGGGCCGTCGTGGTAATCGAATGCTGCGTCGAAACCGAGCTCGAGCAGGCGGGCGACCTTCGCGGGAGACCCTGCACTGCCGATGACACGGGAAGCGCCGAGTGCCTTGGCGATCTGGCCGACGAGCGACCCGACTGCGCCGGCAGCGCCCGAGACGAAGACGACGTCGCCTTCCTTGAACGAGGCAACTTCGGTCAGCCCGGCGTACGCCGTCGTTCCGGTCATTCCCAGTGCGCTCAGGTAGGCGGACGCCTTGGCGGCCGAGAGGTCGACTTTGCTTGCGCCCTTCGCCGGAACGATTGCGAGATCGCGCCATCCCTTGCCGTGAACAACAGCGTCGCCGGCTGCGAAACCGTCGGCCTTGGATTCGACGACCTCGCCGACGGCACCGCCGTCGAGCGGCGCATCGAGCTGGAACGGCGGGACGTACGACTTCACGTCGTTCATCCGACCACGCATGTACGGATCGACCGACATCACGATGTTGCGAACGAGGATCTGCCCGTCCTGCAGTTCGGGAAGGTCGACGACCTCCGCGCGAAAGTTGTCTTCGGTCGGCCAGCCTTCTGGGCGGGACGCGAGGTGAATTTCGTGTGCCTTCATGGTGTTTCCTCTTACTCGTCTTCGGTGACGGTGACGGTGACGTCGATGTTGCCGCGGGTGGCGTTGGAGTACGGGCAGACCTGATGAGCCTTGTCGGCCAGGGCCTGGGCGCTCTCGCGGCTCAGGTTCGGCAGAGTCACCTCGAGGGTGACTGCGAGCTGGAAGCCGCCTGCGTCGTTGGGTCCGATGTCGACGCGAGCGCCGACGGCCGAGTCGGTGACGTCGGCCTTGTCCTGACGCGCCACCATCTGCAGTGCGGAGTGGAAGCACGCGGCGTAGCCGGCTGCGAACAGCTGCTCGGGGTTGGTGCCGTTTCCGCTGCCGCCCATGGCCTCCGGGATGGCGAGATCGAGGTCGAGACGTCCGTCGGAGGTGCGTGCGTGGCCGTTGCGTCCTTCGCCGGTGGCGAGAGCTTCGGCGGTGTAGATGGTCTTCATGATTCTCCTTCTGTCGTGCGCGAATCGGTGTGATGCAGAGCGCTCGTCAATGCGTCGAGCGATTCCTTGAGCCTGACGAGATCGTCGACTCCCATGCCGGTCTTCTCGGCCAGCTTGCGGGGGAGGTCGAGTGCCTTCGCGCGCATGGCGCTACCGGTCTCGGTGAGGTGGATCTCGACGCGGCGTTCGTCGCTGCTCAGGCGTCGACGCTCGATGAAACCGAGCCCTTCGAGTCGCTTGAGCATCGGCGAGAGTGTGCCGGTGTCGAGGTCGAGTTCGGCGCAGATTTCCTTGACGCCGCGCCCGTCCTTCTCCCACAGCACCAGTAGGACCAGGTACTGCGGATACGTGACGCCGAGCTCGTCGAGCATCGGGCGGTACACCGCGGTCGTAGCCCGCGATGCGGAGTACAGCGCGAAGCACACCTGACGGTCGAGTGCGAGTTCGTTGGTCACCTCGAGAACAGTAGTGCACAGTTAAGTTGTGCGCAACCTATCTGCTCGATGTGAGTGAAACTTCGTAGCCTGCTACGACGTGCCACTCACATGGGGGTCAGCTCTGCAGGGCGTTTTTCAGGCCGTCGAGCACGATGGTTGCCGCCGTCGGACCAGCGTTGAGGTACCACGGGTCGTCGTCGACGCGCACGATGTGGTTCTCGGTGGCTGCGCTCATACCCGTCCAGAGCGGGTTGGTGGTGTACGACGCGGCGCTCGAATCGGCTCCCGCGTCCTGGCTCGATACGAACACCCAGTCGGCGTTCGCGAGCTGTATCTCCTCCTCGCTGAAGTCCTGCGAGGTCTTGTCGAACTGCTGACTCTCCGGCCGTGCCAGACCGGCGTCCCAGGCGATGTAACCGGCGAACGAGGGGACGCCGAACACGCGCGCCCGATCCGCGGTGAAGCGGACGAAGGAGACCGTAGGGGTGCCGCTGCTGCCGGCAACCGAGTTACCCAGTGCCGCAGCGTCGGAGGCGAAGGTGTCGATGAAGGTCTGCGCCTGCTCGGTTCGGCCCAACGCGTCGGCGAGCAACAGGAAGTCCTGCTTCCAGTTCACTCCGGTGCCCTCGGTGAGCACTGTCGGCGCGATGGTCGACAGCGTCGAGTAGATGTCCTCGGAGCCGGTCTTGTTCGCCAGGATGAGGTCGGGTTCGATGGCGGCGATGGCCTCGATGTCGACTTCCTGTCGGTTACCCACATTCACGAATTGCGTCATCCGGTCCGCGTACTGGGGGAACGAGAAGCTGATGTAATCGGGCACCAATTCGGCTCCGTCGCCGTACGCGACTCCGGTGGGCACGACGCCCAGTGTGAGGGTTGCGTCGAGCTGACCGGTAGCGATGACGACGATTTTCTTCGGTTCGGCGGGGATCTCGGTGGAGCCGCCGAAGTGGCCGACGGTGCGTGGGAACACTCCGTCGGCCGTTCCCGAACCCATACCGTCGGGGATGCCGGTCGGTCCTGGTGCGTCCGTCACGGCGTCGCCGGTGGTCGCTTCAGCGCTGGTGGAGGGTGTGACGGTCTGCTCGGCGGTGCCGGCGCAGGCGACAGTGGTCAGCGCGGTGACTGCGGCGATCGTGGTGGCCAGGAGTAGACGTTTCACTTCGTTCTCTTTCACAGGGCGGGCGTAGGCAGGTAAGCCTAGCCTGTACCTCGCGAACGAGGTGAGCGCAGCGCGGCCGCCGCCTGCACCATGTTGCTCAACGACCGCTCCACCTCGGCCACCCCGCGGGTCTTCAATCCGCAGTCGGGATTGACCCAGAGTCGTTCGGCAGGAACGGCTTTCAATGCTGAACGCAGCGATTCGGTGATCTCGTCGATGCTCGGCACCCGCGGTGAATGGATGTCGTACACGCCGGGGCCGACACCGAGGTCGAAGCCGACGGAGTTCAGGTCGTCGAGTACCTCCATGTGCGAGCGGGCCGCCTCGATGGACGTCACGTCGGCGTCCAGGGCGACGATCGCGTCGATGATCTCACCGAACTCCGAGTAGCACAGATGCGTGTGAATCTGCGTGTCGTCGGACACCCCGGATGTCGAGATCTTGAACGATCGCACGGCCCACTCCAGGTATGCCGCTGTGTCTTTCGCACGGAGCGGGAACTGCACGCATCGCTTCGACGCCGTGGTGAACTTCGGGGCTCCTCATGACCACCTGGCGAACCGACTGCAGGGACGAGCATAGATGCATCGACGACGCGTCTGTTACGGTGCTCTCCATGCAGCGCACGTATTTCTGGTTTAGCAGGCCGGCCCCGGGTGGGTCAGCCAGCGACGCCATGCGCTGACCTCCACCCCACGAGCCGGATACAGACCGGCTCGAAGTGCGCGTGGAGCATGCTGAGCCGGCCTGGGAACAGGAAACCCTCTCATGACGCTCTCCCTCGACACCCCGTCACTCGATGATCAACGGACTATCAGCATCAGTCCGCTGGTTGCGCCGTCGGTGTTGCGCCGCGAACATGCCGTGGACGCCGCGATCTCCGCGACGGTCCGCTCCGGACGCTCCGGCGTGGTCGACATTCTCGACGGCCGCGACGATCGACTGATCGTTGTCGTCGGCCCGTGTTCGGTGCACGACACCGATGCAGCCCTCGATTACGCCCGGCGCCTTGCCGTCACGGCAGCCGAACTGGGTGATCGACTGCACATCGTCATGCGGGTCTACTTCGAGAAGCCCCGGACGACGCTGGGGTGGAAGGGACTGATCAACGACCCGCACCTCGACGGCAGCTTCGACATCAACGCCGGACTACGGGTGGGACGCCAACTGTTGCTGGATATTTCGGCGCTCGGCCTGCCTGTCGGATGCGAATTCCTCGACCCGATCACGCCGCAGTACATCGCAGATCTGGTGAGCTACGGCGCGATCGGTGCGCGGACCGCTGCGAGCCAGGTGCACCGCCAGCTGTGCAGCGCGCTGTCGATGCCGGTGGGGATCAAGAACTCCACCGAGGGCGACATCCAGGTAGCGGTCGACGGCACCCGGGCCGCCGCGGCGAGCCATGTCTTCCCCGGCACCGATCTGGACGGCCAGGCAGCGCTCGTTCGGACCGTCGGAAACCCGGACTGCCACGTCATTCTCCGCGGGGGCGTCGAGGGACCGAACTACGATGCCGAATCCGTCGCAGATACCGTTGCGCGACTGCGTAAGTCGGGTCTGCCGGAGCGCGTCGTCATCGACGCCAGCCACGGCAACAGCCGCAAGGACCACAACAAGCAGGTCGACGTGGTCACCGATGTGGCCGGCCGGGTGGCGGCTGGCGAACATGGCATCGTCGGCCTGATGCTCGAAAGCTTCCTCGTGGCGGGCCGTCAGGATCTCGAACTCGGCCACCGCGACGACCTGGTGTACGGGCAGTCGATCACCGACGCCTGCCTCGATTGGGACACCACGGCAACACAACTGAACGTGCTGGCTGCGGCGGTCGACAAGCGTCGGGCATCGAACCCTGTGCACTGAAAAATCCAGCGCGTCAACGAACCCCGCGCGGTCGGAATTGCACGCTGATGCGTGGACCGATCGCGCGGGTGGACTTGGGAACGGCATGTTCCCACGTCCGCTGACACGAGCCTCCCATCACCACCAGATCGCCGTGCCCGAGCGTGAACTTGAGCGACGTGCCGCCGCCGCGAGGCCGAAGCATGAGTTGCCTTGTCGCACCGAGCGAGACGATCGCCACCATGGTGTCCTCGGTCGCGCTGCGGCCGATGTTGTCGCCGTGCCAGGCGACGCTGTCGGAGCCGTTGCGGTAGTAGCACAGCCCTGCGGTGGCGAACGACTCACCGAGTTCGGCGCGGTAGTGATCGTCGAGCGCGTTACGCGCCTCGTACAGCGCCGTGTGCGGCCAGTGCTCGCGCTCGCCGTAGAAGCGGACCAGGCGTGGCACATCGACCACGCGGTCGTACATCTGTCTGCGTTCGGCGCGCCAATCGACGTCGGTCACCAGCGAGTCGAAGAGATGGGTATCGGTCAACCATCCCGGGCGCACATCGATCCAGGCACCGAGCGTCAGCTCTCGTCGGGTGACGGACTGCAGCGACCCGACGCCACCGTCGTCGTCACCGAACAACGAGCCTTGCATCGCGAGCGACATGAATCGACTGTATCGAACAGGTGTTCCCATTTCCACCGCGCGGCGGTATCTTCGTCCCATGGGCTATCGATTTCAGGTCGTCGTGGACAGCGCCAACCCCCATGCGCTGGCGAAATGGTGGGCGCAGACGCTGGGTTGGCAGTCCGAACCCAGCAACGAGGACTTCAGTCGCGAGATGGTCGCCGCGGGGCATGCTCGCGAGGAGGATACGACCACCTTCGAGGGTGTTCTCGTGTGGCAGGCGGGCGCGGGAATCGTCGATCCCGAGTCGCCCGGCTCCCCGCGGGTGCTGTTCCAGTCGGTAGCCGAGCCGAAATCGGTGAAGAATCGATTGCATCTCGACATCCGCGTCGGTGACGAGCGTGAGTCGGTGGTGGCGGAACTCGAAGCGCGGGGTGCGTCGGTACTTCATCGGGGAAATCAGGGCCCCAGCGTCTGGATCACCATGACCGACCCCGAGGGCAACGAGTTCTGCGTCAGCTGAGGCGGTACGAGCCGGGGGTCTGACCGGTCCAGCGCTTGAAGGCACGACGGAACGCGCTGGGCTCGGAGAAGCCGAGACGAGCCGAGATGTCGTCGACACTGTCTCCGCGGCTCAAACCGGAGATCGCTGCATCGCGCAGCACTTCTTCGCGCAGCTGGTTGATCGAGGTGCCCTCCTGCCGAAGGACGCGGCGAAGGTGCGGCGGGCTGATGTTGAGCATCGCCGCGATGTCCTCGGTTCCCGGTGCGCCGCCTTTGAAGCCGGTTTCGAGCGCTCGGCGAACCTGACTCGACGCTGTGCTGTCGTAGTCTCGGGACGAGAACAACAGATTGGGTGACTCGGCCAGATACTCGGCGAGGGTCTCCTCGGTCTGCACTATCGGCGCTCGCATCACGGCAGTGTCGAATTCCAGTGTGGCACGGTCGGTTCCGAACTCGACATGTGTGCCGAAGATGGAGTCGTACATCTTGCCGGCCTCGGGCCCGGGAAGCGCGTACGGTAGCTGCACCGACAGCAGTTTGACGCGGTTGCCGATGAGCCACGCCGCGAATCGATGCAGCAGAATCAACAGGAAGTCGGTCAGCAAGCGTTCGGCCAGAGCGTTGGCTTCCGCGCTCAGATGAGTCGTTGGCGTGACGTGCACCGTCAACACCGTGGACTCCTCGGTGCGGTCCAATGTCATGGGGCGAACGGGAATCAGCACCCGCATGGTTTCGGACATCCTGATCAGAGCCGCCCAGAGGTTCTCCGAATGAATCAGGGTCTGGCAAATCACGCGAAAGCTGCCGCGCCGCACCGGTACTGCGGCTAGGCCGAACAGCTCGTCGCCGGTCATCGCCCAGACCGCCTGGGTGAAGGCGGTGACTTGGCGGGTGGTCAGGCGTTCCGCCGGGTTTCCGAGAATGGTGGGCCCGATACCGGCCATCGACAACGGGTAGGTCAAGTCCATCCCGCCGCTAGTCGCGAGGTCGACGGCCTGTCGGACGAAATACGCCGGGATCGTCGGTTGCGGAGTCACAATCTCCGTAGCCTCTCGGCTGCGTCGGCGAGTACCTCGTCCTGCTTGCAGAAAGCGAAGCGTACCAACGACTTCCAGGGAGCTGGTTCGTCCACGAAGGCCGTGACCGGAACTGCTGCCACGCCCACCAGATCCGGCAGGGAGCGGCAGAACTCGTACGCGTCCCCCCGTCCGATCGGCGCGATGTCGGCGCACACGAAATATGTTCCCGCGCTGTACTTCACGTCCGCGCCGGCCGAGCCAAGTGCAGCCGAGAGCGTGTCCCGCTTGCGTTGCAGACCGTCGCGCATCGAGGTGATCCACGGCTGCTCGTGCTCGAGGGCATAGGCGACGGCAGGTTGGAAAGGGGTACCGCCGACGAAGCTCATGAATTGTTTGGCGGCGCGCACGGCATCGATCAAGTGGGCCGGGCCCAGCGCCCAGCCCGTCTTCCATCCCGTTGCGTTGAAGGTTTTCGCCGCACTCGAGACGGTGACGGTGCGCTCGAACATCCCCGGCAGGGTCGCGATCGGCGTGTGCACCTTCCCGTCGAAGGTCAGGTGCTCGTAGACCTCGTCGGTAAGGACGAGCAAATCGTGTTCGACGGCGATCTCGGCGATACGGACCATGGTGGCGCGGTCGAAGACGGTACCGGTGGGGTTGTGCGGGGAATTGACGATCAGCATGCGTGTTCGGGGACCGACGGCACGACCGAGGGCGTCGGTGTCGACCGTCCACCCGTTGCCGTCGGGAACCAGCGGCACGGCGGTGCGGGTCGCTCCGGCAAGGGCAATGGCGGCCGCGTAGGAGTCGTAGAACGGCTCGATCAGCAGCACTTCGTCGCCCGGCTCGATCAGGCCGAGCAGCGATGCCGAGATCGCCTCGGTGGCACCGACGGTGACCAGTACCTGCGAGTCGGGGTCGTACTGCAGCCCGAATCGCCGTTCCCGGTCGGCGGCGACGGCGTTGCGTAGCACCGGCATGCCCGGGCCGGGGGAGTACTGATTGAGTCCGCTCGCGATGGCCTCACGTGCGGCCTCGAGCATGGCAGGCGGCCCGTCGGTATCGGGAAAGCCCTGACCGAGGTTGACGGCATTCTTGGCGACCGCAAGAGCGGTCATCTCGGCGAATATCGTCGATGCGAACGGGCGCAGGCGCGCCACAGTGCGCGAGGGCAGCATCTCGGACATTCGTCCAGCGTAGTTCACCGGCCGGAACCGGGCTTTCGCCCTGCATCTGTACTGTGCCTGTCATGCGATTCGGATTGTTCGTTCCACAGGGTTGGCGCCTGGATCTGGTCGGTATCGACCCCGCCCGGCAATGGAATGTGATGCGTGACCACGCTCTCGCCGCCGAGGCCGGTCCGTGGGAGTCCCTGTGGGTGTACGACCATTTTCATACCGTTCCCACCGCAACCGACGAGGCGACGCACGAGGCATGGTCGTTGATGTCCGCACTGGCGGCGAGCACCTCCCGGATCAGGCTCGGTCAGATGTGCACTGCGATGTCTTACCGCAACCCGGCCTACCTCGCCAAAGTTGCTGCCACGGTGGACATCATTTCGGGTGGACGCGTCGAGATGGGCATCGGCGGCGGCTGGCACGAGCACGAGTTCCGTGCCTACGGTTACGGGTTTCCCTCTGCGGGTGAGCGATTGGGTCGGCTGGACGAGGGTGTGCAGATCTTCAAGCAGGCATGGACGACCGGCGAGGTGTTTCTCGACGGAAAGCATTACGAGATCGACGGTGCTGTGGTGCGGCCGCTGCCGCTGCAGGAGGGCGGAATACCGCTGTGGATAGCGGGCGGAGGCGAGAAGGTGACGCTGAAGATCGCCGCGAAGTACGCCAACTACACCAACTTCGATGGAACGCCCACCGGATTCGCCGCAAAATCGGATCTGCTGCGTGAGCATTGCTCCACCGTGGGCACCGACTTCGATGCCATCGTCCGCTCGGCGAACTACAACGTCGTCATCGGGGCGACCGAGTCGGAAGTGGAAGACAAGCTTCGCGCCCTGGAGAGTCGACTCACCGACTACGTGGGTGCGGACAAAGCCGAAGGAGCGCTGAAGGCGTTCCGCGGCATGCCGGCAGTCGGAACCCCGGAACAGATCGTCCGGAATCTGACGGCGCTGCAGGAGCAGGGGATGACGTACGGAATCTTCTACTTCCCGGAAGCTGCCTACGATCGCGCCGGAATCGAACTCTTCGAGCGCGAGGTCATTGCGGCTCTTCAGTAGCTCGTCTCAGGTCGTCGGGAAGATCCGCCGGATCGATCAGTAGCTGTTGGTTCTTGGCCTTGCGTACCTTCTCGGACAAGCCGATGTTCGCGTGCAACAGCGCCCACTCGCCCTCGGTGATCTCGCCGGTTGCGCGTGCGAGAACTTCTCGATCGGGCGTGCCCCAGGCGATGGGCATGGCCGAGACCAACTGCCAGGTGCGCCCGCCCGTGTTCGCGCCGCGGTCGGCGAGAACCGACACCGAGGGCACCTTCGCTCCCCGCTCCATCGCGTGGCCGGGCAATGTTCGAACGACCCGGGTGACCAATACGTAGTGCGGTTCTTCGACACCCGGCTTCGCGATATCGACCAGGGCCAGCAACAGTGCTCCGCTCGGTAGTGTCTCGGCCACCATCGCAGGAATCAGATCGCCTGCAGCATATTGCGATTCGATGGACCCCATCTTGCGCGGTGCCCACAACATCACCCACAGTGAGGTGGCCGCACCGATACAGAACACCGCGCCGAGTATGTACGACCACGGGGTTGCGATCCAGATGAACCACACCCCCAGGGCGGTCAGGATCACTGCTGTGAGCGCCGCAGAGGCGCGCAGCCGGCGAAGCTCGGTGAACGTCTCGTTCACCGACTTCGCGTGGGCTACGTCTACTGGGAACTGGAATCGGCGCACACAACTATTCCTAGCACGCCGCCCATGCCGGCAGAAGCCTCAGATCGCCGGACCGAGCAAGTCGTCCGCGTCGGTGATGCGGTACGCGTACCCCTGCTCGGCGAGGAAACGTTGACGGTGTGCGGCGTACTCGGCGTCGAGAGTGTCGCGCGACACCACCGAGTAGAAATGGGCCTGACCGCCGTCGTGCTTGGGTCGGAGCAGTCGGCCCAGCCGCTGTGCCTCCTCCTGTCTGGATCCGAAGGTGCCCGAAACCTGCACTGCGACAGATGCTTCGGGTAGGTCGATCGAGAAGTTCGCCACCTTGCTCACCACGAGCGTCTGAATCTCGCCCTTGCGGAAGGCGTCGAACAGCACCTCACGTTCCTTGTTCTTGGTCGAACCCTGAATGACCGGAGCGTTCAGAGCCTCACCGAGCTCGTTCAACTGGTCGAGGTAGGCGCCGATCACCAGCGTCGGAGCGTCCTGATGTTTGGCGAGGATCGACTTCACGACGGCGATCTTGGTATGAGCCGTCGAGCACAGCTTGTAGCGCTCCTCGGGTTCGGCCACGGCGTACGACATACGTTCGGCATCGGTGAGAGTCACGCGAACCTCGATGCACTCTGCCGGTGCGATCCACCCCTGCGCCTCGATGTCCTTCCACGGCGCGTCGTATCGCTTGGGCCCGATCAGCGAGAAGACGTCACCCTCGCGGCCGTCCTCGCGGACGAGCGTTGCCGTCAGACCGAGTCGACGACGCGATTGCAGATCTGCCGTCATGCGAAACACCGGGGCGGGGAGCAGGTGGACCTCGTCGTAGATCACCAGACCCCAGTCGCGGGAATCGAACAGTTCCAGGTGCTTGTATTCACCCTTGGTACGACGCGTGATCACCTGGTACGTGGCGATTGTCACAGGGCGAATCTCTTTGCGCTCTCCCGAATACTCGCCGATCTCCTCCTCGGTGAGTGAGGTGCGCGCGATCAGCTCACGCTTCCACTGCCGACCGGCGACGGTGTTGGTGACCAGAATCAGCGTGGTCGCCTTGGCTCTGGCCATCGCCGCTGCGCCGACCATCGTCTTGCCCGCGCCACACGGCAGTACGACGACGCCCGAGCCGCCGGCCCAGAACGAATCCGCCGCCATCTCCTGGTAGTCGCGCAGTGTCCACTTGCCGCCCTCGGTGTCGAGTTCGATGGGGTGAGCTTCGCCGTCCACGTATCCGGCGAGGTCCTCGGCAGGCCAACCGATCTTGAGGAGCATCTGTTTGAGGTGTCCGCGTTCGCTGGGATGGACGATGACAGTGTCCTCGTCCACCATGGCACCGAGCATCGGCGCAATCTTCTTGTGGCGCATGACTTCTGTGAGCACAGCGCGGTCGAGACTGATCAGGGCCAGGCCGTGGATCGGGCTCTTGACCAACTGCAGTCGGCCGTAGCGAGCCATGGTGTCGACGATGTCGACCAGCAGCGGTTGCGGCACCGCGTAGCGCGAGAAGTTCACCAGCGCGTCGACCACCTGCTCGGCGTCGTGGCCGGCAGCGCGCGCATTCCACAGGGCCAGCGGGGTGATGCGGTAGGTGTGCACGTGCTCGGGGGCACGTTCGAGCTCCGCGAACGGTGCGATGGCCGCCCGCGCTGCACCCGCGAGTTCGTGATCGATCTCGAGCAACAGCGTTTTGTCGGACTGAACGATCAGCGGGCCGTCGGTCACGGTTCCTCCTAGAGACTTCCGCTGCGCCCGAAAGAGCGCAACTTCTCCATTGTCCACAGGTAGGGGCGCGCGTGCACGTGAGCGTCGAACTACTCGACCAGAGCGACCGAGGTGATGCGATGCAGGGTGAAGCGCCGAACCCCTCCCGTGGCGGGATCGAACGCGTCGAGTTGGCCGCCGCCGATGCTGATCGGATCGACGATTCGGTGGGTCGCGACCCCCTGTGCATCGACGTAGCCGATGCTGACACTGCGTTTGACCTTGGCTGCGGTCTGCAGCAGCGTCATCGTCGCCGTGCTGCTGGCGCGAGAGCCGTCGGCGCGCACCACCGCACCGCCGTTGCCCGCGGCCCGGTCCGACGCACGCATCCCACGCACCAACGAACCCAGCTGTTCCTCGGTGGGGACAGCCGGAGTGCGGAACGTCTGGCGTGGCCGCCGTGCCGATACCCGCGACCCGCGGGCGCGCAGATCGACGATGGTTCCGGACGAGTCCTCACCAGCAGGCGCGAAGCCGGCCCCGGCCAGCACCGAGAGCACCTCGGCAAGCGGAGCCTGCGAGATCGCGACGGTCGGGGCGAGGGCTCGTAGGGCCAGCGATTCCGCCGCCGGGGACGCCATCACCTCCGCCAGCAACGCCGGATCCTCGCATCGGACGAACGACGCGGCGACGCCGGCACGCAGGCGACCGTGTCGACGCGCCACGTCGTCGATCAGATAGGTCAACGCCTGCGGCACCGGTGTGCGCGAGTGGGTTGCGAACAACGCGTGCAGCTCGGACGCGCTCAATCCCACATCGAGGGCGCGTCGCAGGCTCGTGTCGCTGATCCGGTACATCGTCGCCGCGCCTGCGGATTCGACATCGGCGACCAATTCGATCCGATCGTGCAGGTCCGGCTCGAGTGGACCGGGTGCCACCAGCGTGAGGTCGGCCTGCACCAGGACGTAGTCGATGGGTTCGGGCAGAGCCGCGCGCATATCGGCCTCGGCGTTGCCGTCGTGCAGCAGCGAGCGTCCCGGGGTCGACATCGCTCCGCGGGCGACGATTCCCAATGCGGTTGCTTCGGCGATGACGTGCCCGACGGGTGTGACGCCGAAGCGTCCGGACCACCGGGGACGACGCCACGCCAGGATTCGGGCGAGATCCGCGGGCTGGGCCGAGTGCCCGCTGCCGAGTTCGGTGAGCAGTTCCAGGATCATCCGTCGATCCCGCGGTGCTGCCGGAGAACGGACTTCCTCGGACAGGGCGGCGATGGGCTTGTCGTTGGGGTCGCGCATCCCGATGACCCACGGTGCCCGCGGCACCTCGAGCCAGGCGGACGCGAGCGTGTGCCATCGGGCCGCCGGGGCAGCAGTGAGCCACGCGTCGACCGCGGGTGTGGGAGCCCAGTAGTCGTCACCGGTGTCGGTCGCGGGAACCGGGTCCGGTGTTCCGCTGGAAATCAGATGCGCTGCCGCCAGTAGTTCGACGAGGACGCTGACTCGGTCGTCGTCGAGACCGGTTGCCTTGGTGATCTTGCGGAGCTCGCGCACGCCGAGTCCGCCTGCCTTGAGAGCGGGGGCAGGCGAGCTGGACAGGGCTTCGATGATCAGAACGCAGTGCCTACCCAGTTCGAGGGCCTCGCCTGCGGCAGCGGCATCGACATCGGTGAGCGACTGTGCCTTGGTGGTGAGCTTCGGTTCGGCGAGCGACCGCGGATCGGACATCGGCTCGCCGCGCAGAATCTGCCCCACCTGGACGGGTAGCTCGACGGTTTGCTCGTCCAACCAGATCAGCAGGCCGGCGGCGAGCAGCTTCTGGACCGGCCGGTCCGGCGGAGTGCCCGGTGCCGCGTCTCGGGTGCGTCCGGTCGGGGACGATCTGGCGAGGGTGTCGAGCAGATTGCGTTCCCCGTCGCCCAGTTCGGCGAGAGCTGCGGTGATGTGCGACTCGGTGAGATTGTCGACCGGATCGAGTGCGCGTCCGATACGCCACGGCACGGCGTCCGCGGCGGCTGCGCTGATCCGGAGGCCGGACGCGTCGCCCCACACCAGCAGCCGCTCGCGAAGCTGAGCCAGCGCCTTGTCGACGCTCTTGGCAGGTGCGCGTTTGGCCACGACGGACAGGAGCGTGGTGCGAGTGACAGGCCGTTCGTAGGCCTCCTCGACGGCGAGGATCTCGAGGACGGTCAAGGCGAGTGTGTCGAGGGTGTCCGCGGTGTGCAGAATCGACCGTCGCTGCTCGGCCCGTCCGGCGAGTACGGCCAGGGAGGCGGGCGGCGGCGCGGTCAGATCCGGACGCAGCGACATGGCCTTGATCAGCTCGCCGTCGGAGCGAGCTGCGATCCACTGAGGTAGATCGGGGGGCGTGTCGGTGTGTCGAGGCACAGTCGTGTCGGTCATCGCCTATCAGATTAGAGACCTGGGCTGGTGCTCGCCGCAGTGCAGGTGTCAAAATAGGCGCATGGTGAACAAGTCGAAGAAGCCCTATGTCGATCCAGGCTGGCCGGACACCGCTCGCGGTGACCACGCGGTGACCGAACTCTCGTCCGCTCGATCGGGTGGCTTGTCGCCCTTCGGCGAGGACACGGAGTTCCCGCTGCCCGTCGAAGACCTGCCCTACGCGCACCCGGTGACCGTGGTCAACCGCTAGCGAACGCCACGCAGTACCGAAAAAGCCCCCGACGATGTCGGGGGCTTTTTTCGTACGAGATGCGAACCGTCGCGGGCGCTTACTGAGGCAGGAATGCCTTGTTGGCCTGGTAGAAGCTCACGACCTGCGGATCGAGCTGGATGCCCTGCGCTGCGTTCTGGACGAACGAGGCGATAGCCGGATCGTTGGTGATGTTCTGGACGGCGGTGACGATGCCGTTGACGACCTCGGCCGAGTTGTCGACTGCCGGGATGGACGACAGGTCGGGAAGTGCGGGAACTTCCGGTGCCTTGGGGGTGACCGGAACGCTGCGCTCGGACGGCGCGCTGCTCAGGCCGAGGCTCGAGGAGCAGGACGGCCATGCGCCCCAGCCCTGCGAGTCGAGGACCTTCTCTGCGACTGCGATCTGCTGTTCGCGGCTGGCCTGGTTGGCCGTGGCTGCGTACTGCTGGCCGCCGTGTGCGTTCCAGGTGCTGGGGGAGAACTGCAACCCGCCCTGGAAGCCGTTGCCGGTGTTGATGCCCCAATTGCCGCCGGCTTCACACTGTGCAAGGCGATCCCAGTCGGAATCCGGTGCCGCGTTCGCGGTGCCGGTGAAGGCGATGCCCGCGGTGCCCATGATGGCTCCGGTGACAGCTACCTTGGCGACGGTCTTGCCAGTGGTGCTCGGCTTGCGATGACGTCCGCTCATACGAGTTGAAATCCTCTCCACACGCGCCTGCGAGGTCAGCTGTCGGGTTCGGGCTGAGAGGTAGCCCGGCCTTTTCGCTCATTCTTCTCGAATGGGCAATTGGGCTTCACCCCAAGGGAAGTCGGTGCAACTTCGTGAGTTGCGACAACTTCCCGGTTGTCCGTGGAGGACGTGGGTCCCCCGTCCTCGTCCCCTGGGTGATCGTCGAGGGTGTTCCGGTATCCGCGGGACGAGGTTTGGCGCTGCGGACCGGAGTTCGGCCGAACTTTCCGGCCGCTGCTGACCGTACTGAAATTCCCGGCTTACGTCACTATTTGGTAACTGTCGATTTCGCGGCGTCGTGTTGAGCACATTTCGTACCTCTTACGGGCCTCTCGCGTCTGCCCAGCTAGCGGGCGTGACGCGCAGTGAACCCCGGTCCGTTGCCGGGCTGTTACCCAAGCGTTATGTGATGGAAGTCACAGCACCCGGGAGGCGTCCGGAAAGTCACCGAACGGCAACGATGTCTTTGCCGAGGGGCATCAGTGATACGGGGATCAACTTCAGGTTCGCGATCGCGAGAGGAATGCCGATGATGGTGATCGCCATTGCGACGGCGGTGACCACATGAGTCAACGCCAACCACCAGCCGGCGAGGATCAACCAGAGCACGTTTCCGACGAGCGCGCCGGACCCGGACCCTGGCTTGTCGACGATCGTCGACCCGAACGGCCACAGTGCGTACACACCGATACGGAACGATGCGATGCCGAACGGGATGGTCACGATCAGGATGCACAGCAGCAGGCCGGCGAAGAAGTAACCGATGGCCAGCCACAGCCCACCGAAGACCAGCCAGATGATGTTCAGAATCAATCGCATGAGCTACCGGGCCCGCCGTCCGGATGCCAGCGCGTACACCAAAGCCAGCACGAACCCGGCCGGTGCCGAGAACATGGCTGTCAGATACAGGCTCAGCGGGGGCTTGGCGTCGGAGAAGATCGGAAACAGCAGGATCGCGACGATGGCGACGAGGCCTATCGCGAACAGTGCGAGCGCGATGCGCAGCAGAACGGTGCTGCTCTTACGGGTCGGTGTGTCCACGTGCACCACGGTAGTGCGAAGCGTGGGGTGCGAAGAACTCGAATGCTCTATCGGGACTCGCCGCGCTAGACTGGCATATTCGCGTCCTACGTTTTCGTGGGGCGCGAAACTTGTGCAGACCGCAGGTCCGAACATCGGGCCTGTGAACAACCAAACGACCGACAGCAACAGATGAACGGGTGAGCTCAGTGCCGACCGGCAAGGTGAAGTGGTACGACGTCGACAAGGGATTCGGATTCCTCTCTCAGGAGGAAGGCGAGGACGTCTACGTGCGTTCGTCGGCGTTGCCGGAGGGCGTCGAAGGCCTGAAAGCCGGTCAGCGTGTCGAATTCGGCATGGCTGCAGGCCGTCGCGGACCACAGGCGCTGAGCTTGAAGGTGCTCGAGCCGGCACCGTCCGTGCGGCAGAACACCGGCAGCACCCGCCGTGAGCCCGTCGAGCGCAAACACACACCCGACGAGCTGCACGGAATGGTCGAGGACATGATCACACTGCTCGAGGCGACAGTGCAGCCCGAACTCCGTAAGGGCAAGTACCCCGATCGCAAGATCGCGCAGCGCATCTCCGAGGTCGTCCGGGCCGTCGCCCGGGAACTCGACAGCTGATACCCACCGAAACTAGGGGCGGGTGCCGATCGACCAGATGGCGTGGCTGACGAACCCTTCCTGGTTGGTATCGGTGTCGATGATGCCGGTGGGCAAGCGCACCTCGATGCCGAGCAGCGTCCGGTTGCTGTCGTCCTTCGTGGGAACCGTGACGCTGAGCTTGGTGTCCGGCTCGTTGAACTCGGTGTTCTCCACCACGTCACCGCTGTCGTCGCCGTAGACCACGGCGAGCACCCACGGTGCGGAGTAGATGGGGGCGGGCAGCGAGAGCTGCACTGTCCTGGCATTGCCGACCTGAATCTCGGCGGTCTCACCGACGTTGGTGCACAGCGGGTCGCTGACAGCGCAGTACAGATACGGTTCCACCACGACGGCGCGGCCGTTGGCGTACGCGGTGACGGTCGGTTCCTTCTCCGGTGCTCTCCCGATCAGCAGGGCGAGCACCGCGACGAACGCGACGGCGATGACGACGAGACCGGCGACGGTGATCGCCGCGATCTTCTTGGTGCGAGGAGCGAGATTCACTTGGTCACGTTTTCGCCGAAGGAGCCGTCGGACATTTCTTGTTCGACGTGATCGGGGCGGTTGCCGCCGAAGCCGGGCAGAAGTGATCTGCCGCGGTAGGTGAGGAAGGTCTGCACGAGGCCGATCGTAAGCAACACCGACACGACGGTGAAACCGAGCCAGTATTCGGTGGGTAGCAGCACGCCGAGCGTGCCGCCGAGAACCCAGCACAACTGCATGACGGTTTCCGAGCGGCCGAATCCCGACGCGATCGATTCAGGCGGCAGATCGCCCTGTATCGACGCGTCCAGTGAGACCTTCGCAAGGGCGCTGGCAGTGGACGCCACCAGTGCTGCCACGGCTGCGGTGAGCAGGCTGTCGGTGATCGCAGCGACGACTGCCACTACCGTCACCGCGATGGTGCACCGCAGGACGACCAAGGACGGCCGGCCGAGCTTGATCCGGGCACCGAGCGCGTTGCCTGCGAAGTTGCCGAGACCGGCTGCGGCCCCGACGAGTCCGAGCATCGCGGCCTGCTGTAGCGGCTCGTGTTCGGTGCGGGATTTGGCAACGAACGCGATGTAGAGCGTCAGGAAGCCGGTGAGAATCCGGATGGTGCCGTTTCCCCACAGTCCCACGATGACGGCCCGTCCCAACGGCTGTCTGCGGTTCTTGGTGCTGCTCGGCGGCGAGCGACGCAGATTTTCGGTCGGGGCGCTGCTTCCGGCGAAGTCGTTGCCGCTGTGCTGGTCGGCGTGGTAGCTCAGGGTGGCCGGCACTTCACCCTCGGTAATCTCGACCCAGGACGGGATCTGCATGCTGAGGTAGCCGCCGAGCACCGTGATCCCGGCGACGAACCACAGCGCGCCGGGTGAACCTGCGAAGAACGCGATGCCGCCGGCGACGGCACCTGCAACGATGGTGCCGCCGAGCAGGCCGAACACCGTGAGCCGAGAATTGACGCGGACGAGATCGATCTCCGGAGGCAACACTCTCGGCGTCACCGCGCTCTTGAGCACCGCGAAGGACTTGCTGAGTACGAGCATGCCGAGCGCGGCGGGGTACAGCACCCAACTGTCGAAGTTGAACACCAGCACCACCGCCAGCACGGTCCGCAACCCGAACGATGTGGCCAGCGCGATGCGTCGACCGTGTTGCAGACGGTCCAGCAGTGGTCCGATCAACGGGGCGATCAGCGCGAACGGCGCAATGGTGATGACGAGGTACAGCGCCACCTTGGTCTTGTCCTCACCGGTGGCCGCCGAGAAGAAGAGGGTGTTGGCCAGAGCGATCGCCAGCGCCGCGTCGGAGGCGTTGTTCGCCATGTTGGCGTAGGTCAGCGCCGTCAGACCGGATTTGTCGGCACCGTCGGCCTTCGCGGCTCGCTGAAACGTTGCGATGCCCTTGCCGGTGAGCTCGCGGCCGCGCATGGCGGCGACGCGCGTGACGGTCAGTTTCTTCGGCATCGGCGGGGGCTTGCGAGTACCGGTCCGACCACGCGGGGCGGTGATCTTCTCGGTGCGCGGCGGATGAAGAGGCGGCAACGGCTCGCGGCGACTCGGAACGTGGGCGGAGTGAGTAGGTGCGGGCGGGTAGTTGGCCAGACCCGGATGATCCGAGTGATCAGGAGCGGAGCCTGCGGAGTGACCGGCGGACATGCTGTCCTGCTCGGGGTCGTCCGCACCCGGTGGGGTGTGGGGGAGACGGGGATCGGTCACGGGGTCAATTCTGTCCTACGGGCGCGGTATCGGTGAATCGCACCTCGAAGATCTTGGGCCAGAATTTGCCGGTCACGAGGAATCGGTCGGTACCCGGAATCTGTGCGATGCCGTTGAAGACGTCGGCTCCGCCTCGATCGGCGGCAGACATCGAATTCCACAGCGGTGTGCCGTCGATGACGGCTGTCACCTTCCCGGTCTCGGGGTCGATGCGCATGATGTCGAACGTCTGCCACACATTGGCGTAGATCGAGCCGTCCTCGGCACATTCGAGCTCGTTGAGCCGTTCCACCGGATTGCCGTCGAGCGTGACGTCCACCGTGTCGACGGCGTCGAAAGAGGTGGGGTCGCGAAAGGTCAGGGTGGATGTGCCGTCGCTCATGACGAGGCGGTCGTCCGGTGTTCCTCGACCCTGTGTACAGAGTCCCCAACCTTCGCCGTCGTAGTTCACTCGACGCTGTTCGGTCAGGGTGTCCCGGTCGCGGGCGATGGCGACTCCGTCTTGCCAGGTGATCTGCCACAGCGTGTCCCCGTCGACGGTGATCCCTTCGCCGAACAGGTCGGACGGCAGATCGACTCGCTCGAGCTCGGTCATGTTCTCGAGTGAGGTGCGCCTGACGAACGACGAGCCTTCCAGCCCGGTGCCCTCGTAGAGCACGTCACCGTGGATCTCGAATCCCTGGGTGAACGCGTCGTCGCCGCGGTCGTATTCGCGCACGACCTCTGCAGTCAGGGTCGGCACCGAGTCGGAGGTCGCCGGAGCCGCGGTCGTCGAATCCGATGTCGACGAGCAGGCGGTGACCGCCAGTGCGGAGGTCAGGACGGCGGCGAAGGTGCGAGCGCGGACGGTCATTGCATCCATGATGGCAGCCCGAACTGGGCGTCACCGAGTCGATGCGGCAAACTGAATGTGTGAGTTTCGTATCTTCTCCAGAGCTCGATTCCATCCGCCCCGTCTTGGCCGATGCCGTGGACCTCGCGCGGCAGGCTCTGCTCGACCTGGGAGAGGGAGGTGTCGGCGAGTATCTCGGAGTCACCGTCGAGGACGCCAGCGCGGCCACTCACCGGTTCGCCAGCGACCTAGAGGGCTACCGAGGGTGGCAGTGGGCCGTTGTGGTCGCGGCCCCGGAGGACGCCGATCGCGCCACGGTCAGTGAGCTGGTTCTGCTGCCCGGCCCCGACGCTCTGGTGGCACCGTCCTGGGTGCCCTGGGACGAACGCATCCGTCCCGGTGACCTGGGACCGGGCGATCTGCTGTCCCCGCGACAGGACGATCCGCGGCTCGTCCCGGGCTACGTCAGCTCGGGCGACCCAGCCATCGACGAGGTGGCAGGCGAGATCGGTCTCGGTAGAACGAAGGTCACCAGCCTCGAAGGACGTCTCGACGCCGCCCAACGCTGGCACGACGGCGATTTCGGTCCTGATGCCGAGATGGCCAAGGCTGCGCCGTCGACGTGCGGGCTCTGCGGCTTCTACCTGCCCATCGCCGGATCGTTGTCTGCCGCATTCGGAGTGTGCGGCAACGAATTCGCTGCCGACGGGCACGTGGTGCACGCCGAGTACGGCTGCGGAGCGCATTCCGATACCGAGCTGCCCACCGGAGCAGGATCACCGCAGTTCGAGCCGTACGACGACGCGGCTCTCGACGTCACCGCGGCACCGACACCTCCGGCCGAGACGAGTACTCCGGTCGAGGCGAATGCATCGGACAAGACCGCTTCCCCGGGCGAGACCGCTTCCGCGGGCGAGACCGCTTCCGCGGGCGAGACCACCGACATTGTGGACGGGTCCGACGGACCGACCGAGGGAACCGAAACGTCGGCCGAGGCCGAGGCCGTGCAGGTGGAGGCAGTTCAGGAAGCAGAGGTACCGGCCGGTGAAACGGCTCCGGTATCGAGCGAGTCTGCGGAACCCGAGGCGGCCGATGAGACTGTGCACGAAGAGGATTCGGTATCTCCGAGCTGATCGACCCGTTCGATACCGGGTCGCTGCGCGAGTCGATTCTCGCGGCCTGGGCCTCGTCGCCCACGCGGCTTCGCGAGGATTCGGCGTCCGAGTCCGATCTGGTGCGCGGAGGCTACCGCGACCGGCTCTTGACCGAGCTCGCGCAGAACGCTGCGGACGCGGCGTCGCGGGCGGGTGTTTCGGGACGGTTGGCCGTGTGGACCGATGATGCCGGGTGCATTCACATCGCCAATACCGGTGCTGCGCTGGATGTTTCGGGTGTACATGCAATGACGGCCCTGAGAGCGTCGGCCAAGACTGCTGCAGATGGAGGCGTTGGGCAATTCGGAGTCGGTTTCACCGCGGTGCGATCGGTGTCCGACGAGATCGAGGTGCGATCGCTGGGCGGCGGTGTGCTGTTCAGTGCGCGGCGCACCTCGGCTGCGCTGCGCGAGCGAGGGATGGCCGTGCCCGAGGCGGGCGTGCCGGTACTGAGGTTGGCGTGGCCGGTGGCGGAACCGCCCGCTGCGGGGTTCGACACCGAGATCGTGTTGACGCCGCGAGCGGGCCCGGGCGCGGAGCCCTTCGCGTCCGGATATTCGGACGAGGCCGTCGACTTGCTTCTCGAACTCGAAGCGCTGGACTCGATCGAGATCGAAGGCGTTGTGATCGACTGCGTCAGAACGACACTCGACGCCCAGAGTGCCGACATCGCGATCGGATCGCGAACATGGCGACAGTTCACCACTCCTGCCGCGCGCTGGCTGGCTCCGGTTGTCGACGGTCTACCCGTTCCTGCGTCACCCGACGTGCTGCGGGCTCCCACCCGATCGGACGAGCTGTTGTCGTTGCCCGCGTTGGTGATTGCCGATGTGCCGATGCAGCCGGACCGGCGGCGCGTGCTGCCGGGCGTCTCGTTCGATGCGGTGGCACGCGGGTACGCGGATTTCGTAGCGTCACTGCCTGCGTCGTCGCGGGTGTCGTTCGTGCCCGAGGTCGGATTCGCTCGAAGCGAGGTCGACGGGCAGTTGCGAGAGCTGATCTTCCGTCGATTATCCAGTGCGCCATGGCTTCCCGGTGCGCACGGACGCGACCTCGTGCCCGAGCGGTCGAATGTGGTCGCGGACGCCTCCGAGGAACTCGCCTCGGTGCTGATCGACGTCGTACCCGATCTGGTCGACGCGACGCTGTCGGGAGCGCGCCGCGCGTCGGCGCTCTCGGCAGTGGGGGTGCACCGGATCGGATTGGCCGGGCTGGCGGAGATGCTCGGTGGTCTGGATCGCGAGCCGCGGTGGTGGCAGCAGCTGTACGACGCGTTGACGCCCCTCGTCGTCGACGGTGTTGCTGCGGAAGAGCTTGCTGCCCTGCCTGTTCCGCTGGCAGACGGCCGCACGGTGACCGGTGCGCGAACAACGGTGATCGGCTCCGACGCCTCGGCAGCGGTGACGTGGGTGCGTCTGGTGCATCCGGGTGCAGTGAGTCCGCTGCTGACGCGTCTCGGTGCCCGCGCGGCAACCGCATTCGAATTGCTGACGGACCCGGCCCTCGAGGCGGCACTCGACGATCTCGACTGGGACAGCCACGACGACGTCGAGACCCTGGTGAATGCCGTTCTCGCCTTGGCCGCGGAGGCGGGTGAACTACCTGGCTGGATCGGCGGCCTGCCACTCGAAGACGAGCACGGCGAGCTGCGCAGTGCCGACGAATTGTTGCTTCCCGGAGCGCCTTTGGCGGACCTGCTGGTGCAGGATTCACCGTTCGGCGTACTCGCGCCTGCGGTGGTGACGAGGTTCGGTGAGCGGGCGCTGCGTGCGGTGGGCGTCGGGTGGGGTTTCTCGGTGGTACGCGACGAGCTGCCGACCGGGCCGGATCACGACCTCGACGACGAGCCGGCGTGGTGGTCCGGCCTGTCTGCGGAGCCGGACACGCTGCTCGCAGTCCGAGATCTCGATCTCGTTCGTTCGGACGGATGGTACGAGGCCTTGACCGTGCTGCTCGACGATCCCAGTACCCGTGCGGCTCTGACCGATCGGGACGGCTACACCGCGTGGTGGCTCAGGCGTCATGCGCGAATGCAGAGGGTGCCCCTGCGTGCGTTCCGTGCGCCGTCCGACGAGACATTCGCGGGCCTGCTCGATCCGCTGGATCACCCGCGCGCCGACGAGTTGGAGGCGGTGCTCGCTGCGCCGAAGTGCGAGAGCGTCGAGACAGCTCGTGTACTGCTGGAGGCTCTGTCGGATCCGCGGCGGAGTCCGACCCCGGCGGTGATCGCGCGTACCCACACGCTGATCGCAACCGCGGTTGTCGACGGTCTCATCGACATCGCCGACATAGATCCACCGGATCGAGTCCGCACTCTCGGCGGAGCGGTCATCGACGCGTCGGACGCGTTGGTGATCGACACGCCGTGGCTGGCAAGTGTCGTACCTCGGGAGGTTGCAGTTCTCTCGGACATGGCTACCGCAGCCGCTCTGGCAGACGTTCTCGACATCAGGCCGGCGTCGGAGGTAATTAGCGGAGAAGTGCTCGGAGTCGGACGCGTCAGCTCCTGGGAACGCGAACCCGGAGCGGTATTGTCCTGTGCAGTAATGGGATTGGCGCTGCCATCAGGAGGGGTGGTGGTGCATCGGGAACTGGTGGTCCGATTGACCGGGGACGTCGATGGTGACCACGCTGTGCCGTTATGGATTGCCGCAGACGGAACCGTCCACTGCGCGGAGAGTTGGGAGCGACCTCGTGGGCTTTGACGCCACAGTGCTGGATTGGATGGTCCAGCATCGAGTCGACTGGGTCACGACGATGTTCTGGATCATCACCACAGTGGGCAACACGGTGTCGATGTTTCTGTTGTCCGCGGTGGTCGTCGTTGCGGTGCTTCGCGTAGGACGCAGATCGGATGCCGTTGTCGTCGCGGGTTCGATGCTCACCGGCTGGGGTCTGACGAATGCGCTCAAATTCGCGTTCGCGAGGGAGCGCCCACCGATACCGGAGCGCCTGGTGGATATCGCGAGCCATTCGTTTCCGTCGGGCCACGCGACGATGTCGATGTTGCTTGCCACGGTGGCGATCGCGGTGATGATGCGATCGCCGGATCCGTGGCTGCATCGGCCGGCACTGCGTGCCCTACCGGTGGTCGCGGCCCTGCTGATCGGATTCTCTCGGATCTATCTGGGTGCGCATTGGACCACGGACGTACTGGCCGGCTGGGTGTTCGGTGCCCTGTGGGGGCTGGGATGGATCTATGCCGTCAGGCTGATCAGCGCGAGAAATCCGAGCGCTGGGCGATAACGAGCAGCTCGTCGCGCATGGCCGGGCTGGAGACAGCGTTGGCGCGTGCGTAGAGGGCGCGGAGCGAGCGGACGTGGTTACGGCGATTGCGGTACTGAGCGACGAGCTTCATGGCCTGGCTTTCGTGGATCGAGAGGTTATCTGAACTGACATAACCCATGGTCCACGTTAACTTTGTGTTACTCAACCGGCTGAGGGGTTAGTTTGCCCACGTCAGGGGCGGTGTGGTGATCGAGCTAACGTGATGCTGGTCTCAATCGAGGCCGCGTTGGGCCGTTCTGCTTCCTCGACGTGACGCCGCTCTCTGTATCAGGAAGATTCCGAAGCCTACGGCACCCACCGCCAGCCCGGACCAACATGTTGCGAGTGCGTCGTCGGTGCGGTCTCCGGTGGCAGTGAACACCACCAGCGCGACGATCCAGCCGAGTATGCCGATCGCCAGCACCGGCACCGGATCTGTGAGGCTGCGCGGGATCTGGGGGAGGTCGGCCACAAAATCACGCTACGCCACCATATTTCCCCAAGTCTCGCGGTGTGCTTTATCGTTCGCTCATGCAATTGTCGTCGCGGCTACTCGACAACTACTTCAAGATCACCGAGCGCGGCTCGACGGTGGGGTCCGAGGTGCGGGGAGGCGTGGTCACCTTCGTGGCCATGGCCTACATCGTCGTACTGAATCCGTTGATCCTCGGTAGTTTCTCCGCCGACGACGCAGCTGCCAAGACCGACGTGCTCGGCAATATCCTGCCGGTGGCCCAGGTTGCCGCCGTGACAGCGCTGGTGGCCGGGTTCATGAGCATCGCCTTCGGCATCATCGCGAACTACCCCTTCGGGATCGCGGCGGGCCTCGGCATCAACACGTTGCTCGCCGTGACCATCGCACCGCAGGTGACGTGGCCCGAGGCGATGGGGCTGGTGGTCATCGACGGCATCATCATCGTGCTGCTTGCCGTCACCGGATTCCGCACGGCAGTCTTCAACGCGATCCCGGCGGAGCTGAAAGCAGCGATCGCCGCCGGTATCGGCGCGTTCATCGCATTCATCGGGCTGGTCGACTCCGGCTTCGTGCGCCGTATCCCCGACGCCGCAGGTACGACGGTTCCCGTCGGGCTCGGCATCGACGGGTCGATCGCGTCGTGGCCGACGGTCATCTTCGTGTTCGGGCTGCTGCTGATGGGTGTACTCGTGGTGCGCAAGATCCGCGGCGGACTGCTGATCGGCATCGTCGTCACGACGATCTTCGCGGCGATCGTCGAGGCCGTCACCGATGTGGGGCCCTCCAACGGCGTCGACCCCAAGGGCTGGAATCTGTCGGTGCCGCAGTTGCCGAGCCAGTTGGTGCAGTCTCCCGATCTGTCGCTGGTCGGCAACGTCGACCTCTTCGGAGCGTTCACTCGCATCGGCGTACTGGCCGCAAGCCTGCTGGTGTTCACGCTCGTGCTCGCGAACTTCTTCGACGCGATGGGCACGATGACCGGCTTGGGCAAAGAAGCGAATCTGGACAAGGACGGGAAACTGCCGAACATCGGTAAGGCTCTGGTGGTCGAGGGTGCCGGAGCGATCGTCGGTGGCGGTGCGTCGGCGTCGTCGAACACCGTGTTCGTGGAATCGGCGTCCGGAATCGCCGAGGGTGCCCGCACCGGGCTGGCCAACGTGGTCACCGGATTGCTGTTCCTGCTGGCCATGTTCTTCACTCCGCTCACGGCCGTCGTCCCGATCGAAGCGGCCGCTCCGGCGCTGGTCGTGGTGGGTGCGCTGATGATCGGGCAGGTACTCGATATCGACTTCAAGCGCTTCGACTACGCGCTGCCCGCGTTCTTGACCATCGTGGTGATGCCGTTCACGTACTCGATCGCCAACGGGATCGGCGTCGGTTTCATCACCTGGGTCGTGCTTGCGGTCGGTTCCGGCCGTGCCAAGTCGGTACATCCCCTGTTGTGGATTGTTGCACTGCTGTTTGTTGCATATTTCGCGGTCGGACCCATCACCGAGGCGGTTACATGACGCGCGGTCGGTACCAGGGCGTATTCTCTGCGCTGTGACGTCGGGAAACATAGTTAAAGACAATCGGGAATTGGCAAGCGATCTGTCGCTTGCGGTGGTGAGGTTGACTCGTCACCTTCGGGGTAGGCGAGTGGACTCGCAAGTATCGCTGACTCAGCTGTCCGCTCTGGCCACGCTGAGCCGGGAGGGCGACATGACGCCCGGTGCGTTGGCTGCGCGGGAGAGGGTGCAGCCGCCGTCGATGACGCGGGTGATCGCGTCGTTGGCCGAACTCGGCCTCGTGGTGCGCACGCCGCACCCCACCGATGGACGCCAGGTGATCGTCTCGCTCTCACCTGCCGGCCAGGAGCTGATTGCCGACGAGGCGAGTGCGCGTGAGGCGTGGATGACCGCGCAGCTCGCGGGCCTCACGGCCGAGCAGCTCGACATTCTGCGTGACGCGGTGAACATCATCGGTGCCCTGGTGAGCGACTCCGAGTAGTTACCTAGGTTTATTATCTGAATGGTGGCCCCTGCTTCCTCTACGTCCGGTTCGTCGATGTTTGCTGCTCTGAAGACTCGCAACTACCGATTGTGGGCGTCGGGGCAGATCGTCTCGCTGGTCGGAACGTGGATGCAGCGGGTTGCCCAGGACTGGCTCGTACTGACGCTGTCCGGCGGCAACGGCTTCGCCGTCGGCATCGTCATGGCCCTTCAATTCGGGCCGACGCTGTTTCTCTCGGTCTGGGGTGGAGTTCTCGCAGACCGGTACGACAAGCGCAAGCTCCTCATGATCACCCAGGTGTTCGCCGCAGTCTGTGGTCTGGTGCTCGGCGTGCTCGACGTCGGCAACATGGTCGAGCTGTGGCACGTCTATGTCATCGCGTTCATCCTCGGTTGCTCGTCCGCCATCGACGCGCCGGTACGGCAATCGTTCACCATCGAGATGGTCGGCAAAGAAACTCTTTCCAACGCGATCGCATTGAACTCGATGACCTTCAACATGGCGCGGATCGTCGGGCCGGCAGTGTCGGGGGTGCTGATCACCCTCGTCGGTACCGGTTGGGTGTTCCTGATCAACGCGGTGTCGTTCGCGGCGGTGTTCGCTGCCCTGGTGGCGATGAACGTCGGTCAGCTCTTCCGCGTCGAACCGGCACCGAGGGCCAAAGGACAGGTGCGGGAGGGCTTTCGGTATGTCTGGGGGCGGGGAGACCTGCGCGTGCTGCTGGCGACGGTGTTCATGGTCTCGACGTTCGGTCTCAACTTCCCCCTGAGCCTGTCGGTGTTGGCGCGCAACACGTTCGGCAGTGGTGCCGACGCGTACGGATTGCTCTCGACCACCCTCGCGGTCGGCACGTTGGCGGGAGCGACCCTGGCGGCCCGGCGCGCCACGGCCCCGCGATTACGGCTGTTCATCGGTGCCGTCATCGCGTTCGGGCTTTTCGAGTTACTTGTGGGGTTGATGCCCAATTACGTTCTGGTGGCAATACTGTTGGTGCCCACCGGCGCACTGACGCTGACGTTCACGACGTCGGCGATGAACATTCTGCAGATGTCGGTACCGTCCGACATGCGCGGACGCGTGATGGGCATCTACATGCTGTGCTTCCTGGGCGGAACCCCGCTGGGCAGCCCGGTGCTCGGCTGGCTCGCCGACGTCCTCGATCCACGCGCACCGCTCGTGTTCGGCGGGGTCATCTCACTGGCCACGGGGCTGTTCGCTGCCGTGTATCTGCTGCGGCACAACAACTTGCGGATCACCGTGGTGCGGCCCGCCGACGGTCACCGCCTGCCCACCCTCGACACGGTGGCCGTCGGAAGCAAGGTCTGACGCTCGTCAGATCCAGCCGTGACGCCGGGCCAGTGCGCAGGCCTCGTGCCGGTTCGCCGCCCCGAGCTTGGCGGCCGCCGCAGACAGGTAGTTACGAGTGGTCCCCGGCGACAGATGCGCGCGCTGTGCGATCTCCGCGATCGATGCGCCGTCGGCGGCGAACTCGAGCACATCGGCCTCACGCGGTGTGAGCGGTGAGTCCCCGGCCCCGATGGCTTCAGCGGCGAGCGTCGGATCGACGTAGCGCCCGCCGCCGTGCACGGTGCGCACCACCTCCGCCAGGGTGGCGGCCGAGGTGGTCTTCGGCAGGAACCCCCGCACTCCTGCCTCCAGTGCCTTCTTCAGGTAGCCCGGTCGACCGTGGCTGGTGACGATGATCGACGCACAGGCGGGCAGTGTCTCGGCAATCTTCTGGGCCGTCTCGATGCCGTCGATCCCGCCCATCTGCAAGTCCAGCACCGCCACGTCGGGTGCGAGGGTGGCCGCCACAGTCAGTGCCGTCTCGCCGGAGTCGGCTTGACCGACGATCTCGATATCGTCCTCGAGATCGAGCATGGTCGCCAGCGCCGATCGAATCAGATTTTCGTCGTCGGCCAACAGGACTCGGATCATGGTGTGGTCCTCGGGTTCTGGGGCGATGTCGGCAACATCGCCGTGAGGGTGAAGTCGTCGCTGGTCTTCTCCGCCGTCACGGTGCCTCCGACTGCGACCAACCTTTCGCGCAGGCCGCTCAGGCCGGTGCCGTCGTCGCGGCCGGTCGATGGTTGCGGATGATCGTTGATCAGCCGAATGCTGTTGTCGGTCAGCTCGATCCGGCAGTAGGTGGCCGCGGAATGTCGCAGAATGTTCGTCACTCCCTCGCGGACCACCCAGGCGGCCGCCTCGGCCGCACGCTCGGACAGGACCGAGGTCTCGCCGACCAGTTCGGTGGAGATGCCTGCGGCGGACAGCAGCGATCGAGCTCCGTCGAGTTCCGACGCCACATCGACCGATCGGTAGCCCCGAACCAGCTTTCTGGCGTCGGCCATCGATTCCTGGGCCAGAATGCGAACCTCGTCCATCTGGCCGGCCGCACGCTCGTCCCCCCGACGAGCCAGCGTCGCGGCGAGTTCGCTCTTGACCGCGATGGCCGAGAGCGCGCGTCCGACGACGTCGTGCAGATCTCGCGAGAATCGCAGACGTTCCTCGGCAACCGAGAGCGCGGCGGCGGCGTCGCGGGTGGCGTCGAGTTCGGTGACGATGCGCAGCAACCACGCCGACAGTTGGACGGTGAACGCCATGAAGGCGATGAAGATGCCGAGTATCAGAGTTTCCACTGCCGGGGTTCCCAGAGCCGCCGCAAGCGCAGCGGCCGCCACTGCCGCGGCCAGGGACCATCGCAGCGGAATCAGGGTCGCGACCGCAGTGGTGACGAGTACGGCGGCCCACAGTGCGTTGCTCGTGGTCCCTCCGGCAACCAGCACCACCGCGGCGATGGCCATGACCGCCAGCGGGATTCGTGGGTGGGCCGTCGACTCGCCGCCGAGCTCGGGGGTGCGCTGCACAACTACGAAAGCAGCGGCGGCACACACCGCTGCCGCCGCCGTCGATAGGTAGTCGTCGTACTGAAGCGTTGTCAGCATGGCGCCGCCGGCGACACCGACAGTGATCAGCAGGAACGACTGGCGGGTGTAGACGCGTACCTTGTCCACTGCACTGCTGTCGTTCCAGCCGTGCAGTGGATTGAGGTAGTCGTACAGCTTCATGATCTCCAGCCTTGCAGACGATCGATGGAGGTGTGATCTAGGACCGCGGTTCCCACCGAAAGTGCGTGCGGGCGATCAGTACGCTCCCGACGATCCAGGCGAGCATCACCGCGAGAGGCATTGCTGCCTCGCCGAACGTGCCGGCGAATCCGATCGACGCGTCGCCGGGCGTGGTGGTACCGAACCAGCCCAGATTCAACAGGTCCGACACGGCCGCCATCGGAGTCAGTTCGATGACCTTGCTGAGCGAATCCGGAAGAACGTCGCGCAGCAGCGACGAACCGGCCATGGCGATCAGGATCACCGGGAGGCTGGTGATCTGCGCCGCCTCGGCGTTGCGGGTGAAGGCAGAGGTGATCAACGCCAGCGCGGCGAACAGGGCCGCTCCGCCGAGAAGGGCAACGGCGACGAGCAGAGCATTGGTGGGAACCGGGCCGCCGAAGGCCAACACCACGGCGCCGACGATCAGACCGAGTGCGACGGTGAGGATCAGTGAGGGTATTGCCGGGCCGAGCAGAATCTGAACGTCCGAGCTCTCCCCGGTACGAAGTCGCTTGAGCACCAACTCGTCTCGACGTGTGGCGTAGATCGAGAGCATGTTGTAGTAGACCATGAACACCAACAGGAACAGGGCGAAGATCTCGAGCGCGGCGCCGACGCCGGTGTCGGTCAGTCCGTCGTCGCCCCGACTGCCGACGATCAGCAGCACGACGGGGAAGATCAACGGCATGACGACCGCGTTGAACAGCAGTACTCGGTTGCGTCCGAGCAGCGTGAACTCTGCTCGCGACAGGGCGGTCATCGTGCTCATGCGCTCATCACCTTCTGGTCTGTGAAGTCCGAATTGTCGAATTCATCTGCGATGGAAAGGAACACGGTCTCCAGCGACGCCGCTCGGGCGTCCAGGCCGTGGAGAATGACTCCATTGGTGCGGGCCCACACGAGCAGGTCGGTGAGCGTGTCCTGTACCGAGGACGTCTGGATCGAGATCGTGTCACCCGAGACGTCCATGGACGTGCCCGGCAGGGACGGCAGCGCCGTGCCGGGAGCCTTCAACTCGATCTTCGCCGGATGGTCGGCGACCACCTCGTCCACGGTGCCACTGCGAACAACCTTGCCGCGGTGCATGATCGCGAGTCGATCGCACAGCGACTCGGCCTCGTCCAGATAGTGCGTCGTCAACATGATCGTCACGCCGGAGTTCTTCAGCTCCTGAATCAACCGCCATGTGTTGCGGCGACTTTCGGGATCGAGACCGGTGGTCGGCTCGTCCAGGAACAGGATTCGCGGACGGCTGATGATCGCGCAGGCGAGGTCCAGCCTTCGCTGCTCGCCGCCGGAGAGAAACTTCACCCGAGTATCGGCGCGATCGGCCAGGTCGACTCGACCGAGCACCTCGGTCACCGGCAACGGATCGCTGCAGGTGCCGGCCCACATCCGTAGACTCTCGGCGGTCGTCAGATCCTGTGGCAGGCCACCCTTCTGCAACATGATGCCCAGCGCCGGGCGCACCTTACGGCGATCGGCCACAGGATCCATTCCCATGATCCGCACCGTGCCCTTGCTGGGCCGCGAAAGACCCTGAATCACTTCGAGAGTCGAGGTCTTGCCGGCACCGTTGGTACCCAGCAATCCGAACAGCTCACCCTCGGCGATATGCAGATCGAGAGCCTGGACTGCCTCGTACGCGTTCTTGCCCGAGCCGTAGCGACGAGTCATCCCGTCGACATCGATGATGGTCATGATTGCTTTCCCCACTGGCGCAGCCCGATGACGAACCGGACGCCCATGAAGGCGACGATGACGCCGAGTGCGACGAACGCCGGAAGCGACGTACCGACGATCGCGAACAACACGGCGACAATCGCGAGACTGATGACGATGACGACGATCTCACGCGCCATCGTCGGAGCCGGTCCGAGCTCCATCAGATCGGTGAACAGATTTCCTTCGTCTGGTTGCTTCATGACTACGAGTCTGCTGCGCCCGGACCACCGAAAACAGTGCAGCGCATCATGACCTGAGGTGACACCGTCACGGTCCAGCCATGACAAAAGTCATGACTGTCGTTCTCCACCCGATCTCCACCCGTGGGTCGATTCGCCACCATCGCGATGTTCGTAGCGTTACTGCCATGAACATCGCAACGATTGCTCTCGTAGTCCTTCTGGTCGGATATCTGCTGGTGCGGCGCATGACCGGCCAGCTCATGGAAGCCCGGCGCATGCTGGTGCTGCCGGCGATTCTGGCCCTCGTCGGGTTGGCATCGCTGAACTCGACGGACCTGTCGGCCACAGCTATCGGGTTCCTCCTCCTCGGCTGCATCGTCGGCGTGGGCTTCGGGGTGATCCGCGGCTACACCGTCAGAATCTCCGAGCGGGACGGGACGGCCTGGATGCGGTACTCGGTCGCCTCGATCGGCCTGTGGATCGCCGCCATCGCCATCCGCGTGCTGCTCATTCCGGTGGAGAGCGCCATCGATCCGACTGCGGCGTCCGTCGCCGGTCAGGCCACGATGCTGGCCGTGGGCATCGGATTCCTCGCCGAGTCGATCGCCGTTCTCTACCGCGCCATGCACTCCGACGCCACCATCGTCTGGCGCGCCGACAAATCCGGTCACCACACCACGTCGCCTACGCTGACCGACATGCACAATCGGGTTCGCGGCGGCGGAGCGAAGATTCGGTGACATCGGCACCCAACCCCGACGTACGGTTGCCCACGCTCGACAGCCTCAGGCTGTCGAGCCGGCCGTATGTCGCGGCCGTCGTGATCGTCGCGGCCTTCGCCACATCGGACCTGAGCAATCCGCTTCTGCTCGCGCTGCTCGTCGTCAACAGTGCCCTGCTACTGGCATCGGCGATTCCGCGGCGGTTCGTCGGTCCGCGTTCGTCTCTGGTCGGTGCGGGTGTCGCACTGGTCGCGTCTGCAACGATGCTGCCCCTCGGGGGAGCTACGGCGTCGACCATCTTTCCGTTTCTGATTGCGGGACATGCAGGGTGGCGATTCAGGCCGTCGATCTCGTTCCCGTTCGCGATCTCGCTCAGCGTGGCGTGCGCAACCTCACTGTGGATCGCCGAGCACAATGGTGTCGACGGATGGCCCTGGGCAGCAGGGTTGTTCGCGGGTTGGCCGGTGCTGATCGGGTACTCACGGCGCAGTCGGCTGGACGCGCTGCGTAATGCGCGCCGCGCCACCGATGCCGAACTCCGCGAGCATGCCCTGGCCGAGCGAGCCCGCATCGCCCGCGACATTCACGACGTTCTCGCGCACTCGCTGTCCGGGGTCAACATGCAACTCGAAGTCGCCGACGCGTTGCTCGACGCCGGCCGTGCCGAGGAGGCCAGAGCGGCACTGGGCAAGGCGCAGAGCCTCGTTCGGGAAGGACTCACCGAGACCCGCCGTGCCGTGCAGACTTTGCGTCAGGATGCGCTACCCCTCGTGCCGACGTTGGCCGCTCTCGTGGGCGAGGACGCGAGCTTCCGTGTCGACGGCACGGCTCGCGATCTCGATACTCCGCAGGCACAGTTCATGGTTCGGTGCGCGCAGGAAGCGCTGACCAATGCGCGCACCCATGCTCCCGGTGCCGCAGTGGACGTGGTGCTTCGGTTCGGTGACGAGAAAGTGGAGCTGACGATCGCGAACGGCCCGGCCCCGTCCCCACCGGACAGAGTGGAGAGCACAGGAATGGGGCTTGTCGGAATGCGCGAGCGCGCTGCCCTCGTGGGCGGGGCGGTCACTGCCGGTCCCGACGGGCCAGGCTGGGTCGTGCGTGCCGAAGTACCTCTGCACAACCGCGCCGAACCGGATACGGAAACGAGAGCATGAGCATGCGGATAGTGATCGCCGACGATCAGGCGTCGGTGCGCGAGGCGCTGGCCACGATGTTGGACCTGATCGAGGACATCACCGTGGTTGCGACCGCTGCCGACGGAGCGAGCGCGGTCACCGAGGTGACTGCGGCGATGAGCGCGGATCACCTCGACGTGGTGCTGATGGATCTGCGGATGCCGGGGACCGACGGGATCGAGGCGACGCGAATCCTGAAGGGGCTCTTTCCGGATCTACCCGTCGTGGTGTTGACGACCTTCTCGGACGAACGCTCGATACTCGATGCACTCGGCGCAGGCGCACGCGGATATCTCACCAAGGACGCCGGACGGGTCGAGATCGCGGCGGCATTGCGAGCGGCCGCAGCTGGGCAGGCGGTGCTGAACCCGGAGGTCCAGGCGCGATTGCTCGGAGCGATCGAAGCGCCTCGCGCGCAGCAGATCCCGGCCGGGCTGACGCCTCGCGAGGTGGACGTCCTGCGCGCGATCGCTGCGGGCCTTTCGAATCGGGAGATCGCTCAGCAGATGTTCGTCAGCGAGGCGACGGTCAAGACTCACATCAATCATCTGTTCGCCAAGGCGCAACTACGTGACCGGGCTCAGGCCGTGCACTTCGCATTCACTCACGGTCTGGCGGGTTGAGCGGCTCACCTGCGTGAACGCACGCGTTCGGGTACTTTCAGCTCGTGAATCGCACCGACCCGGCAGCCGGCCCCGGCCGTCGTACGCAAGTGCGCGTCATTCTGGCGGGCTCGGTGCCGAACCTCGTGCAGTGGTTCAACCTGTATCTCTACGCGACATTCGCGCCGTACTTTCGGACGGAGTTCTTCGATCCGGCCTCGACGAACTCACTCGTGTACGTCTACGGACTCTTCGCATTGACCTTCGTCGTACGCCCGCTCGGCTCGTGGTTGTTCGGCAGGCTCGCGGACGTGCGAGGCCGACAGTTCGCGCTCGTCGCAGCAGTCACGCTGATGTCGGCCGGATCGGTTGCTCTGGCGGTCACTCCCACGGTCCACGAGATCGGTGCCTGGGCGGCGGTGATCCTCGCGGTCGTGAGCATCGTCCAAGGCATCGCAACCGGCGGCGAATACGCGGCGGCGACGGTGTTGCTCTCCGAGTCGGGCACGCGCGGTCATCGCGGATTCTTCGCCTCGTTCCAGGCCGCGACCATCGTCGGCGGCCTCGTGCTCGCGCAGACGTCTCTACTCGTGCTGCTCGCGAGCACAGATCGAGCGGCAATCTCCGAGTGGGGCTTTCGCCTTGCGTTCGCCGCGGGAGGCGCGGCCGGCCTGGCGTCGCTGTGGTGGGCGCGCGGGCTCGATCGTGCCCCGCGAGAACCGACGGCACCCCTGGCAGACCGGGACGCCAAGATGGGAGCGCTGTTTCGCGATCACTGGCGTCCGCTGATGTGGGTGTTCCTGCTGACCGCGGGCGGTAGCGCGGCGTTCTACACCTACACCGTCACGGTTCCTTCGATCGTTCGCGAGACGTTCTTCGCCGCGGGCGGGGCCAGGGGAGAGCTCATCGCTACCGGCCTCGTGCTCGCTGCTTTTGTGGTGCTCATGGTGCTGCAGCCGGTCGGTGGTGCACTGAGCGACCGCATCGGCAGAAAGCCCCTGCTCGTCGTATTCGGGGCGCTGGGGATACCCGCAACCGGGGCGTTGGTGCCGGCGGTCGCACATCTCGCATCCCCACTTGCTGTCCTCGTCATCCTGGTGAGCGCGTTTCTCGTCCTCACGTGCTACCTGTCCGTGAACGGCATCGCCAAGGCGGAAGTGTTTCCCCCGCACATCCGAGCCCTGGGCGTCGGCTTCGGTTACGCCGTGGCGAACTCTCTCTTCGGGGGCACGGCACCGTTGATCTACCACGCCACGAGCAGTCACGGCAGTGTCGAATTCATCGCCTACATGGCCGTGCTGCTCGCGGTGACGCTGTGCGCCGCCCTTCGGATGCAGGGCGGCTCGGCGACCGCGCTCGACAAGCCGATCAGCTCGCGCTAGAAACCCCAGCCCATGACGGCCGGGCGCGCAGTTCCGAACGTCAGGTCCAGCGCGTGCAGAGATTCCTCGTTGCGGGCCGTGAGGCGGTTGGCCGCGGCGAACAATCGAGCCCGGTGGGTGCCGAAGTAGATGCTGGCGAGCACATCGATGTCGAGTTCGATGTCCGGTTCGGATTCCACTCGGGTGCAGGTCGCTGTGCCATCGGTCACGGTGAACGAATAGGTACCGCCCGCTTCGAGGAACGGATCTCGGACGGCGATGATCAGCGACGTGTCGAGAGCGTAGGTACGCGCCTCCAGCGCTGCCTCGACGTGCATGATGCGGGCCCACAGAGCGTCGTGGTGAGCCGTGACCTTCGGTAGCCGGTTGTTGGTCAGCAGGAACGGCAGTGCTTCGTCCCGTGCCTGCCGGACTTCGATGGTGTCGACCAGGTCGACTCCCACCAGGATCTGCCACAGCGCGGCGTACGCGTCGTCGGTCACGGAGATGAATTCCTCCACCACCACTCGGCTGGGGTTGCGCCCGCGGCGGTAGGCGACGTACCCGTCGGCATGGACGATGAAGAACAGTGCGGTCAGTCCGCCGCGTCGGTTCTCGCGATCGGCGAAAAAGCGCTCCCAGCGGATCGGCGGCTTGGGCTGCGCGCCTGCGGTCTGCTGCTGCCACCGGTGGTAGATGTCCGGGAGCAGTTCGTTGGCCTCGGCCGATTCGATCAGCCGCACACCCGTCGCCGGGGGAGCATCCTTGCGAAACTGAGCGAACCGACGGTCGATCGAGACGCTGATTTCCTCGGTCACCGGCCCGTACCCGAAGCGTCCGTAGATCGTCGCCTCGCTGGCCGTCAGCAGAGACAGCGGCGCACCCGCGTCGTTCAGAGCCCGGTGCTGCTGGGTGAACATCGATCGCAGTATGCCGCGTCGGCGATGCGTCGGTGCGACCGACACCCAGGAGACTCCCGACGCCTCGACCTGCGCGCCGCCTGGAACGGTCACCGACATCGGGAAGTGCATGGCGACACCCACCGGGGTCTCGCCGTCCCATGCCAGGTACACGTGCTCGGACTTGGTCAGGATCTGCGTCTCGGCAAGATCCTCGGCGTTCTGGTGCTCGCCGAACGCGTGGGCGTCGAGTAGCGCGACGGCATCCCAGTCGTGGTCGGAGGCGGTGCGGATGGTGATCGATTCGTCGGTAGTCATCGCTCTTTACTTTTCCATACAGAAGTAGGCCTTCGCCGAGGGACTGCCAGAAATGCCGGGTGACAAGATGAGCAGGTGGTTCATGTAATCGATGTCGACGATCCTCTCGACCCCCGGCTGGACGATTTCCGCGACCTCAACTCCTCGGACAGGCGGCCCGATCTGCCCGAGGGCAAGGGCTTGGTGATCGCCGAGGGGGTGCTGGTTGCGCAGCGCCTGTTGACCTCGCGTTTTCCGATGATCAGCCTGCTCGGCGTGGATCGACGGCTCGACGCGTTGCGCGACGACCTTGCCGAATCGGATGTTCCGTTCTATCGAACCTCGGCCGAGGTGATGGCCGAGGTCGTCGGCTTCCATCTCAATCGTGGAGTGTTGGCGGCGGCGAACAGGCCGCCGGCCCTCGATCTGGACGAGGTGCTGGTCGGCGCGAAAACGGTGGCGATTCTCGAGGGCGTCAACGACCACGAGAATCTCGGGTCGATGTTCCGGAATGCGGCCGGCCTCGGCGTCGATGCTGTGCTGTTCGGTGCCGCGTGCGCGGATCCGCTGTACCGGCGGTCGGTACGGGTGTCGATGGGGCATGTGCTGCGTGTGCCCTTCGCCAAGGTGCCCGAGTGGCCGCGTGGCCTCGATAGTGTTCGCGCGCATGGTTTTCAGCTGATCTCACTGACGCCCAATCCCGAGGCCGTTTCGCTGGCGACGGCGATGACGGGGGAGAAGGTCGCATTGCTGCTCGGCGCAGAGGGCCCGGGTCTGACCGAACATGCCATGCGTGCCACGGACATTCGCGCTCGCATTCCGATGGCACCGGGCACGGATTCACTCAACGTCGCGACAGCGGCGGCAATGGGATTCTACGAACGGGTGCGTCTGACGTGACCGATCGCGACCCTGGCGTTCGCTGGACCGGTCTTCCGATCGCCTTGATCTCGGCGACACTGGTGGCAGTCGCACTGACGGCATTCGGCCTGGAACTGGCCAGAATTCAACCGCTGCTCGCGATCGGCTTGAACATCATCGTCGTGGCAGGCGCAGCCCCGACGGTCCTGCGGTGGCTCGCAATCCCGATCTGGCGCTGGGCCGTCTACGGTGCGAGCGCCGGCGCGCTACTGAGCTTCGTCGCACTGGCGGCCCTGGCCTTCTGAAGTTCGCCGGGCACCCGGAGCGGGCACGGTTGCGCACTACCGGCGACGAGCGGCGGAAACCCGTCGATCAGCGGTCGTAGCGTGCAATGGTGCCCACCCTGGAAGGGCGAGGCATCTATTTGCGCGAGAACCAACGCTTCTTCGGTCGCGGTGCCGTCTGGTCCGAGGCGTCCGGCACGGGAGCCTGGCCACTCGAACCGTTCGAGCCTCGGCTCTGCTGGTTCGGCGGCGGTGGCTCCTGCCCGGGAACGTACATCGTGAAGCCGCAGACCGGCAGTGTGGCCGGATCGAATTCACCGGGGTGCGGGGCACCGGTGTAGCGGAATCCGAGCCACTGGGCGTTGGCGGCCTCGGCGAATTCCTGCGGGTGAAACGGCAGCGATTGAGGATCCGGCATCACTCCGGGGGGATAGATCAGCGGATGCTCACCGGCCCAGAACGACCGCTCCCACACCAGCGGCAGGCCCGCGTCCTCGTAGATGTACACCGGAGTAGCGCTGAACGATCGCCGAAATTCACCGCGTTCCCAGTACGCGAACGCGCCCCACGCGTGCTGGGGATCCGATGCGACGAGGTAGGTGTGCTCGGATGCCAGAGGGCGAGTGAAGGATTCGGGAAGCGTCGACGGTGTCGGTACCGAGATATTGGACCCGCACACCACGGTCACGCCTGGATAGCAGCCGATGAAGACGTGATCGTCGTCCACACCTGCCGATGTCGATATCGGACCCTGGGCGAGGGGCACAGCGGTCAGATGGGGGTACAGGCGGCCGACGAGGGCCGTTGCAGCATTCCAGTCCGAGGTGGTCGCCTCTCGGAGGACAGAAATCGGATCCGGTGTGTCCACGTACCAGATCGTTGACGCTTTGGCCCCCACTGCCGGCACCTCTCTCTCCGTAAGCTTCGTCGGAAGCCTACGGCGTGAGCGTCGGCAATTTGTCACCGAGCGGTAAATCGGTCATGGAAGAAGTCAGTTGTGACCGCTGCTACGGACGCCGAGCAAGACGTCTTCCCAGGACGGCATGGCCGGTTTGCCGCGTTTGTCCTTACCGCCGTGACCGGGTGCAGCCTTGGGTGCGGGCTTGGGGTCTCTGGCCACCGGCTCGCGCGGCTGATCGACTTCGGGTGCGGGGGTCTCGTCGGCCTCGAGCTCGACGGTCTCGGCGTCCAGTTCGCTGTCCGAGGTGGTTCCGTAGTACTCGTCGAAGCTCTGCTGCGAGGCCTCGTCGTCTGCCGCTGCGGGAGCGAGGGCGCGTACCGGAGCCAGGCCACGCAGTTGGCGTCCGAAGTCGGGATCGATCAATTCGTGTGCGGTGTCGTCGAGCGGCGCGATGGTGCCGCCGTGCCCGTCGGGCAGGAACTGCCAGTGCGCCTTGTTGGTGGTGCGTCCCGCCTGCCACTTAAGCTGTGCGACCCACTTGTTGTCCTCGTCGCGCCACGCGTCCCACTCGGCGTCGTCGAGATTGTGGCCACGAGCGCGGAAGGCGAGGGTAACGATGTCGAGCAGAGTCTGGACAGCGGGTCCGTCGTGGCGCAGCGGATGACCGGCCTGAGCCATCGATGCGGCCTGCGAGCGCTCCAGCAGAACGGGGTGAGCGAACACCTCGACGCGGCTGATGGCCATTCCGGAATCGGCGGCGACCTGTTCGATGGTCGCTCCACTCCGAATTCGAGCCTGAATTTCCTTCGGCCGAAGCAAGCTGTCCATTTCGATCTCAATCTGTCCTAGTCGAGCGATGTCGCCGCGAGAGGCCGCGCGGAGTTTGTCGTCGGCCGGAAGCCGGAATCTGTCGCCGGTCTTGGGATCTGCGCACACGACGAACTTTCCGTCGGCCTCGAGACCCACCACGTGTAAGTCTCGCACTGTGACCTCCTCATCGCGCCGGCTCGCGATACCGTCGAATTCGACCCTAGTTCACCCGATGGTTTCGGTGGGTGTTCGACACGCATCGCTCCGCCGGCGATCGTTTCTCCATCAGAGAGTAGACAGCTCCGGGCTCGGGTGCACTCGATCGGCCGATGTTGCGTCAATTGCCTTGTGACGCAACACCGATGCGTCCCGCTGTAAGTACAACGCGCCCAGGCCGAGGCCGATGCTCAGGGCGATCGCGTGTCCGACGGCGGTGAACGACAGGTTCGATAGTCCGCTGACGGCGACGACCGCGATCCAGAGTGCGGCCCAGCCCAGCCGCCACGGCATCGGCAGGTAACGAATCATGGACCCGGCCACCGCTGCTGCTGCGTAGCTGACCCCGACGTCGACTGCCATCGCCAGTGAGTCGGCAAACCAATCGACGCGTATGCCGATGAACAGTCCGACGGCAACAAGTGCCGTCGCGCCGATGTGGCCGGCGCTGAACGTGAGAAGGAACCGTCGCCAACCGGACATCCATTCGGCGACGGCAAACAAGAATGCGACTCCGGCAAGCCACAGCCAGTTCACCCGACCCTCGGTGAGGAAGACGCTCGTGACGAGGGTGGCAAGGTGGCCGTCGGTCAGATTGTGCAGGTTGGTGCTCGCCGCATGCAGCACGTGCCAGCGATCGTGCGGCCCGATCTGTCCGAGCGCTACCGTGCCTGCCACCGCGAGGGCGCAATAGACCAGTGTCACGCGAATCCGCAGCGCGAGTGCCAGGAGCCTGAACATACGAGCGCTCCCTCCGAGGTCGTTACGCTTGCGTACTTGAATGCAAGTGTATGCCTCGAAGGGAGCACCCCAGCTGGGAGCTTGCTGGCAACTAGCTCACAGCGCGGAGACGACCCAGTCGATGCTCTTCGTCAGTGCGGTGATGTCGTCCGGCTCGATTGCGGGGAACATACCGACACGCAACTGGTTGCGGCCGAGCTTGCGATAGGGCTCGGTGTCGACGACGCCGTTGGCGCGCAGGATCTTCGCAACCTGGGCTGCGTCGACCTTCTCGTCGAAGTCGATGGTTCCGACAACCTGGCTGCGGTGATCCGGGTTGGTCACGAACGGCGTTGCGAACTCGCTCTTCTCGGCCCAGTCGTACAGGCGCGAGGACGAATCGGCGGTGCGCGCAGTGGCCCAGTCCAGGCCGCCCTTGCCGTTGAGCCACTCGATCTGATCCGCGAACAGCAGCAGTGTCGCCACTGCGGGGGTGTTGTAGGTCTGGTCCTTGCTGCTGTTGTCGACGGCGATGGGTAGAGACAGGAAGTCCGGAACCCAACGGCCGCTGGAGGCGATCTCGTCGACGCGGGCGAGCGCGGCCGGGCTCATCAGCGCGACCCACAGGCCGCCGTCGGCGGCGAAGCATTTCTGCGGCGCGAAGTAGTAGACGTCGGAATCGGCGACGTTCACTGGAAGACCGCCGGCACCGGAGGTGGCGTCGATCGCGACGAGGGCGTTCTCCGAGCCGGCCGGACGGCTGACCGGGATGGCCACGCCTGTGGACGTCTCGTTGTGGGCCCAACCGATGAGGTCGACGGACGGGTCGGAGGTGGGCTCGGGTGCACTGCCCGGCTCGGCCTTGACGACGATCGGATCGCCGATGAAGGGGTTGTTCTTGGCCACCGAGGCGAACTTCGAGCTGAACTCGCCGTTGGTGAGGTGCAGCGACTTCTCGCGGATGAGTCCGAACGCAGCGGCGTCCCAGAACGCCGTCGTGCCACCGTTCCCGAGCACCACCTGGTAGCCCTCGGGGAGCGAGAACAGGTCCTTCAAGCCACTGCGTACGCGTCCGACGACGTCCTTGACGGGCTTCTGCCGGTGGCTGGTGCCGAACACGGACGCGCCGACGTCGACCAGGGATTGCAGCTGCTCAGGGCGTACCTTGGACGGGCCGCAACCGAAGCGTCCGTCGGCGGGCAGGAGATCGGCGGGAATGATCGGCAAATCAGCCATGGAGTAGCGCGTCCTAGCGTCGATGGAATATGGCACCCGGAAGGTTAGTCGAAAGCCAAGCGTAGTCGGGTGCCACGGCTTCCTCGACTACCGGATCAGCTCCCAGCCGTCGACGGAGTCGGGGGTGCGTGGTTCGGGGCCGGTGTAGAGGGCGGCGGGGCGCACCAACTTGCCCAGGCGCTTCTGCTCGAGGATGTGAGCGCACCAGCCTGCGGTGCGACCGCAGGTGAACATGGCAGGCATCATGTGGGCCGGCACCTCGGCGAAGTCGAGGATCACCGCGGCCCAGAATTCGACGTTGGTCTCGATGGCGCGGTCGGGGCGGCGTTCACGCAGTTCGGTCAGCGCGGCCTGTTCGAGCGCGGCAGCAACCTCGTAGCGAGGTGCGTTCAGCCGCTTCGCAGTAGCGCGCAGCACGCGGGCGCGGGGGTCCTCGGCGCGGTAGACGCGATGCCCGAAGCCCATGAGCTTTTCCTTGCGATCCAGGATGCCGGTGATCAGGGCGCGAGCGTCGCCGGTCTTCTCGACCTCCTCGATCATCGGCAACACGCGTGCGGGCGCACCGCCGTGCAGAGGGCCCGACATCGCGCCGATGGCACCGGAGAGGCAGGCGGCGACGTCTGCCCCGGTCGAGGCGATGACGCGGGCGGTGAACGTCGATGCGTTCATGCCGTGTTCGGCGGCCGAGACCCAGTACGCGTCGATCGCTGCGACGTGAGCGGGGTCGGGTTCGCCCTTCCAGCGGACCATGAAGCGTTCGGTGACGGTCGCAGCCTGATCGATGCGGCTCTGTGGGACGGCGGGCTGGTAGATGCCCCGAGCGGACTGGGCGACATAGGACAGGGCCATCACCGAGGCGCGGGCGAGGTTGTCGCGGGCGGTGGTGTCGTCGATGTCGAGCAGCGGCTGGTAGCCCCAGATGGGCGCGAGCATCGCCAGGCCGGCCTGGACGTCGACGCGCACGTCGCCGGTGTGAATCGGTAGGGGGAAGGGCTCGGCCGGTGGGAGGCCACGCCCGAACTCGCCGTCGACGAGAAGGGCCCAGACGTCGCCGAAGGTGACGTTCTGCGCGACGAGTTCTTCGATGTCGACACCGCGGTAGCGCAGTGCGCCGCCGTCCTTGTCGGGTTCGGCGATGTCGGAGGTGAAGGCGACGACGCCTTCGAGACCGGAGACGAAATCCTCGGGAACGTGTTGAACAGCCATGGCCTGTGGACTCCCTCGTCGCGTTTGCGCCCGGCTCTGCGCCGCATCCGGGCGTACTGTGCCAGAACCATAGCGAGCATGTACGCGGGAGTAGCGTCTGGGTTCGTGTCTGCAGATGAACAGCGCCTGGCGCACATGCGGGTCGACTACGGCGAGCCCGACGACCTCGATGTCGACGCTCTGGCCGGCGGGTGGTTCCCGCTGGCACAGCAGTGGTTGGCCGACGCGGTGGCGGCAGCTCTTTCCGAGCCCAACGCCATCGTGTTGGGGACGGTCGACGAGGCAGGCAGACCCGCTACTCGCACCGTGCTGTGCAAGGGTCTCGATGCCGACGGCGTGGTGTTCTACACCAATTACGACTCGGACAAGGGCCGTGCGCTCGCCGTGAATCCCTACGCGTCGGTGACCTTCCCGTGGATCGCGAGCGCCCGGCAGCTCACCGTGCGCGGTCCGGTGGTCAAGGTCGACGCCGAGACCACCGAAACCTATTGGCGCACCAGGCCGCGCGGCTCGCAGCTGGGCGCATGGGCGTCCGAGCAGTCCCGACCCGTCGGCTCGCGGCAAGACCTGGCCGCCAAGCTGGCCGAGGTCACCGCAACGTTCGACGGCCTCGATGTACCGGTGCCCCCGAATTGGGGCGGCTTTCGTGTCGAGCCCGAGACGGTCGAATTCTGGCAGGGCCGAACCAGCCGCATGCACAACAGGATTCGCCTGACGGTGGCAAGTGGTGTGATCGAGCGTCTGCAGCCGTGAGCGGGTTGCGCGGCATTCTTGCCGATACGACACCGTTGAAGACCCCGGCCTACCGTCGGCTGTGGCTGGCGAACATCGTCACCGTCATCGGTGCTCAACTCTCCATTGTTGCTGTGCCGCAACAGGTATTTCAGATCACGCTGAGCTCTGCCTATGTAGGCCTGACGGGTGTGTTCGCCCTCGTGCCGCTCATCGTGTTCGGTCTGTGGGGCGGCGCGCTGGCCGATGTGATGGACCGCCGCACCCTGCTGATGATCACCACGTGCGGTCTGATCGGAACATCCGCTCTCTTCTGGCTACAGGCGTTCCTCGGCGTGAACAACGTCTGGATCATTCTGGTGCTCTTGGCAGTTCAGCAGGCATTCTTCGCGGTGAATCAGCCGACCCGCAGCGCGATTCTGCCCAGGATTCTGCCGGCAGAACAGCTACCCGCTGCGAACTCTCTGAACATGACGGTGTTCAACTTCGGTGCGATCGCCGGCCCACTGAGTGCAGGCATCCTGATCTACTACATCGGGCTCGAGACCCTCTACCTGATCGACACCATCGCGCTGTTCGCAACGCTGTGGGCCGTGATCCGGCTGCCGGGAATTCCGCCGGCGAAGTCGGGTCAGCGAGCCGGATTACGTTCGGTGTTCGACGGTTTCGCCTATCTCGCCACCCAGAAGGTGCTGCTGGCATCCTTCGTCGTCGACATCATTGCCATGGTGTTCGGTATGCCCAGGGCTCTCTTTCCACAGATCGCACACGAGAGCTTCGGCGATCCGGCGTCGGGCGGGCCGGTGCTGGGCATGCTGTTCGCGGCGATGTCCGCGGGCGCGGTGGTGGGTGGAGTGTTCTCGGGCTGGCTTCCACGAGTGCGCAGGCAAGGCCTGGCGGTGCTGATCTGCATCGTCGTGTGGGGCGTGGCGATGATCGGGTTCGGCGTCGCCGTAGGCGCAGCCACCGATGGGGCGACCGCCGTTGCCCTGTGGTTCGCGCTGGCGTTCCTGGCCCTCGGCGGCGGGGCCGACATGATTTCGGCGGCGTTCCGCAGCACGATGCTGCAAACCGTTGCGACCGACGAGATGCGCGGCCGACTGCAAGGTGTCTTCATCGTCGTCGTCGCGGGCGGGCCTCGCATCGGTGACGTGCTGCACGGCGCTGCAGCCGCGTCGGTGGGGACGGCAGCCGCCGCGGCAGGCGGCGGCGTACTGGTCGTCATCGGTGTCTCGATCGCTGCGTTGGCGCTTCCGGCATTCATTCGCTACCGAGTGGGTGTGGTGGTGAACAATGGCGGTCATGGCTGACGCACAGACCTACTCGTTGACGAGCGGAAAGTATCGGGCAGACATCGCTGCCGTCGGAGCGGGCCTGCGGGTTCTCGAGTACGACGGCGCAGCGCTCACCGAGACCTGGGACGCGGGCAGCAAGCCGCCGCTGTCGGCGGGACTGGTGTTGGCCCCATGGCCCAACCGAACGGCCGACGGGACGTTCTCCTTCGAAGGCGTCGAACATCGGTTGGAGATCAGCGAGCCCTCACGGAACAACGCCAGCCACGGATTCGTCCGCAAGGTGGCATGGACTCTGGTCGACCACAACGACAATCGCGTCGAGCAGAGCGTGGACGTCGGGACGCACGAGGGATGGCCGTTCTCGTTGACGGTGACCGTGGTGCACGAGCTGTCGGCGGACGGTCTCACCGTGACCGCGTCCGCGAAGAACACCGGTGCTTCGGCCGCGCCGTACGGGATGGGTTTCCACACCTACGTCCGAGTGGGGGATGTGCCGCTCGACGAGTGCACGCTCGAGCTCTCCGCCGGGACCCGGCTGCCGCTCGATCCGGTGCGCAATCTGCCCGTGGGTAATTCCGTTGCGACGGCCGATACCGAGTACGACTTCCGGGAGCCGCGCACGCTGCAGGGCGTGCAGCTGGACACCCCGTTCAGTGCGTCGCTGCCCGACGGCGACGGTCGTGCGAACCATGTTCTGCGTGGCCCCGACGGCACCGCGACAGTGTTGTGGACCGACTCGAGTTTCGGCTGGGTGCAGGTGTTCACCGCCGATCCGGCCAACGATCAGGCCTATCCCGACCGAGGGCGGGCGTTGGCGATCGAACCGATGACCTGCCCACCCGATGCGTTGAACTCCGAGATCGATCTGATCGTGCTCGAGCCGGGGCAAACCTGGTCGGGCACCTGGGGAATGAGGTACGAGAAGTGACGATTCTGGTGTGCGGCGAAGCGTTGGTCGACCTGGTCCCGGTGCACGAGGGGCCGCTGCTGTCGCCCAAACTCGGCGGCGGACCGTTCAACGTCGCCGTTGCGATCGGTCGATTGGGTTCGCCCGTGGCGTATCTCTCCCGCATCTCGCGTGACTCGTTCGGCGAGCAGATCCTGGCGAGTCTGCGCGACGCGGGCGTCGACATCTCGTGGGTTCAGCGCGGCGACGAGCCGACCACCTTGGCGATGACCACCCTCGCCGAGGACGGCAGCGCCGAATACTCGTTCTATGCCGATGGCACCGCCGATCGGCTCGTGGCAGATCCCGGCGATCTCCCGGACGAGATCAGCGTCCTTTCGTTCGGCACGTTGTCTCTGCTCTACGAGCCCGGCGCGTCGATGTACGCGGGATTGCTGCATCGGGCGCGGGCGGCGGGCAAGCTGACGATGCTCGACCCCAACATCCGGCCGGCCGCCATCGACAGCACCAGCGGCGACATCACCGCCGACGGTTTCCGAGACCGTTTCCGCTCGTGGCTGCCGAGCATCGACATCCTCAAGGTGTCCGAGGACGACTCGTACTGGCTGGGGCTGGGAACGCAGGGGACCACCGTCGACGACTGGCTCGCGGCCGGGGTCACCGCTGTTGTCATGACGCGTGGCGGCGACGGAATTTCGGTCTTCACTGCAGACGACGAGATCTCGGTGCCGGGTGTGGCCGTCGACGTCGTCGACACGATAGGCGCTGGTGACACCGTGCACGGGGCTCTGCTGAGCTTTTTGCAGAAGGAGACCATTATCACATCGAACGCGGTGAAGGCGATGAGCAAGCAAGATTGGCAACAAGCGCTCGAGTTCGCCGCGAAGGCAGCGGCAATCACGGTTTCGCGCCCCGGTGCCGACCCTCCCTGGGCGTCCGAGGCGTCGAGAGACTAGTTTCACTATCGACGTAAGAACTGTCCGTTTTAAGTACGTGTCCGTTACACGAGTTCGAGAGGGACCATTCGTGCCCGCTGAGAATGATGCCAAAGCCACCCTCACCTACCCCGGTGGCGAATATTCCATGTCGATTGCCGAGGCCACTGAAGGCAACAACGGCATCGAGCTGGGAAAGCTGCTGGCGACCACCGGCTACACGACGCTGGACGGCGGGTTCGTCAACACCGCGTCCACCAAGTCGGCCATCACGTACATCGACGGTGACGCGGGGATCCTGCGCTACCGCGGGTACCCGATCGAACAGCTTGCGGGCAAGTCGTCGTTCATCGAGGTCAGCTATCTGTTGATCTACGGGGAGCTGCCGTCCGCAGATGAGCTCGAGACGTTCACCGACCGGATCCGTCGCCACACGCTGCTGCACGAGGACCTCAAGCGGTTCTTCGACGGCTTCCCGCGCAACGCGCACCCGATGCCTGTGCTGTCGAGCGCGGTCAACGCGCTGTCGGCGTACTACCAGGATTCGTTGGAGCCGAACGATCCCGAGCAGGTCGAGCTCTCCACCATCCGTCTGCTGGCCAAGCTGCCGACCATCGCGGCCTACGCCTACAAGAAGTCGGTCGGCCAGCCGTTCCTCTACCCGGACAACTCGAAGAGTCTGGTCGAGAACTTCCTGCGCATGACGTTCGGCTTCCCCGCCGAGCCGTACGAGGTCGATCCCGAGATCGTCAAGGCACTCGACATGCTGCTCATCCTGCATGCCGACCACGAGCAGAACTGCTCCACGTCGACGGTGCGCCTCGTCGGATCCTCGCAGGCCAACCTGTTCACCTCGATCTCCGGCGGCATCAATGCGCTGTGGGGCCCGCTGCACGGCGGAGCCAACCAGGCCGTGCTCGAGATGCTCGACAAGATCAAGGCCGAGGGCGGCGACGCCACCGACTTCCTGCGTCGAGTCAAGAACAAGGAAGACGGCGTCAAGCTCATGGGCTTCGGACACCGGGTGTACAAGAACTTCGATCCGCGCGCGACGCTGGTCAAGGAAACCGCGCACACGATCCTCGGCAAGCTGGGCAACGGCGACGAGCTGCTCGAGATCGCTCTCAAGCTCGAAGAGACCGCTCTCACCGACGACTACTTCGTCGAGCGCAAGCTGTACCCCAACGTGGACTTCTACACCGGCCTGATCTACCGCGCGATGGGCTTCCCGCCGCGCATGTTCACGGTCTTGTTCGCGATGGGCCGTCTTCCGGGCTGGATCGCGCACTGGCGCGAGCAGAACGAGGACACGACCGGCAAGATCGGCCGTCCGCGTCAGATCTACACCGGCTACACCGAGCGCGACTACCAGGACGTCAGCTCCCGCTAGCTGTTGCACAACAACGCCGCCGGCTCCCCTCGGGAGCCGGCGGCTTTGTCGTATCCCCGTGCCGAACTCGAAGTTATGGACGCTTTACGGCCGAATCCCGTCCATAGCTTCGAGTTCGCGGCACTGTCAGGCGTCGAAGTGCTTGCGATTCTTCAATACCGGCAGCGTCTTGCGCACGGCGGCGACCATTGCAGTATCGATGTCGATCGTCAGCATGCCGGGCGTCGCGTCGCGTTGCCCGAGAATTTCGCCGGTGGGGGAGCAGACGACGCTGTGTCCCACGCCCAATGGTGCATTTCCCTCGGCGGCAACAGGTTCGGCTTGGTCGCAGGCTGCGATGAACGTCGTCGAATCCAACGCGCGTGCGCGAGCGAGCAGGGTCCACTGGTCCACTTTGCCGTCACCCGCTCCCCACGACGCCGGAACGAGAACGAGTTCCGCGCCGAGGTCGCCGAGTTTCTGGAACAGTGCCGGGAATCGAATGTCGTAGCAGGTCGCGAAGCCCACTCGAACCCCGGCAATGTCCAGTACCAGTGGGTCCGAACCCGGTGCGACGGTGTCGGATTCGGCAAATCCGAACGCGTCGAACAGGTGAATCTTGTCGTAGCTCGCATCGATGCCGGGGCCGGTGACGAGCAGTGTGTTGGTCACTCTGTCGTCGGCGGCGGGCGTGAACATCCCCGCGACGACGGTGATCCCGGCGTCCGACGCGATGGAGCGCACTGCGTTGGCCCATTCGCCGTCGAGAGGCTGTGCGAACTTTCGGATGGGTCCGCCGAAGCAACGCATCGTCGCCTCCGGAAACACGACGACGTCCGATCCGGCATGTGCTGCTGCACGGGCATGAGTCTCGATGAGTTCGAGGTTCTCGGCGGGGTGTTCGCCGCTGGTGATCTGGGCAAGGCTGATGCGGATGGACGAGCTCACGGTGTGACTCCTGGTGTCGTCGGAGGAAGACAGGTATACATATCGTATGCAGCCGCTGTCGGGGAGGGAGAAGGCGTATCTGTTCGTGCGCGATCAGGTGTTGTCGTCACCGGCCGCCACCGGCACTTTTCTCAACGAGCAGGAGCTCGCGACGCGAATCGGAGTATCGCGCACACCGGTTCGTGAAGCGCTGCTGATGTTGCAGTCCGAGGGTCTGGTCGAGATGGTGCCCAAGCGCGGCGCGCACGTACCGGCTATGTCCGGACGGCAGATCGCCGAACTGATGGATCTCCGCGGCGTCCTCGAGCGGCACGCGGCCACCCGAGCACTGCGCGCCGGTGATGCTCCGATCGCGGCGATGCAGAACGCGCTGACGCAGCAGGAGTTGCTGATGAACTCGGGCGATGCGGATGCACCCAAGCAGTTCATCGACTGGGACGGCACATTTCACCAGAGTCTGATCGATTCGGCGGGAAGCGATCTGCTCTCTCGTACATATGCCGGTCTGCGAGCACGCCAGCTTCGCGTGGGCTTGAGTGCGTTGTTCACCGCCGCCAACCGGCAGCATCGGGTGTGCGCCGAGCACCAGGCCATCATCGACGCACTCGGTGCGGGCGATGAGGGCCTGGTACACGAGAAGATCGACGCTCACCTCGAGGTCACACTTCAGACTCTGCTGCGCGCGTAGCCTTTTCGTGCTCCTGGTTCAGTAGCACGTAGTGCTCGTCCTCGGTGGGGTCGGGGTTGCGGCCGAGTGCGAGGCCGACGAGTGTCACGGCACCGACGACCACGATGTATCCGGCGATTGGCACCCAACTGTCCGTCTTGTCCAACAGGTACACGAAGATCAACGGTGCCATCGCCCCGCCGAACACACCGGCGATCGTGTACGCCAACGAGCTACCGGTGGAGCGCAATCGCACGCTGAACTGCTCGGTGACAAACGCTGCCTGTGGCCCGTACATGAACGAGTGGAACGCCAGGCCCACCACCACACCCAGGATCAGCAGCGGTAGAGATCCGCCGCCGATGACGAGGAAGAAGATCGCGCTCCAGGCAACACCGCCCACGGCTGCGACGCCGTAGACGAGACGTCGGTTGATCCGGTCGGACACCGCTCCGGCGAGCGGGATCAGGCCGAGCTGGCACGCCGATCCGATCAGGATGGCCGTGAGTACTTCGCTGCGCTCGAAGCCCAGTTTCTGCGTGCCGTAGGTGATGGAGAAAACCGTGAACAGCGCGTAGATGACGTCCGGTGCGACACGAGACATGATGCCTGCCACCAATGGGCGGAGTTCGGTCTTGAACACCTCGCTGATCGGGGCTTCCGAGCGATCTCCGCTTTCCTGGAGTGCCTTGAACACCGGGGTGTCCTCGAGCTTCAGGCGGATCCACAAACCGAACCCGACGAGTACGGACGAGAAGAGGAATGCCACCCGCCATCCCCAGGACTCGAACTGCTGGTCGGTCAGCGACAGTGTCAGGATTGCGAGGGCGCCGTTGGCGAGCAGGTTTCCCGCCGGTGGTCCGATCTGCGCGGCGGAAGACCAGAAGCCACGCTTGCGGGGATCGCCGTATTCGCTGGAGAGCAGGACGGCACCGCCCCACTCGCCGCCGACGGCAACGCCCTGGCAGAACCGCATCGTGACGAGGATGATCGGAGCTGCGATGCCGATGGTGTCGTATCCGGGGATCAAGCCGATGGCGAATGTCGTGACGCCGATCAACAGCAGGGTGATGACGAGTAGCTGTTTTCGCCCGATCACGTCGCCGAGGCGTCCGAAGACGAATCCGCCGACCGGACGGGCGATGTACCCGACGGCGTATGTCGAGAAGGCCAGCAGTGTTCCGGTCAGCGGGTCGCTGTCCGGGAAGAAGACCAGCGGAAACACCAGCGCGGCGGCGGCCGAGTAGACGGCGAAGTCGTACCACTCCAATGCCGTTCCGGTCAGGCTGGCCGCGAAGGCCTTGGCCAGGCCCTTTCTATCCACCGAAACAGGTTCGGTCATGACGACTCCTTCGTGTGCCTGGGATCACTCTATCCGTTGTACGTGCTCCATACTTGCTGTATACAAGACGTATGCGCAAGGCTTTCGGCGTATCGGAAACAGAAAATTTACGAGGAGAGGGTCCTTACTGATGCTCACATTCACGCTGCCCGACGGCACGACCGAGTCGCTCGAGGTCACCACGCTGCTCAATGCGGGGTACGCAGGCCGCAACCAGGAAGAGGTGGCCTCGCACATCGCGGAGCTGGCCGAATTGGGGGTACCCGCCCCGACGGTGACCCCGGCGCTGTACCCCATCTCGCCCTACTTGGCGCAGCAGACCGACACCGTCGCCGTCCAGCACGGCCGCACCTCGGGTGAGGCCGAGTGGGCCCTGGTCGTCCTGGGCAACACGATCGACGACGTACTGCTCACGGTTGCGTGCGATCACACCGATCGTGACCTGGAAGTTCACAGCGTCGCGTGGAGCAAGAACGCCGCCCCTGACGTGCTGGGTACCAGCGCGTGGCGGTTGACCGACGTGGCCGATCGACTGGACGAGATCACCCTGACCGCCTGGGCGGACGGAGCACTCATTCAGGCCGGAACGCTCGGTGATCTCCTCGCTCCGCAGTACTGGCTGGACGTGCTCACCGAACGCGGACTGTTCTCGCGTGGAACGGTATTGATCTCGGGCACCATCTCGATGCACCACGGGGTGAATCAGTTCTCCGACGCCTGGAAGGTGGAGATGGGCGACCCCGCAACCGGCAACACGTTGACCTGCGAATACAAGACGAATTTGATGCCAGCTCCAATTGGTTGACCGTCACGACGTAAAGTCGAAGCGGAATATGCCCAGAGCTTCACAGCCGGCGTCGGCGGGCCGGCATCAACCGCAGGAGACTTCAGTGACGAAGCCAGTGATCGAATTTCAGGCCGGACCCGCACCATTGGACCTGGTGACGGTCGACCTCGTCGAGGGTGACGGCGCAGAGGCAGTTGCAGGCGGCACCGTCGAGGTGCACTACGTCGGCGTCGAGTTCGACTCGGGCGAAGAGTTCGACTCGTCCTGGAACCGCGGCGAATCCATCCAGTTCCCGTTGCGCGGACTGATTCAGGGTTGGCAGGACGGCATCCCCGGAATGAAGGTCGGCGGACGCCGTCAGCTCACCATTCCGCCCGAGCTCGCCTACGGCCCAGCCGGCGCAGGTCACCGCCTGTCCGGCAAGACGCTCGTGTTCGTCATCGACCTGCTCGACGTCAAGTAACCGCAGGTCGAGTAACAGCGCGTCGTACTCGCTCGGCTTCGCGGGTTGCCGAGGCATTCGCCGTTCCGCCTCGGGAACCTGCCAGCTTTGCCTGGATGTGTTCGGCCACGGTGACCGGTCGGTACCGGGGCACTGCGCCTGTCTCGACGCACGACGCCAACGGTGCGATCAGTGCGTCGAGGTTTCCGTCGTGAAAGAAGGCGGCAGAACGCCTGCGTCGAATCGTTCCGCCCGATACCGGTGGCCGCACACGATGCAGAGTCGACATCCAGCGATCGTTGGTCAACCGGGCTGTCAGATCACCCAGATTCACCAGCATCGCGCCCTCGGCAGGCTGCACGTCGTGCCACAGCCGGTCGGCACCGAGGACCTGTAGGCCGGGTACCCGATCGGCCCAGAGCACCGTCACCAATCCGTAGTCGGTGTGCTCGCTCATTCCGGTGAGTTCACACTCCGGGACGTCGGTGCCCGGATCCAGCGCGTAGTTGTTCATGCGCAGCGTGTCGAGTGACTGATCGGTGATGCGTGAGAACAGGTTCGGCGATTCCCCCAGCGCATCGGCGAACACCCCGGTCAGCGTCCGTGCCACACGGGCAGCTTCGGCAAAATACAGTTCGACGGCGCTCCGGAACCCGGTCGACTCGGGCCAGGTGTTCGGCTCACCGGTGCCGACGTTGAATGCCTCGAAGTAGTCGTTCATGCCCGACGCCGAATCGAGCCCCAAGCTCAGGCTCAACGTTTCGCTCTTCGGGGCGGTGTAGCCGCGATTGAGCTCGGGCGGGCAGATGTAAGCCGATTTCTGTGCTGGATCGAGTCCGAAGAACGAATCCATCGCCGACGCGAGCCCGGCAACGACGTCGTCCCGGATGCCGTGTCCGACGATCTGCATGAAACCGACTGTGCTGCATGCATGGTCGACGTCCGATGCCACGCTTCGGCGCGCGATCGCGTCGGCCTCCGGGGAGCGGTCACCCAGAACGTAGGGCGAGATGTCGATGACGGGAACGGTGAAATCCGATGACGAGTGCACGATTCCATACTCCTCGCATCGGGCGATCCTGCGGGTTTCTCCCGCGTAACGAATGCCGCAACTCAGCGAATCTGCAACTCCATCACCAGGCGCGCGCCGCCCAGTGGACTGTCGGTGAAGTAGACACGGCCACCGTGCAATTCGGCCTGCTGCGCAACCAGTGCCAGGCCGAGCCCCGAGCCGCCCTTCGCTGCCCTGGTGCCGCGCTCGAAACGGCCGAACACCGATTCGCGTTCATCGACGGGAACCCCGGATCCGTTGTCGTCGATCAGAACGCGCACCGTCGTGTCCACCCGTTCGGCAGTGATGACGATCGAGGTTGCGTTGCCGTGCCGGACGGCATTGCCGATCACGTTGTCGACGGCCAATCGCAGACCGGTCGGTAGTGCGCGCATCGTGATCTCGGAATCGGGAGCGGACTCCACGCGTATGTCGAGTTCGGGGTGCAGTCTCTGCGCGTCCTGGGCTGCGACGTCGCAGATGTCGATGATGTCGGTCTCGACTCTGTCGCCCTCACTGGACAGTTCGCCCGACGCGAGGCGTTCCAGAGCGGTCAGCGTCGTCTCCACCCGTCCTTGCGTTCGCTCGAGATCACCCAGAATCTCCCGTTGCTGCGCGGGCTTGAGGTCGAGGGTTCGCAGGACCTCGATGTCGGTGCGCATCGCCGTCAGTGGGGTGCGCAGTTCGTGTGCGGAGACAGCAGCGAAGTCGCGTGCGGTGTCGAGTGCGGCATTGGTACGGTCCTGGGCCTCGTTGAGTCTGGTCAGCATGCCCCCGATCGCGACTGCGAGTGCGTCGGCCTCGGTCACACCGGTGCGGGTCTCGGGAGCAGTCGGTGGCTGCGCGCTGACCTGGCGGGTCAACGTCACCAGCGGTCTGACGGCTCGCCCGCCGAACAGCCAGCCCAGGCCCGTGGACACGGCGATCGCAACCAGCCCCAGCATCAGCACCTGTTTTTGTTGCTCGTCGGTCACCTGTTGTGCCTCGAGGGCCGGCACTCCGATCGAAATGGAGATGGTGGACACGACGGTCGATACTGCCGTGTAGACGCGGAACCGTTGGCCGTCGACGTCGACGGTCTGCGATCCGGTGTCCAGCGCGGGCAGCCGCGTCGGTGTGGACGCGACGACGATGTCACCGCTGCGAATGGTGACGGCGAATGCGCCGGAGAGTTGATCTATGAAGGCCTCCAACGTCGACGAGTTCGGGACCAGCACCTGTGACGCTGTCGTCAACCGTTCGTCGAGCTGATTGACGTTGTTGCGGGAGATGGCAACCGAGGTGACCACCGCGAGTGCGGCAACCACGAGGGTGGCACCGAGGGCCGTGGCGGCAGCGACGCGGGCGCGCAGCGAGAAGCTCATGCGGCGTCTCGGACGACGAAGCCGACGCCTCGGACGGTGTGCAGGATGCGCGGTGACCCATCGGATTCGAGTTTGCGACGAAGATAGCCGACGAACACGTCGACGACGTTGGTGTCGGCGACGAAGTCGTAGCCCCACACCAGTTCGAGCAATCGCTCACGCGTGAGGACCACACCCTTGTTTCTCGCCAGAATTGCCAGCAATTCGAATTCCCGCTTGGTCAGGTCGATGTCGACGCCGCCGCGATGCACGCGATAACCGGGGATGTCGACCACCAGGCTCCCGATGGCCACCGCCGAGTTCGGTACACCCGAATCTATCACTGGCACAACTGGATTGGTGCCTCGTCGGCGGAGCATTGCGCGGATTCTCGCAACGAGTTCTGCCAGCACGAACGGCTTGGTGAGGTAGTCGTCGGCCCCGGATTCGAGCCCGGCGATGCGATCGTCCACCGAGCTACGGGCACTGAGCACGCAGATCGGGATGTCGTTGCCCATCGCGCGCAACGCGGTCACGACGCTGGCCCCGTCGAGTACCGGCATGTTGATGTCCAGGACGATCGCGTCGGGTGTGGATCTGGAGACCACGCCGAGTGCCTCTGCTCCGTCGGATGCGGTGATGACGGTGAATCCCGACAGGCGCAGTCCACGTTGCAGTGAGGACAGCACGTCGGCGTCGTCATCGACGACGAGGACGGTGGCAGGGGAACTCGACGATTCGGTCACCGGTCCATTGTGACGGTTCAGGCAACCCAGCTGTCGACGGTGGTTCGGCGTTCTTCGGGCGTCTTGGCGAAGAACTCCTCGAGAGCACTGCGGCGGCCGGTGTCGGCATCGAGTGACCAGGCGAGTGCCGGAGCCTTGGCGTAGAGCTGCTCGTAGTACTTCTCGAAAGTGCAGGTGCTGTTCACCAGGGAAAGAGCGCCGGGGAAGGGGCGGGTGTTCGTCATGATGTTCTCCTCGTCTCTCGGGGTGTTTCCCAAGCTAGAGGGACTTCTTGCGACCACGGTGAGCCGTTGTTGGCGGTACTCTGAGAGTTCTTTCACGACATCGAATCGTGATGTGCTCGGTCGCCGCCCGCACGCTTGGCCTCGTACATCGCGCGATCCGCAGCTGCCACCGCCGCACGCAATGTTCGGTCGACGGAAGACGAGTCCGTGTGCATCGGTCCGCTGACGCCGATGCTGGCCGTGACCACGGGTGTGGCGGCTTCACGAACTGCGCGCCGCAGCCCTTCGGCCGTGGCTTCGGGAGCGGTCGACGGGGCTGGCGTGGCTGCGTCGACCACCACGAATTCCTCGCCGCCGAGCCGCGCCACTGTCATCGCCGGTTCGGTTCGTCGCAGAGCATCGGCCACCGCGACGAGTACCTCGTCGCCAGCGGAATGACCGTACGTGTCGTTGATCGACTTGAACTTGTCGAGATCGAGGAGGTAGACGGTGATGGACTGTGCGGAGTCGGACGACGTGATCGACTGCCGAACTTCCCGGTCGAGCCCGCGACGGTTGAATGTCCTGGTGAGTTCGTCGATCTCCGAGTCCTCGACGTCGAGGGTCATCATGCCGACGATCACGAGTGTCATCATCGGCACTGCGCCGATGATGATCAGAACCGACGCACCCAGTGCCGCAACCTGTATCGGTGGAACGCCGTCGTGTAGCTCGGCAATCCCGATGGCGATGGTCGCCGACACCGCGCCGGTGATCGCTGCGACGAAAACACGAGGGCCGTGAAAAAACACCACGTAGCCACAGACGACGGCGAACCCGGTACATTCGGCCAGGCCGAGAAGCGGGATCGAAACGAGTAGTCCAGTGGTGGTCATGAAGACGACTGCGGTGACCACGAAGCACAGGGACTGTGTTTCCGTGAACCACGGACGTGATCGCCACAGCAGCGCAGCCCACCCCACGTCGACGACAGCAACCCCTACGGCCACGACCATCGCACCGGAGTTGCTCCGGTCGGTGCCGAGCTCGAACAACAGGGACTGTAGGCCCAGGACCACCGTGGCCAGGACAACGGCGATTCGCGCGAGCGTCATCAAGTTCCGTCGAACCAGGTAATCGGGAAAGAAGTCGTACCGATGGGGCGCTCCCCACTCGAATGCCATGTCGACGCGTGTTCCTCCCCGGCAGGCGCGGTGCCGCATACACGGTAACTGCACCTGGGGTCGGGCGGAGGGAATCGACGCGGGCGGGTTGCACTCCGGACGGTTGGGTAAGACTGACACCATGTCGCTCGTATGGTTCCGCCGTGACCTCCGTTTGGGGGATCTGCCCACACTCACCGCCGCCGCCGAGTCCGGAGATCCGGTACTCGGGCTGTTCGTGCTCGACGACCGCTTGCTGAAGCCCTCCGGCGGTCCACGCAAGGACTTCCTGTTTCGGTCTCTCGAGGCACTGAACGAGCAGCTCGACGGCAGGTTGATGGTGGTGCACGGCGACCCCGAGACGGTGGTCCCGAAGGTGGCGAAGGCGATCGACGCCGAGGACGTCCACATCAGTGCCGACTACGGCCCCTACGGTCGCGAGCGAGACAAGCGGGTGGGCGAGAAGGTGACCCTGGTCGAGACCGGCTCCCCGTATGCGGTCGCCCCCGGGCGGATCCTCAAGAACGACGGCGAGCCGTACAAGGTGTTCACGCCCTACTCACGCCAGTGGTTGGAACACGGCTGGCGCGGGCCTGCCGACACGTCGGCCGCCAGTGCGACGTGGATCGACCCGGACGAGGTCAAAGGTGTTCGGCGCGTGAAGATTCCTTCCGAGAAGGAGGCGTCCGACGCGGCAGCCGGCGAGGAGGCCGCGTCGAAGCAGTGGAAGGAATTTCTCGACGAGGTTTCTGCGTACGACGACGAGCGCAATCGTCCCGATTTGGATTCGACAAGCCGGATGTCGGTGCACCTGAAGTACGGAACCATTCACCCGCGGACGATGTTGGCCGACCTCGGCACACTGCGCAGCGAGGGGTCCGCGTCGTATCGTCGGCAGATCTGTTGGCGAGACTTCTACGGCGACATCCTTTTTCAGCGTCCCGACAGTGCCCGGGAAAACTACGTCAAGAAGTTCGACGCGATCGAACTGGACTCGGGCAAGCACGCCGACGAGTTGTTCGAGGCGTGGTGCACGGGGGAGACGGGCTTCCCGATCGTCGATGCCGGTATGCGGCAGTTGAACTCGGAGAAGTGGATGCACAACCGGGTCCGCATGATCGTCGCGTCGTTCCTCGTCAAGGATCTGCACCTGCCGTGGTGGCGGGGAGCGCGTTACTTCATGCAGCATCTCGTCGACGGCGATCTGGCGAGCAATCAACACGGTTGGCAGTGGACCGCGGGAACCGGTACCGACGCTTCGCCGTACTTCCGTGTGTTCAACCCCATCACCCAGGGCGAGAAGTTCGACCCCACCGGCGACTACGTTCGACGCTGGGTGCCGGAGCTGCGTGGTGAAGAGGGTAAAGCCGTGCACACGTTGAAGTTCGGTCGCCCGAAGGACTATGCGGAGCCGATCGTCGACCACAAGCACGAGCGTGAAGTGGCGATTGCACGGTTCAAGGCGCTTTAGCGTCTGCGGGACAACCCGACTCCCACCAGGCAGATCACTCCGCCGACCACGGCGAGGTAGTGCGGCACTTCGCCCAGCAGCAGCCAGGCGAGAGTGATGGTGATCGGCGGCACGGCGTACGTGGTGATGCCGAGCTTGCCTGCGTTCATTCGCGTCAACGCGTAGGCCCAGGTGCTGAAGGCCAGTGCCGTCGGCACCAGGCCCAGATAGATCAGTCCGCCGGTGGCGCCGGTCGAGGCGGTCGACAGGTCGTCGAGCAGAGCAGGCGCGAAGGGCAGCGTGCACACCGCGCCGATGGTGCACGCCATCCAGGTGACCTGCAGGCCGGGAATCGTGCGCAGTACCGGCTTCTGGCTGAGTACTCCGATCGCATAGGTCACTGCGGATATCAGACACAATGCGATGCCGAGGAAGTCGGCGTCCGTCCTGGTGGTCGAGGTGGTGGTGACGGCGGTGACGACACCGACCATCACCGCGCCGGCGAACGCTATACCGGCACCGATCACCAACCACTTCGGAAAGCCCTCGCCCAGAAGCAGACCCGCGAACAGGGCGACCAGAATCGGTCCGATCTGGATGATCATCGACGTCGTGCCGGCGTCGACGCGCTGTTCGGCTGCGTTGAGGGAGACGTTGTAGATGCCGAACCAGAAGACACCGATGCTGACGATCTGCAGCCACTGTGTCCGATTCGGCTTGACCCACCGTCTTTTGACCAGAACTATCGCGCCGAGTGCGAAAGATCCGATGAGCAGTCGCCCCAATGCCAGCGGGCCGGCTCCGAACGACTCGCCGACGCCGCGAATCGCTACGAAAGCCGAGGCCCACGAGACCACCGTGACGGTGACCGCACCGAGGGCGAGCCAGTCGACGGAAGGACGGGTGTCGAGATCTGTCATGCCGACGACGCTATCGCGTAGGACGTCGCTGTGGCGCGCGGGTTTCGGCCATGGTTGCTCGTATTACCGCCGCCTATCTGCCGAGCAGCTTCTCCAGTGCATCGAGGACGGCCGGATCCTCGATGGTCGATGGCACGCCGTACTCCTCGCCTGCGACGATCTGGCGCATCGTCTTCCGCAGGATCTTGCCCGATCGGGTCTTCGGCAGCGCTCCGACGATCGTCACGTCGCGGAACGTCGCCAGCGCACCGATCTGATCGCGCACCATGGCCACCAGTTCGGTACGCAATTGCTCCTCGGAGATGTTCTCGCCGGCCTTGAGAACCACGTATCCGCTGGGGCGCTGGCCTTTGAGGTCGTCGTGGATACCGATGACGGCGCATTCGGCGACGGCGGGATGGCCCGCGAGCACCGCCTCCATCGACCCGGTGGACAGGCGGTGGCCTGCAACGTTGATGACGTCGTCGCTGCGGCCGAGTACATAGACGTAACCGTCGGCATCGATGTAGCCGGAGTCGCCGGTGAGGTAGTAACCGGGGAACGTATCGAGATACGAACGCTGGAAACGTGATTCGTCGTTCCACAGTCCGACCAGCGCGCCGGGCGGCAGTGGCAGTTGCACGACGATGTTGCCCTCGGTGCCTGCGTCCACCGGATTGCCCGACGCGTCGAGGATGCCCACCTGGAACCCCGGTACCGGTACGGTCGGCGATCCGGGTTTGATCGGAAGTGGTTCCAGCCCGCGAAGATTGGCGCAGATCGCCCACCCGGTCTCGGTCTGCCACCAGTGGTCGACCACCGGTCGATCGAGCGTGCGCGAAATCCACTCGTAGGTATCGGGATCCAGGCGTTCGCCGGCGACGAACAGGGTTTCGAGCGAGGAGGTGTCGTACTTCTCGAGCTCGGCGGCGTGGGGATCGACCTTGCGGATCGCACGCAGCGCAGTCGGTGCCGTGAACAGGGCACGGACACCGTGATCCTGGATCACCCGCCAGAATGCGCCTGCATCTGGAGTGCCGACGGGCTTGCCCTCGTACAGAACCGTTGTGGCACCGGCGAACAGGGGTGCGTAGACGATGTACGAATGTCCGACGACCCAGCCGACATCGGATGCCGTCCACATCACCTGCCCGGGCCCCACGTCGTAGATGTTGCGCATCGACCACGTCAGCGCGACGGCATGGCCGCCGTTGTCGCGCACCACACCCTTGGGCTTTCCCGTCGTTCCTGAGGTGTAGAGGATGTACAGCGGATCGGTGGCCAGCACCGAAACCGGTTGTGCGGCGGTGGCGTCGGCGATGAGGGTGTCCCAGTCCAGCCACTCGTGGTCGCCGGCGATTCCCTCGCGCGATTTCACGATCACCGACGGTGTTTTCGCGGTCGTCAGAGTGAGGGCGCGCTGCACCAGGGGAAGGTATTCGATGACGCGACCGGGCTCGAACCCGCCGCTCGCGGTGATCAGCAGTACCGGCTCGGCGTCGTCGATGCGCGCGGCGAGTTCTTTGGCGGCGAATCCGCCGAACACCACCGAGTGCACCGCACCGAGTCGCGCACACGCCAGCATCGCGACGACGGCCTCGGGAATCATCGGTAGGTAGATCACCACGCGGTCGCCCGGCCCCACACCGTGCTCGCGCAGTACCCCGGCGAATCGAGCGACCTGGTCGAGGAGTTCGGAGTAGGTGTAGCTGCGAGTGAGTCCGAGCATCGCCGAGTCGTAGATCAACGCGGTCCGGTCGCCGTGCCCGGCGTCGACGTGCCGGTCCAGGGCGTTGAAGCAGGTGTTCAGACGGGCCCCGGGAAACCACCGCGAGCCGTCGAACGCGCTGGTAGGCGGGGTGTCCCAGTCGACTCCCGTTGCGGCATCGAGCCAGAATTGCTCGCGGTTGTCGATGCTGTTCTCGAACGCCTGCCGATACTCGCCACTCATGCTCTGGAGCGTAGTTCGAGGGTGGGGTGGTCCGGGCCGGGTTGCGCACTACCGGCGACGACCGGCGGAATCCCGTCGACCGGCGGTCGCCGCGTGCACTCTTGCCCACACGCCGTCAATATTCGCTGATGCGCCGTCAATATTGCGTCAACACCTCTGTTCGACGCCTCCGCGCGGCGCAAGACTGCTTCTCATGACACTTCTCGACATGCTTCCGTCTCTCGGTGCCGCCTATGTTGCGCGGTGCGATCCATCGCTGTGGCCCGCCGATACGCACTGTGTGTGCGGCCGAATCACCGTCGACGGCGTTGCGCTGGAGGATCTGGCCGATGCGCAGGGCACTCCGGTGCAGTGGGGCCGCATTCTGGTGACTCGGGTGCGCTCGGTCATCGCAGGTGAAGTGGGCGTCGATGCCGAGTTCGGTGATCTGCTGCAGGCCGTGGTGGTCAACCGACATTCGGTGGGTCCGGTGGTCAAGGTGGACGTGCACAGCCCAGGACGCAGCTGCGTCAGTCCGGTCGAGTTGCCCGCAGACCTACGCGCGGGCGACGTGTTGGCGCTCGTGACCTCGCAGGTGCACGGCGGAGCCTGCGGTCGTTCCGCAGGCTCCACTCCGGTCTCGTAGCAGGGGTCGAGTTTCCACTCACAAGGTGACCCCGAGAGTGCGGTAGCGGCCGAGCCTGTTCCGAGTCCGAGTGGCGGAATCGACGGTCGACAGCGTGTGCAGTTCTCGGGCGATGGCATCGGCGATGCGACCGGAGAACGCGGCCGGCTCGTCGGCCGCGTCGGGGAGTTCGGGCACGATGGCGTCGACGATGCCGTCGCGCAGTAGATCGACCGACCGGATGCCCTGTGCCTCGGCCATCTCTGCAGCGTGGGCGGTGTCGCGGTGCACGATGGCGCTGGCACCCTCGGGCGGAAGTGGTGCGAGCCAGCCGTTCTGGGCGCACAGGACGCGATCGGCAGGCAGCAGTGCGAGTGCTCCGCCGCCGGTGCCCTGGCCGAGCAGCACCGACACCGTGGGAGTGTCGACGGTGACCAGATCCGAGATGGAGCGCGCAATCTCGGGTGCCAGGCCGCCCTCCTCTGCTTCCTTGGACAGAGCTGCGCCGAACGTGTCGATCACGAGCACCAGCGGAATTCGCAATTCCTCGGCCAGACGCATTCCGCGTCGGGCCTCGCGCAATGCCGCCGGGCCCATTGTCGCGCTGGCGGAGCTGCTGCTGCGGTCGTTTCCGAAAAGCACGCAGGAGACACCGCGAATGCGGCACAGCGACAACAGGATCGAGGTATCGGCCTCGCCCTGCCCGGTACCACTGAGCGGAACCTGTTCGGTAGCAGCATGTTCGATCAGTTGCCGAATTCCGGGGCGATCGGCGCGACGCGACGACTGCACCGAATGCCAGGCCGACCGCTCGGTCATGGGTGCGGGACTGTCATCAGCGGTATCGGTCCACGTCGGGGCGTCGAGGATCACCCGCAGGGCTCGAGTGAGTAGATTCCCCAACTGATCGACCGGCACCACCCCGTCGATGACGCCGTGTTGGTACAGGTTCTCGGCGGTCTGGACTCCGTCGGGAAAAGGCTTGTCGTACAACGCCTGATAGACGCGGGGGCCGAGGAATCCGATGAGCGCTCCGGGTTCGGCGACGGTGACGTGGGCCAGCGAACCCCAGGATGCGAACACCCCGCCGGTCGTGGGATTGCGGAGGTACACCAGATATGGCAGATGTGCCATCTTGTGCGCGGTGACGGCGGCGGCGATCTTGACCATCTGCACGAACGCGAGTGTGCCCTCCTGCATTCGCGTTCCGCCGGACGTGGGGGAGGCGATCAATGGCAATCCTTCGGCGGTGGCGCGTTCGACAGCGGAGGTGATGCGCTCGGCAGCTGCAACGCCGATCGAGCCGGCGAGAAAGGCGAACTCGCAGGCGATGATCACCACGCGTCGGCCCTCGATGGTGCCCTCGCCGGTCAACACCGATTCGTCGACGCCGCTCTTCTCGCGAGCCTTGGCCAGGTCCCTCAGATAGGACTCCCCAGGATGGACGTCCACGGGCGTGGAGTCCCAGGACACGAACGATCCGCCGTCGAGAACGGAATCGAGAATCTCGGCGGCGGATGTCCGTGGGCTCATATCGGGGAGCCTACGCAGCGAACCCTAGCGAGCAAACGCTTCCTTCCAGGAGACGGTCTTGCCGATTCGAAGGATGGATCGCTGGTAGATCTTCGCTGCACCCATCGCCAGGATGGCGGTGGTGATGATCATCAGGACCGCCGATCCGACGATCTGCACCGGCGAGGTCACGCCGGCGGCGATGCGTAACGGCATCATGATCGCGGAGAACGGGGGGATCCAGCTCAATGTGTTCGCGAGTGTGCTCTCCGGATCGCTGACGGAGTAGAAGGCGGCGAAGAACATTGCCATGATCAGGATCAGGAGCGGCATTGTCGTCGAGTTCACGTCCTCTTGCCGCGAGACCATCGACCCGCCTGCCGCATAGAGCACCGCAAAGAAGGCGAAGCCCAGGATGAACCAGGCCAACGTGGCAGCGAAGACACTCACGGCGGCACCGGTGACGGTGAGGACGCCCGTGCCCAATCCTGCTCCCACACCGGCAATTCCGTATAGAGCGAGCTGCAGGATTCCGACGGCACCGATGCCGAGGATCTTGCCCCACAGCAGCTGCAGCGGGCGAACGGTGGAGAGCAGCAGTTCGACGACCCGTGAGGACTTCTCTTCGACGACGCCCATCGCGACGTACATGCCGAAGCCGATGATCTGGGCGTACAGCAGGAACACTGCCGACAGCGCCAGAGCGGTCCGCTGACCGGCTTCGGGGTCCGGCGGATCGATGGCGTCGACGGTGACCGTCGCGGCACCCGTCGACGCTGCGAGTTCGTTCTGGTCGACACCCTGTTGCGCCAGTGCAGCATTCGTGGCCTGCGTCGCAACACTGCCCTCGACGACTGCTCTCAACGTCCCGGTCAGATCGGACTCGGTGACGGCTGTGTATGCGCCTGCGGTTCCGTCCGGCACCAGCGCCACGTCGAGATCCCCGGATTCGACGCCGCTCCGTGCGGCCCCCGCGTCGGCGATCTCACGAACTTCGACCGGAGAACCGACGGCGTCGCCGGTTGCTTCCACTACGGCCGCGATTGACTGATCACCAGCGATGCCGACGACGTCGCGCTCCTCGTCACCGCTGCCCGAGAAGATCGAGTACGCGATGATGCCGCCGACGATGACGGCGAGAATGATGACGTTGCTGATGACGAAGCTCTTCTTCATCACCTGAACGGTGAACTCGCGCTTGGCGATCAATGAGACCGCGCTGAAGGAATTCAGTTGTGAGCTCATGCCACTACCGCCTCTCGGAACAGGTCGCTCAGGGAAGGTTTCTGGATGGAGAATTCATGGACCGGTCCGGTCGCGAGCGCGGCCCGCAGAACTGCTTGATCGTCGGCTCCCGGTGCCAACCCCAGAACGGTGATGCCGTCGCTGTGGTCGAGGATGCTCACTCCGTCGATGCCCGACGCCCATCCGGGGGCAGCGTTCGGTGCGTGGACGTGCAGGTGCGAATCTCCCGATCCGCGTAGTTCGTCGACGGTGCCGACGGCTTTCATCGAGCCGGCGGCGATGATGCCGACACGGTCGCACAGACGTTGCACCAGGTCGAGTTGGTGGCTCGAGAACACCACCGGCACTCCGGCAGCCGCTTTTTCGCGGAGGACCTCGCTCATGACGTCGACGGCGATCGGGTCGAGGCCGGAGAACGGCTCGTCCAACACGAGAACCGCGGGGTCGTGCACCAGCGCTGCTGCCAACTGCACGCGCTGCTGATTGCCCAGGCTCAGCGCGTCGACGGTGTCGTTCACTCGCTCGTCGATGCCCAGACGTTCGGTCCAGCGAATCACCGCAGCTTTGGCATCCTTCGACGACAAGCCATGGAGCTCGGCCATGTACGCCAGTTGCGGGCCGACCTTCATCTTCGGGTACAGGCCGCGTTCCTCTGGCATGTATCCGATGGTGCGGCGGACGTCGAGGTCGACGGGCTTGCCGCCCAACAGAACCTGGCCGGAATCTGCAGACAGTACGCCCAATGCGATGCGCATCGTGGTGGTCTTGCCCGCGCCGTTGCTGCCGACGAAGCCGAACAGCTCGCCCGGCCGGACGTCGAAACTCAGGTTGTCCAGGGCGATCTTGTCGCCGTATCTCTTGGAGACGGAGTCGATCGTGAGGGTGCTCATGGTGCCCTTTCGGTCGTTACTGCTGGTCGAAATCTTCGGTGTCTTCTGGTTCGGGGTCGGGGGTGATCCAGGCGAGAATGATTGCGGGGGAGCACCCGCCGGTCAGCAGGGCAACAAGCGTCCACAAACCCGCGGCGTAAGAAAGGTTTTCGTTGTCGTACCCTCCCGACAGCACGATCACTGGAAGAATTGCCATCATCACCAGAGCCTGGGTGACGGTGAGGCCGATCGACCGTGCTTCGTTGCGCTGCTGCACTTCCCATTCGTCGAGTGCGCCCACCGGTGCATCGCTGTGCCGACGGGACACTGTCTGCAGCATCGTCCACGCGACGAGAAACATCACCGTGGCCGGGATCCATGCGATCGGTGCCCACCGGGAGAACAGCGACCACACGGCAACCACCAACAGGGTGAGCAAGGACGCCAACAGGAAGACGACGAGTATGCGTCGACGTTTCTGGGTGCGCCAGTTCGGAAGCCAGTGACGGGTTTTCGCGTCGTTCTCCAAGAAGCGCCGCGTGCGACGCTCCTGGTAGCGGGTGAGGATGTCGGAGCCGGGCGTAGTCATCGATCCTTTTCCCTTCGGAAGAGTTCGGCCGAGAGTGGTCCGAGTTCGGTGCGCGAGAACACTGCTTCGATCGGCAGATCGAAGACGTCGCAGATGCGCATCGCGAGGTCCAAGCTCGGGTAGTGGTCGCCTCGTTCGAGGGCTCCCACTGTCTGCGGGTTCACCTCGACGAGTTCGGCCAGTTGTGCGCGGCTCATCTTTCGTTCTGCCCGCAGAACACCCACCCTGTTGAAGATCGGGAGCGCGGTACCGCGCTTGACGGGGCTCATGACAATGAAGTGTTGTATAAACCCAACGATCTGTCAACGGGTAATAACGAATGAGTTCGATGTCGCTACGAAGTCTGTTGGTCCCGGGCGGAGGCGACAATGGCGCGCATGGTCGTCAGAAACTCGTCGATCGTCGCCCGCTGCTCGGGTGTGAAGCGCGCCAGCTCGTCGACTGCTCGGCCGATGACGGGGCCGAAGAACGTGGTGCCGAGTTCGGCTGCATGTGCGGTGACCCGGAGGAGTACTCGCCGGCGATCGGCTGGGTCGGACTCACGTGATACCAACTCTCGCTTCGCCATTCGATCGATCAGGGCTGTGACCGACGCGGATTCCAGGCCCAGCTGGGTTCCTAGCCAACCGGGGGTAGCGCGCGTTCCGGCTCGGTCCGCGTCGAGGAGGCAGATCAGCGCCCGGATATCCGTCGGATGGAGCGCATGTCTCTGCGCGAACTCCGCGCCCAGAAGATCGAGGTCGACGGTCAGCGCACGTAGCTGATGGACGGCAGAAATGGGCTCGGTCATGTGCTGGTCCCTCGGGAGATGCTGGACGAGAAGTCTCTCTATTGTCTACTATCTCGATCATCGAGAGAATAGAGGGTTGCCGTGACGTTGGAGAAGTTCTATGCCGCATACGACCGAGTGCTGCGGGAGTGGCCGGCACATACCCAAGCCATCGACGTGAAAACGGTGCACGGCTCCACACGAATCAACGCCTGCGGACCCGTCGACGGTCCGGCTCTGGTGTTACTACCGGGCGCGGGCGCGACGTCGACCGTGTGGTTCGCCAACGTGGCGGCGCTCTCGCAGCGATATCGGGTGTACGCGGTGGACCTCATGGGCGATGTCGGACGGAGCGTGCCGGGTGAGCAGTCCATCGACTCCGTGGACGAGCTGCTGAACTGGGTGACGGCGGTGCTGGATGAGCTCGAGCTGCCCACCGCGGCGCTCTGCGGACATTCCTACGGCGCGATGATCGCTCTGGCGTACGCCCTGCGCAACGAAAGTCGCATCGATACGCTGACGCTACTCGATCCCAATTCCTGCTTCGGCTCCATGAGTCCGCGGTACCTGCTGCACGCCCTGCCGACATTGCTGTCTCCCAACGAGACACGGCAGCGTGCTTTCGTGCGATGGGAAACCGATGACGCGCAGTTGGATCCGGATTGGCTCGACGTACTTGCTCTGGGAGCCGCGCATGCTCCGACCACAAAAATCATTGTTCCGAAACGGCCGAAACCTGCTGCGTTCGCGAACTTCGGTGTAGCGACAACCGTGGTGCTGGCAGGGAAAGGGAAGGTGCACAACGCTGCTCGCATCGAATCGGCGGTCCGAACCGTCCTGCCTGCAGCGCGGACCGTGATACTCGACGGAGCCACGCATCACACGTTGCCGATGCTTCCCGCCGCAGAGGTGAACGAGATTCTGCTGAGCTGACGTGAATCGGGTGCAGCTGACCGCGCTCACCGCGGCCAGCTGCACCCGATTCAGCGCGACCTACTTCTCGCTCAGCTGCCCATCGTTCATCGTCCAGTGACGAGTACTGCGAACGGTGTCGAGCATTCGGCGGTCGTGGGTGACCAGCAACAGGGTTCCCTCGAAGTTCTCCATCGCACGTTCGAGTTGTTCGATGGCAGGTAGGTCGAGGTGGTTGGTGGGCTCGTCCAACACCAGCAGGTTCACGCCGCGGGCCTGTAGCAATGCGAGTGCCGCACGAGTTCGCTCACCCGGCGAGAGGGATGACGCCGGCCGCAGCGCGTCGTCGCCGCGCAGTCCGAACTTGGCCAGCAACGTCCGCACTTCGGCGTCGGGCCAGTCCGGAACCGCTGCACTCAATGCGTCGGACACTGTCCCCTCGCCGACGAAATATGCTCGTGCCTGGTCGATTTCGCCGACCGCCACACCCGAACCCAGTGAGGCCATTCCCTCGTCCGGCGTCAACCGGCCCAGCAGGACCGAGAGCAGCGTCGTCTTGCCGGAGCCATTGGGCCCGGTGATGAGGATTCGATCGCCCCACTCGATCTGCGTCGTCACCGGACCGAATGTGAACTCCGATCGGCGAACGACAGCACCGCCCAACACCGAGACAACGGTGCCGCTACGGGGAGCCGCCGCAATCTCCATTCGCAGCTCCCATTCCTTGCGGGGTTCCTCGACCACCTCGAGCCGCTCGATGCGGCGCTGTGTCTGACGAGCTTTCGCGGCCTGCTTCTCGGTGGACTCGGCGCGGGTCTTGCGGGCGATCTTGTCGTTGTCGGTGGCCTTGCGGCGCGCATTGCGCACCCCCGATTCCATCCAGTTTCGCTGCATCTGGGCCCGGGACTCCAACGCCGACTTGGTGTCTGCGAACTCGTCGTACTTCTCCCGCGCATGCTGGCGCGCAATCTCGCGTTCCGCCAGATAGGACTGGTAGCTGCCGTCGTACACATCGATACGACGCTGCGCCCGATCGAGCTCGACGACACCCGTCACCGTCCGCGCCAGAAATTCGCGGTCGTGACTGACGACGACGATCGCCGCCCGCGTCGCGACGACGAACTGCTCGAGTTGCTCGAGGCCTGCCAGATCGAGGTCATTGGTCGGCTCGTCGAGCAGAAGAATGTCGTAGCGCGCGAGCAGAATCGCCGCGAGACCGGCGCGCGCAGCCTGCCCACCGGACAGCGCCGTCATGAGCGCAGACCCGTCGACATCCAAACCGAGATCCGCCAGCACCTTCGCCGTGCGCTCCGCCAGATCCGCGCCGCCGAGAGCCAGCCACTTCTCCAGTGCTGGGGTGTAGAGGTCGTCGTCACTCGAACCGAGAGCCTCGGCGGCCGCGTTCATCGACGATTCGGCGTCGGTCACCCCGGTCCGTCGACCGAGGAAGTCCAGCACCGTCTCCCCGGTAATTCGCTCGGGCTCCTGTGCGAGATAGCCGACGGTCGCGTCGGGTGGGCTGGTGTAGATCTCACCCTCGTGATCGGCCGTCCCCACACCCGCGAGCAGCGTCAACAGCGTCGATTTACCTGCGCCGTTCGCGCCGACGAGCCCGATCACATCGCCCTCGGTCACCGTGAGGTCGAGCCCGGAGAACAGAGTTCGATCGCCGTGAAAAGCGGCCAGATCGTCGATGCGGAGCGTGGCAGTCACCGGACCAGTATCCCCGGGACCGGGAACAGATTCACAGCGCCGTCCGTTGGCATTCGTATGACGTATTCAGCCGAGACCAGTACTGTCCCGACCATCGTGCTCAACGACGGCACGTCCATTCCCCAGCTCGGGTTCGGCGTATGGCAGGTTCCCGACGACGGTGCCCAGGCCGCCGTGTCCGAGGCGCTGAAGGTCGGGTACCGCAGCATCGACACCGCCAAGGTGTACGAGAACGAGGCCGGCACCGGCAAGGCGATCGCGGAGTCCGGCATCGCCCGTGACGAGCTGTTCATCACCACCAAGCTGTGGAACGACGATCAGGGCTACGACTCCACCTTGAAGGCCTTCGACGCCAGCATGGATCGTCTGGGCCTCGAATACCTCGACCTGTACCTCATTCACTGGCAGCAGCTCGATCGCGACAAGTACATCGATACCTTCAAGGCTTTCCAGAAGCTCAAGGCCGACGGCCGGATCGGTTCGATCGGCGTCTCCAATTTCACCATTCCCACCCTCGAGAAGCTGATCGACGCGGTCGGCGAGACGCCGTCGATCAACCAGATCGAGCTGCATCCGCGTCTGATCCAGGAAGAGCTGCGCGCCTTCCACACCTCGAAGGGCATCGCCACCGAGGCCTGGAGCCCGCTCGGCTCCGGCACCGTCCTGGACGATCCGGCCTTCGCGCCCATCGCCGAGGCGCACGGAGTTACCCCGGCCCAGGTGATTCTGCGCTGGCACATCCAGCTCGGCAACGTCGTGATCCCCAAGTCGGTCACCCCCGAGCGCATTGCCAGCAACTTCGACGTCTTCGGCTTCGAGCTGAGCAACGACGAGATTCAGCAGATCAATGCGCTGGACTCCGCCGACGGCCGCACCGGCCCGGACCCGGACAAGTTCAGCAGCTGACCTGTCAGTTCCAGGCACGTCGGGGGCCTAGTCTGTACTCATGTCGGAACCGCTCGACGGCAAGACCGTTGCCCTCACCGCCGAGCGGCGCGCGGACGAATTGGCCACCATGCTCGAACGCCGCGGCGCGAACATCGTTCACGCCGCGGCGATTCACGTTCTGCCCCTGATCGACGACTCCGAGTTGAAGTCGGCCACCGAGGGCATCGTCGAGCGTCCACCGCAGATTGTCGTGATCAGTACCGGCATCGGTTTTCGGGGCTGGCTCGACGCGGCGGCCGACTGGGGTATGCGCGAAGACCTCCTGACAGCACTGGGGCACACGCGAATCATTGCCCGAGGCCCCAAGGCGCGCGGGGCAATTCGCGGCACGGGGCTTCGAGAAGAGTGGTCGCCGGCCACCGAGGCCTCGCAGGAAGTATCCGATCATCTTGCCGCCGAAGGTGTTTCCGGAGTGGACGTTGCGGTGCAGCTGCACGGCGTCATCACCGAATGGGAACCGACGATCCATCTCAGCGATGCGCTGGGGGAACTCGGTGCGCACGTCCGACCGATCCCGGTGTACCGCTGGATCCGTCCCGTGGACCAGGCTCCGCTCATCGACCTTCTGTCGCAGATCATCGACCGTCGTGTGGACGCGGTGACGTTCACCAGCGCCCCCGCCGTCGCGTCGCTGCTCTCGACCGCGAAGGACAACGGCCGGCTCGACGCCTTCCTGGACGCGCTTCGAGGCCACGTCGCCGCGATCTGCGTGGGTCCGGTGACATCGGCCCCGTTGGATGCGTTGGGTGTCCCGACCTCGATGCCGAGCCGGGCACGATTGGGCGCACTGGCGAAGTTCGTGACCGAGCAACTCTCTTAGCCCAGCGTTTCGAGTATCTCCGTCACCGCGGCTCGTCCGGCGCGGTTCGCTCCGATCGTGCTCGCGGACGGCCCGTAGCCGAGCAAGTGGACGCGATGGTTCGCCGCCACTCGAGTGGCGAGCCGGCCGTCCATGACGATTCCTCCGCCGTGCCCGCGCAAGCGCAGAGGAGCCAGGTGGTCGAGTGCGCTGCGAAAACCGGTGGCCCACAGAATCACGTCGGTGTGTTGGCTCGATCCGTCGTCCCACACCACCGAATCTGCGGTGATCCTCGAGAACATCGGCCTGCGCTCGAGCGCGCCGCGCTCGCGTGCCGCGGCCAACGACGGCGTCAGCAGCAGACCGGTCACCGAGACGACCGAGCCCGGTGGCAGGCCCGCTCGCACCCGCTCCTCGACCATGGCAACGGCTTGGCGTCCGGCGTCGTGGTCGAACTGACTGTCCCTGAACACCGGTGGTCGGCGCGTCACCCATGTTGTGGTCGTCACCTGGGAAATCTCGTCGAGCAGCTGGACGGCCGAGATCCCGCCGCCCACCACCACGACGTGCTTGCCGGCGAACTCGTCGGCGGTCCGGTAATCCTTGGTGTGCAATTGCCTGCCGGTGAACGTCTCGGCTCCGTCGTAATGCGGAACGAACGGCTTCTCCCACGTTCCGGTGGCGTTGATCAATCCCTCGGCCATGACGACCGTCTCCCCGGCCTCGACCCGGAAGAGAGGCTCGCGATCGCACACGACGGTGACCGTGACGGGGCGTCGAACATGTAGTTCGAAGCGTTCCTCGTACTCGCGGTAGTAGCGGGGGACGGCCTCGGCGGCCGGAACAGTCTCGGCCGGCTCGTCGCCCAGCGTTTCGGAGAAGGTCATACCGGGCAGGTCGTGGACACCATTGACGGTGCTCAGCGTCAGCGAAGGCCACCGGAACTGCCAGGCACCGCCAGGACTGGGGGCGCCGTCCAGCATCACGAAGCCTGCGCCTGCGTCCAGGCCTGCTCGATGGAGGTGGTAGCCGGCCGAGAGTCCGGCCTGCCCCGCGCCGATGACGGCGATTCGAGTGTCGATCACGGCTACCAGTAGATCAGCCACCCAGTAGGTAAAACCGGTACTGGTCGGTAACCTCTGCTCTCGTGATCGGACTCTCTCGTGACGGCGATGTCGTCACTCTCGAATTGCAGCGCCCGGATCGACGCAATGCGTTGAACACGGAGCTGTGTCTTGCGGTGCGCCACGGTGTGGAACAGGCCGAGCGTGACGGCGCGCGGGTCGTTGTCATCACCGGTCAGGGCACCAGCTTCTGCGCAGGTGCGGATCTGACCGGTGATGCGTTTCCCGACTCGTTCGGGCAGATCCTCGAAGAGATGCTGACGGCGATCGAACGCGCCTCGATTCCGGTGGTGGCTGCGGTGAACGGCCCGGCCGTGGGTGCGGGGACGCAGCTGGCGATCGCCTGCGATCTGCGGGTCGTTGCGCCGGGAAGCTTCTTCGAGATTCCGTCGACGCGCCTCGGTATCGCGGTGAGCAACTGGACCATCCGGCGGTTGGCTGCGCTCGCCGGTGGGGGAGTGGCGCGCACCATCCTGCTGGGTGGGGAGCGGGTACACGCAGAGCAGGCGTACACGTGCGGGCTGGCCAACAAGCTCGGCGATCTCACGGTTGCAACGCAGTGGGCCGAGTCGATCACCGAACTCGCTCCGCTGGCCCTGAAACACCTCAAGCTCGTGTTCAACGACGACGAGATTCGCGATGATCCGACGCCGGAGCAGCATGCGGCGTTCGAGGCCGCGTGGAGCAGCGAGGACATGAGGGAAGCGCGGCGGGCCCGTGCCGAGAAGCGCAAGCCGAAGTTCGTGGGCAGGTGATCACCGGCGCGCCCGATGCGGGCGATACCGCGTGGCTGCTGGCCAGCACCGCGCTGGTGCTGCTGATGACGCCCGGCCTGGCCTTCTTCTACGGCGGCATGGTGCGCTCGAAGAGCGTGCTGAACATGATGATGATGAGCCTGTCGGCCATCGCCGTCGTGTGGCTGCTGTGGTTGGTGTTCGGGTTCTCGATGGTGTTCGGCGACAACGTGATCGGCGGGTGGATCGGAAACCCGTTGCAGTACGCCGGTTTCGAGGGTCTATTGGGCGGGGTGTACACCTCGGCGGCGGGCACGGTGTCGATTCCGTTGGTGGGAACCGTTCCGGCGTTGGTGTTCGCAGCGTTCCAGGCAGGATTTGCCATGGTGACGGTCGCGCTGATCTCCGGTGCCGTCGCAGACCGGATGCGCTTCGTGCCGTGGGTGCTGTTCGCGGCCCTGTGGTCCACCCTGGTGTATTTCCCTGTGGCGCACTGGGTGTTCTCGCTCGACGGGCTCACCAGTGAGTTCGGCGGATGGTTGACCAACAGGCTCGGCGCGATCGACTTCGCCGGCGGCACGGCCGTGGAGATCAATGCCGGAGTAGCCGGGCTGGTGCTCGCGCTCGTGGTCGGCAAGCGTCGTGGCTGGCCGCGAGATCCCATGCGCCCACACAATCTTCCGGCCGTCATGCTCGGCGCCGGGTTGCTGTGGTTCGGCTGGTTCGGCTTCAACGCGGGATCGTCGTTGGCCGCGGACGGCGTCGCCGCGGTGGCATTGGTGAATACGATGGGTGCCGGAGCAATGTCCATGGCGGCGTGGCTCGTCGTCGAGAAGTGGCGAGACGGTCACGCCACATCGTTCGGCGCGGCCTCGGGCGTCGTAGCAGGTCTGGTGGCCATCACCCCGTCGTGCGCAGCGGTCACTCCGATAGGTGCCGCGGCGATCGGCATCGCGTCGGGTGCTCTGTGTGCTCTGGCCATCGGCCTCAAATACCGCTTCGGTTACGACGATTCACTCGACGTCGTCGGCGTGCACCTCGTCGGTGGCATCGTCGGCACGCTGATGATCGGGCTTGTTGCCAGTGCACAGATGCCTGCGGGTGTGGACGGTCTGTTCTACGGCGGCGGCCTGCATCAGCTGTGGGTGCAGGCGATCGCAGTGGTGGCGGTGTTCGTCTACTGCGCGGTGGTCACCACCGGCATCGCATTCGCGATCAAGGCTGTCATGGGCGTGCGTGCCGACGCGCAGCACGAAGCCGACGGCCTCGACGAGCACGAGCACGCCGAGTCCGCCTACGACTTCGGAGTGGGTCACGGAGGCAGCAACAAGCCTGGTCTTTTCGGTAAGTAGAGACAGCCCGTGGGTCCCCTTTACGAACCGATCGGTCGCTGAAAGTCGTTCTGTCCCTTTCGGGTTGATGCGATCGATCGTTGTTCGATTCGACCCCGTTCGTTCATCTTCGGTTCGCCTCACCCGCTTGTTGTGCCCATAGCTTTTCGCTGCTCGGTATCGAGAGATGGACACGACGAAAGACAGAGGAACATGAAGCTGACTCGATTCGCGGCAACGTCCGCATTGGTCATTGCAGCGATGACGACCGCCATGGGCACCGCCTACGCGGATCCGGCACCGGCTCCCGCCGCTGCCGTCGGGTGGAACGTCACCCAGGCCGGCAACCAGGTCCTCGTCGACACGACGGCCGGCACTCTGAGCAACGAAGACAACCACCTCGTGGTCCGTGACGCCAATGGCGCACTGGTCGACTCGGTTCCGCTGTCCATTGCCGCCGACGGATTCTCGCACCCCGTCGCGGCCGTGATCGACGGTAACCACGCCACCCTGACCGCCGATGTCTCGCCTGCCGCGGCAACCCCGGTCTCCACCTCCCTCCCCGGCCTGCAGCAGGTCGATCTGCCCGCCGCAGTCGCGGGTGTCAAGGACAACCTCAGCCTCACGGCCTCTGTCGGTGGATTCCTCGGTGCTGCAACCGGAATCGTCGGCGGATGCCTCCTCGGAATCATCACCGGAGTCGTCGTGACTGCACCGGTTGCAACTCTTCTCGGAGCCGGCCCCATCGGCGGCTGCGTCATCGGCGCGATCGCCCTCGGTGCCATCGGATCGCTCGCCGGCACCTCCGCCGGTGGCCTCGGCGCGGTCATCGGTAACGCCGGACAGTTCATCCAGCTGCTCAACGCTCCGCCCGCAGTCAAGAAGTAACACCGCCTCGACAACACTGCTGTGGCCCGCATCGGATATCCGGTGCGGGCCACAGTCGTCGGAAGGTCTAGCGAGCCAGGGCAAGATCCCCCACGTGGGCCCGACGAGCTGCCGTCACGAGTTCGACGATGGCGTCCGCCACCTCGTGTGCTCGTTCGAGAATCACCATGTGTCCGGCCTGCGCGACGCGCACCAACCGTGCGTCGGGGAGGTGGGAGGCGAGGGTTTCCGAGTGTCGCATCGGCGTCATCAGGTCGTCCGAGCCACACAGCACCAGGGTGGGAATCGAAGCCAGCGCGGCCAGACCGGCCACCTCGTCGAGACCGCGGAACGCGCCGAGGAACGCCGCCATCGTCACGATGGACGTGTCGCCGAGCATGGCCGTCGCCAGCGTGACCACCCGCGGGCTGACTTTGTGGGAGCCGCATCCCGCCGTCCTGACGATGGGGGCGCACACTCCGCGACTGAGCCACTTGGCACCCGACATCAGTCGAGGGGCGCGTCGAACAGCTGCCTGAAACGCCGACACGGCCGGGTGCGCGAGGCAACTACCGAGCCCGTCGTCGGTGATCCCGCCCGCGGTCGTCGCGATCAATCCGACCCCGACCAGACGCGAGCCGATGGCGTCGGGGTACTGACGCGCGTAGGAGAGCGCCGTCATGCCACCCATCGAGTGTCCGACCACGACGAACGGCCCCACCGGGACGACAGCGCGGATCACGTCGGCCAGGTCCTCGCCGAGCTGATCGATGGTGCAGCTCTCCGGCGCGGCCGCACTCGATTCCCCGTGACCGCGGTGGTCGTACATCACGATTCGAACGTCGTCTCCCCACGACTGCTCCACCTGCCGGCGCAGGTCGGTCCACGACTGCATGCGCAGGCAGTGTCCGTGCACGAATACCGCGGTCAGAGGCGCATTCGGATGTCCGAATTCGCGAACCGCCAGCGCAGTGCCATCGCCGGCAGCAACGGTGCTGCGACGACCGACCTGATTGGTCTGCTCGCTGGTGTTCATGTGCGCTCCGCGGGTGTGAAGGTCACGTGCTGCGACTTGGTTGTTGTCGGGTACTTCGCTCCCGCGACACGCCGTGTTACCTGAATCACATTTTTCTCGGATGTGATAGCCACTGCGACCAAGCCGAGCGGGAATCTGCACCGAAGCACTGATGAGCGTTCAGGTGAGGGCGCGCGTTGCCAGTGAGGAGATCGGCCATGGGCGTGGACAGGCTCGACGAGGTAGTACCGCAGGCCGTCGCGGGAGATCGAACCGCCCTCGAGCAGGTGCTCGTGCTGATCCAGCCGCCGGTACGCAGATATTGCGCCGCCCGAATCGGCAACCTCGACGTCGCCGCCGACGATGTCGTGCAAGACGTGTGTCTCGCCCTGGTCACCGCAATCCCGAAGTACCGCGACATGGGCAAGCCCTTCATGGCCTTCGTGTACGGAATCGCTGCCCACAAGTTGGCCGACGCCGGGCGTAAATCGGTGTTGCGACAGACGTTCTCCATCGACGAAATGCCCGAGGAGCAGTCTCAGGACGCCGGGCCGGAGCAGGTCGCTCTCGGCGGTGAACTGCGCAATCACGCGCAGGCTCTGATGGACACCCTGCCGACGAGGTACCGCAAGATCATTCTGATGCGTGTGGTGTGGGGTCTGACGGCACCACAAACCGGCGCTGCCCTCGGAATGACGGCCGGAGCCGTTCGGGTGGCCCAGCATCGGGCGATGAACATGCTTCGTGCCGAACTGTCGAACTTCTCGCTACTGGACGCCAGCGCAGTCGCCTGACTCATCCGCCGCGAGGCACCCTTCTGGTGTGATCGACTGTCACAATGACCGGTACAGGGGGACCCGAGCCAGATTTCGTGCCAGAGCAGTCGCATCGACCGAACCGTCAGCAGTGGGTGTTGGCTGCCATCGTGCTCGCCTTCGCCGTGGCCGTGATCGTTCGGAAGATTCTGCAGGACACCGGCCAAGACCAGACCGCAGCGTTCTACGTCGGGATTCCTGCCGTACTCGCAATCGTCGTCGTGCTGTCGGCACCGTGGGGTAGCGCCATCGGAACGACGGTCAAGGTGGTGACGGTGTGCCTGTTGCTGTCGATGATCGTGCTGGGTGAAGGCTTCATCTGCGTCATCTTCGCGGCTCCGATTTTTTACGGCGTGGCCATCATCGTGGTGGGTCTTGTCTCCTACTTCCGGCGGCAGGGCGGTGGCAAGCTCCAGATTTCGGTTCTGCCCGTGCTCGTACTCGTCATGGCGTCCGAGGGGGTGCTGCCGATGACGACGTTCCCGTCGGACTCCACCGTGTCGGCAACCCGCGTGTTCGACGCCTCCTCCGCCGAGGTGGATTCGGCCGTCGGCTCGCCGCTGCGATTTCACGAGGTTGCGCCGTCGGGCATTCTGTCCTGGGGGTTTCCGGAGCCGCAGCACGAGGACGTGCAGGGCTCGCAGCTCGGTGACCGGAGGGTTGTCGAATTCGCCGGGGCACACCATCGGCCCGCGATGATGTCGACTCATCACTGGGGTGAGCAGTCGTCGGCGTTGACGCTCGAGGTGACCGAGCGAACCACGACGTCGGTTCGGATGCAGGTGGTCTCGGACACGACCCCGCTCGCGACGTGGCTGACCTGGAAGACGATCGACGTTCGCTGGGCAGAGCAGGGCGACGGCCGTACCGCAGTGACGTGGACGTTGAACTTCGACCGCGAACTTGCGCCCGCCTGGTACTTCGGTCCCATCGAGACCTTCGTGGCCGAGCGGGCAGCGGGGTACCTACTGGATTCGCTCGACCTGCAGGCGTGAGCGCAGTGATCGTGAGCTCGGCAGTGCAGACCGGTCTGGACACCGCGGTGCTGAGATCGGCGGTACTGATGGTGCCGCTGGTCTCGGTCGCGGTGCTGTGGATCGCCGGTCTGTGGGGTGTCGGAGCGGACGTGAGGGTGCGCGGCGGTGCACTGCTGGCGCTGCTGTGGAGCACGGTGAGTCTGCTGCCCGTCAACGCACTCGCGGTTCGCCTGGGATGGTGGAGCTTCGGGACCGACGGTCTCGAATGGTTCGAGGTGCCGGTCGATGTGATGTTCGGGTGGGCGTTGCTGTGGGGAGCGGTACCGATCCTGTTGTCTCGCTGGGTGAATGCGCTGCCGGTGGTCGCCGTCCTGGTCACGGCCGACGTTCTGGTGATGGGCAGTCTCGAGCCCCTGGTGGTCCTGACGCCGTCGTGGTGGTGGGGCGAACTGCTCGCCGTTCTCGTATGTCTGGTTCCGGCAACGGCGTTGGGCATGCTGACGGCGTCTCGGCGAGCACTGCGGGTTCGGGTGGTGCTGCAGATGGTGCTGTTCGCGTCGCTGCTGGTCTTCGTGATTCCCTCTGTCGCGTTCGAGGCAACCGGAAGGTCGTGGGCAGGAGTGCTCGCCGGGACAGGAGGTGCGCTGGATTCGGTGACGATTCAGGTGATTGCCGTGCTGGGTATCGTGGCCATGCGTGCCGTCTGGGATTTCGCGATCATCGGCCACGGAACGCCGTTTCCCTGGGATCCGCCCACTCGGCTCGTCACCTCGGGACCCTATGCCTACGTGGCCAATCCGATGCAGCTGTGCGCGGTGCTGATTCTCGTGGCCGGCGCGGTGCTGTTCGATGCGCCGGCACTGCTCCTGGCCGCAGTGGCGGGTGCCGCATTCAGTAGCGGCATCGCGGCATGGAACGAGACGGCCCATCTGACAGCGAGGTTCGGGCCGGCCTGGAACGAACACCGATCGCAGGTTCGCAACTGGCTCCCTCGATGGCACGCACGTCCCGACCGTGCATCGGGCACGTTGTACGCGTCCGTCACGTGCGACCCGTGCAGCGTCGTCGGGCCGTGGTTCGCACGTCGCCCTTCGGCGGGTCTGGTGATCGCGGCCGCCGAGGACCATCCGGGAACGCTGCGCCGAGTCCGGTACGAGAGCAGCGATGGATGCGTCGTCGCCGACGGCACGCGCGCGATCGGGTGTGCGCTCGAGCATCTGACTCTCGGCTGGGCGGTGCTGGGTTGGCTGATGCGAGCACCGGTGCTCGCGAGTGCGGTTGCGCTGGTGACCGACGCATGTGGGGGCGCTCCGCGGTCGATTCCCAGGCGCATGTCCGAATCGTCGGAATGAGTAACAGTAGCTACACATACGCAAGACACGGCGGCAACGTGGCGGTCCTACGTTACTGAGCCATGACCGCCGTACAGCCAGCGCCGACAGACACCGCGCTCAAAGAGACGCTCGAGGACTACACGCTGCGCTTCGCGCCGCGTAGCTACCGCAAATGGGGAACCGGTGTTGTCGCGACGTCCGCGCTCGGCGGCATCGCGTATCTCGCGGACTTCGCCATCGGTGCCAACATCGGAATCTCGTACGGAACCGGCAACGCACTCTGGGGCATCCTGGTGTTCGCCGTCGTGATCTTCCTGACCGGGCTCCCGCTCGCATATTACGCTGCGCGCTACAACATCGACCTCGACTTGATCACGCGCGGAAGCGGATTCGGCTATTACGGATCGGTCGTCACCAATGTCATCTTCGCGACGTTCACCTTCATCTTCTTCGCGCTCGAAGGCTCGATCATGGCGCAGGGACTCGAACTGGGTCTGAGTATTCCGTTGCCCATCGGGTACGCGGTGTCCACGATCATGGTGATTCCGTTGGTGATCTACGGCATGAAAGCCCTTGCCAAACTTCAGGTCTGGACCACCCCGCTGTGGCTGGTGCTGATGGTGCTGCCGTTCGTCTACTTGGTGATCAGCAATCCGGACTCGGTCGGAGAGTTCTTCGCCTACGGCGGTCAGGACGGAGCCGACGGTAAGGGCGTCAACGTCGGATCGGCATTGCTTGCCGCGGGCGTCTGTCTCTCGCTCATCGCGCAGATCGCCGAGCAGATCGACTACTTGCGTTTCATGCCACCCAAGACGCCCGAGAATTCCCGGCGCTGGTGGACGGCAGTGCTTCTCGCCGGACCGGGCTGGGTCATCTTCGGTGCCCTCAAGCAGGTCGTCGGTCTGTTCCTCGCCGTCTACTTGATTGCGAACGTCGTCGACGGATCCACCATCGCCAACGAGCCGGTGCACCAGTTCCTGGAGATCTACGAGAACTTCATGCCGGGCTGGCTCGCCATGACGCTCGCTGTGATCCTCGTCGTCATCAGCCAGATCAAGATCAATGTCACCAACGCGTACTCGGGATCACTGGCGTGGACCAACTCGTACACACGGCTCACCAAGACGTACCCGGGCCGCATGGTCTTCGTGCTCTTCAATCTTGCGATCGCGCTGATCCTGATGGAAGCCAACATGTTCAGCTTCCTCAACAACATCCTCGGCTTCTACGCCAACTGCGGCATCGCGTGGATTGCCGTGGTGGCCTCGGACATCGTCTTCAACAAGTACATCCTGAAGCTCTCGCCCAAGGTGCCCGAGTTCCGACGCGGCATGCTCTACAACATCAACCCGGTCGGCTTCGGATCGATGGCGGCCTCGGCAATCCTGTCGATTCTGGTGTTCTTCGGGGCATTCGGATCTGCGATCAAACCGTACTCACCGATCGTGGCTCTCGTTCTCGCACTGGTACTTCCGCCGATCCTTGCGGTGGCAACCAAGGGCAAGTACTACCTGCGACGCACCGACGACGGCATCGATCTGCCCATGTTCGACGAGCACGGCAACCCGTCCGACGAGCTCGTGATGTGCCACGTCAGCGGCATGGAATTCGAGCGACCCGACATGATTCGCTCGGCCAAGACCGGACCCGAGGGCGAGATTCTCTACATCAGTTCACTGTCGCTGAGCACCGACAAGACGGGGGAGCACATCCTGCCTCCGCAGTGAGTGCGGCTGCGCCGCAGTGGTGTGGTTATGTGCCGCCTGGGGCACCTGACCACACCACTGCCGCAAGGCACTCAGATGGTGCGGGTCAACCGATCCGCCAGCAGTCGGGAGAATTTCGCCGGGTCCTTGAGCTCGGTGCCCTCGGCCAACAAGGCGGTGGCATAAAGCAATTCGGCAGTCTCGGCGAGGTGCGGATCATCGCTGCGATCCTCGCGGGCCTTCTTCAATCCCGTCACCAGGTCGTGGGTGGGGTTGAGTTCGAGAATGCGCTTGGAGGTCGGCACGAACTGGCCCGAGGCCTTGTACATCTTCTCGAGCTGCGGCGAGAAGCTGAATTCGTCGCCGACGACGCAGGCCGGTGACGTCGTCAGTCGTGTCGACAGACGTACCTCCTTCACGTCCTCGCCGAGGGTCTCGGTGAGCCAGGTCAGCAAGTCTGCGAATTCCTTGTCCTGTTCCTCGCGCTTGGCCTCGGACTCCTTCTTCTCCTCTTCGGTGTCGAGGTCCACCTCGCCCTTGGCGATGGACTGGAACGACTTTCCGTCGAAGTCGGTGACGTTGCCGACCCACACTTCGTCGACCGAATCGGTGAGCAGCAGCACCTCGAGGCCGCGAGCCTTGAATGCCTCCATGTGCGGCGAGCTCTCGATCTGCTGACGGGATTCGCCCGTCATGTAGTAGATCTGCTGCTGTCCGTCCTTCATCCGGTCCACGTACTCGGCGAGGGTGGTCACGCCCTCCTCGGAGTTCGTGGACGCGAACGACGAAATGCCCAAAAGGGTTTCGCGGTTGTCACTGTCGGAGATCAAGCCCTCCTTGAGGACCGTGCCGAACTGCGACCACAGCGTTGTGTACTTGTCGGGCTGCTCGCTCTGCAGTTCCTTGACCGTCGAGAGCACCTTCTTGGTGAGGCGTCGACGGATTGCCCGGATCTGCCGGTCCTGCTGCAGGATCTCGCGAGAGACGTTGAGCGAGAGGTCCGCTGCGTCGACGACACCCTTGACGAAGCGCAGGTACTCGGGCAGCAGTTCCTGCGAGTCGTCCATGATGAACACGCGCTTGACGTACAGGTGCACGCCCGCCTTGCTCTCGCGCATGAACAGGTCGAACGGTGCCTGCGACGGAATGAACAGCAGCGCTTGGTATTCGAACGTGCCCTCGGCCTTGAACGGGATGACCTCGAGCGGCTCGTCCCAGGCGTGGCTGACGTGCTTGTAGAACTCCTTGTACTCCTCCTCGGACACCTCGTCCTTGGAGCGGGTCCACAGCGCCTTCTGCGAGTTGATCGTTTCCGTCTCGATCGTGACGGTGTCCTCGCCACCTTCCTCTTCGCTCTTGACGCGCTTCTCGACGTCGATGCGAATGGGCCAGGCGATGAAGTCGGAGTACTTCTTGACCAGTTCCTTGATCTTGCGCTCGGACGCGTAATCGTGGAGGTGGTCCTCCTCGTCGGCGGGCTTGAGCGCGAGCGTCACCGAGGAGCCCTGCGGGGCGTCGTCGACGTCGGTGATCTCGTAGGTGCCCTCGCCGGTGGACTCCCACCGGGTGGCAGTGCTCTCGCCTGCCTTGCGGGTGAGCAGCGTGACCTTCTCGGCGACCATGAACGTGGAGTAGAAGCCGATGCCGAACTGGCCGATCAGTTCCTCGGAAGCAGCTGCGTCCTTGGCTTCCTTGAGCTTCTTGCGCACCTCGGCCGTGCCGGACTTGGCCAGCGTGCCGATCAGGTCGATGACCTCGGAGCGCGACATGCCGATGCCGTTGTCGCGGATGGTGAGCGTGCGGGCCGCGGAGTCGATATCGATCTCGATGTGAAGATCCGTGACGTCGACGTCCAGGTCTTTGTTGCGGTACGACTCCAGGCGCAGCTTGTCCAGCGCGTCCGAGGAGTTGGAGATCAGTTCACGGAGAAAGCTGTCCTTGTTGGAGTAGATGGAGTGCACCATCAGATCCAGGAGCTGACGCGTCTCCGCCTGGAATTCGAGCTGTTCGGTACTCAATGTCTCCCCTTCTAGCAGCAAAACCGACGCGAATATTCTACGGCAAGGTTACGGGTGAGCTGCGAAGACGTCGGCGCCGCCTACTGTGGTGCCCGTGACGAAGACGAAGTGGGTAGCAGGAGCGTCCGCAGCTGTGGGCGGGGCATGGTTGGCGCGTGCGCTGTGGGGACTCCCGTCGGCGATCGGTGCCCGACGGGCGCAGATCTCGCCGTACGCGGCCGGGTCGCCGCGATACCGCGATCGCCGGTTCCACAACTCCGACCCCAGTTCCAGCTACGTACCGGGGCGCGGCGAGAAGGGGCAACAGAACATGTTCGTCTCGCTCGTCACCGAACGCGGCAAGGGCAAGCCGCAGCGGCCGATCCCGTTGGCCCCGCCGATCGCTCCCGTGGATGCGGGTGAGCTTGCCGTCACCTGGTACGGACACTCGAGCGTGCTCGTCGAGGTCGACGGATATCGGGTTCTCGCCGATCCGGTATGGAGCAATCGTGTCTCCCCGTCCAGAGTGGTCGGCCCCGCGCGGCTGCATCCGACGCCGGTCGAGTTGACCGACCTGCCGCGGGTCGACGCCATCGTGATCTCCCACGATCATTACGACCATCTCGATAAGGCGACCGTGCAGAAGCTGGCGAGTACGCAGTCGGCACCGTTCGTGGTGCCACTGGGAATCGGCGCGCACCTGCGCAAGTGGCGCGTGCCGAACGAACGCATCATCGAGTTGGACTGGGACGAGCAGACGAACATCGGCGGCCTCACCGTCACCTGCACCGAAGCTCGGCACTTCTCGGGCCGCGGTCTCACCCGGGACTCGACGCAGTGGGCGTCCTGGGCCTTCGCCGGTCCGGTCCGTCGGGTCTTCTTCGGCGGCGACACCGGCTACACACCGAAGTTCGCCGAGATCGGCAGCAAGTACGGACCGTTCGATCTGACGCTTCTTCCCGTCGGTGCCTACGACGTGCGGTGGCCGGACATCCACATGAACCCGGAGGAAGCGGTCACTGCGCACGTGGATCTGACGGCGTCGGGCATCTTCGTGCCGATCCACTGGGCGACGTTCAACCTGGCTTTTCACCCGTGGTCCGAGCCGATCGTGCGGCTGCACGCGGCTGCGCAGGACGTCGGAGTGCAGGTGGCGGTGCCGATGCCGGGCCAGCGAATAGACGGCATGAGAACGCTGCACGACGATCGCTGGTGGGCTCGGCTGGGCTGACCGAGCCACACTAGGCTGCACGCATGTCTATCGACGCCGATGCGCAGCGTGACACCGGTCTGACCGAGGCGGAAGCTGCCGAGCTCAAGGCCGAGGGAAAGTCGAACGACGTTCCGGCCCGCGCTTCTCGGTCGGTTCGCGACATCGTCCGCGGCAACGTGTTCACCCGTATCAACGCGATTCTCGGTGTGCTGTTGATCATCGTGCTCTCGACGGGTTCGGTGATCGACGGCATGTTCGGGCTGTTGATCGTCGCGAACAGCGGCATCGGCATCATTCAGGAGATTCGCGCCAAGCGCACGCTGGATCGGCTGGCGATCGTCGGTCAGAACAAGCCCCAGGTACGACGCGAGGGCAAGTCGAAGCAGATTCCGCCCGACGAGGTCGTGCTCGGCGACATCGTCGAACTGGGGCCCGGTGATCAGATCGTCGTCGACGGCGAGGTCATCGAGACCGCGAGCCTCGAGATCGACGAGTCGTTGCTCACCGGTGAAGCCGACACGGTGCACAAACTTCAAGCAGCGCAAGTACTTTCGGGCAGCTTCGTGGTCTCGGGGAGCGGGGCGTATCGCGCGACCAAGGTGGGGCGCGATGCCTACGCGGCCAAGCTGGCCGAGGAGGCCAGCAAGTTCACCCTGGTCAAGTCCGAGCTGCGCAGCGGTATCGACAAGATCTTGAAGTTCATCACGTACCTGATGATTCCGGCCGGCGCACTGATCATCTACAACCAATTGTTCTCCAGCGGGCAGGCTTTGCGGCCTGCCCTCAACGGCATGGTGGCCGCACTCGTTCCGATGGTCCCCGAGGGCCTGGTACTGATGACGTCGATCGCGTTCGCGGTGGGTGTGATTCGGCTCGGACAACGGCAATGCCTGGTGCAGGAGCTGCCTGCCATCGAAGGACTCGCGCGGGTCGACGTGGTGTGTGCCGACAAGACCGGCACCCTGACCGAGAACGGTATGCGGCTGTCCGAGTTGGTACTGATGGACGAGCTCGATTCCGATTCCGTCACAGCGGCTCTCGCGTCGCTGGCGCACGACGATCCGCGGCCCAATGCCAGTGTGCAGGCCGTGGGCGAGGCGTATCCCGACGCACCGGGGTGGACGCAGACGGCCGTTGCCCCGTTCTCCTCGGCGAAGAAGTGGAGCGGACTGTCGTACGGCGAGCACGGAAACTGGTTGCTCGGTGCCCCCGACGTGTTGCTCGACGCCTCCGCCGACATCGCCCGGCGTGCCGAGGACGCCGGTTCCCACGGCCTGCGTGTGTTGCTGCTCGCCAGCTCCGACAGTGCCGTCGACGATGCGAATGCGCCCGGCGTCGTCACCCCGCGAGCGCTGGTGATTCTCGAGCAGAAGGTGCGCGAGGATGCCCGAGAGACGTTGGAATACTTCGCAAGTCAGCACGTACAGGTGAAGGTGATTTCCGGCGACAATGCCGTCTCGGTCGGTGCGGTCGCCGGATCGCTCGGCCTGCCCGGCGGCGACGCCCCGATCGACGCGCGAGAGCTGCCCGAGGACTCGGAGCAGTTGGCCGACACTCTCGCCCGTTCCACCACGTTCGGCCGCGTTCGGCCCGATCAGAAGCGGGCGATGGTGGGCGCGTTGCAATCTCGCGGCCACACGGTCGCGATGACCGGTGACGGCGTCAACGACGTGCTGGCTCTCAAGGACGCCGATATCGGCGTATCGATGGGCTCGGGAAGCGCCGCCACCCGAGCGGTCGCGCAGATCGTCTTGTTGGACAACAAGTTCGCCACGCTGCCCTACGTCGTGGGGGAGGGACGCCGCGTCATCGGCAACATCGAACGCGTCTCGAACCTGTTTCTCACCAAGACCGTGTACTCGGTGCTGTTGGCGTTTCTCATCGGGCTCTCGGGCGTGCTCTCCCAGATCTTCCACTTCGAGCCGATTCCGTATCCGTTCCTGCCGCGGCACGTGACGATCGCGGCGTGGTTCACCATCGGCATCCCGGCGTTCGTGCTCTCGCTCGCGCCCAACAACGAGCGGGCGCGCAGTGGATTCGTCTCGCGGGTGATGCGGCTGGCCGTACCGTCCGGACTGATCGTCGGCTCGTGCACATTCGTCTCCTACCTGCTGGTCTATGCCGGCCCGAACGCCACAGAGACGCAGGTGACGCAGGCCAGCACCACCGCATTGATCACCCTGATCATGATCGCGTTGTGGGTGCTGGCCGTCGTCGCGAGGCCCTACAACTGGTGGAAGATCCTGCTGCTCGCCGGTTCGGTGGGCGGCTACCTGTTGCTGTTCGCAATCCCGTTCTGCCGTACCTTCTTCAAGCTCGACCCGTCGAACCTCGGAGCCACCACCAGTGCACTGATCATCGGCGGCATCGGAATCGCGCTGGTCGAGGTCGCCCATCGATTCGGATCGGCGCTACGCAATCGAACGTCACTACGCAACAGTCAGTACAAAACGTAAGCTTCGAGATGTTCGATCATTCCAGCGACAGGAGACAGTCATGGGCTTCGCAGACAATCTGAAGGGCATCGTCGACAAGGGCAAGGACCTTGCGGCCGAGAACTCGGACAAGATCGACGACGTCGTGGAGAAGGCGGGGGACTTCATCGACAACAAGACCGGTGGCAAGTACTCCGACAAGATCGACAAGGTCCAAGAAGCAGCAAAGAAGGCAATTCCGGACAAGTAGGACGTATCGGTCGTCTGGAGTTCGTCGGAGCGGCCGTCGGTCGCGCCATAGTGCGCGGCTGACGGCACAATCGTCTTGGTGGACGGACCGATTCTTCTTCTCGTAGTCATTTTCGCGATCGCCGTCGCCGGTTTCGCCAAGCGTCTGGACCTTCAGGTCCCGCTCGTTCTGGTCACCGTCGGGTCGATCGCCTCCTTCGTTCCCGGCGTTCCGCATGTCAGTCTCTCGCCCCAGCTGATCCTCGGCGTGGTGCTTCCACCGCTGCTGTACTCGGCTGCGCTCGATTTCTCGTTCGTCACCTTCCGGCGGAACCTCGCCCAGATCCTCCGGCTCGGACTGGTGATGGTGATCGTGACGACGGTCGCCGTCGGCTGGTTCGCGAATCTGCTGATTCCGGAACTGACGCTCGGTGCGGCCCTGGTGCTCGGTGCCGTCGTAGCCCCACCCGACGCGGTGTCTGCGATCGCCGTCGGCCGCAAGCTGGGCCTCCCCGCGAGAATGATGGCCATTCTCACCGGGGAGAGCCTGGTCAACGACGCGGCCGCATTGACCCTGTTCACTCTGGCCGTGGCGTCGGTGACGGGTAGCCGCATCGAACTGGGTTCACCGGTGTTGTTCTTCGCCTACGAGATCGTCGGGGGCGTCCTGGTTGGGCTGGTCCTGTCGCGCATCGTCCGGTTCGTCCGCAAGCGCATCGCCGATTCGGCCCTCGAGACAGTGCTCGGTCTGGTGCTGCCCTTCGCGGCCTATCTGGCGGCCGAGGAAATTCATGCGTCCGGTGTCCTGGCCGTCGTCACCGCCGGCTTCGTGTTGGGCCGCATCACCGCGGATGTCTCGGTCACCACTCGGGTCCAGGAACGCCAGGTGTGGCCGACGCTCGATCTGCTCCTCGAAGCATTCGTGTTCGCCTACATGGGTTTACAACTGAAGTTCGTGATCGAGGAAGTGCAACGCGAGGGGTTGCCGGTCCATCATGTATTCGGGTACGCGCTGGTGGTGCTCGTAGTGGTCATGGCCGTCCGCCCTGCCTGGATTTTCGCCAATTCGGGTCGACACATGTTGTTTCGCAGACTGTTTCGGCGAAAGGCACCACGCGAGACCGGTCTGACCTGGCAGCAGAACCTGGTGCTCTCCTGGGCGGGTATGCGCGGAGTGGTGACGCTTGCCGCGGCCGCCGGTGTGCCGTTGACGACGGTGGTGGGGGACGAATTCCCCGGTCGCGCTGTGATTCAAGCCGTCGCGTTCGTCGTCGCGGTCGGCACCTTGCTGCTGCAGGGCTTGACGCTTCCGTTGCTGATTCGCCGACTCGACGTCGCAGATCCGCTCGAGCAGCAACGCACCGACAATCAGCGATTGCTTTCGCAGGCCATCGCCCGCACCGCCGCCGAGACCTACCTCGAGCGTGCGGCAAAGGACGGAATCGCGGGGGTCGACAGCGATCGGGTAGCCGAGGTCATCTCGCGCGTTCGCCGTTCGGTGCGGGCACGATTGGACGCGGACGAGACCGAGGATCGGGAGAAGCGAATTGCGGCGGCCGGAGCGCTGTTCGATACCCTGCGGCACAACGTGCTGGTCGCGCAGCGGGCGGCGCTGGTTGCCGCCCGCGACTCGGGGGAGCTGGACGACGAAGCTCTGCGCGCAGTGTTGAATGGTCTGGACGTGGAAGAGATTGCGGCCGAGGCCCGCATCGAACGACGCACGATGTAGACGAACGTTATGTAGGAGCGCAGAGACAGTGAGGTCGAGCGGGTTGGTGGCGGCCGCGGCACTGGTGTTCGCTCTTGCCGCCTGCAGCACGCCGGTGGTGCCACCCGAACCGTCCGTCCCTGCAGCGATTCCTGCGCCCGAGGGCCCCGAGCGCGGCGCGATCGTGTCGGCGATGCAGCTGGGCCAGGTCGACATCGGCGTCGCGTACCTCGGGGGGACGGCCACGAAGATCGTCTACCGCACCACCGATGGGGTGAGCGGTGGCGGTACCGAGACATCGGGAACGGTGTTCGTGCCCAAGGGTTCTGCGCCTCCGGGCGGCTGGCCGATCGTCTCGGTCGGGCACGGCACCACCGGCGTCACCGACGAATGCGCGCCCTCGCTCTACCCGAATCTGTTGGGCACCATCGGATTGGTGACGCCGTTCCTCGAGCGCGGCACCGTGGTGGTGGTGACGGACTACCAGGGGCTCGGGACGCCGGGGGATCCGGCGTACCTCGACCGAAACGCCGCAGCCTACGACGTCATCGACGCGGTGCGCGCTGCCCGTAACGTGGTGCCCGACGTCGGTACCCGGTGGGGTGCAGTGGGCACTTCTCAAGGTGGGCAGGCGGTCTGGGCAGCTGCCGAGCGCAGCGCAGACTACGGCGACGGCTTGCAGTTGGTGGGTGCCGCGGCGCTCTCGCCCACCGCGGATCTGACTCGCATCCTCGCCCCCGAGACCGAACAGACCTTGCCGCGCCAGCTGCTGGTGCCGTATCTGTTCGAGGGTCTGCACGTCGCGGATCCGAGCGCCGAGCGTTCGGACTACATCCGCGGCACGTTCGCCGACAACGTGACCGCACTGACGGCGTGCAGCGATCTGCTCGGCTTCTCGAAGGCCGACGCCGGAGCTGTCATCGACCCGGCCGATGCTCTCCCGGCCACCGAGCATGCAGCGAATCGGATGACGGACTGGCTCGAATCGGTGGTGCTGCCGGCATCTCGCACCGACGTTCCGCTGTTCGTACTGGTCGGCGAGCGCGACGACCTGATCGATCCGCAGTGGACTCGGGATGCCGTTGCGACAGCCTGCGGCATGGGCGACGACGTCGAGTTCAGGTCCGAACCGCAACAGGGCCACGCCGAGCTGGCGGCCAACGGCATCGGAGTCGACTGGCTCGTCGAACGATTCCTGAACGTACCGACTTCGGGTACGTGCGCACGATGACGGCTGCTCTGGCCTGGCTGGCAGTGATCGTGGCGCTGATCGTCACCGTGATCGCAGTCATCAGCCTGCGTGGTCGGCGCGATCTGACCACCCCGGCCGAACGGGCCGTGCACTCCACGCTGCACACCGCATCGCTGGCGGCCAAGCCGCTGCGCGATGGTCTCGACGCCCGCTCGGCATCGGTCGCGGCACCGCATCTGCGAGTACTGACCGGGGCGGACGCGCTCGGTATCTGCGATCCCGACGGTTCCCTGTTGGCCTGGGACGGTCCGTGGGAGGAGCTGACACCGGCGTTCGTGGAGGCGGCGAAGCGAGCCGTGGACGGGCAGCGACGAGTGTTGGTGCGCCTGCCGCTCGGGTCGATCCATCCGGTGAAGGCGCTGGTGGCGCAGCCGCTGGTAGTCGACGATTCGCCGGTGGTCGGGGTGTTGGGTGCGGCCATGGTCGACGAGCCGGGACCGGGCGTGCTCGGTGCCATCGCCGAGGTCGCTCGCTACGCGTGCGGGCAGATCGAACTCGCCGAACTCGATGCGTCGAGGGCTCGGTTGGATCGCGCCGAGGTTCGGGCGCTCCGAGCGCAGATCAGCCCGCACTTCATCTACAACGCACTGGGTACCATCGCGTCGTTCGTCCGTACCGATCCCGATCGGGCCAGGGAGCTGGTGCTCGAATTCGCCGATTTCACTCGGTATTCGTTCCGCAATGCCGGTGAATTCACCGTGCTCGCGGACGAACTTCGCAACATCGACCGGTACTTGACACTCGAGCGCGCCCGCTTCGGTGATTCGTTGCAGGTCTCGTTGCAGGTCGCGCCCGAGGTACTGGGCGTTGCGCTGCCGTTCCTCGCGTTGCAGCCGCTGGTCGAGAATGCCGTCCGGCACGGCCTGTCCGGCAAGGCCGACGGCGGACGCGTGACGATCATCGCTGCCGACGAGGGCACCGACGCGGTGATCAGCATCGAGGACGACGGCGTGGGAATGGACCCCGAGGTGCTGCGGTCGGGCAGCCTGCACACCGAGGACGCGGCCCATGTCGGATTGGCGAACGTGGACGATCGGCTGCGGGCGGCCTTCGGAAACGACTACGGTCTCGTAGTGGACACCGCACCGGGCGCAGGCACGAAGGTGAGCATGCGCGTGCCGAAATTCAGGCCGGGTGTGCGGGCATGACGCAGGCCGGAACCACGAGCGGACGAGGTTTGGTCGTGCTCGCGGTGGACGACGAGCGCCCTGCGCTCGATGAGCTCGCCTTCCTGCTACGCGAGCAGGACGCCGTCGCCGAGGTCTACACCGCGCAGGACGCGACCACCGCGCTACGGCAGCTCCAGCAGACCTCCGCGCAACCCGTTGTCGATGCCGTGTTCCTCGACATCAACATGCCCGGCCTCGACGGACTCGAGCTGGCCGGCATCCTGTCGGCATTCGCTCGGCCACCCGCCGTCGTGTTCGTCACCGCCCACGACGATCGGGCGCTCGCCGCCTACGACTTGGGTGCCGTCGACTATCTGCTCAAGCCACTGCGCGAGGATCGGCTCGCCGAGGCCGTTCGACGCGTCCTGGTTGCCCGGCGTCGACCGGCGCAGTCCGCCGACACCTCCGCCGACGAGGTCATTCCCGTCGAACTCGGTGGAACCACCACCCTGGTCCACCGCTCCTCGGTCGCATGGGTCGAGGCCGACGGCGACTACGCCAGATTGCACACCGCCAACGGCTCGCATCTGGTGCGGATACCGATCTCTGCACTCGAAAGTCGTTGGGCCGATGCCGGATTCCTCCGGGTGCACCGCTCCTATCTGGTCTCGCTGCGGCTGGTGACGGGAATCCGCAGTGTCGGTTCGGGTCTGGTGGTGTGCTTGCGTGGCAGTGGAGATCTGGCCGCCTGTGAGTTGCCGGTGAGCCGCAGGCACGCCAGGGAGCTCAAGGACAGACTGGTCCGCGGGCCGCTGCAATCGTGGTCGTCGCGATGATCAGGGGTGCGTGGTGAGTCAACCGCATCGGCAGCGCGTCGTACTCTCGCAACGTCGTGGCGCACGGATGGTGCGCACCCGCGTCGAAGTGCAGGAGCAAACCGAGGTGGGCGACGCTCTGGTTCGTAGCCTGGTTCGTGCGCAACTGCTGCTGTCGGTGCGGTTGGCGGTGATGACGCTGTCGATACTGTTCGCAATACCGTTGTCGGTCCTGCTGCTCGAGCGCTTCACCGATGTCGCGCTGCTGGGTATCGGGTTGCCGTGGTTGGTGCTCGGAGTGGCGATCTACCCGTTGCTGTTCGGGGTCGGTTGGGCGTACGTGCGCCGGGCCGAGCGCAACGAGACGGAGTTCGTCGGTCTGGTCGAGGACTAGGCGTCGGTGAACCAGTCCATTCCCGTCGCAACGGTGATCGCGCTGCTCCTGGCAGCTGCGGCCACCGTGGGCATCGGCGTCTACGGAGTTCGGTTGGCCCGCACCACCTCGGACTTTCTGGTGGCTTCGCGTTCCGTCGGGCCGCGGTGGAACGCCGCAGCCATCAGCGGTGAGTATCTTTCTGCTGCATCGTTTCTCGGTGTCGCCGGTCTCATAGCCAAGTACGGTGCCGACGCGCTGTGGTATCCCGTCGGCTTCACCGCGGGCTACCTGGGTCTGCTGCTGTTCGTCGCCGCGCCCCTGCGCCGGAGTGGCGCGTACACGGTGCCGGATTTCGTCGAGTTCCGGCTCGGCGCGCCATGGTTGCGTACCGTGGCCATGCTGGTGGTGGTGGTCATCTGCGCGCTGTATCTGGTGCCGCAGTTCCAGGGAGCGGGCCTGACCCTGAACATCCTCCTCGGCGTACCGGGCTGGGTCGGGGCCCTGTCTGTCGGGCTCATCGTCATCGCCAACGTCGTGGGCGGTGGAATGCGCTCGATCACCTTCGTGCAGGCGTTCCAGTACTGGCTCAAGCTCACCGCGATCGCCATTCCGGCACTGGTGTTGGCCGTGCATTTCTATTCCGACGACCGAAGCGTCGGCAGCCCGGCTCCGCCGACCGTGACAGAACAGACCGTCGTCGACATCACCACCGATGTTCTCGTACAGGTGGATTCACCGATCGTCGTATCCGTGGCCGGCACCCTCGACGACGGGAGCGTCGACGGCCGAGTGCGTCTCGAGGCAGGCGAACACGAGCTCGGATCGGGCACTGTGCTCACGCTCGACGCCGGCTCGCCCGTCCCCGTGGTGGCGGGAGCGCCGACGACCGACCGGGCCTGGTCGATGCCCGGCGGGGGACTGGGCGGCGCGCATCCGCTGTATCAGGTGTATTCGCTGATTCTGGCCACGTTCCTCGGCACGCTGGGACTGCCGCACGTGCTGGTGCGGTTCTACACCAACCCGGACGGCCGAGCCGCGCGACTCACATCGTTGACCGTGCTGGCGCTACTCGGCATGTTCTACCTGTTCCCGACGGTGCTCGGCGTTTTCGCGCGCCTGTACGTACCGCAACTGCTCATCACCGGGGCATCGGACGCCGCGGTACTGCTGTTGCCGGGGTCCGTGCTGTCCGGAATTCCGGGGCAGCTGCTCGCCGCTCTCGTGGCCGCCGGTGCCATCGCGGCCTTCCTGTCGACCTCGTCCGGTCTGCTGGTCAGCATCGCCGGAGTGTTGAGTACCGATGTGCTCTCGGGCAAGGTGCGGGACTTCCGCGTCGCCGCGATACTCGCCGGCGCCGTACCGCTCGCCCTGTCGATCGGCGTTGTCTCGCTGGACCTCTCACGCACTGTCGGGCTCGTGTTCGCCGTCGCGGCGTCCACCCTGTGCCCACTGCTCGTACTCGGTATCTGGTGGCGCGGACTCACCGCAGCAGGAGCAGCAACCGGGCTGCTCCTCGGCGGCGGTATCTCACTCGTGGCCGCGTCGATCTCCGTCGTCACCCCCATCTCCGACGGCATCCTCGGCGGTTGGGCGGCAGCGATACTCGGCTACCCGGCCGCAGTCAGCGTTCCCGTCGCCTTCGCCGCGATGATCGTCGTCAGCCTCGCCACCCGAAAGACGGTGCCGTCGGACATCTCCCGCATCTTCGCCCGACTGCACCTGCCCGAGGGCCTCGACATGGGCAAAGACCGAGAGCGCGAACTGTAGGGCGCACACCGCTCGGCCGCCATTCTCGACCGCTCGTCGCACACTCCCGCAGCCCGCCGTGTGATCGACGCCACCTCCTGATTTTGTGACCTGACTCTCATTACTGTTCCGACTCAGCTAGAGCTCACATCAACTTCAGGAGTCCAAGGTGACCGCACCGGAAACCAATTCGCCACCGGACGCGCAAGCGTTCGTAGACATGCAAGCCAGTCCGGAGTTCCAGGAACTCCGACACCGCCTGCGTAGCTTCGTGTTCCCGATGGCCGGGTTCTTCCTGGTCTGGTACGTCGTCTACGTGCTGCTGAGCACATACGCAGTCGACTTCATGTCGACCAAGGTGTGGGGCAACATCAACGTCGGCCTGCTGCTCGGCCTCGGCCAGTTCATCACGACGTTCGCCATCACCGGCATCTATGTGAAGTTCGCCAACCGTGAACTCGATCCTCGCGCCGCAGCCTTGCGCGCCGAGATGGAAGCCTCCCAGGGAGCGAAGTCGTGAACATTCTTGCCCAGGCCGCCGACACCACCGTCGGTGAACCGATCGTCAACATCGCCATCTTCGGCGCGTTCGTCCTCATCACGATGGCCGTCGTCATCCGCGCCTCGAAGAAGAACGCGACCTCCGCGGAGTTCTTCACCGCAGGCGGCGGATTCTCCGGGCCTCAGAACGGCGTCGCCATCGCCGGCGACTACCTTTCCGCGGCAAGCTTTCTCGGTATCGCCGGTGCCATCGCCGTGTATGGCTACGACGGCTTCCTGTACTCCATCGGCTTCCTCGTCGCCTGGCTCGTCGCGCTGCTCCTGGTGGCCGAGTTGCTCAGGAACACAGGCAAATTCACCATGGCGGACGTGCTGAGCTTCCGGCTCAAGCAAGGCCCGGTTCGCACCGCGGCTGCGTTGTCCACCCTGACCGTCTCGCTGTTCTACCTGCTCGCACAGATGGCAGGTGCCGGCGGACTCGTCGCATTGTTGCTCGACATCTCCGACCGCACCGGGCAGTCCATCGTCATCGCCATCGTCGGTGTGCTGATGATCGCGTACGTGCTCATCGGCGGCATGAAGGGCACCACCTGGGTGCAGATCATCAAGGCCGTTCTGCTCATCGCCGGCGCCGCATTCATGACCGTTCTCGTGCTCGCGAAGTTCGGCCTGAACTTCTCCGAGCTTCTCGGTAGCGCTCAGGCGATGGTGTCGAGCTCGGCCGACCCGATCGTCGGTGCCCGCGATGTCATCGAGCCCGGTGCTCAGTACGGCGGCAGCGCCACCTCGAAGATCAACTTCCTTTCGCTCGGTATCGCACTCGTGCTCGGCACCGCGGGTCTGCCGCACGTGCTGATGCGCTTCTACACGGTGCCCACCGCCAAGGAAGCTCGTCGCAGCGTCGTGTGGGCCATCGCGCTCATCGGCGCGTTCTACCTGTTCACCCTCGTGCTCGGCTACGGTGCCGCGGCGATAGTCGGACCGGACCGCATCCTGGCCTCGGCCGGCGGTCAGAACTCCGCGGCCCCGCTGTTGGCGTTCGAGCTCGGCGGCGTCATTCTGCTCGGTGTCATCTCGGCGGTCGCCTTCGCGACCATCCTCGCCGTGGTCGCCGGCTTGACGATCACCGCGTCGGCGTCGTTCGCTCACGACATCTACGCGAGCGTCATCAAGAAGGGCAAGGTCGACGACAAGAAGCAGGTCAAGGTCTCGCGGATCACGGCCGTCGTCATCGGCATCCTGGCCATCGGCCTCGGCATCCTCGCCAACGGGCAGAACATCGCCTTCCTGGTGGCACTCGCGTTCGCCGTCGCTGCGGCCGCGAACCTGCCGACCATTCTGTACTCGCTGTTCTGGCGTCGCTTCACCACCACGGGCGCACTGTTCAGCATGTACGGCGGCCTGATCTCGACGATCGTGCTGATCATCTTCTCCCCGGCCGTATCGGGATCGAAGACGTCGATGATCCCCGGCTCGGATTTCGCCTGGTTCCCGCTCTCCAACCCGGGCATCGTGTCGATCCCGCTGGCATTCATCCTCGGTATCGTCGGAACGCTGATCTCGAAGGACACCGAGAACACCGACAAGCAGGCCGAAATGGAAGTTCGTTCCCTCACCGGCATCGGTGCGGAAAAGGCCAGCGCGCACTAGTACACCCGCAGATGTGATCGAGAAGTGCCCGTGTGAGCAAGGCCTCACACGGGCACTTCTCGCGCAGCGGTTACCATCCCTGCTGTGGCCAAGCTGAAGGTTTCCCTCGACGTCCCGCTGACCCCCGAGCAGACGTGGGCGCATGCGTCCGATCTGTCCGGTTACGAGCAGTGGCTCTCCATCCACGAAGCGTGGCGCGGTGAGCTGCCCGAGCAGTTGGCCGTCGGCACCACTCTGGACTCCATCGCCAGCGTGAAAGGCATGCGCAACCGGGTGTCCTGGAAGATCGAGTCCTACGATCCGCCCAAGAAGCTCGAGCTCAAGGGCAACGGCAAGGGCGGAGTCAAGATCGGTCTGAACATGTCCGTGAAATCCAAGGGCGACGGTTCCGAGATCACCATCGACATCAACCTGGGTGGTGCACCGCTGTTCGGTCCGATCGGTTCCGGCGTGGCCCGTGCACTCAAGGGCGACATCGAGAACTCGTTGAAGACGTTCGTGAAGATCTACGCCTGACGTAGTATCTGGCGAACCGAACGGCGGGGCGGGTGATCTTCTCCCTCTCGCTCGCTACGGAGAGGTCATGTCATGCCCGGTAGGCACAGTGCTTCGTCGTCCACGACGAGCAGTAGAGGAGTGGTGAAGTACGGCATCATTGCCGTCGCGCTCCTCGTCGTGATCGCTGGCGGCGTGGTCGTTGCACAGAAGGCCTTCGGTTCCGAATGCGGCGACCCCGCGTCCTACTCGCTGGCCGCGGACCCCGCGATCGCGCCGGTGCTGCAGAAGATCGTCGACGGCACGTCCGCGGAGGATCTGGATTGCGCTCGGATCGAGGTGACCGCGAGCGAGTCGGGTCAGGTGTCGGCTGCAGTGGCCAAGGGTGCCGATGTTCCCTCTCTCTGGATTCCGGATTCGTCACTGTGGGTCGGCAAGACGGTCCGGTCCACCGCGTCGCTGATCGACCTCGCGAGTCAGTCGGTGGCCAGTACCCCAGCTGTGCTCGCAACACGCAAGGACGAGGTGCCGTTCTTCGATACCTGGCTCACTGCCCTGAAGCTCGAAGGCCTGCGCATCGGGAATCCGTTGACCAACACCATCTCCGACGCGGCGATCCTGGGTGCGGTGGCCGAGGCCGGATCGGACGAGAAGGCACTCGACTCGGTCGGGGCGGCTCTCGTTCCCATCGCCCAGGCTCAGGCCGCCACCCGCGGTGAGGCCGATCCGACAACACGTCTGGACGACGTGGTCGCCGACGGCGGCGTCGCAGTGGTCTCCGAGCAGACCTTCTTGCAATACCAGGTCGACAACGACGGAGACCTCGGCGCGACGGTACCGCCGACGGGCAGCATCTTCCTGAACTTCCCGTTGGCCGTGACCGAGCCTGCAGACGAACGGCACGAGGCCGCAAAGTCCGTCGGAACGGCTCTGTCGGCGGCCATCGAATCCGAGCAAGGCCAACAGGCGTTGTCCGAGGCCGGATTCCGCGGAGCAGACGATGCAGTGCTGGATTCCGATCGTGGGATCGGGGAGGTGACGCCCCTGACGATTGCCGATCAGCAGGCCGCCGAGTCGACGCTGCAGCAGTACCAGGTGTTGGCGCTTCCCTCGCGAGCATTGGTGATGGAAGACGTCTCCGGATCGATGAACTACAGCGCGGGTGCGAATACGCGCATCGCCATGACGGTGCAGGCCAGCGAGACCGGCAATCGCCTGTTCCCCGACAACGCGTCGATGGGGTTGTGGGCATTTTCGATCGGACTGGGCGGCGGCAGTCAGGATTACAAGGAGCTGGCACCGATCCGGCGCATGGACGAGAAGGTCGGCAACACCACTCAGCGCGAGGTACTGCTGCAACAGACTCGAACCCTTCCGACGCTGGTCGGGGGCGGTACCGGCTTGTACGACACCACGTTGGCCGCGTTCCGCACCGTGCAGGAGGGTTACGACCCCAACGCGGTCAACAGCGTCATCATTCTCACCGACGGCACCAACGAGGACCCCGACAGCATCTCGCTCGACGAGCTGTTGTCGACTTTGCGTTCAGAGCAGGACCCGTCCAGACCGGTCGTCATCGTCACCATCGGCATCACCGATGACGCTGATGCCGGTGTGCTGCAGCAAATTTCCGCTGCCACCGGCGGTACGAGCTTCGTCGCACGAAATCCGGCCGAAATCCCGAATGTGTTCGTCAATGCGCTGAGGAGCCGTTCCGGTCGGTGACGGGAGCGGCTATGCTGTGCGCCGCGTGCTCTCCGTCACTTCGGGCAGCGCGAAGCAGTCCCGGAACACGGGTGTCGGGGGAGTAGTAGGGGGCGAAGTCGATGTCGGGACGTCACAGCGGCAGCAGTCGCAGGTTCAGTCCTGTCTTGACCTGGGGCGCAGCTGCGCTTGCGGTAGTCGTGGTGGCGGCGGGCGGTTGGTTCGGCGTCCAGGCCGTCCGTGCGTCCGGTGCGAATTCCTGCGATTCCCTCGACACCGTCTCGCTCGCGGTGGACGCCTCCATCGCTGAGCCGGTGCAGCAGATCGTCTCCCAGGCAGGCGAGTTCGATCGTGGGTGCGTGAACTTCGACATCCGCTCCGAGCGTCCCACCGACACTGCGACGGAAATCGCGGGCACCGAGAACCGTCCGGATCTGTGGATCCCGGATTCGACGCTGTGGCTGCTCAAGACCCTGCGCTCTACCGGTGCCCTGCCCGAGCTGGCCAAGACGTCCGTGGCGAACACGCTCCCCGTTCTGGTCTCGAAGTCCGATGCAGAGCCCGTGACCGAGACCTGGCTCAGCGTGTTGCAACTTCCCGGGCAACGCATCGGCGATCCATTGACCAGCAGTGCGTCGAACGCAGCAATTCTCGGCGCGCTCGCCGAATCCGAGGTCGCGATCTCGGATGCCAAGGCCGTGTCCGCAGCGCTGGTGCCCATGGCGCAGGACTTCGGACGGATTGCCGACGTCCCACACGACACCCCCGATCTCGTCGCCGAGGTGGCCGCCGAGGGAGGTACCAGTGTGGCCACCGAACAGGCGCTGCTTGCCTACGAGGCGGACAACCCGGGCTCGGAGCTCACCGAGTCGGTTCCGCCGACCGGCAGTTACTTCCTCAATTATCCGTTGGCGGTGACCGCTCCGGCCGGGCCCGACTACGACCGCGTCAAGGAGGCCGGAGCGGCACTGGCGTCGGTCCTGGCCACCCAGTCGGCTACCGATACCTTGGTCGCGGCCGGCTTCCGAACCTCGAGTGGAACTCCGTTGCCCGGCGGCAAGGGCGTCGGGTCCGTTGCTTCGCTGGAGATCAAGAACCCCCTGTCCATCGAGACGACGTTGAGAGATTGGGCCGTGCTCGCACTGCCGCTCCGCACCCTCGTGGTCGAGGACGTGTCGGGTTCGATGGCCGCGAAATCGGGTGACTCGACTCGCATCGCGCTGACCGTCGATGCATCGGTCGGTGCCAACGATCTCTTCAGTGACCAGACTCAGATGGGTCTGTGGGCTTTCTCCATCGGGCTCGGCGGTGGAAAACAGGACTATCGAGAACTGGTACCGCTCGGTCCGGTGAGCAACACGTTCGGCGGCAAGCCACAACGCCAGGCGATCCTCGACGCCATTCGTGGTCTACCTGCTCTGGTCGGGGGCGGAACCGGGCTGTACGACACCACTCTGGCCGCATTCCGCCGGGTCAAGGAGGGCTACGACCCGAACTACGTCAACAGCGTCATCATCCTGACCGACGGAGCCAACGAAGACGACGGCAGTATCACGCTGGATCAGTTGCTGGCAGCGCTGCAGAAGGAACAAGATCCGGTGCGGCCCATCGTCATCGTTACCGTCGGCGTCACCAGTGATGCAGATCCGGTTGCGCTGCAGCAGATCTCAGCGGTCACAGGTGGAACGAGCTACGTGGCCGAGGATCCGCGCGACATCCCCGATGTGTTCGTCAAGGCACTGAACTCGCGCACCGAGCGCCTCGCGGGCGAGTAGTCCAGCCTCACAGGAAGCTGATCGCGATCGCCGCGGCGCAGGCCACCGTCACCACGGCCAGAGTCACCGCGTCCGAGGCCTTGAAGCGAGAGTCGGTGGCGGTGATCATTCCGGTGCCGCCGCGAGCAGTGATGGCCGTACCCATCTCGTCGGCCCGTCGGATGGCCACCGACATGACCGTCGTGACGATGTCGACCAGCGAATTGTCCGAGGCGCTGTTGACGACGGGCTTGGGGCGAAGGCGTCGGGCCGCGTTGAGGGTGCGCATCTCTTCGATCAACAGCGGTAGCGATCGCAGGCTCAACGCCACGGCGATCGCCCACTCGTCGACCGGCAATTTCAGCTTCTTCAGCGGAGCGCCGAGTTTCGACACGGCCGGGGCTATGTCACTCATCGAGGTGGTCCAGCCGATCATCATCGATGCACCGAGCAGCACGAAGACGAAGAGCGTCGCACGCAGGTACACCAGCACGGCTGCGCCGCCGATCGGCAGATTGATCAAGGCTCCGACGCCGAACAATGCCCAGATCCACCACGGTGGACGCGGCAGCGCCGTGATCGGAACATGCGCAATGACCGCGGCGATCACCAACAGTCCGAACACGATTCCGAGCGCGGGCCACGTCGGTGCCACCACGAGAGTGACGCTCAGGAGCAGGACGACGACGAGTTTGGTGCCGGCCCACAGCCGATGGATCGGCGAGAGCCGGGGGACTTGACGCAGGACGACAGTGGTCACGAGGGCACACTCCCCAGGATCGAATCGGAGACGATGTGGCCGTCGGCCATCGTGATCGTGCGGCTGCAGACGGTGTCCATGCCGTCCACATCGTGTGAGATCACGACGATCGCGACGCCGCGTTCACGCAGTCCGGCGAGAACACCGATGATGTCGTCACGGCCGGGTGGGTCGAGGCCGGCCAGAGGCTCGTCGAGAACCAGCACGCGAGGCCGACGCGCGATGAGCCCGGCCAGCACGACGCGTCGCATCTGACCACCGCTGAGCGAATCGATCTCGCGGGCAGCCAGGGACCTGTCGAGACCGACCGCATCCATGGCGGCCGAGACTGTGGCAGAACCTGTTTCGGGCCCGGCTGCCGCGGCGATGTCCTCGGAGACGGTGCGACGCTGCAACTGCAGGCGGGAATGTTGAAACGCCAGTCCGACGTCGCCCACCCGCGTGGTCATGGCCTTGCCGTCGAGCTGCGCGGTGCCCTTCGTCGGGCCGGTGAGTCCGGCCATGATCCACGCCAAAGTCGACTTGCCCGAGCCGTTTCCGCCGAGAACGAGGACCCCTTCACCACGCTTGACGGTGATGTCGATCCCGTTCAGTGCGGTCTGCGCCCAGGGAGTGCGACGGTTGTAGGTGTGCCGAACATCGGCTACTTCGAGCAGGCGTTGGCTCGAATTGTCGTGCAGTACAGCAGAATTTGCGGTATTCGGTTGCATCCACGATGAGTCGTGCCGTACCTGATACCCCTCGTGCAGATGCACGACGCGATCAGCGGCAACCGTTTCCGAGACATGGTGGGTGACGAGCACGACCGACATGCCATGTCTACGAGGTAGTTCGGCGAGGAGCGAGACCAGATGCTCGCGCCCGGCAGCGTCGATCATGGCGGTTGCTTCATCGGCAATGAGCAGGGCAGGACGGCGAGCCAGTGCCGCGGCCACGGCCAGGCGCTGCATCTCGCCGCCGGACAGCGATGCGGTGTCGCGGGAACCCATGCCGCCGAGGCCCACCTCGTCGAGCAAGGCGTCGACGTCGGGACGGGAGTCGCCGGGCGGCAGTCCCCACACCACGTCGTCGGCGACGCGGGTGCCCAGGATCTGGCTCTCGGGTCGCTGCAGGACCATGGCGGTGCCACCGTATCGGCCGAGGCCGGTTGCGCCGGGCCTGTTCACGGTGCCGTCCGATGGTTCAAGGCCGGCGAGGATCCTCGTCAGGGTCGATTTTCCGGAGCCGTTGTGACCGACGATCGCAACGAATTCGCCCCGTTCGATGCGCAGGTCGACTCCGGTCAACGCAGCTGTAGTGCTTCCCGGGTACCGATATCCGACCGAGGTGAGGGTGACCGGCAACGGCCCGATCTCCTCGTCATCGGTGCTCGAGACGAGAGCCTCGGGGGTGGGGATGGTGGAGAGACGGTCGAGGATGGCGGTGAGGATCAGCCAGGCGAACAGCGTTCCGGTGACGATCCCGAACGCGATGGAACCGCCGACCCACCACCACCAGTTGTCGAGCACCGCGGTGGAGCTGCTGCGGAGTACATCGGCGGCACCCTGCAAGGCCGACGCACGCTCGAGCAACCTGGACACTCCCTCCAGGGTGTTGCGGAGGGTATCGAGGAACAACGTGCGCAGCGGAACGAGGATCAGGAGCAACAACACCGTCAGGGCTCCGAGCGCCGGCCCAACGACCATCGAGGTGAGCAGCACGCCGAACAGTCCTTGCTTCTTGCGCTTCGCCCGCCCGACCAGGCCGCCCAACAACGCGGCGCTGGCCACGGTGAGTGCCGTCTGGGTACCGGCAGCGACGAATCCGACGAGGGTGCCTGCCACCGCTGCGGTGACAAGCGCGCGCGTCCGATACCGGAGTGCGACTACCGACATGGGAATGGCCGCGACGACCTGAAGAATTGTTGCCATGGGCACGAGCACGCCGATCACCGTCAACGCGACGGTGAAGCTGCTCATGACCGCGGCGGTCGCCAATTCCTGAGGGCCGAGGGGCCCTGACTTCGGAGTGCGAGGAGAACTGACGGTCACCGCTCCAGTGTGCCAGCTCGACTGAGGCAGACTGTCTGGCGTGACTTCCGAGATCGGGACCCGAAGGCGGATTCATCCGGCGTGGATCGTCGCGGCCGTGGCATTCCTCGCTCTCGTCGGTGCAGCAGGCTTCCGGGCGGCACCGAGCGTGTTGATGGTGCCGTTGCAGGAGGAGTTCGGTTGGCCGCGGTCGATGCTGTCCCTGGCGGTCGGCGTCAATCTCGTGCTCTTCGGGCTGACGGCTCCGTTCGCCGCGGCCCTGATGGACCGCTTCGGAATCCGGGCGGTGACGTCGACGGCGTTGGTCGTCGTGGCAGCAGGCAGTGCTCTGAGTGTGTTCGTGACCCAGGCGTGGCAGCTGGTGCTGACCTGGGGCGTCTTGATCGGTCTCGGCACGGGTTCGATGGCTCTGGTCTTCGCGGCGGTGGTGACCAACCGGTGGTTCGTGCGGCGTCGTGGCCTCGTATCGGGCATTTTGACGGCCGGCAGCGCGACGGGGCAGCTGATCTTCCTGCCGCTGATCGCCCAGCTCGTCGACAGGTCCGGTTGGCGCGCCGCGTCGTTCCTCATCGCGGGTGGCTCGCTGATCGTGGTCCCGTTCGTGCTGCGATGGCTGCGCAACATGCCTGCGGACATCGGGGTGACCCCCTACGGAGCGCCGGAGGGCTACACGGCGGTGGCTGCGGACCCGACGGTGAACCCTGCCAGGGCCGCGATACAGGCGTTGCGTGATGCGAGCCGCGTTCGTACGTTCTGGGCTCTCGTGGTGGGCTTCGCGATCTGTGGTGCAACGACGAACGGGCTCATCGGAACTCACTTCATCCCGTCCGCACACGACCACGGAATGCACGAAACCACCGCAGCGGGACTGCTGGCGGTGGTGGGAATCTTCGACATCGTCGGGACCATCGGATCGGGGTGGCTCACCGATCGGGTCGACCCGCGCTACCTACTGGCGGCGTACTACGGATTTCGTGGAGTGTCGCTGCTGTTCCTGCCCTGGTTGCTGTCCGCGACCATCCAGCCGTCGATCGTCATCTTCGTGGTGATCTACGGATTGGATTGGGTGGCAACGGTTCCGCCCACGATTGCGCTGTGTCGAGAGGTTTTCGGTGATCGAGGTTCGCTGGTGTTCGGCTGGGTGTTCGCCTCACATCAGATCGGTGCCGGTATCGCATCGGTCGTCGCAGGCGTAGTGCGAGACGCCACCGGCGCATACACGATGGCGTGGTTCGGTGCAGCCGGCCTCTGTGCGGTTGCTGCGGTGGTGAGCGTGAGAACAGGAAAGCGCGGAAAGCCCTCGTAAAAGAAGGGCTTTCCGCGCTCAGGCTGGAATCAGCGGCTGCGCTGGCTCGTGGCCGGTCCTGCTGCACGACGGCTGTGGCCGCCGCCACCGCTACGCGGCTGTCCGCCACCGCTACGTGGCTGACCACCGGAGCGCGGCTGACCACCCGACCGGGCCGGGCCGCCACGTCGTGCATTGCTGTTGCGCGGGGCACCGGTGCGGGCGGGTGCCGGCTCGACTCGCGGTGCAGGCTCGACGTAGCGGGCCTGCTCGCCGACGAGGTTCGCCACTGCAGGCGAGTCGGCGGTGACGCGGATCGGGGTGACCTTGATGTCGGCCTTGCGCAGCAGTACTGCGGTGTCCTTGCGCTGCTCGGGCAGAACGACGGTCACGACGTCGCCGGCGCTTCCGGCGCGTGCCGTGCGGCCGGAACGGTGCAGGTACGCCTTGTGCTCGGCCGGGGGATCGACGTGGACGACCAGCTGAACGTCGTCGACGTGGACGCCGCGGGCTGCGACGTCGGTGGCGACGAGAACGCGGGCCTGGCCGGAGGAGAAGGCTGCGAGGTTGCGGTCGCGTGCGGCCTGCGAGAGATTGCCGTGCAGGTCGACGGACGGGATTCCGGCGTCGGTGAGCTGCTTGGCCAGCTTGCGGGCCTGGTGCTTGGTGCGCATGAACAGGATGCGTCGTCCGGTGCCCGAGGCGAGCTGATGGACGAGCTTCTTCTTGGCTTCGACGCCGTCGACCTCGAAGACGCTGTGTGTCATGGCCTCGACGTGCGAAGTGGCCTCGTCGACGGAGTGCGTGATCTGGTTGTGCAGGAAGCGCTTGACCAGCTTGTCGACGCCGTTGTCCAGGGTCGCCGAGAACAGCATGCGCTGGCCCTTGTCCGGGGTGGCGGCGAGGATGCGGGTGACGACGGGCAGGAAGCCCAGATCGGCCATGTGGTCGGCCTCGTCGAGGACGGTGATCTGAACGCCGTCGAGAGTGAGGTGGCGCTGCTTCATCAGGTCTTCGAGGCGACCGGGGCAGGCGACGACGATGTCGACTCCACCCTTGAGTGCGGAGACCTGGCGAACCTGAGACACACCGCCGAAGATCGTGGTGACCTTGAGCGAGTACGCGGAGGCGAGGGGCTCGATCGCGACGGCGATCTGGGTGGCGAGCTCACGCGTCGGCGCGAGAATGAGGCCACGCGGGCGGCCGGGCTTGCGGTTGCCGGGAAGTTGTCCGGCGAGGCGAGCGACCATCGGGATGGAGAATGCGAGTGTCTTTCCGCTGCCGGTCTTTCCGCGTCCGAGTACATCGCGTCCCTGCAGTGTGTCGGGGAGCGTGTCGGCCTGGATGGGAAACGCCTCGGTCTTGCCCTGGCTCGCGAGTACATCCGCGATGGCCTGGGGTACGCCGAGTGCAGCAAACGTTTGTGGGGTCGTCATAGTGATGAAAAGTGCCTTTCGGGCAGGGTGTTGCACCTGCGGGCCTTGGGCCGAGATGCAAGGTGGCGAGACTGCCGGTGGGCAGTTTCGATCGCCGTAAGAGAAGCCTGTGCAGGGTGCACATGGTGATTCGGGAGCATTCCACGACGTCTGACGTGCAGCTACGCGCGTCGTCACCGAGTGTAACCGAGTTGTGGCTCAGTCTCTTCCCGCGGTGACGCGTCATGCGGCGTCGTCGTCGAAGAGACCGGTGATCATCACGTTCTCGATCTGCGAGCTGTAGAGCTCGACCACCGGCATGGGCGGGGCACTCGAGTCATAGGTGTGCCCCGTGGGTGAGATGAGCCGGTAGCGATGTCGCGCGTTGCGTTCGTCTCGTAGCGCTTCGGCCGTCCAGCCTTCCCCTTCTTTGGCGTAATTGCATGCGGCACAAAGGCCTGCGCCGTTCTCGGCGCTGGTTTTGCCACCTGCGGTGTGTGGCCTGATGTGATCGTGGTGTCGGATCGGCGCGTCACACCATGGGGTGCGGCAGGTGCGATCTCGGAGATCGATGAGGCGTCCCAACGCAGTGGGAAAACCTCGCGATGTGGACTCCACGGCCGTCAGTGCTCCGGATTTCGGATGGGCGTAGAGACGGCGCAATGCGACGTGTGTCTCACTGTCGAGTGCGTCTCGGATGAGTTGCCGGGCGACGTCGGACGGAATGTCGCCGTAGCCGTGCAGATATGCGGACGTGTCACCACCGGCGAGCAGCGTGGAATCGGAGATGACGATGTCGACGGTCACCGGCGGGCCTTGGGCTGCCGACGCGCCGGTGACTCGCTCGAACACGAGGTCGGCCATGATCTGGTCGCGGGTGCGTGTGTCGCCGCCTGCATTGATGATGGTGTCGGCATCGCGTCGCAGTCTGGCCCACATGCAGACTGTCTTCTCCATCGACGTCAAAGCCGTGAAGAAGCCCATCGATTCGGGTGCGGGCCGGGTGCTGGTCCGCCGAGCTGCGTACGCCTTCGCACGTCGCTTCACCTGGGAGGCGGCGTCGAGCTCGTTGGCGAGTGCGCGGGCACGACCCTCGATGGTGCGATCGCCGGCACCGGCCAGGGTGGCGGGATCTGCGCACAATCGCTCGTCGATGGTGCGGCGATCGTCGACGGTGAGGCATGCGGTCTCGCGAGCGAGAATCATGACCCGCCATTCGTTGAGTTCGCCGGCTCTCAGGCGCGCGAGAGTGTGCGGCATTTCGTGCACCAGCGCGCGAGCAAGTCCGAGGTGTGTGCCCCCGCGGTTCGGCGATTCGCGTCGGGCCAGGCCGATCTGTGATGCAATCCCACTGCGCCACTGAGCTTTCGGTTTGCCGAGTTCTTTGCGCTCGGTGCTGATGGCTGTTGCGACGGCGTCGGTCACCACGGCCTGTGTTGCCACGCAGGCGCACTTGACCGTCTCGAGAGCGGAGATCACATCGATGCCTGCTGCTGCGTCGACATCGAAGTCGGACGCCTGAAGTCGCGCGACGAAACGCAACACTTCATCGGACGTCAGCGGCGAATCTTGTACAACTGTGACCACGAGTTCCTCCCCAGTACTCGAATACATGTTCGATAGTACGGGCGTTTTCGTGGGTTCGCAATAGGTGCACGAAACTGGGGACGGGTCGAGGAATCTGCTGTGTGGTGCCCTCGGCAGGATTCGAACCTGCGACCTACCCTTTAGGAGAGGGTTGCTCTATCCCCTGAGCTACGAAGGCTTGTGACCGTTCTTTTGGTCCGAAGCCATTGTCCAGCAACGGCTTTCGATCCAGCGAACAATCGGGTGCGGATGGGTTCGCTGTCGAGATGCTCAGCTGGCCCACATCGCGCTCGCTAGTCTAGCGGCCCGCCCCGCGGATCGTGAAGCAGGTTGCCGCTGCTCGTCACTTTTCCGGTCAGTGACGCGATCAGGTTCAGGGCGGTGCGGTGCTGGTGATCGGTGTAGTCGGCGATCGATTCGACGCCGACGACGAAACCCTCGATATCCCGGGTCGATCCCCCTTCCTCCCGCAAACGCGCGCGCATTTGTCAGACGCGCGCAGGCTGGTCACCTATTCCGCTCGCACCTGACGAACGCGCGCGCGTTTGCGCCGGACCGGTGTCCCCACTCAATCCGCGGCAATGGCGTCCACGATGTTCAGTCGAGAGGCGTGCACGGCAGGTGGAGCCGAACCGAGCAGTGACAGGCCGAGGGCGACGAGGCCGTACAGCAGCACTGACCATCCCGCGGTGTAGGCAACCGGGATTCCGATGCTGGCTCCGAGGATGAGTGTGCTCAGGTATTGCAGACCCGCACCGATGATCAGGCCGAGCACACCGCCCACGATGCCGACCGACAACGCCTCCGCCAACACCATTCGGGCAAGAGTTCCCCGTCCACCGCCCATGGCCCGCAGCACGCCGAGTTCACGTCGACGCTCCAGAACCGACAGCGTCAACGTGTTGAGCAACGCGACCGCAGCCACGAGCGCGACGATCCACTGCAACGCGATGGCCAGTGCGCCGGACTGTCTGATGGCAGCGCTTGTGCCCTCGAGTGCGGCAGCTCCGGTGTACACGAAGGCCTCGGGCGGCAGTGTCGAACGCAACGAATCCTCAACGGCCTCAACGTCTCCGTCGACGCCGATCTCCAGGTAGGTCGCGCCGGGCCGGTCGTACCAGCGCTGCATCGAATCCAACGAGATCGCCATCGTGCCGCCCGCGGCATTGATGTAGTCCACCAGATCCAGCACCCGCACGTTCTGCACGCCGGTCGGCGTCGGGAGGTCGATGTAGTCGCCCACCGACACACCCAACGTTCTGCCGAACCCCTGAGACAGCACCACACCGTCACCGGCGAGCACCTGAGAACGCACGTCGTCGGAGAGCGACCCGAGTGTCACCGCGTTGCTGCCGTCGGCGACGCCCTGGATGGACACCAGCTCGTCGTCGATCGTGGCGTATGCCCACTGCCCCTCGACGATGCGAGACACACCGGGAGTCAATGCGACGGCTTCTTCGACCTCGGCGGGAACGATCGGGCCCGACGGTATGGCGTCTGGTGAGGTCATCGACACGTACAGGTCGGTATCGGCCAACGAAGACAGCGATTCGGCGGCCGAGTCGGTCATGTTGGTCAACGAACCCGATACTCCGACACTGACTCCCACCGCAATCACGATCGTCATCACCGTGGCCCAGATCCGCCGCGGCGCTCGTTCGATGGTGGCGGTGGCCAGACGGCCGGCACCACCCCAGCGGCGAGGGACCGCGGCCGTGGCGGACACGATCGGCCCCGTCGCCCCGACGCACAGCGCGACGACGCCGAACATGAACAGAGCGCCGGCACCGAGGGTCAGTTGTCCGTCGACGTTGACGGCGAACACGAACGATCCGGCGATGGCGAGAAGGCCGAACACTGTGGCGGCCAGAGTGAATCGCAGGCCTGGGCCGCTGGAGGTTTCCCCGCCGCCGACGGCGAGTGCTTCGATCGGCGAGATGCGGTACACCTGTACCGCGGCGACGGCCGACGCTCCGACGCAGGCCAGTACGCACGCCACGATCGCCACGGGAATCGCGAAGCCGGGCAACACGTACTCGATCCGGGCGTCGAAGGCCTGCGACAGGAACGGCGGCAGGCTCTCGATAGCGATGCGGCCCATCGCGATTCCCAGGGGAACACCGACGGCACCGCCGACCAGTCCTACCAGTACGGACTCGAACAACAGGTCGCGGACGATGTCCGCGCGGCGTCCACCGACGGCTCGAAGAAGAGAGATGGTGGGTCGACGCTTCGCGATGGCCATGTTCATGACGTTGAAGACGAGGAAGGCCGCGACGACGAACGCGATGAGCGATACCATCAGCGTGGCGTTGCGCGTCAAGCTCATCGCTTGGTTGGCGCGGTCGGCCCGGAAGTCCGGATTCATCACCGACACTCGGCCGGCGAGCGCGGTGTCGAGCTCGGAACGAAGGGCATCGCTACTGCCCAGAACGAAGATCGAGTCGAGCTCACCCGGGCGGTCGGTGAGTGCTTGCGCAGCGGGCAGGAGCGCGACCGCGAACATGCCCCCACCGATCCGTTGCGTACCCGGGCCGTCGACCACGCCGACCACCGCCGTCGGAACGTCGTCGATGGTGACGGTGTCACCCTGTTTCAGACCCGTTGCGGCACCGACCAATACACCGGAAGGATCGGACAACAGCCCTGCCGCACTGCCGACCGCGCCCTGCAGATCCGACTGCAGTGCCGTGATGGACGCGTCGACACCGAGAACCGTCAGATCTCCGACATCGGACCGAACGGTGCTGCGCAGCAGAGGAACCGCATTGTCGACGCCGGGAACGGAGCGCACCACGTCGAGTTCGCTCTGGTCGAAGCCCGAGTCGGTGACGCCGACGACTTCGTAACTCGCGTTGCCTGCGATCGTCACCGCGAGACGTTCGACCGATCCGGTCAACGACCCGTACGTGCCGAGGACTGCGATGAGCAACCCGGCTGCAACGGCGACGACGCCGGCCGAGACGAGTGAACGCACCCAGTGCATGCGGAGGTCGCGAACACTGATGACTCGAAATCTGCTGAGCGCGGTCGCGATCACCGATCGAGACCGGCCGTCGGTGTGTCGGACTCGACGCGACCGTCGATCATGCTGACGATGCGGTCGGTGGAGCGCGCCGCCTCGAGATCGTGGGTCGCCATCACCACTGCTCGACGCCCCTCGCTTGCGTGTGCCACGTCCGCAAGTATTTCGAGGATGTTGTGGGAGGTCTTCGAGTCGAGATTGCCGGTGGGCTCGTCGGCGATCAACAGTGCCGGATTCATCATCAATGCCCGGGCGATCGCGACGCGTTGGATCTGGCCGCCCGACAGCTGCGCCGGCCGGTGCTCGGATCGTTGCGAGAGCCCCACCAGCTCGAGCAGTCGCATCGCGTCGGCCTTCGCCTTCTTGATGGGTGTGCCGTCCAACAACTTGGGGACGGCGACGTTCTCCCAAGCCGACATCGTCGGCAACAGGTTGAAGAACTGAAAGACGAAACCCACCTGGTGACGTCGGAAATCGGATTGTGCGTTGTCGTCGAGGGTGGTGACTTCCACATCGTCGAAGCGGATGGAACCCGACGTCGGGGTGTCGAGTGCGCCGAGCATGTGCAGCAGTGTGGACTTGCCGGCACCGGACGGTGCGACGAGCGAGACGAACTGGCCGCCCTCGATCGTGAGATCGATGCCGTCCAACGCCCGTACCGGTTGCTCCCCGGTGGGGTACTCCTTGACCACCCCGGACAACTCCAGCATCAACTTCGCCACGGACGAATCCCCTTGCTTCTCGAATGTATCTTCGACGCTACCTGCCGTCGGATCGAGAAACCGGTCGGAACTCTCAGATCAGGCTGCGCCGCGCGAGGATTCGAGTCGGCGGGCCACCAGCGCGGCCTGCAGGTGTCGGATTCCGGACGGACGCGTGGGGTCGAAGCCAGTGAGCTGTGCGATCCGCTTGAGGCGGTAGTCCACGGTGTTGGTGTGCAGATGGAGCTGGCGGGCAGACCGCTGCCGGTTCAGATCGTGCGAGATGTGGATCTCGAGGGTCTCGAGCAGCTCGGGTGACGAATCGAGCGGCTCGAGGATCTGAGTCAGGTGGCGTCGGCCGGGGCCCGGACGCGTCAGCTGGTACTCGAGCACGAGGTCGTCCATGCGGTACAGGCCGGACGGTCGGTGCAGTTGATGGGCCAGGGACAGCAGTTCGTGTACCTGATCGGCCGCGGTGGGGATGTCCGCGGTGGCGGCCTGCTCGGCCGTGACGGTGACGGGCACCTCGGCGGCAGTACCGATGCGGTGCACCAGGGCCTCGACCCACTCGTCGTCGTGGACACCGGGAATCAGGACGGTGCCACCCTCGGTGCTCAGCAGGGACAGGGGAGTGCGACCGCAGATCGTGGCCAACTCGGCCTGTACGCGACGCAGCTTTCTGCGAGCGGCGACCGTCTTCTGGATGTTGGGGTCGTTCTCGTCCGGGTGCGGCGGTACCGAGATGGCGAGCACGAGGTAACTGTCGGCGAGTTCGATGCCGGACTGACGTGCCATCGACACCGCGTTGTGGCCGCTGAGCAGTGAGGTGACCAGAGTGTGCGCTGCCGTGTGGTGTTCGCTGGCCACTGCTTGCAGTTCTTCGACATAGCTCTTGCTGGCGGCGATGGATACCTTCTCCGACAGCAGCACGAACATGCGCGCGGCCTCGATCAGCTGTGCGGCATCGCCCTCGCCTGCTCGCTTGGACACCAGGTTCCAACCGATCTGAATGCCCTCGTGATAGACGCTGAGCACGGATTCGAGCGGAACTCCTTCGCGAGCCCACTGGCTGGCCTTGGCGCGGAGCTCGGCCAGGTCGGACTCGGCCGGAGCGCGGCGTTCGTCGAGCATCTGCACGGCGATGCTGATGCATTTGACGGTGAACTCGGTGACGTCGCCGTGGAGCTGTTCGCCCGGCAACGACCCGCAGGGAGTGTTGGCTGCGAAATGCCCTACCAGGAGCCGCGCCACCGCGCGGAAGTCGCGAAGAGGAGCCGACGCAGGCTGACCCGCGACCATGATTCCGAGGCTAGTCGAGTTGTGAACGGTCACAGATCAACCCTTCGTGTTGGATTCTTCAGGTCATTCGGACTGCAAACTTACTGACGCGTATCAACGCGCTTCCACGGCTCAATCTATGCAATCGAGCGTAAAACCGCGGTGTTTTCGTACTTCAAGTTTGTTTCCTGGCCTCTAACAGGATCGATCATAGGTTGTTATCAACGTGTGATCCAGGTTTTCGGCAAAACTCGTTGTGACCTATCTCGAGCGAGTGGCGTGGACGGCTGCGACTTGCCCTAAACAATCGTCAAGCCGTTCACGGGGTGTGCAGCGCACATCTACCTTGATCTCGTTGGGAGTGGGCGACGAAGGGACGAGCATGCACAGTGATATCGGTCAGTTCACTGTTCTCCGGGAATTGCGCCCGACCATCGAGGAGAATCTCGCCCGTCACCGCGCCGAGTCCGTTCAGTGGGAACCGGCCGACTTCGTCCGTGCCGAGATGTACTGGGGATCGCGTCCCTCGACGCTGACCGAAACTGCGAAAGCCGCGTTGGTGACGAATCTTCTGGTCGAGCAGAACATTCCGCTCTACCGCCGGGATGCGGTGGCAACCGAGGTCGGTGCGTGGCCGTCCTGGCTCAGCGACTGGAGCAACGAACGACGTCGGCACGCAGTGGCCGTCACCGATTACCTGGTCGCCACCCGCAGCGTCGATCCGGTCGCCCTCGGACGAGCTCGAGCGCAATGTATGGCGGTGGGATTCGACTCCCCGATGAACGGCGCACACCTGCTCCGGTCATTGGTTCAGGTGGCCCTGGACGAGTCGGTCTCGAGCATCAGTCATCGCAACACCGCAGACCAGTGCCATGATCCGGTAGCAGATCGTCTCCTCGGACGCATCGTGGCCGATCAGGAACTGCACGTCCGATTCTTCGAGAACCTGGTGTCGGCAGCGCTCGCCGTGGCACCCGGCCTGACGGTCACCGCCATCACCGAGGTCGTCATGAACTTCCAGCTACCGGGTACCAACCTGCCGGGTTTCGCCCGCAGTGCGATGCTCATCGCGCGCGACGGTATCTACGACCTCGCTCGCCACCTCGACGAGGTGCTGCGACCCATGTTGGCCCAGTGGCGCATCTTCGAGCGGACAGATCTCGGTGCCGGCGCGCGCAGCCGCGATCAACTGGCGGACTACCTGGACCACCTCGATGCCCAGGCCGGCAGCATCGAGCGCAGCGCCATGCGAACCCGGGAGTACGCAAACGCATTGCGCGCCAGCTGAGACCACTTACCTCGTCGGGGTCCATCGACTAACCTGAAATTCTGCTCTTCTTCACGCTCCACACCTCGTATTCGGGGCAACGACCGGAGGCCCCCATCGTGACAGGCTCTCGACCGATCATCGTCGGTATAGACGGATCCGCCGCGGCGGACAAGGCAGTGATCTGGGCGGCCCTCTGCGCGCACCGACGCGATCGAAGGTTGCACATCGTCACTGCCGTCGACATGCCGGGAGTTGTCGACCTGAGCGAATTCGCCGGAGAAGCAACGGAATTCGTTGCGACGGCCAAGTCCAGGTTGGTGGCGGCCGAGACTCTGGCCGCGCTGGTCGTCGACGATCCCGCGTTCGAGGTGACGTCGAGTGCCATCGAGGGCGGTGTCATGGACGTTCTCATCGGCGTCTCGGCGCAGGCCGAGATTCTGGTCATCGGTGCCAGTCAAACCGGCGCTGTCACATTGTCTTTGGCTGCTCACAGCGTCTCGCCGGTGGCTGTGGTGCGGGGCCGCGACATCGACGGTCGCCCGGTCGCCGAGGGGCCGGTCGTCGTCGGCATCGATGGATCGGACGTCAACCAGGCTGCCGTCGAGTGGGCGTTCGCCGAAGCGTCGGCGCGCGACGCCGTGTTGATTGCGGTACACGTGTGGTCCGATGTGGATCTGACACAATCGTTCGGCCGAGCGCCCAAGGATTGGCACGCCATTGCCGACGGTGAAGAGGCGCTGTTGGCCGAGAGCCTCGCCGGCTGGCAGGAGCGGTTTCCCGAGGTCGAGGTGCAGCGCATCGTGGCTCAGGACCGACCGGTACGAGTTCTCAGTGGCCTGTCCGAAACCGCCGCACTGATAGTGGTGGGCAACCGGGGACGCGGCGGATTCGGTGGAATGCTGCTGGGGTCCACGAGTTTTGCACTCGTCAACACGGCGGACTGCCCGGTGTTGGTGGTGAGGAAAGCGCTCACATAGCGACGGTCAGCAGAAAGCTCACGTCTTCGAGGGCCTCGACGCTGTGGCGCGCGTCGGGGATGACGAGCAAGTCGCCGGTCGAGCCCTTCCAGGATCGCTCGCCGCTGATCAGTTCGAGCTTTCCGCTCAGGACCAGGACCGTGGATTCGCCGGACAGGTCGTGCTCGGCCAACTTGTTACCGGCGGCCAGGGCCACGACGGTTTGCCTCAGGTGGCGTTGGTGACCGCCGTACACCGTCTGCGAACTGCGGCCACTCGACGCGCCGACGGCAAGCTTGAGTTGTTGACGGGCAAGGGCGGTGAGTGACTTCTTGTCCATGATCGTCAGTATGACGCACGGCCTGCAGTCGCGACGGGGGAATCCTGAACGCGCTCAGGAAGGTTGGGTAGGCTTCCCGTACACGACCCAGCGAAACCGAGTCTCGTCGACTCGGCTGCTCTGCCACTCGCCGGCCTTCGCGATCCAGCCGTCGGGAATCTCGGGGGCACTGGTGTCGCCGGAGATGTCGAGATCGACCTCGGTCACTTCGAGGTGGGTCGCGATACTCATTGCACTGCGATAGATTTCGCCGCCGCCGATGATCCAGACCGGGCTCTCTCCTACCCGGGCCACTGCGTCGGCGACACTCGGCGCGCTCTCGGCACCGTCTTCGGACCACGAGGAATTGCGGGTGACCACGATGTTCCGGCGGTCCGGCAGTGGACGAAACTTCGCCGGCAGTGAGTCCCAGGTCTTGCGGCCCATGATGACCGGATGCTCGGCCGTTTTCGATCTGAAGTGCGCCATGTCCTCGGGAACGCGCCAGGGGATGCCACCCCCGTCGCCGATGGTTCCGGCCCGGCTCTGAGCCCAGATCAGACCGACGAATCGTTCGGCATTCACACCGCGACCGGGGCCTTGATTGCCGGGTGGTGCCGGTAGTCCACTATCTCGATGTCCTCGTAGGTGTAGTCGAAGATCGAATCTCGTTGTGCCAGTTTGAGAGTGGGGTACGGATACGCCTCACGGGAGAGCTGCTCGGCAACCTGGTCGCGGTGGTTGTCGTAGATGTGGCAGTCGCCGCCGGTCCACACGAACTCGCCCACCTCGAGCCCGGTCTGCGCCGCCACCATGTGCGTGAGCAGTGCGTAGCTCGCGATGTTGAACGGCACGCCGAGGAACATGTCTGCGCTGCGCTGATACAGCTGGCACGAGAGCTTGCCGTCGGCCACGTAGAACTGGAAGAACGCGTGGCAGGGCGGCAGTGCCATTCGCGGGATCTCGCCGACGTTCCAAGCCGAGACGATCATGCGACGCGAATCCGGATCGGTCTTCAAGGTCTCGATGACCTGGCTGATCTGGTCGATGTGCTCGCCCGACGGGGTGGGCCACGACCGCCACTGCACTCCGTAGACCGGGCCGAGTTCACCGTCGGGAGCTGCCCACTCGTCCCAGATGCTCACGCCGTGTTCCTGCAACCACGTGGCGTTGGAGTCGCCGCGCAGGAACCACAGCAGCTCGTAGACGATCGACTTCAGGTGGACCTTCTTGGTGGTGATCAGCGGGAAGCCCGCAGCCAGGTCGAAGCGCATCTGATGCCCGAACACGCTGGTGGTGCCGGTTCCGGTTCGGTCGGATTTCGCCGTCCCGGTATCGAGGATGTGGCGCAGCAGATCTTCGTACGGAGTCGGAACCATCACGACGGTCATCGTAGCTGCATACTGGACACATGCCGGAATTACCCGAGGTGGAAGCCCTTGCCGGCTTTCTGCGCGAGCATGCCGTCGGTGCCGTGATCGGACGTATCGACATCGCCGCGCTCAGTGTTCTCAAGACCTTCGATCCGCCGCTCACCGAGCTGCAGGGCAAGGACGTCACCGATGCTGCCCGCTTCGGCAAGCACCTGGCACTGCGAGCCGGTGACCTGTGGCTGATCACGCACCTCTCGCGCGGCGGGTGGCTGCGGTGGGTGGACAATCCCAGCGCCGCGCCGCCCAAGCCGGGCAAGGGGCCCTTGGCGCTGCGCATCCACTTCTTCACCCCCGAGGGAGCGACGCCTGCCATCGATCTGACCGAGGCCGGTACCAAAAAGCGATTGGCGGTCTGGGTGGTCCGTGATCCTCAGCAGGTCGCGAGCATCGCGCGGCTCGGACCCGATGCTCTGACGGTCACCGAGCTCGAGTTCGCCGAGATTCTCGGAAGCACCACTGCGCGGCTGAAGACATCGTTGGTTGACCAGTCCCTGTTGGCCGGCATCGGCAATGCCTACTCGGATGAGATCTTGCACGTCGCGAAGCTCTCGCCGTTCGCGTCGTCGAGCAAGCTCGATCCAGAATCCGTCGCCACGCTGTACGCCGCGATGCGCTCGGTGCTGTCCGACGCGGTGGCGCGCTCGGCCGGCCAGGATGCGGCGCGTCTGAAAGGGGAGAAGCGATCGGGCATGCGGGTGCACGCGAGGACCGGACTACCGTGCCCGGTGTGCGGCGACCCGGTACGCGAAGTCGCCTACGTCGATCGTTCGTTTCAGTACTGTGCGACGTGCCAGACGGCCGGCAAGATTCTCGCCGACCGCCGCATGTCCCGTCTGCTCAAGTGACGGGTTCGAGCTTCTGGCTGTCGTAGCCCCGGTAGCCTTCCCACGCCTTGCGACGGTCGCTCCGTGGATCCTTCTGTACCCGCGTGCGGGTGTCGAAGATCAATGTCTTGCGGTCGGATTCGTCGTACGCCGGCCACGAGTCCAGGGGCTTTCCGTTGGTGGCGAACGCAATCCACTGAGACTGCACAGCCTCTGTGACGTGGGCGAAGGCCTTGCGCCCACCGGTCAACGTCAGCGCCTTGCCGAACAAGGTCTCGCTGATGCCGAACACCGCGAACAACTCGAAGCCGTGGGTGGCGTCGAAACCGAGCAGCTTCATGGACCGCGGCGCGAAGTCGAACCGGTAGAAGAACGTCGGTGCGTGACGCGAATGTCCCTCGGCCACTTCGAGAGATGGCTTCCAGAAGGTGAAATCGCCACCGAAGTCGATGGCGGCGCGCTCGTTGGGGTAGCCCCGGTAGCCTGAAGTGACAACGGCTTCGGCGTCGGGGTCGGTGAGCGAGAACAGCTTGGTGATGCGCTCGGGGTTGGTGGGGAGCGCGTCGAGGAACTTCGGAAACAGTGTTCCCTCACGGGCATTGGTGCCGATGATCAGTGGAACGCGGTGGGCGGTGCCGTTCGCATAGGCCTCGACGGGGCTGACCGGCAGGAAGTCACCGTCGATCACCGGGCCGAACGGAAGAAGACCAGGAGTGCGGTGCAGGGTAGTAAGGCCGAGTTTGGTGCCTGCTCGTCCGAGCCGCAGTACCTCGGCGTTGTCCAGTGTTTCGGCAGCGTTGTCGACCGTGCCGCCGAGGTAGCCGACGAATTCGCGTGCCCACTGATCGGCTCGTTCTTTGGTGGCCGTCATGCCCGGAGCGGAGCTTTCGGAAATGGCTTGGGCGAAAAGGCCTTTCGCGGAGGGGACCGTCAGCAGCGTGGTGACGGCGTTTCCGCCCGCGGACTCGCCGAAGACGGTGACGTTCTTCGGATCGCCGCCGAACTCGGCGATGTTGCGCTGTACCCATTCCAGGGCCGCAACTTGATCCCGCAAGCCGAGGTTGGAGTCGAACGGCCGCTCGGGAGTGGAGAACTGGGACATGTCGAGGTAGCCCAAGGCGCCGAGTCGGTAGTTGACCGAGACATAGATGATGCCGTCGCCGTCCTTCAGCGAGCGGCGCACCAGGGAGCCGCCGCCGTACAGCGGGGTGGCCGACGTGCCGAGGGTGTACGCGCCGCCGTGGATGAACACCATGACCGGGCGCGGGTTCGCACTCGGTGCACTCGGTGCCAGCACGTTGAGCGTCAGGCAGTCCTCGCTCGAAGGCTGATACTTGCCGATCGCGAGCATCGTGCCGCGTTTGTGCTGGATCGAGGCGTTGCCCCACTCGGTGGCGTCGCGCACGCCCTCCCACGGCTGGGTGGGTTGCGGCGCTCGAAATCGGAGCGGGCCGACGGGCGGGGCGGCGTAGGGAATGCCTCGCCAGGTGGTGAGGTCACCGACGGGCTTGCCCTCGATGATGCCGTCGGAGGTGGTCACGCGTGTCGTCACAGCCATGTCGCGAGTGTACTGACCGGTCCTTACTCTCGGGTAAGAACTGGTGGGGTTCGGCACCGGGCAGACTCGAATGCATGTCTTTCGAATATCGCGCCGAGATCGTGCAGTTGCTGCGAGCGCCGACCCATGCGTACTTCGGGAGATCCAAGGACGGTCCGGCCGAGGTGCCGACCGACCTGCCGTCCAGTGTCGAGATCGTGGCCCACAAGGGCATACGCGGCGATCGTTTCTTCGGCGTGAAGGCGCACACGGAGGCTGCGGTGAGCCTCCTGGCTGTCGAAGCCTGGGGCGCGGTGGGGGACGCGCTCGGTGTCGAGGTGCCCGATCCGGCCGTGGCCAGGCGCAACGTCGTGGTTCGCGGGCTCGAACTCGACCCGCTGCGTGGTGTGGAGTTTCAGCTGAACTCCGGCGACGGCTGGATCACGTTTCGCGGCGGCCGGCCGGCTCACCCGTGCGCGTGGATGGACCGCATGGTGGCCGACGGCGCGCGTAAGGCGCTGATCGGTCGGGGCGGACTGCGCGTCGAACCGTTGTCCGACGGCATCCTGCGGGTCGGTGAGTTGACGGTGCGGTCGCCGGTCGAGCTGGATGCGGCCCGTGCATCGCTATCGGTCAGGCGTGCGCAGCCGATCTGACCTGGTTCTCGAGGGACCCGCTTGGCCCCCTGCTGCCCGCACTCTTGCTCACGAAGTAATTCTGTGCCCATAATGTGGGTATTGGTGTGACAGATCACATCGAGCCGCACGCGATGGCGTCGGCCACTCTCTATCGGAAAGAATCGCCGATGTCCGACATGTGGATCGTGATCAACACCGTCGTCGCCGTGCTGGCGGTGGTGGTCTTCATCGTCCGTTTTCACTTCAACCCGGTGATCTCGCTCGTGCTCGGGGCCGCGTACCTGGGTCTGGCGACGAAGCTCGGAGTATCGACCACCGTCGACACCATCACGGGCGGGTTCGGCGAGATCATGGCCGAGGTGGGCCTGCTCATCGCCTTCGGCGTGCTGATGGGGTCGGTGCTGCAGGAGATGAGTGCCATTCAGCGGCTCGTGGGCACGTTGCTGAAAACGTTCGGGCCCAAACGGCTCCCGTACGCGCTGTCGCTGACCATCGCGACAGTGTTGCAGTCCATCTTCCTCGACGTGCTGCTCGTGATCTCCGCCCCGCTCGCCCGCAACCTCGCGCCCAAGATCGGCAAGTACGGCACAGCGAGAATGGCCACGGCACTGGCCATCTCGCTCGAATGCGGAATCGTGTTCATGGTCCCCGGTGTCGCGACGCTCGCGCTGGCCGGACTGCTCGGCGTGCCGCTGGGCAAGATGATGATCTACGGACTGATCCTGATCGTTCCCGTCGTCGTGCTGTCGGTGGCCATCATGTCGTTCGTGTTCCGGCACGGCTGGTGGAACGAGGAGAAGGACGAGCAGCAGATCGTCGTAGTCCCAGAGCCTGTGGTCCCGGAGCCCGCCGATTCCGACGACGAGCCCCTCGAAACCGGAGGTGGCGTGGCGCAGAAGGTACGCACCGAGAAGCAGACGTCGCTGCTGGTGTTGCTCTCGCCGCTGCTGCTCGCGCTCGTCCTCATCGCCATCGGTGCGGTACTGGAAGTCGCCGAAATATCGGTTCCCGTGGTCGAATTCATTGCCAGCCCGGTCATCGCGCTGCTCATCGGACTGGTGGGGACGTGCCTCATCGGCCGATATCACGTCGGTCAGGCCCGGGTGGAGAAAGCACTGGCTCGTGGTTTCGCCGAGAGCGGTCAGATTCTGATCCTCACCGGTGTCGGCGGGTCGCTCGCGGCCGTCATCAACGAAGCGGGTCTCGGCGACATCCTCGGCCAGTACTTCACGGCCAGTACCGCGGCTCCACTGTTGATGGTGTGGGTCATCGCTGCCGCGTTGCACATCGCCGTCGGATCGGTGACGATCTCGGCCATCACCTCGGCCGGCATCCTCGCACCGGTCGCTCCGCTGATCGGTCTCGACCCCGTGTTCATCGCACTCGCCGCCGGGGCCGGATCACTGTTCGCCGTGCACGTCACCAGCAACACCTTCTGGCTGCTGCAGTCCTTGATGGGCCAGTCGACCAGGGGCACACTCAAGACGTGCTCGGTGGGCGTCTCGCTGGCATCGGTCATTGCCATCGTGTTGATCGTGCCGATGAGCTGGATCCTGTGAGCCCTGATTCTGTGAGTATCGAAAGGAACACGATGGCACTGCCGCTCAGCGGAGTTCGAGTTCTCGAACTCGGCAACTACATCGCCGCACCCACTGCGGCTCGCATGCTCGCCGATTTCGGTGCCGAGGTGATCAAGGTCGAGCGGCCCGGTACCGGAGACGAGTTGCGGAACTGGCGGTTGTACTCGGGCACCACGTCCATGCTCTACCGCACGATCAACCGGAACAAGAAGTCGATCGTGCTGGACCTGCGCACCGAGCAGGGGCGCAAGGACGTCGTCGATCTCGCTGCACAGTGCGACATCGTGCTCGAGAACTTTCGCCCCGGCACGTTGGAGAAATGGGGCATCTCGCCGGAGGTGCTCTCTGCCGCCAACCCCGAATTGATCATCACGCGCATCTCGGCCTTCGGGCAGACCGGCCCGATGTCGCAACGACCCGGATTCGCTGCTGTCGCAGAGGCGTACGGCGGTTTCCGCAACCTCGTGGGCGACCCGGACCGGCCACCGGTCCGAGTGGGAGTCTCGATCGGGGACTCGATCGCCGGTCTGTATGCGGCGTTCGGTTGCGTCATGGCCCTGTTCCAACGGCAGACCCGGCGGGCGGCGCAGGCACCGGACGAGCAGTCTCCGCTCTCGCTGGCACAGCGTTCCATCGATGTGGCGCTGAACGAATCGATTCTGTCGATGATGGAATCGCTGATCCCGGACTACCTCGCCTACGGTGTCGAACGCGAACGAACGGGCGGCCGGATGGAGGGCATCGCACCGTCGAACGCGTACCCGTGCAACGACGGTCATTCGATCATCATCGCCGGCAACGGCGATGGGATCTTCCAGCGATACATGGAGACCATCGATCGTCCCGATCTGGGAGCCGATCCGGACCTGGCCACCAACGCCGGCCGGTGGCGTCGACGCGACGAGCTGGACGCAGCGATCTCGGCCTGGACCGGATTGCATTCGCGCGAGCAGGCATTGAAGATACTCGACGCCGCCGGGGTGCCGTCGGGACCTATCTACACCGCAGCGGATATCGTCGCCGACGAGCAGTACGCCGCCCGCAACATGATTCAGCACTTCCAGGTCGACACCGGAGGCGACGAGCCGACCGACGTCGGATTCGTCGGCGTCGTCCCGGTGATCGGTGACACGTCTCTGCCGATCCGCTCGGTCGGACCGGATCTGGGCGAACACACCCGAGAAGTACTGTCGACTCTGCTCGGCCGTACCGACGAAGAGATGGGCCTGTAGATGTACCGATTCACCCCCGCCGCGCAGCTGCGCGACGTCACCATGCGCGACGGACTTCAGCTCACCGGCAAGATGCTCTCCACCGAACGCAAGCTCGAGATCATCAGGGCGCTCATCGAACTCGGTGTGCCGTCGCTGGAAATCGGATCGATGGCGCGGGGAGACAAGGTGCCGCCGATGGCCAACACCCTCGAGGTCGTCGGCGAATTGACCGCCGACGAACTCGCGCGATGCTGGGTGTGGGTAGCCACTCCACGCCACGTGGAGAAGGCAGCCGCCGCAGGCGCTCGAAACTTCCAGTACTGCTTCTCCGCGTCGGACTCGCACAATCAGGCCAACATCGGTCGTACCACCGAGGTGTCGCTCGCGGCCATGCCCGATGCCATCGACATCACGCGCTCGGTGGGCGGGGAGATCGAGCTGTGCATCGCGACGTCCTTCACCTGCCCGTTCGAGGGCCAGGTGCCGCCGGATCGGGTCATCGAGATCGCCAACGACGAACGAGCCACCGGCGCAACAGATATCGTCATCTGTGACACCCTGGGGCAGGCAGTTCCGGTGCAGGTGCAGTCGCTGATCGAGCGCGTGCGAGCCGAAACTCCGGATCGCAGAGTGGTGTTCCACGGTCACGACACCTGGGGCCTGGGGGTTGCGAACACTCTCGCCGCGATCTCCGCGGGAGCAACGATGGTCGACGGTTCGCTCGGTGGGCTGGGCGGGTGCCCCTTCGCCCCCGGTGCCAGCGGCAACACCTCGTCGGAGGACATTCTCTTTGCGACGCGGCCGGACTGGTTCGAGCCGGCAACGTTGGCTGCCTTGGTGACTCTGTCGGAAGGGTTGCTCTCAGAACTGGGCGAACCCATGAGATCGAAAACGGTTCAGGGTGCACGGTCCGAGGCCCACGTATTCGAGTGGGTCGTATGAGTCGCATCCTCGTCACCACCGAGATCCCGTCTCCGGGTATGGATATTCTGCGCGCCGCCGGGGAAGTGGATCTCCGGGAGGTCGATCACGAGCAGTTGGTCGACGCATGCGCTTCGGGCGACTATGCGGTTGTCGTCTCCCAGTTGCGGGACCGGTTCGATGCGGAGTTGCTGGCCTCGGCGTCACTCGTCGGGATATCCAATTACGCCGTTGGATTCGACAACATCGACGTCGCAGCTGCAACCGAACGCGGCATCACGGTCGCCAATACGCCTGGGGTGCTGACGGATTCGACCGCGGACATCGCCATGCTGCTGATCCTGTCGACGGCACGGCGTGCTGTCGAGGCCGATGCATTCGTCCGTTCCGGCTCGTTCACCGGATGGGAGCCGGAACTGCTTCTCGGCAGCGATGTCTCGGGCCGGGTGCTGGGGCTGGCCGGCTTCGGTCGTATTGCCCGCGCCACCGCTCGCCGAGCACTGGGCTTCGGCATGACGGTCAAGTTCTGTCCCCGCCCGCCCGGCGACCGAGAGGTCTCCGACGACGAGCTCGGGGAATTCGCGGGTCGCGTCGTGCACGCGTCGTGGGACGAGATCGTCACGACCAGCGACTTTCTCTCCCTTCATGTGCCGTTGTCGGATTCCACCCACCATCTGGTCGACGCGGAGGTACTCGCGGCGATGAAGCCGTCGGCGATCGTGATCAACACTGCGCGGGGGCCGGTGATCGACGAGGCCGCTCTGGTCACCGCGCTTCGCGAGGGAACGGTTGCCGCAGCAGGTTTGGACGTCTACGAACGCGAACCGGCCCTCGAGCCAGGGCTGGCTGACCTGCCGAACACAGTGTTGCTCCCCCATGTGGGAAGCGCGACGGTGTCGGTGCGTTCGGAGATGGCACGGCTGTGCGCTGCCAACGCAGCAGCGATGTTCCGCGGTTCGATGCCGCCGCATCCGGTGAATCCCGACGCGTGGGGTCACGCGGGGTAGCGGCCGCCCAGGGTTCTCGTGATTTGCTCAGCGTGGGAGATCAGCAGATCCACCCAGGCCTCGCACTGCGATTGCGGCATCCGCAGTGTCGGCCCGCTGATCGTGACGGCACCGACTATGTCCGCCGCCGAGTCGAACACCGGAGCAGACAGGCCCGACGCTCCGGTTTCACGCTCACCGGTCGTGATCGCGTAGCCGTCGGACCTGGTCTGCGCCAACAACGGTCGCATCGTCGCGGCCTCGGTCACCGTCTGCTCGGTCATCGATTCGAGGTCGCGGGAGAGAACACGCTCGGCAAGTTCCGAATCCCAGGCCAGCAGGACGCGGCTGGCCGATCCCGCGCTGAGCGGGATGACCTTGCCCACGTACATGTCTCGTCGCAACGCATGCCGGGTCTCGGCGATCGCGACGCACACACGGTAGTTCTGCTCGGGCCGAAAGAAGCACGCCGTTTCGGTCGTCAGATCACGCATGTCCTTGAGTATCGGGTTGACGACCGACAGTACGTCGAGGTCCTTGGTTGCCGTCGCGGCCCAGTAGGCCATGCGCACCCCGATGCGAATGCGATCGCCGCTCCGGTCCAGAAATCTCTGCTGCACCAGGTTGGTGACCAGACGCTGGACAGTCGATGTCGGCAGTCCGGTGGTCTGTTGAATCTCACCCAGAGTCAACGAGGGACGGTCGAACGAGAAGGCGTCGAGTATCTCGGTGATCTTGCCCAGCACGAGAAGCGGCTGTTGCTTCGACGTGCTCTCGGTACTCACACATCCAATCTACTTGGCCACTCGATTCTCGAGGCGGTTGATCGGCGCGGTGAGCAACAGAATCAGGAGCGACCACAGACCGAGCGGGGTGAACGACAGCCCCAGGGCCACCAGCATCAGTGCCGAAGTGATGGCTCCGTTGCGCGTGCTGCCGGACGTCGGGGTGTCGGTCGCGACGATGTTCGGGTGCCGAGACACGATCACGTCGGCCACGAACATTGCGATCACCGACACCGCGATGGTCGCGACGTAGAGCGGTGACGCGCTCGCGTCGTAGCCGCTCTTCTCGGCGATCAACTTGGTGGGAAACGGCAGAAACACTATGGACAACAACCAGACGAAGTTCACCCACATCAGACTCCGGGTGTATCCGACCAGGTTTCGGAAGACGCGATGATGGCTCAGCCACTGCGAGAAGATGACCAGAAAGCTGAGTGCAAACGCGAACAGCTCGACCCCGTGGTCACGCAGAATATCGACGAATTGTGCGCTTTCGTCCGGTTCGGCCAGCTCCACCAAGGGAAGAATGAGCAATGTCGCGGCAATAGCGACCACGGCGTCGCTGAAGTTGACCAGTCTGTCGAATCCACGCTCGTATTCCATGTCAGCATTCTGCTCCCTCTGCGAGTAGCGTCCCAACGATGTCCGATCGACGTACTCTGACCACCGGACGAGTGGTATTTCTGGTGGTGGCTGCCGCGGCGCCGATGGCGGCCATGATCGGTAACGTACCGTTGGCTCTGATACGTGGAAACGGTGCCGGTCTGCCGGCGGCGTACGCGATCAGTGCCGTTGTGCTGCTGTGCTTCTCGGTGGGTTTCGCGGCGATCAGCCAGCAGGTGTACAGCACAGGTGCGTTCTACACCTACATCGGCCTTGCGCTGGGCAAGCCGCCCGGTGTTGCTGCCGCATATGTCGCAGTTGTCGCGTATACCTCGCTGGCGTGCGGGCTTTCGGGCGCATTCGGATATTTCACCCATCTGGTATTCGCCGATTCCGGTATCGACATTCCGTGGTACGTCTTCACGGCAGCCGCTGTCGTGATCGTCGCATTCCTGGGGTTCAGAAATGCCGACCTCTCGGCCAAGGTGTTGGGAACGCTGATGGTGCTCGAGTTCGCTTTTCTGACGGTGTTCAACGTCTTGGTGGTGGGCAACAAGGGAACTGCGGCAGTGCCACTGGAGTCGTTCACTCCGACGCAGGTGTTCTCCGGATCGCTGGGGATAGCGATGATGTTCGCCTTTTCGAGCTTCATCGGTTTCGAGTCCGCGGCACTGTACGGCGAAGAAACCAAGGATCCCAGGCGCAGCATCCCGCGCGCGACGTTCATCGCGGTCACGCTCATCGCGGTCTTCTACGTACTGACGAGTTGGATCATCGTCGGGGCCGCGGGTGGAATCGACGCACCGGTGCTGGCTCAGACCGAACTGGGCAATCTTCTGTTCACGCTGGCGCAGCAGTACGGAGGAACAGTGCTGTACGACGGTACCGCGGTGCTGCTGTGCACCAGTGTGCTCGCGTCGTATCTCGCCGTGCACAACGCGGCCAGTCGATATCTGTTCGCCCTCGGGCGAGAGCGCGTACTTCCGGTGCGGTTGGGCCGAATTCACCCACGTCACTCGAGCCCGCACATCGGCAGCATCACCGCCTCGGTCGTTGCTGCACTCTCACTGGCCGCGTTCGCGGTGACCGGTGCCGACCCGTACCTGATCTACGCCGCCGGTGCCATCGGCCTCGGCACCCTCGGGGTGATCGCCCTTCAAGCCGCTGCGGCGCTGTCGGTGGTGGTGTTCTTCATCGGCCATCCGGAGCGCTCACTGTGGCGCACCGGGATTGCCCCCGGCATCGGATTCGTCGGGTTCATGACCGGATTGGTACTCGCTGGAACGCATTACAGCATCCTGACCGGTTCCGATTCCGCGATCGTGAACGCGATCCCTGTGGTTCTCGTTCTCGCCGCGATCCTCGGGGTCTTGGTGGCACTGCGCATCAGGCGTGCCGACCCGAAGACCTACGAGGGCATTGCCGCGGCCTACATGCGTCAGTGATCGGTTGTTCGACGAGCCTCGAGGAGCCGGAGCCAGATCTCGCTGACGGTCGGATACGACGGCACCGCATGCCACAGATCGTCGAGCGAGACCTTGCCGACCACGGCGACGGTGGCGGCATGAACGAGCTCCGCGACGCCCGGCCCGACGAACGTCGCGCCCACTATCGTGTCGGTGGCGCGGTCGATCACGAGCTGCGCACGGCCCGAGTAATCGTCCTGCTGCAGAGACGAACCCGCGACGGCGATGTCCTGCGTCACGATCTCGACGTCGATGCCTCCGTCGCGGGCCTTCGCCTCGGTCAGTCCGACGGATGCCACCTCGACGGGCGTGAACACCACCTGGGGGATCTGCCCGTGATCCGCAGTGGCGCGGAATCGCTTCCGGTCCAACGGCTTTCCCTCTGCCCTGGCTGCAATGACGTCTCCTGCCACCCGGCCCTGATACTTCCCCATGTGCGTCAGCGGCGCACGGCCGTTGACGTCACCCACTGCGTACAGCCAGTCGTGGTCTGCAACATTGAGGTGATCGTTCACCTCGACGTATCCGCTGTCGGTGAGTCCGACGGTGGACAGTCCTAGATCCTTGCTCGCCGGGGTTCGGCCTGCCGCGACCAGAACCTCGTCGACGACGAGGGCGTCACCGCCGACCGTGAGGGTGACCGGGCCGCCGTGGATTCGACCGATGCCGCTGGCGGCCGGGTTCTCTCGTGACACCGACTCGAGGGAGGCGTCGAGCATGATCGTTGCGCCGCGTTTCTTCAGAGCCTCGGCGACCAGTTGACCGGCGAAGGGTTCGGACCCGGCCAGCAGCGACGATCCGCGAACGATCATCGTCACCTTCGCTCCCAGAGAGAGCAACCAGGTGGCCGCCTCCGTGGCGACGACGCCACCGCCGATGACCGCGATGTGCCCGGGCGTCTCGTGAATGTTGGTGGCATCGCGGGAGATCCACGGCTGGGCGTCGCGTAGGCCGGGGGTGTTCGGTACCGACGCGGTGGTTCCGGTGGCGAGGACTACAGCGTGGCGAGCAGTGAGTGTGCGGCCGTCGACCTCGACGGTCTTGACCCCGGTGAGTCGCCCGTGGCCACGGATCACCGAGATGCCGGCCGACTCGGCCCACGTCACCTGCGAGGAGTCGTCCAGGCTGTGAGTGTAGGACTCGCGCCGGGCCAGAATGGCGTCGGCATCGAGGGGCTGATCGCCCACCAGTTCTTTGACTCCCGGCATGTTTCGCGCGGTCTCGAGAACCTCGCTCGGACGCAGCAGAGCCTTGCTGGGCATGCAAGCCCAGTAGGAGCATTCACCGCCGAGCAATTCGTGTTCGACGATCACTGCGGTGCGATCGCTGCCCTGTATTGCGTACTGTGCGGCGTTCTCGCCGACCGGGCCACCGCCGATAACGATGACATCGAATTCCGAGCTCTCTGGGGCCATCACTCCACAGTGACATAGGCTCGCCGTTTATGGCGACCACTCGGAACAAGATTCTGATCACCGGAGCGAGCTCGGGGCTCGGTGAGGAAATGGCCCGACGGTTCGCCGCCATGGGTCGCGATCTGGCGCTGTGCGCCAGGCGAGTGGAGCGACTCGACGAACTTCGCGTGGAATTGATGCACCAGAACCCGAACATCACCGTCTCGGTCCGCGCCCTCGACGTCACCGATCACGACGCGGTGGGCGAGGTGTTCGGCACGTTGCGAGACGAACTGGGCGGCCTCGATCGAGTGATCGTCAATGCCGGGCTCGGCAAGGGCGCGAAGATCGGCACCGGGCGGGCCGAGGCCAATCTGCAGACCGCACGCACCAACTTCGTCGGGGCCCTGTCGCAGGCCGAGGCAGCACTGTCGATCTTCAGAGAGCAGAAGCGCGGGCACCTGGTGTTCGTCTCGTCCATCAGCGCCGACCGGGGACTCCCCGGAGCCAAAGCGGCCTACTCGGCCAGCAAGGCCGCAGTGGCATCGCTGGGCGAATCACTGGCGACCGAACTGGCGCGAACCGACATCGCCGTCACCACGTTGCTGCCGGGCTTCATCGCCACCGACATGTCCGCCAAGGCGGGCGACAGTGCCGCTCTCACAGCCACTCTGGACCAGGGTGTGACCGCCATGGTCGACGCGATCGAGAGCGAAACCCGCCGCGCCGCGCTGCCGGGCCTCAAGTGGCGGGGCATCGACGCGGCGCTGCGGTTTCTGCCGAACGTGCTGACGGATCGAATCGTGTAGTTACTGCAAATACCCCTCGACTTGGTTGACGCTGTTGGCGGTGGCGGAATCGGGGTCCTTGCCCGCGTCGATGCGCGCACGGCGCTGGCGCAGCAGGTCCCAGCACTGATCGAGAGCGTGCTCGAGGGAGGCCAATTCGGCCTTCTCGGTATCAGGGTCGATGTCGCCGGCCTGGGTCTCGCTGCGGAGCTTGTGCTCGGTGGCGATGAGCTGCTGGATCTTGGTGTGGATATCGTGCTCGTTCATGGCGACCACGGTAGACCTACCAGGGTTTACCGGCCAGGTTTCGCGTCGCGAGAGCTCGTTGTACCGCTGAGGTGAGCTCGGCCGACGAACCGACCAGGGCGTCGTCGGTGCACACGAGCGAGAGCGTGTAGTTGCCGTTCATTCGAGAGATGTAGGTCGACATTCCGATGGTGGACACTGCGTTCGACGGATTCGGGTGGATCGCCCGAGTGGCCAGCCCACATGATCGGTGGGGGCCGAGGGTGGTGACGGCTCTCGGGATATCGCCGATGTTGGAGCACAACACTTCCCCGCGTCCCGGTGTCGAGGTCAGTTTCGCAGCTATGCGATGGGGGAGCAGCTGAACGATCTCCGGTGGATAGCCGGCAGGCGCTCCGACGGGAGCTCCGAACGCGGCCTTGCAGGCGATCCGGATGTCCGCGGGCGAGTCGTCTCCACGGACTGCGACGGTGGCCATCCCGATCGAGTTGGCATCACCGGATCCGGTGCGGAAGGGGATGTCGACGGTCACGGCGGGTGAACCGAGTTCTCTCATCGTGGCAGCCACGACGGAGACGAACAAGGAATTGGCCGAACCGGCAACGCTTTCTGCCGCCGAATCCCACTCTGCGGCATCGATATCGACGATCACCGCGCGCATCTGCCGCGCCCGGTGCGGGGCGACGCCGCCGGTGTCGGCGGTGGCGAACGCGCGTAGCTCGGCTCGGGCCTTCTTGCTGACCCACAACTTCGCCGTCGCTGCGATGGATCGTACGAGAACGGTCAGGACCATCGTGAACGCATCTCGGGCATCCGAGCCCGGGCGCGGGACGGGCACGGGTGGTGTGTCGCCGGAGAATGCCTGTGCGGCAGCATCTATGAGCCCCCGCGCATCGGCCAGCGCGTGCGAGCAGACCAACGACACCACGGTGCCGCCGTGCGCGAGGGGAGCGGCAGTCAATCGCCAACCGGAGCCGTACTGCGGGTCGAGTGGAACGTCGGCCTGGGTATCGGCCCATCCGATGACGTCGTCGATCGACTCGGTGCCGTACTCGAGCGGAAGTGACTCCGGTGAGATGTCCCAGCGGAGTCTGGCACCGGGTATGCGGGGCTTGCCGACCCGGCGGCCGAGTTGCCCGACGGCCAATTCCTTGTGCACCCGGCCGAGTTCCTGGCTCGTCACCGTCTCGGACGATCGCCAGATACCTTGCAGCGCAATGGGTATGCCGTATCCGCGGTGGGTGCGGAGGAAGATCTCGTCGATTACCGACAGGCGCGTCGAGATCACGGACTCGGGGTGCCGTGGCGTCCCGCGCCCGAGACGAACTTGCTCGCGCCGGAGAGCGCATCGGCGGTGATCGAGATGGCACCGTGTCGAAACTCGTTCTTCAGCGCGGACTCTTCGTCGAGGCCGTCCTGCTCGAGAACGGACAATCGATCCTCGCGCATGCACGTCTGAGGTAGCAGAGCGAGTTCGGCGGCCAAGGCCTCCGCTTCCGAGCGGGCTCTACCCACCGGAACGACTCGGGTGATCAGTCCGATGTTCACAGCTTCCTGTGCATCGACGGCCCGACCGGTGAGAATCATGTCCATCGCCCGACCGGTACCGATGATGCGCGGCAATCGCACGGTGCCGCCGTCGATCAACGGAACACCCCACCGGCGGCAGAACACTCCGAATGTGGCGTCGTCCTCGGCGATGCGCAGGTCGCACCACAGTGCCAGCTCGAGTCCGCCTGCGACGGCGTACCCGGAGACCGCTGCGATGACCGGCTTGGACAACCGCATTCGCGTCGGACCCATTGGGCCGTCACCGTGTTCGGTCGCGTGATTCGAGCGGGATGTGCCGAGCGCCTCCAGGTCGGCTCCCGAGCAGAACGTGCCGCCCTCGCCCCACAGCACTGCCACCGATGCGGCCTCGTCGGCGTCGAACTCCTCGAACGCCTGAGTCAGCTCTTGGGCGGTGGGGCCATCGACAGCGTTTCGCACCTCCGGGCGCGACAGAACGATTGTGGTGACGGGGCCTGATCGTTCGATCCGTACCGGCATGTCTGTGAACCCTACTCGAGTTCTCTTGCGTGAAGCAGTGAATCAGTGCTTCAATCCTTGGCATGCCCTATCGCCGAACCCCCGCGGTGCAAGCCAGGCTCGACGCCGGCCGCGAGAAGCTGTTTGCTGCCGCCATCGAGGTGCTCTCGACGCACGGATACGCAGGGCTGTCGATCGCGTCGGTCGCCGCGGCCGCGGGAGTATCCGCAGGCAGCGTCTACACCCACTTCGAGGGCAAGGCGGACCTGGTGGTCGCCATCTTCCGCGAGGTCTGCGGCCGCGAGGTCGCCGCAGTGGTCGCCGTTGCCGGGCATGGGAGCACCGCCGAGCGGGTGACGGCAGTGGTGGAGACCTTCGCCGGACGAGCACTGAAGAACCGAACGATGGCGTACGCGCTGCTCGCCGAACCGGTGGATCCGGCCGTCGACGCCGAGCGGTTGGTCTTCCGGCGGAAATTCACCGAGGCATTCGCCGACGCGATCGCGGCAGGCATCGCAGCCGGAGAGATACCCGAGCAGGACGCAGCGATTTCGGCAGCAGGTCTGGTCGGTGCCGTCGGCGAAGTGCTGGTCGGTCCGTTGTCTTCACACGAATCCAAGGATCCGGTCCCGGGTCTGGTCGCTTTATCGTTGCGCGCGTTAGGAGTTCGAGATGGACACGCATGAGGTATTCAATCAGGCAGTCGACCTGAGTCCGTACGACACATCCGCGGACGCATCGTTGCTCGACGGCCTGGCGCGGGCCGGTGGCGGCTGGGCGCTCGACGAGGTTCGGCAGCTGGGAGCCCTCGCCGGCGGAACTGCGGCCCAGGACTGGGGGCGGCTCGCCAACGAGAACCCGCCGGTGTTGAAGACTCACGATCGCTACGGTCATCGCATCGACGAGGTCGAATTCCACCCGCACTGGCACGATCTGATGACCGTCGCCGTCGAGCACGGGCTGCATGCCAGCCCCTGGACCGACGGTCGCGTGGGTGCACATGTTGCTCGCGCCGCGAAGTTCTACGTCTGGGGACAGACCGAGGCGGGCCATATGTGCCCCATCTCGATGACCTACGCCGTCGTACCGGCATTGCGGCACAACCCCTCTCTGGCAGCGCAATACGAGCCGCTGTTGGCCTCGCGGGAATACGACTTCGGTCTGCGTGTCCCGTCCGAGAAACGTGGACTGATCGCCGGTATGTCGATGACGGAGAAGCAGGGCGGATCCGATGTCCGCGCCAACACCACCACGGCCACACCGTCGTCGGACGGAACCTATTCGATCACCGGCCACAAGTGGTTCACCTCTGCGCCGATGTCGGACATGTTCCTCACCCTGGCCCAGGCACCGGGCGGGCTGTCGTGTTTCATGCTGCCGCGCGTACTGCCCGATGGCACCCGCAACCGAATGATGCTGCAGCGCTTGAAGGACAAGCTGGGCAACAAGTCGAATGCATCCGGCGAGCTCGAATACCACGGGGCCACCGGCTGGCTCGTCGGCGAAGAGGGCCGTGGAGTGCGCACCATCATCGAGATGGTCAACATGACCAGGCTGGACTGCGTCATCGGGTCGGCGGCGGGAATTCGCAACGCCACTGTCCGTGCGGTTCATCATGCCCGTCACCGCGCAGCGTTCGGTGCTCAGCTGATCGATCAGCCACTGATGCGAAACGTGCTGGCAGACTTGACCATCGAATCGGAGGCCGCCACCGCCGCCATGATTTGTCTGGCGCAGGCCACCGACGGTTCCGCCCGCGGCGACGAGCAGGAGAGCGCACTGCGCCGAATCGCGTTGGCCATCACCAAGTACTGGGTGTGCAAGCGGGCACCGGCGCATGCCGCCGAGGCCCTCGAATGTCTCGGTGGCAACGGCTATGTCGAGGAATCGGGTATGCCTCGGTTGTTCCGCGAATCGCCGTTGATGTCGATCTGGGAAGGCTCCGGCAACGTCGCTGCACTCGATTCTCTGCGTGCATTGGCGCGGCAGCCCGACAGCGTCGAGGCCTTCTTCGGTGAGATCGGCCAGGCGTCGGGCGTGGATTCTCGACTGGACGACGCCATCGGCCGTGTCGGCAAAGAACTCTCCGACACCTCCGACATGGAGTACCGGGCCAGACGAGTCGTCGAACTGATGGCTCTGACCTTCCAGGGTGCGCAGCTGGTGATGCACGGCAATCCTGCTGTGGCCGATGCGTTCTGCGCCACTCGACTCGACCGCGACTGGGGCATCGCCTTCGGCACCCTGCCGACGGGAGTCGACACGGCGGCGGTGTTGACGCGGGTGTAGCGGGTCGGATCGGCTGGGGATTCACGCCCCTCGTGGGAATCCGCAGCGCCTGTAGGGTGCGCAAATTCCCACGAGCGCCGTAGCTGAGGGGAGGGGGAGCTCGGCATACCGTCCGCTCGGCGGGCCGAGGACCACCGCGCGCCGATGGGCAGCATGAAGCCGGTCGATGATGACGTGCGGAGTCGACAAGTCCCGCCAGTCGAATCTGAATACGGTCCTGCCCTGCTCAGCGAGTCGGTTGTGGCGATTCTTCTCTGCGATGATTGCTTTCCGCGGCTGCGGACCGTACTTGTCTTCCCCGTCGAACTCGGCGATCACCTCGGATAGGTCGGGAAACAGGAAGTCGGTACGGGCGATGCGTCGACCGCCTTCGTCGAAGATCGTCTGATTGGACAGCGGAGTCGACACTGTCTGCAGGATCAGTCGCGATCGACTTTCGCCGACACTGTCGCTGCGTGCACTCATCGCGCCGACAGCACGTCGGGCGCGTCCGGCACCACTTCTGTGTTGAGCTGCGTCGCAGGTTTTCTCGAGTTCCTCGATTGTGGTGAGGCCGTGGTGCAATGCCCGATCGCCGAGGCACACTGCGACGTCGAGTGGATGAGTCCTGGCAATGTCGACGACTGTGCGCGCTGGGCGTGTGACACGCATATCGGCGATATGGAGCCACTCGTCGTCGAGTAGTTCGGTGCCGTGTAGGAAACGGCGTCGACTGCGCTTGCCCGAGTGGCCGCGAGTCGTGGTCATCGTCACCGTGTCGAGCGGCAAGTTCCACACGTCCAGTCCGAGAACCACCGCTGCGGACACATGGCTGAGCACGACGTCGTCGCCGGAATCGGTATAGGTCGCCTGAGCCAGGAGGGCATGCTGCTGCGCCGAGTTCAGTGTCGCGAAAACGTCCCCTCGAACGAACCAGCCTCTTCGGACTGCAACGATGGTCCTGTGTGCGCGTGCACGGCGAAGGTCGTCATCGGTGCAGCCCGACGCGAGCGCATCGGCACGGGTGAAGAGCGCTCGTTGGTCGAAGTCCATGCTGGCTTGGACGCACGGCTGACCTATTTGGATCCGCTGAGCGCAATCTACGGCCCGTACGGGGATCTGCACCGCCTGCGGGGTGTGTCGATTCCTACCAGGGTCGTAGATCCACCGACCAACCTCAGGCCGAACGACCCCGCTGCGCCCGGTACCAGCGCACCAGTGCGTCGGTCGATGAATCCGATTGCGCAGCAGGAGCTTCGGAATCGGTGAGCACCGGTGTCAGCTCGAGGGCCTGGGTTTTGCCGAGTTCGACCCCCCACTGGTCGTAGGAGTCGACGCCCCAGATGACGCCTTCGACGAACACCTGGTGCTCGTACAGGGCGATCAATTGGCCGACCACAGAGGGCGTGAGCTTCGACGCGAGAATCGAGGTGGACGGACGATTGCCGGGCATCACCTTGTGCGGCACCACATCTGCCGGGGTGTCCTCGGCGGCGATCTCCTCGGCTGTCTTGCCGAAGGCGAGAACCTTGGTCTGGGCGAAGAAGTTGCTCATCAGCAGGTCGTGCATCGAGCCGGTGCCGTCGCGGGTGGGTAGATCATCGGTCGGCTCGGCAAATCCGATGAAGTCGGCGGGCACCAAACGTGTTCCCTGGTGCAGCAATTGGTAGAAGGCATGCTGGCCGTTGGTGCCCGGCTCGCCCCAGAAGATCTCGCCGGTGGGCGTCGTGACCGGGGAGCCGTCGGCCTTGACGGACTTGCCGTTGGACTCCATCGTCAGCTGCTGCAGGTAGGCCGCGAAGCGCGAGAGGTCATTCGAATACGGCAGCACCGCACGGGTTTCCGCGCCGAAGAAGGAGCTGTACCACAGGCCGATGAGGCCGAGTAGAACCGGCGCGTTCTCGGCGAGCGGTGTCAACCGGAAATGCTCGTCGATGCGATGAAAGCCGTCGAGGAATTCGGCGAACGCCTCTTTGCCGACGACGGCCATGACCGATAGGCCGATTGCCGAATCTACGGAATAGCGTCCGCCCACCCAGTCCCAGAAGCCGAACATGTTGGCGGTGTCGATACCGAAGTCCGCGACACGCTCGGCGTTGGTGGACACGGCGACGAAGTGCTTGGCGACGGCGTCTTCACCGAGTGCGTCGACGAGCCAGCGACGGGCTGCGGTCGCGTTGGTCAATGTTTCGAGGGTGGAGAACGTCTTGGACGCGATGATGAACAGCGTCGATGCCGGGTCGAGTCCGTCGAGTGCACCGACGAGATCGGCGGGGTCGACGTTGGAGACGAACTTCGCGGAGATCCCCGCGTCGGCGTAGTGACGGAGCGCGTTGTAGACCATGACCGGTCCGAGATCGGACCCGCCGATGCCGATGTTGACGACGGTGGAGATCTTTTCGCCGGTGGCACCGACCCATTCGCCCGAACGCACCCGATCGGTGAATTCACCCATCGCGGTGAGGACTTCGTGCACATCGGCGACGACGTCCTGGCCGTCGACGGTCAACGACGCGTCGGCCGGTAGACGCAACGCGGTGTGCAGAACGGCGCGGTCCTCGGAGGTGTTGATGTGCTCGCCCGAGAACATCGCGTCGCGCTTGCCTTCCACATCGGCGGTGCGGGCGAGTTCGACGAGCAACTCGACGGTCTCGCGAGTGATCCGGTGCTTGCTGTAGTCGATATGGAGATCGGCGGCGTCGAGGGTGAACGTGCTCGCTCGGTCGGCGTCCTCGGCGAACAGCGTCCGAAGATGAGTATCGGCGATCGTGGAGTGGTGATCGGTCAGCTTCTGCCAGGCATCCGTGCCGGTGATATCGACGCTCATACGAACCAACAGTAATGCGGCGCCGAGTCACGCGCGCGGCGTTCGTCGTTTGCATCAGGCGCTACGGAGGCATCATGGACGGTATGGACCAACGTGCATTGATCGAATCGATTCCGGCGAAACTGTGGATCGGCGGCAAGGCCGTCGACGCGGAGGGAGGCAAGACGTTCGCGGTGAACGATCCGGCGACCGGCAAGCCCCTGACCGAGGTCGCCGACGCGTCGCCCGCCGACGCGATGAAGGCTCTCGACGCCGCCGCTGCGGCGCAGAAGAGTTGGGCGGCAACGCCTGCCCGCGAGCGCAGTGAGATTCTGCGAGCAGCCTTCGAGAAGGTCACCGAACGCGCCGACGACATCGCGCTGTTGATGACTCTGGAAATGGGTAAGGCTCTCGCGGAGTCCAAAGCCGAGGTGAAGTACGGTGCCGAGTTCTTCCGCTGGTTCGCCGAGGAGGCGGTACGCATCGGCGGGCGCTACACCCCCGCGCCCGCGGGCAACGGTCGGATTCTCGTCACCAAGGCTCCGGTCGGTCCGGTGTTGGCGATCACCCCGTGGAACTTCCCGTTGGCGATGGGGACCAGGAAGATCGGGCCTGCCCTGGCAGCCGGCTGCACCATCGTGGTCAAGCCGGCCCGCGAGACCCCGCTGACGATGCTCCTGCTGGCGCAGATCTTCTCCGAGGTCGGTCTACCGGAGGGTGTGCTGTCGGTGCTGACGACGTCGAAGTCCGGCGACGTCACCGGACCGCTGCTCGAAGACCCACGGTTGCGGAAGCTCACGTTCACCGGCTCGACGGGAGTCGGGAAGTCGCTCGTCGAGAAATCTGCGACGAGGTTGCTGCGGACATCCATGGAACTCGGTGGCAATGCTCCGTTCGTCGTGTTCGACGACGCGAACATCGACGACGCAGTGGACGGCGCGATGCTGGCGAAGATGCGCAACGGCGGCGAGGCCTGCACCGCGGCGAACCGGCTGCACGTGCACAACAGCGTTCGCGAGGAGTTCACCACCAAGTTGGTGGCGAAGATGTCCGAGATGAAACTCGGACCCGGCGTCGACCCCGACACCAAGCTCGGCCCACTGATCAACGCAGACCAGCTCGAGACGGTGCAAGACCTCGTCGACGACGCAGTGCAGAAGGGCGCAACGGTTGCGCTCGGCGGCAGCGCACCGGGCGGAGACGGATACTTCTACCCCGCGACCGTGCTCACCGACGTTCCGGCGACGGCCAGGATCCTGAAAGAGGAAGTGTTCGGCCCGGTCGCTCCCATCGTCGGCTTCGACACCGAGCAGGAAGGTATCGACGCGGCCAACGCCACCGAGTACGGCCTGGCGTCGTACATCTACACGGAGAACCTGGACCGGGCGCTACGGGTGGCCGACGCCATCGACAGCGGAATGGTGGGCGTCAACCGCGGAGTGATCTCGGACGCGGCAGCGCCGTTCGGTGGAGTGAAAGAATCCGGATTCGGCCGCGAGGGCGGATCGGAGGGCATCGAGGAATACCTCGAGACCAAGTACATCGCATTGAAGTAGAACGTCGGTTGGGCGTGCATCCGCGCGCCCAACCGGGGTCGGTCAGTGGCCGAGGCGACCGCGACCGAGGCGGAGCAGGAGCATGGCCAGAGTGTGGCCTTCCTGACCGAGGCTGCTGAAACGCTCGAGGACCTTCATTTCGCGGCTGTGCACCAGGCGCGGGCCGCCGGACGCCATGCGGGTGCGGCCGATGATCTGCGAAACCTCGGAACGACGCTTGATGGCCGTCAGGATCTCGGCATCGAGGCGGTCGATTTCCTGGCGCAAATCGTTGATCTCGGCCTCGCTGGAAGGCACTGCAATCTCTGAGTCGATCTTCGTCGTCATGGCCATCGTCTCTCCTCGGGTCACATCTTGGATCGCTGCGTCGTCCGTCACCGTTACGCCTTTCGTATTCGGAACTGCATCGCCTGTCGCTGGGTTCCGTCTCGCGGAACCAGGGGCTTTGCGTCTATCGACAGGCTCCTGCACGCGTGGCCGAGGAGCGGCCGACCCGACGTAGGCGATGACGTACGGTTTTTTCGATCACCGATCCAGTGTGCCACGGGCCGACCGTCCTGAAAAGTCGTCCGCCTGGGCCGGGACGGCCGTTTCCCCGAACTCTCAGGGCGCGACAGACGTTGTCGCAGCACCGCGGCGACCTCTCGGCTGATGCGCGGACACCAGAGGTGCCGTCACCGCGACCAGCGGCACCACAACGACGATCGCCAACGTCAACACGGGTAGTGACGTCAATGCCGCGAATGGACTTCCGAGAAGTGACGTACCGACAATGACGCCGGTGATGCAAGCAACGGTCACGCCCAGCAGGAGGCCACCCGACATCAACAAGAGGCTACTGAGCAACTCGACGCTCAGCACCTGGCGCGACGAGACGCCGAGCTTGCGAAGCCCGTCTCGAACTCCGGCTCGGGTCGTCGACCACATCAGCGTGCCGTTGACGATCGCGAGGAAACAGAACAGCCCCGCGGGCAGTATCACCACGATGACTCCGGCGAAGCTGTCAGCTGCGTAGTCCGATTCTGATGTCGACAGCCAGTCGGAGACGGTGAGCACCTGCCCATCGGGTACGGCCGAGCGAAGCGATGTCGCGAGCGTTTCTGTATCGAAATCGGGAATGGCCGATACGAATGCGTCACCTGATACGGCGTCGGGAGCGTTCTGGGCGAGCCAGTCGCGAGGCAAAAGAATCGAGGAGACCAAAGCTGGACTTCCCTCGACGATCGCGACAATCGGCAGCATGTGTGCGATGCCGTCCCCGGTGGTGAATCGCAGATCCTGCCCCACTGCGTAGCCGTCGTCGGATGCGGCCTGTGCGCTGAGTGCGACGCCGGGAATCGGCCCGTTCGCGATATCTTCCAACTGTCCGTCGACCACGTCGACCGAGCGGGCTGCCAAGAACGCGACCGGGTCGATTCCCGCAGCGTCCAGCCCGATCGCCGTGTCGCGGTCGGTGGCTGTCAACTCGGTGGACAACGACACGTCCACGAGGCCACCGGGCACGGCCGCCCAGTCGGTGTCCTGTGGTGCATTCGTGACCACGTAGTCCGCACGGACTTCGTCCCGGGTCGCCTGAGAGACCGCCGTGTTGCCGGCTCCGATAGTCACGAAAACCGACCCCGCAATACCCACGAGAAGCAGAGTCGGTACGGCCAGTACGGTCGTCGCTTCTCGTGCAGAGCGTGCCGTGCGTGTGGCCAAGTGGACAACACCGTTTCGCCCTCCCAGAACCAGATCTACAGTTCGACAGATCAGTCCGACGACAGCCGGGATCAGGATCGGAGCAACAGCGGCAATCGCGCCGCACAAAAGCATGGGAAGTATCAGCCCGAGTCCCACCGCCCCGTCTCCGGATGTGCCTGCACCGAGGGCTCCGATCAGCAGTGCCAGTGCAAGTGCGGCACTGGACAGCGCCCACCGGCGAGCGCGAATTGCATGATCGACGGTGATGGAACCTGTGGCCGCCAGCGGGGACACGGACAGGACCCGCTTGGATCCGACCCGCGCGCCGACGAGCGCGGTTGCAATCGTTGCGGCGACAGTGGGTGCCAGCGCCAACGCTCGACCGCTGACATCGAACTTTTCCGAGACGAACCCGGTGTCGATTAGGGTGCCGAGGATCATGGGCGCAACAGGAAGGGACAACGCAGCGCCAACCAATCCTGCGATGCCCGCGAGGGCCACGACCTCCCTGACGAGCAAGCGACGCAAGATCGGGGTTGTGGTGCCGAGAAGTCTGAGAATGCCGAGCTCACGCCTCCGTGCGGCGATTACATAGCCCACCGCAGTCGATACGGTGACCGCCGTAACAAGGCATGCGATCACACCCACGGTCCCCGCCACGGACATCAGATCCTCGGTGCCGGATCCGAGCGGGGTGTAGTGCTCAATCGCGGTCGTGGGTGCACCGTCTCCATCGAGGACACCCGAACCGCTGATCGTGACGTCGAATCCTTCATCTGGTGCCACTGCCGCCGTGACCAGAAGCTGAGCACACGCGCCGATCATCGCTGCGCCGACGACCATGGTGGCGAACGCGCCGAGAAATAGGCCTCGGTGATATCGAAGGTTCGCCGTGGCGAAGCTCATCATCGCGCTCACCGGATTTTCCGGCGGGTGTTCTCGTGCACAGTGTTCACTCCGCGCAAGACGCGGTCCACATTCCCGCCGGGTAGCCGTTCGACCACAACTCCGTCTGCCAGAACGATCACTTCGTCCGCCCACGCCGCCGCCCACGCGTCGTGGGTCGCCATCAATACGGTCGAACCGAACTGGGATGCGACTTGACGAAGCAGAGCCAGGACATCGTGGGCTGTGCGCACATCGAGTGCCCCGGTCGGCTCGTCTGCGAACACCACTGACGGTTGGTTCAACATGGCCCGCGCGATTGCCACGCGTTGACGTTGCCCGCCGGACAACGTGTCGATCGAATCTCGTGCCCGATCGGCGAGACCGACTCTGCCCAGTACTTCACGAACTCGATCGATTTCGGAATGTGCGCCCGCGAGCCGTGCCGGTAGAGCGACGTTCTCCGCGACATCGAGTGCTTCGAATAGGTTGTAGTCCTGAAAGACGAAGCCGCAGCGGTCGCGTCTGAGCTCGGCGAGTTGGTCGTCGTCGAGCCCGCCGAGCGGGATTCCGTCGAGAGTCACCATGCCTTCATCCGGCCGCTCCAGTCCGCTCAGGCAGTTGAGCAGAGTCGATTTACCCGAACCGGACGAACCCATGATCGCCGTCCACGACGACGGCGCGAAGCTGTGAGTGATACCGCTCAGGACCGGCACCGACTCCTTGCCGAATCGTTTCACCAATCCTTGTGAGGCTGTCATGCCTCGAGACGATCGGACTTCACGTTCGTAGCGCGTGTTGGAGGGCATGTACCGATAGAAGCCCGTCCGGCGACATGGATCAGTAGGCTGGAGGCTACTTCTGAGGTAGCGCGTGCGCCACCATCGCCGCTGTCAGGAGACCCCGCGTAAGTACGTCAGGACGGCTGTTACTCGACGGTCGGTGTCGGATCCGAGCGGCAGCTTGGCGAAAATGTTGCCGATATGTTTGCGCACCGCAGCGTTGGACACGACAAGTGTTTCGGCGATGCGCGCGTTGGTGTGCCCCTCTGCCATCAGTGACAACACCTCGAGTTCGCGCGCGGTAAGGACGGCCAGCGATCCCTGCCGCCGCGAGCTACCTACCAACGCCTGTACGACTTCCGGATCGATGACAGTTCCACCCTCCGCCACTTTCTCCAGCGCTTCGACGAACTCGCGGACGTGTCCGACGCGTTCTTTGACGAGATACCCGATGCCGCCAGGAGCCGGGTTGTCGATGAGGTCGGAAACGTACGCGACCGACGTGTATTGCGAGAGGATCAAAACGCTCAAACCCGGTTTCTTCTTCCGCAATTCGACCGCCGCAGCCAGGCCTTCGTCGGTGAACGTCGGTGGCATGCGGACATCGGTGATAACCAGGTCGGGGTCGTAGGCGGACACCGCGTCGTGCAGGGAGGCGACGCTCGACACCGATGCACACACTGTGTGGCCCGCAGATTCCACGACCGCAGCGATTCCTTCGCGAAGCAATGGAAGGTCTTCTGCAAGAACAATTTTCAGGCTGGGACGGGGCATCTCATCTCCACTGTCGTTCCTCCGCCTCGCGGACTCGACACGGAGACCGTGCCACCGAGCGCATCGACGCGGTGTGACAATCCGACGAGGCCTCGCCCGGAGTTGGGGTCGGCTCCGCCGATTCCGTTGTCGGAGATCACGAGTCGCCACGTGCCGTCGATCACCGCAGCGGTGATCGACATCGCGTCGGCCTGTGCATGCTTTATCGAATTGGTGAGTACTTCGCTGATGACGAAGTACGACACCTGCTCGATGCGAGCGGGCGGCCGGTAGTCCGAAGGGAGGTCGAGACTGACGTCGACGGGAAGCTCGCCGAGGAGATCTTCGGTGGCTGCGAGCAATCCCGACTCGGTCAAGGCCTGCGGCAGAATTCCGCGGATGGTGCGTCTGAGCTCACGCATCGACTCGTCGACCTGGCGATGAGCCGTTTCGAGCAGTTCTCGGGTTCGGTCGTCGCGGGCCGACTCCTCGGCAAGCCCAATGCTCAGACCGACGGCGACCAACCGATGCTGGACACCGTCGTGCAGCATCCCCTCGATCCGGGCTCGCTCGGTGTCGAAAGCGTCGAGAAGTCCGGTTCTCGAGGTCTGCAAACGGTCGACTTCCACCTCGAGTTCCTCTGCGGACCGCAACGGAACCGTGTGTGCCAGTTCGCTGTTGACGGTACTTATCGCTGCGCAGAGGTAGAGAATCAGTACAGCCGTCGGCAGCGCTATCACCGGCAAGGCCAATGCAGCGGGCACAGTCGTGATCTGGAGTGAGAACACACTGATCGGGTCGCTGCGGACCAGAACCGGTGCGGCAACCAGGATCGAGACGGCGATTGCTCCACCCGCCAGCACCGCGGTTGCGACAGGAGCGAGGACAGCCGCGACCACCAGCGAGTACGAAGCATGGCGTAGTAGAGCGGTGTTGCTCTGTTTCCATTCCCTGGCCTTCGCAGGTTCGATGACGGCTAGACGCGACACCTCGGCGGTCACGATCGTCCGTGCCGCCGCGTCGCGCCAGCCGGGAATCGACATCACGATCAGCAGTGGAATCGAGAAAACCAACACCGTCCCACCGACCACCACCGTCGAAAGGCAGTACAGCAGCGCACGCCACGGCCACCTCGACGTCACGAAACCGAGAGGTGGATACAGCGACGAGCTGAGCGACCCCCTCCGGTTCACATCGGCACGGTATCAGGGCAGTGGTAGTCCGTGGGATCGTGTGATGGAGTGTCGGTATGGGCCGGTAACCTGACCTGACGATGAACACATTCCTCCAAGGCCTCGCGTCCCGTAAGAACGCTGCGTCCGATGCGCTGCTGGAGGGGCTCAATCCTCAGCAGCGTGAGGCCGTTGTGCACACCGGATCGCCGCTGCTCATCGTGGCCGGAGCCGGGTCGGGCAAGACCGCGGTGCTGACCCGTCGTATCGCGTACTTGCTCGCCGAACGAGGTGTGTCGCCCGGTCAGATTCTGGCCATCACGTTCACCAACAAGGCCGCCGCGGAGATGCGCGAGCGAGTCGCCGGGCTGGTGGGACCTCGCGCGAATGCAATGTGGGTGTCGACGTTCCACTCGAGTTGTGTGCGCATCCTGCGGGCACAAGCGGCACTGCTGCCGGGTCTGAACTCGAACTTCTCGATCTACGACGCCGACGACTCACGCCGATTGCTGACGATGATCTCCAAGGATCTGCAGATCGACACCAAGAAGTTCTCGGCACGACTGTTGTCGACGGCGATCTCGAACTTGAAGAACGAGCTGATCGGCCCCGACAAGGCGGTGGAGGACGCAGACGGCGACCCTGCCGAACTGCCTCGACTCGTCGCGAAGGTCTATCGCATCTATCAGCAGCGTCTACGCGCGGCCAACGCCATGGACTTCGACGACCTCATCGGCGAGACGGTGGGAATTCTGCAGGCCTTCCCGCAGGTGGCCCAGTACTACCGCCGTAGGTTCCGGCACGTGTTGGTCGACGAGTATCAGGACACCAACCATGCTCAGTACATGCTGGTGCGAGAGCTGGTGGGCACTCCCGATGCCGACGGAGCACTCGAGGGCACCGTCGCTCCGGGGGAGCTGTGTGTGGTGGGCGACGCAGATCAGTCCATCTACGCCTTCCGTGGCGCGACCATCCGCAACATCGAGGAATTCGAGCGCGACTACCCCGACGCTCGCACCATCTTGCTCGAGCAGAACTACCGTTCGACGCAGAACATCCTCTCGGCCGCCAATGCCGTGATCTCCCGCAACATCGGTCGACGCGAGAAGAAGTTGTGGACCGACACCGGCGAGGGTGAGCTGATCGTCGGCTATGTCGCAGACAACGAGCACGACGAAGCGTCGTTCGTGGCCTCGGAGATCGACCGTCTCGTCGACGGCGGAGATGTGCGCTTCGACGAGGTGGCTGTGTTCTATCGCACCAACAATTCCTCGCGCGCGCTCGAAGAGATCTTCATCCGACTCGGTCTGCCCTACAAGGTGGTCGGCGGCGTCCGGTTCTACGAGCGCAAGGAAGTTCGCGACCTGGTGGCGTACCTGCGGGTGCTGTCCAACGAGGACGACACGGTCAGTATGCGACGCATCCTCAACACCCCGCGCCGAGGTATCGGCGATCGTGCCGAGGCGTGTGTCGCCGTCCACGCCGAGCAACGTGACATCAGCTTCTCGCGCGCCCTGCACGACGCGGCCGCGGGCAAGGTGGCGTTGCTCAACTCGCGACAGCAGAAGTTGATCGCACAGTTCATGGAATTGCTCGACGAACTGCGCGCCGTACTCACCGCGACCGACGGCGACGGAAACGACATCGCGGATATCGGCGATGTCGTCGAAGCCGTTCTCGATCGCACCGGATACCGCGCCGAGCTCGAAGCCAGCAGCGACCCACAAGACGGTGCGCGCCTCGACAACCTGAACGAACTCGTCAGCGTGGCAAGGGAATTCACGTCCGAGGCGCGGAATCAAGCTGCGGTGGCGGAAGAAGCGCTCGAGACGGGCGACGACCGAAGCGAGGACGACGGTGGCGTCGACGGGCTGGCCGAACCGGGTTCGCTCGCTGCGTTCCTCGAACGGGTCTCCCTGGTGGCCGATACCGATCAGATCCCCGACTCGGGCACCGGTGTCGTCACATTGATGACGCTGCACACTGCGAAGGGCCTGGAGTTTCCGGTCGTCTTCGTGACCGGTTGGGAGGACGGCCAGTTCCCACATATGCGGGCACTGGGTGACCCCAACGAACTGTCCGAAGAACGACGCCTGGCATACGTGGGTATCACGCGCGCACGGCAGCGGCTCTATCTCACGCGCGCGATCATGCGGTCGGCGTGGGGCCAGCCTATCGCGAACCCGGAATCGCGATTCCTGCAAGAGGTTCCGCAACACCTGATCGATTGGCGTCGTGAGGATCCCGGCACCGGAGGCGGCCGTGCGATCGGGGGTGGCAGATCCGGCAGCTACGGCTCGAACAGTTACGGCTCGGGCGGCGGTTACGGCTCGAACAGTTACGGCGGCTCTTCGTCACGCGGCCAGAGCTCGTCGCCCAGCTTCGGTGCCGCCAAGGGGCGCAATTCCAATCTTGTTCTTGCCGTGGGGGATCGAGTCAGTCACGACAAATACGGCCTGGGTACGGTGCTGGAATCGACCGGTGCCGGGGTCAAAGCGATGGTCCTGATCGACTTCGGCTCGGCCGGCCGCGTCAAGATGATGCTCATCGGCGGCGTCCCTATGACCAAGCTGTAGAAGCCCCGACAACGCGAAAGCCGGGCCCTGCGAAAGCGGGGTCCGGCTTGTTGTGCAGTAGCGGAAGTAGAACTCAGTCCATTTCGGGTCCGAGGGAGATTCCTCGGGAGGCGAGCCAGGGGAGTGGGTCGATCTTGACTTCGCCCGGGAGGTGTACCTCGAAGTGCAGGTGCGGTCCGGTGGAGAAGCCGCGGTTGCCCATACGCGCGATCTGATCGCCGGCCATGACATCCTGGCCGACGGTGACGAGCGTGCTGTCGATGTGGCCGTACACGGTGATCGTGCCGTCGGCGTGCTGCAGTCGTACCCACATGCCGAAGCCTGCGGCAGGACCGGAGTCGATGACCTTGCCGTCGGCAACTGCGTAGATCGGCGTTCCGATGGCGTTCGCAACGTCGACACCGGCGTGGAGAACGCCCCAGCGAGTGCCGAAGTTGGAGGTGTAGGTGCCCTGCGCGGGTAGGGCGAACAGGGGCCGGCGGGCTGCTGCTTCACGTGCAGCGCGCTCTTCGCTGAAGCGCTGCCCCTTGGCGAGCAAGTCGTTGAACTGGCTCAGATCGGCCGGTGCCGCGACGCTGAGGATCTGCGGTGCCTGCGAAGGCGCTGCGCTCGACGAGTCTGCGTCGAGTTCGGCGGTCTGCGGGGCGGTGGTGGCCGCGACTGCGGCGGCGGGTGCTTCACCTGCGGCGAGTGCGTACTCGGAGGTGGCGACCGTGGCGGGCGAGTCGTCGTTGATGACGGCCTGGCCTGCAGCTACAACAGCACCGGCAGCCACGGCGAGAACAGCAGCGCGGCCTTTGAGGGCGGTGGGGGGAAGCGGGATTCTGTGTGCTCCGCCGCGACGGGCCACGGGGGCGGCGTCTGCGGTGGTCGCGAGCGTCGTGACGACGGTCGGTGCTTCGTCGGGTGCGACATAGGAGGTGTCGACGAACTCGGCCTCGGCGTACTGGTACGCGGGGTAGGAGTAGGCGTCGTATGCGCCGTTGTCGTCGGCAGGCTCGTAGCTGTAGACCGTGGTCGCTTCTTCAGCCGAAGGTCGAGAGAACCGGCTGGAGGTGAAGGACGCGCGGTGTTGCTGCAAGACCTACAACCTCCGTTATCCGTGACCTGGCCGTTACTGAAATACTCGGCAGACGGTAACGAAATGATTGCGGGGCGCGCAAGTTAACAGCCCAAACTGACAGCATATGTGAGATGGCTCACAGCCTCACCAGTGTTTATGTCGTGAGGAGCCACATCCGTAATCGGACACCCGGAGCGCATGAAGCAACAGTAACGGTGTCCGCGTCGGTCGAGCCGATACCGTGATCCGAATGCCGACTCCCACCTTCGACGACTCGTCCGCCCGCGGTTCCGAGCGTGCGGAACCGCAACGAATCGAGCCGCCGGATGCGCCGGGAGCAAGGGCCGACGATCCGTCACCCACGTCGAGAGTCGTCACTGCCGTCGTATTCGCTCTGATCGCTGCAGTGTCTGCGGTGGCTGCCCCACTCATCGGCGTCGTCCGAAGCGTCGACGGTTCGCCGGTGGGTGACGGGGCTGTCGAGGCTGCGGTGCTGGCCGGCGCACTCCCGGTGTTGATTGCTGTAGGTGCCCTCGTGGGAGTGGCCGTCAAGCGCGTCGAGCTCGCCGCGGCACTTCTGGCCGGGTACGGCGCCGTGGCACTCGGAACAGCACTCCTGGACATCGCCCTGCTGTCGGATCCGATCGACTCGAATCGGCTCGAGCTCTTCCGTCCCCTGAGCGCCGCCATGCTCGACGCCACCGCCGGTGCCCAAGTTCTGCTCGTCGGTCACGCAGCGTCGGTTCTGGCGGGCGTTGCGGGATGGTCCGCGGTGCATCGCGCCGGGCTCGGTGACGGGTACGGCCACTCGGTGTATTCCGAGCATGTGGGGCGCGCGTCGGCGGGTCGGGTCGGTTCGCTGCTCGGGGCGTTGCTCGGCGCGTTCGGTGTGCTCGCGGCCGTCGCAGCGTTCTCGTCGCTGTATCGCTCGGAAGACCCGGTGGTGATCGTGAGCGCCGTCGTGGAGTCGCCGGTGTTCGTCGCGGTGGGATCCGGCGTCGTCGGCGTGGCGGCCCTCGTGGTGGTTGCGTCGGCGCTGGCCTCGCTGTCGCCGCTGGTGGCGTCGGGCGCGGCCGTCGGAGCCGGACTCGGCGTGCTGGGGTTTGCCGGCGTCGGTCTGCTCGCCGGACTGAGCACCGGCGCTCGGGTGAGTGCCGGTCTTGGGGCCTATCTGGGGACGGCGGCCGGAATTGGACTGCTGATCTGCGGCGCAGCGCTCGCACCCGTCGCCGCTGCCCGAGACCGGCGCGCGCTGCAGAGAGCGCAGGAGCGCGAGAAGGGCGCGCGAGGTGCCCGCGGCGTCGCCGGTCCGGGATCGACCAATCCAGGATCGAACAAGTGGCATGCCGCAGCAGGCGGTGCAGGCGTCCTCGCCGGCGCGCTGTTCGTCGTCGGATCGCTGCTGCCGATTCTCGAGACCGACTCGGGCATCGCCGTCCCGCAGATCCTGGCCACCCGGGTGGTGTTGGTGGCCGGCTTCGTGATGATTCTGGGTGCGGTGCCGCTGCTGTTCTCCGAATTCGCCTCTGCTGCACGCCCGTTCGTGGCCCTGTTCTGGCTCGGCGCGGTGTCGGCGGCGGCTTCGGTATTGCAATCGGTGGTGCTCGCCGAGGACGTGGACGGCGTCGGCACCGGCATCGGCGCTCTCGCGATCATCGCGGGCGTCCTCGCAGCGGCAGTCACCGGACTGCTGGCACTGTTCGCCGGATCGGCCGAACGCGACGACGTCGACACATCCGCAGACGTGAAGACGGACGGCGTCGTGCTGGGCATCGGGTTGTTCGGTGCCGTACTCCTCGCGTTCGGCCTGGCGCTGCCGCTGTACCGGGGCAGCGACGTCACCGCTGCAACCGTCACTGAATTTCCGTGGGGTTGGGATACCTGGGGGCAGATGGTGCTCGCCGTCGGCGTCGTCGTCGCAGCCCTCGTCGCCGCGCGTGCTCGGGCCGCGCGCGGCAGCGTTCTGCTCGCGGCAGCGGCGGTCGCCGGCATCGTCCATCTCGCCTCGTGGCCACTGACATCTGCGCGTGCAGCAGATCCGGTCATGGGGCCCGCCGTTCTGCCGTTGGTGGTGGGAATCGTCGTTCTCACTGTCGCGGCGGCACTTTCGGCTCGTCGCACCGATCGGTGACGCCGGTTTCACTGCGACCGCAGCGGTGAGATAGACCACATAGCATCCATGCGCCCGATGCGCCGTGGGGGCACCTGGATAAAGTCCATGCTCAGACCCGCTCACACCCCTGGAGCGGGCGTCAACGTAGACGAGACGGTGAGCTGATGGATCTCTTCGAATACCAGGCGAAGGAATTGTTCGCCAAGCATGGCGTACCCACCTCCGCCGGTCGTGTCACCGACACGGTCGCCGGAGCAACACAGATTGCCGAAGAAATCGGCAAGCCAGTAATGGTCAAGGCGCAGGTCAAGGTCGGCGGCCGCGGCAAGGCCGGCGGCGTCAAGTACTCCAAGGACGTCGCAGCAGCAACCGAGAACGCGGAAGCGATTCTCGGACTCGACATCAAGGGCCATGTCGTCAAGAAGCTTCTCGTCGCAGAAGCCTCCGACATCGCCGAGGAGTACTACATCTCCTTCCTGCTCGATCGCACCAACCGCACCTACCTCGCGATGTGTTCGGTCGAAGGTGGAGTCGAGATCGAGGTGACGGCGGAGGAGAACCCCGACGCACTCGCACGTATCCCCGTCGACGCAGTCAAGGGCGTCGACCTCGCGTTCGCTCGTGAGATCGCCGAGAAGGGCAAGCTGCCCGCCGAGGTGCTCGACGCCGCTGCGGTGACCATCCAGAAGCTGTGGGAGGTCTTCATCAACGAAGACGCTCTCCTGGTCGAGGTCAACCCGCTGGTTCGCACCCCCGACGATCAGATCCTCGCCCTCGACGGCAAGGTCACGCTCGACGCCAATGCCGACTTCCGCCAGGCCGGCCACGCCGAGTTCGAGGACAAGGACGCAGCCGATCCCCTCGAGGCCAAGGCCAAGGAGAACGACCTCAACTACGTCAAGCTCGACGGACAGGTCGGCATCATCGGAAACGGTGCCGGACTGGTCATGTCGACCCTCGACGTCGTCGCATACGCAGGCGAGGCACACGGCGGCGTCAAGCCGGCCAACTTCCTCGACATCGGCGGCGGCGCTTCGGCCGAGGTCATGGCCGCAGGCCTCGACGTCATCCTCGGTGACGAGCAGGTCAAGAGCGTGTTCGTCAACGTCTTCGGTGGCATCACCGCGTGTGACGCAGTCGCCAACGGCATCGTCGGCGCGCTGAAGAAGCTGGGCGACGACGCCAACAAGCCGCTGGTCGTCCGTCTCGACGGCAACAAGGTCGAAGAGGGCCGCAAGATTCTCGCCGACGCCGCGCACCCGCTGGTGACGCTCGCCGGAACCATGGACGAGGGCGCCGACAAGGCCGCCGAGCTGGCAGCGAAGTAGAGGAAACAATGTCAATCTTTCTGAACAAGGACAACAAGGTCATCGTCCAGGGCATCACCGGCGGCGAAGGCACCAAGCACACCGCCCTGATGCTCAAGGCCGGCACCCAGGTCGTCGGTGGCGTCAACGCACGCAAGGCCGGAACCACGGTCAAGCACGTCGACGCTCAGGGCAACGACATCGAATTGCCGGTCTTCGCTTCGGTTTCCGAGGCCATGGAGAAGACCGGAGCCGACGTGTCCATCGCGTTCGTGCCGCCGGCATTCTCCAAGGACGCCATCGTCGAGGCGATCGACGCGGAGATCCCGCTGCTCGTCGTCATCACCGAGGGCATCCCCGTGCAGGACTCCGCGTACGCGTGGGCCTACAACGTGGAGAAGGGCAAGAAGACCCGCATCATCGGCCCGAACTGCCCCGGAATCATCACTCCCGGTGAGGCATTGGTCGGCATCACGCCCGCCAACATCTCGGGAACCGGCCCCATCGGCCTGGTCTCCAAGAGCGGCACGCTGACCTACCAGATGATGTTCGAGCTCCGCGACTTCGGATTCTCGACGGCCATCGGTATCGGCGGCGACCCCGTCATCGGAACCACCCACATCGACGCCATCGAGGCGTTCGAGGCGGACCCCGAGACCAAGATCATCGTCATGATCGGTGAGATCGGCGGCGACGCCGAAGAGCGTGCAGCCGATTACATCAAGGCCAACGTGACCAAGCCGGTCGTCGGCTACGTCGCAGGCTTCACCGCTCCCGAGGGCAAGACCATGGGCCACGCCGGCGCCATCGTCTCCGGCTCGCTGGGAACGGCGCAGGCGAAGAAGGACGCACTCGAGGCCGCAGGCGTCAAGGTCGGCAAGACGCCGTCCGAGACCGCTGCCCTCGCGCGCGAAATCCTGGAATCGCTTTCTGTGAAGTAAGTTTCACATCGTAAGAAGCCCGCCACCGAATCCGGTGGCGGGCTTTTTTGTGCGCTCGCGCCGGCGTGAACAGACCACTGCATACGTCTGGGCGCGGCAATGTGACATTCACGCGGACCGGGCGGCGCTACTGGGTCTCGAACTTGTCCACTCGCCACAGAACGAACACGGTCATCGCCCCGAACAGTGCCGACATCAGGGCGTAGTAGATCGACCCGAATGTTCCGGCTGCCCACGCCATCAAGATTGCGCAGATCAGGAACAGGCCGACTTTGAAGTACTCGAATCTCTTACGTGTCATGATCTCCCTCCCCACTGGACTGACTCTATTGTGCACCGAAAGGGCTGTCCAGCAAGGTAATTCGATTCTAAAGTCGAGTCAAACGGATATCAATAGCCGAAGTAACAATAAGTTGAGACACTGGGCGCATGTCCGAGTTTCTGCGTCGCCTGCATCGGGAGGGATGGCAGGCAGACCCCGCCGTGCGACCGGTCGGCCGGTTGATGATCGCGGCCATGGTTGTCTCGTGCTTGTATGCGCTTGCATCGGTGGTGCAGGCGAAATCTCTGGCCGATTTTCAGATGCAGCGGCAGGGCATGGACGACGGCTCGCTGCCGTCGTCGGCGAAGGCCATCGTCTACGGGGCCTACTCGCTACGGGTGATCACTGTGGTGAGTCTGATCTTCGGCTACTCGTATCTCGTCCGACGGCTGTCCGAGCGCACCCCGTCTCAGTATCGAGTCCTGCTGAGCTGGAGCATCTTCGGGGTGGCCGCCTACTCGTATCTGATTTTCACCCCGAATTTGCCCTGGACCCACGTGGTGCAGGCGATTCAAGTGGTGATCCTGCTGGCGGTGGCACTGCTGCTGTTCACTCCGCGCGTGCGGGCCTATTTCGCGGGCACACCAGTGGACTAGATTGACCCCCGTGCACAACATCTTCACCACCGCCTTTGTGACGGTCCATCGGCTCTACATCAAGAAGGTCGAACGAAAGGGCCGCACTGCAGCGGAGGTCGACGAGATCATCCGGTGGTTCACCGGATTCGACCAAGCCACCCTCGATCGACATCTCGAGGCCGAGACGACGTTCGAGGATTTCTTCGCGGCGGCGAACCTGAACCCGAACGCGACACTGATCACCGGAGTCGTCTGCGGCATTCGCGTCGAGAATGTCGAGGACCCGCTCATGAAGAAGATCCGGCTGTTGGACAAACTGATCGACGAACTCGCCAAGGGCAAGGCAATGACGAAGATTCTGCGTAGCTGACGATCGGGTTGGAATCACGATGAACCGAACTGTGGTCATTGCTTCGGCGCAGGACTTCACTGTGCGTCATGACAACCACAGAAAATCGTGCTCTCACCAAGAACTGGCCCGACGCTCCCACGACCGCTGCTGGGTGGATCTCTCGCGCCGGTGAGGTGGCTCAGCTCCTCGCCGTCGATGCCGTCGCCCGTGACAAGGGACGTGAGGCCCCCTCCGCGGAAGTTCAGCTTCTCAAGGACGCCGGTCTCGTCACCTTGCTCGGCCCTGTCGAACACGGTGGCGCAGGACAGGATTGGCCGACGGCGTACCAGGTGATCAGAACGGTCGCCGCAGCCGACGGTTCCATCGGCCAGCTGCTGGGCTACCACCTGTTGTGGTTCTGGGCTGCGCGTCTGGTCGGTACCCCCGAGCAGATCGAGGCCGTCGAGGCCGATGCCACGAAGAACAAGTGGTTCTTCGGCGGTGCAGTCAATCCCCGCGACAACGACGTTGCCGTCACCGACGAGGGCGACACCATCGTGTTCGACGGTTCCAAGACCTTCTCCACCGGCAGTCGCGTCTCGGACGTGACCGTGCTCGAAGGTGCTCTCGAGGGCAGTACCGATCACGTGTTCGCGATTGTGCCGTCCAACATCGAGGGCTTGTCCTTCCACGATGACTGGGACAACATCGGCCAGCGCCAGACCGAGAGCGGCAGCGTCACCATCGACAAGGTTCGCGTCGACTGGGCAAGTGCAGCAGGCTTCGTGGACAAAGCCTTTCAGCCTCGCGTCTACAACACGCTCAACGTACCGACGATCCAACTGGTGTTCGTCAACTTCTACCTCGGGATCGCGAGGGGTGCTCTCGAGGAGGCGGCGTCGTACACCAAGGACAAGACCCGTGCGTGGCTGCACAGTACCGTCGACAAGGCAGTCGACGAGCCGTACATCATCGACATCTACGGTGACCTGACGTCCAAGCTGTGGGCCGTCGAAGCCCTCGCCGATGCAGTTGCATTGGAAGGGCAGAAGATTCACGACAACGCCTGGAACGTCACCGCCGAGGAGCGCGGTGATCACGAGGTGCGAGTGGCCGCAGTCAAGGCTCGCGCTACCGAGGTGTCACTCGAGATCACCTCGACGGTGTTCGAGGCGCTCGGTGCGCGTGCGACGGCCAGCAAGTACGGATTCGACCGCTTCTGGCGCAACGTGCGAACCCACACCCTGCACGATCCGGTTGCCTACAAGCGTCGTGAGGTGGGCCGCTGGGTTCTCACCGGCGAGCTGCCCGAGCCCACCTGGTACTCGTAGAACACGTTCGGAGGAGGAGCACTGTGAGCACCGAAAAGATCGCCGACGCAATCAAGTTCGCGTACTGGGTACCCAACGTCTCGGGTGGTCTGGTCACCAGCACCATCGAGCAACGCACCAGCTGGGATTACGAGTACAACAAGAAGTTGGCGCAGACGGCAGAGAACAACGGCTTCGAATACGCTTTGAGTCAGGTGCGGTACGAAGCGAGTTACGGCGCGGAGTTCCAGCACGAATCGACCAGCTTCTCGCTTGCGCTCCTGCTGGCCACCGAAAGGCTCAAAGTCATCGCGGCAGTGCATCCGGGGCTGTGGCAACCGGCGGTACTGGCCAAGCTCGGCGCGACCGCGGATCACCTGTCCAACGGCCGCTTCGCAGTGAACGTCGTCAGTGGTTGGTTCAAAGACGAGTTCACCCACCTGGGTGAACCGTGGCTCGAGCACGACGAAAGATACCGTCGCAGCGCCGAATTCCTGCAGGTACTACGCAAGATATGGACCGAGGACGACGTCGACTTCCGGGGCGACTTCTATCGGATCCATGACTTCACCCTCAAGCCGAAGCCGCTCAACACGCCGGAACGGCCCAATCCCGAACTGTTTCAGGGCGGTAACTCCTCCGCTGCGCAGGAGAATGCCGGTCGGTACTCGGACTGGTACTTCAGCAACGGCAAGGATTTCGACGGCGTCACCGAGCAACTCGACAATCTTCGACGTATCGCTCGTGATCACCAGCGCGAGGTCAAGTTCGGTCTCAACGGCTTCATCATCGCCCGCGACACCGAGAGGGAAGCGCGAGACACGCTGCGCGAAATCATCGAGAAGGCGAACAAGCCCGCCGTCGAAGGCTTCAAGGGAGCGGTGCAGCAGGCCGGGAATTCGACGGGCGACAAGAAGGGTATGTGGGCCGACTCGTCGTTCGAGGACCTCGTGCAGTACAACGACGGCTTCAAGACCCAATTGATCGGAACGCCGGAGCAAGTGGCGGAGCGGATCGTTGCCTACCGTCGCCGTGGTGTCGACCTGATTCTCGGTGGCTTCCTGCATTTCCAGGAGGAGATCGAGTACTTCGGTGCCAGGGTGCTGCCGCTGGTTCGGGAACTCGAGGCTGCCGAGGCCGACGACCAGGAGCTCGTCGCGGCCCGTTGACCTGGAGTACCTGGATCGGTCGGGTCCGTGCAGTAGCGTGAGTCGAAAGGACCCGACCGACCCTGGGTACGTAATTATCAGGATGAGGAGACGTGATGACCTACTCGCCCGGCGGCCCTGAATCAGGGGGCAGCTCCAACTCTGGTGGCTACGGCGGAAGCGGACCGTCCTACGGTCCGTCATCGTCGCCGAATCAGCCTCCGTCACCTGCGCAGGGTCACGGTCAGGGCCAACCGTTCCATCAGCCGTCGGTGTCAAATCCTTTCGGACCTCCGGTGCCGGGCACCTCGGCACCCGGCGCGCCCGGCACGTCAGCGCCCGGATCTGCTGCACCCGAACGTAAGTCGCCCGGAGCGGGCCTGACGAACCTGCCGAGGATTCTCACTTTCGTGGTGCTCGGCCTCGGCATCGTGAACTTCCTGCTCGGTTTGCTCGATCTCGTCACTGCCGAAGTCAGCTCGGCCCAGGAACTGCCGAGCAGCATCCAGACGTCGTTCAGCACCACGTTCTTCGCTTCCGGTGGCAGCGCGGTGTCGGTGGCGCTGCTCCTCGCAGCTGGCTTGATCGCCGGCGCGTCGCTGCTGCAGAAGGATGCCAAGAACCAGGCCGTGGTGGCCGCCCTGGCGATCACCGGCTTCCTGGTGCTGGTCTTCCAGTCGTTCAGTCTGCCGAGCGCCGAGGGCAACGAGTTCGCCAGCACCACCAGCTCGCTCGGTATCGGCGCAATCCTGGTGCTGGTCCTCGGCTTCGTTCAGGCCGCGGCCGCTGTGGTGGCATTGCTGTTCGACGCGGGCATCGTCAAGGCACCTGCACCCAAGCCTGCACGCTTCGACAGTCAGAACCAGCAGGCCGGATACGGACAGCAGAACCCGTACAACGCTCCCACGACATCGTTCGGCGGGCCGTCACAGCCCCAGAACTACAGCAATCCGCCCTCGTACGGGCAGGCTCCGGGAGCTCCCTCGAACTACGGTCAGGCTCCGAGCGGACAGGCGTCGGGTCAGCATTCGTACAACCCGGGTGGACAGCCGGCGTACGGCGGTCCATCTGCGCCCAACACGTCGCCGCAGGGCGGCTACTCACCCCCGCCCTACACCGGTCCGAGCACTCCCGCCGCGGGGCAGGCGTACCCACCGAATCAGTACCAGTACGGTCAGCCGTCGGGCTATGGCCAGCCCCCGGTGAAGCCTGAGGAGCCCGCAACGGGCGATCAGTCGACGCCGTACGGCGCGCCCACACAATCGTTCGGTGCCACTCCCGCCGTGGAAGACGACAAGAAGCGCGACTGATTCAGGCATCACAATCGACTTCGCGGCGCGCCTGACCGGCGTGCCGCGAAGTTGATGCGACTCTCGTTGCGATGAGCGATCTATTGAACCGAGACACTCGACGCGCGGCTGCGAGGACTGCCCGGGTCGGCACCGGGCCCACCCCGGACCAGTCGCGCATGCTCGCCGCCGTGGCGTTCAAGACCTCCGGGCTGGTGGTGCTGATCGCCACCACCCTCGTTCTGCTCACTCTCGTCTCGGTGAACAGTGATCTCACCGGAACTCTCGGAGCGATCGCGGGCACGTGGTTCGCCGTGCATCTTGTTCCCCTGACCATCGGCGGGACTTCCCTGGGCGTCGCACCACTGCTGCCGACCCTGATCATCGGCTGGTCCGTCGCTCGTACCGTCCACCGCGCGGTGGATCCGGACACCGAAGGCCGCATGGTTCGGTGGGTGTTCGCCGCCTCGATGGCCGGTCCGCTGGCCGTCACCGCTATCGCCTTGGCCGTTGCTGGAGACGCGTCCACCGTCATCGGCCTGTCGAGCCCCAATGCACTGGCGGCCTTCTCCTGGGTAGCCGGCGTTCACGCGGCTGCGTCCGGAACCGGGTTGATCCTTGCGCGCTGGGATTCCCTGGTACTCCGCCGCGGTGTCCCGGAATGGGTTCGTGCCCTCGTCGCACCGTTCGTGCGCGCATTGTCGATCCTCGTCGCCGGCGGTGGGGCCGTGGTTCTGCTCGCGCTGCTCGCCTCCTGGGAGACCGCAGGCGCGCTGGTCGAAGGTGGCCGTGATGTCGTCGGGATGCTCGGCCTGACCGTCCTGTCGGTGCTGTACCTCCCCAATGTCCTGATCGGTGCCCTCGCCGTGGCGACAGGATCCACGGCTGGTCTCGGCGACGCGTCGGTGAGCCTGTTCGCGACGACAGGCGGCCCGCTTCCGCCGTTGCCGATCCTGGCCGTCCTTCCAGAAGGTCCTGCGCAGACGATCTGGATCGTCATGCTCGCGATACCGATCGGTGCGGGTCTGTTGCTCGGCCGTGATTGTGCCATCCGCAGTGCCGACATCCAGGTCGCTGTGTCCTCGGTGTGGGCGGTGGCAGCTGCAGCCGGAGTACTTGCAGCCCTGTTCGGATACGCGGCTGGCGGCAACCTCGGCACCTTCGGAACCGTCGAGGTGACCGTCTGGAGCTTCGGCCTGTTGACATTTGCATGGCTGGCCGTCGCCGGCACGATATCCGCGGCCATCGTCGTGTGGCGTCGAGCAGACCCCGAATTGGAACACGACGAACCTGCTTCGGCAGTGGTCCCCGCCGCCGAGGTAGCGATCGAAGCCGCTCCCGCCGAGCGGAAGGCAGACGATCACGTCGAGGAAGTCGTCGAGGCGGAAGTCGTGGACGAACCTACGGTCGAGCCGGTGGAGAAGCCGGCCGACGAGACGGCGGTGGACGCCGATAACGACGAACCCCTGGATGCCGAAATCGTCGCCCCGCCCGGCGACACGGACGGACCTGCCCGGTAGTCGGGGTGTGGGGCGCAGCGACTAGGCTTTCTGCTGGCTCGAACGTTCCCCCTCGACACACCAGGAGAAGTGCGCTGACTGCCTTGCGTGAGACACCCGCGCGGGTCGTCGTCCTCGCGTCGGGGACCGGCTCGCTCCTGCAGTCGCTCATCGACGCGACAGCGTCCGAGAATTATCCCGCGCGCATCGTCTCCGTCGGAGTCGATCGGGACTGCGATGCAGCCCGGCGTGCAGACGAGGCCGGGATACCGCACTTTCGGATCGGGCTGCGTGACTATGCCGATCGTGCCGAGTGGGATGTTGCGCTCACCGATGCTGCATCGAGCTTCGAGCCGGATCTGATCGTCACCGCCGGTTTCATGAAAATACTCGGTGGACGATTTCTCGATGCTTTTGCCGGACGCATCGTCAACACTCATCCCGCGCTCCTGCCGTCGTTCCCGGGTGCGCACGCCGTTCGGGATGCTCTCGATCACGGCGTCAAACTGACCGGGTCGACGGTTCATCTGGTCGATTCCGGCGTCGATACCGGACCGATCCTGGCGCAGGAAGCCGTTCCGGTTCTCGACGACGACGACGAAGCCGCGTTGCACGAACGCATCAAGACTGTCGAGCGACGGTTGCTGGTCGACGTGATCGCAGCCGTGGCCACCACAGGTGTCACCTCCGATGGACGAAAGGCTCAGATAATCCGATGAGTGAACGTAAAGCAGTGCGCCGCGCACTGGTCAGCGTCTACGACAAGACCGGACTGATCGAACTGGCGACCGGCTTGCACGGCGCGGGCGTCGCTCTGGTGTCCACCGGATCGACGGCGAGCAAGATCGCCGACGCCGGAATCCCGGTGACCAAGGTCGAGGACCTGACCGGATTTCCCGAGACCCTCGAGGGACGCGTCAAGACGCTGCATCCTCGGGTACATGCCGGAGTGCTGGCCGATACCCGTAAGCCCGAGCATCTTTCGCAGCTCGAGGAGCTGGGCATCGAGGCATTCGAGCTCGTCGTGGTGAACCTGTATCCGTTCACCGAGACCGTCGCCAGTGGTGCTACGCCCGACGAATGCGTCGAGCAGATCGATATCGGCGGACCCTCGATGGTGCGTGCCGCGGCCAAGAACCACCCGTCGGTTGCCGTGGTTGTCGACCCCAACCGTTACGAGGACGTCCTGACTGCCGTCGCAGGTGGCGGATTCACCCTCGCCGAGCGGACTTCGCTTGCAGCGCAGGCATTTCAGCACACCGCCGCGTACGACGTCGCGGTGGCGTCGTGGATGAGCAGTGTGCTGGTCGAGTCCGAGTCCTCGTTCCCCGAGTGGATCGGCGGAACCTGGGACCGCGCGGCCGTGCTTCGTTACGGCGAGAATCCGCACCAGGCTGCGGCGCTGTATGTCGATCCTGCGGGTACGGGCATCGCGCAGGCGGAGCAGCTGCACGGTAAAGAGATGTCGTACAACAACTTCACCGACTCCGACGCTGCGTGGCGGGCGGCCTTCGATCATGCCGAGCCCACCGTCGCGATCATCAAGCACGCCAACCCGTGTGGCATCGCTGTCGGCAAGGGCATCGCCGAGGCGCATCGGAAGGCGCACGCCTGCGACCCGGTGAGTGCCTACGGCGGCGTCATCGCAGCCAACCGTGAGATCACCGTCGAGATGGCCGAGCAGGTGGCCGAGATCTTCACCGAGGTCATCATCGCTCCGGCTTACGCCGACGGTGCCCTCGGGGTATTGCAGCGCAAGAAGAACATTCGCGTCCTGTTGGCCGAGGCGCCGCCCACGTCCGGCGTCGAGCTCAAGCCGATTTCCGGCGGTACCTTGCTGCAGCAGCGCGACGTTCTCGATGCAGACGGCGACAATCCGGCCAACTGGACTCTCGCAGCCGGCGAACCTGCCGACGAGCAGACGTTGAAGGATCTCGAATTTGCTTGGCGCGCAGGAAGAGCCGTCAAGTCCAACGGGATTCTGCTCGCCCACGACGGTGCGTCTGTGGGCGTCGGAATGGGCCAGGTCAACCGCGTCGACGCCGCCCATCTCGCCGTGCAGCGGGCCGGGGATCGCGCCGCCGGTTCGGTGGCATCCTCCGATGCCTTCTTCCCGTTCCCCGACGGCCTGCAGGTTCTGATGAGCGCAGGCGTCAAAGCCGTTGTGCAGCCTGGTGGTTCGGTTCGCGACAACGAAGTGATCGCTGCCGCACAGGACGCAGGCGTAACGCTGTACCTGACGGGTTCGCGGCACTTCGCTCACTAGGACGTAACGCCGAACTCGCAGTTATGCAGGCCCATACCTCATTTTCGGCCGCATAACTGCGAACTCGGCGATCTGTGGATGGACAGAAAGTTATCCACATATTGCATCGTGGGCCGTTTCCGGAGTGTCGGGCGTGCCAGTGTCGACCCATGGGGATTCAGGTCGGGCCGTTTCGGGGGTCGGAGGCGCTAAATTCCGGTTCGGTGAGCCGTCACCAACTGGGCCGCGACTACGTTCGCGTGTTCCGTGACACCTATGTGCGCACTGGTACCACGCTGGATGCACAAGCGTTGGCCCACGCTGCGTCGGTCTGCGTCGGAGATGGTGCCGTGATTGCAGGGGTCTCCGCGGCGGCAGTCCACGGCGCGAAGTGGATCGATCCGAGCACCCCTCCGAGTGTGCTGGCGAACGGTAGATCACACCAGTTGCCCGGGCTGCGTATCCACCACGACGCGTTCGACACCGACGACGTCATGATCGCTCAGGGATTCGCGGTGTCGACACCCGTGCGCACCGGATTCGATATCGGGCGCTGGGTGCCGTCTCCACTATCTGTGGTCTTTCTCGACTCACTACTTGCCGCAACCTGCGTCGATAGGGAAGCCATACGTGCGTATGCGCTGCAGCGACCGGGCACCCGAGGCTTCCGGCGCCTGTTCAGCGCGCTCGACGTCGTCGATCGCGGTGCCGAATCGCCACAAGAGACGCGCACACGGCTCCTGCTGATCGAGGCGGGGTTGCCGAAACCCGAGACACAGATCGAAATTCGTGACCGTTCGGGCAGGTTCGTGGCACGCATCGATCTGGGGTGGCGTCGTTGGCGGGTAGGGGTGGAGTACGAAGGAGTTCACCACTGGCTCGATGAGCGTCAGCGGACCCGTGACATCGAGCGGTTCGAGGACCTCGATCGAGCCGAATGGCAGATCGTGCGCGTCAACTCCGAGCAGATGCGGCTGCGACCGCACGATGTTGTGGCACGTGTGAGGGCAAAGCTCCGTGCGGCGGGTGCCCCGGTGTAGCGAACTCGCACTTATGCGGGCGAATTGTCCAGTTCACGTAGCGTAAGTGCGAACTCGGCGGAGCTCTCGATGGCAGCAATTGGCAAACGCTCGTAGCGTGGAGAAGTGACCTCTACCAAACCTGGCATCTCCACTCTCGGCGAACTCAAGGCATCCGGACATCGGCAGCGGTCGATCAAGGAAGAGTTGCGGGAGAATCTTCTGAAGGCATTGCGTGACGGCGACGATCCGTGGCCGGGGATCGTCGGATTCGGCTCCACGGTGTTGCCGCAATTCGAGCGTGCGATTCTGGCCGGTCACGACGTGGTTCTGCTCGGCGAGCGCGGGCAGGGCAAGACGCGCCTGCTGCGTACCCTGAATCTGCTGCTCGACGAGTGGGTCCCGGTGATCGTCGGAGCCGAACTCGGGGAGCACCCGTACGAGCCGATCACGCCGGCCAGTATTCGTAGAGCCGGAGAACTCGGCGACGACCTGCCCATCGAGTGGCGGCACCGCAGCGAGCGATACGCGGAGAAGCTCGCGACCCCGGATACGTCGGTGGCCGATCTCGTCGGTGACGTCGATCCGGTGAAGGTGGCCGAGGGCCGCAGCCTCGGCGACCCGGAAACCATTCACTTCGGGCTCGTTCCGCGTAGCCATCGCGGCATCGTGGCGATCAACGAGCTTCCGGACCTCGCCGAGCGTATCCAGGTCTCGCTGCTCAACGTCATGGAAGAGCGCGACATCCAGGTTCGCGGCTACACGCTGCGTCTGCCGCTCGACGTCATGTTGGTGGCGAGCGCGAACCCTGAGGACTACACCAATCGCGGACGCATCATCACCCCGCTCAAGGACCGCTTCGGTGCCGAGATCAGGACGCACTACCCCCTTGAGCTGGACGACGAAGTAGCCGTCATCGATCAGGAAGCGGATCTTCAGGCCGCCGTCCCGACCTACCTGCTCGAGGTGCTCGCTCGATTCACCCGACTGCTGCGTGAGTCGCCCTCGGTGGACCAGCGCTCCGGCGTGTCCGCTCGATTCGCGATCGCAGCTGCCGAAACCATCGCTGCCGCAGCCGTTCACCGAGCCGCAATTCTCGGCGAGGCCGAGCCCGTGGCCCGGCCGGTCGATCTCGGCACCATCATCGAGGTGCTGCGCGGCAAGGTCGAGTTCGAGTCGGGTGAAGAAGGCCGTGAAATCGAGGTGCTCGAACACATGCTGCGCCGCGCGACCGCAGATACCGTCCGGGCACATCTCGGCGGCATCAACCTGGCCGCGCTGGTGACAGCAGTCGAGACCGGCGAGCCGATCGTCACCGGCGACCGAATCACCGCCAAGGCGTTGCTCGACGAGCTACCCGACGTCGAGGTCATCGGCGACATTCACGAGCGACTGAACGCTACCTCGGACGGCGAGAAGGCAGCCGCGGTCGAACTCGCACTCGAAGGCCTCTACCTCGCGCGCCGGATCTCGAAGGACCCGGACGACGACGGTCAGACGGTGTACAGCTGATGCGTCGTTCCAGATACGGGCGGTATCACGACGGGCCGGATCCCCTTGCGCCACCGGTGGATCTGCGCGAAGCGCTCGACGCCATCGGTGAGGACGTGCTCGAGGGGGCGTCGCCGCGTCGGGCATTGCAGGAGATGCTGCGGCGCGGGACGAAGAACATGCGCGGGCTCGACGACCTCGCCGCGCAGGCCGCCAAACGGCGTCGAGACCTGTTGAAGAAGAACAATCTCGACGGAACGCTGCAGGAAGTGCGAGAGCTGCTGGACAAGGCCGTGCTCGAGGAACGCAAGGCACTTGCGCGTGCCCTCGACGACGACGCCCGGTTCCAGGAGATGCAGATCGGCGATCTCTCACCGTCCACTGCTCAGGCGGTGCAAGAGCTTTCGGACTACGACTGGCGTTCGTCGGAGGGGCGCGAGAACTACGAAAAGATCAAGGACCTGCTCGGACGCGAAATGCTCGATCAGCGTTTTGCGGGCATGAAGCAGGCTCTCGAAGGCGCCACCGACGAGGACCGTCAGGCCATCAGCGAAATGCTGAAGGACCTCAACGAATTGCTCGACGCCCACAACAAGGGCGAGGACACCGACGAGCAGTTCGACGAGTTCATGAACAAGCACGGTCAGCACTTCCCGGAGAACCCGAAGAACGTCGACGAGTTGTTGGATTCGCTCGCGCAGCGGGCCGCGGCGGCGCAGCGGCTGCGTAACTCTCTGACCCCCGAGCAGCGGGCCGAGTTGGATGCATTGGCGCAGCAGGCATTCGGTGACTCGAACCTGTTGAACCAGCTCGATCAACTCGACCAGAACTTGCAACAGGCACGACCAGGTGAGGACTGGGACGGCTCGCAGAACTTCCGCGGCGAGAACGGAATGGGGCTGGGTGACGGTACCGGTGCGCTCCAGGACATCGCAGATCTCGAGAACCTGGGAAATCAGCTCTCGCAGCAGTACAACGGTGCCGCACTCGACGACATCGATGCCGATGCTCTGCTGAAGCAACTCGGGCCCGAGGCTGCGGCCGACGCGCGGATGCTCTCGGAACTCGAAAAGGCGCTGCAGCAGCAGGGTTTCATGGACAAGGGTGCCGACGGGCAATGGCGTTTGTCCCCCAAGGCGATGCGTCAGCTTGGGCAGTCGGCGCTGAAGGATGTCGCGGGAAAGCTGTCTCGACGCGGCGGCGAGCGGGACACTCGCAAGGCCGGTGCGATGGGCGAGCCCACGGGAGCGTCACGCGCGTGGGAGTTCGGCGACACCGAACCGTGGGACGTGACTCGCACGGTGAACAATGCGGTACTGCGTTCAGCGGCAACAGGATCGGGCTTCCCGGTGCAGCTGCAGGTGACCGATGTGGAGATCAGCGAGACGGAGACTCGAACGCAGGCTGCGGTTGCATTGTTGGTCGATACGTCGTTCTCGATGGTGATGGACGGCCGCTGGGTGCCGATGAAGCGCACCGCCCTGGCTCTCAATCATCTGGTCAGCACTCGATTCCGCGGGGACGATCTGCAGCTGATCGGATTCGGCAGGCACGCACAGACACTGACGGCGTCGGAGTTGGCGGGGTTGGACGGTGCCTACGATCAAGGCACCAATCTGCACCACGCACTGATGCTGGCAGTACGTCATCTGCGGCGTCATCCGAACGCACAGCCGGTGGTGTTGATCGTCACGGACGGTGAGCCGACCGCGCATCTCGAGCCGGACGGTCATGCGTATTTCGACTACCCGCCGTCGTCGAAGACGCTGGGATTGACGGTGCGCGAGCTCGATACCGTCGCGAAACTCGGTGCGCAGGTGACGATCTTCCGGCTCGGCGACGATCCCGGCCTGGCCAGGGTTGTCGACAAGATGGCCGAGCGAGTAGGCGGGCGAGTCATCGCGCCGGACCTGGACGGGCTGGGTGCGGCGGTGGTGAGCGACTACCTGAAGCGTCGGCGGTCCTAGTTACTTCTCTGCTGCCTTGATGTCCACCGAGACTCCGCCCCAGAACGCGAAGCCGGTGATGATGACGCGAGGTGCACCGGGGTGGGCAGCGCTGACGTGCTCGAAACCGCCCATGATGCCCATGCCACGTACTTCGACGCTCACGCCGGGCGGCACGGTGACCTCGATGCCGCCCATGATGGCCACGCAGTTGATGGTGGTGTCCGCTGCGGAGAACGAGGCCCGTCGCAGGTCGAGTTCGATGCCGCCCCAGAAGGCGAACGCGTCGATTCGCGACGCGGCGGTCCACTCTCCTTTGCGCACAGCACCACTCATGATGGCGATCACGCGGTCGTTCGAGGAGCCACCCGACGGTGCAGACGCGGGAGGCGGAGACAGGGCCAGATCGCCGGTCAGCAGATCGAGCTCGCCGTAGGTTTTGGCCTGGTACACCGCGGCTGTGCGTTCGTCGTACTCGCTCACGGTGAGCTGGCCGTTCGCGAACGCATCGCTGAGCAACTGCGCGACGAGGTTCCTGTCTGCGTCGGCGGCCCGTACTCGGCTTCGATCTCGGTCGGGGAGTTGATCGCTCACCGCTCGGACCCTACCTGCGTAGCGGTCAGGCCGCATTCAGGATGGTGCGACTACCGAGAGGCGATGCCAATGTCATCTGCATGGTGGCGTAGACGGCAACCATGATGCAGGACTTGTCCGCAGCGTCGGGCCTGGTGCCGGTACGTAACTCGACGGTGACCGTCGAGTCGGTCTCGGTCACCGTGGCGTCGGCCCCGTAGCACTCCGGAGTTCCGGTCACGAAGTGCACGGCGATGGTGTTGGGGGAAACCTGGCTCCACGACTCGAAGGGAGTGGTGGTGGCACGGATCAGGTCAGGAGTCGGCTCGAACATCGTGCCGACGTCGCCGACGGGTACCTCGTGCGGAACCGGAGGAGCGCTGGGCTGCTGGATGTGGCCGACGGGTGTGGTGGAACCGACCGTGGGCGTTGTGTCCTCGTCGCCACCGGTGGCCGTACTGCAGCCCGCCAGCAGCAGGCACAACATGACACCTGCAGCGAGAAACCTCATGCATCCAAACTAGCGCCGGGAGCTGAGGAGAACCTTTGTGTTCGGCTCACGCGAGAAACACCGTCACGAGTGCGATGACGGGGATCGATACGAGCGTGGTCACGAACGCAGTGTCACGGGCGAGTACCACTCCGCGCTGGTAGCGGCTGGCGAAGACGAACACGTTCTGCGCGGTGGGCAGCGCCGAAACGACGACGATGGCGAACAGGTCGTGACCGCCCAGACCGAAGACGAACCGGGCCATGAGGTAGCCGAGCAGTGGCTGCAGCGCCATTTTGAACACCGTCGCCAGGGCGACGTCCCGCCGGGGACTGATGCCCTTCTGCAGTACTCGGGCACCGTAGAGAGACAGACCGAAGGCGAGCAATGCGCCGGGTACGGACGCATTTCCGACGAGTTGGAACGGCTGCATCAACGCCTCGGGCAGCTCGAATCCCGTGATCGACAGAACGAGCCCCGCGGCTCCGGCCAGCACGATCGGGTTTCGGAACGGCGTCGTGACGGTCTTGAACAGTGAGACCTCGTCGATCTTGGTGGAGATGTCGAGGATGGTCACGGCGATCGGCGTGTAGATCATGATCTGGAACAGCAGCAGGGGAGCGACGAAGTTGGCGTCACCCAGTACGAACACGGCGATCGGGATGCCCAGGTTCGCGGCGTTGACGTACGAACTTGCCAGAGCGCCGACGGTCGCGTCGGGCACGGCTCGTTTCAACGCGAGTTTCGCTATGACGAAGTAGATGGCTCCGACGAGCAGTGCTGTGGAGCCGGCGACGGCCAACACCGGCGAGAGGATGACCGACAGGTCCGAGTTCGCCAATGTGACGAACAGCAGTGACGGCGTCGCGACGAAGAACACGAGACGACTGAGGACGAATTGGCCGTGCTCACCGAGCACTTTCAGATGGGCGAGCAGGTAACCCAGTGCGATGACGACGAAGATGACGGTGAAGCCTTCGAGAACGCCGGACATCTACGAACTGCTCATCTCTTGCTAGGAACGACAGAAAGGCCACGTAGCCGATGGCTACGTGGCCTTTCTCGAAAGCTTGTTCAGCGGCTGGTGAACGGCAGCAAGGCCATTTCACGAGCGTTCTTCACTGCGACAGCGACCTGGCGCTGCTGCTGCGGGGTGAGCCCGGTGACCCGACGGCTGCGGATCTTGCCGCGGTCGGAAATGAACTGACGAAGAAGGTTGATGTCCTTGTAGTCCACCGTGGTGACCTTGGCGGCATTCAACGGGTTCTTCTTCGGTCGACGACCCGCCTCTGCGCGGACCTTCTTCGACGGTGCTCTCTTGACTGCCATCTCTACCTTTTCCCTTACCAGCTCGACTTGTGGACGCCTGGCAGCTCCCCACGGTGTGCCATCTCGCGCATTTTCACGCGGGACAGCCCGAATTTCCGTAGGTAACCGCGCGGACGTCCATCCGCAGCGTCACGATTGCGCAATCGTACCGGACTCGAATCCCGTGGCAGACGCTGCAGTGCTGCTTGGGCCTGTGCACGCTCGGAATCGCTGCTCGAGGGCTTGCGAATGGTCTCCTTGAGCTCTGCGCGACGCGTTGCCCAGCGAGCGACGATGACCTTGCGTTGCTCGTTCTTCTCGATCTTGGACTTCTTCGCCATGGCTAACGCTCTTCTCGGAAATCGACGTGCTTGCGGACGACCGGGTCGTATTTCTTCATCACCAGTCGGTCGGGGTCGTTGCGACGGTTCTTGCGGGTGACGTAGGTGTAGCCGGTACCCGCAGTCGATTTGAGTTTGACGATCGGCCGAACGTCGGTGCTCTTGCCCATCAGATCTTCTCCCCACGTGCGCGGATCTTGGCCACCACGGCATCGATCCCGTCGCGGTCGATGGTCTTGATGCCCTTGGCGGAGAGGGTGAGGGTGACGCGTCGGCCGAGGCTCGGCGCGTAGTACGTCTTGCGCTGAATATTGGGGTCCCACCTGCGGCTGGTGCGCACGTGGGAGTGCGAGACGGACTTTCCGAAGCCGGGGGTACGGCCGGTGACTTGGCAGTGCGCTGACATGAGCAGACCCTTCTCATCGTTATGACAATCGTTTTCGACAAAGCGCTGTCACGAATGTAGCGTGACTTCTCACGTAATGAAAATCGTTGTCGAGAAGAAGGGTGCTCGTGAACAACTCATTGGACGATCGAACCCCGATGGTCCTCGTCTCCGGCTGGACCGGAGCCATGGACGCCGTGGTGGCGTCACTGCTCGCGCCCGGGACCGTCGCAGTCCGCCACGATCTGAGCCGAGTCACCGAGGGAGTGGTGCGGCGCACGCTCTGCGTACTGGGCGAGCCTCCCCGCGAGACCATCCTGGAACTGGCGCACGGCTGCGTGTCCTGCACGCTTCGCGAGGACCTGCTGCCGCTGCTGCGCGCACTGTCGACGCGCAGCAGTGTCGATCGCATCGTGCTCGCGATGGACCCCGCACTCGAACCCGAGGCGCTGTGCTGGGCCGTCGAGAACGTCGTCGTGGCCGGCATCGTCGGGCAGATCGACGGCCCGGCATCGCGGGATGTGCGAATCGATGCCGTGATCGGCTGCCTCGACGCCGCAACCTGGTTGGCCGACGCCACCGGCGACGACGCCTTGGCCGATCGAGGCGTCGTCGCCAGTGGTGACGACGATCGAACCGTCGCTCAGTTGGTGGTGGGGCAGGTCGATTACTCCGACGCACTTGTCGTCACCGCAGGGCCCGAGGTCGACGCGTGGGAACGTGCTCGGCTTGCCGCTGTCCTTGCGCGGTTGGCACCGAACGCACCCGTCGTCTGGGTGGCCCAGGACGCCATGGTCGACGCCCCGGCACTTCTGGCGTCTGTGCCCCCCGACGCCCGGCGCGGTGAGATCACCGATGCCCACTCGCCGCTGTTGCGCGGTCAGCCCCCGTTGACCGTCGACTGCGGCGTCGCGCTCGTCGAGTTCACCGCAACCCGGCCGTTCCATCCGGAGCGATTGCACGAGGCCATCGACGTGTTGCTCGACGGTGTCGTCACTGCCCGCGGACGAGCCTGGGTTGCCACGCAGCCCGACGAGGCGCTGTGGATCGAATCGGCCGGCGGCGGATTACGGGTGGCGAGTGCCGGAAAGTGGCTTGTCGCAATGACTCCGGTGGAACAGGACCGCATCGATACCACCCGACGAGCGATGGCCGCGTTGCGGTGGGACGAGCAGTTCGGTGATCGAGACACCTCATTGGTGATTCTGGTCCATCAGGCCGACCCCACCGAGATCGACCGCACTCTGCAGTGGGCGTTGGTCTCCGACGACGAGATGATCGACCCCACTGTGTGGTCCACCTGGACCGACCCGTTCGGCCAGTGGCACGAAGACCCCTGCGACAGCAGTGAATCCCCGTACGCAGAACAATCACGAGAGGCAACAGAATGAAACCAGGCATCCATCCCGACTACCACCCGGTGGTGTTCCAGGACTCGAGTACCGGAAACAAATTCCTCACCCGATCGACCGTCACGTCGGTTCGCGAGACCGAGTGGGAAGACGGCAACACCTACCCGCTGGTCGTCGTCGACGTCTCGTCCGAATCGCACCCTTTCTGGACCGGAGCCGCGCGCGTGATGGACACCCAGGGACGCGTCGAGAAGTTCGAGAAGCGTTACGGCCGCCGAAGCCGAAAGGACGTCTGAGTCATGGCTGTTCCGAAGCGAAAGATGTCGCGCTCGAACACGCGGAGCCGTCGCGCCCAGTGGAAAGCCGTCGCGCCGGATCTGGTGACGGTGCGCGTGGGTGGCCAGGAGTTTCGAGTGCCACGCAGACTGATCAAAGCAGTGCAGACCGGGGTGTACGACCCGAGCTGACCTCCCACGGGTCTATCTTGACGATCATGAACGATGGACCCAGTTCGCGAGATGTGAAGCGATGGCGGCAATACCTCGCCGACGAGCGGGCCGAGGCCGCCGTCTATCGCGATCTGGCAGGCCGACGCACCGGCGAGGAGCGAGAGATACTGCTCGAACTCGCCGATGCGGAAGGCCGCCACGAGCAGCATTGGCGAAATCTGCTGGGTGAGCGGGTCGGCATGCCGCTCAAGGGCGACATCCGTACTCGAATCCTCGGTGTCCTGGCGCGTCGCTTCGGTTCGGTATTCGTACTCGCATTGGCGCAGCGAGCCGAGACCCGCTCGCCCTACGCCACCGACGCCGATGCAACGGAGGCAATGACGGCCGACGAGCAGATCCACGCCGAGGTCATCAGAGCGCTCGCGGCGCGCGGGCGCAATCGGCTGTCCGGCACGTTCAGGGCTGCAGTGTTCGGTGCCAACGACGGGCTGGTGAGCAACCTCGCCCTGGTGTTGGGTATCAGCGGATCCGGAGTGTCCAATCACATCGTCCTGGTCACCGGCCTGGCCGGATTGCTCGCCGGTGCGCTGTCGATGGGTGCGGGCGAATACGTCTCCGTCCGTTCGCAACGCGAGTTGCTCGAGGCGTCGTCCCCGGACAGCGCGGCGCGTGATGCCGTCCAGCATCTGGATGTCGACGTCAACGAGCTGGCGCTGGTGTATCGAGCCAGGGGAATGACACACGAGGAGGCCGACGCGAAAGCGTCGGAAGTGTTGCGGCTGTTGCCCACCGACGACGAGATGGCACCCGACGTGGACGAGCACGAGTCCATCGGAACCGGCCTCGGTGCCGCCGGGGCCAGCTTCTGCTTCTTCGCCTCCGGTGCTGTCATCCCGGTGTTGCCGTACCTCTTCGGTCTCGAAGGCTTCGTTGCCCTCATCGTTGCGGCAGTCCTCGTCGGAATCGCTTTGATCTGCACCGGACTGGTGGTGGGACTGCTCAGCGGTGGACCGCCCGTCAAACGTGCTCTGCGACAACTGGCTATCGGCTACGGCGCGGCCGGGGCGACATATCTGCTGGGACTCGCATTCGGTGGGGGAGTGTAGGGGCCGGCGTCTTGGGCAGGCTTGCACACTATTGGGACCCATCGACGGGATCCCGTCTGAGTACGGCACTTTTGTGCATTCAGTCCCGTTCCCCTGCATCCCTGGGCGGTCTGCTTTCGCGTTGCTGACGGACATCAGTCTTCGGTGCCGTCCAGAACCCTTGCAGCTGACGGAAAGTAGTTTTCAGACAGTCCCCACACACGCCAGTACCCATCCGGGCACTTCTCGACGGTCAGGACCTGTACCCGGGTGAGCGGCACGGTACCGAACGCGCGCATTGGGTGGCCGGAATCGGGCATGAATTTGATGTAGGCAATGGAATCAGGCGCGTCTGTGCATGTTTCGACGTACTGCATGATCGACCACCCTCGAAGCGTGTCGACGATTGCTCGGTAGTCCCCCCAATCTTGTGGATTCGAGCTGAGGCTTTGGAGGACTGCCATGTAGTCGTCGATGTTGAGCAGGGCCCGCCACCACAGAAACGCTGCGCCGAGGGGAGTTGCGGGGGTCGGATTCCCATCAGGGAAGAACGCCAGCATGGCGTCCTCGCCCGACACTATTTCCAGTGGAAGTGGTGCGTCAGGGTCGATGTGCGCAGCTTCTGCCCGCGCAGCCTCGGCGGCGAACATCGGGACCGTCTTGGCCAAGGAGCTGTAGAACTCGTTGACCGAGAATGTCGGTCGAGTGTAGGCATCCCGTTGCTCGACGAGACAGCGCAGAGTGCGGGCGGGATCGAGATCGAGTTGATCCTGGAGAAAGTCGTCGGGGTGAATGGCTTCGATGTCATAGCGGAGCAGAGCATCCGGACGGAAGTCTGTGAGATTCGCGGTGACGATCAGCGCAGCTCCTCCCCGCACGGCTGCTGCCAGCACATGGCGATCTTTGGGGTGGTTCGTCATCGTCGGTATCAGATCGCGGTAACCGTCTACCGCGGAAACAGGAAAATTCTCACGCATCTGGCCGACGCGTCGGCTCGCTTGAGCCGGAGTCTTGGCGAACTTGGCGACGAGGTTGCGTTCGACCTCATTGAGAATGTCGTCGGACCACAGAGGCTCGTACATATCACTCTCAGCCAGGCGGAGGAAGAGGTCACACAACTGGTACGGCAGTAGAACACACGCGTCCAATACGACTCGGAACGACATATCGGTCCGCCCGATCAGCGGGTGGCAGTAAAGCCGTTGACTGATCTGTACGAGTCGTCCTCGGCTGCCTCGGCGACCATTGCATCGAGCCCTCTGCGTCGTGTCTCCGCCAGCATCCGCTGATAGGTGAGAACGTCTTCGAGGAGGATGCGGCGGTGTCGGCTGGGCTTGGTGTACGGAATTTTTTCGGTCTCGAGTAGGTGAACGAGCGTGGGGCGGGAGATTCCCAACAGTTCAGCGGCGTCCTGAGTCGTGAGGACAGTACTGCTGCCAGCGATAGTCACCGCCTGATGATCGATCATGGCGGCCAAGGATTTGCGAAGAACGTCGCGGACGCTGTCCGGGAGGACATGACGCGTGCCATTCTCATCGTCCGTCAGAACGACATTCTGGCTCGTCTCGAGCAACTCGACCAGCTCGCGGAGTGTGGCCACAGCGTCTGCTCCGGTCGGTGGCATTACGGTCTGCTCGGCAAGGATCGTCATACTTCAGTGTAAATCGAAAATTTCGAAAGTGTAAGTCCTTACGGACCACGGCGAACGGAGTCCTGGCGACGGCCGACGGGATTGTCCGCGTTCGTCCCGTTGTGCATCGGTGTTCCCCGTCTGTTCACCTGAAGTGCTCCGTTCTGTTCAGCGCCGGAGGGGGCTCCACCGTCACGATCGATGCATGACGCTCAATCCCGCAGGCGAGACTGTCGCGACCGGAATCCCGGGCACGCTCGCCGAGAACATGACCATGGCAGAGCAGCACGATTGGCATCGGTCGTTCCTGCGGCGGCACCCGGTCAGTCGACGCAACTTCCTGGTGGGAGCGGCGGCTACGGCCGCCGCGGTAGGCGTCGGGAACTCGGTCTTCGCTCGCACTGCCTACGCGCAGGACGCGCCGCTTGCCGTGGCCGGGCGGCACATGGGATTCGGAAACGACCCGGCGACGCAGCTGCGGTTCTCCGCTCAACTCTCGCGCAATCCCGGGATCACCGGAGTCTTTCTCGACCACGGCCCCACGCCGGCACTGGGCGCGACGACGTCCGCCGAGGTGCGCAACCTGATCAGCCAAGTTCCGCAGACCGACGGCGGCATTCTGTCGGCCGAGCAGTACTACGTGCACGTGCCCGTCGACAATCTGACGCCCAAGCTGCCGCATTACTACCGTTGGCGTACCGCGGACGGCTTCGTCAGCGACATCAGGAGCGCGTCCCCGGCGCTGCCGACCGGTCGTATTGCTCCGTTCCGGTTCACGATGATGGGCGATCAGGGCGTCGACGAAACACCCTCGCAGCCGGCGGGTCTGGTGGCCGGCGACTACGACGACCAGTACTACAAGGCCGACAACGAACCGTCGGTCAAGCACGCGCGCAACATCAATCGACAGATCGAGGCGTCGCGTCCGGACTTCCACATTCTCGCCGGCGATATCGCGTACGCGGATCCTTCGGGTGCCGGTCTGCCGCCGCAGTTCGCGAAGCACGGCCAGACGCCGCCGAAGGGGTTCGACAAGTTCAACCCCTTCGTCTGGGACGGCTACTTTCAGGCGATCGAGGCCAGTGCTTCCACTGCTCCGTGGTTGTTTGCCACCGGCAATCACGACATGGAGGCGCTGTACAGCCCCAACGGATACGGTGGCCACGCGGCGCGACTCGATCAGCCGACCACCGGGCCCAAGGGATGCCCCTCGGCCTACTCGTTCGTCTACGGCAACACCGCCGTTCTCTCGCTCGACGCGAACGACGTCAGCTATGAGATCAAGGCCAATACCGGGTACAGCGGGGGAGCCCAGAACACCTGGGTGGAGCAGACTCTCGCACAATACCGTGCCGATCCGAACATCGACTTCATCGTCTGCTTCTTCCATCACTGCGCGTACTCGACGACGTCCACCCACGCGAGCGACGGAGGCGTGCGTGACGCCTGGGTGTCACTGTTCGACAAGTACGAGGTGGATGTGGTGCTCCAGGCCCACAATCATGTCTTCGAGCGCACCGATCCCATCCGCGGAAATCGCGCGACGCGAGTCGCTGGGGACAACGCGACCGTCAGTGGAAAGACCGACGGCACCGTGTATTACACCGTGGGCGGTGGCGGCCGTCCCCGATACACATTCCAGGACGGCGAGGGCGTCAGCTACCGAGGCAACGAGTTACCCGACACGGCAGTTCCGAACAGCTACGTGTGGGCACCCGACGGTACCAAGTCGGCCGAGTCCATCACCTGGTCTCGGGTGCGATTCCTCAACTACTCGTTCGTCAGAGTCGATGTGGTGCCGGGCATTCCGGGCATCAAGGCCAGCACGATGGCCATCGGTGCCATCGACGAATACGGCAACGAGTTCGACAGGTTGACCTTCACTCGCGACATCCCGATCGGTCCGAGGTTCGGCTCCTCCTAGTGCGAAGCGCACTACAACCACTTCTGGCGTTTGAACACCACGTACAGCGCGCTGGAACAGATCACCATGGCGATCAGCGCGAGTGGGTAGCCGAACTGCCATTTCAACTCGGGCATGTCGTCGAAGTTCATGCCGTAAATCGCGGCGATGAGCGAGGGCGCGAAAAGGATTGCACCCCAAGATGAGATGCGCTTGACCTGTTCGTTCTGTTCCAGGCTGACCTGGGTCATGTTGCGCATTTCTTCGTTCTGCTGTTGAGCCACCATGGTGGAGTGCACGGTCATCGCGTTCTGCAGATTGGACCGGAACGCCTCGATGCGGTCCGAGATGCGGATCGCGTGGTCCAGCACATCGCGAAGATTGCGCTGCAATTCGACGTCGACGTGATACTTGTCCGATCCACGCTTGAGTGATTCGATCATCTCGACCAGAGGCTTTGCCGCGCGGTCGAATTCGGATACCTCACGCAGCAGTGAATAGATTCGGCGCGACACACTCGGATCGCCGGTGAACAGTTGATCCTCGATCTCGTCGATGTCGGTTTGCAAGCCCTTCATGACGGGAACGTATTCGTCGACGACTTGGTCGAGGATGCCGTACAGGATCGCTTCGGGCCCCAGTCCGAGCAGTTCGGGGGATTCCTCGAGCCGGTGCCGCACCTTCCCCAGTTCGGGTGATTCGGCGTGGCGAATGGTGACCACAAAATCTACGCCGAGAAAAATGTGCAATTCGCCGAATTCGACCTTTTCGGTCTCGTCGATATATCTGGCTGGGCGCAGTACGACGAAGAGCTGCTCGGCATACCGTTCGAGCTTCGGCCGTTGATGGGCCGCAATGGCGTCCTCGACGGCCAGTCGGTGCAGCCCGAATTCGTTTGCCACAGCGTTGATTTCGCTGAGCTCGGGTCGGTAGAGGCCAATCCATGCCATTCCGTGGCGATCTCGCATGCACTCGAAAGTGATATCGAGGCTTTCGGGATTCGCGGTTCGCTTCCCCTCCACGTAGACGGCGTTGTCGACGATCGGCACTTCGGGTCACCTCGGTTCGAGAAAGAAATGTGCCGGACGGCACCCGATCGAGACTATCGCCTGAAACAGCGAGGCGAAGCAGCAGCGAGTGTATTTCGCGCACCTGCCCTACGACAGCGGCTGCCCGACGTCGATCCTGTTGCCGTCGGGGTCGCAGAATACGAAGCCCCTGAGCCCGTACTCGGCGTCGCGCAGGCGTTTGACGATGCGGACGCCTCTGTCGATCAAATGCGTGTACAGGCCCGCGGCGTCGGCGACTATCAGGTGTGCCGCATTGTGGTGACCGGCCCGATGGCCGGTCACCGCGGTGAGGTGCAGCTCGGCGTCATCCCGTCGCAGAATGGCAAATCCGGTTGGCGTGCCGTTGGTGAAGATGACCGCCATACCGAGCATGTCGCGGTAGAACCCGATCGATCGCTGGATGTCGGTGACGGGGATCGTGGCCGCAATGCGTCCGAACTTCATGGCCTCGCTCATGGGCGTGCTCCTTGCGCAGAGGTCGGGCGGCGAGGCGGTGCTCGAGCGTCCCTGTCTCCGGGCGCGGTGGCCCAAGAAGAAATTGTATTACTCGCTGGGCTGTTTCTACTTCTCCGCCTAACGAATCCTCTGGTTCATAAGTTAAATTACGTCCCGCTCATCGCCCAGCATATCGATCTTGGGACGGCTCCCACCGCTGCTCGAAACGGGACGGCGATAGAACCGTGCGGTTCAGGTTGAGTACTCGTGGATCTCTACTCGTCGTCCGCCTGCCAACTCGGGATGTATTTCAGCAGGATCAGAATGTGGGTGTCGTCGGGTGCGCTGAAGCCACGGTGGAGGCTTGTGCTCAGGACCGGATTATCGGATCCGGGAATGCTGAGGTAGACGTTCGTAAAGCCTTCGTCCTGGAATGCCGCGAGAGCTTCTGTGCCTGGTAGTCCTATTACGTTGGGTGCCGTCCCAGCGTTGGCTGGTGCCACCAACCCCACGCTCAATGCGGATACAGCGGCAAAGACTAGGGCTGATCTGCGGATCGATGTGCGCATGTTCGACTCCTGGATCGAGGTGGCCCGACACACTCATATTTCGCTTCGGAGTCGCGGCTGTGCGCGTTTCGGATCGGACAGTTGGTTACGGATGCATATCGATGCCTTTACTTAGCAGTAGCACCGTGCGTAATCGTTATCTAGTGGTCACTGACGCACGCGACAATTTCCCTACTGAACCCCATGACATGCTGATCCGATGCTTCTCGACCTCCTCGGCTACATCGGTATCGCAGTCTTCGCGGCGTCAGGTGCGTTGGTCGGAGTGCACCGCCGGTTGGATCTGTTCGGGGTCTGCGTCGTCGGAATCACGACGGGCATCGGCGGTGGGATCATTCGCGATCTGCTTCTCGGCATCCACCCGCCGACGTCGTTGGACACGTGGCCGAACGTCACCGTCGGCTTCTTTGCGTCGTTGGCCGTCTTCGTGGCTCATCGACAGATGGGCAAGGTACGACGCGGCGTGTTGGTGCTCGACGCGTTCGGGATGGGACTGTTCGCGTCGACCGGTGCGACGATCGCGTTGGGTGCAGGCGGGAGCGCCCTGTCGGGAGCCCTCATCGGGACCACCACGGCGGTGGCCGGCGGCGTGATCCGTGACGTGCTGGTCAACGAAGTACCCCTGCTGCTGCATCGGGATCTGTACGCCCTGCCGGCGTTGCTCGGTGCGTCGACGGTCGTGTTCGCCGATGCTCTGGCACTGCCGGAGAACGTGGGACTCGTCGTGGGAACAGTGCTCGCGACGGGGTTGCGTCTGCTTGCGCTGTGGCGGAAGTGGAACCTCCCGCTCGCACGGAACCTTCCTGTGCTCTAGGGGGAGTTGGTACCCCTCTCAGACAGATCTCAGTCGACCAGGACAAACTGTACGAATGCGGATATTGGTGGTCGACGACGATCGAGCGGTGCGTGAGTCGTTGCGCAGGTCGCTGACGTTCAACGGTTACACCGTGGACCTGGCGGTCGACGGTCTCGACGCGCTCGAGCAGGTGGCGGCGGGGCGGCCGGATGCGTTGGTACTCGACGTGATGATGCCTCGGCTCGACGGCCTCGAAGTGTGCAGGCGATTGCGCAGCGTGGGCGACGACCTGCCGATTCTCGTGCTGACGGCTCGGGATTCTGTGTCCGAGCGCGTCGCGGGTCTCGATGCGGGTGCCGACGACTACCTGCCCAAGCCGTTCGCGCTCGAAGAACTACTGGCCCGGCTGCGGGCGCTGTTGCGGCGTACCGCGATGGAAGCGGGCATCGACTCGGAAACCATGACGTTCGCGGACCTGTCTCTGGACCCGGTCACCCGGGAGGTTTCGCGTGCCGAACGCTCCATCAGCCTCACCCGAACCGAATTCTCGTTGCTCGAGATGCTGATGACGAATCCACGCCGAGTGCTCACCAGAAGTCGAATACTCGAAGAAGTCTGGGGCTACGACTTTCCGACGTCGGGCAACGCGCTCGAGGTGTATGTCGGGTATCTACGCCGTAAGACCGAGGCGGAGGGGGAGTCGCGGCTGATCCACACCGTTCGCGGTGTCGGGTACGTCCTACGCGAAACGCCCCCGTGATGGGCGCTCCTTTCGGACGCAAGACGGCCGACGTCAGCGGCAGCTCCCCTACCGCGATGCGGCCACCGACAGCAATGCGGCCGCCGACTCCTCTGACTCGGTCGGTGTCGTTGCGCTGGCGGGTGACGCTGCTTGCCGCGTCGGTCGTGGCAATTGCGGTGGCAGTCATGGCCATTGCCGCGTACACGGTTGTGTCGCGGGCGCTGTACGGCGATGTGGACACTCAATTGCGTTCTCGTGCTTCGGCTTTGGCGGAGTCGAGCCTGGTGTCGTACGATCCTCGCTTCGTTGCCGGTGCCACGTTGTACAGCACGGACGTGAGTGTGGCGCTGATCTATCCGGACATGTCCAGCTACAACCCGCCCGGGCCGAAGGTCCCGATCGGCGACGCCGAACTCGCCGTGGTGCGCGGAGATCAGGAATCGTCGCTGCGAACGCTCGACGATCAGCGAGTCTTGGCCATCCGCACCAAGGACGGCAGCACCCTCGTCGTCGCGCAACGACTGCTCCCCACCGGAGAAGTGCTCGATCGTCTGGCGTGGGTTCTGTTGATCGTCGGTGGCTGTGGAGTGGTGTTGGCTGCGGGAGCGGGCATGGCCGTGGGCCGCACCGGTTTACGACCGATCGCACGACTGACAGCCGCCGCCGAACGAGTGGCGCGTACCGACGATCTGACGCCGATCCCGGTGACCGGTGACGACGAATTGGCACGACTGACAGAGAGTTTTAACACGATGCTCCGTGCGCTCGCCGAATCTCGGGGCAGGCAGAGCAGATTGGTCGCCGACGCAGGCCACGAACTTCGGACACCGTTGACATCGCTCCGGACCAACATGGAATTGCTCATCGCGGCCGGTCGCCCCGGTGCGCCGTCCATTCCGGACGATGACATGGCCGAGCTGCGCACCGACGTGGTGGCGCAGATTCAGGAACTGTCCACGCTGGTAGGAGATCTGGTCGATCTGGCGCGTGAGGACGCACCGGAGACAGTGTTCGAACGCGTCGACCTGGCCGATGCCGTCGAACGCAGCCTCGAACGAGCACGCCGACGCCGCAACGAGATCGACTTCGACGCAACGCTGATGCCGTGGTTCGTCTACGGCGACCAGGCAGGACTGTCGCGGGCAGTGCTGAACGTGCTGGACAACGCGGCGAAATGGAGTCCGAGTGGCGGCGAGGTGCGAATCGCCATGCGGCAGATCGGTGATGGTCTGCTCGAGTTGACGGTGGACGACGCAGGCCCGGGTATCCCCGAGGAAGATCGCGAGTTGGTGTTCGAGCGCTTCTACCGCTCTACGGCGTCGCGCTCGATGCCCGGAAGTGGCCTGGGGCTCGCCATCGTGCGACAGGTCGTCGTCAAGCACGGCGGCACCATCGGGGTCGAGGTATCCGAACGCGGCGGTGCGCTCATTCGGATCGTGCTGCCGGGCGAAGGTGCCCCGGATCCGCAGTCACTCTCGGAAAACTGACAGCACTCTCGGAAAACTGACAGCACTCTCGGCAAACTGATAGCCGGATCTCAGCGCGCTCTCAGTACCGCCCTGCACAGTGAGTAGCAAGAAGGCGGGCGGACCTCTGGGTCCCTACTGAAGGAAGCAGCAACGATGAGTGACGACCGTAACGAATCCGAACAGCCCGGACAGGGTGCCGGGTCCGAGCAGCATCCGGCGAACCGGGCTACGGGCGGCGACGAGCAGAACTACTCGGCCCAGCAGCATCCGACCCAGCAGAATCCGGTTCAGCAGGATTCCACTCAGCACCCGACGCAGCAGTTCCCGTCCCAGCAGACTCAACCCCACAACGCAGGGGCGCAACCGCCGCAGCAGGGTTACCCGCAGCAGTACGCCGGCTACGGGCAGGGGGCCTACCAGCCCGGCTACGGCCCGTACGGCCAGCAAGGTCATCCCCAGGCGTCCACACAGGCCCACGCTCAGCCGCAGCACGTTGCACCGCAGTCGAATTCGGCGCAGGGTGCCGTGAAGGCCCGGCCCGGTCGCTCCGCGCTGGTGGCCGGAGCCATCGCGCTCGTCCTGGTCGGCGGAGGAATCGGCGGCGCGGTCGGTGCGATCGCGACCAACAACGCCAACGGCAACGGTGGCGCAGTCAGCAACTCGTTGAACTCCACTGTCACGGCCGCGCAACCGGCTGCGAACTTCCCCGACGGCTCTGTTCAGGCCGTCGCGAACAAGGTGCTCCCGAGCGTGGTCCAGATTCAGGTCAAGGGCTCGCAGGAAGAGGGTGAGGGCTCGGGCGTCATCCTCAGCAGCGACGGCTTGATTCTCACCAACAACCACGTTGCGACGGGCGCGGGAGCCAACGGCAAACTCACCGTTGCATTCTCGGACGGCTCGGTGGCCGACGCCACGATCGTCGGTGCCGATTCGGTGTCGGACATGGCCGTCATCAAGGCCGAGGGCAAATCCAACCTGACGCCCATCGAACTCGGTTCGTCGTCGAATCTCGAAGTGGGACAGCAGGTTGTCGCGATCGGTTCACCGCTCGGCCTGGCGGGCACCGTCACCACGGGCATCGTGTCCTCTCTCAACCGGCCGGTGTCGACCTCCGGTGAGTCGGGCAATCAGAACTCGGTGATCGACGCCATCCAGACCGACGCTGCGATCAACCCGGGTAACTCCGGTGGTGCGCTCGTCAACACCGACGGCCAGCTGATCGGTATCAACACCGCAATCGCCACACTCGGCGGCAGCGAGGGATCCGGTGCGCAGAGCGGCTCGATCGGGCTCGGGTTCGCAATCCCGGTGGATCAGGCCAAGCGCATCGCCGACGAGTTGACCACCACCGGCAAGGCGACCCAGGCCATGATCGGGGTCCAGGTGCCGTCGAAGGACGATGCAAACGGCGCGACCGTCGTCGAGGCCACCGAGGGTGGACCGGCGGCATCGGCGGGAATTCCGAAGGGTGCGGTGATCACCAAGCTCGATGATCGGATCATCTCGAGCGGTGACGCGTTGATCGCGGCGGTCCGCTCGCACGCCCCCGGAGACTCGGTCACTGTCACCTACACCGACGGCGGCAGCGAGAAGACGGCGAAGGTGACGCTCGGAACCGCAGATCCCGCCGCGGCTCAGCAGCAGCCTCAGACGCAGCAGCAGGAACAGCAGTTGCCCTTCCAGATCCCGTCGTTCCCGGGCGGTCGCTGATGTTGCGGGAAGCGGGCAGGCACGGGACGGTTGCAACGATTTATGCACAGCGTGAGCCGGGTGGAGGCCTTACTACTACGGTGAGCGGTATGGAACTCGACGCACCACTGGCAGGGCGCGCGTTGGTCGTCATCGTGGACGACCGGACTGCGCACAGCACCGAGAAGGATTCGACGGGACCTCTCGTCACCGAACTGTTGACCGAGGCAGGTTTTCTCGTCGACGGCGTTGTTGCAGTGACCGCCGACGAAGTGGACGTGCGAAACGCGCTCAACACAGCGGTGATCGGCGGTGTCGATCTGGTGGTGTCCATCGGTGGCACCGGAGTCTCGCCGCGCGATGTGACGCCCGATGTCACCGCGGAGGTACTCGATCGCGAGATCCCGGGTATCAGCGAGGCGCTGCGTTCGTCGGGTCTGGCAGCCGGCTCACTGGATGCGGGCCTGTCCAGAGGCTTGGTCGGCGTCTCCGGCAGCACCCTGGTGGTCAACCTGGCCTCGTCGCGGGCGGCCATTCGCGACGGCATGGCCACGCTGACGCCACTGGCGAGCCAGGTCATCGCCGAGCTGTCGGGGCTGGACGCGTAGCGACACCGATGAACGAGCCGAACGACGATCGATCGGCCGAAGACGAAGCGAGCCGGGCCCGAGCAGAACGGGCCCGGCTCGCTCGCATCTTCGGTGAGGTGCTGCCGGAGACGACCGGGGACGAGCGAAACGACGGTCCGGATGCGGGGTCGAGCGGTTCGAAGTCGGACGAATGGTTGGAACAGCAGCGACCACCTCATTACTTTTGATGTGATCCACAACACATTTTGTTGGCTGGAATGACAAGTCTGTTAGTTACTCGTTTACCTAGCGTTAGCGAGCTACCCGGTAGTAGCTCCGGGTGGCAACGCCCAAAACGGACGTTGCGGACGTTGGGCGGACTGGACTATTCGGCTGATCGGGACATCGCCGTGTCGGAGTATTCCCACATCAGGGTGGGTTTACTGGAATGAGACGGATGTAACGGTTTGATGCTTCCGCGAGATGGTGTGACTCGGGTTATCGCTAACACGGCTGTGAAAGTTGTTCACGCCGCCGAAACACATCACGAGTCGGCAACGTTTGAAGGCCGATCGTAGGGATTGTCACGGTCAGGCATCTCCTCTAATGTTCCCCTCAGCTTCCAAGAATTCAGGGCGTGGGACCAACCGGTGCCGCGCCCTTCATCTCGGAACAGTTGAACGAGGATGTGGCCTTCACGGCTCCATCCGGCTCGGGCTCGTTCGCATCGTTGCGGCCGATCTAGTTCGAGGGTGAAAGCCACAAGCTTCCCCGTGCGACACCGCGCTGGGACTGAACATGATGAGGAATAAATGACGGAGATCCAGAAGTCGCGGCGCAGCCGGGGACTCAAGTCCATGAGCGTCGCAGTTGCTGCCAGCGCTTCGGTAGTCGGCCTGGTACTCGGTACCGGAACCGCTTCCGCCGCTGTCGACAGCTCCAACACGGTCGTCGACCGTGACGGCAACACCATCACGGTGACGCTGTCCGACACCTTCATCCAGGGCGTTCCTTCGCTCGACGGAAACCCGCTCACCCGTGAGTGGTTCGCCAACGGCAAGGCAAGCTGGGACGTCACCGGACCGTCTGCTGATGACTTCGAGGGCGACGTCAAGATCGGTTACCAGATCGGTTACCCGCTCAGCATCGGTGGCACCGTCTCCATCGAGTGGGCATCGCCCACCCTCGGCCTCGATATCGGCTCAGGCAACGAGTCGACCGGAGAGATCAAGCTGATCGATCCGAAGGACGACGGCGATGGAAACACCATTCCAGGAGGCCCCGGCGGCGGACCAGTCCTGAACCCGCCGTCCGTCAGCCTCGGTGGAGTCGGAACCTCGACCTCCGGCCTCGGTTTCCACGCTGACCTCATTCCTCAGGCCAAGGGTGCAATCGCCCTCGAGAACGGCCCCGGAATCGTGCAGTCCGAGTCCGCTGCACTGCCGATCAACGACGGCGTCACCGGCTCCGGCTCCGAGGGTGTCGGCAACTCCGGCTCCATCCAGGTCGCGAACCTGCACGGCACCGCCACCGGCATCCTGGGCAACGTCTCGGTTCGTCCGTACGTCGCAGTCACCAGCGCACAGGGCGATGTCGCAGTCACCTACGGCGTCCCGGTTCGCTTCAACTGATCTTCGATCAGGAGTAGCTGGGTGAGATAGTTTTACCCGCCAAGATTCAGACCAGTTCAGGCCCGTACGGATCACTCCGTACGGGCCTGAACTATGTTCGGCACGTATCTATCGACTTTTCCAGAGAGGCACTGAACAAGAGATGCACTCCAAAGCCCGTTCCATTGTTGTCGCCGCAGGAGCGGTCCTTGCTCTCGGCCTCGCCGCCGGTTGTAGCAGCGACGATGCTGCAGCATCCGGTGAAAACACCGACGTCTGCAACACATTCGCCACCGACCACAACGCCTTCGTCGAGCTGGTTGCGGCTGGACCAGGGTCAGCCGAGAACGTCGAGAAGTGGACTACTGACAAGCAAGCCGCGATCGACAAGGTAAAAGCATTGCCCAGCACTGCGTCAGGTGACGTTGCAAGCTCGCTGACGACGTTCACCGACGCGTTGCCCGCGGACACCCTCGAGCTGTCTGCCCCCGATGGCCAATCCGGTAAGGCATTTGTCGATAACGGCGCTGCCGTGAAGTCTGCCTGCGAGGCGGACGGCACCACGATCACTCTCGACGCGCTTCCGCTGTCGACGTTCACCAACTGATCGCCCGAGGGCCCTCTCGGCCTGTCCCATCACTACCCCCACCAACGAATGAATGTGCCAGTCACGCACTCAGAGTGCGTGACTGGCACATTCATTCGATGGGTGCCCGCCCAAGCGAGGGCGAGCGAGTCAGTCCTTCGAGTGCTTGCCCAAGTCCGGGGTGGCGTCACTGGCCTCGCCGCTACCACCGGTGGTGTCGGCGGCAGTCGACAGTTTCTGTCCCGCTGCGGTTCCGCCGGCGAGGATGTCGCGAATCTGGACCAGCACGTCGACGTCGCTCAGCTCCTTCTCCGCTTTGCTCACGAAACGCTTCTTCGCGGTGTTCACCGGCAGGATCAGCACGAAGTAGACCACCGCCGCGATGATGATGAAGTTGATGATCGCCGTGATGACTGCGCCGATGTTGATGAACGTCGCATCGTTTTCCGACAAGATCTTGATGCCCCAACCGAGTTCATTGCTGCCACCTACCGCGGCAATGAGGGGGTTGATGATGTTGGTGGTGAATGCGGTGACGATGGCGGTGAATGCCGCGCCGACGACCACTGCAACTGCGAGGTCCACGACGTTGCCGCGCAATAGAAAGTCTTTGAAGCCCTTCAGCATGAGCCCTTCTCCCAACGCTCGGTATGTTCTGTCTCGACAGACGTTAACCCAGATCGTCGTACTGCAGCCGGTGTGAATCGCCAGTAACGGGGCCTTTCAGTGCAGCGTGACCGTCAGTGCACTGACCAATGACGCGGCGGCCACCGTCGTCGCATCGTCGGTCGGTAGCGCGAGCAGCACCACCCGATCTCGCTGTCTGCTGCCCCCGGCGTCGGCGGAGACGAGCACGACCACCGCGCCCGACGCCAGCACTCGGGCCGCGGGGACGGCGTTCGGGTCTTCCTGCACCTCGACGGTCAACACGTCGACCTGGTCACCTTCACGCAGCAGGTCGCTCACTCCGGCGTCCGCGAGATGCACAGGTACGACGCGTGCATCGGTCCCCAGTGCCGTCGTGGCGGTCCGAGATCCGAGTAGGCGTACGTCGGTGAGCAATTCGCCCGCTCTCACCGGCCCGGTGAGCGTCTGGCCGTCCACTGCGCCCGTGTCGATCAATGCGCCCTCCGGGACACTGCCGGAGTCCCAGTCGCTGACGACCACATCGGCCGGCGTGAGTACCGTCCCGGGTGTCAGATCGCGTCCGGCGGTGATCACTTCCACTCGGTCGTCGCCCGCGGCGTCGTCGACGAACAAGACCGCTGCAAGTGCCACCAATGCGCCTGCCGCCACTCGCCGGAACTTGGGGGAGCCGACCCATGCCGGCCGCAGGGTGATGCGATCGAGCAGAGTCGAGTCGAGTCGGTTCTTGCGAGCAGCCATGCTGGAACGCTATCGCCGGCGAAGGCACATCGAACGCCGAAAAGGCCGGGCTGTGGATAACGGCCCGGCCTGTGGATGAAGCGGAAAACTACTGGCTTGCAGCAGCTTTCGTGGTGGACGAGGAAGGCGAGGAGCTCGACGAGGACGAATCGGAAGATTTTTTCTCGGCAGGCTTGGAGTCGGACTTGGACTCGGACTTCGAGTCCGACTTCGCGGCGGCCGCATCGGACTTCTTCTCGCCTGCGCCCTCGCTCGAGGTGCTGGAGCCACCGCGACTGTCGGTGCGGTAAAAGCCGCTGCCCTTGAAGACGATGCCGACGGAATTGAACAGCTTCCGAAGCTTGCCGGAGCATGCCGGGCACACCGTCAACGTGTCGTCGGTGAAGGACTGGACGATGTCGAAGCGGTTGTCGCACTCGGTGCAGGCGTATGAGTATGTGGGCATCGTGTTTCCTCCGCGCTGGTCACCGAGGAGATTGGCTGCTCTGCGAGCCGAGGCCGAACACCGCCGGTGTCTTATCTGTTCGTCGAAACTGGGGAGAGCATTAGCACTCTACAGTCAGGAGTGCCAACCAATCGAATCGGAACGTTATTCCGTACCCAAGCGTACGAGTCCGCCGACGGGGGACAATGCGTGCGTCACCCTTCTGTCGTGCGGTTCGTCCGGTAGTCGATCCACCACTTCGGTGTCTCGCACCACCGCAACCAGCATCGCGTCGGGGCCGCACAGGTCGAGTGTTCGGTCGTAGTAGCCGGCACCGCGTCCGAGTCTGACGCCGCGCCGATCGACGGCCAGCGCTGGAATCAGCACCAGCGAGCAGGCCGCAACGGTCTCGGGATCGAGAATCGGTCCGGACGGCTCGCGCAGGCCGAAGGGGGCAGTCACCAACGATTCGCTCCCTGAGTACGCCACCCACCGCAAGGGGCCCGGCTCGTGCGCACTCGGAAGAAGGACGGTGGAGCCGGCCGCGGCCATCGCGTCGAGCATCTCGATCGAACCCGGCTCCCTGCCGACCGGCACGTACGCCGCTACCGACGGGTGTTCGGCCGCCAACTCGGCCACGGCATGGCAGAGTGCGGAGGACTCCACCGCGCGCTGCGCATCGTCGAGCAGTCGGCGTTCGGCGAGGACATGTGCCCGCCAACGATCCTTGGGCGTGTTCTCCGAAAATTCGGGAACGTTCACAACGGTTCACTCACCCTTCGTGTGCAGTCGTTCAACGATATGCACTCGGGGGTAAAACGCAGCACACGGCGAGCAGATCACCAGAAACCATGGATAGGGTGAGCACCATGACAGAAGCCGTTACCGCGACGACCGCCGCCACGCCAGTGCATTTCCGCACGGCCATCGTTCCTGCCGCAGGCATGGGTACCCGGTTCCTGCCGGCCACGAAAACCGTTCCGAAGGAACTGCTTCCGGTCGTCGACACACCCGGTATCGAACTCGTCGCCGGAGAAGCGGCAGATTCCGGTGCACAAAGGTTGGTCATCGTCACGTCGCCCGGCAAGGACGGTGTCGTCGCCCACTTCGTCGAGGACCTCGTTCTCGAAAAGAAGCTCGAAGCGAGCGGCAAGCTCGAAATGCTCGAAAAGGTGCGCGTCGCCCCCAAACTCCTCGACGTGCAGTCGGTCATCCAGCACGAACCTCTCGGGCTCGGACACGCCGTCGCCTGTGCCGAAGAAGCCCTCGACGACGACGAGGATTCGGTCGCAGTGCTGCTTCCCGACGATCTGGTGATGCCGCGGGGCGTGCTCGACGTCATGGCTCGCGTGCGCGCCAAGCGCGGCGGCACGGTGCTGTGCGCCATCGAGGTTCCCGACGACAAGGTCTCGTCCTACGGCGTCTTCTCCGTCGAGATCGTGCCCGATGCGGTCAACCCGAACGTTCTCAAGGTCACCGGGATGGTCGAGAAGCCGAAGCAGGAGGACGCACCGTCCAACCTGGTTGCTGCGGGCCGGTACCTGCTCGACCGCGCCATCTTCGACGCTCTGCGTCGGATCGAACCCGGTGCAGGCGGCGAGCTGCAACTCACCGACGCCATCGCGTTGCTGATCGCAGAAGGCCACCCCGTCCACGTGGTGGTGCACCGTGGATCGAGACACGACCTCGGAAATCCCGGGGGATACCTGCGCGCTGCGGTTGACTTTGCCTTGCAACGTGACGACTACGGTCCAGCGCTGCGTGAATGGCTGAACGAACGCTTGAGCGACAGCTGGGCACCGGAACTGACAACGTACGAATAGCATCGCGGGTCGATGTATTAGAGGAAGGGCCAGATGCGCTCGGTCGAAGATCAGCAGACCAGAGTGACCGCCGCGGCGGTGGCTCCACGGCCTGTTCGGGTCGCCATCTCGGAAGCACAGGGCCTGCTGTGTGCCGAAGAAGTGGTGACCGAGCGTCCCCTTCCCGGTTTCGATCAGGCGGCGATCGACGGCTACGCAGTGCGCAGCGTGGACGTGGCAGCGGCCGGTACGGATCTGCGCAACGAGGACGACGAGCGCATCGACCTGACCCTGCCCGTCGTCGGCGAGGTCTCGGCGGGATCACGTCAACCCATCCGTCTGCAACCACGGCAAGCAGTGCGCGTCGACACCGGCGCGCCCCTGCCGACATTGGCCGATGCGGTGTTGCCGCTGGATCGCACCGACAGTGGTCGAGCCCGCGTCAAAGTGTTCCGCCCGGTGCGTTCGGGTGACTACGTCCGCAAGATCGGCGACGACGTCCAACCCGGCGACGTGGCTGTTCGTGCAGGCACGATCATCGGCGCAGCTCAGGTCGGGCTACTCGCAGCGGTCGGCCGCGACAAGGTGCTGGTACATCCGCGTCCCCGTTTGTCGGTGATTTCCGTGGGCGGCGAACTGGTCGACACCGATCGGACCCCCGGGCCCGGCCAGGTGTACGACGTCAACTCCTATGCACTCGCCGCCGCAGCGCGTGACGCCGGAGCCGACGTCAACCGCGTCGGGATCGTCAGCACCGATCCCAAGCGTCTGCGCGAGGTGGTCGAGGGCCAACTGATTCGGTCCGAGATCGTCGTCATCGCCGGGGCAGTGGGCGGCGGTGCGTCGGACGGTGTGCGGGAGGCGCTCGGTGAGCTCGGCGACATGGAGGTCGAACGAGTCGCCATGCACCCCGGGTCGGTCCAGGGGTTCGGGCAACTCGGACGCGACGAGGTACCCACATTCTTGCTGCCGGCGAACCCCGTCAGTGCCCTGGTGGTGTTCGAGGTGATGGTGCGTCCGTTGATTCGCATCGCCCTCGGGCGACGACAGCCGATGCGTCGGACCGTCACGGCGCGAACCGTAGCGCCGATCACCTCGATCGAGGACCGCAAAGGATTCCTGCGCGGGCAACTCATGCGCGACGAGGGCACCGGCGAGTATCTGGTTCAGGCGCTCGGGGGAGCGCCCGGATCGTCGTCACACCTTCTCGCGACACTCGCCGAGGCGAACTGCCTGGTCGTCATCGATCCCGAGGTCACCGAAATCCGTACCGGCGAAGAAGTGAAGGTCTCGTTCCTCGCTCAACGTGGCTGACACCAGTGGCGTGGGCAGGTGCTGCCTGGGGCGCATAAGCGCACCACTGCGCGTAGCGCATACGATCGACGGATGCCGCGAACGTGGTCGAGCCACCCAGGTTGGCCGGCGAAATTGGGTCCTGTGAGAGTGGCCGGCGGAACCGTCACGCTACGGCCTGTACGGATGCGAGACGCGGCAGCGTGGAGCCGGATTCGCACCGAAGACCGCGCCCACCTCGAACCCTGGGAGCCCAGTGGCGAGGGCAGCTGGAATTCCCGGCACCACATCTCGTCCTGGCCCACCCTGTGTTCGGGTCTCAAATCCGAGGCGCGCAAAGGGCACATGCTGCCCATGGTCATCGAGGTCGACGGCGAGTTCTGTGGTCAGATCACCACCGGAAACATCGTGCGCGGCGCGTTGCGGTCCGCGTGGATCGGCTACTGGGTGTCCAAGGACGTCAACGGTAAGGGCGTCGCTACGGCGGCACTCGCGCTCGGACTCGACCACTGCTTCGGCCCCGTCGGCTTGCATCGCGTCGAAGCCACGGTGAGACCGGAAAATCTCGCCAGTCAGGCAGTGCTCCGCAATGTCGGTTTCCGCGAAGAAGGTCTGCTCTACAAGTACCTGGACGTCGACGGTGAATGGCGCGATCACAAGCTCGTCGCGATCACCTCCGGTGAAGTGCAGGGAACCGTCGTCGATCGGTTGGTCCGGTCGGGACGGGCCGCATGGGCGTGATCTGCTCGAAGAAGATGGCACTCGTGTTGTCAAAGTGACAGGAGTGTAATTCGGGTCGGCGCGTCTGCATGGTTCTTGCGCCTCCTCCCCATAGCCTGATGTCGTCAGAACTGTCGCCGTTGCCAAGGGAGGAGAACATCGCCGATGCCGAACTCGATCATCTGGATCGGTCTCGTGGCCGTCTGGCTCTTCGTTCTTCTTCCCATGCTGATGACCAAGCGTCCCCAGATCATGCAGACCACCGATGCAGCGCTTGCCACGCGCGTGCTGCATCGGGGTGGTACCAAGCGAAAGCAGCGCGGCCCAGCGACCGGCCACCGCAGCGATCCTGACTGGCGACCGGAGGACGACCTTCGAGTCTCCGCGCCTGCCCGTGAGATCTTCGGCCCGACATTGGCGACTGTTCGTATCGACTCACCCGATCTACCCGGTACCGCGGAGGACCCGATGGACACTCACGCAACAGAGAACGATCTCGAACGCGATGCACCGGTTCAGGAACCAGCGCGCGGGAGCGCAGCCGCGCACGAGCCCGGCGTCGTCGACGACGACTTCGTGCCTCGCCGACGCGGCCGCGGTGGGTTCGATCCCGAGGCGGACGCGATCGCCCGCGCTGCGCGATACGCCTTCCGGCAGCGCGCAGTACTTGGATTGGTCTTCGCCGCGATCACCACAGCGGCATTGGCATTCATCATTTCTCCGACGATCTGGTGGCTGTGCGGGCTGTCCGTCGCCGTCCTCGTCGGCTACCTCTACTACCTGCGTCGGCAGGTGCAGATCGAGGAAGAGGTGCGCCGGCGTCGACTCACCCGAATGGGCCGATCCCGACTCGGGGTGGAATCGGAGACCGACGAAGAGCTCGAGCTGGTCCCACAGCGACTGCGTCGACCTGGCGCGGTGGTGCTCGAGATCGACGATGAGGATCCGGAATTCGAGCATCTCGACCACTACGAGGAGCCGTTCCAGGCCAGCCGCGACGAGGATCGGAACCTGCGCCGGGCGCAGGGCGCGTAGCAGCCGTCCGACACGGCTTTGCTAGAGTTACCCAGCCGGTCTCGATGACGGCAAAGGGGCTGTGGCGCAGTTGGTAGCGCGTCTCGTTCGCATCGAGAAGGTCAGGGGTTCGATTCCCCTCAGCTCCACACCAGGTACGAAGAACAGGCCCGATCGGCATTGTCGATCGGGCCTGTTCTTCGTGTTGGACGCCCCATTTTTCGAGCCGCGTGTGTCGCTCGGTCGACTCGGTGCGCACAGCTAAGGTTTTGCTCATGCGTGGTTGGCGAGGGTACGTGACCGACGATGTCCGCTGGGCTCTGTTCCAGGTGCGGCAGTCGGCGGTAGTGGCGTCGGCCAACTGCCCGCTTCTGCCCGCGATACTCCGCGGACGTGCGCTGCGGGGAGCGCGCGTGCGGGTGGGTGCCCAGGCGCTCGTCTACGGTGGCCAGATGGTCCAGGGGCGCGGCCTACTTCGTCTGGGTGCGGGTGCATTCGTCAATTACGGCTGCTATTTCGACACGGTGGCGAACATCGATATCGGTGACGGGGTCTTCCTGTCCGATCATGTGCGCGTGTTGACCAGCACACACGAGGTGGGCGCTCCGACTCGACGGGCAGGGCGCTTGACGGGCACGCCGGTGACGATCGGAGCGGGAACCTGGGTGGGCTCCGGTGCGGTCATCATGCCGGGCGTCCGCGTCGGTGAGGGCTGCATCATCGGTGCCGACTCTCTGGTGACCAAGGACTGTGATCCCAACGGGGTCTACGTGGGCAGTCCGGCGAGACGAATCCGAAGCCTGAACGATTAGTCGGCTCACCACGGTCGAACCGGCTAAATACCCGATTCTCCGTTCTTCGACTGAATCGAAGTACGTTCGATGATCTTCAGTCGTAATTCATATTGTTTATCACGTATAAATTGACGAATTATTTTCCCGCAATAGTGCGGTAGCATCGGATTCGTCCGCGGCTCGCATTTCGGGACACATGAATTCTGCAAGCGAATCGAGCCACACGATTGCCAAAAACAATTTGTCAGGGGTTGGCACGGGTGAACACTCTTTCGATCGTTGTTCCTGCATACAACGAGTCCGCCCACTTGGGTGAATGCTTGGATGCACTGCTCGAGCAGCAGGAATACATTCACGAAATCATCGTCGTCGACAACAACTCCACTGATGACACCGCTGCGATAGTGCTCGATCGCCGACGTCGATTCCCGATGGTGACACTCGTGGCCGAGTCCGAGCGGGGAGTCGTGCACGCACGAAATGCCGGTTTCGATCACGCGAGCGGGTCGATCATCGGACGCATCGATGCAGACACGCACGTCGGCACAGGCTGGGCCGAATCGGTTCTGGACTTTTTCGATCGGCGGCTGGACTACGCCGCCGTGACCGGACCGATCTATCTGTACGACTCGCCCTGGGCTGCTCCTTACCGGGCCTTCGTCAAGTACACGACCAGGCGAAAGCCTGATGAGCTGCGGGTATCTGCGGCGTCCGGCAACAACTTCGCCATTCGACGCTCCGCCTGGGAGGCGGCCCGCGACCGAGTGAGTTTGCGAACCGACCTGCACGAGGACATCGATCTTTCGCTGTGCCTCTACCGAGTCGGCCTGCACATCGCACAGATCAAGTCCATGTGTGTCGAGGTATCGGGGCGTCGGCTGCTCTCACCGCCACTCGAATACCGTCACTACGTACAGAGCTCCTATCGGACCTGGTCGTTCCACAACCTGGCAGGCAAGTCACTCCGTCGATCGTTGGTCGCGGATATGATCCTGCACACTGTTCATTGGCCGCTGACGCGTATGTTGTCCACATGTGATTCGCGTATTCTGCCGGTATCGCATTCCGACACGATCGTGACACCCGACAGGCATCTGTCCGCTATTCGCGACGATCGATTTGCGGCTGCATCCGGAAGGTGAATTCTCGAATGCTCGACGATGAATGGCAGCAATGTAATAAGTGGTCGGTTTTCTCGGTTGTCGAATCAACTCCGGAGTAATACCCAAAAAGTCCGTTTCGTCCGAGAATCGCGATAAATAAAACAGTCGGTCTCATGCGTGAACGAGGTCGAGACCGCACCGATTCTCGTGGACCGAGTAGTCGGGCAGTGCAGACTCGGCGAGACCGATCCCCCCTGGGACGTCATGGACTTCTGATCGGACGCATCGCGCCCGCGGCGGCGCAGGCAGTCGCGCTCGGCGTCGCCGTCGGCACCCTCGTGCCCCTGAGGCGCGCGTACGGGCCGTGTCTCCGGTCTTCGGGGTATCAGGTAAGCGCGATGTTCCTCGGGATGCCGACCGCTCGTACCTCGCGGCGTCGCCGGGTGGCGTGCAGCGTTCGTGGCGCTGGCCGTGCCTGGGGGCTCCGAAGCATCGGCTGTAGGCAGAAGTTGGTTAGCAATCAAAACGGGCTGACGGTATGGTTGATCGATTGACGATCGACCTGCCCCTCGGGCCGGTAGATTGACGGGCGATATCCTCGAACGGACCGGTTCCGGGCACAGGATCTGCCCCTGCAACTTCTCTTGGGAGTGTGAATGTCGTTCGAGATCGTCGACCTCCCCGAAACGTGGGTCGCCGGTCTTCCAGTTCGCAGCCCCAAACGGGCACTCGGCAGGCTCAACGACCCCGCTTTGGATCAGGCCTGGTCTGCGGTGCTCAATCAGGACACGTCGGGGCCGTTGGCTTCCATCTATACCGACTTCGCCCCCGGTATCGGCTCGTACAACACACAGATAGTCGGTTATCTGTGTTCCTCGCTGGGGCAAGTTGCGCGGGGACATCTGGTCGCCAAAGTTCCTGCAGCGAAATATGCACGATTCTCGGCAGTGGGGTATTTCCCGGAGGTTCTCACCCGGCTGTGGACTCAGATCGATCACGCCGAGGAGCAAGGTGAGATAGTGCGCTCGTTCACCGGCGATTACGAGTGCTATCCGCATGCGTACAAAATCGATCTCTATCTGGCGATCTCTGTGTCCGGTGGTTCGTCGTGAGCTTTCGGGTGACGGCGCGCAGCGCGGAACTGTTCAGCGGATTGGTAGCGCCGAAAGTAGAACCCGGTGCGGAATCCAGCGGTAGCGAGTGGATGCGATTCTTGCGGGATCGTGTGCGCGAGAAGCACATCGGCGCGAATCAGGTGACCACGGTGTACGTGCCGGATCCGCACGGCACCGTCAATGCCGTCGTCGCCGTCGCGGTGGATTCACCCGCTGACGTCGACCCGGGAGATGTATTCGTTTCGATACCGACCGGTGTGTTTGCAGTTTTCACGCCGAGTGGTTCATTGGCGGACCCTATCGAGGATGTATGGGCTCAGGTCGACGACTGCGTGGCGTCCGGGGCAATTTTCCGTGCGTATAAAGAGGAAGTGGAAGCCGTTACAATTTCAGGAGAAGTGGAACTTTTCATTTCAATTGTTTTGTAAACGGAGCCTTCTTCATGCAATTGTCACTTTCGAATCACAAAGTCACCACCGAACCGGCTACCATTGTCGAGCGCAGTCGGCTCGCTCAGGCGTCGTGAATTCCGTCTTCACGCCGTTCGGTCAACGGGTAGGCGGCGTGTACAGGGCGTCGATGTCATCGCAAGGTCGACTGAGCAGGGGTGCAGCAACATGGTGAGACAACTCAGAGCAGAAGCAACACGAGCGGCCGCACTGCGGGCCGCGGCAGATCTCTTTCTCGACGTGGGGCACGCAAATGCCACACTCAGTCAGGTGTCCGCGCAGTCCGGCGTCACCAAGGGGGCGTTGTACTTCCACTTCGCGTCCAAGGAAGAACTGGCCCGCGCGATCGTCGACGAAGGTCATGAGCGAGTGTCCACCGCGTGCGCAGGCCTGGTCGACAGTCGTAGCCCGGCGCTCGAATCCGTCATCGGAATCTCGTATTCGGTACTCGAACTCGCGGCCTCGGATCCTCTGGTTCGAGTCATGTACCGGTTGCAGATGGAGATCGACGGTTCCGACACCGCGCGGGGCAGTGTGTTCGGGACTTGGGGAAATATCTTCGAGCATCTCTTCGAGCGGGCGATCGAACACGGCGACGTTGCCGATCACCTGGATTCGGGTAACGCGGCACTGCTGGTGTGCGAAATGCTTGCCGGAGTGTTGATGGTGTCCGAGGCGCAGTCGCGTCTCGAAGATGCGCCCTCGCGGATGGAAAAGGTATGGAACACCGTGCTTCCATCGCTCGTGCCGGCCGACAAGCTCGCCTACTTCCGCGAATTCGCAGCGCGGAGTCTGTCCAGTTTCGTGCGCGAGAACATCACCTCGGCGTCCGTCACCGTCTGACGAGTTCGCACCGAGACATTTCGTGATCGGGCAGAGCTTGCCGGGCTTCTTCTTGCCGGGCAGACTGTGTGATATGGAACACACTGCTCAGAAATCGAGAATGTCGGACAACGAACTGCGGAAAGCGATCGGCACCTTGCAGCAGCGCGCGGACGACGCGCGCAAACGCGGTGCAGATGACGACGCAGCGCGTATCGAGCACACCGTTGCCGATTACCGAGACGAGATGTCGCAAAGATTGTGACAACCCTCTCGGTCGTCACCGCGTAGGGTCGAAATCGAACTGAACGTGGCAACCGGTGGGGGATACAGGCTTCGATGGCTACTTACGATCTACGCGGCAAAAAGACGTTGATCACAGGCGCGGGCAGCGGAATCGGTCGGGCGACGGCCATCGCTGCGGCGGGGGTGGGAGCTGAGCTCTTCCTCACCGATATCAACGGCCCAGGACTGGCCGAGACCGTGGACATGGTCGGTCGCGCGGGCGGTACCGTCAGCCATTCGCTGCCTTTCGATGTGTCCGACTTCGAGGCGGTCACCGCATTCGCCGACGACATCCATGCCGAGTTCGGCAGCCTGGACGTCGTGATGAACATCGCCGGAATCTCGGCGTGGGGAACCGTCGAGAACCTCGAGCACCGGCACTGGAAATCCATGGTCGATGTCAATCTCATGGGCCCGATTCACATCATCGAGAAGTTTCTGCCGCCCATGGTCGAGGCCGGACGCGGCGGTCATCTGGTCAACGTTTCGTCCGCGGCGGGCTTGATCCCTCTCCCGTGGCACGCCGCGTACAGCGCGAGCAAGTACGGCTTGCGCGGAGTGTCCGAGGTGCTCAAGTACGACCTCAAGCGACACGGAATCGGCGTCAGCCTTGTCGTGCCGGGCGGCGTCAAAACCGGTCTGGTGGACACACTTCAGATTGCCGGCGTCGATCGGGACGATCCGCGAGTGCAGAAGTTGCAGCATCGATTCGAGAAGCGTGCCGTCGAACCGTCCGTGGTCGCCGATGCCATTCTCACCGGAATCGCCAAGCGTAAGTACCTGGTGTACTCCTCCAACGACATCAGGTTCGGCTACTGGATGGCCCGCAAGTTCGCGCCGCCCTACGAGTTCGTGCTGCAGCGGGCCAACGATCAATTCTCGAGGTTGCTGGTGCCGCGTCGCGTGGAGGGATCGTCGAAATCGACATCCAGCGTGCGCGCACCCGGGCCCGAATGAGACAGTTCGTCGTGCGGATTGGCCAGAGCGCAGCCGGCCAGAGATAGGCATCCGCAGCCGATGCATCCGGTCAGGTTGTCGCGCAGCCTGGTCAATTGTTCTATCCGAGAATCGAGTTCACGGTGCCACCGCGTCGAGAGGCGGGCCCAGTCCTCGCGTGTCGGCGTCCGTTCGTCCGGAAGCTCGCTCAGTGCCTGCCGGATCTCGGCCAGTGGAATTCCGACCTTCTGTGAGATACGGATGAACGCCACGCGTCGGAGGGTCTCGCGGTGGAATCTGCGCTGATTGCCCGTGGTTCGGCGGCTGGTGATCAGCCCCTGTTTCTCGTAGAAGTGGAGCGCAGACACGGCAACGCCGCTGCGCTCGGAGAGTTGGCCTGGAGTCAGCTCACGAACGTTCCACTCGGGCATCGGCACGACCTGGACATTACTTCAGGTCTTGCCTTCCCGTGCGAGCTGCTCACCGAGGCCATCGAGGTCAGAGAACGGTGTGCACCCTGTCGGCGGGCCGCGCCAGCACGGTGCCCTTCTCGGTCACCACAATCGGGCGTTCGATGAGAATCGGGTGCTCGATCATCGCGGCGATCAACGTCTCGTCGTCCGCGGATGCGAGGCCCAGTTCCTTGTAGATACTCTCGCGGGTGCGAACGGCCTGCCGGGGTTCGAGACCGGCGTCGGCGAGCAGGGTGCGGAGCTCGTCCGCGGTGGGCGGCGATTCGAGGTATCGGATCACTCGCGGGGTGACGCCCGCTTCCTCGATCAATTTCAACGCGGTGCGAGAGGTATTGCACCGGGGATTGTGATAGATGGTCGCGGTAACGGTCATGTTTGCGATCCTGCCACGCGGGTAGCCCAGCCGACAGATTCAGGCCAGGAACGGGAGTGGTTATGACCGACAAGCGGATTGTCATTGCAGGTGGGCACGGACAGATCGCTCAGCATCTGACGCAGGTGTTGACGGCGCACGGAGATCGCGCGGTGTCGTTGATTCGCAACGGCGATCACGTCGATGCCGTTACAGCTCTCGGCGCGCTGCCCCAGGTGATCGATCTCGAGTCTGCGTCCGTCGACGAGTTGGCGGCCGTACTCGACGGTGCCGACGGAGTGGTGTTCGCGGCCGGTGCCGGGCCCAACAGTGGTCCGGAGCGCAAGGACACCGTAGATCGCGCGGGCGCGGTGCTGTTGGCCGACGCGGCCGAGCAAGCCGGTGTTCGCCGCTACGTGCTGATCAGCTCGTTCGGTGCCGGCGAGCCGGTGGCAGAGGACTTGGATGATGGCTGGAAGGCGTACATCAAAGCCAAAACCGCTGCAGAAGAGGATGTTTCGGCCAGGTCCGGCCTCGACTGGACCATTCTGCGTCCGGGCAAACTGACGGACGAGGATCCCACGAACTCGGTGTCGCTCACCGAGCCGCCCCTCGAGTCGGGTGAGGTGACGCGTGCCGATGTGGCCGCCGTGATCGCGCAGCTGCTCGATACCGGTGGAGCAGTGCACAAGACACTGATGTTGACGTCCGGTTCGACGTCCATCGTCGACGCAGTCGACGCGCTCGGTTAAGGCACGGACTGTGCGCGTTCATATCGATTCGTCGAACACGACCCCGGTGTTCGAGCAGTTGAGGATGCAGATTCTCGGGCTGGTGCGATCGGGAGATCTGATCGCCGGCACCAAGATCCCGACGGTTCGCGGTCTCGCCGAGGAGCTGAAGATCGCACCGAACACGGTGGCGAAGACATACCGAGAGCTCGAGCAGCAGGGCGTGATCGAAACGCGCGGACGATCGGGTTCCTTCGTCGCTTCGGGTGGCGATCCCTCGCGCGACATCGCGGCGCGAGCGGCGACGGAATTCGTCAGGACAGTCCGGTCCATCGGCCTGGACGACGACCAGGCGCGATCGTTCGTCGATTCGGCCCTGAAGGGTGCGGACGGCCACTAAGTTGACGCTTCAACATACTTCTGACATCGTGGTGCGGCCCATGTAGTCGTGTCAGAAGGATGCCCAATGAACTCCACCCTCGTCCGCGACGCCGTCGCCCTCGTAGCTCGTATCGGTCTGGGAGTCGTCTTCATCGCTCACGGCTGGCAGAAGCTGAACACCTTCGGTCTCGACGGTGCAGCGGCAAGCTTCGAGATGATGAACGTCCCGCTCCCCACGGCATCCGCTTACTTCGCCACATTCGTCGAGCTTATCGGCGGCGGTGCCCTGGTGCTGGGGATCTTCACCCCCGTCGCCGGGCTGCTTCTCTTCCTCGACATGCTCGGTGCCGCAGTGTTCGTTCACTTCGAGAACGGTGTATTCGCCACGGAAAACGGTTACGAGCTGGTCGTCGCGCTCGGTGTCGGCGCGTTGCTGCTGGCTGCATTCGGTGCCGGCCGCGTCAGCATCGACGGACTCACCAAGGGTAAGACGGCGATTCTTTCGTAGGTCTTTCGTTTCTGCCGGGTCCGAGCTATCGCCAGCTCGGCAGCCACAACTGTTGCTGCCACATCTGCGGGGTGATCGGCATCGCGGTGAGGATCGGCCACAGCCAGACGAAATTCGCGATCACCACGGCGAGGTACAGGGCCACCAGCAGTAGCCCGGTACCTCGCCGTTCCGCTGAGGCCGTGGCCTTGCCGATGATGTCGCCCAGCACCAACGCGAAGCCCATCACCATGAACGGGGCGAGCGCCACCGCGTAGAAGTAGTACATCTGCCGGTCCAGCGTGGTGAACCAGGGCAGCAGTGCTGCGGAGTAGCCCACCAGCACTGCGGCATAACGCCAGTCGCGCCGAACGGCCACCGACCAGATCGTCCAGGCCAGCATCGGCAACGCCAGCCACCACATCGCGGGTGTGCCGATCAGCATGATTGCTTTGACACACGAGGATGCCGAGCAGCCGGACACGCTCTCGCCGTCGGCGAAGTAGTAGAGCATCGGACGCAGGCCCATCGGCCACGTCCACGGCTTCGATTCCCACGGGTGCCGGTTGCCGGCCGAATTGGTCAGTCCCTCATGGAATTGCAGCACACTGCCGCTGTAGTACCACAGTGACCGCAGAGCTTCGGGGACGAACGAGAACGGACCGCCGACGCCGATGCCGCTGCCGACCTCGTGCCGGTAAACGCCTGTCTCCGAGGTCAACCATGCCCACCACGTCATCAGATACACCGCGATGGGAACGACGACCAACGCGTAGAGCGCAGGCCCGATGTCGCGCAATGCCGTTCCCCGCCATGGCCGCCCCACGCCGTACGAGCGACGTGCAGCCACATCGAATGCCACACTCAGCAATCCGAAGAACGCAATGAAGTACAGACCGGACCATTTGGTGCCGCAGGCGAGCCCCAGCATGATGCCGGCTCCGAATCGCCACCACCGCACACCCATTCGGGGACCGAGTGCACTCGCGCCCATCCGGCCCTCGTCGCGCACTCGCGACAGCCGCTGTCGCATGTCGTCGCGGTCGACGATCAGGCAGCCCAGTGCCGCGGTGACGAACAGAGCCAGAAAAATGTCCAGCATGCCGATCCGGCTGCTGACGAAGGTCACTCCGTCGACAGTGAGCAGAATGCCTGCGATGGCACCGACCAGGGTGGAACGCGCGAGGCGTCGCACGATTCGAATCACCAACAGCACCAACAGGGTTCCGGCCACGGCCGACGAGAAACGCCAACCCCACCCGTTGTAGCCGAACAGTGCTTCGCCGACGGCGATGAGCTGTTTGCCGACCGGTGGATGCACCACCAGGCCGTACGCCGGATTGTCCTCGAGCCCGCCGCCGGTGAGTACCTGATAGCCCTGCGGGGCATAGTGCTTTTCGTCGAAGACCGGGGTTCCCGCGTCGGTGGGGTAGCGCAGCATCGTGAATCGCGTGATCGCGCAGACGACGGTGATGACGAGGGTGACTATCCAGCCGCGCCTGGCATCGGTGTCGTGGAACCAGTCGCGCGCGGCAACCGTGGGCCCGGGACTGACCATCGACCGGTCGCCGGAGCGCGCAGAGGTCAGCAAGGTCACGTACCGATCGTAGGCGTTGATCCGCGGTGCGTGACAGGCCACTGCACTGCATGCGGGACACTGGAGGCATGCTCATCCTTGCCGCCACCCCGATGGGCGACGTCGGTGACGCCTCGCAGCGCCTGCGTGATGCCCTCGGCAGTGCCGATGTCGTCGCCGCCGAGGACACCCGGCGCACCAAACAACTCGCGTCCTCGCTCGGCGTGGTGATCGCAGGGCGGGTGGTCAGCTTCTACGACCAGGTCGAGACGGCTCGCCTTCCGGCGCTGGTCGAGGCGGTGGCCGAGGGCAGGACGGTGCTGCTGGTGACCGACGCCGGGATGCCGTCGGTGAGCGATCCCGGCTACCGCCTCGTGGCCGCGTGCGTCGATGCGAATCTGCCGGTGACCTGTCTGCCCGGTCCTTCGGCCGTCACGACTGCGCTCGCGTTGTCGGGTCTGCCGGTCGAACGATTCTGCTTCGACGGGTTCGCGCCGCGTAAGCAGGGCCAGCGACGCACCTACTTCCAGTCGATACTCGCCGAACCACGTGCCATCGTCTTCTTCGAGGCCCCACACCGCCTCGTGGCGTGTCTCGAGGACGCCGTTCACGTACTCGGCCCCGATCGCCGCGCCGCGGTGTGCCGGGAGCTCACCAAGACCTACGAGGAGGTCCGCCGCGGCGGGCTGGGGGAGTTGCTCGAGTGGGCGAGGGGCGGAGTGCGAGGCGAGATCACGGTGGTACTCGAAGGAGCGGTCGCCGTCGCCGAGGAGCCCGAGGATCTCGTGGCCGACGTGGAAACGCTGGTGGCGTCGGGCATGCGGTTGAAAGACGCCTGCGCCCAGGTGGCGGTCGACGGCGTCTCCAAGCGTGAGGTCTACGAGGCCGTTCTGGCGGCTCGGAAGACGGAGTAGCTGCTCAGCCCAGCACGTGCTGACGAAGTCCCTCGGTCGCTGCTTCGAGAATGGTCTTGGTGCCCTTCTTCACCAGGAAGCCCGGTAGCGGAATCTTCGGGTCGACCGTCAGCTCGAACTCGACGTGGGTGCCGTTGTCCTTGGGCGTCAACGTGTACCGGCCGTCCTGGGCCTTCTGCTGAGTGCTTTCGACCAAGGTCCACGACACCTCGTTCTCGCTCCAGGTGTACTCGACCAACTGCTCGTCGTTGACACCGATGATCGAGACGTTCATCTTGACGTGGTTCGGCCGGCCGTCCTCGAAGCGATCGACCACCTCGCACTTCTTGTGCACCGGAGACCACGAGGGGAGGCCTTCGACGTCCGCGAGGACATCGAGAATTGTCGCTGCGTCGGCGTCGATGTCGACGGACTTGTTCACTGTGACTGCCATGGGGAGAAGGTATCTCAGCTTTCTGTACGGGGGCTGACGTTCCGGGCGAACTCGCCGATGGCGCGTAGCGCGCGTCGGGCTTCGGGGACGAAATCGGCTGCCTGGAACACATGGACCTGATCCTCGTACACCTGAAGTTCACAGTCGACTCCGGCGACCGCGAGACGCTGGGCCATGAGTTCGGCGTCGGCATAGACCATTTCGGTCGAACCGACCTGAATCAACACCGGCGGCAGGCCGGTGAGATCGCCGTCGACAGGCGAGACCCGGGGGCCCCGTTGGCCCTCGACGACGATGCGCGCGTCGACGCGATCGGCCAATGCGGTCAGTGCGGGAACTGCGTTGGACGGAAAGACCGAACACTTCGACGCATTCTCGTGGTCGAGCTTGCCGGTGGGGTCCATATCGGTCAGTGGCGACATGGTGAAGATTCCAGCGGGTGCGGGCAAGCCGACTGTGCGTAGCGCCAGGGTGACCATGAACGCCAGATATCCGCCGGCCGAGTCGCCGCCCAGGATGATCTGCTCCGGGCGGTATCCGGAATCGAGAAGGAAGCGGTACGCGTCGACGCCGTCCTCGACGGCATGGCTGATCGGATTTCGCGGCATCATGCGGTAGTTCACCGACAGCACCGATCCGTCGACCTGCCTGGAGACTCGGGAGGTCATCCGGCGATGGGTGCGCAAGCCGCAGCAGACGAAGGCTCCGCCGTGCAGATAGAGAACCACGCGATCGCTGCCGGTGCCCTCGGCGCGGATCCACTCGGCCTCGCACTCGGCGAGCATGACGCGACTGCGTGTGGTTCCGCTGATCTGCGGGACGAGCAGTCCGGCGTAGTCGACCAGCCCCATCGGCCACGGAAGCGAAGGAGCCTGCGCCCACACGGTCAGAAACGGGCGAACGGTGAACTGCAGGTACTTGGACAGGATCTGCGACTGCAGGCTCGCGCCACGGATGTCGCGTCGGCGTGCGGTGGCCGCCGGGTCGGTCGATTTCACTACGGTGAGCGCCGGGTTCATAGCCGTCGCCTCCATCCCCGTTGTCGTTGCGCGGCACGTGTGCGCCGTGCGTTGGAACCCCGCTCTATTTGGAACCCCTGGTAACGGACAATAGCGGGTAGCTTTTCGTGACCGGACGTAAGGTCGTGTTCTGAGTCACATTCGGTGCCGTACCGTGACCGAAAACAAATGGAAAAGGGACAGCTCATGGCACTCATGCCCATCACCGAATCGATGTTTCTGATCGCCGAGTCACGGGAGCACCCGATGCACGTGGGCGGGCTGGAGTTGTTCGTCCCGCCGGGCGATCCGCACGAGTTCGCCGAGGAAGTGCACCGCAAGTTCACTACCGGCGAGGTACACGAGCTCTTCCGCAAGCGGCCTTCGCGCCCGGTACAGATCATGGGCAATCTCGCCTGGGCCTACGATCAGGACGTCGACTTCGAGTATCACGTTCGCCGCACCGTACTGCCGGCACCCGGACGAATTCGCGAGCTGTTCCAGTTCCTCTCCCTCAACCACAGTGCGCCGCTGGATCGCTACCGACCGATGTGGGAACTGCACATCATCGAGGGGCTCGCCGACGGCCGAATTGCGTTGTACACCAAGGTGCATCACTCGTTGGTCGACGGGGTGAGCGCGCTGAAGCTGATGCAGCGGACGCTCAGTACCGACCCGGACGATCGGAGCGGCGTCGCCACCTGGGACCCGTCACTGTTCCGTAAGCGCAAGAAGCAGGTCGTCGCGGAGCAGCCCGGACGGTTGGCGCAGCTGGGTAGCGGGCTCTCGGCGGGCCGCAAGATCGTCGGTGACTTGGTCGACTTCGCGCCCGCGACAGCTCGAATCGGGTTGCGTGCCTTGAAGAAAGAAGGGGCGCAGCTGCCGTTGCAAGCGCCGCGGACGATGTTCAACGTGCCGATCGGTGGAGCTCGCCGATTCGCCGCCGAGAGTTGGTCGATCGAGCGAATTCGCAAGGTCGGCAGCGCGCTCGACGCCACGCTCAACGACATGGTGCTCGCGATGTGCGCCGGAGCTCTGCGCGCGTATCTCATCGATCAGAACGCCTTGCCCGAGGAGCCTCTGATCGCGATGGTCCCGGTGTCGCTGCGCAAGGAGGGGGACGACAAGGACGCCGGAAACTCGGTGACGACCATCCTGTGCAATCTGGCAACCGACGAATCGGACCCGATCGTGAGGCTCGAGCGGATCAAGGATTCGACCGTCAAGGGTAAGCAGATGATGAGCGAGCTCAACACACTCGAAGCACTCGCCGTAGGAGCAGTCACCATGGCGCCGTTGCTGTTCGGTCCGGTGCCGGGATTCGTCGATTACACCCCGCCGCCGTTCAACGTCATCATCTCCAATGTGCCGGGGTCCAAGGAAGATCTGTACTGGAACGGCGCGAAACTCGACGGCATGTACCCGGCGTCGATCGTGGCCGACGGGCAGGCGCTCAACATCACCGTCGCCAGCAACGGTGATTCGCTGAATTTCGGACTCATCGGATGCCGACGCAGTGTGCCGCACCTGCAGCGAATGCTGACGCATCTGGAGAACACGCTGGAGGAGCTCGAGAAGACCTTGTGAGTGCCTGGGCAGTGGTGCGGTTAAGTGCCCTGGGCGGCGCATAACCACACCACTGCCGCAGGCACTACTCGTACTTCGGGAACACCGGCGTCGGGGTCGGTAGTGCCGTGCCGGGTACCGAACGTGTTGCCACATCGGCACATTCGCGGTTCGCTGCACCGAGCAGGTCGAGGATGCGCGACGCGGAATCGGGCATGACGGGCTGCGCCAGGATGCTCACGATGCGCAGCACCTCGATCGTCACGTACAGCACGGTGGCCATGCGATCGGGGTCGGTCTTGCGGAGCACCCAGGGCTGCTGCAGCGAGAAGTAGCGGTTGGTCTCACCGAGTACCGACCAGATCGCCTCGAGCGCGGAATGGATTGCCTGCACGTCGAATTCGCGTCGGCAGATCTCCAGCAACGCGTCCGCGCGAGCCAGCATCGCCTCGTCCTCGGCGGTGAACTCACCCGGTGTCGGGAGCTTTCCTTCCAGATTCTTCGCAACCATCGTCAGCGAACGCTGCGCGAGGTTGCCGAGTTCGTTGGACAGGTCGGCGTTGACTCGGGCGACGATGGCCTCGTGGCTGTAGCTGCCGTCCTGACCGAACGAGACCTCGCGCAGGAAGAAGAAGCGCACCGGATCGAGGCCGTAGTTCTCCACCAACGACTGCGGGTCCAGCACGTTGCCGAGCGACTTGGACATCTTCTCGCCCTTGACATTGAGGAACCCGTGCACGAACACCCGCTTGGGTAGCTCGATACCCGCAGACATCAAGAACGCAGGCCAGTAGACGGTGTGGAAACGCGTGATGTCCTTGCCGATGATGTGCAGATCGGCCGGCCAGAACTTGCGGTAGGCCTCGGATTCGGTCTCGGGGAACCCGGCACCGGTGAGGTAGTTGGTCAACGCGTCGACCCAGACGTACATCACGTGCGCGGGATCGCCGGGAACCGGTACACCCCAGTCGAACGTGGTTCGGGAGATCGACAGGTCCCGCAGACCGCCCTTGACGAAATTCACGATCTCGTTGCGACGCGAGTTCGGTGCAATGAAGTCCGGCGACGCGTCGTACAGCGCGAGGAGCTTGTCCTGGTACTGCGAGAGCCGGAAGAAGTACGACGGCTCCTCGGTCCACTCGACGGGAGTGTTGGTCTCCGTCGCGACGCGGGAGCCGTCCTCGGCGAGGGTGGTTTCGGCCTCGGTGTAGAACGCCTCGTCGCGTACCGAGTACCAGCCGGAGAAGGCGTCGAGATAGATGTCTCCGTTCGCTTCCATCCGTCGCCACAGTTCCTGGCTCGCTGCGTGGTGGTCGGCGTCGGTGGTGCGAATGAAGCGTTCGTACGAGATCTTCAGCAGATCCTGTGCGGTCTGGAACGCGTTGGAGTTGCGCGCGGCGAGTTCGCGGACGTCGATGCCCTCGGTCTGGGCGGTCTGCTGCATCTTGAGCCCGTGCTCGTCGGTTCCCGTCAGGAATCGCACGTCGTAACCGTCGAGGCGCTTGAAGCGCGCGATGGCGTCGGTGGCGATGTACTCGTAGGCGTGCCCGATGTGGGGAGCGCCGTTGGGGTACGCGATCGCCGTGGTGACGTAGAAGGGTGGCCGTGAGGCATCAGCTGGCGCAGTCATGGTGCGCCTACTCTAACGATCGTGAGTAGAGACCGTCCCGCACCACCGTTGCCCGAGCCCGTCGGCGCCCTCGTCGACGCGCACACCCACCTCGATGCGTGCGGCGCGTCCGACGCGGCGAGTGTGGCCGCGATCGTGGACAAGGCCGAGTCGGTCGGCGTCACCCGTGTGGTCACCATCGCCGACGATCTCGATGCCGCGCGCTTCGCCGTCGACGCTGCGTCCTGGGATCCCCGGGTGTGGGCTGCGGTGGCCATCCACCCCACCCGGGCGAACGTGCTCGACGACGACGCCAAGGCCGAGATCGAGCGACTGGCATCCGATCCCCGCGTGGTTGCCGTCGGGGAGACAGGGCTGGACTACTACTGGCCCGGCAAGCTCGACGGTTGCGCGACGGTGGCCGAGCAGCACGAGGGCTTTCGCTGGCACATCGATCTGGCGAAGCGGCTGGGCAAGCCGCTGATGATCCACAACCGCGAGGCAGACGAGGATCTGCTGGAGGTTCTGACGACGGAGGGCGCGCCGGAGACGGTGATCTTCCACTGCTTCTCGGGCGGTCCCGAGACGGCGAGGGCCTGCGTCGACGCCGGGTACGTGCTCAGTTTCTCCGGAACCGTGAGTTTCAAGAACGCGCATGCCTTGCGTGAGGCCGCGGTGCTGGTGCCCGACGAACTGGTGCTGGTGGAGACCGATGCACCGTTCCTCACTCCGCATCCGTTCCGTGGCGCACCGAACGAGCCGTACTGCTTGCCGTACACCGCCCGGGCCTTGGCCGAGGTGCGCGGTCAGGATCCGGCCGAGCTGGCGGCGCACGCGACCGCCAATGCCGAGCGGGTGTACGGCCTGTAGCAGCTGAAGTTGCGGCGTGGGTACTAATTCGTTACCGTACCGTGACCGAACTCGGCGTTTCGCGAACCGAGTCACGCTCGCAACCGCCAGGAATACGAAACTTGTCGACTATCAGACGTCTCAACTCCGCCCGTTCGACCACGCTCTACCTGGTCATCGCTGCCCTGTTGATGACGCTCGTCGCTGGTGGCGTGATGGCGGTGAGCCGTCACAAGACCGTGACCATCGACGTCGACGGCGACATGATTTCGCTGAGCACGATGAAGACCGACGTCAACAGCGCCTTGGTCGACGCCGGCTACGCGCCGTCGGACAAGGATCTGGTTGTTCCTGCCCCGGACTCCGGACTCAACGACGGCGACACCGTTGTGCTGCGCCGCGCCCGTGAGATCACGCTGAACGTGGACGGCAAGCCCGAGGACATCTGGACCACCGCCCTGACCGTCGACGAAGCGCTGCAGCAGACCGGTTTGGCCGAGGACGTGCACGTCTCTGCGTCCAGATCCGAACGGCTGCCCCTCGACGGAACCGAGCTCGATGTGGCTCTCCCCAAGCAGGTCTCGCTGGTCGACGGCGGATCCCCCGTAACTCCGGTCACCTTGGCCGCACCGACCGTGCGTGAATTCCTCGAAGCCGCGGGCAAGCCGCTGGAAGAGGCCGATACCGTGACCCCGGATCCCGACGCCACCGTCACCGACGGTGCAGAGATCGTCGTGACACGCGATCGGACCGTCACCAAGACCGAGACCACCGATGTCGATGCTCCCGAGCAGCGCATCGAGGATCCGACGATGAACATGAGCAAGACGGTCGTCGAGAACCCCGGCGCTCCCGGTGTCTCCGACATCACCTGGAAGATCAACATGGTCAACGGTGTCGAGGTCGGCCGCGACAAGGTCGACGAAGTGGTCAAGGTGCCGGCACAGCCGAAGACCGTTCGCGTCGGAGCAAAGCCGGGCACCGAGGTGCCGCCGGTACAGGACGGAGCGATCTGGGACGCGCTCGCCCAGTGCGAGGCAACCGGCAACTGGGCTATCAACACCGGCAACGGTTTCTACGGCGGCGTGCAGTTCGACCAGAACACCTGGGAACGCCAGGGCGGCCTCAGATACGCTCCGCGCGCCGATCTCGCCACTCGCGAGGAGCAGATCGCGATCGCATCGGTGACGCAGAAGTCCCAGGGTTGGGGCGCATGGCCGGCATGCACCTCGCGTCTGGGTTACCGCTAGTCCCGTAGAGTTTCCGCCGTGTCCGAACATGTGAGGGGAGCTGCGGCTCTGCTCGGTCCTGCCGAGGTCCGTTCTCTCGCCGCCGAGCTCGATGTACGGCCCACCAAGCAGCTCGGCCAGAACTTCGTGCACGACGCCAACACCGTGCGCCGCATCGTCGCTTCCGCGGGAGTGGGCCCGCAGGACACAGTTCTCGAGGTCGGCCCCGGCCTCGGATCGCTGACACTCGCGCTGCTCGACGTCGCCGAGGCCGTCATCGCCGTCGAGATCGACCCCAAGCTCGCGACGCGTCTGCCGATCACGGTGACCGACCGGGCCCCGACTCTGGCCGACCGCTTGACAGTGATCGAGGCCGACGCTCTTCGCATTCGTGCAGCGGACATCGCCGGAGAGCCGACCGCCTTGGTGGCCAATCTTCCCTACAACGTCGCGGTTCCCGTGCTGATCCACCTGTTCTCCGAACTGCCGAGTCTTCGAGTGGCAGTGGTGATGGTCCAGGCCGAGGTGGCCGATCGGCTGGCCGCGGTCCCGGGAAGCAAGATCTACGGCATCCCCAGCGTCAAGGCCAGGTTCTTCGGCGACGTCAAAAGGGCAGGCGCAGTGGGCCGTTCGGTGTTCTGGCCGGTGCCCAAGGTCGAGTCCGGCCTGGTGCGCATCGATCGGTACGCAGAACCGCCGTGGCCGACCGACACTGCGCACCGCAAGTCGGTCTTCGCCGTTATCGACGCCGCATTCGCCCAGCGCCGCAAGACCTTACGTGCCGCCCTCGCGGGGTGGGCCGGCTCGCCGGTGGCCGCCGAACGTCGACTTCGAGAAGCCGGAATCGATCCGACAGCTCGGGGCGAGACGATCGATGCCGCGGCCTTCGTTCGTTTGGCTGCTACCGAAGCCTGACCGTCAGAACGGATCCATGCTCACTTCGAGCGCGCCGGACGAGGTGACTCGCTGCGGGTTGAGCTGCTGGATCAGTGCGCCGGAGGTCACTGTGATCGTGTACTCCACCCAACCGAGACCGGTGTCGATGTACGCCTCACCCCACGGATACCTCGCGTTCCTGTCCTCGTGTGCGACGCCCGATGCCCCGGTCGTCGTGTTGCGCCACTGCACTTCGGTGTGCGAAGCGAACGACAGAAAACGCCAGTTCTGACTGTAGATCGGGTCGGTGGTCGGCGGCTGTGCGGTGATCGCCAGGAATGCGTGATAAGGCCCGCCGAAGTCGGATCGAAGGCCGCTGTAGCCGTTGACCTCGAGCGTGTACGGCGCTTCCCAGGGGTACGCGCTCGGGATCGATACGGTTGCGAGATGGGAGTGCGGCGCGGCCGCCGCCGTGCCGCCCGAGACGAACAGTGCTGCCACCGTCATCGCTAGCGCCGCCAGTGCCGTCGTCCATCGTCTTCGCATGTCGAACTCCTGTCCGTCGACGCTTCCTCAGATGCTGAGCAATGCTATTGGCATCCCAGGCTGTTGCGCGTCACGATTCCGTATCGAACCAGGTGGTTGGTTCAGAGGTGAATGTCGGACAGTCGCGTCAGCTCGGTCCACGTCGACGCCCCCTCGCGAGCCGCGGCCACCGGTGCATAGCGGTCGGCTTCGATCAGAAGGTCCAGCTCGAGACCGGTGGCCGACGCGATGTCGGCCACCGGAACCTGGTACGTCCGGTACGGGCCGAGAGGTGGGGGATCGGTCTCGAGTCGCAGCGGCTTGTCGAGGATCGGGTCGAGAGACGGCGACTGGTCGAGCACGTAGCCGGTGCACGCAGGACTCGAATCCTGCGACCACACAGCGATTTTGAAGAACCGCCGCGGAATGGCGATACCTCGGTAAACGGGATCGTCGTCGGCGAAGATGCAGCCGCTGAACACCGAAAGCCGTTGGCCGTATTGCTCTGCGTGCCCCAGAACGTAATCCTCGAGCCCTAGCCAGAGTGTTTTGGATTGATTCAGCGTGGCCGTCTGCGGAGCGCACACCGTGTAGTGGAAGGTGTCCTGGTTGGCGCGTGTGGCCACCGACAGCTCACCCCACACCGGATCTCGCCGGCGAACCAGGTGTCCGCGATCGAGGTCGTTGTTCGAGTACAGCTCGTTACCGGCCTGCTGCGACGCCGGCAGTCGGTCGTCCAATCGCCAATCGTCGCCCCGCTCGACATCCTTCAGGCTCGCGCCGTCGATGTTGACGCCGGTGACCGCGGCGAGGCGTCGGTCGGGGTCGATGGACACCGAGAAGTGCGTGTAGGGAAGTACCACCACGCCTGCGCGATCGGGCAACGGAACGTCGATGTCGGACAGAAACTTCGCATCGAAACCGAGTGGTGACGTCATCGGTCCATTGACTCACGCGCCGGTTACCGGAGAGTGAACCGCAGCCAGGTAGCGGTCGGTCATTCTCGCGTGCCGCTCTGCCACTACTCGGCATTCCTCGCGTAGTTCGGGCGGATCGAGCACGGTGAAATCGGTGTCGAACGCTGCCAGCCACCGCGCGATCGAGGGCAGTGAATCGCCGGACAGCACCACAGCGCAGGTGTGCTCGTCGATGGATTCGATTGCCCCCCATTGCTCGTCGATCATCGGAGCGATCGACTCGATCGGAGCATGCAGCGCGATCCTCGCCTGCACCTGAATGAACGCGCGGTCGATTCCCTTCGAGACGAACGCGGCCGCCCCTCCGGCAGGCAACTCCCGCGGCGCGAACCGAGGACCCGTCGGAATCTTCGGAATCAGGCGATCCACTCGATACGATCGCCAATCCTCCCGCAGCACATCCCATCCCAGCAGATACCAGCGTGCCCCCGCCCGAACCAGGCTGTACGGCTCCACCTCACGTCTGGACTCGGAACCGTCGTGCTTGCGGTAATCGAATCGCAGCCGTTCGTGCCGGTGGCACACCGCCGCCACCGTCGACAGCACCGAGGCGTCCACCGCAGAACGCGGCGTCTGTTCCACCACGTCGATTCGCAGCGCATCGAGCCGATGTTGGATGCGCGACGGCATCACCTGCCGCAGCTTCGTCAGTGCCCGCAGCGACGCCTCGCCGATGCCTGCCACCGACCCGCCGGCGGCGGATTGCAAGCCGAACGCCACCGCCAGTGCCTCGTCGTCGTCGAGCAGCAGCGGCGGCATCTCGGCACCAGGGCCGAGCTGATAGCCGCCGCCGACCCCCGGCGTCGCATTGACCGGGTAACCGATATCGCGCAGTTTGTCCACATCGCGTCGCAGGGTCCGCGGGGTGACATCGAGCCGCTCCGCCAGCTCCGCACCCGCCCAGTCGCGACGGGTCTGGAGCAGGGACAGCAACCGCAGCAGCCGAGCCGAGGTTTCCTTCATACTCACACGATGCCACGTAATGCGGACATGTTCGGTCCGCATGCACAACCCTGGTGGTGAACTCGGCCGCTGTTTCTCCACTACTGTGGTTACTCGTGCTGTCTGTCGTTCCCACACCCGTTGTCGTACGGGCCCCGTCGAAGGTGAACTTGCATCTCGCGGTCGGTGACCTGCGTCCCGATGGCTTCCACGAGTTGACGACGGTGTTCCAGGCGCTCTCGCTCTCGGACGAGCTGTCGGTGATTCCAGCCACGTCGCTCTCGGTTCGGGTGCGCGGCGACGACGCGAAGGTGGTTCCCACCGATTCGCGGAATCTGGTGTGGAAGGCCGCGGTGTTGCTGGGGCGTCGGGTCGGGCGGGAGCCGTCGGTGGAGATCACGATCGACAAGGGCATTCCGGTGGCCGGGGGGATGGCGGGCGGAAGTGCCGATGCCGCCGCGACCCTCGTGGCACTCAATGCGATGTGGCATCTCGAGCTCTCGCGTGACGAACTCGACGAGGTTGCGGCCGAACTCGGTAGCGATGTGCCGTTCTCCCTGCACGGCGGCACCGCGGTGGGAACAGGACGCGGCGAGAAGTTGCTTCCGGTGCTCTCGCGCAACAGTTTTCACTGGGTGCTGGCGTTGGCCAAGGGCGGTCTGCAGACACCCGCGGTGTACAACGAACTCGACGAGTTGCGTGCCAAGGGCAGTCCGCCTCGTCTGGGCGGTACCGAGGACCTGATGCATGCGCTCACGTCCGGCGATGCGCGGGCACTCGCACCGTTGCTCGGTAACGATCTGCAGGCCGCGGCGGTGTCGCTGATGCCGCAACTGCGCCGCACCCTGCGAGCAGGGGTCACAGCCGGGGCGTTGGCCGGCATCGTCTCGGGCTCGGGCCCCACCTGTGCGTTTCTGTGCGCCGACGCCGACGCGGCGGTGTCGGTGAGCGCTGAACTGTCCGGTGCCGGCGTGTGCCGCACCGTCCGTGTTGCGAGTGGCCCGGTTCCCGGCGCTCGTGTTGTCACTAGTGAATCGATAGGTTTTTCCTGATGGTCAATCTCGTCAATCTCGAAAACGTCAGCAAGTCGTTCGGCGTCAAACCGTTGCTCGACGGCGTCTCCCTCGGTGTGCAGGAGGGCGAGCGCATCGGCATGGTGGGCCTCAACGGCGGTGGCAAGACCACCACGCTCGAGGTTCTGGCCGGTATCGAACCCCCTGATTCGGGACGGGTCAGCCGAGTCAACGGGCTGCGGATGGCCGTCGTCACCCAGCGCGGCGTGCTCCCGCCCGGGTCGACCGTCGGCCAGGTGGTGCTCGACCCACTCGGAATGGCCGAGCACGAATGGGCCGGCGATTCTCGGGTGCGCAACATCCTGACGGGCATCGGCATCGCCGATCTCGGACCGGCAGGCAGCTCGGGACTGGACGCACCCATCGACAACCTCTCGGGCGGAGAGCGACGACGAGTTGCGTTGGCGGCGGCCCTGGTTCAGGATCTCGACCTGCTGGTGCTCGACGAGCCGACCAACCACCTCGACGTCGAGGGCGTGCAGTGGTTGGCCGCCCATCTTGTGAACCGGCGTAGTGCGCTGGTTGTTGTCACCCACGATCGTTGGTTCCTCGACACCGTCGCCAATCGGACGTGGGAAGTGGTCGGCGGCGGCGTCGAGGCTTACGAGGGTGGCTACAACGACTGGGTGTTCGCCCGGGCCGAGCGGTCTCGCCAGGCGGATGCGTCCGAAGAGCGGCGACGTAACCTTGCCCGCAAGGAGCTGGCCTGGCTGCGCCGCGGCGCCCCCGCCCGCACCTCGAAGCCCAAGTACCGCATCGAAGCGGCCGAGGCCCTGATCGCCGACGTCCCCGCCCCGCGTGACTCCGTCGCGTTGTCCTCCTTTGCACAGCGTCGTCTCGGCAAGGTCGTCATCGAACTCGAGGACGCGCGCCTCGAAACCCCCGACGGCCGCGAACTGGTGAAGGACTTCACCTGGCGTCTGGCACCCGGCGAGCGCGTCGGTCTGGTCGGCGTCAACGGTTCGGGTAAGACGACCATGCTCCGCACACTCGCCGGTGAACTGCAGCCCGCTGCGGGCAAGCGCATTCAGGGCCAGACCGTCAAGATCGGTTGGCTGAAGCAGGAATTGGACGATCTGCCCAAGAAGCTGCGTGTACTCGACGCGGTCAAGGAAGTGGCCGAGCGGATCACGTTGGGTGACAAGGAGATCTCTGCCGGGCAGCTCGCGGAGCGGCTGGGCTTCACCCCCGCTCGCCAGCGCACACCGGTCGGTGATCTGTCCGGTGGCGAACGCCGACGCCTGCAGTTGACGCGGGTCCTGATGGCCGAGCCGAACGTGCTGCTGCTCGACGAGCCCACCAACGACCTGGACATCGACACCCTGCAGCAGCTCGAAGACATCCTCGACGGCTGGGCGGGCACGCTCGTCGTCATCAGTCACGACAGGTACCTGATCGAGCGCATCTGTGACTCGACGTGGGCACTGTTCGGCGACGGCAAGCTCACCAACCTGCCCGGTGGCATCGAGGAGTACCTGCGCCGGCGGGCCGTCCTCGCTGCCGACGCGACGCCGGACTCGTTGACCACCGGCGGGTCACCGCGCAAGGCAACCCGCGATGCGGCCTCGGAGCGCGCGGCCCGCAAGGAACTCAGCAAGCTCGAGAAGCTCGTCCTTCGGCTCTCCAAGCGTGAGGTCGAGCTGCATGCCGAACTCGTCGACGCGTCCACCGAGCAGAGCAAGCTCGTCGCTCTCGACACCGAGCTCAAGCAGGTCCTGGCAGACAAGGACGTTGCCGAGGAACGGTGGATGGAACTGGCCGCCGAGCTCGAGTAGAGCGGCTCTGCCGCATGTGAGCAGTAACTCGTAACCTGCTACGAAGTTTCGCTCACATGGGCGCTGCGCATACTGGAGTTATGGCATCGGTGGTCGCGGAAGTACTCGGTTCGGATTTTTCACGTCTGCATCCCAAGGTTCAGTGGCGCTTCGGATTGAAGTCCTCGGACCATCTCGCCCAGTTCGGGGTGGGCGTGATGGAGGAGATGACGCACTCTCGCCTGGTACCGCCGCCGTTGCTGTGGGCCGGCCGCAAGCGTGGACTCTTTCCCGCTGGTGTGGGCACGGACGTGCCGTTCACCATCGCCAACTACGCCTACGTCGACGAACTCGGCCGCGAGACACTGTCTTTCGTGCGTCGCTTCGCCTTCGCCGGCCGTCCGCAGGGGATGAATTCCGTGATGGTGTCCTCGGCGGAATCGGACGCGTATGCCCTGGACTATCTGGGGTTCTCCTCGGACATGGTGGTGCACACCAGGTGTGAAGTCGACGACGAGGGCGGGCTGATACTCGAGAGCGAAGTGCCACGATTCCTGCTCGGCCCGCTGGCACCGAAGTTGCCGAAGGTGGCGTCGGCGCTGACAATCGGTCGGGAGTGGTGGGACGCAGCCGAGGAGCGGCACCGCATCGAGATCAAGGTTCAGAGTCCGGTACTCGGCCAGCTGTTTCTGTATCGCGGGTGGTTCACCGCTGAGGAGCGGCCGTGTCGACCTGCCGACATCCCCGGTGACGCGCGTCCGCGATCGGTGGAGTCTCGCGAGTAGCGCGCGCTACTGTTACGCGTCGAACGATGCGCGTGTGAAGGAGTCAACAGTGGCCGTTGTCGAAGAAGAGGTGTCCGGCGGGGTCGGACATATCGTCCTGAATCGGCCGGAGGCTCTGAACTCGTTGAACGGGGCCATGATCGACGGCATCCGAGCCGCCCTCGATGCGTGGCGAGAGGACGACTCGGTCGCGTCTGTTCTGGTGACGAGTGGTTCACCGCGGGCGTTCTGCGCAGGCGGAGATATCAAGGCGATTCGACAGGCAGTCGTCGATGGCGACCACGACGCCGGTCCGCAGTACTTCGCCGCGGAATACGATCTCGACGAACTGATCGCGAATTACCCCAAGCCGTACATCGCCGTCATCGAGGCAGCGGCCTTCGGTGGAGGTCTGGGCATCTCGATTCACGGCAGCATCCGCGTCGTCACCGAGAATGCGGTACTGGCCATGCCGGAGACGGCGATCGGCTTCGTGCCGGATGTGGGGTCGAGCTATTTTCTCTCGCGACTGCCCGGCCGTGTCGGGCGTTACCTGGCGCTCACCGGTACGCGCATCACCGGACCGGACGCACTCGCACTCGGATTGGCCACGCATTTCTGCCCGAGCGATGCGGTGAACGATCTGAAGGCCGACATCCTCGCCGGCACCGATATTCACGAAGCGCTGGGGCGTCACACCACCTCACCGTCGACAGAGCTGTCGTTCGACGCGGAGGCGGTGGCAGCGGTGTTCGAGAAGGAGTCGCTCGTAGACATCATCGACGCGCTCGAGTGCGATACACCGTGGTCGCGGACGACCAAGACTCAGCTGGCGACGCTGTCTCCGACGTCCCTGATGGCCACCGACGCGCTGATTGCGCGCGGAGCAGACAGCACGTTGCGGGAATGCCTGGACCGCGAGTTGCGCATGGCGACCTGGATCATCACCGAGCCGGACTTCGCCGAGGGTGTACGAGCGGTACTGGTCGACAAGGACCGTACACCGCAGTGGAAGCCTCTGGTACTCGAAATGGTGCGACCAGAGGCTTTCCAGCAGCTGTTGTGACCGTCTGGGGTCAGCGGTAACCCTTGGCCGGGTTCTGCAGGTCGAGCACGATGGTCTGGCCGTTGGAACGCACGTGGATCTCGGGGTTCTGCAGGCCACCCGAGACGAGGTATTCGCCGAGAAGCTGCAGCAGCTCGTCGGGGCCGACGGAGGTATCGGGGGTACGGATGTCACCGGTGCGGCTGCCGAGCTCGTTCTGGGTCAGCCGGCCTGCGATGCGTACCGAGGCGACGCCCATGGCAGTACGACGGTCGGGTGCCTGGCCCCGGCCGAGCGTCGGCGTGGCGCCGGCGGCCGATCCGTGTGACGTGGAGCGGCCGTTGGTGGGTAGGCCGTGTTCTGAGATCTGATCGCTTGTAGTCACTTCAACCTCGTTCGATTCCGTGGCGGGCTTCTCTGGACGACGTCGATCCGCGCGGGGGGTCGATGAATCCGTGACGGACGACGTTGCTGGTGCAGGCGTTGTTGCGGACGCCTTCTCGGCGGGCGTGGCCGCAGCGGCCGATTTCTCGGTGGTTGCGGCCTCGACCGCCTTCTCGGCGGGCGCTGCCGCCGAAGAATCGGTGCGGGCACTTTTGGGTGAAGTGGAGTCGGACTTCGGCGGCGTCGCCAAACGATGCGCGGGAGCGCCACCGACCTTGATCCCGGCCAATGGGTAGTTCGATCCCTGTGTCATGTCGTCTTCCACTTCATCGTGTTCCCAGGTGACTCGGTGTCGAGATGTCACGATCGGATATCGATCAGGACGAGTCACTCGGCGTCGAGCACGCCAAAACGTACTCTAAGTTTGTTCGGACACGCTGAGAGTAGCATCACGATTGTTTAAGACGCCATTTTTTGACCGATGTATTTGTTCTGGATCCTGAACCACACGGCAAATCCCCAGGCAACGAACGCGGCGTACGCCACGTAAAGAGCTGCGGACGGGTAGAAACCGGCGACGATGAGCAGGGGTACCCCCACTACGTCCACTGCGATCCAGATCAGCCAGAACTCGGTGAGGCCGCGCGCCATTCCGAAGGTGGCCAGCATCGACCCGGTGAAGATCCACGCGTCGGCCCACTTGCCGAACGAACCGAGATAGCCGAACAGCTGCGCGAACACCACCGTGCCGACGACCGCGACCACGAGCATGGCCGTCCGTTCTCGCGCAGTACCCCACCGCGGAAGCACAGCGGCCCCCGATCGCTTGGAATCTCGCATCCAGCGCACCAGCCCGTAGACACTCACGGCGATGAACATCAGCTGGCGTCCGGCCTGGCCGTAGAGATCGAGCGCCTGCGGTGTGTGGAACACACCGCCCAGAAACACGGTGAACAGCAGTGCATTTCCGATGATGCCCACCGGCCACGCCCACACGACGCGGCGCATCCCACCTATGGCCGAGAGCAGCCCGAAGCCGTTGCCGACCACCTCGCGCCACAGCACGGGGTGGCCGAACACACTGAATTCGGCGTCGAGCAGATCGATCAGCACAAGGTGCTACTGATCGCCCGCGGCGACGAGCGGCTCGAGGGTCAGCTCGGGCATTTCCTTCTGGATGTACTGCAAACGCCACTTGTCGCTGACCAGCGCCAGCAATGCCCCGTCGGTGCGGGTGAAGATTTCGACGCCCCGTTGACGACCCAGTTCGACGGCCGATGCCGCGTCCGTACGTCGTGCGAGTGAGTACCCGAGGGGTTCCATTCGAGCATCGACACCGAACTCGGTCTTCATTCGTGCGGTGACCACCTCGAACTGCATCGGACCGACCGCGGCGAGCACCGGGGAGGCGTCGCCGCGAATGTCGTTGCGCAGCACCTGAACCACGCCCTCGGAGTCGAGCTGTTCCACGGCGCGGCGGAACTTCTTGTACTTGTCCGCACTGTCGACGCGCAGTGCCGAGAAGTGCTCGGGCGCGAACGACGGGATCGGCGGGAACTCGACCTTCTTGTCGGAGTACAGGGTGTGGCCGGGAGCCAGTGCGGTCGCATTGACGAGGCCGACGATGTCGCCGGGGTAGGCGTTCTCTACCGTCGTGCGATCACGGCCGAACACCGTCAAGGCGTATTTGGTGGTGAACGGCTTCTTGGTCTGGGCGTGCGTGACGACCATTCCGCGTTCGAAGACGCCGGACACCACACGCATGAAGGCGAGTCGGTCCCGATGGGCGGTGTCCATACCCGCCTGCACCTTGAACACCACAGCGCTGAACGGGTCGGTGACCTCGCGCACGCCGCCGGAGGCATCCTCGCGAGATCCCGGCGCGGGGGCCAAGGCCACCAGGGTGTCGAGAATCTGCCGAACACCGAAGTTGAGCATCGCCGAGCCGAAGATCACCGGCGACGTTTGGCCGGCCAGGAACATCTCCTGATCGTGCCGCTGACCGCTCGAGATCAGTAGATCGCTCTCCTCGACAGCGGTCTCCCAGTCGACGCCCTCGCGTTCGGCGGCTGCCTCGGCCGACATGAATTCCTCGGGAGCGATGGTCGCACCGCCCGCGGTGCGGGTGAAGCGGATGTAGCTGCCGTCCTGCACGTCGAGCAGCCCGCGGAAATCGCCCGCGATGCCGACGGGCCAGTACAGCGGCGTCGGAGTGAGGCCGATCCGCGACTCGATCTCGTCGAGCAGTTCCAGCGGCGACTGGCCCGGGCGGTCCCACTTGTTGATCACGGTGATCACCGGGATGCCGAACTGACGGCACACCTGGAACAGCTTGAGAGTCTGCGGTTCCAGGCCCTTGGCGGCGTCGATGAGCATCACGGCCGCGTCGACGGCGGTCAGCACGCGGTAGGTGTCCTCGGAGAAGTCGGCGTGGCCGGGAGTGTCGACGAGGTTGATGACGTTGGTGATCTCGGCATCGGGTGAAGTGTGGTAATTGAACTGCAGCGCAGTCGAACTCACCGAGATTCCGCGCGCCTTCTCCATCTCCATCCAGTCCGAGACGGTGGAGCGACGGCCGGCTTTACCGTGGATGGCTCCGGCCTCGGAGATGACGCGGGCATGCAGTGCGAGTGCCTCGGTGAGCGTCGATTTACCCGCGTCGGGGTGCGAGATCACCGCGAAGGTCCGACGTCGAGCGACCTCGGTCTCGAGCTCTCTCGAAGGGTTTCGAGAGGGCCCGGATTCGTCCAGCACTGCCGGTCCGGACCCTTCGAGCGCTGCGTCGACGTCGGGGGTACTGGACGGGGTACTCACGAAAACCTCATTCTCGTTGAAGGCGGCACCAACACGGTGACCGGGCAAAATCCTGCGTTCGAATTCTCAGGATACGCGGCCTGTTGTGCCTCGCGGGCGGGGCGGGACTGCCTACTGTGTTCGGTGGGGCGGGATACACCTCACGAGGAGACGCGCGTTGAGCAAGTTCACCGAGGAAATGTTCGAGACCGCGAGCACCAGCAAGCGAGGTCTGGTGACCGGCGAGCCCGATGAGGCGCTGCGACAGTCCTGGGGCGAAATACACGAGCAGGCGCGTCGTATGGCAGGCGCGCTGGCCGACGCGGGCGTCGTGCACGGTGACGCGATCGGCATCCTGGCCGGTCAGCCGGTGGATATTGCCCCTGCGTGCCAGGCGACGTGGATGCGCGGGGCATCGGTGACGATGCTGCATCAGCCGACTCCGAGGACCGACCTCGCTGTGTGGGGCGAGGACACCGAGACCGTCGTGCGGATGATCGAGGCGAAGGCCGTTGTTCTCGGGGCCCCGTTCGACATCGCCGCCCCGGTGCTCGAGGAGCGCGGCATCACCGTGCTGAAGATCGAGGACATGAAGACCGGTCGCGATATCGACCCGGTGCACACGGCGGAATCCGATATCGCGTTGCAGCAGCTCACGTCAGGTTCGACCGGCTCACCGAAAGCCGTTCGGATCACGCACGAGAACTTCTACGTCAATGCGTACGCGATGATCGACCGCATCGAGTTCGACGTCGAGTCCGACGTGATGGTCAGTTGGCTGCCGCTGTTTCACGACATGGGGATGGTGGGCTTCCTGTCGGTGCCGATGCAAGTCGGTGCCGAGGTCGTCAGCATCACTCCGCTGGACTTTCTGCGCTCACCGCTGTTGTGGGCCAAGCTCATTCACAAGTACCGCGGCACGGTCACGGCGGCCCCGAATTTCGCGTACTCACTGCTTGCGCGTCGGTTGCGCCAGGCCGAGGACGACTTGGATCTCGACCTGTCGACTCTGCGTTACGCCTGGAACGGGGCCGAGCCTGTCGATCCGGACACCATGACCGCCCTCGCCGAAGCCGGCGCCCGGTACAAGCTGAACCCGTTGGCGCTCGCTCCGGTGTACGGAATGGCGGAAACCACTCTGGCGGTGTCGATTCCGGATCCCGCTCGAGGTCAGGTGATCGACGTGGTCGACGCGGATCTGCTCGAGACTCTGGGTCGAGCCGTTCCGTCCACCCGTGGCAACACTCGATCTCTCGCCACGCTCGGCAAATTCGTGCCGGGCCTCGAGGGCCGCGTCGTCGACAAGGAGGGGCAGGTGCTGACCGCTAGAGGTGTCGGCATCATCGAAGTGCGGGGCAAGGCCGTCACCCCCGGGTACATCACCGTCGAGGGGCCGGTCTCGACGCAAGACGCCGACGGCTGGCTCGACACAGGCGACGTCGGGTACATCACCGAGGAAGAACTGGTGGTCGTCTGCGGACGCATCAAGGACGTCATCATCATGGGCGGTCGGAACATCTATCCCACCGACATCGAACGGGCAGCACAAACCGTCGCAGGTGTGCGGCCCGGCAATGCCGTCGCCATCCGGCTCGATGCAGGCGACAAGCGTGAAAGTTTCGCAGTAGCAGTGGAAACCAACGACATCGGCGATGCGGACGAGGTCAAGCGCATCGAACGTGAGGTGGTCCACGCCGTGCACTCGGAGGTCGGAGTGCGACCCCGCACCGTTGCTGTGCTCGGACCGGGCAGCATTCCCAAGACGTCGAGTGGCAAACTGCGACGGGCCAATTCGGCGTCGTTGCTCAACTGAGACGGCAGAAGACTTCACACCCTTTTTGCGGGGTGCGCGCGTGCATCAGGAAGCGAGAACGGGCGCGCACCTCACAACAGGGGTGTGAGGTTCAGCGTGGGTGCACCCTGTTCTGGGCTGCTTCGAGCCCGGCCGAGAGCAGGAGTTCGGCGGCGTCCGCGGCTTCTTCGACGACAACACCGAGATCCTTGCGTTCGGCGGCCGAGAACGGCTTGAGGACGAACGACGCAGGATCCATTCGTCCGGGCGGGCGTCCGACGCCGACGCGAACCCGCAGATAGTCCTTGGTGCTCAGATGCTGCGAGATGGAGCGCAGCCCGTTGTGGCCACCTTCGCCGCCGCCGAGTTTGAGCCTGAGAGCGCCGAAGTCGATGTCCAACTCGTCGTGCACCACCACGATGTTCGCCGCATCGATGGAGAAGAACCGAGCCAACGCGGCCACCGGCTGGCCCGAGAGATTCATGAACGTGCGCGGCTTGGCGATGACCACCGAGCGACTGCCGAGGCGGGCCTGCACTATGTCGGAATTGGACTTCTTGTGCGAGGAGAACGCCCCGCCGATGCGTCCGGCCAGGGCGTCGGCGACCATGAAACCGACATTGTGGCGGGTCTTTTCGTACTGCGGGCCGGGATTGCCGAGGCCTACGATCAGGGCCGGCGCTTCGGGTTCAACACTCACGGTCGTCATTCTCTCATCGGTGATTCGAAACGAACGGCGCGCCGGTCCCGTAGGGGAGCGACGCGCCGTTCGACGTGGTGGCTGAGAATCAGCTCTCGTCGGAGCTTTCCTCGTCCGTGGACTCTGCTTCTTCCTGAGTCTCGGCTTCGCCCTCTTCGGAGATGGGCTCGGTGCCTTCGCCGTCGGCCTCGAGGTCTTCCTCGGACGGAGCCTCGACGACGTTGACGAGGAGCGTCTCGCCATCGGACACGAGGGTGACGCCGGACGGGAGGTCCAGGTCGGCTGCGGTGATCTGGGTACCGATCTGAGCCTCTTCGACGGAGACGACGAAGTTCTCGGGGATCTCCAGTGCGTCGGCCTCGATCTCGACTGCGGTCGAGTCGGTGGTGACGAGGGTGCCCGGTGCGGCGTCGCCTTCGACGATGATGTTGACCTCGACGGTGACGCGCTCGCCCTTCTTCAGGACGAGGAGGTCGGCGTGCTCGATGCTGCGACGGATCGGGTGCACGACGATCGACTTGGTGAGCGCCAGCTGCGACTTGCCGGCGATGTCGAGGGTGAGCACAGCGTTGGTGCCGTCGTTACGCAGCACAGCTGCGAACGCGCGGGCGTCCAGTGCGAGGTGCTGGGGATCGGTGGCGTGTCCGTACAGAACGGCGGGAACGAGGCCGTCGCGACGTGCACGGCGAGCAGCGCCCTTGCCGAATTCGGTGCGGACCTGAGCGGTGAGATTGTTTACCTTCGATGCCATGGTGCTACATGCTCCTGATAACTGTGGTTCGTGCGGCGTACTTCGTCGGGCGGTCAAGCTCGTCGGGGCGGACACGATCGAGCGCGGCCAACGGGGCCGAGCCGCGTCGATAACGGTGGATCCTGAAATCGTGGATCTACCCTCGCCGAGACAACCTGGAAGACAATACACGATGCTGCGCAGTGGCTTGGTTATGTGCCCCCTGGGGCACTTACCCGCACCACTGCGAGCGCATCGAGCAACTCGGCGGCAACACCACGTGCCACGGATATCGCGTCATCGCGGCCGCCCGCGGTTCCCATCACCACCGCGCCCTCGTGCAGTACGGACAGTCGCGATCCCAGCTGTTCGGCGTCGGCGTACCCGGCGTCGGCGGCCAGTTGCGCGAACAGCGATCTGGTCCATTCCTTCTCGGACTTGATGATCTCGAGTACCGGGCTGTCGGTGCCGCCGAACTCGGCGAACGCATTGACGAATCCGCAGCCGCGATGGTTGTCGCGCATCCACAGATCGAGGGCGTCGTACACCCCCAGGATGCGCGCGTCGCCCGGGGCGAGGGACTCGACGTATCGGCTCACGTGCTCGCACCACAGGCCGTAACGGCGGGTGAGGTACCGCTGCACCAGGCCGTCCTTGGAGCCGAAGCGGTCGTACAGGGTCTTCTTGGTGGTGCCGGCTTCCTCGGCGATGAGGTCGACGCCGACAGCACGGATTCCGCGGGCGTAGAACAGCTCGCTGGCGACGCTGAGAATGCGTTCTCCGGCGGGTGTGAGTGGCTTGTCGAGCATGGGTGCCTTCCGAAAGCGCTGGTGAGAAGCAGGTTCACTGCAAGTATACAGACCTGTATGTTTACATCGCTGGTATGAAAGCAAACGTCGACGCCGTTGCAGGTACGGCCCTGGTGGTGCTGTGGAGTTCGGGCTTCATCGGAGCCGAACTCGGTACAGCGGAAGCCCCCGCGCACACGCTGCTGGCCTGGCGGTATCTCGCGGCCGTAGTGCTACTCATCGCGTGGTGCCGATATCGAAGGCTGACACCGACCTGGCACGCCATCAGAATCCACGCCGTCCTCGGCCTGTTCTGCCAGTTCCTCTACCTCGGGGCCACCATCACCGGCATCGGGATGGGCGTGCCGCCAGGTGTCGCCGCGCTGATCGCCGCCCTGCAGCCGCTGCTGGTCGCGTTGGCGTCGAGCAGGATCTTCGGCGAACGCGTCATGCCGAGGCAGAGCCTGGGACTCGTCGTCGGAATCGTCGGGGTATCGCTGGTCGTGGTGGGGGACATGGCCGGTGCGGATCTCGCCTGGCCCGTCTACCTGCTACCGGCCGCCGGGATGCTAGCTCTGTCGATAGGGACGATCGGTCAGCGAATCCTGGCACCGAAGGAGCCGATCGCGCTGTCGATGGCCATCCAATGTTCGGTCAGCGCAGCCGGTTTCATGACATGGAGCATGCTGGCCGGAGATGCCGCACCGCCGATGACCGTGGGTTTCGGGGTGGCCGTCGCCTGGACGGTGGCACTGTCGACTTTCGGCGCATACGGCGCGTATCTGTTCGTGGTGCGTCGCAACGGGCCCACCCGCGCCAGCGTGCTGCTCTACCTGACTCCGCCGACGACCATGGTGTGGGCATGGCTCATGTTCGGCGATGCGATCACCTGGTTGGGAGTCGGTGGACTCGTGGTCTCGGCAATCGGTGTGGCGGCCTATGTGAGCGGCGGTTCAACGGGTCGTTCCGCCGGCTCCACTCCTGCCGACCCTGCTACGAAGTTTCGTGCACCTGTGAGCGCAGCGAGCATCGTGTCCAGTTCGGCGAAAGTGACGAAGTAGTGCGGAGATGCGCGCACCACGGCGTCGAGCCCCCGGCCCGTCATGTCCAGTCGCGTCGAGCCGCGGTGGCTGACGGTCACCGTCACTTCCTCGGCGGCGAGTCGGTCGCGGACAGTCACTGAATCTTCACCGTCGACGGTGAAGGAGACGATGCCACTCTTGCGATCGCCCAGATCCTGCACCGTCACCCCGGGAATTCTCCGGAGTCCGGCGCGCAGGTACTCGGCACGTTCGGCGACTGCTTCTTCGACGTGGTCGACACCGAGCTCGAGTAGATAGTCGACGGCAGCGCCGAGTGCGAGCCTGGCCGCGACGTCGCATTCCCAGAACTCGAATCGCGTGGCGTCGTCGGCCATTTTGTAGGTGGAGGTGTCTTCCCATTGAGCGCTGTGCAAGTCCAAGGCCGGCGGATGCAGCGTCGACGCCAATCCTGGACGCAGGTAGAGAAATCCGGTTCCACGCGGGCCGCGAAGCCATTTGCGTCCGGTGGCAGAGAGTGCGTCGACACCGAGTTCGTCGACGTCGACGCGCATCTGTCCCATGGACTGGCAGGCGTCGAGCAGTACCAGGGCACCGTGTCGGTGGGCGAGATCGGCGACGGCGCGGGCGGGGTTGATCAGACCGCCGTTGGTGGGTGCGTGCACCACCGAGACCAGCTTCACGCGATCGTCGAGCATGGTGGCCAGCGCGTCGACGTCGATCCGTCCCGACTCGTCGCTCGGAATCACCTCCACGATCGCTCCGGTGACCTCGGCGCGGTGCAACGCGGAGATCGCGTTGCTGGCGTACTCGGCCTCGCACAGCAGGATTCGATCACCGGGGGAGAGCGGCACCGAGTAGAAGAAGTCGGTCCAGGCACGTGTCGCGGAATCGCTCAGTGCGATGCTCGATGCCGAAGCCCCGATCAACGTTCCGATCGATGTCTTCACCGCGGCGAGGTCGTTCGCGCGTTCGGTTGCTGCCCGGTAGCCACCGATTTCGGCTTCCCGGCGTAGGTGCGCGACGGCGGTGTCCACGACGACGGTCGGCGGCAACGAGGAGCCGGCGCTGTCGAGGAATACCCGGCCCGACGCACCGGGGGTGTCGCGGCGAATGCGGTCCTGATCGAGCATCGGTCGTCCTTCCAGTCACGAACTCTCGGCATCAGGGTTGCACAATCGGTAGCCTCGATACGACGCGGGATCACGGCGTTTTCGATCCCCGCAGCTGGGTACGTTCGGTAGCGAAGAACGTGGTGAGTGCGGAAAGAAGGAAAAAGTGTCGTCCAACGAAAAATCCCTCGAGCTGAGCACACGCCCAGCAGCCGAGGCATACGTGTCGAAAGTGTGTTTCAAGCTGGGTCCACCGGCCCTGATCGGTGCCGAACTCGAGTGGCTCACTGCACTCGACGACGGAACGCGTCCCAGCCTCTCTTCGCTTGCCACTGCACTCGGTGATCACTCCCCGCGCAGTATTGCCCCCGAGTCACCCGCCCTGACGTTGCCGGGCGGAAGTATCGTTACCGTCGAACCCGGCGGCCAAGTCGAATTGTCCAGTTCGCCTTATACATCCGTTTCCGATCTCGCATCGATGCTCGACGCCGATGCCGGGTTGTTGCGAGAGATGCTCGACGGCTCCGGCATCAGCATCCTCGCGGTTCCGGCCGATACCGCGCGCGCTCCCGAACGACTCCTCGCCCTGCCGAGATACTGCGCGATGGAGAACCGATTCACCACCATCGGTCCCTATGGCAAATTGATGATGTGCAACACGGCTGCGGCGCAGGTGAGTGTCGACGCCGGTCGTGATCGGGCCGAGGTTGCGGCGCGTTGGCGAATGCTCCATGTCATCGGCCCGGCTTTCGTGGCCGCATTCGCGCGATCCCCCGAACTCGAAGGAGCCCCCGAAGGAGTGTGGGCGTCCCAGCGAATGCGGACGTGGCTCGAACTCGATTCCAGTAGAACGGATTCCAGCAGAACCGCGGTTCCCGGTACCGGAGACCCGATTGCCGACTATGCACGGTGGGCTCTCGACGTTCCGCTGCTCTGCATACAGGGCGTCGACCAGAACTGGGAAGCGCCTGCGGGTACGACGTTCGCACAGTGGTTGGCCGATCCAGGTGCCGTCGGGCGCGCCCCCACATACGGGGATCTCGACTATCACCTGACCACCCTGTTCCCTCAGGTTCGAGCCTGCGGGCACCTCGAGATCCGTTACCTCGATGCCCAACCGGACGGGCAGTGGGTAATCCCTGCGGCGGCGTTCGAGGCGCTGTTGTCGACACCCGAGCTGGTGGCTCGCGCAACCGAGATCGGAGCAGGGACCGCCGGGCGTTGGCTCGACGCGGCTCGCATCGGGCTCGGTGACCGTGATCTCCGTTCGGCCGCAACCGAATTGCTGAACCTCGCGGCGGAATGCGGCGATGAGTACGCCGACTACCTGTCGGCAGCTGCTCGCCGATGCCGAGCCGGCGAGCCTCCCAGCGAATTCGATACGGCATCACCGGATTTTCAGAACCGAAAGGAATCGGTGTGAGCGCCGAACAACTCAGGAACAGGATAGAAACGGTCCTCGGTCGTAGCCGGGCTCGCAGCGCGGCACTCACCGATTGCGTGGACGAAACCGAACTGATGGCTCAGCATTCGCCGTTGATGAGCCCTCTGGTCTGGGATCTCGCGCACATCGGAAGTCAGGAAGAACTCTGGCTGGTTCGCGATGTCGGGGGTCGTGATCCCGTTCGTCCCGATATCGACGAGCTCTACGACGCATTCAAACACTCGCGTTCCTCGCGCACCTCGCTTCCCTTGCTCACTCCGGACGAGGCGCGCGCATACGTGCAGACCGTTCGAGACAAGGCCTGGGACGTGCTGGACCGCAGCACGTTCGAGGGCCGACCGGTCGAGAAGCACGGATTCGCGTTCGGCATGATCGCGCAGCACGAGCAGCAGCACGACGAGACCATGCTGGCGACGCATCAATTGCGCTCGGGGCCGGCTGTTCTCGCTGCTCCTGCGCCCCCGACGTCTGCGGTGCAGGTCTCGGGTGAGGCGATCATCTCCGGTGGGTCGTTCTCGATGGGCACCTCCCTCGACCCGTGGGCGCTGGACAACGAACGTCCGGCCCACACGGTGCATGTGCCGACGTTCGCCATGGACCGCGCCCCGATCACCAACGCGCAGTTCGTCGAGTTCATCGAGGACGGCGGCTACCGACGCCGCGATCTGTGGACCGAGAAGGGTTGGCAGCACCGCGTCGAGGCCGACCTCCGCGCTCCGCAGTTCTGGGAGCGCGATTCCGACGGCACCTGGTGGCGTCGTAGCTTCGGGGTGCGCCGTCCGCTGCGTCCGCACCAACCCGTCGTGCACGTGTGCTGGTTCGAGGCCGACGCGTACGCCCGCTGGGCGGGCAAGCGCCTACCGACGGAGGCGGAGTGGGAGAAGGCCGCGCGCTTCGATGCCAAGACCGGTACCAGCCGTGCCTACCCGTGGGGCGACGCCGAACCCACTGCGGCGCATACCAATCTCAATCAGCGGCACCTCGAACCGGCGGACGTGGGCGCGTATCCGGACGGCGCGTCCGCCGACGGTGTGCACCACCTCATCGGTGACGTCTGGGAATGGACGTCGTCGGACTTCGAGCCGTACCCCGGATTCGAGGCGTTCCCCTACGCCGAATACTCCGAGGTGTTTCTGCGAGGCGATTACAAGGTGTTGCGCGGCGGCTCGTTCGGCACCGACGAGGTTGCGTGTCGGGGCACATTTCGGAACTGGGATCACCCGATTCGCCGGCAGATCTTCAGCGGGTTCCGGTTGGCCCGCGACGTCGAGCCCAGCTGAATGTGCCGTCATCTTGGGTATCTCGGCCCCCGCATGTCCGTCGGGGGAGTGCTCACCGACGGTGATCACAGTCTGCGTGTGCAGTCGTATGCCCCCAACGACATGCGCGGTGGGGGCACCATCAATGCCGACGGGTTCGGTGTCGCGTGGTGGCAGGACGGTGCGGTGCGCAGCTACCGCAATCCCATGCCCATCTGGACCGACCCGGCGGTCGATGATGTTCTGCCGCAGCTCCATTCGACATCGGTGATCGCCGCCGTGCGATCGGCTACGGTGGGAATGCCGGTGGAGCGATCGGCCTGTGCACCGTTCACCGACGGCCGGTGGGCATTCAGTCACAACGGTGTGGTCCGCGGCTGGCCCCACTCGCTGACCGACCTGTGGTCCGAGGTGCCGGTCGTCGATGCACTCACGTTGCCTGCTCCGACCGACGCGGCGGCAGTCTGGATGGTGTTGCGGCAGTTGCTCGTGACCCTGAAACCGGCCGTGGCCCTGGCCACGCTGGTTCGGCGCATCGAAGAGCGCGCGCCGGGGTCGAGGCTCAACTTTCTCCTCGGCGATGGAGAGAACATGTACGCCACCGCAGTGCATCACGCGCTGTCGGTCCGTCGTTCCGATGACGCCGTCACCATCGCGTCCGAACCCACCGACGACAGTGCCGACTGGACGCACATCGACGACCGCAGTCTTGTCGTTGCCACGACATCGAAGTTCACCGTTTCCCGTCTCGACGAAGAGGAGCACACATGAGCACTGTCGAGGTACACCTCGCAGACACAGCACTGGTGGACGAATTGCGCAAGGACGTGCGAGACGGGTTGACGTCCTCGCCGAAGTGGCTCTCGCCCAAGTACTTCTACGATGCACTGGGAAGCGAGCTGTTCGAGCAGATCACCGTGCTGCCCGAGTACTATCCGACCCGCACCGAGCGGGCGCTCCTCGAAGAACATGCCCTCGACATCGCCGAGGCAACCGAATCGACGATGTTGATCGAGTTGGGTTCGGGCTCGTCGGAGAAGACGAAGATCCTGCTCGCCGCAGGGGTCAAGCACGGTTCGTTGACAACCTATGTGCCGCAGGATGTATCGGTCACCGCTCTCGAGGGAGCCATCGAGCAGATCGGACAGGAGTTCCCCGCTCTCGAGGTGCACGGCATCGTCAGCGATTTCACCGACACGCTGCACAATCTGCCGGACGGCCTTCGGCGGACGATTGCGTTCCTCGGTGGCACCCTGGGCAACCTCATCCCCGAGGAGCGCGAGGAATTCCTGAAGGCCATCGCCGACGCGCTCGATCCAGGAGAGCACCTGCTACTCGGTGTCGGGCTGGTCATCGACCCGAAGGTTCTCGTTCCGGCGTACGACGACGCGGCAGGGGTGACGGCGCAATTCAATCGAAATGTGCTGTCGGTCATCAATTCCCGCCTGGACGGCAACTTCGATACCGATGCGTTCGAGCACGTTGCGCTCTGGAACACAGAGCAGGAGTGGATCGAGATGCGGTTACGCGCAACGTCGCCACAGGAGGTCTATCTCGCCGATCTCGATCTGCACGTGCACTTCGACGCCGGTGAGGATCTGCGCACCGAAATCTCGGCGAAGTTTCGGCCGGAAGGTATCACCGAAGAACTCGCCGCAGCGGGATTCGACGTGGACCATCTGTGGACCGACACCGACTCCCGCTTCGCGCTCATTCTCGCGCGCAAGGGTGGCTAGCAGGTCCAGCAGAGCGGGCTCCACTGCACACTACGACCGCCGATCGACGGGATCCCGTCGATCGGCGTCGGTAGTGCGCAACCATGCCCGATGCATGCGTCCGGTCAGGGCAGCCGACGATCTTTTCCTGCGATCGACTTTCGGCGACGCCGCACCACGGTGATGATTTCGTCCACGACGCGATCGAGGTCCGCAAGCGCCGTTGCGGCCGAGTATCGCAGCACCAACCATCCGTCGAGTACCAACTCGTTCTGCCGTCGACGATCGTTGTTGAATGTTTCGGGATCCGTGTGGAACTCTCGGCCATCGATTTCGACGATGACTCGCGCCCGGTAGTCGACCAGGTCGCCGTAGAACTTACCGACGCGCGCGTTGATCTCCATCGTGAAGTGGCGAGCCGTCAACGCCCGCGCTACCACGCGCTCCGGCTCGGATCGTGTTCTGGGGCAGCACGTTCGAAGCTGCTTGCGGACGGCAGCCATCCCGTGCATTCCCTTGGCCGTGTCACACAATTCGGCGACCCGTTGCCACGGCAGATGATGGTCGATGGCGCTGTCGAAGAACTTTTCGAGATCGGGCGTCGACAACGAGGTCGCGACGTCGACGAATGTCTGCTCCAATGACACGACTCGCAGGCCTCGGTGCAGCTGGACCTCGACGAGGCGTCGGCGATGAATGCGAATCCAGGGCACCGACCTCGACTGAGTGTTCGGAGCCACAGTGACAGTGACCAGCCGCGGTTCGTAGTCGATCAGTCCCCACAACCAGGCCGCACTTTCGTGGCTCAGTGCGGCATCCGGTCTCCACAGAGTTGCGCCGGTGCACAGTCCGAAGTAGTCCGGTTTCTCCGTCGCGTAGATCTTCGGCAGCAGGCGTACGAGCTCTCCCGACCGCGATCGCCTCGAAATCGTGCTCGTACTGAGCCCTTGCGCCACCAGTTGCTGCACCGTGTAAACCCCCATTGCTACCGTTGCGGCTGCGAGGCCTCCGCAACAGTGGCAATCTCGCAATTGTGGATAACTCGATGACGTTATCCACAGGCCTCCGCCGTCGAAGTGGGTAGGAGTGCACACTACGACCGTCGATCGACGGGATCCCGTCGATCGGCGGCGATAGTGCGCACTACGGCCCGGCCCGAAACCTCGAGATCAGGCGTCCGCCAATGCGAGTACCGGCGAGATCTGATTGGCACGTCGCGCCGGGGTCAACGAGGCCCCGAGTGCGAGGAGTCCACCACACAACACTGTTCCGGCTATCACCGCCCACGGCAGGGTAGGCGCGGTGAGCCCGCGGGAATCCAGTGAGCCCAGCAGCGATTGTGCTGCGGCCCAGCCGTACACGATGCCGAGGATCAGACCGAAGCCCATCGACGCGACCACCATCTGAGTACTTTCCGAGACGATCATCGCTCGAACCTGCTTGCGGGTGAATCCGAGTGCACGCAGCAGACCGATCTCGCGGGTACGCTGCAGAATGCTCAGCAGCAGGTTGTTCACCATCCCGACCGCCGCGATGACGGCCGAGAAACCGATGAGTCCGGTCATGATTCCTACTGTCACGGTGAGCACTTGGCCGACCGTGGCCTCGTCGTATTCGTCGACGAGCATCGAACGGTAGCTGTACATCGCGACCGCGAACGTCGTCACCAACGTCACCCCGATCAACAGTCCCACCGCGGTTCGGGTACTGCGATCCGGATAGCGAACTGCGTTGGCCGAGGCCAATCTCGCCGCAGGTCCACGGCCGAACAGTTTTCCGACCAGCCTCAGCGTCGCGGGCAGAATTCGGTACGCCCCGACCATGATTCCGGTGAACGACGCGACGCCACCGAGGAACGCCACCAGAACACCGCTCGGATTGACCATCCCGATCATGACTCCGAGCCCCAGCAGAGCCACGCCGCCGGCGATGAGCACGATCGAGAGCGCGGTCCTGATCCGACGCGACCGCGGAGCCTCTATACCTGTGTCGACAGCACCTCCGGTTGCTTGAACGGGTGTGACGTCGAGGACCTTTCGTGACCCCACATATGACGCGACGGTCGTCGTCAGCACCACGATCACCACCGGCAGGACCACCAGTGGCTGAACGGTCGTGTACTGCATATCCGGCAGCTGACCGGCAGAGACCGCGACGGCCCGGGCCAGGTGACTCGCGCCGACGCCGAGAACCATACCGACTGCGCCACCGAACAATCCGACGACGAGGCCCTCGCGTGCAACCGATCGGCGCAGGTCACGCGAGCGGGCTCCTAACAGTCGAAGTAGTGCGATGGTGCGGGTGCGCCCCGCGACGATAGTGGCGAACGTGTTCGAGGTGACCACCGCCGCGACGTACAACGCCAAGCCGATGAACACCAACGCCACGCTGTACAGCGCGGTGACGGCAGCGCCGTCGGTGTCCCCGAAGATATCGACCAGAAACGCGGTCGCCTGAATCAGCACCACACCGAAGAACGACGCCAGCGACGTCACCAGAATGCTGGCACCGTGCTCTTTCGACGCCCGATCAGAAGTCAACCCATTCATGATGCGTGCTCCATTCCCAGCATGTAGCTCGAAATCTGTTCCGCGCTCGAACGCCCCAGTTCGTTGACAATGCGCCCGTCGGCGAGAAAGACGATGCGATCGGCGTAACTGGCTGCGATGGGATCGTGGGTGACCATGACGATCGACTGGCCGTACTCGCGCACCGCCGCGGCCAGTAGGCCGAGAACCTCGCGGCCTGTACGGGAATCGAGGTTGCCGGTGGGCTCGTCGGCGAAGATGAGGTGCGGTCGGGTACCCAGCGCGCGGGCGATCGCGACGCGCTGCTGCTGTCCGCCCGAGAGCTGATGTGGACGGTGGTTCACCCGATCCAGCAGTCCCAGGGTGTCGATGAGCTGCTCGATCCAGGCCGACTCCTGCTCACTGGGTGCGCGGCCGTCGAGCTCGAAAGGCAACAAGATGTTGCCCCGAACATCGAGAGTGGGAACAAGATTGAAGGACTGGAAGATGAAGCCGACCTGCTTGCGTCGCAACGTCGTCAGAGCGTCGTCGTCGGCCGAGGTGATGTCTGCACCGGCCAGCATCAGGTGACCCGAGCTGGCGTTGTCCAACCCGGCCATGACGTGCATGAGCGTCGATTTGCCGGAACCGGACGGTCCCATGATGGCGGTGAACTGGCCGCCGTGGATGTCGAGAGACACATTGTCGAGCGCGCTCACCGGATTGGACGAGTCGCCGAAATGCTTACTGACCTGAAATGCCCGTGCAACAGGGCCTGCTGTGATCGTCATGCCCACAACGCTATGAATTCACCGGATCGAAGTAATCAGGCGCGAGTCTTCGCCTCGTACATCTGCAGGATGACTTCGGCGTCAGTCCCAAGGTCAAGGCGAGTTCAGTCCGTGCTCGAATGCGTAGACCACCAGCTGCACCCGATCACGCAGGTGCAGTTTGGCGAAGATGCGGCTGATATGTGTTTTCACCGTCGCCTCGCTCAAGTACTCCAGCTCGGCGATCTCGGAGTTGCTCAACCCACGGGCTGTCAGCCGGAAGAGTTCCTTCTCCCGCGCAGTGAGGGTCTCGAACGCGGCCGGCACCGTCGGAACCGGAGGCGTCGGAGTGAAATGCGCCAGCAAACCGGTCGTCGCGGACGCGGCGATCACCGAGTTCCCGGCATGGACCGTGCGGATCGCAGCGAGCAGAAACTCCGGGTCGGCATCCTTGAGCACGAATCCGCTTGCGCCCGAACGAATGGCCCGAGCAGCGCTCTCGTCCAGGTCGAACGTCGTGAGTACCAGAATGCGCGGAGGAGTGTCGGAGGCCGCCAGAATCTGCTCGGTCGCGGCGATACCGTCGAGCACCGGCATCCGGATGTCCATGAGCATCACGTCGGGAGTTGCCGACGCTGCGAGTTCGACGGCTTCTCGTCCGTTGCCCGCCTCCCCGACGAACTCCAGATCGGTCTGCGAGGAGATGAGCATTCGGATGCCCGCTCGGAACAGCTGCTGGTCGTCGACCAGCGCAACTTTGATGCGATCGGAACTCACGTAGTGCCCTTCGTCGAGGGGGTGGTGGCAGGTAACCACGCCGTCACAGTCCATGACGAGGCGTCGCCGGTCGCAGTGCACGTGCCGCCGGAGAGGCTGGCGCGTTCCTTCATGCCGGCTACTCCGTGGCCGGATGATTCCGCGGCGGGCGGACCCGGGAACACCCTGTTTCGTACCGTCAGTTCGACGCCGGCAGAATCCGATTCGATGGCGACGGTCACCGGCGCGTTCGGATCGCCATGGCGCAGTGCATTGGTCAACGATTCCTGCGCGATGCGGTAGAGCGCCAGATGCGCGCCGGCACCCAATGACACTTCGCCGGTGCCGATCGAGGAGTCGATGTTCAGTCCGGTGGCGCGCATCTGGTCGACCAGACGCTCGAGGTCGCCCGGACCGGGGGTCGGTAGATCGCCTTGGCTGTGGCGGAGTTGCCCCAACAGCACCCGAACGTCGGACAGAGCCTCGCGCGCGGTGTCGGAGATGGTCGTCAGTGCAGTATCGACGGCCGCGGGGTCCAGTGCACGCACGTAGCGTGCGCCATCGGCCTGAGCGATCACCACGGCCAGGGAATGCGCGACGATGTCGTGCATGTCCCGAGCAATTCGGTTGCGCTCCTGTTCGATTGCCACTTCCTGCTCGGCTCGCGCCTGGTACACCTCGGCGAGCTCGCGGGCATGTGCCGATTCGATGGCTGTACGCCGGGCGTAGGCGAGTCGACCCAATGCCCAGGACAAGCCGAGCATGGCCCACAGGGCAGCGAGGAGTACGGCGAACTGAGCCAGGCCGGGCTCCTCGAACCCTTCGTCGACGGGCCCGCCGAACGGATTTCCGTTCACGAACACCAGGTACAGCGCTGCGATCACTCCGCCGACGACGGCCGAGACGAGCCCGAGCCGTCGAACCACGTTGTCGCCGTACGCAGCCGAGCAGTACAGAATCGCGAAGATCGCGGTATCCGCCGACAGGGGGAGCACTCCGCCGACCATCTGCACGACGGCCAGCACCCAGGCGAGCGCCAAGGACCATCGTGGTGATCGGCGCCGGATGGCCAGTGCAATGCCGAACCCGACCAGAACACCCACACCTGCGGTACCGGCGACTCCGTCGCGGGTGGACGCCAGCAGCAGCAGAACGAAGACGACCGCATAGGCGGCATCGAGCACCTGCCGTGAGATCGAACGCTTGCGCAGCACTCGATCAGACTACGTGGATCAGTTGGTGCGGCGACGAGCCTTCTCGAGCGCAGCCAGTGTTGTCAGCACGGTGGTCCGCTGACGTTCGAGATCCTTCATGCGGGCGCGCGCGGGGAGGCCCTGTACGCCGTCCAGCGCGCTGATCTGCTGGTCGACCGAGGTGAGTTGGCCGAGCAACTTCTCCACGCGGGACTGCAGTTCGATCGCATCGATTCCGGTGACACCGGCCTGCGACTTCTTCGTCGGTGCCTTCGCCGGAGCGGATGTCGATGTGGGCGAGGCCGGTGCATTCACCGCGGCAGCGGCCCTGGGGCGCAACGCCTTGCGCACGGCGGCCGGGTCGGGGAGCTTCTCGAGCCGAATGCGGTTGAGGACCTCACGCGCGTCGCGGGCGGTGACGCGGTACTCGCGCTCTTCGTCGTCCTCGGACGCCAGGGTGCCGCCCAAGGGTCGCAGACCGTACATGCCGATGAAGTGCTTGGCCTCGTCGATGACGGCTTCCTTCTCGCGGCACAGACCGCAGCGAGGCTCGTTCCGGAAGGTTTCGACGCTGTCGGTGCTGCCGCACCAGACGCACCCGCCCGGTGTCCATCGAGCAATTCTGACGGTAGTAGTTCCAGCCGGGCCGTTGAGAGAGTGCGCGTCGATCACGACGAGTCATCTTAGGTGACAACAAAACCCGCCCCACACACCCCCGGCTCGCGAGCTGCATATTCCGGTCACCGACGTGACGTAGTTCATGCAGTGCGGACGGAGAGTGGGTGGGGCGGGTTCCGGTCGAGCGAAACAGACCTATTGTTATGCGCTGCCGTTGAAAAGGCTGGTGACGGAACCGTTTTCGAAGACCTCGCGGATGGTGCGGGCCAGCAGGGGTGCGATCGACAGCTCGGTGAGCGTCTCGAAGCGCTTCTCGTCGCTGATCGGGAGGGTGTTGGTGACGACGACTTCCTTGGCACCGCAGTTGGCGAGGCGCTCGGCGGCCGGATTGGACAGGACACCGTGAGTGGCGGCGATGACGACGTCGCCCGCGCCGGCTTCCTTGAGCACCTTGACCGCACCCGCGATGGTGCCGCCGGTGTCGATCATGTCGTCGATGAGGATGCAGGTGCGGCCTTCGACCTCGCCGACGACGCGGTTGGACTTGACCTGGTTGGGCACCAGCGGATCGCGCGTCTTGTGGATGAAGGCCAGCGGTGCGCCGCCGAAGGAGTCCGCCCACTTCTCGGCGACGCGGACGCGGCCGGAGTCGGGGGAGACGACGGTGATGTGCTCGAGGCTGTACTTGCCACGGATGTGATCGGCGAGCTGGCTGTGCGCGTGCATGTGATCGACGGGGCCGTCGAAGAAGCCCTGGATCTGATCGGTGTGCAGGTCGACGGTGATGATGCGGTCGGCACCTGCGGTCTTGAGCAGATCTGCAACGAGGCGAGCGGAGATGGGCTCGCGGCCGCGGTGCTTCTTGTCCTGACGGGCGTACGGGTAGAACGGCAGGATCGCGGTGATGCGCTTAGCCGATCCACGCTTGAGGGCGTCGATCATGATGAGCTGTTCCATCAGCCAGGTGTTCAGCGGGAACGGGTGCGACTGCAGAACGAACGCGTCCGAGCCACGGACCGAATCCTCGAAGCGCACGAAGATCTCGCCGTTGGCGAAGTCCCGTGCCGTTTGCGGGGTGATCTCGACTCCGAGTTCCTTGGCGACCTGCTCGGCCAACTCCGGATGTGCTCGGCCAGAGAACAACATCAGGTTCTTCTGGTTGTCGATCCAATTAGGGGTGGTCACTGCTTTTCGCCGTCCTCTAGTTCGTACGCGTTTGCCGACTCGGCTGCCCGTGCACGTGCCGCAGCGTCCGCTGATGCCGTGCCGGGACGCTTTTTCTCGACCCAGCCGTCGATGTTGCGCTGGGAACCAGCGGAGACGGCGAGCGCCCCCGGTGGTACATCGTTGCGGAGCACTGTTCCGGCTCCGGTGTAGGCACCGTCCCCTACTCGGACGGGGGCCACGAACATGTTGTCCGAGCCTGTCTTGACGTGCGAACCGACTACTGTGCGGCTCTTGTTCACGCCGTCGTAGTTCACAAAGACACTGGAGGCCCCGATATTGGAGTGATCACCGATGGTTGCGTCGCCGACATACGTCAAATGGGGGACCTTGGAGTGATCGCCGATAGTCGAATTCTTCGTTTCCACGAACGTGCCGATCTTCGAGCCGGTGCCGATGCGGGATCCGGGACGGAGATAGGCGAACGGCCCGACCGTCGCGTCGGGGCCGATCACGGTCTGCTCGGCGTGGGTGCGGACGACCGACGCACGTTCGCCGATCTCGACGTCGCGCAGTGTGGAATCGGGCCCGACGATCGCGTCGTCGGCGATGTGAGTCTTGCCGTGGAGCTGGACGCCGGGCTCGAGACGTACGTCTGCGCCGAGGGTGACATCGATGTCGATCCACGTGGTCGACGGGTCCACGACGGTGACGCCTGCCCGCATGTGCCGCTCGATGATGTGGCGATTGAGTACCGACGTGACATGCGAAAGCTGGACACGGTCGTTGACGCCCACCACCAGGTCGGGATCGGCGAGCTGGGTGCCGTAGACGGCCTTGCCGTCGGCCTTGCTGATCTTGACGACGTCGGTCAGATAAAGCTCGTGCTGGGCGTTGGCGGTGCTGAGTTTGCCCAGTGCGGTGCGCAGGGCCACCGCGTCGAATGCGTAGACACCGGAGTTGACCTCGCCGATCAGTACCTGAGCGGGGGTGGCATCGGCGTGTTCGACGATCTCGGCCACTTCTCCGTCATCGGTGCGGACGATGCGGCCGTAGCCGTTGGCGTCGTCGGGGACGAAGGTCAGCACCGTCGCAGCCGCCGGGCGCGGGGCGCTCAGGTGCTCGTCGAGCAAGGCCTTGAGTGTGTGGCCGTCGAGCAGCGGGACGTCGGCTGCGGTGACGAGGATGGTGCCCTCGAAGTCGTCCGGCAGCGCTGCCAGGCCGCACTGCACGGCGTGGCCGGTTCCCAACTGCCGATCCTGAACGGCGGTATGGATGGTGCGGCCCAGGGTGGCTGCGAGATCGTGTACGGCGGAAGACACTCGTTCACGATCGTGTCCGACGACGGTCACCAGGTGGTCGGGTCCGAGGTCGGCGGCCGCGTGGAGGGCGTGTGCGAGCATCGTGCGTCCGGCGAGAGGATGCAGAACTTTCGGGGTCTTCGAGCGCATTCGGGTACCTGCACCCGCAGCGAGAACGACCACGGCGGTCTGCACAGGCATTGAGCTCCTCAGGCGGTAACGCGAAAGACGGACAAGCGTGAATGATGTTGCTCGCTCCGCCGCCAGGACTCGAACCTGAACTATCTGAACCAAAATCAGAGGTGCTGCCATTACACCACGGCGGATAATCGACCAACGGTGGCGACAGTGGCCGACGAATCGAACGACGCCTTCGTTAGCCGCTGCGCTCCCACTGAGCGCACCGATCCTCGCATGAGAGGTGGTGGTGAGTCGAACCGCGACGCGTAACAGACCGCCTGCCTCGTTCCGGCTGGGCCCTCACGACGGATAAATCGGATGGATCGGGCATCGGTAGGCTGTGGGGGGCGTCGATCCGACGTCTGACGATGCACAGGGTCGGTAACGGAAGCGGTTTTCGATGACAGGCGCAGCCTCCGAACAGGAACGCACACCTCGGGTGCGCATGACCGGGACGCAACGACGTGAACAGTTGATCGAGGTGGGACGGACGCTGTTCGCCGAACGTGGCTACGAGGCCGCGTCGGTGGAGGAGATCGCCGGACGCGCCAACGTGTCCAAGCCGGTCGTCTACGAACACTTCGGCGGAAAAGAAGGTCTGTACGCCGTCATCGTCGACCGTGAGATGTCCACGTTGCTGGGGATGATCACCAAATCTCTCGATCTCAATCGGTCGCGAATTCGCGTGGAACGTGTCGCCCTTGCGCTGCTCACCTACATCGAGGATCGGACCGACGGTTTCCGCATTCTCGTTCGTGATTCCCCGGCCTCTGCCGAGGACGGCAAGTACTCGTCCCTGCTCAACGAAGCCATCGGACGCGTCGGACACATGCTGGCCGGAGACTTCTCGCGCCGCGGCCTCGATCCCGAGTTCGCCCCGATGTACGCCCAGGCCCTGGTCGGAATGGTGTCGATGACGGCGCAGTGGTGGCTGGACGTGCGTACCCCGTCCAAGGAAGTGGTGGCGGCACACGTGGTCAACCTGTGCTGGAACGGGTTGACAAACCTGGAAGCGGACCCTCGACTGACCGAGGAATGAGTACCCGGTTTCGACTCTTCGTGGCGAAAGAGGGGGTATCGTCCCCTTTGTCGTCCGTGAGAGCTCCGTCACTCTCGGCGTGGTACTCAATCGGACCGATGCATGTTGGCATGAGACGTAAAGCCACTCAGTGGTACCGTTCGGGCGTAATTTGCGCAGTGGCAGTACAGAATTGCGAAGGCGGATCCCATGGTCAGGCAGGCCCGCGCTGAAATAACCCGCGACACCGTGCTCGCGGGCGCAGCGAACGTTTTCCTGCGCCTCGGGTACGCGAACGCGAGCCTCAGCGAAATCATTTCTCAGTCGCAGGTCACCAAAGGCGCGCTGTACTTCCATTTCGGTTCGAAGGAAGAATTGGCGCGTGCGGTCATCGACGAGGGCAACGCTCGTCTGACCACGGCCTGCTCACAGTTCAACGACGGCCGAATTCCCGCACTCGAGGCGGCTATCGGCATCTCCTACATCGTCGTCGACCTCTCGGTCAGCGATCCCATGGTCTCGGCAATGCTCCGATTGAGCCATCAGATCGGTGACTATCGGGGCACCGAGGGCAACGTGATGGCCGGGTGGAGTGAGTCGTTCGACAGGCTCGCCGCCAAGGCAATCGCGCAGGGCGACATCGATCCCAACTCCGATTCACGCACCATCGGTTCGCTCGTACTCGAGATTCTCACCGGCGTGCACATGGTGGCGGTCGCCACCTCCACCACCGAGGAATTGCCCTCGCGTATGGAGCGCCTCTGGTACTACCTGCTTCCGGCGTTGGTGCCTGCCAACAAACTGGACTACTTCCGTGAATTCGCTGCCCGTCGAGTCATCCGCTTCGGCCCGTAATTCACGAGTTCTTCGCAACGAAGTCTGCAATATCGCCCTGAAGCCGATCCGGATATTCGCCGTTGACGGCATGTGAGGCGTCGGGATAGAGCCGCACGGTCCCGTCGGGAATTGCTCGTTCTGCCGTGGCGACGGCATCTTCGGCGTCGTGCATCACGGACTTTCCTGCGATGACGGCCAGTATCGGTACGTCGAGTGTCGCAAGGCGTTCTTCGGTGATTCGCGTGGGCTGCGGCAGTTTCAGCGAGTATCCCTGCATCCCGGCCTCGATCATGTCTGCAATCGGAACGTTCTGTACTTCCGCACCGCCCGCCGTGTACGAGTTGAAGCCGTCTCGCCACGACTTCGGCAGCCATGGGACTGCGGCAGGGAGGGCGCGGATCGCGGTGCTCCAGGGGATGTCGGAAAAGACCTCCACAGGGTCGATCAGTGTGAGGGAGGCGATGTGGGAGCTGTTGTTCAGTGCCAGGTTCGCCGCGGTCCACCCGCCGATGGACAGCCCGATCACGTGCACCTTGTCGGCGGGCAGAGCCGCGAGGGTCTGCGCGAGCCAGTTCGCCTGATCCTCGTCACCGGAGATCGGACGTTCTTGAATACTGCGACCCGGTTCGCCCAGTAGATCGACGGTGTAGACATCCCCGATCGTCAGCAGGCCCGGCAGGTTTGCCGCCCAGACCGGGGTCGCGGAGGACCGCCCGGGCAGAAGCAGCAGCGGGTGCGTCGAGCCGCCGGTGCCGGCAAACCGATAGACGCGGACGACGCCGTAATCGGTTCTGATGTCGAGTGTGCTCGCTGGAGCAGGCAAGTCCTGGAACGCGCGATCGTATGCCGTGAGATATCGGTCCTCGCTCGCCGCGCTGTTCCAGTGCCCGACAGGTGAGGGGGATCGGAGTGCGAACGTGAGGGTGAGCGCGCCGACGGTCAACGCCCCGGCAGCGATCTTCAGGTATCGACGGCGTGATTTCGGGACTCGATCATGCATGTCCGGTCTCCTAACCGATCGGTAAGTATTTTGACCGTACGGTAAGCTGGCGTCCGTGGCAACGAGAGAACCGACCTTCATCGAACGCACCCGGCGCGCGCAGTTGATCGACGTCACGATCGCTGCGGTCGCCGAGCACGGCTATTCGAACGTCTCGCTCGCGCGCATCGCAGACAACGCCGGCATCACCAAAGCGGCTGTGCTGTACCACTTCCGAACCAAGGATGCGGTGGTGGAAGCTGCGTATCGGTTCGTTCTCGATGCTCTCGTCGAGGACGTGGCGGCGGCAGTCGGGGCAGTCGGCGCGCAGGACGGCCCTCAGGCGTACGTCCGCGCAATGGTCGGTCATCTCCGCGCTCACTCCCGGCACACGCGCATGCTGATCGAGGCGATGGCCAACTCCACGCCCGGGCACACGCCGGAGCAGCGATGGCGGCCGTTGGCCGACCTCATCGACGCGTCGGTCCGTGAACGTGGGACGGACGGTGTCGATTCACGAACGCTCGCCATCATCACCGGCGGTGCGATCGATGCGATCGTCACCGAATGTCTGCACGACCCGGACTACGACACGGCTGCGGCCGGCGAGTCGCTCGCCGCGATGCTCGACGCAGCTGTGAGCTGAGCCCCGTGTCTCCCGCCTGCCGTGGTGTCGGCGTACTCCCATAGACTCGATCCTGACTGTGCATGCGCAGCCGTCGCCTCGAATCGCTTGTAGGAGCATTGCTGTTGTCTTCCGATTCTCTGCCTGCCGTTTCGCCATCCGGGCCGGCCCCGATCGTTCCCGACGCGGCGCTGCAGCTGTCGGGTCTGGCCAGCGTTGCGCTGACGGATTCGTCGATGGTGGCCGTCGCCGACGCGATCGGAACCGCCGAGCACACCCTGATCGGACCGCACTCGGTTCGCCCGTTCGTCGCGGCCGCGATCGCGCAGCACACTCAGCTGTTGATCGTCACCGCCACCGGGCGTGAGGCGGACGATCTCACCGACGAACTCCGCCAGATCCTCGGCGGCGGCGTCGTGATGTTCCCGTCGTGGGAGACGCTTCCGCACGAACGCCTGTCGCCGAGTGCAGACACCGTCGGCAAGCGACTGGACGTGCTCCGCCGGCTCGCTCGTCCCGGCGACATCGATTACGGCGATCCTCTGCGCGTCATCGTCACCACCGTCCGCTCGCTGGTGCAGCCCATGGCACCTGGTCTCGGCGAGATCGAACCCGTGACGTTGAAGGTCGGGCTGGACATCGACTTCGACGGATTGATCCACCGACTCGTCGAGTTCGGATACCTGCGCGTGGACATGGTCGGCAAGCGCGGCGAGTTCGCCGTCCGCGGCGGCATCCTCGACCTCTTCTCGCCCACGGCAGATCACCCGGTGCGCGTGGAATTCTGGGGCGACGAGATCACCGAACTCCGCGCGTTCGCGGTCTCCGATCAGCGTTCGTTGCCCGATCACGAGGTCGATCTGGTCATTGCTCCGCCGTGCCGCGAGTTGCTCCTCACCCAGGAAGTCCGAGACCGCGCCGCAGTGCTTGCCGCCGACAACGCCGGTGACACTGCGCTGGTGGAGATGCTGGACAAGCTCTCCGCCGGCGTCCCCGTGGAGGGCATGGAAGCACTGCTTCCGCTGCTGCAGCCGGGCGAATTGCAACTGCTCGCCGATACGCTCCCCGCCGGAACGCACGTCCTGCTCTGCGACCCTGAGCGAATCCGCACGCGCGCAACAGATCTGGTGCGCACGGGCCAGGAGTTCCTCGAAGCATCCTGGACGGCAGCATCGATCGGTGGAGCTGCGCCGCTGGACACGTCGACCCTCGACACGTCCAGCCTCGAAGGTGCGTCCCTCGATCTCGGGGCCTCGGCATATCGGTCTCTGCGACAGGTTCGCGAGTCCGCGCAGGTGCACGGCCGGCCGTGGTGGACCATCAGCCCGCTCGCCTCCGGAAACGGCGAAGAAGTCGAGCTCGCCGTCGACTCGGTCCCGGAGGTGCGGGGATCCGAAGAAGCGTTGACGGCCCTGTTCGCGACTCTGCGGGCACACATCGCCACCGGGGGTCGCGCCGTCATCTCCGTGGCCGGCGCAGGCACCGCCACCCGCATCATCGAACGCCTCGCCGAGGCCGAAGTGCCTGCAGCGCATCTCGATTCCGGTGCCGTTCCGGTCGCCGACGTCGTCAACGTCCTGTGTGGATCGTTGCACGACGGGCTGGTGTTCCCGGATGCCAAGCTTGTCGTCGTCACCGAAAGCGATCTGACCGGCAACCGCGTCGCCGCGGCGGGGGAGGGTCGCAAGCTTCCGGCCAAGCGCCGTAATCAGGTCGATCCCCTCGCGCTCGTCGCCGGCGACAGCGTCGTGCACGATCAGCACGGAATCGGCCGATTCGTCGAGATGGTCGAGCGCACCATCGGTGGTGCCCGACGCGAATATCTCGTCGTCGAGTACGCACCCAGCAAGCGCGGCCATCCCGGGGATCGCCTGTTCGTCCCCATGGATTCGCTCGATCAGCTCTCCCGTTACGTCGGTGGTGAGCTGCCGTCTCTGAGCAAGCTCGGCGGATCCGACTGGGCCAACACCAAACGCAAGGCGCGCAAGGCAGTTCGCGAGATCGCCGGTGAGCTGGTGCAGCTGTACGCGGCTCGTCAGGCAGCTCCCGGTCACGCTTTCGGGCCCGACACTCCGTGGCAGCTGGAGATGGAAGATGCGTTCGGATTCACCGAGACGGTCGACCAGATGACCGCTATCACCGACGTCAAGGCCGACATGGAGAAGGCGGTTCCGATGGACCGCGTCATTCTCGGCGACGTCGGGTACGGCAAGACCGAGATCGCAGTGCGCGCCGCGTTCAAGGCTGTGCAGGATGGCAAGCAGGTGGCCGTCCTGGTTCCGACAACGCTTCTGGCGCAACAGCATCTGCAGACCTTCACCGCCCGCATGGCGTCGTTCCCGGTGACGGTGAAGGGGCTCTCCCGCTTCACACACGGTTCCGAGTCCAAGGAGGTCATGGCCGGGTTGGCTGACGGCACAGTCGATATCGTCGTCGGAACACACAGGTTGCTGCAGACCGGTGTGGCCTGGAAGGACCTCGGTCTGGTCATCGTCGACGAGGAGCAGCGTTTCGGCGTCGAGCACAAGGAGCACATCAAGTCGCTTCGAACCCACGTCGACGTGCTGACGATGTCTGCCACGCCGATCCCTCGAACCCTCGAGATGAGCCTGGCCGGCATCCGTGAGATGTCCACCATTCTCACCCCGCCCGAAGAGCGGCACCCGGTGCTCACGTACGTCGGCGCGTACAACGACAAGCAGGTCGCCGCGGCCATCAGGCGCGAGTTGCTGCGTGACGGCCAGGTGTTCTTCGTGCACAACCGCGTCAGCTCGATCGACAAGGCCGCCAAGAAGATTCGCGATCTGGTGCCCGAGGCCAGGGTAGCGACGGCGCACGGTCAAATGAACGAGGAGACACTCGAGCGTACCGTGCAGGGCTTCTGGCAGCGCGAGACCGACGTCCTGGTGTGTACCACCATCATCGAGACCGGCCTCGACATCTCGAACGCCAACACGCTGATCGTCGAGCGGTCCGATTCGCTCGGCCTGTCCCAGCTGCATCAGCTCCGAGGTCGCGTCGGTCGTAGCCGTGAACGGGGCTACGCGTACTTCCTGTATCCGCCCGAGAAGCCGCTCACCGAGACCGCCTACGATCGTCTGGCGACCATCTCGCAGAACTCCGACCTCGGTGCCGGTATGGCCGTTGCGATGAAGGACCTCGAGATCCGTGGTGCCGGAAACGTTCTGGGCGCAGAGCAGTCCGGGCACGTCGCAGGGGTTGGATTCGACCTGTATGTGCGGCTCGTGGGTGAGGCGGTCGAGGCCTACCGCGCCGCTGCGGACGGGAAGCCCATCACGACCGACGAGGCTCCGAAGGAAGTGCGCATCGACCTTCCCGTCGACGCCAACATTCCACCCGACTACGTCACCAGCGACCGGTTGCGCCTCGAGGGTTACCGAAAGCTTGCTGCGGCAGCCGATTCTGCCGGGATCGACGCCGTCATCGACGAACTCGTCGACCGGTACGGTCCGCTGCCCGAGGAGGTCGGCCGCCTGGTCTCCATCGCGAAGTTGAGGCTGATTGCCAAGGAGTACGGCTTGACCGACGTCAACGTCGCCGGAACGCAGGTCAAACTGGCTCCGATGGAGTTGCCCGACTCCAAGCAGATTCGCCTCAAGCGGCTTTACCCCAGCGCCACCTACCGGGCGACGACCGGGGTGGTGCAGTTGCCGCTGCCGCGCGTCGAGGGTGGCGGAGTGGGGGCGGCGCGCGTACGCGACGTCGAATTGGTGCAGTTCATCGCCGATCTCATCCTATCCTTGGACGGTAAGCCATCTCGGTCGGTCTTGTTGGAGCAAACAGTGGGGGTGTAGCGGTGACGGTAGTTCTGCTCGACCCCGTTCGGCCGGCACAGGTACCCGTGGACGCTGTCGAATTCCTCGGTGGCGCGGTGCAATTCACCGAAGAGGTACCGGTGCGGGTGCGATGGCTGTTCTCCGGCACCGCTGCGCCCGATGCCGTCGATGCCGTTCTGGTCAGTACCGACCGGGCCAACCCCGACGTCCTGGACCGGATCGCGCGCGGAGAACGAGTCATCTCTGCCGAGAAGTTGCCCGGTGACGACGTGATCGCGGCGGTGCACCTGATGGACCGATTGCACACCGTCGGTGGGTGGGAAGCACAGCAGACCCACGAATCGCTGCGCGGTTACCTGTTGGAAGAGACCTACGAACTCCTCGACGCGATCGCCGCAGGGAACCTGGACAACCTGCGCGAGGAACTCGGAGACCTGTTGCTGCAGGTGCTCTTTCACTCCAGGATCGCTCAGAACGCCGCCGAGAATGCATTCGATATCGACGACGTCGCCGCGGGACTCGTTGCCAAACTGACCCACCGCAGCCCGCACCTCGCTCGCCAGGACGGCGGACCGATCGACATCGTCGAACAAGAGCGCGCCTGGGAAGAGAAGAAGGCGTCGGAGAAGGCGCGAGGATCCTGCATCGACGGCATTGCTTTGTCGCAGCCGTCACTCGCCCTGGCGCAGAAGGTGATCGGACGAGCCACCAAGGCCGGCCTACCCGACGAACTCGTTCCCGACGGCCTACGCGTCGTACACATCGGGGTCGATCATTCGCACGGCGGGGAGAGTGCCGAGGACGCGCTGCGGCGTCGGGTGTTGGACTTCGCAGCTCTGATTCGTAACGCCGAAGCATCCGCCCGTAACGCGGGCATCGCGCCGGGTGAGATGTCTGCACTGGATTGGATCGAGCACTGGGGTCTGCGGGGCTAGTCCCTGCTCCACCCGAACTCGTCAGTTCCTTTTCGTGGCCCTCGTCCCTCGGGTCGGGATCAATGTGGGTTTCAGTCGCTCAGAGTGCAACAAAGCCGCATTGATCCGGACCGGCTACCTGCGCCAGAACAGGTGATGCGTGACGCCGCTGCTGCTGGGGACGACCTCGTGCTCGAATCTGTCGTTCAACTCGTCGGGCGAATCCCACAGCTTCAGACCCGAGCCGAATTCGATGGGCGAGACGACGATGTGCATGGTGTCGACGAGGTCGGCGTCGAGGAATTCCCGAATACTGGTGACGCCGCCGCCGAGTCGCACGTCCTTACCGTCGGCCGCCTCCTTTGCTTGCTTCAGTACCTCGGCGGGCTCGCCGTCGACGAAGTGGAACGTGGTGTCGGAGAGTGTGATCGATGGTCGCTCGTGGTGGGTGAGGACAAAGACGGGTGTGTGGAAGGGGGGTTCTTCGCCCCACCAGCCCTGCCATTCGTGGTCGGTCCACGGTCCGCGTTGAGGGCCGAACTTGTGTCGGCCCATGATCTCGGCACCGATGTTGTTGCTGAAGTCACGGGCGAGGTAGTCGTCGAGTCCGCGGCTACCGTTGGAATCGACGTTTCCCGGAAAGCTGGCGGTGGCAAAGAACCACGCCATCAGGCTTCCATGATCGAGACCGAACGGGCTCTCGAAGCTCTGGTCCACTCCCGCTGCGATCCCATCGCTCGAAACGGTGAAGTTCTGTACCCGAACCAGCTGTCCCATGTGTGCTCCCGATGTCGATGATGACGATGTACGACGTGTAGACCGAGCCGCGCGTGCAAACTCATCGCTGAACTGGATCGGATCAGACTAGTCCGGTGGCACTCGTCATCGATCACCGAACCGCGAAGTAATCAGCCGGATCGAGGCCGTCGAGTGCGGTCCACCGCCGTGGGATTGCCGCGGATTCGCGAGGGCCGTCGGACGGAGTCAGAACATCGAGGGCAAGACGCGGATCGTCGTCGATGCGCCGAGCCATGTCGTAATAGACGGCGAGCACGTGGATACACCGACCGGTGCTATCGGGGCACGTGCACTCGACCCGGGTGAGTGTGGGTACGGGCGGATGACCTCGCTCGGTGCAGGCGCGATACATCTCGTCGGTGAGAATTGTTCGGGATCCCTGCAATTGGGTGGTGATGATGTTCAGAGCAGGTGAAGGCAGCGGTGCCACCTCGATAGAGACCTCAGGTGTTGTGCGCCCGTGTTCGACGACTCCTCGGATCTTGCCGGCACTGATCGTCACCTCCACTTTTCCACCCTTCGCCAGCGCGCGGGCGCGGGGTAGCCGGGGGTCGGGTCGGGTCACGCGTAGCGGCTGTGCGAGTCGAACCCAGTCCCGCCCCCATGCTGTGTAGCCGAAGTCGTCGTCCGCCATGTCAGCGGGTTCGCTTGCGGCGCAGGGTGTCGACGAGCCGGTCGTCGTCCAGCTTCGCCAGCGCGGCTACACCCGACATATCGGCGACGTCGGACAGCGTCGATTTTCGCGAATGCATGGCCGCGATGTGCTCCTCGATGGTGGTGTCGGTGGTCAGCGTGGTGATGGTGACCGTGCGGGTCTGCCCGATCCGATGGACTCGATCCGAAGCCTGCGCTTCGACGGCTGGGTTCCACCATCGGTCGAAGTGGACGACGTCGGCTGCGCGAGTCAGGGTGAGTCCGGTGCCGCCTGCTTTCAGGCTCAGAACCAGTACGGTAGGGCCATCGTCGGCCTGGAAGCGTCGAACGATATCCGCCCGTTGTTCCTGATTCAGGCCTCCGTGAAAGAACGGCACCGACACTCGGAACTGTTCGCCGAAGTGCCGTACGAGAAGTTCGCCGGTTTTGCGATATTGGGTGAAGATGATTGTGGGCGAATCGGTTTCGAGGTTGTTGGCCACGATGTCGGTGCAGAGGTCGAGCTTCCCCGACCGTCCCGTCAGATCGTCGGAGTCGCCCGTGACCAGTGCCGGGTGATTGCATACGTGCTTCAGTGCGGTCAGAGCCGCCAGCACCCGGGCCTGGCGTTGCACGCCATCGCCGAAGCCGTCGTCGATCGCCTGATCGAGGACGCGGTCGTACAGGTTCTGCTGTTCCTCGGTGAGGTCGCAGATGAGGTCTGCATGGATCTTCGGAGGAAGCGATCCGGCGACCTGAGACTTCTTTCGCATCAGTACAACCGGTTCGATCGCTGCGCGGAGCCGAATGGCGGCGACGCCGGAACCGTCCGTTATCGGCTTGATGAATCGACGCCGGAACTGAGTCTTGTTCCCGAACAAGTGCGGTGCGACGAGGTTGAGCAGCGCCCAGAATTCGTCGAGATGATTCTCGACGGGCGTGCCGGTCATCGCGATCGTCGCGCCGGCGTCGATGATGCGCGCGGCCTTCGAGATCTGCGTACGCGGGTTCTTCAGCACCTGTGCCTCGTCGAATACTGCAGTGGCCCAATGAAGATCGGCGAGCTGCGGACCGTGTGTGCGCAACGTCGGATACCCCGTGAGCAGCACCGTTCTCGGGTCCATCGCAGGCAGTGGCCCGCCGCGCCAGATCACCGTCGACAGGTTCGGTGCAAACCGAGCAATCTCGTGCGCCCAGTTTCCGACCAGCGACGTCGGACTCACCACCACCTGCGGCCCCTCGTCTGCGCGCCCGACGAGGTAGCCGATTGCCTGCAGCGTCTTGCCGAGCCCCATCTCGTCCGCGAGCACCGCACCACCGTGGGCGGACACGGTCTCCCGCAGCCAACTCACGCCGCGCACCTGGTAGGGCCGCATCTCCGCGACCAGCGCTGTGCGCAGTTCGGCGGCAATGGCCGTCGTATGGCGAAAAGCGGCGACGGCGTGTTCCGCCGATGCCACCGCTCTGCCGGTGGCATCGGGAACCGCATGCCCAGCGATCGGCAGCGCAGAATCGTCGCCCGTCAGGTGCGTGCGCCACGCGTCGACCGAGGCACCGGGGGAGTCGAGAACAACGTCGGCCAGTCGATCGGGCTCGATCAACGCGCAGTCGACGTCGGATACCTCGAACCCCGAAAGGTTCGGTGTCGGAACTGCCAGCGTGACCGTCTGGGCATCGCCGACGGGTGGGGGAGGCCCGACAGTGCCGGAAGACCAGGTCCACAGGGCAAACATGTGACGATCGAGGAGGTAGGTCGCTTGAGTATCGGCAGTCTGGGGGAGGGGCATGAATCCCTTCGAGGAGCAGTCGGCGACGAATCCGAACCGCTAGAACATAAGCAGACCGCACAGTTCTGTCAAACTCGAAAAAATTGCGAAAGCTGTTGCAAAATAACGGAATTTGTGACCCTGAGTGGAAATTTGACACCCAGATGATTCGGTGTCCTCCGCTGGACTCAGGGCTCAACCGCAGCGGAGGACCGAACTACTCGAACAGCGTCGAACCCCAGTATTCGGATTCTCCGACGCCGGGAGGGCAGGCGAATACCGCAGAACCCACGTGTTGGATGTATTCGTTCAGTGCGTCCTTGCGGGACAGGGCCAATTGCATCGGGACGAATTGGGTCAGCGGGTCGCGGCAGTAGGCGATGAAGAACAGGCCTGCGTCGAGGTGGCCGAAGCCGTCGGATCCGTCGGTGAAGTTGTATCCCCGACGCAGGATCTGGATGCCGCCGAGGTTTTCCTTCGACGCCAGGCGCACGTGCGCGGTCTTGTCGATGAAGGTGCCCTCGGGACCCTGGGACTCGAAGTCGAGTGCGTCGAACTCGTCCTTCTGGCCGAGCGGGGCGCCGGAGCCCTTGCTGCGCCCGATCACTCGCTCTTGTTCCTTCAGTGTGGTGCGGTCCCACGATTCGATGAGCATGCGGATCCGACGCGCCACGAGGTAGGAGCCACCTGTCATCCATTCCTGATCGTCATCGGACGCAACCCAGACGTTTTCGTCCAGCAACGACGGGTCCTCGGCCTTGAGGTTCGCCGTTCCATCCTTGAATCCGAACAGGTTTCGCGGTGTTGCCTGGGTGGTCGAGGTGGACGAGGTTCGACCGAAGCCAAGTTGAGACCACTTCACCGAGACGGTACCGAACCCGACGCGAGCGAGGTTGCGGATCGCGTGCACGGCAACCTGGGGATCGTCGGCGCAGGCCTGGATGCAGAGGTCGCCGCCGGAGCGTCGGGGATCGAGGTTGTCGGCCGGAAAATGCTGCAGATCGGCAAGCGACGCAGGCCTTTTCGCGGCCAGATCGAATCGGTCGAACATCGACGGACCGAATCCGATCGTCAACGTCAGCGACGACGCCGTCAGGCCGAGTGCTTCGCCGGTATCGGACGGGGGGTTGTACTGGCCACCGTCGACTGCGCCGCCGTCGAACGTCTCCTCGCCCTTGGTGAGCCGTTCGGCCATCAGGGTCCACTTCTTCAGCAGGGCAACGAAATCCTCACGAGAATCGGTGGTGATGTCGAAGGCGACGAAGTGCATGCGGTCCTGCGCCGGTGTGACGATCCCGGCCTGGTGATCGCCACGGAAGTCGACGACGTCCGAAGCGGGTGCCTCGGCTCCGGAGGCGGTCGCGTGTCCAGCGATGGCTCCCACTCCAACGAGTGCAGCCCCCGTCCCGACGGCACCGAACAGGCGCCGCCGGGAAAATTGTCCAGTCTTATTGTCCGGCAACGACACCCTGCACCTGGCTCACTTCGGCGGACAATGCGTCGATCTTGTTGGAGAGTTCCTGACGCTGGGGTTCGGTCACCGTGTCGTAGAAGACGAAGCCGTCGCCGCTGCGGTACTTGGCGAGTTCGGCGTCGAGTTCTGCGAAGCGGGCATCGATGGCGGTACCGAGATCGGCGTTGCGCTCGTCGAGGATGGGGCGCACCGCGGCGATGGCGGCCTGGGAGCCGTCGACGTTGGCCTGGAAGTCCCACAGGTCGGTGTGTGAGAAGAAGTCCTCTTCACCGCTGATCTTGGTCTTGGCAACTTCGTCGAGCAGTCCCTGTGCGCCACCGGCGACCTGAATGGGGTCGATGGTGAAATCGTCGGCCTTGATCTTGTCGGCGAGTTCGGTGATGTCGGCCTCGAGCTGATCAGCCATTGCGTTGGTGTCCGGCTGCAGCCCCTGCGACCACAGGTCCTTCTCGATGCGGTGGAATCCGGTCCACTCGGCACCGGGCTCCACGTCCGGCTCACGCAGGTCGATGCGTGGGTCCAGGTCATCGGGGAAGCTCTCGGCCACGGGCTCGATGCGCTCGTAATAGCTACGCGCAATGGGGAACTGGGCCTTGGCTGCGTCGACGTCCCCGCTCTTGACGGCGGTGACGAACGATGCCGTGGTGTCCTGCAACGCGTCGATCTGGCTGACGACGTAGCGCTTGTAGCCGGCGGCGGCCTCGGTGAGGAGCCCGTCCTCGCCTGCGGTGCGGACCGAGTCGCCGGTGACGACGTAATCGGCGCGGATACCGTCGCCCACCATGCCTGCCTTGCAGGCGGTTTGGTACGTGCCGGGGTCAGGCAGCGCAACGATGAGCTGACGCGTCAACCCGGGTCCGATGTTCTCGACCTCACCCATGACGCGGTCGCCCTCGCCGTAGACGTAGAACTCGGTGACTTTGCTGCCGTTGTTGGTGATCTGGAACGTCGAGTTACCGGTGGTGCCCTCGGATGCGCTCACGTCGCAGGAGGAGTCGGTCGCGGTGACGGCGATATCGCCCGATGCGGCTTCGTTGGAAGACTTTTCGGTGCATCCGGCCAGGGCAATCGGCAGAACCGCGACCGCGGCCAGAGCGAAGGTGGAACGACGCATGATGGTGGTGCCTTTCAGGAGTTCTGAAGTACAGGCTCGGGAGCCGCGGGAACGCGGACCGGGCGGAGGAAGAGGAACAACACGACGACGATGTAGAGCACCCAGGCGATCGCTTGGAAGACAGTGGGTTCGGGACGGAAGTTGAAGATGCCGCCGAGCACGGTGCCGTACCAGCTCGAGGCGTCGAAGTGAGCGCTGATGTCGAAGGCGACAGCGCTGCCACCGGGCAGTACTCCGCCGATCTGCAGTGCGCGGATTCCGTAGGCGAGGATTCCGGCGGCGACCACGATGAGGAAGATGCCGGTGTACTTGAAGAAGACGGCAAAGTTGATGCGCACGGCACCGAAGTACAGGAACACCGTCAGCACGGCAGCGACAACGATGCCGAACAGCAGACCGAGCAGCGGCCACAGGCTGCCGTTCGTGTTCTCGGCGTAGCCGACCATGAGCAATGCCGTCTCGACGCCCTCGCGGCCGACAGCGAAGAACGACAGCGTCAGCACTGCAGCAGGCCCGACGGTCAGCGCTTTCTCCATGTTCGCTCGCAGTTCGCCGGAGATGTTCTTGGCGGCGGTGCGCATCCACAGCACCATTGCCGTCACGATGACCACGGCCACGAGCGATGCCGCGCCCGCGATGATCTCGGCGGTCAGTCCGGTGACCGTGGATGTGCCGTAGTGGATGACGAAGAAGATCGCGGCCACCATGGCAACGGCCAGCCCGACGCCCAGCCACACCCACTTGAGTGCGTCGCGTCGGTTGGCCTTGACGAGGAACGCAACGAGGATCATCACCACGATGCCGGTCTCGAGGCCCTCGCGAAGACCGATCAGACCGCTGCCGAACATCTGAGTGGCGATCGACGGCGCGGATCCTGCTGCGGCGAGAACGGACACGGGCACTTCTCCTGTTGTGCAATGAACATTGGTACGCCTTCCCTCTCAAAGGGTAGGCGACCCTCATGCGTGAAGGTTGACAGAAACATACACCCTGCATCGCCGGCCGAATGCACGTTGAACTGGGGTTTTACGGACCTTTAGCTTTCTATTACCTTGCGTGTGCAGGATGGTGAGGTGATCTCACGAATCTGCGTGCTCGCCACCGCATCGGTCCTCCTTGCGCTCACCGCGTGCGGCAGCAGCGAGCCGAAGCGTGAGATTCCCGAGGGCATTCCGCCCGGTCCGGGAACCGACGTGCCGGTGATCGACTTCAACGCACCCGGCCGGACAGCCGACTTGTTGCTCGCGTGGGCCGAACCTCAGACCGACGCACTGGGTATCTCGGTGACGGCTCTCGCGTCGTACGGGCACGCGGCCGCGATCATGACCGAGACGGACGCGGACTGCGGAATCGCGTGGACGACACTCGCCGGCATCGGCTACATCGAAAGCCGGCACGGCACATTCCAGGGATCCTCGGTGCAGCCCGACGGCCTGGTCGCGCCGCCGATCCGCGGGATTCCTCTGGACGGCGGGCCGGGTGTCGCCGAGATTCCGGACACCGACGGCGGCGTGATGGACGGTGACGCCGAGTTCGATCGAGCGATGGGTCCCATGCAATTCATCCCCGAGACGTGGAAGAAATGGGGTGTCGACGCCAACGGCGACGGCATCGCAGATCCGGACAACATCGACGATGCGGCGTTGACCGCGGCTCGCTATCTGTGCGCCCGCGGCGGCGATCTGCGGACGGCACAGGGCTGGGAGACGGCATTGATGGCGTACAACCTCTCGGGTCAGTATCTGCGTGACGTGCGAGATCGAGCGGCCGCGTACTCGGTGGGCACCAGGCCGTAGAACTCCGTGCATCGCGGGCTAGCCCGGGGAGCGGCTAGTCTTGCACCCGGCACAGTCCGCCGGTCCCCGTTACTAGGAGAAGCATTCGTGGCCATCATTGAGCAGGTCGGAGCTCGCGAGATCCTCGATTCCCGTGGCAACCCCACGGTTGAGGTCGAGGTCGCATTGGACGACGGGACGTTGACCCGCGCAGCCGTCCCCTCCGGCGCATCCACCGGTGAGCACGAGGCCGTCGAGCTTCGTGACGGCGGAGACCGCTACGGCGGGAAGGGCGTCGAGAAGGCCGTCAACGCGGTGCTCGACGAGATTGCGCCCGCGGTCATCGGCCTCGACGCCATCGAGCAGCGCACGGTCGACCAGGCTCTGCTGGATCTCGACGGCACTCCCGACAAGTCCCGCCTGGGCGCGAACTCCCTGCTGGGTGTCTCGCTCGCTGTCGCCAAGGCTGCGGCCGAGTCCACCGGCCTGGAGCTCTTCCGCTACCTCGGCGGACCGAACGCACACATCCTCCCCGTGCCGATGATGAACATCATCAACGGCGGCGCACACGCCGACAGTGGCGTCGACGTGCAGGAATTCATGATCGCGCCGATCGGTGCTCCCACGTTCAAGGAGTCGCTGCGCTGGGGTGCCGAGGTCTACCACGCACTCAAGTCCGTGCTCAAGGCCAAGGGCCTGTCCACCGGACTCGGCGACGAGGGCGGCTTCGCTCCCGATCTCGCCGGCACCAAGGCAGCTCTCGACCTGATCCTCGAGGCCATCGGCAAGACCGGCCTCAAGCCCGGCCAGGACGTCGCGCTCGCGCTCGACGTGGCAGCCACCGAGTTCTACACCGCGGGCACGGGCTACGCCTTCGAGCGTGAGACCAAGTCCGCTGAGCAGATGTCGGCGTTCTACGGCGAACTCGTCGACGCCTACCCGCTGGTCTCCATCGAGGATCCGCTCGACGAGAACGACTGGGACGGCTGGGTTGCCCTCACCGAGTCGATCGGCGACAAGGTTCAGCTCGTCGGCGACGATCTGTTCGTCACCAACCCGGAGCGCCTCGAAGACGGCATCGTCAAGGGTGCGGCCAATGCGCTGCTGGTCAAGGTCAACCAGATCGGCACGCTCACCGAGACCCTCGACGCAGTCGATCTCGCGCACCGCAACGGCTACAAGACGATGATGAGCCACCGGTCCGGCGAGACCGAGGACACCACCATCGCTGACCTGGCAGTTGCCGTCGGCAGCGGCCAGATCAAGACCGGTGCCCCGGCTCGAAGCGAGCGCGTGGCCAAGTACAACCAGTTGCTGCGTATCGAAGAAGCTCTGGGCGACGCGGCGCGTTACGCCGGCGAGTTGTCTTTCCCCCGGTTCAATTACGAGGGATAGCAGACAGGTACATATCGCACGAAGTGGAGATGAATGATGGCACGGCGCGGAAGGTCCGGGACCAGTCCAGGTGGACGTGATCCCCGACCCCGCGGCCGTTCCTCCTCTTCGAGTCGGTCGAAGTCCGGGGGCGTCTCTCGTGACGAGAACGCCTCCGGCCGGCCGGCCACCCCGCCGGAACCATCGGAGCAGGTGCGCGACGCGGTGGTCGGAGGCAAGGCCGCTCCCCGGCGCGTCGGTGTTCGTCGGCCCAAGATGCCCGAGCGGACGTTCCTCGGACTGTCCACCGGACGGGCCGTCATTCTCGGCGTTGTGGTGTGTGCGCTGGCGTTGACGCTGGCAGTACCACTACGCACTTACTTCTCGCAGCGCAGCGAACTCGAGTCCGTGCTGGCCGAGCGACGGGCGTTGGAGAACGACGTGGAAGCGCTCCGGATTCAGAAATCTCAGCTCGACGAGCCGTCCCGGATTGCGGCGGATGCGCGTGAGCGCCTGCGGTTCGTGATGCCGGGGGAGACGCCGTACCAGGTGCAGTTGCCCGGCGACTACGGCAAGACCCCGGAGGAACTCGCAGCCGACAGTGCCCCGACGGGTCCCTGGTACACCGACCTCTGGAACACCGCAGTCCAGCCGCAGGGTTCGGACCAGCCTGCGGAGCCGACGTCCGCACCGATGCCCGTCGTACAGCCAGAACCCGTGCCGGCCCCGCCGGCACCAGAATCAGAAGGAGGACCGGTCGGGTGAATTCCTCGGCAGTCTCGCAGGAAGATCTCGATGCGGTCGCATCGCAGCTCGGACGTGAACCACGTGGCGTACTCGAGATCGCATATCGATCTCCTGACGGCAGGCCGGGCGTGGTGAAAACCGCCCCCAAGCTGCCCGACGGTACACCTTTTCCCACCCTGTTCTACTTGACGGACCCCCGGCTGACGGCAGAGGCGAGCCGTCAGGAATCGGCCGGGGTGATGCGGGAGATGACCGAACGCCTCGGTACCGATCCCGAATTGGCTGCAGCCTACCTGCGCGCGCATCAGTCGTATCTGGCCGAACGTGACGAGATCGAATCTCTCGGAACGGATTTCACTGGCGGTGGCATGCCCGATCGGGTCAAATGCTTGCACGTGCTGATCGCCCATTCGTTGGCCAAGGGCCCGGGCGTCAACCCGCTGGGTGACGAGTCGGTGGCCCTTGCCGCCGAGAACTCGTTGCGTGGCAAAGCTATTCCGGCCGACTGGCCGACCATCGAAGAACTACGTGCGGAGAAATCATGACCAGGGTTGCAGCAATAGATTGCGGCACCAACTCGATCCGCCTGCTCGTCGCCGACAACAACGGGAAGTCCCTCGCCGACGTCGCTCGTGAGATGCGGATCGTGCGGCTGGGGCAAGGCGTCGACGCGACCGGAGCCTTCGTGCCCGAGGCCATCGAGCGGACCCGTGTTGCATTGGTGGAGTACGCGGAGATCATCCGTAAGACCGGGGCCACCGCGGTGCGCATGGTCGCCACCTCCGCCACCCGTGACGCGTCCAATCGGGAGGACTTCTTCTCGATGGTGCGCGAGGTGCTCGGCAAGGTCATTCCCGGTGCCGAGGCCGAGGTGATCACCGGTGACGAGGAAGCGCGGTTGTCCTTCGCCGGTGCGGTCGGTGAACTCGATTCTGCTGCAGGCCCTTTCCTGGTCGTCGATTTGGGCGGCGGTTCCACCGAGCTCGTACTGGGCGACGCCAAAGGCGTGAAGGCGGCGTTCTCGGCGAACATCGGGTGTGTTCGTCTGACCGAACGATTCCTGCATTCGGATCCCCCCACCGCGGACGAGATCAACGGCGCGCGTGAGTACGCCCGCGAGAAGTTGGCGGAGGCTTTCGAGGAAGTATCGATCGGCGACGCGTCGAGTTGGGTCGGGGTGGCCGGCACGATGACGACCATCGCGGCCATCGCCAAGGAACTACCCGAGTACGACGCCGACGCGGTGCACTTGTCGCGAGTGCCCTTCTCGGAGTTGTTCGAGGTATGCGAGGACCTGATCGGAATGACCCACACGCAGCGAAGCGCGTTGGGCCCCATGCATCCCGGACGGGTCGACGTCATCGGCGGCGGAGCGATCGTGTGCAGCGTGCTGGCCGAAGAGTTCGAGCGACGCGGTGCCGTCAGCTCGTTGACGGTCAGTGAGCACGACATTCTCGACGGCATCGCGATGTCCATCAAGATCTGATCTGCAATTATGCAGACGCGGTCTGCGGCGATGTAGGTTGCATCGCTGCATGTTTCGGTGAAGCCTGTTAGGTGCTGTGGCCCACGTCACGGCTCCCTTCGAGGTGAGGACCACCGATGACGTCACCCGCCGAACAGGCTCCGGCCGACCAGGCGCCGGCCGAGAAAGGGCTGGCCCGCGTAGCGCAAGCGCTCGCCAAGGGGACCGAGAAGTGGTTCCCCGATGCGTACATCTTCGCCCTCGTCGGCGTGGTGGTCGTGGCTGTCGCTGCCTTCGCCAACGGCTCGTCACCGCAGAATGTGGTCGACGCGTTCGGGAACGGCTTCTGGGATCTGACCGCGTTCACTCTGCAGATGGCGATGGTGGTTCTCACCGGATACGTGGTGGCCACATCTCCACCGGTCGCCAGATTGATCACCCGGTTGGCGCAGGTGCCCAAGAGTTCCAGTAGCGCAGTCAGTTTCGTGGCGCTGCTGTCCTGCTCGGTGTCGTTCCTCAACTGGGGCCTGAGCTTGGTGTTCGCCGGTCTGCTGGCCCGTGCCACCGCGCGCCGTGACGATCTGCGCGTGGACTACCGGGCACTCGGGGCTGCGGCATTCATGGGACTCGGAGCGGTCTGGGCACTCGGAATGTCGTCCTCGGCGGCTCAGCTGCAGGCGACGGCGAGTTCGCTTCCGCCGGCTCTACTTTCGGTCACCGGAGTACTCGATTTCGGAACCACCATCTTCACGTGGCAGTCATTGCTGATGTGCGTGATCATCATCGTCCTCACCGTGGCCATTGCGCACTTCTCGGCACCCAAGGGCGCGGCGATCAAAACGGCCGAGGACATGAACGTCAATTTGGACGACACCGTGTCCGAGCCTGCTCCACGCAGTCGACCGGGGGAGTGGCTCGAGTACAGTCGTATTCTTCCGCTCTTCGTGGGCGCGATGACGTTGGGTTGGCTTGTCTCCCAACTGTTGACGCTGCCTGTGCTGTCGGTGGTCAGCAGCCTCAACGGGTACTTGTTGGTGTTCCTGATGCTCGGGCTCGTACTGCATGGCACTCCGCGCCGATTCCTCGATTCGGTGAGCAAGGCTGTCCCTGCGACCGCAGGCATCCTGGTGCAGTTCCCGCTGTACGCCGCGATGGCGGCCATGCTGACCAAGGCCGAGGGTAGGGGAGGTGTCACGATCTCCGAACACCTCGCGAATTTCTTCACCGATATCGGCAGCGGCGGCGGATTTGCCGTGGTCATCGCGGTGTACACCGTCGTACTCGGACTCTTCGTTCCCTCGGGCGGCGGCAAGTGGCTCGTCGAAGCGCCGTACGTGATGCAGTCGGCCACCGATGTGCAGATGAACCTCGGCTGGACAGTCCAGATCTACAACGTGGCCGAGGCGCTGCCGAACCTGATCAACCCGTTCTTCATGCTCCCGTTGTTGGCAGTGCTGGGCCTGCGAGCACGTGATCTGATCGGATTCACGTTCCTGCAGTTCATCTTTCACTTCCCGGTGGTCCTGCTGCTGGTGTGGCTACTCGGTATGACTTTCGACTTCGTGCCGCCGGTCATCCCGGCGCAGTAGCAGCCCGATATGATCGTCACCGCCGGAGCGAACCTTCGGCGGTGGCCCCTATAGCCCAATTGGCAGAGGCAGCGGACTTAAAATCCGCACAGTGTCGGTTCGAGTCCGACTGGGGGCACTGTATTTCCGCAGGTCAGAGTCTGATTTTTTAGGTTCGGCTCGTCTCCCAACTCTTGTAGGGCCGTGAAAAGGCCGTGAGGTGCGGGCGTCTGTGTATGGGTGGCTGGTTGGTGGATGCCTAAAGATTGTCGGTACTGTCTGCCATGATGTCGAACATGCATTCGAGCAGTAGAGTCCTGAGTCATGTCGAGCACGACGGGCGCTCCTCCGGGTCCTCCACCGCCCCTGCGTGGCTCCGTGTCCAGGCTCACCGACCTCATGGAAGCGTTTCAGGAGTCGTACGTACGTGGCGTTGCTGCGGCCGCTGGGTGCGTAATCTCAGGGAGGCCTGAGATTGATGAAGGCATCGACATTATCCTCACCCACCGCTCTGACAAGCACAAAGGGGGCGATGGGGTGGCGCGCCTCGAGATCCAGCTGAAAGCCACAGCGACATCGGTTGGTCGCGGTGGAACTCACGTCAGCGCGCGGGTGAAGAAAGCGCGCTACGACTACTTCCGGAGCCCAAACCCTGATGTAAAGAAGATTCTTGTGATCATGCATCTTCCTGCGCATCAGCATGAGTGGGTGAATTTAGGTGTCGACGCATTGCATTTACGGCACCGTGCATATTGGGTCGACCTCGAAGGGATGCCGCCCATCGCAGGTAGTACGACAACAGTTAAGGCGCCAATCGCGAATAGGTTTGACGATGTTGCTCTGTGCGGGATCATGGAGCGTATTGGGCAGGGTGGAAGGCCATGACTATCGGCAACGAGTCGGGCGAAGAGGTTTACGACCCAGAAATCATAACCTCCCTACTGCAGCGATTCAACTGGCATCTGGATTCTCTAGCATCTGACACTTTGCAGGTCTGGCGTAATGAAAGTTTGAGTGACCAGGAGATTCTTTTCCCGATTGATCACACAAAGGGTGATTACGTCCAGTTGCTGCGACGCGCCTACCGCGCGCTCAGGTATGAACATGGGCAAGAGGTGGAAAGCGTCAACGCCCTGATGACTGTGCAGCATCGGTCGATGTTGGAGGCTACGCGTTGGGAAAAGGAAACGGCAGTTACCCCGGGACTTATTGGATGGCGCTTAGGCGAGGCCCTGTTCAGTGTCGCGCGAGAGACCTTAATGGCGGCTGCTAAAGCCTCTAAGGAGCCTCGCCGGTATTTCGGGAACTCATCGCCGTATATAGCAAAAAGATTTATGGACGAAACCCTGATGGGGCAGACCGAAATTGGAAGTTTCGTAGTAACCGCCTACACGCCCTCAGGAAAACGATTCTATTACAGCAAAGCAAGCGAAGAATCGAGCTCGTCGAAGCTGATTAATGTCGAGAGTCGGTCTGGGGCGGAAATAATTCAAAAATTCGAGGATGTAATTTCCGCAACTCGGGACAAGTTGGACGAATATAAGCGTGATCCGCGGGATGTGATATTTGAGGATTTGATTGAAACTGGATTCTCGCACGAGATGTCCCACGCGCTTGCTTCGTTGACTGATAACGGTGATGGTGCTGTGACAATTTCCCGCCCGGGCTTAGGCAGGCAATTGGATAGGGTTACTGAGATAGCATTCGATTCTGTTGAGTCTCCAATCCTTGCTAGGATCGCGGATCAGCTTCGAATCACAGCAGAGCCTGAGACTGTGAACCTCGTAGGCGAAGTGACCTTGCTCGATCACGTCTCCACGCTGGAGTCGCACACCATTCGACTACATGTCTCTAATAGGCCTGGCACGCGGATCGTAAGAATTAACCTGGACCCTGATCAGTACAAAGTAGCTATTGAGGCGCATCGCAATGACACTCCGTTACGGGTGACCGGGACGCTGACGAAGGAAGGCAAATATAACTGGTTGCTGGGTCCCGCGAACGTGTCGTCGATAGTTGGCGCGTCCAATGATGACGATGACGATAACGATAACGACGACGATGGACAAGACACTCAGGAGCCCTTGTTTTAGCCGGACCTCTTGCCAAAGAGTGGGACCACGTTCGATGGTTCGGCTGTGGGCGTCATCAGGACGGCGGTTGGCTCGGGAAGGTTATTGCCTGCGCCGCCGTCTTCCTCGGGGATCCAATCGCCGTACGTGTCGAGCGTCAGGGTGAAAGTGCTGTGTCCCAGCCATTTTGAGACTTGCATGAAGTGCGTCCCGGCCATCAACTGCATCGTGGCGAATGTATGGCGGAGGTCGTGTAGACGGACCCCGCGAGTGGCCGGCGTACTGCCGTTCGACGGGGCGCTGGCAGGTAAGCCGACAGACACCAACGCCGGTCGGAAGATTGTGTCGTAGAACGCTCCCATCGCCAACGGCCGCGACCAGTCCAGCGGTACCGCGTAGCGTTCGCCTGCTGCGCGGTAGCCACCGCCGTTCTTCCGCGACGGCCACAGGGGAGCGGTCGGCTCGTTGGCTCTCGGGTGGTGTTCCGCGAGGTAAGCCCGCATCCGTTCCGCCAGCCAGGTCGGCAGCGGAACCGTACGACGCGACTTCCGGGACTTGGGCGTGCTCGATACCCACTGCCCGTTCTTGCGGTCCTTGGTTCGGCGTACCTGGACCGCACAGCGCACGGTGGGGGAGCCGTCGACTCTGGCAGGGCCGGTCGTGAAAGCCAGGTCTCCGACCTCCAGGCCCGCGTTCTCGGCGGCGCGGATGCCGCTGTATGCGAGGAAGTCCACCATCAGCGCATAGATCGGGTACGCCGGCAGCCCGTCCACCTCACCCGCGACCGCGTTGGAGACTGCGGAAACCTGAGCGGCAGTGAGCGGGTGGTGCTCGAAGCGGTCGTGGTCGCCGGTGGATCGCTTCCCGGCGAAGTCCACTCGGTCGGCTGGGTTTGACGGGATTGCGTCGTGCCGCATGGCGTACTTGAGGACTCGTCCGAATGTCGACCAGGCGTGCTTGATAGTCGCTGGGGTGAGTCGGTTGTTCAGCACGCCGTCCGCGCCTTGTCGGGATTGCTGCCGAACTAGCGCCGCTAGGAACTCCTCGCACTGTCTCGCTGTGATGGTCGCGACGGCCTGGCCGCCGAACCTATCGAGCACGTACCGATGGAGCAGCTTCCGGTAGTCGCTGAGGGTGCGCTCTTTGAGTTGACCGCGTGCGACCTTGACCTCCATCGACTCCAACCACGCCGCCGCATAGTGGCCGAATGGTTGGTCGCCTGCCTTGCGAATCTCCGAGGCGGATTGCGCAGTAGTCCTGTGCCTTTGGGCATTCAGTTCGTCGCATCGCTCCTGCGCAGCTTCCTTGGAACCGAACGTCTCCTTGAGGTGGACTTGCTTCGTCTGACCGTCGGGTCGAGACGAGCTGACGGGGATCGGCCTACCCATCTCGTCGCGAGCTGGTTCCTGCCACCGAACCTGGTAACTCGGGACTGGCTTGCTGTTCTTGGTACGGCTGGTCTCGATCTTGCGTACGTAGGCCATTGCTACTTCTTTCCGGTTCCGAAGATTGCGCCGATGACGATGAACGCGATGGGCAGGACGACCACGAGAATCAGGGCGAAGGTGTCCACGTCAGGCCACGCCTTCTCGCTGGAGCAGGCGACGGATCGTGCTGTGGTGCCACTGGATGCCGTCACCTGGGGTGGGCACGCCGTACTCGTCCAGCTTGCGTGCGATGACCTTGGCGCTAAGGCCGTCCTCCTGGCGCATGGCGATGATCTCCGCGACGATGGACGGGTCGATCTTCGACGGCCTGCCGAGCTGCTGGCCCTGCGCCTTGGCCCGACGTAGCCCCTCCTTGGTCCGCTCGCTGATCTTCCTACGCTCTTCGGCGGCCATCGCCACTCGAATGTCGAAGAGCAGTCGCTGGCTCGCATCGCTGGAGTTCGCCCCGTTGCAGTCAAGCAGCGTCCAACCATTTATATTGGCGCGCTTGGCGATTGAAGCAGCATCGAGTTGGTCCCGCGTGGCGCGATCGAGTGCGCGAACCAGCAGCCCGTCTGCGAGGCCTGACTCGATCGCTGCGATGGCCGTCTGACGACCGAAGAGCTTAGGCACGCTCCCACTGCTCATCACATCGTATGTGACAGTGAGTAACTGGAGCTCGTTTGCTTGGCAGTACCTACGCATCTCGTCGGACTGTGCTCCAAGGCCGTGCCCCTTCTCCTGGGCGCTGGTCGAGACCCGCGCATAGCCAATAACCCTGAGGCCCTTGAGCTTTGTCACCGGTTGTTCGCGCTGGTCGAGCGCATGCATCGTCGTCATTTCGTTCTCCTGTTCGCCTTGCTGAGTGGGGTCGGAAACGTCGCCGTCGGTCATCGGGAACGCTTTCGGCCCCGAAAGTACGCCAGTCGCGCATCGGAAGCTACAAGGGTTGCTACAACTGGATTATGCTCAGTGTCAGTGCATTTTGGCTCTAAGGGCTTGAACCCCTGAGATGAGACGAGTCCCCCGATTCGCCGTCAACGCTGAGGAGCTGTGGAGCTAGGTGGGTGCAATCTGTGTCGTCGCTTCTCGTTCGGCCCGTACTCCGCGAGAGAGCGGTAGCGTCCCCGACCTTGACCCTGGGGCTACTGCTGAGGCCGGGGTGAGCTGACTGGCTGACGCTCCGCAAGGGTGAGGCTGAGCGGGGAGGCAAACGCGTCGAATCCACTACAACCGTGATTATCGTGCTTGCTCAGAACCAGTCCCATCCCTCCTCAGCAGGCGGAGGCATCCGAGCACCAAAGTTCCCGTCGTTCAGCTTCTTCGGTGCCTTCCTGCGTTCTTCCTCGTCGGCCGCCATGGCGTCGACCTCGGCCCACATCTTCGCGTCTCGGCGTGCGTTCAAGATGCGCTCATGATCGAGGTTCAGGGCCTCCTGGCGCGCAGTCCGCCGCTCACTCGTCCACGACTCACTCGCCATCACGTCCTCCCATCTTCTCGTCCAAGGTGAACCGAGTCGTCGATACTCGCTCCTCGGCCGAGGGAAGGCGGGTACGGGGGTACGCGTACCCCCGTCGGCGTCGTCCGGCCGATTCGCTTCCTTACCCGCGATTGACATTTTGTGTGTTTACCAGGCGTTTTACGGTCTCTGCACTGCACGATTCCTCCACTTTTCACTTTCCTTCTCGCGCTAGGCGGGTACTTCGTACCCGCGTACCCGCCTAGACGCCCTCTTCCGACGCAGTCCTGCGATCACCCCGTCCAGGAGACCCGCACGCCCTTCGTTCCCTTGTACTCGAAGTCCTCCAGCTCAACGTCCCCAAGATCGACCAGAGCACCCAGCGCGTCCTCGACTAATTCCCGGTCTCGTTGAGCGACTCGCTTTTTGAGCTGATTCATCATCATGGGGCTGGTCTTGCGGAGGTGCTTGCGTAGGTTGCCGGCGACTCGCTTGAAGCGGGCCGTATCGACCACCTCGGCCTTGACCAATTCGCGCTCGCCTTCGGTCTGGCCGCGGTGACGATTAAGCTGGGCAGCTTTGAAAGCCACGTCCTTCTGCACTTGTGCGCGCGTGCGGTCACTGACTGTCATCACCATGCCCGCCAGGTCCCAGTCGGATTCGTTGACCGCGTCGGTTCGCCCATCGAGAACCATGAGCGCCGCAGCCACCTTTAATCGAGCTAGGATTGCGTGCCCGTCGAGTCCGTCCCGCGCCCCTCCCCGCAACTTCACGAGGTGCGTACTGTGGATCAGGTTTACAGCGACACTTGGAAGTTGAAGCGCCTGAAGCTCGGAGTGCTTGACCGGATGTTGTAGACCGAGAACGTCAATCTCGATGAGATGGGTGACCTCGCCACCTTCCAGAACCGGCTGCGCCGAAGATGCCGATTCATGAGTAGCTACAACACCCCTAGGCCAACGGTGAAGCGCCAACGTACCGGGGTCGTCCGGGGCTTCATCAGGAGCGTCCGGGTCAGTCGTCGGCATCCACAAGAACCGTTGGGTGGTGCCGCCGTCGCTGTCCTCCAACAACGCGCGGGATCGTCCGGGCTGCACCCCGACCACCATCGTCATCCGGTACCGGTGATCGAGGATCGGAACCGCCTTGTCCGCGGTGGCGTAGCCGAAGCCGAGGCGTTCGCCCATCCACGCCTTCCGAAGCTCCGGCATCAACGTCGAGTTGGAGCGATTGCCGAGGGCTGCGAGGGTGTCGATTTCGGCGACGGAGAACATGACAGAGTTGCGGAGGTTGACTTGTTTGCCGCTGGCTTTGTAGGCGTATTGCTTCGGTATGCCTTCCCCGCTGCCGGGCGTCGCAACGTACACGTCTGGGGTGGTGTCGATAGCGTCGGCAGCGGCACTCTCCGACGAGCCCTTTCCGTCGCCGGACGCAGCAACCAACGCCACGAAGAAATTGAGGCTGGCGTGACTGCCGATCGTAGGAGGCAACACGACCGACGGCGGGACGACCGCAAGCACGCGGGCTAAAACCGCTCCCAGCATCGACCACGGGCCGACTCGACGCGAACGGGCAAACATGCGCAGGTGCTCAAGGGAAGGCCGCGAATCCCAGAAGGCATCCTCATCGACAACCGCATGCGCCGGATCGTCGCGGTTGATCCGAGCTAGCGTCTCATCCGGACTAGCCACTGCCGCTTGTGCTGCGGCCCACTCGGCGGTTCTGCGGAACTCGTTCGGCCCCGGACTAGTCCGACCTCGATTCAACGAGCCGTTCGTCGAGGCGGGGATCGTGAACGCGGCCTCGAAGACGCCCTCTAGCCGGACGTACGCGTCCCGCGCGGGATAGCACCCGACCATCGCCTCGCGGAACGCCATCGGCAGTGCACGAACCAGGGCCTCGTGCCTCGCCATGCCCTTGTCGACATCTTGCTCGAAGACGGTCACGACGCCATCGAGCAGCGACACTCGTTCGCTCTTGTTGTGCTCTTTTAAGAACGCGTCGAGAGCGGCAGATGTCAACGGTGCGACATCCGACGACGGTGCCGCCTTTAAACACGCCCGCAATATGTCGGGCAGAGGTGGGAGCGCGCCGAAGGTCTCCCAGTGGTATTGGCCGCCGACCGGAGCTTTCGGGTGGATCGTGGGTTCACATATCAGCACGCCGTTCCGCCCGCGTACCTCTCCGAAGGGTGCGAACGCTCCGGCTCCGTTGCTGAAGTCGTCTCCTACAGCCATCGCGAACAGGTAGTGCCCACGGTCGGTTCCTCCGGTGCGAGTCTTCTGTACGAGTCCGGTTCGGAGCGCCTTGGCGAGATCGGTAGGCAACCCGTCCAACGAGTCAGCGTCGAGGTCGAAACCAATTGCGCGCGAACGCCCGACGTGTAACGCCACACCTCGATCGGGATCATCTTCCCACCACCTCTCGATCTGATCGAGGTCACGAGAGGACTCCCAGTGCCAGTGGCTACCCACGACGCTGCCGGGCCTTTTGGTTTCAGCCGGGTCCGAGCTGGTTGGTAGTACGTACCAACCCGCCTGAGCCATAGCACGGGCTGCGTCGCGGTTGGTCATCTCAGACAAGTCCCGTGGTACCGACGGCGGCACGTCGGTGAGGAACTCGAACCGGTGGCGTGTGCCGGCTGAAACTTTCAACTTCGAATGCCGAACCGGTGTCGACGCTCGCGTTACGGTAGACTTCACTTAGATTCCTTACGAGACAATGGGATTGAATGTGCGAGTGGGATCGCATGTAGGCAGAACTGAAGGCGGCCAGACCGTAACTCGATCCGGTCTGGCCGCTTTTCTGTCAGCAGTTCTCGTCCGACGGGTAGCCGGCCGCCCGGAACCATCCGTCGTTGACTACGTAGTCGAGCTGACTTGGGTCCCAGCTGAAGTCGCTGTCGAACCCGGCTTTGCAGCTCGAGCAGGTCGGAAAGATATAAACCGTCGCCCCGGCTGAGTAGAGCAGGCCCCACTCCGGTTCCGCGTGCAGCGAGTCGCACCATCGGCACTGCGTGGCGAACCGCTCCATGACCAGCTGAGCTACCCGCTTGCTGGAGTATCCGTAGGTGACCGGAAACGTCGCGGCACTCGGTGCGATGTCGCCCTCATCCGTAAACCGCAATGGGAGGTCCGGGGTAACGAACGGCAGGCCGGGGTCAACGATCACCACGCATCGGCCTGCTTCCCCTCTCGTCGCGAGATCCAGGGATTCCGCGAACGATTGCCGTCCGAGCCGACTACTCAGGTCGTAGACATTGAGTTCGTGACCGCCCTCGTCGTCCTCGAACTCAGGGTCCGGGTACACCGCAGGAAGGCACTTGCCGGACCGCAAGTTCGAGTGGTCGTAGTCCAGCAACGCATTCTTGCCCAGCCACTTCGGCTCGGGGACTGTGGTTTTGATCAGGTGCGCCTCGTCCAGCGCCGCCGCAATCTCCGGGTGGAACCGAGCACCGGGCGAGTACTTCTTGTAACCGATGACGTTCGGACTTTGGTCTCCGTCTGGTCCGGACCACCCGTCGATAACGGGCTTGTCACCATGCACATTGGCTGACTCGAACGCGTCCGCGAGGCGGTCCCTGCGGTGCGGATCGCGCAGCTTCTCGACGTGTGCACGCATCTCGGCGTCGCTCATCGGCGCGCTCACGACGCACGACCGGGGATGTGCCGCGGGATGAAGTCGGCTTCGGCAGTACTCGCGAGCCAGTCGCGGACGCTCTGCTCAGATAGGCGTACACGATTCGCGACCAGGTGCCGGACCATTGCTTTTGAGTAGATAGCGGTTTGGATCGTCCGCTTGGTGACGAAGTCGAGTCCTTGCTCGTGACAGAACGCGACGGCGTCCTCCACCGTCATCGACGGCAACGTCGGATCGGGCCGATTGACGCGGGGTACTTCGACGGGCTTTCCCACTAGAATCTCCTGGTCAGTGAACCAGGGGCGAGACCATGAAATGCGCACGGCACACGGACACGCCCCTTACGGGGGTCACGGCAGCCGGGTTTGACTGCCGATCTTCGTGTCCACTGGCCTGACGGGTGCTTCTAACACTGACAGCCCGCAATCGCGGTGCTCCGTCACTTGCCCCTGCTGGTACGAGTCGTGGAGGGTACTAGCCTCGGATCGCTCGCCTGGCCCAGATGGAGTCAGTGGGACTACTAGAAGCTCGGGCGGGCCGAGCCTCTAGCCGGAACGTTACCCGATCGCTTCCGGACGCGCTAGGTCGGTACTCCGAAAGACGTTGCGCGCCTACCCTACCGGGGCAGCTGACGAAGGTGAGTGGCCATTCGATCTCTACGTCAGACCGTCCACCAAAGCGCCGGGCGTGCATCCGAGGCCATTGGCGATCCGCAGCAAGTTCTCCAGGCGGGGGCTGCGTTGGCCGCGCTCAACCTGGCTCAGATAGGTCCAGTGGACCCCGCACGCCTCTGCCGCGGACTCCTGAGACAGACCCAGCTCGCGACGACGAGCCCGCACTCGCTCGCCGAAAGCCCCGAGGGTTTCGTTGATCGGAGGTTTTGGGTCGGCGTTCGGCATGGCTCGTTAAGCACAACCGTCTACAGTCGATCAATCCAGAGCAGAAACGTCTAGTGCGTAATCGTCTATAGTCTGGACCGGTTGGTCTCAAGACGGGGCCACGGAATCATCTGGAGATGTGATGGACGCTGATGTGATGGCCGCTGAAGCTCTCGGCATGTTCGCGACGTACGTCTTTGTCGCGGTCGTCTGCGGCGCTATCGCGGCGTTCGTCGCTACCGGCAAGAACCGGAGTGGCAGCGGCTTCTTCTTTCTCGGGTTGCTCGGTCCAATCGCGATCATCGCAGCGGTGGTCGCGTCGAAAGGCGAACCGCCTGCACCGAAGGGGATGAAGGTGGTCCACTGCCCCCGGTGCAACGCCCGTCAGAACGTGGACCGTTTCCAAGGTCAGTACGAATGCTGGCAGTGCAAGCTCGTTGTAAACACAGTGCGCGCCTGACTTCAACAGCCGAAAACTCGGTTCGCACTTACCTGAGTGCCGGGGCTACCGCGACCGCACTTTGCGCCCAGCTGTACTGGCTGTGGAGGGCCTGCGGGCTGTCGTACGAGCCGACGCCCTGACGCCGGACTTCGACCGCGCAGAATGGCGCTTCGGCGATGGCCTGCGCGCCTGCGCGGATCGGTAGCCATACGCACCACCGATCGCCCCGCCCGCGAGTGCGCCAACCTTGGGGCCTGCGATGTCTCCGAGAGCCGCGCCGATGAAACCGCCGAACGCGTTGCCTCCGGTCGCGGCCAGCCCGACTGCGCCACCGATGCGCGGTCCGAGCACCTTGCCGACAACCGCCCCCGACGCCGCGCCTGCCGAGGCACCGATGGCCGTTCTCGTCGCGCGGGATCGTGCGCTCGGACCGCCTGACGTCTTGCTCCACCGTCCACCGCTGTCGCGGGGCTGACCCCGGTAGCGGGTTTTGGACCGGAAGTTGCGCCCCGCCATTAGACGGGCCGACCGGGCGTGGCGGCCCGAATCAGCCTGCGGGACTTGCGACTGTTCGGGTCAGACACGGTTTGGCCAGCGACGGTACCGATGTATCGAGTCGTACCGGGCGGCGTCAGTCCCGCGCCGTGCGAGAACTCGGACTTACCCGGTGCGGGTGCATCTTTGCCGCTCTTTCGCCTGGCCATGGCTGGCTACTTCGGGAACGTCGGGACGGTGTACGCGCCGGTCGTGACCTGCGTGACGGCCGCTCCACCCCGGTACCGCACGCCGGTGCCGTAGCCAATCGCATAGATCGAGCCCACGACCGGGTACCGCGAGTCCGAGCCGGGGATCAACCGCAGCCCCTGGTACGCCGGGTTCGCATGGACTCGGAAGCCGATCGGATTGCCCTCAGCATTCGGTCCCGCAGAAGCAACAACGGCCACGTAGCCCTTGGGCACGAAGGCCGACTGAATGACGTATGCCTCGCCGTAGCTTCCGAGGACAGGGAGGTTGTTCCACTTCGCTGGTGCAACGTCTCCGACGATCTGCTCCGCGAGAAGTCGCGGAGGCGCGGAATCGCTTGGTATGAAGTCGAAGTGAGCTTCCACGCCATCTGCACCGGGTTCGCCTGCGCGGAACTGTGCGATGCGCTTCGCTTCCAACGGATTGGCCAGGATGACGAGCTGGCGGCCCGTGTCGTTCGAGAATCCCTTGCGGGTGACTTTGTCCATCAGTGTTTCGACGTCTGACGGATCCAGGATCGCACTGCCTGTAGTGAGGTAGTGGGTGTCCGTTGCCGGGTCGAACTCGTCGCCCAGGTATGGCGGAATGTACATTCCGTCGGCGTTGTAGAGGCCGTAAACCGTGTTGCCCTCGGTGGATTGGCGCTGCTCCGGGTCGAACAGGCGTTTGAGCACAGCCGTCGTTGTAGCTCGGTTCGCACCTTCCAGAACGGAATTGTGGACTGCGGCGACCTGACGAGCGTCTGCGTCGCGAAGGTACTTCCAGGTGTAGCGAGTCGCAATGTCGTAGTCCTCGTAGTCGTATCCAAGCTTGATCACGTCGTTCGGGATGGCGTGGCCCTGCGGCACCCCGAACTCGCTGGCGACCTCGAACTGGGCACCGGCAACGGACTGCGGGACGGCGTCGATCTGCCGCGTGGTCTGGTAGCTCAGGAGCGACGCAAGAGCGCTGCGTTCCTCGTTATAGATGGAAAGTGTCGTGACGAACTCGGCCCAGACCGTGTTGAGGTCTGTGCCGTCCGAGGTATGCGAGACGAGTACGTCACCTTCGATGTTGGTGCCGCGTTCGCCGCCGAAGATCGAGAAGTACGCGGGATCGGCCATAGCTGTCCGCAGCGCTGGGTCGAGAGCAGTGGTCTTCATGAGTGTTTCCTTCAGGAATGGAGTGGAGCCGAGGTCGGCAGGGGAGGGGTGCGCGTCTTGCGCAGACGGCGACCAAATCGCCAGCGGACTTCCAGTCCATTCGGGTGGGCCTCTGGCCCGTGAATCCGTGTTCACCGGGAGCGCTCTCCGAGCGGCTTCACCGGCTTACGAGAGCGACCCTACGCGACTCCCGCGACGGAGGTCTAGGGCCGTGAAAAGGCCGTGAGATGCGGGAGTACTCGATCGAAACCGGTCGGAACTCGGCGCGTACTCGGTCGGTCTAAAGACGCTGCGCTACAGCTTGATTGACCTTGACAAGGTCAAATACCGCGAGGTCGAGGGAGCGCACGAAAAGCGGGTCGGGAGTACTTAAAATCCGTCAAGTGTCGGTTCGAGTCCGACTGGGGGCACTGGAGTCCATATGGATCCAGATTTCTGGACCAGGACAGTGCTTTTCGGGTGGTAGCGTGGACTTCGACGGCCTGCCACGGATTTGAGTGGACAACCGAGACAGCGGATTTCGGATCCGCGCGGGATGTAGTTTCTCCGTAGTTGTATCCTCGCATCCATGCAGCTCAGGGCTGGGTTTCGTGTCGAATGGTCGTCTCTGCGGGTGGCTCGTTGTCACGCGGCTGTCACAACTGGGGCTGCTGACCTCGTCGACCCCCGCGACCTCTCAGCTTTTCTTGTTGAAGAGTTTGTGCTGAAACAGGTTTCGCAAGTAGGCAGGCAATGCGACAAGAGCTACGCCTTCGGCGAAGCATTCTCGGATGTCCCCAACGTAAATTGCATTTTCCGCACCGTCTACCGAAGAACGCCAGCTCAGCACAGTTTTGCTCTGCAGACGAGTCGGCGACCTGCGATACCCTGGTCGTATGGACTTCCGACCAGGCCGCGCACCTGCGAGAACCACCGTTGCGGGCATCGCCGACGCGGTCAGACCGGTCGCTGTCGAGCAGGAGATCCCGCCGGCCGTCGCGAAGCGCATCGCGAGCGCAGTGCAGTCGTCCCGGTCCGAGGGAACGCGCAAGACGTATGCGGCCGCGTGGAGACGCTTCACCAACTGGTGCGCGGCAAACGGTCACGTGACGCTTCCGGCACACCCGATCTTCATCGCTGCATACCTGGTCGACGAGGCCGACACCCGCAACGAAACAGGGGAGCGGGCTTACGCCGTCGCTACCTTCGGTACCTGGATTGCCGCGATCAACCATCAGCACCGCACCACCGGGCATCTGTCGCCGTCTGCGCACGAGTTGGTCATTGCGACCTTGTCTGGGATTCGGCGCGAGTATGCCGCTACGGGGGACCGACCCCGCACATCACGGGATCCGCTGCTCGTCGATGACATCAAACTTCTCGTGCAGATCGCGCGCGAAGAGTGCCGCGGGTGGGCCGACGAGGTCTTGGAGCGCCGGGACTCGGCCATCCTGTTACTTGGGTTCGCCGGTGCCTACCGCCGAAGCGGGCTGTCGGAGCTCGTGTGCGGAGACGTCGCCGTGCATCGGCACGGCGGCCTTGCACATACGACTGAGGAAGTCGAAGACCGACCAGGAAGGCAGGGAAGTGGTGAAAGGTCTGCTGTACAACGAGTCTCACGAGACCTGCTCGCCCTGCGCGTACGTCCGCTGGGTGCAGGTGGTCGCCGCGTTCAATGTTTGGTGGCAGGCCTTCGATGATCCGGCTACTCCGTAAGCGGGAACCGTTCATCGAGCACGTGTGCCGCGGGGGAGTTCCCCGCACCGCCGCTCGCGCGCCATTGTTTCGCGCAATCGCGCCCGAAAGTCGGGGTGCTGCTCTTCTCGCAATACGCCGAGGTTCACTGGGCCCGAACGCTTCTCGGGGTGGGGACCAGTGGCGTGGGATATCTACTGAAGGATCGAGTGGCCGATGTCAGTGGGTTCATCGACTCGCTTCATCAAATTGCTGCGGGCAACGTCGTACTCGACCCCGAGGTCGCCGCCGCTCTGGTCGGTGCCTCACCTTCCGGCCGTACCGACCTTGCGACACTGTCACCTCGCGAGCGAGACGTTCTGCGGCTCATGGCAGAAGGCCGGTCCAACACTGCGATCGCGAGTACGTTGTTCCTCTCCAACGGCACGGTCGAGAAGCACATCACCACGTTGTTCAACAAGCTCGGCTTGGAAACGTCGCCGTCGGACCAACGACGAGTTCTCGCGGTACTCCGCCACCTGTCCGCCTGAATTGCGCATGCCAGCCAGTCACGAAGATATCTGCTGGTGCGTGCGGAGCTCTTGACCGGGCACTACCTGTCGGAGGCTCTCATCTGACCAAATGCCTCAAGTTATTGTGAGTCACGTTCGCACCCTCGACCGCGAGAATTTGATCTCGGTGACCCTGACACCCCCACCGGCCAAGTATGGCGTCACGCATTGGAGTTCGAGATTGCTCGCCGATCACTTGAAGATCGGGCACGCCACCGTCGCTCGCGTGTGGCCTGTGCACGGCGTTCAGTCATGGCGTAGTGAAACATTCAAGTTCTCGACCGATCCGGAGTTGGCCGCGAAAGTCACCGACATCGTCGGCCTCTATCTCCAACCGCCGGAGAACGCGATCGTGTTGTCCGTGGACCAAAAGTCGCAGATTCAGGCATTGGACCGCACCGCGCCGACGTTGCCGATGCAGATCGGGATATACCGGAGCGACAGACCCACAACTACGTCCGCAACAGCACGACAACACTGTTCGCGGCACTTGAGATGGCGACCGCTAAGGTCACCGCAATCTGTTAACCTCGTCAAGACTGTGCGCCTGATGATCTGCATGCCGAGGTGTTTCTCGAAGTTCCCCTGGCGTCCGACATCCCCGATAAGGTGTACGCCCCAAAGTCCGCGCAGATTTATTGGATCGTTCGTGATGACCCGAGCGAAGTACCCGGGACCAAACTGCTGGGGGAGATGAAGGATGTGCCCCTTCCTCGACGGAGGTCCTACACCTGGGTCGCCGGTGAACACAAGTCACCGACCGGACTGCGGCGACATCTGGTCAAACGATCGAGGAATCCTCAAGTACGACATCACTTTCGGCGGGTATTGGCCGTACGGCAAAAGCAGCTCGGGCTGATCCGGCCGCGACGAGCAGAACGGTCCGTGTGGTCCGTGATTGCTTGGCCAATGAAATAGGTGGTTCGGATGAACAAACCTGACCTCGTGCTTCAACGCCGGTCGGTAGGCGAGGTGTGTCGAACATAAGAATTTTGCTCTGAGACGAGCGAAGTCGACTAGTGAAAGGCGCATTTATTCATCTAGACGAGCGCCCTTCCTGGTGAGCGAGTCCACGTCGTCGCACCCCATGCTGTCCCTCGATTCCAGGCGCTACCCGCGCCCGCCTGGCTGCACTTCACTAAACCCGACGACCCGACAGACCCCCTAGCTCGGGCCGTGGATCGGAGCGCTGCCGATCGATACCGGTTGCGCCATCATGCGGTCAACCGGCACGAACGACGATCTCGACCTGCTCGGGGCGCATCCGGGGATAGATCTCGAGATCAACGGCATCGGGTGTTATTTTTTCAGCCCGAGACCGGACAGTTATTTTCTGTACTGTGGTCCGCGGTCGCGCGAATACGGTGATCCCCATGACACAGACATCACGGTTACCCTGCATCAGGGCGGTACCTATTTCGGAGGCGGACACCATGAACATGTTGCAAAAATCGGCGCTAGCGTTCAATAAAGTCTTTGTGGCGGTGATGAATGCACCTGTGCTCGGCAAGGTAGTCGGGCGTGGGATGGGCATCTTGACCTATACGGGCCGAAGGTCCGGTAAGAAAATCTCACTGCCCGTCGCCTTCAAAAGGAAAGGTAAAGACCTGGAGGTCAGGGTGGTGGTGCCGGATCAGAAGAACTGGTGGCGGAACTTCATCAACGAGGGCGGTCGCGTCGATGTCGAACGTGGCGGCGTTCATCAGACAGGCATCGCGACGGCATCCCGTGACGACCATGGCCGAGTGTTCGTCGACATCGCCCTGGATCGCTGACCCGCGCAGCCGAACCGACGGCATTTTCGGTGCGCCATACCTGGCTCCTCCCGCGGGCCTATTCACAGTTCTGCTGCTAGCACAGGGTTTTGTCGGTCACCTGATCTGGCAGGCTCGAGGAGTTCGGTTTGCATTTCTCTGACTGCCTCGGGCTCGGTCTGCACGAGCGTCCGAACATTTCGCGATTGAAATCGAAGCGCGATCCCGCTGGTTGACGACTTAGGTGGTCTTTGCTACGAGAACGTACTACCCTGCGGCTCAGGGTGTTTCAATCGCGAGGATCGAGAAGAAAGTCACAGTCACCGATTACGGCAACGAATCCTTTACGCGCTTCCCGGCGCAGCAGCTCTTTGTGGCGAATCAGTATCGACACCCAGCTACATCACCACTGTTCGACCCATCCATGAAGGAGATCTTTCATCACTAACGACCGCATTACCCGTACACCCGCGCCAACAGTCCCGGGCATCTCCGGCAGTGTCAAGGTGGCGGCCGGTGATCTCCTGTTCGTGTCGGGCGTCGTCGGTTTCGAGGAGGACGGGTCGGTTCCCAGCGACTTCGCCCGCGCCGCAGAGCTGACCCTGCGGGAGTTGGAGCGCGCGTTGAGAGCCGGCGGTGCCACTTTCTCGAGCCTTGTTCGAATGAACATCTACGTCGCCGGACTGGACAAAGAGAAACTGCAGACATACCGACGAGTCCGTGATGAATTCATCGACACGAATAATATTCCGGCAAGCACGTTGATCGGCGTCGCCGCGCTCTTCAATGACTCGACCATTGAAATCGACGCTATCGCGGCGAACTGATTTAACGCTCGGGCTTTAGTATTGGTCAGGGCCTCACGTCTGATGACGCGGGGACCGGACCTTTTTGCTGCGAATTATATGGTGGAACCCATTTCGGCTGTAACGCATCTCGGCCGAAGATTTCGATGCCAATCTCCATGCGACTTGAACCAGATTTCTCCGCTCTTTGGTTTGACCTGCGACAAGCCATAACCTAGACCGGGGCGGCGTGTTGTTGTTCGGATGCGATCAAAAACCCACGAACGTTCACAGGAGCCACCCCGACTGAGCTGCATCAGCGCTGCCCGGAGCTCGAGCCCGTAACCCCCTTCAGCGTGAGGTTGTCATGGCAAGGACATTCGACCACGCGGTTTTTCGCGCCGAGATGGTCGATGCGGCCGTTGGCGCGCCGAGGTGTGCACGGCGGCAGTGGCTCATCGAGCGGGGTTAGGAATGGCCCTGGACTCGTCCGCACCTTCGCACGTGCGCAGGAGTACCGTCTGACTCGACCCTGACTCGATGAGCACGCCGCCGACCGGCCTACGCCGTTCGTGAGCTGGTCACAGCTAACCTTCACCGCCGTGAAGTGGCGGGGCCGGGATGGACATGCTGTGGTGTCGACAGCGAATGCGGACAACGAGTCGCCCGAGGACCTGACTCCACTTCCGAGCATGGACATGCGTATCGAGCCGTCTCCGACGACTGAAGGCTCGGCCTTGATCTTGAGTGCTCGGTTCTTCTACGTCACCGTTGCGGTGGTCGCACTCTCAGCGGTGGCGTGGGTGGCGTGGGCGATGATCTGAACGGCCCGATATCGGTGTGGACTCCGACAGCCGAGGAAACTTGAGGAGACAGTGCTTACTTACACGGCCAATCTCCCGTTGTGAACGCAAAACTGTGAGTGAGAATGTCGTCGACACGGCGACCACAGGTGAGGCAATGACGCGCATCTTCTCCTACTGCACCACCTGCGGATGGGAAGGCCTGGGCGTGCGGTCACTCTGACGACGCTGACCGGCCAGGCCTCGACGTCCGGGATGCGCGAGCAGAGGTCTGAGCAGGACGGTCGGTGGGAACAATCATCGATAGCTGCGCCCGGAACATCGCTTCGCAAGGTAGCTCGTGCCGAGCCCGTCATTCCCACCGAACCCGCCACACGGATTGCAGCGCAACGGAAACGGACGGTAGGTCCGCCCGGAATCGCGTCCAGGCTGCGGTGTCGCGACGACCAAGTGGTAGGACCTGTTTCCTGGAAACTTCCACGATCCCGGCGGCGACATACCCACTGCCGAGTGGAAGCCGCTCCACTCCACCGCAGAGAATGCTCAACGAAGGTGCCTTTCGAGTCCGGAATGCATGGTCGATGCCCGTATCGCGACCGTGGTCAACGCCGTCAGGCTCGTGATCGTCATCGTGCGTCCCGATTGTATTCACGGGAGCCGTGCCCGCCCATGGTCCCGACGCGAGATCGCGCTTGACAGCAAGCCGAGGGTCACCTAACTTGTTCACTGTACAAGTCAAGCGGAGCAAGATTCGGGACTAGTCAGCGTCCGCTGCGATGATCGGGGCAACGTCCTGAGTGCAGATGAGGGTCGCGGTCAGGTTTTGTTGAAGCGCAGAACGCATTCATCCGTTTGCGGATCCTTTTCTACTTCTTCGAGTGACGCTGTTCGCATATTTTGGGTGGCTCATAGAGGTCTGGCGTCGATTTCGCGATATTTATACGACTGATTCCAATCATGTGAATACAGCGCATAGGTGGTAAATCTGCCTTTCGGGAAGAAAGCTGGTGGTCTTGAAATGCTTCGTTCGAACGATTTCCTGTTCGTAGTCTGTCGACGGCGTTCTCACGGACGTAGTGTGTCGTCTGATGTGTGAGACTGCAGTGCAGCGAGACCGCCACGCAGAGGGGCTTCATGCTCTCAACTCGGATGTCGTTGTTGCGCAGGCGCTTGGCAAGCGGTACCCGGACGGTGGCGGGACAGAATCCTGGGCCATCGAGAACTTGTCGTTCAGTGTGGCTGCCGGCAGTCTCACCGCCATTGTCGGGCCCTCCGGCGTAGGAAAGACGACGCTATTGCAGCTTCTTGCCGGGCTGGTTCGGCCAAGCAGTGGTTCTGTCGTCGTGGGGGGAATCGACGTGTCCACACTCGGTGATCGCAAGTTGACCAGGCTTCGTCGCGAGAAGATCGGTTTCGTCTTTCAGACTTTGCAGCTTTTGCCCGACATCACTGCCGAGGAGAACATCACCCTGCCGGTTCGCCTGGGTAGAAGAACAGTCGACATCGTCGAATTGGACGAGTTGGCCCAGCTTCTCGATATCGACATCTGCCTGCGAAAGTCGACCGGGGATTTGTCTGGCGGGCAACAGCAGCGAGTCGCTGTCGCGAGAGCGCTGTTCAGCAGGCCGGACGTTGTGCTCGCAGACGAACCTACAGGTGCCCTGGATCGCGCTGCGGCGGAGAGAGTCATGGGGCTCTTCAGGCTCGCAGCGGATCATCGGGGGCAGACGGTGCTCGTCGTCACCCACGACGACCGCGTCCTCCCGTGGTGCGATCGTGTTCTGACAATGGAGCGCGGACATGGAATGACGGAGTTCATTGCGTGAGGCGACTGCGGGGTCCGAGGGCAACATGGTTGCTGCACAGTGCGATTCGAGACCGAAGTAGCCGCAAGACTGGCCTGCTGCTGTGCGTCGTTCTGTCAGCCGCAGCCTTGTCGCTGACAACCGTGGTCGGGTCGAGCGTATCGTACGGCATTGCGCGGGGAATAGAAGCTCAGTACCTGAACACGGACATCATCGTGCGAACCGAGGCCGCAAGCGCGACGGTCCAGAATGCAGGCGCGAATGTCGAGCCCGGCATCTCGGCGTCGGAGCGCGATGAGATCGGCAACCTCCGAGAGGTGCAGGCTGTCGGAGGGAGCGTGCGAGCGCGCGCGGCACTGCGGATCGACGGCCGAACCGAGTCGATCGATCTGGAATCAGCGCCGACGGCCGAAGAGATGGTCTGGCAACGAATCTCGGAGGGCCGAGCGCCGATGGCCGGTGCCGAACTGGCATTGACGGGAACTGCGATGCGCTCGCTGCATCTTTCGATCGGAGACGTCGTCGCCATGTCGCGACCCGGTGGCGCGACGACCACAATGCGGATAGTGGGTGTCGTCGACGTGGGCGCGTCCGTCGACCATAACGCCATCCCCTACGGCATCGTCACCCTCGATACCGCCAGAGCCTTTGCGGGGGTCACCGGCTTCACAGATCTGCGGATCGAACTGATGGATACACCGACCGAGATCGTTCAGGTCTTGTCTGCAATCGGGGCGATCACACCGCAGGCGTGGCCGCAGACAACTCAGATACTCGTTTCGTCTGCCAAGGAGGTGTACGGATCGGAAGTGGCGGCGCTCAGGGCAACGACCGCGGTGTTGGCAATTGTCGTCGCAGTTATCTCGATCGTGGTGATATCGACTGTTGTGATGGCATCTGTGCCGGCTCGCCGTAGGCGCGCAGAAATGTTGAGAATCATCGGAGCCACACGTGGTCAGGTGCGCGCGGCGATTCTCGCCGAGACAACGTCGATCGGTGTGGTGGGAGGTGCGGTCGGCTTGGTCGTCGGCGTGGTTCTGGCGATCGCGGTGGTGCCGATGATCGGATACATACCAGGCGCTCCGGGCTTCGGGCTTTCCGACGTTCGGATCGACTGGACGCTACTCGCCCTCGTGCCCATCGGATACGCAGTGGTCGGATTTCTAGGGGGAGCGTGCCCGTCGTGGGTCTGTACCCGCGGCACACCATCTGTGGGTGACTCGAAGATGCGCGTGGGGAACATTTGGGCCGTGCGTTTTCGTCGAGGCATGTTGCCTGTACTGATCGCCTTCCTTTGGGCGGTTGCGCTTGCGTCCACAATACTCTGGACGACCCCACCCTGGACTACTCTCCTCGTCCACGCGCTGCTTATCGCTGCAGTCGTCGGCTCGACGCCTGCCTTCTATTCGCAGCTGGGCAAAGCGACGTCCTGGGCCGCCGGTCGGGCACGCTGGCCGTTGATCGAAATCGCAGGCGGTCGAATGCACCGAAACCCGCTCGTAGCCAGTAACTTCGGTCTTCCCGTGATCTGCGCGACCGCGTTGTTGATGATGGTATGGGTCGCTTTTTCTTCGCTCGATCAGACGTTCACCCGGCCGGATACATCCGAAATCGTCGCCGACGCAATGGTAGCCGCGACTGCCGCGGACGGTACCGTCGATCAGCAGACCGTCGACAAGCTCGTGGGCTTACCTGCAGTCGCCGCCTCCGTTGCTATTCGAACGATCGACAAGGCCGAATTGTCAGGTGACGAAGCAACAGCAGCGACGACGGTGCTCCAAAATATCGACGTCGCAGCGGTGCCCGAACTGAACACGGTCACCAACGGTCGATTCTCGATCGGTTGGGCACGCCCGGACACGATCTATCTCGCTGCATCGTCCCACCCGGCTTTCGCCGATGGTCAATACATAGAGTTGACGCCGCCTGGAGGGTCCACGCGATCCATCCGCGTCCAGTACGTCGACGGATTGCCATTCGAAGCCTTCCTCACGCCCGAGGCGGCAGGTCCTTCCGCCGACAACGCAGCAATCTCCGGGCTGTGGTTACACATCCACGACGACGTCGATCCGGCGGATGCTATTTCGCTCATCGACGCCACAGCGCTGTTGGGAGGCGATTATCAGGTACGCGGGACCTTGGGCGACTCGGCTCGTCTTGTCCTATTGACACATCTGGCAAGGGATTTGGCACTTGCAGTGTGCGGTTTAGGTCTAGGGCTGGCACTGACCGGCGTCACCCTCACTGGAGCAGCGACTGTCCGGACGAGACTCGACGAAGTGGTGCTCTTGCGGGTGGTGGGAGCCGAGGGTTCCTCGGTGCGCCACATGGTGATCGCCGAATCGCTACTCGTCACCCTCGCGGCAGCAGTAGGGGGATCTGTCCTCGGCATGATCGCCGCGAGCGCAGCTGTCGAAGCTCTCGACAGTGGCACTGGCCTCGGCTCGACAGCAACGGTACCGATTGCATTCGCCGCGGTTACGTGGGTGGCCGCGCTTGGTGTTGCGCGCTTGTCGATGGTCGGAGTGACTGACCTACTTTCTGGCATTCGGCCTGCATCTGCTTTTCACCGGACTCTATTGAAGTGAGGTTCTCCAGATATGACTCAGAATTCGAAGGCTCATAAATATGCCGCTCGTGTGCTCGCAACGTCGATCGTGGTCTGCGCCGTTCCAGGTGCTCCAGCTTTGTTCGTTGCGCAGGCTCACGCACAGACTGAGGTAACTCAAGTCAGCTACCCCTGCAAATACGCTCCCGTTGGGTACGAAACTCTCGCGCGGAGCGAACCTATGCCGATGACGATCACAATCGACGCGCCTGTCAGCGTCAGCCCTGGGCAAACGGTGAGTCTGACGGGCAGAGTCTCGATGAGGTTGCCAGACGCCTTTGCAACGCTTGCGGCGCAATACTCCAAAGAAGCCGAGTTGGTCATCTCGGACATGGAGTTGCCTGTTTCTATCGGGGGGCAAAGCAGCGCGGCCCGTGTGTCGCGTGTTCAGTCCGGGAAAGTCTCCACGCAAGTGAACCCACTCGCGTTGGGTGGCTCGACCACCCTGTCCGACATCGTGATACCTCCGGACGCAACCGGTGAAATTCGGGTAGACATGCCGACCACCGGTTCTGCGACGAGCCAACTCGATGCCAGTCCGGCGGCGTTCAATGCGTCGCTGACCGTGACGGGTGGCCCGGTCGGTCCCTATCAAACAGTGAATGCGACTATTTCGTGCGCGTCGACCCCCGATGACCCGCGCTCGATCGCGGTCTTCCCCATCGCGGTGAGCCCAGCACTGCCTGCAGAATCGAACTCCGTGCAGCCCCACGCTCTGAGTTCCGCCGCTGCGATTCCCGCATCTCCCGGCGGCGATCCAGCAGCGCCGGCTTCACCGCCCGTGACGGCGGCCGCGAATCCATCGACCTCGGTCGGCCTACCGAACACGAATGACAACGCCGCTGTCATTCCCCTCAATTACCGAACTGATGGCCTTTTCGTGCCTGGCTGGTGGGTTCTGTCGGTCGTTGTCCTCGGCGGCATACTCACAACAGGGTTCGCTGCGTGGACGTACTATCGGTTCCGCAGACTGCGCCACGAACTCGAAGGTTAGAAGGAAGGCTGCCGACGCTGTGCTGACGGCGCAGCGTCGGCAGCCTTCACGTCCCGATGTGCTGGTAGGCCCACACTTTCGCTGCCTCGATGTCGCCGGTAATCATGACTGGGAAACCCCAGAATTCGAGAATCGACCGAGTGAGCCTGGAATTGGCCGGGTTGGTTCTGGACTGCGAGACGAACCCAAGTCCGCGACATGATTCCTTCATTTTCGCTCGAAGAGTCAACGCCATCGATATGCGTTGACGATACCCACTGAACATGTCGAGATGTGTCATGGCAGCGGGCATCGTCACCACTGCCGCAAATGGTCTTCCCTGCGCCGTTGAAGCGATCAGAGTGTCGTAGACCATCTTCATTCCTTCTTTCGCCGAAAATCCGGCCACATCTATGATCACCAGTGGAATTGGCGTTGGCGGCTGGGTAGTCGGCTCCGGCATGCATCACCCTTTGAATTGATCGACGACTCCGCAGTCATCGAGAACGGTTCCCGAACAGTGCCGAGTTTCGTAGATGGTCGCTGACCAAGTTAGTCTACAGCTCAGGTCCCGGGCTGCAAGAGCTCCCAGGGTTGACGGACCTGGTCGAGCTCACATCGGCACACACCGCGAATCGAGCAGTTGATCGATCGAATAGTGTCGAGTAGCAAATCGGGGTCGACGCACGCGTGGTCCGACAATCGTGAAGTCAACGTCGAAGGAGGGTCCATGAAGAAGAAGCGGCACAGCCGGAGTGATGTGGTCAGGGAGGCCCTCGCCCTGCTCGACGAGGGTGGCATGGAGGCTGTCACACTCCGGGGTGTCGCAAAGCGCATGGGATTGCACCTCAATTCGGTGTCGTTTCAAGTAACCAGCAAGGCGAAACTTCTCGAACTTCTCGCCGAATCGATTCTCGGCGAGCTTTCGCTCGACAATCTGCCCGCAGCTGCCCGAGAACGAATAGCAGAGGTTGCTCGACGGTCACGGCGTGCGATGCTTTCTCATCGAGACGGAGCAAGGCTCGTGGCCATGACCGAGACCTTCGACGTCAACACGCTCGATTACGCCGAAGTCGTCGTTTCGGCCTTTCTTGAATTGGGTGTGGAGGAACATACTGCAGCTCGCGCAATGTGGGGATTGCACTGTCTCGTACTGGGACTCGTCGAGGAAGAACAGGCCGAGCGGATGGATTCCCCCCGCCGTGATTTCGACGCGGATACGCACCCCGGTTTGGCCAGGGTCGGATCGTTCTTCCTGGACGATTCCTTTGCCGAGCGGGCGGAGTTCGGAATAGCAGCCCTCGTCTCCTTTGCAATCTCCACTCCTGCTCGACTTTCTTCCGACTAGGAGCAAATCGTCGATCCCCTACATCGGGGTGAAGTCAGGCGTCCTATGTCCCGGTGTATCGGCTGTGCTCGCGACGCGGTGTGAGTAAGACCACCTCGTTGGCCGAGCCCACGACTCGACGTAGCCCTTGACTTGATCGGTGACCAAGACCAGGATGAGTCTACATCGAGCCCGAGAATGTTTGTCTCCGAGGCAATGTCGCAATCGACGAGCAACGCCTTGTGCAATCCAAGGATCGGCGAATCCGGCCCAGGGAGCTCTGAATGTACTGATTCCCACAGCAACGAAGGTAACGAATGGAGAGCTCATGAAGCCGACCGAAGAGCGAAGCGCAGATCGAGCGGAGCAGGCCGTTCGACGCAGTTCCCTGGTGGAGCTTCTCGCTCCTATCCGCGGCGCTCTGATCCTCGCTCTCGGGGTGCAATTCGTCGCAGCGTTGGCAACGGTTGTCCCCTTCATCGCGGTGTCCGAGTTATCGATGGCCGCGATCGTCGCCGACTCCTTCCCCGTGCGCACCGCCTGGACCTGGGCGATCGTCGCGGCGGTTGCGCTCACCGTACGAGCGGTTGCAGTAATGAGCGCCGGATCGATAACCCACTACGCGGACAACGATCTGCAGCTCGATCTTCGCCGTAAGCTCGTCGCACGCCTCACTCGGGTGCCGCTCGGCTGGTTCTCTCATCGAAGCGCGGGTGCGGTGAAGAAGGCGGTAGCGGACGACGTCGTCGAGATGCACCACCTCGTTGCGCATGCTGCACTCGAAATTGTCAGCGCCGTCGTGATTCCAGTAGCCATGCTGGCTTATCTCTTCAGTGTCGACTGGAGGCTGACGTCCACGCTGTTCATTCCGATCGCAATCGGCATGGCCCTCTACGCGCGTCGCTTCGCGGTCGGGAAGGACGCATGGCAAGAGTTTTCCGTCTCGACCGAGAACGTCAACGGTTCGGCGGTCGAGTTCGTACAGGGGATCGCCGTCATGAAGACATTCGGCGGCGCTTCCCGCGCGTCCAGCCGTTTCTTGGCCACGACTCGGGCACATGCCGAGTTGTTCTATCGCATGAGCGCGAAGAGCAACCGGTCCATGGCCGTTGGCGAGATCGTACTGGCGACGCCAACCACCTTGATGGTGGTGCTCGTTGCCGGTCTGGCATTCGCAGAGAGGGGGTGGGTCAGCACGGAAGATGTGGTGCCGTTCGTGGTGCTCGGGTTGGGAGTACTCGGGCCTCTGTTCGGTATGTGGTCCGCGGCCAACACCCTCATGCAGGCTCGAACGGCCAGCCAGCGGGTACGTGATCTACTGGCGACCCCGGTCCTGACCTTTCCAAGTGCTTCGCCTGTCCTCGAGAGTTCGCGGCTCGAACTGCGCAACGTGGGCTTCAGCTACCACGACGGGCATGCAGCGCTCAACGACGTGAGCTTCGTACTCGAGCCAGGCACCGTCACCGCGTTGGTCGGTCGTTCAGGCGCCGGGAAGTCTACAGTCTCAAGGCTCATCCCCCGGTTCTGGGACCCAGCAGAGGGGAGCGTCCTCCTCGGCGGAGTCGACCTCCGTGACCTGACACCAAAAGAGCTGTACCGCCACATAAGCTTCGTCTTCCAGGATGTGCAACTGTTGCGCGCCAGTGTCCGTGAGAACATCGCTCTCGCCAGGCCGGGCGCGGACCATGCCGCCGTGGAACAAGCCGCGAGGATAGCGCAGATCCACCAGCGAATCAGTGCACTGCCACACGGATACGACACCATCATCGGTGACGAAACACAGCTATCAGGCGGTGAGGCACAACGGGTTTCGATAGCCCGAGCGCTGGTCGCCGACACGCCGATCCTCGTCCTCGACGAGGCGACGGCATTCGCTGACCCTGAATCCGAGGCGCAGATCCAAGACGCACTGTCCGAACTCGCCGTCGGGCGGACGATGTTGGTCATTGCGCACCGACTCTCGACTGTGCGCAACGTCGATCAAATCGTGGTTCTCGACGGTGGCAAGGTCGCCGAGACAGGAACCCATGACCAACTGGTGGCCGCAGGTGGCGTGTACGCCGGGCTGTGGCACGACCATGAACGCGCCAAGGTGTGGACACCACGCCTGAGCCTGACCGAGGAGAGCATCAGATGATCCGGGACCTATTTCGATTGTTGGGAGACGACGGCCGCGCATTTCGCAGCCTCCTCATCGCCCTTGTGGCGTCGTCGTTCGTACAGGGAACCGCATTCGTGGTGCTGGTACCGGTGTTCCGGGTGTTGCTCGGGCCGGACCCGAGCGCGGCGTGGTCGTGGATAGCACTCGAAGGGGCGCTCCTTGCCGCCTACGCCGCACTTACTTACTGGAGCAAGTGGGCGACCCTCGACACGTCGACCGCAGTAGCGTTGTCGCTGTGGCAACGGGTCGGCGATCATATAGCTACGCTCCCGCTCGGGTGGTTCGATACACGGCGCTCTGGAGACGTCAGCAAAGTTGTCGGGGGCGGTGTGTTCGAAATCATGGGCGCACCAGCCAATCTCCTGCGGCCGCTCATCGAGACCGTCGTCACTCCTGCGACCGTGATCGTTGGGATGCTTTTCGTCGACTGGCGTATCGCACTCATCACCGCCGTTGTGGCCCCGCTGCTGTATATCGCTTATCGGTGGACTGGCTCCCTGTTGCTCCGCACCGACCAACGCAGCCACGACGCTGCCGTAGAGGTCGCAAATCGAGTCGTCGAGTTCGCTCAGAATCAACCCGTCCTGAGGGCATTCGGAGGCGGCGACGCTCGCACCAGAAGTTTGGATGCTGCGCTGCAGGAGCAGCGTGACTCCGATCGAAAGCGCGTCGGATCGGTGGTCGTCGCTCAGTTCGGATTCGGGGTGATCGTGCAGGCTGCCTTCACGCTGCTGGTGCTCGCGAGCGTATTCGTCGCTGTTGGCGGAACTCTCGCTTCGGTGGATCTGGTGATGCTGCTGATCTTGGCGACCCGATTTGTTCAACCTCTCCTCGACGCAGGGGATCTGGGAGGGGCTGTAAGGATCATTCGGCGCAATATCTGGCGGCTCGAAGCCATACTCGATACTCCAGCATTGAAGGAGGGCTCGGTCGTCGCCGGGGTCGACGCGTCCGTCGAGTTCGAATCCGTAACCTTCGGCTACAACGAGGATCAGCCGGTGCTGCGAAACGTGTCCTTCCGCGCCCCGGCAAACTCATTGACGGCGCTCGTCGGCCCGTCCGGTGCAGGAAAGACGACAATTACCCGGCTCGTCGCACGGTTCTGGGATGTCACAGGAGGGCAAGTCCTCATCGGAGGCCAAGACGTACGTACTCTTACGGCGGCCGGACTCATGCGACAACTCTCATTCGTTTTTCAGGACGTCTACCTTTTCCGTGGGAGTATTCGCGAGAACATTCTTCTCGCAAAGCCGGAAGCGTCATCCGAAGAACTCGACCGGGTAGTACGACTCGCCCGAGTGGACGAGATTGTCGACAGGCTTCCTGAAGGACTCGACACACAGACGGGCGAAGGGGGAACATCCCTCTCCGGCGGCGAACGCCAGCGAGTCTCCATCGCGCGTGCGCTCCTCAAGGATGCACCGATAGTCCTGCTCGACGAGGCAACTGCTGCACTCGATCCGGAGAACGAAGCCCTTGTTCAGGAGGCGCTGAGCGCACTCGCAGCAAGCAGGACGGTCATCGTGATCGCTCACCGATTGCAAACGATCATGGCGGCGGATCAGATACTGGTCCTCGACGATGGCGTGATTGCCGAGGCCGGCCGTCACGAAGAACTCCTCGGCTCGGGTGGCCGATACTCGCGTTTCTGGGCTGAACGAGAGCGATCTCAGGGGTGGCGAATCGGGGCACAGCGCTAGAAATCCCACAGCGCGGCGTTGCGAAGTCGCGATCGCCCACTACGGACATCGATAGCGGTGTTGATCAATCCAGCAAGAAAGTAGAGTAACTATATACTGCCAAGATAGTTGAATACTCCGAATTGTACATACATCGATACGACGAAACTATTGGGGTGGATGAAGATTGTATAGGGTAATTGCGGTGTTCGGGGCCGGTACCGGACTGGGTTTATCAGTTGCGCGTAGATTTGGCAGGGAAGGGTTTCGCGTCGCGTTAGTTGCTCGGCGGCCCGAGCGGCTCGAGGGATTGGTGCGTGAGCTTACAAAGGAGAGCATCGAAGCTGCATCCTTCTCGGCCGATCTGAACAAACCCGACGAGATGCCAGGCGTAGTCGAGGCGATTCGCGAGCGATTCGGTCGGATCGACGTGGTGGAGTACGGTCCCAACGGAGGAAATCAAGGTTTCACCGCTGCCAAGGATTTGGACGATAAGGTTTTGGCGGAATTCGCGCCCTTATTCCTTTTTACGCCTGTCGAGGTCGTTCGCTCAGTTCTGCCGGAAATGCTCGAACGCGGCGACGGCGCGATCTTGTTCACCCATGGTTACAGCGCGGTTCAGCCGATGCCCTTTCTCAGCGGGCCAGGCCCGCTGATGTCCGCGGCACGGAACTACCTGTACTCGCTCAATGCTGAGCTGAAGGATACAGGCGTCTATGCAGGCACGCTCGCAATTGCTGCTTCTATCGATAGAAGCGAGGCTGCGGCGGCCTATTTGTCGTCCGGAGATGCAAGTTCTGTCGAAAGTACTCTTCCAGCAATAGATCCCGATGTTCTGGCCGAATACTATTGGGATATGTACACACGGCGTGATCGGGTGGAGCAAGTGCATCCTCCACACCTTTCTCGGTGAACTCGTCGAGTGACCCGACCTTCTGGCAGGGACACCGGTTGTCCAGCTTTCGACCCAAGGTCGCGCCGTAGGTAAGGATAACGCATACGCATGAACGGCCGAGTGCATTGCGCGGTGTGGAGGTGCATCGACCCGGGGCTCATCGGCCATAGCGACGCCGGTGGTCAGTACTTCACGCATGTCGAGGTGTCCCACCCGATCGAGCACTCCGCTCGAAGATGACGTAAGCGTAGGAGTTTCAATAGACCTGACGCGGCGTCGTGTAAGTGTGGCTACGTCTCGATAGGGCGGTACCAGCCGATTGGGCGATCGTTAACCTGGATATCGATCTTGGGTTTCAAATTATGCAATGCGTATCGTATTGCCTCTGAGAAATTCAGTGATCGTCCGTATCGAATTGCGGCTGCAGCCTCGCGCGTACCCAGTGTCTGTCGGACTGTATCTGCGCAGCTGTCGTGACAGTCGAACAAACTTGGTATGAAGCTTGCCGAACAGCCTGAATTCAATCCCAAAGATTGAGCCGATCCCAACAATATCGCCGCGCGCTCGGCGTCCTCGTCGGCGGTTATCCAGGCCATTCCTTCGAGCTCCACCGCTGCCGCTATCTGATGCTCCGCTTGGTACGAAAGACTCAGAGCGTCTTTGAGGAGAATCTGCGCGCGACGCCAATCACCTTGCCGCCAAACGGATATCGCAATTCCCCACAGAGAATAGGATCGGTACACACACTCACCAGCGCGTTCGGTTATTTCGACAGCCTGCTCGAACGATGTTATAGCTTTCTCGGATTCGCCCAGTAACTCTGCGGAGAGTCCCAGCAACTCGAGTGACTCGACTTGCCTTGCGACTTCGCCGCTGTGGCCGAAATAAACGGATGAGCTTTCGAGACGCATCGTCGCGCGCCCGAGGTCGCCGCTGAATAGTGCCGTGAGACCATCTGCATGATTGATCACAGCCCACGCACGTCGGTCGGCCGTTTGGTCCAGCAAGCGCATTCCCTGCGAGACGAGGCGCTCGCCTTCGTCCAGGTCGCCTTGCAGTTCGGCTAAAATGCTCGCGGATGCCAAACCTCTTGCCACCTCGTACGTGGACGAACACTCATTCGACCGAAGTAGATGACGCAACCATGTCCGGCCCTCTGCCGGCTGACCGCGTGAGGTCCAGTAATTGAACAGTCCGGATGCGATCTGCAGACCGAGTCTCGTTCCGTCCGGCTCCGGATTAGTGATGCAGTTTTGCAAGATCTCGCGCAGGTTCGGCAGCTCGCGCTCCAGTCGGTCGAGCCAGCTGAGCTGCTGCGGACCAATCCAGCTATCGTTGGCTCGTTCGACGAGGGCCTGGTACCAAGTGTCCCGGAGAGGGACTGTCTCCAGGAATTCGCTCGATTCATCCGCCGGTGTTCGACCGTAGTCTCGTACCATCACGAGAAGTCGAAAGGTGACGGTCGATCCGCTCTGGCCACGTAGAATTATGGACTTCTCGACCAGCGAATCGAGAGTGTCCAAAATTTGACTGGGCGTCATACCAGTCCCGCAGATACCTTCGACGGCATCCAATTCGAATTCGTTGGCGAAGACGGACACCCTGTGCCATAGAACTCGTTCCACAGGGGTGCACAGGTCGTAACTCCAATCGATGCACATGCGAAGTGTCCGCTGTCTGTCCGGTAGATTTCTGTATCCGTGATTGAGTAGCGAAAATCTATCGCTGAGACGATGCGCAAGCTGGTGTGGAGAAAGTGTAGCTAGTCGGGCGGCGGCGAGCTCGATCGCAAGGGGGATGCCTTCGAGCTGCTGACAGATGTCGACAACGTCGTCCTGGTTGTCGACGGTCAATTCGAAACCGGGTGCCGCCGTTCTTGCCCGATCGAGGAAAAGAGCGACCGCGTCGTAATGGGTTAGATCTTTCAGCGTGGTTGCAGCATCACTGTCGGGCAGCGTCATTGGAAGGACACGCAGAATCTGTTCGTCGGCGAGGTTGAGGGGCTCTCGGCTTGTTGCCAGGATGTGGACGCCGGGAGCCCGTTTCAAGACGGCGTCCAGAAATATCGCCACATCGCCGACCATGTGCTCGCAGTTGTCGATGACGAGTAGTAGATTCCGCTCATACAGATGGTCGATGATGTCGTCCAGATGGGCAGTTCGGCGACCGCTCAGTCGTAAAGCAGTTGCGACCATTGGAAACAGCAGCGATGGGTCCCGTTGCTCACCCAGTTCAACCATCCAAGTGCCGTCTTTGAAATTGTCCCGATTCCTGGATGCCAGCTGGGTGGCCAAAGTGGTCTTACCTACTCCGCCCGGGCCGGCCAGGGTCAACAACCGACATCGTCCGAAGGCGTGTTCTGCCTCCCGCATCTCGATCTTCCGGCCGACGAAAGCCGCGTTTCGCGTCAAAAAGTTGCCTACTGTCGCCTCGACGCGCGTGGTGTTGGTGTTGGTGTTCTGCGCATGCCGTGGGGCCGCAACCGTGTGGGTGTCATGAGCCTCTGCGGACTCGACGAGTAACTCGACGAGTTCATCCGTTGTCGGTCGATCGCTCGGTGAATCCGCCATTGCGTTCTCGATGATGTCCGATACGTCAGTAGGAAGGTCCGCCTCGGCAAGCTCAGAGGCGGTTCGGGCCGCAATTCTTACGAACTGAGTGAAAAGCTTCTCTCCAGATCGCCTCTGGAACAACACGTGGCCCGTCAACGCAGCAAACACTGTACCGCCGAGGCTGTACACGTCCGCAGCGGACGTCGCTGGGTAGCCCGCTAATACTTCGGGTGCAGTAAACGCCGGCGAGCCAGTAATGGTGTCGGTACCTGTGACGAACCCTCCGGGGATGTGCGCGATGCCGAAGTCGCCCAATACGGCTGCACCGGTGTCGCCGACGAGAACATTCGCAGGTTTCACATCGCGATGGACTATGCCCAGTCGGTGTGCGGCAGCCAGCGCTCGCGTAATGGACGCGGCAATGTGCAAGCCGGACGGAACTGTCAACCGTCCTGAGCTTTGAATCAGGTTCTCCAGTGACCCCTCGCTGTAGTAGGGCATCACAATGTAAGGGTGGTTCTCGTGCGTCACACCAACACGCAGGATCTCGACCACGCTCGGGTGACTGGACAGTCGACTCATGGCATGCTGCTCACGAACGAAGCGTGCGCCTTCGTCGGAATCTCTGCTCAGCGTCAGAACTTTGACGGCGACGAACCGTTCCAGATCGGGCTCCACACAGCGAAACACAATTCCGTAGGTACCCCTGCCGATTTCGACGACCATATCGAATCCGGCTGCGACGAGCTCGTCAGCAAGCGTCGCCGCATCGATCAGCACCGCGAAGACACCGTAGCGCTTAGGTGCGGCCGAACTGCCCGGCAGAATCGCCCTGAACGATCGCGTGCGTAAGCGCGGTTCTCCACTAACGCACCACCTTCATGTTGCACCCTTCGATGATGCAGTGTGCGGGGACCGGGTGTGAACGTTTTGCCCGAGAAGTTCAACAGATACCGGCATGCCCGTTTCGGTGACGCGCAACTGACCGAAGCCTGCCCATATCGTGTGCAGACGCGTGAACGGTTCTCGGTGTCGGCAGACGTGGCGCGTGTACCTACGCCTGACTGTGAATTACCGCATGCCACTGCTCTGCGAGCGCGCGAAGTCCGGCTTCGACGGTTGTATCGAGCCTGCGCACCACGACGTAGAAGCAAAAATACTGAAGTTGCAGGTCCAACAACACGGCGTGAGCTCGAGCGGATTCCTTGTCGGCTTTCCTTCTCGTTTTCCGCCTTGCCAGGAGAATCTCGCTCCACAGTTCCACGGCCCTTGCGACGCGCATCTTCGTCAACTCTTGAACCTCGGGGTCGCTGACCTCACCCTCCATCCATGCGCGAACCAAACTGCTGTTTCGTTCCCACGTCTCGACGTACTCACGTAGCCACTTCATGAGCGAGTCGACGTCGTAGGGTTCGGCGAGCTTCAAGTCGGGCAGGAGGGCCGTTTCGGAGGTGCCGCCGATTTCCTCGGAGAACACGCGAAGTATGAGTTCCGCAAGAATTTGGCCTTTTGTGAAGTATAGATAAAATGTGCCGCGGCTCGTGCCGGCCCTCAACGCAATATCCTCTATGGTCACAGCATTGTAGCCGGACTCTGCGAATGCCTCGGCTGCACCTGACAGGAGCGCTTCACGAGTCAGGTTGCGCTGCCGTTCGCGGATGTTGGGGCGCTTACGGTCACGGCTTGCTGTTGGAGCAGCTTCGCTAGCGTTGGCAGGCACTGATCCCCCTTCGATTCTGGCTATCACTTAGTCAAGGACATTACTAGAGTCAATTGTCTGGCGCTCAGTCAACCGCAGTTGAGGGGAGGAGCGTTCGGAGCGGCCAGCAGTCGACGACCGCACCGGGGCGCTGTTGGGCCCACTCACAAGTCGAGTACCAATGTTCTCGACAGGCTGCGGCCGACGCAGAGCATCATGGTCTCGTTGCTCTCGTGTTCGTCGTCATTGAGGACCTGGTCCCGATGGTCCGGAGTGCCGCTCACGACCCTGGTTTCACACGATCCGCAGTACCCTTCCTCGCAGGAAAATGGCACTTCGGCAACGGTTCTCACCACGTCGATCAGCCTGTCGTTCGGGCCGACCGTGAGGGTGCAACCACTGCGTGCAAGTTCAACGTCGAATCGATCACCGACGACGGTGACCCCACCTTCTTTCGCTCCGAAACGTTCGAGATGCAGGCTTCCTTGAGGGAAGATTGCCGAGGCAGCAGCCTCGGTCGCCGCCAACATCGGTTCAGGCCCACATGCGTACACCAGTCCACCTGGTGGCAGCTCTTGCATTGGGGTTACGAAGTCGGGGTGGCCTTCCTCGTCCTGAGGGACCAACGACACTCGGCCGTCTGCCATCGACGTGAGGTATTCGACATATGCCATCGAGGACCGGGTTCTCCCTCCGTACACGAGTGACCAGGGAATTCTGCGTTCGGATGCGTCGAGCGCCATGGACATGATCGGCGTGATCCCGATTCCGCCGGCCAAGAACAAATAACTAGGCGCAGGATTCAATACGAAGTGATTGCGTGGACCTCGCACATGCACCCATGTTCCGACTACCAGTGCCGAATGAACCTCGAGGGAGCCGCCACGTCCGCCAAGCTCCTTCAAGACGGCGATCACGAACTCGTTGTGCCCAGTCTTATTGCACAAGGAGTACTGACGGATAGCGCCCGACGGAAGAATTACATCAATATGGGCACCCGGACCCCAGGACGGCGGTGACGCACAGCTCCATCCAAGTGAGATTTCCACGACGTCTTCGGCGACTGTTCGCCGCTTGGTGACCTGAACTGAGAATGTCTCCGACAAGTTTTCCATGTCTGCCTCGATCTGTTGCCGCGTTCCATTCGATCGCGGAACTTGGACGTTCGGTTGTGGTGATTGGGTTGATGACCAGGAAAGACCCAAGAGGTCAGGAGGCGCGTTCGGGAGAAAGAGCGTGCTGCAACCGAATTCGTTTGGTATCTAGGTACTTCTGATTCTCCGGGTTGGGTTGAACGACCAACGGAAGCCGATTCACGATCTCGATTCCGTGTCCCGACAGGCCCCGAAACTTGGCTGGGTTGTTGGTCATCAGTCGTATCTTTCGGACGTCGAGCGAGCGGAGGATTTCGGCACCGACTCCATATTCGCGGCTGTCCACGGGTAAGCCTTGTGCTTCGTTCGCTTGTAATGTGTCCATACCGGCATCCTGCAATTGATACGCACGAAGCTTGTGTGCGAGGCCGATTCCGCGGCCTTCGTGGCCTCGCAGGTAGACGACGACTCCGCATCCTGCCTGTCCGATCAGGCGCATCGCTGCGTCCAACTGTTCGCCGCAATCGCAACGGCGGCTCCCGAAGACATCTCCGGTGAGGCACTCGGAGTGCACTCTGGTGAGAACTGGCTCGGTGGCACCGGCCACGTCGCCGAGTACGAACGCAACGTGTTCGCAGCCGTCGATCACCGAACGGAAACATGCGGCAGTGAACTGACCGGCGTCGGTAGGTACTCGTCCGGATGCGATGCGTTCGACCACCGATGCTCGTGCTCGGCGATATCGAACGAGGTCGGCGACCGACAGCATGGTGAGACCGTGTTCGCTCGCGAATTGCCTCAGCTCTGGTCGTCGGGCCATTTCGCCCTCGTCATTTGTGATCTCACCGATGAGCGCCACAGGTTCGAGATCTGCAAGTGTGCATAGGTCGACTGCGCTTTCGGTGTGCCCCGCTCGTTGCAATACGCCCCCCGCGCGCGCCCTCAGTGGAAACACGTGGCCGGGGCGAGACAAGTCCTCGGCGCGGGTTGCCGGATCTGTCAATGCGCGGGCAGTTGCAGCTCTGTCGGCCGCGGAGACGCCGGTCGTAGTGACACCTTTGAGGTCGACAGAGATGGTGAAGGCAGTTCCCCGTGGATCGTCACTGTTGTCGGTCATCAGAGGAAGGTGCAGCTCGTCGGCGCGCTGCTCGGTCATTGCGGCGCACAGGATCCCGCTCGTGTGTCTGATCATGAACGCCACCGCGCGCGGACTGGCGAATTGCGCTGGGACGATGAGGTCTCCTTCATCTTCTCGGTCTTCGTCGTCGACGACCAAAACCATTCTGCCCAAACGTAACTCGCTCAGCGCGCGTTCGACGCGAGCGTCGGCGATCTCGGGTGCATCCGACCGCTGCTGGTCCTCGCTCGTATGTGCATCCGTTGTCGCGTTGTCGAACATCGTTCGCCTCCTGAACCGGGCCGTTCGGTGACACTGGCCACTTTCATATCATCGAGTGCTAATGCTAACATTGCGTCAGTAAGTAGCGAAGTGTCATTCGAGAGGTTGGTCGTCTGGATGCGAGATGCAGTGGTTGTAGAGGCAATCCGGACGCCTATCGGGCGCCGTGGAAAATCCCTGTCGGATGTGCACCCGTCTGATTTGTCATCGGTCGTGCTGCAGGGGTTGGAGCAGCGCACCGGGATCGACCCCGCGGTGGTCGACGACGTCATCTGGGGGTGCGGGGCACAAATCGGCGATCAGTCTTTCAATATCGGGCGCAACGCGGTCTTGGGGGCAGGGTGGCCCGAGTCGGTTCCAGCCACGACCATCGACCGTCAATGCGGCTCATCGCAGCAAGCGGTTCACTTTGCTGCGGCCTGCGTGATCTCGGGCCAGTACGAGGTCGCGGTGGCCGGCGGCGTCGAGTCCATGTCGCGTGTTCCTATGGGTTCGTCCATGGCCTCCGGGTCGCCGTTCGGGAAGTTGGGCAAACGGCGTTACGGAGCTTTTCCGGACCAGGGTTCCAGCGCTCAGACGCTCGTGGACCGGTGGAATCTTTCCCGCACTCAGCTCGACGAGTACTCGGCCGAATCCCACATTCGAGCTGCTGCGGCGCAGGACGGTGGCGCGTTCGACTCGCAAATCCATGCTGTACCACTCGGGGATGGCACGTCAGTGGCCATGGACGGCGGTATACGGCGGGGAAGCTCCGTGCAGTCCCTCGCCGAATTGCGACCTGCCTTTCGGGAAGGCGGCGACATCACAGCGGGGAATGCATCGCAGATCAGTGACGGGGCATCTGCTCTGCTGTTGATGACATCCGAGAAGGCGGCGAAGCTGGGTTTGGTGCCGTTGGCGCGAATTCACACCGCTGTCGTAGTTGCAGACGACCCAGTGACAATGCTGACCGGGCCAATTCCCGCGACTGCAAAAGTCCTGCGGAAAGCCGGACTCGATCTCTCTGATATCGGGACGTTCGAGGTCAATGAGGCGTTCGCATCTGTTGTACTCGCGTGGCTGGCCGAAACCGGTGCCGACGGAACGATTGTGAACTCCGACGGGGGAGCGATAGCGCTCGGACACCCTATCGGGTGTTCGGGCACTCGCCTCATGGCCACTCTCATTCATCGAATGCGGCGAGACGGTATTCGATTCGGTTTGCAAACGATGTGCGAGGGCGGCGGCATGGCCAACGCGACTGTTGTCGAATTGATTTGATCAATTGCTGAGAGGCGCAGAATGTCCGAAGTAGAGTACGAGCAACGTGGTGGTGTCGCGCTTATCACATTGAACCGACCGGCCAAGTTGAATGCGTTCACACTCGAGATGGTGTGGGAACTCGATCGACTGACCTCCGTGGTCCGACAAGACGACAGCGTTCGTTGTGTTGTCGTCACCGGTGCGGGCGAACGGGCATTCTCGGCGGGCGGCGACCTGGCGACGTTGCTGCCCGCGACGGTCGAGGCCGGGCACGATGTCGTGAACCCGGATCCAACTCGTCGTTTCTTCAGTGATCTGTTCAAGCCGGTTGTCGCGGCGGTGCGTGGCGTGTGCATCGGCGGCGGACTGGAGATCATGCTCGGGACCGACCTTCGGATTGCTTCCGAGGACGCTCGGTTCGGGCTCGGTGAAGTGCGATGGGGGTTGATCCCTGGCGCGGGCAGTCATGCCAGGTTGCCGCGCCAAATCCCCTGGGCTGTGGCGATGCAGCTACTTCTCACAGGCGATCAGATCACCTCGGCCCGAGCATTCGAGGTCGGTCTGATCAACGAAGTCACCGCGCCGCAAGACGTCTTGAACAGGGCGTTCGAGATTGCAGAGCGGATCGCAGCCAATGGTCCGGTTGCAGTTCAGACCGCTAAGGAAGCCGCAGTTCGCGGTCTCGCACTGACCGATGCATTTGTCATTGAGCACGCACTCAACACGAGGGTGCTACGCAGTGCCGACGCCGCTGAGGGTCCGAAAGCGTTTGTGGAGAAACGTATTCCGCGTTTCGTTGGACGATGAGACGTAAGCCTAGAGGAAAGTCAACTCGATGAACATGGATAAGACTGCCGACCTGTTGGCGGCGATCCGGGAGGCCGTTGCCGGCGTGACCGCCAAATGGGATCGCGCGTACTACCTGGAAAAAGCAGCAAACGACGAGGCCCCGGTTGAGCTGTACAAGGCCATGGCCGACTCCGGTCTTTTCGCGCTCGGTATCCCGGAGGACATCGGCGGCGCGGGCGGCGGTGTGACTGCGACAGCCGCCGTGATGGAGGAGATGAGCCGAGCCGGACTTCCTCCAATGCTGTACTCGCTGACCTCGTTTGCCCGTCAGGCTATCCTCAAGAACGGAACCCCCGACCAGATCGAGAAGCATGTTGTACCGTCGCTCACCGCCGATCGGCTGTTCTCGTTCGCAATGACGGAACCAGACGCGGGTACGAATAGTTTTGCGATGAAAACGTTCGCGCGACGGACTGATGACGGGTCGTATGTGATGAACGGTCAGAAGGTCTTCATCTCGGGCGCGGACCAAGCTGATCACATGTTGGTCGTAGCGCGCACCACGGCGGCGGTGGATGCGAAGCGAAAATCGGATGGAATATCCCTTTTCGTGATTCCTTCGAACACTCCCGGCATTTCACTTTCTGCTATGGATATCGAGTGGCACGCGCCAGAGCGCCAGTTCACTGTCTATTTCGACGATGTGACGCTCCCAGCTGATTCGCTTATCGGCGTGGAAGGTCAGGGTGCGCGTGGAATGTTCGAGGCTCTCAATGCCGAGCGCATCGTCATCTCGGCCTGGACGCTGGGATTGGGGTCCCTGGCCCTCACTCGCGCAGTCGATTTCGTCAAGCAGCGGGCTCCGTGGGGTCCGCCGATCGGGTCCTATCAATCCGTAGCGCATCCCTTGGCCCATGCACGGGCACGTCTCGAAGCTGCACGGGTGATGACGTACCGCGCAGCAGCAACATACGACGCAGGCGGTGAGGCAGGCGACCACGCCAACATGGCAAAGCTACTCGCATCGGAGGCAGCCGACGACGCGATCGATGCGGCTATGCAGGTTCACGGTGGTTCGGCGTTCGACCGCACTACCGACCTCATCACTCTGTGGCCGATGATTCGCATTCTGCGCGTGGCTCCGCTCAACAACGAAATGATTCTGAACTACATCAGCGAACACGTGCTAGGTCTGCCGAGGAGTTACTGAACATGCCTGTTTGCGAATGCGTATACGTAGTCGGTACGGCGTGAAGGCGGGCGGCCTCCATATCGCGATCCAGCTCGACGAGCTGGTGTCCGAGGTGACCGGCCCCACCTGCCAGGGCCGGCGGGGCCGAGACAAAGAAAGCGGATTGGCAAATGGGTATGGAAGATAATTTGTTCGGCCTTACAGGCAAGGTTGCGGTCGTGACCGGTGGCAGCCGCGGCCTCGGCCGCGAGTCGGTGCGTGCTCTGGCTTCCGCGGGTGCCCACGTGGTGATCGCGAGCAGGAAGCTCGAAAGCTGTGAGCAACTCGCGACTGAGATCGTTCGTGACTACGGAGTGCGGGCATTGCCGGTTCGGTGCCATGTCGGTCATTGGGACGATGTCGGGCAGCTCGTCGAGGCGGCTTACGAAGAATTCGGTCGAATCGATGTGTTGATCAACAACGCGGGGATGTCACCGCTGTACGAGTCTCTGGACTCGATGTCGGAAGAGCTGTACGACAAAGTGTTCGACGTAAACCTGAAGGGTCCGTTTCGTTTGTCCGCGCTCGTTGCCGCACGCATGCTGTCGGATGGAATCGCGGGGTCGATCATCAATATCAGCAGCGCTTCTGCAAACAGTCCGACACCGGCCGAAGTTCCATATGCCGCTGCCAAAGCTGGCCTCAATTCGTTGACCGTGGGAATGGCGCGCGCCTATGGCCCGCACGTCCGGGTCAATGCGATCGTGGCAGGACCGTTTCTGACCGATGTCAGCAACGCGTGGGACATGGACGCGTTCGCGGCAGACGCCAAGAACAAAATTGCACTGCAGCGTGCGGGCGATCCGCGAGAAATCGCAGGTACGGTCCTCTACCTTGCCAGTGCCGCATCAAGTTTCACCACTGGCGCGCTGCTCAACGTCGACGGAGGCTACCAGTGAGCACCTATGAGATTGCCGACGACCCGGAGATCGCAGACGTGCGTCCAGGGGACGAGCAGAACTGGGATAATCTCAAGGAGTACCTGTCCGGCATCCTCGAGGTCCCCGCTGATGCAGCGATGGAAGTGCATCAATTCCCCAACGGTTCGGCGAATCTGACATTCCATGTCGTGCTCGGCGAGACCCGCGTCGTTGTCCGGCGCCCACCCCGAGGAGAAATCCCTGCCGGTGCCCACGATATGGGTAGGGAATACCGGGTGCTCTCTCGCCTCTGGCAGGAGTACCCGCGCGCGCCCAGGGCCCTGGGGTACTGCGAAGACACGACCGTCCTCGGCGCGCCGTTCTTGACCACGGAGTACCGAGGTGGAGCGGTCATACGGAACGAGTTACCAGGTCCGATGCGCACTATCCTGGGGGCTGGCTCGTCGGTCAGCGAAGCGTTCGCTCGAGCGGTGGCCGACCTGCACCTGGTCGATCCTGCCAAATGTGGGCTGACCGGTCTCGGCCGACCTGAGGGGTTCACTGCACGGCAGGTGCGCGGGTGGCGCGCGAGGTGGGAAGCGTCGCGACCCAACGATGACGTGCCTGTGATGGATGAATTGGGTGAGAGATTCGCCGCTGATATTCCTGATCCCGTTCGGGTGTCGCTGGTGCACAGCGACTTGAAGCTCGACAACTGTCAGTTCCGGCCCGCCGATCCCACCCGGGTCGTTACTGTCTTCGACTGGGATATGACCACCCTCGGTGACCCCCTGATCGATTTGGGGACGGCTCTGTCGTATTGGCCGGAGGCCGGTGACGCCGGTGAAGCCGCGCGGGCGCTCTGGCCGGGGCAGGAGAACATGGGCTTGTGGACCAGAGCGCACCTTCGAGACCGATACGCGCAATTAACCGGTTTCGACGTGTCCCGTCTTGCGTGGTACGAAGCATTCGGTTCGTGGAAGACCGCGATCGCATTGCAGCAGTTGACTAATCGAGCCTCGACCGGCCAATCCAGTGATCCCCGGCTTGGTGCCTACGCGGATATCGTGCCGATCGCTGCCCGCGCAGCCGCAGAAACACTGTCGATCTGAACGCAGACGGTTGGCACTCGTTGGAATTCCGCACTCGCTGACAAGGATGATTTCGATGGAGTTCGCACTACCTCAACAGTCCGCTGAGTTACGCTCTCGGGCAGAAGATTTCATGAACCAGCACGTGTATCCGGCCGAATCGGTGCTGGCTGCGCAAAGCCGCGACCTGACGGAATCCGGCGACAGGTGGGCACCTCGTCCGATCATCGACGACCTGAAGAAGACCGCCCGGGCAGCTGGTCTGTGGAATTTGTTCTTGCCGACACACGACGGTGTCGGTCTGAGCAACCTGGATTACGCACCGATCGCCGAGATCTCTGGGCGAAGCCCTCTTCTGGCTCCGGAAGCAATGAATTGTTCGGCACCGGACACCGGAAACATGGAAGTGCTGGAGATGTTCGGTACTCCCCAGCAGAAGTCGGAATGGTTGCAACCTCTGCTCGATGGTGAGATCCGTTCGGCATTCGGCATGACCGAGCCAGACGTTGCATCGTCGGACGCGTCCAACATCGCTACTCGGATCGAACGGTCTGGCAGCGAGTACGTGATCAACGGGCGGAAGTGGTGGACCTCCGGCGCGATGAGTCCCCGTTGCGCAGTGTTCATCGTGATGGGTAAGACCGATCCAGCGGCACCGCGCTATCAGCAACAGTCCATGATTCTGGTTCCGCGAGATACACCAGGGCTCAAAATTACCCGCCATATCGAGGTTTTCGGTAACGACGACAGTGTGCACGGGGGCCACGCGGAGATCGAATTCGTCGACGCACGGGTCCCTGCCGAAAACCTCATCGGTACCGAAGGTGGGGGTTTTGCGATTTCGCAGGCGAGGCTCGGGCCGGGACGCATCCACCACTGTATGCGCGCGATCGGAATGGCAGAACGAGCTTTGGAACTCTTGTGTGCGAGGGCAGATGAGCGATCGACGTTCGGGACGGCCCTCTCTCAGAAGGGCATCATCCAGGACTGGGTGGCTCAATCGCGATTGCGAATCGAACAAGCTCGCTTGCTTGTCTACAAGGCGGCCTGGCTCATGGACACTGCCGGTAACAAGGCCGCCCACACCGAGATCCAGGCAATCAAAGTCGGCGTGCCGCAGACGACGGAATGGGTTGTGGACAAGGCTATCCAAGCGCACGGAGGAGGCGGCGTTTCGCAAGATCACCCCCTTGCCGATCTTTGGCTGGCAGCTCGGTGCCTGCGAATCGCCGATGGGCCGGACGAAGTTCATTCGATGTCACTCGGTCGGAAAGAACTCGAACGGCAGCGGGTTCGCCGCACCGCTCGGCTGTCGTAGCCAGAAGCCAAACTGTCCACTATCGGAGGAGCCCCAATATGACCGAGACCGCCAAATTGACGGATGCACTCGCGTTGCATCACGTCATCGCAGCCTTGTACACAGAGTTTGCCGATCGGGTCGATTCCAAGAACTGGCAGGGTTACGCCGATCTGTACTCACCCACGGGCAGTCTGGTCGTAGCCTGGCGAGATCCCATACCGCAGAGCGAAATCGCGGCGATCGCAGAGCATCGACTGGGGTCGTGGCTACGGACACATCACATGATCAGCAATGTTGCTGTTCGACGGGACGACAACTCTGTCACATCGAAGGCATACGTACAGGCAACACACCTCGTGAGCGAAGACGCCGGGGATGCTTGGGTTCTGGGCGGCCGTTACGACAGCGAACACGTATACGTCGACGGGCGTTGGAAATTCGAGACTTTGCGGTTGACGGTTGTTTGGCACCGCGGCCACAACCCGAACGTCGCGTCTTCGAGCGACCGAGAGAATGGTGACAAGGGTGTTCGCTCCCCACGATGAACTTGTCGAACTGCGGACAATTTTCCGTGGCTTCCTGACCAAACGCTCGGGAGAAGAGCAGGTCAGAAAGACAATGGAAACCGCAAGCGGATACGAGATCGAATTCTGGCGAGATTTGGCAGGTCTCGGCGTGCTTTCGGCAGCCCTCCCTGAGGAGTACGGAGGCGATGGTTTCGGCGTAACAGCAGCGGGCGTGGTACTGGAGGAGATGGGCGCGGACTTGACGTGCTCACCGTATTTATCGACTATGACTGCCGCACAATATCTCGTGGCGTCGGGCGATGTCGAAGCGTGTCACCGGTACCTTCCAGCGATCGGAGACGGGTCCGTCCGAGGGACAGTGCTGACTCCGACGGGACGTGTCCGCACGCCTCAGGTCGAGGCTGCCGGTAGCAACAGTTCGTGGCGACTGAACGGCACCGTCGGGTACGTCGTCGACGGACACACGGCCGACCTCTTCGTGGTGGTCGCCGCTACGACCGACGGACCGCGGATGTTCGTGGTCGAACCAGAATCGACGAGTGTCTCGAGTCAACCGATGTCTGTTCTGGATCGGACCAGAAAGCTCGCCGAGGTCAATTTCGTCGATACCGAAGCAACGTTGTTGAGACCCAGCGGCGATGTGGCACAACGAATAGCTGCGGCAGCCGATCGGGCCTGCGTGCTTCTGGCATGCGAACAGGCTGGCGGAGCGTCGCGGGTGTTGAACATGGCCGTGCAGTACTCCAAAGAGCGCGTTCAGTTCGGGCGTCCCATCGGCAGCTTTCAGTCGATCAAACACATCCTGGCCGACCTTCTGGTGACAGTGGAGTCTGCGAAAACGGCAGCCCGATACACCGCCGGCATGGCAGACACCTCCGATGCCGAGATCGGCGCAGCTGCGAACCTTGCTCGGTTCTACTGTTCCGATGCATTCGTGGAAGCCGCCAACACGAACATTCAAGTACACGGCGGAATCGGGTTCACCTGGGAACACCCCGCCCATCTTTACCTACGGCGAGCCAGGACGAGCGCGGTACTGCTCGGCGACTCGCAGTTTCATCGAGCGAAATTCATCGACCGCACGCTAGCGGCGCAGGAGGATCACTCATGACTGTCGATCAACATTCGGACGATCCGACGCCGGACGGTATACGTTCGGGCGTTCGCGAATTCCTTGCCGAGAAGTGGGTGCCTGGCCAACTGAGCGACCCCGATTGGCTCGACGTGGTTGTCCGGAATAGGTGGGCGGTGCCGCGGTGGCCCACCGACTCGTACGGCAGGGGACTACCCGACTCACTTGCCTCAATCGTCGAAGAAGAATTCGACCGTGTCGGGGCACCGGGAAGCGGTCAAGATAGATTCAACATGCACGCCAACACCGTTCGCGTCTTCGGCAGCGACGAACTCAGGGCGAGTTTTGTGCGGCCGATGTTGACGTCGGAATTCCGGATGTGTCTGCTCTATTCCGAACCCGGAGCAGGATCAGATCTAGCCTCGCTTCGAACCCGCGCAGTACGAGAGGGCGACGAGTGGGTGATCGACGGTCAAAAGGTGTGGACATCCGGTGCGGCGGACGCCGACTACGCCTTCTTGCTTGCACGCACAGACTGGAATGCTCCCAAGCACAAAGGAATTTCTTTTTTCCTCTTCCCGATGAAACAAGACGGTATCGAAGTACGTCCGATCAAACAGATCACCGGCGAGTCCGAATTCAACGAAGTATTCATCACCGGAGCTCGGGTCAGCGACGGTCTCAGACTAGGTGAGCTGCACGGTGGATGGAAGGTACTTCAGCGTGCATTGGTGTTCGAACGCTTGGTGATGGGCGATCGTGCACGAGCTGGGCGCGACAACGACGCAATGGCCGTCACACAATATTCGGGCGAGGAAGACCTCATCGGGCTGGCGCGAACTTTCGAACGTCTCGAGGACCCTGTCATCCGGGATCGCCTCGCGACCGTGATGGCGATGCGGACAGTGAACAAGTGGAATTCCCAACGAGCAGAGGCAGAAGCAGCAGCCGGCGTAGAGTCGGCCGTCGCCGCGCTCGGCAAGTTGTCGATGTCGGGCATTCTCCACGAAAGCGCAGCTCTACGGTCCGCGATCGTGGGGGCCGAGTGTATGGCAGACGGCCGGGATCATCCCGACGGGGACACAGCGAACTTCTTGTCGATGAACGCGTTCATGACCTCGATCGGAGGTGGAACCGACCAAGTTCAGCGCAACATCATCGGTGAACGAGTGCTGGGGTTGCCTCGCGAGGAGGATCCGACGCGTCAACTGCCGTTCAGTAAAGCGTCGATGAGCCGGTGAAAAAGGAAACTTCCTCCTCGGTTTTCCGTATGGCTCCGATGCTCGATAGCGCCACGTTCTCGATGACACTGCGATAATCTTCGACGTGACGTCAACAAAGGTTGAATCGTCATCGGGCAATACGGAGGAAGATGCAATGAGCACTTCAGGTTATAACGCGATAGCAAACATCCTGGCGCGCTACGCGCAACGGATCGACGCGGCAGACTTCGACGGAGTGGGCGACTTGTTCGCAAAAGCGGTCGTGGAGATGGACGGCCCCGAGGGGCGCGTCCGTCTCGAAGGAGCGGACGCTGTATCCGGCTTCTTCCGTGCCTCAGCGCGCGTGTACGAGGACGGTTCCACACATACGCGGCACGTCATCACGAACCTGATAATCGACGTCGACGAGGATGCCGGGACGGGTTCGTCCTCCTCCAGTGCTGTTGTGCTGCAGGCGGTCGAAGGTGTGATTGCGCTTCAACCTATTCTGGTCGGTAGCTACGACGATACTTTCGAACGCGTCGGCACCGAGTGGTCCATTTCGTCGCGGTTCCTCAGCATCGATTTGATGGGCGACGTATCCAAGCACCTGCAAGTCTGAGAGTTTCTCGACCTCCGAAATGGTGTCATCCGATGGTCCGACTCCATCGAAGGGTCGGGGGTTCGAGATGCATCACATTTGACCGTTGTAATTTCACTGACAGTTCGATAGTTTGTTAACATGCGTCAAATAAGCGACACGCCGTTCCAGTGGCAACTCGAATGAGAGGTGGACTGCGCCCGCCGGAGTCGGCCCATTTCCGTAACGTGGTGGGCCGTTATCCTACGGGCGTAGCGATCGTCACCGCAGCGACATCCGAGGGTCCGGCCGGTATGGCAGTGAACTCGTTCACATCTGCGTCACTGGATCCTCCACTGATTATCTTCTGTCCGGCTCATTCATCGACTACTTGGCCCGTTATGCAGTCGAGCGGAATAGTTGCAGTGAACATACTTGCAGTAGAGCAAGAAGCGTTGGGTCGCCAATTCGCGGCGACGGGCGGGGATCGATTCGACGGCGTCCGATGGTCGCCAGGTGTCAACGGTGCTCCACTGCTTGCAGGCGCGTCGGCGTGGATCGAGGCGCACGTGGTCGCCGAACATCCCGCAGGCGACCACACTGTGGTGATCGCAATGGTCGATCATCTGGGTGCTGACGAGGGCCGAGACGAACCGCTGATCTTCCACCGCGGGGCATTCACCGGTCGCAGGTCCGCCACCCGAAACACGATAGACGGGCGGGCGAAATGAAAATACTGATCGAACGCGTGAACGCATCATTGCAATTCGGCCTCGAACGCCCCGACGATTTCTCGGCGTTTTCAGTCGCATTGGTGGGTATTTCGGACGCGGAATTGACTGACATCAATTTCGTTTCAAAAGTATCGACCGCCCTCGGTCGGGTCGACGGTGCCCATGTTCACGTGCGACGGTCTGCCCTGGAACATATTGCGGGCGAGGCCGGGTCGAATCAGAAGTGGCAAGCGGGTCTCGACTCCATGATCGAGTTTGCACGTACGAGAGGCTGGATCGACGCCTACGGCGCTATCAGAGCTCACGTCGACAGCGTCGACGAGAGGTAGGCAGTTCAGGCTCAGGCGACGCGTCCTCCCGGCATCGCCGAAAACGGAATTCAGACGAAAAGGAATACATGAAAATCAATGGTTCAGTTGCCGTGGTCACCGGCGGAGCATCGGGTCTTGGGCTCGGGGTAGTAACGATGGTCGCGAAAAATGGCGGCAAAGCCGCGATCCTTGATCTCGGCGCTTCCGAGGGAGCTTCCCTGGCGTCGGAACTCGGCGACTCGGTTGTGTTCATCCCCACCGATGTCACGGACACGAGCAGTGTCGAGAACGCGTTCGGGGAGGTCAAAAAGGCTTTCGGTCGCGTCGACGTGTGCGTCAACAGCGCAGGTACCGGCGTGGGCAAACGTGTTCTGAACAAAGACAAGGCAATGTTTCCTCTTGACCTCTACAAGAAAGTCGTGGACCTCAACCTCATCGGTCTCTTCGATGTCGTGCGCCATGCTGCGCGCGCGATGTCGGACAACGAGCCGGGCGTCGACGATGAGCGAGGCCTCATTGTGAACGTTGCATCCATAGCTGGCTACGAGGGCCAGGTAGGTCAGGCGGCGTATGCGGCATCCAAGGGTGGTGTGATCGCCAGCACGCTGCCTCTGGCGCGCGATCTGGCGTCGTGGGGCATAAGAGTGATGACCATCGCACCGGGGATCATGGATACTGCCATGTTGGCCGGGGTCGACGAGAAGGTAAAAGCTGCCGTCACCGAGATCGCCTTGTTCCCCCGCAGGTTGGGAAACGGAGACGATTTTGCGTCTCTCGTCGGTCACATGATGGAGAACAATCTCCTGAACGGCGAAGTTGTTCGATTGGACGCGGGAACGCGACTGGCGGCACGTTGATGGGTGTCGACGTTTCGTACGAAACTGGAGTAGCGATTGTCTGCATCGACAATCCTCCGGTCAACGCGATGTCGGAAGCCGTTCTGTCGTCTTTGCACGATGTCGTTGCCGGCATCTCGTCCCGCCGTGACATCCGGGTCGTCGTGTTTTCCGGTGCGAGCAAAGCGGCATTTCTGTCAGGCGCGGACCTCACCGAGCTTCCGCTGCTGCTCGCCGATCCGGAGTTGCTCGGAAGACGCATGTCTGATGTCGGTTCTCTCTATCAACTGATAGCGGACCTACCTCAGGTGACGATTGCAGCGGTCGGTGCTTCGGCAATGGGGGGTGGTTTGGAGCTTCTGCTCGTGTGTGATTTCGTGGTGGCAAGTGAGCGAGCGAAGTTCGGTCTTCCGGAGGTATCGATCGGTCTCATGCCGGGAGCTGGTGGGACTCAACGGCTATTTCAGCGGATACCTTCCCACCACGCTCGTGAAATGCTGCTGTTAGGTGCGCCGATCGGAGCCGAGCAGGCCTTGCGGCTGGGTCTGATCAGCAGGATGTGCCCGCGGGAGGAGGTCGAGGAGCAATCCCTGGAAATGGCGCGGCAGCTCGCTGGCCTCCCCGCAATCGCTGTTCAGTCGATCAAACGGGCCATCGCAGCCGCAGTCTCGTCACAGCCGCTCGACGTCGGTCTCGATGTCGAGCGGGAAGAATTTCTCCGCGTGGCGAACAGCGCCGATGCGCAAACCGGGCCGGCGGCATTTCTCGAGCGTAGAAAGCCCGTTTTCGAGCACAAATAAGACAGGAGACGGCGACGTGATGTCAGAGGGCCAACAACCGGTGCTGATTGGGATCGGACAGATCATCGACCGTTCACATTCCGACCTCGAAATGTCGGACCCAGTGGGGTTGATGGCACGAGCAACGTCGGCAGCGATGCACGACGCAGGTTTGCCCGGCGTCCACCACATCGACTCCGTCGATGTGGTGGACGTACTCTCATGGCGTTATGAGCACGGTGCAGCGTCAGCGTTGTCCAGTCGCCTCGGGATCGATCCGGCTCGACAACAGGACAGTCCGGTGGGCGGTGAACAGCCGGTAGCGCTTCTGGACCGACTGGCAGCGCGTATCGCCCAGGGTTCCGCTACCGTGGGCCTGATAGTCGGCGCAGAAGCGCAGGCTTCGTTGAATCGTAGTCGTCGCGCCGGTACGCAACCCTCATGGCCTACCAAACCGAGTAGAACCTCCAGCGTCACCGAGACGTTGAAGGGGTTGGTGCACCCCGAGGCATGGCGGCATGGCCTACGTGCGCCAGTCGACGTATATCCGTTGTTCGAGAACGCGTTTCGAGCGCGGCGCGGACAGTCCCTGGCTGAGGGGCAGTCGGAGACCGCGGAGATCTGGGCTCGAATGTCGGAAGTCGCGTCGCGCAATCCTTTCTCGTGGCGTCCCGACGCTCGCTCGGCCGAGGAGATCGAAACGGTAGGTCCGACGAACAGGTGGATTGCTTTTCCGTACTCCCGACTCATGGTCGCCGCACCGGCTGTGAATTTAGCCGCCGCGATCCTCGTGACGACGAGGGCCAGAGCGCGAGCATGGGGCGTGCCCGAACACCATCTGATCGCGCCGATCGCTGCAGCGGGTGCCCGAGAGGTCTCGGATCCATTGTCGAGAACGCGGTTCGATCGGTCGGCCGCCCTGGAATCAACGCTGACGACCGTACTCGCACGAGCTGAAATGAATGTTTCGGATGCCGAATCGGTCGAACTCTACAGTTGTTTTCCCTGCGTACCCAAAATGGCTGCGGAGCACCTCGGATTGGGTCGGAACACACCTATGACTGTTACCGGAGGTCTGAGCTTCTTCGGCGGACCGGGCAACAACTACATGCTGCACGCAACTGCAGCCATGACCGAGCGGTTGCGGCATACGCCGACGCAGGCCGGATTGCTCTATGGGCAAGGCGAGTTCGTGACGAAGCATCATGCAATCGTGCTCGGCGGCAGTTCGTCCACTCTTCGCTACCAGGCATCCGAATTTCCTGGAGAACCAGACAGGGTGGAGACGGACCACATAGATTTGGATCCTCGTCCGTCGGGGGAAGGATTGATCGAAACCTATACTGCGACATGGAACGAAGACGGTTCGCCGGGCACCGGAATCGTCGTGGGCACCATGAAGGCGTCGGGAAAGCGTTTCATCGCCCGCACTCGAAACGATGACCGTGCGAGTTTTACTGTCCTAACCGATGGTAGCGAGGAACCGGTCGGGTTGAACGTGCATGTCGAGCCGGGTGAAGACGTCAACACCGCAGTTGTGGTGAACCGCCGGACCGCACCTGGGTTCAGTCCGTGAGGGTGGCGGTCAAACCATCGATGGCGTCGACGAAGTCTTCGAGCATTTCGTTGATTACGTCACGAACATGTCGCCTGGACCGCAGGAGGCCAACCCCCTGTCCAACGAAGTAGGTGGCGCACGCCAGCGCATTCGAATCGCTTTCCGCAAGTTGGTCCACTCTTCGAAGCACCGGCTCACTGAGCAGAGATTGAAACGGCATCGGCAGAGGCGGTGGGCTGGCGTCTGCGTCCCACGCGTCAGTCCAAGTAGAGCGTAGTTGGCGGCATGGTTTGCCGGTTCGCGACCTACTTCTCACTGCGTCGGTCGAGGAAGCCTCGAGCATCCGCGACACGGTGGCAGCAGGCGTTTCCGCCTCTGCAGTGGTCAACCAGACCGAGCCGGTCCATACTCCCTCCGCCCCCAAAGCCATGGCGGCAGCCATCTGACGTCCGGTCACGATGCCACCGGCCGCAATGACCGGTACGTGTCGAGTGTGCCTCAACGCTTCGATAACTTCGGGTACCAGCACGAGCGTGCTGATCTCGCCGGTGTGACCGCCGGCTTCCGTACCTTGGGCGACGACGAAATCGACTCCAGCGGCCACATGTTCGACAGCGTGCCTGGCTGTCCCGACGAGCCCGGCGACGAGTACACCTGACGAATGAGCGGTATCGATCATGGTTCGTGGCGGCACGCCCAGTGCGTTGGCGACGAGAGCGATCGGATGGCGAAACGCGACATCGAGCAGTTGTTGTCCCATCGCGTGGTCGACCCGCATCGGGTTGTTCATGTCCTTCTGCTCGTGCCGGAACGGCAGGTCGTGTTGCTTGAGGAACTGGTTGACGAAATGTCGGTGTCCGTCGGGAACCGAATCTGCCATGCGCGCAGGATCAGCCGCATCGGTCGTCGATGTATCGGACGCTGGACACACGATGTCCACGCCATAGGGTCGACCGGCGACTCGCGCATCGATCCAAGCAAGGTCGTCGTCCAACTGAGCCGGGGATCTGCCTGAAGCTCCGAGTACTCCCAGTCCGCCCGCATTGGTCACTGCCACAACCACATCGGCGCAATGGGTGAATGCGATCAGTGGGAAATCAATTCCGAGCATCGCGCAGATCGCTGTCTTCATCCGAGCCTTCCCTGTGGTGCCCGCACACCGGTGTCAGGCGCACGGAACAACTGTCCGAGATCGTAACGTCACCGTATGCCGCATTGCACAGTCGCTGACGGACTGTTAGTCTAGTCACACCGAGCCGGTGCAGGAAATGGACGCCGGTTTCCGTCAATGTCACTCGACGAATTCGGTTGAGCGGCAATCGTCAATAGGAGACAGTGACATATGCGCGATCCCTACAAGATAATCGTATGGGGCCCGGGAGCTGTGGGAACGGCATGCCTGAAGTTGTTGCACGGCCGGGCGGAGTTCGAGGTCGTCGGGGTGCTGGCGCACAGTGCGAGCAAGGAGGGCCTCGATGTCGGAACGTTCATCGGCGAGTCGCCGTCGGGGCTGAAGATCAGTACGGACAAAGAGTCGGTCCTTGCGCTCGACGCTGACTGTGTTCTCTACTGCGGGCAGCCGCCTATCGACCCCGACGGAATGAACGCCGATACGATCGCGCTCTTGGAGTCCGGTAAGAACGTCATTTCCGCAACCGCCTACTTCTACCCGCCCTACCATGGGGAGGACTACGCACGGCGTATCGAAGACGCTTGCATCGCAGGTGGTTCGAGCCTGCACGGTACAGGCGAGCAGCCAGGATTCTTCTTCGAGCGAATTGCTGTTGCGCTGACGGGAATGTGTACCGAACTCGAGTCGGTGACGATGGAGGAGTACGTCAACGTCTCGGGGACATCGTTGGAAACCATGAAAGTGTTCGGCGTAGGTCAGCCCTTGTCGGTCGCCGAAGCTCCGAATCCTTTTCTCGACAACCTGCTCATGACCGTTTTCGCAGAAGAATTGACTCAAGTCGGCCTCGCCCTGTTCGGTAAACCGGTCGAGATATCGATGCAAACAAATTATTCGGTGGCGGACGAAGATCTGGTCCTCAAGACGGGTACGATCGCCAAGGGCAACGTGTCCAATCTCGAATACATTTACTCGGCCACGATCGACGGTAAAGAGCGATTGAGGACCGTCATTCGATGGGTATTCAGCGGCGACGACCGATGGATCATCGAGGTAGAGGGTAAGCCGGTATCGATTCGAGCTGATATCTCAGCGTATGCCTCTTTGGTGGATCGTTCGCACTTCCGGCCCGGAGACGAAACATTTTTGACGTCGTACATCACGGCGATGCCGATCATTCAGGCGATCTCCGTGGTCTGCGAGGCTGCCCCCGGGTTCGTCTCGCCCTCGGTGTTCACCCACCACACGCCGGACTTCCGGGACCTCGGTACCCGGAAATCCATTGTCGGATGACGTGCTGAACATATTCACTCTCGAACACAGAAAAAGAAAGTGATCTCATGAAGTTCGTTCTCAGTCACATTCCGCAGATTCCTGGTGACAAGGAAAAACTGGCACCGATCGGTCGAAATACCGAGGCCTACCAGAAGATGCTTGCAGAGGTTCAAGCGCTAGTTCTACGTGCCGACGAACTCGGTTTCTACGGATACGGAACAGCCGAGCATCATTTCCACACCGAAGGTTACGAGGTCAACTCGCAGCCAATGATGTTGTACACAAAGCTCGCCACGCTCACCCGCAACATCAAGTTCATTCCTTTGTCTCTTGTCCCGGTCTCCACCAATCCCCTCTATGTAGCCGAACAAGCGGCGATGTTCGACCAGATGTTCCCGGGCCGCATCGAGGTGGCCTTGGCCCGCGGTTACCAAGCGCGCTGGATGCAAACCATGGCGCAGCAAGAAAACGTGACGAGCGGAATGCCGGGTTCGGAATCCGATACTCGCAATCGCGAGATCTATACCGAGTATGTCGAGGTCATCAAGCTCGCGTGGACCGAAGACGCGTTCAACTACAACGGTAAGCACATACAGGTCCCGTTCCCCTACGAAGGCATCAAGAATTACGGCGGCGCCGCGATCGCGCGGCGGTACGGCAGTCCTGGTGAAGTGAACGACGACGATACGATCGCCAAGATCGGAGTCGTACCGGCTCCGTACAGCCGGCCGTATCCACAGCTGTGGCTTCCGTTCACACTTAACCCGCAGACGCTGGTGAACGCCGCCGCCGAGGGCTACAACATGCTCATCAGTAACAGCGACCCCAGTAAATTCCAGGATTTTCTCGAGCTCTTCCAGAAGACGGCAGCTGGCGTCGGCCGTGATGTCGAGCTCGGTGAGAACGTCTGTCCGGTGCGCGAGGTAATCGTCGGCGACTCGTACGACGAAGCGTTCGACATCGCAGTGCGGGGCCCGGGTCAGGTCTTCTACGACTACTTCCAGAACTTCGGCTTCATGGAAAACTGGAGGCGACCGGAGGATGACCCTGCGAACTTCCCGTTGATGTTCGATTCACCCGAGGCTCTTGCGAAACGGTGGGTCGATACAAAGTTCATTCTGTGTGGCACACCCTCGGATGTAGCGGAGCAGGTCGACGATCTACGGACCGGTCACGGGATCGGTGCCAATGTCAGCCACTTGGCATATCAGCAGGCGGGGCAGGGTTCACTTCCGCCCGAGGTCACGATGCGCCAGCTCGAGCGTGTGAGCCAAGAGGTCTTCGCCAAGTTCATGTAGGTCCTTCTCCGCGGCCGGCGTGCTGTTCAGCGTCGGCCGCGGAGAAGCTCCAAGGCACCACATCCCCTGCGCGGCAACAGAATAGGAACTACTGTGAGATTGAAAGACAAAATTGCCATAATCACCGGAGGCGGCAAGGGGCTCGGTCGCGAGACTGCGGAATTGTTCGCATCGGAAGGTGCGATCGTGTACGCGGGCGATGTGGTTCTTGGGGACTACCAGACGGACGGTGTCCATCAGCGGCATCTCGACGTGTCGGATCCCGATGACTGGACAGCCTTGGTCGATGAGATCGTCGAAACACACGGTGGGCTCGACATACTGGTCAACAACGCCTCGATCGTGAAGACATTCGACGTGTTGACCGATGTCACGCTGGACGACTGGAACTCAGTCCTCAACGTCAACCTGACCGGAACGTTCCTGGGGCTCAAAACTGCCATACCAGCAATGGTGAAGTCGAACGGCGGCTCGATTGTCAATATAGCGTCGACCGTTGCGCTGACGGGTACACCTACGATGGCACCGTATGGAGCGACCAAAGGTGGAATCAGGACGTTGACCAAACACGTCGCTGTGACCTACGCGGCCGCGGGCATACGTTCGAACTCCGTGTTTCCCGGTCTGATCGACACCGGGCTCCTCAAGGAGGCCGGCGACGCTGCCATCGCGGCAGTTCTGGGAATGACTCCGATCGGCAGAGCGGCATCGACGAGGGAGATCGCCAACGGCATTCTCTTCCTGGCCAGCGATGAAGCGAGCTACATGACCGGCTCGGAACTTGTCATCGACGGCGGCTTCGTCGCCGTCTGAGCTGCTCCAGATCTGCTGCTAGAGCACGTCCACGACCGTCGCAGCGCCTTGCACTTCGCGGTCGGAGCTACCACAAAAGGGAACACCAACGTGACCGACCGATTGAAAGTCCTGATCGACGACTTCGACCACAACTCCGCCGAAGTGCAGAAGAGCATTCCCGCGATCTATGGCGAAATGCACAAGTGTCCGGTGCTGCACACTTCCAACAGCGGTGGTTACCATGTGATTTCGCGACGACAGGAGGTGTCCGATCTTGCATTGAATCATGAAACTTTTGCAAATTCGAACGACTTGGGCGAAGGGCCGGGCGGCGGGATTTTGATTCCTGCAAGCCCAGTGCGCCTCGGCTTCCTCGAGACGGACCCGCCTGAACACACACCACTCAAACGCGTGGTCACTACGTGGTTTCAGGGAGACGCGCTCAGGGCCTACTTTCCCCGTATGCGGGAAGTTGTCAATGCGCACGTCGAGCGCGTTGCCCAACTGCAGGCCTTCGATGTCGTGGACGAATTGGCCAACCCTCTGACAGCGATGCTGACACTGGACTACTTCGGTCTGCCAACCGAGGACTGGGAGCTCTACGTCAAGCCTGTTCACGAACAGGCCTTCCTCAAACCTGGCGATCGAGAATTTCCGCGGTTGTTGATGGACATCGAGCGTGCCCAGGCCAAGTTGCGCGAGTTGATCGCGGAACGAAGGAAGGCCCCGGGGAGTGACCTGGTCAGCGTTCTCATTGCCACCGAGGACGAAAACGGTGTTCTGCTCTCTGACGACCGAATCGTCGAAGTGATCTGGGTGGTCTTCGGTGGTGGTTTCGACACGACCAGCAGTCTCATTGCACACATCCTGAGATATCTGTCCGAGAACCCTGAACGCAAGGCTGTTCTTGTGGGAACGCCGTCGTTGCTACCGTCGGCGGTGGACGAATTCGTTCGTTACTTTGCCCCGGCAGTGTTTTCCGGCAGGACGGTCACCGAGGATGTGACAGTTGGTGGGGTAAGGATGGCACCCGGTGATCGTGTACTTCTTTCGTGGGCGGCGTCGAACTTCGACGAGGACGCATTCCCCGTTCCGTACGAGATCCAGTTCGACCGGAAACCCAACCGACACTTGAGCTTCGGTTGGGGCGTGCACAGGTGCCCTGGAGCGAACTTCGCTCGCCAAGAACTGGTGATGGTACTGGAGTCCATTCTCGAACTGATGCCGGACTTGGTGGTGGACGGCGATGCGGCTGTACCCCTACCGAACGCCTCGGTTGTCAACGGGTACATCAGTATGCCGGCGACGACTCGTTAGAACGGCCGATTCCGGCTGAAGCGGAGCATGTGTCCGTTCAGCCGGGATCGGTATTGGTTCGCGTGGAGGATTCAGCGTGCCTTCCATTCGGGGGCTCGCTTTTCGAGGTACGCAGTGGGTCCTTCCCGAAAATCGTCTGTGTCGAACAATGATTTTGCGGCACGCCAGCAGATGCGCCAGCCGTCACCGTCGGGAGCGTCGAGCGCATCCAGCATTGCGGTGCGGCTCGCGCGAACGGCCAACGGTGCGTTGAGATTGATGCGTTCGGCCAATCCGAGGGCCGAGTTCAGCGCTTGACCAGGTGAAACTACTTCGCTGACGAGGCCGAATCCGGCAGCCGTGGATGCCGATATCGGGTCGCCCGTGAGGGCCATTTCCATCGCAACGCCTCGTGGAAGTCGCTGCGGCAGCCGCATCAAACCACCGGCCGCTGCGATCAACGAGCGCTTGACTTCAGGGATACCGAACGTCGCGGCTTCGGAGGCGATCACAAGGTCGCACGCAAGAGCGATCTCACAGCCTCCTGCCAGTGCAGGGCCATCGACGGCGGCGATGTACGGTTTGGTTCTTTTTCGCTGCACGAATCCAGCGAAGCCCCCGCGCTCGGTGGATACGTCGCGAAACCCGCCGGATGCTACCGAGTTGAGATCGATGCCGGAGCAGAATGCATTCCCGGCCGCAGCCACCACCACAGTCCATACATGGTCATCAGAATCGGCAGTGTCGCAGTAGGATTCGATCATTTTCGCCATCTGAGCGTTGACGGCGTTGCGGACGTGGGGCCTGTTCAACGTGATGATGGCAGTGTGTCCGGTGACCTGATAGGTAACCTCTGAGTCGGTCATCGTTACCGTCCTACGAATGTCGGGGAGCGCTTATCGAGGAATGCAGTTGTCGCTTCGATCATGTCTTCGGAGCCAATTGTGTCGAGCTCGTACATCAAGCCGACCTGAAGGGCTTCGCGTGCTCTGCCGAGCAAGATCTGGTTCATGGCTTTTTTCGTTCCTTGTACAGCCAGGGGTGGGAGTCCTGCCAGCCGCTGTGCGATGGCTTCTGCGGCAGGCTCGAGTTCGGGCACCGTATCCACGACCTCGGTGATCATGCCCGCGGCGTAAGCGTCCGAGGCTGTGATCGGCTGACCGGTGAGTAGGTGCCATTTCGCACGCATCATGCCGCCAACTTGCGGCCACACGACAGCGCCGCCGTCCCCGGCGACCAGACCCATCAGAACATGAGAGTCCGCGAATCTGGCAGTCTTCACGGCGACGAGCGCGTCTGCGGCGAAAGCAATATTGGCGCCCAAGCCCATCGCGGGACCCTGAACAGCGCACACGAGGGGAACTCGCAGCTCCAGCACGGTGAGGAAAAGACGATAGCCGTTGTCGATCATGCGCCGCGCCCGCTCGCGGTCGGACGCGACCTCTCGCATCATTCCAACATCGCCACCAGCCGAGAATGCCCGTCCCGTCGAAGTCAGCAGGATTACTCGAATGTTCGGCATTGTAGATATCACGCTGAGTGCATTCACGAAGTCGGAGTGCATGTTTTCGTCGAATGGGTTCATCTCATCGGGTCGAGTCAACACCAACCGGGCGACATGCCCGTCTGCCGTCGCGCATAGAGACTCGGATCTGAAAATCGACATCACATGGGCCTTTCGTCGAGAACCGAACTCTGACACTATGTCATTAGATAACGGATGTCCAAAGTCTGGACAGTTGAAAGTAGTGTCGGAGCCTATGCCCGTCGGGGGCATTGCTCTGCCCGAACGCGAGGGAACATGGTGTCCACGAAGCCGCAATCAGTCCGATTTGGTCTCATCTACACGCACCTCTACGACGACACACACGAAGCGTCACCGCAGAACTCCTACGAACGTTCGTGGTCTGGCCTTTTAGAGCATGTGGTTTGGGCGGAGTCAGTCGGTTTCGAGTCGGTCTGGTTGGCGGAACGGCACTCATCGACGTACCCCCCATCTCCGCTCATAGTCGCATCTGCGCTGGCGGCTCGCACACGCTCGGTGCGCATCGGAACCAACCTCATGGTCGCTCCACTGCACCACCCTCTACGACTCGCCGAGGATGCCGCATCGGTGTCAGTCCTGTCGGATGGGCGTTTCGACCTGGGACTGGGCCAAGGTCACAAGAAGTCCGACTTCGAGAGCTTCGGAGTCGAGATGCGATTCAGGCCGAGTTTGTTGGAGGAGACGGTCACGATACTTCGCCGTGCCTGGTCGGGGCATGCGTTCGGCTTCGAAGGGAAACGCTATCGCATCCCGGAAGGTACCGTCGTCCAACCAGTTCCAGCCGCGCCGCCGCGAATTCTCGTGGGAGCCACCTCTGAGGCAGGGATGGCGCGTGCCGCCCGGATCTCGGATGGCTTCCTCAGTGCGTTCAACGGACACATTCGACAGTTCGTGGACCTTGCTTCCCAGGCTGGTGCGGGAGCTGATTTACCGATATTCGCTGCGCAACAGGCAATCATCGCTGACGATCCAGAGCGAGAGTGGTCCAGGGTCGGACCCCACGCGATGGATCATGCCAACAGAAATCTTCCCGGCGACCAGCAGATGACGAAGTCGGAAGAAGTGTTGAACAAGAAGATGATCGCTCTGTGGGACGCAGACAAAGCGGTCGAGAGCATAGTGCGTCTGATCCAGCGTCACCCGACGATCGAGGATGTACATTTTCTTGCTCGTGGAGGTCCGGGCGAATCGTGGTCGGATACCTACGAACGCTTGGAGTTTCTATCGAGTTCGGTCTTGCCCCGCGTGCGCACCCTTCTGGGCGACGAGGCTAACGGGCGAGAATCGGCACGGACACCGTAGGAGGGGTCGTGGTGTTCTAGGGATTGATCACGCTTCGCCGCCCTCATCGCTGGACAGGGCTGCAAGAATCGGACGGGGGTCATGGAACGACACCCGGCATTCCGTAAGCTCTCCGTCGCGGACACGCCATATTTCGATTGCGACCACCTCGGCGTTGGTACCGATCACACGAGAGTGCGCAGTGCTCACGGCTGTGTCGCCGTCGACGACGACGAATTGCACTTCCGCACTAGCAGGAATCATCCAACCCCCGACGGCACGGAAAACAGCCTTCAATCCAGGAACGCCGCGGTGAGTACCTCCGTAGGGCAGGTAGGGCGGCTGCGTCACCTCGAAGTCATCGCTCAGAAGTCCGAGTGCTTCTCGAACCTCGCCATTGTCGATGGCCGTGTAGAAGGTGTTGATTACCTTGCGGGTCTGGTCGGTCTGCGATTCTTGCACGGGTTGTCCCTTTCTGGAGGCCAAGTTGCGGCGAGTCGACGCCTCGGCACCGGACAGCTGAGTGCCAATCCGTCAGATGCTGACGAGATGTCATCAAAACACATTGTCTCTGTGCGCGGGCGAGTATCGTCCCGAGCATCAGATGACGCATCGTCAGGATCTGAATCACCGTACATTCGAGACGGGGAGACTTCGGTAGTGAGAGGTAGGCAAGGTCGATGGGCGACATCACACCGAGCGATCGCGACGAGGGACACATCGATTCCCTCCCCGCTCTGGAGGCAATGGCTTCCGCGCGATCGGTCAGGAACTTTACGAGTGAACCCGTTCCCGAAGCTGCACTTCGGCAATTGATCTGGGCTGCGACGCGCGCGTCGAGCCCGAACAATGTACAACCGTGGTCCTTTGTCGTAGTCACTGAGGCGAGCATGAAGCAGAAGATTGCCGTTCAGGTTCAAAAGGCTTACCCCGCTAAGGCAGAAAGTCAACTACCAAAAGATCCGGTGGAGCGCAGAAACGCAGCCTCAGCTGCCCGACTGATCTCGCACTTTGCCGACGTGCCCGCGCTTGTGTTCGTATGCATGATTCCGTACCCGCGAGTAAACCCAAACGTCGAGTTCATGCACTCCGCCGTCTATTCCGCATCGCAGAACATGCTCGTGGCCGCTCGGAGTATCGGATTGGGCGCTGCGTTCACCACCCTGCACAAGGGCTCAGAGGATTCGATCCGAGAAATCTTAGGCCTGCCGCACGATGTGGAAATTGCTATTACGATGCCTGTCGGATGGCCAGTGAAGCTGCCGGGCCCGGTTGTTCGGAATCCGATTGCCGAAGTCATGCGAATGAATCACTGGAATGGACAAGTTCAGTGAAGTTGAAGCATGTGTGTGTGAACGTTTCCGACGTCGATCGGAGTGTGCGGTTCTATGAGGAAGCTTTGGGCTTCGAGAAGGTGAGTGGCGGTGAACTCGCCGGCGCGGCTGTTGAGCAGACCATGCTGCTACCGGCAGGCGCTCGAGGATCTTATGCCTTTCTTGCCGGCGGAGATAGTTCGACCCTTGTTGAATTGGTTCAATGGATCGATATCGAAACAGACGCCCCCGCGGTCGAACCGGGATCTCGCGGGTATCTTTTTCTATCGTTCCGAACCGATCCTGGCGAGATGGCGGTTCTGACGGGACGAATCAAGGGGGCCGGCGGTTCCTGTCGTCCAATCGAGCGCGCTGTAGTGGGAAGCCGCACAGTTAACGTGATGATAGCTATGGACCCTGATGGAAACCTGATCGAGTTCGTTTCGATGGAGAAATAGAATGCTCGGAATTGGTGAATTGGAGAAACGTCGTGTCGAAGATAGAAATTGATCAAAAAAGGATAGTGGTCGATCAGAAGCCCTTTATTGAATGTCCCCGTTGGCACGACGGCCGACTATATTTCTCGGATTTCTATGGGACTTCGGTGTACTCGGTCGAGGTCGACGGTGCGCCTCGAGAGGAGGTTCGCGTACCCGGCCGCCCGGCCGGAACCGGGTGGCTACCCGATGGGCAGCTACTGGCAGTGTCTCAAGCGGAGAAGCGACTGTATCGACACGGAGCGGACGGGCCAGCGGTTCACTCGGACATGTCTCGGGTCATGGTGGGCACCGCAAACGACATGGTCGTCTCGTCTCGGGGCGTAGCTTATGTCGGCAACAGTGGATTCGACATTTCGGATTTGTCGAGTTTCGCTCCCGCTCCACTCGTCCGTGTCGATGCGTCGGGCATTGCGACGGTGGCGTCAGAGCCACTCTTCTTCCCCAACGGAAGCGCGCTGACGTCGGACGAGCGGACCCTGATCGTTGCAGAGACAATGGGAAATCGGTTGAGTGAGTTCGATGTCGACGTAGATGGACGGTTGGGCGAGCGTCGTGATTGGGCTGTCTTCGGGCCCACCCCTGCAACCACCGATGTCATGGAGATCATCGGTAGGTCGGTCGTCGGTGCTGATGGCATCTGCGTCGACGCCGAGGGCGCGGTGTGGATCGCAGACTGCTACCACCAGCGTGTCATCCGCGTAGCGAAGGGGGGAGAAATACTCGATTCCATCGATTTGGGTGATCTCAATGCCTACGCGATCGGAATGGGAGGACCTTCCGGGCAGACGCTGTTCATCTGCGTGGCACCAACTCCCTTCGAACACCTCTGCGTCGAGGCCAACGCCGCAGCTATTTGGGCCCTCGATGTCCCTGTTCCGGTGAGGTGATGTTCGTCTCGCAGATTGATTGACACACCGTCAGGGAAATGACAGAGTGTTATAAGTGGAGCTTGGTCCACTGCGAACCCTTGGGGGTGCCACATCTATCCCGGATACTGGGCGTCGATATCGCCCGACAGAATCGCCCAACACGTGGCGGATCCCGAAGAATCACTGACATACGCAGAGCTGGACGCACGATCCAGGCAGTTTGCCGGCGTCCTGTCGAGTAGAGGAGTCGGTTATGGCGATCATGTCACCGTAATTGCAGAGAATGATTCCCGTTATCTGGAAATCGCCTGGGGTGCATTGCTTGTCGGTGCCTATCTGACCACGGTCAGTACTCATTCCACTGTGGATGATGCTGCGTATATCGTTGACAACAGTGGTTCGTCGGTAGTTGTTGCGTCGCATCGCATGGCTGAAGTCGTCGGCGGTCTGCCCGAGCGACTCGATTCATGTAAGTCCTGGCTCATGTTCGGTGGCGTCGTCGACGGTTTCGGCTGTTACGAGGATGCGTTGGCTGTCTCTGATGGCTTCGTCGTCGACTCGGATACGCGGCTGGGCGACTACATGTTCTACAGCTCGGGAACTACGGGACGACCCAAGGGGATACTCAGGCCCTTGGCTGGCCGGACCGTAGACGACGGTACAAATTTCGACGGCTTTCTGTCGCGCAAGCTCGGTGTCGGACGCGACAGTGTCTATCTTTCACCAGCCCCTCTTTATCACAGTGCACCGTTGGCATCTGTGGTAGCGGCGACTTCACTCGGCGCGACAGTTGTGGTCATGAGAAAGTTCGATGCAGAGTTGTCTCTGCGGCTCATCGAACGATACTCAGTTACCCATTCGCAGTGGGTCCCAACGATGTTCGTCCGTCTGCTCCGGCTTTCGCCCGAAATTCGGGGCAAGTTCGACCTGACGTCGCACTCGATGGCAGTGCATTCTGCTGCTCCATGCCCCGTTCATGTCAAGAAAGACATGATGGATTGGTGGGGCCCTATAATCCATGAATATTACAATGGTACCGAAAACGTAGGTGCAACCTACGTCGGTCCGACAGACTGGCTCGCTCACCCCGGAACTGTCGGGCGTCCCTTGGGTTTTCGTGTGCACGTCTGTGACGATGACGGTCGCGAGTTGCCTCGGGGCCAAACCGGGCGAATCTTCGTCGAACGCGATTCAGCGACGTTCGCTTACCACGGAGATGCGGAGAAGACGCGAAATTCTCGTCATCCGAGTCACGACAACTGGATGACTCTGGACGACGTAGGTTTCGTAGATGCCGACGGATTCTTGTTCCTGACCGATCGGGCGTCGTTCATGATCATCACGGGGGGCGTGAACGTGTACCCGAGAGAGATCGAGGACTGTCTGCTGCGTCATCCCGCGGTCGGTGACGTGGGCGTCTTCGGTGTCGACGACGAGGAAATGGGTGAGCGTGTGATCGCCCTGGTCGAGCCGGTTGATGGGTTCGCCCCATCACGTGAATTGCACGATGAGCTTCGCGACTTCGCCTACAGCGAATTAGCGGGACCGAAGAGACCGCGAACCATTGAATTCGTGGAGCGATTGCCGCGCACGGAGAGCGGGAAGCTCTCCAAGAAGGACCTTCGTGCCGACTACAAGGCGCGAAACCAGCTGAGCCAAATTTAGAGACTTACCGACTTACATCGCACTCAGATCGCCATCGACAGGGGTACTCCAATGGATAACTCAGATGTTCTTCCGCAGTTGCTTGCACGACGGGCGCGTGAAGCGCCGGACAAAATTTTTGCTCTCGAACCGGACGGGGAGACAGCAACCCGTGCCCAGATGAACGTGAAGGCGCTCAAGTGGGCTGGAGTCCTTCGTGACCTGGGTGTGGATGCCGGAGACACTGTTCTGATGATGGTTCCGACAAGTGTCGAGGCGGTGTCTGCCTGGATAGGAATCGGATGGCTGCGAGCAATCGAGACGCCGATCAACACCCAGTACCGCGGGGAGATGCTGAGCTACGCTCTCGAGGACTCGCATGCGAAGGTGATGATCACGCACAAGCAATACTTGGAACAGATCGGCGACGTCATCGAACACTGTCCTCGGGTGGAAACCGTGATCGTGCTGGGTACAGACGGAGCCACGACGAAACTTTCCGGAATCGCGGTACATTCGGCCGAAACCTTGCTCAACGACGCTGTGCCTTTGGCGGAGACGGAACTGATTCCGCCGACCCGAGACGACATCGCAGCGATCATTTATACCTCTGGAACAACAGGACCGTCCAAAGGCGTCATGGTTCCGTGGGGTCAGTTGTACACAATGGCCCACTGGGCTCCGTTGCATCGAGATGTCGGTGCGGAGGACAGGATCTATGCTCCGTTCCCGTTCTTCCACACCACCATCAAGTCTCCGGTTTACGCGATGGCGCAAGCCGGCGGCAGCGTTCTGATTCATGAGAAGTTTTCATCGAAGACGTACTGGCAGAACGTACGTGCATACGACTGCACCGTCGGACTGCTCCTAGGTGGCATGGGGCGGGTCCTGTCGCTGATCCCGGAGAGTCCGGGAGACTCGGACACGCCGATGAAGTTGGTGGTGATGGTTCCCCCGATCGTCGATGTACACGATTTCGAGCGAAGGTTCGGCCTGCGAGCTGGAACTATTTTTGGGATGTCAGAGGTATCGACCCCGCTACTGACACTGGACTGGAACATCACAGACCCTGCCTCCTGCGGTCAACCGCGTCCGGGATGCGAGGTCAAAATCATCGACCCCGATGGCAATCAAGTCGATCCAGGCGTAATCGGCGAACTGATCGTGCGCTCGGAGAACTCGTGGGAGATGAACAAGGGATATTGGAATAAGCCGGAGGCGACCAAGGCCGCATGGAGTGACGGCTGGTTTCACACGGGAGACGCCTTCCGCCGGGATGAGGACAACAATTACTTTTACGTCGATCGGTTCAAGGACGCGATTAGACGTCGGGGCGAGAACATCTCGTCTGTCGAAGTCGAGAACGTGGTTTCGACCCACCCAGGCGTCGAAATGGTTGCGGCCTTGGGTGTTCCGGCGGAACACGGTGACGAGGACGTGAAGATCGTGGTGAAGCGTCTGCCTGGCAGTGACTTCGATGCCCAGTCACTGATCGACTATTTGACCCCGAAGCTCCCGCGATTCATGGTTCCGAGGTACGTCGAATTCGTGGATGAGATGCCGATGACGGTTACACAGAAAATTCGAAAAGTCGATCTGCGAAAACAGGGAGTAACTGCCGATACGTGGGATCGAGAGCAAGCCGAGACCACAGCTGTTCGGTAGGTAGGCCGGTCCCGCGCGAAAAGCGAAGTCGACAAATTCGGAGGTAGGGTTGTGGCAGGTCGTCTAGAGGGCAAAGTTGTCGTCATCACAGGCACCGGTGGCGGGCAGGGGCGTGAAGCTGCACTTCGTTTCGTACACGAAGGCGCAAAGGTTGTAGGGTGCGACCTCAAAGCCGAAGGAAACGAAGAAACGGTCCGTCTGGTAGATCGAGCCGGTGGTCGGATGTTGGGTCTACACCCACTCGACTTAACGGTCGAAGGCGAAGTGGAAAGCCTGATGAAGGCCGCCGAAGCAGAATTCGGCGGAATTGATGTTCTCTACAACAATGCCGGTGCATTTCGGGCAGGTACGCTGGAATCTCAGTCGTACGAGGATTTCGAGTTCAGTTTGCGAGCGGAAATTTCCACTGTGTTCCTCGCGGTGAAGCACGTCATTCCGCGTATGCGCACTCGAGGCGGTGGGTCGATAATAAACGTGGGATCCATAGCCGGACAGGTGGGTACGTCCATAGCTGGCAATCTCCCGGGTGCAGCAGTCCATTGCATCTCCAAAGCTGGGGTGATCCGACTCTCTGAGGTTGCTGCAATCGAGCTTTCGCCTTTGAAAATTCGAGTCAACACCATTTCGCCTGGCGTGATACTTACACCCCAACTCGCCCCTTTCATCGGGGAGAAGGGAGATGAAGGGCTCGCGGCAGAGTTCATTCGGGAATCGTTATCGGATCGTGTGGGCCAGTCCTCCGACGTGGTGAATGCCGCAGTATTCCTGGCCAGTGACGAAGCAGAGTGGATCACGGGTATCAATCTCACGGTAGATGGCGGTTTCGTCGCATCAGGGGGTCGGGGAAAACCTGATTCACGCGTGGCCGAGATTATGCGCCAGATCAAAGGCTGATACGGAGACGCCCCAGACAGCCGGTAGATGGCGTCGACTCCAGAGAGAAATCGTCTTTGGCAGCGCAGTAACCCTTAGAAGAGCTCATCCTACAAGCCGAGTCTGCACTGCTCTAGTCCCTCGGAGAATACCGAAGGACTAGAGGCGGCGAGGGCTCGCATCCCGGAAGCGAACCGGTGGACGGGTCGCTATATCCGGTCCGGACTCACCGGCACTCCAGTTGTGAACGGGCGCTGGTACGTGAGTTCGCGTTCACGTCACGTGGGCGACGGACTGAGCACACGAGAAATGAGAGGCAAAAGATGACAATACTGCGGAGCCATCCAGCAGATGGTGGTGAAGAGTCATGAACGATGATTTGTACATCGTAGGTTCGGCCTGGTCGGACGTCAGCGAAGAGACCGACCTCCAGCTCGACGAGGCCGTCTTCGCCGCCTGTTCCGAGGCGTTGCGCAGTGCCGGTATTCGCCGCCATCAGGTCGGCTTCTCCGTCACCAGTTCGTTGGATCTGTACGACGCTCGTTCTATATCGAATGCGTTGACCGCTCCGGCTGCCGCCGCGTATCTCGGTGACGAAGTACGCGTCGAGGGCGACGTGAGCAACTCCATTCTGCTCGCCGCGTCGCATCTGGTGGCGGGTAACGCAGAGTTCGCCATCGTTGTGGCCGTGCATGTTCCGGAAATCGCGAGCGTCGAGGAAGCCGATATTCGCGGTCTGCACGAGCACATCAGCAGCTACACGTTCGATTCTCACATCGACCGGCCTGTCGGCATGACGTCGTCGGTAACTCTCGGGCTGCATGCATCGTCCTTGCTGGACAACGGCACGGTGGATTGGACCGAAATGACCGAGCGGACCGCGTCCGACATCAATCGTGGTGCGGACCGCGCTCGCGGCCGCCGCGGACCGGTGACCGTCGCCGACGTCGAAGCCTCGCCCGTCGCCGTAGCGCCGCTCACCCAGCTCATGTTGCCGGCATCGTCGGCCGGTGTCGGGGCGATGATTCTCGGTCTCGGCGTCTCCGCGCGACGTTGCCCACGACCGCTGGCGCGTCTGTCGGGCTGGGGCTCGGCCACGAGCCGTTCCAGCTCGGATCCGCGTTGGTTGTCCGACCCGAGCGAAGCCGCTGCAGCCGCACGCAAGCGGGCCTACGCTCGCGCGGCCATCACCGATCCGGCCTCCCAGGTCGCATCGCTCGAGATGACCGATCTGAGCCCGGCACTCAGCTCCGGCCTTCTCACCGCACTGGACTTGGAGTCGTTGTCGGCGGACCAGGTGAACCCGTCGGGTGGTGTTCGTAGTAGCTACCCCGGCATCGCGAACGGAATGCTTCGGGTCATCGAAGCGACCGATCAACTGCAGTCCGGCGGCGCGGTCGTCGTACACGCTGCGGACGACCTATGTGGGCTCGTGACCGCGACGAGCAATGTTCTCGTATTGGAGGCACCGTGAAAGACCATGCAGTGATCAGTGGCGTCGGCATCACGAAATCGACGTCGCCGCGCCGCCAGACCATGTCGAAGTACGAATTGTGCCGACTCGCCGTCGATCGCGCGATTGCTCATTCGGGCGTGTCTCGTACCGACATCGATACCGTCATCATCGGCGACATCGCGGGATTCGAGGCCTCGAGCGTCTCCGCCAAGACCATCGCGCCGCATCTGGGTCTCTCTCCGCTGACGACGGTCATCCCGATCTCCACCGGCGGAACCTCGGGCGGGCATTTGCCGAACCAGGCCGCGACCCTCATCAGGGGAGGCTTCGCCGAACGTGTGCTGTGCGTTGCACCCAACACTTTCGACGGGCCGATCGACTTGGCCGCAGTGATCAACACCAACTCGCCGATGATCATGGAGCAACCACTCGGAATGGGTGCCTCTCATATGGGCGCATTCTTTCCGGCCGCGTACCAGGAAGCGTACGGAATCAGCGACGAGGACCTCATGTACGTCGCAACCAAGAACCGACTGGACGCGGACCACAATCCTTATGCGCATGTCAACAGTTCGTTGGACACCAAGCATGCAGATCGCATGGTCTCCACCCCGCTCCGTCTGGGAATGACCTGCCCGGTCTCGTCGGGCGCGATTGCGCTCGTGGTCACAGCTGAGAGCTTGGCGCGCAACGAATCCGAGAATCCACTGGTTCGCATTTCCGGTTACGGGTCGATCAGTGACGGTTACCTCGGTGGAAAGCGCCGCGATTTCTCGAAGTTCGAGGTGGTCGAGATCATGGCTCGTCGGGCGTACCGAGAGGCCGGAATCCTCAACCCGCTCGAAGACTTCGACGTCGCAGAGTTGTTCAATCCCCTTGCGCCGATGGAATACATGATGATGGAAGCGTTCGGTCTGTGCGAGTACGGGACCGCACCCACTCTCGTCAAGAACGGCACCACGAGCTTCGGCGGCACACTGCCGGTGAACGTTTCGGGCGGAACCGTGTGCACCAACGCCGGCCTGGCCGGCCAGATTGCTCCGGTCGCGCACGTCGCGCTCCAATTGATGGGCCAGTCGGTGTCGAGGCAGGTCGAGGGTGCGAAACGAGGCGTCGCGCACAGTGCCGGCGGGACCTTCTTTCAGTTCCACACGACCACACTCATGGAAACGGTCTCGTGACCTCGCACGTTCCGACCACCCAAATCTACACACGAAGGATCAGACGATGACCGAAACCACCACCACCCCTGACACACTGATTCACGACGTGCACTGGGAGATCGACTACAAGGTTCGCCTCGGTCAGGCATGGACCAAATTCATGCGCGGCCTGCAGAACAAGGAGTTGTGGGCAACGCGGACCAGCGACGGGGCACGCACGTACCTGCCTCCCCAGACCTACGACGAGGCCACCTTCGAGCCGATCAGCGAATGGGTCCAGCTCGAGCCCGTCGGCACGCTCCGCGCGTCGACGATCGTGTACCAAGGATTCGAGGGCGGACCCACCGCGCCGTATGCTGTCGGCGCGATCCAGGTCGACGGCACCGATTCGCTGATCATGCACTTCATCGGTGGGGTCGACCTCACAGACTCCGATTCGGCACGGGCACAACTCAAGTCCGGTACCCGAGTCCGTGCGGTGTGGGCGGACGAACGTACCGCCAAGATCACCGACATCGTTCACTTCGCAGTAGAGGCCTGATCGTGCTCGCGGACGAGGGCGACGCGTCGGTTCCCGAGCTTCGCGTCGGGTTTCGATTCCCCTACGGGGCGGGCGCGATATTCCGCCAGGAAGCGCGGTTCAAGCATCAGGGCTGCAGGGTCCCGAGATAGGGGCCGTCGAACTGCCACCCGTTATGTCTGACGGTCGTCGGGACTCGGGGCTTCGTGAGGAGATCGTGACCATGACAATCGAGGTGGGAACAGAGATTCCCCCGTTCGAGGCACATGTCGAACCGGAACCGATGAAAGTCTTCACGCTGATGACCGACGACTCGAATCCTATTCACTGGAATGCAGATTCCGTGATCGAAGCGGGTCTCGGTGACCGGGTGATCAACCAGGGCGGACTCAACCTCGGTTATGTACTCAGCGCGGTGACAGCGTGGACCGGCTCTCGGCTCAGTGTGATCGGCACTCGCGTGCGGTTCTTGGGCAACGCATTTGCCGGAGACACTGTGGTCGCAGGCGGGTGCGTTGCTCAGATCGACGCCAGCTCGACACCCGCACTCGCAACTGTGAACGTATGGCTTCGCCATGAGGACGGAACGGATCTACTTTCCGGGACCGTGACCGTCCGTCTCCCCGACAACGAAAAGTGAGACCCTGATGCGCCAAAGCTTGCGCGATGCGTTCGACCACTCCCTGACTCTCAACGCAGGCTCGACGGCGATCGAATTCGGTTCGCACCGAACGACCTACGCAGAATTGGATCGGTGGGCTGACGCTATTGCCGCACAGCTGGCCGGTTACGGGATCGGACCGGGCGACCCTGTTGCGATCTACCTGCACAATTGCCCGGCGTTCTTCGCCGTCGATGTTGCCATTGCCCGTCTCGGTGCAGTGAAAGTTCCGCTGAACTACATGCTCCCTACAGGCACCGTCGGATACAGTCTTGCGAAAGCTGGGGTCCGCGTACTGATCGCCGGCACCAAGCTCGCCGACTCTGCACGAACCGCGGCCAGCGGTCTCCCTGATCTCGTACTCGTGGAGGCATGCGAAGACGACAGTGCCGCGCCTACCGGCGACAATGTTCTTGTCGGCCAACCGGATGCCGAGAGTGCACCGGTGAAGCAACCGGAACTGGGCACCGCGGTGACACCGGCCAGCCCAGCGGCGTTGTACTTCACCGGCGGTACGACAGGAATGCCCAAAGGTGTGCTGCACAGTCAAGCTTCCACGGTCGCGTTTCACTACGCGCAGTTGCTCGAAGCAGAGATCACGCAGGACGAGCGGCTACTGCTGATGACCCCCCTGGCGCACGCCGCAGGATTGTTCGGCCAATCCGCACTCATTCGCGGTGCGACGATTGTCCTGACCGATGGGTTCGACGCCGCCAAAACAGCTGCGCTGCTGACCGAATCGCGCATCACGTGGGTGTTCCTGGTGCCCACGATGATCTACCGTCTGATCGACGTTCTGGAAGGAACCGAGAGTCAGCTGGATCTGCGGACCGTCGTCTACGGTGCCGCACCCATTGCTCCATCCCGACTCGAACAGGCGCTGGCCATGTTCGGGCAGGTCTTCATACAGCTCTATGGGCAGACCGAATCGCCCAACTGGGGAACTCGATTGGGCAAACACGATCACGACATCACACGTCCCCATCTGCTCGGATCCTGTGGCCAAGCGTCGATCATGGCCGACGTCAAGATCGTCGACGATGCCGGTCGCAGTGTCGGACCGACCGAAACCGGTGAGATCTGCTTGCGCACGCCATACCTACTCGACCGGTACATCAAGGCACCCGAAGCCACCGAGGAGAAGTTTCTAGACGGGTGGATCAGGACGGGCGACATCGGAATGCTCGACGCCGCGGGCTATCTCTACCTACTCGACCGCAAGTCCGACATGGTGATCTCCGGCGGAATGAACGTGTACTGCCGAGAAGTCGAAGACGTACTCACCACGCACCCGTCGATCAAAGACGTTGCGGTCATCGGTATCCCGCATCCGGACTGGGGTGAAGCCGTGCATGCTGTAGTCACCACCACCGAATCCGACTTCGATGTCGATGCGGTCCTGCAGTGGACCCGTGGCCGACTGGCCGCCTACGCGCGCCCGAAGAGCATCGAAATCGTGGCGTCCCTACCCGAGACACCGTTCGGGAAAGTGGACAAGAAAGTTCTCAGGGCTCCGCATTGGTCCGAGCAGGCAAGGGCAATCGGATGAGCGGCACGACGGGGCGCGCCGTCCGCACCGCACCGGTCGTCGACCCAGGGCCCGACCCTCGCCCGCAGCTGAGCGTCGATTCTGCCACCCCGAAGATTATCGGGTGGGTCTGCACGCAATGCGGTCATCCACTGGCACTGTCGGCACCGTGGTGCCCCATCTGTCGCGGGGAGCTCACCGACGCCCTCTGGGGACCCGGTGGCCAGGTGTGGTCGTCGACCGTCCTGCGAGTGCCGTTGCCCGGCCGCACACCTCCGATGGTGTTGGTCTACGTCGATCTCGACGACGGGCCACGCGTACTGGGGCATGTCGACGCTGCAGACGTCCAGCGGCTCCACGCGGGGACGCGCGTGTCGCTCACCGGGGCGTCATCCGAAGGCGACTTGCTGTTCGTGTCCGAATGATCAATTACACAATACGAAAGGCTCGACAGTGGACGCATTCATCAGGGGCGTTGGTACTTCGATGTTCGGAAAACAGCCGGAACTTACCGCGTCGCAGTTGATCTGGACTGCAGTGACGGAAGCACTGTCGGACGCGGAACTCGACCAACCCGACGCCGTCTTCGTCGGTACCTGTTTCGGAGAGCCCGGGATCGCCCAACGTGCGCTGCATCGAATGGGTATCACCGGCCTGCCCATCACCGTGATGGAGAACGCCTGCGCGAGCTCGACTCACGCGTTTCACGAAGCTGCCACCGCAGTCGACTCGGGCCGGTACTCCAACGTTCTCGTCGTCGGCGTCGAGCACTTGACCTCACGCTTTTCGGGAGCGATCCCGGTCGACCCTCGAGATTTCGAAGGCCGCGCTGGGCTGGGTTTGCCTGCCCTGTACGCGATGTCGGCCGCACGCTATCAGGATCGCTACGGCGTGACCGACGAGCAATTTGCATCGATCTCGGTCAAGAATCACGCGCACGGAATGCACAACCCGCGCGCTCAACACCGATCGCCCGTCACGGTGGAGCAGGTCTTGGCCTCGCGCATGATATCCGATCCGTTGACGTTGCTTCAGTGCTGCGCCATCGCGGACGGGGCAGGTGCGGCGGTAGTCAGCGGCACCCGACACTCGTCACGCGACATCAAGGTCCGTGGAAGCGCCATGCAAACCGGTGGGCTCTGGAATCAGAAGGCCGAGAACGTGTGGGGTCACGACTTGATCGAGTTCACCGCGAAAAGCGCCTACGAGGCAGCGGGTGTCGGCGTCACCGACATCGATGTCATCGAGTTGCACGATGCCTTCACCATCGGCGAGATCGTCACCACGGAGGCGCTGGGCATGGCGGACCTCGGTGAGGGGGCGTTGTTGGCTGCGCGCGGGCACACCACCGTCGGCGGCGCGCAACCGGTCAACCCCTCCGGTGGTCTGCTGTCGAGGGGACACCCTCTCGGTGCAACAGGTACTGCGCAGGTCGCGGAACTCGTCTGGCAGCTACGGGGCGAGGCCGGTCAACGACAGGTCTCCGGCGCGCGCCTCGGTTTGCTCGAGACAATGGGCGGCGGAGCAGGCGGCGTGGACGGTAACGCCTGTGTAGTAGCAGTTCTGGAGGCAGCTGATCACTGAGTCGCCGCGAGTCGTTGTCGATGCCATGTTGCCGGACACCATCGACAGCGCGACGGACGCTGCCGTACAGGAGTCCGTTGGTCAATTCACGTCGAACACGTTCTCGGTTGAGGCCGGAACGTGTTCTATCAGTAGAGGCAGCCATGACCGTAGGAACCGACGTCCGGCGCGAGAATCCGCGGTCAAAGCGAACGCAAATTTTGACGGCGGCGATCGACCACTTCGGGAAGATGGGATACGAGCACACTAAGTGGGCTTCCATCGCGGACGAGGTCGGTATCGGTCAGACCACGCTCTACCACTATTTCGAATCCAAAGCGCACTGCCCGCTGACAATAATGCGGATCGAACTCGCCGACTCCGCCGCCCGCTTCGTGGCCGCCACCGAGGGCCTGTCGCACGCCGATGGTGCGCTGCGAGCGGCAATTGCCGCGTCGTTGACGGCCACGCCTCAGGACGCCTTGGCTCGTCGCATTCTGCACAACCACATGGACCTCCTGGCGACCGAACGTCAGTCCGCGAAGGAGGAGGCCGAACGAGTCGAATGCCACGCACTCGTCCAACGAATCGAGCGGGATTGGACTGCATTGGTCGGCCAGGGGATCGAGGGGGGCCAGTTCGCCGAGTCGAACCCAAGGATGTCTGCGCGACTGGTGCTCGCTCTGTTGGTCAGCGTGTGGCGGTCGTGCCGACTTGACGGTCGCCTGACGATAGACGAGATCACTGCGCTGGTCACGGACGCGGCCATCCGGATCGTGCGGAAGTAGCTGCTCGAGCTTTATTCTGGGGCCTAGTATTGCTATCCAAACTGAACAGAATCCGCCAGGCAATTCACTCCACTTAAAACTCGCAGCCGCCTAGCGTGGCAGGCTGCTGGCGCAGACCCACAGGGTCATCGACTTTTAGACCGCTCGTTGAGACATCTGCTCTCCGCCCTCGGACTCACCGTCCGCATACGGCACTTGGTTTCAACATCGAGGTGGTAGTCAGCCTCGTCGCATGGGCATCGGATACTTCATCCTCGTTCAACGCTTGCCGACCAACGTCAGCTACGAAGGACGCCCCGTCGTCGCCAAACCCATCATCGACGCCTCAATCGAACGAAGTACGCTGCTGGCCTCATCATCCGGATTCCGACAGACACGACGCGCACACGCGTTGATCGGATTCTCAAAAACCGGATTCTCACACGGACCTGACGTCCTGAAAAGTCGGCCCCGCCTGGCGTCCGAACCTATGGCGATGACGAAACCTGCCCGCTCGACGCCGAAGCGCTGATGCAAGTCGTCCCCGGATCGCGGACGCCTGGCCTGGAGCGATACTTGTCCAGCAAATTGGTGGATGAATGCGGTGTGGCCCGCAGTGCATTCCCCCCGACCCAATGGCGATCTGAGTTCGCGCCGAATGAGTCTCGTTGTCACGAGTCCGCACAGAGCGTCGATCGCCAGGACGCTCTCCGTCCACCCGATACCGTGGCTGTCCGGCACCGATCAGGACTGTCCGGTGTCGGAGGATCGGAGACAGTTCGGTGTAACGAGAGTGTCACAAGTCGGTACGATCGGGCATGGACTGGCCCGGACGGTGATGCACGAAAAGCGTTGCAAATAAACAGATCCGGAGTCCAGCGTCGTTCAGTTGGATCCACTTCCAGGGACTTAAAATTCGCACAGTGTCGGTTCGAGTCCGACTGGGGGCACCAGAGTCCATATGGATGCAGGTTTGTGAACCGGGACAGTGCTTTTGGGGTGGTAGCGTGGACTTCGGTGGTCTACTACGGATTTGAGTGGACAACCGAGACAGCGGATTTCGGATCCGTGTGGGGTGTACATTTTCCGTAGCCGTATCGGTGGATTCATGCCGCTCAGGGCTGGTTTTCGCGATGTATGGTCGTCTCTGCGGTTGGCCGGTGTCACGAGGTTGTCGCAACTGGTGCTGTTCGACCTCGGCGATACCCGCAACCCTACGACTTCGTTTGTCGAAGAGGTTGTGCTGAAACGGGTTTCGCAAGTATGCAGTCAAAGCGGCGGTAGCTCTGGGTTCGACGAAGCGGTCTCGGATGACGCCATCGAAAATTGCATTTTCCGCACCGTCTTGGCTGAAACGCCAGTTCAGCACAGTTTTCGCTCCGCAGCTCTGTCGGTGACCTGCGCTAGGCTGCCGTTACGGACTTCCGGCCAGGCAGAACACCCGCGGTGAGCACATCGGTCGGCCGTGTGGAACTTGCAACTGCGGCCGTGGAGCCGGAGATCCCACCGGCCGTCGCGAAGCGGATCGCGAGAGCGGTGGAATCTTCGCGGTCGGAGGGGACGCGGCGCACCTACGCCGCCGGGTGGCGACGCTTCGCCCGCTGGTGCGAACGCGAGGGACATGCCGCATTGCCGGCGCACCCGGTCACCGTTGCCGCGGATCTCGTCGACGCCGCAGATACCCGCACCGAAGCGGGGGAGCGGTCCTACGCCGTCTCTACCTTCGGGACCTGGATCGCCGCGATCAACCACCAGCACCGCACCACCGGACACCTCTCCCCGTCCGCACACGAACTCGTCACCGCCACCCTGTCCGGGAACGCCGGGAGTACGCCGCCGCGGGGGACCGCGCCCGCACCCCGCGAGACCCGTTGCTTGTCGATGACATCAAACTCCTTGTCGAGACGGCCCGGAAGCGGTGTCGCGGGTGGGCCGACGAGGTCCTCGAACGCCGTGACTCGGCAATTCTGCTCCTCGGCTTCGCCGGCGCATACCGCCGGAGCGAGTTGTCGGAGATGGCGTGTGGGGACGTCACTGTGCATCGGTACGACGGCCTCCACATCCGGTTGCGGAAGTCGAAGACCGACCAAGAGGGCAGAGGAGCGGTGAAAGCGCTGCCGTACACCGACTCTCACGAGACCTGCCCGCCATGCGCGTACGTTCGCTGGGTCCAGATCGTCGGCGCATTCGACGTCAGCGGCAGGCCGTCGGTCATCCGACTGCTTCGGAAGCGGCAGCCTTTCACCGAGCATATGTGCCGTGGGGGAGTGCCCCGCACCGCCGCCCGCGCACCGTTGCTCCGCGCAGTGGCGAAGAACGGCAACCTGGGCTCAACGGCACTGTCCGGAGCTGCGATCCACCAGACCATCCGTCGCCGCGCGGACCACGCGGGGTTCGACCCCGCAGCTCTCGCCAAGTTGGGCGGTCACTCTCTCCGGGCCGGCTTCGTCACCCAAGGTACCCGCAACGGCGCCGACGGCTCCTCAATTGCGCGGCAAACCGGCCACGCCAGCCTCGACTCCGTCGAGGTGTACCGACGCGAACATGCGCCACTCACCGGCAACGCCGTCAGCGACATCGGACTTTGACCAGGACCAGTCCGATTGGCTCGTCGCGCGGGACCAGACTGCTTCGACGGTTTTGTCTCAGGTCCGTGATAAACCTTTAACTCAGTGTGGAACAAGCCATGACAGAGCGGACGTACAAATGACCTCTGCAGTAGACCGAATGTGGAACATCAGAGATGCGTTCCTACTCTGGCTGTACGAAGAGGCGGCGTCCGGCAACCGCCACCCGCACATCAATATCGACGCTATCCACGAAGCGGCGGGCTGGGCAGCCGAACCAATGACCGAGGACGAGGTTGCAGACGCGACCAACTACCTCAAGGCCGAAAAGCAAATCGACGGCCCACAGGCATGGGGCGGCGGTGTCATTCGCCCCTCGATTACATCGACCGGTGAAAAACAGGCTGCCACCGGGATGTCGGTGCGACCTGGAACAGAACGTCCAGCAAACGTCACTGGTATCACAAACAACTTCAACATCACCACCCACGGAACAGCAAACCTGGCAGTGAATAGCAGCGACTTCACGCAGACCATCACGGTCGGAGAGAAGTCGCAAAACATCGTCAATGTCGCGGATGCGCTGGATCAATATGCCGCGCAGGAGCCACCGAACGCGACAGACGTGCGGCGGGTCGCCAGTGACCTTCGGTCCGCAGCATCGGACCCCGATGCCAACAAGGTCAGTCTCCGAGGTCTCCTTGGCAGCGCGATTGCGGCAGTGGCCATCGCCGCCTCAACCGAAGTCGGTCAACAAGTCACCGAACTCGCTGTGGGCACGCTTCAGTCACTGGGCTGAGACGACCACCGACTTAAATGGCCATTTACTAAAGGGCTGAACTCAGTGAAGTGCGGGGCCTCCCAGAGCCAAAACCCGCTGCTCAGACGTATGCGACAGCCCCCACTATTGAGAGGCGCTCGAATGACAATCACATATGAAGCAATGCGAGCCCTGCATTGGCTTGCCGACTATCCAGACACAAGGCGACTCCCCGAAGAACTGTTCGATGAGGAACAGTCGTACTCGGCATTCCTGGAGCTTCTGGGCGCGGGGTATTTGGAGGACGATCGAACCTTCGACGGCAGTTACAGTTTCTTCCTAACCGACGCTGGTGCCGTCGCCGGGCGAGTCACCCGTGCACAGTACCGGGCTGAGTTCGCTCAACGGACCGTGCTGCAGTGGGTTGCGTCCCGCAACTCGACGGAAGGACTCACCGAACACGCGAGCGCGATGGACTTCACCGGCCCACTAGTCAATGACGAAATTGTGAGCGCAACGGAGGAGCTGCACGACGCTGGACTTCTCAAGGGCCACAAAGCCGCTAACGGGGGCTACTTCTACATCGAAATCACGCCGCGCGGGCGCGCGGCACTGCGGAACCCCCACCCACTAACAGGTTCCCCTGCTGATAGTCGACCACATGTGACCACCACCTATTCCGCAGACAACCACGGAACAATCGGGAACCAAGTAGTTGGGGGTTCAGGCCATTCCGTCACATCCAACGTGACGAACGGGTTGGAGATCGACGCGGTCCTCGATGCCTTACGCCTCATACTGGATGAGTTACGAGATGACCAGAATCAAGAACACACTCAGGACGCAGAACAGGATCTGGACGGCTTGATCCGTAATGGCCCGCGGCGAGGCTGGGATTGGCTGAAGAACGAACTGCAGAACGTCGTCGTACAGCTCGCCGCTGTCGGCCGTCAAGAGCTTGCTGATCGCGCGTCGGACATTCTGCAGCAGGTCGGCAGCTGAGTCTTGAATCGCACCGGTGCGCCTATACGAATCTTGCCCGGCTGAGCCATTCCACAGATCACACACGACGTCCGACAATCCCGACCTTGTCTGGTCCCTTCACTAGAATTGCAGGCATGTCCTTACGACGCCACGTTGCGCTTCCTACCGCAGCTATGACTGTCGCTACTGTCGGTGTCACCGCCGTCATCAACTATGCGACCAGCGGGGGAGCATGGTGGTTATGGTTCCTCGCGGGCGCGTTGACACTCACGATCTTCGGTGCGAGCGTGTGGCTCGAACGCAGTAAGTCTGCGAACTCGACGGAACCCACGCCGCTCGTGCGAACGTCGGGGACTACCACGCTGACCGCATCCAACGGGTCAGTTGCTGCCTTGCACGCCAGAGACATAACGGTAGGAACGCCACCACCATCGAACGATGATCACGACACCACGCGACCGACGCAATGAGCGACCCTCAGTCGGGCGAACCTGCCGTGTCGATCGCGAATTCCAGTATCAGCGCAACCAATGGCGGCGTGGCGGTCGGGGCAGCACACACCGTGTCGGTTCACCTGCCACCGCCCAGCCCCTCTCAAGTATCGGCGCGGCAGATCCTTCCCAACGACCACACGACAGCGCTGTTCGGCCGAGACACACATCTCAACGAAATCGTAACCCCGCTGGCCCGGCAGATCAGAAACGATATGACGCCGTCCGTAACCACCCTTACCGGGTTGGCAGGCGTAGGAAAGACCCAACTGGCCGTTCATGCCTCCAAACAGCTTCTGTCACAATCCTCCTATGACGCTGCAGTTTTCGTGGATCTGAACGGCTACAGCGAGACCGAGGCCGCATCAGCCGAGAACGCCTACCCTTCGATTCTGCGAGTGCTCAGCGTCTTGTCTCCGAAGTCCGGGGAAATACCGCCCGGAGCCGACATGCAGACGGAGTACCACTTACGGCTGCAGCAGCTCGCGCAATCCGACACCGCCATTCTGCTGGTATTCGACAACGTGTCCATGGCAATGCAGATCGAGGACCTCGTACCAACCAACGGCTTCCATCACGTCTTGGTCACTACACGCGACACCTTGAATGCACTTCCTCGCACACGCGCAGTTGCTGTCGATACGCTAGCTCCGACCGACGCGGCTCATCTTGTCACCAGTGTCATCGACGCGCGGGTGCCTGGTGACCGCCGCACGGCTGATAACCCCAGAGCCCTCGCCGAACTGTGCGCATTGTCCGGGTACCTTCCGCTCGCTTTGCATATTGTCGGCGCCCTCGTCGGCGACGAACCACGCAGATCCCTTGAAGATCTCACCGCTGAGCTACGCATCGAGAACACTCGGTTAGCTGCCTTCGAATACGAACATGTATCGGTGCGGGCCGCGTTCGAACTTTCCTACAGACGGTTGTCATCTCGCCTGCGGCGGCTATTCAGAAGTTTGCCGAGGATTCCGGGCCCGGATTTCGGCCTGATGTCCGCCGGTGCCGCCGGCAATCAGCCGACTTCTGCGACAAGACGCGAGATATCAGCTCTCGTTCGGGCCCACCTGGTCGAGAGGCCGCGGGCTGAACGGTGGAGGATGCACGACCTTATCCGCCTGTACTCCAACGAATTAGCCGCAAAAGACATCGACGAACGCAAGTCGGTTGACTCCAGAATCGCCCAAACGGTAGCCCTGCGACTTGCAGCAGCAGAGTTTGCAGTCGTGCTGCAGAGTCCCACACCAGCACAGCTGCGAGCATTCGGATTCGGAGATCGTGCAGAAGCCGAAACATGGTTGTACGAGGACAGGTTCGCAATCACCGGAGTCATCGAACGGTGCGTGCAATCAGGTGATCCGATGGCTCGCACTCTAACCAAGGGCGCCAGTGACATCTTCGAGACTATGCACATGACGTCGGAATGGGTCGCAGCATGCACACTGTGGGTCCAGTGCGCTGAGACCGGCTCGGACGAAGACGATCTCAACATCGCTCTCAACCAACTGGGCGCAAGCCTGCGGGCGGTTCGACGGTTCGACGATGCGACATCGGTGCACAACCGATCGCTCCAGCTCTACAGAAGCCGTGGAGACCGACGCGGACAAGGCGCAGCGTTGGTCAACATCGCCAATGTGTTGCAGGATCAACGTCGTTACCCAGAAGCCATCGAGCTCTACCACCAGGACATCGTGTTGTGCCGAGATGCTGGTGATTCCGAATCCGAAGCTGACACACAAGGCAACCTCGCCGCCGTCTTGATCCAGGCGGGCCGCACCGATCAAGCTGTCGCGCACATCGAGCGGGCCGAGCAACTGTACAGAGACGCAGACGCCCCTGCTGGGATAGCACGAGCTCTGGACCTCCGAGGCGTAATCTTGCAACTCAACGGACGATACGAAGATGCCTCGTCGCTCCATCGTGAAGCGGCCGCCCGGTATGAGCGATTGGGGGACGCCCATCGCCAGTCGGGTGCGATCAACAATGCTCTGGTTGCAGAGCAAATGTTCGGGGATCCACAAGTCGCGATCGAACACCACCTCGGCGAGGTCACACGCATGCGAAGACTCGGTGACCTTCAGCGTGAAGCCACGGCGTTAACCAATCTGAGCCTCGCGCAAGATCGATCTGGCTTGTGCGCCGATGCCCTTCGCAACCTCAACTTCGCCGCCGAACTGTATGCAAAGTGCAACGACGCGTACGGAGAGGCAAAGTCCTACTTCTTGAGTGGCCTCACGTCCACCAAACTCGGAGAGCAGGAGAACGCGCGCACACTGCTGTCACGGGCAGAAGTGCTCTTCGGAACCTTGTTGCATTGCGCCCATGAGTCCGCCGAAGCGAGGCATGCGATCAGAGAGCTGAACCGAACCCTATAGACCCAACCCCCGGCGGCCGATGGGGGCAAGTCGAGTAACGCGGTCTTGCCTAAGCCGGGTCCCTGACGATCAGCACGCTGTGTTCGTTGTACGGCTCGCCCGCGCCGAACGGCGGCTCCTGTTCGCTCGCGCTCGTCCGGCCGATCAGCGTCGGTGTGATCATGAGCGTGGGGAGACGTCCACTGCAGCTGTGTTGGTGTCGGAGTGTGGAGGGTGGGGCGGGTGGATTCGCGAATGTATGCGGTCGCCCAGTGTCACCGTGGCGACCCCGGCGATGACCACGACGCCGCCGAAGAGTTCGGCGAGAACAGGTGCCTCGCCGAGCCAGAGGTAGGCGATCAGGATCGCCACGGCAGGAACGAGATACAACAGCGAGGTCGACGTGGCGACCGGGACGCGGGAGACGGTGTATCCCCACATCACGAAGCCGAGAGCGGACGGAACGACTCCGAGATAGACCGCCGCCCACCACGAGCCGCCGCTCGCGTCTGCCATGTCCGCCCACGCGAAACCGGCGAAGGGCAGCGTCGCGACCACCCCGACGACCATCCCGTACGTCGCGACCTCCAGCCCGGTGTGCCGGCGCAGCAGGGGTTTGGTCAGCGGGTGATAGATCCCCTGGACGACGGCGGCAGCGATCACGATCCAGATCGCCGACGACACGGAGATGTCCGAGCGGGCGGTGGACACCAGTACGACACCGGCGACGGCCACCGCACTACCGCCGACCTTGACGACGGTCAGCCGTTCGCCGAACGCCCCTGCGGCGATGGCGATGCTGACCAGCGGCGCGGACGCGACGATGATGCTCGCGGTGCCCGCTGGGACGTCCAATTCGCCCCAGTTGAGCAGAATTTGATAGGAGGCCATGCCGAAGAACCCGCATGCGATGACCAGCGGAAGATCGCGGCGTGCCGGCAAGCGGACACCCATGATCGGCGCGATGGACAGCAGCGCGACGGCGGCGACCACCAGGCGCACGAGGGAGAGACCGACCACACCGAGTTCCGGTGCGGCCACTCTGATGGCGGGAAACGCACTGGCCCAGGAAATTACGACCACCGCGCCGGCCACCGCCGTTGCGGCGGGGCTCGACCTGGGCGACGAACGGTAGTTGGGCATGGTTCAGCCTGCTCTCTCGATACATGAAGCGCTATTTACTTGTTTTGATGTGATGCGTAAGGTCTCGTTAGGTGTTGGATCCCCGCCGATTGCGCATGCTGGCCGAGCTCGAACGACTCGGGACGATCGCGGCGGTGGCCGAGTGCCTCCGTCAGTCCGCTCCGGGGGTGTCGATGCAGCTGGCGGCTCTGGAGAAGGAGGTCGGCGTTGCGCTGACTGAGAAGAACGGCCGCAACGTCCGGCTCACACCTGCGGGACGTGTACTGGCCGGGCACGGCGTCGACGTCGTCGAACGACTGACGTTGGCGGAGATGGAAATTCGAGCTCTCCGTGACGGTGCCTCGGGTACCTACCGGGTTGCGGCCTTTCCGTCGGCCGCTCGCACCATCATCGCAGCGACGTGGGCCGCGTTGCGCACGTCCGGTGTCGGCTCGGTGCAGCTGGAACTGATCGAGATGGAGCCCGACGAATCCATGGCAGCGTTGCGTTCCGGTGACGCCGATCTCGCAGTGACGCATACGTATTCGACAATGGAGCCCGTCGATGCGCGCAACGTGTCGTTGTGGCCGCTGCGATCCGAATCGGTGTGGCTCGCGGTGCCGGCGGGCCGGCGGTGCGCCGAGCCCGCCGACCTTCGCGACTTCGCGAACGACGACTGGCTCGCGCCTCGCCGTGAACGCAGTTGCTACGACATGGTCTTCCGCGCCTGCGGGGATGCCGGTTTCGTTCCCCGCGTGGTCGCCGAGGCCACCGACTTCGCGGTGCTCCTTGCGCTCGTCGACGCCGGAGCAGGTGTCGCGCTGGTCCCCGATCTGGCCGTCGACCGGCTTCCGTCAGGGGTGCGATTGCTCGAGCTCGCACAGCCGGTGACCCGGCACTTGTTCTGCGCTGCGCGGACCAGCTCGGCCACCGACCCTGGACTGCGGCGTCTGCGGGACGCGATCGACAGCGCGTCCGCTGCCCTGGTGCGCGACCCGGCAGACATCACCGCACGCTGACAACCCTGTGCCGAATCCTGTGCGTGGCGTAGATCAACGCCACTGCGATCGCGGCGCCGAGCACCGTCTCGACGGCGCGCGACCATAGCGTCACACCCAGTGCAGGCCCGGTGTCGAACAGGTACAGAAGCCCGATCGTCGTCGGCGTCAAGAAAACCATGGCCAGCGAGTAGTTGCGTGTCACCAAGAGCTCGGTGGCGATCAACAGGCCCGACAGGATGATCACGAGTAGCAGCCCGTGCGGTGGGTACCAGAACAAGGCTGCCGAGAGCACCAACCCGATGGCAGTTCCCACGATCCGGTGTCCGGCTCGAAGAATCTGGCCCGCCGTAGTGGGGCCGACCACGGGGACGATCGCTGCAACCATTGCCCAGTACCAGTGACCCAAAGCCAGTGCGAGAGATGCGGACCCAGCGGCTCCGGCCGCGACAAAGCAGAGAGCGGAGTGCAATGCGGTCAGTGGCCACGGAACCGGCCGCGCGCTGCTGGATCGCAGATCGTAGGCAGAGCGTCGCGCGTCCGTCACTGTCGAGACGGCCGTCACCGCGAGAGTCAGCAAGACAGTAGCGGTCGACAATGCTGCCGCGATCACGACCGAACCCGGTTTTGCTGGCGCGCTGGCAGAAACAGCGAACGCGAAGACGAAAAACAGGCTTCCGGGGGGAAGCCACACCAGTCGATCAGCGAGTATCGTCCCGCCGCCTGCAACCACTGCGGTCAGCACCACCAGGAGCCAAGGCGACGCCGATGCGCTCGCCAATGCCGCTCCATCAGTGATCAATACAATCTGGACGAGTCCGACCGAAGCTTGAGTGCAAAGGCGTCGGGTGTAGGACGCGTTTCTGGCGTACACCGCGATGACCGCGGCCAAAAGCGCATAGCCGGACCAGGCCATGTGATCAGTTGCCCACAACGTGAGCATGGGCAGCAGCACCGACAGTCCAACCCGCGCAGCCCCCCTGTGCGAACCCGCATGGGGACCCAGTACGGCGAGATCTTTCAACTGCGGGAACGGCGACGGTCGCGTCGCTTGGGTCTTCACAACAGGAAGAACGGGGTCTCGTCACCGTTCGGATCTGCGTCTTGAATCACGACGTCGAAGTGATATCCAGTCGGTGTGGCTCGGGCGGTCAACTTCTCACGCTGTCTGCATTCCAACGAGGCGAGAACCGGGTCGAGGGAGTTCGCGCGGAGCTCGTCCGGAAAGTAGATGCGAGTGACCAGTCGATCGAGCATGCCGCGGCCGAAGATTGCGAGGTCGATGTGTGGCGCTTCTGTTTGGCCGTTCGCTGTGGGTAGTGCACCCGGTTTGACGGTCCACACGATGGCAGTCCCTGAAGAATCGGCCATTGCGCGACCGAAGCCGCGGAAGCCTGGTGGGGTTGCCGGCACCGGTCCGCGCGGATCGTCCGAGTGGTCGAACCTGCCCGCGGCGTCGGCCTGCCAGGTCTCGATCATCGCGTCCGCCACAGGCGTTCGCGCACCATCCACGACCCTGACCGTCACGATCAGTGCACCGTCGGCGGCGACGGGTACGACCTTAGGGCCGTCCGGCCAGGTGAGTCCGATGTGCAGGTATGGACCAACTGTTTGCGAAGGCGTCTGACCGAACGGCACAGTGGTGAAGTTGCTGTCGGCCGCGATGGGATACCGAGGTACGAAGTCTACGGCTGCGGCGGCGTCAGTCATCGTGCTCGGCTCCCTCGAACGGAGTGGCGTTACGTCCGCGGAGAACGATGTCGAAGCGGTACCCTAGTGCCCAGTTCTCTTGTGTTGCTTCGTAATCAAAAATGCTGGTCATGCGTGCTCGGGCATCCTCGGGTGCTGCGTTGTAGATGGGATCCTGGAAGAACATGGGGTCGTCCGGGAAATACATCTGAGTCACCAGGCGCTGTGTAAAAGCCCGACCGAGCAAAGAGAAGTGTATGTGCGCAGGCCGCCAGGCATTGTGGTGATTGCCCCAGGGATACGCCCCAGGCCTGACGGTGGTGAAGTGATACTCACCCGTGGCGTCTGTCATGACGCGCCCCGCACCGTCGAAGTGGGGATCAAGGGGTGCCGGCCAGTTGTCCTGTGTGTGTCGATATCGGCCTGCTGCGTTCGCTTGCCATATTTCCACAAGTGTATTCGGAACGGCTCTTCCATCGCTGTCGAGCACCCGTCCGCGAACGATAATTCGCTGACCACTTGCCTCCCCTCCGCGCGCCGAAGTTAGGTCGGCATCGGACGGAGTGACGTGCCCTTCGCCGAGAACCGGGCCGGTGATCTCGGTGATGCGCTGCGGCAGAAGGATCAGGGGCTGCTGGGGATGTCTGAGCGCAGTTGTTCGGTAATCTGCAAAGTTTCGTGGCGCATGCGTGTCGGTCTGGTCACGATAAGGACCGTTCGACAGTCGTGTTTCGGACAGGTCGGTAGGTGGTGAGGGCATCGGTCGTCCCTGACATTTCTGTTGTGGTGGCGTTCTGGGCGGCACGAGAATGAACTGGCCTCATCAAGATTTTGACGGTTCTGAGGTAACTATTGCTACCTGACTTCCGGGTGACGGAATAATTCATGAAATGGACGCTAGTGTCGTCACATGGCCAGTCCCACCCACACTGCACTGTCTCGTGCAGCTGCAATCGTTGCGGCATTCGATATCGCGCACCGCACGTTGTCGCAGACCGACATCGGTCGTCGTACCGGCTTGCCACTGACGACCGTGCATCGAATTTGTGCGGAACTGGCGACGTTCGGTGCCCTAGAAAGACGCAGAGACGGGAAATATCAGATCGGGTTACGACTATGGGAGGCCGGGGCTCTAGCGCCGCGCTCTCAGGGCCTCCGGGAGGTCGCATTGCCGATTATGGAAGACCTTTTCTTGGCGACGCGGGAAAATGTTCAATTGGTGGTCCGCGAGGGAACAGAGGCAGTGTGCATCGAACGGATCTTCGGGACCCGAGCGGTTCGACTCCGCGGCGGAGCGGGCAGCCGACTTCCCATTCATACCTCCAGCGGCGGTCTAGTGATCCTTGCCAGCAGCGAATCGCGTTTGATTGACGAAGTACTCGCGGGCGACCTGCTCGGACTGGGGGCCAACACCGTCGTGTCGGATCACGGTCTTCGTCAGCTGTTGGCCGAGGTGCGCCGAAATGGCTTCGCCATCTGCAATAGGTTCGTCGACGAGGTGGCCATTGCCGTGGCCGCGCCGATCGCTGACTCAAATGGCTCAGTGATAGCTGCGCTTTCGATAGTTGTTACTGCCGACACCGCTGATCCATATCCCTTGGTCCCGGCAGTACGCGCCGCTGCTCGGGCAGTCTCACGCACACTCGGCTCGACTTAGCGTTCCTTGGTGGTCGACGCGGACTCTTTTGGTCGCAAACGTGGCTACTCGCGCGACCGATGCACGAAAGACACCGACAGGGGCACGTCCCCGTTTGGACCTAATCCACCTGATTTAGCTCTGGAGAAGGATCATTGGGCGCACTCTATCGACTTTCTGATCCTACCGCCACGCCGACTTGGCCCACGCAAAAAAAATCGTGGATGCGCTGAGGACCGGCGGGCGAAATATGTCCAAACGAAGCCTGACCCACAATTCGATCATTGACTACGGCACATCACCTACGTTCACGAATCGAGGCCTGGTTGCCCTGTCCTGGGGACTGATGCAAAAGGGGCCGAGGAGCGCGTTGGCTAATTTATCCAAACAGCGAAACAGCTTCACTTCTTTAGGCTTTGATACCCGGCCAGATGGCCAATGTCAGTCTTTCCGCGAGACTTTTACGGACATCAGCGTCCTCACCGCGAAGAAACGCGCCGAAATAACTGCCAAAGACCATTGTCGCAATCGTGTGATGGTCGACATCGCCACGGATCGCTCCGCGCGCTCTCAGCTCGTCGAGCACTTCCTCGACTTGCCTTACCCGAGGTTCTACAGCTCTGTCCACAACGATTGCTAGCAACTCGGGCACACGCGAGGTTTCGCCGATGAAGCCTCCCTGCAGGACGATCGCATCAGGATTGAGGTAGCAGGGATCGACCCTGCGAATGGATTCCCGGAACGCATCCATGGGGTCCATCTCCGACAACAGTAGGGGTTTCAGCTGCGCGCTTTGAATTCGAAAGCCGTAGTCGAGGGCGTCGATGACCAGTTCGAGCTTCCCCGGCCACCTGCGATACAGGGTCGGCCGAGTAACTCCGGCGTCGGCAGCGATGTCACCGAGAGTCATCTGCGAGTAACCGTCCAGCACAAGTCGACGACGCGTTGCCTCGATGATGGCATCATCCAGAGCCGGGTCGCGCGGCCTACCACCCCGACGTTGCGGAAGCTCGTCGTTCATCACGGTCGTATCGTCCACTGCCATCCCTCGCTCTTGAGACCACTAGTCCATACCCGCTTCCAATACCCACGCGGCCTGATCGCATCGACTGTTACAGATACTAGCTGTAACGGCTCCAACTGGGCGGACTGGACAGGCAAGACTCTCGGCGCTGCGAAACGGCGGCGCGCCCTACAGGTGCAAGGCGGTCACGGTACGGAGCAGTCTGCCTACCCGCGAGACTCATGCGGACACCGCCCATGCGCAGGATCAGCGCAGCGACGACGCGAGACTGCAATTTAATTACGATACTTGACTGTAACCATATGGCGTTATACGGTGTTCCACGTCACCATCTGATGTAGAACACGCAGCAGGCAACGGGGACCGGCAAGAAGATCGGGGTCGTCCTCCCATGAGAGATGTCGACGACCGAGTAGAAGTCCGTCGCCCAGAGATTGGATGAATGTGCAACGCCACAAGGAACAGTGCAAGCGCACGCCACGCTGCGGTTTGCGAAAGCCTGGCAGTGGGGCTACGAACTTGACATCACACTCATTGACTGTCTGAATGTGGCAGCCTCGCGCAGGACGCCGCAGCAGTGGTGCCATACCTTTCCGGATTGTGTACCTATTCACCGAATTTCGGGCTTTCGACGAATACGACGAATGGCTCGGAGGGTGTCGAACAATTGAGTGAACCCCAATTTTTCAAGCAAATATAGATTGCGGGAGAACTGCGACGCCATCACACGAGGGATGCAGTACTCGAATCTATCGCAGTTCTCAAGCTAGCTATTGTTTCCGAGTTTAGATTCAGTCTGCGCTGAGGATGTAAACGTCTTTTTCATTCCAGAGCGCTGGACTCAAGTGTGCAAATTTAAACCTTCCCTCAATCGTCTGATAATTCGGGCGCATGCATGCCGCCCGAGGTCTTCAATGAACAATTGCCACGTGGCACTAACCAGGGAGTCGCTCTATGGATACATTCGATGTTGCATTACTTATACTGAGGCTGGCCGTTGGCGGGATTCTAGCGGCGCACGGATTTCACAAAATATTTCTCGGCGCTGGACTTTCAGGAAACGGAGCGTGGTTCGACGGCCTTGGCATGCGCCCGGGCCAGGTGCATGCCCGGTTTGCAGCTTTCACTGAAATCACCGCTGGGATCGCGATGATGCTCGGCATCTTTACCACGATCGCTGCAGCGGCCTTCGTAGCAGTAATGCTTGTAGCCGGGTGGATCGTGCATCGCGCCAAAGGCTTCTTCATCATGGCGGCAGGATGGGAGTACGCGATGCTGATCGCCGTCAGTGCGGTGGCCATTGCGATGCTCGGCAGCGGTTCCCTCAGTGTCGAGCAACTCGTTTTCGGCGACAATATATTGACGGGCTGGAGTGGTCTTGTAGTAGCAGCCGGCGCCGGCATCATCGGTGGCGTCGGACAGATGCTTCTGTTCTACCGTCCCTCCCGAGTCGTGGCGGCGTAGCCGCTCTCGATCAACCTGCCGCTTCCCTCCAGCGACGATTCATCAATTTCGGACTGCACAACCGTCTTCCGAAGCAAACCGAGCAATCCTGAACTTATATATTCTCTAAGATTGCTAGAGGTGCGGGATACGCGTTGCATCAAAGTTTGCAAGCATTGAAAAAATCAGGTGCGTCCCAATTACGGCACGCTGACTGACGGAGCGAACTGAATTTCTGACTTTATCTCGTCGGAGTTGCCACCTAGGAGAGTGCATTGAATATCTACGAAGCTCTGTATACAACGCGCATGATGCGCCGTCTACGACCGGACCCTATCCCGCTCGAGACGCAGTGCCGAATCTTGGATGCGGCAATCAGGGCACCTACCGGAGGCAACACCCAACGGTGGCATTTTCTCGCGGTGGACGATCCGGCAATGAAACAAGCGCTCTCCAAGCTCTACCAGCAATGTCGAAAATTGGAATACGCTGACATGGCCGCGGGTAAGCTCGCCAAATCGATGCACAACCAGGAAGAGCACGCCGCCACGCTGGGGAAGATCAAAGCATCGGGTGACTACTTCACCGAGCATTTTGCGGAGATTCCGCTCCTGCTCTTCGTCTTCTCGATCGATGATCACGGCGGGGCGAATATATACCCTGCCATCTGGAGTGCCCTTCTCGCCGCACGTGCAGAGGGCGTAGGCGGCACGATCACCACGGTTCTCCGATACGAGGCAGAAGCAGTTGCGGAACTGCTAGGCGTGCCTGTTGGGGAAAATTGGAAGATGAATACCATGCTCGCCTTCGGATATCCGCTCGGGCGATGGGGCGTGGCTGCCAATCGACACCCGATCCACGAAGTGAGCAGCCGAAACCAGTGGGGGCGATCCATCGGAGCAACCATCCCTGAACCGATGTGGAGCTATGCACCCGATGCGGGGCCTGTCGTTTAACTGACGAAAGGACTCGAGTCCAATCGGACGACAGTCTCCTTCGAATCAGTCGGAACCCTCCGTAGTTCACCTCCTGCGGACTTCCTGTCGTCACTACCAGCGCAACAAAGAGGAAACTTCACTCTCCGGTCCGCGGAGTCGGTCCGCGCGCCATGGCTATATCGGGTTCGCATGCGCGCGAGGCAATCGAGCCTTTCCCTCGAAATCGCCTACAAACGTTCGCGGCAGCAAGAGCAGCTCGCGATGCTGTCGTATCGAAATCAACCGAGCGTTGTCTATAACGACGCTACCTGCAGCGAAGGAAATCTGATGGCTATATTCAGCCCGCCGGGAGACCCTGATTTCAGGTCCACGCACTCGGGCCAGGTCGATCCTGTCTACCGACCATTTGCAGCCTGGTGGATATTGATATTGCTTACTGTATTCATGGTCATAAATTTCTCCGACCGAATACTCTTGGCGCTGGTCGCACAACCCGTGATCCGGGAATTCGGACTCACTTCGGCGCAGTTCGGTTTGATCAGCAGTTCGTTCTATTTTCTGTACAGCGTCAGCGCAGTCGGCATCGGTTTCCTTGCTACCCGTCACATTTCGTTGAAGTGGCTGTTGTTTGCGATGTCACTGTTATGGGCCGCGACGCAGCTGCCAGTGTTCTTGTTCGCGAGCGGCGGTGTCCTGCTCGGAACACGGGTCGCATTGGGTGCCGCGGAAGGACCGGCGACAGCTGTGGCGAACTCGACCGCCTACAGTTGGTTTCCGGAACATCGCCGCGGACTGCCTACCTCGATCCTGACCTCCGGCGCATCGCTCGCCAAGCTTCTCGTCGCACCGCTCCTCACACTCCTGTTATTGCAGTATGGCTGGCGCTCAGCGTTTTTGGCCATGGCCATCTCGGGAATCGCATGGGGAGCAGCTTGGGCTTTTTTCGGAAAGACCGGTCCTTACGCGGCGGTGAAACCGCCGACAGCGTCGACACCCGCGGGAGCCGCAGCCAATCGTGCCACCCGCCGACGGACGTTTCTCTACGTCGTGCGGAGTCGGACTTTCGTCATACTGCTCATTGCCACGTACCCGGGCTATGCGCTCATGTCGGTCATCCTCACTTGGCTTCCGTCCTACCTCGAGGTGGGGCTTGGGTTTTCCCCACTGACGGCGGGAGTGCTGTTCGGACTACCCAGCTTGGTCGGCATGGCGTGCATGGTGAGCGCCGGATACGTCACCGACAAATTGCTGGCGTCCGGAGTCTCGTCTCGAGTCGCCCGCGGAATGGTGCCAACACTGTCGCTTGCGTTCGGCGGCCTACTGCTTACGCTGCTGCCTTTCGCCGGGAACGAACGCTATGTCGCTTACGTGATTCTGGTGATGGGGTACTGCCTGACATTGCCAGCACTGCCGCTCGTGTACGCAGCGATCGGGTCAGCCGCGAATCCGGCTCAACGAACGAGTGTATTGAGCCTGTTCATTGCGTTGCAGAGTACTTCCGGCATCATTGCACCCTGGGCGACGGGCGCCCTGATCGACTCGGCCGAAAATCAGATCGCAGGGTACAACGCCGCCTTCCTCGTGCTGGGTGCGCTATGCGTCGCGGGAGGCCTCCTGGCCGCCCGGTTCGTCGATCCTGCGCGTGACACAGCAAGGACGGAAGACTGACGGCTCGCACCAGTGCCGACAGAGGCGCGACGATGCAGAACATGTCGTCGCGCCTCTGTCGGGTCGAGCTGCGGGTCCGGGTGGTAGTACCAAGAGGCTTGCGTATCACTACCACGCCAGGGCGTACGAGGAAGCCGGCCCGCTCGGTGGTCAGGATCGCCGGATACGCCCTCGACGGCATCGGGTGCAGTCCGTCTGCGGTCGCGACCGACGCGACCGATGACCTACCGTGTCCCGACGCCCGCATATGGGTGTCGCAGCGCAGGCCCCGGAGCCGATCGAGACTCCCTTTCGCAAGCTCGACCCCCAGTCAGGTCAGGTCAGGTCAGGTCATCGGGAAGTGTTCGCCACCATCGGTGCTCGGCAGGGTGATGGACTTTCTCCATCCTGCCTTCGCGGTTGTCGCTTCTTAGCGGAGGCGCGACATCGAATTCGTCGATGTTCCCGCATTTGCGATGCTCTCGCCGGGGGAGTACGACCGCACCATAGGGCACCGCGTGCGTGAATACACACGCCCGCACGTATTCGTCAGAATGCAACTGATGAACCGAAACATGTACGACTGGTGGTGTTCTCGGTCACGGGGCGCATCTCTGCCGATGCGCGCCGCACCCACCTGGCGTGGTCGAGGGCCGCGATATGGTCGACCCTCGTGATCGCCGCGCGGACCCGGTTCGCGGCACTGACCGCCCGCCTGACCGTCGTACTTCGACCCGACTCGGCCCCGAAATACCTTTACCTGACGGCGTGGATCCGGGCGTTGCCGATCGACATCGGTCGCACCCTGGTGCGCCGACGGGTTCGACGCACGCGACTTCGAGCCCGCTCAGGCCAGCGCATCACCGGGAAGAACGATCGAGGCTGGAAGCCTCTCGGGTCCACGAGTCAAGCGGACTCGGTGTTACCCATTCGGAGTGACGATTGGGAGCGGAGACTGTTGCGGTGGAAGGTTCCGAGCAGTTGGTCGCAGGCGCGGATACTGTCCGCCTCGTGGCGGGAGATCTCTGTACGCATGGTGTCGATGTCGATGCCTTGTTCTTGAAATTGCGTGAGTGCGCCGCTTGCGATCCAACGCTCGACCCAGCTGTCGAAGCTGTCGACAGTGATCTCAGGGTGAAATTGCACTCCGAGGTTGGTTCCGTCGGTAAACGCCTGTGGTGCACTGTCGTTGCGCGCAATCTCTCGTGACGACGGCGGTACGGTGAACGCATCTTGGTGGAGTTGCATCCACGGTCCCTCTGGTACGAGGTCCAGGTCATCGGACGAAATCTTCGTGAACCCGCGTTCGGGATGCGTAGACGCCGATACCGTACCGCCGAGGACTCGCGCCAGCAGTTGACTGCCGAAACAGATTCCTAGTACAGGAACGTGGCTGTCTACTGCTGCCGAGACGAAGTCGAACTCAATCGGTATCCAGGGAACGCTGTCGTCATGGGCTGATTCATGTGAACCCATGACGATCAGCATCGAGTATTCGGTGAGGTCGGGTCGGGGCTCCTGGTTTTCGCTGTCGACGAACGAATGCACGTCATAGGGCACGTGCCGGGAGGCCAGAGCCGGGAGCAGTGCGCCAGGTATTCGGTTGCGGCGGTCCTCGGCAGGATCGTGGACGAGAATTATGGCCCGCGGTTCACTCATGTGGTCGGCTCTTTCCCCCGGTTGATGTATCGAATCACGTGATCAGAGGTCGATCACGAGGGTGTCACTGCAGGAACGACTGACGCAGGCCATCATGCAGGTGTTTGCCGCCTTTTCGCGGGTCGAGAGCACAGTGTCGCGATGGTCGGGGGTGCCCTCGAGCACCGTGACTTCGCATGTCCCGCAGTACCCTTCTTCGCAGGAGAAATCGGCACTCACACCGGCATCGCGAACCGCTTGTAGGACTGTGACGCCCGGAGGTACCGGGACCGTGAGGCCGCTGCGCCGGAGCTCGAGCACGAACGACAGGTCCATACTGTCACCTGCCATCTGCGGTGCTGCGGGCTCGGCATGGAACCGTTCGACTTCATATTGAACCGAGCTCGTCGAGCAGATTTCGGTGACAGCGGCGATCAAGCCGGCCGGGCCGCAGCAGTACACTACCGACCCTTCTGGGAGGTGGCAGATCTGGTCCTTCAGGTCGATTCGCGGACCGGCGGCAGTGTCGAGGATCGTGACACTCTCCGGCCTCAGCGCTTGCAACTGTGAACTGAACGCCATTGTCGCTACGCCACGACCGGTGTAGATCGCCTGCCAAGGGGCTACGCTTCGCCGTTGAACGGCGGTTGCCATGGTGAGTATCGGCGTGATTCCGATACCTCCAGCGATGAAGAGGTACCCTGCCGCGTCGCGGAGGGTGAAGCGATTCCGAGGAATGGAGATGGTCAGCTCGCGACCGATGAGGGCTGTCCTGTGTAATTCCGCGGAGCCTCCACGGCCGTACTCTTCCAGTCGTACGGCGATGGTGTAGCTGTGCAGGTCACGCGAGTCTCCACACAACGTGAATTGCCGGATCAGCCCAGACGGTGTGGTCAACTCGATGTGGGCTCCGGGTTCCCATTCCGGTAGAGCTGCGCCGGATGGGAGCGTTAGAGTCAGGCTGGCGACACCGATTGCTTCCCAACGCATCTGGGATACCAGGACTCCCAGGTTCTCCTTGATCGGCTCGATCATGGGTCTTTCTCTTTCCGTGGAACTGAGATAGGTCAGTACAGGTCGAAGTACTCGCGTTGTTCCCAGTCTGTGACGGTGCGGTCGAACCGTGCGATTTCGGCGCGTTTCAGGGCGACGTAATAGTCGACGAACTGTGCACCCATTGCTGTCTTGAGGGCGGTGTCGTCGTCGAGTGCATCGACAGCTTGAGCCAAGTTCGAGGGAAGTCGTTGGGCTGCAGTAGAATAGGGGTCGTCTGCCGACGGTCCCAACGGCAGCTTCGATTCGATTCCCAAGAGGCCGGCATGCAGCTGTGAAGCCATGTACAGGTACGGATTTGCTGCTGGCTCTCCGATTCTGTTCTCGATGTGGATGTTGCGGTCGTCGACTGCTCCCACGATCCGGATCATCGCTCCCCGGTTGTCCCGTGCCCAGGTCACGCGGTCAGGTGCCATCGAGTACGGCTGAAACCGCTTGTATCCATTGATGGTCGGGGCCGCAAAGGCGCAGGCTCCGTGGGCATGGCGTAGTTGTCCGGCGATGAAGTGCAATCCCAACTCCGAGAGGGCACCCGTTCCTTCCCCGGGCGAGAAGACGTTGTGGCCTGGATCGGCTCCCGTGGTGAGCAGGCTTTGGTGCAGGTGCCATCCACTCGAGCAGGTGTCGGGAATTTGGGGTCGACACATGAAAGTGGCGTGGTACCCGTTGCGACGTGCGAGTTGTTTGATCGAACTCCGCAGAAGCACCATCGAGTCGGCAGATGTGATGCCAACTTCTGGGTCGAGGGTGACTTCGACCTGGTTAGGGCCGTATTCGACTTCGATGGTGCGCAGATCGATGCCGAGCGTCGCGAGTTGGTCTCGAAAGATCTGAGTGACCGGTTCGAGCTCGTCGCCGCGTTCTTCGGACAATAGCTGGTTGCCGTAGTTGATCGGAGCAATGCCCGTGGGTCGTGCGGCGGTGTCGGCTGATTCGTCGTTCGTATGCCCGCGCCGGTGATAGAGGTGAAACTCGATTTCGAGTCCCGTCATGTATTGGTATCCGCTGGCATGCGCGTGTTCGAGCGCATTTTTGAACAGTGTGCGGCTGCAGAACGGTACCTGCCCACCGTCTGTGAATCGGAGGTCGCACAGGATCCAGGCGGTGCGGTCTGCCCACTGGATGACCCGGAACGTGGTGGGGTCAGGCACCATGACCAGATCGCCTGCGCCCCCCATTTCCGTCACGCCGTGGCCTCCATCGGCCTCGAATGCGGAGAACACCGTGATTCCGGAAGTATCTTTCGAAAGCAAGGTGGACACCGCGCTGAATCCGTCGCGAAACGCAGTTGGCAGAGCGTCGGCTGCGAGGGTCTTTCCCCGCAGCAGCCCGTGCTGGTCGACGAACGATAGTCGGACAGAACGAATACCGTCGCTCTGGATCCGTGACAGTACGTCCCGAGCATGTGCATGTTGGTCGTCGGTCCATAGCTCGAACTTTTCGATGAAACCCATGGTGTTCTGGCCTCAGTCTTTGGTGTCGGTGCGGTCATAGGCATCTGTGGACTGGGAGCGGTCGGGTTCTGTAGGTGAGCCTGGAATGCCGGCCGGACCCGTCGTCAGGGCCGCTACCAACTCCGACGCCCAGGGGCTTGCCTTGCGAAGATCCGCGATCGATTGCGCCCAGTAGCTCTCCCATTCACCGGTCGGACCGATGCCGTCGAGTGGAATCGGTCCGCGGCTTTCGACTTCCGCGGTATCGGTCAGCAGTGTGTGAGGACTTCGTCCTTCGGCTACTGCCTCGATCGCGCTGAGCACCATGCGCCGGTAGGTGACGATGGCCCGGTCCGATCGGCTCAGATGCTCTCGGGAGCGGTCGTAGATGTATCCCTGGCCCTCGACCGCCATCTGGTCGTGTGCATTGATGTCCTTGCCAAGCCCTGTGTAGGTCTCGGTGCGCTGCTCTTCCGCGTCGAATTGGTACTGATTCGCCCGGTTCCGTACAGGCTTGTAATCCGGCAAAGTAATCGCGTCGATTCGTTGGGCGCGCATTAGCTCTTTATCGACAGGCTCGTCGAGACTGGTGAACATCGCGTACCAGTAACATGAGGTGTCATCGATGGGGACATGCCATTGAGTTATAGCGATTGTCGAGCTCAACGGGATGGTGATGCCGTGCGGAAAGACCTGGTGAGAGATACGCACATGAGTCGAGGACCCGTCGAGCCCGTCTTTGTCGAGCGTGCGTAACGCGACGATGCGTTGCCCGTATTCAGTGCGCGCATTGCTGATTTCCGGGCGGCTGTACTCGCGCAAAATTTTGGTCATCGGTAGGTCGGTACCGAGTGAGGCATTGCGGAACTGTTTGCCGTAGCCGTCCTCGGTGTCCTCGTCGTTCTCGAAGCGGTGGAGATATGACGCGTGTGCCGGGTCGATGCCGACCTCGAGGGCCTGTAACCAGTTGCAGTCCAGGAATCCCTTGAACGCGAAGGTGTAGTCCTCTGGAGCTGCGAAGCAGTCCAACGCTGGCAGTTTTGGAGGCGTCTCGGTTCCGAGGTAGCCCCACATGATCCCATTGCGCTCGACCACCGGGTAGCTTTTGATCTTCACCTTGGATGCCAGGGGGCTGTCATCCGGTTCGGCCGGAGTCTGCAAGCATTGGCCGCTGCCCTCGAACAGCCACCCGTGGAAGTAGCAACGCAGGCCTCCATCTTCCAGCCGTCCGAGTGACAGATCCGCGCCGCGGTGTGCACAGCGACGATCGATCAAGCCCAACGACAAATCTTCGTTGCGGAACAGCACCAAGTCCTCGCCCAGCACCCGCACCGGGACGGCCGCCCGATCGGTGTCGAGCTCTTCGGAGAGGGCAACAGGCTGCCAGTACAGGCGCATCCAATCTCCAGCTGGAGTGCCAGGCCCGGTTCCGGTGAGCGTCTTGTTGTCTTCCTGGCGCATTGCGGTGTCTCCTTTTTGAACAAATAAGATTTGAATGCATTCTGGGATGAGAGATTTTGTAATTGATATTTCGGTGCCATCGGCGAAAAGCCTGATAAAAAGACTGTTCGGTTGATCGAATCGGCGCAGTACTCGAATTCTGTGCGTTGAGTCGGTGCACTGCACTATGTCGGGTTTATGGAATAGACCTGTGCAACGCCGATCGAGGTCGTCGGCCAACTCGCGCCCCCAGTACGAAGACGCTGAGACAGGCAGCGAGCAAAAAGAACGATAAAATTATGAAGACGTGCCGTTCTCCGACGTCTGCTGCAAGTGCAGCACCGACAATCAGCGGTCCGGCAATGCCACCCAACCGTCCGATGCCCAGTCCCCAGCCGACTCCAGCTGACCTGAGCTCCACTGGATAGAGGACAGCGGCCAGCGCGGCCAGGCTCATCTGACCACCGGTTACTGCCATTCCGGTGAAGAACGCGACAACGAGGAGGAAGCTGGTGGTGACGCCGGTCAGAGCCACCCCGAGCAAGATGACGAGACCTGTGCCTGCCAGGTACACATATCCAAGAATCCGGAAAGGGTTGTAACGGTCCATCATCGGTCCTATGAACAATGCCGCCACTACGCCACCGATGGTCGTCAATACCGTCGAGGTGATCATCACAGTGGATGATCCACCGAGGTTGGATATTATCGTGGGAAGCCAACTTTGAACGGCATAGAAGACCGCGAGATTGCCGATGAATGCTGCCCACAACAGCAACGTGTTCGGCAACCAGCGTCCGCGCACCACCGTGAAAACTCCGGTTGGGGCGGTTTTTTTATCGTTTGCGGTAGCGGTGATTCGCACAGTCAGACCGACCGTCGGGTCCATTCTTCGGAGAATTCGCAATGCTTCATCGCTCCGGCCTCTGCTCAACAGGTATTGCGGGGATTCCGGGAAGAACTTGATGAGGAGCAGTGTCAAAAGCAAAGGAGCGACGCCGCCTATCACGAACATGAACCGCCAGCCGAGGGTTGGAATTACCAACCCGGACACGATGCCTGCCGCGACGAAACCCAATGCGAGCCAGCAGTAGATGAACAAGACAGCGGACGAACGCCTCCGCGACGGCGCGAACTCGCTGGTCAGTGCCACAAGGCTGGGTATAGCGGCACCCAGTCCGGCTCCCGTGCAGAACCGTAGTGCGATGAGCTGTGTCGGGTTCGAGGCCAGTGTGCACACGAGCGTCAGTACACCGAAAATGCAGGTACACGCGATAACCATTCGCCTGTGCCCGAACCTCCTTGCCAGGGGTGACAAGGCCAGGTAACCGATCATCAGGCCGGCGATCGCTGCCGAAAAGATCGGTCCGAGGGCAGACTTCGGGACTCCCCACTCGAGTGCAAGAGCGGGTGCTACGAAGCTGATCGCTTGTGTATCGAATCCGTCCAGAAACATGACGGCACCAGCCATCGCTAGCAGGAGGCGGTGAAATCGGCCGATGGGCTGTTTCTCGATCAATTCGTCTGCGCGTACAAGTTCCCCTGGGACCGCACCAACCGGGATTTGTGATGTCACGTGCAATCCTTTGTTCGTTGCAGCCGAAGTCGGCGGTTTGTTTTACGGAACGAGAGGTAGAGCAACGATAGGAATCTACTCGGTTACAGTCAATACCTGTAACGTAATTTCTGAGGCCGTAAACCCAGCCATACGATCGACGAGCACTGGTGGGCGGCCTCGAAGTCGACGAGAATGCCCATGCAAGGGGTCTTCTCGCAAGAAGAAACGAGTCTCTCGTCTGCGATGACAACGCGAAACGTGGAAAGAACCGTGCTCCACGGCGTCATGAGGTAAGTAAGCGAGCCCGCGCTCGGAGTCGACCGCCAGCGGTGCGAACAGATAGCTTCGCACTCCGACATCGGGCGTTGCCTCGAGAAGAGCATTCGGGCCAACGGGATCGAACGCATACGATCCGAGTGGTCCGGGCTGCCTTTAAGCCTCGATTTCGATCCGCGGGACACCGATCAAAATCGATGGCAACCACCTACAGCTGCCAGTCGACCTTCAAGCCGGGGGCATTAGTTCGGCGTAAAATGGCGACGCAGCGTTGGCAATTAACTGCTGTGGAAACGCGTGAACGTGGACACCGGTTGCCTGGTGGTCATACAGCGGCTGAGACGATTCGATCCATCAGCGTGTCCCAAAGCGAGCCCGCACACTATGCGTTGGTCGATATCGATGTCTAGCTGCGTCCGAATTGTCGGCGAGAAGTCGATGAAGGAGGCTTGGGGACAGGTGTCCAAGCCCGCGGCTCGCGCGGCTATCATCAACGCCTGCAAGAACAATCCAGCGTCGATCAATGCACCGTCCAGTGCATGCCTGTTTACTGTGAGGATGATGCCGACCGGAGCTCCGAAAAAGTCGTAGTTGCGGCGATGATGCTCAACTCTGGCCGGCGTATCTTCCGAGTCGATCCCCAGCACGTCGGAATAGAGCGTCTCACCGAACCGGCGGCGTCGGCTTTTCAGCGGCTCGCACCAATCTTCTGGGTTTGGTTGGTACTCGTAATCACGCTGTCTCAGATTGTCTGGGTTATCGTGAGCCGTCAGCAAGGCCGCCGTGAGAGCAGCTTTCGCAGCGCCGGTGACTACGTGAACGCGCCACGGCTGAGTGTTCGAGTTGCTCGGCGCACTGGACGCAAGTTCCAATAGTGACTCGACGATCGCGGTCGGGATCGGGTCGGGTCTAAATGCCCGGACGCTTCGACGGCTAGTAAGCGCGTCGCGGACAGACATCGAATTTCCCCTGGACTCGATGTCTGCCGTAGTCGAACTCGCCGGCGGCACCCGCACCGTCCTCATTGGCTGGCCGATGGCCGGATGTCATAGGAGATCCGACCCGCCGGCAGGTAGAACAACGCGATCAAGGCACCGCCCCGCACTTCGGGGTAATGGTGACTGCCGGGTCCGGGAGCGGTCCACCCAGCCCCTTGCCAGCCGCGCGGTCCCGCAATTTCAGCGTTTTCATCAAGGGGGACAACCAGATTGAGCTCGCCGTACGGGTGCTGATGGTACTCCCCACGCATAGGGGGGACGCTGTTCATGTACACCGCAGTGATACTGAAGTAGTTGAGGTCTTCGCTGGGTTCGGCGATCCGGCTTCGTCTGTAGTCTCGGCCCTGAACCTCGATGTCCGCCGCCCATCCGTCGGCCACCCCGCCTGATACAAGCGTCGCGAGTTCGCGGTACAACGACGAATCGGGCCCGTAATTCTCGTTGAGCCAGGTTTCCAACCCCGCTCCTGCTGTTCGATTCTTGACCTCACGCAGGAACGGGATACTGCGATCGATCAGCTGCTGCCGTGCGTCCATGTACGTATACCTCGTGTCGGGGTGTGACCCGGTTCGCCCGGGAATCGTGAGTAACATTACACCTACTTTCTGTAATGTAAATCAGGCGCAACCACTCCAGTGGGCCAACGCCCTCGACACCGTCGTGAAGCTAGAGCCTGCCGCAGGACTGCCGCTGGCAATTTTTGAAGCTTGCTCGTAGCAGGCTAGGTCTCCTGTAGACGGTGCAGATTGCCGGAACTCGACCGGGCGGTCTAGCATCGCGCGGCAGATCGGGCACCGCTCGGCCCTCGACAGCGCCGATCCGGCTTAAGCAAGCCCCTTGCCGCGGGTCAGAAACACGCTCCTCCATAGTCGGAGCCTTTGCACTATCGCGCAGCCCGGCCACCGACACACGCTTACGTCGTCAACACCTCTTGACGGTGCGGTAACTGCCGTTTCCGCGTGATGTCGTCGGCGGCATCGTGTCTGTTGTTGGCAACTCGGCAATTGTTCGCTTCCGTCAGTATCATCGCCGGATGGTTAACGCCTCGCCTGGAGCAGCATTTGTCCGACATGCCGTTGGATCAATGCGGTGGGGTTCGCCGTTGCACTTTTCGACTGATTCGAGGGCGATGTGGGTTGGCGACGAATAAGTCTCGTTGTCACGAGTCCGCACAGAGCGTCGGTGCGCCAGGATGCTCTCCGTCCACTCGATACCGTGGCTGTCCGACACCGATCAGGACTGTCCGGTGTTGGAGGATCGGCGGCAGTTCGGTGTCACGAGAGTGTCACAAGTCGGTACGTTCGGACATGGACTGGCCCGGACAGTGATGCACGAAAAGCGTTGCAAATTAGGAAATATCGAGTCCAGTGGGGTTCAGGTGAATCCACTTCTAGGGACTTAAAATCCGCACAGTGTCGGTTCGAGTCCGACTGGGGGCACCACGGTCCATATGGATCCAGATTTCTGGACCAGGACAGTGCTTTTCGGGTGGTAGCGTGGACTTTGGTGGCTTCCCACGGATCTGAGTGGACAACCGAGACAGCGGATTTCAGATCCGCGAGGTTCGCCGAGTTCCTGAGCCATGAAATCGTGTTTCTCCAGGTCACGCGCTTGTGTGCGGCGCTTTCTGTTGTTCAGTGTCACAACGCTGTCACAACTGCCTCCTTAGTGTCCATCTGGACACAAACCGGCGTGCACGGACTCGGCACAACTACTGCGCGCGTCACTCTCGTGCCTCAGCAGTGGGAGGCCGCATGGAGCGGGGGACCGCCCGCGCACCCCACGGGACCCGCTGCTGGTTGATGGCATCAAACTTTTCGTCGGAACCGCTCGGAAGCGGTGGTCCGGGGTGGTCCGACGAAGCCGACGAAGTCCTGGAACTGACGTCAGATGCAAAGTCGTTGCGGTGGAGCCCGCAGTTGCACGGTCTTACTGACTCGAGGGCGATACGAGTTCGCGACGAACGAGTCTCGTTGTCACGAGTCCGCACAGAGCGTCGATGTGCTTCATCTTTCACAAATAACGAAGCGGCATCAAACCCGGGACGGTTCAGTCAGAACTTCGGCACGATGTTGCCGGTGGCCCACTCGAGACTGAGTGGCGACGGGAATGCGATCGACTGAGCCTCCGTCGGAGAGAGTGGAACGTAGTCCCCGCGTGCGACTGCGGGCAGGGATGCAGTACCGGGGAGCGCTCGGAAAGCGTCGAGGTCGGCGGGTTGCCCCGTCGCGATCACGAGATCGGCATCGTTGTCTGCCAGGTACTCGTAGGTGATCTGCGCTCGCCCCGGAATGGAGCTGTTCGGCAACCCGGTCGCGTAGTCGGTGGGCCGCATACCGAGCGAGTCGAGAAATTGCGCACCGGCGTCGTCGGTCGAATTGACCACGTAGACACTGCCGTTGGTGGGGCCGACGAAGAACGTGAACGTCTTGCCGGACAGGTCGGGGTTGGCCTCTGCGGCAGCGGCGACCGTCGAGTCGGTGTCGGCGATAATCCGCTCACCGTCGTCGCTGCGCCCGAGCGCGGCCGCGATCGTCCTGGTGGCGTCCTGCCAGGTTTCTGCCGAGGGTGTGCTGTCGTAGTGCACGACGGGCGCTATCGCCGACAATTGTTCGTAGCGGGTGTCGAGTCCGAATGCCTTCGTCCCGACGATCAGGTCGGGCTCGTAGGCGAGCGCGTCTTCGATCGACAGGTCGGCATTGGCTCCTTGGAGGAACGCGGGGGCATCTTGATCGCCCAGCTCGGCCTCGGCCCACGGTTGGAACCCCGACGTAGCGGTGGCTCGGGCGGTGGCCACCGGCGTTACTCCCAGCGACAGCAGAATGTCGGCGTCGGTCCACGACAGCGCGACCACTCGGGTGGGCTCCGAGCTGACCACGGACGAACCGTGCGCCCCCTCGATCGTGACCGGGAACTCGGCAGAGGTGTTCGCGCCCGTCGCTGGTACGGGATCGGGTGACTCGCTCGACGAGCAGCCCAACAGAGATACAACGACAACCGCGGTCAGAGCACCGAACAACCTACGCATAACGGACAATTGTAGGGGCTGAAGACGGTCGATGGGGTACCTCGCCTGCGCTCAGGACCTGATGACTGGGGGTGCTCGAGGTCCTCGTGCCCTGGACCCAGTAGTTGCGGATCAGGAGCTGACGGGACAAGAGGACTACATCGCCTGACCTCGAGCGCCATTCCATTCATGCCAATCCTTTCTTATATAAGCGAAAGTTGGTATGGTTTCTTCGTGAACGCGTTCGATGTACTCGGCGATCCGGTGCGTCGGCGCATTCTGGAGTTACTTGCCGATGGTGAGCAAACTTCGGGCGCGATCACGGACGTCGTACGGGCCGAGTTCGCGGTGTCGCAGCCTGCTGTGTCTCAGCATTTGCGTGTTCTGCGTGAGCAGGGGTTCGCATCGGTACGGGCAGAGGGGGCTCGTCGGTTCTACGCCGTGGAGGCCGGGCCGTTGAGCGAAGTCGACGCGTGGCTGGACCGGTTCCGCAGATTCTGGGACCAGAGGCTCGACGCACTCGAGACCGAGCTCGCCCGCGGGAAGCGCACTACCCGCAGATCTGCCGGCGACGACGTCGGCGCAGCCGAAGAAGCCTAGGCACAAGCGTTTTCTACTGGACGGAGCACGACGATGAAAGATGTACTCGACGAACTGTCCGCGGCCCGCCGGAAAATGGGCACAGCAACCCTTCCTGCTGGGGAGGCTTACACGATGGAGCTCACGCGTCGCTACGACGCGCCCCTCGATGACGTGTGGGACGCCATCACCAACCCTGAGCGGATCGGTCGCTGGATGAAGCCGGTCACCGGCGACCTGCGCCTCGGCGGGGCATTCGAGCTCGACGGCGGCGAGCACGGCGAGATCCTCGAGTGCGAGCCGCCGCGCGTGCTGCGGGTGTCTTGGATGTTCGGGCCCGGCGCGGACGAGTGGCCGGGAACGAGCGAGGTCGAGGTGCGCCTGTCTCCTGGATCGAGCGGAGGCACCGAGTTCGAGCTGGTCCATGCTGCGGCCGTCGGTGAGCCCATGTTCCCCACTTACGGTCCTGGTGCGGGTGGTGTCGGCTGGGACCTGCATCTGCTCACGCTCGCGAGCTTCCTCTCTGGCGGCGAGGTGGTCGAGCACGGGGAGTTCGGTGCGTCGGCCGCCGGTCGGGAGTTCAGCCGGCGCAGCGCTGCCGCGTGGGGTGAGGCGCACCTGGCCGGCGGCGGGGAACCGGGCCACGTCGCGGCCGCGGTGGAGGCCACCACCGCGTTCTACGTGCACCGGTGACGGGCGATGACGTAACCCTGGTGTGCGCTCGGTGAGTGGGATCTCGATGTTTCGTCGAAACTTGCTGCGCCGGAACGTGTTCGAGTCGAACGATCGGGCGGTGGTCTATCGTGCGTGGTTGTCGCACCGACTCGGGCTACACCTTTGATGTTGTTGCAGGATGCTCGGCGGACGTTCCACGTGTGTCGTGCGGTGAGTTTCCTCCGCCCGTATTGTCTGCTTTCATATATCCGAGCCCATTCGGGTGCTGTGACGATTCGCGAAGGAGCAGTTATGAAGTTCACCCTCCTCTACTCGTATGACCCGGCGGTAGCCGGTCCGACCGAAGCCGAGGTCGAGCAGTGGATGACGTTGGACGCCGAGTTCACCGAAGCGGGTATCGCCCTGCACGAGGCGGGCTTTCATCCGATCGAGGACGCTGTGGTGGTGACCGTCGACAATGGCACTGTCGTAACGAGCAAGGCGGAAGCGGCAGGATCGATAGTTGCCGGCTATTACACGATCGAAGCGGCCGATCTCGACGCCGCTGTTGCGTATGCGGCCAAGATTCCGACCGCTGCATACGGGTCCGTTCACGTTCGTCAGGTCGTCGAGTTCGAGATGTGAGAGTTGATCGACGCTCATCGCACTGCCGGCGACGAGATGCACCTCGCTGAGGTCACCGCAGAACTGTAAGCCTCGCTGTCGAACAACGAAATCAGAGACGACGACGCGGGGAGTCCTGGGAAAAAGGTGCCCGCGGGCCACGCGAGACGGCAGGATCCGGACTAGAAGATGGCACGGTCGATCAACCCTTCGGTCGTTGGCGAGGTGAGGTGGCGAACGTCGAGGTTCCGCCGGCCGATTCACCGAGCACAGTAATCGAGTCGGGGTAGCCGCCGAATGCCTCGGCGTTGTCGTTCGCCCGCCGCAGTGCGGCCAATTGGTCTGCGAGCCCGACGTTCCCGGAACCTTGGCCCGAACACGTAGTCCCCAGGAAGTGCGGTAGCCCCGTCGGAGTGCCGTGCTAGCGCCGTCGCCTCGGGCTGCGCCGTTCGTCCGACATCACGGTACCGACAGTATCGTGATGTCGCGGTGCCCTAGACCCGTCACATGCTCGATGACGAGCCCGTCTGCACCCTTCGTCGTCGGCAAGAGTGACCCCCCAACGTAGAGTTCGGGTCGTCTCGACCAAGTCATAGAACAGGGTGTTGTGCTCGAGCACCAGAGGATGGTTGCGTCCACGATCGCCCGTCGGGTCCAGTAAGGCGGCTCATCAGAATAGGAGCGGATTCGCTGAGTATCGCCCTCGTTGCAGATCCTCTACTGCGTCGTAGGCGCTCTTCGCCTCTAGTTTCCGGCAACTGAGACCGAATAGAGTGGAGAGCGGGTTCGGGGCGATCAAGCAGATGAACCGATCAGGTCGTATCGAACGTCTTTCACGGATTCGAGGACAGTGCGCAGCGATGCTGGGCGCTGTCCTGTTATCTGCTCGACGTGTCCCGATAGCAGGGCCTGGTATCCGCGGGCGACCGCTACCTCCGCCGAGATCAGCTCGTCGCTGGCCCACATGTGCCCCTCGGGACTGAGCGGCATGTTCGGGTCGTAGGTTCGCGGCATTCCGACCGAGTCGAAGAATTCGAGCCGCTGCTGTTCCGATACCGGGGTGTAGGAGATTTCGGACCCGAGCACCTCGGATCCGAGCCGAACAATGTCGGTCATGGTCAATAAATCCGGCCCGGTAATTTCGTAGACTGCACCGGTATGTCGAGCAGGTTCGGCCAACACGGCGGTAGCGGCCCTCGCGACATCGACCTTGGACACCGGTGCCAGAGAGCCGTTACCTGCGGCCATCTGGAGGTTGCCCTGGCGCGCGGCGGGTGCCAACCAGATCGCACCGACGATCTCGGCGTACAGCGAATTCCTCATGATCGTGTACGCGAGTCCACTTGTGCGAAGGTCATGTTCGGTCTGGTAGTGATCGACGGCCGATAGTGCTGGATTCCCCGACTGCACACCACCGACGGAGGTGTAGACGATGTGGCCGATTCCGGCCTTCTTCGCGGCCTCGATTGCATTGCGATGTTCGAGCGTGCGGCGACCGAGGTTCAGCCCGCTCACCAGTAGCAGCACGTCGCCACCGCGGTAAGCTTCCTCGAAAAGCTCAGGCCTCTCGAAGTCGCCCTCACGCACAACGACATTCGAGCCCCGATTGCTGATACTGGCCGGGGTGCGAGTGACCAGGATCAGTTCCCGAAGCGGGTCCGCGGCGAGAAGTTGCTGCGCGACACGGCGAGCCAAGTCGCCTGAAGCTCCGCTGATGACAATCCGGGTCACGAAATTACCTCCATGGAATCGATGAGCTGTAGTCCTGACTATCCTGGACGGGCAGTGTGAGATGGACAACACCAGGTAATTGCCGGTTGCCATGTGTGAAACGCATGAGCGACACGGCTGAATTCGGCGTCGGGTGACAGCTATGACGCCACTCAGACGAAGAAACCGGGAACTAAAAGGTTCCCAATTGTCAAGATAAATGTGACGGACGTAACGTGATGTGCGATCACTCTCGCTACCGAAAGGCACTCACATGCAACCAAATTCGACTCTATTCGATGGGAACCGCCCCACCGCCGACGCGCTCTTCTCACCACTGGTGCTGAACAAGACTCCGGTTCGCAACAGGTTCTTCCTGCCGGCGATGCAACGAGGCTCTCGCGGTTACAAGCCGACCGTCGGTATGGCGAAGACCCTGCGCAACACTGCGGACAACGGCCCCGGAGTCATCATCACGGAGGGGGCGGCACCTGAGCATCCGGCCAGTTATTGGCAGCCCGCGTTCAGTATTCTGGGGAAAGAGACCGCCGATGAGTGGGGACACGTAGTTCGAGAGGTGCTCGATACTGGCGATGTGGTTCTACTGATGCAACTGTGGCACCCCGGAGCCCTTCGTCTCGTCGTCGATGGTATCGAGAATCCTTACCCGGACCACCCTGCTTGGAGCCCTTCGGGACTCATTCAAGAGGGACGGCCGAACGGTGTGGCCATGACAACGCAGGACCTGCAGGACACCAAGAACGCGTACGTGGACAGCGCTGTCATCGCCAAGGGGCTCGGTGCTCACGGGATCGAATTGCACTGTGCGCACGGCTACCTTCTCGACCTGTTCCTGTGGCACGAAACGAACCTCCGCAGTGACGAATACGGCGGCGGAACACTCGTCGAGCGCGCTTCCTTCCCTGCCGAGATCATCAGCGCAATTCGTGCGGCTACCGGGCCGGACTTCATCATTTCGGTGCGCTTCTCACAGTGGAAGGAAGTGGATTACGGTGCCAGGATTGCGCAGCACCCGGATGATCTGGGACCGTTCCTTACTCGTCTGGAGCAGGCCGGAGCCAACGTCTTCCACATATCGGCGCGACGATTCGACGCACCCGGATGGCCATTACTCGACCCGCGGCGAAGCGTCGCATCCTGGGTCAAGACGATGACCGACCTGCCGGTCATGACAATCGGCAGCGTGGGGCTCTCCACCGACTTGGCCAGCGATGTCTTCGACGACAAGGAACCCGTGCTACAGGTCGAGGACGACGTCGTACGAGTACGCCAAGGCCTGGACGCAGGTGACTTCGACATGATCGGGGTCGGTCGCGCACAGATTTCCAATCCAGACTTCGTCGACCGCGTCAGGCGCGGAGACTACGAGAATCTTCGCGACTTCAAGAAGTATCGCGATCTTGCCGAAGCCTACGAAAGCTACTCGCACGAAGGCCAACTGGTCGATCAATCCCGCAAGGGGGACTGAGATCCAAGCAGGTGATCTCGTGACCTCTCCAATCTACGGGAGGGTCGACCCTCCAGGCGGCCCATCGGTCGCGCTCGAAAGAGCCACGCCGTTCTCGTTCGTTGGAGTAGTGTTCGCGCAATATCGAGCTGCGAAATACGAAGCGCTGGAGACGGATACAGGTAGGGAAGGATAGCGACATGGAGGCCGAGCACACGATCACCACTCATTCGCCGGCCGATCCGTCGCCGGTGGATCTGATCATGTTCGATATCGGACGCATTCTGAGTGGTGTCGAGGCCGCCTCCGTCGAGTCCGAGGAGCTTTTCCGGAACCTGGCGTCCGCGCTCACCGAATTCGACAGGGACAGGACTGCGCCGGTTGTCGGCGTGGTCGGCCACGTCGGAAACTATTGGCGCAATTGGCTTTTGGTCATCTCGCGCGTCGGCCCCCTGCGTCCGTCTGCCATGCGACGACTGCTGGCAACGCTGGATCCCTCTCACCCGATGTCGCAGAAAGTGCTTACCCACAATCTCCGGATGCTAGAACGGGACGGTATGTACACGCGAACGGTGGTCGCGGACGTCCGAAGGCATGTCGAGTACACCCTGACCCCCCTGGGCTGTGAACTGTCCGACCTCGTCATGAATCTGATCGGCTGGGGTTTCGAGCACTCCAGTGAGATCGACCGTGCACGGGTACTGTTCGACGGTAGTGCCATCGATCGCGCGGACGCGAACTGACCCAAAGGTTTCCGTGAACGGCGGATAAAGGTGCGGTGTATTGGGCAACGTTATCCACCGATCACGGCCCGAACTGTCTCGCTGAGTTACAGCGTGGGGAGGGTAGGTTCGATCTCGACTCAGTGCTGGTAGGTAGCGAGGTCTCGATCTTTGCTTTCGGTGGTGAAGGCAATGAAGACGGCGCTGACCACGGCGAGCGCAATCATGAACCCCGCCACCAGGTGAACGCTTCCCCCTGCGGCCGCCTGAAGTGACACGAGGATCACCGGGGTGAAGCCTGCCCCGAGGAGGGTGGCCGCTTGGTAGCCGAGTGAAGCGCCGGTGTAACGGGCGGATGTGCCGAACTGTTCGGCTATGTACGCGGCCATCGGTCCGAAGGTAGCCGACTGAAACACGCTGAAGCCCAACACGAACGCGATGCCCACGAGTACGGCGTCACCGGAGGCGAGCATGGAAAGAATCGGGAAGACGCATACTGCGAACCCGGCCAAGCCGGCGAGCATCACCGGCCGGCGGCCGACGCGGTCCGACAGTCGAGCAAAGCCGAGCAGGGCGAAGATAGCGAGGAATTGGCAGATCGCGAATCCGATGAGGACGTCGGAGCGTGCTACACCGGACTTGGTTGCATAGCCGATTCCGAAGGTAGCGAACATGATCTGAATCGCGACGCCGGCCATGCACCCGCCGGCCACCAGGATCACGTTCTTCGGCCGACGCAGTACCTGCATGAGGGGAGCTGCCGAGGCCTCGGTCACGTCCCGAATGGCGAGTGCCTCCTCGAACACCGGGCTCTCCGCTACTCGGCTTCTGATGAACAGCCCGAGCGCCAACAGAACTGCGGAAAGCAAGAACGGGATTCGCCATCCCCACGAGAGGAATTGCTCTTCGGGCAGCAGTGCCACCACGGCAAGAGCGATCGTGCCCAGCAACGAACCTGTCGGGGCTCCCGCATTGGTGAACGCTGCGGCGAATCCGCGCCCACGGTTGTCCGAGTGCTCGAGTGACATGAGTGTGGCACCGCCCCATTCGCCCCCGATGGCGATGCCCTGCCCTACCCGCAGTATGACCAGAATGATTGCGCCCCATGAACCGATCATGGACGCAGGCGGTACCAGCCCGATCAGGAACGATGCCGCGCCCATCACCGACATCGACACGAGCAGCATCGACTTGCGACCGTAGCGATCTCCGAAGTGCCCGAAAATCACTCCGCCCAACGGGCGAGCGAGATACCCGGCCGCAAAAGTTCCCAGTGACGCGATGGTGCCCGCTACCGCCGATAGGTCCGAGAAGAAGACCGGCGCGAACACGATCGCCGCTGCCGTCGCGTACAGCAGAAAGTCGTAGTACTCGATGGTGCTACCCAAATAACTCGAGAACACCACCCGTCGAATCTGCTTCTTTCGTAGGTGGCCATCGGCGACGGGTGACTCCGCACGGGGCGACTGCTCGGTCGCGCTCGGCTCGACGGGGATGCTCATATCCTCAGCTCCATCACTGGGTATTCGACGCCTTGGTCAGGCATGGGGTGAACGGCGCAACTGTCTGGTGTTGCGCATGGTGCCGGAAGCGGCAACGCGAAAATCGCGTTCCCCGCGAGGCCGCCTCCGACCCGAGGTCACGCGACGGTCGCGTCGATCTTGTCGTAGCGCACTTCGCGAACGCGGTCCATCACAGAGCGCAGGGGCTCGGGGTCACGCCCGGTGATCTGCTTGACGTGTTGGCTCATCAAGGCCTGAAAGCCCTCTGCCAAGCCAACTTCGGCTGAAACCAATTCGTCGCTCGCCCACAGGTGGCCGTCCGGGCTTGGCGGCATGTTGGGATCGTAGGTACGAGGGATGCCGACGGCGTCGAAGAATTCGAGGCGCTGGTGCTCGGTGACCGGTCGGTACTCGAGGGGTGCCGCGTGAATCTCCGATGCCATGGCAGCGATCTGATAGAAGTTCAGGAGTTCTGGGCCGGTGATCTCGTACACGCGTCCGGTGTGAAGATCCGGTGCCATGAGACACGCTGCGGCGCAACGGGCGACGTCGTCCTTCGCAACCGGCGCGAAGTACCCGTCACCGGTCGCTTGCGAGAGGACCCCGCCTGGGACGGCCGGAGCAACCAGAATATTGCTCACGATCTCGGCGTACAGGTGATTGCGCAGGAAGGTGTACTTCAAACCCGATTCACGCATGTCGGCTTCGGTCTGGCAATGGTCGATCGCAGACAGCGCCGGGTTGCCTGGTTGCACTCCTCCCACCGAGGTATAGACGACGTGGCCGACGCCTGCATGGAGCGCTGCTTCGATCGCGCCGCGGTGCTCGGACACTCGGCGACCGAGGTTGAGTCCGCTGATGAGAAAGAGGATGTCACCGCCCTCGTAGGCGTCTCGGACGGTGTTCGGATATTGGTAGTCGCTGTGTCTGATCTGGATCGTGTCCGACTTCAGGTGAGCCAGCTTCTCCGGCGTCCGTGTCGTAAGGATCAGCTCTCGGTCCGGGTCGGCTGCGAGGAGAAGGCCCGTGACTCGGCGTCCAAGATCGCCCGACGCCCCGCTGATGATGATTCGACTCATGTGTGCTCCTTGTGGTGGGCGGTGGAATTGCGTCCGACCGCTGCCGCGTCCACTGTTTGTGACGTGGGCTACATCCGACCACCGTCGGGCGGGGAGGTCCACAGCCAAGATCGTGAGGCACGTCATACGCACGGAGCATTACTGCAGGTGGCGGCGTCAGCGTCCTTTGTCGGCGCACGCTCCGTCCACTCCGACGGCAGACGCGAGCGTCGACGCGATTGCCCCCAGTTGTGCCACTTCGGTGCCGGTGAGTCGGTCGAACACCAATTCGCGCACTCGTTCCACGTGCCCTGGCGCAGTGTCGCGCACCTTTTGCCACCCCTGGTCAGTCAAGGTTGCCAAGGTGCTGCGGCCGTCCTCGGGGTCAGGCCTGCGCTCCACCCACCCCCTATCGGCGAGTCGGTCGACGACCTTCGACAGGCGGGACAATGTGCTGTTGGCGATTCGCGCCAGTTCGCGCAGGCGCATCGTTCGTTCGGCCGCCGTGGACAGGCTGGACAGCACGCCGTATTCGATATGTGTGATTCCGGCGTCCCGACGAAGCTGCGTGTCGAGCGCGACAGGTAGCCACATGATGGTGGACATCAGGGGCATCCAGGCGGCCGCCTCGTTCTCGTCGAGCCAGCGAGTTCCATCCTTCGTCATCCGGCGAGCTTAGCGGGAATTCACTTGACACGGAAAGTTTCGAGGAGCAAGATTTCACTTGCCGCGGAAAGTTAATTCGTGGAGGCCATCCGAACTGGGAGACGAAACTATGACTACTGCAACGATTTTTGGCAACGGCAACATGGGCAAAGCCATCGCGGCAATCTTCACGGCCGGTGGCATCGATGTCCAGCAGATCGATTCCCACACCGCCCCCACCGAGGTGGACGGCGAGATCGTCGTGCTTGCGGCGCCCTACTCGGCATTCGGTGACATCATTTCCGCGTACAGCGAGAAATTCGCAGGCAAGATCCTGGTCGACATCAGCAACCCGATCGACTTCGAGACCTTCCGCCTGGCCGTTCCAGCCGACAGCTCGGCTGCGGCCCAGCTCGCTGAACAGCTTCCTGACACGTCGGTGGTCAAGGCTTTCAACACCACTTTCGCGGCTACTCTTGCCAGTGGGTCTGTCGGTGCGAACGCCACGACAGTGCTTGTTGCGGGTGACGATGTCCACGCCAAAGATGCTGTGGTGCAGGCTATTGCAGCGGGTGGAGCGCAGGCGATCGATGTCGGTGCGCTGACCGCCGCACGCGAACTCGAAGCAATCGGATACCTTCAGTTGCAGCTCGCCGTCGGAGAGAAGATTGCCTTCACCGGCGGCTTCTCCGTCGCGAAGTGACAAGGAAGATGACCATCGGATCGGCAGCCGGGCATATCCCCGCCGGAGCCTACGACGACCTGTTGGCCCGCGTCCTTCCCGTCGCGCAGACGACGCCGGAGTGGAGCCCGGGCGACGGGCCGATGCCTGCATTGTTCGTCAGTCACGGCGCTCCGCCGACCCTCGACGACCCGATCTGGCTCGACGACCTCCATCGCTGGGGCCGTTCCTTGCCCAGGCCGAGGGCAATTGTGATCGTGTCTGCCCATTGGGAAAATGCACCGGCTGCGATGTCGGGCAGCGCGGCGGGAACTCCGCTCCTGTACGACTTCGGCGGTTTTCACCCCCGCTACTACACGCTGAAGTACGACACCCCGGACGCCACCGATCTCGCACGACGGCTCGCGAGTCTGCTCGGGGCCACCGGTGAGGTCCATCGATCCACCGAACGAGGGCTCGATCATGGCGCATTTGTTCCGCTCATGGCTATGTACCCGGCCGCCGACGTCCCAGTGGTTCAGCTTTCCATGCCGAGTCTCGAGCCGGAGGCGCTACTGCGATTGGGTACCCGTCTGCGACCGTTGCGGGACGAGGGGATTCTGTTGATCGGGTCCGGCTTCATGACCCATAGCTTTGCGGTGATGCGGCAGCCGGAACTCGTCGCCCACGCAGCGGCGTTCGACGAGTGGGCCGCCGACGCCGTCAGTCGTGGTGACATCGACTCGCTTCTGGATTTTCGCCGGAAGGCACCGGGAGTTCGGATTGCGCACCCCACGTCGGACCACTTCGTGCCGCTCCTGCTGGCTATCGGGGCGGCCGACGATCCGGAGTCGGCCACCTCGGTGATCGACCGGTTCGTCCTCGGAAATTCCACTCGTTCGCTGCAGTTGTTGTGACCGACCAGCTTCGATGTGTTCGGCGTATGGGATCTCCGAATTTTGTGTCCTTGCGGCTGTGCGCACTGCGTCACATCCTTGAGTAGCCAGACGTGATCGGGGTCACCAGCCCCGAAGATCCGTCCTCTCAGAAGGAAGAGACCCCGCCATGACCCAGCTCGCCAGTACCGAAATCGCCGACCTCGACGTCATCGAGGTGTCCGACGCAGACCTGGTGGCTCGCGCCACCGCACTGATCCCGCTCATCCGTGAGCATGCCGCAGACGGGACCAAGAACCGGAAGACTTCGCCCGAGGTCATCGATGCCATCGCCGCGGCCGGGCTGTTCCACGTGATGTTGCCCAAGCGCCTCGGCGGTCACGGCACGTCGTTCAAGACGGCCTGCGACGTCGTCGCCGAGATCGCTCGCGGTGACGGTTCGACCGGCTGGGTCACGGCGCTGACACTGCTCGCGACGGCGTACGGCAGCACGAACACCACGCAGGCGCAGGAAGACGTTTTCGGCGCGAATCCCGGTGCGCGAATCTGCGGAATTTTCTCTCCCGGCGACAAGAGCGAGAAGGTCGAGGGCGGCTACCTGGTGAGCGGGCGCTGGCCGTACGCCTCCGGTTCGTTCGCTGCTCAGTGGGCCAGCCTCACCATCACCCTCGAGGGTGGCGCTCCCGGTATGGCACTCGTACCCGCGGAGGCATTTACGATCGAGCCGACCTGGTACGTGGCAGGCATGCAAGGCACCGGCAGTGACACCATCGTGGTGAACGATCACTTCGTCCCCGAATACCGTGTGCAGCCGGTCGCCGACATGTTCGCTTCGACGTTCCGTTCACCGTTCACCGACGACCACGTCGCCTCGATGCCGTTCAATGCCGTCGCGGCAGGCATCCTCGTAGCACCGCAGATCGGTCTCGGCCGTCACGCACTCGAGCTGACCCGCGAGAAGCTGCCGAAGAAGCCGGTCGCGTACACCGCGTACGGCCAGGCCAAGGACTCGCCGACGCATCAGCTCGGTGTGGCACGGGCGGCCACCAAGCTGCGCCTCGCGGAACTGCTGATCGACGCCATGGCCTCGGACATCGACGGTGCTGCAGAGAAGGGCGAGCTACCGAATCCGGAGATCCTGGCGCGTATTCGTAACGACACCGGTGTGGTGGCCGAATTGGTCAAGGAAGAGATCGACTACCTACTCACCGCGAACGGTGCCGGCTCTTTCGCCGACGTCAACGTACTCGGACGGATCTGGCGCGACAGTGAGACCGCAGCCCGCCACGCGCTGGTCACTCCCGAGATCGGTCGCGAGGCCTACGGCCGCCAGCTGCTCGGCAACTACGATCCGACCATCGGACTCTGAGATGACGGTGGCAGCAGTGACCGACAAAACCATTGGGCCAGAGGCCTACCGCCAGGTGATGGGCCACATCCCGACGTCCGTTTCCATCATCACTGCGACAACCGACGCCGGGCCTGCCGGCATGACGGTAGGCACCTTCACCTCCGTCTCGCTCGAACCGCGCCTCGTTGCCTTCTACGTCGATCTCGGGTCGACGACATGGCCGGTGATCGCCGAGGCCGAGTACTTCGGGATCAACGTTCTGGGGTCGAAGTCGCAGGAGATGTGTCGAGCGTTCTCGCGACGTGGGCAGGACCGGTTCGCCGGCGTCGAGTGGGAAAGCTCCGACCGGGGGGTGCCGCTCCTCGACGGTGCGACCGTCACCATCGAATGCGCGCCGTACCGGGTGGACCGGATCGGCGATCACCTGCACGTCGTGGGCAAGGTGCTCGACCTCGTCAAACGAGACGCCGAGCAACCGTTGATCTTTCTGCGGGGCAGTTTCGTCGACATGTCGGGCCGCTCATGACGATCGCGGGCGATGGAATGGCCCGGCAATCATGATTGCCGAACATGTCGAGATCGAGGTGTTGCCGGGCCGTGAGGCCGACCTCGAATCGTCGTTCTCGACCGTCCGGACGCTCCTTCTGAGCGCGCCCGGATGTACAGAAGCGCGTCTCCACGCCAGCGTCGACCGGCCAGGGACATACCTGATGGTGGCGCATTGGAATCGGCTGGAGGACCACACCGTCGCATTTGCGAACTCCGATGCGGGAGCACGGGTTCGTGACGTCCTACAGCCGCTGTGCGCGGGGCCGCCCCGAGTAGTCCACTACGCGCTGTAGACGCCGACAGCTGTTCGCCCGACCGACGCCCCTGGCATACCTCAAATGTATGACAGGGGCGTCTTTTTAATATTTGTCAGATACTTCGTTGGGGTCGAGACTGTGGTGTACGACATAGTCACTGACCCGGTGAGCGTAGGCAGCTACGACCGCACACCACACCGGCGACCGATGGAAAGGAAACAGTCATGATCGACGTCTCGATAGATTTCGCCCGATGCGATGCCAACGGCACGTGCGCGGCCCTCATGCCCGACGTGTTCGCGATAGGCGACAACGGACTGCTCGAACAGCTCGCGACCACCGTCACCGACGATCGCTCGGAAGACCTGGACGAAGTGGTTCTCTGCTGCCCGATGGGGGCGATTTCACGCTCATGAGCATCCTTCACGCCTTCGACCCGTTCGCTCCCGATTCCCCAACCCACAGCGGGGGTGCCGTGGAGGGCCGATCCCTGGTACAGGGTCAGTACGGTTATGCCGTCCTCGACTTCGCGCTGTCCACCACCGTGCTCCGTGACACCCGATTCATCAACGCCGCGCTGACCTTGATGGAGCAGTTCGGCATCACCAACGGCCCTGTCCACACGTTCCGCGCCGAGAGCGTGATCATGGCCGAGGGTAAGCGGCATATCCGTCTTCGGACCCCGCTCGCCCGCTTCATGGGGCCCACGACAGTGGAAGAGATTCGCGCAGTGCTCCGCGACATTCTGAAAGACATCGACCCGGGAAAGGGGTCTACCGGCCCGGTCGACTTCAATGCGGCTGTAGCACAGAAGATTCCGGCTCGCATTTACTGCCATTTGGCAGGCGCACCTGCCGAGGACGCTCCGCTGGTGGCACGAATGTCAGCAGGCACTCTGGCACTGCTGCAGCGTGATCCGAGCCTGACCGCCTCCATTCTCGAATCGTACGACGAGTTGTTCACCTACCTCAGGGCTCTGATTGCCCGCAAGCGCGAAACCGGGCTCGGCGACGACATGCTCTCTTTCCTCATCCGCCAGCAGGACGAGGGGAAGCTCGACTCGGGGGAACTACTGAGCGAAGCGACAGCGATGCTCGAAGCGAGCTCGGTGAACACGGCGCATCAGACCGGGCTCGTCGTGTGGACGCTGTTGCGCGAGCGGGAGACCTGGGCGCGACTGCGCAGTGATCCGTCGCTGATTCCGGCTGCCGTCGTCGAAGCGTGCCGCCTCTACCCGCGTCCGGGCATCGTCAGCAAGGTCGCCTCGGTGGACATCGAACTCGAACACACCGTCATTCCGGCGGGATCGGATGTCCACGTGGCCGTGTGGTCGGCCAATCGAGACCCGCAGCGGTTCGAGGACCCCGATCGGTTCGATCTCGACCGGCCACGAAACCAGCCGCTCACTTTCAGCACCGGTCTACACGGCTGCCTCGGGCAGAGCCTGGCGAAGGTGGAGATGGAAGAGGTCGTACGCTTCCTCCTCGAGAATTACCCCGACGCGACCGTCGTCGACGAGGGTACCGAGATCGGGCACGGGGGCGGGCGCTGGCTGGTCGGTTCACTCGCGGTGGATCTCGGCCCGTCCGGTCCGCGAACCGCATCGTGAACGAGCCCGAACCCACCGTTACCGAGCACCTCGCGGAGTTGTGGGCGCGTACCGGGTACGACGATCTTCCGCGTGATGTGGTCGACGGCGTCAAGGACCACATCCTCGACACCCTGGCCGTTGCGTTGGTGGGCGCGGCCACACCGGAGGTGAGAAGGGTGACCGAAGCGCTCACGCCCTATGCCTCCTCGCCCAGCGGTTCGCTGGTGTGGGGGACCGGGCTCAGATTTGTGCCTGCGCAGGCTGCGCTGGTCAACGGAACATCATCTCACGCAAGAGATTTCGATGATGGCGGTGGCGCCGGGCATGCAGGGTCGACAGTGCTCCCTGCTGCACTCGCGGTGGGCGAACACGTCGGGTGCACCGGACGCCGGTTGATCGCGGCTGTCGTCGCAGGGTACGACGTCGGGTATCGCGCACTCGGTTCGCTCGGCGGATTCGCCGCACATACCGATCGAGGGTGGCACTCGAGCGGCACGATGGGCAGTTTCGGGGCCGCCGCAGCTGCAGCGAAATGCCTCGGTGCAGACAAGGAGGCATTTGCCGACGCCCTCGGAATCGCAGGGTCTTTCACAGGTGGCGTCTGGGCATTCATCGCCGACGGCGCACTCACCAAGCGTCTGCACCCGGGCAAGGCCGGTGAAACCGGTGTCGACGCAGCGATATTCGCAACCGGCGGAATCACCGGGCCGCGTCGGATCTTCGAGGCCGAGTGGGGTGGGCTCTACTCCGTGATGGCCGGCGGCGACGGGCATACCGATCAGGCTCTGCGTAATCTCGGTGAGGACTTCAACGTGGCGTCCTCCTACCTCAAGCCCTACGCGTGCTGCCGAGGCAGCCACTCGGCCGTGGATGCAGTGAAAACGCTTGTTGCAGAGCGTGGCCTGACGCCGGGCAACGTCGCGTCGGTTACGATCACCGCCGGATCGACTGCGGTGAACATGCTGTCGGCGTATCCCATCGAGTCGGTGTTCGACGCGCAATTCAGTCTTCCCTACGCCGTCAGCCTTGCGCTGTGCGGAAGCCATCTCGGCCTGCAGGACTACGACCCACCCCGCATCACCGAACCACGGATCGCCGGAGTCTTCGACACGATCTCGATGGTGGTCGACGAGTCGATTCAGATCGAGGACGGGCCGAGACTGACCTTCGTGCTGACCGACGGTGAGACGGTGACCGTCGACGCCGGAAATCCGACCGACGCGCGGGGCTCCGCCGTGACGCCCATGACGCACGACGAAGTTGTCGACAAGGCCACCGTGCTGCTGGAGGCGCTCGGTGACGATATGGCCCCACGGCTTGTATCCGCGGTCGAAAACCTGGATGCAGCAGACGATCTCACTGATCTCCTCGCCGTTCTATCGGCGGAAAGGGTACCGACATCATGAATTCCCCCGACACAGCAGAGCGCACCGAGGTCATCTCGGCCGAACCGGTCGAATCGATGGCTGCGCTCCTCGACATCGAAATTCCGCACAGGATCGGCGATACCGTTCCACCGATCTGGCACTGGCTGCACTTGTTGCCGCGAGAGGCCGAGCGCGACCTCGGCGAGGACGGGCACTCTATGGTCGGCATTCCAGCTCCACCAGCAGGCGGTCGACGACGGATGTTCGGCGGCGGTCGGGTCACCACGTTCGGCGCCATCCGAATCGGCGAACCCGCCACGAAGGTCACGTCCATTGCCAAATCCGTGGACAAGGTGGGCCGCACCGGTGCCCTCACCCTGACGACCGTCCTGCAGGAAATTACCCAGGACGGTGAACTGGTAATCCGCGAGGAACAGGACATCGTTTACCGTGAGGGAGGATCCGCGCCGTTACCGACGCCTGCCCCTTCGGTCGATCCGTTGGCCGAACCAACGCTGTCCCTGTCCGTCGACGAAAAGCTGCTGTTCCGGTTCTCCGCGCTGACGTACAACTCCCACCGTATTCACTACGATCTCGACTGGTGCCGCAAAGAAGGCTACGACGGGCTCGTGGTCCATGGACCGCTACTGGCATTCATGATGGCCGAACACATGCGGCGAGAAGGTATTTCGCTGATGAACAAGACTTTCGGCTATCGATTGCTCTCGCCGATGACACGGCCGCAGACGTTCACCGTCGTACCGGCCGCCGCTGGCCTCGAAGCAGGTGCCGAGGTTCGCAGCGCTGACGGTGTCGTGTGCGCCGTCGGAACCCTGAACGAGGGTCCGAAGCCATGACGAACGAGACCGACGTCATGATCGTCGGAGGTTCGGTGGCAGCGGTCCGCGCGGCCGAAGCCATCATGCGACATGCACCCGACCTGTCGGTGACGGTCGTCAGCGAAGAGCCGCAGCTGCCCTACGAGCGACCGCCATTGTCGAAGGTTGCGTTGACTGCCGATCTCGATCTTGCTGCACTGACCTACCCCTCGGTTGCGGGCCTGCTGGAACACGGTGTTCGCTTCTGCTTGGACACCAGGGTGACGGACTTGGACATCGCTGGTCGGCGCGCCGCAACCACCGAAGACGTCGTCGAGTTCGGCGCTGCGGTGCTGGCCATCGGTTGCGAACCGATCTTCCCTCCGATGTTCCGCGATCTGGGGAATGTATTCGTGCTCAGACGTTTCGCGGACGCGACCGAGCTGCGTGCCGCGGTGGCCGACCGAACCCGTTCCGTCGCGGTGATCGGTGCAGGCTTCATCGGCGGGGAGTTCGCGGCGACGCTGGCCAGGGACGGCAGGGACGTCACCATTGTCGATCTTGCAGAGAAGCCGTTGGGTCGGTTCGGTGACCGCGTGGCATCCGAGTATTGCGCATTGCACCGAAACTCGGGTGTCACCCTGAAATTGGGTGACGGAGTGGTGGGCGTCGAGGAGGGTTCCGACGGCCGCGTTCTGAGGCTCGCCAGCGGTGCCACCGTTCCGGCCGATGTCATTCTTCTGGGGATCGGGGTTCGTCCGGCCACACAATGGCTGGAGCCATCGGGTATCGCACTCGACAACGGTATCGATTGCGACTCGACGCTTCGAGCAGCCGAGAGGATCTACGCCGCAGGCGATGTGGTGAGTTGGCCGAACAGCCGATTCGATGCGACGATGCGCATCGAGCATTGGACCAACGCCGCCGAGCAAGGGCGCGTGGCAGGGATCAACGCTGCGAACGCGGTGTCGGGGCTGCCACCGATCGAGTGCAGAACGGTTCCGTACTTCTGGTCGGATCAGCACGGTGTGCGCATCCAATTCTCGGGCTTCGTGACTGGTGCCGAAGAAGTCGTCGAAAGTCGCGCGGATGACGGTTCGCTCTTCGTGTACAGACTCGGCGATACGGTTACGGGAGTCCTGGCCTTCGATCGTCGCGCAGAATTCGTCAAACTTCGTGCGCTGCTTCGTCGTACGACGCCATGGGATGCGGTTCAAGCCATATTGCCGGCCGGCACCGTGTCCGTCTGATTGTCGTCGTGGTCGCCATGGTTTGCGAGAATGTGTGCGAACCGCTCGGCCACGGGTGTGACGACACCGTCTTGCCTTGTCACGATGGCCAACGGAAGGTCCGGCCAGCCGTCTTCGACTGCCACGGGCACCACTCCTGGGTGTCGGTCGGCCAACTTCTTGCTCACGACGGATACACCGACCCCGGCGGCGACGAGTCCGGCAGCCGTTTCGACGGTGGGTACGGAGATCACGGAATCGGGACTGCCGCCTACAGCGGCGAACCGGTCGTCGATCAGTCGCGACAGACTGCGGGCACCGGGGAGTCGGGACGGGAGGATCCATCGTTCTCGGCGCAGATCCGACAGGTGAACTGGCGTGCCTGCCGCCAACGGCGATGTGCGTGGAACCACCAGCGTGAGCGGGGAGTGGGCGATAATGACGGTGGTGAAAGCCACCTCGTTCACTGTGGGCAGTGGTTCCTCGGCGAGAACGGGGACCACCGCGAGATCGAGGTAACCGTTGGCCAGGTTCTCGAGCAGCACCAGTGGATTGGCGTCCGCCAATTCGATTGTGATGCGCGGATATTCGGATACAAAATCCGAGACTGCAGCACTGACGAGATGCCAGAGGCCGATCGGTTCGGCTCCGACTCGAAGTTCGCCTTCGAGTCCCTGCCCCATCGATCTCAGCGCGGAGGTGATGCGGTTCTCCTCCGCGACGAGGCGTCGACCTGCGCTGTGCAGGTAGCGACCCGCGTCGGTGAGGGTGATGCCGCGAGGATGCCGGTCGAAAAGGCGCACGGCGAGGTCCGTCTCGAGTTTGGTCATCGCGCTGCTCAAGGGCGGCTGAGAAAGGTGCAGTATTCGCGCGGCCTCGGTGATGGATCCGGCATCGGCAACGGCCAGAAAGTATTTGACGGTCCGGATGTCCATGCGTCGAGTGTATGGCAACTGCATCGCAATGGTATTGGCCTTCTGCGCCCAAGTGCAGGATCGTGAACATCGAACCGACAGCCCCGAGTTGTCGTGAATGTCGTTTGGAGGAATTGTGTCCCAAGATCAACAGGTGACAGTGGTGGGAGCAGGCCCGACGGGTTTGCTGACCGCACTGGGCCTCGCTCAACAGGGGGTCAGTGTCTCGGTAGTCGAGCGCGCGCCCGCATTGCAGGACACACCGCGGGCGATCGTGTACCACTGGTCCACGCTCGATGGCCTCGCTCGCCTCGGGTTACTCGAGAAAGCAAGCGCAGCAGGCTTTCTCAAGCAGGATTACGCATACCACGTGCGAGCAACAGGTGAGATAATCTCCTACGGCCTCGCCGCCCTCGACGGGAAGGTAGAGCGGCCTTACAACCTGCATCTCGGGCAGGGTGCTCTCGCTGAGGTAATTCTGGCGGAATTGAACAACTTCGACAACGTTCGAGTGCTGTGGAGTCACGAGGTCACTGGAATCGAACAAGATGCGACTGGAATCGAGGTTGCTCTTCGAGGCCCTGAAGGGCATTCGGTACTCCGGTCGCAGTGGCTCGTCGGTGCCGACGGCGCTGGTTCGACAGTGCGCCGACTGCTGGGGTTGGAATTCGAGGGAATGACGTGGCCCGAGAGGTTCGTCGCGACGAACGTGCGCTTTCCCGACGACCGTGACGGTTGGGCGCAGTCGACCTTCTATCTCGACGACGTGTACGGCGCGATCATCGCAAAAATAGATGAATCCGGCGAGCACGGCCTGTGGCGGTACACCTACATGGAAGATGCCGATCTTCCGACCGATTCGATCGACGAGCGTATGCCGAGTTTCCTGTCGGCCGTATTCGGATCGGAGGTGGCCGAAAAGATAGAGGTGGTCGCGTCATCGCCCTACCGGATGCATCAGCGCGCCGCCACTGCTTTTCGTTCGGGACGGGCGCTGCTCGCCGGTGACGCTGCGCACGCTACCAATCCTACCGGGGGCCTCGGGTTGACCATGGGCTTGTTCGACTCGTATGCGCTGATCGAAGGTCTCAACGCTGTAGTGCGCGGCCGTGCGAGCGACGAGGTACTCACCGAATACGCACGCCTCCGGCGCGCCGCGTTCGTGGACAAGGCCAGCCCGCGCGCTGCCGCCAACAAGAAGCTGCTGTTCCACTCGTCGGATCCGGTGAAGCGCGAGCGAGACCTGGAAGTCTTCCGTCGGATGTCGAAAGACAAGGAATTCGCAGCCCAGGCGCTGTATTTCACGAAGACACTCGAGAGCCCGTCGCTCATGACCGTCTGATTCGGCTGAACCCATCTACATTCGAAGCGAAAGAAGCACGAACATGAACCCTCTCGACGGACTTACGATCGTGTCGTTGGAACAGGCTGTTGCAGCCCCCTTCGCGACGAGGCAGCTTGCCGATCTCGGTGCCCGCGTAATCAAGATCGAACGACCGGGCGTCGGAGATTTCGCGCGCGGCTACGACGAGACGGTCAACGGTCTCGCCAGCCATTTCGTGTGGTTGAACCGTTCCAAGGAGTCCGTCGCACTGGACCTCAAGAGCGACGAGGGTCGAGCCGCTATGCACGCATTGGTCGACGAGGCCGACGTTTTCGTGCAGAACCTCGCTCCAGGGGCAGCGGAAAGACTCGGACTCGGGGCCGAAGAGCTCCGCGCACGTCACCCACGGCTGATTCACGTATCGATCTCCGGATACGGCCAAGGTGGTCCCTATTCGGACAAAAAGGCCTATGACCTTCTCGTGCAGTGCGAGGCAGGGCTCGTATCCATCACAGGTACTCAGGACGAACCGTCGAAAGTCGGAATCTCGATAGCAGACATCGCATCCGGGATGTACGCCTACACCGGTGTGTTGACAGCTGTGATCAGACGGGAGCGAACCGGCGAAGGGGCCACGATCGAGGTGTCCATGCTGGAAGCGTTGGCGGAATGGATGGGCTTCCCGTTGAACTATGCGATGTACGGCGGCAGCTCGCCGACGCGGGCTGGGGCCAGCCACGCGGCAATTGCTCCGTATGGCCCCTTCAAGTGTGGTGATGGAAACGAAGTGTTTCTCGGGATCCAGAACGAACGTGAATGGGCCACGTTCTGTGCCAGTATTCTTACCTCGCCGGAGCTTACCGGTGATGCGCGCTTTTGCCGCAATTCGCTACGCGTCGAACACAATACGGAACTGAGAGCCGTCATCGAGAAGGTCTTCGACGATCGCACGGCAGAGCAGGTAGGTGAGCAACTCGAACATGCGGGAATTGCGAATGCCCTGCTACGGACGATGGATGGCCTTGCCGATCACCCGCAGTTGAAGGCGCGCGACCGGTGGCGGTCGTATGCCTCGCCGGTCGGCGAGCTACGTGCACTGGTACCGCCGGTGACGATGTCGGACTTCCACGCGGTGATGGGTCCGATTCCCGAGGTGGGCCAGCATACCGAGGCAGTGCTCGCGGAGTTCGGAGTGTCGGTACCGAGCGTGGTTCCGGCCGGTGCCTGAGGTGCTCTCCGTCGAAACGACGTCCGAGCACAAAGAGCTACTCGTCCGACAAGCGTCGACTTTGCTCTTCGTTCCGGGTGACAAGCCGGTCCGATTCGACAAGGCAGCGGCCGCCGGAGCGGACATCGTCGTGCTCGACCTCGAAGATGCGGTAGCCAGCGGGGACAAATCGGCCGCACGCGCCCACGTCGTTCACTGGCTGTCCAACGGAGGACGCGGTTGCGTTCGGATCAACGCTGTGGATGGGGCCCACCATCTCGACGACGTCGAATCGCTGGCTGGGTTGGACGGTCTTGTCGCGGTCATGGTCTCCAAAGCCGTAGCGTCCGTCGATTACGCCGATCTGCGACGTGTGCTGCGCTGCCCGGTCCTCGCCTTGGTGGAATCTGCCGCTGGCATAGATGATTCGACCGTTATCGCTCGTGATCCGAACGTATGCCGTCTGGCTTTCGGCCATCTCGACTATGCGTTGGACATCGGTGCCCGACCCACGCGTACAGCGATGCTGCACGCCCGATCTCAGCTCGTCCTCGCCTCCCGGCTAGCAGGTAAGCCGGCTCCGATAGACGGAGTCACCACTTCGCTGAAGGACCCCGCGGCACTGATCGAGGATGTCGAGCACGCAATCGAAGTCGGAATGACCGGGAAGCTGCTGATACATCCTGCACAAGTCCATCCGACTCGACAGGCACTGCAACCCAGTGACGAGGAAATCGACCGGGCGCGCCGGGTTGTTGCCGCGGCGTCCCTCGGTGCCGCTGTGGAAGTCGAGGGAAGAATGGTGGACGCACCCGTGGTCGCGGCGGCGCAGAATCTACTGCAAAACCTGCCTGCCCGGTAGGTCGGCGAAACGCGTTCTTGCTGTCGCCATAGTTTCGACGTTGACTTCGGTGTCAACTCCCCACCGCAAAAATGAACGCTCGAGCTGCGACGATACGTAGAATGCATGGGGGCTGGGAACATCCTGGCGTTGCGCTGAATGTGCCCCAGAGCACAGGATCGACAGTGATCGGGATCTCACCGCGAGCGGTGGTGAACCCGACCGTGCACCGCTCACTCGGTGTCACGAGATCATGCACCGTCCTCGTCACTAGGAGAATTCAATGTCCGTCACCGTCGACCGGCCGAGCAGCTTGGACCGCACCCGCTTCTTCATCGATGGCAGCTGGACCGACCCGGTTCGGCCCGAGCTGAGGGACCAGATCGAGGCGGCCACCGGGGAACGCATCGGCGTGGCCGCGCTCGGTGGCGCGGCCGACATCGACGCCGCAGTTCGCGCTGCAAGAAGAGCATTGGACGAAGGTCCCTGGGGGCGTACGACCGCTGCCGAACGTGCTGCTGTGCTTCATGCGTTCGCCGATGCGCTCGATGCCCGTGCAGCCGACACCGCGTCGTTGGTCAGCCGGGAGAACGGAATGATTCTCGGGCTGTCCAATGCACTCAACGGCGGGGCACCGGGAGCCTTGCTTCGGATGTATGCGGACGTCGTCGAGAATCTCGCCCTCGAGGAAGTTCGCCCCAGCCAAGCCGGATCGACCATCGTCCGCCGTTTACCGGTCGGCGTCGTCGGTGCAATCGCCCCGTGGAATTTTCCGCAGGCCCTTGCTATGTTCAAGATCGCTCCTGCCCTGGCAGCGGGATGCACCGTAGTTCTCAAGCCCTCGCCCGAAACTGCTTTGGACTCCTACGTTTTCGCCGACGCAGCCGCAGAAGCCGGACTACCGGCAGGCGTTCTCAACATCGTGCTCGGAGACCGCGATGCGGGGGCGGCTTTGGTGTCCCACCCTCTGGTAGACAAGATCGCCTTCACTGGTTCGACCGAGGCCGGTCGCATCATCGGCCAGGAATGCGGCCGGCTGCTCCGGCGCTCCACCTTGGAACTGGGCGGAAAGTCGGCGGCGATCGTCTTGGACGACGCAAGCGTCGATACCTTCCTCGCCGGATTGGACAATGCCTCGTTCCTGAACAACAGCCAGACCTGCACGACGCAGTCGCGCATTCTCGTCGCGCGCTCCCGCTACGACGAGTTCGTCGACGCTGTTGCAGGTTTCGCCGATGCTTACACTCTCGGTGATCCACTCGACCCTGCCACCACCATGGGTCCGATGGCGACCAGCGGTCACCGCGACAAAGTGCTCGGATACGTTGACATCGCCAAGAACTCCGATGCACGTCTCGTGACCGGCGGCGGGCGCCCCCAAGGCCTCGATCGGGGATGGTTCGTTCAGCCCACCGTCTTCGCCGACGTGGACAACTCCGATCGACTGGCTCGTGAGGAAGTATTCGGTCCGGTCATGGCACTGATCCCGTTCGACGGCGGGGACGACGAGGCAGTCAGGATGGCCAACGACAGCAACTACGGACTCGGTGGCTCCGTCTGGAGCGCTGACGAGGACCGTGCCTTTTCGGTCGCCCGTCGCGTTCGTACCGGAACCATCGGATTGAACTACTACACACTCGATCTCGGTGCTCCGTTCGGCGGCTTCAAGGACTCGGGACTCGGGCGCGAACTCGGCCCCGAGGCCATCGATGCATACCTCGAGTACCAGTCCGTTTACGCCTCGACCCGTTACCTGCAGTCATGACGACAGCCAGCCCAGCCGAGGTCGTCACCGCGTACTTCGCTGGAGTGCGTGCAGGCGATCCTGCAGCGGTCAGCGGACTGTTCGCCGATGATGCGGTGTTGCACAACGCAGCCGGGACCCTCACCGGCGCGGCCGCGATCGCTCGCATGTATCAGGGCGGGTTGAAACCGGGCGCGATGTCGCCATCCCCAGGGCCTTTCGTGGCGGACGGCGACAACGTGGCAGTCGAGATCGACCTCGACACCGGTGGATCGACGATCGTGCTCGGCGACTTCTTCACCGTCCGCGACGGCAAGATCACCCGCTTGGCCATCTACAGCCTGTCCCCGGACGGTGGCCGTCTGCTCAACACGGTGGGCGTCGACCCGTCGGCAAACAATTCTCGAAGCCAAGATCAGTAAAGGGAGCCTCATGAAAATCGCAATCTTCGGTCCCAGCAGGCGCGTCGGCGTCGTTGTGGACAACGGCATCGTGGATATCAACGGTGCGTACGCCAGGTACTTGGTCGACGTCGAGCGCAGCCTTCGCCCTACGGCCAAGGCTGCGCACGAGGTTCCGGCCGACCTCAACTCCTTCATCGAGCAGGGCGACGATGCTCTGGCCGGTGCCCGAGCCGCGCTGGATCATCTCGCCGAGAGCAATGACAAAACCGGCGTCGACGGGGAGCAGTTGGTCTTCGACCCGAACTCGACGACGGTGCACGCACCGATAGACGGGCGGTCGCGAATCTTCGCTGCTCTGGCCAACTTTGCCGATCACATGCAAGCGGCCGCCGACAACACCTCGAGCGGACGCGACAAGGACACCTTGGGAAAGCTCGTCTCAGGAGGGCCGAAGTATTTCATCAAGGATCCGCGTGTCGTCTCCTCCGACGGTGACGATCTCGCTTTTCCTAGGCGCACCGATCTGCTCGATTACGAGGCCGAGGTCGCCGTTGTGATCGGCAAGCAAGGCAAGGACGTTGCCGCCGACGATTTCGGTTCGTACATCTGGGGCTACACCTTGGTCAACGATTGGTCCATCCGGGACAACGTCTCGTTCGGTCCGGACTTCCAGTACTCCAAAAATTTCGACGGCGCTGCGACGGTCGGACCTTGGATCGTGGTGGACGAGGGACTGGACCCACAGGACATTCCGATCGAGGCTCGAATCAACGGCGAAGTTCGGCAGAGCGGCAACACGAAATCGATGATTCACAGCTTTGCGTCTCTTGGCGAGTATTTATCCAGGGACTCCACGTTGTTCCCGGGCGATCTGATCAGCGGAGGTACACCGAAGGGCACGGCCGTCGACTCGAGTACTCGCGACGCGGACGGCAAATTCGTCGACGACTCGAAGTTTCTCAACCCGGGCGACGTGGTCGAGATCAGTTCTACTGCAATCGGTTCTGTGACCAATACCGTCTCAGGAACGCGCGGAGGGCAGTAGCAGTGGGCGAGAAGAAGTACTCCGTCGGCGGCGTTTCCTACGATCGACCGTTCAAGATTCGCCGGCTCAATCATTTCGGAATCAGCGTTGCCGACACCGGTGAAGCCGTGGCCTTCTACCGTGATGTTCTCGGCTTCTTGGTGGCGGACATGTTGGATCTGAACAAGTATGATCCCGGCCCGTGGCTGGACGGACTGTCGGATACCAGGATCTACTTCCTCCGACACAACAGTGATCACCATACTTTCGTCATCATGCCGCGTGCGTGGGTCGACAAGAACGACGATCCGGCTCGGTCCGACATCACGGTCAACCAGATCACCTGGCAGGTGGGATCGCTTCGCGAGGTCGTCGAGGCACGTTTATGGCTCGAGGAGCAGGGTTCGAAGATCGACCGTTACGGACGCGACCCAGGTTCCAACTGGCACACGTACTTTCCTGACCCAACCGGTCATACCAACGAACTCGAATACGGTATCGAGCAGGTCGGCTGGGACGGCATGAGCAAGCCGGAAGTGATGTGGCCGTGGGCAAACGAGCATCCAGCACTTCCCACGAGATCAGAGGCGACCGAACTCGAGGATGCCGAAGCCGAGGGCGTCGACCTCACCTCCGGTCACCGTTGGATCGACAACCTGCCGAAGACCTACGATGTGGGCGGCGTCTTGCTCGCGCGGCCGTTCAGGCCCGTCCGAATCGGACCGGTGAGCATTTTTGTCGCCGATCTCGATGCGGCGGAACGCTTTTACACCAGCACGCTCGGGCTCGTGAAGTCGGAGGAGACCACCGTCCTGGGACACCGAGCAGTGTTCATGCGCGCCAACACCGAACACCACAGCATTGCGCTGTTCCCGCTCGAGGCACGCCGAGCGCTCGGTCTCAGCGACGGTTCCACGTTGCTGTCCTTCGGAATCCAACTCGGATCGTACGAGCAGTTGGTCGCCGCGAAGCTCTTCCTGGAGCAGAGCGGGGTCAAGCTGATCGACCTACCACCCGAGATTCACCCCGGAGTGGACTACGCGATTCATGCGGTCGCTCCTGATGGGCACGTCATGCAACTGTATTACTACATGGAGCAGGTCGGTTGGGACGGCAAGGTACGGCCGCCCGAGAGCCGGCGCGTCGTGGAGGCGGGTGTCTGGCCGGAGACTCTCGAACCGATGTCCGACACTTACGGCGGCGAGACGTTCTGGGGACCCCTCGGATGATCGGGAGATCGACCACCGCCTCCGAGCACTCCACCTCCGAACACACTGCAAACTAAGGAAACACGTGCCTGAGCACAGTACTGACAAGCGGGTCGCGGCCGTGACGGGTGCCGCGCAGGGACTCGGAGCCGAGATCGCCGAGCGGTTGGCGCGCGACGGCTTCTCGGTCGCCCTTCTCGATATCCAGAAGACCGGGCTCGACGCCACGCGTGAGCACATCGCACGCGACGTACCAGGGGTGGAAGTGTCCACGGAGGTGGTCGACCTGTCCGACGAAAGCGCGGTGATCGCCGCCTTCGAGTCGATCGACCGACGTTTCGGCCGGCTCGACGCGCTCGTCAACACAGCAGGCGGCAGTGGCACAGATCCGGTGCGGCAGCTCAGTGAGCTGGGCGGCGACGTGTGGAGGAAGGTACTCGAGAACAACCTCACCAGTGCCTTTCTCTGCAGTCGTGAGGCGGTCTCGCTCATGAACCGAGGCAAATACGGCCGCATCGTGAACTTCTCCTCGGCCGTCGCCAACGGACTGGCCGGACCCTCGGGCACCGTCGGTGCCCGATTGCCCTATGCCGCATCCAAGGCCGCGATCAACGGCTTCACCAAGCAGTTGGCCAAGGACCTCGGCGCAACCGGCATCACCGTCAATGCAGTGTCGCCAGGATTGGTGCTGCCCAGTGAAGGACGCGTCACGACGATATTCGAGGCACTGTCCGAGGACGCGCAAACGGCTACTCGCGCAGCAATTCCTGTCGGTCGAACCGGAACCGGGACCGAAATTGCTGCCGCGGTCGCCTATCTGGTCTCGGAGGATGCAGGCTTCACCTCCGGGTGCATTCTCGCGGTCGACGGAGCAGCGTCATGACCGCGGCGGCTCCGTTGGTGTTCGTTCCCGCACTCGGGTCCGACGAACGACTGTGGCAGCCGGTTGCCGATCGTCTGGCAGATCGGCACACAACCGTAGTGGTTCGCGGCGAGGGCAATTCGATCCGGCAGATGGCCGACAGCGTCCTCGAACAAAGTCCAGAGAAATTCTTTCTCGCCGGAAACTCCATGGGGGGTTACGTGGCCTTGGATATCGCGCTCCGACAACCGTCTTCGCGGGTAGTCGGTCTCGCTCTGCTCAACTCCTCTGCGATCGCCGCAGATTCCGGACGCCGCGAGAACTCGCTTCGTGTCATCGAGATGGCCAAGCGGGGGCACTTCGACGACGCGGTCGATCTGATCACCTCGGCGGTCGCACCCGGGAGACCGGACATTGCCGTTACCGCATCGGTAATGGCGCGGGATCTGGGTGTCGATGTATTTGTGGCGCAACAGATTGCTGTTATGACGAGAGCAGATCGAAGAGCCGAACTCGCGTCGGTAACAGTACCGACCCTGGTGATAGCAGGCGGCGAGGACGCGATCACGCCGAGTTCGCTCGGCGGAGAGCTCGCGGCTTCGATTTCGGGGGCGGAGTTGGAGGTGCTGGCCGGGGTGGGTCACCTGTCGACCCTCGAGGCACCGGAAGCGGTCGCCGTTCGCCTGGATCGTTGGCTCACCGCCGTGGTGGCAGGCCGAGTCGAATCGATGGAGGTCCGTCCGTGATGTCCTTCGATCACGCGACGCTGGGGCAGCGTGTGATGTTTGCCAACGGGGGTGCGATGGCCAATATCGCCGTAGCCGTCGAGTCGCTCGGTGGTGCGCGCGTCCTGCTCGTTTCGGATTCGTTCGTGGCTGAGTTTGCAGACGAGGTTGCCGACCGAGTGCCGGTAGTCGCCCGAATCAGCGAAATCGTTCAGCATGTTCCGGTGGGCAACGGTGAAGCCGCGGTGGCTCTGGTGCGCAACGAGGCCGCCGATGTTGTCGTCTGCATCGGTGGGGGATCGGCCACCGGATTGGCCAAATATGTCGCCCGCGACACCGGCATACCGATCGTGGCCGTTCCGACCACTTTTGCAGGGTCGGAGGCAACGAACGTGTGGGGTCAGACAGAGGGGGATCGCAAGACCACGGGATCGCATCCCGATGTCCTGCCCCGCACAGTGATCTACGATTCCGCTCTGTTCGCGTCGTTGCCCGGCCCGTTGGCGGTGGCCTCGGGACTGAACGCCGTGGCGCATGCGGTGGACGGGTTCTGGGCACCGAAAGCAGATCCCATCAACGCCGCCCTCGGTACCGAGGGGCTTCGCGCTTTGGTGCCCGGTCTGCGCGGAATCGCCTTGGATGCAGGGGATCTCGAAGCCCGAGAAGCCACCATTTACGGTGCTTATCTTGCCGCCGTGGCCTTCGCCTCTGCGGGCAGCGGATTGCATCACAAGATCTGCCACGTCCTGGGCGGTGCATTCGGACTTTCGCATGCCGATACTCATGCGGTTGTCCTGCCGTACGTCATGGACTTCAACGGCTCGGTGGCGACGGACGCTGCGCAGCGGGTCTCGGACGCTCTTGGCGGCGTGCAGGCGGCGAGGGGGCTATACGAATTGCGCAGGGAACTCGGAGTCGTCGACTCGTTGCACGAACTCGGTATGACCGAGGACGGTATCGAGCACGCCGTCGACCGGGTTCTCGAGTTGGTGCCGCCCACCAATCCGCGGCCTGTGGATCGGGATAGCCTGCAGGTCTTGATCGGTGCCGCGTGGGCAGGTAGTCCGGTGGGTGGGTAGAAATGACGGGAGAAGTGATGGCCGCGAACGATGCGCAGGACACTGGGGAACGAGAACTGATAGAGAACGTCGTACGTTCCTTCGACCGCGCCCCCGACGATCGACTCAAACTCATCATGGAAACCGTCGTTCGCCATGTGCACGCCGCGGCACGCGAGGTCCGGTTGACCGAAGCCGAATGGGACACCATGATCGCGTTCCTCACCGAAACCGGCCAGATGTGCACCGACACCCGCCAGGAGTTCATTCTGCTCTCCGATGTTCTCGGATTGTCTATGCAGGTAATCGGCATGAACAACCCTCCCGTCGAAAATTCGACGGAGGCAACGGTGTTCGGACCGTTCTTCGTGGACGGTTCCCCAAAGATCGAGCTGGGCGATGATATGGCCTTCGGTGCGATCGGTGAACCCTGCTGGGTGACCGGCAGTGTTCGCGATACCGCTGGACACCCGATTGCCGGCGCTCGCATCGAGGTCTGGGAAGCCGACGAGGACGGCCAGTACGACGTTCAGTACGACGACGACCGGATGGCAGCGCGAGCCCACTTTTTCGCCGACGAAACCGGTGAGTTCAGGTTTTGGGGTCTCACACCCACTCCATACCCCATCCCGCACGACGGGCCTGTTGGAGGCATGCTGGCGGCGGTAGGGCGGTCACCCATGAGAGCAAGCCATTTGCACTTCATGGTCACTGCAGAGGGCTTCCGGCGTTTGGTGACCCACATCTTCGTCGACGGTGACGAGATCGGTTGGGACGACGCTGTGTTCGGAGTAAAGCAATCACTGATCAAGTCCTTCGTCCAGCATTCGGACGGTCCTACACCAGACGGCCGCTCAGTGAGTTCATGGAGCGAAGTCACCTTTGACATCGTGCTCCCGGCGTCGCCGAGCACATAGGACAATGGTCGTACCGGTCGAATCGACCGGTACGGCCAATTACCACTGTCAAGGCCGATTGCTCTCGTCGACGTCGTCGGTTGCGAACTCCCCCGACACATAGTCGAGGAATATTTGTGCGGCACTTCCCGTCGGTCCATCGTTTCGAGTGATCACGCCGTAGAAGCGAAACGCATTTGCGTCGGATATCGGAACGGTCACAGTGGGAGACTGTTGGTCGGCTCGCGGCACCGGGACGATGGCAATGCCGCTGCCGTGTCGTACGAGCGCACGGAGAGTGGACAATTCGGTCGCCTCGATGCTGATCAACGGCACACATCCTGCGTCCTCGAACAGCCGGTCCACCACGTGCCGCAGGCCATAAGTAGGACCCAGGGCAATCATCGGGCGGGTGGCGATCTCGGCGATCGATATCGAGTCTCGATCGGCGAACTCGTGGCTGGGAGGGACCTCGAGGCAGAGCAATTCTCGCCCGAGCGGCACCCACGCCAGGTCATCGGCAGCCGGTCGCGGCGCGACGAATCCGACGTCTATACGCCCACTCCGAACCGCGTCGACAATGGAATCCGCGGCACCTCCCTCCAGCTCGAACTTCGTCAGCGGGGCTACGACGTGGTAGCTGTCGAGCAAAGAAGGTATCAACCAAGACCCGAACGAATGAAGAAAGCCGATCGAGACGACCCCGCGCTCCGGGTCGACCAGAGTTCGGATGCGTTCTTCGCCCTGCACCAATTCCTGAATGGCTCTGACCGCGTGAGCTCGATAGATCTCGCCGTACTTGTTCAGTCGAAGTCTGTTCTGATTCCTGTCGAACAGCTTCACCCCCAGCTGACGTTCGATTCTGGCCAACGCACGCGAGAGCGTTGGCTGACTGACGTGAAGCTGCACCGCAGCATTGGTGACGTTCTCGGTCCGCGCCAAAACCACGAACCATTCCAGCTCACGAACCTCCATGACACACTTGCCCTCTCGTCAAGGGTGAACAATACTGCGAGGGCGCAAAACCCGGCCCAAACGTGGATGTCACCTTCGGTCGGAGCTTGCAGCAGCCCTTAGCGCAGCGGCTGTCTCGGAGTCGATGACGCCGTCTCCGACTAGCTTAGGAAGAGTTGAGGACACGAGGAGCTCGACGGACGCCGAGTAGTCCAAAGGTATGAGGTTCACTCCGTCGGCTACTCGCGCTGCTCCGACGTCGGCGATGAGACCGGCCAGCCCCAAAGGAGTGCCGACGTACCGAACAGTGGCCGTCGAATCGCCATCGCGCGGTCGGCTTTTGACGGGTATGGCTCGTGCGGCACGAGCAGTCGGAGCAATCACGAACTCGAGATCTAGCGACACCACAGCATTATGGTCCTCGGCGTGCATCCTGTTGTACACCGTCGTCGCCTGCTGCAGATCCGAAGCACGGACGCGGCTGACGCCTGGGCCGATCGGCTGCGTGTCGAGGCTGACCGGCATAATCGGACTCATCGGGTGTGGTGCGGCAATCACCGCCGGGCGGCGAGCCGAACGGGCATCGACCGATCCAAACCCGACGGTCTGGCGATCTTCACTCAGTGTGGACGACATGTACCGAGTGTTGCAGAAATCACTGCACACGTGGTCGGCGAAATTGCTGGGGTGTCCATACCCCGCGTGCATGCTCTTTGATTCAGCATCGACGTGCCTCTTTGGCGGTCTGGGAGTAGCGAGCGAAGGAGTTTCGACACTGTCCGCCGAATTCAGCGCGACGGGAAGAATCGAGGTCGTAACGCACCTGTCCTGACATCTGCACAGCAGCTATGCATCGAACTTAAGAACCAGCGGGTTTCGTGAGGCCCTGGTTGGTGTTCCGTTCCGAACCGCGGTGTGTGGGCGCTGCCGTGGCAACAACAGACGACCGCGAAAATGGGGCGATCGGGCGAAGGTCTGAGCAGCGCCGGCCGGCTCGCCATATCTTGTAGGTATGGAGCTCATCTTCGATGCAAGAGAATACTCAGTTTCCGAGGTCGGGCCAGATGACGGCCCTGCGCAGTTCTTGCACGTGTTCAACAGCAATCCAGATTTCTTGGATGCCAGTACGTTGCACACCGGTGTCGAGGCTTTTACCGAAGAGGATGTCGAGATGTTTCTGTGGCACAACACGGTCATGGAGAACTCTCACTGTCTGGTGATTCGCGCAAGTGAACGGGTGGTCGGTGCGCTGACGCTGCTTGTTCCGCATCCCCGTGAAGAACAACCGTGGGTCGGGAGTTTCGTCGTCGATGCCGACGAAGGTCTCGACCGCGTTGGTGAGCCAGTTCTCGGCGCGCTGGAACGGACGTTGGCTGGGTCGGGGTGGACGAGTGTGTTCGTCGGTCCGATGGTGAGTCAGCAGGAGAGCATCGCGTGGTGGCGCAAGCAGGGATACCGGCCTATCGAGCTACGGCTGGACAATGACAAGCGTGAAGTGGAAGTCCACCGCAAAGAACTCTGCGGTTGACGCTCGGGCTCAGTTAATCGCCCCCAGTGCTACTCCCGCTAACGCCTGGTGCGTCCAGTGCGCCTGCCGGCAATCTGATCACCAATGCGGTTAGTGCCACCAGAGCGATACCGGACACAGCAATCACGGCGCGCACGCTCACTTCTCGCGCGATCACGCCCCCAACCAAGGCACCCACCGGAAGTGATCCCCACGCTGCCATACGGTAAGTGGTGGTCACCCGCCCCAAGATGTCCTCCGGAACGATTCGCTGGCGCGCCGAGACCGTCAGCACGTTCCACACCATGGTCATCGCGCTGTTGATCGCGAGCATCGCGCCTGCCACGATCGGTCCAGCCGACACTGCCAGAATCACGTAGCTGGTGCCTGCACCGACGGTGGACAACACCAGAAGTGACTTCACCCGGATACGGCCGAGTAGGCGGCCGGTCAGAGCCGTACCGGCAACGCTACCGAGCGCGGCTGCCGACAAAAAAACACCATATCCGATGTCGCTCATTCCCAGGTTGCGCGTGGCGAACAAGACAAGAATGCCGCCGACCATCCCGTCGAAGAAACTCAATCCCATCACGACGGTGATCAGTCTGCGCATGATCGAGTCGGACCATGACCATCGGAACCCGATGGTGGCTTCCTCCCTGATGTTTCTGCGAAGTGGGACATCACGAGATTGGCGGTCGTGCTTCCAGATAGTAGTGAGCAGAATGCACGACACGGCGAAGGTGGCTGCGTCGAACGTGAACGGTGCGGCGTAACTAATCGAAATCAACCACGCGCCCAGCGGAGGACCGATGAACAGTGCCGCTGTCGCTTGCGCGCCGAACAGCTTGGCGTTGCCGGATTCGAGGTCACTGTCCGCCACCAGAGTGGGGATCACTACCTGAGCGGCCGAATCCGCCAACACATCGGCGAATCCCAGCATGAGCGCCGTACCGATGAGAAGGCCTATGTGGCCTCCGGTCGCTGCGACCGTCAGCGCGAGTACCGCAACGATGACTCCGCGGAGCACGTTGATCGCGCTCATCAGTCGTATCGGACGAAGTCGATCGACCACTAGACCGAGAACCGGGGCGGCCAGCCAGGGCAGTTGGCCCGCAGCAGCGACGATACTGATCAATCGTGGATCGGCCGTTAGCTGTGACGCCAACAGCGGCATTGCGACCAGCCGGACTCCATCACCGATGTTGGATATCCCGGACGCAGCGACCAATGCACCCAGTGCTGTTCGTTTCGTGCGAGATGGGGGTGTCGCCGTCACGCGATCGAGTCGACTTCCATACGGCGTATCCAACCGGGCTCGGGCCGGTCGACACCGACGTGGGGTGCCACGATAGCCGCTACCCACGCGGTGGCGTTGTCTTGACCGCCCAATTCTTCGGCTCTGCGGCACAATTGCGAAGCGAGCAGCGCCGGCGATGGTTGCGCCCGCGCGAGTTCTTCCAGCGCATCCTCGAACTGCCAGCAGTCGCTTCCTCCGTCGACAGAGTGGCCACGGCTTGCGCCGTCGCTGACGACGACGACGATGTCTCCCGTATGGAGGTGGATGTGCCGTTGATGCGGGGTGATGGCGTCACCGACGCCGATCGCGCGGGTCACGACAGCGAGATCTTCCGGTCGAATCGGGTGACCTTCGCGTGTCCGCTGCGCAATGATCGAATCCTCGGGCGTCAGTCGAGTGACAATGACTCCGCGATCGGTACGACGACACAAGAAGGCCACCGAATCTCCGACCGATGCGGATTGCATCGCGCCGTCTGCGGTGATGCGGAGCCCAATGGCGGTGGCGGCGGGGCGCTGTCCGGGTCCCTCCATGCCGCGCCGAGCCGCGAGGCTGCGCAACTCGTTATGGCACGTCTGCAACCAGTGTGCGGGGTGCATGTTGTCATCCTCCCAGCACTGGTGTAGCTGCGTCGCAATGGTTTCGGCGGCGAGTAGTCCCGTGCCGTTTCCGCGTCCGGACACGCCATCGGCGAGAAGGGCGACGACGGTTCGGTCTGTTCGATCCCAAAGTGCGACGTCCTCGTTGTCTCCGTTGGTCCGTCCCTGCGCCTTCTGCCATCCGGTTACGCTTTCCACGGCCGCTGCCAGGCGGGACTCGGGTATGAACGCCGATGATGTCGACGGCAGGGATGCGGTTAGATCCGATGCTGTTGCTGCGCGGTGGTCTGCTATCGGGTGCACCGCCTTTCGGACGAAATGATCTGCACCCAAGGGCCATTCGCCGCCCAAGACCCCTGCCATCACGAGGGCATCGTGTCGATCGTGGGGCCATCGCCCGGCCAACGCACGTACCAGGACTGTTGCAATGATGTAGAGATCGCGGCCCGGTCCGGGTTCGGGCGGATCAGTGAACGGCGCTTGCCATGTGGAGACCACGTCGGCCATACCCGGGAGCATCGCGGCGCTCAATGCACCCTCCCAACGCAAACTCCACGTCGTCAGGGCGGCGAGGCCAGTCGAATGGGCGTCGTTCAAGATCCGTGTGACATCGACGACGGCGTCGAATAGTTGTTGCGCATCCAGTGTCAGCCCTCGGTCGAGTTCGTCCACCAGATTCGGCGGAAGCGGTCGGACCCAGTCAAGTGTCACGGCAGATGGCGCGATCGCGTGTGTTCGTCTGTCTGGGCGCAGTTCTCTGTGGTCACCGACGAATGGGAGCGGAATCGAAATGCTGGAGGCCGAAGATGCTGGCGTCGGTGGGCGCTGCTGTTCTTGGTTCACCGCAGCGCATCGCTGAATGTCGAATGATGTCGGGCGAGAAAGGCCTGCCTCGATCTGATTCGGTCGAGTGCTCCGCCCTCGACCATGGCGCGGTACGCGGTATGCCCAGAGCGTGCGAGGTCGGTCAGGGTCGTGTGGTTCCGTTCCTCGTTGTCTTCGATTGCGGCCAGTATTTCGATCCGTTGCGTACTGTCGTCGACGCCGTAGTCGTCGAGGAATTTACGTAGCCTGTTGCTGGTGCGTAGGCCCGATACGACGTCATCATCGTCTTCTTCGCCCCTGAGTGGTATCCATTGACTGGCTGCGACGGCGAGCTCGTACACGACGCTGCTGGGTGCTGCTCGATCGAAATCGATCAAAGCAATTGCAGTGTAGTCTTTCTCGCTGAAGACAATATTTGAGCGAACGGTGTCGTTGTGGCCCAGTATCCCTCCCTCTCGGTACTGTTCGGGCACGAAGTCCGCCCAATTGGTCCACCGATGGAAATCGAATTCATCAACGGCGTCGTGGTAGCTGCGTAGCAACGATGCGACGCTGGTGGCGGCTTGTTCCGTCCGCGACCATTGTGGTGGCGGCAGCGAAGGAGCGCGGCCTGGGATGAACGACAGCAATTCGTAGTCGCCCTCGACACCGAGCACACGGGGCGCTCCTGGGAATCCTTGTGCCTCGAGATGCCGGAGGAGAGCGTGCACCGCCGTGCTCCACGAGCCCATGGGCCGTCGCACTGTGCTACCGACCCGAACCACTTTACCCTGGTGGGAGGCACCGCCCGAGAGGACCTCGACCGATATCGGCGTCGTCATTGCACACCTGCGGCAGCGCGGTTGTCGACTTCCGCGGTCCGGTCGACAGCGGTGTCGACAAACAAGAATCCCAGCTCGGCGAGATCGTCGAACGTGGACTGCGCCAACATTGTTCGCGCCGGATCGCTTACCGGAAACCACGCCGACACTTGCGATCGCGCGGTTGGTTCGAGGCTGCAGCTGAGCCAGACAACCTGCCCGATGGTGCCGATGCGAACCGTGTTGCCGTTGGTCGGGTGATGCAGGATGACGTACCCGGTCGGGTCAGTGGTCTCGAGCACCGCCGGTTCGGCGACGAACAGGGGGTTGGGACTCAGGACCGTTTCGTTTCGTTCTGTTCGGAGGAGGCCATGCCGGACCAGCAGCGCGACGAGCTCCCTGCCGGTGACGCCGCCCCACTGTATGGAGTGCTGGGCGAAGAACTCCGCGACCACCCGAGCGGAAGGCATCGATCTCAAAATTGCCTCGTCCTTGGCATGAGGCCAGTTGAGCTGAACGAAGGTGTCGAGGTCGCCGTTGTAGAGGACCAACGCAGCTTCGTCACCCGAGGGGTCGGCCGCCCACGGCATCATTGTGCACGTTCCGGAAATCGTCAGTCGATCCGAATCGCGCACTGGGCGGGCGACGATGGCGACGCGTCTGGTTTGGGCCAGGGGGGCCTGTGCACAGGCACGGAGGAAGGTGAACTCCTCCACCTCCGACAGTGCGATGCGGGTGTGGCTGCGAAACCACACGTTTCTCTCGATTACAGTGTCGTCGCGTGCCTGACGAGCGAGCAACTCCGACTCGGTGCGGTCGAGTCCGCCGCCGTTGACGGTGTAGTCCCGGGCGAGAGCGAGGTCATGTCCGTCAGGTGGATCGAGTATGGAAATCCCGAACTCATCGGGGTGCTGGCCGATCGGTGAATGGATGTCCAGAACAAAGGGCGCGCCGCCCCACGTCGCGTAAGGGTTACCGAAGTGGTGTCGTGCTCGATCGATCACGGACTTGGCGTAGGTGATCGTGCGCTGAGCCTCGTCTTTGGTTTCTCCGGGAAAGCCGTGGATGACGAACAGGTGGGGAGGGACGCCGGCGGCGAGCATGTATTCGATGGTGTCGTCGATGTGTCTGAGCTTGGTGCCTTTACGCATCAGATCCAGGACCCGTTGGTTGTAGCTCTCCAGGCCGAAGTTCAGGCGGCGACAGCCGGAGGCATAGAGCAGATCCGCCAGTTCCTGGTCGAATCCGGCGGCGAAGCGTGTCTCGCCGTACCAGTAGATGTCCATACCTCGGCGGACGATCTCGGTCGCCACCTCGCGCAGTACGTTCAGCGTCATGATTTCGTCGACAAACATGAAATGTCGGGCTCCGTACTGGGCGTTGAGAGCTTCCATGTGGTCTACGGTCGTTGCTCCGGGTCTGCGCCGGAAGTTGTTGGATGCGAATGGGATAGAGCAGAACGCGCAGGACCATGCGCAGCTGCGCGAGGCGTAGAGCGGCAGGATCGGGCCCGGTGCGAAGTACCGGTCCAAGGGCATTTCCGAGAAGTCCGGTGGGGCAACCGAGTCCAGCTTCACAGGGCGGGGAGCGGTGTGGTTTACATTCCCGTCGTCGCCGGCGACCATCACTCCCGCAATTCCTGCGCCATTTTCGCCGGCGTGGAAGGCTCTCACGAGCGAGGGGAGCGCTTCCTCGCCTTCTGCGAGTACGAACGCGTCTACGAGGTCGAAGAAGGGGTGGCGCACTTGCCACGCTTGAACCATGCGGGTTGTGTAGTTTCCGCCGCATATGATTTTGATGTCGGGGCGTAACCGTCGGATTCGTCGTGCCATGGTCATCGCCGCGATGAGTTGGGTATCCGCGGATATGCTGAGGCCGACAACTCCGATTTCGGGCGCGGACAGAATCGACTCGGGGAGCATCCGCTCCTGGGCCCAGCAGTAGAGGTTTCGTTCGGGGTCATCGGTGGCCGCGAGAACCGCGTCGGTGGACGTTGCCGCGTAGTACAGCTGGTTCGCCACCAAGTCGAAAGAAAAGTCCTCGAATGCCGCTGATGCACACCACATTGCGTTGCGCATCACGGTGCGTGCCCAGGTGTGTCGTTGTGCGTCGGCCAGGGTTGCCGCGTCGCGAATGACCGTCTTCGCCTCATCGATCGAGGCAAGCACGTGGGGGTGGACCAAGATGGCCTTGGCTGACAATCGTTGGTCAGCGGTTTTGGTCAGTCGTGGTGCGAGGGCTTGCTGTCCTTCCCTGCTGAGAATCCAGTCCAGCACGGCGATGCTGGCGTCGTGGCTGCGTACCGCGAGGCCATGATCGCGGAGCACTCCCGCCAGGAGCGGGATGGCAAGGTGCGGGGCGTAGGCATTCCATAGTGGGGGGTTGATCAGGAGCGTGGTCGAACCAGGGTCTGGGTCGGATCCGGGTACACGCAATTGAATCGGCTGCGCCACAGTGATTCTCCATCTGGGTTTGACGAGCTGGGCCTCGTATCCGGCGAGGTGCTGCCGCGACTGGAAGGTGCCACGGCAGCATCTCGTCCGCTCACGCGTCGTCGGCGTCGTCGAGTCGGAAGCCTGCGCGCATCGACGGCAGCATCGCGTATTGCGATACGGATCGAATCTCCGGCTGAATGGTTTCCACCGCAGGATCGCCCAGTGGGGTTTCCCGCAGCTTGCCCTTCAGGCGTTTGAGCAGCGCATCTCGGTCGTTGTGATTGGTCATTGGATCACCTCCTCGGTCTTCTCAGGGCAGCGCGCCCGTAAGGGTCGAGCTGCGTGGTCAGGCCGTGGCCGAATACGCTTCGGCTGTCTGGGGTGTCTCGAGGACTCCGTTGCCGAGCAGGGTCGTCACAACGTCGTCGAATGCGGACTGCGCTTTGTCCATCGGGGTGTCGGACGGAACGTTGTCTACGAAATCCTCGAATATTTGCTTGCGCTCTCGGCCGTCGCACAGCTCGAAAATCAGCCACGAATGCGCGTCGAGGTAATGCAAATTGGGGGTTGAGGGCGTGTACACCAGCAGGCAACCCCATTCGGGAACCGAGCGGACACGAAGGTTGTCAGGTTTGCGGATCACGGCGTGGGGGGAGAACGCTGACATCGATACCTCCATTTGTTGTGGTGCAGAAAGGATCAGGCGCGTTCCAGTCGCCTGTGAATGCGAATGCGGTGGAGCGGCAGCCGCCCGCAGAGCCCTGCGTTTCGGCGCAGTCAGGGCAGTGAGGGTGCACTTGCCGCCTTCGCAGGTGCTCGGCGTGCGGGTGGTGCCAAGTCGACAGGAAGTCTTGGGTGCGTAGGTCGCCGAAGTTGACGAATTCTCTGAGGTAGGAACATCCCACCGAGCGTCCCGAGGAGGTGACGCCTGTTGATTGCCAACAGCAATTAGCGTCGCGTGGATGCCAGGAACGCATGAGGTGGATGCCGTCGGGTACCTCGACCTCGGCCAGTGCTTGCATCTGTTCGGGCAGGGTCAGCGCCATCTCCTGCCAACTGTCGCGTGCCCTGCCGAGAGGGTAGAGCCGCAGAATACCGACCCGTTTCGCCCCGAGGGCTACCGCCATGTCGACGAAGTCCTGCAACTCGGTCACATTGCGTCGGGTCATGATCATCAGCGCGGCCGGGTCGAGACCGTGCTCGACCGCAACCTCGAAGCCCCGCTTCGTCTTCTCGAACGCCCCGCTGGTCTCGTAGTGCCAGTCGTGGGTCTCGGCAGATGCGCCCATGAAATCGACCACCACGCTGCCAACGCCGACTTCCTTGAGCTTGGTGGCCATGGCGGCGTCCAGCAAAGTGGCGTTGGTACGAAGCCGGATTAGGATACGGTCGGTGCACGAGGCCAGAATCTCGAAAAGATCTGGGCGAACGAGCGGTTCGCCGCCTTCCATCAGAAGCTCGATGACACCTGTATCGGCCATGTCTTTCAACACCCTGATGAACTCTTCCGTTTGGAGTTCGTCCGTCGGTGGTTCGGATCCACAGTCGCCGTAACACTGTTTGCAGCGCATGTTGCACGCAGCCGTTATCTGCAACCAGCCCTTGACCGGTGTGTGAAGTACGAGGTCGAGCGGAGCTCGGATATCGTCGGTGATCGAATCGGTCATTGAGTGCCCTCCTGCAGAATGGTCGATATGTTGTGGTGCGCGTGGCGAAGCCAGGACAGAAATGCCCGTCCGTGCGCGTTGAACTGAGTGAAATGGTGCGGTGTCAGGGCACCCAGCAGGCTGTCGGCTCGACTCCTTGCTTGCGTTGCACTGCGCGAAACCGCTTCGGCGTCACACCCTGCAGGTACCGATTCCCGGAGCCGTTCGAGGAAGTACGTCAGGTGCACGTAGACGTGGGACGCGGCCGTCGTACGGTCGATGCTCCACTGGGTATCGGGAGGATGCCACGGCGGCCGGATGGTTGGTGCCGAAGCGGGATCGTAGGTCGCGCCGTAGATCGTGTACAGCAACTGAAGATCGTAGAGCTTTTGGTGTGTCGATTCGTGAAGTAGTGCTTCTGCTGTACGCACGACGTCACCGGCCATGTCTCGATTCAGATACGCCGCGCGTGGTAGCCGGCGATCGCTGGCACTCTCGAACGCGTCGGTGCCGTCAACCAGGAAGACGAACGACGTGTGGGGCAAGATGCCTGCATACAAGTCGGGAACGACTGCACGGAGCAACTTTACGGCGTCTTTGATACTGGAGGTCTCGGCTGCGGTGGCACCTACCAGCCTGATGTCGGTGCCAGAAGGATTGAGGACGTCATCGAACAATCGGGAATGAGTGATGGTCCACGGCGTCGCAGGAGCGTCCGCGGAGATTATTTCCGCACCTGACGGCCAGGCGCGAGGCGTTGCGGGGGTTAGGTTGCGTGTCACAGGAGCGAACGAAGTGAAGCCGGACAGTGAAACGCCTCGGGTTTGCGCGTGGAAATCGTCCAGCCAACGCCGCCCTACGGTGTCGTCGGACAGGCCATGCGTCGGCGTAATGTCCGCACCATGTAGCTCCTCAGCCACTTCAGCCAGGAGTGAATACGTAGCTTGGGCTTTGGCCAACAGGGCATTGGACTCTGCATAGATGGATCCCGTCGTCAGGACCCCATGAGGCTCGGATTCTCCGCGTGTGTGCATTTGCACGCCGGAGGATTGAAGAACCGAAGAACTGATGTTGCTCACGAATAAGCCCCCTGCGGACCTCGACCTAGTGGCACAAGTTACGGGTTTCAATGACGCCGATAGCCACGGTAACCGAGTTGCGTCCCATGTGGTCTCTTTTTGCGTAAAAACCATGTGAACCACGAAAGCTGTTCGTTCGCAGTGCAGTTGAAACCAATACTTAGCTATGCCTAATTAAAAAGAACGCAAAATATCGGCCCTTTTTACAGCACACCAATATCTGTAACGACTTGGGTAAATGTGTAATTTATTGCAACGGACACGAGCTTTATTTGAGACATGCTCCGGCGGGCCATCCGCCGCGTATCGTTCATTATCAACGCAGTTCGCAGCCAGAGTGACGCTCTTCCGCTGAAGGTTGGCGCAGATGGACCCGGCCCGGGCTTCGATGGTCCGCGGGGGCGTAGGCCACCGTTACGTCAGACGATCCGGAGTAGCGCTGCTGATCTGTCTGGCAAACAACGCATTCCGTTGCAGTTCCCGTACGCCAAACGCTTCTGTCGTTTGGTTTGACACCATCCTGACCGACGCCGAGCGGCGGGCGAAGTCCACACACACCTACGTCGGTCGGCGACTCATACACGTCTACGCACCGTCAAGAAGGCTTGACGGTGCGGTAACTGACGTTTCCGCGCGATGCCGTCGGCGGCATCGTGCCTGTTGTTGGCAACTCGGCAATTGTTCGCTTCCGTCAGCATCATCGCTGGATGGCTAATGCCTCGCCTGGAGCAGCATTTGTCCAACAAGCAGTGGGACCAATGCGGTGGGGTTTGCCGCCGCACTTTTCGACTGATTCGAGGGCGATATGGGTTCGCGACGAATAAGTCTCGTTGTCACGAGTCCGCACAGAGCGTCGGTGCGCCAGGATGCTCTCCGTCCGCCCGATACCATGGCTGTCCGACACCGATCAGGACTGTCCGGAGTCGGAGAATCGGCGGCAGTTCGGTGTCACGAGAGTGTCACAAGTCGGTACGTTCGGACCTGGACTGGGCTGGACGGTCATGCACGAAAAGCGTTGTGAATAAACAAATATCGAGTCCACTGAAGTCTGGGTGGATACACTTCTAGGGACTTAAAATTCGCACAGTGTCGGTTCGAGTCCGACTGGGGGCACCAGAGTCCATATGGGTCCAGATTTTCGGACCAGGACAGTGCTTTTCGGATGGTAGCGTGGACTTCGGCGGCCTACCACGGATTTGAGTAGACAACCGAGACAGCGGATTTCAGATCCGCGCGGGAGTTACCTTCATCGTCGCCGCATCTTCGCATTTGTGCTGCTCAGGGTCGGTCTTCGGGTTCGATGGTCGTTTCCGCAGGTGATTCGCTGTCACAAGGCTGTCACAACTAAATCTGATGGAACTACTGCGGGAAGCGCTCGAGATGGCCAGCATCCTGACGGACAGGCGTCATCGCACAAGATCGGACGAGCGCACCGTCACGGATCTGACGATGGGAGTCGAGGACTTTGTTACTGCAGCTCCTGCGGTTCAGGGGCACTCGCCACGGTCGACAAGAGATGCCACAGTCGTTCGGCCAACCAACGTTGCTCCGAGGGCTCGTCGACGTGGTCGCCATCGAGCCACTTCGATAGCACCGTCACCATTCCGCCCGTGATGAACCATGCTTCTTCGTCGAGCCGCCTCGATTGACGGGAGTTCGGCGAGGTGTCGCCCAGTCTTTGTTGTTGGAGGTACTGGCCCAATCCTTCACGCAAAACGGTCATCACCTGTTCGCGGGATCGCGAGTTCGATTGAGCCCCGATCAGTTTGCGGTAGAACTCACGGTTCGAACCCAGTTCGGCCACAACGAGCCCGATGCTGCGTTCTGCCTGCTCTCGGTCCACCGCCACGTCGTCTTTCAGCGCGGCGATCGACTGCAATCGCCTCCGAACGACGCCGGCGAACAAAGTCTCTCGGTCCTGGAAGTGCAGATACAGGGTCGGCCTGCTGACGCCGGCAGCCGAGGCGATGTCGGTGATCGACACCTCCGCAGGATCACGGTGAGACACCAGTTCGGCTGCAGCGTCCAGTAACAGTTCTCGACTGCGTACTGCCCGAGGGTCCATGTTTGCGGTCATCGTGGACCACCTTAATGGGTGATGCGCTCCTCTCACCACCTGTATCTTACATGTGTATTGTATTGAACAGATGTAAACTAACGACGAGGAGTTCGATTGTGACCGACCAGCTGGCAGCGGGTGTGCAGGATGCACGCTCCCGCAAGAAACCGTCACCGACGGTGATGATGCTCGGGGGAATGGTGGTGCCGCTCTTCCTGATGACGCTTCTTCCTCTGCTCTATACCTGGGGCCTCCATTCGCCGACGCCGCACGACATGGACGTGCGGATCGTGGGAACGTCGACGCAAGTCGAGCAATTCGCGCAGCAGGTGCAGGCGCAGGTCGGGTCGTCATTCGACGTCGGGGTCGTAGCAGATGTCGACGCTGCAAAGGATGCTGTGTCCAGCTTGGAAACGCGTGGTGCCTACGATCCGGCGACGAATATCGTGTACGTCGCGTCCGAAGGAAACCTGGCCGCTGCGCAGGCGGTCGAGGGCCTCTTCGGTTCCATTGCGGGCAAGACAGTCGGCACTGCACCTACCGTCTTCGACGTAGCACCGACGAGTTCGACCGACAGGTTGGGCGCATCGCTGATGTTCGTCGGCCTCGCGGCGATACTCGGCGGCTTCTTGACTGCGACAGTTCTCCAACTGCTCCTGCCAGGCCTTTCGCTGCGTGTCGAGCTGACCGTCATTGCCGTCATGAGCGTGGTGTCCGCGGTCGTGCCGGCCTTCGTTGCATACGGGGTGTACGGCGCGGTGTCCGGAAGCATCCTGGAGGTGCTCGTACTGCTTGCACTGTCGGCGTTCGTCGTCGGATCCTTCCATCTAGGGGGGATGCGTTTGATCGGACCGGGGATGATGATCCCCACGCTGCTGATCATGGTGCTACTCGGAGTGCCCTCGTCGGGTGCGGCGATTGCGCCTGAGATGGTGCCCGGCTTTTTCACCACCCTCAATAGCTTCCTTCCCACGCCTGCGCTACTGGAGGGCCTCAAGCGCCTCGTGTACTTCCCGGCAGCAAGTATCGGGGGCACCGTTGCCGTGATGGCGATGTGGGGATTCTTGGCCGCCGGACTACTCGGGCTCTCGGTGCTTCGACACAAAAAGGATCCGGACGAACCGATCCTGAGTTCCTTCGCCGCAATTCCCGCACCCGAGAACGGAGACTCGAAATGAGTGAAACAGTAACTGCGCCGGCTGCATCGAACGCAGACTTTCCAACGCAGGGAACGAACCATTTCCGCTTCTACTTCGGCGACGAGCATTCCGCGACTCCGCAGCAGATGAAACGGAGGCGCATGCTGACGGGCGGGCTGTTGCTCCCACTGTTCATGATGTTCGTCCTACCTCTCACCTACATCGGACTGTTCCACAGCCCCGGACCGAACGGTGTTCATATCGACGTTGTCGGAAACGGTCCGGCCGCAATGCAATTCGTCCAGAGCAGCGATGCCCTCAACAACGACGATTTTGTGGTCGACCGTGTTGCGTCAGTGGACGAGGGCACCGAGCGACTCCTCGATCTGGAAACCCGAGCCGTATACGATCCGACGACCTCGACGTTGTACACAGCGCAGGCGGGCAATACACAATCGACCATCGCTGCGGAGCGATTCGTGACCGCGCTCGCTGCATCGACGAATGCAACGGTGAATGTCGAGGATCTGGTACCACTACCGGAATCGGACGCGGTAGGTGCCGGCGTGATGTATGTCGGACTCGGAGCCATCCTGGCAGGCTTCCTGACGACCGCCGTGGCGTCGCTGGTTGCACCCGGCGTGCGCATCAGGTGGAAAGTGTTGTTGCTCGGCGTGATGAGCAGCATCGCGGCGGGAATTCAAGTGCTGATTTCCTACGGAATCACCGGGACCTTGCACGACAACATCGGCGGAGTCGCAGGGATGGTGTTTCTTCTTGCATTCACCTGCGGGATCGTCACACTCGGAGGTTTCGTGAACTTCGGACCGGTCATGATGCTCATCTCACTCGGCCTGTACATCATGCTGGGGGTTCCGGCATCGGGCGTTGCGGTCGGACTCGATCTGGCACCGTCGTTCTACCAGTTCCTGCATCCGCTGCTTCCGACGTCTACGGCGCTGGATGGACTGAAACGTATTGCGTACTTCGACGGCTCGGGACTGGGTCCTGTTCTGCTCACCATGGCGGTGTGGGCGCTGATCGGATGCGCGGGGGTCGTTATCGGCCACCGTCGCCGCGCTAAAGCCGTGGCGCTCGAACCGACCGTCGCAGCTGCCGAGGTCACCGACCCCGGTTCGCTCAATGAGCGCGTTTGAAATCTGCGCTTGATCTGCACCACTCCCCGGAAGTTGGACTCGGTGATCCAACTCCGACTACCGGGGAGCGCGTGTAGGCGCGTACGAAGTTCACTTAACCGAGGATCGCCGGATTCTGCTGAAGGCGATGTTCGCGGATCGTAAAGGCTTATGTCTCGGCTGCCGCGAAGGGCGGTGGCGGGTCGAACGATGTTGGCCTGTTCGATTGAACTCGATGTGGTGCAACGTGTTCTGGCGGGATGGAACAGATAGTGGGTCTGTCGCCTCGCGGGGCGGGCCGGGCACCGCGGTCACGCCGCGACAGCGAGTCCGCGGCTGCCGAAGGACGATTCGATGTGGACGACGTTGATGCCGCAGTCGTTACCGGTTCCGTGCTGTCACTGGGGCGTTTACTGCTCGCGCAAACCCAACGCGACGACGCACCACCGAACGCAGGCTCTGCGCACTGGGAATCTCGACCGGCGAAGCTCGAACACTGTGCGCCAGTGACCTACTCGCGTCCTACGGCGTCACCGTACACGCGGTCGTCGACCACGGGTCGGGGATGGTGCTGCCGACAACTGAGCTTTCTGCGGCCATACCGGCTTTGCAGACCAAGAGCGTCGAACAGGGCACCGGTCACCGGCGGAACGGGCACGCCCCACCATGGTGGGGCGTGCCCGTTCCACGTCAACTCCCACATTCGTGAGCCGGCGTCGGTGCTGCCGTGGCCCGGTCGATCAGCGGTTGGAGTAGCTGATTGTCCCGAGTGCCCAAAGGCTATGGATGCGTGGGGGTTCCCGCGGTCAGCCGAGGTAGGAGGCTGTAGGCGTTGTCGTGCATGACCTGCGCGAGCATTGTCGGCCTGTCGGCGAAGTAGATGTCGACGTTGTCGGTGAACCAGCTCGCAGTGCGCGGGTTCGCGGCGGGGAAGTCCGTACCGAAGAGAATGTGGTCCGGTGCAACGAAGTTCTCGAGTGCCACCAGGTTGGTTTCGAATCCGGATAGGGCGGTCTCGTAGTAGAACGTTCGGAAGTCCTCGAGGATCTCGTCTGCTGTCAGTTCGCAGTCGAGATGGAATGCACACAGCGCGGCGACGCGAGCAGCGAGGTACGGCGTGCTCCCACCCGAATGGGAGAGGACTATCCGCACGTTCGGGTACTGGCGTTTGCGTCCACTGGTCACCAAATCGGCTGCACCTTTGTAGGTTTCGTTCGGAGTTTCGCTGATCGGGGTGGGCAGGAATCTGCTCGGGGCGCGATTGCTACCGGGTGTCTGCTCACCGTGTAGGAACACGAGCGCGTTGCGGCGGTCGAGCTCGGCCCACAGTGGCTCGAAGATAGGGTCGCCCAGCGATCGGGCCTGATCTCCGGTGCCGTAGACGTTGGTCAGGGTTATTCCGTCGGCTCCCAACACGTCGAACGCGTAGGTCAACTCTTCGAGTGCGGCGTCGGTGTCGGTCGGTGTCGGCAGATGAGCGAACAGTCCGAATCGTCCTGGATGGTCGTCCGCGGCCTGACGGGACAGGGTGTTCACCTCGCGGGCGAAGTGATGGCGCTTGTTCTCCGGGAGCCGGGATTCGATGTCGTTGGGTACGGACAGGATCGCGGTGTCGATCTGCAGTCGGTCCATGAAGTCGACACTGACCTGCGGTGACCAGGCGCTCTCGTCTTCCTTGAATTTCCAGCCGGATGTGTCGCCGAACAAGCCAGAGGTAAGCATGCTGGACGGCATGAAGTGGTGATGGAAGTCGATACGGCCGGGTGTGGTGGCGTTGTCGTGGGTCATACTCACACTCAACGCGCAATAGTTGCTACTTGTCAATAATATTCAGATGTTAGGTTCTTTACATGGTTGACACCGACGCACCCGAATTGCAGCTCCTCGACGCGCTGTATCGCCTCAACAAGCTGGTCTTGACCGACGCTCGCGTGCACGTCTCCGCTGTCGCGCACCTGGATCTCGTCGACTTTCTGGTGCTTCGCACCGTGAAGATGGGCATCGATACTCCCGGTGATCTCGTCGTAGATCTCGGTCTGAACCCGTCGATGCTGAGCAGGTCGTTGTCCAAGCTTGCCGACGCGGGCCTGGTGATTCGCGAGATCGATTCCGCGGACTCGCGCCGATCACGGATCAGACTGACCGACGATGGTGTGCGAACCACCGCTGACATCGGGGGTCGGATGCGCCCCAGCCTGGCGCGGCGGCTCCAGCTCCTGCCCCCCGACCGGATCCGTGTCCTGTTGGACAGTCTCGAAATCCTGTGCGGGGATGCAGTCGACTGAATCTGGACTGCTCGTGTTCGGTGAAGTGCGCCGCGGGAACCCGGCGCGAGGCCGCGGTCAGTGGTGGTGCTTCACCTCGACACGGTGTGGCGTCACATCGGTGCGGCAGGGTAGCGGGGGTCGGCATCGGACCGCTTTTCGTGCAGTTCGAGGTACGTGAGAGCGATCTCGGCGGCAGAGGTGCCGGGTTGCCCGGATCCGATCCATGCGTTGATGGCCAGATGTGCCGCGTACACGCCGTGTTCGGCGAGTACGTTGTGCAGGTTGAGAACCCAGTTGCGCAGGCCGGCCGACGCGATATTGATGTTGGCGAAAGACGGTGTCGGGTTTATCGATCCGCCGCCGGTGGTGACGATGATGGTGCCGGCTTTCGCGGCGATCATGTCGTCGACGACCTGTCTCACGACATGTATTGCGCTGAAGTAGAAGTCGAGCTGCGGCTGAAGGTTGGCGGGCGTGACGTCGAGGACGCCGGCAGCAGGCAGAGTCGCGTCGGCCGCCGAGAATTCGAGAACGTCCACGGTGCCGAGTGTGGCGCGGATCTGGGTGAAGGCCGTGGTAATCGATTCCTCGTCGAGGAGGTCTGCGGTGAATCCGTGCGCGTCGATCCCCTCACTTTTCAGCTGTTCGGTCAGCGAACTCAACTTCGCCTGGTTTCGGGCGACGAGGGCGACGGTGAAACCTGTGCGCCCGAAAACGCGGGCGATTTCCAACCCCATTCCGGGGCCGGCACCGACTATGACAATCAACGACATGGGTTCACTCCAGCTCGGTTACTATTTGTGTGTCACCCCATCTTCTGTGTGTCGTATCCGCGGCACAAGAGGGCACATTCGTGTTCGTGAGGAGCGCCATGTCGACCAGGAAGACCGGCACCGTCGAGCTCGGCACTCCGATGCCCGGGCCGTGCGAGGGGTGGGGCGAGGATGCGGCATTGATCCGCGGAATTCTCGATCGTGTCGGAGACAAGTGGGGCATTCTCGTGATCGCCGTGCTTCGTGATGCGCCGATGCGATACAGGGAGTTGCAGCGCGCGGTCCCTGGCATATCTCAGCGGATGCTCACCCTTACGCTGCGTCACCTCGAGCGCGACGGCCTGCTCACACGTACCGTGTACCCGGAGGTGCCGCTGCGAGTCGAATATGCCCTGACCCACCTCGGTGTCTCGCTTCTCGAGCATGTCTTGGGTCTGGCGATGTGGGCATCAGCGCATACCGACGAGATCCGACAACATAGGAACGACTTCGACAGCCGGCAATCATGATCATCCACAAGAAAGATCGGCTCGCGTGACCACGGAGAAGTCGCATGTAGACGCGCTGCTTCTACTGCTAGCCGGCACACCGGATACAGCGATGACGGGCGACCGCAGGTCGACTACGTGCGGCACCGATGTGTCTGGAGGTCCTCGATACCAGTGAAAACCTTGTGATACCAGCTTGATCTGGGCGTGGCGGCTACCGATGCAATTTCAGCTACTGCGGGTGCTCGGGGTGCGCGCTCTCGTTGTCGCCAGGGGTTTTTCGTCGACGAAGACCAGAAGCAGCAGCGCGATGATCATCAGGGGCACCATGTAGAGGAAGACCGGTGTGAGGGCGTCGTTGTAGGCGTTGACGATGACCTCCCGTGCGGCGTCGGGTAGTGCTCGCACGGACTCGGGTGTCAACGAACTCTCCGGTGATGATCCGTCGGTCGAGGCTCCTCCCAAGAGTGAGGTCAGTCGGGAGACGAACAGCGTGCCGACCACCGCGGAGCCGAGGGATGCGCCGATCTGTCGGAAGTAGTTGTTCGATGCGGTGGCGGTGCCGACTTCGGTGATCGGGAAGGAGTTCTGCACGATGAGTACGAGGATCTGCATGCTCATACCCAGTCCGATTCCCATGACGGCCAGGTACGCACAGATGATCCACACTTCCATGCCGGCGGTCATCGTCGATAGCAAGATCAGTGATACGACTACGATTCCCGAGCCCATGATGGGTAGGTATTTGTAGCGTCCGGTCTTGCTGACGAGTTGGCCGGACACGATCGATGTCACCAGTAGACCGGCCATCATGGGGATCATCAGCAACCCGGCTTTCGTTGCTCCCGCGCCGGTGACCATCTGGAGATATGTGGGCAGGTAGGCGAGTGCACCGAACATGGAGACGCCGATGATGAGTCCGGCGACGGTGGTCAGATTGAAGTTTCGATCTTGGAAAAGGTGTAGCGGCATGATGGGTTCCGCGGCTGCCTTCTCGACACCGACGAAGCTGACAGCTGCAACGGCCGTTGCAATGATCAGGGCGATTATTGCGGGGGAATTCCAGGCGTAAGTTGTTCCGCCCCATGTCGTTATGAGCACCACGCCCGTCGAGGCCAGTGCGAGAAGCGTCATTCCTGTGACGTCCAGTCGGGGTTTGTCGTGGTCGATCGTGGGGAGTCTCAGGAAAAATACTGCTGAGGCGATCGCGAGCACGCCCAGTGGGACGTTCATCCAAAAAGCCCAGCGCCAACCAATTCCTTCGGTGAAGAATCCGCCGAGTAGGGGGCCTGCGACCGAAGAGAGCGCGAAGACGCCGCCCATGATGCCCATGTACTTGCCGCGTTGGCGTGCGGGAACGACGTCGGCGATGATTGCCTGAGCGAGGATCATCAGGCCGCCGCCGCCGAGTCCTTGGATCGCGCGGCCGGTGATGAGCCAGGGCATGTCGTGTGCGAGTCCGCCGACTATCGATCCCGCCATGAACAATGCAATTGCGAAGATGAACAGCGATTTTCGGCCGATGAGGTCACCTACCTTGCCGTAGATCGGCAGCATGATCGTCGAGGCGAGAATGTATGCCGTTGTCACCCATAGCATCTGGTCGACACCGTTGAGTTCGCCGACGATGGTGGGCAGAGCGGTGCTGAAGATGGTTTGGTCGAGTGAGGCGAGCAACATCGTCACCATGAGGCCGGCGAAGACGAGCAGGATGCTGCGCCTGTCGTCGGTGACGGGGGCCTGTTCGACGGTTTTGTCAGCGGTTGTCATGACAGTCCTTCTCGTAGCTCGTGTACGAGCGAGATTGCTCGGCGTTCGATGTCGGTCACCCTCGAGTCGGCGTCGACGTCGGAGTCGTCGAGAGATGTCGCCCACTCGCGAAGGGCTATGCGCACTGCACCGCCGCACAGCACGAACAGCAGTTCGGCGTGCGCAGTTCTATCACTGGTTTGCTCGAACGGCGTTCCAGTGAGCATCGTCTCGATGGTCTGGGTGAGTTTGCTCGCGCGGGCGGTGAAGTGCGCCATGTGGCCTCCGAGAATCTCTGGATGCCGTTTGACGACTTCGAGGCGGTCGGTTTTCATTCGGGCTCGGCTCGAGTGAGGGGATCCCATGACCGTGAGCATCAAGCCGACGATGGCAGGGATCAAGTCCGGGCCCGGGTGCTCGTGTATGTAATCGGCGATCAGTTCGTCGGTGACTTCGGCGGGGTGAACGCCCAGGACAGCACTGTCCTTGCTTTCGAAGTAGTTGAAGAACGTCCGGGTGGAGATGTCGGCCAGATCGCTAATCGCGTCCACGGTGGTCTCGCCGAGTCCGTCCCTGAGCACGAGAGTCAACGCGGCTTCTTCTATCCGGGCGCGCGTCTCGTAGCGCTTGCGGTCTCGCCGGCCTAGCTTGTCGGTAGTGGGCACCTATCTACAGTACTGCAAATTTGCAGGACTGCATATTAACGCGGTGCAGGTCAGTCGGTCGATGACGAATCGATTGAGGAGGGCGGCGGTCATGGTCAGCCACCCCGGCGGTTCGCGATTGGACGTGACGATCGCGGTCTTCGTCCGGTGGCGCGCAGTGGACACATCACGTTGAGTCGATACCACCGACCCCCATACCGCCATTGCGGAGATGATTCCACGACCGGTCCTGGTGACCAGCGGCGCAGTATGGATCACCCTTACAAGTGTCTTTATAGAAACTGTGCGTCTCCGTGTCCGAACGACCAGTCGGCGCGGGTGTCCTCGACGACGGACACGATCAGATCGTCCTGCACTAGCTCGTTCTGGTCGTGCAGTTGCCACGCCAGTGCGCGTAAATGCTTTGGAGTGCACCGATTTTCGACGATGTCGATGCGAACGAGAGGCTCGATGGTCCAGTAAATAGGAAAGCGATGAGGTCGACGCGTCACTGCGTCGACCTCACCGTCTCCAATGAGCTCATGGGCTGAATCCGTGAGTTCTCGGCGGATTCTGGCAGATTCGATCTAGCTGTTCTCTGGGCTCAGTCGTTTCAGGTCTCAGTCGTTTTCTGGGAAGCCGAGGTTGATGCCGCGGTGGCTCGGATCGAGCCACCGACTGGTGACGGCTTTGCCTCGGGTGAAGAAGTGCACACCTTCCATTCCGTGGGCGTGGGTGTCACCGAACAGGCTGTTCTTCCAGCCACCGAAGCTGTAGTACGCCATGGGGACCGGGATCGGGACGTTGATGCCGATCATGCCGACCTCGACCTCGTTCTGGAAACGCCGGGCCGCACCACCGTCGTTGGTGAAGATGGCGGTGCCGTTGCCGTACGGGTTCGAGTTGATGAGCTCGAGTGCCTCGTCGTAGGTATCGACGCGGACGACCGAGAGGACCGGCCCGAAGATCTCGTCGGTGTAGATGGACATGTCGGTGGTGACATTGTCGATCAACGTCGGGCCGAGCCAGAACCCGTCCTCTCCGCCGTCGGCCTGGACCGTGCGGCCGTCGACCACGATGGTCGCGCCGGCGGCTTCGCCTGCATCAACGTACGAGGCAACCTTGTCGCGGTGCGCCTTGGTCACCAGCGGTCCCATGTCTGCGCCGCGGGTGCCGTCGCCCGTGACCAGTGGTGTGGTGCGTTCGACGATCTTCGCGACCAGTTCGTCGGCGATGTTCCCGACGGCGACGAGCGCGGAGATGGCCATGCAACGCTCGCCTGCCGATCCGAAGCCGGCGTTGACCATGGCGTCGGCCGCGAGGTCCAGATCGGCGTCGGGTAGGACGATCGCGTGGTTCTTCGCGCCGCCGAGGGCCTGGACGCGCTTACCGTGCGAGGTGCCGGTGGAGTACACGTACTGCGCGATCGGTGTCGACCCGACGAAGCTGATCGACTTGATCGACGTGTTCTCGAGCAGTTCGTCGACGGAGACCTTGTCGCCCTGGAGCACGTTGAAGACACCGGGAGGTAGGCCGGCTTCTTCCCAGAGCTCGGCGATCCACAGCGACGCTGTCGGATCCTTCTCGCTGGGCTTGAGAACTACGGTGTTGCCTGCGGCGATGGCGATGGGGAAGAACCACATCGGAACCATCGCCGGGAAGTTGAACGGGCTGATGATGCCCACGGGGCCGAGAGGCTGCCGGATCGAGTAGATGTCGACCTTCGTCGATGCGTTCTCGGTGAAGCCACCTTTGAGCAGATGCGGTATCCCGCAGGCGAATTCGACGACTTCCTGGCCGCGGCTGATCTCGCCGAGTGCATCGGAGAGGACCTTGCCGTGCTCGGCGGTGATGATCTCGGCGAGCTCACCCTTCTTGGCGTTGAGCAATTCACGGAACTTGAAGATGATCGCGGTTCGCTTGGCCAGCGAGGTGTCTCGCCAGGCCGGAAATGCCGCTGCGGCAGAGGCGATGACCGTGCGCGCATCCTCGACTGTGGCCAGCGCTACCTGTCCGGTGATCTGTCCGGTCGCGGGGTTGGTGACCGGAGCGGTCTTGTCGGACGTGCCGGCGAACGGCTTACCGTCGAGCCAGTGACCGATAGTGTTGTCAGACATAAATTTCCAATCAGCTTCGAGGTTTTCAGAAGATCGTGTAGGCCTTGCGCAGGGTTTCGGTGACGTCCCAGCGTCCACTCCACCCTGGGGGGAGAGTGAGGTAATCACCGGCGTTGATCTCGGTCTTCTTGCCGGTGTCGTCATCGGTCAATGTCGCGGCACCCGAGATGATGTAGCACGTCTCGGTGTTCGGGCGGTTGATGACGGGCCAGCCACCTGGTTGGCATTCCCAGATGCCGATCTGGGCTTGGGTGCCGCCATCGACGGTCGTGGTTGCCAGTTGCGGGTCGCCGCTGTCGGCACCGGGACGCTGGCCGGCGGGGGTGAGTTCGCCGGTGACGGTGGCTGAGTCGAGGTGGATCAGTGATGGCATGTGAAGGTCCCTGTCTGTGGGTCAGTGTGCGCCGGTGAGCTTTTCGAGCATGGCCGAAATTTTCGAGGGTTTGCCGGTGACGCGTTCTTCCAGGTCGGAAGCGGTCGCGGCTTGCAGGCCTGCGTTGACTCCCAACCAACGGAATGGTTCGACTTCCCATTTGCGAGAATGGTGGTCGACGATCGGTAAGCGGTTCAGTCCGTCGTCGGTGCCGGTGATCAGGTTCCGCAGGACGCGTCCGGCGAGGTTGCTGGTCGCGACGCCGTCGCCGACATACGGTCCCGCCCAAGCCATCTTGGAGGCGCGGTCGTAACCAACCGAAGGGAACCAGTCGCGGGGAACCCCCAGCGGTCCGCCCCACTTGTGGGTGATGTTCACACCTGCGAGGGAAGGGAAGAAATCTTCCATGGTCGAGACGATCTTGTCGTGGATCTTGGTGTTGACATCGAACGTCGGTGATACCGCCGACCTGAAGTGATAGGGGGCGCCGCGGCCGCCGAAGACGAGCCGGCCCTCGGAGGTGACTTGGGCATAGATGCGCAGGTTGCGCATGTCGTTGAACGCAGTCCGGGTGTCCAGTCCTACCCGTGTGCGGAGGTCCTGAGGGAGGGGTTCAGTGGCGACGACGAGCGAGTACAGGGGGGCGACGTTGCGGCGGTACTGCGGAAACTCTGGGGTGAATGCTTCCGTAGCACGGACGACGACGCCCGCTGTCACCGTTCCACCAGGAGTCTGGGCCTTGCCGTCGCCGAAGTCGGTGACAGCGGTGTCCTCGAATATTACTCCGCCATGATTCTCGATCCACGATGCGAGACCGAGAACGAGCTTGTCCGGGTGTAGCAACGCGCAATGCGGGGTGTGGACACCTCCGAGTACTCCGTCGGCGTTGATTATGGACGTAGCTGCGTTCTTGTCGAGAAACTTCCACTGGCCGGGTACGCCGAAGGCATCTGCACCGGCTACGGTTGCGTGCGCTCGGGTGAGTTGCGCCGGAGTGCGGGCCAGCGAGACGAATCCTTCCGGGCTGTAGTCGCAGTCGATGCCCGCGGCGTTTGTCGCACGCCCCACTTCGGCGACGGTGTCGTTCATGGCGTGTTGGAGTTCGATGGCAGCCTGGTGGTCGTAGAGCTTCTCCACCCGCGCCAAGGACACGGGGAAGATCGCCGAGCACCATCCGCCGTTGCGGCCGGATGCGCCGAATCCGGCGTATTCACGTTCGAGGAGAACCACTTTCAGTGAGGGGTCTTCCTGTAGAAGATAGTAGGCGGCCCACAGTCCGGTGAATCCTGCACCGACGATCGCGACATCAGCAGTGATGTTCTGGGCTAGCGCGGGTCGGCGAGTCACCGTCTCGCGGTCATCGAGCCACAGGGGCACGCCCTGCGAGGTGTGTCCTCCTGTGCGGGCGTCGTTCACTACCATGTCGTGCCTCCAAGAATCGGACTGTGTCGTGCCGCGGCCGAGCCGCTGGGCTGGTGAACTTATTCTCACGCGATCGATGTGAGCGGGGACATACGCCAGGTGGACAGTCTTCCCGGTCAGGTCTATACATTTGTATTAACGACTGGGAAGGGACGCCATGATTTCGGTGGACAGATTGACGTCGGTGCCATCGTTGGGGTTGTCGTACCTGGCGGGAACGGCTGGTGGAGCGCGGCTGGTGACATGGGCACATGCGTGCGATCTTCCTGATCCTTGGGAATGGGTCGATGCGGGCGACCTGATGATGACGACGGGCGGCGGGATGCCGGTGACCGAGGAGGCGCAGATCGACTGGATCACCCGGTTGATCGACAGCAAAGTCAGCGCCTTGGTCATCGCCAGGGAACCCCACGCCCCGGAAGTCTCGTCGGCGTTACTCGCGGTGGCGGAGAACCGGCGGTTTCCGATACTCGCCGCGAGTTTCGATCTACATTTCGTCGCACTGGCACGCACGGTCATCGAAAGCGCCGTGGAAGGCGAAAGGTACCGCATAGCCACGATCACACGGCTCTACGACGTCTACTGGCAATCACTACATGCCCGAGGCTCGTTCGACGATCGTGTGTCCACCCTCGAGGGTGCGACCGGCCTGACGCTCGAGGTCCGTGACACCTCGTCGGGCGACTGCATCGCCCGTGGACGCAATTCCGCGCGTGCCACGGCCACGCACTCCGACGTGAGCGTGGCGAAGCGGTCATCACCGGAAGTGTCGGTGCCGGTACCAGGATCAGGTGACGCCGTGCTGGTTGCTGGATCGGCCCGAGTCGACCCTGCGTCCGATCGTGTTCTACTGCAACATATCGCGGGACTCATTGCGCTCGAACTCGAACACGACGCCGTTCGGAGGGACAGTCTTCGCGCGTCCGGACAGGATCTGCTACTCGGTTTGTTGGATGGATCCATCGCACCGTCGGCAGTGTGGCCGGAACTGCGACATCGCGGCATGCCTGGACCTGTGGTGGCTGTGTGTTGGACCTCGCCCGAGTCGTCACCGTTGGCGCACGAGAGCGTGCACTTGGACACCCGGCTGCAGCGCTCGGCCCCGCTGCTGACATACCGGAGTCCGATGCTCATCGCGATCGCTCCCCACGATGTCGAGTTGCTGAGCGCGCTGGCATCGAAACTGGCTCCCAATTGCGTGGTGGGGCTGAGCGCGCCGCTGAAGCCGTCCGGCGATGTCGCAGAGTCCGTGCGTCAGGCGCAGATTGCTGCCTCGCGGGCGACGTCGATGGGCGTGACGGCCGTGTCGTACGACGAACTCGAAGGCAATTCGGGTGTGTTCCCCCGAAGCGTGGAGGACACACGCCGCTTGGTCGTGCGGGTCCTCGGGCCGCTGGTGACCCATGATGCGGCGTCGGACGGGGAATTGGTCGAATCGGTTCGCGTTTTCCTCGCCAACGATTCGAACTGGCAGCGCAGCGCCGATCAGTTGGGCGTTCACCGGCAGACGCTCGTCTACCGGCTCAAGAAAGTCGAGCAGCTCACCGAACTCAAGGTCACGTCGACGAAGGGGTCTGCGTTGCTGTGGCTGGCGTTCGAGGCGGCGGATCAGGCACGGCTGTCGGTGTCCGAATTGGTCGAAAGCGCGTAGGCCACGGATCCCGGTCAGTGGATCCGCGGCCTACGTCGCGAGCGGGTCGATCAGTTGACGGCGGGGGTATCGGTCGACGGCTTCGACGGGGTTGTGCTGTCGAGTCGACCGTCGATGACGTCGTCGTTTCGGAGATTCCCGAACTTGCGCCGCAACAAATAGATAATCGAGAGTGCGACCCACACGGCGATTCCTTGGAACAGCTCGATTCGGTTCTGCTCTCGCAGGCCCATGCTCACGAGGACCGCGACGATCGCGGCGGTGACGATCAGTGGGAGGACCGGGTACAGCCACATCCGGAATTCGAGGATTCCGGGGCTTTCCTTCTCCCATCGACGGCGAAGGCGTAGCTCAGAGATGCAGATCATGAAGTAGACGAACAGGAATACCGCGCCCGAGGCGTTGATCAGGAACAGGAAGACTGTGTCGGGGTAGAGGGCGGAGAGAACGACACAGCCGTAGCCGACGATCGTGCACGACAGAATGCCTTTCACCGGCACGCCTCGCGAGTTGGTAGTGGTCATCCATTGCGGGGCATCCCCACGGGAACCCATGACGAACAGCAGACGTGACGCGGTGTAGAGGCCCGAATTCAGCACGGAGAGAACAGCTACCAAGATCACGAGGTTGAGCAGATCAGCCGATCCGGGAATGCCGATGCGGTCGAGTGCAGCAACGAACGGGGACTCTCCCGGGACGACGTCGCTCCAGGGAACGATCATGACGATCAGGAACGTAGAAATCACGAAGAACGCGAGGATTCGGAAGACGACGGAATTGACTGCTTTGCGAATGGCTTTCGCAGGTTCTGCAGACTCGGCTGCGGCGATCGTGACCACTTCGACGCCGGTCATCGAGAAAATGACGACGACGACACCGACGAACAACGTGCCGAGACCGTTGGGGAGCAACCCACCGTGGTCGGTCATGTTGGCAAACGTCAGTGAGGAACCGGGCCAGATGCCGAAGGCGAACAACGCTGCGACCGCGATGAATGCGACGATGGCCACGACCTTGATACCGGCGAACCAGTACTCGGCCTCGCCGAACGATCCGACCGAAAGCATGTTGATGCCGGTCATGATGATCATCAACGCCAGAGCGATTGCCCAGACGGGGATACTCGGTACCCATTTGTTGATCATCTGGCCGCCGACTACAGCCTCGAATCCCACGACGATGACCCAGAAGTACCAGTAGAGCCAACCTGTCGAGAACCCGGCGAACCGTCCGTAAGCCATACGCGCGTAATCGGTGAACGATCCTGTGCAGGGCTTCGCTGCAGCCATTTCGCCGAGCATGCGCATCACGAGCAACACGATCAATCCGGTGATCGCGTAGGTGACGAACGCCAGCGGACCGGCCTGGTTGATGATGGCACTCGAACCCACGAACAGGCCGGCGCCGATGACGCCACCAAGCGAGAGCATCGTCAGATGACGTTGCTTGAGCCCCGGTTTCAGGGTGTTGGATCGATCGGCGATTTGCGCCATGGCAGTTGTTCCCTCTCCGCGAATGTAGGCATGGCCCCAGCGAACGGGCCGGTGGGCTTGAAACCCATGCTTTTGTGACTGCCATCACGATCCTGGTTGTCGCAGAACCTAGCTATCCGCGAACTGACGAGATCGACGGTCCCCGTTCATACGTATGTAGGAGAGATTGGTGTTGCAAGGAGCTCTGACTGCGGGGACGACCACGATTGTGATTCGTGCCGTCGGCGTCGATTGTGTTGATTCTCGGGCGCGGTATCCCTGTTCGTCGGATTCAGCAATCGTGTGCCGCCAACAGCACACCGGTTACCGCCAGTTTTGTCGATCTCTTCGGATCGAAACGCTGGCCAGCATGACGACCTCCTCGCGACGAAGCTCTTTGACGCGTCTGTTGCCGCCGTACGCAGGCAGGCCGGGTTCCTCCGGCGATATGCGTGATCGCCGTGAGCTGAGAAAGTCACGAATTTCGGTGCGAAGGTCGGTCGTAGTCATACCCCCACCTCAGAAGTGGTACCGAGCTTGGGGGAGGGACTGCGAAACTACTGACGGACAAGTGCTTGACCAAGCGCTTTTCGGTAGATCTACGCAGCTCAGGGTAGGTCCCGACGCTGCTATTGGCCGACTCGATCGGCTACCTGACACGAGGCAGTCACATCTCGGTGCAAGCTGCGTTGCGTCGCGATCGTCGATACCCCAATCACCTGCGAAACAGTGGATTTCGATGCCTGGTCCACTGATGCCGAGCGCAACTGCGTGTCGAACATCCATCCTCCAGACGGGCTTACATACACTGCTGCGGCGCAGGTTGTGCACGGTCTGTTGGTCGGGGCTCGGCAGCTGGGCCGGTCCGGCGTCGATCTGAAGCACACCTCACGCGCTGAACCAGTTTCGGCTCGGCTGATGGAATGGGCAACTGGATTGCGCCCAGCTTGCCGCGATAGCCAGCCGATCCCAATCGGAGGTCGACATCCAGTTCGGATTCTCGACAAGTCGGCCCATCTATTCTGGCCCGAAGTACTTGTAGCGGAGGCGATCTGAGCCTCGGTTCGCATCAAGTGACGAAGCTTCTCGAGGGAACGTCTCAGGTACGTCGACTCCCTCGAACCGGCCGAGGCGAACTCGACCGCACTCGTGGTAGTCGCCTGGCTCGATTCTGGGCTCCGTTCGTTTCTAGCCCCTACAGGCCGGTCGATTCTACTCAGGTATCGGTGCCGAGCAGTGTGGTGCGCACGTGTCGGAGGTGCTCACGCATTGCTTCGCTGGCGGCTGCCGGATCGCGGTCTTCGAGGGCAGCGACGATGGCTTCGTGTTCGGTGCAGTAACACTTCTTCAGCTCCGGATTGAAGCTTCGACGTTTGAGCGAGCCCCAGATCGGCTGGATGCGGCTGTCGATGAGCAGTTTGCTGACCCCGATCAGCACCATGTTGTGAGTGGCGAGGGCAAAGCTGTGGTGTAACAACGTATCCCAGCGCTCGAACTCCTCCGACGTGGTTGCTTCATGCCCTCCGCGTAGACAGCGATGCATCTCGTCGATGTCGGCCCGGGTCGCAGCGTTGACCGCGAGCGGGAGGAGTTCGGGTTCGAGCACGAAACGGGACGCCATGATCTCGGCTGGACTCGGATGATGGGCGAGTTCGAGCTCGGTCGAAGCGCGCGGTGTCAGGAACGTTCCGCGGCCCACGTGACGAACCACCGCGCCCCGCTCTTCGAGCGTATCCAGAGCAGCGCGGACCACTGCGCGGCTCACTCCTGCGGAGGCCGAGAGTTCCCGCTCGGTCGGCAGCTTGTCTCCGGGACCGAGGCCGCCGTCTGCAACCAGTCCATCGATGAACCGAAGAGTGGCCGCATGGGGTCCGACTGCCAGCGTCACAACAACCTCCCACCTGTAGCCATACCAATATGAACCAATGCTAGACGATGAACCGACTGTGAGATGGGCACTTTTGATCGCTATCGAGTGTTGACGGTCACAGTTATTCAACCTATCGTAACCAATACGGACCGAATAACGGTTTGGTTCACATTGGTTTGGGAGGCTCAGTGCGATTCGCACGAATTCAGACAGGAACCGGCGCACAGATCTGCGCCGTCGACGAGAACGGGGCTGCCCGCGCAGTCCGATTCGCTGATACCGGCGAATCCATCACTACGCTGCAGCAGGTCATCGACGCAGGCTCGGCCGCCACGGACCGACTGGCAGCGGCCACAGCAGCCGAGGGCGGCAAGCTCCTGGCCCCGATCGTCCCGCACCGCAACGTGTTCTGCGTCGGCCGCAACTACAGCGAGCATGCAGCCGAGTTCGCCAAGAGCGGCTTCGACGCAACCGGATCCGCTGATGGACAGCATGTTCCCCAGCATCCGGTGGTGTTCACCAAGCCGGCCGCGACGGTCATTGCCTCGGGAGATGCGATCGATCCCCATACCGATATCACCTCCGCGCTCGATTACGAGGGCGAGATCGGCGTCATCATCGGCAAACGCGCATCGAAGGTGAGCAAAGAGGACGCCCTGGACTACGTGTGGGGTTACACCCTGATCAACGACATGACCGCTCGCGACCTGCAGCGTGATCACAAGCAGTGGTTCATCGGCAAGTCGCTCGACACGTTCTGCCCGCTCGGTCCGTGGGCAGTGACCGCCGATGAGATCGACATCGACGACCTGCAGCTACAGACCCGCGTCAACGGCGAACTCCGCCAGGACACCAACACCTCGCAACTGATCTTCGACGTCCCCACGATCATCGAAACCCTCTCCGCGGGAATCACTCTCGAAGCAGGTGATGTCATCGCAACCGGAACTCCGGTCGGTGTCGGAATCGGCTTCGACCCTCCGAAGTATCTCGTCCCTGGGGACGAGGTCGTGATCTCTGCGCCGGGGCTCGGTGAACTACGCAATGTCATCGGCGAACCCAGCGACCCCGATCATCTCGTCACCGCGGGCACCAGCCGGTTGTTCGTCGAGAAGACCGGCACCGGCCCTGCCGTTGTGCTCATCCATGGTCTCGGCGGATCCACCACTGTTTACGAACCGCAGGTGGCCGCTCTCGCCGAAACACACACCGTGCTGCGGTACGACTTGTCCGGACACGGTCGTTCACCCGTCGCCGGCCCCAACTCGATCACCGGGTGGGTCGAGGAACTCAGAGCCTTGCTCGACGCCGAGGGCATCGAGCAGACAGCACTGGTTGCGCATTCGATGGGAACTCTCGTAGCGACAACCTTCGCTGCGACCTACCCGGACCGCGTCAGCAAGCTCGCTCTGCTCGGCCCGGTCAAGGCGCAACCCGACGCCGCCAAGACCGCGACCCGGGCACGCGCGCGCACTGTGCGTGAAGGGGGAATGTCTGCTGTCGCCGACACCATTCTCGGTGCGGCGCTGTCGTCGACCACGCACGAGAGCAAGCCGGTCACCGTTGCAGCAGTTCGGGAATTGCTCCTCGGCCAGGACCCCGCAGGCTATGCCTTTGCCTGTGAAGCACTCGCTGCGGCCGAGAACCCGGACTTCGCGTCGATCTCCGTCCCGGTCCTGCTGTTGACCGGAGACGGCGACAAGGTCAGCCCGGTCGCGGTCAACGAAGAATTGCTCGGAATCTACCCCAGTGCCCAACTGAACGTTCTCGACGGCGTCGGACATTGGCACTCGCTCGAAGACCCCGCTTCGGTCACCCACCGGCTCCAGGACTTCCTGGTCAAGCCCTGATTTTCCTCAGAAAGGAGATCCGACAATGACGTCGTCACCGTCCACGGATCAGGCAGTTCTCTTCACCGACGTACGAATTTTCGATTCTTCCGGTTCCGACCCGTTCGAGGGCGAGGTCCTCGTTCACGGCGAACGTATCGTCGAGGTCCGCAAGGGTGCCGGCGATCTACCGCACGAGGGCGCGCGGGTCGTCGACGGGCAGGGCAAGTTCCTGATGTCGGGACTCTGCGATGCACACACCCACTTCTCCTGGGTCAACTCCGCTGATCTGCCCGGGCTCGGCACCATGGGCGTCGAGGAACACACGTTGCTGTGCGCTCGGTCGGCGCAGACGTACATCGACTCCGGCTACACCATGTGCGTCGGTGCCGCTGCAGCAAAGCCACGCCTGGACGTGGTGATCCGCAACGCCATCAACGACGGTCAGATCCCCGGTCCGCGCTACCTGGCGAACTGTCAGGAAATCGCTGTCACCGGTGGTGCACTGGTCGATGGCATCACCGCCTTCGCCGACGGACCCGAGGAAATGCGCAAACAGGTACGTCGCAACGTGGAAATGGGCGCGGACCTGGTCAAGCTGTCGATGTCCGGTGAGGAGATCACCGGCAATCAGCACGCGGAGGACAACTACTTCTCCGACGAAGAGACCCTCGCCGCTGTCACCGAAGCTCATCGCCGCGGGCTACGTGTCTGCTCCCATGCGCGCTCGGGTGAATCGGTGAAGATGTCTCTGCGCAACGGTGTCGACATCATCTACCACGCCTCGTTCATCGACGAAGAAGGTCTAGATATGCTCGAAGAGCAGAAAGACCGAGTATTCGTCGCACCCGGATTGAATTGGCTTGTAGCTACTTTGGAGGATGCAGCCGCGTTCGGCTACCCACCGGAGGCCGCCGAAGCAGCGGGGTACAAGCACGAACTCGAATGCGCTATCGAGGGGTTGAAGAAAATGAAGGACCGCGGTATCCGTGTTCTACCCGGTGGTGACTACGGATTTGCGTGGACACCGCACGGCACGTACGCGCGCGATCTCGCGCACTTCGTCAACCTTCTCGGCTACACCACCAAGGAGACGTTGCTCGCGGCAACAGCGCTGGGTGGGCAGATCATGCGTATGCCCGATGATCTCGGTCAGGTTGCGCCCGGTTTCTATGCCGACCTGATCCTCATCGACGGTGATCCGCTCGAGGACATCACGATCCTGCAGGATCAGTCCAAAATCGTCGGCATCATGAAAGGTGGCCGTTTCCAAAAGGATCCGAGCACCGGCACCGAAGCACGAGCGCGCGAGCTCGACGAGATCCACCGCGGGACTCCAATTCCCGCCTGACACTCGGCAGCAACACCAGAAAACGAGAACAGGGGTCGAGCGCCTACGTGCGCCCACCCCTGTTCTCGGCATGGAGGGAGGAAGCTGCCATGACCATTCGTGTGACCTCGTCGACCAGCACGACACCCTGGCAGTGGCAACAACACGGTGACTGCGGCTTCTACGGCCCATCGGTCTTTTTCGGACCCGAGACCGAAAGCAGATCCGCCCGCCGCAGCCGCGAGCACGAAGCCAAGACAATATGCAGAACATGCCCGGTTCGCGACCCCTGTCGCGACTACGCAACAGCCAACGCAGAACGCCACGGAATCTGGGGTGGACTGTCTTTCGCCGAACGCACCACACGCTTACAAGGCTCGGCAGCTGCCCCGGTGCACACCACGTGGCACTGAGGGGCGAGCCTCAGAAGGCATCGGGCGCACCGGCCAATTCCGAGTTGGATTCACGACGAATGAGGCTCGTTGTCACGAGTCCGCACAGAGCGTCGATCGCCAGGACGCTCTCCGTCCACCCGATGCCGTGGCTGTCCGACACCGATCAGGCCCGTCCGGTGTCGCAGCGCCGGCCTTAGCTCGGTGTCACGAGAGTGTCACAAGTCGGTACGTTCGGACATGGACCGAGTCGGATAATGATGTACGAAAAGCGTTGTGAATAAAGAGAAATCGAGTCCATCATAGTTCAGGTGAATTCACTTCTAGGGACTTAAAATTCGCACAGTGTCGGTTCGAGTCCGACTGGGGGCACCAGAGTCCATATGGATCCAGATTTTTGGACTAGGACAGTGCTTTTGGCGTGGTAGCGTGGACTTCGGCGGTCTTCCACGGATTTGAATGGACAACCGAGACAGCGGATTTCAGATCCGCGAGGTTTGCCGATTTCTTAAGCCGTAAATCTCATCTCCCCAGGTCACGCGGTTGTCTGTGGCTCTCTTTGTCGTTCGGTGTCACAACGCTGTCACAACTGCCTCGTGAGGGTCCATCTGGACACAAACCGGCGTACACGGACTCGGCACAACTACTGCGCGCGTCACTCTCGTGCCTCAGTAATGGAAGGCCGCGTGGATCGGTCATATTGGGGTTGCCCACGGCGACGATCCGGTCGAGGTTCTGACCATTCTCACCAGCGATGGACAACACGCACACATGCAATACCGGTCGGGCTAGCCGCCCGGGCCATCGGGTTCGACGATGCGCTACGTGCACGTCGCATCAACCCCGGATTGCCGATCCGGGGTTGAACTGTGCGTGGTTACCTGGCTGACTCTGTCGCACAGTAGAAGCCATGAACATCACTGGAAACACTGTCTTCATCCCCGGCGCCACATCGGGGATCGGCCTGGGCCTTGCTCTGCGACTGCAGGACAAAGGCAACACAGTCATCGTCGGTGGACGCCGCACCGACTTGCTCGAGCAGATCGCGGCAGAATACCCCGGCATCGGCACCATCGACATCGACACCACCGACGCCGGGTCCATAGCAACGGCGGCGAAAACGCTCACAGAGCGATATCCGTCGCTGAACGCACTCGTCGCGATGGCCGGCATCATGGAGGCGGAAGACGTGTTGGATCCTGCGTCGATCGATGTAGCCGAACGGACCATTGCCGTGAACCTTCTCGGCCCGATTCGCCTCGTCCACGCCTTCCTGCCCGGACTCCTGACCCAACCGACAGCTACCGTCATGACCGTCACCTCAGGTCTGGCGTACGTCCCACTGCCGGTCACGCCGACGTACAACGCGACCAAAGCAGCCATCCACTCCTTCACCGAATCCCTGCGGGTGCAGCTCACCAGGACCGGCGTGCAGGTCATCGAACTCGTACCGCCCGCAACGCAAACCAGTTTGATGGGACAGCAGGATAGTCCGATCGCGATGCCGCTCGAAGAGTTTCTCGACGAGGTCATGGCACTGCTCGAGTCGGAACCCGATGCCGAGCAGATCCTCGTCGAGCGAGTGAAATGGCAACGCACCGCCGAAGCGGAGGGTCGCTACCAGGAAGTCCTGGCAGCCCTGAGCGCCCGATACCGAAACTAGCGGACAATCGAGCCATGCCGCGTTTCCAACAAGAACAGCTCGGGCAATTCGTACGAGCGCGTCGTGACCGCCTCGCGCCTGGAGATGTGGGCTTGCCCAGCGGCCCGCGGCGCCGCGCCCCTGGGCTACGGCGCGACGAGGTCGCGTCGCTCGCGAACATGTCGACGGACTACTACGAGCGCATCGAGCAGGGGCGCGGCCCGCAACCGTCCGCGACCATGCTCGGTGCCGTCGCCCGGGCACTGCGATTGACCATTCCCGAACGCGACCACCTCTACGTTCTGGCCGGACATCCCGTGCCGGAACCGTTCGTCAGCCTCGGCTATGCGGATCCGGGCCTGATGACCGTCCTGGACGTTCTCGCACCGAGCGTGCCGGCGATGATCGCCGACGATTTGCACTACGTGGTGGGCCAAAATCCGTTGAACGTCGCATTGCTCGGGCAGCTCGTCGGTGAGCCCGGTCTGCGGTCGAACTTCCTGTGGCATTGGTTCATGGATCCTGCTTACGCGCGGCTCTACGAGCCGAACGACGTCGAGCAGCTCGGTCGTTCGTATGTGTCCGGCCTGCGCGCAGCGATTGCTCGCCGTCCGGACGACCGGGCCGCCATCGACTTACTGAACGAACTGCGCACTCACAGTGATCAATTCGAAGGAATGTGGGCCCTCAACGAGGTCACTGCACCGTCGTCGACGCGCAAGGTGCTGGCCCACCCTGTCGTGGGGGTGCTCGACTGCGAATGCGACGTCGTGATCAGCCCACCGTCACAGCAACGGATGGTGCTGTTCCGCGGCACCCCAGGCACGGTCACGGGAGAGCGACTTTCTCTGCTTCGCGTCCTTGGAACCCAGGATCTCGCGCGCGATCCGGCACAGTGAACGCTAGGGGCGATTCGAGTTCGGGCGCGCTCCGTCCACCCGATACCGTAGCTGTCCGGGCCTGATCACGGCTGTCCGGTGTTGGAGCGCCGACGGTAGCTCGGTGTCACGAGAGTGTCACAAGTCGGTACGGTCGAGCATGGACTCGTTCGGACGGCGATGTACGAAAACCGTTGCAGATAAACAAATATCGAGTCCATTGAAGCTCATGCGAATCCACTTCCCTGGACTTGAATCCGTCAAGTGTCGGTTCGAGTCCGACTGGGGGCACTGGAGTAGGCCGCGCCAGTAAAGTCTTGGGCTCGCCGCGCAGCGAGTGTGCGGGCAGCTTCGTCCGGGGTGACGCCGTCGTTGTCGGAGATCTCGAAGACCTGGTTCAGGGTGTCGCCGATGGCAACTGCGCGCTCGTGGACAACCGACTCGGACCAACCGAGAACCTCCCGGCCTACGAGGTGGATGGCACCGCCGGCGTTGGCCACGAAGTCGGGGGCGTACAGAATTCCGCGTGCGTGCAGGACGTCCGACGCGGCCGCGTCGGCGATGACGTTGTTGGCGGCACCTGCCACTACGGAACAGTCGAGTGTTCGCGCCCCCGGTTCGGGCACGCGGCGACGGAGGGTGCGTCTGCATAGTGTGCCCAGTCTTTGGCGAAAGTGTCTCTGCAGTTTCATAATTGGAGACGAATGAAAGAAGACGGGGACCTCCGGCGGCCACTTGTCCAGCGCGTCAATGCGGATCAGGTCGTGTCTTGGAAAAGTGGTCGTGGCCTCGGCTGCAATTCCGTGCACGCGGTGGCGTTCTTCTCTCGCCACAGACGCATGTGGTCGGCGAGCATCTCAGGGGTGCCGATCACGGTGCTGTGTCCGTAGGAGGTGACGACCCGCTGGTAGAGCTACCGTAGTGACAGCTTCTCGCGACGCATCTCGACGATCAACCGCTTAATCGGTTGGGCCACAGAGGCACTCGATGCTGTTCGCCGTCAGGCTTGGTCCGACGCGCGTCGTGGAGGGAACACTCGATCACACGGGTGGATCGATGGACGACGCTCAACCGTGTCCATCGATCCTGCTCGGCCGTTGCTGCGTTCCCGTTACGCGCTGTGGAAGAATCCGACATCCATCCGGCGGCGGTTCGCCCGCTGCGCCAACGATCTTCGATCTGGCAATGATGGCCGGACTGAACAACTCTTGAATCGGCTGTCCTCAGCGGATTAGGGTTCGATTATCACCTTGCCGAAGACGCCGGTACGCAGCAGGCCCAACGCTTCAGCCGCGTCGTCCAGCGCGAGTTTTGCGAAGACGACAGGGCGCAACGATCCGTCGACCGCCAGCCCCATTACTGCCTGCGCGGAGTGGCGCAGGGTCTGCAGATTCACCGAGTTGAGACTGAAGGCCAGGAAACTGGGCGACCGGTGAAAGTTTGCCATGAGCGTCGAACCGAAATCCGTGGGCGGGGCACCCGCCACGCCACCGCACAATACGAAGCGACCATTGTCAGCGAGCTGTTCGATGAACGCTGGCATGTCAGGGCCGCCAACGGTGTCGACGATGACGTCGTAGCGCTTGCCGCGGGTGCGTGCAGCCTCTCGTGACACGTACCGATCGGCACCGAGTTCGAGGAGCTGCTTGCCGCGGTCCTCCGTGGATGTGACTGCCGTCACCCGAGCGCCCCGCAGCGCCGCAAGCTGAGTCGCCATAAGACCGATGCCTCCGCTGGCTCCTCGCACCAGAACCTCAGAGGTTCCGTCAGCCCCGACACGCTCCAGGATTTCTTGCGCAACAAGGGCGTTGATGCCAAGAGCCACGGCTTCGATTGATCCGAGTCCGTCCGGGATTGGCAGCGCCGAGGAGTAATCGACGGCGCATAGTTGGGCGAAACTGCGGGTGGTCGTCATCGCGAACACGCGTCTGCCGACGACCTCCGGAGGAACCCCTGCACCGACGCTCACGATAGGTCCGGCGAGTTCGGAACCGAGGACGAAGCCGGGCTCAGTCACGAGGGGGTACTGACCGTCAGCGATCATTACGTCCATATAACCGACGCCAGCCGCCTGCACCGACACGATCACTTCTCCGGTGCCGGGAACCGGATCTTCCTGATTGTCGTGTATCTGGCCGCTACCGAATTCTTGGACGTAGAAAGCTTTCACTCGTCGTGCTCCTTTTACCGTTGAGGTGTAACCGTACGGTGTGTCCAACGTTCAGCCCGAGCGGGGTTGGTCGCATTCCCCGCGAGTTTCCGGCACTTGCTCGGCGGTCCCATTCGCCATAGTCCCGAGCCGACCACTGCCTCATCGTCAACCGGTGTGACCACTTGTCGTTTCTAAGTGGTCATTACTGTCGAGTACCCAGCAGCCCGCCCTGATGGCGCGCGCCGGAGAATGCAATGCCCCTGCGGAGGCTACTTCGGCCGTTGAGGACACTAGCCGCGGGTACGGCGGCGTCTGCCGCAGTGCCGGAATCGGTTTCGTCATCACTGAGCTCTGATTCTCGGTTCAATTGTTGCAAGACGGGTTCGTTGATATCGATCGCGACGCGTCGCCGCTGGAGCCGCGCGCAAACTTTCGCGCCCCGGGGTACCGCGGATTGGTGAGTAGACAGAAGACCTGATCGCCGACATCGTTCTTGACTTGTCGGCGTCGAAGAGCTGAGTCGTCGGGTCCACAAAATCGATCGCACAAGCACAGGAGCATCGACGATAAGCACCGTCGAGACGGTGTACTTGAAACAACAGACAGCCTATTCGTACTGTAAGACATGCGTTTACCCACAACTGAAGGCGCGCTCACTTAGCCCCATCGAACCAGCGAAGAAACGCCCGTCGTGTTCTTGCACAGATCCAGCACCGCATCACCGTGTCCTCGAACTCGTGGCTGGATCTGCCGGAACGAAGCACAGTCGCTGCATCGCGGTCGATTCGATCGGCTGCGGCAGAGCGAAAGCGTGCCGGCATGTCTCACGCGTCACGTTGAAGCGTCAGGTCCACGATGAAGAGCAGAGTTGCCAGGCAGTGGATGGTTTTGGACGCCGATACGACCCAAATTCGGCAGCCGCAGCTCTATCCATGAAAGCAGACCAACTCCAACGGTGGACATCGGCCATTCATTCGGCCCCGTCCACCGGCGTCCATACAGACTGCCCCACTGCACAAGATGGCTATGAAGCGGCACTGGTCTGCTCAGCAGCGATACAGTCGTTGAACGAAGGAAAGCCAATCACGATCTCACGCTGACCAGAACTACAGGTCGTGACACTGCCCAGTCTTCCCGAACCTCCATCGAGGCAGTCATCTCTTGACGGTACGGAAGCTCGAATATCCAGTGCCGCTGTAAGGTTGAGCTTCGCCGCCAATGGAGAACGCTTTCAGCCGAATGTCTGGAAAACCTGTTGTGTCACAGGACGTCACGTCAGGCTCGGGGTTGCACCTTCCGTAGCGTCATGTGGTGCAGTGGACGTATCCGCCCACCGAGGAAGGCCCCACACATGTTCTCGTCCTTCACCCCGCCACGCCGAGTCACGATCGGGGGTGCCGCAGACTTCGTCGGTACGACGCCGCGGGCGATCCGTCACTACCACCAGATCGGTTTGCTCCCAGAGCCCGAGCGGGGGAGTGACGACCGCCGCCGCTACGGCTACGACGAGATGATCCAGCTGCTGTGGATCCGACGGATGGCCGACGCCGGCATCGCCCTCGACGACATCCGCAACGCCGTCGCAGCCGGAACCGCTGACAGCGACGTTGCGCAGATCCTGGACCGGCTCGAAGGGGCCCTCGTCGCCCGGCAGGCCGAACTCGAGCAACAACGGATTGCCGTGCAGCGCATGCGCGCTCGGGGGAGCAGGTTGGGCCTGCTCTCCGATGTCGTGGGCGACCGCCTCGCAGGCCTGCGCGAGGGGGCCCTGCGGCAAGACGACCTGGACACCCTGCTCGTGACCGAGCGAATTTTCGGCGCGCTCGGCGCGTCCGTTCAGGCGTCGCGTTTCATTGCGTTGGCCGCCCGCCCGGACCTGCGGGAGCATTCCGACCGTGTCGATGCCGCCGAGGAGGCACTCGACGACCCACGCGTGGCGGAGGTGGCGGCCGAACGGCACGCCTTCGAGACCGCCCTCCGCACGGTCATCGAGAGCTCCGGCCTGGCGCAGGCAGACGACGCGCGACTCGACGCCTGGAACGACTTGCACCCCGAGCCCGCCGACGCCGGTTCGCCCTGCGGGTCCACGAGTCTCACCGATGCCGTCCGGATGATGCCCTACGACTTTTCTCCGGCACGCCTGCGGTGTATGGAATTGGCCCTGGAACTCGACTTGCTCGGCACGAGCTGATTTACCGGCATCTCCTCGACATCGCACCGCGCGTGGAACCCGCTTCGACAGCGATCGTTGACAACTTACTAATCGTAAAGTTAAGATTACGATTTGTATAGATAACATGCGGAAGTCACGCTTCAACGTCGGGAGTCGCGGTGCCAACAAAGGAAACGTTCACTAGTGCGATGGGGTGCGCGGCAGTCGTGCAGACGGAGGTCCTCCGATGAGCCCGCGGAGGATGGCTACGGCTCTGGCCATCGGAGTGCTGTTCGCTACGACGGGCGGTTCGGTGTCGGCCCAAGCCGCCCCCGCCGTCGATCCAGTGGGCGTGGACGAAACGAAATCCTACACCAGCGCCGAAGGCACGCTTTCCTATCAGGTCCATCTGCCACCGGCTTTTGCTGCGGGACAGCCACTTCCGGTGGTCGTGTCCTTGCACGGTTGCGGAATGACCGGTTTCGGTTTCAATTCGATGAAGGATCTGACGAACCTGAATGCGGTGGCCGACGAGGAAGGTTTCATCGTGGTCTATCCGACGCAGGATCTGTTGCGCGGGCTTCCACTGAACTGCTGGAACGGTGACGAACCCGAGCATCAGCGTCGTGGCTACGGCGAACCCTCTCTGATTGCAGGACTGACCCGGCAAGTGGTCACCGACTACGGGGCCGACCCAAGACGGGTGCACGTCAACGGTGCGTCCTCCGGTGCAGGTACCGCCGTCATCATGGGTGTCACTTACCCGGATCTCTTTGCCTCGGTCACATCGATGGCCGGTGCGGAATACGCTGTCAACGAAGCGAACCCGCTGAATCCAGACGAGGTAGGTCCGGTGGACACCGCGAAGCGGGCATGGGCACAGATGGGTAACCGCGCGCGGCCCGTACCGGTCCTCGTGGCGCAAGGTGATCTGGACGAGCCGGTGCCGCCGTTCCTTGCGGATCGACTCGTCACTCATTGGGCCACCATCGACGATCTCGCGTTGAACGGCGTTCTCGACGGAGACATGAACGACACGGCCGATGAGACCGTCGAAGTCGCTCTGCCGGGACTGAAGCCGTACACGCACCGTTCGTACTTCCCGGAGGAAGGCGGTGACTCACTGATCGAGTACATTTTCGTCGCAGGGATGGGGCACACATGGCCGGGTCCCGGCAGTGGTCCGCTCGTGGACAACGACGGCCCGGACCTCGCCCGGATCATGTGGGACTTCGCCGCCGATCGGGAGCTTTCATGACACGATTCGGTCATGACCGATCGCCACCGCGGAACCGTTCAGGAGGGCGTCGCCAGAATGACCAGTCGAGACCCCGTGGAGCGCCGAACGCGCATGTCCCGTGAGTCCCGCGCGAACCAGTTGCTCGACGTCGCCGAGGAGCTGTTCGCAACTTCCGGCTTCGAGGGCACGTCGATGGAAGACATCGCCCGCGAGGCCGGCGTCACCAAGCCCGTGGTCTACGCGCACTATCCGACGAAGGACATCGTTTTTCTCGAATGTGTTCGCCGTGCGCGCACCGAGCTGGAACTGCAGATTCGAGAGCCCGAGATCATGATTTCGGCCGGGGCCGGTGTCGAGGCAGTCATGGAGCGAGCGGGCGACATCTTGTTCTCGATGCTGGAGCGAGACCCTCAGCGGTGGATGGTTCTGTTCAACCCGAGCACGGCGTTGTCGAAAGAGCTGTCCCAGCAGCTCACCGAGATGCGGCGTCACACCATCGACAGAATTGCGGAGATGCTTCGGCATTTTTCGGCGGCCGACCACGAGCAGGACGACGCGTTCGCCTATGCCGTCAGTGGAGTGGGCGAACAGCTCGGTCGTTGGTGGATCGCCAATCCCGACGTTCCGCGTTCACGAGTTGTGGAACTGTACCGGGATTTCATCACCGGTGGGCTGACAGCGTCGCTGCAGACGGCCGGTGATCGGACCGTCGGACCGAGCTGAACCGCGTCCGTTCGACCTGACACTACGACTGCCGAGGAACGTGTCGGTCGCGTCCAAGCACGCAAACAGATCGGGGCCGGCACGCTCAGCGCCGACGACCACCACCACCGCACCTACCCTGCACTCCTGATCAAGGATGGTTGCGCCCGATGCGCTCGTAGAGCGCAACCACCGCCGCGCCTCCGAGACCGATGTTGTGTTGAAGGGCGAGTCCGGCCTTGTCCACCTGACGCCTCTCGGCCTGGCCACGCAGTTGCCAGGTCAGTTCGGCGCACTGCGCCAGACCAGTGGCACCCAGCGGGTGTCCCTTCGAGAGGAGGCCGCCCGATGGGTTGGTCACCACACGGCCGCCGTAGGTGTTCTGACCGTCTGCGACGAACTTCTCGGCGCTCCCCTCCGGGGTGAGCCCCAGAGCTTCGTAGGTGATCACCTCGTTCGTGGTGAAGCAGTCGTGGAGTTCGACAACCTGGATGTCTTCCGGACCGATCCCGGCGGTCTCGTACACCTGCATTGCCGCTGTGCGTGTCATGTCGTAACCGACCAAACTCATCAGGTCACCGGAGAAGCTACCGGGGGTGTCGGTTGCCATGGCCATCGCTGTGATTGCCACGTCGGCGGGTAGTCCGCGGCTCCGGGCAAAGTCTTCCGACACGATGACTGCGGCTGCCGCACCGCATGTGGGAGGGCAACTTTGCAGGCGCGTCAGCGGGCCGAACACATGTGGCGAGGCCAGAACTTCCTCGACCGTGACCGGTTCACGGAACACCGCATACGGGTTGTTCGCAGCGTGACGGCGTGCCTTCACCGAAATGTGGGCGAAGACAGCGGGATCGGCGTCGTAGCGCTCGCACCAGGTGTCGCCTGCGCCTCCGAAGAACTGCGCCGTCACGGGTACATCGGGCACATCGCCGAACCTGTCGTGAACCACCGCGCCGAACCGGTCGAACGGGCTCGGTCGGTCGCTCCAATGGCTGTGCAGCGAGCCGCGCAGCATTTGCTCGAACCCGAACGCCAGAACGCAGTCAGCCGCGCCCGACGAGACTGCTTGCCGCGCGAGAAAAAGCGCGCTCGAGCCCGTCGAGCAATTGTTGTTGACGTTGAAAATCGGGATTCCGGTCTGGCCGACTCGGTAAAGAGCATGCTGTCCACTGGTGGAGTCGCCGAAAACGAAACCGGCATAGGCTTGTTGGACGTCGGAGAGATCTATACCGCAGTCGGTGAGAGCGGCGCGTACTGCAGTCTCGGCCAGTTCGTCGAATGGTTTACTGCGGCTGGGGGTGCTGAAGGGAACCATGCCGACCCCGGCTACCAAAACACGAGATGTCATTGTTCAGCCTTCCCAGCCGCCGCCGCACACCAGGGTCTGCCCGGTGATGTAGTCGGCCTCGGGGGTGCACAGTAGAAAGACCGCGCCTGCCGCCTCTTCGGGGAGGCCGGGTCTGCCCAGCGGTATGAGCGATGCTGCCGAGTCGAGAACATCGGGGTTGACGCCTACTTCGATGGTGCGGCCCGCCACCTCGATCGAGGCCGACGCGTTCGCGGCGGTGGTCAGTCGCGTCGAGATCAGGCCGAATGCGACTGTGTTGACGGTGATGTTGTAGCGACCCCATTCACGCGCCAGCGTGCGAGACAGGCCGGTTACGCCGGCTTTGGCAGAGGCGTACGCCGCCTGGCCCGGGTTTCCAGCAAGGCCTGCGACAGACGAGATGTTGACGATCTTGCGGCACCGGGCTGTGCCGTGTGCTGCGATCTCCGCCTTCGCAGCGGCGGACATCACCGGCTGTGCCGCACGTAGGATTCGGAAGGGCGCTGCCAGGTGTACGTCGATCATCGCGGCGAATTGCTCGTCCGTGGTCTTTTGGATCACGCTGTCCCAGGTGTAGCCGGCGTTGTTGACGACGATGTCGAGTCCGCCGAAGTTTTCCACCGCAGCGTCGACGAGCGCGTCGGCGAAGCCGTTCTCGGTGACGCTCCCGGAGTGGGCCACGGCCTCACCGCCTGCGGCGCGGATGGCCTCGACGGTCTCCCACGCCGGGGTTGGGTCGAGATCGTTGACGACGACCCGTGCACCTTCGGAAGCGAGCTTGAGTGCGATCTCTCGGCCGATGCCACGGCCGGAGCCTGTGACGACCGCTACGCAATTGTGAAGTTTCACGTCCTGTTTCCTGCTTTCCGAGTTCGATCGGCCAAGAACTGCAGCACGTCGACGTTGGCGCGTGCGCCGACGTCGACGGGATAGTTGTGGCCGGCACCTTCATAAGTGACGAGTCGAGCGTTGGGGAGTGTCTGGGTCAGCGTCACGGCGGCAGAGTGCGGTACTGCCTCATCTGCCGTGCCGTGCAGTACGAGCGCGGGCTGGGTCAGAGTCGCGGTTCTGTCGGGTGTCATGTCGTAGCCGGCGATGGCGAGATCCTGGGCGTAGACCCCGCGAGCGGAGAAGCGCATCCGGCTGAGGACGTCCAGGTCGCATTCGACCGCAGACCGCGTGGCGATCGGACCGTAAAGCCGTTTGCGCAGAACGGGTTTCAGGACGCGAATAGGCACCCGGTACTTCAGCCGGCGGGCCAGGAATCCTGGAGGCTGAGGCGGCGAATATTCAGGGCTGCGCATCGCGGTGCAGCCGAGCACCATCGAGCGGACCCGCGCAGGTGCGTCGTGGGCGAGCTGCAGGACGATCCCACCGCCCATGCTCACGCCGTAGACGTGTGCGCTCTCGACCTTGGCAGCGTCCATGACCGCAGCGACGTCGGCGGCCATGTCGGCGACGGTCGCGGTGCTGGTGGCGCTGCTCTCGCCGGTGCCTCGGTTGTCGAACCAGATCACTCGGTAATGCTCGGCCAGCGCAGGAATCACCGGATACCACATGTCGCCCGAGAAGAGGTGGCCCATCACCAGTACCACAGGTTCGCCCGATCCTTGTTCGTCCCAGTGCAGTCGCACTTTTCCCGTGGGGGTTTCATTGATGGCCCAGGGCATCGTTCACTCCTTCGAGTCGTTGTGCGCGCAGTGTCGAGCGACGCATCTTGCCTGCGTCGTCGCGAAGCTGACTGGCGACGACCTCCAGGCTCCGCGGTAGTTTGTACGAGGAAAGACGTTCGCGCAGAAACGGAAGGACGTAGTCCAGGTCCACCTCTGCGGATGACTGCACAATGGCATGCGGGACCGCTCCGAGATCCTCGTGCGGCAGCCCGACAACGCATGCATCATCGATATCGGGATGCTCGACAAGAGCAGCCTCCACCTCGGCGGGGTAGACGTTCGACCCACCTACCAGAACGACATCGGTGTCGCGGTCGGTGAGGTAGAGGTAGCCCTCCTCGTCGAGACTGCCCAGGTCTCCGAGCGACTCCCAGCCGCCGTCGCGTGTGCGGGCAGTCCCGCCGATGTAGGTGTAGGCCGGTGGCGAGTCCGCACCCCGACGTACCCACACTTCACCGACTTCGCCGGGCGGTAGCGGTGCGCCGTCGGGCCCGAGCACTGTGAACTCACCGACCACCGCGGGCCCGACAGACCCTGGATGTCGGAGCCAGTCGGTACCGGTGATGGCGCTGGCGGCTTGTGCTTCTGTACCGGCATAGACTTCGAGGATTCGTTCGCCGCCCAGCCAACCGATCCACGCTCGTTTCAGCCAGGGCGGGCACGGGGCGGCCATGTGCACTACGAGGTTCAAGGTCGAAACATCTTGCGCACCAAGCATTTCGGGGCCGAGACGCCAGATGCGCTGCATCATCGTGGGCACGGCGTAGAGCCACTGAACGCCGTGGGAAGAAATATCGGCCAGCAGTGTCTCGGCGTCGAATCGGCCTTGCAGGACCACGTGCGAACCACGCAGCATCGCCAGTGCCGCAAACATGAACGGCGCGTTGTGATGAAGCGGACCAGGGACGGCCACCGTACCTGCGGTGGGAATGCGGAGAACGTCGGCGAATCCGTTGACTTCCTCCAGTACCGCGGCGTTTCCGGACACGACCACCTTGGGGCGGCCGGTGCTTCCACCCGACGTCGGTGCTTTCCAAGAGGGAGCGATCCGTAGAGGCAGGGATTCGGCGCATTCTGTTGTCTCGGTCACCGACGGCAGTGTCACCCAATCGTTCGCCACCGAACCCACGTTGTCGGGTAGTCCAACGACGCCGGCCGGGACCACGACCTCGAGGATGGCACGCAACTCTGCGGGCGTAAGTCGCGAAGACAGGGGCTGCGGTACGGCGCCGAGCTTCCATGATGCGAACGCTGCCGTCATGAAGGCCGGTGAGTTGTCAAGCATTATCGAGGTATACGAGCCTGGCGTAACACCGAGCCGGGACCACGTGTGAGCCAGCCGATTACTGTCGCGCTCCAACTCGGCCCAGGTGAGAGTGTCGGTACCGCAGGTGACAGCAGGGGCATCGGGGCGTGCCGCGGCGTGAGAGGCGAGCACCTCTCCGAACGTCGTCGATGAGGTGTTCATGTGCCGCTCCTCGGCACCACAGCGTGGGAGGGCGAGTGTTCGATTCTCATGCCGCCTCCGAGCGCGCTGCCGTGCGGGTGTCGCGTTCGATGGTGGTCATCGCACCGGCAATGCCCAAGGCTCCCAGTAGGCAGGACAGGGGGAGTAGCCACGCCATGCTGGTGTGTAGACCGGCAGCCGACGCGCTGATCTCGGCCGTGGCCGTGGCCGTGGCGCTTGCCGCGAAATGCTCCGAAAGTGCGCCCGTCAGCAGAGGGCCGAATGCGCCGCCGAGCAGATAGAAGGCTGCGAAGTAGATCGCGACAGCCGAGGCTCGCAGGCGCGGCGCGACAATTTCCGAAACAGCTGGTAGCGCAACAGGTTGCACCATGTTGAGCAGAACCGATGCGCAGGAGAGCAGGACGATGAACATGACTGCGCTGCTGGGGGGTAGTCCGAATGCGGCGAACGCGAACGGAACCGCGACGGCCATGCCGATCGCTGCGACCGAAAGTCGAGCGGCAGATGAGCGTCGTCGGGCTCGGTCGGCAATCGGGCCCGCGAGCAGTAAACCGATGAGACCCGCGACGCCGGTCACGAGGCCTGCGCCGGTACCGGCCTCGGAGAGGCTGAGTCCGAAGTAGCGCTGCAGGAGCGGTACCAGAAAAGTCGCGATGGAATAGCTGGCGATCTGCAGGCCGATACCCGCCAGGATGAGCCACCACATCGTTGGAATTCGCGCCAACGTCCAGAAGACCCTCGCACCTCGTTCATGTTCGCGCTGTTGAGCGGTCGCGCGTGGCTGCTCTGGCATCGGCGTGATGAGTAGAAGTGCAGCGAGGACGAGGCCGGGGATCGCCGCCAAGTAGAAGGGTGCCCGCCAGGTGCCGAACGCCTCTACCAATGGGCCGGTAGTGAAGAACGCCAGAAGCAAACCCAGCGGCACGCCGAGCTGTAGCACAGCAGTTGCCCGCGAACGCTTCTCCACCGGGAACATGTCGAAAACGGTGGCGTTGGCGGCCGGGGCATAGGACGCCTCCCCGACTCCGACGCCGAGTCGGAAGATCAGCAGCGATGCGAAGCTCCATGCTCCGCCGCTGGCTGCAGTGAGAAGGCTCCAGACCACGAGACCGACTGCCATGACCAGACGGCGAGAACGGCGGTCCGCCATCCGCCCGAGCGCGATGCCCGCGACGGCATAGACGACGGTGAAGCCGCTCATCAGCAGACCGAGCTGCGTATCGGTGAGAGCGAACTCGGCTTTGATGCTCTCGGCCACGATCGTCGGGAGGGCGCGGTCGTAGATGTTCAGGACGTTCGCCGCGGCAAACAGGGCGACGAGCCGCCAGGCATACGGGGGGATGGCACTCGATTTGTCAGTGCCGGTGTCCACCCTGCCGGTCGAGTCGCGAGGGGGGACTGTTCTGTCGAGTGCCATGAAGCCTCCGTGGTATGTGACTGCCATCACTTTAACTTTACGGAACGTAACTTTAAGTTTTCGTATCGTAAAGATCAAGACCTGTTGTAGACATTCCTGTTCCTCAGTCCCGAGGTGGTGTCACTAGTTGCTAAAGCAGCAAATGTGCTTGCCAATAACTTGATTTGCGTCGAAACTCGTGAGACGACGAACGAAACGGAGACGAAGAACAATGACCCCGAACTCACTGTCCGAGAACCACACCGACTATCGATGCGACGTTGTCGTGATCGGCGGTGGTGCCGCAGGTTTGAGTGCTGCGGTCGCCCTCGGCCGGGCGCTGCGATCAGTGGTGGTGGTCGACGCGGGATCCCCGCGAAACGCCCCAGCCGACGCCGTGCACGGCTTTCTCGGCCGCGAAGGGATGAATCCGACTGTGCTGCTCGAAGTCGGTCGTGAGGAAGCACGGGCCTACGGTGTGACGATTCTCGATGCCGAGGCAGTGCGCGCACGTCGGTTCTCCGGCGACTTCGAAGTCCTTCTGGCCGACGGCCGCACGGTGACTGGACGCCGCCTCTTGCTCGCCGGCGGTCTCGTCGATGAACTGCCGCCGATTGCGGGGCTGGCCGAACAGTGGGGCAAAGGCGTCCTTCATTGTCCCTATTGCCACGGCTACGAAATTCGCGGCAATCGCATCGGAGTCGTTGGGACCAGCCCTATGTCGGTGCATCAGAGCCTGCTGTTTCGGCAGTGGTCAGACAAGATCACCTTGTTTCTCAACGACACGGTCATCCCGAGTGAGCAGGAATGGGATCAGCTCGCTGCGCGGTCGGTGCAAGTTGTCGCCGGCGCGGTGACATCGGTCGACGCAGTGGACGGCATCCTCACTGGTGTGACCGTTGGGAATGGCAGGAACTTCGATCTGGAGACGGTCGTGGTGGGATCGAAGATGAAAGCCCGTGTCGACATTGTCGACGAGTCGATCGGCCTGGCCGCACAGGAATTGTTCTCCGGAATGGTCAGTTTCATCGAACCCGGTCCTGCAGGGTCGACCGCAGCCCCGGGCGTGTACGTCGCAGGAAATGTCTCCAACGCGGCAGCGCCGGTCATCGTCGCGGCGGCCGAGGGCACTGCGGCGGGGATGAAGATCAATTCCGACCTGATCGAGGAAGAGACGGCCTGGGCGGTGCAGGGCCGCAATGGGCCCTTCTCTGCCGCGATGGAAGCCCGAGTGACCAACCGTGTTCTGGGGGCTCGCCGCCACGGCCTGACGATCTGACTGTCAGGTGTGAAGGGTGACCCTGTCCAAGATCGGTCTGCGCAAGGGTCGCGCGATACGGATGGAAGAAGACGCGTACTTCTTGCGGCCCCTGCGCTGATCCATGCGGTAGACGGCCACAACAGCGTCAGGGTGGTCGTGCGGCACATAAGGTTCGGGACAGGTGTAGGAAGAGGCATCAAAGGACCTTGACGCGTGAATTCGTCAACGGATGTGCTTGCTGTCGTCGTCCTCAGAGGGGCTCGATCACGGGCGTCGGGGTCGGTCTCAGCCCTCGCGAACCGGTCAGTGCCGCAACGATGACGTCTGTCAGGTGGTCGAGGTACGCGCTGTCGACGTCGGCTCCCCTCACGGTGGACCGCCAATACAGGGGGCCCGCCACTAGATCCAGAGCCAACTCGACGTCCATGTCCTCAGGTAACTCACCTCGTGCAACCGCGCGCTCGAAGATCTGAACTGCACGCTCTCTACGCGGCGTGCCGATCATCTGCGTGTGGAGTTCACCCAGGCGGTGGTTGCGTGCAGATTCGGCGACCAGGTCAGGGAGAATCTTGGAAAACCGCGGGTCGTCGATCCAGTCGACGAACTGTCCGAGCGTCGCTCGCAGATCGCCTCGAAAAGTTCCGGTATCCGGTGCTTCCGACACTCCGACGCTGAACTCGGACAGTACGGCGATCACCATCTCCTCTTTCGACGGCCATCGGCGATACAAAGCGCTCTTTCCTACCCGTGCTCGCTTAGCCACGCGTTCCATCGACAAGCGGCCGTACCCTGCCTCCGAAAACTCGTCGAGTACTGCCTCGACAATCGAATGCGTCACTGTCGAACTGAATACGGCCGCACCGGTCGGCTTTCCTGGACTCATGAGCCCCAGCCTAGCCGGTGGACGGGACGGTATCGTCTCGCGTATGCTTGGCGAGACGATACCGTATCGTCCACTCTTGGGAGGAAGCATGAACAAACACATCGTGGACCGCGCACTGGAACTACTTCTCGACCACGATATGGAAGGATTTTCGGACCTCTGGGCCGTGGATGGGATCATCGAATTCCCCTTTGCTGCAGTCGGTTACCCCCAGCAGATCGTGGGACGAGAAACGATCCGCGAATACATGAGCGGTTACAGCGATATTCTCGACGTTCGAGAACTCACGTCGAAAACCGTTCACGCCACTGCAGATCCGGACGTCGCCGTCGCTGAATTCGAGCTTGCCGGCATCGCACCCAAGACGGGAAATGCCTACTCGATGAGGTACGTCGCCATCATCACGACAGATGGCAGTCATATCCGAAACTACCGCGACTACTGGAGTCCGTTGGCAGCCGCAGAAGCAATCGGCACCACAGATGACCTCACAGCGTTCGCAGGCGGTACGGCGTGATACTCGTTCTGGGCTCGACGGGTACGACAGGAAGTCGCGTAGCCCGGGCACTCGACGCGCGGAACGTCAGAACCCGGCTCGCCACACGGCGTCCTGCACTACCGAACGACGTGTTCTTCGACTGGGCAGATGCCGACAGTCGCGCGCACGCTCTACAGGGAATCACCGGAATCTACCTCGTCGCACCCGTCGGCTCGGCCGACCCGATGCCGGTCGTCGGGCCGTTCCTCGAAAGCGCAGTGCAACAGGGTGTTCGAAGGGTCGTCGCACTGAGCTCGTCCGCAATGGACCGGGGTGCACCGGGCCTCGGCGAGGTCCACGACGCGGTCGCGTCGATAGTGCCTGAATGGGCTGTCCTCAGACCGTCGTGGTTCATGCAGAACTTCATCGGACGTACCCCTCTCTCTGATGGTGTCCGAAACGGAGAGATCGTCAGCGCAACAGGCGAGGGGCGAATTGCTTTCGTGGACGCGCTGGATATCGCAGACGTCGCTGCACACTCCTTGACGGATCCCGAGCCACACAACACCGACCACATCCTCACCGGGCCATCACCTCTCAGCTACAGCGATGCGGCCGCAGTCATATCCGCACAGATCGGTACCGAGATCTCACATCGCTCGATCACTGTCGACGAGTTGGCCCAACGGCATAGCGACCACGGCCTCCCGGCTGGGTTTGCACGAATTTTGGCGGCCCTGGACGCCGACATCGCACGCGGCACCGAGGACCGGGCCACAGACGTCGTCGAGCGTGTGACCGGGCACCCGGCCCGGAACTTCGAAGACTTCGTGAAGGCTCATTTCGAGACGGTTCTGTAGGAGAAGTGACATGACGTTCAGTGGCTCGATGAGGCCGCTTCGGCATACCGGTCGAAAGGCCTCGGCCATCTGATTCGGCGATAGTGCCCCATCGGATCGTCGGTCAGATTGTGGTACTGCCATCTGTACATCTGGGTCCTGATCGCCATGGTCCTCGGCACCGCAGTCGGCCTCCTCTGGCCGACGACCGGTACGGCCCTCGAACCACTGGGCGACGCGTTCGTCAGCCTTCTGACGAGCCCGTCACGTGAGGATCGGGGCCCCGATGATGCGTTCGGTTTCGTTCCAGAGGAATGCGCCGAGTTGCGGATCACGGCTAGTACGAACGGGTTCGGCGATCACCGGTGGGCCCGCAGCGTTTCCTCGTGGGCCGATGTAGACCTCACCGGGCGGGAGGCCGCGAGCTGCCATGGCCGCAACTACAGATTCGGCCGCCGAGTCCTTTCCTTGGACGATGGACGAAAACGCATGCCCGAGTATCCGGCTTGCTGCTCGGACAACGACTGGCCGAGTGTGGATTCCCGGTCGATCAGCGGTCAGCGCATCGATTGCTCCGCCTGGATGAGCAACGATCGACTCGACCGAAGAATCTCGGCTTCGAAGTCTGCGGGACAGCTCGAAACCCAGCATCTCCGTCGCGTGTTTGGACATGGCGTACGCCGCGCGTGGGCGGTAGGACCCCTGAGACAGCCAGTTGTCCGGATCGAACGGAATGCGTTGCGTGAGCATACTTCCTATGCTTACGACTCTGGCTCCGCCTGATGTCCGCTCCAAGGACGGGAGGGCGAGACGGAGGAGTTCGACATGTGCGAGAAAGTTTGTGCCCACAGTCAGCTCCACGCCGAAAGGGCCCTCCTCGGGCGACTTGGGTGCAGCAATCGAGCCCGCGTTCATCACCAGGCCGTCGAGTTGAGTCGTGTCCCGTAACTCTTCGCCCGCACGACGGACGGAGTCGACGTCCGCGAGATTCATCCTGAGGAACCGATGGCGTCCGTGGTGGGGCAAGAGGCTGATGGCACGTCGGCCTCGTTCCTCCGAGCGCGCCACGACGACTATCTCGGCACCCAGCTCAGCCAGCTGTTCGGCGATGAAATATCCGATTCCTGACGTAGCGCCGGTGACGGCGACCGTGCGCCCGTCGAGTCGTGCGAGTTCCAACATCCCCATCTCCTTCAAGTCTTGAACTATCAATGTACTTCATGACTTGAACTACTGCTAGCCTGCGAATGTGGACATCCTCGACACGACTCTGCAGATGCAGGAACTTGCTCTTCGGATCAATGACGACCTTGCGCCGTTTGCGGCAGAGGAGGGTCTGACACTCATTACCGCGCATGCGCTGTGGACCGTGCACCCGGGTCGAACCGACCTGACGATGTCAGACCTCGCGGCACGACTGCGATGCAACGCCTCCAATACGACCTTCATCGTCAAGCAACTCGAAGCCCGCGGATTGGTGGAAAGGGCACCCGACCCGGCGGACGGCAGGCGTAAATTCGTCGAATTGACCGATGAAGGAACGCGTACCCGAGAGCGCCTCGGTCAGGCGCTGACCTCCGTCAGTCCGCTGAAGAAGCTGACTCGGGAAGACTGGGCAACGTTCGGGAGGATTCTGGACGTAATGCGCGAGTGAAGCTGCGCTTCAACGGCTGCCTCAATAGTCGGGAGTACAGGCCCTGGGGCGGGCTCGTACTCGGAGAGGCATTCTGTCACGAGGTGTCGGGCGGATACCGTCATCCGTTCGCATGGCCTCGCCGTTGCTGTAGTCCCCAGTGATGAGCTGGGTCACCGAGAGCGCGAAGTCCTCGCGCCCACTGCTGTGCGCGACAATCAGCCGCCCGCCGCCCGAGCGCGGTGCCGTCGGGCCTTCATCTTGTTGCCACAGGTGGCCATCGAGCACCACCGCGCGGTGCCCGCACGCGAGCGATCCAGAAGAAACAAGCGGCACTCGTCATTCGCACACGGGCGCAGTGCGCCGGGCACACTCTCACGAATCCCCGCCCACGCCAGCACAATCCGTGACGCCAGTCGGCGATCCTCGGCCACCTGCAGAACCCAGTCGAGGGCGTCATCGGTCAGAACCGGCACCCGCGAGAGGCCATCCAGGTACTTGCTCAGCGACGACGGTGACGTTGCACCCCGCACCACCCGCTGGAGGTCGTCACGTACAGCGCGGCTCACCCGAAGTTCCTCTGCGCTTCCGGTCCCGCCGCGCGCACTCAGCCAGTCGCGGCCGCCCGTGTCGTCCGCCAGAAGATCGATCGGTTGATCCTCGACCATCGGCGTGGTGTTGAGCAGGTCGATCAGCAGTGCTTCGTCGATCGACTGCGCCTCCTCGATGTTCATGTAACCATCATAGATCACTTGACAGGTTACGCGCACTGTGGTTCTGTCGTCCAAGTAACCACATCAACTATCCATAGGGGTTATCCATGGTCGCCGTTCATCACCACACCACCACCGTCGACGGACTCGAAGTCTTCTACCGCGAGGCCGGCAATCCGTCCGATCCCACCATCGTGCTGCTTCACGGAACTCCCGCCAGCTCCTTCATGTTTCGCCACCTCATCCCGTTGCTGGCCAATGATTTTCACGTGATCGCACCCGACCTCATCGGCTTCGGATACTCGGCGGCTCCGTCCGTCGACGACTTCGACTACACCTTCGATACCCTCACCGCCGTCACCGACCACCTCCTCGATCAACTGGGTCTCGACCGGTACGCGATCTACACCCAGGACTACGGCGCACCCGTCGGATGGCGTCTCGCCCTCAGTCATCCTGATCGCATCACCGCCATCGTCACCCAGAACGGCAACGCGTACGAGGAGGGGTTCGTGGAATCGTTCTGGGCACCCCTGTGGACCTACGCGGAGAACCGCACGCCGGAAAACGCTGCACCGCTGCGCACAGCACTCGAACTCGAAGCAGTGCGATGGCAATACGTCCACGGTGTCTCCGATCCGACCCTCCTGAGCCCCGACGCCTGGATCCACGACCACGCGCTGCTCACCCGTCCCGGCAACGACGAGATCCAACTGAGGCTCTTCGCCGACTATCCAACGAATGTCCGCCTGTACCCCGCTGTGCAGCGCTACTTTCGTGATTCGCGGCCCCCACTCCTCGCCGTCTGGGGCAAGAACGATGAGATCTTCGGCCCCGACGGTGCGCGTGCGTTCCTGCGCGATCTTGCCGACGCGCAAATCCACCTACTGGACGGGGGCCACTTTCTGCTCGAAAGCCACCTCGACGAAGTCGCCTCCCTGATCACCACCTTCCTGCACGGGCTCTCCGGGACACGACACGCAGCCTGATCGCGCCGACCCGAACGCGTTCTCGATTCCGCACCAGATACCTCGAATAGCCATGTAGGTCAACATTCTTCGAGAAAGGTCACCCGTCATGCGAACAGATGACGACCGTGTGCTGAGCCAGTGGCATCCAGGAGAAGAGACGATGCACCGTCTTATGCAGGTGCCCTACGAGGACAACCCCACTGCTCCAGGTCTGCCCACCGCGTACGGACTCTGGATGACTCGGAGTCCACTCGTGGCGCTCGGAACAATCGGCGTCGACGACCGTGTGTGGACAACTTTGCTCGGGGGCGCTGCTGGAACAGCAACCCCGGCCGCGGTCGGGGTTCTGCGGCTGAGGTTCCAGGCACAGCTCGAACCTCACACCGCAGAACAGGACACTGATTGGTCGGGTACCGACCCAGTGCTCGAGGGTCTGTTGTGCGGCGACAATACGAACGGACGAGGAAGGCTGGTCTCGGGTCTCGTTATCGACCTGGAGCACAGGGGAAGGGCCAAGATCGCCGGACGCATGCTCGACGGCGTCGTTGTGGAAAAGCGCACGAAGACAACACCTTCAGAGAAAAGCGAACGCGTCGACGTCCAGGTTGACGTCACAGTCGACGGAACCCTCGGAAACTGCCCCAAGTATCTGAACAAGCGGGCGATAACACCCTACGAATCATCTCCGCAGTTGATCACCGATTCACTGCCGCTACCAGCCGAGGCGCTCGCCATCATCGGCAAATCCGACACGTTCCTCATCTCCAGCCGGCACGGTACCGACAGCATGGACACCAACATCCGTGGCGGGTCACCAGGATTCGTCCGGGTCTTCAGCAACTCCGAAGCGGAGGGCGTGACCCTGGTATACCCGGAGTACTCGGGAAACCGCCTCTACCAGACGTTGGGGAACATCACCTCCGACCGGGCCGTGGGAGTCACCTTTCCCGATTTCGACACCGGCGACGTTCTCTACCTGGCGGGACGCGCAGAGGTATTGATCGACGATGCCGCTGAACATGTTCTGCCGCATAGCAATTTGGCTGTTCGGATCGAAATCGAGGCGGTGCGCTTGGTGAGAAACAGCCTTCCGTTCCGAGGCACGCTGCTGGAACCGTCGCCGTACAACCCCCCGGTCAGGAGATCGGCCCGCGAGGTCGGCGTCGCTGGCCAGCAGCCCAGACCAGCAGACAGAACGCTTGCCTCGCTGATCCACAAGCTACCGATCACACCGACGATTTCGCGGTACACATTTCGACTGTCTCCGGGCGAACCGCCGAAGCCGTTGCACTGGTGCGCAGGGCAACACGTCACCCTCGACTTCGCGGCTCAACTCGATCGCGGCTGGTCGCACATGCGCGACCATGACCCCAGCTCCCTCAACGACGACTTCATCAGAACGTTCACGGTGTCGAGTGAACCGGATGCACTGGGCAGCAACGAGTTCGAGATAACCGTTCGGGAGCACGGACCGGTCACCGGACTGCTGTCGCGATGGACCCCACGTTCGGACCTGGATGTCACTGTCATGGGCTTCGGCGGCGAGGATGACACCAGGTACGCCGACACGAAGCCCGACACCGATGACGTAGTGGTCGTGGCATCGGGCGTCGGGATCACTCCATTCACGGCGCAGGCGCGCGCTGCCCACGAATCCGGACTCGCACTGACCCTGCTCTGGAGTGTGCGCGCAGAGGACCTGGCTCTCGCCGTCGACGTTATCGAGCGGGTCAGCCACTGGGGGGTGGCAATCACCGTGTTCCTCACCGGACACATGGACTCCAACGGGTATGCCCAGCTTCGCACTCTCGAACAGCTCGGAGCCCGAACACACACCAGGAGAATGACCGAGGCCGACGTCAAAGCCGTGGGACGCGTCGGGCGAAGACAGTATTACGTGTGCGCTGCTCGGCCATTGCACAAAGCGGTTCTGGAGTGGGTGGCCGGTGAGGACGTCAGGTTCGAGGCGTTCGACTACTGAACGCTCGATTCGACAAAGCTGCCCGGACGGATAAGCAGTGATTGCGAATCCATCCGGGCAGTGCTGCAGGACTGTCGATCTGCTTCAGTTCACAGGTGCTGCTGCAGGGCTCGGCCCTCCCAATACTCATCCTGCCGTTCGTCGGTGATATCGGCGCTTACTGGCAAATCCCACCAGCCGGGAACGAACGGACCTGCAGCATCTCGTGCTGTCATTGCCTCGACGATTGCCGGTTCACCCGACTCTATTGCTTCCTTGAGGTATCGGTCGACTTCTTCCGGTGTCTCTGCGCGCCAGGTCTTGAGGCCGAAAGCTCGGCCGATTGCCAAGTAATCGGGGGAGTAGGGCTCCCCGTCGGGCGTTGCGAACTCCGATGCGACGTAGCGACCGGTCATCTTCCGCTGCCCTCCGCGGATCGAGATGTACCCGGAGTTGTTCTGTACCAGGAAGACCACGGGTATGTTGTGAGTTACCGCCACACCGATTTCCTGAATTCCCATCAGGAATTCACCGTCTCCGACGACGCATACGACGATCTTGTCGGGTCGACCCAGCTTCACGCCCATTGCGGCTGGTACAGCCCATCCCATGGGTGAGAACGAACCGGACGTGAAGTGTGTCTTCGGCTCGTACACGTCGAACGTCTGTTTGACGGTGCCCTGTGCGTTTCCGGAGCCGGCCACGACGATGGCGTCGCGCGGCAGGATCTCGCGAAGCCCCTTGAGTGGACGCTGCGAGGTCATCGGCGATGCGTCGCTGTTGAGACGCGGTGCCAGCTTCTCTTTCCACTCCTGGCGGAGTCGTATGACTTCACCTAGGTAATCGTCACGGTTGGCCACTTCATCGCTCTGCGCGGCGATCAGCGATACAGCGGGCACGGCGTCGGCAACGATCCCGACTGCGACCGGATAGTTCTTGCCGATCTCGTGGGGATCGATATCGATCTGGATAAGCTTGGCGGGCGGGAACGAGAACGTTGCGCCCTTGCGGTAGCTCGAAGCCGACCAGTCAGTGAATCGATTTCCGACGGAGAGGACGACGTCGGCATCCGCCGCGAGCTTGTTGCCCGATGTGCTTCCGATGTATCCGATGTCACCGCCGAACAAGTCATGATCCTCGGGGAAGGTGCTCTTTCCGTTGTACGTCGTGACCACGGGGATCTTCAGCTTTGTGGCGAGCTCGAGCACCGCCTCGGAGGCATTGCTGAGGAGAGCACCGCCGCCGACGACGATGACAGGGCGCTTCGCACCGGCGAGGAGCGCCACTGCCTGGTTCACTGCCTCGGGATCGGGATAGATCTTGCCGACGGGAAGACGTTCGTGAAGCTTCGGGATCTGGACGTCCGCGGCTGCGGCCTGTACATCCATTGCGATCTCGATATGAACGGGGCCAGGTCGGCCTGTCAGCATGGCGCTGAAGGCGCGATGCAGAATCGATGGGAGCTTGTCCGTGCGGTTCGCCACCCAGTGGCGTTTTGTCACCGGCGCGAGCACTTCCGGGAACTCATTGTCTTGCTTGCGTTCCAGCTCCTGCATGATGCCGTTGCCGACCATGTGGGTGTGCGGTCCGCCGGTCAGCAATAGGACTGCCGAGGAGTCGGCGTACGCAGTGGCCATTCCGATTACCGTGTTGGTGGCACCGGGACCGATCGAGGTGAAGGCGGCCATGGGGCGGCCGGTCGCGCGGTAGTAGCCATCTGCGAGGTGGACCGCACTCTGCTCGTGGAAAACCTGAATCACGGGAATTTTGGATTCTTCGTCGAGGAATCCGTCCAGAAATGTCCATGCACCGTGACCGGGAATCCCTGCAACGTACTCGACGCCGAATTCCTTCAGTGTTCGAGCGATGATTTGTGCGCCAGTTAGTTTCATTCGTTCCTCACTTATCAACTGTTCGACCTTTTCAAACAGTATTTGACGTTGCTGAGAGGCGATACCGCCATCATGTGCAACGGATGCGACCTGAGAGCGCGATCTGTGCACCGGATGCGCTTCCCGCGCTTGCTGCAGTCGGCGCGCCCCGATCGGACAAGCTCGCCAGGAGTCTACGTCGAGCTCCCGGAGACTGACTACGAAATGATCCAGAGATATTGCAGCGGTATGACTCTCGGCAGAAGGTGGCGGACTGGCTGCTCGCATCCTGCCATCGAATGCCTACCACCCGGATCCGACCAGGCAGTACGGATAAATGGCTGCGACAGGCCTAGTCGGCAGAGCGCCGTTGCAGTTTCGCGCCTGAGGAGTGGCGTCCTCGAGCGGGCGTGGACGCACCACGGACCCGCCCCAACACGATCGGTCAGCGATGTGCACACTGCGACACTTTTTTCACCGTTTATCTCACAAAGTGTCCGTCGCATCGGAGTGACGGTCCTCATAGTCTTTCAGGAAGAGATGCGTCGGCGCACGAGCCAGCCGATCCATATCGAAGTGTGGGCCTCGCAGACAGAGTCCGATGACGGACCTGATTCGAGCAGGTTGAACAAGAGCGACGAATTGCTGTCGTCCACTACACCATTGGCTTCGGATTCGGAGTAATTCAGACATGACCGACAACAGTTCGACAACGACCACCGAGACTGGGGCACCGCATCACCGACGTGCGGCGAGTACCCACGAGACACCGGTCTCCCTTGCGACGACCATCGCCCAACCCGAGAATGTCGCGGCTCGAGGTGGTCGGAAGTCCCGGCTGGTCTGGAGCCCAGAGGTTTTTGTTCAGTACCTGATGGTAGTGGTGCTCGTTGTTGCAACCGTCGTGCTGGCCGCCACCTCGCCGGCCTTCCGCAGTACCTCCAACCTCCTCAACGTGCTTTCGTCGAGCGCCGTAATCGGCATCGTTGCACTGGGAATGCTGCTGACCATTATCACTGCGGGCTTCGACCTGTCGGTCGGAGCAGTCGGAGCAGCCTCGGGCTGCATCGCAGGCGCTATGTCCATCGGCAGTGGACTGGCCACGGCGATCGTGGTCGCTCTCGGTGTCTCACTCCTGGTGGGGATGGCCTCCGGATTCCTGATCGGGGTAATCGGAATCAACCCCTTCATCACCACGTTCAGCGTCGGATCAGTGGTTACCGGCGCATTATTCATCGCGACCGATGCGATTCCTATCTATGGACTACCGGAAGCCTGGATCAACCTCGGCTTCGCCAAGGTACTCGGCATTCCGATGCCCGTTGTCATCTGGTTGATCGCAATGGTGAGCATCTGGTGGATCCTGCGTAGAACGCGGTTCGGACTGTTCGTATACGCAGTGGGCAGCAGCCAGGTAGCCGTTGCTCGGGCCGGCATTTCGGTCAAATGGATGCTGGTTGCGGTCTACGGAATCTGTGGCCTGTGTGCGGGGCTGGGAGGTGTGCTCTCGGTCGGGCTGTCACGAACCGGTACACCCTCCGCAGGTGCCACCTGGGCCCTGACTGCCATCGCAGCCGTTGTTCTCGGCGGCACATCACTGCGCGGCGGAGCCGGTTTCGTCCGATCCGCGATCGTAGGAACCCTCCTTTTGGGCGTCATGACCAACGCGTTCACGATCTTCGGCTTGTCACCGTACTTCGTGCCAGCCGTCACCGGGGCAGTCATCCTCCTTGCCGTTGGATTCGAGAGTTACACCCGCAAACGCGCATCTTGACCGAACCGCTGTCCCAACCGTCGAAAGTAGGAAAAATGAGCGTACGAAACCGTCCATGGATCACGCGCGCTGTAACGCTGACCGCAGCGATCTCGCTGTGCGGCTTTGCAGTCGGGTGCACAACGCCAAGCACGGACGATGCAAAAGCAGTGACATCGAAGACGGACTGCGAACCGTCCACCAACAAAAAAGTCGGTGTGCTGTTCTTCGACACCGCAGTGGGGCCCGATGCCGCGCTGATGCAGAACAAGATCAAAGAGCGGGGCGACGCGCTGGGGCTGGACCTCAACATTCAGCAGGGCAAGAACGACATCAACACCGAAATCGCGGCAATTCGCGGATTCATTGCCGAACAGAGTGCCGCGATCATCGTGTATCCGCCTGACCCCGAGAGTTTGGCTCCCGTTCTCAACGAAGCCGGCCAAGCCGGGATCCCAGTCTTCGCGCTCAATCTGGCGCTCAAGAATACCGATTCTTTGGTAACTTACGTCGGCCCGGACAATTATGATTTCGGGCAACATCAGGTCGATCTGGTCAAGAAGAACTTCCCCAACGGCGCAAAAATCGGACTTTTGATGGGCCAGATGGGAACCACCGCCCAGATCGAGCGAACCAGGGCTGTGGAAGATCTCGCGGCCCAAGATCCGCGCTACCAGATCGTTGCGCAGGAACCAGACAACTGGGACAGCGCCAAATCGCTTTCGATCTCACGCGACTGGCTGACGAAGTTTCCCGTCGGCGATCTCGATGTCATTATCACCCAGGGCCCACAGGCGGGGACTGCAGTCCAGAACGCAATCGACAGTGGCCGCCCAGAGGTGAAGTGGGTTTTCGGTGACCTCATCAACGACATCGTTCCGATGCTTCAGAACGGGCAGGTTCTGGGAACGGTAATGCAGGACATGGGCCTGCAGGCCGAAGAAGTCACGACAGCAGTAGGTAACTGGCTCACGTGCAACAGGGATGAGGTCAAGACGCCGAACGACTATCTACCCCTCCTTACCGTGACACAGGAAAATGTCGACAGCGTGGAGCCTGAACTCTGACGGAAAGACAGCTGCATCACGGATCGACTCGGCGTCGCGACGCGTATTCACATCCATCTCACGAAAGAAGAACGCACATGGCACAAGAAATGATCTTGGAGGCCAGGAATCTCGCTAAGAGCTTCGGCGGTGTCCAGGCTCTGCGCGACGCCAGCATCTCGATTCGCGCGGGCGAAGTTGTTGCAGTTGTGGGTGACAACGGCGCAGGTAAGAGCACGTTCATCAAAACCCTGTCCGGTGTTCACGAACCCGATTCGGGTGTGCTGGAGGTTCTCGGCGAACCTCAACACTTCACATCACCTCAGCAAGCCCGGGCTATGGGCATTGAAACCGTCTACCAGGATCTGTCCCTGTGTGACGATCTCAATGTCGTCGAGAACATGTTCCTGGGTCGCGAAACATCCCGGCTGTCGCTGGGCTGGCTCAGTGTTCCCGACCGGCGTGGGATGCGTAAGCGGGCCAAGGAAATGCTCGCTGAAACAGGGGTGAACATTCCCGACCTACGCCAACCGGTGCGTGCGATGTCCGGCGGTCAACGCCAGTGTCTGGCAATTGCCAAGGGCTCGTCCTGGGATAGCCGACTGATCATTCTCGATGAGCCCACTGCAGCCCTGGGCGTACGTGAAACTGCCGCCGTCGAGGACATCATTCGAGACCTGAGAAGGCGTGGGATGGCTGTGATAATTATCAGTCACAATCTGCGTCAAGTTTTCGACCTTGTAGACACGATCTGGGTCTTACGCCGGGGCGAGATGGTCGGTAGCCGAGCGGCAGCCGCAACCACTGCCGAGGAGATCATTGCGATGATTACGGGAGTCGACAATCAGATAGTCGTCTGACTTATCAGAGTGAAGAAATGTCCTACAATTTTCCAGTATATCTCGAAAGGCATGGTATGACGAGTGTTGATCTGATTGCCTCATGTTGGACGTCGGCGGGGGCGGCAGCGCCTTGTACCGACGATGAGCGGAGCCCAGTATCGATTCGGGAGCGCGTAGAGGCTGTGAGTGCTGCTGGATTTGCGGGTTTCGGCATTCAGCACATGGACCTCGCGGTCGTCCGCGACAGCATTGGGTACGGGGAATTTCGAAAGATACTCGATGGCAATGGGATCAGTATTGTCGAAGTCGAATTTCTCGAAGACTGGTTCACGGATGGACCCGAACGCGTCGAGTCGGATGCTTCTCGCGCCGAACTGCTGCGTGCAGCAGAGGTCCTCGGCGCTCGTGTCTTGAAGACAGGCGGCAAGTTCCACCGAGACGAGTTCGATGCCGAACGGTTGGCCCCGCATTTCGCAAAACTCGCAGAGGATGCGTCGAACGCCGGCACGATGGTCGGGATCGAGCCCGCGCCGTTCCGTGAGATCCAGACGCCCCAGCAAGCGATGGCAGTGATCGAACTCGCCGATCACCTTGCTGGTGGTCTCTACATCGATATTTGGCACACGGAGCGCCTCGACGTCGATTTCGCCTACATTCGCAGCATTCCTGGAAACAGAATTGTCGGCGTCGAAATCGATGACGCCGACGCTGAAATTCGTGGATCGCTGCTGGACGACACCGTGAACAATCGGAGGTTTCCAGGCGAAGGAATTTTCGACATACCCGAGTTCGTTTCCGCAGTCAAATCTACTGGATACAGCGGCCCCTGGGCAGTAGAACTGATTTCTGCCGAGGTACGCAGCATGTCAGTGCGCGAGGCAACGCGCCGCGCATTTTCCACGACTCGCACATTCGTCGACTGACCAGCAGCCCACACCGCAGCGAGATGGCGAGTAGATACGAGTGCCCGCGACCCAGCCCGCGCGGGGGCTCACCAGCATTCGATCGACGCCCGCCGCTGCCCCTCCGGGCCGCGGCACAACGCGACATAGATAAAAGGAGAAGCTCATGGGTTTGTTAGAGGGAAAAGTCGTACTGATCACCGGCGGAGCCCGCGGCCAAGGCCGGGCTCATGCCGTCGAATCTGCACGAGCCGGTGCCGATGTGATTCTGCTCGACATCACGAAACATATCGACACCGTCGACTATCCGTTGGCCAACGCAGAGGACATGGCAGAGACCGCGAAACAGGTCGAAGCGCTTGGGCGCCGCGTGCTCACGTTCGATGCCGACGTACGGGACCAGTCGCAGCTCGATGCGGCTGTGGCTGCAGGCATCGACGAATTCGGCAAGATCGACGCGTTGATCGCCAACGCCGGCATCTGGGCGCGTGCGCCGTTCTGGGAGTTGTCGGAAACCGCATGGAACGACAGTATCGATGTCAACCTGACAGGTGTCTGGAAGTCTGCAAAAGCTCTGGCTCCCCACATGATCGAGCGTCAAGCCGGCTCGATCGTCATCACAGCATCGGTCAATGCAGTCGAACCGGGTATGAATTACGGACATTACGTAGCGGCAAAACATGGTGTGCTTGGTTTGATGAAGAACATTGCGCTCGAACTCGCCCCCCATGGAATTCGCTGCAACGCAATCTGCCCCGCGTCGATTCTGACTCCCATGACGAACCAGCAGAAAGCCTGGGACATGTTCGCCGGACACGAGGGTGGCACCGCGGAGGACATGATCAATGCAGGTTACAGCTATCATGCGCTGAAGGGAAACACAGTACTTCCGCCCGAGACAATTGCAAATACCGCAATCTACCTGAATTCGGCACTGGCATCATCCGTCACTGGCGTCACAATTCCAGTCGATGCCGGACACCTTCTACTCACCGGAGTCAATCACAATCCGGTCCGTTGATCCCGAAGACTCGGCCAAGGTCGGAGTGCGGGTCTTCCATGTGGAGTTGCGATCAGTATGCATAGCGATTCGCTACGGTGGGGTGTAAAGCGGCCCCGTGCAACCAATGGTTCATCGCAAAAGCCGCAAGACCGCGATTCCCTGAGCGAACCCCGATACGGTATTCGGCCGCGTCACGCCACACTTGTTGTAGCAAGGCGCTCCAGGCTCCCAGGCGCGCGTCCGGGTCGGCTAGCCGCGTCACACGTCGTGCATGGTCGACCCACGGGTCTGCACACCTTGCCGATTGAGGTTCCGCGCCCACCAGGGTTAGAGTCGATTTCAAGCTCCTGTTCTCAAACGTACTTTCGGACTGCAGGTTTGGACTTGCGGCTACCTCCGATCTTGCGAAATGTGAATCCGTAGGCGAACAGGTGTGGGCCGTGTAGGCAGCAGATCCTCGATTATCCGTCGTATTCGGGATAGGACGGGGATCTGAGGACAAACCCTTTTCAGAGAACTGGACCAATCGACCGACACCATGCGGTGTGCGATACGCACCGACCACTACAACTCCTGAATTCCGAATCAAGAACACGAATTGAATGGATGAACATGCCCGTCACATATGCCAGCCTGGTCAACGGAACTGCTACGTACGCCGCGGAACTCGAACAAGGAATTGCTGCGGCCCGCGCGGGGCTCGGGAAAGACCATCCTGTCCGCATCGGCACCGAAGTCTGTGCAGAGGTCGAACAGTGGCACGAGGAGTGGTCTCCAATCGACAACACTCTGCTGATCGGACGGTTCGGTTGGGCTACAGCCGAGCAGACTCAGCGGGCGCTCACCGCTGCAGCGGGTGCTTTCCCTCTGTGGTCGAAGGTCGATGTGGCGGAGCGTATCGACATTCTCCGTCGCACAGCCGACCGTTTGGAACGAGATCGGTTCGTGTTAGCGGGTCAAATCGTGCTGGAAGCAGGAAAAACACCCGCGGAAGCCCTGGCAGAGGCCGACGAGGCCCCCGTCTTTCTACGGCTCTACTGCGACGAATTCGAGCGCACCAAGGGTTACCGCACCGAGATGCCGGCTGACGCGGACAACGAGTCCAATGTCAGTGTGATGCGGCCGTACGGTGTGTGGGCTGTCATCTCGCCACTCAACTTTCCACTTGCACTTGCGACGGGACCGTCGGCAGCTGCACTGGTGACCGGCAACACCGTAATCGTGAAGCCCTCGCCTGCCGGCCAGCTCGCGGCAACGATGTTGCGGGATGCGCTGATTGCCGAGGGATTGCCGCCGAACGCACTGACGGTCTTGACAGGCGGTGCCGAAGTGGGTGCCGCCATCACGAGCAGTCCATTGCTCGGAGGCGTGACCTTCACTGGCTCATACGCAGTCGGGTCCGCGATTGCTACGTCGCTCGCACCCCACAGCAAGCCTGTTATTGCCGAAATGGGCGGCAAGAATCCCACTATCGTCGGTGCGTCGGCTGATCTGGACGCGGCGGCAGAGGGGATCGTTCGTTCTGCGTTCGGGTACAGCGGGCAGAAGTGCTCCGCATGTTCGCGGGTGTTCGTGCACGAGTCGGTCTACGCCGCACTCAAGGCGAAGCTGGTCGAGAGGACGGAAGCCTTGACGGTCGGCGACCCGAGTACCGAAGCGGTATCGACCGGCCCGGTCATCAATGCCGCCGCCGGGAAACGCTTCACCGCAGCGATCGATGAGATCGTCGGTGCCGGTGGCGTCGTGCTCGCTGGCGGAACTGTCATCACCGACGCCCCATATAACCGTGGAACCTACGTCAGACCTACTGTGGTCGAGGCTCCGAGCCACGCCCGTGCATGGCGAGACGAGCTGTTCTTGCCGATTGTGGCGATCAAAAGTGTCTCGACGCTCGAAGAAGCCATCGCTGAGGCCAACGACTCCGATTACGGATTGACTGCTGGGGTCTTCACCACCGACGAGGCAGAAATCGCTGAGTTCCTTTCCACGATCGAATCTTCGGTGGTCTACGTCAATCGACGTGCGGGTTCGACCACGGGCGCATGGCCTGGCCGTCAACCGATCAGTGGTTGGAAGCATTCCGGTAACACCGGCCGCGGAACAGCCGGGCCGCACTACCTACAGCAGTATCTGCGCGAGCAGAGCCGCACCGTGATCTCCGCGGACTGATCACTCCGTCCTTCTCCACCTTCGCAAGGGGCTACACGATATGACAATCAACCATGCGTCACTACAGGATCTGGAATCCTCCTGGCGCGCAGAGTTCGAGGACAAACACAGTTCGTCGGCGTCAGCTGATCGTGCTGCTGCGCGATCGATAGCCGCTGGGCAGCGCACCCGATTCAGTTCAGGCATGCCGCATCCGGTGTACATCGAATCCGGTTCTGGCGCGTGGTTCACCGACATCGACGGAAATCGCTCGTTGGACTGCAACGCGGGCTGGAACGCGTCGATGTTCGGGCGCGGCAATGCTTATATTGCGGATGCGGTCGCACGAGCGACCCACCAGATCGGCGCGCCTGGAGGGGCGATGCACCCGTCACCCAACCGCGATGAGTTCGCAGAACGGTTGTGCGCGCGAGTCCCTGGTGCCGAGAGAGTAATCTTCGCGCCTTCTGGTTCCGAGGCCAACACCTATGCGTTGCGACTGGCTCGATCTATCACCGGTAATCAGTTGATCATGCGGATCTCCGGTGGATTCCACGGACAGAACGACTACTTGTTGCAGGGCGGATCCTCACTGCGTGGATTGCCGTCAGCTGCTTCCACGAACCAAGTCGACATCGACTACAACGATCTCATCAGTGCGCGGCAGACTTTCGACAAGTACGGCAAAAAGTTGGCAGCAGTGATCGTCGAGCCGATCATGACTATTCCAGGTGCCATACATCAACGTAACGACTTCGTCCAAGAACTTCGCACACTTGCGCTCGAGAACGGTGTGCCCTTCATCCTCGACGAGGTCATCGCCGGTGGTCGTTTCTCCGCTGGTGGTGCCAGCGCATACCTAGGCCTGACACCGCCACCGGACATCACCGTCTTGGGCAAGATGCTGGGCGGGGGCTTACCGGTGGCCGCGGTGGTCGGCAATGCCGACCATTTGGAACAGCCGATCAGCGCCTCGAACACCCACGCCCAGAATCCGATGACTATTGCGGCAGCTATTGCCAATTTCGACCTTGCGACCGACGAGGTTTTCGTTCAGGTACGAGAACAAGGAAACGCCATCCGCAAAGGAATTCGAGATGTGTCTGCGTCCCTGAATATCGATGTTCAGGTAACAGGTGACGGACCCTGCTGTGGAATACACTTCACGTCCGAAGAAGTGGTGAACGCGCGAGTGGCTGCGGATGCGGATCAGTATCTGTGGCGCCTGATGTGCCTGGGAGTCACGAACCGAGGACTGGCGATCAGCAGCAGAACATTCGGCCCGATCGCACCGTATACGGAGGAAGACGTTCGACTTGTGGTGGACGTCTTCGCCGAGGTTCTCAGCGACATCGATGTAGCGCAGGACTCCTCGTCTCCGAAACCTCGGCGCGGAGCCGTCGGGCAATTGTCCTGAGAAAAGCGAACTTTGGGCGGTGAGGTCGACTATGAAAAATGTACAAGGTTTGTCCTGGGGTCTTGTGGGTGCCAGCACGATTGCTCGTGAGTTCATGATCGACGCAATTCGCAGCCAGCCTGGTTCGGATGTCGCGATACTGGTCAGCAGTGATCGTGAAAGAGGGGAGCGGTTTGCTGCGAGTTTCGGCATACCGAGAGTGACGACCTCACTGGATGATCTGCTCGAGGACGATCTGGTCGACGCCGTGTACATCAGCACCACCAATCAGCATCACGCAAGTCAGGCAATTGCAGCGATTCGAGCTGGGAAACACGTGCTGTGTGAAAAACCGCTGGCGATGTCGCTCAGTGATGCGCGATCGATGGTGGACACGGCGAACAAGGAAGACGTCGTGCTGGGAACGAACCATCACCTCCGTGGCGCGGCCACCATCCAGAGCATCCGTAACCTCGTTGCCGACGGAGCCATTGGGACTCCTCTGTATGCAGGAGTGACTCACGTGTGCGAGCTTCCGTCGAATCTTCGTGGCTGGAGGCTGGAGGACCCCTCGGCAGGTGGCGGTGTCGCCTTCGATCTGGTCGCGCACGACGCAGATACTCTGCGCTACATCTTCGGCTCAGAAATAGTCGAGGTCATGGCCATCGCTGATAGTCACTATCCGGTGGAACAGGGCATGGTCGCCGTACTGAAGCTCAAGAACGGAATCCTTGCCCACATCATCGACACGTTCAACGTCCCCCACGGAGGAACCGGAATTTCGATTCACGGGACTCGAGGAAGCATCCATGCCACCGACGTTCTCACACAGCAACCTGTGGGAACGGTAACGCTCGTAGATGACCGTGGGGAACACACGGTAGATGTGCAGCATCATGGTATCTACGAGTACGCCCTGCACCGCTTCACCTCGGCAGCCCGCGGATACGGTATTCCGCTGGCCACCGGTGAAGATGGATTGGCCTCGCTCGCAGTGACCCTGGCCGCCAGAACTTCAGCAGGTTCGGGTCGGTCGGAGCGCGTCCAGTAGCGCGACAGCCAGGAATCGTAGAGGCTGCCGCGAACTGACCGCCGATCAGCACCCTCGACATCGCCGTCGAGACCCGAATTCTCCATCAGCCTCGGCTGATGGAGAATTCGGGTCTTTTGGGTGCGAATGGTTCAGGTCCGGGAACGAACTGCGACAGCGTCGATTTCGATGACCGCGCCTGCGGCCGCCAAGGCGCTCACCTCTACCAAAGTACTGGCCGGCCTACACAGCCCGAAGAGCTGCTTTCGCACGTCGTTGACAGGTGCGCGTTGCTCGATGTCGGTGACGTATGTGGTGAGTTGGACAGTGTCCGCGAGGGTAGCGCCGGCTTCGTTGAGAATGCGTTCGGAAGCCCGACATGTCTGTTGGCGGGTGCGTGGAGCGCTTGGTGGTGGAGGTCTCCGGCAGCGCGGTGTTGGTCGTAGAACGTGCGAGCTCCCGGACTTTGGTTGAGGGCGCAGAAAGCCCACTGGTCGATAGCATCGTAGAGCCACCGGTTGCGGATATGACGAGCCAATACGGCTCGCTTCTTGCCTGCCGCAACTGTCAGGGGTGACGTCCCGGCGTAATTCTTGCGGGACTTGGCGTTGGTGTAGCGGTCGACGTCGTCGCCGAATTCACCGAGCATTCGGGTGCCGAGGATGACACCGATTCTTGGCAGGTAGAGGTAGGTAGCGGCGTCCGGGTGTGATTCAAAATGGCGCGTAAGTTCGGCTTCGAGGTCGACGATCTGACGGTTCAACTCCGCGATCAGCGCCACCGCCGAGCGGGTGATGGCGGCGAACGCAGCGGCAACCGGAGGTGGTGCCGTGAGATGGTCGGGACGCAATACAACATGAATTGCTTAGCGCGTGTTTCTATATTACGTTGTGTCCCAACTCTTTTCAGGATCGATCAGGTTGTCGCTGCGCCCAGGTGAGATGTTTTGGCGGGCCGAGGCGGCACGCGAGAGCACCGCGACGGCGTTGCCGTGATGGAGACTGTCTAAGGCCTCGAGTCCGGCGGGGTAGTACTCGCGCACGAACGAGCGCAACGCGTTGGTCTGCCGGTTACGGGACCAGATCAGATTTTGATGTCCGCGGGCCAAGACTTTGATCGCCTCGGCCGAGGTCAAGTCGCCGGTGATGGTGGTGGTCTACGAGCGGGCTCGGGATCGATCAGGGCTTGCACGGCACAGCGCCGCACCGTCTCCTGACTTCCGACCTGATTGGCGATCGCCTCCGCCGCGGCTGTCTGGAAGGAATACTCCGCGCCGTGTGCTTCCAACACCCGATCAATTAAATAGGGAAACTTGTGTGCAATGTGCAATCCGAGAGAGATTCCGGCTACTTTCACCACAGATCGACAAGGCAGTGTGTGGTGCCGGTCACTTACGCTGAGTGAGCTGCCAAATTCTTCCAGACTCTGCAGGCGCGTCCGCGATGTGCAGCTGCTTCGGCTCGACGTGATGGGTCTACCGTTCGTAAAACTCTAGGGAGCAGAATGGATTTCGCTACAACTGCGATGGTCGACCAAAGGCCGATTCGCCAATATGCCGACCATGATCAAGCATCTCTGCAAGTCAGGGAACTCTGGAAGGTCTTCGGGCCGAATCCCGAACAGATTGTGCGCACACCAGAGCTGCACGATCTAGACAAGGCGCAGCTTCGCGAACAGACCGGGTGCACGGCAGCGATAAACGGTGTGAGCTTCGATGTCGATCCCGGTGAGGTTTTTGTTATTATGGGTCTCTCGGGTTCCGGAAAGTCCACCCTGATCAGATGTCTTACCCGCCTGATCGAACCCACCGCCGGGCGACTCGCTTATAAGGGCCGGGACATTCTACGGATGGACAAGAACGAACTCCGTAATCTTCGTCGGAACGATTTTGCGATGGTGTTCCAACACTTCGGACTCTTACCTCACAAGACGGTAGCCGAGAACGTCGCATACGGATTGAAGATCAGGGGTCAATCGTCCGCGAGCCGGATCTCGCGAGCCCGCGAGATGATAGACCTGGTGGGTCTGAGCGGATACGAGAACGCTTATCCTGCGGAGCTGTCCGGTGGGATGCAACAGCGCGTAGGTCTCGGTCGTGCATTGGCAGGTGACCCTGATGTGCTGTTGTTCGACGAACCGTTCTCGGCTCTCGACCCGCTGATCCGTCGCGATATGCAGGTCGAAGTCGCACGGCTGCAAAGAGAAGTCGGGAAGACGATCATCTTTATCACTCATGACTTGAACGAGGCACTCAGGTTGGGTGATCGGATCGCGGTGATGCATGAAGGACGATTGGTTCAGATCGGAACCGGCGCCGATCTCGTGGGTGCCCCTGCCAGCGAATACGTCCGGGATTTTGTTCGCGATGTCCCTCGGGAGCGGGTGCTTTCTGTCGAGTGGATAATGCGCCCATACCACGGCGAGGACACGCCCCACACCATCGACGCGAACACATTGATCTGTGATGCCATTCAGCCTCTTCTCGCATCGCCGAACAACAAGGTAGGTGTAGTCGCCGGTGACCGAGTAATCGGAGTTTTGGATACCGAAGATGTCTTGTCGTCGATGCAATCGAACTCACCTCTTCAGCTGACAGCCCCCCGAAGAGCAATCATGACCGAATCCCAAGTCTGAGGGTCAAATACATGCCGAAATTTCCCGCAATACGCAATTTTATCCTTGTTGGCACTGTCTTGTGCGGAGCCTTGCTCGCTTCGTCATGCGCGCACCCACCAACCTCGGATACCAGTGGTGCTGAGGTCGATGACGCTGTGCGGTCGGCGGTCGCAGACGAAGGTTCCATAGTGATGGCGAGGATGAACTGGACCAACCAGCAGATCAACGCTGAACTCGCCCGTCGGGTGTTGACTATGATGGGTGCCGATGTCACGACACAGAGTTTCGATACGAGCACGGTCTTTCCTGCGATGTCCAGAGCAAACAACGTCATCGACATGGAGGCCTGGGCGCCGACTGCGCAGGCCCAGATCGACGAGTTCGTCACTAAACAGAGCACCGTCGTAAAAGTGGGGCCAACCGGATATGACGGTGAAGAGGGTTGGTACGTACCGACTTACGTAATCAAGGGTGATCCGTCTCGCGGTATCGAGCCATCTTGTCCCGGCCTACCGGACTGGCGCGCACTTAACGATTGCGTCGAAGTGTTCGCAACATCCGAATCAGAAGGAAAGGCACGTTATCTCTCTGGAGATCCAGCGTGGGAGCCATTGTACGGGGATCAGGATCGGGTCAAAAATCTCGGTCTCGATGTCCAGGTCGACTTCGCTGGATCGGAAGCAGCTTTGGCAGCGGAATGGACACGAGCACTGGAGCGCGGGGAACCGATGTTGGGCTTGATTTGGCGCCCGCATCTAATAACATCGAAATACGATCTGACATTGATCGACCTGCCGCCGTTCACCACGGAATGCTGGGAGACGACCCGTGCATGTGGCTGGGACAATGCACCACAGAACATCTACGCATCGGCCAGTTTCGGTTCGGACCATCCCGTCGCCGAACAATTTCTGAAGAACTACGGACTGCCGATCGACAGCTTGAATAGCATCATTGTGCGCATCGACGGTGACGGATTGACGGTGGAGGAGGCGGTCGACGAGTGGATGAAATCAAATACCGCGCTTTGGCAGTCGTGGATCCCCACGACGGTTTGAGGAGACCGCTATGACGATCACCTCCATCCCGCCCAAACCGCCGACTCTCGCTTCTCGGCACCCACAGGTCAAGTTCGCGCCCAGCGTGATCGTTGTGTGCGTACTCGCACTCGTCTGGATCTTGCCTGAGCCGGCGCTGCATGTTCCGTTCGGTGCTGCCATCGAAAGTGCGACGAACTGGTTCGTCGATGATTGCGAGTGGCTGTACCGGCCATTCATGGACTTAACCGGCGCACTATTCGACGGATTTCTACTTTGGCTACAACTCGTTCCGGCTCCGCTTCTGTGCATTGTGCTGATCATGCTCGTGTGGTCGCTAGCTGGCCCGAGGACGGCTGCGTTGACGGCAGCGGCCTTGCTGTGGGTAATTTCGACCACGTTGTGGACTGACCTTGTAGAGACCTTCGCCCTCGTCGCCCTGTCGGTCTTGGCGGCAGCTGTGCTTGGCTTTCTGATTGGCGTCGCAAGCGCTTTGGTTAGTGTGGTGCGCGCACCGATTCGGGTACTCATCGACGCCATGCAGACAATCCCGGTATTCGTATACCTGCTCCCAGTCGTTCTCGTGGTCGGTCCGGGCAATACCGCTGCAGTGCTTGTCACGGTGCTCTACGCGATACCGCCAATGGCACGTTTGACCGACGTCGGGATCCGATCTGTAGCGTCCGGTCCGGTCGAGGCTGCGCAGGCGATCGGAGCCACTCGCTGGCAGCTTTTTCGTGATGTCCTTTTCCCACTGGCGCTTCCGACGATTCGTAGTGGCCTGAATCAAACGATCATGCTAGCCATCGCGATGTCCATCATCTCAGCAATGATCGGCGCTTCGGGCCTTGGGGATCCTGTGTGGCAAAGCTTGGGTCGACTGGAATTCGGTCTCGCACTCGATGCTGGAATTGCGTTGGTGCTGATCGCTGTTGTCCTGGACCGGACCACGAGTGCGTCGACTGCAACACGTTCCGGTATGGTCCACGGGAGGCAGAGATTTTTCGTAACAGCGGGAACGATCATCATTGCGACCATTGTTATTTCGACGATTCCGGTTTTGCGTTTTGCGGACTTCTCCAGAGCTCCAACGTGGTGGAATTTCTCGCTACGTGGGAAGGTCGATGTGGTCGTTGACTGGCTCAACGTGAGTGGCGGAGTCGTGTTGGACCCACTGAAAAGCGCGATGACAGTGTACGTCGTCAACCCGGCCGGCGCAGTTCTCAACGCAGTGCCATGGTTGGTCGTGGTGGCGGTGGTGGGTATTACCGGCGTGTGGCTATTGGGTGCTATTCGAGGGATCGGCATCGCGGGTTTGACTGCGAGTGTGCAATTCCTCGGACTGTGGACGCAAGCGACCGAAACGGTGTCCCTCGCTGGTGTGGCAGTTGCCATGACACTAGTCATCGCCTTTCCGTTGGGTGTTCTTGCCAGTGCAAGCATGCCGACCGAGCGATTCCTGAGGCCAATCCTCGATACCCTTCAGACTTTGCCAATTTTTCTTTTCGTGATTCCAGCTGTCGTGGTGCTAGGTTCGGGCGCGGTGCCCGGGATTATGGCGACGATCTTGTATATCGCTGCCCCCATCGTCCGTATGACGTGCCTAGCTCTGCGGGAAGTCGACCCCGGCCCAGTCGAGGCGTCGGCTTCTGTCGGCGCAACTTTCCTTCAGCGCTTGCGTACCGTGAAGTTTCCGCTTGGTACGCCGGTGATTCTCACGGGTATCAATCAGTCGGTGATGATGGCCTTATCAATGACTGTTGTAGCCGCGTTTATCGGTGCACCCGGTTTGGGCAGAACGATTTTAGTCGCGCTTGCTCAAGTGGATCTCGGGACCGGTGTGGAGGCCGGTTTGTGTATGTTGATTATCGCTACGGTCTTTGGGCTTCTCCTCACCGGTTTGACGCGGAAAGTGCAGCAAGCGGAACATGTCGAGTGATCTCTATGTGGGAGGCGGATCGGTAATCGATTTATTTATCTATCCCATCAAAGGTCTGACTGGACAGAGCCTCGATGAAACATATGTCACGAAACGGGGATTCCCGTTCGACCGTGTCGCTGCACTAGCTCGAAGGGACGGAAACTTCCAAGGTATCAAGAAAAGGCGTCTGACCGAGGATTCTTTTCGTGAACTGTACTCTTTGCTTATGCATGAGCGGCTTGCGGGTGTGACTACGGAATTAGACCCATACACAAACAGATTGGTGGTCCAGGTGCAAGGACGCACCGTGCTCGATTGCGTGGTCGATACTGAAGCCGGCTTGGCATCAGCGACTCAGTTATTCGCGAACGTTCTTGACTTGGAAGCACGGGACCGGCCGTTGTTGGTCTGGGCGGGTTCGCACTACAACTTCGGTTGGCCAGGTCTGGAGAACAGGGAAAACACCTGGGCGTGCCATATCGTAAACATGGCATCGGTGCGGGAACTGGAGACCAGGATTGGGCAACCGATCGACCCGCGACGGTTTCGTGCAAACGTCTACGTTGACATGGGCGAGCCCTGGGTCGAACGCGAATGGGTGGGTGCGACGTTCGCGATAGGTGACGTTGCGGTCCGCTGCATTCAGCAGACTGTTCGGTGTGCGGTCACTGAAGTGAACCCCGATACTGCGCTTCGAGATATCCCTTTACCTCGGCTGCTCATGCAGCACTACGGAAACACGGAATTCGGTGTGTACGCGAACGTTCTCACTCCCGGCAAGCTTAGGCGGGGTATGCCTGTCACGAATCCGGGGCACAGGTCCAGGGTGACGTGTAAAAGGGCCGACCGTTCCTATGAATAGCAATCCGGAACTCGTCGATGCGCTACTGATAGGAAAACGCGATGTGGCAGAAGGCGTTGTGGAACTGCGATTCCGTGATCCATCCGCACAAAATTATCCCGAGCCGGGTCCGGGTGCTCATATCGATGTGCGCACACCGAGCGGTGAACGTCGAAGCTATTCGCTAACGCGGGGCCCGACGGGCCATGACGGCGACTACGTCATTGCCGTCGCCCTCGAACCGGAGGGCAGAGGCGGTTCCAGAAGCTTACATCATAGTACGATGGCCGGGATGACGATGCAGATATCGGCCGCAGTGGACACATTTCCGTTTGAGCCAGCACCCGAGTATCTTCTGATCGCGGGTGGTATCGGTATCACCCCGATTCGGTCGATGTACTACGAGATTGCGAGAGCTGGGCGCAGCTCGGTGCGGCTGGTGTACTTGACCCGTTCCAGGCTTAGTGCCCCGTATCTCGGCGAGTTGATATCTCACTCTCGGGATGGTGCAGAGGTACTTGTGCACACCACCGATGACCACAATAGGGAGCGCTTCGATCTTTGGACAGTTCTGGAGCATCCAGGGAATCAACACGTATATTGCTGCGCAGCTCCTACGGTGTTGGAAGCGGTGCGCCGGTCGACTGCTCATTGGCGTGCTTCGCGAGTGCACTTCGAGGACTTCGTGGGCGTGCCACCCATCGGTGATTCTGCGGTGCCGTTCACTGCAGTCTGGGAACCAACTATGACGGAGGTCGACGTTGGGGCAAACGAATCCTTACTGGATGCCTTGTCGGCAAGGGGAATCGATGTCCCTATGTCGTGCCGCACCGGCACTTGTGGCACATGCTGCGTCGGCGTTGTTTCGGGTGTAGTCGACCATCGCGACGTAGTACTGGATGACAAAGACAGACAGACGATGATGACTGTGTGTGTGTCGCGTAGCAGCAACCGAATAATGATCAAACCCGTTGAATGACTTGTGCATTATCAAAGCTTGGATGAGTGTATGCCTACAGCTCACTTAATTCAGCTCGGCAATGATCGGCCTGACCGTCTCAAGGTGCGCGGGCGGTCTCGAAATAATCCGGGCATGTGCGAGCTGCTGCCAAGTACGTGTGATGAGGCATCCGCCGCACACTGCACTAGGGGGTGACCCTTCCGCTGGCCACCGGTGAAGACGGATTGGGCTCGCTCGCGGTGCCCCTGTCCGCCAGGGCATCAGCAGGTTCGGGGTCGGTCGGAGCGCGTCCAGTAGCGCGACAGCCAGAGATCGTGGGGGCTATCGCGTGAGCCTACCGCGGGTCAACATCCACGACACCGCACCGAAGAGACCGTATTCACCGTCAGCCGCTGAATACGGTCTATTGGGTGCAGTGTCAGCTCCGGGAACGAACTGCTACAGCGTCGATTTCGATGACCGCGCCTGCGGCCGCCAAGGCGCTCACCTCTACCAAAGTACTGGCCGGCCTACACAGCCCGAAGAGCTGCTTTCGCACGTCGTTGACAGGTGCGCGTTGCTCGATGTCGGTGACGTATGTGGTGAGTTGGACAGTGTCCGCGAGGGTAGCGCCGGCTTCGTTGAGAATGCGTTCGAGGATCTCGAAGATGCGCTGGGTCTGGGCTCGGACATCACCGGGCGCTATGACTACACCCTGTTCGTCGAACGGAAGCAGGCCTGAGACATAGATGGTGTCATGGGCGATGACGGCGTGGCTGAAGTGCCCACGGGGTGCCGCGACAGATGGACTGTTGATCTGCCGCCGCTGGGAATCTTGCATGTGATTCTTGCTTTCCGTAGATGACGGTGTCAGTAATGGTTTTGTCGAGGTCATGGCATTGCTGCCATGACGGTCTGTCCACCATCGACTGTGATCGTCGAGCCGGTCAAATAGGCGGGCGCGAACGTGGCGAGATAGGTTACGACCGAAGCGATTTCGTCAGGTCTACCGGCGCGTGCCAGCGGATTGAGACGCGCCATGGATTCTTCGGTGGCTCTGTCGAGACGCACGGATGCTGCGTCTGTTCGGATCCAGCCCGGTGCCACGCTGTTGACGCTGATTCCCAAGCCGGACAGGTCGACTGCAAACGAACGAGCAAATGCACCGAGCCCGGCCTTCGCAGCACAGTAGTGTGCAACATTGGGTTCGGATTGGACCTCGTCGATCGATGTGATCATGACGATTCGACTTCCGGGGCTCATGCGTCGGGCCGCTGCGACCGAGCACAACGCGGCACCGCGCATCGCGACGTTCACGATCCTGTCCCACGTGGCAGCCGTCATCTCCGCCGTTGGCACCGGACTGCATGTCCCCGCTGCATTCACCAGAACGTCGATCCGGCCGTACTGCTCTGCCACCGCTTCCACCAAATCGGCAGGGCCCTCGGCGGTTCCGAGGTCTGCTGCAATCGCAGCGACGTCCGCCGCTGGCAGCTCATGCTGGATTCGAGTGATCGCATCCTGCAGGACAGCCTCGCGCCGTCCGGCGATGACTACCGTGAAGTGTTCTGCTGCCAGGGCTCGGGCACACGCGTAACCGATGCCGGTTCCTCCGCCCGTCACAAGCGCGACTTTATGCTCATTCATTGGATGTCTGCCGTCCTGATCTGCTCACGCCGACATCGATTGGAGCAACGATGTCGAGCTCGTATTTTGTGTCCGACTGCTCTGAAGCCCTGATTCATCGACGTACTGGATTGTCATGGGTGCCAAGACGGCGTTCAGCTGCTGATCGATGCCAGAGACGCTCGCTCTGGATGCCACCGCTCACCGTTCGTCAGGAGGTTGGACTTTCCGTCGAGGATCCAGTCCGCGCCCACCTCGCCCATGGCAGTCGACAACTGAATGCCGCTGCCGCCCCCGCCGACCACGTGCACCAGCGACGGATCGCCGGAGGCACTACCGACGATCGGATATCCATCCGGTGTCATCGGATAGAGGCCGGCCCAGCCGTGTCCCAGCCCGCATTCGTCGAGACTGGGATACCGATCCATGACCAGCTCGGCGATGGCCTCGATGAATGCCTCGTCGGCTCGAGGATTGCACTCCGTGGGATCGGTGCGCGGGTACACCGACCGCTCGTTGTGCAAGCATGCGAACAGCTGATGCGTGCCTTCGTGCCGAAGTGACAGCCCGTCCTCGCTCGAGCCGGGAACGTATTCGACGACGCACGGGAGCCGCCAATCCGGTGCACTGCCGAGCTCGATCGTGACCGCTTGGTGCCGCTCGGGTTTGACCTCGACTGACGAGCCGAGTATTTCGGCGACGGAGTCTGCCCATGGGCCGGCTGCATTGACGACGACGTCGGCTTCCATAGTGGGTTTTCCGTCGAAGCTCAGTCGCCAGGACCCGGCGGAGCTCTTTTCGGCCCCAACCAGCCGGTGCTGCTGAGCAAGTTTGCCGCCCGAGGATGTTGTCAAACGAGCGAGGAGAGATGCGTAGAGGTAGCCATCGAGGTATCCATCGCTCGGCCGCCACAGTCCAGCAACCACATTGCTGACATCGACAGGCGGGGCGACGTCGGCGACTTCCCGTGCGGTCAGAACCCGGGCATCCTCGACGCCGAAATCACGCTGCACCTTCACGCTGCGTTCGAATAGTTCCACGTGTTCGTTCTTGGTCGTCGGCCGCAAGAACCCGTTGCGCACGAAGTGCAGCTCGTGCTCGACGACCAACCGATCGATCATCTCGCGACCGATCACCCGGGCATGCACGTCGACGGGATCGAAAAACTGTGTCTCGACCATCCCCACCGACAGCGCCGAGCTACCGGCGGCAACGTGATCGCGGTCGGTGATCACGACATTCTTTGCTCCTCGCCTCGTCAAGCTGTATCCGACGCTCAAGCCGACGACTCCTGCACCGATAACGACAATTCGACGGTCATCGGCCGTCATCGGACGAGCCTCGATCCGCCGTCGACCGACACGACATGTCCCGTCACGTAGCGCGCCCCGTCCGAGAGCAGGAAGAGCAGTACGCCCAGTACCTCTGGGGGAGAGCCGATCCTGCCGAGAGGAATGCCGGACATCACGGATTCGAGAGCCTGCTCGTCTGCATGAAGGTCTCGGAGCATATCGGTGTCGATGTCACCTGGCCCGATCCCGTTGACTCGAATACCGAGAGGGCCGAATTCGACCGCAAGACAGCGAGTGAGATGTTCTACTCCGGCCTTCGCTGCGCAGTAGTCGGCGTGTTTGAGGCGGGCGCGGTTGGCGGCCACAGAACCCATGTTGATGATCACGCCACCGCCGTGCTCCCGCATGATCTGCGCTGCAGCCTGCGCACCGAACAATGCTCCGTGCACGTTCACTCCCAGAGTGCGTGCAAGTTGATCGTCCGTGATGTCCTCCGCAGCGGCTGTGGGGAAGATCCCTGCATTGTTGATCCAGTAGTCGAGACTGCCGAATGTGTCGAAGGCAGACTGTGCAATTCGACGTGCGGCAGCCTGGTCCGTGACGTCGAGCCGATCGCCGACGATTCTCCCCGACGACTTGTCCCCGCCTACGTAAGTGTTGGAGATGAGCTCCACCCGATTGCGCAGCGTCTCCTCGGCGACATCGACGGCAAGAACATTGACTCCTCGTGCGACCAAGCCCTCGGCGTACTGCGCGCCCAGCCCTTGTGCCGCACCGGTGACAACTGCCGTTCTCCCGGCGAGCTCGGGGTACTGGGCCTGGATGGTGTTCCAATCGGAATCTCCGAAGCCGCGTTGCGGGGTGGTGTCAGTGGGCACGGTGTTCTCCTTCGTTACGAGGCCGAAACCCCTACCATCGTTTCGCCGTGAGAGGCGACTTGCTGATCGCAGTGTGGTGGGCGGTTGCTGAACTTCGATTGTGACGGCTTGCGCTGCTCGAGTGGAAATGCCGATCACGCACAGGCTATGCCGTCTGTGCATGGTCGACCTTCGGCTACACCTGGTCGGTCTATGGTGGTTCGGAGACATCTCTGGAGCGGCGCGTCGACCTGATGTCGACTGGCAGTACTTTGGACTTCAACCGCTGTAGGCACGGAGAGTTGATCGGCCTACAGCGATCATCCGATTCCGGGCGCTTGCGTCACTGCTAGGAGGGCCCTGTGTCGACTATCTACGGGAGCGGCATGTGGCAGGCGGCGTCGGTGGCAAGCATCCTGGAACTCGAGATCTTTCAGAGGTCGGGGGCTTTCTTGGCCGCTGGAGAGGGGGGACTCGACCGCTTGGTTCGGTGGGTCCACTCGGGCGAAAGCAGCGACATCGCGAAATTTCTCAGCGGTGGAGAGTTGTTACTCACCTCGGGACAGGGCATCGGTTCGACGTCCACCGACCAGCGACGATTCATCGCGGCGCTTGCTGACGTCGGCGTCTCGGCACTGGCGATCGAGCTCGCTGGGCGTGCATTCACCGAGGTGCCCCATGCCGTCGTCGAGGAGGCCGACAGGCTGAATCTGCCTATCATCGGGCTACCGATAAAGATCCCGTTCGTCGAAGCATCGGCTCAGGTCCTGCAGCAACTGACCGACATCGCAACCAAGCAATATGCACGGTCGGACGAGATCAATCGGTTTCTCATAGAACGGCTGTTGACCGGTGCTGATTCGGTGGCCCTGGTGCACGATTTTGCAGGCCTGCTCAACCGCCCGATAGTTCTCGAGTCCATCGCGCACGAGATTCAGGCCTACTACGGCGGAGACGAGCGAGGTGCGCAAGGCGACATCATCGCGGACTGGCAAACACACAGCCGCGCGGTCGACATCCACTCGCCCGATGCGGCACCCGAATCTGCCTGTCGAAGAGTTCCTATCGTTCTGCAGGGCACAGAGTGGGGCGCGTTGCACCTGCCGGCACTCGGGCAAGTAGACAACCGCATGGACCACATCGCTCTCGACCACGCGGCGTCGGCAATTGCCATCAGCCTGTTGAATTCCAAAGTTACTCGTGTCCGGTCTGCACATCACCAAGGCGTCTTGGTGAACCGCCTGATGGTAGGAGACCTGTCGGGAACCGGATTCGTTCAGCGCGCGCTGCAAATTGGCCAAGACCTGCGTGGTAAGTCCCTGATTGTTGCGGACATTGGATCGAAGACGCGCTCGACAGACAAGGTTCAGACCGAAATTGTTACGGCGTTGCGGGACAGAAACTTTCCCGCTGTGATCGCCGATGTGGGCCAGTCGATTCTTGCCGTTATCGCATTGAAGGACGCTACTGGAGTCAACGAAATCGCAGAACTTCTGGGAGATCCAGACCGGTGTATCGGCTTCAGTAAGATAGCCCAGGCCAGTGAACTACCGGCAGCTGTCGATCAGGCACGCGCCGCGGCATCGACGCGTCAGCCGATTCAGTACTTCGACGATCTCGGCCTGCTCCGGCTCCTGGTGTCGCTGGCGAGCGGACCGGAGCTCGACCAGTACGTCGAGGAGGAACTCGGACCGTTGCTCGATGCCGAAACAGCCAACGACAAGGGCTTGCTCGAGACTCTCACCGTGTATCTCGACTGCGACGGAAACAAGAGCGACGCTGCTGCAAAGCTATTCGTACACCGACGCTCGCTGTACTACCGGTTGGAAAAGATCGAACGAATTCTGGGCAAGTCCCTCGAAGACCACGAGACGAGGCTCCGGCTCAATGTTGCAGTTCGCTCGCTGAGCATCGTTCGTGCGCCGCAGATGAACCGACACTACGACTTCTGAACGCGCCGAACCTGCTCAGAACTGCCCATGTTGGATAGTTCTGTTGCCGTCTGTGCCACACATGGATCCTTCTCGAACCGCCGAAGGAGCACCTAGCCTGAAGCAATCAGCACTGATGAGGAAGGCTCCTGACGGGTGCGGAAGGGATGCGGACATGCTGGCTCCGGTGTACACAGAGAGACTCAATCTCTGCCTTGCTGCCGGCGACATCGAGATTCGCCACCTGAGCATGTTTCACGCGGTAGCGCAGTCCCGGAGTTTTACCCGCGCTGCTGAACTACTCCACATCACCCAGCCCGCCTTGAGTCGCTCCATCGCTCAGCTCGAACGGCGCTTGGGGGTCCGACTTCTCGATCGAACCACCCATGGTGTTCAGCTGACCCCAAGTGGTATCGAATTTCTGCCGTTCTGTCGCAATGCCCTGCTCTCATTTAACGAGGCCATAGCGTCTATCCGCGGGGATGCAACGCTCCGTGTCGGTTTCACCTGGTCAGCGGCGCTGGAACTGACGCCACTGATCATCCGAGAATTCGAGCGACTACATCCTGGTGTAGAAGTCGAGCCACGAAAATGCGATGACTCATACGCGGGGGTGCTGGACGGTCGAACACACATTGCCTTCCTGCGGGGTACTCAGACTCACGCTGCTCTTGAATCCATCGTCCTGTTCGAGGAACGGCGGGTGGCCGCGCTCCATCCCACACACCCTCTCGCGACCCGTCTTACGCTTTGTCTGGACGACATCAGGAGTGATCCCCTTGTCGTCAACACCGTTTCTGGGGTGACAACCCCCGATCTGTGGCCCGACAGTGTGCAGACCCGTGCCACGGTACGAACGCACAACCTCGAGGAGTGGTTGGAAGCGATCGCACTCGGACGCGGGATCGGAGTTACCGCTGAGTCGACCAGCCGACTGTATGTGCACCCCGGCATCAAATACATTCCATTGATGGATGCAGAAACCATTCCTGTCGCCGTGGCATGGCCATCTGCACGACCTCACCCCTTGGCGAAGGCGTTCGCGCAAACATCCGTGCGTTTGGCCAGATCCAGAAAGACGGACCGCAATTCTGAGCTTTCCGCACCGGCCACGGCTCTGCCATGTAATCCGGCTTGAAGCAATTTTCATTCACGGTTTGCCCACGTTTCGAGATAGTGTCGGAAAACGTATTCGGCGATCAGGCGGTGCCCGGCGGTGGTGAAATGTACGGACCCGGCAAAGAGGTAGTCTTGATGAGCAGTAGCTGACACTTGATCGTCGGCGCTACAAAAGTTTTCACCTCCAGCCCGGCAAGCATCGGCTGCGCGTCCAAATTGGAGGCCGTAACTCATCGGCTGGTTTGCCCACCGGTCTACCGCAGAAGCCAGCCGGACGAGTCGTACACAACTTCCGAGGTGCTGAACCGATTGTCGCAAAGTGCGATTGAACGATGAGCTCAAGGTAGAGATGTACCGGCGAGACGCGCTCGACTCGAACCACGGAGCGAGAGCTAGGTCGTAGACCTCGAACAACAGTATTCTGCGGGCACCCGCATCCCGCATGCGCTCGACCAATCGGACGGCATCCAAGGCTGCTTCACGAAGCCGGTCCGATTCTTCCTGGAGCACCGCAAAATTCGGGTCCACATCCGCTCTCAAGGTCTGGGCCAAGACTGGATCGATTGCACGGTCGTAGCGATGGGATACGTCGTTCGTTCCGGCGAAGAGCGCTACCACCTGATGATCGGAGAAGGCGCGCCCTCAGCGTGCATGAAAGTGTCGATCTGCTTCGCAGTGGACCAGGGAAAGACTGAGTCCGATCCCGCGTCGGGTGAGTAGGGTTGACTGATCCGCGCACCACCCTGCGCATAGTTGTATCCACCGCGAACGGTGAACAGTGTCGACGATCCGTCAGCGGCATTGCTCAAATGAGCCGCCAGATACGGTGCAACGTCGCACTCCAAACGGCTAGCCACCATTTCGGCCCAGGTAACACCTGGTTGAGTGGTGTAGCGGAGACCGAACGAGCCGGAGTCGCTCAAGCTGTCACCGAAAACTACTAGCTGGATGGGCACATCTTGCCTCCATCTCATGAGCTTTCCACGCGCACAGCACCTTTCGTATCAGTGGAGTGCTGTCACACCTCGGTCGAATCGTCGGTTCGGGAAGGTGCATCCGGCGTCTGCTGAGACCGGCCGTCGAGTCCTTCGTACAGGACGGCTGTGGCATCGATCAGTAGCGTGGACAGCTCGACGCCCGGCTCGGTGAGCCACTGTTCGTATGCCGATATAGCAATCCCCAGGACAATCCATCCGACAGTACGTGGGAAGTGGTCATCCGGGCCGGCGCCAGTCCGCGACGCAACATACTCGGCAATTACGCGTCGCCATCCTTCGTACATCACCATCGAGTAACTCTGCAGCGCAGGGTTCCCTAAAATCATGGCCATGCGCTTCCTGTGTACAGCAGTTTCTTCGGGTGGAAATGTGTTGAATTGAAGAAGGGCTGAGCGGAGTCCATCGGCGAGTTCGATGTTTTCGGGTAGGTCGTCCAGATGACTCCTGAGTGCTGTGAGTTGAGTGTCGAAGTCACCCCAAGGAACCGCATTCTTGGAGGGGAAGTACCGGAAGAACGTTCGGCGTGCGATGCCTGCAGCGTCCGCGATGTCGTCGATGCTGGTCTCGTCGAATCCTTTCGAGGCGAACAGTTCGATGCTCAGATCGCTCAATTCACCCCGCGTTGTGGAGGGGCGTCGACCTGTCCGGTGTTCAGGATTCACGCTTTCCGCCATCTTTTTACTCCAAACTCTGTCTTTATGCACCGAGTGCCATTACTGTATGACTCGAGCCACTGTTAGTTCCAAGTGTGGCCTATCAACCACCACTGGAGGTTTCCGATGTCGAAGAAGAACGAGAACGCTGTGGTCGGTACGGCAGTCGTCGAATCCGATCTGGTCGAAGAATCGTTGGTCGAGGAAGTGTCGATCGATGGCATGTGCGGCGTGTACTGATCATGACCACTGCAGTGCAGGACGCACTCGATCTCGATGCGCCGTGGGCACTTCACCCACAGGTGGCGCTGCGCCCCGAATCGTTCGGGGCGCTGCTCTACCACTTCGGAACACGCAAGCTCTCCTTTCTGAAGAACCGCACGATCGTAGCGATCATCGAATCGCTTCCCGAGCACCCGAGCATGCGTGCCGCGATCGCAGCCGCCGGTATTCCGGAATCGGGGATTGCGCCGTACGCCAAAGCGTTTGCCACGCTTGCAGGCTCGCGGATGATCACCAAGCTCTGACTTCCTCCGGCCGCGACGGGCCCTCGACGGTTCGATCGCGCCTTGTTCGGCGCAGCCCCGTCGGACACACTTCCGAAACCCTGAAATAGGACTGCCCATGACCTCCATATTGGATAGACCCCTTCCGCCACCTGCCGTTGGCAGATTGGTCGATCAATTCGAGCTCGGTCTCGATGCGCCGATCTGTTTGACGTGGGAGTTGACCTACGCGTGCAATCTGTCGTGTGTGCACTGCCTGAGCTCGTCGGGTCGCCGCGACCCGCGTGAGCTCAGTACCGAGCAGTGCAAGTCGATCATCGACGAGTTGCAGAAGATGCAGGTGTTCTACGTCAACATCGGTGGCGGTGAGCCGACGGTGCGGTCGGACTTCTGGGAGCTGGTCGATTACGCGACTGCTCATCAGGTGGGGGTGAAGTTCTCCACCAACGGGGTCAAGATCGACAAGAAGGTCGCAGCGCGGTTGGCGGCGTCGGATTACGTCGATGTGCAGATTTCCATCGACGGCGCGACGGCGGAGGTCAACGATGCGGTGCGCGGTCCGGGTTCGTTCGACATGGCATGCCGCGCTCTGGAGAATCTCAAGGAGGCCGGCTTCCGGGACGCGAAGATCTCCGTCGTCGTCACCCGCCACAACGTGTCGCAGCTCGACGATTTCAAGGCGTTGGCCGACAAATACGCTGCGACACTGCGGATCACCCGGTTGCGGCCGTCGGGACGCGGTGCGGATGTGTGGGACGATCTGCACCCGACGGCCGGCCAGCAGCGTGAGCTCTACAACTGGCTCGTCGCGAACGGTGAGGGTGTGTTGACGGGGGATTCGTTCTTCCACCTCTCTGCCTTCGGGGACGCGTTGCCGGGCTTGAACCTGTGCGGTGCGGGACGGGTGGTGTGTCTGATCGACCCGATCGGCGACGTCTACGCGTGCCCGTTCGCCATTCACGAGAACTTCCTCGCCGGCAACATCGTCCGCGATGCGACTGTTGCTACCGAGACATCGCCGGGTATGGGTGGTTTCCAATCGGTGTGGCAGACATCGGAATTGTTCCAGGAACTCCGCTCGCCGCAGACCTCCGGTGCATGCACCAAGTGTGCGCATTTCGATTCGTGCCGCGGTGGGTGCATGGCGGCGA
>NZ_JAPWIJ010000059.1 GCF_027270735.1 Rhodococcus ruber | reverse complement strand
CGTGGGAGGACATCGCGTGGTTGCGTGAGCAGTGGGACGGGCCGTTCATGCTCAAGGGCATCGGGCGGGTCGATGACGCGTTGCGGGCCGTCGATGCCGGTGTCACGGCGATTTCGGTGTCCAATCATGGTGGGAACAACTTGGACGGTTCGGCGGCGTCGATTCGGGTGTTGCCGGCGATCGCGGAGGCGGTGGGGGATCAGGTGGA
>NZ_JAPWIJ010000058.1 GCF_027270735.1 Rhodococcus ruber | reverse complement strand
CCCAACCACCCCGCCCCCGTCTCCTTTTGGGCCCACATCTAAGCCGTCGTCTTCATGCAAAAATTTTTTTTTAATGATACGGCGACCACCGAGATCTACACATAGACCGTTTCGTCGGCAGCGTCAGATGTGTATAAGAGACAGGGCACGGCGCAACCCCACCCACCGTCGACGAGGATATTGTCTGTTTTTTACATGTGATAGACGAAG
>NZ_JAPWIJ010000057.1 GCF_027270735.1 Rhodococcus ruber | reverse complement strand
ACCACCGCCTCCGCGGACTCTCGCTCGGCCCTCGCCGTCGTACCCACCAGGTCGATGAACAGCACGGCGACCGTCCTGGTCTCGCCGCCGAGGCGTGGAGCACTCGCCAGTGCACGCTGCGCCACGGCGTGGCCCACGTGTCTGCCGAACAGAGAACGCAGTCGCACGCGCTCGTCGAGGCCGACCACCATCTTGTTGAACCCGTTCTGCAAT
>NZ_JAPWIJ010000056.1 GCF_027270735.1 Rhodococcus ruber | reverse complement strand
TACTTACAACAAAGATGCTCGCGTCCACTGTGCAATTCTCAAACAACACACACACCACCATGTTCACGCCACCCTCAGACACCGAGAAACTCTCATCCCTCAGCCGATAGAACCAGCCATGACAGCCTGCATAAATTGTCTTGCCTTGAAAGAAACACTCGCGTGTTCTCTCAGGACCCAACAGTGCATCGATATAGTCCCTGCCGGCGAAAC
>NZ_JAPWIJ010000055.1 GCF_027270735.1 Rhodococcus ruber | reverse complement strand
AACTCGCAGAAGGCGCTGTGGACCCGCTCCAAGGACGAGGAGTCCGAGGAGGAGTACAAGGAGTTCTACAAGCACGACAGCCACGCCTGGGACGAGCCGCTCGAGGTCATCCCGTACAAGGCCGAGGGCACGTTCGAATACCAAGCGCTGCTGTTCATTCCGTCGCAGGCACCTTTCGACCTGTTCATGCGCGAGAGCAAGGCGGGCGTGCACCTGTACGT
>NZ_JAPWIJ010000054.1 GCF_027270735.1 Rhodococcus ruber | reverse complement strand
AGGAACTGTCCATCACCGACGACCCCGAACCGCGGGGGCATTCGTTCGAGTTCCGCATCAACGGTGAAGACGCCGGCCGCGGGTTCCTGCCCGCACCCGGCCCCGTCACCACCTTCACCGCCCCCTCCGGGCCGGGAGTGCGGGTCGATTCCGGTGTCGAATCCGGCAGTGTGATCGGTGGCCAGTTCGATTCGATGCTCGCCAAACTCATCGTCACCGGAGCC
>NZ_JAPWIJ010000053.1 GCF_027270735.1 Rhodococcus ruber | reverse complement strand
GTGGCCAGTTCGATTCGATGCTCGCCAAACTCATCGTCACCGGAGCCACCCGCGAACAGGCCCTCGCCCGTTCGCGTCGGGCCCTGGCCGAGTTCACCGTCGACGGCTTGGCGACGGTGATCCCGTTCCATGCGGCGGTGGTCTCCGATCCGGCGTTCATCGGCGACGGGGACTCCTTCTCGGTGCACACCCGGTGGATCGAAACCGAATGGGACAACCAGGTTC
>NZ_JAPWIJ010000052.1 GCF_027270735.1 Rhodococcus ruber | reverse complement strand
CCTCCCTCGCCGCTGCACTCGAAGCCGCGATCGCCGCCGACCCCACCCTCGGAAAGTCTGTCGCACGCGACCCACTGACCGACCGCGCGCTGATCTACCGACCCGACACCCTCACCACCGCCGCCGTCCGGCTCCGCGACCGACACTGCCGCTTCCCCGACTGCCACCGCCCCGCCGACCGCTGCCAACTCGACCACGTGATCCCCTTCGATCACGCCAACCCCCTCGGCGGCGGC
>NZ_JAPWIJ010000051.1 GCF_027270735.1 Rhodococcus ruber | reverse complement strand
CGATTCGAGAACAGCTCCGGGATCTGACGACAGTCGCCTTGATCGACGCATGCGCAGCACTGCGCCCGACCGCCGTCACTCCAGGTGCACTGACCGCGGCGATCAAGACTGCACTGCGGTCGGTGGCGCGACGGATCCAGCTCCTCGACACCGACATCAAGGCACTCGACAAGAACCTCGCAGTGCTCATCGACGATGCCGCCGAAGACCTCGTCGGCCGGTTCGGGGTGGGCTAC
>NZ_JAPWIJ010000050.1 GCF_027270735.1 Rhodococcus ruber | reverse complement strand
ATCAGGTGGGGGTGAAGTTCTCCACCAACGGGGTCAAGATCGACAAGAAGGTCGCCGCGCGCCTGGCGGCGTCGGATTACGTCGATGTGCAGATCTCCATCGACGGCGCGACGGCGGAGGTCAACGATGCGGTCCGCGGGCCGGGTTCGTTCGACATGGCATGCCGCGCTCTGGAGAATCTGAAGGAGGCCGGCTTCCGGGACGCGAAGATCTCCGTCGTCGTCACCCGCCACAACG
>NZ_JAPWIJ010000004.1 GCF_027270735.1 Rhodococcus ruber | reverse complement strand
CGACGAGGAACCACGACAACCCGCATGACGACCCACCCAAGCGTCACGGCACAGCCCTGCCTGGAGAGGCCCCCGAGGGCCTCAGCGAACCGGGTGACGCTTTCGATTGCGAATCAGCACTGCGATTCCGAGTCCCACCAACAGCAACAGAAGCGGTGCGGCAATGGCGAGGTAGGCGTCGATAGCCAGAAACAGAATGAGTAGCAGCGCTGCTGCCAGAAAATACACCGCTGCAAAACGTGGAGCCCACAGGACGGAGTCCATTCCACACCTCCTTGCGCGTACGAGCCTCTTGTCGTTACCTAAGGTAACTGAATAGGCTCGCGCGCACTAGAGACCCAGGCCCCGCAGCCGATCGATCTCACGACGATCGCGCTTGGTCGGTCTCCCTGCTCCTCGATCACGACGCGGTACGGAGGCGAGAACTTCCTTCGGAGGCGGCGGCGGACTGCGATCGATCAGGCACTCGGGGACAACAGCTGCACCGACACGCTTGGTGATCGCCCGCACGACCACGACGATCTTCTCCACGCCCTCGACCCGGAGCCGAACCTCGTCGTTCGGACCGATTCGCAGGCCAGGCTTGGCGGGGGTTCCGTTGACGCGGACGTGCCCGCCACGGCAGGCAGCGGCTGCCGCGGACCGCGTCTTGAACAACCGCACCGCCCAGATCCAACTGTCGAGGCGGGCACTCTGTACTTCCATCTTCGAACGAACCCCTCACATCGCGAGGCGCTGCTACATGTGCAGGGTTACATGTCCAGGCCGAGATCGAGCACTGTCACCGAGTGTGTCAGACCGCCCACAGCAAGAAAGTCGACCCCCGTCCGTGCGTAGTCCCGTGCCACGTCGACCGTCAACCCACCCGAGGATTCAAGCTTGGTCTCGGGAGCGAACTTGTCACGACGCTGGACCGCCATCTGTGTCTGCCACAGCGCAAAGTTGTCCAGCAGAACGAGTTCGACGTTCTCGGCAAGTACCTGGTCGAGTTGTTCGAGGCTGTCGACCTCCACTTCACAGGCGATGTTCGGCGCAGCTGCCCGCACCGCGTTCAACGCAGCGACGACCGAACCGGCAGCCGCGACATGATTGTCCTTGATGAGCGCGGCGTCACCCAACCCCATTCGATGATTGACGCCACCGCCGGCGCGCACCGCGTACTTCTGCAGCGAGCGCATGCCCGGCAACGTCTTTCGGCTGTCCCGAATCTTGCACTCGGTATCCGCAACCTCGGCGACCCAGCCGGCTGTCGCGGTGGCGATCCCCGAGAGATGGCACACGATGTTGAGCATCGTGCGCTCCGCGGTCAGCAATCCCCGTGTCGGGGCCTCGACCGTCAGAACGGCCTGTCCTGGTTCGACACTCGACCCGTCCTCGATGCGATGCACGATGGAGTACCCGTCGGGACCGATCACCTCGTCGAGGACCAGAAGGCCGACATCGAGGCCGGCGATCGTGCCGAACTGGCGTGACACCACCGAGGCCGTCGCCACCGCGTCCTCGGAAACCGTTGCCGTGGTAGTGATGTCGGGACCGTACCGTAGGTCCTCGTCCAGCGCCGTCCGGATCAGCGCGAGCACCTCGGCTCGGTCGACGCCAGGGTTCACCTCGGTCGAGATATCGGTCATGTCAGCTCGCTCCCGTCATCACGTCGTCGTTCACGATCGCCAGCTGTCCCTCGGGATCTCGTTCGATGTGCAGGCTTCGACGTTGCGCCGGTGCACTCTCGGGGAAATCGCGTCGGGTGTGGCACCCTCTGCTTTCGCGGCGGTGGTTCGCGGCCAGAACTATGACCTCCGCCGCAGCTGTCAACGCAGCATCCTCGACAGCACGTGCCTCGACCGGCGGTTCCGACACGACACCGTGGGCCAGGACGCGTTGCGCCGCAGCGAGTCCCGCCGCATCACGAACCACACCCACATCGGCCGTCATCGTGCGCTGCAGCACGCCGCGGTCGATGCGGCGATAGGTGGGTAATGCGAGATCTGTGACCTCGACCCTCTTGCCGACCCGTTCGGTAGCCACAATTGCCGCACGCTCACCCACGACAAGGCCTTCGAGCAGGCTGTTCGACGCCAACCTGTTCGCGCCGTGCAAGCCTGTGCGTGCCACTTCACCCGCGGCGAGCAAGCCCGGAACCGAGGTCCGTCCAGCCGTATCCGTCACCACTCCTCCGCACGAATAGTGCGCTGCAGGTGCCACGGGAATCAGGTCCGTCGCCGGATCGATGCCGGCCTCGAGGCACGAGGCGGTCACGGTCGGGAATCGCTCGTGGAAGTGCTCCACGAGGCGGGCGTCCAGCAGCACGTGGTCGTCGACGCTGTCGTGCAGCAGTTCGGCAATGGCCCGGGACACCACGTCGCGGGGCGCAAGATCACCGAGCGGGTGCACTCCGGCCATGAACGCACGGCCTGCGACATCCACGAGATGGGCGCCCTCGCCGCGTACCGCCTCGCTGATCAACGGACGGCGTCCCGTCGTTCCTGCAGCGAACAGCACCGTCGGATGGAACTGCACGAATTCGAGATCGGCCACCCGGGCACCTGCATCCAGGGCGAGCGCGATGCCGTCTGCCGTTGCGCCGGCCGGGTTGGTGCTGCACGAGAACAGCTGCCCCAGTCCGCCGGTGGCCAGGAGAACCGTCGGGCAATGAACGACGCCGACGCCGCGAGGCCCACGGACGAGAAGACCTACAACCTCGCCGTCGGTGGTCAGCACCCGCAGCGCGGTGGTGTCGAACTGCACCGTCGGCACCGCGCCGTCGAGTGTGCGCTGCACCTCGGCCCCGGTGGCGTCGCCGCCGGCATGGATGATGCGGCGCACACTGTGGCCGCCTTCCCTGGTGCGCGCGACGGAGCCGTCGGCAGTGCGATCGAACTCGGCACCCGCAGCTTCGAGCGAGGCGATCGCCGCCCGCCCGCCGGCAACGATGGATCGCACGGCGTCCTCGTCGCACAGTCCGGCACCGGCTGAACAGGTATCGGCCACGTGCGATTCGATCGAATCGTCGAGCTCTGCTCCGACGACAGCGATCCCGCCCTGGGCATACTGCGTCGCGGTCTCGGTGGAACCGCCCTTGCTCACGGTCAGCACCCGAAGGCCGCGAGCGGCAGCAGTACGAGCCGCAGTGAGTCCGGCGATACCGCCGCCGACGACGACCAGATCAGCTCCGGCTTCCCATGAGACGGACGGATTCACTCGCCGCCGCCGGGGGTACCGATTTCGATCATCCGCTGCACCGACTTGCTGGCGATGTTCGCAGTTTCGAGGTCGACGTGTACCTCGTCTCGTCCTTCGACGAGGCAGCGAAGCAGCGCGGCAGGGGTGATCATCTTCATGTAGCCGCACGATGCACGGTCGTTGACGGCGAGAAAGTCCACGTCGGGTGCGGCCATGCGCAGTTGGTGCAGCATGCCGATCTCGGTGGCGACCAGAACCTGCTTCGACGCGGTGGTGCGGGCAGCGTCGAGCATGCCGCCGGTGGAGAGAATCTTGACCTTCTCGGCCGGAACGAATCCTTCACCGGCGAGGTAGAGAGCCGACGTGGCGCAACCGCATTCGGGGTGCACGTACAGCTCTGCATCGGGGTGGGTGCGAGACTTCTCGGCCAGCTCGTCGCCGTTGATGCCGGCGTGCACGTGGCATTCTCCGGCCCAGATATGCAGATTCTCGCGTCCGGTCACGCGCTTGACGTGTGCGCCGAGGAACTGATCCGGCAGGAACAGGATGTCGCGGCTGGGGTCGATGGACTGCACGACCTCCACGGCGTTGGACGACGTGCAGCAGATATCGGTCAGTGCTTTGATCTCGGCGGTGGTGTTGACGTACGAGACGACGACGGCGTCGGGAAAATCGGCCTTCCATTCGCGGAGCTGGTCTGCGGTGATGGAATCTGCCAGCGAGCAGCCGGCGCGCTGATCCGGGATGAGGATCGTCTTCTGCGGGCTCAGGATCTTGGCGGTCTCGGCCATGAAATGAACACCGCAGAACACGATCGTGTCCTCGGAGACCTCGGCGGCCATACGCGAGAGGGCGAGGGAGTCGCCGACGTGGTCGGCGACATCCTGAATCGCAGGCAGCTGGTAGTTGTGAGCGAGCAGCGTCGCGCCGCGTAGATCGGCAAGCCGTCGCACTTCTGCGGCCCACTCCGGAGTTGCCTCCACTCCCCCGTAGCCACCTGCTCCGTCGACGATGTCGCGAACTCCGGCGAATGCCGAGTCCAGGATGTTCACCCGGGTAGCGCTGCTGGTCATGACGGTTCTCCTTCACCGATCATCCGGTCGTCGGTGACCGAATTTCCTCCGAGGGGGTTTTCGACCTATGATCGAAAACATGATTCATCGTAGCACCGTCCACGAAGTACTCATCGCGGTGTTCCAAGTTCGAGCCTTTTCCGACCCGGATAGTCCCGAACTGGCAGTGCTGCTGTGGCAGCGCGCTCTCGACCCCGAGGTCGGCACCTGGTCGCTTCCCGGTGGGTCCCTGCGCGACGACGAGAATCTAGCCGCGTCCGCGCGCCGTCAGCTCGCCGAGAAGGTAGATGTGCGCTCGGTTGCGCACCTGGAGCAGCTGTCCATCTTCAGCGAACCCGACCGCGTACCGGGAGATCGGCGGATCGCGTCGACATTCCTCGGCCTGGTGCCGATATCGGCCGAGCCGACACTCCCCTCGGACACCACATGGCACCCGGTTTCGGCGCTTCCCGACATGTCGTTCGATCATGGAACCGTCGTCGCTCACGCCCGACACCGCCTGGTGGCAAAGCTGTCCTACACCAACATCGGCTTCGCACTGGCTCCGGTCGACTTCGCGATCTCGTCGCTGCGTGAAATCTACGGTGCCGCACTGGGGTACCAGGTGGATGCCACCAACCTGCAGCGGGTACTGAGCCGTCGCGGCGTCATCGAACCCACCGGCCGTCGGGCACCGTCGGGTAAAGCCGGCGGCAGGCCACCGGCTCTGTTTCGCTTCGCCGACAACAGCATTCGGGTCACCGACGAGTTCGCCGCGTTGCGTCCCCCGCAGGTGTGAACCTGGCCGCCGTGTCAGTCGGTCCGATTCGAGTCGAACGACGGCGGCGGGAACGGCTCGGCGTCCAGTTCCTCGGGTTCGGGATCGGTATATCGCAGATTGTCGTTGGGATTCATTGCTGCCAACAGCAGAACGACCAACGACGCCGTCAGCGCCTGGACGATCAGTACCAGTGGGGTCTCGATGCTCGGTGCCACCGTGACGATCGAGCCCACTGCAGGGTCGGTGGCCTTCGGGAATCGCAGGGCGGCAATAGCATTGCCGACCACGATCGCAGCGATCGAACCGGCCAGCGCACCGACGAAGATAGCCGCGAACAGCCGTGGACCCCGCTCCGACTTCCACAGCCACCAACCGACCGGGAGTACGAGACCGAGGGCGAACGAGACGAGGGAAAAGATTGCGATGGCGTCGAATCGGTGCAGACTCTCACCGGTCAGAGCCGCCCCGCGGTCCTGCGCCACCACGAGCAGCTGCTGCGCGGGCACCAGGAGTCCCCACAGCATTCCGCCCAATGCAGACAGCGCCACCGATATCGCTACCACCACCGCCAGAACCCGGCGGGTGCTGTGTCGCGGCGGACTTTCGAGCAGTTCCGACATGGACACCTAGCGCCTGCCCGTCGCTGCAGAGTCGATCAGGCCGTGCCGCGAGCACACCGAGGACCACCCGTCGGGGACTATCTGCACCACCATGCGGCGACCGCATTCTGCGCAGAACCGCGGCGGCTCCAACCCGAGCCGGACGGCGACCGACAACGAATCCGCACCCACCTCGGCTCCGGCGTCGACAGGCCGACCGGTGTACGGGTCGTAGCGGGTCTCACTCGTCATTCGACCCACCCTAATACGCCCATCAGATAGTCGAGTTGAGCGCTTTGATCGGCATCTGCAGCTCGCCGAGAAGATCGAGATCCTGTTCTGCCGGACGACCGAGCGTCGTCAGGTAGTTGCCGACGATGACGGCATTGATGCCGCCGAGAATTCCCTGCTTGGCACCCAGATCACCGAGAGTGATCTCGCGGCCGCCTGCGAATCGCAGAATCGTCCGCGGCAGCGCGAGACGGAACGCGGCGACGGCGCGCAGAGCATCGGATGCCGGTAGCACGTCGAGGTCTCCGAACGGGGTCCCCGGTCTCGGATTGAGGAAGTTCAACGGCACTTCGTCGGGCCGAAGTGCGGTGAGATCGGCCGCGAACTCGGCACGCTGCTCGAGTGTCTCCCCCATCCCGAGGATGCCGCCGCAACACACCTCCATGCCTGCCTCCCGCACCATCCGAAGCGTGTTCCACCGTTCCTCCCAGGTGTGCGTGGTCACCACGTTCGGAAAGTACGAGCGAGAGGTCTCGAGGTTGTGGTTGTAACGATGTACGCCCATCGCTGCAAGCTGATCGACCTGATCCTGATCGAGCATGCCCAACGAGCAGGCGATATCGATCTCGACCTCGTTCCGAATGGCCTCGATTCCCGCGGCGACCTGAGCGAGCAGCCGAGCGTCGGGTCCGCGCACTGCGGCGACAATGCAGAATTCCGTTGCCCCGGTCTTCGCGGTCTGCTTGGCCGCCTCGACCAGAGACGGGATGTCGAGCCAGGCAGCGCGCACCGGAGATGCGAAAAGCCCCGATTGCGAGCAGAAGTGGCAGTCCTCGGGACATCCCCCGGTCTTGAGGCTGACAATTCCCTCCACCTCCACCTCGGGGCCGCACCACTTCATCCGCACCTCGTGCGCCAGCAGCATCGCCTCCTCCAGACGGTCGTCGCCGAGTTCGAGGACCTCGAGAACCTGAGATCGTTCGAGCGCAATTCCGTCGTCGAGCACCTGTGTACGCGCCGTGCGCAGAATGTCCATTCCGGTCCCCTCGTAGTCGAACGGCGACTCATTGAACACCGTTCAAGTTGAACGGCGTTCACGTTAGGCACCGCGCTCGGCTACTGTCAAAGCGACGAGGCGTCGAGCGACTTGGGGGAAGCAGTGCAACTCAACAGGCAAGACGTCCTGGACGGCGCGATTGCCATCCTCGACGAGTACGGCCTGGCCGACCTGACAATGCGCCGGCTGGCGACGTCCCTTCACGTGCAGCCCGGTGCGCTGTACTGGCACTTCCCCAACAAACAGACCCTGCTCGGCGCGATCGCCGACCATCTGCTGTCCAGCGCCGATGCTCCACCCACAGAGGGCGCATGGGACACGCAGATCGAACAGATCGCTCATCGGCTGCGCGACGCGCTTCTTTCCCGTCGAGACGGGGCCGAACTGGTCGCCGCGACCTACGCGTCGAGGATGACCACCAATCACATCCGCGAACGCATTGCCGCCGTCTGCATTCGCGCGGGACTTCCGCGACGCGACGCGGAACTGACCGCCGACACGCTGCTGTACTACGTTCTCGGCCAGACAGTCGACGAACAATCGCGTCTACAGATGGACTCCGCGGGAGCCCTCACCCCCGAGGCGTCCCCCATGTTCGAAAGTCCGGACCCCACCAGCAGATTCGATTTCGGATTGCGGCTCTTCGTCGACGGAGTCCGCCACTCGACAACCGATCGGATCAGGCGCTAGAACTCCGGCCGGTCAGGACTCCGCGAAGACGATTCGTTCGCTGCCGTTGTCCAGGGTCATGGTGCCGTCGTTCCGAGACCACCGTGGCGTGGACGTCAGGAACGACGAGAGCCACGCGTCCTGATCCATCAATGCCTGTGGGCAGCCCATTCGGGTGGAACCCAGAGAATCGGTGGTGATCCTGCCCTGCGAGGTGTCCACCGTGCCGAACAACCTGTTGCACCCGGCCTCCGCCGAGATTCGGTCGTCGGCGAATTCGAGCCTGATCGTGGTTCCGTCCACCGGCATATACGAGTCGGAAGTGTCGATGGACGTGTAGGTCTTGTCGGCCGGGAATTCTCCGTACGAGTCGGCACACCCGGAAGCCACCGCGCTCACGCCCAATGCGAGAGCGACCATCGCGCGCCGCGCGTCAGCCACCGAAGATCGGCCCCAGGCCGGCCGCACCGGCATTTCCACGGGACGCGAACGGGTTGTCGTGCACCATGTACGTCCAGGTCGACGTCGGTCGACGCAAACCGGCGTCGTCGAGATCGATGCCGTCCGAGGTGATGTCGGCCGACTCGAAGGTGGCGTGCGAGAGATCCATCGCCTTCGACGACACCGTCCTGAACGCTTCGACCGCGATGCGGTGATATTCGTCCAACGGATTTTCGCGTCCCAACGCCCGAAGGTGGATGCTCTCACGCACGTCTGCGAGGTGCGCAAGGTAATCGGACCAGGATCGATCGAGGTGGTACAGGACTATCTGGCGGGCGACCTCGACAAGCGTCTCCTCGGACACGTTCTCGCGGAGCTCTTTCGAGCGCTTCGGCGACTGTTGCTCGAGCAGAGTCAACGCCTCGTTCGAGTCGAGCAACGTCGCTCGGCGGCGATCCAGGATCTCGCGATGTTGAGCCGTCAACTGGTTGTAACGCCATGTACGCGAATGAATTTCGAGCATCTGCCCCTCGGCGATGCGTTGCGCGTGGTCGACGCGGTCGGCCGCTGAAGAGGAGGTGAACAGGCCGGTATCGTCGATGCCCTTGGGTGCGTCCTTGTCGCCGATGTTGTTCTCGACGACGTCGTCCTCCCAGCTGCCGAAGAACAGCGAACGACCCGGATCTCCCTGCCGACCTGCGCGTCCCCGGAGCTGATTGTCGAGTCGCTCGGTGGTGTGGCGACCCGTGCCGAGAACGAACAGTCCGCCGAGCTCGGCAATACGTTCGCGATCGGCACCGTCGGGACCGCCGAGCTTGATATCGGTTCCGCGACCGGCGATCTGAGTCGACACCGTCACCGCGCCGTGCACTCCGGCCGCGGCGATGACCGCTGCCTCCTCCGCATCGTTCTTCGCATTCAGTACCACCACGTCCACGCCCGACGCAGTGAGAGTCTCGGCCAATGCCTCGGACTCGGCGACGTCATGGGTTCCGATGAGAATCGGCTGGCCGGTCTCGTGAATTTCCTTGACCTGCAGTGCAATTGCAGCGTTCTTGTGCTCGATCGTGTCGTATACACGGTCGTTCTCGTCGACACGCGCGGTCGGCACATTGGGCTCGATGATCGAGACACCGAGGCTGTAGAACGTACGAAGCTGCTCCCCCGCCGCCATCGCCGTGCCGGTCATACCGCACACCGTGGCGTACCGATTGATCAGCGCCTGCACGGTGATCGTGTCGAGAATTTCGCCGGTCTCGGTGGGCTCGAGCCCCTCTTTGATCTCGACCGCCGCCTGTAACCCGTCCGGCCAGCGCTGCAGTTCGGCGACGCGGCCACGCGAGGCGTTGATCAGCTGAACCCGTCCGTCACGGACGATGTAATCGACGTCGCGCTGCACCAGCACCTGCGCGTGCAGAGCCACATTGACCGCGACAAGGGTCGATCCGACATGCTGCTCGGAGTACAGATCGATTCCGCCGAGCTCTTTCTCGATCCGCAACGCGCCCTCGTCGGTGAGGAACACGTTCCTTCCCTCGGTATCGGTGTCGTAGTGAACACCCTTGTCCAACAATCGGACTGCGTTCATCACCGTCGACGTCGAGACGTCACCCGACACCGAACCGGCCAGCACCAACGGGACGAGCGCCTCGTCCACCAGGACGGAGTCGGCCTCGTCGATCAGCGCGACGTCCGGGACGGGCGAGACCAGGTCCTGTCGATCGTTCACCAGATGATCACGCAGGACGTCGAAGCCGACCTCGTTGACCGAGGCGTACGTGATGTCGCAGGCGTACGCGGTGCGACGCTCCTGCGCGGTCGACGCCTCACCGATGGAACCGACCGTGATACCCAGAACCTCGAACAACGGCTTCATCCACTGCGCGTCGCGTTGTGCGAGGAAGTCGTTGACCGAGATGACGTGCACCGCGCGACCGGACAACACGTATCCGACGGCAGCGATCGCACCGGCCAACGTCTTGCCCTCACCGGTCGCCATCTCCACCACGTCGCCGGCGAGAAGTCGCACGGCACCGTGGAGCTGGACGTCGAAGGGCCGCATGGACAGGGTTCGCTCGCTCGCCTCACGCACCAGTGCGAGGTACCGCGGAACATCGAGCCGCGCTGCAGTGTCGACGCGAAGTGCGGTCGCCTCTGTCGCCAAGTCGCTGTCGTCCAGAGCGGCCGCCCACTCGGCGTGCTCCTGGGCTCGGTCGACGCGCTGACGGGACGTGGTCTGCGCCTTCTGCGCGGAGCGTCCGAGTACACGCCAGAACCGGTCGGAGCCCAAAGCCATGTGCAATCCCTACCTGAGAAAGAAAGAACGTTCCTTTCCACAGTACCGAGTGCGACGTCGTCCTCGGTTCTGCATCAGCGATCGACCGTGTACTCGTTCACCACCACCCCCGATTCGAAGGGCCTACTGGACACGAGGCGACTTCGGGTCGGCGAGTACACACGCTCGGCGAACAGGCGCTTACCCGAGCCGAGGAGTATCGGGTTCACCTTGAGAATCAGCCTGTCTATTTCGCCCGCCACAGCCGACGCCAACATCCCTCCGCCGGCCAGCCAAATTCCACTCCCGTTCTCTCTCTTCAGCTTTCGAACCATCGCCACGGGCTCCTCACCGGTGAGAGTCACGGCCGGTTCCACGCCCGAGTGGTTGCGCGAGAAAACGTACTGCTTCAAGTGGCCGTAAGGACCCTCCGGGGGATGGATTCCACCGGCCTTGTACGTGTTCCACCCCATGAGCACAGTATCGAAACGACTCAGGTCGGGGGTCAGTCCCGTCGCCCGAAGGCCCAGTGTCGGAATGGTGTCGGTGTACTCACGCAGAATCATGTCGATGTGGTCGCCCTGCATCGGGAAGTCCGCGAACGAGTCGTCGGGGGCAGCGATGTAGCCGTCGAGACTGACGGCGACGTAATAAACCAGTTCACGCATGAAATTCTCCGATCACGACGGATGTAGTGGTTGCGTTAGACTACGACAACAGTCGTGGTTCCGCTAGCCTGTTGGCATGGCTCGTAACCCACTCCGACGCTCGGAACTGGCCGACGCCGGGCTTCGACTGCTCGCCACAGAAGGTGCACGTGGACTGACCCACCGCGCCATCGACGAGGAAGCAGCTGTCCCCAGAGGAACGGCGTCGAACTACTTCAAGACCCGCGCCGACGTCATTGCCGGACTGATCGAGCGAATCGGTCAGAGACTTGCCCCCGACGCGGAGGTCCACGAACCACTCGCTGCGCAACCTCCCAGCCCAGAGCTGTTCGGCGCGTACATCCGCGACATCGTCGCCCGACTCCTCGCGAACAGCGACGTGACACTTGCATTGTTCGAGTTGCGGCTCGAGGCATCGAGACGACCGGAGGTCAGGGAGATGCTGGGCAGCTGGCAGCGCTCCAACTTCTCTGCCGACGTCGAATTCAACCTCGCCGCAGGGCTACCCGGGGGTCGCAAGGAAGTCGCACTCTTCCACTACGCGATCGATGGCCTACTGCTCGACCGCTTGACCTACCCGGTCGATCCGGACACCTCGACGGACGACGTTGTCGACGCTCTGGTTGCAGGCCTTCTACACCCTTGAGCATTTCCCGAAACCGGTCCGGGATCGGCGACTCCAACGCACACGACCGACGCCTGCGGCCTCAGGCATCGAGGGGCGTTGTCACCGCGATCCGACGAGTACCGTCCTCGTCCGTCACCACCTGATAGGCATTGCGCTCGGTTCCCACCGGCCGGCCGTCGGAGTCGAGGTTTTCCAGAAGCAGATGACCGACCCACACCCCCGGCACCTCGATCTCGGTGACGATGTCCCGAGCTCGCACGCCGTGTATTCCGCGCGATCGGTAGTAGGCCTGCCCCTGCTCGAAGAACTCTCGGGTTTGCTGTGGCGCGGCGATCGCCGCGCAACCCCGCGCTGTCACAGCCAAAGCAGGATAGTTGTAGATTTCGGCCAGACCGTCGAGATCACCCGAGGTCAGATACCCCGTGTAGCGAGCGAAGAAGCGGTCGATCGTTTCCGTATCAGGTGTCATGCCGAGAACGGTACGACCCATTCCCGGCAGGCCGATGTTGGACAAACAGACCAGTCCGCATTACCGTCTTCCACTAATCAACTAGTGAAAGGGTCCTGGTGATCGCCTACCGTATCGATCGTCAGTCCGGCATCCCCACATATGTCCAACTGATACTGCAGACCAAACAGGCCTTACGCCTCGGATCACTCACTGTCGGCGACAAGCTCCCGACGGCGAAAGACGTGGTCACGGCGCTTGCCATCAACCCGAACACCGTGCTCAAGGCCTACCGCGAACTCGAACGAGAAGGCCTGGTCGAACCACGGACCGGATCGGGAACCTTCGTCGTCGCCTCTCTGGCGAAACCCGGCATGGCCGAACGATCGGCCCTCGAGAACGAACTGGGCCGCTGGATTCGCCATTGCCTCGCAGCTGGACTGGACCGACCGGACCTCGAGGCCATCGTCACCGCTGCCCTCGACACCCACTTCGACCGACCGGAAAGAGACGGATCATGACCGACGCAGTTCTCACCATGGACGAGGTGGTCAAGTCGTTCCGCCGAAAGACTGTCCTCGACCACTGCTCGTTTGCCATCGAAAGAGGAAGCGTCACAGCGTTGGTCGGCTCCAACGGTGCAGGCAAGTCGACTCTGATGTCGCTGGCCGTCGGACTGCTCACACCGGATTCCGGGAACATTCGAGTGCTGGGCGAAGCCGTGGGCCAACGTGGGATCGCGCCCGGCCTCTCCTACCTCGCTCAGCACAAACCCCTTTATCCGCACTTCACCGTCGCCGATACGCTCCGGTTCGGCCGAAACACCAACGTGCACTGGGACGATGCGTACGCGGCAGAACTCGTGGACGCAGCGGGCATAGCCGCCTCGGCACGCGTCAAGTCACTCTCCCCCGGCCACCGCACCCGGGTCGCGCTGGCCTTGGCCCTGGGTCGGCGACCGCAGGTACTGCTGCTCGACGAGCCTCTCGCCGACCTGGATCCGGTCGCCCGTCGCGCCGTGGCCCGAACTCTCATGCGCGACGCGGCCGAGAACGGCACGACCATCGTCCTCTCGTCTCATGTGTTGTCGGAACTGGTCGACGTCGCCGACCGACTACTCCTGTTGCGCGACGGAGGGATTCGACTCGACGGTGACCTGGATGCCATCACCGCCGAGCACTACCTCCTCGTCGGTAGCACCGCTGACGAACCCACCGTTGACAACGGAACCATCGTCTCCGACGTATCCGGTTCCGGTGCAACGGTATTCGTCGTCCGCGGCACCAGACCGGAGACAGCGCGACCGGGCTGGACCGTCGAAGACGCTACCGTGGACGACGTCGTACTCGCACACCTCGGTGCGGAGGTAGCGGCATGATCTGGGTGACGTGGAGACAATTTCGCGCGACAATTCTGCTCGGGGTGCTGACCCCACTTCTGTTGGCAACGATCACCATTGCGATCACCGTCATCGACGGTGGCGTTTTCCCCACGGCTTCCCTGAGTGGATGCCTGTCGTTCGACGCCACCGAGTGCAAGGCGGAAACCGCCCAGACTGTCGCCGTCATGCTGACCGTCGCCCTACCGGTGGTGCTGGGTGCCTTCGTCGGCGTAACGGCGTTCTCCCGTGACCTCGAACGTCGAACGCACGTACTGGGTTTGAGCCAGTCCGTCAGCCGTCGGCGGTGGTACACGATACGAGTGGCCGTGGTGTTCGTGCCCACCGTGCTCGCCATGACTCTGCTGGGGTGCTCGTTGTACTGGGCCAAGTACCAGACCGCGCCCGACGAGTTCGCCGTCGCGTTCGGCGGATACGATTCGGTCCTCGAATTTCCCGTTTTCGGTGCAACCGGATTCGTCACGGGTGGGTACACCGCCGTCGGATTGATGCTCGGCGCGACATTTGCATTGGTTCTACGAAACACAGTGGCAGCGATGGTCGGAACCGTCATCGCGACATCGCTGCTGATCGCGGTATTTCCCACGCAGATCAGGGAGCATTATGCGGCTGCGTCCGTCGAGGAACTGACCCTGGAACAGAAGAGCAACGAGATGTACGGCGGCGGTACCCCCGACTTCTCGCTGCCACTCGACTCGAGTGACCTTTTCTATGCCCGTTGGGTTTTTTCGTCCGACTATGTCGACTCGAATGGACAACCCGTGGCTATCGACTGGCAACAGTGCAGCCAACTCGAGAACCGTCGAGACATGAGCGAATTCGAGACGGTCGCCGAGTACGAGGCGTACTCGGACAAGCTGCTCGCGCAAGTCAAGCAACTACAACTCGACTGCATCCGTGGTCAGGGTGCCGAAGCCTTCGAGACGAAGTACCACGAGGATCGACTGTTCTGGCGGTTCCAGGCGATAGAGACAGCCCTCACATCGGTGATCGCCTCCCTGTTGGGTGGGTTGTCACTGCTGCTGGTGCGGAGACTGCGACCGTGACGGCGGGTCCATGCAACATGCGACGCGGCTCGAAGCCACCACCATCAGAGTTGCGCAATCAACTCAGGGAGCCCCACCGCCGCAGTGGTACGCCACCGGTGATCGGCCATGTCCGAGACCTCGGTCTCGACCGGGTTGATCTCGACGACCGTGGCGCCGGCGCTACGAGCGATCGCAGGCAGTCCCGCGAACGGGTACACGACTCCCGACGTGCCGACCACGAGAACGAGGTCGGCACGTCGGACGGCGTCCTCGGCCGCCTCCCACGCGGCCTCGGGCAACGATTCGCCGAACCACACCGCACCCGGCCGAATCAGCCCGCCGCACACCGGACATTCCGGCGGCGGAACCCGCTGGTCCGCCTCGGCCGGTGCGTCGGCGGCACCGGCGTCGAGTGCTGCCCGCGTCCCGCAGTCGCTGCAGTACGGCTCGAACAAACTGCCGTGTACGTGCGCGAGAACCGTTGCCCCCGCTCTCTCGTGAAGGTCGTCGACATTCTGGGTGGCGATGTCGACGTGCGCTCGTTGCTGCCACTGGGCAAGCGCCACATGTCCGGCGTTGGGCTCGGAGCGCCGCACCAATTCCGCTCGCCACCGATACCAGCCCCACACCAGATCACTGTCGGCCATCCAGCCCTCGGGGCTGGCGAGGTCCTTGGGATCGAAGTCCTTCCACAACCCGCTCTGGGCATCCCGAAAAGTTGCGATCCCCGACTCGGCCGACATGCCCGCACCCGTGAGAACGGTGATGCTCGACGCTGCGCGGGCAGCGTTCACCACAGGCTCTGGAACAGCATGGGTCGGGAGGTCACGAGGGAAGGTCACGACCTCATTGTGCCAAGCTGTGTGTCCGGTCGCGCTACCGTGGTGGCATGAGCATCGACACGAGCGTGCGTACTCGACGACGGTGGCCACTGTGGGTGGCGGCCTGCACGGCTGTCGTCGTGGTCGCGGCCGTCGGTGTTCTGTGGCTGGCACCGAGCCGATACATCCCGTGGGACACCCAGGCTTTTCCCGAGGTGAATACCGGTGAACTGACGACCGATCAGACCCGGGTGGTGGAACTGTTGCGCACCGAGCACGAGCAGCAGCGCCCGGGAACGTTCTATGCCGAGGGTGTGGACGAAGCCTGGTGTGCCGACTTCGTCAGCTGGATCATGAAGGAAGCGGATATGCCGCTCTCGAACCCCAATTCCGGTTCGTGGCGCATACCCGGCGTCTACACACTGCAGGAGTACTACCAGGAGCAGGGTCGATTCGAGGCTGTCGGTAGCTACACGCCATCGGTGGGCGACGTGGTGCTCTACGACAACAGCAGCTGGATCGGCCAGCACACCAACGTGATCGTGGCGGTCGACGGAGACGAGGCCATCACCGTCGGAGGTAACGAGGCCGGAAAGATCCGAGTCCACACCTTGCACTACGGATCCGACTCCGGCGTGGTCGGATTCGGCCGATTGGCGAACTGACGCTCACTCGCCGGGCCGGCAGCTTCCGTCGCTGTACGATCGCGCGCCACCATCTCGCTTGGCCTCAAAGAGCAACATGTCGGCGCGATCGAAGCAGTCGTCCACGGACTCCCCTCGTCGCAACGTCGTGTGCCCCGCGGAGAATGTCTGCCGGTCGGGAACGACGGCGGCGAGCTCGGTCAGCACGGCCGCCATCGTCGTCGATCCCACTCCCGGCATCGCGAGAGCGAACTCCTCTCCACCCCATCTCGCGATCGAGGCTCGGCCACCGAGCAGATCTGTCGCAGCAGCGGAGAACCGAACCAACAGTTGGTCACCGCGGCCGTGGCCGTACTTGTCGTTGTACAACTTGAAGCGGTCGAAATCGATCATGGCAAGCGCAACCGCGCCCTCAGCCCCCGGCGGTGTGGTCAACTGGTGCAACCGATCTCGCCATCCTCGCCGATTGAGCAGTCCGGTGAGGGCGTCGGTCTGTGCGGCTACACGCAGGTCTTCCTCGACGCGCCTCCGGTCGGTGATGTCGTGCACAACGGCCATCGTCCACCTTTGTCCCTCCGGTCCAGGAACCTCGCTGGCCGAGATCCAACCCCACCGGACCGTGCCGTCGGCATGCAGGTAGCGCTTCTCGACGCGAACCGATTCCCCGCGAGCCTTCGCGTCGTCCATGATCTGCTCCATGGCGGCGTGCTGGGCCAAGTCGTCGGGGTGGGTGAACTGACGAGAAGATCTGCCGGGCAAACGATCACGAGGACACCCGACGATTGCTGCGTAGGCCTCGTTGGCGAGAACCAGCAGTCCGTCTTCGTCGGCGAGCGCCAAACCGACGGTGCTGGCCTCGAATATCTCCCTGTACCAACGATCGGCGTCGACCATCTTCAGCCAGGTCTCTTCCTCGAACGGTGCGAGCCACGACGATTCACACGACGACCCGACGATACGCCGCGCTGCCGCGCCCGGCCTTGGGTAGCCGACGACAGGCGGTCTTGACATTGACGTAGCGTCAAGGTTCACACTGACGACATGAGAATCGGATCTCTGGCGGAGGCCGTCGGAACGACACCGCGAACGGTGCGTCATTACCACCGCCTCGGCTTGCTCGACGAGCCGCGCCGTCTGTCCAACGGATATCGCGAGTACACGATCGACGACGTCATTCGGCTGATGAGAATCCGGTGGCTGGCCGACTGTGGAATGCCACTGGGCGAGATAGCCGCCGCACTCGGTGGGCCCCCGGCGGGCGAGACCGATGTGGTCGCCGACCTCCGGGCTCTTCTCGTCGGTATCGAACTGGAGCAGTCCGCGCTCGCCCGCAAACACATCCACCTCTCGGCACTACTGAACGACGCAGTCGAGCATCGCAAGCTGACTGCACTTCCGCGCGAGGTGGCCGACGCCCTGAGCGTGCTGATCGACGCTTCCGTCGATTCGGACCGAGAAACGTTGATCCGTGAACGCGATCTACTCGAGGTGATGGCGATATCGGGAGCCGTTCCCGCATCGTTCTTCGAGACGGTGACCGCGACACTCGGCGACCACGGCCTTCGTCAGAAATACCTCGGACTTCTACGCAGATTCAGCGCCCTCGAAGGCAGAGACCCGGACGAGGCGGAGAGCGATATCGATTCGCTCGCCGCAGAACTGGAGTCGATGCTCGACCTCTGTTCACTTGCCTCCGATCCATCCGATATCGCTGCGAACGCCGATGAGATCAGCTCCCTGAGTATCGACGACATCCTGCCCGATCCGGCCCAGCGCACTGTGATCGTCCGTGCCACCGCACGCCTGCAGACGACCGAACACCCACGCTCCGGAGGCACCCGATGACGGTCGACTTCCCTGCCCAAGTCGGTAGATGGCACTCGTTGGTGCTCTGGACGCGCGGGCAGCACGCGCCGATCGCTGCGGACTCGACCGCGTTCACTGTTACCCGGGGAACGCTCGGATTACCCCTGATGTTCGGTGCTGCCACCGTGATCGAGATGGTCGTTCTGCACTTACTGATTCCGTGGCTGTGGCTCAGCGCGCTGGTCGCAGCCTTGTCGGTGGCGTCCCTGGTGTTGCTCGCGTCGTCGGTCGCCCTGGCTCGGGCGCACCCGCATGTTCTCTCACCCGACGCCCTCGTTCTACGCATGTCCGGCACCGTCGTAGCGAAAGTGGACCGCGCGGATATCGCGTCGGTCCGAATCCACCGACGCTACGGCGTCGTGTCGCCTGCTCTCGACGGCGGGCGGCTCGCCCTGCCGAACCAGGACGGCACCGCGGTCGATATCGAGCTGTCCAGTGCCACAGAGGTTCTGGTTCCCGCACTCCTGCAGCGATGGCGGATATCCGGCTCCGCTCACTCGTTCGGTGTTCAGGTGGACGATCCCGCCGCACTGGTTGCTGCGCTCACGCCCTCCACATCGGACCCGGGAGTAGACCGGCGCAGCAGACGAGTTGCGAACAAAAGGACCACCAACGCGAGCACCGTGATACCGGATCCGGCCCAGATGGGCGAGGTGTAGCCGAGGCCGGCCGAGATGGTCACGCCGCCGAGCCACGCGCCCAACGCATTTCCGAGATTGAACGCGGCGATGTTCGCACCGGACGCCATCGTCGGGGCGTCGGGGGCGAACGACATCACTCGCATCTGCAGCCCCGGCACCGTCGCGAAACCGAAAGCGCCCATGAGGACGAGGGAGGCCACAGTCGCCGGACGACTCTCCGCGGTCAGAGCGAAGAAGACGAGAACGACGGTCAATGAGCCGAGCAGCGTCAACAACGTGGCGGTGAGGTTGCGGTCGGCGGCCCTGCCGCCGAGGTAGTTTCCGACGAAGAGGCCTCCGCCGAACAGCACGAGCAGCCAGGGCACCGAGCTCGACGCGAAACCGCTGACGTCGGTGAGGGTGAACGCAATATACGTGAACGCGCCGAACATACCGCCGAATCCGAGCACCGTCGTGGCGATGGAGAGCCATACCTGGGGAGACCGGAACGCACGCAATTCGCGCCGCAGATCGCTCTCCTCACCGATCCCGGTTTCCCGAGGAACGAGGGCCGCAATGCCGATCAGCGCAACGATGCCGATCACCGTGATGGCCCAGAACGCCGACCGCCATCCGTAACTCTGACCGAGGAACGTTCCGAACGGAACGCCGAGAACGTTGGCGGCGGTGAGGCCGGCGAACATCATGGCAATCGCTCCCGCCTTCTTTGCGGGCTCGACCAGACCTGCCGCGACCACGGCACCGATTCCGAAGAACGCTCCGTGGCACAGCGCTGCGACCACACGACCGAGCAGCATCGTGTCGTAACTGCCCGAGAGTGCGGAGATCAGGTTGCCTGCGATGAACAGACAGATCAGGGCGAGCAGGACGGTCTTGCGGGGAAGTCGCGTCACCGCAGCGGTGACCACCAGTGCTCCGACGACGACGGACAACGCATAGCCGGTGATGAGCCAGCCGGCAGTGGCTTCGGTGACCGAGAAGTCGGCCGCGACCTCCGGTAGTAGGCCCATGATGACGAATTCGGTCAAACCGATGCCGAATCCTCCGATTGCGAGGGCGAGCAGGCCGAGTGGCATGTCGAATCTCCTAAGACGAAGTGGCGTAGGTAAATATCTGGCTATCGCGTGTAGTTGCACGCGCTTGGCAAATAGTTGCACACGCGCTCTATCCGCGCAAGAAGGCAATGCGTCGGACCAACCTCCACGCTCCCGAACTGGGACTATTGCCCTGAAGCAGACTCCGAGAAGTGCTTCACCTCGCGTACACGTATTGTTTGCCCGGTATCGCACATCCGACCGAGTAGTCGATCGACAGCCGGAGCCACTTCTCCTTCATGCATGTACACCCGACCGACAGCGACTCGGCCACCGATTTCACGACACCGGTCCAGGGCGCTTCTGCTCCGGTACCCGGCCCACAGGGTCGACCACCGCAACGGCGAGATCTCAACGGCTTGCGCGGCGTCGCGATCGCACTCGTCGTCGTGTTCCACATCTGGATGGGTCGCGTGTCGGGGGGCGTCGACGTCTTCCTGACGCTGTCCGGGTTCTTCTTCACCGCATCTCTACTGAGATCGGCCGAGGCCGGGGCAAGCCTGAATCCGATCACCCGCATCACGCGCGTGCTGCGCAGACTCGGTCCACCGCTGCTGATCACGCTGCTCGCAGTCGCCGTCGCATCGGTGTTCCTTCTGCCGCGCACCCGCTGGGCAGACCTGGGTGATCAACTCGTATCCGGTGTCTTCTATTACGTGAACTGGCAGCTGGCGACAACAGCGAACGACTACTTGGCGGCCGATCCCTCGGTGAGCCCCGTTCAGCATCTGTGGTCGGTCGCCGTGCAGTTCCAGTTCTATCTGCTGGCCATTGCCGTCGTGTTCGGTCTCGCATGGCTCAGACGCATCGCCCGACCCGAGGGGCCACGAAGTCTACGACCACGCACCTTTGCCGTGATCTTCGCCATGGTCGCTGTGGTGTCCTTCGTGTACGCGGCGGACGGTGTTCGACGGCATCAGGCATGGAACTACTACGACACCGGTGCGCGCCTCTGGGAGATCATGCTCGGTGCCGCACTCGCGGCCCTGATCGCTGCGCGAACCGACAGCTCGGCCGCTGCGCGAACCGACAGCTCGGTCGCTGCGGCGTCGGCCAGACATTCCCGCTTGTCGTCGACCGCACGCGGAGTCCTGGCCGTTGTCGGTATGGCCGTCATCGTCGCGTGCGGTTTCGTCGTCGACGGGGTGACTGCGTTTCCCGGTCCCTTGGCCCTGATTCCGGTGCTTGCGACCCTGGCGTTGATCGTCGCCGGGTCCGAGACCGCCGTCGCGGCCACGCTCTCCAACCGGTTCTTCGCTTGGGTCGGATCGATCGCATTTCCGCTGTACCTGTGGCACTGGCCACTGCTGATCTTCTATTTGTCGGCGACCGACAGATCCCATGCAGACGTACTCGGGGGTCTGTGCATCGTCGGGGCGTCGGTGGCGCTCGCATGGCTGACCGTGCGTCTGGTCGAGCGCCCCACACAGTCGAGCACGTTCACACCTGGACGTATCGCGGCTACTGCCTGCGCGGGCGTCGCCGCGCTCGTCGTCACGGCCGGTTCGATCGGATGGAACGTCTACATCGACCGGTCTGTCACCGCGGTGCAGGCCGATGAATCGGTCGACGAACTGACTCACCCGGGAGCGCTCGAACTGACCGACGGGATTCGCGCCGAGTCGGCCGCCATCCGTCCCCCGCTGTATTCGGCACCCGAGGATCTCCCCGTCACCACCCTCGAAGGCTGCATCGCCGACTTCGAGACACGCGATGCGGTCTCCTGCAGTTACGGCGACCTCGACGCGAACCGAACCATCGTGCTGGCGGGCAGCTCACACGCCGAGCACTGGGTGACCGCCCTCGACGCGCTCGGACTCCGGCACGGGTTCAAGGTCGTGACATTCCTCAAGATGGGCTGCCCGTTGAGCACGGACACGATGCCGATGCTCGGCCTCAACGAATATCCGGATTGTCTCGACTGGACGCAGACCGTGCTCGCCGACGTCGCGGCGATGAAACCTGCCTACGTGTTCACCACCACCACCCGCCCGCGGGAGGACTTCCCCGGCGATTACACCCCCACCTGGTACGCCGCAGTGTGGCGGGAACTCGCTGCGGAGGGTGTCGGAATACTGGGTGTTCGGGACACCCCGTGGCTTGCTTATCGCGCCATCGATTGCCTGGCCGACGGCGGCAATGCCACCTCGTGCGGCATTCCCAGGGACGAAGCTCTCGACCCCGTCAATCCGGCGCTGGCAGCCTCGTTCCAGTTTCCCGGGTTCTCCTCTCTCGACCTGTCCGATGCCGTCTGCGACGATTCGGTGTGCCGCGTCGAGCAAGGCAACGTACTGATCTACCGTGACGAGCATCATCTCACTGCGACCTACGTGCGAACTCTGACCACCGAGCTGGGACGACAGATCGGGACGGCCACCGGATGGTGGGACGGTCCGTGAGCCGAGCGCCTCGCGCTCGGTAAGCCCGGGCTCACCGGCCACAGTAGGGTTGATCCATGCTGCACGAAGCCTCCGACGACACGCCTGCCATCGCCGTATGGCCGGGATCCGCTTATCCGCTCGGCGCGACCTACGACGGAGCAGGAACCAATTTCGCACTGTTTTCCGAGGTCGCGGAGGCCGTGGATCTGTGCTTGATCGCCGACGACGGAACCGAGACCCGCATCCGTTTCGAGGAGTCCGACGGCTACGTCTGGCACGCATATCTGCCCACGGTGGTACCGGGTCAGCGCTACGGCTACCGCGTTCACGGCCCGTGGGATCCGGCAGCCGGGCATCGCTGCGACCCGAGCAAGCTGCTCGTGGATCCGTACGGCAAGGCGTTCGAGGGATCGTTCGACGGCGACCGATCGCTGTTCTCGTACAACATGGACGCGCCGGCTCCCGAACCCGAGGCCGAGGTACAGGTCGATCAGGAGTCCGCGAAGTCACTCGACGCCGAGGCCCCGTTCGAGGACGCCACCGACCTCGCCGATCCCGACGACGAACTCATCGAGGAAGCTCCCATCGCGCACGACGACGTGCCGAACAACGACTTCCCCCAGCATGATTCGCTCGGTCACACGATGACCACCGTCGTGATCAACCCCTTCTTCGACTGGCAGGCCGATCGCGCCCCGAAACGCCCGTACCACGAGACCGTGATCTACGAGGCCCACGTCAAGGGCATGACAATCAACCACCCCGAGATTCCCGAGGCCGAGCGCGGCACCTACGCAGGCCTGGCGCATCCAGTGATCATCGACCACCTCAACCACCTCGGTGTCACGGCCATCGAACTCATGCCGGTGCACCAGTTCATGCAGGATCAGGTTCTGCTGGACAAGGGACTGCGAAACTACTGGGGATACAACACATTCGGCTTCCTAGCCCCACATGCGGAGTACTCGTCGCTGCAGTCGCCCGGTGCCGCGGTCACCGAGTTCAAGGCCATGGTTCGCGCGTTCCACGCCGCCGGAATCGAGGTGATACTCGACGTGGTCTACAACCACACCGCCGAGGGCAATCACATGGGCCCGACCATCAGCTTCCGCGGCATCGACAACGCGGCGTACTACCGGCTCGTCGACGGCGATCTCGAGCACTACATGGACTACACGGGTACCGGCAACAGTCTCAACGCCCGACACCCGCACACGCTGCAGCTGATCATGGACTCGTTGCGCTACTGGGTGACCGAGATGCATGTGGACGGGTTCCGATTCGACCTCGCATCCACGTTGGCTCGCGAACTGCACGATGTCGATCGCCTGAGCGCATTCTTCGATCTGGTTCAGCAGGATCCGGTCGTCAGCCAGGTGAAGCTGATCGCCGAGCCCTGGGACATCGGTGAGGGTGGCTACCAGGTCGGCAACTTCCCCGGGCTGTGGACGGAGTGGAACGGCAAGTACCGCGACACCGTGCGTGACTACTGGCGCGGGGAGCCCGCGACGCTGGGCGAGTTCGCGTCGAGGCTGACCGGATCCTCGGATCTGTACGAGTCGAACGGTCGTCGCCCCGGGGCAAGCATCAACTTCGTCATTGCCCACGACGGATTCACCCTCAACGATCTCGTCTCGTACAACGACAAGCACAACGAGGCCAACGGTGAGGGCAACAACGACGGCGAGAGCCACAACCGATCCTGGAACTGCGGCGTCGAGGGACCGACCGACGATCCGGAAATTCTGGACCTCCGAGCCCGCCAGATCCGCAACATCATGGCGACTCTGCTGCTCAGCCAAGGTACGCCGATGATCGCTCACGGCGACGAGATGGCACGAACACAGCAGGGCAACAACAACGTGTACTGCCAGGACTCCGAACTGGCATGGATGGACTGGTCGTTGGCCGAGACCAACGCGGAACTGATCGAGTTCACGCGCAACGCCATCGCACTACGCGCCGAACACCCGGTGTTTCGTCGTCGGAGGTTCTTCGAGGGCCGTCCCATCCGAACCGGCGAGCAGGCACGAGATATCGCGTGGCTGACCCCTGCGGGCGAAGAGATGACTCCCGAGGATTGGGACAGCGGCTTCGGCAAGTCGCTGACCGTGTTCCTCAACGGCGAAGGAATTCCGGAACCGAATCAGCGCGGTGAGCGCGTGGTGGACGACTCGTTCCTGTTGTGCTTCAACGCACATCACGAAACGCTCGAGTTCGTGACCCCGGACGGGAACTACGCCAAGGAGTGGACGGTCGCCCTCGACACAGCAGCCCGCACCGGAGCGGGTGAGAAATCGATAGAAGCGGGTACACCGGTGGAAGTCACCGCTCGTTCCTTGCTCGTTCTACGAAAGACTGCCTGACACATGCCGCTGCCCACCAGTACATACCGGTTACAACTGCGGGGCGATGCCTTCACCCTGGCCGACGCCTCCGACGTGGTCGATTATCTCCACGACCTCGGGGTCACGCACCTGTACCTGTCGCCGATCCTGACTGCGACCGACGGATCGACACACGGATACGACGTCACCGACACCTCGACGGTCTCGGCCGCCCTGGGCGGTAGAGAAGCGTTGACGCAGTTGCATTCTCGTGCCGCGGAGCTGGGCATGGGGATAATCGTCGACATCGTGCCCAACCACGTCGGGGTGGAGGACCCGCGGCAGAACGCGTGGTGGTGGGACGTGCTGCGACGCGGTCGCGACTCCGAGTACGCGACGTACTTCGACATCGACTTCGGAGCCGACAACGGCGTCGACGGCAAGATCGCAATCCCTGTGCTCGGCAGCGCGAGCGACGTCGGAGAACTGACCGTCGACCGCTCCGAGGAGCAACCTCTGCTCGCGTTCTACGAGCACCGCTTCCCCATCGCAGACGGCACCGACGGCGACGATGCGCAGGCCGTACACGACCGTCAGGCCTACCGATTGGTGAGCTGGTCCGACGGGCTGATCGGATACCGACGGTTCTTCTCCGTGAACGGCCTGGCGGGAATCCGGCAGGAGGACCTCGACGTCTTCACCGACTCCCATCGTCAGGTGGCCGGGTGGATCGACGACGGACTGATCGACGGACTGCGGGTCGACCATCCCGACGGCCTGGCCGACCCCGCGGGTTATCTCACCGAACTGCGCGGACTTCTCGGGCCCGACCGGTGGCTCGTCATCGAGAAGATCCTGGCCGACGGTGAACCGCTGGACGAGTCGCTGCCCGTCGACGGAACGACCGGATACGACGCGTTGGCCGCCGTCGGTGGGGTGTTCGTCGACCCCGAGGGCGTTCATGCGCTCACCGCGCTCTCGCAGGTACGTTCGGGCATCGCCTACGACAGCGACACGCTGCACGAGACGGAACTCGACCTCAAGACCGGTGTTGCTCGCGGCGACCTGTCACCCGAGGTGCGACGCCTCGCTCGGGCCGTTGTTCGCGAGTCCGGCTCCACCGTCGAACTCGAGTCCGTCATCGACGCGATAGCTGCCGTCGTCGCGGCCGTCCCGGTCTACCGGACCGACTATGCACCGCTCGCCGGCGTGCTGCCGGGCGTGATCGCTGCTGTCGGCGAGGAGCAGCCGGACCTGGCCGGCGGTCTTGGCGCACTGGCGACCGCCCTCGTCACCGGTGCAGAATCTCCGGTCCGCTTCGACCAGGTCTGCGGTGCTGTCACAGCCAAAGGCGTAGAGGACTGCCTGTTCTACCGCGCCAACCGGTTGATCTCCCTGCAAGAGGTGGGCGGCGACCCGAGCCGATTCGGTTGCAGCACAGCGTATTACCATCTGACCAATGCCGATCGAGCGCGACGCTGGCCGGCTGCGATGACCACCCTGTCGACTCACGACACCAAACGCGGTGAGGATGTGCGTGCGCGAATCGGCGTACTGTCGCAGACTCCCGAGCTGTGGGCTCGCTGCATCACCGACTGGGAAGAGCTGACCCCGAGCCCCGACGGTACAACGGGAATGTTCCTGTGGCAGAACCTCTTCGGCGTCTGGCCGGTCGACGGAGTGATCACGTCCACGCTGCGTGAACGCGTTCACGCCTACGCGGAGAAGGCAATCCGCGAGGCCGCTCTCCGTACGACGTGGACTGCTCCGGACGAGGAGTTCGAGTCCGCGGTACACGGCTGGCTCGACGCCATCTTCGATGGTGCCGTCGCTCGATCGATGACGATGCTGGTCGAGAAGCTCGCTCCTCACGGCCATTCCGACGCGCTCGGGCAGAAGTTGTTGAACCTGGCCGGCCCCGGCATCCCCGATGTGTACCAGGGAACCGAGTTGTGGGAGGACTCGCTCGTCGATCCCGACAACCGCAGGCCGGTCGATTACTCCGTCCGTCGATCGATGCTCGCCGCGTCGAACACCGGTGCACTCTCGATCGATACGGGTGCTGCCAAGCTGGCCGTGGTTCGCTCCGCGCTGCACGTACGCCGCGAGCGGCCGGAGAGCTTCGTCGGCGGCACCTATGCGCCGATCGTCGCGGACGGATCCGCTGCCGAGCACCTCGTCGGATTCGCACGCGGCCCGGTTCCCGGAAACGCCGACGTGATCGCGCTGGCGACCAGACTCTCGCTCGGCGTGTCCGAGACGGGCTGGGGTGAGACATCCGTGACACTGCCCGATGGCCGGTGGCGCGATCGAATCACCGACTCCGAACACACGGGCACCGTCTCGGTGGCCGAGGTGTTCGCCTCACTCCCGGTCGCACTCCTGGTGCGCGACAACGAAGAAGCGGTGACACAGTGACATCCCCGACAGCAGCGACCCGTCGGTTCCAGGTCTGGGCACCGACCCCGGAGACGGTCCGCCTCCAGCTCGACGACACGGTGCATCCGATGCAGCGCTCCTCGAACGGGTGGTGGCATGCGGACGTCGACTGCAGCCCGACAAGTCGTTACGGTTTCCTGCTCGACGACGCAGACAAGGCGCTGCCGGATCCGCGATCGCCGCGGCAGCCCGACGGCGTACACGAGCTGTCCCAGGTCTTCGACATCGATCCGACGCTGTGGACCGACGCTTCCTGGACCGGACGGCAACTGCCCGGCTCGTCGATCTACGAGCTGCACATCGGCACGTTCACCGACGAAGGCACGTTCGATGCGGCTATCACCAAGCTCGATCATCTGGTCGACCTCGGCGTGACGTTCGTCGAGATCATGCCGGTCAACGGATTCAACGGCGTACACAACTGGGGCTACGACGGTGTGCTCTGGTACACCGTGCACGAGGCATACGGTGGCCCGGAAGGCTTGCAGCGCTTGGTCGATGCCTGCCACGGCCGCGGCATCGGCGTCGTTCTGGACGTGGTCTACAACCACCTCGGCCCGTCCGGTAACTATCTCGAACGCTTCGGCCCCTACATGACCGAGGGTGCCAACAGCTGGGGTCAGGCGATCAACTACGCCGATGCCGACTCGGGCGAGGTGCGGCGATACGCCCTCGACAACGCGCTGCGTTGGTTCTCCGAGTTCCACATCGACGCCTTGCGTCTGGATGCAGTACACGCGATAGTCGACCACACTGCGGTGCATCTACTCGAGCAGCTCTCGATCGAAACCCGCACCCTGTCGGCACATCTCGGTCGTCCACTGACCCTGATCGCCGAAAGCGACCTCAACGATCCTTCGCTGATCACGGCACGGTCGGGTGGCGGGTACGGACTCGACGCGCAATGGGACGACGACATTCACCACGCGATCCATGCGGCCGTTTCCGGTGAGCGGCAGGGATACTACGGCGACTTCGGTTCCCTCCAGGGCTTGGCGAACACGCTGCGGCAGGGGTTCTTTCATGCCGGAACGTATTCGAGCTTCCGCGGTCGGATCCACGGCCGCCCGCTGGATACGCGTCGTATTCCGGCCAGTTCACTGGTGACCTATACGACCACTCACGATCAGGTCGGCAACCGCGCAATCGGCGATCGACCGGGGTTCTACCTCTCCCCCGGCCAGCTCGCGATCAAGGCTGCTCTGGTGTTGACCTCGCCCTACACACCGATGTTGTTCATGGGCGAGGAGTGGGGAGCGTCGACGCCGTTCCAATTCTTCACCTCACACCCCGAGCCAGAGCTCGGCAAGGCCACCGCCGAGGGGCGCAAGGCGGAATTCGCCGAACACGGCTGGGACAAGAGCGATATCCCGGACCCACAGGATCCCGAGACCTTCACGCGGTCGAAGCTGAACTGGTCGGAACTGGGCGACGGAGACCATGCGCGACTGTTGGCCCTCTACCGCGATCTGTTGAGGCTTCGCCGCGACCGGACCGAACTGACCGACCCGTGGCTGGACCACGTGAAGGTGGACTACGACGAGGACGCGAAATGGATCGTCGTTCGCCGTAGCCGGCTCAGCGTGGTGTGCAACCTGTCCGAATCTGCTGTGACCGTGCCGGTCGGCGGCTCACCACTGCTCGAGTGGGAGCCGACGACATCGGACGAGACCGGCTCCACCACAACGGTTCCCGGTCACTCCGTCGTGGTACTGGAATCCTGACGCCTGCGTAGATTGACCAGGACGAACACGGCGGTGATGGCCAGCACCACCGCGGTGGCGACGGCCGCGACATGCATGCCCGAGACGAAGGCAGCATGCGCGGAGTCCAGTAGACCCGTCGCCACCGAGTCCGGCAGCTCACGGGCTACCGAATCGGCACCGCCGAGAGTCTCACCGGCCCTTGCCCCCAGTTCGGGGGTCAGCTGCGTGACGTCGATGCCGCGACGGAAGATCGCCATGACAACGGTGCCGAGTAGTGCGACGCCCAGTGCGATACCCAGTTCGTATGCGGTTTCCGACACTGCCGAGGCAGCTCCCGCCCGTTCGGGTTCGACGGCACTGACCACCAGCTCTGAGGTCAGCGTCAGCGCGACACCGACGCCGGCCCCCACGAGGACGAACCCGGCAATGAACAGGGCCGGACCGCTGTCGGTTGCGAGGCCGACCAGGATCCCGGCACCCGCGGCGGCGACGAACATTGCGACCCCGAGAACCGTTCCCGCACTGAAGTATCGAACCAGGACTGCAACCAGCAGTGAGGTGACGATGCTGGCGGCGGTACCGGGAAGCAGCAACAGACCCGCCTCGAGCGGGCTGTTGCCGAGCACGAGCTGCAGATACTGCGAACCGAAGAACAGGACCCCGGCGAGGGCGAACACCGACAGGAAGTTCGTTGCGACGCCCGTCGAGAACGCCCGGTTGGCAAACAGTCTCAGGTCGATCATCGGTGCCGCGAGGGTGCGCTGACGGCGGACGAACACGTATCCGGCGATCACACCGACCACCGCCGACAGCACGTAGACCACGTCGAAGCCGTGTGCCGCAGTCTCTTTCACCGCGAATACCAGCGGCACGATGGCGAGCATCGACAGCGCCGAACTCGTGAGGTCGAACCGACCCGGGTTCGGGTCCTTCGACTCGGGAATCACCAGCGGTCCCAGCGCGATCAGCACGAGCATCACGGGGATGTTGATGAGAAACACCGATCCCCACCAGAAGTGCTCGAGCAGCCAACCGCCCACGAGCGGACCGGCAGCGGCACCGCCACCGGCCATTGCGCCCCAGACGCCGATCGCGGCGACGCGTTGACGCGGGTTCAGGAAGATGGTTCGAATCAAGCCCAGGGTCGCGGGCATCAACGTCGCACCGGAAATACCCTGCAACACCCGGGCCGCGATCAGCATCTCCGCGCTGGTCGACACGGCCGCTACGAGTGAGGCGATACCGAAGCCCGCAGCACCGATCAGTAGCAATCGGCGACGGCCGATTCGGTCGCCGAGCGTGCCCATGGTGATGAGCAGGCCGGCCAATACGAACGAGTAGACGTCGATGATCCACAGCAACTGGTTGCTGCTCGGCGCCAGGTCCGAACTGATGAAAGGCAACGCCAGGTCGAGGACAGTGCCGTCGACCGCGATGAGCAAGACGGCGAACGCCAGTACCACCAGACCGAGCCAGTCTCGCGGAGTCGCCCGGTGCTCGGATCCCCCGGCTACCTCGTGCACCGAATCGGTGCGCATGTCACTCACTGCTTCTCCTACGTTCTACGTTCGGTGCCGGCGATGGCCGGTCCGAAACGGCTGCGAGTACCAACCGTCCAGCCGGTACAGTGATCGAGAGTACCGCCAACCGTCCAGCCGGTAAAGTGAATTCCATGTCATCGGACACCCGCGACCGAATTTTGGATTCACTCGAGACGCTGCTCCTCGAACACGGCATGACAAAAGTGACTCTGGACAGCGTCGCCGCCGCCGCCGGGGTATCGAAGGGCGGCTTGCTGTATCACTTCAAGACCAAGGACTCGCTGGTTGCTGCCATGGTCCGGCGGCTCGCCGTTCAGGCCGATCGACAGCGTGCCGACGCTGCGGAGGGTGGCACCTCTGTGGCGGAGTGGTATCTGCAGCCACCCGATTCCATTTCGGACAAGGAAATCGCCCTGTATCGCTCCACGCTGGCGGCACTGCGCAGCGTCGACGGGAACTCGGGCGAGGTGCAGGATGCCGTCACCGACATGATGCAGCAGTGGGACGAGGGCCTACGCACAGAGATAGACGATCCGGTCCAGGCCGAGATCGTCCGTCTCGTCGGCGACGGGATCTACCTCGGTGCCGTGCTCGACCTACCGGCAGTGGACCCCGAATTACACAAGCGTGTCGTCGACCGCCTGCTCGGTCGCTGACTCAGGTCAAGTAGCGGTACACCGGCGAACCCGGCTCCAACTGCTCCACCTGCAGGTGCGAGGACCGCATCCGTTCGAGGAGGGAAGAGAGTCCGTCCGCAGCGCCGAGTTGAATACCGACGAGCGCGGCACCCGTCTCCCGGTTGTTGCGCTTGACGTACTCGAACAAGGTGATGTCGTCCTCGGGCCCGAGCACCTCGTCGAGAAAACGACGCAGCGCGCCGGGCTCCTGCGGAAAGTCCACGAGAAAGTAGTGCTTCAGGCCCAGGTGAACGAGCGATCGCTCGAGAATTTCGCCGTAGCGAGAGACGTCGTTGTTGCCGCCGGACACCAAACACACGACTGTGCTTCCCGGCGCGACGTCGAGATGCTCAAGCGCCGCAACGGCCAACGCGCCTGCAGGCTCGGCGATGACGCCTTCGTTCTGGTACAGCTCGAGCATCGCGGTACAGACCGCGCCCTCGTCGATCTGGGTGATCAGGAATGCACCGGGGCCGGAACTGTCGAACACCGGCGCGGTGATCAGCGGCAACGAAGCATGGGACACCACCGTGGCACCGAGCGACTGCAACGCCGAGTACGGCACGTCGCCGATGCGGCGGACGGCGGCCCCGTCGACGAAGGGATCGATCTCGGAGAGTGTCACCGGACCGCCGGCGATCAGCGCGGCAGTCATGGACGCCGCGCCGGACGGTTCGACACCCACCAGTGACGTCTGCGGTGCGCGCTCACGAAGGTAGCTGGAGATGCCGGCGATGCATCCGCCTCCGCCGACGGGCATCACGACCACATCGGGTGCCCCGCCGAGCTGATCGATCATCTCGGCGGCAATGGTGCCCTGCCCGGCCACGGTTCGCGGATCGTCGAACGGCGGCACCATGGTGGCACCGGTGCGGGCGACATCTGCGGCTGCAGCAGCCGCCGCGGCATCGAATGTGTCGCCGATGACGATGAGCTCCACGAAGTCACCGCCGTGCACTCGGATTCGGTCGCGTTTCTGCTTGGGCGTGTTCGCGGGAACGTAGATGCGACCGTGCACCTGCATCGAGCGACATGCGAACGCCACTCCCTGAGCATGGTTGCCTGCGCTCGCGGTGACCACGCCGACAGCCCGCTCGGCATCGGTCAGCTGGTCCATCAGGTTGTAGGCACCACGAATTTTGTACGACCGCACGATCTGCAAGTCTTCGCGCTTGAGGTAGACCTTCGCGCCGGTCTGCGCCGACAACCGCTCGCACAGCTGCAGGGGTGTTGCGGCCACCACCGCCGAAATTCGCACCGCAGCGGCATCGATATCGGCCGCGGTGACGGCTACCGACGATGGGTGCTGAGAGGCGAGGTCAGGGGATGAAGACACCAGCACATGCTGCCACCAGAGTGGAACGGTCACCCACTCGGGACCGTTCCACTCCTCTGATGGCTCGAGTTCAGACGCGCGCGAGGACGAACACCGGGATCTCGCGATCGGTCTTCTTCTGATAGTCCGCGTAATCGGGGTAGGCCGCGACCGAGCGTTCCCACCACACGGCTTTCTCGTCGCCGGTCACCTCGCGAGCGACATAGTCGTGCTTCTCGGTTCCGTCCTGCAACTCGACGAGCGGCTCGGCTTTGACGTTGTGGTACCAAACCGGATGCTTGGGTGCTCCACCCAGCGAGGCCACGATGGCGTACTCGCCGTCGTGTTCGACTCTCATCAACGGCGACTTGCGCAGCTTGCCGCTCTTGTTCCCCTTGGTGGTCAGCAGCACGACCGGCATCCCGTTCATCGTCGTACCCTCGGTTCCGCCGGAGTTCTCGTATCGCTCGGCCTGCTCACGGGCCCAGTCGGATGAACTCGGTTCGTATTCTCCTGTCAATGGCATGACTTTCAGTGAACACCTCTCGTGCGCGTGACGCCACGAGATCGACCACATTGCCTGGTCCAGATGGCAAGTTCGGTGGACCGAATCTTTCGATGGGTATAGTCTGAACTTCGCCCGCCGGACAGCCGAATCATCACCACCGCGGGCGCAGCAGAGGAGAACGCGATGACCTTCACGAGCACCCGGGTGAGCCCCCGACCCACCACTGCCCTGCGCAGCGTCGACGTCGCAGGCATCGCGTGGCCGGTCTACAAACTGGAAGCCCTCGCGCTGGGATCATTCGTGTTCGTCGCGATGCTCGTGATCGCCGGGTCCCTGCACGCCGCAGTACTCGCCGGTGCCGCGATCGCGGTCGCGGCCTGGTGGACGCTGCGCCTCACCGAGCTACACCCGACCGCGCCTGCATCACCCCGTCAGGCAGCCGGGTCCCAGTAGCGCCTTCAGGTCTCCCATCAACGCCGATGTCGGCGTGACGCGCAGACTGTCGTCCAGCTTCATCGTGGTGATCTTGTCGCCGCTGACCAGCCGAAGGTGCACATCCGAGGTTCCCGGGTGGCTTGACAGGACTCGTTTGAGAGCACCGACCTTGTCCGCCGTGCACAGCCGGGTCGGCAGACTGACCGCGAGAGGCTTGTCGATACCGATCGCCGAAAGATCGGGCACCGCAAGGTCGTTCGCGATCAAGGAGACTCGGTCGTCGCGCACCGACACCCGACCCTTGACGAGTACCACCGAGTCCTCGGTGACATCGGCGCCGAACACCGAGTACGCCTGTGGGAAGAACAGCACTTCGATACCACCGGCCAGATCCTCGAGCTGAGCCGACGCCCACGTCAGACCGTTCTTGTTGATCCGCCGGTTGACCGAGGCCAGAATTCCGCCGACGGTGACCTGAGTGCCGTCCTTGATGTCACCTTCGAGAATGGTCGGGATATTGCAGTCGGACTTCGCGGCCAGCATGTGCTCGACGCCCAGGAGCGGGTGGCCGGAGACGTACAGGCCGAGCATCTCGCGTTCGAGAGCGAGCCGGTGCTTGGATTCCCACTCCTCGTCCGGCACCCGAACGTTGAACACTACCGAGATGGACTCGTCGGCGTCCTCGCCGCCGAACAGGTCGAACTGACCTATCGCCTCGGCCTTCTTGGTGCCCATCACCGCGTCGATCGCGTCGGCGTGAATGAGCATCAGGCCCTTGCGCGGATGGTCGAGCGAGTCGAAAGCGCCTGCTTTGATGAGGGATTCGGTGACCTTCTTGCTGCAGGCTATTGCGTCGATCTTGCCCAGGTAGTCCGAGAAATCGGTGTACTTCGACTTCTCGGATCGCGCCCTGATGATCGAGGCGACCACGTTGGTGCCCACGTTGCGCACTGCACCGAGACCGAACCGAATGTCCTTGCCGACCGACGCGAAGTTCAGCTCGGATTCGTTGACGTCGGGAGGCAGCACGGTGATGCCGAGCTTGCGGCAGTCGGCAAGATAGATCGCGGCCTTGTCCTTGTCGTCGCCGACGCTGGTGAGCAGGCCGGCCATGTACTCGGCCGGGTAGTTCGCCTTGAGATACGCGGTCCAGTACGACACCAGCCCGTAGCCCGCCGAGTGCGACTTGTTGAACGCGTAGCCGGCGAACGGCAGCACGGTGTCCCACAGCGCCTTGATGGCCGCCTCGGAGAAACCGTTGTCCAACATGCCCTGTCGGAACCCGGCGTACGCCTTCTCGAGCTCGGAGAGCTTCTTCTTACCCATGGCGCGGCGCAACAGGTCGGCTTGGCCGAGGGTGTACCCGGCGACCTTCTGCGCGAGCTGCATGATCTGCTCCTGGTAGACCACCAGGCCGTACGTCTCACCGAGAATCACCTTGAGTGGCTCTTCGAGCTCGGGGTGAATCGGCTTGACCTCTTGCCTACCGTTCTTGCGGTCGGCGTAATCGTTGTGGGAGTTCATGCCCATCGGACCGGGGCGGTACAGAGCCAGGACGGCGACGATGTCCTCGAAGCCGGTGGGCTGCATGCGGCGCAGCAGGTCTCGCATAGCGCTGCCGTCGAGCTGGAACACGCCGAGTGTGTCTCCACGCGAGAGCAGATCGAACGTGGCCGGATCGTCGAGCGGCAGTGCGTCGAGGTCGATCTCGATCCCGCGGTTGGCCTTGATGTTGTCGATCGCGTCACCGATGACGGTGAGGTTGCGCAGACCCAGGAAGTCCATCTTGAGCAGACCGATGGCCTCGCACGACGGGTAATCCCAGCCGGTGATGATCGCGCCGTCCTGCGCGCGCTTCCACACCGGAATGGCGTCGGTGAGCGGCTCCGAGGACATGATGACCGCGCAGGCGTGCACGCCTGCGTTACGGATCAGGCCCTCGAGGCCCTTGGCCGTCTTGTAGATCGTCGCGACGTCGGGGTTGGAATCGATGAGCGCACGGACCTCGACGGCCTCCTTGTAGCGCTCGTGGGACGGATCGGTGATGCCGGCCACCGAGATGTCCTTGGCCATGATGGGCGGCGGCAGCGCCTTGGTGATTTGATCGGCGATCCCGAAACCCGGCTGACCGAACTGCACCCGCGCCGAGTCCTTGATGGCCGCCTTGGTCTTGATGGTGCCGAAGGTGATGACCTGAGCGACGCGATCGCTGCCCCACTTCTCGGTGGCGTAACGCACCATCTCCCCGCGGCGACGATCGTCGAAGTCGATATCGATATCGGGCATCGACACGCGCTCGGGATTGAGGAATCGCTCGAACAGCAGACCGTGTGGCAACGGATCGATGTTGGTGATGCCCATGGCATAGGCCACCAGCGACCCGGCCGCGGATCCTCGGCCGGGCCCGACGCGGATGCCGACGGCCTTGGCATGGTTGATCAGGTCGCCGACCACGAGGAAGTAGGCCGGGAAGCCCATTTCCAGGATGACCTTGATCTCGTACTCTGCCCGCGCGAGGTAGTCCTCGGCCGGGCCGTCGGGGAACCGACGCTCGAGACCGGTCATGACCTCGTGACGGAGCCAGGTGCCCTGGGTGTGGCCCTCGGGAACCGGGAAGATGGGCATCCGGTCTCGGTGCGCCCACACCTCGTCGTACGGCTGGACTCGCTCGGCGATGAGCAGCGTGCTGTCGCAGGCACCGGGCACCTGGTCGTCCCACAGTGCACGCATCTCGGCGGCCGACTTGAGGTAGTAACCGTCGCCGTCGAACTTGAAGCGGGTGGGGTCACTCAGAGTTTTACCGGTCTGAATGCACAGCAGCGCCTCGTGGTTCTCGGCAGCATCCTTGGTGACGTAGTGGCAGTCGTTGGTAGCGAGCGGCGGGATGGAGAGCTTCTTACCGATATCGAGCAGACCCTCGCGGACGCGTCGCTCGATGGACAGGCCGTGATCCATCAGTTCCAGGAAGAAGTTGTCCGGTCCCCAGATCTCCTGCCACTTGGCTGCAGCTTCGAGCGCCTCACGCTCCTGGCCGAGCCGGAGCCGAGTCTGTACCTCGCCGGACGGGCAGCCGGTGGTGGCGATGATGCCTTCCGCATGCGAGGCAATGATCTCCTCGTCCATGCGCGCCCATTTGCCGAGCTGACCCTCGATCGACGCGAGTGACGACAACTTGAACAGGTTGCGGACGCCGGTGGCGTTCTCGGCGACCATCGTCATGTGCGTGTACGCACCACTACCGGAGACGTCGTCGGACTTCTGGCTCCGATCGCCCCACAGCACGCGCTTCTTGTTGAACCGAGACTCCGGGGCGATGTAGGCCTCGATACCGATGATCGGTTTGATACCGGCCTTCTTGGCCTCGTTGTAGAACTCGCTGGCTCCGTACATGTTGCCGTGGTCGGTCATCCCGACCGCCGTCATCTCCAACCGCGCCGCCTCGGCGAACATGGCCCCGATCTTGGCGGCACCGTCGAGCATCGAATATTCGGTGTGGTTGTGCAGATGAACGAACGAATCGGCCACGAAGGTTCTCTCCTGAAGGTCGTGCGTTTTCGAAAATACGAGCCGCGAATGCACCCACTCTAAGCGGTGGAACCGACAGAATTTTCGTAGCTGTCGGTGTGTCCTGGGAGGACGTGACGCGTGTGACGAACGAGACTGGAGTTGCCCTCATTCCGCCGGAATCGGCCCGTCGTCCGGCAGCGGCCCGACGATGTCGACGTACTCCGGAAGCAACGGCTCGACAGCGAACTTCCCGGACACAGCGTCGGGCGGAAGCGCCTCCACCGCCCGCACTCCGTCGCGGCCGGCCACCTCGCCCAGCTCGGCCGCGGTGCCCCGCACCACCAATGTCACCACGCACGCGCATGCGCCCAGCAACCGGCGCTGCGACACCGCCTCTATCTGCGCCTGCCGGTCCCCTGCGCCGAACGATTCCGGTATCTGGCCGGCAGCGCGTGCGGTCGAGTTCGATACCGACCGTTCAGTGCCCGGAACACCGACCGTGAGTATCGGGGTTTGCACACGATCGAGCGGTACTCGGAAGAGCACCTGCGAGATGCGCACGCCGTTCGCTGCGGCATAGGCCTGTTCGGCGGTGAGTTCGCGATCGAACGACACAGAGCCCCAGCGGGGTTCGGCACCATCGGCGAGCAGGCTCGTCTCGGCACGAGCCAGGTAATCGCTCACCTGCTCACCGCTGTCCGGGCCGAGCCTGTCGGTACCCACACCCAGTTGCCGTTGCGGGTTCAGGTTCCCGACGACGGCCAGGCCCCCGATCACCAGAGTGGCAGCGGCGACGAGACCGACCACACCCGAGAATCCGCGCATCACGCCTTCCGTAGCACCTCGAGCGCATGTTCGAGGTCGGCCGGATACTTGCTCTCGATCTCCACCCAGCGGCCGTCGGACGGATGCGCGAAGCCGAGCGAACGCGCATGCAACCACTGGCGTTCGAGGCCCAGCCGTTCGGCCAATCGCGGATCGGCCCCGTAGGTCAGATCCCCGCAGCACGGGTGGCGCAGGGCCGAGAAGTGCACTCGAATCTGGTGTGTGCGACCGGTTTCCAGGTGCACGTCCAACAAACTCGCGGCCTGGAACGCCTCGACGGTGTCGTAGTGGGTCACGCTCGGCTTGCCGTCCGCGCGCACCGCGAACTTCCAGTCGTTGCTGCCGTGTCGCCCGATCGGGGCATCGATGGTTCCACTGCTCGGATCCGGATGTCCTTGCACCAGAGCGTGATAACGCTTGTCGATGGTCCGCGCTTTGAACGCACGCTTGAGCACGGTGTACGCCCGCTCGGACGTCGCGACCACCATCACCCCGGAGGTTCCGACGTCGAGACGGTGCACGATTCCCTGACGCTCGTGTGCACCGGAGGTGGAAATTCGGAACCCGGCAGCAGCCAGACCGCCGATCACGGTCGGGCCGGTCCAGCCCACGCTGGCATGAGCAGCGACACCGACGGGCTTGTCCACGGCCACGACGTCGTCGTCGGCGTAGAGAATCTCCATCCCCTCGACCGGTTCGGCTTCGATCGTCAACTCACGGGCGGGCTCGGGCAGAGTCACTTCGAGCCACGAGCCTGCGGCCAAACGATCGGACTTGCCCACGGCCCCGTGATCGACCAGAACCGAACCCTCTTCGGCCAGTGCCGCGGCGACGGTGCGCGAGAGTCCCAGCAATCGCGCGAGCCCGGCATCGACCCGCATTCCGTCCAAACCGTCGGGCACCGGCATGGAACGCGATTCCCTCACGAGTCGGCCTTCTCCGGGGCATCGGACGTGGACTTGGTCACGCGTTCGCCGTTCGGCTCGAAGCCGAACAGACTCAGCACGACGAGCAGAATCGCCCCGCAGACGATGGACGAGTCGGCGACATTGAACACCGGCCACCAGCCCACCGACACGAAGTCGACGACGTGGCCCTGGAACGGACCGGGAGCGCGAAAGAAGCGGTCGATCAAGTTGCCCAGTGCGCCGCCGAGAACCAGACCCAATCCCAGTGCCCACCACGGTGATCGCAGCGTCCGACCGATCTTGATCACACCGATGGCGACCGCGACGGCCACCACCGTCAACAACCACGTCATGCCGGTCGCCATGGAGAACGCCGCACCGGGGTTGCGCACCAATCGCAGCGTCACCACGTCGCCGACGATCTCGATCGGATTCCCGGGCTTCACGAAGTGCACGACCACAATCTTGGTCACCAGATCGAACAGCAGAATCACCGCCGCGATGGCGATCAGCAGTCGAGTTTTCAGTGGCTTCACGGGCCTGGCGACAGCACTGTCGGAATCGGTCCCCTTCGGGTCCGCGGTCTCGTTCGGTGCCGAGACACCGCTGCTCTCGGGTGTCGGGTCGTCGGCGCGGTCTTCACTCACCTGTCCATCATGGCGCATCGGCGGCGGCGGACACTCATCCGTGCCGCGCGATACGGCTACGGGCCGGGCTGTCAGTAGCCTGGTGGCCGTGAAGTCGACCGATCGCGCCAGCACTGTCCACTCCAGCACCGTCCGTGCCGGTTTCCTCGCTGCATGCTGCGCGGTGGCTCTGGTGGCGGGATGTTCGAGCACCGACACCGAACCCGCAGCCGAGCAGACAGCGTCCACGAACGAGGTGACGATCGCGGTGACGCCGACGACCACCACCGTCGTCGACCCCGGGGCCGAGCCACGCCGCGTGCTGGCTTTCGACACAGCCGACACCGACTCGCAGAACATCGACCTCACGACCACCTCCACCGTCCAACAACAGATCGACGTCGGGGCGGCGCAGGACTTCTCCAGTCCCGAATTGACGGTGCCGCTGAGCGCGTCGACGGCCGATGCCGTGCCGGAAGACGACGCCTCGACCGGGGCGACGCGGTCGATCGACCTGACCATCGGGGCCGCCACCTCACCCGACGAGGGCCTGACCGACGCACTGTCCGCGTCGGAAGGCTCCACGGCGCGGCTGGCGGCCACCGAGTCCGGAGCGATCACTGCGTTGCACATCACTCCGGCCGATGCCGCGCTCGATACCGCCAGGGCAGCCATCGAACGCTCGTTCAACGCCGCGGTGTACCGCTCCGTCGCCTTTCCCGACGCAGAAGTCGGTGTCGGTGCCGTGTGGACCATCGATCAGCAGGTGCTGAGCGGAATCACACTGAACCAGCGCACGACGGTCACGCTGCGAGCACTCGACGGCGACCGGGCGACCGTGGATATCGCCATCACACAGACACCCGAATCACCGGTGTGGAACCTCCCCGGCAATTCCGGCACGCTGAACATCGCGTCGTACACCTATACAGGCGCGGGAACCCTCGACATCGACCTGACACAGCCGCTTCCCGTCGGTGGGACGATCACCGCGGGTGGCGATCAGATGTACACCGATCCCGACAGCACGACCGTGTTGCGGCAGACGGTCGGAGATTCGATCACCTGGGGTGACCGATGACACGAACCACCACGCGTCTGCTGGCCGGGCTGTCGTTGGTCGGACTCGCCGCAGCCGCCGGATGCAGCTCGGACGAACCGTCTCAGGCCACCGCGCCGGCACCGACTGCCGTCGCCGCTCCGGATCCCCTGCTCGGTGTGCCCATCACCGACAGCGCCGTTCTGACGGCATCGATGCTGGGGCTGGGCGACTTGCCGGACGGCTTCTCCTCGATTCCGGACCCGGTCCGAGATCTGGGATTGGACCCGGCCCCCGACTACGACTCCCCCGACAAGTCCAGTACCGACCCGTCTGCGTGCGCGGCCGTACTGGCACCGGTCTCGGAACAACTCGGCGGTGCGGCGTCGTCCGCGGTGGCTCGCTTCTCGGGGCCGAACTTCTCGTCGATCGACGAGGACGCGGCGAGCTACACCGGGACCGGAACAGCAGAGGCATTCGCATCGGTGCAGCAGGCGTGGACCGGGTGCGCCGAGTTCACCGGCACGGATGCGGACGGGGTGAGCGTCGAGTACGCGTTGGCGGGCCGCGAGCAGCGGCAGATCGGTGACGCGTCCGCCTCCATTCGTCTGACCACCAGCAGCGAGGGATTCACGTTGATCTCCGACGTCGTGGTGGCCGTGGTCGATTCGACCGTCCTGCAGATCGTCGTCTCGGATCAGAGCGGACTCGAACCCGCGACTGTCACGGCCGTGGCCGAGGCCGCCGCCGACCGTATCCGAACGGCCACGCCCAGCGCCTGAGTCGGTACGAGCCTCCGAACGAAGAACTGCCGGTGACATGTCCCCGAGGGGAGATGTCACCGGCAGTTCAGGTGCGGTCAGAGACGATCGGCAGGACTCAGGGTGCGGGGCACGCCGGGCTGGTCAGCTGCGCGAGCGAAACGATGCCGCAGGCGTTCTCCTTGGAGAGCTTCCACACGCCGTCCTCGGGGACGAACTGGAACGTGCCGGGGTTGGCCTGCCCATTGAGGGTGATGGTGATGCCCGCGTTGAGAACACCGGTGCCGAGGTCGTCGATGCTGGTGATCTCGATCTGAGCATTGTTGGCCACAGCAGCCGCGGCGACCTGGTTGATCAGATCCGGGTCCTCGGACGCGCCCTGGATCAGAGCCGCCTTCTCCTCGACCGGGACGTTCGGATCCAGTCCACGCATGAGCTGGGTGTTGAGCTCCTCGACCGTGGGTGCCGGCGGGTACGCGCCGCCCTCGGGAGCAGCGACCGCGGAGGTGGTCGTGGCGGCCGTCGTCGTCGTATCCGTCGTGCCGCCGTCGTCGGAACTGCAGGCGGTCATGGTGAGGGCTGCGGCGATGGCGATACCGGCAACCATTGCCCGTCGGGTGTTGCGAAGCTTCAAGTGCTTGTCCTTTTCACTCTGAGTCACGTCTCGATCGTTCTGTGACTCGTCGGTCGTTGCGGGTAGTGGTCGTCTCGGACCGGAGTCCACTATGTCAGCTCGGATCGGTCGAGACACAACCCGTAACGCCTACCTGTGAAACCTCACAGAGTTTCCTCAGCTCTGCCACAACTCACTTCAGGCTGTCGAGAACATCGGCGACGACCAGGTTCTCGTCCGATTCGGCGAAAGTACGCGCGGTCCCGGGCCCGGTGGTGCGGGTCTCGAATCGCACGGTCACCACCGCGTGCCCGGCGCCCTGCACCCAGCCGTGACCGAATTCGGGATGCCGAACGTCCATGCCGGGCTGCCACCGCGGGCCGTCCGGAACGACGACGTCCGCGGCGGCCTCCACCGCCACTGCCGACTCCTCCGTCGCGTCTGCCGCATCCACGACCGGTTCGTGTTCGAGTTCGGGGAACAGCGATCCTTGCCGAACGGCCGACAGCCCGGCCAGACCGACCCCGACCAGTCGGATCGGTCCGACGTCGACGGGATCGACCGCCAATCGCTGTGCCGTGGCCACAATGGTCTGCTTGTCCACGGTCGCGTACGGCAACGTCGCCGATCTGGTGATGATGCTCATGTCGGACTTGCGCAGTTTGAGCACTACCGTCCTGGCACCCCGACCGTCCTTCAGCAGTCTGCGATGCGTGGACTCGACGATGGCCTCGATGGCAGGCCGAAGCTGAGCGAGAGAGATCACATCCTGCGCGAACGTGGTTTCGGCGCTGACCTGCTTGGCCTCGGCGCGCTCGGCCACCACTCGATTGTCGATGCCGCGCGCCAGCTGATGCAGGCTCGGCCCCATCGTGGCACCGAGAATCGACGCCACCTCGGACTCGGGGGTGGCCACGAACTTGCCGATCGTATCGATTCCCAAGCGCCGCAGCCGTTCTCCAGCCACCGGGCCGATCCCCCACAGCTTCCGCACCGGCAGGGCAGCCATCAGCTCGGCCTGTATTCCTGGAGCGACGACGGTGATTCCATCGGGCTTGGCCAGGCCCGACGCGATCTTGGCGATCTGTTTTCCCGATCCAGCACCGATCGAGGCCACCAAACCGGTCTCGGCCAACACCAGGGCACGCAGATCCGCGCAGAACTGCTCGACCTCGCTCACCGTCGCGCCGGCCAGTTCGACCGGCTCCCCGAACGCCTCGTCGATCGAGAGTTGTTCGAGGACGGGCATCCGCCCCCGCAATGCCTCGAACCCCCGTCGACTCAACTCCGAGTACAGCGGGAACCGCGGCGGCAGCACCACCGCACTCGCACCGACCAGTCGACGTGCCTGATGCATCGGCATCGCTGATCGGGCTCCGAACGCACGCGCCTGGTAGCTGCAGCCCGCCACCACACCTCGCCCGCCTGCTCCGCCGACGAGAACCGGGCGGCCCCGCAGCGTGGGCCGAGTCAGTTGTTCGGCGGACGCGAAGAACGCATCCATGTCCAGGTGCAGCACCCATCGGCGACTCCGCAGGGTGTCGTCGGCGATGTTCGGCACGGTCAGCGAGGATCGACGGTGAAGCCGAGCGCCTGACCAGCGCGTTCGGGTGTCGGATCCGACCACAGCTCACCGTAGTTCTCTGTCGTGGTCAACGATCGGGTGTCGGCGGCGTCGATGTACAGCGTTCCGCCGAGGTGGTCGGTCTCGTGAGCCACGATTCGGGCCGGCCAGCCGCGAACCACCTCGTCGATCTCGTGACCGAATTCGTCGGTGCACTCCAGCCGTACCTCGGCTGCTCGGGTCACGACGGCCTGGTAGCCGGGGACGCTGAGGCACCCCTCGTAGAAGCCTGCCGTCCTCGACCCCACCGGGGCGTACCTGGGATTGACCAGCACTCGGAACGGCAGCGGGGTGCGCTCTCGTGCACGAGCGACAGCCATGTCGACGTCGAACAAATCCTCGATCACCGCGATCTGCAGCGGGATGCCGATCTGCGGCGCAGCGAGCCCGACGCCCGGTGCGGCGTGCATCGTCGCCCGCATCACCTCGATCAACTCCGCGAACGTGTCGGCGTCGAGTTGCCCGTCGTACGCCGTTGCCTGCGAACGCAGAACCGGGTTGCCTGCGGAGACGATCGGCACGACGCCGCCGCGAGCTCCGGCGAGGAGCTCGCGGACGGCACCGTCCACCTCGGTCACGCCGATCACATGCCCTTCGCTCGCATGCCCTTCGCTCACGACGACTTCGTGACCGCTGCCCGAACTCCTTCACCGAGATCGCTGCCGTCGTCTCCGACGTGTCCGTCGACGAGCGAGAGTGCGAGCACCTCGCGCGCGATCAGATCCCGATGAGTGTCCAGCCACGCCTGGCGGTGCTCGGGCACCTCGATGACGATGTCGATGCGGTCCGAGACGTCGAGCCCGTGGTTACGACGCGCGTCCTGGAGTTCGCGGATGCGGTCCTTGGCCCAGCCCTCCGCCTCGAGCTCCTCGGTGACGGCGGAATCGAGCACCACCAGGCCGGCGTTACCGGGCAGTGGTGCCGTCGACTCCGGCTCCGCGGCAACGAGTTTGCGGGTGTACTCCTCGGGCAGCAGCGCTATTCCTGCTGCGCTCACGACACCGTCGGCATCCTCTTCCCAATCGCCTGCCTTGACGGCCTTGATGACCTTCTGGACGTCCTTGCCGATACGCGGGCCCGCAGCACGCGCGTTGACGACGAGCTCGAACTTTCCGTGTACGGCAACGTCTTCGGTGAGATCGATCTTCTTGACGTTGACCTCGTCGGCGATGATGTCGACGAACGGACGCAGGCGCTCCGCATCGGCGGCGGCAACCGTCACCTCGGGCAGTGGCAACCGCACTCGTAGGTTCTGCGCCTTACGCAGACCGAGCACAGTCGAGCACACGGTACGAACCTCGTCCATGCTCTCGACGAGTTCCGGATCCGACGGCAGCTCGTCGGCCTCGGGCCAATCCGTCAGGTGTACCGAGCGGCGACCGGTCAAGCCCCGCCACACCACTTCGCTGATCAGCGGCAACAATGGAGCTGCGATGCGCGTGAGCACCTCGAGCACCGTGTGCAGGGTGTCGATCGCGTCGGCATCCTCGCTCCAGAACCGCGAACGAGACCGTCGCACATACCAATTGGTCAGTGCATCGCAGAACGTACGCAGCTCGTCGCACGCACCGGCAATGTCGTTGCCCTCGAGCGCGTCGGTGATCGCGTCACGGGTGGCCGACAGCTTGGCGAGAACGTAGCGATCGAGCACATGCGGCGAATCGGTACGCCACTGGCCGGGCGTCGAGGCGTAGAGCTGAAGAAAGCTCCACGCATTCCAGATCGGCAGCAGTGCCTGCCGCACGCCCTCGCGGATGCCCTGCTCGGTGACGATCAGGTTGCCACCGCGCAGGATGGGTGACGACATCAGGAACCACCGCATGGCGTCGGAGCCGTCGCGGTCGAAGACCTCCTTGACGTCCGGGTAGTTACCCTTGGACTTGCTCATCTTCAGACCGTCGTCGCCGAGCACGATGCCGTGTGCGGCAACAGTTTTGAACGCAGGCCGATCGAAGAGCGCGGTCGCCAGCACGTGCAGCGTGTAGAACCAGCCGCGGGTCTGCCCGTTGTACTCGACGATGAAATCGCCCGGGTTGTGCGTGGAGAACCACTCCTCGTTCTCGAACGGGAAGTGCACCTGCGCATACGGCATCGAGCCCGACTCGAACCAGCAGTCCAGCACCTCGGGAACCCGACGCATCGTGGACTTACCGGTCGGGTCGTCCGGGTTGGGGCGCGTCAGGTCATCGATGTACGGACGATGCAGATCCGTCGGACGCACCCCGAAGTCACGCTCGAGCTCGTCCAGGCTGCCGTACACGTCGAGACGAGGGTAGGCGGGGTCGTCGGATGTCCACGCCGGGATAGGGCTGCCCCAGTACCGGTTTCGGCTGATGTTCCAGTCGCGTGCACCCTCGAGCCACTTGCCGAACTGGCCGTCCTTGATGTGCTCGGGCACCCAGGTGATCTCCTGGTTGAGCTCGACCATCCGATCACGGAACTTGGTGACCGCGACGAACCACGACGGCACCGCCATGTAGATCAGCGGCTGACCGCTGCGCCAGCTGTGCGGGTACGAGTGCTCGATGGTCTCGTGCCGCAGCAGGCGGCCCGAGGCCTTGAGGTCCTTGATGATCACTGGGTTGGCATCGAACACCATCAGACCCTCGTACGGCGGCACCAGCGAGGTGAACTTTCCGCCCGCGTCGAGCGGTTGCACCACCTCGATACCGTTCTCGGTGGCAACGTCCATGTCCTCTTCACCGAAAGCGGGTGCGAGGTGCACGATTCCGGTGCCCGAATCGGTGGTGACGTAGTCGGCCTGCAGCACGCGGTGTGCGTTCTCGTGGCCGAGGAAGAAGTCGTACGGCGGTGCATAGGCGAGTCCGACCAACTCGGAGCCGGTGTGCTCCGAGAGCACATCCGGCTCGTCCCCCAGTTCCTTCGCGTAGTGCGGAAGACGCGCAGCGGCAAGCACGTAACGCTCACCGTCCGTGCCTCTCACCTGCACGTAGTGCACCTCGGGGTGCACAGCGATCGCCAAGTTGGACGGGAGGGTCCACGGAGTGGTGGTCCAGATCAGTGCGTTCGCGCCGTCCAGCGGAGAGCCGGGAGCCGTCAACGGCATCGTGACGGTGACCGCGGGATCCTGACGCATCTTGTATGCGTCGTCCAGGCGGGTTTCCTGATTGGACAAGGGCGTCTGCTCGTACCAGCTGTACGGCAGGACTCGGTAGCCCTGGTAGATCAAGCCCTTGTCGTGCAGCGTCTTGAACGCCCACATGACCGACTCCATGAAGTCGACGTCGAGGGTCTTGTAGTCGTTGTCGAAGTCGACCCACCGCGCCTGCCGGGTGACGTAGTCCCGCCACTCGTCGGTGTACTGGAGCACCGACTGCTTGCAGTAGGCGTTGAACTTCGCCAGGCCCATCTCGTCGATCTCGGACTTGTCCTTGATGCCGAGCTGCTTCTCCGCTTCCAGTTCTGCGGGCAGACCGTGGCAATCCCAACCGAAGCGGCGCTCGACCTTCTTGCCACGCATGGTCTGGAAACGCGGGACGAGATCCTTGACGTACCCGGTGAGCAGATGTCCGTAGTGCGGCAGGCCGTTCGCGAACGGAGGACCGTCGTAGAAGACGAACTCCTCGGCATCTGCGCGGTTGTCGATACTGGCCCGGAACGTACCGTCCTCGGCCCACTCGTGCAGCACGATGCGCTCGAGATCGGGGAACGGAACACTTCCCGAGCGACCCTCGGCGAGATCCACCAGCGGGTAGGACGAGCTCTTCGGATGTGCGCTCGAATCTGTCATGTCTGTCTCCTCCGTGCCGGACGCGTACGAGACGCGACACCTGTTGGCACGGGGACGACATTCGACGATCTGGACGCCGAATACCGCGGTACCACCCCGCTTGCTCGCACTCGACGGTTCTACCGTCGGAACGAGCCACTCCACGTGAGCTGTGACGGGCTCACCCGTTCGGTTCTACTGAACGTCCATCCGAAACACCTGGGCGCTTCGCATCAACGTCGTTCTTCCGAAGGCTCCCCGGTGATGGCCGGATCGACGCCTGAAACTACCTGTCCGAAAGGTGATGCTACCTGTCGAGTTCTGGCGGTGGTCGACGGCCGGTGAGCGCACCGACCAGCAGCATGATCGCTCCGAGAATGCACACCACTATGCACGCCCATGCCCACACGACGGACCCCGTCATCAGGGCAAGAACCAAGAATCCGAAGCCGATCGCCGCTGCGCCGAGAGTCAGGACCAACACGGGATTCCTCGCTCACCACTCGCAATGACAACCAGGTCCGACGCTGCCGTCACCGGCAGCGTCGGCGGACGCATTCGAGCGTCAGTTGCCCTTGGCGTACGACTGGCTGTACCCGGACGACTGGTTGTCCTGATTGAAGTTGTCCTGGCCGTTGTCGACCGGCAGAGCCGACGAACGATTCTCGAGCTCTTCGAGCTGGGATTCGAGGTACGACTTGAGACGCACCCGGTACTCGCGCTCGAACGTCTTGAGCTGCTCGATGCGGCCTTCGAGAACGGAACGCTGCTGGTTGATCGTCGCCATGATCTCGGTGTGCTTGCGCTCGGCGTCGGCCTGCAGTGCGTCGGCCTTCTCCTTGGCCTGACGAAGCTGGGTCTCGGAGCGCGTCTGCGCATCGGAGAGCAGCGACTCGGACTTCTGCCGGGCCTCGGACATCATCGACTCGGAGCGCGTGCGTGCATCGGACACCAGACGCTCGGCGTTGGTGCGAGCATTGCCGAGCAGCTGCTCGGACTCGGACTTGGCATCACCGGTGAGACGATCGGCCATCTCCTGGGCGAGACCGAGGATCTTCGCGGCCTGCATGTTGGAGTCGCCACTCTGCTGAGGGGCTGCGGCAACGGGTGCGACCGGTGCCGGCTGCTGAACCACGGGCGCGGGCTTCGGGGGATCCACCGGGCGCGGCGGCTCGACCTTCGGTGCCGCCACCTGAGCAGGCTGCGGGTTCTGCCGAACCGAGCTCTTGGCATCCGCGAGCTCCTGATCGAGCTCACCGACTCGCTGGCGGAGGTCGGCGTTCTCTTCGATCAGTCGCGACAGCTCTTGCTCGACGAGGTCGAGGAAAGCGTCGACCTCGTCTTCGTTGTAACCACGCTTACCGATAGGCGGCTTGCTGAACGCTACGTTGTGCACATCAGCTGGAGTCAGCGGCATGGAAGGATCCCTTCACGCGTCTTGGGGCGGTAGAGCAAGCATTCAGTTATATGCCATTCCGCGCGAGTGCAGAACAATCAAACTGTAACTGGCGTCCATTCTGTCACACAGGACACGCAGCTTGCGCGCGTCCTACGTTCTAACATTCCATCTTCGGCCTCAGGCCGCGAGACCGCTGGTCACATTCCACGCGATGAAGACGACGAACAGCAGGACCATGATGGACAGGTCCAGCCGAACTCCACCGAGGTTCAGAGGCGGAATGATCCTGCGGAGAAACTTCACCGGCGGGTCGGTCACCGTGAAGATCGCCTCGAGCAAGATGACGACGACTCCCGTCGGTTGCCAATCTCTCGCAAAAGTCCTGATGAACTCGACGATGATTCGACCGATGAGAAGGAGCCAAAAAAGAAACAATACGATGTTGATCACCGTGAACACGATCACGGCTATACTCTGCCTGACTTCGCCAGGCTGAGCAAAGCGCGCTGGTCACAGCCTCGAACTACCGCTCCGAACAGAGAAACTGTCACTGCTGACTGTAGAAACCGGTCTCGGCGATGCGCCTGCGCTCCTGCGGCGATACGTCGACATCGGCGGGCGAGAGCAGAAAGACCTTCGTCGCCACCTTGTCGAAGGAACCGCGGAGCGCAAATGCCAGACCGGCAGCGAAATCGACGAGTCGCTTGGCGTCCGCGTTGCTCATCTCCACCAGGTCCATGATCACCGGGGTGCCGTCGCGGAAGCGCTCACCGATCGTGCGGGCCTCGCTGTAGTCGCGGGGACGCAGTGTGGTGATCTTCGACAGCGGACCGCCGTCGTCGACGATCGGGCTGCGCCGAGTTTCCGCCCGCACGTCCATGCGGGTGTCCATTGCCAGTGCGCCGCGAGTGGCGGCACCTCGGCTCGACGGTGCCGATGCACGCCCTCGGCCGCCGATCGGGGCCAGGGTGGCCGCCGGACGGGGAGCCTCGTAATCGTCGTAGTCGTCGTCGAGTTGAGCGTGCCGAGATCCGCCGAACGACGGCTTCACGAACTCGCGTTCGTCGAGCTCGTCGTAGCTGTCACGCCCACCACGGGAGCCGCGCCGCGTGTCCGGATCGTCGAGGTAGTCGTCCTCGTAGTCGGCGAGCGGAACCATGCCGAAGTACGCCTTGAACTTGTGCAGGGTGCTCATCGTTCTGCCTTCCGTGGAGTGTGTCTACCGTCGATCCTCAGGTTCGCAAGTGTCTGTTGTGACTGATGTGATCCGTGGACTGTCATTGCGAGGTTATCGGCCGGGCCCCGAGTATTGCGGTACCGACACGCACGCACGTCGATCCGTGGCGCACAGCAGCTTCCAGGTCTCCGGTCATACCGGCCGATAGCTCGAGTGCCTCGGGATGATCGAGCAACAGACGATGGTGGAGATTCTCGAGGTCGGCGAATGCGGCCTCCGGTTCGGCGTCGAGAGGCGGCACCGCCATCAACCCGGCCAGACGCAACCCTGCTGCGTTCGACACAGCCTCGGCGAGCTCGTGGAGTTCGTCACGTTCGACTCCTCCGCGGTGCACATCGCCGTCGAGACTGACTTGAAGAAGCACGTCGAGTTCCGACCGACGCGCGCCCTCGTCCAGAGCGGATGTGGTCGCCTTCGACAGTGCCGCCACGAGCCTCGCACTGTCCACCGAATGGATGGAATGGGCCCAGGCCGCGACGGACTTCGCCTTGTTTCGCTGCAGGTGTCCGATCATGTGCCACCGCGGCGGATCGGCGAGGAAATCCTCGGCCGTATCGGCAACCTTCGGCGATGCGTCCTGCTCTCGGGATTCGCCGAAGTCGCGGCAGCCGAGCCGGTACAGGATGCGCACGTCCGACGCCGGAAAGAACTTGGTCACCGGAAGCAGGGCCACCTCGGCGGGGGTGCGTCCGGCGTCGACGCACGCACGGCGCAACCGTTCGCGGACCGTCGTCAACGCCGTCTCGATCTCGATGGCACGGTCCGCGACCGGCCCGCCGTCTTCGATGGGTTCGCTCATGACATCCCCTTCCGCCGGCTCAGCGACCGGGCGCTGCGGGCTGCTCGTCTGTCGATGCCTCGTCTGTCGATGCACTGTCCATCCAGACCACGCTGGCGATCCGGCCGGTCGACCCTTCCCGGCGGTGGCTGAACAGAGTTCTGTCCTCGATGGTGCAGCGCGGATCCTGTGCCACGGCCGACACTCCGGCCGCGAGCAGTTGGGCCCGGACACCGGCGGGAATGTCGAGTCCCGGCGTGTTGCGAACCGTCGTCGTCGCGCTGCCGGGGAGATGCTTGTCGACGTCCGCACGCATCGCTGCGGGCACCTCGTACTGCCGACCACTCGCGGCCGGACCGAGAAATGCACCGATCCTCGCGGGTACTGCACCGAGCTCGACCATGGCATTCACGACCCGAGGCACGATGCCGATACGGGCACCGACCCGACCTGCGTGCACGGCGGCGATCACTCCGGCTTCCTCGTCGGAGAGCAGGATAGGTACGCAATCGGCGGTCAACACCACGAGCCCGAGGTCACGCTGTGTCGTCACCAATGCATCGGTCATCGGCACCGGCTCGGCCACGGGACCGTCGACCACAGTGACCGTGCGCCCGTGGACCTGTTCCATGAAGACGAGCCGCTCGACGCCCATTCCCAATCTCTCGCCGAGACGACGGCGGTTGGCCTCGACAGCAGACGGGGCGTCGCCGACGTGATCGCCGAGATTGAAGGTGTCGAACGGGGGTGCCGAGACACCGCCCGCTCTCGTCGTCGAGACGCGTCGAACGCGGAACGGACCAGCGGATGCGGTACCGCTCACCGCCGCATGAAGGACGGTACGTCGACTTCGTCTTCGCCCTCGTCCTCGGCGATGGGCACCCGACGGCCGGAGCCGACGCCCTCGCGGCCCTGCCCGCCGCCGGATTCACGGCTGGACGACTCACGGTTGGACGAGCTCGACGAGTTCAGCGGCGGCAGGCTGCTGGCACTCGGTGCACCGACCGGGTCACGGAACACAGCACCCTCGGAGCTCTCGTTCGTGCGCGAGGACACCTCTCCGGAGCGGGCCGATCCGATCGGACCGCGCGTGGACGTGGCCGCTTCGACCGGGCGGCGCGTCGGGGTACCGCCGTCGAAGCCTGCGGCGATGACGGTCACCCGAACCTCGTCGCCGAGTGAATCGTCGATGACCGTTCCGAAGATGATGTTGGCATCGATGTGGGCTGCCTCCTGCACCAGCGACGCAGCCTCGTTGATCTCGAACAGACCGAGGTCCGAGCCGCCGGCGATGGACAGCAGCACTCCGCGTGCGCCTTCCATCGACGCTTCGAGCAGCGGCGAGTTGATCGCAGATTCGGCGGCCTTGATCGCGCGACCTTCGCCGCGGGAGGAGCCGATACCCATCAGCGCACTGCCTGCGCCGGACATGACGCCCTTGACGTCGGCGAAGTCGACGTTGATCAGGCCCGGGGTGGTGATGAGATCGGTGATGCCCTGGACACCGTTGAGCAGCACCTCGTCGGCGCTGCGGAATGCATCCATGAGGCTCACCGCTGCATCGCCGAGCTGAAGCAAGCGGTCGTTGGGGATGACGATGAGCGTGTCGCAGGACTCCCGAAGCTGCTGGATGCCGGTATCGGCCTGCCCGCCGCGCCGCTTGCCCTCGAACGAGAACGGCCGAGTGACGACGCCGACGGTCAGCGCACCGAGCTTGCGGGCGATGTTGGCGACAACGGGAGCGCCGCCGGTACCGGTTCCGCCACCCTCGCCTGCGGTGACGAAGACCATGTCGGCACCCTTGAGCACCTCTTCGATCTCGTCCTTGTGGTCGTCTGCTGCGCGGCGACCCACCTCGGGATCGGCACCTGCGCCGAGCCCGCGGGTCAGTTCGCGGCCCACGTCGAGCTTGACGTCTGCGTCACTCATCAGCAAGGCCTGAGCGTCGGTGTTGACCGCGATGAACTCGACTCCCTTGAGTCCCTGTTCGATCATGCGGTTGACCGCGTTCACGCCGCCGCCGCCGATGCCGACGACCTTGATTACGGCGAGGTAGTTGTGCGGGGGCGTCATGGGCTCTCGCCTTCCATGGGTTGTTGCGTGAAAAGTGGAAAACCCTCAACCTAAACCACAGGCTTAGAGTTATGTCAAGTACTGAACTGCTCGGAACGCTATTCATCACCGACGGCTATCGCCATTAGGCGCGCCGACGCCGCGCCGGAAATATGCGTCACTCGCGCCGAAATTACTTCGTGGTGGGTAGATCCGGACTCGACACGTCGAAGATCTGCCCGGGCTGCGAGAGCAAGGCGATCGCCACCGCAGCCTTGCGCTCCGAGTTGTCCTTGCTACCCCACACCACGGTTCGCCCGTCGAGCAACAGAATCGAGATGTCGGACAAGGTGCTCGCTCGCAACTCTCCCACCTGATCTCGCAGCAGCGGCGGAAGCGTATCGAGCACCGCGAGAGCATCTTTCGTCACCGCATCACCGAACACCGGATTCTCTGTCACCAGCCGCACAACTCCCGGCGGCGGAGGTGCGATCGCGAAATCCACCCCGGTGGAATCGAGCAGATGGGCACCGTCCGGAGAATCGAAGAACGCCACCGGCGTTCGCTCCTCGACAGTCACCTGCACTGTCGACGGATACTTGCGCTGCACGCGCACCGTCGCCAACGCCGGAATCGTGGCCACCCGCTGCGCCGCTGCAGCCGTGTCCACCCGAACCAGCGGCAGACCGGCGGGAACGTCGAGCAGGTCGAGGATCTCCTGCTCGGACACCGAGGACTCCCCCGCGACCGTGACGCTCCGAACCGACAGCAGCGGCGTGAAGTACACCAGCGCAGCCGATCCCACCACCACGACAACGACGGCAAGCGCAATCAGCACGGCCTTGCGACGCGACCGCTTCACCCGAGCGCGCTCGTGCTCCCTGGCCAGGGCGCGCGCCTGCTTGTCGCTCATCGGCGATGGTGAATCATTCTCTGCTGCAGCTGTTCCCGACCTCGAAGAACGGACTCGATCGGAGCGGCGGGTCACGGCGCCGGCCGATCCTTCGGTACGCCGCGGCCGGTCGCAGCACCGAAATCGGTTTTCGAGCGAAGTGCGTCCAGAATCGGTCCGCCGAGCATCGTCACGTCACCGGCCCCCATGGTGATGACCACGTCGCCGGGCCTGCTCAGATGAGCGACCTGCTTGGCCACCAACGACAGATCCGGTTGATAGTTCACCGGTTTGGTCACCGAGGCGGCAACCAGTGCTCCCGTCACACCGGGCAACGGTTCCTCGCGTGCACCGTAGACATCGAGCACCACGATCTCGTCCGCCAACGACAACGCAGCACCGAACTCCTCGGCGAACGTGGCGGTCCGCGAATACAGGTGCGGTTGGAACACCACCACGACCCGCCCCCGCTCGAGACCTGCGCGGTCCTGGCCGGCGACGAGAGCCTGCGCTGCGGTCAACACCGCGCGCACCTCGGTGGGATGGTGTGCGTAATCGTCGAACACTCGAACGCCGTGCTCTCGACCGGTGAACTGAAAACGTCGATGAACTCCACCGAAGCCGGTGAGTCCGGCCAACAGTTCTTCCGTACCGGCACCCACCTGACGCGCCGCGACGAACGCCGCAAGCGCGTTGAGTGCGGTGTGCCGTCCAGGAACACCGAGCCGAACCGTGCGGGCCGCATCCTCACCGGCGATCTGCAGCTGCGCGACGCCGCCGATGTCCTCGGGCTCCCACGCCAACAGTCGAACAGCCATCTCGACCGGTCCGGCGTCGACGTCGGACGACCCGTAGCCGAGCACCGTCACGCCGGGCAGGTTCTTCTCGACCACCCGGCGAGCCAGCGCTGCCGAACCCGGATCGTCCATGCATGCCACGAGCACGCCGCCGGGGCGCAGCACAGCGGCGAAGTCGTCGAACACCTGCACGTAGGCCTCGGTGGTGCCGAAGTGGTCCAGGTGATCGGCCTCGATATTGGTCACGATGATCACGTCGGCCGTGTACTGCAGCAGCGAACCGTCGCTCTCGTCCGCCTCGGCTACGAACACGTCGCCGCTTCCGTGGTGCGCATTGGTCCCGGCCTCGTTGAGCTCCCCGCCGACGGCGAACGACGGATCGAACCCGCAATGCTGAAGCGCGACCACCAGCATCGAGGTGGTCGACGTCTTCCCGTGGGTGCCCGAGACCAGCAATGTGCGGTAGCCCTGCATGAGGGAGGACAGCACGGCCGGCCGCAGCACCACCGGAATTCCGCGCATCCGGGCCTCGACCAGCTCTGGATTGGTCTTCGGAATCGCGGCATGGGTCGTGACGACGACAGTGGGGCCGCCGTCGATCATGTCGAGCGCACTGGCGTCGTGACCGATGCGAACCTGCGCACCACGTGCACGTAGCGCGAGCACACCACGTGATTCCTTGGCGTCCGATCCCGATACCTGCCCGCCGCGAGCCAGCAGGATGCGCGCGATACCGGACATTCCGGCACCACCGATACCCACCATGTGTACTCGTTCGAGCTCTGCCGGCAATTCCGACATCGCCGCACCGTCAATTGTCACGCGGACGTCTCCCTCGTTCTCTTCGCATGCGCGACACCGCCCGGATCACCGTCTCGCCGCGTGCGCAGTATCGAGCACGATCTGCGCTACGGCCGCTGCTGCTCCTTTGTGCCCGGCACCGGCCGCGGCCCGAGACATGGCAGCAATCTTCTCCGTGTCGTTCAGCAGCGCGACCACCGTGTCGGTCACGTACTGCTCGGTCAATGTCGCATCGGACACCAGGATGCCACCTCCGGCGTCGACGACCGGACGGGCGTTGAGCTCCTGCTCGCCGTTGCCGTGCGGCAGAGGTACGTACACGGCGGGCAGGCCGGTCGCGGACACCTCGGCGACCGTCATGGCACCGGAACGGCAGATGGCCAGGTCCGCGGCCGCGTACGCCAGATCCATCCGGTCGATGTACGGCAGCGCGACGTACGGAGCGTTCGGGTTGCATTGTTCGACGTCGAGAGAGTTCTTTGGTCCGTGCGCGTGCAGAACCGAAATACCGGCCTCGGCGAGCGCAGACGAGGCACCGGAGACTGCGTCGTTGAGTGATCGGGCTCCCTGCGAACCACCGAACACCAGCAGCACCGGGCCGTGCTCGGGCAGACCGAAGTGTTCCCGGGCCTGTGCACGCACCGCCTCGCGGTCGAGTTCGGTGATGGTGGGGCGCACCGGGATTCCGATCACTTCCGCGTCGGCTGCGCCGCGCGCCGCGATACCCGATCCTGCTACGGCCGCGAGCACCCGTCGAGCGGACCGAGCCCCGACCTTGTTGGCGATGCCTGCCCTGGCATTGGCTTCGTGAATGACCACGGGAAGTCGGCCACCGCGACCGAGCAGCCGTCCACGCGCGGCAAGATAGGCGGGCAGCGCGACGTAACCACCGAAGCCGACGAGTACGTCGGCCTCGACGGCCGCGAATATCTCCCTGGTTCGACGCACCGATCGCACGACGCGGACCGGCAGCTTCAACAGGTCGACGGTGGGCTTACGCGGCAGCGGCACGGGCGGGATGAGTTCGAGGGCGTACCCACGGGCCGGTACGAGCGTCGTCTCCAGGCCGCGGCTGCTGCCGAGAGCGGTGACGGTGACGGTGGGGTCGAGGACGCGGAGGGCGTCGGCCACGGCGAGCGCCGGCTCGATGTGCCCGGCCGTTCCGCCTCCGGCGACCACGACTGAGATCGGTCGAGAGGTCTGCTTCACCGTCGATATCCTCGCTCACCCGAGCGAACGGGTGGGCGACCGGGTTGCGGTTCCGGTCGCGGACGGTACGAAGTCTGAGGTTCGGGACGAGGCCGGGGGGACGTCCGGGATCCTGCGGGGTACCCGGCCGACGGCTCACGACGCTGCGGTTCGGAGCGGCGAGCCCGGCCGCGGAGCGAATCGCCGCGTCGGTCGGTCGATGCGGGCGACATCGTGTCTGCCCGAGAACTCGACACTCGGGTACGTCCCGGCTCGGGTGCGCGCGATCCTCGCCCGTCCTTACCCCTGCGGGCCTCGAGACGCTTGCGATCCTGAGCGGCCAGGGTGGGGCGAGTGGACTTCGAGCGAGCCATCGCGGCGCGTTGAGGCGAGAACACCGCGGGCAACGGAAGCTTGAGTGCACGAGCGATTCGACCCTCCTGCCCGGCGTGCAGGGCCGCGATCGCTTCCGGCTCGTGGCGGGCAGCGCTTGCGATGATGCCGAACATCAACAGGGTGATCGCCGTCGATGTGCCGCCGTAGGACACCAGCGGCAGCTGCAGACCGGTCACCGGCAGCAGGCCCACGACATAGCTGATGTTGATCATGGCCTGACCGAACACCCAGCAGGTGGCACCGGCCGTCAACAGGCGCAGGAAGGGATCGACCGAACGCATGGCGATGCGCAGGCCCGTGTAGACGAACAGGCCGAACAAGCCGATGACCGCAAGGCAGCCGATCGTGCCGAGTTCCTCACCGATGATGGCAAAGATGAAGTCGTTGTGCGCGTTGGGAAGATAGCTCCACTTTGCGCGGCTCTGTCCCAACCCGCGGCCGAACAAACCGCCGTCGGCCAGCGAGTATTTCGCCTGGGTCGACTGGTAGGACAGTCCCGAGGTGTCTTCTCCCGGGTTGAGCCAGGCCTTCACGCGGTTGGAGCGGTAGCCGGCGGTGAACGCGAGCACAGTCGCCAGCGCCAGACCCGTCAGCAGCACCGCACCGAACAACCGGGCGTTGAGGCCGGCGAACCACAGCAGGGCCACCAGAATGATGCCGAGAGCGATCGCCGTACTCAGGTTCGGCTGCAGCACGACCAGCAGACACATCAGCAGACCCGCAGGCAGCAGCGGCACCAGCAACGACTTGATGTTGCCGTGTTCGCTGCGACGCGAGGCCAGCAGGTGCGCGCCCCACAGCACCAGCGCAACCTTGGCCAGCTCGGACGGCTGGAACGAGACGACGCCGAAGTCGAACCAACGTCGCGCACCCTGACGCTCGGCACCGATTCCGGGAATCAGCACCAGCATCAACATCGTGATCGAGACCAGGAACAGCGGAAACGACAGCTTCCTGAGGTACCGAACCGGGAGTCGGAGCGCGACGTAGAACGCGACGACTCCCAGCGCCACTCCGATCAACTGCTGAGTGAACAGCGCATATCCGGACTCGTCGGCCGCGAAGGACTCGGCGGACGACGCCGACAGCACCATCACCAGGCCCAGCACCGTCAGCAGTACCGCGATCGTGACGATGAGGTGGAACGACGCCAACGGACGGCCGAACCACAGGCCGATTCGAGTGCGGGGCGGTGAGGTGCGGCGAGGTGGGCGCGGCCGCTGAGCAGCGGTGGTCACGAGCGCGGCGATCCGATGTCGGCGAGGCCCAGCTGCAGCACGGACTCGGCGAAGCTTCGGCCGCGATGGCCGTAATCGACGAACATGTCCAGTGATGCAGCCGCGGGAGCCAGCAGGACCGTGTCCCCCGGCGCAGCGCGTCCGGCCGCATGGGCGACAACCGCCCGCATCACCGCATCAGCATCTTCAGCACCATGAGTCACACCAGCATCGTCTCCCGAAGGGAGCCTGACGACCGGAACATCGGGCGCGTGTCGCGCCAAAGCCTGTGCGATCTGCATCCCATCGCGGCCGAGCACCACCGCAGCAACGAGTCGATCGGCGATCTCCACGACCAGATCGTCGATCACGGCACCCTTGAGCAACCCGCCCGCGATCCATACGACGCGCTCGTGGGCCAGGATCGACGAACGAGCGGCATGCGGATTCGTCGCCTTCGAATCGTCGATGAACGTCACTCCGCCGAGGTCGCGCACCACCGCCGCGCGATGCGGTCCCACCCGATAGCTCTGCAGACCGGTACGAACCGTATCTGCCTGCACCCCTATCGAGCGAGCCAGCGCGGCGGCCGCCAGCGCATCGAGAATGCCGGAGGGTCCACTCGGCTCGACGTCCTCGGCTGCGAGGAGTTCGACGTTCTCACCGAAGGCGTTGTCCACGAGTACGCCCGACCGCACTCCCAGCTCGCCCGAGGCGGGTTCGCCCAACCGGAAACCGACGACGTCGTCCGCAGGCGAGCCCGCGGCCAGACTCGCCGCTCGCGCATCGTCGAGGCCGACGACAGCGACGTCACCGGACAGCGCTCTAGCTTTGGCGTGGACATATCCGTCCATGCCGCCGTGCCAATCGAGGTGATCCTCGGCGATGTTGAGCACCACCCCGGCCGCCGGATGCACCGACGGAGCCCAGAACAATTGGAACGACGACAGTTCCACAGCGAGAACACTCGGATGTGGGGTGCGTCGTAACGCGTCGGCGATGGGGAGTCCGATATTTCCGCAGGCCACGGACTCGATCGCGGCCGCCTCCAGAATCGACGCCAACATCGAGGTGGTGGTCGTTTTCCCGTTGGTTCCGGTGACCACCAGCCAGCGAGTTCTCGGTCCGTACAGCTCGGCTCTGTCCACGTGCCAGGACAACTCGACATCGCCCCACACCGGAATGCGCTGTTCTGCGGCAGCGGCCAACACCGGAGAATCGGGACGGAAGCCGGGACTGGTGACAACGAGCGAAAACGCTGCCAGCGCCGCGGGATCGCCGAGCAGGTCGTCCTGCAGCACCACCGCGGCACCGATACTCGACGCCCCGTCGAGCGCGCCGCGATCGGAATCGGTGACTGTGACGACGGCCCCGAGGTCCAGCAATGGGCGCACCACGGCGAGGCCGGACACGCGGGCACCGGTCACCAGCACAGAACTACCGCGCAACCACGTCAGGTCGATCGAAGATTCGTTCATGCCTATCCGCCGACAGCAGCGAGGTACTCGCTGTAGAACAGGGCGAGTCCGACGGCCGACGCGATGGCGGCCAGCAACCAGAACCGGATGATCACCGTCGTCTCGGCCCACCCCGCCAACTCGAAGTGATGATGGAACGGGGCCATGCGGAACACGCGTCGGCGACTGGAGCGGAACACCGCGACCTGAATGACGACCGACGCAGCCTCGGCGACGAACAGCGCACCGATGACGACCATGATCAGTTCGGTCTTGGTGACCACCGACAGACCTGCGATCAGGCCGCCGAGGGCGAGAGACCCGGTATCGCCCATGAAGATCTTGGCCGGGGCCGCGTTCCACCACAGGAAACCGATGCATGCGCCCGCAGCGGAGGCGCAGACCAGAGCCAGGTCGAGAGGGTCTCGAACGTCGTAGCATCCCGGGGCAGGCCCGGCGGGGCCGGCGCAGGCTTGTCGGTACTGCCAGAACGTGATGACGGTGTAGGCACCGAGCACCAACGTCATCGACCCGGCGGCAAGGCCGTCGAGGCCGTCGGTGAGGTTGACCGAATTGGACCACGCGATCACCAGGAGGCAGACGAAGAACACGAACACGACAGCCGACATCGACCAAGTGGCGATGTCGCGAACGTAGGAGAGCTGAGTACTGCCGGGAGTGAGCCCGCTGTCGCTGCGGAACTGCAGTACCAGAATTGCGAACAGCACCGCCGCCGTTATCTGACCGACGTACTTGCCGGTGGCGTTCAGGCCCAGGTTGCGCTGCTTGCGGATCTTGATGAAGTCGTCGAGGAAACCGACGAGCCCGAGCACCGTCGTCAGTCCGAGGACCAGCAGAGCAGAGGCCGACGGACCGTCGGCGTCGTACCCGATCCCGATAAGGTGAGAGCCCCAGTAACCGGCCCAGATTCCGACCAGAATGGCCACGCCGCCCATCGTGGGCGTACCACGCTTGGACTGGTGACTCGCCGGACCTTCCACTCGAATCTCTTGACCGAAGCCTTGTTTCGAGAAGGTCTTGATCAGTATCGGGGTCAGCAGAATTGCGACGGCGAGCGCGATGCCGCCGGCGAACAGGATCTGCCTCACTGCTCGCCCTCCGCGAAGACGCTCGACTCGGCCAGGACGGCGTCGGCGACTGTCCACATGGCGCCGGACTGCGATGCTTTCACCAGAACGATGTCGCCGGGACGCACCTCGTCGAGGAGCACCGCGATCGCCGACTCGCGGTCGGGTACGAGCATCGACTCCTCGCCCCACGAACCTTCCATGACCGCCCCTTGATGAAGCGCCCGGGTGGGACGTCCCGAGTCGACGATGATCAACCGATCGACGTCGAGTCGCACGGCCAGTCGGCCGATCGCGTCGTGCTCGACCACCGAGTCGGCACCCAGTTCGCCCATCTCTCCCAGAACCGCCCAGCTGCGACGCTTGGGCCCGTCGTCACGGCGCGACATCGAAACCAGGGCCTTGAGTGCGGCGCGCATCGAATCTGGGTTGGCGTTGTAGGAATCGTTGACGACGGTGACCCCGTCGGCGCGAGTACGCACGTCCATCCGCCTGATGGACGTCGGAGCAGCAGTCGACAATGCGTCGGCCACCTGCGCCACCGTTGCTCCGCATTCGAGCGCGACGGCCGCTGCCGCGAGCGCGTTGCCGACCTGGTGCTCACCGTGCACCGCCAGCGTGATCGCTGCGGTGCCGGCCGCGCATTCGAGCGTGAACGACGCGCGAGCGTCGGTATCGACCTGCACGTCGACCGCTCTGACGTCCGCATCGGCGCTGCGTCCCACCATGACGACCGATGCCGTTGTCCGCGTCGCCATCTCGGCAACCAGACGATCGTCGATGTTGAGGATCGCCACTCCCCCGTCGGCGGCACTCGGCAGAGCCTCGACGAGTTCACCCTTGGCCAACGCGATGGCCGCACGCGACCCGAACTCGCCCAGGTGCGCCGTGCCCACGTTGAGCACTACCCCGATCCGCGGAGGCGCGAGCTCGGCAAGTTCGGCGATGTGGCCGATTCCCCTGGCCGACAGCTCGAGACACAGGAAGTCGGTATCGGCGTCTGCCCGCAGAGCCGTCCACGGGTGGCCGAGTTCGTTGTTGAACGATCCGGGCGGGGCCACCACCGAGCCGAGCGGTTCGAGTACCGCGGAGATCAGATCCTTGGTGGAGGTCTTTCCCGACGATCCCGTCACACCGACGACGGTCAGGCCGTGCTCTGCGGTCAACTCGAGCACCGAGGCCCGGGCCAGAGCTCCGAGTGCGGTCAAAACCGCCGAACCGGAACCGTCCGGATCGTTCTCGAGCGCCATTGCACGACTGTCGTGCGGGACCGGATGGACGACCACGGCCGGTACGCCGACCGGACGCGCGGCCAGTACCAACGCCGCACCTGCGGCAACCGCGTCGGCGGCGTGGTCGTGACCGTCCGCCTTGGCTCCGGGAAGGGCGAGAAAGATGCTGCCGGGGGTCACCTTGCGGGAATCGAACTCCACCGGTCCTGGCACCACAACCGTCGGGTCAGACACGTCGTGCAGTGTGCCTCCGACGATCTCGGCGATACGGCCCATCGTCAGCGGTATCACCGGACGCCCGCGCTCGTGCCGACCAACCGCGCGTCGATAGCCGAGGCGAGTACCACTCTGTCGTCGAACGGGTGCTTCACCCCTGCGATCTCCTGGCCGGTCTCGTGCCCTTTTCCTGCGATCAACACAACGTCCCCTTCGCGCGCCCACACCACGGCCTGTTCGATCGCCGCCGCGCGGCCTGCCACATTTCTGACTTCACCACGAACATCGTCCGGCACGGACAGCGCTCCGTCTTCCACGGCCTGCCTGATGACGGCCGGGTCCTCGCTGCGCGGGTTGTCGTCGGTCACCACGAGGAGATCGGCTCCCCGCGCCCCGGCTGCACCCATCAGCGGACGCTTGGCGGTGTCGCGGTCTCCGCCTGCTCCGAGCACGACCGCAATCCGTCCACGGGAGGATTCGCGCAACGTCGCCAGTACGGCCTCGACGGCCGCGGGCTTGTGCGCGTAGTCCACAACGGCCAGGAAGTTCTGACCTCGATCGATGCGCTGTACGCGTCCGGGCACGTCGACCGTCGCGAGCCCCGCCGCCGCCGTCGGCACGTCGACACCGGCCGCCGCGCAGGTCGCCAGCGCCAGCACGGCATTCGCCACGTTGTAGCGACCCGGGAGTCGGACCGAAACCGGCAGCGAGAGGCCGTTCGGATCGGCGACGACGAACGACTGCGTGCCGTCGTCGTGCTTGGCCCAGTCCGACACCGTCCATTGCGAGTCGTCACCGGTGGATGCGGTCACCACCGTCGACCCGGCCGCGCGAGCGATGTCTGCCATCCGCACACCCCACGCATCGTCGACACAGACGACCGCGGTGTCGGCGCGTACAGCGGAGTCGGCCGCGAAAAGCCGACTCTTCGCCAGGAAGTAATCCTCGAGCGAGTCGTGAAAGTCGAGATGGTCCTGAGAAAGATTGGTGAACGCTCCGACCGCGAAGCGGGTTCCGTCGACTCGGCCCAGAGACAACGCGTGCGAGGACACTTCCATCACCACTGTGTCGACCCCCTCTTCCACCATCACGGCGAAGAGCGCGTGCAACTGCGGTGCCTCGGGCGTGGTGAGTGCGCTCGGTACGTACCGACCTGCGACGCGTGTCTCGATGGTGCCGATCAACCCGCACCGACGACCGGCGGCCGTCAGGCCTGCCTCGACCAGATACGACGTCGTCGTCTTCCCCGAAGTTCCGGTGATCCCGACGACGGTCATCTTCGACGAGGGATTGCCGTAGATCAACGCGGACACCGCACCCAACACCTGCCGCGGACGATCGTGCACGAGCACCGGAACCTGTCGGTCGACGCCGGCGAGGGCGCGCACCACGATCTCGAGTCCGGCGGGGTCGGTGAGAACGGCCACGGCACCGCGACCGACCGCGTCCGCCGCGAATTCGGCTCCGTGGCGAGACGAACCGGGCAACGCCGCGAAGAGATCACCGGACAGGACGGACTGTGCTCGCAGATCGATGCCGGTCACGCGCACGCCTGCGGGGTCTCCGGCACCGATCGTGGCTCCGGCCGCGGACGCCACCTCGGACACCTCGGTGTGCGGTGGGTGCGCCGGACGTGAACCCGGAGCCGGTTGTGAATCCGCTGAGACAGTCACTCCTGCTCCCTTCCTCTCTACTGCAGGGCGCGCGCCTGCCCGGCTCGATCACGCCGCGGCGGCGGCCGAACGAACGCGCCCGAACCGATGTGTCAGATTACCGGCGACCGGGATCGCGATGTTGCCGCCCCGACTCGAAGGACCGGCGGGTTCGGAACTCAGTCCGCCTGCAGAACCAGCTTGGGTCCGGGGTCTGCCGACATGGGCACACTGTCCCGCTGCAGCATCCAGCTGGCGATGTTGTGGAACAGAGGGGCTGCCGACTGACCGCCCGAGCCGTCGGCGCTGCGGGTAGGGGCGTCGAGCATGATGCCGATCACGTAGCGAGGATCGTCGGCGGGCGCGATACCCGCGAAGGTGATCCAGTAGTTCGAATTGGAATAGCACTTGCATTCCGGATCGACCTGCTGAGCCGTACCGGTCTTGCCACTGATCTGGTAGCCCTCGACACCGGCGGCCACTCCCGTGCCGCGCTGGTTGCCCGTGTCGTCCTGGGTGACGGAACGGAACATGTTGCGAACCGTCTTCGCGGTATCCGGACTGACCACGTACACCCCGTCCGGCCGCTGGGTCTCGGTCCGCTGACCGTTGGCGTCCACCGTCGCCTCGACGATGCGCGGAGGAATACGCACGCCGTTGTTGGCGATCGCCTGGTACATCCCGGTCATCTGCAGCAGCGTCATCGACAGGCCCTGACCGATGGGAAGGTTGGCAAACGTGCCGCCCGACCACTGATCCCGACTGGGCACGCTTCCAGCGCTCTCGTTGGGCAGACCGACATCACTGCGCTGGCCGAGGCCGAACCTGCTGAGCATGTCTGCGTATCGGTCCTCGCCGACGCGTTGGGCCAGCATCAACGTGCCGACGTTCGAGGACTTACCGAACACGCCGGTCGTGGTGTACGGCGCGACACCGTGTTCCCACGCATCCCTGACCGACACTCCGGACATGAAGATGCTGCCCGGCACCTGCAACACCTCGTCCGGTGTGGTGAGTCCGTATTCGATGGCCGCAGCCGCCGTGATGATCTTGTTCACCGAACCGGGCTCGAACGGAGTGGTGACGGGCAGATTGCCCATCTCCTTGGTGCGCTCGTTGTTACCGACACCGATACCGGCGTTGAAGGTGTTGTCGTTCGACATCGCCAGCACTTCACCGGTCCGCGAATCCTGCACGTAGGCAGACGCGTTCTTCGCTCCGGACAGGTCCTTCGCCAACTGCACCTGCTGCTGTACGTAGTACTGAAGGTCTGCATCGATGGTCAGTTCGACGCTGGAACCGTTGACCGCGGGCTGCTTGTCACGCCAGCTGCCGGGAATGACGGCACCGTCGGAACCGCGGTCGTAGGTCTGCGAACCGTCGGTTCCGGCCAAAGTCGCGTCGAGCGAATCCTCCAGGCCGAGCAGACCGTGTCCGTCCCAACCAGTGGCACCGACGATGTTGGCGGCCAGAGATCCGCCCGGATACTCCCGAATGTCCTGACGCTCGAGCCCGACCTGCTTGAAATCCGCACTGATCTTCGACGCCACGGTGGCGTCCACACCCCGTGCCAGATAGGTGAATTCGTCGTTGCTCTTCAGTTTCGCGAGCAGATCCTTCTCGCTGATCACATCGCCGAGATCGTTGTGGATGCGCGCGGCGATATCCTCGAGGTACTGCTCGGTCTCCGGAGCACTGGGATTCTTCGCCCTGGCCTCGTCGAGTTCCTTACGAACCCGAACCGGCTGGAACGTCAGCGCTTTCGCCTCCATCGTGAAGGCGATCGGATTGCCGTTGCGATCGAGAATCGACCCGCGCATGGCGGGATCGACAAGGGTGGTGGTGCGCTGCGACGCCGACTCGGCCGACAGTCTCGGACCGTCGAAACCCTGGATCCACAGCAATTGAGCTGCCGCGACGGCCAGCGCCACGTACATCAGAATTCTGCCGGTTCCGTGACGGAACCGAAAAGTGGACGAGTCGAGACGCTTTCGGCTCGGTGGCCGTCGACTCGGAGCAGGCGTAGGCCTGGTCACTGCCCGTCACCCGCGGCTTCTTCGGTGGCCGGAGTCGCAGGGGTAGCGGTCGACGGGGCTTCGGTCGACGGTGTCTCGAGCGAGGGGATGCTCATGGGAATGAATTGTTCAGGAAGAGCTGCGTTTCCAGCGCCATTGCTTGCACTCGGCGTGGCGGCACGGGTATCGACCGTCCCCGACGTCCGGTTGGGCTGCGATGCGCTGCGCGGCGTCAGTTGCTGCGACTGTGCTCCCGCATTGGGGACGGTGCTCTCGCCTGCACCGGCGGGAGCTACCGGATCGAGCGGAGCAACCGGCGCACCGTCGGCCGGAGCCGGGGTGCCCACGACCTGAACACCGCCGTCCGGCGCAACTATCAGGCGCGTGGAGTTCTTGACCGGAACCATACCGAGACCAGCGGCTTTGCGGGCCAACTCGGGCGCGGATTCCGCCAACTCGACGTCCTTCTGCAGGGACGCCCGTTGCTGTGCCAGTTCGGTGTTGACGGCCTTGGCGGCACTGAGGTCGTAGGAGTCGCCGGCAGACCGTGTGGTCAGCAACAACGTCAGGCCGAGCCCGAGGGCGAGCAAGCCGATGATCAAGGCGACGAACGGAATTCGCGCAGCGATAGCCCCTCCGTCGATCGACCGCCGAGAGCCCGAACCACGAGCCGAGTCCGACGTGTGAATCGAGGCGCGCTGCTGCCTGCGCTCGTACGCACGAAGAGCGGCGCCGGATCGTCCGCTGCCCTTACCTGTACGTTCAGGGCGTACCAGGGGAACCCGATTGCGTTGTGTTCCAACGGTTGTGCCTGGAACCGTCATTCCGCTCTCCTTGCAATCCGTTCGGCGGCGCGCAATCTCACCGGAGCCGAACGTGGGTTGACGTCGATTTCTTCATCCGAGGCGCGCTCGGCACCTCTGGTCAGGAGCCGAAACTCCGGACCCATTCCGGGAAGCTCGACCGGCAGCCCCTCCGGGCTACGGGACTTGATCCGAGGGGCCAACTCCTGCTTGACGACTCGGTCTTCGAGCGACTGATACGACATGAAGACCACCCGGCCACCTACAGCCAAGGCCTCGAGCCCGGCAGGCACCGCAGACTTCAGCGAATCCAGCTCGCCGTTGACCTCGATGCGCAGGGCTTGAAAGGTGCGCTTGGCTGGGTGTCCACCGGTGCGCCGCGTCGCGGCCGGGATTGCGGCGTAGAGCAGCTCGACCAACGGTCCGCTCGTGGTGAACGGCGTGTGCTCACGTCGTCGCAGAACAGCGGAGGCGATCTTGCCGGCGAACCGCTCCTCGCCGTAGGTGCTGAGCACCCGCGCGATGTCACCGTGCGAGTAGGTATTGAGCACGTCGGCAGCGGTGATGCCCACCGTCGGATTCATCCGCATGTCCAGCGGCGCATCGACGGAGTAGGCGAATCCGCGATCGGACTCGTCCAGCTGCATCGACGACACTCCGAGGTCGAACAGGATGGCGTGCACGGATTCGAGTGCCGGCAGACCGGCTTCGTCGAGTGCCTCTGCGATCCCGTCGTACGTTGTGTGCACCAACGTGATTCGATCGGAGAACGGGGCCAGCCGGGATCCGGCGAGTCGGAGTGCGTCGGGATCGCGATCGAGTCCGATGAGGTGCAGGTGCGGATAGGTTCGGAGGAAGTGTTCGGCGTGACCACCGAGTCCAAGCGTCGCGTCGATCATGACGCGGGTGCCGTCTGCGGAATCGAGTGCGGGTCCCAGCAATTCGTCCGCGCGGTCGAGTCGAACCGGTACGTGCAGCGGACCTGTGGATCGACGATCGGGTCCGTCGGCGGACGATGCGCTCTCGTCCCGCCCGTCACCCTCCGTCATGATTCCTCCCGGTCGTGCGTGCGTACGTCTCGCCCGGGTCCGGGCCGTGCGGGTTGCCCACGGACGCCGGTGCGAATGCTTCGAGGTCCCTGTCCGATAGGGAACCTGGCGTTGGGGAAGAACGTCAGGGTCCTGATCTGCGAAACCTGGCGTTGGGGAAGAACGTCAGGGTTCTGATCGGGCAGAGGCCTCGCTGCACTCGCAGGCGACCTGGGCGGGTTACAAGATCCCTCCGAGGGATTCGTCGAAAGCGTCGGAGAAGTCCTGCTCGTTTTCAGCGGAGTAGCGGGCCCATGCCTCGTCGTTCCAGATTTCGATGAAATCCATCGAACCGATCACCACACAGTTACGTTCGAGTCCCGCGTAGCGACGGTGCTCTGGGCTGATGGTGATACGTCCCTGTCCGTCCGGCCGTTGCTCATCGGTTCCCGAGAAGAACTGACGTACATAGGCGCGGGCTTTCGGGTTGGAACGAGACGCCGCCGTCAGCTTCCGAGACCGCTCCTCGAAGTCTGCCGCGGTGTAGACCGCGAGGCTGAAATCCTGCCCCTTGCTCACCATGACACCTCCTGCAAGCGCGTCCCGAAACTTGGCCGGCAACGTCAGTCGACCCTTGTCGTCGAGCTTCGGCGTGTAGGTACCGAGAAACACTCGCCACCTCCAGCCTCGACTCTCCGCTGCGGACCACTTTACCCCACTCTCCCCCACTTCGAACCATTCGCAGCGTGAAAACTTTGGGCGATTCCACATCTCCGCAGCTCAGCGACAGTAAGACTGCTCGAATTGACGGTCAGCACCCGCACATGGAAAGCCGCCCCCATCGGACAAAGATCACTCGAACTCCCCCGGTACGGCGGTACGACCAGGCCTTTCACACCATCGACGGCGGAGCGGCAGCCCCTCGAAGGGGCTCAGTGGGGCTCGAGTGGGGAGAAGTGGGGACTTTCGCTGATCGTGGGGCGAAGTGGGGAGGCGGCCCGAAAGCGCACAGCTACGACCATTCACACCGGGCGGGGGACGTCGGCTCGGGAGAGGCACCCGCAGCACGTGGTCCGATCCCGACAGAAACGACAGCAGCACCCCACCCGAAGGTGAGGTGCTGCTGTGCGTGACGCGTGAAGTTGTGGGAGCGAACCGATATCGGGCGGGTTGTTCGGAACCCGGTCGACTCAGTCCTGCTCGAACCTCTTACGGAACCGATCTTCCATGCGAGAGGTGAAGCTACCGCCTTTGCGGCCACCCTTCGATTTCTGTCCGGCACCACGACCCGAGGCTTCGGCAGCACTGTTGGTTGTGCCACCTTCGTCCGGTGTCGCTGCGGCTCCCTTCTTGGAGCCGCCGAACAAGAACAGTGCCCCGGCACCGAACATGAACAAAAAGCCGATGAGACTGACGACGAGAAAAGCCAAGCTGTTCGTCGACAAAGCAACACCGGCGACGAGCAACACGAGTCCCACGACGAACAGCGCGGCAGCCTGAAAGCGCCTCCTGCTCGACGCCGCGCGAACGCGACCGCCTCTCACATGAGACGCGAACTTGGGATCCTCGGCGTAGAGAGCGCTCTCGATCTGATCGAGCATGCGCTGCTCGTGCTCGGAGAGTGGCACGGTACCTCCCCCTGCACTGATATTGAAGGTCGTTTCGGTTGCGAAACGACGGGAAGCTGACCTTGGCGGCTACCTAGTGTCGATGATACGAGCTGAATCCACTGCTTACCACCTACTCGGACTATGTGTTCCTGAGAAACGCCGAAGTTTTCGAGACGGGCGTCCCGGAAACTGCCGCCTGACACCGTGTGACGTGGCCGTTCACGCCCGTCGACCAGCTCGATGAGCTATGCCGACAATGGTGTGGCCATCGGATCGACGGAGGCGAACCGCGACTGACCGCCGAGTCGATCGTCGACCGAGTTCAAGAAACGACTCACGTGGCGATAGAAATCGTCGGCATCGACATCGGCCACCGTGCTCGACGCGCCCGCTTCGACCGCGGCGCGAGTGGCCGAGAAAGATGCGAAGTAGTCCGACCAGACGGCGAGTTCGGGTGCCGCCTTCGCCATCAACACCCACGCGTTGCGCGAGCGCGGGCGCGCACCGATCGAGTTCGGCAGCGACGCCAGTACTGCCGCCGCTCCTTTGAGCGCCGCGGCGTAGCTCCCGAGAAACCGGTCACCCGCGTCGCTCTCACCGATGGACTCTGACAGCAGAGCGTCGGCCCGACCGAGCAGAACCCGGGCCTGACGCGGCACCGGCGACCGCACGCCGGCATCGAATGCCTTCGTGATCGTCATACTCGAACACCTCCAGTTCGAATCTCCGGTGCGTACCTGACGCGCCCGGAACCGTGACGAAGCCTTACAGTCGAACTCCGGAGTATTCGACCCCCTGTTCCGAGTCGAAGCCACCGGCGCACTCGGCCCCGATCATCGAACACCCGTTCGACGCTTTTCAATATAGCTGTGCCCACCGACAAGTTTCCGAAGAAAGGTTGAGGACAGTCGTCACCGATGCGCGGACAACGCCGTACCTGGTCGATCTGACGCCCCCGGAATTTCGCCTGCGGCTGCTCGAAGCACTGTCGATCTACGTCGAAGCCATGGGTTACCCACGCGGAACCGAGCAGAGCCGGGCGCCGATGTGGAGGGAACATCTGCATCGTCCTGGCTGGCGAGCGGTCGGAGCGCTGCTCCCGAACTCGGATCCTGACCAGCCGGATTCACTGGTCGCAGTTGCCTACGGCTACCACGGTGCACCACATCAGTGGTGGCATCAGCAGGTTCGCGACGGATTGCGCCGCTCGGGGCACCCTCCGCACAGTGTCGAGAACGCGTTGGGGAACTACTTCGAGCTGACCGAGCTCCACGTCCTCCCGAGCGCTCAGGGGTATGGCCTCGGCTTGCAACTGTGCCGTCGGTTGCTCGACGGTGTGAGCGCGGACAACGTGATGTTGTCCACACCCGAGGTGGCGCGAGAGGACAATCGAGCCTGGCGGCTCTATCGGCGGCTGGGCTTTGCGGACGTGCTGCGGGACTTCAAGTTCGCGGGCGATCGACGGCCCTTCGCCGTCCTGGGTCGCCGGTTACCGCTCGACGGGCCAGTAGCCTGAAAGATGTGATCGACGCTGTGGTGGTGGGCTCCGGCCACAATGCCCTGACCTCCGCCTGCTACCTGACCGATGCCGGGTGGTCTGTCGAGGTTCTCGAACGCGACACCGTGGCCGGTGGGGCAGTATCCACAGTGGAGCGCTTTCCCGGACATCGTGTGGACCGCGGTTCGTCGGCTCACATCATGATTCGCCACACCGGCATCATCGAGGAGCTCGATCTCGCACAGTTCGGCCTGCGCTACATCGACTGCGATCCCTGGGCATTCGCACCGGGGGCCGTCGACACCGACGAGCGCGCCCTCGTCTTCCATCGCAGTCTCGATCGCACCTGCGACTCCATCGCCGCCGCATGCGGGGCCGCGGACGCCCGCGCCTATCGCGCGTTCGTCTCGGTCTGGGGTCCCCGTAGTGAACGAACCATGCGCGCGTTCGGCGGGCCGCCCACCGGGGCGAAGCTGCTCCGCTCCTTCTGGGGCCTCGGGGCTCCGGACGGGGGCAGCATGCTCTCCCGCGAATTCCTCGCCACCGGTGATTCGTTGTTGGACGAGATGTTCTCGAGCGAACGCCTCAAGGCCGCACTGGCGTGGTTCGGTGCGCAATCGGGGCCGCCGATGTCCGAGCCGGGTACCGCACCGATGGTCGGATTCGCCGCACTCATGCACACACTTCCGCCCGGCCGCGCCGTCGGCGGCAGTGGTGCGCTGACCGAGGCGATGATCGCCCGGTTGCAGAGAGACGGGGTTGAACTCACCCTCGGCGACGCCGTGACCTCGCTCGTACGCCGCCCGCACGGCTGGACCACAAGGACCGCGTCGGGTCGGGAGATCGACAGCCGTGTGGTCGTTGCCGGTTGTCATATCCTGACCACGCTCGACCTGCTCGCCGACGGTGGGCACGACGCGGCGCAGATCGGACGGTGGCGCAGCACGATTCGAGTAGGACCGGGACTCGGTACCGCGGTCCGGCTGGCCACCGACGCCCTTCCGGTATATCCGAGTGCCGACCGAATCGAGGACGGCACCCACGGCCTTGCGCTGCTGGTACGAGACCGCAGCCAGCTGCGCCTGGCACACGGCCATGCACTCGCCGGTGATCTGCCACCGACTCCGGCCGTGCTGGGAATGTCGTTCAGTGCCATCGACCCCACCATCGCGCCACCGGGACAGCATCAGATCTCGCTGTGGTCTCAGTGGCATCCGCACACTCTCGCCGACGGCAGACGATGGCGTTCGGACGTTCCGGGCGAACGCTCGTTGGCCGAGTTCGAGGCGGACCGGATCGTGGCCGAGATGGATAGGTACGCACCCGGGTTCGCCGGTGCGGTGCTGGATCGGCACGTCCAGTCTCCGCCCGACATCGAGCGTGAGCTCGGGCTGATCGGAGGCAACATCATGCACCTGGACATGTCGCTGGACCAGATGATGATGTGGCGGCCGCACCCGCAACTGGCCGGTCATCGAGTCCCGGGGGCGGACGGCCTGTATCTCACCGGCGCATCCACCCACCCCGGTGGCGGGGTCACCGCGGCCAGCGGTCGGTCTGCTGCGCGAATCGCGATTGCCGACGCCCGCGCCGGACGCCGTCGCGAGTTCTTCCGGAGGAGGCGAGCATGAGGGTTTCACCGATCGTCGTGGCGGTTGCGGCTGTCGGCTGCCAGATCGTCTACCCATTGGTGTCGGGGTCGACTCGAGACGCAGTGACGGTTGCTGTGGTCGCGTTGCTCGCACTCGCGTCGATCCTGCATGCCGTGCTGCACCGAGGAGCGGTGTGGGCCACCGTTCTGGTCCTCGTCACGGCAGGCACCGGGTTTGCATCCGAACTGGTGGGAACCGCCACCGGCATCCCGTTCGGCGAATACTTCTACGCACAGAATCGCTTGGGTCCCAGCCTGTTCGAGGTACCCGTGGTGGTCCCGCTGGCCTGGACGGCCGGTTTCTACCCGATTTGGTGCGCGGTGACCTACGTCGTTCGCCGCCTCGGTACGACACAGGTCCGCGCCGCCGGCCTCCGGATCGCCGCAGTAGCGGTGGGCATGGTCGGCTGGGACCTCTATCTCGATCCGCAGATGGTCACCGACGGCCAATGGACATGGACATCCGGAGCCGTCGGCCTGCCAGGAGTGCCGTCCATTCCGCTGACCAACTACCTCGGCTGGCTCGTGGTGGCCACGCTGATGGCGGCGGTCGTGGAGTCGCTCGACCGTGCCATCGGATCCCCTCGCCCGTCCGACACCCGGCCGCAACCGTTCGACGATGCGGTACCGATCGGGCTGTTCCTGTGGACGTGGCTCGGGTCGGCACTCGCGCATGCCGTTTTCCTCGACGGTCCGGAACTTCGATTCTCGGCGGTGTACGGGTTCCTGGTGATGGGCGCGGTCGGGCTACCGCTGGTGTGGATCGGTGGCCGCACGCGTCGCCCACGATCGCGCGCAACAGTCTCCGGTCTCGGTACCGACACGCCTCGCTGACAACCCCTGCCGACTGACATCGACTCGATGCCCTGGCACGATGTCGCTGTGCAGTCGACATCGCGAACATCTCACCGAACCCACCGCCGCAGGATTCTCTCGGTGGTCGCACTGGCGCTACTGGTCGCGCCGCTGCTGGCCGGGTGCCTTCGGGTACAGGTCACGATGGGGGTGTCGGCGAACGATCGGGTGGCGGGCCAGATCGTGGCAGCCAGTGTGCCGACCTCCGACTCCGATACCGGCCCGGAGCTGGTGGTTCCGTCCTCGATCGAGGACAAGGTGCGGGTCGAGCCGTACAACCAGGACGGATACGTCGGCTCGCAGGCCATTTTCGACGATCTCTCGTTCGGCGATGTGCAAACGCTCGGCTCCATCTTCCAGAACGCCGCCGGATCGTTCCAGCTGGAGCTTCAGCGATCGGGTGACACCGTCACCTTGGCGGGCAACGCCGACTTGTCCTCGGTTCCGGCCCAGGGTTCGGACGTTCAGTTCACCATTGCATTCCCTGCCCGCATCGGAACCACGAACGGCACCCGCGAGAGCGACAACTCCATCTCCTGGAAGTTGCCTGCAGGTGAAGTGACGTCGGTGCGCGCCGAGGTCAACTACCCCGATCCCAACACCAGGAGCTTCGCCGGCTGGGCGGGCATCGTCGGTGGTGTGACCGTCGGCGTCGCGGCCATCATCGGAGCCATGGCCTGGGTTTCGCGCAACCCACCGCTGCGTAATCGGCAGCCGGGAGGACCCGAGGCGGACAGTCCGACCGACAGAACGTCGGTGTGACCGACCGACTCCTCGCACGAACGACGGCGACCGCTGCCGTCCTGGCAACGGCGTCGGCTGCAGTGTCGCTGCTCAATGTGCGCTTCACGCCCGGCTTGCGTACTCCGGATCGTGACATCACCGAACGCATCGTCGTCTGCATTCCCGCCCGCGACGAGGTAGCGACACTGCCATTGCTGATCGGCGATCTCACCCGTCAGCGATCGTGTGCCGACTTGCAGGTCATCGTCCTCGACGACGACTCCAGCGACGGGACGGCGTCGGCTGCCCGCACGGCCGCCGCCGGCGACCCGAGGATTCGCGTCGTGACCTCGAATGCCGCTCCCCCGCCCGGCTGGACCGGAAAGGCCGCCGCGTGCGCCGAGCTGGCAAGACTGGCCGACGAAGGCGGCGCACAGGCGTCGCTGATCATGTTCGTCGATGCCGACGTTCGACTCGCGCCCGACTCAGTGGCAGCCGCTGCCGAGGCTCTGCGACGCCGCGATGCGGCGCTTTTGTGCCCGTGGCCCGAACAGCTGGTCGGCAGTATCGCCGAGCGACTCGTTCAACCGCTGCTCGCATGGTCCTGGATGTCCACTCTTCCCGTGCCGTTGGCCAACTCGACGCTGCTGCCGTCGATGGCGGTGGCCTGTGGTCAGTTCATGGCATTCGACGCCGCTGCCTATCGCGCCATCGGGGGCCACAGCTGCGTCGCGGCCAGCGCAACCGAAGATCTCGATCTGGCACGCACCCTCCGCCGACGAGGCATGTCGACTGCGGTGGTGTCGGGAGCGGGGTTCGTCAGCTGCCGGATGTACGACTCGGCTACCGACCTGCGATCCGGGTACAGCCGGTGGCTGTGGAACGAGTTCGGCGGCCCGGTCGGTTCGGCCACCGCAACACTGACGTCCGCCGCGATCTACCTGCTGCCGCCGATAGCAGCGCTCACGGCCTCGGGATCGGTGCGTCGCCTCGGTTTGGCCGGATATCTCGCGGGCATCGTGTCTCGAATGGCCGCGCGTCGACGCGAATCGGGACCGCGGTTCGGCGTGGACGATGTGATCGACGCCGCGCTGCATCCGGTGTCGATTCTCGCTTTCACCGGACTCGTCGCGGAATCCCACGTCCGCAGGCAACGCGGATCGTTGACGTGGAAGTCGCGTCCCTCGCCCTCGCCGCAGCGCTGACGCGGCTACACCCGCGCGGGCGCGAGCCCCAGGTTGCACAACACCTCACGGGTGGCGCGGGCAAAGTTCAACGTGATGAAGTGCAGTCCGGGTGCACCTTCGGAGATCAGCCGCTCACCGATGTTCGTGGCGAGTTCGATGCCCACCTCTCGGACGGCCGCGCGGTCCTCCTCGTGCCCGGATCCGGCGGCGCGAGTGAACTTCTCGTCCAGGGACGACGGCAGCGTGGTGCCCGAGAGCTCGAGCATCCGGCGAACCGACCGGAGTGAGGTGATGGGCATGATCTCGGGGATGATCGGCTTGGCACCCTGCTCGGCGTCGTACGCAGACACGCGATCGCGCAGACGCAGATAGTCGTCCACGTCGAAGAACATCTGGGTGATCGAGTACTCGGCCCCGGCACGGAGCTTGCCGACCAGGCACCTGGTGTCCTGTTCGAGGTCGTCGGCGCGGTGGTGTCCTTCGGGGAACGACGCCACTCCGACGTGGAAGTCGCCCAGATCGCGCACCAACCGAACGAGTTCCTCTGCGTACTCGACTCCGTCCGGATGCTTCTCCCAGTCACCGAGTGGATCTCCCGGCGGGTCTCCGCGCAGCACGAGGATGTTGGTGATGCCGCGGTCTGCGTAGGACCCGACCATCGACCGCAACTCGTCGACACTGTGCGAAACGGCGGTGAGATGCGCCACGGGCAGCAGCGTGGTCTCCTCCGCAATCTGTCCGGTGACACGCACCGTCCGATCACGCGTCGACCCTCCGGCACCGTATGTCATCGACACGAAGGCGGGCGCAAGCTGCTCGAACTCGCGAACTGCGCGCCACAACCTGGCCTCGGCCGCAGCATCGCGCGGCGGCGAGAACTCGACAGAGAACGGGATTCTCGCGTTCGGTTCACTGCGCAGTCGGTCGACGATGGACGGCGTCCCCGACGCGTTCCCTCGGCTCGCCCGCCCCCGGACGGATTCTTCGCTCACCCGAAGATCATAGGTTGCGCGTCGGTACAGCCCGTCGGGCCTCCCGGGCGTCGGTGTTCGCCGCACGTCGGCGCGGGGGTGTGGACGGCTACTAGTCTGGGAACCACATTCCGACGCACCCACCGCAAACCTTGGAGGATCGTCCTGTCCGGAGACTTGTCTTCGCCCGTCGTCGACACCCCCACCGCTGCACTCGGCCCGGAGGCGCTGCGCGCTGCCGTGGACGCGAAGCTCGCCGAGTTCTTCGCCACGCGCCGTGACGTCGTCGACACCGTCGGCGGTGGCTACCCCGCAGCTGTGGCAGATCTCGAAGCCTTCGTGCTGCGCGGCGGCAAGCGCATGCGCCCCGCGTTCGCCTGGACGGCGTGGCTCGGTGCCGGTGGCGAACCCACCGGTCCGCGGTCCGACGCAGTGCTTCGCGCCTGCTCGGCGCTCGAACTGATTCAGGCCTGCGCCCTCATCCACGACGACATCATCGATTCGTCCAGCACACGGCGCGGCTTTCCGACCGTGCACGTCGGGTTTGCCCGACGGCATCGGGACGCGGGCTGGTCCGGCTCTTCGGACCACTTCGGCGAGTCGGCCGCCATCCTCGTCGGTGATCTCGCCCTGTGCTGGGCCGACGATCTACTCCGGGAGTCGGGCATCGACAACGACGCGGCGCGGCGGGTCCAGCCGGTGTGGTCGGCCATGCGCACGGAGGTCCTGGGTGGCCAACTCCTCGACATCGAAGCCGAAGCGGGCACCGACGAAGGGGTGGCGGCTGCGATGCGGGTCAATCGCTTCAAGACCGCCGCGTACACGGTGGAGCGACCGCTGCACCTCGGCGCAGTTCTGGCGGATGCCGACGAGGACCTGATCGCTGCGTATCGCAGCTTCGGGGCAGATATCGGGATCGCGTTCCAATTGCGCGACGACCTGCTCGGAGTGTTCGGCGATCCCGAGGTGACCGGCAAGCCGTCGGGCGACGACATCACCGAGGGCAAGCGCACCGTGCTCATCGCGTCGGCGCTGAAGCAAGCCGACGAGAACCGGCCCGATCTTGCAGCCACGATCCGGGCCAGCCTCGGAACCGAACTGGACGCCGATGCAGTGGCCGACATTCGTTCGATTCTGGTCGAACTGGGAGCAGTCGACGCCGTCGAACGGCAGATCGACGAGCTCGGCGCTCGGGCGGTCGCGGCCCTCGACAACAGTTCGATCGAGCCTGTCGCAGCCGCGCATCTGCGCGCCATGGCAACCGCCGCAATCAAGCGGCAGTACTGAAAGTGAGCGTCATGTCTTCGATTCGCACGGTCACCGGACCCACCGACCGGGTCGTGGTGGTGGGAGCCGGATTGGCCGGGTTGGCTGCCGGCCTTCATCTGCTCGGAGCAGGCAAGAAGGTGACCATCGTCGAACGAGACGAGACCGTGGGCGGCCGAGTCGGCGTGTATCCCGTGTCCGATACCGACGGCTCGCATCTGTACGACATCGACAACGGCGCAAGCGTGTTGACCATGCCGAACCTGGTGCTCGAGGCCCTGGCCGCGGTGGGTGCCGATTTCGAGTCGACGACACCACAGATCCGGCTCACGGCCCTGTCGCCGTCGTATCACACGCGGTACGCCGACGGTACGTCGATCGATGTCTACTCGGACCCGGAGGCGATGGAGGCCGAGGTCGAACGGACCTGCGGGCCCGCCGAGGCACAGGGATACCGCAACCTGCGTCGGTGGCTGGCAGACATCTTCGATGCCGAATTCGACCGGTACATCGACTCGAACTTCGACTCCCCGCTCGATCTCGTGGGCTCGAAGGCTGCCATTCGCGACACCGCAACGCTGACCAAGCTGGGCGGCTTCGGCAGACTCGGACCCCGTGTCGACCGGTTCCTGAAGGACACCCGACTGCGCCGGGTCTTCACGTTTCAAGCGCTCTACGCAGGCATGGCACCGCAGAAGGCTCTCGCGGTCTACGGGGCCATCGCACACATGGACACGTCCCTCGGAGTCTTCTTCCCCGACGGCGGCATGGCAGCCATCGCCAGGGCCATGGCCGACGCGTTCGTCACCGCGGGCGGAACGCTCGAGCTCGGCACCGAGATCGTAGACATCACCGTCGACCGCGGCCGTGCCGACTCCGTGCTGACCGCGACCGGCCACCGAATCGCCTGCGACGCACTCGTTCTCACTGCCGACCTGCCTGTGGTGGATCGACTCCTGGACCGGGCGGCGGTGTCGAAGAAGGGCAGACGCAACGGCTACGGCGTCGTCTCACCGTCGGCGGTCGTCGCGCACGGAACCGTTCCCGTCGAACAAACCGCGAAGTGGCCCGCTCGCGCGCATCACACCATCGACTTCGGCGACGAATGGGCCGAGACGTTCCGAAGGATCACCGCCAAGGCGGGTAAGGGGTCGCTGATGGCCGATCCCTCGTTGCTCATCACCAGGCCTTCGGTGAGCGACCCGAACCTCGAAGTGGTGCGCGGCGGTGTCCGCTGTGAGCCGGTGTCGATATTGGCACCGTGTCCCAATCTGGACAGCGCTCCGCTCGCGTGGGCGGAATTGGCACACCCCTACCTCCGCGAAATACTGACCACGATGGAGGACCGCGGGTACACGGGACTTCAGGATGCATTCGTTGTCGACCACATCGACACACCCGAGACCTGGGCGCAGAAGGGCATGATCGAAGGTTCGCCGTTCTCGTCCGCTCACGTTTTCCGGCAGACCGGTCCGTTCCGACGCAAGAACATGGTCGCCGGACTCGACAACGTGGTTCTCGCCGGCTCCGGCACGACGCCGGGCGTGGGCGTTCCGACAGTTCTGGTGTCCGGAAAGCTCGCCGCCGAGCGGGTGACTGGACGCTCGGGGCGGTAGCTTCGTTCGATTCACTGCACCGACCAACTAAGCTGAACGCGATCGTTTGCCGGTCGCGTTCATTGCTGCGACCATGATCGTTCGGCGACCGGCGAAAACATCGGCGTCACATGTAGATCGCGAACAACACATTCGTTGCAGAGGAGGAGTAGGCGGCAATGTCTTCGATTTCGTCGCACTCCACCTCCGAGGATCGATCGTCGGACGACTCCCCCGCGTCGTCGAACGCGCCACGACCGTCGCGCATGACTGCCACGGGAAACTTTCTCCGCAGCCCGGAGGGCAAAGCGGCAATCCTCGGTGTGGTCGGGGCCGTCTGCATCACGTTCGGCGGGTTCGGCGCAGGTAGCGTGCGCCGACGCGATCCGCTGCTCGAGGAGATGCACCTGTCGTGGCTGCGATTCGGCCACGGATTCGTGCTGTCGACCATCATCGTCTGGGTCGGCGTACTGCTGATGATCACCGCCTGGGTTCGACTCGGGCGCGCTACCCTGCACGGACGCACCACGGTCGGCGAACTCAGGTGGATCGTTCCGGCATGGACGGCACCGCTGTTGCTGTCGGTACCGATGTTCAGCCGCGACGCCTACTCCTACCTGGCCCAGGGAGCCCTGCTCCGTGACGGTTTCGATCCGTACGGCGTTGGCCCCGTTGCCAATCCAGGGGTTCTGCTCGACAACGTCAGCAATGTCTGGACCACGACGACAGCCCCCTACGGTCCCCTGTTCCTGCTGCTCGGACGCGGTATCACCACGTTGACGGGTGACAACGTCATCGCGGGGACCATGCTCCTGCGCCTGACCATGCTGCCCGGTCTGGCGCTGATGATGTGGGCGGTTCCGCGGCTCGCCAAGCACCTCGGCGGTCGAGCGACCACTGCTGTGTGGCTCGCAGTGCTCAACCCCTTGGTGCTGATCCACCTGATCGGCGGGGTGCACAACGAGTTGCTCATGGTGGGTCTGATGACGGCCGGCATCGTGTTGGTCCTCGAACATCGACACGTGGCCGGGATCGCGCTGGTGGCGATAGCGGTGGCCATCAAGGCAACCGCCGGCCTGGCACTGCCCTTTCTGGTCTGGATCTGGATGCTGCACGTACGGGACAAAGCCCGTTCCGAAGGCCGAACCCCTCCCTCGCCGTTACTGGTGTTCACCAAGACTGCAGGTATCGGAGCATCGGTCTTCGTTGCAGTGTTCGCGGTCTCTTCCCTTGTCGCCGGAGTCGGAATCGGGTGGCTGACAGCGCTCTCGGGATCGGCCAAAATCATCAACTGGCTTTCGCTGCCCACAATTCTTGCGCACCTGGTGACCGTCGGTACCTCCTGGTTCCTCGACGTTCGACTCGACCCGGTTCTCTACGTCACGCGGCTGCTGTGCTCGATCGCCCTGGTGGTGATTCTCGCGGCAGCCTGGTGGTGGGGCCGCAAGTCCGAGCGAAACGCCGTCAAGGGCATCCTGATCGCCCTCGTCGCCACGGTCGTTCTCTCCCCCGCTGCCCTGCCCTGGTACTACTCGTGGCCGCTGGCGATCGCCGCCGGCTTCGCCTTGTCTCGAACGACGCTCATGGTCCTGACCGGTCTGTCGACATGGCTCATGCTCGTCTTCCAACCCGACGGTGCCATCGGCCTGTACAACATCGTGCACGTGGCGCTGGCCGTCATCGCCGCCGTGGTTGCCGCTCTCGCGTTGACGCGCGTCGATCCACTGCGTTTACGATCGGACCGATCCAGGGAACACCGTGCCGTGCCTAATGCTCCCAAGAACACCGCATCCGAATCATCCGGAGACGAGTCCACGTCATGAGACTCTCCCGATGAAGGAACTGGACGGCATCGATCCGGCGCTGCACGAGGCGTATCGAATCTGTCGCGAGCTCAACGCCCAGCACGGTAAGACCTACTTCCTCGCCACCCGCCTGCTGCCCACCGACAAGCGCGCAGCAGTGCACGCGCTGTACGGATTCGCCCGCATGGTCGACGACATCGTCGACCTCGAAGGCACCGATATCGCCGTGGGATCGGACGAGCTCAACGCTCGCCGCGTCGTCGAACTCGACGTGATCGAATCCCGAGTGCGTGACGCCTTGGCCGGAAAGCCGTTGCCGCACAGCGTGACCGACCAGGTACTGAGTGCCCTGTGCGACACCGTGGTGCGGTACGACATTCCACACGACTACTTCTTCGCGTTCATGCACTCGATGCGCATGGACATCCCGGGCAGCGATGTGTTCGTCTCGCGTTATCGGACCATGGAACAACTGCGCGAGTACATGTACGGCTCCGCCGCGGTCATCGGACTGCAGATGTTGCCCATCCTGGGAACCGTGGTCGAACGGTCCGAGGCCGAGCCTCCTGCCGCAGCCCTGGGCGAGGCGTTCCAGCTGACGAATTTCATCCGGGACATGGGCGAGGACCTCGATCGCGATCGAATCTATCTCCCCACCGACGAGCTGGCTGCCTTCGGAGTCGACGAGGAACTGCTGCGCTGGTGCCGCACGACGGGCAGTGTCGATGCCCGGGTCACCCGAGCTCTCGCGCATCTGATCGCCGTCACCCGCTCGATCTATCGCACGTCCGATGCCGGCATCGACATGCTCGACCCGCGAGTACGTCCGTCGATGCGTACAGCGTCGATTCTGTACGGCCGAATCCTGGACGAGGTCGAGTCACAGGGCTACCGTGTGCTCTCCCAGCGGGCGACGGTGCCGCAGTGGACTCGGGCCCGAATCGCACTTCCACAGTTCGCCGTCACCGGCTTCAAGCGGGCGACCGTTCGTTAGAAGGCCATCGCCTGCGCGCGCCTGATCACTTCGCGCATCAGATCGCCGTGCAGTGCGGCCACGGGCGCGCCGGGCAGGCTGTCGTCCTCGGTGAACAGCCACCGCAGGATCTCTTCGTCCTCGTAGCCGCCGTCGTGCAGCACGGCCAACAAGCCGGGCAGGCCCTTGACGATGGTCCCCGTCCTCGCGTCGAGGAACTGCTCGGGAACACCGGGCACACGCGAACGCTTCAGAGCCAACAGCTGGCGATCTCGAACGAGCTGCTCGACGCGGGTCTTGGGAACGTCGAGAATCTTCGCGACGTCGGCGAACTGCAGCAAAGACACCGACGGATCGAGCACGTCGTCGGCATAGGGAATGGCACTCACGCAGGTAACGTTAACGGGTCCGGCGTCCAGACTTCAAAAACGGCGGACCCGGCCGGGAGAGCAACACGATCGCCGATGCCCGGCCGACGCACCGATACGATCGGCGTCGGAGGTCCGGGACCGAAGCGGACAGCACAGTAACCAGCGTAGTGGACGACGAGAGGAGGTTCGGTGATACCGGGTTCGATGCTCGATCGTCGATACCGTATCGACGGACCGATCGCACGGGGCGGTATGTCGACGGTCTATCGCGGCCTCGACACCAGGCTCGATCGCCCGGTCGCGGTGAAGATCATGGATCCGAAGTTCGCCGAGGATCCGCAGTTCGTCCAGCGATTCGAGTTCGAGGCACGGGCCGTGGCCAGGCTCAGCCATCCAGGCCTCGTCGCCGTCTACGACCACGGCCGGGACGGCGAACACGCCTTCCTGGTCATGGAACTCGTCGAGGGCGGAACTCTACGTGAGCTCCTGCGTGAGCGCGGCCCGATGCCACCGCACGCGGCGGTCGCCGTTGTGCGGCCGGTTCTCGAAGCGCTCGCGGTCGCCCACCGAGCAGGGTTGGTGCACCGCGACATCAAACCCGAGAACATTCTGATCAGCGACGACGGCGACGTGAAGATCGCCGATTTCGGACTCGTGCGTGCCATCGCGGCCTCCACTGTCACGTCGAGCAGTGTGATTCTGGGCACCGCCGCGTACCTGTCTCCCGAGCAGGTCACCACCGGCTCGGCGTCCGCGAGCAGCGACGTCTACGGCGTCGGGATCGTGCTCTTCGAGCTGCTGACCGGACGCACCCCGTTCACCGGCGACACCTCGCTGTCCATCGCCTATCAGCGCATAGACAACGACGTACCGCTCCCCTCCACCTTCATTGCGGGCGTTCCGCCGCAGTTCGACGAGGTGGTCCAGCACGCAACCGTCCGTGCCCCGGAACACCGGTATCGCAACGCCGACGACATGGCGCGCGCGCTGCGCGGGGCCGCGTCGGCGCTGGCGCTGCCCGACTACCGAGTACCCGCGCCCAAGCGGTCGGCCGAGCATCTGAGCTCCGCGGCCGCAGGAGCACCGACGACGGTGGCCGGTGATCGAGCGCCGTCTGCTCGAACCCAGGTGGTCCAGGATTCCCCGCCCCCGCCCCCGCAACACGGGGTGCAGCACACCCGTGTGGTGACGTCACCGACCTCCCGAGGTGTCGAGTACGGCCCGGAGGACGACGATGCGCCGCCCGCCGAGCCACCCGCGACGGGCCGAGGGCAGTACCGTTTTCCGGACTTCGAGGCGGACCGACAGCGTTCGCGTCGAGCGATCGTCATCTGGCTCCTCGTCGTGGCCCTACTCGCCGTGCTCGTCGGCTTCGGCGGTTGGTGGATGGGGTCAGGTCGTTACACCGCCGTCCCGATGGTCGACGGCCTCGACACCACCGGTGCCACCAGCGCCGTCGAGGCCGCCGGGCTGCAGGCTGCGGTGCGCGGAACCTACTCGGACTCCGTGGACACCGACCTTCTCATCGGCACCGACCCCACCGGCGGATCGCGAATCGCCAAGGGCGACACAGTGTTTCTGCTGGTGTCACTCGGTAGCCCGAGCGTCCCCTCGATCGACGCGAACGCGTCCGTCGCCGACATGGAACAGCAACTGCGAGACCGGACGTTCACTCCCGTCGACGGCGGCGAAGCCTTCAGCACCAGCGCTCCCATCGGCGGGGTCGCAGCACTGGACCCACCACCGGGCACTGTCCTGACCACCGGAAGCTCGGTGACGGTATTGCGCAGCAAAGGCGCGCCGCCGGTCGAGGTGCCCGACGTCCGCGGCCAGAGCGTCGATCAGGCCCGCACGACGCTCGAATCGGTGGGAATCACCGTCGCCGAGGTTCGGGAGACGTTCGACGACGAGACCGACGGCGGCAAAGCAATCGGAACGACACCGGAAGCAGGGCAGACGGTCAGATCGGGAACCACCGCCGTGCTCGAGGTGTCCAACGCCGTCACCGTGCCTTCACTGCTCGGGCGTTCGGTCGGTTCGGCTCGCACGACGCTCGCAGCCCTCGGCCTGACGATCGACGTCCGTCAGGTGGTCGATACGGACGGCTCGTTGGTGATCACCCAGAGCCCCGGAGCCGGTTCCCACGTGGAACCGGGCTCCGAGGTGATGGTCGTCTCGCTCCCCTGAGCCGGATGTTGCGACCGAATCAGTCGCGAAGCATTTCGGCTACGAGGAAGGCCAGCTCGATGCTCTGTTGCGTGTTCAGCCGCGGGTCACAGGCCGTTTCGTAGCGACCGGCGAGGTCCAGGTCGGAGATGTCCTGGGCACCGCCGAGGCACTCGGTGACGTCGTCGCCGGTCAGCTCGACATGGATTCCGCCCGGATGCGTACCGAGGCCGTTGTGTACCTCGAAGAAGCCCTGCACTTCGTCGACGATGCGATCGAAGTGCCGCGTCTTGTATCCGGTCGATGCCTCGTGGGTGTTGCCGTGCATGGGGTCGCACTGCCAGATGACCTGGTGTCCGGTGGCCTGCACCTTCTCGATGATGGCCGGCAGGATGTCGCGTACCTTGCCGTTGCCCATGCGCGAGATCAGCGTCAGACGGCCCGGCTTGTTGGTCGGGTCGAGGCGCTCGACGTACTCGACGGCCATCTCGGGGGTCGTCGTGGGTCCGATCTTGAGACCGATCGGGTTGGAGATCAGCTCTGCCAGGGCAATGTGTGCTCCGTCGAGCTGACGGGTGCGGTCGCCGATCCACAGGAAGTGCGCCGACAGGTCGTACAGCTTGGGGTGATCGTCGGTGTTGTCCAGGCGCAGCATTGCGCGCTCGTAGTCGAGTACGAGCGCTTCGTGGCTCGCGTAGATCTGTGCGGTATGCAGATTGGGGTCGTTCACGCCGCAGGCATCCATGAAGCGCAGGCCGCGATCGATCTCTCCCGCTAGTGCTTCGTATCGTGCACCTGCGGGTGAATTGGCGACGAACTCACGGTTCCAGTCGTGCACCTTGTGCAGATCCGCCATGCCTGCGCCGGTGAGTGCGCGAACCAGGTTCATCGCTGCGCTGGCATTGGCGTATGCGCGCACCAGTCGCGACGGATCGTGGCCACGGACGCTCTCGTCGGCCACGAGCGAGTTGATCATGTCGCCGCGGTAGGACTGGAGACCGAGCGCGTCGATGTTCGACGACCGTGGCTTGGCGTACTGGCCGGCGATGCGAGCGACCTTGACCACCGGCATGCTCGCGCCGTACGTGAGCACCACTGCCATCTGCAGCAGCGTGCGGATGTTGCCCTTGATGTGCGGTTCGGTGTTGTCCACGAACGTCTCGGCGCAGTCGCCGCCCTGCAGCAGGAAGGCCTCACCGCGCGCAACGGCGGCCAGCTTGTCGGACAACGCCTCCACTTCACCAGCGACGGTGATGGGCGGAACGCTTTCGAGCACCTTGCGCATGTCCGCTGCGTGCTCGGGGTCCCACTGCGGCTGCTGCGCAGCCGGCTTGGCCAACGCATCGTCCAATCGAGTACGCATCGTCGGCGACAACGGCGGCAGGTCGGGCAAGCGATCGATGGGTACGTCGACAGTCCAGTTCACGAGTACAGGATATTCGCACCACTGTCATCGCAGGACAACGGGTGTTCACCCGCGGTGCGAGTACTCCTCGATCGCCTGGAACTTCGCCAGATTGTGCCGCGCATCGGCCAGCGCATCGTGAGCGTCGTCGGGAACCGACGGCAGCTCAGGGCTGCCTCGATCCTCCCAGTGCTGGCGCAGCTCCCGGGTGAACCGCGGCAGAGAACGGGGCAACTCGGTCATCGAACCCCACAGCTGACAAAGCGCTACGTGATCGTATGCAGCCACCCACGCCCACAATTCGACATCGGCACCGTAGTGCGGCACCAGGAACTCGAGGAGTTCGTCCCGGATTCGAGACCGGCTCATCCACAGCGGCGACGAGTACGGTGGCAACTTGGGCAGCACGTTGCGCCGGACCCAGCGGCCTGCGCGCTCGGGATCGAACTCGGAGGACACCGCATAGAATTCGCGACCGTCCTCCGAAACCACACCGATCGAGACCAACTCGATTGTGCGACCATCCTCGATGAACTCTGTGTCGTAGAAGTAGCGCACGCGGCTCACCCTAGCGCGTACCTCGACACCACCCCACGTACCGGTAGTCCGAATCCGAACAGCCCCGAAAGGCCCACGTTGTGACATCGCCCGACACCAACCGTCCGATCGCCGAGGCATCGGAGCCGGCCGGGCCGACGCCACCTCGATGGCCGCGGTGGGCCGTCGTGTCGAGCAGGATCGTCGTCCTGGTCGCCTCCGCTGTCGGCGTCTTGTTCCATCTCAACGGCTTTCCGGGTTTGCGGACTCTGGGCGAGCACTACCGACTCGATCTCGACGTGTATCGACTCGGTGGTCAAGTGTTCGCCGAGGGCGGGGACCTCTACGGGCAGTTGCCGCCGATCGCGACCGGCACGACCCTGCCGTTCACCTATCCCCCGATCGCCGCGGCGATCTTCAGCCCGCTGTCGTCGGTATCGCTCTACGCCGCGTCGATCGCGGTCACTGTGCTGTCCATGCTCTTGCTGCTGGTGACCGTCGTAATTACCCTCACCTCGCTCGGACTTCGCCCTCGCACACTCGTGTGGTGGTCTGCCGGAGCAGCGTTCGCGTTGTCTGTGCTGGTACTGGAGCCGGTCACCTCGACGCTGAACTACGGACAGATCAACATCGTGCTGATGGCGTTCGTGGCACTCGACTGCCTGCCGAAGAAGACTCCGTGGCCACGAGGGGTCCTGATCGGTCTCGTGGCCGCCGTCAAGCTCACTCCTGCTGTGTTCGTGTTGTTCTTTCTCTTGCGCAAGGACTTTCGCGCTGCAGTGGTCTCGGTTCTGAGTTTTGCGGTGTTCACCGCAATCGGCTTCGCGCTGACGTGGTCGGACTCGGTGAAGTACTGGACCGAGACGATCGTCGATTCCGACCGGATCGGTGGCCCGGCCTACCCGCCGAACCAGTCGATCACCGGCGTGCTCGCGCGCCTGGGATTGGACGAGTTGCCGCGGTCGATCCTGTGGATCGCGTTGTCGGTGGTAGTACTCGGCATAGCGGCGGTGGCAATGCGAAAAGCGTTCGCGGCCGGGCAGATTGCGCTGGCCCTGACGATCAACGCCATGTTCGGCCTGCTGGTCTCACCGGTATCCTGGTCGCATCACTGGGTGTGGGCAGTTCCGTTCACCGTAGTGCTGGCCGTCCTCGGCTATCGCCGCCGCAGTGCGCTGCTGCTGACTCTGGTTGCAGTCGGACTGGCGCTGATGGTGTATCCACCGCATTGGAAGCTCGGCGAGGGACGATGGAGCGGGCTCGGCTGGCCGTTGTTGGACCAGTTCGCGGCCTCCGCCTACGTGTGGTGGGCTCTGGCGTCGATCGTCGCCCTTGCGGCGATCGGCTTCGCGAACCGTTCGGAGACGGCCGACGAAGCCGCTGCGATTCGGTGATCGCGGTTGTTCTCGTGCAGGTTCAGCTGGCCTTGGAGTCGGGGATGCGCCGCGCAGCGGGAGCCGAATCTTCTACCGGTGCAGCCTTCTTCAGGGACGCGGCGTACACGTCCACGTATTCCTGACCGGACAGCAACATCAAGTCGTACATCACCTCGTCGGTGACGGCGCGCTCGACGAATCGATTGCCCGCCATTCCCTCGAAACGTGAGAAGTCGATGGGCTTCCCGACGCGGATGGTGACCTTGGCCGGCCGCCAGACGCGTGAACCGATGGGGTTCATCTTCTCGGTACCGACCATCGCGACCGGCACGACCTGGACTCCGGTCTGCAGCGCCAGACGCGCCATACCGGTCTTGCCCTTGTACAACCGGCCGTCGGGAGAGCGTGTGCCCTCGGGGTAGATGCCGAGAACCTTGCCCGCTTCGATCACGCGAACACCGGCGTTGAGAGCGTCTTGTGCCGCGTCGGCTCCGGTGCGATCGATCGGCACCTGTCCCACCGCAGTGAAGAACCACTTCTGAAAGGCACCCTTGAGTCCGGGACCGGTGAAGTATTCGCTCTTGGCGAGAAAAGTGATGCGGCGAGGCGTCTTGAGCGGGAGGTAGAAAGAGTCGAGAACGGCTTTGTGGTTACTCGCCAGAATGACCGGACCGTGCGTCGGAATGTTCTCCGCACCCTCGATCGTGGGCCGACCCAAGGCGATGAGCAGGGGCCCGACGATGACGAATTTGAACAGCCAGTACCACATTGACGTGCTCCCTGATGATGGTCCGGAAATCATTTGGTGCCGGCTCCCGCGAGCGAGAATCGACTGCGGCCGTGCGTCCTGGAACCGTGCCGCGTAGTGAACTGTACCCACGGTTTATGACACCAGCCACATCATCGGAGACTCCGGGACAGAGCTCACACGATATGGGCCGACACGGTCAGCGCACGCCGGTGACGAACTGGGCCCGTGCCAGCTCGGCGGCCCCGATCATGCCCGCTGCTTCGCCCAGCTGCGTACTTCGGATACGAGCCAACGGTCGATGGCCCGTACCGGTCGCCAGCTCTGCGTACTTGTCGGTCGCACGCGCGAGGAATTGACTCGACGACGTGGCCACTCCCCCGGCCAGCACGATCAGATCGGGGTCGTACACGTCACCGACCATCGACAGTCCGACTCCCAGCCACCGCGCGAAATCCTCCATGGTGCGTCGGGCGATCGAATCACCGTCCTGCGCGGCAGTGGCAATCCTTCGGCCGGTCAACGAACCTGGATCGAGAAACACCTCACGGGCCAGAGTCGTCGACGACGACGGGTCGGCGGCGAGGAACTCGACTGCTGTATCCACCAGCGCAGTGCCACTGCAGTACCGCTCCCAGCAGCCACGCTTGCCGCAGGGGCAGGCCCGGCCGTCCGGAACCACCTGAATGTGGCCGAGCTCCGGTGCCACACCGTGGCTGCCGCGGTAGATCCTGCCGTCGATCAGGAGCGCCGCGCCGATTCCGGTACCGATGGCCACCATCACCACGTTTCGACCATCGGATGCGGCTCCGAATCGATATTCGGCCCACGCCGCCGAGTTGGAGTCGTGTTCGAGCAGCACCGGCAGTCCGATGCGCTTGCTCATCTCGGTTGCGACGGGGGTGTTCACCCACGGCAGATGCGGAGCGAACAGAACTGTCGTGCGCTCGGAATCGATGAATCCTGCCACCGCGAGCCCGACGGCGGCGATCTCGTGTCGCCCGGCCAGCTCCTGCACGGCACGGTCGAGCCCGCGCTCGAGGGCCCGCGCGGTGTGCGGAGTGGGAGCAGCCGTCGAGTCGAGCACTTGCCCATCGGCGTCGACGACCGAGGCGCGCAGGCTGGTCCCGCCCACGTCGATGCCGACCGTCAATTGCTGCTGGTGTCGTTTCATTCGTTGATGCCTTTCTCGCCGTCCCCCACACGGCTGTGACCGATCGATGCGCGCGCACCCGTCACGGACGATCCTGCGTGTCCGATCGTGAGTTCTTCACTCGAACGGTAATCGGAACGAACGCCGCCCGACGTTCGCCCGTGATATTCGTGTCGACCGACACGTTCGAGAGGTCGACCGGTTCGGTCGACGTCGGGTTCGGCTCGGGCACCGACTGCGAGGGTTCCGCGGCGGCGGTGTGACCGGTTCCGGCGTTCGTGTGGTCGGTGTTCGTGTGGTCGGTGTTTGTGTGGTCGGTGTTCGTGTGGTCGGCGAGCAGCTGACGCAGCAGCGCGATGATCACCGCGCCCTCCGAGGCCACCAATTCGATCAGATCGTGCCGCTCGCCGCGCACCAATGCAGCGAGCGCACACACCGGACACCAACTGCAGCCCTGTTGGTCACGTTCTTGCTGCGTCTCCGCAACCCGGCGCAGGATGGGGTCCAGCCGAGTCAGCACAGTGTCGGCCAAGGCCAGGAGATCGGCCCCCAGCTCGGAATGCCCGGAGGTCATCGCTGCACCCCGAACATCGTGCGCGGACTTCTCTTAGTGGCCATACGTGTTGTCACAGTGGCCACACGTCGGGATTCGGGCGGAAACGCACCACCAGGCACGGCCCGTCGAGCTCGGCGGAGTCTGCGATGCACCGACGAAGCACCGACGCCAACCTGATGCGCCGTCGCCTCCCGTCGGCACTGACTATCAAGTCGTCCTCCACTCGCCCCACACCCAAGGTCGTCGAATCAACTACCGGCAGCAGCATTCTCATCGCGTACACGGATTCGAGTCCGCGCCCGGACTCGAGTACTACGGAGGGCTGCTCACCCCGCTCCGGCGCACGCCGTTCGAGCAAGCTCGGTTCCAGGCGATCTGCCACGTCCTGCAAGGGCCCCAACCCTACCGGTTCACCAGGGGCTCGCTCCACCTCGACTATGGGCACCGTGGCGATACGTCGGCGCAGCTCGGCGACGGCGGCGAGCTGCGCGGCCCGCCAGCTCTCGAACCAGAACACAGCCGGGTGGGCACCGACCAGACCGATCGACGACGAGTTCAAGTCCGGCAGGATCTTGTTGACGAGAACCCGATCGATTCCGATTCCGAGCAGTGCCGCGGCCGACAGAGTTCGCTCGGCATCGACGACCGAGAGCTGTTCGGCAGTGACGACCACGGTTACGCCGGTACGCGCGGGGTCGGTGATCAAGGATCGGACCGAATCGACCTGGGCGAGCACTCGCTCGATCATCGCCACCACGAGCGTGAGGCGCACGTCGGAACCGGTGCCGGCCACCATGCGATCGTGGCGCGGCCAGATTCGCTCCACGTACGCGGCCACGGTGTCCGGCAACTGCAGAGTTCTCAACGCATCAGCCGATGCAGGCATGTCCACTATCACTGTGTCCCAGCGACCTTCGTCGACCAGACGACAGATCTCGTGCATCCCCAGCAACTCTTCGATTCCCGGAAAGCCCAGCAGTTCTTCCGGCTCTATCGCGCTGAAGCTCACCCCGTGCTCGTGGCCCGCCGACGCCATCGCCACCAAGGAACCGAGTCCTCGATACCGCGCCTCGAGCAGACTGAGCGTGTCGATCTCGACGATGTCCAGGCCCGCCGTGACGGGTCGGACTCGGGATGGATCCGCGGACTCGTCATCGACAGCGTTCTCGGGCATGCCCGAGAACGCATCGGCGAGCGACGGTGCTTGATCCAACGACGCAATCAACACCCGCTCGCCGGCCTTCGCCAGCCGCAGGCCCGACGCCGCCGCCAGCGTGGTTTTCCCCGCACCACCTTTGCCGAGGAACAGCATCACCGTGGTGCGAGGTTCGGTGCGAGCTTCGCTCAGCCTTCGACCCGCTTCTTCAATTCCTTGAGTGCAGTGTCGGTGATGACCTTCTCTGCCTTGCGCTTGAACAGGCCGATCATCGGAATGTTCAGGTCCACGGTGAGCTCGTACGTCACGTCGGTGCCGCTGCCGGTTTCGCGCAGCGTGTACGAGCCCTTCTGCGACTTCTGCATTTCACCCGACACGAGGTTCCACGACACGAAGCTGCCGTCGGCAGCCCAGTCGTACTCGAGTTCGTAGGTGTCCTTCACCATCCCGGCGTCCAGCACGAACTTCACGCGCTTACCGCGTCCGTCCGCATCTACGTCGAGGACCTCGACGGACTTTGCGGCCGACACCCACGTGGGGTACGCGTCGAAATCGGCGATGACGTCCATGACCTGCTTCGGCGGGGCTTCTACGACGATCGATCTCTGGGTTTTCTCCGCCATGACTTCTCGTCCGCTTCCTCTCGGGTACTTCGATCGATTCGTTCGCTGTTGCGCCCGTCGAACAGGCCGCACATCCATCTCACACGATCGATCCGCGGACGCACAATGCGAACCGGCCGACCGTACCGCGCGGTTCAATCGCGAGCTGAACTCGACGCTACGTGGCTCGGTGCCTCACCTGCAGACCGACCTGCCTCGAGCTCACGTTTGAGCTCGAAGGTCATGGCGCGGCCCGCCACCCGACGTGCATGCTGGTGCTCAGCGATCTCGCCGGAACCAGAGGGCTCCGCATGCAGGAAGTAATGCACGACGACTCCGTCGAGCGCGGGCTCGAGCCACAGCTCCATCGTTCCGACCACACCGCCGCGCACGGCCCAGCGGATCCCCTTCTCTCCGCGGTCCTCGGTAATGGTCAGGTTCAGATCCGGCCACCACCGACGCCACCGCTCGGGCGAGGCGAAAGCCTGCGCCACCCGCGCCCCGGGGGCGGCCACGAATGTCTGGTCCGCAACTTGAATACTGCTCATCGACAGAGCTTCACATATCGGGTCTCGGGCCGCGCACGTCGCCTCTTTCACTGCTCGTTCCTGCAGGCTCCACTCGAGGTTCTTCTGCTCGTTCCTGCAGGCTCCACTCGAGGTTTTTCTGCTCGTTCCTGCAGGCTCCACTCGAGGCGCATTCGAGCGTCCTCGCGCCGGGGCTAGAGTAGCTGTGAAGCCGAGCTATCGACTTTCGTTCTCCCAGTTCTATCCGGAGGTAATCCCGTGCGCGAGTTCACCGCCGCAGCAAAATACGCCATCGAGGACACCGACTCGGCTGTCGACACCGTCTTCCTCCGTGGTCGCAACACGCCCGACGCCGTCGTGTTCCGCCGCCTCGTCGACGGCAGCTGGACCGACGTCACCGCGGCCGAGTTCGAGCGACTGGTCGTGGGGGTGGCACGTGGACTGATTGCAGCAGGTATCGAACAGGGTGATCGAGTTGCGCTGATGTCGTCGACGCGGTTCGAGTGGTCTGTCGTCGACTACGCGATCTGGGCCGCGGGCGGGGTGACCGTGCCGATCTACGAGACATCCTCCGCCGGGCAGGTCGAGTGGATTCTCGAAGACGCCGAGCCGGTTCTGCTCGTTCTCGAGAACGACGCACACGTGCAGGAAACGAAAGATGTTGTGGCAGCGGCACAGTCCGTGCGCCGGACGTTCGTGATCGAGTCGGCCGACACCGACGCAGTGCAGGCACTGATCGACGCGGGCGCAGATGTCACCGAGGACTCCGTGCACCGACGGGTTTCGGCACTGAGCTCGTCCGACCCGGCAACGTTGATCTACACCTCGGGCACCACCGGTCGCCCCAAGGGCGTCCAGCTGACCCACGCCAACCTGCTCGCGGAGTCTCTCGGTATTCGCGAGACGTCGCTGAAATCTTTGCTGACACAGGGACGAAGCACCCTGATGTTCCTACCGTTGGCCCACGTCCTCGCACGGGCAGTGAGTATCGCGTCGTTCGACGCCGGGGTCACGCTCGGTCACACCAACGACATCCCCAACCTCGTCGCGACGTTCGGAACGTTCCAACCGGACTTCATCCTCTCGGTGCCGCGAGTGTTCGAGAAGGTCTTCAACACCGCGAAGCAGAAGGCGCATGCCGACGGCAAGGGCAAGATCTTCGACCTTGCCACCGAATGCGCGGTGGCATGGAGCGAGGCGCAGGACGCGGGCGGGCCAGGAATTATGTTGCGCGCCAAGCACACCGTGTTCGACAAGCTGGTGTACGGCAAGTTGCGGGCCGCACTCGGAGGCAAATGCGAACTGGCGATCTCCGGTGGCGCTCCTCTCGGTAGCCGGCTCGGCCACTTCTACCGCGGCATCGGCGTGACGATCTACGAGGGCTACGGCCTGACCGAAACCACCGCTGCCTTCGCCGTCAACACCATCGGATTCCAACGCGTGGGTAGTGTCGGACGTCCGTTGCCCGGCAACACCGTTCGCATCGCCGATGACGGGGAAATCCAGCTACGCGGGCCGGTGGTGTTCGATGGCTATTGGCGCAACGAGGAAGCAACCGCCGAGTCACTGGACGACGGTTGGTTTCGCACTGGAGATCTCGGCAGCGTCGACGACGACGGGTACATCACGATTTCGGGTCGCAAGAAGGAGTTGATCGTCACGGCCGGCGGCAAGAATGTCTCGCCCGCCGGTTTGGAGGACCGACTTCGTGCGGGCGCTCTGATCAGCCAGGCTGTTGTCGTCGGCGATCAGAAGCCCTTCATCGGAGCGCTCATCACTCTCGACCCGGAGGCGTTCGATCGGTGGAAGTCCGCGCACGGCAAGGCCGCCGACGCCACGGCGTCGGATCTGCAGAAGGACCCCGATCTCGTCGCCGAGATCGATGCTGCCGTCGCCGACGCGAACAAGTCCGTCTCGCATGCGGAGTCCATCAAGAAATATCGACTGCTCCCCCACGACTTCTCGGAGGAAAGCGGCGAGCTGACCCCGACGATGAAGCTCAAGCGCAACGTCATCACCAAGGCGTACGCCGACGAGATCGAATCGATCTACACCCGGTGAGGCGTACGGCCCGGAACGACGGACGCTAGATCAACGATCGCAACTTCTCCGTCAGTACGTCCCAACGCCACTCGGCGTCCACCCATGCGCGGCCGGCGTTGCCCATCTGGGCGGCGAGCGTGCGATCGGACAGGATCTTCACGATCGCGTCGGTGATGCCCGAGACCGAAGTTCCATCGACCACGAGCCCGGTCTTGTTGTGCTGCACAGCTTCCGGCGCACCCCCGGACATTCCGGCTATGACGGGCACACCGCAGGACGATGCTTCCAGGTAGACGATTCCGAGGCCCTCCACGTCCAGACCAGCGCCACGCGTGCGGCTCGGCATCGCGAACACGTCGGCGATGGTGTGGTGGGCGGCAAGCTCCGCGGACGGCACCGTGCCGGTGAACACCACGTGCTGCTCCATTCCGGTGGATCGGACGAGCTCACGCAGAGTCCTCTCGTACGGCCCTCCTCCGACGATCACCAGGACCGCACCGTCGACGGCTCGCCGAATTCCCGGGAGCGCTCGGATCAGGAAGTCCTGTCCCTTTCGGGGTACCAGCCGCGAGAGACACAGAACGGTGGGTCGGTCACCGAGGCCGTAGCGCGCGCGAAGTTCCGCTCGCGCCCCGTCATTGGGAACGAAGCGATCCGTATCGACTCCGGGCGGCAGGTGCTCGAGGGCTGCGGTCCGACCGAACGCCGCGCTGAACCGGCCCCGGGTGTACTTGCTGACGTAGGTCACCACGTCGGTGTTCTCGCCGATCGTGCGCAGGGCCGCCCGACCGCCCGGCACCATCGACCAACCGACCTCGTGACCGTGTGTACTGGCCACGATGCGCTCGGCCCCAGCCTTGCGCAGGTGCGACGACATCACGGCCAGCGGAGCCGACGCACCGAACCACACCGAGTCGCATCGATGCGACTTCAGGATTCGAGCCGCCCGGCGCGCCACGAGCGGGGTCGGCAGCATCAGTGTCGTCGGATGCCGGATCACCTCGAACGGCTGCTCGGCATCGAACTTCTCGTGCGAGTCGCCGCGCCACCGCGGTGCATAGACCACGAGCTCGTCTGCGGGTAGTTGCGAGGCGAAGCTGTGTAGGTAGGACTGGATTCCGCCCGGGCGAGGCGGAAAGTCGTTCGTCACGAGAAGAGTACGACGCATGGCGTCAACCGTAGCGCTCGGCGTCAGCGCGCCCGATCAGCCACCCAGTTGCCCCACGAGGCGACGAACTGGGCGCGGTCCAATCCCAGTACCGACGCAAAGGCGGCATCGGTGGAGCCGTCCGAGACAGGTCCAGCCGCCAACGCCGCGTACAGCCTCCGCAGTGTCGGCTCGCCGAACCGGTCGGCCACGAACGCGAACACCGACCATGCCGACTCGTAGGCCACGCTCGACCGTGCCCCTCCGGCACCGAAATCCTCGTCCTTCGGCAGCACCGTCGGCGGTCCACCCGACGCCACGATCGCGGCAAGGGTAGGAGCGAGCTGCCCGAAATCGGCACCGGAATTGCGGTACCCGGAGTAGTCGGCGAACCCCTCCGCCACCCACAACGCCGTACCGTCCGCCGTCCGAGCCCTGGCCGCCACATGGGTCAACTCGTGCCGCAGAACCGAACGAACCGTGAACGGCGTCAATCGCGCCGCAGCATCGGGACCGAACACCACCCGCTGGCCGGTCGGACGCGAGCCGTCCCCCGCCACCGCGTCGGACACCGTCACCGCCGCCACGTCCGTCGACGGATCGGATCCGGTCAGCTCACCGAACTCCTCTGCGGAGGATGCAACGAATACCAGACCGTCTCGCGCCCAGTCGTCTCCCCAGAAGTCGGTGACCGCATCGATTGCCGACGGGAGCTCGGCTGCCAGGGCCGCGACGAACTGCTCCCGATCCGGATGCCCCATGACCACCGATGTCCCCGAAGCCGTCGGAACCGAACGAATCGTCAACGATCCGAAATCCCACGGACCACGCCAGGTATGGCGTCGGTACTCGGGCAGGTCCGCATCGTCGACGAGCCGCCATCGACCGTCCCGCTCGGCTACGACGAGCGAGACCGGCCGACTCGTCGGCGACGCGTCCGGCCCCGCCACGGCGTAACGCAGATACACCGGCGGTGCCCAGATGTCGGTGGCGTCCAGTTGCTCTGCGATCGACGGAGGAACCGGTGTTTCCGGCTCGACGCCCAGGACGTAGCCGAATTCGGAGAACGGTATGCCCGGCACCGACGCGGCCCGACGTACTTGCGCCTCGACGAATTTCGGATCGGCCCGCGGATCCATCAGTGCCCGCAGACCGTCGACGTCTCCAGCGCGCACTGCGCCGGCCCACTGGTCGAGAAGTACGGTCACATCGGTGCGGCGCTGCTGATCGTAGGTCGGCGGGGCCTGAGCGACGGAGGCGTCGTTCGATGATGCTCGGGATGCACCGTCAGTGCTGTGGACGTTGTGAAAGACGACCACCGACAGCGCTACTGCGGCGACGAGAACAAGTGCAGTCCACCGAAGCCGCGCCGATCGGACCAAGAGCCGGATCCCCGCGGGCTGGTTCGGCCCGCTCATCCGCGCATCCGTCGATCGTCGAGACACACCTCAGTATCGACGCGCCCCGTAGTACGGGAACGATGCCATCGACTGCACCTTGACGGGAACTCCGAATGTCGACGCATGCAACACGTTGCCGTTACCTGCATAGATACCGACGTGCGAAGCGTCCGGATAGAACAGCACCACATCTCCCGGCTGCAGATCTTTCTGGTCCACCGGCGTACCGCCCTCGGCCTGAGCCTGACTCGACCGAGGCAACGTCTTTCCCACCTGCTTGTACGCCCACACCACCAGTCCCGAGCAGTCGAAGCCGTCCGGTCCTGTTCCACCCCAGACGTACGGCTTACCGATCTGCGTCAGACCGGCTTGCAACGCGCTGGTCCCCGATCCCGGCGTCAGATTCTGCAGAATCGTCGTGGGATCGAAACCGTCGGGCAAGGCCGATCCAGCGAGCGAGAGCTGCTCGGACGACGACAGCGCGCTGTATGCGGCCATCACCTCGGCTATCTGGCCCTGTAGTTCGCTCTGCTTGGCCTGGAGATCGTCACTGACCGCCTTGGCCTGCTCGGCTGCGACACGAGCTTGGTCGGCCGCCGTCGTTGCCGCCTGTTCGGCCGCTGCGGCATCCGAACTCGCCTGCTGGAATTGGGCGACCTGGCCGGCGGTCTCGGCCGAGATCACATCGAGAGCCGACATCTGGTCGAGCAGTTGCTGAGGTGAGTCGCTGACCATCACAGCGAAGAGGCGGTTGGTACGCGCGCCCTGGTAGTTGACGTTGGCTACCTTGTCCATGGCCGGCTTCAGCTGAGTCAACTGCGCCTGCGCTGCGTCGAGAGCCGCGCGGCTCCGATCGACGGCGGCCTGGGCATCGAGCTGCTGCGCGGTCTTGGCATCGAGGTCGATCTGAGCGTTGTGCAGAGATTCGTTCGTTTGCTCGGAATCGCGGGAGAGCTCGGCAAGCTTGGTCTGGGCGTCGGACGCCGAGCCGAAACCCGGTTGAGCGATCGCCGTCTGCGTCGGCATTACGGCGATGCTTGCGGCCAACGCGACAGCAACCACCGAGTTACGGGCCAGCCGCCACACTCGGTTCGATCTCGATATCGCCACGGAAAGCGACTCTCCGTCCTTACATTTGTCGCCTTCACGAGGCGACGGTTGGATTAGCAGTCCGGAAACGAACCATACCCATGCTCTTGCGGGCGCGGAGGTGAACACCGTCTGAAATCGATGGGGGTTCGCCGGTGACAGGTCACAAAATAAACATCGACCAGGTCTCGATCAGATTACGAACTAGAGCGTCCGGTGTCCACCAGACCGGCGTGTCGCATGCCGTGTTCGGAAACGACAACAGGGTCGAGCCGGTGTACGGCTCGACCCTGTCGGTCGATCACAGCGAACGTCTGCTGCTCGAATCAGTAACGACGAGCACCGTCGAACGGCATCGAGGCAAGCGGAGCGACCTTGACCGGAACGCCGGACGTGGACGCGTGCACGACATTGCCGTCGCCGATGTACATACCCGAGTGCGAGCCGCCGTAGAACGAGACGACGTCGCCGGGCATCAGGCTGTCACGCGAGACCGGAGTGCCCGCGGCTGCCTGGTCGTAGCTCGTACGGGGCAGGCTGACGCCGGCCTGCTTGTAGGCCCACTGGATCAGGCCCGAGCAGTCGAACGAATCCGGACCCGAAGCGCCGTACACGTACGGAGCGCCGATCTTGGACTCAGCGGCCTGAACGGCCTTGGCTGCAGGCGTGACCTGGGGAGCCAGCGGCGCACCCGGGGCCGGCAGGCCTGGAATGTTGAGGGGAGGAAGGCCCGGGATGTCGGGAATCTCGAAGGTTCCGACGCCGGGAATGGTGAGGGGGGCCGCCATCGCGGGTGCAGCGGGAAGAATGACCACGCCTGCCGTGAGCGCTCCGGCTACGAGAACTCGCCGCAATGATCGGTTGGAAAGTTGTGACGCCACGAAAGATGGTGCTCCGTTTCTTCCTATCGTCCGCCGACCGAGTTAGCTGACGGGTTCGGGCTGGGAAGAGCAGCCCTACCCACCGGCCACCGTGGGTGGCTCAGCGGGATTCACCCCAGTAGATATCGGGTTCCCGGTACGAACACTCTCGCGAGTGATCGATTAGGCGGTGACTTGCGACGCCACTCCGGTTTGGACTGGCGAGACTCCGCAAGGTCTCAGGAAGGTTACGAAATGGCATACCCCTGTGTCGACCCCAACGCGCCGACGCAACCGAATTCGACCCGAATTTCGCTAACCAGCGCGCTGATCTCCGGGTGCATCACGAGTCGGTAACGACGGAACTTCGGCGGTCTCGTCCGCGTTCGTCACAAGCTTGAGCGCAGGGACGAGACCGACATCCGCGAGCACCCCCATCGCACCCAATTCCTCCTGCTCGAGCGTTATCGGCGAGGGTGGTCCGACCCACCGGCCGTCCGACCTCGATGGCATTCCCGGCGGCCCCAGAAGCACCGTCACGACGCAGTCCGCGCAGGCGATGTCACGGACCAGGCAGTCACTGCAGTCGATGATCATTGTGATCCTTGTCTCTTTGCTGTTTCAGGCGGCCGAATCAGCCGATCGAGCGAAAGGTAGCGCCCGCCACCGACAGGTTTCGTGACACATCACGGTCCGGGTGCGACGACACGGTCTCCGACGACACCGCCATGCGTGTTCTTGTCGGAGGTCGGACCTACCGTCGTCCGGGTGAGCCTGCCCATCCAGCTGACGTTCGACGAACTGGACACCCCACTGCACGAGACCACGTTCGTCGTCGTCGACCTCGAAACCACCGGCGGCAGCGCAGACACAGAGGCCATCACCGAGATCGGAGCGGTCAAGGTTCGAGGCGGCGAAATTCTCGGCGAATTCGCCACCCTCGTCGATCCGGGCAGATCCATTCCTCCGTACATCGTCGAACTCACCGGAATCACGTCGGCAATGCTGATCGGCGCGCCTCGGATAGAACGAGTGCTACCCGGCTTCCTCGAATTCGCCCGCGGCTCGGTGTTGGTGGCCCACAACGCGGGCTTCGACACCGGGTTCCTCAAGGCCGCCGCCAGTCGTCTCGACATAGCGTGGCCCCGGTTTCAGGTGTTGTGCACCGTCAAGCTGGCTCGACGGGTACTCACGCGCGACGAGGCACCCTCGGTCAAACTCTCCGCGCTGTCCACGCTGTTCAGATCCGGTACCCGGCCTACCCACCGTGCGCTCGACGACGCCCGTGCAACTGTCGACGTTCTGCACGGCCTCATCGAACGAGTGGGCAATCAGGGTGTCCACAGTTATGCCGAATTGGTCGACTACCTTCCGGCGGTGTCGGCCGGCCAGCGTGCCAAACGCGGGTTGGCCGCGCACCTGCCGGGCACGCCCGGCGTCTATCTCTTCCGCGGCCCGTCCGACGAAGTCCTGTACGTCGGCACCTCGAACAACCTCAAGCGCCGAGTACGCAACTACTTCACCGGGTCGGAGACCAGGGGCCGAATGAAGGAAATGGTCTCCCTGGCCACGCGCGTCGACCACGTCGAGTGCGCGCACGCACTCGAAGCCGGTGTCAGAGAACTGCGCCTGCTCTCGGCGCACATTCCGCCGTACAACCGCCGCTCGAAGTTTCCCAAGAAGGGCTGGTGGATCACCCTCACCGACGAGGCGTTCCCACGTCTGTCGATGGTCCGGACGCCGACGCCCAACAGTCTCGGCCCGTTCTCGGTTCGCAGTGACGCGGCAGAGGCTTCGGCGCTCGTGGCGGAGTTCTGTCGTCTGCGCACGTGCACCCGCCGTCTGGGTCGTTCGGTTCGGCACGGTGACGACTGCCCGGCAACCGACGTCGGCGGCTGCCCAGCGGCGCTCTCCGGGCCGTTGACGGCCGACGAGTACTCCGGCGCACCTGCGCAGTTTCTTGCGCTCGTGTGTGGCCAGGACGACGCGATCCTCTATTCCATGCGCCGGCGGGTCGCCGAACTCGCGGACAGAGAGCTCTACGAGACTGCCGCGCGCCTGCGCGACCGGATCGCGATCACTGTGGACGCGCTCCGCCGGATGCATCGGTCGGCGGCTGTGGCCGCCATCGCCGAACTCGTGGCCGCTCGGCGGACCGCGGACGGAGGATGGGAGTTGATCGTGGTGCGATTCGGGCGTCTGGCCGGTGCTGCGGTCGCTCCCCGCGGAGTGCACCCGATGCCCGTCGTCGATGCCATCACCGCGTCCGCCGAGACGGTGCTGCCCGATCCGACGCCGCTTCGAGGTGCGCCCCCTGAAGAGGTCGGTCTCATCGCGTCCTGGCTACGCACCGACGGGGTTCGCATCGTGCGCACCACCAGCGGTTACTGCAGTCCGGCACGCTCTGCGGGTTCGTGGGAAGGCTGGTGTCGAACGGCGAGAGAAGCCGCGCGGCAGGAGTGGAGCCCGCGGAACGACCGGTAGTGCAGGAGTGGAGCCCGCGGAACGACCGGTGGTGCAAGGAGTGGAGCCCGCGGAACGACCGGTGGAACTAGGGTTGGGTGGGAGCTCGTCGCACATCGGGCTCGAGACGCAGGAGGAGGACCGATGATCAATGCCATCGTCTTGATCGACGCCGAAGCCGATTTGATTCCGGAAGCGGCTCAAGCCGTTGCCGATGTCGATGGTGTGACGGAGGTCTATTCGTGCGCTGGGGACGTCGACCTGATCGCCATCGTCAAAGTGCGCGACCATGCCTCGATCGCCGATGTCGTCACCAAACACATCAATCGTGTGCGTGGTGTTCGGAGCACCACGACTCACATTGCGTTCCAGTCTTATTCGAGCGCCGACGTCGATGCAGGGTTCTCGATCGGCGAGTAGGGCACACTTCGTCAGTCGGCCAATGCGGTGGTGCAGCGTGCCCAGTCGGCGAGTAGCCGCGACGCGGAACCGTTGTCGACAACCGTTGCAGCAGTTGCTAATCCGGCTACGATGCGCTCACGTAGGTTCCCGGAGACGCCCCGATGCGCGGCAATGGCTGCGGCGGCATTGAGCAGTACGGCGTCACGGACCGGTCCGTGTTCGCCGGCGAATACGCGATGCGCCACTGCGGCATTGAACTCCGCATCGCCGCCTCTGAGGGCCTCGATGGGTGCCCGGTCGATTCCGTAGTCGCGTGGATCGATCGTCTCGACGGTCACCGAGCCACCGGACACCACATGCACCGTCGTCGTGGTGGAGAGGGTGATCTCGTCCAGTCCGTCGTCGCCGCGCACGACGAGTACCGAGCTGCCACGGCCGGCGAACACGTCGGCCATGACGGGAGCCAAACTCTCGAAAGCGCAGCCGATCAGACCTGCGCGCGGGCGACCCGGATTGGTGAGAGGCCCCAGCACGTTGAAGACCGTCGGGATGCCTATCTCCTTGCGCGGTGCCGCGGCGAAGCGCAGTGCGGGGTGGTGCATCGGCGCGAAGCAGAACCCGATACCGACCTGCTCGACGCTCGACGCGACCGCGTCGGCTCCCAGAGTCACCCGCACTCCCAGCGCTTCGAGTACGTCTGTCGTGCCGCTCTTGGACGACGCCGCGCGGTTGCCGTGCTTGACCACCCGTATGCCGCTGGCGGCCACGACGATGGCGGCCATGGTGGAGATGTTGACGGTGTCGGCTCCGTCACCGCCGGTTCCGACGACGTCGACGGCGTCGGTATCGGTGTCCACCAACACCGCGTGCGAAAGCATGGATTCGGCGAGACCGCTCACCTCCGCCGGAGTCGGCCCCTTCATCCTGAGGGCCACTCCGAACGCTGCGATCTGTGCCGCTGTCGCGTTGTCGGCCATGATCTCGTCCATCGCCCAGCCGGTGTCCGCGCTGGAAAGGTCGGTACGAGTCGTCAACGCGCCGAGAATTCGACGCCAGGTTCGTGGCTGCTCGTCTGCGGTCGGTGCGTTCATGGCTGGTTCCGTTCGTCGATCCGTGGCCGCGGCCTTGGTGCGGTGGAAGCTTAGCCAGACGCTGGGTCGGCCTGTGCCGGCTGCAGCGCATCCCACCCGAGCACAGCGCCACCCCGCCGTTGAGCGAGGCCCGCCATTCGAGATCGCTCCTGCGAACAGTGCAGCGCGTCGAGCACCTGCACACGCTGCAGAACCAGCGCAACGCCGTCGTCGACGTGTGGGCGGTATCCACCGATGTCCGACACTTCGGCCGCGGGCCCCACTTCGTAGTCGTCCTGGGCGGCGACCGCGGCCGCGTCCTCTACTTCGTGTGCCGGCAGGAGCAGATGATGCCGAAGCAACACATCCGACGCCGCCGTCCACACCGGTGGATTTCGGGCTGCGTCGTCCAGCACAGCCGAACACGCCTGTGCGTCGTCGAAGCAACTCGCCACTATCACCAGATCCTCGCGCGTGGGGTCCAGACGTTCTGCGGTCGACCGCGAGAACAGCCGCCGAAACCACCCACCTTCGGTGCTCTTTGCCATGAGGCCAGCCTTGCACGACTGGACCCTACCGGCCCGTACAGGGCTTCCGACCAGCACGGGAACAAGGGCGCTCTTGGATTCGTTGTGTTGCGACGCGCCCAGAGCGGACCCGGATATGCCTTCCGTACTACGACGGGTCATACTTCTTTCTGTGACGAGCGCTGTAGGGACTCAAGGATCGGCAATCACCCAACGCGTGCACTCGCTGAACCGTCCCAATATGGTCAGCGTCGGCACGATCGTGTGGCTGTCGAGTGAACTCATGTTCTTCGCCGGGCTGTTTGCGATGTACTTCGTCGCGCGAGCCCAGGCGAACGGAAACTGGCCGCCGGAACCGACCGAGTTGAACCTCACTCTGGCCGTACCGGTGACGGCCGTGCTGATCGCGTCGTCGTTCACGTGCCAGCTGGGCGTGTTCGCCGCTGAGCGCGGGGACGTCTTCGGCCTTCGACGGTGGTACATCATCACGCTGGCCATGGGCGCGTTCTTCGTGTCCGGCCAGGCGTACGAGTACTACCACCTGGTGCACGAGGGCACGACGTTGTCGAGCAGCGTGTACGGATCGGTCTTCTACATCACGACCGGCTTCCACGGACTGCACGTGATCGGCGGACTCATCGCGTTCGTCTTCCTGATCACCCGAACTCTGGTCAGCAAGTTCACTCCCGCGCAGGCCACCGCCGCCATCGTCGTCTCGTATTACTGGCACTTCGTCGACATCGTCTGGATTGCCCTCTTCGCGACGATCTACTTCATCCGCTAGTGACAGTCAGCACGCCAAAGATAACGAACGAACGGATTCAGCCCCCGACGTTCGGTCCGTCCCGACACGACAAGGGATAGAAGATGAGTACATCTCCCCCAGCAGCATCCGTCGACAAGGCCGCCGCCAAGACGCGACGGCAGCGTAAGACGCGCCGACGCATCACAGGTGCTCTCGTTCTGATGATGGGCCTTCTGAGCGCGGGTTTCCTCGCTTCGGCCTTGACCCCGACTCCGCAGGTCGCTACCGCCGACACCGACTCGGCTGCGCTCATTCGCGAAGGCAAGCAGCTGTACGACACGTCCTGCGTGACGTGCCACGGCGCCAACCTGCAGGGCGTTCAGGACCGCGGACCCAGCCTCATCGGCGTCGGCGAAGCGGCCGTCTACTTCCAGGTGTCCAGTGGCCGCATGCCGGCCGTGCGTAACGAGGCACAGGCCCTGCGCAAGCCGCCGAAGTTCAACGACAAGCAGATCGACGCCCTCGGTGCCTACATCAACGCCAACGGCGGCGGACCCACGGTCATCCGCGACGAGAACGGTGAGATCGCACAGGAGTCTCTGCGCGGCGACGACATTGCGCGCGGCAGCGAACTGTTCAGGTTGAACTGCGCGTCCTGCCACAACTTCACCGGTCAGGGCGGCGCCCTGTCCTCCGGCAAGTTCGCGCCCGACCTCGGACCTGCGAACGAGCAAGAGATCTACACCGCAATGGTCACCGGTCCGCAGAACATGCCCAAGTTCTCCGATCGTCAGCTGACGATCGAGGAGAAGTCGGACATCATCGCGTACGTCAAGTCAGCTCAAGAGACCAAGGCCGCGGGCGGTTGGGGTCTAGCGGGCTTCGGTCCCGGTACCGAGATGGTTGCCCTCTGGGTTGTCGGAATCGCCGCAGTCGTCGGCGCAACATTGTGGATCGGAGCTAGGTCATGAGCGACGGCGATTCCGGCCGCAAGGACGCGGCAAACACCAGTGGTGTGGATGCCGACAAGAAGTACACCGACGAGGAATTGGCTTCACTGAGCCGCGACCAGCTGGTCGAGCTCGGTACCAACCTCGATGGTGTCGACGTCGCTTTCCGCAGAAACCGCTGGGCCGTCGAGGGCACCCGGGCGGAAAAGCGCGCCGAGCGCAGCGTGGCGATCTGGTTCGCCATCGCCGGCCTTTCGGCCGTCGCGTTCATCGGTGTCTACCTGTTCTGGCCCTGGCAGTACGCCGGAATCGGTGACGAGAACTACCACCTCTACTCGCTGTACACGCCGTTGATCGGCGGCACGATGGGTCTGGCAATCCTCGCCGTCGGCGTGGGTGCCGTGCAGTTCACCAAGAAGTTCATTCCCGAAGAGGTCTCCATTCAGGACCGCCACGACGGAAGTTCGTCGGAGACGGACCGCAAGACGTTGGTGGCCGAACTGGGTGACTCTCTCGACACGTCGACCATCGGTCGTCGCAAGGTCATCAAGCGTTCACTGTTCTTCGGCGGTGGCGCACTGGGCGTCATGGCGTTGCTCCCGCTCGGAGGCTTGATCAAGAACCCCTGGGCCAAGGGCGATGATTCTCCGTTGTGGGTATCAGGCTGGACTCCTCGCTACGATGGAGAGACCATCTACCTCCGACGAGACACCGGGCGACCGGAAGATGTCGTTCTCGTTCGGCCCGAGGACTTGGACGCTGGTGCCATGGAGACTGTATTCCCGTTCCGCGAATCGGACCGCGAGAGCGAGCACGAACTTCTCGTGTCTCTGCGCGGAATTCGCAACGCCGTCATGCTCATCCGCTTACGCCCCGACGCCGCGAGCACTGTCGTCAAGCGCAAGGGCCAGGAGAGCTACAACTACGGCGACTACTACGCCTACTCCAAGATCTGCACGCACTTGGGTTGCCCGACATCGTTGTTCGAGCAGCAGACAAACCGCATTCTCTGCCCTTGCCATCAGTCGCAGTTCAACGCGCTCGAGTACGCCAAGCCGATCTTCGGACCGGCCGCGCGCGCGCTGCCCCAGCTTCCCATCACAGTCAACGAGGAGGGATACCTAGTGGCACAAGCCGATTTCCACGAAGCACTGGGTCCCGCCTTCTGGGAACGTCGACCGGAGCGTGATTCATGAGTCCTTCACTGCAAACTCTCGCAGCCAAGCAGGCCGACGACGTAGACAGTCGTTACCACCTGGCACCGGGATTGCGCCGTCAGATCAACAAGGTTTTTCCCACCCACTGGTCGTTCCTGCTCGGTGAGATCGCGCTGTACAGCTTCGTGATCCTGCTGATCTCCGGCGTCTTCCTCACCCTGTTCTTCGATCCGTCGCTCAGCGAGGTCGTGTACCAGGGCGCGTACACCCCGCTCAACGGTGTGACGATGTCCCGTGCGTACGCCACTGCCCTCGACATCTCGTTCGAGGTCCGCGGTGGTCTGTTCATGCGACAGATCCACCACTGGGCGGCACTGATGTTCGCCGCATCGATCATCGTGCACATGGCTCGCATCTTCTTCACGGGTGCGTTCCGTCGCCCCCGCGAGGCCAACTGGGTCATCGGCTGCCTGCTGCTGATCCTGGCGATGTTCGAGGGCTTCTTCGGATACTCCCTTCCCGACGACCTGCTCTCGGGCACCGGTCTTCGCGCCGCCTTCTCCGGCATCACGATGAGCATCCCGATCGTCGGTACGTGGATGCACTGGCTGATCTTCGACGGCGACTTCCCGGGCACCATCATCATTCCTCGCCTGTACGTAGCCCACGTGCTGCTGCTTCCCGCGATCATCCTGGCGTTGATTGCAGCCCACCTGGCGCTGGTCTGGTACCAGAAGCACACGCAGTTCCCCGGACCGGGACGTACCGAGAAGAACGTCGTCGGCGTTCGTATTCTCCCGGTCTTCGCGGTCAAGTCCGGTGCATTCTTCGCCGTGACGTTCGGTGTTCTGGCAGCGATGGGTGGTCTGCTTCAGGTCAACCCGATCTGGAACCTGGGTCCGTACAACCCGTCGCAGGTGTCGGCAGGTTCGCAGCCCGACTTCTACATGATGTGGACCGACGGACTGGCTCGACTCTGGCCGGCTTGGGACATCTACATCGCCGGTCGCTACACCATCCCGGCAGTGTTCTGGGTCGCAGTGATCATGGGTCTGGTATTCACGGTCATGATCGCCTACCCGTGGATCGAGAAGCGCCTCACCGGCGACACTGCACACCACAACCTGCTGCAGCGTCCCCGCGACGTGCCGGTCCGTACGGCCATCGGCGCGATGTCCATCGCGTTCTACGTCGTCCTGACGCTCTCCTGCGTCAACGACCTGATCGCGTACAAGTTCGACATCTCGCTGAACGCCATGACCTGGATCGGTCGTATCGGTGTACTGATCCTGCCTCCGATCGCCTACTTCGTTGCCTACCGGTTCTGCATCGGTCTACAGCGCAGCGACCGGGCGGTACTCGAGCACGGCATCGAAACCGGAATCATCAAGCGTCTCCCGCACGGCCAGTACGTGGAAATCCACCAGCCGCTCGGACCGGTCGACGATCACGGACATCCGATTCCGCTCGACTACCAGGGCGCACCGGTACCCAAGAAGATGAACAAGCTCGGTTCCGCCGGTAAGCCCGGCTCGGGATCGTTGTTCACCCCGGACCCAGTTGCTCAGAGCAAGGCTCTCGAAGATGCACTGCACAAGGGCGAACACGAGCAGCTCGCGATGCTCCGCAACTACCAGGCGGGAATTCTCGGCAACGGGTCCAACGGCCACTCGAACGGCAACGGCCACTCTAATGGCAACGGGCATTCGAACGGCAACGGCCACGCAAATGGCAACGGCCACCAAGACGCGGCGATCACGTCGGGTCGTCAGGACAGCGACAGCGATCACTGATATCTGACGCAGCACAACAGAAGGGCGGCACCGTCACCGGTGCCGCCCTTCTGTGCGTCTGCTGCCCTGGATACGGCTGATCGTCGCATCGGCGGACAGGGCTGTCGGTCCCCTCCCCTCCCCCGGTCTCGGTTCGCGGCCCCCACACCGAGCTCGGATACTCGGCCGACATCTTCGTGCGAGTGATACCACCGGGCCGCAACAGAGCGACTCACCGGTATTACTATCGGCACATGGTCCGCATCCCACTCACCCCTGGCGAACTCGCTCGCGGAGCCAGACTCGGCGCAACACTGCGTCGTTACCGAGACACCCGCACCATGGCCGATGTGGCCGACGCTGCCGGTATCTCGGTCGAGACGCTCAGAAAGATCGAGACCGGACGTATACCGACGCCCGCGTTCTTCACTGTCGCGGCCCTGTGCGAGGCGCTGAGCATCTCGTTGGACTCCCTGGCCGACTCGACCTCGGACTCGATCGCGAGACACTCCGACGCCGACGCCTCCTGACGTCGCCGACGCCCACTCCTCGTCGCACGTGAAGCACCGTTCTGTGCCGTCATTGCTCCACGTGCCGTCGCCGAGGCTCTAGAACTCATCTCGGTACAGAAAAAGGGCCCCGATCGTTCTCGCGAACGATCGGGGCCCTTTCCTGATGTATTCAGTCAGTGACGCTCGGCTCCGACGTGGTACTCGAACACCAATCCAGCGGCCGACGCGATGACGCACACGACGCCCACAGCGATCAGCCACGGCTGGAAGAAAGCGAATCCGAGAGCCGTGATGGAAGCGGCACCGGCGAGCACGATCGGCCAGAAGCTGCCGGGGCTGAAGAAGCCCAGGTCTCCTGCGCCGTCGCTGACCTCGGCATCGTCGAAGTCTTCGGGGCGGGTGTCGAGGCGTCGGGCGACGAACCGGAAGTACGTCCCGACGATCAACGTCAGGCCTACCGACAGGAAGATCGCGGTGACGCCGGCCCACTCCACTCCGGTGCGGCTCAGGCCCGTGAACAACGCGTACACGATGCCGACCAGGAGAAAGAAGACCGTGAGGATCTCGAAGATCTTGGCTTCGATTTTCATATCAGCATGCTTCCTTGGTCAGTTGCCTTCGGCGACAGTGGCGGTACGGACGGTGCGATCGGTCTCGAACGGCGAGGTACTCGTTGCGAGCGGGCTCTCACCGATGGCCTCGAGTGCCTGCGCGTTGGTGAGCGCTTCGCCGCCCTCGGACACCGGCTTGCGCAGCTCGATGTACTGCTCGAACTTGTCCGGGGACACTGCGCGAACCTCGAAGTTCATCATCGAGTGGAAGGTGCCACACATTTCGGTGCACCGACCGACGAACGATCCTTCACGTTCGATCTCGCTGATCTGGAACACGTTGTCGGAGTGGTTCTCCTCGGGGTTCGGGAGAACGTCACGCTTGAACAGGAACTCCGGTACCCAGAAACCGTGGATGACGTCCGAGGACGCGAGCACGAATTCGATGCGCTTGCCGGTCGGCAGAACCAGAACCGGAATCTCGTCGCTGGATCCGACCGTTTCGATCTTGTTGTAGTGCAGGTACGACAGGTCCTGGGTGGATGCACCGTTGATCGGTCCGGGAACGAACTCGCCGTCCTCGCTTCCCTCGGCACCTTCGCCGGGGGTAGCGGCGGCTTCGGCAGCCGCCTGCTCCTCTTCGTCGGTGCCCTCGTACTTGGCAGCACCGTCCTTGAGGTCGATGGTTCGGTAACCGAACTTCCAGTTCCATTGGTATGCAGTGACGTCGACCTGCACGTCGGGGTCGGCCTGCTTCTCGTCGACGTAGTTCTGCACCACGACGGTGAAGTAGAACAGGACGGCGATGATGACGAACGGCACGGCCGTGTAGAACAGCTCGAGCGGAACGTTGTACGCCGTCTGGCGGGGGAACTCCGGTGAGCTCTTCTTCTTACGGTGGAAGAGCACCACCCAGAAGATCAGGACCCACACGACGATGCCCATGACCAAGGCGGCGATGACCGACCATGTCCACAGGTCACCGATGCGTCGCCCCTGAGGAGTGACGCCAGAGGCGAAACCGAAATTGAGTACGTTGTCGCTGCTGATGGAACAGCCCGACAGCATCAACGCGGCTACACCGAGAAATGCTGTCAGCCCCGCTCGCCGAAGGATCCGACTATGCGCCACGTTCACGCCTTCCTGATTGCCCACCACTGAAGAATAAGGGCTTCCACATGGAGATGCCCGAGTACTACGCAGCGTAGACCAAAGCCGACGGATAGCCATCCTTGGGTCGTCACCTACGCTCGTGCGTGTCTGCGGCATACTCGGTTCCTGATCTGCCGTCCCGCTGACGCCGCTCGCGGAGACTCGGACCGCTGCATTGTCCCCAACTGCGAGAAGAGGTAGCAGACGCTGTGTGTGGACTGCTCGGAGTACTCACGTCCCACGGAACGACCGCCGCCGGAGTCGAGCTGGTGAGCTCGGCCACCCACTGCATGCGCCACCGAGGCCCGGACGAGCCCGGCGGCACCTGGCACGACGACGACGTCGTCTACGGCTTCAACCGGTTGTCGTTCATCGACATCGAACACTCGCATCAGCCGATGCGATGGGGGCCGCCCGAGTCGCCGAACCGGTACGCGCTCGTCTTCAACGGCGAGATCTACAACTACCTCGAGTTGCGCGCGGAGTTGGCGCGCGATCATGGTGCGGAGTTCGCCACGGAGGGTGACAGCGAATCGATCGTCGCCGCATTCCACTACTGGGGACCTGCCGCAGTGCAGCGGCTGCGGGGCATGTTCGCGTTCGCGGTCTGGGACACCGAGACCCGCCAGATGTTCATCGCACGCGATCCCTTCGGCATCAAACCGTTGTTCCTGGCCACCGGCCCCGGAGGCACGGCATTCGGTAGCGAGAAGAAGAGCGTGCTCGAGTTGATGGATCTGGTCGGGGTCGCCGACGATCTCGATCAGCGGGCCATCGAGCACTACACCGTGCTGCAGTACGTACCCGAGCCCGAGACCCTCCACGCGGGGATCCGACGACTCGAATCCGGCTGCTACGCCACCCTCTCCCCCGGTACCGCGCCGAAGGTCACCCGATACTTCACGCCGACGTTTCCGGTCCGACCCTTCACGCCCGGGAGCGAGAAGGCTCGCTACCAGGAGATCGCCGAGGCACTCGAAGATTCGGTAGCCAAGCACATGCGAGCCGACGTGACAGTCGGGTCCTTCCTGTCCGGAGGTATCGATTCGACGGCCATCGCGGCGCTGGCAATCCGCCACAATCCTGATCTGATCACCTTCACCACCGGTTTCGAGCGTGAGGGCTACTCCGAGGTCGACGTCGCCGCGGAGTCGGCGGCCGCCATCGGTGCCCGCCACATCGTGAAGGTCGTCGGGCCGGAGGAGTTCGCGGCATCGATCCCAGAGATCGTCTGGTACCTGGACGACCCGGTGGCGGATCCAGCCCTAGTACCTCTGTACTTCGTCGCAAAAGAGGCGCGCAAACACGTGAAGGTCGTGCTCTCCGGCGAGGGCGCGGACGAGTTGTTCGGCGGATACACCATCTACCGCGAGCCACTGTCACTGAAGCCGTTCGAGTCGCTTCCTGCATTCCTCAGACGCGCTGCCGGATCGCTGAGCGAGCGGATCCCGGAAGGAACCCGCGGAAAGAGCCTGCTGAACCGTGGATCGATGACTCTCGAGGAGCGGTACTACGGAAACGCTCGTAGCTTCAACGACGCGCAACTGCGGTCCGTACTTCGCGAATTCCGACCGGAATGGACCCACCAGGACGTCACTGCGCCGATCTACGCGCAGTCGCAGGGATGGGATCCGGTGGCTCGCATGCAGCATCTGGACCTGTTCACGTGGTTGCGCGGCGACATCCTGGTCAAAGCCGACAAGATCACCATGGCAAATTCGCTCGAACTGCGAGTCCCATTCCTGGACTCCGAGGTCTACAGGGTCGCCGAGAAGCTACCGCTCGAGCAGAAAATCACCAAGAACACCACCAAGTACGCTCTGCGTCAGGCGCTCGAGGGAATCGTTCCCGGTCACGTGCTGCATCGCGCCAAGCTGGGGTTCCCTGTGCCACTGCGCCATTGGCTTCGCGGCACGGAACTCTTCGACTGGGCGCACCAGCAGATCGCCGATTCGCAGACCGATCACCTGCTGAACAAGCCCGCCGTAGTCGCGATGCTCAACGACCATCGAGCCGGAAAATCCGACCACAGCCGACGTCTTTGGACGCTGCTGATCTTCATGGTCTGGCATGGGATCTTCGTCGAGAAGCGCATCGTGCCGCAGATCGCCGAACCGGAATATCCGGTCAACATCTGACTGGTACACCCGTCTCCCCACGGGATCAATGTGGCTTTCAGTCGCTCAGATTGCAACAAAGCCGCATTGATCCCGCCGAGGAAGACCGAGCCTCATGCCGGCAGCAGCGCGCCAATCTCCTCGCCCGCCTCGGTACCGTACGCCGCGCTCAGACGCTTGATCGCGTCGTCTCGGTTCAGGCTCCACTCCTGTGTGCCCGTGGTTTCGAGAACCAGAACGGCGACGAGCGAGCCGAGTTGCGCCGCACGTTCGATGCTGGCTCCGGCCATGTGCGCGGTGAGGAAGCCTGCTCGGAAGCCGTCGCCGACTCCGGTCGGGTCGACCTTGCTCGTCTCGGGTACGACACCGATGTGAGTGTGTTCGCCGCCCTTGGCGACGATGTCTACCCCACGCTTGCCCAGGGTGGTGACGCGAAGATCCACCTTCGCGGCGATATCCGCGTCGGACATTCCGGTCTTCTGCTTGAGGAGCGCCCATTCGTACTCGTTGGTGAACAGGTACGCGGCACCGTCGATCAAGTCGGTTGCCTGCGCGGAGTCGAGCCGGGCGAGCTGCTGCGACGGGTCGGCCGCGAACGGGATGCCGGCAGCGCGGCACTGAGCCGTGTGTGCCGTCATGGCGTCGGGGTCGTTGGCACCGATCAGAACCAGGTCCATCTCGTGCTGCGCCGCGAGTGCCTCGATGGAAATATCACGGGCCTCGCTCATCGCACCGGGGTAGAACGACGCGATCTGCGCCATGTCCTCGTCCGTGGTGCAGACGAAACGCGCGGTATGGGCGGTTGCGGAGATGCTTACGCCACTGCAGTCCACGCCGTGCTCTTCGAGCCAGCCGCGGTATTCGGCGAAGTCCGGCCCCACAGCACCCACGAGCAGCGGTGAGCCGCCGAGGACTCCGAGCGCGTAGGCGATGTTGCCGCCTACTCCTCCTTTGCGGATGACCAGGTCGTCGACCAGAAAGCTCAACGAGATGTTCGAGATCTGGTCGGCGACGATCTGCTCGGCGAACCGTCCGGAGAATCGCATCAGATGGTCGGTCGCTATCGAGCCTGATACCGCGAGTGTCACGAAGGAGAGCCTTTCGAATGGAGGTGCTGGTTTGCTGACAGGCAGACACAACTGTGACCGATACACGCATGCGTGTATCGGTCACAGTCGAAAACGAGTCAGCTCAGTTGAACGAGTCGCCGCACGCGCACGAACCCGTGGCGTTCGGGTTGTCGATCGTGAAGCCTTGCTTCTCGATCGTGTCCACGAAGTCGATGGATGCACCCTCCACGTAGGGGGCGCTCATCCGGTCCACCGCGAGGGTGACGCCGTTGAAGTCGACCGCGAGGTCGCCGTCGAGGCTTCGATCGTCGAAGAAGAGCTGGTAACGCAATCCTGCACAACCACCCGGCTGCACCGCGATGCGCAGCGCCAGGTCGTCGCGGCCTTCTTGATCCAGCAACGCCTTGGCCTTGGCCGACGCGGTCTCGGTCATGGTGACCTTGTGCGCCGTGGTTTCGGTCGTTGTGGTCTCGCTTGAAACGGTCATGGGCTCTCCCTATCAGTCGTACAAAACCCGTGAACTACTCAACCGTACTCTCGGTGCCTCTATTCCTCACGCCCGCCGCCTCGGATTCACGTCCGAGTCCTCAACCTCGCCCGCGATACGTGCGGCGAGCAGTTCGAGCTGGTTGGCTGCATCGGACATCGCCAACTCCACCGATCCCGCGAACTCGCTGATCGAGTGTGCGGCCTCGATACCGGCCGACGCCAGTTCGTCCTCGGTCAACGTGACCTGCCCCGCGAGCACGATCGTGTCCACACCGGTCGCGCCACTGGCGGCCGCGATTCTGGTTACCAGCTTGCCGCGCAGCGACTGTGAATCGAACTTCCCCTCACCGGTCAACACCAGATCGACGGTCTGGAGCAGTTTCTGCTGTCCGGTTCGCTCGGCCACCACGACGGCCCCGGGCTGCTGTGTGCCGCCGAGTGCGAACAGGGCGGCACCGAGACCGCCGGCTGCTCCTGCGCCCGGCCGGTTCGCCACATCGTGGCCCGCTGCAGACAGGACGGCGGCCCAGTCGGTGTTCAGCTCCTCCAGTCGGTCGATCGTCTCGGCGTCAGCACCCTTCTGCGGGCCGAACACCCGGGCCGCACCCCACTCGCCCAACAGTGGATTCTCGACGTCCGATGCTGCGACGAGGTCGATTCCCGACAATCGAGCGACCGCCGATCCAAGTCCGCCCAGCGCTCGGACAAGTGCACGACCGCCGTCCGTGCAACTGCTGCCGCCCAGCCCGACGAAGATCGTTCTGGCCCCGCTGCCGATCGCTGCATCGATCAGTTGACCGACGCCGTAACTGCTGGCTTTCGATGCAGACAGTGGGCTCGGCGGACCGTCGAGCAAATGGAGTCCACAGGCCTGCGCAGATTCGATGTACGCCGCTGTGCCGTCGAGCAGCCACCGCGCCCGAACCGGGGTGCCGAGCGGTCCGTCGACGTCGGCGATCTGCACCGTGCCGATGCGTGAGGCCAGCACCTCGACGAATCCGGGCCCGCCGTCTGATTGAGGTGCGAGCTCGAGTTCGTCCTGCTGTCGAACCGACGCCCATCCCCTCGCGATGGCGTGGGCCGCGTCCGCGGCGGTCAGGGTGTCTCCGAAGGAATCCGGCGCAATCATCACTCGCATCGTCGAAAGTCTAGGGCCGCAGCAGGCGAACGGCATCTGTTGATCCGCGAGCTGACCTGGCCGGTGTTCGATATCGATGCGTCATCCCATACTCTGGATGCGTGAAGCTGCTACGCCGTGGAAACTCCGACAATTCGGACGAACAGAACTCGAACGAATCCGAGTCGACTGCGTCCGGGAACGAGGCCGCATCTCCGGTGTCCCTCGGCAAGGGCCGGCCGACACCCAAGCGCCGTGACGCCGAGGCTCGTCGTCGCGGTCCGGTTGCTCCGGCTCCCCTGACGAGCAAAGAGGCGCGCGAGCGCCGCAAGGCGAACAAGGGCAGCAAGGAAGACCGCAAGGCCGCGTCCAACGAACGCCGCGCCGCCGCAGCCGAACGCCGCGCTCGCATGCTGGCCGGTGACGACAAGTACCTACTCCCCCGCGACAAGGGACCGGTTCGCGCGTACGTTCGCGACATCGTCGATGCGCGTCGCAATCTCGTCGGGCTGTTCATGCCGCTCGCACTGATCTTGATCTTCGCGCTGTTCCTTCAGCCCGCTGTGCAGCAGTACGTCACTCTCGGCATGTTCGTGATGATGCTGTTCATGGTCGGCGAGGGCATCTACCTCGGCAAGATGATCAACAACAAGATCCGAGTCCGATTCCCCGAGACCACGGACGGCGGCTTCAAGATCGGGTGGTACGCCTTCGTCCGCGCGTCCCAGATTCGCAAGATGCGCGCACCCAAGCCGCGAGTCAGCGCCGGCGCGGCTGTCTGACGTCGGTGGGTCGACCGACTCGAACCCTCGTACTCGGTGGTGCCCGATCCGGTAAGTCCGCGCACGCCGAGTCGTGTGCCGTCACCGAGCCGGTTCGCTATCTCGCTACCGGTAGGCGCGACCACACCGACGAGGATTGGCAGCGTCGCATCGATCTCCATCGGGCGTCGAGACCGCAGCATTGGTCCACCGTCGAGACGGTGACCTCGTTGGCCGCATCGATCTCGGAGCCCTGGGACGGCACCACCTTGGTCGACGACCTCGGAACGTGGCTGACGGGGATGCTCGACGACGCTCGTGCGTGGGAGCAACCCCGGGGCACGATCACACCGGCCGTCGACGATCTGGTCGAGGCGGTTGCGGACTGCACGTCCACCCTTGTTCTGGTCAGTCCCGAGGTAGGTCTATCCGTGGTTCCCGGGTCTCGTTCCGGACGCCTCTTCCGAGACGAGCTCGGGCTGCTCAACTCTCGACTCGCCGCCGTGTGTGACAGGGTTCTGCTGGTCGTCGCGGGACTCGCGCTGACCCTCAAGGAACCACCGGCGGAATTCATCACCGCGAAAGGCGAAGTGTGACAACTTTTTCGGCAGAAGATTCGGAGTCATCGCCGTTTCGTCCGGTGACCGCTCCGTCCGACTCGGCTCGGTCGGCCGCCGAGGATCGTCAACGTGAGCTCACCAAGCCCGCCGGCAGCCTCGGGCGACTGGAGAAGCTCGGTGAATGGATCGCCGCGTGCCAGGACAGCTGCCCGCCACGCTCGCTCGGGCGAGTGCGCGTCATCGTCTTCGCCGGCGATCACGGGATCGCGGCGCATGGAGTCTCTGCGTACCCGTCCGAGGTGACAGCCCAGATGGTCGAGAACATTCGCGGTGGCGGTGCAGCGGTCAACGTGCTCGCAGACCTCGCCGGTGCCACGGTGCGCGTAGTCGATATCGCGGTGGACGCCGAGACCGACCCTTCGGTGTCCGCGTTCAAGGTTCGACGTTCCAGCGGATCTATCGACCGTGAGGACGCGTTGAGCGAGGACGAGGTTCGAGCAGCCGTCGCTGCCGGAGCCGCCATTGCCGACGAGGAGGTCGACGGTGGTGCCGATCTCCTCATCGCAGGCGACATGGGCATCGGAAACACAACTCCCGCAACCGTATTGATCGCCACGCTCACCGATACCGAACCGGTCGCCGCCGTCGGGCGCGGCACCGGAATCGACGACGCAGGATGGATCAGGAAGACCGCGGCAATCCGGGACGCCATGCGCCGAGCGCGTCCGGTCGCCAAGAACCCCACCGATCTGCTTCGGGTCGCGGGTGGTGCCGACATCGCGGCGTTGGCCGGATTCCTCGCGCAGGCCGCGCATCGGCGCACCCCGGTGATTCTCGACGGCCTCGTGGTGACCGCAGCCGCGTTGGTGGCAGAGGACGGTGCGGCCGGAGCACGGGAGTGGTGGGTTGCCGGGCACCGCTCCGCCGAGCCCGCTCACACACTTGCGTTACGTCATGTGCGGCTCGAACCGATCGTCGAGCTGGACATGAGACTGGGTGAAGGGTCCGGTGCCCTCGCGGCACTGCCTCTGGTTCGTGCGGGCGTCGGCACGTTGAACTCGATGGCGACCTTCGCCGACTCCGGTGTCAGCACCGGTGACAGCGAAGACCACTGACGGTGCGCGGGCGAGCCGGTGGACTGTTGCTCGCGTTCTCCTGGCTGACCGTGCTGCCCGTACGCGGCCCCGAGAACGTCGATCGACACTCGGCCGGACGGGCGATAGCTCTCGCTCCGATCGTCGGTTTCGCTCTCGGCGGCATCTGCGCGGCGCTGGTGTGGGTGTCGGTCACCGCCGGACTGTCGCCGCTGCTCAGCGGACTGATCGGGGTCGCTGCTGCTGCACTGCTGACCAGGGGGATGCACCTCGACGGCCTGGCCGACACCGCAGACGGGCTCGGTTGCTACGGCCCGCCCGAGCGCGCCAGAGAAGTCATGAAGTCCGGCAGCGCCGGTCCGTTCGGAGTGGCCGCCATTGCTCTCGTCCTGGCGGTTCAAGCTGCGAGCCTGGGTCAGCTCGCTCAGCAACACCTGTGGTGGGCCATCGTCATCGTGCCGGCGATCGGTCGCGTGTCGGTGGTGCTCGCGTGCCGTCGGGGTATCGACGCGGCAGCACCCAGCGGTTTCGGCGCACTCGTTGCCGGCACCCAGTCGACAGCAGCCCGGGCAGTGTGGGTGCTTGCGGCAGTAGCAATCTCGGTGTGTGCTCAGGCCGACCGACCATGGCAGGGACCCCTGGTGGTGGTCGCCGTGCTGGCCCTTGCCGTGGTTCTGACTCGGCACTGCGTCCGACGCTTCGGCGGTCTCTCCGGCGACGTGCTCGGAGCCGGAATCGAGACGACCACCGCCCTCGCCTCGATCGGCCTTCTTGTCGGGAGCTAGCGGAGTGTGGTCATCCAACCGTGGGTATCGGCGAACGTGCCGCGCTGAATGCCGGTGAGCGTGTCTCGCAGCGCGAGCGTGATCTCGCCGGGCTCGCCGCCTGCGATCTCGAAGGCTCCCTCGGTGGACTTGACGCTGCCGACCGGAGTGATGACGGCCGCTGTGCCACAGGCGAACACCTCGGTGATCTCGCCCGAGTCGGCACCCTTGCGCCACTCCTCGGTGGAGATCCGGCGTTCTTCGACCGGGATGCCGGCGTCCGTCGCCAGCGCCAGCAGCGAGTCACGGGTGATGCCGGGGAGAAGTGATCCGGACAGCGATGGCGTCACCAGTCGCGCATCGGAGCCCGAGCCGAAGACGAAGAACAGGTTCATCCCGCCCATCTCCTCGACGTAGCGGCGCTCGGTCGCGTCGAGCCAGACCACCTGATCGCATCCTTCGTCGCTGGCCTGCGCCTGGGCGAGGAGTGACGCGGCATAGTTGCCTGCGAACTTCGCGGCTCCGGTACCGCCCGGTGCCGCTCGGACGTACTCGGTCGACAGCCAGACGCTCACCGGCTTGACTCCCCTGGGGAAGTACGCGCCTGCAGGCGAGGCGATCAGCATGTAGCGGTAGGAGTCCGCAGGGCGCACGCCCAGCCCGGCTTCGGTGGAGAACATGTACGGCCGGACGTACAACGCGTCCTCACCGCCGGCCGCGGGGACCCACTCGTGGTCGAGTTCGAGCAGCTTCTCGATCGATCCGACGAAGAGCTCGTCCGAGAGTTCCGGCATCGCGAGCCGGCGAGCCGAGGACCGGAACCGCTCGGCGTTGGACTCCACCCGGAACGTCGAGAGGTCACCGTTCGGCTGTCGGTAGATCTTGAGGCCCTCGAAGATGGCCTGGCCGTAATGCAGCACCATCGCCGCCGGGTCGAGCTCGATCGGGCCGTACGGAGCGATCGTCGCGTCGTGCCAACCACGGTCTCGGGTGTAGTCGATGTACACCATGTGGTCCGTGAAGTGCTTTCCGAATCCGGGTGCGGCAAGCACCGCGTCGCGCTCCGCCGGTGTAGCGGGCGAGGGATGCTGCACGTACGTGAATTCGGAAACACCTGTCATGCCCGAGATCCTATCGTGGAGGTCGCGCGCTCTCTCGCGGTCACCTGGTCTTCGCGGCGACGAACGGGGGCGCGACCACTTCGCAGCGCAACGCTCGACCACGAACATCGACCTCGACCTCCGTACCTACCGCTGGAGCTACCTCGGCGTCGAGCAAGGCCAGGGCGATACCCACCTTCAGCGACGGTGAGAACGTTCCGGAGGTCGTCGTCCCGATGTCCTGACCCGACACCCGCACGGTGAGACCAGGACGGAGCACGCCGCGGTCGAGCGCCTTCAGTCCGCGCAGCGTTCGCGTCGGCCCGCCGGCCTTCTCCGCGGTCAATGCCTCCTTGCCCCAGAATGCGTCCTTCTTCCAGCCGATTGCCCAACCGCACCGAGCTTGCAAAGGCGAAATGTCCAGTGACAGTTCGTGTCCGTGCAGCGGATATCCCATCTCGGTGCGCAGAGTGTCGCGTGCTCCGAGCCCGCACACCTGTCCCCCACGAGACCGCACAGCGGCCAGCAGGGCGCGGAAGAGCGGTTCCACATCTCCCGCCGGAGGAACCAGTTCGTATCCGTGCTCGCCGGTGTAACCGGTTCGGCACACCCGCACGGCCACCGAATTCCAGGTCGCGTCTTCGAACGCCATGTAGTCCATGTCGGTCGGTAGACCCAATTCCTGCAGAACTTCGGCCGCTTTCGGCCCCTGCACGGCCAGCACTCCGAACTCGCGGTGCTGGTTCACCACCGACACGCTATCGGGTGCCTGCGCTGCCATCGCGGCAACGACATCAGCCGTGTTGGCTGCGTTCGGCACCAGGAATACGTCGTCATCGGAGACGTAGTAGGCGATCAGGTCGTCGACCACGCCGCCGGATTCCGTGCAGCACAGGGTGTACTGCGCCTTACCCGGCTCGATGCGGCCGAGGTCGTTGGTCAGGACCGAGTTCACGAAGGCGGCAGCGCCGGGTCCGGTGACCGACGCTTTGCCCAGGTGGCCGACGTCGAACAGGCCTACGGTTTCCCGCACCGCGGTGTGCTCGACGACCACACCGGCGTACGACGCCGGCATGGTCCAACCGCCGAAAGGTGCGAATGTCGCGCCCAATTCGGTGTGTACTGCGTGCAGCGGGCCCTCGATCAGGTCGGTGTCGGTCATGGCGGTCACGCTAGCTCACATGACGGCTCGTTCGGCCCTGCGCACCGAGTTCGTCCCTCGATCTCTGGAGAGTTGCGTCGTCATTAGGATCGAGTTACCTACACGTCAACCCCTACAGGAGCAGCCACGTGCCTTCACCTTCGACGCTATCCCGCACTCTCGGACCCGACCTGGTCCTCGCGGGCAAGCTCGGCAAGAAAGTCGATGTTCTCGTTGTCGCGCTGAGTACCAGTGACGACGGTCTCGAGCTCGCCATCACCGACGACATTTCGGACGACGCCGTTGCTTCCGAACTCCTCGACGCCCTCGAATCCGTCGGCGCCACCGGCAAAGCCGACGAGCTCGTTCGTATCCCGGCTCCGTCCGGACTGCCCGTCTTCAGTGTCCTGGCAGTGGGCCTCGGGAACGCTGCCGACATCGACAGCGAACGCATTCGTCAGTCGGCCGGAACTGCGGCTCGCGCGCTGAAGGGCGTGGATACCGCCGCGACGACGTTGTCGGCACTCGATCTCGGAGCGGCCGCAGAGGGGTTCTTCCTCGGCGCGTATCAGTTCACCGAATTCAAGTCCGCGCTGTCGGCACCGAAGGCCGACGGTCTCCCCCTCGCCCGCGTCGAATTGCTCGTTGCCGACTCTCGATCGAAGGACGCGAAGAACGAATTGGCGCGCTCGGTCGCCATTGCCGAATCGGTGGCGGTGGCACGTGATTTCGTGAACACCCCACCGAGCCACCTCTACCCGGAGGAGTTCGCGGACCGAGCCAAGTCGCTCGGCACCGCAGCTGGACTGAAAGTCGAGATCCTCGACGACAAGGCCTTGGAGAAGGACGGCTACGGCGGCATTCACGGCGTCGGCAAGGGTTCTTCGCGGTTGCCGCGGCTGGTTCGCCTGACTCACTCGGGCGGCAAGCGGGGTGCGAAGAAGGTCGCTCTGGTGGGTAAGGGAATCACGTTCGACACCGGCGGCATCTCCATCAAACCCGCTGCGGGAATGGAGAACATGACTTCGGACATGGGCGGTGCGGCCGCCGTCATCGCGACGGTGATCCTGGCAGCCAAGGTCGGTCTGCCACTCGATGTCATCGCGACGGTGCCGATGGCGGAGAACATGCCGTCGGGCACCGCGCAGCGCCCGGGTGATGTGCTGACCCAGTACGGCGGCATCACTGTCGAGGTCATCAACACCGACGCCGAAGGTCGCTTGGTGCTCGCCGACGCGATCGTGCGTGCCTGCGAGGACGATCCGGACTACCTCATCGACACCGCAACGCTCACCGGGGCTCAAGTCGTAGCGCTCGGCAACAGAACGCCGGGCGTGATGGGTACCGACAACTTCCGCGACCGGGTTGCCGAAATCTCCCAGGCCATCGGCGAGAACGGCTGGGCCATGCCGCTTCCGAAGGAGATTCGACGCGAACTCGACTCCAAGGTGGCCGATCTGGCGAACGTCACCAACGGCCGGGCCGGAGGAATGCTGGCAGCAGCTCTGTTCCTCAAAGAATTCGTGGCCGACGGCGTCGAATGGGCTCACATCGATGTCGCCGGCCCGGCCTACAACACCGGAGGCCCCTTCGGCTACACCGGCAAGGGCGGCACCGGAGTTCCGGTGCGGACCATGTTCGCGGTTCTCGAAGACATAGTCGAGAACGGCTGATTCGGACCGTCCGTGCGCGAGGAGCAACGTCCTCGTGCACGGACTTCGATCACACGTCGCGCTGCTGCTGTTCGCGCTTCTTGATGATCTTCTGGCGCGCATCGTGGTCGCGCATTCGCTGGGGATACCCGGTCTTGCGGACGTCGTACACCGGGATCTTCAGGTCGGGTCCGATCTTTCGTGCATATTTTTCATCCAGCGGCCGACGGGTCCATTCGCCGTCGTTCGCGATCAGTACGACGGTCAGCGGGGTCACCGTCGTCTTCGGCTCGACGTAGGCCTCCACACCGATTCGCGCCGCGGTCCAATCGGCCAGGTACTGGGCGACCGACCCTTCGGGGCCGCGTTTGGCGGCCCCGCCGCTTCGCTTGAGTCGATCGAACAATCCCACGAGAACATCCTTTTCGTACGGCCTATGGATCGCCGGCACGGATGCCGGAAATGTTGTTACCCGCCAGTTTGCCAGGCGTGTTGTGTGCCCTAGGGGAACGGCGAGGCGATAACAATGGAAGGATGACACTAGAGGGTTCAACTCTCTTGATAGTGAACCAAGGCTCGTGAAGTGAGTGAGTGAATTGCCGAGAGGGAGTGTCGACGTGGGCGCTGTATCGAGCCGAACATGCTCGATCGGTGTCTGGTGCACCGGTGCCTCCGTCGAACCGAATCACGCAACTCTCGTCCATGAACCCTGTTCCGCCAGCACAATGGTCTGCGACCACAAGTCGTAAGAACTACATCACCCGCATACAACTGTCGAGGAGTCAACAGACATGGCCTTCTCCGTCCAGATGCCAGCTCTCGGTGAGAGTGTCACCGAGGGAACTGTCACGAGGTGGCTCAAACAAGAAGGCGACACCGTCGAAGTCGACGAGCCATTGCTCGAAGTCTCCACGGACAAGGTCGATACCGAGATCCCGTCGCCTGCTGCCGGTGTGCTCACCAAGATCGTCGCTCAAGAAGACGACACCGTCGAGATCGGTGGCGAGCTCGCCCAGATCGGTGACGCAGGCGAGGCCCCCTCGTCCGACGCACCGGCCGAGGACGCTGCTCCCGCCGAGGAGTCGGCACCCGAGGAAGCTGCCGAGGAGCCCACTCCCGCAGCCGAGCCCGAACCGCAGGCCGAGGAGGAGGCACCCGCAGCGAGTGCGTCGTCCGACTCGTCCGGATCCGGTACGCCGGTGACGATGCCCGAGTTGGGTGAGTCCGTCACCGAAGGCACCGTGACCCGATGGCTCAAGGCCGTCGGCGACGAGGTTGCAGTCGACGAGCCGCTGCTCGAGGTCTCCACCGACAAGGTCGACACCGAGATTCCTTCTCCGGTCGCCGGCACTCTGCTCGAGATCTCCGCCGAGGAAGACGACACGGTCGCCGTCGGTGGCCAGCTCGCCGTCATCGGATCCGGATCGCCGGCCGAGAAGGCCCCCGAGCCCGAGGCCACCCCGGAGCCCGAGGCCCCCAAGGCCGAGGAGCCGAAGAAGGAAGAGCCGAAGAAGGAGGCTCCCAAGCAGGAAGCTCCGAAGGCCGAGCCCAAGCCCGAGCCCAAGCAGGAAGCCCCCAAGGCAGCTCCCGCCAAGGAGTCGGCACCCTCTGGTGATTCCAGCCCGTACGTCACACCACTGGTGCGGAAGTTGGCGTCGGACAACGACGTCGATCTCTCCACGGTCAAGGGCACCGGCGTGGGTGGACGCATCCGCAAGCAGGACGTGCTCGCTGCAGCCGAGGCCAAGAAGGCTCCGGCAGCTCCGGCAGCCGAGGCTGCGCCCGCCGCTGCCGCCAAGCCTGCTGCGCCGGCAACCGCCGGTGTTCGTCCGGAACTCGCGCATCTTCGTGGCACCACGCAGAAGATCAACCGGATCCGTCAGATCACCGCGAAGAAGACGCGTGAATCGCTGCAGACCTCTGCGCAGCTCACGCAGACCTTCGAGGTGGATGTCACCAAGATCGCCGGTCTGCGGACGAAGGCGAAGGCGAAGTTCGCCGAGAACGAGGGCGTCAACCTGACGTACCTGCCGTTCTTCGCGAAGGCCGTCGTGGAGGCTCTCAAGGCGCATCCCAACGTCAACGCAAGCATCAACGAGGACGCCAAGGAGATCACGTACCACGCCGATGTCCACCTCGGCATTGCCGTGGACACCGAGCAGGGTCTGCTCTCCCCCGTCATCCACAACGCCGGTGACCTGTCGCTGGCCGGGTTGGCTCGAGCGATCAACGACATCGCGACCCGCGCACGTTCGGGCGGGCTGAAGCCGGACGAGCTGTCCGGTGGCACGTTCACGATCACCAACATCGGCAGCCAGGGCGCGCTGTTCGACACCCCGATCCTGGTTCCGCCGCAGGCGGCCATGCTGGGTACGGGTGCGATCGTCAAGCGTCCGGTCGTCGTCAAGGACGACTCGGGCAACGAGTCGATCGGTGTCCGCTCGATGTGCTACCTGCCGCTCACCTACGACCACCGTCTGGTGGACGGGGCCGATGCGGGCCGCTTCTTGACGACGATCAAGCAGCGTCTCGAAGTGGCGTCGTTCGAGGCCGATCTCGGCCTGTAGGCAACCGGCGAATCGCGCCTCTCACGTATTCTGGTGAGAGCGCGAAACATTCGCATCGGAGTCTCGACAAGAGGGGCACGAACCGAGCATCCGGGGCATCATTCGTTCGCGAATGATGCCCCGGTCTGCGTCAAGGAGGCTTTCGTTCATATGCGCGTAGTCATTGCAGGTTCATCGGGACTGATCGGCACGGCCCTGGTCGCAGCACTGCGGGGTCGCAGCCACGACGTCACCCGCCTCGTACGGCGTTCGCCGGCGGGACCGGACGAGTCCCAGTGGGACCCGTCCCGCGGGAGCATCGACGCGGCCACCCTCGACGGTGCCGACGCGATCGTCAACCTGTGTGGTGTCGGAATCGGCGACAAGAGATGGTCCGGTGCTTACAAGCAGTTGGTGCGCGACAGTCGAATCGCTCCCACCGAGGTGCTCGCCGGAGCTGCCGCCGACGCGGGAGTACCGACCTTGATCAATGCCAGCGGCGTCAACTTCTACGGCGATACCGGCGACCGAGTGGTCGACGAGACCGCTCCCGTCGGTGAGGGTTTTCTGGCCGAGGTCTGTCGGGATTGGGAGAACGCCACGTCTGCGGCGTCCGGTGCCGGTGTACGCACGATCATGCTGCGCAGCGGCGTTGTGCTCTCGCAGCGCGGTGGAATGCTGGGCAAGCTTCGTCCGCTGTACTTGTTCGCCCTCGGCGGGCGGCTCGGCAGTGGACGTCAGTACTTCCCATGGATTTCCTTGGAAGACGAGATCGGTGCCATCGTCCACGGCATCGAGAGCGATTCCTTGCGTGGACCGGTCAACATGGTGGGTCCGACCCCGGTGACGAACGCGCAGTTCAACAGTGCGATGTCGCGTGCGGTGCACCGCCCTGCGCCGTGGGTGGTCCCCGGCTTCGCCCTCAAGGCAGTGATCGGCGAGTTTGCCGAGGAGGCCATTCTCACCGGGCCGCGTGCCATTCCCAAGGCTCTGGAGGACGCGGGCTACACGTTCGAGCACAACACCGTGGGAGAGGCACTGCGAGTAGCTGTGGGCAGCTGACGCGGCGTACCGTTCCCAATCATGAGTGACGCGAACTCTTCGTCGGTCCGGGCATCTGCACGCGCGAGCACCGACCCTGTCGAGGTGCGCGAGTTGGGCACCGTCGAGTACACCGAGGCGTGGGCTCTGCAGCGCGACCTGGCGGGGGCCCGGGCCGACGGTATCGGCTCCGACACACTGCTGCTGCTCGAGCATCCGTCCGTCTACACGGCCGGACGACGCACTGCCGAGGAAGACATGCCACGAGACGGCACTCCCGTCGTCGAGGTGGATCGCGGCGGCAAGATCACCTGGCACGGTCCCGGCCAATTGGTCGGATACCCCATCGTGAAGCTCGCGCAGCCCATCGACGTCGTCAAGTACGTGCGCCGTATCGAAGAAGCGCTGATCTCCGTCGTATCCGGCTATGGCATCACGTGCGGACGCGTCGACGGCCGCTCAGGGGTGTGGCTTGCAGCCGAAATGCGCGACGGTAATTGGCTTCCCGAGCGCAAGATCGCTGCGATCGGGGTCCGCGTCCAGCGCGGGGTGACGCTGCACGGCTTCTCACTCAATTGCAATGCAGTGATGACCGGGTTCGACGCGATCGTCCCCTGCGGCATCGCCGATGCGGGCGTCACATCCCTGTCGCTCGAGCTCGGACGTGACGTGACGACCGACGACGTCCTCGCCGCCGTCACCTCCGCGATACTGGCTGCCCTCGACGGTTCGATGCCGGTGCAGGACCACGACATAGAGCATCCGGCGGCGGTCGGCGCGTCTGTCAACCCGCAGTTCACCACCGTTCGGTTCGGCGCGTAGCATCGAATCTGTGACTGTGGCCCCAGAAGGACGCAAGCTGCTCCGCCTCGAGATCCGAAATGCGGAGACCCCCATCGAACGCAAACCCAACTGGATCAAGACCAAAGCCAAGATGGGCCCGGAATACACCGAGCTCAAGGGTCTTGTGAAGCGTGAGGGTCTGCACACGGTGTGCGAGGAAGCCGGCTGCCCGAATATCTACGAATGCTGGGAAGATCGCGAAGCGACCTTCCTCATCGGCGGTGAGCAATGCACCCGCCGATGCGATTTCTGTCAGATCGACACCGGCAAGCCGGACGATCTCGATCGAGACGAGCCGCGCCGCGTGGCCGAGAGCGTGCAGGCCATGGGTCTGCGCTACTCCACCATCACCGGCGTCGCCCGTGACGATCTCGAGGACGGCGGTGCGTGGCTGTACGCCGAGACGGTGCGCTTCATCAAGAAGCTGAACCCGAACACCGGTGTCGAGCTGCTCATCCCCGATTTCAATGCCAAGCCCGATCAGCTGGCCGAGGTCTTCTCCTCGCGACCGGAGGTACTGGCCCACAACGTAGAGACCGTGCCGCGCATCTTCAAGCGCATTCGTCCGGCGTTCCGCTACCAGCGGTCGATGGACGTCATCACGGCAGCGCGCGACGACGGTCTGGTCACCAAGTCCAACCTCATCCTCGGCATGGGCGAGACGCCCGAGGAGGTGCAGGAAGCGATTCGCGACCTGCACGAGGCGGGCTGCGACATCCTGACCATCACCCAGTACCTGCGCCCCTCCCCGCGGCACCACCCCGTCGAGCGGTGGGTGAAGCCCGAGGAGTTCGTCGAGCACTCCGACTACGCCACCGAGGTCGGGTTCGCCGGCGTGCTGGCCGGGCCGTTGGTCCGCTCCTCCTACCGTGCCGGACGCCTCTACGCGCAGGCCATGGCGCATCACGGTCGTGAGCTGCCCGAGAGCATGAGCCATCTGACCGACGGCGGCGAAGCATCGCAGGAGGCCAGTTCGTTGATGGCCCGTCTTGCCGCTCGCTGATCCTCGTTCTCGAGCCGGAGCGGTGCAAGTGAGCGTCGGCACAGGACGTATCCTGTGAGGTATGGCGAACGGCAGTAAGGCTGGCAAAGCAGCGAAGCCCAGCAAGGAAGCAAAAGCAGCCGCGAAAGCGGCCCGCAAGAAGGCATCGAAGGAGCGCCGCAGTCAGCTGTGGCAGGCGTTCCAGATGCAGCGCAAGGACGACAAGGCTCTCCTTCCGCTGATGATCGGGGCGGTGGTCGGGCTCGGGCTCGTCGGCTTCCTCATCGGCCTCGCCTTCGGCTTTCAGTGGTTCCTGCTCCCCATCGGTTTGCTGCTCGGCGTGTTGGTCGCCTTCATCATCTTCGGTCGCCGGGTACAGAAGTCGGTGTACAAGAAGGCCGACGGCCAAGCCGGTGCGGCGGCCTGGGCCCTGGACAACCTGCAGGGTTCGTGGCGCGTGACCAATGCGATCGCCGGTACCACTCACCTCGACGCCGTGCATCGGGTGATCGGCAAGCCCGGCGTCATCCTCGTCGCCGAGGGTGCACCGCAGCGTGTGAAGGCGTTGCTGGCGCAGGAGAAGAAGAAGACCGCCCGCCTGGTGGGCGACACCCCGATCTACGACGTCATCGTCGGAAACGGGGAGAACCAGATTCCTCTGTCGGGTCTGCAGAAGTATCTGTCGAAGTTGCCCAAGAACATCGACGGCAAGCGCATGGACACCATCGAGTCACGGCTCTCCGCGCTCGGCACGAAGGGTGGCCCGGCAATGCCGAAGGGACCCGTTCCCGGCGGAGCCAAGATGAAAGGCGTCCAGCGGACCATGAAGCGTCGCTAGATCCCGATCGACAGCCCACAGCAGCCCTGGTGCGCGCCCCTCAGCGGGTCCGCAGCAGGGCTGTTCCCGTTGCGCGGTCGTGCATTCCGCGTCCGTCCATGTCGGTGATGACCGCCGGGACGACGAACAGCAGTATCAGCTGGCGAACCAGCGCCCGGACGAAACCGACTCGCGCGTGAGCGTCGATGCGACCGACCTGGATGCCGACCACGAACTGCCCCGGGGTGAACGAGAACAGCGAGACGGTCACCAGTCCTACTGCGAACCACACCGCAAGCACGATCGTCGAGATCAACCCACTCGTGGTGTAACCGCCGAGTATCAGCGACGCCACGCCGGTCGCCATGGTCCAGTCCAGAATCAGGGCCAGAATTCTGCGCCCTGCACCTGCCAGTGCTCCGACCCCCTGCTGAGGTAGGCCCAGTTCTTCGCCGCGATAGTTCTGTGGTTGTCGTGGGTTCGCGGCCGCCGGTCCGGACAACCAGGACCCTGTCATTCGTGCCATGATTTCCAGGATAGGCGCGACCGGAGACACGGGAAAACACGCGGACGTACTGTTGTTCGTGCCACTCGTGAACCAGGACGCGTAACACGGGCGAAACACGAGCTTGACGGGCGGGCAACACCAAGTCCATACCGTCAGTTCGACGGACTCAACTAAGGAGCAAAAGCGTGGCGTTTTCCACGGCCCAAGAGGTCATCAAGTTCATCGCAGATGAAGGAATCGAATACGTCGACATCCGATTCACGGATCTGCCGGGTGCACAGCAGCACTTCTCGATCGCCGCAAAGGCGTTCACGGCGGACACCCTGGAAGACGGCCTCGCGTTCGACGGCTCGTCCGTCCGCGGCTTCCAGTCGATTCACGAGTCCGACATGATTCTGCTGCCGGACTACGCCACCGCTCAGATCGACCCGTTCCGCAACGCGAAGACGCTGAACATCGACTTCTTCGTCCACGACCCGTTCACCCGTGAGGCGTACAGCCGCGATCCGCGCAACGTCGCACGCAAGGCCGAGGAGTACTTGGCCAGCACCGGCATCGCCGACACCGCGTACTTCGGTGCCGAGGCCGAGTTCTACATCTTCGACTCGGTTCGCTTCGATTCGCAGGCCAACGGTGCGTTCTACGAACTCGACTCTTCTTCGGGTTGGTGGAACACCGGTGCCGAGACCGAGGCCGACGGCAGCCCGAACCTCGGCTACAAGGTTCGCTACAAGGGTGGCTACTTCCCCGTCGCCCCGTACGACCACTACGTGGACCTGCGCGACGAGATCTCGACCAACCTGCAGAACGCGGGCTTCGAGCTCGAGCGTGCCCACCACGAGGTCGGCACCGGCGGCCAGCAGGAGATCAACTACAAGTTCAACACGCTGCTCCGCGCGGCCGACGATCTGCAGCTGTTCAAGTACATCGTCAAGAACACCGCGTGGAAGAACGGCAAGTCGGCGACGTTCATGCCGAAGCCGCTCTTCGGCGACAACGGCTCGGGCATGCACGTGCACCAGTCGCTGTGGAAGGACGGCAAGCCCCTCTTCCACGACGAGGCCGGATACGCCGGACTGTCGGATCTCGCACGCCATTACATCGGCGGCATCCTGCACCACGCACCGTCGCTGTTGGCTTTCACCAACCCGACGATCAACTCGTACCACCGCTTGGTGCCGGGCTACGAAGCCCCCATCAACCTGGTCTACAGCCAGCGCAACCGCTCCGCGGCAGTGCGCATCCCGATCACCGGCAACAACCCGAAGGCCAAGCGCCTCGAGTTCCGCGCGCCGGACTCCTCGGGCAACCCGTACCTGAACTTCGCTGCTCAGATGATGGCGGGCCTGGACGGAATCAAGAACAAGATCGAGCCGATGGCTCCGGTCGACAAGGACCTCTACGAGTTGCCGCCCGAGGAAGCCAAGAACATTCCTCAGGCACCCACCTCGCTCAACGCGGTCATCGACCGTCTCGAGGCCGATCACGATTACCTCACCGAGGGTGGCGTGTTCACGACCGACCTGATCGAGACCTGGATCTCGCTCAAGCGTGAGCAGGAGATCGCTCCGGTCAACCTGCGCCCGCACCCGTACGAGTTCTCGCTGTACTACGACGTGTGAGTCGATAGATTTCACGAAGAAACGCCCGGCCGAATCATTTCGGCCGGGCGTTTTCGTATCAGTGTTTCAACTTCTCGCGTTTGCACGAGATTCAACTCTGAAACGCTGCGGGCCACTTTCACACGGAAAAACCCGGCCCAACGATGTCGGACCGGGCTCTCGATGCGTTTTGCGGTTACAAATCAGTAGCCACTTACGTCGTCCGCCTCGCCACTGCGCTCACCCGGACCCAGCGCGCGGTCGGGATCCGATATGCCAATTGGTTGCTGCTGCGGATTTGGAATGTATTGCCCGCACTGGTCGACCGTAAGGGCCGCGGCACCACCGACCAAAGCCGCTGTCGCACCGGCAGACTCCGGCGTCGACGCGACGGTCCCCCCAAGAACTGCCGCACTACCTGCACAGCCCAGCGGGGACGCTTGAGCCATTGCGCCCGATCCACCGAATGCGATCACGGTGGCTCCACCGACCGCCATAAGAGCCCCGCCCACCACGGTGCGAACAGGGATTTTTGAATAAACGAATTTCGACATTTTCGTCCTTTCTCGTACTTACCGCTAAACCGCTGCGGTTGTTCCGGTTAGGGCCGATCTCGAACGAACCCAACGCTAGAAGCTCCGGAGTCATACCGCAACAGATCTCGCACAAGTCGCCGACTTTATCCCTTTTGAGAGGTGCGGTGGCGAATCTCCAGGCACGGTCGATGAACGGTGGGTCCGGTCGCGGCTACCTCACCGAGGGTGGCGTGTCTACGACCGACCTGATCGAGACCTGGATCTCGCTCGAGCGTGAGCAGGAAATCGCTCCGGTCAACTTGCGCCCGCACCCGTACGAGTTCTCGCTGTACTACGACGTCTGAGTCGATAGCTTCAGCCAGAACACGCCCGGCCGAATCTATTCGGCCGGGCGTTTTTGTTTTCTCGATTGTTTCCGATCGGCAAAGTTTCCGGCAAACGACTACGGAATCGAGCTCGTTCGGCGTTTGATAGTCGGTAGGTGGGGTAAGAGTACCTATCCAGCACCGGCGAACAGAGGACGAAAACTACATGGATGCATTGTGGGATTTCATCGTCGGTCGGCGAAGGCAGTTGGCGATCGACTCCTATCTGCACGTCTCGGCCGTGGTGCAATGCGTCATCATCGCCACCGTTATCGGCGTTGCGATCGGGGTGCTCGTCTACCGCAGTCCGGCCGGTTCCGCCGTTGCTACCGCCCTGGCGAGCACCGTCCTGACAATTCCGTCGTTTGCTCTGTTGGGTCTACTGATTCCCATTTTGGGACTGGGTGTTCGACCGACAGTGACCGCTCTGGTCCTGTACTCACTGCTCCCGATCATCCGAAATACTGTGGTCGGTCTGGATGCGGTCAATCCGGCGGTCACCGATGCCGCCCGCGGAATCGGCATGAGCCGCATTCTTGTGTTGCGGCGCATCGAGATTCCACTGGCGTGGCCCTCGATTCTGACCGGGATGCGAGTCAGTACACAGCTAGCCATGGGCATCCTGGCCATCGCTGCTTACGCCAAAGGCCCCGGCCTCGGCAATCTTCTGTTCTCCGGGCTCGCACGGGTCGGCAGCCCCACGGCCGTTCCACAGGCACTGACCGGCACCATACTCATCGTCCTGCTGGCGCTGATCCTCGATGGGATTTACGTCGTGATCGGCAAACTGACCACCTCGAGGGGTATCCGTGAGTGAGAAAACGACCGTATCCGGTGCAGAAATCGTGCTGGAGAACGTGACCAAGAGTTACTCGGGACAGAAGGATCCCGCCGTCGACAACGTGTCGATGACGATTCCCGCCGGTGAAGTGGTCGTGCTGGTCGGTCCGTCCGGCTGCGGTAAGACGACGACCATGCGCATGATCAACCGGTTGATCGAACCGACGTCGGGCCGCATCACCATCGGCGGCAAAGACGCATTGTCGATCAATCCGAACGAGCTTCGCCGCACCATCGGTTACTCGATCCAGCAGGCAGGACTGTTCCCGCACATGACCATTGCGGAGAACGTCGGCATGGTTCCAGGGCTGATCGGCTGGAAGAAGAAGAGGATCTCGGATCGCACAGACGAAATGCTCGATCTTGTCGGTCTCGATCCAGCGTTGTACCGGGACCGCTACCCGCGCCAACTGTCCGGAGGTCAGCAGCAACGCGTCGGTGTAGCGCGCGCTCTGGCCGCCGATCCCCCGGTCCTGTTGATGGACGAGCCGTTCGGTGCCGTCGACCCCATCACCCGCGGCCTGTTGCAAGACGAATTGATGCGCCTGCAAGCAGAACTGGGCAAGACCATAGTGTTCGTGACGCACGACTTCGATGAAGCAGTGAAGCTCGGTGACCGAATCGCTGTGTTGGGTAATCAGTCTCGTATTCTGCAGTTCGATACTCCCGAAGCGGTGTTGGCCAACCCGGCCGACGAGACGGTCGCCGGATTCGTCGGTGCCGGTGCAGCTCTCAAGCAACTGACACTGATGAGAGTGCGCGACATCGAGTTGTCCGATGTTCCGGTCATGGGCGAAGACCAGCCGGTCGAGTCGATGAACGCGGCTCTCGGAAACGACCCGGAGGCGTGGGGAATAATTCTCGATGCGCGTAAGCGGCCGATTCGTTGGACCGATCGCCGTCATCTCGCTGGGGTGGGCAGCCTGCGCGACGTCGGTGTGCCGATGGGCGAGATGGTCTCGACGCAATCTACGCTGCAGGACGCACTCGAAGCGCTTCTCGCCGAGGGCAACGCGACCGCCACGGTTACCGGTCAGCGCGGCGAATACGCCGGCACGATCACCATCGAGCAACTGATCGACACCATCAAGACCATCCGTTCGCAGCATGCTCACGACCATGACAAGGACACCTCAGCGGAAGACGTGACTGCAGGAAGTCCGTCGTGACGACCGCTGCGGATTCCTCGGTCGTCGATGCAGCAGGTGACGACGGCGGTGCGCAGGCGGCGAAGCAGGCTGCCAAGCGAGCGGAACGTATTCGGCTGCTGGTGCAACCGGCAATCATCGCGGTGGTCGTAATCGGTCTGCTCGTTTACACGTTCACCCGCGATCTGACTGCGACGCAGAAAGAGACGCTGAACGCAAGCTATCTGCTTCAAAGAATGTCCGAGCACGTTGTCATCACGATCGTCGTCACAGCGCTCGTGCTGGCAATAGCGGTTCCTCTGGGTATTTTGTTGACCCGCAACGGCTACCGAAAGTTGGCACCGATCTTCGTCGGTATCGCCAACATCGGTCAGGCCGCGCCGGCGGTCGGCCTGCTGGTGCTGTTGTTCCTCGCGACGGGCAAGACCGGTTTCTGGATCGGCGTACTGCCCATCGCGTTCTACTCGCTGCTTCCCGTTCTCCGAAACACGATGCTCGGCTTCCAGCAGGTGGACCCGAGCTACATCGATGCTGCACGTGGACAAGGCATGTCGAGTAACGGCATCCTCTGGCGGATCGAGTTCCCACTCGCCGTGCCGTACATGCTGGCCGGCCTGCGCACGTCGCTGGTTCTGGCCGTCGGAACTGCCACACTGAGCTTCCTGGTCGGGGCAGGTGGCCTAGGAACTCTGATCGACACCGGATACAAGCTCTACCAACCACTGATACTCGTCGTAGGAGGTGTTCTCGCCGTGGCCCTCGCTTTGTTCGTCGATTGGCTGGGCGCCCTCGCCGAGGCCTACCTCGGACCGAAAGGACTCCGCTGATGCGGCGCACGACACGACAACTCATCGCTCTTTGTACGGTCGCCACGATCGCGCTGTCGAGTTGCGGCCTGCAGTCGGGCAGTGCAGTGCCGCTATCCGTGGAACCCGGCAGCATCACACCTGTAGCGGGACTCGAGGGCGCGAAATTGATCGTCGGCTCGAAGGAATTCACCGAGCAGATCATCTTGGGATACATCCTCGAATTCGCTTTGGTGGCAGCCGGAGCCGACGTACGCGACCTCACCAATATTTCCGGATCCAACAGCACCCGCCAGGCAATGATATCCGGGCAAGTCGACGTCACGTACGAGTACACGGGTACCGCATGGATCAACTTCCTCGGAAACGAAACCCCCATCCCGGATGCCACCGGGCAGTTCGAGGCCTTGCGCGACCAGGACGCGGCCAACGGACTCACCTGGGTCAACCCCGCACCGATGGACAACACGTACGCACTGGCGATGAATCAGGCAACGGCAGACGCGACCGGCATCAAGACGCTCTCGGACTATGCCGCGCTCGCCCGAACCGATCCGGCTGCGGCACAGACTTGCGTGGAGACCGAGTTCAATTCGCGACAGGACGGGTTCCCGGGCATGGCCGCTACATACGGCTTCGACCCCAACGTCGTTCCACGGCAGGTGTTGCAGGGCGGCATCATCTATCAAGCAACGGCCGACGGTTCGCAGTGCACATTCGGTGAGGTGTTCACCACCGACGGCCGCATCAAGGGTCTGAACCTCACCGTGATCGAAGACGACAAGAGCTTCTTTCCCCGCTACAACGCCACGGTCGTGATTCGCACGCCCATTGCCGACGAATACCCGGAGATCGCCGAGGTCACCGCTCCGATCTCCGCGGCGCTGACCAACGACGAGATCACCGAGCTCAACCGGCAGGTGGACATCGACGGGCGCGAGCCCGCGGATGTCGCGCGCGACTGGATGGTGAAGCAGGGATTCGTCACCGCCGGCGCGGATTAGCCGTCTCTTACATCGGACCGTGAGGATCGAAGTTGATGCGGCAAACGACACGACGGTTGATTGCCCTGTGCGTCGTGGTGACGACGGCAGTGACAGGTTGCGGTCTGCAGTCGGGCAGTGCGGTGCCGCTGTCCGTGGAACCCGGTAGCATCCAACCTGTGCCGGGTCTGGAGGGCGCGAAATTGATCGTCGGCTCCAAGGAATTCACCGAGCAGGTGATCCTGGGTTACATACTCGAATTCGGGCTGGTGGCGGCCGGAGCGGACGTCCGAGACCTCACCAACATTTCGGGGTCCAACAGCACCCGCCAAGCCATGGTCTCCGGCCAGGTGGACGTCACCTACGAGTACACGGGTACGGCGTGGATCAACTTCCTGGGAAACGAAACCGCCATCCCGGACGCAACCGGGCAGTTCGAGGCCTTGCGCGACCAGGACGCGGCCAACGGACTCACCTGGGTCAACCCTGCACCGATGGACAACACCTACGCACTCGCGATGAATCAGGCGACGGCAGACTCGACCGGCATCAAGACACTCTCGGACTACGCCGCGCTCGCCAGAACCGATCCGGCTGCGGCACAGACTTGCGTGGAGACCGAGTTCAATTCGCGACAGGACGGGTTCCCGGGCATGGCCGCTGCATACGGCTTCGACCCCAACGTCGTTCCACGGCAGGTGTTGCAGGGCGGCATCATCTATCAAGCAACGGCCGACGGTTCGCAGTGCACATTCGGTGAGGTGTTCACCACCGACGGCCGCATCAAGGGTCTGAACCTCACCGTGATCGAAGACGACAAGAGCTTCTTTCCCCGCTACAACGCCACGGTCGTGATTCGCACGCCCATTGCCGACGAATACCCGGAGATCGCCGAGGTCACCGGTCCGATCTCCGCGGCGCTGACCAACGACGAGATCACCGAGCTCAACCGGCAGGTGGACATCGACGGACGCGAGCCCGCGGATGTCGCGCGCGACTGGATGGTGAAGCAGGGATTCGTCACCGTCGGCAGTGACTAGAGGGAGACGGGGACTAGAGGGAGACGGGGACTAGAGGGAGACGGGGACTAGTTCCCGCCGAAGGTCCGCTCCACCACGGCCTTTGCCCGACGCGTGACACGCAGGTAGTTGTCGAGGAACGCGCCGGCGTCGCCGTTTTCCCAGCCCGCAACCTGCGCCACGGCGGAGAGCACTGCGCCCGGTGCGGGTAGCTGGTCGGTCGGTTTGCCGCGCACCAAAACCAGTGCGTTGCGGGCCTTCGTCGCGAGGATCCATGCCTCGCGCAGCAGTTCGACGTCGGTTTCGCTCATCAGCTCGGCCGCACCGATCGCGTCCAGCGACTGCAGGGTCGAGGTGTTGTGCAGCGAAAGCACCTTGTGCGCGTACCGGAGCTGAATGAGCTGGACGGTCCACTCGATGTCGGCCAGTCCCCCACGCCCGAGCTTGGTGTGCGTTGCGGGGTCGGCTCCCTTGGGCAGTCGTTCGGAATCGATACGCGCCTTGATGCGTCTGATCTCGCGGACGGCGTCGGCGGACACCCCGCCCTCGGGGTAGCGCACCTTGTCGGCCATCAGCAGGAATCGAATGCCGAGATCCTGGTCGCCGGCAACCTGGTGAGCCCGCAGCAGAGCCTGGACTTCCCACGCCTGGGCCCACTGCGAGTAGTACGCGGCGTAGGACGAGAGGGTGCGCACCACCGGTCCGCTCCGGCCTTCCGGACGCAGTCCGGTGTCGACCTCGAGGGGCGGGTCGGTACTCGGCGCGCCCAGCAGTTTGCGGATGCGGTCGGCAATGGTGTTGGCCCACTTGACCGCAACGGTCTCGTCGACGCCGTCGACCGGCTCGCAGACGAACAGTACGTCTGCGTCGCTGCCGTATCCGAGCTCGCCGCCGCCCAGTCTTCCCATGCCGATAACGGCCAGAGTTGCCGGTGCCGGTTCGCCGCGTTCGATCTCGCTGGCCCGAATGGCAGCTGCCAGAGCGGCATTGATGACGGCGGCCCAGACCGACGACAGCGCCCGGCAGACCTGCGGCACGTCGAGCATGCCGAGGATGTCTGCCGACGCCACTCGGGCAAGCTCGTGGCGTCGTAGCGCCCTGGCCGCGTTGATCGCCCGTACCGGGTCCTCGTAGCGGGCCGAGGAAGACAGGATTGCGCGATAGGTCTCTTCGGGCTCGACATCGAGCAGCCGGGGGCCGGTAGGACCGTCGGCGAACAGCCGAATGACCTCGGGGGCCTTGATCAGCAGATCCGGTACGTAGGCCGAGGAGCCGAGCACGATCATCAACCGCTGCGCCACTGCGCCTTCGTCGCGCAACACGCGCAGGAACCACGTTTGCTCCCCCGCCGACTCCGACAGCCGCCGGTAATTGAGCAGACCCGCGTCCGGGTCGGGGGTATCGGCGAGCCACTCCAGCAGAGTCGGCAGTAGCACGGCCTGGATCTGACCGCGACGAGTGCCCGAGCCGACGAGCGCCCGCAAGTGACCCAGTGCGTTCTGCGGGGTGGCATAGCCGAGAGCCGCGAGCTGACGCGTCGCCGCGTCGGGAGTAAGGCGCACTGTCTCGGAGTCGAACTTGACCACAGAGTCGAGCAGCGGACGGTAGAAGAGCTTCGCGTGCAGCCGCCTGATGCGTTGTGCGTTGCGTTTGATCTCGGCGTTGAGTACACCGAGGGCGTCGCGATTGCCGTCCGGTCGCATGTGCGCTGAGCGCGCCAGCCACCGCAGAGCTTCCTCGTCGTCCTGTGGCGGGAGGGTGTGCGTTCGCCGCATCCTCTGCATCTGCAGGCGGTGCTCGATCAGCCGGAGAAATTCGTAGGACGCCGTCAGATTCGCGGCGTCGTCGCGCCCGACGTACCCGCCCTCGGTGAGCGCGGTCAGTGCGTCGGTCGTACCGAGCACGCGCAGCGACTCGTCGGTTCGACCGTGCACCAACTGCAATAACTGAACGGCGAATTCGACATCCCGCAGACTGCCACGTCCCAGTTTGATCTCGCGCTCGCGAAGCTCGGACGGCACCATCTCTTCGACCCGACGGCGCATCGCGCGCACTTCCGGCACGAAGTCCTCGCGCTGACTGGCCAGCCATACCATCGGGTTCACCGAGTCGACGTAATCGTTGCCGAGTGCGATATCACCGGTCATCGGCCGGGCCTTGAGCAGAGCCTGGAACTCCCAGGTCTTGGCCCACCGCTTGTAGTACGCCACGTGCGAATCCAGCGTGCGGACCAGTTCGCCGCGCTTACCCTCGGGGCGCAGCGCCGCGTCGACCTCGAAGAACGCCGAGGATCCGATGCGCATCATCTCACCCGCGATGCGGCTGGCCTGTGCGTCGGCGGGTTCGGCAACGAACACGACATCGACGTCCGAGACGTAATTGAGTTCGCGGGCACCGCATTTGCCCATTGCGACGACGGCCAGGCGCGTCGGGCACGGGGCGTCCGGACACACGGTGGCCACGGCGACCGCCAGTGCCGCGGTGAGTGCGGCGTCGGCCATGTCCGACAGATGCGATCCGACCACCGTGTACGGCAGGACGGGTTCGTTCTCGACCGTCGCGGCGAGGTCGTATGCAGCCAGCACCATGATCTGGTCGCGGTACTTCTTACGCAGCGCAATCACCGCGGGCGGCCCGGTGACCGACGCCCGATACAGGTCCGGCGCGGCATTGGGTCCGGTCTCGGGCTCGGCCCCGACGACCTCGAGGAGTTCCGCTACCAACGTCGCCTTGCTCGGGAGCTCGATTTTCGCCGAGACTCCGCTGGCCTGACCTGCCTTCGTCAAGAGCAGACGCCAGGTGCTGTCGTCGGCGACGAGGTGGTCTGCGAGCGCACTCGACGCGCCGACCAGCCCGAGGAGGCGTCCGCGAAATCCCTTGTCCGTGCGCAGCGCTGTGTCGAACTCCGACCAACCGGCACCGAGCAGCTCGTACATCCGTACCAGGGTGCGCAGAGCCAGGTCCGCATTGGGCGCGCGGGACAGTGACCACAGCAGTTCGAGGCTTTCTTCACCTGTCCAACCGAGGGTGCGCAAGTCGCCCGGAGCGGTTTCTTCGACAAGGCCGAGACGGCCCGGCCCGGGAACGACGGATCTGGAAGTCGGAGGACGCACCATCTACAGTCCACCTCGGCGTGCCACAGTTTTACCCCGTCGTCGGTAATGCGACGCGAGGGTTGCCCACGCCGGCATCGGAACTACATTCTCGATCGACTAGAACGTAGCCCATGACGACGACGGTCTGTTAAAAGACCCCGCTGCTCTACAGACCGAGGTAGGCCCTGAGCTCGTACGGCGTGACGTGGCTGCGGTATTCCTCCCACTCGCGACGCTTGTTGCGCAGGAAGAAGTCGAACACGTGCTCGCCCAGCGCTTCTGCGACCAGCTCGGACCCCTCCATCGCGTTGAGCGCTTGATCGAGATTGCCCGGTAGTTCCTTGTACCCCATGGCGCGACGCTCGGCCGAGGTCAGCGCCCACACGTCTTCCTCGGCCTCGGGCGGCAGGGTGTAACCCTTTTCGATTCCGCGAAGACCGGCCGCGAGCAGTACCGCAAACGCCAGGTACGGGTTGCAGGCCGAATCAGGGCTGCGAATCTCGACGCGCCGCGACGAGGCCTTGTTCGGGGTGTACATCGGCACGCGGATCAAGGCCGAGCGATTGGCCGGTCCCCACGATGCGGCAGTCGGTGCCTCGCCGCCGCGCACCAGCCGCTTGTAGGAGTTGACCCACTGGTTGGTCACGGCGCTGATCTCGTTGGCGTGCTCGAGGATGCCGGCGATGAAGGACTTGCCGGTTTCCGACAGCTGCATCGGATCGTCGGGGTTGTGGAACGCGTTGGCGTCGCCCTCGAACAGGCTCATGTGCGTGTGCATCGCCGAGCCGGCCTGATCGCTGAACGGCTTGGGCATGAACGTCGCGCGCACACCCTCTTCGATGGCGACCTCCTTGACCACGTAGCGGAAGGTCATGATGTTGTCGGCCATCGACAGGGCGTCGGCGTACCGCAGGTCGATCTCCTGCTGGCCGGGGGCGGCCTCGTGGTGGCTGAACTCCACCGAGATTCCCATCGACTCGAGTGCGTCGATGGCGTGTCTGCGAAAGTTCGGGGCCGAATCGTGCACGGCCTGGTCGAAGTAACCGCCGTTGTCGGCAGGGGTAGGCGGTGAGCCGTCCTGCGGGGCATCTTTGAGCAGAAAGAACTCGATCTCGGGGTGCACGTAGCAACTGAATCCGAGGTCTGCGGCCTTGCTCAGCTGGCGACGCAGCACGTGGCGAGAGTCTGCCCAGGACGGCGAGCCGTCGGGCATGGCGATGTCGCAGAACATCCGCGCCGAGTGCTGGTGGCCCTTGCTGGTGGACCACGGCAGGATCTGGAACGTCGAGGGATCGGGCTTGGCGACGGTGTCGGCCTCGGAGACTCGGGCGAACCCTTCGATGGCGCTACCGTCGAAGCCGATCCCCTCGTCGAACGCCCCTTCGAGCTCGGCGGGGGCGATGGCCACCGATTTCAGATACCCGAGGACGTCGGTGAACCAGAGGCGGACGAAACGAATGTCGCGCTCTTCGAGAGTCCGGAGCACGAATTCCTTTTGACGATCCATGAACGCGAGAGTAAGCAAACGGAGTTAAATCTGTGTTACATCGTGAATTCAGTCTCACTTCGTGAAACTCTCTGCTCACATCTTGGCTGGTGAGGTAGCAGGTCAGCAGCGCAATCCGTCGCCGGGCGGGACCAGATCGACGAGGTAATTCACCAGCGGATCGTCGATGCAGCCCACTCCCGAGAACGCCACCGTGTGCTGAGTGCCGTCGTAGGTCACGAGGTTGCCTCGCAACTGCGCAGCCAGTTCCACCCCGGCCTGATACGGAGTGGCCGGATCGTTGGTCGTCGACACCACCACCAGCGTCGGCAGCCCCTCGACATCGACGATGTGCGGGTCGCTCGTATTCGGCACCGGCCAGAACGCGCACAGGTCGAGCGGCGCGTTGCCCGTGGCTCGGCCGTCGTCCAGATACGGCGCGGCGGCGCGGAACCTGGCGTCGGCCTCGTCGGCCGCTGCCCGATCCGTGGTCGGCGGTCCGTCCACACATCGGACGGCATTGAACGCATCGTCGATGTTTGTATAGCTACCGTCCTCCAGCCGCCCGGAGTAGGTGTCGGCGAGCCGGAGCAGGGTGTCGCCCCGACCGTCGCGTAGTTCGTTCAGTCCCGCCCGCAGCAGACGCCACAGCTGCTGCGAGTACAGAGCCTGCTGAGCCCCGGTGAGCGCGTCGTCGTAACTGAGGCCCCGTAGATCGGTCGTTTCGGCGGGCTGGTCGATCAGTGGGTCGACCAAGGATCGAAACTGTGCGACGGCCTGGGCCGGATCTGTGCCGAGCGGGCAGGTGTCGGTCTGTGCGCAGTCGGCGGCGAACTGATCGAACGCGGTCTGGAACGCGGCACCCTGGGCGACTGCCTCGTCGACGGGTGATTGATCGGGGTCGAGCGCGCCGTCGAGCACCATCGCCCGAACGTTCGACGGGAATTCCTCGGCATACGCGGTGCCGATACGGGTGCCGTAGGAGTACCCGACGTAGGTCAGCTTCTCATCGCCCAGAACTGCCCGGATGACGTCCATGTCGCGCACCACTTCCCTGGTGCCGACGTGTTCGAGCACATCTGCCCCGGTCCGGTCGACGCACTGGGCGGCATAGTCCCGATGCTCGGCCTCGGTGGCCGCGATGCCCTCGGGGCTGACGTCGACGTCCGGCTCGCGGCGTTCCTCGTCGACCTCCTCGGGCGTCAGACAGCGCACCTCCGGTTCGGAGGCCCCGATCCCGCGTGGGTCGAAACCGATGCGATCGAAGCGATCGGCAATGGCGGTGCCGTCGGCCTGTGTGGCCAGATACAGACCCGAGGAGCCCGGACCGCCGGGGTTCATCAGGATGGATCCGATCTTCTCGCCTGCCGCGCGGGTCCGGGAGATGGCGACCTCGATGGTTGTGCCGGTGGGATCGGCGTAGTCGAGGGGCACGGTGACCTTCGCGCACTCGACGGAGTCCCCCAGTTCGCTGCCGTCGGTGTTGTATCGGTCGCAGGATTCCCACTGGAGCGTTTGGTTGTAGAACGTCTCCAGCCCTGCGGGAATCGGACCGGCCACCGGTGCCGGCGAAGATGCCTCGGACCCAGCGGAGGACTCCGGTGCGGCAGTGGGCTCCTGGCCGGAGCAGCCTGCGAGCAACACCGCGACTGCGGACAGCGCCACGGCCGTGCTCCTGGTACGCGTTCTCATGGCACGATCGTGCCAGGTCTTTCCGACCACACTCCATTCTCGCTGCCCGGCAGGGACGGCCGCCGAGCACTAGCGTCTACGTGGTGCAGGCCCTCCGACTCGCCCTGGCCCAGACCAACTCCGTCGTCGGCGATCTCACGGCGAACTCCGCCGCGATCGTCGAATGGACGGTCCGCGCCGCTCACGACGGTGCAAACGTGGTGGTGTTTCCCGAGATGGCTCTGACGGGATACCCGGTCGAGGATCTGGCTCTTCGGCCATCGTTCGCCGCCGCATCCGCCTTAGCCCTCACCGAATTGGCCGCTGCGCTCGATGCCGCCGGATGCGGCGACCGCATCGTGGTGGTGGGCTACCTCGATCGCGATGCAAAAGGCTCGCGAAACAGCGCCGCGGTGATCGTCGACGGACGGGTGACAACTCGCTACGACAAGCACTCTCTTCCCACCTACCGAGTGTTCGACGAGGCCCGCTATTTCGCTCCCGGATCACGCTTGAGCATCGTCGAGGTGAACGAGGTGCGACTCGGAGTTGTTGTCTGCGAAGACATCTGGCAGTCGGGCGGATCGGTGGCGGCCTACGGGGCAGCAGGTGTCGACATGCTGCTCTGTCTCAACGCCAGCCCCTTCGAACAGGGTAAGGACGAGGTACGGCACTCCGTCGCAGCGCGCCGGGCCACCGAGATCGGCGTCCCGATCGCGTACGTGAATGTGGTCGGCGGTCAAGACGAGCTGGTGTTCGACGGGGCGAGCTTCGTCACCGGCCCCGACGGTTCCACCTGGGGACGCTCCCCGCAGTTCGTCGAGCATCTGCTGATCGTCGACGTGGACGCGCCCACCGATCCGCGTCCGAACGCCGAGGCGGTACCCGGCTGGAGCATCGATCGGGTACCGCTGCCCGACGTCGCGATCACCGGCTGGCAGCGAGCGGAGCCGTTTCTCTCCGACGTTGCTTGCGCAGAGGAACAGGTGTGGGGCGCTCTGGTGACCGGCTTGCGAGACTATGTGCACAAGAACGGCTTTCGTTCGGTGGCTCTGGGACTGTCGGGTGGTATCGACTCGGCGGTGGTTGCGGCCATCGCCATCGACGCCCTCGGTAGCGATGCGGTGCACGCCGTGGCGATGCCGTCGACGTACTCCTCGGGTCACTCCCGCACCGATGCCGAAGACCTTGCGTCGCGCACCGGTATCCACTTCCGCGTCGAGCCCATTGCAGACATGGTCGCCTGCTTCGTCGACCAGCTGCACCTGACCGGCCTGGCCGAGGAGAACATTCAGGCGCGCTGTCGCGGCATGACGTTGATGGCACTGTCGAACACATTCGGCCATCTGGTTCTGGCCACCGGCAACAAATCCGAACTGGCCGTTGGCTATTCGACCATCTACGGTGATGCGGTCGGCGGCTTTGCGCCGATCAAGGACGTACCGAAGTCGCTCGTGTGGGAGTTGGCGCGATGGCGGAACAAATCCGCTGCCGACCGCGGGGACATTCCGCCGATCCCCGAGTCCAGCATCGACAAGCCGCCGTCCGCCGAGCTCAGGCCGGGACAGCTCGACACCGACTCGTTGCCCGACTACGACGAACTCGACGCGATCCTGTTCAGGTACGTCGACAACGATCAGGGGTACGACGACATCGTCGCGGCCGGTTTCGACGCGGTGGTGGTCGCGGACATTCTCCGCAAGGTCGATGCGTCGGAGTACAAGCGGCGTCAGTATCCGATCGGCAGCAAGGTCACCTCGCGTGCCTTCGGACGCGATCGCCGGATGCCGATCACCAACGGGTGGCGGGACTACGCGGCACCCGATCGACTGTGACGAATTGCACTATCCGGACCGCTCCGACAGGTAGTGCGCGGTGGCAGACTCTTCTGTGTCATCACACCCCATCCCGGGGACCCGCCGAGCGGGCCTCGAGGACCAGAAAGGGACAAAGATGTCCGAAACTGCTGTGTACGGCGGCTCTTCTCAGGAAGTACCTTCGACCGGTTTGACTCGCAAGACCCGCACCCACCATCTGTTGCAGATGAAGGCAGAGGGCGAGCGCTGGGGAATGCTCACCGCGTACGACTACTCCAGTGCGCGCATATTCGAGGAAGCCGGAGTTCCGGTGCTCCTCGTCGGCGATTCCGCCGCGAACGTCGTCTACGGCTACGACACCACCGTGCCCATCACGGTCGACGAACTGCTTCCGCTGGTCCGTGGAGTGGTCCGCGGTGCGCCGCACGCCCTCGTCGTCGCCGACCTGCCCTTCGGCACCTACGAGGCCTCGCCGCAGCAGGCGCTCGAGACAGCGGTGCGGTTCATGAAGGAAGGTCTCGCAGGCGCGGTCAAGCTCGAAGGCGGCGAGCGCGTCGCCGGCCAGATCGCCGCCATCACCGCCGCAGGCATTCCGGTGATGGCCCACGTGGGCTTCACCCCGCAGAGTGTCAACACCCTCGGCGGCTTCCGAGTGCAGGGCCGCGGCGACGCGTCCGAGCAGCTGGTAGCCGACGCCATCGCGGTTCAGGAGGCCGGTGCGTTCGCCGTCGTCATGGAGATGGTTCCCGCCGACATCGCCGGTCAGGTCACGCGCAAGCTGACGATTCCGACGGTCGGCATCGGCGCCGGCAACGAATGTGACGCCCAGGTCCTGGTGTGGCAGGACATGGCCGGATACACCAACGGCAAGACCGCGAAATTCGTCAAGAAGTTCGCTGACGTCGGCGATTCACTGCGCACCGCGGCAACCACGTATCTGTCCGAGGTTGGCTCGGGCGTGTTCCCCGGACCCGAGCACAGCTACTGATCGTTCCGGTTCGGATGGCACACTCGAGGCCATGACAACCAGACGGGGTACTACGTCCATCGCAGGTAGAAGCGCAGTCGCACTGGCCGGTGCGGCTGCGCTGCTCACTCTCGTGGGCGCATGCAGCACCGATACCACCAACACCGGTTCGACGTCCGGGACGACGACGGTCGCACCGACCACCACGGTCACGTCGACGCCAGCGGAAGCGGTGATCACCGATGTCCAGAAGCAGCAGTTGTGCACCGATCTGGAAGCGCAGCTGTCCAATTGGCGCGTTCAGGGTCCCACGCTCGGCCGCGGCGGGTTGAACATTCTGGTGCAGACCTGGGCGGCGCAGAGCGGCGTCATCAACCTACAGGTGGTGCAGAACCGAGCGATCGTCGACGACGTCACGAAGGAAACGTGTTCGGACGTTCGAGACGAGGCCATCCGCTCGCTCGACATTCCGGACCTGGCGTCGGGTCTGGTGGGCTTCTAGGATGCGGACTCTGTACCCCGAGATCGAGCCTGTCGAGACCGGGCACCTCGACGTCGGCGACGGCCAACGAATCTACTGGGAGGTCTCCGGAAACCCGGATGGAGCGCCGGTGGTGTTCGTGCACGGCGGTCCGGGCGGTGCCACAAATGCGTTGCAGCGGCGCTACTTCGACCCGCAGGCCTATCGGATCGTCTTGTTCGATCAGCGGGGCTGCGGGCAGTCGACGCCACACATAGCCGACGGCGGCGATCTGTCGGTCAACACCACCGATCGGTTGATCTCGGATATGGAGAAGCTCCGGGAGCATCTCAGTATCGACACGTGGTTGGTGTTCGGCGGTTCGTGGGGCTCGACGCTGTCGCTGGCGTATGCCCAATCGCATCGCGACCGTGTGCGCGGGCTGATACTGCGTGGGATCTTTCTCGTACGGCCGTCGGAGATCGACTGGTACTACGGGGGCGGTGCCGGCCACATCTTCCCCGATCTGTGGGAGAAGTTTCTCGCGCCCATTCCGGAGGACGAACGCGACGGCAATCTCGTCGAGGCGTATCACCGGCAGTTGATGTCCGAGGACTCCGAAGCCGCGACGCGAGCAGCTGTGGCCTGGTCGACCTGGGAGGCGGCGACAAGTTATCTGCTGCCGAAACCGGATGCAGTGCAGGACAACTCGAATTCGCGGTTCGCCCTTGCATTCGCCGGTATCGAAAACCACTATTTTCGCAACAACTGCTTTCTCGAAGAAAATCAACTGCTACGCGACGCCCACCTGCTCGACGGTATTCCAGGCGTCATCGTGCAGGGCCGCTACGACGTCGTATGCCCGGCAACGAGTGCGTGGGCGCTGCACAAGGCATGGCCCGGTGCCGATCTGGTGATCGTCGACGACGCAGGGCATTCTGCCGCCGAGCCGGGCATCGTGCACCACCTCGTCGAGGCGACCGACCGATTCAGGCCGTGACGGGCGAGTAGCCGAAAGCGATCTTGCGCGAGTCGGTGTCGGCCTGGGTCAACCGGACCGTCACCGACTCCCCCGCAGGAGGTTCGCCGTCGCACTTGCCGATGACGATGGGATTCGACACGAGTACCTCGGCATCTCGCTTGCCCTCGGCACCGCGAAGTACGACCGCATCGAATGTCTCACCCACTCGATCTTTCAGTACGTGTGCCTCGGTGAGGTCGACGCATGCACGGTCGACCTTCGACGCTGCAGAATCGGATCCACGCATGATCGCCGGTAGCTCGGGTAAGGCCTGCGTCGCCCATTCCGGCACCGCCGATCCAGCTACGACCGCCAGGCACACTTCGGTGGCGAACCGATCCGACAGCCGCCGCAGTGGCGCTGTCACATGGGCATAGGGCGCGCCGATTCCCGAATGCTCCACGGTTGCGTCACCGCCGGCCGCGCTGGTCGTGCGATCGAACGCGAGGTAGTCCGCTCCGCGCAGCAAGCCGGTCGCCTGGCTCATCATCGCCAGTGTCGACGGTTCGTCGGCGGGCAGGTCTGCCAGGACTGCTCCGGCGGACGCGCCTGCGGGCCAATCGATTCCGAGAACAGCGGCGGTCCTCTTCAAGGTTTCGACGGCCTCGCCCGGGGCGGGCGGAAGGGTACGAACGATGCCGATTCCGGCGTCGAGCATGATCCTGGCGGCGCACATTCCCGTCAACAGCGACACCTCGGCGTTCCAACCGTCCACTGCCGTACGGGGTTGCAGGACTATGCGCCAGCCCGTCCCGTCGGGCACCACTTCCTGCTCGGGCAGCGTGATGTCGATGGCTCCGCGGCGTCTGGCCGCGTTCGCCCGTTGCGATCCGAATTCTGCCAAGGCGGCGATCGAGGGATGCGGAGTGCCCGCGTCGACGTCGGCTTGCACTCCGGCGTAATCGAGCCGTGCGACAGATCGCACCAGCGCGCGGGTGACCGTCCAGGCCGCCGCCTCGCCGACGTCGTCGAGTTCGATGGTCCACAGCGCGGCGCAGCGAGTCTGTCCCTCCAACAGGCTTCCCGAGTCCTCCGACAACTCACGTGGGTGCAGCGGAACAGATCCGTCGGGAAGGTAGAAGGTCTGGCCGCGTCGGCGGGTTTCCAGGTCGAGCGCTCCCCCCGGCATCACCAGCGCACCCACGTCGGCGATCGCGTAGTGCACCACCAATCCGTTGGACGTCTTCTCGATGTGAACGGCTTGATCGAGATCCTTCGAGCCCGGCGGGTCGATGGTGACGAAGGGAATGTCGGTGCGGTCGATCCTGCTGTCGGCGTGCAGATCTCGGGCGTTCTGCGCTTCGCGCAACACCGCTGCGTCGAAGACATCGGACAGACCGAACTCGGATCTGATGGCCTCGAAATCGAAGTTCGGAGCCCTCAGCCGGGTGAGCAGCACCGTCAGTTGTTCCAGTCGTCGTCGGAGTCGGCGGCCTTGTTGCGCGCGGCTGCGATTTTCAGCGCCTGCTCTGCGGTGGCCTTGTCCGGATACGGACCCATGCGGTCGAGGGCATTGGTCTCCTTGCCCTGCACAACCTGCTTGGTGCTGATGTCGTAGTACCAGGAGCTGTCGTCGTCGGTCATGACTTCCAGTGTGCCCCATGGAGCGACGCGGAAGGAGGACTGCGAGAAAATCGAGTGCGAACGAGTCGGCCTGTAAGCCGGATCCTGTCTGCCGTTCCTACTTACGCAGGTTCGACTTCGACGACCATCCATCTGGGCACACCGTTGCCGGGTACCTCGAGCAGTCCACCCGCAGGCTCGGGCGAGCAGCCCTCGAGCACCTGCGCAGCTGCACCCCTTGCGCGATGCAGCCTTCGACCTTGCTCCGGGCGGGGTTTACCTAGCCACCCCAGTCACCTGGGGTGCTGGTGCGCTCTTACCGCACCGTTTCACCCTGACCTGCAGTTCGATTCCGAAGAACCGATCCGCAGGCGGTCTGTTTTCTGTGGCACTGTCCCGCGAGTCACCTCGGGTTGCCGTTAACAACCGCCCTGCTCTGTGGAGTCCGGACTTTCCTCGGCCCGAAGCGCGACGGAAGCGATCCGCCGGTCCTCCGAGCCGCAGCCGTCCGGCCAACTCGTTCGCGATTGCGTACTCTACCCGGCTCACGTCGGATGTTGGGCGACTGCCCGGCCACGAAGAACAGTGGCACTCACGATGGCCGCGGCAGCGGTGACGGCTGCACCGACCCCGGCGGCCGACGTGTAGGACCCCTCCGAGGGAAAGGTGGACCCGGCACTGGTCCCGGTGGCCAACACGAGCCCACCGATCGCACTACCGAAGGCAAATCCGACGCTGCGCACCACCTGGGTGATACTCATGGCACTCGACGTCTCCGCCGAAGGCACGACCGGCAGAACGACGGCCGGGAGCGCAGCCGAGAAGCTACCGACCCCGAAGCCCAGAATTGCCATCGCCGCGCAAAGTTCCACGATGTCGGTGCGTGCGAGGGCAAACAGAGCGAGGGCCACCAGAACGACGAGCGCGCTGACCGTCAGTGCCCTGCCGGGCCCCACTCGACGCAGTGCACGGGGTACGAGCTTGCCCGCGAGAAACCCGAACACCGAGAACGGAACCAGAACCAACCCAGCGGCGAACACGTCGAGCCCGAAGCCGTATCCGACGCCGGAGGGCGTCTGCGCGTATCGCGTGACGAGAGTCAGCAGCAGATACATGCCTGTACCGCCGAGAACATTGCGCCGTTCGCTCCGACCACTGCCCGTTGGCGGAGCAATCGGAGATCGACGAGTGGTGCCGGGCTCGAGAGTTCGACGCGTACCCAGATGGCGGCAGCGACGAGTGCCCCTGCGCCGAGTACCCCTGCCGTCCATACGTGGCTCGTCCACAGCGCGGTCTCACTCACGAGAATCAATACGAACGACAGAGCGAGCGCGAGCAGCACTGCACCGGGAACGTCCATACGAGTCGCACGTTTCTGGGTGGAGGGTGGAATGACCTTCAGCGCAACCGCCAGCGCCATCACCGTCAGTGCTGCACCGAATCCGTACGCGGCGCGAATCCCGGCACGGTCGGTCAAGAACCCTGCCAACGGGTAACCCACACCGACACCTGCAGTCGATGCAACCGACAACAGCGCGATAGTCGAACCAGACCGACTGCTGGACAGATGATCTCGCGCAACACCCATCAACATCGAGGTCAGGGCCAGCCCCACTCCCTGGGCCGCGCGGCCGAGGAGCAACCAGGCGAAAGGCAGCGGCAGCGCGGTCAGAACTCCACCGACCGACACGACGCCGAGCGTTCCGAGGATGGCCGCCCTCCGATGCGGACCGGATCCCAGCCGACCGAGCAACGGCGTGGTCACGGCACCTGTCAACAAGGCCAGCGTCAACGTCCACTGAGCACTCGACAGCGAAACGTCGAATGTGATTGCGACACTGGTGATCAGCGGGGCACCGAGGCTGCCGACAGCGGCGACGACCACTCCGACGAACACCAACGCGGGTATCAGCAGGCGCTCTGTGCGGCCCTCGGAGTCGGCGATCATCGGTTCGTGTCACTGGTGATGTGGTCGAACAATCCGGGGTGGATGCGAGTGCCCACTCCGTTCGCCCAGGGTCGGTCGACGTCATGAATCTGCAGGGCCGCGCCGCTGTTGAGCAGCATGCCGAAGGCCAGAAAGGCTTTGACGGTCACCGCGTCGAGACCGGTGATCTCTTCGACCGTGTTCCACATCCGGCCGAACGCCTCTCGAACGGCGTCCCGCACCTCGGAGTCGCCACACGCGGCGATCCCCTGCAGCTGTAGCAAGAGTGCGGTTCGGTCCTCGAGCATGGCGTAATAGCGCTCCCCCATCGCGGCCAACGCTTCTTGCCCGGTGGCAGTACCTGCCGCCTCGCGCATCCCATCCGCCACACGGTCGAAAGACGCGACGACCAACTCGGAGAAGAGTGCCTTCTTGGTGCCGAATATTCGAAAGATGTAGGCCTGGGTGATCCCTGCTTCCCGGGCAATCCTGTCGGTCGAACCGCCGTGCAATCCGGACGAAGCAAATTCGTCTGCCGCTATCCGCAGTATTTGCTGCCGACGGTCCGAGCCTGTCATCCGTTCTCGCTGCGCCATGCCTCGAAGTTACTGGTTACTAACTACTGACCTCAATAGTTGCCCCAGTGCGCTTCACTACAGTTCCTTCCATGAGTGAAAGGGTCGTGCTGCTGCGCGGCATCAACGTCGGCGGCATCAACATCAAGATGGTCGACCTCCGCGCAGCGTTGGCCTCGGCCGGCTTCGCGAAGGTCCGCACCATTCTGGCGACCGGCAATGTACTGCTGCAGTCGCCGCTGACCGCCGCCGCCCTGAAAGCACAGGTGGAGAGCACGCTCGCCGAGGCGTTCGGCTACCGAGCCTGGGTTGTCGTACTCGACGTCCCGACACTGGGGGCGATAGTGGAGTCCTACCCGTTCGACGCCGAACGGGAAGGCTGGCATCCTTATGTGGTGTTCGGTAGCGACGATAGCCATTTGACCGAATTGTCCGCTCTTGCAGAAGAACTCGACCCCGAGCTCGAGAGGATTGCCGAGGGGAACAGCGTGCTCTATTGGGAGGTGCGTAAGGGCAACACCACCGACAGCAGATTCGGGAAAGCCACGGCGAAGGCGAAGTACAAGGCCACGACCACCACGCGGAACGTTCGCACTCTCGTGAAAATTCTCGCGTGACCGTTCTCGCTGCGGCATTGGTCGCCGCCGTTCTCGTTTTCGCCATCGTTCGCCCGCGCGGTCTCCCCGAGATCGTCGCTGCACTTCCAGCGGCCGCCGTTGTGCTTCTCGTCGGCCTCGTCAGCCTCGACGCCGCTCGTGAGCAGGTACTCGAGCTCGCCCCCACCGTCGTCTTTCTGGCGTTCATCCTGATCCTGGCGCATCTGTCGGATGCCCTCGGTGTGTTCACCTGGATCGCCGCGAAGCTACGCCGCGGATCCAAGGGCAGCCCTCGCAGACTCCTCACCCTCGTGTTCGCAGCTGCCGCGGCAACCACCGCCGTACTGAGCCTCGACGCGACCGTGGTTCTGCTGACACCGGCCATCATCGGTGCTGCTCGCATCCTGGGGATGTCGCCGCGTCCACACAGTTACGCCACTGCGCACCTGTCCAATTCGGCGTCGACACTGCTGCCGGTGTCGAATCTGACCAACCTGCTGGCCTTCGCTGCGACCGGACTGACCTTCCTGCATTTCACGGCCCTGATGGCACTGCCGTGGATTTTCGCGGTCGCCATCGAATTGGCGGTGTTCCTGATCTTCTTCCGCAAGGATCTGACCCGCACTGCGGCCCCACCGAGCAGTTCCACAGAGCAGAACACCGACGACGTGCCGGCACCTCGCAGCACGCTGCTCATCCTCGGTGCCACACTCGTCGGCTTTGCGGTGGCGGGACTGTTCGATATCGAACCTTTCTGGGTGGCTGCAGTGGGGTCGATTGCGCTCGCGATTCCGGCACTTCGAGCTCGCCACACCACACCTCGCGCCATTCTGCGCGGTGCCGATCTGCCGTTCTGTGGCTTCGTATTCCTGCTCGGCATCGTCGTTCTCGGCGTGACGACGGGGCCGATCGGCGACTGGCTGGCGCGAATTCTGCCGTCCGACACAACCTTCGCGTCCCTGCTGGCCGCGGCTGCCATTGCGGCGGTGGCGTCGAACATCGTCAACAACCTGCCCGCGACCCTGCTGCTGCTGGCCGCGTTCGGGGCCGACGCTCCCCCGGCGCTGTTGTTGGCCATGGTGATCGGGGTCAACCTCGGCCCCAACCTCACCTACGTCGGGTCGCTGGCGATCATGCTGTGGCGACGCGTCGCATCGGCCAACGACGAGCCAGCGGATCTGCGAACGTTCACTGTGCTCGGCGCCATCACCACTCCGCTGACCATCGTCGGTGCAGTGGCGGGCCTGTGGCTTGCGCTGCAGATCTAGGCCTCGGAAACCAGCTACTGACTCGAGCAACGTCGACCCCGGGGTCGCCCTATCGGCGCGAGACGTCGTCGTCGAAGTTGTCGCCTGCACCAGCGAGAATCTCGAGGCGACAATGGATTGCCATAGACTGCTGCGCCATGGGTGAAGTGCTCGACTACGCATTGCCCGGACCGCTGACCAGCGTCGCCGGCGTTGATTCTCGTGCGCTCGAACTGCTGGCCACCGACGCTGTGGGGATATGCCAAGTCGTTTCCGACCTGGTCATACAGCCTTCCGATGCCCAGGTTTTGAACCTGCCCGATGATCGGTTCGTTGAGAACCAGATCCGCTCGAGCAGTAGTTTGTTGGGTTTGCTACTCGCGATGGATCCGTCGTCGCTCACCATCGGTAGGCAACCATCCAACCGTGTCGTGGGAACCTGTCGGCACTTCGCAGTTATCAGTTGCGCGCTGTTGCGCTATCGGGGTATCGCAGCACGGGTCCGCTGCGGCTTTGCAACCTATTTCCAACCAGGACGGGGAGTCGACCACTGGATTACGGAGTACCGGGACGGTGACAGCGGACGGTGGATCCGCATCGATTCCGAGGTGCTCGGGCGAGACATTTTGCCACGCGCGCACGATCTCGAGCCCGGAGATTTCCTCAGCGGCGGTGAAGCGTGGAGTGCGTATAGACGCGGGGAGATCGACGCGTCCCAGTTCGGCGTCTACGGGACATCCAACTGGGGGCCTGCGGAAATTCGCGGTAACGCGGTCAAAGATCTTGCAGCTCTCAACAATGTTGAGATGTTGCCGTGGGACGAATGGGCCCGTATGACAGATGCCTATGACGGAAAGACCGGGCCTGAATACGACCTACTGCTCGACGAACTTGCCGAAGTGTGTTCGACTGAGGACCTTCTGGCTATCCGCAATCTCTACCGCCACGAAGCCTTGCAGGTGCCGGAGAGCCTCATCCGGTAAGTCCCCGTTGCACTGACGGCGAGCGGGTAGTAGATGCAGACCATCGTAGCTCTGGTGACAGTGGGTGAAGTTCGCGTGCGTCCTAGTTGTCGCTGCCGAAGAACCACCAGGCAAGGGTGATTGCGACGACGGCCGCGAGTACGAACAACAGTGCGGCGGTCCAGTGGGGGTTGACGGTGTCGATGTCGTTCAGCGCAAACGCCATTGGGTGTCGCCCCCCTGTCGGTGCGTCGAGATTCGTCCGCTGTCGGTGGCGTCCGGTGTGGCACTCCCTCTGAAGGATCTCAGGGCTTTGACCTGCCGAGCGGTCAGGTGGTGGCGGGTGTCGTCTCAGCCCCTCAGGTCCACTTGCTCCTGAACCTTCGGCACATCGAGCGCCCGCCGCGAGGATCAGGCCATTCCAGCCAAGTGGGAGGTGTCGTTCACCAATCGCACCGAGGCCCCACCGTCGGGGTAGAACTCGGCGATACTGAGCGACGCGAGATCGAGGTGCAGTCGATACAGCAGCGACGGGCCGACGTCGAGCGCAAGTTGCAGCAGCATCTTGATCGGGGTGACATGGGTGACCACCAGAAGGGTTTTCCCGGCGTACTCGGTGAGCAACCGGTCGCGGGTCGCTTCGATGCGTACCCGCACCGCGTCGAAACTCTCCCCGTTCGGTGGTGCCACGGAAGTGTCGCCGCGCCACGCCTTGTGGACCTCGGGGTGACGTTCCATGGCCTCGGTGAACGTCAGACCTTCCCAGTCGCCGAAGTCGGTCTCGATGAGACCGTCCACAGTGGTGACGGGCAATCCCAGGCGGTCGGCTGTCGCCGAGGCCGTCTGTTGGGCACGCGCCAGTGGCGAGGCAACGATGGCGTCGATATCTGTCCGCACACCGAGAACCGTTGCGGCAGAATCTGCTTGGCGTTGTCCCAGGTCCGTCAAGTCAGGATTGCCGCGGCCGGAGTATCGCCGGTCGACCGACATGGGGGTCTGGCCGTGCCGCAGCAACAGCAGACGCGTCGGCTCCCCCGTCGCACCGGTCCACCCGGGCGACTCGGTCTTCTTCGCAACCGGCTGGGCGTCGGGCAATTCCGACAGGTCCACACCCTCGGCCGCGGCGTCCATGGCCTCGTTCGCCAACGCATCGGCGTGCGAGTTCTGCGCGCGCGGAATCCACTCGTAGGTGACGGAATCGAATTCGCGGGCAAGTTGGGCCGCTCGGCGCTGAAGCGGAATCATGTCCGGGTGCTTCACTTTCCAGCGCCCGGACATCTGCTCGACGACGAGTTTGGAGTCCATACGGACGGCCACTTCACGGGCCCCGACATCACGAGCCGCAGTCAGTGCGGCGATCAGGCCGTTGTACTCGGCGACGTTGTTGGTGGCCACGCCCAGCGAAGCCCGACGCTCGGCGAGCACCTGCGAGCGATCGGCGCTGAACACCACCGCGCCGTATCCAGCGGGCCCGGGGTTTCCCCGCGATCCACCGTCGGCCTCGGCGACAACCCGCGACATCTGGCTCAAATTCCGGATTCCTTGGTGCGCACCAGGATTGCGTTGCATTCGGAGCAACGAATCAGCGCGTCTGCCGGCTTGTTGGCAATGCTGGCGATCTCGTTGCGATCGAGCTCGATTCGGCAGGCACCGCAGCGGCGAGCCTGCAGCAGTGCCGCACCGCGGCCGGTGAGCGCGCGCTGCTTCTCGTAGAGCGCAAGGAGATCCGCGGGCAGCCCCGAAGCCAGGGACTCGCGGCGCTCGGCGCTGCGCTTCTCGGCGGTATCGAGGTCTGCGACGGCGTCGTCGCGGCGGCGGCCGGCGTCGACGAGTTCGTCCTCGATCTGCGTCAGCTGCGCACCGGCGTGCTCGTAGTCCCGCTCGCTGGCCTCACGCTGCTCCATGACCTCCAGCAGTTCCTCCTCGAGGATGCCCTGGCGACGCTCGAGGCTGCCGAGTTCGTGCTGCAACTCGGTCATCTGCTTCGGCGCGATGGTGCCGCTCTCGAGCATCTTCTTGTCGCGCGCCTCGCGTTGACGAACTGCGTCTACCTCACCCTCGAGCTTACGAATGTCTCTGTCGAGGTCGTCCATCGAAATCTGCACCGTGACCGCGGCGTCCTTGCGGGTGGTGCGCTCGGTCTCGAGCTTGTCCACCTCCTGCTGCTCGGGGAGGCTTTTGCGGCGATGGGCGATCTGCGAGAGTTCGGTATCCACACCGGCCAATTCGAGTAGCGAGGCCTGGACTTTGGGATCGACGTTCACGCTTGATGACTCCTGCGACTATGGAAGTTGATTCGGATTACCCTACCGGCTGCGGGAAAGTGAGTGAGCCGGATCCACTCGATGGCCGGTCACGGGGTTCGATGGTCACAGCGTCCACGGGTCGGTACGGACCTCGGTGACCCGACTGCTCCAACCGTCCGTGTCTCCGAACGCGGCGTCGACGATACTTCGGGCCTGTTCGCACCACGGGAACTCCGACGCCCAGTGCGCGGTGTCGATCACCGCGGGCCCACCCGCGCGCAGATGTTCGTCGACGGGGTGGTGTCGCAGATCCGAGGTGACGTACACGTCGGCGTCGGTTCGCGCGACTGCAGACAGGAACGAATCCCCCGCTCCCCCGCACATTGCGACCACCGAGACCATGGCGTCGGGGTCACCGGCGGCTCGTACGCCCCAGCTGGTGGCCGGCAACGCGTCCCGAACGACGTCGGTGAACTCGGCGAGGGTCATCGAATTCGGCAGTCGACCGATGCGCCCCAAGCCGGTGCACGACGGTAAGGCCGCGGACTCGAAGACGTCGAACGCGGGCTCCTCGTATGGGTGTGCGTCCCGTAGAGCCGAAAGCACCCGCGCGCGTTGCGCTTTGGGTGCGACAACCTCGATGCGATCCTCTGTCTCCGTGTGCACCTCACCGAGAACGCCCAGTGTCGGGTGCGCATTCGGCCCGGGACGGAACTGGCCGAGACCGGTCGCCTGCCAGCTCGCTTCGCTGTAGTCACCGATCTGTCCGGCTCCGGCGTCGAACAGGGCTTGCCGCACCGCGGCCGAATCGGTGGACGGTACGAACACCACCCATTTGTCGTGTGCAGGTGCGGGAATGGGGTCGAGTGGCCTGGTGTCGATCACGCCCAGCGCGGCTGCGAGTGCGTCGGAGACACCGGGATCGGCGGAGTCCGCATTGGTGTGGGCCGTGAACAGTGCACAATCGGCTCTGATCAACCGATGAATCACCGAACCCTTGGCGGTATCGGCTGCCACGGTGTCCACACCTTTGAGCAGGAGCGGGTGGTGCGCCACGATCAGATCGGCACCCCACGCGATGGCCTCGTCGACCACCGTTTCGGTGACGTCGACGGTGTACAGAACCTGCTGCACAACCATTTTCGGGTCTCCACACACCAGCCCCACCGAGTCCCAACTCTCGGCCAGGCGTGGTGGGTAGGCGTTGTCGAGAACCTCGATGACGTCCGCCAGTGTCACTGCCATGTTCGTTGCTCTCCTCACAGAACGGTGTTCAACGCATTGACCAGTATGTCGACCCGCTGCGAGTCCCGTACCGCCACGCGTAGGTAGTGGCGATCCAACCCTGGGAACGTGTCGCCCCGCCGAACCGCAATACCCTTCGTGCGCAGACGCTCTCGAACCAGATCGGCGTCGTCGAGTCGAATCAGCAGATAAGGTGCCCGGGCCGGGCCCGCCACGGAGAGGCCCAGGCCCCCAAGCCGCCGAATCATCACTGTTCGTTCGCTGTCGATGCGCTCGGCTTCGGTTCGAGCCTGCTGCGCCGCGAAGGGTTCGGTGCAGGCACGGATCGCTTCGATTTGCAGACTCCCCAGCGGCCAGTGCGCGCGGCCGTGCTGCATCCTCGCGAGAACGTCAGGGTGCCCCAGCGCGTATCCGCATCGCAACCCTGCCAACGCCCACGTCTTCGTGAGGCTGCGCAGAACCACCACGTCGTCCAGGCTCTGCGACGCGACCGATTCTCCGGCTCCGAGGACGGCGTCGGCGAATGCCTCGTCGACCACCACCGTTCGGCCGGGCCGACGCAGGCTCAGGATCGCCTCGCACGGGTGCAGAACCGACGTCGGGTTGGTGGGGTTGCCGATGATCACCATGTCGGCGGCATCGGGCACCAGCGTCGGGTCGAGCTCGAAAGGCGGCGGCAAAATCACCCGTTGCACTGGTACACCCGCCTGTTCCAGCACCCAATCGGGCTCGGTGAAGGACGGATGAATCGTTGCCGCCAGTTGTGGCCGCAAACGCGGCAGCATCGAGAAGCCCTCGGCCCCGCCGCTGAGCAGCAGCACCTCGTCCGGGGAGCGGCCGTGGTGTGCGGCCACCTGCTCTCGTGTGGCGTACTCGGCCGAAGCGCTGGGGTACGAACCCAGCGAACTCAGTGCAGCGGCCAGCCGGTCCCGAAGCCATGCCGGCGGGCCGTCGCCGCGCACGTTGACAGCGAAGTCGACGAATCCGGACTCGACCTCCGCGTCTCCATGGTGACGAAGGAGCTCATCCGGCCTGTGACGGAGGATCGCGTCTGGTTCGGCAGTTGTATCGGACATCGCGACGAGCGTAGCCGCAGGCATTCCCGACCAGGCCGGACCGTTAGGCTTCGAACATGCCTGCCGTCACCCCCGCGTCCGTTGTCCTGTTCGATCTCGATGGGACGTTGACCGATTCCGCACCGGGAATTCACGCCGGTTTTCGCCACGCGCTGGCCTCGGTGGACGCCCCCGAGCCGACCGAAGAGCAGCTGTCTCTGGTCGTCGGGCCGCCGCTGATCGACACCTTGCGCGGGCTGGGTCTGGACGAGGATGCGGCACAGCGCGCGCTGGCGGCGTACTTCCAGCGGTACGACGAGCGGGGCTGGGCCGAGAACACCGCGTTCGACGGCATCGAGACGGTGCTGACTCGATTGCAGAACCGAGGAGTGCGCCTCGGGGTGGCGACATCGAAGTCGGAGCGCTTCGCCGTTCGCATTCTCGACCACTTCGGTCTGTCTCGGTACTTCGAGTTCATCGGAGGCGCCAGCAACGACGGCACCCGACGAGCGAAGTCCGATGTCATCGCGCACTCGTTGTCCAATCTCGGCATCGACCCGGTCGAACACGCAGACGGCGGCACCGACGGGGTGATCATGATCGGTGACCGTGACCACGACGTACACGGTGCAGCTCGATTCGGCATCCCTACCGTGTACGTGGAGTGGGGCTACGGCATCGACGGCGAGAGCGACGACGCCGCGTTCACCGCATCGAACATGGACGAATTGGCTGCGGTGCTCGAGCAGAACACGGTGGCAGGGCAGTGAACGAGCCGCTGCATGTGACGTTCGTGTGCACCGGCAACATCTGCCGATCGCCGATGGCCGAGAAGGTCTTCGCCGCGCATCTGCGCGATGCCGGTCTCGCCGATGCCGTGCGGGTGTCGAGTGCGGGCACCGGCGGCTGGCACGTGGGCGACGGTGCCGATCCCCGCACCGTCGCCGAGCTCGTTGCCCATGGCTACGACGGTGACCACGAGGCCGCGCAGGTCGGACCGGATCACCTGGCGGCCGATCTGATCGTCGCGCTCGACACCGGCCACGCGAAGGCGCTGCTGCAGCTCGGCGCGCCGGCCGATCGGGTGGCCCTGCTGCGATCGTTCGATCCCGATGCCGACGACTCGTCGGTCGCCGACCCGTACTACTCGTCCGACGCCGCGTTCACCGAGGTGCGCGAGCAGATCGAAAGTGCGGTGCCCGGGCTGTTGAACTGGGCACGGTCTCAGCTCTCCGGCTGACCCCGCTACCGTGGTGGGGTGGAGAAGTTAGGGTTCTTGCTGCGTCCGAAGTGGTTGGTGCTGGCCGCCGTCGCGCTGGCGTTCGCGTTTCTGTGCTTCAGCGTGCTCGCTCCGTGGCAGCTCGGCAAGAACACCTCGACCTCTGCACGCAACGACCTGATCACCCGGTCGGTCGATGCAGATCCGGTACCCATCTCGGACATCCTCACCGCCAACGGCTTCCCGGCCGACGACGAATGGCGCCGCGTCATCGCGACAGGTTCCTACGATGTCGATTCCGAGGCACTGGTGCGGCTGCGCAGCATTCGGGAACAGCCCGCGTACGAGGTCATCACCCCGTTCGAGATCGACGGTGGGCCCACCGTACTGGTCAACCGCGGGTACGTGCTGCCGGTGGAGGGCACAAGACCACCCGACTTCGCGCCCGCACCTACGGGACAGGTAACGCTCAACGCCCGAGTGCGTCAGGCCGAGGGCACGTCGCGGGAACCGATCGAGGAAGACGGTCACCTGCAGGTCTACAACATCAATCCGGAGCAGATCGGCGCGGCGGTCGGCGTCGATGCGATCGACGGGTACCTCCAGCTCGACGACGATCAGCCGGGCGGGCTGGGCCTGATCGAATTGCCTCAGACCGATGCAGGGCCCTACCTTTCCTACGGTCTGCAATGGCTGGCGTTCGGCATCATGGCACCGCTGGGTCTGGCGTACTTCGTTCGCGCCGAGATCAGGGAGCGACGTCTGTCTCGTGCCGAGATGGCCGACGCGATGTCCGGCGAGCCGGATCCCGCTCCCGACAACGAGCCCGTACCCGACGAAGAAGAAGAGTTCACACTTCCCACTCGACGCGAGAAACGCGCCAGAGCGCGCGCTGCGTCACGTCCTACGGTGCCGTCGGATCCTCGCCTGGCCGATCGCTACGGCAAGAATCGCTGACGCGATCACCGACAGTTCTTGCACCCGGGTCGAGAGGGTGACCGCACGGCGAAGGTCGCGCGCTGTGGGCGAGGCCCCGTCCCCAAGGGTCGGCCGGTTCTCGACGCCGTGTCGATACTGCGTTCTGCCTCCGAGCTGCAGTCCCAGCGCGCCGGCGGCCGAGGCCTCGGCAACGCCTGCATTGGGGCTGGGATGCTTCGACGCGTCGCGACGCCACATTTTTGCTGCCTCGACGGGCGAGCCGTGCACCAACCGCGCTGCCAGTACCGTCGCCAGTCCGGTGACCCGGGCGGGCACCAGGTTCATCACATCGTCGATTCGCGCTGCGGCCCAACCGAAGCGCAGATACTTCTCGGACCGATAGCCGACCATGGCGTCGAGCGTGTTGCTCGCACGATAAGCCAGGATTCCCGGCACTCCAGCACACGCGCCCCACACCAGGACACCCACAGCGGCGTCGGATGTGTTCTCTGCGATGGATTCGAGAGCGGCGCGCGCCAGCCCGTCGGAGTCGAGTGATTCCGGATCGCGCCCACACAGCGACGGGAGCAATGCACGACCACCCACCAGGTCCTCGTTGTCGAGGCGATCCGCCATCTGCCCACCCACCCTGGACAGCGACGTTCCACCCAGCGCTGCCCATGTGGCGGCCGCGACCAGAACTGTATCGGCAGGTGCACCCAGGCGGGCAGCCGCGCGGCTCGTGGCGATGCCGATAGCGGCCGCCGAACCGATCAGCGTCAACGCATGAACGGCTCCGACGGCTTTGCTGTCACGGTAGAGAACTCGTTCGACGTGCAGTGCCGTCGTGCCGAACCCTGCGACCGGATGCCAGCGCCGTGGGTCTGCGAACACGCGATCGAGGCCGTAGCCGATCAGTAAGCCGATCGCTCGGGGGTGTGTCCACATCCCACGAATCTTGCCAACTGCGTATCCGGTACCGAGAACCGGTGCGTCAGGCCCAGCGGTGGCGGTATGCGCTCGCGAGTTGACGGTTGCGGAAGTCGATGTCGCTTCCGTCGTTGAGCAGGGCGATTGCCATTCCTACGAAGCCGACGGCTGCCATTACGAACATTGTCATGATTCCCCCAGAATCTCGAGTGGATCCGCAGTGCGGACTTGGCTGTACCCGATTGTTACCCGCCAGTAGGCCGATTCCTACTCGTTTGAGGTGGCCGTCACGTGTGTCGGTCGTCACGAGACGCCCGTCTCATCCGAACGTCCAAAATTCAACGGCCACCGGCCATCTCGCGCTGTGTAGTTCTCCCGTAGTTACTGCGGCACAGGAAAGAGATGCTGCTCGTCGGTCACGACCGAGCGCAGAAATTCGTCGACGGCCTTCACGCGCGCCAGACCGGTCAGCTCTCGCGGCACCACCGTCCAATACGTCCTCTCGACCGAGACGACGCCGGGCAGCACCGAGGTGAGCGCCACGTCCGGCTCACCGATGTAGCTGGGCAGCGGCGCAATTCCCACACCGGATCTCGCCGCGATCCACTGCCCGGTGATGTTGTTGGTCTGAATCTGCGCGCGGCCCTCGGGCAGGATCGAGTCCAGGATTCGCAGCGGCGCGACATCGAGCAGCGCATCGACGTACGAAATCAGCGTGTGGCCTCGGAGGTCGTCGACGGTGCGGATCGGCGACATCGCGGCGAGATACTTTCCGGTGGCATAGAGCTCGAGCGAGTACGTCGCCAACCTGCGCGTGACGACGAATCTCGGCGACGGCCGCTCCAGCGTGATCGCGATGTCGAATTCCCTTGTCGCCAACGAGTTGTGCTCAGTCGCGGTGACCAACTCGATATCGAGATCAGGGTGCTTGTCTCGCAGTACGCCGAGTTTCGGTGTCAGTACGAAGGCTCCGAAGCCGTCCGGAGCCGCGATACGGACGGTGCCGCGCAGCGTTCCGGTGTCGGACGTCTGATCCTCGAACGCCGCGATGAGCGTCGACTCCACGGTTTCGGCATATCCGACGAGCCGCCGCCCCGCCTCGGTCAATCGCCAACCCGACGGGGTTCTGTCGAAAAGCCGCTGTCCGGCCGACTTTTCGAGTGCCGTGATGCGACGGCCGACGGTGGTGTGGTCCACACCGAGAGTCCGAGACGCGTCGGTCAATCGTCCCGTTCTCGACACTTCGAGGAAGTAGCGGAGGTGGTCTGGGTTGAACACTCACCCACCCTATCTCCCTGTGCAATTATGCAGAGCAATCTGCGATTTTGGGCTTTGACATGTGCATCGTTACCAGTGAGACTCGAGACACACCGATGGAAAGGATCGAACGTTGACCGACGTCATTGCGCACTGGATCGATGGCAAGACCTACTCCGGCAAGTCCGACCGGACTTCCCCCGTCACCAACCCGGCGACCGGCGAGGTCACCGGCAGCCTCGCCCTGGCCGACACCGACGACGCCCGCGCGGTCATCGACGCCGCCGCCGCTGCATTCCCGGCGTGGCGCGACACCTCTCTGGCCAAGCGAACCGCCATCCTGTTCTCGTTCCGAGAGCTGCTGAACGCCAAGAAGAACGAGCTCGCCGAGATCATCACTGCCGAACACGGGAAGGTTCTCTCCGACGCCCTGGGTGAAATCTCGCGTGGCCAGGAAGTCGTCGAATTCGCCTGCGGCATGGCGCATCTACTCAAGGGCGGCTACACCGAGAATGCATCGACCGGAGTCGACGTCTACTCGATCCGTCAGCCGCTCGGGCCCGTCGGCATCATCTCGCCCTTCAACTTTCCCGCCATGGTTCCGATGTGGTTCTTCCCCATCGCCATCGCGGCCGGTAACACCGTGGTCCTCAAGCCCTCCGAGAAGGATCCCAGTGCGAGCATCTGGTTGGCGAAGCTGTGGGCCGAGGCAGGACTGCCCGACGGCGTGTTCAACGTGCTCCAAGGCGACAAGGTGGCCGTCGACGAGCTGCTCGAGAACAAGAAGATCAAGTCGATCTCCTTCGTCGGCTCCACCCCCATCGCCCAGTACGTGTACTCCACCGGCACCGCCCACGGAAAGCGCGTCCAGGCCCTCGGCGGTGCCAAGAACCACGCCGTCGTCCTCCCCGATGCCGATCTCGACCTCGCCGCAGACGCCATGGTCAACGCCGGCTTCGGCTCTGCAGGCGAACGATGCATGGCCATCTCCGCACTCGTCGCCGTCGGGAACATCGCCGACGAACTCGTGGCCAAGATCGCCGAACGCACCACGCCGTTGGTCACCGGCGACGGAACTCGCGGGGCCGACATGGGACCACTCGTGACGAAGGCCCACCGAGACAAGGTCTCCTCCTACGTCGATGCCGGCGAAGCCGCCGGAGCCACCCTCGTCGTCGACGGCCGCGGCGTGAAGGCCGATGGTGGAGAGAACGGATTCTGGCTCGGCCCCACGCTCATCGACCATGTCACCCCCGAGATGAGCGTCTACACCGACGAGATCTTCGGACCGGTTCTCTCGGTCGTCCGCGTCGATACCTACGACGACGCGCTCGAGCTCATCAACGACAATCCCTACGGCAACGGCACCGCCATCTTCACCAACGACGGCGGCGCGGCCCGACGTTTTCAGAACGAGGTGGAGGTCGGCATGATCGGCATCAACGTCCCGATCCCGGTCCCCATGGCGTACTACAGCTTCGGCGGTTGGAAGAACTCCCTCTTCGGCGATAGCCACGCACACGGCACCGAAGGAGTGCACTTCTTCACCCGAGGAAAGGCCGTCACCAGCCGCTGGCTCGACCCCAGCCACGGCGGCATCAACCTCGGTTTCCCCGAAAATAGCTGAGCCCCGAAAACAGCTGACTCGAAGGAGCACACCATGGTTGCCAATATTTCGTTTCCTCGGTTTCTCAAGCTGGGCGGCGGTGCAGTCGAAGAGCTGGGCACAGTCCTGAGCGATCTCGCCGTGTCGCGGCCGTTGCTCGTCACCGATGCGTTCATGGCCGGCAACGGCTCGGCAGATCGTTTGATGAAGATCATGACCGAGGCCGGGAAGACGCCCGCACTGTTCTCCGGCACCGTTCCGGATCCGACGACCGATTCGTTGGTCCCCGGCCTCGAGGCGGTGCAGCAGCATGCGGCCGATTCGATCATCGGATTCGGCGGTGGCAGTCCGATGGACACGGCCAAGGCGCTGGCCATTCTCGCGGTGCAGGGCGGGACGATGCGGGACTTCAAGGCACCCGTGCTCTCGACCGGCCCGGCCCTGCCCATCATCGCCATTCCTACCACGGCCGGAAGTGGTTCGGAGGCAACCCAGTTCACCATCATCACCGACGTGGCCTCGGATGAGAAGATGTTGTGCCCCGGTCTGTCCTTTCTGCCGATCGCATCCATCATCGACTTCGAGTTGACGATGTCGATGCCCGCGCGCCTGACGGCCGATACCGGTGTCGATGCACTGACCCACGCCATCGAGGCATACGTCAGCAAGAAGGCCAACCCCATCTCCGACGGTTTGGCGCTCAGCGCGATTCGCACGATCGGGACGTCGTTGCTGCGGGCGTATCAGGACGGCGACGACCGGCAGGCACGCGAGGCCATGATGCAGGCCTCGACGCAGGCGGGCATGGCGTTCTCCAACGCAAGCGTCTGTCTGGTGCACGGTATGAGCCGACCGATCGGTGCGCATTTTCATGTTGCACACGGGCTGTCCAACGCGATGCTGTTGCCCGCCGTCACGGCATTCTCGATCGACGGAGCATCAGCGCGTTACGCCGACTGCGCTCGCGCGCTCGGTGCGGCGTCGGAAAGCGATTCGGATCAAATTGCCGGGGGCAAGTTGCAGGACGCGATCGTCACCCTGTGCCGTGAGGTCGAAGTTCCCACACCTGAGTCGTTCGGTGTCGACAAGACGAAGTGGGACGACCTGTTGCCACTGATGGCCGAGCAAGCTCTCGCCTCCGGTAGCCCGGGCAACAATCCTGTGGTGCCTACCGCCGAGCAGATCGTCGACCTGTATCGGCAGGTCTACGCGGGTATCTAGTCGACATCACTCCGATGCGCGGGCGACAACACTGTCGCGCCGCGTATTTCGGCGTTGTACGAGGACACCACCGATCACCGTGACTGCCGCGAGCACCGCCGACAGCAGGATCGAAGACCGCTGTTCCGGCCGCACCACCATCATGACCAGGACGAAGACGATGAACCCGATGGCCAAATAGGTGAGCCACGGGTACAGCCACATTCGAACGGCAGGGCGTTCGCCGTCGCGGTCGAGTTGACGTCGCAGCACCAGTTGACTGCTGGCGATGGCGAGGTAGACGAACAGCGCGACGGCACCGGTGGTTGCCAGCAGGTAGGTGAAGAGCTTCTCGGGCAGGATGTAGTTGCCGACGACGGCGAGGAACCCGAGAACCATCGACGCGATCACCGCGATCCACGGCACTCCGTTCGACGTGATCTTCTTGACCGCCCGAGGTGCATCCCCTCGATCACCGAGCGAATACAACATGCGCGACGCGGTGTATAGCGCCGAATTCAGGCACGACGCGACGGCGGTCAGGATGACGATGTCCATGATGGTCTCGGCATGGGGAATTCCCATCTTGGACAGTACGTACTGGTACGAGCCCGTTGCCGGATCCAGTTCGTTCCAGGGCACCAACGCGACGATGATGAAGATCGACCCGAAGTAGAAGATCGAGATACGCCAGATCACCGAGTTCGTCGCGCGGGTGATTCCCTTCGCCGGGTCCTTGGATTCGGCGGCGGCGATGGTGACGATCTCCGATCCCATGAACGAGAACATCGTGGTGAGCATGGCGGCTATCACCGCGCCGAATCCGAGCGGCATGAAGCCGCCCGAGGCCCAGAGCTGGTCCACGCCACTGACTTCGGAGTTCGGCAACCATCCCAGGATGGCTGCGATGCCGAGGCCGATGAAGGCGATGATGGCCACCACCTTCACGAGCGCGAACCAGAACTCGAATTCACCGTAGTTGCCGACGCTGATCAGATTGGTCGCAGTGAGAGCAACGACGATGATCAGTGCCCACATCCATTGCGCGCCGCCCAACCAGTTGGTGAGGATGGCGGCTGCGGCGGTCGCCTCGACGGGGATCACCAGTACCCAGAACCACCAGTACAGCCAGCCGACGGAGAAGCCGGCCCAATGTCCCAGTGCGCGTGTCGCATACGTGGAGAACGAACCGGTGTCGGGGTTGGCGGTGGCCATTTCCCCGAGCATGCGCATCACCAGGATCACCAGGAGTCCGGCGAAGAAGTAGGCCAACAGCACCGCAGGTCCTGCGGTTGCGATGGCGTTGGCGGAGCCGACGAACAATCCGGCACCGATCACTCCGGCTATCGAGATCATTGTCACGTGCCGCGGTTTGAGACTGGTGCCGAGTCCGTGCTCTCCGGTGTCTGGCTTATCGGTAATTGCCATCCCGATAGTCCAGCACAAGGTCAGGCATCCCGCAGCGGGTGACCGAATTGTCCAGACAATCCGTGGTACACACGGCGAGCTTACGAAAAGCCGCCTCCGGGCATACTGACGACATGAATGTCGACGCTGAGCGCTCCAAGAACTCGATCACCATCGTCGGTGCGGGTATTGCCGGCGCGGCATGTGCCCGGGTTCTCCACGACGCAGCCGTGCCGTTTCGCATCGTCGACAGAGGACGCGCTCCCGGCGGGCGGATGTCCTCCCCCGAGTTGCACGGTCGACGCGTCGATCTGGGTGCCGGCTACTTCACCGTCCGGGATCAGGATTTCTCGACGGTGGTAGCCGACTGGGAGTCGAGGGGCCTGGCGCGCCAGTGGGCCAACACGTTCGGCATTCTCAAGCCCGAGACTGCGCCGTGCACCACCACCGGCCCGGTTCGTTGGGCGACACCGAACGGGCTTCGTTCTCTGGTACGAGACTTGCTGGGCGACTTCGACATCGAGGGATCCTCCGAGTTGACCGATCTACCCGACGGCCACGTCGTGCTGGCGATGCCCGATCCTCAAGCGACGCGACTGACGGCAGTCCCCGACGCCGTCGAGTACGAACCGGTCATCGCGGTGGCATGCGGATTCGACGGGTTGGATGTGCCGTTCCGCGACGCGGCCTTCGTCAACGATCATCCCGATATCGCGTTCGTCGTCGACGACGGTGCCCGGCGGGGTGACGGCGCTTCGGTTCTCGTCGTGCACACCACGTCCGAGCGGGCGCAGCAGCACCTCGACGATCCCGACGGCGCGATCGCCCCGGTTCTCGACGCGCTGCGCAAACTGTCGGTCGTCTCCACGGCACCCAGCTGGACGCACGCTCATCGATGGACGTTCGCAAAGCCTGCGTCGCAGCACGATTCCACTTGTGCGCTCGAGCAGCGCGACGGACGACTCGTCGGGTTCGCCGGCGATCAATGGTGTGCATCCGGAGCGCCCAGGGTGGAAAGCGCATGGCGTTCGGGCACGGATGTCGGTTCCGAGCTGGTTCGTCGTCTTCAGGGCTGACTTTTGCCCTGCGTCCACCGAGACGCCGGTTAACATCTCCCCCGTGCTGTCCGTGAAGTCGTACCCACGCGAATACATCGATGCCTGCCGTGCGCGGTTGGATTCTCAGCTTGCTGCCTATCGTGCGGTCGCATCGAATCGAACGACGACCACCGACGCGGACGAGGCGTTCGACGTCGCATTCTTCAACAATCTCGTGCTGACGCTCGAGGTGTATTTCTTGCACCGCATGCGTGGGCAGGAGAAGAAGAACGGCAATCCGCTCAACGAGGTCCGCGTGCTCGCCGCGTCGATGACGGCGGCCGAGGACATCATGACCAGCGATCCGACCATAAACTTGGATCCAGCCAAGAGCATTCTGGGATACGCCGTCGGCGATCGAATCGCGCTCGACGAGGAGCGGTTCGTAACGTTGGCCGACGCCTACTTCGCCGAGATCGAAGTCAAGTTCGGGCCACACCTCGCGCCCTAGCTGCTGACGAATCTCACCGTCTCGTCCAAAGGCGCTCGGCTGGTGCGAAATCCGTTGATCGAGTGGGTCTCGTCCGGGTAGCCGAAGGAAATGCCGGCCACCACTCGCCTGGTGTCCGGGATGTCGAACCACTCGTGCAGAAACGGTGAGTACGCGGCCAATGCTGCCTGCGCGATGGCTCCGAGACCGAGACTCTGGGCGGCAAGCAGGAACGTCTGCAGATACAACCCGCAATCGACCGCCCCGTACACACCGAGATCGGCATCGGTGGTGATGATGGCCGCGTGCGGGGCGTCGAAAAGTTCGTAATTGCGGATGAACTGACGCGTCGTCGCCTCGGTGTCGGACTTGACCACACCGATGCTCTCGTACAGTGCTCCGCCGCATTCGCGTCGCCGCGCGCGGTGCAGGGCGTTGTAATTGGCTGGGAAGGGGAAGTCCGGTTGCGGGACCCCGGACGCCACGTGCTCGACCAATGCCTCGGAGAACTTCCGGGTGGCATCACCCTCGGTGACGATGACCTGCCACGACTGAGTGTTCGACCACGATGGAGTGCGTTGAGCGGCCGCCAACAACTGCTCGAGCACTTCCCGAGATACCTGCTTCGGCAGAAACTGCCGGCACGAATATCTCTCGTCGAGTAGTTCTGTCAGCGCTTCGTACCGGGTCACGTCGTCCGCCTCGTGTCAGTGCTGTCGGGTGCGGATCGAAGGTAACACCAGGGCCGCGCCGACGGTCATGCGCTGGACCGTCGGCGCGGCACGGTCTACTGAAGAGGAAGCAGGATGTCCTTCACTCGCGGGTCGGTCGCCAGGAATTCCTGCACCGCAGGGTCCTTGAACGCAGCGACGAGATTCTTGATGTTGTCGGTATCTGCCCAACGGCTACCGATCGTGAGCTGCCCGGCGAACTCGTCCGGGGCCGCCGGTGCAAAGATCTGCTTCTCGACGGGGATGCCGGCCGCCAGGTAGTACTCGGTATAGCCCACTGCTGCATCGAGATCCGGCAATGCCCGTGACTGCGCAGCGAAGTCCAGCAGCGTGAACTTCAGGTTCTTCGGGTTTCCGACGATGTCCTTCTGCGTGGCAGTCGACTTGTCGACGGCAGGGTCGAGGGTGATCAGGCCAGCACGTTCGAGCACCCACAGGCCCTGCGCTTCGTTGGCCGGATCGGAGTAGAGCGAGATCGTTGCGCCGTCCGGCAGTTGCGCTGGGTCGGAGTACTTGTCGGACCATAATCCGAAGCCCCAACGGAACACCGGCGTTGCGGCTTCTTCCTGGAAGTCGGGGTTGGATTCGAGTACCTGTCCCAGCCACAGCTTGTGCTGGTACACCGTGGCGGCCACCTCGCCTTCACTCACCGCGCGGTTGATGGTGTTGCTGTCTGCGAGTCCGCGGAACTCGACCGAGATGCCGTACTTGGGAGCGACCTGGTCTGCAACGAAATTCACGAGGGCCTGCTCGGACGCGTTCCCCTCGGCCGTGGCAACGACAAGCGTTGCACCCTCGGTGTCGTTGGCCGATGCCGTGTCGCCGAAGAACGCGATGCGGACGATCACGGCGAGTGCGATCAGCAGCACAACGGCACCGATGATCCAGGGCGCTTTTCGACGGTTCTTCAGCTCGAAGCCGTGTGCTTCGGTGGACGTTGTCATGGTGGACGGACCTTTCGAATGTGGTTCAGACAGTGCGCAAGGCGCGCTGATGGGGTGTGGTGTAGCGAACAAGTGCATCGCCGACGAGCTGGACGGCGGCGACGGTGAGAATCAGGATGACGATCGTCGCGATCATGACGGTGTGATCGAATCGCTGGTAGCCGTATGTGACTGCAACATAACCGATTCCGCCTGCACCGATGGTTCCGGCAATAGCCGAGTACTCGATCATGGCAATGACGTTGATGGTCAGCCCGCCGATGATCGACGGCACAGCCTCGGACAGCTGCGTGGTGGTGACCTGCAGTGTGGAGCCACCCGACGCCCGGGCAACGTCGACCACCGACGTCGGAACAGAGCGCAGAGAGTTCTCGACTATGCGGGTGAAGAATGCAATGCCCGCCAACGACATCGGCACCACAGCGGCGGCGATACCGATGTTGGTTCCGGTGATCCATCGCGTGACCGGAACCAGTGCAGCCATCAAGATCAGAAACGGCAACGACCGACCGATACTGACGATCCAGCTGATCGGCGCATGGAGCACCGGGTTCTCGAACAATCCGCCGGGACCGAGGTTGAACAACACCGCACCGAGTGGCACACCGACGAGCACTACGATGAACATCACGATCCCGACCATCGTGAGGGTGTCGCCGAGCGCAGGCAGGAGCAGAGCAGACAGCTCATCGACCGGAACCTTGTTGCCTGCGGCCACAATTGCGATCACGACGCGGCCTCGAGGATCGGCTGCTGGGTGTTCGCAGAGCCAGATAATCCCAGAGCCGTGAGCGCACCGGGGACGCGTCCACTCAGGTGGGCACCGATGCCCAGCGACGCGCTGCCGACAGCCACTCCGGCCACAACCTGCACGGACGCTCCCAACAGCGCGACCGGTGCGCCCAAATCCTGGCCCAGCCGCCCGATCCAGTCCTGCGGAACATCGGGCGAGTCGTAGGTCACGTTCCATTGCACGTCGTCGGCCGCAGCCTGGGCGTCGTCACGCCGGGGGCGCAGCTCGTTGCCGAGCGCCGAGGTGTGGTCGGTCAGCAGATCGACCAGCTTCCCGGATTCGACGATCCTGCCGTGATCGAGCCTGGCCACCGAATCTGCGGCTCGCAGAACGGTATCCATCTCGTGGGTGATGAACACGATGGCGAGGTCGAGGTCGCGACGAAGTTCGCGCAGCAACTCGACCACCGATTCGGTGGTCTGCGGATCCAGGCCGGAGGTTGCCTCGTCGGAGAGCAGCACCGACGGTCGAAGTGCCAGTGCTCGCGCAATTCCCACTCGTTGACGCTGGCCGCCCGAGAGCTGAAACGGGTAGCGAGCAGCTTTGTCGGACAGACCTACTCGCTCGAGAAGCTCGCCCACACGCCTGGCCGTCTCGGCCTTCGTGGCCCCCAGGAAGTCCAGGGGCAAGGCGACGTTCTCCGCCACCGTTCGACGCGAGAGCAGACTCGACGACTGAAACACCGTGCCGATGCGGCGGCGCGCGACCCGAAGCTGCTTGGCGTTCAACTGCGCCAGGTCGTCTCCGTTGACGATCACCGAGCCCGAGGTGGGCCGAGTCAGCAGGTTGATGCACTGGGCCAGTGTGCTTTTGCCGGCACCACTGGGGCCGACAACGGCCAGGATCTCGCCGGATTGCACCGTGAAATCCAAGCGGTCGAGGACGACGGTTCGACTCTCCCCCGTCCCGTACGTCTTGGTCAATTGCGCTATTTCGATCATGCTCCGACGCTTCTTTCGCTGATGTGACTGCGCAACACTGAGGTATCGGAGCGCTGCTGACCAGCTATCGACTCATCACGATCCGAACTGTTCCCACCGACCTGGGTCGGCGGTAGCGTCGCACCACTGCATATCCGGAAGACCATCGCTGCCGATGAGTTCGCCGTGCCATGAGAGATTCGTTTCGATTCCCTCGGAACAAGGTGCAACGAGTACGCCTTTTTCCGTGCGAGCGTGCCGGTCCGCACCTCCGCATCGAGATCCGGCGGCAACGCGACATCCACTCGAGACCGACGTATCGCGTGGTCCTAGTCAGCAGTGTGACACCGAGTACGGCTTCGAGTTGGCGCACCGATAGTGGCCCCTCTGTTCGATCGCGTTTCAGCCCATGCAGACGCCGGCATGAGCCTGCCCACAGTGGGCGGGCAATCCATCGATGACATAGAACCTGTTTCGGTGCGATCGACAAGTCACAGAAATCGATAGATCGGAAAGGACCGGGGTCACCCGATAAGGAAAACCCCTATGTACGCCACGTCACATCAGCGGTAGCTTCGTCGGATCAGTCAACATACGTAGATTCTCACCTTTGCGTGTGAGCCCAACGCGGACAAGGACACCCAAGATGTCATCGAACTCGAACCAATTGAGAGGGTCCATCGGGGTGGCAGGAATCGTCTTCCTCGTTCTTGCAGCCGCCTCTCCCCTGACCACGGTCGCCGGTTCCCTTCCGGTCATGATCGCCCTCGGCAACGGTGCCGGCGCACCGTCGACCTACGTGGTGGCCGCGCTGGTCCTGCTGGTCTTCAGCGTGGGCTACGCGGCCATGAGCAGCCACATCACAGACACCGGCGCGTTCTACGCCTATGTCACCAAGGGATTCGACGCGCGAATGGGAGTCGGTGCCGCGGCGTTGGCGATCTTCGCTTACACCGCAATCCAGGCCGGAATCTACGGACTCGCGGCGAATGCAATCGACTCACTAGTCGTCCAGTACGGCGGCCCCGACCTCCCCTGGTGGGTGTGGGCTTTCGCGCTCATTGCCTGCGTCGCGCTGGTCGGATATCGCAACATCGAGGTGGGGACGAAGGTGCTCGGGGTCTTGCTTGTCCTCGAAATCGTTGCCATCGTGGCACTTTCGGCAGCCGTGTTCATCAAAGGCGGAGCGCACGGTATCGACGTCGATTCGTTCACCCCGCACGCCTTCTTCTCGGCCTCCCCCGGCATTGCCATGATGTTCGCGGTCGGATCGTTCGTCGGGTTCGAGGCGACAGCCATCTACGGGGAAGAAGCGCGCGACGCCAAACGAACCGTACCGATCGCGACCTATGTAGCCATCATTTTGATCGGGGCCCTGTACGCAGTGTGCAGTTGGGCGTTGGTGCTGGCGTACGGCAGCGACAAGATCGCCACTGCGGCAAGCAAAGACACTGCAAATCTTACGTTCGACGCAGTAGCGGTGTACCTCTCCCCGTTGGCCGCGGACATCATTGCGATCATGCTGGTGACGAGTTTGTTCGCGGCTGTGCTCGCATTTCACTCGGCCATCTCACGATACGTGTTCGCGTTGGCCCGTTCGGGTTACGCACCGGCGCGCTTCGCGGCGGTGCATCCCTCACACGGCTCACCGCACCGGGGATCGATACTGCAAACGGCATCCGCAGTCGTTCTCGTCGGAATCTTCGCACTCGTGGGTGCAGATCCGGTACTTCAACTCTTCACCTGGATGTCCGGCGTGGCGATCGTCGCGATCCTCGCGGTGATGGTCTTGACCAGTTTCGCCATCGTCGTGTTCTTTCGCCGCAGCAATGTCGACTCTCGCCGCTGGAACACCCGAATCGCTCCTGTCCTCGGCAGCATCGGCCTCATCGCCATCACCGTTCTGGTCCTGGACAATTTCACTACCCTCATCGGCGGTTCTGTAGCAGTCGCCACCACGTTCCTCGTGGTGCTCTGCCTGGTGTTCATCGCAGGCGTGGTCGGTGGGCACCTCATCGACAGCCGCCGAGCACCGTTGCAGTCACCGGATCGCGACGGCGCCACCCCTTCGACCTGAGAGAACCACGAGCGGCCCTGTGCTGCGTCGAGCCGGTACCCACCGAGTTGGGTACCGGCTCGATCGGTTCTCGACGAAGAGGACTTCTCGTACGCGACAAGCCCCGTGCCGTCGGGCACGGGGCTTGTCGTTGTTGCGGTTGTTCGAGGCTCAGATTCTCACCGACGCGTCGGTAAGCGCACCAGGTCCATCGGCCGGGGCTGCTTCCAACACAGTCACAACGTTACGAGCCTGGTCTATCCATGCTGACACCTGGCTCCCCTGCGCGTTCTGTGGTACCTGAGCGAGCCTGAGCGTCAACGTGTGTCGCCCAGCCGGATCGCGGACCGGCAGCACGACGGACCCGACGTTGTACGAGCCCTCGGCGTCGAGCATCTGCGGCCGGTAGTCGACCGAGGTCCTACCGATTCGGGCACGGATGTCTCGTTCTTGCCGGGGAGTAAGGCGGCCCGACTCGTACTGTTTGGTGGCCTGACGCATCTCCGTGTACGCCGCGGAGCCCTCGGAGGGAAGGAATGAGATCCCGTACCCGTGTTCGCGGATGAAGTCGAGCCGGTTCCTGTGAACCTGCGTGTCCTTCTCGTCACCCTTCAGCTTGTCGATCCAGCGATTCTGCTCGGCTTCCGGGAGAGCGAAGACGTACGAGTCACCGATCGGCGGGACGATCGGTATCCGCTGCGCCAGAGCAGCATCGCGATCGACGCCCGGTGCTGTCGCAGAGAGCACCGTGGCCATCTCGTCGGCACTGACCGCAGTCAAAACCGATACTTCGCAACCGATCTCGGCGGCGAGAGCTTCGACCTCGGAGCGTGCAGCATGGGCGGCGTGAATGGCCGGGAGAATTTCGTGGTCCATCCGGGCGAGTAACGAAGTACAGACGAAGCTGCCGTAGCCGCCCTGGAAGAAGATCAGCGGGGACACCGGGTTCGTGATCGCCATGTCCTGAACCTCGCAGAGCACGATCCAATGATCGCCGGCGTCGACGGTCTTCCATATCTCGGTATCGATCCATCCGATCGCGTCGGTGAGAGCCGGGCTTCCGTGTGGCGATGGGTACCAATCGATTCCGTCGAATTTGTTCTCCCAGCGCTGGGCGATCGACATCACCTCGCGTTCCTGATCGCCGCCGACGATGTTGATGCACAGCGAAGAACACTCCTCCATCTTCGTGAAGGTGCGCGAGGTCTTCATGGGCATGAAAGACACCAGCGGTGGATCCAGCGAAACGGAACTGAATGTGCCGACCACGAGCGCAAGCAATTCGCCCGTGGGATGGACACCGGTCACCACCGCGACTCCCGTCGGGTAGTGCCCCGTCACTTCCCGAAACGTTCTCTGCGCATCCTCTATTGCCACTGCGTTGGGCATGTCGATCTCCTGAGCATTCTCGACGGATAACCGAATTGGTATGACTCCAAATTAATTTCCCGTACTCACTTACAGGTAGGCGGGAAACCTTTAGCCCTACCGTGTCGAGCGATCGCCGAAATCGATCAGACAGTCACTCGCCACGCCAACACATCGCGGACGAGGGTTCCCAGACTCTCGGCCTCGGTCTTGGCCTTGATACGAGCGCGGTGCACATCGACGGTCTTGACGCTGGTGCCCAGACGACGCGCGATCTGCTGGCTGGCCATGCCTTCGACCACCAGTCGCAATACCTCTCGCTCCCGGGGTGTGAGTGTATCGAGGCGTCGGTGTACGCGGGCACGTTCCTCACGCTCTGTGAACACACCGGCAGCCAGTCGCAATTGCTCCTGGACGACTTCGAGCATGCGCTGAGGCTCGTACGGCTTTTCGAGAAAATCGACGGCACCCGCGCGGAGAGCACGTACCGACATAGGAATATCTCCGTGCGCAGAACAGAAGATTATGGGTGCCGGATATTCGCGTCTGACCAACTCGTCCTGCAACTCGAAACCGCTCATGCCCGGCATTCTCACATCGACAATGACGACACCGGGTTCGGCCGCGTCCATTTCTTCGAGAAATGCCGTGGCGGTCGGATAGGTCAACGCCTCGATTCCCACACTCTGCAGTAGAAACGCAAGTGATTGCCTGAGGTCTTCGTCGTCGTCCACCACGTGAACGACGGTGGGCTTCGCGGCTTCCATGAGTTCCGAGCCTAGCCGTGGATCGCCACCCGCACAGCGGAAGCCGCCGACCGGTGGGTCGACGGCTTCGGCGGGGTCGCTCATAGAACGATCGTGACGGTCTTCGCCTCGGTGTTGGCCAGGATTCCCTCGTACCCGAGTTCTCGTCCCAGACCACTGGCTTTGACTCCGCCCCAGGGCAATTGCGGTGCCAACGGCGACCATCCGTTGACTGCAACGGCGCCGGCCTGCAGAGCAGCCGACACGGTGTGGGCCCGTCTCAGATCGGTTGTCCAGAGCGTGGCCGCCAGGCCGTATTGATTGTCGTTGGCGAGTGCGATCGCCTCTGCGTCGTCATCGAACGGAACGACTATCCCCACCGGTCCGAAGATCTCCTCGCGCGCGATCGTGAGATCGTTGGTCCCTGCGAACACCGTCGGCCGGACGAAATGGCCACGGTCGTTACCTTCCCCGCCGCGTTCTGTACCACCCGCCACCAGGCGCGCCCCCTCGGACTTGCCCTGCTCGATGTAGCCCAGGACGCGATCCTTCTGCTTCGCATTGATAAGCGGACCCATCGTCGTGGTCTCCTCGAAGGGGTTGCCCAGAACCTGCGCCTCAGCGGCAGCACCGAGGCCTTCCACCACATCGTCGTAGACCGACCGGTGAGCGAAGATCCGCGTGCCCGCCGCGCACACCTCGCCCGAGTTGGTGAAGAGCCCCATTGCTGCGCCACCCACCGCGGACTCGAGGTCGGCATCTCCGAAGATGATCTGTGGCGATTTGCCGCCGAGTTCGAGTGTGGTGCGCTTGAAGTCCGCTGCGGAGTTGACCAGGATTCGACGACCGACGGCAGTGGATCCGGTGAACGACACCTTGGCGATCCCGGAATGCGTCGTCAGTGCTTCACCGGTGACCGCTCCGATACCCGGCAGGACCTGCACGACGCCGGCCGGGAACCCGGCCTCCTCGATCAGCTTCGCAAGGTGCAGGATGGACAGGGACGCATCCTCGGCGGGCTTGACGATGACCGTGTTACCCGTGGCGAGTGCGGGAGCCAGTTTCCACCCGAGAATCATCAGCGGGGCATTCCAGGGGATGATGGCGGCGATCACGCCGACCGGTTCGCGGCGTGTGTAGGCGAAGGTGGGACGGCCCATGTACCCGTCGTTCGCAAGCGTCTCACCGTTGATCTTGTCAGCCCATCCTGCGTAGTACCGCAGCGAGGCAACAAGATTGGGGACGAACATCATCTTTCCGAGGAAGAACAATCCGCCCATGTCGAGCGACTCGAGCCGGGCCAGAATTTCGGCATCGCGGTCGACCAGATCGGCCAGCTTGTTCAACAACTGTCCCTTGTGTGACGGCGGAACGGCCGCCCAGGATCCGGTCAACGCGGCCTGCGCTGCGGAGACGGCGCGATCGACGTCGCTCGCACTGGCAGAGGCGATGTCGGCAAGCTTCTCACCCGTCGAGGGGTCGAAGGATTCGAATGTTCCTGCGCCACCGCCGCTCCAACCTCCCTCGATGAAGAGTTCAGTGGTGAAATTCGATACTGCGGTCATGGCCGCCTCCTGTGTTCGGTGGAATTGATTGTGATCGATGCAGAAAGGAAAATCGATGTCCTCGGAGTTCACGTTCAGGCCGACGACGCGATCACCTCGGAGATCCACCAGGCACTTGCCAGCAGTTGCGACTCGGAATTCGGTGGGCCGATGACCTGGATTCCCAGGGGCAAGCCGACGGAGTCGGTCAGTCCCGGCACTGTGACGACGGGCAGCCCCCAGGCCTGCCATGCCCGGCTCAACACAGGATCCCCGGTTGCGGTCAAACCCGCCGGAGCTACACCCGGCGCAGCCGGCCCCACGATGACATCGGCGTTGTCGAAGAGGCGGATGATGCGTTCTCGCGACTCGGCAATGACCGTGCCGGCGGCGTAGTAGTCGGCGGTGGTGGTTGCCGCTCCACGCCGTAGGAGTGCAGCCAACGGCTCGCTGAGCCGGTCGATGTCTGCGAAGAGCGCACTTCTTTCCAGCGCCGCCTCGTAGGCCATGACCACCGCATGGGCAATGGTGGCATCGAACACGGCATCGGTCGACGAGGGTTTCGCGAGCTGCGCTCCGTCTGCACGAATTGCCCGACCGAGTTCGTCGACGGCGTGGGACATCGGCGGCTCGACCACACCGAGTTCGGTAGCATCCCAAAGCAAAACCCGCGGGCGGTGAGACAGACAACCCAGAACGACTTTCTTCGCGGCGAATGCCGACCAGGCGCATGCCAGATCGCGTACTCGAGCTGCGTAGAGTCCGTGACTGTCCAAGCTCGCACTCAGACCGGTGACGCCGTCGGTCGAATGGAGCCCCCGGGTCATGACCATCGATGCGACGCCGCAATACGACGCTGGTCGGGTTACCGATCCGGCGGTCTGCGAACCGAGCGCAAGGGGCACCTGCCCGGACGCTACCGCTGCTGCCGAACCGCTCGAAGAACCCCCCGGAGTGCGGCTCGGAGCAGCAGGATTGCGCGTCGGCCCTGGAGCGAAGAAAGCGAACTCGGTCGAGACCGTCTTGCCTGCGGGCACGGCACCAGCACTGCGCCAAGCGCCGACGATGGCCGCATCGGATGTTTCGGGCCCTCGCGTGGCATACAAATCCGTTCCACACTTGGTCGGCATGCCCTCGACGTCGATGATGTCCTTGACGCCCAACGGGATTCCGCCCAGTGGACCTACCGGACCATCGGACTCGGCCGGCGGCGCGTGTACGACCCACGCCGCCACATCGTTTTCGGTTTCGTCGATCCGAGATCGAGAGCGGTTCCAGACGTCCGCTCCGGTGATCCGCCCGGCTTCGAGGTCATCGACGAGATCGGCCAGCGACCACGGCTGGTACAGCGATGATCTGACGTTCACGCTTCGCCCCAGACGGCGTCCGCAGTCCAGTAGTCCATGCCGCTCGCGCTGACGAAATGCCGCCAGTCCGATACACGCCGGAGGTACGGCTCGGCACGTGCGGTCGCCAGATCTGCCGCATCCGGTCCGTCCGCCTTGACCTGCCAGTGCACCCAGTTCAGCTCGTTGCCGTCGTGATCGTGCATGAACAGGTCGACGTGCCGCCATCCATACCCGTGAGTGTCGTTGTAGCACATCAAAGTCATGTGCTCGCGTGTGTCGTCCATACGTCGCTCTCCAAGATAGGTCCGGCCACGGCGTACTCAGCTACCGAAGATCATGGGTCGACGCTACGAGCTGGGCGGAGGAACCGGAATGAAGAGTTCCTTGCTGGGCCTGAAGAATTCCCCTACATCGAATGCTCGTCTGCCCCCGAGGACTCTGCGTCCGGTCCCACCGTCGGAAGCACGAAACCGAACACCGAACCACCCTCTGCTCCTGGGGTGTACCAGATGGAGCCGTGCTGCCTGGTGATGATCCGGTAACTGAGCGCAAGACCGATTCCGCTGCCCGACCGCTTCGTGGTGAACGATTCCTCGAAGGGGTTACGCTGCAGCCCCCTTCCGCGATCGCTCACCGCGAAGGCACCTCCGTCTTCGCGGTTGCTGGTCGACAGCGTGATCGTTCGGTCCTCGAGCGCGCACTGAGCCATTTCGTCGATCGCATTGAAGCAGAGGTTGATGATGACCTGACCCGTCAAGACGCGCTCGCAGAGCACCTGCACCGGCTCGTCCGCGAGCTCGAACCTGATCTGCACGGAATTCTGTTCTGCGCGTAGGCGAACGAAGTAGAGGCATTCGGTGACGACGGTGTTGAGGTCGGCAGTCTGTTCTATCTGCTCGAGGTGTCCGACGAAAGCCCGCAACGTGGCGACGATCGTTGCCGCCCTCTCGATCTGCCGGCGCGCGGACGCGAGGCCGTACTGCACCCGTGTGTCGAGCGGGCCGTGACCGTTCAGAATGGTTTCGATTCCGGCCAGGAAATTTCCTGCGGCTGCGAGGGGCTGTCCCAACTCGTGTGCGATGGCCATTGCCATGTCCCCCATGGCGTTGTAGCGGGCCAGGTAGTTCTCTCGCTGCAATTCCAATCCGCGCATCTCTTCTGTACGCACGCGGTCGGACACGTCGTGCAGCAGCATCAGGTATGAGTTCACCTCGTTCTCCTGCAGCCTCTCGACGCTACCGTCCAGCCACAGTGTTCGTGTGTCGCCGTCAGGCACTTCCAGCCGGACGGACGCCACCGGACTTGCGTCGACGACGAGTTCGCTCCACGTCGCTCGGCGGCCGGCTATGTGGAAAGACGCATACGAAGCGAGCGATCGGCCGGCCGGCGGTTCCACGCCCGGATCGATCCCGAGGTGTTTCATCGCAGTGTCGGTGGCGAATTCGATCGAGCCCGTGTCGTCCAACACGAAGACGATCGTCGAGGTGTTTCTGGCCAGAGCGTCGACGTATGTCGTCGTCGACCTCAAGGCACGTTCGGTGCGCTGCTCACTTTCGATGTCCCGAAATTGCACCAACACCGCAGGACCCCGCGCCAATTCGATCCGCGTCGCGATCGCGTCGGTCGGGATGATGCGGCCCGATTTCGATCGGTAGTGCCACTCGATGCGACTGCCGCCCCGTTCCACTGCCTCGTGCAACCATGCGCGACCCACCACCCGGTCGTATTGCTGCGCAGAGCTGCTCATGTCGTTGGCTTTGAGTGGACGAATTTCGTCCAGGTCGAATTCCAGCATCGCGCACGCGGCAGGATTGGCCCACAGGATGCTCTTGGTGGCCCCGTCGTGAACCAGCACGCATACCTGTGCGGCATTCATCATCTCGACGAAATCGGCCGGCACCATCTCCGGTGCACGTGGATCGATGGACATATTTCCGAGCGTATGCGTGGCCGATCGATCGGTGTGCGGAAACGCGCACTTGCCGGGGTACTGAAGAAATTACCTATGGGTGTGATGGACGCACCCCCTGCCGACCGCACTCTTTACCGATTTCGGCGTGACGTGACTCGCATTACGGTCGGAGACAACGAAACAGGGCACGAGGCTCGAGGCACAAGGAGACGGCCATGACACTTACGCAGCACGCCCCACCCGAGACAGAGAAGACCGCGACTCTCGACGACGTACTGGTCGAACTAGCGCAGCGGCGGACGGAGTTTCGTGATCAGCGTTTCGTATCCACGGACTTCGTCGAGCGTCTCAAGGAAGTCGGTATCTACCGGGCTGCCACCCCTCGGTGCTTCGGCGGTGATCCCCAGGCCCCGGCGGATTTTCTACGCACCATCGAGAAGATTTCCGTCGTGGACGGATCGGCCGGCTGGGTCGCGAGCTTCGGTTCCGCCTTGATCTACCTTGCGGCGCTACCGGTCGACACCCAGGCCGAGCTGTACGCCGACGGCCCTGATGTCGTGTTCGCAGGCGGGCTGTTTCCGGTGCAGCCAGCGGCAGCAACCGACCGCGGATTCCTGGTCGACGGCCGCTGGAAGTTTGCCAGCGGATCGATGGGTGCGGACATTCTCGGCGTAGGAATTCCCGGGGACGACTCGACCGGCGGAAAACCCCGAACGGCGTTGTTGCGCCCGCAGAACGTGGACATCGTTCAGGAATGGGACGTCGTCGGTATGCGCGGAACCGGGTCGTTCGACCTCGTGGTGAACAAGGTCGAGGTCGCGCGTGAATGGACATTCATCCGCGGCGGAGCAGCCACCATCGACGAGCCCCTCTACCACTACCCCACGATCGCTTATGCTGCACAGGTTCTCGCGGTGGTCGGCGCCGGCGTCGCTCGAAGTGCGCTCGACTACGCAGCAAAGGTCGGTGCAGGCAAGTCCGGCATCACCGGAGCGCCGAAGCTGGCCGACCGGCCGTACTACCGCATCGCCGTCGCCGAAGCGGAAGCAGCGCTGCGATCAGCCCGCGCGTACTTCTACGAGGCGACCGATGAAGTGTGGGAATCCGTGCTGCGCGGCGACGACGCCACCGACACCCAGAACGCGCACCTGCGGCTTGCGTCGACACACCTGGCGAAAGCAGCGGCATCGACGATTACGAAGATCATCGAAATCTCCGGCACAGGAACCATTTTCGCCGCGCATCCCCTCCAGCAGTGGGCCGGTGACGCGCTCGTTCCCCAACAACATGCCTTCCTCGGACCCGCCATGTACGACGCTGCAGGCGCAGTGCTGATGGGCCAGCCGCCCACCGTCCCCGGCTTCAAATGACCCTCGAAGGACAACACATGACCAGCACCCCGCTTCGCGTCCTGTTCTGTATCGGCATCAACCAGAACTTCTTCGACCTCCCCGAGTCCGGAGTGACGGCCGGCGACGTCTGGACGGCGTTCGTCGCGCTGTCCGACGGCATCAAAGGCCTCGACGGTGTCGACTTCATCGGCGATATCGACGACGATGCCACGACGGTCGGCCCCTCGGATTCCTGGCCGTGGACCTGTTACCTACTTGCCGACGTGGATTCGCACGACACCGTCAAGCAAGCCTGCAACTTCCTGCGAACGATCGAGGTCGGATCGAGCGATTGGAAGCTGTGGAAGTACGTCAAGATCGAAGCCCGAATCGGCCGCGCGCTCACTCCGCGTACGTACTGAACACTGCGCACCTATTCTCCACCGAATGACGTTGTTCAGCTTCGTCATTCGGTGGCTACCACTCGCAATCTGGACAACGTAAGAGCCATGGAGATATCGATGACCGTGCACGACACCGAAGAGACAGCACAGAAGTCCCCGGCGTCCGATCTGGTGATGGGCGATCGTGTTGCGGGTCGGATCTACACCGACCCGGACGTATTCGACGAGGAGATCACCAAGATCTTCGAGAGCACCTGGATTTGGGTCGCTCACGAGTCCGAACTGCCCAAGCCGGGCAGTTTCAAGTCCACACATGTCGGCCTGCAACCGGTCATCGTGACGAAGAACCGCAAGGGCCAGCTCAACACGCTGCTGAACCGCTGCCGGCACCGCGGGGCCAGCATCTGCGAACAGAAGACCGGAGTCGCAAACGGTTTCACCTGCCCTTACCACGCGTGGTCCTACAGCTTGGACGGACAATTGCGAGGCATCCCCTACCCGGAGGGCTACGAGGGTGTCATCGAGAAGGGCGAACTCTCTCTCAAGAAGTTGCGCACCGAGTCCTACGGCGGCCTGATTTTCGCGACATTCAGTTCCGACATCGAATCACTCGAGGACTTTCTCGGCGACGCCAAACTCTGGATCGACCGATTCATGAAGCAGGGCGGCGGCTATCCCATCAAGGTTCTGGGTACGCACCGATTCCGCTTCAACGGAAACTGGAAGATTCAGCTCGAAAACACCACGGACGGATACCATTTCCCAATCGTGCATCGATCGTGGATGGCATCGGTCGACGCCGAAACGGCAGACATGATGTCGTTCATGACCAACCCGGAGGCCGTCACCCACGATCTCGGCAACGGGCACAGCGTGATGCAGATGGTGCCCGAGCACTCCGACCTGGATGCCGACGACGGAACCGAGCCACTTCAAGCACGTTTCGACGGCCTCGTCGCCGAGTTGTCCGCTGCGGGGCTCGACGAGCCGGCGATCCGCAAGATCGTCCGCGCCATGCACGGTACCGGCTTCAACCTCAATCTCTTTCCCAACGTCTCGATGTCGGCGGCATTTTTCCGCGTACTCGAGCCCACCGCGGTCGATGCGACAACCATCGAGCACCTCGCGATCGGACCGGACGGCCCAGCCGAGATCGTCGATCCGGTCAACAGAACCCGACTGCGGGTGCATGAGCATTTCCAAGGTCCGTTCGGTTTCGGTACACCCGACGACGCCGAAGGCTGGGATCGAGTCCAGCGCGGCGCTCAGGGCGCACCCGACATGCCCATCCTTGTCAATCGCGGAGGCGCTCGGGAGAAGCCGAGCGTCGAAGGGTGGCCGACCTCGCACGTGACCGACGAAACCGGTATGCGAGCAGCCTACGCACAGTGGAAAGAGATGATGAGCAATGGCTGACACCGCCGTCGCCGCACTGTCGATCGCAGACACCCGTGTCGTGCGTGCCATCGAACTGATCTGGCGCGAGGCCGATCTACTCGATCGCAAGCAATACCAGACGTGGAAGGATCTGTACTCCGAGGACGGTCGGTACGTGGTTCCCATCGATTCCACCGGGGACGACTTCGACAACCGACTCAACATGATCTACGACGACGCGCGCATGCGCGACATGCGCGTGGTGCGTATGACCGAGGGCTACGCGATCGCGGCTGTGGACGCCGCCGTCACCACCCGAACAGTGTCCCGTTTCGTCGTCGATTCGTTCGCGAACAACGAAATTCATCTCCGCGCTTCACAGATCATCGTTGCGTTCAAACGCGGTAGGCACGACCTGTGGGCCGGAGACGTGGAATACCGCATCCGACTCGGCGACGAAGGCAACGCAGACCGAATCGTTCTCAAGGTGATTCGGCTCGTCGACAGCGAAGACGCTGTTCCCGCAGCCGGGTTCCTACTGTGAACGCCCCAGTTGCCGTCGTCACCGGCGGCGGCCACGGCCTCGGTGAACTCATCGTGCGCAAGCTTCACGCCACCGGTCACCGAGTCGCCGTCGCAGATATCGACCTGGACTCCGCGAACGTATTGGCGACCGAACTCGGCTCCGCCGATCGGGTCCGTGGTTTCCAGGTCGATGTCAGTGACAGGTCTGCGCTCGAGTGCCTTCTGTCCGAAGTCGTCGACCACTTCGGATCGGTCGAGGTACTGGTCAACAATGCCGCGAAGACTCAGGCACGTTCCTTGATGGACATCACTGCCGAAGAACTGGATTCGGTGATGGCCGTCGGATTCAAGGGCACATTCACCGCCTGCCAAGTCTTCGGTAGCTACATGGCCGGCAACAGATACGGCCGAATAGTGAACATGGCCTCGCTGGCAGGACAGAACGGGGGCACGGCCACCGGAGGGCACTACGCGTCGGCAAAAGGTGCCGTGATGTCGTTGACGAAAGTCTTCGCGCGAGAACTGGCCTCGGCAGGAGTCACCGTGAACGCGGTGTCACCGGGACCGCAGGACTCACCGATCGTTCGAGAGATCGTCGGCGACGCCAATCTCGACTCGTTCGCCCACACCATCCCCGTCGGTCGCCTGGGCGACCCGGCATTCATCGCCGAAATGGTTTCCCTTCTCGCATCTCCGGCGGCCGCGTCGGTCACGGGTGCATGCTGGGATGCCAACGGCGGACTCTACATGCGTTAGGAAGACGCCGTGTCCAGTGTCAAAGTAGTTGTCTCGCACATCGTGAACGAGACCCCCAGCATTCGTTCGCTCCGTCTCGTTCGTGACGGCGGGGGTGCCCTCGGCCCATATCAAGCCGGGGCCCACATCGACGTGACAGGTCCGACGGGTGTCCTTCGGCAGTACTCACTGTGCGGGCCCCCTTCCGAACCGAGTTCTCTGCTCATCGCGGTCAAGCACGAAATTGCCTCGCGCGGGGGATCCGAGGCGTTGCACCGCGTTCGGGAAGGCGACATACTCGAGATCAGCGAACCACGGAACCTGCTCGGGGTGGCAGCAGATGCCGACACCCACCTGTTGATCGCGGCCGGTATCGGCGTCACGCCTCTGCTGAGCATGGCGTATCACTTGCACGATAGCGGCGCGAACTTCGAACTCCACTACTTCTCGCACAGCCGGGAGCACACTGCGTTCCGCGAATTGTTGGAGGAGCGGTCCGAATTTCGCGACCGCGTCCACCTACACATCGGGATCAGCCGCGCGCAACAGAAGGCAGTACTGGCTGGACTGGCCGGTTCGACGGGCGCATCGTCAGCCGTATATACCTGCGGTCCAGTAGGTTTCATGGATTCGGTATCCTCGATCTTCGCACCTGTCGTTGGGCCGAACAACATTCACATCGAACACTTCGTCGCCTCCGACATCGACACCTCCGGGGACACCGAATTCACCGTCGAGATGGACACCGGTGAGTCCTTCCACATACCTGCCGACCGATCCATTCTCTCCGTGCTCGAGGAGAACGGCATCGAGGTGTTCAAGTCGTGCGAAGAAGGCATCTGTGGGTCGTGCGTGTCCGGTGTACTCGAGGGCGAACCCGAGCACCGAGACAATTGCCTTTCGGCTGCCGACAAGACCGCGGGCACTCAGATCGCACTGTGCGTCTCCCGTGCCAAATCCAGCAAATTGGTCATCGAACTGTACTGACCGGAACCCAACCGACCACTCCCCCACCCGCCGGTGGGGGATTTTTTATCTACCACTGTTGACAATCAAAGGTGATTCGGAGCACAGTGGTTACAGTCGGTCCACAGCATCACTCTCGCGGTCGGAACGGGCAGACGCCCTCTCGACAGGCGTCACACGACTTCAGTTCGTTACATTGCGGAATCGAGCAGGCAACGACGCACATCAATTATTAGTCAACAATTGTAGCCCCAAACGAGGACATCGAATGACTGCTGAGAAAATTCTCCCGGCCGCCGAGCGCGGATCGATCGACACGTCTCCGGCCGGAACCCTCGCGCGCGGAAAGCTCGGCACGATAGACCTGGTCGCTCAGTCACTGGCTGTCGGACCCATCACCTCCGCCGCTCTCCTCGGCGGCATCATCGCCGCAAAAGGCGGCAGCGCAGGGCCGCTCTACCTGATCGTCGTGCTCCTGGGAATTCTGGGACTCGGTGCCGTGCTCGTCATGTTCGCGCGTCGTTACACCAGCGCGGGCGTTATGTACGAATATGTAGGCCGCACACTCGGGCCTACTGCCGGCATCTCCACGGCGGGCTTCTACTACCTCGCCTACATCATCCTCGGCGGACCGACCATGCTGATCGGTGCGGGTGTACTCGGCCATGACCTCATGGTGGCGTACGCCGATGTCGACGTACCGTTCTGGCTCATCTCCCTCGGCGTACTGCTGTTCGTCACGCTGGTCAACATTCGTGGTGTCGATCTGTCGGTACGTGCGCAGCTGACCATCTTCGTACTGTCCGTTGTGCCCTACCTGATCATCGCTGTCACTGTGATCGCAAAGGGGGGTGCCGACGGCAATACCGCTGTCGTGCTGGACCCGACAGCTCCCACCGCGGGCCAATTCCTCCCCACGTTCATCTTCTGCGCATTGCTGTTCGTCGGTGTCGAGTCGTCGGCCTCGCTGGGTGAGGAAGCCAAGGACGCGCGAAAGTCCATACCTCGCGCCATCATTGCGACCATCCTGATCGTCGCCGGATTCTGCCTACTCATGCAATACGCAGGAACCATCGGTTTCGGTGCGGACAACGTCGCGCAGGACTGGGCCTCGGATCCGCTCGGCCTGTCGACCCTCGGAACGACGTATGTGGGCGACTGGATCGCTCCGCTGGCGCAGCTCGGGCTGGTCCTCGATATGGTCGCGGTGGCAATCGGATTCATGGTCGCATCCTCTCGCGGGATATTTGCACTCTCCCGCGGAAGCCTTCTCCCCCGGTCTGCATCCCGCCTGAGCAGGTGGCAGACACCGACGACTGGCATCGGGGTGTTTGCGACGGTCTCCATCCTCGGGATCGCCCTGGTGGCATTGATCAGTTCACGCACGGACATGAACCCGTACGTAGGCTTCGCGGTGGGTGCCACGTTCGGCGGATTACTTGTCATGAGTGCCTATTTCGTGCTGATCATCGCTGCAATCAAGCTGTTGCTCGAGCGTGAATGGCACACAGCCGGATGGATCGCGGTTGCGGCCGCAGTTCTGACCGTCGGCGCAGGAATCGCCGGGTCGATCTTCCCTCTTCCCGCCGACGAATCCCGCTACGGAGTCTTCGCTGCACTGGTTCTGGTTGTGCTGTGTATCGGTTGGGGCGTCTATCACGGCATCGGCAAACGGCACACACTCCCCGAACTTGCCGTTGCCGAAAACGATCTCGCGCCGACCGACGTTCCCAGAGCTCACATCCTGTGAAAGGTGAAAACTGTGACCGACGAAGAGATGACCCTGTTCGACCTCAGAGTGACCGTGTGCGAAATCAAGGGCCGATCGGTGTGCGGAATGAAAGAAGGCGACTTCTTCGAGGTGCGCAACAGTGACCGCCTCTCGCTCCCCGACGGACAAGCGTTCTGCTACTGGGCAATCCAAGCAGTTTTGCCGATGCTTCCGGCCAAGATGCGCCGACTGCCTGCATCCGACTGGTTGGAACAGGACACCATGGCGTGCTGTCCCGATCCCGAGGAGGGGCTGCTGATGCGCATCGACCGTATCGGCGAAGTCACCATGCGCACCGAGGATCTGTCCTGATGGCGCACTACACGGAATTCGGCGTTGGGTTCGGCGGTACGCTCCCGCCCGGCGACTACCACGAACTGGCTCGTGCGTTGGAGGACTATGGATTTCACGTCGCTACCGCCTTCGGCGATCTCATGATGCAACCCCCAGCCATGGTGCTGGCCGCAATGGCTACGGCCACCTCTCGACTGCGTCTGGGCATCGGCTGCTTCACGCCTTGGACCTTGCATCCGGTCGAGATCGCGGGCCAGATGGCGTATCTGGATCAACTGTCCGGTGGCAGGGCATTTCTCGGCATAGTCCGTGGTGCCTGGTTGGATCAGTTGGGAATCGACACCACTCGAGCATTGACTGCCATAGAAGACACACTCGGAGTGGTCGAGGCCGTGCTGGCCGGTGACGGTCGCGGATACGACGGTACGAAATATTCGGTAGCGGCCGGTACTCGTCCCTACTACCCCGTACTGCGACGAGTACTGCCGCTCATGATCGGGACGTGGAGCCCCAAACTTGCGGAGTTGGCCGGTCGCCGCGCCGACGAGATCCAGGTCGGGGGCTGCGCCAACGCTGCTATGGTCCCGCTGATCCGCGGATGGGCCGAGGTGGGCGAGACAGCGGTCGGGAAGGATCCTGGGTCCACCAGAATTGTTCTGACTGCGGTGACCGTCGTCGACGAGGACGGCGACGCCGCACGCAGACGCGCCCGCACCGACGCCGCCCTACCGATGCACGCAATCGCAACTCTGGATCGAACCGTCTCCCTCGATCCGGATCTGCTCGCGCGCATGGGAACCTTGCTTCGAGAACACCGTTACGAGGATGCGGGACTGCTGATTCCCGACGACCTGCTGACACATTTCTCCTTCTGCGGTACACCTACCGAGGTCGCCGAACAGGCTGCGGCCGCGTACGACGCGGGAGCCACCCGCGTGGAATTCGATTCGCCGTTCGGTGTCACCGAGTCCGGCGGAATCGATCTACTCGGTAACCGAGTGCTGCCCGTACTGCGTTCTCTCGGATACGGCTCATGACCGCCATCGGGCAGTACGAAGTGGGCGTCGGTCTGGCGGGGAACTTCGTGCCACAGGACTACGCTCCACTCGCTGCACGCCTGGAAGACGCGGGCTTCGATGCCGTCACGGTTTTCGGCGATCTGATGTACCAGCCCCCGGCTCTGGTGCTGCACACCATGGCCTCGTCGACATCCCGTGTGCGGCTCGGAATCGCCGCATACACGCCCTGGACCCAGCATCCGGTCGAAATCGCGGGGCAAGTGGCGCACCTCGACGCCGCGTCCGGGGGCCGAGCGTTCTACGGATTGGTCCGAGGCGCATGGATGGAACAACTGAAGATCGATTCGAGCCGAGCCCTTGCCGCAATCGTGGATACAGCGTCGATCGTGACAGCGCTGTTGGCCGGGGATGCGTCCGGGTACGAGGGCACGGTGTATTCGCTCACAGCCGGCACCACGGTGATGTACCCCGTACACCGCCCGAACGTTCCGTTGCTCATCGGCTCGTGGAGTCCTCGGTTGGCCGCCATTGCCGGGCGGATCGCGGACGAACTGCAAGCCGGCGGCAGTGCCAACCCCGCGATGGTGTCGCGGTTGGCAAAGATGTCGAGCGCGGGACGTACAGGCAAGACACCGGGCATTTGCCTCAACGCGATCGCTGTGGTCGACGAGGACTCGAACGCCGCACGCGTTGCGGCCAGGACTGCCGCCGCGCCGTACTTCGATGTTGTTGCCGCACATGATCCGACGGTTCAGCTGGATCCGGAACTGTTGGCCCGCATCCGGGTTATGTGTCGCGATGGCAACCATCGAGGCGCAGGCATGCTCATCCCCGATGACGTGCTGGACAAGTTCGCGTTCGCGGGGACACCGACGCAGGTTGCCCATCAGGCGGCGGACATCATTCGAGCCGGAGCACACAGAGTCGAGTTCGACACCCCCTTCGGTCTGACCACGGCCACCGGAATTCGACTGCTGTGCGAGCAGGTTCTACCCACCGTCCGCGACATTCTGCGCGAGTAGCACGACGAGAACGCCGACACCGCTTCATCACAACGACTTTCGAATCACGATCACGGAAACACACAGAGAGTTCACACGACATGAGTTCACCTACCTCCGTTACCCACACTCCTCGCTCGGTCGACTCCGACCGTAGAAAGGTCATCGTGGTCGGAGCCGGATTCGCCGGCTTGACCGCAACCCGAGAGCTCGAGAATGCGGGACACGACGTCACCGTCTTCGAAGCCCGTGACCGGATCGGCGGTCGCGCGTGGACCAATTCCCTACTGGGCGGCCATCAGTTGGAGATGGGTGCCACGTGGGTGCACTGGATGCAGCCGTTCGTATGGACCGAGATCACTCGCTACGACCAGAAGATCTATCCCAGTCCCGACATCGACCACGCCTATTGGGTCAGCGAGGGCACCGTTCATTCCGGGACCGAGCACGATCTCGACGTCGCTCTCAGTGCCATTCAGGAGAAGATATTCGAAGGGTCCCGAGACTTCTTTCCCTTCCCGCACGAGCCGTTGAAGGTGCTCGAAGATCCGAATACGCCGGACGAACTACGCGAACGCTTCCTCGCGGCCGATCGGGGCAGCGTGCTCGACTGTCTCCGAAACGGCGAATTCACCCAGGAACAGATCGATCTCGCCGACTCGTACTGGTCCGCCGGATATCAAGGTTCGACCGCAACGGCGTCGCCCCTGATGGCGAAGCACTGGGCGTCGTTGAGCGATCATCGAAGCTCACTCATGGACGAGCAAACTCTCCGATTCAAGCTCGTCGACGGTATGCGCGGGCTTTACGAGGCACTGGCGGCCGACATACGGAGCACTATCGCGCTGAACACCGCTGTGACCCGCGTCGAGCACGGCCCGACGACATCCTCGGTGACACTGTCCGACGGCACCGTCGTCACCGCCGACGCCGTCGTCGTCACGGTCCCCATCGGCGCGCTGAAGAACATCACCTTTTCCCCGCCGCTCGGAGCAGAACAGCAGACCCTCATCCGCGACGGATCGAACTCCACCGGGTTCAAGATCTGGATCAAGGTTGCCGGTCACCACTCCGTCATCGCCGGAGCACCCGGTGAGCACCCGATCTCGCTGCTCCGCAGCGAGTACTTCCTGGAGGACGAGGACGCCACGATCCTCGTCGGCTTCGGATCGGACCACACCGCAATCGATCTCGACGACATGACCTCCGCGCAGAAGGCGCTCGATGTCTGGAACACCGGGATGCAGGTCCTCGACTGCGGCGGGCACGATTGGGCCGCAGACGAATGGTCGGGTCAAACGTGGGCGACACTGCGGTCCGGACAGTTCACCCAGGGATGGAAGTCGTTTCACGGCAATGAGACTCGACTCAGATTCGCGGGTGCGGACATCGCGCGGGGGTGGAACGGAGTGGTCGTCGACGGAGCAATCGAAACCGGGATCACCACTGCACGCACGCTGATTGCCGACCTGAAGAAGGTCGAGCCCTCCAGCGGGGGCTGACCTGGGTCATCGGCGTCTCGCGACTGGAGCATCGCTCGGTCCCGAGACGCCGAGCGAGTTACGCCGGTGGAATCACTCGGCATCCATCGAGAATTGCGTCGATGAGCGATAGCTGCGCTTTTCGAGACGTCCCCGAGTGCCCGAGCACCGCGGTGACCTGAAGGCCGATGATCGTCGTCATGATCAGGCTCGCGTGCACCTCGACGTCGATGTCTTGGAGTACACCATCCTCGACCGCCTCGGACAGATGGGCCGCGATTCGAGAAGTCCACTGGCCGACGATGTCGTTATTGGACTGTTCCATGTCCCTGTCGGTCAGCGCTCGCTGCCACAGCGAAATGGCAATCCGCGCTTCGAGACGAGTCTCCTCGGTCAACGGCATGATCTCGACGCACACCTTGCGCAGCGCTTTGAGCCCGCGATGCGTTCCCACCGATCGTTCGATTCGGGCATTCGTCTCCTCGAGCACCAGCTCGAATGCAGCACGGAGAATTTCGTCCTTACCGGAGAAATACCGGCTCAGTGCTCCGTTGGTGTAACCGGCTTCCGCTGCGAGATCCCGCATGTTGACCCCGTCGATGCCGCGGGCTGCGATCAGACGCCATGCGGCAGCGACGATCGTGTGTCTTCGTTCGTCGCGATCGACCACCTTCGGCATGGTGTCCTCGTCTCGGATGCGGTTGGGCGTCAACCGTACCAAGGCGGGGCGGTGTCCATGACGCGCTACCGGTGGGACCTCTCGTACACGACCGCGCCGCCGACCACGGTGCGTAACACTGCCATTGCGGGAATATCGTGCGGATCGACTCTTTCGAGATCGCCCTCCACGATGGTCAGATCGGCAACCTTGCCACTTCGATCGACCCCATCCAGTCCTCGGCGAAGTCCTGCCATGCCGCATCGATGGTGTAGTTGCGCAGCGCCTGCTCCAAAGAGATGGTCTGATCGGGACCACTCACGGTCTGCGACGCCTTGCTTTCACAAAGGAGCATGGTGGACAAACCTTGCCGCCAATTCGGCATCGTGACAGGGGCATCCGAACTACTCATGAGTCGAACACCGGAGTCCACGGCACTTCGGTATGGGAATTCGTAGGCGGCACGCTCGACACCGACGAATTCCGGCTCGAGGTCGGCGATGGTCCACTTGATGGTCGGATTCATGTTGACGCCGATCCCCGCTTCGGCCAACCTGTCCAGTGTCTGCCGGGTAATGAAATCTCCGTGGATCAGGTAGTGCCGTGGATCGGACCTCGGATGATCGCGCTGTGCTGCGATCAGCGCCGACGCCACCGTGTCGATCGCCCGATCACCAGTGACGGGCACGCCTACCTGGTAGCCCTCGATATGGCCTCGTCGAATCATCTCGGTCATCTGCTCGACGCGACTCTCGTCGGTTTCACCACCGACGCAGAGAGATCCGCAGCCGCCGCCCACATATTCCTCGTGCATCCACGACGTCTTGCTCGAGGGAATTCCGTCGGCGAACACCTTGACACCCAGGACGCGGAACTTACGCGGGTCGGGCCCGATCGGAGGCTCGATGGATGCGAGGTTGGTGGCGAATTCGTCTGCTGTGCAACTTATTCCGCACGGCAGAAGCAGCACCGAGACGCGAATGCCGAGATCGTCGGTCGCTGCCAGTTTCGCGTAGGTGGCTAGTCCCCCACTGCCCCCCCCCCCCCCCCCCCACTGCCCATGGCACCGCCTGCAAGCGCCTCTCCTCCGGGCCCGAGGGCCGGATCGGTGAAACTCGTGATGCCCTCGCGCTGCAGTGACGCGATGGCAGATCGGTCGGCCTTCTCGCGCCGTTCGTCGTCGAGAAGTGGAAGCCCTGCCTGTACCAGGGCCTGGGCACCTTCCCTGAAGATGCCGGTGAGTTCTCCCTCGGCGTTCTTCACCGCGCGGCCACCCTCGGGGACGACGGTGTTCTCGCCGACACCGACGAGCCGCAGCGCGACCGAGTTCACCCAGGACGTGTGTAGGGAGAAGTCCTGCAACAAGACCGGGTTGTTCGGAGACACTGCGTCGAGGTCCCAGCGGGTTGGAGACCGTCCCTCGTCTCCACGGCATTGGTCGAGATACCCTGCGTCCCAGCCTGTTCCGATGACACAATCACCCTCGGTCGACGCGTCCACCGCCTCGCGCACCGTTGCAACCACATCCGCGATCGAACTCACCGTCGGGTACGCCACGTCCAACGACAACGGCGGCGTGTCCGATGACATCGGCCAGGACAGCGACGGCGGAAACAACGCGAAAGCCTGCGTCCACGGTGAAGACGCGACCGTTGAAGTAGACCGAATCGGCGTAGGTCATCAGAATCCTCGGTGTCTGTGGCCGGTGACGGCCGGACGGGAACTTACGATGTACGAACAACGACCGAGGGGTCGGGTCGGTTGCGTGCCAGTCGAACCGGAGCGGTCTCCGGGAGAATCCACAGGCATATCAGCGAGATGGTGCACGCACCGGCCAGGTAGTAGCCGATGTTCGACGCATCGCCGGTGAAGGCGACTATTCGATTCGCGATCAGCGGCGCGATACCGCCACCGAGCACGGCGCCCACGTGGAATGCGATGCCCATTCCCGTCTGGCGTTGCTCCTTGGGGAACAGTTCGGTGAAGTAGGTGTACATGGGTCCGAAGAGGAAACCTGTGGTGGTGAACCCGATCATCAATCCGAGCACCACCGAAGTGACGGTGCCCCACTGCGCCATGTGAAAGATGGTCAGTGCAGCGCCGATGGTGGCCACCGCGCCGCCCATCATCACCGGGCGGCGACCGATTCGATCGGACACAAGAGCGGCGATCACAACAGCGATGCCATGCAGCACCAATGCCGCGATGCTGCCGAACACGATGTCGGTGCGCGGAAGACCGAGCCCTTCGGGAGCCTTGGCTGTGGCGTACGAGAGCATGAAGATGGCAAGCACGAACGTGGTCGAGTTGAGCCCGACGTTCACCCCAGCGGCGAGCAGAAGCCGACGCCAATTGCTCTTCACCACAGCCTTGAACGGCATCTGAGCGCGCACGGCCTCCTCGCCGCGTTCGGCCACCATCTGCTTGAAGACCGGGCTTTCGTGGACGCCTTTGCGAACCCACAACCCCATCACCAGCACCAAGCCGCCGAAGAGGAAAGGAAGTCGCCAAGCCCAGTCCTGAACCGTCTGAGCAGGTAAGAGCAGAACCAAGGCGAAGGACACGTTCGCGAGGATGGTTCCGATCGGCGATCCGAGTGCTGTGAACACGCCGTACCGGGCCCGTTGCTCGTCCGGCGCGTGCTCGATGGCCAGCACGGCGGCACCACCTGTCTCGCCGCCGCGACTGAGCCCATGCACCAGCCGAAGCAACACCAAACAGACCGGAGCAGCGACGCCGACCTGCGCATAGGTCGGCAACAATCCGATGATCAAGGTGGCCGCTCCCATTCCGAGGAACGTCAGCTGCAATGCACGCCGTCGACCGTATGTATCGCCGACCCAGCCGAAGAATACCGCCCCCAAGGGTGCCATCAGAAATCCGATACCGAACGTTGCCAGTCCCATGAACGTTCCGAACCACGCGTTACCCGTCCGAAAGAATGTATCCGTGAACACGAGTGCGGTGGCGGTACCGTAAATGGCGAAATCATAAAATTCCAGCGAGGTCCCGACACCGCTGGCGAACGCGATTCGAGTCAGACTCGAACGCGCAGGTGGCGATTCGATTTCGGTTGCAGAAGTTTTCTCGGACATCGTTGCTCGATTCTGTTCGATTGGACGACCGCCGGTATCCAGAGAATCTCTCGCGGCGCTGTGGAGATCACTTTCGACCATCCACGAGAGAAAATCAGCGCAAGTTGACCGAAATAAAGGTTCCCGTACGCCCGCAATTCCATATCCCTATTGACATTCCCTCATCGTTAGGTCAGGGCTTCAGCAACACAGATGCACTGGGGTACGCCTCGGCGAAGTGGTTCGGAAGTGGTGCCACGAAGACGTTTTCGGTACGAGTACGGGAAATGAGCCACCGCCCGTCGACCTTTCGGAATGCGTTGTTCAGACGACTCGAGCGCAACAAGCTCTTGCCGTCGGCAAAAAGCCAGGGCTGCATATGAATCCACTGCCCCTCGGCCTCAGCACCACGGACGTGTATCTGTTCGGAAGTGAGGTAGTGCGCGTTGAGCAACAGCGCGGGATCCTTCTTCTCGCCCCAGAAGCGCCCGAAGTGTGCGCGAATGGCATCCTTACCCTCCGCACGACCGAACTGGCCGTCGTAGTATTCGCCGACACCCTCCCAGACTGCATCCGCGGTGTACAGATCCAGTACCAGTTCGATTCGACGAGCGTCGTCGTTCACCCCGAATTCCGGGCACGGCGTATCGCACAGGAACATGTATCGCGCTTGGATGCGTCTGATGTCGGCCTCTGCCTCGAGCACCTCCAGTCGCGCTACGAGGTTGGCAATGGTCGCGTCGGTCATTTATGTCTCCTAGGTGCACCGAGTCACGGACGGACCGGTTCTCCACGACGCTATGCCCGGCCCGATCCAACCGATATACGCAAAACCCTCAGACCGATTCCGGTTATCGGTCAGCGCCACAGGGCCACCGGGCGATGCAGCATCGGGCGATAAACCCGCCGAAAATGGCGAACGAGCGAGCCTGCCGGGCCTACAGGTTCCGTCGCCCACGTCGTCGACAGGTGCGAGAGGTGGTGTGGCCGAGGGACAGTGCCGACACCTCGACCGGACTTCTTCGCCGAGCACCCTGCTGGGCAGCGCACCGCGCCCTGTTGCCGCTCTGCGGCAACGCAATCGTCGATCCGAACCGATCCGCAGGACACCATCGAGGTCGGCAGTTAGTCACAGATCGCTACCACTCGGAGTTGATGGAACGGAACATGACTGCCCTATCCAAACAGCCCGAGGGCGAAACGCCCGGCGGGGCCGCGTTCCGGGCCGCCTTGTCATGGCGAGGTGACGGCCAGATCGAACCCGAACATCGATGGTGGGCGCAGAGGGGTTCGAACCCCCGACCGCTGGTGTGTAAAACCAGAGCTCTACCGCTGAGCTATGCGCCCGAGTACCGGTGGCCTGGGGACAACCCCGGGCCACCGGAACGCTTGGAGAAATTTATCGTGTCTGATCTCTAACTACAATTCCGCAGGTCAGCTCACCTGTGCGAGCGCCTCGGACCACGATGAACTGTCTCGGGCTTCCCCGGGTCCGTTCATTTCGGCGAATCTGATGATTCCGGACTTGTCGACCACGAACGTTCCGCGATTGGCGAATCCGGCGCTGTCGTTGAAGACGCCGTACGCCTGAGCCACTTCACCGTGTGGCCAGAAGTCCGACAACAGCGGGAAGGTGTAACCCTGTTCTGCGGCCCAGATCTTGTGGGTCGGAGGCGGACCGACCGAGATCGCCAGGATCGCAGTCTCGTCGTTCTCGAACGTCGGTAGCTCGTCGCGCACTTTGCACAGCTCGCCCTGGCACGTGCCGGTGAACGCCAGTGGATAGAACACGAGCAGAACGTTTTTCACGTCCCTGTACGACGACAACGTGACCAGCTGATTGTTCTGGTCCTTGAGGGTGAAGTCGGGCGCAATCGCGCCAACCTCGATCGGCATCTAGAACCGTCTTCCTGTGTCGAGCATCTCCCCTACCGCTTGGTAGCGGGAGTCTTGGGCTGTACCAATCGACTTCCGATCCAGTCGCCGAGGTTTGCCGCAGAGGTCTGCGTCAATCCTGCGGTCGGGGCGGATTCGGCAATCTCGCTGGGTTCGACGTGACCGGACATGCCGGTCTTGGGGCTGAGGACCCACACGATGCCATCGTCCGAGAGCGGACCGATTGCATCCATGAGCGCATCGACCAGGTCACCGTCTCCGTCGCGCCACCACAGCAGCACAACGTCGATCACCTCGTCGGAATCCTCGTCGAGGGTCTCCCCACCGATCGCATCTTCTACGTCGGCGCGCAGATCATCGTCGGTGTCCTCGTCCCAGCCCAGCTCCTGTACGACCATGTCGCGAGTTATGCCAAGTTTCTGAGCGTAGTTCTGAGCGTCCGCCGCGGCGACCACGGTGGTGACCTCCTTGAATTGTGGGTGCAGTAGTCAAAGCGAACAGTGTTGAAGCCGTTCGCGCAAGCTGACCGCGCCGAAATTGAGTACATAAATTTCTACTGGTGGGTATTGGACCTCTGTACTACCAGAACCAACAAGATGTAGCAGGATTGGGGAGGAATCACGAGAACGAGGAAAGTAGACCGCCGTCACAGGGGCGGGTCTACCGGGACCGGGCGCCACACCGAGCGTCCGCCACATTGAGGAGTGCACACGTTGTCCGAAGTGAACAGCGGCGAACGGCAGAACACATCGTCTGCAGGCAAGAAGGGCTCGGACGGCCGGGTCCGCGTCATCCGTGAGGGTGTCGCGTCGTACCTGCCCGATATCGACAACGACGAGACCAACGAGTGGATCGAATCGTTCGACGGCTTGCTGGAGAGGTCCGGCCCAAACCGCGCTCGCTACCTGATGCTCAGGTTGCTCGAGCGCGCCGGCGAGCGCCGGGTTGCGCTGCCGTCCTTGACGTCGACGGATTACGTCAACACGATCCCCACCGAGAACGAGCCGTGGTTTCCCGGCGACGAGTCGATGGAACGCCGCTACCGTGCCTGGATCCGCTGGAACGCGGCCATCATGGTGCACCGCGCGCAGCGTCCCGGCGTCGGCGTCGGCGGACACATCTCCACGTACGCGTCCTCCGCAGCGCTCTACGAGGTCGGCTTCAACCACTTCTTCCGCGGCAAGGATCACCCGGGCGGCGGCGACCACATCTTCATTCAGGGTCACGCCTCCCCCGGCATCTACGCCCGCGCCTTCCTCGAGGGCCGCATCCCGGCCGAGCGCATGGACGGCTTCCGCCAGGAGGCAAGCCACGAGACCGAGGGCGGCGGACTGCCGTCGTACCCGCACCCGCGTCTGATGCAGGATTTCTGGGAGTTCCCGACGGTGTCGATGGGCCTCGGCCCGATGAACGCCATCTACCAGGCTCGCTTCAACCATTACCTGAACGACCGCGGCATCAAGGACACCACCGATCAGCACGTGTGGGCCTACCTCGGCGACGGCGAGATGGACGAGCCGGAATCACGTGGACTTGCGCACGTCGCTGCCACCGAGGGTCTGGACAACCTCACCTTCGTCGTCAACTGCAACCTGCAGCGTCTCGACGGCCCGGTGCGCGGTAACGGCAAGATCATCCAGGAACTGGAGTCGTTCTTCCGCGGTGCCGGCTGGAACGTCATCAAGGTCGTCTGGGGCCGTGAGTGGGACGCGTTGCTGCACGCAGACCGCGACGGCGCGCTCGTCAACCTGATGAACACCACCCCCGACGGTGACTTCCAGACCTACAAGGCCAACGACGGCAGTTACGTCCGCGATCACTTCTTCGGCCGCGATCCGCGCACGAAAGAGCTCGTCAAGGATCTGTCCGACGACGAGATCTGGAACCTCAAGCGCGGCGGTCACGACTACCGCAAGGTGCACGCTGCCTACGCGGCCGCGATGTCGCACAAAGGCCAGCCGACGGTCATCCTGGCGCACACCATCAAGGGCTACACCCTCGGCAAGCACTTCGAGGGCCGTAACGCCACGCACCAGATGAAGAAGCTCACGCTCGACGATCTCAAGACGTTCCGCGATCTCCAGCACATCCCGATCTCCGACGAGGAGCTCGAGAAGGATCCGTACATGCCGCCGTACTACCACCCCGGTGCGGACGCTCCCGAGATCCAGTACATGCTCGATCGCCGGAACAAGCTCGGCGGCTTCGTCCCCGAGCGTCGGGTGAGCGTCAAGCCGCTTCCCCAGCCGAGCGACGACACGTACAAGACACTCCGCAAGGGCTCCGGCAAGCAGGAAGTCGCCACCACCATGGCGCTCGTGCGCGTCATGAAAGAGCTGTTGCGAGACAAGGAGATCGGCCACCGAATCGTGCCGATCATCCCGGACGAGGCCCGCACGTTCGGTATGGACTCGTGGTTCCCGTCGCTGAAGATCTACAACCGCAACGGCCAGCTGTACACCTCGGTGGACTCGGAGCTGATGCTCGCCTACAAGGAGAGCTCGGTCGGCCAGATCCTGCACGAGGGCATCAACGAAGCCGGTTCCACATCGTCGTTCACCGCGGTCGGTACCTCGTACGCCACGCACGGCGAGGTCATGATCCCGCTGTACATCTTCTATTCGATGTTCGGCTTCCAGCGCACCGGCGACGGTCTCTGGGCAGCGGCAGACCAGATGGCCCGCGGATTCGTGCTCGGTGCCACCGCAGGCCGCACCACCCTGACCGGTGAGGGTCTGCAGCACGCCGACGGGCATTCGCTGCTTCTGGCGTCGACCAACCCGGCGGCCGTGGCCTACGACCCGGCGTTTTCGTACGAAATCGCACACATCGTCAAGGACGGTCTGCGACGGATGTACGGCGGCACCGAAGGTGTCGAGGGCTTCGGCGGCGAGAACATTTTCTACTACATCACCCTGTACAACGAGCCGTACGTGCAGCCGGCCGAGCCGGAGAACCTCGACATCGAGGGTCTGCTCAAGGGCATCTACCGGTTCGCCGCTCCCCAGGAAGGCGACGGACCGGAAGCTCAGCTGCTGGCGTCGGGCGTCGGCATGGTCTCGGCCCGCAAGGCCCGAGAGTTGCTGTTCGAGGAGTGGGGCGTGCGCTCGGCCGTCTGGTCGGTGACGTCCTGGGGTGAGCTGCGCCGCGACGGCGTCGACGCCGAGCGGGAGTCGCTGCGCAATCCCGGTGCGGACAAGCGCGTTCCGTTCGTCACCTCCGCGCTGGCCGATGCCAACGGCCCGGTCGTCGCGTCCTCGGATTGGATGCGTGCAGTGCCGGACCAGATTCGCCAGTGGGTTCCGGGCGATTACGTCACCCTCGGCACCGACGGCTTCGGATTCTCCGATACCCGTCCGGCCGCGCGTCGGGTGTTCAACGTCGACGCCGAGTCGATCGTCGTCGCCACGCTGTCCGCCCTTGCCGCATCCGGTGAGATCGACAAGTCCAAGGCCGTCGAAGCCGCGGAGAAGTACAAGATCGACGACGTCACTGCAGCTCCGACGTCGTTCGCCGATACCGGTTCGGCGTAGGTTCCACGCCTGTTCGGCCGACCCCCGTCCCACGTCGCGAAGCATGTCCGTCGCGATAGGGGCGGGGGTCGGGCGTAGGTTCTCCTTATGTCCGATGCGAAACCCGACCCACCGGGCAGCGCGTCCGCACGCGATGTGTCCCGACGCGACGCCTATCGCGAAGCGTTGCGTGAATCGTTGACCCGCGATTCCCTGACGTCGGACAACGAGGTGCACCTCCCGGTCGCCTCACTTGCGCCCTCCCGCCAGAAGCGCGACCCTCTGCCCGACGCTCTGTTGCGACGGGTCAAGCAGTTCTCCGGCCGTCTCTCGACCGAGGCCGTGACGACGATGCAGGGCCAGCTGCCGTTCTTCGGCGATCTGGACGCAGCTCAACGTGCGAGTGTCCAGCTGCTCATTCAGACAGCAGTCGACAACTTTCTCGAATGGCTGAAGAATCCCCACAGCGATATTCGTTTCTCTCTCGATGCCTTTCAGGTGATCCCCCAGGACCTCGCCCGACGCCTCACCTTGCGCCAGACGGTCGACATGGTCCGCGTGGCGATGGAGTTCTTCGAGCAGTGGCTCCCGGCTCTCGCACGCAACGACCAGCAGTTGGTCGCACTGACCGAAGCCGTGTTGCGATACGGACGCGAGCTCGGCTTCGCGGCCGCATCGGTCTACGCCAGTGCCGCCGAGTCCCGTGGAGCCTGGGACACCCGCCTCGAAGCCCTCGTGGTCGACGCCGTCGTGCGCGGAGACACCGGCTCGGACATGCTTTCCCGCGCCGCCACGTTGAACTGGGACGCCACCGCGCCCGCGACTGTTCTGGTCGGCACTCCACCGGACGATCGGGGCGTATCCGTCGTCGGAACCGTGCACGCGGTGGCGCAGAAGCACGGACGCGCAGCACTGGCCGTCGTCCAGGGGACGCGGTTGGTCATGGTGGTCAGTGGCCAGATCACCGATTCGTCCGCCCACCACGCATTCATCGACGAGATGCTGCAGAACTTCTCCGACGGGCCCGTCGTCATCGGTCCCACCACCCGCACTCTGGGAGCGGCGCACTCGAGCGCCGTCGAGGCCTTCGCAGGGATGCAGGCCGTGGCGGGTTGGCGGGGCGCACCGCGTCCGGTGCATGCCGGTGAGCTGCTACCCGAGCGTGCGCTGCTGAACGACGGTGCGGCGATATCTGCGTTGAACGATCATGTGGTCGTTCCGTTGGCTGCGGCGGGTTCCGGATTGGCCGACACGCTCGATGCCTATCTGGACTGCGGCGGTGCCGTGGAAACCTGCGCACGGCAGCTGTTTGTTCATCCAAATACCGTCCGTTATCGCCTCAAGCGCATTGCCGAGGTGACCGGGCGCGATCCCACCAACCCGCGCGATGCGTACGTGCTCCGGGTTGCAGCAACAGTAGGAAGGTTGGCTCGAACCCATCACGAACCGCCCCATCCTGCCCCATTTGTCACACAGGTCACATTCGGAGAAGTAGTTACGTAACGTGCAGCCACCCTCCGGCGATAGCGGATCCCCACGAGGCAATTTGTAGGGTTCCCACAAATTGCTTGTCGAGAGTTCATCGAGCGCGACATCACTCAGACGGGCCCCGACAGTGTTCTCTTAACCCTGTGATTGCGTTGCTTGCGCCCGGTCAGGGCTCCCAGACTCCCGGCATGCTGTTGCCTTGGCTCGAATTGCCGGGTGCGGCAGACCGGCTCGAATTGTGGTCGAAGGCGTCCGGCCTGGACCTCGTCCGCCTCGGAACCACGGCTACCGCCGAGGAGATCACCGATACCGCGGTGACACAGCCGCTGGTCGTGGCGTCGGCCTTGCTCGCTTTCGAGGAAATCGCAGCACGTGGCCTGTTCCCCGAGGATGCCGTCATCGCCGGACATTCCGTGGGCGAGCTTGCTGCCGCTGCCATCGCCGGCGTCATCTCCTCCGACGACGCAGTCTCACTCGCCGCCGTTCGTGGCGCTGCAATGGCCAAAGCCTGTGCGCTCGAGCCGACCGGCATGTCTGCCGTCCTGGGCGGCGACGAGGCGGCCGTACTCGCCCGACTCGAAGAACTCGACCTCGCGCCGGCCAACGTCAACGCCGCCGGGCAGATCGTCGCTGCCGGGCTGCTGACCAAACTCGCCGAACTGGCCGAGAGCGCGCCCGAGAAGGCTCGGGTTCGCGCACTCCCGGTCGCAGGCGCGTTCCACACCAAGTACATGGCGTCGGCGGGCGACACCGTTGCCGCAGCTGCTGCTGCCATTACTCCGTCGGAGCCGTCGCGGACCCTGCTGTCCAACTCGGACGGTCAGCCGGTCAGCTCGGGTGCCGACGCACTGAACAAACTTGCCGCTCAGGTCACTCGCCCCGTGCGCTGGGATCTGTGCAACGCCTACCTGCGCACGGCGCAGGTCACCGCACTTGTGGAACTGCCCCCGGCAGGCGCACTGGTCGGCATCGCCAAGCGTGAACTGCGCGGCGTCGCCAACCTCGGCCTGAAGACACCGGCGGACATTTCCGCACTGGCCGAGCTCGGATAGCTCGGCAAACCCACACCGCAGTCTCAGCACTGCGGATCTACTTCCACTCCCCGAGTGGCAGAAATGCACAACCGCGTCTCGAAGCACATGACTTCGGCGTTCGACACAGAAGAGAAGGGACCCACAACAGTGGCCAGCCAGGAAGACCTCATCGCCGGACTTGCAGAGATCATCGAAGAGGTCACGGGCATCGAACCGTCCGAGGTGACCATCGAGAAGTCCTTCGTGGACGACCTCGACATCGACTCGCTCTCCATGGTCGAGATCGCAGTGCAGACCGAGGACAAGTACGGCGTGAAGATCCCCGACGAGGACCTCGCCGGCCTGCGCACCGTCGGTGACGCCGTCAACTACATCCAGAAGCTCGAAGCGGAGAACCCCGAAGCCGCAGAAGCTATCAAGGCTAAGCTCGACGACTCCGCGAGCGAGTGACACGGCCCATGACCAACCCATCCACCGCCAACGGACGCTTCCCCAGTGTCGTCGTCACCAGCCTCGCTGCGACCACGTCACTTGCGGGTGACGTCGATGCCACGTGGAAGGGTCTGCTGAACGGCGACAGCGGAATTGCAACTCTGGAAGACGATTTCGTCGCCGAGTACGACCTGCCCGTACGGATCGGCGGACACCTCGCGGTGAACCCGCAGAGCCTGCTCTCACGGGTCGAGATTCGTCGCCTGAGCTATGTGGAGCAGCTGGCCACCGTGCTCGGTCGTGAGGTATGGAAGAACGCCGGGACCCCCGACGTCGATCCCCTTCGCCTCGGTGTGTCGATCGGTACCGGCCTCGGTGGCGGCGATTCGCTGATCGACGCCAACGACAAGATGAAGGCCGGCGGCTACCGCAAGGTGTCTCCGCTCGCCGTTCAGATGGTCATGCCGAACGGCCCCGCAGCGGTCGTCGGACTCGAGCTCAAAGCGCAGGCCGGCGTCATCACTCCTGTCTCGGCCTGCTCCTCGGGATCGGAAGCCATTGCTCACGCATGGCGAATGATCGTGATGGGCGACGCGGACATGGTCGTCACCGGCGGCGTCGAGGGTTACATCGACGCGGTTCCGATCGCCAGCTTCTCCATGATGCGGGCGATGAGCACCAACAACGACAATCCGAAGGGTGCGTCACGTCCGTTCGACAAGGATCGTGACGGCTTCGTCTTCGGTGAAGCGGGTGCGCTCATGGTCATCGAGACCGAGGAGCATGCCAAGGCTCGCGGCGCAACGATCCACGCCCGCCTGCTCGGTGCCGGAATCACCTCCGACGGGTTCCACCTCGTGGCTCCCGACCCGGAGGGCAAGGGTGCCGCGCGTGCGATGCAGCGCGCCATCGAGACCGCAGGCCTGCAGAAGTCCGACATCACCCACGTTAACGCCCACGCAACGGCAACTCCCATCGGAGACACCGCAGAAGCGCTGGCGATCAACAAGGCCGTCGGAAATCACGCAGCGGTGTACGCACCGAAATCCGCTCTCGGCCACTCGATCGGCGCCGTCGGTGCCCTCGAGTCGGTTCTGACGGTGCTGGCAGTGCGCGAGGGAATCATCCCTCCCACACTGAATTTGGAGAATCAGGATCCCGAGATCGATCTCGACGTCGTCAAGGGCGAGCCCCGCGTCGGACAGATCGATTACGCGATCAACAACTCGTTCGGATTCGGTGGGCACAACGTAGCGCTCGCCTTCGGAAAGGCGTGATGCACTGAGTCGATCACTTCGACTCAGCGAATCTCGCTCTCGCAGTGCATGATCCGAACCGGGGACCGTTCCTCGTGAACGGCCCCGGTTCGGGCCTCGCCCCCACGGGGGCCCTGAAGAAGGACAAGCGATGACAATTCTGGCTCCCGTCACTCGATCCGGTACTTCTACCGATCCCCGCGATCCACTCGCCCGCCTCGAGAACCTGTTCGACACCGGAACCACTGTCCCCCTGCACGATCGGGACAAGTCCGGCATTCTCGCGGCCTCCGGTGAGATCGACGGAGTCCACACCATCGCGTATTGCTCCGATGCCACCGTCATGGGCGGTGCCATGGGCGTCGACGGCTGCAAGCACATCGTCGCCGCCATCGATACCGCCATCGAACAGCGCGCTCCGCTCGTCGGCGTGTGGCACTCCGGTGGCGCTCGCCTCGCCGAGGGCGTCGAAGCTCTCCATGCCGTCGGACTCGTCTTCGAGGCCATGGTTCGAGCGTCCGGCCTCGTCCCCCAGATTTCCGTCGTCCTCGGCTTCGCGGCCGGCGGTGCCGCCTACGGTCCTGCGTTGACCGACGTCGTCATCATGGCTCCCGAGGGACGCGTGTTCGTCACCGGTCCCGACGTCGTCCGCAGCGTCACCGGCGAACAGGTCGACATGGCCTCGCTCGGTGGCCCCGACACCCACCACAAGAAGTCCGGTGTCTGCCACATCGTCGCCGACAGCGAGATGGACGCGTTCACTCGCGCCCGCCGTCTGGTGTCCATGTTCTGCGAGCAGGGCGAATTCGACATCGCCGCCGCCGAGCACGGCGACACCGATCTCCGAGCTCTGATGCCCGAATCCAATCGTCGCGCTTACGATGTGCACCCGATCGTCCACGAGCTACTCGACAACGTCGAAGGCGAATCGACCTTCGAGGAGTTCCAGGGCGGCTGGGCCCGCAGCATCGTCATCGGTCTCGGACGCATCAGCGGCCGCACCGTCGGCGTCATCGCCAACAACCCCATTCGTCTCGGCGGCTGCCTCAACTCCGAAAGTGCCGAGAAGGCAGCCCGTTTCGTGCGCCTGTGCGACGCATTCGGCATCCCCCTCATCGTGGTCGTCGACGTTCCCGGATACCTCCCCGGTGTCAGCATGGAATGGGAAGGCGTCGTCCGCCGCGGCGCAAAGCTGTTGCACGCCTTCGCCGAAGCGACCGTTCCTCGCGTCACCCTGGTCACGCGCAAGATCTACGGCGGTGCGTACATCGCCATGAATGCGCGCGCACTCGGTGCCACTGCTGTGTACGCCTGGCCCGGCTCCGAGGTCGCTGTGATGGGTGCCAAGGCAGCCGTCGGCATCCTGCACAAGAAGGCCCTCGCCGCCGCGCCGGAAGAAGAGCGCGAGGCGCTGCACGATCGCCTCACCGTCGAGCACGAGAGCATCGCCGGTGGTGTCGAGCGCGCCGTGGCCATCGGTGTCGTCGACGAGGTCATCGAGCCGAGCAAGACTCGCAGCACGGTCACCAAAGCACTCGCGGCTGCTCCCGCGGCACGGGGCAACCACAAGAACATTCCGCTCTGATCGGTCGGCGCTGATCGTTGGGCTTTGCCTGCGGCCCCTATCCAATACCCTGCCCCGGTTGGGATCAATGCGACTTCGAGGCGCTCTGAGTGCAACAAAGCCACATTCATCCGGAACCCAGCGGGCACCGGAACCGGACGGGATGGAGCGGGCTACGCGTCGGTCAGCTCTCGATCCACTTGTGGTCGTGAGCCAGACGCAGAATTGCCGATCGAATGTCGAGAATCTGCGTCGCTGACAAGGTGCCGTTGGCGGTCAGGAGAACCTCGGTCAGTTCCGCGGTGAAGTCCCCCTCGGACAGAACGTCGCAGATGACGTCTTCGAGTTGCTCGTGTTCGGTGATCGCAACGTTGTGGAACGGCACATCCGGCTTGTGTCGGGTGACCAGTGCGGTCGACGCCGGGCCGTCGATGATTTGTACCTGGGTGGCCTTGAGGCCTCGGTCGCCTTCGACAGCGACGTACTCGACTCGAACCCCCGGTGCCAACAGTCTCTTGTCGAAGTCCAGATCGTTGACGTGAATGAACACGTCCTCGCCGCCCTCGTCCGGCGCTACGAATCCGTACCCCTTGAACTCGTCGAATCGAATCACTTTTCCAGTCGACAACATCGAACTCACCACTCCACGGTCGTTCCCACATGCCTACCCAGGCACGCCCGCGAAACTACCGCGACACTCGGGCCCCAGCAACCCTGTCGGCTAGCCGACGTCGCGGCTCAACCACGTCACTTCCGCGCCGGCACCACCGGTGCGGAACGGCTCCAGGGCAGCGTCCCAGTCCGAGCCGAGGGCATGCTCCACGGCTGCGGTGAAATTCCCCTGGTTGTTTTCCATCAATGCGCGCAGTCGCATCTCGCCGAGTACCACGTCACCGTTCGCGCTCGTCGAACCGCGCCACAGGCCCAAACCGGGCACATGCGAGAACCGTTCGCCGTCGACGCCTTCGCTGGCGTCCTCGGTCACCTCGAACCGCAGCATCTGCCACGAGCGCAGGATGCCGGCGAGCTTGGCTCCGGTACCGACCGGGCCAACCCAGTCGGTGGTGGCGCGAAGCTGACCGTCGGAGGCAGGCTGCGCCGACCACTTCAAATTCGCACGGCAATCGAGGGCGTCGGTCAACGCCCATTCGACGTGCGGGCACAGAGCAGCGGGCGACGAGTGGATGTACACAACACCCGACGTCGCTTCTGCGAACTGATTCGATCCACGCATTGCACTACCTCCAGCTTCGACGAGGGACGTCTTCCCCAACGACCTCGACATGCTTCGACTGGCTGCAGTGAATCAATGCGTATGTGTACTAGTGTGCCCCGAGTTGCCCCTGTTGCGCCAGTGCAATCTGTGAACAGACGAGTTTCACCCTGCCAGCACCGCGTCGGACAGTTCCGGCCACAGCGGCTTGGCCCAGTCTCCGAACGCCCGATCGGTCAACACCACGCATGCAGTCCGTACCGCCGGATCCACCCACAGAAACGTTCCGGCTTGCCCGAAGTGACCGAACGTGGACGACGCGTTGTTGCTCCCGGTCCAGTGCGGAGACTTGTCGCCGCGCAGCTCGAACCCGAGCCCCCAGTCGCAGGGCTTGTGTGATCCGTAGCCGGGCACAATTCCGTTCAGACCGGGAAACTGCACCTCGGTCGCCGAGGCCAGTGTCTGCGACGCCAGGAGCGTCGGCGCGAGCAACTCGGTCGTGAACCTCGTCAGATCGGCGAGTGTGGAGCGGCCGCCGTGACCGGCCGATCCCGGCAGCGACGTGTTCGTCATCTGCAGCGGCCTGCACACGGCCTCGTCCAGGTAGTCGGGGAAAGTAATGCCTGCCTCGGTTTCGATCAGTTCGGCCAGCACCTCGAACCCGGCGCTCGAATAGATCCGCTTGGTGCCGGCCGGTGCCTGGACTGTGCGGTCGCCGAACGCCAACCCCGAGGCGTGTGCCAGCAGGTGACGCACCGTCGAACCTTGCGGCCCTGCGGGCTGATCGAGTTCCACTGCGCCTTCCTCGACGGCAACGAGGACCGCGTATGCACTCAGCAGCTTGGTCACCGAGGCGAGTTCGTAGACGCGATCGGTGTCGCCTACTTCCTCCCGAACACCGGATTCGGTGACGACCACGGCACTGACATGATCGACGGGCCACGAGGCTGTGAGATCGAGAGTAGGCACACCCCAGAGCCTAATTGTCGGCCGATGACGGTGCCCCGGTCCCCCGCCGGGCTACTCTCGGTCCACAGGAATGGGAGATGCGATGTCGGTTGTGTATGGATCGTGCAATTTGTGCGAGGCGATCTGCGGGCTCGAGTTCACCGTGGAGAACGACGCAGTGGTGTCGATCCGGGGTGACGAGAAGGATCCACTCTCACGCGGCCACATCTGCCCCAAGGCACTGTCGTTGATCGATCTTCATGCCGATACCGATCGACTCACCACACCGGTCAAGCGGGTGGGCGACAAGTGGGAGAAGATCGGGTGGAGTGAGGCATACGACCTCGTAATCGAGGGTCTTGTCTCGACGCGCAAGAAGTACGGGCGCAACGCGGTCGGCGTCTATCAGGGAAACCCCAACGTCCATTCGATGGGCGCGATGACGCACGGAATTCCGTTCACCTCGCTGCTGCGGACGCGCAATCGCTATTCCGCCACCTCGCTCGATCAGCTCCCACATCAGCTCGTCGACCATCTGCTGTACGGCCATCAGCTGCTGCTGCCGATCCCCGACATCGATCGAACCGATTTCTTTCTCGTCCTCGGCGGTAATCCGATGGCGTCCAACGGCAGCATGATGACGGTGCCCGATTTCGCCAAGAGGGCGCGGGCACTGCGCAAACGCGGAGGCCGCCTGGTCGTGGTCGATCCGCGCAAGACCGAGACCGCCGACATCGCCGATACACACTTCTTCGTTCGGCCCGGCAGCGATGCACTGCTGCTGCTCGCGATGATTCACACCATCGTCGCGGACGGCGCGGTGAACGTGGCCGATTACGTCGACGGGGCCGATCGACTCGCTGATCTCGTCGCTGAGTTCACCCCGGAGGCCGTCGCCCCCGTGGTCGGAATCTCGGCGGACGAGATCTCGACTCTCGCTCGTGATTTCGCCTCAGCGAAATCTGCCGTGGCCTACGGCCGCATGGGGGTGTCGACCCAACAGTTCGGCACCGTGTGTCAGTGGGCCATTCAGGTGCTCAACATCATCACGGGCAATCTCGACCGCCCGGGTGGCGCGATGGTGACCGATCCCGCGATCGACCTGATCTCGCAGGGCATCGTCGGCCGCGGCCACTTCGACAAGTGGCGCAGCCGCGTTCGGGATCTTCCCGAGTTCGCAGGCGAATACCCCTGTTCGACGCTTGTCGACGAGATCACCACCGAGGGAAAAGACCAGATCCGCGCGATGGCGGTGCTGTCCGGAAATCCGGTGTTGTCGATGCCCGGCGGCACCACCCTGAACGACGCGTTCGCGGCCCTGGATTTCATGGTGTCGTTCGACTTCTACATCAACGAGACCTCGCGTCACGCACACGTGATTCTGCCGCCGACGATGTCGCTCGAACGCGACCACTACGACCTGATCTTCAATTCCTTCGCGGTACACAACACCGCGAAATACATGCCCGCGGTTCTGCCCAAGCAGGCTGACGCCAAGCATGATTGGGAGATCTTCCGGGACCTCTCGCTCCGCTACAAGAACCGCATGGCGGGTTCGACCGTCGATCGGCTGAAAGCACGAGTGAGCCCGAAGAGCATCATCGGCGAGGCCCGCCTTCGCCTGTCCCCTGCTCGCACTCTGGACATCCTGCTCCGTAGCCGACGAAAAGGGTTGTCGCTGCGCAAGCTTCGGGCCAATCCGCACGGCATCGATCTCGGTCCTCTACGTCCCGGCTTTCCGCAGAAGTTGAAAACGCGGGACAAGCGTGTCCAGTTGATTCAGGACGTGGTGGTCACCGAACTTCCCGCGTTGGTGGATCTGATGCATTCCAGCGCAGTGCCGAGTGGTGACGAATTGTTGATGATCGGACGGCGCCACCTGCGCAGCAACAACTCGTGGATGCACAACACCGCCCGGCTCACCAAAGGCAAAGCGCGACATCAGCTTCTGGCGCATCCGGACGATCTTGCGCACCGCGGTATCGAGGATGGGTCGATGGTGTCGGTCACCTCCGCTGCCGGAACCGTCGATATCGAGGTGGCTGCATCGGAGAAGATGATGCCGGGCGTGGTGAGCATGCCGCACGGCTTCGGCCACCAGCGCCCCGGTGTCCAATTGTCGGTCGCCACGACGGTGCAAGGACCGAGTGTCAACGACATCACCGACCCGGGCCGAGTCGACGCCGTCTCGGCCAATGCGATCCTCAACGGTGTCCCGGTGCAGGTCCGAGCCAAATAGCTCCCCCGATGCACCGTCGAGGCGACGCGATTCTGTACGATTCTGCAGGCTCGTACCTAGTACGGGCATGGGGCGGTAGCTCAGTCGGTTAGAGCCGTGGACTCATAATCCATTGGTCGCGGGTTCGAGCCCCGCCCGCCCCACCACGGTGTCGACAGCCGAACCCTGATGTTCGTGCCGAACCATCGATATCTCGGCGCCATTGCGGACGTCCGACGTCCTCGATTGTGGGCACACTGAACACATGCGAAATCGCAGTGTGCAACACCACGACGAGTAGATGGAGCGCGCAAGTGACTGCTGATAGATCGTCGTCGTCTGCATCCGACCACCCGGCGACGTGGAAGTTCGACTACCCGATCGTTCACGTCGAGACTCGCGCGCAGTGGCGTACCTGGCTGGATCGCAATCACGCTTCGATCCGCGGTGTGTGGCTGTGTTCGTGGCGCAACACCACCGACCGACCGCGCTGCCCGTACCCCGACGCCGTCGAGGAAGCCATCTGCTTCGGTTGGATCGATTCCACCGGCAGCAATTTCGACGAGGAGCGCAGCCTGCAGCTGTTCACGCCGCGCAGGCCCAAGAGCCCGTGGACCCGCCTCAACCGTAAACGCGCAGCCGATATGGAGGACAGCGGCCTCATGACCGAAGCAGGTCGCCGGGCCATCGCTGCCGCAAAATCCAACGGCTGGTGGACTATTGCCGATCAGGTCGAAGACCTCCAGGAACCACTCGAGCTGACAACGGCGCTGAACAGAGACCCGACCGCTCGGAGCACCTGGGACGGTTTTCCGCCCAGTGCCCGCAAGCAGATGCTGTGGTGGATTGTCAGCGCCGTGCGAGACGACACTCGCGCTGGTCGAATCACTCAGGTCGTCGCCGAGGCCGCGGCCGGTCGACGAGCTCGCGGCTGAAGCGTCCGAGTGCCGGCGGTCAGAGCAGTGCTGCCCTTCGGTACAGCCTCGACCAGTACACCAGCAGCGCAGCGGCAGTGGCTCCGAACAACAACCACGTCACGAACGCCGCCACCACACCGGTGACGAAGAAGCCCAGGACCAGTGCCACGACCCAGGCGACCACATAGGCCAGAACCGTGACGACAGCCGCGACTGCGCAACGCCCCGGGGACCGTTGGACTGCATGCCACGCAGCGACGAACGGATTTCGATGACCGTCGACCGCAGCCGGAAGTATCAGCAACGCAACCAGAATCACGATAGCCGGGAGTAGCGGGAAAACAATCGCGAGTGCAACGGCAACCCCGGTCAGCACCACGCACCACACCAGGACGCGCGGCCGTCGCCAGGCCCGACTCAGCGCACCGGATGCATTGCCGTCCACCACATCGAGTGCCGTCGACGCGGTGATCCACAGTGCAAGTACCACCGCGGCAACAGAAGCCAGAACCAATGCCGCGAAACCGAGAGACGATGTCGGGACCGGATCACCCAGCACCGTCAGCGCCTGAATCAGTGCCGACACGACCACCACGGCAGCCAGAACCGCACTCCCCCTCACGGCGCACCGACCGTCGAATTGCGATCGAGCACGTCCTGCACGGAGCCCGAGTAGAGAACCTTCGTACCGACCTTGATTTCGACGGTGCTCGCGTCGTCCGAGGTAGCCGAACCGGTAATCGCCTCGTTACCGGTTGTCTCCCCGGCACATTCGATATCGGCACCGGTACCGGAACACACAGGCGCGACCAGTATCTCGATACCCTGCTCGAGCAGGACGTCGTTGACTGCGTAGCGCAGATTGCCGAGCTCGGCCCCGCCTACCGGCGCAAGCGCTGCGGTCTGTGAGCACCCAGCGCACGCCACCACCGCAGACATGAGCAAGATCTTCCTGCGAACACTGTTCATCGGCCCTGCCTCGTCTCGTAGGCGATCAGTCTCGCGTGCTCGTCGAGGTGCTGTTGCTCGAGCGCCGCATCGGTGATGGTGCTCAGATCGAACGGGGCCGGCAGAAGCAGTTCGGTGTTGCGATCCAGTCGCGAACCTCGTCGCATCAGCGGATTCTCGGCCCAGTCGTTGGCCGCCAGTTCACGGCTGCGCGACGCGAGATCCAGGTAGCTGCCACTGCTTCCGGGCGTGATCGGCGACGCATGATCGAGCACAGTAGTGAACAACGAGAGAGTCCCGTCCCGGTTGTCGACGATCTCGACCACCTGCTGCTGTTGAGGGAAGTCGATGCACGACGCGGTGGTGATCTCCCATAATCCGCGACCTTCACTCGAATGCGCCAGGATCTGGTTCTGGTGAGTGTGGCCGTTGAGCCAGCCGATCACCACCGGGTATTTCAACAGCAGATCGACGAATTCGTCTGCGCCGTAGAGCTTCACCGATTGCCCTGGCCGCTGCGCCCGGTTCTCCAGAGTCAGGCTGTTGTGGTGGGTGTAGATCAGCACGAGCTTGTTCTCGGCCTGCGCCCGTTCCAATTGCTCTGCCAACCAGTCGAATTGCTGTTCCGGGACCGCGCCGTCGGGCCCGGCGACCGCGTTGCAGGTGTCGAGTCCGAACGTGCGGATGTTCGGGGTGGGGTCAGCCGTCCACCAGGTCTCGCCCGAGTCGAGGTTGTGTTGGGTGAAGCCGTGGCCGATCGGACCCGGCGTTGGAGTGGTCTCGAAGTGCTCCTCCATGAACTCGCGTTGCTCGAACAGGTAGCGCGCCGGATCGGCCGACACCGCGCGAAAGCCCGGTCGCGCACCGGATCCGACGCCGAGCGCATCGATCATTCGCTGCAACGGACTGGCAGTCGACGCATAGCCGGCGAGTGCCGAGGTGGCCGTCGCCTCCAGGGTGTACGCCTTGCGACCACCGACGGCGAGGGCGTGCAGTTGCGAGGACAGATCGAACGTGCCGAGCAAGAGAGTGTCGTGATTTCCGTAGACCGAGTACCACGGCACGGGTAGCCCCACCGACTCGACGGTTCCCGTCATTGCCTGGGTGAGAAGCTCGGGAAGCGTCGGGAATCCGTAATCACCGAACGACCCTCCCGACGGATCCCCCGGCCGGTAGGCCCACTGCGCCTCCGGCCACGCCTGAACACCCTCGAATACGTCCGCCGCGCCGCTCGTCGGCCTCACCGGGACCCCGTCGAGAACATCGATGTACCAGCGCAGTTCGAGATGGGAATGCATGTCGGCGCTGTCTCCGGTGACCACCGCAGCTCCCATCGGTGCGCCGGTGACCGGGCTGATCCGAGCGTCGGCGAAAGCCTTCACCATCGCGGCGGTGACGTGCACGGTGAGCGGATCCTGCGGGTGGAAGGCCGAACCCCACGCAGCATGATCGGAGACGATCATGGGCTCGATCCGGCCGGGCGATTGCGCATCGATGACGTGCAGGTCCGACAGGTGCCCGAGGTAGAGCAACGACCGCCGCGACTGCATGCGAGCCGGACTCGGCGCTCGTCCGAGAACGTCCAATCGCGGCACGTACGGCTCGCCGGGACCGGCACCGAGGACGCGGTACTGCCCAGGCCCGGTCGAGGAGCGCAGAATCGTCTGCGCCAGAGTTCCGGTCGCGGCCGCGTCCGCAGGTTGGGCGCGGGCGACCAAAGCCTGACCGAGCACCTGGGGTGCTATTCCCCACACCGCCGCGAGAGTCCCCACGCGAGCCACGAATTGTCTACGCGAAAGCCCGGTCATGGAACTCCTCGGATCCGAGATCTGCACCACGTGCGCCTCGCATCCGACGAGGTGACTGCCTATTTTTACAGTGCGGACCGGGGATCGGCTCGATTTCGCCTCGTTCAGGGCACCACGGTCACCGGCCAGCGGCCTGCTTTGACCAACCGCACCGCAACCGAGCCGGCAATTCGATGTCCTGCGTTCTCGGACGCCCCTACGACAACGGCGTCGGTACGCAGTTGTTCCGCAACGGCGATCAGCCCGTTGTACGGATCACCCTGTGCGGTGCGGAACTCCCACCGCACGTGCTCCCGATCCCCGAATCGGGCCGCCGACGTTCTGATGTACTCGAGCAACTCGTCGGCGATCTGCTGACCGGTTTCGACCAGCGATATACCGGCCTGGCCCCACGAGGCCGTCGCAATGGGTTGCACGTACACCAGCACGAGCAGCGATCGTTGTCTGCGGGCGAGTCCTGCGGCGTAGGCAGCGGCACGCCAGGACGAATCCGACCCATCTATTCCCACCACGATCGATTTCGGTCCGTCGTGGCCGTACTCGAACCCCGTGGACTCCTGCGCATCGCTCACGACCTGAGGCTACTGCCGGTACCCGCCCGTTCGAACACCCCATGCCGTGGCGGTACGGTTGCTTCACATCGAATATCGGTTGCTCGAACGATCACACAGGACGGGAGTTGTAAGTGAACGACGTCTCGCAGCACGACAGCCCGTCGACCGATCCGGCCACGGTGTTCGCCGCTCTGGCCGACATCGTGTACCGAGGCAGCAGCGCCGAGGAGATCTACACTGCGATCTGCAACGCTGCCGTACTGATCGTTCCGCATTGCGATCACGCCAGCCTGATGTTGATGCGCCACGGAAAGCCCGTCACCGTCGCAGCCTCGGACGACATCGCCCGCGTTGTCGACGACATCGAGCGCGCTACCGGCGAAGGCCCCTGTCTGGACGCGATCACCAGCGAGGCAGCCCAGCTCGAAGCCGACTTTCGCACCCCCACCCAGTGGCCTGCGATGGCTCGCGGTGTGTTGAACCGCACGCCGGTGCGAGGTGCCATGGGATTTCGGCTCAAGGTGGACGATCAGAAGGTGGGCGCGCTCAACCTGTTCACCGACCAGCCGGGTGTCTTCGACACCGACAGCGCGAGCAAGGCGATCATTCTGACTGCGTTCACAGCGGTCACCGTTGCCGCGGTCATGAACGGACAGGAAGCGTCGACGCTCCGTGACGGGCTCGAAAGCAACAGGGAGATCGGCAAAGCCATCGGTTTGATCATGGCTCTGCACGACGTGTCGGGCGACGAGGCGTTCGCCCTACTGCGTAAGTCTTCCCAGGACTTGAACGTCAAGATTGCCGACCTCGCAGCGTCTGTCGTCGATCGGCACAGCAAAGGCTTGAACAGCTGAGCAAGTGTGCTCAGCGCGCGCCCTGAACCTTCTTGGGGAGTGCGAAGACCAGCGCCAGCGCCACCACACTGAACGCCGCACTGACCGCCATTGCCATGGCCGCCCCGTGCAGAAAACCCGATCCGACGGTGTCGGGCCCGGTGATGTCCAAACTCCCGAACAGCACGCTGCCGATCACGGCAATACCGATCGCGGAGCCGACACGCTGCATCGTGGAGATGACTCCGCTTGCTGCGCCTGCGTCGTCGCGATCGACAGTCGCCACTATGAACTGTGCGTTGGGTGCGATGAACGCACCGTTGCCGAGACCCGCGATGAACAGCGGAACCAACAGCGTCCAGTGCGAGATGGTGTCGGCCGAGCTGGTCGCCAGGATGATCCACAGCCAGATCAACCCGATCGATACGAGTGACGCTCCGAGTATCAGAACGGTGCGACCGAGACGGACGGTCAACTTGTTGCTCTGTGACGATGCGATGATGCTGCCGATCGCGAACGGTATCGACACCAGTCCCGACGACAGAGCCGTATTGCCGAGTCCGGTCTGCCACAGCAGCGAGATGGTGAAGAAGATGCTGGTGAAGGCCGCGAAGTAGACGAGGGCGAGAATCACACCTCCGGTGAACGCCGGACGGGTGAACAGCCGCGGTGGCACCAGCGGACTGCGTCCACGGCCGGTGTGGATCACCTCCCACCATCCGAACGCTGCGATCAACCCCAGACCCGCAGCGATCGTCAGGTAGGTCCACAGCGGCCAGCCCAGTTCTTGGCCCTCGATCAACGGAACGAGCAGGGCTATCAGTCCTGCGGAGATGAGAACCAGTCCGAGCCAGTCGATTCCGGGGCGGGACGTGGGAGCGGAATCTTCCTTGCCCGGTAGCAACACAGCCGCAGCGACCAGACCGACGATTCCGATGGGCAGATTGACCCAGAAGACCAATCGCCAGCCGTTCTCGTCGCCGAACGCCTGAATGATCAGGCCTCCGACGATGGGTCCCAGCGCAGTCGACACTCCGATGACGGCACCCATGATGGCAAAAGCCTTGCCTCGCACAGGCCCCGGAAACAGCAGCTGTATGAATGCCGTGACCGCGGGTACGAACATGCCGCCGGCCAGACCTTGTACCACCCTGGCAACCACCAACTGCAGGTCGTCCTGAGCGAGACCACACGCGAAGCTCGCGACGGTGAACAGCGCGAGGCCGGTGAAGAACACCCACTTGTGACCGACGCGGTCGCCTACCTTGCCCGCAGGAATCAGAGCCAGGCCGAAGGCCAGTGCGTACCCCGAGATGATCCACGACAGAACCGATTCCGACGCGTCCAACGTGGTGCTGATAGTCGGCAGAGCCACATTCACGATGGTGGTGTCGAGCAGTGCCATGAACATGCCCAGCAACAGAACCACCAGCGCCTGCCAGGCGCGCCTGGGCACCTCGATCGCCGGTGGAGTTGCGGAGACACTGCGGTCGGTCACTGTGCTGCCCTTCGTAGTAGTAGCTGAGCAGTATCGGCCAACCGACCGATGGAGGCTAGCCGATCATGGCGGTGGCCGCGAATAACCACGACAGCCCCGCGGTCAACACAACGAACGCCGACGCGACGACGCGTCCGCCCCACCGTGTCTCCAGGAGCGAGGCGTCCACCACAGCCGTTTCCACCGGAGACGTTTCCATCATGGTCTGTGCGCTGGACGCATCCGTCGGCATCATGATCCACTTCCCCACCCTGCATCTGCGAATCTCGTCATTTTACGGCCGCTGGATACCCCGGGCCCGCATGCCGAAACTATCGCGCTGAGACAACCGCCTCCACAGCATCGAGAAACGGGTGCTGCGCCGCCAGCAGCTTCTCCCTCGCCTGTGCGAGCCCGAACCATTCGACGCGGTCTACCTCGGGAAACGAGGCCATTACGCCGGATTTTGGTGGCCACTCGATCTCGAATGTGTTGCTCACCGCATTCGAGACGTCCAGATCGGCTTCGACGCCGAAGGCGGTGACGATCTTTCCACCGCGCTGTGTGACGGTGCCGAGCTCCACGTGTTCTCCGGCGGGCACGTCCATCCCGACTTCCTCCCGGAACTCTCTGCGGGCCGCAGTCCACATGTCCTCGCCTTCGATCGGTAGCCCTTTGACGATCGACCACGCTCCGTCGTCCTTACGCGCCCAGAACGGTCCGCCGGGGTGTGCGATCAGGACCTCCGGACCGTCGGCACCGACGCGATACAACAGGATTCCTGCACTCGTATTGACCATGGCAAACAGGGTGCCATCAATTCGCTTGCTCACCATCGTCTCCCGTTACTACCGTTATCGCGGCTCACGATCGATACCACCCCCGGAAGGCATACCGAGATGGACACGACGTTATCGAGCAGGGTCTGGTTGATCACCGGAGCCAGCTCGGGTTTCGGCCGCGAATTCGTTCGTGCCGCGCTCGACGCAGGCGACCGGGTGGTCGCGACGGCCCGCGACGTTGCCGACCTCGAGGGACCGGAAGGCGACCGGTTGCTCCACGCTCGACTCGACGTGACCGACCAGGAATCGGTCGATTCTGCCGTCGCCCGCGCTCTCGGACGGTTCGGACGTATCGATGTCCTGGTCAACAATGCGGGTTACGGTCTGCTCGGCGCATTCGAGGAGATCGACGACCGGCAATTCCGCGACAACGTCGACGTCAACTTCTTCGGCCCGCTCGCTGTCACTCGGGCGGTACTGCCCTCGATGCGGGCGCGACGACGCGGCCACATCGTGCAGATGTCCTCGGTCATCGGCGTGGTACCCGGTCCCGGCGGAACCGCTTATGCCGGGAGCAAATTTGCACTGGAAGGATTTTCGGAAGCGCTTGCCGACGAGGTGCGTCATCTCGGTATCGGCGTGACCATCGTCGAACCCGGCCCGTTCCGAACCGACGCAAGCGGCCGATCGATGCAGTGGGGAACGCCGCTGGACGATTACGCCGGGCTGATCGGACCGGCCCGAACCGCATTCGAGGCCACCCACGGCAAGCAGGCCGGCGACCCGCGCCGCGGCGCCGATGCCGTCCTGGCTGCAATTTCCTCGGACGCTCCCCCACTGCGCCTGCCGCTGGGGGCGACGTCGTTCGAGTGGATCGAGACCTACCTTCAGGATCGACTCGATCGGGTGCGCGAGGTTCGCCCCATGGGTTCCGACACCGACTACCGGTGAATCGCCGGTAACTCCACACGCTGTGCCGTGAACCCGCGTAACAGCTATTGTCGACCGATGCAAGAGCGTGCAGCATCCACCAGGCAGGCCGTACTCGAGGGAGCCGCTGCCAGTTTCGACAAGTTCGGTTACGGCACAGCAAGTTTGAGCACCATCATCGCCCATGCCGGGGTCAGCAAGGGCGCGATGTACTTCCATTTCTCTTCCAAGGAGGAGCTCGCACAGGCGGTGATCGACGCGCAGCTCGCCCTGGCGACGGCCGCCACCGTCACCATCATCGAACACACACCGAAGGCGTTCGATGCGTTGATCCTCATCACCAAGGAACTGGCGCGTCAGCTGCAGACGGAATCGATCGCGCGTGGCGGTATGCGGCTGACATTGGAATCGACAACGGCGCAGAATCCGAACGCTCGATCGTTCGACGATTGGATCGAGATGATCGCCACACTGACCGGCCGCGCTCAGAACGAAGGCGACGTGACCGACGATGTGGATGTCGTGGCGCTCGCCAGGCTGATCGTCGCGTCGTTCACCGGAGTGCAGACCGTCTCGGAGATGCTCACCGGCCGCGCCGACCTACAGCTGCGCATGACCGAGATGTGGCACTTACTACTGCCCTCGGTGGTACCGCGCCGACGGCTCCCCCGGCTCCGGTCTGTGGTCGACGGGCCGCTTATCGACTGGAACGTTCACTAGGTACCAGCCACGGTTCCGATGTCGCCGTGACGGAGATGGCCGACAGCACGGAACCGTCGTGCTCGAACTGGATGCGGTGAACGCCGTCCGTTGGGTCGGTGTCGACGATGACCGAGCACGGATTCGCCCACTCGGCGAACCCCATGAAGCGCACCTCGCACGAAGTGAAGTCCAGCATCGGCGTTCCGGTCGCCAGACGCAATGCCTGACGGGCGGCTTCGAGCATGGTCACGCCGGGAAGATATTCGACGGAATGGTCGAACATCGCCAGGTTACGAGGATCGGGTGCGACGACGATCGTCCCGTCCGAGGTGTGCCGTGCCAGCACGACGTCGGATGGATCGAGCCGTCCTACGGCGGGGGCCTCGACCACTTCGGTGCCGGCCGGCAGATACCGGAAGTGGGGGTCGGCCATCGAGGAGGTGCGAAATTGCGAGTAGACCTCGGGGCCGAGCGATCGTACCGACGCCGTTCCGAACGCAACGAGTCGGTTGCCGTTCAACAGCTTGGCCGACAACTTCATGTTGTCCATCGAAACGTCGTCGAACGTCACGTCTGTCGTGATCGACTCGGCGACGAGCGAATCGTCGATCTCGTCGACCGACAGCGGATCGAGAATCTCGAAGCGAGAGTGCTCGATGAAGACGACATGGTCGAGTGGCACTCCGTGATTGACGTGGCAGAACAGGCTGATCGCTTGGCGCAGAGCCTCGGCCACCATCAGCGAGTCGTGGGTTCGACGAACCGGAGCGAACATCCGATGGGAAGTCGGAAGCTGAACAGCCGCGCGATGGGTTCCGTCCACCGTTTCGTAATCGGTCAACAGCACGTCGGCCGGCGAACGCCGATGCACGAGGTGACGAGGAACGGTTGCTGCGTAACTCAAACTCATGAAGCCCCTTAAAACCGACCGATCCGGTTTTTTATAGCACTGTTGAGCCTCCCGGACCGCTCGTTCAGTATGTCGCGGCCGACCGACAAAACCGGCATCCGTCGGAGGGATTCATTCAATCGATATACAGCCAACAGCGTCACGATCTGATAACTGACCGGGACCGGTGGTACCACCGACCATGACGACAAAAATCCCCGCCCGGAGAACCGGACGGGGATTGCGCTCCCCCACCTGGACTCGAACCAGGAACCCTTCGATTAACAGTCGAATGCTCTGCCAATTGAGCTATGGGGGATTACCTCGCGGCTTCACACTCTCGTGCGAGCCGTTGGAAACAATAGCGCACACACCCTGGTGAGTACCAAATCGCCCTGCTCGAGCTTCATCGAAGCTTCGTCGGGCAAGATGGAGGTACAGCCGCACGCTCTACGGAAGGACCCACTGATGATTCGTTTGGTACTGGCGGCTGGAGCTGCATATGTGCTCGGTGCCAAGGCCGGCCGGGGCCGGTACGAGCAGATTCGCAAGACGGCAAGCGCTGTTGCGTCGTCTCCGGCTACCAAGAAGGCCATCGAAGTCGGCCGTCAGAAGCTCTCCGATTCCCTCAACACCCAGCCGCGGCTGGAGCCGATGCAGCCGATCGACGACGAGACCCAGGTCTACGTTCCGCGCGATCAGCTGCGTCGCTAACCGACCTCGGCGACACTTCCGACGGCGAGCTCGAGCAGACTCCGGCGGTACTGCTCGAGGGCGATGAGATCGCCGAACAGCGCGTTGTAGTCGTCGGGTTTCTCCACCGGCGACATGCGCTGCAGCTTCGACTTGAGTTCGGCCACCTGTTGGCCGACCCACACTTCCTGCAACCTCGCAAGTACGCCCGAGATGTAGCGCGTCAGTGCGTCGTCGGCCACACGCATCGGGTCGACAGCCAGCTCGGTCACCAACGACACCACTACCGCGTCCTTGGCCTGCTTGGCCACGGCATCGACCCATTCCCCTCCGCCCAGTCCTGCGGCGGTGCCTCCAGCAGCAGCCACCGCGTCGCGCACGGCCGAGTACGCCGGGTGATGGAAGCTCTCCGGCGGGAGTGAATCGAACACCGTGCCTGCCATGGCAGGCATCTGCAGTACCGCCTTGAGAGCCTCCCGCTGCGGCCACAGAGACGGATCGGTGGGGTTCGGACGCGGCGGCCCGGCCGGGGCCTCGGTCGGCGTCGCCTGACGCTTCTCGAACGGCACACGCTTGCCGCTGGTGTCGCCCCGAGCCCCCTTCTTCGCTTCGTCGCGCACGCGTGCGAGGACCATGGCGGTGTCGTCCCACCCGGTCCACCCGGCCAATTGCCGTGCGTACTCGTCCCGAAGCGACGCGTCTTTGATGCGGGCAACCACGGGCACGGTTCGCTTCAACGCCTCGACGCGCCCCTCGGGCGTGTCCAGATCATGTTCTCGCAGTAGTGATTTGACTACGAAGGCAAACATCGGGGTACGCCGGGCGACCAGATCGCGAACCGCGTTGTCGCCGGACTTCAAACGCAGGTCGCACGGGTCCATTCCGTCGGGCGCGACGGCGACGAAGGTCTGTCCGGCAATCTTCTGATCACCCTCGAATGCCTTCATGGCGGCGGCCTGCCCGGCATCGTCTCCGTCGAAGGTGTAGATCACTTCGCCGCGAAAGTAGCTGTCGTCCATCATCAAACGGCGCAGCATGGCCAGGTGGTCCTCGCCGAATGCGGTACCGCAGGACGCCACCGCCGTCTTGACCCCGGCCAGATGCATGGCCATGACGTCGGTGTAGCCCTCGACGATGACGGCCTGATGCGATTTCGCGATTTCCTTGCGCGCCAGGTCGAGACCGAACAACACCTGAGACTTCTTGTACAGCATGGTTTCCGGGGTGTTGATGTACTTACCCGGCATCGTGTCGTCGTCGAACAGCTTGCGGGCGCCGAAACCGATGACGTCGCCGCTCTGACTGCGAATGGGCCACACCAGTCGACGCCGGAAACGGTCGATGGGTGTGCCGCGCTTGCCGGGTGTCGCCAGGCCCGCGTCGACTATCTCCTTGGCCTCGAACCCCTTGCCCAGCAGGTGTTTGGTGAGGGTGTCCCAGCCGTCGGGTGCGTATCCGCAGCCGTAGGCCAGTGCGGCATGGCCGTCGAAGTTGCGTTCGGTGAGATAGTCACGTGCGGTCTGGGCGTCGGGGCCGCTGAGCCTGCCTGCGTAGAACTCCTGCGCTGCGGCGTTCGCGGCGATCAGGCGTGCACGGGTGCCACGGTCACGTTGAACCGACGGTCCGCCACCCTCGTAGGAGATCGAGTAGTTCAGGCGATCGGCGAGTTGCTCGACGGCCTCCACGAAGGAGATGTGCTCAATCTTCTGGAGGAAGGAATAGGCGTCACCTCCCTCGCCGCAACCGAAGCAGTGATAGTGACCGTGGTTGGGCCGAACATGGAAGGAGGGGGACTTCTCGTCGTGGAAGGGGCACAGACCCTTCATGGAGTCGCCGCCCGCGCGCTTGAGGGAGACGTAGTCGCCGACTATGTCTTCGATCCGTGTGCGTTCGCGAATGGCGGCAATGTCGCGTTCAGGGATTCGGCCGGCCACGAACGGCAGTCTAGTAGCGAATCATCGACGGAGCGATCAGCCCCAGCTGGCCTGCGCTCCCAGAGAACGTTTGTCGATCAGTTCGAGTCGACTTTCGGTGTACGAGGCAATCTGATCGACGACCACTCGGGTTCGTTCGGCGTCGCTGTCTGCACGCTGCCAGGCCGGGACCAGGATGGGGTCCAACTCTCCTGGAGCCGAGCGCAGCAACCACTCGGCGACGCGGTGGATTCGATCACGCTGGCGCTCCTGGCGGATCTTGTGGCCGGCGTCGGACATCACGTACCGCAGCGCCATGGTCTTGAGCAAGGCAACTTCCGAGCCGACGATCGACGGCACCACGAGGTCCGCGTCGTACCGGCTCAACGGCGCGGTGCCGTATCTCTCGTGGGTCCCCTCGATGGCGGCTGTCGCGAAGCGCCCGACCAGTTCGCTCGTCATGTGCTTGAGTGCGACGGATGCTTCGAGGGTGCCGTCGTAGCGTCCGACGGCGATCACGACGGGCATCCTCGACAACCGGCTCGCAGCGTCGATCAACTCGTCGACATCGAGTCCGCGAAATTCCGAGACGCCGAGTTCGGCGAGGGCGCGTTGCTCGATCGGGTCGGACAGCGCGCGGAGATCGATGCGGGCGTCGATGACCCCGTCCTCCACATCGTGCACCGAGTAGGCCACGTCGTCGGACCAATCCATGGTCTGCGCTTCGAGGCACTTGTGCTTGTCCGGTGCACCGTCACGTACCCAGCCCAGAATCGCGGAGTCGTCGTCGTAGGCACCGAATTTCGCGCCTGGTGCCGGCCGGATCCATGGATACTTGGTCGCAGCATCGAGAGATGCTCGGGTCAGGTTCAATCCCGCGCTGCGCCCGTCGGCGTCGAGGATCTTCGGCTCGAGGCCGGTGAGAATGCGTAGGTTCTGCGCGTTGCCCTCGAACCCACCACAGTCCGCGGCCACTTCGTCGAGGGCCCGTTCCCCGTTGTGGCCGTACGGCGGATGGCCGATGTCGTGGGCCAATCCCGCAAGATCGACCAGATCGGGGTCGCTGCCGAGGCCTTCGGCGATGCTGCGTCCGATCTGCGCGACTTCGAGCGAGTGCGTCAGCCGAGTCCGCGGCGTGTCTCCGTCCCGAGGCCCGGTCACCTGGGTCTTGTCTGCGAGTCGGCGCAGTGCAGCGCAGTGCAGCACCCGCGCCCGGTCGCGTGCGAAGGCACTTCGATGCGAGGCGTTGTTCGTTCCCGGTTTCAGGCCTGCGGTCTTCGGGGGTTCGGTGACGAATCGTTCGACGTCGTGCGCCGAGTAGGTGCCGGTCATGTCACTGGCCTGCCGTGTAGGAGAAGTCTGCCGTGAAATGAGTCAGCTGGTACCACAGCAGTGCGCCTGTCTCCCTGGCAATTCCGTGTGCCTGGGATTCTCTGGTGTAGACGGCCGGGCCGGTACGCGTCGGTGACGTCCATGCATCGAGCCCGGCGTCACGCGCCATGGTTCGAGTGCGCAACGAATGCCACGGGTCACTGACCAGCACCACCGACGACTTGCCCTCGTTGCGGAGTGTGTCGCTCACGGCCTCGATGCTTTCGAGAGTGTCCGAGCCGGTCTCGACGGCCACGATGGCGTCCGCCGGCACTCCCTGCTCGATCAGATAGTTGCGACCCGACGCGGCCTCGGTGAAGAGGTCGCCTTCCTGCTTGCCGCCGACGGTGACGATCTCGGGGGCGATGCCCCGCTCGTACAGCGACGCGGCCTGGGACAGTCGGGCCTCGAACACCGTCGAGGGCGTCCCGCTGTACTGCGCCGCACCCAGCACGACGATGGCGTCGGCCCTGGAGTAATCGTCGATACGAGCGACCTGCCACACCCGGACCGCAGTACCTGCAACCAGCACCACCGCCATCAGGACCACTCCCGCGACCAGCCGACCGGTCCAACGTCCCAGCGTTCCGAAGAAGCCGAGGCGCTCGGGACCGGGGTCCGAGGCATACCGATCGTCGTACGGGTCGCCGTACGGGTCTCGGTCGAGAGTTGAATTCACCCCTCGAGTTTGCCAGGCCCGTGCATCGGCTCGGTCACGGCGCGCCCCATGGGAGCTACAGCCACCCACGGTCCTCGGCCACTCGCACCGCTTCCGCCCGAGTAGTGGTACCGGTCTTGCCTATCGCGGACGACAGGTGGTTGCGCACGGTCCCCTCCGACAGGTGCACCTGGGCCGCGATGGATCCTGCCGTTCCACCCTGCGCTGCTGCCCGAAGGACTTCCTGCTCACGGGCCGTCAGAGGCGAGACGCCGTCGGTCAGGGTCTCGGTCGCCAGCGTCGGATCGACCACCCGAAGCCCCATGTGCACCCGCCGAACTGCATCGGCCAGCTGCTTGGCTGGAGTGTCCTTGACCACGAAACCCGACGCACCTGCATCGATCGCGCGGCGTAGGTATCCGGGACGGCCGAACGTGGTGACGATCAGCACTCTCGACTCGGGTGCCACCAAGGTCAGCTCGGCGGCCACGTCGATTCCGTTCTTGCCCGGCATCTCGACGTCGAGCAATACGACGTCGGGTCGATGCTCCAGCACAGCCGCAACCACTTCGTCCCCTCGCCCCACCTCCGCCACGACGTCGAGATCGTGCTCGAGACCGAGCAGTGCCGCGAGGGCTCCACGCACCAGAGCTTGATCGTCTGCCAGCAACAGTCTGATACTCATGGCGCCGCGACCTCCACCTTGAATCCGCCGGTCGGAACCCGGGCGACCGTCAATGAACCACCAGCGGCGCTCACCCGTTCACCCAACCCGCGAAGCCCGTTTCCCCCGCAGGTGTCCTCGGCAGGTCCGCGTCCGTCGTCGACTATGGCAATGCTCGACGACGTCAGCGTCACTCGGCAGTGTTGCGCGTGCGAGTGTCGAACCACGTTGGTCACCGCTTCACGTAGGACCCAACCGAACAGTTCGCGGTGTCTCAGTGGAACGACGTCGGCATCCGCAGGCAGCTCGACATCGATGGCTGCGGCCACCAGTGCTGTTCGTGCACTGGCCAATTCGGTTCCGATATCGATCTGCCGCATGCCGCCGACGGTGCTACGAACATCTGCGAGTGCTTGCCGGGCAAGGGTTTCCACTTCCGCGATCTCGACTGCCGCTCGGGCGGCATCGATCTCGAGCAGCCGTCCGGCCAGTTCGCTCTTGACGGTGATGACGGTCAACGAGTGACCGAGAATGTCGTGTACGTCCCGGCTCATCCGCTCACGTTCGGCGACGATCGCCAGATCAGCCAATTGTTGCCTGGCCACGGCCAATTCGTGGTTGCGCTGGAATACCTGAGTGATGCCCCACGCGGCGGCCGAGCTGATCAGCAACTGAAACGCAAAGAAGTTGTCGGGCTCCCAGGACGAAACGGCGCGGGGTACGAATTCGACGATCACCACCATCACCGCAACCAACGACCATGCTTGGCGGACTGGCAACGTCATCATCGCCAGGACCGCGATGTAGACGGTCGCGCCGAACCCGGTTGTTCCGACCAATGCACTCATCGCGACGGTCAGGGCGACCATCGCACCGAGTGCCATCCACGCCTGGGACGTGGGCAGCGGGTTTCCGCGGCGGTGACCGTTGCGGAACCGCCAGAAGGTGGTCGTGAACACGACACAGAAACCGACGATCGTCAGGACTCCGGCGGACCGAGCCGCCACCGACGGCAGACCGAGAATGTCGTTCAACGGATAGATCAGGTAGATCAGCCAGATGGCTCCGAACATCCAGCCGTATCGCCAGACCCGCCCCTCCGGCAGATCGGCGGTGAACGTGGTCATGTCGCCCACGGTATCTCCGTGGGCGACATGATCGGTGGTTTCCGCGTCAGGCACGCTTGGTGTCTTTTCGGAACAGCAGGGCCGCTCCGGCTACGAACACCGCGGCCCACACCACCAGGTTCACCACGGCGATCACCAGAGTGCCCGCGTCGGCGGACGTGAACGGCGCTCTGGCCACCGTGGCCAGGCCGTAGAGCGGGGTGAACTTGGCCAGCATCGGGAACCAGCCGCTGTCGCCGAGCGGGACGAACAATCCGCCGGCCAAGGCGAGGAAGGCCAGTACAGGTCCGAGGATCTGCATGACGTTCTCCGAGGGCAGCAGGTACCCCATGAACAACCCGAATGCGGCGAACACCGCTGATCCGAGCCACGCGATCACACCGCAGGCGAGCCACACCCAGATCGGCATATCGGCTCCGAAGAATTTGGCGACGACGAACACCACGACGATCGCAGCGGCACCCATCGTCATGGCCACGAGGACCTTGGTGATGATGTAGGCCACGGGCTTGAGCGGGGTCAACCGCAGCTGCCTGCTCCACCCCTGCGCCCGCTCGACCGATACCATCGCTCCCCCGCTGGTCGTGGCGAGCATCGCTCCGTAGACGGCCATGCTGATGGCGATGTAGCCCGTGACGTTGCCGTGCGCGAAGGAGTAGTCGGTCTTGAAGTCCGACTGCGTACCGAAAATGACGAAGAACACCGGCGGCATCACCAACGTGAAGATCAGCGTCCGCTTGTTTCGGAACAGTCTGCGGATTTCGAGTCCGAGGAAGGTGGGCGAGAATCCGCCCCAGGCAACGGCTCTGGCGGATGTGCGGGCGGTTGCGGACGGCGTGGTCGTGGTCATCGGATGCTCCCGGCGAGGTCGTTTTCGGCTGGGTCGTTTTCAGAATCGGTGGTCAGGGCGAGGAATGCGTCCTCGAGGTTCCGCGAGACGATCTCCAGATCGGTCGCATGCGCGTCGTTGAGCAGGTATCGAGCCACCGCATCGGAATCTCGGCCGTGCACGATCACCCGGTCGCCGCGAGTTTCGACGCGGTCGACTCCGGGCAGAGCGAGCAACATGGACCGGTCGACGCCGGGCAGCGTGGCGGTGACGGTGCGTCCTGCAGCCAGGTTCTTCACCTCGGCGGCGCTGCCGTCGGCGACGATCTTGCCGTGCCGCACCAGCACGATCCGGTCGGCGTAGGCATCGGCCTCGTCGAGGTAGTGCGTTGCGAACAGCACCGTTCGGCCGGTGCTCGCGTCCTGGCGAATGGCGTTCCAGAAGTCGCGACGGCCCTCGACGTCCATGCCGGTGGTCGGCTCGTCCAGCACCAACAAGTCCGGGTCGGGCAGCAGTGCGAGTGCGAATCGCAGTCGCTGTTGCTGGCCGCCGGAGCATTTCGCCACTCGCCGGTCGCCGATGTCGGCGATGCCGGCCCGGGTCAGCACTTCCTTCACCGACCGCGTGTGGGCGAACAGTGCCGACGTCAGCTCGACGGTTTCGCGAACGGTCAGGTCGCGGAGCAACCCACCGGTCTGCATGACGGCCGAGATTCGCCCCTGGGCGATGGCGTCGGCGGGCGTTCCTCCGAACACCGACACCGTCCCGGTGGTGGGTGTTGCCAGGCCGAGCATCATGTCGATGGTCGTCGTCTTTCCGGCTCCGTTGGGCCCGAGGAATGCGACGACCTCGCCGGGTTCGATCGACAGGTCGATCCCGTCCACCGCACGGACCGATCCGTATGTCTTGGTGACGCCTCGCAGTTCGACTGCCTTCGTTGTGGTCATGACAGTTACTCTGCTGCGGTCCGAGCACATCCACCTCGACCGAGCGTCACGATTGCACGATGACAACTGTCATGGATCGACCTGCTCGATTCGGACACGACCCAGCCGGTAGATTTCACCGCATGGCAGTCCAGCACCGGCGGCACTCCAGCGCCGCAGTCCGTAGGTCGGTTCATCGATTTCGTCGTCTCGCCGCTACGGGTGCTCTGACCCTGTTCGCCGCGGTTCTGCTCGCGCCGGGGGTTGCATCCGCCGAGGCTCCCTCGCGGCTGGCCACCCAGATCACCGACAACGTCCAGGCTCTCGACCCCGATTCGCTGGCCGAGGTGCAGACCTCCATCGACGATCTCTACGGCAGCAGCCAGCTCAGGCTGTGGGTCACCTACGTTGCGGATTTCGACAACATGTCGGCCGCGAGCTGGGCCGAGCAGACGGCCGTGAGGAGCGACCTCGGTCAGCGTGACGTCCTACTCGCCGTGGCTACCGTCGACCGCTCCTACTACCTCGCTGTCAACACTGGTCTCTCGCAGATCACCACGTCCGAGCAGGACGACATTCGCGTCAACGACGTCGAACCCGCACTGGGCGAAGAAGATTGGTCGGGAGCTGCCATCGCGGCTGCCGGTGCGCTCGGCGAGGCCTATGCGTCGAGCGGCGACGGTGGATCGTCGGCACCGCTGCTGATCGGGGTCGGTGTGCTGGCGGTTGCAGGCGGCGGCGCTGTCGTCTACTCCTCGCGGCGCAAGAAGGCCAGGGTGGCCGCGGAGGTGGAAGCCGTGGCGAAGATCGACCCGAGCGACCCGGCCGCACTGGCTGGCTTCCCGATCGACGTTCTCGACACCCGCGCCAAGGAAATTCTTATCGAGACCGACAACGCCGTGCGGGCGAGCGAGGAAGAATTGACCCTCGCCCGAGGCGAATTCGGCGATTCGGCAGCCGCTCCGTTCATCACCGCGTACGACAACGCAAAGAACGCTCTGGCCTCTGCCTTCGAGATCCGCCAGCGCCTCGACGACGCCATTCCCGAAACCCCCGATCAGCGGCGAGCGATGCTCGTCGAGATCATCTCCTCGTGCGGCCAGGCGGATCGCGAGCTCGATTCTCGGGTCGAGGAATTCGACGGATTTCGCGACCTCGTCATGAATGCAGACTCGCATCTCGACGAGCTCACCCAAGCCATCATCGGCTTGACAGTGCGCATTCCGCAGTCCGAAACCGTACTCGCTCAGCTGCATTCGGAATTCTCCGAGACCGCACTGAAGTCGATAGCCGACAACGTCACGATGGCCAAGGATCGAGTTGCGCTGGCCGAGGAGAACATCGAAGCCGGCCGCAAGGCCGCAGCACTTCCGCCAGGAAAGCAGGGGCCGGCCGTCACCGCCATTCGGACCGCAGAACGAGCCCTCGATCAGGCGAAGTCTCTGCTCGATGGAGTCGACCACGCCCGCGACGACATCGGGCACGCAATAGCCACCCTGCCCGACGCCATCGCCGACGTCCGGCGCGACATCGAGCAGGCCCGCGGACTGGCCGAACACGGCGGTGCCGAACTGCAGGCGGCGATGGCCGCGGCACAGACGGCGTTGAAGAATGCGGAGACGGCGCAGTCGAGCGATCCGCTCGGTAGTTACACCGCCCTTGCCGCAGCAGATTCCGAACTCGAGAAGATCGTCGACGAAGCGTCGGCGGAGAAGGCGGCCGAGGACCAGCTGCGGGCGCGTCTGGAACGCGATATCGCGGCTGCTCAGGCGCAGATCACCGCTGCTGCGGACTACATCTCGACGCGGCGAGGCGGCGTGGGTGCCGATGCTCGAACGCGTTTGTCCGAAGCGGAACGGCACCTCGGTGCGGCTCGTCAGCTCGAGCCGGAGAATCCCGACGAGGCTCTCAAGCACGCGCATGCCGCCAGCCAGTTGGCCTCGCGCGCGTCGCAGATCGCCCAGTCCGACGTGCAGAACTGGGAGAACCGTCACGGACCACGCGGCGGCGGTAGCGGCGGCAACGTAGCAGGCGCTGTGCTCGGCGGAATCCTGATCAACAGCGTGCTGCGCGGAGGTGGCGGAGGATTCGGCGGCGGCTTCGGTGGTGGCGGGGGCTTCGGCGGCGGTGGTGGTGGTGGCGGCGGCTTCGGCGGTGGCGGCGGCCGCTTCTGATTCGACCCCGATATGCCACAGGGCCCGATCTCTCGAGGAGATCGGGCCCTGTCGTGTGGTGAGTTCTATGCGCCGATCAGTCGGGACGCGATGTATCCCTCGACCTGATCGAGAGCTACCCGCTCCTGCGCCATCGTGTCTCGTTCGCGGATGGTGACGGCATGATCGTCGAGAGTGTCGAAGTCGACGGTGATGCAGAACGGGGTACCGATCTCGTCCTGACGACGGTAGCGACGACCGATGGCTCCGGCGTCGTCGAATTCGACGTTCCAGTACTGACGCAATTGCTGCGCAAGATCTTTCGCCTTCGGCGTCAGATCGGCGTTACGCGAGAGCGGGAGCACCGCAACCTTCACCGGGGCAAGACGGCGATCGAGCTTGAGCACGACACGCTTGTCTACGCCGCCCTTGGCGTTGGGAGCCTCGTCCTCGGTGTACGCGTCGACGAGGAACGCCATCAGCGAACGCGTCAGGCCTGCCGCCGGCTCGATGACATACGGGGTGTACCGGGTGTCGGTGGCCTGCTCGTAGTAGCTCAGGTCCTGACCCGACGCCTTCGAGTGCACCGAGAGGTCGTAATCGGTACGGTTCGCGACGCCTTCGAGCTCGCCCCACGCACTGCCCTGGAAGCCGAACTTGTACTCGATGTCCACGGTGCGCTTGGAGTAGTGCGACAGCTTCTCTTCGGCGTGCTCGTAGAGGCGCAGGTTCTCCGGGTCGATGCCCAGGTCGGTGTACCACTTCATGCGGTAGTCGATCCAGTACTGATGCCACTCGTCGTCCTCGCCGGGCTTGACGAAGAATTCCATCTCCATCTGCTCGAACTCGCGGGTGCGGAAGATGAAGTTTCCGGGAGTGATCTCGTTACGGAAGCTCTTGCCGATCTGGCCGATACCGAACGGCGGCTTCTTGCGCGAGGTGGTCAACACGTTGGCGAAGTTGACGAAGATGCCCTGCGCAGTCTCGGGACGCAAGTAGTGCAGGCCCTCTTCGTTGTCGACCGGGCCGAGGAAGGTCTTGAGCAGGCCCGAGAACGCACGCGGCTCGGTCCACGAACCGGGCTCACCGGTCTCGGGGTCGCGGATATCGGCCAGGCCGTTCTCCGGCGGATGGCCGTGCTTCTCTTCGTAGGCCTCGATGAGGTGATCGGCGCGGTAACGCTTGTGCGTGTGCAGCGACTCCACCAGCGGGTCGGAGAACGTCTCGACGTGGCCGGACGCCTCCCACACCTGACGGGGCAGGATCACCGACGAGTCGAGTCCGACGGTGTCGTCGCGGCTGGTGATCATGTTGCGCCACCACTGCTTCTTGATGTTCTCCTTGAGCTCGACGCCCAACGGGCCGTAATCCCAGGCCGACTTGGTACCGCCGTAGATCTCGCCGCACGGGTAGACGAGTCCTCTGCGCTTGGCAAGGTTAGCGACGGTTTCGACTTTGGACTTGGGTGCCACTGGCGGAGCTCTCCATCTTCGGTTACATCGTGCTCGGGTTCATCGTGATTGTCGGTTACATCGCACGAGGGGATGACGCGGGCGGTTTTCGCCCTGATCAGACTATCTGGCTCGGCGGTCGAATCCGAACACCGGTCGAGTTCGGAATTGACATGCGTACCTGTGCATATCACAATGAATACGATTTGCAATAGCGATAACTGCACTAACCTGATGCCAAGACGAAAGATCGTGCAGGGAGAGTTCGCCGAGAACGAGTCGGCAACCGAAGGAGCCGCAACCGTGTCAACCGAGCAGGCCGTTCACACAGATTCGCCGGATCGGCAGGACCCCGAGCATCCGATGCACGAGGACGATCCGTTCGCCGCTGCTCCCCCGGCCCACATTCCGCCGAAGGAGACCCTGGCCGCGGCGGGCGACATTCTGCGCGCGCTTGCGGCCCCGGTGCGGATCGCGATCGTGCTGCAGTTGCGCGAGTCCGAGCGATGCGTTCACGAACTCGTGGTCGCTCTCGGTGTCACGCAGCCGTTGATCAGTCAACACCTCCGGGTGCTCAAGGCTGCGGGTGTTGTGCGCGGTGAACGCAACGGCCGCGAGGTCCTGTACCGACTGGTCGACGATCACCTCTCCCACATCGTCGTCGACGCCGTGGCCCACGCCGAGGAAGGCCGGAACCTGTGACCGAGAAGTCCACCGATACCGCAACGCCGAGACGACCCGTCGTAGTCGGAGTACGAGCCACGAAGCAACGCAGTGCGATCTCGGACTTGCTCGACACCATCGAAGAATTCAAATCCGCGCAAGACTTGCACGATGAATTGCGTAAGCGCGGTGAGGGAATCGGCCTGACAACCGTCTATCGCACGCTCCAGACGCTGGCCGACGCGGGCACGGTGGATGTGCTCCGCACCGACAACGGCGAGTCGGTCTACCGACGTTGCTCCTCGGGCCATCATCACCACCTGGTGTGCCGAGCATGCGGATTCACCGTCGAGGTCGAGGGGCCCACCGTCGAGAAGTGGTCGCAGAGTGTCGCCGAGTCCAATGGCTTCACCGACGTGAGCCACACCATCGAAATATTCGGCACCTGCAGTCAGTGCAGCACGGCGGGTCGCTGAACCTCGCTCACGTCAGGGCGTCTGCCACGCGAGGCACCACCGCGTCGATGGCGAACGGTATCGACAGAACCGAGTTGTACGTGATCGCGCCGCGCTGATCGGTGGACAGCGGAAGGATCGCATCGTTACGCGCTGCCTTCAAAGTCCCGAAGATCGGATTTTCCGCCACGACGTCGATGGGCTCGCCCGTGCCGAGGTACAGCACCACATCGGCGTCGAGCATCGAGATGTTCTCCAACGAGACCGGTACGAAGAAGTTCGTACCGTCGTCCTGAGCGAGAATGGGCTCCGGAACCTTCAATCCCAGCGAGGTGACGAATGTACCGCGGGCATCACCGGGCAGAAATGCGCCGAACTGGCCGTCGTACGGAAGCACCACCGCTGCAGTCTTACCCGCGAACTCCGGATGTGCGGCTCGCACCTGTTCGAGCGCAGCGGTGGTCTGCGCATTCAGCTCCTTGCCACGTTCGGATTCGCCCATCGCGCGCGAGATGGTGTCGGTGGCCACCTCGCGGTCGACGGCGTAGGCCGCCGATCCCGCCGGTCGAGCGATCGTCGGGGCGATGTCACTGAGTTGCGCGTAGGTGGCCTCGTCGAAGCCAGCGTTGAGCCCGGTGATCAAATCCGGTGCCAGGGAGGCGATCAGCTCGAAGTTCGGTTCGGACTCCGAGCCCAGCAGCGTCAGTGGTGCGTCGCCCACCAATTCCTCTGTCCACGGACCGAGTCCGGTCTCGTAGAACGTGTACCCGGTGTTCCCGACCGGCACAGTGCCGAGGGCAATGACGGCGTCGGCGTCGGACACTCCGAGTGTGACTATGCGGGTGGGCTTCTCCGGAACGGTCGTGCTGCCGTAGATGTGGTCGATGACGACCGGGAACGCACCGGCGGAAGATGGTGCCGCCGAGTCGTCCGAGCTCTCTGCCGAACAGGCCATCAGGGACACACCGAGGACGATCACCGCCACCACTGCCGTCGCTGTTCTGGCCAACCGTGCTGTCATCGCATCCGCCTCTACTAGAAGTAAGTACAGGCAAACCTTAGCTGACCGATCAGGGCAGCAGTCCTTCACGCGCCTTCTCGACTCCGGCGAGCACCAGGATCAACATCGTCAACATGGCCTCGTCGTCCAACCCGTTCGCCGGAAAGGTGTAGCGCAGCAGCACATCTGCGAGCTTGTCGTGAGTATTGACAGAGATCGCGCCGAACTGCGAATCGGCATTGCGGTCCGAGACCTTCTTGTGCAGGGCAGCCTTGAGCGGCCTGTCCCACGCCAACACCGCGGTGAGCGAGAGCACCTCGAGTTCGGGCGACAGCTGTACGGCCCGCAACGAGCACAACGCACCGGCGTAGTCGAAACCGAGTGACCCCTCCTCCCCGACGGTCACCGTGGCGAACTGCGACAGCGCCAGCCGAGCACGCGTCTGCAACGTCAACTCATCGGGGTTGTCGATACCCTGTACTTCGTCACTCATATTTCACTCCGCCGAATCGTCGGTCACGCGAAGCGAATTCGATACACGCCTCCCACAGGTCCCGGCGGTCGAAATCCGGGAAGAGCTTCTTCTGAAACACGAACTCTGCATACGCGGATTGCCACAGCAGAAAATTCGACGTTCGCTGCTCCCCCGACGGTCGCAGGAACAGGTCCACGTCCGGCATATCCGCCTCGTCGAGATATTTCGCGACGGTCGCCTCGGTGATCTTCTCCGGGTTGATCTTCCCTGCGGCAACTTGACGCGCTATTTCCCTTGTGGCATCGGCAATTTCGGCCCGCCCGCCGTAGTTGACGCACATCGTCAGCGTCATCACCGTGTTGCGCTTCGTCAGCTCCTCGGCCACTTCGAGTTCCTTGATGACGCTGCCCCACAGTCGCGGTCGCCGACCGGCCCAGCGCACCCGCACACCCATTTCGTTCATCTCGTCGCGTCGACGCCGGATCACGTCGCGATTGAAGCCCATCAAGAACTTGACCTCGTCCGGACTGCGCTTCCAGTTCTCGGTCGAGAAGGCATACGCAGACAACCACTGCACACCGATTTCGATGCAGCCACAGACGGCATCCATCAGTACAGCTTCGCCCTGCTCGTGCCCTGCGGTGCGCGGTAGACCGCGATCCTGCGCCCACCGACCGTTGCCGTCCATCACCAAAGCGACGTGGCGAGGTATCAGTTCCGGCTGCAGAATCGGCGGCCGTGCGCCCGACGGGTGCGGATCGGGAGGGCGCACTGCCGACTGTCCGTCAGGCCGGGGTTGCGGCTCTCGTCGTCGAATCACGGTCCCCATCCTGCCCGACGGTATCGGCGAACACGGAGTCAGGTTGCGCCAGCGGCACCTGATGCGGGTGCGAGCGTTCGATGAGTGGAAGTGTGCGCAACTGACGTTCCAGATGCCACTGCAGATGAGCCGCAACCAGGCCACTGGCCTGCTTCCGGACCGCATCGGAGGTGGTGACGGTGTAGTCCCACTCCCCTCGCTCCAGGGCCACCATCAAATCCAGCACACCGGTCGATGGCGTGGCAGATCCCGGAGGTCGGCAATGCACGCACACAGCGCCACCTGCGGCGACGTGGAACGCACGATGCGGCCCCACCGCAGCGCATCGAGCGCAGTCCGTCAGTGCGGGAGCCCATCCGGCGAAACCCATCGCGCGCAGTAGATACGCGTCGAGTACCAACTCGGGCGGCCGTACGTGCTGCGCAAGGGCACGCAGCGCGCCGACGGTCAGCTGGTGCAGGCGCTGCGCAGGTGCGTGTTCTTCGCCGGCCAGACGCTCGGCGGTTTCGAGGACTGCACAGCCGGTGGTGTATCGGCCGTAATCGGCGACGATGTCTCCGCCGAACGCGTCGACGGTGTGCACTTGGGTGACGATGTCGAGGTTGCGTCCCGGATAGAGCAGTACGTCGATGTGAGCGAACGGTTCCAGCCGCGCGCCGAACTTGGACTTGGTACGACGCACCCCTTTGGCGACGGCCCGTACGATACCGTTCTCCCTGGTCAACAACGTGACGATGCGGTCGGCCTCACCCAGCTTGTGCTGGCGCAGGACGACTGCGTTGTCACGGTATGGCCTCACGGCTTCCAGTCTCCCACGGGTGCCGGGTCGGTGGCCGCTTCCCGCGCTGGAGAGAAGTCGATACTGTGCCAACGTGGATTTTCATCGGTCGACTCTCGTTGCCCAGGCCGCCGCACTCGCGTCGGGTCGCATCACCTCGGTACAGGCGGTCAGCGAATCACTCGACCGGATCGAGAAGAGCCAACCCACTCTCAACGCCTTTCGAGTCGTGCGCCGCGATGCCGCACTCACCGAGGCCGCCGAGGCGGATCGACTGCGCGCCGCCGGTGGAACCGCGCCCCTGCTCGGCGTTCCGATCGCCGTCAAGGACGATGTGGATATCACCGGGGAGCCGACAGCCTTCGGCTGCGCCGGGCACTTTCCGCCTGCCACCGCAGACTCGGAGGTGGTGCGCAGACTGCGCGCGGCCGGAGCTGTGATCGTGGGCAAGACCAACAGCCCCGAGCTGGGCCAATGGCCGTTCACCGGCGGCACCTTCGGGCACACCCGCAATCCGTGGGACCGTGAGCGCACCCCCGGTGGCTCCTCGGGCGGCAGTTCGGCAGCGGTGGCTGCCGAATTGGTCTCGGCTGCACTGGGTTCCGACGGTGCCGGCTCTGTTCGGATCCCGGCGTCGTGGACGAATCTCGTGGGAATCAAGCCGCAACGGGGACGGATATCGACGTGGCCGGACGCCGAGGCCTTCAACGGCATCACCGTCATCGGCCCGCTCGCGCGCACGGTGGCCGACGCGGCACTTCTCCTCGACGTGGTCTCCGGTGGCCACGACGGTGATCTGCATCGCCCGGCTCCGTTGACCGTCTCGGACGCTGTCGGACGCAACCCCGGCTCGCTGCGAATAGCGCTGAGCCTGCGCAAGCCGTTCATCCCGACGCCTGCCCCGCTGAACCCGGAGATCGCGGCCGCGGCGTACGAGATGGCCGCGGTGCTGAGATTGCTCGGACACCAAGTGGTCGTCGACGATCCCGCATACGGAATGTTGCTGGGGCTCAACTTCTTACCGCGCTCGCTGGCAGGCGTCGCCACGTGGCTCGATCGCCTTCCCGATCCGGCCCTCGCCGACCCGCGCACCCGAGCCAACGCCAAGAGCGGCCGGGCCCTCGCTGGAGCACCGTTGCGCGCAGCCCGCGCGGCCGAACCTCGCATCGGGCGCCGCATCGGCCGGTTCTTCGACGACTACGACATCGTGCTCGCCCCGACGACGGCAACTCCCCCGCCGCGTGTGGACGCCATCGACGGCATCTCCAACGCCGACACCGATCGGGTCATCACCGAGCACTGCCCCTACACGTGGCCGTGGAACGTCCTGGGCTGGCCTAGCGTGAACGTCCCTGCGGGGCTGACGAAGAGCGGACTACCCATCGGACTGCAGTTGATGGGGCACGAATCATCGGAGCCACTGTTGGTGTCGGTTGCCGCTCAACTCGAGAACGTGCTGCAGTGGCACCGCAAGCGCCCCGAACCGTGGTGGACCCAGGTGAGCGAAACTTCGTAGTCTGCTCACCCGGGCGGGTCAGAAGCCGAGCTTGCCCATCTGCTTGGGGTCGGTTTGCCAGTCCTTGGCGATTTTCACGTGCAGGTCCAGATAGATCCTGGTGCCGAGCAACTTCTCGATCTGCAATCGCGACGCCGTGCCGACCTCTTTGAGTCGCGAGCCGCCCTTGCCGATGATGATCGCCTTTTGACTCGACCGCTCGACGTAGAGAATCGCGTGCACGTCGAGCATGTTGTCATGACCCTCGCGGGGCACGACCTCTTCGATGACGACGGCAAGCGAGTGCGGTAGCTCGTCACGGACGCCTTCGAGCGCGGCCTCACGGATGAGCTCGGCCATGAGGATTTCCTCGGGCTCGTCGGTCAGCTCACCGTCGGGGTAGAACGCCGGTCCCGGTGGGAGTTCCGACGCCAGCAGATCGACCAGCTTCTCCACCTGCTCACCGGATTCGGCCGATACCGGAATCACGTGACTGGAGTCGCCGAGGAGCTTCGACAGCGCCATCAACTGCTGCACGACGCGTTCCTTCTTGACCTTGTCGATCTTGGTGACGATGCCGATCAAGGTGGTCTTGGGGGCGATGTGGCGAACCTGCTCGAGAATCCATCGGTCCCCCGGTCCGATCTTCTCGTCGGCCGGGATGCACAGGCCGATGACGTCGACCTCGGAGTACGTATCTTGCACCAGATCGTTGAGCCGCTGCCCCAGAAGCGTTCTGGGTCGGTGCAATCCGGGGGTGTCGACAAGGATCAGTTGTGCGTGCTCGCGGTGCACGATGCCGCGAATGGTGTGCCGCGTCGTCTGAGGACGCGACGACGTGATGGCGATCTTCGACCCCACCAACGCATTGGTCAGGGTGGACTTGCCGGTGTTGGGTCGGCCTACGAAACAGACGAATCCGGATCGGAACTCCCCGTTGTTCTGCTCGGACAAAAGAGCACCTCCAGATTTCAGTGTTGGTGAGTGACGTCCGACGAGTCGTCGTCCTCGGTGGATTCTTCGTCGGGTTCGATCTTTTCGACCAGCACGGTGGTGATGCGGACGCGGCCCTTGGGGTCGGCCCCACCTTCACCGCGCAGCAGCAGTCCGTGGGTCATCACCTGAGCGCCGGGCAGTGGCACGCGGCCCAGCTCGTGTCCGAGCAGTCCGCCGACGGTGTCGACCTCCTCGGATTCGATTTCGATCCCGAAGATCTCACCGAGGTCTTCGAGCGGCACTCGGGAGGACACCCGATAGCGTCCGTCATCGAGCTCCTCGATGGGCGCTACTTCGTCGGAGTCGTATTCATCGGCGATCTCACCGACGATTTCCTCGATGACGTCTTCGATGGTCACCAGGCCTGCGATGCCTCCGTATTCGTCGACCAGCAGGGCCATGTGGTTTCGATCGCGCTGCATCTCGGCGAGCAGACTGTCCAGCGCTTTGGAGTCGGGAACGAACACGGCCGGACGCATCAGCTCGGACACCTGCACCCCGCGGCCACCATCGGTGGAGTAATACGTCTGCTGCACAAGGTCTTTGAGGTACACGACACCGACGACGTCGTCCACGTTCTCGCCGATCACCGGGATGCGCGAGTGTCCACTGCGTACGGCCAACGACGTGGCCTGGCCGGCCGACTTGTCCGACTCGATCCACACCATCTCGGGCCGCGGCACCATGACCTCGCGGGCGGAAGTGTCCCCCAACTCGAACACGGATTGAATCATCCGCCGCTCGTCGTCGGCTACGACGCCGCGCTCGCGGGCCATGTCCACCAACTCGCGCAGTTCGATCTCGGATGCGAACGGGCCGTTGCGAAATCCCTTACCCGGGGTGATCGCATTACCGATGAGAATGAGCAGCCTGCTGATCGGTCCGAGGAGCCACCCGAGCGCGCGCAGCGGAAACGCTGCCGCCAGGGCTATCGAGTACGCGTTCTGCCGGCCGAGGGTTCGCGGTCCGACACCGATCACGACGTAGCTGACCAGCACCATGACCACGGCGGTGATGACCAGGGCCGTCGTGGAATCGATCAGCTGAGTCAGGCCGCCCGCGAGCAGGACGGTGCCGCCGATTTCGCAGAGGATGCGCAGCAGCACCATCAAGTTGACGTAGCGCGGGCGGTCGGCCACCACGACGACGAGTCCGGTGGCACCCGGTCGCTCGTCCTTGACCATGTCGTCGATCCGCGCGCGCGACACCGTGTTCAACGCGGAATCGACGGCGGCGAACAGCCCACCGAGAGGCACCAGAAGGACAGCGAAAACGATGAGTGCAACAGCACTGCTCACGCGTCAGAACCCCGCACTTCGACCGGTCCGGCCACCCACATCACCGATCGACACCGTCGACGAAACCGGCTTTGCCGAGCAACCGTGCATCGCGGGCAGCCTGTTCTGCGGCCTGCTCGGCCCGCCTGGCATCCTCGTACCATTCGGCGAGCAGACGGTTCTGCAGCTCGAACATTTCTTTTTCTTCGTCCGGCTCGGCGTGGTCGTAACCGAGTAGGTGCAGCACACCGTGCACCGTCAGCAATGCGAGCTCGTGCTCGAGCGAATGGCCCGCAGCGGCAGCCTGATCCGCAGCGAACGACGGGCACAGCACGATGTCTCCGAGCATCGCCGGTCCTGGATCGGGAGCATCGGGACGGCCACCCGGCTCGAGCTCGTCCATCGGGAACGACATCACGTCGGTGGGGCCGGGTAGATCCATCCATCGCATGTGCAGGTCCGCCATCGTCGCCGAATCCACCAGCACCATCGACAGTTCCGCTGCGGGATGCACGTCCATACCGGCGATCGCGAATCGTGCGACCGAGACCAGCTCGGGTTCGGAGATGTCCATCCCCGACTCGTTGGACACTTCGATACTCATCTAGCCACTACCCATGCTCTCGTTGCCTGCGTCTGAATCATCTTCTTGCCGAACGCGGTCCGCCGGTACGGCGTTGCTCGCGGTTGGAAATCACACTTTCCGATGCCGACTCGAACCGCTCGTACGCGTCGACGATCTCCGAGACCAATCGGTGCCGCACCACGTCGCTGCTGGTGAGCTGCGCGAAGTGGATGTCGTCGAGGTCGGTGAGAATCTCGGATGCGGCACGCAATCCCGATTTTGCGCCACCCGGAAGGTCGACCTGGGTGACGTCGCCGGTGACGACGATCTTCGAGCCGAACCCGAGACGCGTCAGGAACATCTTCATCTGCTCGGCGGTGGTGTTCTGCGCCTCGTCGAGAATGATGAATGCGTCGTTGAGCGTGCGGCCGCGCATGTATGCGAGCGGAGCGACCTCGATGACCCCTGCTTGCATCAGCTTGGGGATTGCCTCGTCGTCCATCATGTCGTGCAGCGCATCGTGCAGCGGACGCAGGTACGGGTCGATCTTCTCGTGCAAGGTACCGGGCAGAAAGCCGAGGCGCTCCCCCGCTTCCACTGCCGGACGCGTCAGGATGATGCGGCTGACCTGCTTGGTCTGCAATGCCTGAACGGCCTTGGCCATTGCCAGGTACGTCTTGCCGGTACCGGCAGGTCCGATGCCGAACACGATGGTGTTGGCGTCGATCGCGTCCACGTACCGCTTCTGGTTCAGCGTTTTGGGCCGGATCGTCTTGCCGCGACGCGAGAGGATGTCCAAGCTCAGGACCTCGGCCGGCGAATCCGCCACGCCCTCGGTGAGCATGGCGATCGAGCGGCGGACGGCGTCGGGAGTCAGCGGCTGGGCGCGCTTGGCGAGCGCGGCCAACTCGGATATCACCCGTTCGGCCAGCGCCACGTCGGCCACTTTTCCGGTGAGCGTCACGGCGTTTCCTCGTACGTGGATGTCTGCCGTCAGCATCTGCTCGAGCGCCCGCAGGTTCTCGTCGGACTGTCCCAGCAGTGGCATCACTGCTTCGGGGGCGAGCTCCAAGGTGGACCGAACGTCACGCTCGGCGGGAAATTCGCTGTGTTCACTCACGTGGTGGCTATGGCCTGCTCTCTTGTTTCGGTTGTGGAGACATGGATCGGTGTTCGAATGAAGTTTAACGCCGCAGCATCGATGCGCATTCCTATTACCCGCCGCTCCCGCCCAGCACGGCGTCGAGCGAGAGTGCCCAACACCGCGAATCCGGATTCAGGAACGCGAAGTGGTCCTCGCCCGGGACTGTCGTCAGCTGCGCGTCGTCTCCGGCCGCTCTCGCCGTCTCGACGTACCGCTCGCTCTGCGCCACCGGGACCTGGACGTCCTCGGACCCGTGCAGGCAGATCGTCGGGATACCGATGGGTGCACGGGCGGCAGGCGAGGCCGATCGGTACAGCGCGGGGTCGTCCTCGTATCGAGCCTGCAGCAACGCCTCGACCGCCGGATTGGTCCGTCCCGACGCACCGCGCGGCTCGAGGTCGAGGACGCCGGCCTGCGAGACGATGCGCGACGGGCGGACCTTCGAGCCGGTTTCGCCGCCGAGCCACACTGCCAGGTGCCCGCCCGCGGAGTGTCCGATGACGCGAACGTCGTCGATGCCGGCCGGGGCGTGGTGTTGCACCGCACCGGCAACGACGTCGAGAGCTGCGAGGACGTCGGACCGCATCTCCGGCCAATGCCCGCCGGCGCCGACACGTCGATATTCGATGTTCCACGCCACCGCACCGGCCCCCGCGACCGCGCGCGCGAATTGGGTGCCCAGGTTCGATCCGTACTGCCCGCTCCAGAATCCACCGTGTATCACCACGACGACCGGCGTCGACGCATCGACCGGCTCGGGCGGCAGGTAGAGGTGGCCGAATTGCTCCGCGTGATCGCCGTACGCAATCTTGATCCGTGCGCTCATGCGTCCCGAAAATCCGGGGGCAGTTGCGTCCAGCGAGAGGTGAGCACCCCTAGCGCACCGAGTGCCACTGCTCCTGCCGTCGACGTCCTGAGCACCGTGGGTCCCAGCACCACCGGGGTTGCCCCTGCCTCGGTCAGAGCAGCGACTTCGCGGTCGTCCAGGCCACCTTCGGGCCCGACGACGAGCGCGACCTCGGGAACCGAGTCGAACGGCAGGTCCCGAAACGCCGAGGTGGCACCCTCGTGCAGCACGGCAACGATTCCGCCACGCGCAACGATCGAGCCGACCAGGGCGTACACGGCACGCGAATCGTGCAGCTCCGCAACGTCCGGGATGTATGCCCGGCGCGACTGCTTGGCCGCCTCAGCCGCAGTACTGCGCCACTTCGCGACGCCCTTGATCGCCTTGGGTCCTTCCCAGCGCGCCACGCAGCGCACGGACTGCCAGGGCACCACAGCGTCGACGCCGGCCTCGGTGGCCAGCTCGACAGCCAGTTCCGAACGATCCGCCTTGGGCAACGCCTGCACCAGAGTCACCACCGGGCTGGGCGGCTGCATCTCGCTGCGCGACTGCACGGTCAGTTCGAGTCGGTTCTTCTCCACGGCGACAACGACCGTATCGGCCAAGCCGCCCGCGCCGTCACCGAGAAGCACCCGCTCTCCGACGCGAATGCGTCGCACCGTCGCGGCGTGATGCCCCTCCTTACCGTCGAGCACGGCGATGTCGCCGACCTTCGGTAGCGGCGAGAGATAGAAGACCGTGGGGGCCATGGATCAACGACCGCTGAACGCTTCCCGCAACCGCGAGAACAGTCCACCGCTGTGGGCCGAACCGGTGGTGACGACCTCGGCCGAGTCGCGATCTCGCATCGACTTGAGCTGTTCGAGCAGGTGGGTCTGCTTGCTGTCCAGCTTGGTCGGCACGATGACCTCGAGGTGGGCATGCAGGTCACCGCGAATACCCGAACGTAGCTTGGGCATACCGTGCCCGCGCAATACGGTCGTCGAATTCGGTTGTGTGCCTTGTTCTATCGAAATCTCGGTAGGCCCATCGATGATCGCATCGATGTTCACCGAGGTGCCGAGTGCGGCGTCGACCATCGGAACGCGGACGGTGCAGTGCAGATCGTCGCCGTCGCGCACGAACACCTCGTGCTGCTGTTCGACGATTTCCACGTACAGATCGCCCGCGGGGCCACCGCCCGGGCCCACCTCACCCTGCGAGGCAAGACGGATTCGCATGCCGTTGCTCACGCCGACGGGAACCTTGACCGAGATGTCGCGACGCGAGCGCACCCGCCCGTCGCCGCCACACTTGCGGCACGGATCGGGAATGGTCTCGCCTGCACCGCGGCAGGTGGGGCACGGCCGGCTGGTCATGACCTGGCCGAGGAACGAGCGCTGCACCGACTGCACCTCACCGGCACCGCCGCAGGTTTCGCACCGAACCGGCTTGGAGTCACCGTTGGTGCCCGAGCCCGTGCACAGGTCGCACAGAATCGCGGTGTCGACGGTGATGTGCTTGGTCACGCCGGTGGCGCACTCGTCGAGGGTCAGCTTGGTCCGAAGCAGCGAATCCGCTCCCGGCTGCACACGCCCCTTGGGCCCGCGCTGGGCCCCACCGGCACCGCCGCCGAAGAATGCCTCGAACACATCCCCCAGGCCACCGCCGAATCCGGCTCCGCCGAACCCACCGCCGCCGCCTCCGCCGCCCTGCTGCAGCGGGTCGCCGCCGAGGTCGACGATGCGACGCTTCTCCGGATCGGAGAGCACCTCGTAGGCGGTGGAGATGTCCTTGAACCGGGCCTGTGCGGCCTCGTCCGGGTTGACGTCCGGGTGCAGTTCTCGCGCCAGTTTTCGGTAGGCGCGCTTGATCTCCTGGTCAGTCGCCTGCTGGCCGACGCCCAAAGTCCCGTAATAATCCCGTGCCACGTCGTCTCTTTCGTCCTAGAAGATGAATCTCGTTCGTTGATTGCTGCGTGCCGGCGGCCCGTGCCCCCGCCGCCGGTCTTCGATCGGTTCTCGCTCGTCTCAGCGCTCGGCCAGGACCTCGCCGATGTACCTGGCAACCGCGGCGACCGACGCGATTGTTCCTGGGTAATCCATCCGGGTCGGCCCCAGAACACCCATTCCTCCGAGGACCATGCCAGCCGACCCGTAGCCGGTGGAAATCACCGACGTTCCACGCATCTCCTCGACCTGCGTTTCCTCACCGATCCGCACGGTCACGGTGCGGGTGTCCTGCGTCACTGCGAGCAGTTTGAGCACCACAACTTGCTCTTCCAACGCCTCGAGTACCGCTCGGAGCGATCCGGGAAACCCCGCGTCGCCGGCGAAGTCCGCGGCGTTGCGCGTCAGGTTCGCCGTTCCGCCGAGTACCAGGCGTTCCTCGGGGTGCTCGACCAGCGATTCCACCAGCACCGTGGCCGAGCGGATCATGGCGTCCCGGAGCCCGGCCGGAGCGTTCTCGGCGAGCTCGGCCACCGCGACAGACGCGGCTGCCAGCCGCTTCCCTTCCAGCGCGCTGCCGAGCAGGCGACGCAGCTGCGACAGATTCTCGTCGTCGAGAACGTCACCGAGCTCGACGATGCGCTGATCGACTCGTCCCGAGTCGGTGATGAGCACCAGCAGCAACCGAGCCGGGGTCAGCGCCACCACTTCGAGATGCCGAACCGATGACGCCGACAGTGTGGGGTACTGCACCACGGCAACCTGACGGGTCAACTGAGCCAGCAGTCGGACACCGCGCCGCAGTACGTCGTCCAGGTCGACGCCGTTCTCGAGGAATTCCAGAATGGCGCGGCGTTCGGCAGCCGACAGCGGCTTGACGTCGGCGATCCGATCGACGAACTGGCGATACCCCTTGTCGGTCGGTACCCGACCGGAGCTGGTGTGCGGTTGAGCGATGTACCCCTCGGCCTCGAGCACAGCCATGTCGTTGCGCACGGTGGCACTCGACACGCCCAGGTTGTGACGCTCGACCAACGCCCGTGAACCGACGGGTTCCTGGGTGGACACGTAGTCCGCCACGATCGCTCGTAGAACCTCGAACCGCCTGTCGTCGGTGCTCGACATCGGTGCCCACCTCCGTTCTCGTTTCCAATCGTCGCTCGAGTCTAGTAGCCGAGGTACGCATGCTCGTGCAAGGCCTTACTGTGGTCCGAGTGGAAACGTTCTTTCGATTCGGTCCAGCGGCTCAGGGCTCGCGATGATCTTCAAGGGTGTTCGAGACGGTAAGCCGTACCCCGAGCACGGCCTGTCCATCCGGGACTGGTCGAGAATCCCGCCACGTCAGCTCCGTTTGGACGAAATCGTCACCACCACGAAGGTGCTCGAGCTCGACCGATTGCTGTCCGAGGACTCCACCTTCTACGGCGATCTCTTCCCCCACGCCGTGCAGTTCCGCGGCGTCATCTATCTCGAAGACGGCTTGCACCGAGCCGTGCGTGCAGCACTGCGGAACCGAACGGTGTTGCATGCCAGAGTGTTCGACTACGACGCCCTGGGTGCCTGAGGGTACGAAGGTCCTGGAAACGCTGAGTGCCTGAGTAGGTCTGCGCTACGCCGCTGCGATGCTGCGCACTACCGCATCGGCGAGCAATCGCCCCCGGTCGGTCAGCACGAGATGGTCACCCCGCGCCGACATCAGACCGTCTGCGACCGCCTGATCGGCAGCGGCGCGCTCGGCCGGCGCGAGCACACTCACCGGCACTCCCGTGCGGAGTCGGACGGTCAACATCAGCTCCTCCAGGTGTCGATCCTCGGCGCTGAGTAATTCGCTGCCGTGCACCGGCAATATCCCGGTGGACAGGCGATCGGCGTATGCCGCCGGGTGTTTGACGTTCCAGAACCGGGTGCCGCCGATGTGGCTGTGTGCGCCCGGACCCGCTCCCCACCAGTCGCCGCCGTCCCAGTAACCGATGTTGTGGCGGCACTGCGCGGCCTCGTCGGTGGCCCAGTTCGACACCTCGTACCAGGAAAGACCGGCTGCGTTCAATGCTGAATCGATGCGTTCGTATCGGCTCGCCAGCACGTCGTCGTCGGGGGCGGGCAGCTCACCGCGGCGCACTTTCCGGGCCATGGCCGTGCCGTCCTCGACGATCAGCGCGTACGCCGAGACATGGTCCACGCCGGCCTCGAGCACGGCGGCAAGCGACTGATCGAGGTCGCTGTCTCGCTCGCCCGGAGTGCCGTAGATGAGGTCGAGGTTGACGTGCTCGAATCCGGCCGCGCGAGCCTCCTTCGCCGCAGCGACCGCTCGACCCGGTGTGTGGGTGCGATCGAGAACTGCGAGCACATGCGGTGCGGCAGACTGCATTCCGAGTGAGACCCGGGTGAAGCCTGCGGTGCGGAGTCGGTCGAAGAACTCGGGAGACGTCGATTCCGGGTTCGATTCGGTGGTCACCTCGCCGCCGTCGGTGATGCCGAAACTCGACCGGACCGCACCCAGGACGTCGGCCAGACCGTCGCCCCCGAGCAGCGACGGTGTGCCGCCGCCGACGAAGACGGTATCGGCCGTCGGAACGCGACCCGTTCCCGCTTCGATCAGATCCGCGGCGATGTCGAGTTCACGGCGCAAGCCCTCCAACCACGACTGCGGCGACGCCGACGTGCCGAGCTCACCAGCCGTGTAGGTGTTGAAGTCGCAGTAGCCGCATCGCGTGGCGCAGAACGGAACGTGTACGTAGATCCCGAACGCCCGGTCCCCCAAGCCGTCGAACGCCTCGATCGGCAACTCGAAGGTGGACGGGACGGGTACGACGGTATTCACGGTCTCCAGTCTCCCAGAGAGTGCAGGCCCTTCTCCCCACCCGCCGCCGAGCGCAATCGCAGCAGCCCTGCCAGCCTATTTACCCCGAAATCGGGGTAAATAGCCGCCGCGGTCTTCCGTCGCCCCGATGACGTGGCACAATGGCACCCGTGACCGACTCAGGAATTCGACTCGTGGCGCGCCGCCACGTCGATCTCGGCCGTGTCTGCAGCGCGTCGTGTCGACCCACGACCGGCTGCTGACCCAGCCTCCTTCGAGCACGTCCATTCGATCCACCGGCTTCCCGCTTCAATCGAGTGCGCAATTGTCTGCGTTTTCGTCCCGGGTGCCGGCCAGCACACAGATGCAGGAGCAATGCATGTCGTCGACCAGCGACGCGACCACCGACGCTGCCTCCGTCACACCACGGGAGCGCACGCCGCGGCCGACCAAGCGTCGTGCCGAGGGACAGTGGGCACTGGGTTACCGGGAGCCACTGAACGCCAACGAGCAGTCCAAGAAGGACGACAACCCGCTCAACGTGCGTGCCCGCATCGAGAACATCTACTCGAAGCAGGGCTTCGACAGCATCGACAAGGGCGACCTTCGCGGCCGCTTCCGCTGGTGGGGCCTCTACACCCAGCGAGAGCAAGGCTACGACGGCACCTTCACCGGTGACGACAACATCGACCTGCTCGAGGCCAAGTACTTCATGATGCGCATCCGCTGCGATGCCGGCGCGTTGAATCTCGAGCAGCTACGCACTCTGGCGCAGATCTCGCAGGAGTTCGGTCGAGACACCGCCGACCTGTCCGACCGGGAGAACGTGCAGTTCCACTGGGTCGAGGTCGAGAACGTCCCCGAGATCTGGCGTCGGATCGAAGCAGTCGGGTTGAAGACCACCGAGGCGTGCGGCGACTGCCCACGCGTGGTGCTCGGTTCCCCACTGGCGGGCGAGGCCGTCGACGAGATCCTCGACCCCACCTCGGCCATCGACGAGATCGTCGAGCGCTACATCGGCAAGCCCGAGTACTCGAACCTGCCGCGCAAGTTCAAGACGGCGATCTCGGGCCTCCAGGACGTGGTGCACGAGATCAACGACTGCGCATTCGTCGGCGTCGTACACCCCGAACACGGGCCTGGACTCGACCTGTGGGTCGGCGGCGGACTGTCCACCAACCCCATGCTCGCGCAGCGCGTCGGCGTATGGGTTCCCCTCGAGGACGTCCCGGATGTCTGGGAAGGCGTCGTCTCGATCTTCCGCGACTACGGCTACCGCCGGCTTCGCACCAAGGCGCGCCTGAAGTTCCTCATCAAGGACTGGGGCATCGAGAAGTTCCGCCAGGTCCTCGAGGACGAGTATCTGCACCGCAAGCTCGTCGACGGCCCGGCTCCCGAGAAGCCCGCACGGCCCCGCGATCATGTCGGGATCCAGAAGCTCAAGAACGGTCTCAACGCCGTCGGTGTTGCCCCCATCGCGGGCCGCGTCTCCGGCACCATCCTCGCCGCCGTCGCCGACGCCGCCGAGAAGGCCGGGTCGGATCGCGTCCGGTTCACGCCGTACCAAAAGCTGATCGTCCTCGATGTTCCGGACGAGACGCTCGAGCAGCTGATTTCCGACCTCGATGCGCTGGGCCTGCCTGCCCGGCCCTCGCACTGGCGCAAGAACCTGATGGCGTGCAGCGGCATCGAATTCTGCAAGCTCTCGTTCGCCGAAACCCGCAAGCGCTCACAGGTTCTCGTTCCCGAGCTCGAAGAGCGCTTGTCCGACATCAACAGTCGACTCGACGTTCCGATCACGATCAACATCAACGGCTGCCCCAATTCGTGCGCGCGGTCGCAGATCGCAGACATCGGCTTCAAGGGGCAGTTGGTTGACGATGGGGACGGGAATCAGATCGAGGGTTTCCAGGTTCATCTCGGAGGCAGCCTCGGTCTGGACAGTGCGTTCGGCCGGAAGTTGCGCCAGCACAAGGTCAACAGCTCCGAGCTGGGAGATTACATCGACAGAGTGGTGCGCAATTTCGACAAGCACCGCGAGGACGGCGAACGGTTCGCTCAGTGGGCCGTGCGAGCAGACGAGGCGGATTTGCGATGAGTACCAGGCTGAATTTGACGGTAGAGGAATTGAAGGACATCGCCGAGCGCGGTGCCCGCGAACTCGACGGTGCCAGCCCACTGGAGTTGCTGCAGTGGACCGAGGACAACTTCGGTAGCGACTTCATCGTTGCCTCCAACATGCAGGACGGGGTTCTCGTTCACCTCGCTGCACAGGTTCATCCGGGTGTGGACGTGTTGTTCCTCGATACCGGCTACCACTTCGCCGAGACCATCGGAACGCGCGACGCCGTCGAGGCCGTCTACGGCGTTCACGTCGTCAACGCCCGCGCCGAGAAAACTGTCGCAGAACAAGATTCGATCGAGGGCAAGGACCTGTTCGCCCGCGAGCCCAATCGCTGCTGCGCGATGCGCAAGGTCGCGCCCTTGAAGAAGGAACTGGCGAACTACAGCGCGTGGGTCACCGGCATCCGTCGGGTCGAGGCCCCCACCCGGGCCAACGCCCCGCTCATCTCCTTCGACGACGCTTTCGGCCTGGTGAAGATCAACCCGATCGCACCGTGGTCGGACGAGCAGATGCAGGCCTACATCGACGAACATTCGATTCTGGTCAATCCCCTCGTCGACGAGGGATATCCGTCCATCGGGTGCGCACCGTGCACCGTCAAACCAGCCCCCGGCGCCGACCCACGTAGCGGTCGATGGGCCGGCAAGGCCAAGACCGAATGTGGGTTGCACGCCTCATGACACTCGATCTCACCTCGGCCGCCGTCGGTCGAACCCATCTCGACGCAGATCGGTTCGACACCCTCGACGCACTCGAATCCGAGGCCATCCACATCTTCCGCGAGGTGGCGGGCGAGTTCGAGCGCCCCGTCATCCTGTTTTCCGGCGGCAAGGACTCGACCGTCCTGCTGCACCTGGCGATCAAAGCGTTCTGGCCCGCTCCCCTGCCGTTCGCGCTGCTCCACGTCGACACCGGGCACAACCTGCAGGAGGTGCTGGACTTCCGCGACCACGTGGTCGCCAAGTACAACCTGCGCCTGCACGTGGCCAGCGTCGAGGAGTACCTCGCCGACGGTCGCCTCACCGAGCGTCCCGACGGCATCCGCAACCCGCTGCAGACCGTGCCTCTTCTCGACGCGATCTCCGAGAATCGATTCGACGCCGTCTTCGGCGGAGCGCGACGCGACGAGGAGCGCGCCCGCGCCAAGGAGCGAATCTTCTCGCTGCGCAACGCATTCGGCCAGTGGGAGCCCAAGAAGCAGCGTCCCGAATTGTGGAACCTGTACAACGGCAGGCATTCACCGGGCGAGCAGGTGCGGGTGTTCCCGCTCAGCAACTTCACCGAACTCGACATCTGGCGCTACATCGCCCGCGACGACGTGGAATTGGCGAGCATCTACTACGCCCACCAGCGCCCCGTGTACCAGCGCGACGGCATGTGGATGACGCCCGGTGTATGGGGCGGGCCGGCCGAGAACGAGGAGCTGCAGACCCTCTCGGTGCGCTACCGCACCGTCGGCGACGGATCCACCACCGGAGCCGTGCTGTCCGAAGCCGCCGACAACCAAGCGATCCTCGCCGAGGTCGCCGCATCTCGACTGACCGAACGCGGAGCCACTCGCGGCGACGACCGCGTCTCCGAGGCTGCCATGGAAGATCGCAAACGAGAAGGATACTTCTGATGAGCAGCACAGGAACGCAGCTTCTTCGCCTCGCCACCGCGGGTAGCGTCGACGACGGTAAGTCGACGCTCGTCGGTCGGCTGCTGTACGACACGAAATCCGTTCTGGCAGACCAGATCGATGCCGTCACGCGGGCTTCGGTGGACAAGGGACTGGCGACACCGGACCTGTCCCTATTGGTCGACGGCCTACGCGCCGAGCGTGAACAGGGCATCACCATCGACGTCGCCTACCGCTACTTCGCGACGCCGCACCGCTCGTTCGTACTGGCCGATACTCCCGGCCACGTGCAGTACACCCGCAACACCGTCTCCGGTGCCTCGACGGCGCAGCTCGTCATCCTGCTCGTCGATGCCCGCAAAGGCGTGATCACTCAGACCCGCAGGCATGCAGCGGTTCTGGCCCTCCTGGGCGTTCCGCGGCTGGTGCTCGCCGTCAACAAGATCGATCTGGTCGAGGACCCCGCGACCGTCTTCGCCGAGATCTCGGCAGAGTTCAATTCGCTGACCTCCTCGCTCGGCTGGTCCACCGAGGACGTCATCGAAATTCCGGTGTCCGCACTGCACGGCGACAACGTCGCGGTGAAGTCCGACAAGACCCCGTACTACGACGGACCCACCCTCATCGAGCACCTCGAGTCGGTACCGGTCGACGCCGAACCGCACCGCGTCGGTCTGCGTTTCCCCGTGCAGTACGTGATCCGTCCTCGCACAGCCGACTTCCCCGACTATCGCGGGTACGCCGGGCAGGTCGCAGCCGGCTCCGTGGACGTCGGCGACGAGGTCGTCATCCTGCCCTCCGGTACCAGAACCACGGTCGAGCGCATCGACACCGCCGACGGCGAATTGCGAACCGCTCACGCCGGACGCAGCGTCACCCTCGTCCTCGCCGACGATGTCGACGTCTCGCGCGGCGACACCATCGCCTCCCCGCAGGACGCACCGGAGCCGATCGGTGATTTCGAGGCCACGGTGTGCTGGCTGGCGGAGAAGCCGCTTCGCCCGGGCGCGCGCCTGTTGCTCAAGCACGGCACTCGCACCACCCAGGCAATAGTCGGGACGCTGATCGAGCGCTTCGACGAGCAGGAGCTCACCGCACAGGAGAGCCCGGAGTCGTTGGAGCTCAACGAGATCGGCCGCATCTCGGTACGGGTCGCCGAGCCCATCGTGGCGGACGACTACGCCGTCAATCGGCACACCGGCAGCTTCCTGCTCATCGATCCTGCAGGCGGCAACACACTGGCCGCCGGGCTCGTCGGCAACGCTCTGGCTGCAGTCGAGCTGGGGTCGGCAGTTCCGGCGTGACCGCGCTCATCGCGGTTGCCCACGGCAGTCGTGACCCGCGCTCGAGCGCAACGGTCCTGCGCGCCGTCGACGTTCTGCGTCGACGGCGACCGGATCTGGACGTACGCGTCGCGTTCCTGGACCTCACCGAGCCCGGCGTCGGGCACGTCGTCGACGCCGTCGTCGGCGACGGACACACTCACATCGTCAGCGTCCCGTTGTTGCTGGGCAAGGCCTTTCACGCCAAGGTCGACCTGCCGGAGCTGCTGGCCGGTGCCCGCACCCGACATCGGCACGTGTCGATCGTGCAGGCCGACGTGCTGGGCGACGACCGCCTCCTGATCGAGGCAGTCCGTGACCGCATCCTCGATACCGGTGTCGCACTCGATGATCCGACTGTGGGCATCGCATTGGGTGCGGTCGGATCCTCGGTGTCCCAGGCGAATCAGCGCACCCGAGTGGTAGCCCAGAAACTGCTCGCCGGGACAGGCTGGGCCGGAGCCGTGACCTGTTTCGCTACGTCCGTCGAGCCGTCCCCCGACGACGCCGTCGCGCACTTGCGCGCGATGGGTGCCACTCGCATCGTCGTGGCACCGTGGTTCCTGGCTCCGGGACTGCTCACCGATCGGATCGAAGCAGCACTATCGGACCGACCGGACGTGTTGCACGCCGACGTGATCGGAGCTCACCCAGCTCTGGCCGAACTGGTATCGCGCCGCTACGACTCGGCAGTTGCACGTTCCGCATCGGTGGCGTCGGCGATGGTCGGTACCCGAGTCGCGCGCACGTAGACGGTCTCGCCCTCGCGGAGTCCGAGTGCCTCGCTGTCGCCTCGGGTGATCTGCGCGGCAAACAGTTCACCGGTTGCCGCATTCTTGAGTTCGACCTTCACCTCGAAGCCGAGATGCACCACGCGCTCGACGACGGCACGCGTCACACCGGCCGATTCCGCAGTACCGCTGGCCTGTGCCTGCGCCAGCGACGGATCACGCCCGACGCGAATGTCGTGCGGGCGCACCAGAAGTCCGTTCAACTTGGCCACCTGGCCCAGGAACGACATCACGAAGTTGTTCGCCGGACGGTCGTACAGGTCCTCTGGGGTGCCGACCTGCTCTATCCGGCCCTTGTTGAGCACCGCGATCCGATCCGCGACGTCGAGCGCCTCCTCCTGGTCGTGCGTCACCAGAACCGTCGTGACGTGCACCTCGTCGTGCAGTCGACGCAGCCATGTCCGTAGATCGGCGCGCACCTTGGCATCGAGCGCACCGAAGGGCTCGTCGAGGAGAAGCACCTGCGGGTCGACGGCGAGGGCGCGAGCCAGCGCCATGCGCTGGCGCTGGCCACCGGAGAGCTGCGCCGGGTAGCGACTCTGGAAGCCGGCCAGCCCGACGATCTCGAGCAGCTCGTCGACCTTCTTGGCGATCTCGGCCTTGGGCCGTTTGCGGATCTGCAGACCGAACGCAACGTTGTCTCGCACTGTGAGGTGCTTGAACGCCGCATAGTGCTGAAAGACGAAGCCGATCTCGCGGCGCTGCGGGCTGACCCACGTCACGTCCTGGCCGGCGAGCACCACCCGACCGGAGTCCAGTTGTTCGAGGCCGGCGATCGAGCGCAGCAGAGTGGACTTGCCCGAGCCGCTGGGGCCGAGCAGCGCCGTCAACGATCCCTTGGGGATGTCGATGCTGACGTTGTCGAGAGCAGCGAAATCGCCGTAGTGCTTGTTGGCACCGACGACGGAGATCTCGATCTCGGAGGATTTCTCGGTCATTACTTCGTCCTCTTCTTGTCGAGAACCGTCATCAGTAGCAGCACGATGACGGCGATCGCCATCAGCAGCGTGGACGCGGCGTACGCGCCCTGTTGATTGAAGTCCTCATAGCGTGAATTGACCAGCAACGTCAGTGTTTGCGAAATGCCGGGCAGGTTGGTCGAGACCATGATGACCGCACCGAACTCGCCGAGCGAACGCGCGACGGTGAGTACGACGCCGTAGGTCAGGCCCCACCGGATGGCCGGAAGGGTGATGCGCCAGAACGTCTGCCAGGAGCTTGCGCCCAAGGTCGATGCCGCTTCTTCCTGCTCTTCGCCGATCTCGTACAGGACCGGTTCGACTTCGCGTACGACGAACGGCAGCGTCACGAAGATGGTCGCTATGACCATGCCGGGAAGTGCGAAAATCACCTTGAAGCCGAGGCTTTCGACGCCTCCGAACCACCCGTTGGCACCCCAGAGCAGAATCAGCGCGACACCGGTGATGATCGGCGACACTGCGAACGGCAGATCGACTATTGCCTCGAGTACGCCCTTACCGCGGAACCGCCCTCGTACCAACGCCAGCGCGGTGACCACACCGAAGACGACGTTGATCGGTACCACGATGGCAACGATCAACAGCGACAGTTGCAATGCCGATTGCGCCGCAGGAGTGGTGATCTGCTCGAAGAAAGACACGACGCCGTCTTCGAACGTTCGGTACAGGATGGCTGCGAGCGGAAAGAGGACGAGTACCGCGAGATAGATCAACGCAATCGTGCGCAGGGAAAGTTTTACCGGAAGGCTGATCTTCACGAGAGCTGCTCCTCACGTCGGGCCAGCCGGTTTCCGATGATGCGAAGCACGAAGAGCACTGCAAACGCAATAGCCAACAGAACCACCGAGATCGCCGCGGCGTCGATCGGCCGGTCGTACTCGATCAGCTCGCGAATGTATTGCGAGGCGACCTGAGTGTCGTCAGGGATATTTCCGCCGATGAGCACCACGGAGCCGAATTCACCGATGGCGCGGGCGAACGCGAGGCCCCCGCCCGACAGCACCGCGGGGAGCAGCACGGGCAGAACGATGCGCCGGAAGATGGTCCAGTTGTTCGCTCCGAGCGAGGCTGCCGCCTCCTCGACGTCCTGGTCGAGCTCGATCAGCACCGGCTGCACCGCACGCACCACGAACGGCAATGTGACGAACAGCAGGGCGACGATCACGGCGGGCTTGGTTGCGTTGAACACCAGGCCGATCGGACTCGCCGGGCCGTAGAGCGAGAGCAGTACCAAACTGGCGACGATGGTCGGCAATGCGAAGGGCAGATCGATCAAAGCGTTGACGAATCTCTTACCGGGAAACTCGTCCCGCACCAGTACCCAAGCAATGAGTGTGCCGAGAAAGAGGTTGATCACCGCGGCTGCGATGGAGACGACAAGCGTCACCTTGAACGTGGCGATGGCGCGGGATTCGGTGATCGCGTCCCAGAATCCGGAGAGGCCGGCGTCGAACGACTGGACGGTCAACGCGGCCAACGGAAGCAGCACGATGACGCTGAGCCACAACACGGCGACCCCGAGACCCAGTGGCCCCACCGACCCGGGGCCCCTGAACTTTCGGCCTTCCCGCCCGGCACGAAACCGAGGTCTCGTACCGGGCGGGACTGGCGAACCCGCAGTTGCGGTTTCGGTGGTCGAAGATGGCATCGATCTCTACCGAGTACTTTCCTGATAGATCGTCGTGATTGCGCCGTTGTCGCCGAACAGATCGGCGTCGACTTGCGTCCAGCCGCCGAGATCGTCGATGGTGTAGAGCTTTTCGGGGGTGAAGAACTTGTCGGAGTACTCCGAGGCGATATCCGGGTTCGCCGGCCGGAAGCCCGCCTCGGCCCAGATCTTCTGGCCCTCGTCGGTGTAGATGAAATCGTTCAGAGCATTGGCTCGATCGAGGTTGGCACTGCTGTTGATCACTGCCACCGGATTGTCGATGCGGAACGTGACGGGAACGTCCACGTGCTCCACCTGCTGACCCTGCTGCTCGATGAGAAGTGCCTCGTTCTCGTAGCTGAGCAGCGCATCGCCCTGCCCCTGCAGGAAGGCTTCGGTTGCCGCGCGGCCCGATTCGGGCTGAACCGGGAAATGGTCTGAGACGAGGGTACGAACGAAATCGAGGCCGGCTTGCTTGTCCTGGCCACCATTGCTCTTCGCCGCGTACGGAGCAAGGAGATTCCACTTGGCCGAGCCGGAGCTGAGGGGACTGGGGCTGATGACCTGAACGTCGGGCTTGATCAGGTCGTCCCAGGTACGGATGTTCTTCGGGTTGCCCTCGCGCACGACGATGGTCACGACGGAACCGAACGGCACTCCGCCGTAAGCATTCTGGTTCCAGTCCTCGTCGACCTTGCCGGCCTTGACCAGTCGGGTGATATCCGGTTCGACCGAGAAATTGACGATGTCCGCGGGTGCGCCGTCGGCCACCTTGCGTGACTGATTGCCCGATGCGCCGTAGTCGGCGTTGATGGCAGTACCCTCACCATCCTCGGTGGCTGCGAAAGCGGGACCGATTGCGTCCCAACCGTTCTTGGGGACGGCGTATCCCACCAGGGTCAATGCGGGACCGCTGGCGGTGTCCGATCCGCCGCCGACGACGTCGCTCGATCCACCGCCGCACGCGGTGAGGAGAAGTGCTCCCACGGCGGCGAACGTTGTCAGCAGGTAACGAGAGCTATGACTCATCGAAAGATGGCCTTTCATGAATGGCGTGTACTGAGAACGAACTGGGCAGAAGTCGTCACTCCCCGAGTCGAACCGGACACCACATCGGCAGCGTGAGATCACCGTGTGTGGCAGCGGGAACGTCAACGACCCCCGTCACGCGAGGCGGACGCACGGATCGAGAAAACCGATTCGACGGAGGAGCGAATCAACAACAGTCGATATCGGCGACTGCCAACATGCCGACAGCAATCAACGCCAACTGATGGCGGACGCGGTACTCGGCGGCAGAAGACACGGTCAGGAATCTAGCAGAGGTTTCGGACGGACTCTAATTCAGCGGACGCGCCCGGTGACTCGACGGCTCAGCCGTCGGCCTGGCCGCCGAGACGAGGCCCTACCGAGTGAGCAGCCAGGCGATGACAACCAGCACCAGCAGCGCGATGAGCGCCAGCGTTACCCGAGACCGTGGCATTACTGTCCATCCTTCGTCGTGGTGGAGGCGGCAGCCGTCGACTCCGCCTCGCGAGCAGCGCGGGCGTCGCGACCGAGCAGGCGCAGGACCACCGCGAGGAGGCGATCGAACACCCGTGCCAGCAGGAACGCCGTCGGCACGATGACCAGCAGCACGACGATCGCCTGCGGTACGAACGGCAGGCCCGTCACCCACAGTTCGACGCCGTCCCACCATCGCGCAACCGGTTCCACCCTCGCAGCTTAAACCAGTGCGTCCGGTGCCCACGCCACGCCGATCGACGACCAGCAGTGGACGACTGCCACCGATACGTCGATGATTACGCCATGACGGCATTCGAAGATGTTTCGCCCGTGCCTCCGGTGGCCGACGAGCCCGCGATGGGATCTGGGCACCCAGAGTTGGGCGGGATCGAAGTTCAGGGAGCATTGGGCAGTACCGACGCACCGGTGTCCACCCTGACGTCCTACCGCAGCGCATTTCCGCCGATCGACGACTACGCGTTCCTCTCGGACTGCGAGACCACCTGTCTGATCGCTCGGAACGGATCCGTCGAGTGGATGTGCGTGCCCCGACCGGACTCCCCCAGCATCTTCGGAGCGATTCTCGATCGCAGCGCCGGCCACTTTCGCGTCGGCCCCTACGGCCAGTCGGTCCCCGCGGCGCGGCGCTACCTGCCCGGCGGTCTGATCGTCGAGACCACGTGGCAGACCGAGACCGGCTGGTTGATCGTGCGCGACGCCCTCGTCATGGGGCCGTGGCACAACACAGATCAACGCTCTCGCACCCACAAGCGCGCACCGAGCGACTGGGATGCCGAACACATACTGCTACGCACCATCAAATGCGTCAGCGGCACAGTCGAATTGGAGATGAGCTGCGAGCCCGCCTTCGACTACCACCGGGCACCCGCGAACTGGGAGTACACCGGCAAGGTGTACGAGGAGACCACCGCAACCTGCGAGGCGAGCGCGGACGGTGACCAGCCCACGCTGAAGTTGACCACCAATCTTCGGATCGGCATCGAGGGCCGTGAGGCTCGGGCCCGAACGCGAATGACGGAGGGCGACAATGTGTTCGTCGCTCTGTCCTGGTCCGATCTTCCTTCGCCGCAAACCTTCGAGGAAGCCGCGGAGAAGATGTGGCGCACCTCCGAGTGTTGGCGGCAGTGGATCACCATCGGCCGGTTCCCCGACCACCCGTGGCGGGGATACCTGCAGCGCAGCGCGTTGACGCTCAAGGGCCTGACCTACGCGCCCACCGGTGCCCTGCTGGCGGCATCGACCACGTCGCTCCCGGAAACACCGGGCGGAGAACGCAACTGGGACTACCGCTACACCTGGGTGCGCGATTCGACGTTCGCTCTGTGGGGCCTCTACACGCTCGGACTGGACCGTGAAGCCAACGACTTCTTCGCGTTCATGTCCGACGTGGCGACGACGGCGAACGGCGAGGTCAATCCGCTGCAGGTGATGTACGGCATCGGCGGCGAGAAGACCCTCGACGAGAGCGAGCTACCGCACCTGTCCGGATACGACGGAGCGAGGCCGGTGCGCATCGGCAACGGGGCCTACGACCAAGAGCAGCACGACATCTGGGGCACCATGCTCGACTCGGTGTACCTGCACGTCAAGTCCCGTGAGCACGTCCCCGAATTCCTGTGGCCGCTGCTCAAACGTCAGGTCGAGGAAGCGATTGCCAACTGGCGCAAACCGGACCGTGGCATCTGGGAGGTACGCGGCGAACCGCAGCACTTCACGTCTTCGAAGCTCATGTGTTGGGTCGCGCTCGATCGCGGTGCCAAGCTCGCCGATATCCACGGCGAGAAGGACTACTCGGACCAGTGGAACGAGATCGCGGACGAGATCAAGGCCGACATTCTCGAACACGGCACCGACGCACGCGGAGTGCTGACCCAGCGCTACGGCGACCCGTCGCTCGACGCGTCGTTGCTGCTGGCACCACTGCTGCGATTCCTGCCGGCCGACGACGAGCGAATCCGCGCCACAGTGCTCGCCATCGCCGACGAGTTGACCGAGGACGGATTGGTTCTGCGCTACCGAACCGACACCACCGACGACGGCTTGGCCGGTGAGGAAGGAACGTTCACGATCTGCTCGTTCTGGCTGGTATCCGCCCTGGTGGAAATCGGCGAGCTCCCTCGCGCGAAACACCTCTGCGAACGGCTACTCGGCTACGCGAGCCCGCTCAAGCTCTACGCCGAGGAGATCGACCACCGAACCGGCCGTCACCTCGGAAACTTTCCGCAGGCGTTCACCCATCTTGCCCTCATCAACGCGGTGGTGCACGTCATCCGGGCCGAGGAAGCCCAGGCGTCCGGACACTTCCAGCCCGCGCACGCCAACCCCTGAGCCGACGAGCTCAGCGGCCGAGTTGTCTCGCCCATTCAGCGATCAGCTCGGCCGCGGGCTTTGCCTGCGCGCGTCGATGACCGGTGCCGGCCCACATCGACAGTCCCGACGGGTCGCCCGCTGCTGCGGCCTTCGCGCGCATCGGCGCGGTCAGGTAGTGCAGATCGGGGTACGCCAGCGGAGCGGCATCGGAGTTCGCGTGCATGAACTCGTTCACCAGACCCCGCGCGGGTCGGCCGGAGAACGCTCTCGTCACTGCGGTGTTCGGAGCCAGTGTCAGCTGTTCGCGGTGTACTGGTTTTGTGCCGGCCTCCGGCGTGTTCAGGAAGGCCGTCCCGAGCTGCGCGGCATGTGCGGCACCCGAATCCAGCAGGGGCGCAATGTCGTTGCCGTCCATCAATCCGCCGGCTGCGATGCGAGGGAGCTCCGAGATCTCGCGGACCGCAACGAGCAGTTCGGCCAACGGCTCATCCGGGGCCGACCCGTCGAACGTACCTCGATGCCCACCGGCTTCGGGCCCCTGCACAACCAGCGCGTCGACGCCGTTGGCGGTGGCCACCGACGCGTCGGACGCGGTGGCGACGGTGGCCCACACCTCGGTCCCGACGGCATGCAGTTGGGCTACCTCGTCCGCATCGAACGTCGCGAACGTACTCGAGACCAGCGGTACCGGGTGCTCGAGCAGCCACGCGAACTTCACGGCGTAGAAGTCGTCTCGTCGCAGCAGCTCCCCTGGTTCGGCATCGAACCGCTCGAACCACGGTGCCAGGTGTTCGGCGTAGCTGTCGACGTCGGCACCGGACGGCTCCTCCGGCAGGAAGAGGTTGACACCGAACGGCAGTCCTCGGGCCGAATCGATCTGCGCTGCAAAGGCATCAGGGGTCAGCAATGCGCCCGCGATCATGCCGAGACCGCCAGCTTTCGAGACAGCGCGAGCGAGCTCGGGAGTACTCGGGCCACCCGCCATGGGAGCACCGACGACGGGCACACGCAGCTGCTTCAAAATCGGCGTAGTCACAGGTTCGAAATGTACTCGCCCGTCGTTCGCGACAACCTTCGGTGGGGACCGCGCGCCCCTGTTGACGACTGCGCGCCCCCGTTCCGATGCGAGCGGGGGCGCGCGGTCGGTAAAAAAGGTGTGAGGTTGTTTACGGCTACTTCTTGGGCTTGTCCGACGAAGATTCCGAGGACAGTGCGGCGACGAAAGCTTCCTGCGGCACCTCGACGCGACCGATCGTCTTCATCCGCTTCTTGCCCTCTTTCTGCTTCTCGAGCAGCTTGCGCTTACGGCTGATGTCGCCGCCGTAGCACTTGGCCAACACATCTTTTCGGATCGCACGGATGTTCTCGCGGGCGATGATGCGCGATCCGATGGCGGCCTGGATCGGCACCTCGAACTGCTGACGCGGAATCAATTCCTTGAGCTTGGTCGTCATCTTGTTGCCGTAGGCCGCGGCATTGTCCTTGTGCACGATTGCCGAGAACGCGTCCACGGCCTCACCCTGCAGCAGGATGTCGACCTTGACCAGCGCACCGGCTTGCTCGCCGATCTCCTCGTAATCGAGGCTGGCGTATCCGCGAGTGCGGGATTTGAGGATGTCGAAGAAGTCGAAGATGATCTCGGCCATCGGAATCGTGTACCGCAGCTCCACGCGGGTCTCGGACAGATAGTCCATGCCGCCGAGCTCGCCACGTCGCCCCTGGCACAGCTCCATGATGGAACCGATGAACTCACTGGGAGAGATGATGGTGCACTTGACCATCGGCTCGAACACTTCCCTAGCCTTGCCCTCGGGCCAGTACGACGGATTGGTGACGATGTGCTCGGCACCGTCTTCCATTTCGACGCGGTAGACCACGTTCGGCGAGGTCGAGATCAGGTCGAGGTTGAACTCACGCTCGAGCCGCTCGCGGGTGATCTCCATGTGCAGCAGCCCGAGGAAGCCGCAGCGGAATCCGAAGCCGAGAGCAACGGAGGTCTCCGGTTCGTAGGTCAGGGCCGCGTCGTTGAGTTGCAGCTTTTCGAGAGCATCACGCAGGTCCGGGTAGTCCGAGCCGTCGAGCGGGTAGAGACCGGAGTACACCATCGGCCGAGGCTCGCGGTAGCCGGTCAGCGGCTCGGTTGCGCCCTTGCGGAAGGTCGTGACGGTGTCGCCCACCTTCGACTGACGGACGTCCTTGACTCCGGTGATGAGGTAGCCGACCTCGCCGACGCCCAAGCCCTTGGTGGCCTTGGGATCGGGCGAGACGATGCCGACCTCGAGCAACTCGTGCGTCGAGCCGGTCGACATCATCGTGACCTTCTCGCGCGGGTTGAGCGCGCCGTCGACCACTCGCACGTAGGTGACGACGCCGCGGTACGTGTCGTAGACCGAGTCGAAGATCATCGCGCGGGCCGGGCCGTCCGGGTTGCCGACCGGAGCCGGGACCAGCTTGACGACCTCGTTGAGCAGTTCTTCCACGCCCACACCGGTCTTACCGGACACGCGCAGTACGTCGTCGGCCTCGCACCCGATGATGTGGGCGATCTCGGCGGCATAGCGATCAGGGTCGGCAGCGGGGAGATCGATCTTGTTCAGCACTGGGATGATGGTGAGCTCTTTGTCGAGAGCCAGATAGAGGTTGGCCAGCGTCTGCGCCTCGATGCCCTGCGCGGCGTCGACGAGCAACACTGCTCCTTCGCAGGCCTCGAGGGCGCGGGAGACCTCGTAGGTGAAGTCGACGTGGCCGGGAGTGTCGATGAGGTGCAGAACGAATTCTTCACCGTCGACCACCCACGGCAGCCGCACGTTCTGCGCCTTGATGGTGATTCCGCGCTCGCGCTCGATATCCATCCGGTCCAGGTACTGCGCGCGCATCGACCGGTCGTCGACGACGCCCGTGAGCTGCAACATCCGGTCTGCCAACGTCGACTTACCGTGGTCGATGTGGGCAATGATGCAGAAGTTCCTGATCCTGGACGGATCGGTGAACGTCGTGTCGGCGAAGCTGGGCACTCGTATCCTTCGGCTGGCGTGTTCGAAATGAGCGAACGGGTGTGTCCATCGTCCCACGCCGAGAACGATGCGCCGTCCCCGGCTGTCCGACTCCACGTTCTACGTCGCCACACTCTGGGCTGTGAGCAGCAACGTCAGGGTGGCTACACTCGCGGCATGGCTGGCAATTGGAGCAGATTCGGCAAAGAACTGGGCAAGATCGCGATGCGTGAAGGCCCGCGATTGCTGCGCCAACTGCAGAAGTCCGGTGCCCTGCAGAAGGGCAAGGACGCGATCAGTGGAACTACAGGGAACACGTCCGCTCCGGCTCCGCGTCCCGGCCGCCCGGTGGCGTCACAGACAAGGCCGACCGCCCAGCGCGCCCGCACCATCGAGTACTCCCCCGATCTGGACGGCAAGGCCGATCCGGGTGAGATCGTCTGGACCTGGGTGACCTACGAAGAAGACGCCAGTCAGGGCAAGGACCGCCCGGTGTTGGTTATCGGGCGCGAGGGCAACGATCTACTCGGTCTGATGCTGTCGAGCCAGAGCAGCCGCGACGGCGACCGCGACTGGCAGTCGATCGGATCCGGTTCCTGGGACGCCGAGGGACGACCGAGCTGGATTCGTTTGGATCGCGTTCTCGACGTCCCCGAGGACGGCATCCGCCGCGAGGGCGCGATTCTGAGCAAGCCCCAATTCGATTCCGTCGCAGCTCGATTGCGTCGAGACTTCGGCTGGAACTGAACCACGTGCGCGTTGTGCGTACCCACGGATACGCACAACGCGCACAAGGCTAGGCCAGTCGCGTGATTTCCACGACGACATCGAGAGCCGTCGAGCCGCCGCCGGAGAAGATGCCCTTGAGCGGGGGCACGTCGGCGTAGTCGCGGCCCAGTCCCACCGAGACGTGCTGCTCGTTGACGGCGATGGCGTTGGTCGGGTCGTAGCCCCACCAGGCACCGGTCCAGGCCTCGATCCAGGCGTGGCTCTGCCCCTCGACGGTCGCGCCGATCGCCGCCTGCTTCTTCGGGTGCAGGTATCCCGAGACGTACCGGCTGGGGATACCGATGCTGCGCAGCATCAACAGAGTCAGGTGTGCGTAGTCCTGGCAGACGCCCTTCTTCTCCGACCACGCCTCGACGGCCGAGGTGTGCACCCCGGTGGTTCCCGGCACGTACGACATCTCCTGGTTCACCCAGTTCGAGATCTCGACCACCGATTCCTGCGGCGGTAGTCCCTTCGAGAGCTTCTTCGCCACTGAGGCGAGCTGACGATTTTTCGGCACGTAGACCGTGTTGTCGAGCACCTCGTTGAAGCGGTCGGTGACCGGATCGCTGGCCAGTTCTTCCCAGGACGCGTTCTCGTCGGGGTAGACGAAGGGATCGGTCTCGACGACAGACGAACCGGTGACCTCGAGTTCGGTGTGCGGTGCGTGCAGGTCGAATGCCGTCACCGCCGTACCCCAGTAGTCGGTGTAGCGGTAGGACCGCGTCACCGGGTTGGTCTCGACCCGGTTCAGAATGACGTTCTGCCGGTTGTCACTTCGCGGCGTCAACCGAGCTTCGTTGTACGACGACGTCACCGGTGCGTCGTACTGATAGCCGGTGGTGTGCACCACACGCATACGCCAGCTCACAGTTCACCTTCCAATTGATCTTCGTATGTGCCGGATCCGGCGTCCGTCCACGCCACCCAGGGCGCGGCATGGAAGTACTGCTTGGAGATGGCCTCACCCAGTTCGCGGCAGGTTTCCTGCAGCGCCAACAGACGTTCCTGTAGGTCGTCGAGAATCTCACCGGGACGGAGGAATTCGAGTTCGCTACGAGCGCGACCGAGTAGCCGCTGCGCTTCGGCGCGAGCACCGACACGACTGTTCGGCTGGTGGTCGAGCTGATCGAGCGAACGTTCTGCCTCGTTCAGTGCATAGAACACCGAACGCGGAAAGAGCCTGTCCAACAACATGAATTCCAGAACTCGCTGGGCATCGAGAGCGCCGCGGTAGGTACGCAGGTAGGTGTCGTGAGCACCTGCGGATCGCAGAACGGTGACCCAGGCCGGCGACGACGGTCGATCGCCTGCACGCGAGAGCAGCAGCCGAACGATCATGTCGATGCGCTCCACCGAGCGGCCGAGCAACAGGAACCTATAGCCGTCGTCGTGACTGAGAGTGGAGTCCGCGAGGCCGGCGAACATCGCGGCTCGTTCCTCGATGTAACTGAAGAACTCGGCCGGGCCGGTGCGCTTGGATGCTCTGATGCGCTCGTTCAGTCCGTTGTACGTGGTGTTGAGGCACTCCCACATCTCACTCGACGTGACTTCGCGAGCGCCACGGGCATTTTCGCGTGCGCTCGACAGCGAGTCCACGATGGAGCCGAGTCCGTCACGGCTGAATGCCACCAACTCCGTGAGCGACCACACGTCGAGCGAGACGTCCGGCTCGTGCTTGAACCCGAGTACCCGCAACAACACTCGCGAGATGTGGTCGGGATCGACCGTGGCGTCTTCGAGAAGCTGGTGGACGGTGACGTCGAGAATGCGGGCCGTATCGTCCGCTCTCTCGACGTACCGTCCGATCCAGTAGAGCGACTCTGCGTTGCGCGCGAGCATTTACTGTCCACCGCCGTTCGAGTCCGAGTCCGTTGCCTGTTGCTGTTGTTGCTGTTGCTGCTGCTGCTGCTGATTCATCTGCTGGTCCATCGTCAGCTCCGGGCCCTGTTCGACCATGGGCGACTCCGGCGGAACGCTGACGATCTCCTCGCCTGCCAGTTCCTGCTCCTCCTGCGAGGTTCGGGTGGCGAGCACCCAGGTGTCCTTACTGCCGCCGCCCTGGCTCGAGTTGACCACCAAGGAACCCTCCGGCAGTGCGACTCGGGTCAAGCCCCCGGGCAACACCCAGACGTCGTCTCCGTCGTTGACCGCGAACGGCCGCAGGTCCACGTGCCGGGGAACCAACCGGTCACCGATCTTGGTGGGCACCGTCGAGAGCTGCACGACGGGCTGCGCAATCCAGCCGCGCGGATCCGCGCGAACCTTCTTGCTGATGGTCGCCAATTCCTTCGGCGAGGCGTCGGGCCCGAAGACGATGCCGTATCCACCGGACCCTTCGACCGGCTTGATCACCAGTTCGTCGATGCGGTCGAGGACTTCCTCGCACTCGTCGTCCAACCAGCACCGGAACGTGTCGACGTTGGCGAGCAACGGCTTCTCACCCATGTAGTAGTCGATGATCGTGGGTACGTACGTGTAGACCAGCTTGTCGTCGCCGACGCCGTTTCCGACGGCGCTGGAGATCACGACGTTGCCTGCGCGGGCGGCGTTGACCAGGCCTGCCACGCCCAGGACCGAATCCGGCCGGAACTGCATGGGGTCGAGGTAGTCGTCGTCGATGCGTCGGTAGATGACGTCGACCTGGCGCTCACCCTCGGTGGTGCGCATGTAGACGATGTTGTCCCGGCAGAACAGATCGCGTCCCTCGACGAGTTCGACGCCCATCAGCCGGGCGAGCAACGAGTGCTCGAAGTACGCGGAGTTGGCCACACCGGGGGTCAGCACCACCACGGTGGGGTCGGCCTCGTTCAGGGCCGCGGCAGAACGCAATGCTCGCAACAGGTGCGAGGCATAATCGCCGACGGCACGCACGCGGTGGCTGGCGAACAGATCCGGGAACACCCGGGCCATGGTGCGGCGGTTCTCCATGACATACGACACACCGGAGGGCGAACGCAGGTTGTCCTCGAGGACGCGGAACGTGCCCTGTGCATCACGGACCAGGTCGATTCCGGCGACATGGATGCGCACACCGTTGGGCGGTGTGATGCCGACGGCCTCGCGGTGGAAGTGCTCGCAGGAGGTGATCAGTCGCTTCGGCACCACGCCGTCGCGGAGGATCTCCTGATCGCCGTAGATATCGGCGAGGAACATCTCGAGCGCTTTGACGCGCTGCTTGATGCCGCGCTCCAGCCGCGACCACTCCCCTGCGGCGATGACGCGAGGAACCTGGTCGAGCGGGAACGGGCGCTCCTGGCCGGACAGGGAGAACGTGATGCCCTGGTCGACGAATGCGCGTCCCAGTGCGTCGGATCTCGCGTCCAGGTCGGATGCGTTCGCCGGGGCAAGGGCTGTGTGAATGCCCTTGTAGGGAGTCCTGGTTCTTCCGTCCGCGTCGAACATCTCGTCGAAGGCGAGACTGTACTTTCCGACGTCGGAGTAACCCCCGAACACCCCGTCGACCTCGGGTTCGACGCGATCCGCTGACTTGGTTTTGGTCGCTTTGGCCTTGGTGGCGGCATGCGTTGCCGATCGCGGACTCATCCTGGTCATGTTGCTACAGAGACTGGAGTTAGGCGCGGTAGAAGCGTTAAATTCTTGAAACGCATCGTCACGGATGCACCCAATTGGGTTCTGCTCCGCCGTGCTGGTATTCTCGATCTTCGGCGCAGGGCTCCAAAGCTCTGCAGCAGACTTCGGGCATTCCAGCATGGATCGCCCTGACCGGAATACCGACGAAGACAAGAAGGATTTTACGCGTGGCCAATATCAAGTCCCAGAAGAAGCGGATTCTCACCAACGAGCGTGCACGCCTGCGCAACCAGTCGGTGAAGTCTTCCCTTCGTACCGTCATCCGCTCGTTCCGCGAGGCGCAGGCTGCGGGCGACAAGGACAAGGCTTCCGAGATTCTCCTCGACGCAGGCCGCAAGCTCGACAAGGCCGCCAGCAAGGGCGTCATCCACAAGAACCAGGCTGCCAACAAGAAGTCGGCACTGGCTCTCGCAGTCAACAAGCTCTGATTCACCACTGAGCTCGACCGAGCCCGCTGCATCCGACACGGAGGCAGCGGGCTTTCTCGTGCGCTGGGCCTTCTCGCGTGAATGGGACCGCGGGTGCTACCGGCCCAGCCCCGCGACCTCTGACACCGCTTTTTCCACGGCGTAGTCCGCGTCCGCTGCCTGCCCCTTCACGTCGGCGTTGAGTTGCGCCACAACGCGTAGCGCCTGCGCGATGGATCGACCGTTCCAGCCTCGGGCTTGACCCTGCGCCTTCTTGATCTTCCACGGCGGCATGCCCAATTCGCCTGCCATTCGGAACGGGTCGCCGCGACCGGCCGAACCCACGAGCGCAATGGTGCGGACGGCATCGGCCAAGGCGTCGGCCAACAGCACGTGCGCCACTCCTCGATGCATCGCCCAGCGAACAGCCTCGAGCGCGCCGGCTCGGTCTCCGATAACCGCTTTGTCGGCGACGTCGAATCCGGAGACTTCCGCCTTGCCCGAGTAGTACCGGCGCACTGCGGCCAGGTCGACCTTGCCGCCGGTATCGGAGACCAACTGAGAACAGGCCGAGGCCAATTCGCGGAGTTCGTTGCCGACCGATTCGACGACAGCCTCGATCACCTCGCCGCTCACTCGAACGTCGGCCGCACGGAATTCACCGCGTACGAAATCGATGCGTTCGGCGGGCTTGGTGAGCTTGACGCACTCGTGGACCTGAGCGCCGCACTTCTGCAGAGCACCGACCATGGCCTTGGCCCGACCGCCGCCGGAATGCATGACCACCACGACCGCGCCCTCGGGCGGATCGGTTGCGGCATCGAGCACGAGAGCTGCGGCATCCTTGCCTGCCTCGGCCGCTGCCTCGAGCACAACCACGCGATCCTCCGCGAACAGTGACGGACTGAGCAGTTCGGCAAGTTCCGGGGCACTGGCGTCGCCCGTGCGCAACCGCGTGACCGGCAGGTCCTCCCCCGGAATCGCCGCATTGGCACGCACCTGCGCGACGATCGACGCTACCGCGCGATCCATCAGAAGTTCCTCGTCGCCGAGAACCAGATGCAGAGGAGCCACACTCGAAGTCACACCTGTGATCGTGCCATGTGGAGCCGACAGCTCGAGCATCCGCTTCCTTTCGAGCAATCACCCCAGCCAGCACTCACCACAGCACATGCGCAGTCCACATGGCCAGTGCCACAATCGCCACCACCGCGGCAACCCACCGCAGCACCCGCAACCGCAACGCCACGAGCAGCGTGGCCGTACCGAAGGCCGCCAGCGCTGCACCCAGGAGACCGTCGGGGACGACGATGCCCGCAACCGGCACCGATGCGGCCCGCTGCGCCACCGTGATCAACCACCACAACGGGGCCGACGCCAGCTGCGCCGTCAGCTCGGCGAGAGATGCGCTGACGGTGGCGATCACGGCCGTCACGATGCCCACCACCGTTATCGGGGCGACGACCGGTGCCACCAACACGTTGGCAACAACGCCCACCACACTGATCGTTCCCGTCATCGCCGCGACCACCGGGGCCGTCACCGCGTGCGCCGCTGTAGCGACGGCCGACACCTCCGCGGCTGCCCGAGGCCAGCCGCGGGCTCGGAGCCAGTCGACCCAGATAGGTGCGACCAGGACGAGTCCGGCGGTGGCGAACACCGACAGGACGAACCCGACGTCCACCGCCAGCCTCGGCCACCATGCGAGCAAGCCCAGCACCGCGCCGCACAGGGCCGGAACGGCCTGTCGCCGCCTGCCGGTGACGAGGGCCAACAACCCGATCGAACCCATCACCGCCGCACGAAGCACACTCGGCGACGGGCGAGCCACGATCACGAACGCGACGAGCACGACGAATGCCACCGCCACCGTTGCTCGGGGGCCGATCCCGATGCTGCGCAACACCAGCAGAACCGCACCGATCAGAATGGAGAAATTGGCACCCGACACCGCCGTCAGGTGCGTCAGGCCCGCTGCCCGAAAGTTCTCGGCCACAGTCTCGTCCAATCGGGACACATCCCCGACCACGAGACCGGGCAGTAGACCTGCACGATCGGGTGGCATCGAATTCTGCGTCACGGCAGCCAAATTCGACCGGAAGGTGCCGGCTGCGGCAGAGATCGCCCCGGGCTCACCGACGATGACGGGTGGTCCCGATACGCGGATCACCGCCACAGTCATGTCCGGTCGAATCGGTTCGCCGAGCCTGCCCCGGACGGTGATTTGTTGACCCGGCAGCAGCGCCGACCAGCTCGACTCCGGGGCGATGATCGATACGCGTCCGCCGACGTACAGCGCCTCACCTCCGACGTCCACGCGAGTCAACTCGGCCTTCGTCATCACCATCGAAGGTCCTGCGGACGTCAGTCGGCGTGGATCCTCCTCCAGCCGCACCGACGCGGTGATCCACGCACGTTTCTCCGCGGCCGCAGCCACGGGATTATCTGCTACAGCGCACATCTGAAGCCAGATCGCTCCGCCGAAGCACAGCGCGAGTGCGATCACCGTGGCCACTCCCGCCCAGCTGGGACCGGAGGCGGCGCATCGTGTCGCCAGCCGTCGCAGCACCAGCCAACCGAGCAGCACCACCACAGAGGTCGACGCCGTGGCCGCTACCGCCGCGCCGGGGCCGCCGAGAATTCCGACCGCGGTGATAGACCAGCACACCACCACAGCCGGAACCAGACGTATGTCGAAGGGCAGAAACTCCTCGGCCTGCGCAGTGGCGGTCGATACGGCGTCGGTGCTCATCCGATGTGCACGAGATCGCGGATCTTCGCCAGCCTCCCGGGCCCGATCCCGTCCACTTCGGCGAGCTGATCGACAGAGATGAAGCGGCCGTTGGTCTCTCGCCAACTCACGATCGACGTCGCGGTCACCGGACCGACCCCGGGTAACGCGTCCAACTCGGCCACCGTGGCGGCATTGAGGTCCACCGTCCCGCCGACCGGCGAACCCGAAGGCAGATCGGCCGGGACCCCACCGTCCACCATCCCACCGCCCGCTGCCACGCCCTGCGTCGAGGAAGTGCCACTCACCGGCGGGGGTGCCTGTGGTGGCACGACACCGAGGACTATCTGATCACCGTCGGCCACCCGCGCGGCCATGTTGAGCGCCAACAGATCGGCACCCTCCACAGGCCCTCCCGCCGCGGCGACCGCGTCGGCGATTCGCGAACCCGGTTGCAGCCGAACCAGTCCGGGCTGTATCACCAGACCGACGACGCTCACGACCAGTTCGGCCTCCACTGCCGGTACCGGTTCGGCGAGTACGTCCGAATCCTTCGCATCGGATGCAACCACGGCCAGCGGTGGAGCAGGTGCAGGCGTCGGCGCATCTCGAAACACCGCGAATGCCGCGACGAGCACGACGAAAACGCCGGCTGCTGCCAGGGCGATGGCACCCTGCCTTCCCGGGTCCACCCGAGCGGAACGCCATCGCCGCGGAAGCAAGGACGACCACGGGGAACCGAGCCGCGGTGAACTCGAGATCAGCCAATCCGGTTCCGGGGTCGTCACGTCCGGGCTGGATTCCTCCATCTCGACGCGCGCGGGTATCCCGTCCGGGCGTGCGGAGTCAGGTTGTCTGCGCACGGCATTGAGTCGCGCCACCGTGCGCGCCCGATCGTCGTCACCACCCATGCATCAGGACGCTAGTTCCGGCGGCCAGGCTCACTCGCAACGAGACGCTGGTCGCGAATTGCCCTGTGCACAACTCGATACCTGTGGATAATCGGTGGGATCGGCGCGACTATCGGCGTCCCGGTGACACGACGACGCCGACGGCACCGGGGCCGACGTGCGCTCCGAGCACGGCACCGAAGGGATATACGTCGATGCTGGTGAAGCCCGAAATTCGAGAGGCCAGCATTGCCGCGACATCGTCGGCACGCTCCGCACACAACATATGGTGCACGGCAAGCGCAACCCCCGAATCGTCACCGACATCGGATGCGGCGGCGACGGCTGCGTCGACCAGCTTGTTCAGCGCCTTGGACGAGGTCCGCGTCTTCTCCCGCAGCACGAGTGAGCCGCCGCTGATGTGCAACACCGGCTTCATGGCCAGTGCAGTACCGAGGAGGGCTGCGGCAGTGCCGATTCGACCTCCGCGTCGCAGATGGTCGAGACGATCGACGACGATGAAGCACCTCGAGGTCGTCGACGCAGCGACGGCGCAGTGGTAAACCGTATCCAGGACCGCTCCCCCGGCCGCCGAACCAGCAGCCGCCAGCACAGCAAAGCCCAATCCCATTCCTGCAGAACCGGAATCGACCACTCGAACGGCAGGACCAACCTTGTCTGCGGCCTGACGCGCTGCTTCCCACGTACTCGAGAGCCCCCGGGAGATGTGCAGAGCCACCACACCGTCACCTCGACTGCGTTCGAGAGCCGCGGCGTACACCTCGGTCAGCTCGCCCGGTGACGCGCCGGCGGTGGTCACCGGACTTCCCGCGGCGGAGTGCTCGGGGATCTCGTCCACACCCTCACGATGGTCGATTCCGTCCACCAGCACGTGCAACGGCACCACCGAGATTCCCCGCTCGGCCGCAAGCGGGGCAGGCAGGCAGGACGAGGAGTCGGTGACGACGGCGACGGTCATGGCTTCGGGGTCACTGCAGGGTTCGCGGTCGACGCCGAGGCAGCCACCGGTCGCAACGCCTCGAGCATCGCCTCTGCCACCGCACTGTGCGCGTCCCACCCCCAGTGGATGCCGTCGGGGTTCGCGTTCTCGGATTCGATGTTCGGGCGCACCGCGTCCGCGAGATCGACCATCGGAACGTTCTTGTCCGCACTCCACGCCCGCAACGCACGCACGGCGGGCTCGCGGCCCGAGTGCACCTGCCCGTAGGCATCGCAGCGGTGCACCGAGGGATAGGTGCCGACGACGGGAAGCTCGGGACGTACGTAGGCCAATGCGGCGCGGGCCTGCTCCAGGTAGTCGACGCTGAGCCGCGGCGGCAGCGCAACGGGCCAACCCAGATGTGACAGAACTGGTTGCACCGCTTGATATCCCGCACGAACCACGCGTCGCAGAGCCGGCGGTCTGATGTACCGGATCTGCTCCCGCAACGCAGTAGGCAACGGCGACGGAAGCGAATCCATGCCGCCGATGGCGAACACGACGGCACCGGCACGGGGAATCGCGGCCCACACTCGCGGATCCTGAGTCAGAGCCCACCACGCGTCACGACTCGTCCAGCCGATGCGCGCAACCAAATCCACTGTCCAACCGAGCTCGGCTGCAACCAGATTGGGCCAGAGCCGCGGATCGTCGACCGGCAGCCCGCCCTCGGGTCCGTAGTAACTCAGCGAGTCCGCGAGCACGAGCAGCGTGGGGCGCACCGCCGTCTCGTCAGAGGACGTCACTGGCCACTCGCGCCGAGGCGTTCCACACGTCCAAACGCCAGGACGGCTGAGCGCCCGCTCCGTGCGCGCCGAGCTGTACCCAGCTGGTGTTGGCGAGCCCACCGAGCACCGGCCACCGGTCCGGCGGCAAATCGAGCAACGCCGCCGTCAGTGCTGCGATCAGGCCCCCGTGCGCCACGAGCACCAGTGGCCGCTGGTCGCCATCGGCACCCCACTCGGGGACGCCGCTCAGAAGCTCGCGAACCAGGGGAACACTGCGACGGGCGACGTCGATACGGCTCTCCCCGCCCGGTGGAGCGATGGTGGCATCGGCTCGCCACGCCGGCCGAGCGCCGGGTGCGATGTCGTCGACCTCGGTGTGGGTGAGACCCTGCCACTCGCCGAGATGGGTTTCGCGCAGGCGCTCGTCCTGCGTCACCGAAACCCCGGCAGCGTCCCCCAGAGCGACGGCAGTGTCGAGAGCCCGCCGCAGGTCGGACGAGACGATCCGAATCGGCTCACGCGTCGCCAGCTCGGCAGCGGCCGTCTTGGCTTGGGTGCGACCGAGCTCGGACAGATCGGTATCGAGCTGACCCTGCATGCGGTCGGTGGCGTTGTATTCCGTCTGACCGTGCCGAAGCAGGATGAGCCGTCGGATCATTGCTCCGATTCCGCAGCCGGGTGCTGTCCGAGACCGGGGACCTCGATGGTCGGGCAGTCCTTCCACAACCGCTCGAGGGCATAGAAGTTGCGCTCTTCGTTGTGTTGGACGTGGACGACGATGTCGGAGTAGTCCAACAGCGCCCAGCGACCTTCCTTGGTGCCCTCACGGCGCACCGGCTTGTGTCCGGCTTCACGCAGCTGATCCTCGATGTTGTCCACGATCGAGTTGACCTGACGCTCGTTGGGCGCAGAGGCGATCACGAAGCAATCGGTGATGTAGAGCTGGTCGGAGACGTCGAGGATCACCACGTCGCTGGCCAGTTTGTCGTCGGCTGCGAGCGCGGCGATACGCGCCATCTCGGCGGCTTCGGCTGTTGCAGTCACTTGGGTGTACTCCCACTCGTATGGTTCGGGTTCGCGGTCATTGCGCTGGTGACCGGCCCTTCCGGTTGCTTCTTCTGGGGTGCCGGCTCCGACATGGTGACGGATCCGTCGAGGCGCAGCGCGCCTCGTGGTCTGTAGAGATTTCTCTTCGAGATGTATTGCACGACGCCGTCCGGTACGAGGTACCAGACCGGCCGATTCTCACCGGCTCGAAGTCGACAGTCCGTCGACGATATCGCGAGTGCCGGGATTTCCATCAATGTGAGGGTGCCGGCAGGCAACGACCGGAGGTGGTTGGCCAGATGTTCGACTCCGAGCTCGAACCCCGGACGCGAGACTCCGACGAATCTGGCGAGCTCGAACAGCTCCTCCCAGTTCTGCCACGTCAGGATCGACTCGAGGGCATCCGCGCCGGTGATGAAGAACAGCTCGGCATTGGGGTGCTGCGCCCGCAGATCGCGCAGGGTGTCGACGGTGTACGTCGACTTCTCGCGATCGACGTCCACGCGACTGACGGAGAATCGGGGGTTGGACGCCGTCGCGATCACGGTCATCAGGTAGCGGTCTTCCGCCGGGCTGACCGTTGTGCCTTCCTTCTGCCAGGGGTTTCCGGTGGGGACGAAGATGACCTCGTCCAGACCGAACTTGTTCGCCACTTCGCTGGCCGCGACGAGGTGCCCGTGGTGTATCGGGTCGAAGGTGCCGCCCATCACGCCCAAACGGCGAACGGACTGCTTCCCTGTGTCGTCACCGGGGTCGTATTCGTGCTGCACAACCGTCGATTCTACGTCCGCGGCGCTGCCGGGCGTCACACCCCTCACACCGGCAGCAGACGTGAGACCACGGTGGCGAGCTGCTGGGCGGATCGGCACTCGTGCATGGCGATCACGTCGGCGTACACCTTGGCCGCCGAATCGCCGGATCCCCACTGCGATTTCGGTTCTGGATTGAGCCAGTACGCGTGCTTGGCCACCGAGACGATATGTGCCAACGCGGGCAGCTTGGGTTCGCGGTAATTGGTGCGGGCGTCGCCGAGAATCAACACCGAACTGCGACTGGTGACCGCATGCGCATACTTCTCGTCGAACGTCGTCAGCGCGTGGCCGTAGTCCGAGTGGCCGTCGTACGTCACCAGATCGGACTCCCGGATGATGCGGCTCATCGCGGCCCCGAGGTCGGAGCCGGAGTCGAAGAATCGCGTCACCTCGTCGGTGGAGTCGATGAAGGCAAAGATCCGAACACGCGAGAACTGCTCTCGCAGTGCATGCACCAACAGCAGGGTGAAGTTACTGAATCCCGCGACCGAGCCCGAGACATCGCACAGCACAACCAATTCGGGGCGTGCTCGACGCGGCTTGCGCTCCACCAAGTCGATCGGAATGCCGCCGGTGGACATCGACTTGCGCAGGGTGCGTCGCAGATCGATCGAACCGTGCCTGCTTCTGCTGCGCCGCACCGCAAGTCGTGAGGCGAGCAGTCGAGCCAGCGGGGTGACGTTGCGTCGCAGCGCCGCCATCTCCGTGTCCGAGGCCCGCAGGAAGTCGACCTCCTCGGCCAGCTTGGGCACACCGTAACTCGCCACCCGCTCGCGGCCGAGCTTCTCGGCCGACCGCCGTCTCGTCTCGCTCTCGACCATCTTGCGAAGGTCTGCGATACGTTGCGCTGCAGTACGTTTGGCTACTTCCGATTCGTAGTCGTCGGTGGGCCGATCCGGTGCATCGTCGGCGCGGCCGAGCAGCCCGTCGAGGATCTTGCGCAACAACGTATCCGGGGCGACGTCGCGCAGGGCCTGATAGGCCGAGAACGACGGCCCGTTCGAGGATTTGTACTGACCGAGTTCCTCCACCATCTGCGCCGCCAGCATCTGGGTCAACTCCGCGGCCTCGGCCGAATCGTCGGACAGCAGATCGACCAGCAACTCGCGGAGCGCATCGATGTCGACATCGCCGCCGTCCGTGCGGGGCAGTGCAGTGTCGATCTGTCCCGAGTCCCTCGTGCCCGACGCCACCGGAAACCACAGGTCGAACAGCGCGTCGAACACCCCGCGGTGCGTCGGTCGTCGCAACAACGAACAGGCCAGCCCTTCTCGCACCGCTTCCCGGTCGAGTAGATCCAGGACCGACAGGACGCGTCCGGCATCGACGGTTTCCGACGGCCCCACCGAGATTCCGCGTTTTCGCAATGCCTCGACGAAGCCGACAAGATGCCCGGGAATTCCGTGCGGGGCCAACATGTCAGTTCAGCCGCAGTTCGGCCGCCGCACGCACCTGATCGGACTGATGCTTGAGCACCACTCCCAGCGTCGTCCGCACCGCATCCTCGTCGAGGGTGTCCATTCCGAGGGCCAGCAGCGTGCGACCCCAGTCGATCGTCTCGGCGACGGAGGGCAACTTCTTGAGCTGCATTCCCCGAAGTACCCGGACGGTCTTGATCATCTGCTCGGCGATCGCCTCGGGCAGTTCCGGAACCCGACTGGCCAGGATGCGACGTTCGAGGTCCGCGTCGGGGAAGTCGAGGTGCAGGAAGAGGCAGCGGCGCTTGAGGGCCTCCGACAGTTCGCGAGTCGCGTTGGATGTCAGCACCACAAATGGAGTGCGCTCCGCCGTGATGGTGCCGAGCTCGGGAATGGTGATCGCGAAGTCGCTGAGCACCTCGAGCAGCAGTCCTTCGATCTCGACGTCGGCCTTGTCGGTCTCGTCGATGAGCAGCACTGTGGGGTCGGTACGCCGAATTGCCTGCAGCAGCGGCCGCGCCAGCAGGAACTCCTCGGAGAAGACGTCCAGCTTGGTCGAATCCCAATCGGCGCTGGTTCCCGACTGGATCCGCAGGATCTGCTTGGCGTGGTTCCACTCGTACAGGGCGCGGGCCTCGTCGACGCCCTCGTAGCACTGCAACCGCACCAGCTCGGCACCCGTCGTCTGGGCCACGGCGCGAGCGAGTTCGGTCTTGCCCACACCCGCCGGACCCTCGATCAGCAGCGGCTTGCCGAGGCGGTCGGCAAGGAAGACCGAGGTGGCCGTGGCTTTGTCGGCCAGATAGCCCGTTTCGGCCAGACGCTCGAGGACGTCGTTCACACTTGCGAACAGCGGGGGTGTCGTCGGTAGGGCACGATCCACGTCACAACTCCTGATGATCGGATTTGGCCGGTACGGCAGGGGCGTCAGACATCTCGGATGTGTCCGTCGCCCCACACGGTCCACTTGGTCGAGGTCAGTTCGGGCAATCCCATGGGCCCTCGGGCGTGCAGCTTCTGGGTGGAGATACCGATCTCGGCACCGAAGCCGAATTGCTCGCCGTCGGTGAATGCGGTGGAAGCATTGACCATCACGGCAGCCGCGTCGACACGTTGGGTGAACTCACGCGCCACACCGATATCGGACGCGACGATCGCCTCGGTGTGTCCGGTTCCGTATCGATCGATGTGCTCGATCGCCTCGTCGATGCCGCCCACGACCTTCAGCGCGATGTCGAGCGAGAGGTACTCCTGCGACCAGTCCTCGTCGTGAGCGGGTACCAGCCCGGGCAGGTCGCCGTGCACCGTGACGCTGTGCATCTGGAACGCCTGCAGCAGCCGCGGCACCATGGTGTCGGCGATCGCAGCGTCGACCAGCACGGTCTCGGCTGCGTTACAGACACTGACTCGGCGGGTCTTGGCGTTGAGCACGATCTTCTCGGCGATGTCAGGATCGGCCGAGGAGTGGACGTACACGTGGCAGTTTCCGACTCCGGTCTCGATGGTCGGGACCGTGGCATCGCGAACGACGGCAGTGATCAGTCCCGCGCCCCCGCGTGGGATGACCACGTCCACCAGACCACGCGCCTGAATCAGGTGGGTGACCGTGGCACGGTCCGCACTGCCCAGCAGTTGTACCGCGGCCTCGGGAAGACCCTGTTCACGTAACGCCCCTTGCAGGGCGTCGACCAATGCTGCGTTGGACTGTGCCGCCGAGGACGAACCGCGCAGCAGCACCGCGTTGCCGGACTTGAACGCGAGACCGAACGCGTCGACGGTGACGTTGGGGCGCGCCTCGTAGACCATGCCCACCACCCCGAGCGGGACCCGCACCTGCCGAATCTCCAGTCCGTTGGGAAGCGTGGAACCGCGGATGACCCCACCGATCGGATCCGGCAGCGCGGCGACCTGTCGCAGGCCTGCCGCGGTGCCGTCGATGCGCGATGCGGTCAAACGCAGTCGATCCAGCAGCCCCTCGTCGGTACCCGCTGCCCGCGCGATCTCGATGTCGGCCGCGTTCGCGGCCAGGACCGAATCCGCAGCAGCAACCACGGCATCGGCGGCGGTATGCAGCAACGAGTCCTTCTCCGTGGTCGTCAGCAACGCCAGCGCACGCGAGGCGATCCGCGCCCGACGAGCGGCCGCATGCACGTTCTCACGCTCGTCGAGCGTGGTGGGCACCGATTCGGCCGAGACGGAAGCAGTCATGAACTACACACTAATGGGGCCGGGAATGAAGCGGTGTCGCCGCGTCGTTGCAGCACGACGTGGAGATCACCGACGTCACAGACGTCGATACCGACAGACCGGAGGAACCACCTGTGAGTGCCTTGTTCGAGCCTCTGACCCTGCGCGAGGTCACCTTTCCCAACCGGGTATGGATGGCACCGATGTGCCAGTACTCGGCCGACGACTCGGGCCCGTACGTCGGCGTTGCGGGTGACTGGCACCGCACCCATCTGGTGAGCCGCGCGGTCGGCGGGGCAGGTTTGATCATCACCGAAGCCACCGCAGTCAGCCCGGAAGGTCGCATCAGCCCGTCTGACCTGGGTATCTGGAACGACACCCAGACAGATGCCCTGGCGAAGATCGTCGCCGAGATCTCGTCCTTCGGAAGCGTTCCTGGCATCCAGCTGGCGCACGCAGGCCGGAAGGGTTCCACAGCTGCTCCCTGGCTCGGCGGCAAGTCGCTGCCCGCGGAGGATCCTCGACGCTGGGAGACCGTCGGTCCGAGCGCGGTCGCCTTCGGTGATTACGCGACGCCCCGCGCGGCTACCGACGACGACATCGCGAAGATCGTCGACGACTTTCGCTCGGCGGCGCAGCGCGCACTGAAGGCCGGGTTCGAGGTGGCCGAAGTTCACGGCGCGCACGGATACTTGTTGCACCAGTTCCTGTCGCCGGCGAGCAACACCCGCACCGACGCCTACGGCGGAGACTTCGCCGGCCGTACGCGGCTACTGATCGAGGTGGTCGACGCGGTCCGTGAAGTGTGGCCGGCAGAGCTTCCGGTGTTCGTCCGGCTGTCGGCGACGGACTGGCTCGACGAGCCAGAGAACCGCGAGAGTGCAGCCGACGTGGAGGCCCCGAGCTGGACCTCCGATCAGACCGTCGCGTTGTCGCAGATCCTCACCGAACACGGGGTGGATCTGGTCGATACCTCCACCGGCGGAAACGTGCACGCCAAGATTCCGGTCGGCCCCGGCTACCAGGTTCCCTTCGCACGGCGAATCCAGAACGAAACCACGATGCCCGCCGCCGCGGTCGGCATGATCACCGAACCCAAGCAGGCAGAGGACATCGTCTCGCTGGGCGAGGCGACCGCCGTGCTGCTGGCGCGCGAGCTACTGCGTGATCCGTACTGGCCACGGCGCGCTGCCCGCGAACTCGGTGTGGAGATGACTCCGGCCGTGGCACCGCAGTACGAGCGGGCCTACTGAGGTCTCACACCACGAAGCCGAGTCTCTTGTTCACGACATTGAGCAGGGGTTCGCCCCGGAAGTATCGACGTGCGTTGTCGGCGAACACCTCCGCGAGTCGCTGCTTCCAGCCCGACGCGTCGCCGCTCATGTGCGGAGTGAGAACAACGTTCTCGGCCGTCCACAACGGATGGTCGGCCGGGAGCGGCTCGGTCTCGAACACGTCCAGCGCGGCACCGGTGATGTGACCGCTGCCGAGATGCTTCGACAGTGCCTCGGTATCGAGCAGCTCACCGCGGCCCACGTTGATCACCCGCGCGCCGGGCTTCATCGCGGCCAACACGGAATCGTCGACCAAACCCCTCGTCTGTTCGGTCAACGGGGCAACCAGAACCAGGTAGTCGGCCCGCGCTACTTCGTCCACCAGATCATCACTGGCGTACACGGTGCCGAAGTCTCCGTCGCCTTCTCGCGCTGTTCGACCCACCCCCGAGATCGACATTCCCACCGCACTCAGCAGAGTTGCAATGGCACGACCGATCGCTCCGGTGCCCACGATCATCGCGTGTGCACCGTCGATGCGTTCGGTCTCACGGTGCTGCCAGATCTTCGATTGCTGCAGTGCGCGTGAACGTTCGGAGTCCTTGGCGAACGCGAGGATCTGAGCCAGCACGAACTCCGCGATCGGTCGATCGAAGACACCACGCGAATTCGTCACGACCACATCGGATTCCACCAGCTCGTCGAACATCAACGAGTCCACGCCGGCAGCGGCGATATGGATCCACTTCAGAGACCCGCAGCGCGGCCACGCAGATTCGACTGCAGGCGAGAAGAAATCCCACAGCAGCAACGCGTCGGCACCGTCGACTGCATCCGCCAGGGTGTCGGCGGTGGCGTACCTGACGTCGGCGACCTCCGCAACGGACTCGAGTCCGTCGGGAAGGTCGCCGGCGTGCAGAACGACGAGAACCGGTGCCACTTCTACTTCTTGTAGCCGACGAGCTCGACGCCGGACGCAGCGACCTCGTCGTCGTTGTCACCGGGGCACTGGGTTCCGCGCAGTGATCGCCCTGCCGTCTCGGGCATCAACAGAATCGGAACGAACGCGATGGCAGCAGCGATCATCATGTACCAACCCGGAATCAGGTTGGAACCCGTTCGGTCGATCAGGAACGTCAGAATCAGCGGTGCAGTACCACCGAAGAGCGCCGTCGAGACGTTGTATCCGATGGCGAATGCTCCGTAGCGCACCTGAGTGGGGAACAGTGCGGGCAGTGTCGACGACACGCAGGAGCACATGATGACCAGCAACACTCCGAGACCGAGCAGGCCGATGCTCTGGCCGATCAATCCGGTATTGATGATCAGCAGGAACAGCGGAACGCTGAACACGAAATACCCGACGCAGGCCGCCAGCAGCAACGGCTTTCGGCCCACCCGGTCGGACAGAGCGCCGATCGGGTTGATGATCGCCATCATGATGATCATGATCGCGACGAGGGTGAAGTTGGACTGAGTCGTGCTGTGCCCCAACGTATCGCTCAGGTACGAGGGCAAGAACGTCAGCACCGTGTAGTAAGCAATGTTGAGTAGCAGCACGAATCCCATCAGAATCAGGATCCGTTGCCAGTACGTCATGGTGGCCTTGAGTGAGGTGACGGCTCCGCCTGCACCCTCTTCGACCGTTCCGCCGTCTTCCTTCGCTTCGGCGAACACCGGAGAATCCTCGAGCCGGGTCCGCAGCCACAGTGCAACGATGCCCAACGGGAGCGTCACCAGGAACGGGATTCGCCAGCCCCAGGCCTCCATGGTCTCGTCGCCGAGCCCGACGTTGAGGAGGGTGCACAGGGTGGCACCGCCCACCGTGCCTGCGAGGGTTCCGAATTCGAGGAACGATCCGAAGAATCCGCGACGCTTGTCGGGCGCGTACTCGGCCATGAACACAGCTGCGCCGCCGTACTCACCACCGGTGGAGAAACCTTGCACCAAACGGCAGACGAGCAGCAGCAACGGCGCGGCGATGCCGATGGTGTCGAATGTCGGCAGCACACCGATCGCCGCCGTGGCCAACGTCATCATCGAGACGGTCAGTACGAGGACCTTCTGACGGCCGATCCGGTCGCCGAGTGGGCCGAGCACGATGCCACCGATGGGACGAATGATGAACGACGCGGCCAGCACGGCGAAGGTGGAGAGCAGGCTCGCTCCCCCGTCCTCGGACGGGAAGAAATTAGCGGCGATGTAGACGGCGAGATAGCCGTACACCGCGTAGTCGAACCACTCGACTGCGTTGCCGAGTGCCGATCCGCCGATGGCGCGGTGGAGAATCTTGGTCTCGTCCGGGCTCAGGGTGTCGGTACTGGGGGGATATCCGGTCGGCGATGCTGCCGACCCTGAATTTTCGGTCACGGTCGAAATACCTCTCGCTTTTGTGGACAAAGTGGAGCGTCGGTGTGGTACTTCGCAGCGTTCGACATTACGGCGACGCAGAACATATGTTTCGGCCAACCCCCTCGTGCGGCGCTAAAGTCCTGGTAGTGCAGCAATTCTGGTGGCGATCAATGCGTACGCCCTTGCGCTGTCGGTCAATTGCCGCACGGCAACGGACTCGTCCGGCCGATGCGCTTGCTTTTCGATCTCCCCCGGACCGAGCACGACGGTGGGTATTCCCATCTGCTGTGCCACAAAACCACCATCGCACGATGCGGTCCAGATGTCAGTGGATTCGGCAAAAGTGGAGCCGGCGGAATCACCGGAAGGCATACATCCGTTGTCGATAACCGATTGCACTGCGGTAGTGACCAATCCGTTGTTCACGCTGGTCAGAAAGCCCGGCATTTCCATCGCGATACCGATCTCGACATCGATACCGGACCCGGTGAGTCCCGCTGATTCGATGCGTGATCGCAGATCGCCGACGACTCCGGCGGCGCTCTCGCCGGGTAACAAACGGCGGTCGACGGTGACGACACACCGGTCGGCGACCATCGAGGTGCCCGTTCCGCCCGCGATAGTCCCCACGTTCCAGGTGGCCGGCCCCAGTTCGGGGTCGGGGTTCGCATCCAGTTCGGCCTGAGAGCCCTCGATGATTCCGATGATGCGTGCTGCAGCAGAAATAGCATTGGCTCCGTTGCGCGGCTGCCCCGCATGCGCGGAACGGCCCCGAACCTCGATCTCCAGGTTCGCCGCTCCTCTGCAGCCGTAGATGGTGACCAGATCCGTAGGCTCCGCCACCACGCAACAGCTGTACGTGCGGTGCTGCGGCTCTGCGACGAAAGCTCGGATACCGAGTCCGGTGTCCTCCTCGTCGACCAGGCACGCCAACGTCATGGGGTGCTCGTCCGCGAGGCCGGAACGCAGCACGGCGGTCATAGCCGCCACCACCGCGGCCAGGCCACCTTTCATGTCGCAGGACCCGCGGCCGGCGATGCGGCCGTCCCGAACCACAGCGGAAAAGGGGTCGGTGGTCCAGCCCGTACCAGCGGGGACCACATCGGAGTGGCCCACGAACAGCACCCCTGGCTGCTCGTCGGATCCGATGGACACGAAGACATTCGGCCGACCGGGAGCGACCTCGACGGTCCGAACATCGAAACCCAGTGCGCGACAGTGTTCGGCAAGGACTTTCGCGGTCTTCTCCTCGGTGTCCCCGGGATTCTCACCGCCCGCATCGATCAAAGCGGTTGTCAGACCAACGATTTCTTTCTCGTCGATCGAATCGAGGAGGGCACGTTCGGAACTCGTGACCGTCATCGAGTGGGGTCGGAGGCGAGCAGGTGCTTGGACTTCTCCACTGCCACCGCCAGTCTTCTGATTCCCTCGTCGATGCGTTCGGGAGTCGACGAGGCGAAGCACAGGCGCAGCGAATCGTGAAATTTTCCGCCCACCGACAGTGCCGGTCCCGGTATGTAGGCCACTCCTTCGGCCAGCGCCGTCTCGAACAGGTCCTGAGTAGAGAAGTCGACGTCGTTGCCGCGCAGCGTCGCCCAGAGAAAGAACCCACCCTCGGGATCGGTCGTCGACATCGAGTCGCCGAAGTGTCTGTCGATGCTGTTCTGCATCGCGATCTTGCGTGGCAGATACACCGACGCCAACGACCGAAGGTGCTCGTCGAGCAGTCCGCGCCGGATGTACTCGGCCACCATCCGCTGGGCAGGCAGGTTGGTGCACGTGTCCATTGCCTGCTTGGCATTGACGATCAGCTGACGCGCCTCGGGGGCGGCGTCCACCCATCCCACCCGTAGGCCGGGCGCGATCATCTTCGAGAACGTGCGCACGGAGAAGATCAACGGGTCGTCGGGACTGAGTGCGCCGAAACTGGGGATCGACTCACCCGAGAAACGGAGCAGACCGTAGGGATCGTCGTCGAGAATCACCGATCCCCAGCGGTGTGCCAATTCGATGAGCAACCGACGGCGCTCGAGCGACAGGGTCACCCCGGACGGGTTCTGAAAGTTGGGGATCACGTAGATCATCTTCGGCAACCGTCCCGCGCGTTCGACGAGCTCGGGCAATGCCTCGACGATGAGACCGTTGCTGTCCATCGGGGCCTCGAGGATGTCGCCCCCGTAACTGAGTACGGTGGCGGTTCCGTTGGTATACGTGGGGCTTTCTACGATCACCAGGTCGCCCGGATCGACGAACAACTTGCACGCGATGTCGAGGCCTTGCATCCCGCCCGAGGTGATCACCACTCGCTCTTCGGACGTGGGCTCGCCGACCGACTCGAGGTATGCGAGCAACGCGTCGAGCAGGCCCGGGTCACCCTCGGTGGCACCGTAGTCGAATGCGTCCGCGGTGAGCACGCTGCCGGCGATCTCGGTGAATGCGGCGGCCGGAACCGTCTCGGCAGCAGGAGATCCCATCGCGAAGCGCACGATGTCGTGCTTCTGCGCAGCGAGAAGCGATGTCGACGAATCGATCACCGATCCCACCAGCTTGTCGGTTCGCAGGGCCCAGGGAATGCTGGGAGTGGAGCCTGCGGAACGACCTTGTGTGGCAGGAGTGGAGCCTGCGGAACGACCTTGGGTGGCAGGAGTGGAGCCTGCGGAATGACCTTTCGTGGATGCGGTCATGCTCACTCCTTCGTCAGTAGTTCTCGGGGGTATGCGGTGAAGGTCTCGAGGCCGGTCTCGGTGACGCGAACGGCCTCGGACACCTCGTATCCGTAGTCGTCCATCCACATTCCGCCGATGATGTGGAACGTCATGTTCTCGGCAAGCACCGTCTCGTCGTCGGTGCGCAGGCTCACGGTGCGCTCACCCCAGTCGGGTGCATATGCGATGCCGATCGAGTAACCGATGCGCGACGGTTTGTGCAGTCCGTGCTTGGCCAGGCTGGTGTTCCACACCTGCGCCAGCTCGGTGGCGGTGACGCCTGCCCGCACGGTTGCGAGCACGTCGTTCAGTGCTTCCCCGGTGGACTTGGCGAGGTAATCCAATCGCGGACTCGGCTTTCCGAGCACGATCGTGCGTGCCATCGGGACGTGGTAGCGCCGAAACACTCCGGCCAGTTCGACGACCGTGGTCTCGCCCCGCACGAAGGGTTGATGCGACCAGGTCAGGTGCGGGGTGTCCGCTCCGGCACCGGTGGGCAACATCGGCACGATCGCCGGATGATCCCCGCCGAAGTCCGCAGTGCCTCGCACCTGCGCGTTCATGATGGCCGCGGCCGCGTCGCACTGCCGCTCACCCACCGAGATAGCCTGGTAGGCAGCCGACATCGCCGATTCACAGACCTGTGCAGCACCGCGCATCAGGGCAATCTCCGCGGGTGACTTGACCACTCGCACCCAGTTGATGAGCTCGTAGGAGTCGGTGAATCGGTATTCGGGCAGCGACTTCACCAGCGCCTCGAAGGCTTTCGGGCTGAAGTAGTACGAGTCCATCTCGAGACCTACCTGGCCGTGCTCGAAGTTGTTCACCAGCCCCAGTTCGCGCAGCTTCGCGGCGACCCAGACGAAGGGGTGAGTGTCTTTGCGCTGCACGAACGTTTCCGGGTAGCCGAACGTCCGATCCTGCGGCAGCCACGACGTTCGAAACGCGCCGTTGGCGTCCATTTCACGGGCGAAGAAATACATGTCGCCCGAGAGCGGGACGTACAGCATCTGCGGGGTGTAGAAGGAGAGCGCGTTGTAGCCGAGCAGGTAGTAGAGGTTCGCGGGATCGGTGACGATGAGCGCCGTGAGGTTCTGCGCTGCCATCCGCTCTCGGACGGCAGCGAGCCGGGCGGCGTACTCCTCGTCGGTGAACGTGATCGGCGTGCTGTTCGGTACATCGGGGTACCGCGCCAGACCGGGAGCGGCCGGTCCTTCGGTGTCTTCGGGTCCGATTGCGGTGACGTATGCGGAGTCTGATGAGTCGTTCACGGGCACCCCCTTCGATCGTGGAGATTTAGTAGATTGTTGACAATCAGGCTAGGCGCTTACGCCAGAGCTACGCAAGACTTCAGATGTAAATGCTGTGTTGCACGCCGAACGATCTATCCCGGAGTGGCCAGAACCGAGTGTTCGGCGTGCTCCTCGACCATCGCCCGGGTCAAGTCGTGGATGGCGGTGTCCATGTGCTCGTGTACACCCTTTTCCAGTGCGTCCCAATCGGATCCGAGCAGAAGATCGACGATCAGTTGATGTTCCTCCACCAACGCCTCCGGCCGGTAGTAGGCGGTTTCGAGGTTGGCCATGCAGATACGCGCTTCCGCGGCGAGGGTGGCGTACATCCGTGACATCCGGCTGTTGCGCGTCGCTGCAACGAGAGCAGTGTGAAATGCGAGGTCTCGTTCGGCCAGACCACGCCAATCCGCCCGATCGATGAACGGCTGCATCTGCATCACGATGGCCGAGAGCTCGTCGGCAGCAGTGACAAGCCGGTCGCGATCACCGTGTACCAATGTCCACGCAGCACCGACCTCGATCGCCGCGCGGGACTCGTAGATCTCGGTGACGTCGTCGCTGCTGAGCTCGACGACGAACACGCCCCGGTTGCGGTAGCTGACCAGCAGACCCTCTTGATTGAGGCGCTGCAGTGCCTCCCGCACCGGCCCCCGTGAAATTTTGAGTTCGGCCGCAACGTTGGCTTCGTTGATCTGCTCCCCCGGGGCATAGGAGCCGTCGATGATGCGATCGCGAATCTGGTCGGCAATCACCATCGACGTATTGCGTGCGTCGATGGGCGTCAGTCTTCTCGAACTGGGCATGATCGAAAGCCTCTCAGCCTCGGGGAATGGCAAAGTACTTGTACTCCAGGAACTCGTCGATTCCGACTTTGCCGCCCTCGCGGCCCAGCCCGGACTGTTTGACGCCACCGAACGGTGCCGCGGGGTTGGAGACGAGGCCGGTGTTGAGACCGACCATGCCCACCTCGAGCCGCTCCCCCATCCGTAGCGCCCGATCGATGTCCTGAGTGAAGACGTATCCGACGAGTCCCCATTCGGTATCGTTCGCGAGGGCGATCACCTCGTCCTCGGTGTCGAACGGCACGATCGCCGCCACCGGCCCGAAAATTTCCTGCGACATCAGATCCGAGTTCGAGTCGACGTCCGTGAGCACCGTCGGCGGGTAGAAGTAGCCGGGTCCGTCCGGTGCCGCTCCCCCGACGATCGCGTGCGCACCTCGACCGAGTGCGTCGTCCACGAGTCTCTGCACCTTCGCGCGACCTGCATCGTCGATCAGCGGCCCCACCTCCGTGCCGCGCGCACTACCTGCCCCCACCGTCAACGCACCCATGCGATCGGCGAGTTGTTGTGCGAACTGCGTTGCGACACTGCGGTGTACGAAGAATCGATTGGCTGCGGTACAAGCCTCGCCCATGTTCCGCATCTTCGCAACCATCGCTCCGTCCACGGCGCGGCCGAGGTCCGCGTCGTCCATGACGACGAAGGGCGCGTTGCCACCGAGCTCCATCGAGGTGCGCATCACGGTCGATGCAGCTTGCTCGAGCAGAATCTTGCCCACCGCAGTCGATCCGGTGAAACTGATCTTGCGCGCAGCACCGCTGCTCATCCACGAGCCCACAACACCCGCCGCATCGGTGGTGGTCACGACATTGACCACTCCCGCCGGAACACCCGCATCGTGCAGGATCCCCGCCAGAGCCAGTGCTGTCAGCGGCGTTTGCTCGGCCGGCTTGAACACCACGGTGCAGCCTGCGGCCAGCGCCGGGCCGATCTTGCGAGTTCCCATGGCCAACGGGAAGTTCCACGGAGTGACGAGAATGCACGGTCCCACGGGCGCACGGGTGACCACGATGCGGTTCTTCCCGTCTCCGGTGAGGGTGTGATCACCCGAGATACGCACTGCTTCCTCGGAGAACCACCGAAAGAACTCCGCGCCGTACGCCACCTCACCTCGCGCGTCGGCCAGTGGTTTCCCCATTTCGGCGGTGATGATCGCGGCGAGTTCCTCCGACCGCGCCATGATCAATTCGTAAGCCTTACGGAGGATTTCACTGCGGGCACGGGGCGCAGTCGCGGCCCACTCGGCAGCAGCATCGACTGCCGAAGCCATCGCATTCTCGGCATCGGTGATGCCACCGTCGGCCACCGTGGCAATCACGTCACCGCTGGCGGGATCGATCACATCGAACCGGGCAGCCGAGGCTGCGGCTGTCCAGACACCTCCGATGAACAGTTCGGTGGGCGTCGAGATGGAAGGTCGAGTGAGGCTGGTCGTCATTGCCGCGGTCCTTTCGTCGAACGTGGATCGAGTATCTGAGCCAGGTGCACGGATGCATCACTGGTCAGCTCACCGGTGAGTTGTCGCACCTGCATGTGGCAGCTGAATCCGTCCGTCAGAATCGGAGTGTCGGGCTCGGTGGCACGAACAGCCGGTGCAAGAGCCTGTTCGGCGACTTTCATGCTGAGCTCGTAGTGACTCCTCTCGAAGCCGAAATTACCTGCCACTCCGCAGCATCCGGTGGCTTCCCGCACGGCCTCGACACCGATGGAGGCCAAAGCGTTGCGTTGGGTCGCGTTGCCGAACACGGCGTATTCGTGGCAGTGGGTCTGGACCGTTACCGACGCGGGAACCTGCGCCGAGGGCACCCAGCCCGCCGCGGCCTGATCGATCACCGCTCCCGCGAAGCTCTGTACCCGCGCCGCAACCCTTCTCGCGGCAGCCGTCGGTACCAACTCGGGCATGTCCTTGCGGAATGCCGCGGCACAGCTCGGTTCGTTGACGACGATGGGTCGGTCGGTGCCGTCGTCCAGTGCAGCAACGGCTTTCGTGAGGTGCTTGCGGGCGGCCTTCAGCTGGCCCGTCGAGATCCAGGTCAGACCGCAACACACGTCGGTCCGACATTCGGTGCTGCGGCCGGAATCCTCGAGCACGCGCTGCGCCGCGCCCGCGACCTCGGGGCGAAAGCCCTGGGTGAACGTGTCGACGACCAACACCACGTCAGCGGCGCGGCCTCCGCCGATCCGAATTTCGTGAGCCAGTTCCTTCGCCGACGCGAAGCGCGGCAACGGCCGCTCGGTGGTCAGCCCACCGAGTCGAGCCGCCAGTGCCGCGATGCTCGGGGTGAGCAGACGGTTGAGCAGCGGTGCCGTTCGCTGCGTCACCTTCAGCCAGCGGGGCAACCATCCCAGCGAGTAGTGCGAGAGCGGTCGCAACCGACCAGCGTAGTGATGATCGAGAAACTCCGATTTGTACGTCGCCATGTCCACCCCGACCGGGCAGTCCGAAGAACAGGCCTTGCAGGACAGGCACAGGTCCAACGACTCGGCCACGTCTTTCGATGCCCACCCGTCGGCGACGGTCGGCGAGCTGCGCACCATCTCCTGCAGTACCCGGGCGCGGCCACGGGTGGAATCCTTCTCGTCGCCCGTCGCGCGGAAGCTCGGGCACATGACGCCTCCGGAGGTGGTGCGGCACTTACCGACACCGACACACGATTGGGTGGCGTGCACGAAAGGATCCAGATCCTCTCGCGTTCCGATCTGGTGCAGATCGAACGTCGTCTTCCACTCTCGCTGCGGAATACCCTGCAGCATCAGGTTGTCCATCATCGGCTCGGGCTCGGTGATCGATCCCGGGTTGAGAATGCCGCTGGGGTCCCAGATGCGCTTGAATCGCGCGAACGCGTCGAGCATGCGCGGCGAGTACATCACCGGTAGTAGTTCCGACCGTGCCCGGCCGTCGCCGTGTTCGCCCGACAGGCTGCCGCCGTGCTCGACGACGACCCGCGCTGCGGCGCGCAGGAAGTCGTACATCACCCGTCGACCGGCATCGGTGCGTTGATCGAACGTGATGCGCACGTGCATGCAGCCGGCACCGAAGTGGCCGTACATCACTCCGGTCAGTTCGTGCTCGGCCAGTAGCGAATTCAGGTCGGCGAGATACGCCGACAGGTTTTCCGGTGCCACGGCGGCGTCCTCCCACCCGCCCCAGGACTCGACTCCACTCGCCAGGCGGGTGGCCAGACCCGCTCCGTCTTCACGTACCCGCCACAACGCTGTTCGATCGGCCGAGTCGGTGACGATGCGACCTTCCTTCAACCGTCCGAGCCGGCCCAGTTCCTCGAGCAACCGCGCGGCTTTGTCCTCGACCTCGGATGTGTCGGCCCCGTCGAGGTCGACGTACAGCCAGGCATTACCTGCCGGCAAGCCGCGCACGGAGTCCGGCCCGCGCCGGTACTCCATCGTCCGCGCAATGTTGTCGTCGATCCCCTCCACGGCGGCCGGCGAGAATTCCAGAATCGCCATGACATCGGCTGCAGCTGCGACCACATCCTCGTAGCCGAGGCAGAGCAGCAACGCGGCGGGCGGTACGGGCACGACCGTGACGGTGACCGAGACGATCACCGCACAGGTGCCCTCGCTGCCGACGAGCGCACGCGCGACGTCGAATCCGTTCTCGGGCAGCAGATGCGACAGGTGAAAACCGGACACCTGTCGCGGAATGCGGCCCAGCTCGACTCTGAACAGCGCCAGATTGTCGGCCGCAAGTGCGCGCAGCTCGTGCGAAATACGTTCGGCCGCAACGCCTGCTGCGGCATCTTCGGCATGGACGGCCGACACGCCACTGCGGGTGACCCGCAGTAGATGCCCCTCGGCTGTCACCACGTCCATCGCCACCGTGTGGTCCGAGGTACGACCGTAGCGCACCGAGTGGTTACCGCAGGCGTCGTTGCCGACAGCCCCGCCGACCGTGGCGCGTGTCTTGCTGGACGGGTCGGGGGCGAACGTGAAGGCCCCCGACGTACGTGCCACCAGCTCACGCTGCAACTCCGATATGACGATGCCCGGTTCCACGACGGCGGTCCGTGAATCCGTGTCGACCGAGATCACCCGATTCATGTGACGGGAGAAGTCGAGCACGATTCCGCGGCCGATGGCGTTGCCCGCCATCGACGTTCCGCCGCCGCGGCCGATCACAGCGACTCCGGCCTCGGTGCACAGGGTCACCACGGTGGACACGTCGTCGGCGCAGCGAGGGAACACGACCGCTGCAGGCGGAATTCGGTAGTTCGAGGCGTCGTAGGAATACTCGGCCACGCGCCGAGACGAGTCGTCGATATCGATCCCCCTCTCCCGCACTCGATGCACGAGTGCGGGGAGATCGGATCGGATGGGCGCAGACGTCACAGCACGTTCTTCAGCGTCCGCGACAGCGCGTCGATACCCTGCCGCATCTCGTCGTCGTTCACGATCAGCGCGGGAATGATCCGGACCACGTTGCCGAGGGCACCGCAGGTGAGTAGCAACAGCCCTTCGTCGATCGCGCCCTGCTGTACACGGAGGGCGGCGGCAGCATCGGGATTGCCTGCACTGTCCACGAATTCGAGCGCCTGCATCAGGCCGAGTCCACGTGCGTCACCGATGGCCGAGTGCTCTGCCTTCAGTGCGAGCAGGCCGTCGAGCAGAACCTTGCCCTGCACGGCTGCATTGGCGACGAGTCCCTCGTCGCGCACGACATCGAGGGTGGCGACGCCGGCAGCGGCCGCGACGGCATTGCCACCGTAGGTTCCGCCCTGAGAACCCGGCCACGCCTTGCTCATCAGCTCGGTCGATGCCGCGATCGCAGAGATCGGAAATCCGCTGGCGAGCCCTTTTGCGGTGATGACGATGTCCGGCGTGATCGACGAGTGCTGGTGCCCCCAGAACTTTCCGGTACGCCCCACACCTGCTTGCACCTCGTCGACGATCAGGACGATGCCGTGCGTGTCCGCGCGTTCGCGCAGTCCCTCGAGGAATTCCGGCGGCGTGGGCAGGTAACCACCGTCGCCGAGAACCGGTTCGATGATGAACGCAGCGGTGTCGGCGGGGCTCGACATCGTCATCAACAGGTAGTCGAGTTCCTTCAGCGCGAAGGCGACTGCGGTCTCGATGTCCCAGCCGTACCGAAACGCGTACGGGAACGGCGCAATGTGCACTCCGCCCATGATCGGCGAGAAGCCGGAGCGAAATTTGGTGCCAGCGGTGGTCAACGATGCGGCCGCTACCGTGCGTCCGTGGAATCCTCCGTGGAAGGCGATGATGTTGGGCCGCCCGGTTGCCATGCGCGCCAATCGAATCGACGCCTCGACGGCCTCGGATCCGGAGTTGGCGTAGAACACGCTGTCGAGCCCGGCCGGCAATACCTCGCCGAGCTTGTCTGTCAGCTCCAGTAGCGGTTGGTGCATGACGGTCGTGTACTGCGCGTGAATGATCTTGCCCACCTGCTCGCGCGCAGCCTCGACCACGCGCGGATGGCAGTGCCCCGTGCTGGTGACACCGATTCCAGTGGTGAAGTCGAGGTACTTGCGCCCGTCCGTACCGATGATCCAGCTGCCCTTTCCGTGATCGACGACGATCGGGGTCGCCTGCTTGAGTGCCGGGCTGAGGTGGGTACGAGTCGACGCTGTCATGACTGCCATCGTCACTCACGTCTTTCAGATTGTCAACAATCTGCAATTGGCATTTCGGTCGAGCCCGGCTCACGGAGAGATACAGTTCGTTCGTGTCCGCCTCGAACCCCCGCATCGTCGTTCTCGGCAGCATCAACATGGATCTGATCACCCGCACCCCGTCTCTGCCCGATCCGGGCGAAACCGTGATGGGGAGGTCCTTCACGACCACCCCGGGCGGTAAAGGTGCCAACCAGGCCATAGCTGCTGCGAAAGCCGGATCGTCGGTCGCCTTCGTCGGAGCAGTCGGAGACGACGAATTCGGAGTAACGCTGCGCCACACGCTCACGGCCGCAGGGATCGACGACACTGCGGTGCGTACCGCTGCTGGTTCGAGTGGCATCGCCACCATCACCGTCGACGACCGTGCCGAGAACAGCATCGTCGTCGTCCCCGGTGCCAACGGCACCGTCCGCAATCTCACCGACGACGACCGCACCGTCATCGCAGACGCCGATATCCTACTGTGCCAGTTGGAGATTCCCATCGACACCGTGGTCGCCGCATTCGAGTTCGCGCACTCTCGCGGTGTGATCACGATGCTCAATCCCTCACCGGTACAGGACCTACCCGACGCCCTGATTGCAGCCACCGACGTACTCGTGGTCAACGAGGCCGAGGAAGCTCGCATCGGACACCGAGCGGACGAGGTGGAACAAGTGGTGACCACCCTGGGCGCCAAGGGTGCCCGGTACCGCGGATCCGAATCGTTCGAGGTGTCGGCACCACGGATCGAGGCAGTCGACACCACCGGTGCCGGAGATGCGTTCGCCGGGGCGCTCGCTGCATCGTGGTCCGCCGGACCACGCGTGGCAGTCGAATGGGCTACCACTGCAGGTTCTTTCGCCGCCACGAGACCCGGGGCGAGCGCTTCCTCGGGCACCCGGGCCGAGATAGACACACTCCGCGATGCGGCCGCTCGATGAACGCTCCGGATGTGAACGAACTCCGACTGTTGCGCCGCGCACGTGATCGGATGGACCGCGACTTCGCCGAACCTCTCGACGTGCCGACCCTCGCCCGGACGGCACTGATGTCCACCGCGCACTTCAGCCGCCGCTTCCGCGAGGCATACGGGGAGACGCCGTACGCCCATCTGATGACCCGAAGAATCGAGCGCGCCAAAGCCCTGCTGCGCCGGGGAGATACGACCGTCACCGAAGCATGCTTCGCGGTGGGTTGTACCAGCCTCGGTTCCTTCAGTTCACGGTTCACCGAGATCGTCGGCGAGACGCCCAGCGCATATCGCGCCCGTGATCACCGCGACAGCCGAGCGGTACCGAGTTGCCGAGCCATGGTTCTCGGTCGGCCGATGCGTGCCACCGCTGCAGCCGACACCGCCACCGAACCGAGCAGAATCGGAGAAGCAACGACGGCCGGGGCGTTCTAGCCTTGCGTCATGACACTCTCACTGAGCCACGTACACATCTACACCGACGACCCCGATGCCTCCTTGGCCTTCTATCGCGACGCCCTCGGACTCGAGGTGAAGAGCGAGGTCGCCAACGACGGCTATCGCTGGATCACGTTGTCTCCCAGCGATCAACCCGAGATCGAGATCGTGTTGTCGCAGCCGCACGCGGGCCGCTCGCAGGAGCTCGGCGATCAGATCGCGGCTCTGCTCGCCAAGGGCGAGATGCCAGGCTTGCTCTTCCGTGCCGATGACCTCGACGGAGCGTTCGAAAAGATACGAGCGGCAGGTACCGCAGAGATTCTGCAGGAACCGACGAGTCAGCCGTGGGGTGCGCGCGACGCGGCCTTCCGCGATCCGGCCGGAAACATGGTGCGCGTCAGCCAAGCTTGAGTGGAGCCTGCGGAAGGAACGAGGAGCACGCAGCCCGATTCCTTGTCGTACCGATGCTGCACGATGGACAGTATGACGACAGCGACGCACGCGACCGTGGGCAACTTGCGCGATGACGCCGAGAGGTTGCTGCGCGAGCTCGCCGGCCCCGACGCTGTGCTGCGAGACGATCAGTGGACGGCGATCGAGGCCTTGGTGGTGCACCGTCGACGTGCTCTGGTGGTGCAGCGAACAGGCTGGGGGAAGTCCGCCGTGTACTTCATCGCCGCGAAGCTTCTACGCGCTCAGGGCCTGGGCCCGACGGTCATCGTCTCCCCCTTGTTGGCGCTGATGCGTAACCAGGTGGCCTCTGCCGAGCGCGCAGGCGTTCGAGCAGCCACGATCAACTCGGGGAACATGACCGAATGGGACGACATTCATCAGCAGGTCAACTCCGGTGAGCTCGATGTGTTGCTGGTCAGTCCCGAGCGTTTGAACAACCCCGATTTCCGCGATCAGGTGCTGCCGTCCCTGGCCGGGGACGCCGGGCTGGTCGTGGTCGACGAGGCGCACTGCGTCTCGGATTGGGGCCACGATTTCAGGCCGGACTATCGGCGTATCCGCACCCTGATCGCCGAGCTGCGCGACGGTATTCCCGTACTCGCGACCACTGCAACGGCCAACGACCGCGTGGTGGACGACGTTGCTGCTCAATTGGGCGTCGGCGGCGGTGACACGCTCGTACTGCGCGGCGGGCTCGCCCGCGATTCGCTGCGCATGGCGGTGGTGAAAATCGACAACGCCACCGAACGGGCCGCCTGGCTCGGCGACCACCTGAAGACTCTGCCCGGGTCCGGAATCATCTACACCCTCACGGTGTCGGCGGCCAAGGACCTCGCGGCGCTGCTGACCGATCAGGGCCACGTCGTTGCGTCGTACACCGGTCAAACGGACCCCACGGAGCGCGAATCGCTCGAAGGTGATCTGCTCGCCAACCGAGTCAAGGCACTCGTCGCCACGTCCGCGCTCGGCATGGGGTTCGACAAGCCCGATCTCGGTTTCGTCGTGCACATGGGCGCTCCATCGTCTCCGATTTCGTACTACCAGCAGGTCGGCCGTGCCGGGCGCGCCACGGAACGAGCCGATGTGGTGCTGCTCCCCGGTCACGAGGATCGGCAGATCTGGAGCTACTTCGCCTCGGTCGCGTTCCCGCGCGAACATCTGGTGCGGCAGGTCATAGAGGCCTTGAACACCGAGAAGGCTCAGTCGACGCAGGCCCTGGAGCCGCTGGTCGAGCTGAACCGCAGCAGGCTCGAGATGGTCCTCAAGGTCCTCGACGTCGACGGAGCGGTCAGACGCGTTCGTGGCGGCTGGATGGCCACCGGGGAGCAGTGGACATACGACGCGGACCGTTACGAGCGCCTCGAACAAGCGAGGGACCGCGAACAGCAGGCCATGCTCGACTACCAGAGCACCGACGGGTGCCGGATGGAGTTCCTGCGTCGGCAGCTCGACGATCCCGACCTCGGCGCACCGGGCAGCGAGTCCGATCGCTGCGGACGGTGTGACAACTGCACAGGTGAACACCTGTCCGCTTCCGTCGACGCGGCCTCGGTCGATTCGGCGAGAGCACGGCTGGATCGGCCGGGCATCGACCTGCAACCGAGAAAGCAGTGGCCGAGCGGCATGAAGAAGCTGGGTGTATCCCTCTCGGGCAAGATCGCCGATCCACACGAGCCGGGACGTGTGTTGGGTCGCTTGACCGACCTGGGCTGGGGTAGCCGCTTGCGGGCTCTGCTGGACGCGCCCGATGCCCCTGCCACCGACGCTCTCGAGAAAGCCTGCATCACCGTGCTGGCCAATTGGGACTGGAAGCAGCGGCCCGCTGCCGTTCTCGCCCTCGACTCCCCCACTCACCCGCTCCTGGTGCGGTCGATCGCCGCGCGATTGGCAGCCGTCGGCAAGTTGCAGGATCTCGGGGTGATGCAGGTCAGGCCCGGTCACCCGCCGGTATCGGCCGCCAATTCGGCGTTTCGGGTCGCTGGGCTGGTGGACTCGTGGGACGTTCCGGACGTATCGTCCGTGCCAGGGCCGATTCTCTTGATCGATCTGCAGACCGACACCGGGTGGACGTTCACCTGTGCCACGTCTGCTCTGACGTCAGCGGGCGCATCGGCCGTGTTGCCGTTCGCTCTCGCAACACCGAAATAACGATTCTCGGCAAACCGGGGTTTATACCGCGCATTTCTGGGTAACGCCTGCCGGGCGCCGATCGTGTGAGCACCATCACATTCGGCGGTTAACCTGGGGAAGCATGTCCGTTTCCGGGGTCGATTTCCCGGCGCAGTCGATAAGCCTGGGCAACGTTGTTACGTTTGTATTTCCTATGAAGCCCGCATTGCTGAGAGGTACCCCGCTCACTGCGCCGGACGCAGTGAAGTTTCGTAAGCCACAGATCTCCGACGGAGTCCGGCTCTGGGAGATCGCAAGAGATTCGCGAGTTCTGGATCTCAATTCCAGCTACTCGTACGTGTTGTGGTGCCGTGACTTCGCGGCCACCACCGTCGTATCCGATATCGACGGCCGCGCAGTCGGTTTCGTCACCGGATACATCCGCCAGGACGCCCCGCGCACACTGTTCGTGTGGCAGGTCGCCGTGGATGCGGACCAGCGTGGCAAGGGACTTGCCGGTCGCATGCTGATGGAGCTGCTCGACCGCCTCGAACCACAGGGCATCACGCATCTGGAAACGACGATCAGCCCGGACAACGAAGCGTCCATCGCAACCTTCACGAGCCTCGCACGCAAGCGAGGCACCGACATCGTGAGGTCGGATTTGTTCGCGCCCAACGATTTCCCTGATAGCCACGAAGCCGAGGAGCTCTACACAGTAGGCCCCGACGCATCGCGGAATTACGAAAGGAACAAGCAGAACATGACCGAAAAGAACACCGTTACAACAGAGAAGCCCGACGTATTCGAGACCGTCGAGTCCGGCGTGCGCAGCTACAGTCGCCAGTGGCCCGCCGTGTTCACCACCGCGAAGAACTCGGTCATCACCGACGAGAACGGTAACGACTACCTCGATTTCTTCGGTGGCGCAGGCGCACTCAACTACGGCCACAACAACGACATGATCAAGAGCGCGTTGGTGGACTACATCACCAGCGATGGCATCACCCACGGACTCGACATGTCCACCGTCGCCAAGCGTGAGTTCCTCGAGTCGTTCAAGAAGAACATTCTCGACCCCCGCGGCTTGGACTACAAGGTTCAGTTCCCCGGCCCGACGGGCACCAACACCGTCGAGGCGGCCCTCAAGCTCGCTCGTAAGGTCACCGGGCGCGAGGCGATCATCAACTTCACCAACGCATTCCACGGCATGACACTCGGCGCGTTGTCGGTCACCGGCAACTCGATGAAGCGAGCTGGCGCCGGAATTCCGTTGGTGCACACCACTCCGATGCCGTACGACAACTACTTCGGCGGCGTCACCGAGGACTTCCAGTGGTTCGAGCGCGTTCTGGACGACTCGGGCAGCGGGTTCAACCGCCCGGCTGCAGTGATCGTGGAGACAATCCAGGGCGAGGGCGGCATCAACGTAGCGCGCCCCGAATGGTTGCGCGCACTTGCAGAGCTGTGCTCACGCCGCGAGATCCTGCTGATCGTCGACGACGTGCAGATGGGCTGCGGACGCACCGGCCAGTTCTTCTCGTTCGAGGAAGCCGGCATCACCCCGGACATCGTCACCCTGTCGAAGTCCATCGGCGGCTACGGCATGCCGCTGGCGCTCACGCTGTTCAAGCCCGAGCTGGACGTCTGGGCACCGGGTGAGCACAACGGCACCTTCCGCGGCTTCAACCCGTCGTTCGTCACGGCGAAGGCGGCTATCGACCACTACTGGTCCGACGACAAGTTCGAGAAGGAGACCCTCGCCAAGGGCGAGCACATCCAGGATCGGTTCATCAAGCTGTGCGCCAAGTTCGACGGCATCTCGACCCGCGGTCGCGGCATGGTCCAGGCCTTGGTGTTCGACGACGCCGAGTTGGCCGGCAAGGTGTCTCAGCTCTGCTACGACGAGCGTCTGCTCGTCGAGACCGCAGGCCCCAAGGACGAGGTCGTCAAGCTTCTTCCCCCGTTGACCACGACGATCGACGAGCTCGACCGCGGCCTGGACATCATCGAAAGTGCAGTGGCGAAGGTCCTCTCCTAGAGACCCGTTCACACACACCGATATCGAAGGAGGACATCGTATGATCGTTCGCACCACACAGGAGATCACCGGCACCGACCGTGACATCTCGAGTGAAGACGGCAACTGGCGCAGCAAGAGAATCATTCTCGGCGGCGACAAGGTCGGATTCTCGTTCCACGAGACCACGATCCAAGCCGGCACGGTGAACAACTTCCACTACGCCAACCACGTCGAGGCCGTCTGGCTGATCGAAGGCGAGGGAACGCTCACCGACCGCGAGACCGGAGAGACCTACGAGCTGGGTGCGGGATCGATGTACCTGCTCAACGGACACGAGCGCCACACGGTCGAGCCGCGTACCCAGATGCGCATGCTGTGTGTGTTCAATCCTCCCGTCGTCGGCAACGAAACTCACGACGAGAACGGCGTGTACCCCCTCGTCGAGGTACCCGCGTAGCACTTTCTCGTACATCCGGCCCGCACCGACGCTCACGCGTCCGTGCGGGCCGTCTGCGTCGGTAGCCCGTACCCCGATCGGTCGCTACCCTGGACGAAGTGAATGCACCCACCGCGTCCGCGACTACGTACGGGCAACTCACCTCGATGCTCGACGGTCGGACGATCACCGTCGTCAGTGGTGCAGGCATGTCCACCGACTCGGGTATTCCGGATTATCGCGGCCCGCAGTCGCCGCCCCGTAACCCGATGACGTTTCAGCAGTTCATCGGCGACGCCGAGTTTCGTCGTCACTACTGGGCCCGCAACCACGTCGGTTGGCGACACATGGACGCGGCGATGCCCAACGACGGACACCGAGCGCTCGCCAGGCTCGAACGTGCCGGGGTCGTCACCGGAGTCATCACCCAGAACGTCGACATGTTGCACACCAAGGCGGGTAGCCGAAACGTCATCGACTTGCACGGGGTCTACGCCCGGGTCCGCTGTCTGAACTGCGAGCGGTTGATCTCGCGGTTCGAGTTGGCCCGGAGACTCGATCGCGCCAATCCCGGTTTCCTCGAATCCGTTGCACCCGCCGAGGGCGTCGAGATCGCTCCCGACGCCGACGCCATCATCTCTTCGACCGCGCATTTCCGGATGGTCGACTGCGAATCATGTTCCGGCATACTCAAACCCGACATCGTTTACTTCGGTGAGAGCGTGCCCAAACCGCGCGTCGCAGAGGCCTACGACCTCGTCGACCGAAGTGACGCGCTACTGGTGCTCGGCTCCTCGCTGACCGTCATGTCCGGCCTACGTTTCGTCCGGCACGCGTCCAAGACCGGAAAGCCGATCGTCATCGTCAATCGCGGGACCACTCGCGGCGACGAATTCGCCTCTCTCACAGTGCATGCGGGTTGCTCCGAGACCGCGACAGCGCTGGCCGACACACTCGATCAGGCAGGAACCAGATCGTCGGCGTGAACCACCGGCCGCTGTAGCTCCGCGGCCAACTCCCCCGTCGACCGGCCGAGCATTCCGGCCAGTTCTCCCGAGTCGTATGCGACGACCCCGCGGGCCACCAGTGCGCCGTCCGGGTCCATCAGCGAGACCACGTCTCCACCGTGAAAAGCTCCCGTCACCGACGTGACGCCGGCGGACAGCAAAGACCTCCGACGCTCCACGACCGCTCGCACGGCTCCTGCGTCCAGGTGCAGTTCGCCCGCTGCATCGGCGGCATGCCGCACCCAGAACTTGCGAGCGGACAACCGCGTCGGCCGAGCTGCGAATGCGGTACCCACCTCGGACGTCGTCAGGGCCTGGGCAGCGTCCGACGCCGCAGCCAACAGCACGGGCACACCTGCGTCGGCCGCCAGGCGGGCAGCGGACAGCTTGGAGGCCATTCCGCCGGTCCCGAGCGCTCCCCCGGACCCTGCGACGACTCCGTCGAGATCCTCTGGGCTCGAGACGTCCGGGATCAGCGTGGCGGAACCCTTACGGGGATCGCCGTCGTACAACCCGTCGACATCCGAGAGCAGGAACAGTGCGTCCGCACCGACGAGATGTGCCACCAGAGCTGCGAGGCGATCGTTGTCACCGAAGCGAATCTCCGCGGTGGCGACGGTGTCGTTCTCGTTGACGATGGCGACCGCACCGAGCGAGCGCAGTCGATCCAACGTGCGCTGCGCATTGCGGTGATTGGTTCGACGCGCTATGTCCTCGGCTGTCAGCAGCACCTGCCCCACCGTGCGTCCATACCGATGGAACGACGAACTCCAGGCGTTGACCAGAGCAAGCTGTCCTACGCTCGCCGCGGCCTGTTTCGTTGCGAGATCGCGCGGGCGTCTGGTGAGGCCGAGCGGTGCCATGCCTGCACCGATCGCACCCGACGAGACGACTACCACGTCGGTGCCGCTACGCATCCGCGACTCGATCGCATCGGCAAGCAGTTCGAGTCGGCCCAGATCGAGACCGGTGTCGAGACTGGTGAGCGCCGAGGATCCGATCTTGACCACGATGCGCTTGGCGTCGGCAATCGTGCGACGGGTATCGGTGAGAGCCGTTACGGGCGAATCGGATTCACGCACCGACACCACGTCTACTCCTGTTCGGTATCGAGCCCGCGACGTACCTGGCGGGCATGCTTACGTTCGGATGCGCCGATGCGCTCGACCTGATCGAGCCGAGCATCGGTGCCGCGGCCGGTCATGGTGATCTCGACACCGGCCGGTGTCTGCGGCTCCCAGTCGAACGAGACTTCGCCGATGGTGACCGAGGCACCCGGTTGGGCACCGGCCTTGATCAACGCGTCCTCGACGCCGAGGCGTGCGAGCCGGTCCGCGAGGTAGCCGACGGCCTCGTCATTGGTGAACTGCGTCTGGCGAACCCACCGCTCGGGGCGCGTACCCCGAACGATGAAGCCGTCCGGGATGTCCGGATCCTTGACGACCTTGAAGCTGTCGTCGTTTCGAGCGACCGGACGCAGCACCTGACGCCGCGGCTCCGGAGCCGGGTGGGCGGTGCGGTAGTCCTCGACGAGCTTCGCCAACGCGAACGTCAGTGGCTTGAGGCCGGCGCGCGTCACTGCGGAGATGGTGAACACCGGCCAACCGCGGGACTCGAACTCGGCGGTCACCATCTCGGCGAGCTCGGCACCCTCGGGAATGTCCGCCTTGTTCAGTACGACGATGCGTGGTCGATCGGCAAGGTCGCCGAGGCTCGCATCGCCGGAGAGAGCCGGCTTGTATGCCGCCAACTCGGCTTCGAGCGCGTCGACGTCGGAGATCGGATCGCGGCCCGGATCCAGTGTCGCGCAATCGACTACGTGTGCGAGCACAGCGCAACGCTCGAGGTGCCGCAGGAAGTCGAGCCCGAGACCGCGGCCCTGACTCGCTCCGGGGATCAATCCGGGGACGTCGGCGACGGTGAACGTGGTGTCTCCGCTGGAGACAACTCCGAGATTCGGTACCAGTGTGGTGAAGGGGTAGTCGGCGATCTTCGGCTTCGCTGCGGAGAGCACCGAGACCAGCGACGACTTGCCGGCCGACGGGAAACCGACGAGACCGACATCGGCGACGGACTTCAGCTCGAGGACAAGCTCGCGCTCGATGCCCTCTTCGCCGAGGAGCGCGAAACCTGGTGCCCGGCGAGCCTTGGACGCGAGTGCAGCGTTGCCCAGGCCACCACGCCCGCCCGGTGCCGCGTCGAAACGTGTTCCCTCACCGATCATGTCGGCGAGGACGTCGCCCTTCTTGTCGAGAACGACGGTGCCGTCGGGGACCTTGAGAATCAGGTCCTCTCCGTTGGCACCTTCCCGGTTGCCACCCATGCCCTGAGTTCCGTTGCCCGCCTTGGCGTGGCTGGAGAAGTGGAAGTCGAGCAGAGTGTGGACATTGCTGTCGACGACGAAGATGACACCGCCACCCTGCCCGCCGTTTCCACCGTCCGGGCCACCGAGAGGCTTGAACTTTTCGCGGTGAACCGAAGAGCAGCCGTTGCCACCTTTGCCGGCGCTGACGTGCAGCACCACGCGGTCGATGAATCGTGACATAGCTGTCTTCGATCCTTTCTGAGAAAAAGCGGGAGAAAAAAAGCGATAGGGGCGGACCGGTCTCGTGACCCTGGTCCGCCCCTATCGGGAGCTGTGAACGTACGCCGTGAATGTCCGATCGAGCAGTTGTTGCTCGGGTCGATCATCTACGAGCGCGAGCGCTGCAGAAGGACTAGGCCTCTACAGCGACCGGAACGATGTTCACGGTCTTGCGTCCGCGCTTGGCACCGAATTCGACTGCGCCGGGAGCGAGTGCGAACAGGGTGTCGTCGCCGCCACGGCCGACGTTGACGCCGGGGTGGAAGTGCGTGCCGCGCTGGCGGACCAGGATCTCGCCTGCGCCTACGGTCTGGCCGCCGAAGCGCTTGACGCCGAGGCGCTGTGCATTCGAGTCGCGACCGTTACGGGAGCTTGATGCACCCTTCTTATGTGCCATGTTGCATACCCTCCTCGGGGTGAATCAGCTGAAAAGAACTCGGGTCCGGTGAGACCTGGTTACTTGATGCCGGTGACCTTGAGGACAGTCAGCTTCTGCCTGTGTCCCTGACGCTTGTGGTATCCGGTCTTGTTCTTGAACTTGTGGATGCGGATCTTCGGGCCCTTGGTGTGCTCGACGATCTCACCGGCGACCGAGATCTTCGCCAGCTTGTCTGCATCTGTGGTCAGGTCGGATCCGTCTACGACGAGGACCGGAGCAAGCGAGACAGCAGTGCCGGGCGCTCCCTCGATCTTCTCGACCTTGACGAGGTCACCAACAGCGACCTTGTACTGCTTTCCGCCGGTCTTGACGATCGCGTACGTTGCCATCGGAGGGCTACCCCTTGCTTCTTCGAACTTGCTCGCGCTGCGCATGGCAACACGACTGGTCTGGTGTCACGTGTTTGCTTGCTCCCAAACGGCCGGTAGCGATGTTCTCCATCACGACCGACCCGAGAACCGTTGTTACCTGCAGGACCACTACGGCACAGCAGAACGGTGTCACCGGGAGCGACTTATCAAGGTTACGGCAGAGAGACGGCCAGGGTCAAACTGCCCTGTCCTGCTAGGCGTCGATGTCCACCGGGGGACCTGCAGGCCGCGCCGCTGCGCGCCGCCTGCGAGGACGTGCCGTCGGCACCTCCACCGGCTCGAGCGGCTGCTCGGCCGCCGATGTCAGTGGTTCCGACACCTCGGCTTCGGTGGCCTCTGCCCCACCGGCAGGGGCGGCGTCGCCCGAAACCGGCACCACGAGAACCACACCGGCGTCCGGTGCTGCACTGGTCGGAGCGGCCGCCTTTCGCGCAACCCGGCGTCCACGCCGGGCCTTCGGTGCTACCGGCTCGACCTCGACGGGCGACTCGGCAGCAGGCCGGTCGGCCTCCGACTCGGTGGTCTCGGTAGCAAGAACGGCGTTCGACTCCGCATCGGCGACCGACGCGGCGGCAACGTCGACATCGTCGGCAGAGACAACCGTCACGACGGCACCTGCATCCGGAGTCTCACTCGCAGGCGATGTCTCGACATCGGCGGGGCTGACGTCGGCCACCACGTCGTCGTGGTGCGCCGCCATTGCCAGAGCGACAGGGTGCGCCCGCTTGATCGACGGGTCGACAACGGGATGATCGGCCCCGTCCGCAGCTCCCGCCTGGGAGCTCGAGGTGGTGCGCTCGTTGCCGTCGTTCCCGTCGGTCTTGTTGTCCTTGCCTCGTCGCCGCCTGCTGCTCGTGCCCGAGTTGCTCGAGCTGCTCGACTCCGAGCGCGACGAATTGGAGCGGCCGTCGTTGTCCGGCTTGGCGTCGATGGGGAACGGATGCACGATGATGCCGCGTCCCTGGCAGTGCTCGCAGGTCGTGGAGAACGCCTCGACGAGCCCGGTACCGAGCTTCTTTCGAGTCATCTGCACCAACCCGAGCGAGGTCACCTCGGAGACCTGGTGACGCGTGCGGTCGCGACCCAGCGCCTCGGTCAGTCGGCGCAGCACCAGATCACGGTTGGATTCGAGCACCATGTCGATGAAGTCGACCACGATCATGCCGCCGATGTCGCGCAGACGCATCTGACGGACGACTTCCTCGGCCGCCTCGATGTTGTTGCGAGTGACCGTCTCTTCGAGGTTGCCGCCCGAACCGGTGAACTTGCCGGTGTTGACGTCGACGACGGTCATCGCCTCGGTGCGATCGATCACCAGGGTGCCGCCGGAAGGCAGCCAGACCTTACGGTCGAGCGCTTTGGCCAGCTGCTCGTCGATACGATGCGCGGCGAAGACGTCGACAGAACTGCCGTCGGCCTCGTAGCGCTGCAGCCGATCCACCATGTCCGGTGCGACGGTCTCGACGTAGTTCGACGTAGTCGTCCACGCCTTGTCGCCCTCGATCACGAGCTTCGAGAAGTCCTCGTTGAACAGATCACGAATGACCTTGACGAGCATGTCGGGCTCTTCGTAAAGGGTCTGCGGCTGCACACCCTTTCCGGTCTCGGCATTCGCCGAGCGCTCCTCGATGCTCGCCCACTGCGCCTGCAGTCGCGTCACATCGCGGGCGAGCTCTTCCTCGCTGACGCCCTCGGCCGCGGTGCGGATGATGACGCCCGCCTCGGGAGGAACGATGTCTCGGAGAATGTCCTTCAGACGCTTGCGCTCGGTATCGGGCAGCTTGCGACTGATGCCGGTGGAGCTACCACCGGGCACGTAGACGAGAAAGCGTCCTGCAAGCGAAAGCTGGGTCGTCAGGCGAGCACCCTTGTGCCCCACGGGATCCTTGCTCACCTGTACGAGTACCTGATCGCCCGGCTTGAGAGCCTGCTCGATCTTCCGCGAGTTGCCACCCAGGCCTGCGGCATCCCAGTTGACCTCACCGGCATACAGCACACCGTTGCGGCCACGGCCGATGTCGATGAATGCGGCTTCCATGCTCGGCAACACGTTCTGGACGCGCCCGAGATAGACATTTCCGACCATGGACGCGGTGGCGCTGCTGGTGACGAAGTGCTCCACGAGCACGCCGTCTTCGAGCACGGCAACCTGTGTGGTCAACGGGTGCTCAGGAGTGGCCTTCTCACGCACGACCATGACCCGGTCCACGGACTCACGTCGCGCCAGGAACTCGGACTCGGTCAGAATCGGCGGTCGACGACGACCTGCGTCGCGGCCGTCGCGCCGTCGCTGACGCTTGGCTTCGAGTCGTGTCGAACCGGTGATCCCCTGGACCTCGTCCCTGGGGGCGCGGTTCTTGTTCCGCGGCTCCCGCTCGTGCACGACCGTGTTCGGCGGGTCGTCCTCGGACGCTGCAGCCTCGGCCGCTACCTCGGCTCCGGTCTTACGACGGCGACGACGACGGCGGCGGCGGCTGGAGCCGTCTCCCTCCGAACCACCGTTGTCGGTGTCGTCGTAGTTGTCTTGGGCATCCGAATCCGATTCGTCGTCCTTGTCCTCGGCCGAGGCGTCCGCTGTGCGGGTGTCGTCCGAGGAATCGTTCGAGTCGGAGTTCTGCCGATCCGAGGAACGGTTGCGGGTCCGCGACCGACGCGAACGCCTGCCCGAGCCCGACTGCTGATCGTCACCGGCGGAGGACTCGTCCGAGTCGGTGTCGGTCCCGTCGGACGACTCTGCGTCGGCAGAATCGGCGCTGTCGGTGTCGGTGTCACCCGTGGAATCGTCGTCCGAATTCTCGTCGGTCGAGTTCTCGTCGGAGGACTGTTCCCCGCGACCACGCCCGCGGCCGCGACGCCCTCGCCTGCGGCGTCGTGGCTGGGACTGATCGTCGTCGCCGTCTTCATCGGTGGAGCCGTCGGACGCAGTCGACTCGTCGACCGCGGGTACGACGGACTCGGTCTCGTCGGACCGAGGTGCGACGGTCTCGGTCGTGGCTGTGGTCTCGACCGTGGCTGTGGTCTCGGTACTGTCGGCGTTCGCGGCCTCGTCCTTCGGCGCTGCCTTGCGACTGCGGCGACGGCGGGCCGGGGGCTCTGCCGGTGACTCCGCGGACTCCGGTGCTGCAGCATCCACGGCGGCCGGCTGCAGGAAGAGTGGAGTGGCAAACGTCGTTGCCGTGGTCTGGTCGGTCGTTACCGCGGGCTGGGTAGCCTCGGGTTCTGCCGTGCCTGCGCTGGTGAACAGCTGCGGCTCGGACCACGAGGACTCGGCATGCGGCACGTCCGCAGACGGCACATCGACAGAGGGCACATCGGCCGGAGCGCTCGGCTCGGACCGTTCGGCGGGCGAATCGACCACCGGTGCGGCGGGCGCGTTCACCGAGTCGCGGACGGACTCCGCAACGTCGCGGCTCAAGCTCGACTGGGCGCTGCGCGCTTCGATTCCGAGTTCACCCAGTGTGACGAGCAGCTGTTTGCTCGTGACGCCGAGAATCTTGGCCAGGGCGTGTACGCGCAGCCTGGTGGGCAGCTCGATGGTGTCGGGTTGCGCCTGGGACACCGCACCTGTTTCCACAGGGGGCACCGCATCGTCGCGCTCCGGACCTCCCACGTTCTCGTTCTGTACATCTTCGGGCGGGCTTTGATCGGCCACGTAGTCTCCTCGGGCCCCCGGGCGCGTTCATCCGATGTCGGGTGTGACGCGGCCACGCGAGGGCCATCCTTGTGTACTCACGTCGGGTTGGACGTCAGCTGTTCTGTCTCGCTCCGCACTCGAACCGATGACCACTTCGGAGTTCTCGGTGGTCGTCGACTGTGTGTGCAGTGCCTGGCTGGATGGTGGTGTCCCGGCGATCCGAGCGCCTGATCATCAAGCAAGAACGCGAACGAGCCTGTCTCTCGTTCGAGCATCTGCGATGACGGGCAGCGGATAGACGACAGTCATCCGATCGAATCCACGACACCGGTCTAGCGAACTTCGGTGAAGCCTTGACTTCGGTGGAGCGTGAAACCTGTACGTACTCGTGCAGTGGAGTCGATCTCCGTCGAGTATCCCACACGCGATGATGCGTACTCGCCACGCCGCACCGATCGGTACCGAGCGGATGCGGCGTGGCTGCGCGCGAACGTGACTGTGCTGGCGAAAAGTGGAACCGTCAGACCAGGCCGGGGAACCAGAGTGCGATCTCGCGCTCGGCCGACTCCACGGAATCCGACCCGTGCACCAGGTTCTGCTGACCGTCGAGGGCGAGGTCACCGCGGATGGTGCCGGGGACCGCCTTGGCCACAGGGTCGGTGCCACCGGCGATCTGCCGGAAGGCGGCGATGGCACGGGGGCCTTCGAGAACTGCGGCCACGACCGGTCCGGACGTGATGAACTCGAGAAGGTCGGGGAAGAACGGCTTGCTCTCGTGCTCCGCGTAGTGAGCCGAGGCCAGTTCACGGGAGACGGTCTTGAGCTCGAGTGCGACGATGCTCAGACCCTTCTTCTCCACGCGGCCGAGGATCTCTCCTACGTAACGCCGGGCAACTCCGTCGGGCTTGATCAGTACAAGGGTGCGGTCGGTCACGTCGACGACAGTAGTGGACCCCATCGCAGCTTCGCGCGCCGCATCGCCCGAACAGGCGCGATCCCGGTCAGTCCCGCTGCCCCGGCAGCATTCCGCGCCGGATCCGTTCGGTGATGTCCCGGCGCAGGTAGAGCAGATACAGCCAGACCGCGATGAAGATCAGGCCGACCGCACCGATCGAGAGGTGAAATACGGCCCCGGCCAGCACGAACAGCTGGAGAATCAGATTCAGCTTCATCGCCCACGGCTCCCCCTGCTTGCCGGCAGCGAGAATCATCACGACGGCCAGCGCCACGATGTACGTCGTCGAGAACCAGGTCGCACCGCCGCCGAGGGTCGCCACCACCGGCAACGCCAGCAGTGTCACGATGGCTTCGAGGACGAGGGTTCCCGCCACGACGCCGCGGAAGCCCTTCCACGGGTCGTTCGTGGGTGGTCCGAACTCTGGCTCGCTCACGCGGGGTCCTTTCCGAACAGAGTGCGAGCTGCGCCGACGGTCACCACGGATCCGGTGACGACGACTCCGGCACCGGAGACTGCTTCTCCCGGCTCGGCGACTTCCTCGGCCAGGCCGATGGCTGTCTCGAGGGCATCGGGCAGGGTAGACGCCACCACGACGCGTTCGTCGCCGAACTTGGCCACGGCGATGTCGGCCAATGCGTCCACATCCATCGCCCGCGCCGACCCGTTGTGGGTGACGACGATGTCGTCGAAGACCGGCTCCAGTTCGTCGAGAATGGCTCCGACGTCTTTGTCGGCCATGACGCTGACGACGCCGACCAATTTGCGGAAATCGAACTCGTCGTTGAGGGCGGCGGCGAGGGCTGCGGCTCCGTGCGGATTGTGTGCGGCGTCCAGGAACACAGTGGGGGCATTGCGGACCCGCTCGAGTCTCCCAGGATTGACGATCGTCGCGAATGCGGCGCGGACGGTGTCCTGATCGAGCTGACGATCCGGGCCGGCACCGAAGAACGCCTCGACCGCCGCCAGCGCGAGAGACGCATTGTGAGCCTGATGTTCGCCGTGCAACGGAAGAAAGATGTCGGTGTAGACCCCGCCGAGTCCCTGCAGTTCCAGTTGCTGACCGCCCACCGCAATCTGTCTGCCGAGCACGGTGAATTCCGATCCCGCCCGCGCCACCGCAGCGTCTGCCTGCACCGCCGCCCGCAGCAGAACATCCGATACCTCGGGCTTCTGCTGCGCCAGGATCGCTACGGTGTCCCGCGGCACGAGCGATTCCGGTGCCTTCTTGATGATCCCCGCCTTCTCCCCCGCGATCGTCGCGAGATCGTCGCCGAGAAATTCGACGTGATCGAGACCGATCGGGGTGATCACAGCGACTTCACCCTCGACGACGTTGGTGGCGTCCCAGCGTCCGCCGAGACCGACCTCGATGACGGCAACCTCCACCGGAGCCTCGGCGAACGCTGCGAACGCCATTGCCGTGACCACCTCGAACTTGCTCATCCGCGGTCCGCCCGCGGCCTCGGACTGCGCGTCGATCATCTCGACGAACGGTGCGATCTCGTTGTAGGTGTCGACGTAGAGCCGCGGAGAGATGGGCCGCCCGTCGACGCTGATCCGCTCGGTCGCCATCTGCAGGTGCGGGCTGGTGGTGCGGCCCGTGCGTCGGTGGAAGGCAGTGAGCAGCGCATCGATCATGCGCGTGACCGAGGTCTTGCCGTTGGTGCCGGCCACATGAATCGACGGGTACGCCTTCTGCGGCGAACCGAGCAGGTCCATCAGCGCCGAGATTCGATCCGTCGACGGCTCGATCTTCGTTTCTCCCCAACGCTTGTCGAGCTCGGCCTCGACCAGCGCCAGCTCGGCGAGATCGACCGGACTCGGCGGCGGCGTCGGCAGTGCGTCGTCGGGCTCGGTCACTTAGTTCCCCATCGATTCGATGCGCGCGGTGATCCGGGCGATTTCTTCCTGCGCGATGGACTGTCGCGTTCTGATCTTGTCCACCACAGCATCCGGGGCCTTCGCAAGGAACGCCTCGTTACCGAGCTTGCCGGTGGTCTGCGCCAACTCCTTCTCGGCGGCGGCGAGATCCTTGACGAGTCGAGCGCGTTCGGCGACCAGGTCGACGGTGCCCGAGGTGTCCAGTTCGACGACCACAGTCGCTTTGCTCAGTCGCACCTCCACCGACGCCGTGGCCGCGAAGTCCTCGGCCGGTTCGGTCAGTCGGGCCAGCGCGGTGACCGCCGAAATCTGCCCGTCCAGATCCGCCTCGGATACGCCGACGATGCGGGCCGCGACCTTCTGCGAGGGCTTGAGCCCCTGATCGCTGCGGAACCGGCGGACTTCGGTGATCAGTCGCTGCATGTCTACGATCCGTTGTGCCGCAACGTGATCGAGAGAATCCGCGGCAGGGGCGGGCCACTCCGCGATCACCAGGGACTCGCCGCCGGTGAGCACCTTCCACAGCGTCTCGGTGACGAACGGAATGACCGGATGCAGCAGGCGCAGCAACGCGTCGAGCACGTTTCCGAGCACTCCGCGCGTAGTGGCGGCGATGGATTCGTCGGCGAACTGGACCTTGGCGATCTCGAGGTACCAATCGCAGACCTCGTCCCAGGCGAAGTGGTAGAGCGCCTCGCAGGCCTTGCTGAACTCGTAGCGATCGAAGGCCGAATCCACTTCTGCACGAACCTGTTCGAGCCTGTCCAGGATCCACCGGTCGGCGTCGGTCAGCTGGGCTCGCGGGGGTAGGTCTGCCGGTGCCGCACCGTTCATCAGGGCGAACTTGGTGGCGTTGAACAGCTTGTTCGCGAAGTTGCGCGAGGACTGCGCGTGGTCCTCACCGACCGACATGTCCGCGCCCGGGTTGGCACCGCGAGCGAGCGTGAAGCGCAGCGCATCCGCACCGAACCGGTCGACCCAATCGAGCGGATCGATTCCATTGCCACGCGACTTGGACATCTTCTTGCCGTACTGGTCGCGAATCAATCCGTGCAGGAAGACATCTCGGAACGGAACCTGCGGCCCTTGCTTGCCCGCGGTAATCGCGTCGTCGGCTCCGACGTAGGTGCCGAACATCATCATGCGGGCGACCCAGAAGAAGAGGATGTCGTACCCGGTGACGAGAACGCCGGTGGGATAGAACTTCTCGAGATCAGCAGTGGCTTCCGGCCACCCCATCGTCGAGAAAGGCCAGAGGCCGGACGAGAACCAGGTGTCGAGGACGTCTGGATCCTGCTCCCAGCCCTCGGGTGCGCTCTCTCCCGGTCCGAGGCAAACGGTCTCGCCGTCGGGTCCGTACCAGATCGGAATCCGATGTCCCCACCACAACTGGCGCGAGATGCACCAATCGTGCATGTTGTCGACCCAGGCGAACCAGCGTGGTTCCTGACTCTTGGGGTGAATGACGGTATCGCCGTTGCGCACTGCGTCACCGGCGGCTTTCGCGAGGCCGTCGACCTTGACCCACCACTGCAGGGACAGCCGCGGTTCGATGGGCTCGCCGCTGCGCTCGGAGTGTCCGACGCTGTGCAGGTAGGGACGCTTCTCGGCGACCACGCGGCCCTGTTCGGCCAGAGCTTCACGGACCTTGACGCGCGCCTCGAAGCGGTCCATGCCGTCGAATTGTGTTCCGGTGTCCGTGATTCGGCCAGCCTTGTCCATGATCGACGGCATCGGCAGCGAGTGCCGCACACCCATCTCGAAGTCGTTGGGGTCGTGTGCCGGGGTGATCTTCACTGCGCCCGTGCCGAATTCGGGATCGACGTAGTCGTCGGCGATGATCGGGATCTGCCGACCGGTGAACGGGTGCTCGAGGGTGGTGCCGACCAGAGCCTTGTATCTCTCGTCGTCGGGGTGCACCGCCACTGCGGTGTCGCCGAGCATCGTTTCCACTCGCGTGGTCGCGACGATCACGTGCGGCTCGGAATCGTCGAGGGAGCCGTAACGGAGCGAGACGAGTTCGCCCTCGACATCCTCGAACTTGACCTCGATGTCGGAAATGGCGGTCTGCAGCACCGGGGACCAGTTGACGAGCCGCTCCGCGCGATAGATCAAGCCGTCGTCGAACATTCGCTTGAACATGGTCTGCACGGCCTCGGACAGACCGTCGTCCATGGTGAACCGCTCGCGGCTCCAATCGACACCGTCGCCGATGCGTCGCATCTGCCCGCCGATGGTCCCGCCGGATTCGCGCTTCCAGTCCCAGACCTTGTCGATGAACAGCTCGCGGCCGAACTCTTCCTTGGTCTTGCCGTCTGCGGCGAGCTGCTTTTCCACCACGGTCTGCGTGGCGATGCCCGCGTGGTCCATGCCCGGTAGCCACAGCACCTCGTACCCGAGCATCCGCTTGCGGCGGCTCAGCGCGTCCATCAGTGTGTGATCCAGAGCATGCCCCATGTGCAGGCTGCCGGTGACGTTCGGCGGAGGCAGCACGATGGAGTACGGCGGCTTGCCGCTGGTGGCGTCGGCCTCGAAGTACCCGGCGTCGACCCAGGAACGGTACAGCTCGGCCTCTACCTCGCTCGGGTCCCAGTTCTTGGGCAAGCGGTCTGCTGGATTGTCGGGTGTCTCTGGCACGGAACTGGTCACGCGGCGATTCTAGTGGCCGAGGATTCGCGGCATCGACGCGCTCTCGCCCAGCACGTGCTGCGCCAGAAAAGCCAGCACGACCTCGTACCAGACCTTCGCGTGCTGAGGACTCAGGATCCAGTGGTTCTCGGCGGGGAAGTAGAGGAATCGATGCTCGGTGTTGCCCTCGTCGTCGGCCGGCAGACCCGACTCGCTGAGCAGCTCGTACCACAGCCGCAGGCCCTCGCCGATCGGCACGCGATAGTCCTTGTCGCCGTGGATCACCAGCATCGGCGTTGCTATGTCCGCCACGAACAGGTGTGGGGAATTCTCCACGGCCATCTCAGGAGACATCTCCCGCGCCCAGTACCACGGCGCGTCCGTCGTCGGTCCGAACTGATCGAGAGCCCACAGACTCGCATGGGTGACCACGGCGTCGAACCGATCGGTGTGGCCCGCGATCCAGTTGGCCATGTACCCGCCGAAGGACCCGCCCATGGCTGCGGTGCGGGTGTCGTCGATATCGGGCCGTGCGGCGGCAACGTCGGTCAGCGCCATCAGGTCGGTGAACGGGGCTTTGCCCCACGCGCCCCAACCTCGCTGCACGAACTCTTGGCCGTAACCGGTGGACAGCGCCGGATCGGGCAGCAACACCGCGTACCCGCGGGCGACCATCAGCCACGGATTCCAGCGCCACGACCACGTGTTCCACGAACTCAGCGGGCCACCGTGCACCCACAGCAGCAACGGAGCGGGCTCGAGCTCGGATGCCCCGGCCGGCAGTGCCAGCCAACCGCGTACCCGGGCACCGTCGGCAACGATCGTGTCGATCTCGGTGAGAGTTCCGGGCAACGGGCTGTGGTCGACACCGGTGTCGAGGGCAGTGACGGTGCCGTCGGACAGGTCGATCGACACCGGATGCGGCGCAGCCAGATACGAGGCGGCCAGCGCCAGCACCCGGGTGCCGTCCGAGGACACGTGCACATGTGTGTATGCGTCGTTCGTCTGGGTGAGCCGACGCGGTTCCGCGCCGTCGCGGACGACGAAGATCGGCGACCGGCCGTCGTCGTCTGCGGTCACCAACAATCCCGAGCCGTCCGGGAGCCACACCGGGTCGCTCGGCCACCGATCCCAACCCGGCGCGAGATCGGAGACCGTAGAGCCACCGAAGTCGTACCGCTGCAGAGTCATTCGCGGCGCGTTCTCGGGGGTGGAGATCGACTCACGCACGAACACCACCGACCCGCAGTCGGGTGAAATCGCCGGGGCTCCCAGATCTGCATCGGCATCGTCGACGATGGTGGTCCGCTCCCCCGTCTCGATCTCGATCCGCACCAGCACTGTCCGCACGGTCCCCAGCGAGCCGGGAACAATCCAGGTGGACACGACGAACGATCCGTCGGCGCTGACATCGAACGTTGCTTCGTGCAGCCCTGTGCGCGCATCCGGGGTGAGATCACGCAGTCCTGTCGAACCGTCCGCAGATCCTACGAACAGGTGTGGCGTCGCCGGACCCAGATCGTGATCCCAGTAACGCACCGGAACCCCGGTATGCAGAATCGCATTCACCTTGTTGGCCGTGCGCTCGGTACGCAGAGCGTCGTCGTCCTCCTCGGTACTCGACGAGCCGAACACCGGCGAGAACCCCACGAGTCCGTATCCGGAACGGGCAGTTCGGATGTCGCTCAGACCGGCGGATCGCGTCTCGAGCAGTCGGGCTTCGCCGCCCGCGGCAGGCAGAACCCACAGCCTGGCCGGATCGTCCTTGTTCGATCGGCGCGAGAACAACAGATCGCCGGAGGCGGTGAACACCGGCGCACTCTCACCCCACTCGCCGTGGGTGATGCGCCGGGCAGGTGACCCGCCGTCGACGTCGAGCTCCCACAACGACGTTCGATACTCGGTCCGCGAATCATCGAGTGCAGCAATGGCAATCACCGCTCGCGAAAAGTCGGCGGATACGGCCACATCGGTCACCCGCCGGGCTCCGATGTACTCGTCGACGTCGTCGTAGATGCTCATGCACCGAGCCTAGCCACAGGCAGGCTCAGTCCTCGCCGAGATCCTCTCGAAGCTGAGCAAGAGTACGAGCCAGGATTCGCGAGACGTGCATCTGCGAAATCCCCACCTTCTCCGCGATCTGCGTCTGAGTCATCGACCCGAAGAATCGGAGCACGACGATTCGACGCTCTCGCTCCGGGAGCTTCTCGAGCGCGGGCCGCACGGCGAGGTAGCTCTCCATCTTCTCGAGTTCGGGATCATCGGCACCGAGGGTGTCCATCAGTGGCAGCCGATCCTCGCTGACCACCGAGTCGACCGACACGGTTTGGTACGCGCTGCGCGCAAGCAGCGCCTGTGACGCTTCCTTGACATCGATTCCGAGTTCGACGGCGATCTCGCTGGCTGTGGGAGCTCGACCCAACTTCTGCGACAGCGAGCCCACCGCCTGAGAGATCATCGAGTTCAGTTCCTTCATGCGCCGCGGCACCCGGACCGACCATCCCGCGTCGCGGAAGTAGCGGCGAGCTTCGCCCATGATCGTGGGCACGGCGAAGGAGACGAAGTCCGATCCGCGCTCGATGTCGAATCTGTCGACTGCGTTCACCAAGCCGAGACGGGAGACTTGCAGCAAGTCCTCGTGGGCTTCTCCACGACCGCCGAAGCGTCGTGCGATGTGTTCGGCGAGCGGGAGGCAACGGGTGATGATGCGATCGCGCAGCACTCGACGCTGCGGTGAATTCTCGTCGAGCGCCTGCATCTGCTGAATCAGAGCGACAACGTCGCTGTAGTCGTCGGACTCTCGCCGCGTGCTTCGTTCGTGCACCGGCACTAGATCGTGCTCCTCCGCTTGACCACGTCGATGGCAACCGTGCGAACCGCATCGCTGTCGCCTGCGTCATGTGCGCGCAGGTCGATGGAGTCGGTGAGGGTTTGCAGAACGTGCCAGCCGAAGCTGTCCTTCTTCGGCACGGACGTGGCAGCCAACGTGGACGTGACGACGATCCGAATTCCGGAGTCACTCACCGAGAACAGGCACGAGAGCTCCGAGTCCGCCACCGAGCCCTTGATCAGTTGCGAACACACTTCGTCGACGACCAATTTGACGTCGGCGATGTCGTCGAGCGTGAAGTCGCTCAGAACCACGAGGGTTTCTGCCACGGCGCGTACCACCGGAAGCTGGTCGGCCTCGGCGCGCACCCTCAGCTCGACCGGTGCACCGGAACCTCGCTCCAGTTCTTCGATCTTGCTGACCCCAGCCATCCGCACTTCCCATCGTCGCCGCGCACTGAATTACCGTTTGCCGAGCAAGACTACCCAGCCGACCACGTTTCAATCCTCACAGTTCGGGAAACGGGTCGTCCGGCACCGCAGCTGGACGAACGATCGATGAACGACCCGGTGGCCCGGATGACGCACGGGCGGCGAACTGGCACGATCGACACCGTGGATCACTCGCAGGCACTTCGCACTCTCGCCCGACGTCTCGGCACTTCGACCTCGTATCGGGGCTGGGACGACACCGAACACGAAGTGAGCGACGACACCCTGCAACAGGTGCTCACCGCACGTGGCTACGCCACCGAGTCGCCCGAGGACGTCGACCGAGCACTGGCCGATATCGAGAACGCGCCGTGGCGGCGGCTGTTACCACCGGTGGTTGTGGCCACGCAGGGCACCGATGCCGTGGTGTGGGTGCATGTGCCGCACGGCAATCCGGTGGAGGTCTCGATGGTCTCCGAGGACGGTGAATCGATCGACGTCCCCCAGGCCGACGTCTGGGTCGATCCACGGGAGATCGACGGCCACCTGATCGGACGCGCCACCTTCGTCGTTCCCGGCAACGCCCCGCTCGGGTGGCACAGTCTGACCGCGACGACGATCAGCGAGGACAACACGGTCCGAACATCGGAAGCGGTCGTGGTGGTCACACCGAAGTCGTTGTCACCCAACGCGGAACTGGCGGATCGACAGCGGACGGGATTGCTCACCCAGCTCTACTCGGTGCGATCGAGGCGATCGTGGGGAATCGGTGATCTGGGAGATCTCGAGGACATGGCCGACATCGCCGGCCGCGAGCACGGATTCGACTACCTTCTCGTCAATCCACTGCACGCAGACCGACCGACCACCCCGGTCGAGGCATCCCCATACCTGCCGACCACGCGTCGATTCTTCAACTCGCTCTACATTCGAGTCGAGAACATTCGCGAGACCGCACAACTCTCGCCGAAACAGTTCGGCAAGGTCCAGGACGCTGCGAGACGGTTCGAGAAGGCGAACACACGAACCAAGAAGCTGGACCGGGATCGGACGTTCACGGCGAAACTTCGTGCGCTGGAACGCGTTCACAAGGTCGAACGCAGCCCGGCTCGCGAATCCGCGTACCGCGCATTCGTCGAGCGTGAGGGCTCCGGGCTACGCGACTTCGCGGTATGGAGTGCGCTTGCGGAGAAATTCGGCCCTCGGGATCCGGTCTGGACCGATCGGGCGGCGCATCCGCGAACCGACTTCGTCCGAGAGCAGCGCGCGAAGTTGGCCGATCGCATCGACTTCCACATGTGGTTGCAGTGGATCTGCGACGAGCAACTCGCCGACGCGCAACGCGGTGCGCTCGACGCGGGGATGGACATCGGCATCATGCACGACCTCGCGGTCGGCGTGGCCCGGGGCGGAGCCGACGCGTGGGCGCTCGGCGACGTGCTCGCCTCGGGCGTCACGGTGGGCGCGCCGCCGGACAATTTCAACCAGCAGGGCCAGAACTGGAATCAGCCACCGTGGGATCCCGACCGCCTCCGAGAGATGGCGTACATCCCGTACCGAGACATGCTGCGCACGATCCTTCGTCACGCCGGCGGCATCCGCGTCGACCACATTCTGGGCCTCTTCCGTCTGTGGTGGATTCCGCAGGAGGCCGAGAATGCCGGCGGCGGAACGTATGTCGAGTACGACCACGAAGCACTGATCGGCATCCTGGCACTGGAGGCCGAGCGTGCGGGCGCGGTGGTGGTCGGTGAGGATCTCGGTGTCTTCGAACCGATGGTGCAGGAGTACCTCACCGAACGCGGCATTTTCGGCACCTCGATCCTGTGGTTCGAAGCCGACGAATCCGGGCCGATCCCGCCCGAGGAGTACCGCAGTCTCTGCCTGACTTCGGTGACCACGCACGATCTACCCCCGACAGCCGGGTATCTCCGGGGTGAGCACATCGACCTGCGTTCACGTCTCGGCCTGCTCGAACGCGACATCGACGCCGAGAAGGAGGTCGATGCACGCAAGCGCGAGGCCGTTCTCGACCTGGCTCGCGAACGCGGGTTGCTCGACACCGATACCGCAGCCGACGATCATCGGACGGTGGAAGCTCTGCATCGTCTCGTCCAGCGGAGCCCGTCGCTGCTGATCGGTGTCGCTCTCGTGGACGCGGTGGGAGAACACCGCATCCAGAACCAGCCAGGAACCGACGAAACCCAGTACGAGAACTGGAAGGTTCCGTTGGCCGACGCAGACGGTAGGCGTGTGCTGGTCGAGGATCTCGTCGACCATCCCCGGATGGTGTCGTTGGCGGCGGCTATGGCCACCGAGTCGACGGACCGATGAGACCGAGGTCCACAATCGAAGAATGAACTACCGTATTCGCCACGAAGACAGCCGGTACTGATGGGCCGCATCACTGCTCGTAGACCGGTGGTCCGTCTCCGGGGTGGGCACCGCGTCGAACGCCCGGACACCCTGGTGGTGGAAGAGCCGCTCGAATTGCGGGTCGACGGCAAGGCATTGGCCGTGACCATGCGCACGCCAGGACACGATGTGGAGCTGGCCCACGGCTTCCTGCTGACCGAAGGCGTGATCGCCTCGGGAGCCGACATCGCTGCAGCTCGTTACTGCGACGGGGTCGACGACGACGGCGCGAACACGTACAACGTCCTGGACCTCACGCTGGCCCAGGGCGTCGCTCCCCCGGAGACGGGCGTCGAACGGAACTTCTACACGACGTCGTCGTGCGGGGTGTGCGGTAAGGGATCCTTGGATGCAATTCGACTGCGCACCAAGCACTCCCCCGCAGCCGACACGGTCGTCGTCACCTCGGAGACCCTCGCTGGGTTGCCGGACACACTGCGCGCTGCGCAGAAAGTCTTCGATGCGACCGGCGGTCTGCACGCCGCGGCACTGTTCACCGCCGACGGCGAGATGCTGGTGTTGCGCGAGGACGTCGGACGCCACAATGCCGTCGACAAGGTTGTCGGCTGGGCCGTGACCAACGATCGAATTCCGTTGCGCGGCATGGTGCTGATGGTCAGTGGCCGCGCCTCGTTCGAGCTGGCACAGAAGGCCGTGATGGCAGGCATACCGATCCTTGCGGCAGTCTCGGCACCGTCGTCCCTGGCGGTGGATCTCGCGACCGAGTCGGGTCTGACGGTCATCGGGTTCCTCCGCGGTCGGTCGATGAACCTCTACTCATGCACCGACCGCGTACTGGTGTCAGGCGATAGCGTCGACCAGTAGTTCGGCTGCGGTCGCGTTCACGACATCGTTCACGGACACACCCGGTGCGGTCTCGACGAGACGGAGACCGTTCTCGGTGACGTCGAGCACGGCCATGTCGGAGATGATCCTGTGCACGCAGCCCTTGCCGGTCAACGGCAGGGTGCACTGTTCGAGAATCTTCGGCTCACCCTTGCGCGAGACGTGCTCCATCATCACGATCACGCGCCGCGCTCCGTGCACCAGATCCATCGCGCCGCCCATGCCCTTGACCATGTGCCCGGGGATCATCCAGTTCGCCAGATCACCGGTGGCACTGACCTGCATCGCACCCAGCACTGCGACGTCGACCTGGCCGCCACGGATCATTCCGAACGACTGCGCGGAGTCGAAGTAGGAGGCACCAGGGAGGACGGTGATGGTTTCCTTGCCTGCATTGATGACCTCGGGATCGAGTTCTTCCTCGGTGGGGTACGGGCCGACTCCGAGGACTCCGTTCTCGGAGTGCAGGATCACCGAGATGTCGGTGGCGATGTAGTTGGGCACGAGCGTGGGCATGCCGATGCCGAGGTTGACGTACTGGCCGTCACCGAGTTCCCGTGCCACCCGAGCGGCCATCTGTTCGCGGGTCATCTTCTCGCTCATGCTCGTACCGTCCTCTGCTCGATGCCGACCTGGACCGGTCCGACGTGGACCACCCGCTGCACGTGGATGCCCGGCGTGTGCACCTCGTCCGGCCCGATCTCGCCGGGCTCCACCAGATGTTCGACCTGTGCGATTGTGATCCGCCCCGACTCTGCCGCAGGCGGATTGAAGTTTCGGGCACTGGCGTGGAACACCAGGTTCCCGTGTCGATCGCCCTTCCACGCGTGCACGAGCGCGTAGTCGGCGACGATCCCGCGCTCGAGTACGTAGGTCAGGCCGTCGAATTCGCGTGTCTCTTTCGGCGGACTTGCCAGAGCGATTCCTCCGCTACCGTCGTAGCGCAACGGGAGTCCGCCGTCCGCAACCTGCGTCCCGACGCCTGCTGGGGTGAAGAAGGCAGGGATTCCGGCGCCACCGGCGCGCAGACGTTCGGCAAGAGTGCCCTGGGGGGTGAGTTCGACTTCGAGTTCGCCGGACAGGTACTGCCTCGCGAACTCTTTGTTGGACCCGACGTAGGAGCTGATCGTTCTACGAATGCGGTGCTGCGCCAGCAGAACTCCCAAACCGAATCCGTCGGTTCCACAGTTGTTGCTGATGGTCTCGAGGTCGGTGGCACCCTGCGCGAGTACTGCGTCGATCAGGATTTCGGGCACTCCGACCAGTCCGAATCCGCCCACGGCGAGCGAGGATCCGTCCGGGATGTCCGATACGGCTTCGGTGGCGCTGGCCACGACTTTGTCCAACATGCGATCCACGTTACCCGAACTCGTACGTGATGTGAACACCTTGCCACCATGCGAACAGCGCCGTAGGGTGGCCAGTGCGTAGATCACCACGATCGTGAGGAACCTTCGATGCTTCATCTCCCGCCCGAGTATCGGGATCAAGCGGGCGTCAACGCCCCGCGAGACTTCGCCGAGTACCGCACCACGACTCTGCGGCACCCAGCTCAGCCTTTGACGCTGCTCCCCCAGCGACTCACCGAGATCACCGGACCGGTACTGGGAGAAGGACGGGTCACCGCAGCCGATGCCGATCTGACTCTGGCGAACGGCGGTGAAGCACAGGGTCAGCGCATCATCGTGCACGGCCGGGTACTCGACAGCGACGGCAAGGCAATTCCGAACACGCTCGTCGAGGTGTGGCAGGCCAACGCGGGCGGCCGATACCGGCACTCAGGTGATCGTTGGCCGGCACCACTGGATCCGCATTTCGACGGAGTCGGCCGAGTGCTCACCGATCAGCAGGGTCGCTACCGATTCACCACGATCAAGCCGGGCGCTTACCCCTGGGGCAATCATCACAATGCGTGGCGTCCCGCCCATATCCACTTCTCGTTGTTCGGCCAGGCGTTCACCCAACGGTTGGTGACCCAGATGTACTTCCCGGACGACCCGATGTTCTTCCAGGATCCGATCTACAACGCCGCACCCGACGACGCTCGCGCTCGCATGATCAGCACGTTCGATTACGAGGCAACGCAGGAGAACTGGGCCCTCGGCTTCCGGTTCGACATCGTGCTGCGCGGCCGGGACGCCACCCCCTTCGAGGAAGACGACCACGATGAGTGACCCAGAATTCGCGCCGCGCTACCCCGTGGTCATCGGAGCCGATTTCACCACCGCCTCCTTCGGACAGACCCCGTCGCAGACGGTGGGCCCGTACGTCCACATCGGACTGCTGTGGCCCGACGGTGAGGATGTGGTGCCGCCGGGCACGGACGGTGCCGTCACGGTGACGTTCACTGTGATCGACGGCTCGCGAACCCCCATGTCCGACGCCATGATCGAGACCTGGCAAGCCGATGCCGACGGCCGGTTCGATCATCCCGACGACCCGCGGGGCGCGGTTGCGCCGCGCACCGAGGGCTTTCGCGGATTCGGGCGCGCGTTCGCCGACGAGACCGGGACGATGTCCATCACGACGATCAAGCCGGGACCGTTACCCGCCGAGAACAACGCCGTCGAGGCTCCGCACATCGACGTCGGCCTCTTCGCCCGCGGGATGCTCGAGCGAGTCGTGACGCGGGTGTACTTTCCCGACGAGGCCGAGGCCAACGCCGTCGATCCGGTGTTGTCCGCCTTGCCCGAGCACAAGCGTGCCAGACTCGTTGCACAGTCGGTCGACGGCGGCTATCACCTCGATATCGTGCTGCAGAACACCGACCCGGACGGCGACGAGACCCCGTTCTTCGAACTGTGACAAGCGATTCACGAAGGAGGACAATGACATCCGAGCGAGGTGCACTGTTCGACCCGACGTTCGGCAGCGACGTCATCGCGCCGCTCGTCGGCGACCGTGCCTGGGTGACAGCGATGTTCGACGTCGAAGCTGCACTCTCGCGCGCCGCGGCCTCGGTCGGGCTGGTCGATGTCGACCACGCGGACGTCGTCGCCGCTGCAGCCGCGGAGCTCGGCTCGTCGCTGGACATCACGCAGCTAGGGCTCGATGCCGCGGCCGGCGGAAACCCCGTCATCGCGCTGGTGAAGATACTGCGGACCGCGGTATCGCCGTCCGCAGTTCCCGGGAGTGCAGTGCATCCCGGTGCCACCAGCCAGGACATCATGGATACGGCACTGATGCTGGTCTCGCGTGATGCGCTCGCCGCCATCGAAGCCTCGCTCGACGACGCGTGCCGCGCTGCACGAGATCTCGCACTGGAACATCGCACCACGCCCATGGCGGCGCGCACGCTCGGCCAGCAGGCGCTGCCCACCACGTTCGGCCTCGTCGCCGCGAACTGGACGATGGGGCTGCATCGTGCGCGCACCCGCCTGACGGCCGTTCGGCGGACATGTTCGGTTCAATACGGCGGAGCCGCAGGCACTCTCGCGGCCGTGCATCCGCACGGCCCGGCCATCGCCGCCGCGCTGGCCGCCGAACTGTCACTGGCTCCGCAGGTCGCGCCCTGGCACACCGAGCGCACGGCAATCGCGGATCTCGCCTGTGCGTTGGGCACGGCAGCGGGAGCGATAGGAAAGATCGCCGGGGACATCGTGTCGATGTCGGCCACCGAGCTCGGCGAGCTGTCCGAGGACGCGCCGGGGGGATCCTCGGCCATGCCGCACAAGCGAAACCCCGTCGCCGCCATCACGGCTCGCGCCGCGGCCCGCCGAGTGCCAGGGGCAGTATCGACGGTGCTCTCGAACATGGATCACGAGTACCAGCGCGCCGCGGGAGCATGGCACGCCGAGTGGGAGACGATCACCGACCTGCTGCGTCTCACCGGCGGTGCGGCACAACGAATCGCCACCAGCCTCGGCGGAGTGCACGTAAACCCCGAGAAAATGGCTCGTAATCTCGACACGACCAACGGAGCGCTTCTTGCCGAGCGTGTCACAGCAGCCTTGGCGCACCATACGAACGATGCCCGGGACATCGTGACCGCTCGATGTGCTGCCGGAGCACCGTTGGACACCGATCCGGCAATCACCGAATTTCTCGCACAGTCGACGGTGCGCGAGTTGCTCGACCCGGCCGGGTATCTCGGCCACGCGTCGGATCTGGTCGACACCATCCTGGCCGAGCTCGCTCTCGACACCGACAACACCTCAGACTCGAAGGGCTCACGATGACCGTCGCACTGGCTCACCAACTCGTCGAAGGACCGGGCACCGACGCCGAGACAGTCGTGCTGATCGGCTCCCTCGGCTCCGATCGATCGATGTGGAACCCGCAAGTCGGCCCGCTCTCCGCGTCGCTCCGAGTACTCGCCGTCGATCTCCGTGGACACGGGGAATCACCGGTGCCCTCCGGCCCGTACTCCGTCGCGGATCTGGCCGAAGACGTGCTGGCCCTGCTGGATTCACTGGACCTGCGACGCGTTCATATAGTCGGTCTCTCACTCGGCGGTGCCGTCTCGCAGTGGATCGCCATTCACCGACCCGAGCGAGTGCGGACTCTGACCTTGCTGTGCACCTCAGCCAAGTTCGGTGAGCCCGCGCAGTGGCTCGATCGCGCCGCCACGGTCCGCGCGGGCGGAACGGCCTCGGTGGCCGACGCAGTACTCGACCGGTGGTTCACTCCCGAACTCGCCGGGCGCGACACCGATCTCGTCGACCGACACCGGCGCATGATCGTCGACACCTCCGACGAGGGCTACGCGGCATGCTGTGAGGCGTTGTCCGACTGGGATTCTCGCGCAGACCTCGGTCGAATCAGCTCCCCGACCCTGGTGATCGCAGGCCGTCAGGACCCCTCGACCACCCCCGAGGATCTGAAGATCATCGCCGATGGTGTCACCGGATCGACGTTCCGAGTGCTCGACCCGGCAGCACACTTGGCCAACGTCGAGCAGGCCGGACCCGTCACCGCAGCGATTGCCGCACACATCGGATCGGATCCGTACGCTGCCGGCCGGACCGCGGCCCACGACACCGGCATGGCGGTGCGGCGCAGCGTCCTGGGCGACGCTCACGTCGACCGAAGCATGTCCGCACGAACCGAATTCACCGCGCCGTTCCAGGATTTCATCACCCGCACCGCATGGGGTGACATCTGGAACCGTCCCGGACTCGACCACCACACCCGCAGACTACTGACCCTGGCGATTCTGACGGCCGTAGGCAACCAGCACGAGCTCGATATGCACATTCGCGCAGCGCTGCGCGCAGGACTGGAACCGGACGAACTGGCCGAGGTGTTTCTGCACACCGCCGTGTACGCGGGAGTTCCGAACAGCAACAGCGCCTTCGCTCTCGGCGCCTCCGCTCTCGCGGACGCCGTCGCTGCCGGCGAGACCGAGACGAGTTCGTCGTGAACGCCGACGCGCCGTCCCCGTCGTCGGACTACGTTCAATCACTCGGACGCGGCCTTGCCGTCATTCGGGCCTTCGACGCCGAGCATCCGCGTCGGACGCTCTCCGATGTCGCGAGAGCAACCGAACTCACTCGCGCCACGGCCCGACGGTTTCTGCTCACGCTCGTCGAGCTCGGATATGTCCGAACCGATGGTTCCATGTTCTGGCTCACCCCGCGCGTGCTCGAACTGGGGTACAGCTATCTGTCGAGCCTGTCCCTGCCGGAGGTCTCCGGGCCGCATCTGGAGGCTCTTGCAGAACGGGTCCGAGAATCGTCCTCGGTGTCCATTCTCGACGGTGACGATGTCGTGTACGTCGCCCGAGTTCCGGTGAGCCGCATCATGACTGTCGGAATCAACATCGGCACGCGATTCCCCGCGTTCGCCACCTCGATGGGACGTGTGCTGCTCGCGGGCCTTCCGAGCGACGAGCTCACGGGGTATCTCGATCGAGTTCGATTGACGCCGCTCACCGGCAAGACGATCATCTCGGCCGACGCGCTCGCACGCGAACTCCAACGGGTGCGAGACGAAGGCTTCTGTCTGGTGGATCAGGAACTCGAAGAGGGCCTACGGTCGATCGCCGCACCGATCCACGACGGCACCGGGGCAGTCGTCGCCGCGGCGAACGTCTCGACTCAAGCCGCGCGCCATTCCGCCGACGCGGTCCGCACCCAACTACTCCCGGCCTTGCTCGACGCCACCCGCGCCATCGAGACCGATTTGCTCCGGGTGAGTACCGGACCCAACGACAAGCGAGGAAACAGCCATGCCTGACGCCGTGATCTGCGAGCCACTTCGAACCCCGGTCGGCCGCTTCGGCGGTCAGTTCCGCGACATCTCTGCCCAGGCGCTGGCCAGCACCGTGATCGCCGAACTCGTTGCCCGAACAGGCATTTCGGGTTCCGACATCGATGACGTGATCCTTGGCCAGGCCTCCCCCAACGGTGATGCACCGGCGATCGGACGTATCGCCGCCCTCGACGCCGACCTGGGAATCGACGTCCCCGGCATGCAGATCGACCGGCGCTGCGGCTCCGGCCTGCAAGCGGTGCTGCAGGCCTGCATGCAGGTGCAGTCGGGCGGCAACGATCTGGTGCTGGCCGGCGGAGTCGAGAGCATGAGTCAGACCGAGTTCTATGCCACCGGAATGCGGTGGGGCGTCAAAGCCGAGGCCGTGGCCCTGTCCGACCGACTCGCGCGGGCACGAGTGACCGCAGGCGGCAAGAACTTTCCCGTGCCCGGCGGCATGATCGAGACCGCAGAGAATCTTCGCGCCGAGTTCTCTATCAGCCGAGCCGATCAGGATGCGCTGGCAGTCCAATCCCACCAGCGCGCGGTCGCCGCACAGAACAACGGGGTGTTCGCCGAGGAGATAGTCGGAGTATCGGTGCCGCAACGGAAGTCGGACCCACTGCTCGTCACCACCGACGAACATCCCCGTGCCGACACCACCGTGGAGTCACTGGCGAAGCTGAAGGCGATTCGCGCGTCGATCGATCCCGAGTCGACAGTCACGGCCGGGAACGCCAGCGGACAGAACGACGGTGCCGCGCTTGCGATCGTCACCACTCCGGACAAGGCTGCTGCACTGGGTCTTCGGCCGCTGGCCAGACTGGCCGGATGGGGCGTCGCCGGAGTCGCTCCGCGCACCATGGGTATCGGGCCGGTGCCCGCCAGCGAGAAGGCGCTCGGACGCCTCGGACTGAGCCTCGCCGACATGGGAATCATCGAGCTCAACGAGGCATTCGCCGCCCAGGCCCTCGCCGTCACCCGGTCGTGGGGCATCGAACCCGACGACTCGCGACTGAACCCGCACGGTTCCGGTATCTCCCTCGGCCACCCGGTCGGTGCCACCGGTGCCCGAATTCTTGCCACCTTGCTCCGCGAGATGGACCGCCGACAGGTTCGGTACGGACTCGAGACGATGTGTATCGGCGGCGGTCAGGGACTGGCAGCGGTATTCGAGCGCCTCACCTGATTCGACCCGGCGAGGCGGCGTCTCACTCCTGCAACTGAGCTGCCAGCCGCACCGCCGAGTTGGTCTCGCCGTAGCCCTCGTAGCCTCCCACGCGCTGAACGACTTCGAAGAACAGGTCGTCACCCACTGTCCCGGTGAAGAAGTGGAAGAACTCACCACCGGCGGAGTCGGCGTCGTACAGAATTCCCAGGCGCTGCATCGCGTCGAGCACGGCGGAATCGAGTCCGAATCGCGCGTCGAGATCGCGATAGTAGTTCGGCGAGATACGCAGGGGCGTCAGGCCCCGTTCGGTCATCGCCGTCGCGGCGGCATAGATGTCCTCGCATCCGAACGCCACATGTCCGACGCCCCCGCGGCGGGCGGCCGGCAATGGGTCCGCGGCGGACGGGCGACCGGGAACCATGTTGAGCGAGAGACGAATCGTGCCGTCGGCGGTGGCCAGCGTGAGGGCTTGGCTCCGCACCAGACCGATCGCGTCGACGACGTCCTGTCCGTCGCGGGGAACCATGCCGAATACCGAGCGCAGCAGCAGCATCACTCCGTCCCAGCTCTCGGCGGGTACGGCGAGTGCGATGTGGTCCACGCCCGAGACCACTGCCGCGTTCTGTTTCTTCGAATCCGTTCTGGGGACCAGATCGAACGCCGACTGCCAGGCACCCGCGCTGTCTCGGTTGCGCAGGTCGAGCGATGTCGCGCCCGTCACGGCAAGCCGCACCACCGCGTCGGTTGCGTCTGCAACACCCGGCATGGTGACGGTGGATGCGGTGACACCGAGAGCGCGCGCCCGAGTGAGCCACAGATCGGGGCGCTCACTCCGGACGCCGATCTGAGCGAGCGCGGGCAGGTGGGCCGGGACGCCCGGCGCAGTCCACAGTGTGTCCACCGTGGTATCGACCGCCACCGCCAGTGGACCCTGGGTGAACAGCGACAGTCCGTGTTCGCTGTGCGCGGCGGTCAGGTCGAAACCCAACTGACGTAGGACGGTACCCAGCTGCGCTGCCTTCGCCGGCCCCGCCGCTATCCGTAGGGATACGACGTTCTCGATCGGGCCGGGCGGCGGAGGCGAGAAGAGATCCGTTTCGGCAGAGGGCGTTTCGATGGCGCGCACTTGCTCCTGCAGGTAGAGCAGCGAGCGATGGGCGTCGGATGCCGTCCGCGCGGTATCGGAGTGCCGGAAGACGTCGTTGAAGATCTCGAGCGACCAGGGTCCGGTGTAGCCGGAGGCAACCACGTCCGCTCCGAAGCGAGCAAGATCGAAGTTGCCCTGTCCGGGGAAGCACCGATGATGGCGACTCCACTGCAACACGTCCATCACCAGGTGAGGTGCATCGGCCAGTTGGAGGAAGAAGATCTTCTCGCCCGGTATGGCGCGAATTCCCGCGGGATCGTCACCGCGGGAGAGGATGTGGAAGCTGTCCAGGCAGGTACCGAATGCCGGATGGTCGACCTGCCGAACGATGTCCCAGGCATGACCGTAGGTATCGACGTGGGTGCCCCACGCGAGCGCCTCGTACGCCAGCCGCATTCCGCGGTGGTGCGCACGCTCGGCCAGAATAGCCATCTGTTCGATCAGAATGCCGTCCTCGCGCACGGCTCCGGCCAGCGGCGAGGAACACACCAGCAGTAGATCGCATCCCAGCTGCTCCATCACGTCGAACTTGCGCTCGATACGAACGAGGTTGCGGGCGAACTGTTCCGGGTCGGCCGAGTCTGCGTCGCGAAAGGGTTGATAGAGATCGAGGGTCAAACCGAGGTCGGCTGCTTTCTTCGCGATGTCCTCGGGACGGTCCGGTGAGCTGATCAAGTCCGGCTCGAACACCTCGAAGCCGTCGAACCCTGCGTCTGCGATGGCGCGCATCTTCTCGTCCAGCGAACCGCTGAGCGATACCGTGGCCACCGATGTGGCGATGCGCGTCATGCTGGAGCACCTGCTGTCGCACGATCCTCCAGTGCGATCAGCGAGCTCATGTGGGCGATCATGCGATCGGCGTCGGCGGTGCGTCCGGTGAAGATCTCGAATGCGTCGGCGGCCTGAAAGACGGCCATGCCGGTGCCGCTGAGCGTGCGGCAGCCCACTCTGGCTGCCGCCGAAAGCAGTTCGGTCTCGGCCGGCCGGTAGACAACCTCGGCCACCCACATCCGCGGATGCAAGAGGCCCTCGGGCACAGCCGATCCCGGATGTTCCACCATGCCGATCGGAGTGGCGTGTACCAGGCCGGTCGCGGATTCGAGCACGCGGCCGAGGCTGTCGAGGCCGGCCGAGAAGATCTCGACACCGGGAAACATGGTCGAGAGAGAATCCTTGAGTTGCTGTGCCCGAACAGGATCGGCGTCCACCAGGGTGAGCCTGGCCGCACCGCGGCGCGCCATGGCATACGCAACAGCCGCCCCCGCTCCCCCGGCACCGAGTTGCACCACGTCGGTCAGGTCGGCCTTCGGCAGACCGCGGCCGAAGTTTCGATCGAATCCGGACCAGTCGGTGTTGTGGCCGACGGCTAGGCCGTCCGCGAACACCACGGTGTTGACGGCTCCGAGACGCGCAGCGTCGTCGGAGAGCCCGTCGAGGCAGCCGATGACGCGTTGTTTGCACGGGTGGGTGATGTTCAGTCCACGGAATCCGAGATCGGCGGCGGTCGCGACCAGACGAGGCAGGTCGTCGACGGTCAGCCCTCGACGATCGAGATCGATGATGCGGTACTGGTAGGTCAACCCCTGCTCCGCGCCCTCCTTCTCGTGCATCGCAGGCGTGAGCGACTTGCCTATACCCGTCCCGATCAGCCCACAGAGCAGGGATTCCGGCATATCGATCTCCTCGAGCCTTAATGTACGAATTGGTGAGTTAGATCGACGGTACTACGCCATGGGCCCGCGCCCAACCCTTTCCGCACAATCGACGGCGATAGAGTTGATCCATGCCTCCGCGCGCCACCGACTCGTCCGACGACCGCAGCGGACCGACCGTCAAGCGTCGACGTAACAGCGACCTGACCCGGCACAACATTCTCGAGGTGGCGACCGAGGAGTTTGCGGACAAGGGCTTCGCCGGAGCACGTATCGACGAGATCGCCGAACGAACGCACACGACCAAGCGAATGCTGTACTACTACTTCACCGACAAGGAGGGGCTGTACAAGGCGGTTCTGGAGCGGTCCTACCTACGCATTCGCGAGCGAGAGCGAGCAGTGGACGTCGAAGGACTCGGGCCGGTGGAGGCCATTCGGGCCATCGCGTCGCTCACCTTCGATCATCACGAGCAGAATCCCGACTTCATCCGGTTGGTGTCCACCGAGAACATCCTGCGCGGCGAGCACATCGGCACCTCGGAGGCATTGAGCAATCTCGGCAACCCAGCCGCGGAACTGCTGGCCGACATCCTTGCGCGCGGGCAGGCCGAAGGAATCTTTCGCACCGATGTCGACGCCCTCGACATTCACATGGCGATCAGCAGTTTCTGCGTGTTCCGACTGTCCAATCGCTACACGTTCGAGGCCCTCTTCGGCCGAGATCTGACCGATCCCGCACACCGAGAACGCCTGCGCTCCATGCTCGGAGACATGGTCATCGCATTCCTCACCACTGCGACAGTCTGAGCGAGCCCCGCTCGAGTACTGCAGGTCTCGTCGGGGTTGACACGTGGCATGGGTCACGTTCACTATCTATTCAGCGCCTACTTAACCATTTCGTACATTAGCGATCCGATCGGTTGGATCGCGGCGTAGAGCTTTCACCCCAGCTTCCCGTCACACGAAGAGAGACGACACCGATGGACCCCGCCACTTCACGACCGGCCCCCACACCCCTCCGACCGGGTGCCAACCCACGCAAGGCCGCTACTGCAGCCTGGGTGGGCAGCGCCCTCGAGTATTACGACTTCTTCATCTACGGCACCGCCGCGGCCCTGGTGTTCGGCCGGGTCTTCTTTCCCGGGTCGAACCCTGCGACCGGGACCCTGCTGGCCCTGGCCACCTTCGGAGTCGGATACCTCGCGCGTCCGCTCGGTGCCGTGGTCCTCGGACACATCGGCGATCGCTACGGCCGCAAGAAAGTCATGGTCGCCACCGTTCTGCTCATGGGTATCGCGACCCTCGGCGTCGGTGTGCTGCCGTCGTACGAATCCATCGGCATCGCGGCACCGATCATCCTCGTCCTGCTTCGCTTGGCGCAGGGCTTCTCCGCCGGCGGTGAACAGGCCGGGGCCAACTCGATGACACTCGAGCACGCTCCGGACAACCGCCGCGCGTTCTTCACCAGCTTCACTCTCAGCGGCACCCAGGGCGGTCAGATCCTGGCCACTGCAGTGTTTCTCCCGGTCGCGATGCTCCCCGAGGATCAACTGCTGAGCTGGGGTTGGCGAATTCCGTTCTTCCTCAGCGCTTTCGTCGTCGTCGCCGCGTTCCTCATCCGGCGTTCGCTCGACGAGACCCCGGTGTTCGAGGACGAGGTTGCCTCCAACGAACCGCAGCGCCTGCCCCTGGCGGAACTGCTGGCAGACCACTGGCGCGCCGTTCTTCGCGTCATGTTCGCCGCTGTCATCGCCTCGGTCAGCACCATCTTCACCGTCTACGCACTGTCGTACGCCGTCAATACCGTTGGCCTCGAACGCACTCCGATGCTCTGGGTCGGCGTGCTCGCCAACGTCGTCGCACTGTTCTCGCTGCCCTTCTTCGGTTCTCTCTCGGATCGCGTCGGGCGCAAGCCGGTGTTCCTTTTCGGATCGATCGGTTGCGCCATCCTCATGTTCGGTTACCTCTGGTCCATCTCGATCGGTAGCTACGCACTGATCTTCGTGTTCGGCATCGTGATGTTCGGCTTCGTCCACAGTGCCACCGGTGGGGTCTGGCCCTCGTTCTACGGCGAGATGTTCCCGGCTCGGGTGCGTCTGACCGGCACCGCCCTCGGTACCCAGATCGGTTTCGCCATAGCCGGTTTCGCGCCCACCATCGCCGGGGCGATCGCCGGAGCCGAGATCGGTGCCTGGCTACCGGTTGCCATCGTCACCGCCGTTTTCTGTGCCATCAACGTCGCCATCGTCGCCACCTCCAGGGAGACGTTCCGTACGCCCACAGACGAGCTCGGTACGGTGTCTCGATCAGCTCGAACCGACGACACATCCGTCGCCAGCTCGAGCTGACCGATGACCGACGCACTCCGGCCGGACTCCGCAGGCCTGTGGCGAGTGTTCGCTGTGCAGTACGGTGCTCGAACGTCTCTGCGCAGCACCCACTTCCACTACCCGGACAACCGTGGCGGCGAGCCACACCCCACCGCGTACTACGTGTGGCTCGCCCTCTCTCAGACCGATACCGTCGTGATCGACGCCGGGCTCGCACCGTCCACGGCCAGTGGAATACCAGGGCTCGACTACTTCGGCTCCCCGCTCGAGATCATCGGTCGCCTGGGCATCGAGCCCGGGGACATCGATCTGTGTGTGTTGACCCACCTGCATTACGACCACACTGGAGTCGTGGCAGACATGCCGCGAGCCCGTTACGTCCTGCAGCAACGCGAACTCGAGTACTGGAACGGTCCGTGGGCTGGACGCATCGCCCAGGAACAGTGGTTGCATTCCCGACCGGATATCGATCACGTGGCTGCGAGCTCGCGACTCGACCTCGTCGACGGCGATCGAGAACTACTCCCCGGCCTGTCGGTGCACTCCGTCGGCGGCCACACCGCGGGAATGCAAGTAGTTCGGCTACGCACCGCGCGCGGCAACGTCGTCCTGGCCTCCGATGCCAGTCACTTCTACGAGAACATCGAGTCCGACAACCCGTTCGCGATACTGCACTGCCTACCGGACATGTTCGGAGCTTTCGATCGCATTCGAGAACTCGCCGACAGCTCCGAGCACATCGTGCCCGGTCACGACCCACTGGTGGCGGAACGATTCCCCACAGTCGACCGACACCCGCACGTGGTGACCGTCGGCTGAACAGGCCCCACGACGACACGAGCCCCGATCATCGTTTCGATGATCGGGGCTCGTGTCGTTCAGCAGAACGTCAGGCCGACTTGTCGCGACGCTCCGGTCGCTCCGGCTTGCGCGGCACGATGGTCGGCAGCACGTTGTCGTTGACCGTCTCCGCAGTGACGACAACCTTCTCGACGTCGTCTCGGCTGGGGATGTCGTACATCACCGGCAGCAGAACTTCTTCCATGATCGCGCGGAGACCACGAGCACCGGTACCGCGGAGAATTGCCTGATCGGCAATTGCGTCCAAGGCCTCGGTAGTGAACTCGAGCTCCACACCGTCCATGTCGAACAGACGACGGTACTGCTTGACGAGCGCGTTCTTCGGCTCGGACAGAATCGTGACGAGCGACTCCTTGTCCAGGTTCGTCACCGACGCGATCATCGGCAGTCGGCCGATGAACTCGGGGATCAGGCCGAACTTGATCAGATCTTCCGGCATGACCTCGGCGAAGTGATCCTGGGTGTCGATCTCTGCCTTCGAGCGAACCTCGGCGCCGAATCCCAGACCACGCTTGCCGACGCGATCGGACACGATCTTCTCGAGACCGGCGAAGGCACCGGCGACGATGAAGAGCACGTTCGTGGTGTCGATCTGGATGAACTCCTGATGCGGATGCTTGCGACCGCCCTGCGGCGGCACGCTGGCCTGAGTTCCTTCCAGAATCTTCAGCAATGCCTGCTGCACGCCTTCACCGGACACATCTCGCGTGATCGACGGGTTCTCGCTCTTACGCGCGATCTTGTCGACCTCGTCGATGTAGATGATGCCGGTCTCGGCGCGCTTGACGTCGTAATCGGCCGCCTGAATCAGCTTGAGCAGGATGTTCTCGACATCCTCGCCCACGTAACCCGCCTCGGTGAGCGCGGTGGCGTCGGCGATGGCGAACGGCACGTTGAGCATCTTGGCCAACGTTTGCGCGAGATACGTCTTGCCGCAGCCCGTCGGTCCGAGCATCAGAATGTTGGACTTCGCCAGTTCGACCGACTCGCCCCGCACATCACGGGCTTTGTCGCCGGCCTGGATGCGCTTGTAGTGGTTGTAGACCGCAACGGCCAGCGTGCGCTTGGCAGCGTCCTGACCGATCACGTAGTTCTCGAGAAAATCCTTGATCTCGGAGGGCTTGGGTAGGTCGTCGAGCTTCACTTCGCTCGATTCGGCCAACTCCTCCTCGATGATCTCGTTGCACAGGTCGATGCACTCATCGCAGATGTACACCCCTGGTCCAGCAATGAGCTTCTTGACCTGCTTCTGGCTCTTGCCGCAGAACGAGCACTTCAGCAGATCGCCACCGTCACCGATGCGTGCCATTCGGAGGTTCCTACTTCCTTGTCCGCGTACGCCCCACGCCGTCGGACTGTGCCGAGACGTCGTGGGCTACTTCCCGGGCTTTCGTGATGCCGATATCGATCGCCCGAGTTCTTGGGTGCGACGCTACCCGTGTTCGCCGAACATGGGCGGGTTGTTTCCGGTGATTCGCCACCCGATTTCGTCTGTTCCGACATTCGGGCCGCCGATCACGATCGCCGGGCGGAGTTTTCACTCGCGCCCGGCGCCGGAACTCGAGCCGGGCCTTCACGGCCCGACCGGTGGTACTCGCGGTCCTACTTCTGTGCGGAGAGCTTCCGGTACTCGAACACGGTGTCGATGATGCCGTAGTCCTTGGCCTGCTCCGCGGTGAGGATCTTGTCGCGATCGGTGTCCTTGCGGATGACGTCGGGATCCTTACCGGTGTGGCGACCGAGAGTGGTCTCCATGAGACGACGCATGCGCTCGATCTCGGCAGCCTGGATCTCGAGGTCCGAGACCTGACCCTGGATTCCACCGCTGGAAGGCTGGTGGATCAGCACCCGTGCGTTCGGCAGAGCCGCACGCTTGCCGGGCGTACCGGCTGCGAGCAGAACCGCAGCGGCGGAGGCCGCCTGGCCGAGGCAGACGGTGGCGACGTCCGCGCGGACGTACTGCATGGTGTCGTAGATCGCCATCAGCGAGGTGAACGATCCGCCGGGCGAGTTGATGTACATGGTGATGTCGCGGTCGGGGTCGAGCCCCTCGAGCACCAGCAGCTGCGCCATGACGTCGTTGGCCGACGCGTCGTCGACCTGGACGCCGAGGAAGATGATGCGCTCCTCGAACAGCTTGTTGTACGGGTTCGATTCCTTGACGCCGTAGCTGGAGTGCTCGACGAAGGACGGGAGGATGTACCGCGAGGACGGCAACTGGTTGGGATCGAACAGGTTTGTCATCGTTTCTCCAAGATGTGAGTGATCGAGGTCGCCGGTAACGGCCGATTTACTCGCCGATTCCGCCGGCCTGCTGCGCGCGGCTGACGACGTGATCCACGAACCCGTATTCCTTGGCAGCCTGGGCGGTGAACCACCGGTCGCGATCGGAGTCCTCGGTGATCTGCTCGACGGTCTGGCCGGTGTGCTGAGCTATGAGCTCGGCCATCTCACGCTTGGTGTGCGCGAACTGCTCGGCCATGATGGCGATGTCGGATGCACTGCCGCCGATACCGGCCGAGGGCTGGTGCATCATGATGCGCGCGTGCGGCAGGGCGTACCGCTTGCCCTTGGCACCGGCCGAGAGCAGGAACTGGCCCATCGAGGCGGCCAGGCCCATGCCGTACGTCGCGATGTCGCACTCGGCGAATTCCATGGTGTCGAAGATGGCCATACCCGCGGTGACCGAGCCACCGGGTGAGTTGATGTACAGCGAGATGTCGCGAGTGGCATCCTCGGCGGAGAGCAACAGGATCTGGGCGCACAACTTGTTGGCGATATCGTCGTCGACCTGGGTACCGAGGAAAATGATGCGGTTTTGAAGCAGACGCTCGTACACGGAGTCGCTGAGATTCAACCCTGCTGCGGCCGAAGTCATGACGGGACTCTGCTCGTGCGAAGCCGCCGGATTCTGAACAGTCACGGTACCTGCCTTTTCATAACAAATCGTTGGTTCCTGACACAGACACTAACGAAAGACGGCGGCTCCGGAGTCCCGGAACCGCCGTCGTTCGCTGTCAGCGTTACTTCTCTTGTTCGCCCTCGGAAGAATCAGCTGCTTCGACCTCGTCGGGAGCATCGGCGGGGCTGCCGAACAGCTCGGCCGTGTCGACGCTCGCGCCGTTGGTGTCGGTCACGGTGACGCGCTCGACGACCGAAGCAAGGGCCTTACCGCGCTTGACGTCGGCGAACACCGCACCGAGCTGGTTGGCCTGCTGCACCTGCTGGATGAACTGCTCGGGCGGCATGCCGTAGCGCTGCGCCTGGAAGATGATCCGCTCGGTGAGCTCTTCCTGCCCGACCTGCGTGTTCTCGGCCTCGGCGATCGCATCGAGAAGGAGCTGGGTACGCACCGACTTCTCGGCACCTTCCTTGACGTCCTTGTCGAATTCCTCGCGGCTCGAACCCTGCGACTCGAGCAGCTCGGCGAGTGCTTCCTCGTTGTGATCGAGGCCGTGGATGGCCTCGTGCACCTGGGAATCGACCTCGGCCTTGACGACGGCCTCGGGAGCCGGAATCTCGAGCGTCTCGAGCAACGTCTCGAGTACCTTGTCGCGGATCTGACCGGCCTGCTCGACCTTCGCGACTCGCTCGACGCGCGTCTTCAGGTCGGCGAGCAGCTCGTCGAACGTGTCGAACTCGCTGGCGAGCTGGGCGAACTCGTCGTCGGCCTCGGGCAGCTCGCGCTCCTTGACGGACACGACCTTGACCGTGACGACAGCTTCCTTGCCCGCGTACTCGCCGGCGACCAAAGTCGAGGTGAACTCCTTCGACTCGTCCGCGGAGACGCCGATGATCGCGTCGTCGAGTCCCTCGATCAGCTGGCCGGAGCCGACCTCGTGGGACAGTCCGCTCGCGGTTGCCTCTTCCACGTTCTCGCCGTCGACAGTGGCCGAGAGGTCGATCGAGACGAAGTCGCCGGACTGGACCGGGCGATCGACGCCGGTCAGGGTGCCGAAACGCTGGCGCAGCGACTGCAGCTGCTCGTCGACGGCCTCGTCTTTGATCTCGAGCGGATCGACGACGACGCTGATGGCCGAGTAGTCCGGCAGTGCGATCTCGGGACGAACGTCGACCTCGGCGGTGAACGTGAGCTCCGTACCGTCTTCGATCTTGGTGATCTCGATCTCGGGCTGGCCGATGACCTTGACCTTTTCGTTCGTCACGGCCTCGGAGTAACGGGCGGGAAGAGCGTCGTTGACGACCTGCTCGAGCACCGCGCCACGGCCGACGCGCGCTTCGAGCAACTTGGCCGGAGCCTTACCGGGACGGAATCCGGGGAGGCGGATCTGCTGAGCCAAAGCCTTGTATGCGCGGTCGAAATCAGGCTTGAGCTCCTCGAAGGGCACCTCAACGTTGATACGGACTCGCGTCGGGCTCAGCTGCTCGACGGTGCTCTTCACGGGACATGCTCCTTCTGGTAATTCTTGCTTGCTGGTGGTGCTTACGGTGCTGGCTTGCGGTCTTACCTCGCTCGCCGCGAAACACGGCGAACCGTGCCTGCGGCCCTCATTTGTCGGGGTGACAGGAATTGAACCTGCGACCCTCCGCTCCCAAAGCGGATGCGCTACCAAGCTGCGCCACACCCCGTCGTACCCACACCATTGAACAGCAACCGATAGTAGCCCCTCATCGGCGCCCCACCGATGACGTTCGGGCGAACCCGGTGCGGCATGCCGGTTTGGAATCCGGCAACGGCTTTGGGTACAGTCTTGAAACGCAGGCGACGGAACTGGCGATCCCACGACTGTTGTTTGCATGCCGATGTAGCTCAATGGTAGAGCCCCTGTCTTCCAAACAGGCTACGCGAGTTCGATTCTCGTCATCGGCTCCATCGAAAAGCCCCGCACTGTCAGTGCGGGGCTTTTTAGTGTCCGCGTACCCTGAAACGGAGTCCGAATTGTCCGAACGAACCGGACATGCACCGTCGGCGGAAGGCCCGAAGTGGAAATTGTCCTGATCGTCCTCGTCATCGCCGCAGTGGCCCTGTTGGTGCTGCGAAGCAAGAAGAACTCGGCTGCGGCCGCCGAGACTGCGCTGGCCGACGCCAAGGCCGACGCCCGTCAGTCGATCGAGCGCCTCGGCGGTCAGGTCTACAACCTGATCGGCACCGACACACCGTCCAAGCAGGCCCTGGCCGACGCGTCCGAGCGCAACATCGCCGCCGGGTCGCAGATCGACCAGGCCACCACCCCCGAACAGGCCCGACTGGCCAAGCAGACGGCGCTGGAAGGGCTCTATTACATCCGCGCCGCGCGGTTGGCCATGGGCATGGATCCAGGCCCCGAGGTGCAGGGCATCGACGGCCAACAGCAGGCAGGACGAGTCACCGAGGAGCGCAAGGTCGACTTCGAGGGCCGTGAGATCGCTGCGTCACCCGACCCGTCCGACCGCACCCCGAACTACTACCCGGGTGGCCGAGTAGCAGGCCGTCCGGTGCCCGCGGGCTGGTACTCCGAGCCGTGGTGGCGTCCGGCCTTGGTCGCCGGCGCGTGGGGAATGGGTTCGATGTTCCTGTTCTCGGCGATGTTCTCCGGCATGGCCGGAGTTCCGGACGAGACGGCAGCCGGCGGGGACTCAGGCACCGACGACATGGGTGGCAACGAAGAAAACGGTGCCATGGACGACGGCGGCATGGACGACGGCGGGATGAGCGACGGCGGGATGGGCGACATGGACATGGGTGGGTTCGACTTCTAGGTCGCCTGACAGACCGGGCACCAGAACAGATTTCGGGCCTGCATCGTCGAGTGCAGGATTTCCGTGCCGCACACGCGGCACGGAAGGCCTTGCCTGCGGTAGACGTACGAGCGAGGTCGACGGGCACCGTAGGTGTCTCCGTGATCGTCCTCGGGCCGGATGGTGATGATCCGACCGCGTCGGACGCCGATCTTCATCAGCTCGACGAGGTCGAACCAGATCGCGTCCCACTCTGCTCGATCGAGGTCCTTCCCCGGGCGCATCGGATTGATCTCGTGCCGGAACAGGATCTCGGCGCGATAGACGTTTCCGACGCCGGCCAGTACCTTCTGATCCATCAGCATTGTCCCGATCGCGGTGCGCGACTTCGAGATTCGCGCCCAGGCCGCATCCGGGTCGGCGTCCTTGCGGAGCGGGTCCGGCCCCAGACGCGCCAGGAGGGCGTCGACTTGCTGCTCGGTGTAGATCTCGCAGGCCGTGGGGCCGCGAAGGTCGGCACCGTACTTCTCCCCCACCATGCGCAGACGTACAGCACCCACCGGATCGTTCAGTGGCACCGACTGTTCGGTGAATTTTCCGTACAGGCCCAGATGAATGTGCACGATCAGATCGGTCTCGTAACGGTGGAGCAGATGTTTGCCCCAGGCCTCCGCTCTTTCGAGCACGAGCCCGTCGATCAGCGCGGCACCGGAGGTGAACCGTCCCTGGGGACTGCTCGCCTCGACCGGTGCCCCGCCGAACCGTCGTTGATGCAGCCGAGCGAGTCGGTGCAGGGTATGGCCTTCGGGCACTTACGCGGGCTTTCCCGGAACCTCGGGTGCCTCGCCACTGCGCTCGTACTCGGACAGAATGTCGATGCGACGCTGGTGGCGCTCTTCGCCCGAGAACGGAGTGCCGAGGAACGCGTCGACGATGGCGAGAGCTTCGGGCAACGTGTGCATGCGGCCACCGATGCCGATGAGCTGAGCATCGTTGTGCTCGCGGGCCAGCTTTGCGGTCTCGACGTTCCATGCCAGTGCGCAGCGAGCGCCCGGCACCTTGTTCGCGGCGATCTGCTCGCCGTTTCCGGATCCGCCGAGCACGAGGCCGCGGCTGCCAGGGTCGGCGACGACGCGACGTGCTGCGTCGATGCAGAAGGCCGGGTAGTCGTCGACGGGGTCGTAGTCGAAGGCACCGCAGTCGACGGGCTCGTGCCCGGTTGCCGTCAGGTGTTCGATGATCTGATTCTTGAACTCGAGGCCGGCGTGGTCGGCACCCAGGTATACGCGCATGCCTAGAGTCTGACAGGTGAACTCACGAGCCGAGAAATTCGCCGGTGTCGACGGCGCGAAGGGTGCGTGGGTGGTTGCAGTCTTCGACGGCTCGAGATTGACGTGGAAGGCCTGCTCGTCCGTCACCGAGGTGTTGGAGCACACCCGAGGCTGCGCGCGAGTGGGCGTCGACATGCCACTGTCTCTGCCGGTGGACGGCTATCGGATCAGCGAACTCGAGGCGAAGGCGTTTCTCGGCCGGGCGCGAAGCTCCATATTTCACACGCCTGTCGTCGACGTTCTCGATGCCTCGACGTACGAGCAGGCCTGCGCACTCTCGCGGAGCATCACCGGCAAAGCGATCAGCAAGCAGACCTGGCACATCCTGCCTGCTGTGCAGGCATGGCGCGAGGCGGATTTCGATCCGGACATCTACGTCGAGGTCCATCCCGAATGTTCGTTCCGGGCAATGTCACCGACGACGACGTTCGCATCGAAGAAGAGCGGCCGCGGCGTCGGACAGCGCGTGTCCGCTCTCGAACGGTGGAGCAAGCATCTCGAACTGGGCGACCTCCCTGACGGGCCGGTCGTCGACGACTTTCTCGACGCCGCGGCAGCGGCGTGGTCGGCCAGGCGATTCCACGTCGGCGAGCACCGAGTGTTCGGTACCGCCGACGCGTCGGATCGCATCGTCGCCTAGCTGCACGACCCAGCTCCCCTGTGCGTGAAAATCCTTCTCCTGCTACGGATTTTCACGTACGAGGGCTTCTGCGATCAGTCGAACTGCGGATCCTCGTCACGCGTGCGCTTGAGCTCGAAGAAGTGCGGGTACGACGCGAAGATCACCGACGCGTCCCACAGCTTGCCTGCCTCTTCGCCGCGCGGGATTCGTGAGATCACCGGGCCGAAGAACGCGACTCCGTTGACGTGGATGGTCGGGGTGCCCACGTCGGGGCCCACCTTGTCCATCCCTGCGTGATGGCTGGTGCGCAGGTCCTCGTCGTACTCGGTGCTCTCGGCTGCCTTCGCAAGATCGGCAGGCAAGTCCAGTTCGGCCAACGACTCCGCGATGACGACGTCGAAATCCTTGTTGCCCTCGTTGTGGATTCGCGTACCCATGGCGCTGTACAGCGGCGAGAGGATCTCGTCCCCCTTCAGCTTCGCGGCCGCGATCGCCACCCGAACCGGACCCCACGCCTTCTTCATCATCGCGGCGTATTCCTCGGGCAGATCGCGGCCCTCGTTGAGTACGGCCAGGCTCATCACATGGAAGTTCACGTCGATGTCTCGCACCTGCTGCACCTCGAGGATCCAGCGCGAGGTTATCCAGCACCACGGGCACAGTGGGTCGAACCAAAAATCCGCGGTGTCTTTCTGTCCTGAACCGGCCACTGTCTACTCCTTGGAAGTCGAGGTCAACATCTCTTCTTGCGGTAACAACCGCCCACCGCGCATACATTCCGCACTACCGGTCGGCCAGCGCGAGCCACTCGTGACGTGATGGGATGGACAGCACTATCCATAACTACACGAAGAGGTGTCGACTGAAGTGGTTGCTCCCAACCTGACGCGTGACCAAGCCTCCGAACGTTCGGCGATCATCGGGGAAACGAAGTACGCGATCGTTCTCGATCTCACCGACGGCGAGGGCAATCCGGGCGAGAAGACGTTCCGCTCGCTCACCACCATCACGTTCGCGGCCACCGCCGGATCGTCGACTTTCGTGGACATCATTGCGAGCACGATTCGCTCCGCGACGCTCAACGGCACCGCCCTCGACACTGCGAACTACGACGAGTCGACGGGCATCGCACTCGAGAATCTCGCCGAACACAACGAACTCGTGATCGACGCGGACTGCCTCTACTCGCACACCGGTGAGGGCCTGCATCGATTCGTCGACCCGTCGGACGGTTCGGTGTACCTGTACTCGCAGTTCGAGACAGCCGACGCCAAGCGCATGTTCGCCTGCTTCGATCAGCCCGATCTCAAGGCCACTTTCGATCTGAAGGTCACCGCTCCCGAGAGCTGGACCGTGATCTCCAACGCCGCGCACGGTGCCGAGCCTGCCGCGGGAGAACACGTATTCGACACGACCCCGCTGATGAGTACCTATCTCGTCGCGCTGATCGCCGGACCGTACGCGGAGTGGACCGACTCGTACACCGACGACCACGGCACCATTCCGCTCGGAATCTATTGCCGCGCTACGCTTGCGGAGCACATGGACGCGGAACGCCTGTTCACCGAGACCAAGCAGGGCTTCGGTTTCTACCACGAGAACTTCGGCACCCCGTACGCTTTCGGCAAGTACGACCAGCTCTTCGTACCGGAGTTCAACGCCGGTGCCATGGAGAACGCCGGCGCCGTCACGTACCTCGAGGACTATGTCTTCCGGTCCAAGGTGACACGCGCCTCGTACGAGCGTCGCGCCGAGACCGTGCTGCACGAGATGGCGCACATGTGGTTCGGCGATCTGGTGACCATGACGTGGTGGGACGACCTGTGGCTCAACGAATCGTTCGCCACGTTCGCCTCGGTTCTCTGCCAGTCCGAGGCTACCGAGTACTCGAACGCATGGACCACCTTCGCCAACGTCGAGAAGGCATGGGCGTACCGCCAGGACCAGTTGCCCTCGACACATCCCATCGCAGCGGACATCCCCGACCTGGCCGCGGTGGAGGTCAACTTCGACGGCATCACCTATGCCAAGGGCGCGAGTGTGCTCAAGCAGCTGGTGGCCTATGTGGGTAAGGAAGACTTCCTGGCCGGGCTGCGGGCCTACTTCGTCGACCACGCCTTCGCCAATGCCACCTTCTCGGATCTGCTTGCTGCACTCGAGAAGTCGTCGGGTCGCGACCTGTCCGACTGGGGCACGCAATGGCTGCGGACCACTGGCCTCAACACCCTGAGCCCGGACTTCGACGTCGATGCCGACGGCAAGTTCACACGCTTCGCGATTCGTCAGAGCGGTGCCGCGCCGGGTGCAGGCGAGCATCGAGTCCACCGCATCGCCGTCGGCATCTACGACGACGTCGACGGCAAGCTCGTGCGAACCGACCGAGTGGAACTCGATCTCGAGGCAGCCGAATCGACGAATGTCGATGCGCTGGTCGGCGTATCGCGAGGCAAGCTGGTGCTGGTCAACGACGACGACCTGACGTACTGCGCGGTGCGTCTGGACCCGGATTCGCTCGAGACACTCCTGTCTCGGATCGGCGACATCGCCGAGCCACTCCCCCGCACCCTCGCGTGGTCGGCAGCGTGGGAGATGACTCGATCGGCCGAGATGAAGGCCCGAGATTTTGTTGCCCTCGTCCAGCGCGGAATCGGCGGCGAGACCGAAGTGGGTGTGGTGCAACGCCTTCTGTTGCAGGCACAGACTGCCATCACCAGCTACGCAGATCCGGCGTGGGCGGCCGAACACGGCACCCCCGAGTTCGCCGATGCGCTGCTGGAACTGGCGCGCAGCGCCGAGGCGGGCTCGGATCACCAACTGGCGTTCGTCAACGCTCTCACCGGTACCGAACTCCACGACCGCCACCTCGAGGTGCTGCGTGCCCTGCTCGACGGCGATGCCGACGGTCAGTCCCTGTCCGGCCTCGGAGTCGACACCGACCTGCGGTGGCGAATCGTCACGGCGCTGGCCGCGGCCGGAGCGATCGACTCCGACGGGCTCGACTCCCCGGTCATCGACGCAGAAGCCAGCACGGACAACACTGCCGCCGGAGCGAGGTCGGCCGCGGCTGCGCGGGCCGCTCGACCGAGCGCAGAGGTCAAGGAGCAGGCCTGGACGACTGTCGTCGACGACGACTCGGTGCCCAACATCACGGCGCGCTCGATCATCGGCGGCTTCGTAGGGCCCGGCCAGGGCGAGTTGCTCGAGCCCTACGTCGCCCGCTACTTCGATGCCATCGAGGGTGTCTGGTCGCGTCGATCCAGCGAGGTCGCGCAGACCGTCGTGATCGGGCTGTACCCCTCCTGGTCGATCAGCGAACAGTCGCTCGCGGCCGCGGACAGGTTCCTGGACGGCGATCTGCCTCCGGCACTCCGTCGCCTGGTGATCGAGGGACGGGCCGGCGTCGTCCGGGCTCTCGCAGCGCGGGAGTTCGACGCGAGCTGATCTCTCCACAGACACGACCAGGGCCGGTTGCTTCACCGCGAGGTGTAGCAACCGGCCCTGGTCGTGAAATCGCGCTCAGGTGGTGAAGGCTAGGGACTGAGGATGGACGCGGCCATCACCCGCACGGAGGCGACGAGACCGTCGATCAGGTTGCCGTCACGGAACGGGCCGAGAGCGGCCGTCACACCCAACTGCGCAACCCGGTCGGTCGCTCGGTTGGACACTCGCTTGCCACTGCGAATCTCCAGGGCGCGGCGGTTGGGGTCGACGGCGATCAGAATCGATCGAACAGCGTCGGGTGTACCGGGAAACACCGACTCGACACCCACGGCCGGATCGTCTCCGAGATCACCGATGTAGATGTTGAACCGAATCTTGGTCTGCCGAGTCGCCTCGGTCAGCGCGTCGTCGAGGGCCACCAGTTCCTGCGTCGCAAACGGCAGGTGCTCTGGATTGACCGTTCCGAACTCGTGAGCGGCCGAGACGCGACCACTCGCTGTCACAGCAGCCCCGAACGGCAGGTCCTCTTCCTTGATGTCGCTGCGGACGAGTTCACCACTTGCCACTTGCAGCACCTCCGATCGAGTCGGCTGCGTCGGCATCGTGCGATCCGTGGCCTCCGAAGGGAGTCACCTCGTCCGTTGCGCTCCACAGCAATGGCTCGCGCGTCCACTCGTCCGTCAGTCGGTAAGGAGGAACATCCATACCGGGCTGCTTGTCGGTCAGGTAGGACAACGCGCCGATGAGTCCGATCACCGCAACCGGAATCACCACGAAAATCAGCGTGGTCTCAAAAATGCTCACAGGGTGTGACGTTAGTCGACAATTGCGCGTCGGACCACGTCGGGGCCGGTGTTGTGACCGAAATGGTCACACAGGTCGACCGTCAGGCCGCACCCTCGCCGAGATACGCCAGCCAACTGGGATCCAACTCCTTCGTCGTCGCCAACAGACGCCAGTGCGGACCTTTCGGCGGCACCAGCTGCGCGCGCAACGTCCACCCGATCTCACTGAGGAGTTTGTCGGCCTTACGGTGATTGCACGACGCACAACACGCGACGCAGTTCTCCCAGGAGTGACCGCCTCCGCGGCTTCGCGGCACCACGTGATCGACCGTCTCGGCCTTGCTCCCGCAGTACGCGCACCGAAAGCGGTCGCGATGCATCAGCGCGGCGCGTGTCATAGGCACTCGTGCCCGATACGGAACGCGGACGAAGGTCCGCAGCCTGATCACCGACGGCACCTGCACCGAGAATCCGGCCGATCGAATGAACGGTCCTTCCGGATCGTCGTGCACCACGTCGGCCTTGCCACAAACGAGAAGAACCACCGCCCGGCGCATCGGAAGCGCGGTCAGTGGTTCGAAGGTGGCGTTGAGGAGCAGCACACGGCGCTTGACCCACGCCGGTACGGCGTCGTCGCCCGTGGCATCGTGGGCCGTCGGCACCACGCGCAGCGGAGAAGCCCCCGAGGCCGTCTCACGCTGGTCGTGCGCGATGCGGCCCTCAGTGGGCGGGAGTTGTCGATGGCGGTGTTGCGAGTTCTTCATGCGTTACTCCAGAAGCAGTCGGCGCCCGCGCATGGCTTGCGTGGAACACGATTCACAGTGGAACACGAATGCACCGCCCGCGCACAGCCTTTTTCTCCGCATTTCCTGTTGCCGAAAGGTGAACATTTCGCCTCCTCGCGCTCGGCACGGCCGAACGGCACCGCCATGCGCTGCACGACTGGCGAGAATTCTGGGTCTCCGTAGACTTTTCGGGTGTCTGTATCAACCCTTCTGTCCGCATCACCCCTTTCCGAACCGTCGCTTCTGCGGGAGCTCGACACCCGAGCATTCGAGCTGACGGATACCGGTCGCGACTGGCTGGTCGATCGGCCGCTGCAGGTCCTGGGTTATCTGGTCCTCGCCGTCGTGCTGCGTCTGGTCCTGCACCGGATGATCAGACGTTTCACCGACAACAGCGGCGGAAAGTCGCCGATCCTGCTGCGCCCGCTTCGCGACCGTTCGTCCGGCACCGTCAAGGGCGCAATCCTCAACGAGCGGCGCAAACAACGGGCCAGCACGATCGGCTCGGTGCTCAAGTCTGCCGTCTCGGTCATGATTCTCACCTGGTTCGTGCTCTCGGTTCTCGACGTCATCGGCGTCAACGTCGCACCGTTCATCGCGTCCGCAGGAATCGTGGGTGTCGCACTCGGATTCGGTGCCCAGAACCTGGTGCGAGACTTCCTGTCCGGAATCTTCATGCTGCTCGAGGATCAGTACGGAGTCGGCGACGTCGTCGACCTCGGTGAGGCCACCGGCACCGTCGAGAGCGTGGGTTTGCGGGTCACCACGATCAGAGACATCAACGGCACGGTGTGGTACTGCCGCAACGGCGAAGTTCTGCGCGTGGGCAACATGAGCCAGGGCTTCGCGGTCGCCGTTCTGGATCTCCCCATCTCGCACACGGCGAACATCGAGCACGCCTGCGCGGTGGCCGAACGCACCACAGCGGCGTTGGTGAAGTCCGGCGATTTCGAGAACGACATCCTGGAACCGCCCGAGATGCTCGGAGTCAACGCGGTCAGCGCAGACACAGTCACCATCCGCATCACGATCAAAACGCGTCCAGGACGCCAGTGGGCCGTCCAGCGCCGCCTCCATCAGGACATCCTCGAATCGTTCGACGATGCAGGCGTGAAGGCGCCGTATGCGTTGGGCCGTCCGGGTGGGGTCGCGGCCGACTCGGGCTCCTGAGGGACAATGATCGGTAGCGACGCCGATCGAGGCCACTGTCGAACGCAAAAAAGAGAGAGTGTGATGACCGAACCGCAGCAGACGTTCTACGACGCGGTCGGCGGTGCCGAGACGTTTCGGTTGCTCACGGCGAAGTTCTACGAAGAAGTCGCCAAGGACGAGATCGTCCGCCCGCTGTATCCCGAGGAGGATCTCGGACCGGCCGAACGGCGGATGCGGATGTTCCTCGAACAGTACTGGGGCGGTCCGCGAACCTACTCGGACGAACGTGGCCATCCGCGATTGCGGATGCGGCACAACCCTTTTCGGATCGGACCGATCGAACGAGATGCGTGGCTCCGATGCATGCACATCGCGATCGCATCCATCGACGCGTCGGTCTTGGACGCAGCACACCGCGCGCAGCTCACCGACTACATGGACATGGCCGCGAATTCGATGGTCAACTCGGCTATCTGAGAAAAAGAGCTGCTGGTTACAGCGATCCGACCCGTTGCGCTTTCGCACCCTTGGAGCCGCTCCTCAGTCGGGCACGCAGGCCACCGGCAACCTTGAGCGCAAAGCTCAACGGGCGGGGCAGATGTTGCCGGAGGATGGCGTGTTTGCGCACGTAGTTCTCCACGTGCCATTCGGTCCAGGTGCCCGCGCGAAAGAGCGCAGCATCTCCGGCGACCAGAGTGCGCGGTGCGTGGTCGTCACTCGAGACGGTCACCGAACCATCCATGATGTGCACGATCTCGTCGACCGCGAAGAACCAGCGGAAACGGCCGGCCGTGCAGTCCCAGACATTGGTGGTCGTCGTGCCGTCGATGCTCTTCGACCACTCGGCGACGCGCGCCTGCGGGTTCCCTTCGAGAATCCAGGTCGGCTCGATGGGACTGTCACCCAGCGCGATGTCTCCGAGCCGTACGGCTTCTATGGTCGACGTAGTCATGGCTTCGGTCGCGTCCTCACCGTCGGGCGCGGCTTGAAGCCGCTGCTGGTTTCCGATGCAGAACATACAACACTTTCCAAAGCAACAGGCACGTGTCGGTCATGTGAATGAGCACAAAGCTTTACTCGACGTTGACCGAGACTGATCGGTCCGATCGGCCCCAGCGCCCCTGAATCGTTATGCGGGCGGTCGTTTGGCACTATTGCCACTTGTGACCGATCCGATCGAAAGCTCCGAGTTGTTGTGGTGGCAGGATGCCGTCTTCTACCAGATCTATCCCCGGTCTTTCGCGGACTCCAACGGTGACGGGGTCGGCGACCTCGACGGCATTCGGGACAAGCTCGGCTACCTCGAATTGCTGGGGATCGACGCCGTTTGGATCGGCCCCATCACCCGATCGCCGATGGCCGATCACGGATACGACGTGTCCGATCCCCGCGACATCGATCCCCTGTTCGGAAGCCTCGAGATCTTCGATGCGCTGGTCGACGAGGCGCATGCTCGCGACATCAAGGTCACGATGGATCTGGTGCCCAATCACACCAGCATCGAGCATCCGTGGTTCCGGTCGGCGCTGACGGCGCCGCGCGGTAGTGCCGAGCGTGCCCGCTACATCTTTCGCGACGGCCGCGGTGACGACGGTTCGCAACCGCCGAACAACTGGCCGAGCATCTTCGGTGGCCCGGCCTGGACCCGCACCACCGAGCCCGACGGCACCCCGGGCCAGTGGTACCTGCACATCTTCGCGCCCGAGCAACCGGATCTGAACTGGGACAACCCCGAAGTGTTCGAGGATTTCGCGCGCACCTTGAGGTTCTGGCTCGCCCGCGGAGTGGACGGATTCCGACTCGACGTGGCGCACGGCATGGCCAAACCGGCAGACCTGGCCGACATGAGTCTCGAACTCAATGCGCTGATGAAGAACGATGACGACGATCCTCGGTTCAACAATCCCCACGTGCACGACCTGCATCGACGAATCAGAGCCGTCATGGACGAATTTCCAGGAACGGTGACCGTCGGCGAGATCTGGGTTCAGGACAATGTCCGGTTCTCCGAATACATCAGGCCGGACGAGCTGCACCTGGGATTCAACTTTCGGCTGGCAAGTGTCGATTTCGACGCCGAGACCATCCGTGACGCCATCTCCAACTCACTCGCCGCTGTCGAGCTCGTCGACGGCACTCCGACGTGGACGCTGTCCAACCACGACGTCGAACGTGAGGTCACCAGGTACGGCGGCGGGGATGTCGGCCGCACCCGCGCTCGCGCCATGATCCTGGTCGAATTGGCTCTTCCCGGAACGATCTTCGTCTACAACGGTGCCGAGCTCGGGCTGCCCAACGTGCAACTGCCCGACAGTGCGCTTCAGGACCCGGTGTGGGAGCGCTCGGGGCACGCCGAACGGGGACGCGACGGCTGCCGGGTGCCGATGCCCTGGGAAGGACACGAGCCGCCGTTCGGGTTCTCCTCCACCGATCGAACCTGGTTGCCGATGCCGCCGGAGTGGGACGGGCACACCGCCGAAGCGCAACTCGAAGACGTCCACTCGATGCTGAGTCTGTACCGCACGGCTTTCGAGCTCCGAGCTCTGCGTCCGGAATTCACCGGTGCCGGAATCGATTGGTACGGAGCGCCCCCGGGTTGCCTGGCGTTCCGTCGACGTGGAGGTCTCATCTGCGCCCTGAACGCATCCGACGAGCCGATCCCCCTGCCCCCCGGCGAGTTACTGCTTGCCAGTGCACCACTGGTGAACGGCCGACTCGACGCCAACGCTGCCGCCTGGCTCGTCTAGCGCTCCACCGTCAGCGACAGCTGGTGGCCCGCGCGGCGAACGTACACCGAACCGTAGCGGGCATCGAGGCGTAACCACACTCGGGATACGCGTACCCGAACCACCTCGTCGGCGGCGATCCGGTCCGGATCGACGTCGATCGTCATGGGGTCGCTGCCACTGTGGGGAACGAATCCCATTGCCGTCAAGGCAAATACGGTGCGCATCGAGATCGACACTTCATCGACGTCGCCGGCGACGTGCAGCACCTCCTGTTCGAGCAGCGAACTCGGCGGGCCATGGCTGCTGCCGTGCTCCTTCGCCAGTGCCGCACCGCGTTGCGCAAGCCCGACGAGTACCCGGGCGGGCACATCGTCGAGGTGCTCGAATCCGCCGTCCGGGGGTAGTGCCCCACGCCATGCAGAGTCCATCGAGAATCCTGGGTCCACCACGCCGTCGTCCGCGTGCTGCAGCGCGGCGGCCAAGACGTCGGCACCCGCGCACGTATCGTCGGGCACCACGGTACCGGTGACCACCCGCGCCGCCAGGGCATCGAATCCGGTGACCGCCCAACAGGACACGCCCCCGCCCGCACGCGTTCGCATGCGGATCACCGCCGCCTCGTCCAATCGCAATGCCTTGGTGCAGAACGTCGCCAGATTGTCTCGATCGACCGCTTCGGGAACGGTCAGTACGCGCTCATACACGCTGCCAGCTCACCAGAAACGCACGCTCTTCCGGGGTGAGCCGGCGCAGCCGCTGTGCATCGATGTCGAAGGCTGCGATCTGCGTCGAAGCGACCACCGCCGCCGGAGTCTCCAGCGATGCACCCCGCGCCCGCACCTCGTATCCCACGACGAAGTCCACCGCACGGACCGCATCGATCCACATGAAGACATCGAGGGGACCGTCCTCGTGCCGAAGCTGACCTCGATACTTCACGTGCAGATCTGCGATCACCGCTCCGTGTCGGAGATTTGCCGTCGGCCTGCCGTCCACCAAGAGCCATGGGATGCGCGCCTCTTCGAGAAGCGTCACCATCCGGGCATGGTTGATGTGTTGGTACACATCCATATCCGACCACCGCACATCCACAGCGGCATGGAAGCCCACTCGCTCGGTTGCAGGTCGTTTGTCGGACAGATGGTCGTCGGGCACACTCACGTGGTCGTTCCCTCTTCTCGGTCGAGTGTCGCGGATTCGATATCTCCGGATTCGGTCAGGGCATCATGTTGCGGACCTGGCGGGCGGCAACCGACAGCGTTGCCAAGTCCAGGGTTCCCGACTCGGCGATCTCGGTCAACGCAGCACGCGACCTCGCCAGGCGGGAGGAGTTGGTCGATTCCCACTCCGCGATCTTTTCTGCCACCGACTCGTCCGGTTCGCCACCGGCCAGCACGGCCTGCGTGATTCCTCTCAGCGAGGAATACAGGTCGTCGCGAAGAGCCAAGCGCGCCAACGAGTGCCAACGATCACCGCGGGCCAGTTTGGAGACGGCCGACAGCAGCCAGTCGATTCCGATGTGCGCGTCGAGAGCGAAGTAGAGCTCGGCAACCTCGGCTCCGTCTCGATCGACGATGTCCGCGATATCGATGATGTCGAGTAGGCAGTACACGTCGAGCAGGCCGTAGATGCGCCGGGCCAGCCCGGCCGGTGCGCCACGTTCGATCGCGGCTGCCGACCGCACGTCCAGATCACTGGCCTGGTGCCCGGAGATCCACGTGGATACCGACGGTTGCAGGGCCCGTACCTGACCGGCGTACCGACTGATCTCCGCTCCGACAGCCAAGGGCTGTGGGCGGTTGGCCAGCAGCCAGCGCGACACACGGTCGAGCATGCGACGCGATTCGAGCAGCAATTCGGCCGAGACTGCGGTCGGCACATCTGCGGCACGGATGGAATTCCAGACCTCGTCGAGTCCGAATATCTCGGTGGCTGCGGCAAACGCACGAATGGCGTCGGTGCCCGCCGCACCGGAATCCTCGGTCAGCCTGTAGGGGAACGTGATTCCGCCGCAATCGATGGCTTCGTTGGCCAGTGTCGTCGCCACCAGCTGACGCCGGAGCGGATGCGCCTTGATCGCCTCGGCGTACGGCACCCGCAGCGGTTCGGGGAAGTACTTGGGCAACCGCGGAGCAAAGACGTCGCTGTCGGGGAGCTCGCTGTCGAGCAGCTCGGCTTCCAACGCAAGCTTCACATGCGCCATCAACGTGGCAAGTTCCGGCGACGTCAGTCCTCGACCGTCCTGCTTTCGTCGTCGTAGATCGGCATCCGCCGGCAGGGCCTCGAGCTCACGATCGAGTCCCCGACGTACCTCCAGATCCTCGATCACCCGACTGTGCACGGTGACGAGACTGGGCGCGTCGAACCTGGACGTGCCAAGCAGTTCGTTCTGCATGATGTTGTCCCACAACACCAGTCGGCCCACCTCGTCGGTCATGGATGCGAGCAACTCGTCTCGGTCCTCACGTGCCAGGTTGCCGTTGGTGATGGCCGTCTCCAGCAGAATCTTGATGTTGACCTCGTGGTCGGAGCAGTCGACGCCCGCAGAGTTGTCGATGGCGTCGGTGTTGATCTTGCCGCCGGCTGCGGCGTATTCGATACGCCCCAGTGCGGTGGCACCGAGGTTGCCACCCTCCCCCACGACGGCAGCCCGTACATCGATCCCGTCGACGCGAACAGCGTCGTTGGCCTTGTCGCCCACCTCGGCGTTGGTCTCGGTGGATGCCTTGATGTAGGTGCCGATTCCGCCGTTCCACAGCAGATCGGCGGGTGCCTTCAGGATCGCGTTCACCAATTCCGGCGGAGACAGCGACTCGACCGAGTCCCCGAGCCCGAGCGCCGCACGCGCTGCTGCGCTGATGGGAACCGACTTGCGTGTCCGCTCCCACACTCCGCCACCCTCGCTGATCAGCGAGGTGTCGTAGTCCGCCCACGACGACCTCGGCAGCGCGAACAGGCGCTCCCGCTCGGCGAACGACGATTCCCGCTCCGGGTTGGGATCGAGAAAGATGTGCCGATGATCGAAAGCGGCGAGCAGGCGAATGTGCCGACTCAACAGCATGCCGTTACCGAAGACGTCCCCGCTCATGTCGCCGACGCCGACGACGGTGAAATCCTGACTCTGCGTGTCGATTCCGAGCTCGCGGAAGTGCCGCTTGACGCTTTCCCACGCGCCCTTGGCCGTGATGCCCATGGCCTTGTGGTCGTAGCCCGCCGACCCACCGGAGGCGAAGGCGTCGCCGAGCCAGAAGCCGTACTGCGCGGCAACGTCGTTGGCCATGTCGGAGAACGTCGCGGTGCCCTTGTCTGCGGCGACGACGAGGTAGGTGTCGTCTCCGTCGCGACGCACGACGCCCTCGGGTACCGACACCGAACCTGTTGCACGATCGAGATTGTCGGTGATGTCGAGAAGGCCGGCGATGAACAGCCGATAGCAGGCCTTGCCTTCCTCGGCGTATGCCTGGCGATCTCGATCGGCGTCACCGGTCACGACGGGGGGCCGCTTGACGACGAATCCGCCCTTGGCGCCGACCGGAACGATGACGGCGTTCTTGACCATCTGCGCTTTCGCCAGCCCGAGAATCTCCGTGCGGAAGTCCTCACGTCGATCCGACCAGCGCAGGCCGCCGCGGGCCACGGCACCGAACCGTAGGTGGACTCCCTCGACGCGGGGCGAGTAGACGAAGATCTCGAATTTCGGCTTGGGCTTGGGCAATTCGGCGATCGACTGCGGGTCGAACTTGAGCGAGAGGTACTGACGACGGCCGCCGTCGGCTCCCACCACGAAATGGTTGGTGCGTAGTGTCGCGCGGATCAGCTCGAACATGCTGCGCAGAATGCGGTCGGCGTCGAGGCTGACGACCTGGTCGATCAGCTCCCCCAGCTGGGTGCCGATCGCCTGCGCGTTCTCCTCGGAGCTCACCTCGGGGTCGAACTGCGCCTCGAACAGGCCGACGAGCAACCGCGCCGTACGCGGATGCGTCAGCAGTACACCCTCGATGTTGAACTGACTGTAAGGAAAACCGGCCTGGCGCAGGTACTTTGCGTACGCGCGCAACACCACTGCCTGCCGCCAGTGCAGGCCGGCACGCATCACCAGCTCGTTGAACCGGTCTGCCTCGGCCTGCCCGCTCCACACCGCTGCGAATGCATCGGTGAAGCGGTGCTGAACCCGGCTCTCACGGTCGGCGGTACCCGCCTCGGACAGCTCTGCGTCGATGTCGCCGTCGATCGCCGAGCGCAGCATCTCTCGCGACGCAGACAGCCCGAAATCGTAGATCCAGCAAGACATTCCGTCCGGTCGCACCACCGGGTACGGCCGTTCGTCGTCCACCTCGACACCGAGGCTCTGCAGGATGGGCAACACCTGAGACAACGAGACGCCCGCGCCGCCGATGTAAAGCGAGAAACGCCAGCTGCCCACCGCCGACTGCTCGTTGCGATAGAGCTGCATGTCGATCGACTCGTCGCCGAGCGCTTCGAGGCGAGCAATGTCTGTCACGGCTCTTGCCGGACTGAAGTCCTGCTTGTAGGCCTCAGGGAACGCATCGGTGTACCGCTGAATCCGCAGCGGATCGACCGTACGGTCGAGGGAGACGGCGTCGCCGAGCGAATCCTCCCAGGTTCTGGTGGTTTCGGTGAGGGCTGCTTCGATTCGATCGATGTCCTCGGCCGAGAGTTCGGTTGCCGCGGTCCCGGGTGCCCGACGCACGGTGACGTGCAACAGGGCCAGATCCGATTCCGTCACGCGCGCTGTGTAATCGAGCGAGGTACCGCCCAATTCGCGGAGCAATCGATCCTGGATGGCCAGGCGGACACGGGTGGTGTACCGATCTCGCGGCAGATACACCAGGGCGGAGACGAACGAGCCGCTTGCATCGGGCCGCACGAAGAGCTTGACCTTGCGCCGACGGCCGAGCGCCAGCACGGCACTCGCCGTCTCGAACAGCCACGACGCCGTGGTGGCGAACAGTTCCGAGCGCGGCATCGATTGCAGCACTTCGAGCATGGCCTGACCCGAGAACGATCCGAGATCGTGGCCTGCGCGGGCGATCACCGAGCGCACCCGCCGTTCGATGACCGGAATGTCGAGCACGTTCTCGTGCAGCGCAGTCACGGTGAACACGCCGACGAAACGATGTTCGGCGGACTCGTCGTCGTCGAGAACACTCACGAAGTAGGGGTAGACGGCACGATGCACAGTGGCCGGGCTCGCTCCTTGGGTCAGCGTGACAAGATCGCGCTGTCCCACAGGTTCCGAGCCGTCCACGTGATGCACCGGGTCGCGTAGGACCCCGAGGCTGCTCGACTCGTCGCCGGTCGCTGTCCGGACACCGTCGACGCGATCGATGCGGTACCGCCGGTAACCGAGCAGCGTGTAGTGGCCGTCGCCGAGCCAGCGCAGCAACGCTGCTGCGTCGCGGTGTTCGACGGCACTGCCGGTATCGGAAGCGTCGGAATCCGCAGCGTCGGTCCGCTCAGCGACATCGTCCAGGCGATCGGCGACCTCTGTCTGTACTCGACGCATCCGATCGGTGTCGCCGACCACCTGACGCACGTCGGCGAGTACGCGGCTCGCCTCCGACTGGAGCCGAGCGACCGCGTCTTCGGAGGTGGACGGATGGAGCTGAACGTGGATCCAGGACTCCTGCAATCCGTTCGAGCTCGGGCAAGTGAGTACGCCGTCGGCCGCGCGCGACACCGACAGAATCGGGTGCACCACATCGGTGTACTCGATGCCGAGACGGGCGAGAAGCGAAATGATCGATTCGACGAGGAGTGGCATGTCGTCGGTGACGATCTGCAGATAGCTTCCGGCGGCCTGCTGCGCTGCCGAACCCGAATCACTCGGTCGGTGAACAGCCACGTTCGCCGTCTCCGGCCGACGCTGGGCTGCGAGCCGGACGTGTCGGCGGAACGACGTGATGTCGGGCGCAATTACAGACGCCCCGACGGCGGTGGTGTCCACGTGCTCGAAATACTCGGCGCGCAGATTCTCCAGCTCACCCAGAAGTCGGTCGTCGAGCCCGTCGGCCCAGTCGTTGTCGGTCAGGTCCAGCGAGCGCGGCATGGTGTTCGAGTACTCCCTCGTGAGGATTTTTCCCGACGCCCGCCGATCGCCGGTCGTCGATGACTCCTCGACCTTAGTGTCGAACACTCGATTACCGCAGTGACCTCGCAGACCCAGCGCGGCGAACTACTCCTGGGACTCGGATGCGGTGACGAGATACTCCGTGAGGAGACGTCGCTCGTCCTCGCTCAGAGTGCGAGACGTGGAGGTCGCGAGATCGAAGGCGACCATCAGCGCCTCCGCCCTCGCGCAGACCGTTCCCTCGCGGTCGGTGACCACATGCTGGACGCCGTAGGAGGTGTTCCCGATCCGAGTGATCCACAGTTCGATCGCCAACGGTCCCGAGTCGTCGAGTATCGGATGCAGGAAATCGGTGGTGAGCTTACGAACCACCGCCGCGCCCCGAGGCCCCGAACCTCCCAGGACCGCGTTCAGGAACTGAACGCGGCCTTCCTGGAGGTATTCGACGAATCGGGTGTTGTTGACGTGCCCGAGGCGATCGGAATCTCCCCACCGCACCTGGAGAGTGCAGGTGAAGGTCTTTCCCGACATATCAGTCCCTGGTCAGCTTCCGGTGTGTGACGCGATGCGGACGTGCCGCGTCGGGCCCGAGACGCTCGACCTTGTTGGCCTCGTAGCCCTCGAAGTTGCCCTCGTACCAGTACCAGGCTGCTTCGTTGTCGCCGAAGCCACCTTCCCACGCCAGGATGTGCGTGCAGGTGCGGTCGAGGAACCAGCGATCGTGCGAGATGACCACGGCACAACCGGGGAATTCCTCGAGCGCGTTCTCGAGCGATCCGAGCGTTTCGACGTCGAGGTCGTTGGTCGGCTCATCGAGCAGGATCAGGTTGCCGCCCTGCTTGAGCGTCATCGCCAGGTTCAGACGGTTCCGCTCACCACCGGAGAGCACTCCGGCAGGCTTCTGCTGATCGTGGCCCTTGAATCCGAACGAGCTGATGTACGCGCGGGACGGAAACTCGGAGCTGCCGACGGTGATGAAGTCCAACCCCTCGGAGACCGTTTCCCAGACCGTCTTCTTCGAGTCGATGCCCGAGCGGTTCTGGTCGACGTAGCTGAGCTTGACGGTCTGCCCGATCTTCACCTCGCCGCCGTCCGGCTCCTCGAGCCCGACGATGGTCTTGAACAACGTCGTCTTGCCGACACCGTTGGGCCCGATGACGCCGACGATGCCGTTGCGGGGCAACGTGAACGACAGATCCTTGATCAGCACGCGGCCGTCGAAGCCCTTGTCGAGGCTCTTGACCTCGACCACGACGTCGCCGAGGCGCGGCGGGTTCGGTATCTGGATTTCGTCGAAGTCGAGCTTCCTGGTCTTCTCCGCCTCGGCAACCATCTCGTCGTAGCGAGCCAGACGAGACTTGCTCTTGGCTTGGCGAGCCTTGGCACCGGAGCGAACCCAGGCCAGTTCGTCCTTGAGCCTCTTCTGCAGCTTCTGGTCCTTCTTGCCCGACACTTCGAGGCGTGCTGCCTTCTGCTCCAGGTAGGTGGAGTAGTTGCCCTCGTACGCGTGCAGCCGACCACGGTCGACCTCGCAAATCCACTGCGCGACGTGATCGAGGAAGTACCGATCGTGGGTCACGGCGAGAATGGCACCGGCGTAGGCGGCCAGGTGCTGCTCGAGCCACAGCACGCTCTCGGCGTCGAGGTGGTTGGTCGGCTCGTCGAGCAGCAGCAGATCAGGCTTGCTCAAGAGCAACTTGCACAACGCCACACGGCGCTTCTCGCCACCGGAGAGGTTGGTGACGGGAGACTCGGGCGGCGGGCAGCGGAGTGCGTCCATCGCCTGTTCGAGCTGAGAGTCGATCTCCCAGGCATCGGCGTGGTCGAGCTTCTCCTGCAGCTCGCCCATCTCCTCCATCAGTTCGTCGGAGTAGTCGGTGGCCATCAGCTCGGCGATCTCGTTGTAGCGCTTGAGCTGGACCATCGTTTCGCCGAGACCGTCCTCGACGTTCTCGCGAACGGTCTTGGTGTCGTCGAGAACCGGCTCCTGCATGAGAATGCCGACCGAAGCACCGGGATCGAGGAACGCCTCACCGTTTCCGGGCTGATCGATTCCCGCCATGATCTTGAGGATGCTGGACTTACCGGCGCCGTTGGGGCCGACGACGCCGATCTTCGCTCCCGGATAGAAGCTCATCGTCACGTCGTCGAGGATGACTTTGTCGCCGTGCGCCTTGCGCACCTTCTTCATGGTGTAAATGAATTCAGCCATGAGGGCCAGCTTATCGGTGCGGGCGCGTCCGAACACCATCGCCCGAGAAGGTGCCGAGCCCGCATCCGCCGTCCACACTCGATCGCAGGTTCCGATGCAGCGTGAACGGCGGATGCCGGCAGTCGTTCAGGCCGGTATCGACTCTCGAACGTCCTCGTCGATCGATTCGCGGTCCGCCATCGACTCTCGATCGCTGTCGAGGGGTTCCGACGCTCCCGGATCTCCGTCCGTCGCTGCCTCGGGCACCACGGCTTTGGTCCGATGGATCGAGACGTTGCACCGCGCGAGGTCCGGTCCGACCGCACTGGCGCTCATCTCGAGATCGGCGCGCTCGAGTCCGTCCCGATTGGTGTATTCGTTGGTTCGCAACTGCCCGTAGGCGATGATCGGATCGCCCTTCATCAGTGAGGCTCCGACGCCGCGCACCAGACGGCGCCAGCACGTGACCGTCAGGTAGAGGGTTCCCCCGTCGGTCCATTCACCCGTGTTGCGGTCCTGACGCCGAGCGTTGCTGGCCATCCGAAAGCTGAGGACCTCGTCGCCGGTGGGTGTGGACCGCTTGACGGGGTTGGTGATGACGGTGCCGACCACGGCGCATTGTGCTTCGTACATGGTTCTCTGCCCTCTCGATCATAGTATCGCGTGATTGCGATCGAAATCGAGACTGCTACGCGCAGGACGTCCGTGGTGAACGTGTTCGCAAAATGTGGACAGACGCTCGCCCTGTGGATGAACGGACAGGATCGGGGGTCGTCCGACCCCGGAGTGTCGGTGGGCTGTGCTAGACCGGAATTTCCACGTACACGTGTCCGCTGTGTTCCGGGGCCACGCGCCCAGCGGTGAGCGAAGCAACAAGTGCCGCAACCGAATCGGCGTCCGCAGCCGCGACGGTCAGAACCGCACGGGCCGCGTAGGAAGTCCCCACCACGAGCACTCCGTGCCCGCGCAGTTCCGATTCGACTCGGCCCACCTCGGCGTGATCGAGTTCGAGCGTCAGGATCTCGCGCCGCTCTCGGGTGAGAAATTGCGCTCCGGTCAGCGCCTCGGTCACCGCGCCGGAGTAGGCGCGGGCCAGGCCACCGGTGCCGAGCTTGGTTCCACCGAAATATCGGCTGACCACGGCGACGACGTTCGTCAGGTGATGCCCACGCAGCACCTCGAGCATCGGCATCCCCGCCGTGCCACCGGGTTCACCGTCGTCGTTGGACCGCTCGATGCGCGAATCGGTGGCCGACGCGTCGACGATGAACGCCGAACAGTGATGCCCGGCAGCAGGATCGGCCTTACGGGCGCATCCGATCAGCACTCGCGCCTCTGCTTCGGTGGCCGCGCGATCGACGACCGCGACGAAGCGAGACTTCTTGATCTCGATCTCGCACTCGACGCGGCCCGCGATGGTCCGCAGTGGGATCACCCGGTCTCGCTCATGCAGCCACACTGTCCACGACATCGTCTGCGGCTCGGACCAATTGGGCGTACATGCCGCCCTGCTCCAACAGGTATTCGTGGCTTCCGACCTCGCGAACGACCCCGTGGTCGAGTACCGCGATACGGTCCGCACCGCGCACCGTGGACAACCGGTGCGCGATGAGGATGGTCGTTCGACCTTCCATCAGACCGTCGAGAGCCGTTTGCACTGCACGTTCGGTGCGGTTGTCGAGGGCACTGGTCGCTTCGTCGAGCACCAGAATCGGCGGGTTCCGCAATACGGTTCGCGCTATCGCGATCCGTTGCTTCTCGCCACCCGAGAACCGGTATCCGCGCTCACCGACCATCGTGTCGTAGCCGTCGTCGAGTCCATCGATGAAATCGTGGATCTGCGCCGTTCGGGCGGCTGCGACAATCTCCTCGTCGGAGGCATCGGGTTTGGCGAACCGCAGATTCTCCCTGATGGTGGCGTGAAACAGGTATGTCTCCTGCGAAACGACGCCGACCAGGTCGGCGATGTTCTCCGACGCCATCTCCCGCAGATCGATCCCGTCGATGGTCACCGATCCGGAAGTCGGATCATGCAGCCGCGCAACCAGATAGCCCAGAGTCGTCTTACCGGATCCGGTAGCACCGACCAGGGCGAGAGTGCTTCCGGCCGGGACCTCGAGGTCGATGTCGCTCAAGGTCGGAACTGTCGCCGCGGCATAGGTGAAATCGACACCGCGGAAGGCGACGTCGCCGTGCACGGCCTCACGAGGCAGCGCCACCGGATGTGCCGGCTCGGCAACGTCGATCGGCAGATCGAGGTACTCGAACACCCGACCGAACAGGGCGAGTGAGGCCTGTACCTCGACTCCGGTGTTGAGCAATTGCATGGTGGGCCGGAACAATTGAGTTTGCAGAGCAGTGAAGGCGACCAGAGTTCCGATCGTCAAGGCACTCCCCTGGCCGATGGTGATGCCGGCGAACCAATACACCAGGGCAGGCATGACGGCGAAACTGATCTGGATGGTGGCCATTCGCCACTTTCCCGCCATCATCGCTGCGAGCTCGACGCCGGCCACTTCGTGGGATCGGTCGGCGAACTTCTCGGTCAACACCTGTGCGGAACCGGTGGTCTTGCCCAGCAAAATGCCGCTGACAGAAAGGGATTCCTCGATCTGGACAGACAGATCACTGAGCAACTTCTGTCGCCTGGTCGAGATCTTGCGGCGCTCGTCACCGATGCGGCGCGCTACGCGAACGAATACCGGCAGGATGATCAACGAGAACGTGGCGAGTTTCCAGTCGAGCAGGAAGAGGGCAACCACCGTCGCGGCGACCGTCGTCGCGTTCTGCGCGATGGACGTCGCGGTGTTGGTGACGACCGATTGCATACCGCCGATGTCGTTGGCGATACGTGATTGCACCTCGCCGGTGCGCGTACGAGCGAAGAATCCGAGGGACTGCCGCTGCAGGTGCGAGTAGACCTGTACGCGGAGGTCGTGCATGAGTTGCTGGCCGACGCCGTTGGACATCCAGGTCTGTACGACGCCGAGGGTATTGGTGGCGACTGCAACTGCGATCATGCCGAGCGCGATGAGGGTGACGAGAGTGACGTCACGGTCGGGGATCGCATGATCGAGGAGTTCGCGAAGGAGTAAGGGAGAGGCGAGGGCGATGATCGCACTGGCCACGATGATCGCACTGACGATGGCGATCTTGCGCCGGTAGGGCGTGAACAGAGCCAGGACTCGGCTGACGGGTGCTGGATCGGATGCGGGAAGAGAACGTTCGGGTCGGCTTTCCAAGTAGGCCTCCTGAGAAGTTGAACTAGAGGGTCACTGAAGCAACATGCAGAGGTTACCTCACTATGAGGTTGCGAGCAACCCTCGCTATGATCCGTTCCATGGATCCCGGACCTTCGACCAATCTGAGCGAAAGCTTCATGGCTGTCGCGCGGCGCATCCGGCGCAGCCACATGAGTGCGCTCGAACCGTTCGGACTCAATCCCTCACAGAGCCGGGCCCTGCACGTCCTGGCCCGCGAGCAGGAATCGATGCGTCTGCGCGATCTCGCCGAACACCTCCGCATCGTGGCGCGATCGGCCACCGACATCGTCGACTCGCTCGAATCGGCGCAACTGGTGACGCGGCAGCCGGATCCGAGTGATCGGCGGGCAGTGCTGGTGACGCTGACCGATACCGGTCGCGCGCTGCTGGACCGGATCGACGACGCGCGTCGTCAGGTGTCGTCCGAGATGTTCGACGGCCTCGAGTCGGCCGAACGCGTCGAGCTGAATCGATTACTCGCCAAAATCGCCGAGAGCGACTGACCCCACTCTGCTAGCGTCCGCCCGTCTGATCTCGTCGGGCGAGCTCGGCGAACATCGCATTGTGGGCTGCCAAATCGGCGTCGTGATCGCGCTCGGCGGCGCGGTCGCCGCGTCTGGCATCTCTGTCGTCGCTCCGAGACCACTGGATCAGCAGCGCCAACATGACGAGTACCAGTGGAACTTCGCCGGTGGCCCAGGCGATCCCGCCGCCGAGCTTCTGATCTCCGAGCAGATCGGAGTTCCAGTCCAGCCCGAGCGTGCGGTAGAACCAGGCACCCATGACGGTGTTCATGCTCATCAGGGCAACCCCGAAGAACGCGTGAAACGGCAAGGATCCGAACACGACTGCCAGCTTGGTCACCGGCGCGATCTTCCGCGGCGACGGGTCGACGCCGATGACGGTCCAGTAGAAGAGGTAGCCGCTGAGTACGAAGTGCAGGTTCATCAACAGGTGTGCGCCATGACTGTCCAGCACGGCTCCGAAGATGCCGCCGAGGTACAGCACGTAGAAGCCGCCGACGAAGATCACCGAGGCGACGAGCGGATGCGTCAGGAACTGCGAGATTCGGCTGTGCAAGCCGATCAACAGCCATTCGCGCATGCCGGGCACACCGCTTTTACCCGCGGCGGGCAACACCCGCAGTGCCAACGTGAGAGCCCCGCCGAGCGCGAGCAGGACCGGTGCCAGCATCGAGAGCATCATGTGCCCGGTCATGTGCACGCTGAACACGGCCGTGGAGTAGCGCCCGATTCCCGAGGACGTGCTGATGAGCAGCGTGAGGCAGCCCAGGACCCACGCGACGGTGCGGCCGACGGGCCATGCGTCGCCGCGCAGCCGCAGACGGCGTACGCCGATCAGGTACACGACGGCCATGACGATTGCGGCGGTGCCGAAGATCAGATCGAAGCGCCAGTCGAAGGCCATTCGCGCGAACGTGGGCGGGCCGCTGAGGTCGTATCCGAGTGCGGCCTCGGTGGGCGTGAGGTTGGGGTCGATCTCGGCCGGCGGCGGGGTCCGTCCGAGCCCGACGGCCAGGCCGATGGTCGCGGCGAGGACCAGCACCTCGGCCCCGGCGAATCGGAGCAGCGGTCCGCGGGCGGTGGGGTCGGCGATCAGGGCCGGGAGTGCCCGCCGACGCTGCATCCATCCGAATCCGCCGAGCACGATCAACGCGAGGATCTTGCCCACGATCAACAGACCGTAGGTGGTGGTGAACAGGTCGGCGATCGAGACTCGGACCAGCGCGTTGATGACTCCACTGATACCCATGACGACGAAGCAGATGCCGGCGATGGTCGAGAACCGGCGCGCCGCGACGTCCGAGTGCGCGCCTCCCCTACGTAGGTGTGCCAGCAACGCGAACAGCCCGCCCGCCCACAGTGATGCAGCCCCGAGGTGCAGGATCAGGCTGTTGGTCGCGATATCGTGCGACCCGCCCGCCGAGGAATGGCCGCTCAACGCGATCGGCAGCAGGGTCGCGAGGGAGAATCCGAGCAGCGCCGGGGTCCAGGACCACCGCAACACCGTGCGCGAGAAGATCGCCAGCACCACGGCCATGATCGCCGTCCAACGCCACGCACTGGCGATCTCCACTTGATCGAGCGCGATCCACAGGTTCGCCGGCTTGATGGCCTCCGTGAACGGCTGGCCGGATGTGTCCGACAACGTCAGGGGCACGAGGAGAAGCGCGCACACAGCCCAGACGATGGATGCGACCGAGCCGGTGCGCACCGCCCGGTAGCCATCGACGTCGAGGACGCCGTTCTTCTGCGGCGGCACGAGAAACGCTGCCAGCAGGAACGACCCGACGGCGATGACGGCCGCGACCTCTCCGATCGCCCGCAGGGCAGGCAGACCGTAGGTGGTGGCCGGACCTGGGTCCGGGATTCCGAGCAACACCAACGCGTCGGACGCGGAGAGCATCACGATGAGGGCGGCCACCACACCGGCGATGACGCCTGCAGTGACGAACACCGTTGTGGTGGCCGAACGCGGTTCCCCGTCCGTCCGCATATCGCCCGCCGAGGGTTCAGCGGTCGAGGGTTCGGTCTTGTCGAGATCCGGCGTTGCCATACCACCAGAGTAGGAGGTGATCGGCGATACTCGAAAGGCGAGTCCTACACAGCGTCGTACTTGCCCCCGCGCCCGTCCTCGGTAGCGTCGTGGTGGATGCGACCATGTCGGGCCCGTAACGGTTCACCGGTGCCGCCCCAGCGGCGCGCGATGATCTCTGCCGCGATCGACACGGCAGTCTCCTGAGGCGTTCGGGCACCGAGATCGAGACCGATCGGGCTGGCCAATCGGGAGAGTTCGGACTCGGTCAGCCCCGTTGCCCGCAACCGAGCCGTGCGATCGTCATGAGTACGGCGTGAGCCCATCGCACCGACGAAAGCCAGGCTCGGCAGACGCAACGCGACCTCGAGCAGTGGCACGTCGAATTTGGGGTCGTGGGTGAGCACACAGACAACAGTCCGCTCGTCCAACTCCCCCGCCGACCACTGCTCCGCCAGGTAGTCGTGTGGCCAGGCGACGACGACCTGTTCGGCGGCGGGAAACCGCTGCGGGGTCGCGAAAACTGCACGTGCATCGCAGACGGTGACGCGGTAGCCGAGAAAAACACCCTGCTGCGCCACCGCAGCTGCGAAATCGATGGCTCCGAACACCAACATTCGGGGCGGCGGTGCGTGACTGGACACGAACACCTCCATGCCCTCACCTCGTCGCTGACCGTCGGGTCCATATGTCAGGACGGCCGAACGGCCCGATGCCAGAAGCCCTTTCGCGTCGTCCGCGACGGCCGCGTCGGCCCGCGCACTGCCGATCGAACCGCGGGTGCCTGCCTCTCCGACGACCAGCCTCCGGCCGACGCATTCCGGATCGGTGTGCGAAACCACGGTCGCCACCGCGACGGGAATGTTGTTGCGCACGTCCGCCACGACCGAGTCGAGTTCGGGGAACGTCTGCGGAGAGAACACTTCGACGAAGACGTCGAGCGTTCCGCCGCAGGTGAGCCCGACGGCGAACGCCTCGTCGTCGGACACTCCGTACCGAGTGAGAACCGGAGTTCCGGTGCGCAGGACGTCCTGCGCGAGTTCGTAGACCGAGCCTTCGACGCAGCCGCCGGACACCGACCCAACAACCGTGCCGTCCGAGCCGACCAGCATCGCCGCCCCCGCGGGACGCGGCGCGGAGTCGAACGTGCGAATCACGGTTGCCACCGCTGCGATGTTGCCGGACTGGCAGGTGTGCAGCGCGTCGTCGAGGATGTCGTGCATCGAACCTCCTTCGACTCGAATCGGAACGTCTCCCAGACCATTGCTTTCCCGCTGCGGCCGTCGCCCAACCCATGCCTGCGCGATCGACGTATCCGGAAAGGTACACTCGTCAACCGTGCTCGAGCGGGTTCGCCCGCACGCGCCAGCCTCCGTAGCTCAGGGGATAGAGCAAGGGCCTTCTAATCCCTTGGTCGCAGGTTCGAATCCTGCCGGGGGCACCCTCTGACCAGCAGGAACGCAAGACACTTCGGCTCACTGTGGTTGACTTCGCATAACGAAGGGTCACACGTGCATCAGCTCACTCTCGGAGTCCTCTCACGTTCGCGCAAGCCCGATGAGCGTCGACTACCGATTCATCCACTGCATTTCGATCGAATCGACGCCGATATCCGCGCCCGCATGTTTGTCGAATCCGGCTACGGCGAACCGTTCGGAATTTCGGACGAGCACCTGGCCGGCCAAGTGGCAGGCATTCGCACACGCGAGCAGCTCATCGCCGAGTGCGATGTGATTCTGCTGCCGAAGCCACAGGCGGAGGACCTGTCCGAATTGCGACCGGGCCAGACCCTGTGGGGTTGGCCCCACTGCGTGCAGGACCAGAAGCTCACGCAGATCGCCGTCGATCGCAAGCTGACACTGATCGCCTTCGAGGCCATGAATCACTGGACGCAGGATGGTTGGTTCAATCTGCATGTGTTCCACAAGAACAACGAGCTGGCAGGTTACTGCTCCGTGTTGCACGCCTTGCAGCTGATCGGATCCACCGGCGACTACGGCCGTAGGCTGCGTGCCGCAGTCATCGGATTCGGTGCAACGGCCCGCGGTGCGGTCACCGCCTTGAGCGCGCACGGCATTCACGATGTCGACGTCCTGACGCAGCGCGGCGTCACTGCGGTGAGTTCGCCGATCCATTCGGCCAACATCGTCAATTTCGATCTCGACGACGCCGATCCGCGGCAGAGCAGGGCGCTGACTCCCGACGGACGAGTGCCGCTCTCGCAGTTCCTCGCCGATCACGATGTCATCGTCAATTGCGTTCTGCAAGATACCAATGCACCGTTGACGTTCTTGACGAACGACGATCTGCCCACTCTCGCACCAGGGACCCTCGTGGTGGATGTCTCCTGCGACGAGGGCATGGGATTCGAGTGGGCCAAGCCCACGTCGTTCGCCGATCCCATGTTCACCGTGGGCGACAACGTGCGGTACTACGCCGTCGACCACAGCCCGTCGTATCTGTGGAATTCGGCCACCTGGGAGATCAGCGAATCACTGTTGCCGTATCTGCGGATCGTGCTCGACGGCCCCTCGGGGTGGAGTGCCGATTCCACCATCGAGCGATCGATCGAGATTAGGAGCGGCGTCATCGTCAACCCCAATATCCTTGCCTTCCAACATCGCAGTGCGGAGTACCCGCACACTGCAGCGTGAACGAGAGCGCGGCATGAGCATCACCTGGGTCGAGGACGGTAGCGAACGCACCTCCCGCTGGCAGTCGGAGAACGGCGCTCCCGCTCCTCGTATGGTGCGCATCGTCGACGATTCGACCACCGCTGACGTCGCCTACAAGCTGGCCGCGATCGGCGAGGCCCTGTTGTGGCGCGGTGACTACAACAATGCGCGACAACTGTTGTCCGCGATGACCCGTCGGGTTCCGCCCGCCAAACGGTCGCCCGATGCGTCGCCCGCCGAGCAGTTTCATCTGCATCGCCAGTACCAGGCGCGCCGCGTTCGGGTGCTCGGAATGCTTCTGGTGGAACTCGATTCGAGTGCCCGCCTCGATCTCGGCCGAGCACCGGACGTCCAGGCCGCAGTGTCGGAGGCCATCGGCCCCGACGCCGCGCCGTGCGTGCTCTCGTTGCGCGAACTGCTCGGCATGGTCGGTGCACACGAGTGGCGTCGCAAGGGCGTCTTCGTACCGGCTCTGGACGCCTCGATTCACCCGCACTACGGAGTCTTCTCCCCCATTCGCGGCGAGTACATCCAACTCGTCGCCGACGCACCACTGCCTCCCGCGGACCGCGCGTTCGACATCGGTACCGGCTCGGGTGTTCTGGCTGCAGTACTCGCCCGCCGCGGCGTGACCTCGGTCGTCGCCACCGACAAGGACCCGCGATCGGTCGCCTGTGCACGAGCGAACATCGAGGCACTCGGTTGCACCGATCGAGTCGAGGTGGTGCAGACCGACATCTTCCCGACCGGGCGCGCGGGATTGATCGTGTGCAATCCGCCCTGGATTCCCACGAAGCCGACCTCGGGCATCGAACATGCGGTGTACGACCCCGGGTCGCGAATGCTCAAGTCCTTCCTGAGCCGCCTCGGTGGACACCTGACATCGAACGGCGAGGCCTGGTTGGTTCTCTCCGACCTCGCCGAACTGCTCGGATTGGTCACGCGCGCAGACCTTCTCGGCGCTGTCGACGCGGCAGGGCTGGTGATTGTCGACCGTAGCGACACCACACCGACGCACTCGCGAGTCAGCGACTCCTCCGATGTGCTGCACGAGGCCCGTTCGCGCGAGACCACCTCGCTGTGGCGACTGCGCCGCCGCTAGCCACCCGTACCCGAGACACGACGAAGCCGCCCGAGCATCACTCGGACGGCTTCGTTGTCGATTCGATGAATCAATGTCGGTCGCGAGTCTCGAACTCTCCGTTGATCACGGTACCCAGCGGGGCGTCGCGCTCCGCTTTCTTCGCCGCTTCCCGCATCTCGATGCCATCGGTGATCAGATCTCCGATCTCACGGGTGACGTCGCGGACGGCTCCGGTGATGATCACCACGATCCGGCCGACGTGATTGGCGGCAGATTCGGTGAACTCCTGAACGGTGTCCTTGTTGCGCTCGAACTTTCCCACCAACAGGACCGCCCCCTTCGAAGTCGTCACGCTGCGCTGGTCTTCTTACGCTCGACGATAACACTGGCCGGAGGTGCCGACCCCGTCAGCGAGTTGGGCAGGGCGAGTTTGAAGATCTTGCCCCACACGGAGCCGATCTGCTGGAAGAAGCCGCCGGTGTTGTAGGGCAGGTCGTACTTCTCGCACAGTGCCTTGACCTCGGGCGCGATCTGCGGGTAGCGATGCGCGGGCAGGTCCGGGAACAGGTGGTGCTCGATCTGGTGGGAGAGGTTGCCCGACATGATGTGGAAGAGCGGGCTTCCCTCGATGTTGGCCGATCCCAACATCTGACGGACGTACCATTCGCCGCGGCTCTCGTCGGCGGTCTCCTCCTGGCTGAAGGTCTGGACTCCGGTCGGGAAATGGCCACAGAAGATGATCGAGTAGGTCCACACGTTGCGGACGAGGTTGGCGGCAACGTTCCCGACCACGGTGGACGCGAAGAACGGTCCGGTTAGCGCCGGGAAGATCACGTAGTCCTTGAGCGCCTGCTTGCCCGCCTTGCGCCACATGCCCTGCAGCAGCGGCTTGACGTCGTGCCACTTGCGCTTACCCGCGACGATGTTCTCGGTCTCGAGGTCGTGGAGCATGACGCCCCACTCGAAGAACGTCATCAGCAGGAACGCGTAGACCGGGTTGCCCAGGTAGTACGGGTTCCACTTCTGGTCCTGGTCCATGCGCAAGATGCCGTAGCCGATGTCGCGGTCCATACCGACGATGTTGGTGAAGGTGTGGTGCATGTAGTTGTGTGAATGCTTCCACTGGTCTGCCGGGCAGACGGTGTCCCACTCGAACACCTCGGAGTTCAGACCGGGCTCACGCATCCAGTCGTACTGGCCGTGCATGACGTTGTGGCCGATCTCCATGTTGTCGAGGATCTTCGCAACGCCGAGTGCACCGACACCGGCGAGCCACGCCGGCGGGAGGAACGGCAGGTACATCAACGCGCGTCCGGTGATCTCCAGGCCGCGCTGCGCCTTGATGATCTTGTAGATGTATTCGCGATCCTCGTCACCGAGCTTGGCGACGGTTCGGGCACGCAGGTCGTCGAGCTCGCGACCGAGCTCCTCGACCTGTTCGTAGGTCAGCACGGTCGGCGCGTCCGGCAGTGTCTCGTTGCGACGAAACGGTAGGACAGCGGTGGGCAGGATCGAGAGAATCGTTCCGAGCATCTGATGATCTCCAATTCGATCGGGTCGAGATGGTCTGTGTGTCGAAATGTCTTGGGTGGACCTAGATGTCGATGTCGACGTCGCCGACGGCGACGGACACGCAGAGCTGGATCTTCTTGTCGGATTCGGTGTCGGTCTCACCGGTCTTGATGTTCTTGGTGCAGCCGGACTTCTTCACCGAAGTGCAGGTGAAGCAGATTCCCATCCGGCAGCCGTTGGCCGGCGAGAGACCGGCGGCCTCCGCCTGCTCGAGCAGCGTTTCCCCGTCGTTCTCCGAGGCCACATCGCTCCCGGAGAAGGTGGTGGTTCCGGTGACGTCGTCGCCGACCGTCGCGAACGAGGGCGTGAACTCCTCGAGATGCAAGCGCTCGCCGAGGCCTGCGTCGTCGAAGAAGGACCTCACGCCCTTCATCAGTCCCGGAGGGCCGCACAGGAACGTGTCCGCGTCGGCGAACCACGGGGCAACCGCGTCGAGGTGTTCCTGTCCGAAGAATCCGTACAGGTCACCGCCGGTCTTCTGCTCGGTGTAAGCGAAGACGATGTTCACGTTCTCGTGCTCGGCGGCGATCTTCTCCAGGTCCTTCTTGTACGCGACGTCGTTCTCGGTGAACGCGTAGTGCAGGAAGGTCAGGTCGCTGCTGTACCCCTCGTCCAGCAGCGACCTGAGCATCGACAACACCGGCGTGATGCCGCTGCCACCGCTGATCAGCAACGTCTTGGCCGGGCGTGGTTCGGGAAGCTCGAACGTGCCGTCGGCCTGCGACAGGCTGACCACGAGGCCGACATGCGCGTTCTTGTGCAGGTACTGCGACACCAGGCCTTCGGGATGCGCCTTGATCGTCAGTTCGATCCGGCCGTCCTTGCGGTACTGCGAGCAGGCGGGCGAGTAACAGCGCGTCTGCCGAACACCGTCGATGACGACACCGACCTGGACGAACTGACCCGCCTTGAAGCCCTTCCACTGACGTGTCGGGCGGATGGTGAGCGTCAACGAGTCTTCGGTGGACCGGTGTATCTCGGTCACTTCTCCGCGCAGGTCGCGAACCGTCGTCATAGGATCGACGAGTTCGAGGTACCGATCGAGCGCGTGAGGTGTGGCCATGGCCTCGAACAGGGAAAGAAGCGAGAACTTGCGCGAACCCGACGTTCGCGACGGACGTTCTTGAAGCGTCATTCCATCCTCCCTAACCGGATCGAAACCAACGACCCATTCAGTGAACGATTGTGCACTAACATGAGTGTGACAGAGCGACACCGGTACCTGTCAACGCTTATGTGACGGTCGTTACACAGCAAAAACGGCCGTCGACGGGTGTCCGGGTAGAACCGGAAGGGAGGTCACAGAATGCGCGCCCATAAACTGGACGTCGTGACAGAACCGGGGACCCGCGCCGAGCGCAAGGAGCGCACGCGTCAAGCCCTCATCGAGGGCACCCTCGACCTGCTCCGCGAACGATCCTTCGCCAGTGTCAGCCTGCGCGAGGTCGCCCGATCGGCCGGCATTGTTCCCACTGCGTTCTACCGCCACTTCGCCTCGATGGAGGACCTGGGCGTCGCTCTCGTCGAGGACAGCATGCGCATGCTGCGGCAGATGTTGCGCGACGCCCGTCGTAATCCGAGCGCGAAGACGGCTACCGAGTCGTTCGGCATCCTGGTCCGTCAGGTTCGTACTCACGAAGATCAGTTCCGCTTTCTCAGTCGTGAGCGCTACGGCGGAGTCACCGAGGTACGTCGTGCCTTCGCCACCGAGCTTCGACTGTTCGTCAGCGAGCTGACGATCGATCTCTCCCGAATGCCTGGCCTCGAACAGTGGGACGTCGCCGATCTGGAGATGACGGCAGACCTTCTTGTCTCGACGATGCTCACGGCCGTGGTCGGTCTGTTGGAAATCGACAGACCGGGTAGTCAGAACGAGAAGGATCTGGTCGAGCGCACGGAGAAGCAGATCCGCATGATCATGCTCGGGATGAGCCGATGGGAACCACGTCGGGCTTGACCGTTCGAGAAGAATACGTCCACGAAGGGAAGTTCATGTCCGAGGTAAGTGTCGGCGCGTACGTATTCGAAGTTGCGATGGCTGGCCCCTCGGATGGAGTTCCAGTTGTTGCGCTGCATGGCTTTCCACAAACCAACGCGTCGTGGACCAGCGTGACACCCGGACTCGTCGCAACGGGTTGCCGCGTGATCGCGCCCAATCAGCGGGGATACTCCCCCGGAGCCCGCCCGATCGGGGTCGAGCACTATCGCATCGAGCAGCTCACCGGTGACATCCTCGGTTTGCTCGACGCGCTGGATCTACCGTCGGCGCACCTGGTCGGACACGACTGGGGTGCGGTGGTCGCCTGGCACCTGGCGGCCGAACACCCCGATCGCGTCCGCACGCTCACTGCAGCATCGGTTCCGCATTCGGCGGCGTTCAACTGGGCCATCCGCCAGGATCCGGACCAGCAGGAGCGGTCGCAGTACTTCGGCCTGCTTCGGGAACCGGAGAAGGCCGAGCGAGTTCTGATGGAGAACGACGCACAGCGTCTGCGTGCGATGTTCGGTGCCGAGAGCCTCGACGACGAGTACGTTCGTCATCTCACCGTCCCCGGGGCGCTGACGGCCGCATCGAGTTGGTACGCCGCGATGACCAGGGAGTTCGCGAACCTCCCTCCGGTGACCGTTCCCACCACCTACGTCTGGAGCAACGGCGACACCGCCATCGGCCGAGCCGGCGTGGAGCGCTGCGGCGAATTCGTCGATGCGCCGTACCGGTTCGTCGAACTCGACGGCATCTCCCACTGGATCCCCGAGGAAGCCCCAGGGGAACTCACGGCCGAGATCCTGGCCCGTATCGACTCCGTTTAGAAGACCTGCTCCGGAGCCCGCACCTTCAGCAACGCAAGCAGACCGGCGGCGAGGACGATGATCAGCCCGGCGATACCCGCCCGGTCGGCGTCGAACATCCACACGAACAGCCCGAACAGGGACGGCGCGAGGAACGACGCGGCACGACCCGTCGTCGCAAACAGTCCGAAGAACTGGCCTTCGCGCCCGGGAGGTGCCAGTCGGGCCAGGAAGGTACGCGCAGACGATTGCGCGGGCCCCACGAACAGGCACAGGATCAGCCCGAAGATCCAGAACATCGTCGGTCCCGACACGAACAGCAGAATGGTTCCGGCCGCGATCATGGACGTGAGCGAGAAGACGATGACCTTCTTGGGTCCGATTCTGTCGTCGAACCGCCCGGCGACGATGGCACCGAGGCCGGCGATGACATTGGCGGCGACGCCGAACAACAGTACGTCCGCCGCGCCGATGCCGTAGACGCTGACGGCAAGAACGGCTCCGAAGGTGAAGACACCTGCCAGTCCGTCTCGGAACAGTGCGCTGGCGATCAGGTAGTAGACGGCGCGCCGGTCTGCGCTCCACAACTCGCGCACATCGCGAAAGAGAACGCGATAGGACTCCGCGAACCCGGCCTGTGCAGCCTTGGGATCGGCAACGGCCCTGGGCACTTCGGGAACTGCGAACATCACCGGGATGGCCGAGACCGCGAACCATATGGCCGCGAGTACGGCGACGAGTCTGATGTTCAGGCCACCGTCGGTGGTCAGCCCCAGCAAACCTCGAGTGTCGCCGTCGCCGACGATGAAGCCCAGGTAGCACAGGAGAAGCAGGACGATCCCGCCGAAATAGCCCATCGCCCAACCGAATCCGGATACGCGACCGATGTTCTCCGGAGTGGAGACCTGCCGCAGCATCGAGTTGTACGGGATGCTGGCCAACTCGAACATGATGGATCCGAGACCGAGCAGCAACAGGCCGAGCCAGAGATAGTGATAGTCGTCCTGGACGAAGAACAGGCCGGCCATGGCCACGACCGTCAGTGCGGTCAACACCCCCAGCAACCATCTGCGTTTGCCGCGCGCGTCGAAGTACTGCCCACAGACCGGGGCCAGGAGCGCGATGACGACGCTCGACAGCGCGATGGACCAGCTGAACCAGGTGGTGGCCGAGATCGAGCCGGGCAGGTCGTCGCCGACGGCGTCGGTGAGATACACCGAGAACACGAACGTGAGAATCACGGCGTTGAACGCAGCCGAGCCCCAATCCCAGAATCCCCAGGCGGTGACCTGTTTACGAGTGGTTGCGACTCCGACGACAACGGCCTCCGGCTGGGTTCCCATGGTTGCCAACACTAGCCCGCGGAATCCGAATTCTTGAGTGCACCTAGTTGCATAGTCACCACGTTGCATACATACTCTCGGTTGTGGCTTTGGAACACGCGATTCTGGTTTCCCTCACCGAGCTCAGTGGCTCGGGATACGAGCTCGCCCGACGGTTCGACAAGTCCATCGGCTTCTTCTGGAGCGCAACGCATCAGCAGATCTACCGGACGCTGACGCGGATGGACGGGGCCGGGTGGATCACCGGTGAGGCGGTGGCGCAGGACGGCCGTCCCGACAAGAAGGTCTACTCGGTCAGTACCGCAGGCCATGCCGAACTCGATCGATGGATCGCCGCGCCGACCGATCCATCGCAGCTACGCGAGGAACTCGCCGTCAAGATTCGCGGTGCCGCCAACGGTGACATCGACGCGTTGAAGGTCGAGGTTGCCCGCCATCGCGATGTTCATGCCACCCGCCTCGACGTCTACCGACTGATCGAGAAGCAGGATTTTCCGGATCCCGCGGCCCTCACCGGCACCGCGTTGCATCAATACCTGGTGCTACGCGGCGGAATTCGCGTCGAAGAAGGATTCACCGAGTGGTGCACCGAAGTATTGGAGAAGCTGTGAAGACCGAGCAGACTGCTGGCCCGTATCCGATTCTGTTGTCGCCGTTGGATGTCGGTGCGACCACGCTGAAGAACCGGGTGATCATGGGTTCGATTCACACCGGCCTCGAAGATCGCGCCCGCGACACCGGCCGCTTGGCGGCCTACTTCGCCGAGCGGGCCCGCGGCGGCGTCGCCCTCATCATCACCGGGGGCTATGCCCCCAATCGCACCGGTTGGCTGCTGCCGTTCGGAGCCAAGCTGACCAACCGCCTCGAGGCCCGTCGGCACCGCCGGATCACCGCGGCGGTACACCGTGAGGGCGGCAAGATCGCGCTGCAGATCCTGCACGCCGGGCGTTACTCGTATCAGCCGCTGAGCGTGTCGGCGTCGTCGATCAAGGCTCCCATCAACCCTTTTCGGCCGCGGCGGTTGACGTCGAGGGGCGTTCGCTGGCAGATCCGCAATTTCGTGCGTTGTGCCCGGCTCGCGCAGAGCGCCGGATACGACGGCGTCGAGATCATGGGCGGCGAAGGTTACTTCATCAATCAGTTCCTCTCCGAGCGCACCAATAAGCGGCGTGACGAGTGGGGCGGTTCGGCGGAGAATCGCCGTCGGATGGCCGTGGAGATCGTGCGACAGACGCGGGCTGCAGTGGACCCGGACTTTCTCATCGTGTTCCGTCTGTCGATGGCCGACCTCGTGGAACAGGGCCAGAGCTGGAACGACATCGTTGCCCTGGCGGAGGACGTCGAAGCTGCAGGCGCGAACATCATCAACACCGACATCGGCTGGCACGAATCGCGGGTGCCGACCATCGTCACCTCGGTTCCGCGAGCAGCCTTTGCCGACATCACCGGCAAGCTGGAAAAGTACGTCACCATCCCCGTTGCGGCATCCAACCGCATCAACATGCCCGAGATCGCCGAGAACATCCTCGCCCGCGGCGATGCGCAGCTGATCGCGATGGCCAGGCCGATGCTGGCCGATCCGTTCTGGGTCGAGAAGGCAGCCACCGACTCCGCGGACCAGATCAACACCTGCATCGCCTGCAATCAGGCCTGCCTCGACCACGCGTTCGTCCACAAGAAGGTCTCGTGCCTGGTCAATCCCCGTGCGGGCCGCGAGATCGACCTACAATTGCTGCCGACGAAAAAGACGAAGAAGGTCGCGGTCGTCGGAGCCGGGCCCGCAGGCTTGGCCGCAGCACTCAATCTCGCGCAACGCGGCCATGCCGTCAGCCTGTTCGAGGCCAGGGGCGAGATCGGCGGTCAGTTCGGTATCGCGCGGCTGATTCCCGGCAAGGAGGAATTTGCAGAGACGATTCGATATTTCTCCAGCGCGCTCCGCGCCGCCGACGTCGCCGTCCACCTGGACAGCCGAGTTTCGGCCGCCGAACTGATCGCAGGCGAGTTCGACGAGGTCGTGCTGGCTACCGGCGTCACACCCCGGATTCCGAGCATCCCCGGCATCGAACACTCCTCGGTGTTGTCGTATGCAGAACTGGTACGGGACGGCAAGCCGGTCGGCGATCGGGTTGCCGTCATCGGTGCAGGCGGAATCGGCATCGACATCTCCGAGTTCCTCACCACCGACGCCTCCCCCACGCTGGACCTGAAGGAATGGAAGCAGGAGTGGGGCGTCACCGAGCCCGAGGCCGCGCCAGGGGCGTTGACCACACCGGTGCCTGCGCAATCACCGCGCGAGGTGTATCTGCTGCAGCGCAAGCCGGGACGCATCGGCACAGGCCTGGCCAAGACGACAGGGTGGGTTCACCGCGCGGCCCTCAAAGCCAAAGGCGTGCATCAGCTTTCGGGCGTCAACTACGAGCGAATCGACGACGCGGGCCTGCACATCTCGTTCGGCGAGAAGCATGAGCGCGCGCGTCTGCTCGAGGTCGACACCATCGTGATCTGCGCGGGCCAGGAGTCGGTACGCGATCTGGTCGACGAGCTGAAGGCCGCGGGTACCACCACGCACATCATCGGCGGTGCGGACGTCGCCGCCGAGCTGGACGCCAAACGGGCGATAGAGCAAGGCACCCGGCTCGCGGCCACGATCTGATCTGTCCGCTAGCCTGTCTCACCGTGAGCCTGCCCAAGCCCAACCCCGATGCCCGCGCCGTCGTCACCGGAGCCTCCTCCGGTATCGGTGAGGCCCTGGCCACCGAACTCGCCGCCCGTGGTCACTCGCTGATCGTGGTGGCCCGACGCGGCGAATTGCTCGAGGCGCTGGCCGCGAAGCTCACGGCCGAGCACGGTGTTGCCGTCGAGGTCCGGCAGTCGGATCTGTCGAACCGCGAGCAGCGCCAGGCACTGATCACCGAACTGTCCGAGCGTGAGATCTCGATCCTGTGCAACAACGCAGGCATCGCGACGTTCGGACCGGTGGCCGGGCTCGATCCCGCGTACGAGCGCGATCAGGTCGAACTGAATGCCGTTGCGGTACACGACCTCACGTTGGCCGTCATGCCAGGCATGATCGGTCGCGGAGCCGGCGGCATCCTCATCACCGGATCTGCGGCGGGCAACATGGCCATCCCCAACAACGCGACGTACGCGGCAACCAAGGCCTTCGTCAACACGTTCTCGGAGTCATTGCGCGGTGAGCTCGCGGGCACCGGCGTCAACGTCACATTGCTCGCTCCAGGCCCGGTCCGCACCGAGACACCTGACCCGGCCGATGCCTCGATCGTGGACAAGATGGTCCCCGACTTCCTGTGGATCGACAGCGCCTACACCGCGAAGCTGTCGCTGGACGGCCTCGCGAAGAACAAGATGCGCGTCGTTCCCGGTCTGCTGAGCAAGGGCATGTCGGTCGCCGGGCAGTACAGCCCACGCAGCATCTCCGCACCGATCATCGGCAGCTTCTACAAGAAGCTGGGCAACTAGTACCCGAATCCTGGTCGTTCCGCGGGCTCCACTCCCGACTGAGCAAGTTCCGCGGGCTCCACTCCCGACTGAGCAAGCTCAGCGCCGTCGACGTCGTCCAGTTCCGAAGATGCTGCGCGAGATCTCCCGCCCGGCAGCCGAGGCGGCCGATCGCAGGAAGCTCTTGACCGCCGGGTTGCCCATGATGCGCTCCGCGGCCGACGGCCCGTCCGGCTCACTCGGGGGCAGGTCCGGCAGGTCGGCAGGCAGCGGCGGAATGTCGAACTTCTCGGCGGGAGCGGGCACGTTCGCCACTCGCGCGTTCATGCGCTCGTAGGCCGACTCGCGATCGATCGTTTCCCGGTACTTCGCGGACAGGGTGCTCGACGACGCGGCCGCGGCGATCGCGTCGTTGCCGATAGTGTCCATCAGTGAGCGGGGCGGACGAATCTTCGTCCACGCCACCGGTGTCGGCGCGCCTTTCTCCGAGAGCACCGTCACGATTGCTTCGCCGGTCCCCAGCGACGTCAGTGCGTTTTCGAGGTCGTACGCGTCGGTCTTGGGGTACGTGCGCACCGTCTTGTTCAGTGCCTTCTGATCATCGGGCGTGAAGGCGCGCAGAGCATGCTGAATACGTGCGCCCAGTTGTGAGAGCACGTCGTTGGGAACGTCGGTGGGCAGCTGCGTGCAGAAGAAGACGCCGACGCCCTTCGAGCGAATGAGCTTGACGGTCTGTTCCACCTGCTGCAGGAACGCCTTGGACGCATCGGCGAACAGCAGGTGTGCCTCGTCGAAGATGAAGACCAGTTTGGGCTTGTCGATATCACCGACTTCGGGGAGCGTCTGGAACAGGTCGGCGAGCACCCACATCAGGAAGGTGGAGAACATCACCGGACGTGACGCCTGCGCCCCGAGCTCGAACAGAGTGATGATCCCTCTGCCGTCCGGTCCGACGCGTAGCAGGTCCTCGGTCTCGAGTTCCGGCTCACCGAAGAAGGTGTCTCCTCCGTCCGCTTCGAGGTTGACCAGCGCGCGCAGAATCACCCCTGCGGTGGCCGAGGACACCCCGCCGATGCCTTTGAGATCTGCCTTCCCCTCGTCACTCGTGAGGTGCATGATCACCGACCGCAGGTCCTTGAGATCGAGCAGGGCGAGCCCCTGGGAGTCGGCCCAGTGGAAGATCAGACCGAGGGTTGATTCTTGAGTATTGTTCAGCCCCAACACTTTACTCAGCAAAATCGGACCGAACGCCGTGATGGTGGCCCGGACCGGCACTCCGATTCCCTCTGTTCCGAGAGAAAGAAACTCCACCGGGTGTCCGGCCGGAGCCCAGTCCGTGAGCCCGGTGTCCGCAGCGCGGCTGCGAATCTTCTCGCTGTCCTCACCCGGCGCGGACAGTCCCGAAAGATCGCCCTTGACATCGGCCATCACGACGGGAACCCCTGCAGCAGAGAGCTGTTCGGCAATTCCCTGCAGCGTCTTGGTCTTGCCGGTTCCGGTGGCCCCGGCAACGAGACCGTGCCTGTTCAACGTCGCCAACGGAATTCGGATGCGAGCAGCCGGATCGGTGACGCCGTCGAGAACCACGGTTCCCAGTTCCAGTGCCGCACCTGCTGATGCGTAACCGGCGGCAATCTCGGCAGCCTTACCGTTCGCTGTCGGTGTCGACCCTTGTTCAGCGGCAAGCGCCTCGGCTTCGGCCGCGTCGGCTGCAGCCAGTGCTTCGGCCGCCACCCGCGCGGCTTCCACTGCGGCAGCCTTGGCTGCCTTCGCCCTCTCCGCAGGACTGAGTGTGGGTGCCGGCTGCGTCGGGTCGACTGTCATGTCCGCGTCCTCCATGAACGTGTGCTGGTGCTGAACTGGTTTCGATCGCCACCGCAAACCCTAGTGGCATCGCAGCTCGCACTAGGGTGGAGCGCGTGCAGGACAAACTTGTGTGGATCGATTGTGAAATGACCGGCTTGGACCTGAGCAAGGACAAGCTGATCGAAATTGCGGCGCTGGTGACCGACAGTGAGCTGAACATCCTCGGAGAGGGTGTCGACATCGTCATCCACGCCGATGACGACGCGTTGGCGAACATGCCTGCCGTCGTCACCGACATGCACGCCAAGTCGGGCTTGACCGACGAAGTGCGCGCATCGACGGTGACGCTGGAGGAAGCCGAGCAGCGCGTACTGGCGTACATCAAGGAGCACGTCCCGGTGGCCGGCACGGTTCCGCTCGCGGGAAACTCCATCGGGACTGACCGTGGATTCATCTCTCGCGACATGTCCGCGCTCGACACCTACCTCCACTACCGAATGATCGACGTCAGCTCGATCAAGGAACTTTCCCGCCGGTGGTACCCGCGGATCTACTACGGGCAGCCGGCCAAGGGCCTTGCACACCGCGCCCTGGCCGACATCAAGGAGTCGATCAAAGAACTGCAGTACTACCGCCGGACGGCCTTCGTGGCTGCGCCGGGGCCGTCTACCAGGGACATCGCTGCCGTTGTTCAGGATCTCGACACGCAATCGGGGGCGGATTAGCAACCGCGGATTCAACCCGCTAGTATTGTCGACGCTGCTGATGGAGAGCCCGAAAAGGTTCTGCGGACGCGTGCAATGGTGGGCGTAGTTCAGCTGGTAGAGCACCAGGTTGTGATCCTGGATGTCGCGGGTTCGAGTCCCGTCGCTCACCCCATACGAAGAAGGCCGGTCTCCTCGTGAGACCGGCCTTTTTCGTGCGTTCATTTTATCCGCCTCAGACGGGCCGGAGGTGCCGACGCACCCACCCTGACCTCGAATTACGTTGGTGTAATTCAACTTTCAGGTTTCCTGTGGGGTTGATGTGACGTACGGTTACTAATGGCACTTTTGGGGAAGAAAAGTACCAATGTGATTCATGTGTTTTTTGCTACGTGAGTTCAGCGTGCCCCGAAGCGTCACCGAACATGTTCTTACGTCCTGCGCGCACCCATCCGACGGTGCGCGGAGGACGCAGACGAGGAGGCTTTTCGTGGGTCGCAGAATGCACAGAGTCATAGCGGGTTCGATCTTGTCGGCAGCACTGTGCATCGGCACAACCGGCGTGCTCAGCCCAGCGGTGGCCACCGCTCAACCCACGATCGAACTACCTCAGATTCCGATCCCCCAACCCGATGCGCAGCAGCGGGCCGCAATACTCGCCGCGGTGCTCGACGCCACCGGTGTTCTCATCAATCAGGTCGCGGCGATCGTCCTCGACGGCGACGTGCTGTCCGCCCCGGATTCACCGGACGCGCCGAGCACTGTCGACGTTCCCGAGATCGAACTACCGACGCCGCCGCCGACCGTCGGTCTCGGCGGCGCAGTGCTCCCGATCGACGCAGGCAAATACCGCATCACCTCCGGCTACGGCGGACGCAACAACCCGACCGGCAACGGCGCGCAGTACCACCAGGGCGTTGACCTGGCCGCCGACAGCGGAACCCCCATCCATGCGGTGACCGGCGGAACCGTCGTTCAGGCCGGAGACGCAGGCGACGGCTACGGCAAGCTCGTTCGGGTCAAGAGCGGCAATACCGAGACCTACTACGGCCATCAGTCCAGCCTCGCAGTGTCGGTCGGCGACGAGGTGGCACCGGGAGACGTTCTCGGCGCAGTCGGCAGTACCGGCAACTCGACCGGACCGCATCTGCACTTCGAGGTACGCAACAACGGCTCGAGCATCGAACCGGTCGCGTACCTGAAGACACTCGGGATCGATCCTTCGCTGTATCAAACCCGCGATCGAAGCTGATCCACCCGACAGAAACCGATCAGACCGTGGTGGCGTTGCCCGCTTTCCACTCGTCCCACGGGATGTTCCAATCGCCGAGGCCATCGGTACCCGACAGCGTTCCACCTACGGTGTTCTTCACCACGACGATGTCGCCGCGCTTGGTGTTGTCGTAGACCCACTTGGCATTGGTCGGGCTCAGATTCAGGCAACCGTGCGAGGCGTTCGAGTACCCCTGTTGCCCCACCGACCACGGTGCGGAGTGGAAGAAGATGCCGCTGTAAGACATTCGCGTCGCCCAGTCGACGGGCGTTCGGTATCCGGTGGACGAGTTGACCGGCACGCCGTACGTCGAAGAATCCATCACGAGGTGCTCGAAACGGTCACCGATGATGTACACGCCGTTGTCGGTCGGGGTGCTGTCCTTGCCCATCGACGTCGGCATGGTGATGACGTCCTGGCCGTTGACGTTGAACGTGACCTGCTTGGTGTTGTCGTCGGCGGTGGCGATGACGGCATCACCGATCGTGAACGACGTCGTCGCGTTCTCCTGACCGTAGATGTCGTCACCGAGGTCGCGTCCGTACACGTTCACCGCCACGTCGACCTTGGTGCCCGGTGCCCAGTAGTTCTGTGGTCGCCAGCGAACCTCTTTGTTGTTGACCCAGTAGAACGCGCCTTCGACAGCAGGCGTCGTGGTCACCGTGATCGCGTTCTGTGCAGCAAGCTTGTCGGTGATCGCTTCGTCGAACTGGACCGCGACGGGCTGCCCGATACCCACGATGGCACCGGGATTCGGCAGAACGTACGGCTTGGTGAAGTTACCGGGCTGACTGGTGGTGAAGCTGGTGACCGTGCTCGACGCTCCCCCGAGTCCATAAGCGTCGGCCTGCACGCGATACTCGCGGTCGTAGCCGAGCGGCTCGGTGTTGGTCCACGACAACCCGTCGGGCGCGATAGCCCCCGACACCGGCACGCCGGCCGGGTTGAGCATCGTCACCGAGGACAATTTGCCGTCGGCCACCGAGACGGTCACCGGGTCGGCGGGCGAGAATCCGACTGCTCCGTCGAGGACACTCGAGGTCAATTTCGGCTTCATCAGCTCGGTCATGGGATTGGAGTCGATGGGAACCGAGGGCTCGGAAATGTCCGACGCAGAACTGCATCCCGACAGGACCGCCACCGAAGCGACGACTCCCACCGCGGCGAGTACGAATCCGCGATTCACCCTCATCAACCACACCACTTCCCACTTCGATCCCGATTCGAACGATTGTGCCAGCGGAGAATCTTCACATTCCACTCGACAGCCCGTTCGATGAATAACGTTCGAGTACCAATCGCGAGGCGCAAAGTTCGTGTTACCTCCTCACCCCACGCAATGCGCTTCACGACACGAGATCACCGAGCCCTGCACAGCACGGTGAGGACAACGTCATATCCGGCTAACTGACGTGTAATGGCCGCGCACCCTGAGCCGGGCACTGTGGAATCCATGGTCACCACGGTGAAGACACTCTGCGCGTACTGCGGTGTGGGATGCGGAATGGTGCTCCAGGTCGGCGGCCTCTCGGCGTCGGCGGACGCACGCCCGGTAGTCACCAAGTCCGTCGGCGACAAGTCTCATCCGGCCAACTTCGGCCGCTTGTGCACCAAGGGGACGACCACCGCAGACATGCTGGCCGGGCCCGGCAGGCTCGAGAAAGCGCAGATTCGGCGTCGCCGCGGCGAGCGCTCGGAAAGCGCGGACACAGCGGTGGCGATCAACGACGCCGCTGGGCGGCTCCGCACCATCATCGACGAGCACGGTCCCGATGCAGTGGCACTGTACGTATCGGGGCAGATGTCGATCGAAGCTCAGTACCTGTCGAACAAGTTGGCCAAGGGTTTCATCGGCACCAACCAGATCGAATCCAACTCGCGACTGTGTATGGCGAGTGCGGGAACCGGATACAAACAGTCGCTCGGTGCCGACGGCCCGCCCGGCTCCTACGAGGACTTCGACCACGCCGATGTCTTTTTCGTCATCGGCTCCAACATGGCCGACTGCCACCCCATTCTGTTTCTGCGGATGATGGACCGCGTCAAGGCAGGCGCGAAGCTGATCGTCGTGGACCCTCGACGTACCGCCACCGCAGACAAGGCCAACCTGCATCTGCAGCTCGAGCCGGGCTCGGATCTGGCCCTGCTCAACGGATTGCTCGCGCTCATCGTCGAGGCCGGAAACACCGACCCCGACTTCATTACGACGTTCACCGACGGGTGGGACGCGATGCCGGAATTCCTCGCCGATTACACCCTGGACAAAGTCTGCGCTGCAACAGGTCTCGATGGGCAGGACCTGCGCGCTGCGGCCGCGATGATCGGTGAAGCGAACAACTGGATGAGCTGCTGGACGATGGGCCTCAACCAGTCGACGCACGGAACCTGGAACACCAACGCACTGTGCAACCTTCATCTGGCCACCGGTGCCATCTGCAAGACCGGAAGTGGACCCTTCTCCTTGACCGGACAACCGAACGCCATGGGCGGACGAGAAATGGGCTACATGGGCCCGGGACTCCCGGGACAGCGGTCGGTGATCGCAGATGCCGACCGTGAATTCGTCGAGGACCGTTGGGGCATCCCCGAGGGAAGGCTCCGCACCGACGTCGGCGGCGGAACCATCGAGATGTTCTCCAAGCTGGCTGCGGGGGAGATCAAGGCCTGTTGGATCATCTGCACCAATCCGGTTGCCTCCGTGGCCAATCGAACGACCGTGATCGACGGCCTGGAACGCGCCGAGTTGGTGATCACACAGGACGCATTCGCCGATACCGAGACCAACAGCTACGCCGATGTCATGCTTCCCGCGGCCCTGTGGACGGAAGCCGAGGGCGTGATGGTCAATTCCGAGCGCAACCTGACACTGTTCCAACCGGCAGTCGAGGCACCGGGCGGTGCTCTGCCGGACTGGAAGATCATCGCCGACATGGCCTGCGCGCTGGGATATTCGGAGGCATTCACCTATTCGAGCGCCGAGGAGGTGTTCGAGGAGATCAAGCAATTCTGGAACCCCGACACCGGCTACGACATCCGGGGTGTCACCTACGAGCGCCTGCGCGAGAATCCACTCCAGTGGCCGTGCCCGCCCGATGCAACGACCACCAGAAGCCCGATCCGCTACCTGAACGACGGGGTCAGCCAGAGACAACGTGTCTGCGAGGACGGATCGATTCCGGCACTGTCCTTCCCCACCCCCAGCGGACGAGCACAGTTCTTCGCCAGGCCGAGCATGGCACCTGCCGAGATGCCCGACGACGACTACCCTTTCGTTCTCAATACGGGCCGTCTGCCCCATCAGTGGCACACCATGACCAAAACCGGCAAGGTCGCCAAGCTGAACAAGCTCGATTCCGGCCCGTTCGTCGAGGTACATGCCATCGACGCCGACCGTCTCGGTCTGACCGAGGGTGACAGTGTGGAAATCGTATCTCGACGGGGCCGAGCGGTACTCCCGGCAGTCGTCACCGATCGAGTTCTGCCGGGCAACTGCTTCGCGCCGTTCCACTGGAACGACGAGTTCGGCGAAGATCTGGCGATCAATGCGGTCACCAACGACGCGATCGATCCGTACAGCCAGCAACCCGAGTTCAAGGCGTGCGCAGTCACACTCACCAGAGTTGCTGCAGTGAAGCCACCGTCACCTGTGGTCGAGAACGTTGCCGATGATCCGATCGACGCACTCGCCGCGATAGTCGGCCGCCCCGCCCGCCCGTCGGCACCGTTCACCGCGGCCGAACAGAGCTACATCGCAGGGTTGCTGGAGGGTCTGGGGAGCGCGGCAGGTCGTGCGGCCGTAGGAACTCCCACCCTGCCGGCGAAGACACCCCTGTCCCCCGAGACTCATGCGTGGCTCGACGGAGTTCTCGCCGGATTGTATTCGCGCAGAATAGACTTCGACGGCACGCCGACCACGGACCCGAACCTCTCCCCCGACTCGTCGGGGCGGCCGTTACTTCTGCTGTGGGCCTCGCAGACCGGGACTGCCGAGGAATACTCGCAGACCTGTCTTTCGCACCTGAGGGGAGCAGGGTTGACCGTCGCGGAGCACTCGATGGACTCGTTCACCGTCGATCGACTGCCCGTCCAGGCAGATGTGCTGATCGTCAGCTCTACAACAGGTGACGGCGAAGCTCCGGACAACGGAGCGGCCTTCTGGGACAGCCTGGTCGCCGAGTCGGTGCCCAGTCTCGATGGAATCCGTTACGCAGTGCTCGCTTTCGGCGACTCGAGCTACGCCGACTTCTGCGGCCACGGCCGCAAGATCGACGAGCGCCTCTTCGAATTGGGTGCTACCCGGTTCCTGGACCGAGTCGACTGTGAACCCGACTACGAAGACGAGGCGGCATCGTGGCTCGATGCGGTGGTGCACTACCTTCGTCACGACGAAGACTCCACCCCCTCGAACACAGGTGGTCTCGTCGCGCCGACGACGGCGCAACCCATGGAACGGACAACACACGAGCCCACCCCTGCGCGCTACAACAAGAAGTCTCCGCTCGTGACGACTCTCGTACGCAACCGAGTACTGAATTCGCGCGGGTCGATGAAAGACGTACGCCAACTCGGCTTTCATCTACCCGACGGAACACTCGACTACGAGGTCGGTGATGCACTCGGAGTCTGGCCGCGCAACAGCGATGCTTTCGTCGACGAGTGGTTACTGGCCACCGGACTGGACGGCGGAACGAGTGTGGACCTCAGTGGATCCGGTGACATGACATTGCGCACGGCACTGCGCGGCCATCTCGAGATCGCCCGGGCGACACCGGATCTGTTGAAGTTCATCCACCGCCGGACTGCGGTCGACGATCTCGAAGAGATGCTGCATCCCGACAACAAACATGCGTTGCTCGACTGGATGTGGGGCCGTCAGTCGATCGATGTCCTTGCTGCACATCCGGTTCGGGCGTCGACAGAAGATTGGCTGGGAGTTCTCAAACCGCTGCAACCGCGGCTGTATTCGATTTCGTCGAGTCCGAAGGAGAATCCCAACGAGGTACAGGTGACCGTGTCGGCGGTGCGGTACAACGTGCACGGAGTTCCGCGGCGCGGCGTGTGCTCGACGTATCTGGCCGACCACGCGGCGAACGACGAGGTGGGGATCTTCGTGCAGAAGTCCCCGCATTTCAAACCACCGGACGACCCCGCCACCCCGATGATCATGGTCGGACCCGGCACGGGCGTCGCTCCGTTCAGAGCGTTCCTGCACGAGCGTCGGGCTCTGGGGCACACCGGCCAGAATTGGCTGTTCTTCGGTGAGCAACATGCCGATACCGATTTCTACTACCGAGACGAACTGACGGAGATGATGCGGGACGGGTCGCTCAGCCGCCTGGACGTTGCCTTCTCGCGCGATCAGAAAGACAAGGTCTACGTCCAAGATCGGATGCGCGAGCACGGGGCCGAGCTGTGGAACTGGATTGCTCGTGGTGCCCACTTCTACGTCTGCGGCGATGCAACGCGAATGGCCAAGGACGTCGACGCCGCACTGAAGGGGGTGGTGGCCCAGCACGGAAAGCTCGCTCCCAGCAGTGCCGAGGCCTACGTCAAAGCTCTTGCTGCCGAGAAGCGCTACGTGCGCGACGTCTACTGAAGGTGCGGTGGCACGGTTCGTGTCAGAAACTCGAGCTGATCTGCGACCACCCTCTCGAACGCTTCTCCCAGATAGATCTCGAAGTGACCGGCGTCGTAGGTCTTGATCTCACCGCGCGGAGCCTTCCGCGCGTACCGCAGGGTTGCTTTCGCGGGCGCGACCGAGTCCGTCTCGCAGACGACGAACAGAATGGGGCATCGGACATCCTCGGCTCGACGTCCGGGCCGGTGCCGCACGATCTGCAGCGCGACTCTGGCTGCTACTCGATTGTGGAACGATTCGTCGGCGTCGGGCGCGAGAGCCAGATAGCCGTCGTAACTGTCGGGTGAGGTCATCAATGCGGTCGTCCCGGGCCGCCCAGCCGTCGCCACCATCAGTGGCGGGCGCCCGATCACCGATCCCGCGAGGTCCGCCACAGCCCTGCCGGACAGCTTCACCGAGGTCCACGTGTTCGACGCACGTCCCGACGAGATGCCGTCGGTGAACGGGCACTGCGCCACGACGGCCACGACCTGTTGGTCTCGGGCGGCAGCGACGATGACGTGGCCCCCGCCGAACGACGAGCCCCACAACACGATTCGACCGTTGTCCACATCGGTTCGCGAACGGGCATGGGCGATGGCCGACGCCCAGTCCTGCAATTGGGACTCGATATCGAGCAGCTGGCGCGGCTCGCCGCCGCTGGCCCCGAAATAGCGATAGTCGAACACCAGGCAGGCGTACCCGGCGGCACGGAACCGCTCGGCATAGGCGTCGAGCCGCATCTCCCGGGTACCGCCGAGACCGTGCGCCATGACGATCACCGGAGCTGGATCGGCACTGTCCGGCAGGTACAGCCAGGCCGCACAGTCCACCCCGCTCGACTGGAACGTGATGTCCATACGGTCGGCTACCGAGCCCCCCGGCTGCGAATTCATGGGCAGACCATAGCCCACGAGAATCGGTAGCGAAACCGGTGGTTCTACGGTGCCGCATGCTCGGACGCAAGGGCGTCGACGCGGGGTAGGCCAGCGTCGTCGAGGACACTCACAGGTCACGGCACCGCCGACACCGGCGCCAGTACATTCGCGCACCGACGATATGGAATGCGTCGACGGTTTGGCGAAGTAAAGCAACTTGGCCTGAACTAGCATATGGACAATGACGACAGGATACCCGGGTTTCGACGACCGACTGAACGAGCTACTCGCCCGACAGGCGGCAAAAACCGGTATTTCGACCGAGGCATACATCCGGCGGGCCGTCATCGACCGACTTGTACTCGAACTGTCCGATGATCGAGACTCCGACGTCGGCTCGTTGCTCCGTGCCCTGCGCGATGGGACCGAGGACCGTCCCCGAAAAGCAGTCGCGACCAGAGTCTTCGGTACTGCCATCGACGAGCCCGATCGCCTCGCTGCTGTTGCTCGTACAGGCCTGATGGACACCCATTCCGAGGCGGACTACGACAGGGTTGTGGCAATTGTGGCCGATGCCTTGGACGCCCCATCTGCTGCGTTCTCCCTACTGGACGACAAGCGTCAGTTTTTCAAGAGCGCGCTAGGACTACCTCCCGAAATCGGCAGTGCGCGTGAGGTTCCTATCGAAGGGTCGATCTGCCGATATGCGATCGACCTCGGCCAACCACTGGTGGTCGAGGACGCACGACTACTCGAAAACCTCAAGGACCACCCATCGGTTCAGGCGAAGTTGCTGGTTTCCTACCTCGGAGTTCCGATCGTCGACGACGATGGATTCTCCGTAGGCACCGTGTGTGTTTGGGACCAGCGGCCTCGCCAGTGGACCACCGGCCACATTCAGATACTGCAGGATTTGGCGTGGATTATCCGCGAGCGAATTTTCGATTAATCGCGCTGTTTCCCACCACGCATTCACATTTTTCGCTCGCAACCAAACCCGGGGTTTTTTTCGGCCGCTCGACCAAATGCTCTCTATCCCACAGGTATACATTAAATGGGATATTCGGGACCATCCGAACCGAACTAGCCACCGGAAGTAGCTGTGCCCAAGACTCTGGAATCGACGCACTCTCGCCCGCGGGCAGCCGGGGCGGAGTCGAACATCGCACCTCATTCACTAGCGGACCGCCTTCGAGTCGATCCATGGCACACCGCAATCAATGTCGCGGTGGATACCTTCGCCGGTGCCGTTGCCCTGATCGGTGCCTTACTGTGGCAATTCGGCAGTCTCGCCGAAACAGGCTGGCTGCCCTGGCTGTTCCTGCCGCTCCTCATCGGGATCCTTGCGGGAAAATCGATGTACCGACGCGGTCTTCGACGCAACTTCCTGGACGAAATCGGGCCGGCCGAGACGGCAGTGGCTTTTGCATCGCTGGCTCTACTCGTAGCGATGTTCCTGTCCAACACCGAATATCGGCCGAGCGCGGTCGTGTTGAGGCTTTGGGTGTTGAGCGCTGTGACCATAGCGGTCGCCCGTTTTGTCCGAGTGGTCGTTCAGCGCGTCATTCGTACCCGATACGGGTCCGCCGCCCCGACGATAGTCTTCGGCAACGACCCGATTGCGCACCAGCTCGTCTCTCGGATGCGTCAATTTCCCGAGTACGGACTTGCTCCTGTCGGTTACATCGGCGATGCGCCAGTCGCCACCGTGGGCTCCAGAGAGACAATTGCGGGGGAACTTCCCCATCTCGGCGTGCCTGCCGACCTCGAGACAGTGGCACGCCGAACCAATGCCGAGGAACTGATCATCGCATTTGCTACATCCGACGAACGAGACCTGGTGACAACGATCAGGATTGCGCACCGACTCGGAATGAGGGTGTGGGTAGTTCCACGTCTCTACGACGCAGTCGGCCTGAATACCCGCGTAGAACACATCGGTGGGTTGCCCCTGATGGTATTGCCGCACATCGATCCGAAGGGTTGGCAGTTCGCCGTCAAGGGAGTGCTCGACCGTGTCCTGACCGCTCTCGGCCTCTTGTTGCTCTCCCCTGTGTTCTTGACTCTCATGCTTCTCGTTCGACTGAGTTCCCCTGGTCCCGTCTTCTTCAAGCAAGAGCGTATCGGTCGGGACGGGCTTCCGTTCTACTGCTTGAAGTTCCGCTCGATGCGTCCGCCACGCGCTTCGGATGCCGAGTTCGAGAGGAAAGCAGGTGACGCTCCCGGCGGCGTCGAAGGAGTAGATCGCCGGACGCGAATCGGCAAGATCATGCGCCGAACGTCGCTGGACGAGTTACCACAGCTGATCAACGTGATTCGCGGTGACATGAGTTTGGTGGGACCTCGTCCGGAACGCCCGGAGTACGTGCACCTCTTCGAGATGCAGATCCGTCGTTACGGTGAGCGGCATCGAGTGAAGGCAGGCGTCACTGGCTGGGCACAGGTTCACGGGCTACGCGGCCAGACATCGATCGCCGACCGTGCCGAATGGGATAACTACTACATCGAAAACTGGTCGATCTGGCTGGATGTGAAGATTCTGTTTCTGACGGTCCTTGCCGTTCTCAAACGAGCCGAAGACTGACAGTCCCCTTCCTCGCACACACCGGACAGCCTTTCCGGTGCTGAGAGGGTGATGCTGGATTCGATCGACGAGGCCACACGTCGCGGCCACGCCACAGTGATCGGCTGCTGCCACGACGTCGGTGAGACGCTTCCCGAACTACTGGACCTCCTGACCAGTTGACGGATGCGGCACACGGGCAGGATGCGAGTGGGGACTGGGCGAAAGTCGAACCTCGGCACAGCGGCTGTGTTTCAATCGGTTGCCGATGGGAACGATAGGGGCCGATATGACTCGCGCTGCGACCAGATCGAACGAGCATTATCAGTGGGGCGTCGGGGTGATGACGTCTCTTGCCATCACCACAGTGGTCAGACGGATCGTCTCGGCGGCTGCTCTGTCCATGGCCATCGTGGTCACCCTCGAGTTGGCGTTCGGCTACGGCGCGACCACACCGCTCCCGTCGATCGTGCAGTGGACATCCATGATCGCCGCGTACATCATGGGCGCGTTCTGGTGGTTCGGTCCGTGGCCGACGCTCGGGCAGGCGTTCGCCTTCGTCGTCATCGCCGACCTCGCGATCTTCGGAGCCACCATCACCGCGAATTTTGCGCCCGAGGTCACGCTCGGGAAATGCACGTTCCTGATTCCCATGGGAATGCTGGCCGGCTTCTTCTTCGACAAGTGGCGTTTGGCCGTGCACATCGCGCTGTGTCTTCTCGGCACGTCCATCGTCGCGGCGTACATAGTGCTGGAGCGGGACGTGGACACGTTCGTCGCGGTTGTTCTTTGGGCACCGATCGTGGTGACGTTGACCGGCTTCGTGTTGATACTCCAGGCCACGACGCAATCGATGCGCCTGGAGTTCGAGTAGCCGACGACTCCCGACAACCGGCCGCCGAACAGGAGATCCACCGTGCGCACCTTTCCCCTCCCCCACACCGGCGCAAGCGTCTCGAGCATCGTGCTGGGGTTCATGCGCATCACCGATCTGGACGAGAGCCAGATCAGAAGGTTGGTAGGCACCGCCCTCGACGTGGGAATCACCGTGTTCGACCACGCCGACATCTACGGCGGCACCCCGCATACGTGCGAGAAGCGATTCGGAGATGCGGTGACGCTGACTCCGACCCAGCGTGAGAGCGTCGACATTCAGAGCAAGGTGGGCATACGCGAAGGCTGGTTCGACTTCTCCAAGGACCACATCGTCACCACGGTCGAAAAATCCCTCACTGCGCTCGGTGTGGATCATCTGGACACGTTGCTGCTGCATCGACCTGACGCCCTTGTGGAACCGGAGGACGTGGCGGCGGCGTTCGACGAGCTGCAGGCGTCGGGCAAGGTCCTGAACTTCGGCGTCTCCAATCACACACCCGGACAGATCGAGCTGTTGAAAACCGCTGTGAAACAACCGATTTTGTTCGATCAAGTGCAACTGAGCATTGTGCATTCTCCTGCGATCGCGGCCGGCTTGACCGCCAACATGAGCTCGGAGGATCAATCGATCGATCGCGACAACGGATTGTTGGACTACGCGAGGGGGCGCGGCATCACCCTGCAGGCGTGGTCGCCCTTTCAGAGTGGCACTGCCTCCGGCGTATTCGTCGGCGATCGAGTGAACTATCCCGAACTCAACACCGCGCTCGACGAGATTGCCCAGTCGCACGGCTCGACCCCGTCGGCGATCGCGACAGCCTGGATCACTCGGCATCCGGCGAACATCCAGGTGGTGCTGGGAACCACGAATCCCGATCGAGTGGTCGAGGCCGCAGCTGGTTCGGACCTGCGTTTGACCAGGCGGGAGTGGTACCGGCTCTTCATCGCCGCCGGTCACACCTTGCCGTGAGCGTCGCTCAGCTGCGTCACATCCGCCGTTACCATCTCGTTACTCACTCGCTATCGCTCCGTGATGAAGAGGCCTCGATTCGGTGACGTTGCGCTGTCAAGATTGCCGCACGGCATGCGACGGAACCTGTAGCCCTCGGGTTCCACCCAGAGCACGCCGGTCGCTAGGCCATCCGAACTGAGAGGTTCGCACCGTGACTGTTTCCGATTTCACCGAAGTTCGCTTCACCCCCGATCGCGCCGGCCAGCGCTACTCGATCGGGATCGAGTCCTACTCCCCGAACCTGACTGTCGTTCGCGCCACCGGCGAGTTGGACATGAGTGCACGAGCAGATCTGATGGACGCCCTCGCCGGTGCCCTACGAGCCGATTCCGTTGTGCTGCTTGACCTGTCAGCGGTCGAATTCATGTACTCGGGAGCTGCCAGCGTGATCGTCGATGCGGCCGAACGTTCTCGCGGCCGCCTCGAGGTCTTTGCTCCGACACGGCCGGCGCGCAGAGTCCTCGACGCAGTGGGTGCGAGTTCGATCGGCGCCTACCCGAGCCGAGGCTGAGTCGCGAGGTTTGCGTGCGGAGGTAACCGGTAAACCCCGGGTGGACAGCGACTCCAGTCGGTAACGACCGTGATTCGTCTCGAGAAACTGGGGCGGCTTTGGTTCTGCCGCTGTGTGTCCTCTTCGCGCGAGGCAAGGATCGACAATGTCCGACCAGTTCAGCAAGACCGACCCCACCACCGCATTTCCGATGCCGGAGCGGGCAGAGCAGAATCGTTTGGACCACCCCGGGCTGACGCGCGACATGGTGACCGCCCCAGATCACGGTGAGAACTCCTACCGAGGATCGGACCGCCTGCACGGTCGCAAGGCCCTGGTCACCGGTGGCGATTCAGGAATCGGGCGGGCCGTCGCACTGGCTTTTGCTCGCGAGGGGGCAGATGTCGTCATCGCCCACCTCGAAACCGAGGGTCCTGATGCTCAGACCACCGTCGATCTGATCGAGGGTGCCGGCCGAGCCGGCAGGGCGATCGCGTGCGACCTGACCGACGAAGATCAGTGTGTGCAGCTGGTGGACACCGCGACCGACGTTCTCGGCGGGCTCGATATCGTCGTCAACAACGCTGCGTTTCAGATGGCTCAGATGGGCGGCATTGCCGACATCACCACCGAGCAGTTCGATCGGGTCCTCAAGACCAATCTGTATGCCATGTTCTGGATCTCCAAACGCGCTGCAGAGACCATGGACGCTGGGGCGACCATCATCAACACCACCTCGATACAGGCATCGAATCCATCTCCGGAGCTGATGGACTACGCCACCACGAAAGCGGGAATCGTAGCCTTCACCAAGGGCCTCGCCGGCGAACTGGCGGCGCGCGGAATTCGAGTCAATGCCGTTGCGCCAGGACCGATTTGGACCCCGCTGATCCCGGCCACGATGCCGGCCGAGAAGTACGAGAAGTTCGGCGAAACCGTTCCTCTCGGACGACCCGGCCACCCCGCGGAACTGGCTCCGGCGTACGTGTTCCTGGCATCGAACGAGTCGAGCTACATCACGGGCGAGACCATCGCCGTCACCGGCGGCACGCCCTTCAACTGATCGCGTCGGCGTCCTTGGGTTCACGCCACGCCAGAAGCACACCGCTGCCCTCGGGGCGTCGCCACGGCAGGAACAGCGCAACGGCGATCGCGCACGCCATGGCGGCCCCGACGGTGACGAACGACGCTAGCTGGAAGCCCTCCAACGAGGCCGCCTTCATCGCGTAGATCAGGTCGGCCTTCTGCGTTGCGAAGATCGGGTTGGTGGGCGCTTTCACGATCTCGATAACGCTGACCACCGTTTCGCGAGCGAACGCTTTTTGGTACGGCTCCATGATCGCGTCGGGTATCGCGTCGATCTTGGGACTCACCTGCGCGGTGTAGATCGACGCGACGATCGATCCGAGCACAGCCACCCCAAGCGTTCCGCCGACTTCGCGGGTGGTGTCGTTCACCGCCGAGCCCGCACCTGCTTCGTCGAGCGTCACCGACGACATGATCGATTCGGTGGCCGGGCCTTGCACGATCGCCAAACCGAGGCCCATCAGAACCATCGACACCACGACCGGTCCCAGATAAGGGGTTTCGACCTTCACCTGACCGGCGATGAACATACCGATGCTCATCACCACCAAGCCGAAGACGATCACGGCCGTGGTTCCGATCCGTTGCGCGATCACCGTGGCCATCGGTGCGCCGATCGCTATGGACACCGCGAAGGGCAACGAGTGGATGCCGAACTGCAGCGGCGTCAGCTCCATCACACCTTGGAAGTACTGGGTGATCATGAAGAGGAAGCCGAACATGCTGAAGTAGGCGACGGCAATTGCCAAGGCAGGCAACGAGAACCGCCTGTTTCGAAACAGATTCAGGTCGAGCACCGGGGATGGTGTCCGAAGCTCCCACCAGACGAACCCGGCAAGGGCGACTGCACCGGCGCCATAGGCAACGACACTCGTCGCGGACAACCATCCGTTGTGCGGCGCTTCGATGATCGCCCACACCAGTACCGTGATACCGGCCAACGACAGCGCGATACCAAGCGGGTCGTATTTCCCGACGTGCTCGGCCCGCGATTCCGGAACCGACCACACAGCCGCGATCAGAACCAACAGCGCCACAGGAACATTGATCCAGAACACCGAGTGCCACGAGAAGTGCTCGAGCAGAAAGCCCCCTGCTGTGGGACCGATCGCGATCGCGAAACCTGCCATCGCGGTCCAGGCTGCGATAGCCAGCGCCCGCTCCTTGGCGTCGGTGAAGATATTGATGATCAGCGCGAGGGTGGCCGGGAACACCGCTGCCGCGCACACACCCATTGCCGCTCGAGCTAGGACGACTTGCCCGAGATCCGCGGCAAGAGCGCCGCCGACCGACATGACCGCAATACCGGCCAGTCCGAAAATCATCACTTTCTTGCGCCCGTAGCGGTCACCGAGGTGACCGAACGCAAGCAACAGTCCGGCAAAAGTCAGTGTGTACGCGTCGACCACCCACTGAAGCCCGCTGATGTCGGCACGAAGCTGCAACCCCATGGAGGGCAGCACAACGTTGACGACGGTGTTGTCGAGAACTACGAGCAACTCTGCTGCGCAGATGACGACAAGCGCCAGGTATCGCCGCCTCCGCGGCGGGGCATCTGTTCGGTGACGGGAAGTTGTAGGCAACGACATGAGGATCCCTTCGACTATGACGATCGGCATAGATCTCGAAGGAAAAGTAACTGTAACTCGTCGTTATAGCAACAGCGCCGGGTGAAACCGACTCACGGACGAGGAGGGTTCGACGCGTCCAGTGCCGCCTCGAGCAGGGCCAACAGTTCGCTTTCCGTCCGGTCCAGGGCGGTGGTGGATCTCTGCGCCTTGGCCACGATCAGCGCGCCCTCGATGGCTGCGATCGCGAATGTCGCCAATGCGTAGGACCGCTCGCGGGTCAATCCGCGCTGCCACAGGGACGCCGCGATCACGTCCTCCCAGGACGAGAAGGACTCACCTGCCGCAGCCACGGCACCAGGCGCATGCAGTCCCTCGATCGCCGCAGGCGCGACCGGGCACCCTGCAACGAAATCCGTGGCCAGCAACTCACCGCGGAACCCCTCGAGAATGGCCCGTACCGTCGCGGACGGACCGGCCGAAGCCAGGCCGGCCGAGATCATCGCGCTCATCGCGGCACCCGCGGTTCGCGTGGCCTCCTCCACGAGCTGAGGCTTGCCGCCAGGGAAATGATGATAGATCGAGCCACGCGGCGCTCCCGCGTGATCGATGACGTCGGCCAACGAGGTGGCTTCCACCCCGCGCCTACGAAATAAATGCGCGGCGCTGCGCAACATGTCTGCCCGAGCGCTACTTCGATTGGCCATTCGCACCCTTCCGGACCGTCATTGACGTAACGCGGAGTTACATCTAGAGTCGCGATGTCTATGCTGTTGAGCATAGCCCGAAACATCTACCCATCGGAATCGGAGCAGCGCCATGTCCCCTGACACCGACGTCATCGACCTGAGCAGCCCTCTCACACTCGCCTGCGGGCAGATCCTGCCGAATCGCGTGATGAAGTCGGCTCTGAGCGAGGGATTGGCGACGGCCGAGCACGGACCCGACTCCCGCCTCGAGACGCTGTACCGCCAGTGGGGTGCGGGCGGCTACGGCCTTGTAGTGACCGGCAATGTCATGGTCGACCGATCCCATCTCGGTGAACCGGGCAACGTCGTCATCGAAGACGACCGCGACCACGACGCACTTGCTCGGTGGGCAAAAGCGACGTCCGGCGGCGGGGCACCCATATGGATGCAGCTCAATCACCCAGGCCGACAGGCCAATCCGATCGTCACCCGCACCAAGCCCGTCGCACCGTCGGCCATTGCCCCCAACATCCCGGGGATTCCGGCACCGCGGGCGTTGAGCGAGAACGAGATCCGCGACATCATCGACCGCTTTGCGACTGCAGCGGCCGTCGCCGAGACGGCCGGCTTCGACGGCGTCCAGATCCACGGCGCGCACGGCTATCTGGTGTCTCAGTTCCTGTCGCCACTGTCCAACGAACGCGACGATGCCTGGGGCGGCGACCTCGACGGGCGAATGCGATTCGTTCTCGAAGTGGTCCGTGCCATCAGGTCAGCGGTATCCCCCGGCTTCGCCGTGGGAATAAAACTGAATTCGGCCGACTTCCAGCGCGGCGGGTTCAGCGAGGAAGAATCGCGGATCACCGTCGAGCATCTGGTCCGAGAATCGATCGATCTGATCGAAATCAGTGGTGGCAGTTATGAATCCCCCGCAATGATGGGCACCTCGAGTACCCGAGAGCGCGAGGCCTACTTCCTGGAATACGCGCGGACGGTACGCGACGCCGCCGGAACGGTGCCATTGGCCGTGACCGGAGGATTCCGCACCCGTTCGGTGATGAGTTCGGCGGTCCGGTCGGGCGAATGCGACATGGTGGGTCTCGGTCGTCCCACGGCGCTTTCCCCTGGTGTCGCGAGTTCTCTTGTCGACGGCACGCTGGACCGTGTCGAGTCGCCGCGGGTAGCTCTGCGGCTCCCATCGAAAGCGGGTGCGTTCAAGCAGATAAACGGAGCGTTGGACCTGCAGTGGCACACCGACCAACTACAACTCATCGGTGCCGGCCGGCAGCCGAACTCGAGCCGCCCGGCATGGCGAACTGCCGCGACGATGGTGCAACGCAACGGCTGGGACGCTTTCCGTAACCGTCGCAGCACCGGCAATACCACCAGCACGTCCATTGCTGCGAAGTTTCGACGCGAACGCTTGATCGGCAAGTACGTCGCGAATCCCATCGTCAACGGATTGACATCCATCGGTGTGACCACCTCGCTGGTGACCGACATCGAGACGGTGGGCCGCAAAACCGGGCTCGCGCGACGCGTGCCGGTGTCGGCGTCCTTCGACGACTCCGGTGCGTGGTTGATCTCCCAGCACGGAACCAGATCCGGCTGGGGAGCAAACATCACCGACGAACCGAGGATCCGAATTCGCGTGGGCAGCCGATGGCGCACCGGCACAGCAACGTTCGTACCCGACGACGACGTCGCCCTCCGTGCGCGATCCTTCTCCGACAATCCGATACTCGGACGCGTCATCGGAGCAGGCTTCCGAGCGTTGCAGACCGACCCCATGACGGTGCGAGTCCAGTACGACAATTGACCAGTTCTTGATCAAGAATTTAGGTTTGGTTTACTTAAGTTGTGAAGACAATCCCCCACTTGACCGTTGCCCTCGGCGCAGCCCTCCTTGCATCCCTGATTTCGTCCTGTGGTGCAGACGCCGGGCCGGCGGTGAAACCCTCGGCGGGCCATTCGGTCACCACGCAGTTCGGCACCGTCGAAATACCGGATCGGATCGAATCGGTTGTCGTGATCGACGGACGACGCGATCTCGACATCGCATTGGCATTCGATCTACCCATCGTCGGAATGCCGGTGGAAACCGAAGCTCCGCCCGAAATACCAGGCCCGCTCACCGAGCCCACCAGGATGCTGCTCGCAGACGGCGTGCCCGAGCTGTATCCGCGAAACACGGTCGATCTCGAAGCCATCGCACGCGTCGATCCTGACCTGATCATCGGGCGCGACGAGGTGATCGAAGAAATATACGACCAGCTCAGTCGAGTCGCACCGGTACTGCCGGTGGGCTCCACCGGTACGGGAGTCAGCTGGCAGCAGGACGTGACGACGATCGGCGCGGCTCTGAATCTGCAGAACGAGGCCCGCACGCTGGTCGACGAATATGCCACTCGCGTAGACGAACTCACGACACGGTACGGCGATGCGATCGCCGATACCGTCGTCCTGCCTGTCAGCACATCGGAGCAAGGCGGGATCTCGATAGGACGCGACCGGGTGACATCCATCGCGCTGCAGGACGTAGGAGCCAACTTCGGCTCCGCGTGGACCGCCGCCACCCCGGAGATCGAATACGGACCCGAGAACGTCACCGCCGCATCCGACGCCGTGGCGATGATTGCCGCAATCACGTCGGAGGAGGATCTACAGGCGATGAACGCCAACCCACTGTGGACCGGATTACCGGCGGTGCGAAACGACCGCATCGTGCGGACCGACAAGTTCACCAACGACGGCGGTCCCCTCACCGCCATGTGGACCCTCGACTTGGTCGAGAAGCTCTACGACCCGAGTTGATCGTCGCTCGGTCCGACACGCGTCGGACGGGGTGGACTCGAATTCCTCCACGCGGCAAGTGACACAGGCCACACCCGCGGTGATGATGGATGCATGACCAACTTCCCCACTCTCGACCCCGAACTCGCCGCAGCCGTCACGATGCTGCCGAGCCTCGATTTCGGCGACGTTCCATCGGCGCGGTCGACGTTCACCTCACTACTCGATGCCATGCTCGCCGATCTCTCGATGGACGGAGTAGCTCTACGCGAGCTCACCGTTCCCGGGCTCGACGGTGCTCCGGACGTCGTCGTCCGATTCTTCACGCCGGAGCAGTCCGACGGGCCGCTGCCCGTGTTGGTATGGATCCATGGCGGCGGATTCGCAATCGGGACAGCCGCTTCCAGTGATCCCTACTGCGTGGATGTCGTCCGGGAACTCGGATTCGCAGTGGCGAGCGTCGAGTACCGGCTCGCCCCCGAGACCCCGTTTCCCGGTCCACTGGACGACTGCTACGCCGCGCTCACGTACATCCACTCGCACGCGGACGAATTGGGAATCGACCCGACGCGGATTGCTGTGGGAGGTCAGAGCGCCGGTGGTGGCCTAGCAGCCGGAACGGTTCTCCGCGCTCGCGACGAGGGTGTCGTTCCGGTGGCGTTCCAGTTGCTCGAGATCCCCGAACTCGACGACCGCCTCACCACCGTGTCGATGACCGAGTTCGTCGATACACCGATGTGGCACCGCCCCAACGCAATCCTGTCGTGGCAGTACTACCTCGGCGAGTCCTACAGCGGACCGGACGACCCGAACGTCTCGATCTACGCCGCCCCGGCTCGCGCCACGGATCTGGCCGGTCTTCCTGCGACGTACGTCTCGACGATGGAGCTCGATCCGCTTCGCGACGAGGGCATCGACTACGCGGTGCGGTTGCTGCGAGCCGGAGTGAGCGTCGAACTGCATTCCTTCCCCGGCACTTTCCACGGCTCCGCGCTGCTGGCGACCGCGGAGGTGAGCAAGCGCGGACATGCGGAGGCGTTGGACGCCCTTCGCCGGGGCTTGCGCCTTCGTGTACCCGCCTCGTAGCGTCTGTTCATGCAAGGACTGATGTACCGGCTCGCGGAGCTCGATGCCGACTCCGCGGGTCTGGTGCGCGTGATCGACTATTTCGACGCGCTGATCAGACACGGTGCGGATACCTCGGCGATGCTCCGCGCCAGCGCTGCTCTGGCCGATTGCGTAGTCGGAATAGACGTCGTCGGCACGTCCGGCGGACACCGTCAGCATGCGCGGTGCGATCCGAAGGGCCGCTGGCTGACTCAGGCTGCGGGCGAGCGGTCGGCGGTCGAAGACGTTGTCGTCGACGACGTCGTGATGGGCTCGGTGTGGATCGAGCGCCCAGGTCCCGCGCTCGCTCTCGACGAGATGCTCGTCGATCGGATGGCCCTGACCGCAGCCATCATTTTGGTACCCCGACACATTCCGTCCGCCTCCGAACACACCCGAGCAGTGCTGTTTCCGATGGACGACATCGCACTGCTGAGCTCGCTGACCGCGTTGCACATCGAGCCGACAGCACGTGTCCGAGTTGCTGCTGCCGACTCACCGCCGACGGCCGATGTGCCGACGGCCGGACGATCGACGCCGATCACGGTCGAGGACCATGTGCTGTATCTCCTGCCAGGTGAAGCATCGGATCCGTGGGTGAGTTCCGGCTGCATGGGCGTCTCGCTGCCCATGCCGGCGTCTGCCATCCACCGACATCTCGGGAATGCTCGTTTCGCACTGGCGCAGGCAAACGAGTCCGAGCCTGTTGTGATTGCGGACCGATTCGGCGCACTGAATTTGCTGGAGGCGGGAAATGCCTTGACAGTCAGCGACATACCCGATTTGGTACGCGTAGTCGAACTGCGCACGACCACTCACGGCATCGAGCTCATCAGCACTCTCCGCACCTATCTGAAGTCGGGCAGTCTGCGCGCGACAGCCGACCGGATGCATCTCCACCACAGCAGCGTCGCGCATCGACTGGCCAAGATGTCGAAGGCCGTCGGCTATTCGGTCGATTCCATCGAGCACCGTGCCCGTTCAACGGCAATGATGATGGTGCTCGACGGCAGCGGTATCGAAGTCGCATAATCACTCGATGGCACCGACACCCACGGGGACACTGAGAACCAGCGACACCGGCTTCGCCCTCGAATTGAGCAGAACGATCGCTGCACCACGCGAGGACGTGTGGGAACGGCTCACCGAATCGTCCCGGACGGCACAGTGGTTCGGTCCGTGGGAGCGGATTTCGGATGACACCATCGAAGTCACGATGAGCTTCGAGGAAGGCGAGCCCGCTTCCGAGATGGTAGTCGAGGCGTGCGAGGCACCGAGTCGCCTTGCCGTGCGGATGACCGGCGAAGGAGCATGGCCACTCGAGGTCCGCCTGATCGAGAAGGGCTCAACGACCGTTCTCGTGCTCGTACACAGCTGCGACAGCAGGGACGGCCTCGGCGACATCGGACCGGGGTGGGAGTACTACCTGGATATGTTCGTCGCGGCCGGAAACGGCAGCCCACTGCCGAGTTTCGACGCCTACTACCCGCCGCAGCAGGAGTACTACTCATCGCTGCGCCCGCAGTGAATCAGTGGTGTCGGAGCGCGTCGATGAGCTCCTCCTTCTTCAGTTTCGAGTAACCCTCGAGGCCCAGTTCCTTGGCCCTGTCGGTCAATTCGTCCACGGTCCAGTCCTCGTAGGATCCGGACTTCCCGCCTTTCTCACCGATCTGCTCCCTGCCCTCCTTCGCGGCCGCATTCGAGATGCGAGCAGCCTTCTCCTTCGAGTTGCCTTCTTCTCGAAGCTTCTCGTACAGGCCCTGATCCTTCAGTTGCGGCTGGTCCTCGGTTTCGCTTTTCTTCGCCGGCATCGGAAACTTCCTTTCGCTGGGCTACATCGACCATCAGGTGCGCTACCCGGTCTGCACGACGACAAACCTCGCTCCACGACGCACACGTGGTGTGCATCGAGTGTCATCGGGTACGCAACCTGGATGCACTTCGATGGATCGCCCTCAGCGGGCCCGGACAGCACCGACAACACACGCACCACCGACGCATGCGACGCTCCCCTCTCGGTCGGCGTGGTCAGTGATGACGGCTTCGCGTCGACCGTCGCGTCCGCCATCATCGAGAAGTTGCCCGATCACGCCATGATCGACGGGCACCGGCGGGAGCTACGGGTGTCCGGCGCATCGGTTCCGCTCCCACCCACCGCCACCGGTGCCGCCCCACTCGGTCAGTGGCTGGCATCGGTGCAGGCTACCGACAACTACGACATCGTGTTGTGTGTCTCGGAGGTTCCTCGCCGTCTCGGGTCGCGCCCGGTGATCGCCGAGATTCGCGACGGTACGACAGGCGCGCTGTACGTGCCCTCCTTCGGAACACTGGCGGTGCGGCGACGCGCAGTCTCGGCCGCACTGGCGGTGTTGCACGAGTTGATCGAAGCCGACGACCCCTCTCGGCAACCGCGGAGATACTCTCGGTCTCGCTGGGCTCCGAGCGATTCCGGGGAGGGTGCCGAAGTACTCCTGACGTCGAGCATATTCGGTCGAATCCGGTTGGTATCAGGAATGATTCGGTGTAATCGCCCGTGGCGATTGGTTCCCACGTTGTCGGGCGCGCTCGCAGCCGCGAGCGCTGCGTCCGCCTTCGGTGTGTTCTACGCGAGCATCTGGCAGATGGCAGCGTCGATGAGTCTGGGACGACTGGCGATGATCGGGGTCACCGCCGTGATCGCCATGACTGTGTGGGTCATCTTCCCCAATGGGCTGTGGGAGAAACGATCGTTCCGAAGCTCGACGATCGATCGCTGGATGTACAACGCAGCCACCCTGGGAACGGTTCTGACCGGTGCGCTGTGTATGTACGCGTTGCTGTTCGCAGTCGTGCTGTTCTCGGCGGCAGTGGTCATCTCGCCGGACTTCCTGACTGCGCAGATCGGTCGTGACGCAACCCTGGGCGACTATTTCTCCCTGGCATGGCTTGCCGCTTCGCTGGGCACGGTGGCCGGCGCAGTCGGCTCCTCCGTGGCAGATCGCGAGGATATTCTCGGTGCCACCTACGGTCACCGCGAACTGATTCGTCGAGACTCGGCCACCAAGTCCTCGTGATGGCCGTCGAACCGTCGGCGTTGTGAGTGAGAACAACCAGATATGGGTACGTTCGGGAAATGCCATATCTGGAACGTGTTGCCGATGTCTTCGTCCTGAACCTCGGAAGCCGAGATGTCGACGACACCGAAAACCGCATCAGTCCGGATTGGGTTGCCGAGATCAACACCCTGCTCGATGAGGTCCAGGCCAGTTCCGGTGCTGCTGCGCTCGTCACGACAGCGACAGGCAAGTACTTCTCCACCGGAGTGGATCTGTCGTGGGGTGCCGAGAACCTCGACCAGATCAACCGATTCATCGGCACCGTGCAGGAGATGTTGGTGCGTTTTCTGACGCTACCGATGCAGACAGTTGCGGCCATGCAGGGACACACTTTCGGTGGTGCGGCGTTTTTCGTGATGGCGCACGACTACCGAATCATGCGATCCGATCGCGGCTTCCTCTGCTTCCCCGGCGTCAACATCGGTGCGACCTACAGCCCGGGAACCGTCGACATGGTGCGAGCGAGGCTGGCACCGCATGCCTTTCACGAGGCACTCACCACCGGACGCCGCTACGGCGGAGGTGACGCCATGGCACTCGGACTGGTCGATGCCGTATCGGCCGCCGATTCACTGCTCGACGACGCCGTCGCTCGCGCCGGCGAACTGGCCGGAACGCGAGGCGACGTGCTGGGCGAAATCAAGCGAACGATGTACGCCAACGAAATTCGATCACTGCTCAACCCAGTTGCCGGCGTCGACGAGATGGAATGGGCCTCGAACTAGGTAGGCCCTACTTTCCAGCCACCAGCGGCGCGACCTCGGTGCCGAGCAATTCGATGCCGCGAAGCAGATCGCTGTGCGCCAGCCGTGGATTGGTCATCTGTAGCGACAGTCGATCCACACCGCCCAGTTGCTCACCGACTCGCAGAATCTTGTCTGCCACCGTCTGCGGATCGCCCATGAAGAACGCACCGTTCGGACCGGAGGTGGCGTCGAACTGCTGCCTGCTCGGCCGAGCGAATCCACGCTCCCTGGAAATCTTGGTGAACATCTCGTTCCAGCCGGGGTAGATGGTGTCGGCTGCGGCCTGAGTGGTCTCGGCGACGAAGCCGAACACGTGCAGACCCACCTTCAGCTGCTCGGGCGGGTGGCCTGCTTGGGCTCCGGCTCGCCGGTACAGGTCGACGAGCGGGGCGAATTGGCGTGGCTCGCCTCCGATGATCGCGATCATCAGCGGGAGTCCCAGAAGTCCTGCGCGAGCGAAAGATTCGGGCGTTCCGCCGACCCCGACCCAGATCGGCAACGGGTCCTGCAGTGGGCGCGGATAGATCCCCTGACGGTTGAGCGCCGGACGGTGACGGCCCGACCAGGTGACCTCCACGTTGTCGCGGATCTGCAGCAGGAGGTCCAACTTTTCGGCGAAGAGTGAGTCGTAATCGGCCAGATCCAGGCCGAACAGAGGGAACGATTCGGTGAAGGAACCGCGACCCACGACCAGGTCGATCCGTCCCTTCGAGATCAGGTCGAGGGTGGCGAACTCTTGGAACACCCGCACTGGATCGTCCGCGCTGAGCACCTTGACGGCGCTACCGAGCCTGATGTTCTCGGTTCGCGCGGCCGCGGCGCCCAGGATGATCGACGGGGCCGAGTCGTAGTACTCGCTGCGATGATGCTCGCCGATACCAAAGGAGTAGAGCCCAACCTGATCGGCGAGCGCGATCTCCTCGAGCAGGTGACTCATCCGCTCCTCTGGAGCGATCACCCGGCCGTCCGTAGGGTCGGTCACGGAAGAAACGAAACTGTCGACGCCCAGATGCACGATGGGACCTTTCGATCGGTGATGGACGTATTCGTCAGCGTAGGTGAAACTTCAATTATTCCGTGTGAGATGAGCAGGCGGCTCTTACTCTCCCCAGCGTTTCAATTCTCCCCCTGCGAAGTACATCTGCTGACTTGCGCCGAAGCGCACCAAGAGCTGTTTCTTCTCCTCGTAGAACCAGACCACGGTCCCGTAGACACCACTCATGGGCCCACTCAGCGGTGTGACGCCGTCGCCTATCTCGAATCCGTCCATTCCTGAACCGTACCGATCGAAGATGCCGAAATCGGACACCCACCGAACACCCGCCGTTCGGCTTATCGCCCTCCGCGCTTACGTGCGCGCCGTTCGTCCAGCTTTCGCTTCCCGTAGCCCCATGTGATGCGGCCGAGACCCTCGAAGAGTCGGCTGGAGAGACTTCTGCGGCTGCTCATAGTGTGGCCTCGTTTCCAGTGGTGATCATGTTCTGACGGTTTTTCTCGGAAGCAGCAGGCTTTCCGGTACGCCCTGTACCTGGTAGCTGCGCCGAGTAAGTCGAATCGAACACGAGCAAGCACACATCGGTTGCGCGTGATCTACATCACTGTCCATGTTTGGGCATCGTGCTATTTCCGAGCGATGAGTCGATCGATCCACCCGATCACCTCGGGGTAGGCAACGGCATTGGCGGCTGGATGGTCGAATGCCGGGATCAGATCGGTTCCGAAGTCCAACTCACGCACAGTGATATCCGTGGCAGCAGCGGCACGCCAGCGCTGTGCCAGGAGCCGGCTCTGCTCGATTCCGACGGAGCGGTCGTTGATGCCCTGCACGATCATCACGGGCAGGTCAGGTGCGGTGAACCCGATGGTGTTCGCCGCCGTCAGTGGCCCCAACACCGGCCCCGTCATCAGTGCGCTCAGCGTCGCGCCGCCTGCAGTCAAGTCCTCGGACCGAAGTGATCCGTACGCGAGCGCGTCGGTGTTGCAGAAATCCCGTGCCGCATCCAGAGCCGCCCGACCGCGTTCGTTGAAAAGGGCACGTATCTCGTCGGCGCGGTCGGGATGCGCTCCGATCAGGCCGTCGATCGTGTACAGCATTGTTGCGGCCCACTCGGTTCCATCCTGGCCTTCGACACGCAGCGCAGGATCGGTCGGTGCGGCACCGACGAAGGCACCGACCACGGACAGGTCGGGCGCATAGGTGGAGGCGAGCTCTGCGGCGGCGGCCGAGGCAACGCCGCCCGCCGAGTATCCGTAGAGCACGACGGGCGCGTCGGTCTCACGTGCCGCGGCCCGGGCCGAGTCGAGCAGGGCACGGGCGCTGGCGACCCGGCCCAGAAACTCGTACTCGCCGGGGGTTCCGAGCCCTTGGTAGTCCGTTGTGACCACCTGGTATCCCTGCGCCAACAACGGCAGCAGCGCCGGCATCGTGGTTGTCAGTCCCAGCTCGGACGAACCCGAGCAGCGGTCGGCAATCCCGTAACTGCCCGGCGCATAAGCGATCACGGGTCGGGGCCCGGGTCTCGACCACGCACGGGCGGGCGTGATCAGAAGCCCCGACACCGCCACCGCACGGTCACGGGGGTCGGCCGAGCGGTACAGGATGCGCTCGGTGTGCGATCCCAGAACGTCGAGCTGCGGCACGGGTTCTCGACGCACGATGGCCCCGGGCGCGAAGGCCTCGAGGTCTTCGACGGGAGCATCGTAGAAATCGGCACTGCCCGGTGCCGCCGAGACGGGTGCGGCCCACAGAACGAGGGACCCGACAAGGACGGAGAGCGCGAAGGTGACGGAAAGGAGTCTCATCTTGCGAGCAAGTATGCGGCCCCGAGTACTGATCCGCATTCGCTGTTCGCCGCGGCAGTGCGGTCACCAGGTGCACGGATTGCCGTCGCAGTTTTCCCGCTACTCTCCCGGCTTGATCCATGTCGGGACGAGGGTGCGTACCTGCGGCGCGCCGGCCAACAGTGGTGCCACTTCACGTTCGTACTCCCGATAAGCGGGATGCTGGAGAAATGTGACCGCATCCTCGGCGGTGCGGTAGTGCTGAAAGGCAGTGATGCGATCGGGATCGTCGGAATCGAGACAGTAGTAGTAAGCGAGATGCCCGGGATTGTGGAGCACCGCCGGTGCCATGTGCTTTTCCCATAGGGCTCGGACGGCGTCTCGTTGGTCCGGCAAGGTCGTGTGAGAGACGACGACGGCGACGCTGGCACCGGCCTCGGGTTCGGTCGACATGATGGTTTCCTTTCGGCTGACGCATCCAATGCCCGCGATCATGCACCATGGGTCGGACATTCGACGGTGGAGTGACGGGAACCGTGCGTCGGTCCGATCAGCCCCCCCTGACATCCCAGCGCCGTTCTGGTCGGGCATCGGAAACAATCACAGCCGTGTTGGGCACTTCGAGGTGAGCTCGTTCGAGTGCGGATCCGCGCGGTAGATTCGCTCGACCGGTGTGCGACCGTCAGACATGGTCCACTCTGCAGGACGCCTGTCGACCAGCGTCCAACCGGTGCGTTCGTACAATTCGACCGCTTTGCCGGAGCGCTCGATGACATCGAGCATCGACGCACCTCCAATTCGCGCCTGCCGCAACAGCGCATCTCCGACGAGCGAGCCCTGGTGTCCCCGCCGCACGAAGAGTCGGGACACCCAGAGGGCACTCGGCTTGTCGACGATGACGACATGTCCGACGAGGCGATTCTCATGCTCGGCAACCCACGCGGCCGCCATGTTCCCGGGCGTCAACCAGCCAGCCGGATCGTGTGGCCGAACGATGCGGCTAGTCGTCGGATTCGTGGACCTCGCTCAGCACCTCTACGCACCGTGGCAGGTCAGCTTGATTTCTCGATCGGACGAGCACCATCAGTCGAGTATCCCGCACCGACAGACGTCAACTCTGATCAGGTCGCTCTGACACCAGCGATCGTGCACTCCAGTTCTGCGGCCACGGTTCAGCGGTGAATGACGTGGATCTGTCCAGGTTTTGGACGGCTCCGCTCTGTCGGTGGAACGACGTGACGCACGAATAGTGCTCGAACGAAGCGGCCACGGCGATTGATCCGTCAACGACGGAGAGGATCCACATGTCGACTTCCTCGATCAACGCTGCGGATCCGCTGTCGCACCCATCGCATGCGCAGTCCGGAATCGAGGCCAGGCTGACCGCCGGGTTGCCGGCGGCTATCGAGATGTTGACAGGGCGCTCTGCGGTGGACGGTCAGTGCGTGGTCAATACCAATGGGACGGCGCCGTCCGCTATCGGTGCAAGCACCAGATCCGCTCCCCCGCACTCGAGCGGGCGGAGTGCCCACTCCACGTCGGAAGTAATGGTGGCCCAACCCCGTTCGAGTAGCACCGACACCCATGCCTGAGCACGGATCGCGACGAGCAAGAACTTGCTCGGATCGGGGCAGCGCCCGAATTCCGACTCGTCCGCATCCCTGCCATCGGCATGAGGGTTCGGCCACACCCGATAGTCCCCACCGTCGGCCACGAATTCGGCGTCCACTTCTGCGAGCAAAACGCAAATTTCAGGCGAGAGTAACGACGCGCTCTCTCCCCAGCCGGATTCGATCACAGCTTTGATGTCGTCGTTGTATCGGACCCACCAGGGCTCTTCGAGTTCTGTGGCCACCTAACCAACGTTACCTGGCGCTTCATTCTGCCTGGGTCGCGAAGCGTATGTGGACTTCTCAGGGCAGCGCGAGCGACGGGTAATGCTTCAATGCGACGTCCAACGTGTCGCCGCTGAAGGTCGTCTCGTACATCTGCTCGAACGGTAGCTTTGCGGCGGTCCCGCGTGGAAGACGGCCTCTCCGAGCGTACTTCGGTCACCTCGCCCGCGTACGGCGATGCTGATGTCGAACAGATGTTGCCCGAGGCGACGCCGACGCCCAGAACTGGAGCGGATCTCGTCGAATTGGCCTGCATGCTCCGAGGTCAGGTCGGTCCGCGTCTCGTAGCGCCCCACCTCGGCGAGCACGGATACCGCCGCAGATTCACCGCAGCTGCCAACGATAGGGATTCGGAATCCGTTGCGTAGAACTGAGAGCCGAGGTCGACGATGGTCGACTCGTCGAACGGCTCCGGCGGAATCTCGGACAGCGGGCCGCATGAACGTCCGATCCTCCGACCGAGATTCTCGTCTGCGCTCTCGATCAGACACAACATTGTGTGTCCGTACAACGCCGCCAACCGAGCCTGGCGGGCGAGGATATCCAGCAGGGCAACCGAAGTTCTTCTATCGACCTTCATCAGAGAATCGAAGTCGGTAATCGCCAATACTGTTCCACGACCACTTGGGTCGCCCCCCGTACCGATAGCTGCCGATGTCGCCGAGCACATCGTTGAAGGCGTCCAAGCCCTGGCCGTCGTGGTCGGGAAACGACATGCTCGCTACGAATGCGGAGTACATCTGGGAGAGGGCACTCCACGGTCCGGAGTCGAAGTAATGGATCAGGTAGTTCAGGTCGGACAAATGTCCGGTAGCGGTTTCGACGCTGAATCGATCCCTGTTGCGATGAACGGCACCGTTCCGAAGTGGCTGGTCCTGCCTCGGGGGCATGGGCATGATAGGAGCATCTCATGCGACCTGCGGACCGACTTGATGTGCTGGTGTCGATCGACAGAGCGTCTGCAACTTCCGCGCGTCCCTCGAATAGAGGAAGTTGACCCCATGTTCCGTTAGCTCCACCGAGGAGTCGTCCGCTCTGCGGCCAAGCACTCCGTCCAACGGACCACCGGAATGCCCGACTGAAGCCAAACATTCGTCCGTTGATACGTCCGACATGAATTGACGGGCCCGCCAGGCCAGCCAACAAAAAACGCCCGCCCACCAAATCATTCTGGTGAGCGGGCGTTCCAGTGTGCGCCATCAGGGATTCGAACCCCGGAGCCGCTGTACTAGAGATACCAATTCAATTGGATGCACTCGCGTCCAAGCCATGCCGATCCGCATCGACTGGTGTCACTCGTTTCAACGAGAAGGCCCGCAATCGGTTCCCTGAGCTGACCTCGTTGCGTGGCCTCATCCAGGGCACGGCCTCCGCTTCGCGAGGCAATCGCTGCGGTGTGCGGCGCGCGCTTCGCAGACCACGACGGTCGAGCCTTCGACGATCTGCTCGCTCACAGGTCTTGAAACTGTCGACAGTATTCATTATGGTGTTTTCAAGCACACCTCAACTGAAGGAAGCTTCATGAGCGAACTATCGCTGCAGCACGTCACGGATGATCCTCAGCAACGAACTCGCCGCGCGGTCGCTGCCGCAACGGCAGGCACCTTCATCGAGTGGTACGAATACGGCCTCTACGCTTTCGTCGCGGGCCTGGTTATTGCGCCCCTGTTCTTCCCCCCGGATATAGGTTCGCTGGCTCAGCTAGCCGCCTTCGGCACATTCGCTGTGGGATTTATCGCCCGTCCTCTGGGGGGTATCATTTTTGGTGCTGCAGCTGACAAGTGGGGTCGCCGCCCCGTAATGGTCATCTCAATTCTTCTTATGGGTGTCGCTACCACAGCCATAGGATTGCTACCGCCATTCTCAGTGATCGGACTCTGGGCACCGATCCTCCTGGTTGTCTTTCGACTGATACAAGGTGCAGGTGCTGGTGCCGAATTGGCCACAGCGATGATCTACGTAAGCGAGTCCACGCTACCGAAAAAGAAGGGATTCCATTCGTCTTTCTTGATGTTCGGGTCGATGGCAGGAAACCTACTCGCGCTTGTTCTTTTTACGACTCTGAGTGCAGTTCTGTCTCCAGAATCTTTCCTCGACTGGGGATGGAGATTGCCGTTTCTATTAGGATCGATACTGACAATCGTGGGCATCGTTCTGCGGAGCGGAATTGGAGAAACGCCGGAGTTCGAGAAGGTCAAGGAGTCTCGTAGGGTCGGGCATACGAGCGAGGCGCGTAGCAACCCATTCGTTGCGATGATTTACGCATTTCGTGCGAGTCCACGAAACTTTGCAGGAGGATTCTTGATACCGTCCGGTCTCAACGTAACCGGATTTGTAGCAACAACTTTCGGAATCAGTTACCTAACGACCCAGATCGGTCTACGGCCGAGCGAGGCCCTGTTGACCAACCTTGCCATGATCTCCACCGGAATGGTATTTATTTTGCTGTGGGGGAAGCTTTCCGACCGATTCGGCTCCAAGTCGATACTATTGGCAGGGGCGATCGGTGGAATAATATTTGCGTTCCCTTACTTCTTACTCTTGGGCACCGGTAATCTAGCATTGATCATAATGGCAAGCGTCATTCTCTGGGCAGTAGGGTGGGCGACCGGAACCACGACCCAGACCGTTGTACTACCCACTCTTTTCAAGCCGGAGTATCGAGCGTCCGGTCTCACGTCTTCACGAGAGTTGCAAGGCGGCTTCATCGCCGGCCCGACACCGCTTGTTGCTAGCGCACTGGTTCTCGCACTGAACGGTTCGCCCTGGCTCGTCGCAGGCATGCTGATCGTCGCACAACTGATGACGATTACCGGAACAATGATCGCGCGGCCAATAATAACGGCCAAAGACGCGGCGGAAACTCCCGCTTATCGAGGCCTTGTTCCAATTTCCCCGATTCATCGCAACAAATAAATCGAAACAACGAGGAGAATTCAAGTGACATTACATGAATTGCGTCAACACATTGCCGATCGTCCACTGATCGGCACCACGATTTTATCGACGGCCCCCTCGGTTGTCGAGATCGCCGCAATGAGCCGATTCGATGTACTCTGCCTGGATGCTGAGCACTCAGCTATATCTATCGAACAGATAGAGTCGCTTGTTCGAGCAGCCGACGTGCATAACAAACCGACTATCGTGCGCGTTCCAGAGGCCGGCCACTACATTGGTCGCGTTTTGGATCTCGGGGCGTCGGGAGTTGTCGTCCCCCGACTCGAGACTGCAGACGAGGTCGCCGACGTTGTCCAGCGAGCTCGTTTCGCACCATCGGGCAAACGAGGGGCTGGACCAGGTCGAGGTAGCCAGTACGGGTACTCACTCGCAAGCAGCGAGTACACAGCCCGAGCCAACGCAAGCAATGTGGTCATTGTGCAGATAGAAAATGCGGCGGCGGTTGCCGCGATCGACGAGATTGCCAGTGTGCCCGACCTGGACGCCGTGGTGATCGGGCCTTTCGATCTGGCACTTTCGATGGGGGTTGCGCCCGGTGGGCCCGAGCACACCAACGCGATCGAAAAGGTAATCGAAGCTGCGACCGATCGCGGGATAGCTACTGGTGCCTTCTGCTTCAGCGAACGCGATGTCGACTTCTACACCAGGAGGGGAAGCCGAGTTCTCCTGATCGGAGGGGATCTGCCGTGGATTTCGTCGGGCGTTGCAGCTGAATGGGACATGTGGGACCGTGTCAAGTCTGCAACTTCGGCGACGGTGGCGTGAACATGCCTAAAGTCATCATGACCAGCCTGGCCGTTCCTTTGGAAGCCGAGGCGGCCGACATACTCGGTTCGGCGGGCATCGAGTTCGAGGCACGCAACTTGACGACCGAACATGAACTCATTGCGGGTGCCACCGATGCTGACGCCTTGATCGTAGTTGCCGAGCCGATCAGTTCGGAGGTGCTGCATGCACTGCCCCGACTCCAAGTCGTCACCCGGTTCGGGATCGGACTCGACGTGGTCGACATCGCAGCGGCGAGCGCAGCGGGAGTGTGGGTCAGTAACGTTCCAGACGCCAACTACCGTGAGGTTGCTGTTCACACAATTGCGCTTGCCCTCAACCTGTCGCGGCGGATAACCACGCTGGACAGAGCAATGCACGAGAGAGGATCGGCACCCCTGTCGTTGGCCTTCGGAACCCGCCGACCCGACAACCAAGTGTTCGGCCTACTCGGCGTCGGCAGAATAGGACGACGGGTGGCGACAATGGCCCGAGCTATCGGGTTTCAGGTCAAGGCATTCGATCCCGCACTCACTGAGGAGTCAGCACTCGAGCAGGGCATTGACTTGGTGACGTTCGATGAGCTCATAGCAACATCTGACATTTTATCTTTGCACGTACCCTTGACATCGGTGACCGCGAATATCATAAGCGAAGCAGAAATAGCCCGAATGCCCCACGGATCCATCCTTGTGAACGTCTCGCGTGGGGGCCTCGTGGACGAAATAGCCCTGGCGGCTGCGATCGAGTCCGGACGGATCGCGGGCGCAGGCCTGGATGCGTTTGTCGGCGACAGCGGTCCTCTGGACGCCACCAATCGACTCAGGTCGCTCGAACGCGTGATTCTGACTCCACACTCCGCACATTTCAGCGCAGAGTCGCTCGCAGAGACCAAGACGAAGGCGCTGCATGATGTGCGAAGAGTGTTGCAGGGTCAGTCCCCCAAGTACGCAGTGAACTCGCCACTTGTTGTGAACCGCTAGCCGAAACGCTGTGGTCCGCAGAGGTGCGGGCCACAGCGTTCGTCGGACCAGGTCCAAACTGCAACTGCTCCGATGGCACAAAAACCGGAAGGTTTATAGTTGCGTCATGTCCGCCGACAATCGAAACTTCGACAGCATCAACGTGCTGTCGCTGGTCGATGAGGCCCAGAGGCAGATTCGAAAGCGAATCGTAGCAGGAGACTTCGCACCCGGAGCACCGCTGAGAGATTCAGTGCTCGCTTCACAGATGGGCATCAGCCGGTCCCCGGTCCGTGAAGCGCTCAGGATGCTCGAGCAGGCAGGACTGGTCAGAAAGGCCGCTAATCGCTCGTACCGGATTTCGGAGTTGGCTGCCACTGACATTCCTGAACTCGCTTCGCTTCGAGTTGCTGACGAGATTATTGCTGTCCGTTCAATCGTCAAGAACTGCACAAATATAGAATCCTTGGATAAAGCGATCGACAGGTTCCGCGATGCCGAAGCGACTCCTTCGGAGATCGCCGAAGCAGACCGCGAATTCCATTCAGCGGTCGTCGATCTTGCCGGCATGCCGCGTCTCAGTGCTCGATATGCGGAACTGTCCGATCAGATACGCCTAGCGCTGATAGCCGCGGATTTCAACCACGATCTGGTCAGCCCGATCGCTGTCGATCGTCACGTGTGTTTACAGACAGCATTGCAGGCCGCCGTTCGAACCGGAGAATCGGAAGAAGTCGTGCAGATTTGGGAAGAGCACATTCTGCGCGGAATGCGTGTCCCTGACTTGTTCCGCTGAAGCGCAGTCTTCGTTCGGTTACCAAGTCCCGAGAACCGCTGCGGCGACTGCCCAACCAGTGAGCAGATCGTCACACAACGATTTCCATGACTGTTCGGTTTCATTGAGAACGCGATGACCGAATTGCTCGAACGCTGATCGACATACGCTCGAGCAATTCCGTCCGCGTGTCAATTCCCTCGAGTCAGAGCCTGCACCACGGGTCGCCAGCGATCGGCGTATTCACCGATCGCGACACCGTCGTCGAAGGACGAGTCCAGTAGATAAAGGCCTGTGGTGCAGGTGGCACCGAGCTCGGCAAGTACAGGTCGCAAAGTCAGCTCGGGCGCGAGTGCGTGCGTCGGACCTCCACCGAGCATGAGCGGAACCGCCACTACGTGCGCGAGACCCGTGGCTCCGGCGAACTGCTCGAGGAACAGTTTCATCAGACCGCTGTAGGTTGCCTTGAAGGTGGGGCTGGCGAAAATTACCAGCTGCGACGAGGCTGTTCGATCCACGGTCTCGGCTACATCGGAATCGCCCCATCCGAGGAGTTTCGCCCCCAGCTCGGACAATTCGATGGTCTCGTCGGCCGTGCTGCCCGACAGCTGTTCAGCCAACATCTCAGCTGCCCGACGGGTATGCGATCCGTGCTTGGGGTTGCCCACCACCACTGTCACATTCATTCTCAGTCCTTACGATAGAAGTTTCAGCTTCCGGTTCTATGAACAGTCAAAGTTCGACGGCTGTACCGGGCCCAGACCACTGAACCGCCTAGTGCCACTCTCCGGGTACGGCTATGTGGTGGTCGACTCGACCTACACCGCTCAGCGGCCTGAAGGCGGTACTCGAATCACTCCCCGACTGCGGAAAGCGCGTGGAAACCACTCCCGTGGAAGACAAGTGGTGCGATATCGAGGTTCGTGCGCAGTGCGTGTACAGCCAGGAGAACCAGTTCATGATCGCCGGCGGGAACGATCTCATGCACCGAACAGTCCAACCATGCTGCAGCGCCGACCAGGAACACAGCTCCGTCATCGGTCGTGCTGAGCTCGAGACCAGCGAAGCGGTCACCATCGCGTGCGGCAATCTGCCGACACGCTGCCGATTGGCCGACACCGAGGACGGAAACTCCCAGTCTCGGGGACGTCGCCAGAGTGGGCCAAGTGGTCGAGGTGCGTTGGACGCAGACCGACACCAGTGGCGGGTCGATCGACACAGCAACGAAGGAGCTAGCCGAGATACCGATCGGGGCCCCGTCCTGATCAGCGCAAATCGTGGTGACACCGCTTGCGAAGGCACCGAATGCTTCCTTCAGCTTGCGCACATCACCATCGTGATCTTCGAGCACGGTGAACTCCTAACTATCAGTGGGATCGCGTGTCACACGAGTAATCGTGCACACGCTTTTTGTCTGTCTTCATACGTGCGGGGCCAGAACGGGCGATGCCCTCCCCTTGCGTCCTGCGTGGTTGCCTTCAGCTCTCGCTGACACGAGTCGCTGATGACGGAATTCCGGTGGGAAGCATGCGCTGCCAGGTACGCAAGCGAAAGAGACGGATGGCAATGCAACCGAAAAGTCACACCGAGTGCACCTCCGGGGCACATCCGTTACGGCGGGGATGGCCACGACGTTCGGTGTGGCCATCCCCGCGAGCGCAAAACGAAATCCCCTCGCACGCGCGATCTTCGAACCAATTGTGGTTCAACGACGACAGAATTAGTCACCGCTCCGGTAGCGAGCCCCGCGAATTGACGATCGGGACCTTTGCCAACAGGCATCCATTGGCTCCGCGTGAACCCGTTGGCGTCGAACAAAGTTCGGCACAGATCAGAACTTGTACCGACCGCGTCGATGCACTAGTGGCACACCCCGTTCGACGCTGCGGTCACTCGTTGGGAGTGACGCGGGTCAGCACGCCGTACTCGGCAAGCTTCGGAAAAATGTGATCCGTGACCGCGTCCAGATCTTTCGTGTAGTCGGGAACGATCAGCATGATGCCGTCGAGGTCGCCGTCATTCACAATGGTCGCCAACCGCTCGGCGAGGGTGTCGTACGACCCGGACATGTAGCCGTCCATCAGCGCCTGCGGAGGCGCGCCCTCCGTGAAGAACTTGGAGTTGGCTCCGGTCTTCGCCGCATCCTTGTTCTGTGCATACCCGGCGATGATATCGAGGACTGCTTCACTGTCCACGCCATCGTTGAAGTGCTTCACGCGGGCCTCGGCCAGCGCGTCTGTCTCTGCGGGCACGAGGGTAATCGATCCGTATGTCTTGAGATCGGTTCTGCCAAGTTCACGGGCAGCCTCTTTGGTTCTACGAACGGTGCTCAAGTACTTCGGTTCGTCGTTGGCCAAAGTGAACGCAATATCGCAGTTTTCAGCGGCAAAACGGAATCCACGGTCGGAGGATCCTGCGTTGACGAGTTCGGGCATCTTAGAGGGTTTCGGGCCCATGTGGCCGTTGTCCGTTTCGAAGAATTCACCCTTGAAATCGATGATCTCGTCCGTCCAGAACTGCTTCACCAAGGAAATCCATTCATCTCCGAGGTCGTATCTCTTGTCGTGGTCGAGGTCGTCGTTCCAGAGACCAACGTGGGACATATCGAGGTAGCTGGCCCCGGTCACAAGGTTGAGCCCCACTCGGCCAGGACCGATCTGGTCGAGCGTCGACACCATCTTTGCGATTGTCGCAGGCGGGTAGACGACCATGTGTGTGGTCGCGAAAACCTTGATTCGGTCGGTGGCCTGGAGTAAGGCAGCCGATGTGGTTATCGATTCCAGAGCGTGCATCCAGTGGTTCGTCGGGCCTTTTCGGCCGCGCCAGATCGCCGGGCTCAGGGCGAAATCGAAACCTCGAAGCTCTGCACGCCGCGTAATATCGAGCACTCGGCCGAAGCTGCCGTCCTCGATAGCGGGCGAGTTGGCAGAATGAATCCAGCCGTGATTGCCAACCGGTAGAAAGATCCCGGTCTCGATTGTTTTCGCCACTTGGCGCTGTCCTCTCTGATTGAGTGATGGACAGGTGAGCGCTCTGGCCAAAACAGCCTGGTCGATGGTCCTCCAGAAGGCGCCTGGGGCGCTATCCATCGGTGCCGGAGATGCACTGTCCAATCCTGGAGTATGTCGAGCTAGTATCGCTCGTCACACAACCGCGAGAGTAGTAGCAGTTTGCGATTTCGTCAACAAATCGGCTTCGCCATTCGCACCGGCCGATCAGACCGCGTCGCGCGGAGATCGAGCACCCCGAGGCAGGTCACGGGCGTTGCCGCAAGCGCCTACCACACCAGCGAACGGACCCAGTCGGGACGCCCTCCACATCGTCGTCACGAATCTGCAGAACAGTGCTGCCCCCTGTGCATCTGAAGCCCCAACGATCGAGCGGACCGACGAGCAACGCCTTCTTGACGGACGGCCGATACACGCGATACTTTTTGATCGGAGCTATGTCGCGCATGTTGATAAGTATCGACCGGGTGAGCACCTGCGAGCGGCTGGCTCTCGAGGATTCGGACACTGCTACCGAGGGGAACACACGCGCCCGCCACCCACGTAGCCCACTCCGGCAGAACTCATCCCGCGCTCCAGGTGGGTCAGAATCCAATCACGTACCTCCGGAGTATGCCTACCGCACTGCACCGCATTTTCAGCAATCCATACGTTGCAACATTGAGGAATAACACGATGACAAGCACTCAGAAGCAAGTAGCCCAGGGGCAGCAGGAAACCGTGGACCTGGTCCTCGCCGCTGGTGCGGTGATCACGGTGGACCCTGGTCGGCAGATCATCATCGGAGGCGCAGTCGCCGTCGCAGGCTCGAAGATTGTCGCAGTTGGCAAGCGAGCGGACGTGCTTGCCCAGTACAAACCCGCTCGGTTGATCGACCGGCCGAACGGCATTCTTACTCCAGGCCTGGTCGACAGTCATTCTCATCCGGCGGGTGCGTACCTGATTCGCGGGACGATCGACGAGCTGCCGGCCATCGAGCGGCTTACCCGAACGCTTATGCCGCACGAGGACGATCTTCGACCCGACGAGGCGTACGTCGCGTCGATGGCGACTTTCGCCGAGATGATCCGACACGGTACGACAACCTTCATCGACGCCGGTGGCCCGCAGACCGAGCAGACCGCGGCCGCAGCCGCGGCGATAGGCATCCGCGGGGTCCTGGCCCCGCAGATGAGCGATCTCCCCGGTCCGTTCGAACGGAAAGTCCTGTCCGCGAGTGAGAATCTAGCTCACGCCGATGAGCTGTTTGCCCGATTCGACGGCGCCGCGGACGGCAGGCTCAAAGTCTTCTACGACTTGGATCATCCCCTGTCAGTGACCGACGAGTTGCTCGCTGGTGTCGTGGAGCACGCGCGAGCGAACAACACGGGCATCGTCGGACACTACATAGGGCGTAAACCGCTGGGTGAAATTCCCGAGCACGCTCCGGATCTCGCACGTTACGAGCGGAGCGGCATCCTGGATCACGGCATTGTGCTCGGACATCTGGGTTGGATTCCGGAGGCAGACGTGCAGAGGCTTGCCGCATCCGCATCCTCTGTCGCACACTGCCCGTCCTCGTCGATGCTCGGTGCGCATGGCAACATTTCCAAGGGCGCGATTCCGGAGTTCGTCGCTGCTGGTGGCCTGGCGACGCTGGGCACAGACGGAGCTGCCATCAGCCGGTTCCTCGACCTTGTACGCGTCATGTACCTTGCGGCTGCCACGCACAAGGACGTGCGTACCGATCCTTCCATCATGCCTGCGACAACGGTATTCGAAATGGCGACCATCAACGGCGCGAAAGCGGCACGATGGGAAGACACCATAGGCTCGATAGAGGTGGGAAAAGCTGCAGACCTGGTCATGTTCGATGCGAGCGGTTTGACATTCGCACCGAATCGTTTTGCGGACCCGGTCAACGACATCGTCTACGCCTCGAGCGGATCCGACGTCGAGACCGTGCTCATCGACGGCCGTGTGGTGATGGACGAAGGCAAACTGCTGTCCGTGGATCTGCCCGCATTGGTGGCCGATGTCGACGCTGCCGCGGCATCCTCGCTCGGTCGACTCGGTCGGGAACAGAAGCCCAGCTGGCCTATTGTCTAGGGCTGCTTAGACATTGGGGTTGCCATGAGCCGGCGTCGCAACATACTTCGATTCGAAGTCCGAGGTATGTTGCGACCCTGGACGGAAGCAACTTCGACCCTCTCTATCGGAGAATCAGTCAAGGCCGCACCTGTATCCGATTCGGCCGCAATAGCTTTCAACGAGTGCGACAGTCGGCAACGTACAGCGGCGGAACGGTGACACCGCACCGAGGGGACCAGGCCGGGCGGTCACAAAACCACGCTGCGCCCAGAGCAATGTCGAACACGCCCAGCGCCGATTCGAGCCCCTTCGATCGCACAGTGGAACGAGGGCCGAGAAGCCGCAGTCGCTATCGATGAGCGTTCGACCTGGAACCGAGCATCGGAATTTTTGCTCGAAGCGCTTCTCATGGTTCGGGTTTGCCGGTGTTTCCAGACACCTAAGGCCAGAAATGTGTCCCACATCGACGCATCGTCCGGAACCACGGTAGGGAAGGCCTCCGCGACAGGCTCTTTCCTTTCTCCGGCCGCAAGCCAGCGACGCAGACATCCCCACTGCAGACCTATCGAGCGGCCGCTGGAGGACCGGTTCTGCTCCAACCTCAGTATGTCGAGTTGTTAACGTCGGTATACTGGGCGATACATTCAGAGAAAGGTTGCCTTGACCACGCATAATGCAGACCTCCTTATGCCAACCCCAAGCTCGGAGAGCGTGGATCAGGCAAACCCGTATCGTATGGTGATCCTATGAAGCAAGATGCGGACGTGCAGGTGGGCGTTGGCGCTGGCCGCGACACGCGTCTCGCGCAGTTGATTCTCACCATTTTCGGCCTGTGTGCGCGCTCCGAAGGCAACTGGCTCTCCGTTGCCTCCGTGGTTTCACTGATGGGAGACCTCGGCATGGACGGCCAGGCCGTGCGTTCCTCGATCTCGCGGCTGAAGCGGCGCGGGGTCTTACGTGCCGAACGGAACGGCGGTGCCGCCGGATACTCCCTTTCAGAAGCAACGCTCGAAGTTCTGGCCGAGGGCGACGTTCGAATCTTTCATCGGAAGCGTGCGGCCGAGGAAGACGGTTGGGTTGTCGTGGCCTTTTCTGTTCCCGAGTCCGAGCGAGACAAGCGGCACGCTCTTCGCTCCAATCTCACACGCTTGGGTTTCGGGACCGCAGCCCCTGGAGTGTGGATCGCCCCGGGCACGATGGCACGCGAAGCGCGACACACCTTGGATCTTCGCGGCTTGTCCGAATACGTGGACATGTTCAGCGGAAACTACATCGCCTTCGGTGACCTACACGCAAAGATTCGCGTTTGGTGGGATCTCGACGAACTGACTTCCTTGTACGCGGATTTCCTCGAGGCCTACCGCCCGGTGTTGCATCCGGCAAAGTCTCCCAGCATTACGCCATGTGAGGCGTTTCAGATCTACGTACCCATGCTTACTCAATGGCGCCGACTGCCGTACCGCGATCCGGGCATTCCACTTTCGCTACTCCCCCCTGCTTGGAACGGCGAAGCGGCAGGAGCATTGTTCGACCAACTCAACGAGTTGCTCAACGCACTCGCGCACAAGCATGCCTTCAACGTGGTCCACGGTCGAGGATCGCTTGCTGAGTGACACCCTGCCTTCGGCATGTTTCGCGTCGCCCATGCAAGTCATCTTCTCTTCTGATTCCCGAACTACAGCGCAATTCGGACCACTCGTTCGTCGCTGGGTAGGCGGCGGATGCCAGCGAAAATCACCACACCACTCGCCATAGTGCCGCTGTCGCGTCCGTCGCTAGTACGAAATACTGCGGCATTGCGGGTTGGCCCATACCCCACCGAGCAAGAGTCCGGGTTGCATTTCACCCTGCTCGGTACCTGACTTTCGCGAGCTCACGATGCGAGATGCATCGTCGACTTCGTACCTCCTCCGATGCACGCCGAGTTGCGCTCAGCGTCCATACCCGGTGCATGACGCTGCGGAACCGCCGTGCGAGAACCGCGTCACGCGTGACTGCGTCCCCGACAGTCTTCCCAACTCGCTGCCGATGCCCCGGTCGGGTGGTGCCATTCGCACCTGGTCGGCATCACAACTCGGCCCCGAACTTTATTTTCTTATCGGTAGACGCCCGTTCCGAAAACGCTATAAACTCACATGATAACCCGCCGCGCGAGTCCGGCTTTCGTCGAACGAGACTTGCCGGGGTGGGCGGAACCAGTGATCGGAACAAGAATCATGTCACTCGAGGGCACTCAAGTCGTCAATTGCGGACCTATCGCTCGTCATCGCGGATGTGACCGGCGCCCTGGCCAGTCCAACCTGACGGCCTCGCTTGCCTAGCCCCCAGCACACCATCCAACGATTCCCTGCGCTCGTGGAGCGGGTTTTCTCAGCCCGCAAGGTGGTGCGGTCAGCCGCAACCCGTAGCGCCGATTTCCGCAAGATCACGAACCGTCGATGCAACTAGGCATCCCGACATCGGACAGGAACTTCGACATGAGCGCTACTACTTTGAAACGCGGCAAAATGCATCGAACTGACGAAAGTTACGTTTCAGGTCTAGGCGTCTTGCTGGATTCCGAGGGCGCGGTGCTGTTCGGCGCTGCCGAGACAGTTACCGCCAGGGACGTGGCCACGGCGGTGCGATACTCGTCCGGACTCATCCACGCGGCCATGTACTCCGAGGACCTCGACCGGTTGCGCATTCCTGATCAACCCATCTTCGATAGTGAGCGCAGTGGTCTCTGTTTTACAGTCGCAGTCGACGCAGTCGGTGTGGGTACCGGAATATCGGCTATCGATCGTGCGCACACACTCCGAACCCTTGCCGATTCTGGCACCACCGCGGACGACCTCCGTCGTCCCGGGCATGTCCTACCCGTTCGCTGTCGCCGAGACCTCGAGAAACACGCGCACACCGTCTATGGGCGCGCGCTCAGCGCGGTAGTAGCAAGCGGACACGCTCCGGTTGCGCTGGTCTGTCGAATCGTCCAAGACCAAGGGCCCGAAGTGTCCGACATCGAAGCGTGCCTGTTCGCTGAGCGTCACAAATTGACAGTCCTGCCCTAGACAACGATCTTTCGGACACCTCGTCACACCGACCGTTCTGTACGCGGCCGAATCAGCCCGGGCTACTCTTGCCGTGTCGCCAATATCCGCCGAAGGTGATGTCGGACTTGGGGATTCCTCGATCGTTGACCAGATGTCGTCGCAGTCCAGTCGGCAACTTATGTTCACCGGCAACCCAGGTGTAAAACCTCCCGGGGGGAAGGGTCGAATCCTTGATTTCGCGCAGCAACTGAGTCCCGGGTACTTCGCTCGGGTTGTCACGAACGATCCAGTTGATACGCGTGGACCGCGGGGCAATCACCGTCTCGGGAATGTCGGACGCTAGAGGAACTTCGAGGAACACCTCGGCATGCAGATCATCAGGAACACACTCGAGGATAGACAAAATGGCCGGTACAGCACTTTCCTCACCTGCCAGCAAATGCCACTGTGCGTCAGATGGCGGTAGATAGGTGATGCCCTCGTCGAAGATTCCTACCGGATCGCCCGGCTGCGCGTTCTCGGCCCACCTAGACGCCGGGCTGACGTCTCCGTGACGTACGAAGTCGATGTCGATCTCCGAGGCGTCGGGCCTGAAACGTCGGATGGTGTAGTTGCGTACCCATGGACGCCGAGACTTGGGCTGGAGGAGAAACTGCGCCATCCAGGCATCGTTCGACACTGTCGGCATTTGCAGCTGCATCTGACCATCCCGCGGAAAGAAGAAGCGAACGACTTGATCGAACCCAAGGTAGTCCAGGTCGGCCACACCGTCGCCTCCCACAGTGACCCTCCTGAAGCTCGGACTGATCTCGACGTTGTCGGTCGCCGTCAACGCGGTCATCCGCCGGCTCTTCGGGCGTTGCACTTTCGGCATCACGCTCATCTGACAAACCTCCGCAATTGGATCGGCATTCGCCGATACCTAAATTTAGGTTAGGCTAGGCTGTGTTGTGAGTCAAGTAGTCGATACATCGAGCCGGAGGACATCGCCCGAGCTCGACATCGCCGCAACCGCGCAAGGCTACGGTGCCCACGGGCGACCGCGCGGACGCTCGACGATGCGGGCGAGATGCGGCACCGGGCGACGCCGCCGGAGGGTTGATCGACGTCGGTGCGACGGTTTCTCCGACGACGGCGTGCCCGTCGGATCTACCAGCGAAATTGAATGTAGCGGAACGGTTTCGATCGACCTACGGCGTTGGCGGGCTCACCGAGAGTACGAATTCCACCGGGTCGTTCGAGTAGTTGCTGTACAGGTGCGGCTGGTTCGAATCGATGGTGATCGCCTCACCACGAACGACGGAATGCCGTTGGTCGTTGACCGTTACCGTAAGTTCGCCTTCGACGACGTAGGCGCATTCCACAGCAGGATGGGACCACGGTTCATCACTGGACCGCCCGCCCGGGTTCAGTCTGCCCCGCAATACTTCGAGTTGCCCATTTCCCGGGGTAAGTCGCTCGTACTGAATGTGGCCCACGGGCGTACTGATCTTCGATCGCTGCCCTGGGCGACTCAAGTGCACCGAAACCGGTAACGGCTCCTCGAACAACGTGGCGACGGACTGTCCGAACACTCGAGCGAGCGCTCGTAAGGTCTTGAGGCTCGGCTCCGTGACTCCGCGTTCGACCTGGCTCAGGAGCGTTGGCGACAGCCCTGTTTCAGTGGCCAAGCCTCGGAGCGTCATACCATGCGCGGACCTGAGTTCGCGAAGCTTGTCTCCAATCACGTCTGAACCCTATCCCAACGCCGCACAGCCACCCGTGTGCAATTTCACTGCACATCTTGCGGCCCCCCTGCAGTGTGACTACACTAACAACACTCCCTCGCCTGACCGGCACGCTGTGCACAGCTTAGGTAGACGTGAGAGCGATGGACGCCTACTCGACCGTGAAACCGCCTGCACACGCGGGCACGAGGCGAGCACCCGGCGGCATTCTCCGATCGTGTCGTAATCAGTGAACACGTGTGCGCACCATAGTCACTCGGCCTACGCCGTGATGAGAGGGAACCCCAAATGACACAAGAAAACCGCCTCAAGTTCAGAGGAGGCTGGGCGATGGCGTTCGTTCCCATCGCCGCATTCCTCGCATTCTGCATTCTGTTCTTCGTCGTGTTCAAAGCTTTCGACATGACGGCTCTGGCAATGGGCGGCTTTGTCTCGCTCCTGATCGGTGCGCTCTTCGCCAAGCCGTACGGCAGCTACTGGGATGCCGTGATGAAAGGCGTGGGTAGCCCGACGTCGGTGTCGATCGTGTTGATCCTGTTCACCGTCGGAATGATGTCCTCTCTCATCAAGGCAACCAACGTCTCGGGCGGATTCGTCTGGATCGCCGACACTTTGGGCATCGGTAGCGGAACGTTCACACTGTTCGCATTCATCGCGGTCGGTATCATTTCCATGTCGACCGGATCATCGATCGGCACGATGTTCACCGCATTTCCGATCTTCTACCCGGCCGGTGTTCTGTTGGGGGCCGACCCTGCCATCCTCGCCGGTGCAATCGTCTCCGGTGCCATCTTCGGGGACAACGTCGCCCCGATCTCGGACACCACGATCATCTCTGCATCCACACAGCGCTTTCGTCGCAAGGAAGGTTCGGCCGACATCGGCGGAGTCGTGTCCAGCCGTGCCCGCTTCGCATTGACCGCAGCAGCGATCAGCGCAGTCGGCTTCCTGGTACTCGCATCGACACGCAAGCACGACACCGCAGACGGTGCTCACGAACTCCTGAAGGCCACCGAGGACCCCAAAGCCCTGGTGATGCTGATTCCGGTTGCCATCATGCTCGTGGTGGCACTGCGCACGAGGAATATCTTCAAGGCCGTCACCGTCGGGCTCGTCACCGGCATCGTGACCGGGCTCGCTGCGCGGCTCATCGTTCCATCCGACATCATCGGGGTCACCGACGGTGTCCCGACCGGATTCTTGTCGGCCGGCGTGACCAACATGCTCGGCACAGTTGCGCTGGTCTTCGCCGTGTTCGGCATCATGGGTGTACTCACCGCTGCCGGGGTCCTGGAACGTCTCGTAGAGGCCATCAGCCGTGGGCGTCTGTCGGATACCCCGCGTGGCGCAGAAATTGCTATCGGCCTTGGTGTTTCGGTCACGACTCTACTGTTCGGCGGCGTGAATTCGGCCGCGATGCTGACGTTCGGCCCGGTGGCAGACGAAATCGGATCCCGCGTCGGATTGCACCCCTACCGCCGAGCCGTGGTCATGGATTGCTTTGCCATGGGCATTGCCTGCATCGTGCCGGTCATGAGTGCTTACTTGTTCATCGGCGCGCTTCTCACCAGTGGATACGACACGGCACCGGCACTGTCGACAACCGAGATATTCCTCGCCATGCTGTATCCGTTGGTATTGACCGTCGTCATGTTGGTGGCAGTGGGGACCGGCTGGCACCGGCGCTTCGAGGGCGAAGGCGGTGCGGTGCTGAAAGAACCCGATCACCCCTACGTCGTACCCGACAAGGTTTCCTGACTCATCACCCAATCCTGCAGCACTGCATCGCAATTCAATTCGGAGGTAGAGATGGACAGAGATTCCGTCGGATGGACCGGGTACATTCCCGCGATCACCACACCATTCACCCAGGATGGTGCGCTCGATCTGGCCGGCTTCGACGTTCAGATGGGCTGGCTCACCGAGCAGCGAATGAACGGGGTGATTCTCGCCGGTACCAGCGGTGAGTGGTTTTCGATGAGCACGGACGAGCGACGACAACTCTTCGCGGCGGGAGGTAAGCATCGAAGTAAGAGCATGGTGGTCATCGGAGCCTGCAATGCCTTCACTCAACAGGAAGCGATCGTGCACGCCCATGCCGCCGAATCCGCTGGGCTGGACGGCATTCTCGTCACCCCACCGCCGTATGTCGTACCAAACCGTCGAGAGATCGTGAAGTTCTATTCCGATATCTCCGACGCCATCGATCTTCCGATCTGTGTGTACAACTGGCCGCGCGGATGCATTGTCGATCTCGATACCGACGTTCTCCTCGAGCTCGCCGATATCGACAATGTCGTCGCGATCAAGAACTCGACAGGGAATTTCGCAAGCTTCCTCGCCAGCATGTATGCCCTGGAAGGATCCGTGCGGTACTTCGGTTTGCCCACCAATGCCCTCGGTGCGGACCTGGCTCTGCTCGGACACGGCGACGGACTCATGGGGTCCGGCGGAGTCTTGGGCTCGGACCAGCCGGATTTCTGGCACGCGATCACCGCCGGCGACAGAGAACGCGCGTTGGAACTCGGTGCCCGCGACCGAGTGATCATGGACAGTTGGTTCACACCCGATTACGGGGTGCAGTTCGGCAACCAACAAGCGATCATGAAGACCGCGCTTCGGCTGCAGGGAGTGCCTGCCGGATTCGTTCGCGATCCCCTGCTCGAACTCACTGGCCACGAAGTGACGATCGTTGCCACCACACTCGAAAAACTGGGTATAGAAACGACACTGCTGACATGAAGGATCGATTCGACGCCGTCGTCATCGGCGGCGGGCTGCTCGGTTGTGCAGTTGCATGGACGCTCGCCCGCGACGGGGCCGACGTTCTCCTCGTCGAGCGCGACCAAATCAACCAGCACGCCTCCGGCCAGAATGCCGGCAGTCTGCACTTTCAACTCGAGTATCGGATGATCGAGAAGGGAATCGACGCCGCGAAACGAGCTGCGGAGGCTATGCCACTGCACCTCGAGGCAGCGCGGCTGTGGGCAAGGCTCGCCAGCGAAGTGGGCGAGCCCCTCGGAGTCGTTCAGCACGGCGGCCTGATGCTCGCCGAAGACGCCGCCCAGGCTTCGTTGCTCGAAACCAAAGCCGACATCGAACGGTCGTGGGGCCTCGACGTCGAACTGCTCGACGGACCGGAGGTCCACGCTATGGCCCCGTACCTATCGGACTCCGTCGTGGCTGCCTCCTACTGCCCGCTGGAAGGGAAGGCGGATACTCGTACCGCAGGCCCCGCCATGGCCAGGGCCGCAATCCGGTGCGGAGCGACAGTGCGTACGCGTACGTCGGTCACCGACCTACGACGCAGCGGCTCGGCATGGTCGGTCACCCTGAACGACCGAGATGGTGATGCCGGGCAACGAAAGCAGACTGTTACAACCGAATCCGTGATTCTCACAAGCGGGGTCTGGACTACCGAAATCGGTGACATGATCGGCGCGCACCTGCCCACCGTCGCCTTGGCGCTGACCATGACGGTGACCGCAAAGACCGAGAAGTTCATCCCGCACCTCGTACAACACGCCGGTGCACGGCTTTCCCTCAAACAGTCTGCAGAAGGCAACGTACTCATCGGCGGAGGGTGGCCGGCACGGCTCATCACCGGAGCAGACGGATCTCCCGATTTCTCGGTGCGGCCCGAGCTTCTTCGCGCCTCGGTAGCCGGAAACGCACGCGCTGCAACGACAGTCGTTCCACGTGTGGGGTCGCTACCGGCCCTGCGCACCTGGGTGGGAACCACGACGGTGACGCCGGACCAGCTACCGCTGGTCGGTCCGGTTCCAGGAGCTCCCGGCGTGTTCGTTGCAACAGGTGGGTCTGCATTCACCCTCGGTCCGAGTTTCGCGCAGGTTCTGGCAGAGCTGGCCCTCGGTCGCACGCCCGGAATCGACCTCACGCCATACGATCCGAATCGCTACGAAAGAAGAGCTTGTGTCTCCCAGCCGTAGGCTACCGATCGTTCGGGGTAAGAGTGTCCACATCACGTTCGACGGAAAAGCCCTGCCGTGCAACGAGGGCGACACTGTCGCAGCGGCTTTGCTCGTCGCCGGAGTACAGGAATTCGGGACCACGAGAACAGGCGACCCACGACAACCGTTCTGCAACATGGGAACCTGTTTCGACTGCGCCGTCGTCATCGATGGCATTCCCCTGGTGCGCGCGTGCATCACTCAGGTCCGCGAGGGCATGAACATCGAGCCTACGAAGGGATTCTGATGACCTACGATGTGGCAGTGGTCGGTGCCGGACCTGCAGGCATGAGCGCAGCATTGTCTGCTGCCGACGCCGGTCTGAGCGTGCTCGTGGTGGACGAACAGCTTCGCGCAGGGGGACAGATCTTTCGTCAGCCTCCGGTCGAGTTCTCCGATTCGGCACTTGCGCCCACCGCCGGGTACGGCTGGGCCGCAGACCTGCTCGAGCGGTTCGAAAACCATTTCGGCATAACACACTTGGCATCGAGCACGGCGTACGGGATCCTGCGTGACCGTGACGAAGGAACGTTGTCGCTCAAACTCGCAGTCGCAGGCCCGACAGTCAACGGTGCCGTGGCAGTGAAGCGTGTCCTCATCGCTACCGGCGCCTTCGATATGCCGGTTGCCTTCCCCGGCTGGACGCTACCGGGAGTCATGACGGCCGGTGCCGTTCAGAGCCTGCTCAAGAGTCAGCATGTGCTCGCCGGCGACGATCTCGTACTCGCAGGATCGCACCCCCTGCTCATCATCGTGGCCGACCAGCTGGTGAAGAAGGGAGCTCGAGTGTCCGAACTGGCTTTCGCGCGCGGCATACCGGCCCCACGTGAGTTGATCGCGGCTCGGCGCGCTATTCCCGGACACACAGCCCTACTGGCCGAATCGAGCCGCGCACTTGTCCGTCTCGTCTCCCGCGGCGTCACCGTCAGTACCAAAACCATCGTCACCGGAGCGTTCGGTGATCGCGCCGTCGAGTCCGTCGAATTGGCGAAGGTGGACAAGCAGTGGAACGCCTCGACCGAGCGCCGCCGACGCACAGCGTCGACCCTGGTATTGGGGTATGGATTTTCCCCCTCGACAGAACTGGCTCGCCAAGCAGACTGCGAGATGGTGTGGCACTCACCCAAAGGCGGCTGGGTGGTGGCTCACGACGAGCGGATGTCCACCAGTGCACCCGGAATCTTCGTCGCCGGCGAGCCCACCGGTGTCGCGGGGGCAGAACAATCCCGCGCCGAAGGACACTTGGCCGGGTTGTCGATTGCACGCGAGCTATCCGCACCCCGCGCGCCCACGACAACTGTTCTTGCGCAGGCGAATTCCGCCCTGAAAGGCGCAACTCGATTCTCCACTGTCGTGCAATCGATGTTCGAGCCCCAACGCCAAGCCCTGGCACAGCTCGCGACCCCCGAAACCACGATCTGCCGTTGCGAACTCGTCACCTGCGAGACTGTGCAACGTACGCTCAGCGACAACCCGTTCATCTCGACTGCCAGCGCCGTGAAACTCCAATGCCGCAGTGGAATGGGCCCGTGTCAGGGACGCTACTGCGAAGGCACGATCAGCGCTCTGGTGGCCAACGAACGACACACGTCACCGCGCGAGGCCGGCCATTTCACTGCGCATCTCCCGGTCAAACCGGTACCGGTGCAGACACTCGGTGCCTTGGATCGAGACCTGCAATGACCAGAACGAGCCTGTCTGCTCGTGAAGTTCAACTGCAGTCGTGTCGTCAAAATTGTTGCGTATCCATGCTGCATCCAGACTCCCTGCGATTGAATCTCACGTAGACGAGCCAGCCAGGGCTGGCAGCCATTCGAAGCGCACGAACGAGACGACGAACGGTCGAAATTCCGCATCACCACCCATCATCGCCCGCCCGGGCGATGCGATCAGGAGGATACAGAAATGAATTTGCAACCGATCAATCCCGAAAATGTGCACCCTGCACCGGGTTTCAGCCACGCCATCATTTCCCACGGAAGCCATGTGGTTCACTTCGCGGGTCAGGTAGCGCTGGACACGCAGTTCAACGTTGTCGGCACCGATTTGGTGAGTCAGACCGTTGCCGCGATGCGGAACCTGGAAATCGTGGCAGGAGAAGCTGGTGTTCGCTGGGACCAGATCATCAGACGCACCATCTACACCACCGAGCCGACGGAGTATGCGGCGATCACGGACGCAATTCGGTCGGTCACCGGCTCTGACCATGAGCCGGCCCAGACAATCGTGGGGATCACCGGTCTTGCGATCGAGGGACTCCTGATCGAAATCGAGTGCACCGCCGTTGTCGACGAGAAGTGAGGACGAGATGACGTCGATCGAGACAAACCCATCGACCGCATGGCCGGAAAGGCTCCGCGCGACCTACGATCGCGCCGATTCACGTGACGCACGAGGTTTTGCCTCCTACTTCTCAGCTTCCGGCACAATGAAATTCGGCAATTCTGGCATCCTGACGGGACCCCAGGAAATCGAGTCCTCGCTCACTGAGTTCTTCGGTTCGATCAGTTCCATGAAGCACACGATTGTGAGTGTGTGGGAGGCCTCGAATCAGGCAATATTCGAAGCAGTCGTCACCTACGGCAGGCTCGACGGCTCTTCCGTCGATGTACCTGCGGTAACCGCATACACCTTCGAGAACGACAAGGTCTCGAGCTGCCGCATATACTGCGACATGACTCCGGTTTTCCAAGCAGAAGAACCACCCTCGTAAACCGTTGGCGTGCAAGTATTTCCGCCGACACTCGCCGCCAGAATCGGTCGAACACACTTGCTGATTCGGGTGGCGAGTGTCGGGAATCAGATGCCATTACCGAGCCGAGGGACCGTCAGTCGGCCACCAGGACGGTTCAGACTGTCTGTTCAGCAACACTTTCGACAGCGAGGCTGCCTTTGCGCTCGAGCAAGAAGTGACCTAGATGAGTCGCCCAAGAGGGCCCAAGTTACAGGGAGCATCGGGCATTGGCATCCGGGCCCCGCCGTCACGGCAGGAAACCCTTCCGATCGGGTGCCGTTGGTCGCGCGCTCCGACCAGCCACGCTGGATATCGCCAATACGCTTCGATTTACTCTGCATTTTTCGATAGACATCTGACTGATGTCTGCGTTCTGCGGGTTCGCCTACGTCCGAAGCGTGCAGAGGTGATCCACTCCGCCGAGGCCAGTGACACCGACGATGAGCCCCGGCCTGGCGACCGAGGGCCTCTACGTCCTCATGGCCCGCGTCAGTCGGCTATTGCGTCGAGGATGCGATCGAAGTCGGTCTCGTCGATGAATCGATCGGCCATAGCTCGACCGACCTGCAGATTGAATCCCGAGGAGTTCAACGGAGAAACGTCGTCCTCACTGGATGCTGTTTGTGTAGCCGCATGGCGGACCCACTCCGACAGCTGCTCGATCATCGTTTCTCGATCGAGCAATCCGGCTGCGTAGCGCGCTGCGATCTCGTACGGAGTTCCACCGGCCGTGCCCGGTCGTAGGTCCGGAGCATCGATCCGTGCCATCTTCAACCATTTCGAGATGGCCGGCTGGGTGACCCCATTGGCCTTTGCCAGGCGTGTTTGGGTCCACATCTTCTGCTCGTGGAGCTGACGCAGACAGCGCAGGAATTCGATGCGGTCGACAGCGCCATTCGCTCTGGACTTCATCATGGTCCTCTCGAGCTCACGTTCGGGCACATCGGTCACAGCTACCATCTCCATCCTGACCGTACCGTGCTACTTATATTGCACTATTGACGATCATTACAGAGAAGCAATAGCCTGAGGCCCGTTCCGAGACGAGGAAACACCTATGACACGTCACACACGTCGGCGGTGTGAGCGCAGCAATCCTGGCCATCACACTGCTTCCCGTTGTGGACTTCAAAATCATCTACGCACTCGGCGCGCGCTACAGCCCTGGCCTGGTCACTCGGTGTCGGTCGAATCGGTGCAATCTGCGGACCATTCCGAGGTGGTCTGATCCCAAGCTGGGCTTTGGGATATCGAGTGAACTTCTACGCCGTTGCCGTCGTCGCCGCGGAAAGGGAGGCCGAGCTATACCCCGAAAGGTATACCGAACACTCGAATAAGCATTTCTTCGGCAAGGCGGAGAGTGTGACAATCAAGACACTGCCGGTGGTCTTCTTGCCATCGTATTCCCTCACGGAGGTTCAGATGACTGTTGACGCCTCGCCGCCCCAGGTGTGTCCCGTCGCCCACGACTTCGATCCGCTCAGTGCTGGCTACCTATCCGATCCGTACCAACCTCTCGAATCCCTTCGCGACGAGAGTCCGGTGCACTACGTTCCATCCCTTGACTACTGGCTCGTCACGCGCTACGCCGATATCGCTGGGGTGTTCGCCGACCGCGAGACTTTCTCGGAACGCATTGCCCAGGAACCACTTGCACCGTTGAGCGAGGAGGCACGCCAGATTCTGACGGAGGGTGTACGCAACACCCCGGTACTCACGAATTTCGGCGCTCCGGGGCACACCAGAATTCGTCTCCGTCTCGCGCGCCCGTTCCTTCCTCGTCGGGTAGAGCAACTACGCCCACTTATCGAGCAAAGGGCTGGAGAGCTCATCGACAAGTTCGCCTCGAACGGCAGTGCGGATCTGGTTGAAGCGCTGACTTTCCCGCTTCCTGCCTTGACAGTATTCGGCCTCATCGGTTTCCCTGCTGAGGACGCCGACCAACTCAAATCGTGGTGCGACAACAAGCTCGAAGTCAATTGGGGGCGTCCGTCTCCGGAGTACCAGCAGCGGGCTGCAACGAACATGTCGTTGTTCTGGGACTATTGCGAACGATTCGTCACCACACGACTGTCCAACCTGGCCGATGACCTCACCTCCGAGCTGATCCGCCAACGCGAGACCGATGAAGATGCCCTCGATGACCGCGAAATCACCAGTGTGATCTTCGCACTGAGCTTCGCCGGACACGAAACCACCACCAATTTGATCGGCAACACTCTGCGCCAGCTGCTCTCGCGGCCGGAGCTTCTCCTTGCGATCCAAGCCGATCCCAGTTCGATCGACCGAGCGGTCGAGGAAACTCTTCGGTTCGATTCATCGGTGGTGGCGTGGCGACGTGTTACCACCAAGCCCACAACCATCGGAGGTGTGGAGGTTCCCGAGGGAGCAAAGCTGATGCTCAGTCTTGCCTCCGCGAATCGCGACCCCGAGCAGTTCGCAGATCCGGACACTTTCGATATCGGTCGCAAGAATTCTCGAACACACCTGTCCTTCGGCAAGGGTGCGCACTTCTGCATGGGCCAGCACCTTGCACGTGTCGAAGCTCGCGTCGTCATCGAGATGCTCGTGTCCCGCTTGCCCGGACTTCGATGGTCCGATGAACAACGGTGGAGCTTCCCTCCCAACATCTCATTTCGTGGCCCGAAAGAACTGAAAGTGGAATGGGATACCAACTGATGTACATCACCATCGCGCGAGAAAAATGCACGAGTTGCGGCAACTGTGTGTTGGTCGCGCCAGAGTTCTTCGATCTCGACGACAACGATGCCCGGGTCGTCCTCATCAAAGATCAACCTGACGAGTCCGAAATCGACACCATCCGCGAGGCCATCACCGATTGTCCCACTGACGTCATCGACCTGGTCGACGCATGACCCGGCACCATCGAACTGTAATTGTCGGTGCTTCCCGGGCCGGCCTCGCCGCCGCTCAGAGTCTTCGCCAGTCCAATCAGGATGAGCACGTAACGTTGATCGGCGAAGAACGGTGGCTGCCCTACGACCGGACCACTCTGTCCAAAGATGTTCTTGCGGGCCTCCTCTCAGCCGAAGGCGCGACGCTCTGCGCTGAAGAGCAACTCGACGGCATTGATTTGAGGCTCGGATCGCGTGCAACCGCCTTGAACGTGGCAGAAAGCACGGTGGATCTCGACAACGGTAGCGCGGTCCAATTCGATTCACTCGTCATCGCGACCGGAGCAACCCCGCGGCGCCTGCCCGGAAGTGCAGGCCTGAAGGGTGTCCATGTGTTACGCACGTTGGACGACAGCATCGGATTGGCTGAGGACCTCGCAGAATCAGACCATATCGCTATCGTCGGCGGAGGCTTCATCGGTGCTGAAATCGCCTCTACTGCAACGGCTCTCGGCCGTCGAGTAACACTAGTGGAAGCCGGACCGGCACCGATGTCCGCCGTGTTGGGGACCCAGATCGGGCAGTGGTCGGCTCAGTTGCACCGTAGTCACGGCGTCGACGTACGCACCGACGTGAGAGTAGACGGTATTACCAGCCGTCTGGGTCGGGCCAACGGACTCTCCCTTTCCGATGGGTCGTCAGTAGCAGCAGACCTGGTTGTCATGGGGGTAGGTGTCACGCCCAACGTCGGATGGCTGGCAGGCAGCGGACTCAATCTTGACAACGGCGTCATGTGCAACGACAGGCTTCGAGCAGGGCCGAGCATATACGCCGCAGGTGACGTAGCTTGCTGGCCCAATCCCCTCTTCGACCGCACCATGCGCATCGAACACTGGACAAATGCCAGTGAGCAAGGGACCACAGTTGGGCGTGCGATCGCAACTGGGGAGGATCGCACTTTCGCTCCCGTCCCGTATGTATGGTCCGATCAGTACAACCTTCGGTTCCAGCTCTACGGAGACGTTGCCGGAGCCGACTCGGTACGGATTGTCTCCGGGTCGCTGGAAGAACCACCGCTGGTTGCACTTTTCGGTCGACAGGACCGACTGGTGGCGGCCTTGGGCGTGAATGCGGCGAAAGATCTACTCAAATATCGTCGATTGATCACACAGCAGACCTCATGGGACGATGTCGCGGCCGAAATGGTCTGAGTCCGAGGCCTTCTTGCTGCAACACTTCTCGCCGCTGTCGGCGGAGACCTCCGCTCGGCATGAACGTGTCGATGCCGATCAGGGCGAAGCAATGGCTTTTTCCGATGAACCCGAGTGACTACCTTGGAATCATGACAATACTCGAGAAGCGGATACACAGGTGAGCACCCGCACGTTCGACGCCGTCGTGGTCGGTGCAGGAATCAACGGAATGATCGCTGCCGCAGAGCTTGCCGGGGCGGGGTGGTCGGTCGCGCTCGTCGACGAACGCCAGAAATTGGGCGGGTTCATCGCCTCGGATTCATTGACGCGTCCCGGCTTCGTACACGACACATTCAGTTCCTGGCACCCCCTGTTCGTCACCGGTGGCGCGTACGCGGCTCTCGGGGACGACCTGCATCGTCATGGCCTCGCGTATTCCAACTCCGACGGAGCTGTCGCGGGCGCTGTCTCGGATCGGGGCGTAGCCGTGGCACATCGCGACCCGACCAAGACCGCCGACAGCTTCGAGCACCAACACGATCGAGTGGCGTACGCAGCGATGCTGGCCGAGCTGGAATCCTGGTCCCCCCATGTATTCGGTGCCCTGGGTTCGGAACTGAGGCCCTTCGATCTCGCTCGCCTGGGCGTATCGATGGCGCGCGCGCTCGGCAAGGACGCCAGCATCGATATGCTGCGCGTCGCGGCGCAGAGCGGACGCGCACTCATCCGTGAGCGCTTTCGAGGTTTCGAGGCCGACCACCTTTGGTCTCCGTGGCTGCTGCATGCCGGCCTGTCCCCCGATCACGCGACCGGAGGGTTGATGCTGCCGATCATGGCCTTCACCATGCATGCGGCCGGTCTCCCCGTGGTGACCGGCGGCGCGGACAATTTCGTGACCGCATTCGCCCGCGTGCTCAACGAGCGCGGGGTGACGGTGGTACTCGGTGAATCCGCGACGCACATCGAGATTCGGTCCGGCCGCGCAGTTGCAGTGCATCTGGCCGACGAGAGACTGTCGGCGACGCGGGCCGTACTGTCGTCGACAGCAACGCCCAGACTCTACGACGAACTGCTCGACCCTTCGGCCGTTCCTGCTGCGGGCCGGCGCGCAGCCGATCGGCACCGCCCGGGCCGAGCTGCAATGCAACTGCATTTTGCATTGGACCGTCCCGTTCGGTGGTCGGATTCGCGGCTGGACGATGTGCCGCTGATCCATATCGGAAACGGTGCGTCGAGCATCGGAATCGCATGTGCACAAGCCGAATCAGGCTACCTACCGGCAGATCCTACGATCGTCGTCGGCCAGCAGTGCGTTCTCGATCCGAGCCGAGCTCCGACCGGCAAGGCAACTTTGTGGGTGCAACTACAGGAGCTGCCATTTGCACCGAAAGGCGATGCTGCGGGGTCAATTTCGACGGACGGTACGTGGAGTACCGGTACCACCGCGGCATATGTCGATCGCGTGTTGGACTCGATCGAGCGATTCGCACCTGGTCTACGTGCGACCGTGTTGGACTCGTATTCCATCTCGCCGACCGCGCTGACGGCAGCGAACGCCAATGCCATCGCCGGCGATCCTTACGGCGGTGCTGCGGATATCGATCAATCGCTGCTTTGGCGCCCCGGCACCGGCACGGGCCACCGCACCGGCATCGACGGACTGTTTCACATCGGTGCTTTCACGCACCCCGGGCCCGGACTCGGCGGTGGTTCGGGCCACCTGGTTGCCCAGCGACTACTCGCGCCATCTCGTCGCACACGCGGTATGAATCGCATTCGTGGCGCGATCGAGAAATTAACATCGAAATGATGACGGGAGTCACTCAAACGCTATATCGTTGCGGTGTTCGGTCACCAGGCGCGGTTCTGCCACGTCTACGGCAGCGCGGCCTGCGGGTATGAGATCTCGACGCAGCCAAATCAGAAACTTGTACAGAACCAACGAAAGGCTCGACCGATGACCACTCCAGCGACAACCTCGACACTCACCAACCTGTTGACCGAGCTGGCCAACGGCACGCTACGCATCGTCGACCTCACCGCCCCACTGTCGTCCACGACACCGGTGCTGGCGCTCCCCGCACCGTTCGCGAACACGATCTCACTGTCCCTCGAGCCCGTCAGCGACTTCGATGATGCAGGCCCAGGATGGGGATGGAACAACATTCACACCGGAGAACACACCGGCACTCACGTCGACGCGCCCGCTCACTGGGCGACAGGGCGCGACGGTCACACCGTCGACACCATTCCCCCGTCGCGACTCGTCGGTCCCGCCGTCGTGCTGGACTTCACCGCAGAGGTCGCGTCGGACCCGGATTTCCTGCTCGAGCCTGCCCACCTCGACGAGTTCGTGGCAAAAAACGGCCCCCTCCCGGACAACGCCTGGTTGGTGTTCCGCACGGGATGGAGTGCTCGCAACCAGAACGCAGAAGAATTCCTCAACGCCGACGACGACGGCCCGCACACTCCCGGCGTATCGGTGGCCGGTGCGCAGTGGCTCGCCACGTCGACAATATCCGGATTCGCCGTCGAGACAGTGGGCATCGACGCCGGCCAAGCGGCCGCGATGGAACCGATGTTCCCCGTCCACCACCACCTGCTCGGTGCCGACAAGTACGGCCTCACCCAACTGCAGAACCTCGACCAGCTCCCCGCCGCAGGCGCAGTACTCGTGGTATCCCCCCTCCCCATTGTCGGCGGAACCGGTTCTCCTGCACGCGTTCTCGCGTTCGTACCGGCATGACCCGCACGGTTGCACACCTGGTGGCGGACGTGCTGGCCGATCTCGGAGTCGGCCATATCTTCGGTGTTGTCGGTAGCGGAAACTTCGACGTCACCAACGCCCTCATCGCACGCGACATCCCCTACACAGCAGCACGCCACGAAGGCGGTGCCGCATCGATGGCCGATGGATTCGCCCGGCTGGCGGCGCTACCCGCGGTCGTCAGCGTGCACCAGGGTTGCGGACTGACGAACGCGATGACCGGCATCGGCGAGGCCGCCAAGAGCCGCACCCCCGTCATCGTGCTAGCCGCAGATGTCGCGGCATCGTCGAGATTGTCGAACTTCCGCATCGACCAAGACGCACTCGCCCGCAGCGTCGGCGCTGTCTCCGAACGTGTGCACTCTGCGGCGACCGCCATTGCCGACGTGACCCGAGCGTGGCAGACCGCCGTGCACGACCGTCGCACCGTGGTGCTCAATTTGCCGCTCGACGTCCAGTCCGCACCCGCACCGGAACACGCCGGTACCGTTGCGCGCCCCTCGGCTCCCGAGCCGGTGCGTCCGGCACAGTCGGCGGTCGAGCAGTTCGCGGCCCTACTCGCGGGGGCTTCGCGACCGGTGTTCGTCACCGGCCGTGGCGGTCGCGCTGCAGGCCCGGAGATCTCGGCTCTGGCCGAGCATGCCGGGGCGCTCGTGGCGACCTCTGCCGTCGCAAACGGCCTGTTTCGAGGCGAAGAATTCGATCTGGGAATCTCCGGTGGGTTTTCGGCTCCGCTGACCGCGCAATTGATCTCCGACGCAGACCTCGTCGTGGGGTGGGGATGCGCGCTGAACATGTGGACGATGCGACACGGATCCCTCATCGGGCCGGATGCACGAGTGGTCCAGATCGACGACACCGCTTCCGCACTCGGTGCACATCGCCCCATCGACCTTGGAATTCACGGCGACTGCGCAAGCACTGCGACCGATGTTCTCACCGAATTGACTCGTAACACCAAGGCGCGCCGCGGATACCGGACTCCAGAAGTATCCACCGAACTCTCCGCACGGCGCTGGTGGAACGATACCGAGACTCCCGACTTGTCCACGTCCGAGACCATCGATCCGCGCCCGTTCACCAAAGCCCTGGACGACATACTGCCCGCAGAACGAGTGGTAGCCATCGACTCGGGCAACTTCATGGGATATCCGTCGACGTATCTACGCGTCCCCGACCACATGGGTTTCTGCTTCACGCAGGCGTTCCAATCCATCGGGCTCGGGCTGTCCAGTGGCATCGGAGCAGCGTTGGCTCAACCCGATCGCCTCGCCGTGATCGGGACCGGAGACGGCGGCTTCATGATGGGCATCTCGGAACTCGAAACCGCTGTCCGACTGAGACGTCCGCTGCTGATCGCGGTGTACAACGACGCGGCCTACGGTGCGGAGGTTCACCACTTTCAGCACCTCCCTCATGATGGTGACGCTGTGAATTTGTCGACTGTCACGTTCCCCGACATCGATATCGCCGCTATAGCCGAAGGTTTCGGTGCCCGCGGCGTGACGGTACGTACGCTCGCCGACATGGACGAAGTACGACGATGGGCCTCAGCACCGGTCGGCGTCATGGTGATCGACGCCAAAATCGCCGCTGACGGCGGAGCGTGGTGGCTCGCAGAGGCATTCAAAGGCCACTGAACTGAATATCCTCGCGATACCTTCCGGGCTGTGCAAAAAGGTCACACTGCCCGGAAGGTGAGGACCGTCATGTCCCCTCTGCTTCGCCGTCATCCGGTGCTCGCCATAGCCGACCTGGACGAGGCGTTCTCGTCGGTCGGGCAGGTCTTCCACCGCTGTCGGTTCTTCCAGCGCTATCGCGCCGAGTTCGGCCTGAGCCCGTCTCGGACTCTCGCGTCCTGAACGGGCTCGGCAGGTGCCGTCACCAGAGCCTGCAACACCTCTCGCCACTGCGGCGGCCACGGCGCGGCAGTGGCTCCCGCGACTGCGCGGTCGATGTGCACCGTCACGTACGAGCCTCTCGCCGCGAGTGATCGGTCTCGCCCCTCGAACGCCTCACCCCAGATCGAGAACTCGAAACGCATCGACGACGACCCCAAGTGCGCGATATCGAGATCCGTCGTGACCTGCTGGCCGAAATACAGCGGTGCGTGGAAGTCGACCTCGTACCGCACTCGTGGGACTACCGGAAAATAGCCGACGAGGCCACACTCGCGAACGAGTGCGGCCTCGGCAGATTCGACGAACCGGACGACTGTGCTGTTGTGGTAGATGCCTGCTGCATCGGTGTCCACCCACTCGACCCGGCCTGTCAGCGAAAAAGTCATGCGGGCACTGTACTTCTCGGGCGCCAGCGGACATGGGCGGAGTTGTCGGAACCGTCCCGAAGCAGCGACAGGCGAGGCGGGACCTTGTCGGTGCGGGAGGTCGGCGGACGGCGCCGACCTGCACGCCACTGGACAGGCCATTGCGCTCCGGGTCCTCGGTACTCCTGCTCTGCAGCAGCATGCAGTGTCCACTGTGGGTCGTAGAGGTGCGGTCGACCGAGTGCGCAGATGTCGGCTCGACCGGCCAGGAGAATGGAATTGACATCGTCGTACGACGAGATCGCTCCCACGGCGATGACGGCCACTCCCGCGGCCGCGGCCACCTCGTGACGGATGCGGTCGGCGAACGGAGTCTGATAAGACCGTCCGAACGCCGGCTTCTCCTCCTTGGTCACCTGACCGGAGGACACGTCGATGGCGGCGGCACCGTGTTCGACGAACGCCCGTACGATCTCGACGGCATCTTCGACCGTGTTTCCGTCCGGAGCCCAGTCGGTCGCCGAGATACGTACGGAGACCGGGAAGCTCGACGGAACCGCGCGTCGGACTGCATCGAAGACCTCGAGCGGGAACCGCAAGCGGTTCTCCAGGCTTCCGCCGTAGGAGTCGGTCCTGACGTTCGCAATCGGAGACAGGAACGACGAGAGCAGATATCCGTGCGCCGCATGGACTTCGATAAGGTCGAAACCGGCGGCTACGGCGCGCTCGGCCGCGGCGACGAAATCGGCCACCACGATATCCATGTCCTCGCGAGTTGCCTCACGTGGAACATGACATCCGTCGCCGTACGGGAGCGGCGACGGTCCGATCGGCTCCCAATTGCCTGATTCGAGCGGTTCGTCGATTCCGTCCCACATCAGCTTTGTCGAGCCCTTGCGACCCGAATGACCGATCTGCACTCCGATTTTCGCAGCACTGTGTGCGTGCACGAACGACGTCACACGGGCCCAAGCATCGCTCTGTTCGTCGGTCCACAGCCCCGGGCAACCCGGCGTGATCCGCGCGTCCGGCGATACACAGACCATCTCGGTCATGAGCAGACCTGCTCCACCGAGTGCTTTAGATCCGAGGTGGACGAGATGGAATTCCCCGGGTAGACCGTCCACGGACGAGTACATGTCCATCGGCGAGAGCATGATGCGGTTGACCAAATCCAGTTCACCGATGCGCACCGGTTGGAACATCGCAGGTGCTGATTCGACCGCGTTTCCACCCGCAACGGTGTCGGCAAACCGTTGCTGCACCATCGCCGCGAACTCGTCGTCACGCTCACCGAGGTTCTCGAACGTGATTCGGCGTGAGCGGGTCAGCAAATTGAAGACGAACTGTGTGTCTTCCTGATCGGCGTAGAGGCCGATGTTCTCGAACCATTCCAACGAAGCCTGCGCCGCCCGCTGGGTACTTTCCACCACCGGCTTTCGTTCGGCCTGGTAAGCAGCGAGAGCGTCGGGGATGTTGGAGTGTTCATGCACGCAAGCGGCCAGAGCCAATGCGTCCTCCATCGCGAGCTTCGTTCCCGATCCGATGGAGAAGTGGGCTGTGTGCGCCGCGTCGCCCAGCAGCACCACGTTGTCGTCGAACCATCGCTCGTTACGAACAGTCTGGAACGACAACCACTTCGAGTTGTTCGTCAGAATATCGTGACCGCCGAGATCGTCCGCGAAGATCTCACGAATCCGATCGACTGCATAGGTATCGGATACTCCGGGTGGGAGGTGCTGGTCCTCGGTCGCGTCGAAACCGGCCCGCCGCCAGACATCCTCGTGCATCTCGACGATGAACGTCGAACCCTGATCCGAATACGGATAGCCGTGGATCTGCATCGTCCCGAACTCGGTGTGCCTGACGAGGAATTGAAACGCCTCGAACACTTTGTCGGTGCCCAACCAGATGTACTTGTTGTTGCGACGGTCCAGCGTCGGACCGAACGCATCCGCGTAGCGGGTACGGACAGCGGAATTTATCCCGTCGCAGGCGAGCACCAAGTCGTAGGATTCTCGCAGAACGTCGGTATCGGGTGCATGAGTCTTGTACTGCACCTCGATGCCCAACTCGGCCACGCGCTGCTGCAGGATGGCCAGTAGTTCCTTGCGGCTCATTGCAGCGAATCCCTGCCCGCCCACCGTGTACGAGCGGCCGTCGATCTCGACATCGATGTCCGTCCAGCGAGCGAAGCGGCGCTCCATCTCGGTGTGGACGACGGCGTCGGCCCCTTCGATACTGCCGAGTGTCTCGTCCGAGAACACCACCCCGAAGCCGAACGTGTCCTGAGGCGCATTACGTTCCCATACGTCGATGACATGACCTGCATCGAGTTGTTTGGCGAGGGCGGCGAAGTACAGACCGCCGGGGCCCCCACCCACGATGGCAATCCTCATGGTGTGTTCTCCTGTATCGTTTCGCGAAGTTTGAAGTGCTGAAGCTTGCCGCTGGAATTCCTCGGCAGAGCATCGATGAAGCGAATTCTTCTGGGGTACTTGTACGGTGCCAGTTCCGCTTTCACGTAATCCTGAATGGATTTGACGGCTGCCGCGTCGTGGGAAATTCCCGCGCGAAGTACCACGAATGCGCTGACGATCTGTCCGCGTTCGGCGTCCGGCTCGGCGACGACGGCCGAATCCACGACGTCCGGATGCATATCGATGCACGCCTCCACTTCGGGCGCGCCGATGTTGTAACCGGAGGACACGATCATGGAATCCGTGCGGGCGCAGTAGAAGAAGTAGCCGTCCTCGTCGCGGTAGAAGGTGTCACCGGTGACGTTCCAACCGTTCTCCACCCGCTCATGCTGACGATCGTCGGCAAGGTATCGGCACCCGACCGGACCGATCACCGCCAGTCGACCCGGTATGCCTGCTGGCACCGGCTCGCCGTCGTCACCGAGTATCTCGGCCCGATAGCCAGGCAGGGGCTTACCTGTCGAACCCTCGCGAATCTCACTCGCCGCGGCGGTGGACAGAAAGATATGCAGCAGTTCTGTGGCGCCGATTCCGTCGACGATCTCCAGACCGACGGCGTCTCGGATGCCGTTCCACACCCCCGCCGAGATGTGCTCACCTGCGCTGACTGCGACCCGAAGATCGGCCAGCTGCTTTATCTTCCCAGCCTTGATGATTTGCTTGTACGCCGTGGGGGCGGTGGCAAGAACCGAAACTCCCTCGCTACGAACCACGTCGGCGAGTTCCGCGGGTGCCACCGCTTCGGTGAGCAGAGCGCAGGCACCAGCTCTCAACGGGAACACCACCAGCATCCCCAGGCCGAACGTGAACGCCATCGGTGCAGTACACGCGACCACGTCGTCCGGCCGTAAGCCGAGGCCGTGTTTGCCGAACGTGTTGTCTATCGAGAGCACATCGCGGTGAAAGTGCATCGTGATCTTGGGGGTTCCGGTACTGCCGGATGTCGGGCACAGAAGCGCGACGTCGTCTGCTGCGGTATCCACGGCCACGAAGTCGGTGGGCTTGACTGCCGAACGAACCATCAAATCGTCGGACGCGTCTCCTCCGAAGGGAACCACCACGAGTTCGGGATGCCCCTCGTCGCGCACCGTGTGCAGATCGTGCGCAAATCGCGAGTCCACCAGTGCGATGACCGGGCGTGTCTTGGCCACGATCGGTGCCAGTTCGCGGGAGCGAAGCGCGCTCATCACCACAACTGCGATGCCGCCTGCTTCGATGATCGCGAGCCACGCCGCGACTGCTATCGGTGTATTCGGCGAACGCAGCAAGACGCGGTTTCCGGGCACGAGTCCGAGGTCCTCGGTGAGCACCCGGGCGATCCGGTGCGTGTGGTCTCGGAGTTCACCGAGTGTCCAGGCTGTTCCAGCTGGGGTGCGAAGAGCGTGGTGATGCTCGCCGAATTGCTCGACAGCGCGCTCGATCAACTCGGCCCCCGCGTTGAGCCGCTCCGGATACTGCAGTTCCGGGGTCGTGAATTCGAGGATCGGCCACAATTCGGCGGGCGGGAGGTTGTCTCGCGCGAACGTGTCAACGTGTGCGCTTTGGGTGAGAGCTTGTACTGTGTCCGCGGTCATTGCCCGGCTCCTGTCGTCTCGGCATCGATCATGCCCTCCTGGACGACGGTGGCCAGGTGGATTCCTTCAGGGGTGAAGAATTTGCCGAGGCCGACACCGCGACCTCGATCGGCGGCGACTGCCTCCTGTGCGTAGAGCAACCAACCATCCATCGTCCCCGGCTCGGGCATGCGGTGAAACCACATCGCATGATCGAGACTGGCTGTGACAAGCCCCTTCTCGGCCCACGGATGACCCAGTGCACGAAGTACCGGCTCGAGGATGGTGTAGTCACAGACGTAGGCGAGCGCGGCGAGGTCCCTCTGCGCATCGGACAGCCCGTCCACCGGACGTAACCGGTCGAAGGGGCGCACCCAGATGGCCTGGTGCGGGCTTCGCCCGCCTTCGATATCGAGGTAGATCGGACCCGGCACGTGCCGCATGTCGAAGCTACGTCCCGCCGACCAGTAGTCCTTCGAGACCGTGGTCATCGTGTTCTCGTCCGAGATGGCATGGTCGGCCAGGTATTGCGCCGACGTCGGAAGCGATTCGGGCACCGGAACATTCGCGGGCACTGCGCTGCTCAGAGACCCACTACGACCGCCGGCCGCGAAGGACACCGTGCCGATGTAGGCAACTTTGTCGTTCTGATATGCGCGCACCTGCCGGGTGGAGAACCGGCGACCGTCACGAATCACCTCGACGTCGTAGTGCACCTCTGCCTCGATGTCTACGGGCCGCAAAAAATACGAGTGCATCGAGTGCATCGACTTACCGTCGGATACCGAACGCATGGCCGCGGCTGCTGCCTGGGCAACCATGTCGCCGCCGTACGCTTTGGGCCACGGGCACTCCTGGGTGTGCGCGGTGAACCCAAGGTCGGCTCGACGAGGCTCGACTTGGGCCAACGACACGCATCGGGTGAACATGGCGGAGGTCGCCACCGACTGCGTCACGGCCGGTTCGACCAGTCACGAAGCGAATCATCTTCCACCTCAGGCAGATTGACGACGATGTTGTCCGGTGTTCGCGTGGTCAGCCAGTGCAACGGTTCGGTGCGGCTGAGATTGCATTCGATGTGGGGCATGAACGGCGGCACGAAGACCCAGTCGCCCTCGTTCATGTCGATGTACTCCGAGTAGTTCTCGCCGAAGTAGATGCGGGCATGACCCGAGAGGACGTAACCACCGGTCTCGGCCTCCCCGTGATGGTGAGCGAGAGAACGATATCCGGGTTCGTTGCTGACCTTGCCGTACCAGATCTTCGTGGCCGGTGTGTGTTGCGGACTGACGCCCGAGATTCGTACCGCGCCCTCCGTTTGACCGGTGCGACCGTCCTCTTCGCCGGCCCGGGTCACGACAGGCACAACCTGACCACCTGCGCTCGCGTACATCGAGTTGTCGCCTTGCAGGCGGTATCCGGCGTTGGAATCGAACTGGGTTGTCATGCTGTTCTCCTTGCTCGTGAGGCCGGCTCGGTGACCCGGACCGTGTTGGTGAGGGTGCCGATGGCCTCGATCTCCGTTTCGAGAACGTCGCCATCGGCGAGGAACCAAGCAGGCTCACGAGCCATGCCGATTCCGCCAGGAGTGCCGGTGAGTACGAGATCACCGGCACGCAGGGTAGTGAAAGTCGATATATACGAAAGTAATTCGGCAGAATCGAACACCAATGTGCTCGTGCTGTCGCGCTGAACCTCGACGCCGTTGACCCGGCACGTGATCGTGATTCCCGCGGTCGGGTCGATCTCGTCTGCCGTGACGATAACCGGGCCGACCGGAGTTGTTGCGTCCCATGCCTTCCCCTGGAACCACTGCAGGGTGCGACGCTGCCAATCGCGCATCGAGACATCGTTCGCGACGGTGTAGCCCAAGATCGCTTCGGCTGCCTCGGCACGCGAAGCGCGCGTCAGCGTCCGGCCCACGACCACAGCCAGTTCGGCTTCCCAGTCGGCGTTGACGTCCCCTGATATCACCACGTCGTCCGTCGGCCCGATGAGAGAGTCGGCGAACTTCGCGAACAACGTCGGGTGGGTCGGCAGTTCGCGACCGGTCTCGGCGATGTGCTCGCCGTAGTTCAATCCGCAGCAGATCACCTTGGCAGGCGCCGGCAGCGGAAGGACCAGAGTGCCGGCCACCTGCGGGCCCTCCACAACACCGGAGGTGGGCGCAGTCCAGCCCGTGCGGAGCAGCTCGGATAACGACGGCGCAGGTAGAGCCACCCAGCCGCCTGCATACGCCGCCGCTGCAACGGTGTCCCCGTTCTCGAGTTCGAGTGTCGCGAGCCTCATCCAAATCCTTCCGACTGATCGTGTGTTGAGTTTTGCACGATCGTCGCAAGTGCGCAATACTTGTTGTCAACATACAGATCCGGCGACCTTCGGGAAGGACCACTCATGGCCCACCACACTGTCAATCCGCCTCAACTGCCGACACCCAAGGGCTTCTCGCACGGCACGCTGGCGGGCAACACGCTCTACTTGGGTGGACAGACAGCCCTCGACAAAAACATGAACATCGTCCCCGGCGGGATAGTGGAACAATTTCGCCAATCCTTCTCGAATGTTCTGACCACGTTGGCCGCATCGGGTGGACAACCCGAAGACCTGGTGAACATCACGATTTTCTTGACCGACATTCCCGACTATCAGGCGCACGGCCGGGAGATCGGACGCGTGTGGCGCGAACTCGCCGGGCCGGTCTATCCGGCGATGGCCGGAATCGGAACCACTGGCCTGTGGCAAGCGGATGCCTTGATCGAAATCACAGCGGTAGCAGTGATTCCCGAGGATCGGTTGATCCGCCCGTAGGACGATGTTCACACTGTTTCATCGAAGATGCGCTGGCCTGTCTATCAGCGTTCGATGATCGGCGAACAGCACGGCGGCCCTCTCCCCAGCCCTAGGCACACGAGATAGCTGCACAGGCAGCCTCCGGGCTGCCGACCATTGCTCACATTCTCAGTACACGACACGGAGGCTGAAACCCATGACACAAGTATCCGGCGACTACGTGACGGGCACGTGGGTGATAGATCCACAGCGAAGTGCTGTCAAGTTTTCGATAAGCCACTTGATCGCGAAGAAAGTGCACGGAGTGTTCACCGAGTTCGATGGCCAGCTCGTCACCCGTCCCGACGTCACCGAGTCCTCCGTCCAGGCGAACGTCCAGGTGCGTTCGATGAGCACTTTCAATTCCCGACGTGACGAGGGAACGCTCGCCAAGGACCCGTTCGACGCGAAAAGCCACCCGTCCATTACCTACACTTCGACCGCAATCGAACCGAGCGGCAACGAGATTCGAGTTCACGGCTCTCTCACCGTTCGCGGAGTAACTCGCCCGGTAGTGCTGGCGGTGACACAGCTCAGGTTCGAGCGCGACGCCAACGTACGCTACAACGTTCGATTTCGTGCCACAGGGCGGGTCAATCGTCAGGACTTCGGAGTCCGCTTCCCCGTTCCGCTCGATCGACAGGGAGTCTTGGCGGGCAATCGGATCGACATCGAGCTCGATGTCACTGCTGGTCTGCTCGACGACCATGACCATGATCTTGTGCCGGGAAATCGTGGGTAATCGACATGCACGAGGTCAGCTTCGATGAGTCTCCCTTTGCCGTTGTAATCAGTGCTGACGCAGCCCCACGCGACGGAGCGGCACAATGGGCTGGCCTCGTGAGTTCTACCGATGCGCTTGCGCGGCCGCTGTCCGGGTATGGCGGAACGATCTGGCTCGCGCAGGGCCGGGCGCTCGGTCCGGCCTCCACCACCGACACCGAACTTCTCATGGGGTTTCATTTCTGGCGCAGTAGCAGCGAGGCCGAGGCGTTTTCCGCGGAACTGAGTCGCGCTCGAACCAAGAGCGAGTTCGTCGACGACCTCCTGATAGACGAAGGGATCTACCAGTTCAGCGCCACGGTGACGGCAGACGCGTCAACTCACGTCGACCCCGTGCGCTGTCAGGCCGAGTGGGCGACCGAGATCATCAAAATGACACCCGTCAGCGGCAAACAAGGGTGGGTCGGCGAGTACAACGAGAGCGAGACGCGCGACCACATCAAGAATCTCGACGGCTTCGTTTCGGCGAGCTTCTTTCGCGACCTCCGGAGCGATCGAATAGTCGAGTATGTGCAGTGGCGCTCAGCCGCCGACTCGGCAGCGGCATTAGGCGACGCGCGCTTTGCCGAGCACCTGAGCGTCAACAGTCATTACTCCGCAGGAAAGGCTTTCCTCTTCGGTGAACGATTGGCCGGCGACACCGTGTAGGCGACGTCCCTCGCACGGCGCGAACCAATGTCGCCACCGCATGCGAAAACATGCAATGGGTGAACAAGCACGATGTCGGTAACGGTGCCCGTCATTCGATAGCGACGCACCGCGGACGCCCGTCGGGCGTCCGCGGTGCGTTACTTCTATGGCCATCGAACCTGGTGGTGCGCGCAAGGCGCGGCCATACCCAGTTCAGAACAACCGCACCGCTCTTCGACATCACGGCTCGCAGCCTCGGCATGGCGGGTACCCAAGTGCAGACTCGCGTATTGCAAGTTGACATACCAAGACTGGGATAGCTGCACGAGAAAGTCGCATTGGTCAGAATGTGGGTCAAGTATCAGTATTGAGACAACCCGGACCCATCTCGAAGCGGTCAGCCCCCAAGGCGCTGAGCCGGCAACAAAAGCGGGAGCGGCGAGAACAACTGCCCTGCAGGCGTCGCCTACGTTCAGGGTATAGCCGGCATATCTGGACACAAACGATTTTTGATACGTGACAGAGCGGAAACTAGATAACATGGCCTCACAATTCGACGGTTGGATTCGCAATTACGTCGACGGCTCCTATGTCGAACCCGACGAATCTTCGAGCTTCGATCAAGTCGACCCCGCAACGGGTCGCGTGCTCGGGCGGGTCCACGAGGCCGACAAAGCTTTGGTCGACCGGGCCGTGACTTCCGCCAGACGCGCCCTGGACAACGGTTGGTCCGATACGCCTGTCCGAGAGCGAACGGCATTGCTGCGCCGTGCCGCCGACCGGATCGAGGAGCGTTTCGAGGAGTTCGTGGCCGCAGAAATGGCGGACACCGGTAAGCCGATCACGCAGGCACGCGAACTCGACGTCGCGCGTGCCCTGACGAACTTCCGCACCTTCGCCGACGTCGCCGCCGCAGCCGGTCAAGAATCTTTCGTCACCGACCTCGCCGGGGGCAAACAGGCGCTGAACTATGCGATCCGCAAGCCGCTCGGAGTTGTCGCCGTTATCGTTCCGTGGAACTTGCCGCTGCTTCTGCTGACTTGGAAGGTTGCACCCGCTCTCGCGTGTGGAAATTCCGTGGTCGTCAAGCCCTCCGAGGAAACGCCGGCAACGGCGTCCCTACTCGCAGAGGTGCTCGAAGAAGTCGGGCTGCCCCGCGGCGTCTACAACGTCGTGCATGGGTTCGGCGCAAACTCCGCCGGGGAGTTTCTGACCACACACCACGGAATCGACGGAGTCACCTTCACAGGTTCCTCGGCAACGGGATCGAATGTCATGAAAACCGTTGCGCCGCGGGTTCGGCCGGTCTCGTTCGAACTCGGCGGGAAGAACGCCGCGATTGTGTTCGACGACGTCGACATCGAGGAAGCGCTGACCGGCCTCACCAAATCGGTGTTCGCCAATACCGGCCAGGTCTGCCTGTGTACCGAACGGGTATACGTGCATCGAAGCATCTTCGATGACATCGCCGGCGGGCTCGTGGAGCGGGCAGCGGCACTGCGTCTCGGCGACCCGACGCTTGCCGATACGACCACCGGTCCCCTGATTTCGCAGGCGCACCGAAAGAAGGTCATGGACTATTTCGAAATCGCTGAGCAAGAAGGCGCGAAAGTGCTCACTGGCGGGGGCATTCCGGATCTCGGGCAGGACCTGTCCGGCGGATCCTGGATCGAACCTACTCTGTGGACAGGCCTGACCAACAAGGATCGCACCGTACGCGAGGAGATCTTCGGACCCGTCGCAGCGCTCATTCCGTTCGAGACCGAAGCCGAAGCGATCGCTTTGGCGAACGACACCGAGTACGGCCTGGCAGCCTCCGTGTGGACCAACGACCTGCGTCGTGGTCACCGCGTCGCGCAGAAAATGAACGTCGGAATCTCATGGGTCAACACGTGGTTCACCCGCGAGCTGCGATCACCGTTCGGCGGTATGGGCTTGTCGGGCATCGGACGTGAGGGTGGCGAGTCATCGCTGCATTTCTACACCGAACCCACGAATGTGTGCGTGCAGCTGTGAATATCGAAACCGCAGAAAATGTGCAGAAATGAGTGAGGCGTCATGACAGCCCTGGAAGGCACCGAAACCGCGCTTGCACGTCGCCTCGACGACGCTCAGCAGAGACGCACCGACACGCCGAGCCTCGCCGACGATCACACCATCGATATCGACCAGGCCTACAGGATCCAAAACGAGCTCCTCGAACTACGCACCGAGCGTGGTGAATCGATTGTGGGCATCAAACTCGGCTTCACCAGCGAGGCGAAGATGGCGCAGATGGGCGTCTCGGAGGTCATCGTCGGCCAGTTGACCGATGCGATGTGTGTCAATGACGGCGGCGAAATCGACCTTTCGGAATTCATCCATCCCAAGATCGAACCTGAAGTGGCTTACCGTCTGTCGAAAGACGTAGATATCGACGATCCGAACGTCGACATCGAAGCCTGCGTCGACGCGGTGGCTCCGGCGATGGAGATCATCGACTCGCGTTACCGCGACTTCCGCTTCACCTACACCGACGTCGTGGCGGACAACACCAGTGCGGCCGGTTACGTGATCGGAGGATGGCTGCCGCTACAGAACGTCGCAGACCGTTCCGTGCGGATGGAAGTCGGTGACCAGACCGTACTCGGTTCCACCGAAGCAATTCTGGGCGACCCAGCGCGCGCTCTCCATGCACTGCTCGACATCGCTCGACGGCGCCGGATTCCATTGCGCGCGGGTCACGTAATTTTGGCCGGCGCTGCCACAGCAGCTGTGCGACTCGACGAGGGCGTCGCGCAGTGCAGCATCGACGGCCTCGGGACCGTCACAGTGATCGGTGTGAGGCAATGAGCGGCGCGCAGGTCATCGAGAAGCTGGCCAAGCCGCGCGGAAAGTTTCCGCACGTCAAGGTGGTCGGTGACTTCGTGTACGTCTCTGGCACCAGTTCGCGTCGGCCCGACAACACCTTTGCCGGCGTCGAGGTCGACGAGATGGGGACAACGGCCCTCGACATTCGAGAGCAGACCCGTGCAGTCATCGAAAATATCGAGTCGATCCTCGTGGAAGTGGGCGGGGTTCTCGGTGATCTGGTTCAGGTCACCTCGTACCTGGTGTCGATGAACGACTTCGGTGGATACAACGAGGTGTACGCCGAGTGGTTCGACGAAGACGGTCCGACCAGAACGACTGTGGCAGTGCATCAACTACCACACCCACACTTGCTCATCGAAATTTCCGGCGTGGCGTACGTGCCCGCCGCGAAGCGCCCAGAATCCGACGAAACGGAGACCACACCATGACCACAATTCCTCCAGTCATCGACTTCACCAAGTGGATCAACGACAACCGCCACCTCTTGCAGCCGCCTGTCAACAATCAGACGATGGCGCTGGGAGACGACTTCATCGTGCAGGTCGTCGGTGGCCCCAACCAGCGGACCGACTACCACCTCGACCCCTACGAGGAGTGGTTCTACCAGCTCGAAGGAGACATTCACGTCAACGTCATGACTGACGACGGCCCCCAGCGCGTCGACATCAGTGAGGGTGAAACCTGGTTGCTGCCAGGGAATGTCCCTCACTCGCCTCAGCGTCCCACCGTCGGCTCCATCGGCCTTGTCATCGAACGTGTCCGCAGAGAAGGCACCCTCGAGAAGTTCCAGTGGTACTGCCTCGAATGTGACCACAAAATTCACGAGGTCGAACTTCAGGTGCGCGACATCGTGACCGACCTCCCACCGGTGTTCGTCGAGTTCTACGAGAGCGAAGAGGCTCGCACGTGTGACAAGTGCGGCACGCTCCATCCCGGTAAGGGCTGAACTCATGAGCAACCTGATCGACATCCACACCCACTACGTTCCCAATGGGTGGCCGGACTTGACCGAGGATGCCGGGCCGCAAGCACCGTGGTTGAGGGTCGAGTCGGAAACCGAAGCCATGATCATGATGGGAACCAAGGAGTTCCGCCGCATTCAGTCCGACGCCTGGGATGCCGAGGTGCGGCTTCGGGACATGGATGCCGACGGCGTCCACGCCCAGGTCGTATCGCCGACGCCCGCGTTCTTCAACTACGGCCGAAGCGGCGAGCAGGCAAGTCGCATTGCACGGATCTTCAATGATCTCGCACTGGAGATTGTGGAGCCGGCGACTGATCGGTTGATTCCTTTCTGCCAGGTGCCTTTACAAGACACCGATGCAGCGTGCCGTGAACTGGAACGCTGCATCGCGAACGGACACCGCGGCGTCGAGATCGGTAATCATGTCGGCGACCTGGATCTCGACAGCGAGGGCGTGGTGACGTTCCTCCAGCACTGTGCGTCGCTGGACGTACCGGTCTTCGTGCACCCGTGGGACATGGCCAGCTCTCCGCGCCTGGACCGGTGGATGGCGCAGTGGCTCACCGCAATGCCGGCCGAAACGCATCTGTCGATACTTGCGCTGATTCTGGGAGGTGTGTTCGACAAGATCGACGACAGTCTCAAGATCGGATTTGCCCACGGTGGTGGATCTTTCGCGTTCTGGTTGGGCCGCATGGAAAACGCCTGGCATGGCCGGAACGACATAATCGGTACGTCGGAGTTTCCGCCCTCGCATTACCTAGGGAGATTTTACGTGGACTCAGTCGTCTTCGACGAGCGTGCGTTGAGGCTGTTGGTCGACACGGTGGGAGTGGATCGCGTGATGGTAGGCAGTGACTACCCATATCCATTGGGCGAACGTCCGGTCGGTGAGGTGGTGCGCAAGAGCGAGTTCCTGAGCGAGTCCGGACGTCGCATGATCGCGAGGGGAAACGCTGAACGTTTCCTCGGGCTGGTCTGAAATTTCTGGGCAGAGCGAATATCGGTGCATCGAGCCCGACCCATCTCGATCGGTGACCGTCGAGTTGGATGTTGCGCTCGATTCGTGGACGACACACTCGTCCATCCCCAGTAGATGTTTCGAGCGGAATCAGCCGTCGAGTCGGGGGCTCGCAATTTCCTCGGCCGTCTCATGCAATCGTGCCACCAGCGCATCAGCCGAAGGGTTCAGCGGACGATTGACTGCCAGCGTCAATCCCACCCTGTGTGATATCTGATCCAGTGTGACTGGAAGAGTAGTCAGGCGCGTATCAGCACGAGGAATGAGGCTCGGCAAGACCGCAACCATATCCGTTTCCAGCAGAAGTTGCCTCACCGTCAGGAATGACGTTGCATCGACGCGATTTGTCGGCAGTTCCATATCGTTCCGTGCGAAGAACTCTTCCAGCTCGCCACGGAGTGCAGTCTCCACACCTGGAAATATCCACGGGTATCCTGCGGTATCCGAGAATTTCACTTCCTTCAAATCTGTCAACGGATGGTCGACACGTGTGACCAGTTGTACTGATTCACTGTAAAGAGTGATTCGGATGACCCGGGAGTCGGAATGGGATGTCAGTCGGCCGACAATCAGATCCACTTTGCCAGCTTCGAGTTCGGCTAACAATACTTCCGGCGTGCCTTCGCGTACGATGACTGTCAGTTGCGGACGTTCCGTCTTCAAGGTTGCAATCGCTCTGGGCAGCAATATATTCGATCCAGCTAGATGCGACCCGACCACCACGGTTCCACGATCGGCATCGGCAAGTTCTGCGATGTGTTTCTGCGCTTGGACGAGCTGGGCGAGCACCGCCCTTGCATGCTCCGTGAAGGCCTGGCCATATATTGTTGGACGCACCCCCCGAGGTTCGCGCTCATACAGCCTCACCCCAAGAATCGATTCCAGCTCATGTAAGCTCCGAGTGGCCACGGGCTGCGTAATATGCAGGAATCCGGCCGCCCCTACAACGGTGCCCAATCTTGTCACCGCGTCCACAAGTAGCAAGTGCTTGATCTTGAGCCTGCCATCGAGCAGGCGGGGTTCGTCCACGTAGCAAGCGTACCCCTGGAGCGACCCCGAAGAATGCCCGTAACGCGGGCACCCAACGTTCTTTTGCCATTCGAGTCAAGCCGGTTTTCGCCTTGTATGTGGCGAGCCTGACCGAGTCCACTCCTCGCGGGCCGAACTCGGGAGTCACTCGGCAGACGCTCGTGCAAGCAATCGCCCCAACGCCAAAGTAGCAGTCCGGACAGCGGGGGCCAGCAATTCGGGGTTGAAGCTCGCCTTGGGAACCGATACCGAGATTGCGGCAATAACCTTCTTCGAGACAAGTACCGGTGCAGCAAGGCAACATCCACCGAGGGCTGCTTCCTCGCGCTCGATGGCGACGCCGGTCCGTCGTATCGAATCGAGCTCCTTGGAAAGAATCCGAGGGTCGGTAATCGATTGCGGAGTGAAGCGGCGGAACGGGCGGGCGAGGATCTCGTTCTGCACAGCCGGGTCTTCCAGCGCCAGCAGTGCTTTTCCAACTGCAGTACACGTCAGCGGCAGTCGGCCGCCGATCTGTGAGGGCAAAGGAAAGGAGGAGTGTCCGTGAATCTTTTCCACGTATACTGCGTCGTGACCGTCTCGTACCGCGAGGTGCACCGTCTGTTCGGTCACTGCGAACAGATCTTGCATGAATGGCAGTGCGGCGGTGCGGAGTCGGTGTTTTAGGCCGACTCGCTCACCGAGCTCGAACAATGCCATCCCCAGCTCGAATGTATTGCCGATACGCATGATCCAACCCAATTCTGCAAGGTCGACCAGCAACCGGTGCGTCGTCGAGCGAGGCAATCCGGTGCGAGTGGACACCTCGGCCAGCGTCAAAGCACAACCCCCGGGAAATGCCTCCAAAATCAACGCGGATCGCTGCAACACCGACATGTCGTCCCGTTTCATGGGACAGATCCTATCCACCACAGCGAAGCCGCAATAGCGTGAGCCTCATGACCACAGTGGAACAACGCACGATCAGCGAAGCGGCCGACCGGCTGGCCGATGCCGCCAACACGGCCACCCCGTGTGCTCCGGTCCGTGATCTCATCGGACGCGTCGATATCGATGCCGCCTACCGCATCCAATCACGCAACATCGATGCACTCCTTGCATCCGGCCGCACCGTCGTCGGCCGCAAGATCGGACTGACCTCGCCAGCCGTGCAGAAGCAACTCGGGGTGGATCAGCCCGATTTCGGCGTCCTGCTCGACGATTTCGACGTCTCCGGCGACGACGCAGTCGATTCGACGCGGTTGCTGCAACCGCGCATCGAAGCCGAGATCGCGTTCATCCTGTCCTCCGACATCGACGAGAAGATCACCGCAGCACAAGCGCCATCGTTCGTCGACCGGGTGTTCGCCTCGTTCGAGATCGTCGACAGCCGGATCGCGGGTTGGGACATCAGCCTGGCCGACACCGTCGCCGACAACGCATCCTCGGGCCTGTACGTGTTGGGGGAGAGCATTTCTCGCGCCGACGCACCCGACCTCGCCGAGGTCACCATGACCATGTCCGCGGACGGTGAACAGGTTTCTGCCGGCAAGGGCTCGGACTGCCTGGGTAGCCCGTGGGAGGCGCTGGTGTGGTTGGCCAACACCAGCCTGTCTTACGGTTCGCCGCTGCGAGCCGGTGAAGTCATCCTCTCCGGTGCCCTCGGCCCGATGGTCCCCGTCACCCCTGGCTCGACGTACACCGCGTCCATATCCGGAATCGGCGAAGTCACAGCGACATTCACCGCGTGATCGACCACGGACGAACCCCCACACAGAATCGAAGGACATAATGAGCAAGACCAAAGTAGCGGTGATCGGATCCGGCAACATCGGCACCGACCTCGTCATCAAACTCAAACGTGTAGCCAAGAACGTCGACATCGCGGTCCTCGTCGGAATCGACCCTGCCTCCGACGGTCTCGCTCGGGCACGCCGACTGGGTATCAGCACCGTGCACTCGGGAGTGCAGGGCCTGATCGATCACCCCGAGTTCGCCGACATCGACATCATCTTCGACTCGACCTCCGCCAAAGCCCATGTCGCGAACGAAGAGGCACTCAGGCCGTACGGTAAACGGCTCATCGACCTCACCCCGGCCGCGATCGGACCGTACGTCGTCCCCGCGGTCAACCTCGAGGAGCATCTCGGTGCACCCGATGTGAACATGGTGACCTGCGGTGGGCAGGCGACCATCCCGATCGTCGCCGCGATCTCGCAGGTGACGCCGGTGCACTACGCAGAGATCGTCGCCTCGATCGCCTCGAAATCAGCGGGGCCCGGTACGAGGGCGAACATCGACGAATTCACCGAAACTACCTCCGAGGCAATCGAAAAGGTCGGCGGAGCCGCCCGAGGCAAAGCCATCATCGTCCTCAACCCGGCCGAGCCGCCGTTGATCATGCGCGACACCGTTCTCGCGCTGGTATCGAACCCGGACCAGGACGCAATCCGTCGATCGATCCTGGACATGGTCGCCAAGGTCTCCGCCTACGTCCCCGGCTACCGCCTCAAACAGCAAGTGCAGTTCACCCAACTCGACGACGCCGAATCCGTCGCCACCCTGACCGGCGGCGTCGACAAAGGGCCCGGCCTGTGGAAGGTCTCGGTGTTCCTCGAAGTCGAAGGTGCCGCGCACTACCTTCCCGCGTATGCCGGAAACCTCGACATCATGACCTCCGCCGCCCTGCAGGTCGCGGAGAAGATTGCAGAGAACAAGACCTTGGAGGCGGCACGATGAGCGAAACCACGAAGCGCCCGAACGCGACCGACGGTGCCGCCCTGTACATCCAGGACGTCACCCTGCGCGACGGCATGCACGCCATGCGGCACCGCATCAGCCCCGACAACGTTGCACGCGTCGCCAGCGCCCTGGACAGCGCCGGGGTCGACGCCATCGAGGTCACGCACGGGGACGGCCTCGCCGGCCACAGCCTGACGTACGGGCCGGGCAGCAACACCGACTGGGAGTGGATCGAAGCCGCTGCCTCGGTGGTGCACCGCGCCAAACTCACCACCCTGCTGCTCCCCGGGGTGGGGACGGTGAAAGAACTCGAGCACGCCTTCAAGCTCGGTGTCACCTCGGTCCGAGTGGCGACGCACTGCACCGAGGCCGACGTCTCCGCCCAGCACATCGGCAAAGCCCGCGAGCTCGGCATGGATGTGTCCGGATTTTTGATGATGTCGCACCTCGCCGAGCCCGAACAGCTTGCCGCGCAGGCCAAGCTGATGGAATCCTATGGCGCACACTGCGTGTACGTCACAGACTCGGGCGGCCGACTGACCATGAACGGCGTTCGCGACCGAGTGCGTGCCTACCGAGACGTCCTCGATGCCGACACCCAGATCGGCATTCACGCACATCAGAATCTGTCTCTGTCGGTCGCGAATTCTGTTGTGGCGGTGGAAGAGGGAGTTACCCGCGTCGACGCATCTCTCGCCGGTCACGGCGCAGGAGCAGGTAACTGCCCGATCGAGCCGTTTATCGCCGTCGCAGACCTACACGGGTGGAAGCACAATTGTGACCTGTTCGCACTGCAGGACGCGGCAGACGACATCGTCCGGCCTCTGCAGGACCGGCCTGTTCAGGTCGACCGCGAGACACTGACCCTCGGGTATGCAGGGGTGTACTCGAGCTTCCTACGTCATGCGGAGGCTGCCGCCAAGCAGTATGGATTGGATACGCGCGCAATCCTTCTCGCCGTCGGTGAACGTGGACTTGTGGGTGGCCAGGAAGATCTGATCACCGACATCGCGCTCGACTTGGCAGCGTCGAAGAGCTGAGTCGTCTGTTCCACGAATCCATCACGAGAGTTCACGAGCCTCATCGGCAAGCACCGTCGCAGACGCCGGGCGTTCCGTCGACTGCTCGATAAGGACAACATGACGACAGCCGGGCGGGGCCTGGCCCCACAGGCGCAGCGGCGTCTGATCGGCCAACGGCGAGACACCGAACCGCTCTCGCCGCTGAGCATTTCGTGCTCTACAGCCGATTCGACGGAAAGGGGCCGTCCTGACCGCGCAACCACGTGTGACGAGTGACAAGGGAATGACTGACCACGAGTGATGCGGCGGGATAGCGATTCGGCGAGCTGGTGCGACAACGCCGTATCGAACTCGGACTCACCAACGGCGGGGCAGCCGACAAGGCGGTCCGGCAGGCCCCCTTCAGCGATGTCGAACCCGCTGTCGCCGCGTCTATTTCGGCGCAATGCCCGCCGATCGAATGCCGAGCCTTTCCATACAACGCCTCAACGTAGTCCGTCAGAACCTCCGGATCGGACGGACGGGAACCTGGAAATAGGGATCCATAATGACGTCAGTGCCCAGGGGTGGAGTCCGAGGGAGTCCATTGAATCTAGATACTTCTGCACCACAACAGTTTTCGTACAGGTAGGCACCCGTCGATCCTTGACTATCCGTTTCGACTCGCGTCACTCCGGTGTCAACGGGAACCACTCGGACCACGATCTCACATCTCATGTCTACGTGGACACGGTGTCCGATCCAGAGAACGCCTCGACTTCATGTGCGCGTCCGATGAGGCCATCATTCTGTGTCAACGAACTCCGCCGCCTTCTTCACGGACACAACGAGGACTCGAGGGCCCTTATCGCGACCGAACGCTGCGCTGGGACCTCGCCGATATCGTGTTCACACTTCGAGCGGTTCACGAATCGGCGATGATTCCCTTGAGGCGGTCCTTGAGGACCATGAGTTCTTCCCAGCTGCCCCGCTCGACCGGTACCGAGATGACGATGGCCATACGGTCACGCCAGGAAGCTCCCGAGAGTAGGAGCGCAATCGAACTGACCCCGCGCTCCGACTCTTGAACCGCCACGGCATATCCGTTCTGGCGGATCTCGGCGATGTCGTCCATCAGCGCCGTCCGAGTGGACAACGTCTTCGGCCCAAGTCGCAAAAGCGATTCGTCAGGGAAGAGGGCGAAGATTTGGTCGTCGCTGAGGCAGGACAACAACAGTTTGCCGCCTGCCATACCGTGCGCGGGCGCAACCATTCCCACTCGCAAACCAATGTCTACGCGATGCTTCGAGCGACGACCGTCTACGACGAGCAACTGGTCACCCAGAAGAAGAGACGTGTGTACGGATTCTTCGGTCTCTTCGAGTACCCGGTTGAGAATCGGGCGAGCCTCGATCCGGGATTGCGGATCGAGGCAGCGCGGACTCCCGATCTCTACCAGCCGCGGCCCGGCGGCATATCCGCGGCCCGATGACGACAAAGCGACGAAGTGTCGTCGCTCGAGTGTCGTCAGAGCACGGTGCGCCGTTGATCGAGCGACCCCGAGCTCGGTGGCAATATCGGTCACCGTGACGGTGTCGCGATTGAGCATCAGTTCGAGTATCTGCAAACCGGTGTCAAGGGATCCGATGATGTACTGGTTTTCGGCGGACACTGGTCACCTCGCTAATCGGGGGGCAGGTTGTGCCCAGTTCCATCATCGCAAGGTCTGCCTATGCGCGCCGATGCCCGTCGAAACCGACATCATGATCGCAGTTCGACCACTGCGGCGAGCACATACGTTCAGCCGAACGGCTACATGATATCGAGGTCGATGTCCGCGACGTCTTGATCGGTGAGGTTGACGACGATGTTGTCCGGGGTCCGGGTGGTCAGCCACACGAGTTCCTCGGTAGCACTGGCGTTGCCTTCGATGTGCGGCAGAAACGGGGGCACGTAGACGAAGTCGCCGGCTTCCAGGTAGACCACCGTTTCGTACCGCTCCCCGAAGCGAATGAAACCACGTCCGGAGAACACATACCCGCCCGTCTCGGCTTCGCCGTGATGATGGGGGTCGGAAACCTCACCGACGCCCGTGACCACTCGCCCGAACCATAGGCCATCGACCTCACTGTTATCCACGCTCACCCCGGAGTACCGCAGCGCCTTTTTCGTCTGGCCGGACGCTGGGATCAGGTCCGACCCGCGATTGACTTTCAGAGCCTTGTACGTGGTTTCCATTACCGGAGATCCTTTCCTCTGTAGCAACGTGTGTTGCGACAACTCGGCCACCATCCCGCCGCAGCACCGGGGGGGACGTTCACCAGGCTCGGTGGCACTCACGCGCGTTGGCAAGTGGGGTCAACACTTCGTCCCTTACATCAGGACAACTCGAAGACTGGATCGAGTTGTTGTCCTGCACTGCGGGTCGTGCAGACCACCTAGATCGAAAACTAGTCGACTTCTAATGATGTAGCTCACTTATCAACCGGATTCAGCGACCTATTTGGATTTTTGTCCCGCTCTACGGGACGGCTGGGTACACCCAGTCAGCTGTCGTACCGCCATACGGGATATGTCGGACGCGGTCTTGCAGATCACATTCCAGCCCCCGCAACATGTTCATCACTCGGTCGAATCGATGTCGGCCGGGGCCGCCACGGCGAAAGCACCCCTCAGACGAAAGGAGCCGGTCATGTCGCAAAGTAGCGATTCACTGGCACTCACGGCAGACGACGTTCGAGAGAACACGTTGCTTCGACTTGTTTTTCGGCGACTCATCCCCCTTATCGTCCTCATGCAGTTCATCTCTCAAACCGATCGAGCCAATCTCGCAATCCTGGCCGAACCTATCGACAAGTCACTGGGCCTCACCGCAACGGCCTTCGGCTTCGCTGCCGGCATGTTCTTCTGGGGTTACGTCGTGTTCGAGGTACCAAGCAATCTGGCGTTGTTGAAGTACGGCAGCCGGAAATGGTTGGCCCGCATCGTTATCTCGTGGGGCATGGTCACAGGATTGACGTCGCTAGCTCAGAATGAAGTGCAGTTTGCAATTCTTCGGTTCCTGTTGGGTGCGTGCGAAGCGGGACTCAGCCCCGGAATTCTGTTGTTCATTTCGATCTGGTTCAGCAAACGCAAGCAGACGAAGCCGCTGGCGTACTTCCAGTTGGCCGTACCGCTGGCATTCACCTTCGGCTCCATTCTGACCTCAGGACTGCTGCACGTATTCACCAACATCAGCCCGCTCTCCGCGTGGCGCTGGGTATTCGTCGCCGAGGGAACCGTCACGGTCATCATCGGCGTTCTGATACTCATCGCCTTACCTTCCAATCCGCGAGAGGCCAAGTGGCTGTCCGACGACGACGCCGAGTTCTTGGTCGCGCGCCGGGAAGCAGAACGTCAGTCCTTAGGAGACGTACACGAACATCTGAGCGAATGGCAGCGAGTGGGGCTTGCGCTGAAAAATGCCAAGACCTGGTACTTGTCGTTCACTTACTTCATGATTCTGACGGGCTTCTGGGCGATCACTTTCTTTCTTCCACAGATTATTGCCGCGACGTTCGGCACCAGCACGGTAAACAGTGGCCTCCTCTCGGCCGTCCCCTGGAGTTTCGTCTTCATCGCAATCCTGTTGGTGGAACGCTTTGCGCGAAAGACACAGCACCGCAACAGAGTATTGTTCGGGTTGTTGGCAGCTGCTGGAGTAGGAATGCTCATCGCGGCCTTTGTGGGTAGCCCCGTAATCAGCCTCATCGGCCTCACTCTGGCGCTCTGTGGAGTGCAGTCGGCCGCCCCGTTGTTCTACCGTTTGCAGACCACACTCTTCACCGGAGTCATGGCCGCAGTACTCCTCGCCGTGGTGAACTCGATCGGAAACTTCGGCGGATTCGTCGGCCCCTTCATCTTCGGATTCTCCAAGGACCAATTCGGAAGCAATACCGTCGGCATCACGATCATGTCCGGGTTCCTCTTCATTGCCGCCATACTCGCTTTGGCCTCGACCAAGGTCTTGGGCGTCGCTGTTGACGAAAACGCGCCTGCCCCGCATACAGACGACCGGCCTGCAGCAAAGTCCAGGACGTAGCGATCCACCGACCATCGCCGCCATACACCCGAATCGGCGTGATCAATCAGAAAGGAACTCAACAATGACTGTGCGCGCTCTGACATTATTGACGAAGCGAGAAGGGATGAGCCGGCAGGATTTCAGAGAACACTGGCGGACCGTCCACGCCCCGATCGGGGCACGCTTCCCCCACCTGATTGCCTATCATCAGCACCTCACCATCGACACCGTGGCACGTGGGGCAATGCCTGCACCCGAGGCAACTGTCGACGGGATCTCCGAATTGGTCTTTGCAACTCGAGCTGATCTCGACGCTGCGTTGGCCAGCCCCGAGGCAGCAGAGGCCGCCGCCGACGCAGCCAATTTCATGTCACAAATGCGGATGTACATCGTCGAGAGCACCACCGTGGTCGACGACGGACAAACCAAGCTACCGCTGGTGGACCGAGATGACTGACGATGCCGAGCGAATCGAGTCTGCGTATCTGCACGGTTGCGGCGGTGCCGCAGGCGTTGCCGAGTTCGAGCCGGGCCAGTCGTTTCCCCAGCACTACCACCGCACCGTCACTGAGATCTTCGTATGCACGAAGGGATCGATCAGCATCAGCATCGGCGAGGAAGTCCACCACCTCCACCCCGGCCAAACCGTGACGGCACCGCCGGGGGTGCTCCACCGAACCGTGAACGTCTCCGACTCTGCTGCTGAGATCTTCTACGTCAAGACTCCGCCGGCCATGGAAGATGTAGTCTTCGTATCTGAGTCCCAGGACCGGCAGCAATCAACGAAAGCTGTTGCATCACGATGAAACTCGTATCATTTGACCACCGCAATAGATACACCTGGGGGGTCTTGGAAGGCACTTCTTCGGTCTTCGACCTGGGTGCGGTGAGCCCGTACCCCGATCTTCGAGCAAGCCTGACCGCATGCAACATAGAAGAGTTCGCTGCCTGGCGGAGTGCGGCGACGTGCCTCAACACCGGCGACGTACAGCTTCTCCCACCCATTCCGCAGCCAGGGAAGATCTTGTGTGTTGGTCTGAACTATGCGGACCACATGGCTGAGATGGCGCGACCGGCCACGTCGAGGCCACCGATCTTCACTCGCTTTGCCGACACCTTGATCGGCGACGGCGAAGGAATCCTCGCGCCGTGGTGCAATGCCACCCTTGACTACGAGGGTGAATTAGCGGTTGTCATCGGCACAGGGGGCCGCCACATCGCCGTCGAGGACGCGCTGGATCATGTTCTCGGATATTCGGTCTTCAACGACGCCTCCGTGCGCGACTACCAACGCCACTCCAGTCAATTCACGCCGGGCAAGAACTTCCCCAAAACGGGTGCGTTCGGACCGCACATCATCACTGCCGACGAGATAGGCGTTCGGTTGGAGAATTTGGCCATCCGAACCCGGCTGAACGGCGCGGTCGTACAACAGTCGACCCTGGGCAACATGATCTTTTCAGTAGCCGAGATCATTTCCTACTGCTCGGAGTGGACCACGCTCAGCCCCGGTGATGTCATCGCCACTGGCACTCCCGGAGGTGTCGGCAGCGCCCACCAACCGCCGCTCTGGATCCATCCGGGCGATGTGGTTCAGGTAGAGATCGAGTCCATCGGCCACCTGACCAATCCGGTAGTCGAGGAGCCCCATCCCGCGGCCGACATCAAGCCACCAAGACCCGCGGACTCCGCGGAACAACCACAACAGATGAAGGAGAGAAGAGACCTATGAACCGGGTAGAAAACAAGGTAGCGGTCGTGACAGGCGCGCTGGGCGGAATCGGCGGAGCGATATGTTCGCTGCTCGCACGTGAGGGCGCAACCGTCTATGCAATCGATCTGGCCAAGGAACCCGCAACACCCCTCGGACAGGGGATCACCTACCTGGCCTGCGACATCACGCAGGAGACGCAGGTCGCCGAAACGATAGCGGCGGTCCTCGCCGCCTCCGGGCGTATCGACATCCTGGTGAACAACGCGGGCATCATCGGTCCACACGGTCCGTCACATCTCGTGTCGCAGGAGCAGTTCGAAGAGGTCTTCGCCGTCAACGTTCGGGGCCCGTGGCTGTGCACGAAGTACACCGTGCCCACGATGCTCGAGCAGCAGAGCGGAAGCATCGTCGACGTGTCGTCGATCAACGGAATCGTCGGTGGCTCAGCGATTCCTGTGTATCACGCCAGTAAGGGTGCGGTGCGCCTCATGGCCAAGTCCGATGCCATCACCTATGCGAAGGATGGTATCCGGGTCAATTCCATTCACCCCGGGTCCATCACCACGGCAATGAGCGCGTCTGTCGTCGCTGTGCAAGGCGAAGTCGGCTCGGACTACGAAGACAAACTCATCGCGGCACACCCCCTTGGTCATCGCGGCGAACCCGACGACATCGCCTACGGAGTGTTGTATCTCGCGTCGGACGAATCGAAGTTCGTCACCGGTTCGGAGCTGGTCGTGGACGGCGGATACACCGCGCGCTGAAGCAGGTCTCGAACATGGACTTGCTGCGCCGGCCCGACATCGACTTCCGAGCGTGAAACTCGGTGCTGTACGCGGCGAACCAACGCCGATTGGCAGGTTGCACGGGCTACGTCCGAAGCCACGTCCCGATCGTGCGATCCCGCCCGGCCTCAGCATGAAATCTTGAATCGACTGCACAACCGACATGGAGGATCCACTATGGAACACAAGAAGGATGCCTACTTTGATTACCGCGTACACGCGGATGATTCCCGCGGCCGCATTCTGGTGGCCAACTCATTGACGTCTTTCGAGGCCGGTGACCATCGCGATGACGTTGTTCTCGGGGGCTCGTTCGCCGGCGCGCCGACCGGCGTCCTGCCCCTTCGCCAAGGCGCTCGCGGCTGGATTGCACACGAAGCCGGCCCAGGACTGGACGACGCGGGGGTCGGTGGACTGCCTATCTCAGACGAGTTCGATGTGCCTGCCGCTGCTATCGCCACCATGTCGGCGCGCATCGCCTTCGGAGACGGCCTACTCACCGGCGTCGTGTCGCGGGTAAACCGGGCCGGAGCTGCACTCGGAATCGAATCCGGCATGAGCGGCACGCAGGCCGCCGAGGCGATGCTGCAAGCGCCCCGCGGTGTGTTCCGCACTGTCGATGGAATAGTCGATGAAAGCACCATCACCCTCGTCGAAGGGCCGACGTGCGGCATATACTCCTGCTGGTCTTCGTCGCGAGTCCAAGGCCGCCACCCAGAAGACGTCTTCTTGCTAGCGTCGCACGGCGCTCTGACGATGGCGCTCTATGTCCTCGAGATCGCACCGAAGGGTGTCATCGTGAACGATGCCGGACGCGCGTTGGACGACTCGGGAATCGAGGGACTGGCGGAGCTCGGCAAACACGGCGTCGCCGCTGCGGCCGTCTCGGCGGAAACCGCCCGAATCGGCGACCCGGCAAGCACTTACGATGGCGTAATCTCCGCTGTGAATGAGGTGGCACGGGGCCTCGGAGTCCTGGTGGGCCAGCCGGCACGCACGGCGGCTGCACTGATGCTCGGCTAGAGCGGCGCGCTCGAAAGCAGTTGGGCGGTTGCGTTCGATCGAGTTGCTCGAATGCGCCGCCCGGTTGCCGACCGCAGATTGCGTCCATCCACATCTTACGAAGTGGATTCGCTCGTCGCCGTTCGGTATCCCTTGGCCGAAAAGTTCCAGTGAGAAGAAAAGTGACTCGTGCAGGCGAGCCAGGTGCCCCATCGTTCAGACACGCGTTGCTGCTCCGTCGCCATTTCGCGCGTCGTGAACGGAAAGGTCATCTGTGGGCAGAACATCACAGCGACGGTCTCACTATCGGCTGACTTTCGCGGTGTTGATCAGTGCCGCGATCGGATTCTCACTACTCCAATCGCTGACCTCGCCCGTGCTGGGTCCGATCAGCGAGCACCTTGGAACCGACCGCAACACGGTCACCTGGGTGTTGACCGCCTACCTGATTTCTGCGGCCGTGTGCACGCCGATAATCGGTCGGTTGGGCGATCGCGTCGGTAAAGAACGAATGCTCGTGGCATCGATGTCTGCACTGGCGTTCGGATGCCTCGCGGCAGTGTTCGCCCCGAGCATCGGGTGGCTGATCGTCGCACGGATCGTGCAGGGCGTCGGTGGCGGTGCGGTACCTCTGTGCTTCGGGATCATCCGTGACGAGTTCCCCGAGCAGAAGATCGCGGGGGCAGTGGGGTTCACGGCGTCCGTGGTAGCCATCGGAGGGGGCATAGGCGTCGTCGTAGCAGGTCCGATACTCGACGCGTTCGGCTACACGGGCCTGTTCTGGGTGCCTTTGGCGGTCACATCCTCTGCCGCCGTCGCAGCTTACTTGCTTGTCCCAGAGTCCCCAGTGCGCAAACCAGCGGCCATCAGCGTACTGCCTGCAGTACTGCTCTCGAGCTGGCTCGTAGCCTTTCTGGTTCCGCTGAGCCAGGGGCTTCATTGGGGCTGGACATCGGCGCAGGTGATTGGGCCGATCGCGCTGTCCGTGCTGTTGTGCTGGGCGTGGATACATGTCGAGCTACACAGCAAAGCTCCTCTCATCGACATGGCGATGATGGGCAAGCGTGCCGTGTGGACCTGCAACGTCGTGGCGCTTGTGTTGGGGTGGACTCTGTTCTCGGCGTTCGTTTTTCTGCCACAGTTCGCACAGGTCGACAGCTCCCACGGTTACGGCTTCAGCGCATCCGTGACACAGTCCGGGCTGTTGATTCTGCCCTCGGCCGCAGCGATGGTGCTGACAGGTCTGTGCTCACCCTGGCTGGCCCGCCAGATCGGTGCGCGGACGGTTGTGTTCCTCGGATGCCTGACGATGTCGGGTGCCACGGCAACGCTGGCGTTCGCGCACGGCACGATGGCGCAATTCTTGGTCGCCAACGGCATACTTGGCTTTGGGCAGGGCATGGTGATCTCCTGCATGGCAGGGCTTGTCGTCGCCGCCGTGCCGCCGGAGCAGACCGGCGTCGCCAGCGGCATGAACGCCAACATCCGCAATATCGGCGGTTCGGCCGGTGCCGCCGTGTCGTCGATGATCATCACAGCGAACACAGGCTTCGACGGAGTCCCAGCCGAGTCGGGGTTCACGTGGGCGTTCGGGACAATGTCCGCGACCATGGCCCTGGTGTCCCTTGTCGCACTGGCAATCCCGTCGATGGGCCGGCTACGTCCGGTCGAACGACTTTCTGCCCCGCAAAGGGCACCAGCACACGAGACATCTCCGACTGCACTATCGACAGACCGTGCGCGGGAGGAAATCAGCAACCACTGCCCTCGCTGACCGGGCCGACATATCCACCGTGCGGCTGTACTCACACGCCTCGACACGATCCTCCGAGCGTGCCGACCAGATGTTACGTACCAGCACCGTCGAGACACCCGCCAGATCGTCGACCGGGACCCACCCGGCGATCTCACACACGGTGCTTCCTCCTGGACCGGAACGGAATTGGTCGTGCCGAGTATCGGAACGTCGATCGGCGACCGAATCGGTTCGATCCGCGAGTTTCGAGGTTAGTCACTGCACCACCCCGGACTCGGACGTCGGCTGTTCCGGCGGTCGAAACGTGCGCTTGAACGACGACGAGCGAACACGCACGATTTTCGAGACCCGAAAACCTGGTGAAATGCGGCACAAGTGCTGCGCGACGGAAGTGGTGGGACTCGGAATGGAGAGCGCTCGAACGATGGAACGCCGATACGCATGTGCAGCCGACGAATTGGCCCCCGGTACATCGATGACGATCAAGGGCGACCCTCAGGTGGCTCTGTTCAGGAATGCGGGGGGCGAATACTTCGCGACCGCGGACAGCTGCACCCACGAGCAATGGTCACTCGGTGAGGACAGCGACCTCGAAGGAAGCGAAGTCCTGTGCCCACTACACATGGCCCGGTTCGATCTGCGTACAGGTAAGCCGCTGTGCTTTCCTGCGACCGTTGCGCTGCTGACATACGTCGTCGAGATCGATGCCGACGGCGCGGTTCACGTGCTCGTCTGAGATCCGGGCCAAGACTGCAAGGCGTCGACCCGTCCGATGTCATTGCGCCCGAGGAGAATTCCCGTCCGGACACCGGGCAGCTACGCCGTCTCGCTCGGCCGGGACCGACCGCGATCGAGATCGACAAGGAGAGGGACAACATGGCCTACGTCATCACCCAGAACTGCTGCAGAGATGCCAGCTGCATTCCGGCGTGCCCGGTCGACTGCATCCGTCCGGTCGGGGGCACGGCCGAATATCTGAACAGTCACATGTTGTACATCGATCCGGCCTCCTGCATCGACTGCGGCGCGTGCGTGGAGGAATGTCCCGTGGACGCAATCCATCTCGACACGGATCTGCCGCCTGCGCAGGAACGGTTCAAGGAGATCAATGCGGCCTACTTCGAGCAGCATCCACTCACGCCCATCACGCTGCCTCCGGAGGGAAAAAGACTGTCGGTCAAGCCGGGCTCGCTTCGGGTCGCGGTAGTCGGCTCCGGGCCGGCGGGGTGCTACGCGGCCAAGGAGTTGGTCGCGATCGACGGCGTGGAGGTGGACCTCTTCGAACGGCTCCCCACTCCTTACGGATTGATCCGTGCTGGTGTCGCCCCAGACCATCAGAGCACGAAATCCGTTGTCGAGATGTTCGAAGAGGTGCTGACTCACAATCGGGTCGCGTGTCACTTCAATATCGAGGTCGGCCGAGACCTGAGCCACCGCGATCTCCTGGCGCACCACCATGCCGTCATCTACGCCGCGGGCACATACACAGGCCGCGAACTCGGCATCGCCGGTGATCACCTGGCCGGCAACTACGCGGCCGCCGACTTCGTCGCGTGGTACAACGGCCATCCCGACCATGCCGGTGACACTTTCGATCTGTCGGGCCACCGGGCAGTGATCGTCGGCAACGGCAACGTTGCACTCGACGTGGCGAGAGTGCTGCTGATGAGTCGCAATGAGCTGGCCGAAACCGACATCGCGCAGCATGCTCTGGACGCGTTGTCCGACAGCAAGATCGATGAGGTCGTGATACTGGGCCGCCGAGGTCTGCGAGACGCAGCATTCTCGGTGGCTGAGTTCCTTGCTTTGGGTTACCTCGAGGGCATAGACGTTGTTGTCGAAGGAGCAGACTTCGACGGGTCCGCTGACGACGATCATGAGACCGGACTCAAGTTGCAGCTCGCACAAGAGTACGCACAGCGTCCGCGCGCTTCGGACAAGCGAATTATCCTCCGTTTCATGACATCTCCGGTCGAAATTGTCGGTACCGACCGAGTCGAAGCACTGCGGGTGGCGTCGAACCATCTCGACGCGAACGGTGCCCAAAGCCCCGAGGTCGCATCGAACTCGAATCTCATCGACACTTCGCTGATCTTGCGCTCGATCGGTTACAAGGGTTCGCCCATCGGCGGGCTACCTTACGACTCGATCAAGGGTGTGATGCCCAATATCGACGGCCGGGTGATCACCCCCACCGGCGACTCGCTGCACGGCACCTACGTCACAGGCTGGATCAAGCGAGGACCGCAGGGCGTGATCGGAACCAATCGTGCCTGCGCCGAGCAGACGGTCGCTCGCCTGTGGGAGGACTTCAACAGCGGTGTGCTGTCGCGCGACATCGACGGACGCGACGCGCTGGAATTGCTGTTGGCGTACAACGACGCAGACCCGATCGGATGGGCGGGTTGGCACATGATCGACACCCTCGAGCGCGAGCGGGGAGCGCAGGAGTCCCGGCCAAGAGCGAAATTCGTTGCTGTCGCAGACATGATTGCAGCCACGATGCCTTGGTCGGAAGACAACTGACATCGAAAGATTGCATCGAAAACCATGAACACAACGAGCGGTCACCTCACTGTCATGAAGCGCGGCGGACGCCGGAAACGCATCTGGGAGCCAACGCAGTCAGCGCGCCTACGGCCGAGGTAATGGGAGGCGACGAAGCAATGCAGACGGCAGTCGCGCGCGCACATTATTCCCTTGCTTCTCGGCTGCCGTACCACCGCCCTAGCGGACGAAGAGCCACTCCCTGTGGACGTTCCGGCTGCTCTGCGCGACGCTGCCTCACGCGTCGAACTGCTCATCGGCAACACCGAGGACGACGCCGCACCCTTCGTCGCCGTGTATCCGCGGATCGCGACGCTACGCAGATTCGGTTTCGTCGGACGCGCATTGGTTTCTCGCATAGTTGCCCGCGCAACACAATCGACGTTCGGGATCGATTATATCGTGAAACTCTGGCGTCAGGGACACGGAAAAGTGGCGACCTACCGATTCGATTGAGCTGCAACAGGTTCGTCACTCAGCGTCATTCTCACCGAGTTCATGACGGGCGTGAGACCAGCAGGGTGGTTGCGGCCTCGAAGGCGTCGTCGAGCCGACGTCCGAGCAGCTCGAGTGACGGGTCGTTCTCCTCGCGCCACCGCTCGAAGGCGACACGCAAGGCACTCAATGCCCAGGCCGCCAGCAACTCGGCGTCTCGGTGTGACCGCGGCTCCGGGAGCCGTTCGAAGATCACCTCGGACAGCAGTACCTCCCAGTCGAAGACTCGGTCGCGGATGCGCTTCATGAGGGCGGGAGACGAATAGGCCATCTCGGCGCTGATCCGCATCTGCTCGGCGAATCGGCTCGACGGGTCGTGGACGGGGTCGAACGCGCGCCGCAGAGCGAGCCAGATCGGCTCGTCGGCCGGGCGCTGTTGCAGCACCGAGCGGAAGGTCGGGCCCGGGTCGTCGAGCCACGCCATCGCGAGGTCTTCCTTGGACTCGAAATGCCGGTAGAAGGTGCGGCTTGCGACGCCGGCTGCGGAGGCGATCATGTCGACGCTCGTGGCCTCGATGCCGCGCTCCTCGAAGAGTTCGCGGGCTGCGTCGGACAGGCTGGCGCGTACCGCCTCGCGGGCGATCGCCCGCCCGCCCACGGGGCGCTCGGACCGGTCCGTCATGGGGCAGGCTCCTGTCGGACGATGGCTGGGTGACGGAACACGTCAGGGTCGGGCGAGCAACTGCCGGACAGAAATCGAGTCGTCCGTCAGGCAGTCGATGGCGGTAGCTATGGGCCGGCCGAGCCAGGACTTCGATTGCGCGAATTCGGCCGGTCGGTCGACCGCCTCGATCCGGGTGATCCGATCGTCGACGATACCAAAGGTCATGAACGATCCCTGCGACGTCTCACCCCTGGTCAGCCAGCGTTCGACCCGCGCTGCCGGGTCGCCTGCCATCTGGATCTTGACGCCGAACTGGTGCGACCAGAACCAGGGCGCGCCGTCCACCGGAACAGTAAGCCCGAGGATGACCGCCGCGACCCGTCGGGCACTGGAAGCGGCATGAGGTGCGGACTCCAACCGGCGTGACGACCCGTCGGGGCGCACCACCCGCGCGCAGTCACCGATCGCGAACACGTCGGGTGCCGAGGTGCGGTAGTCGGCGTCAACGAGCACGCCGTCGTCGACGTCGAGGCCTGCCAGCTCGGCGAGCGAGATCTCCGGGACCATTCCGATCCCGACGACGACTTCGTCGACCTCGAGATCTGCCTCGTCGGTGACGATCCGAGCGATCCGGCCGTCGTCGCAGGCATCAAGGCGCAACCCCGTCACCCCCGTGCGGACATCCACGCCGCGGCTGCGATGCAGGGCCGCGACATGGTCGGCGGTCACCTCGCTGCAGACGCGCCCGAGCAGACGCGGTGCGAGCTCGAATACCGTCACGGCTGCCTCGCGAGAGCATGCGCTCGCCGCGACCTCGAGCCCGACGAATCCGCCACCTACGACCCCTACCCGGGTGCCGCGGAGCAAGCGACCACGCAACCGCTCGACGTCTGAGTGCGTCTTGACGTGGTAGACGTTCCCGGCGTGCTCGACGGCCGGATCGGCCAGGGCGCGGGGCCGACCTCCCAGTGCGAGCACCAGCATGTCGTACCCGACGGATTCATCGTCGAGGTGAACTGTCTTGGCGTCGATGTCGACTCCGTTCACGTGGCGACCGAGTACCAGTTCGATGTCGTGCTGCTCGTAGAACGACCGGGGCCGGGCGAGGAGCTCGTCAGCGGCCGTCGTTCCGAGCAGGAATCCCTTCGACAGCGGCGGACGCTGGTACGGCGGCAGGTCTTCGTCGCCGATGAGCGTCAGGGTGCCATCGAAACCCCCGGCCCGCAGCGCGGCGACGACCTCACCTCCAGCGTGCCCCGCCCCGACGATCACGATTTTCGGACTCACCATTGGCTCGCCGGGATGCGCACCCTGACGCCGTCGATGTCGGGGCCGACCGTGATCTGGCACGAGAGCCGGCTACCCGGTTCACGCTCCTCGGACGTCGCGTCCAGCATGTCGTTCTCGAAGCCTGTGGGTGGTCCGACGACTCCGATCCACGCATCACCGACGATGACATGGCACGTCGCGCACGAGAGCTCCCCGCCGCAATCGGCGACGATCCCCGGAACGAGGTGGGTGAGAGCGCTGCGCATCACCGACTCGCCGTCTGTGGCGTCGACCGCAGTGACAGTGCCGTCGGGCTGCTCGAATTCGACCGTGCTCACGATGTGGTCACTGCCCGCTCGGCCGCTACCGCGTGTTCCGCTATGCGGTCGAGGGCTGCCGTGAGGTGCGGGCGAAATCCCTCGGGGTCGTCGGACGGGGTGAAGTGCGAGAGTCCGGGCATCGCGAAGAACTCGGCACCGGGGATGTTCGCAGCCAGCGCCGACCCGTTGTCGTCGGGCGTCAGCATGCTGATGTCGTGCTCACCGGTGAGGATCGTCAACGGAGTCCTCGCGGTGTCGATCAGATGCCCGTCGATGCGCAGGTCGTGACCGAACATGAAGTAGTCGTTGTCGGCCGGGTAGACATCGCGGTGGTTCGACGTGTAGATCCACTCCACCTCACGTCTGAAGTCTTCCGGCGCGTCGATGCCGGTGACATCGAACATCGTCGAGCCGACAGCGCCCGCCGCGACGCGTGGGTCTCGGAAGCGGTCGTTGTCGAAGGACTGCCATGACTCCATGTGGTAGAGCCCGTTCACTCCGATCGCGCCGCGGATCGCCTCTGGATGATGGGCGCACAGATCGGAGGCCAGCTGGCCCCCCACGGAGCAGCCGACGAAGATGGGGCGATCGAGGCCCGTCGCAGCGATGAAGCCGGTTACCCAGTTCATCAGGGTCGTCTTGTCGAACTTCAGGTTCTTCTCCCACCAGCGCGAACCCAGCGGGGGCAGCGATTTGCCGTGGTACGGCAGGTCGATCGCGATCATGGTGTAGCGCTTCTGCAGCTCGGGGTCGGCGAGGACGTGGCGGTACTGACGGCCGTCCGCTCCCGCGGTGTGCATTAACACCACCGGCACCGGGCCCGTTCCTGCCTGCTCGTAGTAGACGCGGTATTCGAGTCCATCGACCGTGTAGCGGACGTAGCGGCCGATCGGGTCGTCGGAGTCGGCGAACGGGTCTGCGTCTGCGACCTTCTCGCGGCGACCGGTCTCGGTCTCCACGCCGAGGCGGACGATTCGGTTCCACGCGCCGAGGTAGGGAGCGACGACAGTAGGCCAGTCGGCGTCGATTGTCGCGCCGAAAACCTGGGCCGACGTCATGCATTCAAGTCCCAGCTGCGGCTTCTCAAGCGCCATGAGGTCCCACAGCACTGTGGGGACTGTGATGCCGACGGTCGGCTCTCCGGCATCGGGGGCCGGGTCGGACGCCGTGACTGCGCCGTCGTCCACATGCAGTTCCAGAACGGTCTCGCCGAGGGTCACGCGCACCGACCCGCGGAAAGTCTTGAGGCGCACCGCAAGTTCACGGTCGCTCTCGAGTCGCGTCCGCAGTTGCAGCCTGTCGAGGGTCATGGGCATGTCCTTCCTGACACTGGCGAAAATTTGTTCGTCACATATTGACTTGATGTCACACTATGACAGATAGTCGTGGTGTGCAAGATCACAGATTGCTCCAGCACGATCCCCCCGGCGACAGGATGACGATGACGATGACGACACGACAGGACAGGGCAGCTCTTCTTGCCACTGCGAAGCGTGCCCAGCACAACGCGGTCGACTGGGTCGAGCAGCAACTCGAGGACGGTCGACCCCGCGACCACGCCCAGAAGAACACCTGGTGGCGGGTGCCTTGGGCGCTGTCGGTCGCCGGCGCTTCGGATACAGCCGCATCGGTCCTCGGGTGGGCCGAGCGCGACGCCCTGGACGACGACGCGGATCTGAAGCAAGGGCCCGCCGAGTTCATGCCGGGAGCCAGCCCTGTCTACGAGCTCAGCGCCCTCGCGATCGCAGCGTGGCGCCTGGGCCGACACGATCTCGCCAACGCTTTGCTCGACCGCTGCCGGCTGTTCCAGAGCCCGGTCACCGGCGGTGTGTACGACCGGCGGGACCGCTCCGACGGGAGCGCGACCGTCCAGGATCTGCTCAAGACCTGCCAGCTCGGCATCGCGGCTGTCGTCGCGGGCCGCCTCGACATCGCCCACCCGATCGCGTCCTGGGTGCGGGAGCTGTGGGCGCTGCAACCCAAGCTGCCGGGCGTCCTCTACGCGGGCCGCTGCGACGACGGTTCGCTGCTCATCCCGGCGGAGGACGACTTCCTGGCCCGGTTCCTGATGCGCGTCGATTTCCGCGAGCCCCTACAGGCCTACTACAACCCGGGGATTGCCGCCGCCTTCCTGCACGACTTCCGCGCCCTGACGGGGTCCGACGACCGCGACCTCGCCCGCAGCTTCCTCGCTCTGAACGCCGGTGGCACCGACTCCCAGTTCACCGATCCGAACTCGGTGCAGATCTGCAAGTACGCCTGGGGCGTCGCCCGCGACGTCGAACTCGACCCGGCATCGCCGTTCGTCGCCGATGCGGAGCGGATGACCGAGTGGTTTCTCGACCGACAGAACGCCGACGGCTCCTGGTCTCCGTCGACCTTCGGCTCGACCGAGGTGCCGGCTCCCGTCGACCGACTGTGGAAGACCGCCGAGCACCTCATGGAGCTGACGTTCCTGATCGAAGCCCTGACCATTGCCGACTCGACGACCGCTGAGGACTGACATGACCGACGACACCACCTTCTCCCCCGCGCTGTGCCCCGTTACCTCACCCGAAGGCCGAGTCGACGTCGACTTCGACCACCTGGCCCCCGACTACTCCGAAAACTGGAGCGACCGCCTCGATCAGCTGGCCAGGTGCCCCGTCGCCCACTCTGCACATCATGACGGCTTCTGGCTGATCACCGGACACGAGGAGCTCAAAGCTGCCGCAGCCGACTGGGAGCACTTCTCGTCCCTGCACGACGGCGTCGCGGGCGATGCATTTGCCGCACGAGACGAGGTCGCCTATCCCGAACCCCGCACTCCACGCGGTGGCTCGATGATCCCGACCGCCTCGATCGCCCGCATGGTGCCGAGCGAGGCGGACGGGCCGATGCACACCGACATCAGGCGGCTCGAGGTGCCGTTCTTCACGCCGAAGGCAGTCCGGTCCCACGAGCCGCAGATTCGCACATACGTCGACGAGGCCCTGGACGCCGTGATCGAGAGCGGGCGTATCGATTTCGCGGCAGATCTGGGCCGTGTGATTCCGACGAAAGTCACGATCTCGGTCATCGGCTTCGACCCCGACGAATCGCCCGACTTCGCCGCCGTGGTTCACGCCATGAACCTGCACGGGATCTTCTCTCCGGAGTTCCCCTTCGAAGCGCTGTTTGCCACACAGGCCAAGGTCCTCGAGCTCGTCAAGGCGCGCCGCGCGAATCCGCAGGACGATGTCGCCTCGGCCCTGACCCGGGGCTCGGTGCTGTCGTCGCCGGTCACCGACGAAGAGGCAGCGACGATACTGAACGGTCTGACCTTCGCGGCCACCGACACCACGACCTCGGCTCTGCTGCACTCGCTGCGGTGGCTCTCGGCGCACCCTGAGGAGCGCGAACTCCTGACGCGCGAGCCCAATCGGATCCCTGCGGCGATCGAGGAGTTTCTTCGCTATTACAGCCCGTTCTTCGGCATCGCCCGCACGGTTGCCGCGGACACCGAGCTCGGCGGGCAGTCGATGGCCGAGGGCGATCGCGTCATGCTCACGTATGCCGCCGCCAACCGTGACGCCCGCACGTTCGAAGACCCCGACCGCGTCGATCTCACCCGCTCCAACGCGTCCGAACACGTCGCATTCGGGGCCGGCCCGCATCGATGCCTCGGCGCCCCGCTGGCCCGCCTCGAGCTGCGCATCATGCTCGAGCGGATCCTCGAGCGGATTCCCGACTTTCACGTGCTCGAGGACGACGTCGTCGAGTACCCCATCAAGTCGACCATCAACGGAATCGACCGGTTGCCCGCGACATTCACGCCCGGCGCGCGCGTCGGTGCCGTCCACTGACCTGCAACCCCTCATCACCAAAACCCCTTATCACCGTAGGAGAGTCATGAAGAGTGTTCATCGCGAGACCGGGGACCTGACCGGACGCGTCGTCGTCATCACCGGAGGCGGCCGCGGCATCGGCCACACCACCGCTACCCAGCTGGCCGCGGCCGGCGCACGGGTAGTGCTCGGCGACCTCGACCTGCCCACGGTCACCGAAGCAGCCACCTCCGTGGGCCACGGCACGGTAGGAGCAAAACTGGACGTGACGAGCCGCGAGTCGTGGGGCGAGTTCCTCGACGCGACGGCCGCGGTCGGGCCGATCGACGTTCTCATCAACAACGCAGGCATCATGCCCATCGGTCGCTTCCTCGACGAGGACGACGCAATCTCGCGAGCAGTGCTCGACGTGAACGTGCTCGGATGTGGGCTCGGTATGAAAATGGTCGTGCCGGGCATGATCGAACGCGGCGGCGGGCACGTCGTCAACGTCGCTTCTGCCGTCGGCCGGCTGCCTTTGGCCGACGGTGCCAGCTACTCGGCCTCGAAGGCCGCCGTCATCGCGATGAGCGAGGCCGTCCGCGACGAGCTCGCAGACGACGGCATCGACATCAGTGTGATCCTGCCGACCGCCGTCGAGACAGCCCTTGCCGCGGGAATCGCCCACGCCAAGGGAGTCAAACACCTCGCGCCGGAGGACGTCGCGCGGTCGATAGTCGGCGTCGTCCGACGCCCCCGAGCCGAGACATGGGTGCCTCGCTCGGGCGGGTTCATGGTGGCCGCGTCGGCGGTGCTGCCCCGCAACGTGCGACTGGGTCTGCAGCGGCTGGTCAGCGCCGATACGGTCCTGAGCAGTGCCGACAGGACGGCTCGCGTTACCTACGAGCAGGAGCTGCGCCGAAAGATCGGGCGGGACTGACGAAACATCTGTCGCCCCTGTTAGGACCCGTCTAGAGAATGGACTCGCCACCGGCCGAGCGATGGTCGATGGCGAGTCCGGTGGAGGCACAAGGCGTTCGAGCTACCTCCCAGGTCCGACAAGAGCGCTTACGGGTGCGGCACCCACGGCCAATACTTGGCTGTCGCACCACCATCGACGGTGATGTTGCTGCCCGTGATCATTGCCGAGTCGTCCGACGCCAAGAAAACGACCGTTGGTACGTAGTCGCTCGCCGACGGCAAGCGGTTCATCGGCATCTGCCCGTAGAAGTCGTTGGAGTACTCGTTGTCGGGCGACTTCGCCGCGCGCAGCATGGCCTGCATCTCAGGGTTGTCGGGCTGGGTGGCGGTAGGAGTGAACCCGTTGACGCGGATGTCGTGACCAGCCAGCTCCATTGCAGCCGAACGAGTGAAATTGATCAGACCGCTCTTGGCCGTCGAGTAACCGATATTGCCGGCCTGACCTTGCCAAGCAGCAGTCGAGAGCACGTTGACAATGCTGCCCCCGCGTCCACCCTCGATCATCGCCCCGGCTGCTGCCCGGGTGAACACCAACGCCCCTGTGAGGCAGATATCGACCTGGCGCCGGAACTCCTCTACCGGCATCGTCATGACGCCCTTGTGGTTGAACATCATGGCGTTGTTCACCAGGACGTCGACCCGCCCCCACCGCTCTTCGGCCTGCCGCACCACATCCTCGGCGTGCGCCGGATCCGTGACATCACCGGCAACCGCGAACGCCTCGCCACCGGACGCGACAATGCTGTTTGCCGTCGCTTCGGCCACGGAATGCACGAGGTCGGTACAGATCACCCTGGCTCCCTCCGCCGCCAACCCGGCGGCCAGCGCCCCACCGATGTTGGCGCTGGCTCCCGTCACAATTGCCGTCCTACCCTCGAGACGGTTCACAGAATGATGCTGACCTTGCCGTGCGGCCGTAGTGCATCGAGCACCATGACCGATTTCCGGCTGATGAACCGGAAGCCGGTCACCTCGTCTCGCTCCACGATGTGCCGGTACTGGCCGACATACGTGTCCAGGACCCCCGAGCGAACTCGGTAGACCGCGAAGTTGGCCAGCACATGCAGACGGTCGTTCGGAGCCTCCATCACCCGCACGTTCGAGATCATCCGCCGCGTTGCCGAATGCGGATACTCGGCGTGCGCGGCTCGCGTCAGCAGCGAGTTGACCCGTTGCTCCAGCAGGAAACGATCGTCATGGACCAGGAAGAGATCTTTCGACGGATCGCCGTCCGGACGGTCCGTCGCCGGAATCTCGTAATAACCCCCAGGCGCGAAAAGGTCGAGCCACTCGTGCAGGCGCCACTGGTCGAGCATCTCGGCCTCCTCGAACAAGAACTGCTCGACGTCGACCAGGACGTCGCGAGCGGCTGTCGACCGAAGATCGGGCTGTGTCGTCAAACTCATCAACATTCTTCTTTCGTCGTGACTTCGATGGACCGGTCGTCAGCCGGCGAGGCGGCCGACGAGTTCACGGGCGACGATGATGCGCTGGACCTGGCTGGAGCCTTCGAAGATGTCCATGATCTTGACGTCGCGATACCACTTCTCCAGCAGGAGCTCCTTGCTGGTGCCCTCCGGTCCCAGCAGCTGCATGCAGCGTCGGATGATCCGGTCGCACGTCTGCGGGGAGTACCCCTTCGAGATCGCCGGGTTGTACCGGTTGGGGGTGCCGTTGTCGAGTACGAAGGCCGCCTTGTAGTTGATTCGGCGGGCGCGGGAGAGCGCCTCGTTCATGGCATCCAGATCGCGCTGCACCGCAGCCCAGCGGTGTACGGAGTACCCGGCCTGCTGGCCCGCGAGAAGCTTCGTGGTCACGTCGATGGATGCCTGCGCCATGCCAACGGCCATCCCGGCCATGTTGGGTCGGTTGTTCGACAGCGCCGCCAGGGCACCGCCCTGACCGGATACCCTGGGACCCTCGTCGACCGGACCAGCGGCGTTCCAGCCGAGACGGTTCTCGAGCGGCACACGGCAATCCTGGAAGAGAAGCTCGGATGTCTGCCAGCTGCGGATACCGAGCTTGTCCTCGTTCTCCTTCGCTATCGAGAAACCGGGCGTCCCGCGCGGTACGACGAAGCAGGCGATCCCCTTGGCACCGAGCGATTTGTCGGCGTTGGCGAACACGGTGATGTAGTCCGCACGCGCGCCATTGGTGCAATACATCTTGGAACCGTTGATGACCCAAGAGTCGCCGTCCCGCACCGCTGTGGTGGCGACCTGCGAGGTGTCGGAGCCGAAGTGAGGTTCAGTGAGCGCGAAGCCGGTCGAAAGAGTCCCGTCCATGACCGGGTCGTACCACTTCTTGATCTGCTCAGGACTGCCCATTGCCTCGATGACGAGTTGACCGATACCGCGCCCCGGAACGCCGAACCCCCACACGTCGCCGTACACGAAGTTCTCGTGGTAGGCCATCTGCGCGACCCAGAAGCCGTCGGCGAATTCAGGCAGCCGATCTGTGTCGGTGTCCTCGCGCCCCAACGGAACGGGCGAGGTATGCAGGATCGCCTCCCAGTCGTCCGGGACCTTTTTCCGAGTGTCGGCCTCGCGGGCATGGGGACGAAGTGCGCCGGACGCCCATTCGCGCAATTCCTGCGCGTACCGCTGCAGCTCCGGACTCAGCTCGAACGACGTTGTGCTCATGCGTGCTCCTCGATGAAGGTGAATGTGGTGGTGTCGGTCATGGTCAGAAGACGGCGCTGAAGGAGGATGCGGTTGGATCGAAGTCGAGCGTCGAGAGGAAGGCCGCCGTCCGGTACCACAGCTCGACGGGGTACTCGCGGATGAAGCCGTGCCCGCCCAGCACCTGCACTGCGTGACGGGTGGTTTCGGCTCCGTTCTCGCTGGCATACGACACGGCGGATGACACAACCGCCGAAATGCGTTCGATGTCGCCGTCGTTGTCGATCAAGGATGCTGCGTCGAGCACCTCGAGTCGGGCCTGCTCGGTGCGCGCGAAGGCCTCGGCCAGAGGGAACGAGATGCCCTGGAAAGACGCGATCGGCTTGCCGAAAGCAATCCGGGTCTTGGCGTAGTCGGCGGCGTATTCCAATGCGCGCTGAGCCATTCCGGTCTGAGCAGAGGCAACTGCGAGCCTGAGCCACTCGACACTCTTGCGCAGGCCATCGGAATTCAGGAGGTTTGCGCGCGGGACGACGACGTCGAAATCGATGCTTGCGATATCCGCCGCGTCGAGCGCCAGTGATTTGTCTCGCACACCCACATTCACGCCATACGCGGTGCGCGGCACGATGACAGCACGCAGGTCGCGGGTGGAGGGATCGACACCGACGACGATGATCGACTCGGCCTGACCCGAAAACGGCACTCCGACCTTCCGACCGGTGACGCGTACGCCGTCGCCGTCGTCGGTGATGGTCGTCTCGAGCTCGGACGCTCCGCGGCCGAATCCTTCGTACAGTGCGACCGAGCCGCGGTTGTCGAGATTCTTCGACGCTTCGAGGATGCCTGATTGCTGCTGGGAGGTGCCGTGCAAGGAGATCAGCAGTGATGGGGCACCGCTCCAGACGGCCGCCAGCGTGATGCCCGCGTCACCGTAGGCGAGGTTCTCGACCGCAGTCATGTAAGTGACGGCACTGGGCATGCCCCCGCCACCGAGTTCCTCGCTGACCGGAGCGGTGAGTTCCGTCCCGACGATGGCTTTCCAGGTCTTGGACGGGACGACTGCGGCCGCTTCGGTCTCCCTCGCTACTGGAAACAGCACCTCGAGGCCGAGCTCCCGTGTCATCTCCGCGACGGCTTCCTGCTCATCGTCCTGTGCCAGGTAGATCATGAACTCTCCTCGTTGTGGTCGATCACGCCACTCGCCGGAAGGCGCTGGCTTTCATACGATGCTGCGTCGCGCGTCACAGACCGACAATCCGTTGTTCCGCTCCATGGAAGCTGCGCCGCACGCCGCGCCCGGCCGCCGTTAGCGTCCGAGGAGCCGTGAACACGCACTGGCCGAAGGGAGCTACCCATGCAGACAGGACTGGCCGGCAAGATCGCCCTCGTGACGGGGGGCAGCCGCGGTATCGGCCGTGCGAGTGCTCTCGCCCTCGCAGCAGAGGGCACACGCGTATGCGTGGTCGGCCGTGACAGCGACCTGCTCGACGAAGTAGTTGCTCGCTCCGACGGGTCCGCGGTCTCGGTCATCGCCGACCTGTCGACCGAGGAGGGGTGCCGGGTCGCCTACGACGCCTGCATCGCCGGCTACGGCTCCCCCGACATTTTGGTGAACTGCGCAGGCTCAGCCGGGATGGGCCCGGTACTCGACCTTCGCAGGTCCGACATCGACGACGCGCTGCGTCTCAAGCTGCATGGCTACCTCACGATGTCGCAGCTCGTGGCACCGGACATGCGACGCCGCGGGTGGGGGCGCATCGTCAACGTATCCGGCGGTGCCGGTGCCAGTCCGACCTCGACCAACCTGCCCACGAGTCTGGCCAACATCGCCGTGCACAACCTCACGCGAGCCCTGAGCGACGAGTTGGCACCCGACGGTGTCCTCGTCAATGTCGTGGCACCGGGCCTCACTCTCACCGGCCGCGCCACCGACCTCTTCCGGGTCGCGTCAGAAAAATCGGGCCGGAACGTCGAGGCGTTGATCGCCGAAGCCGGCGCCGGAGTGCCCGCCGGTCGTGCGGCGCGGGCCGAGGAGATCGCCGCCGCCGTCTGCTTTCTGAGCTCCGAGCTCTGCAGCTACATCCATGGGTCGGCCATCTACATGGACGGCGGTGGGCGTCGAGCGACGCCGTGACCACCTCGAGTCGAGGTTGTCGCACACCTCGAGGCCGGCCGCGCCGCGGCCCCGGCACACACAACCGCACCGCGGCCACGATGCTGAGCCGGACAGCCTCCGTCGGCTGAGCGGGACGTCAGGTTCCGTCGGCCGGAACGTTGTCTGGGTCGAGCGCGTCGGCGCATGGATCGTGCAGGCACCGACGAAAGGAATCAACCATGCTCGACGATGTGACCGTCCTCGAGGTAGGCGACCGAATCTCGACCGGCTTTGCCGGCAAGATGCTCCGCGACGCGGGAGCGACCGTGGTCCGGGTCGAGGTGAACGCACGGCCCGAACTCGATGTAGCGGGCCGCGACTTCGCAGCGTATCTACACGGCGGCAAACACTCCGTTCGGCTGAATTCGCTGCGAGATATCTCGTCCGACCTTCCGGGCTTGGTGTCACGCGCAGACGCCGTGGTGTGCGACGGTAACGATCCCGCGGTGGTCCGCGCACTGCGAGCACTTCGCGAGCAGCAGCCGGATCTGGTGGTCGTGTCGATTTCCGACTACGGCCTGAACGGCGCATCTCCCTCCGTTCCGGCCAACGAGTTCACCCTGCAAGCCGAGTGCGGTCTCACGGCCGTACACCCGACAGGCGACCGGCCCCCTGTCTACGCAGGAATCGACATCGGCGAGTACACCGCGGGCATCGACGCGGCGGTCGGTGTCGTCGGAGGACTGCTCGCGTCCGAGGCGGGCGCAACGGCTGTCGACGCCGACATCTCACAATTCGAGTCGATGGTCGGTGTCCTGCAGATTCCGTGGCTGTACGGGCAACACGATCACCACGCCGCGTACACGTGGCCGCAGGCAGCGGTACCGGGCATCGAGAAGGCGAAGGACGGCTGGGCATGCATCGTGGCCGTCACCCCGCAACAGTGGATCGACTTCAAAGCTCTCGTCGACATCCCCGAGCTCGAAGATCCGCGTTTTGCGGAACTGGTCGACCGACAGCACTTGACTCGGGAGGTCACGCCCCTCATTCGCAGCTTCACTGCGCAACACACGGTCGCCGAACTCGTCGAGATGGGGGCCCGTGCGCGAGTGCCCATAGTCCCTGTCGCCACCTCCAAGACCGTCCCCGAGCTACCTCCGTACACAACCCGCGGCACGTTCGTGTCCCACCGCGACGGCTTCCTGCAGCCTCGGCCTGCGTTCCGTATCGAGGGCGACGCATGGCAGATCGGCGAGCTGGCGGAGCAGGGACGCGACAACGACACCGACTGGGGATCGCGGCCGGAGCGTGTTGTCCGAAAGGACGCCGATCCGGCCCGTCCCCTGGCGGGGGTTCGTGTGCTCGACTTCGGCAGCTTCCAGGCGGGACCGCTGGCGACCCGCAATTTGTCCTCGTACGGGGCCGACGTCATCAAGGTCGAGTCGGTCACCCGACCCGACCTGATGCGCTTTGCTGGTCCGCTCCCCACCGCTCCCGACCCGTGGGAGCGCGGCGCAAGCTTCACCGCCACCAACTGGGGTAAGCGGTCGGTCACGGCCGACTTGAAAGACGCAGAAGGACACGAAATCGTCGAGCGGCTCGTCGCGTCGAGCGATCTGGTTATCGAGAACTTCTCGCCCCGCGTGATGGAGAAAGTCGGGTTCGACGTCGACGGCATACGTCGCCTGCAGCCCGACGCCATCGTGATGCGGCTACCCGCGTGGGGACTGACCGGTCCGTGGAAAGACCTCCCCGGTTTTACGTACTCGGCCGACGCCACCTCGGGGCTGAGCGACATGACTGGCTACCCGGAAGGCGAGCCCTTACTGACCAGCACCGCCTACGACCCGATCGCAGCCGACATGTCCACGTTCGTGGCACTGGCAGCGCTCCGCCGCAAGTTGTCCACCGGGCGCGGCGCTGCCGTCGAGGTGTCACTGTGCGACGTCGCCCCCCAGACGACAGCCCAGGGAATAATCGCGTCGAGCCGCACCGGCGAGCGCATCGAGCGACGCGGCAACGACGCTCCGGGCATCTCACCCCAGGGCATGTACCGCGCGTCGGACGGAGCCTGGGTGGCCGTGTCGATTGCCACCGACGAGAACTGGCGCGCTCTCGCAGACGTCACCGGTGGGGCACCGTGGGCGACGGTGACAAATCGAGCCGATCTCACCGGCCGCCTGGCCGACCGCGATCTTCTCGACGCCGACCTTCGCGACTTCGTGGGCACCAGACAGTCGAGCGAGCTTGTCGAGCGTCTGCACAGCGTCGGCGTCCCTGCAGCAATCATGCAGTCGGGCACGGAGGTTCTTGCGCACCCTGCGGTGATAGCACGCGGTCGTAACGTCGATGTCGTGCACTTTGTCAACGGTTCCAAGGAGCACCTCGCCTCGCCGGTCAGACTCTCCAGCCAGCTGAACAAGGCACTTGCCATCCCACGACCGTCGCCGATATTCGGAGAGCACAACATCGAGGTCCTTCTCGAACTCGGCTATACGGACGACGTAATCCAGCGGTTGTACAAGGACGGCAAAATCGGTGGTTCGCCGTTCGGCCTGCCCATCGGTGAGCGTCCGCCCGCACACTCCAGATGATTCGGACGGTCGGGGCCAGCAGGCCCCGACCTTCGGTCGCGGGGATGGACAGAGCTCAGAACCAGCGAGGGGGTTCCAACGATTGCGCGAGTGTGAACCAGGCACGCATGCGATCGGGATTTTCGGCGATGCGCCGCATCGGAGCGAACTCCTGTTCGACGGCAGCGTCGTCCTCCAAATTGAAGACGAACTTCTTGCGCTCCGACGACGTCGGTGACGCGTACTCGACATAGTTGTGGCGACGCTCCTCGGCCCACCGGTCGAGCAACGAGTCGTCCGCCTGCCCGGAGACGACGGCTGCGAGAACCTCGCTCAGGGAGAACGCGTCGAAAAGGCCACTCGACATGCCGTGACCGCTCGCGGGATTGGTGATGTGAGCCGCATCGCCGATGATCAGGACGCGATCTCGGCGGAACGTCGCAGCCGCGCGCTGATGGATGCGAAAGGACGACCACGTGAAGCTCGCCTCTGCCATGTCGGCCGACAGTCCTTGTACAAGAATATTTTTCATGCGCGAATCGATGGTGCTCTCCGACATCGACCTGTCCTCGGCGTAGATGTACCTCCACCGAGAGCCGGGATCGACACACGCAGCTATCGCGCCGAACTGCGGGTCGATCACCGCACCGGCACCACGCATGCCCATGACCTCGAGATCGGCATCGATCTCGACCGAAATGAGACGTTCGGGCCAGGTGATGCCCACGAACGACAGGCCGAGAGCACGGCGTACCGCGCTGTGGGCACCATCGGCACCCACGACCCACTTCGCCCGCAGCGTGACCTCGCCCGCAGGTCCGTCGAACGTCACCGACACACCGTCGGCGTCTTGTCCGAGATCTGTCAGCGAAGAATTCAGCAAAATCGCCACTTCGCTGCGCTCGCCGAGGTGCTCGAGCAGAATCCTGGTCACATCGGCCTGACGGACATGCAGGTTGAACGGGAAGGGACAGTCGTCCTTCAACACGCCGAGGTCCAAAGTCACTGTCTCGCCGGTGGAGTGCACGCGGTAGAACGTGTGCGGCTCGCAGTACCCGACGCTCAGCAGATCGTCGAGGATTCCCAGTCGATCCAGTCCGGGCAGCACATTCCACTGGTAGACCAGGTCACCGGGAGTCGTGCCGGCCTGCTGCCTCGCCTCCAGTATCGTCACGCCGATGCCTGCGCGTGCCAGTCCGAGCGCGTGGGTCAGCCCTACCGGCCCTGCACCTACAACGATTACCTCGTGCGCGTTCACTGGTCCATCCTGTCGTGACCGTGTTGGTCGTCAAACCGCCGGGGGCCAAGCGTGCAGACCCAGGAACCCCATCGCGTTTCCGGACAGGATCGGCTCGACTACATCATGATCGAGTATGCGCGCGTGCGCGGCGTCCCGCACGAACGAGCCTGCGGCCGCGAACAGGTCCGGGAAGAACGGGTGATCGGTGCCCACCATGACTTTGTCGGCACCGAACCGGTGCACGAGGAGGCGCAGGTGTTCGGGATCGAGCACCAGGGTGTCCACCCACAGCGATCGCATGCGCTCGTCCATTGCCTCGACCGGACCGGCACCCCACACCTCGTGTGCCTTGCGTAGGCGGGGGTAGACCCAGCCGAACGCGCCGCACCCGTGGGCCAAGCCGATACGCAACCGCGGGAACTTCTCGAGCACGCCACCGAACACCAGTCCCGTCGCGGCGATCGAGGTATCGGTCAGCATGCCCATTCCGAAGTCGTAGAGCTGCCCGGTGCGCCGAACCGCCCCTCCGCCTCCGCCCACCGGGTGAATGAAGACGGCCGCGTCCAACCGCTCTACGGCTTCCCAGAACGGCGTCAACGATGGATCGTCGAGTTCGGTGTCGTTGATCCTGGTACCGATCTCCACGCCGCGCAGACCGAGATCACCCATCACTCGTTCGAGCTCCATGACTGCAATGTCGACGTCCTGAAGCGGAACTGTCCCCAACCCCAGCAGACGACCCGACGAACCCTGTACATCGGCGGCCAGCGCGTCGTTCACAGCGGCCGAGTACTCCTGAGCAGCACCGGGTGACGCGCCGTACGTGAGCATGACCGGTACCGGAGAGACGACCTGAAGTGATACCCCGGCGTCGTCCATCGCCTGCAGTCGATGCTCGATGCTCCACAGCTGTGACGTGACGAGCCGGAACACCCGGTCGCCGATCATGATGCGCCCGGAGCGCTCGTCATCGATGACCAGACTCGGAAGCACCTCGCCGGAGGTGGGAGCGAATCCATCCAGCGACGCCGGAAAATGGTGGGCGTGCGCATCGACGACCGTCGGCTGTGCGGTGGTCGAATCTGGTTGACCCATAGTCGGTTTCCTTCCGGGCACGTTCCGGCGGAGTCGCCGTCGAACGACCGTAAGGAGCCCCGACGCATGAGGACGAGGTGGCGTTCCAGGGAGCAGAACAGGAAGCACCGACCGATACGGGTAGCAGCGGTATCCTGTGTGACGCGCACCATGTCGGATACCGAGCGCGCATACCTTCGAACGCGCAGACAGAGGTGAAATTCGTGACCGATGCCGAGTCGACCGGCTTCGAGAAAGAGACGCCCTCGATTTTGACCAAGGCGTTCGACGTACTCAATTCGTTCAACCAACACGAGCGGGTCATGACTCTGAGCCAACTGGCGCGCGCCTCGGGTCTGCCGAAATCGACAGTTCACCGTTTGCTCGCGCGACTCGTCGAACTCGGGGCCCTCGAGCATCACCGCGCTGGATACAAGCTCGGTCTCGGGCTTTTGCAGTTGGGCGCTACCACCCCGGCGGCAATGTTGCGCGATCAGGCAATCCCGCACCTGGTGGCCCTGCAGCGGTGGAGCAGGCAGACGGTCACGTTCGCGGTGCTGCGTGAATTCGACGTGGTGTACCTCGAAAAACTTGCACCGTCGGACTCGCCGTCGACTCTTGCAAGCATCGGGGGTCGATTACCTGCCAACTGTACTGCGATCGGTAAGGCTCTACTGGCCTACGAGGACCTCGACGACCTTGCAGGTTTCCTACCCCTACGACTACACCAGTTGACACCGCACTCGATCACCAACGCCGACGACTTCGTCGAGCACCTTCGAATCGTTCGCAAGGAGGGCATCGCACGCGAGCACGACGAAGCGCAAATCGGCCTCCACGGTGTCGCGGTGCCGGTGATGGTCAACGGGCTGGCGGTCGGTGCAATCTCGATAACCCACGGGCCCAACTCACCAGCCGGCGGTCAGATCGACGCCGCACTACGCGACACCACTGCCCAGCTGTCAGCCGAGTTGCGGTCGTACCTGGCCGCCGCTCCCGGGCGCGATCGAATAGTCCCCCGCACCCTCTCCGATCCGCCCCCCTGGTCCTGACAACACCCTTGTTACCTGAGTCCCTTGGACCTCCGTCACCTTCACGCCGCAGGGCGGCCACCGCATGCGCGGTGGCCGCCCTGCGTACGTTGGAGCTCAGGCCAGTCCGCCCGACTCAGCGATAGATTGCGAAGGTTTTGTTGGAGTTGAGAACCTCGGTCTCGACGAATTCGCTCCAATCGAGCGTAAGGCCCAACTCTTTCATCGCACCCAGCAGACAGAACCAGTTGAGCATCTCGTGCTGCCCTGCAGCCACGATGTCGGTGACTGTCTTGGACGTCCAATCGTCGAAGTTTCCGGCGACCATGGAGTCGTAGAGCGCGCGATCGGCCTCGGTGTCCGGTCGTAGGTGCCAATCCTTGTCGTTCAGGAAGGCGTGCGACCAGCTGGCCGACGCGACCAGAGCCACCCTTTTTCCGCTGTTGTGCAGGGATTTGCCCACTGCCTGGCCGAACTCGAAGCAACGCTTCGGGGACGGGCCGGGCGGGTCGAGGTCCTCGCCCTTGAGAATCTCCGAGAAGGGCGCGATCCCACCTCGACGCGCGATGACGTGCTCGCCGTAGCAGTTCACTGCCATCGGGATGATCGGGTAAGGAAACCTTTTACCCACATTCTCGAAGTCCAGGAAGATCTGGGTGTTCGCGAACGCATGCGGAAAGTGGTGCATGTCGGGCCGTGGCTCGTACGAGTAGGCGACGTCGACGCCGTTCGTCAACACGTCTTTGGCAATCTTCTTCGCGAAATCCTGATCACCCCGCATCACGAACGACTGGCCGTTCGGCAGATCCCAGGCGTTGGGGACACTCAGCACCTCGAGAACACCGAACGGATCGATCTCGGTGTCGGGATAGGCCAGAATGCAGAACGACGGAATGACTTCCTCGCGGAAGTTTTCGTACTGGTCGTCACCCCACACGATGACGACGTCGGGGTCGAATTCGTCGAGTGCTTCACGGCAGGTGCTGAGACCGGCGAGCAGAGCCTTGCGGTGCCGACCGGCAGCTGCCGTTCCTTGATCGTCCGACCATTCTTCTTGGGCCAGGGCGGACCAGTTCGCGGGGTCTTTACGCTCCGCTGGGATGTCGGGGTCCGTCAAGACCATCTTCATGAGGTTCGCCATGAAGGGATCCTTCGCGGCGAGCATGGGGTAATGAGTGATGCCGAGACCGAGCACTTCTGCCATGGTCGCTCCTTGTGGTTGTTGTGCCGTGAGGTGCCGCGAGCACGGCACCGGTGGCCGGGACGACGGCCAGGATTGCCGTCCCGGCGTGGTTGGCGGTCCGGTCGATCAGGCTTGTGCCACAAGCTCTTTGATCTCGGGACGCCGGTCCGAGACGCCGGCGGCGTCAGCCGTGGCGCGCGAGACCTGTCCATCGCGGAAGAACTCCAAGTACACGGGGTTGAACAAGTCGGGGCGGTCCGTCTGCCCCTGATGTCCGCACTCGTCCGGGTAAAAGAACTGCACGTTCGGTAGTCGCTCTTCCTGCACGAAGCCCCATTCAACAGGGGTCAGCACGTCCTGCCGGCCGTACAGGTAGATCCCTGGAATGGTCATCTTGTCGAACCGGCCCTTGGTCGACATCCGCGCGCGAAGGTTCTCGTCGTCCCACGCTTTGAATCCCGCGAACGCATGTACGTTCGGGAGAAACTCGGGGTAAGCCTCCGCATGGCGCGCGGCCGCTTGGTAGCGCATTTCGACGAGGTCGTCGTTGATGGATTCGGGGCGATGCAGGATCGACGACATCATCTTTCGCATGCCGTCCTTCGTCCCGTCGTAGACCGTCAAATCCAAACGGCCCTTGGGCTTCTCGAGGCCCTCCGTGATATCACCGATGTCGCCGGCGATCAGCACGTAGCTCAGCACTCTCTCGGGGTGAGCCGTCACGTAGGAGACGGTGTTCATGCACCCCATCGAATTGCCGGAGATATGGAACTTGTCCAGCCCGACGGCGGTGACGAACATCTGGATGAAGTCGGTGTGGTCGTGCAGCCCCTTCGGCCGGTACTGCTCGGCAGTATCGGACAGGCCGAACGCCGGCATGTCCGGGCAGTAGACCCGAAATCCGTTCTGCGCCAAGTTGGCCGCGATGTAACGCCAGCCGGCCGAACCCGACGAACCGGGGAGGCCGCCGTGCAGTAGTAGAACTGCGGGGCCGGTCTCACCGGCGAACATGTAGTGCGCTTTGGCACCGTTGCCGAGACGGACCCACTGACTCGACATGCCCGGAACCTCGATGATGCCTTCTTCTGTCAATGCCATTGAACTCTCCTCTTCGAATTCCCGCGTTGCCGTTCGGCGACGCGAATGAGCTGGACCGGTTGGTCAGTTGGCGGGGTCGAGACCGAGGACGATGTCGAGGCCGTCGACCGTCGATCCTGTGGTGATTGCTTTGCGGCACTTCATGAACAGGCGTGGATCGTCGACTACCAGCGCACCGACCACTCGGCCTTCGGGAGACGTGTAAATCGCCGCATACGGTGGGCTGTCGACGGCACCTACAGCACGGGCGAGCTCGCCTTCCGCGGGGCGTCCTGCTATCTGGATCCGCTGCCCGTACTGGTCGGACCACACATAGGGCGGCGGTGGGGATGGTGTCACCGGGGCACCTGTTATGGACGCCGCGACGATCGCACCGTGCTCGTTTGCATTGGTCCAGTGCTCGATACGCACGAGCCCGTCGGCGTGCGGACTCGGCCAACGTGCAACATCGCCTGCGGCATATACGTGCTCGGCACCCTCGGCCCGCAGGCGCGCGTCACAGACGACACCGTTGTCGAGAGGCAGGCCGGACGACTCCAGCCAACCGGTCGCCGGTATGGCACCGATGCCCACCACGACGAGGTCTGCGCGCAGCGTCCGCCCGTCGGTGAGAGTGACGCCTTCTACCTGACCATCACCGACCAGGGCCGCGACCCCGACGCCGGTGTGCACCGTCACTCCGTTCAGGACGTGGAGACGGCTCAGCTCGGCCCCCACCACGTCGCCGAGAACATGCGCCATCGGGATCTGCTGCGGCTCGACCATATCGACACGCACACCATGCGACCGCGCCGCCGCGGCGAACTCGGCACCGATGAAGCCCGCGCCGATCACCACGACGTGCGTGGACGTCATCAGCTGCGATCTCACAGTGTGCGCGTCGTCTGCTGTCCGAAGAGTGTGAACCCCCCGCAAATTCTCGCTTCCCGGCAGCGTCCTGGGTGTCACTCCTGTTGCTATGACCAAGTCGTGGAATGGGTACTCCAGTCCGTCCGATGCGATAACGAACCGGTTGACGAGATCCAGGCTCTCCGCCCGGACTCCGAGCCGCAGGTCGACATCGAGCTCGACGAGTTGCTCGTCGCTCAGCAGCGGCACCGGAGCACCGGTCCCGGTGCCCAGCATGTCCTTGGAGATCGGCGGCTTGTCGTACGGGGAGTGACGCTCCTCGCCGAGCATGGTGATGGACTCGGTGTAGCCCATGTCGCGAAGCGCTTGGGCGGTACGGACGCCGGCCACGGATGCACCGACAATCAAAGTTCCCATGGACACGATGTTCGAGCCGAACACGCTGGGCCTCAACGTCGCGTGCCGATGGGTGGAACCGTCGCCGTCATGCTCGGGGCTCAGGTGACGAGTGCGTGTAGACAGCCCCGCCGCCTGCTACGTCCACGTGCGTTCCAGTGCGCGGGACAGGTCATTCCGGGGCCTGCCACGGAGCAGGACTATTCGAACTCCCGGTTATCCGCGCCTCGGTCCGGCTCGACGACATCAGGAGTTCTGTTCATGGCATCTGCCGTTAGCATCAGACCGCGCGAGGACACTGTCGACTCGCAGCTCGGGTCTGTGGCCATCTCCCAGATCGACCTGGGCGGCATCCCCCGCAGCGCAGTGTTGCTGCTACTCGGCCCCGGAGGCGACTTCGAGTCCGATTCCACTCAGCACCTCAACGACCTCGCGACCCACGGTTACGAAGGCGTAGCAGCCGACCTACGCGGAATCGACGGCACCGAAGACCAACTCGAGAGCGTTGTGGAATCACTACTGGCCCACGTCGCTCGGCGCGGTTGGGAAAGCGAGCAGACAGCGCTCCTCGGATACGGTCTCGGTGGCCGCGTGGCGTTGTCGGCGAGCGCACGCTTCGGGCTCGGTGCGGCCATCAGTGTTTCGCCGACCGCGATTGCCGCAGGTGACGGTCATCTGTCCGCCGCCGTTGCCCGCCTCGCGCCGCTGGTCCGAACCCCGTGGCTCGGCTTGTTCGGCGAGGAAGACCTGACGGCTCCTGCGACAGCCTGCGACGAGCTCGAGACGGTCCTGCGGGAAGACTCCCCCGTCTTCACCCAACTGGTTCGGTACCCGAGTGTCGGTGACGACTTCCATCGGCCGTCCAGTGAGTCGATCGAGATCGCCGCGTCCTACGACTACTGGCAGCGCACGATCGAGTGGCTCAATCTTCGGGTGCAGCCGCGGCTGACCCCCCTCGCGCTCGCCTGGAACGCGCGGCGCTCTCTCTCATGACCTTCGGCAGCCAAGCCCCACACCGACACCGACCCATCAACAGGAAGATGTGACATGTCCGAATACGTACTCGACGACCGCGAAATGCCGCAGTTCAAGGTGAACCGCGAGACCATGATCGACACTGCCGTTCTGATGCAGGAGCAGAAGAATGTGTTCGACAAGAGCTGGCTCTATGTCGGTCACGAGTCCGAGCTGGCGAAACCTCACAGCTTCAAGACGCGGAAGCTGGCCGGACGGCCCATTATTTTCGCTCGCGACGGCAAGGGCGAAATCCGCGTGTGGCTCAACTCGTGCCCGCACCGCGGGGCCATGATCTGCCGCGAGCCCGAAGGCAACGCTCGGTTCATGACGTGCTTCTACCACGGTTGGACGTTCAACATCGCCGGCGAGCAGGTCTCGATGCCGGGTGACCAATCCTACGGGGAGAACTTCGAGCGCCCGGGTCTGGCCAAGCCTCCGCGTCTGTCGTCTTATCGAGGCTTCGTGTTCGCGAGCTTCGATCCCGACATCGTCGATCTGGAGACGTACCTGGCCGGAGCCAGGGAGTACATCGACCTCATCGCCGACCAGTCCGAATTGGGCATGCAGGTCATCGAGGGAACACACGAATACTCGGTCAAGGCCAACTGGAAGTTGCTGGTAGAGAACAGTATCGACGGCTACCACGCATTATCGACCCACCAGCGATACTTCGAGATGGTGTCGGCTTCCAGGGACGGCTTGGACTTGTCGTTGGTCGGCAAGGAGCGCGGTATCGCGCTCGGAAACGGGCATGCCGTTGTCGCGTCGCCTCCCGGTTCGGAAGAGCTCCTGGGGCGTCCGCTGTCACCGGAGGGCCACGCCGAACGCGCGGCGCGATACGCGGCTATCGCCGAGAAGCACGGCGACGACTGGGCGACTCGTTTGCGCGGCCAACGCAATCTGGTGATCTTCCCCAATTTGATCATCATCGACCTCGTCATGGGGGTCGTCATACGCAAGATCGACCCGATCACCCCCGACTACATGGAGGTGAGCGCGTGGCACATCGTGCCTCCGGAGGAGGGCCCGGACCTGCTCGCACAGCGACTCGACAACTTCCTGACCTTCTGGGGCCCCGGCGGCTTGGCGTCGCCCGATGATGTCGAGGCCCTCGAGAGTGCTCAGCGCGGGTTCGCGACGTACAAGGAGCTGGGCTGGTCCGATATTTCACGCGGTATGTCCTCTTCGGTCGTCTCCGGCCAGGACGAGTTGCAAATGCGCACGTGGTGGCGGAGGTGGAACGAACTCGTGACGGGCGAGGTGCTGCCCCCCGAGGAGAAGGATCCTCTCGGCCTCCCGTTCAACGGCAAGCGTCTCGAGCTGTCCCCTGCCGACGACGCGGCAACCGCCGACGTCGGCTGATCTCGGAAAGCACCACCGATCAAGCCCGGCCCTCAGTTGGGGGCCGGGCTTGATCGATGGTGCGGACAATGCCTATACGCGGTGCGACGCGATCCAGTCCTGTTCGCGTACGACGCGCTTGAGCAACTTGCCGGAGGCGTTCCGCGGTAGGGCGTTGACCAGCTCCACGGAGGTAGGACACTTGTAACCGGCCAAGTGCAGCCGGGCGAACGCCATTACCCCCTCGACGGTGCATGCACCATCCGTGGTCGGCACCACTATGGCCTTGACGGTCTCGCCCCATCGGTCGGACGGCACACCGATCACGGCCACGTCGGCCACGCCGGGGCATGCCACCAGGACCTTTTCGACCTCCACGGGATACACATTTTCGCCTCCGCTGATGACCATGTCCTTGATGCGGTCGCGGAGGTAGAGGTAGCCGTCCAGTACGTAGCCTCCGTCGCCCGTGCGCAGGAATCCGTCGCCGGTGAACATCTCGGCAGTGCGTTCGGGTGCCTGGAAGTAGCCGCTCATCACCGTTGGGGCCATGACGCAAATTTCACCGGTTTCGCCCGGGCCTACGTCGGCGCCGCTCATAGGGTCGATGATCTTGATGACCACTCCCGGGAGAGCACGTCCGACCGACCGCAGTCGTTCGGGGTGCCCGGTATCGAGGTGATCCTCGATCTGCAACACCGAGATGCCGGTGACTTCCGTCAGTCCGTAGAGCTGCACCAGACCACACTCGAATTCCTCGAGGCACCGCGCGAGCAGCGTCGGTGTGATGGGTGACCCGCAGTAGGAGATCACCTGGAGGCTGCTGAGGTCGCGAGCCATCGCGGTAGGCCGCGACAGCATTTCGTTCAGGAGTGTCGGTACCAGCATCATGCACGTGACGGCGTAGCGCTCTACCGCGGTCGCGAGGGCGTCGGCGGACGTGTCAGCGGACATCACGAGGTGTGCGCCCGCACGCAAAGCAATCATTGCAGCGCCGGCACCCCCCGCGTGAAAGATTGGGATGACCACGAGCATGGTCGAGTCGTTCGTGACCTTCATCGCACCAGCGCTCAGTTCGACACCCTTCAATGCAGCGTGGCTGAACAGCGCCCCTTTGGGTAGACCAGTCGTGCCGGAGGTGTACATCTGCAAGGCGATGTCGTCGGGTGTCGGCCCCGGGTGATGTGGTGCGATCGGCTCGTGCTCCGCCAGCCAGTGCTCGTACTCATCGCCGCCGCCGCCGAAATACACGGTGGGGATCGGCGAGGCCGACCACGCGCCGGCCCACCGCTCGGCGAACTCGTGATCGACGAAGGCCAGCGCAGAAGTCGAATGCTCGACTATCTGTGCCATCTCCGGTGCCGCGAGCCTCCAGTTGACTGCCGTGAGCACCGTGCCGGCCAATGACGAGGCAATTGCAAGTTCGATGAAGACCGTGCTGTTACGGCCCAGGTAGATGATCCGCGCACCGCGCCCGTGCGACGCCAGACCAGCGGCAAGGCACCGGCAGCGCTCCATCACGGAGGCCCAACTTCGGCTCGTCTCTCCGGAGGTGAGGCACGGCGCGTTCGGGGTGAGCGAGGCCCAGTATGTGCACCGGTCCGCCAGAGTGAGGTCCGGCACGGTGGTCGGCTGCTCGACAGTATTCATGCGGGTCCCATCTTGCGTTCGAGTATCTGCAGCGCATCTGCAACCGACAAACGGACGGCCCCGTACACGGCGGCCTTCCTCGTGGTCGTATCAGTAGTCACACCCACCCGCTTCCTGCCCTTCCGCTCGATCAGGACGATCAAGCGGAGACCACTTCGTCGACGGGGGCTGCGGCACCCTGTCGATGCCCGGCACGAAGACCCCACTCTTGGAAACACCGGACTTCCCGGCTCCGGCCGCCGTGCTGACGGCCCGTCCGCGATGCCCCCCGACGATTACGTGGTCACAAACGTCGACGAACTCGAAACCGTTCGGCTACTGACGACAGGAACCCGAGTCGAGCATCAGCGGTTTCACGTGGCCAGGAAAGACGACACCAGTGCGTTGAACTCCGCAGCATGTTCGATCTGGGTCCAGTGGCCGCATCGCCCGAACATGTGCAAACGGGCGTCGGGAATCAAGTCGAACAGACGGGCCGACGTCGATCTCGGAATGACTTTGTCCTCGCGTCCGTGCACGATCAAGGTCGGGCAAGTGATGGAACGGATCGCGTCGTCATCGGTGACCATCGCGTCGACCCAGCGCTGACGCGGAGCAGGAAACATCGCCGCGTAGGACTCGTGAAAACCAGGTTGGATGCTGCCTTGGTAGCGTGCTTCAGCGAGGTCGTCGTCGATCAACGCACGGTTGTGAGCAAAGTAATCGAGCACGCGGCGCATCGCGTCCACGGAAGGTTCGTAACCCCACACTGCGTCGAGGCCCTCGGTGATCTCGAACGGGACACCCACACTTCCCATCAACACCAAACGGTCGATTCGGTCGTGATTCTCGGCGGCCAGGCGAAGGGCCAGTGCGCCACCGAAGCTGTTGCCTACCAATGAATATCGATCGAGACCGAGAGCATCGACGAAGTCCTGGACCTGACCGATCCAGGCGTCCATGACATACCGGTAGTCCCTGGGCCGTTCGCTGTAACCGAAGCCGACGAGATCGGGAGCCAGGACTCGGCGGTCGACAGCGAGCGTGGGTATCGTCAATCGCCAGTTGGCGTAGCCGGATACTCCGGGACCGGACCCGTGAAGAAGAACGACAGGCACACCGCTGCCTCTCCCTTCATCGAGATAATTGGTGTCGATTCCGCCCGCAACGACGCGTTTGCCGATCGCCGGGTTCGCGGCGTCGAAATGGGTGCCCGTCATATCTGAACGAGTCACAGGATCACTCCCACATCACCGGTCGAGCGCAGCGTGGTCATATCGAGTTCGACCCTCTTGGATCGGATCAGAAGTCTGCCGTCGATGATCACCAGCAGGTAGCGGTAGCGTCCGAAGTAGCACATATCCCGACCGGCACGGCTTCGATACACAGCGAACGATGCTTTCACCGACAGCTCGTCTCGGTCCGGAGAGTCGAGTCGGACGTTGGACACGAGGTGCCGCAGGTTCGAATGTGGGTACTCGCGATGTGCCTTACGGCTGTTCAGCCGATCCACCCGCGCACCCATGCGCATCCTGTTGTCGTCTATGAGCATCAGCGACGAGGACGCATCGGCGTCACGGTCGTCGGTCGGAGGTACGACGTACCGGGCATCGTCGGTGTACATCGTGAGCCACTGATCGAGCTTCCAGTCATCGAGTAGCTCCGCCTCCTCGAAGAGCAAGTCTTCGACATCTTGACGCGTGACTTCGGAAATCGCGGAGAGCTGGGACATGTTCATCGCCGCCCGTCCATCTGATCGCGCCAGCGACGCCAGAACGCGCGCATCTGTTCCTCGTCGGTTGCTTTGGGATTGCGGTCCATCCCGCGCGAGATGTCGTTCCACTCGACTCCCCCGCTCGCGAACCCTTGCTGACATGATTCCAGCGCTTCGATGTCGTCGGGAGTCGCGAATCCGCCGGGCCCGAGGAAGGTCAGGAAGCTGTCCAGCCTGCGTTGCCGAACTTCGGGAAGTTCATCCGAGGGTGCCATCTGCCATGCCGTGACGTCGACGTTCGTCGGGGAGGTCGGCATGAATGTTCGCACGGTCAGAGCCATGATGTCGTTGATGATCAAATTAGGGTAGATCAACAGGTTTCGGTTGTAGTCACACATCAGCGTCGCGCGCTCTTCACCGAACTTCTTCGCCAGATCAGCGCGCGCGCTTGCCATTTCCGGCTTCGCATCCTCCCCGAAAAGCGCCTCCCACTTGGCTATTGGTCGCCCCCACGGGCCGCGGTACTCGATTACCGCGTGCCCATTGCCGAGACTTCGCCCCTCTCCGTGCACCCCTTCACCCAAATCCGTGCCGAGGTCGGCAAGATACTTGAAGTAGGTGTCGTGCGTGGGAACGGCATGGTATCCATCGATACTGTTTTCTACCAACAGTTTCCAGTTGGCCTGCATGTTGTACTCGTGGGTTCCGCGGAGGATCTGAGCATCGCGTTGGGCGTCGATGATGTTGTCGAGATACGGGCGCGCATCAGCCAGGTATGTCGTCAAGTCGACGATGTCGGGGTCGTAGCTCGCGAAGACGAAGCCCCGGTAGCTCTCCGATCGGGCCGGCCGCGCCAGGCCGAGTTGGCCCATGTCGAGAGTGCCTGCATAGGCTTCGCGGTCCGGGACCCCGACCAGACTACCTTCACTGTTGAAAGTCCAAGCGTGGTAGAAGCACTGGAATGTCTTACTGTTGCCGTTGTCTTGTCGGCACACCACCGCACCACGATGAGTGCAGGTGTTGTGGAAGACGTTGACCTCGCCGGTCTTGGAACCACGAACCATGAAGAGTGGACGTCCACCGACGGAGCGACGTACATAGTCACCGCGATTGGGGACCTCGGACTCGTGTCCGACGTACAGCCACGAGTGGTCGAAGACTTTCCTACGCTCTTCGTCGAAAATCTCGGAGGACGTCATTGCGTCGCGATTTACCCGGAATCGCCCCTGGGCCGAATCCTCTCTTACCAGCGTTGATCCGGAGAGAACGGCGGCGGCCACTGGATCGTCGATTGTTGTCATTCCTGCTCCTCGTAGACGGCAAAGCACTTGTTGGAGTTGAAGACGTCGGAAGGGACCAAGGTGGACCAGGTCAAAGTCAGTCCCAGCTCGGCGACGGCACCGAGCAGGCAGAACCAATTGAGCATCTCGTGCTGTCCGGCGTCGACGATCTCCCGGGTCGTCACGCTCTGCCAGGCTTCGAAGTCGCCGACAACCAATGCGTCGTAGAGCTTCTGATCGGCGGCCGTGTCGGGCCTTATGTGCCAACCCCTGTCGTGCAGAAATGCATGAGACCAACTCGACGACGCCACCATCGCGATTCGCTTGTCCGTGTCGCGATACGCGCGGGCAACAGCGCGGCCCAGATCGAAGCACCGTTTGGGAGACGGACCTGCCGGGTCCAATTGCTCGACAGCAATGTCGGCAAATCTGGTGAAACCGCCACGGCGCGCTATTGCGTGCTCGCCGTAGCAATTGACAGTCATCGGCACTATCGGATACGGAAACCCTCGGCCGACGTTGTCGTAATCCAGAAATAGCTGTGTGTTCATGATGGAATGCGGAAATTTCTCGCCTTCGCGTTTGCGGTAGGAGTACGCCATGTCGAATCCGTCGACGAGCAATGCGTCGACCAGTGAGCGAGAGGCGGCTGCGTCTCCATGCAGAACGAAAGTCGAGTCCTTCGGCAAGCCCCAGTAGTTCGGATTGCCCTGTTCGTTCACCATCGTGAAGGGATGGACATCGAGATCGTCGTAGGCGAGCACGCAGAACGGCGGCACGACCTCCTCGCGGAAATTCTCGTATTGATCGTCGCCCCATACGACCACCAGGTCGGGTTGGAAGGCATCGAGCGCCTCCCGGCATTTTGCGAGGTTGACTCGCAACGCATCTCGATGTCGAGCGGCGGCAGCGGCCCCATCGTCGTCGGACCAGTCCGCGACCATCGATGCCGGCCAGTTCGCCGTGTCCTTCGCTTCGTCGGGGATGTCGGGGTCCTGCAGCGTCCACCGAAGCACGCCCGCCATGTGCTCGTCGTCGCCGATGATCATGGGGTAATGGGTCATCCCAAGACCGAGGAAAGCACTCATATCGGGAACCTTTCACTTTACGTATTTCGACGACGCACAGTCGAGACTGCTGCGAAATTAATTGCACAGCAACATGTTCGATATACACCGTTCCGGTGGTCGGAATCAGTGACCTCTACAGTGGTTACCACCTGGCAGTTGGAACGTCTTCACTCGCGATCGCTCTTCATCCGGATATCTCGCTGACCGACTGCTGCCGATTCGAACAGCTTTCACCGATGACTCCGGTCCATTGCAATCACCGGATGGATCCGAGGTCTCATGACAGGTAGCCGGCACGCGGTCCTACCAGATTTCGATCAGCTCACCGGGCGCGGTATTCCTGGGGACGCCGTCAGGCCGTTGTTCTTCGTCCGGCTACCCGAGGTGATTGCGACACAGAGAACCAGTAGGGCGGATGCGGTAAGTGCGGCACCGGCCCAGATAGGTGAGGTGTAGCCGAAGCCGGCGGTGAGGGTAAGGCCGCCGATCCAGGCACCGAGGGCATTGCCGAGGTTGAATGCGCCGATGTTGGCGGCCGAGGCCATCGTCGGTGCCTCATCACCGAACGTCATGACACGCATCTGCAGGGCAGGAACACTGCCGAAGGCGGCGGCTCCCATCGCCAGCAGCGCGACGATGGTGGCAGGCCGGCTGTGCGCAGTGAGCGCAAACCCCACCAAGCTCACGGCCAGAGCGGCGATGAACACGATCAGCGCCCGGTCGACCGACCGGTCCGCGGCCTTGCCTCCGACGACGTTTCCGATGAAGCCCCCGACACCGAAAAGCACCAGGAGCCACGGCACGGTCGAGGAGGCGAATCCCGAAACCTCTGTCAGCGTGAAGGCAATGTAAGTGAACGCACCGAACACGCCACCGAATCCCAGGATGGTCACTGCGATCGACAACCACACCTGCAGGCGAGTGAATGCCCTCATCTCGCGCCGCAGGCTCGGGGCCGACTCGGCCTGCATATCATCTCTGGGTGCCAGGACAGCGATGCCGGCCGTGGCAATCACCCCGATGAGCGTGATCGCCCAGAACGTCGCTCGCCAACCGAACTGCTGCCCCAGTAGCGTTCCGAACGGCACCCCAAGAACGTTGGCTGCAGTGAGCCCAGTGAACATGAGGGCAATGGCACCGGCTTTGCGATGGGCAGGAACCATGTTGGCGGCGAACACGGACCCGATACCGAAGAACGCTCCATGACACAGTGCCGCCAGAACTCGACCGCCCATCAGTACCGCATAGCTCGGGGCCAGCGCCGACAGTAGGTTGCCTGCGATGAACAGACCCATCAACCCGATGAGAACGGCTTTGCGTGGAAGCCGCGTCACCGCCGCCGTCACGACGAGTGCGCCCACGACGACAGCGAGGGCGTAGCCGGAGATCAGCCATCCTGCGACGGCTTCTGTCACGGCGAACTCCGTGGCAATGTTCGGCAGGAGCCCCATGATGACGAATTCGGTCAAGCCGATGCCGAACGACGCGATCGCCAGCGCGATCAAACCCTTGGGCACGGGGCCCCTCTCAGTAGTGTCGCGAGCGCCTGTAGCGCGCAGGCAACTGATTCAACGGTTCGGTCATTGCTCGAATTCGATCTTCCGGACGAGCGATCGAGGTGACAATCCGCTGTTCCATTCGCTGGAAGTGAACCTGAGGCGGTTGCGAATCAGTCGTGGCACCCCGACGTTCCAGCCATCGGAACCGACAGCCGACGATCCTTCGTGCTGGTACCTAGGATCGCGTCGACCACCCCAGTCACCACTCGAAAGATCAGTCACCTCAGGCCGTCGGGCGAATCGAGCAGTACACCGAGCTACACGCCGGCTCCTCGGAGGAGCACTGGCCCTGTTTTCGAGAAGTAGCCCGGGACAACAGATATCGATTGCCCCACCCCTGATGGTCGACCTATCCATCTTCGGGGTCGAGGTCAGCCGCGAGCATTTCCTACCAATTGGAGGCCTGATGGACATCCGCACCGGCATCGCCAAATCCGGCGAGCTCGACATCGCCTACGAGGACATGGGCGACGTGAACGACCCCGCGGTTCTCCTGATCATGGGGCTGGGTGCGCAGTTGGTTTACTGGCGCACGGGTTTTTGCGAGCGTCTGGTGAATCAGGGGTACCGCGTCATCCGTTTCGACAATCGCGACATCGGGCTCTCCAGCAAGCTCGATGGCCTTGACACGGGCGCGAAGCTATTGCCCCGACTGCTGCGTTTCCAGGTCGGACTGCGAAACGCGGCCGGCTACACACTGGAGGACATGGCCGACGACGCTGCGGCGCTGCTCGACCATCTACAGATCAAGAAGGCGCACGTCGTCGGCGGGTCGATGGGCGGAATGATCGGGCAGATTTTCGCAGCCACGCATCAGCACCGCACCAAGACTCTGGGCCTGATCTTCACCAGCAATAACCGGGCACTGCTGCCCCTGCCGGCCTTGAAACAGATGCGGGCGGCGACGACGCGGTCCAAAGACACCTCGCGCGGGGGCGTCATCGCCAACGCTGTGCGGACCGCAAAGATCGTCGGCAGCCCGGGCTACCCAGCGTCGAAGGAGCAGATGGTCGCCGTTGCCACGGAGGCATACGACCGTTCTTACAACCCCGACGGAGTCGCGCGCCAGTACGCCGCCATGCTCGGCACCGGCAGCCTGGTGCGCTACGACAAGAAGATTACCGCCCCCACAGTGGTGATTCATGGGCAAGCAGACAAGATGATGCGCCCCACGTGTGGCCGTGCGGCCGCCAAGGCAATTCGTGGGTCCCGTTGGGTGACGTTCGCTGGGATGGCCCACGACATACCCGAAGCGCTGTGGGATGACATTATCGGTGAACTGACGACCAACTTTTCCAAGGTGCGGTAAGCAGCGAAGCCACCTCGGATCCGGTGGACTGCGCCGCCGCTCCGACCGCCATGACAAGACAACAGCGAGATCGTCCGTGTTCAACCCACCATGTTTGTTGCTTCGGCGCGCGCGATCCGATGTTACCGCTACCCCTCGGGTGCGCGAGCCAACCTGGATACTGTTGCAACAGTTGACAATTGCCAGGGATGAACGAGATGGGCGACCGTGACGTCGGCGTGGGGCGTCGGGGCCACGCGTTCCATCGATCGGAACCGAGCTTGGACGCATAGCTCGGCAGGCCCGATGATCGTCCTCGTTGAGGAGGTCTGAAATGAGAATGACTACGGCGAAGACGGTCACCACCCGAAATGTGACCGTTGGAGACCATCGATTACTGCTGAACGAGGCGGGAGATCCTTCCCGCCCGGCGGTGCTGTTCCTGCATGGGTCCGGGCCTGGAGCGACGGGCATGTCCAACTGGTCGGCCGTGCTGGGCGACCTGAGCGACGACTACTACTGCTTGGCACCCGACGTCCTTGGATTCGGTGACTCGACGCACCCGAATCCGCCTCCCCAGGGCCTGGCTGCGTTCACGACTGCGCGGGTCGACAGCCTCATCGCGTTGCTGGACGTGCTCTGCTTGGAACGTGTTACCCCCGTCGGCAATTCCATGGGAGGGATCTGGTCGCTCGAGCTTGCTCGAAGGATTCCCGATCGCCTCGACAAAATCGTGCTCATGGGATCGGGCGGTGCACCGATTCCTGCCGGGCCTTCGATTCCGGCGCTCGCCGGGTTCTACCAGAAGCCCAGCACCGAGGCGATGACCGCACTGCTCGAGGCGTTCGTCTACGACCCATCTTTGTTCGGAAATGAGCTCCGCCAAGTGGCGGAACGCCGGATGGCCCACGTGTCGAGGCCGGATGTGACGCGATCCCACGTCGCCACGTTCGCCGGTCTCAACGCTTCCGACCCGTGGTCACTGACGCCCGACGAGGCAGCTGCTATCACTCACGAGGTGCTGATCGTTCATGGCCGTGAAGACCGGTTCGTTACCTTCGACTCGGCGCTGTGGTTCTTCGAACACTTGGCCAATGCCCGGCTTTACGGGATCGGCAAGTGCGGTCACTGGACTCAGATCGAACAGCATCAGCGTTTCGTGACGGCATTGCGCGAATTCCTGTCGGATCGGCTTTGACAAGCTGGGTCTGTTTCTGGCGTCAGTCGTCGGTCCAGGAATAACGCACTGCCGGGCGTTGTCGACCCCTGACGCCAGGGACACGGATCCGATCGAAGCGGCTCTTCACCAAAGGCTGATTGCGGGTCCACCAAGCGCCCGCCCGATGAGCTCCATATCGCGCTCAGCTCGAAACTCGAGGAGAAGTCAGTTTCGAGCGCACAGAAATACGAAACTCGGACCGGGTACATCCGGCTCTGCAGCCATCAACAAAATACGATCGGGCACAACGCCCAACACGATATTCCTCACTCAGGGTCGGGACCCACGAGGAGCTGAACGTTTGTGCCCACATACCGGCTCATCCCTGAATCCGACTTCGCTCGGAGATGTCCATCCTGCGGCGGCCGCTGTCAGGCAGAAGTGGTGCAGCGGGCGGTGACACCAACCGACAACATCACCAGCGACTATGCAGCATGCATGACGTGCCGATGGGAAGGATTTGCGGACATGACCATTCGGTAGAAGTCGAGCATACAAACGTTCGACCGACAACGGCATCAGACCGACCCGCAATTGCATGCTCGGTCTTCGTACACGGCTAAGCAAAGAGCGTGGCCCACCGTGTCCGGAGAATCTCGAGTCTGACGAGAAATGCTGGGGTTCAGTCTTTACCACAGAGGGAGCGACGAAGACATCGTGATCGAGTTCGGCCTCACATGGCCCGTCCGAGAGTCGATCCCGGGGCATCGGCAAAGGTCCGCGAACTCCTGGCACCCGTCCGGTCAAGAAGTTTCCTCGGGCGAGTTCGGCATTGCGACAGGCTGGGCCCATACTCGATTCGACTGCGAAATCGATGCAGGAAAGCTGAACAGTCTGACCTGTTCAACATGTCAGAATGTCGACACCGAGAAGGAGAGACTCATCAGCGCGAGCGGCCCCGGCTTCTTCCCACTACAGGTCCGCGACACCCTGACGGCCGACGGATTCACCATCGCTCTGCACGAGAAGGCCTGATTCATGACTCGACTCGAGAGCATTCACGAGATTGCCGGGCCCTGGTCGCTCGAGACCAGCAAGCGATTCTGGGAGGGTTTCACCCCTGGCAGACTCGTATCCCAAACGCCGACCGCGGGCATTCACACCGCCTTTCTCTGCGATACCGACTGGCAACGAGTCGATGCCGTCATCACCCAGGACGGGCCGTCTGTCCGCATAGTCGTCGAGGGCCAGGGCGAGCTCGACGCCGCGACCGAGCAGGTTCGTCGGCTGCTCTCGATAGACATCGATGGACGCGGTTGGCCCGACGTCGCGGCGCGCGATGGGGTCATTGCCGATGCACAGGCACAGCTCAGTGGGTTCCGGCCCTGCGGCTTCTTCTCGCCCTACGAAGCGGCCGTGTGGTCGGTGCTGACGCAACGCCTGCCGATACAACAGGCGGCGGCGATCAAGACGCGACTCACGCAGCAACTCGGTGATGATGGAGCCTTTCCGTCTCCGGCCACCCTGCTCGCAGCGTCACTCGATCTGCCCGGGCGCAAGGCCGAGTACCTGCAAGCGATAGCCGAGGCCGCTCTCGACGGCCAGCTCTCCGGCTCCCACCTGCGCTCGTTGCATTGGACCGAAGCGTTCGTCCAGGTGCAGACGATCCTGGGCATGGGACCGTTCTCGGCCGAGCTCGTGGTGATTCGCGGGGCGAACTTCCCAGATGTGCTGCCGCGCAACGAGAAACATTTGAGCGACGAAATCACCAAACGCTACGGCACAGGACGCTCGATCGACGAGATCACCGAGGGGTGGAGACCGTTCCGCTCGTGGGCAGCAGTGCACCTACGCGCCCTGCGGGCGCTACGGAGTGAATAGACGACTCCAAGGCACTCGCAGACAACGTGAAGGTGCGGACGCACAGCGTCCGCCCCGCTGCCTCGTCAACCGCGACAACGGCCAACGGATCGGACAAGCGTGTCGTGTGCACCATCAGGGACCCGAGCCCCGGACCGGCTGTACGAGCGACGAGAAATCAAATGGATACATGTGCGGAATAGGACCAGTTGGACAGCCTCCGTCGACCTGAGTTTTGCAGGTTTTGCAGTCCACACCGTGCACCGACACTGGGACAGCGGAATGCAACCGGCTGAGCCGGCCGGTCGGCCAGTTGTCCGGGTACACCACCACAGTCGCCTACCATCGTTGACTTTCATCGAACGGCCGCAGTACTGTAGTTGTTGGATTGCCGGACAATCAGTTGTGAGATGGGTGCAGGCATGTCTGTATTCTTGTTCGTCAAAGAATGGCTGGACGCCAATGTGGCCGTCCTCAGCCAGAATCAGTAGACCGCCAGTGTTCGCGGCCCCGAGGCACTCGTCGGACTGGCGTCATTATCGGTCGATGCGCGGCGCATCGTCGGACCTACCGCGTACCTCTCGTTGCACTCCCCGGTCCTCGAAAGTTCCGTAGCGACCTTCGGACGTGTCCACAGCGCGTCGACGAATGCAGCCGTGAGGCGTCGTGATACAGCGCGACAGAGCGACGATTCGATGCTTTGATTACTGAACGGATAGCGCTCGAGGAGTGCCATGACTGATCTCTACACGCAGGTTCTCACCGATGTGTCCTATGCAGCGGGTTGCGCCGGCTACGCCGATGCCGGCAGGGACGTTCTGACGCTCCTGCAGCAGGGAACGCACCATGAGGCTGCGGCGCTTCTGGCTTGGGACAGTTCTCTACGGCGGCATCGACCGATTGCCAGCGCGGGCTACCGCGCCGAGACTGTTGAATTTCTTGGCGACCCGTACATGGCATCGGATGAAAATCGCGTCTTGGAGATTGCGTCCGGCCCGGTGCGGATAGATGACTTGCCGAGTTACCGCGATACCCCCACGTTTTGCGAGGTGCTGGGCCCTGCGGGATTCCGGGACGGTATGACGACTCGTCTGTACCGCGAAGACGGGGCTTATGCGGGGATGCTCCACGTATCGGCCACATCGGCCGGTACATTCGATCATCGAGCGCAAGAACTTGTTTCGGCGTTGTCGACGGTACTTTCCCGCCTCACCCTCGCCGACCGCCCGCCGGCTCTGCTGCCCCCGGCTCCCGAAGGTGCCATGGTTGGCGTGATCGACCGCCATGGACAGCTGAGGCCGGTCGATGGCTTCCCAGCCCCCGGCGCAGTGGTCGACCCCCGCTTCGGCGCGGTCGTCGCACGGTTCTTGCGGTCGTTGAACCCGGCCATGGTCGGCCTGTGGCCCACTGATCACAAGTGGTCATCGGTGACGCTGACACGCGTTGTCGACTCGGGCCTGCACGAGGCCGCCTTGGTCCAGGAGGTCCTGGTGGACCCCATTCCGTATGGGCTGTCCGCCAGAGAACTCGACATCCTGTCGGCAATGGCGTCCGGGCATTCCAATCGCGAGATCGCCGTACCGCGGTCGATCTCGGTGCGGACGGTGACATCGCACGTGGAGAGCATCCTGCGCAAGATGGATGCCGGCTCACGCGCGAGCGCCGTGGTGGCCGCCACGCAGCAGAGGCTGCTGCGCCTGGACTGCGCTCAGTCGATGATCTGATCCAGGGGTTCTTCGATCACGAAGCGCTCGAGGACGTTTGCCGGTGGAAGGACGCTGTTCACCCGGCACCGCCGAGCTGCAGCGTTCGGCCCAGTTGACGTTCCACTCGTGGTCCGATGGTGAGAAGCTCGCGATCAACGTCCAGATCAGTAGTGATCCCTTGTCGAGACAACGTCGGTCCGGCCTGAACTTCGTACGACGCGAACCCGGCGAGTATGACTGCTGCAGTTGCATTCGCGGGAAGACGCAAGGACAGGATCGGCGCGAGGGTTCCTGCCGCAGAGGCATTGTTGCCCGCCACCGGCTTTGCGACACCCTCGATGACACCCTTGCCGAACTCCTCCGGATGCTTGGACACTTCGTTGTCGGTGATGTACGACAGAGATGTCGGCAGCTCGGTCCCGCCGGGCGAAGCGCGCCGAACGGAATTTGTACGCGGTACTACGCAACCACGGCTTCCATGATCGCTTCCAATCGCTCTTGCTCGTCAGACGCCCGGCGGGAATCACCTCGGCCTGCCTATGGCGCAGTGCTGAAGAGGTCAGGGCGTCGGACTACCTTTTGTTGGAGGTGAGGGAGCCGATAGCAGTGCAGTGCTCATGGCTGCGAAGGGGATCAGTTGTTCTTCAACTACTTCAGCGTCCCTTCTTGATTCCCTCGAACACCTTCGGGTCGACGAGGGTGGAGACGTCACCCAGTTCGCGGCCCTCGGCCACGTCACGCAGTAGGCGGCGCATGATCTTGCCGGATCGAGTCTTCGGCAGCTCGGGCACGATGGAGATCTCGCGTGGCCGGGCGATCGGTGAAATCTCTTTCGAGACTTGAGCTTTGAGTTCCTTGACGAGTTCGTCGCCGGTGTTCTCCACACCTGCGCGCAGAATGACGAACGCGACGATGCCCTGACCGGTGGTCTCGTCGGCGGCACCGACGACAGCTGCTTCGGCGACACTGTGATGGCTGACCAGGGCCGACTCGACCTCGGACGTCGAGATGCGGTGGCCGGAGACGTTCATGACGTCGTCGACGCGGCCGAGGACCCACAGGGCTCCGTCCTCGTCGTACTTGGCACCGTCGCCGGCGAAGTACCAGCCTTCCTCGGCGTAGCGGGACCAGTAGGTGTCCTTGTAGCGCTCCATGTCGCCCCAGATTCCGCGCAGCATCGCCGGCCACGGCTCGTCGAGGACGAGGTAGCCGTTGCCGCCGTTGCCCAAAGGCTTGGCGTCGTCGTCGACGATCTTGGCGGAGATACCGGGCAGCGGGGTCATCGCCGAGCCGGGCTTGGTGGCGGTGACGCCGGGGAGCGGGGAGATCATGATCGCACCGGTCTCGGTCTGCCACCAGGTGTCGACGATCGGGGCGCTGCCCCCGCCCACGACGTCGCGGAACCAGCGCCACGCCTCGGGGTTGATCGGCTCGCCGACGGACCCGAGCAGGCGGATCGAGCTCAGATCGTGGGCCTCGGGAATCTCCTTGCCCCACTTCATGAATGTGCGCACCAGGGTGGGAGAGGTGTAGTAGATCGAGACCTTGTACTTCTCGACGACGTTCCAATGCCGGTGCTCGTCGGGCGAATTGGGGGTGCCCTCGTAGACGACCTGGGTGGCGCGGTTCGAGAGCGGTCCGTAGACGATATAGGAGTGCCCGGTGACCCAGCCGATGTCGGCGGTGCACCAGTAGACGTCCGTGCCGGCCTTGTGATCGAAGACGTTGTGGTGGGTGTACGAGGTCTGGGTCAAGTAACCGCCGGAGGTGTGAATGATGCCCTTGGGCTTACCCGTCGTGCCGGACGTGTAGAGGATGAACAGCGGGTGCTCGGCCGGGAACGGCTGTGCCTCATGCTCTTTCGACGCCTTCGCCACGGTCTCGTGCCACCAGAGGTCGCGTCCGTCGGTCCAGGCGACGTCGGAGTCGGTCCGCTTGACGACCAGAACGTTCTGGATGGACGCCGCTCCGTCGACGGCCTCGTCGACGGTGTCCTTGATGGGGGCGGGCTTGCCGCGACGCCACTGGCCGTCGGTGGTGATGACGAGTTTGGCTTCGGCGTCGTCGATGCGCGAGCGCAGCGCGGTGGCGGAGAACCCGGCGAAGACGACCGAGTGGGTGAGCCCGAGGCGTGCGCAGGCGAGGATCGAGACGATGGCCTCGGGAATCATCGGCATGTAGATCGCGACGCGATCGCCGGAGACGAGGCCCAGTTCGGTCAGAGTGTTGGCGGCCTGGCTGACGTCGGCGAGCAGATCCGAGTACGTGACGTCGCGGCTGTCGCCGGGCTCGCCCTCCCAGTGGATGGCCACTTGATCTCCGTGGCCGTCGACTACATGCCGGTCGACGCAGTTGTAGGCGACGTTGAGCTCGCCGTCGGCGAACCACTTCGCCACGGGAGCGTCGGACCAGTCGAGGACTTCGGTGAACGGGGTGTGCCAGTGCAGCCGGCGGGCCTGCTCCGCCCAGAACCCGAGTCGATCCTTCTCCGCGGCGACATAGAGGTCTGCTCCGGCGTTCGCCTGCGCTGTGAACTCGGCCGTCGGCGCGTAGGAGGCCACCGCGGTCCCGGAGGTACTGGTCGTCATCTCGAATAGCTCTCTTTCATTCACGCGTTTCTTGCCATGCAAGTCTGGTGTCGTAAGGTTTGTACAGGCCAAGCGGCAGATGCAGGGAGAAGCCTCAGCGCTGCTAGAGATGCGGCAGGACGAGTTTCCGACGCGCTGGCGGCAAACTCACGGACTCGGCGCGAACGGAACTCAACTCGGGTATTCCACCGGCTTCGGCGATCGCCGGCGTCTCGGTCCTGGCCACCGTTGTTGTCGTGTACCTCGTGTTCCGCAGCCACGGGACACCGCTGGAGAGCAGCATGGTCGACTGGGACAAAAGGTGTGGCGGGCAGACAAAGCACGCGGACTGACAACTTTCCTCAGTCCGCGTGCTGTGTTCTACCGACGGATCAGCCACACGCCCAAACGTCAGGGCGCGTGACTGTCCCCGACCTCAGGGTTGACGCAGGGTACGAATCAGCTTCTTGTTCGCGAATTCGTCGATCCCATGACGCCCGAGCTCACGCCCGAAACCCGAACGCTTGACGCCACCGAACGGCAACTCCGCACCTTCACCACCAAACCCGTTGACGTAGACCATTCCCGCCTCGATCTGCTCGCTGACACGCTTGACCTGCTCGGGATCGGTACTGAACAGGTAGGAGCCGAGCCCGAACGGGGTGTCGTTCGCGATCTTGATCGCCTCGTCCTCGTCCCGAACGCGGAAGACCATCGCCACCGGACCGAAGAACTCCTCGTAGAAAACATCACCGCCGGGCTGAACACCGGTGAGCACACCCGGAGGGAACCAGGCACCGTTACGCTCGCCGCTGGTCTCCAACGACGCACCCGAGGCCACCGCCCGGTCGACCTGATCGCTCAAACGCTCTGCAGCCACGAGCGAGGACACCGGAGACGCCGGCCGCGCCAACATCTTCGCGGTGTAACGCGCAACGAAGTCGTCATACAGCTCGTCGAGAACGATCACGCGCTTGCCGGCATTGCAGGACTGACCGGTATTCTCCATCCGCGCCTCGAAGGCTGCATCGACCGCCTCATCCATATCACTCACACCCAGCACGATGAATGGATCCGAACCACCGAGCTCGAGAACGACCTTCTTGAGGTTGCGTCCCGCGATCTCCGCGATCGCGGCACCCGCCCGCTCGGAGCCGGTAACCGACACCCCCTGCACGCGAGGGTCCGCAATGATGCGTTCGACCTGCTCATTGGTGGCGAAGATGTTGTTGTAGGTCCCCGCTGGGAATCCCGCATCGTCGAACAGACTCTGCAAGGCAAGTCCTGATTCCGGGCACTGCGGTGCCGGCTTGAGCAGAATCGTGTTGCCCAGAGCAAGGTTCGGACCGGCGAACCGCGCCACCTGGTAGTACGGGAAATTCCACGGCATGATGCCGAGAAGGATGCCGATGGGCCGTCGTTGAACGATGGCGGTACCCGGCCCACTGAAGACGTCGATCGTCTCGTCAGCGAGGAACGCCGCGGCATTATCGGCGTAGTACCGATAAATCGACACGCATACACCGATCTCACCGAGGGCATCCTCGCGTGACTTCCCCATCTCCCTCTGCGCGATCTCGGCGAGGGTGTCCTGACGGTCTTCGTGAAGTTGAGCGAGGCGTCGCAGCAGCGCCGCCCGCTCCTCGATCGTCGTACGAGCCCACGACTTGTACGCGTCATGCCCAGCGTCCAGCTTCGAATCGATCTCGGCGTCGGTATCGACGGGGAACGACCTCAGCTCCTCACCGGAACCCGGATCGGTGACGGTATAGCTGTTCATTGCTGTCTCCTCAATTTCTGTCATTACTGTGCCCGGCGGGATTCCAGGCCGGTATTGCGGGCCACTGGGTTGGCGACGGCACTTCGCCGTCGCCAACCGATCTGCTGCGCTTGGACTGCGCTCAGTCGACGATCTGATCCAGTGGCTCCTTGGACACGAAGCGCTTCAAAACATTGCCGGTGATTCTCGCGACGTTGTTGTCGTATCCGTTGTGCGACAGAGCAGCCGTCCAAGCGATCGACCCGACGGAGAAGAATCCGCCGCCACCGTCGAGTGCCCCGAGAACGATGTCGGACCGGACGTAGGGGTGTTCGGTGCCGCCCTGTCCGGGCAAGTTCTCGTAGATTTCTTCGATGACAACCAGGAACGCGTCGGTCAGTGGACCGGAGGTCGCGAGGACGAGTGTACCAGGGGGAGAGCCGAGTGCCGGGTCGTAGCAATCGATTTCGGCCCCGGCCGCTCCACCGCCCATGATGCCGAAGTCACCGATGAGTTCATCGTCACCGATTCCCTCGAACACGAATGCAGCGAGCGGATCACGGCTGTCTTCGAGCCGCTCGTAATGGGTCGAACGGTCGAATCCTTGCGCGGCGAAGCCCACACCGGTCAAACGCTGAGGTGCCTTGCCCTTGTGCCGCCACAGTCCCGCCATCTCCCCAGAAGTGGCGTGCCGTCGCTCGCCGTAGTTCGACTGGTGAGGCCGGGTGCCCCCGGCGGATCGGCGGAGTTCCATCACGTGCGGCTGACCTGGCACGAATGACGCGGTCGCGAAGAACCCGTTGCCGCCCAGGTACATCAGCCGACCCCCACGTGCGGTGAACAGGTCGAGCGCATCCAGTTCTTGGCGCGTGACGTACTCGGGGTGTGCGCCGGTGAGCACCACTTTGTAGTCGGCCAGCAACTCGTAGCCGCCTGCGTTCAGGTCCTCGTCGGTGATGACGTCGAACTCATAGTCGAGCGTGTCCAGCCAGTTCACGATGCACAGGTCTGCGGGCAGTCCCCATACGCCGTTTGCCCCGTACCAGGCCCGGTGCTTGGGCTGGAGTGTGATGATCGGCTTGCGAGCGCTGCTGAACACCACACCGCTGCCGTCGTTGTGGATTTCGTAGCAGGACCGTCCGAATTCGGGATGGTTCTGGAGATCGATGTCATTGTTGTTGAGGATCGGGGTGTGCGACACGATGACCTCGGCGCCGTCGGCCTCGAATGGGGTCCGATCGTTGGCGTAGGCGAGATAAGTAGCGGTCGGAAGAAGCAGTGCCACTTCCTTTTTGCGACTGCCGGGCCCGACGATGAACGGGACGTAGTGCGCTTTGTCGTGCGCCATGAGGCGCGCGGCGTACACCCCGCTGGGGAGGTCATCGGGTACGGCGAAGGTGAACGCGACGGGCCACTCGGCGTCGGCTATGTCGTCGTCGTGGAAGTGGATCGCGTCGAACTCATCGGGTGCGAGGCGGAAGTCCTCCGAGAACCCCGCGTACAACGGCCCGGTTACGGCCCGTATCGGCGCGTTGAAGCACCGACCATGCAGTTGGTTATCCGAGAGATCGACGACATCCCACAACAAAAGTCCGTCGTCGGAGGATGAACGCCCGAAGTGCCAGCGTGCGAGTAGTCCCCCGCCATTACCGTCCAGGGGATCTGACCCCCGGGTGACGGTGAGCGCGCCGATCTTGCCGTTGAACGGAGAGACGGCCAGCCACCGGGCACCATCGCGGCGAGCGAGCGCCGCGATCCGGAATGAATGAGCACTTCGGGCGGGGGTGCATTCGCCCAATGAAGCCGTCGCCTCCTCGACATCGATAGGCATGGCTTGATCGGAGAATTGGTTCATGCAGTTTTCGATGGGTGTCTGCGTCAGCTGGACTTCACCCGCGCCCATTCCGAAGCGCACATCGATTCGGTACCAGTGGTTGGCCTGTAGAACGCTCGCGGTCGAGAGGGTTCGCGGCTGCCCGTCATGGCCCCACAACACGGTGGGCACTCCATCGTCCAGCACCAGCGCGTAACCCGTTGCAGTGTCTTCATCCCATGTGCCACAGATTGTTTGACGCTTGTTGTCCTGACCCATGGAGGTCTGCGTGACGTGGTAGGCACCGATGCTGGCGGCACGCTCGGGCAGTGGCAGCGTCGCGTAGACGTACACGCTGATCGCCACGTCGGTCGGGTCGGCAAGGACCGAGGTGGGATCGTCGATCTCGACGAACGATCCTGGTTGGCAGACGTAGTGCTCGCCGGTGTAGCTGCCCGCGAAACTCGCGCCGGCCACATCGTGTTCGATGAATCCGGGACTGGCGGACCCGGTGTAGCCGTGACTCAGCCGGACTAGCGAGGCGTCGTATTGGGTCGGCTCTTCGCTGCTTACGTGAAACGTGAGCGTCTCACCTGGGCGAGCAGAGAGGCGATCGGTGTAGCCGAAGATCGTGGTGGGATCGTGCTTCATGAGTCAACCTAACTATTCAACGGTATCGACGAAGAGGGCCAGACGGCGGCGCAATACGGTGCGCGCGGCCGCTGTGTAGTCGTCGAAGACGTCGTCCTCGACGATCAGGTTTCCGGGTGCACCGATAACGATCTTCCCGATTGCCCACGCATCGTTGCTCGGTGCGAAAAGGACTTCCTTGCCTGTGACGGGCAGGGCGCGCAAATATCGGAGAACCCGCGCCGTGCTATCGGTGTGGGGCCCGAACGGGTTGGCATCCAGTTCGGCGGCAACGACCTCGTCGTATTCGGCGGTGACCCGCTCGAGGGTTCGTCGGGCGTGGATCTGTGCCAGTTCTTCGGTACGGTTGGATGCTTTGCGTTGGATACCGGTGGTCATGTCAGCGCTCCTTCTGGGTGGTGACGGCGGGTGAGGCGTGAGGCTCGCCGGCCGCTGCAGTCGGAGCGGCCTCGGGGGCGTCGATCTCCGATTGCACCAACGAACGGCCCGTCTTACGGAAGTACAAGGCGATCGCAACTCCGATGGCCAACCAGATCAGCCCGGAGACCTTGGCGTTGAAGCTGCCGCTCCACAGCGCGTAGATCAGTACGCCTGCGCCGAGGGCAGGAGAGATGTAGTGGGCGAACACCTTTCGGCTCTTCATCTTCACCCCGAAGTGCACCAGAACGCTGAAGTGGAGCATGATGTACGCGGTCAGGGCGCCGAAGGTGACCAGGCTGGTGAGCAGCTCCAGGTTCTCGACCCCGAGGACTCCCACGACGAGTGACACCGCCATGATGAAGATCATCGCGTTGGCCGGGACCTGTGTCTTCGGGTGCACCTTCGACAGGAATGCCGGGAGCTGACGGTCGCGGGCCATGCTGAACACCAGTCGCGACGAGATGCCATTGGAAGCAAGGATGTTGGCGAACAACGCAATGAGTGCTGTCGTCAGGGTGAGGACGATCTGGAACCAGTTCGCCATGACCTCGCCAGTGATGTTGTAGAAGGCGTTGTTGGTGTCATCGCCGTCGGCGAACACCGTGCCAGTCGGTACGAAGATCGCTGCGAGATAGACCTGGAGCACGAACAGGGCAGTACAAATCCACAGAATGATCATGGTGGCCCGCGCGACGGTCTTGCCGCCCCCCTTGGCTTCCTCGTTGAGCGTCGAGATGCCGTCGAAGCCGACGAAGCTCAGTGCCGCAAGCGGAATGGCGCCGAAGACGACCGTCCAGCTGAACGACTCGGAGCTGAAGATCGGATCGAAGGAGAAGTGACCCTTACCCTGCGCCACTGCCACCAGCGCCCACACGACGAATACGCCCAGGACGACGAGCTGGATAACGAGGAAGATCTTGTTCATCCTCGCGGTGAACGAGATGCCACGCAGGTTGATGCCGGCGGTGATGACGACGAAGCCGATGACCCAAACCCAGGCGGGCACGCTCGGCACGAGCGACACCATTGCCGAGGCCGCGAGGCAGGACAGCAGTGCCGGCATCAGGAGATAGTCCAGCAGGATTGCCCAGCCGGACAGGAATCCGACGAACTGGTTGATGCCGTATCGCACGTAGGAGTAGACCGAGCCTGCGATCGGGAAGGTCTGCGCCATCTCCCTGTAGCTGATCGCGCTGAACACCATGGCGGTCGCGGCAACGATGTACACCAGGCCGACCGCGCCGGCAGAGAAGTTGTAAACCAAGCCGAACACGGCAATCGGCGCGATCGGCACCATGTAGATAAGGCCGAAGATGATCACGTCGGCCAAACTCATTGCCCGTTTCAATTCCGGGTCATACCCCAACCGGGCGAGTTCGGCGTTGGCATAACTCCCCGTGTTCTCAGTCTCATTCATGAATTGGACCTTCCGTAAGTGACGGGACTCAGCGTGACAGCTAAGTCGCAAACCGGCCGGGCAGGTGAAGCCACAGGCACCTGTTCCGCGGCCGGCGGCAGTGACTGGCGCCACAGAACTAGGGTGAACTCAAGGTAGCCATCAAGTGGACCGCCAACAATCGGTACTTTTACCGATTACCGCAACGATCGAACGAGGCAGGGCGCTCCCGCACCGAATGGATCTGCGCGTCCGATGCCCCGAATGGACCGGCCTGGGCTTTCACCAGTCGCCACCGTGCACGATAAAAGGATCCGACCCCGCAACCACCAGCACTCGTCGGGGCGGCAGGTTCGAGACGTCGACCGAGATCCCCGACCTTCGTTCGGTGAGGTATTGACGCACCGGAGTGCCGCGCCCTATGGTGATTGTCGGATTGATCGACAATCTGCTCGTATTCGCTCCTCGGGCAACTAGCCCGATCGGGAAGTCACGCACTCGCCGCGGCTGAAGACCAGCCAGGGCTGCTCGAACACGTATGCGTCGTTGCGCCGCAACGATGTTGACGCTTTGTCGGACCGAGGTTCGACAGAGGTTGCGAGAACGACTTCTCGAATACGAAGAGTGTTGCGCCGGACGGTCGAACGATCTGACAGCACGAGCCTCATCGTGCTGGCCGCACGCATGACTCTGCACCCGTCGTGCCGAAAGGAAGACCGTATGACACACATTGCCGTCATCGCCGACGACTACACGGGCGGTACCGACGCCGCAGCAGCACTGCGCCGCAGTGGACTTCGCGTCGTCATGCTCTTCGGCGTCCCGGCCCCGGGCAGCACCCTGCAGGAGTGCGACGCGGTGGTGGTCGGAATCAAATTCCGTAGCATCGCCAGCGCGGAAGCGTGCGAGTATGTCGAGCGAACGGTTGCCTGGCTCCGTGAGAACGGCGTCACGCGGTACTTCTACAAGTACTGTTCGACTTTCGACTCCACACCGGCGGGCAACATCGGTCCGGTATGTGACCTCCTGTCGACTCTCACCGGCGCTCGATACACGATCGTCTGTCCAGCCACGCCGCTACACCTGCGCACCACATACTTGGGGCACCTGTTCGTCGGCGACAAGTTGCTCAGCGATTCGCCCATGCGAACTCACCCGCTGACACCGATGACGGACTCCAACCTGGTGCGATGGCTGTCGCTGCAGACCAATTCCATGGTGGGTTCGCTGCCCCTCAGCGTGGTGCGCGCTGGCCACGAGGCGGTAATCGAGCGGGTGAACAGCCTGGCAGGCCAGGGTGTTCGGCACATAGTGGCGGATGCCACCGACAATTCTGATCTCGACACCATCGCCGCCGGGCACGATGAGGCTCTGATGACCGGCGGTGCCGGACTGGTGGAGGCACTGGGACGAGCCCTGGGCGTGTCCCTCCCAGCGCACGAGCAGCCATTGGGCCGCCCCGGTGCCTCCGACGCCTCGAGTGGGACTCTAGTGCTCGCCGGAAGCTGTTCGGAGGCCACGCTGGAGCAGGTGAGGCGGGCACGACTCGCGATGCCGGCCTTACAGCTGGATCCAGGCGACATTTCCGACGCCGTCACCCTCGTGGACACCGCCGTCGCATGGAACGAGGCGCAGGACCAGACCCGCCCACGGTTGATCTACACCTCCGCTGATGCCGAGGGACGGCGCCGGGGTGCGATAGCCATGGGGCCCGACACCCCGCAGATCCTCGAGCAGGTGCTCGCCCGGATCGCATTGAGGGCGGTCGAGCGCGGCACGCGTCGCATCGTTGTCGCGGGTGGCGAAACGTCAGGGGCCGTAGTGGCCGAACTCGGCGTGCAGCAAGTCCTCGTCGGCGACGAGGCTGCGCCCGGGGTCCCCTGGTGCACAACGGTTTCCAGCGATCCGATCTCCCTGTTACTCAAGTCCGGCAACTTCGGTGGTCCCGACTTCCTCACGGAAACCGCGTCCGCGTGATGGGCACGATGGCAGCGGAGCGGACCGCAATCGTCCGTCATGGAGCGTCACTTTTCGACCGTCGGCTGACAGCGGGGCGGACCGGGAACATCAGCGTGCGGGTTGGCGATCGAATTCTCATCACGCCGACTGGGACCTCGTTGGGTGGCCTGATACCTGACGAACTCGCGCTCCTCGATCTGAACGGAGAGCACCTGGACGGCTCCAAACCCTCCAAGGAATGGCCGATCCACGTCGAGACCTATCGTGCCCGCCCCGATTCGCATGCGGTCGTGCACCTGCACAGCTCACACGCAGCAGCGGTGTCCTGCCTGGCCGGGCTCGACGTCGCGGACTGCCTGCCTCCGTTGACCGCGTATCACGTCATGAGGGTGGGACGGGTACCTCTCGTCCCGTACATGCCTCCGGGTGATCCAGCCCTCGGCGAGGAGGTAGGACGTGCCATGAGCGCAGCGCACTCGGTGCTGCTGGCCAACCACGGCTCGGTACTGGCGGGCAAGACGCTGGCCGAGGCCGTGGATGCGGCCGAGGAACTCGAGGAAACAGCGCGGATCTTGTTGTTGGTGGGCGACCGACCCGTGTCGATGGTCACCTACAACCCCTGAACGCGCAGCATTGTTGGACAATTGACAGTCGACCAAGCGTCTGGCAGAATCTATCGAGTGGGTGGCCTCAATCCTCGACATCTCTTGTAGCGAAGAGGATTTCCTTCACAAAAGCGATCGGTGGTCCCAGAACACGGTCAACGAGTGAGGGTTCGGTGAGGAGGAGGTTCGGTGGCCATGGCCGCCCAGATCGAGCACTGATTCCGAAGACGCAATTGCTCAGCATTCGGCTTCCACTCGTCGACACTCGCTCGTAAACGACGCTGCTGATCCCGCTCGAGCATCGGCACGTCGGACCGAATGCCACAGCTGTCCAGCGCTCGGGCCACCGCCGAACTGGTCCGGCCCCATTTCAACTGACAAACAACTCATTCCGATGAAATAGGAGAACGATCGTGACCGAGACCAGCTACTGGCACCCCTTCGCGCAGATGAGCGCGATCAAGAACGACACCGTGACGATCGTGCGCGGCGAAGGCCGCACGGTGTGGGACGCCGAGGGCAACAGCTACCTCGACTCTCTTGCCGGCCTGTGGTACTGCAACGTCGGACTGGGTCGTACCGATATCGCGGACGTCGCCCGTCAGCAGATGATCGATCTCGCGGCGTTCCAAACCTTCGACGTATTCACAACTCCGAACACCGAGCTGTTCGCCTCTCGAATTGCCGACTACCTTCCCTTCCCCAACGGCAAGATCTTCTTCACCGCCGGCGGTGGCTCCGAGGCAATCGACACCGCGGCCAAGTTGGTCCGCCTGTACTGGTCGGCCGTCGAACAACCCGGCAAGAAAATGATCATCAGCCGCACCCGTGCCTACCACGGCATGAACGCCTACGGCACATCGCTCGCCGGCCTACCCGCCAACCTCCACGGTCTCGGAACGATGGTCGAGTCTGTGGCGCAGGTACCGTGGAACGACGCCGAAGCCCTTCGGACCAAGATCGCCGAGCTGGGTGCTGAGAACGTAGCGGCATTCTTCTGCGAGCCGATCGTCGGCGCAGGCGGCGTACTCCACCCACCGGCGGGTTACCTCCCCGAGATCGAGAAGATCTGCCGCGAGAACAATGTGCTGCTGGTCATCGACGAGGTGGTCTCCGCATTCGGCCGCGGTGGCGACTGGTTCTCCTCCGGACGCTACGGAATTCAGCCCGACATGATCACCATGGCCAAGGGTTTGACGTCCGGTTACGCTCCGCTCGGTGCGGTCGCGATCGCGCCGCGCGTATCGGACGTGTTCTGGAAGGACGGCTCGACCGCCGTGTTCCGGCACGGTTACACGTATTCCGGGCACGCGATGGCCACCGCGGTCGGCAACGCCAACCTGGACATCCTCGAAAAGGAAAGTCTCGTCGACCGAGTGGCGGAATACGAATCCGTGATGGCATCGCACCTGGCCCCGCTTGCCGATCACCCGCTGGTCGACGAGGTGCGCGCCGGCGTGGGATTGCTCGGAGCCGTCAACATCGATCCGAGGGTCAAGGAGGCGAATCCCACCGTGCTGGCCAAACTCACGCGCGAAGCTCGCAAGCGCGGTGTGATCACCCGTAACCTCGGAGACGTCGCATTGCAGGTGTCGCCGGCATTCACCATCACCGACGAGGAATTGGCGAAGGTCGCCGGCACCATCCACGAAAGCCTGGAGGTAGTTTCGCGTGAGTCCGACTTCGTTAGGCCCTGATGAGGTCCAAGCCGACCCCGAAGACTCGCGTGCGCGGCCGCGCGGACTAGCGCGGCCCAAGACGCTTACCCATGCGGTCATCGATCACATTGCCGAAGCTGTGATCCGCGGCGTGTATCCGCCGGGCTCACAGCTGCCCGAGGTCACCCTCGCCGCGGAGCTCAACACCGCCCGGGGCACGGTGCGCGAAGCGTTGCGTGCCCTGCGGGATCGGGGTTTGGTGGAGATCCATCCGCACCGCGGTGCCTTCGTCCAGAGCATCGGCGAGAAGCGGGTCCGCGAAGTGTTCAATCTCCGCGCACTGCTGGAATGCTATGCGCTGCGCACTGCGATGACACGGGGTTACGTCGACGAGGCGGCCCTGGGAACCATTCGAGCCGCCTTCGCCGAGCTCGAGGATGCCTACCGTCGCCATGACTTGTTCGCGGTCGTCGATGCCGACATCCAACTGCATTACGTGATCGCATCCACCTGTCGGGAAGACCTACTGCTGGACCATTTGAAGTCGATTCAGATGGAGACTCGGCGGGTCATCGTCCTGACGAAAGTGCTCGATTCCGATGCGAAGGCCGAGCCCGACTCCCACCGCCCGGTCATCGAAGCTATCGAGGCCGACGATGTCGAACTCGCCGTGTCGCGGCTCGACGACCACATCTGCCAGTCCCGCGAACAGCTGCTGGCCCGCCTCCGAGAAAGAGATCCGTCATGACCCGTCGCGTTGTACTACTTCACACCGTCAGCGGACTCCTCCCCGTGTTCGGTGAGCTCGGCAAGGGACTCCCCGCCGATGTCAAGGTGTCCAACATCGTCGACGAGTCATTGCTGGCCGACGCACTCGCCGAAGGTGCCCTGACAGCGTCGATCTCGCGCCGCGTGGTCGACCACGTCATCTCGGCGGTCGACAGTGGCGCAGTGGCCGTGATGGCCACCTGCTCGTCCATCGGACCCGCCGTCGAACTGGCCGCACAGCTCGTCGATGTCCCCGTATTGCGAGTGGACGTGCCAATGGTCGATGCTGCGATCGAATCCGCTCAGGTTGCCGCCGGCACGGAGCGCGCGCCCCGGATCGCTGTGCTGGCCACTGCCAAGTCCACTCTCTCGCCCACGGTCGACTTGGTCCGCCGCCGAGCCCAGGATGCATCGGTGGAACCTGAACTCGAAGTCCGACTTCTCTCAGAGGCATTCGCCGCCAATGCTTCTGGAGACACAGCGCGCCACGACGCGATCATCGCCGAGGCGTTACGTGATCTCGCTGAGTCGGTCGATTCCATCGTGCTTGCCCAGGCATCCATGGCACGTGTCGCTGCCATTGTCTCCAATGAGGGTCTGACCACACCGACCTTCTCGAGTCCCGGTCTCGCCATGGGCAGACTGGCAAGCGTCCTCGAACACGCGTAACGCTCGCTCCTTCTCGGGCACACGCTTGCTACCAACTCACTGGTCGTAGCGCGCTACGGGAGACTCTTCACGCGGATATCTATCGTAACCGGCGAATGATCGGCCCCCTGGTCACACCCGACCCCTTGCCCCTCGTTTCGACGACGCGCAAGGGTCGGGCACACGATTCCCGGGCGAACGCCATCGGCTGAAGTCGGCCCCGAGCGGTCCGGTCTCGGTCGTGAGGGCAGTGCCGAAGGGCTCGAGGAGTACCAGAACGTG
>NZ_JAPWIJ010000049.1 GCF_027270735.1 Rhodococcus ruber | reverse complement strand
GCGGTTCGGGGTCGTCGGTGATGGACAGTTCCTCACCGTTGGCGATCGCGAACTGTTGCAGCACCAGGTCGATGCCGGAGGTTTCCTCGGTGACCGGATGCTCGACCTGCAGACGGGTATTGACTTCCAGGAAGCTCACGAGGCCGTCTTGGCCGACGAGGTATTCGACGGTCCCGGCGCCGTAGTAGCCGGCTTCGAGGCAGATGGCCTTGGCGGAGGCGTGGATTTCTTTGCGTTGGGCGTCGGTGAGGAACGGGGCGGGGG
>NZ_JAPWIJ010000048.1 GCF_027270735.1 Rhodococcus ruber | reverse complement strand
TCGCCCGGGCCGGCTGTGACTGCAGAGTGGAGTCGGGACCGGCCACCACTCCGTGAGCGCCGATCTCGGCGAGCCAGGTCAAACCGAGCGACTCGGCCTTCTCCTTGCTCATCACGACGACGGCGGCAGCACCGTCGGAAATCTGTGACGCCGATCCCGCGGTGACGGTTCCGGCCTTGTCGAAGGCGGGTCGAAGCTTGCCGAGGGAATCGACGGTGGTGTCGGCGCGGATGCCTTCGTCTTCCGTGAACTGGATCGGATCGCCCTTGCGCTGCGGGATCG
>NZ_JAPWIJ010000047.1 GCF_027270735.1 Rhodococcus ruber | reverse complement strand
CATCGTCCTCATCGCCCGCGACCGCGGCTGCAGCTTCCCCTCGTGCACCCGCCCGGCGACCTGGTGCCAGTCCCACCACGTCGACGACTGGGTCGACGGCGGGCCCACCGACACCGACGCCCTCACCTTCGGCTGCGACATGCACCACGCACTCGTCGGCACCGGCCCAGGCAAATGGGCAACCACCAAAACCACAGCAGCACATCGCTATCCGGGCCGCACCCTCTGGCACCCACCATCAGGAATGGACCCCACACGCCGCGGGCTGATCAACCACGCACACCATCCCGAGGAGGTGCTGTACCCACCCGAACA
>NZ_JAPWIJ010000046.1 GCF_027270735.1 Rhodococcus ruber | reverse complement strand
TCGGTGACAACCCCCACCGCGTCAGCTCCGAAGCAGCATTTGCCAGCCTCTGCGGTGTCGCACCGATACCCGCGTCCTCGGGCAAAACCATCCGGCATCGACTCAACCGCGGCGGCAACCGGCAGGCCAACCGAGCGTTGCACGTCATCGTCATGGCCCGCCTCAAATACGACACCCGCACCCAGCAATATCGCGACCGACGGCTCGCTGAAGGCAAGAGCAAACGCGACATAATCCGCTGCCTCAAACGAGCCGTCGCCCGCGAAATGTTCCAACTTCTCACCCAGAAAACCGCCACTTGACACTCATAGGAGCATCACATGC
>NZ_JAPWIJ010000045.1 GCF_027270735.1 Rhodococcus ruber | reverse complement strand
ACCCCGAACCGCGGGGGCATTCGTTCGAGTTCCGGATCAACGGCGAAGACGCCGGGCGTGGGTTCCTGCCCGCACCCGGACCGGTCACCACCTTCACCGCGCCGTCGGGTCCGGGCGTGCGGGTCGATTCCGGTGTCGAATCCGGCTCGGTGATCGGGGGCCAGTTCGATTCGATGCTCGCCAAACTCATCGTCACCGGCGCCACCCGCGAGCAGGCCCTCGCGCGTTCGCGTCGGGCCTTGGCCGAGTTCGATGTTCAGGGGTTGGCGACGGTGATCCCGTTCCATGCTGCGGTGGTCTCCGATCCGGCGTTCATCGGCGACGGCGACTCCTTCTCGGTGCACACCCGGTGGATCGAAA
>NZ_JAPWIJ010000044.1 GCF_027270735.1 Rhodococcus ruber | reverse complement strand
CCGCAGAGGCTGGCAAATGCTGCTTCGGAGCTGACGCGGTGGGGGTTGTCACCGACGGTGATCAGCAACTGCGCTGCAGTTTCGTAGCCCACCCCGAACCGGCCGACGAGGTCTTCGGCGGCATCGTCGATGAGCACTACGAGGTTCTTGTCGAGTGCTTTGATCTCGGCGTCGAGGAGCTGAATCCGTCGTGCCACCGACCGCAGTGCAGTCTTGATCGCCGCGGTCAATGCACCTGGAGTGACCGCGGTCGGTCGCAACGCAGCGCATGCGTCGATCAAGGCGACTGTCGTCAGATCCCGGAGCTGTTCTCGAATCGGTTCGGGTGCGTTGACGACGGCAGATTTGAGACCTGTGATCGCGTCGGCGCGAGCTTTCACCGCGGAG
>NZ_JAPWIJ010000043.1 GCF_027270735.1 Rhodococcus ruber | reverse complement strand
GTAACAAGGTAGCCGTACCGGAAGGTGCGGCTGGATCACCTCCTTTCTAAGGAGCCTCTTCGTGCGGATGCACTGCTGAACAGTCAGCAGATGATCCAGCGACAGAAACCGTTTCGGATGCATACGTCATCCGGCGGTGCTCACGGGTGGAACACTGACAACCAATTCGTTCATCGTGTCGCCGGCAATGCCGGAGTCACGAACGAGTTATATCGATGCACTGTTGGGTCCTGAGAGAACACGCGTAAGCATGTTTCTTTCTAGGCAAGACATATACAAGCGGGAGATTGCATTTACATCGCATTGTTCGGTTCTTTTCGGAGGGTCGGGTGGTGGCTGGTAGTGCAGTGAGTCTTCCGAGTGTGTGTTGTTTGAGAATTGCACAGTGGACGCGAGCATCTTTGTTGTAAGTAAT
>NZ_JAPWIJ010000042.1 GCF_027270735.1 Rhodococcus ruber | reverse complement strand
GCCGCCGCCAAGTCCGGAGCCGACGCCATCCACCCCGGCTACGGATTCCTCTCCGAAAACGCCGACTTCGCGGGGGCCGTCATCGACGCAGGCCTGATCTGGATCGGACCTTCCCCACAGTCCATCCGCGACCTCGGCGACAAGGTCACCGCCCGCCACATCGCCGCCCGCGCCAAAGCCCCCTCCGTCCCGGGCACCTCCGAACCGGTGAAAGACGCCGACGAGATTTTGGCGTTCGTCGACGAACACGGCCTCCCCATCGCGATCAAAGCCGCATTCGGTGGCGGTGGCCGCGGCATGAAAGTCGCGCGCACCCGCGAGGAAATCCCCGAACTGTTCGACTCCGCCACCCGCGAAGCCGTCGCCGCGTTCGGGCGCGGGGAATGCTTCGTCGAACGCTACCTCGACAAACCACGCCATGTCGAAGCCCAGGTCATCGCCGATCAGCACGGCAACGTCATCGTCGCCGGCACCCGCGACTGCTCCCTGCAACGCCGCTTCCAGAAACTCGTCGAAGA
>NZ_JAPWIJ010000041.1 GCF_027270735.1 Rhodococcus ruber | reverse complement strand
CGGATGCCTTCGTCTTCCGTGAACTGGATCGGATCGCCCTTGCGCTGCGGGATCGACACGGCGACAACCTCGTTGTCGAATACGCCGTTCTTCCAGGCGGCAGCGGCTTTCTGATGCGACGCGGCAGCGAACGTGTCCTGCTCTTCACGGCTGATGGCCTCGGCGCTCTGGTTGCGCTGCTCGGTGAGCGCGCCCATGGCCTGGTCGGTGAAGATGTCGTACAAACCGTCGTACGCCAGGTGATCGCGCATCGTGACGTCGCCGTACTTGAACCCGGCACGCGACTTCTCGAGCATGTGTGGTGCCTGAGTCATCGATTCCTGGCCGCCGGCGACGACGATCTCGAACTCGCCTGCGCGAATGAGCTGATCGGCCAGCGCGATGGCATCGACGCCGGAAAGACACACCTTGTTGATCGTCAGTGCCGGCACGGTCATCGGAATGCCGGCGGCGACGGCTGCCTGGCGGGCCGGGATCTGGCCGGCTCCGGCGGTGAGAACCTGTCCCATGATGACGTAGTCGACCTGATCCGG
>NZ_JAPWIJ010000040.1 GCF_027270735.1 Rhodococcus ruber | reverse complement strand
TCCCAGAATGCTGATGGGGTGTCGTGCCACCTGAGCACTGATCCATTAGGTCGCCGTCCGGATCCCTCGAGGCTCACCGACAGTGTCCGATCGAGTGTGAGGAGAACCGAATGATTTTCGTGGGAGACGACTGGGCGGAGGACCACCACGACATCCACGTGATGAACGCCGACGGGAAACGGTTGGCCTCCCGCCGACTACCCGAAGGACTGGCGGGTATCAGTGGGTTTCACGATGTGATGGCCTCTCACGCCCAGGCACCCGCCGAGGTCGTCGTCGGCATCGAAACCGATCGCGGCTTGTGGGTGTCGGCCCTGGCCGCAGCCGGATATACCGTGTACGCGGTCAACCCGCTCGCTGCCGCACGCTACCGAGATCGCCACCACCTCTCGGGTGCGAAATCCGACGTTGGCGACGCCAAGTTGCTGGCAGACCTGGTGCGCACCGACCGGCACAACCACCGCACCATCGCTGGCGACTCCACCTCGGCCGAGGCGATCAAAGTCTTGGCCCGCGGACATCAAAATCTGATCTGGT
>NZ_JAPWIJ010000003.1 GCF_027270735.1 Rhodococcus ruber | reverse complement strand
CGGAGAGGAATCCGTAGCCGGGGTGGATGGCGTCGGCTCCGGACTTGGCGGCGGCGTCCAAAATTTTGTCGATCACCAAATACGACTCCGCCGAGGACTGCCCACCGAGGGCGAATGCTTCGTCGGCCAACCGTACGAACGGGGCATCGGCATCGGGCTCGGCGTAGACAGCGACACTGGCCAACCCGGCATCAGCAGCCGCCCGGATCACCCGCACCGCGATCTCACCACGATTGGCAACAAGAACCTTGGTGATCTGAGCACTGGCATGGCTGGGCACTGAGCCTCCTACGGATCTGTTTCATCGTTGCGAACGTCACGACGGAGTCTAAGCACCGGCCCTGTCATCGCTGTAATCGGACTGCACCGCCACGCCGAGTGGACACGGGCTACTGACTGGTAGCGATCCGACCGCTGTCGATGTGGTCGTCACGGAACGGTTCGGGGGCGGTGCCGGGGATTCTGGCGGTCCCGGTGTCCGCAACTTCTGTCAGCAGCCTGCGCAGAGCACCGACGTACTCGTGAACCCGTGCCGTCGCCTGTTCGGTGTTGGGGTACCGCGCGGCGATGTTGATCCCCTGCGGGGTGCGGTTGATCCACACGTACACGTCGTGTTGGTACTGCTTGCTGCGCAGCGCACGGGCATTCCAGTCCGGCCAGTGCTCGGCCGCAGGCGCAAACCTCACGTCCATGAACGAGACGACGAAACGTGGGCGGGCGGAGTAGCCGAGAGTGGTGAACACCCGATCGAGAGGAACGCGGGCGATGGGTTTGGTCTTCTTCACCTCCGCCGAGGCGGCTGCGATCACCGAACCGAACGAATCGTCATCGTCGATGTCGAAGGAGATGGGGCACAATCCGACGAACCATCCCAGCGCGGATGCCCACTGAGGTTCGTCGCGGGTGTGCACCGGAGTAACCGTGCGGAAGCGAGTACCGCCGCCCAGCTCGGCACCGGTGATGGCCAGGACCGCGAGCAGTCCGGCGAACAGGCTGTGTCCTGTCTTACGGCAGGCCGTGGAGAACGAGTCGGCCTGCTCGGCGTCGAGCACCCACGCGGACAGACCGCCCTGCGGCACGTCCTCCGGGCTCGGATCGCCGATGTCGAGTGGAAACGCAGGTAATTCGCCGTCGCCGTCGACGAGGAAGTCCCGCCACATTCTCACCGCATCGTGAGAATGCTCGAGCTCGGCGTGACGCTCGCGTTCGGAGGAACCGAAATCGAGGTAACTGCCGGCCTCGAACAGAGCGGCAGCCGGGCCACCCAGTCCCTCTCCGTACAGCTCGGCGATCTCGTGCGCGACGAGAACCGTGGACAGACCGTCGATGATCGAATGATCGGCCGCGAAGAACACGGTGATCGGACGTGTGTCGTCGAGCGGTTCGAGAGTGACGAAGGCGTACGCGGGCCAGATCAGCGGTGAGGTGAACTCGTCGAACAGATATTGCAGGTGCTCGAAGACTTCACTCGACTGGCTGCATCGCTCCTGCTCCACCTGCCAGATGTCGATGGCTCCCTCCGCGGCGGTCACCCGCGACATCTCGCCCGTCGTCTCGTCGATCGACGCACTCGACCGCATGGCTTCGTGCCGGTCGATCCAGTTCAGGACCGCTTGCCGGAATGCGAGCTTGTTCAGGGGGCCCGCGACCTCGAAGGCCGCACCGAGCCACGATTCTCGGCCACGACGGGGACTGCTCAGACTCGTACGAAGGTGCGCCTCGTGGACGTAGGACGTCGGTCGAGTGTCCGGACGCCACCCCGCGGCCTCAGGAGTGCGGGCCTGCGGGCCGACGCTGGGTATCCACTCGGTGAGCGTGCCTGCGGGAACCGCGTAGTCCGCTAACTCCGTGAACTCCATGTCGGCAGCAACCAGCCTTCGTTCGACCACATCGGGGGTGAGGGTGAATAGAGCATCGACGCTCGTTCGATGAGTCTACCGATCACGTGATGTATCGATCAAGACGACAGCGGTGTGCGCAGTCAGCGCAGGTGTCGCTTGATCCGAGCCAACATCGCCGACATCCCGCGCAGCCGCAACGGGCTGACCGCGTCGCTCAGCCCGAGAGCCGAGTAGAAGTCGTCCGGTACATCGAGAATCTGCTCAGCGCTGAGACCGTCGAGCCCCTGCGCGAGGATCGAGGCGAACCCGCGGGTCGTCGGGGCTTCGGGCGGGGCGCTGAAGTACAGACGAACCTGCGCAGGGTCGCCGGCATCGACCGACAGGAACAGCGGCGACTGGCATTCCGGTACCGGCTCCATCGCATCCTGAGCCAGGTGCTCCGGCAGGGGAGGGAGTTCTCGACTGAACTCCAGCAGCAGCTGCAGCTTGTCCTGTCCCTCCACCGCGGCGAAGTCCTCGACTATCTCGGCGAGTGATTCCGGAAGCGCGCTCATCGAGTGGCCGGTGCCGATCCGGGCTCCTCGCCCTTGGCGATCGGCACCCGAACGGCGTTGCCCCATTCGGTCCACGAGCCGTCGTAGTTGCGGACCGACTCGTAACCCAGCAGATGGGTCAGAACGAACCAGGTGTGGCTGGACCTCTCACCGATGCGGCAGTACGCGATCACATCGTCGGTTGCCGAGGTGCCGGAGTAGATCTCGTCCAATTCCTTGCGCGAGCGGAAGCGTCCATCCGGCGCCGCCGCTTTGGCCCAGGGGATGCTGACGGCAGTGGGAATGTGCCCGCCGCGCAGTGCACCTTCTTCCGGGTAATCGGGCATGTGGGTGCGTTCGCCGGTGTACTCGGCGGGGGAGCGCACGTCGATCAGCGGCACCGTGCCGAGTGAGCCGAGCACATCGGACGCGAATGCGCGAATGGGTGCGTCGTTGCGTTCGATCACCGGATAATCGGTTTCCGGGAACTCGGGCACGTCGAGAGTGGTGTCACGATTCTCGGACAGCCAGGCGTCGCGCCCACCGTCGAGCAGACGCACGTCCTGATGACCGAACAGCGTGAACACCCACAGTGCGTAGGCGGCCCACCAGTTGCTCTTGTCGCCGTAGACGACAATGGTGTCGTCTCGCGAAATGCCTTTGCGGCTCATCAGTTTCGCGAACTGCTCGCCATCGATGTAGTCGCGGGTGACCGGGTCGTTGAGGTCCAGATGCCAGTCGATCTTGACCGCACCGGGGATGTGGCCGACGTCGTAGAGCAACACGTCCTCATCGGATTCGACGACGCGAAGGCCCGGGGTACCGAGATGGGCGGAGAGCCATTCGTTCGATACGAGTCGATCCGGATGCGCATAGTCGGCGTACGTTGCGTTGGAATCGGTTGGTACAGGCACGTATCGGCTCCTACGGAAGATATTCGTCTGGCGGCCCGCCCGGGGGTGAGCGGTCTGCACAGTCGATCCTATGCGGTATCGCCGCCGAGATGTGCGAGCGGAGCCTGCTGATCGGAGTGCGGTCAGTTCGTCAGCGCACCGAGGTCTGCGTTCGAGGTGGACGCACGCATCAGAGTGCCGAGCTCGTCGACGAACGCGGTCATCACCGAGCGCGCCACTGCGGTATCGGGGAAACGCGATCGCAATGCCAAGCCCGATCGGGTGCGGGAGATCCAGAACTGGGCATCGTCGGCCACGGTGGCATTGCTGATGTGATGCGCGTCGGACTCGTCGAACCGCTCGTGTCCCTCGACTTTGGTGTAGTCGATGTACGACACCATGAACACGTCCTGCCGCGACAGCGTGAATGCGTCCCCGAGGTTGGCCAGCACCTGCGGGATCGGAACGGTGCTGAGCGGGAGAGCCGCGCGAAACGCGCTGTGGGCGGCGCGGATGGTGTCGGGTAAGTCTTCTCGGACGGGCACGGTCATCGGGGCGTTGGTGGTGAACCACCCGAGTGCACGCGAGAACTGCGGACGGTGTCGGGTGTGCAGTGGAAACAGGAAGGGCACGTGGTCCGGCCCACCGATGCAGGCAACGGCCTGCGCGATCGCAGCGACGACTCCTGCGAACATCCCGGCACCGGATCGTGCGCAGAGGTACTCGAAGTCGAGTGTCTGCGAGGCGTCGAGCAGTGTATTCACCGTTGTGGCCTGCGCGGCTGTTTCACCCTCCGCAACTCCGAGATCGAACGGGAACCTCGGTGTGGTGCCGCCGCACTCGAGGAGAAAGTTCGACCACTGCGTCATTCGTTCGTCCGCGGGGTTCACCAGTGGCTCGGTGGATTCGATACGGCAGTACTCGACGAAACCACCGACCGGAGGTAGATCGACCTTCGGGCTCGAGGGGCAGCGGCGGTAGGCGTCGTACAGGGTGTGAATCTCGTCGACGACGACTGCTATCGACATGGCGTCGACGTTGGCGTGGTCGAATGCGCACAACACAGTCGACGTATCCGGTCGATCGATTCCGAAACAGGTGTACGACGGGAATCGTCGTGCATCGCAGTGCACTTCGAGTGAGGTCCGGAGGTGGTCGCGGAGCGTGGGTGTCGAGGAGAAGGCGGATCGGATGGATTGTTTCATCTCGATCGCACCTGGCCCGTAGAGCACCCGCTCGATACCGGTTGTCGTGGAAACGAACGAGCTTCGCAGCGTGTCGTGGCGGTCGATCAGGTACCCGAACGCCCACCCGAGCGCTTCGATGTCGAGCCTGCCCGGTACGTCGAACGCTCCGGCGATCCACACGCGTTCGGCCTCGCCGAGGTCACCCAGGTGAAAACGCTGGTTGAACGACGGCGGAATCGACGACGGCTCCGGAACGCCGACGACGCGTGCGGAGAACTCCACCAGGGCACCTGCCCGAGGGGCGTACTCAGTGATCGAGGTGACCTGCACCGGCCGGCTCCTGAACGAGATGGTCGAGAGAGAGCGCGTAATCACCTTCGCGTGCAATGGTTTCGAGCACGTGCGCCAAATGTGTGTGGTAGCGCTGTACCGACGCGGCGGCGGTATCGGTATCGGGGGTCTGCGCTACCAGATACAGGTGCTCACTGTCTCGGTTGATCCACATCGATGCGTTCGATGTCGAGCCTTCGCCGGTGAAATGCTTCGCTCGCGTGTCCGCGTCCCGTCCCACTCCAGGGAACCATCGAAAGTCGATGTAGGAGAGCATGTTCGGGCTGACGGCGAGCTCGCTGCCCAAGGTTCCGTCCGCGGCGAGTGCGCCCAGTACGGCGTGCACGGGTGCCTCCGCGATCTGCTTGGCGCGCTCGAAGCCCGAGTGAGCCAGTGGTGCGACATCGGAGAAATTTCCCTTGCCCGCCACCTCGAACGCAACCGGCGCGAAATTGACGAACCAACCCTGAGATTGGCCGTAGTCGCCGTGGTGGCGGGTGCTCAGCACCGTGATCCCGAAATACTCTGCAGTGCCTGCCAACTCGAAATCGGTGATCCCGACGGCGGCGAATATGCCGCTGCTCATCCGGGCCCCGGCGGCCTTGCATGCGGCGTCGAACGCCGCCACCTCGCCTGCGTCCAACAGATGGCGTTCGACGATTCGGACCGGGGCTCGTTCCCCTGGCGCGAGTCCCAGATCGAGTGGGAATCGTGGCATCAATCCGTCGTGCCGGACGAAAATCTCTCGCCACGCAGCGATTTCGGGAGAGTCGGGCCCGTATGTCGCTGCTCGCGCTCGCTCGTCTGCGGCGTAGGCGAGGTGGCTGCCCGCGTCTGCCGGCTTCGGTGCCCGGCCGCCGATCTCGAGCGCATACAGATCGGCGAGTTCGCTGATGACCAATGCCTGCGAACCACCATCGGTGAACGCGTGGTCCGCGCCGTAGTACAACGTGAAGCTCCCGGGCCTCGACACGACGCCGATGACGAATCCGGGCCAGACATCTGCGGTTGCTTCGGTCGAGAAGCGCTGCCGCACATAGCGTTGGAATCCATCGTCGTTCGTGGACTCGCCGGCGTCCAGTACCTCGAATTCGGCGACCTCGGGTTCCGCGAGGTGGCGCACGACACCGGTGCTCTCCACCTCGAACCAGCATCGGAGGCCCTCGTGACGCAGGACGTAGGCCGCCAGAGCGCGGCTCATCGCAGCGGTGTCCACATCGCCGTCGATCTCGGTCGCCACCCCGGTGTACGCGGTATGAACATCATTGCGCTGCCGCGCTGCCCACGCTGCCTTCAGATGGTCTTCCTGCAGGAACGACGGCGGGGTCGAATCGACCGGTGCCGTTGCAGCTCTGGCCTGGGCGGCCGGTGACGGGTGCCACTCGAGCAGACGGCCCGGGGCAGGATTCCAGCTGCCCATGGCGGTGATGATCATCGTTGCTTCATCCTTTGCGATACGAGCCGCGAGCCGGTCGAGTGTCTCACTCCGCGGCGACGGTCACCGACTGCGAGACCGACGTGAGCACCGTATCGGTACCGGCATCGGAATCGATCACTGCAGTCAATACCGCCACGAACTCGGTGATGAAGCGATGAACGTTGGTGGACGCGACATCCGAGCTGGGGAACCGTGCCGAGATGTTGAGCCCTTCGAGCGTCCGGTTGACCCAGAAGTAGACCTCGTCGTCCGCGTGGCAGTTGCTCCGCAATGCGCGGCCCTTGCGGGCCTGCCACTGGGCTGCGTCCGGAAGAAACCTCAGGTCGATGTACGAGACGACGAACCGGGGGATCTCCGTCGACTCGAGAATCTGCGCGATTTTGGAGTAGGGCATGCGTGCGAGCCCCTTGTTCGCCGAGCCCGCCGCCGCTGCGGCCTCGAGCGCCTCGCCGAAAGTGCGCGCGCTGTCGAGTTGGATCTCCATCGGCAGGATCCCGACGTACCAGCCGACCGATGCCGCCCATTTCTGTTCGTCTCGCGTGTGCATCGGCATCACGGTGCGTAGCGACGTGCGGCCGGACAGGCGCGCGTTCGTCAGAGCCAGGGCCGCGAGGATCCCGGCCTGCATGTTGTACCCGGCGGCGCGGCACGCGGCGTTCACGGCGTCCGACTGATCCGCGGTCAGCAGCCACGAAGAGATGCTGCTCTGAGCGGCAGGACCGTCGGTCGTGGACGCCCGTTCGACCGCCACGGGAAGCGGGAAGCCCGGAAAGCGTCCGTTCTCCACGGCCAGGAAGTCCTGCCACTTTCGGACGGCGCTGTGGTCCCTGGTCAGGGTGTCGCCCAGCTCGCGTTCGGACTGACTGAAGTCCACGTAACTGCCCACCTCGGGCAGTTCCGGATCGGTGCCCTCGAGGGCCTGCGCATACAGCCGGTCGATCTCGTTGATGGCGTAGATCTGGCTGTAGGCATCCATCACCGAGTGGTCCGCAGCAAATGCGAGCAGGAACGACTCCCCGGGCCCGTTCGAGAGAGCACGCGAGGCATCGTCGGGTTCGATCGTCGCCAGTACGAAGTGCGGCCATGCCGTCGGCGATACCGTCTCGCCGAACCAGGAGTGCAGATGGCTGAAGACCTGTGTTTCGGTTCGCGGCTCGGTGTGCGCGCGATCGATGACCTGCACGGCATCTGTCGGCGCGGTGTAGCGCTGCCACGATCCGGATTCCTCGTCGCGACTGACCTTGGTCCGGAAAGCCTCGTGCCGTCCCATGTACGCGACGATGGTCGCTCGCACTGCGTCGACGTCGTAGCGGCGATGGATCTCGAACACGGTCCCGATCCACGATCCCGGTGCGCTGCGCTCGCAATGGTCCTGATGAGTGAACGACAGCCCACGTGAGTCCGATGCCCAACGGTCGTCGTCGACGCGTGGGACCCACTCGGTCAGCCGTCCGGCGGGAAGTGGGTAGTCGGCGAGTTCGGTGTATTCCATGTCAGTCCTCTTCCATTCCGGGCCCGGCCAGCGGTGTTCGGCGTCAGTTCGGTATCAGCAAGGGTTCGATTACGGTCGAGCCGTAGATGTAAAGCGAGGGTCGTGTGACCGTGTATTCGACTCGTCGTTTATCTGATTGCTGCTTTCCGCATTGAAAGAACAACGTCATTGCTGTCGACCCGAAGCGAGTCCAGAAGTCACGATAGGGGCTACGTGGAACTATTTCGCGACGCGTAGAAGTAATACTTCTCACTACCGAAGCTCTTGACCGCCGGTCTTCGTTCACCTGCGGTGGTTGCGCTCAGTTGTCGTATCGTACGACCAATTCACCGTCTTTGCAGTCCGCTTTGATGATGAGTCACAATCAATGTTCGGCGAGAGTCGGTCTTCGGGCGAAAGCGACCTACGCCACCGGGCGGCGCGAACATGGCGCGAGACACAGATCGGGCCGATTGTCGTCACCTATTGCGGAATACGAATGCATTTCTCGGACGAATTCACGCACCTGCTTCGTTGCGTGGATGTAGTAGGTTCGGCGCGTGACTCGAATTGGATTTGCCGATCACCTATTCTTGCGAATGCACCACGGCATCGGATATCCCGTCTATAACCAGTTCCTCTGGTGGTTCGACGAATCGGTCCAGCGGGAAGACCTGGAAAAACTACGCGACAACCTGTCCGACGGTTTGCTTGCGCGCCGCGTGTGTGCGCCGTCGGTGCCGACTGCTCGTGAACGTTGGGTGAACTCGTCGGTTTCTCACGCACTCGATTTTCATCCCGAGTCCATCGAGTCCTCGGAGGTGCTGGCTTGGGCCGACGGCCGCCTCGATTCGGATATCGACCCCGAGACAGGCCTCGGCTGGCGGTTGGCGGCCGCGCCGCTGGCGAACGGAGGGACAATTCTGTCGTTGACTGCCTCGCACATGGTCGCCGACGGTGGTGCATTGGTCGCCGCGTTCCGATCCGCGAATTCCCGGTCTGCGAATTCCCCGGCCGAGCAACCGCGGCCGATTCCAGCCGAGCACGGACTGGCAGCGATCGGCGCGGACGTGAGAGACGCGGTGGGGCAACTTCGATCCGCTGCAGGCTGGCTGCTGAGCTCCGCGGTATCAGCCCTGCCGATCCCTACCCGATCCGTACCGACACCTGCATCCCCCCGGGTGGGCCCGAGGCGCTCCGAGGTCGTCACCGACCCGGCTTCGGACTCGGCGTGGACATCGCCGCATGTGGTTGCCGAGGTGGACGCCGCGACGTGGAGTGCGGTGGCAAAGAGATGGGGCGGCACGTCGAACTCGTTGTTCATCGCGGTTCTGACGGCCGCGTCCGGGAACGCCGGACGCGCCTCGATCGGCGACACAGTGCAGTGGTCGTTGCCCGTCAGCGATCGCGTCGACGACGATATCCGTTCCAACGCAACCAAGATCGTCAAGATCGAGGTCCCTGTCACCGACGCCGCCGCTCTCGACCTGTCGCGCATTCGCTCGCTCAGCAAAGCGGCGTTCACCGCGTTCGCCGCGAGGCAGGCGGCCGGTCACGCGCCCGCCGGAATCTCGCAGGCGCTCGTTCAGATGCTGCCCGACGCCGTGGTTGCGCGCGTTCCGCAGCCTCGGGACGGTGCCGAAGGGTTGGCGTCCAACCTGGGTGTATTACCCGATGATTTCAGCACGGTGGCAGGTGTCCGAGCTCGCGCGGTGTCCGGCAGAGCGACTTTCTTCGGTGCCGACGCGCAGTTCGCTCGATCGCTGGACGGTGGACTCACGGCCTGGGTGTGCGAGACGGACGCCACCGTCACCCTGACAGTTCACGCCATGGATCCCGATCGATTCCCCGATGACCGAGCGCTGAGTGACCACGTGGCCGCTGCGTTGACTCGATGGGGGCTGTCCGCGCACTTCTGGTGAGTGCGTCAGTGGTCGCGCGCAGTGGCCTCGGCGATGTCCGCCGCGGCCGCCACGGCTGCTTCGGTCGGTGTCACGGTCTCTGCGAGCTCGCGTGCCGCTCTCCTGGCCGCCTCGGTGGTGATGTCGGCAATGCCTTGTAGCAGAACAGGTTCGGACAAGGCCGAGAACTTCGTACTCGCCCCGGCCCCGATCCGGCGAAGCGCAGCACCCCAGAACGGCTGGTCGGCGCTGAACCAGCACACGAGCGTCGGCAGGCCAGCGCGCGCACTCGCGGCCGTCGTGCCGGCACCACCATGGTGGACAGCTGCAATACACCGCGGAAACACGCTCGCATGATCGACCGATTCGACGATCATCATGTTCGGATTCGCCCGGGCCGCAATCGATTCGGCACCGGTGAGATTGCTCCAGCCGGCACAGACCAGGGCCCGGAGACCCAGCTGCTCGGTCACGTTGTCGATCATGCGCAACAGCGCTACGGGGTCGGGAACCGGCATACTGCCGAAACCGAAGTACACCGGTGCGGGTCCGGCATGCAGCCATTGCTCGAGTGCGGGATCGATTTCCCTCCGCCCGGTGCTCAGCCCCAGAAATCCGACGAACGGACGCAGCGGCCCCCACTGCTCGGCCAGCCCGGGAAAGAGTGCCGACTCGTAGGCCTGGATCTCGACGCCGCCGTACCGCTCGGATCGTCTGGGTAACGAATCGCGGGTGGTTGCCAAGCCCAGGGTTGTCCTCTGGGTGTTCTCGCGAGTCTTCATCGACTTCCACCGCAGTGCCTCGGCCAGCGCCCACATCGATCGGTTGACGGTGCCCGGCAGGCCCACCCCAGGAACCACCGGGACGACACCGTTTCGTCGGAGTGGGCAATAGTGCAGGGCCACAAAGGCACTGCCGGTTGCCTCTGCCATGTTGAACGCCATTTCCTGCCCCAGTGAGCCAGTGACGATCGCGTCGCTGCCCTCCGACATCTGCGCGAGCTCGGCCGTCATCTGGTCCCAACCGTGATTGGCCAATTCCGCCAGTGCCGTCATTCTCGTCCGCGGGTTCGCCGACTTGATCCGCACCCGAATCAGCTCCGACTCCAACAGGCGATGGGTGTCCGGGCCGAACGAGACCACGTGCACACGTTCGGACCCAGCCGTGCTCGAGCGAGCGAAGTCCAGCAGATTGGGGGGTGCGCCGAACACCACATCGTGCCCGCGATGGGCGAGTTCCACACCGAGCGCCACACCGGGTGTCACGTCACCGCGGCTCCCGTTGAAGGGCATCACGAACTTCATACAGTCCTTCGCAGCACGTCGACTTCGGATCGAAGACAACCTATCAGTACCCGTCTGCCTCGGCTCGATACGGAAAACATATGGCGGGAAACACAATTGCGGCCCACCTGCATGCGTACGCCCACAGAGATAGGCTCTCGTGGTGGAAAGACTGACCTACGACGACGACCTCTTCCTCCGCATGGAATGCGTTCTCGGGGTACCGGTGGTCAATCAGATCGTCTGGCGATTCGACCGCCCGATCTCGGTCGACGCACTCGAAGCGATGTGGCACCTGCTCGCCGCAGGCCCTATCGATCGGTCCGTTCGGCGGGCACGAGTCCCCGGAGCGCGTGACAGTTGGACCGCGGCCCGCAGACCGGCCGATCCCATCGTCGTCGAATCACCGATCGTCCGTGCGGCAGTCGACCGATGGATCGAGGACCAAGCTGCCGCGACGTTGAACCCGATCGAGGGACCGGCGTGGCGGTTGTCCGCCACAGCGGTCGAAGATGGCGGCACGATCGTGTCGTTGGTGGGCTCCCACGTCGTCGGTGACGGCGGAGCTCTGACCTCGGCCGCCGCGTCCGCGCTGTCCGGGCGCGCGGTTCCCGACGATTTCGAGCGAGTCGGACTCGACGATTCCGACACCGTGTCGGCTCGCACGGGTGCCGACATCGTCGACGGTGTCGGTCGGATCGGTGCGGCGCTCTCGGGTGCGGCACGTGCTCTCGGCGGTGCCGCGGTCGAGGCGGTGCGAGCAAGGACCACGGGCTCCGGCTCGGTATCCGTCGACGCGAAGGCGGACCGCCCGCGTGTGATGGTGGCACCGGCGGAGGGAGCGTGGGTACCGAGCACCGTTGTCGTGGACTGCATGTCCGCGGACTGGTCTGCTGCCGCGGCGAGCAAAGGCGGCAGCTCCAACAGTCTGCTGGTTGCTGTCGTGCTCGGCATCTTGACCCGCAGTGGACGAATCGCCACGGAGGAGCGGGTTCGTGTCGCTCTCCCGGTCAGCACCAGGAGGGCGGGAGATCGGCGAGCCAACGCGACCTCCGGCGTCTCGATCCATGTGGACGGGGGAGGGGCGTATCGCAACGACCTCGGGCCGATTCGAGCATCGAGCAAACAGGCATTCCGGGCCCAGGCCGACCGGACTGTCACGACGACCTTCGAGCTGCTCAAACCCCTGATGCAACTGCTGCCCGACGCGATCGTGGCCAAACTTGCCGCATCCGGATCGGCACCGCTGTGTCTGTGCTCGAATCTCGGCAGCCGAGGTGTCGCGCTGCGCACCATCGGGGGTGTCGACGCCACCGCGGTAGCAATGAGGTCCATCACACAGAACACCGATGTGGCCCTGCTGCGGCGCACCGGAGGCGGCGTCAGCGCGTGGTGGAACGAATCGGGCGACCGCGCGACACTGTGCGTCACCGGGCTCGATCCGGACAGATTCCCCAGCAAGGAACACCTGCGCGGGCTCGTCGAGGCCGAATACGACAGTTGGGGTCTGACGCCCGAATTCTGGTGACCTCGAGACACCTCACAAAGGTGGGTGCACACGGATTTTCGACCGGATCCCCGGTGCCGCTATGCTTGCCGACTGTTCGAGTGTTCGAGCAGGTGTGAGAAAGGGGAGCGATCCATGGCAGTGGTCGTATTGTTCGGGTCCGAGACCGGTACGGCCGAGGAGGTCGCCGACAAGATTGCGGACGTTCTGAGCGATCATGACGCCGAGGTACGCGACATGCTCGAGTACGAGGTGTCCGATATCGACACGGACGACGTCCACGTGATCATCTGCTCCACCTACGGCGACGGCGAGCTCCCCACCGGTGCAGAGCCCTTCTTCGACGCACTCGTCGAAGATGCCCCCGACCTCGCGGGGCTCCAGTTCGCAGTGTTCGGACTGGGCGACCGGGTCTACGAGGACACGTTCAACCGCGGCGGCGAGATCATTGCCGAGAAGCTCACCGAACTCGGTGGCAAGCAGATCGGCAGCCACGCTCGGCACGACAGCTCGTCCAACATCAAGCCCAAGACGATGGCCGAGGAGTGGGCGCGCGAACTGATCGACCTACTGCCTTGACACCGGTGCGGCTAAGACGAGGATCGACCCCACAGCTCGGCCAAGGACGTCCCCACCCGGTTCAACAGGGTTCGCACCAGCGGTAGGCCGATGCCGATCACCGAGGACGGGTCGCCCTCGATGCGGTCCACGAACCAACCACCGAGCCCGTCCAGCGTGAAGGCCCCCGCAACCGCGAGCGGCTCACCGGAGGCGAGATAGGCCTCGAGGTCCATCGACGACGGCGTCGCGAAGTGCACGACGGTCGAACTGTGCGCCGCAGCCTGTGCCACGACGACGCCGGCCGTCACCCGAAGCACTGCATGGCCGGTCAGCAACTCGCCGCTGTTTCCCGCCATCGACTGCCATCGTTCTCGCGCCACCTCGACCGAATGCGGCTTACCGTGTAGTTCGCCGCCGATCGACAGCATCGAATCGCAGCCCACGATCACCAGATCGTGTGTCGAGTCCATGAACGTCTCCGCCACTGCTGCCGCCTTGGCCCTGGCCAATTCCGTCACCACCGTTTCCGGAGATGCAGAGGGCCCGAGAGCCTCGGTGAGCGCATCTTCGTCCACGCCCGACACCTGGACGATCGGTTCGACGCCGGCTCCGCGCAGCACCGACAGGCGAGCCGGGGAGGCAGACGCCAGGACGAGACGTATCGGACGCCGATCGTCCTCCGCTGGTGGCACAGTCACCGCGAGTAGCGGCCCGAGGCTGCGTACGAGTACGCCGACTGAGGCGCGAAACCGCGGTGAAGGAGCGTCGGTGATCCCCACAGCTCCGGAGGCCGAGAATCGCTCACCGATGCAGGTCCACCCTGTGCAGCCGTCAGAACTGCCACCAGCGCGGCAAGTTCCTCGTCGCTCGGATTGCCTTTCACCACGCGAACTTCCGGAGACGCGGCGGAAATCTCGTCCTCCGCCAGCACGACCTCGTCGCTCACTGCGTCGTGATTCGCTTCGCCGCTCACTGCGTCATGATTCGCTTCGCCGCTCATAGTGGAATGTTTCCGTGCTTCTTCGGCGGCAGGGTCACTTGTTTGCGTTCGAGCAGACGCAACGCGGTCACGATCTGCCCACGGGTGTGACTGGGCGGAATGACCGCATCGAGATACCCACGTTCGGCAGCGACATACGGGTTGACCAACGTGTCCTCGTATTCCTGCTGCAACTCGAGCCGCAACGCATCGACGTCCTCACCCTTCTTCGCGGCCTCGAGCAACTGCTTGCGGTACACGAACCCGACCGCACCCGAGGCCCCCATGACCGCGATCTGCGCGGTCGGCCACGCCAAATTGACGTCGGCTCCCATGTGCTTGGACCCCATCACGTCGTACGCCCCGCCGTACGCTTTGCGGGTGATGACGGTGATCTTCCCGACCGTCGCCTCCCCGTAGGCATACAACAGTTTCGCGCCACGACGAATGATGCCGTTGTACTCCTGCCCCGTCCCCGGCAGGAACCCCGGCACATCGACCAACGTGATGATCGGAACGTTGAAACAATCACACGTGCGCACGAACCGCGCCGCCTTCTCCGAGGCATCGATATCGAGCGTGCCCGCGAACTGCGTCGGCTGGTTGGCCACGATCCCCACCGACCGGCCGTCGACCCGCCCGAACCCGACGATGATGTTGCGGGCCCGCCCCTCCTGCACTTCCAGGAACTCGTCGTCGTCGAGGATCCGGCGAATCACCTCGTGCATGTCGTACGGAGTGTTCGGCGAATCCGGAATCAACGTATCGAGCTCGAGATCCTCCGCGGTCAACGAGTCCTCGATCGCCCCGAGAACAGGATCCGACGGGACTGTCCGCGGCGCATCGGCCCGATTGTTGCTCGGCAGATACGACAGCAGATCACGCACGTAGTCGAGTGCATCGTGTTCCCCGGACGCGACGTAATGCGCGACCCCGGACTTCTCCATGTGCGTCGTCGCGCCACCGAGCTCTTCCATCGTCACGTTCTCACCGGTGACGGTTTTGATGACATCGGGGCCGGTGACGAACATCTGACTGGTGCCATCGACCATGACCACGAAATCGGTCAACGCCGGCGAATACACATGCCCGCCCGCGGCGGGTCCCATGATCACCGAGATCTGCGGGATCACCCCCGACGCACGAACGTTGCGGTGGAAGATCTCCCCGTACAACCCGAGAGAGACGACACCTTCCTGGATGCGGGCACCGGCACCTTCGTTGATCCCCACCAACGGCCGCCCGGTCTTGACCGCCAGATCCATCACCTTGACGATCTTCTCCCCGTAGATCTCCCCCAACGAGCCACCGAAAACGGTCGCATCCTGGGAGAACACACACACATCACGGCCGTCGACCGTGCCGTAGCCGGTGACGACACCATCACCGAGGGGCCGGTTCTCACCCAACCCGAAATTCTGGGACCGGTGCCGCGCCAACGCATCGAGCTCGACGAACGAACCCTCGTCGAGCAGGGCGGTGATCCGCTCCCGCGCAGTCAACTTGCCCTTCGCATGCACCCGCTCCACCGCCGCCTCACCCGAAGGATGCTCCGCACCCGCGAGACGTTTACGAAGATCGGCCAATTTACCCGCAGTGGTATGGATATCGGGTGTTTCGGCCGACCCGGGTGCAGTGGAATCCTGGACGCTGGTCATGGGGCAACACTTTAACTGCGAGTGTGATCTGCGACCCGACCCAGGGTGGTTCGCCGACGGGTTCCGTCTACGCCGAGCCCATATGCTGGTGCTCATGTGGACAAACCTCGATCGCCCGCCGCTCGACGTCCGCGCACTTCGGCGGGCACTGGTGGACGGGCCGCAGGCGTCGTGGTCCCGTCTGGACGTGGTGACCGAAACCGGTTCGACCAATGCGGATCTGGTGGCAGGGGCAGCGAACTGTGCCGACCGGACCGCGCTGATCGCCGAGCATCAGGACAACGGTCGTGGTCGGCACTCGAGATCGTTTTCCGGCGCGCCTCGGTCGCAGATCCTCTTGTCGATGCTGCTGAAGTTCCCGGGCATCGATCCAGCGGTGCTCGGATGGCTGCCGTTGATGACCGGGATCGCATTGGTCGATGCGTTACGGACCGTCGGCGAAGTCGATGCGCGACTGAAGTGGCCCAACGACGTCCTCATCGGAGGTAGGAAAGTCTCAGGGATCCTCGCTGAGGTGGCTGCGCACGGACCGTCGCCGACGGTGGTCATCGGGCTGGGGGTCAACGTGTCGATGACCGCGGACGAGTTGCCGGTGTCCACGGCCACGTCGCTCGCTCTGGAGAAGGCAGCGGTTCTCGATCGCGACACGTTGGTGCGCGCGATTCTGCGGGGGGTGGCAGCCGAAGTGGACTCGTGGCGTGACTCGAACTGGAGTACCGATGCGCTCGCGCACCGGTATCGGGATCGGTGCGGCACCATAGGGCAGCGCGTGCGAGTCGACCTTCCCGGCGGCGAGGAGAAGTTCGGCACTGCCGTCGACGTCGATGAGCACGGCAGAATGGTGATCGAGATGGAGCACCCCGATTCCGGTCGGCTGGCTGTGGCGGCGGGTGACGTCACTCATCTCCGACCCGTCTCGTGAGACCATCACACCTTCAGTCGGATGCCGTAGCGAGTAGTCAGGAGTGCACGTGGGGTATCCACAAGACGCGTTGGCCGACGAGGAAGAGCTACTGCTCCATCATCACCCGCACTGGAAGATGCTGATACTCCCGTCGATCACGTTCGTCCTCGTCACCGGCGTCGCCGGGGTAGCCCTCGGCGTAGCGAGTGCGCGGCTGCAATCCACCGCCGCTGACGTCGCCATGATCGCCGCAGCAGTGGTGTGGGCGGCGATCGTTGGGTGGCGCTGTCTGGTTCCGCTGATCAGTTGGAAGTGCACGCATTTCATCGTCACCGATCGGCGTGTGTTGATTCGCCAGGGCGTGCTGACCCACTCCGGCATAGATATTCCGATGAGTCGAATCAGCAACGTGCAGTTTCGCCACGGCCTGCTCGATCGGATGCTGGGCACCGGAACACTCATCATTGCCTCGGCGTCGGACGATCCACTCGAGTTCGACGACATTCCGCACGTCCAGCGTGTCCATTCCCTGCTCTACCAGCAGGTATTCGACTCGATGGAGTACCGCCGCGAGTCCGTGCACGGCCGAGAGGCTGCATTCGAGCCGATGTCCGACGATTCGCCCCCCGAGTCCAGACCCGGATGGCGCGCTGGAAAACGCAGGTAACACAGGCTGTTCTCATTTTGGAACCGTAGGGTGACCGATGTGACCGACGTGCTGCTTGCCGAAGACGACGAAGCTATCGCTGCGCCCCTGTCCCGCGCTCTCGGGCGTGAGGGGTACACGGTGACCGTCGAACAGACCGGCCCTGCCACCCTCCAACGCGCCTTGGATGGAAAATTCGATCTGCTGATCCTCGACCTGGGGCTCCCGGGTATGGACGGCCTAGAGGTGTGCCGGCAGGTGCGGGCCAACCGATCCGAGCTGGCCGTCCTCATGCTCACCGCGCGAACCGACGAAGTCGATTTCGTTGTCGGCCTCGATGCCGGCGCAGACGACTACGTCGGCAAGCCCTTCCGGCTCGCCGAGCTCATGGCCCGAGTACGTGCCCTGCTCCGCCGCCGCGGAGCGGGGGAGGACTCGCCGATCGAGGTCGGAGCCATTCGCCTCGAACCAGCAGCCCGCCGCGTCCTCGTCGGGGGCACCGAGATCTCGCTCGCGAACAAGGAATACGAGCTGCTGAAGGTCTTGCTCGATCATGCGGGCCAAGTGGTCTCCCGCGATGTGATTCTGCGCGAGGTATGGGGCGACGCCGAGCTGCGCGGATCGAAGACCCTCGACATGCACATGTCCTGGCTGCGTCGCAAGATCGGCGACGAGGGACCCGTTGCCGAGCGTCGTATCGCGACGGTGCGCGGCGTCGGATTCCGCATCAACAGCGACTAGTCGTCGATGCGGCGTCGAATTCTGGTCTCGATTCTCGCTGTCGTCGTCATGACGGCACTGTTGCTCGGTTTGCCTCTGATGTACACGGCGTGGTTGTGGGTCGAGGACTTCACCCGCAACGACCTGCAAGCCCGTCTCGACAGGATGGCGGCGGAGATCATCTCGCAGGAGGGGTCGGCGGGTCTGATCGAAGGCCAACTCGACATCGGTTCGCTTCGATTGGCCATCCCCCAGGGGGGACGGCTGGTGGTCATCTACCCGACCCCCGAGGATGCTGCGTCGCGGGCGGACATCGGCCAGGCGTTCGTGGATCGGCCGCTCGTGGAGTCGTTGTCGATGGGTACCTCGGGTTCACTGCGACTCGAAGTGCCGTCCGACGACATGCGGTCCCTTCAACGACAGGCGCTCGGAGCGGTGACTCTCGTGGTACTCGCCTCCGCGATGGCCGGCACGGTCGTCGCTGTTCTGACTGCCAAGCGCTTGGCCGATCCGCTGCAGGACGTGGCCCGGCGCGCCGCTCGACTTGCCGAGGGTGACTTTCGGCCGGACCCACGACGGCACGGGATCGCTGAGCTCGACCGGGTCTCGGAAGTACTCGATTCGGCCACTGTCGAGATCGCGGGCCGCCTGCAGCGTGAACACACGCTGGTCGCCGATGTCTCCCACCAGCTCCGCAGCCGCTTGACGGCGGTCCGGCTGCGGCTGGACGAAATTTCCACGCACCCGGATCCGGCGGTGGTGGACGAGGCAAACGAGGCGATGGACCAGGTCGACCGGTTGACCCTCGCCATCGACGAGCTCGTTCGGTCCTCCCGCAGTGACGGTGCAGCCGGCGCTCACGAAGTCTCGGTCATCGAGGAATTGACCGGCACCGTCGTCGAATGGCAGCGCAATTTCGAGGACGTAGGCCGCAGCCTGGAGCTCAAGGGCGACATGGACCTCAAGGCGTCGGTGACGGGATCACGCCTGCGGGAGGCGGTGTCGGTGTTGGTCGACAATTCCCTGGTGCACGGCGACGGAACCTGCACAGTCGCCGTCCGGGCGGTCTCGGCGGTCGAGAGCACCGATCGACGGCGGGAACGACTGGTCTGCGTGGAGGTATCCGACGAGGGGCCGGGAGTGAGCAACGAACTTGCGCCACACATCTTCGATCGCGGATTTTCCGGTGCCGGATCCACCGGTGTCGGGTTGGCACTGGCTCGGGCTCTGATCGAAGCGGACGGCGGCAGGCTGGAATTGCAACGTCGCCGACCTGCGCTGTTCTCGGTGTTCATACCGGCGTGGCGTGAACCCTCGCCCGCGATGCCGCGCCGTGAGCCGCGTTGAGAATGGTCAGGGCTGGTCGAGTGCGTCCGCAGCGGCGGTAGGGCCCTCGTTGCGCTCGGCGTCGATCTCGAGAATCGTGCGCGCGTTGTCCTCGGGAAATGCGAAACGCCTCAGCGCCCAGAACCGGAACGCCATCTGAAGAAGATTGCCGATGATGTAGTTCAGTACGAAGTCGATGATGACGACCATCGTCAGGGACTCGTTGGTGTCGCGGATGTCGAAGATGTTGTTCGCGATCCACAGGGGACCGGCTGCGATGAGCACGCCGATGCCGCTGATGCCGAAGAAGAGCAGGGCCTCGTGGTGTCTCTCGCGGCCGCCGCGGTGTTTGAAGGCCCATTCGCGATTGAGAAAGTAGCTCAGCAGCGTGGCAAGCACGCCCGAGATGATCTTCGCGATCACGGGCTTCTGCTCGAGCACCGTCAAGCTCAGCGAATAGAAGATGACGAGGTCGAACACCATCGTCGTGCCACCCACTATGGCGAACTTGATCAGCTCGCTGTGCCGAATCGCAAGATCCCTGATGGGCTTGGGTAAGCGTCGAAGCACGCTGTCGATCGTCGGCACAACGGTGAAGTCTACGAAACGTACGACCGATCCGACGAACCGACGCTCTGATCATCAGGGTTTCCACAGGTCCTCGCCGAGTCGGCCGTCTCGTGTGCGGCTGCCGGTTCGGACCGAAGGCGCACGACATGACACCATGGTGAGCCGTGACAGGTACCGAACCGCGCCCCACAGCTGCGCGCCCGTCGTCGACCGGAATGCCCGTGGTCACGATGATCGGCGGCGGTCAGCTCGCACGAATGACCCACCAATCCGCCATCGAGCTCGGGCAGACGCTCCGGGTCCTGGCCGCGGGCTCGGACGAGCCGGCTGCCCAGGTGAGCCCCGACGTCGTCTTAGGGCATCACGACGACCTCGAGGCGCTGCGCACCGCCGCGACCGGTTCCAACGCGCTCACGTTCGACCACGAGCACGTGCCGACCGAGCACCTGGAGACTCTGGTCGCCGAAGGTGTCAACGTGCAGCCGCCACCGAGCGCGTTGATCTTCGCGCAGGACAAACTGCGGATGCGTCGCAAGCTGGCGGAACTGGGCGCGCCCGGCCCCGCCTACGCGGAGGTCGCATGGGCGCAGGACGCCATCGCGTTCGGAGACGAGCACGGGTGGCCGGTGGTCCTCAAGGCCGTACGCGGCGGATACGACGGACGCGGTGTCTGGATGCCTGCAGATGCCGAAGAAGCAGAGGCGATCGTCACTGCTCAACTCGACCTGGGTGTACCGCTCATGGTGGAGGAGAAGGTCGCCATGCGCCGCGAATTGTCGGCCATGGTCGCACGATCGCCGTTCGGTCAGGGTGCTGCGTGGCCCGTCGTGCAGACCGTACAGCGCAACGGCCAGTGCGCCGTCGTGCTCGCACCTGCTCCCGACCTCGATGAGGACGTGGCCACTTTCGCGGGCCGGCTCGCACTCGACATCGCGGGGGCACTCGGCGTCGTAGGAGATCTGGCGGTCGAGCTGTTCGAGACCACCTCGGGCAAGCTGCTGGTGAACGAGCTGGCGATGAGGCCGCACAATTCCGGTCACTGGACCATGGACGGGTGCCGCACCTCGCAGTTCGAGCAACATCTGCGTGCGGTGTTGGACTATCCACTCGGAGACACCGACCCGCTTGCTCCGCTGACCGTGATGGCCAACATTCTGGGCGCGCCGGAGGCACCGGAAATGACGATGGACGAGCGGCTGCATCACCTGTTCGCCCGCATGCCCGATGCGAAGGTGCACCTGTACGGAAAAGGTGAGCGCAAGGACCGCAAGATCGGCCACGTGAACATCCTTGGCTCGTCGTCCGGTTCACTCGGCGATCCTGCCTACGTGGCCTCGGTGCGCGAGCGGGCCGAACGTGCAGCGCACTGGATGTCGCACGCCGAATGGACCGACGGATGGGATCCGCACGATGACTGACACCTCCACTATCGCTGAGCCCGGACCTGCCGTAGGCCTGATCATGGGCAGCGATTCCGATTGGCCCACGATGGAAGCGGCTGCAGAAGCGTTGGCGGAGTTCGGTATTCGGTTCGAGGTCGGCGTCGTCTCGGCACACCGAACCCCGCAGCGGATGCTGGACTATGCCCGCGAGGCCGCTGGTCGTGGCATCAAGGTGATCATCGCCGGTGCCGGGGGAGCGGCGCATCTGCCCGGCATGGTGGCGTCGGCGACGCCATTGCCGGTCATCGGTGTGCCGGTCCCACTGAAGTACCTCGACGGTATGGATTCGCTGCTTTCGATAGTTCAGATGCCCGCGGGCGTGCCCGTGGCTACGGTGTCCATCGGCGGTGCTCGCAACGCGGGGCTGCTCGCGGTCCGGATTCTGGGTGCGTCCGATCCCGCGCTGCAAGAACGAATGTCCGCGTTCCAGGCGTCACTCGAGGCCGTGGTGTTGGAAAAGGACAAAGCTCTGCGCACCACGTTGCTGGGGTGAGGACGGCTGTGTCTCGGCATGAGCAGATTCGGCGAGCCGGGCGGGGTCGGTGGCAGTCCATGCTCGTGACGCGGCTGGCTTTGTTCTACGCGCGTGTGTGGCGCGGAACAGCGCATTTCGACGACGAGTTCTCGATCTTCGTCTGTACCGGCCTGCGCGGCGGATTCGGGCGCGGCGGAACGACATTCGGTGGCGCTTACCTGACGAAGGGCAACACTGCTCGTCGGGTACTGCGGCACGAGGCCGTGCACGCGGATCAGTGGGCGCATTTCGGGTTGACGTTCCCGTTTCGATACCTCGCCGAGGAAACGCGGCACCGTGGGCCTGCGAACAAATACGAAATCCAGGCGGGTCTCGCCGACGGCGGCTATCGACCGCCCGGATGAGTGCTGCGCTCGTGCGGTGTGTGCCCGAAGTTCAGGTCAGGGTTGCGGTGACTTTCTCGGTCTCGACGCGCCGCTCGGACTTCTCCTCGTCCGCATTGGTCACCTGAACCAGCGAGGCACCTGCGGCGAGCACCGACAGCAGACCCTCGATCACCTCGTCGGGGGTGTTCCAGGATGCAGTCGACAGCACGCGATCGGCGGCTGTGAAGGAACGGGTGTCGGCGGCGGCGCGGGCGGCAGCGAGTACCTCGTCCACCGAACGACCGTCCAGTGCCGCTGTTCCGCTTCCGCCTCCCGAGACCCGGAACTGATCGCCGTGCACCCGCACCGAGGTGGCGTAATCGGTCATTCCGATCGGCAGGTCGGGGACAGCCTTACCGAACGCGTCGAGTGAGAAGGCCAACACCTCGTCGACATCCGGGGCCTCGTCGAGTCGATGTGCCGACACCATGGCCACGTCCGCGGAGTCGTCGACGCCCAAGACCACCTCGCCGCCGGCCCACCACGTCCCCAGCAGGACCGCGGCCGTCTGCCAGTGTGCGGGCAACAGCACACTGACTCTGCCGCCGACCTCGAACGCGAATTCGTCGCGTAACAGGTTGGCGGTCTTGGCGGCCCAATTCGCGAGCGTCACCGCAGACACCTCTACCCGCTCGCCTGTCGCATCGTCGTAGAACGTGATGCGCGGACCGGCCGGGTCGGCGGCAAGAATCGGGTCGAGCAGGGTCTGAGTCAGATTCGAGGCCACACCACGCACCCTAGATGACGACTCGGCGCGCCTGTTCACACGCTGCGTTTTCCGCGCTGTGAGCAGCGCCGACGAAGTCGACGACCATGTCGGTCGACGCCTCTGTCAGTTGACGCACATCGGGCCGGTGGAGCCCGCGTCGATCGGAGCCGCGGGCTCCTCGGGGATGGCTGTACCCGACTCGGGCGCAATGGTTTCGGCTGTTGCCGCCTGCCCGGATCCGGGGCCCGCGTAGTCGTCGGCCAGTACTACCCGAACGGTGTCCGACGCCAGCGCGTCGTCCGCAGTGATCTGCAGTCCGCCGAGCGCGGCCGAGACGGCGCGCGCGGCGTCACTGTCGACGTCGGCAGATTGGATGCGGCTCGCCGAGATGGACGAGCCCTCGTAGTTTCCGATGGTGCCGCCGACGTACCCCAACGCAGTCAGGGAACCGGCAACGCCGTTGGCGAGTCCTTCGATTCCGCTGTCGTTCGCGACGTCCACGGTCACCGTCGACGGATCTACCGCCGGGGCATCGGAGTTCTCGGCATTGGCCTCCGCCGAGTTGCCATCGCCGAGCAAACCCGCGACGTACTTCTTCACCGCGGCAGGATCGACCTGGACGATCGATTCGCCGTAGTCGGTCGTGGCGTTGATGTCGACGGCGGGGATGGTCTCGAACTTGACCTTGCCTCCGGCGAGATCTTGCAGTCGAGTAGCGAATTCCAGTATGTCCCAGTCGGAATCGAGCGTCACGGAACGCTGCACCGCCGTGCTGAGTTGCCCCAGTTTGCTGGGATTGCTCAGTGTCTTGGCGCTCAACACACTCCGAACGAGCGAGGCCATGAACACTTGCTGGCGCACGATGCGGTCCAGGTCTCCACGGGGAAGATCGTGCCGCTGTCGGACGAAGCTCAGAGCCTGTGAACCGGCCAGCTTCTGCTCACCGGCCGGGAAGTTCGCACCCGAGAGTGGTTCTTGCACAGGGTTGTTGAGGCACACTTCGACGCCGCCTACGGCATCGGTCAACAGTACGAAGCCGAGCAAACCGACCTCGGCGTAGTGATCGACGGTGATCCCGGTCAAATTGGCGACCGAATCGATCAGAGCCTCGCGCCCGGCCTCGGTGGCCTGCGACTCCGCGTCGGCGTCCGTGACACCCTGCTCCACCAACTCCAGCCGCTTGTTCTCCTTGGTCGCGCCGTACGCGGCGTTGATCTTCGACATCCCGATGCCCGGTACTTCCACGTACGAATCGCGTGGGATGGAAATAGCAGTGGCCGACGATCCGTCGTTCGGGACGCGAATCAACACGATCGTGTCGGTGTTCGACGCCACCTCTTCACCGGCGTTGAGAGATGCGAGTTCCTCGGGCGACAACGCGTTGCCGTGGGCGTCGGTTCGGCTGTCCGTACCGACCATCAGGATGTCGACTGCACCGTCTGCTGCACCGCCGAGACCGAGACCACCTGCGGTCGCGATGTTCGATCGCAGACTGTCGACACTGCGCCACGCGAAACCGGTCACGAGAAGGACGAGGATCGACAGGACTGCGACAGCCACGTGAGTCGCGGGCCAACGGCGACCGCCACCAGCGGCAGGAGCGCCGCGCTCGGATTCTGGTCGTCCGACGGAACCGCGGGGATCACGCTGCCTCGTCCGGTGCGATCTCCCGGTCGATTCGCCGCGGCTGCGTTCGCGGGACCGGCGTTGACCGCGCTGTTCTTCGTCGGGGTGTCGACGGGCTGAACGCGCATCGAGATCGTCGGGGCGGTACGCACCGCGTGCCTCGGAACCGTCGGATCGCCGGGGAGTGCGCCGCCGCGGCGGGGGAGTGCGCTCACCTCCGGGCGTGCCTGAATCTCGTGGCACCGTTCACGACCCTCTCTCGTTCCGACCGACCTCGGCAGTCGACTGCTTCGTTCTCCCCCCGCCTTTCGAAGGTTACTTGTCGGCAGTCGCTGCCTCGCCCAACCGAACCCGGCGTGCCACACTTGGCAACCGTGAATGCGATCGTGGTAACCGGTGCACACGGCCAGTTGGGCCGCCGAGTGGTGGCTCTCGCTGCAGAGCGAGGTAACGGCGCGGAGGTTCTCGCGTATTCGTCCGCCGACCTGGACATCACCGACCCCGATGCGGTCGCTGCCACGGTGAGTGCGGGAGCAACGGTGATCAACTGTGCTGCTTACACCGCGGTCGACGCTGCCGAGACCGACGAGGCCAGGGCCATGGCCGTCAATGCGGACGGCCCCCGAAATCTTGCGCGCGCCTGCGGGCGTGTCGGTGCTCGCTTGATCCACGTATCCACCGATTATGTGTTCGACGGCACAGCGAACGAACCGTACGAGGTCGACGCGAAGACCGCGCCGCAGTCGGCGTACGGACGCACCAAGCTCGCCGGCGAGCTCGCGGTGCGCGAGGAGTTGCCCGAGGCCGTCATCGTGCGGACCGCGTGGGTGTACGACAACACCGGTAGGAACTTCGTGACCACGATGCGACGGCTCGAAGGCGAGCGCGAGACCCTCTCGGTGGTGAACGATCAGATCGGTTCGCCCACGTTCGCCCTCGACCTGGCGTCGGGCCTGCTCGAGATCGAAGCCGACCCCACCGTGGTGGGACGGACCCTGCACTACACCAACGCTGGGCAGGCCAGCTGGTTCGACCTCGCTCGCGCGGTGTTCACACAGATCGGTGCCGATGCAGAGCGAGTGCAGCCCTGTTCGAGCGCCGAATACGTCGTTCCGGCTCCCCGGCCTGCCTACTCGGTCCTCTCGCCGACCGCCTGGGTCGACGCAGGCCTGACGCCGGCGCGCCCGTGGTCGGCCGCACTGACGGCAGCCTTGACGCAGTCGAGATGAGGCTTTCGCCCGTGCTCGGGCTACTCTTGCCCGCGTGAGTTCCGAGCTGGCCGTAGTGACGGTGACCTATTCGCCCGGCGAATACCTGGATCAATTTCTGACGTCTCTACGTGAGGCCACGACGCGCCCCTATCGGGTGATCATGGCCGACAACGGCTCGGTCGACGGCACCCCCGAGGCAGCCGAGGCAGCATTCGACGAGGCCGAGTTGCTGCGCACCGGCGCGAACATCGGTTACGGAGCAGCGGTCAATCGCGCGGTGGCCGCCGTGGACCCGGCCGTCGAATTCGTCGTCGTGGCCAACCCCGATGTGCGCTGGCATCCCGGTTCACTCGACGGATTGCTCGACGCAGCGGCTCGGTGGCCGCGAGCAGGTTCTCTCGGTCCTCTCATCCGCGAGCCCGACGGCTCTCGTTACCCGTCGGCTCGGTCGGTGCCCGATCTGACGTCGGGTGCGGGCCACGCGATACTGGGCAAGCTCTGGCCGAAGAACCCGTGGACTCAGCGGTATCGCCAGGAGAACGAGACGGTGACCGAGCGACCCGTGGGGTGGCTGTCGGGATCGTGCCTGTTGCTGCGGCGGTCGGCGTTCGATTCGATCGACGGATTCGACTCGCGCTACTTCATGTACATGGAGGACGTCGATCTCGGTGACCGGCTCGGCAGGGCGGGCTGGCACAACGTCTACGTTCCCGATGTCGAGGTAACCCACTCGAAAGGCCATGCAGCAGGGCGGCATCCGGAAGTGATGTTGCCCGCACATCACACCAGTGCGTACCGCTTCCAGGCCGACAGGCACGCGAAGACGTGGCAGGCTCCCTTACGATTGGCTCTGCGCGCCGGTCTCGGTCTTCGCTCGAAGATCGTTGTGACCTCGGCGCTTCGGGCCCGCGCAGTTGAAGGACGACTCACGGACGAGAGAACAGAGGCTGGACATGTCGGATAGTTCCCCATCGGTCGCCGCACGTACCGATGCAGTCATTCTGGTCGGCGGCAAGGGAACTCGGCTCAGGCCGCTGACGCTCTCGGCACCCAAGCCGATGCTCCCCACCGCCGGCCTACCGTTCCTGACCCATCTCTTGGCCCGCATCAAGGCCGCGGGTATCGAGCACGTCGTCCTCGGAACATCGTTCAAAGCCGAAGTGTTCGAGCAGCATTTCGGAGACGGATCCTCGCTCGGCATCGATCTCGAATACGTCTTCGAGACCGAGCCGCTCGGCACCGGCGGAGGCATCAGGAACGTCCTACCGCGACTGCGTGCCGAGAACGTCATGGTCTTCAACGGCGACGTGCTGGGCGGCACCGATCTGACGGCAGTTCTCGATACGCACCGAACCACCGACGCCGATGTCACGTTGCATCTGGTTCGTGTCGGCGACCCGCGCGCGTTCGGTTGTGTGCCCACCGACGAATCCGGCCGCGTGACAGCGTTTCTCGAGAAGACACAGGATCCGCCGACCGACCAGATCAACGCCGGTTGCTACGTTTTCAAGCGCGAGATCATCGAGTCCATCCCGGCCGGCCGGCCGGTGTCGGTGGAGCGAGAGGTGTTTCCTGCCTTGCTCGCCGAGGACAAGAAGGTCTACGGACACGTCGACAGCGCATATTGGCGTGACATGGGTACGCCGGAAGACTTCGTCAAGGGCTCGGCCGATCTGGTCCGCGGCATCGCGCCGTCGCCTGCGCTGCACGGAGATCGAGGTGAATCCTTGGTTCACCCGAGCGCAGGAGTGGCACCCGGCGCACTGTTGATCGGCGGAACCGTCGTCGGCCGGGGGGCCGAGATCGGTGCCGGAGCTCGCCTGGACGGTGCCGTCGTGTTCGACGGTGCGGTTGTCGAGGCGGGGGCCGTCGTCGAGCGGTCCATTCTGGGCTTCGGTTCCCGCATCGGACCTCGCGCCCTGGTGCGAGACGCGGTCATCGGCGACGGTGCGGACATCGGAGCACGTTGTGAGCTGCTCCGCGGCGCACGCGTATGGCCCGGCGTCAAGCTGCCCGACGGCGGAGTGCGCTTCTCCACCGACGTCTGACCCGACCTGCTCGTCGCTACCGGCGGCGTGCAGCGAGTGCGACGAGACGGTCGATCGTCTCGTGCTCGGCGGTGTCCGGCAGAGCGTCCACCGGCCACCATCGAAGATCCGTCGACTCCTCGCTGCGCACCGCTCGGGCACCGTCCGGGGCGCGCACCAGGAACCTCAGGTCGAGGTGCCGGGTCGCCTTACCCAGCGAGCACGTGATCGGGTGCGTGTGCGCCGAAAGCAGTGCCGGATCGATGGCCAGATCAGCGATCCCGGATTCCTCGGTGGCCTCACGCAGGGCCGCGTCGACCACAGTGTGGTCCGTCGGTTCGCAGTGGCCGCCCAGTTGAATCCACCGGCCGACCTTCGGATGAAGAGTCAGCAGCACGTGGCTTCCCGATTCGTTCAGCACCAGCGAGGACGCCGTGAAGTGGCCGGCCTCGTTGGCGCGCAGACATGCATCCGGGTTGCTGTGCAGAAACGCCAGCATCGTGTGCCGGAGCGATTCGTCGCTGGAATCGGACGGTGCCCATCGATCGAGCGATGCTCCGACCGAACTCCACAGAGTCGAATGAGGTGGCGTCGACTCCGACACGTCAGAGCTCCAACAGTGACGAGCCGGGCAGCACCGGATCCCGAACCGTCGACGGCTCGCTGGGGTGCCCGATTGCGATGGCTCCCATGGCTTTCCAATCTGCACGCAGTCCGAGTTCGGCGCGCACGGTATCGGCGGCGAAAATGGTCGAGCCGATCCAGCAGCTGCCCAGCTCCCGCACCGCGAGGGCGACGAGCAGACCTTGTACGGCGGCACCGACCGCCACGGTGAACATCGTGTCCTCCGCGGCTCGACGCCTCTCGTCGGGGTACGAGTGCGCGCCGTCCGGCACACAGAACGGCACGACGATTTCCGGTGCGTCGAACAGAATGTCACCGCGGCTCAGTCGCGCGGCGATCCGTTCCTCGCTGAGGCCGTCTTCGGTCAGGTCGGCGCGCCACTGCTCGCGCATGGTCTCGAGCAGCCGACGCCGCAGCGCCGGGGTTCTGACCCACACGAACCGGACCGGTCGAGTGTGGTGCGGGGCAGGGGCGGTGAGAGCGTCGGCAACCGAAGCCCGAATCAGCTCGGGATCGACCGGGTCGGAGGAGAACGAGCGCACCGACCGTCTCAGGAGCAGAGCCTCCCGACGGCCACGATCGAGTGCTTCGGCGGTTCCGAGCCAGAACAAGTCGTCTTCGCCGCCGCGCAGGAGGGCCGCCGCGGTGGAACCGTCGTCGACCGGTGCCAAGCCGCGTACGACGGCGATCGGGACACCGCCCAGCTTGCCCTTCACCAGATCGCCTGCGGCAGCGAGCTCGTCCGCGATCGCGACCTCGGTGACCACGAGCTCGTTGCCCTGACCGTCTTCGGCTCCGGCGTAGGCGTGCAGAACCGGAAGGCCGGCTGCGCCGATGGCGGCGTCGGTCTGCCCGATCCGCCAGGCGCGCCCCATGGTGTCGGTGACGACCACGGCCACCGTCACCCCCAGCAGTTCGCCGAGAGCTGCGCGCAGTGATGCGGCGCTGGCGTCGGGGTCCTCGGGCAGCAGTGCCAGTTCGCCACCGTCGACGTTGGAGCCGTCGATGCCCGACGCGGCCTGCACGATGCCCAGCCGGTTCTCGGTGATGAGGGTTCGGCCCTTGCGCGCAACGATGCGCACCGCTTCCTGCTCCACCAGCACCCTGCGGGCAGCGTCTCGCTCGTCGGCATCGTGCGGTGCCTGCACCAACCGGCCCTCGACCTTGGAGACGATCTTGCTGGTGACGATCAGGATGTCGCCGTCGCGCAACCACGGCGCTCGCTCGGCGATCGCCGAAGCCAGGTCGTCACCCGGCCTGAATTCCGGGAGCCCGGTGATCGGCAGCATTTCGATCGAACCGCCCGGTGCATGATCGCTCGGTACCGGAGACTTCGAGTCGGTCGCGCGTGGATCGGTCACAGGTCGAGTCCAGCCGCGAGCAGCGCTGTACGCGCCATCACCGCTGTGGTCTCGGGGTCGGTCATCAGCAACGGGACCGACTGCACGTCCACTCCGTCGACGACCGCGGCGTCGGTGGTGTGCACCAGCCACGCGTCGAGAATGCCGGTACCGCTTCGGCTTCCGTAGTGACGGCCTACCGCCTGTGCAGTGGTGTCGACACCGATGACGGACAGGCACTCGTCGGCCATGCCGCGCAACGGTTTACCGTCGACGACGGGGGAGAGGCCGACGACCTTGGCCTCGGTTGTCCTGAGGGCCCCGCGGATACCCGGCACCGCAAGGATCGCGCCGACGCTCACCACCGGGTTGGACGGCGCCAGGACGACCGCGTCGGCTTCGGTGATCGCTTCCACCACTCCCGGTGCCGGAGTTGCTTGTTCGGCACCGATGTTGGCGAAACTGTGGGTCGGAATCTGCGCGCGGTAGCGAACCCACCACTCCTGGAAGTGGATTGCGCGCTGCTGCTCACCGCTCGGATCGTCGGGATCGGTGACCACCACGTGGGTCTCCGAGCGATCGTCGGTGACAGGCAGCAGCCGGACGCCCGGTTGCCACCGGTTGCAGAGAGCTTCGGTGACTGCCGACAGCGGAAATCCGGTGCGCAACATCCGACTGCGGATGAGGTGTGTGGCGATGTCACGGTCACCGAGTCCGAACCAGTCGGGATCGGCACCGTAGGCCGCCAACTCGTCACGAGCGTTCCAGGTCTCGGCGATGCGGCCCCATCCTCGCTCGGTGTCGATTCCGTCACCCAGCGTGTACATGCACGTATCGAGATCCGGGCAGATGCGAAGGCCGTGCATCCACACGTCGTCGCCGACATTGACCACCGCAGTTATCTCGTGCTCGGGGTTGTCGCCGAACAAGGATTTGAGACCCTGAAGGAACCGTGCGCCACCGACGCCACCGACCAGAACAGTAACTTTCACAACGCACGAGCCTAGTGGGGTTGCGGCGGTGCGGGGCGAGCGCCCACCCGGTGCTGCGCCGTACGAGCGGACGGTGTGCGGGTGCGAGAACCGCCGCGACACGCACGGGACGGGCTCCGATTCGGGGAGACAGCCGATTTCGGGCATGGGATGGTATTGGATTTGCGCGATCGGCTTGACCGCGACACACCTGTGCGTGTCTAATCACAGGTATGTCATTCAGTGTTCGCAGCACGAGTTCGATTGCAGCGAACCTGGTTTCGAACACTCGTTCCCTTCCTGTTCGTCGTTGCGTGGACGTCGAGTAGAGGTCGAGAGTTGGACGGACGCTCGTGCGTTCGGGCGCGCCAGTTCGACCGAATACCTGCGCGGGGCAAGGTATTCGAGCACACGAAGACCGAAAGTATCTGCGCTAGCACAGGTGAGGAGGCGGAAGCGATGTATGACGAGCACGTGACACGTGATCAGCGGGGCGGACCCACTGCACACCTCAGCGCTGTCGACGACGCGCCGCAGACCGAGTCCGACAACGGGGCAGATTCGAGCGTCACGATCGACGCGGGTTCTGCGTACGTGACCCGAACGATCGAGACACAGTTCGAGACCGGCGGCGATACCGACAGCGATGTCGACTCCGACGCCGACCTGATGCCGTTCGTTGCCGAGTCGGTTCCGCCGGCCAAACCGTTCCTCAGTCTCGTCGCAGGATTCGACGAAATGTTCGAGGAGATCGAGGATCAGTGGCAGGAGCGCGCGCTGTGCGCCCAGACCGATCCCGAGGCCTTCTTCCCGGAGAAGGGTGGATCGACCCGCGAGGCCAAGCGAATCTGCCTCGGCTGCGAGGTCAAGGACGAATGCCTCGAGTACGCACTCGCCAACGACGAGCGGTTCGGTATCTGGGGCGGGCTGTCCGAGCGGGAACGGCGTCGACTCAAGCGCGGAATCGGCTGAGCGCTCCACCGACTCTCGGTTGCGCTCGGCCCATCACTCTCCGGGCCATCACCCGCCGGACCATCACTGCGCGGCGCTGTTCGGATCCACCTCGTCCGGGTCGATACCGAGATAGGTCGCTACCTGCTCCACCAGAACCTCGAACAACAGGTCTTCCAGATCTTCCGGGTGCTTTGCGCGACGCTCGAGCGGTCGTCGGAACAGCACCACCCTGGCGCGTGTCGTCTCACCGCGCTTGTCTATCCCGGCCGGCACCAATCGTGACAACGGCACGGGACCCTCTGCCACAACTTCGGGTGGCCATGTCACGGACTCCGGATCCAGTGCCCTGATCTTGGGCACGTCGTCGACAGCGATGTCCAGTTTCGAAAGCTTGTCGTGCCATCGATGATCGATTCGCGCGAACGCGTCGAGAACGTACCGGTCGAACTTCTCTGCGCGTGAGCGCCTGGCTGGGACGTCGTCGGGCAGAACCGGTCCGCGGATGCCGCGGCCGTGCCGTGCCACGGACCGAGAGGTGACTCTGCGCGCGGAGGAGAATCGAGGCATGGGGGGAGGTTATCGCGCTCGACCGGTGTGTCGGTCGTTCGGTCGGTTGCACCCACCGGATAGTCTGCACTCGTGAGATCACTGCGTGGCTGCTGCAGGCCTGGTTGCAACCGTTCTGCTGTTGCAACGCTCACATACGTCTACTCCGATTCCACCGCGGTCGTCGGGCCGCTGGCCACCGTGGACGAGCCACATTCGTGGGATCTGTGCGAGATCCACGCGTCGACGACCACCGCGCCGAAGGGCTGGGAGCTCGTACGGTACGAGGGTGGCTACTCGACGTCGACGCCTGACGAGGACGACCTGACAGCACTGGCAGAGGCAGTTCGTGAAGCGGGCCGCGGCGATCGCGTCCGCTCCGAGGACCGTGAGATGGATCGGTCCGCGTCTCGTTCTTCCGACGGTGAACGACGATCCGCCCCGGCCGTCCGAACGGGCAGGCGCGGTCACCTTCGAGTGCTTCCCGACCCCACGTCCTGAGCCGCCGCGCACAGCGGTGTGACGATCGACGTCCGACTGGCCGGTCCGACTGCCGTCTGGCAAGGTTTTCGAGCAGGACCGAAACGGTCTGTGCCCTTCTGCCGATACCGGTGCGGACGCACCGTCACACACGCTCGACGACGCCGATGTTCGGCGTCGCAAGAACGATCACCAGGAGAATCTTCGTGGCCCGAACCGCAGAGTCCGTCAACGCCGTCATCAAGGCCTACGACGTCCGTGGCGTCGTAGGTGAGCAGATCGACGAGGCGTTCGTGCGAGACGTCGGGGCCGCGTTCGCGCGTCTGGTTCGTGACGAGGCGGGGGCAGCGCGGTCGGTCGTGATCGGCCATGACATGCGTGATTCGTCGCCTGCGCTGTCTCGCGCCTTCGCCGACGGCGTCACCGCTCAGGGACTCGACGTGGTCCACATCGGCCTGGCGTCCACCGATCAGCTGTACTTCGCCTCGGGCCTGCTCGAATGCCCGGGGGCGATGTTCACCGCCAGCCACAACCCGGCGAAGTACAACGGGATCAAGCTCTGCCGGGCCGGCGCGAAGCCGGTGGGACAGGACACCGGTCTGGCAACCGTCAAGGCCGAATTGGTGAACGGGGTACCCGAGTTCGACGGCCCGGCCGGCACCGTGACGTCCCGCGACGTCCTCGACGAGTATGCACAGTTCTTGCGAGACCTGGTCGATCTGTCGGGAATCGGTTCCATGAAGATCGCCGTGGACGCAGGCAACGGAATGGGCGGGCACACCGTGCCTGCAGTGTTCGGACCGTTGCCGGTGACGATCGAGCCGTTGTTCTTCGAGCTCGACGGCAGCTTTCCCAACCACGAGGCCAATCCGCTCGATCCGGCGAATCTGGTGGATCTGCAGCGTTTCGTCGTCGAGACCGGCTCCGCTATCGGGCTCGCGTTCGACGGCGACGCCGATCGCTGCTTCGTCGTCGACGAGAAGGGCGACCCGGTTTCGCCCTCTGCCGTCACCTGTCTGGTGGCCGAGCGTGAACTGGCCAAGGAGCCCGGCGCGGTCATCATCCACAACCTCATCACCTCCCGTTCCGTTCCGGAGCTGGTCATCGAGCTCGGTGGCACGCCGGTGCGAACCCGCGTCGGCCATTCCTTCATCAAGCAGCAGATGGCCGACACCGGAGCCATCTTCGGCGGAGAACACTCTGCCCACTACTACTTCCGGGACTTCTGGGGTGCCGACTCCGGCATGCTCGCCGCGCTGCATGTCCTCGCCGCTTTCGGTGCACAGGACCGCCCACTGTCGGAGATGATGGCCGCCTACGAGACCTACAGTGCATCGGGCGAGATCAACTCGACCGTCGACGACGCGGCAACTCGTACCGAGGCCGTGCTCGCTGCGTTCGCCGATCGAACCTCGGGCATCGACCGACTCGACGGCGTGACAGTCGATCTCGCCGACGGTTCCTGGTTCAACCTGAGGGCCTCGAACACCGAACCGCTGCTCCGACTGAACGTGGAAGCGCGTACCGACGCAGATGTGGATGCACTTTCGACCGAGATATTGGGCATCGTTCGCGCCGGACTGGAATAGTGGTTACCGAGGGTTCATGAGTGGGTAAGCGTTCGTTTCCGGTCGGTGACGAAGGGGAGGTGTCGCAGCCATGACCACAGTGTCGTCTCTGGTCGATCTCGACGATGCCGACGCTCTCATCGCGGCCGATCGCGAGGGTGCGTTGCGTAGTGCTGCGCTGGCGGGCGCGCAGGTTCGCGCTGTCGCGGCGGCGGTGGACGAAGCGGTGCTGGTTCGGTTGGCCGATCTACGCCCCAGAAGCGTGGTGATCGTAACCGGTGACGGTCGCAGCAGTCGGGCGGCGTCACTTCTCGTCGCGGCGCTCGGTGACCGACTCGGCGTTCCGCTGGTCCGAAGTACCGGAACTCCGCCGTGGATCGGCCCACTCGATGTGGTGGTGGTGGCCGGCGACGACGCCGGAGATCCGCGCCTCGCCGAGTCGGTGGACGCCGCAGCGCGTCGCGGCGCGGAAGTGGTGGTGGTGGCACCCGAGGAAGGGCCGCTGCGTGCCGTCCGAGGGGCAAGAGTCATGTGGTTGCCGCCGCGAATTGCGGTCCGCGACCACAATGCATTGATGCGCTATCTCGCCGCATTCGTCGCCGTTCTCGGGGCGGTCGCCGGTGGATCGTGGAAGACGTTGCTGCCCAATCTGTCTCGTCTGGCCGACCTGCTCGATGCCGAGGCGGTTCGAAACAGCCCATCGAACGAGGTCTTCCACAACCCGGCCAAGGCTCTCGCCAGCGGAATGAACGGTCGGCGGGTGGTGCTGTCCGGCAGCAGCCCTGCAGCCGTCGAGGTGGCTCGGCACGGCAGTGAGGTACTGCTGCGTGTGGCGGGTGTGCTCGTCGGTGCCGGTGAACTCGGCGATGTCATCGCCGCGTCCGTCCGGGCATCGACGGTCGAATCTGCGGGTAGGGCACAGACATTCGATTCGTTCTTTCACGACGAGCAGCTCGACGGCCCACCACCCGCCCTGCCGATGCGCGTCATCGTCGTCGCATCCGACGTCGATCGCGCGATGACCGAACGACGACTTGCCGGTGTGGCCGAGTCGGAATTGTTGCTCGCCGAGTCGAGTGAGGCATTGTTCGGCGGCGCGAGGTCGGGATCCGAACTCGACATCACCGTCGCGTCAGCCGGTCCGGCTACACTTTCGGTGCTCGACACCATGTCCGTGTTGGCGACGCGGTTGGACACGACCGCCGCGTATCTGTTGTTGATGGGCGGTAGCTAGTGCAGCTCTTGCGTGGTGCGGTTCGGTCCTACGCATGGGGGTCGCGAACCGCTCTGGCCCGTATTCAGGGTCGCCCGGTTCCGTCCGATCATCCCGAGGCCGAGATCTGGCTCGGTGCTCACCCAGCCGATTCGGCGCACGTGGTGCACGAGGGCGGCAGCACCCCACTGCTCACCTTGATCGACGGGGATCCGGCGACGCAGCTGGGAGGCTCGGCTCGGCAGTACGAATCCAGGCTCCCTTACCTGCTGAAACTGCTTGCCGCAGAAGAGCCTTTGTCGTTGCAGGCCCACCCCAGCAGTGCACAGGCCCGTGAAGGCTTCGCACGCGAGAATGCGGCCGGCGTCCCCATCGATTCTCCGGTGCGCAATTATCGGGATCCGAATCACAAGCCGGAACTGATCGTGGCGCTCACCGAGTTCGAGGCACTGGCCGGCTTCCGGAGCCCTACGGAGACCGTGGAACTGCTCGACGCTTTGGCCGTCTCCGCGCTCGGTGGCTACCGCACATTGCTTGCCGCACAGCCCGATGCTTCCGGCCTGCGTACGGTGTTCACCTCGTGGATCACGCTTCCCGGGCAGTCGCTGGACGATATTCTTCCGGCCGTCGCCCAGGGCTGCATCGACTATCTTTCCGGTCCTGCGCGCACGGACGGTGGACGGTTCGCCGCCGAGGCCAGGACTCTGCTCGAACTCGGCGAGTCCTATCCCGGTGACGCCGGTGTGCTTGCAGCACTGCTGCTCAACAGGGTGACCTTGGCTCCCGGCCAGGGCCTGTACCTGGACGCGGGAAACCTGCACGCATACCTGCGTGGTACCGGAGTGGAGATCATGGCGAACTCCGACAACGTGTTACGTGGAGGACTGACTCCCAAGCACGTCGACGTCCCGGAACTGCTGCGCGTATTGGACTTCGAGCCGGCCGATATCACTCCCATCACTCCGGGCGAGGACGATCGGCCCACCTATCTGTACCTCACGCCTGCACCGGAATTCGCGCTGAGTCGGACGGCCGTGGCACCGGGGGAGACTGTCGAAATACGCGGATCCGGTCCCCGAATTCTGTTGTGTACCGACGGAACCGTCGTGGCGAGTACCGGCGGCCGAGAGTCCGGGCTGACGGTGCCGCAGGGCAGCTCGGCGTGGATACCGGCTGCGGATCGATCCGTCACTGTGACTGCCGATTCGGGCGTGGCCGAGGTGTTCGTGGCCTCCGTCGGCCGCCAGTAGATCCCTCCCGGCCGGTCGCATCTGTGCGGAAGTCTTTTCGAACTGCGGAAGTGCGCGACCGACGTACCCGAAGGCAATAGTCTGATGTCACAGTGAACTCTGCGACGGGTGTGATCCGTGGGCAGAGGCGAATACGCGCTACGGAGGCCCGATGAGCAGAGCAGACCGGCCGGCCAAGACCCCGCGCACGACGGGGTGGTTCCGGACCAAATCGATCGAGCAGTCGATCGAGGACACCGACGAGCCGGATACCAAACTCCGGAAAGAACTCGGGTCGTGGGACCTCACCGTGTTCGGCGTCGCCGTTGCCGTCGGTGCGGGCATCTTCACCCTGACCGCGCGAACCGCCGGAAACGTGGCGGGACCGGCCGTGTCGGTGGCGTTCGTGCTCGCAGCGATCGCCTGCGGCCTGGCGGCTCTGTGTTACGCGGAGTTCGCCTCGACGGTTCCCGTCGCCGGCAGCGCGTACACGTTCTCCTACGCCGCGTTCGGTGAGTTCATCGCCTGGATCATCGGCTGGGATCTGATCCTCGAGTTCGGCCTCGCGGCTGCCGTTGTGGCCAAGGCGTGGTCGCTGTACCTGGGAGACCTGCTCGGTACGGCCGCACCGGTACTCCAGATCGGTTCGCTGAACTTCGACTGGGGCGCACTCCTGATCGTGGTGGTGCTGACGGTACTGATCGCGTCGGGCACCAAGTTGTCCTCGCGGGTCTCGCTCGTTATCACCGCTATCAAGGTGATCGTCGTCTTGTTCGTCGTCGTGCTCGGTGCCTTCTACATCAAGGTCTCCAATTACGACCCGTACATTCCTCCGTCGCAGCCCGGCTCCACCGGGGAAGGCCTGCACCAGTCACTGTTCTCGTTCGTCACGGGTGCGGGAGGTAGCACCTTCGGCTGGTACGGACTTCTGGCCGCGGCGTCGCTGGTGTTCTTCGCGTTCATCGGCTTCGACGTGGTCGCGACGACGGCGGAAGAGACCAAGGAGCCGCAGAAGGCACTGCCGCGCGGCATCCTCGGGTCCCTCGCGATCGTGACCGTGCTCTATGTGGCCGTCACCCTGGTGCTGACCGGAATGGTGAAGTACACCGACTTGGCGGGTGACAGTTCCACGCTGGCAACGGCATTCGAGCTCAACGGTCTGACCTGGGCCAAGAACATCATTTCCTTCGGCGCGCTTGCCGGTCTCACCACAGTGGTGATGGTGTTGATGCTGGGCCAGACGCGAGTGCTCTTCGCGATGTCGAGAGACGGATTGGTGCCACGTGGATTGGCCCACACCGGAAAGAAGGGCACGCCGGTTCGGACGACGATTCTGGTGGGCGTCATCGTCGGACTTCTCGCGGCCTTCGTTCCGCTGGGCACGCTAGAGGAGATGGTGAACATCGGAACGCTGTTCGCATTCGTGCTCGTGTCGGCGGGTGTTCTGGTTCTGCGCAAGACTCGACCGGACCTCGAACGCGGCTTCCGAGTGCCGTGGGTTCCTCTGGTGCCGATCCTCGCCGTGCTCGCGTGCCTGTGGTTGATGCTGAACCTGTCGGTGGAGACGTGGCTGCGCTTCCTGGTCTGGATGGCCGCGGGTGTCGTGATCTACGTGCTCTACAGCAGGCGTCATTCGGTGATGGGACAGCGGGAAGCTGCGAAGGCGAATACGGAGAAGTAGCCGGCACACCGTCTTGGTAGCTCGTCCTACGATGCCCGGCCGGATTCGGTCGGCGTCACATCGAACCGCGAGAATGTTATACCCTCGAAAACAGACTTGGAGGACTCCTAAGGTTCGATGAGAGGGTGTTGACACAGTGAATGCGAACGGCCGAATCGCTTCCGCGAAGGATTCGGGTGTCGCTTTCGGGGGGCGGGATTCGAAGGCCGGCGGACGATCGGATCGCTGGCAGGACAGCAAACGATATTTGTGGATGCTGGGGCTGTTGGCCCCGGCATCGGCGCTGCTTCCGTCGCAGTTGGTCTATTGGACCGGCATGGCGGTCTTCTGGTGGAGCGGTGTTCTGGTGTTTTTCGTGATCATTCCGGTGATCGACCTGATCGCCGGTGAGGACGGGCACAACCCGGACGAGTCGACGAGCGAGAAACTGCAGAACGATCGCTACTACCGCTGGTGTACCTACCTTTTCCTTCCCATTCAGTTCGTCGGGCTGATCGTCGCGTGTTGGATGTGGGCGTACGGCGAGCTGACCGTGGTGGACAAGATCGGGCTCGCCGTGACGGTGGGCCTGGTGGCGGGCACCGGTATCAACGCCGCTCACGAGTTGGGTCATCGCATCGAGCAGCACGAGCGATGGCTGGCCAAGATCGCCCTCTCTCAGACGCTGTACGGGCACTTCTTCGTCGAACACAACCGCGGTCATCACGTTCGGGTGGCAACCCCGGACGATCCCGCAAGTGCGCGGCTCGGCGAGAGCGTGTGGACCTTCGTGCCGCGCAGTACTGTCCTGGGGCTCGTCTCCGCGTGGAGGCTCGAGGCGCAGCGTCTGCGGCGCAAGGGGCGCTCGGTCGCGAGCCCGACCAATGCGCTGCTGCACACCTGGCTGATGAGCGCAGGACTGTTCGGCGCGTTGATGGTCGTCTTCGGCCCGGCCATCGCGCCGTATCTTCTGCTACAGGCCGTCGTGGGATTCGTGCTGCTCGAGATGGTGAACTATGTGGAGCACTACGCACTGCTCCGCGAAACCAACGACCGTGGCAAATACGTTCGGTGCTCACCACGCCACAGCTGGAACAGCGACAGAATCTGCACGAACATTTTTCTCTATCACTTGCAACGACACAGTGACCACCACGCCAATCCCGGCAAGCGCTACCAGACCCTGCTCTCCTGCGACGAAGCTCCGCAGCTTCCGGCCGGATACGCGTCGATGGTGATACTCGCCGCAATCCCGCCGCTGTGGCGTCGAGTGATGGACCCGCGGGTACTCACGCACTACCAAGGCGATGTCACCCGTGCCAACATCCTTCCCCGCAAGCGCGCGCGCATTCTGGCGCGAGCCGGACGAAACGGATAGTGCAGACACGTCCCCCCGGGCAGTCGGTACTTCCACCGCGCGGACCCGATAGCCTGGTGGACAGACACTCAGTCAACAGGAGAGGCAAGATGACGACCTCAGTTACGTCAGGATCGGCACTCACCGTGGATCACCGCGGTGGAATCGACTTCAAGGTCGCAGACCTGTCGCTCGCAGAATTCGGCCGCAAAGAGATCAGGCTGGCCGAGCACGAGATGCCCGGTCTGATCGCGCTGCGTCGCGAATACGCGGACGTTCAGCCGCTCAAGGGAGCGCGGGTTTCGGGATCGCTGCACATGACGGTGCAGACCGCCGTCCTGATCGAGACCCTGGTGGCACTCGGGGCAGAGGTTCGCTGGGCGTCGTGCAACATCTTCTCCACGCAGGATCATGCGGCTGCGGCCGTGGTCGTCGGACCGTACGGAACCGTCGAGGATCCCAAGGGCGTCCCGGTGTTCGCCTGGAAGGGTGAAAGCCTCGAAGAGTACTGGTGGGCGGCCGAGCAGATGCTCACGTGGCCAGAACAGCCGGCCAACATGATCCTCGACGACGGTGGCGACGCCACGATGCTGGTACTGCGCGGAGCGCAGTTCGAGAAGGCGGGCGTGGTTCCGCCGACCGACGACGATCACGACTCGGACGAGTACAAGGTGTTCCTCGGTCTCCTCCGCCGTTCGCTCGAAGCGTCGAAGTCCAAGTGGACCGAGGTTGCCGCGTCCGTGCAAGGCGTGACGGAGGAGACCACCACCGGTGTGCTCCGGCTCTACCAGTTCGCGGCTGCAGGGGAACTCACGTTCCCTGCTATCAACGTCAACGACTCGGTGACCAAGAGCAAGTTCGACAACAAGTACGGCACCCGCCACTCGCTGATCGACGGCATCAACCGGGGCACCGACGTCCTCATCGGCGGCAAGGCCGTTCTGGTCTGTGGCTACGGCGACGTGGGCAAGGGCTGTGCCGAGGCGCTCAAGGGCCAGGGTGCACGTGTGACCGTCACCGAGGCCGACCCGATCAACGCGCTGCAGGCGCTCATGGACGGCTTCGACGTCCGCACGGTCGAAGAATTCATCGAGCAGGCCGACATCGTGATCACCTCGACGGGCAACCTGTCGATCATCACCTTCGAGCACATGCGCAAGATGAAGCACCAGGCAATCCTCGGCAACATCGGTCACTTCGACAACGAGATCGACATGGCCGGGCTGGAGAAGGCCCCCGATGTCACGCGCATCAACATCAAGCCGCAGGTCGACGAGTACCAGTTCAAGGACGGACATTCGATCATCGTGCTGTCCGAGGGCCGCTTGCTGAACCTCGGCAACGCGACGGGTCACCCGTCGTTCGTCATGAGCAACAGTTTCTCCAACCAGGTCATTGCACAGATCGAACTGTGGACCAAGCCGGACGAGTACGACAACGAGGTCTACCGCCTGCCCAAGCACCTGGACGAGAAGGTCGCGCGCATTCACGTCGAAGCACTCGGCGGCTCGATCACCAAGCTCACCAAGGAGCAGGCCGAGTACATCGGCGTCGACGTCGAGGGCCCGTACAAGCCCGAGCACTACCGCTACTGACCTACGGTGGGACGGCTTTTCGTCATCGAAGGAGTCGACGGTGCGGGCAAGAACACGCTCGCCCGTCGGCTCGTTTCGGCATGGGAACGTGACGGCCTCGACGTTGTGCGGGTCGGGTTCCCTCGTTACGACAGGTCGATTCACGCCGATCTCGCAGCCGAGGCCCTGCACGGCGAACACGGGGATACCTCGGGCAGCGTGCACGCGATGGCGCTCTTGTTCGCGCTGGACCGCAAGGACGCAGCAGGTGAGATCCGAGACCTGTTGTCTTGCAACGACATTGTATTGCTGGATAGGTATGTGGCTTCGAATGCCGCCTACACTGCTGCGCGGTTGGAACAGTCCGCAGACGGCGAGGCCGTCGAGTGGATCAGGGCACTCGAATTCGAGCGATTCGGTGTGCCGGTTCCGGACGTCCAGATGCTCCTCGACGTACCTGTGGCACTCGCCGCCGAGCGGGCAGCGGCGCGCGAGAGTGCGGACGCCGCCCGAACCCGGGATGCCTACGAGCGGGACGGCTCGCTGCAGAGCCGAACCTCGGCCGTGTACGGCGCTCTCGCGGCGTCGAGTTGGATGTCGCCGTGGCAGGTCGTCACCGCCGAGGTCGATCCTGATCGACTCGCCGCCGAGTTGGCCAATCAGCCATCAGGCGAGCTGAAAGTGACACCATAGGACCATGAAGCCTCGGATTCTGGTTGTGGACGACGATTCGGCTCTGGCGGAGATGCTCACCATCGTGCTGCGCGGTGAGGGGTTCGAGCCTTTCGTGGTCGGTGACGGCACCCAAGCGTTGGCGGCCGTGCGCGAGAACCGCCCGGATCTGGTGTTGCTGGACTTGATGCTTCCCGGCATGAACGGCATCGACGTCTGCCGCGTACTGCGGGCCGATTCGGGCGTTCCGATCGTGATGCTCACGGCCAAGACCGACACCGTCGACGTCGTGTTGGGCCTCGAGTCCGGCGCGGACGACTACATCATGAAGCCCTTCAAGCCCAAGGAACTGGTCGCGCGCGTTCGAGCGCGGCTGCGCAGAACCGAGGACGAACCCGCCGAATTGCTGTCCATCGCGGACATCGTGATCGACGTGCCCGCGCACAAGGTCAGCCGCGGCGAGGAACTGGTGTCGCTGACACCACTCGAATTCGATCTTCTGGTGGCGTTGGCGCGTAAGCCGCGTCAGGTGTTCACCCGAGAGGTGTTGCTCGAACAGGTGTGGGGTTACCGTCATGCGGCCGACACCAGACTGGTCAACGTGCACGTGCAGCGCCTGCGTGCCAAGGTCGAGAAGGACCCGGAGAACCCCGAGGTGGTGTTGACCGTGAGGGGGGTCGGCTACAAGGCCGGACCGCCGTGATCGGTTTCTCCCATTCTCGGCGGCGAATCAACGGCAAATTCTCCCCTCTGTTGCGGTGGTTTCGCTCGCTGAGTACGTCGCTGGGCCATGCCTGGCGACGGTCGTTGCAGCTCCGCGTCGTCGTGTCGACGTTGACGCTGTCCCTGGTGGTCATCCTCATCCTCGGCGTGGTGTTGACCTCTCAGATCACCGATCGGCTGCTCGAAGCCAAGTTGTCGGCGGCCACCGAGGAGCTCGACAGGTCGCGAACCACCGTCGAGGGCAACCTCGCCGGTGCCGATGATTCGAGCGGGCTCGCGACACGCCTCGAACGAGCGCGGGCAGCACTGACCAATCAGGACCTGGACGCGGCGTCGACCACCGGGTCGGCGGGATCGTTCGATCCGGTGTTGATCGTCGAGGGTGACGCGACCCGGGCAGAGGCGTCGGTCGGGCCGGTCGATCAGATCCCCAGCAGCCTGCGAGACTTCGTCAAGAAGGGCCTGATCAGTTCGCAGTACGCGACCGTCACCGACAGTGACGGCGGATATTCCGGATCGGCGCTCATCATGGGATCGCCGACCGGATCCGATATCTCGGCGCTACAGCTCTACCTGATCTTCCCATTGGCCAGCGAGGATCGAACACTTTCGCTCGTCCGCGGAACGTTGTTCGTCGGCGCAGTGGTACTTCTGGTCCTGCTCGCGGCGATCGCGATGCTGGTCGCGCGTCAGGTCGTCCTTCCCATTCGGTCCGCGTCGAGGATTGCGGTGCGCTTCGCCGACGGCAGGCTCAAGGAGCGAATGCCGGTTCGGGGTGAGGACGACATGGCCAGACTCGCGATGTCGTTCAACGAGATGGCCGAAAGTCTGTCCAAGCAGATCACCCAGCTCGAGGAATTCGGCAACTTGCAGCGCCGATTCACTTCCGACGTGAGCCACGAGTTGCGGACTCCACTCACCACCGTGCGCATGGCCGCGGATCTCATCCACGATGCCAGCGACGATCTGGAGCCCGCACTCAAGAGATCGTCGGAGCTGCTGGTCAACGAGCTCGATCGTTTCGAGACCTTGCTCGGCGACCTCCTCGAGATCAGTCGACACGACGCGGGTGTGGCCGAACTGGCTGCCGAACAGCTCGACCTGCGGATGTGCGCGCGCGCAGCGGTGTCCACCGTTCGGCACCTGGCGCGCGAGACCGGCACCGAAGTGATCGTCGACATGCCCGAGACCGCGGTCGTCGCCGAGGTGGACCCCCGGCGAGTGGAACGGATTCTGCGCAACCTACTGGCCAACGCACTCGATCACGGTGAAGGCAAGCCGGTGCTGCTGCGGCTGCGCTCGGACGCCGACGCGGCAGCCTTCGTGGTGCGCGACCAGGGAATCGGTCTGCGCCCCGGCGAAGAGAAGCTGGTGTTCAACCGGTTCTGGCGCTCGGATCCCTCTCGCGTCCGTCGCTCCGGCGGCACCGGACTCGGGCTGGCGATCAGCGTCGAGGACGCCCGACTGCACGACGGTAAGCTCGAAGCGTGGGGTGCAGTGGGAGAAGGCGCGTGCTTCCGGCTCACGTTGCCACTCGTGCGCGGGCACAAGGTGATCGGATCGCCGCTGCCCCTCAAACCCAGCACCAAGAAGTACGCGCAGGGGCAACCGATTCCGGCCATCACCGCACAGAAGACGTCGGCACCGGAGTCGGTGACGTGATTCGGTCGGCTCGTCGCGGTAGTCGGGTACTGGCGATCTGCGCACTTACGATCGCGCTGGTCGGTGGCTGCGCCAGCCTGCCCGAGTCCTCCAGCCCGCAGGCAATCGGAACCCTGACCGATGGTGCCGTGCCGACGAGTGCCCCGGCCCCCGAGCCCGGACGCGAGCCCGATCGCTTGCTGGACGATTTCTTCGAGGCCAGCGCCATCTCCGGCAACAGACATCAGGCCGCTCGGCAATTCCTCACCGAGGAGGCGTCGGGAACCTGGGACGACGGGGCGCGAACCGTCGTCGCAGACCGGATCGACACCCTGTCCGGACCACGTACCGCCGATGCCGCGCAGTTCACGATTCGTTCGACGACGGCCGGGATGCTGGCCTCGGGCGGGGAGTATCAGGCGGGTTCGGACACCTTCGACGTTGCGATCGACATGACGCGGGTGGACGGTCAATGGCGCATCTCCAAGCTTCCGCCCGGTGTCGTCATCGATCGGTCCGCATTTCTGAACACGTATCAGCAGCGATCGCTCTACTTCGTCGATCCTCTCGGCGGCGTGCTCGTGCCGGATGTGCGTTGGACGAGCGGATCGCAGGACCAGCTGGCCAATCAACTCGTGCAGCTGCTCATCGACGGTCCCAAGTCGGCTCTGTCGGCGGCAGTGAGCAACGAACTGTCCGACGACGTGAGCATTCGCGGTCCCATCACCAAGGCCGACGGTCAGACCTCTCAGGTGGGGGTGGGGCTCGGCGGCATCAAGATCGACTTCGGCGGCCTTCAGAACAAGAGTGACCGCGATCGCGAACTCCTTGCCGCTCAGGTGATCTGGACCCTGGCGTCGGCCGAGGTGGCCGGCCCGTACGTGCTGCTGGCCGACGGTCAACCGATCGATACGACCAAGCCCGACGGGTGGACGACCGCAGGCGTCGACTCCTTCGATCCACTCGGCGGCGCCGACGCCGGCATCGGGCTGCACGCCCTCGCGTCCGGCGGATTGCTCCGGGTCGACGAAGCCGAGACCACCCCCGCCCCCGGGTACTTCGGACAGGCCCGCAATCTGCGTTCGGTGGCGTTGTCGAACGACGGCACTCTGGTGGCAGGTGTCGCCGACACCGGGCGTCCTGCGCCTGCCCCGTCGAGCACGCTCATGGTGGGCAGCTACGACGGTGGCGCGTTCCCGGTGGCCGAAGGGCAGTCGATCACGCGGCCCACCTGGGGGGCGGACGACAATGCGGCATGGGCGGTCATCGACGGCACCAATGTCATCCGAGCCGCTCGTGATCCCTCCACCGGTCAGGTCTCGGTGATACCCGTCGACGCCACCGCCGTCACGACCCTGGGCACCCGAATCACCGAACTGCGATTGGCCCGCGACGGCGTACGAGCAGCGCTCATCGTCGACGGCGTCGTGTACGTGGCGACGGTGGTGCGTGATCCCACGGGCGTGTACTCGTTGACCTCGCCCCGCGCGGTGGCCATCGGACTCGGCAGTGACGCCACCAGTTTGGACTGGTCCACCGGAGACACCATCGTGATTGCGAGAGTCGCCACGGACACGCCGGTGGTGCAGGTGACGGTCGATGGATCCAGGATGGACGCCCTTCCCTCGCGCAACCTGACCACTCCGGTGCTGGCGGTCGACGCGTCGCCGGAAACGGAGTACGTGGCCGATGCGCGTGCGGTGTTCGCGCTCAACAACGCCGATCCGGTCGGCGACCGTTACTGGCGCGAGGTCACCGGCCTGGCAGGCGTGAAAGCAGTGCCGATTCTGCCCGGCTGATGTCGGCCGGTGGCGTGTCGGTGGGTGCGGGCAGACTCGGCGCTCATGCGAACACTCCTCGATCTGGTTCTCCCGCTCGAGTGCGCCGGTTGTGGGGTGCCGGGGGAGAACTGGTGCAGGGCGTGTGGCGAGGCGCTGTTCGTACCACCCACCCCCGTTCGTCCGCGTGTCGATCCCGGTGTGCCGTGTTGGGCTCTCGGCACGTACAGCGGACCGCGTCGCAGCGCCGTCATCGCCCTGAAGGAACGTGGTCGCCGTTCGGTGGCCCGGCCGCTCGGACGAGCATTGGCAGCGGCCGTCGGACATCTGCGCGAGGCGGGTGAGATCGATCCTCCAGAGCTGGGCTCGTTGATTCTGGTCAGCGCCCCCTCTCGGGCCCACGCGGCCCGGGCGCGCGGGGGTGATCCTGTTCTACGATGCGCTCGGATCGCCGCCGAGGAATTGGCACCGGAGCGAGTTCTCGTCCCCGAGTTGCTGCGCATGTCCGGTGGAGCCAGAGATTCGGTCGGGTTGTCGGCCGGACAACGTCAGCACAACGTGGCGGGTCGGATCGAGGCCGTCGGGGTGCGTCGGCCAGTGTTCGGCGGAGGTGCGTCGCAGCCCGCGGCCTTCACTGTTCTTTTGATCGACGACGTCGTTACCACCGGTGCCACACTGGCCGAATCAGCAAGAGTCTTAAGCGATTTCGGAGTACCCATCGCCGGTGCACTCGTGGTGGCGAGTGCCTGAGTACTCCTGAGGAAGACACGCCGACAACCAATTCGTGGTGAACGGTGGCACACCAGTCGATGACCGACTAACGTCGCGGACACGCACCCAATCGACAAGATGCGAGGTGATGCCCCGGACTCTGATGCCGGAAGGTTCCCCATTCGGCATGCACACTTGCCACGTCCAACAGTGGGCGTGGCCGATATCGGGAGGTACGCGTGACGACCCCTTCACAAGCCTCGGTTTTCTTCGACGAGAAGCCTTCGGAAGAACCCGCCAAGAGCAACGCGGATGTTGTGGTCAAGGGCCGCAACGTCGAGATACCGGATCATTTCCGGATATACGTCTCCGAAAAATTGGCTCGCCTCGAGCGCTTCGATCCCTCCATCTACTTGTTCGACGTCGAACTGCAGCACGAACGAAATCGCCGTCAGGCCAAAGCATGTCAACGCGTGGAGATCACCGCGAAGGGCAAGGGTCCGGTTGTTCGTGCCGAAGCGTGCGCCGACAGTTTCTATGCCGCTCTCGAAGCGGTGACGTCGAAACTCGAGAGCAGACTCAGGCGAACCAAGGACCGGCGCAAGGTCCACTACGGCGAGAAACGGCCCGTCTCCGTTGCCGAGGCCACCGCCGAACTCGCCGAGGACGACACGCTGGCACTCGACCCGGACACGAAGCTCGATTCCTTCGAGGACGATCAGAGCGGCCCGGGGCACATCGTGCGCACCAAGATTCACTCGGCCGCTCCCATGAGCGTCGACGATGCACTGTACGAAATGGAGCTCGTCGGTCACGATTTCTTCCTGTTCCACGACAGCGCCACCGACCGACCGTCGGTCGTGTATCGACGGCACGCCTTCGATTACGGCTTGATCAGACTTACCTGACCCACCCGTTCGCGGTGGCAGAGTTCGTTCGCCGTCCGTGAAATCCCATCACCGCTGCAGGCTCGATGCCGGAGGACTCGATCCCCACGTCGAGCCTGCAGTGCTGTGTCGATGCCGTGTCGGTGTTGTCCGGATGGCGAACCCGGGATGTCCGACGACCGACACTCGGTTTGCCGCGCCCACAGCGGCACCGCCTACCATGGACGCGTTCGGGTCACCCGCCGCGCAGATGCCGTGGTGATGTACCCGTGAGCTCGTACAGTGATGCAGTGTTGTTCGCAATGCAGTGTTGTTCGTGATGCAGTTGTTCGTGTCAGTACCCGTGAACCGAGGATCGAGGACGAGAAAGCCCGTGCCGTCGCTGTCGTTTTCCAAGCTGCTCCGTGTTGGTGAAGGTCGCATGGTCAAGCGGCTCAAGAACATCGCTGACCACGTCTCGACCCTGTCTCCCGACGTCGAGAGCCTTTCCGACGACGAACTGCGCGGCAAGACCGCGGAGTTCAGGGAGAGGTACTCCGCAGGGGAGAGCCTGGACCAGCTGTTGCCCGAGGCCTTCTCGGTTGCTCGTGAAGCGTCGTGGCGTGTTCTCTCGCAGAAGCACTTCGATGTTCAGGTCATGGGCGGTGCCGCTCTGCACTTCGGCAATATCGCCGAGATGAAGACCGGTGAGGGCAAGACACTGACCTGTGTTCTTCCCGCTTACCTCAACGCCATCTCGGGCGACGGTGTGCACGTGGTGACGGTCAACGACTATCTGGCCAAGCGTGACTCGGAGTGGATGGGCCGCGTTCACCGCTTCCTCGGTCTGTCGGTCGACGTGATCCTCTCCGGTATGACTCCGGTGGAACGCCGCGCCGCGTACGCCGCCGACATCACCTACGGCACCAACAACGAGTTCGGGTTCGACTACCTGCGCGACAACATGACGCACTCGCTCGACGACCTCGTGCAACGTGGGCACAACTTCGCCGTAGTCGACGAGGTCGACTCGATCCTCATCGACGAAGCTCGAACGCCGCTGATCATCTCGGGGCCGGCCGACGCGTCGAGCAAGTGGTACGGCGAGTTCGCCCGTATCGCGCCGATGTTGAAGGTGGACACCCACTACGAGGTCGATATTCGTAAGCGGACCATCGGCGTGCACGAGGCAGGCGTCGAATTGGTCGAGGATCAGCTCGGCATCGACAACCTGTACGAGGCCGCCAACTCGCCGCTGGTGAACTACCTGAACAACGCGATCAAGGCCAAGGAGCTCTACACCAAGGACAAGGATTACATCGTCCGCGACGGCGAGGTCATCATCGTCGACGAGTTCACCGGTCGCATCCTGGTGGGACGCCGCTACAACGAAGGTATGCACCAGGCGATCGAGGCCAAGGAAAAGGTGGAGATCAAGGCCGAGAACCAGACTCTGGCCACGATCACCCTGCAGAATTACTTCCGCCTCTACGACAAGCTCTCGGGCATGACCGGTACCGCCGAGACCGAGGCCGCAGAGCTGCATCAGATCTACGGTCTCGGCGTCATTCCGATTCCGACGAACCGTCCGATGGTCCGCGTGGACAACGGAGACCTGATCTACAAGACCGAAGAGGCCAAGTTCGACGCTGTCGTCGACGATGTGGTCGAGCGGCACGAGAAGGGTCAGCCGGTGCTCATCGGTACCACCAGCGTCGAGCGCTCGGAGTACCTGTCGAAGCAGTTCACCAAGCGGGGCGTGGCCCACAACGTGCTGAACGCGAAGTTCCACGAGCAGGAAGCAACCATCATCGCCGAGGCCGGTCGGCAGGGCGCGGTGACGGTGGCGACCAACATGGCAGGCCGCGGTACCGACGTCGTGCTCGGCGGTAACCCGGACATCCTCGCCGATCTGCAGCTGCGCAAGCAGGGTCTGGACCCGGTCGAGACCCCCGAGGAGTACGAGGCTGCCTGGGAGCCTGCTCTGGAGGAGGTCAAGGCGCAGGTCAAGGCCGACGCGGATACTGTGCGCGAGGCCGGTGGCCTGTACGTCCTCGGCACCGAGCGGCACGATTCGCGTCGCATCGACAACCAGCTCCGAGGCCGCTCCGGGCGTCAGGGTGACCCGGGAGAATCGCGTTTCTACCTCTCGCTCGGCGACGAGTTGATGCGTCGTTTCAACGGCGGCGCACTCGAGTCGATCATGACCCGGCTCAACCTGCCCGACGATGTGCCGATCGAAGCAAAGATGGTGTCCAAGGCCATCAAGAGTGCACAGACCCAGGTCGAGCAGCAGAACTTCGAGATCCGCAAGAACGTCCTCAAGTACGACGAGGTGATGAACCAGCAGCGCACCGTCATCTACGAGGAGCGGCGGCGCATCCTCGAGGGTGCCGACATGGAGGGTCAGGTCGAGGGGATGATCACCGACGTGATCACCGCCTATGTCGACGGTGCCACCGCCGAGGGATATGTGGAGGACTGGGATCTCGAGCAGCTGTGGACCGCGCTCAAGACCCTGTACCCGGTCGGCCTGGACCACAAAGTTCTGGCAGGGGAGAACGAGGACGGCGAGAAGGGCGACCTCAGCCGCGACGAACTACGTGAGGCGCTGCTCGAGGATGCACGGTCGGCTTACGCCAACCGTGAAGCCGAGATCGACGGTATCGCCGGCGAGAACGGGATGCGCGAACTCGAACGGCGCGTGTTGCTGTCCGTGCTCGACCGCAAGTGGCGTGAGCACCTCTACGAGATGGATTACCTCAAGGAGGGCATCGGCCTACGTGCGATGGCGCAGCGCGACCCGCTGGTCGAGTACCAGCGCGAGGGCTACGACATGTTCCAGGGCATGCTCGACGGACTGAAAGAGGAGTCGGTCGGCTTCCTGTTCAACCTGCAGGTCGAGGCGACGCCGGCTCCGACAGGGCCTGCGGCCTCGGCTGGTCTGGCCGTGGCTCCGGGACTGGCCTCTCCGGTGGGCTCCGGCCGCCCGGCACCGACTCCCGCCGCAGCACCCGCACCGACGGCTCCGGTACCCACGGCTCCGGCGCCTACTGCTCCAGCGCCCACCGCTCCTGCAGTGCCCTCGGCTCTGCGGGCGAAGGGGCTCGACGAGCAGGAAGAGCAGAGATTGACCTTCTCCGGTCCGGCCGAAGGTGGCGGCACCGATGTTCGCCGATCGGGTGCGGCGGCCGGCGGCAGTGATTCCGCCGCCGATGGCACTCGGCGGGAGCGTCGCGAAGCGGCGAGGGCGCAGAGCAAGGCCCCGAAAAAGGCAGCTCGCTCCAAGCGCAAGAAGTAGGGGATCAGGGTCGCCTCACCGCGAGGCGACCCTCACCCCACTCGCAACGACGTGACGGTCCACCCGGGACGGCGTGGATCGACTGCCAGTTCGATCCGCCCGGCGAAGGCGAACACTCGTGGGCCCCGGGTGTACGAGCCGAATATTTCCGCGGAGACATCGGTCTGGTAGACGACGTGCACTCGGTGTACGGCGGCGAATCCGAGCCGCCTCCCCGGCGGTGGGTTACGCACGATGGTTCGTACCAGGTCGATCATCGGGGTGGTGAACAACACAGTGAGTTGATCCGCACTGCGGCGGCGGTCGATCACTTCGATCAGCATGCGCACCGCGCGGTCGGCCGACGACCGCGCGTCGGCGGGCACGACCGGCCGACCGGCCGGCTCGGCGCGTCGTCGAGAACGGTTGCTGCGCACGGACGTTCGGTGTACTACCGGCCTCGGCTCGGCGGCTGCCGTGAGATCCCACCTATGGACGGTCGTGGACGAGAGCGGCGGCTCGAAGGGAGCGGCCCGTGAGAGGAAGCAGTGCGGTTCGGCGTGTAGTCGGGGGTTCGGCCCGGGAATGCTCGGGGTGTCCGGTGGTTCGTTCGATTCCATGACGCTCACACCGACATTGACGGTCCATGGCGGCGATCGGTTCCCCGCCGAACCAGGTCGATTCCCGCGACACGAGTCCTCGAACGACCCCGCGACCGGCGCTCGTCCGCCACGTACTCTAGGTTCGAGCCACACCGCGCGCTCGACCTACTCGAACGGGTGCGAACTCCACGCAAGGACGGAGACTGGAACACGCGATGGCGACCAGGCTGACAGCGCAGGATGCGTCGTTCTACTTTCTCGAGGCCAGTAGCAGTCCTATGCACCTCGGCTCGCTCGCGATCTTTCGAACCCCGCGCAGCGGTTTCAGTTACGAGCGTCTGCTGTCGTTGGTCGAACAGCGATTGGCTCTGGTTCCCCGGTATCGGCAGAAAGTTCGCGAAGTCGCCTTCGGTCTGGCCAGACCGGTTTGGGTCGACGACGCGGATTTCGACATCACCTACCACATCCGGCGCTCGGCGCTCCCGAAGCCGGGTTCGGACGACCAGTTGCACGATCTGATCGCACGGCTGACCTCGCGACCTCTCGACCGCACTCGGCCTCTGTGGGAGATGTACCTGGTCGAGGGACTGTCGAAGAACCGATTTGCCATCTTCACCAAGTCCCACTCGGCGCTCGTCGACGGCGAGCACGCACTCGACATCGGTCAGGTGATCCTCGACGCGAGCAAGAATCCACCGCCGGTTGCCGAGGAACTGTGGATGCCCGCTCGCGAGCCCAAGGATTCTGCACTCGTCATAGACGCGCTGACCGAGTTGGTCGTCCGGCCGGGGGAGAGTCTCGAAGCTCTGCGGGGCGCAGTGAACGGTATGGCCGGTGTCGCGGGTGACGCAGTGCGCGCTGCAGGAAAGGTTGCGGCTTTGCTGCGCACCGCAACCCAGAGTGCGCCGTCGAGTCCGCTCAACGCTCCGATTTCGCGAAACCGCAGATTCGCGGTGGCCAAGACCGAGCTGTCGGACTATCGCAGAATCCACAATCGCTTCGGTTGCTCGATCAACGACGTGGTGCTCGCAGTCGTCACCGGCGCGCTGCGAAACTGGTTGCTTTCGCGCGGCGAACCCGTGACCGCGTCGTCGACTGTCCGGGCCATGGTGCCGATGTCGGTGTACGTCTCCGCCGATCGCGTCGGTTTCGGCGATGTGGGTGACAGGCCTGCCGAGCCGACCGAGGACGATCGCAGCGAGATCTCGTCCTTCCTGGTCGACCTGCCCGTCGGTGAATCGAACGCGGTGGTTCGGCTCTCGCACATCGCGCACGCCACCGAGGCGCATGCCAATCAGAGTCGCGGCGTCACCGCGCAGACGCTGATGCGCATCACTGGATTCGCGCCTGCGAGTCTGCACGCCATGGGCGCGCGGGCAGGCAGCCGACTGTCTCAGCGGGTGTTCAATCTGATCGTCACCAACGCTCCCGGACCGCAATTTCCCCTCTACGTCGGCGGCGCACGCATGCTCGAGATGTATCCGGTTTCGCCGTTGTTCGAGAACCAGGCGATGAGTGTCGGCTTGACGTCGTACGACGGTTTCGTTTTCTTCGGGCTCAATGCCGATCGAGGTGCCATGCCCGACGTGGACGTGGTGACGGCGTTACTGCACGAGGCGCTGGAAGAATTGGTCGACGCGAGTAACGATTCGAGAGTATGAGGTCTTCTGCAATGCGTGTCTACGTTCCAGCGACGCTGGAGTTCTTGAGAGTGTTGTCGGCGGACGGTGAATTCAGCCCGGTCTCGCGGACGGCGTTCGCGGTGACGCCGACTCTGCGTGAGGCATATTCCTCCGGCGAAGACGAGGAGCTGGCGGAGGTGGCGATGGGGGAGGCTGCTCGGGCCTCGCTGCGCCTGATCGCCGCAGCCGTCGACGACGAAGCCGACACCGGCACGGTCGCCGAGGGTGTGGTGTACAGGCGAGCGGTGATCGCAGCCGATGTGGAGGACCCCACCCTGCGACCCGATCTCGACGATGCCGTCGTCCGGTTGAAAGAGCCCTTACGGATGGATCAGGTCGCGTCGGTGCACGTCGATCTCGAAGGTGCCGAATCGGCAGTTGCCAAGGCGGCGGCGGCCGTCGATGCTGCCGACATGGGTGATGCCGACGCGGAGTTCGTGCTCGGAGACGCCGAGGATCACACGTTGGCGTGGTACGCCCCGCAGGAGTTGTCGTTTCTCCTCGAACTGCTGTGATTAGGCTGTGATCGTCCCCGCACCCTCGCGGCGAAGGTGACCCTGACCCCGAACCTACGGTAGCGTAACCTCGATGGCCGGATGCGGCTCGGAGTCTCGATCGAGGGGATGGAACACCCGATGGATCTGAAGAAATGGCTGGAAGCTCCTGCGGCCGGCGTCTCGGCCCCCAAGCGTCCCAGACTGAACATGGTGCGCGGTGCTTTCACCCGCATCACCACTCCCTTGTTGCCGGACGACTACCTGCATCTGGCGAATCCACTGTGGTCGGCGCGCGAGTTGCGAGGCCGCATCGTGCGAGTGGAGCAGGAGACCGCGACTGCGGTGACGCTGGTGATCAGGCCTGGATGGGGCTTCAATTTCGACTATCAGCCGGGTCAGTACATCGGCATCGGCTTGCACCTCGGCGGACGGTGGCACTGGCGGTCGTACTCGTTGACCTCGCCGCCGAACTGGGAAGACAAACTCATTTCCATCACGGTCAAGGCGATGCCCGAGGGTTTCCTGTCCTCGCACCTCGTCGGCGGCGTGCCGCAGGGAACAATCGTTCGCCTGGCCGCTCCGAAGGGAAATTTCGCGCTTCCGGTTCCGCCGCCGAACAAGATCCTGTTCGTCACAGCGGGTAGCGGCATCACTCCGATCATCTCGATGCTGCGGGCACTGGATCGACACGGGGACATGCCCGACACGGTGCACATCCACTCGGCTCCCACCGAGGACGAGGTGATGTTCGCCGCGGAGCTCGCCGCGTTGGAGAAGTCCCATCCCAACTTCACTTCCCATGTGCAGTTGACGCGATCCGACGGCAAGTTCGCGCTGGCCTCGCTCGACGAGCTGTACCCCGATTGGCGGACGCGCGACACCTGGGCCTGTGGCCCCGCGGCCCTCCTCGAAGAGATCGAGAAGACCTGGAAGCGTGAGGGCATCGAGGACAGGCTTCACCTCGAGCGGTTCGAGATCTCCAGAGCCGACACTTCGGGTGCCGGAGGCACCGTGACGTTCTCCAAATCGGACAAGAACGTTGCTGTCGACGGGGCCACGAGCCTTCTCGAAGCCGGTGAGAGTCTCGGAGTTCAGATGCCGTTCGGCTGCCGGATGGGTATCTGCCAGACGTGTGTGGTCCCGTTGACCGCAGGGCACGTCATCGACCTTCGTTCCGGCAAGGAGCACAGCGAAGGCGATCGTGTGCAAACGTGTATTTCCGCTGCTGCGGGCGACTGCACATTGGAACTGTAGGTCTGTTTTTCGCACACTGACTTCTCAGGCTGTTCGGTTACGCTTACGTAGGTTGCCCATGCCGAACCACGATATTTCGGGCACTGCACTCAACTGTTGGAGGACCCGGTGGCCATCACCGATATCAAAGAATTCGCGCATCTGAGCGAAGAAGACATGGAAGCGTTCGGGCGTGAACTGGACGCGATCCGACGCGACGTCGAGGACAGCCGCGGCGAGCGCGATGCCGCCTACATTCGCCGAACGATCAGACTGCAGCGACTACTGGAACTCGGTGGGCGCGCGGTGTTGCTCGGTAGCAAATACCGACCGGCCTGGCTTGCCGGGACAGCGATGCTCAGCGTCGCGAAGATCATCGAGAACATGGAACTCGGCCACAACGTCATGCACGGCCAGTGGGACTGGATGAACGATCCGGAAATTCACTCCACCTCGTGGGAGTGGGATCAGACCGGACCGTCGGAGCAGTGGAAACGCGCCCACAACTACTCGCACCACACGTACACCAACATCGTCGGCATGGATGACGACATCGGTTTCGGCATCTTGCGCATGACCCGCGACGAGCCGTGGAAGCCGATCAACCTCGTTCAGCCGCTCGCCAACATCGTGCTGGCCACCACCTTCGAGTGGGGCATCGCACTGCACGATTACGACGCTCAGAAGCAGTTGGACGGCGAGGGCGAACAAGGTCTGTTGAAGTCTCCGGCGAGCCGCGCGTTCGCGCGCAAGATCGCCAAGCAGGTGGGTAAGGATTTCGTCCTGTTTCCGGCACTGTCCGGCCCGGCGTGGAAGTCCACGTTGACCGCCAACGCCACCGCCAATCTGGTCCGGAATCTGTGGGCGTACGCGGTTATCTTCTGTGGCCACTTTCCGGACGGCGCGGAGAAGTTCACGATCGGCCAGTTCGAGACGGAGACGCGTCCCGAGTGGTACTTGCGTCAGATGCTGGGAAGCGCCAACTTCGAGGCCGGTCCTGTGATGGCCTTCATGAGTGGCAACCTCTGCTACCAGATCGAGCACCATATGTTCCCGGACCTGCCGAGCAACCGGTACTCGGAGATCGCGGAGAAGGTGCACGCCCTGTGCGAGAAGTACGACTTGCCTTACACCACAGGGTCGCTCGGCAAGCAGTACCTGCTGGCGCTGCGGACCATCCACAAGCTGTCGCTGCCCGACTCGTGGTTGCGCGCCACGTCCGACAACGCTCCCGAGACGTCGTCCGAACGACGATGGCGGGTAGGGGAGTCGCCCGCCGTTCATGCGCTCCGGATCGATCCGCTCACCGGACAGCGTCGAGGCCTACGTTCGGCCATGCAAGAGGCGCGCGTGAGCTTGCGCAACGCGAAGAAGGAAGCCAAGCGTCAGGCCAAGGCTCTTCGACGTTCGGGCGACCGCGTTTCATTGTGAATCGTCACACAGATTTCCGCCGCTAACCTACGGAACCGTAAGTTACGATACGGTAGGTGACGGAATTGCACATAGCGCATACATGCGTGCTGTGTGTTCACGACTGCCAGGAGGTTGTTCGCCATGGCGATTACGGACGTCAAAGAATACGCGCATCTGACCGATGCCGACATCGAAACGTTGGGCCACGAACTCGACGCAATTCGGCGGGACATCGAGGCGTCTCGCGGTGAACGCGACGCCCGGTACGTCAAAAACACGATCCGCTTGCAGCGCTCCCTCGATATCGGTGGCAGAGCCGTGTTGTTCGCCAGCCGCCGTCGTCCGGCGTGGTTGGTCGGAACTGCCATGCTCGGGGTCGCCAAGATCATCGAGAACATGGAACTCGGCCACAACGTCATGCACGGCCAGTGGGACTGGATGAACGATCCCGAGATCCATTCCACCTCGTGGGAGTGGGACAACACGGGTCCGTCGGCGCACTGGAAGCAGACGCACAACTACATCCACCACAAGTACACGAATATCCTGGGCATGGACGACGATGTGGGTTACGGCCTGCTTCGGGTCACCCGAGACCAGCGATGGAAGCCGTTCAACCTCGGCAACCCCGTCTACAACCTGCTGCTGCAGTTGTTCTTCGAGTACGGAGTGGCGCTTCAGCACCTCGAACTGGGCAAGGTGGCCAAGGGCCGAGTGCCGCGCGAAGAGTTCGAGCAGAAGCGGCGCGAAGTACTGCAAAAGGTCGGCAAGCAGATCGGCAAGGACTACGTCCTCCATCCGTTGCTGACCGGTCCCGCATGGAAGAGCACGTTGACGGCGAACATCGTCGCCAACATGATGCGCAACGTGTGGACCAACACCGTCATCTTCTGCGGCCACTTCCCGGACGGTGCGGAGAAGTTCACCAAGTCCGACATGGAAGGCGAGACGCAGGGGCAGTGGTACCTGCGTCAGATGCTCGGCAGCGCGAACTTCAATGCCGGTCCCGTCATGGAGTTCATGAGCGGCAACCTGTGCTACCAGATCGAGCACCACCTGTTCCCGGACCTCCCCAGTAATCGACTGCGGGAGATCAAGGTTCGGGTTCTCGAGCTCGCCGAGAAGTACGATCTGCCGTACACGACCGGTTCGATCGTCCACCAGTACTTCCTGTCGTGGCGCACGATTGCGAAGCTGTCGCTGCCCAACAAGTACCTGAAGGCAACGAGCGACGACGCCCCCGAGACCGCGTCGGAGCGCAAGTGGGCCGATGCACCCGCCGGCCTGTTCACCGTCGACCCGGAGACCGGTAAGCGTCGCGGTCTACGTACCGCAATCGCAGAAACCAAGAAGCGCAAGGGAATTCGCAAGCTGGTCGGTTCCGCCGCGTAAGCACTCTCGGTCGCGAGCAAGCCTGGTCGCAGTCGACTCCTTCAATGAGTCGGTTGCTACCAGGCTTCGTTCGTTCGAACGGCTTCGAGAAGTAGCCGAACGGCGGCGACGCGTCGTGCTGCATCCCCGGTGAGGGAGTCGAGAGCACATTCGGGATCGGCCGGAGGGCCGAGGTGGGTACACCCACGTGGGCAATCTTCGATCGTGTCGGCCAGATCGGAGAACGCGGCGACGACGTTCTCGGGAGAGATGTGCGCCAGTCCGAACGACCGGATACCCGGAGTGTCGACAACCCAGCCGCCGCCCGGCAGCGGAAGTGCCACCGACTGCGTCGAGGTGTGACGGCCCTTTCCGACGCCCGAGACCACCCCGGTGGCCCGGTAGGCATCGGGCACCAATCGGTTGACGAGCGTGGACTTTCCGACGCCTGAGTGCCCGATGAGGGCGGTCACCTCGTTGGTCAGCATCGCGGTCAATTCGGTGAGGTCCTCGGACTGACCTGCCAACACAACGGGGACATCGAGATCGGCGAATGCCGCGGTGAATTCCTCGGGGGCGGCCAAGTCGCTCTTCGTCAGGCACAGCACGGGTTCGAGGCCGCCGACGTAGGCGGCGACCAGCGCTCGTTCGACGAAACCGGTGCGCGGCGGCGGGTCTGCGAGTGCAGCAACGATGAGCAACCTGTCTGCATTGGCCACCACGACGCGCTCGAACGGGTCGGTATCGTCCGCGGTGCGCCGCAGGACCGTGCGGCGTTCGGCCACGCGCACGATACGAGCCAGGGTGTCGACCTTGCCCGACAGGTCTCCCACTATGTCGACTTCGTCGCCCACCACGATCGGGGTCCGGCCCAGCTCGCGTGCGCGCATCGTCACGACCGGTCGGGTCGGGTCGCCGCCGAGCACACAGCCCCATCGGCCTCGGTCGACCGAGACGACCATTCCTGCTTCGGCGTCGTTGTGTTCGGGTCGAGTCTTGGTGCGCGGGCGAGAACTCTTACCCGGTCGAATGCGGACGTCGGATTCGTCGTATCGACGGGCGGTCAGGAGCCGACCTCGCTCGTTATGGAGGTGGACAGCATCGCGTCCCAGAGCTTCTCGAAGCCCGGAAGGGTCTTGGCGGTGGTGCCGATGTCGTCGACCTCGACGCCGGGGACTCGTAACCCGACGATGGCACCCGCCGTGGCCATTCTGTGGTCGGCGTAGGCGCGCCAGGTGCCGCTGCGCAGGGGTGCCGGATCGATCCTGATGCCGTCGTCGGTTTCCACTGCACGCCCACCGAGCCGGACGATTTCGGTGGTGAGCGCCGCGAGTCGGTCGGTCTCGTGACCACGCAGATGGGCGATGCCACGGAGAATCGACGGTCCTTCGGCGAGCGCTGCGAGCGCTGCGACAGTCGGTGTCAGCTCGCCGACATCATGGAGATCGAAGTCTATGCCGCGCAACGTATCCGGACCCTCGACCGTCAGGATACCCGCAGTCAGATCGACCCGAGCGCCCATCAGCGCGAGGATCTCGCGGATCACATCACCGGGCTGGGTGGTCGACTGCGGCCAATTCGGAACGCGCACTCTGCCTCTCGTGACCGCTGCTGCGGCAAGGAACGGGGTGGCATTGGACAGATCCGGCTCGATGATCCACTCGGTAGGTGTGATCGGACCCGGGTACACACGCCAGGTGTTCGCGTCGCCACCGGTCTCGGGGGTGTCCACGCGCACGCCTGCACGCCGCAGCATCTCCACGGTCATGTCGATGTGCGGCATGGACGGGACGGGCTTACCGACGTGATGGACAGCGATTCCCTCGTCGAAAGCCGCCGCCGAGAGCATCAGACCGGAGACGAACTGCGAGGATCCCGAGGCGTCGATCTCGACGGATCCGCCGCGCAGCGACCCCGTACCGCGCATCGTGAACGGAAGCGCGCTGCCCGCGATCTCGGCACCCACGGCGCGTAGTGCGTCGAGGATCGTGTCGAGAGGGCGGATGCGTGCTTGCTCGTCGCCGTCGAACGACACGTCGCCGTCGGCGAGTGCTGCGAGAGGCGGTACGAAGCGCATGACGGTACCCGCCAGCCCGCAGTCCACCGAACCGCCGTGCAGCGGTGCCGGAGTGACTCGCAGTGTCGTCCTGTCGTCGTCTGCAGCGGTGATCTCGATTCCCAGAGTCGTGAGAGCGTCGATCATGAGGTCGGTGTCACGGCTGCGAAGGGCACCGACGATCGTCGACGGGCCGGATGCGAGGGAGGCGATGATCAGTGCGCGATTGGTGATCGATTTCGATCCGGGCAGAGTGACTGTCGCATCGACGGGTGCGGCTGCGGCGGGTGCTGTCCAATTGCTCACGCGTCCATCTTCGCTCATTCGCGATCAGCGCGCGGCGATGGGCGCGGTTGTGGCGCGGGTGAGCCGGACGAGGTCGGCCGGGGCGAGTTCGATTTCCAGGCCACGGCGGCCTGCACTGCACAGAATCGTCTCGAAGTTCAGAGCCGAGTCGTCGATGGCTGTGGGGAGGGACTTGCGTTGGCCGAGAGGTGAAATGCCACCGAAGACGTAGCCGGTGGAACGCTCGGCGGCGGCCCTGTCGGCCATTGCAATTTTTCTGGTGGCCAGAGCGGTCGCCGCGGACTTGAGCGACAGCATCGTCGTGACAGGAACGATCGCGACGGCGAGCGACCGGTCTGTTCGTTCGACGATCAGGGTCTTGAAGACTTGTTCCGGTCGAACCCCGAGGCGCTCGACGAGTACCTGTGCCGCCTCCTCGCCGTAGGACTGCGCGTGCGGATCGTGCTCGTAGGAATGCACGGTGTGCGCCACCTTTCGCGCGGTGAGCAGCGCAAGAGCGGGGGTGGACGCGGTCATTCGCTGAACTCTAGTTCCGGCGCGGGAACACGGCGGTGCCGACCTGTGTTGTGTAACCACAGATACGGATGCAGGCGGAAGGAATGACGAATGGCAGTGCTGACCGCGGGACGTCCCCTGGCATTGAAGGGGGTGATCTCTTCGCAGAAGTCGACTTCGGGCGCGGTAGCCTGGGCGGTGGAAGCTATCGAAGGGATCAGCGTGACAGAAGCCAGCAATCCCGTCGCTCCAGTAGACGACGAGAAGGCGATCGCGGAGCAGAGGGCAGCCGAGACCGGTGTGCAGTTGACCGAGCGCTTCGAGCGCGACGCGCTGCCGATGCTCGATCAGCTCTACGGCGCGGCGTTGCGGATGACGCGGAACCCTGCCGACGCCGAGGACCTGGTTCAGGAGACGTTCGTGAAGGCCTACTCGGCTTTCCGGTCGTTCCGTGAGGGTACGAACCTGAAGGCCTGGCTGTACCGGATCCTCACCAATACCTACATCAACTCCTACCGCAAGAAGCAGCGCCAGCCCGCTCAGTACCCCACCGACGAGATCAGCGACTGGCAGCTCGCTGCGACCGCCGAGCACACGTCGACAGGACTGCGCTCCGCCGAGGTGGAGGCGCTGGACGCGTTGCCGGACGACGACATCAAAGCGGCATTGCAGTCCCTTCCCGAAGAGTTTCGGATGGCCGTCTACTACGCCGACGTCGAAGGCTTTCCGTACAAGGAGATCGCCGAGATCATGGGAACTCCCATCGGAACGGTGATGTCGCGGCTGCATCGCGGACGGAAACAACTTCGAGGACTGCTGGCCGATGTGGCACGTGAGCGCGGATTCAACCGGGACGGCGCAGTCGACCGGCACGAGCAGGAGGTAGTCCAGTGACGGGCACCGGAAACACCGACGGAGACGAGCAGTTCGAGCGACTCGACTGCTCGGCGGTCATCGCGGATGTGTGGATCATGCTCGACAACGAGTGCGACGAGGCCAGCCGGACGCGCCTGCAGAAGCACATCGACGAGTGCGGGTCGTGCTTCGAGGCCTATGGAATCGAAGAAAAGGTCAAGAGACTGATCTCGCGCAAATGTGGAGGAGACCAGGCACCGGCCGGTCTCCGCGAACGACTGAGCGTCGAGATCCGCCGGACTGTTCTCACTCGGCAGACCGACTCCGAGTAGCCGAAGGCAGGGCGAACAACGGCCCACCTAGCGACGGACCCACCCGACGACGAGGGGCCGAGAAGCATCTGCTTCTCGGCCCCTCGCGGCTTGTGGCAAACCGTCAGCTGTTCGGACGTTTGCCGTGGTTGGCCTTGTTGCCCTTACGAGCACGCTTCTTACGTCCACGCTTTCCCATGATGGGCTCCTCTCGTTTGTTCACTACAGTCTCCCACGTGTGATTGGCTTACTGTGACGGGCCTGGTCTCCGGTGGGTGTCCAGCGCGGTTCGTGGTGACGTGAGAGAGGGGTTCGCCGATGTCCGAGGACGTTCGCGCGGAGATGGTGTCCACGGTGTTTCAGGTGGTCGTGGCCCGAGGCGACGCAGTCGAGGTGGGTGACACTCTGGTCATCCTGGAGTCGATGAAGATGGAAATTCCGGTGCTGGCCGAGACGGCGGGCACGGTCACGTCCGTGGACGTGGCAGTCGGAGACGTCATTCAACAGGGCGACCTCATCGCCGTCGTGTCCTGAGCCACGGCCGACCGAGTACTCGTGTCGACCCTCAGTGACCTGCTGGCCGAACACACCGACCTCCCCGGCGTTGCAGTCGACCACCTGCAACGTGTCGTGGGGGAGTGGCAGCTGTTGGCCGATCTCTCGTTCGCGGACGTGTTGTTGTGGGTCGGTACGGACGACGTGTCCAGCGGAACCGCCGACGTGCTGTGTGTTGCTCAGTGCCGGCCCACGACCGCGCCGACGGTGTTCACGCACGACATCGTGGGTACGGCGATCTCGGAGTCCGAGCATCCGGATGTGATGATTGCGCTGCAGCAGCAGGAGATCGTGCAGGGAGGCGTCCTGACGCGAAGCGAGAGCATTCCGGTGCGCTGCGGCGAGCACGTGATCGCGGTGCTCACGCGCGACACCAGCCCCGCCCAGCTTCGACCGCCCAGTGCGCTCGAGGTTGCCTACCGCGAGTGCGCCGACGACCTGTGTCTGATGATCAGCGAGGGGACGTTTCCCACACCGGAGGAGCGCACCGACGTGAACTCGTCTCCCCGAGCAGGCGACGGCTTCATTCGCGTGGACACCGAGGGACGGGTGGACTATGCGAGCCCCAACGCGCTTTCGGCCTACCACCGGATGGGACTGACGACGGAATTGTCCGGTCGAGACCTTGCGTCGGTCACTCGATCGCTGGTCACCGACCCGTTCGACTCACAGGAGGTTGCCGACCACATTCGGTCGTCCCTCAGTGGCAATGTGGGCCATCGTATGGAGGTCGATGCCCGCGGTGCCACCGTCCTCGTGCGCACTCTGGCGCTTCAGCCCCGTGGGCGGTCGGCAGGTGCTGCGGTGCTCGTCCGTGATGTCACCGAGGTGAAGCGACGCGATCGTGCGCTGCTCAGCAAGGACGCGACCATTCGGGAGATCCATCATCGGGTGAAGAACAACCTGCAGACCGTCGCGGCCCTGCTCCGGCTGCAGTCTCGCCGACTGGAGAACGAGGAAGCACGTACAGCGCTGGCAGAATCGGTCCGTCGGGTGACGTCCATCGCCGTGGTGCACGAAATGTTGTCCATGTCGGTGGACGAGGAGGTCGACCTCGACGAGATCGTCGACCGCTTGGTGCCGATAATGCTCGACATCGCGACCGTCAATCCGCGGGTCCGGGTGGCACGCGAAGGCAAGCTCGGGGTCTTCTCGGCAGAGCGAGCAACACCGCTGGTGATGGTGCTGACCGAATTGGTACAGAACGCGATGGAGCACGGTTTCGACGCCGGATCTGCCGGGGTGGTGAGAATCAGCGCCGACCGCTCCGCGAAATGGCTGGATGTGGTCATCCACGACGACGGGCGTGGGCTGCCGAGCGGGTTCTCGCTCGAGCGCTCGGACGGGCTCGGTCTACAGATCGTCCGCACTTTGGTGTCGGTGGAGCTGAACGGATCGCTCGGCCTTCATCCCGCAGCGAGCGGGGGGACGGACGCGATGCTCAGGGTTCCATTGGGACGACGCATTCCGAGACCATGATGGAAGGCTCGATGAACAGTGCGTTACGTTGTCCGGATCCCACAGGACACAGAAAAGCCCGGTGATCGCGTGAGCGAGTACCGGGCTTTTCCGCGTTGTCGTGTAGTGCGTCCTAGACGGAGCTACGTGCGCGCGTACGTGCGTTGCGTCGCTTGAGTGCACGGCGCTCGTCTTCACTCATTGCGCCCCATACTCCTGCATCCTGGCCGGATTCGAGTGCCCAGGACAGGCATTCAGCGGTGACGGGGCACCGAGTACAGACGACTTTGGCATCGGCGATCTGCGCGAGCGCCGGACCACTGTTTCCCACCGGGAAAAATAGTTCCGGATCTTCATCGCGACAAATTGCCTTGTGGCGCCAGTCCATCCTCTGCTCCTTACCGGGCGCCGAAGCGCCGTTTCGTTTCTCTTCTGTTCACGAGTGGGTAACCAATGTTTCCGCACTGTTGCTTGTGAATGCTTTCACGAACTCAGGTGAAGTCAAGGGATACGCGCGTGACCGTGGTCAAGCTCACTCTGTTAGGCTCGCTTTAGCCTTCTGCGCTCCTTTGTACCCCGAGCGGCCGGATTTCGCTCGTCTTTTCGCAGGAAACTGCCCTTCGGGCATCCCTGTGTACGAGGAACGACCGCGAATCACCTGGTCGGAGCGACTACTTCCAGCGCATCGGGTGTGGCGAAGAACTCGGCCTCCGTGCGCTCGCCCAGGTAGTCCCCATCCATTTGCAAGCCGACGGGCTCCGTGGAGGAAATGCGGACACTCGGAACGTCGTCGATCCGAATCAGCTTGCGCGACTTGGGTTCTGCTCCCTTGGCCAACAACTGCCGCGACACCCGAAGCGTGGGGAACAGGGCGGTCGAACGCATCGCGAACACACCGAGACCCGAATCGAAACCCGTGCCGGGATTGGTGTGCACAGGCCGCTCGTTCAAATAGGTCCACGGACTCGAATTCGACACGAATGCGTAGTGCACCCCGTCGAAGGAATTCTGCCCGGGAACCTCCACCGTCAACCGAGCCGGCCGACGCTTGTGCTTGAAGAACTCCTGTACCGCCGACCGCAGATACCGCGTCGCGGACACCGGCTTACCGTCCTTACGGCCGGCATCGATCGCCCGGCACACATCGGCATCCAAACCCATGCCCGCATTGAACGTGAACCAGCGATTGTCACAGTGGCCCAACCCGATCGTTCGCCGAGCTCGAGCATCGAGCAGGTCGATCAACTGATTCGTCGCCGCCACCGGATCTGCCGCGATACCGAGTGATCGCGCGAACACGTTTGCACTGCCGCCGGGAACGACGGCGATAGGCGGAATGGCCCCGATCGTCACCGCCTGCATCGACGTCGGTAACGGCACCCCGAGCAAACCGTTGATCACCTCGTTGACCGTCCCGTCACCACCGTGAACGATCACCAGACCCATGCCGTCCTCACGGGCACTGCGCGCGAGTTCCGACGCATGGTCGCGATGAGTCGTCTGCGCGACAGTGACACGAACACGACTCGCCAACGCATGGGCCAGCAGATCCCGAGCCGCAGCCGTCGTAGAAGTCGCATTGGGGTTCACGATCAACAGCGCACGCACGAGAACCAACACTATCGGGGTCGTTCCGCAGGCCTCGCTCCCGCCTCGCCTGGGTCGTTCCGCAGGCTTCACTCCCGCCTCGCCTGGGTCGTTCCGCAGGCTCCACTCCCGGGTCCTAGGCTGGTCGCGTGCCCACATCGACACCCGAGAACCTCAGTCCGCCGGCCACCTTTCGATCTGCCGGGGTCCTCGTCGCAGCACAAGGTGCGGCCTCGTTGATTGCCGCGTTCGTTCTACTCGTTCGGGCGGTCTCCGGCGAAGGAGACAACGCTGTCGCCAACGGGTACGGCACCGCCGGGTGGTTCGGCGTGCTGGGTGTCGGAGTCGGGGCTGCGGGCGTCGCACTCATCCTCGGCAAACGCTGGGGCAGGGCCATCGCCACCGTCGTGCAGCTGCTGCTGCTGCCCGTCGTCTGGTCGTTGTTGACCGGATCGCACCAGACCGTCTACGGCGTCGTTCTCGGCATCGTGGTGATCGGCGTACTCGTTCTGCTGTTCAGCCCGCCCTCATCGCGGTGGATGGCTGCCGAATACAGCGACGTCGACGACGAGCTCGGCTGAACCCGAACCGTCACCGCGCCGTCGCGGCCAACTCGGCCAACGCATCCGCGGTCAACCGGAACGTGGTCCACTCGTCCTGCGGCTGCGCACCCAAAGATCGGTAGAAGCCGATCGACGGGGTGTTCCAGTCCAGAACCGACCAGGTCAACCGCGTGTAATCGTGGGCGACGCACTCGGCAGCCAACGCGGCGAGCAAACCTCTTCCGAAGCCTCCTCCCCGTGCGGCGGGCTGTACGTAGAGGTCCTCCAGGTAGATACCGTTGACGCCGTCCCACGTGGAGAAGTTCAGGAACCAGAGTGCGCACCCCACCACGACGCCATCGTGCTCGGCGACGTGCGCGAACACCGACGGCCGTTCGCCGAACAGCGCAGAACGAAGGTGCTCGTCACGAACGGTGCACAGAGACGACGACTTCTCGTACGCAGCGAGCTCGTGGACCAAACCGGTGATAGCGGGAACATCGGCCTCGGTGGCGCGGCGGATCATCGACTGCCTTCCTTCCGAGCGGACGCTGCGGTCAGGATCGAAGGGTGCACGTTGTGGGCGACGAGCTGGCGGAACGAATGCTCGAAGCCGAGCAGCGAATACGCAGCAGGTGAGAGCGCAAACCGCTTGCCCTCGGTGATCGGAGCCTCGGTCCAGCCGGCGATGAGTGCGCGGGAGAAGTGGCCGTGACCGACCAACACGACGTCACGGTCACTCAGCAGCGGTAGGACGACCGAGAGCACCAGCTCCACCCGCACGGCGATGTCACCGATCGACTCTCCACCGGGACAGGGATGCGTCCACACGGTCCAATGCGGAACCGTCTCGTGGATCTGCGTCGACGTGATGCCCTCGTACTCCCCGTAGTCCCACTCCGACAACGCATCCCACGTTCGGTCGACATGCAGGCCTGCTAGGTCGGCGGTTCTACGGGCGCGCTCCCTCGGGCTCGAGATCACCATTGGATCGCGCAATTTCAGCAGTTGCAGCAGTGAGCCGGCGTCGACAGCCTGTTGTTCACCGACGCTCGTGAGAGGGACGTCGGTGCTTCCTGTGTGTTTACCGGCCAAGGCCCATTCGGTCTCCCCGTGCCGTAGGAGGACAACTCTGCCGGCCTCGACGCCGCCGTGTGTGGTCATGGACACGATCATGCCCGTAGCCGTGATGTGGCCTTTGTCATAGGCACCCTGGATATGTGTCCGAAAATTCCATTGAGTACAGACCTACCGGCCGGTTACCCTCACTTGAATCTTTGCCGCCGTGCGCCTGCGTTCCGACCCCTTCGCGCGGCCTCGGCACGCCTCGTAGCTTTCGATCACCGATCTGGAGAACAATGACCGACCTGAGCAAGCCCGCGGCGACCGATGCACCGCAGAAGCTCGACGGAGCGCTGTTGAAAATCGCCGGCGTCGTGGTACTCGGCGCGATCATGTCCATCCTCGACGTCACTGTCGTCAGCGTGGCTCTCCGGACATTCACCGACGTGTTCGACACGACGTACGCCAACGCCGCGTGGACGATGACGGGCTACACGCTCGCGCTGGCAACCGTCATACCCCTGACCGGGTGGGCCGCCGATCGTTTCGGAACCAAACGCCTCTACATCACCGCGCTCGTGCTGTTCGTGCTCGGTTCGGTGCTGTGCAGCTTCGCCTGGGACATCACCTCGCTCATCGTGTTCCGGGTGCTGCAGGGACTCGGCGGCGGCATGTTGATGCCACTGGGCATGACGATCATGACCCGCGCTGCCGGTCCCGAGCGCATCGGGCGGGTGATGGCCGTGCTGGGTGTTCCGATGCTCATCGGTCCCATCGCAGGACCCATCCTCGGCGGCTGGTTGATCGAGGCAGCGAGCTGGCACTGGATCTTCCTGATCAATCTGCCGATCGGCATCGTTGCGCTGGTTGCTGCCGTGGCTATCTTCCCCAAGGACAACCCGACTCCGTCCGAATCCTTCGACTTCCGCGGCATGCTGATGCTTTCGCCGGGTCTGGCACTGTTCCTCTACGGCGCGTCCTCGGTCGTCGAGACCGAAACCGTGCTTGCTGTGAAGGTGCTGGCTCCGGTCCTCGTCGGCCTGGTGTTGATCGTCCTGTTCGTCTTCCACGCACTCCGTGTGGAGCACCCGCTGATCGATTTGCGATTGTTCGGGAACCGATCGCTGTCCGTAGCCGTGATCACCACGACGCTGTTCATGGTGGCCTTCATGGGCGCGGGTCTGCTGTTCCCGAGTTACTTCCTGTTGCGCGGCGAATCGACTCTGTCCGCTGGGCTCCTGCTCGCCCCGCAGGGCATCGGTGCGATGATCGCGATGCCGATAGCGGGTGTGATCGCCGACAAGACCGGCCCCGGCAGAATCGTGCTCGTGGGCATGGTGCTCATCACCGCGGGCATGGCAGTGTTCACTCAGGTGGGTACGAGCACGTCCTACACGTTGCTGATCGGTGCTCTGTTCGTCATGGGCCTCGGCCTCGGTTCGACGATGATGCCGATCATGACGGCGGCCTTGCAGACACTGACCGACGAAACCGTCGCTCGCGGCTCCACCTTGATGAACATCGTTCAGCAGGCCGCCGGCTCGATCGGTACCGCCCTGATGTCGGTGGTGCTGACCGCTCAGCAGAAGCCCGCACTGACCGCAACCAACCAGGCCGATGCGTTCGACATCTCGGCCAGAGCTTTCGGTACCACCTTCATGGTTGCCTTGGTTCTGATCGTCGCCACGTTCGTTCCCGCATTCTTCCTGCCCCGAACCAAGCACGTGAGCGAGGGGGCACCGGCACCGATCGTCCTGCACTGACGCGCCCGAGAGGTGCCGAACTCTCGCTCATCCGCAAAATGTAGGCAAGGATCAAAGCCGTGACGACAATTCTTGCGGTAGCGAATCAGAAGGGCGGCGTGGCCAAGACCACCACGGTCGCCTCGCTCGCAGCAGCGCTGCACGCGCTCGATCGACGCGTCCTGGTGGTCGACCTCGACCCGCAAGGCTGCCTGACGTTCTCTCTCGGGCACAACCCCGACAAGCTCGATTCCTCCGTACACGAGGTGTTGACCGGGGACGCCAAGGTGGAGGACGTGCTGATCGAGACAGCGGAAGGAATCGTCTTGTTGCCGGCCACGATCGATCTCGCCGGTGCCGAAGCGCTACTGCTGATGCGGGCGGGTCGCGAATTCGCACTCAAGCGCGCGCTCGCTCCCATACTCGACGACTTCGATGTCGTCGTCATCGATTGCCCGCCGTCGCTGGGGGTGCTGACCCTCAACGGGCTCACCGCCGCGCAGTCGGTGTTGGTGCCTCTGCAGTGCGAAACCCTTGCCCATCGGGGAGTGGGGCAGCTGTTGCGCACGGTGTCCGAGGTGCAGCAGATCACCAACCCCGACCTGACGCTGCTCGGTGCGCTCCCCACATTGTTCGATGCTCGCACCACCCACAGCAGGGACGTACTCGGCGATGTCTCCGACCGATATTCGCTTCCGGTCCTCGCGCCGCCGATCCCGCGGACCGTTCGCTTCGCCGAGGCCAGCGCATCGGGCGCGACGGTACTGTCGGGGCGAAAGAACAAGGGCGCGCAGGCGTATCGAGAACTGGCCGAGAATCTGCTGGCGCACTGGAACGACGGAGCCGAGCTGAAGACCTACGATCCGGCTGTGTAGCGCCGGGCGAACGACGGCCTGATCAGCCCAGAGCGACCACGTCGTCACCGCGCTGCTCGACGATCACGTCGCCGATGACCGACGTCTGTACCGGACCGACGTAGTCGCCTCGGTCGACGGGTATGTCGTCGATCGATATGCCGGTGGCGAGATCGACCACCGCGATACCGTCGGCCACGGGGACGAGCAGTCGGCCGGCCATGACCGCTCCGCTTCCGAGGGCTCCAGGGATGGACCACACGGGAGACAAGCCGGTCGAATCGAGCGCCTGGACACCGGCACCGGTGAACCAGGTGAACAACGAACCTGCCTTCGTCGCAGGCGAATTCGGTGAGTTCTGCTCGGGGGAGAGGTTGGAAGCCAGGTTGTATTCGGATATCCGCGAAGCCGTGTCGTCGTAGAGTCCGATTCGATCGGGCGCGCCGTTCTCGGCGGGAAGGTACAGCGCGACAACGTTTCCGGTGACGGCAACGATACGCCCGGCAGTGGGGGAGTCCGGCCCGACAACGAGTTCGGGGACCACCGTCGACCCGTACTCCTCGGGTTCGCTCGCGTCCTTGGGTGCAGGGTTGATCAGCGACAAGCGCGCAGCCGCTTCACCCGGGCACTGCTCCAGCACGGCTGTCCGCGAGTTCGTCGAGGCCGAGGACAGCAGGGTGCATCCGGTTCTCGGCTGACTACCCGGATTGACCGGGGCGTCCACTCGGCCGTACTCGAGGGTGCGGACCATGTCCGAGCGCCACAACTCCATGCGGGTGTCGCCCCTCGACGTCACGTAGGTGCCGTCCGACGACAGGCGAACCGCTTCGTCGGCGTCGGAGGTGCGTTGCGCCTTGCGCTGCCCGGTGGATCCGTCGAGTTCGGTCACCTGGGAGCAACCGCGATCGTCGCGGTAGACGGCGACTGCCGTGTTCCACGCCGAGACCACCGAGCACAGCGGGAGATCGCGTGTGTACGACCAGGACTGCTCACCCGACCGCGGATCGCGGCCGAGGACGGAGCCACCGTCGGCAGTCACCACAGTGGATCCGGCGACGACGGGAGCCGGAGTACGCGTCGAATCCGTTGCTGCGCTCGGCGCGCGCCACAATTCGGTGAGGGCTGTGGGCACCGATGCTGCCGGCTCGGGCTGAGGCAGCGGCTCCGCGGCCGAAATCGACGTGGTACCGCGGGCATCGCCGGTCAACCAGGCGATGCTCGCGGCCACGACCACCACAACTGCGATGACGGCGGCGACGACGAGGTCGGTTCTCGTTCGACGTTCTGGAGCCAACACGAAGGGAGACTACTCCGAAGCGCTCGCAGTCGACGGTCCGGCATCGGCCGAGGATCCACTGGAGCGGCGGCGCCTGCGGCGGCGCGGGGCAGTCTTGGTGGCGGTGTCGGTGGATGCCGTATCGGTCGTATCCGATTGTCCGACAACCGAAGTCGCAGCAGATGGGGAATCGTTCGACGTCGCGTCGGAGCCTGCGGTGTTGTCGCCGCCCTGCCCTCCACGAGTGCGACGGCGACTGCGTGAGCGGCGGGGCTTGGTCGCCGCCGACGCCGCGTCGGCGGCAGGCGCTGCCGTGTTCGTCTCGCTGTCCTCCTCTGCCTTCTCCGGAGCACGCGAGGGTGCTTTGCGCACAGTGCCGGTGGCGTCCGTAGCGATACCGAGGTCGGTGAACAGGTGCGGCGAGCTCGAATAGGTCTCGACCGGATCCGGCATGCCGAGATCGAGTGCTTTGTCGATCAGCTGCCAGCGGGGGATGTCGTCCCAGTCGACCAGGGTGACTGCGATGCCGGTGCGTCCGGCACGGCCGGTGCGACCGATGCGGTGCACGTAGGTCTTCTCGTCCTCGGGGCACTGGTAGTTGATGACGTGGGTGACGTCGTCGATGTCGATACCGCGTGCAGCGACGTCGGTGGCCACCAGGACGTCGATCTTGCCGGTGCGGAACGCTTTGAGCGCTTTCTCGCGTTGGACCTGACCGAGGTCACCGTGAACGGCACCGACCGAGTAGCCGCGCTCGGCCAGCTCGTCTGCGACCTTCTGAGCGGTGCGCTTGGTGCGAGTGAACACCATCGTCGCGCCGCGGCCCTCGGCCTTGAGGACCTTGGCGACCATCTCGACCTTGTCGAGTGCGTGTGCCCGGTAGACGTGCTGGGCGGTGCGGTCGTGGACGGCGGAGGACTCCGCTTCTTCGGCCCGGATGTGCGTCGGCTGCGTCAGGAACGTGCGCGCCAGTGTGATGATCGGGCCGGGCATCGTGGCAGAGAACAGCATCGTCTGACGCTTGTCGGGCACCATGCCGAGGATGCGTTCGATGTCGGGAAGGAACCCGAGGTCGAGCATCTCGTCGGCTTCGTCGAGAACCAACACGCCGACTTTGCCGAGAATCAGGTGGTTCTGCTTGGCGAGATCGAGCAGACGGCCGGGGGTTCCGACGACGACGTCGACCCCGTTCTGCAGTGCACTGATCTGAGCCTCGTACGGGCGGCCACCGTAGATGGAGAGCACCTTGACGGGTCCATTGGCACCGCTGAGGTACTTGGAGGCGTTCTCGAGATCGGAGCTGACCTGGACACACAGTTCGCGGGTCGGAACGATGATCAAGGCACGCGGAGTGCCGTCGAGCGGGGTGGTGCCGGAGTTGTCCGTGGCGAGCCGGTGCAGAAGTGGAACACCGAAGCCGAACGTCTTGCCCATGCCGGTACGTGCCTGACCGATGAGGTCGTCGCCCGCGATGGCGAGTGGCAGTGTCAGCTCCTGGATGGCGAAGGTGCGCTCGATTCCCATCTCGGAGAGAGCACGAACGATGGCCGCGTCGACGTTCAGTTCCGCGAACGTAGGAGGTACATGGGTGTCGTCCAGTTGAGCCGACAACGTCGTGTCGCCGGTCTCGGATTCTTGGTCGATGACTATCTTGCTCAGGGGACTGGCCTTCCTCGTGTTCGAACGCGCGCACAGGAAGGGCACAGGCCTATTGCCGGCCGAAGTCGATGCCCTCAATCCGATGTGATGTCGCCGTCAGCCTCAGCGCGGCCACGGACTGCGATGTCCGCTGCGGCGAAGCTGTCGAGGCGACCCGGATCAGGTGCGCGCACATTATCGATGACCATCACGTGTTCTTCGGTCCGTTCCATCGGTCCGCGAGCGACGATCGAGCACCATGGTAGCTTGCCGAGCCGAATTCACCATCGTCGGCCGGTCACGGCAGGTACGACGCGCTCCGCGGCGGGGCGTCTCGCACGGGACTACGATTGCCATCCATGGGAGCCCACTCGCCGGAGTCGTCGTCGTCCATAGATGCATCCACCACGCTCGTCGAGTCGGACGAGCCGGCCATCGCGCACGATCACCCGGGAGTCCCGGACTTGTTCGCGGTCCTCGCCTACGGCGAGATCTCGGCCTTCTATCGCCTGGCCGAGGATGCGCGAATGGCTCCGTCGATGGAGGGGCGCGTGGCCCTGGCCAGCATGGCGGCGGCGGAGATGAGTCACTTCGAGACGCTGCAGCGAGCGTTGTCCGTTCGGGGTCTCGACGTGTATGCCTCGATGGCTCCGTTCGTGCGTGCTCTGGACGAGTACCACGCATCGACCACTCCGTCGACGTGGTTGGAGTCCCTGGTCAAGGCCTACGTGGGCGACGGTATCGCCGCGGACTTCTACCGGCAGATCGCGCACAGCCTCGATCCCGACGTCGCAGAGATCGTGCGAGACGTGCTGGCCGAGACCGGACATTCGGAGTTCGTCGTCCACGAAGTATCCGAGCGGGTTCGGGCGAGCTCGCAGGACAAGGCGCGGCTGATGCTGTGGGGGCGCCGTCTGCTCGGCGAAGCCATCACCCAGGCGCAGTTCGTGCTCGCACAGCGCGAGTCGTTGACCGATCTCGTCATCACCGCCTCGGGCGACCTCAACGGAGTGGTCGCACTGTTCGATCGGATGCAGGAACAGCACTCGGAGCGGATGTCCTCACTCGGCCTGGACTGACCCGTCCGGCACCGGTGTTCGCTGACAGCACAGGGCGTCGGGCGGCTGGGCCGATCCCGCTGCACTAGCCTGGCGTGAGCAGAGTTGTCGAGAGTTCGGAGGTTGACCGTGGAGGTCAAGATCGGTGTTTCGGAGAGTTCCCGTGAGCTCGTCGTGAACAGCACGCAGTCCCCGGCCGAGGTCGAAGCGCTCGTATCGGCCGCCTTCGCCGGTAAGGACGGAGTGCTGTCGTTGGAAGACGAGAAGGGACGCAAGTACTTGATCCAGGCCGCCAAGGTGTCGTACGTCGAGATCGGTCCGTCCGATGCTCGGAAGGTCGGATTCGCGACCTCCTGAGACGGCCGGGAGACGCAACACACGCCCCTCACTCGACTTCGAGTGAGGGGCGTGTGTCGTGAACGGGACGAGCGCTTTACGGGGCTTGTAGCGGAACGTGAGACAGACCGCCCCATGCCAGCGACACCGTGGTGTCCACCGCGTCTTCCTTGGATATGGGCCGGTCGGCTTCCAGCCAGTATCGGGCGGTGAACTGGCTAGCTCCGACCAGACCGACGGCGAGCACACGCGCCCGATACGGATCGAGTCCCGAGTCGTGAGCGACCAGATCGAACACGGCGTCGACGCACGCTTCGGTCGCCTGCTCGACGCGTGAGTTGACCTGAGGATCGCCCATCAGATCGGACTCGAAGACCAGGCGGAAGCCTTGTGTATCGGTGTCGACGAAGTCGTAGAACGCCAGTACCGCGGCGCGTACGCGCTGTCGGTTGTCGGTGGTCGAGCGAAGCGCCTGGCGGACGCCCGCGATCAACGTGTCGACGTAGCTCTGCAGCACCGCCAGATACAGCTCGAGCTTTCCGGGGAAGTGCTGGTACAGGACCGGCTTGCTGACACCCGCGCATTCGGCGATCTCGTCCATTCCGGACGCGTGATAGCCGCGGGTCACGAATATTTCGCTCGCAGCGGCGAGCAGCTGCGCCCGACGGGCATCGCGTGGCAGCCGTGCGCTGCGTCGATTGCCGGTGGTGGCCGGCCGGTCCGAGGACCTCCGGTCGTCGAGATCTGTCATCAATTCCGTTCCCATCCGCGTCGACAACTGCGCTCGTCTTGGTTCGACAGCGAGCAATCCGTCATGAACATCCGGCGGGTGGCCGTCGGTTCGGATCACTCGTAGCGCAGATCACGGGCAACGATACTCGTGGCGTCCGGCACGGTCGGGATCCTGGGGGACCGGTTGCGAATTGCATCGAAGCCGGATCACGTCGAACGGTTTGTTTGTACGATGTTTCCGTACCGAGAACCCGATAGTTCCGGTCTCGTTGTCGGCGTGCCGAGCAGCGGGCGGTGAGGATTGTGAGATCGTGATCGAGTGACTGACCGAGGCGGGCCGCGTATCCGCGGTGGTGTGCAGTCGGGCGGCGTCGACGACGAGTACGACGATCGGTCGGACGATTTCCCACGCACGGTGGGTAGCCGCGGGTCTCATCAACCATTGCGCGCGCAGTGGGATCCGACGCAGCGCGAGGTCAAGCAACGCAATCGTCGACCCGACCGCGACGTCCGCAAGCAGAGCAAGATCGGAAAGTTCGCCTCGACGTACGGCTGGCGGGCATACGCGGTTCCCATTCTGATCGTGGTCACTGCGCTCGTGGTTTTCGACGCCGTGCGCACGGGCGACCCGGTCACCGGCAACGCGGCGCAGTCCACCAATGCCGATCCCGGGTTCGGCACGCTGAGCTCCGATACGACATCGGGCACCGGAATCATCGGTGTCCCGCCACAGGCGGACGGTAATTTCGCGTCGTCGATCTCCTCGGGTGAACTGCCGGACGGCGGCCCCTTCGCGGTCCAAGGTGCAGGCACGTGGCACACCGTGGCCGGTTCCACCGAGCAGGTGGGCCAAGGGACCGAGCGGGTGTTCACGTACACGGTCGAGGTGGAGGACGGTGTCGACACGGTCGGATTCGGCGGCGACGAGTCGTTCGGCCGTCTCGTGGACCAGACACTCGCCAATCCCAAGAGCTGGACGAACGACCCACGATTCGCGTTTCGGCGAATCGATCAGGGTGACCCCGACTTCAGAATCTCTCTGACGTCGCAGATGTCGATCCGGCAGGCGTGCGGTTACGACATTCAACTCGAGGTGTCTTGTTACAACCCCGGCATCGAACGAGTGGTGCTGAACGAGCCCAGATGGGTTCGCGGGGCGATCTCGTTTCAAGGGGACATCGGCTCGTACCGTCAGTATCAGATCAACCACGAGGTGGGCCACGCAATCGGCTACCAGCAGCACCAGCCGTGCGAGGCCGACGGTGGCCTGGCACCAGTGATGATGCAGCAGACCTTCGGCACGGCCAACGACGACATCGCGCGACTGGATCCGGAGGGCGTGGTCCCCATGGACGGCAAAACATGTCGATTCAATCCCTGGCCGTACCCGCGAGCGTGATCGGCTGGGTTTCAGGACAGGCCGGGGATTAGATTCGAACGTGGCGATCGGGGTCACCGGCCGCCGTGTCGAGTCGAGGAGCGTCGCTGCATCGTGGTCCAACTACCTCCGCTGGTCGAACCCGCTGGCGAACTGACGCCCGAGGAGGTCGCGCGATACAGCCGTCATCTGATCATTCCCAGCGTTGGGATGGATGGTCAGAAGCGCCTGCGTAACGCTCGCGTACTCGTCGTCGGTGCCGGGGGATTGGGTTCACCTGCCCTTCTGTATCTGGCAGCCGCAGGTGTCGGGACTCTGGGAATCGTGGAATTCGACGATGTCGAACTGTCCAATCTGCAGCGGCAAGTCATCCACGGCCGGTCCGACGTCGGGCGTCCGAAGGCCGACAGTGCCCGGGACTCGATTCTCGAACTCAACGACGGCGTCGAGGTGACGTTGCACAGGGTTCGACTGGATTCATCGAACGCGCTCGAGCTCTTCGGGCACTACGACCTCGTTCTCGACGGCACCGACAATTTTGCAACCCGTTATCTCGTCAACGATGCGGCCGCCCTCGTCGGCATTCCGTACGTATGGGGTTCGATCTATCGATTCGAGGGCCAGGTCTCGGTGTTCTGGGATGGAGCACCCGGGGGAGTCGGCATCAACTATCGCGACCTCTACCCCGAGGCGCCGCCGCCCGGCATGGTGCCTTCGTGTGCAGAAGGTGGCGTGCTGGGAGTGCTGTGCGCCTCGATCGGTTCGATCATGGTGACCGAGGCGATCAAGCTGATCACCGGAATCGGCGAGACTCTACTGGGCCGATTGATGATCTACGACGCATTGGCGATGAGCTATCGAACGGTACGGTTGACCCCCGATCCGCATCGGACCCCGATCACCGAGCTGATCGACTACGAGGTGTTCTGTGGAGTTGTCCCGGACGTCGAATCCGCAGGCCTGGAAGTCACCCCCGTACAGCTACGCGCAATGATGGAGTCCGGACGCGAGGTAGCTCTGATCGACGTGCGCGAACCGGTCGAGTGGGACATCGTTCGGATCGACGGCGCGCGCCTGATTCCGAAGGATCGAATTCTTTCCGGTGCGGCCATGGCCGAGCTACCGCAGCACGTGCCGATCGTGCTCTACTGCAAAACCGGTATCAGGTCCGCGGAAGTGCTCGATGCGGTGGTCGGTGCCGGTTTTGCCGATGCGTCCCATCTGCAGGGCGGAATAGTGGAGTGGGCCAAGCAAATAGACCCCGGTTTGCCCATCTACTGAAGCGGGGCGTGTGTGCGCGTCGTCCGCAGAGGCGCACCGATCGGCGGTAGCGTGGCGTGCGTGAGCTCTGTCGAACCCCCTCAGCACGTGATCTCTACGTTCGGGCTGCGCGATGTCGAGCCGGCACCCCTCGGCGCGGACTGGGACGGAGGGTGGCGTCTGGGTGACGTCGTGCTGTCTCCGGTCGCAGACCATGCCCGCGCAGCCTGGTCGGCCAAGGTGCGCGAGACGTTGACGGTGGACGGAGTTCGACTCGCTCGCCCGGTGCGCTCCACCGACGGTCGGTACGTCGTGTCGGGCTGGCGCGCAGACACGTTCGTTGCCGGCGAACCCGAGCCCCGACACGACGAGGTGGTCTCGTTGTCGTTGCGACTGCACTCGGCGACGGCGCAACTCGAGCGTCCCCGCTTCTTGGTTCAGCCGCCCGTTGCGCCGTGGGCAGATGTGGATGTGTTCGTCGCGGCCGACAGGGCGGCGTGGGAAGCCGTTCCCCTCCGATCGGCGCGCGGTGCAGGCGCGCCAGAGCCGTCCTCCAGCGACGGAAAAAGCAGTCTCGCGTTGGTCAAACAGCTTGCGACACTGCGCAAACCTGTCGAGTCGCCGGATCAACTGGTACACGGCGACCTGTTCGGAACGGTGTTGTTCTCGGGCAGCGATGCACCCGGAATCAGCGACATCACGCCGTACTGGCGTCCAGCGCCATGGGCCGCCGGAGTGGCCGTGGTGGATGCGCTGTCCTGGGGTGACGCCGACGACGGTCTGGTGGGCCGCTGGGACGATCTACCGGAGTGGCCACAGATGTTGCTGCGCGCGTTGATGTTTCGACTTGCGGTTCACGCGCTTCATCCGCGTTCGACGTCGGAGGCCTTTCCCGGTCTGGCACGAACAGCAGACCTGGTGCGCCTCATTCTGTGAATTCCGCTGTGTCAGCTGGGAATTCCGCTGCGCGAGCTGGGGGCTCGGACAGTTCGTGGAACAGTGATCGGGCGGCATCCGTCGCGCGAGCGGCGTCACCGTCGATTACCGCGTCGACCAGAGCGGTGTGCTCGGCGACGTAGTCGTCGTCGTGATCGAGGAAGTGGTCCCTCATCGCCTCGTGGATGACCGGAAGCAACGAGTCGTAGAACTCCAGATAGATCGCGTTGTGGCTGGCTGCGACGATGGTGCGGTGCAGGCGCGCGTCGATCCGGACGGCGTCCGTCAGTGGGGTCTCGTTCGACCACGCCGTGTTGCGATCCTCCAGCGCACCCAGCATGACCCGAATGTCCTCGTCGTCGCGCCGGTCCGCGGCGAGCGCAGCCGCGGTGACCTCGAGAGTCTCACGGAGTTCGGTGACGTCGCGGTGCCGGGCGTCCGAGAAGTACTTACCCAGGGTGCCGCCGAGGTCGGAGCAGGTCATCACGAAGGTGCCCGAACCCTGCCTGCGCTCGACCATGCCGGCATGCACGAGAGCTTGAACCGCTTCGCGAACAGTATTGCGGCCGGTACCGGTGATTTCGCACAGTTCCGGCTCGGTGGGGATGCGGGTGCCCACCGGCCATCTCTGCGACGTGATCTCGTCACGCAACTGTGCGGTGACCTGGGTTATCAGGCTCGATCGCTGGACCTGCCGCACGTGGGCTCCTCGGGCTGTGAACGTTTCGCCGTCGATAGTAATGCTTTGCACCCGATGATCCGGTCATCCTATGATTACGCGGTGAGTGCGCCTACCGTCCCCGAGACCACCCCGACCGGTACTTCGCTCGTCCGCGGCCGCATATTGGTGTTCGCCGCCATCGTTCTTTCTGCCCTGACGCTGCGCGCCGCTGTGACGTCCATCAGCCCGTTGTTCGGCAGGATCGCTACGGATTTGCAGTTCGGTGATTCCGTGATCGGTATCGTCGGGATGCTGCCGCCGGCGATGTTCGCGGTCTTCGGCTTGGCCACTCCTCTTCTGGCCAAGCGCACCGGACTCGAGCGAGCAGCGTTGTTGGCCATGGCGCTCACCACGGTGGGCATGGCGAGTCGGGCATTCGCGCCGAATACCGCATCGTTGCTTGCGCTGTCCGCGATCGCGCTGGCCGGTATGGGCATCGGGAACGTCGTCATCCCGCCGCTGGTGAAGCGATACTTCTCGGATCGACTCGCGTTGGTCAGCACCATCTACATCTGCACGATGCAGATCAGCACGATGATTCCGCCGCTGTTGGCGGTTCCGGTCGCGGACGCCCACGGGTGGCGGGTCTCGATCGGAGTGTGGGCGATCGTCGGCGTTGCCGCAGCATTGCCGTGGCTCGGGGTCGTGATCGCCCGACGCGGTCGCGACACGAAGGACACCTCGGCCGAGGCGAGTTCGGCGGCTGTGCACACCCGGCACGCCGGTCGGATTCATCGCTCCTCGATGGCGTGGGGGATGGTCATGATGTTCGCGATGACGTCGCTGATCACGTACTCGATGCTCACCTGGTTGCCGACGCTGTTGATCGACTCGGGCATCGGAGAAGGCTTGGCCGGTGCTTCTGTTGCTGCCTTCGGTGCGATGGGCTTGATCACGTCGTTGGCCACTCCGACTCTCTGCGCGAAGATGCGCAATCCGTTCGGCCTCGTTGTCGTCGCCGCGGTCTGCTATTTCGGCGGCTTTTCCGGTCTGCACTGGTCTCCTGCGGTCGGGACGGTGCTGTGGGTGTGCCTGATAGGACTCGGCACGATGACCTTTCCGATGTCGCTCACGCTGATCAACCTCAGGACCCGTACCGCGGCGGGATCGTCCTCGCTGTCGGGGTTCACCCAGGGGCTGGGTTATGTGGTGTCCTCGACCGGGCCGATTCTGTTCGGCTTGTTGCACACAGAGTCCGGGGGCTGGGGACTACCGCTCGTGCTGCTGACCGGGTGCGTAGCGGTGCTGCTGGTCGGAGGATTCCTGTGCTGTCGACCGAGGATGCTCGAAGACACCTGGTGAGGTTCGGTGAACGTTGAGGCTTCAGCTCACGTCGGTGCTCGACGGCGCGTGAGACCAAGTTAATCAACGAGTCACCGCACGCAGCGCCGCGGCAACATGGCTTTCCTATGTTCGGTTCACACACCGATCAGGAGGCCACAACGTGACCAGCCTTTCTCGCAGCGCTTCGGCAGACGCCGGCTCAGCCACCACCACGACGGTTCCGCCCGGAACAGTGCCCGTGTCCGTGAACCATCACATCGCGCACTGGAATTCCGAGGACGTCGAGGCCTGGGAGGCCGGTGGCAAGCAGATCGCCAAGCGCAATCTGATCTGGTCGGTCGTCGCCGAGCACGTAGGTTTCTCGATCTGGTCGATCTGGTCGGTGATGGTGCTGTTCATGCCGCTGTCCGTCTACGGCATCGACGCGGCCGGCAAGTTCTTCCTCGTGGCCGTGCCCACACTCGTCGGCGCAATCCTTCGGATCCCGTACACCTTCGCCACCGCCAAGTTCGGTGGGCGAAACTGGACCATCTTCAGCGCACTGGTGCTGCTGATTCCGACGGTGCTGACGATGTATTTCATGCTGAACCCGGCGTCGTACACCACCTACATCATCGTGGCGGCGTTCGCCGGCCTCGGCGGCGGCAACTTCGCATCCTCCATGACGAACATCAATGCGTTCTATCCCCAGCGCGAAAAGGGTTGGGCACTCGGTCTGAATGCAGGCGGCGGCAACATAGGCGTGCCCGTGATCCAGCTCATCGGGTTGCTCGTCATCGCCACCATTGGCAACACCGCGCCCGAGATCGTCTGCGCCGTATATCTGGTGTTCATCGCGATCGCCGCCGTCGGTGCCGCGTTGTACATGGACAATCTCGACAACCAGAAGACCAACGGCCGTTCCATGATCGACGTGCTGAAGTTCTCCGATGCGTGGTGGATCGCCTTCCTCTACATCGGTACGTTCGGCTCGTTCATCGGCTTCAGTTTCGCGTTCGGCCAGGTGCTGCAGATCAACTTCCTCGCCGGACTCACCGACGGGGCCCCGGCAACTCCCGCGCTTCAGGCGCAGGCTTCGCTGCAGGCTGCTCAGATCGCCTTCCTCGGTCCATTGCTGGGATCGCTGTCGCGGCCGTTCGGCGGCAAGCTCGCAGACAAGATCGGCGGCGGCAAGATCACCCTGTACACGTTCGTGGCCATGACCTTCTCCACCGGAATTCTGGTCGCGGCCAGCACCTGGGACGACTCGACGCCCGGGGCCGCGAGCGGCACGGTGATGGTGCTCTTCGTCATCGGATTCATCGCACTCTTCTTGCTCTCGGGCCTGGGCAATGGATCGGTGTACAAGATGATCCCGGCAATATTTGCCGCGAAATCGGTTGCGCTGCAGGGTATGACGGTCGAAGAGCAGCAGCACTGGTCACGCAAGATGTCCGGTGCTCTCATCGGTATCGCCGGTGCGATCGGCGCGCTCGGCGGCGTCGGAATCAATCTGGTGCTGAGAGCGTCGTACTCGGGCACTGCGAAGTCCGCGACCACCGCGTTCTGGGTGTTCCTCGGCTTCTACATCGTGTGCGCGATCGTCACCTGGGCGATCTACCTGCGCAAGACCAGCTCTGCCGATGCCGACGCACCGGTAGCCGTCTGACGCACTCTCGTTGGACGGACGAAAAACTCTGCACGGCAACGCAAATTCGGAAGGACCCGCAATGAAGAACGCGGTAGTGGTAGGTCATGGAATGGTCGGGCACCGGTTCGTCGAAGCGTTGCGTGCGCGCGACGAGGCGGCCGAGTGGAAGGTCACGGTCCTCTGCGAGGAAGCGTTGCCGGCGTACGACCGTGTGGGCCTGTCGTCCTACGTCGGTGCCTGGGACCACAAGGAGCTGGCGCTGGCGGGCAACGACTACCCCGGCGACCCACTCGTCGAGATGCGCACCGGAGTGCGTGCCGATCGTATCGACCGTGACCACCGGACCGTCGAAACCTCCGCGGGGGACACGGTCGAGTACGACGCGCTCGTGCTCGCCACCGGGTCCTATCCGTTCGTGCCGCCGATCCCCGGGCACGATCTACCTGCCTGCTTCGTCTACCGGACCCTCGACGACCTGGACAAGATCCGAGCCCGGGCGGACGCAGCGGGCCCCGGTGCCGTGGGGGTCGTCGTCGGCGGAGGTCTGCTCGGTCTCGAAGCGGCAAACGCGCTGCAGAAGATGGGCATGACCCCGCACGTCATCGAGTTCGCCCCACGATTGATGCCGCTGCAGGTCGACGAGGGCGGAGGCGCGCTGCTGGCTCGTCTCGTCACCGAACTCGGGCTGAACGTCCATGTGGGAGTGGGCACATCGTCGATTTCAAACAACGACAGCGCCGGCTTGACGGTCGAACTGAGCGACGGCAGCACCATCGACGCCGCGCTGTTGGTGTTCTCTGCCGGTGTGCGTCCTCAGGATCGCCTGGCCCGCGAGAGTGGCCTCGAGGTCGGCGAGCGCGGCGGCATCATGGTCGACATCGGGTGCACTACATCCGATCCGGCCGTATTCGCGATCGGCGAGTGTGCCGCTGTCGAGGGTCGATGCTACGGCCTGGTTGCCCCTGGATACTCGACGGCAGAGGTGGTGGCCGACCGATTGCTCGGCGGTGCAGCGCAATTCCCCGGCGCCGACATGTCCACCAAACTCAAACTCATGGGCGTCGATGTCGCGAGCTTCGGCGACGCGATGGCGGCCACTCCGGGGGCTCTCGAGGTGGTATTCAGCGATGCGCCCAAGGGAACGTACGCCAAGCTCGTCGTGACCGACGACGCGAAGACCCTGCTCGGCGGCATCCTCGTCGGCGATGCCTCTGCGTACTCGCTGCTGCGTCCTCTCGTCGGACGAGAACTACCCGGCGACCCCGGAGCCCTGATCTCACCGGCAGCCGAACAGGTCGGTATCGGTGCGCTGCCCGACGACGCCGAGATCTGCTCCTGCAACGGCGTGAGCAAGGGTGCCATCTGCTCGGCCATCGCCGACGGAGCGTGCGATCTGGCGGCCGTGAAGAGTTGCACCACCGCGGGCACCACCTGCGGCGGCTGTCTGCCGTCCATCAAGTCGTTGCTGGCCGCATCCGGGGTGGTGCTCTCGAAGTCGTTGTGCGAGCACTTCTCTCAATCCAGGGCCGAGCTGTTCGAGATCGTTCGGGCAACGAACACCCGCACCTTCTCGTCGCTGATCGCCAAGTACGGCAGCGGAACCGGTTGCGACATCTGCAAGCCCGTCGTCGCGTCGATCCTCGCATCGACGTCCTCCGATCACATTCTGGACGGCGAACAGGCCTCGCTGCAGGACACCAACGATCACTTCCTGGCCAATATCCAGAAGAACGGCACGTACTCGGTGGTGCCGCGGATGCCCGGCGGCGAGTGCACCCCCGAGCAGCTGATCGTCATCGGCGAGGTCGCTCGCGATTTCGGGCTCTACACCAAGGTGACGGGCGGGCAGCGCATCGATATGTTCGGTGCCCGCGTCGAGCAACTGCCTGCTATCTGGAAGCGCCTCGTCGACGCAGGCATGGAATCGGGCCAGGCGTACGGGAAATCGCTGCGCACGGTCAAGAGCTGCGTCGGATCCAGCTGGTGCCGCTACGGCGTCCAGGATTCGGTGGGAATGGCCGTCGACCTCGAGAATCGCTATCGAGGGCTGAGGTCACCGCACAAGATCAAGTTCGGGGTCTCGGGCTGTGCGCGTGAGTGCGCCGAGGCCCGCGGCAAGGATGTGGGAATCATCGCTACCGAGGGTGGTTGGAACCTCTACGTCGGCGGAAACGGCGGGCAGTCACCCAAGCACGCTCAGCTGCTCGCCTCCAACCTCGACGATGCCACCTTGGTCAGTTTCATCGACCGCTACTTGATGTTCTACGTCCGCACCGCAGATCGACTGCAGCGGACCGCGCCGTGGCTCGAGTCGCTGGACGGAGGACTGGAGCATCTCAAGGCCGTCGTCTGCGACGACAGCCTCGGCATCGGTGCGGAACTCGAAGCGGACATGGAGCGTCACGTCGCCGGCTACAAGGACGAGTGGGCAGGCGTGCTCGAGGACGACGAGAAGCTCGGTCGATTCGTCTCGTTCGTCAATGCCCCGAGCGAGGCCGATCCCACCATCGCGTTCGACGAGTCCGGAGCCCGCAAGGTCCCCGTGTTGATGGGAATGCCGCGAGTCGGGGCGTAGGCCGACGAGGCCCCTGACAACCGGCAGGTCACGAAACTGAGCGCATGTGCACAGGTGAGTAATCGCGACTTAACGGGCCAGAAACACAGACAACGTGGAATAGCTGACCAGGAGGTACGCCATGACTGTCATCGACTCACGTACAGCGGTATCGAACGACATTGCTCGTAGTTGGACCCCGGCCTGCACGCTGGACACGCTGATTCCGGGGCGCGGGGTAGCGGTGCTCCTGCGCGGCGGCACCCAGGCGGCGTTGTTTCTGCTCGACGACGGACGACTGTTCGCAGTGGGCAACATCGATCCGTACGGGCGCGCAGCAGTGATGTCACGCGGACTGGTGGGAGACCGAGGGGGCGAGCCCACCGTCGCGTCGCCGTTGCTCAAGCAGGTCTTCTCCCTGGTCGACGGACGCTGCCTCGACGACGCGAAGGCTGGCCTCGGATCTTTCGAGGTCTCCTGCGTCGACGGTGTCGTGCTCGTCCGTGGCGGCTCTACGTGAGCGAAATCGCCGGGGCAGGAACGCCTCTGGCCGGGTTCACCGTCGGGATCACGGCGTCGCGTCGGGCCGAGGAATTCGCAACTCTGCTCGAGCGGCGGGGAGCAACCGTGATGCATGCCCCTGCGATCCGCATCATCCCGCTCGCCGACGATGCCGAGCTGGAACGCGTGACCGCCGCGATCATCGCGCATCCGCCCGAAATTACCGTCGCCACCACGGGAATCGGATTTCGGGGCTGGGTCGAGGCCGCAGACGGGTGGGGCCAGGCAGAGGAACTCGGTTCCGCGCTCGGCTCGTCCCGGTTGCTGGCCCGCGGCCCCAAGGCGACCGGTGCGATCAGGGCTGCCGATCTCCGCGAGGAATGGTCGCCCGCCTCCGAATCCTCCGCGGAGGTACTCGAGCATCTGCTCGCCGAAGGGGTCGAAGGTAAGCGCATCGCAGTGCAACTGCACGGCGCGACGACCGAATGGGAGCCGATCCCGGACTTCTGCGAGGTACTGCGCTGCGCCGGAGCCGAAGTGGTTCCGGTACCTGTGTATCGCTGGACGGCCCCCGACGACCAGGGACCCATGGACCGCATGATCGAAGCCGTCGTCGTCGGCGATCTCGACGCTCTCAGCTTCACCTCTGCGCCCGCGGTGGCGTCGATGCTGATGCGCGCCGACGAGAACGGGGTGCTCGAAGCCCTGCTGCAATCGATGCGCACGCGGGTACTTCCGGTCTGCGTCGGGCCGGTGACGGCGGCACCCCTCGAACAACTGAACGTGGCCACCACACAGCCGGCGAGGGCGCGTTTGGGCGCACTGGCGCGGCACATCGCCGAGGAATTGCCGAGGCGGACCGGTCGTCTTCACGCAGGCGGGCACGTGGTGAGTGTGCGTGGCCGGTGCGTCGTGGTCGACGGTGAAGTGCGACCGGTATCGCCGGCCGGAATGGCGTTGATGAAGACGCTGGCTCGCAATCCTGGACGCGTCGTCTCCCGGGAGGCCTTGCTTGCGTCCTTGCCCGGTGGCGGAGGTGACACCCACGCGGTGGAGACCGCGATGACCAGACTTCGGTCCTCTCTCGGCGCGCCGAAGGCGATCCAGACCGTGGTCAAGCGCGGGTATCGGATCGCACTCGATCACGTCGAAACCGAATCGGATTGCGATTCCGAGGAGCCCGCCGGGCACGCACGTGTGGCCGTCGTCGAAGGAGGGAAGTACTGATGACTCCGACTCCGGTGTTGGTGGCCCACGGCACCCGAAACCCCCGTGGTGTCGAGATGATCGCCGCACTTGCCGATGCCGTGTCGACGCAGATCGGTTCCACTCGCGTGGCATTCGTCGACGTACTCGGACCGTCCCCGGCCGAGGTGCTGCGCGATACCCCCGGGTCGGCGGTCGTGGTTCCGGCATTCCTCGCGTCGGGCTATCACGTCCACACCGACGTACCACGAGAAATTACCGAGAGCGCTCATACCTCGGTCACGGTCACCGGTGCTCTGGGACCGGACCCCGTACTCGCGGAGGTCATGCTCGATCGGTTACGCGACACCGGCTGGCGCACAGGCGATTCGATCGTGCTCGCCGCTGCAGGGTCGTCCGACCCGCGCGCGCTGGCAGAACACGTTCGAGCAGCGGCGATGCTGGCCGACGTCGCGAAGGTCCCGGTGCGCATCGGGTACGTAGCCACCGCTGTCCCCACCGTGTCCGAGGCGGTGTCGGCTCTACGGGGGGAGGGACACGCTCGAATCTTCGTTGCGTCGTATCTGTTGGCGCGCGGGCTCTTTCACAATAGATTGGCCGACGCAGGTGCAGACGGCGTCGGTGAGCCGCTGGGGGTCCATCCAGCGATCGTCGATCTGGTGGTGGCCCGCTACTTCGAGGGCGTTCGATCGCTGGAGAGCGGATCGTTCAGTACGGCAACGGAAGAATGGTCACCGGCTCGTCGTCACTGATCTCGGCCGGAACCAGTGCGAGCGCATCCCGGCCGACCAGATGAGCGAGATGCGCTGTGCGTACCTGAATATCTGCCCGCCAGCGCGTCCCGTCGACGGTGACAGGGACGAGGCGTGGGACTGCAGATCCGACGTCCGCGGCGTTGGACAACAGACCCATTCGTGGTGGACGCACCGTTCTGCCGGTCAGCGCGTCGACGATCGCCGGAGCCGTCAGTAGGGCCGTAGCAACGGCTGCCAGCGGGTTGCCGGGTAAGCCGAGCACCACTGTGCCGTCGGGCAGCGCCGCGGTGATCTGGGAACCGCCGGGTCTGACACGCATCCGGCCGACGATGGGCTTCGCGTCGAGCAGTGCGAGTGTCGAGCGCAGTTGATCGGCGGCACCGCCACCGGTCGCTCCGACCACGACGACGACGTCCACGTCCTGTGTACGAGTCAGGACGTCTCGAAACTGCGTCGCCGAGTCGTCGAGCAGTGTCACATCGACGACCGCGATGCCGCAGTGCGCCAGGTACTCCGGCAACACCGATCCGAGAACGTCTCGGGTCTCGCCGGGGGCCAGTGGCCCAGTCGATCGAATCTCGTTGCCGCTGACCACTACTCGACCACGAACCGGGCCGCGCACCGTCACGTCGAACACTTCCGCGCTGGCGGCGACAGACCGTACCGCCGCATCGATCGGAGTTCCGGCGGAGACGAGCTCGGTGCCCGGCAGCCAGTCCTCGCCACGCCGCCGCGTGTCGTCCGACTGGGCTGTGGCCGACAGTCGACGTACCGACCCGTCCGGATCGTGGGTCACGTGCTCGTCGCGCACCACCGACGTGGCACCGGCCGGAACCGCAGCACCGGTCGCGATGCGCACTGCCGTTCCGTCGACGAGTCCGGTGATATCGACACTTCCGGCGTAGGCGATCTGGGGCCGCAGCGTCCACGGCTCGGAGCCGCAGACGGCGTAACCGTCCATCGCGGAGATGTCGACTGCCGGCAACGCGGTCTGGGACACGAGGGGTTCTGCAAGAACGGTTCCGGCACTGTCCTGCAGGGTAATTCGACGGGTCGGCAGGGGAGGCAGACTGCTTCGAATGCGCTCCAACGCGTCGGCGACCTCCAGCGTCTGCGACGGCTGCGCGGCGAGGCGCGCCGCCAGAAGGTCGGCAGGGGTGTCGCAGTCCTCGATATCGGGAAGCGCGATGACCTGATGATCGACCGGAACGATCCGGCGCATCGATACGCCTTCTACCGAATCCAGCTGTGCCACAGCAGATCGCAGCGTGGTGTGCTGCCACACGCCCAACAGGAACTGTGTGCGGCCCGCGTTGTCGCGAGCGAATACCGCACCTGCTGCGGAGTGAGCGATGGAATCGATGAGGGACTCCAGTGCGGCGGAATCGAGAAGCGGAATGTCCGCCGCGACGACGGCCACCAGATCTGCAGCGTGTACTGAATGTGCAGTGTCATCGAGGGATCGGAGTCCCGCGGCGAGGGCCGCAACGGGCCCACCGCCGGCAGGTGACTCGCGGGTCTGGACAACGTGTTCTGCCACTCCGTCGCGTGGTGGACCCACCAGAACCGTTCTACGGCAGTTCGATACGGCGTCCACTGCGATATCGACCATTCGACGGCCGCCGACGGTCAAGGCCGGCTTGTCCACCTCCTTCGGCGACGTCGAGTGCTCGGGATCGGCCATCCTCGATCCGCGACCGCCTGCGAGGACGATCGCATCGCACACCGGCGTCATGGTTCGAGCGCTGTCATGTCGGCAGTGGCACGTTCTGCAGCCGAACCTGACCGCGTGCGATGGTCTTGCCGCTGTCGGAGGCGGTGATGGTGACCAGCCACAATTGTTGAACACGACCCTGCTGCAACGGTTCTGCGAGAACGTCGACGCGACCGCCCTTGCTCGCGCGGAGAAAGTCGGTGCCGTTGTGCACTCCCACCGCGAACTCACCGCGGTCCTTCACCGCCTCACTTGCACCGATGCTCGCGGCGCTCTCCACAGCGGTTGTGTAGACCCCGCCGTGTACGACGCCCCACGGGGTGAAGTGCTCGTCCGTCAAATCGATATGACCCGCCACCCGGGTGCCCGAGACCTCGTCGACGACCAGACCGGCAGAGGCGACGAAGGTGCTCGCCTTCGACAGGGCGAACTTCGCCGTGGGGCGTGGATCGAATTGCCCGAGCCCGTCTCTGATGTTCATCCTCCGAGGTTAGTGGTCGACTCGAGCGGCGATGGGAGCGCCCCGAAGTCGAATCGAATCGACTTCAGCGGCACTCTGCCGTCGCGGACTGCCACTCCTTCGCCGCGCAGCGTCTCGAGCTGCCGGGTGGCGAGGTGCGGGGCGGGCCTGCCACTGGCTCCGAGGACGCGATGCCACGGGAGGTCGGCGGAGTCGGTGCGCATGATCCATCCCACGATGCGTGGACTCGACAGGTCGGCCGCGGCCGCGATGTCTCCGTACGTGGCGACGAATCCCGAGGGGATGGACGCGACCAATGCGCGCACTCGCTCGACTTGGCTTTCGGTGATCGGGGCCATCTAGAGCACGGATCGCACCAGCTCGGCCACCTCGACCGGCTTGGCCTGGCCGACCATGTGATCACAGTCCAGCTCGACGGTGCGCAGGTTCTCACCGAGTTTCTCTCGCAGCGCGGCAAGGAATTCGTCGGTGACATAAGGGGGTTCGACGCGCATGGCCCGAACCACGATGGTCGGGACGCTCTCGGCGGGTACCACGATCGGACGAGCGAGCTCGCCCCACGTCGCAACGATCGCCGGAATCGACATACGCCACGCCACCTTTCCGCCTTCGGCGGGAACCAGGTGGTCGGCGACCTCGCGGTCGAGCAACTCGGTGGGCACGTCCGCCCACGCCCCGTGGATCTTCTCCGATCGCGCCTCGTCGGCGTCGGTGTAATCGGGGGACTTCGCGGTGGCCTCGGCCACCTCGAGCAGCTCGTCCGGAGGCAGAGCGATCGCGGGATCGAGCAGAACCAGCGCCCGCACCGCGTCCGGGAATCTCTGCGCGAGATGGACGGCCAACGCGCCGCCGTACGAATGTCCGAGCACCACGACCGGACCGCGCGCGTGGGCGTCCAGCACGGCCTTCAGAGCCGTGACCTGCGCGTCGATGTCCCAAGGCGGCGTGGCCGGGGAATAGCCGTGGCCGATCAGATCAGGAGCCAGAATTCGGGCTTCGGGCAGGTGATTCTCGGCGAGATCCCACCAGCGGGCACCGTGGCCTGTCACACCGTGAACGGCGAGGATTTCAGGACCGTCTGCGGGTCCGAACGTATGCAGATTCAACTCGGGCACGTCGACCACTATGCCGCATGGCTTGCCCGCCGCGGATTCTGCCGGTCCGGTGCGGGTGCCTCGGCACTGAGACGAGCATTGTCGGTGGTCCGTGATTGCATCTGTACTCATGAGCACGGACGGCAGACACGGCGCGACGGTCACCCTCGTCCGGGCACCCAAGGTGGCTCGGCCGGCCCGCACGTGGGTCGGCGCGGCTGCTCAGCTGTTGTCGTCACGACCGGATTCGGCGGCGGAGGCGGCGCACGGCGCACCCCGGTGGAATCCGTGGCAGATACTCGGTGGCCCCGGGACGGGAAAGACATCGCTCGTCGCCGACTACGCGGTCTCGCGCATAGTCTCCGGGGACCCGGAATCGGTTCTGGTGCTGACACAGTCCAAACGGGCGGCAACCGCGGTGCGGGAGGTGATCACCTCCGGCCTCTTCAGTGGAGATCACGCGCTGAGAGCAACACGTGAACCGTTGGTACGGACGGTGCACTCCTATGCCTTCGCGGTGCTCAGACTCCAGGCGTCTCTCTACGGCAACCCGCCGCCGCGGTTGCTGACCGGTGCCGAGCAGGACGCCGTGGTGCGCGAGATGCTGCGGGGTGACCTAGAGGACGGTGCCGCCGAGTGGCCGGATCGTTTGCGCCCTGCGCTCGGCACCGCGGGGTTCGTGACCGCGGTGCGAGACATGATGCTCAGGTCCGCCGAACGCGGAATCGGACCGGAAGACCTGATCAAACTCGGTCGCAAGCACAGCAAGTCCGAGTGGGTTGCTGTCGGACGGTTCGCCGCTCGGTACGAGCAGGCCATGTTGCTGCGCGGGGCAGTGGGCGTCGAAGCTGCGGGAGCCACGGCACCAGGTCTGGATGCCGCCGAGCTCATCGGTGCCGCGCTGATGGCGTTCGCCACCGACCCGGAACTGCTTCGCAGTGAACGTGCCCGCATCCGCCACCTCGTCGTCGACGATGCTCAGCACCTCGATCCGCAAGCAGCACAATTGGTTCGGCTGATCGGTACCGACACCGAATTGACCGTCGTCGCGGGGGATCCCGATCAATCCGTGTTCACTTTTCGTGGTGCCGATCCCACATTCGTGGCCGACCTCGTCGAGGTCGATTCGCCACGGCGAGTAATGCTGACGCGCAATCACCGGTCCGTGCCGGAGGTTGCCGAGTTGACCGATATCGTGGCGAGGCGCTTGCCCGGGCTCGGTCGGCACCGGTGTCCCGAGCCAGTAGCCGTTGCTCGATTCGGCAACCCTCATGCTCGGGTGCACGTCACGTCCTCGCCGGCCAAGGAAGCCGCGATCATCGCCGACGCCATGCGGCGGGCCCACCTGATCGACGGTATGCCGTGGTCCGAGATGGCCATCGTGGTGCGGTCGGTGCCGAGGACCGTTGCACCGTTGCGCCGGGCACTGCACGCAGCAGGTGTTCCGATGATCACGCCCACCTCCGAGCTTCCGCTGCATCGCCAGCACGGGGCGGTGGGTCTACTGCTGGTACTGCGTGCGATCTCCGATCCGACCTTCGACGGTGAAGATGCACTGGCTTTGCTGTCCGGGCCGATCGGCGGAGCCGATCCGGTGGGTCTGCGTCGACTGCGTCGGGGAATGAGAAGACTCGAGCTCGCATCGGGCGGTGAACGCGACTCGGCCGAACTTCTCAGGGGCGTCCTCACCGACGATTCTCGTGGAAAGACCGGATGGATCGGCGGACTGTCGGATGTGGAGTCCGCGCCACTGCGCAAAGCCCTCGGCGTGATCCGAAAGGCGAGAGCGGTTGCCCGGACGGGTCGCGGTGTCGAGGACGTGTTGTGGGCAGCCTGGCAGGCATCGGGTCTCGAACGTCGGTGGGCCGGCGCGTCCGCGTGGGGTGGCTCGGCCGGTGCCCAGGCGGACCGTGACCTCGATGCAGTGGTTGCGTTGTTCGATGCGGCGGCAGCCTATGTCGACAGACTGCCGCGGGCACAGATCGGCGGATTTCTCGATTACATTGCGCAGCAGGAGATCCCCACTCTGAACTCGCATCGCGCCACGGTTCGGGCCGACGCCGTCACCCTGCTCAGTGCGCACTCTGCTGCGGGTCGGGAATGGGAGCTCGTTGCGGTGGCCGGGGTTCAGGAAGGTTTGTGGCCGGGCCTTCGAGCGCGCGGAAGCCTCCTCGGAACCGACACCCTGGTCGACCTCGTGTCCGGAACGTTCGACGCCGGAGCAGCACTCGACGGGCGTCTGTCGAAATCGGCACCCCTGCTCGCCGAGGAGCGCACGCTGTTTCTGGTCGCGTGCAGCCGCGCTCGATCGACTCTGCTCGTCACTGCCGTCGATTCCAGTACCGGCGATGCCGACCTCGTTCGTTCCCGCTTCGTCGACGAACTGCGCGGGGTGGACGTCGACGGCGAGTCCCTCCTTCCGCTCGAAGCACCCGAGTCCGCACATCGGGTGTTGGCGCTGCCGATGCTGGTTGCCGAGCTGCGCAGTGTCGTGTGCGATCCAGTCGTTGCCGAGCAGGATCCGGACAAGCGAGCCCGAGCTGCTCGCCATCTGGCAACTCTCGCCGACGCCGGTGTCCGAGGCGCGCATCCGGACGAGTGGTTCGGGGTGGCGGGGCTCAGCACCGACGCGCCGTTGTGGCAGCTCGGAGACGGCCCGGTGCCGCTGTCTCCGTCGACGGTGGAACAACTCACCACCTGTCCGCTGCGGTGGATGCTTGAACGTCACGGCGGCAACGACGGCACCAACACCCATGCGGTCACCGGTACTCTCGTGCACACTCTCGTTCAGGCAGTGGCCGGTCGGATGCCACCGGAGCAACTTCGTCGTGCACTCGAAACAGCATGGGACGCAGTCGATCTCGGTTCGCAGTGGTACTCGCGGCATGAGCTGGATCGAACCGGGGCCATGCTGGAGACATTCGAGAGTTGGCTGCACGGCAGTCGAGGCGAGCTCACCGAGGCCGGAGTGGAAGTACAGGTCGACGGCGTCCTGGAAGCGCGGTCCGAGAACGAGCCGGCGGTCGCGTTGCGTGGACGTATCGATCGACTCGAACACGACCCGGACGGTCGGCCGGTGATCATCGACGTCAAGACGGCGAAGACCGTCATGTCGAAGGAGGACGCACGTAACCACCACCAGCTGGCCACCTATCAGGTTGCTGCTGCAGCCGGTGCGATCGAGGGCGAGCCCGCGGGCGAACCCGGCGGAGCCCGGCTGGTGTTCGTTGCCAAACCGCACAACAAGGACGGGGCGACTCAGCGCGTACAGGAGGTTCCGACGCCGGAGAAACTCGAGGAGTGGCGGGACACCGTGCACCAGGCCGCATCGGCAACACAGGGGCCGACATTCGAAGCGCGCGTGAACGACGGCTGTAGGCACTGCCCGGTCAAGTCCAGTTGCCCGGCACACGAGACAGGGAGGCAGGTGACCGAGCAGTGACGACACCGACGAAGAAACGGACCGGTTCGGTGCGGGTGTCGCCGGTCGAGCTCGCCCGGGCACTCGGACAGAAGCATCCGCCGACCGACGAGCAGGCCGCGGTGATCGCGGCCCCGCCCGGCCCGATGCTCGTGGTGGCAGGAGCGGGGGCGGGCAAGACCGAGACGATGGCCGCCCGGGTGGTGTGGATGGTGGCCAACGGTTTCGTCGACCCCGACCAGGTGCTCGGCCTGACTTTCACTCGAAAGGCCGCGCAGCAGTTGACGTCTCGGATCAGGGCGCGGCTGGCGCGGCTGGCCGGATCCGATCTGGTGCGCGCACTCGATCCCAGTCTGGCACTGCGTGAACGGATTCTCGGTGCCGAGCCCGAAGTGAGCACGTATCACTCCTATGCAGGCCGACTGCTCACCGAGCACGGCTTGCTGCTGCCGATCGAACCGTCCGCCACACTGCTCTCGGAAACCGAATTGTGGCAGCTGGCGCACCGCGTCGTCAGCACCTGGGACGGCGACCTGGACACCGACCGAAACCCCACGTCGGTAACCGAGTCGGTGCTGGCGCTCTCGGGCCAGTTGGCCGAGCATCTCGTCGATCCCGATGAGCTGCGCCAGGCTCACGTGGAGTTGGAGAAACTGGTTCACACGCTCGGGCCCGGCCCGCGACAACGCGGCGGCCCCACCAAAGAGTTGCTGAACATCCTCGACGCACAGCATCAACGAATCGGTTTGTTGCCGTTGGTGGAACGGCTGGGCCAGACTCTGCGCCGAGAGGGCGCTCTGGATTTCGGCTCGCAGATGTCGATGGCGGCGCGGGTCGCGGCCGACCATGCGGAGGTGGGAACAGCTGAACGGCAACGTTTTCGGCTGGTACTGCTCGACGAATACCAGGACACCGGGCATGCCCAACGCGTCCTGCTGTCGTCACTGTTCGGATCCGGCGGCGACCCCACGTTGGCGCTGACGGCGGTCGGCGATCCGATGCAATCGATCTACGGCTGGCGCGGTGCCTCGGCAGCGAACCTGCCACGGTTCGCCACCGACTTTCCGCAGGCCGACGGTGACCCGGCCCCTCGACTGGAACTACTCACCAGCTGGCGAAATCCGCCCGAGGCGCTGACTCTGGCGAACCTGATCACCGATCCACTGCGCCGCGTCGGTGTTCCGGTGCCGACTCTGCGGGCACGTCCGGGAGCTGTTCCCGGAGACGTCCGAATTGCCGTTACCGATACGGTTCTGGGCGAACGCGAGTGGATTGCCGACCGGATTGCGGGGGAGTACCGCTCGGCCCTCGAGCAGGATCGGCCACCGCCCACCGCTGCAGTTCTGGTGCGGCGCAACGCCGATGCCGAACCGATTGCCGACGTACTGCGCAGCCGTGGGTTGCCGGTGGAGGTCGTCGGGCTCGGCGGATTGCTGCACGTCCCCGAGGTGGCAGACATCATCGCGATGCTGCGACTGGTCGCCGACCCGACTGCCGGCAGTTCCGCGATGCGCATCCTCACCGGTTCTCGGTGGCAGATCGGGCCGACGGATCTGCGGGCACTCTCCCAGCGTGCCCGAGAACTCGAGATCCGCGGCGGGTACGGCACCGCGGGTCGGGTCGACGACCCCGAGGCGTTGGATGCCGCACTCGGCAGTGCATTGCCCGGCGAGCAGTCCGAGCAGGCGGGCCTGGCAGACGCCATAGCCGATCCAGGTCCGGACGACCGTTACTCGGAGGTCGGCTACCGGCGGATCGTCGCGCTCGCGGGTGAACTGCACCTGCTGCGCGACCGAATCGGGCAACCGCTGACGGAATTGGTCGGCGACATCGAGCGGATCATGAACATCGGGGTCGAAGCGCAAGCCCGGACACCGATCGGTACCGACGGGGCAGTCGGCCGTGAACATCTGGATGCATTCGCTCACGTGGTGGCCGATTACGCAGACAATCCCACCGCCACGGTGACCGGGTTTCTGTCGTTCCTCGCTGCGGCGGAGACGGTCGAGGACGGCCTCGCACCAGGGGAGGTCGAGGTCGCGCCACATCGAGTGCAGGTGCTCACTGTCCACTCCGCGAAGGGCCTCGAATGGGAGGTCGTGGCCGTTCCGCACGTAGCGAAGGGTGTGTTCCCGTCGTCGAACGCGTCTTCGACCTGGCTCGGAGCCATGGCCGAACTACCGCCGTCGCTGCGCGGTGATCGCGCGCTGGACGGTGAGGGCTCCGAGGGCGTTCCGGTTCTCGAGCTCGACCAGCTCTACAACCGTAAGGACCTGGAGGATGCAGTAAAGAACCACAAGGATGCGCTCGCCCGGCGCCGGCTCGCCGAGGACCGGCGGCTGTTCTACGTGGCTCTGACCCGAACCGAACGGGTGCTGTTGGTGTCCGCGCACCACTGGGACCAAACGTCGACGAAGTCGCGTGGGCCGTCGGAGTTTCTCGACGAATTGCACAGGCAAGTAAGCGGATCTGACGACGCCGCAGCTGTGATCGAGCAGTGGGCCCCGGCTCCGGAGGACGGAGTGCAGAACCCACTCGGAGCTGTGCCGCACACGGCGTCCTGGCCGCGAGACCCGCTCGGACCCAGACGTGGTGCGGTCGAGAGCGGCGCGCGGGAGGTGCTACGCGCACTGGCAGATGGTGATGCGGCGCAGCGTAATTCGAGTGAGAGCGCTGACGACGCAACCCTGACCGATCCGGAGAACTGGGCTGCCGATGTCGAGACCCTGCTGGCGGAGCGGGCAGCGAGGTCGGTCGCGGGAGTCGACGTGGCCTTGCCGGGCAACCTGTCGGTGACACAGTTGGTGGACTTGGCCGCAGATCCCGATGGCCTGGCATCGCGACTGCGCAGGCCGTTGCCGTTTCCTCCGAACCCATTGGCGCGCAGAGGAACTGCATTTCACGCCTGGGTCGAGCGGCGGTTCGGTGCAACCCGGTTGCTCGACCTCGACGAGTTGCCGGGCTCGGCCGATACCGGTGCGTCGGCCGACGTCGACCTGGAAACGTTGCAGCAAGCGTTTCTGGACTCGGAATGGTCGCTGCGCAGCCCCGTGGAGGTGGAGGTCCCGTTCGAGACGTCCGTTGCGGGCACGGTGTTGCGCGGTCGAATCGACGCCGTGTTCGCGGACCCCGACGGCGGCTGGACCGTCGTCGACTGGAAAACCGGTGCAGAGCCGACGGCATCGGAACAGCAGGCAGTGGCGATGCAACTCGCAGCCTACCGACTGGCGTGGGCCGAGCTGATGTCGATCGGGCGGGCCGAACCGGTTTCGCTGGACCGCGTACGCGCGGCGTTCCACTATGTCCGCAGCGGCCACACCATCTCGCCCGAGAACCTGCCGGACGCAACAGCTTTGGCCGAACTTCTGGAGGGTCCGGCCGTCTCGACGCCGCTCGACGCTATTGCGCGTTCCGGCGAGCCTTCAGAGCCTCGGTGACCAGCGGGATCTGTAGCGGCAGACGGGCGATCATGGCTGCTTTGAGCGCCGGTGACGTCTTGGAGCTCTGCACGTACTTCCATGCGAGGTTGATGTTGGCGGGGAAGACGGCAACGAACAGACCGGCCGCGAGTGCGCCGCCCAGGCGGCGGGTGCGAGGCGTGGCAAGTGTTGCGGCCACCGCCAGCTCGGCGACCCCCGATACCTGGGTGTACGTGCGAGCCGAACCCGGCAGTGCCGTCGGAACCTGCGCGTCGAAGAACGACGGGGTGACGAAGTGGAGAATGCCGGCCCCGGTGAGCAGTCCGGCGAGGCGCAGTGCGGCTGCCTGACTTGGTCGCTGTGTCATGCACTTACCGTGCCACATCCCGAGTCGTCGGCACAGATTCGTTGCATGGGGTTACGCTGCGTGCCGTGAATGTTCTCGACTTCTGCGCACACTTCGGCGGGCCACGTGGCAGGTAGGTTGCGTGCGCGCCTGAGCGACAGTGGCGCGTTGACCGACAAGCCCGACTTCGCGCTCGTCGGAGTGCTCCGAGTACCGGAGCTGGAATCGAGTCCGTGGAGCGCGATCTACAAACGGGTACTGATGGCGCTCGGCATCCTGTTTCTCGCAGCGTTCGTCGTGTACCTCGACCGCGACGGTTACAGCGACAACCAGAACGGCGAACTGTCCTTCCTGGACGCGTTCTACTATGCGACGGTGTCGCTGTCGACGACGGGATACGGTGACATCGCGCCGATGAGCCCGTCGGCGCGACTGGTCAATATTCTTGTCATCACACCACTTCGGGTCCTGTTCCTCATTCTGCTGGTCGGAACGACGCTGTCGGTTCTCACCGAGCGGTCCAGACAAGCATTCAAAATTCAGCGATGGAGACGCAGCGTGCGCAATCACACCGTGGTCATCGGTTTCGGCACCAAGGGCCGAACCGCAGTCGACGCGATGCTCGGAGACGGCGTACCGGCGTCCGACATCGTCGTGGTCGACACAGATCAGACGGTGCTCGATGCCGCTTCGGCCCTGGGCCTGGTCACCGTCCACGGCTCGGCGACCAAGTCCGACGTGCTCAGACTCACCGGTGCCCAGCATGCGTCGGCCATCATCGTGGCGACCAACCGAGACGACACCGCAGTGCTGGTGACTCTGACCGCCCGCGAGATCGCTCCCAAGGCCAAGATCGTCGCGGCCATCAGAGAAGCGGAGAACACCCACCTGCTGCGTCAGTCCGGTGCCGATTCGGTGGTCGTTTCCTCGGAGACCGCGGGCCGGCTGCTCGGCATCGCCACGTCCACACCGTCCGTGGTGGAGATGATCGAGGACTTGTTGACGCCGGAGGCAGGCTTCGCCATTGCTGAGCGCGAAGTCGAGCGGGACGAGGTGGGCGGCTCTCCGCGGCACCTCACCGACATCGTGCTCGGGGTTGTGCGAGGCGGCAAACTGTTCCGGGTCGGCACTCCGGAAGTCGATGCGGTCGAGGCGTCCGATCGCCTGCTGTACATCCGTCGTGTTGGTGAGTAACGAAGTCCGAGTAGGGTTCCGAGCGTGCCGAAATTCCACCTCGCTCACCCACCTCGCCTCTCCCGGTCACCACTGAACAGGGCCGAGGAGTTACGCCGAGACACCGCCGCACTCGCAGCAGGCTGGTCGACCGGCCGACTGCTGAACGTCGACGGCAGAGGCAGATTCGTCGTGGACGAGGACGGTCTGATCCTCACCCCCGCCATCGATGTTGCACCGGAGCCCACGGCTGATGCGGTCTTTCTCGGAATCCACGGGGACCGGCACGTGTGGACCAGGCGAGTGGAGATCGTGGAGGGCACGCTCGGCGACCTACGTACCGACGGTGATCGCCTGGACGGCACTGCACTGTCGATGGTGACCGGTGCGTTGGCGATCCTCAATTGGCATGCGAGCGCACAATTCAGCTCACTCGACGGCGCGCCGTCGGTTCCGTCGAACGCGGGGTGGTCTCGCACCAGTGAGTCCACCGGCCACGAGGAATTTCCCCGTACCGATCCCGCAGTCATCTGCCTGGTCCACGACGGCGGCGACAGAGTGCTGCTGGCACGCGCACCGGCCTGGCCCGAGCGGCGATTCTCTGTTCTGGCGGGTTTCGTCGAGGCCGGCGAATCCCTGGAAACGTGTGTGGCACGGGAGATCAAGGAAGAAGTCGGCCTCGACGTCTCCGACATCGACTACCTGGGCAGCCAGCCGTGGCCGTTCCCGCGTTCGGTGATGATCGGGTTCTCGGCTGTCGCCGACCCGGAGCAGCCGTTGCTTTTCCAGGACGGCGAGATTGCCGAAGCCCACTGGTTCGATCGAGCCGAGGTTGTCGCGGCGCTGGAACTGGGCGACTGGGGATCCGATTCGACCTCCCGATTGTTGCTTCCCGGTTCCATCTCGATCGCGCGCGGAATGCTCGAAGCGTGGGCGGCCACGGACTGACGCTCGATCAGAGCGACAGCGCGCGCTTGACCTCGGCGAGACCGGGATTGGTTGCAGTCGAGCCGTCGGCGAAGAGGACGGTCGGTACCACGTGATTGCCGTTGTTGACGCTTCCGACGAAGTCGGCGGCTTCCGGGTTCTGCTCGATGTCGATCTCGGCGTAGGTGATTCCGGCCTCGTCGAGCTGGGTCTTGAGTCGGCGGCAGTATCCGCACCACGTCGTGGAGTAGACGGTGAGGGCGGCTGGGGTCTGCGGTGTGTTCTCGGTAGTGGTCACGACAAGAGTCAACAGGAGCGCCGACGCCATTGTTCCGGCAGGTTCAGGCCGGGGCGGAACTGTCGGTGCGCACTGACACAATGGTCCATATGGCTGACGACGCGATGACCACCGGACTGGATCCGGAGCAATCCGCGGCGGTGCTGGCTCCTCGTGGCCCGGTGTGCGTTCTCGCCGGCGCCGGCACGGGCAAGACCCGCACGATCACTCGACGCATCGCGCACCTCGTCTCGGCGGGGCATGTGTCCTCGGGGCAGGTACTGGCGGTGACGTTCACCGCTCGCGCTGCCGGTGAGATGCGCGGCCGCCTGCGCGAGCTCGGGGTGGGGGGAGACGGCCCTCCCGTACAGGCCCGTACGTTCCACGCCGCGGCGATGCGGCAACTCAAATACTTCTGGCCGCAGGTCGTCGGAGACACCGGCTGGCAGCTACTCGATCGCAAGTTCACCGTTGTTTCGCAGGCGGCGAATCGCGCCGGAGTATCGACCTCGACCGACGCGATCCGCGATCTCGCAGGTGAGATCGAGTGGGCCAAAGGATCGTTGATCGCGCCCGAGGACTATCCGCGTATCGCGGCGAGCAATCGCCGCGACGTGCCGATGGATGCCGCCAAGGTCGCTGCCGTGTACGCCGGATACGAAGACCTCAAGTCTCGAGGTGGAGACGGCATGTTGCTCGATTTCGACGACCTCCTCCTGCACACGGCCGCAGCTCTGGAAGAGCACTCGTCGGTGGCGGACGAGTTCCGCGAGCGCTACCGCTGCTTCGTCGTCGACGAATACCAGGACGTGACACCGCTGCAGCAACGGGTGCTCGACGCCTGGGTGGGCGACCGCGACGATCTCACCGTCGTCGGCGACGCGAATCAGACGATCTATTCGTTCACCGGCGCGTCCCCTCGATATCTGCTCGACTTCTCTCGCAAGTACCCCGAGGCCACCGTGGTTCGGCTCGAACGTGACTACCGGTCGACACCGGAGGTGGTGTCGCTGGCCAATCGTGTCATCGGAGCCGCTCGCGGGCGTATTGCCGGCACCCGGCTGCAATTGATCGGTCAGCGGGAGCCGGGGCCCGAGCCGGAGTTCTTCGAGTACGACGACGAGCCGGCGGAGGCCGACGGCGTGGCGCGGGCGGTCAAGAGGCTCATCGCGAAGGGGGTCGAGCCGGCCGAGATCGCGATTCTGTACCGCATCAACGCTCAGTCCGAGGCGCACGAGCAGGCGCTGACCGAACTGAAGATTCCGTACCAGGTGCGCGGCGGGGAGGGCTTCTTCACCAGACCCGAGGTGCGGCAGGGAGTCAACGCGCTGCGGCAGGCGGCCGGTCGTGACGATCTACCCGACGGCGCGCAGTCCGGCGACGGCCTGACGGCTCTGGTGCGGGCCGTACTCGCGCCGCTGGGCCTGACCGCGACCGAACCGACCGGCGCGCAGGCCCGCGAGAAATGGGCGTCGTTGGGCGGTCTGGTGCAACTCACCGAAGAACTTCTCGTTCACGAGCCGGACCTGACCCTCGAGAAGTTGCTGGGGGAGCTCGCCGCGCGAGCCGAGGCGCGGCATCCTCCGACGGTGCAGGGCGTGACGCTGGCCTCCTTGCACGCGGCGAAGGGCCTGGAGTGGGACGCGGTGTTCATCGTCGGTCTCGCCGACGGAACTCTGCCGATCTCACACGCGATCGGCAACGATCCGAGCGCCAACAACGAGGCCGCGATCGAGGAGGAGCGCAGACTGCTCTATGTCGGTGTCACGCGCGCCCGAGTCCACCTGCATCTGTCCTGGGCGCTCGCCCGCAACGAGGGTGGGCGCAAGTCGCGCCGGCGGTCGAGGTTTCTCATCGGTCTGGTGCCCGAGGATTCGCCCGCCTCGCGTATAGCGGCACCCGCGGCCAAGAAATCCGGCCCCAAGTGCCGGTTGTGTGGCAAGCCGTTGATCGGGACGTCGGCAACCATGCTCGGTCGGTGCGATAGCTGCCCGTCGAACGTCGACATCGCCTTGCTGGACGCCCTGAAGTCATGGCGACTGGACAAATCCCGTGAATTGAAAGTGCCGGCATATGTGGTGTTCAGCGACAACACGCTCACTGCCATCGCCGAGCAGCAGCCGCAGGACGAGCGGGGACTCGTCGCCATCCCCGGAATCGGAGCCAAGAAGTTGGAGCGGTTCGGCGAGGACGTACTCGCAGTCGTGCGCGCAACGGACAGTTGACCGGGCGAGTGGAGATCGCCGAGAAACTGCTGGTCAAAAATAACTTGTGCAGATATCGGCGGGGGGCTTAGTCTGTTTCACGTGCCGCGGGAGATCGCGCACTGTCCAATCCGCCAACGAGACCAGAACAGGAGCTGAAAGAAATGATCAACACATTCCACGCCGCCGTTGCCGATGCAACCGTCGCGTTCAGCCCTGTCCTCGGCACGGCACCTTTCGGAGTTGCCCCTCTCGGCACTCATGCCGCCGCCGCAGGCTCTGTTGCGCAGACGTGGATTCGTTCCTCCGCTTTCGGTCCCATCCACGAGTCCGCATACGTGGCCTCGGGGTCGAATTCCGCCCAGGTTGCCCTGGCACCAGGAGCGAAAGCCGTTGCTCAGGCAGCCCGACGTCACCGCGCACCAGGCGCGTCCGTGCTCGACAGCAGACACCGACTTCACTGTAGGTAGACGCTTCGAAAGCCCACCAGGCCACGGACCCGCACAACGCGGACCGTGGCCTTTGTCGTTCAGGTAGTCCCTCTACCCGAACGTGAGGCCGACATGGTTCGCATTACCCCTCGAACCGACAACGACGCCGCACGAAAAGTAGAGGAGACCGACGTGTCAACCGCCACGATCCGGACGACATGCCGACCAGAGTCCGAAAGTGCCTACGCTGCACAGTGTTCCACTGAATTGGGCTCGACCGAATTGGCCGAGCTGCAGCTGTCCGTACCCTGCCGAGCGGCGAACCCCGACATGTGGTTCGCCGACACCCCTGCCGAACTCGAGCAGGCGAAGGCGCTGTGCGCTCAGTGCCCCATCAGGCGTACCTGCCTGGATGCGGCATTGGACCGTGCCGAGCCCTGGGGCGTATGGGGCGGGGAGATCCTCGATCAAGGAGTGGTCATCGCCCGGAAGCGTCCTCGGGGACGACCACGTAAGAACGCAGCATGATCTCCGTAGCTGATGCCCGGCTTCACCGAATAGTTCAGTCGGTGAAGCCGGGCATCCACGCGGTGAGGATTGCCATGTACGGCGCGTAGGCGTCGAGCTGGGCGCAGATTCCCACCAGTCCACCGAGAACGCGGAAGATCATCACGTATTCGGCGGGCATGTTCAATGCTCGAACAGTACGAAACTGAGCACTGTTGAAATCTGCGGCAGTACCCGCAGCCTTCTGCAGCCACGCGCGGGTGAAGTGGAACGACTCGGTGTGGATCGGGTCGGTGAAGGGACGCAGGTAGTCCGCAATTTCTTTCTCTGTCACCGTGCGGCCCGGCACCACGAAGCCGCTCTCGGTGAACAACACCACGAGTTCGTCGAATTTCTCGTCGCGGGCGAGCGAAACCATCCGGCCGAGAACGGGTGGAAGACCGTCAGGCATCGGAGCGCATGCACCGAAATCGATGACACCCATACGCCCGTCGTCGAGCATCATGAAGTTTCCTGGGTGCGGGTCTGCGTGCAACAACTTGGCCCGAGCGGGTGACACGAACGCGAACAGGGCCAGTAGCTCGCCCGCCCGGTTACGTTCCTCGGCGGTACCGCTGGCAATGACGTCCGCCAACGGCCGACCCGTCATCCATTCGCTGACAACGACTCTGGGCGCGCTGGCAACAATTTTGGGAATTGCGAACTGCGGATCTCCCGCGAACTCCTTACTGAACACCCGCTGATTCGCGGCCTCGATACGGTAGTCGAGTTCATCCTCTGTGCGGGCAGTGAGCTCCTCGAGCACCGGCTTGACGTCGGTGCCCGCGAGCACGGTGCTGAACAGGTTCGCGAAACGCGACAGAGTCTTGAGGTCGGAGCGCAGTGCATCGTCCGCACCCGGGTACTGAATTTTCACTGCAACGTCCCGACCGTCCGACCACGTGGCCCGGTGCACCTGGCCGATGCTCGCCGAGGCAATCGCAGTGTCGTCGAAATCGAGAAAGCGCGATCGCCACGCCGTTCCGAGTTGTTGGTCCAACACTCTGTGGACCGTCTTTGCCGGCATGGGCGGACCCTGCGCTTGGAGTTTGGTCAGCGCTTCTCGGTACGGCTCGGAATACTCCTCCGGAACGGCGGCTTCCATCACCGAGAGCATCTGCCCCAGCTTCATGGCACCGCCCTTGAGCTCGCCGAGAACGGAGAAGAGCTGTTCCGCAGCTTTCGCGGCCATGTCCGCATCGATCTCGTCGCGATTTCCGCCGGCGAGCTTCTTGCCGAAGCCCACAGCGGCCCGGCCCGCCATTCCCAATGGAATGCTGGCCAGTTTTGCAGTACGAGTCGATCCACGGCGCGGTATGTCAGACACAGCTCCATCATGGCTGAACCTTCCGACAATTGCTCGGACCGTCCTGTTCCGACCCGTATCGGCCGAGGTGACCGTGTCCGGTCAATGCCAGCAATCACAGTGCGGGTGCTTGGACCACAGTCTTTTGTGCACCGTGGTTGCGCGTGCTGCGAGATCCAACTCCATCGTGCAGTCGGCGGTTTCGGGCATCGACCCGTCGGAACGGCCGATGAGGGGTTCGAGCTGGGCGAAGGCAAACGCGGCCGTGGCCAACACCGTCGCGCTGCTGGCCTGGCCGACAGTGCCGAGCAGCTGAGCCGAGAGATGCGGCCATTCGGGATCGAGGTCGCAGCGAGTCAGATCTGCGCAGCGTAGGCAACTCGTTCGGCCGGGCAGTACGAAGGGCCCGACCACACCCTTTCCGTCCCGCAGCCGCACCTGAAGATGGGGGATGCGCATACGCACCAGATCGGTCACCAATCGGGGCTCGGCGACCAGATCGTCGGCGAGCACGACGATGTCGTAGGTCCACGAATTCACCGCCGACTGTGGGTAGCGCGTGGGCGTCAGGCTCGATCGGCTCACCGCGGCGCTGGTCCGATTCAGGCCCGAGGCCAATGCGTCCGACAGCGGACCCCGCCCGACGAGGTGGACGGTCCGTACCGTCCCCGGCCCGTCCGTCGTAGCGTGCTGCGACGCGACGGGCCCGCTCGTGCCGTGCACCAGCAACCCGGACTCCTCCAACTCGCCGAGCATCGCCGATGTCCGATTGGCGGAGAGTCCCAATGTCATTGCATGACAGACGATATGAGGTCTCGAACGGCCTGCGGCGAGCAGCCGGAGCAGCTCGAGCATCGAACCCGGCTCGGCACCGGGAGGCGGAGTGACGACGACGCTGGTCTCGGGGCTCCAGCCCAGTTGAACGGTGCCGTCCCGTCGAGGCAGTATTGCCACCGCAGGATCGAGTCGAACGGTCGGTGTGATCATGGAACACACTCTGACAGCGAACACTCCCGTCAACGCCCGCCCGAGGCACGTTATCCACAGGGTGGCTGTGCCTCCGAGCAGGCGTTCGACGAAGAAGTGGAACTCGTGTGAATTTTACTGGGTCAGCTTGTGGATGAACCCTTTTCGGGATCACCGTCGGTGCTCTCGTCGCCCTTGCTTTCGTCGTCCTTGCCCGCGGCCTGTTCGGCTTCCGCGCGTTCTTTGGCCTCCATCGCTTCGAGCTGTGCGATCGGGTCGTCGAAGTTCGAGGTTCCACCACCTACCACGCGGTCGATGAACGCCGCAGGGTTGTCCAGATCCGACGAGTCGGGCAGAAGATCGGGGTGGGCCCACACTCCGTCGCGTCCCTCGATGTCGGCTGCGGCGAGGAGTTGGCGCCACAGATCGGCTGCTTCGCGAACCTTGCGTGGGCGCAATTCGAGGCCGACCAACGTGGCGAAGGTCTGCTCGGCCGGGCCACCGGACGCCCGACGTCGGCGGATGGTCTCGCCGAGTGCCACCGCCCCCGGCAGCCGGTCGCCCAGCGCAGCCGCGACCACGGTCTCGACCCATCCTTCGACCAGGGCCAGCAACGTCTCCAGACGCTCGAGTGCGTGCTTCTGCTCCGGCGTCGTCTGCGGCTCGAAGGCACCCTGCTGCAGAATTGCTTCGATCTTCGACGGATCGGTCAGCGCGGAGGGGTCGAGGCCGGCTGCTGCCTCCTCGATAGCCGAGAAGTCCATCCGTATTCCGCGCGCGTACTCCTCGACCGTGGCCAGAACCCGTTGCCGCAGCCATGGAATATGGCTGTAGAGCCGCTGGTGTGCGGCTTCCCTCGCCGCAAGGAACACCAAGACCTCACGCTCGGGTTGCTCGAGACCCTCACTGAACGACGCTATGGCCGACGGCAACAACGCCGCCGTGCCCGACGGTCCGAGTGGTAGCCCGATGTCGGTCGAGGTGAGTACCTCCTTGGAAAGCTGGCCGAGGGCCTGGCCGAGCTGCGAACCGAAGGCCATTCCGCCCATCTGAGTCAGCATGCCCATCATGGGTCCGGCCATCTGGTGGGCCTCGGCGGGGAGGCCGGATGTCCACATGCCCGAAATCTGCTCGGCGACCGGGTCGCACAGTCGCTTCCAGGTGTCGATCGTGTTGTCGAGCCAGTCGACCGGCGTCCACGCAACGGTCTTCGTGGCACCGGCAGGCAGGGTCGTTGCCCCGTCCAGCCAGAGCTCGGCCAGGTGTGCGGCGTCGGTGATCGCCTCGCGCTCGCCCGCCGACACCGGGCTGAAATCACCCATCTGCTGACGAGCCAGCTGCTTGGCCAAGTCGTAGTTCACCGGTCCGGAACCGGTCCCGCCAGCAGCGCCCATGCCGCTGAGCATCTGACCGAACTGGGTGAGCATCTGGCCCAGCTGGGCAGGGTCGAAACCCTCCGCGCCGAAGCCGAAACCGGCGGGGTTGCCCGAACCGTCCGGATCCTTCTTCTTGTCCGGGTCGTCGTCGGAAGCACCGAAACCAAAATTGCTCATGTCTCAACGGTACAAGCCATGTGCACGGGGAGCGCGGAAGATCGTCACGCTGACGGCGAACAGTAGAAGCTCGCGCTCTGCGCAACGGGCTCCGGCAGGGGCGGTATCCATGGCACCGCACGTTCGGATCTAGTGTCTACCGAGTGAACCGAAGGATCGCCACTCTTGTCGCTGCGCTGGTACCGGTGGTGGTGCTGGGCGTCACCGGATCGGTCGTCACCGTTCCGTTCGCCGCCCTCGGCCCCGGCCCCACGTACAACACCCTCGGCGATGTCGACGGAGTGCCCGTGGTGCAGATCGACGGAACCGACGTCGATCCGACCGCAGGGCATCTGAACATGACGACGGTGGCCGTCCGCGATCAACTCAATCTGTTCGAGGCCATCGGTTTCTGGGCGAGCGGCCGTCAGGGCCTCGTTCCGCGTGAAGAGGTCTATCCGCCCGACAAGTCGAAGGAAGAAGTGCAGGAGGGTAACCAAGCGGATTTCGAGGAGTCCGAGTCCAGCGCTGAACTTGCCGCACTGCACCACCTGGATCTACCCGTCTCGTTGGCCGTGGCGAGCGTGGCCGAGGATGGGCCCGCCGCCGGGGTGCTGAACGTGGGGGACACGCTCGTCTCGGTCGGCGGCAGCCCGGTCGCCACCGCGTCTGCAGTGCGTGAGGCCGTCAGCGCCCGAGCGCCGGGCGATTCGCTGGACATCGAGTACGTGCGAGACGGTACGACGCAGACGAGTGCGGTGGTATTGGGCGCGCGGCCCGACGACGCATCGAAGGGGTACCTCGGCGTCACTCCCGAAGAGCAGCCCGGCGTGCCGTTCGAGGTGAAGTTCAACCTCGCCGACGTCGGTGGACCCTCGGCCGGACTGATGTTCAGCCTCGCCGTGGTGGACAAGCTCAGTCCCGGCGAGTTGAGCAACGGAGAGTTCGTTGCAGGCACCGGAACCATAGATGCCGACGGAACGGTCGGCCCGATCGGCGGCATTCCGTACAAGCTGATCGCCGCCCGTGAAGCGGGAGCCACCACGTTCCTGGTTCCGGACGCGAACTGCGGTGAGGCGCAACAGAACGTCCCCGACGGACTCCGCCTGGTGCGCGTCGAATCACTGGACAGCGCTGTCGGGGCGCTGCAGGCGATCGGCTCCGGTGCCGACGCGCCGTCCTGCAGCTGAACTGTCTCGAATTCTGCCGTCGATGTCCCGGCTAGTCGTCTTCGACGGTGTCGAAGGTGGCGTAGAGCCCGTGTACGACATTGGGTGCCAAATCCTCTGCGACGCGTAGGTCGATCGGCGCGAAGGGGTCGGCGTCCTCGTCCGGATGCAACTGCAGCAGCGTCAGGGACGGTCCGTCCTTGAGGACCGCGACGATCAGCCGGGCATCCCGCTTCTCGGGATGGTTCTCGGCGGCCGAGCGAGCCGCTCGGTCTGCCGCGTCGGGATCGGCGAGCAACGGCATCAAGGCATCGTCGAGGGTCGATTCGGCGGCCGGGGGAAGTACGACGATCTCTTGCGCCAGAGCGCATCCGACGACACCCTCGGGCCACGTCGAGGTGGCGAGGAATTCGTCCAGGGCGGGGGAGCCGCCGGTGATGTCCTCGGGGAGTGAGTGCTGCTGAATCGGAGTCAGAGCTGCGCCGTCGGCCAAGTCGTCGAGCAGACCGGGTTCCGCTGCTGCGAGAGTCGCTGTGGGTACCAAGGCGAACATCTGAGGCGCCTGGTGCCATCCGCCTGCGTCGACGAAATCCGCTACTTCACGCGCGCACCGGGCCAAAGCCTGCGCCACATCCTGTCCACCCGATTCGGGGTCGAACTCGTCACCGAAATCGTCTCGGCCGGGCAGTCCGTCGCTGTCGTTGCTCACGGCACTATCCTCGCATCCGGACGGTTCTATGGACGCCGACCCTCCTGACCTGCGTTCGACAGTGGCCGCAGTACGGGCGTCGCAGCCGTAGGATCAACGTACGTACAGTAGGGCGAAACGGACATGCGGTGCACGGAATGTGCACCGCCTAAGTCATCTGCGGCGCCGTCGGCGTCGCCCGAAGTTGGAGTGTGGCTCGTGGGCATGAGGCCCCCCACCGGTATGCCGTCGTTGTCGCGGCGAAGCCGGATCTTGCTCGTACTGGCCTTGGTAGCAGCAGGTCTGCTACTCATCGGTCCCCGTCTGATCGACATGTACACCAATTGGCTGTGGTTCGGCGAAGTCGACTTCCGTGGCGTGTACACCACCACGCTGCTGACGCGATTGGTGATCTTCCTCGTCGTCGCTCTGGTCGTCGGACTCATCGTGTTCGCCGCATTGTTGTTGGCGTACCGCAACCGTCCGGTGTTCGTTCCGGTGGCCGGTCCCAACGATCCGATCGCGCGGTACCGCACCACGGTGATGAGCCGGTTGCGCCTGTTCGGCATCGGAATTCCGGTCGTGTTCGGATTCCTGTCCGGCATGATCGCCCAGACCAACTGGGTGACCGTGCAGCTGTTCCTGCACGGCGGAGACTTCGGCCAGACCGACCCGCAGTTCGGCCTCGACGTCGGGTTCTACTCGTTCGACCTGCCGTTCTACCGATTCATCCTCAACTGGCTGTTCGTTGCCATCTTGGTTGCCTTCTTCGCGAACCTGGTGACGCAGTACGTATTCGGCGGGATCCGGCTAGCCGGGCGTGAAGGTGCACTCACCCGCTCGGCGCGAATTCAACTCGCTGTCATCGCCGGCAGCTTCGTTCTGCTCAAGGCCGTTGCCTACTGGTTCGACCGGTACACGTTGTTGTCGAGCGGTCGCAAGGAGCCGACATTCACCGGAGCCGGATTCACCGACATCAATGCCGTGTTGCCGGCAAAACTCATTCTGTTGGCCATCGCAGTGATCTGTGCGATCGCGTTCTTCTCGGCAATTTTCCTGCGCGACCTCAGAATTCCGGCGTTGGCCACGGCATTGCTGGTCCTTTCGTCGATCCTGATCGGTGCAGTCTGGCCGTTGGTCATGGAGCAGTTCTCGGTGCGTCCGAACGCGGCCGACAAGGAGAGCACGTACATCGAGCGCAACATCGCGGCCACCCGAGCCGCATACGGGTTGACCGATGACGTGGTCACTTACCGGAACTACTCCGGCGAAGCAGCGTTGAGCCCCGGTGAGGTGGCGTCGGAGTCGGCGACGATGTCCAACATCCGTCTGCTCGACCCGAACATCCTGGCACCTACCTTCACCCAGCAGCGTCAGATCCGAAACTTCTACGGGTTCCCCGACACGCTGGCCGTGGACCGGTATCCGGATGCAGACGGCAACCTACGCGATTACGTCGTTGCCGCGCGCGAGATCTCACCGCAGACGCTCGATGCGAACCAGCGCGACTGGATCAACCGCCATACGGTGTTCACCCACGGAAACGGCTTCGTGGCAGCACCCGCCAACTCCGTCGACGAAGCCGTCGCCGACGAATCCAGCGGCGGACGGGGCGGTTACCCGAACTACCAGGTGAACTGGATCGAGAACGATGCCGAGGGCTCGATTCGAAAGGACGGCCCCGGCGACCTCGATCAGCCGCGCATCTATTTCGGACCGGTCATCGCCAACTCCGATGCCGACTACTCGATCGTCGGTTCCACCGGCGAGCCTCGCGAGTACGACACCGACAGCAAGAGCTACACCTACGACGGTGCGGCCGGGGTGAACATCGGCAATTTCTTCAACCGTCTGGTGTTCGCCAGCAAGTACGCCGAGCGCAACATCCTCTTCTCGAGTGTGATCGGTGACGAGTCGAAGATCCTGTTCAATCGCGATCCCCGTGACAGGGTCCAGAAGGTTGCACCCTGGTTGACCACCGATGGATCGACTTACCCGGCGATCGTCGAGGGCAAGCTCGTCTGGATCATCGACGGCTACACCACGTTGGACAACTTCCCGTATGCCCAGCGGATGTCGCTCGAAGACGCCACTGCCGACAGCATCGAGTCCACCACGACCCGTGCGCTGCCGAGCCGGGAAGTGTCGTACATCCGGAACTCGGTGAAGGCCACGGTCGACGCCTACGACGGCACCGTCAAGCTCTACGAACAGGATGAGAACGATCCTGTGCTCAAGGCATGGGAAGGCGTGTTCCCCGGAACCGTCATCCCGAAGGATCAGGTGTCCGACGAACTTCGCGATCACTTCCGTTACCCGGAGGACCTGTTCAAGGTCCAGCGTGAGCTGCTCACCAAGTACCACGTCAACGATCCGCGAGAGTTCTTCACCAACAACGCCTTCTGGGAAGTTCCGACGGACCCGACGGCGGAGAACACCTCGGCCAAGCAGCCGCCGTACTACGTCGTCGCGTCCGATGTCTCCAACGAGGAGAACCAGGCGTCGTTCCAGCTGACCAGTGCGTTGGTGGGCTACCGGCGTGAAGTTCTCGGCGCGTACGTCAGTGCAGATTCCGATCCGGAAAACTACGGCAAGATCACCGTGCTGAGATTGCCGACGGATACATCCACCCAGGGTCCGAATCAGGTGCAGAACCAGATGACGACGACGACGGACGTGTCCGAGAGCTTGGGCATCGTGCGCCGTGAGAACACCGTCGAGTTCGGCAACCTGCTGACCCTTCCGGTCGGCAACGGTGGGTTGATCTATGTGGAGCCCGTGTACGCCTCGCGTACCAACGAGGCATCGGCGTACCCGCAGTTGATTCGAGTGCTGGTCTCGTACGAGGGACGAGTCGGCTATGCCGCGACCCTGCCCGAAGCCATCGAGCAGGTGTTCGGAGCGGGTGCCGGACGGACCGTCACCGCACCCGGTGAGACCGACGGCACCACCCAGCCGGGTGCCGTGCCCGAGACGACGCCGTCCGACGGCGGCACGCCTTCGGCAACTCCGACACCGGCCACCGGTTCTTCGACGACCCGGGATGCGGCCGTCTCCGGCTTGAATTCTGCTCTGTCCGCTGTGCGTACCGCGCAGCAGAGCGGAAACCTTGCGGATCTCGGCACTGCACTCGAGAATCTGCAGACCGCCGTCGACGCCTACAACCGCGCAGGTAGCTGATCTGTTCGGTCATGTCCCGCTGACATGAGAGAAAGAGCCGCCTCACCGTATCGGTGAGGCGGCTCTTTCGTTGTGAAGCTGCAGCTCGTGTGAACTGCTCGGGATCAGCGTCCGATGGGCGCGAGCACGGGGGAGTTCGCAGCAACGAGGTGCTGGAACTGAGTGCTCAGGCCGTACTGGTCAGCCAGTTTGGATGCTGCGTCGAATGCGCCCTGTGCAGCCTGTGTTGCGGCTGCAGCCTCCGGTGCGACGGCCGGTGCCGGTGCGGGTGCCGGTGCTGCCTTCGGCGCGGGTGCAGCCTCGGGCTCGGGTGTCGAGGCACCGGTAGTCAGCTGCTGCCCGCATACGGGCCATGCGCCCGGTCCCTGGCTCTGCAGGGTGTTCTCCGCTACGCGGATCTGTTCTGCCTTGGATGCGTTGGCCGGCGATCCGGATCCACCGTTGGCCGTCCAGGTGCTCTGCGAGAACTGCAGGCCACCGTAGTAGCCGTTTCCGGTGTTGATGCTCCAGTTGCCACCACTTTCGCACTGTGCGACGCCGTCCCAGTTGTGGGTGGCTGCGCTGGCGGTTCCGGCAGAGAGGCCGAGGGGGATTGCAACGGCGGCACCTGCGATGGCGGCCAATCCGAGTGCACGCTTGCCGAAATTGTTCTGTGTGGTCATTCGGGGTGAATCCTCTCCGCGCTCGACTGGCGCGACTGGCCTGCAATCGTTCCGCCGGTGTAGTGGCGAGAATGACCAGGCACTTCGTATCGTCGCGGCTCTGCCCCCGTACGTCTTGGGGACCACACCCGCGGGGCAGAGCGAAGGGAGCGGCGGGGTGGTGCAGGCCCAGCGGTTTAGGGCCGTCCGTGAAGGTAGTCGAGGATTCACTCACCGTCACGGAGCGGAAATGGGACGGTTACTGTCCACATTGTGGGACTGATGGGGGTCTTTCACCAGCTCAGCCGGGCTTGTGGCGCTAATGTTTCCCCTTCGTAACCCGACCGTTATGTGACGCGAAACACGCAGCAAAAGAGACGGGGAGCACTATTTTCGATGCCCTTCGGCGTGATAAACACGCACTGGAGCTGCCTCGAGTGCACGCTTTCGGTGGGCCTGCACGCGCGCGATCGTCACGTGATTTGCATTGGCCGTACGCGCGGGAGTAACTTCGTAGATGCATCGCGGGGTGGAGCAGCTCGGTAGCTCGCTGGGCTCATAACCCAGAGGTCGCAGGTTCAAATCCTGTCCCCGCTACCACTACGACTATGGACCAAGACAATGTCTTGGTCCATAGTCGTTTTTCGTTCATCGAGGCGGCCTACTCTCCGACGGCGACCATCGAAACCTCGCGCTCTGGTCGGCCGAGTATGCGGAACACGTGCTCGGCTTGTTCGGGGGGTCGAACAGTCGGACGGCCGGCCCCGTGACGCCCTCGAGGCCACCCGTGCGTAGGCGCGCGGCGAACTCCCGATGATCGCGACCCGTGCCTGCGCTGTCGGTGCCGGAAGACCAGAACAAGAGAAGCAGTATCTGCTGGTCGGTATTCGACGACTGACCGGTCGACTACTTCACCGACACCGTCAGGAACTTGTTCGGTGCGATCGTCGCGCGTACATCTTCTGGCGTCGGCGGCGACGTAGGAATCAGTGACGTGTCGGGTCGAAACCGGATGGTTGTGCCGGTGTGCTCGGTCGTTGCGGTGGACAGCAGTTCGGTGACGGGAACTCCGTGCTCATACCGTCCGGTCCACGAACCATCGATCCGTCGGTTGGTGTGTTCGAGCATCTCGGACAGTGCCGCGACGGTCGACATCCCGCGGCGGGCATGTCCATCGGCCAGCAGGACCGGATGAGGACGGTCGAAGAAGCGGACGTCCTTCGTGCTCACAACGGGCTTGCGCACCACGATGTCGTGGTCGTGTCGCGTGTCGGTGCCTCGACCGAAATCCGTCACGTCGATCGTCCCGTCCGAGCCGAACGTGACGGTCGCGTGGCCGCCTCCCTGATCCTCGGCTTCGTCTACCGCGTACGCGAGGACCTCGAGAATCAGATGCAGCACTCCACCCGGCGCGTACTCCACGGGCCGAGCTCTGATGTTCGCGAGATGGTCTCGATCGACGTCCACCGACCAGTCGTGGGTTGTCGTGGACCAGGTGTGTCGACTGGACATCGACAATTCAGTCCGAAACCTGCTCGCGTCCATCGTCGCTGGTGACCGTCTCGGCGTCGTCGGTGTCATCGGCGGTGAGGTCGACCGTGTCCACACCCTCGAGTGCCGTCAGTTCTTGCTCTGCCTCTGCGATGAGGCCCTTCGCGTTGTCTTCGATCTTCTTGACCCACTCGGCCATGACGGTCACACCCTTCGCTCGATCGTGTACCACCGGTCTACCAGACTTCTTCCCCTTAGGATCCACGGTGTGCGAACACGAACCTCGCGTCTCGATCTCGACGAGCCGGTCGTCACGGATCTCGATGCGCTGTACGCGATCTGCAGCGATCCGCAGTCGTGGACCCACTTTCCCAGCCTGCGGCACACCGATCCCGGCGCGACCGAACGAATGTTGCTGGGCTGGGTGGAACAGTGGCGGCAGGATGGATTTGCCACGTGGATCATTCGTGAGCGCGGCAGCTGCACGATAAGTGGCTACGGCGGGTGCTCGAAGCGGCAGAACGCGTTCTGGAATCTCGGCTATCGCCTCCATCCCGACGCGCAGGGAAACGGGTACGCCGCGGAGATGTGTGAGATTGCAGTCGAGCGCGCGCACCGAACCGAGCCCGAATTGCCAATCGTGGCGTACCTCCTCGAACACAACGTCGCGTCGGCCCGAGTGGCCCAGCGCGCGGGCCTGGAGTTGATCACCCGTGGACCCGACGTCGGCAATCCCGACGCCGACGCAGTTCGCCTGGTGTACGCCGACCGGCCGTTGAGCTCGATTCAGGTCGACTCTGTTCTGTCTGCCTGAGCGATGCCGTTCACGTCGGCCAAGCGACGTTGTAGCAGTCGCTTCTCCGGTGCGGTTCGTGCACGGTCCAGTGCCTGTCGGTACTGCTCTGCTGCCTCGTCGAGGCGGCCGAGCCGGTGCAGCAGATCGGCTTTCGCCATCGGGTACGGGTGGTAGCGGCGCAGCGACGGCTCGTCGGCAAGCAGGTCCAGCTCGTGCAGGCCGGCCTCCGGACCGTCGCGCATGGCAAGAGCAACAGCTCGGTTCAATGCGACGATCGCATTCGGGCCCCGAGTCGCCAATAGGTCGTACAGAGCAACGATTTGGTGCCAGTCGGTGCCGTCGGTATTCGGCGACTCGTCGTGCAGCGCGGCGATCGCTGCCTGCACCGCATAGGGTCCGCTCGGTCCGCTGCGGAGAGCGTCCTCCACGAGTTGCGTACCTTCGGTGACGAACTCGGCGTTCCACAATCGCCGGTCCTGATCGGCCAGCAGAACAATATCGCCGTGCACGTCGATCCGTGCGCGGCGTCTGGCGTCGGTCAGCAACATCAATGCCAGCAGGCCGGTCACCTCGGACTCCGTCGGCAGTGCCGCGTGTAGCAGTCGTCCCATGCCGATGGCCTCGGTGGTGAGATCGACGCGCCCGATGCTCTCACCCGACGTCGCCGAGTAGCCCTCGGTGAAGATCGAATAGACGACCTCGAGCACCATCGGCACCCTGCCGGCCAATTCGTCCGGGCCCGGAACGCGGAACGGAATTCGCGCGACTCGAATCTTGTTCTTGGCCCGCACTATTCGTTGTGCTGCCGTGGCAGGAGGGATGAGCAGCGCACGGGCAACCTCGGCGGTGGTGAGACCGGCCACACACCGAAGTGTCAACGCGAGACGGTCGCCCGCCGCAAGCGCAGGGTGCGCGCAGGTGAAGAACAGCTGCAGTCGGTCGTCGGGCAGATTTTCGTCGAGGGCGTTCGGCGGGTGCGGTTCGCTGCGATCCGAATCGGCTTGCAGCACTCCGACCTTCGCGGCCAATGTCTGATCGCGTCGCAGACGATCGACCGCCTTTCGGCGTGCAGCGGTGAGCAACCAGGCTCCGGGATTGGACGGTATGCCATCGATCGGCCAATGCTCGAGAGCGGTCTCGATGGCATCCGACGTCACCTCCTCGGCTAGATCGAGATCTCGGTAGCGCTGCACCAATGACGCGAGCAGGATCGAGCGCTCGGCTCGGAATACCGAGTCGAGCGCTCGACGAACCTCGGACTCGCTCACCGAGCGGTTCCGCAGGTCAGAACTCTGCGAGCGGTCTCACGACTACCGTGCCGCCGTCTTTCGAGCCGGGGCAGCGGGCCGCCCATTCCAACGCGGCATCGAGGTCGGGGACGTCGATCACGTCGTAGCCGCCGAGCACCTCGTGCGATTCGGCGTACGGCCCGTCGGTGACGGTGCGCTCTCCGGTGGTGGCATCGACGCGCACCGCCGTAGCAGTGGTGAGGTCCGCCATTGCATAACCGGAGACGTAGACGCCCGCCTCCTTCATTTCCTTTTCGTAGGTCATCCAGTCCTCCACGCTGCTGCAACCCGGTGCTGCTCCCGGTGCGGTGTTCGCGTTGATCAAGAGGATGTACTTCATGGTGCGCTCCTGGGTTCGTTACCTCGGTGGCACGACGCGAGTCGTCGTACACGAAGACGACGTTCGAGAAGCCACGATATCGACAGTGCCATCCACGTTTTTTCGGTGCACGAGAAAAGCGGCATCGGACCCGTGGTCCGATGCCGCCTTCGTTCACTGTGTGGCTCGACGACGAGCCAGATGTGTCACTTCAGTTCTGCCGACGACTTTCCGAGTACACGGCGGGCAACGATGAGTTGCTGAATCTGCTGCGTGCCCTCGAAGATGTCGAGAATCTTGGAGTCGCGGCTCCACTTCTCGAGCAGCGGGCGTTCGGAGTAGCCGTAGGTACCGGCCAACTCGACCGCCTTGAGAGTGATGTCGACTGCCGAGCGGCCGGCCTTGGCCTTGGACATCGAGGCCTGCAGCGAGTTGGGCTCCTTGTTGTCGGCCATCCACGCTGCACGCAGTGCGAGCAGATGTGCTGCCTCCCAGTCCGCTTCGAGGCGCAGGAACTCTGCGGCCGCCGCGTGCTGGTTGTAGGCGGGGGTCTCGTAGGAGATCTCGACTCCGGCGTCGACCAGGATGGACCGCAACTCTTCGAGTGCTGCGCGTGCGACGCCGATTGCCATACCGGCGACAAGCGGACGAGTGTTGTCGAACGTCTGCATGACGCCGGCAAAGCCCTTTTCGACGTTCACCTCGGCCGTACCGAGCAGGTTGTCCTTGGGGATGCGGCAGTCTTCGAGCAGCAGTGCTGCCGTATCGGACGCCTTGATTCCCAGCTTGTGCTCGAGGCGGGCGACCGACAGGCCCGGAGCGTCACGCGGGACGACGAACGACTTGATGGCCGCGCGGCCGAGGGACTTGTCGACCGTTGCCCAGACGACGATGTGCGAGGAACGTTCGCCGGCGGTCACATAGATCTTCTCGCCGTTGAGTACCCACTCGTCGCCATCGAGGACAGCAGTGGTGGTAACGGCTGCGGAGTCCGAGCCGAAGCCGGGCTCGGTGATGGCCATCGAAGCCCATACCTTGCCGAAGCGCTCGAGTTGCTCGTCGGTGGACACCGCGGCGATCGCCGAGTTGCCGAGTCCCTGGTAGGGGATCGACAGGGTGAGGCCGACATCTCCCCAGCACGTTTCGATCACGTTCACCAGAGCGGACATGTTGCCGCCGTTGGAGTTAGCGGTCTTGCTGGGTTTGGGAGCGGACTCACTGTCCTTCTCTCGGCCACCTGCAGCACCGCCGATTTCGCCACCGGCGTCGGACATGCCTTCGACCATCGACGCCATCGTGTCGAGTTCCACCGGGTACTCGTGCTCGGCGAGGTCGTACTTGCGGGAAATCGGGCGGAAGATCTCGGCAGCGACCTGGTGAGCCTGATTCGCCTGCGCCCGAAGCTTCTTGGGAAGTTCAAGATTGATCATCGTGTATGTCCTTGGGTGAGTGCCATGGAATTCGGGGCGGCGAGCTAGATGAGAACGATGCCCTCGGCGACGCCGACGGACCGCAGATCGCGGTACCAGCGCTCCACCGGGTGCTCCTTGGTGAAGCCGTGACCGCCGAGAAGCTGCACGCCATCGGAACCGATCTGCATGCCCTTCTCGGATGCGAGTCGACGAGCCAGCGCGGACTCGCGAGTGAACGACAGTCCCTGCTCGGCGCGAGACGCACCACGCAGCGTGACCAACCGCATGCCGTCGAGCTCGATGGCGATGTTGGCGACCATGAAGGCCACGGCCTGACGGTTGCTGATCGGCTCACCGAAGGCAACACGGTCGTTGACGTACGGAACGACGTAGTCGAGTACCGCTTGGCTGGTACCGACGGCCAGCGATGCCCAGCCGAGTCGCGCGAGGCCGATGGCGGCGCTGTACTCGGCGGCCCGCTGATCCGCGTCACCGTCGCCGAGAAGAGCCGATTCGGGAACTGCGACGTCGGTCAGGATCAGGCGGCCCAGGCCTGCTGCGCGCAGGCCCATGCTCGGGTCGGCTTCGACGACCAGGCCCTTGGAGTCGGACTCGACGATGAAGAATGCCGGGCGGCCCTCGAGTTCCGCTGCGATGACGAACAGCTCGGAGCTTCCGGCGGCGGGTACGAGACTCTTGACGCCGTTGAGCTTGTAGCCGCTGGGGGAGCGCACAGCCTTGGTCTGCAGTGCATACGGGTCGAACAATGCGCGTGGCTCGTTGACGACCACCGCGGCGTTGGGCACCTTCTCGCCCACGAATGCCGGCAGGTACGTCTTCTGCTGTGCATCCGTTCCCCACTGGGTGAGGGCGACGGCCACGCCGCTGGGCGCGAGGATCGGCAGGGCGAGGCCCATGTCGCCGTGCGCAAGAGCCTCGGCGACGAGCGAGTTCGTGACGGCTCCGCGCTCGGTGGCCGCGCCGTCGAGTTCCTCGGGCACATTGATCAGCGTGATGCCGAGCTCGGCGGATCGACGAACCAGATCCTCGGGTGAGGAGGCATTGTGATCTGCGTCGAAGGCGGCAGGCCGGAGGATTTCCTCGGCGAACTCCTTGACCGTCTCGACGATCATGCGCTGTTCGTCGTCGGGCGTCAGATCGAAGTAGCTCAGGTTCTTGGTGGCACCGTCGTCGAGTCGCTTGGGCTTGCCGCCACCGGTGACCTTGGCGAACGTGCGATTGGCCGCGCCGAGTGTCTTGAACCCGGTCTTGGTGCTCTCGTACGTCACCCGGTCGATCGTTTGGCGGAGGTTGTACTTCTCCGCCAATTCCGATCCGGTGATGGCGGTCAGAACGCGCATGGCGGTTCCGATCGCATCTCTCTTGAACGGGTTGAGGCCAACCGCAGAAGTATCGCGGGGCACCTTCGGGCGCTTCGCGTCGACCACACTGTCTTGCTTGCTCATGATCACCAGTTCCTCGGCGTCGGTCACGGACTTCTCAGATCTTACTCCCGAGTAAGTTAGCTGTCTACTGTCGAGTAAGTACCGGTGGCGCACGACACCTCAGCAGTAGTTCGTATCCTGCGTCGTACCGGTGTGACAGGCTGTTTCCGTGCATCCGACAGCTCAGATCTTCGCCGCCCTCGCCGCGGCCCTTCACGTCGTCATCTTCGTCATGGAGAGTGTGGTGTGGAGCAAGCCCGCCGTGTGGTCGCGATTCGGAGTCGCGAGCCAGAACGACGCCGACATCGTGAAACCGATGGCCTTCAACCAGGGCTTCTACAACCTGTTCCTCGCCGTCGGAATCGTGGTCGGCCTCGTCGTAGGTGGATCCGCGGGCGACGCGATCGTCTACTTCGCGTGCGCGAGCATCGTCGGAGCGGCTCTCGTTCTGGCCACCGGCGGTGCCAAGTACTTCCGGCCCGCGTTCGTCCAGGGCGTCACGCCCCTGATTGCGCTGGTTCTCGCCGCGGTTCTGTAGTCGACATTCAGGCGTCGGGGGACAGCCGCGCGAGTACCTCACTCTGCAGTAGGCCGTTGGTGGCCACCGCGCTGCCGCCGTGCGGGCCTTCGGTGCCGTCCAGTGCGGTGAAGTCGCCGCCGGCCTCGCGCACGAGGACATCGAGCGCAGCCAGGTCCCACAGCGACACTTCGGGTTCGGCTGCGATGTCGACAGCGCCCTCGGCGACCAGGCAGTACGAGAAGAAGTCGCCGTAGCCGCGGACGCGCCATACGGCGTCGGTCAGGTCGAGGAACCGGTCCCTGGTACCCAGATCCGCCCAGCCCGACAGGCTGGAGAAGCTCAGACTCGACGACTCGAGCGAATCGACCTTCGATACAGCGATCCGGCGCGGGGAGTCCCCGTCCGAAGCAGTCCAGGCCCCCAGTTCCAGAGCGGCCCACCATCGTCGATTCAATGCGGGTGCGCTGACAACTCCGACTCGGGGTACGCCGTCGTCGAGCAGAGCGATCAACGTGGCCCACACGGGCACGCCGCGCACGAAGTTCTTGGTGCCGTCGATGGGATCCACCACCCACTGGCGACCGCTGAAGGTCGCGGTGCCGCCGAACTCCTCACCCAGCAAGGCATCGCCGGAACGCTCCGAACCGAGCTCGCTGCGAATCATCGTCTCGACGGCCAGGTCTGCGTCGCTCACCGGTGTGAGATCCGGCTTCGAGTCCACCGAGAGATCCATGGCAAGAAAACGTCGACGAGTGATGGCGTCGGCCTCGTCTGCGAGGCGGAGGGCAAGGGCAAGATCGGCGGAGTAGTCGGTCACCGGAGAAGACTATCGCCGCGCACGGGCGTGCTCGTACGCGGCGATATGTGTGCCTGGGCCTACCCGGTGACTTCGTTCAGGCTTCCGGTGGCAACATCGAAGATGAAGCCTCGAATGGATTCGTGCTTCGTGACGAACGGGCTCTGCTCGATGCGGGCGAGCGATTGGCGAACATCGCGGTCCAGGTCGGGGAATGCTTCTGCTGCCCAATTCGGCTTGATTCCGGTCTCGTCCTGAAGGTCGTTCTTGAACTCGTCATCGGTGAAGGTGAGCATTCCGCAGTCGGTGTGATGGATCAGGATGATCTCCCTGGTGCCGAGCAGACGCTGACTGATGGCCAGCGAGCGAATCTCGTCATCGGTGATGACACCGCCCGCATTGCGAATCACGTGGGCTTCGCCGTCGGCGAGACCGAGAATGCGGTAGACGTCGAGTCGGGCGTCCATGCACGCCACCACCGCAACGTGCTTCGACGGCGGCAGAGGCAGGGGACCGTCGAACTGGGCGGCGTAGGCCTTGTTGTTTTCGAGGTACTGATCGGTGACGGTCATACGACGCTCCTGTGTACTGCAGGTGTGGCCGACACCGGGCGGTGACAGGCATGTCGACATGCGAATATGTCGATGAGCCGAAAACTAGCAGTCGCCCGGTGACCAGACGAGAGTTGAAATCAGCGCGGTTCGAACCCTCGACGACGGTGCCCATTCGACTGGGGCGGTGCCGTCGGGGTTCGGGGGCGGTCGGGCCAAGGTTCGCGTGCCGGTAACCTTGACTCTCGTGCATCCCGACGTTTCTGCAGACCTGGCCGAGCTCGACACCACTCTGTCCACTGTCGAGTCGGTTCTCGACGTCGAGGAACTGCGGCGACGTATCGACGAGCTGGAACACCAGGCCGCCTCACCGGACCTGTGGAACGACCAGGAACACGCGCAGCAGGTGACCAGTCAGCTGTCCCACGCGCAGGCCGAACTGCGACGCGTCGAGGAACTTCGTCAACGCCTCGAGGACATGCCTGTTCTGTACGAGCTCGCCGAGGGCGAAGAAGGTGAGGCAGCCGCGTCGGCCACTGCCGATGCCGATGCCGAGCGCGCATCACTCCGGGAGGACATCGCCGCCATGGAAGTTCGAACCCTGTTGTCCGGCGAGTACGACGCCCGTGACGCGTTGGTCAACATCCGTTCCGGTGCCGGCGGAATCGATGCCGCCGACTGGGCGGAGATGCTGATGCGCATGTACATCCGCTGGGCCGAGAAGCACGGCTACGGCGTCGAGGTCTACGACACCTCCTACGCCGAAGAGGCCGGTATCAAGAGTGCGACCTTCGCGGTGAAGGCTCCGTACACATACGGCACGTTGTCGGTCGAGCAAGGCACGCATCGGCTCGTCCGAATCAGCCCGTTCGACAACCAGGGCCGCCGACAGACCTCCTTTGCGGAGGTAGAGGTTCTCCCGGTCGTCGAGACCACCGATCACATCGAGATCCCCGAGAACGACATTCGCGTGGACGTCTACCGCTCGTCCGGACCTGGCGGCCAGTCCGTCAACACCACCGACTCCGCCGTTCGATTGACGCACATCCCCACCGGCATCGTGGTGACCTGTCAGAACGAGAAGTCGCAGCTTCAGAACAAGGTTTCGGCCATGCGAGTGCTGCAGGCCAAGCTCCTCGAGGTCAAGCGCAAGGAAGAGCGCGCCGAGATGGACGCGCTCAAGGGTGACGGGGGTAGCTCCTGGGGCAACCAGATGCGGTCGTACGTCCTGCACCCATACCAGATGGTGAAAGATCTGCGTACCGAGTACGAGGTGAACAACCCGTCTACTGTTCTCGACGGAGACATCGATGGATTCCTGGAATCGGGCATCCGTTGGCGAATGCGAGGGGAGCAGTAGATGACCGGTCATTGCGCAGGCTCCACTCCATCGATCCGATGAGGCCCTGGTACCAACCGACGCTCGACGTCCAGCTCAGTGCACTCGGGATCGTCCTGTACATCCTGGGTGGTCTGCTGGCCGCGCGATTCGTCACCTGGACCGGATCTCGGATCACGGCCCGCATCGATCAGAATTACCAGCACAGTGACGCCCTGGTGCGGTCGGAGGCAGCGAAGCATCGCCATGCCCTGGCTCAGGTCATCACCTGGGTTGCCGTCACTCTCATCTACATCCTGGTCACCATCGAGGTGCTTCGCCGCTTCGGGTTCGGGGTCGGCGGACTCGTGGCACCCGCCACGGTCATCGGTGCGGCGCTCGGCTTCGGCGCGCAGCGAGTGGTGCAGGACATCTTGGCAGGCTTCTTCATCATCACCGAGCGTCAGTACGGCTTCGGTGACGTCGTGCAGATAGCTGTGAACGGGTCGGCAGAGGACGCCGAGGGCACCGTCGAGGACGTCACGCTGCGGGTAACCCGGGTGCGGAGCGTCGACGGCGAGGTCATCACCGTCCCCAACGGCCAGATCGTCAAGGCGATCAACCTGTCGAAGGATTGGGCGCGCGCCGTCGTCGATGTTCCGGTCCCGAGTACCGCAGATCTCACCCAGGTCAACGCGTTGCTGCGTGCGGTCGGCCGCGACGCGTTCGCCGACACGCGGTTGCGGCCGCTCCTGCTCGACGAGCCGACCGTGATGGGCGTGGAGAGCATCGAGGTGGGGCAGGTCAACGTGCGCCTGGTTGCGCGGACGCTGCCGGGCAAGCAATTCCAGGTGGGCCGAGAGCTTCGAGTGAGAGTGGCCGCTGCGCTGCAGCCCGAGGGCATCAACGTTGCGCCCGACGTCAGTACGGCCGGGGTCGCACCCGAATCGTCAGGGCGAGATCGGACGGAAGACCAGTGAGTACACCCGACACCGGAACCGAACGCTCGCAACGAAATTGGCGGCAGTGGCGCATCCCGGCGAAGATCTACGGCCGCGTCCGGACGTCCACGGTGGCGTTCGGTGTCTGCTTCGTGCTCACCGGATTGCTCTACGGTCAGGTCAGTGCCGACATCGCAGCACGAGACGCCGAACCCGTGCAAGGCCCGGTCGCCGTAGACCAGGATGCATCTACCCCGTACACCCAGCCGCAGACCTCCGAGCCGCGATACTCGACAACTACGGCCTCGCCGACACCGACGGCCACCACCGATGCGGAGCCGTCGGGCAGCGTCGAACAGTCCGGTGAGCAGGCGTCGACGACTACCGCACCGCCGACCACCACGACGGCACCGTTCGGCGTGCCGATTCCACCGGCAATTCAGTCGCTCATACCCACCCAACCTGCGCCGACATCCGCGCGCTGAGTCCGTCTTTACCGTCTCTCGGGACTCGCCGCCGGACTCGGTCGGTTCCGGCGGTTACCGGCGAGTAAGGACTACACTGGCGACCCGTGATCAGCACCTCGAATGTCTCCAAGTCCTACAAGACCTCCACCAGGCCTGCCCTGGACAAGGTGACGGTCTCCATCGACAAGGGTGAGTTCGTGTTCCTGATCGGCCCGTCCGGTTCGGGCAAATCGACATTCATGCGGCTGCTCCTCAAGGAGGAGACGCCCACCTCCGGCGACATCCATGTCGCCGACTTCCACGTCAACCGGCTGGCGGCCAGACGCGTCCCACGACTGCGGCAGAGCATGGGCTGCGTCTTCCAGGACTTCCGCCTACTGCAACAGAAGACCGTGGTGGAAAACGTGGCGTTTGCGCTCGAGGTGATCGGCAAGCCACGTTCGATGATCAAGCGCACCGTCCCCGAGGTTCTCGACCTGGTGGGACTCGGCGGCAAGTCCGATCGGCTGCCGAACGAGCTGTCCGGTGGCGAACAGCAGCGCGTGGCCATCGCTCGGGCTTTCGTCAATCGGCCGCTGGTCCTGCTCGCGGACGAGCCGACCGGAAACCTGGATCCGGACACCAGCCAGGACATCATGCTGTTGCTCGAGCGCATCAACCGCACCGGAACCACGGTCCTGATGGCGACCCACGACAACCACATCGTCGATTCGATGCGCCGACGCGTCGTCGAACTCGACAACGGACGAGTCGTTCGTGACGAGGCCCGCGGGGTCTACGGCGTCGGACGCTGACGACACCCGACCAGGACCTATCGGACTTCTCGACCGAACGAATCGAAGGGCTCGGATTCCGCGATGCGCGCAAGTTTCATCTTCAGTGAGGTCCTCACCGGACTTCGCCGCAACATCACCATGACGATCGCCATGATCTTGACGACCGCCATCTCCCTCGGCCTGTTCGGCGGTGGATTGCTCGTGGTGCAGATGGCGGGAAAGACCCAGCAGATCTTCCTCGACCGAGTGGAAGTGCAGATCTTTCTCACGGACGACATCTCCGCAACAGATGCCGACTGCGCACAGGAGACCTGCGCCACCCTGCGATCGGATCTGGAGAACACCCCGTCGGTGGTGTCGGTGCAGTACCTCAACCGTGAGGACGCGGTGAAGGACGCCACCGAGCGCGTGTTCAAGGACCAGCCTGAATTGGCCGAACTGGTCAGCGCCGACAGCTTTCCCGCGTCGTTCAAGGTGCGTCTGAGTGATCCCGAACGGTTCGGGGTGATCAACGACAACTTCGAGAATCGACCGGGCGTGCAGAGCGTGCTGAATCAGCGCGACCTGGTCGAGCGCCTTTTCAGTGTGCTCAACGGCGTGCGCAACGCTGCTTTCGCCATCGCCACTGTGCAGGCGATCGCCGCAATCCTGTTGATTGCCAACATGGTTCAGATCGCCGCGTTCACCAGACGAACCGAGGTCGGCATCATGCGGTTGGTCGGTGCCACTCGCTGGTACACCCAGCTCCCGTTCCTGCTCGAGGCGGTGGTGGCGGCATTGATCGGATCTGCTCTCGCCATTGCGGGCCTGTTCACAGCAAAGAACATGTTCATCGACGATGTTCTCTCGGATGTGTATCAGGCCAACATTCTGGCCCGGATTTCGAACAGCGACGTCCTCCTCGTCTCGCCGTTCCTGGCGCTGGTGGGAGTCGGCATGGCCGCGGTGACGGCGTACATCACGCTGCGCCTGTACGTGCGCGAATAAATTCGCTTGCCGTTCGGTTCTATGCTGGAGCGGTTGCCCGTGGAACCGCTCCACCCGGCGAACGCTCGAGAAAGGGCCCTGCAGTGAGAGAGAAGGGCCGCAAGGCCATCGCAACCAATCGCAAGGCGCGGCACAACTACTCCATACTCGACGTCCTCGAGGCCGGAGTTGCCCTCGTCGGAACCGAGGTCAAGAGTCTGCGTGACGGCAAGGCCTCGCTGGTCGACGCCTTCGCGACTGTCGACGATGGTGAGATCTGGCTACGCGGACTGCACATCGCGGAATACACGCTCGGTAGCTGGACAAACCATGCGCCGCGGCGTAACCGCAAACTGCTCCTTCACCGTCGCGAGATCGACCGCCTGGCAAGCAAGGTCAAAGAGGGAAACCTGACGCTGGTGCCGTTGTCGATGTATTTCTCCGACGGCAAGGTCAAGGTCGAACTGGCGCTGGCCAAGGGCAAGCAGGATTACGACAAGCGACAGTCGTTGGCCAAGCGCACCGCCGAACGCGAGGTCACTCGTGAGCTGGGGCGTCGTGTGAAGGGCATGCGCTGACCGCTGTTCTGCTCGCTCTGGTAGCTGCCGTCGGCTATGGGGTGAGCGATTTCGTCGGCGGTGTCGCATCCCGCCGGGTCGCCGCCCTCCGGGTGGTCATCGTGTCCTACCCGCTGTCGCTGGTGATCGTTCTGCTCGTAGCTCAGTTCGTCGGCGGCACGATCGAACTGTCGGCGATGCTGTGGGGGCTGGCCTCCGGTGTCGCAGGCGGAGTTGCGGTGTGGTGGTTCTACCTTGCCCTCGCCGCCGGACCGATGGCCGTGGTCTCACCCGTCACCGCCGTCCTGGTGGCCGGTATCCCGGTACTGGTCGGGCTGTCGATGGGCGAGCGTCCTGGCATCATCGCGTTCGTCGGTATCGCCGTCGCCCTGGTGGCCGTGGTGCTGGTCAGCAAGGAATCCCCGGACGAGGTGACCGGTGAAGTGGCAGGCGGTCGGGAGATGAAGTTCACCCGAGCCGTGGCCTGGTTGACGGTCGGTTCGGGCGTGACGTTCGCTTTCGCGTTCATTTTTCTACATCAGATCGGCGATGGCAGTGGACTGTGGCCGCTTGCGGCGTCGCGTGCGTCGGCCACCGCGGTGGTCTGGGTCGTAGCCCTGGCTTCCGGGCACTTCTCGCCTCCGCACGGTAGCGTGCTCAAACTTGCGGCGTTCGTCAGCGTGCTCGACGTGGTCGCCAACGCAGCCTTGATCTATGCCTATCAGGACGGTCTTCTCTCGTTGGTGAGCGTCATCGCCTCGCTGTATCCGGCAGCAACGGTATTGCTGGCCATGGTGATGCTCGGCGAAAGAGTCGGTACTCTGCAGAAGATCGGAATGGCGTTGGCGCTCGGCGCGATCGCGATGATTGCCCTCGCAGGTTGAACTGGCCCGCTCGGGGGTAATGACCTCGTTTATGACAGCTTCCGATTCGCCGTCCGACATCCCTGTGGCTCAGGACGACGGACGCCCTCCCCGCGTTCTGGTGACCGGTGCCACGGGATACCTGGGCGGGCGTCTGGCACCGCGTCTGCTCGACGAGGGGTACCGGGTCCGAGTGCTGGCTCGCACCCCCAGCAAGCTCGACAACGTGCCGTGGGCGGCGGACGTCGAAGTCGTCAAGGGCGATCTGAGCGATCGGGAGTCGTTGAAGGAGGCGCTCAGCGGAGTCGATGTCATGTACTACTTGGTGCACTCGATGGGCACCGCCGGGCATTCCGATTTTGCCGACACCGAACGCGACAGCGCCGAGAACGTGGCCACCGTCGCGGCGGAGTGCGGCGTCGGCCGCATCGTCTACCTGGGCGGCTTGCATCCGCCGACCGGAGAATTGTCCCCACACCTGAAGTCCCGCGCCGAGGTGGGTCGCATTCTGATCGAGTCGGGCGTCCCTACGGTCGTGCTGCAGGCCGGCGTCGTGATCGGATCGGGTTCGGCGTCGTTCGAGATGATCCGCCACCTGACCAACCGACTGCCGGTGATGACCACACCGCGGTGGGTGCACAACCGGATCCAGCCGATCGCGGTACGCGATGTGTTGCATTACCTCATCGAGGCTGCGCGCGCACCGATCGCCGAATCCCGGACCTTCGACATCGGCGGTCCGGACGTCATGCAGTACGGCGAGATGATGAACATCTACGCCGACGTCGCGGGACTGCGGCAGCGCCGGATCATTGTGCTTCCGGTGTTGACTCCGCGTTTGGCCGGCCACTGGATCGGGTTGGTGACACCCATTCCGCGCGGGTTGGCGATGCCGCTCATCGAATCGCTGCAGTACGACGCCGTCGGGCACGAGATGGACATCGACGCCGTCGTACCTCGACCGGACGGCGGCCTGACCGGCTACCGCGACTCCGTGAGGTTGGCCCTGCGGAAGATCGACGACGGTGAAGTGGAGACGCGATGGACCGACGCCACCGGTACCGCGGCACCCTCGGATCCGCTGCCCTCGGATCCGGCGTGGGCGGGCGAGGTCGTCTACACCGACACCAGGGTCGCTCGAAGCACAGCGAAGTCGACTGCGATCCGTCCTGCACTCGAACGATTGGCCGACGCAGACGTGCTCGCCGGCTGGCATCGTGACGCCACCGGACCCGACGCATCGGCGTCGGGCACCGAACACACCACCCGGCTCAAGTCCTCGACTCGACTTCCCGGCGAGGCGTGGCTGGACCTCACGGTGGGGGGAACCGCGAAGCAGCCGACGATCGAGCAGCGGTTGGTGTTCTTCCCGCGTGGGCTGGCCGGTCGCGCAGTCTGGTACGCCTCTCTGCCGGCACGGTTGGTCGTGGCGCGCCGAATGCTGCGTACGGTGGTGCAGCGTGTGGACGCCGATGCCGCATCGCACGCGACGGATCGCCGTGCGAGAAGTTAATGGGATGAATGTGGCCACGCGAGGCGTTACACTGAACAGCCCGGACACAGTGTTCGGGAACATACGGGGCTGAACGGTTTCGACTTTGTATGTTGAGTCAGGGGAAGCGTGTCGGTGCAGGCGAGAGACCACCGTAAGCGTCATCGCAACCTTATAAGCGCCGATTCCAATCAGCGCGACTACGCACTCGCTGCCTAAGTAGCGACTGCGTGTCTGTCAGTCCGGGCTTGCCCTCGGTCCGGGTACTGGCATCAGCTAGAGGGCTCACCGATTCATCCGGCCGCGGGATGATGAGGAACATCAAACAGTGGCTGGGATCGTCATCCTGACTTGTTCGCGAGATCGGGAGATCCAAGTAGAGACATAGCGGACTGCACACGGAGAAGCCCTGGCAATGCAGCAGAGGACCCGGGTTCGATTCCCGGCAGCTCCACCGCAGAAGACCGGGCCGAGAGACACACTCTCGGCCCGGTCTTCTTTTCTGTGTCGGACAGGTCACAACGGCCCGTCCGAACCGATCCCACCCGAAGCGGCCTCGGTGCCGAATAACCGGCATGAGCAACGAGCCGACTCCAGTACTGCGCACCGGTAGGCGGGTGTCCGACCCTGCACTGGTCGTGTTGGTCCTCGGCGGAGGTAAGGATGTGAGCCGGGCACGCAGTCGTCCGTGGCACCTGGCCGGCCTGCGCATGTGGCCGTTCACCTGGATGCTTCGACGCACAGGCCGAGCACGCGGTATATCGGTCCAACAGCTGCAGTACAGGTTCCGTGGCTGGAACGCACCCGAACGGACTGCGGTCGAGGATGCCAGGTGGGCTCTGAATCGAATCCGCGCGGAGCATCCCGACGTTCACGTCGTGGTCGTCGGCCATTCGATGGGTGGCCGCACGGCAGCTGCCCTGATCGACGATCCTTCCATCGTGGGCGTCGTCGCGTTGGCCCCGTGGTGGCCGGACGGTGTGGAGGCCGACGGATTCGGCGCGCATCATGCGTTGCTCGTCGTCCACGGGACTGCAGACAAGTGGACCGATCCGAGAACCTCGCGCCGTGCGACCGAACGTGCGGCGGCGCGCGGGGCGTCCGCTCGCTACCTTTCCGTTCCGGGTGGGCATTTCATGCTCCGCAATCCGCGGCTGTGGTCGAGGGCGACGCGTGACTTCGTTCTCGGTATCGCCGCCGATGCGCAGGTCGACTGCATGGGCACTCAGTCGTGACGCGCCGTCGTGTCGTGGTGGTAGGTAGCGGAATTGCCGGCCTGACGGCCGCGTACGCACTGTCGAAGAACTCGTCGGTGACGTTGTACGAGGCGGATTCTCGGCTCGGCGGTCACGCGGACACGCACTATGTCGACGGCCCCGGCGGTCCGGTGGGCGTCGACACCGGGTTCATCGTGCACAACGACCGCACGTATCCGACGCTGCTCCGTCTGTTCGACGAACTCGATGTGCCTACTCAGGATTCGGACATGAGCATGTCCGTGCGCTGTGACGGGTGCGGCCTCGAGTACTCGGGCGGCCAGGGCATGCGCGGAATCCTGGCGCAACGTACGGCGGTGTTGAAACCGCGATTCGTGTCGATGTTGCTCGATGTCAAGCGTTTTCATCGGCTGGCAACCGAACTGCTCGACCGGGACGACTCCGCGGATTCCGACATCACCCTCGGACGTTTTCTCGCCGAACACTCGTTCTCGGCATACTTCGAATCCCACTTCATGACGCCGTTGGTGTCGGCGGTGTGGTCGTGTGATCCGGACACTGCGCTCGCCTACCCGGCTCGCTACCTGTTCTCCTTTCTTCAGCACCACGGAATGCTCACCGTCACAGGATCTCCCACCTGGCGTACCGTCACGGGCGGGTCCATCGAATACGTTCGTCGGGTTGCCTCGCACATCGACGAGGTGTTGCTCGGCAGCCCGGTGCGTGCGGTCTACAGGTCGCAGGACTCCGTGCAGATCCGGGACGGCCACGACGACCTGCGCACGTTCGACGCCGCCGTGATTGCAGTCCATCCCGGTGCCGCGCTGAAGATGCTCGCGGAACCGACAGCGCTCGAGCACAGCGTTCTCGGTGCGATGCCCTACTCGGTCAATCACACCGCACTGCACACCGACTCGTCGGTGTTGCCGAAGAACTCCAGGGCACGGGCCTCGTGGAACTACCACCTCCCGTCCTGTACCGCCAGACCCGATCGGGTGCTGGTGAGCTACGACCTGACGAGGTTGCAGCGGTTGGACGAGACCGATCGAAGGATGCTGGTAACGCTCGGTGGAGCGGATCGTATCGACCCGAGCATGGTGCTCGACGAGATGACCTACGAGCACCCGCAGTACACCCCCGAATCCGTGGCAGCGCAGCGTCGCCTGCCCGAATTGGACACCGACACGGTGGCATTCGCCGGGGCGTACCACGGCTGGGGATTCCACGAGGACGGTGCGCTGTCCGGCGCGCGCGCTGCGCAACGGGTGGGGGCCACGTGGCTCTGACGTCCGTTCTGCCGAGCACCCGTGCACACGGAGCGGCGCTGTATCTCACTCGGATCGATCACATGCGACGCGCGCCGATTCGAAACACGTTCTCGTACAAAAGTTACAGCTGGTTCGTCGACCTCGACGCACTCCCCGAACTGCCGTGGATATTACGGCCGCTGGCCTCGTTCGACCCCCGTGATCACCTCGGTGACCCCGACGCGACCATTCGCCGGAATGTCGACGCGTTCCTGGCCGAGAACGGTATCGATCTGGGCGGCGGACAGATCACGATGCTGGCCAGCGCGCGGGTGTTCGGGCACACGTTCAACCCATTGAGTGTGTACTGGTGTCACGACCACGCCGGCGATCTCCGCTGCGTGGTGGCCGAGGTACACAACACCTACGGCGAGCGATACCGGTATCTGCTGCACACCGATCCGCGCGGCGCGGTACGTACGAACAAGGAGTTCTACGTCTCGCCGTTCAACGATGTCGACGGTGAATACTCCATGCAGCTGCCCGAGCCGGACGCCGCGCTCCGGCTGTCTATCGTCCTCGAACGTCCCGGTCAACCTCCGTTCGTGGCGACCGTCGACGGCCGTCGACGCGAGGTGACGACGCGGTCGATTCTGCGCACCGCACTCGAGATCCCGATTGCGCCCTTGCGAGTGGTGGTTCAGATCCGCTGGCAAGGCATTCGGCTCTGGGCGCGGGGTCTGAAGATCGTGCAGAAACCTGCCCCTCCGGGGCAACGAAGAATTCAGAAGGAAGGGGCCCACAGATGACAACTGTGTCGAAATCCAATTCTGTGTCGAACCCGTACGGTGGTTCCGCTGCCGGTCCGCGCCCGACGGTCGACGCGCGGGTCTGGCCGCAGATCGCCCACGTTCCCGGTGGCATGAAGGTTGCTGTCGCAGCGCCCGTCGCCGACTTCCTTTTCCGTCGTGCGGTCGCAGGATTGCAGGTCCGGGTTGCGATGCCCGACGGCGAAGTGATCGGGGCCGGGTCAGCCGACGCACCGTTGATGACCGTGTATCGACCGCACGACTTCGCCGCACGGGTCGGAGACAGTGGACTCATCGGATTCGGTGAGGCATACATGGCCGGAGACTGGGATGCCGAGGACCTCACCGCTGTGCTCGAGGTCTTCGCTCGGCGAATGGCATCGCTGATTCCGAAGTCCCTACAGCGCCTCCGAGGTCTCTATATACCCAAACCTCCACGGAGCGAGCGGAATACGACCAAGAACACCCGATCCAACATCTCACGACACTACGATCTGTCGAACGACCTATTCGAGCTTTTCCTCGACGAGACGATGACCTACTCGAGTGCGTTGTTCGCTGGATCGGGAAGCGACAACGACAGTGAGGAGCTCGCCGAAGCTCAGTGCCGAAAGATCGACCGGCTACTCGACCGCGCGGGCGTCGGCAATGGAACCAGGGTTCTCGAAATCGGCACCGGATGGGGCGAGCTGGCTATCCGTGCGGCCGCTCGTGGCGCGACGGTACGGTCGGTGACATTGTCGACCGAACAGCAGGAATTGGCGCGTAAGCGTTGTGCTGCAGCGGGTTACGGAGATCGAATTCAGATCGATCTCCTCGATTATCGTCTGGTCGACGGCGAGTACGACGCGATCGTGTCGGTCGAGATGATCGAGGCCGTCGGTCATCAGTACTGGGGAACGTACTTCGAGACGATCGACTCGTTGCTTGCGCCGGGTGGGCGGGTTGCCCTCCAGGCCATCACGATGCCGCACGACCGAATGCTGGCTACCCGAAACACGTACACCTGGGTGCACAAGTACATCTTTCCCGGCGGGTTCCTGCCGTCGGTGCGGGCCATCGAGGAGGTGACCGAGCAGCACACCTCGCTTCGGGTTCGCGAGCGCCTGTCCATGGGCGATCATTACGCGCGAACCCTGGCACTGTGGGACAGTCGCTTTCGTGAATGCAGCAGCGAGGCAGAGGATCTCGGCTTCGACGAGGTGTTCGCGCGAATGTGGCACTTCTACCTCTGCTACTCGGAGGCCGGATTTCGATCCGGGTACATCGATGTTCAGCAGATCGTGCTCGACCGAAGGGATAACCGATGACCACCTCGACACTTTCCGTGGACCGGACCGATCGCAGTGTCGGTGTCGCGCATCGGATTGCCGAGTTGATAGAACCCCTGGTGGGTGGTCCGCTTCCCGTTCGGCTGCAGGCGTGGGACGGATCCGTTGCGGGCGATGCCTCGGCACCGAGAGTCCTGTTGCGGAGCCCCAGCGCTCTTCGTCGATTGCTGTGGAGCCCCGGCGAACTCGGCGCTGCGCAGGCGTACGTCACGGGGGAGTTGGACGTCGAAGGCGATCTTGCCGCGGCTCTCGATCACGTCTGGGCTGTGGTGCGTGAGCGCCGACTCTCGGCGATACGACCGGGCCCCGCGTCGCTCCTGCGGTTGGCCAAACTGGCAAAGGATCTCGGAGTGTTCGGCCGCCCACTACCGCCGCCCGTGTCGCAGGCCTCGGTGAAGGGGCGGCTGCACTCGGTGCTTCGTGACCGCGCCGCGATCAGCCACCATTACGACCTGTCGAACGACTTCTACGAACTGGTTCTCGATTCGCACATGGCGTACTCGTCGGCGTACTGGACCTCGGATTCGCCGGACTACACCCTCGACGATGCCCAGCGCGACAAGCTCGACCTGGTCTGTCGAAAGATCGGGCTCGACAAGCGTGCAGGCCAACGCTTTCTCGACGTCGGCTGCGGTTGGGGGTCCCTGAGCCTGCATGCGGCTCAGGAGTACGGAGCCCAGGTTGTCGGAGTGACCATCTCGCGCGAACAGAAAGCCTTCATCGACAAACGAATCGCCGACCGAGGTCTGCAGGACAACGTCGAGATCCGAATCCAGGATTATCGGGAAATTCCGGACGGACCCTTCGACGCGGTGGCGTCGATCGAAATGGGTGAGCATGTGGGGGAGGCGAACTACCCGACCTACACTGCGGCACTGCACGCCAACGTCAAGCCGGGTGGACGCGTGCTGATTCAGCAGATGTCGCGGAGGGAAGGCGACAACCCCGGCGGCGGGGCATTCATCGAATCGTTCATTGCGCCCGACATGTACATGCGCCCGGTCGGGCGGACCGTCGCGATGATCGAGGAGGCAGGACTCGAGGTGCGCGACGTCCACGCCCTTCGGGAGCATTACGTGCGGACCGTCGACGTTTGGACCGAGCGCTTCGAGGCGCGCTACGACGACGTGGTGGCGATGGTCGGGGAAGAGGTCGCTCGCGTATGGCGGCTGTACCTGATCGGCGGTGGAATGGCGTTCCGGGACAACAGGATGGGCGTCGACCAAATTCTGGCGGTCCGGTCCGAGAACGGATCGTCCGAGATGGAGCCGGTTAGACCGGTCTGGGTGTCCGCGCGGTGAACTGGTCCGACTTCCTGACCGTCTCGCTTGCGAGCCTCGGCGGTACCGCTGTCCTGATGATCGTCACGGCCCTCATCGGTGCGCGTATCGGACGCCACAACGTCGTGGACGTGACGTGGGGAGGCGGCTTCGTTCTCATCGCGCTGATTTCGGCTGCGACCGGAACAGGTGAATTGTGGCGTCGATTACTGCTGCTCGTGCTCGTCGGTGTGTGGGGACTTCGTCTTGCACTGCACGTCTTTCGGCGCTCGCGCGGGCACGGTGAGGATCCGCGGTACACCGAGCTGCTGGCCAAGGCCGAAGGCAACAAAACCTTGTATGCCCTGCGAAAGATCTATCTGACGCAGGCGATTGCATTGTGGTTCGTGTCCCTTCCACTTCAGGTATCCGCTGTCGCACACGGATCGGTCGTACCGGTCGTCGTGCTCGGTGTACTCGTCTGGGTGCTCGGGTGGACGTTCGAGGCGGTGGGTGATGCGCAGTTGACAGCTTTCAAGGCCGACGCGTCGAACAAGGGCAAGATCATGGATCGTGGTCTGTGGTCCTGGACCCGGCACCCCAACTATTTCGGGGACTCGGCAGTGTGGTGGGGGTTTTTCCTCGTCGCGGCGTCCGCGTGGCCCGGAGTGTTCACGCTTCTGTCGCCCATCGCGATGACGTACTTTCTGGTGTTCGCCACCGGTGCGCGGTTGCTGGAGCGCAGCATGGAGAAACGTCCGGGCTACCGCGAATACCAGCAGCGGACCAGCTATTTCCTCCCACGGCCGCCGAAAGGAGCCAGCAAGTAGCTCACGGGTGGGGCAGCGGCGTTAGGGTTGTCGAGGAGTTCGATTCTTCGATCGAGTTCGGTTCGACCACAACGAGGAGGCGCATCGTGGCGCACGAGAGAGCTGGAACCACTGCACTGCCGGAGGATCTGGTGGATCTTTCGCAACTCGTGACGGCGTACTACTCGCGGGTTCCCGACGTGTCCGACCCGAGTCAGCAGGTGGTCTTCGGCACGTCCGGACATCGAGGTTCGAGCCTGGATTCGGCGTTCAACGAGGCTCATATCGTGGCGACGACGCAGGCGATCGTGGAATACCGCGCTGCGCAGGGAATCACCGGACCCCTGTTCATCGGCCGGGACACTCACGCGTTGTCGGAACCGGCCTGGACGACGGCTCTGGAAGTGTTGGCGGCCAACGACGTCGACGTACTGGTCGATTCGGGGGATCGGTACACGCCGACCCCTGCCGTCAGTCATGCCATCCTCCGCTACAACGAGTCGGGACCGGCCGCGAAAGCCGACGGTATCGTGGTGACACCGTCCCACAATCCACCCCGGGACGGCGGCTTCAAGTACAACCCTCCGCACGGGGGACCGGCCGACAGTGACGCGACGTCGGTCATCGCTGCCCGTGCGAACGATCTTCTGCGCGAGGGTATCTCGGGCATCAAGCGGGTGACGCTGGCGCAGGCCTTCGCGGGGAGCGTCTCGCGGTACGACTTCCTCGGCACCTACGTGGACGACCTGCCGAACGTAGTCGATCTCGATGCAATCCGCGCGGCGGGGATTCGGATCGGTGCCGATCCGCTCGGCGGTGCCAGTGTCGATTACTGGGACGCCATCGCCGAGCGCCACAACCTGGATCTGACCGTCGTCAATCCGTTGGTGGACGGCACGTTCCGCTTCATGACACTCGATACGGACGGCAAGATCAGGATGGACTGCTCGTCGCCGAACGCCATGGCGTCGCTCATCGCTGCACGTGACCGCTTCGACGTCTCGACGGGCAACGATGCCGACTCCGATCGGCACGGCATCGTCACTCCCGACGGTGGCCTGATGAACCCCAATCACTACCTCGCAGTGGCCATCGACTACTTGTTCACTCATCGGCCGGGATGGTCACCTACGGCCGCGGTGGGCAAGACGCTGGTGAGTTCATCGATGATCGACCGCGTGGTCGCCGGCCTCGGCCGTCGTCTGCTCGAGGTGCCGGTCGGATTCAAGTGGTTCGTGCCCGGCCTACTCGCCGGCGAGCTCGGATTCGGCGGTGAAGAGAGCGCCGGGGCGTCGTTCCTCCGACACGACGGTCGGGTCTGGACCACCGACAAGGACGGCATCATCCTCGCGCTGCTGGCGTCGGAGATCACGGCGGTCACCGGGTCGACACCGTCTCAGCGTTACGGGGAGTTCACCGCGAAGTTCGGCGATCCCTCGTACGCGCGCGTCGACGCACCGGCCACGCGTGAGCAGAAGTCCGTGCTCGCAAAGCTCTCGCCGGACCAGATCACTGCCACCGAGCTGGCCGGCGAAACGATCACCGCCACGCTGACCGAGGCTCCGGGGAACGGGGCCGCGCTGGGTGGGCTGAAGGTGACGACGGAGAGCGCATGGTTCGCGGCCCGTCCGTCCGGAACCGAGGACGTGTACAAGATCTATGCGGAGTCGTTCCACGGCAAGGAGCATCTCGCCGAGGTCCAGGCTGCAGCACGTGAATTGGTGTCCTCCGCACTCGAGAGCTCGTGACGAACTCACCCACACCCGATCCGTCCGATTCTGCCGAGCACGAGGATCCGACTGCCCAGCCGGCATCGAAGCCGGGAGGCACACTCCCACCCGAAATTTGGGTGCTTGTGTCGGCGGCATTCGTCATTGCTCTCGGATTCGGCATAGTTGCGCCCGCCCTGCCGCAGTTCGCCCGTGAATTCGGGGTCGGCGTCGCCGCTGCATCTGCGGTGATCAGTGCTTTCGCTCTGATGCGGTTGGTGTTCGCCCCAGCAAGTGGATCGCTGGTCCAGCGGCTCGGTGAGCGACCCGTCTACCTGATCGGACTGATGATCGTTGCGGTGTCCACCGGTGCATGCGCCCTGGCCCAGACGTACTGGCAGTTGCTGGTCTTTCGCGGTCTCGGCGGTATCGGCTCGACGATGTTCTCGGTGTCGGCACTGGGATTGCTGATCAGGATCAGTCCTCCGACCAGTCGTGGCCGCATCTCCGGCCTGTATGCGACCGCCTTCCTGTTGGGAACCATCGGCGGTCCGCTCGTCGGCGGCGCGCTCGTCGGGTTCGGCCTCCGGGTGCCGTTCGTCATCTATGCCGTGGCTCTCGTGATCGCCGCGGCCGTCGTGTACTTCACCCTGGGCAATTCCGACCTCGTCAAGCCGGAGAAGGGCGCGGCACCGCCGACGATGTCGTTGCTCGCCGCGCTGCGGATCCCGTCGTATCAAGCGGCGCTGGCGTCCAATTTCGCCAACGGTTGGGCAGTGTTCGGTGTTCGAGTGGCCTTGGTGCCGTTGTTCGTCGTCGAGGCGATGCAGCGATCCGAGGTGTTCGTCGGTATCGCGCTGACGGTGTTCGCAGTGGGAAATGCACTGGTTCTCGCCAGTGCAGGTCGCCTGTCCGATGTGCGCGGACGCAAGCCCTTCATGGTGGGTGGGTTGGCGGTGTGTGGCCTGGGAACCGTCGTGATGGGGTACGTCCACGATCCCGTGCTGTTTCTTGTTGTGTCGTTGATTGCCGGAATCGGATCGGGTCTGATGAGCCCAGCCCAGCAGGCCTCGGTTGCCGACGTGATCGGCTCGAAGGCGCGCGGAGGGCCCGTTCTGGCTGCATTCCAGATGGCCTCCGATGTCGGTGCGGTAATCGGCCCGATCGTGGCTGGGATGATCGTCGAACAGGCCTCGTTCGGTCCGGCTTTCGCCGTGACGGGAGCGCTGCTTCTCCTGGCAGGACTCTGGTGGTCGCGAGTTCCGGACACGCTCGGGCGCGAGCGCACATGACGGACGCAACCGTAGTATTCGCTGTGTGAGCCAGAAGAAGATATCGAGTACGAAACACACACCCGAGGCAACGTCCAACACGATGACCTACGTATTGGGCGGCATCGCATTCATCGTGGTGGTGATCGTGATCGTGGTTGCGATCATGTGGCAGAGCGGAAGCGACGCCCCACGCAACGATGGCTACGGAACCGTGAAGAATCCCGAGGTCGAATTGTCGTTGCCAGGTGACGGTGTGGTGCAGCTGGCGCGTCCGGGAGCGCAGCGTGTGATCGATGTCTACGAGGATCCGATGTGCCCGTTCTGCGGAGATCTCGAAGAGAAGCACGGCCAGGAGTTGGCTCAGAAAATCGACGACGGTGTTGTCTCGGTGAATTACCACCTGGTCAATTTTCTCGATCCGCAGTCGGCCTCGGGTGACTATTCGACTCGTGCCGTGGCGGCGTCGCACTGTGTGGCAGCGACGGAGAACGCCCGGGTCTACTCCGCTTTTCACGGCGGGTTGTTCGACTCCGAATTCCGCCCGGGAGAAGGCTCGGACTCGGACAGAACCGATGCAGAACTAGCGGAGCTCGCTCGTTCCTCCGGAGCGAGCGAGCTGGCGACGGAGTGCATCGTCAGCGGCGCTCAGCGAGATGCCGCGGTGGCGGACGCGAACACCGGACGGGACGCGCTGGCGGCGTCGGGAGCGCGCGGGACACCGGGGGTACTGGTCGACGGACAGGTGGTCGACGCTCTCGGCGACTCGGAATGGCTCTCGTCCGTCAATTGACGGACGGGCGTGGTTGCGGCTGGTCGCCGGGTTCCTCGGTAGCGGCCGCACCAGGTGATTTGTTGCTGTTGCGACCGATGGTGTAACTTCGTTCGAGCAACCGCATGAGCGGTTGCAAGCAGTAACTCGGGGCTATGGCGCAGCTGGTAGCGCACCACACTGGCAGTGTGGGGGTCAGGGGTTCGAGTCCCCTTAGCTCCACCGAGGAATCTTTTCGAGGAAAAGGAAAAAGCGCCGCTCGCGAGCGGCGCTTTTTCTTGTTTCGGTGCAGTCGATCAGTGGTGACTCAGTGGGCTGCGTCGAAGGCCTGCTCGACCTCGGCGGGGATTCTGCCACGCGCGGAGATATTGTGGCCGTTCGCCTTCGCCCATTCTCGGATGGCTTTGGTTTGATTGGCGTCACGCTTGGCACCCACTGCAGAGGTACCCGACTTCTTCGTCCGTTTTCCGCCGACCTTGGTGGAGTGTTCGATGTAATAGTCGAGCTTGCGGTGAAATTCCTTGGCGTTCTTGTCGCTCAGGTCGATTTCGTAGCTGACTCCGTTGACCGAATAGGTTATGTGTTCACCACCGGAATCGATCGGTTTTTCGTCGATGTCATCGACTAATTGCACATAGACTTTTCTGGCCATGCTGAAGCTCTCCAATGATGCAGGGGATGATGCGGGGATGTCCAGATCGAACTGGAACGACTATACGGCCGAACAATATGCATATCCACGCGAGCCGGGGGATTGTTACCCGATTCGCAGAATTGCCAGGAATCGGATCGGGCGGTCACCGAAACGAAGCGGGGTATGCAAGAACATTGTCTCGGTGCGATGTCGATCCTTATCGGAATCGAAGACTGACTGGCCGGTTCGAGACGTATTTCCATCCCCGAGTCGGTTCGTGATGGTCCGAGTAGGAGAGGGGCCGCGCTGCGAACGAAGCGAAGGCCCCGTTGGCAACAGATCGATTACGGAACGCATTCATTTCACTAACGAAAGATTATCCGAGGCGCGTCGGTGACGACATCTGGTTCACTTGAGGCGCAAGTGTCTGCTGTTTCGTGTGTGTCCCGTGTTGTCGGCGACCCGCTCCGATCAGCGCAACCGAGGGGCCGAGAGGGGAGTAGCGCCACCAGTCACTCCGGTGCGCTCGAGAGCATATGAAATCTGCACGAATCACCAGGTCGGCAACAGCGGCTCTGATGTGCGCGGGAATACTCGGTGCGGGTGTGATCGTCGCTGCCCCCGCCACAGCTGCACCGTCCACCACGACACCGTCCACCACGACACCGTCTGCCACCGGTAGCGAGTTGTCGGGTAAGACGGTGTTCCTCGACCCGGGCCACCAGGGCACCGCACATTCGGAGAATCTGCAGCGTCAGGTGAACGACGGGCGCGGCGGAACGAAAGACTGCCAGACCACCGGAATGACCACTGTGGACGGCGTGCCCGAGCACACCATCAACTGGAAGGTCAGTGAGCTCGTTCGGTCCAGTCTGGAGAGCTTGGGCGCAACCGTGAAGACGAGCCGAGTCGACGACTCGGGATGGGGCGGATGCGTCGACGACAGGGCGCGAGCAGCGAGCGAGTCCGGTGCCGACGTTGCCGTGAGCATTCATGCGGACTCCACCAGCACGACGACCGATGACAGCAAACACGGATTTCATCTGATCGTGCCCACCTTGCCGATTCCGAACGCAGCGGCCGATGCAGCCCAGTCCGAAGGAGGACGTTCGGCGTCGAAGCTGATGCGAGACTCGTACGTTCGGGCCGGCTTCGCCCCGGCGAACTACGCAGGCGTGGACGAGGGAATTCAGGAGCGCTCGGATGTGGCCGGGCCAGCACTGACCACGGTCCCGCTGGTATTCGTCGAAATGGGCAACGGATCGAACCCCGACGACGCGGCTCTTCTCGAAAGCTCCGACGGTCAGTTGAAGCACGCAATCGCAATTTCGACCGGAATCATCGACTACTTGCTCGGTGCCGAGACGTCGTCCACGGCCGCGGCCACCCCGGCCGCGACGACTGCCGCGGCCCCCGCGTCCACGACGACGGACAAGGCTGCCCCTGCCACGCCGTCGGCCACCGGAACGAAGGCCGCAGTCGAGGGCCGTAGCGCGCTCTCGCGATTGCTCGAAAGTGTCTCTCCGTACATCCAGACGTTCGGAGTGGACGGTTTGAAGGGGTTAGCGACCCCGGAGAACGTCGGCAGTGTGTCCACCTTCGCGCAAGGCCTGCTGAAACAGATTCTTGCTGCCCGGTAGTCTCGGACGCCGTGACGCGTCGAAGAATTCCGGTGGTGATCGTCGCGGGCTTCCTCGGCGCGGGCAAGACGACTCTGCTCAATCACCTGCTGCGTAACGACGCGGGGATTCGAATCGGCGTCGTGGTCAACGATTTCGGAGCGATCAACGTCGACTCCATGCTCGTGGCAGGGCAGGTCGACTCGATGGTCTCCCTCGGCAACGGATGCATCTGTTGCGCAGTGGACATCAGTGACATGGATGCAATGTTCGACGCCCTCGCGCATCGCCGTTCGGAAATCGATGTCATCGTGGTGGAAGCCAGTGGTCTCGCCGAGCCACGCAATCTGATCCGAATGGTTCGTGGCAGCGAGAACGAGTTCATCGTCTACGGCGGGCTCGTGGGGGTCGTCGACGCGGTGGAATTTCCGCAGACCCGCGTACTGCATCCCGAGATCGACCAGCATCTGCAGTTGGCCGATCTGGTGGTGTTGAACAAGTCGGATGCGGTCTCGGAGGCAGGCCGCTCGGCAGTCGTGTCCACCGTGCGCGCCATCGTGGGGGACGTCCCTGTTGTCCCGGTCGCATTCGGCCGAGTGGATCCGCTGCTGCTGTTCGACCGTCGGGAGAACCTGTCGGTCGAATCGGCGATCGCCGTTCAGCTGTCGTTCGACGAGCTTCTACGGGAGAACCACAGCGACAACGACCACGAACATCACCTGCACGCCCAGTACTCGCACACCGAGTTCGTCAGCGCCGAGCCCATCGAACCGCGCCGAATGGTCGAGTTTCTGGAGAATCCCACCGGAAACCTCTACCGCATCAAAGGTGTCGTGCATTTTGCCGTGCCGGGCTATTCGCAGAAGTTCATCGTGCACACCGTCGGCCGACACATTCGGTTCGAAGCGACGTCGTGGGCGCGGGGTGAGACCGAACAGACCTCCCTGGTGCTGATCGGTACAGACCTCGATGCAGCGGCTGTCGAGAAACGACTACGCGCATGCGTGCGGGAGCGATCCGAGCCCTGCGATGCGTCGTCGATGCTCCCCGTCCACCGCTATCTGGACACCGGGTAGGACTCCTACAGTCCTACCCATTCGGTGCGCCCGCCCTCGAATCCTTGCCGCTTCCAGATCGGGACCTCGGCCTTGATACGTTCGACCAATCGCGCGCAGGCCTCGAATGCTTCGGCGCGATGGGCCGATCCGACGGCTGCCACGAGCGCGAGGTCGCCGACTCGTAAGTCGCCGACGCGATGGACCGCAGCGACCTTGAGGCCGGTCTCGGCGGAGACCTCGGTGCAGCATCGGTTCAAGAAGCGTTCCGCGTCCGGATGGGCGCGGTATTCGAGAGTTTCCACCGCGTGGCCACCGTCGTGGTCGCGGACTATCCCGCTGAACAGAACTACGGCACCGTGGTGTGAATCCTGTACGGCTGCCTCCACTTCGGCGGTGCTCAACGGGTCACTGGAAATTCGTGCGACTAGGTCACTCATCGTGGGGTCCTCCTCCGGCGATCTGGGCCAACACATGGTCGAGCAAAGGATCGAGAACCGCGAGACCGTCCTTGACGCCCCCCGGCGAGCCCGGCAGATTGACTGTCAGAGTGCGGCCGATGAGCCCCGAAACCCCTCGGCTGAGCACCGCATGTGGCGTCGCAGATGTTCCGCGGGTGCGGATCGCGTCGGCGATCCCCGGCATATCGATGTCCAGGAGAGCTGCCGTTGCCTCGGGAGTCGCATCGGTGGGGGATACACCGGTGCCTCCGGTGCTGACGATCAACGACGGTTCGCCGCGCAATGCGTCCTGCAGGCCGGCTGCTATGTCGGCGTCGGCGTACACCAGCGGTCCCCGCACGCTGAAGCCTCGATCGGTCAACCAGGACGCGATGGTGGGGCCGGTGGTGTCCGGTCGAGTCCCGTTCGCGCCGCCGGTGGAAGCCACCAGCACCACTGCGGATCGCGTCGTTTCGAGTGTCGGGGCAGCGTCGGCGGGGGTGACCGGTTCCCGGTCTCGCTGCCAATGTCCATGCTTACCACCGTCTTTGGTGATCAGCCGGACGCCGTTCATCGTCGCACCTGGGTCGACTGCCTTGACCATGTCGTGCAGGGTCAACCCGGCAACCGCGACGGCGGTCAGGGCTTCCATCTCGACGCCGGTTCTACCGGTCGTGCGGGCGGTGGCCTCGACCGTGATGGAGGAGTCGGTGAAACCGAACGAGATCTTCACCGACGAGAGTGCGAGCTGATGGCACAGCGGGATCAGTTCCGACGTCCGCTTCGCCGCCGAGATGCCCGCGATGCGGGCAGTGGCGAGTACATCGGCTTTGGGCATGTCGTCCGCGCGCACGAGCGCGATGACCTCGGCAGTGGTGACGAACTCACCGGCGGCGACGGCCGTACGTGAGGTCTCCTTCTTGTGTGCCACATCGACCATGCGAGCGCGGCCCTGATCGTCGAGATGAGACAGGTGGTTCTGCGGGGCGTCGGTGGTCACAGCGGCCATACCTCCACGTCGGATCCTGCAGCGAGTTCGGTTGCCTCGGAATCGATGTCGATCAGAACGTCGGCCCACGCCAGTGCCGCGACCAGATGGGAGCCCGGGCCTGCCACGAGCTCCACCCGGCCGTCGTCCCTCAACCGGCCACGGAGAAGCTGTCGGCGGCCCGGCGGTGACACGACGGATTCGTGCAAGGTCGCTGTGCTGGGGAGCACCGGAGGAAGACCGGCTGCTCGCCGAACTATGTTGCGCGCGAACATGATGTACGAAACAACTGTACTGACAGGATTGCCGGGGAAGCTGAGCACAGGAGTCCCGTCGAACAGTGTCATGCCCTGCGGCCCGCCCGGCTGCATGCGGACCGACCCGAAGGTGCCGCCGAGCGGCCCGAGTACGTCCTTGACCACCTCGAAGTCACCCATCGAGACGCCGCCGGACGTGATGATCAGTTCCGCCGATCGTGTTGCTTCGTCGAGAACCTCGCGAAATCGCCTCGGGTCGTCGGAGCTACGCGCGACCACAACCACTTCCGCGCCGCTGGCCCGTAGGTGTGCCGCAAGAGTGATGCCGTTCGAGTCGTAGATCTGGCCGGGAGTGAGAGTCGATCCGGCATCGACCAGTTCGGCACCGGTGGTCACGACGGCCACGCGAGGACGCGAACGCACGTCGACCTCGGCGAAACCGACAGCCGCGAGAACCGAGATGTGCCGGGGTTCGAGTACTCGACCGGCCTCGACCAGAACTGTTCCCACGCGCACGTCGCTTCCCTGTTCACGAACGAATTCGCCTGCGCCGCGGCCTCGTTCGATCGTCACCGAACCTTCCGACGGTATCGTGGTGTCCTCGACGGGGACGATGGTGTCGGCCCCCTCGGGAATGGGTGCGCCGGTCATGATTTTCGCCGCGCTACCGGTGACGAGAGCGGCCGACTCCGTAGGGCCTGCGGCGATGATCGTCGAGACCTCCAGCGTCACCGGGGTCGTGGTGACGGAACGAGAATCGACTGCGTAGCCGTCCATCTGCGAATTTCGGAACAGCGGTAGATCGACCGGCGACCGCACGTCCTCGAACGAGACTCGTCCCAGGGCCTCGGCCAAGGGGATTCGCTGCGCAGTTCTGGTGCCCAGCGCCGCGAGAAGAGTCTCGACCGCGGCGGCATGCTCCTCGACGGATACGGCGCTCACTGCGCTGGTCCGGTGATCGCGCGCTTGTGCTCAGCAGTCATGGGTGCCAATCCTAAGCACGCCGACAACGCCGGCGAGTGTGGGCTGCGGCATACTGGGTAGACACGTCTGCGACGGGCGTGATCGAGATCGACGAAGGTGAGGTACGAGGTGACGGTAGACAGTGTCACCTCGCTGGGCATTCCGATGTTCGGCGGTGCTGCTACGACCGAGCGGTCGCAGCAGGTGAATTCCGTGGCGGATCGGCCGGACGTACCTCATCTGATCGACCGCTTCGGCCGAGTCGCGCGCGACTTGCGCATCTCCATCACCGAGAAGTGCTCGTTGCGGTGCACCTACTGCATGCCGGAGGAGGGGCTTCCGGCCATTCCTGCCGCGAACCTGCTCACGCCGGCCGAGATCGCGCGAGTGGTGTCGGTGTCCGTGCGGCTGCTGGGTATACGCGACGTGCGATTCACCGGTGGTGAGCCCCTCATGCGCCGCGACCTCGACGAGATTCTGCGACTGTGCTCCGACGCTGCGGCAGGTGTACCGCTGTCGATGACCACCAACGCTGTGGGCCTGGAGCATCGGGCCGCGGCATTGGCCGATGCCGGGTTGACCCGGGTCAACGTGTCCCTGGATTCGGTCGACCGCGAGGATTTCGCACGGCTGACCCGCCGCGACCGACTGCCCTCGGTGCTGGCCGGCATCCGAGCGGCGAAGCGAGCGGGCATCGGTCCGGTGAAGATCAATGCAGTTCTGATGCGCGACACGCTGTCCGGTGCAGTTGATCTACTGCGCTGGTGTCTCGACGAAGGGGTGGCCCTCCGGTTCATCGAGCAGATGCCTCTCGATGCCGACCACGAGTGGGCTCGCGCGAACATGATCGACGCCCAGACCCTGCTCGACGAGCTGTCCACCGAGTTCGACCTGCGTGAGGTGGGGCGCGCCGATCCGTCGGCACCGGCCGAGGAGTGGAGCGTCGACGGTACCGACGCCACCGTCGGAATCATCGCGTCGGTGACGCGCTCGTTCTGCGGGGACTGTGACCGCACGCGAGTGACCGCCGAAGGAACCATTCGGTCCTGCCTGTTCAGCGACGACGAAACCGATCTGCGCGCGGCGCTGCGGGGCGGTGCCACCGACGACGAGTTGGCCGCCGTGTGGCGTGGCGCGATGTGGAACAAATGGGCCGGACACGGTATCGACGCCGAGGGTTTTGTGCCGCCGACTCGCAGCATGGGAGCGATCGGTGGTTGACGTTCGGTCGAGCGGTGATGCCGGGCCCTCGACCGAGGTCGAAGTGCGGTACTTCGCCGCTGCCGTCGACGCGTCGGGGTGCGACTCGGAGTATGTCACCGTGCCCGTAGGAGCCACTCTCGCCGATCTGCGAGAGGTGATCCGGTCCAGGCACGGCGCACCGATGGACCCGATCCTGCGAGTGTCTGCCTATCTCGTCGGCGACGACCTCACGCGCGATCTGGGCCGTGCGATCGGCAGCAGGGTCGACGTGTTGCCACCGTTCGCCGGCGGATAGTCGCCGGGTTCGGCTCAGCGTTCGATGGCCCTACTCAGTGGGAGCTCCTCCACCAGTCGTCGAACGGAGTCACCGGCACCGCACGCTTGTGGCGGGTCGCCATGAACATCTTCTCCAGCTTGTGGGCGACGTCGTCGGAGACGTCTTTGCCCTCGAGATAGTCGTCGATCTGCTCGTACGTCAGGCCGAGTGCCTCCTCGTCCGGCAGTGCCGGACGATCGTCCTCCAGGTCTGCCGTGGGGACTTTTCGCCACGTGCTCTCCGGTGCACCGAGTTCACGGAGCAGAGCGGCACCCTGACGCTTGCTCAGGCCTGTGAGCGGAGTCAGGTCGACACCACCGTCACCGAATTTGGTGAAGAACCCGGTGACGGCCTCGGCAGCGTGGTCGGTACCGACCACGACGTAGCCGAGTTCTCCGGCGATGGCGTATTGCGCGACCATGCGCTGGCGAGCTTTGATGTTGCCCCGAACGAAATCGCGGACCTCGGTGGTGCCCAGCGCTTCTGCCGTGGCGGCCGCTGACGCGTCGGCAGCAGCCTTGATGTTGACCGTCACGGTTCGATCGGGGTCGATGAAGCGCAGCGCGATCGACGCATCGTCCTCGTCGGCCTGTACGCCGTAGGGGAGTCGAACGGCGACGAACTCGGCCTCATGGCCGTCGGCTCGCAGCTCCGTCACGGCTTGCTGGGCGAGCTTGCCGGTGAGTGTGCTGTCCTGTCCGCCACTGATACCGAGGACGAAGCCCGTTGCAGGGGTCGACGACAGGTAATCTTTGAGGAAGTCCACCCTCCGGCGAATCTCCGTGACCGGATCGATCGTCGATTGCACTGCCAGCTCGCGCGTGATGCTCGTGCGCACTTCCGAGTTGATGAATCCCATCAGCTCATACTAATGACGTCGGCAGGTCTGCGGACGTGCGCACACGCCGTGCGTAGGGTCGATCTACGTGAGTGGACCCTCCGATACATTCGTCAAACGAAACCCCCAGGCGCATCCCGACTTCTTTGCCGCCGAGGCAACCGGTCTCCACTGGCTCGGCGAGGCGGGCGCGCCTGTTGTCCGAGTCCTCGGGTACGGGCCGACACACATCGAACTCGAGCGCCTGACCGCGGAGTATCCGACGCTGGCTGGGGCAAGAAGATTCGGTGAAGCGTTGGCGCGAATGCACAACGGTGGAGCTGCCGGATTCGGCGCGCCGCCGGTCGGCTCCGACGGTGCGCCGTTCCCCGGCCGATTGTTCATCGGGGCTCGGCCCATGAGCAGTTCGGTGCACCGGACATGGGGTGAGTTCTACGCAGCCGAACGGGTACTGCCGTTTCTGCGAATCGCCGTCGACGCGGGCACCGTGACGCCGGCGGAGGCTGCCACCGTCGAATCGGCATGCCGACGCGTCGCGGGCGGCGACTTCGACGATGCGGAGCCGCCCAGCCGAATTCACGGAGATCTGTGGAGCGGCAACGTGTTCTGGACCGAGGAAGGCGTGGTGATGATCGACCCGGCGGCGCACGGCGGGCACCGCGAGACCGATCTGGCGATGCTGGCGCTCTTCGGGTGCCCCCTCCTGGAGGACATCGTCGACGGGTACGAGGCGGTACATCCGCTGCGTGCCGGGTGGAGAGACCGCATTCCACTGCATCAACTGCACCCACTCGCGGTTCACGCAGCGGGGCACGGTCGCTCCTACGGTGTGGCGCTGCACACCGCGGCCGCGGCAGTCCAGAATATCTGAGTCGGGCGAGCTATCGAGCGCGAGTTGCTCTGCGTACCAAGTCTTCCCAGCCGTCGGCCAGCCGGTCCATCGGCATTCCGAGATCGCGGTACTGGTGTAGCACCAGGGTTGCTTCGAGAGGTGTGAGGAGCCAGTGCGTCAGCAGTGGGAGATCCCCGTCCACGTCGGCTGCGCGGAGTAGCGAGAGGACGTGAGTGAAGTTGACCATGTGCGCCGGGGCCGAGTAGCGAGCGTCTGCCGACGTCTCGGCAGCGCGCAGCACCTCGCCCTGAACATTGACGAACTCGAGGCGAGCCCGGCCGAAGGCGACGAGACGGTCGATCGGATCGGCTCCGGGGCCGAGTGGTGGATCACCGAACATGAACGAGCGTTGCAACTTCTGCTCGGTGTGATCGAGAAGCGCTCGCATCAGCCCAGCGCGGTTGCCGAAACGGCGGAACACGGTGCCTTTGCCCACTCCGGCCTTGGTCGCCACCGCATCCATGGTGATGGCGTCGGCTCCGACGGTCGCCACCAGATCCGCTGCGGCGTCGAGCAACAGCCGACGGTTGCGTGCTGCGTCGCATCGTTCGGAGTCCTCACCCGCAATGGGCAGCATCGGGCCGGTCACGTGATTCAGCCTACCCTGCCGGGAACATAAGTGGACCATGGTCCGTTTGAATGGTATGAATTGACGTGACGATCACGTCATCCGAACTTTCGAAGGAATATCTCATGTCAGACGCTCACGTACTCGTTCTCGTCGGAAGCCTGCGCGCCGATTCGGTGAACAAGCAGATCGCCGAGACTGCTGTCACCGTGGCACCCGCCGGTGCCGAGATCGTGGTCTACGACGGACTCGGAGATGTCCCCTTCTACAACGAGGATATCGACGTCGACGGTTCCGTGCCTGCCGCTGCGCTGGATCTCCGGGCTGCTGCCGAGAAGGCGTCGGCTCTGCTGATGGTCACGCCCGAATACAACGGCACGATCCCTGCCGTGCTGAAGAACGCCATCGACTGGCTCTCGCGTCCCTACGGTGCAGGTGCCATGGTCGGCAAGCCGGTAGTCGTGATCAGCGCATCGCCCAGTGGTAACGGTGCCAAATGGGCGCACGAGGACACCAGCAAGGCTGTTCGCATCGCCGGTGGGTCGGTGCTTGAGGACGTCCAGCTCTCCATCGGCGGGACCATGGACAAGTTCGGCTCGGCTCACCCGAGCGAGAACGCCGAGGTATCCGGAGAGATCGGTCACGTGGTGGCCGAGTTGGTCAAGGCCTCGAACGATCTCGTGAGTGCCTGACTCCTTCGTGGTATCGGTAATCGTTTTCATGTAAGGTGGGCTCATGAAGGTGAGAAACTCTCTGAAATCGCTCAAGAACAAGCCTGGCGCGCAGGTGGTCCGACGCCACGGGGTGGTGTTCGTGATCAACAAGAAAGAACCGCGATTCAAGGCGCGTCAACGCTGACGGTCCCGCATCCAGCGACGACGGCCCCTCGGAGCTACTCCGAGGGGCCGTTCTCGTGTGTGAGTGGAGGGGGCGTCGATAGGGCGACGTCACTGTCGGCACGAAGGTGAGTAGTGACCGATGACACCCGCGACATGTGACCTGCGACACGCCGGGGTGACGCGCTCATGGTCAGCCGGCAACGCCGTGACCAGCGAATACCAAGCATGTTGTTCGCAACATCTCGTGTTGTAGTCAGATGTCGGACACTAGGTGTAGTGTTTGTCCGACCGAGAGACCACAACTCGAAGAACCGGCGAAAGCAGGTTCGAGCAGGTCGAAGTCGCCCTGAGCGGGAGATGTTCTCGGTGCCATACGCAGAGCACATCGGTCGCCGTCGGTGCAATCGATGGCGACAACGGAAAGAGGGACACCATGAGCATCACCGTTTACACCAAGCCCGCCTGCGTTCAGTGCAATGCCACCTACCGCGCTCTCGACAAAGCGGGCATCGAGTACTCGGTCGTCGACATCTCGCAGGATCCCGAGGCGCGTGACTACGTCATGGCTCTCGGCTATCTGCAGGCTCCTGTCGTCGTCGCCGGTGACGATCACTGGTCCGGCTTCCGTCCGGATCGCATCAAGACCCTCGCAGTGAACGCTGCTTGAACAGAACGAGAAAGTGAGTGAGCGGTGAGTTCGCAACCGCAGTCTTCCCGCTCACTGGTGTATTTCTCCAGCGCATCCGAGAACACGCATCGCTTCGTCTCGAAGCTGGACATCCCCGCAACGCGCATTCCGCTTCGTGATCCCGACGGGACGTTTCGAGTCCATTCCCCCTACGTTCTCGTCGTTCCGACGTACGGGGGAGGGACCACCTACGCCGGGCGCGACACCAACTATGTCCCCAAGCGTGTGATCAAGTTTCTCAACGACGAGCACAACCGATCGTTGATACGAGCGGTCATCGCTGCCGGCAACACCAATTTCGGCGATTCGTTCTGCTTTGCCGGAGATGTCATTTCACAGAAATGCGCCGTTCCGTATCTGTACCGATTCGAGTTGATGGGCACCCCCGAGGACGTAGTGCGAGTCCGCGAGGGACTGGAGGACTTCTGGGAACGTGAAGTCCGCCGCGCCGCCCACACGCACTAGAGCACCACCCACCACATACCAGTAGGAGCATCGCAGTGGCACCGACCATCACCGACGCAGCACCCGCGCCCGCAACCATCCGCGGCGACGGCGACATGGACTACCACGCGCTCAACGCGATGCTCAATCTTTACGGCCCCAACGGCGAGATCCAGTTCGAGAAGGACCGCGAGGCTGCCAATCAGTACTTCCTGCAGCACGTCAACCAGAACACGGTGTTCTTCCACGACCTGGACGAGAAGCTGGACTACCTGGTCGAGGAGAACTACTACGAGCCAGAGGTTCTCGATCAGTACTCACGCGAGTTCGTCAAGTTCCTGATCAATCACGCGTACTCGAAGAAGTTCCGATTCCCCACGTTCCTCGGCGCGTTCAAGTACTACACCTCGTACACGCTCAAGACGTTCGACGGCAAGCGCTACCTCGAACGCTTCGAGGATCGTGTGTGCATGGTGGCGCTGACGCTCGCAGCCGGTGACGAAGCCCTGGCCACCGATCTCGTGGACGAGATCATCGCCGGCCGATTCCAGCCCGCGACGCCCACCTTCCTCAACTCCGGCAAGAAGCAGCGCGGCGAGCCCGTCTCGTGCTTCCTGCTCCGCATCGAAGACAACATGGAGTCCATCGGACGATCCATCAACTCGGCGCTGCAGCTGTCCAAGCGCGGCGGCGGAGTTGCATTGCTGCTGAGCAACATTCGCGAAGCGGGTGCGCCGATCAAGCGCATCGAGAACCAGTCCTCGGGTGTCATCCCGATCATGAAGCTGCTCGAGGACTCGTTCTCGTACGCCAACCAGCTCGGTGCTCGCCAGGGCGCAGGCGCGGTGTACTTGCACGCGCATCACCCCGACGTCTACAAGTTCCTCGACACCAAGCGTGAGAACGCGGACGAGAAGATCCGCATCAAGACGCTGTCCCTCGGAATCGTCATCCCCGACATCACGTTCGAGCTGGCGAAGAAGAACGAGGACATGTACCTGTTCTCTCCGTACGACGTGGAGCGCATCTACGGTGTGCCGTTCGCCGATATCGACGTCTCCGAGAAGTACTACGAGATGGTCGACGACAAGAGGATTCGCAAGACCAAGATCAAGTCGCGTGAGTTCTTCCAGACTCTCGCCGAGCTGCAGTTCGAGTCCGGCTACCCGTACATCATGTACGAGGACACCGTCAATCGTGCGAACCCGGTCAAGGGCAAGATCACGCACTCCAACCTGTGCTCGGAGATTCTCCAGGTCTCGACGCCGTCGACGTTCAACGACGACCTTTCGTACAGCCATGTCGGCAAGGACATCTCGTGCAACCTGGGCTCGCTGAACATCGCGAAGACGATGGATTCACCCGACTTCGGTAAGACCATCGCCGTCGCCATCCGCGGTCTGACCGCGGTCTCGGACCAGACGCACATCTTCTCCGTGCCGTCGATCGAGCAGGGCAACAACGATTCACACGCAATCGGCCTCGGACAGATGAATCTGCACGGTTACCTCGCTCGCGAGCGTATTCACTACGGTTCCACCGAGGGAATCGATTTCACCAACATCTACTTCTACACCGTGCTGTTCCACGCGATTCAGGCGTCGAACCAGCTGGCGAAGGCGCGCGGCCAGTACTTCAAGGGCTTCCCGGATTCCAAGTACGCGTCGGGCGAGTTCTTCGACAAGTACACCGACCAGGTCTGGGAACCCGCAACGCCCAAGGTCGCGAAGTTGTTCGCCGACTCCGATGTCACCATTCCGACGCAGGCCGACTGGTCCGCGCTGAAGGCGTCGGTGCAGGAGTACGGAATCTACAACCAGAACCTGCAGGCAGTGCCGCCGACCGGCTCCATCTCGTACATCAACAACTCCACCTCGTCGATTCACCCGGTGGCGTCGAAGATCGAGATTCGCAAGGAAGGCAAGATCGGCCGCGTCTACTACCCGGCACCGTACCTCGACAACGACAACCTGGATTACTACCAGGATGCGTACGAGATCGGGTACGAGAAGATCATCGACACTTACGCTGCCGCAACACAACACGTGGATCAGGGCCTGTCGTTGACGCTGTTCTTCAAGGACACCGCCACCACTCGCGACATCAACCGCGCGCAGATCTACGCATGGCGCAAGGGCATCAAGACGCTGTACTACATCCGTCTGCGCCAGTTGGCCCTCGAAGGCACCGAGGTGGAGAACTGCGTCTCCTGCATGCTGTGACACCAGGCGGCTCGGTTGTGTGAATGGAGCGATGTGGCAGACGAGACGGGCGGCGTGATCTACGGAGTGCGCTTGCGCTCTGCGTACGAGTACCGCTATGTCGGTCTCACGACCAAATCTGCGTCGGTTCGACTGCGTCAGCACCTCAAGATCGCGAGCTCAGGACGCAAGACGCCGTTTTACGACTGGTTGCGAAAACAGGACCGCGGCGAGGTGATCGCCGACGAGCTACATCGGGTCGATGATCTCCCCGGCCTTGGACGGGCCGAAGCAGACTGGATTGCATACCTGCGGCGTGACGATCAGCCACTGCTGAATTTGAGCGAAGGGGGACTTGGGCCGACCGGTGTCGTGTGGACGGCAGAGATGAGGGAGGCCGCCCGCGTTCGATCGACAGGGCGGCCCGGGACCAGTCGGTTCGTGGAGGAAAACCCCTTTCACGGCGGCAAGCACTCCGCTGACCAACGCGCGAAGTGGTCTCGAGAACGGAAGGGAAGCAACGCGGGGGCCGACAATCCCAACTTTGGGAAGTTCGGTGAAGCCCACCCCAGTTTTGGGCGGGAGACATCCGAGGAGTTGAGGGCCCGTCTGTCCGAACAAAAACGGGGTGTCAACAACCCGAACTTCGGCCTCCGAGCAAGCGCGGAGACGCGAGCAAGGATGTCGGCGGCGCAGAAGGGCCGGCCGAAGCCATCCAGTAAACGCAACGCGCATACTCGACATCACACGAATAAGGGCGTCTTCAACGATTCCTGCCAGCACTGCATCTCGGATGCGGCCCGAACCACCGACGAGTAGAGGAAAGCGACTCCTGCCATGAGCCAGAAGTTCAAATTGATCGATCGCGTCTCCGCAATCAACTGGAATCGGGTCCAGGACGACAAGGACTCCGAAGTCTGGGAGCGTCTCACCAGTAATTTCTGGCTGCCCGAGAAGGTGCCGGTGTCCAACGACATCCCGTCGTGGGCAACTCTGACCGCCGTCGAGAAGCAGTTGACGATGCGCGTGTTCACCGGATTGACGCTGCTGGACACCATCCAGGGCACCGTCGGTGCCGTCAGTCTCATTCCCGACGCGATCACTCCCCACGAGGAGGCGGTTTACACCAACATCGCGTTCATGGAGTCGGTGCACGCGAAGAGCTACAGCTCCATCTTCTCGACCCTCAGCTCCACCCGCGACATCGACGATGCGTTCCGCTGGTCCGAGGAGAACGTCAATCTTCAGCGCAAGGCCGAGATCGTGCTGAACTTCTACCACGGTGACGATCCGCTCAAGCGGAAAGTGGCCTCGACACTGCTCGAGTCGTTCCTGTTCTACTCCGGGTTCTACCTGCCGATGTACTGGTCCTCGCGGGCCAAGCTCACCAACACCGCGGACCTGATCCGGCTGATCATCCGTGACGAGGCCGTGCACGGGTACTACATCGGATACAAGTACCAGAAGGGCCTCGAGAAGGTCAGCGAGGCTCAGCGCGAGGAGCTCAAGAACTACACGTTCGAGTTGCTGTTCGAGTTGTACGACAACGAGGTCGAGTACACCCAGGACCTCTACGACGAGATCGGTCTGACCGAGGACGTCAAGAAGTTCCTGCGCTACAACGCCAACAAGGCACTGAACAACCTCGGCTACGAGGGTCTGTTCCCCAAGGACGAGACGGATGTGAACCCGGCGATTCTGTCGGCACTGTCCCCGAACGCCGACGAGAATCACGACTTCTTCTCGGGTTCGGGCTCCTCGTACGTCATCGGCAAGGCCGTCAACACCGAAGACGAGGACTGGGACTTCTAGAGGCCCCTTCGCGCGCCGCGCCGCTCACTCTTTCGGTGGGCGGCCCGGCGCGCGAATGTCTTTGGCTTCTTTGGGCATTCGACCCTGATCGCTCAGTGCCCTTCGCAATAGGAACTCGATCTGAGCGTTGGTGCTCCGGAGTTCGTCGGAAGCCCAGCGGGCGAGGGCGTCGTGTACCGCCGGGTCCAGCCGAAGCAGTATTTTCTTACGCTCGACGGTCATGGCTCACTGGTACAGCGATCCGGTATTGACGACGGGTTGCGTGTCGCGGTCGCTGCACAGCACGACGAGCAGATTCGAGACCATGGTCGCCTTCCGCTCCTCGTCGAGTTCGACCACGTGCTTCTCCTCGAGCTTCGACAGCGCCATCTCCACCATGCCGACCGCGCCTTCGACGATCTGCTGACGCGCCGCGATGACCGCTCCCGCCTGCTGGCGCCGCAGCATGGCCTGCGCGATCTCCGGGGCATAGGCAAGACGGTTGATTCGGGTCTCGATCACCTCCACGCCTGCCGACCGCACCCGCGCGTGTACCTCCTCCGACATCGCAGCGGTGATTTCGTCGGCGTTCTCTCGTAACGACATTCGGCCTTCGGCGTCGTATGGGTAGCTGCCGGCGATATGACGGACGGCCGATTCGGTCTGGACGGCGACGAACTCCTCGTAGTCGTCGACCTGGAACGATGCCAGGGCCGTATCGGCAACTTGCCAGACCACGATGGCGGAGATCTCGATCGGATTGCCGTCGGCGTCGTTGACCTTCGACTGGCCCGTCTCGTGGTTGCGGATTCGCGTCGAGATGGCCCTGCGGTACGTCAACGGATTGGTCCAGCGCAGCCCCGGTGTTCGCAGGGTGCCGCTGTACGAACTGCCGAGTAGCTGCAGAACGCGAGCTTGATTGGGTTGTACCAGAGTCAAACCCATGAGTGCCGGCAGCGAGAGCACGAACAGCACGACTCCGCCGACCACGAGACCCACCACGGAGAAGACGAGTCCAAGGGCGAACGCGGCGATTCCGCCGAGAAACAGCGCGAGACCGATGCCGAGCATTGACCAGCCGGGCAGATCCCAACCGGTGCGCTCGGCGATGGTCGTGGTCGGTGTACCCGTCGGCTTCTCGGCGACGGTAGCGGGTGCGGACATGAGAACCTCCCTCTCGATGTTGATTGTAAAGTGATATCACATTATCGATCGAAAAGGGGGCGGTTCGGTAGAGCTGTTGTCTTCGGTGCGGTGTCCTCGGTGCGGTGGGGGAGTCAGCGCCTGAACCACGCCGACGGGTCGTCGGCGATGGCCTTCTCGATTCGCAATCGGGAAGTTGCCGTGAGGTTTTCGGGTAGTCCGTCGAGCGCGAACCACGCCACGTCGAGATTCTCGTCGTCGGCGACATGAGGGGCTCCTCCGACGTAGCGGGCGAGGAAGGTGATGTCCAGATACTGTGCGACGTCGCCGTTGGGGTACGTGATCGGCTCCGTCACATCGACGCTCGTCAGCCGCACGATCGTGGCCTCGACGCCGGTCTCCTCGCCGATCTCCCGCAGCGCGGCCGGTGCAGGTTCCTCGCCGGGCTCGAGGATTCCGGAGACCACTGCCCAGGTGTTGTTGTCTGCTCGCAGAGTCAGCAGCACTCGGCGGTCGTCGTCGACAACGACCGCACTGACACCGGACAACCAGAGCGGTGACGTACCGACGACGCTGCGAAGCGCTTGCACGAATTCTGGAATGGGCATCGCGTCAGGACACGTAGGCGTTCAGGGAAGCGGACAGATCGGCCAGGATGGCGCGCGCCGCCACGACTCCACTGCCGGACCACACCGTGTCGTTCACCGCGAACACTCGCCCGTCGGTCACCGAGCCGAGCGCGTGCCATTCGTCGCTGTCCATCACCTCGCGGCCGAAGGCCTCGCCATCGGTGCCGGCGAATCGCACGTACACGATGTCGCCTTCGACCGGATCCAGGTCGTCCGACGCCACGGAGAAATCGGCATCGCGTTGGCGTTGCGGCCGCGCGACACCCACCTCGGCGAGCACCTGGCCGGCAAAGGAGTTCGGACCGTCCACGTCGATGGTGTCCGCACCGAAGCGGATGACCGACGCCTGCGACTGAGTGGAGTCGATCTCGCGACCGACCCGCTCGGCATCCGCGGAGAACGAGGCGAGCTGTTCGAAACCAGCTTGTCCTCGGCCCAATGCTGCTGCGGACTGCAAAAAGGTGTCTTTCCAGCCCTGTCCGGTCCCGGTGAACACGGTCGGTGCGATGGCGTTCAGGGAGTCGTAGGTCTCGGCGCCGAGAGAGTCGGCACCGAGGATCAGATCTGGGTCGAGCGAAGCGATCGCCTCGAGGTCGGGGGCTCCGACCGGGCCGACCGACGGAACGGACGCCAAGCCCGTTCCCAAATACAACGGTTGGTCCCCGTCTCCACGGAAATCGGGGTCGAGCGTCGCCGCGCCGACGACGCGTTCCCAGATCCCGACCGCGCAGCTGGCATCGAGGCCTGCGGCGTCGAGAACGACGATGCGCTGTGGATCGGCCGGGATGGCGCTGATTCCCTCGGCGTGCCCGACGGGGCGAATGTCGCCTTCGACTCCGGACGGGTCGAGAGGGGCCAGCGCCGGACACAGTCCTACGGTGTCCCGGTTGTTACCGACCACTCCCGCTCCGGCGATGTTCGTGGTGCTCCGAACGATGGTGGATGCATCGTCCTGTGCCTCGGAATCGGAACAGCCGACCAACGTCACAGCCACGGCAAGGCACGCCGCAACGACAGCGCCGGTCCTGCGCGGTGCATACGAACGGGGGACTCGCAGATGGAGTGGCAACGCGGGACTTCCTTCGACGGGTCGGGTGGTCTCACACAGTATCGGAAGGCCGTTCTCGCAGAACACTCGAACGGGCACCGGCGAGGCCACGGAATCGACTGCGCTCGCGCAGTGCACGCTGCGGCGGAAAGGCCCACAGCGCAGGCGGATCGCGCGGTCCGGTCGGTGTCGAATCAGCCCAATACGACACACGGTAGGACCGGTTCGGCAAGTGTCGGTCCGACGGTCTACGATTCGAGGAGCGCACGACTAGATGACGTCGCCTCGTGGTTCGGGGTCGGACGCGCAATCAGGAGGATCTGTGACTGCCCTAGCGCCTAGGCCCGCTCCCGCGGTGGATGCCGCTCGGCCGTTCCCGCCGAGGATGGGACCGAAGGGGTCGTTCCTGCACAAAGCGGTGACGACGACCGATCCCAAGGTCTTGGGGATCATGTACATCGCGACGTCGTTCGCGTTCTTCTTGGTCGGTGGACTGATGGCGCTGTTGATGCGCGCCGAGTTGGCCGTGCCGGGAATGCAGTTCCTGTCCAACGAGCAGTACAACCAGCTGTTCACCATGCACGGCACCATCATGCTGTTGCTGTACGCGACGCCCATCGTGTTCGGGTTCGCCAACTACATCCTCCCGCTGCAGATCGGTGCACCCGACGTCGCGTTCCCTCGGTTGAACGCGTTCTCGTACTGGTTGTACCTGTTCGGTGCCTTGATCACCACAGCCGGGTTCATCACTCCCGGTGGCGCAGCCGACTTCGGTTGGACCGCGTACACCCCACTCACTTCGGCTCTGCATTCGCCGGGCGTCGGCGCCGACCTGTGGATCATGGGTCTGGCCGTCGCCGGTCTCGGCACCATCCTCGGTGGCGTCAACATGATCACCACGGTGATCTGCCTGCGTGCCCCCGGTATGACGATGTTCAGGATGCCGATCTTCACCTGGAACATCCTGGTGACGTCGATCCTGATCCTGCTGGCCTTCCCGCTGCTGACGGCGGCGCTGCTCGGCCTGGCGGCCGACCGCCACCTGGGTGCGCACCTGTTCGATCCGGCAACCGGCGGAGTGCTCCTGTGGCAGCACCTGTTCTGGTTCTTCGGGCACCCCGAGGTCTACATCATCGCGCTGCCGTTCTTCGGAATCGTCTCCGAGATCTTCCCGGTCTTCTCCCGCAAGCCGATCTTCGGCTACTCGGGTCTGATCTACGCGACCATCGCGATCGCGGCCCTCTCCATCGCGGTGTGGGCGCACCACATGTACGCGACCGGCGCAGTGCTGCTGCCGTTCTTCTCGTTCATGACGTTCCTGATCGCGGTGCCCACGGGTGTGAAGATCTTCAACTGGGTCGGCACCATGTGGCGCGGTCAAGTGACGCTCGAGACACCGATGCTGTTCGCGATCGGGTTCCTGATCACCTTCGTCTTCGGTGGATTGACGGGCGTTCTGCTTGCGTCGCCGCCGATCGACTTCCAGGTCACCGACACCTACTTCGTCGTCGCTCACTTCCACTACGTGGTGTTCGGCACAGTGGTGTTCGCAACGTACGCCGGCATCTACTTCTGGTTCCCCAAGATGACGGGCCGGATGATGGACGAGGCTCTCGGTAAGTGGCACTTCTGGCTGACGTTCTTCGGCTTCCACGCCACGTTCCTCGTCCAGCACTGGCTCGGAAACGAGGGAATGCCGCGTCGCTACGCCGACTACCTGCCTTCCGATGGGTTCACCGAACTGAACATCATCTCCACCATCGGTGCTTTCATCCTCGGTGCCTCGACGTTGCCGTTCGTCTGGAACGTCTTCAAGTCCTACCGCTACGGCGAGGTCGTCACGGTCGACGATCCATGGGGCTACGGCAATTCGCTGGAGTGGGCTACTTCCTGCCCGCCGCCGCGGCACAACTTCACCGAGCTGCCTCGTATCAGGTCCGAGCGTCCGGCATTCGAGCTGCACTACCCGCACATGGTCGAGCGGATGCGCGCAGAAGCTCACGTGGGGCCGGGTGCGCACGGCGGTAAGACGACTGCCGTCCTTGAGCAGGCCCGCCGGGCTCCGATCGCCACCAGCGACCACGAAGGGTCCGGAGACCCCGACCCCAGGTAGTCACAGCACAGCGAGAGCCCCTCCCGGCTACCGGGCGGGGCTCTTCGCTTGCGACAATCTCGTGGCGCGTTCGGGTTCGCCCGTTCATCGCGAGGTGACACGAAGATGTATCCGGCCGGTGGCCGAGTGAAAGGGAGGTCCGGTGAAGTCGAACGACACCGCAGTGCTGGTGACGGTGACGGGGCCCGACAAGCCGGGCGTCACCTCGGTGCTCTTCGCAGCATTGTCTCGGCACGATGTGAGCCTTCTCGACGTGGAGCAGGTGGTCATTCGCGGCAGGTTGACCCTCGGTGTCCTGTTGACCTGTCCGCGCGATCCCGAAGCGCTGCAGGAGGAGCTCGAGGACGCCATGGCGACTGTCGGGGTCCATGTGGACGTCGAGATCGGCGCTGCGCAGAGTGGTGGTCGGAGTTTGGGCACCCACGTCGTCGTCGTTCTGGGGCGACCCGTGACCGCGCGAGCGTTCAGCACCCTCTCGCGCGAGTTGGCCCGCCAGGGTGCGAATATCGATTCCATTCGCGGAGTTGCCGACTACCCGGTGACGGGGCTAGAGCTGCAGGTGACCGCAACGGACACGTCGCCGGACGCCGATGTCGCACTCCGTACCGGTCTCGCGGCGATCGCAGCGGGAATCGGTGTGGACGTCGCAGTGGAAAGAGCCGGCATCGCGCGTCGATCGAAGCGGCTCATCGTGTTCGACGTCGACTCCACGCTGGTCCAGGGCGAGGTCATCGAGATGTTGGCTGCACGTGCCGGCCGCGAAGACGAGGTGAGGGCTGTCACCGAGGCAGCGATGCGCGGCGAGATCGACTTCACCGAGTCGCTCGAACAGCGGGTCGCCGTGCTGGCCGGTCTCGACGAATCGGTCATCGACGAGGTAGGAGAAAGTCTGGAGTTGACGGCGGGGGCACGGACCACCATTCGTACCCTTCGGCGACTTGGGTTCGCGTGTGGAGTCGTCTCCGGAGGTTTCCGGCAGGTCATCGAAGGTCTGGCCCACGAACTCGAACTGGATTACGTCAAGGCGAACACGCTCGAGATCGTCGACGGCAAACTCACCGGCCGGGTGATCGGTGAAGTGGTCGACCGAGCGGCCAAGGCGACAGCACTCCGCGAATTCGCAGCGCAATCGGGAGTACCGATGGAGCAGACGGTGGCGGTCGGCGACGGAGCCAACGACATCGACATGCTCACTGCGGCCGGCCTCGGCGTCGCCTTCAACGCCAAGCCGGCCTTGCGCGAAATCGCCGACACTGCCATCTCGCATCCCTACCTGGACGCGGTGCTGTTCATCCTCGGCGTCACTCGTAACGAGATCGAAGCTGCGGATGCTGTCGACGGGGGAGTCCGTCGCGTCCCGATCCCATGATCGACGAGTACCCGGCCGGCAATCCCGAGATCGTCCATCCGGAAGTCGGGGATGCACCACGTGAGGTGACCGGCGTGAGCGACGCCGAAGAGTTCTCGGCCGATAACACGTTCTACTCGCGTCACGCCGAGCTCGCCCGTGGGTACGGGGGAGCCGAGGATCCATCGGACCCGGCGGACGTACTGGCCATGCCGTTGGTCCTGCACATTCCGAAGACGGATCCGCCGTTGCGCAGCGAGTTGCTCGAGGCAGCCGCCCGGGCCACGGTGACACTGTGCCTCGACCCGCGTGTGGGTTCGGGTGCCTCGTGGCACGATGCCTTCACCGAATGGACGTCGGCTCGAATTCGCAAAGTGGCCCGTCGGGCACGGGGTGCGCAATGGGCTGCCGCGCAAGACGTCCCGGGGGTCACGGTCGAGGTGGGCGGTGCATCGGCACGGGCATTGGTTCCCGGTCGCGTCGGGGATCTCGATCCGAGGATAAAGCGCCTGCAGATCGGTGGCACCGATGTTCCATCCGACGAAGCACTCTCGCCGGCGGCGGGTCCGGTGCTGTGGGTCGATGCTTCGTTGTCCATGACGGTGGGCAAGGCGGCCGCTCAGGTGGGGCATGCCTCGATGTTGCTTGCCGGTGCGATGAGCGTGGAGGAGTGCCGAGAGTGGGCGTCGGCAGGCTACCCGTGCTCGGTGCGTCCGGCCGATCCGCAGCAGTGGGCCCGCGCGCTGGACGAGGTTCGCGGCGGGCGTGCCGTCGCGGTGCGGGATGCGGGCTTCACCGAAGTAGCCCCGGGCTCGACGACGGTGATCGCCGTTCGCTGAGTCGGCGTGTTTCGAGTGGGGGTCCACTGTCGCAGAACTGGCTATGCAGAACGTATCCAGTACTGACGGAGACTGAAAGCATGTTCACCTCACCACTTCGCGCAGTAGTCGGTCGTCGTCTCCCTTCCAGGTTGGCTGCCCTGTACGTCGGGCTGTGGCTCTACGGGTCGTCGATGTCGTTGATGATCGCCGGTGGTCTCGGTGTCAATCCCTGGGATGTGTTTCATCAGGGCCTCGAGAGCCACGTCTCGCTCAGCTTCGGAACCATCACCGCGATCACCGGAGTGGCCGTCTTGCTGATGTGGATTCCGCTGCGGCAACGTCCGGGTCTGGGCACCGTGAGCAACGTCGTGGTGATCGCAGTGGCCGTGGATGCGACGTCGGCACTGTTGCCACATCTCGACGGACTCGTGCTTCGATCGCTGGCCATGGTGTCGGGGATCGTGGTGAACGCGTTCGCCACGGCGCTGTACATCGGTGCCGGAATGGGTCCGGGCCCACGTGACGGTTTGATGACCGGTCTGGTGGCCAGAACCGGGTGGTCGATCCGGCTCACCCGTACCGGAATCGAACTGACCGTCGTGCTCACCGGGTGGCTGCTCGGCGGCACGCTGGGGCTGGGAACGGTGCTCTACGCTCTCGGGGTCGGTCCTCTCGTGCAGCTGTTCATGACCTACCTGCCCGCGCTGCGGAACACCAGCACCGTGGAGCCGGTCACCGATATCGTCGAACCTGCCTCCAGCGCAGCAGTGTTCGGCGGTACTCCGTCCGGGTACGAGGAATCGAGTACCGGGACGAACCGGGACGTCGACCAACTCGGGCAGGCCAGGGTGATCTCGGCAGGTCCGCCCGAGTGGAGGATCAACAGCGAACTCGCATCGTCGACCTGCCCGCCGTCCGAGGCGTAGGAGCGGACGTCGGAACCGTCGACCCACGCCGATATCGTGCGTACCGAGTCGTCGTTCCACCGATCTGTATCGAATTCCCTACCGGCAGAGTCGAACCACACCAGGTCCGGTCGGCCGGTCGGAGTTGCGCGGCCGGTGAAGAACTCCTGCTGTCGCAGCGTCGGAGCGCTCGCTCGGACGCGGAGCAACCGACCGACGAATCGAATCATGTTCTGATCGGCGCTGTTCCAGTCGATTGCCCAGGCGTCCTCGGTCGGTGCGTCCTGGGGAACGCAGTATGCGTTGTTGTTGCCGGACTGCGTGTGGCCCAGCTCGTCGCCGGCCAGCAGCATCGGCGTGCCGGTCGACAGCGTCAGGGTGGCAAGGAGGGCGCGAACGTGGCGACCACGCGCGTCGAGTACGGACGGATCGTCGGTCTCGCCTTCGACACCGTGGTTGACCGAGGAGTTGTTGTCGGTTCCGTCTCGGTTCTCTTCACCGTTGGCTCCGTTGTGCTTTCGTTCGTAGGAGACCAGATCGCGGGCGGTGAATCCGTCGTGTGCGGTGACGAAGTTGATCGACGCCCACGGCAGTCGGCGGCTACTCGCGAACAGATCCTCGGAACCGGCCAGGCGGGAGGCAAGTTCGCGGACACCGTGCTGGCCTGCCCAGAAGCCTCGAACCGTGTCGCGGTAGCGATCGTTCCACTCCGACCACGCCACTCCGAAGTTTCCGACCTGGTAGCCGGCACCGGTGGCGTCCCACGGCTCGGCAATCAGTTTGACCTGGGCCAGAAGGGGATCCACGGCTATTGCGGTCAGTAGCGGTGCACGAGGATCGAATCGCCAACCACCGGGCCGGCCGAGAGTGCTTGCGAGGTCGAACCGGAACCCGTCGACGCCCATCTCGTCGACCCAGTAGCGCAGACTGTCGCACACCATGCGCACGACCGCGGGCGACGCCGAGTCGAGAGTGTTGCCGCACCCGGTCAGGTCGACGTCCGATCCGCGTCCGTCGAGGAGGTAGTAGCCGGGAGCATCGAGGCCGCGCCAACTGATCGACGGCCCGTCGACCGAGGACTCGCACGTGTGGTTGTAGACGACGTCGAGAATCACCTCGATCCCCGCACCGTGCAATGCGTCGACCATGGTGCGGAACTCGTCGACCTCATCGCCGGGAACGGCGGCGAACCGTGGATCCGGTGCGAAGTACGCCCCCGTCGAGTAACCCCAGTGGTTCCGCATTCCGCGGGCGCGCACACCGGGCTCGGTGAATGTGGTGTGGACCGGCAGCAATTCGACCGACGTGATGCCGATGCGCGCGAGATGTTCGAGCACCGCAGGATGGGCGAGTCCCAGGTAGGTGCCGCGAAGATGTTGGGGGACAGCAGGATTACGGGCTGTGAACGATCCCACGTGCAGCTCGTACAGGACGGTACGGTCCCAGGGCACGGACGGGCGCGCCGGTCGACCGGCGCGAGCGAGAGGTGCGCGAACCACGGCGAGGGGGAGGTGCCCGAGTGAATCACGAGTGCTCGGCACTCCGAACGGATCGTCTTCGTAGGCCAACAGAGCCGACGGGTCTCCGAATTCTCCGCTGACCTGACGGGCGGCGGGGTCCAGCAGGATTTTCGCTCCGTTGAATCGACGTCCCGCGTGCGGATCCCACCGGCCGTGTGCTCGGAAGCCGTATCGCTCACCGGGTCGAACGCCCGGAACGAAGCCGTGTCGAACTCCGAACGTACTGGTCGTCAGTTCTACTCGCCGTTCGCCGCCCTCCGGATCGATCAGGCATACCTCGACGCCATCGGCCTCGGGCGCGTGGACTGCAAATTGAGTGCCAGTCGACGTCACCGTGGCACCGAGAGGAAACGGCGATCCAGGTGGATTGGACCCAGGTTCCTGGTCCTCTGTTCGATGGGCATCGGCGGGCAGATCGTGATTGAGCGACACGCGTGCACATCCTGCCGTGAATGCAGGGTCCATGTGCGGGAAGATAGGTGTCGTGTCTGAACCGGATCCCGACCTGCTCGTAGATTTCACCGACGTCGTCGTTCGCCGTGGTGGTGTGACCTTGGTGGGGCCTGTCACCTGGAAGGTGGAACTGGACGAACGGTGGGTCGTCCTCGGACCGAACGGTGCCGGAAAGACGTCGCTGCTGCGCATCGCGGCGGCCGAGATCCATCCGACGTCGGGTGTCGCCCACGTTCTCGGCGAGGTCATGGGCAAAGCCGACGTCTCCGAACTCCGGCCACGGATCGGGTTGTCGTCGTCTTCGCTGGCCCACCGAATTCCGGCCGACGAACTCGTGTCCGATCTGGTGGTCTCCGCTGGATACTCCGTGCTGGGACGCTGGCGCGAGAAGTACGACGCAGTCGACACCGAACGCGCGGTGGAGATGCTGGAGAGTCTCGGTGCCGAGCATCTCGCCACTCGCACCTACGGCACCCTTTCGGAAGGCGAACGCAAGCGGGTTCTGATCGCACGTGCGTTGATGACCGACCCTGAACTGCTGCTGCTCGACGAGCCTGCGGCGGGTCTCGACCTCGGCGGTCGCGAAGAACTGGTGGCGCGTCTTGCCGATATCGCCGCCGACCCGGATTCTCCCGCCACCGTGCTGATCACCCATCACGTCGAGGAAATCCCCCCGGGTTTCAGTCACGCTTTGCTGCTCAAAGAAGGTGGTGTGGTGGCCCAGGGGCTGGTGGACGATGTCATCACTGCCGAGAACCTCACCGAGGCGTTCAGCCAGTCGATCGCGCTCGACCGTGTCGATGGCCGCTACTTCGCTCGCCGCACTCGGGCTGCCGGTGCGCACCGACGCTAGCGCCGGACCACCCCGACCTCGCTGAGCTGCTCAGCGGTACGTTGCCTTTTATGAGCTCGAACAGTGCTGCCGATCACGTACCGGCGCGTGATGCGTCGACGGTCATCCTGATCCGTGACGGACGCCTCCGTTCCGAGATCGACGTATTTCTTCTCGAACGGGTCGGCGGGATGGCGTTCGCGGGTGGAATGACGGTATTTCCCGGAGGCGGTGTCGACCCGTCGGACGCCGCAGCCGACGTGGGGTGGGCAGGTCCACCGCCCTCATGGTGGGCCGAACGCCTCGGAACCGACGAGGGCAAGGCGCAAGCACTGGTGTGCGCCGCGGCGCGCGAGACGTTCGAGGAGTGCGGTGTGCTGCTGGCCGGGTCGTCACCGGATTCCATCGTTGCCGACACTGCTCCGTTCAGCGCGGAACGAGGTCGACTCGAGCGCCGCGAACTCTCGTTCGCCGAATTTCTCACCGCACACGACCTGGTGCTGCGCTCGGATCTGCTTCGGCCGTGGTCTCACTGGATCACGCCGGTGGGCGAAGCGCGACGGTACGACACTCGGTTCTTCGTCGCAGTGCTCCCGGAAGGCCAGAAGGCGGACGGGGACACCAGCGAAGCAGCGTCGGTCAGTTGGCGTTCGACCGGTGATGCGTTGGCGGATTGGCGAAAGGGAGACACCATCTTGCTCCCACCGACCTGGAGCCAGCTGGACGCACTGTCTCGGTTCGACACAGTCGCCGACGTCGTCGACCACGAACGTGACATCACCCCGATCCTGCCGATTCTCACCCGTGAGGACGGCGCGGTCCGGGTGGTCTTCGACGGGGACCACGCGTACTACGCCGGAGCGCGACATCCCTGGGCCGATCGCTGAACTGTCGCCGGGTAGCCTTTCGGTCCATGGCTGAGTTCGTGAATCTCGACGTATCCGACGGTATCGGCACCATTCGCTTGGACCGACCGCCGATGAATGCACTCGATCGTCAGATGCAGGAAGAGATTCGCGCCGCGGCTCGGGAAGCGACCGTGAACACCGACGTCAAGGCGGTCGTCGTCTACGGCGGCGAGAAGGTGTTCGCCGCCGGTGCAGACATCAAGGAGATGGTGGCGCTGTCGGCGGCTGAGATGACGGAGATCGCCGGGGACCTGCAGTCCGCTCTGGGCTCGCTGAGCACCATTCCCAAGCCGGTCGTCGCGGCCGTGACCGGATACGCGCTCGGCGGGGGACTCGAGGTCGCTCTCGGTGCCGATCGTCGAATTGCCGGAGACAACGCCAAGTTCGGTGTCCCCGAAGTGCTCCTCGGTGTCATTCCCGGCGGCGGCGGCACTCAACGACTGGCGCGGCTGATCGGTCCGAGTCGAGCGAAGGACATGGTCTTCACCGGCCGCTTCGTCGGAGCGGAGGAGGCACTGCGGATCGGTCTTGTGGACGAGGTGGTGGCCCCCGACGAGGTGTATAACGCTGCGCGGGCGTGGGCGATGCAGTTCACCACGGGTGCATCGCGGGCGCTCGCCGCTGCAAAAGCGTCGATCGATCAAGGACTCGACGTCGATCTCACCAATGGCCTTCGGATCGAGGCCCAGCAGTTCGCGGCGCTGTTCGCCACCGACGATCGCACGATCGGAATGCAGTCCTTCGTGGCCGACGGCCCGGGCAAAGCGACCTTCACCGGCCGGTGACGCAATCCCCGACGACCGACGGAGTTGTTTCACAGCTACCGGATAGTAGGCTCGCCTGATGACTGCAAGCCCCCACGACGGTGTGAATCGATCGAGCTCCAGTGTGACGGCCCCGGCCGAGGCCGACGACAGGACGGTCGATCCTGCCCCGAACCCGCACGCCACTGCCGAACAGGTCGAGGCAGCACGATCGGACACCAAACTGGCGCAGGTGCTCTACCACGACTGGGAAGCCGAGACCTACGACGACAAGTGGTCGATTTCCTACGATGAGCGTTGCATCGATTACGCCCGTGGCAGGTTCGATCAGGCTGTGTCGGGTGACGCCTCGGCGCAGTCGGCTCTGCCGTACGGCCGCGCCCTGGAGTTGGGCTGTGGAACCGGTTTCTTCCTGCTCAACCTGATGCAGGCGGGCATCGCCGACAAGGGTTCCGTCACCGACCTGTCGCCGGGAATGGTGAAGGTTGCACTGCGCAATGCCGGGCATCTCGGTCTCGACGTGGACGGTCGTGTTGCCGATGCAGAGACCATTCCTTACGACGACAACACGTTCGATCTGGTGGTCGGCCACGCTGTGCTCCACCACATCCCGGACGTCGAGCAGTCCCTGCGCGAAGTACTTCGGGTGCTCAAGCCCGGCGGGCGATTCGTTTTCGCAGGTGAACCGACCACCGTCGGCAACTTCTACGCTCGCTGGCTGGGGCGTATCACCTGGGAAACAACCACTCGCGTGACCAAGTTGCCGTTCCTGGCGAGCTGGCGCAAGCCACAGGAAGAGCTCGACGAGTCCTCGCGAGCCGCCGCGCTCGAGGCCGTCGTCGATCTGCACACGTTCGATCCCACCGACCTGGAGAGCATCGCGCTCTCGGCCGGTGCCGAGCGCGTGCAGGCGAACACCGAAGAGTTTGCCGCCGCCCTGCTCGGGTGGCCGGTACGGACGTTCGAGGCGGCTGTCCCCGCGGGAAAGCTGGGCTGGAACTGGGCGAAATTCGCCTTCGGTGGTTGGAAGACACTGAGCTGGGTCGACGAGAACGTGCTGCAGCACGTAGTGCCGCGCGGGCTGTTCTACAACGTGATGATCACCGGCACCAAACCCGCTCCTCGCGCTTGATCGGCTCGGACCGCCGCAGACCCTGCGCTCGAGTTCGCTAGTGGGCTACGAATTCACCGGCACCGACCTCGACTTCCTACGAAGCGAGGCCGGTGCCGGAGCTCTTGCTGCGGTCGACGATCTCGAGCTGAACGCCCGAACCTCGGTGCGCGACACAGCCTCGGTGCGCACACGCTTCCCCGACCACGCGAGTGCCCTGATCGAAACCGTCACGGTCCGCCGCAAGGCGCGAGTGAAATTGTTCGAGTCGGATCGTTGGCTGGTGACCGACGACGCCGTCCAGCAAGCCACTCCGACACTCGTGGCGCGCAGGCGTGCCGAGCGACTGGCCGGCCGTCGAGTGCACGACGTCACATGCTCCATCGGCAGTGAACTGGCCGTGCTGGTCGGATCGGCAGAGTTGGCGGTGGGGAGCGATCTCGACCCGATCCGGCTTCGGATGGCCGCGCACAACGTGCCTGCTGCCACCCTGCTGCGGGCCGACGCATTGACACCGACGACGCGGGGCACCGTCGTCGTGGCTGATCCCGGCCGCCGAGCGGGCGGGCGGCGACGCCATGATCCGGCAGCGCTGCAACCTCCGTTACCCGATCTGTTCGACGCCTATCGCGGCCGAGATCTGGTCGTCAAATGTGCGCCCGGTCTCGACTTCGACGCCATCGATTGGCCCGGCGAGATCGAGGTGGTTTCGCTCGACGGGGGAGTGCGCGAAGCCTGCCTCTGGTCGGAAGGGCTCAGCGAGAAAGGCATTGGGCGTCGGGCAGCGGTGCTTCGGTCCGATGGCAGCGCACTGGACATCACCGATGCCGAATCCGACGACATTCCGGTTCGGCCGCCAGGGCGCTACATCGTCGACCCCGACGGTGCAGTGGTCAGGGCCGGTCTGGTTCGTCACTACGGTGCCAGATTCGGTCTGTGGCAACTCGATCCGAGGATCGCATACCTGACCGGCGATACAGTACCGGCGGGGGTACGCGGCTTTCGGATTCTGGAGCAGTCCAAGTTCTCCGAGAAAGTGCTTCGGCAGCAACTGAATCGGATGGAATGCGGCTCGGTCGAGATTCTCGTACGCGGAGTCGACGTCGATCCCGCGATACTGCGGCCCAAGCTCAAGCTCCGCGGAACCGTCGCGTTCTCGGTGGTGATCACCCGAATCGACCGGTCGGCGGTGTCTTTCGTCTGTGCACCCGGGGCGATAGATCAGTCGGTGTAGGTGAAGATCTCACCCAGGTAGCTCGCGGTCACGACCTGCCCGTCCGGCCCGATGGACGTGCCGACCGTTGCACCGACGACGTCGGGAACAGGCTGCGAGTCCACTGTGTCGCCGGTAGCCGAATCGAAGGTGAGCAGCGCGAGTCCGTCGCCGTCGCGGACGACGGTGTGGCCGCGGCCGTCTGCGGATTGTGCTGCTGTTCCTGCTTGTTCGATGTCGTCGCGCACCCACACCCGCTCGACGGAACCGCCGTTGTCGCGCAACCCGATCAAGGTGCCGTCACCGCCGGCGGGAACGATGGTGCCGTCCGCGGCGATCGACGGGGATGCCCCGACTCCGAGTCCGGTGCCCTCGGTCCACTTCTGTCGCCCGTCGGCGGTGTCGAACGCAGTCAACCGGCCGTCGACATCGGCCACGTAGACCGTCGACCCGTCCTCGGACAACACCGGAGACGACGCGACTCCTGCGGGCAGGAGGTCCGAGGACCAGCGTTCGGTGAGTCCGGGGGAGCCGTCGCGGTTGTACTGCAGTGAAACAAGTTGCGGCGCAATCGAACCCGGACGCCACAGTGTGAGGTAGATCGCCCCGGTTGCGGCGTCGATCGCTGGTGCGGCGGGGACGAGGCATTCCGACCCTCCCACACTGCATTCGGCGAGCCCGGTGTCGACCGGCTGAAAATCGGAGTTCGGATCGGTGAGGAAGTTCGGCGTCGGAACGAGGTCGAGGATGGGCACTCGAAGCTGGCCGTTCTGTGTGTCCAGGACGCTGACCTGACCCATCTGGGTCACCGAGAGCACGCTCCCGTCCCCGAGGAACTGAGCGGACTTCGGCACCCCGTATACCGGTGTTCGCCAACGAAGTTGCCCGTGATCGTTGTACGAGTTCATGCCGCCGTCGTCACCGATGTACACGTTGATCGCGGAGTCGACCGTAGGCGTTGCGGTCACGACCGATGGCCCGACGCGATTGCACCAACGCTTGCGAGCGGAGTCGATCTCGAAGGAGAAGAGGTTGCACCCGGATTCGGTGGCGGCGGTGACGAACATCTGACCCGTCGAGCCGATGGACACCGGAGAGCTCACGGTGCCGCCGGTGGGCCGGGTCCAGTCCAACGTGAGGGGAGAGTCGACCGACACTGCGGTCGATCCACTGTTGTGTGCGTTCGCATGGGCGGCGGGCCACGAATCGGGTGAGAGCGGTTCGATAGCGGCGGTGTCGGAACTGCAGCCGCTCAGGGTCACCAACACAACTGCGGCGGCGACCGCAGTGACCTTTCTGCCGGTCCTGCCGTGGGCCCTGACGCCGTGCATCGATCGCTCCCCATGAGGTCTTCCGTGCCCGACGCGGTGCCGGGCGTGCCTGTTCTCCTGCGCCGACCGGCAACAGTCGACAGGCAACCCTAGCCCGCCGACGGGTGCCGGCAGAGAGCGGGCGAACGAGAAACTAGGGTGAACGACCATGACGAGTATGTGGAACGCACCGCTGCGGACACGCTGGCGCGGGTCGAGACGACGCGACACCGAGCAGGCGCGTTTCCTCACGCGTGCGTCCCTCGATTGGGTGCTCGCGAACAAGGCGTACACGCCCTGGTATCTCGTGCGGTACTACCGACTGGCGAAGTTCAAGCTCGCCAATCCGCACGTGATCCTGAGGGGCATGGTGTTTCTCGGCAAGAACGTCGAGATCCACTCCACCCCCGAGCTCTCGCGTCTCGAGATCGGGCGCTGGGTACACATCGGCGACGGCAATGCCATTCGTTGCCACGAGGGTTCGCTGCGGATCGGTGACAAGGTGGTGTTCGGCAAGGACAACGTCGTCAACACCTATCTCGATATCGAGATCGGCGCGTCGACGCTGGTGGCCGACTGGTGCTACATCTGCGATTTCGATCATCGGATGGACGATGTGAACATGCCGATCAAGGACCAGGGAATCGTGAAGGGGCCCGTGCGAATAGGGCCGGACACCTGGATCGCCGCCAAGGTGACGATTCTGCGTGAGACCAGGATCGGGCGCGGCTGCGTACTCGGTGCCCATGCCGTGGTCAAGGGCGAGATTCCCGATTACAGTATCGCCGTCGGTGCCCCTGCCAAAGTCGTCCGCAACCGCAAGGACGCGTGGGAAGCCGGTGCCGCAGATCGCGCGAAATACATTGCGGCGCTGGAGGACATTGCACGCAAGAAGGCCCTCGGTCAGGCCGAGGCCGCGCGGGAGAGCTGACAGTCGGGTGAGCGGAACCTCGTCACCCACTACGGGGTTCCGTGCACGTCGGGCGGCTCAGGTGCGGCCGGGGAGTGCGCGTTCGACGATGTGCGGGCGGCCCAACGGATGGCGAACTTTACGCTTTGCTTCCAGGTAGACCCGGGCCGTCGATTCGGCAACGTGTTTCCAGTCGAAGTCCACGGTCAGGCGTTCTCGGGCCGCCACCGCCCGTTCCTGCGCGGCGTCGGCGTTGTCGAGCACCTTCCGGACGGCAGCGGCCAGCCCAGCGACGTCCGCGGGCGCGAAGGACAGGCCGGTCACACCGTCGACGATCGCTTCGCCGAGTCCGCCTGCGGTGGACGCGACCAACGGGGTACCTGCGGCCGCGGCCTCGAGGGCGATGATGCCGAACGGTTCGTATCGGCTCGGCAGGACGATGGCGTCGGCTCCGTGCAGCCAACCGAGCAACTCGGTGTGGTCCAGGTTGCCCAGGAACGACACTGCCCGGCTCACCCGGTGCGTGCGCGCCAGCCCGGCCAACCAAGCGAACTGAGTTCCCTCACCGGCGATGTGCAGAGTGGTGCCCGGGTGGCTCCGCCGGATACGGGGGAGGGCGGCGATTGCGTCCTGGATGCCCTTCTCGTATTCGAGCCGGCCGACGTAGAGCAGCTTCGCGGGCTCGGATCGGGGCTCGCGTCGTCGGAAGCTCCAGGTGGATCCGTCGATTCCGTTTCGAATGACCGAGACCGACGACTCGGACACACCGAACAACGCGGTCACCTCGTCTCGCATCGACGCCGAGCAGGTGATGACCGCATCCGAGTCGTTGGCCAGCCACCATTCGACGGAATGCACCTGACGGTTGACGGGGCCGGAGATCCAGCCGCTGTGACGTCCGGCCTCGGTGGCGTGGATGGTCGAGACGAGAGGTACGTCGTAGAACTCGGCCAGGGCGATGGCGGGGTGCGCAACGAGCCAGTCGTGGGCGTGGACGACGTCGGGCTGCCAGCCCTCGCCCAGTCCCGGCTTGCCCAGCGCGACACCGGCCCTGACCATCGCGTGGCCCATCGCGAGGGTCCAGGCAAGCATGTCTTCTCCGAAGACGAAGTGAGCCGGGTCCTCCGCGACGGCAACGACGAGCACGCCGTCCTCGATGTGATGCGAGGTCGGGTGTGTGGCGGCGTCGGTACCGGTGGGTCGACGCGACAGGACCACGACCTCGTGTCCGCAGAGGACCAGCTCGGTCGCCAGGTGATGAACGTGCCGACCGAGTCCGCCGACCACCACGGGTGGGTATTCCCACGACACCATCAGGATCTTCATCGACGTCCCCCTGCAGGTTTCGGGTCGCTGCCACGGTGCGCACCGGGTAGACGGCGCGCGTCCAACGCGGGGAACAATCCGTCCGCGCGGTTCCACTGCCTCGCAAGTTCGGCCGCCCGGGGTGTCGAACCGCCGATGGCCGCAGCAGAGATCTCGCGCAGAGCGTGCGCGTGGACGTGCGCGCGTTCCCGCGCATAACCGGCGGCGGAGTCCTTGCTGACCATGAATGCCCAGTCGCTGGCCACTGCCATCAGTGTCTCACGCAGTATCTGATCGCTGACCCGATTGCGTAGTTCGGGCCCACCGTTGCGGCGACTGTCCGCCCGGGCGGCATCGACGGCGTCGAGCGCGGTCCGGGAGACCTCGGAATTGAGCGCAACCAGGTCGGCGACATCGTCTCCTGCCCACACGCGCCAGTCCTTGCCCGATCCCCACGACGAATCCTGCAGTTCGAGCGGTGCACCGACGTATCCCTGCTCGCGTGCGTCGTTCAGCGTGCCGACGGTGATTCCGGCGGCCGGGAGTGCGTGCATGAGCTTCTCGAGCCACTGGGGGCCCTCGTGCCACCAGTGTCCGAAGAGCTCGGTGTCGAATGCGGCCACGACCAGAGCGTCACGGCCGATCCGATCGGATTCCGAGATCAGGCGTCGACGGACCACGTCCACGAAATCGGCGACGTGGCGATCGACCGTCGCCGCAGCGCGCTCGGGGTCGTAGGGGGCCTTGTCGTTCGAGTCGACCGTGCGTCCGGTGATGCGAGCGGGTTTGAGGCCGGTCTCGTGGTCGTAGGTGTGGAAGTCCCGGTAGGAACCGTGGCCCGGATAGCCCGATTTGGGTGACCAGACGCGATAGCTGACCGGAAGATCTCGGCCGAACGCGACGACGTCCGAATCCCACACAGGCCTGCCGAGCGAGGTGTCGCCGCGCATCGCGGGGCCGTCGACCATGAAGTGCGAGACTCCGGCGGCCGCGTACTCGGATTCCATGCCGGGGGTGAAGCCGCATTCCGGTGCCCAGATTCCCGACGGTGTGCTGCCCCAGCGTGCGTGTGCGTCCCGCAGACCTTCGCGGAGCGAGAACTCGCGCAATCGAGGATCGAGCAGTGGCTGGAACGGGTGCGCGAGCGGGCCGCCCAACAACTCGACCGTCCCGGCATCGAGCAGCGGCCGAAGCACTGCGGATCCGCCGTGCCGCCAGCGTGTCTCGAATTGTCGGAGGGCAGCGGCGGCACCTCGGTGTTCGCGAACGGACAGTTCGCGATCGGCGGCTTCGTGGGCGCGCAATTGCCAATTTCCGAGCCAGTGGTGCATACCCGACAGGCAGTGTGGGTCGTCCAGTTGGGCGGCCAGAACCGGGGTGACGCCGAGCGACAGCACGTCGGTGTGGCCGTCGTCGGCCAGTCGCTCCAGGGCCGCGGTGAGCGGCAGATAGCAGTCGGCCCAGGACTGGTACAGCCATTCCTCGCCGACGGGCCATCTGCCGTGATTGGCCAACCAGGGGAGGTGGGAGTGCAGCACCAGAGAGAACATGCCCGGCACGGTGGTGCCGGATGTCACCCGATCACCGAACTCGAGCTCTTCTTGGCGATTGCAACCAGGTCGAGGCTCTCGTCGATGCGGTCGGCGGCGATCTCGAAGTCGTCGATCGTGATCGCCGCGACGTCCTCGGCCAGCTCGGTCGGCCACGGCTCGCCTGCCAGAGCCCGCTCGATCTGCGCGTCGATGAAGGAGCCGCCGTGCTTGGCATCGAGGGCGGCCAACGTACTGCCGTGTCGGACCCCGGTCAGTTGGGTTACCTCGAGGCGAGCGTCGACGAGAAGTTCGGTCAGCTCGGCGGCGTCGAGCTCGCGAGTGTGGAAGGGATTGAGCGGAGTATCGCGGCCCGGCGAGAACGTGATCCGGTTGGGTGTGCTGATCAAGAGCGTGCCCCCGGGTTTGAGAATCCGGTGCACCTCGGCGAGAAATGCACCCTGATCCCACAGGTGCTCGATGACCTGGAAATTGACGACGACATCGATGGAGGAGTCGGCGAACGGAAGGCGGTCGAGGTTGCCGCGCAACATCGTCACCCGGGGGTAGCGCGCACGCACGTGCGAGGCCGCAGATGCGTCGTAGTCGAGACCGATGACATGCGTTGCAACATCGGCAATCATGTTGGCTCCGTAGCCTTCTCCCGATCCGGCCTCGAGTACGGTGCAGTCTCGGCACCGCTCGACCAGTGCTCGGTAGACCACCTCGTGGCGGCGGAACCAGTAGTTCTCCTCGGCGATACCCGGCACCGTTCTCTCGCCGGTGAGGGGGAGTGGTTCGGGTACCGGTGCCTGAGCCGAAGAATCGTTCACCGACGGAAGGTTAGTGGAGGCGTGGGGGAGGTAAGCCAACGTGGTCTCCGTAACAGTCGGGGCGCAGATGTATGGTCGGACGGACGAGGAGGTAAGTTACCCATGAGTAACTACGGTGAGGTAACCTCGTCCCAGGCCGTAGAACTGCACGAACCGTTAGAACACTCACGATCAGCAGAACATGACCAGGAGGTCGACGCAGACCCATGACGAACATCGTTGTTTTGATCAAGCAGGTTCCAGACACGTGGTCCGAGCGCAAGCTCACCGACGGTGACTACACCCTCGATCGCGAGGCTGCCGACGCCGTCCTCGACGAGATCAACGAGCGGGCCGTCGAAGAGGCATTGCTCATCAAGGAAGCCCAGGGCGGTGAGGTCAAGGTTCTGTCCGCAGGCCCCGATCGCGCCACCGATGCGATTCGCAAGGCTCTGTCGATGGGTGCGGACAGCGCAGTGCACCTCAACGACCCGAGCCTGCACGGCTCCGACGCCATCCAGACCGGGTACGCCCTGGCTGCGGCGCTGGGCAATGTCGCATTCGAGAACGACGAACCGGCCGATCTCATCATCGCCGGCAACGAGGCCACCGACGGACGGACCGGTGCAGTCCCCGCGATCATTGCCGAATACCTGCAGATCCCGGCGCTGACGCAGCTGCGCAAGCTCACCGTCGCCGACGGCAAGGTCACCGGCGAGCGCGAGACCGACGAGGGCATATTCGGCCTCGAAGCCACGCTGCCCGCCATCGTGAGCGTCACCGAGAAGATCAACGAGCCCCGGTTCCCGTCCTTCAAGGGCATCATGGCCGCCAAGAAGAAGACGGTGCAGACCATCACGTTGGCCGACATCGGCGTCGAGGACGGCATCGTCGGTGTCGACAATGCAGGCACGACGGTTACCTCGTCGACCCCCAAGCCTCCCAAGACTGCCGGCGAGCGGCTCACCGACGAGGGCGACGGCGGCGACAAGATCGCTACCTACCTCGTAGGCCAGAAGATCATCTGATCCCGCCCCACCGAGCAATCGAAGACAAACGAGGAGCAAGTCATGGCAGAAGTACTCGTGCTCGTGGAGCACGTCGAGGGAACATTGAAGAAGGTCAGCTCCGAGCTGATCACCGCCGCTCGCGCACTGGGTGAGCCGTCCGCGGTCGTCACCGGTCCGGTCGGCACCACCGACAAGGTCGCCGACGCGCTGGCCGAAGCTGGTGCCGAGAAGATCTACGCCGCCGAGTCCGACGACATCGACGGATTTCTGGTCACCCCGAAGGTCGACGTCCTGTCGGCACTCGCGGAGTCGGTCTCGCCCGCGGCGATCATCACCGCGGCCACGATCGAAGGCAAGGAAGTTGCGGGACGGCTCGCAGCGCGCCTGGGCTCGGGTTACCACAACGACGTCGTGTCGCTGAACGACGACGGCAGTGCCGTCTACTCGATCTTCGGCGGCGCGTTCACCGTCGAGGCGAAGGCCAACGGCGACGTTCCGGTCATCTCGCTGCGTCCCGGCGCAGTCGAGGCCGAGCCGAAGGCCGGAGCGGGAACTCGCGAAACCGTCGAGGTCCCGGCGCAGGAAGACGGCACCGTCAAGGTCACCTCGCGTGACCCGATCGTGGGCGGCGACCGCCCGGAGCTCACCGAGGCGACTGTCGTCGTCTCGGGCGGACGTGGCGTCGGCAGCGCCGACAAGTTCTCGGTCGTCGAGGATCTCGCCGATTCGCTCGGTGCCGCAGTCGGTGCCTCGCGCGCTGCCGTCGACTCCGGGTACTACCCGGGCCAGTTCCAGGTGGGCCAGACGGGCAAGACCGTCTCCCCGCAGCTGTACGTTGCACTCGGCATATCCGGAGCCATCCAGCACCGCGCCGGAATGCAGACCTCGAAGACCATCGTCGCAGTGAACAAGGACGAAGAAGCTCCCATCTTCGAGATCGCCGACTACGGCATCGTCGGCGACCTGTTCAACGTCGCTCCGCAGCTGACCGACGCAGTCAAGAAGCACAAGGGATAGCCACAGCCGCTGTTCTGCGAGAAGGCCCTCACTGCTTCGGCGGTGGGGGCCTTCTCCCGTGAGGCGGGCAACCTTGTTCATGCAAACTCTTCCGACACGTTCCCCCGTCGACGCCCGGTAGTCTTCCTGGCTCGTTAGACACACCTCATGACCACTTCCGTCATGAGCTCGACTGCATCGATCGTCCCGGCCACCGACCGCTACTCACTCGTGTTGTCCACCGACCCCGAGCACCGACTCGCGGCGCAGCGTCTGCGCTACGACGTGTTCGCGTCCGAGCCGGGATTTGCTGTTCCCACCGACCCCGACGGCCTCGACGCCGATCGGTTCGACGAATTCTGTGACCACCTTCTCGTCCGCGACCAGTGGACCGACACGTTCGTCGGCTGCTACCGCATGTTGCCGCCACCGGCCGCGGTGGCCGCAGGCGGCTACTACACGGCAACCGAATTCGATATCTCCGCGCTTGATCCCGTCGGCATGAACATCGTCGAAATGGGCAGAGCTGCAGTGCATCCCGACCATCGATCCGGATCGGTCCTCGGCCTGATGTGGGCGGGAATACTGCACTACCTAGACGTGACGGGGTACGAGTGGGTGATGGGCTGCGTGTCGGTTCCCATGCAATCGGCACCGGGTGAACCTCTCGGGGCCAATGTCCGAAGCGTCCGAGACCGGCTGTTGGACAAGCATGCAACGACGCCCGATCGGCGGGTTCGGCCCTACGCTCCGGTCGTCGTCGACGGAGTCGACCTGGTCGACATCGCACCTGCGAAGCGAACGTCCATGCCGCCGTTGCTGAACGGATACCTCCGGCTCGGGGCATCCATCTGTGGCGAGCCTGCGCACGACCCCGACTTCGGTGTGGCGGATTTCGTCGCCTTACTCGGGCTGCACGAGGCCAACACTCGGTATCTCGATCGGTTGCGTTCGGCTGCAACGACATTCGAGTCGGGTACCCGGTGACGCAACCGATCGTGCGCACACATGCCTGGATGCCGTCCTCGCCGTGCGGCGACGGTTGTCTACCGAAGAACCCGCCGACGGTGAGACGATTCGTTCTCGTGCTGCGCATCGTGCTGGCACTGGCTGCGTTCGGATTGCTGCCGGTGTTGGTCGTACTCGGCGTGCCCTTTCCGCGGGTTCGTCGTTCGCTGACGCGTCTCGGCGCTCGGATGTTGTTGCTGGCCATCGGCATCGACCTCACGGTCCTCGATGCTCGCTCGGAACGCGAGCGATCTCGAACATCCGGGGGAGCTCTGCACGTCGCCGGGCACATCTCCTGGACCGATGTCGTCGTGCTCACTGCTGTCCGACCCTCGACCTTCGTCGCGCGCGCCGATCTGGTCGACTGGCCGGTGCTCGGACGGCTGGCGCGGGCCATGAAAGTGCTCCCCATCGATCGAGCCCGTTTGCATCAGCTGCCCGGTGTCGTCGAGCAGGTGGCCGAACGAGTCCGAGCAGGTGGATCGGTCGTCGTTTTCCCCGAGGCCACTACCTGGTGTGGGCGCGCGTACGGCTCGCTGCGCCCGGCGTTGTTGCAGGCGGCCATCGATTCCGAGACCTGGGTGCAGCCGATCCGGTTGCGGTATCTCGACCGAACCGGAGAGCAGACCACGGCGACCTGCTTCGTCGGAGACGAAACGATCGGCGCGTCCATCGGCCGGATCTTCGGACTTCGAGGACTGCGGGCCGAGGTGGAGTTCACGGCACCGGAAGCACCCGGCAGCGACCGGCGCGACCTCGCTCGCCGCTGTGAGGTGGCAATTCGTCGCGACGCCGGAGTGGAGCCCGCGGAACGACCCCGGAAGGACGTGTACGACCCCACCGTCCATCAGGTCTCGGTGCACGAGGTCGTGGCCGAAGCCGAGCGCCGCCCGAGTGCCCCGACGGTTGCGGCGGCCTGACCGAAGCGTCGACCGACGTGAGTGCGGACCCGCCTCGCGCAGGTAGGTCCGCACTCCGGGCAGCGGGTATCGTCTAGCCTGTTATGCCTTCTGTGCGCAGTACGACTGCTTCCGTCCCGCCTCGGCCACCGGTGTACCTCGATCACGCAGCAACGACCCCGATGTTGCCGAGCGCGATCGAGGCGATGAACTCTGTGTTCACCACCGTCGGAAACGCATCCTCGCTGCACACCTCCGGCCGATCCGCCCGTCGTCGGGTGGAGGAATCTCGCGAGTCGATAGCCGCAGACCTCGGCGCGCGCCCGTCCGAGGTGATCTTCACCTCCGGCGGCACCGAAAGCGACAATCTCGCCGTGAAGGGCATTTTTGCCGCACGCCGTGATTCCGACCCCACCCTGACCAGAATCATCGCGAGCTCGGTCGAACACCATGCCGTACTCGATGCCGTGGAATGGCTGGTGGCCCACGACGGTGCGGTCGTCACATGGCTCCCGGTCGACACCGACGGCCGGGTGACTCCCGACGTACTGAGGGCCGAACTGGCCCTGCACGCAGACGAGACTGCCCTCGTCACTGTGATGTGGGCGAACAACGAGATCGGAACTGTCATGCCGATCACCGAGCTGGCAGCCGTCGCCGCCGAATACGGCGTCCCGATGCACAGTGACGCGATCCAAGCTGTCCCGCATCTGCCCGTGAGCTTTGCGGACAGCGGTCTGTCCGCGCTGAGCATCGCCGCTCACAAGTTCGGTGGTCCCCAAGGCGTCGGCGCGCTCCTGCTGGGTCGTCAGGTTCCGTGTGTTCCGTTGTTCCACGGCGGTGGCCACGAACGAGACGTGCGTTCGGGCACTCCGGACACCGCAGGCGTCGTCGCGATGGCAGCCGCGCTGCGGTCGACCACCGAGAATGCATCACGGCACCGTGCCGAACTGAGTGCGTTGCGTGATCGGTTGATCGCAGGTATTCGAGACATTGTTCCCGACGTCATCCTCAATGGCCCCGAAGGTGACGACCGGTTGGCCGGAAACGTCCATTTCACGTTTCCCGGCTGTGAGGGCGATTCGCTGTTGATGCTGCTCGACGCCGCGGGCATAGAATGTTCGACGGGCTCCGCGTGTACTGCGGGCGTGGCCAGTGCCAGCCATGTGCTGATTGCTCTCGGCCTCGATCCTGGCGTCGCCCGTGGATCGTTGCGGTTCTCCCTGGGGGCCGGATCGTCCGATACAGACATCACCACTGTGCTTGCGGCGCTGCCGCAGGTCGTCGAACGCGCTCGTGCCGCCGGATTGGCCGGCGTCGGAGCTCGAGGAGGAAATCGCTGATGCGTGTTCTGGCTGCTATGAGCGGGGGAGTCGACTCGGCGGTGGCTGCGGCTCGTGCCGTGGACGAAGGCCACGATGTCGTCGGCGTTCACCTGGCACTGTCGACCGCTCCCGGTGCGCTTCGTACCGGTTCGCGCGGCTGCTGCTCGAAAGAGGACGCCGGTGACGCTCGCCGAGCCGCCGACGTACTCGGAATACCTTTCTACGTCTGGGATTTCGCCGATCGCTTCAAAGAGGACGTCATCGACGACTTCGTGGCGTCCTACGCAGCGGGAGAAACTCCCAACCCCTGCCTGCGGTGCAACGAGAAGATCAAGTTCTCCGCGTTGGCGGACCGCGCTCTCGCACTCGGCTTCGACGCCGTGGCCACCGGGCACTATGCCCAGCTGCACGACGGAGTGCTACGCCGGGCCGTGGACGCGGACAAGGACCAGTCCTACGTCTTGGCCGTGCTCACCCAGGGTCAACTCTCGCGTGCGATGTTCCCCATCGGCGACACTCCGAAGTCCGAGATCCGCGAGGAGGCAGCCGAGCGCGGGCTGGCCGTTGCGGACAAGCCGGACAGCCACGACATCTGCTTCATCCCCTCGGGGGACACACGCGCCTTCCTCGGCGCACACATCGGAGTGCGCCCGGGCAAGGTCGTCGACTCCGACACCGGAGCCGAACTGGCCGACCACGACGGTGTGCACGGTTTCACCATCGGACAACGCAAGGGACTCGGAGTCGAAGGGCCTGCCGCCGACGGCCGTCCGCGCTATGTCACCTCGATCGAGCCCGACAGCGGCACCGTCATGGTCGGTTCCGCGCAGAAGCTCGATGTCTGGGCCATCAGCGGAGACCGTGCGGTGTGGACCGAAGGCGTGGCCCCGACCGGTCCCATCGAGTGCACAGTCCAGGTTCGTGCGCACGGCGGGCTGACCGACGCCGTCGCCGAGGCAGTGGGCGAAGGGATGGAGATCCAGTTGCGCGCTCCACTCACCGGAGTTGCCAAGGGGCAGGCAGCGGTGTTGTACCGCAAGGACATTCACGGAGACATCGTCATCGGCAGCTCGACCATCTCGGGCACTCGATCCGAGCGCGAGTGACCGCGAGCGATTTCGCAGGACTTGCAACCGGTATCGGTTCCTGGCCGGGTACCGACATCCGTGAGGCTGCCGCAATCGTCCTCGGTGAGTTCGACGAGTTACCGCACATCGTCGAGCTCCCGGCACGCGGACTGGGTGCGGACACGATCGGGCGCACCGGAGCCATCATGGTCGACGTCGAACTCGACGTGCGCACGTCCGGATATCGGGTCGTACCCCGTCCCATGCTTGCCGGTCGTCGGGCCGGCGATTTTCTCGCCGAGGATCTCGATGTGCTCGAGGAACTGTGGGAGGTCTCGGGGCTTGGCGGCAGCGGCCGCACGATCAAGGTTCAGGCCGCCGGACCGTTCACGATGGCCGCTCAGGTCGAACTCCGGCACGGGCATCGGGCTTTGACCGACCGCGGTGCCGTCCGGCATTTCACCGAAGCCCTCGGTGAGGGGCTTCGGGTGCACTGCGCGGAGGTGGCGCGCCGGCTCGGCGTCGACGTCGTGGTTCAGCTCGACGAGCCCAGTCTCGCAGCCGTTCTGGCCGGCAGCCTGACGGGGATCACCGGTCTCGATACCGTGCGTTCGGTTCCCGAACCGGACGCACTCGAAGTGCTCGACTCGCTGATGGAGACCATTGCGCTCCCAGTCGTGGTGCATTGTTGCGACTCCGATGTTCCCTTCGATCTGTTGCGCCGCTCGCGAGCTGCTGCCGTTGCCGTGGACGCGACCGGGCTGCGCCGCACCGACTTCGACGGGATCGGCGAGTTGCTGCAGACAGGAAAGACGCTGATGCTCGGCTTGATTCCACCGGTAGCCCCCGAGCGGCCAACGGGTTGGCGGGAACTCGCGGAGCCGGGTGTGGTCTTGATCGACCGCCTCGGGTTCGATCGTTCTGTCCTCGCATCACAGATCTCGGTGACGCCCAGTTGTGGTCTGGCCGGCAGCACGCCGGAGTGGGCCCGTCGCGCAACAGGACTCGCCCGCGACGTCGCCGCTGCATTCGCCGACTCGCCCGATTCGTTGTGAGATCGCACAGTCGCTTCGAGTGACCGGGCTCTGACTCGGCTACCCCGCGCCCCATGAGTATTGGGACGTCGAACAGGTGTGACACTATTCACATGGCCGTCGGGGGTCTATCGAATCGGTGGGAGTTCGGAACATGGCATCAGGCGGTCGCGACTTCGACGAGGTTGCCTCCCTCCGGCGTTCCGGCCGACACCGTCGAGGTGTGATGGCCAAACTCGCAGCCGCAACCTCCGACTGGTATCGAGCGCCGCACGATTTCGAGTGGATCCTCAACCACAGATCGACCCGCCCACTGACCGGAATCATTCGCGCAGTCTTCGGCACGGCAACGTTGATGTACGCGCTGACGTCGATCCTGATGCTCTTCAGTGACCTGGGGCCTCGCGGAACTACTGCGATCGTCTGGGTTGCGCTGGTGCTCGCGATTCAGGTTGCCGTCGCCGCTCGGTGTGTGCTCGGACCGATCCCGGGAAAGAAGTGGTTCATCGGCTTTCTCGCCTTCGGCGACATCCTCACGACCTCGGTGTTGATTCTGTACGATCCCATCGCCTCACTCATCGGAACAGTGTTGTTCGCCATCACGGGCGCACTGTGCACCTACTTCTTGAGTCCACGCTTGCTGGTGGCGCACTTGGTGTGGACCGCCACGTGCATCGTCGGCTTCGGCATTCGCACCTTCGTAACGGTGATGAACGACGACGTGGACTACATCGACGGGCCCGCTGTCGCGACCGCCACGGTGGTGTTGCTCCTGGCAACCGTGGGAGTGCCGGTGTTCGCTCAGGTGGCGTGGACAACGCTGTCCAACGACGCCAAGCGTTCGGTCCTCGATCCACTGACCGGGGTGTACAACCGGCGAGGCATCGACAGTGAACTGCTCGACCTCTGGCAGCAAGCCCACTCGCGGGATATGTCCATGGCGTTCATGGTCGTCGACATCGACAAGTTCAAGTCCGTCAACGACCGTTTCGGGCACAGTCGCGGCGACGACGTGATCGTTCGAGTCGCCGACCGACTGCGCCGCCTGGTTCGGCATCAGGGTGGAGTTCTCGCCAGAACCGGTGGCGAAGAATTCCTCGTCGCTCTGGTCGGCGACGCGCGGGGAATGGTCGATCTCGGCTTCGACGTCGTCCGGGTGCTCTGCGACGGTCGGGACGACATCCCCGTCACCGTCAGCGTCGGCATGGCTTTGCTGCGCGAGGACTCGGCCCTGTGGGACGTGGGAACGTCGGTGGTCGGTAGAGCGGCACGTACGGCGGACGCCGCGATGTACCGGTCCAAGCAGTCCGGCGGCAACAGTCTGGTGATCGACGAGATCTGAGTCCGCGATCTGCCCGTAGCTCGGTGCGCCGGCGTGCTCGTACGAGACCTCTGCGATGATCGTCCGATGTATCGGCTATCGGATGCCCAGCGACGTGGATTGCCCGCGGGAGTGTTGCTCTCGGTGATGGCCTCGGTGCTCGGCGGTATCTACGCCGATTCGTTCTTCAGCGGTTTCGCACTGACCGCCGGTATCTGCGCGGTGGCGCTCGTGGCCGCGACGCTGTTGCTGGGACTCATGGGTCGCTAGAGGCCCGGTGTCGGCAGATGGGTCACTGTCGGTGGGGTCGGATAATCTTCGAGACGTGCCTGAGCCCACCGAACTACCCGCAGGAACCGACGACGTCGCAGGGACAGTCGGTGTAGAACTCGATGCCGCGTCCTCTGCCGATCGCGAGCGATGGCAGACGCTGGCCGAGGAAGTGCGCGGCCATCAGTTCCGCTACTACGTTCGCGATTCGCCCATCGTGTCCGACGGCGAATTCGATGCTCTGCTGCGTGAGCTCAACGATCTGGAAGATGCACACCCGGATCTACGGACCGCGGATTCGCCGACCCAACTCGTCGGAGGCGGCTTCGCGACGGAATTCACCGCCGTGGACCATCTGGAACGAATGCTGAGCCTGGACAACGTGTTCGACCACGACGAGCTGCGTGCCTGGGCAAAACGAGTCGAGACCGAGGCCGGGCCGGATCTGCACTACCTGTGCGAGGTCAAGATCGACGGCGTCGCGCTGAACCTGGTGTACGAGAACGGCACTCTGGTTCGTGGTGCCACCCGCGGCGACGGACGTACGGGCGAGGACGTGACCCTCAACGCACGCACGATCGACGACATCCCGGACACCCTGACGGGCAGTGCGGAGTACCCGGTGCCGGAGGTACTGGAAGTACGCGGGGAGGTCTTCTTCCGCCTCGAGGATTTCCAGGCCCTCAACGCCTCCCTCGTGGAGGAGGGCAAGCCCCCGTTCGCCAATCCGCGAAACTCCGCCGCAGGGTCGCTGCGACAGAAGAATCCTGCCGTCACCTCCAAGCGACGCCTGGGCATGATCTGCCACGGGTTCGGGCGCATGGTGGGCTTCACCCCCGATTCGCAGTGGCACGCCTACGAGGCACTCCGAGCGTGGGGCCTGCCGATCTCCACGCACACCACACGGGTGCGGGGGATCGACGAGGTAGTCGAGAAGGTCGTCTACTGGGACCAGCACCGGCACGACGTCGAACACGAGATCGACGGTCTGGTGGTCAAGATCGACGAGATGTCGCTGCACCGCCGTCTGGGAACTACGTCTCGGGCACCGAGGTGGGCGATCGCCTACAAGTACCCACCCGAGGAAGTCACCACGACTCTGCTCGACATCCGGGTCAGTGTGGGCAGGACTGGCCGAGTGACACCGTTCGCGTACATGACTCCGGTTCTCGTAGCCGGTTCGACGGTGTCGTTGGCAACTCTGCACAACGCCTCGGAGGTCAAGCGTAAGGGCGTGTTGATCGGCGACACGGTGACCATTCGCAAGGCGGGTGAGGTCATCCCGGAGGTTCTCGGACCCGTCGTCGACGCCAGGACCGGTGACGAGACCGAATTCGTCATGCCCACCGAGTGCCCGGAGTGCTCGACGCCACTGGCTCCGGCCAAGGAGGGTGATGCAGACCTGCGTTGCCCCAACTCGCAGTTCTGCCCGGCGCAACGGCGCGAGCGCGTGTTCTTCGTGGCCGAGCGGCAGCGATTCGATATCGAGGGGCTCGGGTACGAGGCCGCATCCGACCTGTTGACCACCGGTGCCATCGAGGACGAGGGCGATCTGTTCTCGCTCACCGAAGAAGACCTGATGAAGACGGCGATCTTCCGCACAAAATCGGGGGCGCTCTCGGCCACCGGTCGCAAGTTGCTCGACAACTTGGCCGTAGCGAGGAATCAGCCGCTCTGGCGCGTCCTGGTCAGCCTGTCCATCCGGCACGTGGGGCCGTCGGCGGCCCGTGCGCTGGCCGGGGAGTTCGGCAGTCTCGAACGTATCGAGGCGGCGTCGGTCGAGGAATTGTCTGCGGTCGACGGGGTGGGTGGCACCATCGCGGCCGCTGTCTCGGAATGGTTCGACGTCGACTGGCATCGAGCCATCGTCGACAAATGGCGGGCCGCGGGCGTGCGGATGGAAGACGAGCGTGACGCCTCCATAGAGAGAAATCTCGAAGGACTGTCGATCGTCGTCACCGGATCACTGACCTCGTATTCCCGTGACGAGGCCAAAGAGGCGATCCTGCTCCGAGGCGGGAAGGCGGCGGGTTCGGTGTCGAAGAAAACTGCGTTCGTCGTCGTCGGCGAGTCACCGGGGTCCAAGCACGACAAAGCGATCGAGCTCGGCGTACCGGTACTGGACGAGTCGGGGTTCACTCTGCTGTTGACCGAGGGACCCCAGGCAGTGGCTCCCGCCGACACCGAGCAGGCATCCGACGACGGACCGGATGCGGACTGACCTGATGCGGCAGTGTCAGTTCAGGACGGTGGCCACGATGCCGGCGAGGTAACCGAGCCGGGCAACCTCCGACGGTCTGAATTCCGGCCCACCCGGCCTTCCCAGCATGAGTACAGTGCCGGTGTTTCCGAGCGGAGCGGCGGCGATCTGGGTATCCATGTCTCGCCACACCTGCGGAACCCATTCTGCATCTGCGTCCAGCGCAGCGGGAGCCGCCAGGGGGAACCACGGCAGCTCTGCGGCATGGGTTTCGGGTGCTCCGGAGCTACCCACCAGGCGGTACGGGCCGTGCGCATTGGTGGCCACAACTGTGCTCCACCCCACTCGTAGAACCCGAGGGGCACCGTCGACCAGTACCTGCAGTCGATCGTCGGACGCGGCGGCGACGCGATCGATCAATTCCAGTTCGCGGTGGGTGTCGAGGACACCGGTGTACGGCCGGATGGAATCGACCCGGACATCGTCGAGGTTCTCGGCGGCCGTGATCAACGTGTCGGGAAGCGAACCGGGCGCGACGTCGACCACCAGATCGTCGACCGCGTATCCGTCACCGCGTTCGATGACGTCGAGGGAGAGGATGTCTGCGCCGACCGAACCGAGCGCGACGGCCAAAGATCCGAGGCTGCCCGGCCGGTCCGGTAGTTGAACGCGGAGCAGGTAGGACATGTCACGCTCCCTTTCGACTTCTGGCGTACTTCGGCCACCCCAGCGCCATCGTTCGTTGCTGACGGGTAGAGAGGGAACACGGTGCACCCCGGCGCGAGCAATCCTTGCATCTTCGACCTGTGTGGCACGTCTCGCAACGCGGGCAGTGACAATTCTGACACCCGGAGCGGCCACGAGGAGTGCGTGCAGCCTGTGCGACGTTCCGCACTAGGCTGGACGTCGTTCGCGGACCCGTTCGGTTCGCTCTGCACAAACATGGGGTCGTTTCGTTCGGCTCCACTCCTACAGTGTGAAAGGGGTCTACGCGGTGCCTGACATCTCCCGCGACGAGGTCGCTCACCTCGCTCGGCTGTCGCGCTTGGCTCTCAGTGACGCCGAACTCGACGAGTTCGCCGGTCAGCTGGATTCGATTCTTCACCACGTCAAAGCCGTGGCGGAGGTGGCTACGGACGATGTTCCGCCGACGGCCAACCCCAGCGAGATCGTCAACGTGACGCGCCCCGACACGACTGTTCCCGGACTGACGCCGGAGCAGTCGCTCGCCGGCGCACCGAACGCGGAAGAGGGCCGTTTCGCGGTGCCGCAGATTCTGGGGGAGAGCGAATGACCGACCTGACGAAGCTCGATGCATCCGAGCTCGCCACCCGTATTCACGCGCGCGAGATCAGCGCAGTCGAGGTGACCCAGGCGCATCTCGATCGGATCTCGGAGGTCGATGCAGACCTGCACGCATTCCTGCATGTCGCAGCAGTCGAGGCGCTCTCGGCGGCGACCGACGTCGATGCGGGACTGTCTGCAGGTCGTGCGCCCGCGTCGGCTCTGGCCGGAGTCCCGTTGGCCCTCAAGGACGTGTTCACCACGACCGACATGCCGACGACGGCCGGCTCGAGGATTCTCGACGGCTGGGTCTCGCCGTACGACGCGACACTGACCTCGAAGCTGCGAGCAGCGGGTATCCCGGTTCTGGGCAAGACCAACATGGACGAGTTCGCCATGGGCTCGTCGACCGAGAACTCCGCGTACGGGCCGACCAAGAACCCGTGGGACACGACCCGGATCCCCGGTGGCTCGGGGGGTGGCAGTGCGGCGGCGCTCGCCTCGTACCAGGCACCGTTGGCGATCGGCACCGACACCGGCGGATCCATTCGCCAGCCGGCCGCACTGACCGGCACCGTGGGAACAAAGCCCACCTACGGCAGTGTCTCGCGTTACGGGTTGATCGCCTGCGCATCTTCTCTCGACCAGGGTGGTCCGTGCGGGCGCACGGTGCTCGATACCGCGCTGCTGCACGAGGTGATCGCCGGATACGATCCGCGCGACTCCACGTCCGTCGATACGGCTGTTCGGCCTGTCGTCGCGGCGGCACGGGAGGGCGCTCGCGGCAACCTGTCGGGCGTTCGTGTCGGGGTTGTCAAGGAATTGCATTCCGACAGTTACCAGCCCGGTGTGATCTCGTCCTTCGATGCCGCGGTGACCACGCTCACCGAACTCGGTGCCGAGGTCGTCGAGGTCTCGTGCCCCAACTTCGTGCATGCGTTGGCCGCGTACTACCTGATTCTGCCGTCCGAGGTGTCGTCCAACCTGGCTCGATTCGACGGTATGCGATACGGCCTGCGGGCCGGCGACGACGGCAAGCACAGCGCCGAGCAGGTCATGGCCATCACGCGTGCCGAAGGGTTCGGGCCGGAAGTCAAGCGCCGCATCATGATCGGGACGTACGCGCTCTCGGCCGGGTACTACGACGCTTACTACGGTTCGGCTCTGAAGGTGCGCACGCTCATTGCACGCGACTTCGATGCCGCCTACGAGAAGGTCGACGTACTGGTGTCGCCGACGACCCCGACGACGGCATTCCCGTTGGGGGAGAAGGTGGACGATCCGATGGCGATGTACCTCAACGATCTGTGCACGCTGCCGACGAATCTCGCGGGCCATTGCGCGATGTCGGTGCCGTCTGGTCTTGCCTCCGAAGACGGTCTGCCCGTGGGACTTCAGATCATGGCTCCGGCGTTCGCGGACGAGCGTCTCTACCGTGTCGGTGCCGCGTACGAGGCCGCTCGCGGCGATCTGAGGTAGTTCGAGGTGCTGCATCGGTGGGCTGCAGACCTGGCTCATCTACCTCTGCTGTCCGGTGCGGTACCGACAGTCGCAGTGACAGCGGCGGCGGTACTGTCGCTGGCCACGATCTGTGTCGTCGTCCTGCGGGTTCGGCGCGGCTCAGGGCTGGGGCCGATGTTCGGTTCGCTGAGTGCCCTGGGTCTGCTGGCAGCGGTACTGGTTGCAACGGCCGTACTCACCAATCTGACCGTCACACGGTATCCGACGGTGGCGGTCGCTCTGGGGCGTCAACCTGTCGTCCCGGTCGAGGGTCACGGCAGACTGGTCGATCTCGAGGTGCCAGGCACGGTGTCGCACTTCGACGCGCGGCCCGCGACCGTCTACCTTCCGGCCTCGTACGACGCCGGTGCCGACGACCTGCCGGTGCTGGTGCTGCTCACCGGCCAACCCGGTCACGTCGTCGACTGGATCGAGGGTGGCCGCTTGATGCAGACGATGGACGCTTTCGCGGCCCGTCACCAGGGTGCTGCCCCGATCGTCGTCGTGGCCGATGGTCTCGGTGATACCGAGGCCAACCCGATGTGCATGGACTCGAACCTCGGAAATGCGGAGACCTACCTCTCCGTGGATGTGCCGCAATGGGTTCGGTCGAACTTCCGCGCGTCCTCGGATCCCCGGGCATGGGCGGTCGGCGGGTACTCGTACGGAGGAACCTGCGCCCTGCAGCTCGCGGTGACCGCACCGTCGGTGTACCCGACGTTTCTCGATATCTCCGGTGAGGACGAGCAACGTCGCGGCACGAGGAGCGAATCGGTTGCCGCAGCATTCGGAGCGGACACCCCGGTGAACGAGGCTCGATTCGATCGAACGACGCCGCTGAACATACTGTCGCGTAACAGCTTTCCCGATTCGGCCGGTGCCTTCGTCGCCGGTTCCGAAGACGAAGAATTCAGGCCGCAGACCGAGCGCGCCTTCGAGGCTGCTGTGGCTGCAGGTCTCGACGCTCATTACAGCGAGTTGCCCGGCGGACACTCGATGCAGGTATGGGCTCCGGCTCTGGAGCATGAGATGGACTGGCTCGGAGAACGATTGGGGCTGCTCGACTGACCCGAAGTCACCGGCAGAGCGGCATGCTGGTGCCCTGGTCGATTCCGTATCGATGACCGTGACCGGCCTCCACGTCGAGAGCCGCTGCCATATCGACGGACGTCTGGACGAAGCTGACGAGCGGTAGCCACATCGGTGCCGGCGCATCGTGACGGGTTGCCGTCGAATCGGGAGCCGACCACAGCAGACGTGCAGACCATCGGACAACGGGGTCCGATGAATTGGCGAGAACCGTTGCGTCGTCGGTGTTCACGGCTCCGGCAGGTGGACCTGCCCATACTGCGCCGCAGACGAGCGGATCGGTTCGACGAAGAGACAGATAGGTGTCGCTGCCCGCCACGGCCCCCAGGCTCTGGCCGTACACGACGATTTGGGGCGGTGTCGATTTCGCGGCTGCCCGCGCCGCAACCGCGTGTGCAACTGCCTCGGCCGATCTGCGGGCATCGTCCTCGGCGAACATGAATGTCGCCCAACTCGGCTTGTTCGAGTACTGCACTGCCACGGTGGCGACATCCCCGCCGAATCTGCTTTCGGCACCGGTGACCGCATTCTCGTCCACCCAGCCCGATCCGGTCGGTATCGCGACGACCACCACACGGCGGTCGAAAGCGCCCGCGCGTTCCATGTCTGCGACGGCCAGCGCGACGCGTCGATCGAGCGTGGGTGCCGAGTCGAGGCCGACGTAGGTGCGCACGGTACTGGGGACGAAACCGCCGGACACGAACTTTCGGCCCTCTCTGCCCAGCGTGCCCCACGGAACGAGCGAGTCGGGACCACCTGATCTCGTTGTCGCAATCGGAGCGGTCACCGTACCGTCGATTGCCGAGCTCGAGGCCGAGAAGGAACCGGACATGGCCGACCAGAGTGCGGGCACGGCGACGACGTACGACAGCACGCCGACGACCGCAATCAGAGCGATCGATCGCACACCGCCGAGCGCAGCGCTCACTCTCCGGGTGGCGAGACCGATACCCCACAGAGTGAGAGCGACGCATGCCGCTCCACCGAGGATATCGACGGCGTAGTGCCAGTCCACTGCTGGCGTGGCCATCGCGGCTCGTAATTTGTTCTGCCACAGAATGTTCGAGAACACCGCGCCGATAGAGACCACTGTTCCAGCGCCCGCTGTCCACGCCCGCGCGCCGAATCCAGCGGGTCGCCCCGTGCCGAGAGCGTGCCGGGCCGACCACGCGAGGGTGAGTGCGATCGCCATCGACACCCCGATCAACAGCGCCTGGGTGACGGCTGGACGGGGGAGCAGCGCAGGAGCGGACGACATCGATACGGCAGCTGTGAGCGCAATCGAGGTCCCGATTCTCGGCAGCCGTATGCCCGTCGAGAGGGGCGGTGCAACAGAGGTCCCAGCAGAGCCGATTCGCCCGAAGGATCCGGTGATCGGGGCGATCATGCGTCTTCGTCGATCGCGGGTACGGATACTTGTGTGCGCACGTATCGGCGCGCCAGAAGAACCGAGAGCGTCGTCAGGGCAAAGACTGCGCCGCCCAGCGCGATCGGCAGTGCGGGTTCGGCCACCGGTGCGCCGAAAGACTGCCGCCAAGAATTCATGTCGACGGCCGCCGCGGCTACCGATGCGGCGACGTAGCAGGCCCGGCGGGATCCGTCGTCGGTCCGCTCGATGCAGGCGGCGTGCAGACGGCTTTCCAGCCGACCATCGATCGCTCGACGCCAGTGCGGGTCCACGGTCTTGCCTGTCGCGGCGGCATACCGTAAGAGGTCGTAGCCCAGATCATGTGCCTTGCAGGCGGATTCGAATTCCGGCGGCAGCGGCACGGGAGAAGAGCAGTCCCCGTGAGGATTCTCCGCCATGGCGTCGAGCACTATCGGTCGGTAGCCCATCACCGATGCGAAGTCGGCGGGGATCGCTCGGGTCGCCGCGTCTGCCGAGTCGGTGACGAGCGCGTGCACCGCTACGGCGACGGGCGATGTCTCGTCGGGTGCGGACGGCGGGGACGACGCGGCACCGGTGGTCGCAATCACCGCTACCGTGGCCGCGGCGAAGCACATCAGGATGCCAGAAGTGTTCCTGTTCATGGCTTTCGACGCTATGGAGCGTGATGCCCTACGAGCATCGCGCCGAAGTCTCGTTCTGCAGTCGCTGTCGGTCTCGGTCTGCGATCGGTTCGATACCGCAGGTGTGTGCGGAACTGATACTCAGGTATGACGTCCTCGTCGGCCCACACTCCCTAGGCTCGGTCCGTGCGCAAGAACAGATCACGAAAATCGAAGCCCGGAGCGGCGAGGCGTCGGGTGCCGGCTCGAATTGCCGGTGTCCGTTCGGTCGACGCGCTGATCGTTGTTGTCGGTGCGGTGCTGTATTCGATCGCGTGGCCGACACTGTCGGTCACCCATCAGGTCTCGGGGCCGTTGATGCCTATCGTCGGCGCACTCGCGGCCTTCCCGTTCGTGCTGATTCGAGTCAATCCCGCGATGGGGTGGGCGGTGTCGGCGCTGTCCGCTCTGGTCATTCCGGTAGCGTTCGACCGCACTCCGGGATACGACTATCCGTGGCAGGTAGTGCACATACTCGTTCTGTTGGCGCTGTTGTTCGCCGTCGCACTGCGGTCTCCGCCTGCGGTGCTGCTGCTGGCCTGGTTGGCCAGCATGCTGGTGTTCTTCGCGTACATGCCGGGCTCGGACGGAGTCGGTTGGTCGGTCGGTCTCACGGCGGTGGTCGTGTTCGGACTGTTGATCCGTTGGCTCGTCCTCTCTCGCAGGCAACTTGCCCAGCAGGAGGAGGTCAGCGAACTCGAGCGGACCAGGCGCACGGTTCTCGAGGAGAAGGCGAAGATCGCTCGTGATCTGCACGACGTCGTCGCACATCACATGTCCATGGTGGTCGTGCAGGCGCAGAGTGCGCCGTATCGACTCGACGACGTGTCCGAGGCTGCCGCGCTGGAATTCGCGTCGATCGGTGCCACGGCGCGCGAAGCACTCAACGAGATCAGGGGAATGCTCGGTGTACTGCGCAGTGATGGACAGCAGTGGCAGGACGCACCGGCACCCAATGCACTGGACCTCGAACGCACCCTCCACGCGAGCCGCAAGGCCGGGATGGATGTGCGCTGGAACATCACCGGACCAGTCGAATCGATCTCCGAGACAACAGGGTTGGCGCTCTACAGAATCCTCCAGGAGTCGTTGTCCAATGCTGCTCGCCATGCCCCCGAGGCGCCGGTGACCGTCCACATCACGGTCACGCCGAGCAATGTTGTCATGACCGTGGTCAACGCGCCGTCGACGAACATCGGTGTCGGACGAGTCGCGGGGGCGGATACCGGCGGGCACGGGATAGCGGGCATGCGAGACCGAGCGCGGGCAGCACACGGGTGGTTGCACGCTTCCGCTCTACCGGACGGAGGATTCGAGGTCGCGGTGCATGTGCCCCACGGGCTACCGACTTCGGCGGCACCGTTGGCCACGGACGATCTCGCCTAGGCTGACGAACGTGGTGACAACGGTCTTCATCGCCGACGACCAAGCGATGGTGCGGCAGGGGTTCGGCGCCCTTCTCGGCGCGCAGGCCGACATCTCGGTGATCGGGGACGCCGACAACGGCAGGACGGCGGTCAGCGAAGTAGCTCGCCTTTTGCCCGACGTGGTGCTGATGGACGTTCGGATGCCGGAGATGAACGGTCTCGATGCCGCGCGAGCGATCCTCTCTGCTTCCCTCCCGTCGCCGGTGCGCATCCTGATGCTGACGACATTCGACATCGACGACTATGTCTACGAGGCGCTGGCGCTCGGCGCGAGCGGCTTTCTGCTCAAGGATGCGCCCGCCGAGGAATTGATTCGGGGGGTGCGCGTCGTCGCCGCCGGCGAGGCCCTGCTGGCACCGTCGGTGACCAGACGGCTCATCGCGGACGTCACCGCCCGCCGCGGGGCGCGCCGCCGTACGTCGCCGCGTCTGAGCGATCTGACTCCGCGCGAACGAGAGGTGCTCGAACTCGTTGCCACCGGCATGTCGAACTCGGAGATCGCCGGCTCGCTGTTCCTGGCCGAACAGACTGTCAAAACACATGTGGGCAAGGTCTTGGCCAAGCTCGGCCTACGCGATCGTGCCCAGGCTGTCGTGCTGGCCTACGAGACCGGCGTCGTGACGCCGAAGTGAGCGGCGGGCGGTACCGACGCGCGCAGCACACCACGCCCCATTAGGCTGACGACGGTCGTTGGGTCCACTCACGGATCTGCAAGCAGAGAGGCGAAAATCGATGCGCATCGGAGTTCTGACCGGAGGCGGCGATTGCCCAGGGCTCAATGCGGTGATCCGCGCGGTGGTACGTACCGCTGACGCGCGGTACGGCTCGACCGTCGTCGGTTTTCAGGACGGATGGCGCGGCCTTCTCGAAGACCGTCGCGTGCAGCTGCGCAACGACGACCGCAACGACCGGTTGCTCACCAAGGGCGGCACGATGCTCGGCACCGCGCGCACCAACCCGGATGTGTTGCGGGCCGGACTCGATCGGGTCAAGCAGACCCTCGAAGACAACGGCATCGACGTGTTGATCCCGATCGGTGGCGAAGGAACCCTCACCGCTGCCGCGTGGTTGTCCGAAGAGGGCGTGCCCGTCGTCGGGGTGCCCAAGACCATCGACAACGACATCGATTGCACCGACGTCACGTTCGGCTTCGACACGGCACTGACGATCGCCACCGACGCGATCGACCGTTTGCACAGCACTGCCGAATCCCATCAGCGGGTGATGCTCGTCGAGGTGATGGGTCGGCACGCGGGGTGGATTGCGCTGCACGCCGGATTGGCGTCGGGTTCGCACATGACCCTGATCCCGGAGCAGCCGTTCGACGTCGAGGAAGTATGCACCCTGGTGCGCAAGCGTTTTCAGCGTGGAGATTCGCACTTCATCTGCGTCGTCGCCGAGGGAGCCAAGCCGATGGAGGGCTCGATGAAGCTTCTGGACGGTGGCATCGACGAGTTCGGTCACGTTCGATTCACCGGAGTTGCTCACCAGCTCGGTGTCGAGATCGAACGTCGCATCAACAAGGAAGTTCGCACCACTGTGCTCGGGCACGTCCAGCGCGGTGGAACCCCCACGCCCTACGACCGCGTGCTCGCGACGCGATTCGGCGTCAACGCGACCGACGCGGCGCACGCAGGCGACTTCGGCAAGATGGTCTCGTTGCGGGGCACCGAGATCGGTCTGGTGTCCTTGGCCGAGGCGACCAAGCAGCTCAAGCGGGTACCGCAGACCCGATACGACGACGCCGCCGCGTTCTTCGGCTGAACCGCCGACTTGCGCGAGGTCACATGTGGCTGGCGGCCTCTTGGATCTCGGCCTCGCGTGCTTCGGTCTCTCGGCGCAGTTGACGTCGTCGCCGCGCGGCCTCGAAGCGCTGAGCGCCGACATCGGTGGTCGGCATCAACTGAGGCAGGGTCGTCGGCTTTCCGTCGTCGCCTATCGCGACCATGGTGAAGTAGCAACTGTTGGTGTGCCGTAGCTCACCGCGCTGTATGTTCTCGGTCTCCACGCGAATCCCGACCTCCATCGAGGTGCGGCCGGTGTAGTTGACCGATGCCGAGAAAGTGACGAGTTCACCGACGTGGATGGGCTCGCGAAAGACGACTCGATCGACCGACAGAGTGACCACGTACGCCCCGGCGTAGCGACTGGCACAGGCATACGCCACCTGGTCCAAGAATTTGAGAATGGTGCCGCCGTGGACGTTGCCGGAAAAATTCGCCATGTCCGGGGTCATCAGCACGGTCATCGACAACGTCTGCTTCTCGGTGTGCGTCACCCGTGCACGGTAACCAGTGCACGTGGTTACTCGTGCGTCGTATGCAATGCATAAACTACGGACCATGACTGCTGCAACCGTCGATCTGATCGATTACGACGATGTGCTCGCCACGTTCGACCCCGTGTTGGGCATGGAGGTCCACGTGGAGTTGGGTACGGAGACCAAGATGTTCTGCGGTTGCCCCACCGCGTTCGGTGCCGAGCCCAACACGCAGGTGTGCCCGGTGTGCCTGAGCCTTCCCGGCGCGCTACCGGTGGTCAACGCCGCTGCCGTGGAATCTGCGATCCGTATCGGGTTGGCGCTCAACTGCTCGATCACTCCGTGGGGTCGGTTCGCTCGTAAGAACTACTTCTACCCGGATCAGCCGAAGAACTATCAGATCTCGCAGTACGACGAGCCCATCGCCACCGAGGGCTACCTCGATGTTCTGCTCGACGACGGCAGCACGTTCCGCGTCGAGATCGAGCGCGCGCACATGGAAGAGGACACCGGCAAGTCGACGCACGTCGGCGGAGCGACCGGCCGCATCGAGGGCGCGTCGCATTCGCTGCTCGATTACAACCGTGCCGGTGTGCCGTTGGTGGAGATCGTGACGAAGACGATCACGGGAACCGGAGCCCGCGCGCCCGAAGTGGCACGTGCCTACGTCACCGCACTCCGAGATCTGCTGAAGTCGCTGAACGTCTCCGACGTGCGCATGGACCAAGGTTCGTTGCGCTGTGACGCCAACGTGTCGCTGATGAAGAAGACGGCGACCGAATTCGGCACCCGCACCGAGACGAAGAATGTCAACTCGCTCAAGAGTGTCGAGGTTGCCGTTCGGTACGAGATGCGCCGTCAGGCAGCGGTTCTCGAAGCGGGCGGAGAAGTGGTTCAGGAGACTCGGCACTTCCAGGAATCCGACGGAACCACCACCAAAGGCCGTAAGAAGGAGACCGCAGAGGACTACCGGTACTTCCCCGAGCCCGATCTTGCGCCCGTCGCTCCGAACGCGGACTGGATCGAGGAGCTCCGCGGGACCCTGCCCGAGCTTCCGTGGCTCCGACGCGGCCGGATCCAGAAGGATTGGGGTGTCTCCGACGAGGAAATGCGCGACCTGGTGAATTCCGGGGCGCTCGAGCTCGTCGCGGCAACGGTGGATGCGGGTGCGTCGCCACAGGCCGCGAGGTCCTGGTGGGTGTCGTACCTGTCGCAGCAAGCGAATGTGGCCGGAGTGGAGCTGGCCGATCTGTCGATCACGCCGGCCCAGGTGGCGGAAGTGGCCGCGTTGGTCTCCGACGGCAAGCTCAACAACAACGGTGCTCGTCAGGTGGTGGACGGGGTGCTGGCAGGCGAGGGCGAGCCCGCTCAGGTGATGTCCGACCGTAACCTCGTGTTGGAGAAGGACGACACCAAGTTGCAGGCCGCCGTCGACGAGGCACTCGCTGCCAATCCCGGTGTGGTGGACAAGATCCGAAGCGGCAAGGTTCAAGCTGCCGGTGCCATCGTGGGTGCGGTGATGAAGGCGACGCGCGGTCAGGCCGACGCGGCCCGCGTCAAGGAACTCGTCCTCGAGGCCTGCGGCCAGTCCTGATCGTCGACACAGCCCGCGGCCGAGCGCACCGTGCGCTCGGCCGCAGGCTTGTGTCGATCAGTCGATACCGCCGCCGCCACCACCGGGGAAGGGAACCTTGACGACGCGGTCGTCGGTGGGGCCGGGCTCTGCACCGCTCTTGTTCACCGTGCCGACCAAAATTTGACCGTCGGCTGAGCTCGTTGCCCCGTTCAGCTGTCCGTAGCGGTCCTGGATCAGCAGCGTCGGTTCGGCCGACACGGCTCCGGTGTTTGGATCGGTGGTCAGCGCTGCAACTGCTTTCGCCGTCGTGAGGGCTACGGCCACACCACCGTCGCCCGCTGCGCATCCGGCGACACCGGGGCGGTCCGGCCACGTCCATACCGGAGAGAACACCGCGCCGAGTTTGTCGATGCGCTGCAAGCGATCCTCGATCGCGGTGCGGTCGGTGACGTAGATGTTCCCGGCACCGTCGGTGCACACATCGCCTGCCGTCCCGATTCCACTCAGTGCGATCTGCGGACGCGGGGGATTGGCCGTCGGGGACAATGACGTCACCCGTAACAGCTTGCCGGACAACGAATCCGGATTCACGGCTGCGGCCGGGTCGCCGTTGTCGCCGGTGAGGACGAGCAGCTCGGTGGGGGTGTAGAAATCGATGGACCCACGATTGCCCGTCGCGCCGCGAGGAATGCCGGTCAAGATGTCCTTGGGAACGTCGCCGGGAGCGAGCCGAACCACCCTGGTGTCCGAGGGGGTGGTGACGAGGGCGTAGAGCAGCCTGTCCTCGGCGTACGTCGGAGAGAGCGCAATGTCGAGTAGGCCTCCGTCGCCGGTGCCATCGACCGCTATCCGGGCCACCTCGAGCGGTGTTCGGCCGGCGGCGACCTCCATGATGCGACCGGTGCGGCGCTCGGCGACCAGCGCGCTCTGTCCGTCGGGCAGGGCCACGAGGCCGCCCGTGGTGTCCAGACAAGTCGCGATCACCGATTGGTCGGGATCGACGCAGGGACCCGACGGCGGGGGCGGAGCATTCGGATCCGACGAAGGCGGTGTCTCGCTGGGGGTCGTCGGTTGCAACTCGGCGGCACCGACCTCGGGTGCAGGGGTGAACGGCGACGAATTCGAGTCGTCGAAGCGGGCGCACCCAGCGAGCAAGGCGGCCGTCATCGAGAGTGCGACGACAGCGGCAGTGGCACTTCGAGGTGACGCTCCGACCGGCTTCATCCTTCGAACGGTACGTCAGCAGTGGCGCGGACTCGCCACGCGGCCATGAGGGGAATCGGCACATATCGGCTCTACTGTGGAGAGGTGACCGATACACCGCGCGACCCCAACCGGCCGGACCAGCCGTACGAACCGGCCGAGAGCCCGTACGACAACCCCACCGAACAGATCCCACCCTCGCGCTCTGCGTCCGGTACATCCGCCCCGGATCGAGCCGATACCTCCGGCGCACCGACCGCGGCGTTCGGTGCGCAGCGTTCGGATCGATTGCCTCGGACCGACGACGAGCTCGACTTCCCGCACTCGTCGACGTCCGATGCGCGCTCTACCGACGCGCAACCGACCGAGAAGATCCAGGCCTATCGGCCGTCGGCTTACGCGGATTCGCCCACCGCCGGTGCGTCGGCCGACAGCACCTCCTCGACCGCATATTCCGATCACTCCACCGAGTACCTCGGTGCCTCGGCGGGCTCGGGAGCCACGGCGTCCAGGGCGGCAGTCACCCCGGAGCCCGAGGTTCGCACCGAGACAGTCGAGGTGCCCGCTCGTCGTGGTAGCGCCGATCTCGGCTTGTTCGTCCTGCGCGTGGCGATAGGAGCGGTATTCCTCGGTCACGGCCTGCAGAAGCTGGTCGGCCTGTGGAACGGGCCGGGACTCGACGGATTCCAGAATCTGCTGGAGACCTCGGGCTTCCGCTACTCGGAGATTCTCGCGATCGCGGCTGCTGCGGGCGAGACGCTGGGCGGCGCGTTGTTGATCCTGGGTCTGGCGACGCCCCTTGCGGGCGCAGCCGTGCTGGCGACCATCATCAATGCGTGGTGCTTCAAGCAGGCCGCAGAGCCAGGATTGCAGTTCTCCGGGAGCAGCGGTGTCGAGTACGAGACAGTTCTCGGTTTCGCCGCGGCCGCAATCATTCTCACGGGCCCGGGAAAGATCGCTTTCGACGGTCGCCGTGGGTGGGCCACTCGACCGCGAATCGGATCGCTGCTGGCACTCGTCGTCGGCATCGCCGCCGGCGTCTGCATCTGGATCTTCCTCAACGGCGCCAACCCCGTCGTTCGCTGATCCCCGACATCGATCGGACCCATGTGCGTGGCACTTCGTAGCGCCACGCACATGGGTTCTGCTGTTCCTCAGGGCACGTAGCGGACGGCACCCTTGTCGGCCGATGTCGCCAAGGCCGCATACGCGCGCAAGGCGGTAGTGACCGTGCGCTGGCGGTCCACCGGTTGCCACGGACGCTCGGACGCGGTCATCTTCGCTCGGCGCGTCTCGAGGGTCTCGTCGTCCACGAGAATTTCGAGGGTGCGTGAGGCGACGTCGATCCGAACCTGGTCACCGTTCTCGACCAGCCCGATGACTCCGCCGGCCGCCGCCTCGGGGGAGATGTGCCCGATGGACAGGCCCGAGGTTCCGCCGGAGAAACGTCCGTCGGTGATCAGGGCACAGACCTTGCCCAGGCCGGCACCCTTGAGGAACGCCGTCGGGTGCAACATCTCCTGCATTCCCGGTCCACCCTTGGGTCCCTCGTACCGCACGACCAGCACGTCACCGGGTTGGATCTTCTTCTGCAGGATGGCCGATACGGCTTCTTCCTGAGATTCGACGACCAGCGCAGGCCCCTGGAACGAGAAGAGGTCCTCGTCGATGCCCGCGGTCTTGAGGATGGCCCCGTCGACGGCGATGTTGCCGCGGAGCACCACCAGGCCACCTTCGACCGTGTAGGCGTGTTGCAGGTCGCGGATGCAGCCACCCGCAGCATCGGTATCGAGAGACGACCAGCGGTTGCTCGTGGAGAACGGTTCGACGGTTCGGACTCCGCCGGGCGCGGCGTGGAACAACTCGATCGCGTCGTCGGACGCCTTTCCGGATCGGATGTCCCAGGTGTCGAGCCACTCGTCGAAGCTCTTCGTGTGCACGGTCGAGACGTCGGTTTCGAGCAGGTTCGCGCGACGCAGTTCGCCGAGGAGAGCCGGAATTCCGCCGGCGCGGTGCACGTCTTCCATGTGGTAATCGGAATTGGGTGAGACCTTCGCCAGGCACGGGACCTTGCGGCTGATGGCGTCGATGGTCTCGAGGTCGAAGTCGACCTCACCTTCCTGCGCGGCAGCGAGGGTGTGCAGCACCGTGTTGGTCGACCCGCCCATCGCCACATCCAGTGCCATGGCATTGCGAAACGCGGCCGGCGTGGCGATGTTGCGAGGGAGAACGGACTCGTCCTCGTCGCGGTAGTACTTCAACGCGGCGTCGACGATCGTGGTGCCGGCCCGCGTGAACAGCGCTCGACGGGCCTCGTGAGTGGCCAGGGTGGAGCCGTTACCGGGCAATGCCAGGCCGAGCGCCTCGGTGAGGCAGTTCATCGAGTTCGCAGTGAACATTCCCGAGCAGGATCCGCATGTGGGGCAGGCACTGCGCTCGACCTCGTCGAGGCCTTCCTCGGAGACGGCATCGTTCGCGCTGGCGGAGATCGCGGTGATCAGGTCGGTCGGCGCCTGTGCGACGCCGCCGACGACGACGGCCTTACCCGCCTCCATCGGTCCGCCCGAGACGAAGACGGCCGGGATGTTCAGGCGCATCGCGGCATTGAGCATCCCGGGAGTGATCTTGTCGCAGTTGGAGATGCACACCAGTGCGTCGGCGGTGTGCGCGTTGGCCATGTACTCGACGGAATCGGCGATGATCTCGCGGCTGGGCAGCGAGTACAGCATGCCGCCGTGGCCCATGGCGATGCCGTCGTCGACGGCGATCGTGTGGAATTCGCGGGGGACGCCGCCGGCCGCGCGGACGGCGGCGGCGACGATCTCGCCCACGTTCTTCAGGTGTACGTGGCCCGGGACGAACTGGGTGTACGAGTTCGCGATAGCGACGATGGGTTTACCGAAGTCCGAATCGGTCATTCCGGTGGCGCGCCACAGCGAGCGTGCGCCCGCGGCGTTGCGTCCGACAGTGGTGACCCGTGAGCGTAGCGGCGGCATGTGCGTAGTCCTCGTTCGTTGCGGCGGTTTCTCGCACGGACGAGGCTACTCGCCGTCGGCTACCGGTCGGTCGGTGCCTGCTCGCCCTCGGCGTCGTCGGATTCCGCTCGAGCTCTGTCCTCTGCGGCGGCGGCAGCGGCGTACGGATCGGTGATGCGACCGCCGCTTGCAGCCGCGAGTTGGGGGAGTAGATCGAACCGCACCAGCGGCAGCGACTTCTCGCTCTTGTCGCTCAGGACGACGCGCGCCCAGCGGCGATCCGGGAAATGCAGACCCGTCACCGAATTCCAGTCGATCACGTCCGAACCCACGAACCGTCGAGCGGTGATCGCGTCCGGAGTGACGACGGTGCGCACGCGAAGCACCCAGACGAACGCAACGACCGGCAGGATCAGCAGCCAGCCCAGAGCCGCGGGCCAGCTGAACGCCGGCAGTGCTGTACCGAACAGCAGCAGCGCCACGCCGAGCAGCGCAAGGCGCGGCATGCGAATGACCTGCGTGGTCGACGGTTGCCGACCCTCGGCACCGTTCGGTGCCTGGGAGGCAGTGTGGGATGATGGCCGTGGTGGTTCGGACTGCTGCGGAGACGACACCCATTCATCTTCGCATTGCATCTACGCGATCTCACATAATGGGATTGCGTCGTGACGAGTTTGACTCTTCCCTGTGCGCGCGCCTACCGTCGAGCGCGTGAAGCGGAATTGGATACTCGTAATCGGCCGGCGCGTCAACGCCTGAGCCGGTTGTTCAAACTCGCATCGACGCGCCACCCTCGTACAGCACTCGCTGACGGGGGTTTTTTCTTGCCCAGAGATCGCCCAGCAATTTCACATTCCTGAGGAAGCAATCAGTGAGCGCACCAACCGCACGCCCGGGGCCCACGACTCGTAAGTCGGGGCCGGCCGCAAGCCCGTCGACCAGCAACCCGTCCGCAGAAGCGGCGACCAACGGATCGCGACGTCACGTCGCGCCCGAGAAGGTCAGCGGCGCACAGTCTGTCGTACGAGCTCTCGAAGAACTCGACGTCGACACCGTATTCGGCATTCCCGGTGGCGCGGTTCTCCCGGTCTACGACCCGCTCTTCGACTCCGTCAAGGTGCGCCACGTGCTGGTTCGCCACGAGCAGGGTGCGGGTCACGCAGCCACCGGCTACGCCCAGGCGACCGGCAAGGTCGGCGTCTGCATGGCGACGTCCGGCCCGGGTGCGACCAACCTCGTCACCCCCTTGGCCGACGCGCAGATGGACTCGGTTCCCATCGTCGCGATCACCGGTCAGGTCGCACGCAGCCTCATCGGTACCGACGGTTTCCAGGAAGCCGACATCTCGGGTATCACGATGCCCATCACCAAGCACAACTTCCTGATCACCGACGGCGCGGACATTCCGCGCATCATGGCCGAGGCGTTCTACATCGCGGCCTCGGGTCGTCCCGGTGCCGTGCTCGTCGACATCCCCAAGGACGTGCTGCAGGCACAGACCACGTTCTCGTGGCCACCGGAAATGCGTCTGCCCGGGTACCGGCCCGTCACCAAGCCGCACGGCAAGCAGGTTCGTGAGGCAGCGCGTTACATCGCCGATGCCAAGCAGCCGGTGCTGTACGTCGGCGGCGGCGTCATCAAGGCGAACGCCTCCGCAGAACTTCTCGAGCTCGCCGAACTGACCGGCATTCCGGTTGTCACCACGCTGATGGCGCGCGGGGCGTTCCCCGACACGCATCAGCTGAATCTGGGCATGCCCGGCATGCACGGCACGGTCGCAGCGGTCGCCGCTCTGCAGCGCAGCGATCTGCTGATCACGCTCGGTGCCCGGTTCGACGATCGCGTCACCGGTCAGCTGTCGTCCTTCGCGCCGGATGCCAAGGTCATCCACGCCGACATCGACCCGGCCGAGATCGGTAAGAACCGGTACGCGGACGTGCCGATCGTGGGCGACTGCGGCGAGGTCATCACCGAGCTGATCGAGGCTCTTCGGGCCGATCGCGCCACCGGAACGACTCTCGACCTCGAGCAGTGGTGGGTCTACCTCGACGGCATCCGCAAGACGTACCCGTTGAGCTACGACCGTCCGTCGGACGGATCCATGTCTCCCGAGTTCGTGATCTCCTCGGTCGGCAAGTTCGCCGGTCCCGACGCGATCTACTGCGCAGGCGTCGGCCAGCACCAGATGTGGGCCGCGCAGTTCATCAACTACGAGAAGCCGCGTACGTGGCTCAACTCGGGCGGCCTCGGCACGATGGGGTACGCGGTTCCCGCCGCCATGGGAGCCAAGATGGGTCTGCCCGACGCCGAGGTGTGGGCCATCGACGGTGACGGTTGCTTCCAGATGACCAACCAGGAGCTCGCTACCTGCGCGGTCGAGGGCATCCCGATCAAGGTCGCGCTCATCAACAACGGCAACCTCGGCATGGTTCGGCAGTGGCAGACCCTGTTCTACGAGGAGCGCTACTCCAACACCAACCTCGGTACACACGGTGCCGTCCGTATCCCCGACTTCGTCAAGCTTGCCGAGGCATTGGGCTGCGTCGGTTTGCGGTGCGAGCGGGAAGAAGACGTCGATGCCGTGATCGCCCAGGCACGCGCGATCAACGATCGCCCGGTCGTCATCGACTTCATCGTCGGTGCCGACGCCCAGGTGTGGCCGATGGTGGCCGCAGGAACGGGCAACGACGAGATCATGGCCGCCCGCGGTATCCGTCCCCTGTTCGACGACGACGAAGCCGAAGGCGTCGAGCCCGCGGTGATCGAAGAGGCAATGGCCCGCGAGCAGGCGCACGGCGCGCAGCTTGCCAACGGTGCATCCACCGACGATGTGAAAGGCAGCGACAAGTGAGCACGAGCCATACCCTCAGCGTTCTCGTCGAGGACAAGCCAGGTGTGCTGGCCCGCGTCGCCGCACTGTTCTCGCGTCGCGGCTTCAACATCTCCTCGCTCGCCGTCGGCGGAACCGAGATTCCCGATATCTCCCGCATGACCATCGTCGTGACCGTCGACGAATTCCCGCTCGAGCAGGTGACCAAGCAGCTCAACAAGCTCATCAACGTCATCAAGATCGTCGAGCAGGACGACGACTCCTCGGTGGCCCGCGAGTTGGTGCTGATCAAGGTCCGAGCCGACGCCAGCGTCCGCAGCGAGGTCATCGAAACGGTGAATCTGTTCCGCGCCAAGGTGATCGATGTGTCGCCCGAGGCAGTCACGGTCGAAGCGACGGGCACCCGCTCGAAGCTCGATGCGTTGCTGAAGATGTTGGACCCCTATGGAATTCGAGAAATAGTTCAGTCGGGAGTCGTTGCCGTCGGACGTGGACCGAAATCGATCACTGCGTCGCGCTAGCGGCCGAAGTGATGAACATGCGTAAAACCCAAGAGGAAAGGTAACAACCAGTGGCAGTCGAGATGTTCTACGACGACGATGCTGATCTGTCGATCATCCAGGGCCGCAAGGTCGCTGTGATCGGCTACGGAAGCCAGGGCCACGCGCACTCGCTGAGCCTGCGCGATTCCGGCGTCGATGTTCGCATCGGCCTGGCGGCCGGCTCGAAGTCCCGCGCCAAGGCGGAGGAGCAGGGTCTGAAGGTCGGCACTCCCGCCGAGGTGTCGGAGTGGGCCGACGTGATCATGGTGCTCGCACCCGATACCGCGCAGGCCAAGATCTTCTCCGAGGAGATCGAGCCCAACCTGAAGGACGGCGACGCGCTGTTCTTCGGTCACGGACTCAACATCCACTTCGACCTGATCAAGGCACCGGAGTTCGTCACCGTCGGTATGGTCGCGCCCAAGGGCCCCGGCCACCTCGTGCGTCGTCAGTTCGTCGACGGCAAGGGCGTTCCCGCGCTCATCGCCATCGACCAGGACCCGAAGGGCGAGGGCCAGGCGCTCGCACTGTCGTGGGCCAAGGGCATCGGCGGAACCCGCGCAGGCGTCATCAAGACCACGTTCAAGGAAGAGACCGAGACCGACCTCTTCGGCGAGCAGGCCGTACTGTGCGGTGGCACCGAGGAACTCGTCAAGACGGGCTTCGAGGTCATGGTGGAGGCCGGCTACGCACCCGAGATGGCGTACTTCGAGGTGCTGCACGAGCTCAAGCTCATCGTCGACCTCATGTACGAGGGCGGCATCGCTCGCATGAACTACTCGGTGTCCGACACCGCAGAGTTCGGCGGCTACCTCTCGGGACCTCGCGTCATCGACGCAGGCACCAAGGAGCGCATGAAGGCAATTCTGGCCGACATCCAGTCGGGTGAGTTCACTCGTCGTCTGGTCGCCAACGTCGAGAACGGCAACACCGAGCTCGAAGGCCTGCGCAAGGCCAACGCCGAGCACCCCATCGAGGTCACCGGCAAGAAGCTGCGCGACCTGATGAGCTGGGTCGATCGTCCGATCACCGAAACGGCATGATTTCAGTCGAATCGCGTTCGCACGCACGCTGATCGAAGGGCACCGCTACACAAGGTGGCGGTGCCCTTCGGTGCGTGAACCAGGTGGCGTCACTGTTCGATGTCGCCGGCCTCTAAACTGTTTCTGCTGCACCAGCTCCGAATTTTCACCGACAACAGTCTCGAACCGACTTAGGGAGTTCTTCACGTGAGCCAGCCAGGCCGTCCTGTCGTTCTGATCGCCGACAAACTTGCGCAGTCCACCGTCGAGGCACTGGGTGACGGCGTCGAGGTCCGTTGGGTCGACGGCCCGGATCGTCCCGCGCTGCTCGCCGCGGTTCCCGAGGCCGACGCGATTCTCGTGCGCTCCGCGACCACGGTCGACGCCGAGGTGCTCGCTGCCGGAACCAATCTCAAGATCGTCGCCCGCGCCGGTGTCGGCCTGGACAACGTCGACGTACCCGCAGCCACCGAGCGCGGCGTCCTCGTCGTGAACGCACCGACCTCCAACATCCACACCGCCGCCGAGCACGCAGTCACGTTGCTCCTTGCGGCCGCGCGCCAGATCCCTGCTGCCGATGCCACCCTGCGTCAGCACGAGTGGAAGCGCAGCAAGTTCAACGGTGTCGAGATCTTCGGCAAGACCGTCGGCGTCGTCGGGCTCGGCCGAATCGGCCAGCTTTTCGCGCAGCGTCTGGCCGCGTTCGAGACCCACATCATCGCGTACGACCCCTACGTCTCGGCAGCACGCGCTGCGCAGCTCGGCATCGAACTGGTGAGCCTGGACGAGCTGCTCGAGCGGGCCGACATGTTCTCGGTGCACCTGCCCAAGACACCGGAGACCAAGGGCATCATCGGCAAGGAAGCCCTCGCCAAGACCAAGCCCGGGGTCATCGTCGTCAACGCCGCACGCGGTGGACTGGTCGACGAGCAGGCACTGGCCGACGCCATCACCTCCGGTCACGTGTTCGCCGCTGGCATCGACGTCTACGCCTCCGAGCCGTGCACCGACAGCCCGTTGTTCGAGCTGCCCCAGGTCGTCGTCACTCCCCACCTCGGGGCGTCGACCACCGAAGCGCAGGACCGAGCGGGCACCGATGTGGCCAAGTCCGTATTGCTGGCCCTCGCAGGCGAATTCGTGCCCGACGCGGTCAACGTCAAGGGTGGGGCCGTCGGCGAAGAGGTATCTCCGTGGCTCGAAATCGTGCGGAAGCAGGGTGTGCTGCTCGGAGCCCTGTCCGACGAGCTGCCCACCTCGTTGTCGGTGGACGTTCGCGGCGAACTCGCCAGCGAGGACGTGCAGATCCTGAAACTGTCTGCGCTGCGCGGACTGTTCTCGGCCGTGATAGAGGATTCGGTCACGTTCGTCAACGCTCCGTCGCTGGCCGAGGAGCGCGGTGTCACAGCAGAAGTGACCACCGCTCCCGAAAGCGAGAACCACCGCAGCGTCGTCGACGTCCGGGCCGTGTACGGCGACGGCACGGTCCTGAACGTCGCCGGAACTCTCACCGGGACGACGCAGGTCGAGAAGATCGTCAACATCAACGGTCGCAACTTCGATCTGCGCGCCGAGGGCAAGAACCTCATCGTCAACTACGCGGATCAGCCCGGCAGCCTCGGCCGGATCGGCACGCTGCTCGGCGATGCCGGCATCGACATCCAGGCCGCTGCGCTCAGCCAGGACTCCGAAGGCGACGGCGCAACGATTCTGCTGCGCGTCGACAAGGACGTTCCGGCAGAGCTCAGTGCGAGCATCGCGACCGCGGTGGGTGCCTCCACCATCGAGCTTGTCGATCTGTCCTGATTCCTGCTCGCAGCCGATCAGACAGAAAACGAACGAACACACGAGGAGTGAGATGAAGCTGGCCGTCATCGCCGGGGACGGAATCGGACCCGAGGTCGTCACCGAGGCGCTTGCCGTTCTCGACGTGGTCGCGCCCGGTACCGAGAAGACCGAGTACGACCTCGGTGCGCGGCGCTACAACGCCACCGGGGAGCTGCTGCCGGATTCGGTGTTGGCGGAACTGCGTGAGCACGACGCAATCCTGTTGGGAGCCATCGGCGATCCGTCGGTACCCAGCGGTGTGCTCGAACGCGGACTGTTGCTGCGCGCTCGATTCGCGCTCGATCACCACATCAATCTGCGTCCGGCGAAGCTGTATCCCGGAGTTGTCGGCCCGCTGGCCGGCGACAAGGAGATCGACGTCGTCGTCGTGCGCGAGGGCACCGAGGGACCCTACACCGGAAACGGTGGTGCGCTTCGGGTCGGTACACCGCACGAGGTGGCCACCGAGGTCAGTGTCAATACGCGCTACGGCGTGGAGCGGGTGGTGCGCAACGCCTTCGAGCGGGCGCTCACTCGGAAGAAGCATCTGACGCTGCTGCACAAGACCAATGTGCTGACCTTCGCAGGCAGTCTGTGGGCTCGCACCGTCGACGACGTCGCCGCTGAGTTCCCGGACGTCGAGGTCGCATATCAGCACATCGATGCCGCGATGATTCACCTCGTCACCGATCCCGGCCGATTCGATGTCATCGTCACCGACAATCTGTTCGGCGACATCGTGACCGATCTCTCGGCCGCAGTGACCGGCGGAATCGGTTTGGCCGCAAGCGGAAACATCGATGCGACCGGTACCAACCCGAGCATGTTCGAACCGGTTCACGGTAGTGCGCCCGACATCGCGGGACAGCAGAAGGCCGATCCGACCGCTGCCATCCTGTCGGTGTCGCTGTTACTCGATCATCTCGGCGATGCGGCGGGAGCCGCGCGAGTGGAAGCCGCAGTCGCAGCAGATCTCGCGCAGCGAGGAACCAGCGCGGCTTCGACGAAAGAGATCGGCGCACGAATCGCCGCTCGCCTGTAGCTCGACCGTCACGACATGCCACGGTGGACCGACTGTCCACCGTGGCATGTCGTGTTTCTCGGACATCCCCACCGTGCTGGATCAACCGGAGCTGTCGGACTTCTCGTCGGGAGTCTCGGGACGTGGATCGTCGGGGACGATCGGCACGGAGAGTGCGGGGAAGATCGCCGACACCAGGAATGCGATGGGAAAGCTGACCGCCGCAAGTGCCCCGAACACCGGCGGCACGGCCGACGCGAACACGTATTGACTCGTGTTCTGCACGCCGAGGGCACGTCCGCTCCAATACGGTCCTGATATCTCGGCAACAGCGGTGAAGGCAAGACCGTTCGGGGCAACGGTGGCGACGGACGCGACGACGAGCAGGACGATCGCGACGGGGGAGTCGAACCAGCCGGCCACTCCGAGTCCGAACATGCTGACGGCGGCAGTCACCGCGACCCACCGCAGGGGCCGCATGCGGCTGCCGACCCGATCGGACAGCGCGCCGACGCTCATCCGGCCCAGTGCGCCGAGAATCTGCGTCACCGTGACGAGCACGCCCGCCGCCGCTGCCGTCCATCCTCGGTCGGTCATCAGCCAGACGAGTGCAAATGTCCAGACCACATACTGCGGAACCACCAACAGGATCGACGTGGCGTGAATGCGCCACAGTTGCGTGCTGCCTCTGTACGGATTGTCCAGCAAACCCTGCTCTGCCGCATCGGCGCGATTCGGCCGCGGGGGGTCGACGACCGCGAGACACAGCAGTGCGGCTGTCGCGCACACGGCAGCGGGTACGAGCAGTGCCGCTCCCACGCCGTGGTCGCGGGCGATGGGTGGGATGGTCAGTGCCGCAACGGCCACGCCCAGCGGCACCGACATCTGCCTGATGCCCATCGCCAACCCACGGCGATGCGGCGGGAACCATCCCACCACGACCCGTCCGCTCGCGCTGTTCGCACTGGCGGCGGCCATACCGCCGATCAGCAGAAGGATGGCAAGCACCGGAATGGAGGTGCTGACCACTGCAGCGACACTCGCAGTGGCCGTGAGCCCAAGCCCGATCACCAGGACGAGACGTTCGCCGATTCGGTCGACGAGCACGCCCCATGCGATGAGGGTCAGCATGATCCCCACGGTGGGCATTGCAACCACGAATCCCGCGGTCGCGAGTCCGAGTCCCCGGTCGTCGTGCAGGGCGGGGATGAGAAATGCGGCACCGTTGATGAAGACGGCACCCGCAGTCTGCGCCAGCATTCCGAGTACGAGCATGAACCAGCGCCGTGTCTCGCCGATGACGGCCAACTGCTCGGTGGTGTTCACGCGGCTCTCGCTGTTCTCTAGATGTTCTCACTATGTGGACTCAGCATCTTGAGATGTGGACCTTGGTGAAGACATTACACCGGCGAAAGATCCACGGATCGGACGGCGTCGACGTGCGGAGAACGACGGTCGATAGACTTGCGGCATGCGTCTCGGTCGAATTGCAAGTCCTGATGGTGTGGCATTCGTGAGTATCGAAGGTGAGGGTGATTCGCAGACTGCGAAGGAAATTGCCGAACATCCTTTCGGCACACCCACGTTCACGGGTCGGTCGTGGCCGTTGGCCGACGTACGACTGCTGGCTCCCATCCTTGCCAGCAAGGTCATCGCCATCGGTAAGAACTACGCCGCTCACGCGGCCGAGATGGGTGGTGAGGCACCGAAGGACCCCGTGATCTTCATCAAGCCGAACACCTCCATCGTCGGCCCGGGTGCGGCCATCGTGCTGCCGTCGTCATCGAACGAGGTGCACTACGAGGGGGAACTGGCCATCGTGATCGGTCGTCCCTGCAAGGACGTTCCCGCGTCGAAGGCGTACGAGGTGGTACTCGGTTACACCGTCGCCAACGACGTCTCGGCCCGTGACCACCAGAAGAACGACGGGCAGTGGACTCGCGCCAAGGGGCACGACACCTTCTGCCCGCTGGGGCCGTGGATCGAGACCTCACTCGATCCCTCCGATCTCGAGATCAAGACCGAGGTCGACGGTGTCGTCAAGCAGCAGAGCCGCACTTCGCTTCTGCTGCACGACATTCCGAAGATCATCGAGTGGGTGTCCGCGGTGATGACGCTGCTCCCCGGCGACGTCATTCTCACGGGAACCCCCGAGGGAGTGGGGCCCATCGTCGACGGTGACAGTGTGTCGATCACCGTCGAGGGAATCGGTACCCTGACCAACCCAGTCGCAGCGAAGAAGTAGGGCAACGATGACCACTCCAGCAGACGTTCGCGTTCGGTTCTGCCCGTCTCCCACCGGTACCCCGCACGTCGGGCTGATCCGAACAGCGCTGTTCAACTGGGCGTTCGCCAGGCATCACGGTGGAACTTTCGTCTTTCGCATCGAGGACACGGACGCCGCACGCGATTCCGAGGAGTCCTACGCCGCCCTGCTCGACGCATTGCGCTGGCTCGGTCTCGACTGGGACGAAGGTCCCGAGGTGGGCGGTCCGTACGAGCCGTACCGTCAGTCTTTGCGCCGAGAACAGCACACGGCCGTCGTTCGGAAGTTGCTCGATGCCGGAGAAGCCTACGAATCTTTTTCCACGCCCGAGGAAGTCGAAGCTCGCCACAAGGCCGCCGGGCGCGACCCCAAGCTCGGTTACGACAACTTCGACCGCGATCTGACTCCGGAGCAGCGGCAGGGCTTTCTGGACGAGGGGCGTGGAGCCGTCGTACGGCTGCGTATGCCCGATCACGATCTGACCTGGAACGACCTCGTACGCGGAGAGACCACGTTCAAGGCGGGAACCGTACCGGACTTCGCGTTGACCCGCGGCAACGGAGTTCCGTTGTACACGTTGGTCAATCCCGTCGACGACGCACTGATGAAGATCACCCATGTGCTGCGCGGCGAAGACCTGCTGTCGTCGACCCCGCGTCAGCTCGCCCTCTACGAGGCGCTGATCCGAATCGGCGTGGCCGGTCGGACCCCGGAGTTCGGGCATCTGCCGTTCGTGATGGGCCAGGGCAACAAGAAGCTGTCCAAGCGTGATCCCGAAGCCGATCTCTTCATCCACCGCGATCGGGGTTTCATCCCCGAGGGGTTGCTGAACTACCTCGCCCTTCTCGGATGGGGTATCTCGGACGACCACGATGTCTTCTCGCTCGACGAGATGGTGGCAGCGTTCGAGATCTCGTCGGTCAATTCCAACCCGGCGCGCTTCGATCAGAAGAAAGCCGACGCGATCAACGCCGAGCACATCCGAATGCTCGCTGCCGATGATTTCGCGACCCGGCTACGTGAATACCTGGTTGCCCAGGGGCATCTGGTCGAACCGATCGACGAGAAGGTCTTCGCGGTCGCCGCGGACCTGGTGCAGACTCGCATCGTCGTGCTGTCGGACGCGTGGGGACTGCTCAAATTCTTGTTCGTCGACGAGGCGGACTTCGAAATCGATCCCGCTGCTGCGGCCAAGAACCTCGGCCCCGATGCCGCACCCGTTCTCGACGCCGCCATCGAGGCATTGACGGCGTTGGCTACGTGGACCACAGCCGACGTCGAGGCAACTCTCAAGGACGCGTTGATCGAAAAGCTGGAACTCAAGCCGCGCAAGGCCTTTGCTCCGGTTCGAGTAGGAGTGACAGGGTCGCACATCAGCCCGCCGCTCTACGAGTCCATGGAACTGCTCGGCCGCGAGAGGACCCTCGCTCGCCTGGCTGCCGCACGCACTCGTATCGCGTGACGGCGGTTCGTCGCGGGCAGTCCCGGTCGAACGGAGATCTCGACACATGAGCGTCGCCGATCGACTGGATCGACTGCAGCGCAGGCGGCCGGTTCTCGGATATCCCATTGCGGTGGTCTACAAGTTCGTCGACGATCAGGGCGGGTACCTTGCCGCCCTGATCACCTACTACGCCTTCGTCTCGCTGTTTCCCGCGCTCCTGTTGTTCTCCACGGTTCTGGGCATCGTGTTGGTCGGTAGCCCGGAACTGCAGCAGCAGATTCTGAACTCCGCGCTCGGTCAGATCCCGGTGATCGGTGACGAGCTGGGCAGGCCCGAACGCCTCGGCGGAGGCACCGTCGGTCTGGTGGTCGGTGTCCTGGGTTCCCTGTACGGCGGTCTCGGGGTGGCCGTGGCGCTCCAGAACGCAATGAACACGGCCTGGACGGTGCCGAAGAACCTGCGGCCGGATCCCATTCGAGCCCGGGTGCGCGGATTGGGTCTGCTGAGCACGGTCGGTCTGGCGGTCCTGGCCGTCACCGCACTCAATGTGCTCAGTGCTGCTGGATATTTCGGCCCGGAATCGGGCCTCGTGGTGTTCGTGGTCGGCACAGTTTTCTACATAGGCGTGTTCGTCGTCGCGTTCAGGCTCGCGACAGCGCGACCGGTGTCGATCGGAGAGGTTCTTCCCGGAGCTGTCGTAGCCGGTCTGATCTGGCAGCTGTTGCAGACCTTCGGCAGTGTTTACGTGAAGTACGTCGTCAGCAACGCGACGGTCACCAACGGTGTGTTCGCTGTTGTGCTCGGACTGTTGGCGTTTCTGTACGTGACCTCGGTATCGATCGTGTTGTGCATCGAGATCAACGTAGTTCGCGTCGATCGACTCTTCCCGCGAGCCCTTCTTGCCCCGTTCACCGACGACGTCGAACTGACAGAAGGTGACAAGCTCACCTACACCGGACAGGCAGAAGCGCAGCGCAGCACCGCATTCGAGGAGATCGAGGTGACGTTCGAAGACCCGCCGAGTGCTCAGTCGGACTCCGACTCCGAATCGGCAGTCGAAACACCGTAGAAGCGGTCGATTCTCGTCTCCATCGGAAACCGCACCTCCGTATCGCCGAACATCAATCGAGTGGCCGACAATGCTGCCGCTGCAACGGCTTCCGACACCCGGTCGGCATCGACTGTCGGGCAGTGCACCACCACCTCGTCGTGCTGAAAGAACACGAGCTCGCTACTGCCGGCTCCGATCTCGCCGCGCAACCGTCCGCGCAGATCGGCCAACAAGCACAACGCCCATTCCGCAGCGGTGGCCTGGACCACGAAGTTACGGGTGAATCGTCCACGCGCGTGCGCGTCACCCGTGGACCACCATTGCGCCGAGGGCGGTGGGCAAGCCCGCCCCAACCACGAACGGACGACCTCACCCCGTTCGCCGGCGCGGGCGGCCTCTTCGACCAGTCCCACCGCACCGGGGAACCTGGCCCGCAGTCGCGTCAGCAGTCCGCGAGCCTCGCCCGACGTCGCGCCGTACAGCACTCCGAGAACGGCCACCTTGGCCTTGCCGCGATCACCCTCGAACGATTCTGCGGCCACCGGTGCGTACAGATCAGCGGTACCGGCAGCGGCCACCATGCGTGGGTCGCCGGACATCGCCGCGAGAATGCGGGGTTCGAGTTGTCCGGCATCGGCGGCGACGAACGTATGTCCGGGATCGGCGATCACGCTGGCTCGCAACGGTTTCGGAATTTGCAGGCCGCCCCCTCCGCGGCTTGCCCACCGGCCCGAGACCACGGCACCGGGAACGTAGACCGGCCGGAACCGATCGCCCCGCACCCAGGAGTCGAGCCAAGCCCACCCATTCGTACTGTGCAATTTCGAGAGATCGCGATGGCGCAGCAGCAGGGGGACGGCAGGGTGATCGATCTCGCGGATGACGTGTGCGCGAGTGGATGTCAGTTCGATTCCGGAGCGTGCGAACGCGGCCACCACTTCCACCGGAGACGAAGGGTTGACGCGTCGCCCGAACGCCGACGAGATCTCGCTTTCCAGCCCAACCAGAGCCGGGGGGAGGGAACCGTCGACCGGACGGGCCCCGAGCATCGATTCGAGATGACGCCGATGCGCCGCTGCCGAGAACGGCAATCCGTCGTGCGTCATCTCCGCAGCGGCCAGACCCCCGGCCGATTCCGCCGCCGCCAGTAGTTGCAGTGCGCGGTCTGCGCCGATGGACTGGAACTGACGGCGGTACTCGGTGACCACTGCTGCCGGGTCGGAGTGCGGATCCGCGTCGAACAGTCCCGGTCGTAGGTCTGCGGGTACGGAAGGAGCAGCTGCGGAGCCGGTTCGCATCGTCAGAATCGCACCGACCAGTGCGAGATCGTGGCAGCGGCGCACGCGTACCCCACGTTCGAGGAGGCGGGGGTAGATCCGACTGGTGTCCTCCCATATCCATCTCGGCCGTTCGGACGCGTCGAGCTCGGCAACTGCCGCAGCCGGATCCTCGACCACAGTGGGAACGCCTCGGATCGAACAGTCGTCGTCGAGATACGTCAGTACCGCCTGCTCGCCGCGAGGTACGAGCACGACCTTCATCGGGCTCTGCGGTGTGTTCGAGCGGTCACGGAGACCAAGTCTGCTGCACCTGCGAGCAGAGGGGCAGTGCGGGCTCGTGCATCGGCGACAGACGCCGGTCGGGCGGTGTCAGAGCACGCCACCAGCCTAGTTTTGGATGCTCTGAGCAGCCGATTTGGAGAATGGGTATGCACCTTTGATAGTCTCTATCCCGGCTCGAAACGCAGTGCGCACCGATGTTGGTGAGCAGTTCGATTCAAGTCCATTGGGGTATGGTGTAATTGGCAACACAGCGGTTTCTGGTACCGCCATTCTAGGTTCGAGTCCTGGTACCCCAGCGAGCAGGTAGCGGCGATTTTGTCGCCGGTGCCGAGGCAGTTAAGCTGACTCGGCACTGACAAGCTCGAAATGCAGGTGAAGTTCCTGGCCCCGTCGTCTAGCGGCCTAGGACGCCGCCCTCTCAAGGCGGTAGCGCGGGTTCGAATCCCGTCGGGGCTACAACTGACAACACCCTCTCGATCCTCGGATCGGGAGGGTGTTGTCGTTTCGGGCAGGATTCTTCACACGCTCTTGCGACGGAACATCTTCTGATGGTCGGCCGGTCCGTGGGTGTTGTTGACCTTCGGTCCACCGTCTTTGTGCTCGACGGAATTGTGGGCCTTGCTGTTCTTCTGTTCCAGAACTTCGCGGAACTTCTTCTTCAGTTCTTCACTGCCGGATTCGGGCATGGGTGACTCCTCGCAGTCGACGACCGGCCGGTTGGGCCGCTCGAGACGAAGGTACCCCACTCGCGCGATGCGATCAGGTTGTTTTTCGGTCGGCCTACCGATGCTGCCGGTACCGGTCAGAGCCGCTTGTGCAACGCGTCGGCTGCGGCGAGAAGGTCCGCGGCCCAGCGCGCACCGGGCTTGCGTCCGATTCGATCTATGGGTCCGGACACCGAGATCGCCGCCACCACAGTGTCGTTGCCGTCCCGAACCGGCGCCGCCACGCTTGCGACGCCTGGTTCTCGCTCGCCCGCGCTCTGCGCCCAGCCGCGGCGGCGTACTTCGATGAGGACGCGCTCGCCGAATTCTGCATCGGGCAGAACGGCCCTCTGAGTATGCGAGTCTGCCCATGCCAGAAGCACTTTGGCACCGGAACCGGCCGTCATCGGCAGCCGCGCACCGACGAGCACCGTGTCTCGAAGGCCTGTCGGGGGCTCCATGGACGCCACGCAGACACGTACCGTGCCCTCCCGCCGATAGATCTGCACGCTTTCGCCGGTGATTTCGCGCAGACGTGGGAGCACGGAGGCTGCCGCGTCGAGCAGTGCGTCGGACGCGCTCGCTGCCAGTTCTCCGAGGCCGGGCCCGGTGTGCCACAGGCCGTCGGCATCGCGAACAAGTAGTCGGTGGGTCTCCAGGCCGACCGCGAGTCGGTGAGCGGTAGCGCGGGGCAGGGCGGTGCGAGCGCAGAGATCGCCGAGATTGCAAGGATTTTCGGCCACCGCATGCAGCACCGCCATCGCCTTGTCGAGTACACCGATCCCGCTCGATTTGTCGACGAGGCCGCCCAGGCTATGCTGTCTCATAGAACGATATTAGCCTCCCGAATGCTGAGATCGCACAATTGTGAGATCTCGTGCGTGCCGAGAGGCATGATGTCGAGACGAGACGCGAGGTGAACAAGCGAAGTTCGCCGACGCGACGACAGGAAGACGAGGTCGACGACACCGATGTCCGAAACACCGAAGACTTTGGCGGAGAAGGTATGGGACCAGCACGTGGTGGTCCGAGGTGGAGGAGAGGGCGGCGCGCGTGAGCCGGATCTGATCTACATCGATCTTCACCTCGTGCACGAGGTGACCAGTCCGCAGGCGTTCGACGGTCTGCGGTTGGCCGGCCGTGGGCTTCGACGCCCCGATCTGACGATCGCGACGGAGGATCACAATGTCCCCACGGCCGATATCTTCGCCCCCATCGCAGATCTCGTCTCGCGTACCCAGGTGGATACCCTTCGCCGAAACTGCGAGGAATTCGGAGTGCGGCTGTACCCGATGGGAGATCTCGATCAGGGCATCGTGCACATCATCGGGCCCCAGCTGGGTCTGACCCAGCCCGGAATGACCGTCGTGTGCGGAGACAGTCACACCTCGACGCACGGTGCCTTCGGCTCGATCGCCATGGGCATCGGTACCAGCGAGGTGGAGCACGTGATGGCCACGCAAACTCTGTCTCTGCGCCCGTTCAAGACGATGGCGATCACCGTCGACGGTGAGCTCGCGCCCGGCGTGACGAGCAAGGACCTCATTCTTGCCGTCATTGCCCAGATCGGTACCGGTGGCGGGCAGGGCTACGTTCTCGAGTACCGCGGTGAGGCCATCCGGAAGCTGTCGATGGAAGCGCGAATGACCATCTGCAACATGTCGATCGAAGCCGGTGCGAGGGCAGGGATGATCGCACCCGACGACATCACCTACGAGTACCTGAAGGGGCGCCCGCACGCTCCGCAGGGAGCCGACTGGGATGCCGCAGTGGCGTCCTGGAACGAGCTGGCGACAGATCCGGATGCAGTGTTCGACAACGAGGTCCACATCGATGCCGATACGTTGACGCCGTTCGTCACGTGGGGCACGAATCCGGGTCAGGGTGCGCCGCTGGGTAGTACGGTGCCCGATCCGGAGGCGATGACCGACGAAGGCGAGCGGTTGTCGGCGCAGAAGGCTCTTCAGTACATGGGTCTCGAGGCCGGCACTCCGATCCGTGAGATCGCCGTCGACACCGTGTTCGTCGGTTCGTGCACCAACGGTCGGATCGAGGATCTGCGTGCCGTTGCGTCCGTTCTGGAGGGGCACCGAGTTGCCGAGGGCGTGCGAATGTTGGTGGTACCCGGCTCCATGCGGGTACGAGCGCAGGCGGAGGAGGAAGGCCTCGGCGACATCTTCACTGCCGCAGGGGCCGAATGGCGCCAGGCCGGATGTTCGATGTGCCTCGGGATGAATCCTGACCAATTGGTGGCGGGCGAGCGGTCGGCGTCGACCTCGAACCGCAATTTCGAGGGCAGGCAGGGCAAAGGCGGTCGTACTCATCTCGTCTCGCCTCTGGTTGCCGCTGCTACCGCAATCCGCGGAACCCTGTCCTCTCCGGCGGATCTCGCGTAGAACGCGTCCTCGCTCGGATCGATCGAACCCTTAGGAGAGAATTCGATGGAAGCTTTCACCCGGCACACCGGTATCGGAGTCCCGCTTCGGCGGTCCAACGTCGACACCGATCAGATAATCCCCGCGGTCTACCTCAAGCGGGTGACGCGCACCGGGTTCGAGGACGGGTTGTTCGCCGCGTGGCGTTCGGATCCGAACTTCATCCTGAATCTCGAGCCCTACAACCGTGGCTCGGTACTCGTAGCCGGACCCGATTTCGGTACGGGATCGTCACGCGAACATGCCGTCTGGGCGCTGTCGGACTTCGGTTTCAGGGTTGTGATCGCGTCCCGATTCGCCGACATCTTCCGTGGAAACTCGGGCAAAGCCGGGCTGCTGGCGGCCGAAGTGGAGCAGTCCGACGTCGAATTGCTGTGGAAAGCCTTAGAAGAACAGCCCGGTCTGGAAATAATTGTCGACCTCGTCGACAAGACCGTAACGGCTGGAACTTTGGTGGTGCGCTTCGCGATTGACGACTACACCCGGTGGCGTCTGCTGGAAGGTCTGGACGACATCGGATTGACATTACGCCAGGTAGAAGCCATTACGGAGTATGAAAAGTCAAGGCCTTCATACAAACCCCTGACGCTCCCAGCGCGGATCGAGACCCCGGCCGAAAGCTGACCGGGTGGGGGTCCGACACGCTATGCGGCCGTGAATCATTCCGCGACACCGAAATGAAAATTGGCGTGGCGCATAGACTCTTGACGACTTGGGGTTTACCGTTGTAGTAGTCGGTCCGACGATGGGCCACCATATAGCGGAGGAAATTCCATGAACAAGGCAGAGCTGATCGACGCCCTGACCGAGAAGTTGGGGTCTGATAGGCGGAGCGCCACAGAGGCTGTCGAGAACATCGTCGACACCATCGTGCGTGCAGTGCACCGCGGCGAGAGTGTCACGATCACAGGCTTCGGCGTGTTCGAGCAGCGTCGTCGCGCAGCGCGTGTTGCGCGCAACCCCCGCACCGGCGAGACCGTTCGCGTCAAGCCGACCAACGTTCCGGCGTTCCGTCCGGGTGCGCAGTTCAAGGCAGTCATCGCCGGCGGACAGAAGTTGCCTGCCACCGGTCCCGCTGTCAAGCGCGGTTCGGCAGCTGCTCCCGCCAAGAAGACTGCGGCGGCAAAGAAGACGGCTGCGAAGAAGGCAGCCGTGAAGACGACCGCCCGCAAGGCAACCACCGCTGCTGCCAAGAAGGCTGCACCGGCCAAGACCACCGCTCGCAAGGCCGCGGCTCCCGCCAAGGCCGCCGCCAAGAAGGCAGCTCCCGCGAAGACCACGGCGCGTAAGACAGTTGCAAAGAAGGCTGCACCGGCCAAGACGACTGCTCGCAAGGCCGCCACGACGGCTGCACCCGCCAAGAAGGCTCCGGCCAAGACGGCAGCCAAGAAGACCGTAGCCAAGAAGGCTCCGGCCAAGAAGGCTCCGGCGAAGAAGGCCCCCGCAAAGCGCGCAGCGAAGAAGTAGAGGCTGCAGGCTTCTACATCTCGTACCAACGACAGTGAGGCCCCCGACTCGGGTATCGAGTCGGGGGCCTCACTGTCGTCGGTGTTGTGTCCCTCAGTCGTCGGCGATGAGGGTGGGTAGGGGGCTGGCAATGTGGTCGGCCGCAACGAGCCTGCCGTCGTGACGCGAGAGCACCCACACACTGCCTTTCCGATTTCTGTTGGCAGGCAACGTAATTCCGTCCTTTTCGGCCCACCAGCGCATCAGGTCGGGGATGACCTTGCCCTGGCTGCAGACAACGGGCGTGCCGGGCAGATCGGCGATGTCGCGAGCGCGATGACGCCCCTTGCGCGGGTCACCGGCGTACCCCTCCTCGGACAGTAGGTGCTCCGGGGCGATCTCCGCTCCCAACGATTCTGCGAACGGAGCGACCGTCTGAACACACCGGGCGCGGTCGGCCGAATACACCGCGTCGCCCCCGAATGCCCGAAGCAGCGAGACCAGTGACTCGGCCTGTCGTCGTCCGGTCTTGTCGAGCGGGCGATCGACGTCGTTGCCCTTGTACCGCGAGCGCGAGCCGGCACTGCCGTGACGGACCAACAGGACGGTCGAGGTGTCGACGGGTTTGGCCACGAACCGGCGAAGAATCTTGTGGTCCATGGGATACGAGAGTTCGCGGCCGATGTCTGCGGGTGCTATCCAGCGCACCTCGTCCACCTCTTCGTTGGGTACGAACTCGCCGCCCGTTGCCTCCGCCGCCCAGTAGAGGACCTTCTTCATCCGACGGTGGCCCGGGATCGGGTACGTGACGTAGGACAGTGACCGCCCCAGTCGCGAGTCGAATCCGGTCTCTTCCTTGACTTCTCGGACTGCCGCATCGACAGCGGTCTCTCCGGGATCGAGCTTTCCCTTGGGGAACGACCAGTCGTCGTACTTCGGCCTGTGTACCAACGCGATCTCGACGGTACCGTCGCTGCGCGGAGATCGTCGCCACAGAACGGAGCCGGCCGCAAAGATGTTGGCGCGAGGGGAGCCATCGGAGGTTCCCATCAGGAGGCCTGATTCCTCCGGCTACGCATCAACTCCACCTGATGCTCACGGACTGTCTCACCCTGCGCCGGTGAAGCGACCCAGCCGCCGTCCGGTCCCAACTCCCAGCAGCGCGTGGTGGGATCGAGTGCGGAGTCGAAGATCTCGCTCAGCTGGTTCGCCAGTCGTGTGTCCTTGACCTGAGCCATCACCTCGACTCGGCGATCGAGGTTACGGTGCATCATGTCCGCACTGCCGATCCAGAACTCGTCGGCACCCTGAAAATGCAGAACTCGCGAGTGTTCGAGGAACCTGCCCAGGATGGAGCGAACCTCGATGTTCTCGGACAGTCCTGGAACTCCCGGCTTGAGCGCGCAGATACCGCGAACCACCACCTTGACCGGAACGCCTGCGATGGACGCGCGGTAGAGCGCATCGATGACCTGCTCGTCGACCAACGCGTTCGCCTTGAGACGAATCCCCGCCGCACGTCCCTGCTTGAGGTGTTCGACCTCGGCCTCTATGCGTTCGACGATGCCGCGGCGCACTCCGTACGGTGCCACGAGTAGGTTGCGGTACTTGGACTTTCGTGAGTAGCCGGTGAGCGAGTTGAACAGATCGGTGAGGTCGGCACCGATCTCCGGGGACGACGTGAACAAACCGACGTCCTCGTAGATGCGCGCTGTCTTGGGGTTGTAGTTGCCGGTTCCGATGTGGCAATACCGGCGAATGACCGACCCCTCTCGGCGCACCACGAGACAGGTCTTGCAGTGCGTCTTGAGGCCGACGAGGCCGTACACCACGTGCACGCCTGCCTTTTCCAGCTTGCGCGCCCATTCGATGTTGGCCTGCTCGTCGAAACGTGCCTTGATCTCGACCAGTGCAACCACCTGTTTGCCCGCACCGGCTGCATCGACGAGCGCATTGACGATCGGGGAATCTCCCGACGTGCGGTACAACGTCTGCTTGATGGCAAGCACCTGCGGGTCGGCCGCTGCTTGCTCGATGAAGCGCTGGACGCTGGTGGAGAACGAATCGTACGGATGATGCACCAGGACATCGCCGTCGCGCAGCGTCGAGAAGACGCTCTTGGGGGTCTCGCGCTCGCCGAACGCCGGGTGGGTCGCCGGAACGAAGGGTGCGTCCTTCAGATTGGGACGGTCGACGCTGTAGACCTGCCACAGGCACGACAGATCGAGCAGTCCGGGTACCTGGATGACGTCGCCGGGGTCGACATCGAGTTCACGCAGCAGCAATTCGAGCATGTGCTCGGTCATGTCGTCGGCGATCTCGAGGCGGACCGGTGAGCCGAACCGCCTGCGGGCCAGCTCGCGCTCGAGCGCCTGCAGTAGATCCTCGTCGCGGTCTTCCTCGACCTCGAAATCGGCGTTGCGCGTGATGCGGAACGCGTGAGACTCGACGACCTGCATGCCGGGGAAGAGTACGTCGAGGTGCGCCGAGATCAACTCCTCCATCGACAGAAACGCGTCGATGCGGTGCGAGCCTTCGCCGCGCTTGACCCGCACGAAGCGATCGACGTTGTCGGGGACCTTCACACGAGCGAAATGCTCACCGGTTGTGGAGTAATCCTTCACCGTAACAGCGAGATTGAGGCTCAGGCCGCTGATGTAGGGGAACGGGTGAGCGGGGTCGACGGCGAGTGGTGTGAGTACCGGGAAGACCTGTTCGGTGAAGTACTCCGAGAGCCGGGCACGTTCGTCGCTGTCCAGATCCGACCACCGGATGATCGCGATGCCTTCGGCAGTGAGCTCCGGCAGAATCGAATCCAGCAGTACTCGCGCATGTTTGAGCGCGAGCTCCTGGGTGCGCTGGCCGATCACCGCGAGCTGTTCACGCGGGGTCATACCGTCGGCGGATCGGACCGAAAGACCGGTTTCGTCGCGACGTTTGAGACCGGCCACTCGAACCATGTAGAACTCGTCGAGGTTCGATGCGTAGATCGCGAGAAACTTAGCCCGTTCCAGCAGGGGGAGCGACGAGTCCTCCGCCAGAGCGAGGACACGCGAATTGAAGTCGAGCCAGCTCAATTCCCGATTGAGATAGCGATTTTCGGGGAGCACGGTGGTGATGTCCACCGACTGCGGTGTGGCGGCCGGTAGCGCGGAGGGGATGCTCGGCATCGTCGCTGCGATCGGAGCGCTCCAGACCGGCTCCGAACCGGTGCCTTCCCCGGTCTCCCTCGACGGATCTTCGTTGGCCGGCTGCGCGTCGTCTCTGCTCACCGGACGATCATCCCTCATACCCGGCGTGGGTGAAACTCCGATGGGCGAAACTCGGTCACGCAGTTGTCGCCGACGCGTCGTCGCTCCAACCGAGTGAGCGCAGTACGGCAGCCGTCGCCGGCCCGACCCCGAGCCGGTGTGCACTGCGGACGTCCACTGCAGTGTCGACGTCGAGTCGCAGACCCGGCCAGATGCCGTCGAGTTTCGGTGCGCCGGACTCTGCGTGGCGGCGGGCGGAGTCCACCCCGAACAGTGGTGCGAGCTCGCCCGAGGAGTCCTTGAGGATCAAAGCGGCGGTACCGCTGCCGTGATGATCGACCACCAGTGATCGTCCTCCGCGGCGGGCAGAGATGTATGCCTGATCGAGTTCGGCGGGACGCAATGCCGGTAGGTCGGCTTGCAGCGCGATGACGTCGACGCGGGCGGCGGAGTTGTGCCCGTGTCCGTGGCCGACGACCTCTTCGCGCCGCAACAGGGCCGCCGCGGATGCGAACGCGTGATTGAGACGTGCGTCCGGTGGCTGTGCGGAATCGCCGACCGGCTCGTCGAACACTCGCGCGCCGATTTTGCGGGCGGTCTCTGCGACGAGGGGGTCAGGGGTGACCACCGTCACCGAATCCACCACCGATGCGGCCTCCGCGGCGGCCACGGTGTCGCTGAGCATCGCAAGCACCAACCGGGTTCGCTCGGGACCCGAGAAGTCCGCCGCCAACCGCGACTTCGCCGTCGCGAGATCCTTCACCGCGACGAGGACTGCGACGACGCGGCGGGCAGGGTCGGACGACGCGGCCACTCGGTCGGCGTCGTCGGATCGTGTTGCACCCATGGTGCTCGATCCTGCCAGCGTCGCTGATCTGTGCCGACTCCGACCGCCCGAGCCGGTTCGCGAGTTAGGGTGATGCGCGCGAAGAACGAGGGCATCGGCAAGCAGGTGAGGGGTTGGCGGTATGAGCAGAGCAGCGGTAATGGGTTCGGGGTCGTGGGGAACGGCATTCGCCAAAGTATTGGCCGATGCCGGGACCGACGTCACGATGTGGGCCCGCCGTGAAGAGCTCGCTACATCCATCACCGACGACCACGAGAACAAGGACTACCTTCCGGGTATCGAGCTGCCTTCGTCGATCCACGCGTCCAGCGATCCCGCTCGTGCCCTCGAGGGAGCCGACATCGTGGTGTTGGCCGTGCCGTCGCAGAGTCTGCGGGCCAACCTCGGGGAGTGGACCGACTCGATCCCGCCGCACGCGACATTGCTCTCGTTGGCCAAGGGAATCGAGACCGGCACGCTCATGCGCATGAGCCAGGTGATCGCTCAGGTCACCGGAGCAGATCCGAGTCGGGTGGCGTGTCTGTCCGGGCCCAACCTTGCCCGCCCGATCGCCGAGGGACAGCCTGCCGCGACCGTCATCGCCTGCTCGGACTCCCAGCGCGCCCTGGAGATCCAGAAGTCCTGCGCCACCGGATACTTCCGGCCGTACACGAACTCCGATGTCATCGGTGCCGAGATCGGTGGAGCCTGTAAGAACGTCATCGCTCTCGCGTGCGGGATGGCCAGTGGCGTCGGATACGGAGAGAACACTCTCGCCTCGATCATGACCAGGGGATTGGCCGAGATCATCCGACTCGGCGTAGCACTCGGTGCCACGCCGTCGACATTGTCCGGACTGGCCGGAGTAGGCGACCTCGTCGCCACGTGTTCCTCGCCTCTCTCGCGCAACCGCACCTTCGGTGAGCGCCTCGGTTCGGGCGGTTCCCTCGAAAGTGCGCAGGAAGCAGCGCACGGACAGGTTGCCGAGGGTGTGAAGTCCTGCACCTCGGTGCGCGCGCTCGCCGAGAGCTACGACGTGGAGATGCCGCTCACCGATGCGGTGCACCGGGTGTGTCACGGGGGCATGTCCGTTCCCGACGCGGTCGGTCACCTGTTGGGACGGCGTATCAAGCCCGAGTGAGGCAGAGTTCGCTTCCTCGCGACAGACAGGGCGAATCCGCGCCGAGCAGGTTGCGACGGTACGGTTTCTCATCGTGAGTACTCCCCGCATCAAAGTTGCCGTCGTCTTCGGTGGACGCAGCAGCGAGCACGCCGTGTCCTGTGTATCGGCAGGTAGCGTGCTGCAGAATCTCGATCCGGCCAGGTACGAGGTGGTCCCGGTTGGCATCACCCCGGATGGGGCCTGGGTTCTCGGCTCCTCCGATGCCGGTGCACTGACGATTCACGACCGGATACTGCCGACCGTGGACAAGGCCGGTGCGGCACTGACCCTGAGTACCGACCCGGGCCACGCCGGTGCGCTGATCGCTCTCGGCGAGGGAGAGGGCGCAACGGTCTTCACATCTGTCGACGTGGTGTTCCCGGTACTTCACGGGCCGTACGGCGAGGACGGAACACTGCAGGGACTGCTCGAGTTGGCGGGCGTCCCGTACGTCGGACCAGGGGTGTTGGCCAGCGCGGCCGGCATGGACAAGGAATTCACCAAGAAGCTGCTCGGTGCCGAAGGGCTTCCGATCGGCCGCCAGGTGGTACTTCGCCGCGGCGTCGACGACCTCACCACTGTCGAGCGGGACCGGATCGGGTTGCCCGCGTTCGTCAAACCGGCAAGAGGCGGATCGTCGATCGGTATCTCGCGTATCACCGAGTGGGATCAATTGGACGCCGCGATCGCCGTCGCGCGTGAACACGACCCGAAAGTGATCGTCGAAGGAATGATCCACGGCCGCGAGGTCGAGTGCGGGGTCCTCGAATTTCCGGACGGCACGGTGCGCGCGAGCGCGATCGCCGAAATCCGGATTCCGGACGCCGAGGTCGACGATCACGCTTTCTACGACTTCGACACCAAATATCTCGACGACGTCAGCGAGTTCGATATCCCGGCTGCACTCGACGATGTGACCAGCGACCGCATTCGCGAACTCGCCGTTGCTGCATTCCGGGCGCTGGACTGTCAGGGTTTGGCGCGCGTGGACTTCTTCGTCACCGAAGACGGCCCGGTCATCAACGAGATCAACACGATGCCCGGATTCACCTCCATCTCGATGTACCCCAAGATGTGGGCAGAATCCGGTGTCGACTACCCGACGCTGATCACCACTCTGATCGACACGGCGCTCGCCCGCGGGACTGGATTGCGCTGACTCCGTCCGCTACTGCAACGGAGCCGGGTCGAGAGGTTGCTGGGGCAGCGCGTCCGACACCGCCGAGGACGCGTCCTGCAACGGGGTAGGGCCCGAGCCGCCCGGAATCGTCAGGGCGACGTACACGCCGCGATCGACGACGAACCATGTGCTGGCGTCGATTCCGTCGTCTTCTCCGGACACCTCGAACCACTGAACGCCGTCGATCACCTGCAGCGGGGCAGCCACATCGAACCCGACCGGCCGGGGCAAGCCGCAGCGCAACACGACCGGCTCGGCGTTCTCCTCGGCAGAGACCCACGCGCGGACTCCGACCGGAGCCGGGTCGGCCAACTCGGCTCTCGTGTAGTCGCCGAGGTTCTCGGGCAAGGCGTCGAGCAGCGACGTGCATTGCGCACTCGCGGCATCGGGCGAGTCGACCGGGCCCAGAGCGACCGGGTCGTGGACGGGAGAACGGTTGACCGCGATTGCGGCCACCAGAACTCCGACCACCAACGCAACGGGTAGCGCGATCGCGGTGGCTATGACTGCGGGGTGGCGCTGCTCGCGAGTGCCCTCGGTCTCGGCCGGGCTGTCTTCGGTGCCGGCGTCGTTGCCGGTGTCGGGGGAATTCACGAGCTATCCGACGGACGTCGTCGACTGCGGGGCCACGGGGCAGGTGAGAGTGCGGGTGATGGCGTCCACCTTCTGGATGCGGGAGACGATCTCGGCGATCTCGGCGTCGGATGAACCGTCGGCGCGCGCGATGACGTCGTAGGGCCCGACGACGGCTTCCGCGGACAGAACTCCGTCGACGGCCTCGATCTGCTGCGCGACTGCCGTCGCGCGGCCCACCTCGGTCTGAACGAGAACGAATGCTTGCACCATCGGTGGTCCCTTTCCCTGCCGGACTTCTCGACTGTAAATTGGGTCGGCTACGTTCTCTGTGCACGTAACCCGCAGCGTCGGTGCTGTCCCGGCCGCCGCTAAAAGGTACCGCAGGCGGGCCATGTGCTCCGCGCGAGTCCGTCGCGCACGCACCGCGTTCTCGAGGAGGAACATCATCGACGACCCCGGCACCGAGTCGGCCGTAGACACCGAACGTACCGTCGCGCAGGTCGGCGAATTCGAGGTGATCTCCCGCGCCGTCGCAGACCGTGTGCAACCTCCGTCGACCATCCTCGGGCCCGGTGATGATGCCGCTGTAGTCGCCGCGCCCGACGGGAGAATCGCGGTATCGACGGATATGTTGGTGCACGGCAGGCATTTTCGGCTGGACTGGTCCAGTCCGGTGCAGATCGGCCGCAAGGCGATTGCGCAGAACGGCGCGGACATCGCCGCGATGGGCGCTCGGTGCTCGGGTTTTCTCGTCTCTCTCGGATGTCCGGCCGATACGCCGCTGCGGGTGACCGACGGCCTGAACGAAGGCATGTGGCTCGAGGCGGTGGCCGCGGGATCGGCCATCGTCGGTGGCGATGTGGTGCAGTCGCCGGACCTGGTGATCTCGGTCACCGCCCTCGGTGATCTTCAGGGCAGGGCACCGGTGCTGCGATCGGGCGCGCGCGTCGGTGACTTGATCGCCTACGCGGGGCGGCTCGGCTGGTCGGCCGCCGGACTGGCTCTGTTGCTCACGGACACGGACAGAACGGGCCACGACGCTGTGCTCGACGCACACCGAGTTCCCGTCCCGCCGTACCGCGCCGGGGTCGGGGCCGCCGAGGCCGGCGCGACGTCACTCACCGACGTCTCCGATGGATTGTTGTCCGACCTGGGCCACATAGCCGATGCCTCGAACGTCCGAATGGACATCGATCCCGAGCTGTTGGACATTCCCGCCGAATTGCGTTCGGCAGCAACGGTAATGGGGGTCGATCCGCTGGATTGGGTACTCACGGGCGGTGAAGATCATGCTCTCGTCGGCACGTTCGGCAATCAGGGTGCCGTTCCTGCTGAGTGGACGGTGATCGGCCGTGTCGAGCACCTCGGTGACGATCGGGCGAGTCGGGTGACTGTCGACGGCCGCGTCCATTCGGGTAGATCGGGGTGGACGAGCTTCGAGAGCGAGTGAACGCGGCCGACGTCCGAGCGAGTCGGCTAAGTTGCTGAGATGGCTATCTACGCACTCGGTGATCGTGAACCCGACATTCATCCCGACGCCTACGTTCACCCCGACGCGGTCGTCATCGGCGCGGTGACCCTGGCGGCCGGATCGTCCGTGTGGCCCACCGCAGTTCTGCGGGCGGATTACGGCACGATCACCATCGGTGCCGGGACCAACGTCCAGGACGGGACCGTGGTGCACTGCACACCGATCGACGCGACGGTGATCGGCTCCGGATGTGTACTCGGGCACAACGCGCACGTCGAGGGGGCGACCATCGGAGACAACTGCCTCATCGCCTCGGGCTCGGTGGTGCTGAACGGCTCGAAGATCGGGGCGGGTTCGATCGTGGGGGCGGGAGCAGTGGTGCCGTTCAAGTTCGTTGTCCCCGAACGTTCCATGGCGCTCGGTGTTCCCGCGAAGATCCGGGAGGGGTATCAGGTCCCCGAGGGGCATGTGGACATCAACGTGCAGATGTACTCGGCGAACGCCGCGTACTACCGTGACGCGCTGCGCCGGATCGACCGATGACGGCCCGGCCGCTCGCCGAGAGCGTCGAATCGGGGTGGGCGGATGCCCTCGCTCCCGTCGAGTCGAATGTTGCTGCGATGGGCGACTTTCTACGGGAAGAGCTTGCCGCCGGTCGGCACTACTTGCCTGCGGGCGAGAACGTTCTGCGCGCTTTTCGCTACCCCTTCGACCGAGTCCGGGTCCTCATCGTCGGTCAGGATCCGTATCCGACACCGGGGCATGCAGTGGGACTGAGCTTTTCCGTAGCACCGGACGTGAGGCCCGTGCCACGCAGCTTGAACAACATCTTCAAGGAGTACTCCGACGACCTGGGGTTGCCGACGCCGAGTAACGGTGATCTCACACCATGGTCGGACCGTGGCGTGATGTTGCTCAACAGGGTGCTCACCGTCGAACCGTCGCAGGCTGCATCGCACCGAAAGAAGGGGTGGGAAGCGGTGACGGAGCAGGCGATTCGGGCCCTCGTCGCCCGAGCCGAGAATCCCGACGCGCCGGGTCTGGTCGCGATTCTGTGGGGACGCGACGCGGCGACTCTGAAGCCGATGCTCGGTTCTGTGCCGTACATCGAATCTGCGCACCCGTCACCGCTGTCCGCGTCGCGCGGGTTCTTCGGGTCCAAGCCCTTCAGTCGCGTCAACGAGTTGTTGGTCGAGGGGGGAGACGAACCGATCGACTGGACGTTGCCCTGATCGGACGTTGCCCTGATCGGATCAGGAGAAATCGGGACGACGCTTCTCCACGAATGCGTCGACGCCTTCTCGGCCGGCCGGGGACGATGCGGCCGCCGAAACCGACGCGGCCTCGGCATCCAACTGCTGTGCCAGACTTGCCGATTCGGAGGCGTGCAACAGTGACTTGATACCTCGGTACGCCGACGTCGGACCGACGGCGAGAGTTCGAGCCAGGCGTTCGGCTTCGTTGTCGATGATGTCGTCGCCCACCAGCCGGCTGAGAATCCCGAGACGAACTGCGTCCTCCCCGTTGATGATCGAGTCGTTGAGAAGAATGTCCATCGCGCGGCCCGAACCGACGATGCGGGGCAGCGTCCACGACATTCCTCCGTCCGGAGTGAAGCCGATCGAGGGATACGCGGGTCGAAGCTTGGTGGACGGTCCGCCGATGGCGATATCCGTGAGACACACCAGACTCATGCCCGCACCTGCCGCCCATCCGTGTACACCGGCGACGATCGGGACGGTGACGGCGGCGAGTTCACGAACGAACGCATGGAACGTGTCTGCGACGGAACCGACGAAGGCACCGCGATCGGCCGCACCGGCGAAGTCGCGCACATTGCCGCCGGCGCAGAAATTGGGCCCCCGACCGATGAGCAGGACGCTTCCGATCTCGGTTGCACCGGCGTTGACGGAGCGGAGGGTCGAGGTGCCGTCGTCGATGCCCTGGAGGTCGAGCGAGGAACCGCCTGCCTCGGTGGCGACGACGATGCGCAGTACACCGTCCTCGATGCTGACCTTGCTGGAAATGTCTGCGTCCGAATAAGTCACGTTCGGGACTCTAACCGACGTTTCCGGTCCGCCGTGGGGCCGCCGTGCTCGGGCACGGATACGCGGGCCCGCTGCCAGGACCTCTGCCAGGACCGCTACCGGGGTCGAAGACGTGGCAGCCGAACGCTGAAGACCGTGCTCGAATCCACCCGGTCGAGGGTGATGGTGCCGCCGTGCAGGCGCACGTTCTCGACGGCGAGGGACAGTCCGAGGCCGCTGCCCTCGCTGCGCCCACGAGCGGTGTCCACCTTGTAGAACCGTCGGAAGATCGCGTGGCTGTCCTCCGGTGATATTCCGGGCCCGTGGTCCACCACTGTTACGTCCACCCACTCGGGACGAGCGTTCATCTCCACGCGTACCGGGGGCTCGCCGTGACGCAGTGCATTACCCACGAGGTTTGCGACCACCACGTCGATGCGTCGCGGATCCACGGTGGCGTCGATACTCTCCGGCCCGCGCAGTTCGACGCTCTCTGCCCATCCGCGGCGGGTCAGCGAGTGTCGGACGAGCTCGACGAGGTCGACATCGTCGAGAACGAGGCGCGCCTGTTGCGCGTCGTGACGAGACATCTCGATGAGATCCTCGACGAGCCGAGTGAGCTTCCCGATCTCGCCGCTGACGATTCGGGCAGCTGCTCCCGCATCGGGCGAGAGTTGCGGTATCTCCTCTCGTAGAATCTCGCCGACCGGAACGAGTGCTGCCAGTGGAGTTCTGAGCTCGTGGGAGACATCGGCGACGAACCTGCGCGCCTGCTCTTCCGACTCCTCCAACCCGCGAATGACCGTCTCGTTTCTGGCGATCATGGTGTTGAAGGTCGTCGTCAGCTCGGCGAGTTCGGTCACGCCCTCTTCGGAGAGTCGAATACTCAGGTCACCGTCGGCGGCGCGGGCCGCGGCCCGATCGAGGCGTCGGAGTGGACGCACCAGGGTCGAGGCGATCCACAATCCGAGCAACCCACTGGCCAGTACTCCGCCCGCCAGGGTGAGGCCTACGGCGCGCAGAAGGTCGTCGAACTTGTCCTGCACGCCCTCGAGCGGTCGAATGGCGAGGATGGTCACCGAAGTGTCGGCGCCGTCCGGGTCGGTCGATACGAAGACACGGACCGACATGGCCAGCATGATCCGTTCGGAGTCGAGTCGGACGAAACGGATGACTCCGCGACCGTCCACCCCAGCCAGAAAGTCGGGGGAGAGCGTGGCCGGGTCGACGGATCCCCGTCGCACTTCGTCGCCGCCGACGAGCAACGTCGTGTCGGACGGAAAGAGCTGTCCCAGTTCGGATGCCGTCGTTCGGGTCACCTGGGCCCCGTCGATGTCTCGTAGCTCGTCGCGGAACTGCGCCGTCGCCACATCCTGTGCGTTGGAGTAGATCCACGATCGCGCCATGAACGACACCACACCGGCAGTTGCACCGGCGATGATCACGACGATGGTGATGAACACGAGGACCAGTCGGGTACGCAGGCCGTCGGCTCGGAGCCGGGACAGTATCAACGAACCGGGCCGGGATCGAATCGATATCCGAACCCGCGCACCGTTTCGATGGCGGCCGGTGCAGCGGGATCGTCCTCGATTTTTCCGCGTAGTCTCTGGATCGCGGCATCGACGATTCGGGAGTCACCGAGGTAGTCCTGGTCCCATGCTGCAGACAACAATTGGCCTCGGCTGAGCACGTGACCCACGTTCTCGGTCAGGGCGAGCAGGAGCCGAAGCTCGGTCGGCGTCAGCGTCAGCAGAGTTCCGCCCTTCCGCACCTGTAGCGACGAGCGGTCGACGGTCACATCGCCGTATTGCTCGACGGTTGCGGTTGCCGTCGCCGCGGCGGGTGTCGTGTCGGCGGATCGTCTGACAACAGCCTTGATGCGAGCATCCAGGACTCGCGGGCTTGCGGGTTTGACGACGTAGTCGTCCGCACCGGCTTCCAGACCCGCAACAGTGTCGATGTCATCGGAGCGGGCCGTGAGGATGATGATCGGGATCGAACTCTGCGCTCGGATCCGTCGGCAGATCTCGTAGCCGTCGGCACCGGGAAGCCCGAGGTCGAGCAAGACGATCTCGGCGGAGTCGAGCGCGTTGTCGAGATCACCGTTGCCGTCGGGGCGATGGTCCACGCGGTGACCGAGTCGGTTCAGCCCCAACGTCATAGCTTCGGCCACCGCTGGATCGTCCTCCACGAAGAGAATGTTCACCATGTCGAAGACCTTGTGTAGTAGGGGCAATCGCGATCGGCCAAGGGTACAGGGCTCACACCTGCGCGAGACGTTCGTTGTCGGGGTCGGCCAGCGTCGAATGTCGGGGGTCGGAGATCCTGATCGGAAATGCGGAGACCGCCAGGGCATAGCATCCGACGAGCAGCAACGCGCCGAGCGCGTCACCGGGGCGGTGCCATTTCAGGACGACGACCGACACGGCAGTTCCGAGGACGAGCAGTGCTCCGTTGATCGCGACGACGATCCGCCAGGGGCGAGCGGTTGCGAAGTAGACCGCACAGACAACAGCCGTGACGCAGGTGAGGGTGCCGCTCGGAAAGGAATTGTGCTGGACGAGGCCGTCCAGGTTCGGTCGATCGAGCGAGTACTTGAGAATCCAGGCCGTCGCAATCGGTCCGAGTGTCATGATTCCCACTCGAAGCGTAAGGGCAATCCTGTTGCCGCTGAACATGATCAGAAATCCAACGAGAACCGCTCCTGCAGCCGAGACCGGTGCGACGAGGTCGACGAATTCGGCGCAGACGTCGACGAGGTTCCCGGACATTGTTACCGCGCTCACCATCAGTTGCTGATCCACTGTTTGGCCTGCGGTCGTCAACACGCCCAGGCAGTAGACGACGACTCCCAGATTCAGCAGCACCAGCGCGGCGCCCAGTCGTCTCGGTTCGATCCATGTCATCGTCGGCCCTCCGCTCGTTCCTCGGGCGGGTTGTCGAGTGGGGCCGGGCATGTGTCGCCGAAGTGTGCGTGTGGTCGCCATGCCTTCGAGACTGCTCGGCCGGTGTCACCGGCCGGTGCCCGTGATTCGCCATGTTCGTCACGGTTCCGACCGGCTGTGTAACAGTACGGAACGGGAGCACGAACGACTGTGCCCCGCCTCCGGGTATCCGGGGGCGGGGCACAGTGCTCGCACGCAGTCGAGGCCGTGGAGGAAATCGAAGAGCGAGGCCGAAATCAGCCCCGGACCACCTTGCCTGCCTTCAAGCAGGAGGTGCACACGTTCATGCGCTTGGAGTTACCAGGCGCAACCTGAGCGTGAACGGTCTGGATATTCGGGTTCCAACGACGGTTGGTCCGTCGGTGCGAGTGCGAGACCGACTTACCGAAGCCGGGCCCCTTGGCGCATACGTCGCAGACGGCAGCCATAGTCGCGAACTCCTTGATAGATGTTGATCGATACATGTGGTCGAAGACATCGAAACGAACTACGTGCAGATGCAAGGATTGCAATGCGTGAAGATCGCCTCGAGGCAACCCTGCAAGAATAGCGGCGCAGCACGTAATCACCAAACTGCCACCGCAGACGCTGTTGTGGGCTCGCTGACGGCGCCCGACGATTCCTGCCCGACTAAGCTTCGGGCACCGTCCGCGACCGGAGTACGGACAAGAGTATCGATGCAACGTGGGGGAGGCTGCTCGACGTGGTCGACGTTCTCGATTCGATCGATGCCGCGGCCCTGCGACGGTGGGCCTACCGGTGCGTCGATTCCCTCACTGCCCGGTGCGACGAGATCAATGCGCTCAACGTGTTCCCGATCCCCGACTCGGACACCGGTACCAACCTGATGTTCACTTTCCGGGCCGCGGTGGAGTCGATGCGAGGGGCCGGACCCGCCGCGGACACCCGTGCCGTCGGGCGTGCACTGGCCGTCGGTGCGGTCGCAGGTGCCCGCGGTAACTCGGGCGTGATCGTCTCCCAGTTGCTGCGCGCAGTTGCCGAGGCCGCAGCGGACGGCCCCTTGGACACGGTCTCGATCCAGGCGATGCTGCGACGTGCGCAGGTCCTGGTCTCGGATGCGGTGAGCGTTCCCGTCGAGGGCACGATGCTCACCGTGCTCGCCGCCGCCGATCGCGATGCTGCGGCGCACGACGCCAATGTCGACCTCTCCATGCTGGTGATCGACATCGCCGAGGCCACTGCTCGCGCCCTCGACAGCACGACGGACCAACTCGTCGAACTCCGCGAGGCCGGGGTCGTGGACGCGGGAGCGCTCGGGCTCTCGGTCGTTTTCGATGCGCTGGTCGAAGTGGTGACCGGCCGCACCCCGCCGCGCAGGCGTTACCACCGCCCGCAGAATCGGGAACGGACACTCGTGGGCGACGCATCGAGCCCCTCGAACGGCTGTACCGGAACACCCGAGACGGTCGCGGTGTCCACCCACGGCCGGCCCCTGGGGTACGAGGTGGTCTACGTCGTGCACGGAATCGACGACGCGCAGGCAACCGCACTGCGCAGTGCTCTGTCCGATCTCGGCGACTCGGTAGTGGTGGCCGGTGACGGATCCGGGGCCTGGTCTGCGCACGTCCACACCACGGATCCCGGCGCTGCCGTCGATTGCGGCATCGCCACCGGAAGCGTTCGCGGGGTGCGCATCTCGTGCTTCGGCTCGGCCGAGTTCGGGCCCGGGGTCGGCAGCGACGCCCGCCGTGGACCGGCATTGTCGGTGGGACGCGATATTTTGGCGCTGGTGGCCGGTGACGGTGCCGCCGATCTCTACGTTCAGGAAGGCGCGACGGTGGTGCGGTGTGACGAGCCGATCGACTCCTCGCTACTGCTGCGAGCAATTGTCGCAGCCAAGCATCGCGAGGTGTTGGTGTTGCCGAACGGGGCGCTGTCGGCGCAAGAACTGGTTGCCGTCGGTGCCGCTGCTCGAGCCGACGGTAAGGACGTGATGATGCTGCCGTGCTCTGCGATGGTGCAGGGATTGGCCGCGCTCGCGGTGCACGATGCCGCGAGGGCTGCTGTCGACGATGCGTTCACGATGTCCGAGGCGGCGGCGGGAACCAGGTGGGGTTCACTGCGCATCGCACAGGAGCGGTCGCTCACGTGGGTGGGTATGTGCGAGCCGGGCGACAGCATCGGCCTGGCGGGCCAAGAGGTGGTGATCGTCGCCGGGCGTCCGATCGACGCGGGCTGCCGTCTGATCGATCAGCTGCTGGCCACCGGCGGAGAGATGGTGACGGTACTCGTCGGGGCGCAGGCTTCGGAGGACTTCGGTGATCGGCTGGCCGAGTACGTGACGGGTGCACATCCCGGGGTCGACGTGGTGGTCTACGCAGGTGGGCAGCCCGGAGACCTCGTGCAATTCGGAGTGGAATAGGGAATCTCGGATATGGCAACGCTGGTGGACCGGCTCGATCACGTTCTCGGAGTCGCGGCGGCGACCCCGCTCGCAGACACCTTCGGTATTCATACCGTGGAGGATCTGCTGCGGCACTATCCGCATCGCTACATGACGCACGGTTCCGAGCTCGGCGAAAGCGAGCCCCCCGAGGGTGAGCACATCACCATCGTCGCCACGGTCGAGTCCGCGACGCTGCGGTCGATGAAGAATCGCAACGGCCAGTTCCTCGCAGTGACCCTCGCTGCCGACGGACAGCGGATCGAGGCCACCTTCTTCAGTCCGCACAAGCTCAAGCACGTAGTCGTGCCAGGTCGGCGGGGAATGTTCTCCGGCAAGGTGAAGTATTTCGGCAAGCGCTGGAATCTCACCCACCCCAGCTACGTCATCCTGGGCGGAGACGACAACGACGGAGCCGTCGTGCCCGCGGGACGCATCGTCGGCGGCGGAACTCTGGCCGGTCTGGCCCGCGGGGCGGTCGACGCCTCGGGAGCCGTCGACATGTCGGTGTTCGATCGGGCGTTCGTTCCCATCTACGCGGCCACCAAGGACGTCGAAAGTTGGACGTTCATGCGGTGCGTGCGGCAGGTCCTCGACCAACTCGACGACGTGACCGATCCGCTCCCGGAATCGGTGCGTCGAGAACGTGGACTCGTCGACATCGACACCGCCCTGCGGTCGGTCCACTTCCCCGACACCGCGCAGGACAAGGACTCCGCCCGTGAACGGCTCAAATTCGACGAGGCCCTCGCCGTACAGCTCGTTCTCGCGGACCGTCGGCGCGACGCATCGACTCGGGTGGCCGCGCGATGCCCGCCGATCACGGACGGCATCGCAGTCGAGTTCGATCGCCGGCTGCCGTTCGAGTTGACGGCCGGTCAGCACGACGTCGCAGCCGAGATTGCCAACGATCTGTCGGCACCACATCCGATGTCGAGGCTGTTGCAGGGCGAAGTCGGCTCGGGCAAGACCATCGTCGCGCTGCGGGCGATGTTGCAGGTCATCGATGCCGGTCATCAGTGTGCGCTGCTGGCACCGACCGAGGTGCTCGCCTCCCAACATGCGCGATCGATCAGGTCGATGCTCGGCAGCCTCGCCGCCGGTGGCGAGCTCGGATCGCACGAGCTCGCGACCAAGGTCGCTCTGCTGACCGGTTCGATGTCCACTGCGGCCAAGCGGTCCGCGTTGCTCGATGCCGTGACCGGAGACGCCGGGATCGTGATCGGTACCCACGCCCTGATCGAGGATCGCGTGGAATTTCTCGATCTCGCGATGGTCGTCGTGGACGAACAACACCGATTCGGCGTCGAGCAGCGAGATGCGTTGCGGGCCAAGGCTCGCGGCAACACAAGTCCGCACTTGCTCGTGATGACAGCGACACCGATCCCGCGCACCATCGCGATGTCGACGCTCGGCGATCTCGAAACGTCGGTACTGACAGAACTTCCTCGCGGCCGGTCACCGATCATCAGCAACGTCGTGCCTGCCAGAGCCAAGCCGGCATGGGTGGATCGAGCGTGGCAACGCATCCGTGAGGAAGTCGCTGCGGGACGTCAGGCCTATGTGGTCTGCTCGCGGATCGGCGACGGCGACGACGCCGAGACGGGCAAGAAGAAGTCCTCTTCGAAGTCCGACGACGGGCCGGAGACCACGGCCGCGGTGGACATGTACGACACCCTCGCGGCCGGTCCCATGCACGATCTCCGGGTGGGGTTGCTGCACGGGCGACTGTCGGGTGACGACAAGGACATCACCATGTCCGAGTTCAATTCGGGCGAGATCGACGTCCTCGTATGCACCACGGTGGTCGAAGTGGGCGTCGACGTTCCCAATGCGACGGTCATGGTGATCATGGACGCCGACCGATTCGGGGTCAGTCAACTCCATCAGTTGCGCGGTCGAATCGGTCGAGGCGGACACCAGGGTCTGTGCATCATGATCAGCTACCTCAGTCCCATGGGCGGTTCGTTCGCCCGGCTCGAGGCGGTGGCCGCGACCAACGACGGCTTCGAGCTGGCAAAGCTGGATCTCGCCACCCGGCGAGAAGGTGACGTACTCGGGGCCGCACAGTCCGGCACGGTCAGCGGCCTTCGGCTGCTGTCGTTCATCGACGACGAGGACATCATCGCCGACGCGCAGGACTGCGCGCGGACGTTGTTCGCACGAGACCCGTCGTTGGCGAACGATCCTGGCATCGCGTCGATGATGCGGTCGGCCTGGCGATCCGACCGGGTCGACTACCTCCAGAAGTCCTGACCGGACAGGAGTGGAGCCTGCAGGAACGACCAGGGAAGCCAGTAAGCCCCTACTGCACCGTTTCAGTCGAGGGAATCGAACAATTCGTCCCGCATGGTGAGATCAGTACGCCTCGAAGGCCCATGCTGCCGGGTAAGTTGAGCCAATGTTCTCCAAAGTTTTGGTTGCCAACCGCGGCGAGATCGCCATCCGTGCCTTCCGTGCTTCCTACGAACTCGGTGCCTCCACCGTTGCGGTGTTCCCGTTCGAGGACCGAAACTCGGTGCACCGGACGAAAGCAGACGAGGCATATCAGATCGGGGAGAAGGGCCATCCGGTACGGGCGTATCTCTCGGTCGACGAAATCGTCGCCGCCGCCAAGCGGAGCGGGGCCGACGCGGTCTATCCCGGGTACGGATTCCTCTCCGAGAACCCGGATCTGGCCGCAGCGTGTGCCGAGGCCGGCATCACCTTCGTCGGTCCCTCCGCCGATGTGCTGGAGCTGACGGGCAACAAGGCACGCGCTATCGCGGCAGCGAAAGCCGCAGGGCTTCCGGTCCTGGCGTCGTCGGAACCCTCGTCCGACATCGACGAGCTCGTCGCAGCGTCGGAGTCCATGACCTTCCCCCTGTTCGTCAAGGCGGTGGCGGGCGGCGGTGGCCGAGGGATGCGACGAGTTGCCGAACCGGCGCAGTTGCGTGAGTCCATCGAAGCGGCTGCGCGCGAGGCGGAGTCGGCTTTCGGAGATGCGACTGTATTCCTCGAGCAAGCCGTGATCGATCCTCGGCACATCGAAGTCCAGATACTCGCCGACGGCGAGGGCAATGTGGTGCACCTGTTCGAGCGTGACTGCAGCGTGCAGCGTCGGCACCAGAAGGTCATCGAATTGGCACCGGCACCGAACCTGTCCGCAGAGCTGCGGGAGAGAATCTGCGCAGATGCCGTTGCGTTCGCCAAGCAGATCAACTACTCGTGCGCCGGTACCGTGGAGTTCCTCCTCGACACTCGCGGCAATCACGTCTTCATCGAGATGAATCCGCGAATTCAGGTGGAGCACACGGTGACCGAAGAGGTGACCGACGTGGACCTGGTGCAGTCTCAGTTGCGGATCGCCTCGGGGGAGACGCTCGCGGACCTCGGTCTGCAACAGGAGAACATCGTGTTGCGCGGTGCCGCGTTGCAGTGCCGCATCACCACCGAGGATCCAGCGAACGGCTTTCGGCCCGACGTCGGCCGCATCACCGCCTACCGCACTCCCGGCGGTGCCGGGGTTCGGCTGGACGGTGGCACCACGCTGGGCGCGGAGGTCGGCGCGTACTTCGATTCCATGCTCGTCAAGCTCACCTGCCGTGGCCGTGATTTCGATACCGCCGTGGCGCGTGCCCGACGTGCGGTGGCAGAGTTCAGGATTCGCGGCGTCGCGACGAACATTCCTTTCCTGCAAGCGGTTCTGGTCGACCCCGACTTCACCGCAGGCCGGGTCACCACCTCGTTCATCGAGGAGCGTCCGGAACTACTGACGTCGCGCTCTTCGGGAGACCGTGGCACCAAAATTCTCACCTACCTGGCCGATGTGACGGTCAACAAGCCGCATGGTGAACGTCCGTCCCCGGTGTACCCGCACGACAAACTTCCTGCCGTCGATTTCTCCGCGCCGATTCCCGACGGTTCGCGTCAGCGATTGCTCGCACTCGGGCCCGAGGGTTTTGCCCGAGATCTGCGCAACCAGAAGGCACTCGGCGTCACCGACACCACCTTCCGTGACGCGCACCAGTCCTTGCTGGCCACTCGTGTGCGCACCAGCGGATTGCTCGGTGTTGCCCCGTACGTGTCCCGCACGACGCCGCAGTTGCTCTCCATAGAGGCGTGGGGTGGTGCCACTTACGATGTGGCGCTGCGGTTCCTGCACGAGGATCCGTGGGAACGACTTGCGAGTCTGCGAGAAGCCGTCCCCAACATCGCAATTCAGATGCTGCTGCGCGGTAGGAACACCGTCGGCTACACCCCGTATCCGGAGAAGGTGACACGTAGTTTCGTCGCCGAGGCCACCGACACCGGAATCGACATCTTCCGCATCTTCGACGCTCTCAACAATGTCGATCAGATGCGCCCCGCAATCGATGCGGTGCGCGAAACCGGAACTGCGCTGGCCGAAGTGGCGCTGAGCTACACCGGGGACCTGTCCAACCCGAACGAAGACCTGTACACGCTCGACTACTACTTGAAGTTGGCCGAGCAGATCGTCGAAGCAGGCGCGCATGTTCTCGCGATCAAGGACATGGCAGGGCTGCTTCGCGCACCAGCGGCCAAGACGTTGGTGACGGCGCTACGGTCGAATTTCGATCTGCCCGTACATGTGCACACGCACGACACACCCGGTGGTCAGTTGGCCACCTACTTGGCAGCGTGGGAGGCCGGTGCCGATGCCGTCGACGGTGCCAGCGCGGCGATGGCCGGAACCACCAGCCAGCCGGCGCTGTCGGCCATCGTTGCGGCAGCGGCCCACACCGACCGGGACACCGGGCTGGATCTGCAGGCCGTCTGCGATCTCGAGCCGTACTGGGAGGCCGTGCGAAAGGTGTACGCGCCCTTCGAGTCCGGACTGCCGGCACCGACCGGCCGTGTCTACACCCACGAGATTCCCGGCGGTCAACTCTCCAACTTGCGGCAGCAAGCCATTTCGCTCGGACTCGGTGATCGGTTCGAGACGGTCGAGGCCAATTACGCCGCAGCAGACCGGATGTTGGGTCGCCTGACCAAGGTGACGCCGAGTTCGAAAGTCGTCGGCGATCTGGCCCTCGCTCTGGTCGGTGCAGGAGCTTCGGCCGAAGAGTTCGCCGAAGACCCGAGTCGATACGACATCCCCGATTCGGTGATCGGCTTCCTCCGAGGCGATCTGGGAACTCCTGCAGGAGGCTGGCCCGAGCCGCTGCGCACCAAGGCTCTCGAAGGCCGAGGTGCGGGCAAGCCGGTCACGCCTCTGACCGACGAGGACGAGAAGAATCTCGACGGCACGTCGGCGCAACGCCGTACGACTCTCAATCGCCTGCTCTTTCCCGGCCCGACGGCGGAACTGGAGGCACACCGCGAGAAGTACGGCGACACGACCCGGTTGTCGGCCAACCAGTTCTTCTACGGGCTGCGTCAAGGTGATGAGCATCGCGTCACCCTGGAGAAGGGTGTCGAACTGCTCATCGGGCTCGAAGCCATCTCCGACCCCGACGAGCGTGGCATGCGCACCGTCATGTGCATTCTCAACGGTCAGCTGCGACCGGTGTCGGTGCGCGATCGATCGATCTCGAGCGAGGTACCGACGGTCGAGAAAGCGGACCGATCGAACTCCGGTCATATCCCGGCACCGTTCGCCGGTGTCGTGACCCTGTCCGTCGAAGAGGGACAGAAGATTTCGGCCGGTGACACTGTCGCCACCATCGAGGCGATGAAGATGGAGGCGGCGATCACCGCGCCTCGCGGCGGCACTGTGACCCGGCTGGCGATCTCGGGTGTTCAACAGGTCGAGGGCGGCGATCTGCTGGTCGTCGTCGGTGGGGGGTCGACGGGCGAAGAGGCCGGGAGCGAATGACGCGGATCGTGGCGGGTGTGGCAGGGGGTCGACGGCTGTCGGTTCCTGGCCAGGGCACCCGCCCGACATCCGAGCGGGTGCGGGAGGCCCTGTTCAGCTCGCTCGAGAGCCGGATGGACTTCGAAGGTGCCGCTGTTCTCGATCTGTTCGCCGGATCGGGGGCGCTCGGGCTCGAAGCGCTCTCGCGTGGTGCATCGTCTGCGGTGTTGGTCGAGTCCGACGCGCGCGCGGCGGCGGTGGTGCGCCAGAACATCGATTCGGTCGGGCTACCAGGCGCTTCGGTCAAGTGCGCCCCGGTGGCCTCGGTATTGGCTGGAACACCGGATACGGAATACGACCTGGTGCTCGCCGACCCGCCGTATGCCGTCACCGACAGCGCGGTGACGGACCTGCTGCACAGGCTCGTCACCGGGGGATGGCTCGCACCCGATGCGGTGGTCGTACTCGAGCGATCGTCGCGTTCGCCCGAGACCGAGTGGCCGGACGGTCTGGTAGCGGAAAAGTCGAAGAAGTACGGAGAGAGTCGAATCGAGATCGCGATCTGCACTACAACGGTCGGCTGATAAGTTCGCGGGCATGACTGGCGCACTGTGTCCTGGATCCTTCGACCCGGTGACCAATGGTCATCTCGACATTTTCGAGCGTGCCGCTGCCGCCTTCGACGAGGTAGTGGTCACGGTGATGGTGAACAAGAGCAAGAAGGGCATGTTCAGCATCGACGAGCGAATCGAGATGCTCGAGGTCGCGACGGAGCATCTGCCCAACGTCAGGGTCGGATCGTGGTACGGCCTGCTGGTCGATTATGCTCGGCAAGAAGGCTTTTCGGCAATAGTCAAAGGCCTGCGCAGCTCGGTCGATTTCGACTACGAGTTGCAGATGGCTCAGATGAATCGCACCCTCACCGGGGTGGACACGCTGTTCCTCCCGGCGAATCCAGCGCACAGCTTTCTGTCCAGTTCGCTGATCAAGGAAGTCGCAACCTTCGGGGGAGACGTCACCGGGATGCTGCCGCCGTTCGTGCAGGAGCGACTGACCGCTCGTATCGCCGAGCGCGCCGCCGACTAGTTCGCGGAGCGACACACCGGGCGGGTATAGCGCCGACGCGCGTCTGGGCGGGCAGACTGGCAGACGCAGCACTGTGTGGCTGGACCGCGCGGCGGTCGGCTCGTGCAGTGGCAGATTCGACGATTGGGGTAACCGGTGTACCGCGTATTCGAGGCGCTCGACGAGCTCGTCGCCATTGTCGAGGAGGCGCGCGGCGTTCCGATGACTGCCGGGTGCGTCGTCCCACGCGGCGATGTCCTGGAACTGCTCGACGATGTTCGTGACGCCATACCCGGCGAGCTCGACGACGCGCAGGACGTTCTGGACCATCGCGACAAGCTGGTGGGCGATGCCCGGGCCACAGCGGAGAAGACGGTCGGAACCGCCAATGCCGAAGCCCAGGACACCGTCGAGAACGCTCGGGATTCTGCCGATCGCATTCTCGCCGATGCCAAGGCCCAGGCGGACCGCATGGTGTCCGAGGCGTCGGCGCATGCCGAGCAGCTCGTGTCCGATGCCGAGGCAGAAGCAGAGCGAACGGTGCTCGAGGGGCAGCGCGAGTACGAGGAATTGACCGTTCGAGCCCGCACCGAAGCCGACCGAATGATCGAGTCCGGCACGATGTCGTACGAGCGATCGGTGGCCGACGGCACCGCCGAACAGAACCGGTTGGTGTCCCAGACCGAGGTGGTGCAAGCCGCGCACGCCGAGTCGGCGCGCGTGATCGACAGTGCCCATGCCGAATCCGATCGGATGCGCAGTGAATGCGACGTGTACGTCGACACCAAACTCGCGGAGTTCGAGGAGTTCCTCAGCGGCACCATTCGTTCCGTCGGCCGTGGACGTCAGCAACTTCGAACCGGTTCCGGTGTCCCGGAATACGGCAGCGAGCCGTACGGCGAACCCTCGTACGGCAACCAGGAAGGCCGTCGCAGCCGACACTGAGGGCGGTGATTTGCCCTCGTATGCACGCATGCGTATCGTTGTGGGGTTGCTTACCGACGGTAGGCATACCGACAGTAAGGAAGATCAGCCGTGCCCCCGCCCAAGAGAACGACCCGTCCTGAACTGGACAACGGATTCGTTCTGGACATCCTCAACCTCGGTCGTCGACCCGGGTCGACGAAGACCGTCGAGCGGACGGTTCCGGCTCCTTCCCGAATCGGCCTCGATGCGATCGCCATCGAAGCCGGAGTTCCGGTTTTGCTCGATCTGCAGTTGCAGGCGGTATCGGAGGGCGTTCTCGTCACCGGTTCCGTACGAGCTGCCACTGCCGGCGAGTGCACGCGGTGCCTCGATCCGGTCAGCGGCAACGTCGACGTCTACCTGACCGAACTGTTCGCTTACCCGAACAGCATCACCGAGGAGACCACGGATGCGGACGAGATCCACCGCATCGTCGACGACCTGATAGACCTCGAACCCGTCATCGTCGACGCGGTCGGTCTGGAGCTTCCACTCCACCCCGTCTGCAGTGACGAGTGCGAGGGATTGTGCCCAGAATGCGGCGTTCGCCTGGCGATTGCTGAATCCGGCCACAGTCACGATACAATTGATCCTCGCTGGGCTGGACTTGCAGCCAAATTTGGCGTGGATCCAGAACCGAGCACAGAACTTGTGAACAACGAAGCCGAGGAGAAGTAAGTGGCTGTCCCGAAGCGCAAAATGTCGCGTTCCAACACGAGGTCGCGTCGTGCACAGTGGAAAACCACTGCGCCCACCCTCGTGACGTGCCCCAACCGTGGGTGCGGCGAGAAGACCTTGCCCCACATCGCGTGCCCTTCGTGCGGTACCTACAAGGGCCGCCAGGTCGTCGCAGCGGTCTGATTCCCGCTCCTGTGACCAACGAAGTAGTGGATCGGCACAACAACGATTCACAGAAGAATAGTTCTACTGCCGTCAGCGGCGGGGACGACCGAGAGTCGCTCCTCGCCGCTATCGGTGTCTCTCTGTCGGAACCGCTGTTGACACTGGCTCTGACTCATCGTTCGTTCGCCTACGAGCACGGTGGTCTTCCTACCAACGAGCGCCTCGAGTTCCTGGGCGATTCGGTGCTCGGCCTGGCGGTGACGGAGCATCTCTACGCGGTGCACCCCACCAAGTCCGAGGGCCAACTGGCCAAAATTCGGGCGAGTGTGGTGAACATGCACGCATTGGCGGAGGTAGCGCGCGGTCTCGGCGACGGCGGTTTGGGTCGGCATCTGCTGCTGGGCAAAGGCGAGGAGCAGACCGGCGGACGCGACAAGCCGAGCATTCTGGCGGACGGTATGGAATCGATGCTGGGTGCGATTCACCTCCAACACGGCATCGACGTCGCTCGCACCGTCGTTCTCACACTGTTCGCCGGCCTGTTGGACCGTGCTCCCAAGCTCGGTGCGGGGTTGGACTGGAAGACGAGCCTGCAGGAATTGACTGCAGAACGCGCCCTCGGCGTCCCCGCGTACGAGATTGCGTCCACCGGGCCCGACCACGACAAAGAATTCACTGCCACCGTATTGATCGGTGGATTTCCTCGGGGCGTCGGAGTCGGTCGATCGAAGAAGGAAGCCGAGCAGAAGGCCGCCAGTTTGGCGTGGAATGCGCTGTCGGGCAACGATATTGCCGTAGCTGACGTGCCCTCGACCAACCCTTCCTGATGCCCGAACTGCCCGAGGTCGAAGTCGTCAGGCTCGGTCTGGAATCCCACGTGGTGGGCAAGACCATCGACTCGGTGGAGGTACTGCACCCCCGTGCCGTGCGTCGACACGATCTCGGTGGCCTCGATCTGATCGGTCAGCTGCGGGGTCAGCGCGTCTCCTCGGCCCGGCGCCGTGGGAAGTATCTGTGGCTGGTGATGGAGCCCGGCGACTTCGCTACTGTCGTGCACCTGGGTATGAGCGGACAGATGCTGGTGCAGCCGCCGTCCGCGCCGGACGAGAAGCACCTGCGGATTCGGGCACGACTCGACGACGGTACCGATCTTCGGTTCGTCGACCAGCGAACATTCGGCGGCTGGGCACTCGCCCCGATCGTGACGGTGGACGGTACACCGGTACCCGAACCGGTGGCCCATATCGCACGAGACCCGATCGACCCACTGTTCGACGCGGAATCCGTGGTGAACGTGTTGCGCGGCAAGCACACCGAGATCAAGCGGGCTCTCCTCGATCAGACCGTGCTGTCGGGCGTGGGCAACATATACGCAGACGAGGCTCTGTGGCGGGCGAAAATTCACGGCAACCGCATCGCGGAAACGTTGACCCGGCCTGCTCTTCGTCGACTGCTGACCGCCGTGCACGCGGTGATGGGGGAGGCCCTGGCGCAGGGAGGTACCTCGTTCGATGCGCTGTACGTCAACGTCAACGGACAGTCCGGCTACTTCGACAGGTCGCTCGATGCCTACGGACAGGAAGGCCTGCCCTGTTCACGATGTGGAGCACCGATCAGGCGCGAGAGATTCATGAACCGCTCCTCGTTCAGCTGCCCCACCTGCCAGCCGCGACCCCGACACATCCGGACCTGACAGCGCACAGGTCATTCCGCAGGCTCCACTCCTGAACCGCCCGCCTAGTATTTCGGTCATGGCAGAACAGAGCACGCCGACCAACCTCTGGGTCGAGCGCACAGGCACCCGTCGCTACACCGGCCGCAGCTCGCGAGGAGCCGAAGTACTCATCGGTTCCGAGTCGGTCGAGGGCGTTTTCACTCCCGGCGAGCTGCTCAAGATCGCGCTCGCAGCGTGCACCGGTATGAGCTCGGACGTACCACTCTCGCGTCGACTGGGGGACGACTACTCCGCCACCGTCGAAGTGTCCGGTGCAGCAGATCGTGAGAACGAGCTCTATCCGGAACTGAACGAGATCCTCCGCGTCGACATCAGCGCGATGGACCCCGACGCGCAGCAGCGACTGCTCACCGTCGTCGAGCGAGCGATCGACAAGGTCTGCACGGTGGGTCGGACCCTGAAAGCCGGTACGACGATCAACCTGGACATCGACGTGGACGCCTGATGAAGGTGGGGGCAGCCGCCGTCGTGGCGGGCCTTGTTCTCGCTGCGTCGGTTGCCCTGTCTCCCACCGCGGACGCGTCGAGCACCTGCAGTCCGTGGTCGGTGAGCACGGTGGCATCGGGATTCGGGCTGCTCGAGAATCTGGAATTCGACGGCAGAGGCTCGATGATCGTCTCCGAGACTTCGCCGATCGGACCGGGCGCTCTGCGTACCGTCGCACCGAACGGGGACCGGGGCACTCTCGTGTCGGGCGTCGAGTCACCCGGCGGATTGGTACGGGACGGCGACACTCTGTTCTTCACGACCGGAAACAGCGCTGCCGCAGGACTTCTCGGCATGCAGACCGGAACGATCGAGAAGATCGATCTCGGCACGGGTGCCAGATCGACGTACGCGTCGGGCCTGACCATGCCCAACGGCCTGGCGCGCTCCGCCACCGGCGACCTGTTCACCACCCGCAATCTCGGTGGCGCGTCGGGGCTCACTCGCATTACCACCGAAGGCGCGGTGTCGACGGTGCGTACCGATCTGGGTTCGGCGAACGGCATCGGTATCGGCGGCGGAAAGATGTACGTGGCCAGTACGTTCGATCCGGAAACGACGGTGACCGTGCTCGACGAGCAGGACCCGGCCGGGCCGTCCACGCGCATTCGCGTCGACGGAATCGGACCGCTGACGATGTCGGACGATCTGACCGTGGCCGACGACGGAACGGTCTATCTCGCACAGAATCTCGCGGGCAGGATAGTCCGTGTCGATCCCGAGTCCGGATCGTCCTGTGTCATCGCGACGGGAGTGCCGTTGACCTCGTCGGCTGCCTTCGGCGGAGTCGGATTCGATTCGGAGGCGTTGTACGCCACGAGTTTCGACGGAACAGTCCGAAAGATGAGTCCCGTATGACGGACGAACGACTGACGGCATGGGTGCACGGCCTTGTTCAGGGGGTCGGGTTTCGTTGGTGGACTCGCTCGCGTGCGCTGGAGCTGGGGTTGGTCGGGCATGCAACCAACCACGCGGATGGACGTGTTCTGGTGATAGCCGAGGGCCCGCGTCAGCGCCTCGACGCACTCCTGGAATTGCTTCGAGGCGGCGGCACCCCGGGCACGGTCACCCTGGTCGTCGAGAGTTGGGAGGGCGCCCGCGGCGGCCTCACGGGCTTCGTGGAACGGTGACGAGCCGCCGCCCGCGTACGGCTCGGCGCACATCGCTGCGTGCTACCGGTAAAGTACGGACGCTATGTATCTCAAGAGTCTGACGCTCAAGGGCTTCAAGTCCTTTGCTTCGGCGACGACTCTTCGTTTCGAGCCTGGAATCACCTGTGTGGTCGGCCCCAACGGCTCCGGTAAATCCAACGTTGTGGACGCTCTGACCTGGGTGATGGGCGAACAAGGTGCCAAGGCGTTGCGCGGCGGGAAGATGGAGGACGTCATCTTCGCGGGTACGTCCGGCCGCGCACCGCTCGGTCGTGCCGAGGTGACTCTGACCATCGACAACTCGGACGGCGCGCTGCCGATCGACTACTCCGAGGTCTCGATCACCCGACGCATGTTCCGGGACGGCGCCGGTGAATACGAGATCAACGGCAGCTCGTGCCGGTTGATGGACGTCCAGGAGTTGCTCAGCGACTCCGGCATCGGCCGCGAGATGCACGTGATCGTCGGTCAGGGTCGGCTGGCGGCGATCCTGGAATCGCGTCCCGAGGACCGGCGGGCCTTCATCGAAGAAGCTGCCGGGGTGCTCAAGCACCGCAAGCGCAAGGAAAAGGCCGTTCGCAAGCTCGACGCGATGCAGGCCAATCTCGCGCGGTTGACGGATCTCACAACCGAATTGCGCCGTCAACTCAAGCCACTGGGCAGGCAGGCCGAGGTCGCGCGTCGTGCACAGACCGTTCAGGCAGATCTGCGTGACGCGCGGCTGCGGTTGGTGGCCGACGACCTGGTGGCCAGACGGGAAGAATTCGCGAATCAGACCCAGGACGAGGAAGCGGCTCGCGAGCAGTACGCGATGGTGCAGGATGCCCTCGAAGCCGGAACCGTAGCGCTGGCGGAACACGAGCAGGCGGTGGCGCGGCTGACACCGAGCGCCGAAGCGGCCGGGCAGACGTGGTTTCGACTCTCCGCGTTGGCCGAACGCGTGAATGCGACGGTACGCATCGCGCACGAACGTGCTCGGCATCTGGACGCCGTCCAGAGCACCGGTCGCGGGCAGGATCCGGACGAGCTCGAAGCACAGGCCGAGCGCGTCGCCGAGGAAGAAATGGAACTCGTCGAGGCCGTCGAGATGGCGCGGGAAACCCTCGAAGCGGCCCGCGAGCAGCTCGCCGAGCGCGAGGCTGCTGCATCGGCCGCCGAGCGTGCCCACCTCGCCGCTGTCCGCGCGGTTGCCGACCGCCGCGAAGGATTCGCGCGCTTGTCCGGTCGAGTCGACACTTTCAGAACCAAGGTCGAGTCCATCGACGCCGAAGTGGCGCGGCTCTCGGTGGCCATCGACGAGGCCAGAGAACGCGGCGAGTCGGCTCAACGTGAGTTCGAGAGCGTCCAGGATCAGATCGGCACCCTCGACGCCAGCGAGCTCAGCCTCGACACTCATTACGAACGAGCGGTCGCCGCATTACGCCATGCCGACGCCCGGGTATCGGAATTGCAGGCCGAAGAGCGCATCGCGGGTAAGAGGGTGGCATCGTTCGAGGCCAGGATCGAGGCGCTCACCATGGGCCTCGAACGCAAGGACGGTGCCGGGTGGCTGGTGGAGAACCATCAGGACGGTCTGTCCGGTCTGCTCGCCGGCCATCTCACGGTCGAGCCGGGGTACGAGATAGCGGTGGCCGTCGCCATGGGGCCGGCGGCCGATGCTGCGCACGCCGAATCGTTCGATGCTGCGCGCGCTGCCGTGCTGGCCCTACGCGCTGCCGACGGCGGTCGCGCGTCCATCGTGCACGGCAATACCGTTGCAGCACAACCGATTCAACGGCCTACGCTGACGAACGGTGCTCGATGGGCACTCGACCTGATCGAGTATCCGGATCGGTTGGCCGGGGCGATGGCGGCATTGCTCGACGGTGTGGTGGTTGTCGACTCGATCGACGAGGCGCACCGGCTCGTCTCGGATTCGAGTGAATTGCGTGCCGTGACCAAGGACGGCGACGTCGTCGAGTCGGGCTGGGTGACCGGCGGATCGGACCGTCGACCCAGCACCCTGGAAGTGCAGTCGGCGATCGATACGTCGACGGTGGAGCTGACGGCGGCCGTACGCCGGGCAGAGGAGCTCGACGCCGCGCTCTCGGGCGCGTTGGCGGAGCAGCGCGACCGGCGTGAATCGGCCGAGCAGGCGCTTGCAGCCCTGAACGAATCCGATGCTGCCATGGCCGCTGTGTACGAGCAGTTGGGCCGCTTGGGGCAGCTGGCGCGTTCTGCGCACGCAGAATCCGCGCGCTTGACGACGCAGCGCAGTTCCGCCGAAGCGAGTCGCGAAGAAGCGATCGAGCGACTGGCCGAGCTCGAGGACAGTCTGCGGACGGCAGAGGACGAACAGAACGGTTTCGCGGGAGACGGCGAGAGCGGCGACGCGGCGACCACCATGGAGCGCGAGATGGCGGCTGCGGCACTGACCGAAGTGCGCGCGGTGGAGGTCGAGGCGCGACTGAACGTACGAACCGCCGAGGAGCGCGCGCAGTCGGTGCGGGGCCGAGCCGATTCGCTGCGCCGGGCGGCGCGAGCCGAGCGCGAGGCCAGGGCACGAGCCGAACGCGAAGGCGCAGCCCGGCGACACGCGGCCGCAGTGGCTGCTGCCGTCGGCGAATCGGGTGAGGACCTCGCTGCTCGATTGGCCTCGGTGGTGGCTGCTGCCGCCCGAAGGCGCGATGAGCTCTCCGCCGAACGTGCCACGCGCACAATCGAACTCGACAAGGTCAAGGAGCAGGTTCGGGCCCTGCAGGGGCAGCTCGCGTCGATCACCGACGCCGTCCACCGGGACGAGGTCGCCCGTGCGCAGGCTGCACTGCGCATCGAACAGCTCGAAACGACGATTCTCGAACAACACGGGATCGGCCTCGACGATCTGGTGGCCGAGTACGGCCCCGATGCGACGCTGCCCCCGACCGAGCTCGAGATGGCAGAGTACGAGGCCGCCAAGGAACGCGGTGAGCAGGTCGTGGCCCCCGCGCCGATGCCGTTCGATCGCGCCACCCAGGAGCAGCGGGCCAAACGCGCCGAACGCGATCTCGCCACACTCGGCAAGGTGAACCCCCTGGCTCTCGAGGAGTTCGCAGCCCTCGAAGAGCGCTACAACTTCTTGTCCACTCAACTCGAGGACGTCAAGTCCGCGCGCAAGGACTTGCTCGGCGTGGTCGCCGACGTCGACGACCGCATCCTGCAGGTCTTCACCGAGGCCTGGCTGGACGTCGAAAGAGAATTCACCGGCGTGTTCGCCAAACTCTTTCCCGGCGGCGAAGGACGGCTGATCCTGACCGACCCGTCGGACATGCTCACCACCGGAATCGAGGTCGAGGCGCGCCCACCCGGCAAGAAGGTCAAGCGGTTGTCGTTGCTCTCGGGCGGTGAGAAGTCGCTGACTGCGGTGGCCATGTTGGTGGCCATCTTCCGAGCCCGGCCGTCGCCGTTCTACGTCATGGACGAGGTCGAAGCAGCGCTGGACGACACGAACCTGCGTCGACTGATCGGGTTGTTCGAGCAGCTCCGCGAGAAGTCGCAGTTGATCGTCATCACGCACCAGAAGCCGACGATGGAAGTGGCCGATGCGTTGTACGGCGTCAGCATGCGCGGTGACGGCATCACCACGGTCATCTCGCAGCGACTGAACCGAGAACGTGTCGCGGTGGATGTAGCCGAGCCGGAGACAGCACCCGTGGTCGAACCGGACGCAGTCTCGTAGGTCCGGTCTCGCCTATTGCTTCGGGTAGAGCTGGTCGGAGTAGGACGGCCCGTAGTATTCGCGCAGCTCCTCGACGGTCTCGGGGGCCTGTGGAATCAACGCTTTCGTCAAGGTCGCGACATCGGGAATGGACTCCGCATCCCACGTCTCCGGCTGCCACAACTTGGACCGCATGAACGCCTTGGCACAGTGGTGGAACACCTGCTCTATCTCGACGACGAGACACATGATCGGTCGGTGGCCCTTGACCTGCAATTCGTCGAAGAACGGTGCATCGGTGACCAGCGATGCGCGACCGGCGATGCGCAGAGTGTCACCCCGCCCCGGCACGAAGAAGTTCAGTCCGACGAACGGGTTCTCGAGTATGTTCCGGTAGCCGTCCATCCGACGATTTCCGGGACGTTCGGCAAGAGCGATAGTGGCGTCGTCGATGACGTGGACCAGGCTGCCGGGCGGGTCACCCTTGGGGGAGACGTCGCATCGTCCACTCGCGTCCGAGGTACCCATCAGGCAGAAAGGCGAGGCAGCGAGCCATTGCACGTCCAGCGGGTGCAGCGTGCTGCGGTCCTTGTTCGCGGCTCGAAAGCTCGGTTGGCCGAACATCTCCGTCAATCGGTCGGCGTCGCGCACCGTTGTCCACTCCATGACTTCAGATGCTATCGACACGGCTCGGGTGGGGGACAGTGCTTTTCTCGGGCGGAGCACCACCGGTGACGAGCGGCCGTGAACGCCTGACAGGATGGGGTACGTGAGTAACCAAGCGTGGATCATCGTCGCGGCGATCGCCGCTGTCCTACTGGTCGTTCTCGTCGTCGGGCTGGTGCTGTCCCGTCGGCGGAGAGTGTCGCTCAAGTCGGACGAGGCGGCGCGGATCGAGGACGCGGCCACCAAGGACAGATCCGGTGGCTACACGGCGGGCAGTGGTTTCTCGTTCAGCCAGGGCACGGCGACCGCCGAGCCGGTCGCGCCTGCCCCGAAGCCCGTTCCACCCGCCCCGAAGCCCGTTCCGCCTACCCCGGAGCCCGTCGAGACCTCCCCGGTCGAGCCGACGCCGGTGGCACCCACGCCCACCCAGGACGAGCCGGAGGTGCTCGAACCCGAGGCACCGGTCGTCGAGCCTGCGGTGCCGGTTGTCGAGCCCGCCGAGCCCGCAGTGCCGGAACCCGCCCTGGACGCCGAGGCTCCTGCTCCTCGACTGGACACCATCGATCCAACCGAGGGCCGGTTGGACCGGCTCCGCGGTCGCCTGGCGCGGTCTCAGTCCGCTGTGGGCAAGAGCTTGCTCGGATTGCTCGGCGGCGGTGACCTGGACGAGGATTCCTGGGAAGAGGTGGAGGACACCCTGCTGATCGCCGATATCGGTTCTGCGACCACCGCGGAGATCATGCGCACACTGCGCGAGCAGATGGCGGCGCGCAGTATCCGTACCGAGTCCGACGCGCGAGCACTTCTGCGCGAGATTCTTGTTGCGCAACTTCATCCCGAGTTCGATCGGTCGATTCGGGCGCTTCCACACGACGGTGCGCCTGCCGTGCTGCTGGTGGTCGGAGTCAACGGCACAGGCAAGACGACGACCACCGGCAAGCTTGCTCGCGTTCTGGTCGCCGACGGGCGACGAGTGTTGCTCGGTGCCGCCGACACGTTCCGCGCGGCTGCCGCAGACCAGTTGCAGACCTGGGCCGAGCGAGTCGGTGCCGAGGTGGTGCGCGGCAAGGAGGCCGCAGATCCGGCTGCTGTCGCATTCGACGCAGTGAGCAAGGGAATCGAGAACGGTGTCGACGTGGTTCTGGTCGACACGGCGGGACGTCTGCACACCAAATCGGGTCTGATGGACGAGCTGAGCAAGGTCAAGCGTGTCATCGAGAAGCGGGCCCACGTCGACGACGTTCTGCTCGTTCTCGATGCGACCGTCGGCCAGAACGGGCTGACACAGGCACGTGTCTTCGCTGAGATCGTCGACATCACCGGAGTCGTGCTGACCAAGCTCGATGGAACCGCGAAGGGTGGCATCGTTTTTCAGGTGCAGCGTGAACTCGGAGTGCCCGTCAAGCTCGTCGGTCTCGGTGAGGGTGCCGACGATTTGGCTCCGTTCGAGCCGGGAGCGTTCGTCGACGCGCTGCTCGGCTGATCGAACCCTCGGGGTTGCCCGCGAACCGGGCGAAAAGCACAAACGCCAGCACGAAACCTTTTTGCAACAGAATTCGGTCATGCGTTCACATGTCCGAAACACCCGAGTGTCACGGATGAAACTTCGTGAAACCAGTCTTCTTGCGTAACGGCGCGCCAACCGGTGTGCAGGAGAATGGAGGGTGTACGTGAGTCCCGAGGATATGTTGGCCAACTCCGGCAACGCCGCGTGGATGCTGATTGCAGCATCGCTGGTACTGCTGATGACGCCGGGCTTGGCGTTCTTCTACGGCGGTATGTCGCAGTCGAAGTCCGTGTTGAACATGATGATGATGTCGTTCGGAGCAATGGCCGTCGTCTCGATCATCTACTTCCTATGGGGTTGGTCGATGTCCTACGGAACGCAGGACATCGGCGGGGTGTTCGCCAACCCGTTCGAGTTCTTCGGACTCAAGGATTCGATCACCGATGTCGACGGTAACTACATCGCCGGTGCATGGGGATACGCCAACATCATCGATGTGGCCTTCCAGGTCACCTTCGCGATCATCACGGTCGCACTGATCAGCGGTTCCATCGCCGGCCGCGTCAAGTACGGCACCTGGCTGGCCTTCGCCGGCATCTGGGTCACCCTCGCGTACTTCCCTCTGGCGCACATGGTGTGGGGCGGCGGACTGCTCTCCGGATCCGAGAAGGGTCTGGCGGCAAAGATTTTCGGAACGATGGTCAACGACGATGGTGACACTGTCGCCAACGTGGCTCCCATCGACTTCGCGGGTGGCACGGTCGTGCACATCAACGCCGGTATCGCGGGCCTGATTCTGGCGATCATCATCGGCAAGCGTGCCGGATTCGGCAAGGTCGCCTACCGCCCGCACAACCTGCCGTTCGTCATGCTCGGTGCTGCACTGCTGTGGTTCGGTTGGTTCGGATTCAACGCAGGCTCCGCATTCGCAGCCGACGGCATCGCCGGCGTGGCATGGGTCAACACCACGGCCGCTACCGCAGCTGCCATCGCGGGCTGGCTCATCACCGAGCGAATCCGTGACGGGCACGCCACCAGCCTCGGCGCTGCCTCGGGCATCGTCGCCGGTCTGGTTGCCATCACCCCGGCAGCAGGCGCACTGACGCCTGTCGGCGCGATGATCCTCGGCGTCATCGCCGGTGTTCTCTCTGCTCTGGCAGTCGGCCTGAAGTTCAAGTTCGGCTACGACGATTCGCTCGACGTCGTCGGCGTGCACCTCGTCGCAGGCTTGTGGGGAACCATCGGAATCGGTTTCCTCGGCTCCGAGACCGGTCTCTTCTACGGCGGTGACTACAAGCAGCTCGTGGTGCAGATCGTCATCGCATTGTTCGCGCTGATCTTCACCGCCATCGTCACCGCGGTGATCGCGTTCGCGCTCAAGCCTCTCGGCTGGCGCGTATCGGACGAGGAAGAGGCCAATGGCATCGACGAAGCCGAGCACGCTGAGACTGCATATGATTTCGCCTGACAAGGTAGAGATAGATGTGAACGCTGCACCGTACGACAACGGGCACTCGAGGTCTTGTGAAGGGAATCAAAAATGAAGCTGATCACGGCAATCGTCAAACCGTTCACCCTGGAGGACGTCAAGACGGGGCTGGAGCAGGCCGGCGTACTCGGAATGACCGTCAGTGAGGTTCAGGGTTACGGCCGTCAGAAGGGCCACACCGAGGTGTACCGAGGCGCGGAGTACTCGGTCGACTTCGTTCCGAAGGTGCGTGTCGAGGTAGTCGTCGACGACGCTGCTGTCGAGAAGGTCGTCGAGGTCATCGTCGAGGCTGCTCGCACCGGCAAGATCGGTGACGGCAAGGTCTGGGTTTCCCCGGTCGATTCGGTCATCCGAGTCCGCACCGGAGAACGTGGCGCCGATGCACTCTGACCCCAAAGGGTCTCGGGCCGGAGGCCCCGGTTCTGGCGCGAAAGCGTCAGGATCGGGGCCTTCGGTCTCCACGGGCTCCGCATCGAAGGGCACGAGCGATGCTGCAGCAGATCTCGCTCGCGCCAGAAAACAACTACTCGAGGGCGGCACGCGCAACCGTCGCCTCGACGCTCCGTCGCTGAGGCAGGCTCTGGTCGATCTCCATGAGTTCTGGCTGACCACCAAAGGCGCCGAGCTGGGGATCAAACCGGACTCGGGCTTTGCGATCGTCGCTGTCGGCGGTCTGGCGCGCCGCGAACTGCTGCCGTACTCGGATCTGGATCTGATACTGCTGCACGACGATCTCGAACCGCGAATCGTGGCCGACGTCGCCGACAAGCTCTGGTACCCATTGTGGGACGCCCATATCAAGCTCGATCACAGTGTGCGCACGGTGCCGCAGGCTCTACAGGTAGCCGCGGCCGATCTGACGGCATCGCTCGGGATGCTCGAGGCCCGCCATATCGCCGGCGACGTCGAGTTGAGCAATCTGCTCATCGGCGGCGTACGTCGCCAGTGGCGCACCGGAATTCGCGGACGCTTCGACGAGCTGATCGAACAGACCCGCGGCCGGTGGGCACGTAGCGGCGAAATAGCGCACCGCGCCGAGCCCGAGCTCAAGAGTGGCCGCGGCGGATTGCGTGACGTACAGCTTCTCGATGCCCTCTCCATTGCCCAGCTCACCGACGGAATGCCCGGTCTCGGACCCGAATCGCCCGGTGGCGGTTTGGCATTCGCGCACGGAAGACTTCTGGACGTTCGCACAGAACTGCACCGTGTTGCCGGCCGAGCGCGGGATCAACTGCGCGCGCAGGACGCCGATGAAATCGGTGCCGCCCTCCGCATCGGCGATCGCTTCGATCTTGCACGCATGCTGAGCGATTCGGCTCGTACCATCAGCTACTCGGTGGACGTCGGATTGCGCACTGCCGGCAATTCGCTTCCGAGAAAAGGCCTTTCACGTCTGCGTCGAGTGCCGGTTCGTCGTCCGCTGGACGAGGGGGTCGTCGAACACGCCGGTGAGGTGGTGCTCGCCCGTGACGCGCGACCGAACAAGGATCCGGGACTGATCATGCGCGTCGCCGCGGCATCGGCGCAGACCGGAATGCCGATGTCGGCATCGACGCTCAACCGGTTGTCGGACAGCGCACCCGAACTCCGCGAGCCCTGGCCGAAGGAGGCCCTGAACGATCTGCTCGTGTTGCTCGGATCGGGCCGCAAAGCCATCGCGGCCATCGAAGCGCTCGATCGAACCGGTTTGTGGGGCCGACTCATTCCGGAGTGGGGCGCAGTGCGCGACCTACCGCCGCGAGATGCGGTGCACACGTGGACCGTCGATCGGCATCTGGTCGAAACTGCTGCCTACGCAAGCGCATTGACCACCAGAGTTGCGCGTCCGGATCTGCTGGTTCTCGGTGCGCTGATACATGACATAGGTAAGGGGCGCGGTGGTGACCACAGCGTCGTCGGTGCAGATCTCGCAATCCAGATCGGTAACAGGCTCGGGCTGTGGCCGTCCGATGTAGCGCTGCTGACGTCGATGGTGAGGTATCACCTGCTGCTGCCGGAGACCGCCACCCGGCGTGACCTCGACGACCCTGCGACCGTGCAGACCGTCGTCGACGCGCTCGGTGCCGACACCATCCTGCTCGAGCTGCTTCATGCTCTCGCCGAGGCGGATTCGCTCGCCACGGGTCCGGGAGTCTGGGGGGACTGGAAGGCGTCGCTCATTCGCGAGCTCGTGCGGCGCTGTCGATTGGTGATGGCGGGGGAGTCTCTGCCATCCCCGGATCCACTCGACCCGGCCCACATCGAGCTGGCCGCGCGGGGAGGTGTGCACGTCGACATCGCGCCGACCGATGGGCTCCACACCTTCGTCGTCACGGTCGTGGCACCCGACACTCCGGGACTGCTGTCGGACGCTGCAGGAGTTCTGGCGCTGCACTCGCTGCGTGTGCTCTCGGCTTCGCTGGGCAGTCACGAGGGTTCGGCGATCAACTCGTTCGATGTAGCACCGCTGTTCGGAGCTCCGCCACAGGCCGGTCTGCTCCGACAGGAGATCATCCGCGCTCAGGCCGGAGAACTCGACCTCGTCGCGGTACTCGACGCCAAGGAACGCGACGCCAGAGCCGAGACCGTCGAGGACGACGGCGAGGATTCGGCAGTGCCGGTTCTCTACGCTCAGGCCCCGCCTCGGGTGCTGTGGTTCGACGACCACGAACCAGGTCAGGTTGTGCTCGAACTACGAGCAGAAGACCGGCTCGGTCTTCTCTGCCGACTGGCCAGTGCCATCGAACAGCATGGATCCGACATCCGTTGGGCTCGAGTTTCGACACTGGGCAGCTCGGTGGTCGATTCCTTCTGCATCGACCTGGCGGGAGCGGACAGCAGGGCAGTCCGAGAGGATCTCGAACGAGCGCTACTCGCGGTGGTACCGGCCCCGGAACCGCCCAAGCCGCCGGAGAAGCCCGAGGGCACCTGACAGGTGGTCGGAACACAACCGCAAACCGACACTCCATGGTGACTTCTCACGAACTTACGGCCGGTGGGTTTACCTCCGATATCAATTTGTTATGTTCGTCACCACACGCAGGAGGGCTCGGCGAGGTCACTTCTGCAGACTCCGTACTGCCGAAACAATGAGACGTTTCTGCAGGCTCCACTGCTCGAACGGCGCGAGTTCTTCGTGCAGGCTCCACTGCTGCTAATGCGAGAGGCACCAACTGTGGGATCCCACCGACGGTCGAACATCTACACACCGGCCGACACAGCAACGGATGCGACGCCCGGCAAACACCGAGCCGCAGAAGTGACCCCGGATACCGGTCGACGGGCCGCAACAATCGTTGCGGCTACGGGTGCGATCGTCGTCGGCGCGACATCGATGGGGGCAGGCACCGCGGGTGCCGCCCCGATCCCCGAGCCGCCCGCCGCAGGTTTTCCCTTTGCCGTCCCGGAGGGGCTGCTGCCCGCGGGATTCGAGCTACCCCAGTTCGTACCTCCGCAGTTCGTGCCCCCGCAGTTCGAGGTCCCGCAGTTCGAGGTCCCGCAGTTCGTACCCCCACAGTTCCTCCCGCCACAGTCGGCACCCCCGTCGCAGCCGGCACCGTCGCAGTCGATGCCGTCCGAGGCCGCACCGGCAGCGGAGCCCGGCACTGCACCGAGCCCCGGTCCGCTCGCTGCATTCGGAGTGACCGATCCCGGTGCTGCAGCGCAACAATGGCTCGACGACGTGGGCCTGGGGCAGATGGGTACCGGCGGCGCGTCACCGCTCGAGAGTCTGCGTTCGCTGAAGAAGGACACGGTCCAGCCCGTCGCGGGCGTGCTGACGTCCAATTTCGGGTCGCGATGGGGTGCCCAGCACAGCGGCCTCGACATCGCTGCACCCATCGGGACTCCCATCTACGCGGCCGCCGACGGCACGGTGTCCGACGCGGGCCCGGCATCCGGGTTCGGTCTCTGGGTGAAGGTGCAGCACGACGACGGCACCGAGACGATCTACGGACACGTCAACGATTTCTCGGTGCAGCCCGGTCAGCATGTGTCGGCCGGCGAGCAGATCGCCACGGTGGGCAATCGTGGCCAATCCACCGGTCCGCACCTGCACTTCGAGGTGCACGATCCCTCCGGCGTCAAGGTCGATCCCGCATCGTGGCTCTCGACGCGGGGAGTGGCAGTGACGTGGAACGATTCCGCGCGCAACGCCTGACCCGGCTGCATCTCCGAACGACACGTCCGTCCGGCGAACGACACGGCTGCTGCACGCCCCAGCGACGACAGGTCGTGCTGGCGCTAGTCTGGTGACCGTGCCGGATTCGGCTCGTTTTCGGTGATCGGCTAGCTCAGGAGTGCATTAGGTGTTCGAATCCCTTTCCGACAGGTTGGCCGGGACTCTCAAGGACCTGCGTGGCAAAGGTCGACTGTCCGGTGCGGATATCGACGCCACGGCCCGCGAGATCCGACTGGCCCTGCTCGAAGCGGACGTGGCCCTGCCCGTCGTGCGGGAGTTCATCAACCGCATCAAGGTCCGCGCCAAAGGTGCCGAGGTATCTGGCGCGCTCAACCCGGCGCAGCAGGTAGTCAAGATCGTCAACGAGGAACTCGTCGGCATCCTCGGCGGCGAGACCCGCAGACTCGTCTTTGCCAAGAATCCGCCCACGGTGATCATGCTCGCCGGCCTGCAGGGGTCGGGTAAGACGACACTGGCAGGCAAGCTGGCCAAATGGCTCAAGGGCCAGGGTCACACTCCGTTGCTCGTCGCATGCGACCTGCAACGCCCCGGTGCCGTCAGCCAGCTCCAGATCGTGGGCGAGCGCGCGGGCGCAGCCGTGTTCGCGCCGCATCCCGGCACGTCGATCGGCGGCGGTGACAACGCACTCGGTGTCTCGGCTGCGGATCCCGTCGAGGTCGCGCGGGCCGGTATCGCCGAGGCGCGAAGCAAGCAGTACGACGTGGTCATCGTCGATACCGCCGGCCGCCTCGGTATCGACACCGAACTGATGAGCCAGGCCGCTGGGATTCGCGATGCAGTGGAGCCGGACGAAACCTTGTTCGTTCTCGACGCCATGGTCGGTCAGGATGCCGTCAGCACCGCCGAGGCGTTCCGCGACGGAGTCGGCTTCACCGGCGTCGTGCTCACCAAGCTCGACGGCGACGCTCGTGGTGGCGCAGCACTCAGTGTTCGCGAGGTGACCGGTCAGCCCATCATGTTCGCGTCCACCGGCGAGAAGCTCGAGGACTTCGACGTCTTCCACCCCGATCGCATGGCCAGCCGGATCCTCGGTATGGGCGACGTTCTCAGCCTCATCGAACAAGCCGAGCAGCACTTCGATGCCGAGCAGGCCGAGGCGACGGCCAACAAGATCGGCTCGGGACAGCTCACGCTGGACGATTTCCTCGAGCAGATGATGGCCGTCCGCAAGATGGGGCCCATCGGGAATCTGTTGGGCATGCTGCCCGGTGCGGGTCAGATGAAGGAACTCGCCAACGTCGACGAGAAGCAACTCGACCGCGTTCAGGCGATCATCCGAGGCATGACGCCGCAGGAGCGAACCGACCCGAAGATCATCAACGCATCGCGGCGGCTTCGTATCGCGAACGGCTCGGGCGTCAAGGTGTCCGACGTCAATCAGCTGGTGGATCGATTCTTCGAGGCGCGCAAGATGATGTCGGCGATGGCCGGTCGCATGGGTATGCCGGGCGCGCGCAAGCAGGTGCGGAACAACAAGAAGGGCAAGAAAGGCAAGAAGGGTGCTCGTGGCCCGACACAGCCGAAGATCCGCGGTGGATTCCCCGGAATGCCGGGCGGTATGCCAGCAGGAATGCCCGATCTGTCGTCCATGCCCAAGGGCCTCGACCAGTTGCCACCGGGGCTCGAGGGTATCGATCTCTCTCAGCTGAAACTGCCGAAGAAGTAAGCGCCGCACGTGTCGGCGATGCGGGTGCGGGGCCGCGGACTGCCGGACGGGTCCGAGATCGATCTGTGGATCGACCACGGTGTTGTGTCCGTGGAGCCGATTGCCGACGCGGATTTCGTGCACGACGGTGGTTGGATACTGCCTGGTCTCGTCGATGCCCACTGTCATGTGGGCATCGAATACGGCGGGGGACACACGGACCTGCCCGGCTCGATTCGACAGGCCCGAACCGAGCGAGGCGTCGGCGCGCTGCTACTTCGCGACGCCGGGTCTCCGGTCGACACCCGCGAGTTGGACGAGAGAGACGACCTTCCTCGGATCATCAGAGCAGGCCGGCACATTGCATCACCGAAGCGGTACATACCGGGTCTGGCGATCGATATCGAGGACGAGTCGCAGCTACCCGAGGCGGTTGCGCAGCAAGCTCGATTCGGTGACGGCTGGGTCAAGCTCGTCGGCGATTGGATCGATCGCTCGGTGGGTGATCTTCGGCCGCTGTGGAACGACTCGATTCTCGTCGACGCCATAGCCGCTGCTCATGCCGAGGGCGCGCGGGTGACCGCCCACGTGTTCGGCGAGGATGCGCTCCCCGGACTGATCGCGGCGGGAATCGACTGCATCGAACACGGCACCGGTCTGACCGACGAGACCATCGAGATGATGGCCGATCACCGAACTGCGCTGGTGCCGACGCTCATCAACATCGAGACGTTTCCCGGAATCGCGGATTCTGCCACCCGATACCCCGTGTACGCCCGGCACATGCGGGCGCTGCACGCCCGCGTCGCCGACACCGTCGGACGGGCCCATGATGCCGGGGTTCCCATCTATGCGGGAACCGATGCCGGTGGGTCGATCGCACACGGTCGCATCGCCGACGAGGTGGCCGCACTCGCGCGCGTCGGACTGTCTCCGACGGACGCACTCGGTGCTGCCTGCTGGGACGCCCGGTCGTGGCTGGGACGACCGAGGCTCGAGCACGGCGCACCTGCAGACCTCGTTGTCTACTCCGAGGATCCACGCGGAGGACCGGACGTGTTGGCCAACCCGGACCTGGTGATACTGCGCGGACGCGTGACCGACAGGGCAGCCCGCACGACGAGCAGATCGGAGGCCGGTGATGACTGATCCGTACAACGGCGGCGGGCAGTTCGATCCGAACCGCCCGAGTTGGGCCGGAATGGCACCGATGAATCACGTGCAGCAGCAGGGCTCGGGCTTGTCCGAGACCTACTGGCGGGCCGAACAGGCCGCTCAACAGCGTCGATACGGCCAGCGATGGGGACTACCGGCGGCCGCGCTCGTTCTCGGCCTCAATTTGGCGGGCTTCCTGCTTCTGGGACTCGTCGTGACGACCGAGACCTCTGCTCTGTTCGTTGTGGGCATCATGATTCCCAGCCTGCTCGCGGCTGGATTGGCCGTGGCGATCTCGATGTCTCGCGGCAACGGTCCCGTCGTCGATTTCGGTCTTCCCAGATCCAGTTCCGAACTGCTCGGCCAGATTCGATCCGGATTGGCCTGGGGTGGTGTGGCAGTGGTCGGCGGTCTACTGCTCGCACTGGTGCTCTTGTCGAGCCTCGACCTCGACGACCGGACTCCACTGGGCACCGTCACCGATACGGCTGTCGGATGGAAAGTCGCTCTGGCCGTGTGGATCTGGATCGGTGCACCGATCTGTGAGGAAACGATGTTCCGCGGCATGCTGTGGGGTGCGCTCGAGAAGCGGACCCGTCCGATGCCGATGGCCTGGCTGGGCAATCGATGGGTGGTACTCGTGATCACCGCGGTGGTGTTCGCGATCTGGCATCGCGAGTGGTGGCGATTCGTGGTCCTGCTGTGGGGCGGTCTGGCAATCGGCATCGCCAGAATGCGGACCGGCTCGATCGTCGCGTCGACCACGGCCCACTCGATGAACAACACTCTGCCTGCCCTGGTGATCCTGCTGGCCTGACCGAGTCGTTGCCGAGGGCGATTCACGGTTCGCGGTGCTCGTCTGGCACAATGAACAGCTGTTCGCCCGTCTTCCGGTTACGTACCGCGCGGCGGTCACAACAACCTTCAACGCAAAACCGGGTTCGCATGCCGTGCGAACCGCTGAATTGCGCCGTGACCAACTCTCGAAAGGCTCCACCAGAACATGGCTGTCAAGATCAAGCTCATGCGTATCGGCAAGATCCGCACCCCGCACTACCGCGTCGTCATCTCCGACGCTCGCACCCGCCGCAACGGCCGTGCGATCGAGACCATCGGCACCTACGAGCCGAAGCAGGATCCCAGCGTCATCGAGATCAACTCCGAGCGTGCGCAGTACTGGCTGGGCGTCGGCGCGCAGCCGACCGAGCCTGTCGAGGCCCTGCTGAAGATCACCGGTGACTGGCAGAAGTTCAAGGGTCTGCCCGGCACCGAGGGAACCCTCCGCGTTGCCGAGCCCAAGCCGTCGAAGCTCGACCTGTTCAACGCCGCACTGGCGCAGGCAGATTCCGAGCCGCAGGGTGAGGCCACCACGGCGAAGAAGAAGAAGGCTCCGAAGTCCGACGACGCCGCTGCAGAGAGCACGGACGCTGCAGCAACCGAGACGGCAGACGCGCCGGCCGCCGAGGCTGCTGAGAAGTGAGTGCCGTTGTCGCCGATGCCGTCGAACATCTCGTTCGCGGCATCGTCGCCAATCCCGATGACGTTCGCGTCGAGATGATCACCGGCCGTCGCGGTCGCACCGTGGAGGTTCACGTGCACCCCGACGATCTGGGTAAGGTCATCGGTCGCGGCGGTCGTACCGCCACAGCGCTGCGCACACTCGTCTCGGGTATCGGTGGTCGCGGCATTCGTGTCGATGTGGTCGACACGGACCACTAGGTCACGCACACAATCATGGAGCTGGTCATCGGCCGTGTTGCAAAGTCGCACGGCATCAAAGGCGAAGTCGTGGTCGAGGTTCGCACCGACGACCCCGACGATCGCTTCGCAGTAGGGACCGTTCTTCGCGGCCGTAAGCCGCGATCGAACGCTGCTCCCGTCTCGTACACGGTGGACGCCGTCCGGGAACACTCCGGGCGGCTTCTGCTGCGTCTGAACGGCATCGACGACAAGACGACCGCGGACCAGATCCGCGGAACTCTGTTCATCGTCGAGTCCACGGATTTGCCGCCGTCCGACGATCCGGACGAATTCTACGATCACGAACTCGAAGGACTCACCGTCGTACTGACCGACGGTTCGGCAGTGGGAACGGTCCGCGAAGTCCTGCACTCGGCAGCGGGAGAGTTGCTCTCGATCCGGCCTGCCGCTGAATTCGGTCGTTCCGCAGGCTCCACTCCTGCTGCGAATGTCGGCGGAGACACTCGCGCCGAAATTCTCGTTCCCTTCGTGGCGGCGATTGTGACGTCGGTGTCGTTGGCCGACAAGACGATCGAGATCGATCCGCCCGAGGGCCTGCTGGACCCGGAGTAGTTCGTGCGCCTCGATGTCGTCACCATTTTTCCCGAATACCTGACTCCGCTGCGAACTGCATTGTTGGGCAAGGCAATCGATCGCGGTCTGGTCTCTGTCCAAGTTCACGACCTGCGATCGTGGACCCATGACGTGCACAAGGCCGTCGACGATTCCCCCTATGGCGGCGGACCTGGCATGGTCATGAAGCCGACCGTCTGGGGCGATGCCCTCGACCACGTATTGACCGAGGATTCACTTCTCGTCGTTCCCACTCCCGCCGGAGTTCCGTTCACCCAGCGCACGGCCGAACGGTGGTCCACCGAGCAGCATCTGGTGTTCGCGTGCGGCCGGTACGAAGGTATCGATCAGCGGGTCTTCGACGACGCGTCCCGCCGCGTACGGGTCGAAGAAGTCAGTATCGGCGACTACGTGCTCATCGGCGGCGAGGCGGCTGTCCTGGTGATGGCCGAGGCGGTAGTTCGACTCATGCCGGGAGTACTCGGCAATCAACAGTCGCATCAAGAGGATTCGTTCTCCGACGGTCTGCTCGAAGGGCCGAGCTACACGCGTCCGGCCCGGTGGCGCGAACTGGACGTTCCCGACGTCCTTCTCTCCGGCGATCACGCGAAGATCGCGGCATGGCGTCGGGCCCAGTCGTTGACACGGACCGCCGAGCGCCGCCCGGATCTGCTCGGCGACTGAGCAATTCAGCTGATCGTACCGCCGGGAAACAGCATCGAGACGAAGCCGGTCAGAGTGTCCCTGGCATGTAAGGCGCTGGCGTCGTCACTCACATCGACCACCGCGGTGTCCGGATAGCTCTCCATGTCGTCGGCATAGAAGATGTCCTCTCGTGACGACAGAGCCAGGACATAACGATTGTCGACCCCGATCGTTCCGGTGGACAGGTGTACCCAGCGATCGGCAACACAGCACATCCAGCCCTGTTTGACGGCGTGCACACTCTCGCCCGGTAGACCGTCGACGATGCCGAAATGCTGTCTGTAGCCGTCCGCGGCAATCGGGGCCGAACGCCGCAGCATGCCGATGATGACGTCCGTCGACGCAGTCGTCAGTCCACCGCTGCCGTTGAGCAGGCCCGCGTAGTAGCCGACCAGGTCGCTCGGCGTTGTTTCGGTGTTGTACCACTGATCGTCGCCCGGTGCGGTGGTGCGTTGCAAACCGTATCGGGCCGCGACTGCGCGGACTATGTCCGACGTGCCGTAGCGGTACCAGAGGGTGTACGCGGCGTTGTCGTCGGAGAGTTCCAACATGCTGGTCATGGTGGCCAGTTCGTCGGGGGAGACCGGACGGTTCTCCGACTGCGCTCGGAACAACACCTCGTCGGCGATGAAGAGCTTGACCACCGATGCAGTTTCGACCTGCGTATCGGCGTTGCTGCTGTAGTAAGAGCCTGTCTGGCGATCCAACAGTGCGAAATCCACATCGGCACCACGGGCCCGAGCCGACGCGATGGCCATCGGGATGCGAGCTTCGAGAGCTATGCCGTCGACCTTCTCGATGTCAGGAAAGGGCGATGCGGAGGTCTCGGCGGTTTCCTTCGAGGCAGAGTCACCGATCTGATCGTCCGGCGGAACCGAGCAGCCTGCCGCAAGTAGTAAGGATGCGCAGGTCGCAGCCAGGAAGCGAGACCCCCTGACCATGTGCGAATCTCTCCCAGACAATGAACCGCTGACCGACCTGTCCCACAGTAGCGGTAGGGTCCATCGCCGTGACCACTGCTCTGAAATCTGTGAACAAGCGCATAGCCGAAGAACTCGACGTTCGTGAGGAACAGGTTCGCGCCGCCGTGGAACTGCTCGACGGCGGATCGACGGTCCCGTTCATCGCGCGCTACCGCAAGGAGGTCACCGGCACTCTCGACGACGCGCAATTGCGTCAGCTCGACGAGCGGCTGCGATACCTGCGTGAGCTGGACGAGCGCAGAGACGCCGTCATCGAGTCCATTCGCTCGCAGGGCAAGCTCGACGAGGCCCTCGAGCAGTCGTTGATGCTGGCCGACACCAAGGCTCGTGTCGAGGACATCTATCTGCCGTTCAAGCCCAAGCGTCGGACGAAAGCCCAGATCGCGCGTGAAGCGGGGCACGAGCCCGTGGCCGATGCCCTGTTCTCCGACCCCACGGCGGATCCCGCGCAGTTCGATCAGGAGCAGCTCGACGGCGCGCGCGCGATTCTCGTCGAGCGCTTTGCCGAGGACGCCGACCTGGTAGGTGAACTACGAGAATTGATGTGGACCTCCGGCAAGCTCCTTGCGACGGTCCGCAAGGGCAAGGAAGAGGAGGGTGCCAAGTTCTCCGACTACTTCGAGTTCTCCGAGCCGTTCACGAGCCTGCCCTCCCATCGCATCCTCGCCACCCTCAGAGGCGAGAAGGAAGAAGTACTCTCGCTCGGATTCGAGCCCGAGCGCGAAGAACCGACCCCAGGGGTGCCCAGCGTCTACGAGGGCCGGATCGCGACCAAGTTCGGAATCGCGAATCGAGGACGGCCCGCAGACAAGTGGCTGCTCGATACCGTCCGGTGGGCGTGGCGCACCAAGATGCTGGTCACCGTCTCCCTCGACACCCGTATGCGACTGCGTCAATCCGCCGAGAAGGACGCCGTCGACGTGTTCGCGAGCAACCTCAAGGACCTGCTGCTCGCCGCGCCGGCGGGCAACCGCACCACGATGGGCCTCGACCCGGGCTTCCGTACCGGCACCAAGGTCGCCATCGTCGACGCCACCGGAAAGGTCGTCGACTACGACACCATCTATCCCCACAAGCCGCAGGGCAAGTGGGATCAGGCACTGGCCACTCTCGCGGGCCTCGCGGCCAAGCACAAAGTGGAGCTCATCGCTATCGGAAACGGTACGGCGTCACGCGAAACCGATTCCCTGGCAGCAGAATTGATTGCCAAGTTCCCGGCTGCGAATCTGACCAAGGTGGTGGTCTCCGAGGCCGGTGCCTCCGTCTACTCGGCGTCGGCGTACGCCTCGAGTGAGCTGCCCGAACTCGACGTCTCGATCCGCGGCGCGGTCTCGATCGCTCGCAGACTGCAGGATCCGTTGGCCGAGCTGGTCAAGATCGATCCCAAGTCCATCGGCGTCGGCCAGTACCAGCACGATATTTCCGAAACTCTGCTCGCCCGTTCTCTCGGGGCCGTCGTCGAGGATGCGGTGAACGCGGTCGGTGTCGACGTCAACACGGCGTCGGTACCCCTGCTGTCGCGGGTGTCGGGAATTGCCGGCTCGCTCGCCGAGAGCATCGTGGCGCACCGCGACCAGAACGGACCGTTCGCCAGCCGCAGCACCCTCAAGGACGTACCGCGCCTGGGCCCCAAAGCTTTCGAGCAGTGTGCCGGGTTCCTTCGCATCTCCGGGGGCGAGGATCCACTCGATCGGTCGAGCGTGCATCCGGAGGCGTACCCCGTAGTGCGCCGCATCGTCGGCAAGGCCGGCGTGGGAGTGCGAGAAGTGGTCGGCAACACGGCCCTCCTGCGGCGCCTCGATCCCGCGGAATTCGTTGACGAACGATTCGGCTTGCCCACCGTCACCGACATCATCTCCGAGCTGGAGAAGCCGGGACGCGACCCGCGTCCGGAGTTCAAGACCGCCACTTTCGCAGCCGGTATCGAGAAGGTGGCCGACCTGAAGCCCGGAATGACGCTCGAAGGCGTCGTGACCAACGTGGCGGCGTTCGGTGCTTTCGTCGATGTGGGAGTTCACCAGGACGGACTCGTGCACGTGTCGGCCATGTCGCACAACTTCGTCAAGGACCCGCGTGAGGTCGTCAAGTCCGGTGACGTCGTACGCGTCAAGGTCATGGAGGTCGACCTTCCTCGTCAGCGCATCGGGTTGAGCCTGCGACTGGACGACGAGCCCGGGGCCTCCGCCGGAAAGGACGCCCCACGTGGACAACAGGGCGAACGTCCGCGGGGCCAGGGGAGAGCCGGCGGTGCCGACCAGGGCGGTCGCGGACGAGACTCCCGTCCCCAGCGTGAACGGCGCGGCGGCGGCCAGCAGGCCGCACCGGCGGCCGGTTCGATGGCCGACGCGCTGCGGAAGGCCGGATTCGGAAAATAGCGAATGCTCGGTGGTCGATGCCGTCCTGGGTGGCCCGGATCACGAATAGTGTGAAGTCCGATTCACCAGCAGTTCGGTAGGAAGGACGTGAGACGCACGTGAGGTGGTTGCAACACGGGGTCATCGATCACGGTCGTCTGCCACTGCTGTGTTTCCTGCTGGGACTGCTGGTGGGTTTTCTGCTGATCCGTCTGAGCGTCAGAATGATTCGCGCGGACGTGAAGTGGTGGCCCGGCAACATCACTCCCGGTGGGCAACACATACATCATGTCGTGTTCGGGATCGTGTTGATGCTGCTGGCAGGAATCGGCCTGATCGCGGTGTACGTCGACGGATCGCAGACGATCGGCGCGGTGCTGGCCGCCATCTTCGGCATCGGCGCTGCACTCGTCCTCGACGAATTCGCATTGATCTTCTACCTCCGCGACGTCTACTGGTCGGAACAGGGCCGCACGTCGGTCGATGCAGTCTTCGCGGCCGTGGGGTTCACCGGTCTGTTGCTGCTCGGCTTTCATCCGTTGGAGCTGTTGAGCCCGGCAGACTTTCGGGCCGACCCCGATCCGTGGGTGCGCAGCGCCCTGGCAGTCTTGGCGCTGATCAACCTCGCCCTGTGCGTGATCGTCCTGCTCAAGGGCAAGATCTGGACCGGGTTGGTAGGCCTGTTCGTCCTGCCGATCCTCGTGTTGGCGGCGATTCGACTGAGCAGGCCGAGCGCGCCGTGGGCGAGGTGGCGCTACACCAGCAGGCCGAAGAAGATGGAGCGAGCTCTGCGACGCGAGAAGCGCTGGCGCAGACCGCTGATCAGAGCCAAGATCTACTTGCAGGACGCGATCGCAGGCAAGCCCAGTATCGTCCATGCACGCGAGGCCACCGAGGACGAGTTGGCGCGTGTCGTGGTGCCGGCACCGGTGTCGGGCGCTGCCGTCTCACCCCGCGCGGAGTCGATTTCGCCGTAGGCATCATGGTCTGGCACAATGGTCGGGTTGCCTCTAGCAGGCACGGACCTCACTCGGAGTACGAACCAGTCGAGCCGCGCAGTCAGCGAGCCGCTCGGTTCCTCTACTCAAGCGCAGAACGCAAGGATGGCACAACCGATGAACACTCTGGACTTTCTCGACAATCAGTCGCTGCGTGGCGACATCCCCGATTTCCGCCCCGGCGACACCCTGAACGTGCACGTCAAGGTCATCGAAGGCTCGAAGGAGCGTATTCAGATCTTCAAGGGCGTCGTCATCCGGCGTCAGGGCGGTGGCGTTCGCGAGACGTTCACGGTTCGTAAGGTCTCGTTCGGTGTCGGCGTCGAGCGCACCTTCCCGGTGCACAGCCCCAACATCGCGCAGTTCGAGGTTCTCACTCGCGGTGACGTCCGTCGCGCCAAGCTCTACTACCTCCGCGATCTGCGTGGCAAGGCTGCCAAGATCAAGGAAAAGCGCTGACCGGTTCCGCCCGGATCCACATAGCTCCCACCATGCCGCGTCGCCCCTTCGGGCGACGCGGCATGATGCGTCTCGGGCCCGGTTGAAACGCCGGTGCACAGACCGTCCGGCCGTGCAGACGAGCGTTCCGGCTAACCTGTTGACGTGACGCAGTCCCCACAGGATCCAACCGATGAGCCCGACGACGAGTCCTCGAAGCACAAGCGTCGGGATCGCAAGCCCCGATCGTTCTGGCGAGAGCTTCCCATTCTCATTCTGGTAGCGCTGGTGTTGAGTTTTCTGCTCCAGACATTCGTCGCTCGCGTGTACCTGATCCCGTCCGAATCGATGGAGCCGACTCTGCACGGCTGCGCGGGATGTACCGGCGACCGGATCGTGGTCGAAAAGATCGGCTACCGTTTCGGTGACCCGAAGCCCGGCGACATCGTCGTCTTTCGTGGTCCGGATTCGTGGAACGACGAATTCGTCTCGCAGCGCTCCGACAATTCGGTCATCCGCGGGGCCCAGGAAGTGGGCTCCTTGATCGGAGTCGTCGCTCCGGACGAGAACGATCTGGTCAAACGCGTCATTGCCACTGGCGGTCAGACTGTCGAGTGCTGTGACGATCAGGGCCGAGTACTCGTCGATGGGAAGCCGCTGGACGAGCCGTACATTCAGATGGATTTCCCGTTCGTCCCGGAAACGATGACATGCGACACCGAGCTGAAATCGGGGCGATGCTTCGACCCCGTCACCGTCCCGGAGGGCAACATCTGGGTGATGGGAGACAACCGGAGCAACTCACGAGACTCGCGGTACCACATCACGGACGAATTCACCGGTACCGTTCCGCTCGACAACGTGATCGGCAAGGCCGTCTTCATCGCCCTGCCCCCGTCACGGACCGGGCTCCTGGATTCTCCCGACATTCAAGGTCGATGACGACGGCCCCCCGCCGCGCGCCTCGTGCACGAGCGACTCTGACGCGGTCGTCGTGGCCGCCACGTCCGGTCATCCGGCGGGCTGCCGGGTTGCGGACGATGGAGTCGGCCTTGGAACGCGGCGGTCTCGGGCCGGTTGCGGGTGTGGACGAGGCGGGCAGGGGAGCGTGTGCCGGTCCGTTGACGGTCGCGGCATGCGTACTCGGCGCGCGCGCCCATGCCGCGCTGGCAGACCTGGACGACTCGAAGAAGTTGACCGAGCGTCGACGCGAGGAACTGTTCCCCAAGATCCAGAAGCTGGCGCTGGCATGGAGCGTGGTGTTCATCGACGCTGCCGAAGTCGATCGCATCGGCGTGCACGTCGCGAACATCGAGGGAATGCGTCGCGCAGTTGCCGGGCTCGGAGTGACTCCCGGGTACGTGCTCACCGACGGCTTTCGGGTGCCCGGCCTGCCGGTTCCGTCGCTACCGGTGATCGGCGGCGACGCCACTGCCGCGTGCATCGCTGCCGCGAGTGTGCTGGCGAAGGTCTCACGCGATCGGCTGATGGTGCAGATGGACGAAGAGATTCCGGGCTACGGATTCGCCGTCCACAAGGGCTACAGCACGCGGGCTCATTCGGCCGCCATGATCGCTCTCGGCCCCAGCCGAGAACATCGAATGTCGTATGCGAATGTCGCTGCGGCGGCCGCGGGCTCGGCTGGGGATCCACCTGTGGGTCGTGCCGCAGGCACCACTCGGAACCACGACGCCGTGGGGCGAATGGACTGCCGTGACGCAGGTGCGCGATGATTGCTTTTCACGCCCGACTGGAGGATGAAAGAGACCGATGAGTGCCGAAGATCTCGAAAAGTACGAAACCGAGATGGAGCTCTCGCTGTATCGCGAGTATCGGGACATCGTAGGTCAGTTCAACTACGTGGTCGAAACCGAACGTCGGTTCTATCTGGCGAACTCCGTCGAACTCATTCCGCACAACGCCGACGGTGAAATCTACTTCGAATTGCGGATGTCGGATTCGTGGGTGTGGGACATGTATCGCCCCGCCCGTTTCGTCAAGCACGTCCGAGTGATCACGTTCAAGGACGTCAACATCGAAGAGTTGGACAAACCAGACCTTCGCCTTCCGGAATAGCTCGCTGCGGCGAACGTCGCGGCACGCCGGCGGTCGACGCTGGCTCGCGTGCGTGTGAAACACACCGGGCATCGCGCCGACGAGTCGCCGAACCAGTTGTCGTCGGCTTCGGTCGTGATTGTCGGAGAAATTGGACAGCCGACCAAATCGTTCCGCGTGTTCTGTTTCATCGTGGGTTTCAGCGGAGGGTTACCCCTGGTACGAGCAGGCGCGGTAGATTTTCGTCACGAAAGTAACTGTGCAACAGAAGTATTCGATTTCTACGTCTATTTTCTCGAAATGTGTCGCCATATCCGGACTGATATTCGCCGATTCGACACGTCGCGTAACACCTGCACTTCTTTGCGCCGATACGAGAATCGGTGGTAGAACTTGAATATCACATCCCCCAGACGTGTAAGAGGTACGAGATGGCACGCAAGACGCTTGTGCAGATGATCGACGATGTCGATGGATCGGTAATCAAAGACGGCCAAGGTGAATCCATCGAATTCGGCATCGGTGGAAACCAGTACCGCATCGATTTGAACCTCAAGCATGCAAACGAATTGCATGAACAGTTGGCTTTCTGGATCGAGCACGCAGAGAAGGTCTCCGGACGCCGCACCCGTAAGGGCGGCGCTGCTCCGGCACCGGCTCGCGGAAAAGTCGATCTTCAGGACATTCGGGCATGGGCACGCGAGAACGGCCACGAGGTCAGTGCTCGCGGCCGCATCAGTCAGGACGTGCAGGCAGCATACGAGGCCGCCCACTGATCATCCGGTAGCGCCGACTTCGTCGGTGCCCCAAAACGCTCCACCGGCACCCGTTTCCTGGTGTCGACGCTCGGCATCAGCTCCGTCCGAATTCTGAATTCGGGCGGAGTTTTGTGCGTGTGTGGGCCCCTGGTTCTGCGCGTGTGTTGGCCCCTGCCACCCGGCCGTCGAAACTCGTCCGGGCCGTAACACGAAGGTCCGACAATGACGGCAATTCGTCCCGGCACATCTGCCCGTTCGTGCACAGACGAGCAGTTGTCCACAGGGTAATCGCCCACCTGCGCATTCTTTGTCTCTCCTCGATTCGGACGTGCCACCTTCGGTAGTACCGAATCGGCCGCGAAGTACGGCTGGAGAGTGGAGGAATGCGGATATGGCGACCAATCAGGAACTCGGTGCGCGCGGTGAGGACCTCGCGGTGCGCCATCTCGAGGACATCGGGCTCGAGGTGATCGAGCGGAACTGGCGGCATCGATCCGGTGAGCTCGACATCATCGCGCGCGAGGGTGACACCACGGTGTTCGTCGAGGTGAAGACGCGTTCGGGAATCGGTTACGGAACGCCGGCGGAGGCTGTGACGTACACCAAGCAGGTGCGGATCAGAGGGCTTGCGCTGTCGTGGCTTGCCCTGCAACAGGGTCCGTGGGTGCAGATCAGATTCGACGTGATCGCGATCGTGGTCGGGCGAGACGACAATCCGGTGATCACTCACATCCGGGCTGCGTTCTGATGCCACTCGGGAGAGCGCATTCGGTTGCGGTCAACGGTGTCGACGGTGTGCTGGTGGAGATCGAAGCCGATATCGGGCAGGGCCTGCCCGGCACCCATCTGGTCGGTCTGCCCGATACTGCGCTGAACGAATCGCGAGATCGCGTGAAAGCGGCCGTGAAGAACTCGGGTGGCACGTGGCCGGACAGCCGGGTGATTCTCGCGCTGTCGCCCGCAACGTTGCCCAAGGGCGGATCGGTGTACGACCTCGCTCTCGCGTTGTCGGTTCTCGATGCGGCGAAGGCCATCCCGCGCGGGAGTCTGTCGGAGACGGTATTTCTGGGCGAACTGGCTCTGGACGGCCGGCTGAGGGCAGTTCGCGGAGTGTTGCCTGGGGTGCTTGCGGTCAAGGGTGCGGGCTGGCAACGGGTGGTGGTCCCGATGCAGTGTCTACCCGAGGCGGGCCTGGTGGACGGTATCGACGTGCTGGGCGCAGGCTCGCTCGGGGATGTCGTGGCGTGGCTTCGCGGCGAGCAGGCCCTGGAATCGCCGGTGCCGACAGAGTGGCATCAGGAGATCTATCCGGATCTCAGTGATGTAGCCGGACAGGCGGATGCGCGGTGGGCTCTGGAAGTAGCGGCAGCCGGCGCACATCACATCATGCTGACCGGTCCGCCGGGAATCGGCAAAACGATGTTGGCGCAGCGTCTTCCGGGGATTCTGCCACCGCTGACCGAGTCCGAGGCGCTCGAGGTGACGGCCATCCATTCGGTGGCCGGGTTGTTGACCACTGCGCGACCGCTCATCACATCGCCGCCGTTCATCGCACCTCATCATTCGACGTCGGTGAGCGCCTTGGTGGGTGGGGGAACGGGAATGGCCAAGCCGGGGGCTGTCAGTCGCGCGCATCGCGGAGTCCTGTTTCTCGACGAATGCGCCGAGATGAGCGTTCGCGTACTGGAGGCTCTGCGGACTCCGTTGGAGGACGGTGAGATTCGCATTGCTCGTCGAGACGGTGTGGCCAGGTATCCAGCTCGATTCCAACTGGTTCTGGCGGCGAACCCGTGCCCGTGCGCACCTGCGCGACAGGTCGATTGTGTCTGTGCGCCCACGGCTCGGCGCAAATATCTCGGAAAGCTCTCGGGGCCGTTGCTGGACCGTGTCGATCTCCGGATACAGATGATGGGTGTCGCGACGGGAGCGCTGGTCGACGAGGTGGGGGAGGGAACGAGTGAGATTCGTGCCCGCGTGACCGGAGCCAGGGACGCGGCCGCACAGCGGTGGCAGGACTTCGGCTGGAGAACGAATGCGGAGGTCCCGGGACCTGCTCTGCGGCAACGGTTTCGGCTGGCGCGCTCGACGCTCGCGCCGGTGGAGCGTGCGCTGCGGAACGGATCGTTGACCGCGCGGGGAGCAGACAGGGCGATACGGGTGGCGTGGACGTTGAGCGACCTCGCAGGTGCCACGGTTCCGGGTGCCGACGAGGTCGGTGCAGCATTGGATTTCCGCGACAGGGGAGTGGCATGACCCACGACGCACGCCGACTCGCGTGGGCATATCTGTCGCGGGTGGCGCAGGGCCCGCATAGACTTGTGGTCGACCATGCCGCTGCGCACGGCCCGGAAGCGGCCGCTGCGGCGGTGCGGGCAGGCCGATTGGGCGAGCGGCTCGAGGTACGTTCCCACATCGACACCGCTGCAGCCGATCTCGATCACATCGGCGCGCTGGGTGGCCGGTTGATCACTCCCGACGACGACGAGTGGCCGGCGTGGAGATTCCTCGGCTTCGACGGAACGGGTCTGACCGCAGGGGTGGACACCTGTCCTCCGATTGCGTTGTGGGCGCTCGGAAATCGGCCCGTCGCAACTGCCACCGAACGATCGGTGTCGATCGTGGGGACCCGTGCATCGAGCCCGTACGGGGATCACGTGACCGCAGAAATTTCGGCAGACCTCGCACTCGACGGTTGGACCATCATTTCGGGAGCGGCCTTCGGGATCGATGCCGCGGCGCATCGGGCGGCTCTCGGAGTAGAGGGAACGACGATGGCGGTGCTCGCCTGTGGCGTCGACCGTGCGTATCCGGCGGGGCATTCGCGATTGCTGCGACAGATAGCCGATCACGGGCTGGTCCTGAGCGAATACGCACCGGGCACTACCCCTGCCAAGCATCGCTTCCTCGCTCGCAACAGACTCGTTGCGGCACTCGGATCGGCAGTGGTGGTGGTCGAGGCCGGATGGCGCAGCGGGGCTCGCAACACTGCGGCATGGGCGAAAAAACTGGGTCGACCGGTACTCGCGGTTCCCGGACCGGTCACATCACCCACGTCCAAGGGGTGCCACCGCATGATCCGCGACGGCGAGGCCGTGCTGGTGTCGAGCTCGCACGATGTCGTTGCCGAGGCCGGTGCCCTCGGGTCGCCGGAGGAATGGCGACCCGACCTCTTTCGCGAGACGGATGCGCTCTCGGAAACCGGATTGCTGATCTACGACGCATTGCCTGCAACCGGGTCGCTGTCGAGCCGCGAGTTGTCCGAACAATCCGGTGTGCCGATCGGCAAGGTGCGCGCCACACTGCCTGTGCTGGAAATGGACGGCTTCGTTGCCAGCGACGAGACAGGATGGTTCCGCGTGGTGCGGGGATGAACGCCACCTCTGCCGAGCGCGAAGGTAGGGTGTTAGGTAATGCTTAGTCGGTGCAACACGCATCGGCGTCGTTCGCTCGAAGAGGGGTCCGAAGTGCCACGCAAGAAAACCACCCTGTCCGTCCTGCGCACCGAGGCGCTCACCCCGCACATGTACCGGGTGTACCTCGGCGGAGACAATTTCGACGACTTCGACGCGATCGGCGAGACCGACGCTTACGTCAAGCTGTTCTTCGGAACCGACGATGATCCGATCATGCGCACCTACACCGTTCGATCCGTCGACACGAGTGCGCGCGAGATCGCGATCGACTTCGTGGTGCACGGCGACGAGGGAGTTGCCGGGCCGTGGGCCACCAAGGCGAAGCCGGGGGACGAGATGTCGTTCTTCGGCCCGTCCGGTGGGTACGCCCCTCGACCCGACGCGGACTGGCATCTGTTCGCCGGTGACGAATCGGCGATTCCTGCTATTTCGGCCGCCGTGGAGGCGCTGCCGGAGGACGCCATCGCCAAAGTGTTCATCGAAGTTGCCGACCGCCACGACGAGATCTACATGGAAACGCTCGCCGTCGTCGATGTCACCTGGATTCATCGGGGTGCATCCTCGAACGACGTCGGCGACGACCGAGCCGGCGATAACGCTCCCTTGATCGCCGCGGTCAAGGACACGGAATGGCTGCCCGGCCAGGCCCAGGTCTTCGTGCACGGTGAGGCGCAGGCCGTGATGCACAACATTCGGCCCTACATCCGCAAGGAGTGTGGGGTCGGTGCGGAGTGGGCATCGATCTCGGGCTATTGGCGTCGAGGGCGGACCGAGGAGAACTTCCGAGTGTGGAAGCGCGAGCTCGCGCAGGCCGAAGCCGGGGTCGACGCCTGAACGGGCGACGGCCGGTGACGGTCGGCGTGTCCGGTTGTCGCGGAGCGTGGGAGCGCTCAAGCTGAGCCGATGACCGATTCGCTGCCGCCCCACCTCGGCATCCACATCGAAGAGTTCGCCGAACACCTTCGACTCGGTCGAGAGCGCTCCGAGCACACCATCCGCGCCTACGTCGCGGATGCTCGCTCGCTCCTCGCGCATCTCGCGGAGTCCAACCCCGATGCAACCATCGCCGATCTCGACCTCCGCGCTGTGCGCTCCTGGTTGGCGAAATACTCGGCGGCCGGCGCGGCCAGAACCTCGATGGCCAGGCGAACCTCATCCGCGAGGACCTTCGGCAAGTGGCTCGAGCGGGTGGGAGCGGTGCAGATCGGGCCTGCAGAACGGCTGGCAGCACCATCGAGTCACCGGACTTTGCCCGGTGTACTGCGCCACAATCAGGCGGCCGAGGCACTGGCCGCGGCCGAATCGGGTGCTGCCGAGCTCGATCCGATCGCGCTGCGAGACCGGCTCATCGTCGAGCTCCTGTACGCAACCGGGGTCCGCGTCGGAGAACTGTGCGGACTCGACATCGACGACGTCGACACCGATCGCCGCCTGATTCGCGTTCTGGGTAAAGGAAACAAGGAACGTTCTGCGCCGTACGGTATGCCGGCAGCACACGCTCTGGAGAACTGGCTCGTCAGCGGCAGGCCGGAGTTGGTCGACGAGCGATCCGGGGCCGCGCTGTTGCTGGGTAGGCGAGGTGGACGGCTCGACCAACGGCAGGCCAGAACAGCAGTTCACGCGGTGCTCGATGCCGTTCCCGGTGGCCCCAGCCTCGGTCCACACGGCTTGCGCCACACGGCAGCGACCCATCTGCTCGAAGGTGGTGCCGATCTCAGGGTGGTGCAGGAGCTGCTCGGGCACGCCTCCCTCGCGACGACACAGATCTATACACACGTATCGGTCGAACGGTTGCGCGCCGTGCACGATCAGGCTCACCCCCGAGCGTGAGTCGAGCGTCGGCGGCGCTACGTTTGGTAGCGTCATCACCGACCAACCAGACCGAATACGGGGGACCGTGGACCGCGACCGACCGCAAGGTACTTCGGAGCCGTGGTCGATGCATGGCCGTCAGGACTTCGCGGCGCAGGGCCAGGAGCCCGGCGACAGAAGCGGCACGGAACCGGAGAACGGTTCTCGGCCCGTGTCACCGGAGCCGAATACTCGATCGCGCTCGGTGCCTCGGCAGCCGCCACCGTGGCAGACGCCCGATTCGATCGACCGACGGACCGTTCCGCCGCGCTACAACCCACCCGTACCGCTCGAGCCGGGACCGGTGTCCGCGGAGCCCGATCGATACTTGCCCGTACAGCCGCGGCCCCAGGAGTTTCCGGCAGCTACCGGAGGCTGGTCGCCGCAACCGTGGGCGGGCGCCCCGAACCCGTATCGGCCCAACAGTCAGGATCTGGGCGCGGATTCGCTGCTCAAGCGTCCCAAGCGCGCGTCGAACTCCGGATGGCGGCGAGGCGTTCACCGGCTGACCGGTGGTGTCATCAATCCGGGTGAGTCGACGGCAGAAGAGCGGTACCGAAACCAGGTCGAGCGCATCCGCCAGCCTGTGCTCGGCGACTACCGGATCGCGTTCCTCTCGCTCAAGGGTGGGGTCGGCAAGACTACGACCACTCTCGGCCTCGGCTCGACGTTCGCATCGTTGCGAGGAGATTGCGTCATCGCCGTGGACGCGAACCCCGATTTCGGCACCCTCGGAGAGCGGGTGCCGCGGCAGACGTCGTCGACCGTCCGCGACCTGTTGGCCGCCGCACCGAACATTCGGCGCTACTCCGACATTCGCGAGCACACCTCGCAGGCACCGAGCAGACTGGAAGTGCTTGCCGGAGAGCGCGATCCAGCAGCCTCCGAGATGTTCGGCGAAGAGGACTACCGAGCCGTCATCGACATGCTGCAGGTGTACTACAACCTGATCCTGACCGATTGCGGAACCGGCATCATGCATTCGGCTATGAACGGCGTCCTGCAGCTGGCGAACGCGCTCGTACTGGTGAGCTCGCCGGCGGTCGACGGCGCTCGCAGTGCAGCGGCGACACTGGATTGGCTCGAGCTGCACGGGTACGGGCACCTGGTCGAGCGAACGGTGGTGGTGATCAGCTCGGTTCGTCCTGGCTCGTCGGCAGTGGACATGAACCTGCTGCAGCAGCATTTCCTCGAGCGCTGTCGCGCCGTCCTCGTGATCCCGTTCGACGAGCATCTGGCCGAGGGTGCCGTGGTGGATCTCGACATGTTGCGCCCTCAGACCAGAAGCGCATTCGTCGAGCTCGCCGCCATGGTCGCGGACGACTTTCCCGCAGCGTCCGGCAGACACTCGGGCCCCCCGCGCTGACGATCACCGGCGCGGCCCGTCCACTGGTTTCAGTCTGATCGGACGGGTGCGCACCAGAGCCGTTGGATCGAGGTATTCGCGGCCCCGCCTGATGCCCCAGTGCAAACACGCGGACGAGCAGCCCTCGTGTCCGGACTCCAGCGAACCGAGCACCGTACCTCGGCGGACCCGGGTGCCGGCTGCAACCGAGGCCGTCACCGGCTCGTATGTCGATCGCAGTCCTCCGGGATGGTCCACCGATACGACGGGTTTTCCCGCGACCGAACCGGCGAACACCACCGTGCCGTCGGCCACCGCCAGTACCGATCGGCCTTCGTCACCGGCGAGGTCGACACCGCGGTGTCCGGGTAGCCAATCCTGGTCGGGACGGTCGAACGGGGTGACGATGCGGGGCTTCGGTTGCAACGGCCAGGTGAAGTCGCCCGGAGCGGCCGATGCCACCGCCGCCGAAAGCGAGAGGCCGACCACGACGCCGATCGACAATGCCCGCAGCGAGGGACGAATGTTCACCCATCGACCATCTCCTGAATCCGAGCACCGAAACGAATGCGAACGTCGATTGTGGACGACGGGCTTCTTTGTCCACAGGTACCGGAATCTCTTGACAGTCGGGCCTGGTTATGACGGGGGCCGGGGCAGGTCTACACTCGTCGATGCGGCCTGTGCGTGCACGGGTCGACTTCGCGCGTCCGCTTTCATCGCATCGACTGCCAAGGCAGAACTATCGGTACGAGAACCGGTTGTCGGCGGTCCTGAGAATCCTCGTGGTTCGCAGGTCCGGCAACTCCAGCGGCCGCCAGGGCAGAGGTCACCGACACTCTGCGTCAACCGCACCATCGAAAGAGAGTTCTTCAGCCATGGCTGTAGTAACAATGAAGCAGCTGCTCGACAGCGGCACACACTTCGGACACCAGACCCGTCGCTGGAACCCGAAGATGAAGCGATTCATCTTCACCGACCGCAACGGCATCTACATCATCGACTTGCAGCAGACCCTGACCTTCATCGACAGGGCCTACGAGTTCGTCAAGGAGACCGTTGCCCACGGTGGCACGGTTCTGTTCGTCGGCACCAAGAAGCAGGCGCAGGAGTCCATCGCCGCTGAGGCGACTCGCGTGGGCATGCCCTACGTGAACCAGCGCTGGCTCGGTGGCATGCTCACCAACTTCCAGACGGTGCACAAGCGTCTGCTCCGTCTCAAGGAGCTCGAGGCCATGGAGCAGACCGGTGGCTTCGAGGGACGCACCAAGAAGGAAATCCTCATGCTCACGCGTGAGATGACCAAGCTGGATCGCACGCTCGGTGGCATCCGGGACATGGGCAAGGTCCCGTCGGCCATCTGGATCGTCGACACCAACAAGGAGCATCTCGCGGTTGCCGAGGCTCGTAAGTTGAACATCCCGGTCATCGCGATCCTCGACACCAACTGCGATCCCGACGTGGTCGACTACCCGATCCCGGGTAACGACGACGCGATCCGTTCCGCTGCGCTGCTGACCAAGGTCGTCGCATCCGCAGTCGCCGAGGGCGTGCAGGCGCGAGCAGGTCAGAACACTGCATCCGACGCCAAGCCCGAGGTCGGCGCAGGCGAGCCCCTCGCCGAATGGGAGCTCGAGCAGCTCCAGCAGGCGGCACCGGCAGCAGACGCACCGGCATCCGAAGCTGCGGCAGCAGAGGAAGCTCCGGCAACCGACGCTCCCGCTGCAGAGGCTCCGGCAGCAGAGGAAGCACCGGCCGTTCAGGCTTGATCGAATTCGGTCCCGGTTCACCCTCAGGGGTGGGCCGGGGCCGCTTCGGTATGTCAGGGTGGTCGTCGCGTTCGCTGTGAAGTGAGCCCGTCGAGCACGCCCTGAGAACAGCATTTTTCGTCAACGCCCGTACCCAGACTTTGAGGAGGCTCGCCCACGATGGCGAACTACACTGCCGCCGACGTCAAGCGGCTCCGTGAGCTCACCGGCTCCGGAATGATGGACTGCAAGAACGCGCTCGCCGAGAACGACGGCGACTACGACAAGGCCGTCGAGTACCTGCGTATCAAGGGTGCCAAGGACGTCGGCAAGCGCGCCGAGCGCAACACGGCCGAAGGCCTCGTGGTAGCCGAAGGTGGCGTGCTCGTGGAGATCAACTCCGAGACCGACTTCGTGGCCAAGAACGACGAGTTCCAGACGTTCGCCGCATCCGTCGCGTCGACGGCTGCAGCAGGCAAGCCGGCCGACGTCGACGCTCTCAAGGCGCTCGACCTGAACGGCAAGACCGTCGAAACGGCTCTGAACGAGTTGTCGGCCAAGATCGGCGAGAAGCTGGAAATTCGCCGCGTCGTGTCCTACGACGGCAACACCGCGACCTACCTGCACAAGCGCAGCGCGGACCTCCCGCCTGCCGTCGGCGTGCTGGTCGAATACACCGGTGACGGCGACGCCGCAGGCGATGCCGCGCGCGCTGCCGCCATGCAGATCGCCGCACTCAAGGCCAAGTACGTCAGCCGCGAGGAGGTCCCCGAGGATCTGGTTGCGGCCGAGCGTCGCATCGCCGAAGAGACCGCTCGCGAAGAAGGCAAGCCGGAGCAGGCTCTGCCGAAGATCGTCGAGGGTCGCGTCAACGGATTCTTCAAGGACGTCGTTCTCACCGAGCAGAAGTCGGTCCAGGACGGCAACAAGACCGTGAAGGCCATTCTCGACGAGGCCGGCGTGACCATCACCCGCTTCTCACGATTCGAGGTCGGTGCCAGCTAGTCTGCGCACCTGTCGGTCGAGGCGATGCCGTTCATTCGATTCCATCGAGTGGGCGGCATCGTTCGTGCGCGAGGCAGGTCGGAGCCGTGTCCACCGATCGGGTGCCGATAGGGCAGGATGATCGGTGAGTAAACCGTAGTGTTCGACGAGTACCGAGGAGAGCTATGACCGATCCGGCCCCTGACCGTCCTGGGTTCCGACGCGTGATGCTCAAACTGGGTGGGGAGATGTTCGGTGGCGGCCAAGTGGGGCTCGACCCGGATGTCGTGAACAACGTTGCCGAGCAGATCGCCGAAGTGGTGGCCACCGGAGTTCAGGTCGCGGTGGTGATCGGTGGCGGGAACTTCTTCCGTGGTGCCGAACTGCAGCAGCGCGGAATGGATCGATCTCGCTCGGACTACATGGGCATGCTCGGCACGGTCATGAATTGCCTTGCGCTGCAGGATTTCCTGGAAAAGCAGGGGGTCGCCACCAGAGTCCAGACGGCAATCACGATGGGCCAGGTCGCGGAGCCGTACCTACCGCTGCGCGCGCGCAGGCACTTGGAGAAGGGTCGTGTCGTGATCTTCGGTGCCGGGATGGGGATGCCGTATTTCTCCACCGACACCACGGCCGCGCAGCGCGCTCTCGAAATCGGAGCCGAGGTGCTGCTGATGGCAAAGGGTGTCGACGGCGTGTACTCGGCCGATCCGCGTCTGGACCCCGACGCGACGATGTTCGACACGATCACCCACCGCGAGGCGATCGAGCAGGGACTCAAAGTCGCCGACGCGACGGCCTTCAGCCTCTGCATGGACAACCAGATGCCGATGTTGGTGTTCAATTTGTTGGTTCAAGGAAACATTGCTCGCGCTGTGGCGGGCGAGAAGATCGGCACGCTGGTCACGTCGTGAACCTCACCGACAAGGCCGCGGGCGAATCGAGAACGAAGACGATGGAGGACAGATCGTGATTGACGAAGCGCTCTTCGACGCCGAAGAGAAGATGGAAAAGGCCGTATCGGTTGCACGTGACGATCTGTCCTCGATCCGTACCGGGCGCGCCAACCCGGGAATGTTCTCCCGCATCGTCATCGAGTACTACGGAGCGCCGACGCCGATCACTCAGCTGGCCAGCATCAGCGTGCCGGAGGCGCGCCTGGTCGTGATCAAGCCGTACGAGTCGAACCAGCTGGGGCCGATCGAAACCGCGATTCGCAACTCGGACCTGGGGGTGAACCCCACGAACGACGGCAACCTGATTCGTATCGGTGTGCCGCAGTTGACCGAGGAACGGCGCCGCGAATTCGTCAAGCAGGCGAAGGGCAAGGGTGAGGACGCGAAGGTGTCCATTCGAAACGTCCGCCGCAAGACGATGGAAGAGCTCAAGCGGATCCAGAAGGACGGCGAAGCGGGCGAGGACGACGTCGTACGCGCCGAGAACGAGCTGGACAAGACAACCGCCAAGTACACCGCATCGGTGGACGAACTCGTCAAGCGCAAAGAGGGCGAGTTGATGGAGGTCTGACCTCCGAGAGGAGTGGCTTTCACGACGGCAGACGATGAATCTCGAGGAGTTGACGACAGTGGTGGGACCGGATCGGCAGGAGGGCAGCGGTACGCCCGCTGCCTCGTCCGGGGTCGCTGCCGCGAAATCCGCCGGTAAGGCCGGCCGCAATCTGCCTGCCGCGATCGGCGTCGGCGGCAGTTTGGGTATCGGGTTGATCCTCGTGCTCGTGTTCGTACCGCTGGTGTGGATCGGTGTCGTGGCGGTTGCGTTGGCCGTCGCGACGTACGAGGTGTCCAAGCGGCTCCGCGAGGGCGGTGTGCTGGTCCCGCGCATCCCGCTGATTCTCGGGGGTCAGGCCATGATCTGGCTGGGCTGGCCGTTCGGTGCCGTCGGAGTGCTCAGTGCCGCGGTGGGCACCGTCGTGGTCTGCATGGTGTGGCTGTTGCTCCGGCAAGGCTTCGGTACTGCACCCAAGAACTATCTCGAAGAACTCTCCGTCACGGTTCTGGTGGCGTGCTGGCTGCCGCTCCTGGCCTCGTTCGCCGTTCTGATGGTTCTGCAGGACAACGGTGCCGGCCGCATCCTGGTGTTCGTCATCGGCGTCGTATGTTCGGACGTCGGTGGTTACATCGCCGGCGTGTTGTTCGGTAAACACCCGATGGCACCGGCGATCAGCCCGAAGAAGTCCTGGGAGGGGCTCGTCGGATCGCTCATCTTCTGCGTCATCGGTTGCCTGCTGACGGTGACCCTGATCCTCGAGGCGAACTCGATGATCGGGGTGCTGCTGGGAGTCGTGCTGGTCGTGACGGGCACCCTGGGCGACCTCATCGAATCGCAGGTCAAGCGTGACCTGAGAATCAAGGACATGGGCTCGTTGCTCCCCGGTCACGGCGGCATCATGGACAGACTCGACTCGCTGCTGCCCTCGGCGTTCGTTGCGTGGCTCGTCTTCACCGTCTTGCTCTGAAACGACGTCGTCGGACGATGCGCGGTGATCGCAGCGGGGTGATCCCCAGTCCCAACATCTGGCACTGGCCACACCTGTACGAGGCGGAGAACCGTGCTCAGGATGTCGACGGTGCCGTATTCGACGCAATCAGGTCGGTCGCGGACTGGGCGTCCAAGGCCGTTGTCGACGTCGGCTGCGGAAGTGGTTTTCACCTTCCGGTCTTTGCCGCCGATGCCGACAATGTGCTGGGAGTGGAGCCGCACGAACCGCTTGCGGCCGCGGCGACCTCGCGGGTTGCCGCCCTTTCCAACGTCGAGGTGAAGGCCGGTCGAGCAGATTCGCTACCCGTTGCCGATGGGAGCGTCGACCTCGTTCATGCCCGCACGGCGTACTTCTTCGGGCCCGGCTGCGGCCCGGGTATCCGTGAGGCGATGCGAGTCCTTCGGCCCGGCGGGGCGCTGGTCGTCGTCGATCTCGACGCGACGGCGTCTCCGTACGGTGATTGGATGCGTGCCGATCTTCCCCGGTACGACCCGGCGGCCGTCGAGGCATTCTTCGATGCGCAGGGGTTCGAGATGCTCCGCGTCGGCACCAGATGGACGTTTCCCGACCGTCGGACCTTGCGCGAGGTGATGGGAATCGAGTTCTCACCGCGAGTAGCGCGTATCGCGGCACGGGAGATCGACGGACTCACTGTGCATGTGCGCTATCGCGTCCACGTTCGGTACAAACCGGCGGGGGTCGAAATGCGCTGAGGTGGGCCCGCACACCTCAGCGCCGAACGATCAGGATGCGCCGGATATTCCGAAAACCTCGGCGAGTTCGCTGATCTTGAGCGCCTTCGCCAGCCGAGGCAGGTCGCTACCGTCCTTGACGTGGGCACCGTCGGCACCGAGAGCATCGATCACATCGCGTGCCCAGGACACGTCCGTGGGTGAGGGTGCCAATTCACGGTTGACGATGGCCACCTGATCGGTGTGCATGCACAGTTTGCCTGCCATGCCCATCGACAGCGTCAAGGCTGCATCGCGTCCGAGGATGCTGTCGTTCGCGGTCAACGTCGGACCGTCGATGGGTCCGGGCAGTCGTGCCACCCGTGACGAGACGACCAGGCGCGAGCGTGGGTAGGCCATGGCCAGTGGATCGTCGCTCATACCGGTGTCGCGGCGGAAGTCGCCGCTGCCGAAAGCGAGACGGAAGGTCGAATCCGCACGGGCGATCTCGGTAGCCGCTTCGAGGCCCATGGCCGACTCGACCAACGCCAGAATCGGGGTACCGGGTGCCAGGCGGGCCGCGGTCGCCTCGACCTGTCCACCGCTTTCGGTCTTGGCGAGCATGACGCCGACCAGACCGGGGAGACCGGACAACGCGGCGAGATCGTCGGCCCAGTACGGGGTCGTTGCATCGTTGATGCGCGCCCATGCGGAATTGCCCTGGCTCAGCCAGCGAACAACATCCTCGCGTGCGGCGGGCTTCTTGGCAGGAGCGACGGCGTCCTCGATGTCGAGGATGACGGCGTCGACTCCCGACGCCACTGCATCGCTGAAGGTGCCGGGCTTGGTTGCGGGCACCAGCAACCAGGAGCGCGCGCGGTCGGGGGCAACGCCGGATGCCACTGGTGTCTCCATGAAAGTTGTCACGTCATGCTCCTCGAGTGAAGTGGGGCACCCACAGCCTGATCGATTCAGTGGGTCAGCGCCAGCTTCTGTACATAGTGTTCACAAGCCGCGTTACTTCTTTTTCGCGGAGCGCCGCACCTGAAGGATCCGAGCCCCTCCCACCATGGCCATCACCAGCGCACCCGCGATCGCGGCCAACAACATGCTGATACCGAGCGGCAGATCGAGCTGCCACGCGAAGATCTGCACGGTGACGGAGTCGAGGTTCTGCACGATGAACACGAGAAGGATGACCAGTACCACGGCTCCGACCACGAGGCCGGTCCACAGGGCAGCGGTACGAGTGTGGGCGATGTCGCTCGAACCGGCGGCCTGCCGCTCGGGAACGAACTCCGGATCGGGTGCCGAATGACCGTCCGAATCCGGAGTGGTGATCGGGGCGAGGTCGCCCGAGGCGCTGTGTTCGCCGGGGAGGCCCGCGCTCGACTTGTCGAGTGATGTCTCGTGACTGTCTTCAGCTCTGGTGGCCATGTCGATGATCCTTCCGCACGTGGAGGTCGAATGCACGCGCATCCGACCACGTCGCCAGTACCCGTCGGATGACGGTGGGAAACAGCCGCGAATAGGACTGCGAGGCAAACGGGTGGACAATGGGGTCATGAGTGAGGCCGCCGACGCAACGAACACCTCGACCGAGCAGAAGAGACCGAATCTTCCCTTGGTCTTCACTGCACCGCGTCGTGGTATGCCGTCGCGCCACCTCGCCGACCTGGACAAAGAGGGCCTCCGGGAAGCGGTGAAGGCGCTCGGACTGCCTGCGTTCCGTGCGGATCAGCTGGCGCGCCACTACTACGCGCGACTCGAAGCCGACACCACCAAGATGACCGACCTTCCGGCCGAGGCTCGCGAGAAGGTCGGTGCCGATCTGTTTCCCACGTTGCTGACACCGATCAAGCACCTGGCATGTGACGATGGTGACACTCGAAAGACCCTGTGGAAGGCCAACGACGGGACGTTGCTCGAGAGCGTTCTGATGCGGTACCCGGATCGGGCGACTCTGTGTATCTCCAGTCAGGCCGGGTGCGGAATGGCCTGTCCCTTCTGCGCGACCGGCCAGGCCGGTCTGACGAGGAACCTGTCGACCGCCGAAATCGTGGACCAGGTCCGTTCGGCTGCGGCCGATCTTCGTGACGGCGTGGTCCACGGCGGCGAAGGTCGACTGTCGAACGTGGTGTTCATGGGAATGGGCGAGCCGCTGGCCAACTACAAGCGCGTCGTCGCGGCAGTGCGCAAGATCGTCTCACCCGCACCGGACGGTTTGGGACTCTCCCAACGCTCGGTCACCGTGTCGACGGTCGGTCTGGCTCCGGCCATCCGCAAGTTGGCCGACGAGGGATTGTCCGTCACATTGGCAGTGTCGTTGCACACGCCCGACGACGAGCTCCGCGACACGTTGGTTCCTGTCAACAACCGGTGGTCGGTGGCGGAGGTTCTCTCCGCGGCTCGGTACTACGCCGATCGGACCGGTCGACGCGTCTCGATCGAGTACGCGATGATCCGGGACGTCAACGATCAGCCGTGGCGAGCCGACATGTTGGGCAAGAAGCTGCACAAGGCGCTCGGATCCCGGGTCCACGTGAACCTGATTCCGCTCAATCCGACTCCGGGCAGCGAGTGGGATGCCAGCCCGAAGCCGGTGGAGCGAGAATTTGTCAGACGAGTGATTGCTCAGGGTGTCTCGTGCACGGTGCGCGACACCCGTGGCCAGGAGATCGCCGCGGCGTGCGGTCAGCTCGCAGCCGAGAATTGACCGGCAGCTAGCGGGGCTTGCGGCGAACGATCACGTCACGCACGACCAAGCCGACCAGAGCGACGGCGAATCCGATCAGCCACAGGTCCTCGACCTTGCCGGTGTGGTTGCCGATGATCATGAAGAGCAGGAACGCGGCGACGACGATGGCGGCCACTCGCATCGCGCGGTTCGACTCGCCACTCCATCCCCACTCGGCGGACGGCACGTCCGGAACCTCGTGACGGGTATCGACGACCTGGTCGTACGAAGCGGTTTCCAGTTCGTTGTTTGCCACCGGGTCGGTCCTCTCGAGTGATGATTCACGTTGACGTGCGCACGGGGCGTCGAGACTGCCGCGTTCGGACAATATTGGCATACGACCGCCCGTCGTAGCCACCAGGGTTGCGCTCACCCGGCGCGAGTATCGACTTGGGTGAGAGACTGCCTCGGTGACGTCCGAGCGCCTTCCGCACCCGCTGACCCAGTTTCCGCTGAGCTACCCCCGCGACATGGTCGGGTACGGCCGAACACCACCGGCCGCGCAGTGGCCGGGAGATGCGAACATCGCCGTCCAGTTCGTCCTCAACTACGAGGAGGGCGCGGAGAACAATGTGCTCGACGGCGACACCAAGTCCGAGACCTTCCTGTCGGAAATGATAGGGGCACAAGCGTTTCCGAACCGCCACATGAGTATGGAGTCCCTGTACGAGTATGGATCCAGGGCAGGTGTGTGGCGGGTACTCCGGGCATTCGAGAAACGAGACCTACCTCTGACGGTGTTCGCAGTAGCGAAAGCCATGGAGCGGAACCCGGAAGTGGTTGCCGCACTGGCCGAGCTGGGCCACGAGATCGCCTGCCACGGGTTGCGCTGGCTTTCCTATCAGCAGATCGACGAGAACGTCGAGCGTGAGCACATGGCCGAGGCGGTGGAGATCCTGACGGAGCTGACCGGCTCGACCCCGCTGGGGTGGTACACCGGCCGCGATTCACCGAACACCCGATCACTCGTCGTCGAACACGGTGGATTCGTCTACGACTCCGATTCCTACGCCGATGACCTGCCCTACTGGGAGAAGGTGTCCACGGGCAGTGGGACGGTCGATCACCTGGTAGTGCCGTACACCCTCGATACCAACGACATGCGATTCGCCTCACCGGGAGGCTTCTCGACCGGAGACGAGTTCTTCGCACATCTTCGTGATGCGTTCGACGTGCTCTATGCCGAAGGCGAGCACGGCAGCCCCAAGATGCTGTCGGTCGGATTGCACTGTCGACTGGTCGGCCGGCCTGCGCGCATCGCGGCCCTGGAACGCTTTCTCGATCACGTGCAATCGCACGAGAAAGTGTGGGTCGCCAAGCGAATCGAGATCGCCGAACACTGGCGCGCCGTACACCCGCCTTCCGCCTGACTCAGCGCGGCGACCGGCACGCCTTTGCCAGCGCAGCGAGATACCGGTCGGTGAACAGTGCCTGGACACGCCTTCCCACCGGGCCACCGAGCCTGGTGTACCAGCGGCCGGGGCGCGAAATCGCGGTGATGTGGGCGGTGACGGTGCCATCCGCGGGGGAGTAGTCGACGTGGAACAACTCTTCCCCTGACTCGGGATGGCCGTCGAGTGTGCCGTAGGCGAAGCCCTGGCGATTGGCCTCGTCGATGACGTAGACGACTCGGCACGGGATACGGATCGGCCCGAGGGTGAGGACGACCACCGCGTCGGGGACGGCGGAATCCTTGTTCGAATGAACCTTCAGGCCGGCACCCCGGTGCATATCCCACCGCATCACGGCATCTGCTGCGGCTACGAAGTCGTCGAGCCCGGACCCGACCACTCGCGACCTCTCGACGTAGTGGTAGCCCGCAGGCAAGGGCCCTTTCGTCGCCCCCACATCGGTGTAGTTGAACGATGCCGCGCTGTACTTCGAGACGTCCATGCCGTCCACCCTGCCAGCATCGGCGTATCGCATAGGGGTTTCTCAGGCTCGGTAGGCAACAATGGACCGGTGCCAGACCATAGTGGAACGACCACCTCGGATCGTCCCGAGCCGATTCGCGTGCTGCTGCTGGGGAGTACCGGTTCGATCGGAACCCAAGCGCTCGACGTCATCGCAGCCAACCCGGATCGCTTCGTGGTGGTCGGTCTCGCAGCGGGCGGCGGAAACATCGACCTGCTTCGTCGTCAGATCGCCGAAACCGGTGTCCAGCGTGTCGCCGTGGCCGACCCGGCCGCCGCTGCCGCGCTCGATCGTCCCGGAATACTCACTGGGCCACGGGCAGTCACCGAGCTCGTCGAGACGACTCCGGCGGACGTCGTTCTCAATGCTCTGGTGGGCTCGCTCGGTCTCGAACCGACGCTCGCGGCGCTGAAAACCGGTGCCCGGCTCGCATTGGCCAACAAGGAATCACTGGTGGCAGGCGGAGAGCTCGTACTGGCCGCTGCCGCCCCCGGGCAAATCGTGCCGGTGGATTCGGAGCACTCGGCGTTGGCACAGTGCCTGCGAAGCGGTAGGCGCAGCGAGGTGGATCGATTGGTTCTCACCGCATCGGGTGGGCCGTTTCGAGGGTGGACCGAGGCGGAGCTGAAGACCGTGACTCCGGAACAGGCCGCCGCGCATCCTACCTGGTCGATGGGCCCGATGAATACGCTGAACTCGGCGACGCTGGTGAACAAGGGGCTCGAGCTGATCGAGGCGCATCTGCTCTTCGGTGTGCCCTACGAGAAGATCGATGTGACCGTACACCGGCAATCCATCGTGCATTCCATGGTCACGTTCGTCGACGGTTCCACCATCGCCCAGGCCAGCCCGCCGGACATGAAGTTGCCGATCGGGTTGGCCCTCGGCTGGCCGAATCGCGTGCCCGACGTCGCGCGCGCACTCGACTTCACCTCGGCGTTCTCCTGGGACTTCGAGCCGCTGGATGATCGAGTGTTTCCCGCCGTACAGCTGGCCCGCGAGGCGGGGATTCTGGGCGGATGCATGACCGCGGTGTACAACGCGTCCAACGAGATCGCGGCCGAAGCATTCTTGGCCGGGCACATCGAATTCACACAGATCGTGCAGACAGTGCGTGCGGTAGTCGACGACGGTGGCGCGGACTGGTCGGCGGTGCCGACCACCGTCGACGATGTTCTCGCAGCGGACTGCTGGGCTCGCGCTCATGCGCGTGAGCTCCTGAAGCAGAAGGGCCTCTGACTCTCATGGCGTTCGCTATAGGTGTAGTGCTGTTCGCCGTCGGCATCGGCATTTCGATCGCACTGCACGAGGCAGGACACATGTGGACCGCGAAAGCGCTCGGCATGAAGGTACGTCGGTACTACATCGGTTTCGGACCCAAAATTTTCTCCTTCCGGCGGGGCGAAACCGAATACGGTCTCAAAGCGATCCCGGCCGGCGGATTCTGCGACATCGCCGGAATGACGGCAATCGACGAGCTCGCTCCCGACGAAGTCGAGCGGGCGATGTACCGCCAGAAAACATGGAAGCGCATCGTCGTCATGGTCGGCGGCATCGCGATGAACTTCGTGCTCGGCATCGTGCTGGTGTACACGTTGGTGCTCGGCTGGGGAACCCCGGATCGGGTGACGCCGCCGACCGTCCAGGTCAGCAAGGTCGTGTGTATCGCCCCCTCGCAGACCGAAGACGGAACGTTGGCTCCGTGCTCGGGAACCGGCCCCGCCGCCGCCGCCGGGCTACGGGACGGTGATGTCGTGACCGCCGTGAACGGTGAGCCGGTGCAGTACTGGTCCGAGGTCGTCGAGACCGTGCAGGCGTCGTCCGGACCGGTGGATCTGACCGTCGAGCGAGACGGTTCGTCCCTCGATCTCACGATTCCGGTGACGAAGGTGCAGCGGTACGTCATCACCGATCCGGACACCGGAGCAAAGGAGTCGAGGACGGTCGGCGCAGTCGGCGCGACCGGCTCCACGATTGCCCCTCCGGCCATTCGATACAACCCGATCGAGGCGGTGCCCGAGACGTTCGTCTTCACCGGGGACATCTTCGTTCAGACCGGTAAGGCGCTCGTACAATTGCCGACGAAGGTGGAGGCCCTGTGGGAGTCGATCTTCGGCGGTGAACGTGGCCTCGATACCCCGATGAGTGTCGTCGGTGCCAGTGTCATCGGCGGGCAAGCGGTGGAGCGAGACGACCTGGTGACGTTCGTGGGGCTGTTGGCGTCACTCAATTTCTTCCTCGGTGCGTTCAACATCGTGCCGCTGCTACCGCTCGACGGCGGCCACATCGCCGTGACGATCTACGAGCGGATCCGCAATACCCTCCGCAACCGGCGTGGCCTACCCGACGGCGCTCCGGTGGACTACATGAGACTCATGCCGGTCACGTACGTGGTCATCATTGTTTTCATCGGGTTCTCCTTGCTGACGCTCACCGCGGACATCGTCAACCCGATCCAGATCTATCAGTAGACTCGTCAGTCGTAGCTAGGAAAGAAGGCCACTGTGACCGTGTCAGTCGGATTGGGAATGCCTGCACCGCCGGTACCCGTGCTCGCACCACGTCGAAAGACCAGGCAGCTCCAGGTCGGATCGGTGGGAGTCGGTAGCGAGAGCCCCATCTCGGTCCAGTCCATGTGCACCACCAAAACTCACGACATCAACGCCACTCTGCAGCAGATCGCCGAGCTGACAGCCTCGGGCTGCGACATCGTCCGTGTGGCGTGCCCCACACAGGACGACGCGGATGCGCTGGCGATCATTGCCAAGAAGAGTCAGATACCGGTCATTGCCGACATCCACTTTCAGCCGAAGTACATCTTCGCCGCGATCGATGCGGGCTGCGCCGCGGTGCGCGTCAATCCCGGGAACATCAAGGAATTCGACGGTCGCGTCAAGGAAGTCGCCAAGGCTGCGGGCGACGCGAACATCCCGATCCGCATCGGTGTGAACGCTGGATCACTCGATCCCCGCCTGATGAAGAAGTACGGCAAGGCCACTCCCGAGGCACTCGTCGAATCCGCGCTGTGGGAGGCCGGACTGTTCGAGGAACACGGATTCGGCGATATCAAGATCTCCGTCAAGCACAACGACCCGGTCGTGATGGTCGCCGCATACGAGCAGCTCGCCGCGCAGTGCGACTACCCGCTGCACCTCGGCGTCACCGAAGCCGGCCCTGCTTTCCAGGGCACCATCAAATCCGCAGTGGCCTTCGGCGCGTTGCTGTCCAAGGGGATCGGCGACACCATTCGCGTCTCTCTCTCGGCACCGCCTGCGGAGGAGATCAAAGTGGGCAACCAGATTCTGCAGTCCTTCAACCTGCGTCCCCGCAAGCTCGAGATCGTCTCCTGCCCGTCGTGTGGGCGGGCACAGGTCGATGTGTACACCCTCGCCGACGAGGTCACCGCAGGCCTCGAAGGCATGGAAATTCCGTTGCGCGTTGCCGTCATGGGCTGTGTGGTCAACGGGCCGGGCGAGGCACGTGACGCTGATCTGGGCGTGGCCTCGGGTAACGGCAAGGGCCAGATCTTCGTCAAGGGCAAGGTCATCAAGACGGTGCCCGAGGCGCAGATCGTGGAGACCTTGATCGAGGAAGCCATGCGCATCGCGGAGGAATTCGAGAAGGACGAGACTGCAGACGCCGGTGCTCCGGTCGTGACCGTCAGCTGAGCTGGATGAACCCGGTCGTCATCCGGTTTGTCGCACTGCCACCGGGGGAACACGTTCTCTGGAATGATTCGGTGCACGCTCGGTCGATGTGTACGCGGTAGGTGGGTCAGGAGGTCGGTAGGTGCTCAAGCTCCTCGGTGCGAAGCCTCTCGGTAATCGAGATACCGCACACGTGCTGCGGGTGCTCGATGCCGACCCGGTCGCCACCTGCATGGTCGCGGCCCGAGTGCAGGAATCCGGGCTGGATCCTAGGTCGTTTCACGGTGAGATGTGGAGCAGAGGCGGCCCGGACGAATCTTTGTGCTTCTACGGAGCGAACCTCGTCCCGCTGCTCGGATCGGGCGACGATCTCCGGTCGTTCGCGGACCGCGCGTGCCGCGGCCCCCGCTTGTGTTCCTCGCTGGTCGGACGGGCAGAGCTGACGCTTCCGCTGTGGGAGATGCTCGAGACCGACTGGGGTCCCGCTCGGGAGGTACGCGGTGAGCAACCATTGCTGGCCACGTCGGTGCGCTCGTCTTACCCACCCGATCCTCAGGTCCGTCTCGTTCGACCCGACGAGCTCGACGTGTATCTCACTGCGGCCGTGGCCATGTTCATCGAGGAAGTCGGAGTCGACCCTCGGCAGAACGACGGTGGCCGTGGATACAGACGCCGGATCTCGAGTCTCATTGCGGCGCAGCGCGCCTGGGCTCGATTCGAGGACGGACGAGTGGTGTTCAAGGCCGAGATCGGATCTCAGTCGACGACGGTCGGCCAGATTCAGGGCGTGTGGGTTCATCCCGATCGGCGTGGACACGGTCTCGGCGCGTCCGGTACTGCGGCAGTGGTCGACTCGGTCGTTCGTCAGGGCCGCACCGCCAGCCTGTACGTCAACAGCTTCAACTATGTGGCCCGGCGTGCGTATGCGAAAATCGGCCTGACTCAGGTGGCAACCTTCACCACCGTATTGCTCGATTAGCTTGTCGCGAACCGCGTTTCGTTGCCATCGGTAAGGGGTGTGCCCTATTACGATGGGGCGCAATGAGATCACGTGGTGCAACCGAGATGCGGTATCGAGTCGGCGTGGTGCTGGCGATCGGAGCCGTGGTTGCCGGCGCGCTCACCGGGTGTACCCCCAAGCCCGACGGCCCGGAGCCCGCGGCCCAGGCTTTCCTTGCGGCCTTCGAGTCCAATGACATCGCAGCCGCCGCTGCGGACACCGACAAGCCCGATGCCGCGGCCACCGCATTGACCGAGGCGTGGACCAATCTGCAGGCCGAGTCCCTCGACGCCGAGACGACGTCGGTGCGGGTCGACGGAGACACCGCCACGGTCGGTTACACGTACACGTGGCAGCTGCCGAAGGGTCGGGTGTGGACCTACGACGGTCAGCTGAACATGGGGCGCAGCGAGGGCGATTGGGTGGTGCGCTGGACGGCGTCGGACATCCATCCCAAGCTCGGCGACACCCAAACCATGTCACTGCGCTCGACGGCAGCCCCGCGGGCGCGCGTCAACGAGCGTTCCGGGACCGACGTTCTGGTGCCCGGCGTTGTGCATCGAATCAAGTTCGACGCAGCGAATGCGAACAACGTGGTGGCGTCGGCGACCGCGTTGTCGACTTTGTTGACTCCGTTCGACGCATCGATCACGGCCCAGTCCATCGTGGAATCGGCCACCTCGGTCGACGGCGACTATCCGGTGGCGCTGCTGCGTGAGAGCGACTTTCAGCCCATCTCGGCAGCGCTGACCGAGATTCCCGGTGTCACGGCATCCGACGAGTCGGATCTGGTGTCCACCGATCCCACGTTCGCGCCGGATCTGGTCGGTCAGGTCAAGAAGGCCGTCATCGACGAGGTCGACGGTCAGGCGGGCTGGAGCGTGGTGACCAGCAACCGCAACGGCGTCGACGTCGATGTCCTGACCGATACTCCGCCGCAGCCTGCTCCGTCGTTCTCGATCAGTCTCGATCGCAACATCCAGGTCGCGGCGCAGCGGGCGGTGAACGCACGCACCGAGCAGGCGATGACGGTGGTCCTCCAACCGTCGACCGGTGCGATCCTCGCGGTGGCGCAGAACCCGGCCGCCGACCGGGACGGGCCGGTGGCGTCCGCCGGTCTCTACCCGCCCGGATCGACGTTCAAGATCATCACCGCCGGCGCTGCCATTTCGAGCGGACTGGCGACCCCGGGCAGTACCGTCCCGTGTCCGGGTCGCATCGAGATCGGCGAGCGCAGTGTGCCCAACTACAACGAGTTCGCGCTCGGCGACGTAACGATGAGTACCGCGTTCACTCGATCGTGCAATACCTCGTTCGCGAAGCTGGCCAGCGAGATGTCGCCCGACGCGTTGACCGTCGCCGCATCTCAGTTCGGCGTCGGCCCGGATTACGATGTCGTCGGGCTGCCGACCGACTCGGGTTCGGTACCCCCGGCAGACGAGCTCGTCCAACGCACCGAGGACGGCTTCGGGCAGGGCAAGGTGGTCGTCTCCACCTTCGGCATGGCGTTGGCCGCGGCGACGGTGGCCCACGGTTCGACCCCGGTGCCGAACCTGTTGGTGGGACGCGACACGGTGATCACCGGCGATCACCCACCGATCGAACCGGCGATGGTCGACGGGCTACGTGGAATGATGCGATCGGTGGTCACCAGTGGTACGGCCGAGCGCATCGCAGACCAGGGTGAGGTCTACGGAAAGACCGGTGAGGCCGAGGTCGACGGCGGCTCGCACTCGTGGTTCGTCGGATATCGAGGCGACATCGCGTTTGCCACGCTCGTGGTGCGCGGGGGCAGCTCGGACAACGCTGTCGCGGTGACCCGGGAGATGTTCGAGCAGCTACCGCCGGGGTACTGAGCGGGCGGCGGTGCGGCAGATCAGGAAGTCACGATGCCCAGCCGGCGGCACGCCACCACGGCCTCGTATCGGGTGTGCGACTCGGTCTTTCGCATCACGCTCCGCAAGTACGACTTGACCGTTTCGGCACCGATCGACAGGCGCTGTGCAACCTCGATGTTGGTGCAGCCCAACGCAACCTGTGAGATGACGTCGATTTCACGCGGTGTCAGCAGGAGGGGCGACTGCGGAACGGTGCCGTCCACATGCATTTCGGCGGACGGCACTGCCTGGCCGAGGGTCGCTGCCATGCGCGCAGTGACCAGATCGAGTCTGCGGCGGATCTTCTCGTCACCCACGGAGCGAGCCAGATCGGCAAGCTCCACGTGAACGCTGCGCAGTTCGGCGGCCCGCGAGAGGTCCGAATCGAGAATCGAGCGGGTAGTGGCCAGGAGCCGAACCCTGCGGTCGACCTCGTCGCGAACGGCGATCTCCTGCCCGAGGCGTCGTGCGGCTGCCGTCATGATGTCGCCCACTCGATCGCCCAGCGGGCCACGCTCGCGTACCGCGGCATACATCACTATCCGAGCGACTCCCGCCACCACCACGGGCATCGCGAGAATCGACTTGAGGCCTTCGCCGAGCACCGGTCGATCGAAGTGATGGGTGATCGAGGCAGAGGATCCGTAGTCGCTCACGGCTGCCGGTTTACGCTGCTCCATGACGCGTCCACCGAGACCCGACCGAGGTGGGATGGCGAGTCCGTCGAGGCCGCGGGTACGGGTGCCCTGGAACTCGCTCAGATACAGAGTCTCCGAGGAGACTTCGCCGCCGAACACGACGGGCACATCCGACGTTGCCGCCACCTGGCGTAGTTCGGCGCGCAGGGCGTCGCCGTCACGAGGGCGGAGCAGATTCGAGTGGACCACGGTGCTTCCCTTCCTCGGGTCGGCAATCGGTGACAAACGTGACCCAGATCATATCCGCTCGTCGGAACGATGATTCGATTGCCCGGGCATCCGTGCGCTGGGCGGAGCGTCGGTACGAGGCCGACTACTCTGGGCTCATGTCTGTGACCGCCGAGAGCAAGCCCCGTCAGCCACTCGTACCAGGCGTCGTATCGCCCGTCCTCGCGGTGCCCAAGTCGATCGAGCGGCCCGAGTACGCGTGGAAGTCGACCGTCGCCGAGGGCAGCGAACCGTGGGTGCAGACTCCCGAGGTCATCGAGAAGATGCGGGTGGCATCGAAGATTGCGGCCAGGGCTCTCCAGGAAGCGGGCCGGGCGGTGGCACCGGGAGTGACGACCGACGAGCTCGACCGCATCGCTCACGAGTACATGATCGATCACGGCGCGTACCCGTCCACGTTGGGCTACAAGGGTTTTCCGAAGTCGTGCTGCACCTCGCTCAACGAGGTCATCTGCCACGGCATTCCCGACTCGACGGTGATCGAGGACGGCGACATCGTCAACATCGACATCACCGCTTTCATCGACGGTGTTCACGGCGATACCAACGCAACCTTCTTGGCCGGCAACGTCTCCGAGGAAGCCCGCCTGCTCGTCGAGCGCACGCACGAGGCCACTATGCGAGCCATCAAGGCTGTCAAGCCGGGTCGCGCACTGAACGTCGTGGGCCGCGTCATCGAGTCGTACGCTCATCGGTTCGGGTACGGAGTGGTCGAGGATTTCACCGGACACGGCATCGGTACCACCTTCCACAACGGCCTCGTCGTTCTGCACTACGACCAGCCGTCGGTGGACACCGTCATCGAGCCGGGAATGACCTTCACGATCGAACCGATGATCAACCTGGGCACGATCAACGCCGAAATGTGGGACGACGGCTGGACGGTGGTCACGCACGACAAGAAGTGGACCGCCCAGTTCGAGCACACCCTCGTGGTCACCGAGACGGGCAGCGAGATTCTGACTCTGCCGTGAGCGGAGCCTGCGGAGTGAACAGAAAAACCCTGCCGTGAGCGGAGCCTGCGGAGTGAACAGAAAACCAATGCCGTGAGTCTGAAAGGTGCCCTGCTGGTTGCGGGGACGACGTCGGATGCGGGCAAGAGTGTGTTGGTTGCCGGTCTGTGTCGCATGCTGGCGAGACGGGGCGTGCGGGTGGCTCCGTTCAAGGCGCAGAACATGTCCAACAATTCTGTGGTCACGCTCGACGGCGGTGAGATCGGTCGGGCGCAGGCGATGCAGGCGGCGGCCTGCGGCCTGGAGCCGAGTGTCCGGTTCAATCCGGTGTTGCTCAAACCCGGTAGCGACCGGACCTCGCAGTTGGTGGTACGCGGGCGTGCGGTGGCGCAGGTGAGTGCGAGCAACTACATCGAGCATCGCACAGCGCTGCGGGCGGTCGTGGCCGACGAATTGGCTTCTTTGCGTGCGGAATTCGACGTGGTGATCTGTGAGGGAGCGGGTTCGCCCGCCGAGATCAATCTGCGCGCGACCGATCTGGCCAATATGGGACTGGCGACGGCGGCCTCGCTTCCGGTGATCGTGGTGGGCGACATCGACCGCGGGGGAGTGCTCGCCCACCTGTTCGGCACCGTTGCCGTTCTGTCTCCGGAAGATCAGGCGCTCGTCGCGGGGTTCGTGATCAACAAGTTTCGAGGCGATCCGGCACTGTTGGCACCTGGTCTCGACCAGTTGCGGGCACTGACCGGGCGGCCGACGTACGGAGTCGTCCCGTTCGCGGACGGATTGTGGTTGGACGCGGAGGATTCACTGGGAACAGTTGCCGATGCTCCGGTGGGCAGGCCGCGTCCTCCCGTCGGATCCCAGTGGCTACGTGTTGCGGCGGTGCGGTTGCCGAGAATTTCCAATACGACCGATGTCGAGGCTCTGGCGTGCGAGCCCGGCGTGTCGGTGCACTGGGTCACCGAGCCGTCTCGCCTCGAGGATGCGGATCTGGTGGTCGTCCCGGGCAGTAAGTCCACGGTGTCGGATCTGGAGTGGTTGCGGCGCACCGGTCTTGCCCGTGCCATTTCCGAGCGCGCCGCGGCTGGTCGGCCTGTTCTGGGTGTCTGCGGCGGCTATCAGATGCTCGGCCGAAGGATCTGGGACGCGGTGGAGTCGGGTGTCGGTGTGGTCGAGGGGCTCGGTCTGCTCGATCTCGATATCGAGTTCGCAGCCGACAAGGTACTCGCGCAGGTGTCGGGTCTGGCAGAGCGGTTCGGTGCACATTCGGTGTCCGGGTACGAGATTCATCACGGACGGGTTGTTCGTAGCGGGGACGATGCATTGCTGACTGCGTCTTCGGGCGTTCGCGAGGGCAGTGTGCGCGGCAGTGTCGTGGGAACCCACTGGCACGGTCTTCTCGAGTCCGACGACTTTCGGCGCGCGTTCGTGACCTGGGTGGCGGCGACGTCGGGTCGCGAAGGATTTCTGGTGGCCCCCGCTACGTCGGTCGCGGCACTGCGGGAGCAGCAGTTGGACCTGCTGGCCGATCTGGTGGAAGACAACCTGGACGTCGACGCCGTACTCGATCTCATCGAGCACGGCGTCGATCGTGAATCGAACAGGATTGTCACGCAGTTGCTTTGAGCAGTCCGACCCAGCTGGCGGCCGACAACACGGCGGTGACGATCAAGGGAATGACGACCAGCAGAAGAATTCGCGGCGTGTCGGTGAAGAAGCTCCCGACGTTGGGCCACCAGTTCTGCCAGGTCACGAGAATCGATCCCCCGCCGAAGAGTACGAGCGCACCGAGTCCGAGGGTGAACAATCCGTTGGTGCGGAACCGTCGATATACGACGCCGATGAATGCACCGATGCCGCCGAGGAGCAGCATGACGGTAACGAGTGCGGTCCACTGCACCAACGGATTGTCGGTTGCGTACCGAGCGATGCCGAACATTCTCAGTTTCAGGCCGAATCCATCCGTGGCTGCTTCGATCAAGGACAGCACGTAGATGATCGTGCCGAATGCAATCGACTGGCACACTCCTACCAGCGCTGTGGCGGTGAGGAATTCGCGTCGGGTGACGCTCAGACCCAGGGCATAGGGAAAGCACTGAGTGATCGCGGTGATGTAGAACGCCATCGCGAATCCATAGATCGAGAAGACGCTACCGGTGAAGTTGTATTCGGAGTCTGTGGTCGGGATGACCAGAAATATGCCGAAGGTGATCACGAAGGCGATGGCAAGAACCGCCATTGGCCACACGAAAGTCGTTGCCCAGGAGGTATTGTGGATTCTAGCGATATTCAGTATTCGTTTCATGACACTGTCTCCTCGGTGTCCGCGGTGGTGCGGTCGATGATCAACTGCTGCAACGGAACTGCTTCGATGGTGAGGCCTGCTGCTGCACCGTCCGATCTCTGGCTGTCGGTGAGTCGGCCGTCGATCGTTGCCCGCGCGCTCGCGCCGAGGGTGGTTCGGTGCAGAGTTCGGTGTCCCGAGGTGAACGAGTCGACCGCCTTGGCGGGACCGGTGATTTCGAATGCGCTCTCGCGCAGGGTATCCGAGTCGGCGTCGAGCACGATCCTGCCCTTGTCGATGAGGATCACGTGTTCGATCAGATCGCTGACCTCGTCGATGAGATGAGTGGACAGAACGACGGTCCGGGGGTGCTCGGCGTAGTCGGCCAGCAATCTGTCGTAGAACAGGTGTCGCGAGACCGCGTCCAGTCCCAAGTAGGGCTCGTCGAAAAAGGTCAGTGGTGCACGCGACGCGAGTCCGATGACGATTCCGAGAGCCGACGTCATTCCTCGCGAGAGCTTCTTGATCTTGCGGCCGAGGGGCAGGTCGAAGTCGCGCACCAACTCTGCGGCAAAGTCACCGTCCCAGTGCGGAAGGATATTCGACGCATGCGAAACGGCGTGCTCGACCTTCAGGTCGTCAGGATATTTTTGGCTTTCCTTGACGAAGCACATGTGACTCTGTGCGACCGGGTTTTCCCACGGAGATTGTCCGAATATCGAGACCTCGCCGGCGCTCTGACGCATCTGCGCGGTCATCATCTGCATGACGGTGGTCTTACCCGCGCCGTTGCGGCCCAGAAAGCCGTAGATCTTGTTGCGTTCGATCTCGAAACTTACGTCGTCGACCGCTGTGAACGAGCCGAAATTCTTGGTCAGGTGAGTGGCCGACGCGGCTATGGCGCCGGGTTCGCCGATCGAGCCGAGAGTGTGGACGCTCATCGTGCTGCCTCCCAGTTGTCGAGCATGGTCTTGAGTTCGTCCACGGTCATGCCGAGCTTGCGTGCCTCGGTGACCAGCGGATCGATGTACTGACGTGCAAAGTGGTCGCGGCGTCGGAATCGGAGAGCGTCCCGAGCCCCTGTGGTGACGAACATGCCGATTCCTCGCTTCTTGTATACGACGCCGTCGGCGACGAGTTTGGCGAGCCCTTTGCCCGCGGTGGCCGGATTGATTCGATGGAACGCGGCGAGCTCGTTCGTCGAAGGGACCTGCTCTTCCTCGGCCAACGATCCGTCGATGATGGAGTTCTCGACGAGCTCGGCGATCTGCAAGAAGATCGGCCTGCCCTCGTCCATCAGAACCGCCGCCGGTGCGTGGAGGTTGCTTGCCTCACTGGTTCATTACTCATGTAACTAACCATAGAACCGATGCGGAGCATGCGCAAGAGGCAGTACCGTCGTCGTCATGGAGTTCACGCATGTGAGTGCTGCGGGCGGGCAATGTTCGGTGCGAGTTGCGGGCCCCGACAGCCGGCACGCTGTCCTGTTGCTTCCCGACGCAGGTGATCCGGTGGATGTGTACGACGCAGTCAGTGAACGGCTGCACAACTCGGATCTGAAAACCGTTGCGCTGGAAAGCATCGACGGCGTCACCGACGACGCGATCCTGGCTGTTCTCGACGAGCTGAAGCTCTCGTGGGTGCACCTCGTCGGCAGCGGCGCGGGCGCAGAACCTGCGTGGACGCTGGCCGCGAAAACCTTCGGACGGTTCGCCAGCCTGATCGCGGTGAACCGTTGCCACCCCGCCATCGCGGACGATCAGGGCACCGTCCGCGCCGCAGATTGCCCCCCGGTCGAGCTACCGACGACACTGGTCGTCGGGTCCTCGTTGGGCCGCGCATCCGCCGACGCGAGCGGTCGGTTCGTCTACTCGGATTTCCGAGTGGTCCAGCTCGACGGGGCGCGCAACATCCCCGCCGACGCGTCGGCCGAGCTGGCTACCGAGATCGTGCTTCGTACCAGCCCCTGGTGACCGGAGCTACAGGTCGAGCCCCAGCAGGGCGTTCTCGACAACCTCGGGCAGTCCTGGGTGAATCCAGTACTGGCCACGAGCCATGTCCTGGGCAGAGAGCCCGAAGCTCATGGCCTGGATGAGGGGTTGGATCAGAGTGGGGGCCTGTGCGCCGATGATGTGGGCCCCGAGAATCTTGCCGGTGCCCTTCTCGGCGATGATCTTGCACAGACCTTCGCTGTCCTCCATCGCCCAGCCGTAGGCGACGTCGCCATAGCTCTGCACTTTGACCGTGATGTCCAACCCCGCGTCGCGGGCCTGTTCTTCGGTCATGCCCACCTCGGCGATCTGCGGATCGGTGAACACCGCCGCAGGAACGAACCGATGGTCGTACTCCCGGAGTGCCGAGGTGTCGCCGTGCCACGCATCCTGCAGCAGGTTGTACTGAACGACCCGAGCTTCCTGGTTGGCCACGTGCTTGAGCTGGTAGGGCGACGAGACGTCGCCGAGCGCGAACACTCCCTCGGCCGTGGTGCGGCCGAATTCGTCCACCACGATGCGGCCTTCGTCATCGAGCTCGATGCCGGCCGCGCCCAGATCGAGTCTGTCTCCGTTCGGTTCCCGGCCCACGGCGACGAGGAACGCGTCGCCCAGGACCTTGGTGCCGTCGGCCAGTTCGACGCCGTGCAGCGTGCCCTCGGTCACAGCACGGGTTTCACCGGCGTCGAGATGGACGTCCCACTTGGCGCGCGCCAGTTCGGTGAAACGCTTGGAGATATCGGCGTCGAGCGCGCGCAGCAGACCGTCCTTCCTGGCGACGATCGAGACCTTGGAACCGAGCGCTGAGAACACGTGCGCGAATTCTGCTGCGATATAACCGGATCCGAGAATCACCAGATGCTCGGGAAGCTCCGGCAGCCGCATCACGTCACTGTTGGTGTGATAGGCGACGCCCGAATCGGCAATGGCCTGGGGCACTGTCGGGCGTGATCCGGCCGCGATGACGACCTGGTCGGCGGTGATGACGGTGCCGGTGCCGGTGTCGATCGTGCGGGGGCCGACGAACGTCGCGTGTCCCTCGAACAATGTGACGTTGGGGCTGCCCTCGGCGCGGTATCGCTTACCGCCCTCGGAGATGGGGTCGATCCGTCCGAAGACGCGGTCGACGATGTCGCGCCAGCGCACCGCATCGACGTGGGCGTCGACTCCGTACTTCGCGGAGTCTCGAACCGTCCGAGCGACTTCGGCTGCATAGACGAACATCTTGGTGGGGATGCACCCGACGTTGAGGCACGTGCCACCGAACGTGGAATTCTCCTCGAGCAGAGCGATCTTCTTGTTGTCGAAGCGCGAATCCGCGATCGAGTTCCCCGATCCGGAGCCGATGATCGCGATGTCGAAATGCTCGGTCATGAAATGTGCCCGCTCTCACTGTGGTCCTTGCCCGACGCATGGTCGGTGCTTTCTCCTCGGTGCAACCACTCGAGCCATTCGTCCATTTCCTCGAATGCCCGTACTCGTGGGCCTTCCGTGGACAGAAACACGTCGTGGCGGGCTCCCTCGATGGGCACGATCGTCGTACGGTCGCCCAGGCAACCGGCCCAGCGCGCGATCTGGCGAACGTCCAGAACGGCATCCGCGACGTCGACGGCCGAGCTGTAACGGCGGGAGAAATGCGTCACCTTCGACCGAAGAATCAGCGAGGGAATGCCGATGTCGAGGCCCCGGTGCAACTCGGCATGTCCGTGGCGGACAGCGCGAATCCACCCGAAGGTGATGGGAAAGCCTGCGAGCGGTTTCCAGTCGAGGTCGTAGTCCCATTCGCCGTTCTCCGACGCAGCGAGCGACAGGCCGTACGTGTCGAGCCCACTACCGGGGACCTGCGTCTTGGACCGGAATCGGCCGATGACGTCGATCGCTGCGGTGCCGACACTGCGAATGGCCGGTGGGCCCTGCAGGTCGAACCACGGGCTGTTGAGGACGACTCCCGCCAGGCCCATCCCGGCCGACCCGCCTTCCTGACGGTTGAGGCGGTTCAGCCACAGCGGGAGAACGAGGCCGCCCGTGGAGTGCGCCATCAGCAGCACCGAGGCGTCGCCGCGCTCGGCGCGAACCAGGCTCAGAGCTTCGTTCAACTCGGCGTCGTACATCGCCAGATCGGTCACGAAATGCGCAGTCTGGCCCTCGCGGCGCGAACGCCCGCACTTACGCAGGTCGAGGGCGTAGAACGCGTATCCCTTCGCCGCGAAGTGCTCGGCGATGTGCCGCTGGAAGAAGTAGTCGGTGAAACCGTGAACGTAGATCACCGCGCGGTCGAAGTTCGAGGCACCGGACGGTTGATACCGCACCAGCGTGGCCTCGACCTGCCCCTCTCCGTCGGGATCGTCACCGAGTGGAATGGTCGTCTGTTCGTAGCCGTCGCCGAGGACGTCGGGCACCCAGGTAGTCACAGATCACAACTGTAGTGGGCGCCGTGAGCGGCGTCCGAGGAGCACAATCGAGAGCGGGTTGACGTGGTGTCCGATGGGGTAGGCCCAGCTAGTAACCTGACCGCATCGGGTGAATAGCCCTCTACAGCAGAGTTCTCCGGTCGAGACCTCCACAGACAAGGAAGTCGATTCTCCAGTGTCCAAAGAAGAGCAGGGTAAGCGGATCAAGACCGACGTCGTTCTGGTCGGTGCCGGAATCATGAGCGCCACCCTCGGTGCGCTGCTCCGTCAGCTCGAGCCGAACTGGTCGATCGACGTCTACGAGCGCCTCGACGCGGCGGCGGCGGAGAGCAGCGACGCGTGGAACAACGCGGGTACCGGCCACTCGGCACTGTGCGAGTTGAACTACACGCCGCAGAACAAGGACGGCAGTGTCGATATCTCCAAGGCGCTCAACGTCAACGAGCAGTTCCAGGTCTCGCGGCAGTTCTGGGCCCACGGTATCGAGACCGGCGTGCTCTCCGACGCCAAGAATTTCATCAACCCCATTCCGCACGTGAGCTTCGTGCACGGGGCCGACAACGCGAAGTACCTGCGTGCGCGGTACGAGGCGCTCGTCGGTAACCCGCTGTTCGCCGGAATGGAATTCATCGATTCCAAGGACGAGTTCTCGGCGCGACTGCCGTTGATGGCCGAGGGCCGCGACTTCTCCGATCCGGTGGCGCTGAACTGGAGCCAGGAGGGCACCGACGTCGACTTCGGCGCGCTCACCAAGCAGCTCCTCAACTACCTGTCGGCGGCGGGTGGAACCGTTCACTTCGGCCATGATGTGCGCAACATCACCAAGCAGTCCGACGGCACCTGGGACGTGAAGGTCGCCAACCAGCGCACGGGTGCGAAGAAGACCGTCAACGCCAAGTTCGTGTTCGTCGGCGCAGGCGGCGGCGCACTGCACCTGCTGCAGAAGTCCGGTATCGCGGAGATCAAGGGATTCGGCGGCTTCCCGGTCAGCGGCGAGTGGCTGCGGTGCACCAACCCCGAACTGATCGAGCAGCATTCGGCCAAGGTGTACGGCAAGGCCTCGGTGGGCGCTCCTCCCATGTCCGTGCCGCACCTCGACACCCGGGTGATCAACGGTGAGCAGGGTCTGCTGTTCGGCCCGTACGCCGGTTGGTCCCCCAAGTTCCTCAAGCAGGGCAAGATCACCGACCTGCCCGGCTCGGTCAAGCCCGGCAACCTGATGTCGATGCTCGGCGTCGGTGTGACGGAGCTCGGGCTCGTCAAGTACCTGGTCAGCGAGCTGGCCCAGTCGCAGGCCGATCGGGTGGAGACCCTGCGCGAGTTCGCCCCCTCGGTTGTCGGTAAGGACTGGGAACTCGTCACGGCAGGTCAGCGAGTGCAGGTCATCCGTAAGAAGGGTCGCGGCGGCGTGCTCGAGTTCGGCACCGCTGTGGTCAACGCTGCGGACGGCACGATCGCCGGATTGCTCGGTGCCTCGCCCGGTGCATCCACCGCCGTCCCGGCAATGCTGGACGTGCTGCAGCGGTGCTTCGGCGACAAGTACGACGCGTGGCAGCCCAAGCTCAAGGAAATGGTCCCGTCGCTGGGGGTCAAGCTGGCCCAGAACAGCTCGCTGTTCGACGAGGTCTGGGCCTGGACCTCGAAGACACTGGAGCTGGAAAACTCGCGTGAGCTCGCACAGCCCACGGGTGTGTGATAGCAAAAGGTATGAATACGCAAGCAGCAGCTCTCAAACGATCATGGGCACTAGACCTGTCCAACAACACGTTGTACGACCTGTTGAAGCTGCGTGTCGAGGTGTTCGTGGTCGAGCAGGCCTGTGCTTATCCGGAGTTGGACGGGCGTGACCTGCTGACCGAGACACGACACTTCTGGCTCGAACGAGACGGCGAGGTGGTCTGCACTCTCCGTCTGCTCGAGGAGCACGACGACGGGGAGAAGGCGTTCCGCATCGGTCGCCTCTGCACCCAGCGCTCAGCCCGAGGGCAGGGCCACACCACGCGGATCCTGCGGGCAGCGCTGGCCGAGGTCGGCTCCGCGCCGTGTCGCATCAATGCTCAGAGCTACCTCGTCGACATGTACGCCAAGCACGGCTTCCTGCCCGACGGTGAGGAAGTTCTCGAGGACGGTATTCCGCACACCCCGATGCGTCGGGGCGGCGGCACCGCATGGAGCGAGGCCTGACCTTCCGCAGTACTCGATAATCGGTGAGGTCGTTCCGCAGGCTCCACTCCCGGAACGAATGCCACACACGGACCTACCGTGTGTGGCATTCGTTCGTTCGGCGGTAGTGTTCCGTTCGAAGTCGGTTGCGGAGAAGTCCTGTACGAATCAGGCGCGGTCCCGCCACTGTGTTCAGGAGTTTCTTCGCTCGAGCAGATACTCCTGTCAGCCAGATCGCCGCCCGGCTTCGCGTTTTTCTACCGAACGCCCGGCGCGGAACTCCGGGCACGAAGGGACATAGCTGTGCAGCAAGGTGGAAGTGTTCCCGAACCGGGATATCCGTTCAGTGCGATCGTCGGTCAGGACCAACTGCGCCTGTCGTTGATTCTGTGCGCCGTGCATCCCGGTATCGGCGGTGTGCTGGTCCGCGGCGAGAAGGGCACCGCCAAATCGACGGTGGTGCGTGCGCTCGCGACGCTGCTGCCGGCAGTGACCGACGAGAACGGATCGCGTCCGGCAAAGCTCGTCGAGCTTCCGGTGGGAGCCACCGAGGATCGAGTGGTCGGGTCCATCGACCTCGAGAAGGTCCTGCGTGACGGTGAACGCGCCTTCCAGCCCGGCCTGCTCGCAGCTGCGCACCGCGGCGTTCTCTACGTCGACGAAGTGAATCTGCTGCACGATCATCTGGTCGACGTATTGCTCGACGCGGCCGCGATGGGCCGCGTACATGTCGAGCGTGACGGTGTATCACATTCGCACCCAGCACAATTCGTCTTGGTCGGCACGATGAACCCCGAGGAGGGTGAGCTGCGACCGCAGCTGCTCGACCGGTTCGGTCTCGCAGTGGACGTGACGGCATCGCGCGATGTGGATGTTCGGATGAACGTCGTCCGCCGCCGGATGAACTACGAGCGCGATCCGCACGCGTTCGCCGCCCAATTTCGCGACGACGACATCGCGGTGGCCGAGCAGATTCTGGCCGCCCGGAAGATCCTCGACGACGTGGAGTTGAGCGACAAGGAGCTTCGGCGCATCGCGGCCCTCTGCGCGTCCTTCGACGTCGACGGGATGCGCGCCGATCTGGTGTTGGCTCGCACTGCGTCCGCCCACGCCGCGTGGCGGGGTGCGAGCGAGGTGGCAGAGGAAGACGTGCGGGTCGCCGCGGAACTGGCACTACCGCATCGGCGTCGACGCGATCCGTTCGACGAGCCGGGCATCGACGACAAGCAGCTGGACGACGCCATGCGCGACGCAGCGGAACAGGCCGAGCAGCAGCCGGATTCGGATCCCGATCCTGACCCGACCCCCGACGGTGGTGGGGGAGCGCCATCACCCGAGGATGCCGACGGGGCCGAGCGTTCGGAGTCTTCCCCGTCGTCGCCCGACAACGAGACCTCGGGCACGCCTGAGCCACAGCCTTCGGGAGCGGGCAAGAACAAGCAGGCAGGAGCTCCGGGTGCGCAGTTCAAGGCTCGACTGCTCGAGGTTCCCGGAGTGGGAGAAGGCGCGCCGGGTCGACGCTCGAGGTCACGCTCCTCACACGGACGGTCGGTACGGCCCACAATCGAGCGAGGCACAGGTCTGCATCTGATCGGCACGTTGTTCGCCGCCGCCGAGCAGCAGGTCGTCCGCGGTCGCACGTCAGGCCGGTTGAAGCTCGAGGCTGCGGATCTGCGGGGCGCGATCAAGGAGGGGCGCGAGGGCAACTTGATCGTCTTCATCGTCGATGCCTCGGGATCGATGGCTGCACGAGATCGACTCTCCGCGGTGACCGGTGCGGTGCTGTCGCTGTTGCGCGATGCGTATCAACGCCGTGACAAGGTCGCCGTCATCACCGTGCGCGGCAAGGAAGCCGAGACGGTATTGCCGCCGACGTCATCGGTGGATGTCGCCGTGACGCGGTTACGCAACATGAAGACCGGTGGTCGGTCTCCGTTGGCACAGGGATTTCTGACGGCCCGAGATCTGGTTCTGCGAGAACGCGTTCGGGACCCGCTGCGCCGCGCATTGGTGGTTGCGTTGACCGACGGCCGAGCGACCGGAGGCACCGACCCCGTCGGCCGCGCGCGCATTGCCGCAGCCCGAATCGCGGCGGACAAGATCGCCTCGGTCGTCGTCGACTGCGAAGCGGGAATGGTCCGTCTCGGCCTGGCCGCCGATTTCGCGGCCCGTCTCGGTGGTGGCTACGTGGCGCTGGAGGATCTGTCGGCCGAGCAGGTCACCGCCGTCGTCCGCGCAGCGGCGTAGGGGGCGCGCGATGCCTCAGGGTGTACCCGCTCCCGGCACAGTTCCGCAGGACGGACTCACGACGCGTCAGCGCCGAAATCTGCCCGTCCTTGCCGTCCATACCGGTCCGGGCAAAGGGAAATCGACCGCTGCGTTCGGAATGGCGTTGCGGGCGTGGAACCAGGGGTTCGACGTCGGAGTGTTCCAATTCGTCAAGAGTGCCAAGTGGAAAGTCGGCGAGGAAGCGGCGTTTCGGACTCTCGGCGATCTGCACGAGAGCACCGGTGTCGGCGGAGCCGTCGAGTGGCACAAGATGGGCGAGGGCTGGTCGTGGACTCGCAAGAAGGGCAGCGACGTCGACCACGCCGAGGCAGCGGCAGAGGGCTGGCGGGAGATCGCCCGTCGGATCGAGCAGGAGTCGCACCGCTTCTACGTCCTGGACGAGTTCACCTACCCGCTCAAGTGGGGTTGGGTCGATGTTGCGGAGGTGGTCGAGGTTCTGACCCATCGACCGGGCAACCAGCATGTTGTCGTCACCGGACGGGATGCGCCCCGTGAGCTGATCGAGGCCGCGGATCTCGTCACCGAGATGGCCAAGGTCAAGCATCCGATGGATGCCGGGCGCAAGGGGCAGCGAGGCATCGAATGGTGAATCCGTCGTGCCCCGCCGTGGTGATTGCGGCCCCCGCGTCGGGCAGCGGAAAGACGACGGTTGCCACCGGGCTGATGGGTGCCCTTCGTGCTGCCGGCCGAAAGGTCGCACCGTTCAAGGTGGGTCCGGATTACATCGACCCCGGCTATCACGGTCTGGCGGCCGGGCTGCCCGGCCGCAACCTCGATGCGGTCATGGTGGGTGCCGATCGAATCGGGCCTCTCTTTCGGCACGGCAGCCGGGGCTGCGACATCGCGGTCGTCGAAGGCGTCATGGGACTGTTCGACGGCAAGATCGACATGACCGGCCCCGGGGAGGCGTCCGCCGAGGGATCGACCGCACGGGTGGCGGCGATGCTCGGTGCCCCGGTGATTCTCGTGGTCGATGCCCGCGGCCACAGTCAGTCGCTCGCGGCTGTGCTGCACGGGTTCTCGACGTTCGACCCCAGCGTCCGCATAGGCGGTGTGATCCTCAACCGGGTCGGCAGCGAACGCCACGAGGACGTGTTGCGTCAAGCGTGCGAGCGGGTGGGTGTGCCGGTGCTCGGCGCGTTGCCGAGGATGAGCGAATTGGTTGTGCCGTCACGACATCTGGGCCTGATCACCGCCGTCGAACACGGTGGAGCCGCCACCGATGCGGTCGACGCGATGAGCGCACTGGTGGCGCAGTTCGTCGATGTGGAGGCAGTGAGCGCCTTGGCTCGCTCGGCGATTCTCGCGCCCGAGTGGGATCCGGTCGACGAGGTTCGTAGGTCCGAAGGATCGCCGGTCGTCGCGGTGGCAGGTGGTCCCGCATTCACCTTCGGCTACACCGAGCATGTAGAACTTCTGCGTGCTGCCGGGGCCGACGTCGCTGTGTTCGACCCATTACGCGACGGATTGCCCACCGGTACAGCAGCAGTCGTGCTGCCCGGCGGATTCCCGGAGGAACATGCTGCCGCGCTGGCAGCGAACGAACTGTTGCTTGCCGACATCAGGACGGCCGCGGCCCGGGGTTTGCCCGTTCACGCAGAATGCGCCGGATTGCTCTATCTAGCGACGCAATTGGACGGTCATGCAATGGCGGGCGTCGTCGATGTCGACGCGGAATTCGGGAACACGCTCACTCTCGGGTATCGCGACGCGGTGGCCCTCGAAGCGTCGCCTCTGTTCGACGCGGGAACCCGTGTCACCGGCCACGAGTTCCATCGCACGAAGCTCGTCGCAGTGCGCGAGGCCGCCCCGGCGGCCTGGGGTTGGCATCGACAGCGACCGGACGGCAGAACCGCCGCTCGCGAAGGCTTCGTCCGCGGCGGAGTGCACGCGTCCTACCTGCACACGCACGCGGCGGGTAATCCCGAGTCCATCTCACGATTCGTCTCCGCCGCAGTCGATTACGCGCGCGTCTAGGGATTGTCGACAATGCGGGTCGTGGTCGGAATCGGTGCCCGAGCGGGTGTCGATGCGGCCGAAATCGTACGCGCGATCGCGGCTGTACTGCGGCCGGATTGGCGGGTCGAGGCCATCGCCTCGATCGACAGGAAAGCGGATCTGGTGGCGGCGGTGGCGTCGAGCATGGGGGTTCGGGGGTTGACCTATTCTGCCCAGGAACTCTCGGCGGTGCCGACTCCGTGCGCGTCGCAACGGGTGTTCGACGCAGTCGGAAGTGCCAGCGTGGCGGAAGCCGCGGCGCTCCTGGCCGGCCCGGCGCAGCGGCTGGTGATCCCTCGATCGGTACGCGGGGCAACGGTCGTAGCGGTCGCTCCGGTGGCCGACGTACCTGCGAATGTCCGTTACTGACTGGCGAAAGCCGGCCGGCGCGGGCAATGTGGATCCAATGACTTCCGACAGCCTTGTCCTGCTCGGCCCGATCGTCCGGTACGTCGGCACCGAGACTGCGACCCTGTGGTTCGAGATGGCCGAAGCGTCGACCGTGACGGTCGTCACCGATGCCGGCGTTCGCGCGGCAGAACGCACGTGGGGTGTGCACGGCCACCACTACGCGTTGGTTCCACTCGAAGGCCTGCCCGCCAACTCCGCGGTGTACTACGAGGTGTTCGTCGATGAGCGCAAGGTCTGGCCGCGTGAAGGCCACACTGCTGCCATCCACACTGTCGACGCCCAGGGGCCCGTCACATTGGCGTTCGGATCGTGTCGACGAGGCGACAACTACAGCGAGGAATCTCTGAAACAGATCGGAGCCGACGCGTTGGCCGGGCTGGGCAACGCGCTGATCGAAGAGGATCCGAGTCGGTGGCCGCAGGCATTGCTGCTCCTCGGTGATCAGGTCTACGCCGACGACCCGTCGCCGGAAATCGTCGAACGGCTGCAGGCGCGGCGGCAGTCGGGGGAGGGGCCGACAAGCGCGGTCGGTACCGACGCGGAGAACGAAATCTGCGACTTCGAGGAATACTCCTGGCTGTATCGGGAGTCGTGGGGACTGGAGCCGGTACGGACCCTGATGGCGAGCATCCCGTCGTGCATGATCCTGGACGACCACGATCTGCGTGACGACTGGAATTCGTCCGCGTCCTGGCGTCGGGACATCGAAACTCGGCCGTGGTGGAACGATCGCGTGATCGGCGCGTACTCGTCGTACTGGGTGTACCAACACCTCGGCAATCTGTCGCCGAAGGAATTGGCGCAGGACGAGATGTACGCGGCGGTCCGGTCCGCTGCCAGTGACGCGGATCGCGAGAAGTTGTTGGCCGACTTTGCATTACGAATCGACCGCAATCCCGAGACGGGGCGCTGGAGCTTCTACCGCGATTTCGGGGACACGCGTCTGATCATGATCGATTCGCGGTGCTCGCGAAATCTGGATCCGAACAACCGAGAGATGGTGGACGAGAAGGAGTGGGCGTGGGTACGGGAGCGCGCGCTCGAAGCCACTCCGCGACACCTGCTGTTCGGTTCTTCGCTGCCCTATCTGATGCTGCCCGCTCTGCACTACTTGGAACAGTGGAACGAGGCTGTGGCGCAGGGGAGTTGGGGTTCCATGCCGGCCAAGGTGGCAGAGAAGATGCGAATCGGGCTCGACCTCGAACACTGGGCTGCCTTCACCAATTCGTTCAACGACATGGCGGCGCTGACGCGTGAGCTCTCCCGCGGCGAGAACAAGCCTGCCTCCATCATGTGGCTGTCCGGCGACGTGCACTGCTCCTATGTGGCGAACGCGGACTTCGGGGTCGGTGGGCAAGATGTGCCTGCCACCTATCAACTCACCATGTCTCCGTTCCGCAATCCGCTCGATCTCCCGATCCGCGCGGTCAACAAGCTGGCCATCAAACGTCCAGCAGCTCGGATCCTGTCGAAACTCGCTCGAGCTGCGCACGTGGGCCCGTCCGGTGTCGAATGGGAAGCAGAGGCGGGACCGTGGTTCGACAACGGCGTCATGTTGCTGACCTTGCACGGTGATTCGGCGCGATTGCAGGTGCGCCATGCTCACGTCGACGATGCCGGTGAGCAGGTGCTGACCGAGACGTCGACCCTGGCCCTCGCCTAGGGAAGACACTGCCCTCGCTCAGGGAAGACACGAGCGTGGTGGTAAACGATTGGCCATCCCGAGGCCGATGAGGTTGGCTGGTTCGTTGTGGCCCACCTCGAACTCAACGACATCGTGTACTTCCTGCCCGACGGCAGGCAGCTGTTGAACGGTGTCGGGTTTCGGGTCGGCGACGGTGCCAAGACGGCGTTGATCGGGCCCAACGGAACCGGCAAGACGACACTGACGCGGATCATCGCGGGTGACGAGACCGCCGACGAGGGAGCGGTGTCGAGTTCCGGCTCCCTCGGAGTGATGCGGCAGTTCGTCGGCCAGTTGCGCGACGACTCGACCGTGCGCGATCTGCTGCTGTCCGTTGCGTCCCCGGCCGTCCGGGCTGCAGCTGCGGCACTGGACGACGCCGAGAACACGATGATCGAGATCGACGACGAGAAGACCCAGATGAAGTATGCCCAGGCACTGTCGGATTGGGGTGACGTCGGCGGTTACGATCTCGAGCCGTTCTGGGACAAGGTCACCACCGCCGCACTGGGCATGCCGTTCGACCGGGCCAAGTGGCGTGCCGCATCGACGCTCAGTGGCGGTGAACAGAAGCGTCTGGTGCTCGAAGCACTCTTCGCCGGGCCCGACAACCTGTTGCTTCTCGACGAGCCGGACAACTACCTCGACGTCCCGGGCAAGCGTTGGCTCGAGGCGACCATTCGTGACTCCGACAAGTCCGTGCTGTTCATCAGCCACGATCGCGAATTGATCGCCAATGCCGCGAACCGGATCGTGACCCTGGAACCGGGCGTCAGCGGGGCGACGTCCTGGGTGCACGGCGGCGGGTTCGCGACGTATCACGCTGCGCGCGAGGACCGGAATGCTCGGCTCGACGAACTGCGACGGCGGTGGGACGAGGAACTGGTCAAACTTCGGGCACTGGTGTTGCGACTGCGCGAGAAGGCGAAGTTCAACGACGGCGTGGCCGCGCGCTATCACGCGTCCCAGACTCGGTTGGCCAAATTCGAGGAGGCCGGCCCGCCGGAGGCTGTGCCGCTGAAACAGCACGTCACCGTTCGACTACGAGGCGGTCGGACGGCCAAGCGCGCGCTGGTGTGCACTGCTCTGGAACTGACCGGTCTGATGAAGCCCTTCGACACCGAGATCTGGTACGGAGACCGCGTTGCGGTGCTCGGGTCCAACGGTTCCGGCAAGTCTCACTTTCTCCGATTGCTCGCCAACGGTGGGACCGATCCGGAGAAGGAACACGAACCGGTGCAGGAACTGGCGCTGGAGCCGGTGCCGCACACCGGCACCGCGGTGCTCGGGGCTCGCGTCCGGCCCGGCCTGTTCGCGCAGACCCACACTCGCCCCGATCTCGCGGGCAACACGTTGCTCGACATCTTGCACATGGGCAACGAACACCGTGACGGCATGGGGCGCGAGGCCGCAGGCCGGGCGTTGGATCGCTACGGTCTGGCTCGCGCGGCCGAGCAGTCCTACGACAATCTCTCGGGCGGTCAACAGGCGCGCGTGCAGATCCTGCTTCTCGAACTCTCGGGCGCAACGCTGTTGCTGTTGGACGAGCCGACCGACAACCTCGACCTCATGTCCGCCGACGCTCTCGAGGACGCGATCGCGGCGTTCGAGGGCACCGTGATCGCGGTCACTCACGACCGCTGGTTCGCCCGCAGTTTCGACCGATTTCTGGTGTTCGGCAGTACCGGGCAGGCTTACGAATCCGGTGAGCCCGTATGGGACGAAAAGCGAGTGCAGCGCGCGCGGTAGCGTTTCTTCCCGTGAACGCGACTGACTCTCCCTATCTGGTCGGCCTGAATCTGGACGGTCGACGCGTCGTCGTGGTGGGAGGCGGCACCGTCGCGCAACGCCGATTGCCGCTGCTCATCTCCTCCGGTGCCGTGGTGCACGTCATCACTCGCGAGGCCACGCCTGCTGTCGAGGCAATGGCGACCGCGGGCCAGGTGACGCTCGAGTTGCGCGACTACCGCGAGGGTGACCTCGCCGACGCCTGGTACGCCATCGCCTGCACGGACGAGGCCGAGACCAACGTCGCCATCGTCGCCGAGGCCACCGCATCCAAGATCTTCTGCGTCCGAGCCGACATCGCCAAGGACGGAACCGCGGTCACTCCGGCCTCGGCCGAGTGGGACGGCCTGACCCTCGGTGTGCTCGCCGGTGGCGAGCATCGGCGTTCTGCAGCAGTACGCAACGCTGTGATCGAGGCCCTGCAGTCCGGGGTCGTCGCCGACTCGGCCCACGCGCCGATGACCGGCGTCGCGCTGGTCGGTGGAGGCCCGGGCGATCCGGATCTCATCACCGTGCGGGGTCGCAGACTGCTCGCCTACGCCGACGTCGTGGTGGCCGATCGCCTCGCTCCACCCGAACTGCTCGCCGAATTGGGTCCGCATGTCGAGGTCATCGACGCCTCGAAGATTCCGTACGGCCGTGCCATGGCGCAGGAAGCGATCAATCAGGCATTGATCGACGGTGCCAAAGCGGGCAAATTCGTCGTTCGGCTCAAGGGCGGTGACCCCTATGTGTTCGGTCGGGGATACGAGGAGCTCGAAGCGCTGGCTGCCGAGGGAATCCCGGTGACCGTGGTGCCCGGCATCACCAGTGCCATCTCGGTGCCCTCGTCGGCGGGCATTCCGGTGACGCACCGCGCCGTCACCCACGAGTTCGTGGTCGTCAGTGGTCACGTGGCACCCGATCATCCCGATTCACTGGTCGACTGGGACGCGCTGGCCAAGCTCAAGGGCACGATCGTGCTGCTGATGGCCGTCGAGCGGATCGGGAAGTTCGCCGAGGTGCTCGTCGCCGGTGGACGGCCGTCCGACACCCCGGTGATCGTCGTGCAGGAGGGCACCATGCGTACTCAACGTGAAGTTCGGGCGGACCTGAGCACCGTCGCCGAGGCCGTTCGCGAAGCAGGGATCAGGCCTCCTGCCATCGTGGTTATCGGGACCGTTGCCGGTTTTTCCGTGAACGCCGGTAACGTGAACGCTCGTGCCTGAGTCATCGATGTCCCAGACCTCCGCCACCGAGATCGAATATCCGGTGACGACCCGAGCGTTCGGGATGGCGATCATCGTCCTGAGTGGCCTGCAGCTGATGGTGGTGCTCGACGGCACCGTCGCCAACCTGGCCCTGGCACCCCTACAGGCGGACCTGGGATTGTCCGACGCCGGTCGCAACTGGGTGCTGACGTCGTACGCTCTGGCGTTCGGCGGACTGATGCTGCTCGGCGGCAGGCTCGGCGATGCATTCGGTCGCAAGAAGATGTTCCTGGCCGGTGTCGTGCTGTTCACGATCGCGTCGCTGCTGTGCGGTCTCGCTGTCAACGAAGCCACGCTCGTCGCGGCCAGGGCTCTACAGGGGGTCGGGGCCGCGGTGGCGTCGCCCACGGCGTTTGCGCTGGTGGCAACCACCTTCGCGCCCGGCCCGGTACGCAATCAAGCCATTGCGATCTACGCGGCCATGACGGGTGTCGGCTCCATTGCCGGGCTCATCATCGGCGGCGCGTTGACCGAGGTGTCCTGGCGCTGGATCTTCCTGATCAACGTGCCGATCGGTGTGGTGATCGTGGTGCTTGCGGTCGTGTCGCTGAAAGAGACGGTGGGCGCGAAACTCCCTCTCGACGTCCCCGGCGCGATTCTGGCCACGCTGGGTTGCACCGGCGTGGTCCTGGCCTTGAGTGAGGGCACCGAACTGGGCTGGACCAGCCCGATCGTCATCATCTCGCTCATCGCGGGATTGCTCTTCCTCGGATTGTTCCTGCTGGTCGAGCGTCGTGCCGACAATCCGCTGCTGCCGTTCTCGCTGTTCCGCAACCGCGATCGGGTCGCGACCTTCGTGGCCATCTTCTTCGCCGGCGGAGTGATGTTCTGCCTCGCCGCGTACGTGGCCCTGTTCGTTCAGGACATCTTGGGATACAGCCCGCTTCATGCCGGGCTGGCGTTCGTGCCGTTCGCCTTCGGACTCGGTGCCGCGGCGTTCCTGGCCTCGCAACTGGTGACCCGAATCGCTCCCCGTTGGTTGATTCTGAGCGGTGCCGTCATCATGGTCGGCTGGCTCATGGTGTCGGTCACGACGATGAACGCGGACTCGTCGTACTTCCCCGGACTGTTCTTTCCCGTCATCGGCATCGGCTTCGGTGTCGGCCTGACGGTGGTGCCGCTCCCGCTGTGCGCCATCGCCGGGGTGAGCCCCACCGAGATAGGGCCGTTGACGGCGATTTCTCTGGTTGCGCAAACCCTCGGTGGCCCGTTGGCCTTGGCCGTCATCGGTGCGCTGGTCACCTCGCGCACCATCTCGCTGGGCGGAATATCCGGGCCGGCGACACTGATGAACGAGAGCCAACTCGATGCACTGAGCTCGGGCTACATGTTCGCTCTGTTCTGCTGCGCCGTCTGCGCCGTCATAGCCGGCCTCGCGGCCCTCTTCATCCGTTTCACCCCGCAGCAGGTCGCGCAGGCCCAGGCAGCACAGGAAGACGCCCAGAAAGGCTGACGACCAGAGCTGATCACACGCCGAGAACAGCCTTGGCGATGAGGAAATACACGATCAGACCCGTGGCATCGCAGAAGGTGGAGATGAAGGGCGTCGAGAAGACCGCCGGGTCCACACCGATCTTCTTCGCGATCAGCGGCATCGCGCCGCCGACCGTGGCCGCAAGTGTGCAGATCGACAGCAGTGTCGTTCCGATGACGACCCCGAGGTGCCAGTCGTAGACGAGTCCGGCGATCACGAAGCCGAGGGTGCCGAGCATCGCACCCATGGTCGCGCCGACGCGGACCTCGCGAAACAGCACTGCGGCGATGTCGCGTGGACGGACGTCGCCCAGTGCCAGAGCTCGGGTGACGGTGGTCGCTGCCTGCGAGCCGGTGTTGCCTCCGGTCCCGGTCAACAGTGGGATGAACAGGGCGAGAGTGACCACGGCGGCAAGAGCATGCTCGAAGATCTCGAGTACCTGCACCGTGAGAATTGCCGACAACGCCAGCACCAGTAGCCACACCACGCGGGAGCGAACGATGGCGAGCACCGGCGTGGACAGGTAGGGACGCCGTAGCGGCTCCGAGCCGCCCGCCCGGGCGGCGTCCTCGTCCTCAGCCTCCTCGAGTATGCGCGCGGACTGCTCGAGAGTGAGAATCCCGATCAGCCGTTGCTCGGAGTCGACGACCACCACCGCGGCACTACGGTGCTCGAAGCACAGCCGGGACGCGACCTCGGCGGACGAGTCCGCCCTCACCACCGGATGATCCGAATACAGATCGCCCACCGGGGTCGTCGGTGCCGCGGTCGCCAGGTCGGCAAGAGTCACTACGCCGACCAGGGTGCGGTGCCCGTCGGTGATCGGCAGGACGTAGACCGATTCGGCCTCCGCGCCGGTACGGCGAACAGCATCGAGGGCCTCGGCCACCGTGGCGTCGGAGTGCACGCGCACGTACTCGGGGCTCATCCGCCGACCGACCGATCCACGGTCGTAGCCCAACATCGGTGCCGTCAGCGTCCGCTCCGCGGCGGAGAGTCCGCTCATCATCCGGTGCGCGACATTGGACGGAAGTTCGTCGAGCAGTTCGACTCGGTCGTCCGGGTCGAGGTCCTCGAACAGCGCGATGACGTCGTCGCTACGCAGGCTCTCGAACAACTCACTGCGCACTGTGGCGTCGAACCGCTCGAACACCGACACCGCCTCGTCCTTGGGCAGTAGTCGAAAGAGCACCGCGCGGCCAGCGGAGTCGACTCGCTCGAGTATCCGCACCGCGTCGGTCGTCGACACGCCTGCCATCAACGTCGACAGCGCGGCCATGTTGCGCTCGGAAAGCAAGTCCGAGGTTCTTGTCATGATGTCGTCGAGAGTGTCGGGCACAGAACCATTTTGCCTTGCGGATCAGCAGCCGAACTTCACACCTCAGCGCGAGAGGTCGGCCCGATCCGCGGCCGCTTGGCCCGAGTCCCAGCCCTCCGCGTCCAGACGCGGACCGCGCATCGGCTTTGCCGTCGGAAACAGTCGATCGAACTCGGCTTCCACTGCGACCGTCTGTGCCGCCAATATCGGCAGGAGATCACCGGATTCGTGGCGAGCCTCCTCGACTGCGTGCGCATCGGCGTCGGTCAAGCGATCTCCTACTCGGATCGCATATGCATACAGAAAGGCTTTACCGAAGGCAGCCGAGCCGGCTTTCTTGCGCTTCTTCGCTTCCGGGGAGTGGCCGAGGGCACGGGTTGCCTGGACCAGTAGGGAGGTGAACAGCAATTCGGTCTGTTCCACGTCCACCGGGGCGCCCACGAGAGTTGCCACGGCGAACTCGGAGTCCCAGATCGCCTTGACGCGGTTGGCGCTTCCGACGACGTGCAGCAGTTGCGCCTTGGCTGGGGCATGGGGGCCGTCGACATGTACCCGCCGGCCGTGAATGTCGATGCGGCCCTGCGAGAGCAGCATGGTGTCGATCGAGTAGCGCGTCATCAACTCCTGCGCCTTGGCCGTCAGCGTCTCGGCTTCCTCCTCGAAGTCCGTGGCGTCGGCTTTGGCCAACAGGCCACGAATCTTGCTCAGCATCTTGGTGTTCGGCGAGTCGGAGCCGGAAACACCCTGCAGCGTGGGGCGCACGCGCGGCCACTGGGACGGCTTGGCACCCAGTTGCGGCCACCGGGGGAGTGTCTGCCATTGCCCGAGCAGGGTGAGTACATCGAGCCACTGATCGCTGGCGGCAATGTAATCCGACCGGCCCGAGGACGCCAGATACGCCGTCAGGAAGTCGGGGGTGGACTCGACCCTCGCCGCAATTTTCGGGAACTGCTCGCAGATGGACGACATCTGATCCACCCAGTCCTGCGGGGCCCGCGAGTCCGCATCGGTGATATCGGCTTGATGCAGCAGTGCTGCCGCCGCGAGGGTGGTCACGGCCATCGTGTGCTGACGCCGCACCACGTGCACCAAATCCAGAGGCTGCCAACCGTTTTCGTACAAAGTCTCGATCATGTTCGTCAGCGCCCGCGTGCCGACCTCGGTTGCGTCCATCGACACCAGCCGATCGGCAACGTCGTCGGCGACGCGTTGGCTCTTGGTCTTGCCCACGGACGCGTCGGCTCCCGTGCGGAGCAGACCGGGGATATCGCTCATTCGGTGAGCACGATCAGCTCGGTCGCCGACGCAACTTCGACTCGGAGACCCGCTTTCGATGCCACGCGCGCAACGGCCTTCACATCCTTGGGCTCGGCGGTGGTCAGGGTCAACGCGCGTGCCAACAGTCCCTTGTGATGCTTGTTGAAGTGGCTCACCACCGATCGGCTGCCGTCGGGCTTCTCGGTGAGCACTGTCGCGGTGATCGCGCCCGGAACGGGACCGAGCTGTTGATAGGTGCCGGAGCGAAGGTCGACGACGATGCCTTCGTCCTCGGCGGATATGGCATCGGAAAGCTCTGGCTTCCAGTGTGATCGCAGCGTGCCGAAGTGGGGAATCGTCGATCCGCCCGAAAGCCGATACGACGGAATCGGATCGGACGCGCGGACGGCCCCGAACAGTGCCGATCCGATCCACAGTCTCGCATGTGCCCGGGCGCGACCGGCTCTGGTGAACGACGGCGCATCGAGTGCGTCGTAGAGCACGCCGGTGTACCGCTGCAGGGCGGGCGTGGTGGGGGAGGTCCACAACCGCGCGTTGCGGTCGACCTCGTCGACCTGGGTAGGCCCGAGGCCGAGTGCCGCGATGGAGGCGTCGACGTCGCCGGAGAGCTCGACCAGCGCATCGGCGAGCTTTCGGCGAAGAGGCAACAACGACGGCAACGCCAGTCGGTCCAGATCGAGGGGTGCTCCGGAACCGCCGTCGGACTTCGTCTCGGAGGGAGGAAGCAGAATCAGCACGGTGGTCAAGGCTACTCACTGCACGGCCACCTGCTCACAGGTGCTGCGCAACCGACTAGTCTGACAACCCGTGATCACCCGTCTTTCGCAGCTGTTCCTCCGTACCCTTCGCGACGACCCTGCCGACGCCGAGGTCGACAGCCACAAGCTGTTGGTTCGCGCCGGCTACGTTCGTCGTATCGCGCCGGGTGTCTACTCGTGGCTTCCCCTCGGTTTGCGGGTCCTTCGGCAGGTCGAGCGCGTGGTGCGCGAGGAGATGAACGCCATCGGAGCGCAGGAGATCTCGCTGCCCGCCTTGCTGCCGCGTGAGCCCTACGAGACCACGAATCGGTGGACCGAATACGGCGACGCACTGTTCCGGTTGCAGGACCGCAAGGGCAACGACATGCTGCTGGGGCCCACCCACGAAGAGCTGTTCGCGCTGACGGTGAAGGCCGAGTGCAACTCGTACAAGGATCTCCCGGTCACGCTGTATCAGATCCAGACGAAGTACCGTGACGAGGAGCGGCCCCGCGCAGGCATTCTCCGCGGGCGCGAATTCGTCATGAAGGACTCCTACTCCTTCGACATGGACGAGGACGGACTGAAGAAGTCCTACGCCGCCCACCGTGAGGCCTACCAGCGCATCTTCGCCAGACTCGGCGTCTCCTACGTCATCGTCGCTGCGACGTCCGGTGCCATGGGCGGCAGTGCATCCGAGGAATTCCTCGCCGAGAGCGACATCGGCGAAGACACCTACGTTCGATGCGTCGAGTCGGGTTACGCGGCCAACGTCGAGGCCGTCACGACACCGGCACCCGAGCCGCTCCCCATCGAGGGGCAGCCGGCCGCGGTCGACTACGAGACGGGCGATACCCCGACCATCGCGACTCTCGTCGAGTGGGCCAACGGCGCCGATCTGGGCCGTACCGTCACCGGGGCCGACACTCTCAAGAACATCCTGCTCAAGGTTCGCAATGCCGAGGGAGAGTGGGAGTTGCTCGCCGTCGGGCTGCCCGGCGACCGTGAGGTGGACGAGAAGCGGCTCGAAGCATCGCTCGAACCCGCCGAGTTCGCGTTGTTGACCGACGCGGATTTCGAGGCCAATCCGTTCCTGATCAAGGGGTACATCGGACCGCGCGCGTTGCAGGCCAACGGAGTTCGCTATCTCGTCGACCCGAGGGTCGTCGACGGGACGTCGTGGATCACCGGCGCGGATATCAAGGGCAAGCATGTGGTGAACCTGGTTGCGGGTCGTGACTTCGTTCCCGACGGAACCATCGAAGCGGCCGAGGTACGCGACGGTGACATGTCTCCCGACGGTCGTGGTCCGCTCGTCAGCGCCCGCGGGATCGAGATCGGACACATCTTCCAGCTCGGGTACAAGTACACCGACGCGTTCTCGGTCGATGTTCTCGGCGAGGCAGGTAAGCCCGTCCGTCTGGTGCAGGGTTCCTACGGCGTCGGTGTCTCACGTTTGGTTGCCGTGATCGCCGAGCAGATGCACGACGACAAGGGCCTGCGGTGGCCGTCGGAGGTTGCGCCCGCCGACGTCCATCTGGTGATCGCCAACAAGGACGACGCTGCGCGTGCGGGTGCGGAATCCATTGCGACACAACTGGACACGCAGGGAATAGAGGTTCTGTTCGACGATCGCAAAGCGTCGCCGGGAGTGAAGTTCAAGGACTCGGAGCTGATCGGCGTTCCGCTCGTGGTCGTTCTCGGCCGCGGCTGGGCCGACGGCAAGGTCGAGATCCGCGACCGCTTCTCCGGTGAGAGTCGCGAACTGGACATCGATTCGGCGGTCGAGGAGATCGTGAAGGCCGTCCGGCACACCCCCTAGGACTTCTCTCGCGATCTTTCTGCGCGGTCGTTTACCCGCTGGTAGCTTCGGGACAACGACTAGGAGAGGTCACACCGTGGCTCAGTATGCGCTGTTCGATCCGACGACTTTCGACCCGGCCGAGCTCGACGAAGACTCTCGCCGACAGCTGCGCGCACTGATCGAATGGTTCGAGAGCCGCGGTAAAGGCAGGCTGTTGGCGGACGATCTCGACAGCGTCTGGCCCGCAGACTTTCTGGAATTCGTCGCCGAGCAGAAGTTGTTCGCAACATTCTCCACACCGGCCGCGTATGCCGAAGGATCGCCGAACACACGGTGGGACGCCGCGCGCAACGCGGCGCTCAGCGAGATTCTCGGGTTCTACGGTCTGGCGTACTGGTACACCTGGCAGGTCACCGTCCTCGGGTTGGGGCCGATCTGGATGAGTGCGAACGACGACGCCAAGCGGCGTGCAGCGAGGGAACTCGACCGCGGCGGAGTCATGGCCTTCGGCTTGTCCGAGCGGGCACACGGTGCCGACGTGTACTCCACCGACATGCTGTTGACGCCCTCCACCACCGACGACGACCTCGAGTTCACCGCATCGGGGGAGAAGTACTACATCGGAAACGGCAACGTGGCCGGGATGGTGTCGGTGTTCGGTCGGCGCACCGACATCGAGGGACCGGATTCGTACGTGTTCTTCGTAGCCGACAGCGCGCATCCCGCGTATCTGCTGCGGGAGAGCGTCGTACACGGTCAGATGTACGTCAGTACGTTCTCGCTCGAGAATTACCCCGTGCGCAAGCAGGACATTCTGCACACCGGTGCCGATGCCTTCTCGGCGGCACTGAACACGGTGAACGTCGGCAAGTTCAATCTCTGCACCGGTTCGGTCGGCATCTGCGAGCATGCGTTCTACGAGGCGATCACACATGCGAACAACCGAATTCTCTATGGAAATCGCGTGACCGATTTTCCGCACGTGCGCAGCGCATTCGTCGACGCATACTCGCGCCTGATCGCGATGAAACTCTTCAGCGCCCGAGCAGTGGACTACTTCCGTGCTGCCGGACCCGAGGACCGGCGCTACCTGCTGTTCAATCCGATGACCAAGGCCAAGGTCACTTCGGAGGGTGAAACCGTCGTTCGGCTGTTGCACGACGTCATCGCAGCCAAGGGGTACGAGAAGAACACCTACTTCCGTGAGGCCGCCCAGCTGATCGGAACACTTCCCAAGCTCGAGGGCACCGTGCACGTCAACGTCGCGCTGATGCTCAAGTTCATGCCGGCATACATGTTCTCGCCCACCGACTACCCCGACGTCGGCACCGAAACCGAGCCGGTCGACGACAGCTTCTTCTTCGCTCAAGGGCCTGCCCGCGGTGCGAGCTCGGTTCGGTTCCACGACTGGAACCCGGTGTACCGGAAGCACTCCGGCATCCCCAATGTCGGACGGTTCTACGAGCAGGCACAGGCGTTCAGGTCGTTTCTCGCCGAATGCGCCCCCGACGAAGCGCAGCAGAAGGACCTCGACTTCTTGCTCGTGGTGGGACACCTGTTCTCACTCGTCGTCTACGGTCACTTGCTGCTCGAGCAGGCCGACGAGATCTCGACCGAGATGGTGGACCAGATATTCGATTTCCAGATCAGGGACTTCTCCGGTTACGCCGTCGCGCTGTACGGGAAGCCGTCGTCGACCGCGGCGCAACAACAGTGGGCGCTCGATGCCGTCCGTAAGCCGGTGGTCGATGCGGGCCGTTTCGAGACGGTCTGGAACGAGGTCGTCACGTACGACGGTCGGTACGAGATGCGTCCTTAGCCTTCACAGCTGTCCGGAATCGGCTGGAACCAGCGTGGTTCCGAACGCGCACATCGTCATCTCGTGCAGTCCGGCGCTGTCCTCCGGATGCTCCGGTGCCTGCATCGACAACAAGACGTTGAGCAGCATTCCGTGCGCGATGAATTGCCGAGCCTGATCTTCCGAACACCCGGTTCCGTTGCGGATCTGGCTGTAGATCGCGCCCATTCCTTCCCGTGCCTGGCGGCCGATCTCGGGCACCGACCCTGCGCCGAACCCGTGCATCATGACCATCAGCAGGTCGCGATCGGCCACCAGATCGGCGTAGGCACCGCCGAGGTCGGCCCAGGTCTCGTCGTCGGCAGGGTCCAGGGGCCCCGAAGCCAGCACCGAGTCGAATGCCGTCATGATGCCGTCGATGGAGCGTTGGAAGACCAGCCGAAACAACTCGACTTTGGTTCCGAACATGCGGACCACGTAAGGCTGCGACACGCCCGCTTCCTTCGCCACCGCATCCGTACTCGTTCCGGCAAAGCCCCCGCGTGCGAACGCACGTGTCGCGGCGTCGAGGACGAGTTCTCGACGGTCGGCCGCGTCCATCCGGGTTGCTCTGGGCTTGGGGGTGGGAGTGTCGGACATGTTGACAGGTTATCAGTCGATAACTTACGGTCCTTTTAAGTAATCATTCGATGCTTACAAACTCGAGACGGGACGTTCGCCATGACCGCAACAGCCTCTCCGCCTGCAGTGCACCCCGCCCCTCGGTCGGTTCCGGTGTGGCTGGGAATTCTCGCGGCATCCCTACCGATGTTCATGGCAACACTCGACAATCTGGTGATTACCAGCGCGCTGCCGGTCATTCAGCAGGATCTGAACGCGTCCGTCGGCCAGCTGCAATGGTTCCTCAACGCCTACACCCTGAGCTTCGCCACGTTCATGCTCACCGCGGCGACGCTCGGTGACAGGTGGGGCCGACGAGCGGTGTTCCTCGGTGGCATCGCGATCTTCACCGTCGCATCGGTGGCCAGTGCACTCGCCGCGAGCCCGGCCATGCTCATCGTGGCGCGGGCTGTGCAGGGCGTAGGTGCTGCCGCGATCATGCCGTTGTCGTTGACCCTGCTGGCCGCGGTGGTACCGATGGGCAAGCGCGCCATGGCAATCGGGATCTGGGGCGGAGTCTCCGGCCTCGGTGTGGCCCTGGGGCCGGTCGTCGGCGGAGCCGTCGTCGACGGCATCTCCTGGCAGGCGATCTTCTGGATCAACGTGCCGGTGGCACTGGTTGCAGTACCGCTCGCCTACATAGCGCTGAAGGAATCGGCGGGCCGGATCCAGCCGCTCGATCTGCTCGGTGTCGTGCTTGCCGGCGGTGGCGTCTTTCTGTTGGTGTGGGCGGTGGTTCACGGCAACGACGACGGATGGGCGTCGACCACCGTGCTCACCAGTGCCATCGGGTCTGCGGTGTTGCTCGTCGCATTCGTCGTGCGAGCGTCTCGCACCCGGTATTCGGTACTGCCGTTGGCGCTGTTCCGGTCACGCAGCTTCACCCTCGCCAACGTCATCGGAATCACGTTCTCACTCGGCATGTTCGGAGCTGTGTTCCTTCTTGCGCAGTACCTGCAGATAGTCATGCACTACACACCGTTCCAGGCGGGTCTGCGCACGCTGCCCTGGACCGCAGCGCCGATGGTGGTCGCGCCGATGGCGGGACTGTTGGCGGAGCGTGTCGGGCTGCGTGGATTGCTGGTCAGCGGCTTGGCGCTGCAGTCGGTATCGCTGGTGTGGATGGCGCTGATCCTCGGGCCCGACACCGAGTACCTGTCCATGGTCCCGGCGCTGCTGATGGCCGGCGTGGGCATGGGCCTGACGTTCGCGCCGTCCGCGACCGCGGTGTTGCGAGACATGAAGGTCGACGATCACGCCACAGCGAGCAGCGCGAACTCCACGATGCGCGAAGTGGGTATCGCGCTGGGGATCGCGGTACTGACTGCCGTGTTCATCGGTAACGGCGGATCGTTGACGCCCGCCGGGTACACCGACGCCCTGGCACCGGCCCTACTCGTCGGCGCGGGAGCAGTCGGGATCGGACTGGTCGCGGCACTGTTCATGCCGGGTCGTTCAGCCGCTGTGGCGGAGGCCGTCACGGTCGACCGGGAAATGCCGTCGACGAGGGTGTGACTCCCAGGATCTGTTGCCACGTCGCGAGACGAACCGCGGCGTCGGTCAACGCTTGAACTCCCATCTCGCGCGTACCACCGGACTGGCTACGTTCGATCAGCGAACGCCACGCCACACACGTGTCGATCTCGGCCTGGGCGGCCAACTGAGTCGCCGAGATCGCGTCGGTCACCGGAAACGGCGATGCGTATGCCGGATCGGGGAGGGGGACGGCGACGCTGGCTGCCTGGAGCGCGTCGATGGTCGCGTCTCTGCGCGCACGATGGGCAGCAGTGTTCGATGCGACCAGATCGGCCCGCGTGGGGTTGGAGAACGCCGCAACGACGCCGTAAGCGAATACCGCCGCGTACTCGGCTTCGAGGGCGTCGACCAGACCTTGCTGTTCCGGACCGAGATCGCTCATGCCAGCACCACCAGAGCCGACACCGTGCACGACGCACTGATCGAACCGAGAAGACCTGCCCGATAACCGCTTTCGTTCCGAGACGCTTCCGCCGCAGTGCGCGCGGACGTGGTCAAGATCTCCCGCACTGCTGCGATGTCCGGTGGCGGAGCCGGGGGAGCGACGGTGGTCGTGCTGGACGACGTGGAGGTGTCGGTCGATGCACCGGTGGCGCGGGCGATCTCGGTGTCGAGCGCATCGGCGTGCTCGGTCCGCTGAGCCGCAACGACCCCGAGCGCAGCTGCGTAGTCGGGAATCACGGTCGCTGCCGCGGTGGCATCCGTTGCGTCGCTGCGGGCAGCACGCAGCTGTGCGGTCAGAGAATCGAGCGCGGGGCCGGAGATCTCGTCCTCGGCGCAGGCCGCAACGGTGGAGACGGTAGCCGCGGACAGGGCTGCGGCACCCGCGAGTCGGAACAACCCGCGGCGACTGAGCGCAAAGGGGGCGATCGGCGTGGACACCCCGACATCGTGCCAGACCGCAGCGCCTGCACGTGCCATGCCCGCGTGTCGTGACGGCGTGCGTGGTCACGAGCAGTGTCCGCGGGGCGGTAGTCTGTTGGTTCGGCAAACGCAGTCCGGCTGCCGCTCGTCGGATCGCCCACAACTACACACGAGGAGTTCGCGACATGCCTGTTCCGTCCAAGGAGAGGGTTGTCGAACTACTCGCCGACCTCGTTCGAGAACGGGGCTACGACCTCGAAGACGTGAACGTCGTCGCAGCAGGCAAGCACAGCGCGGTGCGCATCATGGTCGATCGAGAAGAGGGCATCGACCTGGACGCGCTCCCGGACCTCAGCCGAGAGATCTCCGACGCCTTCGATGCCGTGACGGATTTCGGTGAAGCGCCGTACACGCTCGAAGTCACCACTCCCGGAATCGACCGGCCGCTGACCGAGGCGCGGCATTGGCGTCGGGCACGCGGACGCAAGGTGCGCATCGAGTCGGCCGAGGGCAAGCTCGACGCTCGGGTCGGCCTGCTCGACGGAGAGTCGGTCACCGTGGTGATCAAGGAGAAGGGCGTGCTGTCGACTCGGTCGATAGCTCTGACGGATGTCGTGAAAGCTGTTGTGCAGGTGGAATTTTCAAGGCCCACTGCCGAAGAGATGGACTTGGCGGGTGGCGTGGTCGGCAGCAGGCCCTCGCCTGCGAACACCGACGAAATCGTGGATGTGGAAGCACCGGAAGAAGGGTCGAACAAGTGAATATCGACATTGCCGCACTGCGGGCGATCGAGGCGGACAAGGGAATTCCGATCGAGATGGTGATCTCGACGATCCAGACCGCATTGTTGACCGCCTACCGACACACCGAGGGGCACCAGTCCAACGCGTGGATCGATGTCGATCGCAAGACCGGTTCCGTTCGCGTGATGGCCAAGGAAATCGACGCCGACGGCAACGTGATCTCCGAGTGGGACGACACCCCGGAGGGATTCGGGCGTATCGCAGCCACCACCGCGCGCCAGGTCATTCTGCAGCGCCTGCGCGACGCCGAACACGAGCGGTCGTTCGGTGAGTACTCCACTCACGAGGGTGAGATCGTCAACGGCGTCATCCAGCGCGACACCCGCGCCAACGCCAAGGGCACCGTCGTCGTGCGTATCGGCAGCGACGCCAACGGGGCCGACGGACTCCTGCCTCCCGCCGAACAGGTTCCGGGTGAAACGTACGAGCACGGCGAACGCATCAAGTGCTACGTCGTCGGAGTCGCCCGAGGCAACCGGGGTCCGCAGATCACGCTCTCACGCACCCATCCGAATCTGGTGCGCAAATTGTTCGCCCTCGAGGTACCCGAGATCGCCGACGGTTCCGTCGACATCGTGGCGGTCGCACGCGAGTCGGGTCACCGGTCGAAGATCGCTGTCGCCTCCACGGTGTCGGGCCTCAACGCAAAAGGTGCCTGCATCGGGCCGATGGGGCAGCGAGTGCGGAACGTGATGAGCGAGCTGGCGGGCGAGAAGATCGACATCATCGATTTCGACGAGGACCCTGCCACGTTCGTCGGGAATGCGCTCTCGCCTTCGAAGGTTGTCTCTGTGACCGTCGTGGACGCTGCTGCTCGCGCGGCTCGCGTGGTGGTGCCGGAGTACCAACTTTCCCTTGCGATCGGCAAAGAAGGACAGAACGCCCGACTCGCCGCTCGACTGACCGGTTGGCGTATCGATATCCGTAGCGATGCGGCGGCACCCGAGACGACCAGCGCATAGGGCCGGAATGCGGAGTTCGAGGCAATACAGCGGTAGAGTGGTCGATGGTTCGGCAACGAACTCTCTTCCCAGAAGCATGAACGCGAGTATCCGGTTGTGAAAGCCCGGCCGATTCGCACATGCGTCGGGTGCAGAGAGCGAGTTCCGGCCGCCGATCTGTTGAGGATCGTGGTTCGAGAAGCTGGTTCGCACGAATTCGCTCTCGTCCCCGACATCCGGCATTCGATGTCCGGCCGTGGTGCGTGGTTGCACTACAGCCGAGAATGCCTGCACAATGCGGAGCGACGCCGAGTTTTCGGTCGTGCGTTTCGGATATCGGGAAATGTGGAATTGTCCGCAGTGTCAGCCGTGCTCGATGAGCGCGGTCAGCTACCGGCCGAGGATACGACAAGAGCAACACCCGTCGACAAGAACAGGCAACAGCACTGATGAGCACACCGTGAAGCACCAACGATGAACGTCCATCGGAGATAACCCGAGGTCGTGCGGGCACCAAGCCTCGCTCGGCCTCTCAGTGAGGAGAGCAGTGGCAGGCAAGGCCCGCGTGCACGAGTTGGCAAAAGAACTCGGTGTCACCAGTAAGGAACTACTCGCACGGCTCAAAGAGCAAGGCGAGTTCGTCAAATCCGCATCATCCACAGTCGAGGCCCCAGTGGCTCGTCGACTTCGTGAGTCCTTCCCGTCCGAGAACACGGACGCGTCGGCACCCACCGCATCTGCACCCAACGGTCGCGCAGCAGCCGATCGCGCTGCCGGCAGCACCGCGAAGCCGGGCGCGGCAAAGCCGGGCGGACCCCGTCCGGGCCCCAAGCCTGCACCCCGCCAGGCAGAGCCGGAAGCACCCGCAGCCCCGGTAGCACACGCACCCGTCGAAGCAGCCCCGGCTGCACCGGCCACTCCGGCACCGGCTGCTCCAGCCGCACAGCCCGCTGCGCCGGTCGAGCAGTCTCCGGCAGCGTCGGCCGACACAGCGGACGCAACACAGGCCCCGGCAGCGCCCAAGCCCGCAGGTCCCGGCCCCAAGCCAGGCCCCAAGGCTCCACGTGTCGGTAACAACCCGTACTCCTCGGCCCCCGTGGAACGATCGGCTCCTCGGCCGGCTCCCGGTGCCCCGCGCCCCGGCGGCGGACGTCCGGCTCCCGGTCAGGGTGGGCCTCGTCCCGCTGCACCGTCGGCCGGCAGTCGTCCGGCTCCCGGTCAGGGTGGGCCTCGTCCCGCTCCGGGCCAGGCCGGACCTCGTCCGAGCCCGGGCTCGATGCCTCCTCGCCCCAATCCGGGTGCGATGCCGACCCGCTCGGCTCGTCCCGGACCCGCAGCAGGACGCCCCGGTCGCCCCGGCGGCGCACCGGGCGGACGTCCGGGCGGCGGCGGTGGTGGCTACCGCGGCGGTGGCGCTCCGGGCGCTCCCGGTGGTGCTCCCGCAGGTGGTGCTCCCGCAGGCGGCTTCCGTGGCCGTCCCGGCGGCGGTGGCCGTCCCGGTCAGCGCGGCGCAGCAGCAGGTGCCTTCGGTCGTCCCGGCGGAGCAGTCCGTCGTGGCCGTAAGTCGAAGCGGGCGAAACGCGCCGAGTACGAGAGCATGCAGGCTCCCGCAGTCGGCGGCGTCAGGCTGCCCCGCGGCAACGGTGAGACCATTCGTCTCGCCCGCGGCGCATCGTTGTCGGACTTCGCGGACAAGATCGACGCGAACCCGGCTGCACTGGTGCAGGCCCTGTTCAACCTCGGCGAGATGGTCACTGCGACGCAGTCGGTCAACGACGAGACGCTGGAGCTGCTCGGCGGCGAGATGAACTACGTCGTCCAGGTCGTCAGCCCCGAGGACGAAGATCGTGAACTGCTCGACTCGTTCGACCTCACCTACGGCGAAGACGCCGGCGGCGAGGACGATCTGGAACAGCGTCCCCCGGTGGTCACCGTCATGGGTCACGTCGACCACGGCAAGACTCGACTGCTGGACTCGATTCGTAACACCACGGTGCGCGAAGGCGAAGCAGGCGGCATCACGCAGCACATCGGTGCCTACCAGGTGTTGACCGAGCTCGAAGGCAACGAACGTCTCGTGACGTTCATCGACACCCCCGGTCACGAGGCCTTCACGGCCATGCGTGCCCGTGGTGCCAAGGCCACCGACCTCGCGATCCTGGTGGTGGCAGCCGACGACGGCGTCATGCCGCAGACGGTGGAAGCCATCAACCACGCCCAGGCGGCCGACGTGCCGATCGTGGTCGCGGTCAACAAGATCGACAAGGAAGGCGCGAACCCGGACAAGATCCGGCAGCAGCTGACCGAATACGGTCTGGTCGCCGAGGAATACGGCGGCGAGACCATGTTCGTCGACATCTCTGCCAAGCAGGGCACCAACATCGATGCCCTACTGGAAGCGGTGCTGCTGACGGCCGACGCGTCACTCGATCTGCGCGCCAACCCGGACATGGACGCTCAGGGTGTCGCCATCGAGGCGCATCTCGACCGTGGTCGTGGCCCGGTCGCTACCGTGCTCATCGCCCGAGGAACGCTTCGAGTCGGTGACTCGATCGTTGCCGGCGACGCCTACGGACGCGTCCGCCGAATGGTCGACGAGCACGGCGAGGACGTCACCGAGGCGTTGCCGTCCCGGCCCGTTCAGGTCATCGGCTTCACGTCGGTGCCCGGTGCAGGTGACAACCTTCTGGTCGTCGACGAGGACCGGATCGCCCGTCAGATCGCCGATCGTCGAAATGCACGCAAGCGGAACGCGCTCGCAGCCAAGAGCCGTAAGCGCATCAGCCTGGACGATCTCGATGCAGCTCTGAAGGAGACTTCGCAGCTCAACTTGATCCTCAAGGGTGACAACTCGGGAACCGTCGAGGCTCTCGAAGAGGCACTGCTCGGGATCCAGATCGACGACGAGGTCGAACTGCGGGTCATCGACCGCGGTGTCGGTGGCGTCACGGAGACCAACGTCAACCTGGCGTCGGCATCCAACGCGATCATCATCGGCTTCAACGTTCGAGCGGAGGGCAAAGCCACCGAGCTGGCCAACCGCGAAGGCGTCGACATCCGGTACTACTCGGTGATCTACCAGGCGATCGACGAGATCGAGAAGGCCCTCAAGGGCATGCTCAAGCCGGTGTACGAGGAGGTCGCCCTTGGGCAGGCCGAGATCCGCGCGCTGTTCCGTTCCTCCAAGGTCGGAAACATCGCCGGTTGCCTCGTCACCTCCGGTACGATCCGTCGCAACGCGAAGGCACGACTCATTCGAGACAGTGCCGTTGTTGCGGAAACCGTCACGATCTCCTCGCTCCGCCGCGAGAAGGACGACGCGACGGAGGTCCGTGAGGGATACGAGTGTGGTTTGACGGTGACGTACTCCGACATCAAGGTGGGCGATGTCATCGAGGCGCACGAACTCCGTGAAAAGCCGCGCGACTAGAACCGATGCGGAGCCGTTCGGCTCCGCATCCGGTCGCGTCGGCTCGGTGGTGAAGCCAGGGGAGTGACACTGCGCTCCGACTTTCGAGCCGGTGGTGGTACGACAGTTGTACCGCCACCGGCTTTGTCGTCGGAGCCGATCGAAGGACGTCAGCGTGTATCTGGGTGCTCTGGAGTTGGACGTGTTGTTGGGGGACGTACGTTCGCTGGCCGAGAAGCGGTCGATGATGGAACCGGTGCTGGGTGATCTGCAGAGGTTGGGAGTGTCGGCTGCGGAAACCGGTGAACGAGAACGTATTCGACGGTCGTTGCTGGGAGTCGCGGCCGCTGGAACCGATGTGGACCTGCTGCACGACAAGCTGGACGAATGCGAACGGCACGTCGCCGAACGCCACGATCTGGAATTGTTGGCAGTACGTCGGAGAATATTCGGACCCGAGGATTGATTCGGGAAGTCCTGTCGAGCACTGTTCGGCAGGCGTGTACATCGCAGCCGCCGGGACGTCGCACTTCGGTCGACGTCCGGCCATGAAAGAGGAGTGTGATTGTCGTGGTGGATCAGGCCAGGGCTCGTAAGTTGTCCAAGCGAATCGCTGCCATCGTTGCGACGGCGATCGATCACGAGATCAAAGATCCGCGGCTCGCGTTCGTGACCATCACCGACACCAAAGTCACCGCTGACCTGCACGACGCGACGGTGTACTACACCGTGATGGGCGAAGACCTCGATACTCCGCCCGATCTGCAGGCTGCCGCGGCAGGACTGGAGAAGGCCAAGGGTGTGCTGCGCTCGAAGGTCGGAGCCGGAACGGGTGTTCGGTATACACCCACCTTGACGTTCGTGACCGATACGGTGCCCGATACCGCGCGCCACATGGAAGACCTTCTCGAACGCGCCCGTGTGGCCGACGAGGAACTGGCCCGTGCGCGTGCGAATGCCAAACCTGCCGGAGACCCGGACCCGTACAAAGCTCCGCGCGAAGTCGCAGACGTCGAGCCGGCCGAAGCCGACTGACATGTCCGATGGTTCGGGGGCAGAGTCGCAGCAGGACGAGGATCTGGCGCGGGCGATCGAGATGCTCGAACGTGCATCCTCGGTGACCGTTCTGTGCCACGTGCAGCCCGACGCAGACACGATCGGTAGCGGGCTGGCGCTCGGTTCGGTACTCGAACGTCGTGGTGCCGATGTGCAGGTGGCCTTCGCAGCCCCGGCATTTCTTCCCGAGTCGATGAACGAGCTGCCGGGCCGGCACCTGCTGGTCGACGCCGACAAGGTGGCCGAAACGGTCGATCTGGTCGTCACGGTCGACGCCGGAAGTCGGGGCCGGCTGGGGTCGTTGGGTGACCGGCTCGATTCTGCGTCGAACAGCCTCGTCATCGATCATCACCGCAGCAACACCCGATTCGGAACGGTCAACGTGGTGCATGCGTCAGCGGAGTCGACCACTGCTGTGATCGCGCGGATGTTCGACCAGTGGGGTGTCGAGATCGACGCCGATCTGGCGCACCTGCTGTTCGCCGGCCTGGTCACCGACACCGGATCGTTCCGATGGGTTCGCCCGGGTTCACATCTGCTGGCCGAGAGGCTGCTGGCGACGGGTATCGACGGCGCACACATCGCGCGCAAGCTGCTCGATACTCACCCGTTCGAGTGGCTGCCGATGCTCGGGTCGGTGCTCGGTTCGGCATCGTTGATTCCCGAGGCGGCCGACGGGCGCGGGTTGGTGTACGCGGTCATCCGGAGCGAAGACGCGGCCGGATTGCGGTCGGAAGAGATCGAGAGTGTCATCGACATCGTCCGCACCACGTCCGAAGCCGAAGTGGCTGCCGTGCTCAAGCAGCAGGACTTCGGCACGGTCTGGGTGGTGTCGTTGCGGTCCAAGACCGAGGTCGACGTATCGGCTGTGGCGTGTGCTCTCGGAGGTGGCGGACACCGCAACGCGGCCGGCTACACCGCAACCGGTGAGCTCGCCGCTGTGATCGACGCTCTGCGCGGAGCCTTGTCCACGTCGTGAGTTCCTCGCCGGTCACTGCTCGTCGAATTCTCGGCCTGTCCCTTCCCTCTCTCGGTGTCCTCGCCGCCGAGCCTCTCTACCTGTTGTTCGATGCCGCTGTGGTCGGCCGACTCGGCGCTCTGGCGCTCGCCGGCCTGGCGATCGGTGGTTTGGTACTCGCACAGGTCAGCACCCAGTTGACCTTCCTGTCCTATGGCACGACTGCCCGAGCCGCTCGTATGCACGGTGCCGGGCGCGAACACGACGCCGTAGGTGAGGGGGTTCAAGCAACCTGGTTGGCATTCGGGCTCGGGGTCGTCATCGTGGCGGTCGTGCAACTCGCAGCCGAGCCTGTGGTGTCGGTCTTGACCGGAGGTGGCGACATCGCCGCCGAGGCGATCGCGTGGCTGCGCGTCGCGCTGTTGGGTGTGCCGTTCATCCTGATCTCGTTGGCCGGAAACGGGTGGATGCGCGGTGTTCAGAACACCGTGACACCGCTACGTTTCGTTGTGCTCGGCTTCGGTGTGTCGGCGGTACTGTGCCCGCTTCTGGTTCACGGGTTGTTCGGATTCCCACGATTGGAGCTGGTCGGATCGGCTGTGGCCAACGTGATCGGTCAGGGCGTCGCGGGTGCATTGTTCGTCGTCGCGGTGGTTCGGGAAAGTACCGAACTGCGTCCGCGCTGGTCGGTGATGCGTGCGCAGTTGGTACTCGGTCGTGATCTCATCGTGCGCAGCCTCGCGTTTCAGGCCTGCTTCCTCTCCGCGGCCGCGGTCGCGTCGAGGTTCGGGGCCGCCTCGGTCGCCGCGAACCAGGTGGTGCTGCACATGTGGAACCTGGTGTCGCTCATGCTCGATTCGCTGGCAATTGCGGCGCAGACCCTCGTCGGGGCCGCGCTCGGAGCGAGCCGGACCGAGGATGCGCGGGCACTGGCGTGGCGATTGACGGCGTGGTCGACGGTATTCGCTGTGGTCCTGGCAGGCGTGTTCGCCGTCGGGCGTTCGTTTGTCCCAGGCCTGTTCACCACCGATGCGTCGGTCATCGATCAGATGCATGCAATCTGGTGGATCTTCGTTGCGATCATTCCCATTGCCGGCGTGGTGTTCGCGCTGGACGGAGTGCTGCTCGGAAGTGGCGATGCCGCGTTCCTACGGAACGCCACCATGGCGTGTGCCGTGGTGGGCTTCCTGCCGTTCATCTGGTCCGCCCTGGCCTTCGACTGGGGGTTGGTGGGGATCTGGATCGGACTCGGTGTCTTCGTCGCGTTGCGCATGCTCGCGGTGGCCGGGCGAGTGCTGTCCGGTAAATGGCTGGTGATCGGCAGCGATCGTCAATTACGACGGTGACGGCAACGCAGGATGCAGTGCCACTTCGAGGCTTTTCACCACGAAGTACACGCTGCGCCCCGGCTCGAGCTCGAGGTCGGAGACTGCTGCGGGGGTGATGTCGGCGGCCATTCCGGGCGAGCCGTCGGGATGCGGACGGGATCGGACGCGAATACCGGAGCCCTGCACCTCCATCTCGTCGATCACCACCTCGAAGACGTTCCGCGGGCTGGCGTGAGGGGCTGTCGGGTGCACCGAGACCGCGGCGGGGGAGAAGACCGCGACCAGTGAGGTTCCGGTGGTGTATTGCCCTGATCCGTGGACCGTCAGGCCCCAGCTCGTGGTCAGTGCGGTCGTGCCGTCGGCGTCGGCCGCGCGGCCGGAGAGCAGGTTGACTCCGGCGATCCGGGCACCGAATTCGCTGCGGGGAGCGGCGAGTACCTCGGCAACCGACCCTCGCTCGACCACGCGCCCACCGTCGACGATCGCGACGGAGTCGGCCAACGCGACCACGTCGAGCAGATCGTGGGTGACGATCAGCGCCGTGCGGGAACTGTCGCGCACTACCGATCGCAGCACTCTGCGGAGCGCCGGTGCTGTCTCGACATCCAACGCCGCAAGGGGTTCGTCGAGCAGCAACAGTCGAGGATCGGCGGCAAGAGCACGTGCGATCGCTATGCGTTGGGCTTGTCCACCGGACAATTGGTCCGGGCGACGATCGGCCAGATGAGAGGCTCCTACCGCGGCCAGCCACGTGTCGGCCACAGTCTTCGAGGACGCTCGGCTCTCACCCGCGCTCCGCGGCGCGAAGGCGACGTTCGTTCGAGCGTCCATGTGGGGAAACAGCAGTGCGTCCTGCGCGAGAGTGGCAACACCTCGCGCGTGTATCGGGACGAAGGTCTTCGTCGAGGTGTCGGTCAACATTTCGTCGCCGAGTCGGACGACGCCGTCGTCGGGTGCCACAGATCCTGACACCAGTTGCAGAAGTGTCGATTTGCCGGCCCCGTTGGGGCCGAGAATGGCAACCGTCTCGCCCGCCTCGACGTCGAGTTCGATATCGATGCCGCGGACATCGACAGTGGCGCGAACGTGCAGTGAGCTCACGGTGCCGACGATCGAGTACCACGCACGGTGACCACGACGAGGGCCGCGACCAGGATCAGCACGAGCGACAGCGCCACCGCGGCGTCGGGATCGGCCTCGCGCTGTAGATATATCTCCAGCGGCAGGGTTCGCGTGACTCCTTCGAGCGAGCCGGCGAAGGTCAAGGTCGCCCCGAATTCGCCGAGTGCTCGTGCGAACGCGAGAACGGTGCCGGATATCAATCCAGGCAAGATCAGGGGAACGGTGACGCGGCGCAGGACGGTGGTCGGAGTTGCCCCCAGAGTCGCCGCCACCACGTCGTAGCGACTTCCGGCCGTGCGCAACGCGCCTTCGACGCTCACGACGAGGAACGGCAGCGACACGAACACCTGCGCCAACACGACGGCGGAGGTGGTGAACGCGATTCGAATACCGAATGCATCGAGATGTTCGCCCAGCAATCCCTGGCGTCCGAAGGTGTAGAGCAGCGCGATGCCGCCGACCACCGGAGGCAGGACCAGAGGGAGTACGACGAGGGAGCGAAGAATCGACAGCCCTCGAACCGCGCTGCGCGAGAGAACGATTGCCATCGGTACGCCCAGCAGCACGCACATCACCGTGCTGGCTGTGGCCGTCTTCAGGCTCAGGATCAGCGCTGCAACTGCAGACTCCGAGGTGACGAGACCGACGAAGTTCGACCAGTCGATGCGGGTGAACATCGCGGCAAGGGGTGCCACGACAACGAGCGCGCCGACGGCCGCCGGAACGAAGATCCACAGCGGTACCCCTACCGCCGATCGCCCGCCATCGGCGACGCGCACGGTCACGGAGCGGCGAAGCCGGCTCGGGCGAGGACGTCTCGGCCCACCGGTCCGGTGACGAACTCGGCGAACGCGCGAGCGGTGGCGTCGTTCTCGGACCCACTCAGTGTCGCAACCGGATAGGTGTTGACGGCTTCGCTCGATTCCGCGAACGGCACCGCTGTTACGGCGTCACCCGACCCTGCTGCGTCTGTGACGTACACCAGCCCGGCATCGGCTTGACCCGACGTGACTTTGCCCAGTACATCGGTGACCGACGATTCCTCGCTCACCGCCGGGATGTCTGTGCCGGTCGCGGCTTCCACGGCTGCCGTCGCCGCACCGCACGGCACCTGAGGCGCACAGATCACCGTCAGAATATCGGGGTTCGCCAAATCGGCGAACGACGTGATGCGATCCGGGTTGCCCGGCGCGGTGACGATGGTCAGGGTGTTCGAGGCGAAGTCGACGGGATCACCTGCCACCACGCCGGCGTCGACCGCCTTCGTCATGTTCTTCGTATCCGCGGAGGCGAAGACATCGGCGGGTGCACCGGAGATCAGCTGCGTGGCCAGATCGGAGGATCCGGCGAAGCTGAACTCGACCGAAGTGCCGGGGTGCTCGGCCTCGAAGCGCGTACCCAGTTCGGTGAACGTCGCCCGCAGGGATGCTGCGGCGAAGACGGTGATGTCACCCCCGACGGCATCGCCGGTCGCGGCGGGATCGGAGGCACCGGACTCGGACGCTCTGTCGCATCCGGCCAGGGCAAGAGTGACGGCAACGAGAGCCACGAATGCCGGTCTGAGTGTCTGCACTGAAATCTCCTGCGATCTAGGGTGTCTCGACGATGACCGTGGTGGCCTTGACGACCGCGACGGTCACCTTCCCCGGCTCGAGGCCGAGTTCGCGAACGGACTCGGTACTCATCAGGGACACGATGGAAAAGGGCCCACACTGCATGGTGACCTCGCTCATCACTGTGTCCGAGACGACCCCGGTGACGAGCCCGACCAGTCGGTTGCGGGCAGAACTGCCGCCGGAGGCCACCTCGGGTGGGGGCGCGGCATGCTCGCGGGCGTAAGCGGCGAGGTCACTGCCAGCGATCACCTTGCGCCCCGTCTCGTCCTCGAACGAGGCGAGTGTGCCGCTGTCGATCCACCTCCGCACGGTGTCGTCACTGACGCCGAGCAGTGCGGCGGCGTCTCGAATGCGGACCGGAGGCACCGTCATCGAGACACCTGCACTGCCTTGGTCGTCCGCAAAAAAGTCATGAAAGGGACCATATACCCGAATCTGCGGTTGCGGCGACCGGATTGCCTCCAGGCAGCCGGGACCGTCGGTCATGACGGGAGCTACCGCTTCACCCCGCCTGGATGCGCCGCGGAATCTCCGTGGAGGATTGAGCGTTGATACGTTCTCGGACGGTTCGGCGACTCGACGTCGACGGCCGAACGGATCGGAAGGGGTCATCAGTGGCAGCGAAGCTGTGGGCAGTGAGCGACATTCACGTCGGACATCGGGGCAACAGGCCCGTCACCGAGGACATCTTCCCCGAGTCGCCCGACGACTGGCTGATCGTGGCCGGCGACGTGTCGGAGAAGACCGACGACATCAAGTGGGCGCTCGAACTGCTTCGTAGTCGTTTCGCGAAGGTCATCTGGGTGCCCGGAAACCACGAGCTGTGGACGACGGTGAAAGATCCCGTCCAGATCCACGGAGCGGCCCGATACGAGTACTTGGTCAACCTGTGCCGCGAGATCGACGTCGTCACTCCCGAGGATCCGTATCTGCTGTGGGAGGGGGAGGGTGGACCGGCGACGATTGTGCCGATGTTCCTGCTGTACGACTACACCTTCCTGCCGCAGGGAGCACGGGACAAGGAGCACGGGCTGGCGATCGCGCGAGAGAAGAACGTCGTCGCCACTGACGAATTTTTGCTGTCCTCGCAGCCGTACGCCACGCGGGACGCCTGGTGCCATGCGCGCATCGAATCAACTCGAGACCGGCTCGATGCTCTCGACACCACCGTTCCCACTGTCTTGATCAACCACTTTCCGATGGTCCGTCAGCCGACCGAGGTGCTCTTCTACCCGGAGTTCGCACTGTGGTGCGGGTCGACTCTCACGGCTGATTGGCACACGAGGTACAACGCGATCTGCTCGGTGTACGGGCACCTGCACATTCCGCGGACCACCTACTACGACGGCGTTCGCTTCGAGGAGGTGTCGGTGGGCTACCCGCGCGAGTGGCAGCGCCGTGGACTACCGAAGAATGTTCTGCGACAGATTCTTCCGGTTCCCGAGTATCCGCCGGGGTCGTTGAACAAATGGGGCGGGCACTTCACCGTGACTCCCGAGATGGAGGCAGAAGTAGAGAAGATGAGGGCGGGCAAGTGATCGAATCCATACTTCCGAACGGTGTGGTCTCGGCCGAACTGTTCGCCGACCCACCGGATTTGGTGCCCCATCCACTCGAAGCCCCGTTGGTCGCCAAGGCGGTGGACAAGCGCAAGCGTGAGTTCACCTCGGCTCGGCACTGTGCTCGAGTGGCGATGGGGAAGTTGGGCGTCGAGCCCGCACCGATCATGCGGGGCAAATCCGGTGCACCACAGTGGCCGAAGGGTGTGGTCGGATCGTTGACGCACTGCGACGGTTATCGCGGTGCCGTATTGGCTTATTCGATGCAGGTGCGATCGGTTGGCATCGACGCCGAGCCGCACGGGCCACTACCCGACGGTGTGCTGGAGGCGGTGAGCCTGAAGGCAGAGCGAGACTGGCTCGCGACCGCGGGGCGTGAGGACGTCCACTGGGATCGAGTGTTGTTCTGCGCCAAGGAAGCCACGTACAAGGCCTGGGAGCCGCTGACCGGACGATGGCTCGGTTTCGAGGACGCGCACATCACCTTCGAGCGCACCGGCTCCGGTGACGACATCTCCGGGACGTTCCGATCCGAATTGCTGGTGCCCGGCGATACCGTCTCCGGGCCTCCTCTGACGTCGTTCGATGGTCGATGGATGGTGGCCGGCGGGCTGGTGATGACGGCGATCTCGGTGATGTGACGAGCGGCTTCTCGCGCCTGGCACAATGCTCTCTCGTGAGTGCTCGCGAAAAGATTTCGTCCGGTCTCGTCGGTGCCGGCTTGCTGGTGGTCGACAAAGGACCGGGCGTGACGAGTCACGATGTCGTGGCGTCGTGTCGAAAACTGTTGCGTACCAGAAAGGTCGGTCACGCGGGAACTCTCGATCCCATGGCGACCGGAGTGCTGGTGCTCGGTGTGGAGCGGGCGACCAAGATGCTCGGCCTGCTCTCGCTGACCACCAAGTCGTACACCGCGACGGTGCGGCTCGGCCGCAGCACGACGACAGACGACGCCGAGGGCGACGTTCTGACGGACGTCTCGGCTTCGCACCTCTCCGAGTCGGACATCGCGACTGCGATCTCCGACCTGACCGGTGACATCGAGCAGGTGCCTGCGAGCGTCAGCGCCATCAAGGTCGACGGACAGCGAGCACACAAGCTGTCTCGAGCCGGTGAGGAGTTCACCCTCGCCGCCCGGAAGGTCAGTGTCACCCGGTTCGATGTGACGGCCAGGCGCGATGTCGTCGAACACGAAGCCACCTTCGTCGATCTCGATGTGGAGGTGGAGTGCACGTCGGGGACGTACGTGCGCGCGCTGGCCCGAGATCTCGGTGCTGCGCTGGGCGTCGGCGGTCATTTGACAGTGCTGCGCCGCACACGCGTCGGTCCCTTCACTCTCGAGCATGCCCGGACGCTCGAGGAGTTGGCCGAGGACCCGGCCGTCAGTCTCGATATCGACGAGGCGGCACGCACCGCCTTTCCGCACCGGCAGATCGATGCCGGCGAGGCGGAATCACTGAGTCAGGGCCGCTGGCTGGATCCGATCGGAATCGATGGGGTGTACGCGGCCGTCGATCCGACCGGTCACACCATCGCTCTGCTTCAGGAGAAGGGCAAGCGCGCCAGTTCGGTCATGGTCGTGCGGCCCGCGACCTTGCGCGGGCACTGAACCGGCCCGGCGATCAGCTGACGGGAACCATCCATATCGCCTCGGCCGCGCGATGGCCGAGGTCGATGGCATCCGTGGCATCGTCCCGCGCGAGTTCGATGGCAACGGTACCGGCGTAGTCACGTCGTTCGATCACCGTGATCGGCAGGTCGAGCGTGATGCCGACCGAATCGAAGTAGCGGAGCATCGCCGGATCGGAGTCGGAGATTCTGGCGACTCGGCCGGACTGTCCGTCGAGGTACTCGCTCAGGCGGGTCGCGGACGGAGTATCGATCGCGCCGTCCACCGACGGAATCGGATCTCCGTGCGGATCGCGTTCGGGGTGGCCCAGTTTGGCGTCGATCCGGTCCATCATCAGGTCCGAGACGGCGTGTTCGAGAATCTCTGCCTCGTCGTGTACTTCGTCCCAGCCGTAGCCCAGTTCGCGGACCAGGTAGGTCTCGATCAGACGGTGCCGACGCACCATGCCGATGGCAGCGAGGCGACCCTTCTCGGTCAGTGAGATGGCTCCGTAGCGGGCGTGGTCGACCATGCCCTGGTCGGCCAGCTTGCGAATCGCCTCGGACACCGTCGAGGCGGAGACACCGATACGCTCGGAGAGCATCTTGGTGCTGACGGAGTCCTCGCTCCATTCACTGGCCGTCCAGATGACCTTGAGGTAGTCCTGCGCAACCGCGGACAGCTGGACGCCCTCGTCTGCCGGTGCGGGATCGGTTCTTTGTTGCGCCACGCCGCCGAGCTTAGGCAATCCAATGGAAAAAGACATCTCACCCGGCCGGAGCCAGCGGCACCTGTCGGCGTTGCCGCAGGGCGCGGACGACGATGCCCTGTGAAGGGCTCAGCAGGTAGGCAAGCACGAAGACGAGTCCTTGGGTGAGCACGACGCTGCCTCCGGAGGACACGTCGAGGTAGAAGCTGGCGTAGATTCCCACCAGCGCGCAACCCACCGAGATGAGCGGTGCCAGCAACAGCATGCGGCCGAAGCTGTGTGTGAGCAGGTACGCCGACGCGCCGGGAGTGATGAGCATCGCCACCACGAGGATCACTCCGACGGCCTGGAGTGCGACCACGGTGGTCAGCGCCAGCAGCGTCAGCATCACGGCCGAGATCACCGCGGGATTGATTCCGACGGCGCGTGCCTGGGTGCGGTCGAAGGCGAAGAGCGTGAAGTCGCGACGCTTGACGATCATGACGGTCAGCGCGATTCCGCCCAGGACGAACACCTGCACCATGTCGGCCTGCGAGACGCCGAGCAGATTGCCGAACAGGATGTGATTGAGGTCGATCTGGCTCGGAAACTTCGAGATCAGGACGACGCCGAGCGCGAACAACGTGGTGAAGACCACGCCGATGGCGGCGTCCTCCTTGACGATGGTGGTGTTGCGAACGACTCCGATGGCACCGACCGCGATGAGGGCGAACAGTAGCGCCCCGATCGCGAACGGTGCACCGAGCAGATACGACAGCGCGACACCGGGCAGGACGGCGTGCGAGACCGCGTCGCCCATCAGAGACCAGCCGATGAGGACGAGCCAACAACTCAGTACCGCGCACACGATCGAGGCGGTGACGGTCACCAGGAGCGCCCGTTGCATGAAGGTGTATTCGAGTGGGTCCACGAGAAAATCGATCAGATACACGGTTCAGCTCGCTTCCGTGGTCCGGGTGGCCCGAGTCCGGGTGCCCGCATGGAGTTGGTCGACCTTCGACGGATCTATGCCGAAGGCCAGTGCAAGGTTCTCGGGGCGAAGTACCTCGACCGGACTGCCGTGCATCAGCACCCGTTGCTGCAGCAGGATCGCCTCGTCGCACAGCTCCGGCAGGGCATGAAGATCGTGCGTGGACACGAGCACCGAGGCGCCGTGTGCTGCGAGTTCGCGGAGCAGCCGGGTGATGGTGGCTTCGGTCTTCTTGTCCACACCGGCGAAGGGTTCGTCGAGCAAGAGCAGCGACGCCTCCTGGGCGATGGCGCGGGCCACGAACGCGCGCTTGCGTTGGCCACCGGAGAGCTGACCGATCTGTCGGTTCGCGAGATCGGCGAGATCGACGCGCTGGAGGGCCTCGTCGACGGCGCGCCGATCGGCCGCTCGGGGAGTACGGAGAAGATTCTGCTTTCCGTATCGGCCCATCATCACCACATCCCGCACACTGATCGGGAACGTCCAGTCGACCGATTCCGCCTGGGGCACATAGCTGACAGTGCCTGCTTTGCGGGCCTGGGCGGGGTCGCCGCCGAACACGGTGATCGAGCCGGAGTTGGGCTTGACCACGCCCATGACGGCCTTGAACAGCGTCGACTTGCCCGATCCGTTCATGCCGACCAACCCGCACACCCGGCCTGGCGCGAGAGTCAGGCTGGCGTCGACGAGAGCCACCACGTCGCGGTACCGGACGTTCACGGTGTCGACCGTCAGCGCTGCTCGGTTCTCGTGCGGGGCCCTGTCGTGCTGGGTCCCAGTCTTCCGGGTCATCGTTCTCCTACCAGTGCGTCGGCGATCAACCGTGCGTCGTAGCGCAGCAGATCCAGGTACGTGGGTACGGGGCCGGACGCGTCGCTCAGTGAGTCGACGTAGAGCTTTCCCCCGAATCGAGCGCCGGTGTCCTCGGCGACCTGCAGCTGCGCCTTGTCCGAGACGGTCGACTCGCAGAACACGGCGGGTACAGCGTTGTCGCGAACGAAATCGATGGTGCGCACCACCTGCTTCGGCGTTCCTTCCTGCTCGGCGTTGACCGGCCACAGGTAGGCCTCCTGCAGGTCGAAGTCACGGGCCAGGTAGCCGAATGCACCTTCACAGCTGACGAGTGCACGCTGACGTTCGGGTAGTGCGGAGAGATCGGCGTCGAGTTCGGTACCGACCTCGCGGAGTTGGTCGATGTACGCGACCGCATTCGCTCGGTAGTCGTCGGTGTTGGCGGGGTCGAGTGCGACGAACGCATCGGCGATGTTCTTCACGTAGGTCTCGGCGACGACCGGCGACATCCAGGCGTGTGGGTTGGCCTTTCCTGCATAGGCATCGTCGCGAATGTAGACCGGCTCGACGTCCGCACTCACCACGGCGTGTGGTGCGGGAACGCGTTCGACGAACTTCGCGAACCACGATTCGAGTCCGAGCCCGTTGTCCAGGATCAGCTCGGCCTGCTCGGCAGTGCGCAGGTCTCCCGGTGTGGGTTCGTAACCGTGGATTTCGGCACCGGGCTTTGTGATCGATTCCACTCGCAGGTGTTCGCCTGCGACGTTCGCGGCCATATCGGCGAGGACGGTGAACGTCGTCAGTACGAGCGGTCTGCCGTCGTCGAGTGCAGCCGGCCCGTCGTCGCCCACGGCGCGGGCACAGCTGGTCGACGCCACGACCAGCAGGCCGGCCACCACCCAGCTCACGACGCCGCGTCGGGTGCGAAATCCACTTGAGCGAAGAAAAAAGTTAGGCACTCCGAAATATTTACCGTGGGGATACCTTTTTGTCCATACCTGCCATCTGCGACACGCCTGGCCGAGAGTGACCGAGCGGCCGTCGGGCCGTAGGCTTCGCGGTGTGCAGAGATGGCGAGGTCTCGACGATGTACCTGCCGACTGGGGTCGGTGCGTGCTCACGATCGGCGTCTTCGACGGCGTTCATCGCGGACACGCGCAACTGATCGGGCGAGCAGTGGCCGCCGCGAAGAAGCGCGGCGTTCCCAGCGTGCTCATGACGTTCGATCCTCACCCGATGGAAGTCGTCCGGCCGGGGAGCCATCCTGCTCAATTGACAACCCTGACGAGACGAGCCGAACTCGCCGAGGAACTGGGAATCGACGTGTTCTGTGTCATGCCGTTCACGCCCGAGCTGATGAAACTCACCCCCGAGCGATACGTGCACGAGATCCTGATCGAACGCCTGCACGTTGCCGAAGTGGTCGTAGGCGAGAACTTCACCTACGGGAAGAAGGCGCTCGGCACCGTCCCCATGCTGCGCAAGATCGGCGAACGGTCCGGATTCGCAGTCGACGGAGTCAACCTGCTCGCCGAGCATGCCGTGACGTTCTCCTCGACGTACATCAGATCGTGCGTGGACGCCGGTGACGTCGCCGCGGCCACCGCCGCACTCGGGCGACCGCACCGGGTCGAGGGTGTCGTTGTGCACGGAGACGGCCGAGGTCGCCAAATGGGTTATCCGACAGCCAATGTCGCGCCGCCCATGTACTCGGCCATTCCCGCCGACGGCGTCTACGCGGCATGGTTCACCGTGCTCGGGCCGGGTCCGATCATGGGGACGGTCACGCCGGGGGAGCGACATCCTGCCGCCGTGTCGGTGGGCACCAATCCCACGTTCTCGGGTCGTACCAGGACGGTGGAGGCGTTCGTCCTCGACGGTGAGGCCGACCTGTACGGGCAGCATGTGGCGGTCGACTTCGTCGAGCGGCTGCGCGGGATGGAGAAATTCGACTCGATGGAAGCGCTCGTGGAGGAAATGGGCCGCGACGCCGACCGTGCCCGCTCCATTCTGGCGGCGAGCACAGCCTGATACGCTGTCTCCTCGGTGCTCGCTGCGGTCCGTGGCGGCTGTACCGGCTTCGTCCCCGCTCGTTCGATCGGCGGGACGCGTTGCTTCCTTTCACGCGGACGTCATTGATCAGGAGTAGTACCAGTGGCATTGACCACCGAACAGAAGAAGGCCGTTCTCGGCGAGTACGGCTTGCACCCCACCGACACGGGCTCGCCCGAGGCGCAGGTTGCAATGCTCACCAAGCGCATCGTCGACTTGACCGAGCACCTCAAGACGCACAAGCACGACCACCACTCCCGCCGCGGCCTGCTGCTGCTGGTCGGACGTCGTCGTCGTCTGCTCAAGTACATCGCGAAGGTCGACGTCACCCGCTACCGCTCGCTCATCGAGCGTCTGGGTCTGCGTCGATAATTCGCATCGACGCGAGGTTGTCACCGATGCACGGTTCGACGCGCCGGTGTGCACCCGACTCGCAGCAATAGTGCAGTAGCCAACGAGGCAGTGCTTAGACTGTTCCTCGTTGGCTATCTGTGTTTGTACCGCAAGAACAGTTTCGCCAGCACGAGAAAGCGGATGCACGGCATCCGCACACCGCCGTGTATGCCTGTCACGCCGTGGTGACGGTCTTCGGTAGTGGCCTTTCGGATACGAGATCCGGTGGGCTTCGATCGATGGCCGCCTCCGCGCAGCCGCGTCCCGAGACAAGGTCTCGGAGATGGACGGCACAGGTATGCCGCCACAGCCAGGAGGGCTCGTGGTGTGTCCACGCGGGCACGGCAAAGACGAGAGGACGAGAACAGAACACATGTCGGAAACCACAACCTTGGACGTCGAAGAAGGCGTCTACGAAGCCACTGCGATCATCGACAACGGCACGTTCGGCAAGCGGACCATCCGCTTCGAGACCGGCCGCCTTGCACAGCAGGCCGCGGGCGCAGTCGCCGCGTACCTCGACGAGGACACCATGCTGCTGTCGGCAACGACCGCAGGCAAGCACCCCCGTGAGGGATTCGACTTCTTCCCGTTGACGGTCGACGTCGAAGAGCGCATGTACGCCGCGGGACGTATCCCCGGATCGTTCTTCCGCCGTGAGGGCCGTCCGTCCACCGACGCCATCCTCACCTGCCGTCTCATCGACCGGCCGCTGCGTCCGACGTTCGTCGACGGACTGCGCAACGAGATCCAGGTCGTCATCACCGTCCTGAGCCTCAACCCCGCCGACCTGTACGACGTCGTCGCGATCAACGCGGCATCGGCATCGACTCAGATCGCAGGCCTGCCGTTCTCCGGCCCGATCGGTGGCGTCCGCGTCGCTCTGATCGACAAGCAGTGGGTCGCCTTCCCGACCAACGAGCAGCTCGAGAAGGCCGTGTTCAACATGGTCGTCGCGGGCCGCATCGTCTCCGGCTCCGGTGCCGACGCAGACGTCGCCATCATGATGGTCGAAGCCGAGGCCACCGAGAACGTCATCGAGCTCATCGAGGGTGGCGCTACCGCACCCAACGAGGCGGTCGTCGCCGAGGGCCTCGAGGCGTCGAAGCCCTTCATCGCAGCGCTGTGCACCGCGCAGCAGGAGCTCGCGTCCAAGGCCGCCAAGCCCACCGGCGACTACCCGGTCTTCCCGGCGTACCAGTCGGACGTCTTCGAGGCCGTCGAGAACGCCGCGAAGATTCCGCTGAACGAGGCGCTGACGATCGCGGGTAAGGCCGAGCGCGAGAGCAAGCTCGACGAGGTCAAGGCTCAGGTCCTCACCTCGGTCGGAGACAGCTTCGCCGGCCGCGAGAAGGAGATCGGTGCCGCATTCCGCGCATTGACCAAGAAGTCGGTTCGCCAGCGCATCCTCACCGATCACTTCCGCATCGACGGTCGCGGCATCACCGACATCCGGTCGCTGTCCGCCGAGGTCGCGATCATCCCGCGTACCCACGGATCGGCCCTGTTCGAGCGCGGCGAGACCCAGATCCTGGGCGTCACCACCCTCGACATGGTCAAGATGGCGCAGCAGGTCGACTCGCTCGGGCCCGAGACGTCCAAGCGCTACATGCACCATTACAACTTCCCGCCGTACTCCACCGGTGAGACCGGCCGAGTCGGTTCGCCGAAGCGTCGCGAGATCGGTCACGGCGCACTCGCCGAGCGCGCTCTGCTGCCGGTTCTGCCGAGCCAGGCAGAGTTCCCGTACGCCATTCGCCAGGTCTCCGAGGCGCTGAGCTCCAACGGTTCGACCTCGATGGGCTCGGTCTGCGCATCGACCCTGTCGCTGCTCAATGCCGGTGTGCCGCTGCGTGCCCCGGTCGCCGGCATCGCAATGGGCCTCGTGTCCGACGAGGTCGACGGCGAGACTCGTTACGTCGCACTCACCGACATCCTCGGTGCCGAGGACGCGTTCGGCGATATGGACTTCAAGGTCGCCGGAACCAAGGACTTCGTCACGGCGCTGCAGCTCGACACCAAGCTCGACGGCATCCCCTCCAAGGTGCTCGCCGGCGCGCTGTCGCAGGCCAAGGATGCTCGCACGACGATCCTCGAGGTCATGGCCGAGGCCATCGACACCCCGGACGAAATGAGCCCGTACGCACCTCGCGTCACCGCGATCAAGGTGCCGGTCGACAAGATCGGCGAGGTCATCGGGCCCAAGGGCAAGATGATCAACTCCATCACCGAGCAGACCGGTGCCAACATCTCGATCGAAGATGACGGCACTGTCTACGTCGGTGCAGCGGACGGCCCGTCCGCACAGGCCGCGATCGACATGATCAACGCCATCGCCAACCCGCAGCTGCCCAAGGTCGGCGAGCGATTCCTCGGAACCGTCGTCAAGACAACGGCTTTCGGTGCATTCGTCTCGCTGCTCCCGGGCCGCGACGGACTGGTGCACATCTCGAAGCTCGGCAACGGCAAGCGCATCAACAAGGTCGAGGACGTCGTCAGCGTCGGATCGAAGCTGCGCGTCGAGATCGCCGATATCGACAACCGCGGCAAGATCAGCCTCGTTCCCGTCGAAGACGACAACGCTGCTGCTCCCGCCGACGCTCCCGAGGCACCCGCCGAGGTCAGCGCTGAGTAAGAAGCAACCGAGCCGAACGGTACGTCCCCTCGGGACGTACCGTTCGGCCGTTCCAGAGAGCACCGGCATGGATACGGGCGTGCAACGCACGACTCTGCCCGGCGGTCTTAGGGTCGTCACCGAATTCGTGCCCGGCGTTCGCTCGGCGTCGGTCGGGGTGTGGGTCGGAGTCGGCTCACGCGACGAGCAACCGAGTGTTGCCGGAGCCGCACACTTCCTCGAGCATCTGCTGTTCAAGTCGACGCCGACGCGTAGTGCACTCGAGATCGCCCAGGTGATGGACGGTGTCGGGGGAGAGCTGAACGCGTTCACCTCGAAGGAGAGCACCTGCTTCTACGCGCACGTGCTCGACGAGGACGTGGCGCTCGCCATCGATCTGGTCAGCGATGTGGTGCTTCGTGGTCGGTGCCGATCGGCAGATGTGGACGTCGAGCGTCAGGTGGTTCTCGAAGAGATCTCCATGCGCGACGACGATCCCGAGGATCTGCTGGGAGATGCCTTCCTGGAAGCGATGTTCGGCGATCATCCGATCGGACGCCCGATCATCGGTTCCGTCGAATCCATCGAGTCGATGACCCGTGCGCAATTGCACTCCTTCCACGTTCGCCGCTACACGCCGCAGCGCATGGTCGTTGCCGTCGCGGGCAACGTCGATCACAAGCAGATCGTCTCGCTCGTGCGCCGCGCGTTCTCAGGCCACCTGGAGAAGGGTGTGCGGCCGGCCGAAAGGCGTGGTGGCACAGCACGATTGCGCAACACTCCCACGTTGAGCCTGACCACCCGTGACAGCGAGCAGGCGCATCTGTGCCTGGGTGTGCGGGCGTTCGGTCGACACGAAGGGCATCGCTGGGCGTTGTCGGTGCTCAATTCGGCTGTCGGTGGTGGGCTCAGTTCTCGCCTGTTCCAGGAGATCCGGGAAGAGCGAGGCTTGGCCTATTCGGTCTACTCCTCGGTTGACACGTTTGCCGACAGTGGTGCTTTCTCGGTGTATGCCGGATGTCAGCCCGAAAACTTGGGCGAGGTCACTACGGTGATTCGCGAGGTGTTGGCCAAGGTTGCGGCCGAGGGCATCACCGACGCCGAGTGCGCTCGCGCCAAGGGCTCGTTGCGCGGCGGACTGGTTCTGGGCCTGGAAGATTCGGGTTCCCGGATGAACCGGATCGGTCGCAGCGAACTCAACTACGGCAACCACCGTGATATCACCGACACGCTCTCGCGTATCGACAGCGTCGGCAACGACGAGGTGCGCGAGGTTGCCGCCGTGTTGCTCGATCGTCCGTTCGGTGCCGCGGTGGTCGGTCCGTACAAGAACGCTCGTCAGTTGCCGGCATCGGTCAAATCCCTGGTCCGGTAGCGTCGGCGATCACGTCGCGCACTGCGCAGCGGATCAGGTCCGGCACGGCCGAGGCGTCGGTGATCGGCTCGAACGCTCGGGTGGAGTGCAGCGCGGCTATTCCGTGCACGGAGGTCCACAGTCTCAGTGCTGTGAACTGTGGATTCTCCGGCGCGACGGCACCGAGAGCCGAGGTGAGCGCCTCGAACAGGGGTCGCGATTGTTGTCGCAGATTTTCACCGGAGCCCTCCAGCAGGTCGTGCCGAAAGATGAGAGCGAACATCGCCGGCCGCTGCACAGCGAACTGCACGTACGCATGTGCCATCGCATCCAGTGCATCTCGAGGCGAATCCGATTGTTGTGCGGCAGAATTCAGCGCGGTGCCGAGATCGACAAGGCCGACTCGGGCCACGGCCGCGGCCAGAGCGCTCAGTGTCGGAAAATACCGTCTGGGAGCGCCGTGTGAGACGCCGGCCTCGCGAGTGACCGCTCTGATGGTCAACCCTTCCGGCCCTTCGCTGTCGAGTAGGCGTACACCTGCGTCGATCAGCCGAGTCCTCAGGTTGTCTGGCACGTAGACATTGTCTACTCTCGGCCGTGACGTTGTCCAGCCGAGAGGATCGATCGATGTGGTATCTGTTCTTCAAATATGTGCTGATCGGGCCGATTCTCCGAATTCTGGGTCGGCCGACGGTGGTCGGGATAGAAAATCTCCCGAGGACGGGACCGGTGATCATCGCCGGCAACCACCTCACCGTCGTCGACTCGTTCTTTCTCGTTCTCCTGGTCCGTCGCCGGGTCACGTTCATCGCCAAGAGTGAGTACTTCTCCGGCCGGGGAATCAAAGGCGCGGCGCTTCGTTGGTTCTACAGCGCGACAGGTCAGGTTCCCGTCGACCGCCGCGGCGCGGACGCTTCTGCTCCGGCGCTCGAGGCCGCGAAAAGCATTCTGCGACAAGGGAAGGTATGGGCGGTATATCCGGAAGGGACGCGATCTCCCGACGGTCGGCTGTACAAGGGCAAGACCGGGCTGGCGAGAGTGGCGATTCAGACCGGAGCGCCCGTTGTGCCGGTGGTGATGCACGGGACGCTCGGAGTCAACCCGGTGGGTTCGAGGATGTGGCGTCCGGGCAAGGTGCGCATGGTCGTCGGCGAACCACTGTATTTCACGAGATATGCAGGGGGAGAGAACAGTAGGGCCATTCTGCGGGCGGTCACCGATGAGGTGATGGCAGCGCTGGCGAACCTGTCGGGGCAGGAATACGTCGACGTGTACGCCGCCACCGTCAAGGCCGCGGCATGAGAAACTCGGACGTGCCTGCACGGGGCAGAACAGTCCTCGTCACCGGTGTAGGCCGGCGGCAGGGAATCGGCTTCGCTGTCACTCGCCGGCTGTTGCAGGACGAGACCACCCGCGTGTTCGCGCACTCGTGCGACGGCTACGACGTCACCGAGCCGTGGGGAGTCGGTACACCGGGAGCAAAGCAAGTGTTGGCCGAGTTGTCCACCGCTACGGACAGACTCGGCCACCTCGACGTCGACTTCGTCGATCCGACAGCACCCGCAACGCTGTTCGACGCGGCCGAATCCACGTTCGGCAGCGTCGATTCTCTGGTGGTCAACCACGCCCGATCACAACTGGGTGATCTGGCGACCATGACCGCAGAATCGCTGGACCTGACGTGGGCGGTGAACGCACGAGCATCTCTGCTTCTGGTCCAGGAGTTCGCGCGGCGCTACGTCGATCATCCCGACGGTGGTCGCGTCGTGCTGTTCACCTCCGGCCAGGGCCAGGGGCCCATGCCGACCGAAATTCCCTACGCGGTGAGCAAAGGTGCCATCGCGTCGATCACCCCGACCCTGGCCGATGCGGTGATCGAGCGAGGCATCACGGTCAACACGATCAATCCGGGTCCCACCGATACCGGCTGGGCCGGCGCTGATCTGAACGAATTCGTAGAACGTCACATGCCGCGCGGTCGGTGGAACTCACCCGAGGAGGCCGCGGCCGTCGTGGCGATGTTGCTCTCGCCCGATTCGGGTTCGATCACCGGTCAGGTCATCGGTGCCGAAGGTGGATTCCGACGCTTCACGCCGTGATGGTCGCCGGTGCGTCGGTCAAATCTTCTTCTTGCCCAGCAGCAACTTCCAGGGCACCAGGGCCGATTCGAGCTGTACCGACAGGCTCATCTTGGATTCGCCCTCGCTACGCTCCTCGAACGTGATCGGCACTTCGGCGAGAGTGAGTCCGTGCTTGACGGTCCGATAGTTCATCTCGACCTGGAACGCGTACCCGTTGCTCTCGACCGACGCCACGTCGATGGTGCGGAGAGTACGCGCGTGCCACGCTTTGAATCCTGCTGTCGCGTCCTTGACTCCGAGTCGCAGGATCGTGTTGACGTAGAAGTTCGCCCAGGCCGACAGCGCCTTGCGGTGCCAGGGCCAATCTGCGGCAACGGCACCGCCGGGAACGTAACGCGATCCGAGAACGACGGCCGCATCGGTGGTGTTCAGCTTGTCGATCATCGCCGGGATCACCTCGGTGGGGTGCGAGAGATCGGCATCCATCTGGATCACGATGTCCGCGCCTTCGTCGAGAGCTCGCGTCATACCCGCGACGTAGGCGCGGCCGAGTCCGTTCTTCTCGGTGCGGTGGAGAACACTGACGTCGAGGGGGCCGTCGATGGCCAATTTGTCGGCGATGTCGCCGGTACCGTCGGGTGAATTGTCGTCGACGACCAGCACGCCGAGCCCCTCCACCTTCAACCCGGCGAGCAACTCGACGAGCTTGGGGAGGTTCTCGCGCTCGTTGTACGTCGGTACAACGACGGTGGTCTTCGGGGCGACTCGTTCCGTACTCACCATCGTATGATCCGTGATCAGGGGTCCCGATCCAAATATCGGACATCATCGGCCGTGTCGGTTCGGCGTTTCAGCTCTCTGTCGAACCCGCGATCGTCCGTCGACGAGTTGCGTCGACGAGTTGCGTCGACGAACATTCCGTCGCGCAAAAGCGGAACGCAGCCACTCGAGCCGGTCTCGGCGGCAATCACCACATCTTCGGGATGCCCCATCGTGTTCAGTTCCTGCCCGGACGCGCATCGCAGCAGCTCGGAGGCCACACCCTGCTTCACGGCCCGCCACGCCGCTGCTGCCGCCACCGCCTCCGCAGATGCGTCGGCTGCTCCGGAATCGAGAAGTTCGGCGATGACCGCACCCGCACCCCACAGGTCCTCCACTGCGGGACGCAGTGATGCGTCGGGCCACCGTTCGCCGGACGCTATGACGGCAATCACGGCGGTCGGGTTCTGGGCACGTATCCACTTCGCGACCGCCGCGGCATTTCTCAGCGATGCGCCCACGCACAACCCGGCCCGGCTCGCGAGCTCGTACGCGATGGTGGAGCCGTTGGGTGACGGCAACACCAGACGGGCAGGTGGTGGAGTATTTCGGATACTGGCCGGGCACAGGCTGATCCGGCCCGGTGAGCCTGCCGAACGGCCGACGGCGAGAACTGCGTCGAACTCTTCGGCCAGCTGCGAAGCTCGGTCGTCACGCCATCGGCACGGAATCACGTCGATACCCGCATCCATCGCCACCGTCAGCGTCGTCGTGAACGACAGGACATCGACGATCACGGCGATGTCCGCCCCGTCGACGACGGCATCGGCCCCGGAGAGACCCCACTCGAATCGAACTCCGTGCGCGCGCTGGGACAGTCCGGGATCGACAGGCATTGCCGAACGGTAACAAAGCAGGCGGCGGTGCTACCTTCGGCGCGTAATCGAGTGGGGAGCCGAAGATGCAGTTGGAGCTGGATACGAAGGTGATCGTCCTCGCGGCCGGTCTTCTGTTGCTGTGGGCTCTGGGGTTGGGGGTGCTGAAATATCGCCAGATGTCGACCTCGGCGGACCGGACGGCGCATCGATACGTCGACATCGCCCATCGAGCGGCGCTGATGTACTCGTTCGCCGCGCTGGTGCTGGCAGTTCTGGCGCACTTCAGTGCCTGGCCGGTTCCGGTCGATCTGACCGCCGCATCGGTGGTGTTGCTGTTCTTCGTGGGTGCGATCGCCGGGTACACCGTGCACGGAGTCCGCCGGGACACCGAGAACCAATTCGTCCAGCCGGTTGCCGGAACGCACGTGTTCATGTACGCGCTGATCGTCGGCGAGATCGGCGGAACGGCGGTGCTCGTCGTCGGGTTCGTCGTCGAGCAGTTCTTCGGGCCGAACTAGGATCCGCCCATGGAGAGTCGGGGGATTCCGTCGGTGACGGTGCGCATCGGGTCGGTGCACCGAACGTTCGACGGCGCAGTTCCGGTGACTATCGGCCGAGACGAGGGTCATCTGCTGCCGGTGCACGACCCGCTCGTCTCGAGACATCACGCCGAGCTGGTGTGGCGCGGTCGGTGGACGATCCGAGACACCGGCAGTGCCAACGGAACCTTCGTCGACGGGTCTCCGATCGCCGATGCTCTCACGGTGTTCGCCCCCGTCGACGTACGCCTCGGTGACCCGCGATCGGGCCCTCTGCTGACCATCGTCCCGAATACCGAACCACTGGATTCCACGGCGTACGTTCTCGCTCGACCCAACGTGCCGATCGCGGTTCCGGCGACCGGCGTGACTCTCGGCCGCACCGACGACAACGACGTCGTAGTGTCCGATGTCCTCGTCTCGCGCAGGCACGCCAGGGTGTCGGCGGGGCCGGACGGATTGTGTATCGAGGACCTCGGCAGCATGAACGGTACGTACGTCGGCGGGCACCGCGTCACTTCGACGCAGCTGCTCGACGGGCAGGTGTTCACGATCGGGAACGTCGATTTTCTTGTCGTCGACCGAGCCATCGTGCCCCGGGCAGCGGAAACGACATACGACGGTCTCGTGGTGCACGGCGTCGGACTGGTGGTGGGGAGCAACACGACGCTCCTGACCGAGGTCGACCTCGACGCTGCACACGGAACGCTGACTGCGTTGATCGGCCCGTCCGGCGCAGGCAAGTCGACGCTGTCCACAGTCGTTTCCGGTGTGACCACACCGACCACCGGCTCGGTGATGTTCGACGGTCACGACGTGCACGCGGAGTACCCGGCCCTTCGCGGACGCATCGGCATGGTTCCACAGGACGATGTGTTGCACCGACAGCTGACCGTGACGCAGGCGCTCACCTACGCTGCCGAGCTTCGCCTGCCACCCGACACCACGGCATCGGACCGCGCGGCTGTCGTCGCGGGTGTTCTCGCCGAGCTGTCTCTGACCGAACATGCGGACACCCGGATCGACGCCCTGTCCGGTGGGCAGCGAAAACGCGCATCGGTTGCGCTCGAATTGCTCACCGGCCCTTCACTGCTCATCCTCGACGAACCCACCTCCGGCCTGGATCCTGCTCTCGATCGTCAAGTCATGGCGATGATGCGAGAGTTGGCCGACGCCGGGCGCGTCGTGATCGTCGTGACTCATTCGGTGACGTACCTCGATATGTGCGACCAGGTCTTGCTTCTCGCGCCAGGCGGGAAGACTGCCTATCGCGGTCCGGCAGGCGGCGTAGGAGAGGCGCTGGGTACTGCGGACTGGGCCGACGCGTTCGCTGCGGTCGCCGCAGATCCGAATTCGGTGTTCGACGCGTACAGAGCACGGCGACCGCGCCGTCCGCAGCCGCCGTCCGCACCGAGAACCGGATCGGTGAACGCGTACCGAGCCGGCTCCGCGACGACCTTCCGTCGACAGCTCGATACCGTTGCCCGTCGACAGTTGCGTCTCATTGCCGCAGATCGGGGCTACTTCCTCTTCTTGACCGTCCTACCGGTGCTGCTCGGTGTGCTGGCGCTCGTCGTTCCGGGCCGCAGCGGGTTCGGAGCGGCGGGTCAGGACGCGCCGACCGAACCGGTGCAGATCATGGTGCTGCTGATCGTGGGTGCCTGCTTCATGGGACTGTCGCTGTCGGCGCGTGATCTGGTGGGCGAGCGCACAATATTTCGGCGCGAGCGTGCGGCAGGCCTCGACCCCGGTGCCTACTTGGTAGCGAAGACGGCGGTGTTCGGCGCGGTGGCGGTAATCCAGGCACTGGTCCTGGTGTCACTGGTGCTGCTGGGTAAGGGGTCTCCGGAATCCGCGTCCCTGTTGCCCGGTTCTTTCGTGCACAGTGGCGCGATCGAATTGATGCTCGTGATCGCGGCCACCACTGCGTGTTCGGCGATACTTGGATTGGCGTTGTCGGCGATGGCGAAATCCGCCGAGCAGGTCATGCCGATGATGGTGGTCACGGTGATGGCGCAACTCGTACTGTGCGGTGGCTTGATTCCGGTGACCGGACGCATCGTGCTCGATCAACTGTCGTGGCTGCTGCCCGCGCGGTGGGGGTTCGCGGCGGGGGCATCGACGGTCGACATTCGGTCGCACGTTCCCTCCGCACAACAGGACGTGCTCTGGCAACACGAGCCGGCACCGTGGGTTCTGAGCATGCTGGTGCTGTCGATCCTCGGCGGGCTGATGTTCGCCCTTGTACGGCATCGGCTCAGCAGAACCTGACCGGGCAGCTACCTGGGGTCGAGGTAGAGCTCTGCGGTCTCGGTGGCGACCGCAGAGACTGCGGCGGCCAGTTCGGGCTCCAGGTCGAGAGCCCGGGTGAGACCCTCGCCGCGAAGGCCCTGTGTCCGAAGGAGCTCCCAGGCCTGCTCGACGAGCCGAACCGAGGTGGGATGATCCAGTTCGGGGCGGTTGGACCGCAGCGCTGTCGCAGCCCAATCTGCGTCGAACGTTCCGTTGGGTGGACCGAATACACGCTCACCGGACGAATAACTTTTCGGCTCCATGCTCCGACGCTAGCAGGATCGACCGTCGGCGCAATCGTGACCGAATCGCGTCGAAGCACCACTACCGAACCGAACGGTTTCTTCGGTACGGTACGGCGATGCACGAAGGTCACCGCAGCGAGCCGGCCGCGTCCTTGGCGGCCGGGTCACTACTGGTCGTCCTGCTCGCGAGCTGCTCCGGTGGTGACGTGACACCTCGGTTGGACGAGGTCTCGGCGAGCACGAACTACACCACGGTCACGGGTTCTCTGGTGGTCGGAGATCCGTTCGCTGTTCCGGGTCCCACCGCAGCTCCGACGGCCGTGATTCCCTACGTCGACGAGCTTCCTCCGAGTCTCGAAGGTGCTCGATATCCGGGAATGTTGCCGGTCGGTGTCACCGATGTCCTGTTCGTGGGGTCCTCGGCCGTCGAATATCGAATGGCAGGCAACGGTCCGGTGTCGTACACGGTTCGTTATGTCGACGAGGCGGTGCGGTATGCCACGAGTGAGCCTGTGGCGGTGCCCGGAAAATCCGTACTGCAGGTCGACCTGTCGGGTACGTCGACGGGATCCGATGACAGCGTCGAGGCCTACGCCGGGCCAGAGCGAATTCGCAACGATGCAGGTTCCGCCGTGGTCTCGGTCGACTTTCTGGCCGATCCCGGCGGAATCTCGCAATCGTTCATCGGTGTGGGTACCGATCGACCCGAGTTCACGGTGACCACCACGGAAAATCCCGCCGCGGTAGTCGTCACCATCGCATCCTGATCGACACTGTGAACGTCGAATGCACTTCCGCCCTGGCTGTTTCGGCCCCTCCTCGTCGGCCGCGCGGTAGCATCGCCGGTGTGTCCGACGCCACTGATCGACCAGCTCGTGTGCGGGTGCTCGTCTACAGCAGCAACGCCGAGACTCGCGCTCAGGTGACATCTGCAGTGGGAACTCGACCGGATCCGGCGCTCGGCGAGATCGACTACGTGGACGTCGCTACGGCGGCCGTCGTCATCGAGCACTTGGATGCGGGCGGAGTCGACTTGGCCATCCTCGACGGCGAGTCCTCGCCCGTCGGGGGCCTCGGCCTGGCGAAGCAGCTCAAGGACGAGATCGACCCGTGCCCGCCGGTGCTGGTTCTCATCGGACGCCCCGACGACAGATGGTTGGCAGACTGGTCACGCGCCGAGGCTGCTGTTCCCCATCCGCTCGATCCGATTCGGCTGGGACGGGCAGTGGTCGATCTGCTGAGGCAGCACTCGGTACGCGTCGGTGCCCCGGTCTCTCGATCGCTCTAGGTCAGACCGTCTTTTCCGATGCGGGCACCGTCAGCACGAACCGGTGGATCGAGCCGGCTATGACCGCTCCGAGCACGGGAAACACCACGAACACCCACAGTTGTGACAGGGCAGGACCGCCGGCGACGAGGGCTGGGCCGAAGGACCGAGCAGGGTTGACCGAGGTCGAATCGATTCCGATGCCGAGCAGGTGGACCACGGTCAGGGTCAGGCCGATCGGGATGCCGGCCGCCACGACGGGGTGAACGGTGGGGGCCGTGGTGGCCAGTACGACGAGGACGAGTAGGCCGGTCGCGATCGTCTCGAACACCGCTACCGACGCCAGCCCGTATTCTCCGGGCGAGGAGGTGCCGAATCCATTGGTGCCCAGACCGTCCGACGACATGTCGTATCCGGGACGGCCGGACGCGACCAACAGCACGATCAGCGCGCCGATCACTGCACCGACGGCCTGGGCGGCGATGTAGAACACAGCCTTGATCGGGGTGATGGCGCGAGCTATCAAGGCTCCGATCGTCACGGCCGGGTTGATGTGGCAGCCGGAGATCGGGCCGATCGCGTAGACGAGGGCGAGCAAGGTGAGCCCGAACGCCAGTGCGATGCCAGGGGTCCCGACGGTGTCTCCGGCGATGACGGCAGTGCCGACACCGAAAATGACCAGCAGGGCAGTGCCGAGTCCCTCAGCGGCGAGCGCGGAGATGGAAATCGACTTCATCGTGTCTCCTTCGTGATGTCGGCAGCCCGGGTCGGGCGGCCGGAAATGTTCGGAGATTGGTCGTCATCCGTTGCATGGACCGCATGTGGCGGTGGAGTGATATGGATCACATCGAAGAGGGGGTCCGAGGGCGGGTGACCCATGCGCGTCAACGGTTTACGAAACTGGACTGCTCGAAATCCCGCGAGATCCGCACCGAACCCATACTGTGTGGTTCAGGTCACATTGGTACGGTCGTCGCATTTACCTCGCGTCGGCGCGGACGTCGATCGAGGGAGCGGATGCCCGAATGAACGCCTACGTTCCGATTCTCGTTCTCGGTGTCATTGCGATCGCGTTCGCGGTGTTCTCGGTGATGGTCGGCACCATGGTGGGGCCCGCGCGATACAACCGCGCCAAATTCGACGCCTACGAATGCGGTATCGAGCCGACGATGCATGCGCCTACGGGCCAACGATTTCCGGTGAAGTTCTACCTGACCGCGATGCTGTTCATCATCTTCGACATCGAGATCGTCTTCCTCTATCCGTGGGCGGTCCACCTCGACGTGTTGGGAGCATTCGGGCTCGTCGCCATGGCGCTGTTCGTCGTCAACGTGTCGGTCGCCTACGTCTACGAGTGGCGGCGAGGCGGACTCGGTTGGGACTGATTCGACGAAGAACGGTGCTTGTTCTCAATTCTGCGAAAGCGAAAGAGCGTGATCGATGGGACTCGAAGAGAAGCTACCCAGTGGATTTCTGCTGACCACCGTCGAAGGGTTGGCCGGATACGCCCGTAAGGGTTCGCTGTGGCCGGCCACATTCGGTCTCGCGTGCTGCGCGATCGAAATGATGGCCACTACGTCCGGTCGGTTCGATCTCGCCCGATTCGGTATGGAAGCGTTTCGCGCGTCTCCGCGCCAAGCGGATCTGATGATCGTGGCGGGGCGCGTCAGCCAGAAGATGGGTCCGGTACTGCGGCAGGTGTACGACCAGATGGCCGAACCCAAATGGGTCCTGGCCATGGGGGTCTGCGCGTCCTCGGGCGGAATGTTCAACAATTACGCGGTGGTCCAAGGCGTCGACCACATCGTTCCCGTCGACATCTATCTGCCGGGTTGCCCGCCGCGGCCGGAGATGTTGCTCAACGCAATCCTGGAGCTGCACAAGAAGATTCAGGAAATGCCGCTCGGCGTGAATCGCGAGCAGGTGCGCGCGGCAGCCGAAGCCGCGGCGCTGTCGTCCACCCCGACGATCGATCTCAAAGGCCTGCTGCGATGACCGCGCACGGACCCCGCGGGATGTTCGGTGTCCAGGGCACCGGTGACACATCCGGTTACGGCCGACTGCAGCCTCCGGTGGCCGCGATCGACACCGCCGTGCGGCCCTACGGCGGCTACTTCGATGCTGTGGTCGACCGGCTGGCCGCAGTTCTCGAATCCGGCGCGGTGTCGTACGAGGACGCCGTCGAACGCGTGGTGTTACATCGGGGCGAGTTGACCGCGCATCTCACTAGAGAACACGTCTGCGCGGTGGCCCGCGCGCTGCGTGACGACGAGGAGCTCCGATTCGAGTTGTGTACGGGCGCATCGGGTGTGCATTACCCGGATCAGGTCGGCCGCGAATTGCATGTGGTCTATCACCTCGTCTCCATCACACACGGACGTCGCCTGCGACTGGAAGTCGCCGTCCCCGATGCAGATCCGCACACGCCCTCGCTCTGCGGGGTGTATCCCACCAACGACTGGCACGAACGCGAGGTCTACGACTTCTTCGGCATCGTGTTCGACGGTCACCCTGCACTGACGCGTATCGAGATGCCCGACGACTGGGTCGGTCACCCGCAACGCAAGGACTATCCGCTGGGCGGAATTCCCATCGAGTACAAGGGCGCTCGGGTCGCGCCCCCGAACGAGCGCAGGTCGTACAACTGATGAGCGCAACAGACGAAACCATCTACGCGGTATCGGGCCAGGACTGGGACGACGTCGTCGAACTGGCGCGCGGGTCCGGCACCGAACGGATCGTGGTGAACATGGGTCCGCAACACCCGTCCACCCACGGGGTACTGCGGTTGATTCTCGAAATCGAGGGCGAGACCGTCACCGAGGCTCGATGCGGGATCGGATACCTGCATACCGGAATCGAGAAGAACCTCGAATATAGAAACTGGACCCAGGGCGTCACGTTCGTCACCCGCATGGATTACTTGTCGCCGTTCTTCAACGAAACGGCGTACTGCCTCGGCGTGGAGAAGCTGCTCGACATCACCGACGACATTCCAGAGCGCGCGACGGTGATCCGGGTGATGCTGATGGAGCTCAATCGAATTTCGTCCCACTTGGTTGCATTGGCAACGGGCGGAATGGAATTGGGAGCGGTGACAGCGATGCTGTTCGGTTTCCGTGAGCGAGAACTGATCCTCGACGTCTTCGAGGCCATCACCGGGCTCCGGATGAATCACGCCTACATCCGTCCTGGAGGACTGTCTCAGGATCTCCCGGACGATGCGATCGACAAGGTGCGCGAGCTTCTCCGGGTACTTCCCGGACGCCTTCGCGATCTCGAACTCATGCTCAACGACAACCCGATCTGGAAGGCCAGAACCGAGAACGTCGGCTACCTGGACCTCACCGGATGTATGGCTCTCGGCGTCACCGGTCCGGTGCTTCGATCGACCGGACTGCCCTACGATCTGCGCCGGTCCGATCCCTACTGTGGATACGACAGCTACGAGTTCGACGTGGTGACCGACACCGGAAGTGACTGTTACGGGCGCTATCTGATCCGGGTCGAAGAGATGAAGGAGTCGCTGAAGATCGTCGAACAGACCCTCGATCGACTCCGTCCAGGGCCCGTCGTCATCGACGACAAGAAGATCGCGTGGCCTGCCGATCTGGTGTCGGGACCCGATGGCCTCGGCAACTCGCAGAATCACGTGCGCACCATCATGAACACCTCGATGGAATCACTGATCCACCACTTCAAACTGGTGACCGAGGGGATGCGAGTCCCGGCGGGGCAGGTGCTGTCTTCGGTGGAGTCACCACGAGGTGAGCTGGGCGTCCACATCGTCAGCGACGGCGGATCACGGCCGTACCGAGTGCATTTCAGAGATCCGTCCTTCGCCAATCTGCAGGCAGTGGCCGCGATGTGCGAGGGCGGCATGATCTCCGACGTCATCGCCGCGGTCGCCAGTATCGACCCGGTGATGGGTGGGGTGGACCGATGACCGCGCAGCCGCACTCGGAGCCGGTTCTGATTCAACTCGGAGCCCGCCCGGACGAGGCGGTGCAACTGGCCGCGCCCGGTGCACGAACGTCGTATACCCCCGAGGTACTCGCCCGGCTGCACACCGACGCCGCCATCGTCGTCGCGCGCTATCCGCAGGCCAGATCGGCACTGCTGCCGTTGTTGCACCTCGTGCAATCCGAAGACGGCTACCTCACCCCTGCAGGAATCGAATTCTGTTCCGACGTGCTCGAACTCACCGGTGCGGAGGTCACAGCCGTCGCGACGTTCTATTCGATGTACCGCCGCGAGCCCACGGGGACGTACCGCGTCGGCGTGTGCACCAATACCCTGTGCGCCGTCATGGGCGGCGACGCCATCATGGACACCCTGCGCGACCACCTCGACATCGACCATGGCGAGACGACCGCCGACGGCACCATCACTCTCGAACACATCGAATGCAACGCCGCGTGCGACTACGCACCGGTGATGATGGTCAATTGGGAGTTCTTCGACAACAGCACCCCGTCGTCTGCGCGGGATCTGGTCGATGCACTTCGATCCGGTGCCCAGGTCACCCCGACGCGTGGAGCGCCACTGTGCACGTTTCGTGAGACCGAACGAATTCTCGCCGGATTTCCCGATGACCGCCCCGAGGCGGTCGAATCATCCGGTGGCGCAGGCGAAGCCACTCTCACCGGTCTGCTCTACGCGCGAGAGCACGCCATGTCTGCTCCCGAGGCCGTATCGCGACCGGACGACGGACATCCCGATGTCGGAGCCGAAGCAGTTGCGGAGACGGTGCGAGACAAGCCTGCGCCTGCGCCCTCGGCCACCGTGCCACCACAGCCGAACACCACCGAGACCGATCCATCGACGAAGGGGGAGTGACATGGCCCTGACGCCGGTCTTGAGCGAGTTCTGGGACGAGCAGGACTCGTGGACTCTCGACACCTACCGAAGTCACGACGGCTACGCGGGGCTCGAGAAGGCCCTCGCGATGGACCCCGACGACCTCATCGCCTTCGTCAAGGAATCCGGCCTACGAGGCAGGGGTGGTGCGGGCTTTCCTACCGGAACGAAGTGGAGCTTCATACCCCAGAACGACGGCAAAGAGCACTATCTGGTGGTCAATGCCGACGAGTCCGAGCCGGGTACCTGCAAGGACATGCCGCTGCTGATGGCGAGTCCGCATACGCTCGTCGAGGGAATAATCATCGCCGCGTACGCAATTCGCGCTTCGCACGCCTTCGTGTACGTCCGAGGTGAAGTGGTGCCGGTGCTACGCAGGCTGCAGGCCGCGGTCGCGGAGGCCTACGCGGCGGGTTATTTGGGGAAGGACGTTCTCGGATCGAGCTTCGACCTCGAGTTGGTGATCCACGCCGGGGCCGGTGCGTACATCTGCGGCGAAGAGACAGCCCTGCTCGATTCGTTGGAGGGTCGGCGGGGGCAACCTCGGCTGCGGCCCCCGTTCCCCGCAGTGGCGGGACTGTACGCGCGCCCGACCGTGGTGAACAACGTCGAATCCATTGCCAGCGTTCCAGTGATCCTGCGCAAGGGAATCGAGTGGTTCCGGTCCATGGGCAGCGAGAAGTCACCCGGATTCACGCTGTATTCGATGTCGGGCCACGTCTGCCGTCCGGGCCAGTACGAGGCACCGTTGGGAATCACGCTGCGGGAGTTGCTCGGCTACGCGGGCGGGATCAGACCGGGACACGAACTGAAGTTCTGGACGCCGGGAGGATCCTCGACACCGATGTTCACCGGCGACCATCTCGATGTCCCACTCGACTACGAAGGCGTCGGTGCCGCCGGATCGATGCTGGGGACCAAAGCACTGCAGATCTTCGACGACACGACATGTGTGGTGCGAGCGGTGTTGCGGTGGACCGAGTTCTACGCACACGAATCCTGCGGCAAATGCACACCGTGCCGCGAGGGGACCTACTGGCTGGTGCAGATCCTCAGGCGCCTCGACGGTGGTACCGGTACCGAGGGTGACCTGACCACTCTGCTCGACATCGCGGACGGCATCGCCGGAAAGTCCTTCTGCGCGTTGGGAGACGGTGCCGCCAGTCCCATCGTCTCCTCACTGAAGTACTTCCGCGACGAATACATCCGTCACGTCACCGAGCAGGGATGCCCGTTCGACCCGCACCGATCGACCCTGATGGCAGAGGAGCTGACGTCATGACGGCACCGACACCCGGTCGTTCCGCAGGCTCCACTCCTGCTAGCCCCGATCAGTCGGTCACGCCGGTCGAGATGGTGACATTGACCATCGACGACCACGAGGTCACTGTTCCCAAGGGCACATTGGTGATTCGCGCTGCCGAGTTGATGGGAGTGCAGATTCCGCGTTTCTGCGATCATCCGCTGCTCGATCCGGTGGGGGCCTGCCGGCAGTGTCTGGTCGACGTCGAGGGGCAACGCAAGCCGTTGGCGTCCTGTACGACGACGGTGGCCGACGGCATGGTGGTGCGTACTCAGGTGACGTCGGAGGTCGCGGACAAGGCACAGCGCGGGGTCATGGAGTTGTTGCTCATCAACCACCCCCTCGATTGCCCGGTGTGCGACAAGGGCGGCGAATGTCCACTGCAGAACCAGGCAATGGCTGCGGGCCGCACCGAGTCCAGGTTCACCGAGACCAAACGTACCTATCCCAAGCCGATTCCGTTGTCGGCCGAGGTTCTGCTCGATCGGGAACGCTGTGTCCTGTGCGCTCGGTGCACTCGCTTCGCAGCTCAGGTTGCCGGAGACCCGTCCATCGAGTTGCTCGAACGAGGTGCGGTACAACAGGTCGGCATCTTCGGTAACGAACCGTTCGACTCCTACTTCTCGGGAAATACGGTCCAGATCTGCCCGGTGGGGGCACTGACGAACACCGAGTATCGGTTCCGGGCCCGACCCTACGACCTGACCTCGTCGCCGAGTGTGTGCGAGCACTGTGCAGGCGGCTGCGCTCAACGTACCGATCACCGACGTGGCAAGGTTCTTCGACGTCTGGCCGGCGACGATCCGCAGGTCAACGAGGAATGGAACTGCGACAAGGGCCGCTGGGCGTTCCATTACGCCACCGAGCCGGACCGCATCACCGCACCGATGATCCGAGACGAGTCGGGTGCATTGATCGAGACGTCGTGGTCGGCTGCACTGGCGGCCGCAGCAACCGGATTGGCCGCGTCAATCGGTCGCGCGGCGGTACTCGTGGGCGGAAGATCGACCCTCGAAGACTCGTACGCCTACGCCAAATTCGCTCGAACGGTACTGCACACCAACGATATCGATTTCCGAAACCGTGGTCACAGCGCAGAGGAAGCGGACTTTCTGGCCGGTCGTATCGCAGGGACCGGATTGGGAGTCACCTATACCGACCTCGAGGATGCCCCCGTGGTGGTGTTGGTCGGCTTCGAGCCCGAGGAAGAATCGCCACTGGTGTTCCTGAGACTGCGTAAGGCGCACCGTACTCGGGGCCTGGTGGTGGCTTCGATCGCGCCCTGGGCCAGTCGAGGTCTGCGCAAACTCGATGGTGTTCTGCTGCAATCGGTTCCAGGCGACGAGCCACACTGGCTCGACGCCTTGCACGTCGGCGATCGAGGCACCGAATCCATTGCCCAACTCCTCCGCGAGCCCGGATCGATCGTTCTCGTCGGTGAGCGGCTCGGCACTGTCTCCGGCGGACTGTCCGCAGCGTCGAAGTTGGCCGACGACACCGGAGCAAAGTTGGCGTGGATTTCGCGGCGCGCAGGAGAACGCGGCGCGCTCGACGCCGGCACACTGCCGAATGTGCTGCCGGGCGGGCGGCCTGTGGTCGATGCGTCGGCGCGCGCCGAGGTGGCAGCCGTGTGGGGAGTGGCCGAACTTCCCGCTGACGTGGGTCGCGATACCGGCGCGATACTGGCGGACGCCGGTCCCGATCGCGTTCTGATCACAGCTGGAATCGACCCGGACGATCTACCCGATCCGCGCGCCGCGCTCGACGCGGTGGATCGATCGGCGTTCGTGGTCAGTCTCGAACTTCGACACAGCGCGGTCACCGAGCGCGCCGACGTGGTGTTCCCGGTGGCACCGGTAGTCGACAAACAGGGAACCTTCGTTGACTGGGAGGGAAGACCACGCGCATTCGACACTGCACTCGGGGCAGGCGCGGTACTGCCCGATCAACGCGTTCTCGATGCCATCGCCGAGCAGATGGGGGTCGAGCTGTCGCTGCCCGACGCGGCTGCAGCGCGCAGGGAGCTGGCCCGTTTGGGTAGCTGGAACGGATCGCGGATCGCCGTGGCCCGAGTGAGTCCGCGCGCGGAAACGCCGTCGCTCGAGCCCGGGGAGGCGATTCTGGCGACGTGGCGGATGCTCATCGATTCGGGACGGATGCAGGACGGTGAGGACGATCTCGCGAAGACCGGTCGCCCGCCTACGGTCCGACTGTCCGCGGCGACGGCGTCGACGATCCGGGCAGGGGCCGGTGATTGGGTGAGCGTCGAGACGGACGGTGGCTCGATCACGCTGCCGCTGAAAGTAACCGATCTACCCGACAACGTGGTGTGGGTACCGATGAACTCGCCCGGTTCCTCGGTGTACCGCTCACTCGGCGCAGAGTCGGGTGCAGTGGTCAGGCTTCGCAGGGCGGAGCCTGTACAGACGGTGGAGCCACGCGAAAGTGAGGCATCGTGATCGTCTCCGCGCCGACCGATCTGTCGATGTTCGGGACCGACCCGTGGTGGTTGGTGATCGGCAAGGCCTTGGCGGTCTTCGTATTCCTGGTTCTCACACCGCTCGTTGCGATCTATGCCGAACGCAAGATCATGGCGTGGATGCAGATGCGCGTCGGGCCCAATCGGGTCGGTCCGTGGGGACTGTTGCAGTCGCTGATGGACGGAATCAAGCTTGCGCTGAAAGAGGGAATCACTCCGACCGGTGTCGACAAGCCGATTTACATTCTGGCTCCGATCATTTCGGTGGTCCCTGCATTCATGGCCTTTGCGGTGATTCCGTTCGGGCCCGAGGTGTCGGTGTTCGGCACCACGACTCCGCTGCAGATGACCGACCTGCCGGTGGGGGTTCTGTACATCCTCGCGGTCACCTCGGTGGGTGTGTACGGAATCGTCCTGGCCGGCTGGGCGTCGAATTCGACGTATCCGTTGCTGGGCGCACTGCGCTCGACGGCGCAGGTCATTTCCTACGAGGTTGCGATGGGCCTGTCGTTCGCTGCGGTATTCCTGTACGCGGGGACCATGTCGACCTCCGGAATTGTTGCTGCGCAACAGAACACCTGGTACGTGCTGTTGCTCCTGCCGTCGTTCCTGGTGTACGTGACGGCCATGGTCGGTGAAACCAACCGCGCTCCCTTCGACTTGCCCGAGGCCGAAGGGGAATTGGTGGGCGGGTTCCACACCGAATATTCCTCCTTGCGTTTCGCGATGTTCATGCTTGCCGAGTACATCAACATGGTCACGGTGTCGGCGCTCGCGACCACGTTGTTCCTGGGTGGCTGGCGGGCTCCGATTCCGTTGAGTCTGTGGAGCGGTGCCAATTCCGGGTGGTGGCCGGTGCTGTGGTTCGTCGTCAAGGTGTGGGTGTTCCTGTTCGTCTTCATCTGGTTGCGGTCGACGTTGCCGAGGTTGCGTTACGACCAGTTCATGAATTTCGGCTGGAAGATCCTGATTCCCGTCGCTCTGATCTGGGTGATGGTGATCGCGACGGTGCGGGTACTCGGGGCCGGTAGGTACGACATGCCTCTGGTCACGTTCATCGCGTCGATGGTCTTCGCGGTCGCCGTTCTGGGTTCTCTGCTGCTCATGCTGCGAAAGCGCGCACGTATCCGGAACGTTCCGCCTCCGCCGCCCACCGAAGAATTCGATGCCACCGCAGGCGGATTCCCGATTCCTCCCATCCCCAAGCAGGGCGCGACGATTGCGAGCCGGCACGCCGGAGCGCGGTCACACCCGGCCCGGTCACAGAAGGAGAACGCCGATGCCTGAATTCCTCGGTCCCATCGCCGGATTCGGTGTCACCTTCGCCACGATGTTCAAGAAACCCGAGACGGAGCTGTATCCGGAGGAGAAGAAACCGACCGAGGTTCGCTACCACGGTCGGCATCAGCTCAACCGATACGCCGACGGCCTCGAGAAGTGCATCGGCTGCGAGCTCTGCGCGTGGGCCTGTCCGGCCGACGCGATCTACGTCGAAGGAGCCGACAACACCGAGACCGAGCGATTCTCGCCGGGCGAGCGATACGGCGGGGTCTATCAGATCAACTATCTTCGATGCATCGGCTGCGGATTGTGTGTGGAGGCCTGTCCTACAAGGGCTCTGACGATGACCAACGAATACGAACTCGCCGGTGACAACCGAGCCGACATGATCTACGAGAAGGATTCACTGCTGGCACCGCTGGAGCCGGACATGGTGGCGCCACCGCACGCGATGGCGCCGGGGCGTTCGGCGGAGGACTACTACCGCGGCACCGTCACCGGTGCCGAGAGCGAGGCCGAAACCGATCGCGGTCCGGTTCGATGACTGCGACGGTGCAGCTCGCCCTCGAGGCAACCTCCACCGGTGAGGCGGTGCAATTCTGGACCCTCGGTGTTGTCGCGGTCCTCGGTGCTCTCGGTGTGGTGATGAGCACGAAAGCTGTCTACTCTGCACTGTTTCTCGCCGCCACCATGGTGGTCCTCGCGACCTTCTACATGGCGCAGGGGGCGCTGTTCCTCGGTGTCGTGCAGATCGTCGTCTACACCGGCGCGGTCATGATGCTGTTTCTGTTCGTCCTGATGCTCGTCGGGGTCGACTCCTCGGAGTCCTTGACCGAGACACTGCGAGGGCACCGTATCGCGGCCGTCGTCATCGGAATCGGTTTCGCGCTGTTGATCATCGGGGTTCTGCTGCGCGACTCGGCCCGCGCCGGCCGGCTCGATTTCGTCGGGCTCGACGCGGCCAACTCCACCGGAAATGTCGAAGGCCTGGCCGAGCTGATCTTCGTCGAGTACGTATGGGCGTTCGAGCTGACCGGAGCGCTGTTGATCACCGCCACCATCGGGGCGATGATCCTGGCGCACCGGGAGGCCCTGGGGCCGGTGAAGGGGCAGCGAGAGATGTCGCGGGACCGATTCCGCGACGGCTCGAGGGTGACACCGCTGCCGAGCCCCGGTGTGTTCGCCCGTCACAACGGCGTCGATCGACGCGCTCTGCTGCCGGACGGAAGCGAGTCGGAGTCGTCCGTCAATGCACTGTTCGCCGATCGTCGGAGCCAGTACAAGGTGGACGGGGGTGACGAGCGATGAATCCCGAGAACTACCTCTATCTGTCGGTTCTGCTGTTCACGATCGGCGCGGCGGGAGTCATCGTCAGGCGTAACGCCATCATCGTGTTCATGTGCATCGAATTGATGCTCAACGCAGTCAATCTCGCGTTCGTCACGTTCTCCCGTATGCACGGCAATCTCGACGGCCAGTTGTTCGCGTTCTTCACCATGGTGGTCGCAGCTGCCGAGGTGGTGGTGGGCCTGGCGATCATCATGGCCATCTTCCGTTCTCGTCGCTCGATCTCGATGGACGAGAACTCACTGATGAAGAACTGACGGGGGAGCAGAAACGATGTCGATCCTGTGGCTTCTTCCGGCTCTGCCGGCGTTCGGTGCGGCCGTCCTGCTGCTCGGTGGCCGGCGCTGCAACCCGTGGGGGCACTTGGCTGCGACGGCAGCAGCGGTGTCGTCGTTCGTGGTTGCAGCGCTGGTGTTCGCCTCGATGCTCGGGCGTGACGAGTCGAACCGAGCGATCACCGAGACTCTGTTCCGCTGGGTTCCCGTCGACGAATTGCAGGTCGACTTCGGACTCCGCGCCGACCAGTTGTCGATCTGCTTCGTCTTGTTGATCACCGGAGTCGGGTCGCTCATTCACGTGTACTCGATCGGATACATGAGCCACGACGCGGAGCGTCGGCGCTTCTTCGCGTACCTCAACCTGTTTCTTGCCGCCATGCTGCTGCTGGTGCTGTCCGACAATTTTCTCGGCCTGTATCTGGGGTGGGAGGGTGTAGGCCTCGCGTCGTACCTGCTCATCGGATTCTGGCAGCACAAGCCGTCGGCAGCCTCGGCAGCTCGAAAAGCGTTCGTGGTCAACCGCGTCGGCGATATCGGCCTGGCCATCGCCCTGATGATCATGTTCGTGAACTTCGGATCGGTGCAGTACGACGTGGTGTTCGCCGGAATCGGGGATGCCGGTGAATCGGTGGCCACCGCGATGGCGCTGATGTTGCTGCTGGCGGCCTGCGGAAAGTCGGCGCAGGTGCCGCTGCAGTCGTGGCTCGGCGACGCGATGGAGGGCCCGACTCCGGTCTCCGCACTGATTCATGCGGCGACGATGGTCACCGCCGGGGTGTATCTCATCGTCCGCTCCGGACCGGTGTTCGAGGCGTCGCCGGCCGCCCGTGCGGCGACCGTCACGGTCGGCGCGGTGACGTTGCTGTTCGGTGCCGTGATCGGTTGTGCGAAGGACGACATCAAGAAGGCGCTCGCGGCTTCGACGATGAGTCAGATCGGGTACATGGTGCTCGCGGCCGGACTCGGCCCGTCCGGCTATGCCTTCGCCATCGTGCTGTTGCTCTCGCACGGGTTCTTCAAGGCAGGATTGTTCCTGGGTGCCGGCTCGGTGATGCACGCGATGAACGACGAGACCGACATGCGACGGTTCGGCGGGCTCCGCGCCGCGATGCCGATCACGTTCGTCACGTTCGGTCTCGGCTACCTCGCCATCATCGGAGTACCGCCCTTCTCCGGCTTCTTCGCCAAGGATCCGATCATCGAGGTCGCGTTCGCGGCGGGGGGAGCCGCAGGTGTGGTGCTCGGCTGCGTGACGTTGCTCGGTGCAGGTCTGACGGCCTTCTACATGACTCGAGTGATGCTGATGACGTTCTTCGGCCCGAAACGGTGGGCAGCGCAAGCACATCCGCACGAGGCGTCGGCGACGATGACGGCTCCCACGATTCTGTTGGCCGTCGGCTCGGTGGCATCGGGAGCCTTCCTCGCGGTGGGTGGACGCCTCGAGAGCTGGCTGGAACCGGTGGTGGGATCGGCGCACGAGGAGCACGCGATTCCTGCCTGGGTCGTCACGGTCGCAGTTCTGGCAGTGGTACTCGTGGGCGCAGGCGTCGCCTATCGGAAGTACATCGCCCGAGACGTTCCCCCGACCCCACCCGAGGACGTATCGGTGCTGACCAGAGCCGCACGCGCCGATCTGTACGGCGACGCCTTCAACGAGGCAGCATTCATGCGACCCGGTCAAAAGCTCACGAGCACAATGGTATACGCCGATGCAGCTGGTATCGACGCGGTCGTGGATGGGGTGGGGAGATCGATCGGCGGAGTGTCGAGTCGATCCAGGGGGCTCCAGACCGGTTTCGTACGGTCCTATGCGTTGGCGATGTTCGCCGGGGCCGTTCTCGTCGTGCTGATGGTGGTGGTCCTGTGACGATCCCCTGGTTGACCGTCCTGTGGGTTCTGCCGGTACTCGGCGCGATCGTCGTCGCCCTGGTGCCGGCGGATCGTCCGACGATCGCGCGTGGTGTCGCCGTGGGTTTCGCCACCGGCACACTCGCGGTGTCGGTGGTACTCGCGGTCGCGTTCGACTCCGGTGGCGATCGATACCAATTCCTCGAAGACCATTCCTGGATAGCGGCATTCGGTGCGCGCTACACGCTCGGACTCGACGGAATCGGTCTCGTGCTGGTGTTGCTCACCACCGTCCTGACACCACTGCTCCTCGTTGCGGGCTGGAACGACGGCAGCCGCGTGGCGAACTACGGATCGCGCCGGGTCTCGCACACCTACATGGCGTTGATCCTGGTGGTCGAGTCCATGGTGATCGTCTCGTTCCTCGCCTTGGACGTACTGCTGTTCTACATCTTCTTCGAGGCGATGCTGATTCCGATGTACTTCCTCATCGGTGGTTTCGGCGGTACCGAGCGCACGCGCGCGGCGGTGAAGTTCCTGCTCTACAACCTGTTCGGTGGCCTGGTGATGCTGGCTGCCGTCATCGGGTTGTACGTCGTCACGGCCAGGGCGGGCGGCCCGTTCGACGGCGGTACGTTCGATCTGCGCACGATCGCGGATGCGGCGGCATCGGGCGGGCTCGGCGTGGATCCGGTAGTGCTGAACGCGTTGTTCCTCGGTTTCATGCTTGCGTTCGCGATCAAGGCGCCCCTGTGGCCGTTCCACACGTGGTTACCCGACGCCGCAGTGCAGTCCACCCCCGCAACGGCGGTGCTGATGATGTCGGTGGTGGACAAGGTCGGCACCTTCGCGATGTTGCGCTTCTGTCTCGAGCTCTTCCCCGAGTCGTCGCAGACGTTCGCCCCGTGGATAATCACGCTCGCGGTGATCGGCATCGTGTACGGCGCGATACTGGCGATCGGTCAGACCGACATGATGAGACTCATTGCCTACACCTCGATTTCGCACTTCGGGTTCATCATCCTGGGCATCTTCGCGATGACCGGTCAGAGTCAGGCCGGTGCGACGCTGTACATGGTCAACCATGGAATCTCCACCGCCGCATTGTTCTTGATCGCAGGCTTTCTCGTGTCCCGTCGTGGTTCGCGGATGATCGCCGACTACGGCGGCGTCCAGAAGGTCGCGCCGGTGCTCGCCGGAACGTTTCTGATCTCTGGTCTGGCCACGCTCTCCCTACCCGGTCTTGCCCCGTTCATCAGTGAATTCCTGGTGTTGATCGGCACATTCGGTCGATACGGTGTCGCCGCGATCGTGGCCACCGGTGCGCTCGTGCTGTCGGCGATCTACATTCTCTGGCTCTATCAGCGGGTGATGACGGGGCCGGTCCGAGAGGGCAGCGAGAAGATCTCAGATCTCGTTCCCCGTGAGGCGTTGGTGGTGGTCCCGTTGCTCGCGTTGCTGATCGTGTTCGGGGTGTACCCGAAACCGGCACTCGATGTCATCACTCCGGCAGTGCAATCCACGATCGTCGACAGTGCAGGAGGTCAACGATGACCACTCCCGAGGTGCAGTACGGACTGCTGTCGCCCATGTTGATCGTCTTCGGTGTCGCGGTTCTCGGAGTCCTCGTCGAAGCGTTCGTGCCGATGCGGGCACGTCGTGGGGTCCATCTCGGCCTTGCGCTGGCCGGTTTGGTGGCGGCTCTCGCGGCCGTTCTCGGGCTGGCGGGCACCGAGGCGTATGCGATGAACGGTGCCGTGGCCATCGACGGCCCGACGCTGTTTCTGCAGGGAACCATTGTGCTGGTGGCAATCCCGGCCGTAGCTTTGCTGGCGGAGCGCACAGTCGCCGTCACCGGGGCCGGAACCGAGCGCCGCATCGATTCCTTCACTCCGCAGGCCTCGACCACTCCGGGCAGCGTCGCGGAGAAGGAGGCCATCGACGCAGGCGTTGCCCAGACGGAGGTCTTTCCACTGGCGATGTTCGCGATCGGCGGCATGCTGTTGTTTCCGGCGTCCACCGATCTGCTGACGATGTTCGTCGCGCTGGAGGTACTGTCTCTGCCGCTGTATCTCCTGTGTGGTCTGGCCCGGCGACGGCGGCTGCTCTCCCAGGAAGCGGCGCTGAAATACTTTCTCCTCGGCGCATTCTCGTCCGCGTTCTTCCTGTTCGGAGTCGCGTTCCTGTACGGCTATGCCGGTACCGTCGGACTGGGCGGCATTGCCGACGCCATCGCCGCAGACGGTCAGGGAAGATCGCTCGCGCTGATCGGAACCGCACTGCTGGCTGTGGGTTTGTTGTTCAAAGTCGGTGCGGTGCCCTTTCATTCGTGGATTCCAGATGTCTACCAGGGTGCCCCCACTCCGGTGACCGCACTGATGGCCACGGTGACCAAGGTCGCGGCGTTCGGTGCGATTGTGCGAATCTTCGGAATGGCACTGCCCGGTCTCGAGTCGAGTTGGCGGCCGATGCTGTGGGTGGTCGCCATCGCGACGATGGTGCTCGGTTCGGTTGTCGCGGTGACGCAGACCGACGTCAAACGCATGCTGGCCTACTCGTCCGTGGCCCACACCGGGTTCATCCTCACCGGAGTGACCGCGCTGGGTAATTCAGGTGATGTGGGTGTGGGTGATTCGGGTGCATCGGCCACGATGTTCTATCTGCTTGCTTACGCCTTCAGCACGTTGGGTGGATTCGCCGTCATCGGTCTGGCCCGAGACGAACGTGGTGAGGTGGGCGACCTGGAGCGGTGGGCCGGTGTCGGTCGACGCTCACCGCTTGTTGCCGCAGTGTTCGGATTGTTCCTGCTCTCGTTCGCCGGTATCCCGCTCACCAGCGGCTTCATCGGCAAGTTCGCGGTGTTCAGCGCGGCCTCGGGTGCCGGGGGAGCAGTTCTGGTCGTGGTCGGTGTGGTGTGCAGCGCGATCGCGGCGTTCTTCTACGTGAGAGTGATAGTGCTGATGTTCTTCACCGATCCCACGGACCGGACCGTCACCATGGTGCGGCCTACCACATCGGTGTCATGCGCGATCGGGGTCTCGGTGGTCGTCACCGTGGCACTGGGAGTCTTTCCTCAGCCCGTTCTCGATATCGCCACGCGAGCTGGGAACTTCCTCTAGCTCGTACGGGCCTACTTCGCAGACTTCATTCGCTGCTTCCAGGTGTGTGAGCCGGTGCCGATCGGGATTCCACCGATGGCTCCAGCGAGGCCGAACGACGGCATGTTGACGTAGATCGCTTCACTGTTCTGTGCTGTCGCCGTGTAGGTTTCGTGCCACACGCCGACGTGCCCGGTCGCGGCGACCGATCGGTTGAAGGCGCGCCAGGCGGGTGCATGTGGTGCGTCGGGATCGGAGGCGAATCGCGTCAGGTCTTCCGCGTTGCGCCAGTAGCTGACCAGCATGGTGGTGCGGCCCAACCAGGAGTGGTAGCCGAGCAGTCCGGAGGCGGGATCCTGCTCCAGATGGCTGAGCATCCGCGGCATCGCACGCGCCGCGGGAAGCCAGGAGCGAACGGCAAGGGGATTGTTGATGCGCATTCCGATGAGGAAGACCGTGACGGTGTCGCGGTCGGCGTCGACCGTGCGGCGGCCGTCGATGATGGGGTGCATGACGTGTTCCCGTCTGTTCGGTGCAGGTGAACTGACTGTGACACTGTTATAAAACACCGTTGTGGTAAGTTTTGCAAGTGGCGAGACCGAGAATTCATGATGCCGAACTGCGCACCCGGCTACTCGAGGCCGCGGCGGAAAGCGTTGCCCAACACGGAGTCGACTCGCTGTCTCTTCGTAAGCTGGCGGCCGCGGAGGGCACCTCGACCACGGCCATCTATTCGCTGTTCGGTGGTCGCGCCGAGTTGCTGGTGGCCCTGTTCGCTGCATCGTTCTCGAGTTTCGGTGACGCGCAGCGCAGCGTTCCCGTCACCGGCGACCCCGAGGTCGATCTCCGCGAACTGGGCGTTTCCTACCGGCACTGGGCTCTGCACAACCCGCATCTGTACGCGGTGATGTTCGGCGGCGTACTGGGTTCGGTCGATGTATCCGGAGAAGCACAACTCGCCGCCGCAGCGATGGACCCGCTTCGGGCCGCGGTAGCGCGCGCCGTCGAGGCCGGCACCATGGGCGGCGCATCGGTCGACTTGATCAGCCATTCGTTCTGGGCGATCGTGCACGGGTCGGTGTCGCTGGAGTTGGCGATGCCCATGAACCCCGACGACGAGATTCGTCGTGAAATGTTCGACGCCGGGACGGAGTCGGTGCTACGAGGGTGGACGCGTCAGTAGGTGCGCGGTATCCCGAGGATCTTGGTTGCATCGACGGTCATGCCCAACCGTGCCGTCGGAGCGAGGGCAGGCAGATCCGGTAGATCGTCGAGGGTGGATATCGCAGCACCGATCACGTCGGCACCGGCGATCTCGAAATCGGAGATCGCTCGCCGAAGATGACTGGGAGTTGTTGCGAGCACCAGATTCTCAGCACCTATGTCTGCGGCCAGCGAGGTGGCGCGCTGCGCGTTCTGTACCGTCGAATTCGCGGTCGCCTCGGTATGAATGCGGTCGTCCGCGATGTCGTTGTCGATCAGCCACTTCTGCATCGCTTCGGCCTCGGTGATGCTGCTCTGCGGATTTCCACCGGTGACGATGATGGGCGACTCGGGGGAACGCTCTGCCACCGCGACGGCGGAGCGGAGCCGCTCGACCAACTCCGGGGCCATACTGCCGTCGCTGTTCAGGCCGAGACCGAGCACCACGATCGCGGTACGCGGTCCGTCGGTCGTCGGCCCGAAGTCGATCGTCCGGGTCGCGGCGTCGTCGATGACGGCGATGGCTCGATCGACGGCGTCGGCGAGTGCAGGGGACAGGGCCCGTAGGCGGGCCGAGTGCTGCGCACGCGCGGCGGCATCATCGGTTGCGTTGGCATAGAACGTCTGCAGCGCTGCCACATTGGCATCGTTCGGTGCCGCGGCCGCAACGGCATCCAATGCGGCGAAGCCGGCATCGTATCGGCCCTTGACCAAAGCATTCTGTGCATCGTTGTACTGCTGCGCGTCGGCGGACCGTGATGCGTCTGCGACCGTCGTGACCTGGGTCGACGGGTCGGGCTGGGCCATCGCCGCGCCCATGCCCGTACAGAGGGCAAGTGCAGCCGCACAGGTGACCACGGCAACGCGAATCGTCGGTTGTGCTCGGCCGGATCGCACTGTCGGTAGCCCTCCGATGAGGTGACGGGTTTCCGCCACCCTAGCTCAGTTCGGTACCAATGTGACTGGTGTGATCCAAGTTTCTGAAGTTACACCGATGTACTTCTGAGCAGGCCGTATCCGGTCGTCACAGGGTGACGGGGGCGCGCCCGCGATCGGCCGGTTCGATGGTCACCTCGGAGTCGGGAAGAAAAACACGCTCGGTCGTGGTGGTTCCGTCGACGCCGTCGGTCACCGTCACCGCCACGTTCTCGGCAACCTGTCCAGCGCTTTCGATGAATCCGGTCGCGACACCCTCCTCGATGAGGAGATGATCACCCACCAACAGAAGAAGCTCGTCCGCCGTCACCGTTCGCCTGCCGCCCACATCTTCGATAGTCATGAACTCCACCGTAATGCGCTGCGCTGCACAGTGCAGTTGCATGCTCGACAATCGGTGCATGACCGAACGGCGAAAGACATGGACAGCGCCCACACCCGATCCCGTCGACGGTCCGCTCGTCGGTGACGACAGACCGATGCTCGAGGGAGTGCTGCGCTGGCATCGAGCTACGTTGCTGAACATCTGCGCCGGTGCCGACGCCGAACAGCTTGCGCGCCGTCCTTTCTCGCACTCGACGGTCTCGCTCCTCGGACTCGTCCGTCACCTCGCGAAGGTCGAACGCATCTGGTTTCGAGAGCGACTGGCGTCGATGTCGTTCGACCCGATGTACGACGCCGCGATGGGTAAGGACTCCGACTTCCTGGGAGCGGTGCCATCGGGTGCCGAGTCGGACTTCGCGCGATTCGCTGCCGAGTGCGAGGCCTCGGACGTGGTCGCTGCCCGATACTCGTTCGAGGATCCGGTCGACTTTCGCGGCGGACCGATGTCACTGAGGATGGTCTACGTGCACATGATCGGTGAATATGCTCGGCACAACGGGCACGCGGACATCATCCGCGAACAGATCGATGGAGTCACCGGCCGCTGAGGGCATACCGTAGACACACCAACAGGCCCCCACACGGAAGTAAGGTGTTTCAGTGACCGACTCCGATGCAGGATTCGACCCGACCTCACTGCGGCCGTCGCTGTTCGTCGACGGGCAGTGGCAGGGGTCCGGTGACGGTGGGACCCGTGACATCGTCGATCCGTCCAACGGCAGCACGGTGGCCGTCGTGGACGAGGCCACGCCCGACGACGCGTTGCGCGCGGTGGCAGCGGCGCGGTCCGCTTTCGACGATGGGCCGTGGCGCTCGGTGACGGTGGGTGAGCGCAGTGATCTGCTCAATCGCATCGCAGACTTGCTCCAACGGGACAAGGCGAAGTTGGCGCATATCGAGACCCTCGACACCGGAAAGACGTTCGGCGAGAGTGAGATCGATATCGACGACGTCACGTCGGTGTTCCGCTTCTATGCCGATCTCGCTGTGGTGCAGGAAGATCGACTGATCGATGTCGACCGGCCCGAGATTCTCAGCCGAGTAGTACACGAGCCGATCGGTGTGTGCGTCATGATCGCGCCGTGGAACTACCCGCTGCTGCAGATCTCGTGGAAGATCGCCCCGGCCCTTGCGGCCGGTTGCACGATGGTGCTGAAGCCGAGTGAAGTGACCCCGCTGAGCACCATCGCATTCACCAAGCTGGTCGAGGAAGCAGGTGTACCTGCGGGTGTGGTCAATCTGCTGCAGGGGAGCGGCGCGGTCCTCGGAGATGCGCTCACCAGGAACCGTGACGTCGATTTCATTTCCTTCACCGGTGGACTGGCGACGGGCAGGCACATCCTGGCCGCCGCGGCCGAGAACGTCACCAAGGTCGCCGTCGAACTCGGCGGCAAGAATCCGCACATCGTGTTCGCCGACGCGGTGGCCGACGAGCAGTCGTTCGCCGATTCGGTCGACAACGTACTGACCGGAGTGTTTCTGCATTCCGGCCAGGTGTGTTCGGCCGGTACCCGACTGATCATCGAGGAATCGGTGGCCGACCGGTTCGTGGCCGCGGTGGCAGAGCGCGCGAAGACCATCGTGATGGGGCCGGGTACGGACCCGGCCAGCGAGACCGGACCGCTGGTGTCGCAGGCGCAGCGCGAGAAGATCGAGGGCTTCGTCGCGGGTGGCATCGAAGAGGGTGCGACGTTGGTGGTCGGCGGAACGAAACCGGACGATCCTGCCCTGGAGAACGGGAGCTATTTCCTTCCCACGATTTTCGATCATTGCAATCGGTCCATGAATATCGTGCAGGAGGAGACGTTCGGGCCCATACTCACTGTGGAGCGCTTCGACACCGAGGCCGAAGCGCTGCTGCTGGGCAACGATACGAATTACGGTCTCGCTGCGGGAGTTCGGACGTCCGACGCCGCGCGAGGCGAAAGAATGGTGCGTGGGCTTCGCCATGGAACGGTGTGGCTCAACGACTTCGGTGTCTACACGGCGGCCGCGGAATGGGGCGGCTTCAAGCAGTCCGGGAACGGCCGCGAACTCGGTCCGTCCGGTATGTCCGAATATCAAGAAGCGAAGCATATTTGGCACAACACCTCACCTACAGCGGCGGGGTGGTTCGGTACCCGATAGAGCACGATGGGAAAGGCCACAGACATGGCATTACTGAACGACAATTCGAGCGGGATGGACGATTTCGGGTACAAGGAATCGCTGGACCGCAGTCTCGGCAAATTCGCCAGCTTCGCCGCAGGCGTCAGTTACATCTCGATTCTCACCGGCACGTTCCAGCTGTTCTACTTCGGTTTCGGGACCGCCGGGCCGGCGTACCTGTGGTCGTGGCCTGCGGTCTTCGTAGGTCAGCTCTGCGTGGCACTGTGCTTCATGGAACTCGCCGCCAAGTATCCGGTGGCTGGATCGGTATACAACTGGGCGAAGCTGTTGGGCCGCAGAATCGTCGGGTGGTCGGCGGGTTGGCTGATGCTCACGGCATCGATCGTGACGCTGGCCGCTGTCGCCCTCGCTCTGCAGCTGAATTTGCCACGCATCTGGAGCGGATTTCAGATCATCGGTGACGGCAGTGGTGCCCGAGATTTCGCGGCCAATGCAGTGCTGCTCGGTGCGATTCTGATCGCCATCACCACCACGATCAACGCGCTGGGCGTTCGACTGATGGCGATGATCAACAGTGCGGGTGTGTTCATCGAACTCATTGCGGCCGTTCTCATCGCGATCTTGCTCGCGGCCAACATCACTCGGGGGCCCGAGGTGTTCTTCTCCGCCAACGGCTACGGAGCCGGCGAGAGCGGCGGCTACCTCGGTGCCTTCCTGGTCGCGTCGCTGGCGTCGGGCTACGTCATGTACGGATTCGACACCGCGAGCTCGCTCGGTGAAGAAACCGTCGAACCCCGGCGCACCGCTCCCAAAGCGATCTTTCGCGCCATCCTCGCCTCGTTCGTCATCGGTGGAGCCATCCTGGTGTTCGCCGTCATGGCCGCGCCGGACCTGAACGATCCTGCCCTCGGCAGCCCCGACGGCAGCCTGCAGTCCATCGTCGAATCGGTGATGTGGGGCCCGCTGGGCACCGTCTTCCTCATCTGCATCGTCATCGCTGTGTTCGTCTGCTCACTGGCAGTGCACACCGCGGCGATCCGGCTCACGTTCGCCATGGCGCGAGACAACGCGTTGCCCTTCGGCGAGAGCCTGGCCAAGGTGAATCCGAAGACCCAGACCCCGGTGGTGCCCGCGGTGACGATCGGCGTGCTGGCCATCGTCATTCTCGTCGTCAACATCGGTCAGCCGCAGATCTTCACGGTCCTCACCTCGATCGCGATCATCATGATCTACCTCGCGTATCTGATGGTCACCGGACCACTGTTGGTCAAGCGCATCAAAGGCGAGTGGCCGCCGGAGGATCTGAAGCCCGGTGGTTACTTCACGATGGGTAGGTTCGGCCTGCCGGTCAACATTGCGGCAGTGGTGTGGGGCGCAGGGATGGCGATCAACCTCGCCTGGCCGCGCGAGGCCGTGTACGGCACCCCCTGGTACAACACGTTCGGTGCGTTCGTGTACATCGGCGGCATCCTGGGCGTAGGCCTGCTGTGGTACGCAGTCAAGGGGCGCAAGCACATCGGCACTCTGAAATCACATGCCTCCACGGGCAACTAGAAGGAGCGTGCAGTGACAGACACCCAGTTCGATTACGTCGTCGCGGGAGGTGGCACGGCGGGGTGCGTCCTGGCCGCGCGGCTGAGCGAGGATCCTTCTGTCAGCGTCTGCCTCGTCGAGGCAGGGCCAACCGACGTCGGCGACAAGGCAATCCTGGAACTCGTCGAGTGGATGCATCTGCTCGACTCCGGATACGACTGGGACTACCCCGTCGAGCCGCAGGAACGTGGCAACAGCTTCATGCGGCATGCGCGCGCAAAAGTGCTCGGCGGTTGCTCCTCGCACAACTCCTGCATCGCTTTTCATCCGCCCGCCGAAACTCTCGACGATTGGGCCGCGGCCGGCGCGACGGGCTGGGGCGCGTCGGACATCCTGCCGTTCGTCGCGCGCGTGGAGAACAACGACACCGGCCGTGGACACGACGGCCCCGTGCGAATCCGCGATGTGCCGCCGAACGATCCGTGCGGTGCGGCAGTGCTCGAATCGGCCGCCGGGGTAGGTCTTCCCACAGTCGCATTCAACCGCGGAACGCCTGTACTCAACGGTGCGGGTTGGTTTCAGATCAATGCGGGTGAGGACGGCTCGCGTATGTCGACCTCGCATGCGTACCTGCACCCGATCATCGGATCGCGGCCCAACCTCGAGGTGCGCACCGACTGCTGGATCAGCGAGATTCTGATCGACGAGTCACTGACCGCGACGGGTGTGCGGTACCAACGTCCCGACCTGACCGGCTACGACACCGTCTCGGCGCGTCGGGAAGTGATCGTCACTGCCGGTGCCATCGACACTCCGAAGTTGTTGATGCTCTCGGGAATCGGACCGGCGGCTCAGCTGCAGGAGATGGGAATCACCGTTCGGGTCGATTCACCCGGAGTGGGCGAGAACCTCGACGACCACGTCGAAGGACTGGTGTTCTGGGAGGCGAGCAAGCCGATGGTCACCACTTCCTCGCAGTGGTGGGAAATCGGCGTGTTCGCGCAGACCGACTCGTCGCTGAACTATCCCGACGTCATGATGCATTACGGCAGTGTGCCGTTCGACATGAACACCCTCCGCTGGGGCTATCCGACCACCGACAACGGCTTCTGTCTTACGCCCAACGTGACCCAGGGGCGCTCGCGCGGCACTGTTCGATTGCGCAGCAGGGACTTTCGTGACCGCGCCAAGGTGGATCCGCGCTATTTCACCGACCCGGACGGCCACGACGACGCGGTGATGCTTGCCGGTCTGAAGCTGGCTCGTCGCATCGCAGCCGACGGACCGATGGCCGGGTGGATCGAACGCGAACTCGCCCCGGGGCCCGAGGCCGTCACCGACGACGACCTGCTCGACTACGTGCACAAGACGCACAACACGGTCTATCACCCGGCCGGAACTGCCCGGATGGGATCGGTGGACGACACGATGGCCGTGCTGGATCCCGAGTTGCGCGTCAAGGGAATCTCACGTCTTCGCGTCGTCGACGCGTCGGCGATGCCGAAGCTGCCGTACGTCAATCCCAACATCACGGTGATGACCATGGCGGAGAAATGCGCCGACCTGATTCGTGGCGGATAGACCGGCGCTTACCGAGTTCCTCGGTGCGCACCCACCGTTCCAGGGCGCGCCGCCGGCTGTGCTGGCCGAGATGGCCGCAGCAGCCGTCGAACGCGAGTACGGCAGTGGTGCATGGGTTGTGGACCGTTCACCGATGGATGCCTCGGCCGATGCCGACACCGTGTGGGTGGTGCGTACCGGGCGTGTGGTGATCACGCACCCGGACGACACCTCGCGCACCGACGTTCCCATCGACACGATAGGTCCCGGTGGGGTATTCGGATTCTCGGCGCTGCTCTCCGGTGGCACCGTCGAATTCTGTGCGCGCGCTACCGAACCGAGTGTCGTTCTGCAGTTGCCCGGTGCGCTGGTTCGGCCGTTGTTCGCAACGCCCACCGGTCTGGCGTTCCTGGCCGATGCCGTCAACTCCTCTTCTGCATACCGTGGGGGACCGGTGGAGGGCAGCGCCGGCCGGACCGTCGGTGAATTGGTCTCTGCGCCTGCGGTGTTCACCTCCGCCGGTACCACTGTTCGAGATGCCGTCCGGCACATGACCGAGCAGGGCAGCTCGTATGTCCTTATTCCGCTGCGAGGGTCGCGCCACGGCATCTTCACCGACCGAGACCTCCGAGTTCGCGTGGTGGCCGCCGGGATCGGCGTCGATACTCCCATCGAGAAGGTGATGACGTCGCCCGCCGAGACCGTCACGGCGGACCGACTTGCCGGCACCGTCCTGATGGACATGCTCGAGCTGGGGCTGCGGCACATGCCCGTGCTGTCCGATCGGGGCGAGGTTCTCGGTGTCGTCGAGGATTCCGATCTGCATGCTGCGTCCACCCGTCGCAGCTTCGTGGTCCGCCGGGCAGTGACGTCCGCAGCGACCTCCGCCGAACTCGCCGACGCAGGAAAGCTCGTCCCGCGCTTGGTGGTGGATCTGTTCCGAGGCGGCACCGACGCCATGGCGGTCAGCGCGATCCTGTCCGTCGTGGTCGACAGCCTCGTCCGCCGTGCCGTCGAGATCGAGTGGTCGGCGCGGCCGGAAGTGCCGCGCGACCGGTTCGCCTGGATCACCCTCGGCAGTGTGGCGCGTCGGGAAGCCATGCCGTCCTCGGACGTCGACAGTGCATTGACCTGGTCCGACACCACCGCGGACCCCGGCACGCGAGGGACATCGAACGCGGTGCCGCGAACCCGCGACGAGGCGCTGATGGACTTGGCCGCCCGCGTGCACGTGAGCCTGGACGGTGCCGGACTGCCGTCGGACACCAACGGCGCGGTCGCGAGTTCGCCCCGATTCGCACGCTCGGCCGGGCAGTGGGAAAGGGCCGCAGCTCACTGGCTCAGCAACCCCTTCGGTGACCGTGGCAATCCGGCAGAAGACTCCGGCCTGATCATGTCCTCACTGATGATCGACGGAAGAGTGGTGTGGGGCCCGAGGGAGCTGAACACCGTTCCCGAGGCCTATCGCCGACTCCTGGTCGAGCACCCGGACGCATTGCGGTTGCAACTGCGTGACGCGTTGGCGGGCCGGGCCCGGCTGCGCTCGCTGCGAGACGTACTGGCTCGGCGCGGCGGCACGTTCGACCTCAAAGCTCACGCTTTGACCCCCATCGTCAACCTCGCTCGCTGGGGTGGGCTCTCGGTCGGCATGGCCGCCGCCTCGACCCCGGCACGACTCGCGGCCGCGTCGGGCAACGGGATGCTCTCCGACGATGATGTTTCGGCACTCACCGAAGTGTTCGCCCTGCTTCAACGCTTGCGGCTGGCGCATCAGATCGATCAGATCACCGCCGGCCACCGGCCCGGTGATGTGCTGGTCATGGCCGATCTGTCACCCCTGGAGCGCAGTCTGCTCACCGACGGAGTGCGAGAGATCGCCGCGGTGCAACGCCGGGTCGGGTACCTGGCTGCCAATGTCGGCGTGCATCGCTGACCGCCAACGACCAGACTGTGTGCCGTGACCACCAATCCCGTGAGCGTTCCCACCCCGTCCACCGTCGAGCACTCTCGGTTGGCGGAATCACCCGGCGTCAGCGGCCCGTGGCGTCAGTGGGGGCCGTACCTGGCAGGACGCCAGTGGGGCACGGTGCGCGAGGACTACTCGGAGGACGGAAACGCCTGGGCGTCGTTCCCGTTCGATCAGGCGCACAAGCGGGCCTACCGCTGGGGTGAGGACGGCATCGGCGGAATCTGTGATCGCTTCGGGTTCCTCAATTTTTCGTTCGCGCTGTGGAATCGCAAAGACCCGATTCTCAAGGAACGGCTGTTCGGTCTGGCCAACGAGGAGGGCAATCACGGCGAGGACGTCAAGGAGTACTTCTGGGCGGTCGACGGAACACCGACGCACAGTTGGATGCAGTGGCTCTACCGCTATCCGCATGCGGAGTATCCGTATGCCGTGCTGCGAGAGGAGAATTCACGTCGCGGTCGGGACGACCGCGAGTACGAGCTGGCCGACACCGGCATCCTCGACGAGAACAGGTTCTTCGACGTGCAGGTCACGTACGCGAAGGCCTCACCCGACGACATCTGCATTACCATTTCCATCACCAACAACGGTCCCGAGTCGGCGTCGGTCGATCTGCTGCCGCACCTGTGGTTGCGCAACACGTGGTCGTGGGGACGCGACGACCGCGGTGGTTCGTTGGCTCAGTTGACTCGACCCGACCTGCTGGCCGGTGGTCTCGAGGCCATCGCCGTCGACCATGGATTTCTGGGGCGTTACTACCTCAGTGCCGAGGGCGCGCCTGCAGTTCTGTTCTGCGACAACGAAACCAACGCCGAAGCGCTGTGGGGGCAGGAGAACGTCTCGGCCTATCCCAAGGATGCAATCGGGCGGCGGGTCGTCGACGGCGACGTCGATGCCGTCAACCCCGAGCAGACCGGAACGAAGGCTGCTTTCTGGTATCGGTTCGACGACATCGCCCCCGGCGCAACGGAATCGGTGAAACTGCGCCTGTCGCCCAACCGGCCGGACGAGCAGACGTTCGGGACCGGATTCGACGCGGTCAACGTCGATCGTCAGGTGGAGGCGGACGAGTTCTACGGCGCAGTGATCGGTGCGGAGCTCACCGACACCGATCGGCACGTGGCACGGCGCGCCTACGCCGGACTGTTGTGGACGAAGCAGCTCTACCGGTACGACGTCGAAGAGTGGATCGAAGGCGACAAGGTGGGGGCACCGGCCCCGGAATCGAGGCAGGACCCGGGCGGTCGTAATGCGCACTGGCGGCACCTCGCGTTGGCCGATGTGATTTCGATGCCCGACGAGTGGGAGTACCCCTGGTTTGCGGCCTGGGACCTGGCCTTTCATGCGATTCCGCTGGCGCACGTGGACGCCGATTTCGCCAAGGAACAGTTGGTTCTGATGTGCCGAGAATGGGCCATGCACCCCAACGGCCAACTCCCGGCGTACGAATGGGAGTTCGGCGATGTCAATCCACCCGTGCATGCGTGGGCTGCGTGGCACGTCTACCGCATCGACGGTTACCGCGACCGAGAATTCCTGGTTCGAGTGTTCACCAAGCTGCTGCTCAATTTCGCGTGGTGGGTCAACCGCAAGGACTCCGAGGGGTCCAACATCTTCGAGGGCGGATTCCTCGGGATGGACAACATCGGATTGTTCAACCGATCCGCACCGCTGCCCCCGGGGTTTCGCCTCGAACAGTCCGATGCAACGAGTTGGATGGCGTTCTACTGCCAGCAGATGTTCAAGATCGCCTTGGAGCTGGCTCGGCACGACAGCGCCTGGGACGACGTCGCAACCAAGTTCTTCTCGCACTTCCTCTCGATCGCTAAAGCGGTCAATTCGTTCGGCTCACAGCATATTTCGTTGTGGCACGAAGAGGACGGGTTCTTCTACGACGTCCTCGTCCAACCCGAGGGCGACGCGGTGCCGATGCGCGTCCGGTCCATGGTGGGTCTACTGCCCATCCTCGGTGCCACCGAAATCCCGCCGTGGGTCGAGGAAGAATGCCCCGATCTCACCGCCCGCCTCCGGTGGATCCAGCGTCGGCGACCCGAGATGGTCAGTCCGCTGCTGGCGCGGCGTGAGGGTGGCGAGGTGCGAATGTTGCTCACGCTCGTCCAGCCCGAGCGGCTGAAGCGAATACTCGCGCGCATGTTCGATTCCGAGGAGTTTCTGTCTCAGTTCGGAATTCGATCGCTCTCGGCCTCGTATCGCGAACCGGTCACCTTCGACGTCGACGGCCGAAGCCTGTCGATCGAGTACGAACCGGGGGAGTCGCGCACCGGAATGTTCGGCGGCAATTCCAATTGGCGGGGTCCGGTGTGGTTCCCCGTCAACGTGCTGCTGGCCGACAAGCTGCGCGCCTACGGTCGGTACTACGGCGACTCGTTCACCATCGAGATCCCCACCGGCTCGGGCAACCACCGCACCCTCACCGACGCTGCGGATTTGATCGACAACGGTCTCGCCGGACTGTTCCGACCGGTGGACGGCAAGAGGCCGGCCGACGGCAACCGCATCGAATCCAGCCTCGACCCACTGTGGAGCGAGCATCCCAGCTTCAACGAGTACTTCGACGGGGACACCGGCGAGGGTCTCGGTGCCACCCACCAAACGGGGTGGACTGCGCTGGTTGCGCACCTGCTCAGGCCACGTCTGCCGCTGTAGTGCGCTACGCGCAGTGGTGCGATCGAGTGCCCTCCACGGCACTTTTTCACACCACTGCGGCGCAGCCGCATAGTCTGGCGGGATGAAGATTCGCGGCGCAGTACTCGAAGAAATCGGCCGATCTCGTCCCTTCGCGGACTCTCATCCCATTACCGTCTCCGACCTCGAGCTCGGGTCACCGGGCGACGGCGAACTGCTGATCAGAATCGAAGCCGCGGGGCTGTGTCACTCGGACCTGTCGGTGGTCGACGGCAATCGAGTTCGTCCGGTCCCGATGCTGCTCGGCCACGAGGCCGCGGGCCGCGTCGAGGAAGTGGGCGTTGGCGTCGACGACATAGCAGTCGGGACCCGTGTGGTGATGACGTTCCTGCCGCGCTGCGGTGACTGCGCCGGGTGTGCAACCGACGGCCAGATGCCCTGCGTCGTGGGAAGCGCGTCGAACAATGCCGGCACGTTGCTCGGCGGAGGCATAAAATTGCACCGCGACGGTGCCGAGATCAAGCATCACCTCGGAGTCTCCGGATTTGCGACACACGCTGTGGTCAGCCGGAAGTCGGTGGTGCCGGTGGACGACGACATCCCAGCCGATATCGCGGCCGTCCTCGGTTGTGCGGTACTGACCGGCGGCGGGGCGGTGCTCAACGCCGGAACTCCGAAGCCCGGGCAGTCGGTGATGGTGGTCGGCCTCGGCGGAGTAGGCATGGCGGCGGTACTGACGGCAGTATCGGTCGGTGCCGGTGAGGTGATCGGTGTCGACGGCGTCCCGGACAAACTGTCCACCGCGACCGATCTCGGTGCGACACAGGTCTACTCACCCGCGGAGCTTGCAGAGAAGGGCATCAAGGCCGACATCGTGATCGAGGCCGCAGGCAATGCCCGCGCGTTCGAGACTGCAGTCGCGGCAACCGCTCCCGGGGGAAAGACCATCACCGTCGGACTTCCCGCACCCGACGCCCGCTCGTCCATCTCGCCTTTGGGTCTGGTGGCGGAAGCGCGCACGATCATCGGCAGCTACCTGGGATCCGCCGTGCCGGCACGCGACATCCCCACGTACGCCCAGATGTGGCGCGAGGGTCGGCTTCCCGTCGAGAAGCTGATCTCCTCGCGTATCACGTTGGACGAGATCAACCGCGGCATGGACGAATTGGCCGACGGTAACGCGATCCGTCAGGTCATCGTCTTCGACTGAGCATCAGCTCTGCGAGGCCGTGGCCACCCAACGGCCACGTTGCTTCGAGATCTCGATGGGATGATCGAAACAGACACTGATGTTCTCGGTGGTCAGCACAGTGTCGACAGACCCTTGCGCCAGTACTTTTCCGTTACGGACCAAGAGCGCGTGCGTGGTCGAGACCGGAATTTCCTCGAGGTGGTGCGTCACCAGGATGCTCGCCAGGTTCGGGTGCTCGGACCGCAGTGAGTCGAGCGCACTCAGGAGTTGTTCGCGGGCAGCGAGATCGAGTCCGGTGGCGGGCTCGTCGAGCAGCAACACCGCGGGGTCGGGGAGCAGGGCGCGCGCGATGAGCGCTCGGCCGCGTTCTCCCTGCGAGAGCGTGTGCCATGACGCCTCGGTGCGATGGGCGACGCCGAGGGACTCGATCAGCCGGTGAGCGCGGGCGATCTCGTTCTCGGTGGCCGACCATCTCGGGATCAGGTCGGGAGTGTTGGTCAGCCCGGTCAGTACCACCTGGAACAACGTCAGCGGAGCGTCGATCCTCAGCCGTGGATCGACGTGGCCGATGTGCGTGCGCAATTCCCGCATGTCCACCCGGCCGAGGCGATGCCCCAGAACGTGTACGGCACCGTGGGTGGGATGGACGATGGCTCCCAGCAAGCTGAGCAGGGTGCTCTTACCGGCACCGTTGGCACCGAGCAACACCCAGTGCTCGCCCTCGTCGACCCTCATCGTGGCGTCGCTGAGCAGGTATCGGCCCCCGCGGACCAGATCGACTCGGTCGGCGAACAGAACAGTGGACGTCACCGAACGACCGTAGCTGCCGGTGCGGACCACCGGGAAAGTAGGCTCTGAGGTCGGTAGGGCCTCGAGACGACGAAGAAACGAGTGTGGGTACGACGTGAGTGCAACGGCACCTGTTCGAGTAGGGGTACTGGGATCGCGAGGCAAGGTCGGGCAGGCTATTTGTGCAGCTGTCGAGGCAGCCGACGACCTCGAGCTCGTGGCAACCGTCGACCAAGGCGATCCGCTGGCGAACCTGGTAGACAGCGGTGCCCAGGTGGTCGTGGATTTCACCCACCCCGATGTGGTGATGGACAACCTTCAGTTCCTCATCGAGCACGGCATCCACGCTGTTGTCGGCACCACCGGTTTCGACGAGCTGCGGCTCGAGCAGGTACGTGAATGGTTGGCCGGGTCGCCGGAAACGGGAGTGTTGATCGCCCCGAACTTCGCCATCGGCGCAGTGTTGTCGATGCGCTTCGCTCAGCAGGCCGCTCGGTTCTTCGATTCGGTCGAGGTGATCGAACTGCATCACCCCAACAAGGCCGACGCGCCGTCGGGCACGGCGTATCGCACCGCCGCGCTGATCGCGGAAGCGCGTGCTGCCGCAGGCACTGCGCCCAGCCCCGATGCGACGACGACCGAACTGGACGGCGCACGCGGCGCGGATGTCGACGGGGTGCGTGTGCATTCGATCAGGCTCGCAGGACTTGTTGCGCATCAAGAGGTTCTGCTGGGGACCCAGGGCGAGACGCTGAGCATCCGACACGACTCGCTGGACCGTACGTCGTTCGCTCCGGGCGTGCTCCTCGGAGTCCGAGAGATCGCCGCCCGACCAGGGCTGACCGTCGGTCTCGACCCGCTACTGGATCTGTGAGCTGATCGACTGTGAACAAAGCGACCAAAGTCGTCGCCATCATCGCGGTGATGGTGCTGATCCTCGGCTTCTACTTCTTCCTGCTCGGCCAGCGCGGGGTAACTCTGATTCAGAACGGCGGGGTGGCCAGTATCGCTCTGGGGATCGGGGTCATCCTCCTGCCGATCGTCGGATTGTGGATCGTGTGGGCGACGCTCAAAGCGGGTTTCGACCATCAGCGGCTGGCGTCACGCATGCGGGAGGAGGGCCTCGAACTCGACGTCGACGACCTCCCGCGGATGCCGTCGGGACGAATCGAACGCGACGCCGCCGACGAGCTGTTCCAGCAGATCAAGGCCGAGTGGGAAGAGGATCCGGACAACTGGCGAAGCTCGTACCGGCTTGCGCGGGCATACGACTATGCGGGTGATCGCGGGCGAGCTCGCGAGACCATGAAACGCGCGGTGGAGCTGGAACGAGCCGAGAGCTGACGGTCGATGACGCGCACTCTGCTGGTCGTTCACCACACTCCGAGCCCGCTCACACGTGAGTTGCTCGAGGCCGTTCTCGCCGGCGCACGTGATCCCGAGATCACCGGTGTGGACGTGCGCAGTGTGCCTGCTCTCGGCGCGACAGTCCCGGATGTGCTCGATGCCGACGGTTTCCTCTTCGGCACGCCTGCCAATTTCGGATACATGAGCGGGGCGCTCAAGCACTTCTTCGACACCGTCTACTACCCGTGCCTGGACGCCGTCGCCGGAAAGCCCTATGGCGCATGGATTCACGGCAACAACGATACGGTGGGTGCCGCACGCGGGGTCGAGACCATCGCGTCGGGCTGGGGATTGGAGAAGGTGTTCGGCACCCTGCACCTCGCCGACGGAGGCAAGGCAGCTCGCGAACGCTGCTACGAACTGGGCGGCACGGTCTCGGCCGGACTGTCCGACTGACGGATAGTGTTTCGGCCATGGATTTCGACCGATACCTCCGTTTTCTGCCAGAGCAGTATCGGACGGAGTTCGGCAGTCCCGAGTCGACATACTGGACGTGGCGCGACACGACTGTTCACGTGGCGCGCGCGGTCAGGCCCGAATCGAAGGTCCGAGTGTTGGCTCTGCACGGAGCGGGCGGCTACTCGGGCCTGTTGTGGCCGTACGCCGCGATTGCGGCCCGTGAGGGATTCGAGGTGATCTGTCCCGACCTGCCCTTGTACGGAGACACCGTCGTCCCTGATCCATCGGCAGTGCGTTACGGAGACTGGCTCGATCTTCTGTGCGACCTCGTCGTCGCGGAGAAGTCGATCGACAACCGCCCGTTGATTCTGCTCGGTGCAAGCATGGGCGGCATGCTCGCCTACGAGGTTGCGCACCGAACGGCGTTGGTGGACAGGGTGATCGCCACGTGCCTGCTCGACCCTGCCGATGTGCATGCTCGTCGGGCTGCCGCCCGCTTCGCCATCCTGGGCGGACCCGCACCCCAGCTGCTGCGGGCGGTGTCATCGGTGGCGGGTCGGGTTCGTGTTCCCGTCCGGTGGATGGCCGACATGGCGAACATGAGTCTGAACTCCGAACTGTCGAACCTGTGCGCTGGCGACCCCAAGGGTGGAGGGGTGCGGGTTCCCGTCGGCTTTCTCGCCGACTTCTTCGGTTACGCGCACACCCGGCCCGAAGAGTACGACGGCCCATCGGTCTTGCTGACCCATCCCGCCGAGGACCGATGGACGCCGCCGCAGGTCAGTATCCGATTCCTGCAACGCATCCGGGCAGAAACCGAGACCGTGATGCTCGACGGGTGCGGTCATCTGCCCGTGGAGGAACCCGGGTTGACGCAGCTGGCCGATTCGCTGAGGTCTGTTCTCGAAAGCTGTTGACTCAGTCGGAATCGGCGGGGGAGTGGGGTCGCAGAACGTCGTCGGCCGGGATCGACAACGGAATTTCGAGAAGTCGTTCCGGCCAACTCGGGTACGCGGGTCTGATCCACACTCGGTTGTCGTCGAGTTGCGTCATCAATACCCGACGCCACTGCCAATCGTCTTGCGGGGTGAGGAGATCGGTCTCGATCTGCAGAGGCAGCGGGGCTTTCGTCCAGTGCGGCAACGACAGTGATGCCAGTCCGCGTTCTTCCAGGGCGGCAATCGCGTCCTCCAACGACACACCCTGCGCAACAGTGATTCCCACCGGATTGACGGCATCGACCAGGTAGCCCTCGTCGTGTTCGTCGTGCGGAGTCGACCCACTCGAGTTGTGTGCGACAGTCCACCCGATCACCTCGCCGTCCGAGGCTCGCTTCACCGGCAATCTACTCCGCCATCGTTCGATATCCACTGTCCCTAGATTACGCGGCCCCGAGGATACCCGGCTCGATGTAGTGAGTTCGGTGAAGAAACTATGTCCGATTGTGAGCAGGCCGGGCGGTGCTCGTGTTTGACTGCAGGAGATAGTTGATGTTTGTACCGCTCTCGATACCAAGGGATTTCGATGACCCTCCCCATTCTCGACCGCTCCAGAATCGTTGCTACGCCCGAGTGGAGTCGCTGGTTGATACCGCCGGCAGCACTGTCGATCCACCTCGCGATCGGGTCTGCGTACGCATGGAGCGTATTCAAGAACGCCATCTCACAGCCCGATGCGCTGGGACTCAGCGGAACAGTCACCGCCATACCGTTTCAGCTCGCCATCGTGATGCTCGGCCTGTCGGCCGCGATCTTCGGGACCAGAGTGGAGAAGAACGGTCCGCGTTGGGCGATGGCCGTCTCTCTGGTCTTCTTCGTATCCGGACTGCTCATTTCCGCACTCGGCATGGCCCTCGGCCAGTTCTGGCTGGTGATCTTCGGGTACGGGTTCGTCGGCGGTATCGGCCTCGGAATCGGATACATCTCGCCCGTGTCGACGCTGATGAAGTGGTTCCCGGACCGGCCGGGAATGGCCACCGGTATCGCCATCATGGGCTTCGGCGGCGGTGCCCTGATCGCGTCACCGCTCACCAGCCAACTGATGGTGAACTTCGGCGGCTTCACCGATGGTTCGATCGCCAAGACGTTCCTGACGCTCGGCGTCGGTTACGCGGTGTTCATGGCACTGGGTGTCGCGTTGATCAGAGTGCCGGCCGAAGGATGGAAGCCTGCCGGATGGACCCCGCCGGCGTCGTCGGCGATGATTTCCACGCACAACGTGTCGGCCGCGAACGCCGTCAAGACCCCTCAGTTCTGGCTGTTGTGGGTGGTGTTGTGTTTCAACGTCACTGCCGGCATCGGAATTCTCGAGCGAGGCTCGGGTATCTATCAGGACTTCTTCCCCGACGCCACCTCGCCGGAGTCTCTGGCTGCTGCGGCCGCCGGTTTCGTTGCCTTCCTCTCGTTGACGAACATGATCGGACGGTTCGTCTGGTCGTCGGTCTCCGATGCGGTGGGCCGCAAGAACATCTACCGGATGTACCTGGGCGTCGGCGCGTTGCTCTACCTGTACATCGCACTGTTCACCAACACGAACAAGATCCTCTTCATGGTGTCGGCACTGTTGATCCTGTCGTTCTACGGCGCGGGATTCGCAACCGTTCCGGCCTATCTCAAGGACCTCTTCGGCACCTACCAGGTGGGCGCAATTCACGGACGACTGCTCACCGCATGGTCGGTTGCAGGTGTTCTGGGGCCGTTGATCGTCAACGCCATCGCCGACGCCGGAGAACCGGGAACCACCGGCCGATACCTCCCGGCCTTCTACGTGATGATCGGATTGTTGGTCGTCGGGTTCCTGGCGAACGAAGCCATCAAACCGGTGGCGTCGAAATTCCACGAATCCGATTCGGCCCAGCCCGCCGATTCCACGACCTCGACAGGAGCGAAGGCATGACCACGGCGCGAATGCAGGGAACAATGGTGATCGCATGGCTGTGGGTGTCCGTGCCGTTCGCCTACGGACTGTACGAGCTGATCCTCAAAGCAAAGAATCTCTTCAGCACCTGAACCGCCGTGTCGGTGGGGCGTGACAGGGTGGTCCGATGCGAGACATGAGTGCTGCCATGGCGCGACGCACTGCTTTGGCCGCACAAGGTCTGGCTTCGCGTCGTACAAGGAGCGCCCCGGCCGGCCGAGCGGCGGTGCACGCCGCGATCGACACCACTGGGTTGTTGCAGATCGACTCGGTGTCGGTGGTGGTGCGCGCACACTACGCGCCGGTGTTCAGCCGTGTCGGTGCCTACGACAGGAAAGTCGTCGACGACGCCGCGTGGACCGACACCACTCGACGCCCCAGGCGGTTGGTCGAGTACTGGGCGCACGAGGCAGCGTTGCTGCCGGTGGAGGACTGGCCGCTGATGCGCTGGCGCATGGAGTTGTATCGACACGGTCGATGGGGTGGAGCGGCCCGCATTCTCGACCGTCAACCGACATTGGTGGACGATGTTCTCGCCGTGATCGGAGAGCACGGCGCGGCCAGTGCGGGTGAGATCGAGAAGCATCTGGACGTCGACAAACCCGGGCGCAAAGGTCCCTGGTGGGATCGAAGCGACGTCAAGGTCGTCTGCGAGCAACTCTTCGCTGCCGGCGTGGTGAGCGTGCCGGCGCGGTCCGGGTTCGTTCGGCAGTACGAACTCAGCGAACGGGTGCTTCCCGAACCCGTGCTGCACAGGCGTGTCGAAGAATCCGATGCGGTGCGGGCGCTGATCGAAAAGTCCTCTCGCGCACTGGGAATCGGTACCGAGCCGGACCTGCGCGATTACTATCGGCTCTCCCAGAAGCAGTCCAAGGCCGCGATCGCCGACCTGGTCGAGGACGGTGTTCTCGAGCAGGTGTCGGTCCGAGGATGGAATGCGCCGGCCTACGTCCATCGAGATGCCAGAACACCGCGAACCGCAACCGCGGCCGCCCTGCTGTGCCCGTTCGATCCGATGATTTTCTTCCGGCCGCGGGTGGAGCGAATCTTCGGGTTCCATTACCGCATCGAGATCTACACCCCGCAGCACAAGCGGATTCACGGTTACTACGTCTTTCCCTTCTTGCTCGACGGCCACTTGGTGGCACGTGTCGATCTCAAGGCCGTGCGGGCGCAATCCGAACTGCATGTCATCGCGGCCTACGTCGAGGGGGACCGCGACGCCCGCGACATTGCTCCACGACTGCGGGACGTTCTCCGGGAGATGGCCGACTGGCTCGAACTCGAACGTGTGGTGGTGGGGGAGCGCGGCGACCTCGTGGCAGCGTTGCGCTGAATTCTGCCGAAGTGCACGCCGGTGGAATCGGTGCCACTATTTCCACTGTGACTTCGCGCCGCACAGATACCGCCTCCGAACTTCCACCCCAGGTCGTCGTGCTGTTCGGGGCGACAGGAGACCTGGCCAAACGAAAACTCCTGTCCGGAATGATGCACCTGGCACTGTCCGATCTCGCGCCGAACATCCGCGTCGTCGGCACATCGCTCGAAGAGATGTCGACCGACGAATTCCGTGCTCTCGCTCGCGAATCGATCAACACCTACTCGAGTCGCAAAGTCGGAGAAGAGCAATGGAGTCGTTTCGCCTCGCGACTGACCTACGTGTCGCAGAAGGCAGGACCGGCGGCGCTGGGGGAGGCCGTGGCCGAGGCCGAGATCGAACTCGGAGGAAGCGCCAAACGACTGCACTACCTCTCCGTTCCGCCGAGAGCTGCACTTGCAGTGGTGGATACGCTCGCATCGGCCGATCTGGTGAAGCGTTCCCGGATCATCATGGAGAAGCCGTTCGGCACCGACCGCGAGAGCGCGATCGCCTTGAATGCACGGGTGCACGAAACGTTCGACGAGGACCAGATCTTCCGGATCGATCATTTTCTCGGGAAGGAACCGGCGCAGAACATCCTGGCGTTTCGTTTCGCCAACGGCTTGTTCGAGCCGATCTGGAACCGCAACTTCATCGATCACGTGCAGATCGACATACCGGAGAAGCTCGCCCTCGACGGTCGCGCAGGGTTCTACGAGTCCACCGGCGCGTACAAGGACATGGTGGTCACTCATCTGTTCCAGGTGCTGGCCTTCATGGCGATGGAACCGCCGACGGCACTCGAGCCCCGCGCGATCAGTGAAGAGAAGAACAAGGTTTTCCGGTCCATGGTGCCGCTGGAACCGAAAAACGTTGTGCGAGGGCAGTACACGGGATATCGATCGGAGGAAGGAGTGGCGCCCGATTCCGACACCGACACCTTCGTGGCTCTCAAATGCGAAATCGACAACTGGCGCTGGGCCGGTGTGCCGTTCTACCTCCGTAGCGGGAAACGTCTCGCCGAAGGCCAACGCATCATCTCGATAGCGTTCCGAGAGCCACCGAAGAGCATGTTCCCTGCCGGTTCCGGGGTCGGCGCTCAAGGCCCGGATCATCTGACCTTCGACCTGGCCGACGCATCCAAGGTCTCGTTGTCGTTCTACGGCAAGCGGCCCGGGCCCGGGATGCGCCTGGACAAACTCAGCATGCAGTTCGCCATTCACGAAACCGAACGCGCAGGCGACGTACTCGAGGCCTATGAGCGGTTGATTCTCGACGCCATGTACGGCGACCACACGCTCTTCACCACTGCCGAGGGCATCGAACGGCTGTGGCAGGTATCGGAGCCGTTGCTGGCAGATCCGCCTCCGGTGCGCCTGTACTCACCGGGATCCTGGGGTCCCAACGCAATTCATCAACTCATCGCGCCACACGCCTGGAGGCTCCCGTTCGAGCGGGAGTGGCGCGAGAAGAAGTAGCGCCCCTAATTGTTCCAGCCGCGATCCTTACGCATCTGATCACGCAGAGCGCCCTGAACCGCTTGTGACAACCACGAATTGAGAGATACACCGCTGTTGTTGGCGGCATCCTCGGCACGTTCCTTGATCTGTTCGACCAGCCGGAGCGTCACTCGTCGGACTTCGCCGGAGACGTCGTCCATCGTCGGGTAGTCCTCGGCTTCGGGTGCGTCGGTCACGCCCGTGTCCACAATCGGGATGTCGCGTCGTACATCGGCGTGCGCCGTGGGGCCGTCGAGGCGGACAGTGACGGTGTGACCGTCCAATTCGTTCGACACCTCGGCCGCGAAATCCGACAGCGCGGTCAGCAACATCAATCTGGCCGAGGCCTCCGCGGTCTTTCCGAGGGCCTCTGCCGTCTGCCGGGTGTGCTCGTCTCCCAGGGCCGCAGCCGCAAGAAGATCGGTGCGTAGTGACTCGGTGTACCTGTCCAGTTCCATGACGCCAGTGTGACGTCATTAATGACGTCAGTCAAGGCGTTGCTGTGGCGTCGTCCGAGCCATGATGACGTCACGCGTCGCCGAATGCGGTGGTCCACACTTAGTGTTGTGCGGTGTCATCAGAAATCGAACGTAGAGCGGTGCCCCGAACGGTCGCGCTGAAAGTGCAACTCGTTGCTCGGACCGAATTCGTACCGCCGGCCGACATCCCGTGGGACACCGACGCCGACGGCGGACAGGCTTTGGTCGAGTTCGCCGGGCGTGCGTGCTACCAGAGTTGGTCCAAACCCAATCCCCGGACTGCCACCAATGCGTCGTACCTGCGCCATCTGCTCGACGTCGGGCACCTCTCGGTGCTCGAGCACGCGAGTGTGAGCTTCTACATCACCGGTATCTCCCGGTCGTGCACGCACGAGCTGATTCGCCACCGGCATTTCTCCTACTCTCAGCTCTCGCAGCGTTTCGTTCCCGAGCACGACGCCAATGTCGTTCTGCCGCCTGCGATCGAGGGGGACCCCGAGCTCGAAGCATTGTTCGCGTCCGCGACGGAGGCCAGTCGCGCGGCGTACACCGAGCTGCTCGGTGCCCTCGAGGGCAAGTTGGAGTCGGTCACCAATGCCGCGTTGCGCGGCAAGCAGGCGCGGCAGGCAGCGAGATCGGTACTGCCGAACGCGACCGAGACACGCGTGGTGGTGAGCGGGAACTACCGCGCATGGCGTCATTTCGTGTCGATGCGTGCCTCGGAGCATGCGGACGTCGAAATTCGCCGCGTCGCCGTCGAATGTCTGCGTAAGCTCGTGTCTGTGGCTCCGGACGTGTTCGGTGACTTCGAGATCTCGACGTTGCCGGACGGTACGGAAGTGGCCCGCAGCCCGTTCGTGACCGAGGTGTAGCGGCAAGGTTCGGATCGGGTCGGAACCGGGTACACCCGGCCGGGTGTCAGCGGGGAGTCCCGCTGCGCGAGAGTGGGCAAAGCACCGGGTAATCTGCTGCCATGACCTACGGTGACGCCGCTCCTTCCGTTGCGCCTGTGTTCGGTACGGTGCTCACCGCGATGGTGACCCCGTTCACGGCGGACGGCAAGTTGGATATCGATGCCGGTGTTCGACTGGCGCACCACCTCGTCGAGCAAGGCAACGATGGATTGGTTCTTGCCGGCACTACGGGCGAATCGCCCACCACCACCGAGAACGAGAAGCTCGAGCTCCTGCGTGCCGTGATCGCCGCGGTCGGCCACCGTGCTCGCATCATCGCTGGAGCCGGAAGCAACGACACAGCGCACAGTGTGGAGTTGGCCCGCGATGCCGCTCGTGCAGGTGCGCACGGCCTCCTTGTCGTCACCCCGTATTACTCACGGCCTCCTCAGGCCGGGTTGTACGCCCACTTCACCGCGGTCGCTAATGCCACCGACCTGCCCGTGATGCTCTACGACATCCCTCCCCGGTCCGTCGTTCCCATCGAGACGGAGACCTTGCGCCGACTCGCCGAGCACCCCCGGATCCTCGCGGTCAAGGACGCCAAGGGAGATCTGAACGCAGGCGCGGAACTGATCGCCTCGACAGGCCTGCAGTTCTATTCCGGCGACGATCCACTGAACCTTCCCTGGCTCTCGGTCGGGGCGACGGGGTTCGTCAGTGTCATCGGCCACCTCGTTCCCGCTCGTCTCCGCGAACTGCACACCGCCTTCATGATGGGTGACATCGCGCGGGCGCAGGCAATCAACGTCAGCCTCATTCCGGTCATTCGCTCGGTCGCACGCCTCGGTGGCGTCAGCGCCTCGAAGGCCGGCCTCCGCCTCATCGGAATCGATGTCGGCGAACCACGACTTCCCCAGGTGCCACCGAGCATCGATCACATCGAATTGCTCGCAGCAGAGCTGCGGGCGGCAGGAGTTCTTGTATGACACGACCTAACCGATCGCGCGGACGCGCAACCCGAAACGCCGGACCGCCGTCCGAGCGGCCGGCCCCCACCCAGGGCCGGCCGTCAGGTGCCCGGCAGGGCAAGCCGATGGTGCAGAACTCGGCTCGCACTCAGCGTCCTGACAAGCGCCGCGAGTTCGATCCGACACAACGCCTCGGCACTCCGCCCAAGGCGCCGTTCAAGGGCCTGCGAGTGGTTGCGCTGGGTGGTATCGGCGAAATCGGTCGCAACATGACAGTGTTCGAGCACCAGGGCAAGTTGCTGATCATCGACTGCGGCGTGCTCTTTCCCGAGGACCAGCAACCCGGCGTCGACCTGATCCTGCCCGATTTTCGGCACATCGAGAACCGCATGGCCGACGTCGAAGCGGTGGTTCTGACGCACGGTCACGAGGACCACATCGGAGCAGTCCCGTTCCTGCTGCGCCTGCGGCCCGATCTGCCCGTCGTCGGATCGAAGTTCACTCTCGCTCTGGTCGCGGCGAAGTGTCGTGAGCACCGGCTCCGACCGAACCTCGTCGAGGTCATCGAGGGTGAGCACACCCAGCACGGTCCGTTCGACTGCGAGTACTTCGCGGTGAATCACTCGATCCCCGACGCTCTGGCCATTGCCATCAGGACCGATGCCGGCCTCGTCCTGCACACCGGAGACATCAAGCTCGACCAGCTACCTCTCGACGGTCGCCTGACCGACCTCGCTGGTTTCTCTCGCCTGGGCGACGAGGGAGTGGACTTGTTCTTGGTCGACTCCACCAACGCAGAGGTGCCCGGATTCGTCACCCCCGAACGTGAGATCGGCGGCGTGCTCGACACCGTCATCGGCAAGGCGAAACAGCGCGTCATCGTGGCCTCGTTCGCCAGTCACGTGCACCGCATCCAACAGGTCATCGACGTTGCCGAGCGGTACAACCGTCGCGTCGCGTTCGTCGGACGCTCGATGGTGCGGAATATGCAGATCGCCCAGGATCTGGGCTATCTGCGGGTGCCCGACGGCCTCGAGGTCAATGTCGACACTGCCGCAACACTTCCCGACGATCGGTTGGTGCTCATCTCCACCGGTTCGCAGGGCGAGCCGTTGTCGGCGCTGTCCCGGATGGCGCGGGGCGAGCACCGTCAGATCAACGTCAAGGCCAACGATCTGGTCGTCCTGGCGTCCTCGCTCATTCCGGGCAACGAGAACTCCGTATTCGCGGTGGTCAACGGCCTCGCGAAGCGAGGTGCAACCGTCGTGACGCAGCAGAACGCGAAGGTCCACGTTTCGGGCCACGCGTCGGCGGGGGAACTGCTGTACCTGTACAACGCGGTTCGGCCGACCAACGCCATGCCGGTGCACGGCGAATGGCGTCACCTGCGCGCCAACGCGGCGCTGGCCAAGGCGACAGGTGTACCCGAGGACCGCGTGGTGCTGGCCGAGGACGGCGTGGTGGTCGACATGGTCGACGGGCTCGCCGAGATCGTCGGGCAGGTCCCGGTCGGTCACGTCTACGTGGACGGCTTGTCGGTCGGTGATGTCGGAGATTCGACGTTGTCGGATCGTCTGGTGCTCGGCGAGGGCGGCTTCATCGCGATCAGCGTTGCCGTCGATTCGGCCACCGGCCGCGCAGTGACCGCGCCCGAGGTGTCCGGCCGCGGCTTCTCCGACGACCCGGCGGCCCTCAAGGAGGCCGGCCAGCTGGTGGAGGCCGAGCTGCAGCGGCTGGCATCGGACGGAGTGTCCGACACCCACCGGATCGCTCAGGCTGTTCGCCGAGTCGTGGGCCGGTGGGTAGCGGACAAGTACCGGCGTAAGCCGATGATCGTGCCGACGATCATCGCGGTCAAGCCGCAACCACAGTCCTAGAGTTCAGACGAGCAGTCGCCAGAGGCCGATGAGGCCGAGGACGACGATGGCACCGCGTAGGGCCGCCGGCGACAGCCGGCGGCCGTACCGGGCTCCGACGGTGCCACCGATCAGGGATCCGACGGCGATCAGACCGGCGGCCTGCCAACTGATGTCGTCGAATCGAAAGATCGTGAAAGCTACTGCTGCAACGACATTCACCACGAGCGACAGCAAGTTCTTGGCTGCATTCATCCGTTGCATCGTCTCGGGTAACAGGGCTCCCATCACACCGATGAGCAGTATTCCCTGTGCCGCAGTGAAGTAGCCGCCGTAGATGCCGACCAGCAGAGTGCCGATGGTGACCAGCGCCATTCGGCCTCGACCGATCTGGTTCGCCGCCTTGCCCGCCGCTTCCGACCGCCGTTTGGCCCAGGCTTGGATTTTCGGTTGTGCGACAACGAGAATCAAAGCACCGATGAGCAATACCGGAACCACCGAGGCGAATACTTTTTCCGGTAGGTGCAGCAGCAGCCATGCTCCACCCAGCGCTCCGACGAAGGATGCGGGCAACTGCCACCGCAGTCGATGCCACTGTCCGCGTAGTTCTCGGCGATACCCCCACGTGCCCGAGACGCTTCCCGCCACCAGTCCGATTGCGTTGGACATCGTGGCGACCACCGGGGGATATCCGAACGCGACAAGCGTCGGAAACGTGATCAACGTTCCGGAGCCGACGACGGCGTTGATGGCACCGGCACCGAGGCCGGCGAGCAAGATGACGACAATTTCCGATACCGGCACTGTTGGGAGGTTACCCAGACAAAGGATGGGATCCCGCGGCAGGATGCCGCTGGTTCCGTCTGGCCGTAGCCTGGAGAGCGTGAGCCTTGCCCAGGATGAACGTTCCCAACTTGTTCGGACCCTTCTCGACGTCGGTCCCGATGCGCCGACGCTGTGCGGTGAATGGACTGCCGCCGATCTGGCCGCGCACCTCGTCGTCCGCGAGCGACGGCTCGATGCGTCGCCGGGCATCCTCCTACCGCCGCTCGCCGGATACACCGAGCGGGTTCAACGGTCCGTCGCGAATCGACCGTTCGCAGCCGTGGTCGAGGACGTTCGCACAGGACCGCCGATGTGGTCGCCGTTCGCTCTCCTGGACCCGCTGATCAACCTCGGCGAGATGTTCGTCCACCACGAGGATCTGCGCCGTGCGACCGGGAGTTGGACGCGACGAGTTCTACCGGTTGCGGTGGAGAAGCGGCTGTGGCCGCAGGTTCGATTCATCGGGCGCGCCGGCCACCGCTCCGCACCGGTTCCGGTGCACGTTCGTACCCCGGACGGCCGTGCAGCCACGTTCAAGGGTGGCTCCGGTGCGGGTGTGACGGTGGTGGGGGAGCCGTCCGAACTCCTTCTCTACGCGTTCGGCCGAGACCAGCTCGAGGTCGAGTTCGAGGGTTCGGCGGGCGACGTCGCTGCCGTGAAGGCGCTCGATCTGAGCTTCTGACGCACATGTTGTCCGCTGTTACTGGTGTTGCGGATGGTTTCGACGGGGCTGTTGCGACTAGCCTGGGTGCATGGCAGGAAAGACCAGCACCTCCACCGCCAGGGCCGGATCCAGCGGATCCGGGTCTTCGCGCGCGTCCGGCACCGCTCGTAAGTCCGGTACCGGCCGCACCGCACGAACCGTCACGACGCCGAAGAAGCCCACCGCGCCGCGCAACCCGGCGACCACTCGGGCCAGCGCGTCGTCTCGCGGCAAGGGACCTGCGAGAGGAACAGCGTCGCGGCGACCACCCGCCAAGAAGAAGTCACGCGGTGCGCTCGATGCGATCGGCCGCGGTATCGCGTCCACATGGTCGATGGCGGCACGAGGTGTCGGTGCCACGACCAGGACGGTCGGTAAGGCCGCCGACATCGAGCACGGACACCGCCGGGACGGAATCGCTCTCGGGCTGATCGCCGTCAGCGTCGTCGTTGCTGCGAGCGTTTGGTTCAGTGCAGGGGGGCCCGTCGGTGAATGGATCGAGGTGGGTATCCGCGCCGTCATCGGTGAGGCCGGATATGTGGCACCCGTTCTCGGTATCGGCATCGCGGTCGTTCTGATGCGGTCCGAACCCCGCCCCGAGGTGCGCCCTCGACTGGTGCTGGGCTCGATCCTTCTCGGCCTCCCGATCCTCGGCCTGTGGCACATGGCCGCCGGCTCTCCGACCGACGCTGCCGGCAGGTCCGAGGGTGCGGGGTTCGTGGGCTACGTGGCTGGCGGACCGATCGCCGACGGCCTCACCGTCTGGTTGGCAGTGCCTCTCCTTCTGCTTGCCGGCCTGTTCGGAGTGCTGTTGCTCACCGGTACCACCGTGCGCGACGTACCGGACCGTATGCGTGCGCTGTTCGGCACCGACAGTCGAGGCGACGAATACGAGGACTACGACCCAGCCGACTTCGGTTCCGAATTTGGAGACGAAGGCTACGGCGACTACGACTCCAATTTCGATGCCGACGGCTATCCGGTTCACGGTGGCGCAGACCCCTACGACAACTATCCGACCGAGGAGTACATCCCGGTCGCAAAGCCGCCGCGTGCCCGTAGGACCCCGGCCCCGGAGGCCGCCACCGAGGTCATCGCGCCTGCCGCCGCTGCCGCTGCGCCCGCACCCGCGCCTGAGCCGGTCGCGCCCCCGCGGCCGAAGCCCAAGCCCATCGTCAAGGCGGCCGAACCGAAGCAGGCGGCCGAGGACGACAAGATCGTCGTCGATCGCGTCGTCGATGGGGACTACACGCTCCCGTCGTTGTCGCTGCTCATCGACGGTGACCCGCCCAAGACGCGGAGCCAGGCCAACGACGCCATGATCGAGGCCATCTCGGAGGTGCTCGAGCAGTTCAAGATCGACGCCGCGGTCACCGGATTCACCCGCGGCCCGACGGTCACGCGCTACGAGGTCGAACTGGGTCCCGGTGTCAAGGTCGAGAAGATCACCGCGCTCGCACGCAACATCGCGTACGCGGTCGCGACCGACAACGTACGTCTGCTCGCACCGATCCCCGGCAAGTCCGCGGTCGGTATCGAGGTACCGAACTCGGACCGTGAGATGGTGCGACTGGCCGATGTGCTGACCGCGCCGTCGACGCGTAAGGATCACCATCCACTGGTGATCGGCCTCGGCAAGGACATCGAGGGCGACTTCGTCAGTGCCAACCTCGCGAAGATGCCTCACTTGCTGGTGGCCGGATCCACCGGTTCCGGTAAGTCGAGCTTCGTGAACTCGATGCTGGTGTCGTTGCTCGCGCGGGCGACGCCGGACGAGGTTCGGATGATTCTGATCGACCCCAAGATGGTCGAGCTGACACCGTACGAGGGCATTCCGCACCTCATCACCCCGATCATCACGCAGCCCAAGAAAGCTGCCGCGGCGCTGGCCTGGCTGGTCGAGGAGATGGAGCAGCGCTACCAGGACATGCAGATCAACAAGGTCCGGCACATCGACGACTTCAACAAGAAGGTCCGCTCGGGCGAGATCACCGCACCGCTGGGTAGCGAACGCGTCTACCGGCCCTACCCGTACATTCTCGCGATCGTCGACGAGCTCGCCGACCTGATGATGACCGCCCCGCGCGACGTCGAGGAAGCGATCGTGCGGATCACGCAGAAGGCCCGCGCCGCCGGTATCCACCTGGTGCTCGCCACTCAGCGACCCTCGGTCGACGTCGTGACCGGCCTGATCAAGACCAACGTCCCGTCGCGTCTTGCCTTCGCGACATCGTCGTTGACGGACTCCCGGGTCATCCTGGATCAACCGGGTGCCGAGAAGCTGATCGGTATGGGCGACGCACTGTTCCTGCCGATGGGTGCGGGCAAGCCGACACGTCTGCAGGGTGCGTTCATCACCGACGAGGAAATCGCAGCGGTCGTCGACTTCGCCAAGAACCAGGCCGAGCCGGAGTACAACGACACCGTCACCGCCGCGAAGGTCTCGGACAAGAAGGATGTCGACCCCGATATCGGCGACGACCTCGACGTGCTGTTGCAGGCGGTCGAACTCGTCGTGACCAGCCAGTTCGGTTCGACCTCGATGCTGCAGCGCAAGCTACGCGTCGGCTTCGCCAAAGCGGGACGCCTGATGGACCTGATGGAGAACCGCGGAGTGGTGGGGCCGAGCGAGGGATCGAAGGCTCGCGAAGTACTGGTCAAACCGGATGAGCTCGACGGTCTGCTGTGGTCGATCAAGGGTGGCGATCCGGACGAGCAGCCGGCATCGGACGAATTCTGACGAGTCCGCACCGCTCCCGATCCGTGTGAATGGACCACTGCCGTCTCGGCGGTGCAGTGGTCCATTCACGTCGGCCGGGTGAGCGGGGGATCAGGACGTGAAGGTGCCCATCACCGGGGTCCATTCGTCGAACGTGGCCGACTCGATCAGGTTCTCGATCGCGAACGGGTCCTGCGCGAAGAGCGTTTCGACGGTCGCAGCGTCGGGCCCCTCGACCAGCAACAATGCCCCGCTGCCGTCGGCGTAGGGGCCACTCGAGACCAGAGTCTTCTGCTCGAGCAGTTCGGCCAGCCAGGCACGGTGGGCTGCGCGATGGGTGTCGCGGCCGTCCGTGGTGCTGGGGGAGTAGGTGTAGCTGACGGCGATGAGGGGCATGGAGCTCTCTTCCGAATTCGAGGGGTTGTCCGGAGAATTCTGTCAGAGAGACAGCAGCATTCGAGTGTTACCCAGAGTGTTCGGTTTGACGTAGCTCAGGTCGAGGAACTCCGCCACGCCGGTGTCGTACGACCGGCACATCTCCGCGTAGACCTCGGCGGTGACGGGGGTTCCGTCGATCTCGGCGAATCCGTGCTGGGAGAAGAAGTCCACCTCGAACGTCAGCACGAACACTTTCTGCAACGCCAGATCGCGCGCGACCTCGATGAGTTTGGCGACGATGAGATGCCCGGCACCGTGCCCTTTCGCGGCGGGGTCGACGGCAACCGTTCGTACCTCGCCGAGATCGGCCCAGAGCACATGCAATGCACCGCACCCGATGACCTCACCGTCACGTTCGGCGATCCAGAATTCCTGTACTGCTTCGTAGAGCGTGACGAGGTTCTTCTCGAGCAGAATTCGGCCGGCATAGATGTCGATCAGGCGCTTGATCTCGGGAACGTCCGAAGTCTTGGCACGACGCACGGTGAGGGTGCCGTCATGCGTGGAGCGGCGGTCTCCGGTCTCGGAATGTGCGTCGGATTCGGGATTTGCGGTGTCGCGACTCGCCCGATTCGGCCCAGAAGTCATGGGGTGAACAGTAGTCAGTACCGCAACCGATAAACTTTTCGTGTGTCGTTCAGTGAGCTGTGTCCCCGTCTTGGCGGGTGGACGCTGCGCAAGGGTGGACCTACCTCCGTATTCGGCACTGTCGCCTCGCGAGTTCGACGATGACCGGCCCGGTTGCGCCTGATCAGGGCGTGCCGTCGAGCAGCGGTGAGCCGAACGGCCGTGCCCCGGTCAGCAATGCATCCCGCGCCGTGAGTGGTGCGCGCAGCAGCGCAGATTTGCCACACGGCAACGCAGCCCCCGGTGGTACGGACGACGTGCCGTTGCTCAACATTGCCAACATCTTGACGGTTCTCAGAATTGCACTGGTGCCGGTGTTCCTCGCAGCGTTGTTCGTGGGCGACGGCCACGACACCACCTGGCGTCTGACAGCCACCGCGGTCTTCGCTGTTGCTGCCATCACCGACCGGATCGACGGCCAGGTGGCGCGCAAGTACGGTCTGGTCACAGATTTCGGGAAGATGGCCGACCCCATCGCAGACAAGGCTCTGATCGGCGCCGCGCTCGTCGGTCTGTCCATGTTGGGAGATCTGTCCTGGTGGGTGACCGTGGTCATCGGGGTGCGGGAAATCGGCATCACCGCGGTGCGCTTCGCCGTCATCCGGCATGGCGTCATCCCTGCCGGTCGCGGCGGGAAGGTCAAAACTCTGGTGCAGACATTCGCCATCGGGGTGTACCTGTGTCCGCTGCCGAGTGCGGTCGATCCGGTCGCGATGGCGCTGATGGCTCTCGCGGTGCTGCTGACCGTCTACACCGGCATCGATTACGTGGTGCAGGCTGTTCGGCTGCGCCGAGGTGTGTCCGCCTCGTGAACGCGTCGGCGGGATACAGTCTTGGCAAACGTGTCGGAGGTGCTTCGGCGCGTGTTGGAGTGAACGGGCATATAGGGTCGGGAACCAATCGGACCGACTGGGACGTTGAACATCCTGACGGCTTCGGACGAACGAGATATGAACGTTGTCGTCTCGACGGCTCGGCCGTCGGCACGGACACCAACGAGGAGGAGCGAGATGGCGCTGCTATTGCGTGAAGCACTCGGCGACAGTCTGCGGCGTACTCGCGTCGCACAGAGCCGAACCCTGCGTGAAGTCTCGAATACTGCACGCGTGAGCCTCGGGTACCTCTCCGAGGTGGAGCGTGGCCGTAAGGAGGCGTCGAGCGAACTGCTCGCCGCGATCTGCGATGCCCTCGCCGTCCCGCTCTCGGACGTCATGAGCGATGTCAGCGTGACACTGTCCGACGCGTCCATCGCGGCTGCTCGACTCGACGAGGCGGCCGTCGCCACTCGCATCGACGGCGATACCCGGGTCGTGATTCCCGCACCTGCTGCCAGAGCTCTCGCTGCCGCCTAAGATCGGAAAAGTACCGCTTTTCCACTCCTGACCCAGACCAGACACCCGACTTTCTCAGCACGGACAGGTTCATTTCGGTCACTGCGAGAGCAGCCGACCCGTACGCGGCCACCGCGGCGCAACAGATGGAGGCAGGACCACCCCATGGCTAATCCTTTCGTCAAGGCCTGGAAATACATGATGGCCCTCTTCAACTCCAAGATCGACGAGAAGGCCGACCCCAAGGTTCAGATTCAGCAGGCGATCGAGGATGCGCAGCGGCAGCATCAGGCTCTGTCTCAGCAGGCTGCGTCCGTCATCGGTAATCAGCGTCAGCTCGAGATGAAGCTCAGCAGGCAGCTGGATGAGGTCGAGAAGCTCAACGCGAACGCTCGACAGGCGGTCACGCTGGCAGATCAGGCCGCCACGGCGGGCGATATCGAGAAGGCCACGCAGTACACGAATGCTGCCGAGGCGTTCGCCGCTCAACTGGTGACCGCCGAGCAGAGCGTCGAAGACCTCAAGGTTTTGCACGACCAGTCACTGCAGGCCGCCACTCAGGCCAAGAAGGCCGTCGAGCAGAACGCTATGGCACTGCAGTCCAAGGTCGCCGAACGCACCAAGCTGCTCAGCCAGCTCGAGCAGGCAAAAATGCAGGAGAAGGTCAGCGAATCTCTGCGCTCGATGGACAGCACGTTGTCCGCGCCCGGCAACACCCCGAGTCTGGACGCCGTCCGTGACAAGATCGAGCGCCGCTACGCTGATGCTCTCGGTTCGGCGGAGTTGGCTCAGAACACCGTCTCGGGTCGCATGCTCGAGGTCCAGCAGGCGTCGGTGCAGATGGCGGGTCACAGCCGACTCGAGCAAATTCGCGCGTCGATGGCAGGCGACTCGCTGCCGTCCGGCGATTCCGCTGCAAAGCCTTCGATCGCCAAATCTCCGAACGCAACGCCCGAGCCCCCGGCACAGGCGTGATCGTTCGGACGAACACGCCTGTCGACTGACACCACTCTCGGCATGGGCAGGAAAGAACACGAATCGGGCCGGTCGCGTAAGCGGCCGGCCGTTTCGCTCGATCGGGACTCCATTGCTGCAGCGGTCGCGGAGTCGGGCGCGGTGGTGAAGTCTCTGGCGGAATCAGCGCGCAGTGTCGGTACGTCCGTGTTCGATGCTGCCGGACGTCGAAAAGACCCTCGGGCCAAGCATCTGAAGAAGATTCGCCGAGCCAGACGACGAGGAATCCGGTTCGGAGCCGCCTCCGGCACGACGGCAGCGGGAACAGCAGGACTGGCTGTGCTGTCTGCACCGGACTGGTCGCTGTTCGTCGGCGGCGGAGGTGCAGCGCTCATGGCCGTTCCGGCTGTCTTCGCGGTCACCCGGCTCCGACGGCTGCGATCTCAGCCGGTACCCGTGGGGATACCGGCCAGGCGCACGATGCCGCAGCGCGGATCTGCGGCATACGAACCCATGGCCCGGCTGGCCGGGGCCGAGAAGAGTCTGTTCGAGCTGTTGGGAATTCTGGCGAGATCCGAGGCGATCGGGACCGACGAGGTGGAAGAGACGATCGGCGTGGCGTCGGATGCTGCCCAGGGCCTCGAGGGTGTCGCCGTCGACATCGCCGCTCTGGAACGTGCAGGCGCCGCCAGCCTCGCTACGCGTGAACATCTGCGCAACGGAATAGATTCGGCTGCAGCAGACCTCGCGGCCGGGGTCGATCAGTACGAACAACTCGTCGCGGCCGCCGCACGCATGACCGGACCGGCGGCATTCACATCGACGACGGTTGTGGACGTCCATCGCCGTGAGCTCGAGTCGGCCACCGACCGATTGCAAGGATGGGCCGAGGCACTCACCGAGATCGATCGGATTCGGGCGCGGCACCGCTGACACAATTCAGGGTTCACCCCGATGTGCTGGGAGCGCACCGATGTCAAGATCGACGTACGCGACACGACACGGTGCGCGTCGAGACGGTTGGAGTTCCACATGTTCTGGAAAGTACTCGGATTCATCGTCCTGATCTGGATCGCGCTCGCGCTTCTGGGCACCATCATCAAGGGTGTGTTCTGGCTGGTTGTGGCCGGTGCCATCGTGTTGGGACTGGTGTGGCTGTACAAGGCGATCTCGTCGAACGGCGACCACACTTCGCTCAAATACTGACTCGTCGGTCCCTCACCCCGGTGACGAGCAGCTCCGGTCCACGAACACCCGTAGAGCACCCGGTACGGACTGCACTGTGACCGGCAGTTCACCGACCCGTTCACCGTCCGCATAGGCGACTATCCCCTCGCACTTCAGGGTGATCCGCTCAGATGTGTACGTGTCGACCTCCGGGAGATCGATGTGCGTTCCCCGGTAGAGGGTAGGCGACATCCTGAGAAGTCGAGTTCGACTCACTCCCCGCACGACGGTGATGTCGAGCAGTCCGTCGTCCACCCGCGCCGCAGGGCATATCGACATCCCGCCGCCGTAGCAGCTGCCGTTCCCGACGGCGACCAGCGTGGCGTCGACCCGAAGTTCGGCATCGTCCAATTCCATGACGTACGAGAGCTTTTCGAGCGTGGCCAATTGCAGAATCATGGCCGCGTTGTAGCGCAGGGGACCACCGAACCATCGAAGTCGGCTGGCTCTCTCGGTGACAAGGGAATCGAAACCGCTGGACAACACGGTTGCAAACCACCGGTCACCGGCTCGACCCAAATCGACCGTTCGCGTGAGATCGTCGGCGACGATGTCGGCTGCCCGCACTGCATCGCCCCGAGGTATCCCCAGAACGCGGGCCAGATCGTTTCCGGTGCCCGCTGGTATGAGACCCATCGGGGTGTCGGTGCCGGCGAGTACCTGAATCACGAGATTGACCAGCCCGTCGCCGCCGACCGCAACCACGGCGTCCGTTCCGCTGTCGACGGCTCTGTTCAACAATGCCAGTGCGTCTCCCGGGGTACGGCCTTCGATGGCCGTGACGTGAATTTCGCGCTCACGAAGTCGCGCCACGGCGCGCCGACCGGTGTGCGCTGCGCGCCCACCACCGGCCGTCGGATTGGTCAGCACTGTTACCGATCGGGTCATGGTCGTCCGGATTCGTCGGTCACGTCGATCAGCTTGCCAGGGTTGACGATTGCCGTGTCGGCGACCGGCGCTATTCCCTGCCGACTGTCATCGGCGTAGATTGCCGATGCGCGCTGTGAGGTGACTCGAGGACCGAATGTGAGCGAAGCCGTGAGGTATAGTAACGAAATTACTTGTTTCGGTCCGTGGTACAGATCTTCGGCCCATATTGTGAAGGGTGGCACGTGACCGAGCGACCGGTATCGAGTCCTGCCTCGTCTCAGTCCGAGACGGAGACGCCCGAGAAGTCGATCGAAGACATCGTCCTCGACGCGGCCCGTTCGTGCATCCTCGAACATGGAGTCAGGCGCACCACCCTGGCAGAGATCGCCCGGCGAGCCGAGGTCAGCAGACCTACTGTCTACCGAAGATGGACGGATACACGGGCAGTGGTGTCCAGCCTGCTCACCCGCGAGATCAGCGCACTCATTCCCAGCTTCGACGTGACCGCATCGGGTCGAGACCAGATCGTGACGGCCGTGGGTCAGGCTGCCGATCGGATCCGAATCCACCCGCTTTTCGTGAAAATTCTCCGTTCCGATTCCGATGTGCTCGCCACGTACATCCTGCATCGACTCGGTACCAGCCAGTCGTTGATCATCGATACGCTGTCGTCTTTGGTTGTTGTGGGACAACGTGATTCGTCTATCCGTCCGGGGGATCCCGCGACGTTGGCAACGATGTTGCTGTTGATGGTGCAGTCGGCTGTCCAGTCCGCCGAGATGGTGTCCGAACGTGTTCCCGGTGCCGAGGTGATGCACCAGATGGCGTACGCGGTCGATGCCTATCTGCGTCCCAGGAGCGCCTGACGGGATCTCGTTCACCTGCGACGATCTCGACACGCGTCGAGATCGTCGAGTCGAGTGTGGCACGCTGGGTCGGTGCGAGTAGCAGTGGTGGCCGGGCCCGATCCGGGGCATGCGTTCCCGGCCATTGCCCTGTCCCTGTTGTTTCGGCGGGCCGGTGACGAACCTGTCCTGTTCACCGGAAGTCGTTGGGTGCCCGACGCCCGTGCGCTCGGGCTGCGGGCCTTCCCGTTGGGCGGTCTGGCACCGAGGCCGGAGGACGACGATCTGGACGCCGGGCAACGCATTCACTCTCGCGCGGCGTTCGTCTCCACCGAATTGTTACCCGACCTCGAGCGAGAGAACGTCGACCTCGTGGTGTCCGACATCCTGACGGCAGGAGGGGGCATGGCTGCCGAACGTCTCGGTACGCCCTGGGTCGAGCTCTCGCCCCACCCCCTGTATTCACCGTCGAAAGGGTTGCCGCCCATAGGAAGTGGGTTGGCACCGGGAACCGGGTTTCGCGGCAGGCTGCGCGATACGGTGATGCGCGCGTTGACTGCTCGCTCGATCGCGCAGGGACGGACTCAACGCTCCCTCGCCAGGACGAGTATCGGGTTACCGGCCCGGGATCCGGGCCCGAGTGCTCGGCTGATTGCCACCATTCCCGCGTTGGAGGTGGCGCGACCCGACTGGCCTGAGGACGCGCACGTGATCGGTCCGTTGCTGTGGGAGCCGACCGACGATCTGCTCGAGTTGCCCGACGGCGAAACACCGTTGGTGATGGTCGCCCCGTCGACGGCGTTCACCGGTGCCGAGGGAATGCTCGAGATGGCGCTGAAAGGATTGGACGGCAACGGGGTTCGGGTAGTGGCATCGGTTCTCGACGGGGCTCCCGACGTATTGCCGAACTGGGCGAATGCGGGCCTCGGTCGGCAGGACGAACTTCTGCGTCACGCCGATGTGGTGGTATGCGGGGGTGGCCATGGCATGTTGGCCAAGGCGCTCATGCACGGAGTTCCGGTGGTGACTGTGCCCGGTGGCGGTGATCAGTGGGAACTGGCGAATCGGGCTGCGCGGCAGGGGAGCGCCATGATCGTGCGGCCCCCGACGGCAACCTCGATCGCCGGCGCGGTGGCCGACGTTCTCGCCGATCCGCGATTCGCCAGGGCTGCAGCCGTCGCAGCGGCCGGCGCGAAGGCCGTCGAAGATCCGGTGGCGGTATGTCACGAGGTCCTCGCCCGCAGCGCGCGAGGGACGGGACGTTAGGGTTGACGATGTGCGTCTGACCGAATTTCGTGAACTGCTCACCGAGGAGTTCGGCTCCGTTCGAGGCAATTCCCTGCTGACCGATCATGTGCTGTCCGGTATCGGACGAACCGGGGCTCAGGCCATCGAGGAGGGCGTCGACCCGAGGGAAGTGTGGCGCTCGATCTGCTACGAGTTCGATGTTCCGAAAGAACGCTGGTAGCTCCGTAGGTCGGATCGAGTTTGCTCGGCGTGTCGAATGTCGTGGTAGTTGACTCGAACACGTGTTCCCCTATGCTGGTGTCAACGGTTGCTGAGCGGTCCAGAGAAACTTCTTGTCGGTACCCCGTTCTAGCGTTACCGACGACAAAGCTGATCGACACGACACAGCTGAACGACACGACACAGGGAGCTCACGATGGCTGCATACGATCGCGACAAAGCACTCGATCTCGCACTCGCGCAGATCGACAAGAACTTCGGCAAGGGTTCGGTGATGCGCCTCGGCGACGAGGTCCGCCAGCCCATCGCCGTCATCCCCACAGGATCGATCGCGCTCGATGTGGCACTCGGCATCGGAGGGTTGCCGCGTGGACGTGTCATCGAGGTCTACGGCCCGGAGTCCTCGGGTAAGACCACTGTTGCCTTGCACGCCGTGGCCAGTGCTCAGCGGGCCGGCGGCATCGCCGCCTTCATCGACGCCGAGCACGCACTGGATCCGGACTACGCGAAGAAGCTCGGTGTCGACACCGATGCATTGCTGGTCTCGCAGCCCGATACCGGTGAGCAAGCCCTCGAAATCGCCGACATGCTGATCCGTTCGGGCGCACTCGATATCCTCGTGATCGACTCGGTGGCGGCACTGGTACCGCGCGCCGAGATCGAGGGCGAGATGGGCGACAGTCACGTCGGTCTGCAGGCCCGCCTGATGAGCCAGGCGCTGCGCAAGATCACCGGCGCGATGAGCAATTCCGGCACCACCGTCATCTTCATCAACCAGTTGCGCGAGAAGATCGGCGTCATGTTCGGTTCTCCCGAAACCACCACCGGCGGTAAGGCATTGAAGTTCTACGCCTCGGTTCGCCTCGACATCCGCCGCATCGAGACCCTGAAGGACGGCACCGATGCCATCGGTAACCGCACTCGTGTCAAGGTCGTCAAGAACAAGGTCGCGCCGCCGTTCAAGCAGGCCGAGTTCGACATCATCTACGGCAAGGGCATCAGCCGAGAGGGCTCGTTGATCGACATGGGCGTCGAGCACGGCTTCATTCGTAAGTCGGGTTCGTGGTTCACATACGAGGGCGATCAGCTCGGCCAGGGCAAGGAGAACGCCCGCAAGTTCATGCTCGAGAACCCCGATGTGCGGGACGAGATCGAGAAGAAGATCATGGAGAAGCTGCAGATCGGCGCGGACGTCACCGCGGAGGAGCCTGCAGCCGCTCCGGTGGACTTCTAACCCGTTGCCGCTGTGCAGCAGCGAGACGAGAGCGGCGGCACCGAAGCGCAGGCGAAAGATGTCTGCCTTCGGTTGCTGACCGACCGAGCGCGCAGCAGGCACGAACTCGAAACGAGTCTCGCCAAGAAGGGATTCACCGCAGAGATCGCGAACGCAGTTCTCGACCGTCTCGAAAAAGCGAAACTCGTCGATGACGAATCGTTTGCGCAGCAGTGGGTCCACTCTCGGCACAAGTACTCCGGCAAGGGTAAACGCGCCTTGAGCATGGAACTCCGAACCAAGGGCGTCAGTAGCGAACTCGCGGCACACGCGTTGGATCTGATCGATGCCGACGACGAGCGCCACCGTGCAGGTGAATTGGTACGCAAGCGATTTCGCACCTTGAAGATGCCGGATTCGAGTGGTCCGGATGCCCGTGTCGAGCGAGACAAGGTCGTCCGCAAGCTGGTCGGTATGCTCGCTCGCCGCGGATACTCGCAAGGAATGGCATTTGCGGTGGTCAAAGAAGAACTCGACCGCGCAGGTGCAGACACCGAAGACTTCGACGCCACCGACTCGATGTGATCGTCCACCTCGAGTAGGAGCCGTCGAGAAACAGTAAGGCCCGCAACACCATCGGTGTTGCGGGCCTTACTTGTCCGGGGTGTCCCAGATGTTTCGGTCGACGTAACGTCAGGCTGCCTGGCCGCCGTCGAGAGCCGGAACCACTTCAGTCGCGCCGGCCTTGCGCTTACGAGAACGCAAACGACGTTCGACCACGGTAGCCAGCTTGGTCAACGCCGAGTTGATGATGATCATGATGACGGCAACGATGATCAGCGAGGGCAGGTAGTTGCTGTAGAACGCGCCCACCTGCTGTCCGGAACGGACGACCTCGACGTACCCGATGACGTAACCGAGCGCCGAGTCCTTCAGAGCCACCACCATCTGCGAAATGATCGCCGGAAGCATCGCCGTGACGGCCTGGGGGAGCAGGACCAGGAGCATAACCTGGCTCTTGCGCATCCCGAGCGCCGATGCGGCCTCACGCTGACCCTTCGGCAGCGAATTGACACCGGCACGCACGATCTCTGCAATGACCGAACCGTTGTACAGAGTCAGTCCGGTGACCACGGCAGCCAATGCCAGGTACTTGACCTTGAACACCTCGTAGTCCGCATAGACGGCATACAGGAAGATCATCAGAATCAGTACGGGCACTGCGCGGAACAATTCGACGATCGCGCCGCTGACGATGCGTACCGCGCGGTGGTCCGAGAGCCGGCCGATGCCGAGGACAGCACCGAGAATCAATGCGAACACGATCGACAGCGCTGCCGCCACCAGAGTGCCCTGAATGCCGGGTATCAGATACGTGGTCCATGTGGTCGATTCGAGGAACGGATCCCACTTCTCGGCGGTCAGCTGACCTTTGGAGTCGAGTGCTCGGTAGATCAGGAACGCGACGCCCAGCGAGACTATCGCGACGACGACCGTCAGAATGCGGTAGCGCAGTACCGCTTTCGGACCCGGAACGTCGTACAGAACTGCTACTGCATCACTCATCATGACACCGCCAATCGCTTGCTGATGTAGCCGAACAGCAACCCGGTGGGGAGCGTCAAGATCATGAAGCCGAGCGCGAAGATGCCGCCGACCACGAAGATCGCGGCCTCGTTCTCGATCATGTTCTTCATCAGGAACGACGCCTCTGCGACGCCGATGACCGATGCGATGGTCGTGTTCTTCGTCAAGGCGATCACGACGCTTCCCAGCGGCCCGACCACGGCGCGGAATGCCTGGGGAAGAACGACGATCGAAATGTTCTGGGTGAACGTCATTCCCAGTGATCGGCCCGCTTCGGCCTGACCGACCGGGACGGTGTTGATTCCCGAACGTAGAGATTCGGCCACGAACGACGCGGTGTAGACACTCAGACCGAGGATCGCCAAGCGAAAGTTGTTGTCGTCGAGGAATGTCGACGACGACTCCGACGCGAGGGAGACACCCATGGTCTGGTAGAGGCCGAACGAGGTGAACAGGATGATCAGGGTCAACGGGGTGTTACGAAAGATGGTGACGTACGTCGCGGCTATGCCACGTGCGATCGGGATGGGAGACACCCGCATCGCGGCAATGATCGTTCCGATGACCAGCGCGCCGACGAGGGATGCCAACGTCAGGTAGATGGTCGAGAGGAACGCGTCGATCAGTTGATCGCCGTACTTGCTCAATAGGTTCACGGTGCTTGTTGATCCTCACGGCTCGGCGAGATCGAACCGTCGTGTTCCGCGTGCACGCGCACGCGGAACACGACGACAGGGTCGATCAGTAGCGGTCGACGGTGGGCGGGGTCGGCAGCGGGTAGCCCGATGCACCCACGGTGTCGTTGAACGCCTGCTCCCAGGCACCGCTGGAGACCATCTCTTCGATGGCGTCGTTGATCTTGTTGCGTCCGTCGGTGTCGTCCTTGTTCAGGCCGATGCCGTAGTTCTCCGTGGTGAACGGCTCGCCGACCACCTTGAACTGTCCGGGGGACTGTGCGGCATAGCCGGCGAGAATGATGTCGTCGGTGGTCACGGCGTCGACCGTGCCGTTGCGCAGGGCTTCCACGCAGGCGGAGTAGGTGTCGAACGGCTGGAGCTGCACGCCGGGGTACTCGTCGGCGATGTTCTGGGCCGGGGTGGATCCGGTGACCGAGCAGAGTCGCTTACCGTCGTTGAGCGAGTCGGCACCGGTGATGTCGGTGTTGTCTTCGCGGACGAGCAACGACTGACCCGCCACGAAGTACGGGCCGGCGAAGCCGACCTTCTCCTTGCGGGTGTCGGTGATCGAGTAGGTGGCGACGATGTAGTCGACCTCACCGTTTTCGATCAGGGTCTCGCGCTGTGCCGACGGGGACTCCTTGAATTCGATGTTAGCCTCGTCGACGCCGAGCTTGCCCGCGACGTACTTGGCGACCTCGACGTCGAATCCGCTGAAGGTGCCGTCCGGATTACGCAGACCGAGGCCGGGCTGGTCGAATTTGATGCCGACGATGAGGTTGCCGGATTCGGCGCTGCTCGAGATGGTGCGGGCTTCTTCGCCGCCGCCGCAGGCGGTGGCGACGATGGAGAGTGCGGCGATGGCGACACCGAAGCGAAGCGGTCGGGTGATTCTCACAGTGAATGTCCTTAAGGATCGGTTCGGGTATACGGGGTGAACGGTGAAGCGGGTCAGTGACCGAGGATCTTGCCGAGGAAGTCCTTGGCGCGTTCGGACTTGGGGGACTTGAAGAAGGTTTCGGGATCGGTGTCCTCGACGACGGCTCCGTCGGCCATGAAGATGACGCGGTCGCCTGCCTTGCGAGCGAAGCCCATCTCGTGAGTGACGACGAGCATCGTCATGCCCTCCTTTGCAAGCGAGGTCATGACGTCGAGTACCTCGTTGACCATTTCGGGGTCGAGGGCCGAGGTGGGCTCGTCGAACAGCATCACCTTGGGGTTCATGGCGAGAGATCGAGCGATGGCGACACGCTGCTGCTGACCGCCGGAGAGCTGAGCGGGGTACTTGTCCGCCTGGTTGGCGATGCCCACGCGTTCGAGCAGAGCCAACGCGCTCTTTTCTGCCTCGTCCTTCTTCTGCTTGCGCACCTTCATGGGCGCGAGCATGACGTTCTGCAGGATTGTCTTGTGTGCGAACAGGTTGAACGACTGGAACACCATGCCCACGTCGGCACGCAGTGCCGCAAGAGCCTTTCCTTCGGCGGGGAGTAGATCTCCGTCGACCTCGATGGCACCGGAATCGATCGGCTCCAACCGGTTGATCGTTCGGCACAGAGTCGACTTACCCGATCCTGAAGGACCCACGACGATGACGACCTGACCGGCCGGCACTTCCAGGTTGATGTCCTTGAGGACGTGCAGATCACCGAAATGTTTGTCGACGGATTTGAGCGAGATCATCGAAGGTGCGCCCGGCGGGGGTGTCGATGCCGGCGCGTCGGTGGCGTGCGTCATAAGTCGAAACCCTATGCGTAGTTTCCTCGCCGACCGGCGTTTTCGCCTGCCATCTTCGATTATGTAATGGAAACTTTACTGTCGGCCCGCATCGGCCCTGCACAGTCTGTGGTGGAGCCTGCGACCCCGGCGGGCCGGTCGGTGCGATGGACGTACCCTGGAGGGGTGCAGACGAGTGTTTTTCCGACCGTGGACGTGGCCGATCGCGGGAGTACCGATCCCGTGCCGGTGACCGACCCGTCGGCGGCAGTTCCCCGCAGCTACGAGGTGCGTACGCACGGTTGCCAGATGAACGTTCACGATTCCGAGCGTCTGTCGGGTCTGTTGGAGGAGGCCGGCTACGTTCCGGCGGACGCCGGCACCGATGCCGACCTCGTCGTCTTCAACACATGCGCGGTGCGGGAGAACGCCGACAACAAGCTGTACGGCAACCTCGGCATGTTGCGGCCGGCGAAAACGCGAAACCCCAACATGCAGATCGCAGTCGGTGGCTGCTTGGCTCAGAAGGATCGCAACACGGTGGTCGAAAAGGCTCCGTGGGTCGACGTCGTGTTCGGCACCCACAACATCGGGTCGCTGCCGGTGTTGCTCGAGCGCGCCCGGCACAACGAGCAGGCCCAGGTCGAGATTCTCGAGTCCCTCGAAGCGTTTCCGTCCACCCTGCCCGCGAAGCGGGAGTCGACGTACGCGGGCTGGGTGTCGATCTCCGTGGGCTGCAACAACACCTGCACCTTCTGCATCGTCCCGGCACTGCGCGGCAAGGAGATCGACCGCCGCCCGGGCGACATCCTCGCCGAGGTGCAGGCTTTGGTGGACCAGGGCGTGCTCGAAGTGACGCTGCTCGGCCAGAACGTCAATGCCTACGGTGCCTCGTTCGCCGATCCGGACATGCCTCGTGATCGCGGCGCGTTCGCATCGCTGCTGACCGCCTGCGGGTCGATCGAGGGACTCGAGCGAGTGCGGTTCACGTCTCCGCACCCGGCCGAATTCACCGATGACGTGATCGAAGCGATGGCGTCCACACCGAACATCTGTCCCACTCTGCACATGCCGCTGCAGTCCGGATCGGATCGAATCCTCAAGGCGATGCGCAGGTCCTATCGGCAGACGAAGTTCATGGGCATCATCGACAAGGTGCGCGCGGTCATGCCGCACGCGGCCATCACCACCGACATCATCGTCGGTTTTCCCGGTGAGACCGAGGAGGACTTCGAGCAGACCCTCGACGTGGTGCGACGCGCGAAGTTCGCCAACGCCTACACCTTCCAGTACTCGAAGCGTCCGGGTACACCGGCTGCCGACATGCCCGATCAAGTCCCCAAAGAAGTTGTGCAGGAACGGTATCTGCGGTTGATCGCGTTGCAGGAAGAGATCGTTCTCGCGGCCAATCGGGCGCTGATCGGTACCGAGGTCGAACTGCTCGTCGCCACCGGCGAAGGGCGCAAGAATGCCGCCACGCATCGGATGAGCGGTCGAGCACGAGACGGTCGACTCGTGCACTTCGCCGTCGACGCCCACAGAGCGAGCGAGATTCGCCCGGGCGACGTCGTTACCACCACCCTCACCGCGGCCGCTCCGTACCACCTCATCGCCGATGCGGGAGTGCTCACCCACCGACGCACTGCAGCAGGCGACGCGCACGAACGCGGCGTCATGCCGAAGACGGCACCGATCGGCGTCGGCCTCGGACTTCCCTCGATCGGCGCACCGGCGCCGCTTCCGGTTCAGACAGGATGCACCGCATGACCGAGACAGACGGACCCGACCGCGTCGTACCTTCGCGATCCGCAGAGGAACTCGGACGAACCGAGAGAGCGGTGATGACCGAGTTGGACCCCGGCGCGCGGGCCATGGTCGTGGCCGGGCTGGTGCTGGTCCTACTGGTCACATTCGCGTTGCCGCACACCGGATCCGCCAGCGGATTCGATGTGCTCTCGGGTAGCGATGCGGCAGTCGCCGAATCGATTGCATTGCCGTCGCGCATCTTCGTCGTGCTGGTGCTGACGTTCGGTGTGGTCATGTCCGTACTGGCGCTCGTCACCCGAATGTGGGCGTTGGCCTGGGCCGCGCTTGCGGGCTGCGCGGTGTCGTCGGTGTTCGGGATGCTCTCGATCTGGTCGAGGCAGACCGTGCCGGACAACCTGCAGGGCGCCGGACCGGGGATCGGTCTGATCAGCGCGTGGATCGCCGTGATGGCGTTGACATTTCACTGGCTCAAAGCAGTGTGGAACAAGACGAACTCGCAACTCGCCGCTCAGGAACAGCGCCGCATCGCGGCCGCGTCGGGCGAACAGAAGCTGCGACTGTGGGACGGCCACTCGGCCCCGTAGGTCCGATCGACCGTCCCCAGTCAGGAGTGCCGCTGGCGAATCACAGCTCGTCTACGGCACTCTCGGCCGCGTCGGCCCACTCACGCCACTGCTGAGCCTGAGCCAGCGCACGCTCGGCGTCCTTCGTCTTTCCTGCCGCCGTCGCCTTCGCCGCCTGATCCTCGAACTGAGCTACCCGTTCGCGGAACTGAGCAGCGCGGGCGACGGCCTCGGGGTCGGAACGACGCCACTGCGACTCCACCGCGTCGTGCACGGACTTCTCGATCGCGCGTAGTTTGCCCTCGAGCTCCTGCATCTTTTCGCGCGGAACCTTGCCGATCGCATCCCACTTGTCCTGCAGATCGCGAAGGGCCGAGCGGGCGGCGTCGAGATCCTTGCTCGGATCGATGTGGGTTCTGGCCAACAGAGCTTCCTTGGCCTCGGCGTTGGACTCGAACTCGGCGTCCCGCTCGGAGGCCGCGGCATTTCGGGCCGCGAAGAAAACGTCCTGGGCAGCCTTGAAGTTCTTCCACAGGGCGTCGTCGGCGTCGCGTGGAGCCCGCCCGGACGCCTTCCACTCCACCAGGAGATCGCGGAACGCGGCGGCCGTGGGACCCCAGTCCGTGGACGAGGACAAAGCCTTGGCGCGCTCGACCAACTCTTCCTTACGGACTTTCGCTGCCCCTCGCTCGCGATCGAGATCGGCGAAGTGCGCGCCGCGGCGGCGGTTGAAGTTCTCCCGGGCCTTGGAGTAGCGCTTCCACAGAGCGTCGTCGATCTTGCGGTCGACCCCGCGAATCGTCTTCCACTCGTCGAGGATTTCGCGTAGCCGATCTCCGGCTTGCTTCCATTGCGTCGATTCGCCGCCGATCTGCTCGGCCTCGGTTGCAAGAGCCTCCTTGCGAGCAGTGTGTTCGGCTCGTTCGAGTTCTTTCTCGTGCTTGGCTACGGCCGCTGCGGCGTCGGAGTGCTCGACGACGGCGTCGAGTCGTCGGGCGAGCAGGTCGAGATCTCCGATGACCGCCGCGGTCGGCAGACTCTGCAACAACGAGGAGGCGGCGGCCTTGGTCTTCTTGGCGTCGCCGGTGCCCGAGGTCAATCGAGCTTCGAGCAGACCGACCTCCGTGGCCAGGTCGTCGTAGCGCCGACCGAAATGCGCGAGACCCTCGGCTGCATCGCCGGCCTGCCAGGACCCGATCTGCCGCTCACCGTCTGCGGTGGTCACCCACGCGGTGCCGTCGTCGTCGACTCTGCCGAATTTGCTGGGATCGCTTGCCGGGGCAACCGTCGGAACCACGGTGGCGACGTGCGAGGACGCCGGGTGGGGTTTGGCTCCGGCCGAACCGCCGGGACGAGGGGTACCAGCACCTGGGCCGCCGGGCTTGGGTCCACCACCGGGCTTCGGCCCCCCGCCTGGCTTCGGGCCGCTGCCTGGCTTCGGTGCACTGGCTTGCTCGGTCACACGGCCTGGCTCGGATCCGCCGGGGGTCGAGGTGCCGGGCTGGGCGGCACCGGGGGTCGGGGCAGGTACATCCGAGGATGTGGCCTCGGTGGGCGTGCCGGCGTTCGGGTCGGTCATTGTTCCTCATCTCTGCCGCGCGTCACGGCTGCCTTCACTCGCGATCTGGACACCATTGAACTAGGTGACGACCGATCGGACCATTGAAACAGCTCAGACGACTCGAGGTGGACTCGTCGGGCCAAGTCGCGCCACCGACTAGCGTGGTGTTCGTGTTTCGTGCCGCGGCCCTGGTGCCCTCCCCACCGTTGCTCGTCCCCGAACTGACGGGCTGCAGTGCTGCCGAGACAGCCGATCTTCGTGCCGCCGCGGTCGCCGCGGTGACGCAGCTGACGTCGACAGTCGACCGGTGGATGGCGATCGGTGTAGATCACACCGAAGGAACGTACGACGCGACCGCAATCGGTACGTTTCGCGGCTTCGGCGTCGACGTCGTGGTGCAACTGTCCGATCGGCCGTCGCCGACTCCGCCGGACCCGGAACTGCCGTTGTCCGTCCTGATCGCCGGTTGGTTGCGCGGAACGACCGAGCCCGACTCTGCGGTCGAGGTCCGGACGGTCCCCGCCGACGCGAGCGCCCAGTGGTGCGCGATATTCGGCGCGGAGCTGCGGCGCGAACTCGACGCGTCCTCCGAGAGCTGGGGCATTCTGGTGCTGGCAGACGGCGCGAACACGCTGACTGCGAAGGCGCCGGGCTCGTTCGACGAGCGGGCCGACGCGATTCAGCAGAGGATCGACGATGCCCTCGCCGCGGCCGACGTCGATGTGCTGGCGAACCTCGATGTGGAACTGTGCGCGGCGGTCGGCGTAACCGGACGGGCGGCATGGCAGGTACTGGCGGCCGCAGTCGGCTCGGACACCGTCACGGCTACCGAGCTGTATCGCCTGGCTCCCTTCGGTGTCGGGTACTACGTCGGAACGTGGTCCTGTGCCTGACGAACACGACTCGTACGATCCGGCCACGACCCCGATCGCAGTGATCGGGCCGACGGCCACGGGCAAGTCCGATCTGGCTCTCGATCTGGCCGAGACGCTCGGCGGCGAGATCGTCAACATCGACGCGATGCAGCAGTACCGGGGGATGGAGATCGGGACCGCGAAGCTGCCGTTGTCGGACCGTCGCGGCATACCGCACCACCAGTTGGATGTGCTCGAGGTCACAGATTTCGCGACCGTTGCGCGCTACCAGGGTGCTGCCGTCTCGGATGTCGAGGACATCCGATCCAGAGGTCGGCGACCGATCATCGTCGGCGGATCGATGATGTACGTGCAGTCACTGCTCGACGAGTGGGCCTTCCCGGCCACGGATCCGGTCGTCCGCGCGAAGTGGGAAGACGTGCTCGAGCGCGACGGGGTCGACGAGATTCATCGCGCGTTGACGGCGGCCGATCCCGAGGCCGCCTCGTCGATTCTGCCCACCGACGGTCGTCGCATGGTCCGCGCGCTGGAAGTAGTGGAGCTGACCGGGCGACCGTTCGCGGCATCGGCCCCGAAGATCGGTGAACCACGTTGGGGCACAATCATATTGGGAATCGATCGCGACACTGCTGAACTGGACGAGCGAATCGATACCCGAACCCGGCTGATGTTCGACACCGGACTGCTCGACGAGGTGGAAGGCCTGCTCGGGCTCGGATTGCGAGAAGGGGTCACGGCGTCGCGGGCGATCGGGTACGCGCAGGCTCTCGACGTACTGGCGGGGGCGTACGACATCGAGCATGCCCGCGAGCGCACGTTCATCGGCACCAGGCGTTACGTGCGACGGCAGCGTTCCTGGTTCCGCCGAGACGACCGGGTGCGCTGGCTCGACGGTGCGTCGCCCACCTTGACCTCGGACGCCCTGGGAATCATCGACCCCCCGTAGACTCGAGACCATGGAATTCGCCAAAGGCCACGGAACGCAGAACGACTTCGTCGTACTGCCGGATCCGTCAGCCGAGCTCGAACTCACCAGGTCGGCAGTCGCGGTGTTGTGCGATCGGCGCCAGGGCATCGGTGCCGACGGCATTCTGCGCGTCGCCCGGGCCGGTGTGCTCCGAGATGCAGGCGTGCTCGATCGACTTCCGACGGGTGTCGAGCCGGACGACTGGTTCATGGACTATCGCAACGGCGACGGCACGATAGCCGAGATGTGCGGCAACGGCGTTCGCGTGTTCGCCCACTACCTGCGCGTGCACGACCTCGAACATCGCGATCAGTTCGTGGTGGGTTCGCGGGCCGGTGCGCGCGCGGTGACGGTGCACTCGTTCGACGACACCGATGCCGATGTCACCGTCGCGATGGGTGATGTCACGCTGATGGGCTCGAGCTCGGTGACCATTGCGGGTGGCGCGTACGAGGGCGTCGGGATAGACGTCGGCAACCCGCATCTGGCCTGCGTCGACGGCACGCTGACCCGTGCGGCGCTCGGCGCGCTCGACTTGTCCGTACCGCCGACCCTGGACGCCGAGTTCTTTCCCCGCGGTGCGAACGTGGAGCTGCTGACCAGGCTGGACGACGGCGGCGTCGAGATGCGGGTGTTCGAGCGTGGCGTCGGCGAGACGCGGTCCTGTGGCACCGGCACGGTGGCCGCAGCCGCAGCCGCACTGTCGTACGAGGGCCTCGAGACCGGTGAGGTGAGCGTCGGTGTACTCGGTGGGCGGGTTCGCGTGAACATCGATCATGTCGGTGCCACCCTCCGTGGGCCCTCGGTCCTGCTCGCCCGCGGCGAGATCGACGACCGATGGTTCGCGGCCCAGAATTGACGACTGCTCGGGCCTCTGCGCGGGCGGAGCCGAAACCCGCGTGCATGCGCTGGGATTTTCGTGGATCATGGGTGATGTATGACGAACTCACATGAAACATCATCTGCGGGCGAACCGGTCGACCAGAATGCCGACGGTTCACCCGACACTGCATCTGCATGGACCCGCGAGGAGTCCGACGCGTGGTCGAGGCGGCTGGCCCGATCTCCACTCAACGACGAGGACTCCCCGTCCTCGGGTGACATGCAGCTCGAAGAACGCACCGCGCTACGACGAGTCGCCGGACTGTCCACCGAGCTCACCGACGTCACCGAGGTCGAGTACCGACAGCTGCGCCTCGAACGCGTCGTGCTGGTCGGAGTGTGGACCACAGGTACGGCTGCGCAGGCGGAGTCCAGCATGACCGAACTGGCGGCGCTGGCCGAGACGGCAGGCTCGGAGGTTCTCGAAGCGTTGATGCAACGGCGCGACAAGCCCGATGCTGCGACCTACATCGGTTCCGGTAAGGCAAAAGAGGTCCGCGACATCGTGCTCGCGACCGGAGCCGACACGGTGATCTGCGACGGCGAACTGACCCCCGCCCAGCTCAACGCGCTGGAGAAGGTCGTCAAGGTCAAGGTCATCGACCGCACCGCGCTGATCCTCGACATCTTCGCGCAGCATGCGACGTCGCGAGAGGGCAAGGCGCAGGTCGCTTTCGCTCAGATGGAGTACATGTTGCCCAGGCTTCGCGGCTGGGGCGAGTCGATGTCGCGTCAGGCCGGTGGACGCGCGGGCAGCAACGGCGGCGTCGGTCTGCGTGGACCGGGTGAAACGAAGATCGAAACCGACCGCCGACGCATCCGTGAGCGGATGGCCAAGCTGCGCCGCGAGATCAAGGGAATGAAACAGGCCCGAGACACCAAACGGGAACAGCGACTGAGCGGCACGGTGCCGTCCATCGCGATCGTCGGTTACACCAACGCGGGAAAGTCGAGTCTGCTGAACGCGTTGACCGGTTCTGGTGTGCTGGTTCAGAATGCGCTGTTCGCCACCCTCGATCCCACGACGCGTAAGTCGACGCTCGAGGACGGCCGGGCGATCGTGCTGACCGATACCGTCGGCTTCGTTCGGCATCTCCCGACTCAGTTGGTCGAGGCTTTCCGCTCGACGCTCGAGGAGGTCACCGACGCCGATCTACTGCTGCACGTCGTCGACGGCTCCGATCCGCTCCCGCTCGATCAGATCAAGGCCGTCCGTGAAGTGATCACCGACGTGGTTCGCGAGCAGGATGCGAAGATGCCGCCGGAATTGTTGGTGGTCAACAAGATCGACGCTGCCGACCCGGTGCAGCTCACGCAGTTGCGGGGGCTGCTCGACGGCGCACGGTTCGTTTCGGCGAAGACCGGTGAGGGCATCGACGCATTGCGCGATCACCTCGGCGACATCCTGTCCGAGCCCGACGTGCTGGTGGACGTCCTCGTGCCGTACACCCGCGGTGATCTGGTCGCGAGGATCCACACCGATGGTCGAATCGTGCAGTCCACGCACGAGGAGGACGGCACTCGCGTCGAAGCTCGGGTGCCGCAGTCGCTGGCAGCTGCGCTCGTCGAGTTCACGGCTATCGTCCCCAGCGCCTGACGTCGATGGGGCCACGGCTGGTGGTGCGTGGCGTTGCCGCGTCTGTGGTCGCCACCGCCACCGCGTTCTCCGGAACGGCGTTCGCCGTACCGATCGATGCGGAAACATACTGTCTGCCAACTGATCCCGGTCTCGCGGAATTGTCCGGGATGACGTCGATCGACGGTGTCCTGTACGCGATCGGAGACAGTGGGGCCGACGATCGGGTCGCGGTGCTCGACACGACCTGTGCTGTAGAACGGTGGGTCGACGTGCCCGTCGACCCGTACGACGTCGAGGACCTGACCGCGTACGACGGTGCGCTGTGGTTGGCCGACATCGGCGATAACCAAATGCGGCGTGACACAGTGGCATTGACGCGAATGGACCCGAAGACGGGCGCCGGTGAACTGCACCGGCTCACGTATCCCGACGGCGCGCACGACGCCGAGACGGTGCTGATCGAACCCGGCGGTCGACCGGTGATCGTCACCAAGGAAGTCTCGGGCGTCAGCGGGGTGTACGTACCGACCGGAGATGAATCAGTCACCGAACTCAGCAGTCCGGGACCGACGGCCCTCCGCAAGGTAGGTGACATGGCGTTCTCCGCTACCGGTACTGTCGGCGGCCCGCCGTTCGTGGTCGGATCGATTCTGGCCACCGGGGGAGCGGTGAGCGCCGACGGCACCGTTGCCGCGGTGCGCACGTACACCGATGCGTACCTGTTTCGTCCGTCCGGCGGCGACATCGCGTCGGCGTTGGTCGACCCGGACGCGCCGCGTGCGGTGGTGGCGTTACCCGATCAACCGCAGGGTGAGGCACTGGCGTTCCTGGACGATGGAAGCCTGCTCCTGGCATCGGAGGCCGGTTTCGGTCCCACCGACGGGATCCTTCCACCCATTCGTCGACTTCCGGATGCACAGTCCCTCGAGCTCTCTGCCCCCGAACCCGCAGCGCCGGAGTCGGTATCGCCGACACCGAGCGCAGATCAGCCCTCGGAGACGCCGACAGCGACGGACTCGGAATGGGAATTCCGAGCGGCCGTCGCTGCCGGTGTGGTGCTGATCGCCGGAGCGGTGGGATTCACCGTCCGGCGATCGATGCGCACTCGTTAGACGCTGCGCTTCATCGAAAGCTGGGCTTCAGGCGTCCAAATCTGCTTCGACGAGTGCGACCACCTTGTCGAGTGCTGCCTGGTCGTCACTGGTGACGGTGACTTCGGTGCCCTTGGTGGCTCCGAGCGTCATGATCATCAGGGCCGAACCTGCGTCCACCGGCTCCGAGTCGGCCACTGCGAGGGTGACGTCCACGCCTGCTTCGGCGACGGCGTCGGCGATCAGTGCTGCGGGACGAGCGTGCAGACCGATCGAGGATCCGACGGCGACTGTGGTGCTGGGCATGTGCTGCTCCTTCGTAGTGGGTTCGTTGCGATCGTAGCGAGTGTCAGACGGTGGCGAGTGCCGGATCGAGTTCGGCCTCGGTCGGGGCGTTCTTGCCCTTGACGAATTGCTTGGCCGAGACGACCAGGAACGCCGAGACAATGGTTCCGACGGCCAGAGACACGATGAACCACAGGATGTTCCCGATGGCGAAGAACACGAAGATTCCGCCGTGGGGCGCGCTGAGGGTGACGTTGAATGCCATGATCATGGCACCGGTGACTGCGCCACCGGCCATCATCGAGGGGATGACGCGGAACGGGTCGGCCGCAGCGAACGGAATTGCGCCCTCGGAGATGAATGCTGCGCCGAGGAACCAGGCAGCCTTGCCGTTCTCACGCTCGGCCTCGGTGAACAGACGCGAGCGAACGGTCGAAGCGAGTGCCATGGCCAGCGGCGGCACCATTCCTGCGGCCATGACAGCAGCCATGATGCGCAGAGATGCGGTGTCGGTGACCGACAGGCCCGCCGTCGCGAAGGCGTATGCAGCCTTGTTGACCGGTCCGCCGAGGTCGAAGCACATCATCAGGCCGAGAATGATGCCGAGGATGATGACCGACGAGCCGCTGAGTCCGTTGAGCCAGTCGGTCAGTCCACTGGTGATCGCGGCGAGTGGCTTGCCGAGCAGCAGGAACATGATCGCGCCGACGATGAGGGTGGCGAACAGCGGAATGATGACGACCGGCATGAGGCCACGCAGCACCGCGGGGATCTTCCACTTGCTGATCCACAGTGCGACGAAGCCGGCGATCAGACCACCGACGAGACCGCCGATGAAGCCTGCGCCCACCAGAACGGCGACGGCACCTGCAGTGAAGCCTGGAGCCAGACCTGGTCTGTCGGCAATCGCGTAGGAGATGTAGCCGGCCAGCGCGGGGACCAGGAAGCTGAACGAGAGTGCGCCGATCTGGAAGAGCACGGCACCGAGGTAAGTCGTCAATCCGCCGTCGGGAAGTGCGGTGATCGAGTTGTTGACGACGATGTCTTCGGCCACGCCGGAGATCTCGTATCCGCCGAGTAGGAAGCCGAGAGCGATCAGCAGACCGCCGGCGGCGACGAACGGAATCATGTAGCTGACGCCGGTCAGCAGGATCTGGCGGATCCGGGTGCCCCAGCCGAGTTCACCTGCGGAGTCGTTCGAGCCGGCAGCCACTGCGGTACCGCCGACGCGAGCTGCGTCCGGGTTCAGTGCAGCGCGCAGGGCTTCGGTGAGCATGACGTCGGGTTCGTTGATGGCGCGCTTGACGCCCGAGGAGATCACGGGCTTGCCGGCGAAACGCTCGCGGCCCTTGACGCCCACGTCGGTGGCGAAGATGACTGCTTCGGCACCGGCAATGATCGAAGGATCCAGCGGCGTGCTGCCGCTCGAGCCCTGGGTCTCGACGTGAACGGTGACTCCGGCGCGCTCGCCCGCTGCGACGAGTGAGTCGGCAGCCATGTAGGTGTGCGCAATTCCGGTGGGGCAGGCGGTGACCGCGACGATGTGCTTGGGCGCGGAGGTGGTTGTCGTCGCGGGGGTTGCCTCGGGTGCACTGTGCTTCGCGGTGTCGACCGGAGCAGCGGCGGCAGTGGCTGCAGCAGGCTTGGCAGCCGGGTTGATGACACCGTCGACGAGCGTGACGATCTCGGCGGCCGAGGACGCGTTGCGCAGTGAAGTGACGAACTCCGGCTTCACCAGTGCTCGGGCCAGGCTGGAGAGCAGCTTCATGTGCGCCGAACCGGCACCGGCCGGTGCCGCGATGAGGAAGACGAGGTCTGCGGGGCCGTCGGGCGCACCGAAATCGACCTTGGGATTCAGTCGGGCGAATCCGAGCGAAGCCGAAGTGACCGCCTCGGAGCGGCAGTGCGGGATGGCGATGCCGCCGGGCAAGCCGGTTGCCGACTGTGCTTCGCGAGCAAGTGCCGCGTCGCGCAGAGCATCGGTGTCGGTTGCGCGACCCGCGGAGGCGAGAACGCCTGCGAGGCGTTCGATAACGGCAGCTTTGGATTCGCCGAGATCTGCGTCGAGGAGGATCAGATCCTCGGCGATGATCGGCTGATCTTCGGTGGGGGTGGACATTGCGGACTCCTAGAGACGGTTCGAAGAAGGGGAGAGCGTGGACGGGGTGACGGAGGTGGGGATATCGAGCGCGCGAACCGTCACCGAATTCGGGTGGGTCTGCTCGGGCAATGGGAGCGTGGTGCCTGGTAGTGCGGTGGCTGCCGTTCCGTAGGCGACGGCTCGGCGGAGTTTGTCTGCGTCGGAGCAGTTCTCGGCATCGGCGAGGATGTAGCCGGCGAGCGAGGAATCGCCTGCACCGACCGTGCTGACCGCGGTGATCGGGGGCGGGCTGGCGTACCACGATCCGTCCTCGGTGACCAGTACGGCTCCGGCGCTGCCGAGCGTGGCAAGTACCGCGCCGACGCCTCGGCCGAGAAGAATTGTGCTGGCGGCGATTGCGGCAGTGGGGTCACCCTGTGCTGCAGCACTTTCCAGCTCCTCCGAATCGTAGCCGGTCAGTTGGGCAAGTTCCTCGGAATTCGGTTTCATCAAGTCCGGAGCAGATGCCGGGAAGGCCGCTGCGAGAGCAAGGAGCGGCTCGTCGGAGGTGTCGACGGCGACCTTCGCAGAGGTGGCCCGCAGTGCAACGACGAGCTCGGCGTACCAGTCGACAGGCAGGCCGGGCGGAAGAGAGCCCGACAGGACGACCCATTCGGCATCCGCTGCGAGAGTGAGGATCCGCTCGCGCAGTTCGGCGCGGGTCTGTTCCGATACCGTCGCGCCCGGCTCGTTGATCTTGGTGGTGGTACCACCGATCTCGCTGACCGTGATGTTGGTTCGGGCCAGCCCCGACGTCGGAACTGCCGAGTAGTGCACTCCTTTCGCGGCCATCGCGCCGAGCAGCGGGTCGCCGACGTTGGCCGGGAGAACGGCCAACGCCTCGACTCCGGATCCGCCGAGGACACGAGCGACGTTGACGCCCTTGCCTCCCGGGTCGGTGGCCGAGGTCGATGCCCGGTGTACGCCGCCGCGCACGAGCGGTGCGTCGAGTGTGACCGTGCGGTCGATGCTCGGGTTGGCCGTGAGAGTGACCATCATGCGATCACCACCTCGATTCCTTTGTCGCTGAGATTCTTACGGTCGTCGGTCGAGATGTCGCTGTCGGTGACTATGACGTCGATGGATTCCACTCGGGCAAAGCTCACCAGGTGCTCGCGGCCGATCTTCGACGAATCTGCCAGTACGACGACATGATTTGCCGCGTCGACCATCGCGCGCTTGACTGCTGCCTCGTCGCTGTCCGGCGTGGACAATCCGTGCCCGACGCTGATGGCGTTGGTGCCGATGAACGCGACGTCCACCCGTAGCCATTCGAGGGCCCGCAGAGCTTCGTCGCCGACGGCCGCCTGAGTGGTTCCGCGTACGCGTCCGCCGAGCAACCGAAGATTGATGCTCGGCATGGTGGCAGCTCGAGCGGCGATCGGTACCGAGTTGGTCACCAATGTCAGTTCGCGATCGTGTGGAAGCAGTCCTGCCAGCCGGCCCGTGGTGGTGCCGGCGTCGAACACCGCGCTGCCACCCACCGGCGGCAGGAAGGACAACGCCGCAGCTGCGATTGCGTCCTTCTGGTCTGCGCGAGTGAATTCTCGCTCGGAGACGCCGGGCTCGAGTGTGGTCAGTGCGGATGCGGGTACAGCTCCACCGTGGACGCGACGGACGACTCCCATTCGGTCGAGAGTGGCGAGGTCGCGCCGCACGGTCTCGGTGGTGACGCCGTACGTGGCAGAAAGATCGTTGACGGAGACGCGGCCGTGCGTACTGATCAGTTCGGCAATCGCGTGCTGTCGTTCTTCGGCGTACACCTGCGTCTCCTTCCCGGTCGATGTTGCTTTATGTTGTTTTACGCCCGTGTGTGTTGACATGTCAAGGCTTTGGAGTAATCTCGGTCACAACACAGGTGAGCAATTGAGTGCGCCACAGCTCGCCGAACAGTAAGAAGACCTTTTGTTCACGCAGGATCCGAGGAGGACCACATGACGGGATCGGTTAGCACCGCTTCGACCGGACACGCAGACACGACAGTCGATGCTGCCGGAACCGGAACCGGAGCAGCGCAGACGACACTGCGTGGGACACCCGTCGTGCCCGGTGTCGGATACGGTCCCGTCATTCGTCCCGGTGCCCGTCCGTCCATCCCCGCCGATACCGGCGAGGTGGCCGAGGCCGATCGGGAGTCCGAGAAGGCGGTGTTCGATGCCGCGGCGAATGCCGTCGCCACTCGATTGCGCGGACGCGCGGAGCTGGCGACGGGAGCCGCTTCGGAGGTTCTGTCGGCCAACGCCGCGATGGCCACCGACCGCGGATGGCTCGGTGCCGCTCGCGCCTCGATCGCCAAGGGCAGTTCTGCCGTCACCGCAACCGCTGCAGCCACCGAGAAGTTCGCTGCCATGTTCACGCAGCTCGGTGGCCTGATGGCCGAGCGAGTGACGGATCTACGCGACATCCGCGACCGCGTCATCGCCGAGATCCTGGGTGTTCCTGAGCCCGGTGTTCCCGTACCGGCCGAACCGTCGATCCTGTTCGCCGACGACCTTGCGCCGGCCGACACCGCAGGCCTCGACCCCACCCTGATCGTCGGACTGGCGACCTCGCTCGGAGGTCCGACCAGCCACACCGCGATCATCGCCCGCCAGCTCGGCATCCCGTGCATCGTCGCCGTGGCCGGCCTCGACGACATCGCCGCAGGTACGAACGCATCCGTCGACGGAACCAGCGGCCGCATCGACCTCGAACCCGACGCCGACTCGGCGCGCGCTGCCGTGGTCTCCGCCCGCGACGAGCTCGACCGAGTGTCCCAGTGGGTCGGTCCCGGTACCACCGCCGACGGCCATGAGGTCGACATCCTCGCCAACGTTCAGGACGGCGCGGGTGCGCGGGCAGCGCGATCGAGCGCAGCGGACGGAGTCGGTCTGTTCCGCACCGAACTGTGCTTCCTGGACCGCGATTCCGAACCCACTGTCGACGAGCAGGCCGAGATCTACGGCCAGGTGCTCGACGCATTCGCGGGCAAGAAGGTCGTCGTGCGCACCCTCGACGCCGGTTCGGACAAGCCGCTGAGGTTCGCCACCCATCCCGACGAGGCCAACCCGGCCCTGGGCATTCGTGGCATTCGCATCGCCGAGGCCGATCGCGGCATTCTGTACCGACAGCTCGACGGGATCGCAGCCGCCGCGAAGGCAACCGACTCGTCTCCGTGGGTCATGGCTCCGATGATCGCGACCGCGCAGGAAGCGAAGGACTTCGCCGCCGACGTCCGTGAGCGCGGGCTCACGCCGGGCGTCATGATCGAGGTGCCTGCTGCTGCCCTGCTCGCAGAACACATCCTCGAGCATGTGGATTTTCTGTCCATCGGCACCAACGACCTGGCCCAGTACACGATGGCCGCCGACCGGATGTCTGCTCAGCTCGCCGGTCTGACCGATCCGTGGCAGCCGGCGGTGCTGGCCCTGGTGGCGCACACCGCTGCCGCAGGAGCCAAGGCCGGAAAGCCGGTCGGCGTCTGCGGCGAGGCCGCTGCCGATCCGCTACTGGCCTGTGTGTTGGTCGGACTCGGCATCACCTCCCTGTCTGCAGCATCGGCCGCCGTCGCGCATGTGGGTTCCAAGCTCGCCACGGTCACGCTCGAACAGTGCCGGGCCGCAGCCGCGGCTGCCCTGAAGACCGACAGCACTGCCGCCGCCCGTGAGGCAGTGAGCGCGATCCTCGGCTGACCCAATAGTCTTTTCGCCATCATGAGAAATCTGGGTTGGACGCTGCACGGAAACGGAAAGACCGTCGAGGCCGGGGCGGTGGTGGCACCGGACGAGCGGTTGTCGTGGCCGCGCACCATCGGCATCGGGATGCAGCACGTCGTCGCGATGTTCGGTGCAACACTGCTCGTTCCGACGATCACCGGCTTCCCGGTCTCGACGACTCTGTTGTTCTCGGGCATCGGAACGGTGCTGTTCCTGCTCATCACCAGAGGGCGGGTGCCCAGCTATCTGGGGTCGTCCTTCGCATTCCTGGCACCGCTGGGTGCCACCCAGGCCAACGGCCCGGCCGCGCAGCTCGGTGCCGTCCTGTGCGTAGGTGTCGTGCTGGCGGCCATCGGCTTCGTGGTCAAATTCGCCGGTCGGCGGGTACTCGACGCCGCGATGCCGCCGGTGGTGACCGGTGCGGTGGTCGTGTTGATCGGGCTCAATCTGGCCCCGGCCGCCACAACATCGTTCGAGGCGCAGCCCTTGATCGCCGCAGTGACGCTGGTTGCCATTCTGCTGGCCACGGCCGTAGGACCGGGACTGCTGGGCCGGCTCGGGATTCTGCTCGGTGTCGTCGTGGGCTGGGTCTTCGCCGCCGTCACCGGCGGGATCGCGCAACCCCGACTCGACGCGCTGAGCGCCGCGAGCTGGATCGGTCTGCCCGAGTTCCGTGGACCGTCGTTCGAGCTGTCGGTGATCCTGGTGGCGTTGCCGGTGGTGATCGTCCTGGTGGCCGAGAACGTCGGACACGTCAAGGCAGTCGCGGCGATGACCGGCAAGAACCTCGACGACGTAGCCGGTGACGCGCTGATCGCCGACGGGTTGGCCACCACCCTGGCCGGAGCCGCCGGTGGCTCGGGCACCACCACGTACGCAGAGAACATCGGGGTCATGGCCGCCACCCGCGTTTATTCGACGGCCGCGTACTGGGTGGCGGCCATCACCGCGATAGTGCTGGCATTCTCGCCCAAGTTCGGGGCCCTGATCTTCACCGTCCCCGACGGCGTCATCGGGGGAGCGACCTTGGTTCTGTACGGACTCATCGGGCTACTGGGCGTGCGCATCTGGACCGACGCGAAGGTGGACTTCGCCGATCCGGTCAACCTGATCGTCGTCGCCGCGGCGCTCGTTGCTGGCATAGGCGACCTCACGCTGTCGGTCGGCTCGGTCGAACTCGGCGGTATCGCGTGGGGTTCGCTCGGCATCCTGGTCGGCTATCCGATCGTCTCGGCGCTCGCGAAAAGCACCGCTCACCGGCGGACTTAGCGGTCACGGATCGCGCACGTTTTGGTCATCGACCTCGGCTGCACCCCGAACGTACTGTGGGGTGGTGACGTCAGTCGCACCGACGACCGCTCTGTGACACCCCTTCTCGCGGTCGACGACGGTGCGCACCGAACAAGGAGATCTGCGTGGAACGCACACTTTTCGAGCCCGAGCACGAGCTGTTCCGGGAGTCGTACCGGAAGTTTCTCGAACAGCACGTAGCCCCCAATCATGCGAAGTGGGAAGAGCAGAACATCGTCGACCGCGGCGTCTGGGTCGAGGCCGGTAAGCAGGGCTTCCTCGGAACTGCCGCACCGGAGGAGTTCGGCGGCGGCGGCGTCAAGGACTTTCGGTACAACGCCATCGTCACCGAGGAAACCACTCGCGGCGGCTACAGCGGTATCGGCTTCACCCTGCACAACGACGTCGTCGCGCCGTACCTGATCGAGCTGGCGAACGACGAGCAGAAGCAGCGTTGGCTCCCCGGGTTCTGTTCGGGTGAGCTGATCACCGCGATCGCCATGACCGAGCCGGGTACCGGAAGCGACCTGCAGGGCATCAAGACCAAGGCTGTTCGCGACGGCGACGACTGGGTCCTGAACGGCTCGAAGACGTTCATCACCAACGGAATCAACGCCGATCTGATCATCGTCGTGGCCTGCACCGACCCCGAGAAGGGCGCCCAGGGCTTCAGCCTGCTGGTCGTCGAGCGCGACATGCCCGGTTTCGAGCGTGGCCGGAACCTCGACAAGATCGGCATGAAGGCCCAGGACACAGCCGAGCTCAGCTTCACCGACGTTCGCGTGCCCGCGGCCAACCTGCTCGGCGAAGAAGGCATGGGTTTCATCTACCTCATGCAGAATCTTCCTCAGGAACGGCTCTCGATCGCTGTTGTCGCCGCTGCTGCCATGGAATCGGCGTTGGACATGACCATCCAGTACTGCCGCGATCGCAAGGCCTTCGGCAAGTCGATCGGCAAGTTCCAGAACACCCGATTCGTGTTGGCGGAGTTGGCAACCGAAACCACTGCCACCCGCATCATGGTGGACAAGTTCATCGAACTGCTCAACGCAGACAAGCTGACCGTCCAGGAAGCCGCGATGGCGAAATGGTGGACCACCGAAAATCAGGTCAAGCTGATCGACCGGTGCCTGCAGCTGCACGGCGGCTATGGCTACATGAAGGAATACCCGATCGCCAAGGCGTACATGGATTCTCGTGTGCAGACCATCTACGGCGGCACCACCGAAATCATGAAGGAGATCATCGGCCGAGGATTGAATCTGTGATCCGCTGATCCGAAGAACGCAGAGGGCCGCAGCACACTGTGCTGCGGCCCTCTGCGTGTCACTTCGGTGACGATTACTACAGCTTGCGCATCACGGTGACGACCTTGCCGAGGATGGCAGCGTTGTTACCCGGGATCGGCTCGAACAGCGGGTTGTGCGGCAGCAGCCACACCTCGCCCTTGGACCGCTTGAACGTCTTGACGGTCGCTTCGCCGTCGATCATCGCGGCCACGATGTCTCCGTTGTCGGCCACGGACTGCTGACGGACCACGACCCAGTCACCGTCACAGATCGCCGCATCGATCATCGACTCTCCGACGACCTTGAGCAGGAACAGCGAACCCTGACCGACCAACTCGCGGGGGAGCGGAAAGACATCCTCGACGGCTTCTTCGGCCAGGATCGGTCCACCGGCAGCGATTCGTCCCAGAACCGGCACGAACGTGGGAGTGGGCAGGCGGTCCTGTTCCTCGGACGAACCGTCGACCGCAGCGGCAGCTTGGTCTGCCTGCACCTCGTCGAGGCCGCGAACGTCGACCGCGCGCGGTCGATTGGCGTCGCGCCGCAGGAATCCCTTCCGCTCCAGAGTGCGCAACTGATGGGCAACGGACGAGGTCGACGTCAGGCCGACGGCGTCGCCGATCTCGCGAATGCTGGGCGGGTAGCCGCGCTCGGTCACCGAAGCTCGGATGACTTCGAGTACCTTTCGCTGTCGCTCCGTCAGGCCGGCGCTGATGTCGGTGCCGACTTCCATGGCCTTGGGCGTCGGTTCCGCGGCAGGCTTCCCCGCAGCAGCCTTCGCGGGCGCGGAAGTGGTCGTCTTGGAACCCGTCGTCTTGGAACCCGTGGTCGACCTCGTCGAGGTCTGGTCCTTCATGCTGTCGGCCTCCTGCTGATGTCCTGGATCCGGTCTGCGTGGTTCGGTCTGCGCGGACTGGAGTTGATGGTGTCGACTCGTGTGGCGTGTGGTTTCTGACACGAATCTAGCGTGTATCAGCTGTTGAATCAAACATCTGTTCGACTCGTGTCGCGTTTTCTGCAGACTTTGTCGGAGGCGCGTGATAGAACTTCGAACAAGCGTCCATCGAACGCCTGATCGAAGAATCGATCCAACGAGCGAAGACGAGGTTCCGATGACCATCATCACCGATCGCCCTACCACCGCAGGTGTCCGTGCCCGGTCCACCGTCGTCGAGCGTCGTCGCCGTGCTCGTCCCGCGCTGCGGAGTTCCATCGAGACGCGCGGTGCGCTGGCGACTCCGTGCATGCCGGTTCTGGATCCGTCCTGGACCGACGTCACCGACCGCGAGGCCGCCGATCGAGAATTCGACGAGACCTCGGCGCACTTCGCCGGTCAGCCGGTCCGGATGCGATCGTCGATGCTGTGGGTGCTTGCCGTCGTCGTCGTTGCCGGTGGTTTGATCGGCATTGCGAACCTACGAGCCGCGTCAGCCGACGCAGGGGTGCAGCCGGCCGGCGTGGTCGAGGTTCACGACGGAGCTGTAGTCCAGTACGCGCCCGGCAGATGACCACCGGCCCCATCGCGCACGCCGGTGACTGAGTATCCTCGACTGACTGCTCCGACACGCATGTTCGACGTCGGCGCATCGGCTACGACGGAGGCTCCTTCATGCATTGCCCGTTCTGCAGGCATCCCGACTCACGCGTGGTCGACTCGCGTGAAATGGACGAGGGGCAAGCAATTCGGCGTCGTCGTTCCTGCCCGGAATGCGGTCGTCGATTCACGACCGTCGAGGCCGCAGTGCTCGCAGTCGTGAAGCGCAGCGGGGTCACCGAACCGTTCAGTCGTGAGAAGGTCGTCAAGGGGGTGCGCAGGGCCTGCCAGGGCAGAGATGTCGACAACGACGCATTGAATCTGTTGGCTCAGCAGGTGGAAGACGCCATCCGCGCCGCCGGTTCCGCCGAAATTCCCAGCAACGAGGTGGGGTTGGCCATTCTCGGTCCACTGCGCGACCTCGATGAAGTCGCGTATCTGCGATTTGCGTCCGTATATCGCTCGTTCAGCTCTGCTGAGGATTTCGAGAAGGAAATACACGAGCTGCGCAAGCACCGAGAGTCTGCCGACATCGACTGACGGCCCCAAGCGTGAGCGCGCCTGTGATGGCCAGCGCGTCAGCGCGCTTGATCGGAGATCGCTTTCTCGACGCGTTTCTCCGATACCGGATACGCAGTCCGAATTCCTTGCGCAAACAGCCCAACCCGCAATTCTTCGATCATCCAGAACAGCTCCTGCACGCCCGCGCTGTTCTTTCGGCTTTCCGGAAGCGAATCCAGCAGCCGTCCGTACGAGGCGTAGACGCGGTCGAGTACGTCCATCGCAGCGGCATCACGGCCCGCGCTGCTCGGAAGCGTGGCCAATCTCTTGGTCGCCGCACCGAGGTATCGGGGCAGATCTGCCAGTCTGCGAGAACCGAATTCGGTGACGAAGCCCCGAAAGACCAATCCTTCGAGCTGCTCGCGCACGTCCTCGGCAGGCTCACCCGATGCCGTATGCAATTGCCCCGATACGGCAAGAGCTGCAGTCAATACGGGGCGTACGAGGGCCAGTACCGCGGCGGTGCGCTGTGGAACCTCGGCATTGACCGATGCTCGAAGTTTCTCGAAAGCCTCCGGATCTCGAACAGGTCCACCGTGCGCGTCCATTGCTTCCTCGACCGCGAGAACTCGGCATTCCTCGAGGAGCGCGTCGACACCGCCGTACGGATTCTGGCCGAGGGCAAGGCGTTCGGCAGTCGGGAGACCGGCCAGCAGCGCTTTAGTACCTTTCGGTGCCGTCGACAACAGTAACGTCCGCGTTCCGGAGCGCATCGCTGCTCGCTGTTGGGCGGGGGTGCTCAGGACTCGAACCGCAACGCCCGGTCCTTCGGGCACCAACGCCGGGTACCCGGTGACCTTCTGTCCGCCGACATCACGGGTAACGGTCGACTCCAGTCGGCCCAGAGTGCCCGAGGTCCACGCGAGAGTCGGTGCGCGCTCCGCGTCGCCGACTGCGCTCGCAACCTGACGACCGACTTCGCCGGACAGACTGGTGCGCAGAACGGTCAGATCTTTGTTGCTACCCAACACCTTTCCGGTCGGGTCGACGGCCGCGAAGGTCATTCTCAGGTGGTCGGGCAGCGCCGCGGTGTCGAAGTCCTTCGCGGTGATGTGGCACTGTGCAGCCCGCGACAGCTCGCGTGCCAATGCCGTCACCAGAGTCTCCGCGCGAGGTCTCATGACCGCCAGCGCCGCGGCGGCGAAATCGGGGGCAGGAACAACGTTGCGGCGCAGAGCTTTCGGGAGCGACTTGATCAGTGCCGTCACCAACTCCGCGCGCATCCCCGGAACCAGCCAATCGAACCCCACCGGCTGAACCTGAGCGAGCAGCGCTATCGGAATTCGTGCGGTGACCCCGTCGGCGGCCGTACCCGGCTCGAACTGGTAGGTCAGCGGAAACTGGATCTCACCCTGTCGCCACGCGTCGGGATACGCGCCGGTGAGCACCGAGGCCGCGTCGGAGTTGACGACTGTGTCCGTCGTGAAGTCCAGCAGGGACGGGTCCTGCCGACGGGCCTTTTTCCACCACGTGTCGAAGTGTCGCGCCGACACCGCTTCCGGGGCGATACGCGCATCGTAGAAGTCGAACAGTGCGTCGTCGTCGACGACGATGTCGCGTCGCCGAGCACGGTGTTCGAGTTCACCGACGTCGTCCAGTAGAGCCCGGTTCTTGTGGAAGAACGCATGCTGGGTCTTCCATTCGCCCTCCACCAATGCGTGTCTGATGAACAACTCCCGTGACGCCTCGGCGTCGATGCGGTGATAGTTCACCGGTCGCTGCGTGACCAACGGAATGCCGTACAGCGTCACCCGCTCGTACGCCATCGCGGATTCGCGCTTGATGGACCAGTGCGGTTCCGAGTACGTCCGCTTGACCAGGTGCGGTGCGAGCCGCTCGGCCCATTCGGGTTCGATGCGAGCGGCCATCCGGCCCCACAGACGTCCGGTCTCCACCAGTTCGGCGGCCATGACCCACCGCGGAGGCTTCTTGAACAGCCCGGACCCGGGAAAGATCGCGAAGTGCGCTCCGCGTGCGCCCAGGAACTCGCGCTTGTCGCCCTCTCTGAGTCCGACGTGGGAGAGCAGGCCTGACAGCAGTGATTGGTGCAGAGCAGTCTCGGTGGAGTCGGCATCGGGCACCGTCCAGCCGAGGCCACGGGTGATCTGACGGAGTTGGCCGTGTAGATCCTGCCACTCGCGAATGCGCAGGTAGTGCAGAAACTCGGTGCGGCACATGCGCCGGAACTGGTTGGACGACAGCTCGTTACGTTGTTCGCGCAGATAGGTCCACAATTTGACGTAGGCCAGGAAGTCCGAGTTCTCGACTGCGAAGCGGGCGTGTTTTTCGTCCGCAGCCTGCTGATGTTCGGCGGGCCGCTCCCGGACGTCCTGAATCGACAGGGCCGCCACCACCACCAGCGCGTCCCGCAGCGACCCGTTGCCGTTGGCCTCGACCAACATTCGGGCCATTCGTGGATCGACCGGCAGCGCCGAGAGTTCGCGGCCGATGGGGGTGAGTTCCGCGGTGCCGTCCTTGCTGGCCGGCTTCAGCGCTCCCAGTTCTTCGAGTAGGCCGATGCCGTCCCGAATGCTGCGTGGGTCCGGCGGCTCGACGAACGGGAAGGCGTCGATCTTGCCGAGCCCGAGGGCGGTCATCTGCAAAATGACCGACGCCAGGTTGGTGCGCAGGATCTCCGGCTCGGTGAACTGCGGCCGCGACTCGAAATCTTCCTCCGAATACAACCGGATGCAGATGCCGTCGGCGACGCGGCCGCAGCGGCCGGCTCGTTGCCGCGCCGACGCTTGGGAGATCGGTTCGATGGGTAGTCGTTGCACCTTGGTGCGCAACGAGTATCGCGAGATTCGAGCCGTGCCGGGATCGACGACGTAGCGAATGCCGGGAACTGTCAACGATGTCTCCGCAACGTTCGTCGAGAGCACCACGCGTCGGCCCGAGTGCGGTGAGAACACCCGATGCTGTTCCGCCGCAGACAGTCTCGCGTACAGCGGTACGATTTCGGTATTGCGCAGATTGCGGTCGTTCAATGCGTCCGCGGTGTCGCGGATCTCGCGCTCACCGGACAGGAACACCAGAATGTCGCCGTCGCCCTCGGCCATCAACTCGTCGACTGCCTGGCAGGTGGCGTCGACAGGATCGAGGTCGATCGTGGTGTCACCCGCGTCGACGGTCAGTGGCCTGTACCGCATTTCGACCGGGAACGTGCGGCCGGAAACCTCGATGATCGGGGCGGGTACGCCGCCGCGGGCGAAGTGTTGGGCAAACCGTTCCGGATCGATCGTCGCCGAGGTGATGATGATCTTGAGATCGGGTCGCCGGGGGAGTAGCTGCGCGAGGTAACCCAGAATGAAGTCGATGTTGAGGCTGCGCTCGTGGGCCTCGTCGATGATGAGGGTGTCGTACTGGCGAAGCAGTCTGTCTCGCTGGATCTCGGCCAGGAGAATACCGTCGGTCATCAGCTTGACGAGGGTCGAATCCGACGACTGATCGGTGAATCTCACCTTGTAGCCGATGGATTCCCCCAGTGGCTCACCGACTTCCTCGGCGATGCGCTCGGCTACCGTACGAGCGGCGAGCCGGCGCGGTTGGGTGTGACCGATCGACCCTCGAATACCGCGACCGAGTGCGAGGCAGATCTTCGGAATCTGGGTGGTCTTACCCGAGCCGGTTTCACCGGCGACGATCACGACCTGATGCTCGGCGATAGCGGCGGAGATGTCGTCCTTGCGGAGACTGACCGGAAGCGACTCGGGAAAATCGAGCGTGGGTACCGCGGCTCTGCGATGGGCGACCACGGCTTCGGCGCGAGCGACATCGCGTTCGAGAGCGGCGAACGCGTCGTCGGTGCGGGCCTTGTCCAGTCGCCGCCGCAGCCGATTCTCGTCGCGGATGGTGACGTCTGCCAGACGTGTTGCGAGAGACTTGCGCTGACCGGACGGATTCGAGGTAGACATACTCACACCAGGATATCCGTATCGACTCAACCTTCGTGAATGCCGGCCGCGACTGTGCCAGGATCGCCGCATGAGCATGTCGCACGATGCGACCGCGGAACCACGCACGCCGGTACCGATCAGGACGCTGCGGGTGCTGTTCGCGGCCCTCACCGCCGCGGCGCTCGTGTCCATCGTCCTGAACGGGCTTGGCTCCCCGACATTCTCGTTGGTCAATTACTTCAGCTACTTCACCGTGATCAGCAACGTCCTGACGGTGCTCGTACTCATCGTGGGCGGCGTGATCGATCCGCGGTCTCCGGGATGGCAGCTCTTGCGCGGAGCAGTGACGCTGTACATGGTGATCACCGGCATCATCTACGCGGTCCTTCTCGCGAACATCGACGTGGGCGTCGCGGATCCGTGGACCAACAACGTGGTGCATCGCATCATGCCCGTGGTGCTTCTGCTCGACTGGATTCTCGCTTCACCGCGGCGGCAGATCTCCGAGACGCGCAGTCTGACGTGGTTGCTGTTCCCGCTGATCTACGGGATCTACACCTTGGTCCGTGGACCCGTCGTCGACTGGTATCCCTACCCGTTCCTCGATCCGCGCAGTCAGGGATATCTCGCTCTGACTGTCGGGCTTGTCGTTCTCACCGTCGCCTTCGCGCTGATGGCGCTGGCGGTGAATGCCGTCGGGCGGCTCGCGGGACGGTGGAGGTATGGAGCGAACTCGATCGAGAAAGACTCCACTACTGTGTAGCGCATGTCTTCCGACCTGGATCCAGCAGCCGAGCGAACCTCCACCACGCACTCGTCCGCGCTGTGGCACGGCTTCGCCGACATGGGCGCCGTCACCGCCAGCGGCCCGTTCGTCGTGTCGCGAGGCGAGGGTGCGTACATCTTCGACAACGAGGGCACGAAGTATCTCGACGCCACCGCCGGCCTGTGGTTCACCAACGTCGGCCACGGACGTCGGGAGATCGCCGACGCTGTCGCCACACAGCTGAGCTCGATTGCCCATTACTCGAACTTCGGCGACTTCGTTCCCGAGACCACGCTGGCTCTGGCCGATCGCCTCGCCGCCATCGCGCCGGTCCCGGGCAGCAAGATCTTCTTCACCTCGGGTGGATCGGACTCGATCGACACCGCCGCGAAGCTCGCACGCCGCTACTGGGTCGAAATGGGACAACCGTCCAAGAAGCTGATCGTCGGTCGGCAGAAGGCATACCACGGCATGCACGTCGCAGGCACCTCGCTGGCCGGCATCCCGGTCAACAAGGAGAACTACGGCGAGCTCATGGCCGACGCCAGGACGGTCTCGTGGGACGACGCGAAGTCACTGCTCGCGCTGATCGAGGAGGTCGGTGCCGAGAATGTGGCTGCCTTCTTCTGCGAGCCGGTGATCGGAGCAGGCGGAATCTACTTGCCGCCCGAGGGCTACCTGCGCGAGGTTCGGCAGATCTGCCGCGACAACGACGTCCTGTTCGTGGCCGACGAAGTGGTCACCGGGTTCGGACGCATCGGCGGTAGCTGGTTCGCGTCGACGCGTTTCGAGCTCGAACCCGATCTGATGACGACGGCCAAGGGGCTGACGTCGGGCTACGTGCCCATGGGTGCCGTGTTCATCGCACCGAAGATCGCCGAACCGTTCTTCGCAGGCGGAGTCTGGTGGCGTCACGGCTACACCTACGGCGGCCACGCCGGCGCGGCCGCCGCGGCAATGGCCAACCTCGACATCATCGAGCGCGAAGAACTGTTGACGCACTCCAAGCGCATCGAAGCCGCACTGCACACGCACCTCGCGCCACTGGCCGAACACGATCGGGTCTCGGAAATCCGCAGCGGAATCGGCGCGGTTGCCGCAGTTCAGCTCGCCGACCCGGCCGAGGCGCTACCGTTCGTCAAAACACTGCGTGCGCATGGGGTTTCGGGCCGCGCCGCCGGTCAGGGTGCGATGCAGATATCGCCGGCATTCGTCATGACGGACGCCGAGATCGAAGAGATGGCCGCGCGAATCCTCAGCGCCCTCGGCTGAACCGGAGCCTGTTGCGCAGCTGCTGCCCGCGCGAGAGCGGGGGAGCAGCTGTCGGTTCCGGCTCACCCGAGAGTGCCGCGAATCGCTGGTGTAGCTGATCGCGTACTTCGTTCGGCGCGTAGGCGCGCCGCTTGCGCTCGGACCGCACCACCAGCGCCCCGGTAGCCGCGACACCGGCCATCCCGGCGAGGCCGAGAGCTTTCCACACGTTCATTCGGCAACCGTACCGTCACGACGTGCAGTTGCCGATCCGCCAAGACCTAGGGTGAGAGGCATGAACCCGTCTCGAATCAGCCTCGATACCGCCGTCGATGCCACCAGGACGGGCGACATCTGGATCTTCCGCGGAGAGTCGACGGCCGATCGTGCAATTCAGGCGCTGACCAACAGCCCGGTCAATCACGTCGGAATGGCCGTCGTCATCGACGACCTGCCGCCACTGATGTGGCACGCAGAACTTGGAAAGTCGTTGCAGGACATGTGGACCGGTAACTTTCAGCGCGGTGTGCAGCTCCACGATCTGCGCGCGGCCGTCACCCAGTGGGCCACGAAGTACCAACAGCTTTGCTGGCTGCGGCAATTGGACGAGACCGTCACGAAGGACCAGGAAGATGCGCTGCTGCGCACGATAGCTCGCATGGACGGAACTGCGTTTCCCACCACGGCCGCGCTCGCCGGTCGGTGGTTCCGGGGGCGGGTGCCTACATTGCGGCGACAACACGAGCAGGACGGACCCACCCTCGAAACCGCCTATTGCGCGGAGGTGGTCGCCATGACATACGACTCGATGGGATTGCTCACCGGCAACAAGAAGGCCAATTGGTTCGACCCCGGAAAGTTCTGGAGCGGCGACCGACTCCCACTGGCTGCGGGCATCCGGCTGGGCGAGGAAATCGAAGTGGACGTGCCGCTCACACCGTGACCGACGCGTCGGTCACGGTGTGTCCGCCCAGTTCCACCCATCCGTCGTCGTCGACCGTGGTGCGCAACCGCGAGCCTGCTCCCTGCACGATGCGGAGACCGCGGCCGAGTTCCCCGGTGAGCCGGACGGCGGCGGCACCGGTCGCCTCGTCCTCGGCGATACCCATCATGGGGGCGAACATGCGCGATCGCAGCGCCCCGTCCTTCTCGTCGGTCCAGGCCCAGACATAGTGGTGCCCACTGACGTAGGCGCTCGGATCGTCCGCGGCCACCTCGGCGGCATCGCGAACCTGATGGAACGTGAAGTCCGGAGCCCAGTCGGCGCGGGCGCGAACCCAGGTGTCGTCGCCGTCGTACCGGATGCTCAACGGCGCAGCGGGAACGGCGAGGGTGCTCACCGGATGATCGTGCTCGCGGAGCCACCAGGACAGTCCCACAGTGGGGTGTCCGGCGAAGGGCAGCTCGACCGCCGGGGTGTAGATGGTTGCCGACGCTGTACCCGGTTCGGTGAGTTCGACGAACACCGTCTCACTGAAGCCGAGTTCAGCGGCGAACTGCTGCCGGTCGCCCTCCGCAACGGCGTCGGCGGCGACGATCCCGAGGGGGTTGCCGAACCTGCCCTGAGGATCGGTGAAGACTCGGACGACGGACACCTCGACAGCCATGCTCGGACGGTATCAGCCTGCAGTGATCACGATCTCGTCGAACACGATCTCGCCGGCGGCATCGGATTCCGGCACGTCGACAACCGCGTCGAGCGACCAACCGTGGTCCCCGTCCGGATCCTCGAGTACCTGACGCACCGTGGTGGATTCTGCACCGACATTCAGGGTGAACAGTGCAGGACCACGGGCCGAGGGACCGGTTCCGATCTCGCCGTACTCGGCGAAGAACGGATCCAGCTCTGCTTCCCAATCCGGACCGTCGTCCAATTCGTCGAGCGCATTCCACTGGCGACGCGCCGCCAGATCGACCCGACGGAAGATCGCGTTGCGGGCCAGCACCCGGAAAGCCCTGGGATTGGCCGAGATCGGACGCGGCGCGTCGGATCCGTATGCCTCGACGAGGGCTTCGGGCTCGGCGCCGGGGTCGGTCAGGTTCTCCCACTCGTCGAGCAGACTCGAATCCACCTGTCGGACGAGTTCGCCCAGCCATTCGGTGATGTCCTGGACCTCCTCCGTTCGAGATTCCGGCGGAACCGTCTGGCGCAGTGTGCGATAGGCGTCGGCGAGGTAGCGCAGCACCAGTCCCTCCGATCGCATCAATCCGTAGTGACTGATCAGCTCGGCGAAGGTCATCGCTCGCTCGACCATGTCGCGTACGACGGATTTGGGCGACAGCCCGATCTCGGAGAGCCAGGGGTGGGTGCCGCGGTAGATCTCGAACGCCGGAACCAGCAGTTCTGCAAGTGGTTTCGGCCAGGTGACCTCCTCGAGCAACTCCATTCTCTCGTCGTATTCGATGCCGTCGGCCTTCATCTGCGAGACCGCTTCACCGCGCGCAGCATGCTGCTGCGCCATCAGGATCTGGCGAGGATCGTCGAGCGTCGATTCGATGATCGACACCACATCGAGTGCGTGGGTGGGCGACTCGACGTCGAGAAGCTCGAATGATGCGACCGCGAAGGTGGACAGCGGCTGGTTGAGTGCGAAATCCGGTTGTAGGTCCACGGTGAGTCGAGCGTGTCGACCGTCGGCGTCCGGCCCGTCGAGTTGCTCGACGATGCCCGCGTCGACCAACCCGCGATACAGCGAGAGTGCACGCAGAATGTGTTTGCGTTGAGCGGGCCGGGTCTCGTGGTTGTCTTCGAGCAGGTGGCGCATGGCGTAGAAGCAATTGCCCGGCCGTGCAATGACATTGAGCAGCATTGCGTTGCTCACCGAGAACCGGGAGGTGAGCGGCTCGGGGCTCGCTGCGATGATTCGCTCGAATGTCGGCTCGCCCCACGAGACGAAACCGTCGGGCGCTTTCTTGCGTTGCACTCGCTTGAGCTTCTTGGGATCGTCGCCGGCCTTGGCCACCAGCCGCGCATTCTCGATGTCGTGCTCCGGGGCCTCGACGACGACCGTGCCGAGCGTGTCGTATCCCGCCCGGCCCGCGCGGCCTGCGATCTGATGGAACTCGCGGGCTCGCAGCTTGCGGGTCCTGATGCCGTCGTACTTGGTGAGTCCGGTGAACAGCACTGTCCGAATGGGAACGTTGATACCCACGCCCAGTGTGTCGGTCCCACAGATCACCTTGAGCAGGCCGTCCTGCGCGAGCTTCTCGACCAAGCGCCGATACTTGGGCAGCATGCCGGCGTGGTGGACGCCGATGCCGTGTCGGACCAGCCTCGACAGAGTCTTGCCGAATCCGGTGGTGAACCGGAAGTTGCCGATGGCCTCTGTGATCTCGGCTTTCTCCTGTTTGGACGCGACGTTGACGCTCGTCAATGCCTGAGCGCGTTCGAGAGCCGAAGCCTGAGTGAAATGCACGACGTACACCGGAGCGAGGTGCGTCTGCACCAGTTCTTCGATGGTCTCGCTGATCGGAGTCGTGACGTAGGAGAACATCAACGGAACCGGGCGCTCGGTGCCGGAGACGACCGTCGTGGTTCGTCCGGTGCGCCTGGTCAGATCGTCTCGGAAGAAGGACACGTCGCCCAACGTCGCCGACATCAGCAGGAACTGAGCGTGCGGCAGCTCGATCAGCGGAACCTGCCAGGCCCACCCTCGATCCGGTTCGGAGTAGTAATGGAACTCGTCCATGATCACCTGGCCGATGTCCGAGCCGGCACCCTGGCGCAAAGCGAGGTTCGCAACGATCTCGGCGGTGGCGCAGATGATCGGGGCTCCGGAATTGACGGACGCGTCGCCGGTCATCATGCCGACGTTCTGGGCACCGAAGATCTCGCACAGGGCGAAGAACTTCTCACTGACCAGTGCCTTGATCGGCGCGGTGTAGAAGCTACGAATGCCTGCGGCCATCGCGGCGTAATGGGCCCCGATGGCCACCATCGACTTGCCCGAACCGGTGGGGGTCGCGAGGATGACGTTGGAGCCGGAGACCAGCTCGATGAGGGCTTCCTCTTGCGCGGGATAGAGGGTCAGACCTCGATCGGCGGTCCAGCTGGTGAAGGTGTCGAACAGGACGTCCGGGTCGACGCCGTCGGAATTCTCGGCGGAGACTTCGGGAATCAGTTCGGTGAGGAGCACCTCTACAGGCTATGTGGGATCTGCCTTCCGTCCCGCATCGACACCGAGCCCCGTGGCCGAGGCGGGGCGTCAGGTAGCGCTGCGCTCGTCCGAACCCATGGCGCCGAGAACGGCCATCCGGGTGCTGGCGCTTCCGGTGATCATGTCCTCACCGACGCCGGTGATGAGCAGATTCCGCCACCGCACCTCGTCGAAGGTCAAAGACGGGGTCGAGTCGATGAAGTCCTCCACCACCTGCAGGAAACGCATGGGGTCGTCACGGAACGGGAAATGTCCGGAGTTCTCGAACACCTCCAGAGTCGAGCCCGGCATGGCCGAGTGGGCGAGGCGCGCATGGCTGACCGGAATGACGGAATCCTGATCACCCCAGACGAGCAGGACGGGCAGGTTCTCGGTGAGATAGCAGCGGTCCAGCATCGTGACCACCTGACCTCGCCAGTCCACCACAGCGCGCAGGGTCCGCAGATACGCCTCGTACGTGGTCGGTGCAGGCAGCTCACTCAACACCCGAATCAGATCCGGGGTGTCGTGCAGCAGCGAACCCGGTCGCAACGGTGAGCTGTGCAGCTTGCTGAGTACTCCGCCGGCCAGCTTGACCGCGGGTATCGCGCCCGGTAGGCGGAGTAGTTTGACCGCCTCGCTCAGGAACGGCATCGACGCCAGCCGAAGAATGGGGTGCACGTCCTTGGTGACGCCACCGGAGGACACCAGCGCCAGCCTGTCGACCATGTTGGGAAACTGATAAGCGAACTGCATCGCAACGCCGCCGCCGAGTGAATGTCCGATGACGGTGACGTGCTCGATGCCGAGAACCGAGAGCAGGTCGCGCATCCCGTTCGCATACGCGGCGACGGAGTAATCCGCGCGGGGCTTGTCCGAGCGTCCGTGTCCGAGAAGGTCCGGCGCGATCACGGTGTAGTTCTTCGCAAGGTGCGGAATGACCTCGTTCCACGTCTCGGAGTTGTCGCCGATGCCATGGATCAACAACACCACCGGGCCCTCACCGGCCATGCGAAACGCTCGCCGGTATCCGTGAATGGTCCGGAAGATCAACCGTGGTTCTTCGTCGGGAACCGGGCGGAGCTTGCGACTGCGCGGAGTGGTGGCCATCTGCGCCTCCTGACATTCCCTGGTGTGCGCCGCACGCGCGGCACCGTACGGCGTCGCCGTGTACGAGTGTGTTGACGGTACATACCGGAGTACGTGTCGACACGACTCTCGCACGAGATGACGCTCAGGGCAGAACATCGAGCGTATTTGCGGTTACAGGTATGTTTCGATCCGCTCCCGCTGTCCGATTCGACCGCTGCTACGACGCCACGCTGTGACTGCTCACACTGTCGCCGGGTGTCGTGTCACTGCGGGTCGGTGTCGTCGCCCTCGTCGAGGCCGGCTTGTTCGGCCAGGAAACGCTCGAATTCGGCACCGAGCTCGTCACCGCTCGGCAACGGCTCGTCACCGGCCAGCAACGTCGACTGCTGCTCCTGTGCGGCGACGTACGTGTCGTACTGACGCTCCAGCGCCTGCACCACCGACTGCACCTCGTCGTTTCCGGTGATGTGCTCGTTCACCTGTTCGCGAACTCGCGCCGCGGCCTCGCCGAGTGCGGCGAGTGGAAGATCGAGCTCGGCGGCTTCGCTGACGTTCTCGAGCAGAGTCTCGGCAGCACCGGGGTAGTCCGTCTGGGCGAGGTAGTGCGGAACGTGCACCGAGAACCCCATCGACTCGTGGCCGTGCTGGGCCATCCGGAGCTCGAGCAGTGACGACGCACTTCCGGGCACCTGCAGGTCGCCCGCCCAGCTGTTTCCCTCTTTGACCAGCTCGCGGTCGCTGGCATGGGCCGTGACCCCGAGCGGGCGCGTATGCGGAATTGCCATCGGGATGGAGCCGAGACCGATGGTGCGCCGAACACCGAGCTGCTCGGCGAGGAGGCGGACGGCGGTGGTGAACTTCTCCCACCGCAGGTCCGGCTCCATACCGGCCAGAAGCAGGAAGGGCGTACCGGCTCGGTCCTTGACTGCGTAGAGGTTCAACTCGGGAGCGTCGTAGTCCGAGAAGTGGTCGGACTTGAACGTCATCGTCGGCCGACGGGACCGGTAGTCGATCAACTCGTCGACGTCGAACGACGCCACCAGCTCGGATTCGAGGCTCTCGCGCAGATGGGTCGTCGCCAACTTCACTGCGTGACCGGCGTCGGAGAATCCCTCCAGGCCGTGCACGAGGACGGGTCCGACGCCGTCGTCGGAGAAGATTTGCGGTGCCGGAAATTCCAGCTCGTACATCTTCGACTGTTCGGTCATGGCCGGGCCCCTTTCGGATCGACTCGTCGGTACCTCGATGTGGATCCGGGTCAGAATACGCCGACCCTTCGTTTGCATCGTGTACGCGCCGACGTCGAACGTGGCGAATCACTGATGGAAAGAACAACGGAACGGCCGTCGTTCATTCCCCAGTGGTCACTCGGGGCTTCGAGGCGCCCGTCAGCGGTCGAAGTTGGCCAGCGCGCGGATCTTGTTGGTGACATCGAGCGCGGCAACCTTGTACGCCTCGGACAGAGTCGGATAGTTGAACACGGCGTCGACGAGGTAATCGACGGTGCCGCCGCATCCCATGACCGCCTGTCCGATGTGCACCAGATCCGTCGCCCCGGACCCGAAGATGTGCACACCGAGAATCGACCGATCCTCGGTGGAGACGAGCAACTTCAACATTCCGTACGAGTCACCGGCAATCTGGCCGCGGGCCAGTTCGCGATACCTCGACACTCCCACCTCGTAGGGAATCGACCCCTTCGTCAGATCGACCTCGGTCGCACCGACGTACGACACCTCGGGGATCGAGTAGATGCCGATGGGCTGGAGGTCGGTCAGTTTCGCGCTGGACTCGCCGAACGCGTGATACGCCGCCAGCCTGCCCTGATCCATCGACGTCGCCGCCAGCGCCGGGAACCCGATGACATCGCCGACGGCATAGATGTGATCGACCTTGGTCTGGAAATGCTCGTCGACGAAGATGCGGCCGCGCGCGTCCGCCTCCAGCCCTGCGTTCTCGAGTTCGAGCGCCGTGGTCAGTCCTTGGCGTCCGGCCGAGTACATCACCGTCTCCGCCGGAATGCGCTTGCCGCTCGCGAGCGTGGTGACGGTACCGTTCGGGCCCACGTCGACCGCGGTGACCGCCTCACCGAAGCGGAACGTCACGGCGAGATCGCGGAGATGAAACTGCAACGACTCGATGATTTCGCGATCGCAGAAATCGAGCATCGAATCGCGTTTCTCGACGACCGTGACCTTGGTGCCGAGGGCCGCGAACATCGACGCGTACTCGATCCCGATCACGCCTGCTCCGACGACCACCATCGAAGCCGGGATGAACTCGAGATTGAGTATTCCGTCGGAGTCGAGTACCCGATAGTCGTCGAATGCGACGTCCGCGGGACGCGCCGGCGCGGTTCCGGTGGCGATCACCACGTTGGCGGCTGTCACGGTGATGCGCTCGCCTCGCGAGTCGTCCTCGATCGCGATGGTGTGCGCATCGACGAACCTGCCGACACCGGTGATCAATTCGATGCGGTTGCGCAGCAATTGCGAGCGCACCACCTCGATCTCCTTGCCGATGACGTGCTGGGTCCGCGCCAGCAGATCGGCCGGAGTGATGTCGGCCTTCACCCGGTAGCTCGCCCCGTACAGCTCACGTTGGTTCATGCCCGTGAGGTACAGAACGGCCTCACGCAGAGTCTTGGACGGGATGGTCCCGGTATTGACACAGACCCCGCCGAGCATGTGTCCCTTCTCCACGATCGCCACTCGCTTGCCGAGCTTCGCAGCCGCGATGGCCGCCTTCTGGCCGCCGGGGCCGGAGCCGATGACCACCAGGTCGTACTCCATGGGTTCAGACATTTCTCATAGGTACCGGGCGCACGCAAAGACTGCGTGCCCACCCGGTCACAACCTTGTGAACTCCACGATTCGGTACGCCCAACCCATGCAGATGTCGCCACGTGCTGATGCGTTGTGCGAGGCTGAACCGAGCACGCAACAAACGATTTTCAGTGGAGGAACACATGCCGCAGCAGGTCCGTGCCGTCGTCGCCAAGAGCAAGGGCGCACCCGTCTCCATCGAGACGATCACCATTCCCGATCCCGGCCCGAACGAGGTCGTCGTGAACATTCAGGCCTGCGGGGTCTGCCACACCGACCTGCACTACCGCGAGGGCGGCATCAACGACGAGTTCCCGTTCCTGCTCGGACACGAAGCCGCCGGCATCGTCGAGACCATCGGCGATCGCGTCGAGCACGTCGAGGTCGGCGACTTCGTCGTCCTCAACTGGCGCGCGGTGTGCGGAGAATGCCGCGCCTGCAAACGCGGCACCCCGTGGTACTGCTTCGACACCCACAACGCCGCCCAGAAGATGACCCTCGACGACGGCACCGAACTGACCCCCGCCCTGGGGATCGGTGCGTTCGCCGAGAAGACCCTCGTCCACGAAGGACAGTGCACCAAGGTCGCCGCCGACGCCGATCCCGCCGTCGTCGGACTGCTCGGCTGCGGGGTGATGGCCGGACTCGGGGCCGCGATGAACACCGGCCACGTCTCACGCGGAGATTCGGTCGCCGTCATCGGCTGCGGTGGTGTCGGTGATGCCGCAATCGCCGGAGCCCGCCTGGCGGGGGCATCGACGATCATCGCCGTCGACCGCGACAAAGGAAAACTCGACTGGGCCCTCGAACTCGGCGCCACCCACACCGTCGACTCCTCCGTTCTCGACGCCGTCGAGGCCATCCAGGAACTCACCGGGGGCTTCGGCGCCGACGTGGTCATCGACGCCGTCGGCCGCCCGGAAACCTGGAAACAAGCCTTCTACGCCCGCGACCTGGCCGGCACCGTCGTCCTCGTCGGTGTCCCGACACCGGAGATGACCCTCGAGATGCCGCTGATCGACTTCTTCTCCCACGGCGGCTCGCTGAAATCGTCCTGGTACGGCGACTGCCTACCCGAACGCGACTTCCCACAGTTGGTCGACCTGTATCAACAGGGCCGGTTACCGCTCGAGAAATTCGTCTCCGAACGGATCGGCATCGAGGACGTCGAGGCCGCGTTCGACAAGATGCATCAGGGCACCGTGCTGCGGTCGGTGGTGGTCCTGTGAGCGGGACCTTTCGTGTCCAGAACGTCGTCACCTCCGGCACCTTCAGCCTCGACGGCGGCACCTGGGATGTCGAGAACAACATCTGGCTGATCGGCGACGACGACGAGGTCGTCATCGTCGACGCCGCGCACACCGCAGCCCCGATCATCGACGCCGTCGCCGGCCGGACCGTCACTGCCATCGTCTGCACCCACGGACACAACGATCACGTGACCGTCGCCCCCGAACTCTCCGACAGCCTCGATACGCCGATCCTGCTGCACCCCGCCGACGACATGCTGTGGCAGCAGACCCACCCCGGTGTCGGGCACTCGACCCTCGAGGACGGTCAGCGCATCACCGTCGCCGGAACCGACATCCTCGCGCTGCACACCCCGGGCCACTCACCCGGATCGACGTGCCTGTATCTGCCCGACGCGGGGCAGTTGTTCTCCGGCGACACCCTCTTCTCCGGCGGTCCCGGAGCCACCGGACGGTCGTACTCGGATTTCCCGACCATCATCGGGTCCATCCGCGACCGCTTGTTCGCGCTTCCCGCCGACACCCGCGTCAACACCGGCCACGGAGACGGAACCCGCATCGGCGACGAAGCACCACACCTCGAGGAATGGATCGCCCGCGGCAGCTGAATTCGCGACACTGCGGCGGGTCGCCTGCCGCGTTCGAGGTGGTCGGAATGAGACAGTGGTGGGACGCCGGAGCGTGAGCTGCGGCGTCCCACCGACCCGAAGAGGACGTCTTGTGAGCCCCGCCGCACGCAGAACCCGCCTGTCCATCGCCGCGACCTCGGCAGCGATCGCAGCTCTCGTGCTGGTCGGCTGCAGCTCCACCGTGACCGGCACTCCCGAGCCCAGCGCGGGTGCCCCCACCTCGTCGTCGCAGTCCGGTGCGGATCTGAACTCGTTGCTGATCGACCCGTCCAGCTTCCCGGCACCGTACGACGCCCTGGTACTGCCGCAGCAGGCGATCTCGCAGGCCGCACCCGATCTCAGCGGAATACCGGCCGGTGCCGAGGTCAGCCCGGCGGGCTGCAAGCCCGCCGACCAGGATTTCGGCCCCACGGGCACGGCCATGATCGTCGGCACCGACAACGACAGTCGGTCGACCATCTCGATCGAATTGACCGCAGTCGACGAGCCGCTTTCGACCCGAATGGAGCAGCTCGAGCAGTGCGGCGAGGTGACGGCCACCAAATCGGGCGCAACCTCGACGGTGACCTCCACGCTGACCCCTGCACCTCCGATCGATGCGGACGACACCTTGGCCGTCCGTCAGACGGTGGCGTCGGGAGCCGGTGGCGACGCGGTTACTCAGTCGATGCTGACGCTGATGGCACAGATCGACAATGTGCGGGTGTCGGCCACCTTCATGTCGTTCGGTTCCGAGACTCCCGACGCGATGACGCTGGACGAGCTGTTCACCGCGGCTGTGCAGAAGGTCAAGCAGGGGTGACGCGCACTTAGCAGAAGGGGCCGACAGATATCGGTGGAGGACTGCGCGTGCGACACCGTTCGTCCACAGCAGGCTCGTTGTCCACAGGGCAGTACGGAACCCCAGCTCGCGCTGCGTTTCATGATGACGGTGCCGTGAGAATTCCTGTCATGTACACACCGACGAATTCTCACGACAACTTCGAATCTCGTCGCCGCGTGCGACTCGGCGACGAGAGCGATCTGATGGCAGCGGTACCGGCCATGCTCGGCTTTCATCCCCACCGTTCTCTCGTGCTCATCGGGGTCAGGGACGGTGGCGCGAGCGTCGGGCCCACGATGCGTCACGACTTGGTGCTGGCAGGTGAACGCATCGATCGGCGCTTGGGCAGCGGCTCGAGGGTGACACCGGAGATGCTCGACGTCATCGGCTATCTGGCGGGCTATTGCGCGTCGGAGAACATCCCCGCCGTGATTGCGGTGTTCGTCGACGACCGCCTCGACCGGGCCGTCCGAGGTGCCCACCTGCTCGATGTCGAGGCTGTGGTGGGGGAGCTGGTCACGACCCTCGTATCGTTCGGGATAGAGCTCAGTGCGGCCCTCGCGGCGGCGGAGATCGCCGACTCCGCCGTGTGGTGGTCGGTGTCCGGGCCGCAGCGGCACGGCCGAATATCCGATCCGTCGACGTCGCCGCTGACCGTCGCCCGCGTGCTCGATGGTTACTCGGTTCGACGGTCGAGGTGCGAGCTGGCCGAGACCATCGCGCCGGGCCCCGAGGCCACCGTGCAAGCCGTGGCCGCCGAGATCGCGCGCCTCGGTCCCCGCGGACGTTCTCGCACCGATGAATTGACAGCCGTCCTGTCGTACGTCGCGCGGGCCCCGTACGACACAGAACTGGACCCGGTCGACATTGCTCGGATCGCAGTCGCGATCCGCGCGGTTCAGGTTCGCGACGCGTTGCTTGCCTTGACACTCGGTGACGATGCGGGGTTTGTCGAGGAATTCTGGGCGATGATCTCCCGTGTGCTGCCACGGCGCGAGAGAGCCATCGCTGCAACGCTTCTGGCGTTCAGCGCGTACGTTCGCGGCGACGGACCGATGGCCCGTATCGCGATCGATGCGGCCCTGGAAGCGGACGAGAAGTACAGCCTGGCGCGATTGCTGGACAGATCGCTCAGTGCCGGTGCCGGCCCGGAACTGGTTCGCGAAGTCGCCGAGAGTGGATTCGCGTGTGCACGTGCATGCGGCGTTCGGCTACCCGGCGACCCGTTCGGTCGCCGCTGACGGCGCTGTCGGCTCGTCAGTGTGCGGCGTGGGAACGATCGCCGAGTTGCTGCAGAAAAGCCCAGGCGTCGGCCACGATCCGATCGAGATCGGTGAGCTCCGGCGACCATTTCAGCTCCTCCATTGCTCGTGCACTGGAGGCGATGAGAACGGCAGGATCGCCCGCGCGCCGGGGAGCGTGTTCGACGGCGATGGGCAGTCCGGTGACCCTTTCGCAGGACGAGATGACCTCGTGGACCGAGAAGCCGGTACCGCTACCGAGGTTGTAGATGGTGTGCTCACCCGGCTGCGCCGCGTCGACCGCAAGGATGTGCGCCTCGGCCAGATCCGCGACGTGGATGTAGTCCCGGACGGCTGATCCGTCGGCAGTGGGCCAGTCGGTGCCGAACACCGAGATCTTCTCGCGCTGCCCGAGCGCAACCTGCAGCACGAGCGGAATCAGATGGGTCTCGACTACACGATTCTCACCGAAGCCGTTGTAGGCACCGGCGACGTTGAAGTATCGGAGGCTGGTGGCGGCGAGACCGTACGCCGACGCATAGGACGTGATCGCATTGTCGATCGCCAGTTTGGTGGCACCGTAGGGATTGGTCGGCCGGGTAGGGGCCTCCTCGGTGATCGGTGTCTTCTCGGGTTCGCCGTAGGTGGCTGCGGTCGAGGAGAACACCAGTTTCGGAGTTCCGGACGCCCGCATCGCGTCGAGCAGGGCCAGCGAGGTGACCACGTTCCCGCTCCAGTATTTGTCGGGCGCGACCACCGACTCGCCCACGAGCGACTGTGCGGCGAAGTGCAGTACGGCATCGAAATCGCCGCCGCTCAGCACCTCCGCAGCCACGTTTTTGACATCGCCCTCGACGAACGTGGCACCAGCGGGCACAGCGTCCCGGTTCCCGGTGGACAGGTTGTCCACGACGACGACGTCGTGGCCGCGCTCGAGGAGTACGGCTGCACACACACTGCCGACGTATCCCGCACCACCGGTAACCAGAAGCTTCACTGTTCGCTCTCCCTCACACGCTTGCGACACCGCCGGCAGTGTGAGGTCAGACCCTCTTCACCTGGACGGCATGTGCCATTTCGTCGGATATGTCGACACCGCTGTGCCCTGGCACGGTGATCGTGACGGACCCGGGCTTGGCCTCGACTGTAACCCGAGCGTCGGGAACCACGCCCGCTTCACGAAGCTGCGCGATCACTTCGGGGTCGGACTGAACGTGCTCGGCCAGACGGCGTACGACCACTGCGGTCGGCTGGCCGACCGGAACATCGGTGAGACGGATGAGCGCCTCGGGAGCAAGGGACGACTGACCGAGACCGAGTTCGGCCAATCCCGGGATGGGGTTTCCGTACGGCGAGGTGGTCGGGTTGTTCAGCACGGCGACCAGACGACGTTCGACTTCCTCGCTCATCACGTGCTCCCAACGGCACGCCTCGGCGTGTACGTCTTCCCAGCGCAGACCGATGATGTCCACGAGCAGACGCTCCGCCAAGCGGTGCTTGCGCATGACGGCAACCGCCAGACTGCGACCCTTCTCGGTCAGCTCCAGGTGTCGGTCTCCCGCGACGGACAACAAGCCGTCGCGCTCCATCCGCGCAACAGTTTGACTGACGGTGGGACCACTCTGCTCGAGCCGCTCGGCGATTCGCGCGCGGAGCGGAATCACACCCTCTTCTTCCAAATCGTAGATCGTCCGGAGGTACATCTCCGTGGTGTCGACCAGATCCTTCACACTCAACCCCTTCGTCGGGCTCGATCCTACCGTCAGCGCCCCCAAATCGGCGCTGCACCCAACCGGCACGGGCGCGGCGCACCACAACGGCGCTCGTCGATTCCCGTGGCTTCTCACAGGGGGACACAAGGCACAACACCGGAACCGTGCCACACCATTCCACCCGACAACGTAGTTTTGTCCGTATGTCTGACAAGGCGACGCGCGCCGCCGAGTACATCCCGAACCGCTCCGAGGACATCGTCGTGTGGAGCGAGGACTACCTCGGCTACCGGTGGAGCGACGACCACCCGATGAATCCCACTCGACTCGATCTGACCATGGCACTCGCCACCGACATCGGAGTGCTCGCGGGAGTCGAACTCGTCGAGCCCACCGCCGCCCCGGATTCCGAGCTGCTGCGATTTCACACCAGCGCCTACATCGAGGCGGTCAAACGGGCACCGTCGCAGGGCCCGGCCCTGCGTGACCCCGACGACGTCGTCCACGGGCTCGGTTCCGACGACAACCCGGTGTTTCCGCAGATGCACGAGGCGAGCGCCATGCTGGCCGGCGGTTCGTTGGCCGCGGCCCGCGAGATCGCGTCGGGTCGTGCCCGCCGCGCGGTGAGTATCGGTGGCGGCATGCACCATGCCATGGCCGACTGGGCCTCGGGCTTCTGCGTCTACAACGACGCCGCGATTGCCATCTCGTGGTTGTTGGACAACGGATTCGACCGAATTGCCTACATCGACGTCGACGCCCATCACGGCGACGGCGTCCAGGCAGCATTTCTCGGCGACCCCCGCGTCCTCACCGTCTCCCTGCACCAACATCCAGCGACGTTGTGGCCGAACACCGGTTGGTCGACCGAGGTGGGAATCGAACGCGGTGAAGGAACCTCGATCAACGTCCCGTTGCTGCCGGGCACCGCGGATCGGTTGTGGCTGCGTGCGTTCCATGCGATCGTTCCCGGTGCCGTCGGGGCGTTCCGGCCCCAGATCATCGTCAGTCAATGCGGCGTGGACAGCCACCGAGAGGATCCCCTCGCGGATCTCGCACTGACCGTCGACGGCCAGAACGCTGCATTCCTGGCCATGCGCGATCTCGCGGACAAGCACTCCGAGGGCAGATGGTTGGCCGTCGGCGGCGGGGGATACGGCCTGGTGCGGGTGGTCCCGCGGTCGTGGACATACCTGATCGCAGCCGCGCTCGGCCGCGAGATCGATCCGACATCAGCGCTGCCGGACACCTGGCGTGAGCGAGTGCGGACGATGGCACCGAGTGTCGACCTCCCACAGACCATGGGTGACGGGGGAGACGTGGACTATCCCGCCTGGGACGGACCCGGAGGCTCTCTCGCCGGAACCGACGGCACCGACCGGGCGCTCGAACGCGTCGACTCGGCGATCACAGCCACCCGCCGGGCAGTGTTTCCGCTGCTCGGCCTCGATCCGGAGGACCCGCGTGACTGATCGGACCGGCACCTCGTCTTCGAGCTCCTCGTCCGACGAGCCTGCCGCTGAGCCCAGCGCACACGACCTGGCACGAGAGCGCGCGGAAACGTCGTTCCCGCGCCACTGGGTTGCCGATGTACTGACCTCCGACGGTGGCGTCGTGCATCTTCGTCCCATCGTCCCGTCCGACTCCGAGCGCATCGTCGCCTTCCACGGTCGACTTTCCGAACGGACGAGGTATCTCCGATATTTCGGTCCGTACCCCACCATGCCGCAGCGGGACGTGCTCAACTTCACCACCGTCGATCACCACGACCGCGTTGCGTTCGTCGCCGTACTCGGCGACGACATCATCGCGGTGGGCCGGTACGAACGTCTGCCCGAAGGCGACGGCAACTCGGCCGAAGTGGCATTCGTCGTTGCCGACGCACACCAGGGCCGCGGACTCGGACCGATCCTGCTCGAGCATCTCGCAGGAGCCGCCGCCGAGAACGGCGTCAACATGTTCGTCGCCGAGGTGCTCGCCGAGAATCGGAACATGGTCACGGTCTTTCGGGAAGCGGGCTACCAGGTCAGCAGGTCCTTCGAGGGCGGCGTGCTGCGGCTGGAATTTGCCATCGATCCGAGCGAGGCGTTGCTGTCGGTGCGCAATTCACGTGAGCGCGCCGCCGAGGCGCGCAGCGTACGCAACGTGCTCAGCCCCCGTTCGGTGGCCGTCATCGGAGCGTCGACGGACAGCTCCAAGGTGGGCAACGCGGTGCTCGCCAACCTGCTGGCAGGCAACTTCACCGGCCCGGTCTATCCGGTCAATGCCGACCACCGGTCGGTCCGCGGCGTTCGTGCCTACGCCACGGTGCACGACATTCCCGACCCGGTCGACCTCGCGATCGCAGCGGTTCCGGCCGACGCCATCGACGCGGTACTCGACGACTGTCTGGACAAGGGTGTCAAAGCACTGTTGGTGGTGTCGGGCGGATTCGGCGAGACCGGGCCTGCGGGGCAGGAGAGCGAGCGCAGATTGGTACTCGCAGCGAGGGCACACGGGATGCGGTTGATCGGGCCCAATGCGCTGGGAGTGGCGAACACCGATCCTGAGTTCGGGTTGAACGCAACTCTCGCTCCGCATCTGCCGACGCCCGGCAACGTCGGTTTCTTCTGCCAGTCCGGCGCTCTCGGCATCGCGATCCTGGACGAGGCCGCCAACCGCAGGCTCGGTCTCTCGACGTTCGTATCGGCAGGCAACCGAGCCGACGTGTCCGGCAACGATCTGCTGCAGTACTGGGACTCGGACCCGGCAACCGAGGTGATCCTGCTGTACCTCGAAAGCTTCGGTAATCCGAGAAAGTTCACCAGGATCGCCCGCCGGGTGGCGCGCAGCAAACCCATCATCGCCGTCAAGAGTGGACGCGGAGCCGTTCCGCCCGCACATGCGATCGGCGCCGACATCGACGATTCGATCGTGCGTGCTCTGTTCGCACAGGCCGGCGTCATTCAGGTCGACACCATCTCGGAATTGTTCGACTGCGCAGTTCTGTTCGGTAATCAGCCCCTCCCGGTCGGACCGAGGGTCGCAGTCGTCGGGAACTCGACCGCGCTCGGTGTGCTGGCGGTCGATGCTGCGAGGGCCAAGGGTTTGCATGCGAGCACCCCGATCGACGTCGGCCCGCAAGCCGGTCCCGAGAATTTCGCCGAGGCCGTCTCGTCGGCCCTGGCTGCGTCGGACATCGACGCCGTCATCGTCGTGTTCGTACCCCCGGTTGCGGTCGAGGTCGAACCGTTCGCGGCGGCTCTGGGAAACGCCGTCCGTGGATCCGACAAGCCCGTGCTGTCGACGTTTCTCGCCACCGAAGGAATTCCCGACGTACTGGCCGTGCGAGGACCGAGTGGTCATCCGATTCGTGGTTCGGTTCCCTCGTACTCGAGCCCGGAGCGGGCGGTTGCTGCTCTGGCCGCGGCGTGGCGCTACTCCTCGTGGCGTTCGCGACCGGTGTCGAACCTGGTTCGCCCCAAGAGCATCGATTCCGAGGGTGCCAAGACCCTGGTCGAGCGATGGCGTTCGGCCGGCAACCGGGGACGCTGGCTGTCGGATTTCGAGACCGCAGAACTGCTTGCCTGCTATGGGCTGGAGGTCGTGCCGTTCCGCGTCGTGACCGACGAGGACGAGGCCGTGGCGGCAGCCGACGAGCTGGGCTACCCGGTGGCGGTCAAGGCGACGGGGGAACGGTGGCGACATCGGCCCGATCTCGGGGGAGTTCGCCTCGACATGGCCGACGCCTCCGCAGTGCGGGTGGCGTACCGCAATCTGGCGGCCGATTCGGGCGAGCCGCTGCTGCACGTGCAGCGAATGGCAATCAAGGGAATCGGCTGCGTCGTACGGGTCCAGGACGACCCCTCGTTCGGCTCGCTCATCTCGTTCGGTCTGGCCGGAGTCATCTCGGACCTGTTGGGCGACCGGGCGTTTCGGGTGCTTCCACTGACCGAGGACGAAGCTGCCCAATTGATCGACGCACCGAAGGCGGCACCGCTGCTGTCCGGTTACCGCAATGCGGTGCCTGTGAACAAGAAGGCCCTGATCGATCTGGTCCAGCGGATATCCGCACTCGCAGAGGACATCCCGGATATCAGGGAGATCTCGTGCGAGCCGGTGCTGGCGTCCGCCGACGGCGCGCAGATCACCGATGCGCGCGTGCGTATCGGGCCCGAACCGACCAAAGCCGATCTCGGCCCACGTCGGCTGCGCTGAACGAGACAGGCTTCGAAATGGCGGAAGCCGAGTCGACGTCCCGGGGGGGGGGAATGTCGGCTCGGCTACCGCACGAGGTGGCGCGAACGGGGATACTCACCGCTGCTCCACCGGTCGGTGGCTGTGATCAGCTGGCGTAGGACCGCAACTTCTCGGCGCGGTCGCCCTGCCGGAGCTTGACCATCACCTCGCGCTCGATCTGACGGACACGCTCACGGGAGAGACCGAACAGCTTGCCGATCTGATCGAGAGTGCGGGGCTGTCCGTCGTCCAGGCCGTAGCGAAGTCGGATGACTTGCTGCTCACGCTCGTCGAGAGTGCCGAGCACGACTCTGACGTCGCTGTGCAGCAAACCGGCGATGACGGCATTCTCGGCCGACGTGGCCTCCGAATCCTCGATGAAGTCTCCGAGGGGTGCTTCTTCGTCGCTACCGACCGGCATGTCCAGGCTGACCGGGTCGCGGCTGTGGTCGAGCAGATCGGCGATCTTCTCCACCGCGATGCCGGATTCGCTCGACAACTCCTCGTCGGTCGCCTCACGGCCGAGCTGCTGATGGAGCTCACGCTTGATTCTGGCCAGCTTGTTGACCTGCTCGACCAGGTGGACAGGCAGCCGAATGGTGCGGCTCTGATCGGCCATGCCGCGGGTGATGGCCTGCCTGATCCACCAGGTCGCGTACGTGGAGAACTTGAAGCCCTTGGCGTAGTCGAACTTCTCCATTGCGCGAATCAGACCCAGGTTGCCCTCCTGGATCAGGTCGAGCAGAGGCATACCGCGACCGGTGTAGCGCTTGGCAAGAGAGACGACCAGGCGAAGATTCGCTTCGAGCAGGTGGCTCCGCGCCGCGCTACCGTCGCGAACGATGATGGCGAGGTTGCGCTTCTTGACCGCGCTCAGACGCTTGGTGTTCTCGAGAACCTGCTTGGCGTACAGACCAGCCTCGATCCTCTTTGCAAGATCGACCTCTTCGGCAGCCGTCAGCAGCGCCGTGCGGCCGATACCGTTGAGGTACACGCGAACGAGATCGGCTGCTGGGCTCTGGGCGTCCAGATCGGCATCGGTGGGCCGTGGACGAATCGTGGTGCTGGGGCTGGTCATGACTTGCCTCCTGGTCGGTGGTGTCTCACAAGGTTCAACGCTCGGGAGACTCCGATAAGTTCCCACGCCGATCCTTCTGATACCCGCGTGACCAGGGATTACGTCATGGTTGTCCTGAGAAGTTGCTGAGAACTGAGACCGGTGGGAACGGCACCTCGTGTGATGCACTCCGCGGCGGTCTCATCGGACCGGCCGAACCAGGCCGTGCCGGACGAGCCCCTGCATCATCGTCACGGCGTGCGCAGCCAGATCTTCGGGGTCTTCGTCGTGTGCAGCAGCGAGCAACTCGACCAGTTCACCGACCGGCAGACCATCGGGTCGGAGCCCGGCGAGCAATGCTGCACCGAGTTCGTCGATGTCGTGCTGCCACTGCGGGCCGTTTCCGCGATGGACCCGCACCGCCACCGGAGCCCAGCCCTCGTCGCCGGGTAGATAGACGCGCTCGAGTGCCGTGTTCGGGTCAAGAGTGAGCACAGAGTCGAGGATGTCGTGCTCGCGCAGCCAGTCCAATCGTGCGAAGTACTCGATCGATTCGTTGCCGAGAGGGTCCGAGAAGCCATGAGTGAGCTCCTCGGCGAGAAGATCGGTCGGTGTATCGGTACGGCGGAGATAGACGAAGCCGAAGCCGATTCCCTCCACGTCGGCTGCAGCGAAATGGTCGAGCCAGGACTGCGCGACCGCGGCCGCGGCGGGATCGCGGGGATCGAGGCCACCGTCGCGCATCCAGGTACCGACGTAGAGAGCCGGATCGGCAACGTCGCGTTCGACCACCCAGGCATCGACCCCGTGCGCAGGCAGCCACGACGCCACCCGCGTGCGCCAGTCCTCGCCTCGGATATGGACCCAGGACGCCAGGATGGCAGCCGTGCCGCCCGGGGCCAGGTGCTCTGGGGCCTGTCCGATCATCAACGCGCTTGCACCGTCGAGATCGAGACCGGAATCGCGATAGGAATGCTGCACTTCGGCGCGCCCGACGACGAACGGTGGGTTGGCCACGATGCGATCGAACCGGCGCCCTGCCACCGGCTCGAACCAAGATCCGTGCAGCAACTCCACCTCGAGGCCGTTGAGCGCCATCGTCGCGGCCGCGAGATCCATGGATCTCGGGCTGATGTCGGTCGCGGTCACCTGCTCGGCGTAGCCACACGCATGGACGGCCTGGACGCCGCAGCCGGTGCCGACATCCAGAACGGTCGAGACCGGGGACGTGGGCGTCCCCCGCAGCAGTGACAGGGAGGCTTGGCCGACGCCCAACACGTGGTCGGCTGCGGTCTCGGCTACTCGCATGCTGCCGTCCGGATCCGAGACGATCCACCGTGTGCCGTGTCCTGCATCGAGCGGCCGAATGTCGAGCAACGTCCGCACCGCGGCCCCGGAGCGGCAGAGGATGCCGGCCGCTACTGCATCGTCGACACTCAAGGGTGCGATGGCGTCGGCGACGTCGGGCTCGGGGCAATCGTCGACGAGAAGAAACAGGCGCACCAGAACGCCCAATGGACCGGAACCTCGGCTGGCGTTGCGGACCGGAACCGGCTCACTGCGGCCGAGTGCCGCGTGAGCGTCGTCGCCGAGCATCGTCAGGACGCCGTCCGCGTCGTACCCGGTTCGGAGGAAGGCCTCCCGGAGTTGCGAGCATGCGGCGATGAGCGGGGGTGTGGAGGTCGGTGCAGTCACGACGCAAGTGTCGCACCGGCACTCCGGGCAGGCGTCAGTCGTCGCCCGGTTCGATCACTCGGTGGTTGCTCGATTCCAACTGCGGCTTGTCCACGGTTCGGTAGTCGTACCGGCTCATTTCGTCCTTCGTGCGCGGCGGTCGATCGTTGGCGATCAACACCGCCATCCACGGCAGCGGAATGGACACGCCGACGATCGCCATGGAGATCCACGGATTCATCCACATTCCGTAGGCGAGGGCAGCCAACACCAACGCCGGGATTCTGAAGGACATGATGAACATGTACTTGCGTACACGCTTCTTGTGCTGCTCTTCGACCGACTGCTGTGCCTCGGTGATCAGTACAGGCCCATCCGGCGAGTCGCTGTACGCGCTGCCGTCGAACCCTGGGGTTCTCGTCATCCCTCCACTGTGGCACTACCGCTCACAGAATGCATACGACGAGCTGTGGAACCGGTTACCCCTCGCTGTGGATCCACGGATTAATCTGTGTCCATGAGCACTCAGACGAAGGACCGTCCCGACATTGCGCCGGACGAGACCACCGAGGACGACCGGCCGAAGTTCTTCCACTACGTGAAGAAGAACAAGATCGCCGAGAGCGCCGTGATGGGTACACACGTGGTCGCACTGTGCGGTGAGGTGTTTCCTGTCACCAAGTCCGCGAAGCCCGGTTCTCCCGTGTGCCCCGACTGCAAGAAGATCTACGAGGGCTTGAAGAAAGGCGAGTGAGGACCTACTCGGCGGTGGGAGGGCGATCGGGCCGGGCGCGTTCTCCCACCAGTTTGATCGGCCCCGTGGCGAGCCGTCGAGCAACGGCGGTCATCGGTCCCGACGGCTTCTCGTCGGTGGCTGCCTGCGCCGCGATCCACTCGCGCATCTGGTCCATTCGAGTAGCCCGGGCCGGCCAGAACTCCTGAATCGTCGCGTTGAACTCGGCTCCGAGAACGACGGCGAAGCCGAGGAAGAACGTGAACAGCAAGAATGCGATCGGCGTGGCCAGCGCGCCGTAGGTGTACCCGGTGCTCGTCACCCATGTCAGGTATCGGCGGAGCACCGCACTGGCGATCATGAAGAACACGCCTGCGAGCAGAGCCCCACCGAGCAGTCGGTGCCACGGCAACGAGGTGTGCAGAGCAAGCTTGTACAGGGTGGTCAGACCGATGATGAGCAGGAGACCGACGGCCGGGTAGTAGAAGAAGTCGATCAGTTCGCTGCCGAACGTGATCCACGAATCGGGCAATATCTGCTGGACGTACACCGGTCCGAGCGCGACGAGTGGGAGCACGAACACCGCGATGACGAGAAAGCCGACGTAGAGAAGCAGGGCGAAGAACCTTTGCCAGACGGGATTTCGCGCGTCTGCCTGTCCGTGCGCTTCGACGATGGAGTCCACGAACGTCGAGATCGCCGACGAGCCGGCCCACAGTGAGAGTAGGAAGCCCACCGAGACGATCTCGCCACTTCCCTGCGCGAGGACGTCTCGGACGGTCGGAGCGATGATCTGATCGACAACACTGCTGCTGAACAGCGTGTTGCTGAAGGTGATGATCTTGGATTCGATGATGTCGACGGTATTGGGGCCGAACCATCCGCCCACGAATCCCAGGCTGCCCAGCACACCGAGGAGGAGCGGTGGCAGCGAGAGGGTCTGCCAGAACGCTGCCGTGGCGGCCTTGCTGAAGATCGAGTCGTCCCACGCTTTGCTCAGGGTGCGCAGAGTCACTTTCCACACCGCACGTATCGGCTTTCTCGCCGACAACCGCTCCGGTGTCGGCGTTGTGCCTGTTGACTCACTCATGGTCACTCCAGCATTCCTGACGAAAGGCGTGTTCGCCTAACGACCGACCCGCCGTGTCGCGTCCGGTTCACCCCAGCGATGCGGGATCGGTCGGTGTGGAGCGATAGGCTCCACGGCGGACACTGCAGGGCTACCGAGAGCGCGAGGAAGTACATCGATGCCAGGAACCGGCGGCCAGTGAGCGCTGACATGTTCGATCCCACACCACAATCCGAGCAGGCAGCTGCCCCCGTGAGCGGGGGAGCGCCGCTGCGCGCGTGGCAGCGGCGTGCGCTGACGAAGTACCTGGTGGCCTCACCGAAGGACTTCCTGGCCGTCGCGACACCGGGCGCGGGTAAGACAACGTTCGCTCTGCGCGTGGCTGCGGAGTTGCTGGCCCATCGCACGGTCGATCAGGTGACTGTCGTGGCACCTACGGAGCACCTCAAGCATCAGTGGGCGGAGTCCGCGGCGAGGGTGGGGATCGCCCTGGATTCACGCTTCTCGAACTCGACCGGTCAGACGTCGAGCGACTATCACGGCGTGGTCGTGACGTATGCACAGATCGCCTCGCACCCGTTCAAGCATCGGGTGCGAACCGAAGCGCGCAAGACCCTCGTGATCCTCGACGAAATTCACCACGGTGGCGATGCGAAGAGCTGGGGAGAAGGCATTCGCGAGGCTTTCGGCGACGCCACCCGACGTCTCGCACTGACCGGTACGCCGTTCCGTAGCGACGACAGTCCCATTCCGTTCGTCAACTACGAACCGGACCAGGACGGGTTGATGCGGTCCAAGGCGGACCACTCGTACGGGTATTCCGACGCGTTGGCCGACGGCGTCGTTCGACCGGTGGTGTTTCTTGCGTATTCCGGTGAGGCGCGTTGGCGAGACAGCGCGGGTGAGGAATACACCGCCCGACTGGGCGAGCCGCTCAGTGCCGAACAGACCGCGCGGGCATGGCGAACAGCACTCGACCCGCAGGGCGACTGGATGCCTGCAGTGTTGTTGGCTGCCAACACACGGTTGGCTCAGCTGCGCGCGGGCGGAATGCCCGACGCGGGCGGGCTCGTGATTGCCACGGATCAGACGGTGGCGCGGGCATACGCGAAGCTCATCGAGGTGATCACGGGGGAGACGCCGGCCATCGTCCTCTCGGACGATCCCACGTCCTCGGCTCGGATCGCCGAGTTCGGCAAGAGCGACCAGCGGTGGATGGTGGCCGTTCGCATGGTGTCCGAGGGCGTCGACGTTCCGCGTCTGGCCGTCGGCGTGTACGCGACCAGTGCATCGACTCCGCTGTATTTCGCGCAGGCGATCGGTCGATTCGTGCGTTCGCGGCGCAAGGGGGAGACCGCGAGTGTCTTCCTGCCGTCGGTACCGGTGCTGTTGGATCTGGCGTCTCAGCTCGAGGCGCAGCGTGACCACATTCTCGGCAAGCCGCACCGCGAGAAGGACGGATTCGACGACGAGCTCCTGGCCGATGCGAACAAGCAGAAGGACGAACTCGGCGAGGAGGAGAAGGCGTACACCTCCCTGGGCGCAGACGCCGAACTCGACCAGGTCATCTACGACGGATCCTCGTTCGGAACCGCGACGTTCTCGGGCAGCGACGAGGAAGCGGATTACCTCGGGCTGCCCGGCCTGCTCGACGCCACCCAGATGCGCGACCTGCTGCGTCAGCGTCAGCAGGAACAGATCGACAAGCCCGCGGCCGGACCGGCCGTTCCGGCCCCTCCCGTCGTCAACGACAGGGCCGCCAGTGCGGGCCAGCTGGCCGGCCTGAGGCGTGAACTGAACAGTTTGGTTGCGGTGTACCACCATCGCACCGGAAAGCCGCACGGCGTGATTCACGGCGATCTGCGACGCATCTGCGGCGGCCCGCCGACGGCAATGGCGTCGGCCGATCAATTGGGCGAGCGGATCGCTCAGCTGCGAAAGATGTAGAGGGCGCGCACCAAAAAACGGACGGTCCGAGGACCGTCCGTTTTTTCGTGAGATTCGATCGTGGCGAACCTGTTTCCCCCGACGTCTCGGTGGATTACACCGTGGAGTCCGATTCGGTCATCACCGTTGCGTTCACTTCACGCAGACGGGCTTCGTGCTCGGCGGCGTGGTGACCGCAGAAGAGAAGTTCTCCACCGGTCGAGAGCACGACACGCGCGCGAGCCCCTGCACCGCACCGGTCGCACCGGTCCGCTGCTGTCAATTGTGGGCTGGTCAATGTTCCGGGCATGACTCCTCCGTACTGGCTTGCGGGTTGTCCCGTTCGCCTGGGGCCGGTCCGCCGCGTCGGTATGGCGCGGTTCGTTCACTCTGTCAGACGTATGGCGGTCATGCGTTGTTCCCGAGCGCGTTTCTTTGTGTTGTCACTAACACGAAACATGCCTCACGAGCTGGAACGTCGTGAAATCTGTTCGCTGAGAGCAGACACGGTTCGCAGCGAGCCGCGGCAGTAGGGTCGCTGTTGTGGCTTCGACTTCTCGTTCGCTGTCCGGCGCATCGAAGCTGGGTATTCCGTCGCTGTTCGTGATCGGCGCGGTGTGCATGTACGTCGGTGCGGCGATCGGTGTGTTCTTGTTCGACACCGTCGATCCGGCAGCGGTGGCGTGGCTGCGCGGGTTCGGTGCGGCGCTGGTGTTGGTGATCTGGCGGCGGCCTTGGCGGCACCGTGCCGGTGCGGGCGGTACGTGGTCCCTGCGGCGACTGTGGACGGCAGCCGCGTTCGGCGGCGCGACGATCGGCATGAACGCGATGTTCTACGAGGCCATTGCCCGGCTTCCGCTGGGCGCGGCAGTAGCCATCGAATTTCTCGGGCCGATCGCGGTCGCAGCAGCCGGGTCGAGGAAGCCGGCCGACGTGTGTGCGCTGCTCCTGGTCGTCGCCGGTGTCGGTGCCATCGCTTCCGCGCAGTTCGAGGGTGGCGAAGTGGGCCTGGTAGGAATCGCATTCGCGTTGGGCTCGGCGGCCTTGTGGGCCGCCTACATCGTCCTGGGCAAGTCCGTTGCCGATGCAGGTCAGGGTCTCGACGACATGGCGGCCGGGTTCGGAATCGCGTCGGTGATTCTGGCCGTGCCGCTGTTCGGGCCGTTTGCGCTGGCGCATGCCGACGCTTTGGGGGACTGGCGGATCTGGGTTATGGGATTGGGCGTCGGTCTGCTGTCGAGTGTGGTTCCGTACGTTCTCGACCAGTACGTGCTGGTGCGAGTCGGGAGGGCGCGATTCGCTCTGCTGCTGGCGCTTCTCCCGGCGACGGCCACGGTGGTCGGCGCGGTGGTCCTGACTCAGATTCCCACGACCCTGGAGGCTGTCGGAATCGCAGCTGTCATCGCGGCCGTGGTCGTCGGTGGGCTCCCATCCGGCAGAGATCGCGGCGTTGTCGACGTTCCGCCGCCCTGACCGAGCCTCCACCCGGCAGAATGAAGTCGTGACCAGTAAGCAGGACGACCTCGTTCACATCTGCACCGCAGGGGAGTGGTTGTCGATGCGCGGGCAGGCCGAGTACATGCCGGACTCGTACGGCGAGGTGGGTTTCGTTCACCTGTCGACCCCGCAGCAAGTGCATCTACCTGCAAATCGATTGTTCCCGGGGCGGCAGGATCTGGTTCTGCTCCGTCTGGATCCGGCTCGACTGAATGCACCCGTGCGATGGGAACCCGGCGTGCCGTCCGATCCGGAGTCGATGCGCTTTCCACATTTGTACGGGCCACTACCGATCGCGGCCGTCACGGCAGTGCTCGACTATCGGCCCGGGCCGGACGGATCGTTCTCGGCACCCCCGATGTGATGACACCCCCGATGTGATGACACCGGGCCCATAAAACGACGACCGCCGATCGCGAGGATCGACGGTCGTCGTTCGGTGAATCGGGTCACTCAGTCCAGGTAGTCGCGCAGGACCTGCGAACGGGACGGGTGACGCAGCTTGGACATCGTCTTGGATTCGATCTGGCGGATTCGCTCACGGGTGACCCCGTACACCTGTCCGATCTCGTCGAGAGTGCGCGGCTGGCCGTCGGTGAGGCCGAAGCGTAGCCGAACTACGCCGGCTTCACGCTCGGACAGGGTCTCGAGCACCGACTGGAGCTGGTCCTGCAGAAGCGTGAACGACACTGCGTCGACGGCGACGACTGCCTCGGAGTCCTCGATGAAATCACCGAGCTGGCTGTCGCCCTCGTCACCGATCGTCTGGTCGAGGGAGATCGGCTCACGCGCGTACTGCTGAATCTCCAGTACCTTTTCGGGCGTGATGTCCATTTCCTTGGCGAGCTCTTCGGGAGTGGGCTCGCGACCCAGGTCCTGAAGCAATTCGCGTTGGATGCGGCCGAGCTTGTTGATGACCTCGACCATGTGAACCGGGATACGAATAGTGCGGGCCTGATCGGCCATGGCCCGAGTGATGGCCTGTCGGATCCACCAGGTGGCGTACGTGGAGAACTTGTAGCCCTTGGTGTAGTCGAACTTCTCGACCGCGCGAATGAGACCGAGGTTGCCCTCCTGAATCAGGTCGAGGAAGGCCATGCCGCGACCGGTGTAGCGCTTGGCCAGCGAAACGACGAGTCGAAGGTTGGCTTCGAGAAGATGGTTCTTGGCGCGATTGCCGTCACGGCAGATCCACGTCATGTCTCGACGCTGCGCGACGGGGAGCTTCTCGCCCTTCTCCGCGGACTCGCGCATCTTCTCGACTGCGAACAGGCCTGCCTCGATGCGCTTGGCCAGTTCGACTTCTTCCTCCGCGTTGAGGAGGGCGACCTTGCCGATCTGCTTGAGGTACGCGCGGACCGAGTCTGCAGAGGCGGTGAGCTCGGCATCTTTACGTGCCTGACGCAGCGCCTCGGATTCCTCCTCGTCCCACACGAAGTCGCCCGACGCCTTGTCCTCGGCGGTCGGCTCGCTGGTGGCGTCCTCTTCGGTGTCGTCACCGGCAGCGACGACCTCGACGACATCGTTGGCGGCAGCGGCCAGATCGCCTTCCGAAATGTCGATGTCTTCGATTCCGGGTGCGCTCTCATCGGCGTCGTCCCCGGTCCCCGGAGTTGCTGTTTTCTTCGCTGCTGTCTTCTTCGCCGGTGCCTTCTTGGCCGCGGCGCGTTTTGCCGGAGCCTTCTTTGCCGGTGCCTTCGCAGCGGGTGCCTTGACAGCAGGTGCAGGTGCCGCAGACTCGGTCTCGGAATCTACGGTCTGACGGATATCGGTGGCTGCCACGTACGCCCTTTCGTGACGAAGTCGTGCGGCGTCACGCCAGAGTTGTTTCCGGCGGAGAGGTCTTGGGATTCAGGCCGGCTGCGTACCGGCACACACCATTGTAACGACCTCTCAGGAGTTTGTTACCGACCCTCGTCCTACGCGGGTGGCGACGCCGCGTGTCAGTCCGCCGATCCAGCGGATGTGCCGGTTTCTGCGGACGGAACTGCGCTGTCCGCAGCGAGTGCGGCACCGACGATCCCGGCAGTGTTCAGCAGGGTTGCCGGCACCACAGGCGTGCGGTTCGTCAGGTGCGGAATCCACTTCTCGCTCTTCCGACTGATCCCGCCACCGGCGATGAACAAATCCGGCCACAGCAGCGCCTCGAACGTCTGCAAAACCTTCGAAACCTCCTTGGCCCATTCCTTGTACGACAAACCCTGATTCTCCTTGACCGACGACGCGGCACGGTGCTCGGCTTCCTTGCCGTCGATCTCCATGTGGCCGAATTCGGTGTTGGGCAGCAGCACCCCGTTGTGCAGCACTGCCGAGCCGATACCGGTGCCGAACGTCAGTAGCACGACGACGCCGTCCTTGCCCTTGCCGCCGCCGTACTTGTCCTCGGCGATTCCGGCCGCATCGGCGTCGTTGAGGACGGTGATGTTCTCGGTTCCGATGGCCTTGGCGAACAGTGCTCGGGCGTCGGTGTCGATCCAGGACTTGTCGATGTTGGCCGCCGAACGAGCCACGCCGTTGGTCACGACGGCGGGAAGTGTGACGCCCACCGGACCGGTCCACTCGAAGTGCCCGACGATCTCCGCGACGGTACGCGCGACGGCATCCGGAGTGGACGGCTGGGGAGTCTCGATCTTGTAGCGGTCGCCTACGAGGTCTCCGGTGCTCAGGTCGACGATTCCGCCTTTGATGCCGCTGCCGCCGACGTCGACGCCGAATCCGTGGCGCGCTGCCCCGCCGGGGGTGTTGTCCGAACCTGCCTGTGTCATGTGGTGCCGCTCCTGGCCCGATCGAATCCGTGTGCTGCCGTCGCTTCCGAACAATAGTGCCGTTTCGGTCTTCGTGGAACGCCGACGCGGCCCCGATGTGCTTGCCGAGTCGCTGCGCTGGTGCTCGGCCGTCGGTGTGTGTTGCGATGTACGTGTGCCGAAATCAGACGGATCGCAGAACGACACCGCCAGTACACAATTGCCCGGAACGCCGGAGGCGGCGGGAGGGTCGGACACCGAACCGAACACGCGAGACGTGGACGTGCTGCACGAGATTGCCGTTCGTGTCGCGATGCGTGCTGCCGAGCACGTGCGACTGCGGCGACCGCAGGTGTTCGGTGGCAGTTCGAGTGTCGATGACGACGCAGTGCAGTCGAAGAGCACGCCGACCGATCCGGTGACCGTCGTGGACACCGAAACCGAACGCGTTCTGCGCGAGATGTTGGCGCAGCTGCGGCCGTCGGATTCCATTCTCGGGGAGGAAGAAGGGAGCGAGGACGAGTCGCTCGACGGTGTGCGGTGGGTGCTGGACCCGATCGACGGGACCGTGAATTTCATGTACGGAATCCCGGCCTACGCGGTGTCGGTTGCCGTTCAGATCGACGGTGTCAGTGTGGCGGGGGCCGTGGTCGACGTTGCTCGCGATCTCGTCTACTCCGCTGCCAAGGGCCGCGGTGCCACCGTACGGGGGGCCGACGGCACCGAGGAGAACCTGCGGTGCTCGGGCGTCACCGAATTGTCGATGACGTTGTTGGCCACCGGATTCGGCTATGGGGCGAGTCGCCGCGCGGTACAGGGCGCGATCATCTCCGAATTGCTGCCTCAGGTACGAGACATCCGCCGGATCGGATCGGCAGCGCTTGACCTGTGCATGGTCGCGTCCGGCGCAGTCGACGCGCACTTCGAGCACGGGCTCAGTCCGTGGGACTGGGCCGCGGGTGCGCTCATCGCGGCCGAGGCCGGAGCGGTCGTGCGGCTGCCGGCCCCGAACTCGACGAGTGCGCAGGGCTTTGCGACCGTGGCTATCGCACCCGGAATCTCGAACGCGTTCCTGGCCGCGTTGCGCAGTGCAGGCGCTCTCGATCCGATTCCGGGTTGACGGGTCGACTTGCCGTCAGCAGCGCGACACGCGCGCTGCAGCGAGCAGGTCCGGATCGAGTGGCTGCGGCGCGGCGTCCGGTGCTGTACCGGCGAGCGTGCGCAGCACTTCTTCTGCGTCGCCGTTCGGCTGGATCGCGCTGAAGTAGGTACCGAGAGCGAGATCGACGGAGTCGTCGGTGCGGGAATCTTCGATGAGCTCGGCGCAGGGCGCGACGAGCCACACCGCACTCGCCGCAGCGACCCCGGCCGCACCGAAGCGAATCTGGCCCTGGCACTGCATGTTCTGATCGACGTAGACCGGATCGTTGCCGACCTGGACGTCCGGTGCGCTTGCGAAACCGTAATCGATGAGCTGGGCCGCCACCAGAGCCGCCTGGCCGCGCTCACCGTTGGCGTTGAAGACACGCACCTTCGATGCGGACAAAGCCGCAGGCTCGACATCGAGCAGCGTGTCGGGGTCGACCTCGTCGCCCAGCGGTACGGGCTGCGTGCCGTCCGTGGCAGCCGTGGTGGTCGGCGTATTGCATTCGGCGGTTGCAGAGGTGGCCTCGGATGTGGTGAACACCTTTACCCAGACGAGCACGCCGAGCAGCGCCAGCACCGTGAACACGGCGAGGATGGGAAATGCCCGGCGGCGACGGAACGGACGCCCTCGATCGTCGGCCGAACGGCCTTCGGTGATCAGAGAAACCACAGTTGATCTTCGCCTTTCCTTCGGCTGGCGCCGAGACCGGTCACAGGGTCGGTTCACACCGACGCGGTGCCTACTGTAGATGCCCGCGATGCCTGGCGGCGGCACACTCGGCCCGACCCTTCTCGGATGGGGAGCGCATCTCCCGTTTCAGGGCCGAAAACCCGCACGGTGAAGTCTTCGGTGGACCGCGGAATGAAGCCGGCCGCCCCGGTGTTGTTGCGGCGTGCATGCAGGTAATGGACTCACCGGCGGTTCGGTTTCATCTTTGAGACCGGCTTCGGCTATTGTCTGGCGGCCGCGGTGCTTCGCAGAATCGGACGCCGGTGCACCATCGATCAGGTGAGCGAGGTCTCGATCGGGTTTCAACCGGCGAGTTTTGGGAACTACCCGGTGTAGTTTCGGGCACCGCGCGACGACGAACGATTCGATCAGGTACGAACAATCGGTGGGAGTGAGCAAGCGCCCTCTTCACAGCCGACGGCCACAAGCCGACCACAACGGCAGCTCCCACCACACACACGCACGAAGATGAGGGGTACGAAAACATGGCAACCGACTACGACGCACCGAGAAGAACAGAATCCGATGATGTATCGGAGGACTCGCTCGAAGAATTGAAAGCTCGGCGCAACGAGGCCCAGTCCGCAGTGGTCGACGTGGACGAATCCGACACCGCGGAGTCGTTCGAGCTCCCGGGTGCAGACCTGTCCGGTGAGGAGCTCTCGGTTCGAGTGGTTCCGAAGCAGGCAGACGAGTTCACCTGTTCGAGCTGCTTCCTGGTTCATCACCGGAGCCGTCTGGCCAGCGACGCCAACGGCGTTCTGATGTGCCGCGACTGCGCGGCGTGATCTTCTCCGCACAGACCTGACCATCGGCTCGGGTCTGTGCGTCGGTTCTCCTACCGTCGGTCGGGTGGGAGATCAGCGTGCTTCGACGCCCTGAGCGGACAGTACTGCAAGCAGCGCGTCGGGACGTTTGGTGCTGATCAGCCAATACGGTGTCGGATCGTCCGGATCGTCGAGAACCACGATCACCATCTGCTTCACCCAGGTGCGGTGCTGTACGAAAGCCAGCGGATCGAGCTGTCTGCCCAGCGCCGCACTTTTTGCTGTTCCGGGGACGATCGCCGCCTTGTCTGCAACAGCGAGCGGTAGGTGGGCTTTCCCTACGCGCAATTCGACGTCGCTCGAACCGGTCTCGGCCACCACCTCGACGCGCAACCTGCTGAACGCGAACAGTGCCCAGGCGACGAGCGGCAGCAACACGACGTACGGCAGCCAAGCCCGGATACCCGGAGCGCCCATGTGGATTTCCGCCGCCAGCAACACCGCTACAGCGGCACCCGCTGCCCACCACCAGATCGGCACCCAGAGTCGCTCGGAGTAGAGCACCGAGTCGGTGGACCCGGTGCTGGGCGTGGAGTTGCCGGACTCCGAGTTCGCGGGTTCGGTCTGTCGATCTGCAGTCACGAGTACCAGGGTAGTCGCCACACCGAGACACGAGCGGGCCAGCGTAGTCTCGTTCGACGTGAGCGACGAAGTCCCCGAGACCGGCAAGGATCCGTCCGCCGACCGAACCCCGAACCCTGTGTGGCCTGTATCTCCGCTGACCGAGGTGCGGGTCCGCCGACTCGACCCCGAGCTACCGATCCCCACCCGTGCGCACGAGGGTGACGCGGGAGTGGATCTACGGATCACGGCACCGGTCACGATCGCGCCGGGCGAACGTGTGCTGGTGGGAACCGGTGTCGCGGTCGCTCTTCCACTGGGAACCGTCGGGCTGATTCATCCGCGCTCGGGCCTGGCGGCGAAATCGGGGCTGTCGGTCGTCAACACTCCGGGGACGATCGATGCCGGCTATCGAGGCGAGATCAAGGTGTGTTTGATCAATCACGACCTGCATTCCCCGATCGTGCTCGACCGGGGCGACCGTATCGCACAGCTGGTCGTACAGCGGGTCGAGCTGGTGACGTTCGTCGAGGTCGACGAGCTGGACGACACCGTTCGAGGGGCCGGTGGTCACGGGTCGACCGGCGGTCATGCGAGTCTGAAGCAGTGAGTTCCGCCACGGCGTCGGTCGGTGGCAGGCACCGTGGAAGCAACCGAGAAGAAGAGAGCTGAACATGTTCGGACGGCGTAAGAAGAACGACGCCGGCAGTGCCTCTGCACCCGATGCGGAGGCATTCGTCGATGGAGTCGAGGACGAGGAGCCCGCGGACACCGGTGCCGACGGACCCCACGATCTGCAGGACCTCGACGTTGATCGCGAGACCGTGGCAAAGACGCGTCTCGACCTCGGCTCGGTGTTGATTCCGCTCCCGGAAGGTGGCCAGCTACAGGTCGAGATGTCCCAGGCGGGCAGCCCACAGGCAGTGCACATCATCACCCAGTTCGGGCGCATCACCATCGCTGCGTACGCAGCACCCAAGTCGCCCGGTCAGTGGCGCGAGGTGGCGGCAGACCTGGCGACATCGCTTCGCAACGACAAGGCCGAGACCACGGTCGAGACGGGCCCGTGGGGACGTGAGCTGCACGGCGTCACCGCCAACGCCGATCTTCGTTTCATCGGAGTCGACGGCTATCGGTGGATGGTCCGCTGCGTGCTGGCCGGGCCGTCGGGTGCCGTGGGCGAGGGGCAGCCGCTCGTCCAACTCGCACATACGATTCTTCGGCAGACCGTGGTCGACCGGGGGACCGATCCGCATCCGGTCAGAACACCGCTGCCGGTGGTGCTGCCGCAGGTGCTGGCCGAGCAACTCGCTGCCGCCGCGCAACAGCAGGCGGCGGCGCAGCAATCGCCACAACCCCAGGCTCCGGAGGCTGATCCTGTTGCTCCGCAACAGGAGTCGGCCCCGCAACAAAATTCGACACCGGAGCAGAATTCGGTACCGCAGTCGACTGCGTCCGAGCGCGAGCGAGCGCCGCGACGTGGCGCTTCGGGATCGGCAATTCAGCAACTGGGCGGTTGAGGCGACCGAAGGCCGAGGCCGTCGACAGCCGCACGGCCGAGACATCCTGCGTCGCTGCCGATCATGTCCAGCGTCACAGTTCTGAGCACGCAGTTCGGTAGCGCTCGCGCCCAGCTTCGCGACACCTCGATCGGATGGACCGCGTCGTCCACCGCGCCGACGACGACGGTCGGCAGCTCGACCCGCGCGAGCTCGTCGAGTTCGAGGCTGCGGTGTCGCGCTGCCTCGTCCAAGGCGTCGGGAAGAGCCGGCCACTGAGCGGCCCAGGATCGCCGCAAGGTGCGAGCCAGCCATTCCGGGCTCGACGACGACATGGCAGCAGAGACGGCGTCGAGCCCCGCCTCGCGCAGCGATCGAGCGGTGAACTGCGCGCTGAGGGCCGCCGGAGTGCCTGCCGGGTCGCCGGTCCATGCCGGTAGAACGAGCGCGAGCGCTGTGATGCTCGACGCGTTGTCAGCGGCCCATCGTGCGGCGACCGCGGCGCCGAGGGAGATTCCTGCGACGACGATTCGGCCGTGCCGACGCGTTGCGGCGTTCAGCGCGTCGAGATAGCTCTCGACCACGCCGGTCGGATCGGGTTCGACTGCGATGGTGGTCAATCCCACACCGGCGAACGCTGTCGAGAATGCGTCTTCGGCAAACCGGGCGTCCGATCCCGTACCAGGTAGAACGATCGCGGCGAGAGTGTCGAATCGGCTGTGCACGACACGATTGTGCACGGCTTCGGTTCCGAGCGTGGCGGTGGTTGGTCAGTGCGACACTTCGGGTCTACAGTGGCGAAGTACCCGCCCTGACGAGGCAAACCCCCACGTCGCCGCAGTTGCTTCCAGGAGTGGAGCCTGCGGAACGACCCAAGCCGCTGGCTCGTGGAGCCTGCGGAACGACTCATACCGCTGGAGCGCACAATGGCACCCGCTGCCGCAGGATACTTTCGCCGGTTGACGCGAAAGTTGACCGAGGACATCGATCAGCTCGACGCTGAGGAGATGGCCGAATCTTCCGAAGCATCCGGTGCTCGACGCGCATGCGATTGCTCGCGGGGCGAGGAAGTCACGATGTTGGGTCGGCTACGCAGCGTGGAGGCGTGTTCCAAGGCCGCCAACGCAAACATCGAGGCCGAGTTCTTCGACGGCACCGACACGGTGACGCTCGTGTGGATCGGTCGACGGAAGATCGCCGGTATCGAGCCGGGCAAGACCGTCCTCGTTCGTGGACGCGTCGGCGAACGCGACGGACGCAAGATCGTCTACAACCCCTACTACGAACTGCGCGACGACAGCTGACCGTCGCAGGTATGGCACTCTCGTTGTCGTGACCAACAGTGACGATGCCGTGCCGCCCCCCACGACGCCGGAACCTGCGACCGATGCGCCGACGCCGGAGAGTGTCGAGAAGGTGGCCCCTACCGTTCTCGAACAGCTCGGCGGTCTGAGCGGGCTCGTCTATTCCACGTTGCCGGTCATCGTCTTCGTTCCGGCCAACAGCTACTTCGGCCTGGCCGTTGCCTTGTGGTCCGCACTCGGAGTGGCCGCTGCGGTCCTGGTGTGGCGTCTGGTACAACGCAGTCCCATTCAGCCTGCGATTTCAGGATTCTTCGGTGTCGGCATCTGCGCGTTCATCGCGTATCGCACCGGGGATGCCAAGGGCTACTTCCTGTTCGGCATCTACACGTCGTTGGTCTACGGCGGAGCGTTCGTGTTGTCGGTACTCGCTCGCTGGCCGCTGGTCGGCGTCATCTGGGGTTATCTCAACGGCAAGGGAACGGCATGGCGCCACAACCGATCGGCGGTGCGCTTCTACGACGTGGCGACGATCGCGTGGGCGGCGGTGTTCGCCGCCCGGTACGTCGTCCAGTCGCAGCTCTACGACTCGGATCAGACCGGCTGGCTGGCCGTCGCGCGAATCGGCATGGGTTGGCCGCTCACCGGAGTAGCGCTGCTGGTCACGCTCTGGGCCGTCCGTCGGGCCGATCACACGCTGGAAGTCGCGTCGAGTGCGGATCGGACCGACGGAACACTGCCGTCAGATCAGGCCGACCGCAGCACGTAGTTCGTTCTCTACTTCTTTCGCCGCGACGAACAGTAGTTCGTCGCCGCCCTCGAGCGGATCGTCGTGCTGTGGCACGATCACTCGGCCGCCGCGCAGAATAGTCACCAACGCAGCGTCCCTGGGCAACTGAAGCTTTCGAACCGGCTTTCCTGCGAGCGGGGTGTTCTCGGGCAGCGTGATCTCGACGAGGTTGGCCTGGCCTTTGCGGAACGTCATCAGATGCACGAGGTCTCCGACCGAGACTGCCTCCTCGACCAGTGACGCGAGCATGCGCGGCGTCGACACCGCGACGTCGACACCCCACGCGGAGTCGAACAACCACTCGTTGCGTGGATCGTTGACTCGGGCCACCACACGATCGACACCGAATTCGGTCTTGGCCAGCAGGCTGAGCACCAGGTTGGCCTTGTCGTCGCCGGTGGCGGCGATCACCACGTCGTAGTTTTCGAGATGAGCCGCTTCGAGCAGGCTGAGCTCGCATGCGTCGGCCAGCACCCATTCGGCTTCCGGCACTGCTGCCTGATCGACGTGGTCGAGCTTGCGTTCGAGGAGCATCACGTCGTGTTCGCTGCGGATCAGCTCACGTGCGATGGATCTGCCGACTGCGCCGGCACCGGCGATGGCGACTTTCATGGCTTCCCGTTCGGGTCGATGGGGGAGGTGGGGAACGTGCGGGCGCGCATCAGTCGTCCGATGGCGGTGGGTTGCCCGCCAGCGCGATGGCCTCGGCGACGGTGCCCGAGACGGCGGCGACGTACACCTCGTCACCGGCCTGGATCACGGTGCGCTTGTCCGGTAGCAACCCGACGCCGAATCGGATGACGAACGCCGCCCGCGAACGCGTCGACTCTTCGAGGACCGAGAGCTTCTTGCCGATCCAGGCGTCGTTGAAGTCGAGGAGGACGACGGCGACGCTGCCGGACGGATCGCGCCACTTGGTGGTCGGGTCGTCACGTAGCAGGTTGTGCAGAAATCGATCGGTCGCCCAGGGGACCGTGGCCACGGTCGGGATACCGAGGCGTTCGTAGACGGCGGCGCGTTTGGCGTCGTAGATTCTCGCCACCACTTTGTCGACGCCGAAGGTCTCGCGCGCAACGCGGGCGGAGATGATGTTGGAGTTGTCGCCGGAGGAGACGGCGGCGAATGCCTCGGCCTTCTCGATCCCCGCACTCACCAACACATCTCGGTCGAATCCCATGCCGACGACCCGGTGTCCACCGAAGTCGGGATCGAGGCGCAGAAAGGCTGCCTCGTCGCGATCGATGATCGCTACCTCGTGGCCGATGCGTTCGAGCGCACCGGCCAGCGATGCGCCGACGCGGCCACATCCCATCACAACTACGTACAACGCCCAGCTCCGTCCCGATCTCGATTGTCGACCACTGTGGACCGACACTGCCACTACGGGCAGGCGTGCACCAACGTATCGGGGATTCGTCACCGGATCGACCGAGGGTGGGCTCCGACGCAGTTTCGGGCGCGTGGTTGAGACGTCCGCAGGCGGACGGCCTACGCTTCTGTCCGTGTCCAAGGTCTCGACTGCCGCCAAGCGGCTAGTGCTCGGTAAGCCGTTCCGTAGCGACAAGCTCGGTCATACGTTGCTTCCCAAGCGAATCGCGTTGCCGGTGTTCGCCTCGGACGCCATGTCGTCGGTGGCCTATGCCCCCGAGGAGATCTTCCTGGTGCTGTCGGTGGCGGGCATTTCGGCGCTGACGTTCACTCCGTGGATCGGTCTAGCCGTGTGCGTGGTGATGGCCGTGGTGGTGGCCAGCTACCGGCAGAACGTGCATGCCTACCCTTCCGGCGGCGGTGACTACGAGGTGGCGACCACCAATCTCGGGCCGGCCGCCGGTTTGACGGTCGGCAGCGCGCTGCTGGTCGACTATGTGCTGACCGTGGCGGTGTCGATCTCGGCGGCCGCGTCGAACATCGGGTCTGCGGTGCCCTTCGTGGCCCAACACAAAGTGCTCTTCGCCGTGGTGGCCATCGTCTTCATCACCTCGATCAATCTGCGGGGCATCCGGGAGTCCGGGGCTGCGTTCGCGATCCCGACGTACGCCTTCATGGGTGGCATGTTCCTGATGTTGGCGTACGGCCTGTTTCGGGTCTACGTGCTCGGCGACGACATCCATGCAGAATCGGCAACCTTCGACCTGAAGGCAGAGGATTCGCACCTGTACGGAATTGCGTTCGCGTTCCTCATCGCGCGCGCCTTCTCGTCGGGTTGTGCGGCGCTGACCGGGGTGGAGGCCATCAGCAACGGGGTGCCCGCATTCGAGAAGCCGAAGTCGCGTAACGCCGCGACCACACTGTTGCTGCTCGGTGCCATCGGCATCACATTGCTGATGGGCATCATCGTGCTCGCACAGAAGATCGGCATCAAGTACGCCATGGATCCCGATATTCAGTTGATCGGCGCGCCGGACGGGTACCAGCAGAAGACGTTGATCGCGCAGCTCGCGGAGGCGGTGTTCAGTGGATTCCCCGTAGGATTCTTCTTCATCACGACCGTCACGGCCCTCATTCTGGTACTTGCGGCCAACACTGCGTTCAACGGTTTTCCCGTTCTCGGTTCGGTTCTGGCCCAGGACCGGTACCTACCGAGGCAGCTGCACACTCGTGGCGACCGTCTTGCCTTCAGTAACGGCATCCTTTTTCTGTCCGGAGCTGCCATCGTCTTCGTCGTCGCGTTCGGTGCCGAGGTAACCAAGCTCATTCAGCTCTACATCGTCGGGGTGTTCGTCTCCTTCACGCTCAGCCAGACCGGCATGATCCGACATTGGACCCGGTTGCTCCGATCCGAGACCGACGGTGAGCAGCGCCGTAAGATGCAGCGCTCGCGCGTGGTCAACAGTGTGGGTCTTGCGATGACGGCAACGGTGCTCGTGATCGTGTTGATCACCAAGTTCGCTGCGGGCGCATGGATTGCGATCGTCGCCATGGTGGCGATCTTCATCCTGATGCGCATGATCAGGAAGCACTACGACACCGTGGCGCGCGAGCTCGAGAACGAGGAATGGGACGGAGTGCTGCCCAGCCGAACGCACTCGATCGTGTTGGTGTCGAAACTGCACATGCCGACGCTGCGGGCGTTGGCGTACGCACGGGCAACCAGGCCCGACACACTCGAAGCGGTGACCGTCAACGTCGATGAGGCCGACACCCGCGCGCTGGTGCGCGAATGGGAAGCCAGCGACGTATCGGTGCCGCTCAAGGTCGTCGAGTCCCCGTATCGAGAGGTGACCAAACCGGTTCTGGACTACGTCAAACGTGTTCGGCGCGACTCACCGCGTGATGTCGTCACCGTCTTCATCCCCGAGTACGTCGTTGGCCACTGGTGGGAGCAGGTTCTGCACAACCAGAGCGCGTTGCGACTGAAGTCCCGTTTGCTGTTCCAACCGGGAGTGATGGTCACCAGCGTGCCCTGGCAGTTGCGGTCGTCCGAGAAGGCCAAGCGCGAGGTGCTCGGCAACGCGCCGGGTGCGTCGCGTCGCGGCTACGAGCCCCCGGCGGGCAAGTGACCGAGAGCTGGTTCGGCCTTCTGCTCGAGGTCGAACTCGGTGCGCCGGGCCACGGTGGGTTCTGCGTGGCTCGCCACGAAGGCCGAGTCGTGTTCGTTCGTCATGGACTGCCCGGTGAGCGGGTGGTGGCTCGGGTGACCGAGGACCGAGGCGGATCGTTCTGCCGAGCCGATGCCGTGGAGATCCTCTCGGCGTCCGCTGACCGGGTGGACACGCGGTGCCCCATCGCCGGACCGGGCGGCTCGGGATGCTGCGATTACTCCCACGCGACTGCCGATGCCGGTCGTCGATTGAAGTCCTTCGTCGTCGCCGAGCAACTTCGACGCGTCGCCGGAGTCGAGCGTGAGGTGCGCGTCGAGGAACTACCGGGGACCGGCGACGGCACCGGGTGGCGAACCCGCGTGCGACTTGCCGTCGATTCCAGTGGGCGGCCCGGCTATCACCGCTATCGCAGTAGCTCGATCGTCAACGAATTATCTTGTCCGCAAATGGATTCTGCAGCTTTCGAGGGACTCTCGGGCCAGCAGTGGCGGCCGGGTGCAGAACTACAAGTGGTGCTCGACGGGGCCGGTACGCGGCACGTCGTGGAGGTCGCTCCGGCTCAGATCTCGACCACCGGCCGCAGATCTCCGGGTCGCCGCGGGGCATCGGCGCGCCGGGCAGCGTCGTCTCGGGCGCGACCGGAGAAAGCTGTGATCGGGTCGGGTCGAGTGACGGAATACGTCTCGGACAGGGCCTGGACCCTCGACGCCACCGGCTTCTGGCAAGCCCATCGAGGTGCTGCCCAGGTCTACACCGAGGTGGTGACGGAATGGGCGGACGCGTCCCCGGGCGACGGTGCGTGGGATCTGTACGGCGGTGTCGGGGTGTTCGCGGCGTCTCTCGCCGTCGGAGTCGGGCAGGAAGGGCACGTGACCAGCGTCGAATTCTCCCGCCGTGCGGCCGAGGACGGGCGTTCGGCGCTGGCCGACCTCACGCAGGTCTCGTTCGTGCCGGGACGCGTCGAGCGTTCGATGGATGCGTTGGCAGAACCGGTGGCGGTAGCGGTGCTCGATCCACCTCGCGCGGGAGCCGGACGCGACGTGATCGACGCCCTCGCCGCCCGAGGTCCGCGTTCGGTGGTGCACGTCGGCTGTGATCCGGCGTCGTTCGCGCGAGATGTGAGCCTGTACCGAGCCGCGGGATACGAGCTCACCGACATCCGTGCCTTCGACGCGTTTCCCCTGACCAGTCACGTGGAGTGCATCGGGCGCTTCGTCAGAAAGTAGGGTTGGCTTACCGAAGGTCGCGCCGGTGTCGTACCGTCTCCGGTGTGAGAATTCGCAGCGCGATTGTCGCCGGCCTTGTCCTCGTCTTGTCTGTTTCGGCTGTCGTATCGTGTAGTTCGGGGTCAGGCGAGACACCCGACCCGTCGGCCGAGTCGGGTGGGTCCGGAGCGGCGTTCCCCGCCACGGTCGAGACGAAGTTCGGCGCGGTGACCATCGACAGTGCACCGCAGCGCGTCGTGGCGCTCGGGTGGGGTGACGCCGAAACTGCACTGGCGCTGGGCGTCTCACCGGTCGGTGCCAGCGATTGGTTGGCGTTCGGCGGTGACGGCGTCGGCCCCTGGGCGGCCGGTCTCTACGATGTACCGCCGCAGATCATCGGTACCCAGGAGCCGTCCTACGAACAGGTCGCGGCATTGGCACCGGATCTGATTCTGGACACGAAGAGCTCGGGTGACCCCGAGCGATATGCGACCTTGTCGGCTATCGCGCCTACCGTTGGGGTACCCGAGGGGTCGGACAACTATCTGACCTCGCTCGACCAGCAGGTCACCATGGTGTCGACCGCTCTCGGCCGACGGGTGGATGGCGACGCCTTGCTTGTCGGAATCTCCGATCGTTTTCGAGCCGCTGCTGCTGCCCATCCCGAGTTCGCCGGCAAAACGGTGGTCGTGGGTGCCTACAGCGGTACCGGGTTCGGGGCGTACATCTCGTCCAACAGTCGACTCGAGTTCATGAAGAAGCTCGGGTTCGTATCCAGCTCGACTATCGATGCGCTTGTACCGAAGGGGTTTTCGGTTCCGGTGTCGGGGGAACAGCTCGATCTTCTCGATGCCGATCTACTCGTGGTGTTTCCGATCGAGAAGTCGCCGTCGGACGTGACCGACAATCCCTTGTTTCAACGGATCCCCGCGGTAGCGGACGGACGTTCCATCGTGTTCGACGATCCGGTGATCGCAAAGTCCTACGCCACCAACTCGGTTCTCTCGATCGGCTTCGCCCTCGACACCGTGGTGCCCCAGGTGGCGCGCACCCTGGAGTGATCGGTCAGGCGCGACGAGCAACCTCGGCGACTGGGGCGTAGCTCTCGGTGGGTACCGACACGATGCGTTGGGCCCCGCACCGGCAGCCCTGGTATCCGACGAGACCCTCGCTCGTGTGGTGGGTGGAATGGGTTGTCCAGGTGTGTTCGATGTGCATACGTCCACTGTGATGTAATGGTCTTGTGCATATCAACCCTTACGGCGAATATGCGGTGAAGCTGGGCATCGATCTGCTCAATACTCCGCCCACCTCGGCGACCGAACTGAGCAAGCGCTGCGTCGATGCGGGCTTGGTTCCCGATTGGACGGCCACCGAGGTCGATCTGGCCGACACACTCGACTTCCTGGGTCAGTGGGCGCGTGTCGTGGACGCCGACACCGAGAACGAGCGGGCGCAGGCACTCAACGTCCTGCTGGCTCGAGCGGCGGCGTACCCGAGGTTGACCGACCACGCGGGAGACGGCTGGCACATGCACTATCGCGATCCCGATATCGCCCTCGGCGGCGTCATCCGGGCTCTGGTGAGCGTCGGCACCGCGTTGCATCTGACGGGACGCGGCATGTCCCGCCTCTCTCGCTGCGCCGCGGCCGATTGCTCGCTCGCCTTTGCCGACACATCGCGAACGGGCACGCAGCGGTACTGCGGAACGGTGTGTTCCAATCGCGACGCGGTGCGCCGGCATCGAGCGCGCGCAGCGTCCTGACGGGCAGAGGTACAGAGCTGCTGAGGTATCGAGCCGCGGCGCTAGGACTTTCGGTTGTACAGCCGCATCGTGATCGGTCCGAACACCGCCAGTAGAACGGCGCACAGCACCAGCGTCACACCCAACTGCCCGGTGTCGACATCGCCCTGCATCAGGCCGCGCAGAGACGTCACCAAGAAGCTGACCGGGTTGACGTCGACGAAGGCGCGCAGCCAACCGGGCATGGTGTTGGGATCGACGAAGATGTTGCTCGCGAATGTCAGCGGGAACAGGATGAACATCGAGACACCCATCACTGCGGCCTCGGTGCGCACGATCATGGCGATCATCGTCCAGATCCAGGACAGGCAGAACGAGAACACCAGCAGCAGAGCTATCGAGGCCACAACTCCGACGAGACCGCCCTGCGGTCTGAACCCGAGGACCAAGCCCAGAATCAACACGATCACCGAAGCGAGTGTGTAGCGGACCACATCTCCGAGTAGCGCTCCCACCAAGGGTGACGGACGCCAGATGGGCAGCGAACGAAAACGATCGAACACGCCTTTTTCGATGTCCTTGTTCATCGTCACACCCGTGTACATCGTGATCATCACCACGGTCTGCACCAGAATGCCGGGAAGCAGAAACTGGATGTACGCGTCGGTCGACCCGGCCAGTGCGCCGCCGAACAAGTACGTGAACAGCAGCGTGAACATGATCGGGAAGGCCGTCACGTCGAACAGTTGCTCGGGCACATGCTTGATCTTGAGCAGCGCCCGCCACCCGAAGCTCAACGACGTGGACAGCGACGACGGCCGCGGGGGACGAGGTCCGGCAGCGCCGAGCACATCGATGATGGTCGAGGCCTGCGGCGTCGACTGTTGGGCTTCGGCAGTCATGACGCAACCTCCCGATCGGATGCGGACAAGTCGGTCGCTCCTGCAGGCTTCACTCCCGCTCTCGATTTCCGGGTCGTTCCTGCAGGCTCCACTCCCGTCCGATGGGTCGTTTCGGCAGGCTCCACTCCCGCCTCATGTCCTGTCAGCGCCAGGAACACCTCGTCCAAGCTCGGCTGGCCGAGGGTGAAGGACGCGATCGAGATTCCCGCTGTCTCGAGTGCCGGCAGCACGGGCGCGGCCTGTGCCGGGTTGTCGAGACGCGCCGTGACGGTCGATGGATCCGGATCCTCCGTGACGGTGTCGCCGAGCAGATCTCGCAGGATCCGCGCGGCCGCAGTTCGCTGCGTCGCGTCGAGAACTCGGAGGTGGAGCGAATTCGATCCCACCGATGCTTTCAACTCGCCGGTCGTACCTTCCGCGATGACTTTGCCGTGGTCGATGACGGCGACACGCCCGGCCAAGTGATCGGCCTCGTCGAGATACTGGGTTGTCAGAAGCACCGTCGTCCCGCCCGCCACCAAGGCACGGATGATCTCCCACACGTGGTTTCGGCTGCGCGGATCGAGTCCGGTGGTGGGTTCGTCCAGGAAGATCAGCTCGGGAGTGACGATGATGCTGGCGGCGATGTCGATACGTCGGCGCATTCCGCCGGAGTAGGTCTTGACCTGCCTCGGCCCGGCGTCGGCGATGTCGAACGCGGCGAGCAACTGCTCGGCTCGCGACCGGGCAGCGGGCCGTGAGTAGCCGAGCAATCGTGCAAGCAGAACCAGATTTTCCGTACCGGTCAGATCCTCGTCCAACGACGCGAATTGGCCTGTCAGAGCGACTTTTTGCCGGACGGCCTCGGGTTCGCTCGCCACGTCGTGCCCCAACACGCGTGCGGTACCCCCGTCGATCGGGAGCAGGGTGGCGAGCATTCGGATGGTGGTGGTCTTGCCTGCACCATTGGGTCCGAGGACGCCGTAGACCCCACCGGACGGGATGGACAGATCGACGCCGTCGACAGCGACGTCGGACCCGAATCGCTTGAGAAGACCGTGTGTCTCGATGGCCGCCATGTCTCTCGATTCCTCCAGTGGGCCGCTCGCCCGATTACCCACGATTGTCCGATTCTCCACCAAGGATGAACCGCGGTCCAGTTCGGTGCAAACGAATTTGTGAACCCGAACCATCCTCCGGCCGGTTTGTTCCGAATATGTACCGCGGCGGGAAAACGCGGAGGTTTCGATATGAGAGCACTATGACCACTAGTGTCGTGTTCGATGAACTCGATCATGAACCCGTCTGTTGGGACGACCTTTCGATGAGCACGCCGTTGTCCGGATCGTCGGATGCCGGCCGTGACCGGGCGCCCGACTCTGCCGAGGGCTACACGGACGACAGTGCAGTCTGCGCTGTTCCCAGTCCACAGTTGAAGAATTTGCGTGCCGAAGAGACCGACCGACTTCGTCGGCTCATGGCATCGGTGGCACAGGGCGACCGAGCCGCATTCGCCGAGCTGTACGACGCCACGTCCGCTCGCGTCTACGGCATGGTGCTGCGAGTGCTTCGTGACCCGGGATACAGCGAGGAGACCGCGCAGGAGGTGTTCCTCCAGATATGGCGCGCAGCACCGAATTACGACCCGAACCAGGGGAGTCCGCTCGCCTGGATCATGACGCTGGCTCACCGCCGGGCCGTCGATCGTGTTCGCAGCGAGCAGTCGGGTACCGACCGTGAGGCGGCGTACGGCGCAGTGAGCCACACGCCCGAGCACGACGAAGTACTCGAGACGGTGACTCAGAGACTCGAATCGGAGGCCGTGGTGGCCTGTCTCGAAACCTTGACCGATACGCAGAGCGAGTCGGTACGAATGGCTTACTACAGCGGTTACACCTATCGCGAAGTTGCGGAGCGGCTCGGGGTCGCCGTTCCTACCATCAAATCGCGCATACGAGACGGATTGATCAAATTGAAGACATGCCTGGGGGTGATCCCGCAATGAGCGAATCGTCACGGCAACGCCTGCTCGACGACGCCGAGGTCTACGCCCTTCACTCGACGACCGAATCCGAGCGACGCGACATAGAGACCGAACGGCTACGCGTGGACGACACCGCGCGCGCTCAGTTCGACGTCCTCGTGACCGAGATCCACGAGACTCTCGCGTTGGCCGCAGCGGTCGACGCGACGCCTGCTCCGGATCGACTTCGCCGGGCGGTACTCGATCGGGTGGCCTCGAGCGATCAGGAGCCAACGGTTCGGTTGCTACCTCCGAATGTGACTCCGCTGCACCGGCATCGGCGCGAGCGCTCGAAGTCCTGGCGCTACTCGGTGATGTCGGCCGCTGCCGCAGTCATCGTCGCCGTCGGCGGAGTGGTGGTCGTCACGCAGACGATGGGTAACGATCCACAGCCGTCGCAGGCCGACCAGATCGTCGCTGCACCCGATGCACGTCGGACCTCGGCCGAGTTCCCCGGTGGCGGTTCGGCAACGGTCGCGTACTCGCTGTCGCAGAACGCTGTCGTGGTTTCTCTCGATGGGGTTCCGCAGCCGCCGCCAGGCCGCGTCTATCAGATGTGGTTCGTCGAGGGTTCGCCTCGATCGGCCGGCGTCGTGACCGAGGATCAGCTCACGTCGGAATCGGGCACGGTGGTCGACGGCCTCGGCGCATCGACCAACTTCGCGTTCTCCCTCGAGCCCGCGGGCGGGTCGCCGCAGCCCACCGAGGTGCTCACGATGCTGACGTTGGGTGCCTGACGGATTCACGATTGCCTCGGGCGGTTCGGTCATCGGTGTCAGATACCGATGTCGAACCGCCCGAGCGTTCTGATCACCGCGGCCATCTGGCTGTACGCGCCGGTGGCCAGATTTTCCAGGAGAGCAAGCTTGACCTCGGGCGCGTCGCGAGTCAGCGCCTCGAAGTGCGGTACCGACACCACCACGAGGTCGACCGGTGTGTCTGCCACCATGTCGAGCAGAAACGGCACTGCCATCAGTAGCGGCATTTCGCCGAAGCTCATCCCGGGCGACAGAGTCGTGATTCGATGCGTACCGCCGTCGGCCGACACTGTGGTCGACGTCACCTCTCCACGCAGCATCATAAACAGGCCTGCGGCCGCGTCGCCGTGATGGACGATGATGTCTCCGCGCGCGTAGTGACGTTTCTCGAGATAGGGGCTCACCGCCTCGTACTGGGCGGCCGAGAGTCCTGCGAGCAACGGGTGCTCGGCTGCGGTGATCTCGGTTGGCTGTCGAAGGCCTGCGCAATGTCGATCGAGCAGAAGGTTCTCGGCCCATTGGATGGCCGACCCCAGGCTCGAATAGACCCGACCGGCCGGATCGGCCGGGTCGAGACTGGATGCAGTGTGTCCCATGATCGTTCGGGGATCCACCAGACACATCACACAGCCGTGTTCGGCCAGATCCCGGCGAAGATCCTCGAACATGCTGCGAGCGATGGCACTGACCTCGTCGACGCCGCGGACGTCGATGACGAGTGCGTCCAGCTCTCTATCCAGATTTCCGATCTCACGGACTGCGGTCTCGGCACCGGAGAACAGCAGGTCGCCGTGCAATTCGTACACTCGTGCGCGGTCTCCCACCGCGGCCAGGGTGGCCTGTTCGACGTCGGATCGCCTTTTGCGTGACGGTGCCTCGGTGAGCACGTATCGACGCCGGATCGAGGACTTGGCCGCTCGTGTGACGTGGAGGAAGTGCAGTTCGAGCCGGCTCGAGAGTTCTCGGCAGGCAGCGACCCCGCGCACGCTGTTTCCATGGGAATCGAGCCGCGGCGAGTAGACGGCGATCCCCATCTGACCCGGTAGTACGGCAAGAATCCCGCCACCGACTCCGCTCTTGGCCGGCATTCCCACCTGTGCGACCCAGTCGCCTGCGCCGTCGTACATCCCGCATGTGGTCATCACCGACAACACTCGTTCGACCAGAGCAGGTGCCAGAGCGCGTTCTCGGGTGCGCGGATTGACACCGTTGTTGGCCATGGTTGCCGCCATCATGGCAAGGTCCGCCGCGGTGACGTCTATCGAGCACTGGCGAAAGTACAGATCGACTGCGGCGTCCGGGTCGTGTTCGATGATGTCGAACGAGCGGAGCATGTAGCCGATCGCGCGGTTCCGGTTGCCGGTGCGCGCCTCCGAACGGTAGACGGCGTCGTTGAAGGTCAGAGACCTGCCTGCATATCGTGAGTAGGAGGCCCGGATTCGCTCGAATCGATCCTGCGGAGAGCGGCCGGCGATGAGTGACGCCGACGTGATCGCACCAGCGTTGATCATCGGGTTGCGCGGCCGCTCGGTGATGGGGTCGAGGCTGATCTCGTTGAACGGCTCGCCGGACGGCTCGATATCGATCTTGTTCGCGACGGCATCGAGTCCTCGATCGGCCAGAGCCAGCGCGTAGGTGAACGGCTTGGAGATCGATTGGATCGTGAAGGGTAGTCGAGTGTCGCCGACCTCGTAGACGTACCCGTCGGCGGTCGTCAGTGCTATTCCGAAGCCGTCCGGCGTGACAGCGGCAAGCTCTGGAATGTAGTCCGCCACCTGCCCGGTCGTGTCGTCTCGGCACAATTCGTGAACGCGGCACAGGATGGCATCGACGACGTTGCTCATGGTCGACACTGTATGTGTGGTGTCCTGTCGGTCACCGTCGAGGTTAGGGGCGGCTCATCCGGGGCAACTCGGTGTTCGACGGTAGTGTCACCGACACCACGCTGGGCGGAGCGGCGCGGGGACAACGACTCCGTAGACTGAATTGTCCAGTGTTTTTCCGGCCGGAGGGAGCGATCTCGTTGGGTGTCCTAGCGCGAATTCAGACGCCCGAGGACTTGCGTGACCTCGGTAGCACCGAGCTGGCCGAGCTGGCTCGCGAGATCCGTGCATTTCTCGTGGAGAAGGTGTCCGCCACGGGTGGCCACCTCGGGCCCAATCTGGGCGTGGTGGAGCTGACGTTGGCAATCCACCGGATCTTCGAGTCGCCGCGCGATCCCGTCATCTTCGATACCGGTCACCAGGCCTACGTCCACAAGATGCTGACCGGACGCACCGGCTTGTTCGACACGCTGCGCAAGCAGGGCGGCCTCTCGGGCTATCCGTCCCGGGTCGAGAGCGAACACGATTGGGTGGAGTCTTCGCACGCGTCGGCCTCGTTGTCCTACGCCGACGGCTTGGCCAAGGCATTCGCGCTCAAGGGCGAGACCGATCGGCACGTCGTCGCCGTCGTCGGTGACGGTGCGCTCACCGGAGGTATGTGCTGGGAAGCGCTGAACAACATCGCGGCCGGGCGCAACCGCTCCTTGGTCATCGTCGTCAACGACAACGGGCGCTCGTACGCCCCCACCATCGGCGGCCTTGCCGATCATCTGGCAGCCCTGCGGCTCCAGCCCGAGTACGAGAAGATTCTGGACAACGGGCGCCGCATCGTGCGCAAGATCCCCGTCGTGGGGCCCACCGCCTACCGGATGCTCCACGGTATGAAGGCGGGCGTGAAAGACGCCATCAGTCCACAGGTGATGTTCACCGATCTCGGCATCAAATACCTGGGGCCTGTCGATGGACACGATCAGCACGCGATGGAGTCGGCATTGCGCCGAGCCAAGGCCTACGGCGGACCGGTCATCGTTCACGCGGTGACGCGTAAGGGCATGGGCTACGTCCACGCCGAGAACGATGTCGCCGATCAGATGCACGCCACTGGAGTCATCGATCCAGCGACCGGACTCGCTCGGTCGAAGTCGGCACCGGACTGGACCTCGGTGTTTTCGGCGGCCTTGATAGAACAGGGCGAGCGGAACGAGGATGTCGTTGCGATCACCGCGGCGATGGCCGCGCCCACCGGCCTCGCTGCGTTCGGTCTTCGCTTCCCGGACCGCCTGTTCGATGTGGGTATTGCCGAGCAGCATGCAATGACGTCGGCCGCCGGGCTCGCCCTCGGCGGAATGCACCCGGTGGTCGCGATCTACTCGACCTTCCTGAACCGGGCCTTCGATCAGCTGCTCATGGACGTGGCCTTGCTCGGACTGCCCGTCACCGTGGTCCTGGACCGTGCGGGCGTGACCGGTGCCGACGGTGCCAGCCACAACGGCATGTGGGACATGTCTCTGCTCGGCATCGTCCCCGGCATGAAAGTGGCAGCACCGCGAGACGCCGAGACACTGCGCGAAGAGCTGGCCGAGGCGATCGCGACGTCCGACGGACCCACTGCACTGCGGTTCCCGAAGGGGGCCGTCACCGAGTCCGTCGCGGCCGTGCGCCGACTGGACGGAATAGTCGACGTGTTGGCCGAGCCTGCCGATGCGACGGGCGATGTCCTGATCGTCGCGGTCGGTGTGTTCGGTTCACTCGCTCTCGATGCTGCGAAGAAACTGCGGCACGACGGCATCTCGGTGGCCGTTGTCGATCCGCGCTGGGTACTCCCGATCCCCGAGTCCTTGCTGAAGTTGGCCGAGGACTACAGGTTGGTGGTGACCATCGAGGACAGCGGTGTGCACGGCGGAATCGGCTCGACTCTGTCGGCCGCGTTGCGCGCTGCAGGCGTCGATACACCGTGTCGCGATCTCGGTGTGCCACAACGATTCTTGGATCACGCGTCGCGTGAGCAGCTGCACCACGAACTCGGCCTCACGTGCGAGGACGTAGTGCAGCGGGTCTCGGACTGGGTGAAGAGTCTCTGATCTCCGGCGACGGGCTAAGCGCCCGTCGCCCACTCGCTGACTCGAACCTGTTCGATCAGATGGGCCGTGGCGAACGGATCGTGTGCGAACATGCGTTCCACACTTTCCTTGTCCACACCTTCGACGATCATGGTTGCGCCGGTGTGGTCGGCCAGCGGGCTGGACGATCGCAGGATCTTGCGACGCTCCAGTTCACGCAACCACGCGCGATGATCGGTCCGGTGATCGTCACGGCCGGAGGATGTTTCGGGTGAGTACGCGTATTCGACGACGAACATCGGCATGTCAGTTCACCATGTCCTCGAGCTCCATTCCCTTGGTCTCCCTGATCTTGTACTTGACGAAGAAGAACGACAGGATCGCAAAGAACGCGAAGAACGAATAGATGAATCCGAGACCTATGGTGTCCGACAGTGGCGGGAATGCAAGAGTGATGGCGAAATTCGCAATCCAGTTCGCCGCGGTACTGATGCCGAGTGCGACCGCACGCATACGGTTGGGGAACATTTCTCCGAGCATCACCCACATGATCGGTCCCCAGGTAGCGGCAAAGAAGACGACGAACAGGTTGGCACCCACCAGGGCGACAGGACCCCATGGTGACGGCAACTCCAGCTGGTCGCCACTGCCCACTGCCTGAGTGAACGAGACGGCCGCGAGTATCAGGCCGACGAACATTCCGATCGAGCCGATCATGAGCAGATTTCGACGTCCGAATCGATCGACGAACAAGATCGCGACGAATGTCATCGAGACGTTGATGACGGAGGTGATGACCGAGGTGACGAAAGACTGGTTCTCGCTGAATCCTACGGACTTCCACAGAGTGGTCGAGTAGTAGAAGATCGCATTGATTCCGACCAACTGCTGCAGGATTGCCATTGTGATGCCGACCCACACGATCGGTTGCAAACCGAATTTCGGTCCGCGAATGTCGCCGAACGATGACTTCGACTCCCGACGCAGGGTCAACCGAATTTCTTTGACTCGCTCGTTCGGGTTCACTTCTCCGGAGATCTCGCCGAGAATGCGCGCCGCTTCCTCGTCGAGGTGTTTTCCGACGAGATATCTCGGTGACTCCGGAATCAGGGTGGCGAGAAAGCCGTAGACGAGAGCGGGTGCCACGCCGACGAGAAACATCCATCGCCAGGCTTCGAGACCGAACCACAGATCGTTCGATGGCCCGCCGGCCGCGTTCTGCAGTACCGCGTCCGAGAGGAGAGCGGCGAAGATGCCGACGGTGATCGCCAGCTGTTGCAACGATGCCAACCCGCCGCGATAGCGAGCAGGCGCGATTTCCGAGATGTAGGCGGGTGCGATCACCGACGCGATGCCGATGCCAAGTCCGCCGAGCACTCGCCAGAGCATCAGATCCGGGACGCTGAAGGCGAACCCGGAGCCCACGGACGAGATGGTGAACAGTGCAGAACCGAGCAGCATCACCTTCTTGCGGCCCCAGCTGTCGGCGAGCCGGCCGGCGAACCAAGCACCGACCGCACAGCCGAGAAGCGCGATTGCCACCGCGAAGCCGGTGACGAACGACGACAGAGCGAAGTTTTCCTGGATGGAATCGACCGCGCCGTTGACAACGGACGAGTCGAACCCGAACAAGAAGCCACCGACGGCAGCGGCAATGGTGACTCCGATAACTTTGGCGGTGTACCGATCGGTTGATTGCGTCATCGCATGACCCAGCTTTCGAGGTGAACCAGCGTCCATGGTGGTCGTTCGCCATCATCGTCCTCGCGCCCGAGACATGGGAGCGAAATGGACGTCCATTTCGACTCGGGTTGGTTTCGGCCTACGGCAAGGGTGAATTGTCCGATATTCCGCGTGTCGTCGGCACGATCACTGGGCTTGCGTGGCCAACCATTGATCGAAGGTCTGCCCACCGTGATCCGAATCGGTTGTGGTGACCAGCGTTCCGTCTCGCATTGCGCGACCGTATGCGCCGGGAATCGGAATCTCGAGCACCAGGCCTCGCGCACCGATAGCCCGTGCATAGCGCCGCACCATCTCGGCCATGCGTTCCTCGCGTGGTCCACCGAGGTCTGCGACTCGGCCGGCCGGGGACTGCTCCGCCAGGTCGATCAGTCGCTCGGCAACCTCGCGTGCGGAAATAGGTTGCGAGACCATCTTCGGGATGATGCTCACCGGACCGAACGACATCTGTGCGCGAATCTGGCCGGCGAACTCGTGGAACTGAGTGGCTCGAAGAATCGTCCACGGCACGGTTCCGGCGCGAATGATCTTTTCCTGCTCTACCTTCCCGGCGTAGTACGCATGCGGGGCTCGGTCGATTCCCACGATGGACAGCGCCAGGTGATGACCGACACCGGCCTCGGTCTCGGCCGCCAGTAGGTTGCGGGTGACTGCGCCGAAGAACGCCGTCGAGTCCTTCGCCGATACTGTCCGAGTCGACGCGACGTCCACCACCGCGTCGACGCCGGACAATGCGGCGGACAGTCCTGAGCCGCCGACCAGATCCACACCCGCTGATCGGGACAGCACGACCACGTCGTGTCCGCGTTCCCGAGCCACTTCGACGACATGCACTCCGACAGTTCCTGTTCCACCGGCCACGGCTAACTTCATTGCACATCCCCGATCGAAGTCCGGCTCTCCTGCGTTGTTCGCAACTGCTCGGCGAACAGTCGAGCGCGCCGCAGATCGGCATCGTCCGGATGTCCCTTTCGGATTCCACCGACGAGAGCGAAAGGCAAGAAGGTGTCTTTCGCTCGGCACGAGAAGGCATCCGAAATCTCGAAGCCCTTGCTGTTCAGCGGGACCGTGAGAGAGCGGGAGAATCGATTCAGCGGAGAATCGGCGAATCCGCTGGTCGCGAATACGAATGCCCTGTGGCGGTTCACAGTCGGCAAGGTCGTCACGAGCGAGAGGAGTTGGTGGTGATGTTTGCCCATGTAGATACCAGACCCGAATCCGACCAGGTCGAACTCCGCGATGCGAGTGGGGTCTACCAGGTCCGGTGCCGTGACCTCGGCGTCGAGCACAGCGGCGATGGCCTCGGCGATCTTCCGGGTGTTTCCGTGTGGACCCGATACGCACACGATCAAGCTCTTGGGTTTCGGCTTCATGATCTATTGACGACGTAGCCCACGGAATTGTCTGCGTGTTCCATCCCAGTGCCTGAGCTTGTCCGGATTGAGCACGATCCATACATTCGCCACGACGCCGCCCGCGATATGGAAACCGACAACGGCGAAGACGGCACCGGCGCGCCGAAAGACGATGCCGGACGCTCCGTTCACCGGCTCGATCGACCCGTCGAGTTCGGTGGACTTCGCGGTGATGCCGCGGATGAATCGCGCGACCCGGTCGGAGCCGAGAACCGGATTGCGTGCGGCGCTGACCTTTCCGCCACCGTCGCTGACCAGCGAAACCTCGGGGGCAAGAACTGCGGTGAGCGCTGCGATCGTTCCGCTACCCGACGCTGCGGCGAACGCGCGAACGAGTCGGTCGTGCTCTGCCGGGTCGCTCTCGCCGGCGTGCCGAGTCCGCACGTGCTTGCGCGCGGCGGATGCGAGTTGACGACAGGCGGCAGGGGAACGGTCCAGCGTGAGTGCGATCTGGTCGAACGGCAACGCGAACACGTCGTGCAGCACGAACGCGACCCGTTCGGCCGGACCAAGAGCGTCCATCACTATCAGCAGCGCCAGGCTCACCGAATCGTCCTGAGCGACTCGGTCGGCGGGGTCGGGAGACGGCAGCGATGTGTCGCGGCCGGGAACGGGTTCCGGCAGCCATTGACCGACATAGTGCTCACGGCGTGCGCGCGCAGATCCCAACACATCGAGGCAGATGCGACTGACGACACGGGTCATCCACGCCAACGGGACATCGATTGCGGCGCGCTCGGATTCGCTGAGTCGATACCACCGAACGAAAGCTTCCTGAACTGCATCCTCGGCCTCGCTGTACGAACCCAACATGCGATAGCCGACTCGGATCAGGTGGTCTCGGTCGGCGGCTGCATCATGTTCTGTCTGCGTGGTCATCGGGTTCGAAACTAGACGAACTCGATTGTCGGCATTCCAGGATGGCTGCCGAGATCGAGGTTATGGACGGAAATCCGGAGAAATCCATCCACAACCTCGAACTCGGTGGGCAGTGCTAGACGCTGGCTACGCCCGGAGCCAGGAATCGCTGACCGGTTGCGGCCTCGGATGCACCGCTGCGGTCCAGATACGGGGTGATGCCGCCGTTCCAGAATCCGAAGCCCCCGCCGAGGAGCAGGCAGAGGTCGATGTCCTCGGCAGCCGCGACGACGCCTTCGTCGAGCATGATCCGGATCTCGTCGGCGAATGCATTGCGGGTGCGTTCGAGTACCTGCTCGGCAGTGGACGGTGAATCTCCCTGTGGCCACAGTGCAGCCACCTCGGGATCGACGACCTGGCCCTCGGGGCCGTAGGTCCACACGCCCGGCTTCTTCGCCTCGACGAGTGCACGGAATCCGGGGGAGTCCTTGAACCGCTCCGGGTATGCCTCGCCGAGAGTTTCTGCGGTGTGCAGAGCGACCGCCGGGCCGACGAGAGCCAGCAGGGTCAACGGGCTCATCGGCATGCCGAGCTCGCCCACAGCGCCGTCGGCGACATCGAACGGCGTGCCCTCGTCGATCGCACTGATGATCTCGTTGGACGCACGGGTGACGAGACGGTTGAAGACGAATCCGGGGAGATCCGCCGACAACACAGCCGACTTCTTCAGTGTCTTGGCTGTCGCGAATGCCGTTGCGAGAGTGGCGTCGTCGGTCTTCTCGCCCTTGACGACCTCGAGCAGCGGAAGAACGGCCACGGGGTTGAAGAAGTGGAAGCCGACAACCCGCTCGGGGTGCTTCAGATCGGCAGCCATCTTCGTGATCGACAACGAAGAGGTGTTGGTCGCGAGAATCGTTTCGGCAGAGACGAATTCCTCGACCTCGGCGAACACCTTCTTCTTGACGTCGAGGTTCTCGAAGACTGCCTCGATGACGAAGTCGGTGTTCGCGAACGCGGACTTGTCGATCGAGCCGGAAACCAACGCCTTCAACCGATTTGCGGCGTCGGGGGACAGGCGCTTCTTGCCGAGCAGCTTGTCGATCTCACCGTGGACGTAGCCGACACCCTTGTCGATGCGCTCCTGATCGATGTCGGTGAGGATCACCGGCACCTTCAGTTGGCGTACGAACAGCAACGCGAGCTGGCTGGCCATCAAACCGGCACCGACGATGCCGACACCGGAGATCTTGCGCGCCAACGACTTGTCGGGTGCACCGGCAGGCCGCTTCGCGCGCTTCTGCACCAGATCGAAGGCATACAGCCCGGCGCGGAGCTCGTCCTTGACCAAGAGGGTCGACAGGGCCTCGTCCTCGGCGGCGAAGGCCGTGTCGAGCGAGGCCGAGTCGGTGATGTCGGTGTTCTTGGCGAGCTCGAGCAGTTCGACAGCGGCGACGGGGCCGGGGGCGAAATTGTTGGTCTTGCCCGCGACTATGCCCTTGGCGCGGGCGATGGCGTCGTCCCAGGCCTGTCCGCGGTCGATCTCGGGACGGTTCGGAACGATCTCGCCCTTGATCACCTGAGCAGCCCACGCGAGGGACTGCTCGAGGAAGTCGGCTCCGCCGAAGAGGGCGTCGGCGATGCCGAGGTCGAGTGCCTGCTGCGGCTTGAGGACGCGGTTCTGGTTCAGTGCATTCTCGATCACCACGGTCACGGCATTGGATGCTCCGATGATGTTGGGCAGCAACTGGGTTCCGCCCCATCCCGGTACCAGCCCGAGGAAGGCCTCGGGCAGGCCGAGCGCGGCGGCATTCTCCGCAACGGTCCGGTAGTGCGAGTGCAGTCCCACTTCGAGGCCACCGCCGAGAGCGGCACCGTTGATGAAGGCGAACGTCGGAATCGTGGACTCGCGCAGGCGACGGAACACCTTGTGTCCGAGCTGCCCGATCTGCAGCGCCTCGTCCTTGGTCTCGATGTTCGGCACGCCGTTGAGGTCGGCACCGACGGCGAAGATGAACGGCTTGCCGGTGACGGCGATGGCCACCGGGTTCGCTGCGAAGGCCTCGTCCAGTGCGGCGTCGAACTTGGCCAGTCCGCCGGGACCGAAGGTCGACGGCTTCGTGTGATCGAAGCCGTTGTCGAGCGTGACGAGGGCGATCGAGCCCTCGAGCCCCGGAACGGACACGATCTTGGTGAATGCGTTCGTGACTACCTCGTCGGTGAACGCTGTGGTGATGTCGCTCATGCCTTCGCTCCTGAGTAGTCAGCGTGGTTGGGGTTCTCCCAGATGACGGTGCCGCCCATGCCGAGACCGATGCACATGGTCGTCAGGCCGTAGCGGACGTCGGGTTGCTGGGCGAACTGGCGGCTCAGCTGGGTCATCAGTCGGACGCCCGAGGACGCGAGGGGGTGGCCACACGCGATGGCACCTCCCCACTGGTTGACGCGGGGATCGTCGTCGGCGATGCCGTAGTGCTCGAGGAAGGCAAGCACCTGGATGGCGAATGCCTCGTTGATCTCGAACAGGCCGATGTCTTCGATGCTCAATCCTGTTCGGCCGAGCAGCTTTTCGGTGGCGGGAACCGGGCCGATGCCCATGACGGCCGGGTCGACGCCGGCGAAGCTGAAGCCGACCATCCGCATGCCGATGTTCAGGCCGAGCTCGTGTGCGGTGTCCTCGCCGGCGAGGATCGCGGCGGTGGCACCGTCGTTGAGTCCCGCGGCGTTGCCTGCGGTGACGCGACCGGCAGGACGGAACGGCGTCTTGAGCTTGGCGAGGTCTTCGACGGTGGTGCCGGGGCGAGGCGGCTCGTCCTCGGTGGCCAGGCCCCACCCTGCGGCGGACTTGGTGGCGACGGGGACGAGGGTGTCGGCGATGTAGCCGGCCTTCTTCGCCGCGTCGTACTTGTTCTGGCTGGCGACGGCGTAGGCGTCGGTGCGGTCCTTGGTGATGCTCGGGAACCGGTCGTGCAGGTTCTCGGCGGTGTTGCCCATCACGAGAGCACTGGGATCGACGAGTTTGTCGGCGAGGAAGCGCGGGTTGGGATCGACACCCTCACCCATCGGGTGGCGGCCCATGTGCTCGACGCCACCGGCGATGACGACGTCGTACTGGCCGAAGCCGATACCCGAACCCGTGGTGGTCACCGAGGTCATCGCGCCGGCGCACATCCGGTCGATGGCGAATCCGGGGACGCTGCGGGGGAGTCCGGCGAGCAGGGCGGACGTGCGGCCGATGGTCAGCCCCTGGTCACCGGTCTGCGTGGTCGCGGCGATGGCGACCTCGTCGATGCGCTCGGGAGGGAGGTTGGGGTTCTTGCGAAGGAGTTCGCGGATTGCCTTGACGACCAGGTCGTCTGCGCGAGTGTCGGCGTACATGCCCTTGGGGCCTGCTTTGCCGAACGGAGTGCGGATGCCGTCGACGAAGACAACATTCCTTTGTGAGCTGGTGGACGCGGGTACAGACACGCTTTTCGATCCTCCCGACAGATGCGGACGACTCGTCCGGGTGCCCGGACGCGCCACCTACTGTAGCGGGTATTACCCGTCGGTAACTTGAGAAGGGTGCAGTGCCTTCGCCAGAACCGGTACCACCAGCGAGCGTTGCCAGGGCCGCGCCCCTCCTTCGGTCAACCGAGTGTCGATCAGCTCTTCGGGATCGAGAGCTTCGTCGTCGGGAGTCCGCCAATCCCATACCAATCGACGTAGCAGGTCCGGCATCAGGAGGTTCTCGACCGGAACCGACACCGACTCGCTGAGCTCGGTCATCGCCGCTCGCACGTCGGCGAGCCTGGCCGCTGCGTCGGGATCGCGACGTGCCCATCGATTGACCGGGGGAGGGCCGTCGAAAGACGCTGCCATGGACGGCAACTCGGCGGTCGGCAGGGCCCGCGCACGTGTGAGTGCCGAGGCCCACAGCCGGGAAGAGCGACGCTGGCGAGGGCCACCGAAGACCGGTAGTTGCTCGAGCTCGCGCGAGGTCTTCGGATCGGCGGTTGCCGCCGCCACGATCGCCGAGTCCGGCAGCACCCGGCTCGGTGCCACGTCACGTTTGGCCGCCAATTCGTCTCGGGTGGTCCACAATTCGCGGACGGCAGCGAGCGTGCGGGGAGACTTGATCGCGTGAATCCCCGATGTTCGACGCCACCTGTCGGTCTTGGGTTTGGGCGGTCCGAGAGAGAGGATGTGGGCGAATTCCTCTGCCGCCCAATCCGTTTTACCTTGTCGTTCGAGCTCCGCGGCCATTGCGTCGCGAAGCTCGAGCAGAACTTCGACGTCGAGCGCGGCGTAGTTGAGCCAGGTGTCGGGCAGGGGACGAGTAGACCAGTCGGCAGCGCCGTGACCCTTCTGCAGCGCCAGTCCGAGGGTGCGTTCGACGATGGCACCGAGGCCGACGCGCTCGAATCCGGCGAGACGGCCGGCGAGCTCGGTGTCGTAGAGCGTGGCGGGGACCAGGCCGAGTTCGGCCAGTCCCGGGAGGTCCTGATCGGCGGAGTGCAGCACCCATTCGAGCGGGTTGATCACCTCGGCGAGTGGAGCGAGGTCGCCGGTGACCGGGATCGGATCGAGCAGAACGGTGCCGGCTCCGCGGCGACGAAACTGCAGCAGGTAAGCGCGCTGGGAGTACCGAAAGCCCGATGCGCGTTCGGCGTCGACGGCGAGAGGCCCGTGACCTGCGGCGAGGAGCTTCGCGGCCGCGAGAACGGCGTCCGGTGTGTCCACGACGTCGGGCACACCGTCGGCCGGGGCAAGCAACGGAACGGCGACCGGCTCGTTGACCTGCTCGTCCGACGTGGCGTCGTCCGACGTGGTGTCGGGGGAACTCTCGGCTGACATGGACAGTGACTCTAAGCCCTACGGTCGGTGGGTCCGGAGACTATGTCCGGCTGGAACTGCGTTGACCGAGGGTGGTGATGCCCGCGGGCGGCAGACCCGCCGCGTACGCGAGAACCTCGCAGAAGGCCTCGACATGCGTCGAGAGATCTTCGGACGTCGCAGTCCAGGACGCGCGAAGTTCGAGCTGATGGGCCTTGGGGGGACCGGCGATATCGCCGTAGCGCACCGAACTGGTCGAGGTGACGGTGCCGCCGAGTGCGTTGAGCGGCTCCGACCGTGACTCCAGTGCGTCGACCAGCCAACTCCACCCGACCTCGGGGAGCAGGGGATCGTCGGCCAACGATTCGTCGACGTCCGCTTGAATGTAAGCAACCAGTCGAAGCGTCCCGTTCCAGGCTTCTGCCCCGTCGGGGTCGTACAGCAGAATCAAGCGGCCGAATGCGTCGCCGTCGCTCTGTTCGTCGACCTGCTCGGAATCCGGGTGCTTGACTTCGGCGCCGATAGCGTAGCTGTACGGCGCGAGTCGCTGCGGCGGCCGGATCGGACCGATCTCGATTGCCGGGTGGACCTGGGCCCGATGCATCGCGTCGATGGCGGCGCGGAAAGGCGCAGGTTCGGCGGTGGATTCGGGTTCGGTCACGTGATCGGACGTTAGACGCGTCACGTTGTCCGGCGGCGGAGGCGCGCCGAGCCGTGATGGAACCGAAGTGGGTGTGTCGCCCTTGGTGGCAGAAGCTATCCCGGCGCGTGGCAGCATGGAACTCGATGAACGCCGAAGCACACACCACAGCCCCCGCCCGTCGAGAACTCCCGGACGCGCCGTTCTTGGCCGCGATCGCCGGCGAAACGCCCTCGCGTCGGCCGGTGTGGTTCATGCGTCAGGCCGGCAGGTCGCTTCCCGAATACCGAAAGATCCGCGCAGGCATCGGCATGCTGGATTCGTGCTTCCGGCCGGATCTGGTGGCCGAGATTACGCTGCAACCTGTCCGTAGACACGATGTGGACGCGGCAATCCTGTTCTCGGACATCGTGGTTCCGCTCAAGGCTGCCGGTATCGATCTGGACATCGTTGCCGGCACCGGCCCGGTCGTGGCTCAGCCGGTGCGTTCGGCGGCCGATGTCGCGGCGCTGCCCACCTTGACCGCCGATCAGGTCGAGCCGGTGGCCGATGCGGTGCGGATCCTCACCCGGGAGCTCGCGGGCACGCCGCTCATCGGGTTCGCCGGAGCGCCGTTCACCCTCGCGTCCTACCTGGTCGAGGGTGGCCCCAGCCGCAATCACGAGAAGACCAAGGCGCTGATGCGGTCCGACCCGGCGACCTGGCATGCCCTGCTCGACGCGCTGGCGACCACGACGATCACGTTCTTGCAGGCTCAGCTGGCCGCCGGAGTGGACGCGGTGCAGGTGTTCGACTCGTGGGCGGGAGCACTGTCGCTGGCCGACTACCGCGAGTACGTGCTGCCGCACTCGACGCGAGTGTTCGACGCCGTGTCCTCGGCCGGCGTTCCCAAGATTCACTTCGGGGTCGGTACCGGCGAGTTGCTCGGTGCGATGGGTGAGGCCGGTGCCGATGTGGTCGGTGTCGACTGGCGGATTCCGCTCGACGACGCCGTGCACCGAGTCGGCGGCGGCAAGGTGCTGCAGGGAAATCTCGATCCCGCGGTGCTGTTCGCCGGCTGGGATGCCGTCGAGGCCGAAGTTCGACGTATTGCCGCCGAAGCCGACCGCGCGGTGGCGGCGGGTGCGCGGGGACATGTGTTCAACCTCGGCCACGGGGTGTTGCCCGACACCGATCCCGAGATTCTGACCCGGGTGGTCTCGTTGGTGCATTCGTTGTGACGGTGCGGCGCTACGCCGTGGTCGGCGGCGGGATCTCCGGCCTCGTCGCGGCGTATCGCCTCCGGCAGGCCTGTGGACCCGATGCCGAGATCACTCTCGTCGAGGCGTCCCCTCGCCTCGGTGGCACCCTGCGGACCACCGAGGTCGGTGCCGAGTCGCTCGATGTCGGCGCGGAAGCGTTCATCGGCCGTCGTCCGGAAGTACCGGCCCTGCTCGCCGAACTCGGCCTGTCGGATCAGCTGGTGCACCCGTCGTCGGCGCGTCCGCTGGTCTACTCCGGTGGCCGAACGCACGCGCTCCCACTGGGCACCTTGATGGGCATACCGTCCTCGGCCGATTCGGTGCGGGATCTGGTGGACCCGGCAGAACTGCACCTCATCGAGAGCGAAACAACACGGCCGTTCACGTGGACCGCGGGCTCGGACGTCAGCGTGGCCGATCTGGTGGGTAGCCGCTTCGGCTCCCAAGTCGTCAGCCGTTCGGTAGACCCGCTGCTCGGCGGCGTGTACTCCGGCTCGGCGAGCTCGATCGGCGTCCGAGCGGCACTTCCGACGTTGGCAGCCGCATTGGACGGCGGGGCAGCGAGCCTGACCGAGGCAGTGCTGGCGGCACTGCCCACGCCGTCGCCGGGACCGGTGTTCGGCGGGCTGCGCGACGGCTATGCGGTGCTGCTCGACGCTCTGATCGCCGCGACCGGTGCCCGAACGATCGTCGACACAGGCGTCGCAGATGTACGCCGCGAGGCGAACGGCTGGTACGTCGATCGCGTGGGCGTTGTGGACGGCCTGGTCCTGGCGGTACCCGCGCCCGTTCTCGGTCAGCTGATCGCTGCGGTGGCACCCGAGGCGTCGCGGGCTGCGCGCAGTATCGAGCTGGCGTCGTCGGTCGTCGTGGCGCTGGCCTTTCCGAAAGCGACCGAACTGCCGCAGAATTCGGGCATTCTCGTGGCGACGGACGCAGGTCTCGATGTCAAGGCGTTCACGTTGTCGAGCCGGAAGTGGCCACACCTGGGTGAGCGTGATGCGGTATTGCTGCGGGCCTCGCTCGGCCGGTTCGGCGACTCCACGGCCTCGGATCGATCCGACGAGGAGTCGATCGAGACAGCGTCGAACGATCTGCGGACGGTGGCCGGCATCGGTGCACGACCGCTGGCCGCGACAGTGCAGCGCTGGCCGGGCGGCTTGCCTCAGTACGCGCCCGGACACCTTGATCGCGTTGCCGCCGTCGAGTCCGGGGTCGCCGATCTACCCGGCCTCGAGGTCACCGGGGCCTGGCAGCGCGGCGTCGGTGTACCCGCATGTATTGCGTCCGCCACCACTGCTGCCGCCCGGCTGATCGAAGTGGCACGATAGGGCCATGGCACGCCTCGATTACTCAGCGCTCAATTCGACACTCCGCTATCTGATGTTCTCGGTCTACAAGGTCACGCCCGGTGTGCTGGGCGACGATCGGGCCGCAGCGGCCAAGGAGGCGAAAGTCTTCTTCGAAGGCCGTGAAGACAAGGGCGTCGCAGTGCGGGGTGTGTACGACATCGCCGGCATGCGCGCGGACGCCGATTTCATGGTCTGGACGCATGCCGAGCGCATCGAGGACCTGCAAGCCACCTACTCGGACTTCCGGCGCACCACCGCGCTGGGCAAGGCAAGCACTCCGGTCTGGAGCAACACCGCACTGCACCGCCCGGCGGAGTTCAACAAGAGTCACGTCCCGGCCTTCATCGCGGGTGAGGATCCGGGTGCGTACATCTGCGTCTACCCGTTCGTCCGGTCGATCGACTGGTATCTGCTGCCCGACGACGAGCGCCGCACGATGCTCGCCGACCACGGCAAGGCCGCGCGTGACTACAAGGACGTGCGCGCGAACACCGTGCCGTCGTTCGCACTGGGCGACTACGAGTGGATTCTGGCCTTCGAGGCTCCCGAGTTGGACCGCATCGTCGATCTGATGCGGGATCTGCGTGCCACCGAGGCGCGACGGCACGTGCGTGAGGAGACCCCGTTCTTCACCGGCCCGCGGGTCGAGGTGGACGCACTCGTCGAATCACTGCCGTGACCACGACGGGCACATCGACGATCGAGGCCGTCCTGTTCGACTTCTCGGGCACGCTGTTCAGGCTCGAGGAGGATCCGACCTGGTTCGACGGCATCCATGACGCAGACGGCACCCCAGTCGACGGTGCCGGCGCCGCGGAACTGATGCGGCGTATGACCGCGCCGGTAGGCGAGACGGTCGAGTTCGACGATGCAACGCGTCATGCCTGGCGAAATCGAGACCTCGATCCGGCACTGCACCGGCGGGCCTATCTGCATGTGCTCGCGCAGTCCGGTGTCACGGACCGGGCGCAGGCGGAATCGGTCTACGGGCGAGTGATCGATGCAGATTCGTGGACCCCGTACCCGGACACCGAGTCGGTCCTGAAAAAGCTTGCTGCCGAGTCGATTCGGGTCGGTGTACTGAGCAACATCGCCTTCGACATCCGTCCGGCCTTCGTCGATCGCGGTCTCGATCGGTACGTCGACGAGTTTGTGCTCTCCTTCGAGGTAGGTCACGTCAAACCGCAGCCCGAGATCTTCCGGCACGCAGTCGCGAGTTTGGGTGTCGACCCCTCGGTGACGTTGATGGTGGGCGACAGCGACGAGGCCGACGGGGCGGCGCGGGAGATCGGGTGCAGCTTCGCGCTCGTCGATCCCGTACCGACATCCGAGCGTCCCGATGCACTGCTGGCGGCGTTGAGCGCGTTCGGAATTCGATGACCGGGGTAGTTCGATGACCGGAGTGGCCGGCGTCCAGCACATGGGCCACTGGGGCATGTTTCGTGCGGAGTCGGACGGACGCGATGTCACTGCGGTCCATCCCCAGGTGACCGACAGTAATCCCTCCCCGGTGTTGGGCAACCTCGTCGGGTCGGTGACCCATCGATCCCGCGTCACCGCACCGTCGGTGCGTAGGGGCTGGCTCGAGCACGGGCCGGGTCCGACCGACAAGCGTGGCAGCGACGAGTTCGTCGAGGTGTCGTGGGACGAGTTGACCGACGTGCTGTCCGAAGAGTTGCGCAGAGTAGCGGACACATTCGGTAACAACGCCATCTACGGCGGGTCGTACGGGTGGGCGAGTGCCGGACGCTTCCATCACGCGCAGAGTCAGGTGCATCGCTTTCTGAACTGCATCGGCGGTTACACGCGATCGGTGCACAGCTACTCATTGGGTGCGACCGGTGTCATCATGCCGCACGTCCTCGGTGCGCACTGGAAGATGTTCTCGCGCTCCACGTCCTGGAACGTGATCGCCGCACACACCGAATTGCTGGTGGCGTTCGGCGGAGTTCCGGTGAAGAACACCGGTATCAATCACGGCGGTACGTCGGATCATCCGACGGTCGACTCGCTCGCCGCGATGCGCGCCCGGGGTGGCCAGATCGTCACCGTCAGTCCGCTACGAAGCGACATGAGCGGCGACGCTCGATGGATTGCGCCGCGACCCGGTACCGATGTGGCGATGATGTTGGCTCTCGCATTCGTGCTCGCCGACGAAAAGTTGCACGACACAGCCTTTCTCGACACGTACTGCGAGGGCTATCCGGAGTTCGAGCGGTACCTGCTCGGCGTCTCGGACGGCACACCCAAGACCCCGCAGTGGGCGTCGACGATCTGCGGTGTCGAGCCCGCGGACATCGCGGAACTCGCGCGGGAGATGGCGTCGAAACGCACGATGGTCACCGTCACGTGGTCACTGCAACGGACGCAGCACGGCGAGCAGGCCCCGTGGATGGGCATCACGCTGGCATCGATGTTGGGTCAGATCGGCGTGCCCGGTGGGGGATTCGGGCACGGCTACGGCTCGATGAACGAGCCCGGTCTGGCCCCCGTGCCGTATCCCTTGCCGACTCTGCCCCAGGGAATCAATCCGGTGCCCGATCTGATTCCGGTTGCCGCGGTCTCGGACATGTTGCTCGATCCCGGCGGTGAATTCGACTACGACGGTCGGCGATCGACGTATCCGGACATCAAGGTCGTCTACTGGGCCGGCGGCAATCCGTTCCATCACCACCAGGATCTCGGACGGCTTCGTCGCGCCCTCGGTAGACCCGACACGGTCGTCGTACATGATCCGTACTGGACACCGATGGCCAAGCACGCCGACATCGTCGTCCCGTCGACCACGTCACTGGAACGATCGGATCTGAGCTGCACACGCAACGATCCGTTGCTCGTCGCGATGGAGCCGGCCGCCGAGCGCTTTGCCGATTCGCGCGACGACTACGACACCTTCGCCGAGCTGGCGACGAAACTCGGTGTGGGCGAGCAGTTCACCGAGGGACGTAGCTCGCAGCAGTGGCTGGAGCATCTGTACGGGCAGTGGCGCGGATATCTGCGCGCCGGGGGCGTCGATACTCCGGAATACGAAAATTTCCGGCGTGAGGGGTCGTTTCGGATGCAGACCGAGGACGATCTGACGTTCCTCCAAGATTTTCGAACCGATCCGGTCGGGAATGCCCTGCGCACCCCGAGCGGCAAGATCGAGATCTTCTCGGCCACGGTGGCGGGCTTCGGCTACGACGACTGCCGAGGGCATCCGATGTGGTTCGAGCCGCAGGAGTGGCTCGGCGGGCCACGCGCCCAGCAGTTTCCGTTGCACCTGATCGCCAACCAGCCACGCACCAGGCTGCACAGTCAGCTCGATCACGGTGCGGTGAGCCGACACTCGAAGATTCAGGGCCGCGAGCCCATACGCATGCACCCGTCCGCGGCCGCGGCCAGGGGAGTGGCGGACGGCGATGTCGTGCGGGTGTTCAACGACCGCGGTTCGTGCCTTGCCGGTGTGGTCGTCGACGACGCGATGCTGGAATCGGTAGTTCAGTTGTCGACCGGGGCCTGGTACGACCCGCTCGATCCGGCCGATCCCGGCTCGATGTGCAAGCACGGCAGCGTGAATGTACTCACTGCAGACGACGGAGCGTCCTCGCTGTCGCGTGGATGCACCGGACAGCATGTGCTGGTGGAGATCGAACGCTACGACGAAGCACTGCCGCCGATCACCGCGTTCGATCCACCTGCGCGGACGAAGGTCAGAACACCACCCGAGAGATGATCTCGGCGACGAGCGCAGGCTTGTCCTCGCCCTCGATCTCCAACGTTCCCGTTGTCACGATCTGCAACGCGCCGCCCGACGCATCCTCGACGGAGGTCAGGGTGCTCTGCAGGCGCACGTGGGCACCGACCTTCACCGGATTGATGAAGCGAACCTTGTTGGAGCCGTAGTTGATTCCGAGTTTGGTGTTCTCGATGGTGTAGATCTGCCAATTGAGCATCGACACCAGGGACAAACTCAGGAAACCGTGTGCGATCGGCGCGCCGAACGGGCTTTCCTTCTTCGCCCGCTCGACGTCCACGTGAATCCACTGGTGATCGCCGGTGGCGTCGGCGAAGGTGTTGACCCGTTCCTGGGTGATCTGCAGCCAGTCACTGGTACCGAGGTCTTCGCCGACGGCCGCTTTGATCTGCTCTGGAGAGGTGAAAGTGCGCATGCTCACAGTATGGCTCGAGCAGAGCAGATCAGGATGCAGGCTTGAGTACCAGCGAGATCGAGTTGATGCAGTACCGCTGATCGGTCGGCGTGGGGTAGCCCTCGCCCTCGAAGACGTGGCCGAGGTGGCTGTGGCAGTTGCGGCAGACGACCTCGACACGACGCATTCCGAGCGTGGTGTCCTCCTTGAGGATGACGGCGTCGCTGTCGGCCGGGTCGAAGAACGACGGCCAGCCGCAGTGGGATTCGAACTTCTCGGTGCTGCGGAACAATTCGGCTCCGCAGGCTCGGCATTCGTAGATGCCTTCGGTGGTGGTGTCGGTGTACTCGCCGACGCCCGGGCGCTCGGTGCCTGCTTGGCGGAGCACCGCGTATTCCTCGGGGGTCAGCTTCTCGCGCCACTGTTCTTCTGTGAGCTGGACGGCGGGAGCGGAGTTGTTGTCGGTTGCTGAACTCATGCTTCCACGCTAATACGATTTGTCGGGCTATGCCGTTTTCGCTGGTGGCGCGCTCGGCAGCAGGTAGCTCGGTTCGATTCCGTCGTCCAGTCGTCCCTCGCTTCGAGCGGCGAAATAGCGTCCGACGAGAACACCGAAGATGACGACGATCAGCAGTGCCCACCCGAACGTGGTCCGGAGGTAATCCAGGGCACGGCCGGTTTCGATCCAGCGCCCGGACAGCCATCGGTCGTAGTTCATGAACCCGTAGATCGCGAGCCAGGCGGGCCAGTTGCGGAGAAGCGAGTTCTTCAACACGACAGTCATGAGCAGCGGGAACAGCATCATCGAGTAGTACATCTGGCCCAGCGAGCCCAGCAACCAGTGCGCGGTGAGGATCAACCCCGAGGTGGTCGCGAAGAAGAACAAACGATCTTCGCGGCAGTACCGGTACAGCAGCCACAGCGACACCAGAACCATGATTCCGAGAATCGCGCGGATGCCGTAGGTGAGCAGTTCGGGAACACCGTAGTAGCGACCGTTGCCGACGACAGCACTGTTGAAGTAGTCGCGAGTCTGGAGCAGGTACGGCAGCGTCCGGTCGATGAAGTTCATCGGGTCGATCGACAGGGGCCAGGCGATGGCCATCATCACCACGGGGATCGCGATCGACGTGATGAAGACCTTCCACTGACGCGTCATCAGAGGAAGCAGCAGCAGCGGCGCGAGCATCGGTTTGATCGCCAGAGTCAGACCCATCGCAACGCCGGCCGACAGGTCTTTGCGCTGGAGTAGAAACCCGAGAAACGCTACTTCGCCGAGGAGGACGAAGCCGTTGAAGTTGGTGAACACCAACGTGTTCGTCACCGTCTCGCTGACGAATGCGGCGAGGAGCAGCGCGGGAGCGGCAACCGAATCGAGCCGGAATCCGAAGATGCGCAACAGGATGTACAGCGCCACGAGAATTGCGATGGCGCTGGCGATGATAAATAACCAGCGAGATCGCTCGGGGTCGATGATGGCTATGGGGGAGAGCAACATCGTCGCACTCGGTTGATACAGGTAGTGCGGGTCGACGGAGTCGAAATTCGCCGTGTACACCGGCTGTCGATTCAGGAACGCAAGAGCTGCGCTGTACACGGGATTGAAGTCGTTGGTGATATCACCGTTGACCGCCTTGATGACCACCCGCTGGATCACGGTCATGATGGCGATGGGCCACAGGGCGTACTTGATTACCTCGGCGGTCGTCCGCCCTGAACGCGGCTCCAGAAAACTAAGTGACACCCGCGAACGGTACCCGAGCCGGTGCCGCACCAGAGAAAGGACACCCCGCAAGTTCGGCAGGCCGACCTGAGGAATCTACCGGCAGGTATCGGCCGTCGGAGTCCGGTCGAGAAATCAGGCAGGACAGACGGTGCCGTCGGTCGGCAGTGCTGTATCGAGCGCGTATTTCACCGCTGTGGTCTGTAGACACTGCGATCCACCGAGGCTCGGGTGTCCGCTACCCTGCCAGGCCGCCGAAGCCACTGCCGCGCCGGTTGCCCCGACCAATCCGGTGACCGAGGCCAGGCCTCCGTTGCCGACGATCGGGTCGCCCGCGTTGGACAGGACCAGAACCGGAACGTCCAACGAGGTGGGCAGTGGGGTCGACGGCGCCGTTGGCCAGGAGGAGCACAGCAACGCTGTCAGTGCGGCGTCGGTGCCGTAGACCGGGTAGCGGTCGGTCCATTGTGACGACAGGTCACGCACGCCCTGCGGAGACGGCCACTGCTGGCCGTCCGTGCAGCGGGAAACGAACTGCCCGTCGGTTCCGTAGGCATTTCGACCTCGCTCGGCGAGGGCGAGCAGAGCTGCGGTGTCGGATCCAACCGCTGCGGACAGGGTCGTGGACAGGGTGGTGGCCCGGGCCGACGCGTCCCCTGCTGTCGATGCGAGCGCGAAGGTGATGCCGTCGAGAATTTCGTGAGTGGACAGCGGTGCGAACTCGCCACCGGCGGCGCGTCGGAGCAGCTGCTCCACAGCGGCCGTCGGATCGGCCCCGAGTGAACAGTTCAGCGCAACGCATCGTTGTGCGAATGCCGCGAAGGCGGCTTCTTTGCCCTGCGTCCGTTGCTCGGCCAGCGTGATCTGATCGGTATTGACCCCGGGCGGCGAATCGAGAATCAGACGCGAGACGTTGTCCGGGAACTTCGCCGCATAGGCCAACGCGGTGAGCGCACCGTTCCCCGATCCGATCACTCCGATCTGGTTCACCCCCCAGAGCTGCCGCAGACGGTCGAGATCGTCCGCCGCGTAGGTGGTTCCGAAGGCGAGTTCCTGTGGCTGCAGTGTGTCGGTGCATTCGATGGTGGCGTCTCGGCCCGCGTCGACTGCGCGGTCGGCGGTATCGGCGTCGGATCTGGTGAACTGTCCCAGGGCATCGACTGCAGCCTTGGTAGGGGACTCGACGGTGTCGTCGATGCAGTCCACAGCAGTGGAGCGGCCGATCCCGCGTCGATCAACGGCGACGATGGGGTGAGCTTCCAGCAATGTCGACAGCGGACCGGCTGCCATCGTCGCCAGGGTGGCGATCGAGGATCGATCGGAGCCGGAGGTGAACACCAGCGGACCCGCGTCGGCCGGCGTTGCAGCGAGCCGGGCGCGCAGAGCGCCGACGGCGAACGTGCCGAACATCTGCCCGCTGGCATCGACGTCCGCCTCGTACTCCGCGCACTCGAGTGTCAGTCCGGGCGTGGTGGAGGTGAGCCCGAACGTCCCCAGAGTGGCGGCGGTGCAGTCGGCCCAGTCGAGGTCGGTCGTCGGCACGGCGAGAGCAGCCGGTTCCGGCGGTGCCTCTGCGGACGGCTCGCCGGGCTGACCGGGGGATCGTTGCTCCACCGCGACATCGGGCCGGATCGACGGCCCGGCACCGCAGGCCGCGCACATCGTGGCCAGAACGAGGACGGCGGCGAGCAACGTACGTTTCTGCGTCACCGTGCGAGGCTATCGACTTTTCGATCGATGCCGCACCGCTCGCTGCTCATGGCCGACGCACCCAGCGGGTGAGCAGCGTGCCGTCCGCGTCAGCGAGAACGTGCGCTCGTTGCATCGGTGTCTCGGAGCCACCGGCGGAGTGGGAGATGCGACCCGCATCTCCGGCGACGAGCATCGGCGAGATCGTCAGACACAGATCGTCCGCCGCCCCGTCCGATGCGAGTTGCCCGAACAGTCCTGGTCCGCCCTCGCACAGGACGCGGTGAAATCCGAGGTCGCCCAGCGTCTCGACGATGTCTTCGGTCGATACCGATTCACCGGATACCTCGATCACCGTTGCGCCCGCGGAACGCAGCGCCGCCACCTTCGAGCTGTCCGCCGCCGCCGAGGTCAGCACCACCGGCTGCACTTCGGTGTCGGTGACCAGCCGAGAATCTGCACGGATCGAGCCGGAGGCGGTGACCACCACGATCGTGGGAATCGGTGACAATCCGTTCGCTACTCGACGTGCTTTCACCTCGGCGGTCAGCGAGACGCCGCCGTAGTTCTCGGCGCGAGCAGTTCCGGCCCCGACGAGAACGGCGTCGCACAGCTCTCGCAGAATGCCGAACAGTCGCGCGTCTGCGGGGGTCCCCAGGCCCGCCGACTTACCGTTCGCGGTCACAGATCCGTCGATGCTGGCGACGAAGTTCGTGCGAATCCACGGTCGGCCCAGGTCTGCTGGGTAGGCGTACAGGTCGCGGACGGCATCGTCGTCGAGCTCCGACCCGACGGACGACGCTGAGTCGGCTGCCTGCTCCGATGTGAAGTAGGTCCCAATATCGAGAAGCTGCATGAGAGAGATCAGACCACGTCGTTACGCTCGACAAATGCCCGCACGCCTTGTCGACCGAAATCCCGTGGTCCCCTCCGATCAGCTGATCGCGCAGATGGTCCCGCCGGCGATGTTCGACGACGTCAGCTTCTCCTCGTACATTCCCGATCCCAAGGAGCCCACCCAGGCTGCTGCGGTCGCGAAGGCCGAGGAATTCGCGAACAAGGTGCAGAAGATCCGCGGCAAGGGCAAGCGCGGACTTTTCGGCAAGAAGACCCCGGCCACCGGTGCGGGTCTGTACCTCGACGGCGGTTTCGGCGTGGGCAAGACCCACCTACTGGCGTCGATCTACCACAGCGTTCCCGAGCCCAAGGCGTTCGGCACGTTCGTCGAGCTGACCCATGTGGTCGGCGCACTCGGCTTCAACAAGGCGCTCGAAGAACTCTCCGGACATAGCGTGCTGTGCATCGACGAGTTCGAGCTCGACGATCCCGGCGACACGATGCTGGTCTCGCGGCTGCTGTCCGAGCTGTCTCAGCGCGGAGTGTCCATCGTCGCGACGTCCAACACTTTGCCCGGCCAGCTCGGTGAGGGCCGCTTCGCTGCCGAGGACTTCATGCGGGAGATCAAGAAGCTCGGTTCGATCTTCGAGTCCATCCGCGTCGACGGCCCCGACTACCGGCACCGCGACCTTCCTCCAGCGCCCGAGCCGACGTCCGAATCCGAGCTCGTCGAGCGCGCGGAGACCGTCGACGGCGCAACCTTGGACGATTTCGACGAGCTGTTGGCACACCTGAGCACGCTGCACCCTTCGCGCTACGGCAAGTTGCTCGACGGCATTCCTGCGGTGTTCCTGAAGAATGTGCACCCGGCATCGGATCAGGCCATCGCCCTGCGCCTGGTGGTACTCGCCGACCGCCTGTACGACGCGGGCATCCCCGTCACGGCCTCGGGCGGCAAGCTCGACGAGATCTTCACCGAGGAGATGTTGGCCGGCGGTTACCGCAAGAAGTATCTGCGCGCGACCTCGCGTCTGCTCGCGTTGTCTCGTTTCGCCGCAGTCGGCTGAACAGGCGTCACAGCCGTACCTGCATGACGTAGTCGTCGTGTGTCTGCACGCCGACAACGAATGTCTTGGTGCCCACGATCTCGAATCCGTGCTTCGCATAGAACTTCTGGGCACGCACGTTGAGTTGATTGACGCCCAGCCAGGCTCCTGCGCAACCGGATTCGCGCGCATGCGTCAAAGCGAACGAGATCAGCCGCGCCGCTACTCCGCCGCCGTGCTCGGCCGGCCGTACGTACAGCTTGCTGATTTCCAGCGTCGGATGGTGCGAGAGGGCTGCTCGGATGTCCGGGTCCGCTGGAGCGCCCGCCACGAGCATCGCGTATCCGACCACCTCTCCGGTGGGTGTTTCGTCGACCAGAACGGTTCGGTTCGGGTCGGCAACGTAACCCTCGAAATTGCTGACCGACAACACGTTCGAGACGAAATGCTCGATGTCCTCGGTGCGAGTTCCCGGTGGGCAGGCGAGTGGAAAGGTCTGCGCGGCCAATTGGGCGACGCCGGGTATATCGGCAACGGTCGCCACACGCACACTCACAGTAGATCCACTGCGTTCTTCGCCTCCCGCAACGACAAGCCGGTTCGATCGCGCAGCAGTTTGATGGCCGAGATGGCCTTGCCCTCCGACTTCAGCGACTGCAACCGCGGGATGAGGTCGTCCCAGGGTGTCGGACCGGACTGAGCCGCGTCGACGATGGTGGACGAGGACGGAAAGGGTTCACCGCGTTGAACGCTTTCGATTGCGTTCTTGGCTTCGATGAGACCGGCACCTGTTCGTTCACGAAAGATCTTGATGGCCTGGATCTTCTTGTTCGCCGCCAACAACTGGTGAATGTCTGCACGGGCGTTGCCGTCGAGCCCGATCAGCCCGATGCTGCGCGATGTCTCCGGGCTCGAGCCGGGCTTCTTTCGGGCCAACAACCATGCTGCAAGCACCGCGGCATCGACGAGGACCAGAGCAACGATGAACCATCCCCAGGTCGGCATGCCTTAGTAGACCACTTCAGCGTAACGGGTCGAAGGGCGGGACGACTACCGAAGAATCGGAGAACAACGAGACGGCGCCGGCAAGGGTTCTCGTCGCCGCGTCGTACTTGATCGGAGCGAGGTCGTGGCCCGCGCCCTCGATGTCGACGAGCAATGTGGGGGCCGGGACGAGAGCGAGCGCAGCGCTCAGTTCGGCCGTGGTGCCGAATGGGTCCTTCGTGCCGTGCACCACCACCGTCGGTGTTCGCAGTTCGGGAAGGTGTTGTGTACGAGCCTTTTCCGGCTTGCCCGGTGGGTGCAGGGGATAGGAGGTCAGAACGAGTCCGTCGACCAGGTCCGGGCGTTCGGCCGCGATCATCGACCCTTGCCTGCCACCGTAGGAATGCCCACCGAATGCGATGAAACCCGATGTCTCGACGCGGAGCCGGTCGATCGCCGCGGCAATGCCCAGCCGATCCTCGGCCGACCGAGACGGGTGGGGCGGACCCTTCGGTTTGCGAACTCGAAACGGTAGGTCGAACCTCAGCACCGTGAACCCGGCTTTCGACCACACCGCGGCAATACGCTGCAGCAGAAGCGACTCGCAGTTGCCGCCCGCGCCATGGGTGAGAGCGAGTCCGCCTCGTGACGGTATGGACGGTGTGTGCAGATAGGCGACGCCCCCGCCGAGTTCGATGTCGGCGGGGGCGTCGGGACCATCGAGTTCAGGCATCGTTCGAGGACGTTACCTTTTCGTCGGTGTCGGCGTGATCGCTGGAGGTGCTGTCGGTTTCGGAGTTGTCGGATGCTTCCTGATCGTCGGCGTCGACGAGCTCACCGTCGCCGTCGACCATGTCGGCGAATGCGGTACCGGCCACGGTGCCGTTCGTTCCCGGTAGCGCCACCGTGGGCCGGGCACCGGGCCGATAGCGATCGTCGAGCCCTTCGACGGATTTCTTCGCCTCCTCCATGGTGGCGTCGTCGACTGTGGGTTCGCTCTGAGCATCGTCCGACACGTGAGTGTCCTTCCATCGAAGTGTGTGCGTCATCTCCACTGTGCACTTCTATGGCGTGAATCACCACAATTGATTCGTGAAGCACAAAAAAGACCCCCTCGAAAGGGGGTCTGATCTGTCTGACTCTGGTGCGCGATACTGGGATTGAACCAGTGACCTCTTCCGTGTCAGGGAAGCGCTCTCCCGCTGAGCTAATCGCGCATGTCCTCGCATCGATTCTGCAATCGATGCACTAGCGAGGTGGAGACGGGAATCGAACCCGTGTGCACGGCTTTGCAGGCCGTTGCCTCACCACTCGGCCACTCCACCATGGGTCGAGACCCTCGAGCGGATGACGGGATTCGAACCCGCGACCCTCACCTTGGCAAGGTGATGCGCTACCACTGCGCCACATCCGCATACCCCGGAGGCGCTCACTGCTGGGCAGTTGTTGTCTCCGTGGTGCGGGGAAAACATTAACCCAACGGGAGTGAAACTCACAAATCTCGTGGTCAGCCACGGAATTCGGTGGATCAGCGCGTGTGAAAGGTGTGAAAGCAGTGGCGAGAGCAGCCATGTGAAGGCAGTCCGTCGACGTGTTCGGCGATCGGGCAGGCGATTCGGTTCGCCGCGGCACCTCGTGTTAATGTTTTGCCTCGTTCGGTCCCGTGGCTCAGTGGGAGAGCGTCCGCTTCACACGCGGAAGGTCGCTGGTTCGATCCCAGCCGGGACCACCGAACAGAAGGCCCACACCGTCCGCGGTGTGGGCCTTCTTGCGTTCGAGGCCGGTAGCCTGAGCCGGTGAGCACCGAACAATCGAAGCCCGACGCCGTCGACGACCAGAATCCGGTGGACAAGGCGAAGGTGAAACACCGGCGCTTTCGGGCGCGCATCGCCGAGAACAAGTCTCTCGATCTCGGCTACCGAATCACGGTCGGTGTCGTCGGAACCATCGTGCTCATCGTGGGTGTGCTTGCCATTCCTTATCCCGGGCCGGGTTGGCTGATCGTGTTCGCAGGACTGGGCATCCTGGCGTCGGAATTCGCGTGGGCCAAGAGTGCACTGCGATTCGTCCGTAAGAGATACGACGCGTTCATGGCCTGGTTCTCGAAGCAGTCGATGTTCGTCAAGGGTCTCGGCGTGCTGTTCACCACGGTCGTGGTGCTCGCAACTCTGTGGCTGCTCGGAACGTTCGCACTGGTCGGCGGCTGGTTCGGACTCGACTGGACGTGGCTCGAAAGTCCGATCTGACTTGCCTCGCCGCGCTGAGGGCCGACGAGGGGCTCGATGCCGATAGGCTGTCGGAGGCCTTCCTGGCCCGAAGAACCGATCGAGGAGTACATCGCCGTGAGCATGCCCGTTGTCGCCACCGTTCCACCCGCCCGCATCATGGTGCCGGCAGGAACGACGGCAGGTACGGCGCTCCGTGACACCGGCCTGCCGAACAAGGGACCCGACGCCATCGTCGTCGTGCGCGATCCCGACGGCAAGCTTCGCGATCTGTCCTGGTCGCCGGAGGTCGACATCGAGGTCGAGCCCGTGCCGGCGAACACCGAGGACGGCCGAAGCGTCATCAGGCACTCGGCTGCGCACGTGTTGGCGCAAGCCGTTCAGGATCTTTTCCCCGACGCCAAACTGGGCATCGGACCGTTCATCAAGGACGGCTTCTATTACGACTTCGACGTGAAGCAGCCGTTCACTCCCGAGGATCTGACTGCCCTCGAGAAGAAGATGAAGCAGATCGTCAAAGCCGGACAGCGGTTTTCGCGTCGGGTGTACGAATCGGTGGAGCAGGCTCGCGAGGAGCTGGCGAACGAGCCGTACAAGCTCGAGCTGATCGACGACAAGTCAGGAATCGACGATCCCGAGGTCATGGAGGTCGGTGGGGGAGAGCTGACCGCCTACGACAACCTCAATCCACGCACCGGTGAGCGGATCTGGGGCGATCTGTGCCGCGGCCCCCACATCCCCACCACCAAATACGTTCCGGCGTTCAAGCTGACCCGCAGTTCAGCGGCCTACTGGCGCGGCAACCAGGACAATGCGGATCTGCAGCGCATCTACGGAACCGCGTGGGAGTCCACCGAGGCACTCGACGCTCATCTCGAACTGTTGGCCGAGGCCGAGCGCCGCGATCACCGCAAGCTCGGGTCCGAGCTGGACTTGTTCAGCTTTCCCGACGAGCTCGGCTCCGGACTTCCGGTGTTCCATCCTAAGGGCGGTGTGATCCGTAACGAGCTCGAGAACTATTCCCGCCAGCGGCACATCGAAGAGGGCTACGAGTTCGTCAACACCCCGCACATCACGAAGGGCCATCTCTACGAGGTGTCGGGCCACCTCGACTGGTACCGAGACGGCATGTTCCCGGCGATGCATCTCGACGCCGAACTCGACGAGAACGGTGACGTACGCAAGCCCGGCCAGGACTACTACCTCAAGCCGATGAACTGCCCGATGCACAATCTCATCTTCCGCTCACGCGGTCGCTCGTACCGTGAATTGCCGTTGCGCCTCTTCGAGTTCGGTTCGGTGTACCGGTACGAGAAGTCCGGCGTGATCCATGGTCTGACCCGCGTGCGCGGCATGACCCAGGACGACGCACACATCTTCTGCACTCGCGAGCAGATGCGCGGAGAACTCACCAGCACACTGGAGTTCGTTCTCGGACTGCTCAAGGACTACGGCCTCGACGATTTCTACCTCGAGTTGTCGACCCGCAACCCGGAGAAGTCCGTCGGCAGCGACGAGGTCTGGGAAGAGGCGACCAACACGCTCGCCGAGGTCGCGGCGGCGTCGGGTCTGGATCTGGTGCCCGATCCGGGCGGTGCGGCGTTCTACGGACCGAAGATTTCCGTCCAGGCCAAGGATGCTTTGGGCCGCACCTGGCAGATGTCGACCATCCAGCTCGACTTCAACTTGCCCGAACGGTTCGAGCTCGAATACACCGCCTCGGGCGGAGTCAAGGAACGCCCGGTGATGATCCACCGCGCGCTGTTCGGTTCGATCGAGCGATTCTTCGGCGTACTCACCGAGCACTACGCCGGCGCATTCCCGGCGTGGCTCGCCCCGGTGCAGGTAGTGGGCATCCCGGTTGCCGAGGTACACCAGGACCACCTGTTCTCGGTGGTGAAGGAGCTCAAGAAGCTCGGGGTGCGCGCCGAGGTGGACGCCAGTGACGATCGGATGCAGAAGAAGATCTTCAACCAGACCGCGCAGAAGATCCCCTTCATGCTTCTCGCCGGCGAACGCGACGTCGAAGCCGGTGCCGTCAGCTTCCGGTTCCGTGACGGAACTCAGGTCAACGGTGTTCCGGTAGCGCAGGCAGTAGCAACGATCACCGACTGGATTTCCCAGCGCAACAACGCATCACCGACCGCCGAACTCGTGCAGACCAGTACCGCAGGAGTGAGTTGACATGCCCGATCAGGACGAGTCGATCGTCGCCACCGGTGCCGGTGAGCCCGATCGGTTGCAGCGATTGTGGACCCCACATCGGATGTCCTACATAGCCGAGGCCCCGCAGGCCTCGGCCAAGTCGAGTGAGCCGTTCTCCGACATCCCGAAGATGAGCGACGAGGACGGACTGGTGGTCGCGCGCGGCGAGTCGGTCTACGCGGTACTCAATCTGTATCCGTACAACCCCGGCCACACGATGATCGTCCCGTACCGCCGGGTCGCGGCACTCGAAGATCTCACGCCCGCCGAGAGCGCCGAGTTGATGGCATTCACCCAACAGATGATTCGCGTCATCAAGACGGTGTCGCGCCCGCACGGCTTCAACGTGGGCCTCAACCTCGGTGCCGCAGCAGGTGGATCGTTGGCCGAGCACCTGCACCAGCACATCGTCCCGCGCTGGGGCGGTGATGCGAACTTCATCACAGTGATCGGCGGTGCCAAGGTGATGCCGCAGTTGCTTCGCGATACTCGGGCCCTGCTCGCGTCGGCCTGGAACGAATGAACCACAGGCGAGAGGAGCACGCGTCGTGCTGAGCATTTTCGGCCGTACGCCGGTGTCGAAGCTGACCGCTCCGCTCGGACGCGCCCTCAACAGCACCGGCCTGACCCCCGACTCGGTGACGATCATCGGCACCGTCGTCACCGTCACGGCGGCAGTGACGATGTTCCCCGCCGGCTACCTGTGGTGGGGTTCGATCGTCATCACGCTGTTCGTTCTCTTCGACATGCTCGACGGAGCCATGGCACGGGCCAGGGGCGGTGGCACCAAGTACGGGGCCGTTCTCGACGCGACGTGCGATCGAGTGGCGGACGGCGCGATCTTCGGTGGCCTCGCTTGGTGGGCAGTGTATTCCGAGCAGAACAAGCTCTTGCTGGTGGCCACGCTGATCTGCCTGGTCACCTCACAGGTGATCTCGTACGCCAAGGCGCGGGCCGAGGCCAGCGGACTCTCGGCCGACGGTGGTTGGATCGAGCGCCCGGATCGTCTCGTCATCGTTCTCGTCGGTGCCGGATTCACCGGCGTGGGTAGGCATTTCGATATTCCGTGGATGGACAGCCTCATCTACCCCGCGATGTGGGTGCTCGCTGCCCTGAGCATCGTGACGGTGTTCCAACGCGTGCTGGCCGTCCGTGGGTCCGACGGGGCTCGCGACATCATCGTGCCCCCGACTGCTCCTGCCCCCGACGATGGTGACGTGGCCGCGTCGTGAACGTCTCCGAAAGAGCCAGCGACCTCGGGTACGCAGCCGGGTGGCGACTGGTCCGATCGCTGCCGGAGGGTGTGGCGAGAGGTCTCTTCGATCGCGGCGCCGATATCGCGTCCACCCGCAACGGTGGCCCGGATCAATTGCGCCGTAATCTCGCTCGTGTCCTCGGAACCACCCCCGGCGAGGTGCCCGCGGAGCTGATTCGAGACAGCGTCCGGTCGTATGCTCGCTACTGGCGCGAGGCGTTCCGGCTGCCGTCGATGGATTTGGCCGCCCAGGCCGCCGTCATCGACCGGTGTGTGAACGGGCAGGAGCATCTCGAGGCTGCCCTCGCGTCGGGCAAGGGTGCCGTGCTGGCGCTGCCGCACAGTGGTAACTGGGACATGGCCGGAATGTGGCTGGTGCGCAAGCACGGTGGTCTTTCGACAGTGGCCGAACGTCTGAAACCCGAATCGCTGTACCAGCGGTTCGTTGCTTATCGGGAGAGCCTGGGCTTCGAGATCTTCCCGCTCAGCGGCGGTGAGCAGCCGCCTCTGCACGCGCTGAGCGAGCGCCTGCGCGAGAACAAGGTGGTCTGTCTGCTCGGCGAGCGGGACCTCGCCAAGCACGGAGTGCCGGTGACCTTCTTCGGTGAACCGACCCGGATGCCCGCGGGGGCCGCGAAGCTGGCGATCGACACCGGAGCGACGCTGCTGCCGGTGCACGGTTACTTCGACGGTGACGGGTGGGGTTTCGACATCTTTCCGGCGGTGGATGTCTCGCACGGAATCGATGTAGCCACACAAGCATTGGCAGATCACTTTGCTGCCGGCATTCGGGCACACCCGGCCGATTGGCACATGCTCCAACCCCTGTGGATGAGCGACTGGTCGGCTGAACGACGCGCACGAATCGAGGGCGCGTGAAGATCGGTATGGTCTGCCCGTACTCGTTCGACGTTCCTGGCGGGGTGCAGGCGCACGTCCAGCAGTTGGCGGAGGTGTTCATCGAGCGCGGGCATCGGGTGAGTGTGCTGGCTCCGGCCTCGGAGGACGTCGAGTTGCCGGACTTCGTGGTGTCGGCGGGGGAGGCGCTCGCCATTCCTTACAACGGATCGGTCGCGCGTCTTCGATTCGGACCGGTGACGTATTCTCGAATCCGAAAGTGGATCTCGGACAACGATTTCGACGTATTGCACATCCACGAACCGAACGCGCCGAGTCTGTCGATGCTGGCCCTCAAGGCCGCGGACGGTCCGATCGTGGCGACGTTCCACACCTCCACCACGAAGTCCTTGGTGCTCAGCACGTTCCAGGGTGTCCTGCGTCCGTACCACGAGAAGATCAGTGGCCGGATCGCCGTATCGGAGCTTGCTCGACGCTGGCAGGTCGAGGCACTCGGATCCGATGCCGTCGAGATCCCCAACGGCGTCGACGTGCCCGCGTTCGCGGATGCCGCTGTGCTGGAGGGCTACCCCCGAGCCGGCCGTACGGTGCTCTTTCTCGGCCGATTCGACGAGCCACGTAAGGGAATGGCCGTTCTGCTCGGCGCCCTGCCCGCGCTTGTCGAGTCACATCCGGACATCGAAATCCTCGTCGTCGGGCGCGGCGACGAGGACAAGCTGCGCAAGGACGCAGGCGCACTGTCGTCACATCTGACCTTCCTGGGGCAGGTGGACGACGCGACGAAGGCCTCCGCGATGCGCAGTGCTGATGTCTACTGCGCCCCGAATCTCGGCGGGGAAAGCTTCGGCATCGTGCTCGTCGAGGCAATGGCAGCCGGAACACCCGTCGTGGCAAGCGAACTCGATGCCTTCCGCCGGGTGCTCAAGGACGGCACCTGCGGACTGCTGGTTCCGATCGACGACTCTGATGCCCTTGCTGTAGCCGTCACCTCGATCCTGTCCGACGACACCGTCCGAGACCGACTGGTCGACGCCGCGTCGGTCGCTGTGTCTGCCTACGACTGGCCCGTCGTCGCCGAGCAGATCCTGCGGGTCTACGAGACCGTCACTCTGGGCGGACAGAAAGTGCGAGCGTCGAACTGATGACCCTTTCTGCCGTCACAATTCTGGTGCTCGGGCTGATCGCAGTTCTGATTCTCGTCGTCGGTCTGTGGGCCTACGGGACGGCGAATCGACTCGATCGCTTGCACGTGCGCACCGACCTCGCGTGGCAGTCCCTCGACGCCGCACTCGCCCGCCGTGCCGTCGTGGCGCGTGCAGTGTCCGCTGCCACCCGCGACTCGGTGCCGTCGAGCAGAGAACTTGCCGCGCTGGCGGACCGAGCCGAGCGAGCCGACCGATCGCAGCGGGAAGAAGCCGAGAACGCGGTATCGATGGCGCTCGCGGTCGTCGAACCGAATGCGCTTCCCCCTCAACTGGTTGCGGAACTGGCCGACGCCGAAGCTCGCGTACTGATTGCGCGACGGTTCCACAACGATGCCGTGCGAGACACTCTGGCGTTGCGCATCCGTCGACCGGTCCGGTGGTTGCATCTCGGTGGAACGGCTGCACTGCCGTCGTACTTCGAGATCGCGGAGCGTTCTGCTGCCGCGACGTTCGGCAGCGAGAATCGGGCCACTCCGCGAACCTCCGCGCGAGTGGTGTTGCTCGACGAGCGTGGGCGCGTACTGCTGTTGCGGGGCCACGATCCGACAGTGCCCGATACCTTCTTCTGGTTCACCATCGGTGGGGCAGTGGAGAAGGGGGAATCGCTCCGCGAGGCAGCGGTACGAGAAGTGCACGAAGAAACGGGATTGCGCGTTGCCGCAGCCGACCTGCGCGGTCCGTTGTGGCGGCGAGTTGCCACTTTCCCGTTCAACGGAACCCTGATCAGGTCCGAGGAACTGTTCTTCGCGCATCGAACGCAGGAGTTCGAGCCGGAGAGCGCAGGCTTCACCGACTTCGAGCGACGGACCGTGACCGGGCATCAGTGGTGCACCGAGTCCGACATCCGGGCGCTCAGCGCGCTCGGCGAGAACGTCTACCCCCAGGACCTGGCAGAACTGCTCGACGAGGTGAACGTAGCCCTCGCTCGACGCGGCGACCCGGACGTGCGCGCAATTCGGTAGGAATCTGGACCCTTTCGAGCAGTCCAGCAATCTTCAAGTGGTTATGGGAATTGCACGGGCGAAGGCCTACTGTTCTGGGCGCGACATCGCGCCTCGCGCGATCGCACCCAGTCAGCCCGCAGCCGCAACAGCGTCGAAGAACACAGGAGTTTCGCTTGACTACCCCACACGCCTCGAACACGCCCGCCGCATCGGTCGACGGTGGATCCGGCGAAAACGGAGTCGGCACCGCGCGCGTCAAGCGGGGTATGGCCGAGATGCTCAAGGGCGGCGTCATCATGGACGTGGTCACCGCCGATCAGGCCAAGATCGCCGAGGACGCCGGAGCCGTCGCCGTCATGGCTCTCGAGCGCGTTCCCGCCGACATCCGCGCCCAGGGTGGGGTGTCGCGCATGAGCGATCCCGACATGATCGACAGCATCATTTCTTCGGTGAGTATCCCGGTGATGGCCAAGGCACGCATCGGACACTTCGTCGAGGCGCAGATCCTGCAGAGTCTGGGCGTCGACTACATCGACGAGTCCGAGGTGCTCACCCCGGCCGACTACGCCAATCACATCGACAAGTGGAACTTCACCGTTCCGTTCGTGTGCGGTGCCACCAACCTGGGTGAGGCCCTGCGCCGAATCACCGAGGGCGCGGCCATGATTCGCTCCAAGGGCGAGGCCGGCACCGGTGACGTCTCGAACGCGACGACGCACATGCGCAAGATCCGCGACGAGATTCGCCGACTCACCTCACTGCCCGAGGACGAGCTGTACGTGGCGGCGAAGGAACTGCAGGCACCGTACGACCTCGTCGTCGAGATCGCCAAGGCAGGCAAGCTGCCCGTCACGCTGTTCACGGCCGGCGGAATCGCCACTCCCGCCGACGCGGCGATGATGATGCAACTCGGTGCCGAGGGAGTCTTCGTCGGATCGGGAATCTTCAAGTCCGGTAACCCGAAGGAGCGCGCCGAGGCAATCGTCAAGGCCACCACGTTCTTCGACGACCCCGACGTCCTCGCGAAGGTCTCGCGCGGCCTCGGTGAGGCGATGGTCGGCATCAATGTCGACGACCTCCCCGTCGGGCACCGGCTCGCCGAGCGCGGTTGGTGACTCGCATCTAGGGTCGGCGTTCCAACGCCGGACGGTCCGGATGGTCCCATCGGACCAGGAAATCGGGCCGGCCGGCGGAACGGTCCGACCGATCCAGGCTGTTGTAGTACGTCAGTAGTGGCTCGCAGGTCCATTCTTCGGCCGGATCGGTTTTGCGCCGCAGTGCAGTCTCGGACAAACGAAGGTGCACCGACAGATCGACGTCGAGGCCCCGCCCGAGCAGCATGGGACCGGCAATCAGCACGATCTCGTTGGGCGCGGCCGGGACGCTGCGGGCACGAGCCGATCGATCGGTTGCCTCATCCCACAGACGAGGCAGAAAGTGACCTCGACCACCGGGTCGCAGCGGTGCGATGACCTCCCGAGATACGGCGTCGTAGTCGAACCACAGTGTGCGATAGCTCAATTCGTCGTGGCGTGAGTATTCGAATCGGATCGACGCTGGTCGGATGTAGTCGTGCAGATCGATCACGGTGGCCGAACGCCCGCCGGAGCGGGCGTGTTCTGCTGTGCGCGAGGCGAACTCGACCGGCTGCGCGGCATCGGCACCGTCGACCACGACGATGGTTCGGGTGCCGGCCGGACAGGATTCGACGATCGATTCCACGAGGAGATCGGGAAAGATCGGCACAGGTTGACCCACACCGACCATCTTGCCTGGTCGATCCATTGTTAGCCTGATCCACTGGAGAAAGGTGGGCACCAGCCATGGCCAGTATCGAGGACATTCTCGAATTGGAACGGATCGAAAACGACATCTATCGGGGACGGACTTTCCCGAGTCGTCTACCCCGGACGTTCGGCGGCCAGGTTGCGGGCCAGGCGCTCGTCGCGGCGGTGCGCACAGTGGCCCCCGAGTTTCGTGTGCATTCGCTGCACGGCTATTTCCTGCGTCCGGGCAACCCCAACGAACCGGCCGTGTTCATGGTCGATCGAATCCGCGACGGACGGTCGTTCTGCACGCGCCGCGTCACCGGAATTCAGCACGGCAAAGCAATATTCACGATGTCCGCATCGTTCCACGGCGACGACGACGGTATTTCTCATCAGGACCTCATGCCCGAGGTCGTCGGCCCGGAGACTCTGCCCGATCCGACCACCCTCGCCGAGTACGACAACTCGTACTACAAGGAGTGGTCGGAATGGGACATCCGTCTCATTCCCGATGGCCAGACCGTCAAGCATCCGAGTTTTGCTGCGCAGCAACGCGTCTGGTTCCGCTATCGCGACACGTTGCCAGACGATCAGGTCTTCCACGTCTGCGCACTGGCCTACATGAGCGACATGACGCTGCTGGGTTCGGCCAAGGTGCCGCACCCGGATGCCGTCACTCAGACCGCCTCCCTCGACCACGCCCTGTGGTTCCTCCGGCCGTTCCGTGCGGACGAGTGGTTGTTGTACGACCAGACGTCGCCGTCCGCCGACTTCGGGCGGGCGCTGACTCAGGGCCGAATCTTCGACACTTCCGGCCGCCTGGTTGCCGCAGTCGTCCAGGAGGGCCTGATGCGCTACGAGCGGGACACCTCGAAACCGCACGTCGATCCCTTCGGTGTGAAGTGACCGCTCCGACCATCGGAGTTCTGGCACTGCAAGGCGATGTTCGCGAACATCTGGCAGCACTCGAGTCGAGTGGTGCGCACGGCATCACGGTGCGGCGTCCGGCCGAACTGGCACAGATCGACGGGCTGATCATCCCCGGTGGGGAATCGACGACCATGAGCAACCTGCTCGGTGTGTTCGATCTTCTCGACCCGTTGCGTGCCCGATTGGCCGAGGGCATGCCCGCATACGGATCCTGCGCGGGCATGATCCTGCTGGCGTCCGAGATTCTCGATACCAAACCCGACGCGCGGCATCTGGACTGCCTCGATATCACCGTGCGGCGCAATGCTTTCGGCCGTCAGGTCGACTCCTTCGAGACCGATCTCGACGTCATCGACATCGACGGCGGCCCCGTACGAGCGGTGTTCATCAGGGCACCTTGGGTCGAGCGTGTCGGCGACCGTGTCGAGGTCCTGGCCACCGTGCCCCATGGACCGGCTGCGGGGCGTGTGGTGGCCGTGAGGCAGAACTCGGTGCTGGCGACGAGCTTCCATCCCGAGGTCACCGGGGACGATCGTGTGCACCGACTCTTCGTCGACATGGTGCGTCGCAGTTAGAAACGGTGCGCCGCCGTTTCGAGCCCGCCGAAGCAGGTCGGTCCCGAGCGCGGTATCGGGCGAGTAAAGTCGACAACACTGATTTCGAGCAGGAAGGGGCTCTATCGCATGAGCGGCCACTCAAAATGGGCCACCACCAAGCACAAGAAGGCGGTGATCGACGCCCGACGCGGCAAGTCTTTCGCCAAACTCATCAAGAACATCGAGGTGGCGGCCCGCACGGGTGGCGGTGACCCCACGGGCAACCCGACTCTCTTCGATGCCATCCAGAAGGCGAAGAAGACCTCGGTTCCGATCGACAACATCGAGCGGGCCCGGAAGCGCGGAGCAGGCGAAGAGACCGGTGGAGCCGACTGGCAGACCATCATGTACGAGGGCTACGGCCCCAACGGCGTGGCGATTCTGATCGAGTGCCTCACCGACAACCGCAACCGCGCCGCAGGCGAGGTACGCGTGGCGATGACGCGCAACGGCGGAAACATGGCAGACCCGGGATCGGTCTCGTACCTGTTCTCGCGCAAGGGCGTGGTGACGCTCGAGAAGAACGGTCAGAGTGAGGACGACGTCCTGATGGCCGTTCTCGAAGCCGGTGCCGAAGAAGTGAACGACAACGGCGACACGTTCGAGATCGTCAGCGAGCCCACGGACCTGATCGCAGTACGGACCGCTTTGCAGGAGGCCGGATTCGACTACGACTCGGCAGAGGCGAGCTTCCAGGCCTCGGTCAACGTTCCGGTGGACGCGGACGGCGCGCGCAAGGTGTTCAAGCTCATCGACGCTCTGGAAGACAGCGACGACGTGCAGAACGTCTGGTCCAACGTGGATCTATCCGACGAGGTCATGGCCGAGCTCGACGAAGAGGACTGACCGCCTCGACTCGATCGAGCCAACAGGCCGGGTGTCGTATCCCTGATCCGTCGGTGCGCTCCGCTACGCTATCGAACAACAGTTCGTAAGCGGAAGGTGTGGTGGCGTGCGGGTGATGGGTGTCGACCCCGGTCTCACCAGGTGTGGGTTCAGTTTGATCGAGGGTGGTGTGGGTCGATCGGTGGTTGCTCTCGACGTGGATGTGGTGCGCACGCCCGCGGACATGGATCTTGCGCAGCGGTTGTTGCGCATCTCCGAGGCAGCAGAATATTGGCTCGATACGCACAAACCCTCGGTGGTGGCCATCGAGCGGGTGTTCGCGCAGCACAACGTCCGCACCGCCATGGGAACCGCGCAAGCCGGCGGAGTGATCGCGCTGGCGGCGGCCCGGCGCGGGGTCGATGTCTGCTTCCATACCCCCAGTGAAGTCAAGGCTGCGGTCACCGGCAACGGTTCGGCCGACAAGGCCCAGGTCACTGCGATGGTCATGCGCATTCTCGGTCTGCAGACTGCTCCGACCCCGGCGGATGCCGCCGACGCACTTGCACTCGGTATCTGTCATTGCTGGAGAGCTCCGATGATCGCCCGGATGGCGAAAGCAGAAGCCATGGCGGCAGAACAAAAGCGTAAGTACGACGCGCGTCTGGCCGAGGAACGTAAGGCTCGCGCCGTTGTTGCCCGCAGAATCGAGAAGATGGCCAAGAAAGAGGCGGGCGCACGATGATCGCATCGATCAGAGGCTCGGTGATCGACATCGCGCTCGATCACGCCGTGCTCGAGGCTGCCGGCGTCGGATACCGCATCAGCGCCACTCCGGCGACGCTGGCCACGCTGCACCGCGGGAGCGAATCGACGCTCCTGACAACCATGATCGTGCGCGAGGACTCGCAGACGCTGTACGGGTTTCCGGACAAGGAGTCACGCGAGCTGTTCGAGTTGCTCCTCACCGTGTCGGGCGTCGGACCGCGAATCGCGATGGCCACGCTCGCCGTGCACGAACCGGATGCGCTGCGAACGGCGTTGGCGGACAGTGACATCGGCGCACTGACGAGGGTTCCCGGAATCGGCAAACGTGGCGCGGAGAGAATGGTCGTCGAGTTGCGCGACAAGGTGGACGCAGTGGTCGGCCGCGCTGGTAATTCGGTTCTGCCAGGGTCCGGTGCCGGAAACTCGGTGCGCGATCAGATAGTCGAGGCGCTGATCGGGCTCGGATTCCCGGCGAAGCAGGCCGAGGAGTCCACCGACGCGGTACTCGCCCAGCAGCCGGAGGCCACGACGTCGATTGCACTGAGGTCGGCGCTGGCGTACCTCGGAAAGTCCAGGTAGGCCGGCGTGGACGAGGACGACCAGTTCGCCGAATCACAGGTGGGCGCGGACGCAATGTCCGACGACCTGGATGTCGAGACGAGCCTGCGTCCGAAGAACCTCACCGATTTCATCGGTCAGCCCCGGGTACGTGAGCAGCTCCAGCTCGTACTGTCCGGTGCCAAGATGCGCGGCGGCACTCCCGATCACATCCTCATGTCCGGGCCTCCGGGGCTCGGCAAGACCAGTATGGCGATGATCATCGCCGCCGAGTTGGGAACGTCGCTGCGGCTCACGTCCGGGCCGGCGCTCGAGCGCGCTGGTGACCTGGCAGCGATGCTCAGCAACCTGGTCGAGGGAGACGTGCTGTTCATCGACGAGATCCATCGCATCGCCCGTCCGGCCGAGGAGATGCTGTATCTGGCGATGGAGGACTTCCGCGTCGACGTCATCGTCGGTAAGGGGCCGGGAGCGACGTCGATTCCGCTCGAGGTGGCTCCGTTCACGCTGGTCGGAGCGACCACCAGGTCGGGTGCGCTCACCGGTCCGTTGCGTGACCGGTTCGGATTCGTCGCGCACATGGATTTCTACGAGCCGAGCGAACTCGAGCGCATCCTCATGCGGTCGGCCGGAATACTCGGGGTGCCGATCGACCGAGACGGCTGCGCCGAGATCGCCGGCCGTTCACGTGGCACTCCACGTATCGCGAACCGATTGCTCCGGCGGGTGCGCGACTACGCGGATGTGCGGGGCGACGGCACCGTCACCCGGGACACGGCCAAAGCGGCTCTGGTGGTGTACGACGTCGACAAGCTCGGCCTCGACCGACTCGATCGTGCCGTCCTCAGCGCACTCATCCGCAGCTTCGGCGGGGGACCGGTCGGCGTATCGACGCTGGCCGTCGCCGTCGGTGAGGAACCCTCGACGGTCGAGGAAGTGTGCGAACCGTTCCTGGTGCGCGCCGGCATGATCGCCCGCACACCGCGAGGTCGCGTTGCCACTGCCACCGCGTGGCAACATCTCGGTCTGACCCCGCCGCCGGACCTCGCGGTAGGGGGAATTTCGGTCCGATCCTCGGAGGCTGCGCAGGGATTATTCGACTGAATCGGGCAGAACAGGACACGAAGGGACCGGACCGGTTCCCGGTGATGGCACACTGGGTAGCTGCGAGGCCCACACCCACGGCGTTCTCGCACGAGACAATGACGATTTTCGACCCGAACTTCGAGGACTGACCTTCCGATGGATTTGCTGTTTCCGCTGCTGATCGTGGCCCTTCTGGTACCGCTGTTTCTCAATGCGCGTCGACAGAAGAAGGTGCTGGCCAAAACCACGGAGATGCAGGACTCGCTCGAGGTCGGTGACGAGGTCGTCACCACCGCAGGCCTGTACGCCCGCGTGGTTCTGGTCGAGGACGACACGATCGACCTCGAGATCGCGGACGGCGTCATCACCACCTGGTCTCGCGCGGTAGTACGCGAGGTGCTGCCCGATGGCTCCGAATTCGACGACACCGAGTTCGAGACCACCACCGACGCGGACATCGCGGCGCTCGACTCGAGCACGAGCGCAGGGCCGTCGTTGCACAAGACCGACGTCAGCGGGCCCGACGAGACCGTTGAGCAGACGGCGAAGCGGCTCGAAAAAGAGTGAACAGCCGTTGATCCGAACCGCTGTCGGAGAGAGAATCCGGCAGCGGTTTCGTCTGCAGTGACCGATGTGGTGCACAATCGCACCGCTCGCCGCTGACGCATCGAGCCAGCAGGCCCCGCAGGAACCGACACTTTCCATCGCCTCAGAGGAGAAACACACACCGTGGCAGCTTCCAGCGGACCGGTGCGTCCCGCCCGCTATCTCGCCGTTTTTGCGGTGCTGATAGCAGCGGTGTATGCCCTGGTCTTCTTCACCGGAGACAAAGACCCCTCGCCGAAGCTGGGAATCGACCTGCAGGGCGGCACGCGCGTGACACTCACCGCGCGAACCCCCGACGGCAATGCGCCGACGCAGGACAGCCTGAAGCAGGCGCAGCAGATCATCGAGACTCGCGTCAACGGTCTCGGTGTCACGGGCTCCGAGGTGGTCGTCGACGGTGACAACCTCGTGATCACGGTGCCCGGTGACGACAGTTCTCAGGCGCGCACTCTGGGCCAGACCGCGCGACTGTTCATCCGACCCGTGGTGGGCTCTGTTGCTCCGTCGGCGGGCCAGGGTGCGGGGGCGCAGCAAACGCCGGTCGATCCCGCCGCGCCGGTCGATCCGGCCGCTCCTACAGATCCCGCCGCTCCTGCTGCAGATCCCGCCGCACCGGCCGCTCCTCAGAGCCGCGTCTTCCCGGCACAGGATCCGTCTGCGGTGGATCCGACGCCTGCTCCTTCGACCGACGCGCCCGCGACCGACGCACCGGCGACCGACGATCCCGCGGCGGATGCTTCGCTGTCGGACGCCGATCGCGCTGCCCAGGAGATCTCGGACGCCAAGACGCTGCGGCAGAGCGAGGATCCACAGATTCAACAGCTGGCGATGCAGTCCCTCGATTGCAACGCGGCCGACCCACTCGCAGGCAACGACGATCCGGCTCTTCCGCTCGTCGCGTGCTCGACCGACGGGACTGCCGTCTACCTGCTCGGCCCGACGATCATCGATGGGCAGCAGATCGCCGACGCGACCTCCGGATTCGACAGCCAGCAGGCCCAGTTCCAGGTGAGCCTCACGTTCGACTCGGACGGTTCCAACACGTGGGCCCAGTTCACCGCGGCCAATCTGCAGAAGCAGGCCGCTTTCGTGCTGGACTCGAAGGTGATCAGCGCGCCGGTCATCCAGGGTGCTACCCCCGCGGGCAGCGCCACCTCGATCACCGGAAACTTCAATGCCCAGAGTTCCTCGGAGCTCGCCAACACGCTCAAATACGGCTCGCTACCGCTGTCCTTCGTATCCTCCGAAGCCGAAACCGTTTCGGCCACACTGGGATTGGCTTCGCTGGAAGCCGGCCTCATCGCCGGAGCCATCGGCCTGGCGCTCGTGCTGGTGTACTGCCTGCTCTACTACCGCGCCCTGGGTCTGCTCACGGCACTGTCGTTGGCGCTGGCGGGTCTCGTCGTGTACGGGATCATCGTTCTGCTGGGCAGGTGGATCAGCTTCACCCTCGACCTCGCAGGCATAGCCGGACTCATCATCGGCATCGGTATGACCGCGGACTCGTTCGTAGTGTTCTTCGAGCGCATCAAGGACGAGATCCGGGAGGGTCGCAGTTTCCGGTCGGCGGTACCACGCGGTTGGGCGCGCGCCCGGAAGACAATTCTGTCCGGCAACGCGGTCAGCTTCATCGCGGCCGCGGTGCTGTACGTACTCGCTGTGGGCCAGGTTCGCGGTTTCGCCTTCACCCTCGGACTGACGACGATCCTCGACATCATCGTGGTGATCCTGGTGACCTGGCCACTGGTGTACCTGGCCTCGAAGTCGAAATTCTGGTCCAAGCCGTCCGTCAACGGTCTCGGTGCCGTCCAGCAGATCGCGCTCGAACGCAAGCGCGCAGCCAACACGGCGCTCGCCGTCAAGACCGGCACCACGCCGTCGAAGGAGGCATGACATGTCGGATACGACCACGTCGACCCCATCGCCCCTCGACGACTCGAGTGTCGACCAGTCCACCCAGCCCAAGCACAGCTGGCTGTCCAGGCTCTACACCGGCACCGGTGCCTTCGATATCGTCGGCCGTCGCCGGTTCTACTACATCCTCACCGGCGTCATCGTGCTGGTGTGCCTGCTGAGCTTCCTCGTCCGCGGATTCACCCTCGGCATCGATTTCGAGGGCGGAACCCGCATCGCTCTTCCGGCTGCAGACAACATTTCCACCGAGCAGGTGGAGACCGTGTACAACGACTCGCTGGGGATGCCCCCGGTCTCGGTGCAGACGGTCGGCTCGGGCGCGGCAGCAACGGTGCAGATTCGCTCCGAAGCTCTCGACCCCGGTGAAGTGGACAGCTTGCGCCAGGCGTTGTTCCAGGCTTTCGAGCCGCAGGACAACAGTGGCACCGCAACTCCCAATGCGATCAGCGTGTCCGATGTCAGTGAGACCTGGGGAAGCCAGATCACCCAGAAGGCGTTGATCGCTCTGGCGGTGTTCCTGGTCATCGTCAGCATCTACATCGCCGTCCGGTACGAGCGAGACATGGCCTTCGCGGCGTTGGCGGCTCTGGGATTCGACCTCGTCGTCACTGCAGGCGTGTATTCGATCGTCGGGTTCGAGGTGACTCCGGCGACGGTCATCGGGCTGCTGACGATCCTCGGTTTCTCGCTGTACGACTCGGTGGTGGTGTTCGACAAGGTCGAGGAGAACACTCGCGGGATCTTGAACCTGCATCGCAAGACGTACGCAGAGCAGGCCAACCTCGCCGTCAACCAGACCTTGATGCGCTCGATCAACACGACCGTCATCGGTGTTCTGCCGGTGATCGCGCTCATGATCGTGGCGGTCTGGCTACTCGGCGTCGGCACACTCAAGGACCTGGCGCTGGTGCAGCTCGTCGGCATGATCGTCGGTGCCTACTCGTCCATCTTCTTCGCTACTCCGCTGCTGGTGACGCTCAAGGAGAAGTGGGGCCCGGTCGCTGCGCACACACGCAAGGTCCACTCCAAGCGCGCTGACGCCGCTGCCCGCGCAGCCGGTCTCGCTCCCGAACCGGTGGCCGTCGGTGTGACCACCACCAAGGCGACGACTCCGCAGCCGGGTAATCGGCCCACCGGAAAGCGGAACAAGAAGCGACGGTAGATATTCACCCTCGACTGAGACGGAGAGTGCACGTGAAACCCAGGTGGAGCGCGGCACTGGTGGCGGCGGGTGTCGCTGCGGTGTCCATCACCGCGTGTTCGTCGCCCGAGGACAAGGTTCCCTCGATCGGCTACTCGTTCGACAACGTCGTCGACACGTACAACGCGAGAACGGTCGACGGCGCGGCGTCGGGAGCTCGGCAGGCGTTCACCCGGGTGCAGGTAGGTTTCAGCTACCTCGGGCCTGAGGGGGATGCGTTGTCGGACAACGATATCGGGACAACGGAAATTGTTCCCGGTGACACTTTGACCGTGCAGTACTCCATTGCCCCAGCGGCGAAGTACTCCGACGGTGCGCCGATGGCCTGCGACGACCTCGTGTTGGCCTGGGCAGCGAACAGCGGCCGATTCGCCACCGACGGTCCCGTGTTCGACGCGGCGTCGTCGGCCGGGTACTCGGACATCCAACGCATCGACTGCGTCCCCGGGGCCAAGGAAGCAACGGTCGTGTTTGCTCCCGGGCGCAGTTACCAGAACTGGCGCGCCCTGTTCGGTGCCACCGATCTGTTGCCTGCGCACGTCGCGGCCAGGGCGGCAGGAGTGCCGAACGTCGTCGATCCCATCCTGGCCGGCGACAACGACGTCGTGGGTCGCATCGCCGAATTCTGGAACACGGGGTGGACGCTGACGCCTGGCGCGATCGACACCTCGTTGCTCCCCTCGGCCGGGCCGTACCGCGTCGAGTCGTACACCGCCGATGGAGGCCTTGTTCTCGTCGCGAACGAGGCCTGGTGGGGAATTCCGCCCGAAACCGAGCAGGTCGTCGTCTGGCCCAAGGGCACCGACGTGGCTGCCAAGCTGGCGGACGGCTCGCTCGACGTGCTCGACCACGGAGCGGGTGCCATCGATCTCGGCACGACCGAAGGATTCGTGACCAGCGAGGAACCGTCACGAGGCCTCGAACAGTTGACCTTCGCAACGCAAGGGGTGCTGGCCGACGCGAGCGCGCGACGAGCGGTGGCCGCATGCATCCCGAGATCGGATCTGTTCGACACGCTCGGGCATCCGGGATCGGACGCTCCAGCGACGGGACTGGGCTCGGGCATCGTCGACGCTCGGCTGGTGCAGCTGGATACCCTCGAGTATCCGGCTGTCGCAACCGTGGTCGGCGATCGGTATCGGCGTTCTGACCTGGATCAGGCGGGCAAGGAACTTGCCGCTGCAGGCGAAAGTGCCCTCACCGTTCGTGTCGGCTACCGGGGACCGGATGCTCGTCGCGCACAGGAAGTCGGCCGTATGGCTGCCGACTGCGCCGCTGCCGGCATCACCGTCGTGGATGCGAGCTCGCCGGAGTTCACACCGTCCGCCTTGCGCGGCGGTGCCGTCGACGCCGTTCTGGGCAGCAGTGGTTCTCTGCCCGGGCCATCGGGGTCGGCAGGTGGAGCCGTCGCACGGTATTCGCTGAGGACGGGTGTCGGACTGAACGTCGGCGGCTACAGCAACGGCAGGATCGATTCCATCGTCGATCAGCTGGCGGTGACCGATGACCCGGAACGAGTGCTGGCTCTCGCCACGGAGGGCGAGAACATTCTCTGGAACGACATGCCGTCGCTTCCCCTGTACAACGAGCCGCGCACCACCGTCGTCAGCGACGGAATGCAGGACGTTGTGCCCAACCCCACGGCCGCTGGTGCCGGATGGAACATGGATCGGTGGGTTCTTCTTCGATGAACGACGCAGGTGATCGGACGGACGCAGTCGCTGCCGTGACGCGGCTGACGCGATGGGTCGACGACTTCCCCGTTCCAGGAGTGCGTTTCGGTGATCTGACGCCGGTGTTCGCAGACGGCAGCGCCTTGCGCAGCGTCGTGTCGGAGTTGGCGCAGGGCCACCACGACGTCGATCTGGTCGCGGGAATCGACGCGCGTGGCTTTCTGCTCGGCTCCGGTGTTGCCCTGGAGCTGGGCTGCGGTGTGTTGGCGGTGCGCAAGGCGGGCAAGCTGCCACCTCCGGTGCACTCACGGTCCTACGACCTGGAATACGGGACCGCCGAGCTGCAGGTTCCGACGGCGATCGACCTTGCTGGACGGCGGGTGTTGGTGATCGACGATGTGCTGGCGACGGGCGGTACCGTCGACGCGACAGCACGGTTGTTGGCGGATCAGGGTGCGGTGATCGTCGGTGCCGCCGTCGTTCTCGAGATCACGGCCTTGGGAGGGCGTGAGAGGTGCAGTGACTACCCGCTCGCCTGCCTGGTTCGAGTATGAGGACTAAAGTCTCTACATAATGCGTTCTCCGGATGCGTCCGGCGACAGCGTGGAGCGCGTGGCAGGAGGTGATGAGAGTGACCCGTTACATCGATCAGCCCTTGCCGGATGGGCCTGCCGTCCCCGAGAGGCCTGACGTTGCCGATCGGGCCGGAGTCGACGTCGTGACCGAGGGCGAGACCGGGTCCGGTGACACCGGCCCCGCAGTCGAGTCCCCAGTGTCGCGTGATTCCGCTTCCCCTGATCCTGTGCCGAACGACGCGCAAGCTCCGTCCGGTACGCGCAATTCGGCACCGGTGCCCACGTCGGCGTCGCGGCGGGTGAGGGCCCGTCTGGCGCGTCGCATCACCGCCGGACGCAGCGCCGCCGTCAAGCCGGTGCTCGAACCTCTCGTCAGCCTGCACCGCGAGCTCTACCCCAAGGCCGATCTCGCGTTGCTGCAGCGGGCCTACGACGTCGCGGACGAGTTGCATGCATCGCAGATGCGTAAGTCCGGCGATCCCTACATCACCCATCCGCTCGCCGTGGCGAACATCCTGGCCGAGCTGGGGATGGACACCACGACGCTGGTCGCGGCGCTGCTGCACGACACGGTCGAGGACACCGGGTATTCGCTCGCCAAGTTGACCGAGGAATTCGGCGAGGAGGTATCCCATCTGGTCGACGGGGTGACCAAACTCGACAAGGTGGTTCTCGGAACCGCGGCCGAAGGCGAGACCATCCGCAAGATGATCATCGCGATGGCGCGGGATCCGCGGGTGCTGGTCATCAAGGTCGCCGATCGTCTGCACAACATGCGCACCATGCGTTTCCTGCCCCCGGAGAAGCAGGCGCGCAAGGCGAAGGAAACGCTGGAAGTCATTGCGCCGCTTGCGCATCGGCTCGGAATGGCCACGGTCAAGTGGGAGCTGGAAGACCTGGCGTTCGCAATCCTGCACCCCAAGAAATACGACGAGATAGTTCGTCTCGTCGCCGATCGAGCACCATCACGCGACACGTACCTCGAGAAGGTGCGGGCCGAGATCAACGCGACACTGGCCGCGTCGAGAATCAGCGCCGTGGTCGAGGGACGTCCGAAGCACTACTGGTCGATCTACCAGAAGATGATCGTCAAGGGCCGCGATTTCGACGACATCCACGACCTCGTGGGTGTACGGATCCTGTGCGACGAGATCCGTGACTGCTACGCCGCTGTGGGCGTCGTGCACTCGCTGTGGCAGCCGATGGCGGGCCGTTTCAAGGACTACATCGCTCAGCCGCGCTACGGCGTCTATCAGTCTCTGCACACCACGGTGATCGGACCCGAGGGCAAGCCTCTCGAGGTTCAGATCCGCACCCGGGACATGCACCGGACGGCAGAGTTCGGAATTGCTGCGCACTGGCGTTACAAGGAGACCAAGGGCAAGCACTCTCAGGACAACGCCGAGGTCGACGACATGGCGTGGATGCGCCAACTGCTCGACTGGCAGCGTGAAGCAGCCGATCCTGGAGAGTTCCTCGAGTCGCTGCGGTACGACCTTGCGGTCAAGGAGATCTTCGTCTTCACGCCCAAGGGCGACGTCGTCACCTTGCCTGCCGGTTCGTGTCCGGTCGACTTCGCCTACGCGGTACATACCGAGGTCGGCCACCGCTGCATCGGCGCACGCGTCAATGGCCGACTGGTCGCACTCGAACGAACCCTGGACAACGGCGAAGTGGTCGAGGTGTTCACCTCCAAGGCCGCTACTGCCGGACCGAGCCGGGACTGGCAGGGATTCGTGGCATCGCCGCGAGCGAAGACCAAGATTCGTCAGTGGTTCGCCAAGGAGCGCCGCGAGGAAGCACTCGAGGCCGGCAAGGACGCCATCGCGAAGGAGGTGCGCCGAGGCGGACTACCGTTGCAGCGGTTGATGAATGCCGAATCGATGTCGGCCATCGCGCACGAATTGCGGTACGTCGATGTCTCGGCGCTCTACACCGCGGTCGGCGAGAATCACGTGTCCGCTCGTCACGTGGTGCAGCGTCTGGTCGCTCATCTCGGGGGTGTCGGCGATGTCGAGGAAGAACTCGCCGAGCGGTCGACTCCGTCGACTATTCCGACCCGGCCTCGTCAGGTCGGCGATGCCGGGGTGCTGGTCACCGGTGCGGACGGCGTCGTCGCGAAACTCGCGAAGTGCTGTACTCCTGTTCCCGGAGACGAGATCCTCGGATTCGTCACCCGCGGCGGTTCGGTCAGCGTGCATCGCACCGATTGCACCAACGCTCGCTCACTCGAGGAGCAGTCCGAGCGGTTCATCGAGGTTCAGTGGGCACCATCGGCGTCCTCGGTGTTCTTGGTGGCCATTCAGATCGAGGCACTCGACCGCCACCGACTGCTCTCCGATGTGACCAAGGCGCTGGCCGACGAGAAGGTCAACATCCTCTCGGCGTCCGTCGCCACGTCGGGAGACAGGGTCGCGATCAGCAAATTCACATTCGAGATGGGTGATCCGAAGCATCTCGGTCACGTACTGAACGTGGTTCGCAATGTCGAGGGCGTGTACGACGTCTACCGCCTGACCTCCGCCGCCTGAGCGGCCCCACAACGACGAGAGGGTGAGCAGAGAATCTCTGCTCACCCTCTCGTATTCCGATCGATCTACGCCGTTGCCGATTCCAGGATCACCGGGTTCGCAGGCGCGCCGTCCTCGGAGCCTCCGGTCACCCCTCCCGCCGCGATGGCGTCGAGGGTGGCCAGTCCGCTCTCGGAGATGGTGCCGAACACCGTGTACTGCGGCGGCAGCACGGAATTGGCGTACACCAGGAAGAACTGGCTGCCGTTGGTGTCCGGGCCGGCATTGGCCATCGCGAGCGTCCCGCGGGGGTAGACCACGGGATTCTCGGCTTGCGCGGGATCGCTGGTGTACGCCGTCGTGGGGTACTCGTTGGCGAAGCTGTATCCGGGTCCGCCCCGACCGGATCCCGAAGGATCGCCGCACTGGAGCACCTCGAGGCCCGGTGATGTCGTCAACCGGTGACAGGGAGAGCCGTCGAAGTATCCCTGCTGGACGAGGCTGACGACGCTGTTGACCGTGCACGGCGCCTGCGTCCGGTCCAGCGTGATATCGATCGGCCCCTGGCTGGTGGACAGTGCGACGTCGACGGTTCCGTACACGTCGACATTGTCGACGGGAGGTGGATTGACCTCCTTCGCGGCCGGCGTCTCCGCCGGATAGGCGCAGGACACAGTGTCGGTCGTCGGCTGTGGCACGGCGGGCAGCGCACCGAACCGAGACAGGTCCAACGCCGGCCGCTGCGTTGTCGTTGCCGCCGGAGCGGACGACGTGGTCGACGACGTTGCAGGAGGCTGGGCAGCGGGTTCAGCCGAACTGGAGCAACCCGCCAGCACCAACGCGGCAGCCGAGAGTCCGGTCAGAAGGACAGAGGTGCGGTTCACAGGTCGCTCAGCATGTTCGTGATGTCGACCGGCTCGGCGGGCGCCCCGTCGGATGCGCCGCCCTGCACTCCCTTGGCCGCGATGGCGTCGAGGGTGGCGAGGCCGGTCTCGTCGATCGTGCCGAACGCGGTGTAGGCCGGCGGAAGTTCCGAATCTCCGTAGACGAGGAAGAACTGGCTGCCGTTGGTTCCCGGGCCTGCATTGGCCATCGCCAGCGTGCCGCGCGGGTACGCGATCGGTGTCTGCGCTGCGGGATCGCCCTCGGCGAACGTGTCGGTGGGGAATTCGTCGGCGAACTGGTACCCCGGTCCACCGCTTCCCGTGCCCGTGGGATCGCCGCACTGCAGTACCTGAAGACCGGCACCGGTGGTGAGTCGATGACAGGTGGTGCCGTCGAAGTAACCCTGGTTGGCGAGCGAGACGAAACTGTTCACCGTGCAGGGCGACTCGGGGTTGTTCAGAGTCAAACCGATATTGCCCTGGGTCGTGGTCATGCTGTAGCTCAGCGGCTCGTCGCTGGTGGGGACGTTGTCGGTGCGCGGGGGAGTGTTCTCCTTGGCTGCAGGCTGTGCCGCAGCGGGATAGGAGCAGTTCACCGTCTCTGGCAGGGGTTCGGAACGTCCCGCCGCGATGAGAGAGTCGGCGGGCGCCGACGTCGTCGATTCCTGAGCGGTACTCGCATCGTCGTCACCGCGGGTCACCACGTATACGACCGAGACGACGGCCACGACTGCGACGACACCGAGAATGGAACCTGCAATCGTCAATTGCTTACGACGCCGTGCGCGCTCCGCGCGGCGTACGAGTTGGCGTTCGAGCTTTCGTTTGGCAGCCTCGCGCCGTTGCTCGTTGCTGGGCAATTCGTGTTCCTCCCGCTTGTCCGAAATGCGACCTCGCCCGCTCGATGCACGGACCGATCGTGTGGTAGCAGGCCGAAAATCGGCCAACGCGAGTGTGCCATCACTGCCTGAGAGCATGCTGGGGGGACCCGATCGGGACGGCCCCACTAAGCTTGTTCGGTACTTCGGCCTCAGCCTTTAGGAGCGATTGGTTTGCTCGTCACCGGATTCCCCGCAGGCATGTTTCAGACGAATTGCTACATCCTGGCCCAGGACGACGCGTCCGAGTGCGTCGTCGTCGATCCCGGCCAGGACGCAGCGGATCCGCTGATCGATTTTCTGACGCGATCCTCGCTCACTCCCACTGCAGTGCTCCTCACGCACGGCCATCTCGACCACACATGGTCGGTGGAGCCGATCTGCGAAAAGTACGGCATTGCTGCGTACATTGCACCCGAAGATCGATACATGTTGTCGGACCCGATCAAGGGAACGGGTCCAGCGTTGGCTGCCGTGCTGGGTGACATCGAGTTCCGTGAACCGGCCGAGGTGATCGAACTCGCCGACGGCGAGCAGCTGGATCTCGCCGGAATCGAGTTCACGGTGGTGCACACGCCCGGGCACACGCAGGGTTCGGTGGTGTTTCTCGCTCGGGCCGACGGGCCGGACGGCGCGGTTCCGTTGGCGCTGACCGGAGACACCCTGTTCGCGGGGTCGATCGGTAGGACGGATCTTCCCGGCGGCGATCACGACCAACTATTGCGGTCCATCGCGACCCGATTGCTGCCGCTCGGTGACGACACCGTGGTGCTGCCCGGACACGGTGCCCAGAGTTCGATCGGTCAGGAACGTGCGTCCAATCCGTTCCTCGTTGGACTCGGCGACCCCGAGCAAGGGAAGCTGTGAGCGTGAGCAAGCCGACCACCTTTTCTGCGCCCAAGGGCATTCCCGACTACTTTCCCCCCAACTCGGCCGAGTTCGTCGCCGTGCGAGAGGGGCTGCTCGACGCCGCCCGCAACGCCGGCTACGGACATATCGAACTGCCGATCTTCGAGGACACCGGGCTGTTCGCCCGTGGGGTCGGGGAGTCGACCGATGTGGTGAGCAAGGAGATGTACACGTTCGCCGATCGCGGAGATCGGTCGGTGACGCTGCGTCCCGAGGGCACCGCGGGGGTCATGCGTGCGGTGATCGAGCACGGATTGGATCGGGGCGCGCTTCCGGTGAAGTTGGCCTACGCCGGGCCGTTCTTCCGTTACGAGCGCCCGCAGGCCGGGCGGTACCGGCAGCTGCAACAGGTGGGTGTCGAAGCGATCGGCATCGACGACCCGGCGTTGGACGCCGAGGTCATCGCCGTGGCCGACGCCGGTTTTCGCGCTCTCGGGCTCACCGGTTTCCGCCTGGAGATCACCTCGCTCGGCGACGACACCTGCCGCCCCCAGTATCGAGAGTTGTTGCAGCAGTTCCTCTTTGCGCTTCCGTTGGACGAGGACACGCGTCGGCGCGCCGAGATCAACCCGCTGCGGGTGCTCGACGACAAGCGACCGGAGGTGCGCGAGATGACTGCGGACGCGCCGTTGATGCTCGATCACCTCTCCGATTCGGCCAAAGAACACTTCGACGAGGTCCTGGCGTATCTGGACGTGATGAATGTCCCTTATCTGGTGAACCCGCGGATGGTGCGCGGTCTGGACTACTACACCAAGACCACGTTCGAGTTCGTGCACGACGGGCTGGGGGCGCAATCGGGCATCGGCGGCGGTGGCCGCTACGACGGGTTGATGGAACAGCTGGGCGGGCAAGCGTTGTCGGGTATCGGATTCGGGCTCGGCGTCGACCGCACCGTCCTCGCCCTGGCCGCCGAGGGAAAGACTGCGGGGGCCACGTCGCGGTGTCAGGTGTTCGGCATCCCGATGGGTGCCGCAGCCAAACTGGCGATCGTCGATATCGCCGCTCAGCTACGCGAACGGGGTGTCGCAGTGGACATGGCGTACGGAAATCGCGGCATCAAAGGAGCGATGAAGGCGGCCGATCGATCGGGTGCCCGATACGCGCTGGTGCTGGGCGATCAAGAACTGTCAGCGGAATCGGTTGTGGTGAAAGACCTCTCGAACGGCGAGCAGGACACGGTCGCGTTGGCCGACGTGGTCGACGCCCTCGTGGTCCGCCTTGGCCGATGACCCTCGGCCCGCTGCCGGGCCGGTAGCCTTGGACCTGGTCTCGGTGGAGTTCCTGGCCCCGCGCCTGCGGAAAATCATTGTCGGGTCGGCGGCGATCGGGATCGTTCTCGCCGTCGTCCTGGCGCTGTTCGTGCCGGTGTGGGTTGCCGTTCTCGTCGGGGTGATCATCGGTGGCCCCGCAGTACTGTCGGGCTGGCTGGGCCTGCGTCGGCGGGTGTGGCTCGATGGTCCGCAACTCTGCGCGCGAGGGTTGCGCACTCGCCGGCTGAGGATGCCGGAGGTGGTGACGGCCGAGCTGACGATTCGCACGGCCGGAATCGATCAGATCTCGTTGCGGCTCTACGACGGTCGCACTCGCGTAGTGCTGCCACTGGCGCTGTACACCAACGGTGGGGGTCGTGAACTGCCGATCCTTGCCCTACGCACCCTTGCCGATTCGTTGTGGACCACCGAGCTCGTCCCCGCGGCGGCCATCGCGTCGGTCCTGGTGGACCAGCTCCGGGCCGAGGCACGTGACGCCGGACTCGACGAACGGCCCCTCTACCGAGCGATCGAACTGGTTCGCAGCAAGGGCCGCACACCGCATGCGACGCTGACCGACCGTGAGGTCGCCCAGCTGCTCCGATGAGCGAGCAGGTATCAGGTCACCAGGAACGCGTCGAGGACCACGGCCTCGGCCGATCGTGAGCCGGAGGTGACGACCAGCGCGCGGTTGAGATACGTGAACTTAGGAACAGCCGTCGACACTCGCAACGTGCCACGGAAGTAGTAGGTCGCGGGGTCTACCTCCCGGTCGGGATCGTCGAGCGCGTCGATGACCTCGGCCGGGCCGAACTGAACCCCGCGATAATCGAGCGAAAGGTAACCGCCGGTTGCCAATTCGAGGACGAGGTCACTGCTGAACTCGGTGCATCCGTCGGGTCGGGTGACGCTGACGACGGTCGATCGAGCAGCCAGCGTGCCCTCGATGTCCGGGCCGGGGGCGGCTCCGCCGAGGACGGTGGTGACGACTCGGTCGCCTTCGGGCACCGAACCGATCTCGATGGCCGGGCCCAGTGTGAGTCCCAGGCGCAGAATGGGTTCGAGGGTCGGTGTGTTCGGGGCGGTCACGTGCGGTGCACTCCTAGGATCGACTTCGGGCCCTACGCTATCGCTTGTCGAATGCCGGATCCGAGCGGGGATGCGGGAGAACGATACCGACCTTGACACCGCATAGAACAAATGTTCGACTGTGTGCATGCGATGGGCCGGTCAGACTCTCGATGCCGCGGACGACGGCGCGCTACCGGGACTCGAACGGTCCGGGCTCGTCCGCAGCGTGCAGACCCCGGAGTTCGAGGGAATAACCTTCCACGAGGTGTTGTGCAAGAGTGCTCTGAACGAGGTTCCGGGTGAATCGCAGGTGCCGTTCTCGTGGACCGTCAATCCGATGCGGGGATGTTCGCATGCGTGCCGGTACTGCTTCGCCAGGCCGACGCACGAATACCTGGACCTCGATTCCGGCAACGACTTCGATTCGCAGATCGTCGTCAAGACGAACGTTGCGGCAGTCCTACGCAAAGAGCTCGCACGTCGATCCTGGAAGCGGGAGCCGGTGGCACTCGGGACGAACACCGATCCCTACCAGCGCGCCGAGGGACGATACCGGTTGATGCCCGGCATCATTCGGGCGTTGACAGAGTCCGGTACGCCCTTCTCGATCCTGACCAAGGGCACGCTGTTGCGTCGCGACCTGCCCTTGTTGACGTTGGCTGCTCAGCAGGTAGATGTGCACGTGAGCATCAGCCTCGCCATCCACGACCCCGATCTGCAGAAGCAGCTCGAGCCCGGGACCCCAAGTCCACGTGCACGATTGGACCTCATTCGTGCCGTCCGTGACGCAGGCCTGGATTGTGGAGTGTTGGTCGCTCCGGTGATTCCCTTCCTCACGGACGGTGCCAAGCATCTCGACGGTCTGATCAGCGCACTGGCCGACGCGGGAGCTACGAGTGTGACGGCGTTGCCGATGCATCTACGGTCCAGCACCAAGGACTGGTACATGAGCTGGCTGGTGAAAGAGCACCCGGCCTTGGTCCGGCGCTACCGTCAGCTCTACGGTCACGGGGCGTACGTGACACCCGAGTACAAGCAGTGGTTACGCGGCCGCATCGACCCGTTGCTCGAGGAGTACGGGTTCGCCGTAGAGCAGACTCGTTCGATGCCCGCCAACGAGCCCGCCGAACCCCGAGCGCTGGTCGTCTCGTGGCCGGCGCTCACCTTGTTCTGACCGATTCAGGGATTATCGAGGTCGCGCGCCGAGAACGTGTCGCACGCCGAGACCTGTCCGGTCTCGTACCCGGCGGTGAACCATGCCTGACGCTGGGCCGAGGACCCGTGCGTCCAGCCCTCGGGGTTGACGCGGCCGGTCGAGGCCTGCTGAATTCGGTCGTCGCCCACCGACGACGCGGCCGAGAGGGCGTCGTTTATGTCGGTGGTAGTCAGCGGTTCGAGAAACGCCACACCTGCCTTCGGGTCGACGGGGTCGGCTGCGTAGTGCGCCCAGATGCCCGCGTAGCAGTCGGCCTGCAACTCCACCTTGACGCCACCGGACTCGGGTCCCTGCGGATCGGCTTGCGCGCGTCCGATGTCGCCCAGCTGATTCTGGATGTGGTGGCCGATCTCGTGCGCCACCACGTACTCCTGCGCGAGGGGCCCGCCGCTGGAGCCGAACTGGTCGACGAGCACTTGGAAGAAGCTCGTATCGAAATAAGCCGTCGAATCGGCCGGGCAGTAGAACGGACCGACGGCACTGGTGGCGTTGCCGCAGCCGGTATTCGTCGATCCTGAGAACAGGTTGACTTCAGGCTGGACGTACGCGACACCGGTCTGCGATTGCAGCTGCGACTCCCACACGGTATCGAGGCTCGCCACCGTGAAATCGATTCGGCAGTCGACATTGCTGTTCGCCTCTGTGACGTCACAGTCGAGCGTTCCGGACGACCCGGAGTCGTTCTGTCCGGCGGAACTGTCGCCGCCACCGATCTGGTTCAGGATTGCTCCGGGGTCGCCGCCGAACAGCAGGGCAAGGACGATGATGACCAGGCCACCCGCGCCGCCGCCGATGGCCAACTTGCCGCGTCCGCCGCCCCCTCCGCCGCCGACCGAGACTCGGCCCGGTTCCGATTGCGAGCCTTCTCTGAACGTCATGACCGAGTTCCCCTCCGCCGAGCGCGCATCTGCGATGCGAACCGATACCGCCACTGTCGGCCTTAGCTTCGCATGCCGGGACGGCATCTCGTTTCCTTCTACGGTGATGTGCTCCGTAGGATCGGGTAGCGAAGAACACGATCAGCGGATTTTTCTCGAAAGGACACCCGTGCTGCGCACCCACCTCGCCGGCTCATTACGCCCCGAGCACGTCGACCGAACCGTGACGCTGACGGGATGGGTGGCCCGTCGACGCGATCACGGCGGCGTCATCTTCATCGACCTTCGTGACGCCTCCGGTGTGTCCCAGGTCGTCTTCCGCGAGGGAGCAGCACTCGAGCAGGCACACCGACTGCGTGCCGAGTACGTGGTGAAGGTGACCGGCAAGGTCGAGGGTCGCCCCGAGGGCAACGCAAACTACGAGATCCCCACCGGTGCCATCGAGGTCGAGGCCTCCGAGATCGAGGTCTTGTCCGAGGCCGCACCGCTGCCGTTCCAACTCGACGATCAGCCCGGCGAGGAGGCGCGGCTCAAGTACCGGTACCTCGACCTGCGACGTGAGGGCCCCGGCCACGCCATTCGGCTGCGTTCGCACGTCAATGCCGCCGCCCGATCGGTTCTTGCACACCACGAGTTCGTGGAGGTCGAGACCCCGACGCTGACGCGTTCCACTCCCGAAGGCGCACGCGACTTCCTCGTTCCCGCACGTCTGCAGCCGGGCAGTTTCTACGCTCTGCCACAGAGCCCGCAGCTGTTCAAGCAGCTGCTGATGGTCGGTGGTATCGAGCGGTACTACCAGATCGCCCGGTGCTACCGAGACGAAGATTTCCGTGCCGATCGTCAACCCGAGTTCACTCAGCTCGACGTCGAGATGAGCTTCGTCACCCAGGACGACGTCATCCTGCTGGCCGAGGAGATTCTGGCGTCGCTGTGGAAGCTCGTCGGGCACTACTTCACCGCGCCGATTCCGCGGATCACCTACGCCGAGGCGATGCGGCGCTACGGTTCCGACAAGCCGGACCTGCGATTCGACATCGAGTTGGTCGAATGCACGGACTTCTTCTCCGAGACCACCTTCCGAGTGTTCCAGGCTCCCTACGTCGGCGCGGTCGTCATGCCCGGTGGCGCGTCTCAGCCCCGCAAGCAACTGGACCGCTGGCAGGAATTCGCCAAGCAGCGTGGGCACAAAGGCCTTGCCTACGTGCTGGTCGGTGAGGACGGCACCCTCGGCGGTCCGGTCGCGAAGAACCTGACCGACGCGGAACGGGACGGCCTCGCCGCGCATGTCGGTGCGAACAACGGCGACGCGATCTTCTTCTCCGCAGGACCCGTCAAGGCTTCGCGGGGACTGCTCGGTGCCGTCCGCGGCGAGATCGCCCGCAAGCTCGACCTGATCGACCCGAAGGCCTGGGCATTCGTCTGGGTCGTCGATGCCCCGCTGTTCGAGCCGACGTCCGACGCCACCGCCAGCGGCGACGTAGCCGTCGGATCCGGCGCGTGGACGGCTGTGCACCACGCGTTCACATCGCCGAAGCCGGAGTCGATGGACACATTCGACACCGATCCCGGGTCTGCTCTGGCCTACGCCTACGACATCGTCTGCAACGGCAACGAGATCGGCGGCGGCAGTATTCGTATCCACCGCAAGGATATTCAGGAACGAGTGTTTGCGATCATGGGTATCGGCAAGGAGGAGGCGCAGGAAAAGTTCGGCTTCCTTCTCGACGCCTTCAGCTACGGCGCTCCTCCCCATGGCGGAATCGCCTTCGGTTGGGACCGGATCACCGCGCTGCTCGCCGGTGTCGATTCGATCCGTGAAGTGATTGCATTCCCGAAATCGGGCGGCGGCATTGACCCGCTGACCGACGCGCCCGCGCCGATCACCCCGCAGCAACGCAAGGAATCGGGCGTCGACTTCAAGCCGGAGAAGAAGGAAGCGTCTCCAGCTTCGGCCGAGACCGTGGTCGACGCGTAACAGTCGACCTTCGAACACGAGTGTCCCCGTAACGCCGAGCGTTACGGGGACACTCGTGTATGTCGCGATGTGACGTCAGCGTGCGGGGGACAACGGCCCACCGGTCAGCACGCGGTAGGCGTAGTTCAGTGCAATCACCGAAACGGGGACGGTCACCAGCAGCCCTAGTCCGCACGGTATGGCGCCGACGATATTGATCGCAGCCAGAGCGAGGATCAGCAGGATGACGGGGCCGAAGTTCTTGACCACCAGATCGACGCTCGTCTTGATGGCGTCGAACGCGGCCAGGTTCCGGTCCAGCGCGAACGTCAGAGTGAAGGCTGTCAGCACGCCGAACACGATCTGCAGAAGCGTTCCCAGGAAAGGGATGAATCCGAGCACCACGGTGACCACGGTCCAGATCACGGCCAGGACGGCGAGCTGAGGCACATTGGTCAGTTGGAAGAACCGGCCGAACGTCGGCTTCTGCGGGCCGACGGTCTCGTCCAGCGCTCCGCGTACGAAAGCCGCGTTGACGAAGTACCCCACGAAGGTGGCGACGGCGGTCAGGAGTATCGACAGTATGGAGAACGTACCGACGTCCAGGGTCTCACCTCGATTGCCGGCGTCCATCGCAGCAGCGAATGTCGACGCGAACGTAATCACGAAGGCGACCACGCCCACCGCCAGCACGATGGCGGTCAGTCCGAGCCACGGACCCACATTGGCCTTGAACTTGTCGAAGCCGTAGCTCAGCGCCGCACCGACGTCGAGGCGTCCGGGATTGGGGGCCATCGGTGCTTGCCCGTAGCCCTGGTTTCCGTAGTTTCCGTAGTTTCCGGGAGGCGGTGGGTAGGCACCGGGCGGCGGTGGGTAACCACCGGGCGCGCCGCCGGGGGGTGGGTAACCACCGGGCGCGCCGCCGGGGGGTGGGTAGGCACCGGGAGGCGGGGGGTAACCGCCGGGTGCGCCTCCCTGGGGTGGGTAGTTTCCGGGCGGTGGGGGATATCCACCGGGTGCGCCGCCCTGGGGTGGGTAGTTCCCGGGCGGCGGGTAGCCGCCGGGTGGGGGATAGCCGCTGCCCGGCGTGTGCGGTTTGTTCAGGTCCGGCTGGTCCGGATTGGGGTCGCCACCGTATTGCGGTCCATTGGGCGGGTTTTCACTCACGTTTTACCCTTCAGTGTCTTGCGAAGTACGTCGACGATTCGTCCGTATTTTCGAAGCTGAGCGAACCGTAGACAGTTCTGTGTGTCAAGGCGTCGACAGTGGGACGGTGCGGGGGTCCGAAATGTTCCGGCCCGCGTGCACCGATCGCGAATTCTTGCCGAGCGCACCCGGCGCGGCCCTACTAGGGTTGTGTGTTCCACCCATACCGGGACTATCACGAGGGGCTCGCCGTGGGCATCAAGGTTGCACTCGAACACCGCACCAGCTACCAGTTCGACCGCACTGTCAAGATCTTTCCGCATGAAATCCGGTTGCGCCCCGCGCCACATTCGCGCACACCGATCGAGGCGTATTCGCTGAAAATCGAACCAGCAGAACACTTCGTCAACTGGCAGCAGGACGTTTTCGGCAACTTTCTTGCTCGGGTGGTGTTTCCCGAGCGCACCGACCATCTGTCGATCACGGTCGGACTCGTCGCAGACATGGCGTCGATCAACCCGCTGGACTTCTTCGTCGAAGAATGGGCGGAGCACTTCGGATTCGCGTACGAAGAGCACGACCTTCCTGATCTGGAGCCGTACCTGCGTCCGGTGGACGAGGGCAAGGCCGGCTCGGGTCCCGGTCCGGTGGTCTCGGCCTGGGTGGAGAAACTGCAGGCAGCCGTCGTCGAACGTGGAGAGTCGTTGCGCACCATCGACTTTCTCGTCATGGCCAACCAGGCCGTCATGGGTGACGTCGGGTACTCCGTGCGGATGGAACCCGGGGTGCAGACGCCCGATCTGACGCTGACGTCCGCTGTGGGGTCGTGCCGTGACTCGGCATGGTTACTGGTGTCGGTACTGCGCCAGATGGGTCTTGCCGCGCGTTTCGTCTCCGGCTACCTCGTTCAGTTGTCCTCGGACGTCAAGTCGTTGGACGGTCCGTCCGGTCCTGTCGAGGACTTCACCGATCTGCACGCGTGGACCGAGGTGTATCTGCCCGGGGCGGGCTGGGTCGGGATGGATCCGACGTCGGGTCTGTTCGCGGGCGAAGGGCACATCCCACTGTCGGCGACGCCGCACCCGTCCACGGCCGCTGCGATCTCCGGTGCGACGAGCAAGTGCAAGGCCGAACTCGATTTCTCGAACACCGTCGTCCGCGTGCACGAGGATCCACGAACGACGTTGCCGTACACGGCCGATCAGTGGGAATCGATCAAGGTCACGGCGGAGAAGATCGACAAGCGGATGCACGATCAGGACATCCGGTTGACGGTCGGCGGTGAGCCGACGTTCGTCGCCATCGAGAATCAGGAAGCCCCGGAGTGGAACACCACAGCCGACGGCCCACACAAGCGAAAGCTGGCCAGTGTCCTGGCCGAACGCCTTCGGACAATCTACGCACCGGACGGACTGGTTCAGCGCAGTCAGGGCAAGTGGTACCCCGGCGAGCCGCTGCCACGGTGGCAGGTGGGATTGTTCTGGCGCACCGACGGCCAAGCCCTGTGGCACGATTCCGATCTGATCGCAGATCCATGGTTGGCCGAGGACCTTCGCCCGGAGCCGGTGCACAACTCTGCATCGCAGGAATTGATCGACGAGTTGGTCAAGGCGCTCGGACTGCCTGCCTCACAAGCACGTCCCGCATACGAGGACCCGCTGGTGAAACTGTTGGACCTGGTTCGTCAGCCCTACGGTGACCCGCCCGCCGACGACGAGGATCTCGAACCTGGAGCCGATTCAGCGGACGCCAGAAAACAACTGCTCGAGCGGCTCGATACCAGCACGGACGAGCCTGCGGCGTTCGTGTTGCCGATATCTCGCACCGAGGACGGCTCCGGCTGGGAGAGCTCGGACTGGAAGTTGCGCCGAGGCCGAATCGTGCTGCTGGAGGGCGACTCTCCCGCCGGTCTACGGTTGCCGCTCCGCGCGATCTCCTGGGACGGTGGTCCGGTCGAGAACCCGTCCGATCCCACCGCGCCGACCCCCGATCTACCCATTCGACAACTGACGCAGCAACCGCCTCGTGCGGTGAATCCGGCCGAGTCGCGGTACGCGCAGTTGGTGAACGAGACGTCCGGGGTAGGCGGCACGGCCGTGACCGCGTTGGTCGCCGAGGTCCGCGACGGCGTTCTGCACGTGTTCATGCCGCCGATGGATCGTTTGGACGATTTCGTCGACCTCGTCTCGCGCGTCGAGCACGCGGCCTCGACCATCGACACGCCGGTCGTCATCGAGGGTTACGGTCCGCCGTCGGATCCGCGCATTCAAACCTTGACCGTTACACCGGATCCCGGTGTGATCGAGGTCAACGTTCAACCGACGTCCTCATGGGCCGAACAGAACGAGCTCATGGAACGCCTCTACCTCGAGGCACGTAAATCCCGGTTGAGTACCGAAGGATTCGACAACGACGGCACTACTCGCGGAACCGGGGGTGGCAACCACATCACCCTGGGCGGGGTCACACCCGTGGACTCGCCGGTGCTCCGTCGACCGGACTTACTGGTGTCGCTGCTGACGCATTGGCAGCGTCACCCGTCGTTGTCGTACCTGTTCTCGGGACGATTCATCGGAACCACGTCGCAGGCACCTCGTGCCGACGAGGGTCGCGAGGAATCGCTCTACGAACTCGAGGTTGCGTTCAGCGAGATCAGGCGACTGACCGACGGAGATCGATCCGCGTCGCCCTGGGTGGTGGATCGGGCGCTGCGTCACCTGCTCACCGACATCACCGGGAACACGCACCGGGCCGAGTTCTGCATAGACAAGCTCTACAGCCCTGACTCCACTCGGGGCCGACTGGGATTGCTCGAGCTGCGCGGGTTCGAGATGCCGCCCCATCATCAGATGGCAATGGTGCAGTCACTGCTCGTGCGCTCGATGGTCTCGCGGTTCTGGGACACCCCGCTCCAGGCACCTCTCATTCGGCACGGTGCGAACCTGCACGGGCGGTACATGCTGCCGCACTTCGTCATCAACGACATCGGCCGCGTGGTCGAGGACCTCCGTGAGCACGGAATCGAGTTCGACACCAGCTGGCTCGATCCGTTCACCGAATTCCGTTTCCCGCGGATCGGAACCACCGTGGTCGGCGACGCCGAGATCGAACTACGCGGTGCGATCGAGCCGTGGAACACCCTCGGCGAAGAATCGACGTCCTCGGGGACCGCGCGGTACGTGGACTCCTCGGTGGAGCGAATCCAGGTTCAGGTCGCCGGAGCCGATGCGGGTCGATACCTGTTGACGTGCAACGGGGTGCCGGTGCCGCTGCTGCGCACCGATCGCCAAGACGTTCAGGTCGCTGGGGTGCGGTATCGCGCATGGCAGCCGCCGAGCGCTCTGCACCCGACGATCGAGGTACAGAGTCCGCTGCGTTTCGATCTCGTGGAGATGCAGACCGGACGCGCGGTGGGCGGTTGCTCGTACCACGTCGTTCACCCGGGCGGGAGGTCGTACGACGGTCCACCCGTCAACTCCGTCGAGGCCGAAGCACGCCGTAACGGCCGCTTCGAGGAGGGTGGGTTCACCTCGGGGAAGGTGGACGTAGCAAGATTGCTCGAGATGCACGCTCGGCAGGCGATCGATGTGAGTGCTCCCGGCATGTTGGACCTGCGCCGAACAGGAGTTCACACGCCCTGACGCGTACCTGCACAACAGAACGAGTCGACCGGTAGCGATCTCGGTCCGACGCACTTCGGGTGAATTCGGTCACGAACTCACCCGGCGTTGGAGGGTGATCGACCGACGGAAGGAACAGCGGCTCGATGGTGCCCGTAGATACTGCCCTGAGTGGAGCCGGCCGGAACGAACCTGTGACGGGTGGAGCCGGCCGGAACGAACCTGTCACGGGTGATGCCGGCCGGAGCGAGGAAGTTTCCATTACAGCCGGGTCGCCCTGGCTTGCTTATCGGGGTCGACGTGAGGCCGTGGTCGGTCGAGCAGATCGTTTCGACGAGATGCTCGATGCCGACGACAACGTCCGTCCGCATTGGGCGGGGTTGATCGACGGGATGCGCGAGGCCGGTTCGGGGGCCATGCAGACCCTGCAGTCACGGGTCAGCCGACTCGTCGACGACCACGGCATCACGTACAACCCCATTCCGACCGGCGGTTCCGAGGCTGTGCCCAGTGCCGTGCGGTGGGGCTTGGACAGCGTTCCGTTGGTGATCGCGGCCGACGAGTGGGACCGTCTGGAAGCCGGCTTGGTTCAGCGCTCGATGTTGCTCGACGCGGTGCTCACCGACATCTACGGTGCCCAGGAGACCGTTCGGCGGGGGCTGATCCCGCCGGAGCTGATCTTCGGCAACCCCGGCTATCTGCGGACGGCGCATGCGATCACCATCCCGGGTCCGCATCAATTGTTCATGCATGCCGCCGATGTCGCCCGCGGCTCGGACGGTCGATTCCAGGTCGTGGCCGACCGAACTCAGGCACCGTCCGGCGTGGGGTATGCGCTCGCGGATCGGCGCGTGATGTCGCGAGCAATGCCCGAGCTGTTCCAGGAGAGCAACCCGAGGCCGCTGTCGACGTTCGCGCGTGCGGTGCGGTTGGCACTGCGCGACGCTGCGCCCGCATCCGCCGAGGATCCGGTGGTGGTTGTACTGAGCCCCGGTTCGCATTCCGAGACTGCGTTCGATCAGGCGTATCTCGCAACGGTTCTCGGCTTCCCGCTGGTAGAGAACGCCGATCTCGTCGTTCGGGACGGCTGCCTGTGGATGCGGTCTCTCGGCAAGCTCCGCAAGGTCGATGTGGTGCTTCGTCGAGTGGACGCCGAGTTCGCCGATCCATTGGACTTGCGCCCGGATTCGCATCTGGGTGTGGTGGGCCTGGTCGAGGTGCTGCGGCGGGGTGCTGTCAGTGTGGTCAACACCCTCGGCAGCGGGGTATTGGAGAATCCGGCTCTGGCTCCGCTGCTACCTGCGCTGAGCAGGGCACTACTGGACGAGGATTCGATACTCGGTTCGGTTGCCACCTATTGGGGCGGTGACCCGAATCAGCTCTCGCACATCGGCACTCGACTGCGTTCGCTGGTGCTGCGGTCGACCACGTCGCGTCGCACTGTGGTGGGACACGATCTCACTGATGCCGGAGCTCGCGACTTGTGGGATCGGATCGTTGCCGAGCCCTGGAAGTGGACCGGTCAGGAAGTACCGGAATTCTCGTTGGCTCCGGTCGGTTCGTCGATCGGCGGGGGAGCGGGAGAGCACTTGGCGGTGGCTCCCGCGCAAGTGGGGATGAGGCTGTTCACGGTCGCGCAGCGCGGTGGGTACACCCCGATGCGCGGTGGGCTGGGGCAGGTGGTGATCACGGCTCCGGTCACCGATCCGCTCATCACGGTGGCCTCGAAGGATGTCTGGGTGAAGTCGCTGGAACGGGTCACGCCGGCCGATTCTGCGCCGCACACCCCGCCCGCGACGGTGGAGGAGTTGCCGCAGTACGCCGCGTCCAACGTCGATGTGGTCAGCTCACCACGTGTGCTGGGCGATCTGTTCTGGTTCGGTCGCTACACCGAGCGTGCCGAGGACATGACTCGCCTGCTGATCGCGGCGCGCGAGCGCAATCAGGACTACCGTTCGATGCCGTGGTTGGAGGGCAGCGAGAGTCTGCCGATCCTCCTCGAGGCGGTCACCAAGGTCTCGCGGACCGGACCGGGTTTCCTCGACGAGAAGACCCGTGCCGACGCGATCGTCGAAATGCGTTCGTTGATGCTGTCGGCGGCACGCCTCGGATCGCTGGCGCAATCGGTGGATCGAATGCAGCAGGCGGCGCGCGCGGTACGCGATCAGCTCTCGAACGACACCTGGGCGGTGCTCAACCGCATCGACACCGCGCTCGAAGAATTGGCGGAATCCTCGGTCAACAACGGTGCCCAACTGGCCGCGTCGCAGTCGAGCGTGCTGCGGGGTCTGCTCGCGGTGTCCGGATTGGCGTCGGAGTCGATGGTTCGAGATGCCGGCTGGTACCTGATGGACGCGGGCAAACGGATCGAACGTGGTCTGCAACTGACAGCGCTGCTGTCGGCAACACTGAGCCACGCCCTCACTCCGTCCACGGAACAGGCCGTCATCGATTCGGTGTTGTCGGCGGCCGAGTCCTCGGTGATCTATCGCCGACGCAACAGCGGCCGAGCACGTCCGGCAGCGGTTGCGCAGCTGCTGCTGTTCGACGAGGGAAATCCGCGAGCGTTGGTGTATCAGCTCGATCGTCTGCGCGACGACCTCGGATCGCTGCCCGACGCCTCGGGTACGTCACGGCCCGAGCAACTGGTCGAGCAGATGCGGGTGCGGTTGCGGCGTGTGGACCCGGGCGATCTGGAATCGGTCGACGTCAACGGTCGCCGGGTCGACCTGATCGAGTTGGTGGACGGCATCCACGATTCCCTCGAGGAGCTGTCCCGCGTGGTCCTCGCGACGCACATGTCGTTGCCGGGAGGCACGCAGCCGCTGTGGGGTAGCTCGAACATTCGAACTGCGAACGGGGTGCGGTGATGAGCCGTCGGTACCGAATCAAGCACATCACGACCTATACCTACTCCGATCGCGTCTCCTCGTCGTACGGACGAGGATTTCTCGCGCCGCGAGACATGGATGGGCAACACTGCACGGAGAAGTCCGTCACCGTGGAACCTGCGCCCACCGATCAGTCCTTCGGCGTCGACGTCTACGGCAACGAGGACGTGTACTTCCACGTGACGCACGATCACGAGAAGCTGGTGGTGACCGCGGACTCGCTGGTGGAGGTGTATCCGCGGCCGGTGGACGAGACCACATCGTGGCCGGCAACCGCGCCGTGGGAGTCCGCTCGGATGGCGCTGTTCGACCCGACCGTAACCGCGGATTCGGCCCGTGCGTCCGCGGTGGAGTTCGCTCTGGATCTTCCCACTCCGGAAATCACCGACGAGGTGCGTGCGTATGCCGCGCCCAGTTTCCGGCCCGGTCGGCCGCTGGCGGACGTCATCGTCGATCTGACGCATCGCATTTTCACGGACTTTCGGTATCTGTCCGGTTCGACGACGGTGTCGACCACTGTGGTCGATGTGCTCTCCGCACGTTCGGGTGTGTGCCAGGATTTCGCTCGACTGGCCATTGCCTGCCTACGGTCGCACGGTCTGGCCGCGCGGTACGTGTCGGGATATCTCGCGACCGAACCTCCGCCCGGTAAGGAACGCATGATCGGCGTCGATGCGACCCACGCCTGGGCTGCGGTGTGGATGCCCAACGATCGGTGGCTCGCTTTCGATCCCACCAACGACCAGCTGGTCGACGAGCGGTACGCGACGGTGGCGTGGGGGCGCGACTACGCCGATGTGCCACCCCTGCGCGGGGTCATCTACACCGAGGCGGAGGAGAGCACCATCTCCGTGTCCGTCGACGTTGCACCGCAGTAGCGAACCCTGCATAATTCGATGGTTCGGGGGTAACCGACCGTCTGGTCGAATCTGGGGATGTGACGTGCGAAAAGCCGCAAAACGGACAATCGTGTCCCATTCGTAGTCGTCGACACAGCACAGAAAATCGCAGCGAACGGGTAGCTTGGAAACCGATGACCGCAACACTGGCAGACCCTGTATCAGAGGTAGTAGCAGCAGCGCAGCGCCTCCTCGCCAAGCGCACCGGAGCTCCGGTGACGCTGATCGACCCCGTGAATCTCGGTGGTAGCGGCCAGGCGATCGTATTGCGAGTCAAGGTCTCCGAGAACCCCTTTCAGCTGCCCCGGACCTTGGTGCTCAAGCAAGTGCGCGACGTGACCGGTGAGTCGGAACTGCATACCGAATTGGCCGACATCGCAGGGTCGAGTGCATTCCTGCGGGAGGCGGCCTCGTACCAGTTCGCCAATGCGCTGGCCACCGACAGCAGGCCCGGGCCGGAACTGCACGCCTACGATCTCGACGCGCGGTTGCTCGTGCTCAGCGACCTCGGTGACGCCAGCCCGATCACGACCCTGTTGAGAAACTCGGACGAGGCGGCAGTGACCAACTCGCTGATGGCCATGGCTCAGGCGCTCGGTCGAATGCACGCCGCGACCGTCGGCCGCGAGGACGATTTCGCAGCTCTCCTCCGTCGCGTCGGGCAACCCGACACCACGGACGGAATCTCCGCGCAGATTCCCGATGCACTGGCCGAGGTTCCCGAATTGTTGGCCGGCTTACCAGGAGTGGGTCCAACCCCGGCTGCGTTGCTCGATCGCGTATCTCGTAGTGGACGACTGTTCGCGCACGGCACCTTCCGCGCTTTCAGCCCATCCGATCTGTGTCCCGACAACATCATCGTCAACGACGAAGGTGTCCGTTTTCTCGACTACGAGTGGGGCGGATTCCGCGACGCCACCCTCGACATCACCTATGCCCTGGCCTCGTTCCCGGGGTGTCTGTGCAGCTTCGAGCTCACGCACGAACGTGAGCAGGCGATGATCGATGCATGGCGTGCGGAGGTCGTCGGGATCTGGCCTGCGCTGGCCGACGACACCGCCCTGGCGAGCAAGATCCTCGACGCGCGGCTGATCTGGGTCTGGCTGACCACGTATTGGTTCCTCCCGGACGACCACACGCGCATCGCCGCGGCGCGGGCACATCACCTCTCGGTTCCACGATCGCAGGCGCTCGTTTCCCGATGGTCCGTGCTGGCCGACAGCGCCGAACGTGCCGGTGAGACCGGCATCGCCGAGTACGCAGCATCGGTCGTGACCGCGTTGCGGGCCAAGTGGGAGCGGTAGCCACGACGTCGTTCGCATTCTCGGCAGCGCGATCGGTAGCGTTCGACCGGTGAGTGGCGGCTTCGGAAGTGACATGTCGGGCAGTGATGTTTCGAGCAGCGACGACCCCGGTGATGGCCTCTTCGATACCCCAGCACCCCCGGAGGAGACGATCGCCGAGTCGCGCCCGACCTCGACCTACGTCCGGCCCGACGCGCCGCTGGCCGTGAGAATGCGTCCGACGACCCTCGACGAGGTGGTCGGACAATCTCATCTGTTGGCTCCCGGTGCGCCGTTGCGTCGGCTCGTCGAGGGATCCGGTGCATCGTCGGTGATGCTCTACGGTCCCCCGGGAACCGGGAAAACGACGCTGGCCTCGTTGATCTCCGGAGCCACCGGACGCAAGTTCGAGGCATTGTCCGCACTGTCGGCAGGCGTGAAGGAAGTGCGTAGCGTCATCGAACTCGCACGACGCCGGTTGCTGTCGGGCGAACAAACGGTTCTGTTCATCGACGAGGTGCACCGCTTCTCCAAGACGCAGCAGGACGCGTTGCTCGCAGCCGTCGAGAACCGAATCGTCCTGCTGGTGGCGGCCACCACCGAGAACCCGTCGTTCTCGGTGGTGTCGCCTCTACTGTCGCGGTCGCTCGTGTTGCAGTTGCAGCCGCTGGGAACCGAGGACATCGAGTTGCTGTTGACCCGCGCCGCCAACGACCCGCGCGGACTGGACGGTGCGGTGACGATCGCCGAGGACGCGATGGATCACCTGGTGCGTCTCGCGGCCGGTGACGCCCGCCGAGCGTTGACGGCTCTCGAGGCGGCAGCGGGTGCCGCAACCGACGGAACGCTGGACCTCGCGACGGTCGAGGCCAGTGTCGACAAGGCCGCCGTGCGCTACGACCGCGACGGCGACCAGCACTACGACGTCATCAGTGCGTTCATCAAGTCGATCAGAGGGTCCGACGTCGACGCCGCGCTGCACTATCTGGCGCGCATGATCACTGCGGGTGAGGACGCTCGGTTCATCGCCCGCCGGTTGGTGGTGCATGCCAGCGAGGACATCGGGATGGCCGATCCGACTGCACTGCAGACGGCGACGGCCGCGGCGAACGCCGTACAGATGATCGGCATGCCCGAGGCGAGGTTGGCGCTTGCGCAGGCCACGATCCACCTGGCCACCGCGCCGAAGTCGGGTGCGGTGATCGCGGCTCTCGGTGCGGCCATGGCCGATGTAGCGGCCGGAAAGTCGGGCTCTGTACCGCCGCATCTGCGCGACGGGCACTACAAGGGAGCTCAGGGGTTGGGGAATGCCGTCGGGTATCGATATCCGCACAGCAGTCCGGGTGGCGTGCTGGGGCAGCAGTATCCGCCGGATGAATTGGTGGGCGTGAACTATTACGAGCCCACCGAACACGGTGCCGAGCGCGAAATCGCGACCAGGGTGGGGAAACTGCGGCGCATCATCAGAGGCCGATAGGCCCTCGAGTCGGCACGGGGTCCGACGACGCTAACCTGTATCAGTGCAGACCCATGAGATCCGCAGGCGTTTCCTCGACCATTTCGTGAAGGCGGGGCACACCGAAGTGCCCAGTGCGTCGTTGATTCTCGACGACCCGAACTTGCTGTTCGTCAATGCGGGCATGGTTCCCTTCGTGCCGTTCTTCCTCGGTCAGCAGACGCCGCCGTACAAGACGGCGACGAGCGTCCAGAAGTGCGTGCGCACCCTCGACATCGAGAACGTCGGCATCACCACCCGGCACAACACGTTCTTTCAGATGGCCGGCAACTTCTCGTTCGGCGACTACTTCAAGCGCGACGCGATTCGGCACGCCTGGTCGTTGTTGACCGACAGCGTGGAGGACGGCGGATACGGGTTCGACCCCGAGCGCATCTGGGCCACTGCATATCTCGACGACGACGAGGCGATCGAACTCTGGAAGGAAATCGCCGGGCTGCCCGACGAGCGGATTCAACGCCGCGGAATGGCCGACAACTATTGGTCCATGGGCATTCCGGGACCCTGTGGCCCGTGCTCCGAGATCTACTACGACCGCGGACCCGAGTTCGGTGCCGAGGGCGGTCCGGAGGCCGACGAGGATCGGTACATCGAGATCTGGAACCTCGTGTTCATGCAGAACGAGCGCGGCAAGGGGATCAGCAAGGACGACTTCGAGATCCTCGGTCCGCTGCCGAAGCAGAACATCGACACGGGCATGGGTGTCGAGCGCGTCGCGTTTCTGCTGCAGGGTGTGGACAACGTGTACGAGACCGACCTCGTTCGGCCGGTGATCGCGAAGGCCGAGGAACTATCGGGACGTGCATACGGTGCGAATCACGACGACGACGTGCGCTTCCGCGTCATCGCCGATCACACCCGCACCGCGGCACTGCTCATCTCCGACGGCGTCAACCCGGGCAACGACGGGCGCGGCTACGTGCTGCGTCGGTTGCTACGCCGCATCGTGCGTTCTGCGCGTCTGCTGGGTGCGCCCGACGAGACGATGGCGCAGTTCGTCACCGTCGTGCGCGACACGATGGCGGAGTCCTACCCGAACCTGGTCACCGACTTCGACCGCATTCTGACCGTCGCAGTGGGGGAGGAGACGGCATTCCTCAAGACCCTCACCTCGGGTTCGCGACTGTTCGAGGGCGCGGCGGAGGCCGTCAAGGCGTCGGGTGCAAAAAAGATCGGCGGTGCCGAAGCATTCGCGCTGCACGACACCTACGGGTTCCCGATCGATCTGACGCTCGAAATGGCCGCCGAGGCGGGTCTTTCGGTCGACGAGGACGGTTTCCGGACGTTGATGGCCGAGCAGCGCAACCGAGCCAAGGACGACGCCCGTGCACGCAAGCATGCACACGCCGACCTCACGGTCTATCGGGACTTCGTCGACGGTTCGCCGACCGAGTTCACCGGATTCGACGAACTCGGTTCCGAGGCAACGGTATTGGCCTTGATCTCGAACGGTGTTCGTGTTCCGACCGCGGTTGCGGGAGACAGTATCGAGATCATCCTCGACCGAAGCCCGCTCTACGCCGAGTCCGGTGGACAGATCGCCGACATCGGCACCATCACCGCACCCGGCCTCGGCGTCAAGGTCAACGACGTGCAGAAGATCGCCAAGAAGGTCTGGACGCACAAGTCGGTGGTCGAGTCGGGTCAGATCACCGAGGGCGACACCGTCCACGTCGACGTCGACCACGCCTGGCGCAAGGGCGCTACCCAGGGCCACTCGGGGACCCACATGGTGCACGCTGCTCTGCGACAGGTCCTCGGGCCGAACGCAACTCAGGCCGGTTCGCTCAACAAACCCGGCTACCTGCGGTTCGACTTCTCCTGGCAGGGCGCGCTCTCGGAGGCACAGCGCGACGACATCGAGAACGTTGCCAACGACGCGGTCGGCTCCGACTTCGAGGTCAACACCCTGGTCACCGACCTGGACAGCGCCAAGAAGATGGGCGCGATGGCTCTGTTCGGTGAGAACTACGGAGACGAAGTACGAGTGGTCGAGATCGGTGGGCCGTTCTCGATGGAACTGTGCGGTGGCACCCATGTGCAGCACTCGTCGCAGATCGGCCCGGTCACCATCCTGGGTGAATCGTCGGTCGGATCCGGCGTGCGCCGCGTCGAGGCATTCGTCGGCCTCGATTCGTACCGCTATCTCGCCAAGGAACGCGCTTTGCTCGCCGGGATCGCGTCGTCGCTCAAGGTGCCCTCCGAGGAAGTCCCGGCTCGTATCGAGACCCTCGTCGAGCGTCTGCGTGTCGCCGAGAAGGAGCTCGACGCGGTGAAGGCCGCGGCGGTGCTGGCCTCGGCCGGTGAATTCGTCGAGAAGGCACAGCGGTTCGGCGATGTTCGCGCGGTGGTCGCGCAGGCACCCGACGGTGTCGGCGGCAACGATCTGCGCACCCTGGTGACCGATATTCGTGGACGCCTCGGCGCGGATCCGGCTGTCGTGGTGCTGTTCGGCACGGTCGGCGGCAAGGTTCCGTTCGTGGTGTCGACCAACAAGGCTGCCCAGGATGCGGGCGTCGCCGCCGCTGACCTGGTGGCTGCCTTCGGTCCGAGCATCGGTGGCCGGGGTGGTGGTAAGCCCGAACTGGCCCAGGGGTCGGGGTCGGACGTCGCCGGAATCGCCGCCGGTATGGACGCTGCCCGGGCTCGCCTGTCCGAACTCACGACTCGCTGACGAGTATGGCCAACCTGGGGCGTGGCCCCGATCGGCCCGGCGTCGACGATCCGGGACGGGGACGGCGAATCGGTATCGACGTCGGCAGCGTTCGTATCGGAATCGCGTCGAGCGATCCCGACGGTGTGCTCGCGACGCCGGTCGAGACGGTGCCGCGCTCGAAGATCAAGGGCCCCGACGCCCCGGACGTGGTACGAGTCGCGGAGATCGTGGCCGAGTACGAGGCCGTCGAGATCGTGATCGGCCTGCCCCGCACACTGCGCGGTGAGCGCGGCAGTGCCGTCGACGCCGCCGAGAAATTCGGCCGTTCCCTGCACAGACGGTTGGGCGACGTGCCGATTCGAATGGCCGACGAGCGACTGACTACCGTGAGTGCGTCGCGTGCACTACGGGACAGCGGTGTGCGGGCCAAGAATCAACGATCGGTGATCGATCAGGCTGCGGCGGTGGCGATATTGCAGGGCTGGCTCGACGAGCGTCGGGCCGTGTCCACTCGCGGTGCTGCCGATCGCGCGGTCTCGGATGACGCGGTCTCGGGTCACGCAGGGACGAATTCAGGATCGACGGAGGTCGACGAGTGAACAACCATGGGTCCTTCGATCGGGACCGGCGAGATGCGCGCTCCGACGAGGCGCACACCGATCCGATCGGGTATCGCGTGGACGAGGGTAGCGACTTCGATCGCCGTATGAACGGCCGTCCGCGGCCGCCGCAACGGCACGAACCGCACCCCACGCCTGCACCTGGTGCAGATCGGGAACGCGACCGTACCCCGCGTCCGGATTCCGAGCGCGGCGCGGAGCCGCGGGAAGTGGGCCGCAGCCGTGCTGCGAGCCGCAGGGATCGCGCCGCGTCCACCCGCAAGCGTCGTGGCCGCATCGTGGCCTTGGTGCTCGGATTGGTGCTCATCGTCGCAGTGGCAGGCGGAGGGTATTTCGCAGTGAGCAAATTCGGCAATCGCACGACCCCCAACGCAGATTTCGCGGCCGGGTCGTCCGGTGACGGCGTCGTGATTCAGGTTCACCCCAACGACACCGCCCAACAAATCGGTACCGAGGCAGCGGACAAGGGTGTCGTCGCCAGTTCGGGGGCATTCCTGGAAGCGGCGATCGCGAACAACGCCATCACCTCGGTCCAGCCGGGCTTCTATCTGCTCACCAGTAATGTGCCGGCCTCGCGAGCGGTGAGCGAACTCGTGGACCCCGCCTCCCGGGTGGGAAACATGGTCATCTCGGAGGGACGTCAGCTGCACGACGCGCGCGACGTGAACACCGGTGCCGTCAAGAAGGGCATCTACACGCTGATCTCCGAGGCGAGCTGCGTGGATCGAACGGGGAGCGGCACTCCCGTATGCGTGAGCTACGACGACCTCAATGCGGCCGGAGCCGTGGACGACCCAGCGGCCCTGGGCGTTCCCGCCTGGGCTACCGATCGCGTCGAGGGAGTTCCGGACCGCGATCGTCAGCTCGAAGGCCTGATCGCAGCGGGAACCTGGGATTTCGATCCCAGCGCCGCACCTGCCGACATCCTGAAGCAGCTGGTTTCCGAGAGTTCCACTCGCTACGAGGACACCGGAATTCTCACCGCGGGTACCAATTCCGGGCTCACCCCCTACGACACTCTGGTTGCTGCATCTCTCGTCGAGCGGGAGTCCCTGCCACAGGATTTCAGCAAGGTAGCTCGGGTGATTCTGAACCGGCTCGCGGTTCCGCAGAAACTCGAGTTCGACTCGACGGTCAACTACTCGCTCGACACGACCGAGGTGGCCACCACCGACGCCGACCGGGCCCGCGTGACCCCGTGGAACACCTATGCCAGCGAAGGGTTGCCGGCAACCCCGATCTCTTCGCCCAGCATCGGTGCGGTGCAAGCCGTCGAGGCACCCGCCGACGGTGACTGGTTGTACTTCGTGACCATCAATCAGGCAGGCGAAACACTGTTCACTCGAAGCTACGAGGAACACCTCGCGAACATCGCAAAGGTAGAACCAGGCTTCCTCGACAGCGGGCGCTGACGTGCGGGCCGCAGTACTGGGAAGCCCCGTCGAACACTCGAAGTCGCCGATACTGCATCGCGCTGCGTACCGCGCACTCGGTCTCGACGGCTGGACCTACGACCGAATCGAGTGCACCGGTGAGCAATTGCCGGGCATGCTCGACGGTTTCGGTCCCGAATGGGTCGGTGTCTCCGTCACGATGCCAGGCAAGGTCTCTGCCTTGAACTACGCCGGCGAACGCACCGAACGGGCCGTGTTGGCCGGCTCGGCGAACACACTGGTGCGCACGGCATCGGGCTGGCGTGCCGACTGCACCGATGTGGACGGTATAGCCGGTGCCCTTCGCGGTGCGGGGGTCGTCGACCTGTCGGGCAAAGCCGTGACGGTGGTCGGAGCCGGGGGAACGTCGCGGCCGGCGATCGTCGCATTGGCCGGCTTGGGGGCTGCCGCCGTCACCGTCGTCGCGCGCTCGGCCGACCGGGCGTCGGAAACACTGCAGTGCGCCGTCTCCGCAGGACTGCGCGCGGAGTTCGCAGACATGGCCGATCCGCGCCTCACTGCGATCGCCAGTGCATCTGCCGTACTGGTCAGCACCGTGCCCGCGGCCGGAGCCGAACACATCGCTACTGCACTCGCTCACGCGCCGTTGGTGCTCGACGCCATCTACGATCCCTGGCCGACGCCGCTGGCAGCTGCGGTGGAACTGGCCGGTGGAACCGTGGTCGGCGGCCTGGCGATGCTGCTCGAGCAGGCGTATGGGCAAGTCGAGCAGTTCACCGGCGAGCCGGCACCCAGGGCGGCCATGCGTGCCGCATTGGCCACTGCCCAGTGAGCACGACGTCCCCGTAGTCCACAGGCAGTGGGTTGTCCACAGGGCAATCTGCGAGCAGGTGTTTTCTCGTGAATAGGCATCGGAGGGATGCGACCCTTCGGGCCATGTTCAGTCTGTGCGCAGCGTGCGTGGTCGGTGCCGTTGTCGGGGTAACGATGCGCTTCGGCTTGGTCCGCTGGGATCCTCGCTACCTGCCGCTGTTGTCCGCGGTGGGTACCGGCTGGGTCTGGTGGCGGTTCGGCGGGACCACCCATGTGGGTCCACTGTGGTTGCTGACATGGTGGTTTGCGGCGCTCAGTGCCGTCGACCTACGGCGTCGCCGGTTGCCGAACGAACTGACGATCCCGGGTGCGATCGTGGTGACGACGCTGCTCGTGTCGGCGGGTTCGGCGCGAGCATTGCTCGGCGGAGCCCTGTTGTTCGCGATCTACCTCGTCGTACACCTTCTCGCGCCGTCGGCGTTCGGTGCCGGGGACGTGAAGCTGGCGTGGTCGGTGGGCTCGATCGCAGCGCTCGGCGGTGGGGAAGGATGGGTGATCGCGGCGCTGTCGGCACCACTGGCAACTGCCGTGGTCGGATCGATCGTCACAGCCTTCGGGCACAGGCGGGCACGTATCGCGCACGGCCCGTCCATGTGCGCGGCGACCCTGCTGGCATCCGCAGCTTGCCTGACGTGAAAAGATGCTCGAGTGCTGCGCTGGATAACTGCCGGAGAATCCCACGGACCCGCTCTCGTCGCCATTCTCGAAGGAATGGTCGCGGGAGTCGAGGTGACCTCGGACGATATTGCCTCCCAACTCGCCCGACGTCGTCTCGGTTACGGCCGCGGGGCCCGAATGAAGTTCGAGGCGGACAAAGTCACGCTCACCGGTGGTGTACGGCACGGCCGCACCATGGGCGGGCCCGTGGCGATCGAGGTCGGCAACACCGAATGGCCCAAGTGGGAGCAGGTGATGTCGGCCGATCCGGTCGACGAAGCCGTGCTCGCCGATCTCGCGCGCAACTCCCCGCTGACCCGCCCACGTCCAGGACACGCAGATTTCTCCGGAATGCTCAAGTACGGCTTCGACGATGCGCGCCCGGTTCTCGAACGCGCGAGCGCACGCGAGACCGCCGCCCGCGTAGCCATCGGCACGGTCGCGCGCCTTTTCCTGAAGCAGGCGTTCGGCGTCGACGTCGTGTCCCACGTGATCTCCATCGGAGCATCCGATCCGTATGTCGGCCCGCCGCCTTCAGGTGACGACCTCGACGCGATCGACGCCTCCCCGGTGCGCGCATTCGACAAGGCTGCCGAGGAGTCGATGATCGCCGAGATCGAAGCGGCGAAGAAGGACGGCGACACCCTCGGCGGCGTCGTCGAGGTCGTCGTGCACGGCCTCCCCGTCGGTCTCGGGTCGTTCGTCTCCGGGGAGCGCAAGCTCGACGCCAGGCTGGCTGCTGCGCTGATGGGAATCCAGGCCATCAAGGGTGTCGAGATCGGTGACGGCTTCGAGACGGCCCGCCGCCGCGGCAGCGTCGCCCACGACGAGATCAAGCCCGGCCCGGACGGGGTGCTCCGCTCGACCAACCGCGCAGGCGGCATCGAGGGCGGGATGACCAACGGCGAGCCACTGCGAGTGCGGGCTGCGATGAAACCCATCTCCACCGTGCCGCGCGCGCTGGCGACCGTCGACATGACCACCGGAGACGAAGCAGTCGCCATTCATCAGCGCTCGGACGTCTGCGCCGTTCCGGCCGCCGGTGTCGTCGCCGAGACCATGGTTGCCTTGGTGGTCGCTCAAGCAGCGTTGGAGAAGTTCGGTGGGGATTCGCTGGCGGAGACGACGAGCAACGTCGACCACTACGTGAAGGGCACCGCCGCCCGACCTCCACGATGAGCCCGTACGCGGTCCTCGTTGGACCGCCGGGAGCAGGCAAGTCGACCATCGGTAGAAGGCTTGCGCAGGCGTTGAGTCTGGAGCTGTTCGATACCGACGTGGCCATCGAACGAGAGACCGGTCGCACGATCGCCGACATCTTCTCCCACGACGGCGAGCCGGCATTTCGGCAGATCGAGGAGCGGATTGTGGCGGGCGCGCTGGCCTCGCACGACGGCATCGTCTCTCTCGGAGGTGGTGCAGTGCTGTCCGCTTCCACGCGCGCCCTGCTGTCGAAGCACAGGGTTGTCTACCTGGAAATCAGTGTGGCAGAAGGACTTCGGCGGACGGGGGCAAACACGGTGAGGCCGCTCCTTGCCGGTCCCGATCCCCGCGCGAAGTATCAGGAACTGATGCGTCATCGGCGGCCCCTCTACCGTTCGGTGGCCACGGTGCGGGTGCGAACCGACAGTCGCAGCCCCGCCCGAGTGGTGGGCCAGCTGGTCTCGAAACTGACTGCGATCGCACCCGTGCCCGCGCGCGACGTGAACGACGAAACCCCCAGTAGATGAAGGTGATTCGATGACAGAGCCAGTGCGAGTCCAGGTCGAGACTGCCAGCCCGTACCCGGTGATCATCGGCCGAGGTCTGTTGACGGACCTCGTCGACGAGCTCGCCGGAACCGCCACCGTGGCGATTTTTCACCAGCCACCGCTGGCCGAAACGGCCGAGGCCGTGCGTGCGGCATTGGCGGAGAAGGGAATCGACGCACACCGCATCGAGATCCCGGATGCCGAGGACGGTAAGGACCTCGCTGTGGCGGGATTCTGCTGGGAGGTGTTGGGCCGTATCGGTCTCACCCGCAGCGATGCCATCGTCAGCCTGGGCGGCGGAGCCGCGACGGACCTGGCCGGGTTCGTGGCAGCAACGTGGATGCGTGGGGTTCGTATCGTGCACGTACCGACGACGCTGCTCGCCATGGTCGACGCGGCCGTCGGCGGCAAGACGGGCATCAACACCGACGCCGGCAAGAACCTCGTCGGGTCCTTTCACGAACCGGCTGCCGTGCTGATCGACCTCGCCACGCTCGAGACCGTGCCCAAGAACGAGATCGTCTCGGGCATGGCCGAGGTGATCAAGACCGGTTTCATCGCCGATCCGAGGATTCTGGACATCATCGAGGCCGATCCGGCGGCGGCGCTCGATCCGACCGGTGATGTTCTACCGGAGTTGATCAAGCGATCGGTCGAGGTCAAGGCGAAGGTCGTGGCGGCGGATCTGCGCGAGTCGAACCTGCGCGAGATCCTGAATTACGGTCACACGCTTGCCCACGCCATCGAGCGGCGCGAGCAGTACCGGTGGCGCCACGGTGCCGCAGTGTCGGTCGGCCTGGTGTTCGCGGCCGAGCTCGGCCGGCTTGCCGGTCGTCTGGACGACACCACAGCCGACAGGCATCGATCGATTCTCGAATCGGTCGGCTTGCCGGTCACCTACGACGAGCACGCGTTCGGGGACCTGCTGAAGGGCATGCAGACGGACAAGAAGAACCGCGCCGGACTGTTGCGGTTCGTAGTCCTGGACGGTCTGGCCAAGCCGGGACGGCTGGAGGGTCCAGATCCGGCTCTACTCGTCGCCGCGTTCTCCGCGGTCGGTCGCGAGGCCCCGGCAACCGGTGGTTCGGCCATCATGTTGTGACACTCGGCCCCGGGCTTCGGACGAGATGAGAACGGGCGGTGAGCGACGCGTCATGCGTCACTCACCGCCCGTGTGTCTGTCGCGGAAGTCAGGAACCGTCGGCGGTGCCGTGCCGGTTGCTTCGCTTGTCCAACCGGGGCTTCCCGTCGGCGTCCACCGCCGAGAACACCTCGGTGTCGGCTTCGCCGTGCTCGGCGGCCCACTGAGGTTCGGACTGCGTTGATTCTGCCTGCGATCGAGTGCCGCGACTCGCCGCGGCGCGCTCCGCGCTGCCTGCATTGACCAGCTCGCGGTCGTGGGCACGGTCGGCGTCGGAGGTGGCCAGCTTCTTCTTCGCGTCGCGGTTCACGATCAGCCGACCCACGAACACCGCAATGCTGGCAACGACGAAGGTGGTGAGGATGGTGAAGGCCGCACCGGAGGTGAGCTCGAAGAGCAGACCGTTCTGCCCGAGGCTGAAGTCGACGAAGAAGTCGATGATCCAACTGAGCAGTCCAGCGAGCAATCCTGCGACGACCGCGGCCTTGAGCCACACCATCGTCAGGTCCTGGCCGTCGTCGGGATCAGGATTATTGCGTCGATCGCGGACGCCGTCGATTCCTGCCCAGACGACGATCACGAGGATCACGAGGGCATACGCCACCCATCGCAGCGCCGAGCCGCTCAGCGGCCACATCGATACTGCCGCCCCCAGCAGCAATCGAACGACGGCGTTGATCAATCCCATACCTATGCCACGCACTGCCCACCCAGTCATGCGGCACAGCATATCCGCACGTCGCCGTTCGTGTGGCAGGGCCCACAAAGTCGGAGCCCGATGTGTCCGGGCCGAGGCACGTCGGGGCGAGCAGTAATGTCGAGCGCATGCCTGCTGATTTCGGTGCCCGTCGTGGTGCCCTGCGAGAACTGTTGGCCACCGACGGCCTCGACTCGATAATGATCACCGACTTGCTGAACGTGCGTTATCTGACCGGTTTCACCGGCTCGAATGCGGCCCTGCTGGTCTCGGCGGCGGATTCGGTCGACGGTGAGAACGAGACCGTGATCTGCACCGACGGTCGGTATGTCACCCAGGTCGCCGAGCAGGTGCCGGATCTGCGTGCCGAGATCGACCGCGCGTCGGCGATACACCTTCTTCGATCGGGAGTGTCGGGTCGTGGCGGCCGCATCGGATTCGAGAGTCACGTGGTGACGGTCGATGCCCATCGCAGCTGGGCCGAGTTGGGCGGGGGCGTCGAGTTGGTGCGCGCACCTGGTGTCGTCGAGTCGTTGCGCATGGTCAAGGACGAGTTCGAGGTGGGATTGCTCCGTGACGCGTGCCGCGCCGCCGACGACGCGCTCGCTCAATTGCTGAGCAGAGGCAGCATTCGCGCCGGGAGAACCGAGCGTGAGGTGGCCCGCGAACTGGAATCTGCGATGCTCGACCACGGTGCCGATGCGATCTCGTTCGAGACCATCGTGGCTGCAGGCGTCAATTCGGCCGTGCCGCATCACCGACCGACGGATGCGGTGTTGGCCGCGGGTGACTTCGTGAAGCTGGACTTCGGTGCGCTCGTGGGCGGGTACCACTCCGACATGACCCGGACCTTCGTGATCGGTAGTCCGGCGCAGTGGCAGCGCGACCTGTACGAGTTGGTGCAGCGGTCCCAGACGGCCGGTCGCGAGGCGCTGGCGCCAGGGGTGAACACCGCCTCGGTCGACGCGGCGTCGCGCTCGGTCATCGAGGACGCAGGGTATGGCGAATACTTCTTGCACGGGCTCGGTCACGGCGTTGGCTTGGAAATCCACGAAGCGCCGGGAATCGCGAAGACGAGCACCGGTACACTGCTGAGCGGTGCAGCGGTCACCGTCGAGCCGGGTGTCTACTTCTCCGGTCGCGGCGGCGTTCGGATCGAGGACACACTCGTCGTTCGCGACGGGGGTCCGGAACTGCTCACCCTGACAAGCAAGGAACTCACGTCCGTCTAGCGCGCGGGCAGGAGCGAATCCAAGCCCGTGACCGACGGCGCGTCACGCGCACAAACGATTGAGGAGACGCGAAGCAAGTGGCTTCCACCAGCGATTTCAAGAACGGACTGGTTCTCAACCTGGAGAACCAGCTGTGGTCGATCATCGAATTTCAGCACGTCAAGCCAGGTAAAGGGCCCGCATTCGTGCGGACCAAGCTCAAGAACGTGCTCTCGGGCAAGGTCGTCGACAAGACGTTCAACGCCGGTGTGAAGGTCGAGACCGCAACGGTCGACCGCCGCGACATGACGTACCTCTACCACGACGGTAGCGACTACGTGTTCATGGACGCAGACACGTACGACCAGCTCTCGATCGGTGAGGCCACCGTCGGCGACGGGGCCCGCTTCCTGCTCGAGAACCTCCGGGTCCAGGTCGCCATGCACGAGGGCGTCCCGCTGTATGTGGAGCTCCCCGTCACCGTCGAGCTCGAGGTCAAGCACACCGACCCGGGTCTGCAGGGCGACCGCTCCACCGGTGGTACCAAGCCTGCGACACTCGAGACCGGAGCCGAGATCTCGGTGCCGCTGTTCATCAACACCGGCGACAAGCTCAAGGTCGACTCGCGTGACGGCAACTACCTCGGGCGTGTGAACTCCTAACGTGTCATCGAAGAAGTCGACATCCTCCGGCGCGCAGAACGGTGCCCCCGGCGCGAAGAAGCTGGGCGCGCGTCACAAGGCCCGCAAGCGCGCGGTGGACTTTCTGTTCGAGGCAGAGGCGCGCAACGTCGATCCGGTGAACCTGGCCGCCGAGCGCATCGAACTCGCTCGAGCCGACGACACCATCGCGCCGGTCAGCGACTACACCTCGACGTTGGTCGAGGGCGTTGCGGAGAACCTGGATCGCCTCGACGGAGTGATTGCCGATCACCTCAAGGACTGGACGCTCACGCGTCTTCCTGCGGTCGACCGGGCCATCCTTCGCATTGCCGTCTGGGAGCTGTTCCATGCCACCGACGTGCCTCCGGTCGTGGCCGTCGACGAGGCCGTGGAGCTGGCCAAACAGTTGTCAACCGACGATTCGCCCGGCTTCGTCAACGGTGTGCTCGGCCAGATCGTCCTCGTGGCACCGCAGGTACGCGCTGCCGCGGCGGCCGTATCGAGCCGTCCACAGGCAGGCACGCCCGGCGACGCGTCCGTCGACGCCGAGCACTGATCGAACGCTCGACGGTCCTGTGACCGAACGCTCTGCGAGCCTGGTAGGTGTGGTTCGCAGAGCGTTGCTAGGCTCTACGCAGTTCTATGTCAGACATCCTTTAACGATCCGTCCAGAGAGGCGGAGAAGGAGGTCGTAGTTTGCCTGCGCCCGAAAGCTCGTCTGCGAACCCTGCCGTTCGCGAATTGCTGTCCTCGGCCGATGTGGGACGAACCATCTCCCGCATGGCTCATCAGATCATCGAGAAAACTGCTCTCGACGCGGCTGACTCGCCGCGCGTCGTCCTGCTGGGCATTCCCACTCGCGGCACCACCCTGGCCGAACGCCTCGCCGAACGCATCGAGGCATTCTCCGGCGTGCGACCCCCGCTGGGGTCTCTCGACATCACGCTGTACCGCGACGATCTGCGCAACAAGCCGCACCGCCCCCTCGAGCGGACGTCGGTCCCGGTCGGCGGCGTCGACGACGCGTTGGTCGTGCTGGTCGACGACGTGCTGTTCTCGGGCAGAACCGTCCGCTCCGCGCTCGATGCGCTACGGGATCTCGGTCGTCCGCGCGCCGTGCAGCTGGCAGTTCTCATCGACCGCGGCCACCGCGAACTTCCCCTCCGCGCGGACTACGTGGGCAAGAACGTCCCCACCGCGCGCACCGAGGACGTCTCGGTGTTGCTGTCCGAACACGACGGCCGCGACGGTGTCAGCCTGTCCGAGGGAGGATCGGCGCGATGAAGCACCTACTCTCGGTCGCCGATCTCACCGTCGACTCGGCCACCGAACTTCTCGACGAAGCCGAACGATTCGAGCAGGCGCTGCTCGGCCGCGAGGTGAAGAAGCTGCCGACGCTGCGTGGCCGCACGATCATGACGGTCTTCTTCGAGAATTCGACGCGCACTCGCGTCTCCTTCGAGGTGGCCGGCAAGTGGATGAGTGCGGACGTCATCAACGTCAGTGCCAGCAGTTCGTCGGTGTCGAAGGGGGAGTCGCTCCGCGACACCGCGATGACGTTGCGCGCTGCCGGAGCCGACGCCCTCATCGTCAGGCACCCGGCATCGGGTGCGGCTCACCAGATCGCTCAGTGGACCGCAGATCAAGGTGCTGGCCTCGATGGTCGTTCCGCAGGCTCCACTCCTGGTGGAGGTCCTGCCGTCATCAACGCCGGTGACGGTACCCACGAACATCCCACCCAGGCCCTGCTCGACGCTCTGACGGTTCGTCAACGTCTCGGCAACATCGCCGGCCGACGCGTCGCGATCGTCGGCGACATCCTGCACAGCCGGGTGGCGCGCTCCAACGCGATTCTGCTGGCCAAGCTCGGCGCCGAGGTGGTGCTGATCGCGCCACCGACTCTGCTTCCCGTCGGAGTGACCGGCTGGCCGGTGCGGGTGTCACACGACATCGACGCCGAACTGCCCGGATTGGACGCCGTGCTGATGCTGCGCGTCCAAGCAGAACGGATGAACGGCGGGTTCTTCCCCTCGGCTCGGGAGTACTCCATCACCTACGGGCTCTCGCAGCGCCGGCTGGAGCTGCTGCCCGACCATGCCGTCGTGCTGCATCCCGGTCCGATGCTGCGCGGCATGGAGATCGCATCATCGGTGGCCGATTCTCCCAAAACTGCAGTCTTGCAACAGGTTACGAATGGAGTTCACGTGCGGATGGCAGTGCTGTTCCGATTGCTGGTCGGTTCGGACGGGGGGGCTTCGTGACCGCATCCACGTCCTCGGTTCTGCTGCGGGGCGTCCTGCTGTACGGCGAGGGCTCCCAAACCGACGTGCTGATCACCGGCGAGGAGATCGCCGCAATCGGTGCCGACCTCGATGCCGACGGCGCGCAGGTGATCGACGCCCGCGGCCACATTCTGCTGCCTGGATTCGTCGACATGCACACGCATCTGCGTGAGCCGGGCCGCGAGGATACGGAGACGATCGAATCCGGTTCCGCCGCTGCCGCTCTCGGCGGTTATACCGCGGTGTTCGCCATGGCGAACACCGATCCGGTTGCCGATTCGGTGGTCGTGACCGACCATGTGTGGCGCCGTGGACAGGAAGTCGGGCTCGTCGACGTCCACCCCGTCGGAGCGATCACCGTCGGGTTGAAGGGCAAGCAACTCGCCGAGATGGCCACGATGGCCGCGGGAGTCGGCCGGGTGAAGATGTTCTCCGACGACGGCCACTGCGTCGACGATCCACTGATCATGCGTCGGGCGCTGGAGTACTCGAGTTCGCTCGGCGTGCTCATCGCTCAGCACGCCGAGGAGCCCCGGCTCACCGTCGGTGCCGTCGCACACGAGGGGCCCACTGCGGCGCGGCTCGGACTGGCCGGGTGGCCGCGTGCGGCAGAGGAATCGATCGTCGCGCGCGACGCACTGCTGGCCCGAGACGCGGGCGCACGGGTGCACATCTGCCATGCCTCCACTGCGGGCACCGTCGAACTGATGAAATGGGCTCGCGGACAAGGCATTTCGATTACCGCCGAGGTCACCCCACATCATCTGTTGCTCGACGACTCGTGTCTCGAAACGTACGACGCGATCAACAAGGTGAATCCACCACTACGCGAGACGTCCGATGTCGACGCCCTCCGTCGAGGCCTCGCCGACGGCGTGATCGATTGCGTGGCAACCGATCACGCGCCCCACGCCGAGCAGGACAAATGTTGTGAGTTCTCCATCGCACGTCCCGGCATGCTCGGACTGGAGACCGCACTGTCCATCGTGGTCGACACGATGGTGACTCCCGGCCTGCTCGATTGGCGGGGTGTGGCGCGAGTGATGAGCGAGCGTCCCGCGCAGATCGTCGGATTGGCCGACCAGGGCCGGCCGATCGAGGTGGGCGAGATCGCCAACCTCACCGTGGTCGATCCGGACGCGAGCTGGACGGTATCGGGCAAGAAGTTGGCCAGCGTCGCGCACAACACGCCGTTCGAGGACATGACCTTCTCATCGAAGGTGACCACGACCGTGTTGCGCGGACGAATCACCGTCCGCGACGGCGCAGTAGCAAACACAGGCTCAGTGGCGAACAGGGCAGGGGAGTAGAGCCGTGGACAGAGTTCTCATCGTCATCGGATTCATCCTGTTCTGGGCGCTGATGATCGCGCTGATCTTCTGGGGTTGGCGAGGACGGCAGAAGCGTCAGGAAGAGCGAATCGGTGCACTCCCGGCGGTGCCCGACGATCTGGGTGCCACGCACATCGAGCCGACCACCGGCCTCTACGTCGGCAGCACCATCGCGCCGAGCTGGCAGGACCGGATCGCCGTCGGCGACATCGGCCACCGCGCGACCGGTGAACTCTCCCGATACGAGAAGGGAATTCTTCTCGATCGGAACGGCGAAACTCCCATCTGGATTCCAGCGGAATCGATTCGCGCGATCCGCACCGAACGCGGGTTGGCGGGCAAGGTCATGACCAAGGACGGGCTCCTGGTCATTCGCTGGGAGCTTCCCACGGGGACCGAGATAGACACCGGCTTCCGGGCCGACGACAAGCAGATCTACCCGGTGTGGACAGCGAGTTCCACCGGAGAAACCAAGGAGGAAACCGCGTGAGCAGCGCAGTTCTTGTTCTGGAGGACGGCCGGACATTCCGCGGCACCACATTCGGCGCACAGGGGCGCACGCTCGGCGAAGCCGTGTTCTGCACCGGAATGACCGGGTACCAGGAGACACTCACCGACCCGAGCTACCACCGACAGATCGTGGTCGCGACTGCCCCGCAGATCGGCAATACCGGCTGGAACCAAGAGGACGGTGAAGCAGCAAGCGCCCAGGATCCCAACAAGATCTGGGTCGCCGGCTACGTCGTCCGAGATCCAGCCCGCCGCACCTCGAGTTGGCGCTCGACCGGGACTCTTCAGGATCAGCTCGAGGCGCAGAACGTCGTGGGCATCGCCGGAATCGACACGCGCGCTCTGGTCCGGCACCTGCGTACCCGCGGCTCGATGCGAGCAGGAGTGTTCTCGGGCGACGCGCTCGGTACCTCGGACGAGATGCTCGAGCAGGTGGTCGGTCAGCCGTCGATGCTCGGTGCCGATCTCGCCGGTGAAGTGACCACTGGAGCCGGCTACACCATCGAGCCGTCCGGCGACGCTCGATTCACCGTCGTTGCAGTCGATCTCGGTATCAAGACCAACACCCCGCGGATGTTCGCCGAGCGCGGTATCCGCGTGCACGTAGTGCCGTCGAACACCACCATCGAGCAGGTTCTGGAACTGAACCCGGACGGTGTCTTCCTGTCCAACGGACCGGGCGACCCGGCCACGGCCGACACCAGCGTCGCGTTGACGAGGCAGGTACTCGAACGTGAGCTGCCGCTGTTCGGTATCTGCTTCGGCAACCAGATCTTCGGCCGGGCGCTCGGCCGCGGCACCTACAAGATGAAGTTCGGCCACCGCGGCATGAACATCCCGGTGATCGAGCACACCACCGGTCGCATCGCGATCACCGCACAGAACCACGGATTCGCACTCGAAGGCGAAGCAGGCGAGGAGTTCGACACCGACTTCGGCCGCGCCCGGATCAGCCACACGTGTGCCAACGACGGCACCGTCGAAGGCGTCGAGCTGATCGACGGGAGCGCCTTCTCCGTGCAGTACCACCCCGAGGCCGCGGCCGGTCCGCACGATGCCGCCTACCTCTTCGACCGTTTCACCAGCGTCCTTCAGGAGAAGAAGTAATGCCACGCCGCACAGACCTGAACCACGTCCTGGTCATCGGATCGGGCCCGATCGTCATCGGTCAGGCCTGCGAGTTCGACTACTCCGGTACCCAGGCCTGCCGAGTGCTGCGCGAGGAAGGGCTCCGCGTCAGCCTCGTCAACTCCAACCCGGCGACGATCATGACCGATCCCGAGTTCGCCGACGCCACCTACGTCGAACCCATCACGGCGGAGTTCATCGAGAAGATCTTCGCGCGCGAGGCCGAGCAGGGGCACCCCATCCAAGCTGTGCTCGCCACCCTCGGTGGCCAGACGGCGCTCAACGCCGCCGTCGCACTGCACGATCAGGGGATTCTCACCAAGTACGGCGTCGAGCTGATCGGTGCCGATTTCGACGCGATCCAGCGCGGTGAGGATCGTCAGAAGTTCAAGGACATCGTCGCCAAGGTCGGTGGCGAGTCCGCCAAGTCGGCTGTCTGCTACACGATGGACGAAGTGCGCGCGACCGTCGCAGAGCTCGGCTTCCCGGTCGTCGTGCGTCCGTCGTTCACCATGGGCGGTCTCGGATCGGGACTGGCCTACAACGACGAAGACCTGACCCGGATCGCCGGCGGTGGGCTCGCGGCCTCGCCCACGGCGAACGTCCTCATCGAGGAGTCCATCCTCGGTTGGAAGGAATACGAACTCGAGCTCATGCGCGACGGCCGCGACAACGTGGTCATCGTCTGCTCCATCGAGAACGTGGACCCCGTCGGCGTGCACACCGGCGACTCGGTGACCGTTGCACCGGCGATGACGCTGACCGACCGCGAGTACCAGAAGATGCGCGATCTCTCCATCGACATCCTGCGCGAGGTGGGCGTCGACACCGGTGGCTGCAACATCCAGTTCGCGATGGATCCGGCCGACGGCCGACTCGTCGTCATCGAGATGAATCCACGCGTGTCGCGCTCGTCGGCACTGGCGTCCAAGGCCACCGGCTACCCGATCGCGAAGATGGCTGCCAAGCTGGCCATCGGCTACACCCTCGACGAGATCGTCAACGACATCACCCGCGAAACCCCGGCGTGCTTCGAGCCGACCCTGGACTACGTGGTCGTCAAGGCACCCAGATTCGCGTTCGAGAAGTTCCCCGGTGCCGACGGCACGCTGACCACGACGATGAAGTCCGTCGGTGAGGCGATGTCCATCGGCCGCAACTTCACCGAGGCATTCGGCAAGGTGATGCGCTCGCTCGAAACCAAGCGCGCGGGCTACTGGACCGGCCCCGAGGTCGAGGCAGAGAGCCTCGAGGCGCTGCTGAAGGACCTGTCCGTTCCTCAGGACGGTCGGATGTACGGAATCGAGAAGGCGTTCGCGATGGGTGCCACCCTCGAGCAGCTGTTCGAGGCGACCAAGATCGACCCGTGGTTCCTCGATCAGTTCCAGCAGATCCACGAACTCGGCGTCCAGGTTCGCGAGGCGGCCGAATTCGACGAGGTGCTGTTGCGACAGGCGAAGTACCACGGGCTGTCCGACCGCCAGATCGCCGCGTTGCGCCCCGAACTCGACGGGGAGGACGGTGTGCGTGCGTTGCGCGACGAGCTCGGCGTGCACCCGGTGTACAAGACCGTCGACACCTGTGCGGCGGAGTTCGAGGCCAAGACCCCGTACCACTACGGCACCTACGAGCTCGACCCCGAAGCCGAAACCGAGGTTGCCCCGCAGCCGGACCGGCCCAAGGTGCTCATCCTGGGATCCGGTCCCAACCGCATCGGTCAGGGCATCGAATTCGACTACAGCTGTGTGCACGCGGCGCTGACGCTGTCCGAGGCCGGCTACGAGACGGTCATGGTCAACTGCAACCCCGAAACCGTCTCCACCGACTACGACACTGCCGATCGCCTGTACTTCGAGCCGCTGACCTTCGAGGACGTTCTCGAGGTGTACCGGGCCGAGGCCGCTTCGGGAACGGTGCGCGGGGTCATCGTGCAGCTGGGCGGCCAGACTCCGCTCGGCCTGGCGAAGCGGTTGAAAGCCGCGGGCGTTCCTATCGTCGGAACGTCACCCGAGGCCATCGATCTGGCCGAGGACCGTGGCGAGTTCGGCAAGGTTCTCGATGCAGCCGGACTTCCGGCAGCCAAGTACGGCACGGCGACCACGTTCGACGGGGCCCGTGAGATCGCGTCCGGCATCGGGTACCCGGTACTGGTCCGCCCGTCGTACGTACTCGGTGGACGCGGCATGGAAATCGTGTACGACGAGGCATCTCTCGCGACGTACATCTCCAACGCGACGGAGATCTCGGACGACCGTCCGGTGCTGGTCGACCGGTTCCTCGAAGATGCAGTCGAAATCGACGTCGACGCGCTGTGCGACGGAACCGAGGTCTACATCGGCGGCATCATGGAACACATCGAGGAGGCCGGTATCCACTCCGGCGACTCGGCGTGCGCGTTGCCGCCGATCACGCTCGGCAAGACCGACATCGAGAACGTCCGACGGTCCACCGAAGCCCTCGCGAAGGGTATCGGCGTGCGCGGCCTGCTCAACGTTCAGTACGCACTCAAGGACGACATTCTGTACGTCCTCGAGGCCAACCCGCGTGCGAGCCGCACCGTTCCGTTCGTCTCCAAGGCGACTGCCGTGCAGCTGGCGAAGGCCTGCGCCCGAGTGATGCTCGGGGAGAGCATTGCCGAGCTACGGACCGCAGGCATCCTGCCCGAGACCGGGGACGGTGGCACCGTCCCGGCCGGTGCCCCGATCGCAGTCAAGGAAGCGGTGTTGCCGTTCAACCGGTTCCGCCGCGCGGACGGAACCGGGGTGGACACCCTGCTCAGCCCAGAGATGAAGTCCACCGGCGAGGTGATGGGAATCGACTTCGATTTCGGTACCGCGTTCGCCAAGAGCCAGACCGCCGCGTACGGCTCGTTGCCCGCGGGCGGCGCGGTGTTCGTGTCGGTGGCCAACAAGGACAAGCGATCACTGATCTTCCCGGTGAAGCGACTCGCGGATCTGGGCTTCACGATCCTGGCGACCGAAGGTACTGCAGATGTGTTGCGGCGCAACGGAATCAAATGTGAGCAGGTCTACAAGCAATCCGGCGAGGAGGTGCCGGAGGGGGAGCGGACCATCGTCGACCGGATACTTGCCGGTGACATCGCGATGGTGATCAACACCCCGTACGGCAACTCCGGCCCGCGCGTCGACGGGTACGAGATTCGGAGTGCCGCAGTGGCGCAGAACATTCCGTGCATCACCACGGTGCAGGGTGCGTCGGCGGCTGTACAGGGCATCGAAGCCGGAATTGCCGGCGGTATCGGTGTTCGCTCGCTCCAGGACCTGCATGCGGGATTGAAGGAGGGGCTGGTGGTTCCGTGAGTCATCGCAGTTGGTCGGATCGGTTGCGCGCCGCCGTCGCGGCTCGCGGTCGCCTGTGTGTCGGAATCGATCCGCATCCGGCGCTGCTCGAGGCGTGGGAGTTGCCGCGCTCGGCCGACGGTCTCGAGGTGTTCGCCGAGCTGTGCGTCGAGGCTTTCGTCGGCGAAGTGGCGATCGTCAAGCCACAGGTGGCGTTCTTCGAGGCATACGGGTCCGCGGGGTATGCGGTCCTCGAGCGCACCGTCAGTGTGTTGCGCGACGCGGGCACGCTGGTGATCGCGGATGCCAAGCGCGGCGATATCGGCACGACGATGGATGCATACGCACAGGCGTGGCTCGAGCCCGAGTCGCCGCTGTCTTCCGATGCGGTCACGGTGTCGCCGTACCTGGGCTTCGATTCTCTGAACGAGACCGTCGAGCGAGCGGTGCGGCACCATCGCGGCGTGTTCGTATTGGCCAGGACGTCCAATGCCGAAGGGGCGACTCTGCAGCAGGCCACGACCACGCCCGGCGGATCGGTCGCTCAGTCGATCGTCGACGCGGCGGTCGTACGTAACCGTGTCGATCCCGACACGGTGGGACTGGTCGTCGGTGCCACGCGTGATCACGGTCTCGATCTGTCGGATTACACCGGACCGATCCTCGCGCCGGGTCTGGGAGCGCAAGGGGCGACAATTGCCGACCTCGCAGACATCTTCCGCGATTGCCGTGAGCTCGTGCTCCCGAATTCGTCTCGCGGTGTTCTGGCGGCCGGCCCGTCGGTCACCGCTCTACGGGACGCAGCGACTCGTCTGCGCGACGACATCGAAGCAGGTCTCGCATAGTCGATGCCGCGTCACGCCGGCAGTCGGGGGCGGGTTAGCGGTGAATGCTCGTCGTCGGTACGGTCGCTAACGCTGCCGACGAACGGCGTGGATCGCTGTCGCCGACTGTCCGCCAGTCGCGGTCCGAGGCAGCGGAATACCGACGATCGGCGTGCACGGACCGATCCAGTACGCCGAATCGACCCGAACGAGAAGACGGAGGAACCGACAGTGGCCCTTCCCCAGTTGACCCCGGAGCAGCGAGCTGCCGCCCTCGAGAAGGCGGCTATCGCCCGCAAAGCTCGCGCCGAGCTCAAGGAGCGTCTCAAGCGTGGTGGTACCGATCTCAAGCAGGTGCTCAAGGATGCCGAGTCGGACGAGATTCTCGGCAAGATGAAGGTGTCCGCGTTGCTCGAAGCTCTGCCCAAGGTGGGCAAGGTCAAGGCCGCGGAGTTGATGACGGAGTTGGAGATCGCACCCACGCGTCGCCTTCGTGGTCTCGGAGATCGGCAGCGCAAGGCGCTGCTGACGAAATTCGATTTCGAGGCCTGACCACAGTGGACACTGCGACTTCATCGACCCCGTCGAACGAACGGGGTCGATTGGTGGTGCTCTCCGGTCCCTCGGGCGTCGGTAAGTCCAGTGTCGTTCGACTCGTGCGCGCGGCGTTGCCCGAGCTCGTGTTCAGCGTGTCCGTCACGACTCGATCTCCCCGACCCGGTGAAATCGACGGACAGGACTACCACTTCGTTTCTGCCGACGAGTTCGACCGGATGATCGCCGACGGCGAGATGCTCGAGTGGGCGAGCATCCACGGTGGTCTGCAGCGGTCGGGGACGCCCGCCGCACCCGTGGAGGCCGCACTCGAGGCGGGCAGCCCGGTGCTGCTCGAGCTCGATCTTGCCGGTGCCCGTGCCGTACGGGTCTCCAAGCCCGAGGCTCTGCTGGTGTTCATGGCACCACCGACGTGGGACGACCTGGTCTCTCGCTTGGTCGGGCGCGCGACCGAGGAAAGCGCGGCCACGGAGCGTCGTCTGGAGACCGCGCGGGTGGAATTGGCCGCGCAGGACGAGTTCGACACGGTGGTTGTCAATACCGATGTCGACCATTCGTGCGAACAGTTGGTATCCTTGTTGGTCGGTAGGTCGTCGGTCGGCAACAGCTGACCATTCCCACGGCGCACGAGGCCCCGACCAGCTAGTTCGTAGCACCAACGATGCAATTTCAGGAGATCATCAGTGAGCAGCATTTCAGCGGCCGTTTCCGACTTCGACGGACGCAGCGCTCTGCCGGCCTACGACACGCCGCTCGGCATCACCAATCCACCCATCGACGAGTTGCTCGCCCGCACCTCGTCCAAGTACGCCCTTGTCATCTATGCAGCCAAGCGCGCACGCCAGATCAACGACTACTACAACCAGCTCGGTGACGGCATCCTCGAGTACGTGGGACCCCTGGTCGAGCCAGGCCTGCAGGAGAAGCCGCTGTCGATCGCGCTGCGGGAGATCCACGCAGATCTCCTCGAGCACACCGAAGGCGAATAAGAACCTCACAGAGGACATCTGACTTGCATGTCGTCGTCGGAGTAGGCGGAGGTATCGCCGCCTACAAGAGTTGTTCGCTCATCCGGAGCTTCACCGAGAGCGGGCATCGGGTTCGAGTGATTCCGACCGAGTCTGCCCTCGAGTTCGTCGGACGTGCGACGTTCGAGGCACTGTCCGGCCAACCGGTGCACACCGGCGTCTTCGCGGACGTTCCGGAAGTTCCACACGTGCGTCTGGGGCAGGAGGCAGACCTCGTCGTCGTGGCGCCGGCCACCGCAGACCTGATGGCCCGTATCGCGGGAGGCCGCGCGGACGACCTGCTCACCGCGACTCTTCTCACTGCACGGTGCCCGGTTGTCCTCGCACCGGCGATGCACACCGAGATGTGGGAGCACCCGGCCACGGTCGCCAACGTCGCCACCCTTCGATCGCGTGGCACACACGTGATCGAGCCCGCGTCCGGGCGGCTGACGGGACACGACACCGGTTCGGGGCGGCTTCCGGAACCGGACGAGATCGTCGCTCTGGCGATGCTCGTGAGCGAGAGAGCCGATGCTCTCCCACGAGATCTCGAGGGTCGTCACGTTCTGGTGTCTGCCGGAGGCACCCGTGAGCCCCTGGACCCGGTTCGCTTTCTGGGTAATCGGAGCTCGGGCAAGCAGGGATACGCCCTGGCCAGGGTCGCCGCGCAGCGCGGTGCCCAGGTGACGTTGGTTGCCGGCTACACCAGCGATCTCGACGCCCCGGCTGCAGTCGACGTGGTGAACGTCAAAACCGCCGCGGACATGCAGGTCGCCGTTCGCAAACATGCTGTCGGCGTCGATGCGGTGGTCATGGCCGCCGCGGTCGCGGATTTCCGCCCCGAGTCCATCGCGGGCAGCAAGATCAAGAAAGGCGCGAACGAGCCGTCGTCGATCCCGTTGATCCGCAACGACGACATACTCGCCGGCCTGGTCGCAGCGCGACGGGACGGTGATATCGAATCTTCGACCGTCATCGTCGGGTTCGCCGCCGAGACGGGCGACGCAGACGGCGATGTGCTGACTTACGCGCGGGCGAAGCTTCGACGCAAGGGCTGCGATCTGCTCGTGGTGAACGCGGTCGGTGACGGCAAGGCATTCGAGGTGGACCACAACGATGGGTGGTTGCTCGGAGCCGATGGATCCGAGGCCGCATTGGGGGAGGGTTCGAAAGCTCTGCTCGCGAGCCGCGTCCTGGATTCGGTGGTGCAGATGCTCGATACGAGGAGTCCTCGACCGACTTCGAATCCGCGATGATGCCAAGGGTGCACGAGCGATGTTGTCCCGGCTACTGTGCTGGGCACCTGCTGTACCGATCGTAGAAAACAGGTTTGCCGCGTTCCGGCAGGGGCGATTACACCGAGGGAACGTCAATTTTCGTGGAGTGCCCGACCGGCGCACGGCGTCGGGTCGGGCAGTAACATGCGTCGAGAGGAAGTCCGTGAGCACGTCCGGTAGTCGGCTTTTCACCAGCGAGTCCGTTACAGAGGGTCATCCCGACAAGATCTGTGATGCCATCAGCGATTCGATTCTCGATGCTCTGCTCACGGAGGATCCGCGTGCCCGGGTCGCCGTCGAGACGTTGGTCACAACCGGGCAGGTTCATGTCGCAGGTGAGGTCAACACCACAGCGTATGCCGACATCCCGAAGATCGTGCGCGAGAAGGTCCTCGAGATCGGATACGACTCGTCGGCAAAGGGTTTCGACGGTAACTCGTGCGGGGTGAACGTCGCCATCGGTGCGCAGTCTCCGGAAATTGCGCAGGGCGTCGACCATTCTCACGAGGCTCGCGTCGAAGGGCTGTCCGACGACGAGATCGACCGGCAGGGCGCGGGGGATCAGGGCCTGATGTTCGGGTACGCCAACACCGACACGCCCGAGCTCATGCCGCTGCCCATCGCGTTGGCCCACCGTCTCGCACGGCGGCTGACCGAGGTTCGCAAGAGTGGAGTGCTGCCGTATCTGCGCCCCGACGGCAAGACTCAGGTGACGATCGAATACGACGGCGACAACGCTGTTCGTCTGGACACCGTGGTGATCTCCACTCAACATGCGGCCGACATCGACCTCGACAACCTGCTCACTCCGGACATTCGCGAGAGGGTTCTGGGTTCGGTTCTGGCCGAGTTGAACGTGCCGACCCTCGACACCTCCGACGTGCGTCTGTTGGTCAATCCCACCGGCAAGTTCGTGCTCGGTGGCCCGATGGGTGACGCCGGACTGACCGGACGCAAGATCATCGTCGACACCTACGGCGGTATGGCGAGGCACGGTGGCGGAGCTTTCTCCGGTAAGGATCCGTCGAAGGTCGATCGCAGCGCCGCCTACGCGATGCGGTGGGTCGCCAAGAATGCTGTCGCGGCCGGCCTTGCCGATCGGATCGAGGTCCAGGTGGCGTACGCGATCGGTAAGGCGGCGCCGGTCGGACTTTTCGTCGAGACCTTCGGCACGGAGAAGACCGATCCTGTGAAGATCCGCGCGGCGATCAGCCAGGTGTTCGACCTGCGACCCGGCGCCATCATCCGTGACCTGGATCTGCTGCGGCCGATCTACGCTCCGACCGCGGCGTACGGCCACTTCGGCCGCACAGATATCGATCTGCCGTGGGAGTCCACCGATCGGGCCGACAAGCTCCGGGATGCGGCCGGTCTGTAGACAGGGCGAAGACGGACCTGCACATACCTCCCCTCACGCCGGCTCGGTTCAACCAGGTCGATCGAGGTCGGAAGAAGTCGAGAAGGAGGTGCGGTGGCGGTCTCGGCACGGGTAGCGGCGTCGAGTCTTCCCATCGCACGTATTCTCCCGATGTTGCCGCTTGCGCATCTGGACCGCGAATTCGACTACCTCGTACCCGAGGAGTTCGGTGCGGATGCGCAACCCGGCGTCCGCGTCAGAGTGCGGTTCGCGGGCCGTTTGGTCGACGGCTTCGTGGTGGACAGGCTGGCCGAGACCGACCATGACGGCAAACTCGGATGGCTCGAACGGGTGGTATCCGCGGAGCGGGTTCTGACTCCCGAGATCGCCGAGCTCGCTGAGCTGGTTGCAGATCGCTACGCCGGAACACGAGCGGACGTGCTGCGTCTGGCCGTACCGGCCCGCCACGCGAGGGTCGAAGCGGAAGCCACACCCGTCGTCGATCCTCCGAGCGAGCCTGCCGTCGACCGCGTTGCGTGGTCCGCCTATACCCATGGCTCGAATTTCCTCGACGCCTTGGCGTCCGGTCGCCTTCCGCGAGCCGTGTGGCAAGCGCTGCCCGGCGAACAATGGTCGGTTCGTCTGGCCGAGGCGGCCGCGGTGACGGTGGCAGGCGGTAGGTCCGCGGTGGTCGTAGTGCCCGATCAGCGCGACCTGGATCGCCTGGAGGCGGCATGCACCGGGTTGCTCGGGGCCGAGCATGTTGTGGCGTTGTCGGCCGGACTGGGTCCGGCCAAGCGGTATCGGCAGTGGCTGCGGTGTCTGAGATCGGGACCTGCCGTCGTCGTCGGCACGCGTAGTGCCGTCTTCGCTCCGGTGTCGACACTCGGCATGATCGCGATCTGGGACGACGGCGACGACAGTTTTGCCGAGCCTCGGTCCCCCTATCCGCACGCGCGCGAGGTGGCGTTGCTCCGTGCTCACGTCTCCGGGGCGGCGGTGGTGATCGGTGGACACTCGCGTACGGCGGAGGCCGAAGCGCTCGTCGACTCCGGCTGGGCCCACGACCTGGTGGCTCCGCGTGAGCTGATCCGAGAGCGTCAACCTCACGTGGTTGCGCTGGCCGATTCGGACCATGCTCTGGCGCGGGATCCGGCGGCTCGCGTGGCACGATTACCGGCGATTGCTTTCGAGGCTGCTCGGGCGGCGTTGAAGGCGGACGCACCTGTGCTGGTGCAGGTTCCGCGTGCGGGCTATGTCCCGTCACTGGCATGCGCGAAGTGCCGGAATCCGGCGCGGTGTCGTCGATGCAACGGCCCGCTGGCGCTGCCCTCGGCCGCGGGTAGCGACGGTGCGAGCAGCCCGACGTGTTCGTGGTGCGGAGTTGCCGACGCTGCGCATCGGTGCACGGTCTGCGGTTCGCGTAACCTACGTGCAGTCGTGATCGGTGCGGGTCGAACCGCCGAGGAACTGGGGCGGGCCTTTCCTGGTGTTCCCGTGCACAATTCGGGCGGCGCGACAGTACTCGACTCGGTCCGTCCCGGGGCCGGGCTCGTGGTGTCCACGGTGGGTGCCGAGCCGACGGTCGAGGGTGGCTACGGCGCGGCGTTGCTGCTCGACGGCTGGGCTCTGCTCGGCCGCGCAGATCTGCGCGCCGCAGAGGAGACGCTGCGTCGGTGGATGACGGCCGCAGCCATGGTGCGGCCGGGTTCGGACGGCGGCCGTGTGGTCGTCGTGGCCGAATCCGAAATACCTACTGTGCAGGCTCTGGTTCGCTGGGATCCGTTGTGGCACGCGAGGAGTCAGCTGGACGAACGTGTGGAGGTTCGGTTTCCGCCGGCCGTGCACGTGGCGGCGATCGACGGCACCACCGACGCGATCACTGCGCTGGTCGAGAGTGCAGACCTGCCCGAGGCAGTGGAAGTGCTCGGACCGGTCGATCTGCCGGACGGCCAACGACCTCCCGCAAGTAGTGGAGAGGACGGGCTTTCCGGTGATGTGCAGCGGCTGCTGATACGCGTACCCCGCAGTACCGGGGCGGCACTGGCTCGGGCGTTGTCCGCTGCGCAGGCATCTCGCAGTGCCAAGAAACTCGGTGCGGGAGTGCGGATTCAGATCGATCCGATTCGGATCGGTTGACGCTGCCATCGGGGTTCGGCAGGGCTTAAGGTTGCGTCGGGGAGGCGCACGGGGCGCTGACGAGAGGTGGGTCGGGGACATGAAGAGAAGGCAGCTCTTTCGCCGAGTGACAACAGGGGTGGCAGTGCTGGTGGGGGCAAGGCTGGTTGCGCCCGCCGCCGCCGCCGACGCCCTGCCCGGTGCCGGCTCGGCGCAGCCTGCCGTTCCGTTGGATCGCCTGCTGCAGGTCGTGTCTCTGTCGCACGTCAACGATCCGGCTCTCACTCCGATTTTTCCCGGCGATCCGGAGTTCACTCTCGAGACGGCGTTCACTGTCGCCGAGGACGGGTTCTACCTCCAGAACGTCAAGGAGGGCGAGCACACCGGAACCCATTGGGGAGCTCCCGCGCATTTTCAGGAGGGCGGACTGACCGCCGACCAGCTCGATCCGCAAGATCTGTTTCTGCCCGCGGTGAAGATCGATATCCGGGAGCAGGCGGCGGCCGACGCGGATTACGCCGTCACGGTCGCAGACCTGCAGAGCTGGGAAGCCGTGCACGGAGCAATTCCGGCGGGGGCGGCCGTCATCGCGTGGACCGGATGGTCGTCGCGTTGGGGCACCGACGCGTACGCCAACAGTGACGCGGCCGGTGTGACGCACCAACCCGGTTTCTCTCCGGAGGCGGCGCAGTGGCTGATCGACACGGGCAAGCTCGCAGATCGCGGTGCGCTCGGCACCGATACCTTCGGGCCCGATCTGGGCAACGACGAGACCTACCCGGTGTCGGTCAAGCTCTACGATAGGCGTCGGATCAGCTTGGAGAACCTGACCAATTTGGAGTCCATCCCGGCCGCAGGTGCCTACGTTCTTGTCGGCGGCCCCATCAATCGTGCCGGATCTGGTTCTCCTGCAACCATTTTCGGTTTGGTGCCCAGGTTGTCCTGATCGATGTCGATCGGTACTCGGCTGAGCGTGCCCACGGCGTCGTAGCCGTAGACCCCGGCTTTCCCCTCGCGTTTGGCCCGATACATCGCCCGGTCGGCGAGCCGCATCAGTTCGTCCTCGTCGACACCGGTGCTTTGTGGTGCGGTGTCGTCGGGGTCGACGCCGGTTGTGCGGCTTATCTGCACGACACCGACGCACGCGCCGAGCGACACCGGATGCCCGTCGATTTCATGGGGAGCGCGCATCGCTTCGGCGATGCGCGCTGCTGTGGCGCGCCCGGTGTCGAGGTCGGCGTGGACCAAGGCGGTGAACTCGTCGCCGCCGAAACGCGCCACCACTCCCTCGCCCACGCATTTGTCGAGTCGGCGTGCGAGTTCGATCAACAGTTCGTCGCCGCCGCCGTGCCCGAATCGGTCGTTGACACTCTTGAAATTGTCGAGGTCGATCAGCAGTAGGACTGCGCTCTTCCGGCCCGCTCGGGCGTCGTTCACCGCTGCGCGCAGGTGTTCGTCGAACGACGATCGATTGAGCAGTCCGGTCAGTCCGTCGTGGTGCGCGCGGTAGGTCAATTCGTCTCTGGCCAGAGTCAAGCTACGGAGCAGGTTGTCGTTCTGTATCAAGGTGATCATCTGTCGGACGACCGAGAGCAGCACCACCGCAACCCCGAGCACGATGACCGTCGAGTCGAGGGTGCCGGTCAGCACACGCAGAACCGCCAGCACGATGCCGATGGCACCCATGAGCGCATAGGGCAGCAGCATCTGCGTTCGTTCACCGGCGATGCTGTCCGTGCCGACACACGCAGTGGGTTCCTGGCTGTGCACCGAAGGGTCGCACGCGGAAGGGCTGTATGCCGAAGAGCCGTTGTCGACGGTTCTCGGTGTGGCGGCCGCAAGAGCGATGAGCGCGGTGCCGGCGATGAATCCGGCGTCGGTCAGGACGGGCATGAATCCTGCCCCCACTGCGACGAGGTACGCGTAGATACTGTCCGAGATCGCCAGCATCAGAATCCCTGCACCGAGCAAGGTGAGCTGTGACCTGTACCGAGCTGCGATCGTCGGAATCACGATGAGTAGCACGATCATGGCGACGAGAACCAGGTCGGTGATGGGGTACATGACGGCCACGAGGAACTCGATGGGTTCGGACTCCGACGAGTGCACGACCGCACCGAGCACGGTGGCCCATGACAGAACGAAGAGTGATCCCACGACGACGGCACCGTCGAGCAGAGACATCAGCCAGACGTGGCGGGCACCTGCGGCCGCCCGTCGAGGCGACACTCCCACGAAAGCGAACAATGCGGGAACGGCGAAGACGGGGAAGAGGAAGAACCCGAGGTCAGCAACCGATGCGGTCGGCAGCGGCATGTCGAGCACAGATCGGTAGAACGCCCACACCGCCATGCCTGCGCTCCAGCACGCCATTCCCGCGGCCATCAGCACGCGCCACTGGCGTTCGGAACCCGTCCGTCTCGTGGCAGTCCGGCCACACACGACCGTCGCGGCAATTCCTCCTGCGAGCTGTGCGACGTCGTCGATCAGCACCGAGATGCGCTGGGCCAGAACGCCGGATCCGACAAGGAGGACTACAGCAAGAACGCAGCCGAGCACGACGACAACCCGTCGCCCCGCTGATCCGGCCATGCGGCCCCCCTCGTTCATGAGCGAGCGCCACTCCGCCGGGTCGCTGTGATCGGTGGCTCGTACCGGCCGATCCATCTTATCGAGAGGTGGCTGTTGTCGATGGGTTCATCGGAGTCGAGAACGTGGACACTGGATCTTGCGGAAACTGTATTGCCGATATATCGTCGAAATGTCAATCGATACAGAGGAGAACGACATGAATTACGCATTCGAAGGATTCGCACACGAATTCGGACGCCGCGGAGGCCCCCGGATGGGGCCGTTCGCAGGCAGTGGAGGCGGACGCGCGCACATGCGGGGCGCACCGTTCCAGATGTGGGTTGCCCAGACCGACGATGACGTCCCGGTGGACGAGGGCGGTCATCGAGAGCGAGGGCGTGGAAAGAGAGGACACGGTGATCGCGGCAGGCGTGGTGCAGGAGGTGGGTTCGGACGCGGCCGCGAGAGCATGCGGCCCGGTTTCGGTGCCGGCGGTTTCGGGGCAGGTGGCTTCGGGCCGAATGCAGATTTCGGCCGAGGTCGGGGCCGAGGAGGGCGAGGCCGACGCGGAGATGTGCGTGCGGCAATTCTGCTGTTGCTCGAGGAGCGTCCGATGCACGGATACGAGCTCATCCAACAGATCGCCGACAAGAGCAACGGCACCTGGAAGCCGAGCCCCGGCTCGATCTATCCAGCGCTGTCTCAGCTCGAGGACGAGGGTCTGGTCCTCATCGACAAGGTGGCCGGACGCAAGACGGCAGCTCTCACCGATGAGGGGCGATCGCACATCGAGCAGCATCGCGAGGACCTGGGCAGTCCGTGGGACGACGTCGCCGATTCGGTCGGTTTCGACGCACGAGATCTTCGCGCGCTGATCGGACAGTTGATGGGTGCGGCCGGCCAGGTGGCCGGAGTCGGCACGCCCCGACAGGTCGAACTGGCTGCCGACATCCTCGTCGAGGCGCGCAAGTCCATGTACCGCATCCTCGCGGAGGACGGGCCGCACGACGCCGAACCCGACGAGACGGTCGACGCTCCCGACGCGACGTGACCGCTGGGTGCGGAATCGTCCGCAGCTCTCGGCACTCCCTAGACATCCCAGGTCCGTAACTTGTCAAGCTGCGGCGGGTTGTGGCGCTGTT
>NZ_JAPWIJ010000039.1 GCF_027270735.1 Rhodococcus ruber | reverse complement strand
GTCCCACTGCTCACGCAACCACGCGATGTCCTCCCACGACGGCAACGGCGTCGACATCCACTCCCGATACGCCGCGAAGAACGTCGGCGCCGATTTTCCGGGCGGAGCGAGATTCGGGGCCGTCAAATCCGGGAACGCACCCGAACGAGCCCACCGCGCCAGCCACCGCGGCCGCGCCAACACTTCCGGCGCCAACCGCAGCATCGCCCTGGCGTCGAGGCGTTCGGGAATCACCGGACTCCCCCCATCGCGGCCCTCCGAGAACGACCAATCCATCGTCACGATCAACCCCACCGCACCGGCTGCACGCGCACGATCGAGCATGTGCCCCAACAACTCCCGCGAACCCACCCAATGCACCTGAAAGAACGTCCGCGGATTCGCCGCGACGACTTCCTCGATGGGCTTGCTCGCGAACAACGACAACCCCACCGACACACCGCGCGCCGCTGCCGCCCTCGCCACCGCCACCTCACCATCCGGGTGCACCGCCTGCACACCCGTCGGGGAGATCATCACCGGAAACGACAGCGGCTGACCCATCA
>NZ_JAPWIJ010000038.1 GCF_027270735.1 Rhodococcus ruber | reverse complement strand
CGGCGGTGTAGGACCGAGGCCATCGATAGCAGATCCGATTGCGTTCCCTCGGTGGCTATTTCGGCGGTGATAGTGAATCTCTGCGGATCAGCCATCACGAGAGCCCACCGCATCGAACCATGCGCGTCTCGAAGGCATCGCACGAGTGCGATGCACGGAGACGCAGGCGGAAACGGTTGATCGATCGGCGGAGTGCAGTTCTCGATCGGCGCGGGCCGAGCATGTGAGCGGTCCGACGATGCACACCCCGACGATGCTGCTCGCGCTACGAATGCACGCGGAGTGAGGCGTGAGAGGCCCTCCGCGCGAAAGGCCGGTGTGGGTGCGCAACCGCGCACGCTGAGAACGGCGGACGACGCGCGAGCGTTCGTCCACTTCCGATGTGGTCATCGGACCGAATCGGAGGATTCGGTACGGGGGTGCAGTGTCGGTGGTCACGACGGCGTCCTCTCTGACGACACGTTCACCGGGTAGGTGCGCGCATCTCTACCTACCGGATCAGGTTGGCAGTTTGATAGTTTGATCATGCTTATGACTGGTTATCAGGTCAAGCGATCG
>NZ_JAPWIJ010000037.1 GCF_027270735.1 Rhodococcus ruber | reverse complement strand
CTCAGTGATACTGGAGTTGTTCGTCGAGGTGGAAGGTGTGACTCGTTTCCGCTCTGACGCCGGTGGCTGTCTTTCATGTGATGTGTCGGCCTTCGCCTCGACGGACATCGTTCACACGCGACCGGTGGGCGGAGTGACTTGATAGGAGCCTGACCAAAGAGTCCCGTCACTGTGTTGTCCGCCGTCCCGGCCGGTGCGTGGTCACCTGTCGAAGGGATAACCAGTGTCCAGCATGACCGAAAACCCACCCGATGTCAGCCTCGCCGTCATCGCAGGCATCGACACTCACAAAGACACCCACCACGCGGCGATCATCGACCACCTCGGCCGCAAAATCTGCGACCGAGAGTTCCCGGCAACCGGCGCCGGCTACCGCGCTTTGTTGGCATGGTTGATCGGGACCGGCATCGTCGTCCGAGTCGGAATCGAAGGCACCGGAAGCTACGGCTCCGCGCTGACCGCTGTTCTGCTCGCAGCGGGCCTCGAGGTCGTCGATGTCGACCGCACCGATCGTCGTTCGCGGCGCTTTCACGGCAAGTCCGATCCGCTCGATGCCTACAGTGCTGCTCGCATCGCTGCGGCCGGGCTGGCTCGCACCATCCCGAAGACACACGACGGGGACGTCGAGTCAATTCGGTTCCTGCACAACGCTCGTC
>NZ_JAPWIJ010000036.1 GCF_027270735.1 Rhodococcus ruber | reverse complement strand
GTGTGTGTTGTTTGAGAATTGCACAGTGGACGCGAGCATCTTTGTTGTAAGTAATGAAGAGCGTACGGTGGATGCCTTGGCACCAGGAGCCGATGAAGGACGTAGGAGGCTGCGATAAGCCTCGGGGAGCTGTCAACCGAGCTGTGATCCGAGGGTGTCCGAATGGGGAAACCCAGCACGAGTGATGTCGTGTTACCTGCACCTGAATATATAGGGTGTGTGGAGGGAACGTGGGGAAGTGAAACATCTCAGTACCCACAGGAAGAGAAAACAATAGTGATTCCGTGAGTAGTGGCGAGCGAAAGCGGATGAGGCCAAACTTTGTGCGTGTGATACCCGGCAGGGGTTGCGTATGGAGGGTTGTGGGGTTTGCATTGTCGATTCTGCCGGATCGGCCGACAGTGAGAAATTGTGGTGTTAGTCGAAGTGGTCTGGAACGGCCTGTCGTAGAGGGTGAGAGTCCCGTAGACGAAAACATTGCAACTGTCGTTGTGGATACCCAAGTAGCAGCGGGCCCGTGAAATCTGCTGTGAATCTGTCGGGACCACCCGATAAGCCTGAATACTCCCTGGTGACCGATAGCGGACTAGTACCGTGAGGGAAAGGTGAAAAGTACCCCGGGAGGGGAGTGAAATAGTACCTGAAACCGTGCGCTTACAATCCGTCAAAGC
>NZ_JAPWIJ010000035.1 GCF_027270735.1 Rhodococcus ruber | reverse complement strand
CCCTAGACATCCCAGGTCCGTAACTTGTCAAGCTGCGGCGGGTTGTGGCGCTGTTCGGTGGGCCCAGGCGGTGTGTTCGTCGTATTTGGTGTGGTGGCGTAGGCAACCGTGCAGGAGTCCGACGAGGCGGTTGCCGAGTGCGCGGAGCGCTTGGTGGTGGAGGTCTCCGGCGGCGCGGTGTTGGTCGTAGAACGCGCGAGCTCCCGGGCTCTGGGTGAGGGCGCAGAAGGCCCACTGGTCGATTGCGTCGTAGAGCCGCCGGTTGCGCACGTGACGGGCCAAGACGGCGCGCTTCTTGCCGGATGCGACCGTCAGGGGTGACGTACCGGCGTAGTTCTTGCGAGACTTGGCGGTGGTGTATCGGTCGACGTCGTCACCGAATTCACCGAGCACCCGGGCGCCGAGGATGACACCGAGTCCTGGCAGGGAGAGGTAGATGTCGGCGTCCGGGTGTGTTTCAAAATGGCGGGTCAGTTCGGCTTCGAGGTCGCCGATCTGACGGTTCAGCTCCGCGATCAGCGCGACCGCCGAGCGGGTGGTGGCGGCGAATGCGGCGGCAACCGGAGGTGGTGCCGTGAGATGGTCGGTACGCAATGCAACGCGAATTTCTTCAGCGCGTGATTCGATATTGCGTTGTCTCCCAGCTCGTTTCAGGATCGCTCGGATTGTCGCTGTGCTCAGGTGAGCTGCTTCGGCGGGCGAGGCGGCACGCGAGAGCACCGCGACGGCGTCGCCGTGATGGAGACTGTCGAAGGCCTCGAGTGCGGCGGGGTAGTACTCGCGCAACGCCGAGCGCAACGCGTTGGTCTGCCGGTTACGGGACCAGATCAGATTTTGATGTCCG
>NZ_JAPWIJ010000034.1 GCF_027270735.1 Rhodococcus ruber | reverse complement strand
CCGAGTGCGTCGTAGAACGCGATTATCGTTGGCGCTGATCGGCGTCCAGGGATTGACCGTGTTTCAATCCGCTTCTCCTCGGCGGTCCGGGACGACGGCGATCGCGCGACGGTCGGCGTTGACGAATTCTCTGACGAACAGCAGTGCCCGCGGGGTTTGCTCGCCACTTGAAGTTGCAATGTGATCCGTCCTGCAATTGCCATGATATTCGCACCAGTCGCGTGGAGTGGCCCTCGTGGTACATACGCTTGGCTACGATCGCCAATCGGGTTCTGACGGAACGACATTGTCTGAGCCATCGGAAACAGCCCATCCGTCCGACCACACCACGAACCCACCTCCAGATCTTGGCGTTCACCTCACAGCAGGGGTCGAACGTCCCCAGCCGGATCGAGCGGTGATGTGTTCGAGCAGTGGTTGAACGCGGTACGGGGTAGGTGTTGCAACCGAAAATTCGGATGTCGTTTTCCGAACCCCGTCGATGTCGACAATCGACGCGGTCAGTACTTGCAACGCTGCGAGTGAGCTGATCGCAACGTGCGCGAGCACATCTTCACGACCTGCCTGGATTTTGATTTCCAGGACCTCGGGTAGCTCGGTAAGCCCTTCCACCACGGCAGCAAGCTTGCGTTGGTCGATTTCGAGGCTGATCAGCGCCTGCACTGGAACCCCGACAGCGGACAGGTTGATGATCGGCCGAAACCCCTCCAGGATCTTCTGCTCTTCGAGCCGGCGCAGTCGCGTTTGCACGGTGGCTCGGCTGACGCCGAGCTCAGCAGCAATCTCGGCCACTCCGGTTCGTGCATTCACTGTCAACAGCCCGATGACTTCGACGTCGAGGCGATCAATACTGCTCACCTTGCCTACTTCCTGTAGCCCTAGCTCGCTTCATCTATCCATGAAGCTATGTTCTGCT
>NZ_JAPWIJ010000033.1 GCF_027270735.1 Rhodococcus ruber | reverse complement strand
GATTCAGGGTGGTTAGTGTCACTGATTCACCATGGGCGCGGTTACACGGGTACGGGAATATCAACCCGTTGTCCATCGGCTACGCCTGTCGGCCTCGTCTTAGGTCCCGACTCACCCTGGGCGGATTAACCTGGCCCAGGAACCCTTGGTCATTCGGCGGACGAGTTTCTCACTCGTCTTTCGCTACTCATGCCTGCATTCTCACTCGCGCAGCCTCCACACCTGGATCACTCCGATGCTTCCATGGCTGCACGACGCTCCCCTACCCACCCACACACCTGCACACAGATCCGCAGACCTGAATGGGGCTATTGTGTGAGTGCCGCAGCTTCGGTGGTGTACTTGAGCCCCGCTACATTGTCGGCGCAGGATCACTTGACCAGTGAGCTATTACGCACTCTTTCAAGGGTGGCTGCTTCTAAGCCAACCTCCTGGTTGTCTTCGCGACCCCACATCCTTTTCCACTTAGTACACGCTTAGGGACCTTAGCTGGCGATCTGGGCTGTTTCCCTCTCGACTACGAACCTTATCGCCCGCAGTCTCACTGCCACGCTCTCACTCACCGGCATTCGGAGTTTGGCTGATTTCGGTAAGCTTGTAGGCCCCCTAGACCATCCAGTAGCTCTACCTCCGGTGAGAAACACGTGACGCTGCACCTAAATGCATTTCGGGGAGAACCAGCTATCACGGAGTTTGATTGGCCTTTCACCCCTACCCACAACTCATCCCCTCAGTTTTCAACCTAAGTGGGTTCGGTCCTCCACGACGTCTTACCGTCGCTTCAACCTGGCCATGGGTAGATCACTCCGCTTCGGGTCTAGAACACGCCACTACACCACAAACGTGGATACGCCCTATTCGGACTCGCTTTCGCTACGGCTACCCCACACGGGTTAACCTCGCGACATGCCACTAACTCGCAGGCTCATTCTTCAAAAGGCACGCCATCACCAGC
>NZ_JAPWIJ010000032.1 GCF_027270735.1 Rhodococcus ruber | reverse complement strand
TACGACGCGCGTGCTTCGGCCTTGGCGCGTTCGCGGGCGAGGGAGCGGTCTCGCATTTCCTCGAACTTGGTGGCTTGGCGTTCGAGGTCTTCGAGGAACGCGGCGAGTTCTTCGCGCTTGTTCTCGCCGCGGGCGGTGAAGTCGTTGCGCTCGAAGACGTTCCACTTGCGTAGTACCGGCCAGACGACGTCCTCGAGGTGCTGACGCAGATCGTAGATACCGTGCTTGGCCATGAGCACACCGTTGCGGCGGAAGTTCGGCATCCCGGCACCGGGCATGACGAAGTTGGTCACGATGTCCGAGACGGCCTGCAACGTCTGATCGGGGGAGATGTCCATCGCCGCGCCGGTGATGTTGCGGTAGAAGATCATGTGCAGGTTCTCGTCGGCGGCGATGCGCTGGAGCATCCGGTCGGCGATCGGATCGTCGCAGACCTTGCCGGTGTTGCGGTGCGAGACGCGGGTGGCCAGTTCCTGGAAGGTGACGTACGCGACCGAGTGCAGCAGACCGACCTGCGATCCGGCGGGTGAGGCGTAGCCGTTGGTCATGTGGATCATGCGGGCTTCTTCGAGGGCGACGGGGTCGACGCCGCGGGTGACGACGAGGTAGTCGCGCATGACGATGCCGTGGCGGTTCTCTTCGGCGGTCCAGCGGCCGACCCAGGTGCCCCAGGCACCGTCGCGGGAGAAGTTCTCGGCGATCTCACGGTGGTAGGAGGGCAGGTTGTCCTCGGTGAGCAGGTTGGTGATCATCGCGGCTTGGGCGACGTCGGAGAGCTTGGACTGTTCGGGGTCGTAGTCCTGGCCGCCGAGGGCGGCGAAGTTGCGGCCTTCGTCCCACGGCACGTAGTCGTGGGGATGCCATTCGCGCGCCATCGTGATGTGACGGTTCACGTTGTCTTCGGCAGTGGGTACCAGCTCCTGCAGAAGCTCGAGCTGTGTCAGATCCCTCGCCATT
>NZ_JAPWIJ010000031.1 GCF_027270735.1 Rhodococcus ruber | reverse complement strand
GTCCGGTCTCGGTCGTGAGGGCAGTGCCGAAGGGCTCGAGGAGTACCAGAACGTGCGCTTCTACAACATCGCCCGCCGCCCCAGCACGTGAACTACCCACATCCATTCACTTCTCCCTAGAACGAAAGTGTCTCTGTCATGCGTATTTCCGTTGTCAAAGAGATCAAGCCACAAGAGGCCCGGGTCGGGCTGACCCCCGGCGGTGCCGCCGACCTCGTTCGTAGCGGCCACACCGTCCTCGTCGAACGCGGTGCCGGTGACGGCGCAGGGTTCAGCGACGACGACTACACCGCCGTCGGTGCCCACCTCACCTCCCAGGCCGAGGCCTGGGAACGCGCCGAACTGCTGGTCAAGGTCAAGGAACCGATCGCCGCGGAATACCCATTCCTGCGCGAGGACCTGACCCTGTTCACCTACCTGCACCTCGCCGCAGACCGCCCGCTCACCGAAGCTCTGCTGGCCGCAGGAACACTCGGCATCGCCTACGAGACCGTGCAGGACAACACCGGCCTACCGTTGCTCACTCCCATGAGCGAGCTCGCCGGTCGACTGGCCGCGCACGCAGCCGCCACCCACCTGACCATGCCCGGCGGTGGCCCCGGCATGCTGCTCGGCGGATCACCCGGTGTCGCGCCCTGCCGGGTTCTGGTCATCGGCGGCGGAGTCGTCGGCACCCAGGCCGCACTCCTGGCTCTGGGGATGCAAGCCGAAGTCACCATCCTCGACACCTCCGGAAAGCGGATCCGCGAACTCGACATCCTCTTCGGTGGCCGAGCACGCACACTGGTCTCCGACGCCCAGACCCTCGACACCGAACTCGCGCGAGCAGACGCAGTCGTGGGCGCAGTTCTCGTCCCCGGACGGGCAGCACCGAAAGTCGTCTCACGTGCACAGCTCGCACTGCTCAAGCCGGGTGCACTCCTGATCGACGTCGCCATCGACCAAGGTGGCGCATTCGAGACCTCCCGCCCCACCACCTACGAGTCGCCGATCTTCACCGTCGAGGGCATCCGTCACTACTGCGTGGCGAACATGCCCGGCGGAGTACCCCAAACCTCGACCAAGGCCTTGACCAATGCCACGCTGGCCTACCTGCGTCAGATGGCCGACCAAGGCGTCGACGCCGCCCTGACCGCCAACCCCGCGCTGGCACTGGGCGTCAACACCCGCGACGGCCGGATCGTCTACCCCGGAGTCGCAGACGCATTCCCGGACCTGCCGAGCCTGCACGCCGACCGCGTACCCGCCTGAACCACAAAGACGACTGCGCCCACCGCAACCACCAGCAGTAGGCGCAGTCGC
>NZ_JAPWIJ010000030.1 GCF_027270735.1 Rhodococcus ruber | reverse complement strand
TGTTACTGAACAACTCGTGTGTTGTTTCAGATATTGCACAGTGGACGCGTAGCTTCTTTGTGGTAAGTCCTCGGCCTATTAGTACCAGTCACCTGCATCGGTTACCCGACTTCCAGTTCTGGCCTATCAACCCGGTGGTCTGCCGGGGGCCTTACCCCCTCGAGGGGGTGAGAAACCTCATCTTGGAACAGGCTTCCCGCTTAGATGCTTTCAGCGGTTATCCCTTCCGAACGTAGCCAACCAGCGGTGCTCCTGGTGGAACAACTGGCACACCAGAGGTTCGTCCGTCCCGGTCCTCTCGTACTAGGGACAGCCTTCCTCAAGTTTCTTACGCGCGCGGCGGATAGAGACCGAACTGTCTCACGACGTTCTAAACCCAGCTCGCGTGCCGCTTTAATGGGCGAACAGCCCAACCCTTGGGACCTACTCCAGCCCCAGGATGCGACGAGCCGACATCGAGGTGCCAAACCATCCCGTCGATATGGACTCTTGGGGAAGATCAGCCTGTTATCCCCGGGGTACCTTTTATCCGTTGAGCGACACCGCTTCCACTTGCCGGTGCCGGATCACTAGTCCCGACTTTCGTCCCTGCTCGACTTGTCAGTCTCACAGTCAAGCTCCCTTGTGCACTTGCACTCGACACCTGATTGCCAACCAGGCTGAGGGAACCTTTGGGCGCCTCCGTTACATTTTAGGAGGCAACCGCCCCAGTTAAACTACCCACCAGGCACTGTCCCTGAACCAGATCATGGTCCGAGGTTGAGGTATCCAATACGATCAGAGTGGTATTTCAACAACGACTCCACAGTAACTGGCGTCACCGCTTCACAGTCTCCCACCTATCCTACACAAACCGAACCGAACACCAATACCAAGCTGTAGTGAAGGTCCCGGGGTCTTTTCGTCCTGCCGCGCGTAACGAGCATCTTTACTCGTAATGCAATTTCGCCGAGTCTATGGTTGAGACAGCTGAGAAGTCGTTACGCCATTCGTGCAGGTCGGAACTTACCCGACAAGGAATTTCGCTACCTTAGGATGGTTATAGTTACCACCGCCGTTTACTGGGGCTTAAATTCTCAGCTTCGCCATTGCTGGCTAACCGGTCCTCTTAACCTTCCAGCACCGGGCAGGCGTCAGTCCGTATACATCGTCTTACGACTTCGCACGGACCTGTGTTTTTAGTAAACAGTCGCTTCTCACTGGTCTCTGCGGCCCACACCAGCTCACACTGCAAGAGTGATCACCGGCAGGGGCCCCCCTTCTCCCGAAGTTACGGGGGCATTTTGCCGAGTTCCTTAACCATAGTTATCTCGATCGCCTTAGTATTCTCTACCTGACCACCTGTGTCGGTTTGGGGTACGGGCCGTGTAACAACTCACTAGAGGCTTTTCTCGGCAGCATAGGATCACTGAATTCGCCTCAATCGGCTACGCATCACCTCTCAGGCTGTGTGAACGGCGGATTTGCCTACCGTTCGCCCTACAGGCTTACACCAGTACAACCACTGACTGGCCCAGCTACCTTCCTGCGTCACCCCATCGCTTGGCTACTACCAGATCAGGTCCCACGCATCCACC
>NZ_JAPWIJ010000002.1 GCF_027270735.1 Rhodococcus ruber | reverse complement strand
TGCGAGACCGCTCCCTCGCCCGCGAACGCGCCAAGGCCGAAGCACGCGCGTCGTAGCGCCTGCGGCAGTGGTGCGGTTGAGTCCCCTCAGCGGCACTTAACCATGCCACTGCGCCGAAGCCGCATACTTGGGTGTGAACGAATTCTGGGACCGCATCTCCGCGGTGAGTCCTGATCCACCGGTGTGGATCGTCCAAGTTGCGGCTCTTGTTGCACTCGTCATCGTCGTGTTGCCGCAGACGTGGCGGATCGCGCGCAACGTGGTCACCATTGCGCACGAGGGTGCGCACTTGTTCGTCGCACTGATCACCGGTCGACAGCTGATGGGGCTGCGACTGCACTCCGATACCTCGGGCGTTGCGATCTCGAAGGGCAAGCCCACCGGCCTCGGCGTCATCGCGATGACCTTCGCCGGCTACGTGGGGCCCTCGCTTCTCGGCCTGGGTGCCGCGTTCGTGCTCGGCACCCAGCATGCGGTGGCGGTGCTGTGGATCGGCGTCATCTCGATTGCATTGATGCTGTTGATGATTCGCAATATCTACGGCTTGCTGTCGCTCGTCGTCGTCGGTGCTGCACTGTTCGTGGTGTCCTGGTGGGGCACCGGCGAACAGCAGGTCGCGGCGGCGTACTTCATCACCTTCTTCCTGTTGATCGCCGGCCCGCGGCCTGTTCTCGAACTGCAGAAATCACGCAGCGCCGGACGGGCACGGGATTCCGATGCCGATCAACTCGCTCGACTGACCTTCCTGCCCGGCATCGTCTGGGTCGGGCTGTTCCTGCTTGTCACCGTCGGCTCATTGGTACTGGGCGCGTGGCGAATTCTGATGCCGGTGCAGTGACGCTCGTCTAGGTTCGAGCCGTGAACTTCACCGAAATATGGACGGCGTACATGGCGACGATCCGCGAGCGCGCGCCGATCACCGCCGCGTCGATTCGGCCGCCACGGTCTGCGAGTGAGCGCGAGGCCGCCGAACATGCGACAACGCCGTGGACGGAGGAACTGCGCGAGTTCTACGGACTGCACGACGGGCAGCACGTTCCCCTGGGTGAGGACTACGTCCCGGTCGGTTCGGTGCTGCCGGACACGAAGTTACTGTCGTTGGACGAGGTTGTCGCTCGACACAGGTTCGGTCTCGAAAATCCGCACTCCGTCGACTATCTGGGTGATGACTGGCCGGCCACGATCCGTAGCCAAAAGGCAGGTGAGACTGCCGAGATGTTTCTACCCGCCTATCTTCCGATTGCCGATGACGAAACGGGCGCAACCACTTTCATAGATACCCGCCGGGGTAGGCGGCGCGGTTGCGTTCGAATGTTCTCGGCTGAGGCCGCCGACGGGAGTGCGCCTTGGTTCGACTCTTTGACCGAGTACATCGCAGCGTTGAATCGCAGCGCCGAGACCGGATCGGCGATCTACGACGACCTGCGACCCACGTTCGACGACGGCGTGCTCGACTGGCGTTACCCAGAGCTTTCCGAGGGATCGATGGCGTACGCTGCGACGCTTCCAATCGTCCGAATACCATTCGCACTCATTGATTTTCGACCATCACAGCTGTCGGACGACGACGACCTGATCGATCTCGACCACGTGCGTCGGACCGTTATCGCCGCTGCTCGGAGGCTGCATCCGCACGCGCTGATCGAGGACGCCCGAGCGGTCTATCGTCAGGTGCCGCGTCTGCGGGGTGCGAACATGAACTGGTGGGTGTCGATGGACGGAGCGGAGACCATCTTCACCGCACTCGTCACCGGAGAGGGACACGAGGTCATCGTCCTGGAAATTCCGCCAGGGGGATGCAGGCTCGAAGTGGACGAGTGAGGTCCGTGCTAGAACACCACCCACAGCAGTGATGCGACGGCGAAGATCGCCAGTCCCAGTGTCGTTTCCATGAGGGTCCACGTCTTGAGGGTCGTCTTCTCGTCCATGCCGAAGAAGCGGCTGACGAGCCAGAAGCCGGAATCGTTGACGTGGGAGAGCACGGTGGCTCCTGCGGCGAGTGCGAACACCAGCAGCGCGATCTTGAAGTTGCTCAGATCGAGCTCGGCGACCTGCACCGAGATCAACCCGGCGGTGGTGGTGAGAGCGACGGTGGCCGAACCCTGCGCGACGCGCAGCGCGGTGGCGATCAGGAAGGCCTGCAGCAGAATCGGCAATCCGAGGTCGGACAACGAGGCCGTCAGGGACTGCCCGATGCCGCTGGCTCGCAGCACTCCACCGAACATGCCGCCGGCACCGGTGATCAGGATGATCGAGCAGATGGGCCCGAGGGCCTGGTCCATGTACTTGGCACCCTCGGCCACCGGGAAGCGTCCGGGGGCGAGGATGAACAGCGCCAGCAGCAAGGTGATCAGCAGCGCGATGGGCGTCTGGCCGATGAGAGTCAGGGCAGCCGCCCAGGTTTCGTCTCCGGTCAGCACACCCGAGGTGGTCAGAGTGTTGACGACGGTGTTGAGCGAGATGAGCACCAGTGGCGTCAAGAGAATGAACAACACTGCAGCGAACTTCGGGGCCGGGTCGCGGAGCGCGGCCATCTCCTTGTCGTGGTCCTCGGTGTTCTGCGATCCGTCTGCGAAGAGGTCTGCGGGCATGGTGACGAATCGTTTGCCGAGCTGGGTACCGACGAGGTACGAGCCGACGAACCAGGAGACGACGGCGACGGGAACGCCGATGAGCAGTACCGAACCGATGTCTCCGCCGAGCAGTTCGGTGGCAGCGACCGGGCCGGGGTGCGGCGGGACGATGGCGTGCATCGCGGCAAAGGCCCCCGCGGTGGGGAGGGCGTACAGCAGAACCGATCCGCCGAATCGTTTGGCAACGGTGAAGATGATCGGCAGAAAGACGACGAGGCCGGCGTCGAAGAAGATGGGGAAGCCGAAGATGAGCGCGGCGACACCGAGTGCGAGTGGTGCCCGTTTGGCTCCGAATCGGTTGATCAGAGTGTCGGCCAATACTTGTGCGCCACCGGTGATTTCGAGCAGACGCCCGACCATCACGCCCAGTGCCACCAGTAGTGCGACCGAACCGAGGGTGGAACTGAAACCGGAGAGCAACGCATCGGGGACGTCTGCAAGTGGGATTCCCGCGGCGACGGCGGTGACCGCACTGACCAGGACCAGGGAGACGAAGGCGTGCAGTTTCACCTTCATGATGAGGAAGAGCAGGATTGCCACGGCTGCGGCGGCGATCAGCAGCAGTGCCGTCGTGCCGTAGGCCGGTTCGATCGGATCCATCGGTGTACCTCGTTCGTTCGGCTCGAATTTCGACCATAACGGACAGGTAGGACGTCGCGTGGGGTAACGAGCGCTGGTTGTCGGTCGGCGGTGGGCGGGTGGAGTACCGTGCGGGTATGAGTGATGGGGATCACGTAATGGGTGGGGACGGCACTGGAGGTTCGACGGGGGACCAGGCGAAGGGGCAATTACGCGAGCAAGCACAGCGCTACGCAGCGGCGGCCCGGCTGAAGATGAAGGAGCGTCGCGAGAAGGCGTCCGGTGGTCTCGGAGCGGTGGTCGCCGAACGTGCGGGCGACTGGGACCTCGACGATCAGAACACCGTGGCGATGGACCGTCAGCAAAAGCTGTGGAACGGCGTGATGGATCGCTATTTCCGGATGGAGATCGACGGCTGGGAGACCATCCCCGAGTCACCGGTTCTCGTCGTCGGGGTGCATTCGGGTGCGCCGTTCGTGTGGGATGCGTGGACCGTCGGCGCACAGTGGTGGCGACACTTCGGCGAGAAGCGCATTCTGCACGGAACCGCGCACGATGCCCTGATGGCGTTCCCGTTGATCGGCAAGGTCTTTCGATCCATGGGTGTGCTTCCTGCTGCGCCGGACTCGATGTCGACCGCATTGGCCGAGGGTCGAGACGTCATCGTGTGGCCGGGTGGTGAGGTCGATTCTCTGCGGCCCTGGAGCAAGCGAGACGAGGCGACGCTCGGTGGGCGGACCGGTTTCATCAAGCTCGCCATTCGAATGGGCGTACCGATCGTGCCGGTGGCAACAGTGGGCGGCGCCGACGCCATGCCGGTACTCATTCGCGGCGACAAGCTGTCGAAAGCGTTGAAGCTGGACAAGATTGCGCGGTTGAAGGTCTTTCCGATCGCGATCTCGCTGCCGTGGATCATTGCCCCCGCGGCGCTTCCGCAAATTCCGTTGCCCGCGAAGATTCGAACCCGATTCATGCCGCCGGTCGAACTCGACCACGATCCGGCACGGTGCGACGACGAGGCCTACGTCGACGCGAAGTACGAGGAGGTGCGCTCGAGCATCCAATCCGGGATGGATGCCCTGGCCCGCAAGCGGAAGTTCCCCGTCTTCGGTTGATTTCGGCTGTCGTGGCAACGCGGACCGAAGCTGACCGCGTTCGTTCCTAACGTCTTTCTCGTACTCATTCACTCAGTGCGACGAGGGGCGTCACAGATGATCGAAACATCAGGACTGACCAAGACTTTTCGGCAGGGCAAGAAGACCGTGGAGGCGGTGCGCGGCATCGATCTGACGATCGGTGAGGGAGAGCTGGTGGCTCTGCTCGGCCCGAACGGGGCTGGTAAATCGACCACTCTGCGCATGTTGACGACGTTGCTGGCACCGACGTCGGGCTCGGCGCGGATCGCCGGATTCGATGTGGCGAAGGATCGGGACCGTGTTCGACGTTGTCTCGGCTATGTCGGCCAGGGCAACGGTGCAGGCCACAATCAGCGCGTCCGAGACGAACTGGTTGTGCAGGGGTTGTGCTACGGCATGACGCGTCGACGATCACGCACTCGCGCAGACGAATTGATCGAGGCGCTCGAACTCGGCGAGCTCGCGGCTCGCACCGTGTCCACGCTGTCCGGTGGGCAGCGACGCCGACTCGACATCGCCTTGGGGTTGGTGCACCGTCCACCGTTGCTGTTCCTCGACGAACCGACCACCGGTATGGACCCGCAGAGCCGAGCGAATCTGTGGGATCACATTCTGCGGCTCAGACGGGAGATGGGCACCACCATCGTGCTCACCACGCACTACCTCGACGAGGCCGATTCGATGGCCGAGCGGGTGATCGTTGTCGATCGCGGCACCGTCATCGCCGACGACACAGCCACGGCCCTCAAATCGGAACTGGCCGGTGACCTGATCGTCCTCACCGTGTCCGACGCGTCGGCGCTGGGTGCGCTCCTCGGAGGTGTTGCCGGAGTCAGAGACGTGACGGTTGCGGGTTCGCGGTTGAACATTCGGGTCGAGCGGGCCGAGGTGGTTCTTCCGGATCTACTACGGCTCAGCGAGTCTCATGGAATCACGGTGCACACGGCGGACATGACGCGTCCTACCCTCGACGATGTGTTCCTCGGTCTCACCGGGCGCAGTCTTCGTGAGAGCGCCGCAGCAGGCAACTCTTCACGCGAAACCGCAGGCGTGGCAGGAGAACTCCGATGAACGTACTCTCGGGAAGCGCCCTGGTGATGGGCCGCGAACTGCGGCCGATGGTGCGGGATCCCTTCACCGTCATCTTCAGTCTCGTGCAGCCCTTGATCCTGCTGGCGCTGTTCGGCCCGCTTCTCACCGAGGTCCCGGGTCTCGGCAGCGGCAGCGTGTGGGACTGGTTCGTTCCAGGGGTGCTCGCAATGATCACCATCTTCGGAACGTCGATGACTGGCTCGAACCTGCTGGCCGAATTGCAGCAGGGTTCACACGAACGGATGTTGGTGACGCCGCTCCCGAGGTCGTCTCTGCTCGTCGGTCGCGCGTTCAAGGAAATGGTGCCGCTGGCCGCTCAAGCCGTGCTGATCGTCCTGGTGGCATTGCCGCTGGGGTTGTCGGTGAATCCCGTCGGCGCGGTCGTGGGAATCGCGCTGCTCGGTGTGTTCGGTGTCGGGCTCGGCGCGTTGTCCTACACGCTGGCTTTGGCTGTGCGCGGACAGGATTGGGTGTTCTGGTCTATCCAGCAGACATTGATGTTCCCCCTGCTCATCCTCTCGGGCACCATGCTTCCGTTGACCGCGGCCCCGGGATGGATGCAGTTCTTGGTGAACATCAACCCTCTCGGGTATCTGGTCGACGCAGAACGTGCACTGTTCGCGGGCGAGTTCACCAGTTCGACGGTGACGGCAGGTGTCGTTGCTGCCGCAGCCACCGCGGCAGTCGGACTTGCCGTCGGGATCCGGGCTATGGGTTCTTCGCGGGTGTGAGGCTAAGCTCGCGTCATGGATCGGCCTGCGGTAATTCTCGAAAACGATGTGACCGTGTACGACTTCTACCTGCGTCACCAGCAGAATCGTCAGGTTGCGAGGCTGGCGTACGCCACCTTGGCCAGGCGCTTCCGCCCGCGGGTGTCGTATCCCGACGGTGCTCGTGAGGAATTGCGTCGTCTGGTGTACGACAACACTCGTCTGCTCATCGCGGTCAATCATCTGACCGAGAACGATCCTTACACCCTCGCAGCGGCGGCCTGGGCGTCGCCGCTGCGTCCGGTGATCGGTCGTACGAGGGTATTGGCCAAGGACGAGTTGTTCCAGGAACCCAAGCAGCGCAGGCGAATCGACATGATGGGCGGCATCCCGGTCTTCCGTGGCAAGAATCATGGAATGCGCGCCGTCAGCGCTGCGGGTAACCGCATGATGGATGTCAGTGCCGAGCGCATGAAGCGGGGCGACGACCTCGCAGTGTTCCCCGAGGGCACCTGCAACCTGGAGGATCCGACGACGGTGCAGCACGTCGGCAGTGGCATCGGCCACATCGCGATGCGCGCCCGCAAGCTCGGCGTCGAGCCGGTGCTGGTCTGTATCGGGTTGAGCTACGGCCCAACGACGAAGGTCAAACAGGCGAGCGTGTACATCGATACGCCCATCACCGAACTGCCCGAGAAGCCGATCGACATCACCCGAGTGGTGGCAGAGGGAATGCAGAAGGCACTCGACGGGGCGGTGGCTGCGTACTGACTGCGACACCGAGGTTGGTAGAAACAGATGACAGGTAATTCGATTCGGCGTGTTCCTAGGAGATATTCGTGAGCGATCAGATCAAGACGGCCATCGTCACCGGCAGTGCACGTGGAATCGGCGCTGCGGTGGCGAAGCGGCTGGCCAAGGACGGTTTCGGAGTTGCCGTGGTGGACCTCGACGAGGGCGCGTGCAGTGACACCGTCGGTGCGATCCAGGCCGCAGGTGGCCAGGCAGTGGCCATCGGGGCCAACGTCGCCGACGAGGAATCGGTCCAGACCGCAGTCGATCGCATCGCGAGTGAGTTCGGTGCGCCGACCGTGCTGATCAACAATGCCGGTATCACTCGCGACAATCTGCTGTTCAAGATGACGGTGCAGGATTGGGATTCCGTTCTCGGTGTGCATCTACGTGGATCGTTCCTGATGACTCGCGCGGTGCAGAAGCACATGATCGACGCCAAGTGGGGCCGCATCGTCAACCTTTCGAGCACGTCCGCGCTCGGTAACCGTGGCCAGGCCAACTACTCCGCCGCCAAGGCCGGTATGCAGGGATTCACCAAGACCCTCGCTATCGAACTCGGCAAGTTCGGCGTCACGGCCAACGCTATTGCTCCCGGATTCATCGAGACCGAAATGACAGCGGCGACGGCAGAACGCGTCGGAATGCCGTTCGAGGACTTCAAAGCTGCTGCAGCGTCGCAGATTCCGGTCAATCGCGTCGGACACCCCGACGACATCGCGCACTTGGCTTCGTTCTTCGTCAGCGAGGGCGCCGGCTTCATCTCGGGCCAGGTCGTCTACGCCGCCGGTGGTCCGAAGGACTGATCTCTCCAGATGCGTGAATGGACCATTCATGAGCCCAGACGGGTGCGAATGGTCCATTCACGCAGAACGGATGTCGACTACGGCGTCGGCATGCCGCCGTTGACGTTCAATGTCTCGCCGGAGACGTAACCCGACTCGGCCGACGACAGGTAGACGTAGGCACCGGCGATTTCGGCGGGTTGCCCCGCACGTCCGAGCGGAGTTTCCTTGCCGAATTCCGGCAACGCCGACGTCGGCTGACCGCCGGCAGCCTGCAGTGGTGTCCAGAACGGGCCCGGCGCAACAACATTGACGCGAATCCCCTTGGGCGCCAACTGCTGCGCAAGGGCCTTGCTGATGGTGTTGATGGCCATCTTCGTGGTTGCGTAATCCACCAGACCGGGTGAGGGTGTGTACGCCTGTATCGAACTGGTGTTGACGATGGTGGACCCGGCGAGCATGTGCGGCACGGCTTCCTGGATGATCCAGAACAATGCGTAGACGTTGGTCTTGAACGTCTGGTCGAACTGCTCCGAGGTCAGATCCGCCAGATCCTCGACGAACTGCTGTTTACCTGCCACGTTGATCAGCAGGTCGAGCCCACCGAGCTCGTCGACGGCGGTCCGAACGATTCCGCGTGCGGCCTGCTCGTCGGTGATATCGGCCGGAGCCAAGACTGCGGTGCGTCCGGCGTCGCGGACCAATTGCGCAACCTCCTGTGCGTCCTTCTCCTCCGACGGCAGGTAGTTGAGCACCACGTCGGCACCCTCGCGGGCGATGGCAATCGCTGCTGCTCGACCGATTCCGGAGTCGGCACCGGTGACGAGCGCTTTGCGGCCGGTCAGACGACCGGACCCGCGATAGCTGTCCTCACCGTGGTCGGCGAGGGGCTCGAGGTCTGCTGCCAGACCGGGCGGATCCTGATGCTGCTCAGGGAAGCCGTCCTGACGGTACTGCGTGACGGGGTTGGTGAAGGTGTACTGATCGCTCACTGTCGAATCTTCTCCGAATGCGGTGAAATGCGTGAAGAACCTTTGCTTGATCCTGTGTGCTTCACGCATGCCCCGAACCGGTCGGCCACAAACTGTGACCGACCGGACCGGCCTTACGGTGCCGCAGAGAAGGGCACGCGAACGGGGCCGGAACTCATGGCAGTATCGAGTCGACGTAGCCGCCGTCGACGCGTAATGCGCCACCGGTGGTCGCGGAGGCCTGTTCCGAGCTCAGGTACACGATCATGTTGCCGATTTCCTTCGGCTCGATCAACCGTCCGATGAGCGATTGCGGACGGTGTTCCTTCATGAATGTCGCCTGAGCCTCGTCCCACGGCAGTTCGTCGCCGACGAGTTCTGCGACGAACTTCTCGACGCCCTCGGTGTGAGTGGGCCCGACGATCACGGAGTTAACCGTAACGCCAGTTCCTGCAGCAGCTTTCGCGAATCCGCGGGTCACCGCCAGCAGCGCGGTTTTCGTCATTCCGTAGTGGATCATTTCCTCGGGAATCACCACCGCGGAATCGCTGCAGATGTTCTGGATTCGGCCCCAACCGGCTTCGGTCATCGCCGGCAAATACGTCCTGATGAGTCTGATGGCCGACAGCACGTTCACCTCGAAGTAGCGACGCCACTCGTCGTCGTCGATATCGAGGGCCGGCTTGGCTCCGAAGATTCCGAGGTTGTTCACCAGAATGTCGACCACCGGGACCGTGGCAAGCAGCGTCTCGACCCCTTCGGCCGTCGCGAGATCAGCTGCCACGACAATCACTCGTGCGCCGGGTACCTCGGTGAGCAGTTGTTCCTCGGCCGAATCGAGCGCGGATGCGCTACGACCGTTGAGAACGACGCGCGCACCGGCACGGGCCAATTCGGTGGCAATCGCCAGTCCGATGCCCTGGCTGGAGCCGGAGATCAATGCGGTTCGGCCGTCGAGATCGATGTTCATGGAGCCTCCAAGTGTTGTGGAACGACTCCAGTGTGCGCCTCCCCGAAGACGCGAATGGTCCATTCACCGGCCCTGACGGGGGTGAATGGACCATTCACGCAGACTCGGGGGACTACTACGAATACGTGTAGAAACCCTTGCCGGTTTTGCGGCCCAGCATTCCGGCGTCCACCATGCGCTGCAGCAGCGGCGGCGGAGCATAGTGCGGTTCGCGGAACTCCGCGTAGAGCGACTCTGCCACCGCGAGGGTGACGTCGAGGCCGACGGTGTCGGTCAGACGCAACGGTCCCATGGGGTGCGCACAGCCGTTGACCATGCCCTCGTCGATGTCCTCCGCGCTGGCGAAGCCGGATTCGAGCATGCGGATGGCCGAGACCATGTACGGAATGAGCAATGCGTTGACGATGAATCCGGCGCGATCACCGGCGCGAATCGTCTTCTTGCCCAACGTGTTGCCCGCGTAGTCTGTCACCGCTGCAACGGTTTCTTCGCTGGTGAGCAGGCTGACGACGATTTCCACCAACGGCAGCACCGGCACGGGGTTGAAGAAGTGCACCCCGACTACCTTGTCGGGACGCTTCGTCGCGTTGGCCATCTTGATGACCGGGATCGACGAGGTGTTCGTGGCCAGGATTCCCTCGGGCTTGACGATGGAATCGAGCTTGCCGAACAGATCGAGCTTGAGCGATTCGATCTCCGGTGCGGCCTCGACCACGAGGTCGCGGTCTGCGAAGTCGTTGATGTCGAGCGTCAACGTGATTGCAGCCCGCGCCTTCTCGGCCGCATCGGCTTCGATGCGGCCGGATTTGACGGCGCGAGCGAAGGACTTGTCCAAGCGAGCTTCTGCGGCGTCGGCCGTCGCCTGGCTCGTCTCGAGGATCAGTACGGAACTGCCGGAGCGAGCGCACATTTCGGCGATACCGGCACCCATGGTGCCGCCGCCGATGACGCCTACGAGTTCGATACCGCTCATTTGAGCAGCGCCCGCGACATGACGACACGCTGAATCTGGTTGGTGCCCTCGTAGATCTGGGTGATCTTGGCGTCGCGCATCATGCGCTCGACCGGGAAGTCGGTGGTGTATCCGGCACCGCCGAAGAGCTGCACGGCGTCGGTGGTGACCTCCATGGCCACGTCGGACGCGAAGCATTTCGCTGCCGCGGAGATGAATCCGAGGTTCTTCTCGCCGCGCTCGGCGCGGGCTGCGGAGCTGTAGACCATAAGGCGTGCGGCTTCGACCTTCATGGCCATGTCGGCGAGCATGAACTGCACGGCCTGGAAGCTCGAGATCGCGGTGCCGAACTGCTTGCGGTCCTTGGTGTACGCGATGGCTGCGTCGAGGGCACCCTGTGCCAGGCCGACGGCCTGCGCGCCGATGGTCGGACGGGTGTGATCGAGGGTTTCGAGAGCAGTCTTGAAGCCGGTGCCGGGCTCGCCGATGATGCGATCGCCGGGGACCTTGCAGTTCTCGAAGTACAGCTCGGCCGTCGGGGAGCCCTTGATGCCGAGCTTCTTCTCCTTGGGACCGACGACGAATCCCTCGTCGTCCTTGTGCACGATGAACGCGGAGATGCCGTTGGCACCCTTGTCGGGGTCGGTCACTGCCATGACGGTGTACCAATCGGACTTGCCGCCGTTGGTGATCCAACACTTGGAGCCGTTGAGGATCCAGTCGTCACCGTCGGCCTTGGCGCGAGTACGCATTCCCGCTGCGTCGGAGCCCGCTTCCCGCTCGGACAGGGCGTACGACGCCATCGCACCGCCGGCGAGGGATGGTAGGACCTGCTTCTTGAGCTCCTCGGAGCCCTTGAGGATCAGTCCCATCGTGCCGAGCTTGTTGACGGCGGGGATCAGCGAGGACGAGCCGCAGACGCGGGCGACCTCTTCGATGACGATGCAGGCTGCGACCGAGTCGGCACCCTGACCGTCGTATTCCTCGGGAACGTGGATGGCGTTGAAGCCGGAGGCGTTGAGGGCCTTCAATGCCTCTTCCGGGAAGCGTGAGTCCTCGTCGACCTCTTTGGCGTACGGAGCGATCTCCTTCTCCGACAGTGCCCGGATGGCCGCACGCAGTTCGTCGTGCTCCTCGGGCGATTGATACAGATCGAAGTCGGGATTTCCGGCCATATCGGCCACGCTCCTTGAATGTAGGGGGATCAGCACTGACCGATCAGGGCACTCAGTGCCAAGGATGCACCCATCGTACGTCCGCAGCTCGCTCGTTTCAAGGGTGGGTCCACGTTATGCGGCACTGAGTGCCACACCGTCGGGTGAGTCAGTCTGTTGTGTGATCGGCCAACGCGTCGACGACTTTCGCGACGGACATGCCCCGTGGGAACGACGCGACGACGATCTCGCCGAGGAATTGCGCGCGTACCTGCGCCAGCGCGGACCGCAGGTCGCTGACCGACGTGGGCAGCCCGTCGCGAATCATCCGTCGGAGGATGTAGTTGTGTGTTGCGGTCACCGAAGCCGAGAACTGCAGAATCTCCAGGTGCGAATGATCCGGCCGCACTCGCTGCAGATATTCGACGAACAGTCGGTCGTAGCGAAACACGGTGACGATCTCTCGATCGCGCAGCGCAGGGTTGCGGTGCACCACCTGATAGCGCAGGCGCGACATCTCCAGCCAGTCGGAGAATCGCTCGTACACCTGCTGCGCGGCGTCGCACACCGCCTGCCAGGGATCGCCTTCGTTCGAGTCGAGAAATGCGCCTGCCTGCTCGAGCAGTATTTCGTGATCGGCGAATACGACGTCTTCCTTGGCACGGAACTGACGAAAGAACGTCCGTCGCGAGATTCCGGCGGCTCCGGCGATGTCGTCCACCGTCGTCGACTCGTAACCCTTGACCGAGAAGAGGTCGAGAGCCGCCGTGGCCACGGTCAGTCTGAAGTCGGTGGATTCGTCGGGTTCTCCGCGCATGTCAGTGAAGGTAGCGGAGTTTCGGTAAGGGCAGGGATGGCACTCGTCGCGTCGGCTGATTGCTAGTGTTCGCAAGTAGCCTGTCGCGCGGCGGTGGGTGGCACGGAGGGAAGTCATGGCCACGGATTCGAGTCGACCGCTGTACCGAATGAAGGCCGACTTCTTCAAGACGTTGGCGCATCCCGCACGCATTCGAGTGCTGGAGTTGTTGAGCGAACGCGAACACGCGGTGTCCGAGATGCTGCTGGAGGTGGGCATCGAACCGGCGAATCTGTCGCAGCAGTTGTCGATTCTGCGACGTGCGGGCCTCATCGAGGGGACTCGTGAGGGGTTGTCCGTGACGTACACGCTGACGTCCCCGAAAGTGGCAGACCTACTGGTGGTGGCCCGAGAGATACTGTCCGGGGTGGTGGCCAATCAGGTCGAACAGCTGGATGGTGAGTCCGGATTGCGCACCTGACCCGACGGTCCGGAACGGTGTCGAGCATCTCCCTGTCTTCTTGATTCATTACTTGCTAAACTTAGCAATCAGGTTGACCAGGTTCGATGAGTTGTCAGGAAGCGTCGCATGTCCGAACCGACGAAACACGCCCGCGCGAACGACGCACTGACGGCCGTATCCGCGCTCCTGCCCCGGTGGAGCGAGTGGAAGCCCGCGTTCCGCGCACCCGGCGCAGATCTGTTGGCAGGCCTGATCGTGGCATTGGTCGCACTGCCCCTGGCCCTCGGATTCGGCGTCAGCACGGGCCTGGGTGCCGCAGCCGGCCTGGCGACAGCGATCGTCGCCGGTGTCGTCGCCGCGGTGTTCGGGGGCTCCCGCTTTCAGGTTTCGGGTCCTACCGGTGCCATGACGGTGGTACTCGTACCGATCGTCGCCGAGTACGGGCCCACCGGTGTGCTCGCCGTCGGTCTCATGGCCGGGGTCATGCTGCTGGCGCTCGCGGGTGCAGGCGTCGGACGAGCGGTGCGGTACATGCCCGCTCCCGTCATCGAAGGATTCACCGCAGGCATCGCCGTTGTGATTGCGCTGCAACAGATTCCGGCCGCGCTCGGAATCACCGACGCCAGAGGCGAGAAGGTGTGGCAGTCCGCGTTCGACGCGGTCCGGTCGTTCGTCGCGCACGCGAACATCGTGACCCCCGCAGTCGCCATCGCCGTCGCCGTCGTCATGCTGGTCGGTGGCCGCCTGGCACCGAAGATTCCGTTCTCGTTGGTCGCGGTCGCCGGGGCGACTGTGGCCACACAGCTGTTCGACCTCGACATCGCCAGAATCGGAACCATCCCGTCATCGTTGTCCGTCCCGTCCCTCGGCTTCTTTCACCTGGGTGACGTGGCGGCCCTGCTGGCTCCCGCGTGTGCCGTCGCCGCGCTGGCGGCCTTGGAATCGTTGCTGTCCGCCACTGCTGCGGACTCGATGGGCGTCGGAGCACGACACAACCCCGACCGGGAACTGTTCGGACAGGGGCTCGCAAATATCGCCGCTCCCTTGTTCGGCGGGATTCCCGCTACCGGCGCCATCGCCCGCACTGCCGTCAACGTTCGATCCGGGGCCCGTACCAGGCTCGCCGCCCTCACCCACGCCGTGATTCTCGCCGCGATCATGTACTCCGCCGCCGGGCTGGTGGCCCACATCCCACTCGCGGCCCTGGCCGGGGTCCTGCTGGCGACCACGGTGCGCATGGTCGAGACTGCGTCGATCCGAGCGATCAGCCGCGCCGGGCGCGGCGACACCGTGGTGATGGCGGCAACGTTCCTCGTCACGGTCGTCTTGGACTTGGTGACGGCAGTGGCGGTCGGGGTCGGGTTCGCCGCCGTACTGGCCTTGCGCGCTGTAGCGCGATCCGCCACGATGGAGCAGGTCCCCTTGGACGCACTCGACGCGGTCTCGGAAGAAGAAGGCGACCTGCTGCGCGAACACATCGTCGCGTACCGAATCGACGGTGCGTTGTTCTTCGGTGCCGCGCACAGCTTCCTGCTCGAACTCGCCGACGTCTCGGACGTCAAGGTGGTGATCCTGCGCATGTCACGGGTGACCACGATCGACGCCACCGGGGCCATCGTCCTCAAGGACACGATCACCGAACTCGAACACCGCCACATCGTTGTTCTCATCTCCGGAGCCAAACCCGAACATCTGCGTCCCCTCGCGGCGTTGGGTGTGTTCACCACCAAGGACGACGATGCTCGACGCGTCTTCGACACCACTCCGCAGGCCATTGCCTACGCGCGAACGCTGGTGACGGAGGCAACCACTCCTCGCGGGTAGGGTCGTAGATCACACTTGCGTAGGAAAGGACCAGCTCATCGTGGCTCTCGTTGCCGGAATCGACTCCTCCACCCAATCGTGCAAAGTTTACGTTCGTGATGCCGAGTCGGGGGAGTTGGTCCGCCAGGGCCGAGCCGGTCATCCCGACGGCACCGAGATCGATCCGCAGCGGTGGAAGGATGCGCTCGACGAGGCGGTCGCCGATGCAGGCGGGCTCGACGACGTGGACGCGGTGTCGGTCGGTGCGCAGCAGCACGGCATGGTCTGCCTCGACGATGCGGGAGCCGTTGTCCGTAAAGCATTGCTGTGGAACGATACTCGGTCAGCTCAGGCGGCAGACGATCTGATTGCGGAGTTGGGCGAGCAGACCGGCGGCGACGGCGGGCAAGCCTGGGCCGACGCCGTCGGAGTGGTTCCGTTGGCCTCGATCACGGTTGCCAAATTGCGGTGGCTGGCCGACCACGAGCCAGACAACGCCGATCGCACTGCGGCGGTGTGCCTTCCGCACGATTGGATCGGTTGGCAGCTCGGTGGCGCGTCGGGGCTCGACGCCTTGGCCACCGATCGCGGTGACGCGAGTGGCACCGGGTATTTCTCTGCGGCGTCCGGCGAGTATCGAACGGATTTGTTGCAGTTGGGCTTTCGTGGGCGCAACCCGATGCTGCCGCGCGTGGCTGCGCCGAACGAGGCAATAGGCCACACGTCGAGCGGTGCGCTGATCGGGCCGGGAACGGGAGACAATGCCGCGGCGGCGCTTGCCCTCGATGCGCAGCCCGGTGACGTGGTCGTATCGGTGGGCACCTCCGGCGTCGTATCGGCGGTGACCTCGGTTGCCGCAGCGGACGGTTCGGGTCTGGTCGCTGGATTCGCCGACGCCACCGGCCGTCAACTGCCGTTGGTGTGCACGCTCAACGCTGCTCGTGTCCTCGATGCGACGGCGCGGCTGCTGGGCGTCGACCACGACGAGCTGTCCCGGTTGGCACTGTCGACGGCAAGTGAGGGCCTGGTGTTGGTGCCCTACCTCGAGGGTGAGCGCACCCCGAATCGTCCCGATGCATCCGGTGCGATTCACGGTCTGCGACTGCACAATTCGACGCCGGGTCACCTGGCGCGGGCGGCAATCGAGGGACTGCTGTGCGGCTTGGCCGACGGCATCGATCATCTGCGAGCACAAGGCGTCGAGGCGAAGCGGGTGTTGCTCATCGGCGGCGGCGCAAAATCTGCTGCGTTACGAGAGTTGGCCCCGGCGATTCTAGGAGTTCCGGTGATCGTGCCCGAGCCGGGTGAATACGTCGCCGACGGTGCCGCGCGCCAGGCGGCGTGGACACTGGCCGGAACCAGCGAGCCGCCGACCTGGGCACAGGCAGCGTCGAAGACCTACGAGGCAGACTCGACCCCGGCGGTGCGCGAACGCTACGCCGAGGTGCGGGATCTGACCGAGGGCACCAACGCCATGTGAGTGGAAACTCGTAGCAGGGGTCGAGTTCGGAGTGGAGCCTGCGGAACGACCGCAGGCTCCGCGCTCACATGCGGCGCAGCCGCTCTAGGGAATCAGGCGCGCGTCTCGGTAGCGCTGGATCACCGAGGCGATGGCATCCGGGGTGGATCGGAAGCCGATGAAGCCGGCCTTCTTGGACTTGTTCATGTCCGTCAGGCATTCCATGTCGCGGCCGAGGTCACCGTCGGTGTGCCACCACGACGCCAGCCGGGAGACGTCGCTCTCCACCAGATCGTGCTTCTCGGCGATGCGTTTCCACGCAGCAGCCGCGTCGGACATGCGGGGTTCGAGGGGACGCGGTTCGGTGTCGAAGCCCTCGGGCTCGACGCCGAAGTGTGCGGCGAACTGCGGCCACAGCCAGCGCCAGCGAAAGACGTCACCGTTGGCGATGTTGAACGCCTCGTTGTGCGCATGGTCATCGGTTGCGGCCCAGACCATCTGCTCGGCGAGCAGGTCGGCGTCGGTGAGGTCGGTGAGCCCGTTCCACTGGGTCTCGGAACCGGGGAAGACGAACTTCTCGCCCAGTTCCTTGCAGATCGACGCGTACACGGACAGCGTCAGCATCATGTTCATCGCGTTGCCCACGGCGAACCCCGAGATGGTGTGCGCGCGGTGCACGCTCCAGCCGAATCCGAACTTCTCGGCACCGGCGAACAGTTCGTCTTCCTGCGCGTAGTAGAAGTTCGGGGTGTCGAGGCGGTCCTCGGTCTCGTGGAACGGCGTCTCGGCCATCACTGCCTCACCGTAGGCATCGAAGGGTCCGAGGTAGTGCTTGAGGCCGGTCATCAGCGCGACATGCTTCACCGAATCGAGGGGGCCGAGAACGTTCAGCACATTGCGGAGAGTGGCCGAGTTGACCTCGATGTTCTCCTGCTCGGAGTCCTTCTTCATCCATGCTGTGAAGAACACGATCTCGGGGCGAATGTCCTGCAGGGCCTCCTCGAGCGAGGTCACGTCGAGCAGATCCGCAGCCACCGGCACGACGCCGTCGACGGGGGTACTCCCGCTGCGACTCAGTCCGTAGGTGGTCCAGCCTGCATCGAGTGCAGCGTGGCACAGGGCCTGCCCGGAGATTCCGGTGGCACCGACGATCAGCGCGCGCGTGGTGTTCGTAGTCATCGTGAACGGTTACCCAATGCGACCGATGCAACACGTGACACGGCCCTCACATCAGGGCGAGTACCTGCTGTCCGACGAGAACGAGTGCGCCGGCAGTGGAGACGCTGATTGCGGTGATGCGCAGGCGTCGACGGTCGAGAACACGATTGACCACTCGCGAGAGCAGGAAACCGAGAATCGTCGCCGGGGCCAGGAACACGAACAGCGTCGCGGTATGGGCGTCCACTGCGCCCGCCACCGCCAGTACCGCCAGCGAGATCAACGAGCCGACGAGGAAGAAGCAGCTCATGGTGCTGCGCAGTTCGGCTCCGGTGTTGCGCTGCCACACCAGGGCCATCGGGGGCCCGCCGATGGAGGTGGCCGTTCCCAGAATTCCCGACGCGGCCCCGGCCACCACCAGATTTCGTCTGTGCGGCAAAGGGACCCAACCGAAGGAGGTCAGTGCCACGCCGCCCAGCACCACGAGCGCGAGCAGGATGGCCAGTCCGCGTTCGGGCAACAGGACGAGCAGCAATGCGCCCACCGCCGAACCGGGTAGGCGACCGGCGAGCGCCCACCCTGCGCCGGACAGGTCGAGGGCAGTGCGATCACGAACCAGAACGAGCACACTGACGACGACGGCGAGCATGATCAGCGTCGCCGGGATGAGGCCGGGGTCGACGATGGCCACGATGGGCGCAGCGAGCATGCCCATACCGAATCCGATGGACGCCTGCATCGCCGATGCGAAGAAGATGGCCAGTGCGATGACGACGAACCCGGTGATGCTCAGGTGTGTCGCCATCACGTCCCGGCAGCGACGAGGCCGAGATTGCCTGCGACGAGCGGATAGTGGCATTCGGCGATGTGATCGGCCTCGTCGGCGTCGAGCGCCACCGGGGGTGCCTCACTGGCGCACAGTTCGGTTGCTTTCCAGCAGCGTGTGCGGAACCGGCATCCCGACGGCGGATTCAGCGGTGACGGTACCTCGCCCTTCAGCAGGATTTTCGTCCCGCGGCTCGACGCGTCGAGTGTGGGTGCGGCCGACATCAGTGCCGCGGTGTACGGGTGCGCGGGACGCTCGAATACTGCTTCGGTAGCGCCGGATTCGACGATACGGCCCAGGTACATCACCGCGACCCGGTCGGCGACGTGTCGGACGACCGACAGATCGTGCGAGATGAACACGTACGAGATGCCGAGTTGCTTCTGCAGGTCGTTGAGCAGGTTGAGCACCTGCGCCTGTACCGAGAGATCGAGAGCGGAGACCGGCTCGTCGCAGATGATCACGTCGGGGTTCAGCGCCAGAGCCCGCGCGATGCCGAGGCGTTGGCGTTGGCCGCCCGAGAATTCCTGCGGGAAGCGGTTCTCGTCGCTCGGTCGCAAGCCGACCAGATGCAGTAGCTCGCGCACTCGCGCAGAACGATCACGCCGAGTCTTGTACAGGCCCTTGTGAGTTCGCCATGGCTCGCCGATGATGTCACCTGCCGTCATCCGCGAGTTCAGTGAACCGTACGGGTCCTGGAACACCATCTGTACCCGTCGACGCCACGCGAGAAGTTCCTTGCCGCGCAGAGCGAAGGGATCGATGCCGTCGAAGGCGACGGTCCCCGAGTCGGGTCGTTCGAGCATCATCAGCGTGCGAGCGAGAGTGGATTTGCCACAGCCGGATTCACCCACCAGGCCGAGGGTCTCACCGCGCCGCAGATCCAGGTCGATGGCGTCGAGGGCACGGAGCTTGCCGCGGCCGACGTCGAAGGTCTTGTTCAGTCCGCGCACGGTCAGCAGTTGCTCAGACATGGCTGGTTACCTCGTTCGGGAAGTGGCATGCCGACATGCGGCCGGTGCCGACGGATTCGAGCGGCGGGCGAGTGCTGATGCAGATCTCGCGGGCCAAGGGGCAGCGGGCCTGATAGACGCACCCGTCGGGGATGGAATGCAGATCCGGCGGAGTGCCGCCGATCGACTTCAGATCCTCACCGCGGACGGCGTGTACAGGCACCGAGTCCAGCAAGCCCTTGGTGTACGGGTGGCGCGGTTCGCCGAACACTTCGGACACCGGTCCGGTCTCGACGACGTTGCCCGCGTACATGATCGCGACACGGTCGGCCTCCTCGGCCACCAGCGCGAGATCGTGGGTGATCAGCACGACGGCCATATCGTGCTCGGTGCGCAATTCTTTGAGCAGAGCCATGATCTGAGCCTGCACTGTCACGTCGAGCGCGGTGGTGGGTTCGTCGGCCAACAACACAGACGGGCTCAGGGCCACGGCCATCGCGATCAACAGACGCTGGCGCATGCCACCGGAGAACTGGTGCGGGTAGGAGTCGGCTCGCGACTCCGGTTCCGGGATACCGACCCGGGTCATCAGCGCGATGGCTTCGGCTCGGGCCTGTTTGGCCGACATGCCCCGGTGGATCCGAAACGGCTCGGCCAGTTGAGTTCCCACGGTGTAGACGGGATTGAGTGCCGTCAGCGCATCCTGGAAGACGATGGCGAGTTCGGTGGCCGCGATGGTGCGTCGCACCTTGGTCTTGGCGGTCACCAGGTCCACCTCACCCATCTCGACCGAGCCACTGGTGATGTCGGCGATCGGCTCGAGCAACCCGACGATGGCCTGCGCCGTCATCGACTTGCCACAGCCCGATTCACCTAGCAGAGCGAGGGTTTCACCGCGGCGCGCGCTGAAGGTGACGTTGTCGACGGCGCGAATGACACCCGACGGCGTCCGCAGGTCGACGGTCAGTCCGCGTACGTCCAGGGCGACGCTGCCGGTGTCCGGTCGCTGTGGTGCAGTTGCCGGTGCGCTCATGAGACGACCTTTCGTACGGGGAGCAGGCGGGACCGCTTGGAGCGGGGGACGTTGAGTCGCCAGCGCTGCGCCGGGTCGGTGGCGATGCGCGCCCAGGCGGCGAGCACGGTGGCCGAGACGGTCGTCAGCACTATGGCCAGGCCGGGGAAGAACGAGAGCCACCATGCAGTCTGCAAGTAGGTGCGGCCCTGCGAGACCATCAGGCCCCACGAGACGTCCGGCGGCTGAATGCCGATGCCCAGAAAGCTCAGTGACGACTCGGCGAGAATGACGAAGCAGAAGTCCAGGGTCGCAACGGTGAGCAAGGTCGGCAGCAGAATCGGGGCCACATGGCGTCTGATCACCGATCCGCTCTTCGCGCCGAACGTGCGGGCGGCATCCACGAACAAGCGACTCTGCAATTCGGCGGACTCGGCGCGGGCGGTACGCAGGTAGATCGGGATACGCGTGACCGTCAGGACCAGAACGATGTTCGCGGCGCTGGGCGAGAAGACGTAGAGCACGACGACGGCCATCAGCAGCGACGGGAAGCTGAGAATGACGTCGGCGACGCGCATCGCCGCGGTCTCGCGCCAACCGCGATGGAAACCGGCCCACATACCGATGAACGAGCCGATGATGGCAGAGAGGATCACGGCCGGAATGGCCACCGAGAGTGTGGTTCTGCTGGCCACGATCAACCGGGCCAACATGCTGCGCCCCAATGGATCGGTGCCGAGGATGTTCATCCAGCCGGTGTCGAGGGTGAACGGTGGCAGGTTCGAGCGGTCGAGATCCTGGTCGGTGGCGGCGTCACCGACCAACATCGGGCCGAAGATCGCGGTGAGAAAGACCAGCACCAGGATTGCGGCAGCGACGGTGGCGACCCTGTCCCGCAGGAGTAGCTTCCACAGCGGGGCCGACGCCTTACGGGCTTCCACCGGAGCCGACGGTGGAACATCCTCGGGCTCGGATGTTTTCGGTGCTTCGAAGTCGAGTGACATGTTCTTAGACCTTCACCTTGTCGCGAACCCGGGCGTCGAGCAGTGCATAGCAGGCATCGATGACGATGTTGAGCACGAAGATGCTCACCGCCGTCAACAGCACGGCCGCCTGCAGAACAGCGAAATCGCGCTGCAGGATGGCGTCGATCATCAGTTTTCCGATGCCGGGCCAGCCGAAGATGGCTTCGACGACCACCGCGCCGTTGACGAGCCCGACCATCAGGTCACCTGCGACCGTGAGCGCCGGTGCCGCGGCGTTGCGCAGAGCGTGGTGGGTGACGACCCGAAGATCGCCTGCCCCTTTGCTTCTCGCCAGCCGAACGTACGGTGCCGACAATGCCGAGACCATCGCACCGCGGACCACCTGTGTCAGTACTCCGAGCGGGCGAATGAGCAACGTGGCGATCGGCAACACCCAGGAGAGCATTCCGCTGTCCACACCGGAGGTGGGCAGCCAGCCGAACACGATGGCGAAGACGTAGACGCCCATGATGGCGAACCAGAAGTCTGGGATGGACGCGGCCGTCATCGACAGCAGGCTCGAGATGCGATCGGCCAGCGAGTTCGGTCGGTACGCAGCCCAGCAGCCGATGATCACGGCGCCGAGGATGGCGAGGAACATCGTCGCGAAGGCGAGCTGCAGCGTTGCGGGGAAGGCGCGCAATGCCATTGCCGACGCGTCCTCACCGGTACGGAGCGACTGCCCGAAGTCGAGTTGCACGACGCCTTTGAAGTAGTCCAGTAGCTGCGTCAGTACCGGCTGATCGAAGCCGTTGGTGGCGCGAAACGCCTCTCGCTGCGCCTGGGTGGCCGACTCGGGCAGGTACAGGCTGGTGGGGTCGCCGGTGAGACGAGCGAGGAAGAACACGCCCAGCAGGACGACGAACAGTGGGATCAGGCTCGTGTAGATCCGTCGGCGCAGAAATCTGAACATGTCAGGGCCTCTCGGTATCGGCGCGCGTCATCGCGGCCAGGTGCATTTCGTCGACCGTGGCCGAGTCCGGCGTGTAGTCGACCGAGGCGGCCTTGGCGAGCACCCCGTTCATGTGCGCGATGTAGGCCATCTGCATGATGTCCTTCGGTTCGTCCGCGAACACCTGGGCGTACGCGGCCTGCCTGTCTTCTCCGGTGAGTGCGCCGGCGGCAGCGATCTCCTTGTCGAAGTCCGCTGTGCCGTAGGCACTCTGGAATCCGTCACTGGTGAAGTACTGGTCGACGGTGAAGGCCGAGTCGCCGGCCTGATTGCCGTGCTGAATCACCAGTAGATACGGCCCGACGTCCGGGAACGGGCGTTCCTGGTATTCGGCGGTACCGGCGGCGTCCATCATCTCGATCTTGACGTTCATGCCGATCTTGGAGAGCGAGTTCTGGATGACCTCCACTGTCTCGTTGATCTTGGGGAACTGTCCCGTGCGTCCGATCAGGCGGATCTCGGTGTCCACCGGTACCCCGTCTGCCCGCGCCTCGTCGATCAGCGTGCGGGCCTGGTCCATGTCGTATGGCCACGGCGTCAGGTCCTCGTTGAATCCCACGACACCCTCGGAGATGAGTTGCGCTGCAGGCGAGCCGAGTCCGCGGAAGAGTGCTTTGACGATGCCGTCGCGGTTGATCGCGTAGTTGATCGCCTGCCGCACCCGGATATCGTCGAGTGGCGGTTGAGCGGCCTGGACGCGCAGCGCCGTTGTCTCGTTGTTGGGGTAGGCCACGCCGAGGTCGCCCGCACCGTCCTCCGGTCCGACCGACGTGGCGATCTCGGCCTCGCCGTTGGTCACCATCGATGCGCGGACGCTGCCCTCACTGCGCCACTGGTACTCGGCCCTGGCGTACTCGGGCTTCGGGCCCCAGTAGGTCTCGTTCCGTACCAGGGAGAGCTTCTGACCGTAGTCCCAGCGCTCGATCGCGAACGGTCCCGTTCCGATGGGCTCTCGTACCCGCTCGGTGTAACTGGCTGTGCGAGGAACCATCTCCACGAACGACAGGCGCAGCGGCAGGATGGGGTCGGGTTCCGGCGACTGCACGGTCAGCGTCATCGGGTCGACAGCCGTCACCACCAGGTTCGCGTCGCCGAACACGTACCCCTCGACGTTGCAGCCCAGTTCCGAATTGACCGTGCGGTCGATGGAGAACGCGGCGTCCTCGGCCTCGAAGGGGCTCCCGTCGCTGAACGTCACGCCGGGGTGGATGGCGAACGTCCATTCGGTATCGGAGGTTTGTTCCCACGAGTCGGCGAGCTTGGGCTCGAGATCACCGGTGCTGGGATTGCGCTCCATCAGCGGCTCGGTGATGTTCGAGCGAGTGACGACTCCGACCGACGTGAGCGAGACATCGCAGGCCTCGAGTGTGGGCGGTTCCTGGGGCAGAACGATGCGAAGAGTATCTGCGCGGGCGGCTCCGCCGTTGTTGGAGTTGGCGACGGTGCAGCCGCTGACGATCAGTGAAAGTGACAGTGCGCCAACAGCAATTGCGGCGACGCGGTGGGTCCGTCCCTGCTGCACGAAGAGTGCAGGGCTCATGGTGGCCTCCAGTGGGAAAAGGATCCGCGTCTGCGAGTTGCAGCCGAATCTGTGACGGTAGACACACGGTATGAGCGGGCTGTCTTCATCGTCAACCGGACGAAATGCCCTTTCCGGCCAGTTTTGTGGGTCACAAAGACAGTTTTGATGAGGCCTGAATCACATCAGTAGGGGGCTGACCAGGCCGGATATGGGGAAGACTGGACAAGCCTGCATCGGCAATGCGTTGTTCATGCCGTTTGGGTATCGGTCCATGTTATTTCCGTGTTGGACAGGTATTCGAGAAGCGGCATACCGTACAGGAAACGCGCACGTTCCACCATCTCGCGAGGAGAACAATGGTCACCGTCAGCTCGCAGAATTCCTCTGTGTCTCAACCGGATTCGCAACAGGGCGGTCGAGTGCTCCGAGTCGGACCACTCAAGCCGTCGCTGATGGACACGTTGGTCACCGAGTACGACGCGCTGGAACTGCCCGAAGGGGATGGTCGCGACCCATTCCTCGATGCGTACGGCGAATCGATCACTGCAGTTGTGACCTCCGGCCGCACCGGCGTCGATGCCGCGTTGATGGAGCGATTGCCGCAGCTCGGAGCCGTGGTGAACTTCGGCGTCGGATACGACACCACCGATGTCGACGCGGCAGCAGACCGCGGCATCGCCGTCAGCAACACTCCCGACGTGTTGACCGACTGTGTGGCGGACCTCGCTGTCGGTCTGGTGATCGACACCATGCGTGGGCTGTCCTCCGCCGAGAGGTTCGTGCGTGCCGGCCGATGGCCCGCCGAGGGCAACACGCCGCTGACGCGCCAGGTCACCGGCAAGCGCGTCGGAATCATCGGCCTCGGGCGCATCGGGTCGGCAATCGCCGATCGGCTCAACGGGTTTCGCTGCGAGATCTCGTACCACAATCGCAACGAGATCGACGGTTCGCCTTACGTCTACGCGGCCAGCCCGACAGCGCTCGCCGAGAACGTCGACGTCTTGATCATCGCCGCGTCGGGCGGCTCGGGAACTGCTCATCTGGTCGACCGCGCCGTGCTCGAAGCGCTGGGGCCGCAGGGTTATTTGATCAACGTGGCTCGCGGAAGCGTCGTGGACGAGGCGGCGTTGACCGAGTTGCTCGCTGCGGGGCAGTTGGCCGGAGCCGGTCTGGACGTGTTCGCCCACGAACCGAACGTGCCCGACGCGCTGCTGGCGATGGACAACGTGGTGCTGTTGCCGCACGTGGGCAGCGGGACCGTGGAGACGCGGGCCGCGATGGAAGCGCTCACGCTCGAGAACCTCGATCGTTTCCTTGCCGACGGCACTCTCGTCACGCCGGTGACGAAGTGACAGTCGTCGTCGGCTATTCGCCGACCACCGAAGGAAAAGGCGCGCTGCCCTTCGCTTTTCGCGAGGCGCACATGCGTGGAACGGACTTGCTCATCGTGGCCGAAGACAACAGCGCAGCCGACGCCGACTTCGCTGCCACCGTCGAGTCGGCTCGCGAGGAGACCTCGGCGCTCGGCGTCACGACGAAGATCCACGACAACGAAGCGGGCCGCTCGCACGCCGACAACCTGATCGACCTGTCGTTCGACGAACAGACACAACTGGTCGTCATCGGTATCCGCCGCCGATCGCCCGTGGGGAAGTTGTTCATGGGCAGCATCTCTCAGCGAGTACTGCTCGAGGCGCACTGCCCGGTGACGGCCGTCAAGCCGCCTGTGGGGACGCCGCGGTAGCCGTCACGACCACTCACGCGCCGGCAGCACATCGGTCATGAAGCGGTGCAGTGCCGGGTTGTCGTTGTCCACGCGCCATGCCGCGTCGAGCTCCACGGGGCGTTCCTTCACGGTCCGAACCGGCCGGAACACAACACCTTCTGGCCGCATGGTCGACGCCGACTCCGGTACCAGCGCCAATCCGATGCCGGAGCGAACCAGCACCAGCATCGTGTGCACCTGGGTCACGTACTGCACGTAGCGCGGGGACACCCCGACGATGGTGAACGTGCTGATCAGCAGTTCGTGGAAGTACCGCGCATCGACGGGTGAGTACATGATGATCGGCTGCTCGTCGAAGTCCTCCACCGACAGTTCGTCCTTCTCGGCCAGTGGGTGATGCTCGGGCATCGCCGCGATCAACGACTCGTGCAGCACAGGGCGGGACGCGATGCCCGGTCGCTTGAGTGGAGGCCTGGCCAATCCGAGATCCAGATCGCCGACGGCCAACGATTCCATCTGTACCGCCGAGACCATCTCGCGCAGAACGAGTTTCACGTCCGGTAGCTTCTCGCGCGCGGCGTCGAGCAACTGCGGGAGCACCGCATGGGCCGATGCGCCGGTGAATCCGACGACCACGGTCCCCAAGTCTCCGGTGGGTACGCGTCGCACGGTGAGCAATGCGCCCTCGGCGAGGTCCAGGATGCGTCGGGCCTCGGGAAGGAAAGCCAGGCCCGCTGCCGTCAGGGTCACCGACCGGCTGGTGCGGTCGATCAGCTGCACGCCGACTTCGCTTTCGAGCTGTTGGATCTGCCTGCTCAGAGGTGGCTGTGTCATGTGCAGCCGTTCGGCTGCGCGGCCGAAGTGCAGCTCCTCGGCGACGGCGATGAAGCAGGAGAGCCTGTTGAGCGAGAACATCGATTCATTCCTTGCATCGCGGAGTGAGTTCTGTTGTGCCTCTGTATATGAATCTAGCTCACCGGCCGCACCCAGACGATTGACAACCTTCTCTCCGGTAAGAGTAGAGTTGCCCGCGGAGTGGACGCCGTATCTGCCGCAGTCCCTCGCACCCATCGAACGGAGTTGTCGTGTCTCGAGCTGCCCAGGTGCCTGTCACCGCCGTCGAAGACGTCTCGGTGCTGGGTGCGTTGCGCTCACCGAGGAGGCTCAAGACCGAGGTTCTGGCGGGCCTGGTGGTGGCACTGGCGCTGATTCCGGAAGCCATTTCGTTCTCGATCATCGCCGGGGTCGATCCCCGCGTCGGGCTGTTCGCGTCGTTCACCATGGCTGTCACCATCTCCATCGTCGGTGGACGACCGGCGATGATCTCCGCGGCCACCGGAGCGATTGCCCTGGTCGTCGCCCCGTTGGCACGTGAATACGGCCTCGACTACCTCATCGCTGCGGTGATTCTCGGCGGAATCCTGCAGGTCTTGCTCAGCGTTCTCGGCGTCGCCAAACTGATGCGGTTCATCCCCCGTAGCGTCATGGTCGGATTCGTCAACGCGCTGGCGATCCTGATCTTCACCTCACAGGTGCCGTACCTGATCGGGGTGCCGTGGTTGGTCTACCCGATGGTCGCTGTCGGGCTGCTCATCATGTTCTTCCTGCCGAAGATCACCACTGTCGTGCCGGCACCTCTGATCGCCATCGTGATACTCACCGCCGTCACGCTCGTCTTCGCGCTGGCTGTCCCGGACGTGGGCGACCAAGGTGAACTGCCGTCCTCGCTGCCGTCGTTCCTCATCCCGAACGTGCCGTTCACGTTCGACACACTGTCGATCATCGCGCCGTTCGCACTGGCCATTGCTCTGGTCGGTTTGCTCGAATCGCTGATGACGGCCAAGCTCGTCGACGACATCACCGACTCGCACTCCAACAAGACTCGTGAGGGCTGGGGCCAGGGCGTGGCGAATCTGGTCACCGGGTTCACCGGCGGTATGGGCGGCTGCGCGATGATCGGCCAGACCATGATCAACGTCAAGGTCTCCGGTGCCCGCACCCGTATCTCGACGTTCCTCGCCGGTGTCTTCCTGCTGATTCTGGTGGTCGTTCTCGGCGACATCGTCGCGCTGATCCCGATGGCCGCGTTGGTCGCGGTGATGATCATGGTCTCCGTCGGAACCTTCGACTGGCACAGCATCAACCCGAAGACGTTGCGCCGCATGCCCAAGAGCGAGACCCTCGTCATGGTCGCCACCGTCGCGGTCACCGTCGTCACCCACAACCTCGCGTACGGCGTCGTCGTCGGAGTGATCACTGCGATGGTGCTGTTCGCTCGCAGGGTCGCCCATCTGACCGAGGTGGTCGATGTGGCACATCCCGACGAGGACACCCGCGTCTACGCGGTGAAGGGCGAGTTGTTCTTCGCGTCGAGCAACGATCTGATCTATCAATTCGACTACGTCGGAGATCCGGAGAACATCGTCATCGACATGTCCGAGTCGCACATCTGGGACGCATCCACAGTGGCGACCCTCGACGCCATCACCACCAAGTACGCGGCCAAGGGAAAGACGGTGGAGATCGTCGGCCTGAACGCGCCGTCGACCGAGCGGCACGATCGTCTCAGTGGAAAGCTGGGCGGCGAGCACTGACTAGGGTGGTTGGTCGGGCGAAGAGAGGCGGCACATGGCAGACGGCGGCATACACATGCAGATCGGGCAGGTAGCTCAGAAAACCGAGCTGTCCATCCGCACCGTCCGTCACTACGACGACGTAGGCCTGGTCACGCCCTCTGCCCGCTCCGCAGGCGGATTTCGGTTGTACACCGAGACCGACGTCGAACGCCTGCTCGTCATTCGCCGGATGAAGCCCCTCGACTTCACGTTGGCCGAGATGAAGCAGCTACTGGAATCTCTCGACATTCTGGGTGACGAGAACGCGGCCGACGATGCTCGATCGTCGGCCGCGGCTTTCGTTCGCGAGTGCCACACCAAGGCCGAGGACAGCTGCCGCACGTTGCGGCGGCAGCTCGCCTACGCCGAGGAACTGACCGAGGTTCTGTCGACTCGCGGGGCAGCGGCTCAGCTCTAGCCGTCGACGACCACCGGAACGATGAGGGGCTGACGGCCCAGGGTCTGCTTGGCCCACCGGGCCGATTCCTGCACGATGCGCTTCTCGATGTTTTCGCGAGAAGCAACCTTGACGTCGCTCTCACGCGTGAGGGTCTTGCCGATCGTCTTGGCCAACGAGTCGAAAGCGTTGGCCTCGTGCGCGAATCCGCGTCCGATGAAGTCGACGTCGTCGACCAGCAGGCCGGTGTCGGGATCCACGATCGCGATGACAGTCAGTACGCCCTCGTTCGCCAGCAAGCGACGTTCGGCCAGCGAATCCTCGGTAACCCCACCGACAGCACTGCCGTCGACGTAGATCAGCTCGATAGGAACGCTTCCGGTGATCTGCGCGACGCCGTCGAACAGGTCGATGACGCTGCCGTTTTCGGCGATCAGGACGCGATCACGAGGAACTCCGGTCTTGATCGCGAGATCGGCGTTGGCGCGCAAGTGTCGCGATTCCCCGTGTACGGGAAGCACATTGGCGGGTTCGAGGATGTTGTAGCAGTAGACGAGCTCGCCGGCGCTGGCGTGACCGGATACGTGCACCTGTGCATTTCCCTTGTGCACCACGCGCGCACCCTTGTCTACGAGACCGTTGATGACGCGGTAGATCGCGTTCTCGTTTCCGGGGATCAGGCTGCTCGCCATCAGCACGGTGTCGCCGTCGCCCACCTTGATCTGATGCTCACCCGACGCCATCCGCGAGAGCGCCGCCAGGGGCTCGCCCTGCGATCCGGTGCAGATCAGCGTGATTTTGTTCGCCGGAAGCCTGTTGAGCTTCGGGAGGTCCACGACGAGCCCGTCGGGTACGTCGAGGTAGCTCAGATCGGTCGCAATCTTCATGTTGCGCACCATCGATCGGCCCACGAACGCAACCTTGCGACCCTGCGCGTGCGCGGCGTCCAGAACCTGTTGGATGCGGTGTACGTGGCTGGCGAAGCTCGAGACGATCACGCGTCCCGATGTTTCGCGGAATACCTTCTCGATGGCCGGGACCAGATCGCGTTCCGAGACCATGAACCCGGGAACTTCGGCGTTGGTCGAGTCGACGAGAAGTAGGTCGAGCCCCTCCTCGCCGAGGCGTGCGAAGCTACGGAGGTCGGTGATCCGACCGTCGAGCGGGAACTGGTCCATCTTGAAGTCGCCGGTGTGCAGCACCAGCCCGGCGTCGGTACGAATGGCGATGGCCAGACCGTCGGGGATCGAGTGGTTGACCGCAATGAACTCGAGCTCGAACGGGCCTTCCTGACGCGTCTGGCCTGCTTCGACCTCGATCAGCGTGGTCGAGACCTTGAACTCCTCGAATTTGGCGGCCAGGAAGTTCAGTGTCAGCCGCGCCGAGATGACGGGAATGTCGCCTCGTTCACGCAGGAGGTACGGCACGCCGCCGATGTGATCCTCGTGACCGTGGGTGAGGACGATCGCGACGACGTCGTCGAGACGATCTCGGATGCAACTCCAGTCGGGGAGGATGACGTCGACGCCGGGCTGGTGCTCTTCGGGGAACAGGACGCCGCAGTCGACGATGAGCAGTTTTCCGTCGTACTCGAACACGGTCATGTTCCGACCGATCTCGCCGAGACCGCCGGTCGCGATCACGCGAAGGTGCCCTGCCTGCAGCGCGGAGGAGGATCGCTTTCTCGGTGCGGCGGGGGATCTGCGGTTCCGTGGTGATCTCGACATGCCTCTTACGCTACGGGGGGTTCTCCACCTGGTCTCGACCCCGGTCGCAAGATCTCGGAATTCGTGCCACTCTTCACGGTTTCGGTGGGCCCGTCAACGTCAGCCGCGCAGCAGGTGATCGCGTGCGAGAGCGGTCATCTCACACGCACGGATCGTGTGCTGCCCGTTGTAGCCGTTATCGTCGTTCTCACGGTCGCACGGAAGTACCGTCACATATGCGCAAGTTGATGATCACGCAGAACATCACTGTCGACGGTGTCATCGAAGCAACCGACGATTGGTTTTCCAGCGTCGGCGAGGATCCCGATCTCGATGCGGCGTTGGTTGCTCAGCGAGAAGAGTCGGATGGATTCTTGGTGGGACGGGTGACGTTCGAGGGCATGCGGGATTACTGGGCTCCGAAGATCGACGACACGACGGGCGTGACCGACCACCTGAACCGCGTCGCGAAGTACGTCGTGTCCTCGACGCTGGAAGACCCCGGGTGGGTGAACACGACCGTCCTGTCCGGACCTCTTCTGGAGGACATCACGCGAATCAAGGAGATGAATGGTTCCGACATCGTATGCACGGGGAGTATCACCCTGTGTCGGGACTTGATCGCCCTGGACCTCGTCGACGAATACCGATTGTTTCAGTTCCCCTACGCGCGCGGACGCGGCGAACGATTGTTCGACGGCACGCCGTCGCAACAACTGCGCCTGGCGGAATGCACAGCATTCTCATCCGGAGCGACGCTGATGCGGTACGAAGTCTTGCGTCGATGATGGGAACACACGCGGAAATTCGCTCCCTACGTCACGTGGATTCGTTGAGATAGTCGGTCGCCCAAGGGCCGACTGCGGTGCCGATGATGACGGTGTCTTCGTCGGCACCGTCGAAGTGAGCGGCTCCGGAAGGAACCCACAGAAACGAACCCGGCGGGAATCGGCTCGTGGCGCTCACGTCCAGGGCAGTGCCGTAACCCAACCGGAGCTCGCCGGCAGCGACAAGCAGGTGGACGTCGGCACTGTGGAAGTGGGCTGCGTCGAATACTCCGGCGGGGATAAAGAATGCGTAGCTGAACATGATGCCGGGATCTCTGGTCCCGACGAGCGTCGCCGACCGCGTGCCGTCGTCGTGGAACGTGTCCCAGGGAATGGCAGCTATGTCGAAAGCCATCGGAGCGCTGCTGGCAGGAATCATGGGTGCCACGCTAAGGAAATCTGATCGGCACCGCTGGCGGGTTCCGGACCGCGTATATCCCCGGGGCGAATGCCGTAATAGGTACCGCTCGCCATTGCGGAATCACGCGTCATCACTTTAAAGTGATGACGCGCATCATCGGATGCCGCGTTCGTGGGAGAGGTTCTCGAGGATGCACGTTCACACAGTGGTGATCATCGGCAGCGGCTTCGGTGGGCAGTGTGCCGCCAAAGCGTTACTCGATCGGGGGATAGACGACTTCGTCATCCTCGAGAGGCGTCCTTTCCTCGGCGGCACGTGGAAACAGAATCGCTACCCCGGGGCGGCCGTCGACGTGCAGAGTCCGCTGTACTCGATCGCCTCCGAACCGTTCGAGTGGTCGCGCATGTTCGCCGAACGTGAGGAGCTCGAGCGGTACACCGACCACGTGCTCGAATCGAACGGTCTACCGGCGCGCACACATGTCGACACCGACGTCCAGAAGATCGAATGGGCTGGAGACCACTGGACCATCTCGACGTCGCGAGGCGACTACGCGGCGAAGTTCGTCGTCAACGCGTCGGGACCACTCAGTACACCCGTCGTACCGCCGTTCCCCGGTCGAGAGAAGTTCCAGGGCACTCAGTTCCACACGAACGACTGGCACACCGAGTATCACCACGCAGGCAAACGAGTCGCCATCGTCGGCAGTGGTGCCAGTGCCGCGCAGGTGATTCCAGCGATCCAACCCGACGTGGCGCAGCTGCACGTCTTCCAGCGCACTCCGCACTGGGTGATGCCACGCCACGATCGAGAATTCACGCCGTTGCAGCGCAGATTGCTGAAGCTGGAACCGATCCGCAGGCTGGTCCGCGCGGGGATCTACTGGAGTCTCGAGACTCGCATCCTCGGCTTCAAGTATTCACGGACGATGTTGAAGGCGGTGGCGCAGCGCACTGCGTTGAAGCACATCGAGTCTCAGATTCCCGATTCCGAGCTTCGAGCGAAGGTCACTCCGGACTACGTCATCGGGTGCAAGCGGGTGCTGCTGTCCAACACGCTCTATCCCGCGCTGGGGCAGGCGAACGTCACTCTGCACGACAAGAACGACGGCATCTCGGAGATCACCGAGACCGGAATCGTCACCACCACCGGCGAACACGTCGATGTCGATCTGCTGGTGTGGTCCACCGGATACGACGCCACCGACGGTGTCATCTCGTACCCGGTGATCGGCCGAGACGGCGTGGCTCTGTCCGACGTCTGGGATCCGTACCCCCGCGCTTACCTCGGCACCACGATTCCCGGCTTTCCCAACCTGTTCGTCGTCACCGGACCGAACACCGGAATCGGGCACACCTCCGCGATCTTCCTCATCGAGGCACAGATGGAGTACATCGTGCGGGCCGTCGACGCGGTGGAGCAGGCGGGTGCAACGGCCATCGAGGTCACTGCCGCCGCCGAGCAGGAGTACACCGACACTATTCATCGCGAGATGGAAGGCACCGTCTGGAAGGACGGCGGCTGCCACAGCTGGTATCAGTCCAAGTCCGGGCACGTGGTCGCCATGTTCCCGGGATTCAGCTTCACATTCCGCCGCTGGGCCAAACGTTTTCGGCCGGAAGCCCATCACATCCACCGGTCATCCACCGAGGTGACGACGAAGGACGAGGTCTCGGCATGAGTAAGCACACCGGACAGGTAGCGCTGATCACCGGAGCAGCAGGCGGTATCGGTTCTGCCGTGGCGACCGCGCTGCATCGACGCGGTGCCTCGATCGTTCTGGTCGACATGGCGTCGACCGATCTCGAGTCGGTGGCGGCGAAGCTGGGCAACCAACGCGCGGCAATCGCCTATGCCGACGTCACCGTGCGGGAGCAGCTCGACGCGGCCGTCGCGACCGCGATCGACACCTTCGGCAAGCTCGACGTCGTGATGGCCAACGCCGGAATCTCAAGCGGTGCACAGGCATCGACGGTTCGGTCGATCGAGGACGGAGTGTTCGAGCGGGTCATCGGCGTCAACCTGATCGGGGTGTGGAACACGGTGCGCGCCGCCCTCCCGCACATCGTCGAGTCCGGGGGCTATGTGCTACTCACCTCGTCCACGTACGCGTACCTCAACGGCCTGGCGAATGCGCCCTATGCGGCGTCGAAGGCGGCGGTCGAACAGCTCGGCCGTGCTCTGCGTACAGAGCTTGCCGGCACGAAAGCGACGGCGGGAGTGCTGTATCCGGGATGGGTCGCGACGCCGATCGCCGAAGTCGCGTTCGGCGGCGATGACGTCGCGACGGCCATGACCGCCCGCGCCTTCCCCACACCGCTGCTCCGCCCGATCACCCCCGACAAGCTCGCCCGCGTGGCCGTTCGAGGTATCGCACGGCGAGCTCCGCGAATCGCCGTGCCCGGTCGCTGGATTCCGATCTCGATATTGCGCGGGATCGTCAACCCGATCATGGACGCCGCGATGGAGCGGGACGCCGAATTGATTCGGCTCACTGCCGAACTGGATGCCCGACGGTCATGAGCGCAGTGTCCGAAGGGGCCGGCCGCGCCTACGGCGGTGAGAGCGCGGCCGACCGCGACGACCGCAGGCGGCGGCAGCTGCTGGATGCGGGACTGCGGGTGTTCGGCAGCAGCGGGTACCGCGCCGCGACCGTGCGCGGACTGTGCCGCGAGGCCAAGATCGCCGATCGGCACTTCTACCAGTACTTCGACAAGACAGAGGACCTACTGCTTGCCGTCTATGCCGAATGCATTGCACGCCTCACCGATTCGGTGTCCGACGCGATTGTGCAGGTGAATCGGGACGGCGATCTGAGGGAGGTTGCGAAGCAATTGCTCGACCCCTTTTTCCAGGTCATCGAAGATCCGCACCTGGCCCGAGTGGTATGGATGGAGGTGCTCGGTGTCAGTCCTCGCGTCGAGCAAACCTATCTGACGGTGATGCAGGAATTCGGGACACTGTTGCTCGGTTACCTCCGCACGTTCGCGGGCGACGTACCGTCGGGCCCCGATCTGGATGTCGACCTGCTCGCCACCGCTGCGATCGGCGGAATCAGCCACACTGCCATGACCTGGTACCAGAGCGATTATGTCGCAGAGCGTCGCATGGTGGTGGCCACCATCGCGACCATGCTCGCCAACATCGTCGCCCCGTTGAAGTCGTAGCGCCGGATCACCACCGCGGGCAGGTGTTCTCGAAGCTCGAATCGATGCTCTGCATGTAGCCGGTGTCGTCACGGTCGCGAATGCCGCAGTCGAGGTACTGCTGATGCAGCGCCGCGAGCGCATCCTGGTCGATCTCGATGCCCAGACCGGGCCCGGTGGGAACGGCCACTGCGCCGTCGACGAAGTTCAACACTCCCGGCACGACGACGTCCTCGCTCTTCCACGGCCAGTGCGTGTCGCAGGCGTAGGTGAGGTTCGGTGTTGCTGCGGCAAGGTGAACCATCGCGGCCAGGCTGATGCCGAGGTGGCTGTTCGAGTGCATCGACAGACCCAGCTCGAATGTCTCACAGATACCGGCGAGCAACCTCGAGCGCTGCAGGCCACCCCAGTAGTGGTGATCCGACAACACCACCTGCACCGAGTCCTTCACCACGGCCGGCTTCAGATGATCGAACGCGACGACGCACATGTTTGTCGCCAGTGGCATCTTCGCCTCGCGCGCGACCTCGGCCATCCCGTCGAGCCCGGGTGTCGGGTCTTCGAGGTATTCCACGATGCCGTCCAGCTCGGAAGCGACTCGAATGGATGTGTCGACCGTCCACGCGGCGTTGGGGTCGAGCCGAAGCGGCAGCTCCGGGAATGCCTCGCGGAGCGCCTTGATTCCGGCTATCTCTTCGTCGGGTGGAAAGACGCCACCCTTGACCTTGATGGCTCCGAAGCCGTACTCGTCGATCATCTTTCGGGCTTGCCGTACGAGGCCGGCCGGGTCGACTGCCTCGCCCCACTCGTCCGGCTGTGCGCCGGGATGCGCTGCCCACTTGTAGAACAGGTACGCACTGAAGGGAACCGAGTCCCGAACCTTGCCGCCGAGCAGATCGGACACCGGCCGGCCGAGCACCTTGCCCTGCACGTCCAGGCAGGCGATCTCGAACGGCGAGAACACTCGGTCGGTGGTACTGGCCGTGGTGATCATTCCGGCGACACCGTCGCCGCCGGTGATCGACAGCGTTCCCAGCACGGATTCGATGGCATCTCGAACCTCGTTGAGTGCGAACACGTCCAAGCCGGTGATGGCATGGGTTGCCGCGTCGAGACGAGCCAGATGAGCGGTGTCGGCGTAGGTCTCACCGAGTCCGACGATGCCGGCATCGGTATCCAGCTGAATGATCGCTCTCAGTGCATACGGCTGATGCACGCCGACGGTGTTGAGCAACGGAGGATCGACGAAGGCGATCGGAGTGATTCGAGCGCCGGTGATCAGGACCGGATCCTGCATCAGTGCACCGCGAGCTCGTCTGCCAGCACGGCCCGGCCGGCGGCAACGATTGCGGTGAGTTCCTCGAGATGCGGTGCGCTGATGTCCACCAGAGGCGGGCGAACGGGCCCTGCCTCGATACCCTCCATCGTCACGCCGGCCTTGATGAGGGAGACGGCGTAACCGGGCACCTTGTCGCGCAAGCGCACGAGCGGGTGGAAGAACTCGCGAAGCAGTGCGGCAGTGAGCTTCTCGTTACCACTGTCGAGTGACCGATAGAACGCCAGCGCCAGTTCGGGTGCGAAGGCGAACGTCGCAGAGGAGTACAGCGTGACACCGATCGCTCGGTACGCCTGCTGGGAGACCTCGGCGGTGGGCAGGCCGTTGAAGAACTGGAAGGGCTTGCCCGACGGCTCGAGTGCATCCAGCACCGCGCGGACGATGCGGCCGACCTGATCGAGATCGCCTGTGCCGTCCTTGAATCCGACGACGGTGGGCAACTGCGCCACCTCGACGGCCGAGTCCTCGGTGAAGCGAGCGTTGCCGCGGTTGTAGACGATCAACGGCAGATCGGACGCGGCGGCGACGGCCTTGGTGTAGTTGACCAGACCGGCCTGCGGCATCGTCACCAGGTACGGAGGCAGCAGCAGGATGCCATCGGCTCCGTTGCTCTTCGCGCTCGCCGCGAACGCCTTTGCCTGGGCGACGGATCCGCCTGCGCCGGCGTACACCGGCACGCGGCCTGCGACGACGTCGACTGCCGTGCGCACGATCTTGCCGAACTCCTCGCCTTCGAGGGCGTGGAATTCACCGGTGCCGCAGGCGATGAACACTCCACCGGGTCCGGCGTCGACACCCTTCGCGATGTGAGCAGCCAGCAGGTCGTAATCGACCTCACCGGAGGCGGTGAACGGGGTGACGGGGAAGAACAGGACTCCGTCGAGCATGGTGGTCTCCTCGAGAACTAGGTGGGGTGAGTCAGTCTTGGGTGAGCTGGCCGTCGATGCGGCGAAAGATTCCCTCGGGGTTTCCGTCAGCGATTGCATTGGGCAGCAATGATTTCGGAACATCCTGGTAGGAAACAGGACGCAGGAATCGTTCGATGGCAAGAGATCCGACCGAGGTGGTGCGGGAGTTGGAGGTGGCGGGGAAGGGCCCGCCGTGAACCATTGCGTGGCCTACCTCGACGCCGGTGGGCCATCCGTCGAACAGGATGCGGCCGGCCTTGAGTTCGAGAACCGAGAGGAGCTTTCCTGCTTCGGCGTGATCGGACTCGTCGGCGTGAACCGTGGCGGTGAGCTGACCTTCGAGTAGCGCGGCGACGTCGCGAACCTGCTGTGCGTCGGTGCAGCGAACGATGAGACTCGATGCGCCGAACACTTCGGCCTGCGCTGCGTCGGAGGTGAGGAACGTATCGGCATCGGTCTCGAACAGTGCGGCGCGGCAGGCATTCGGGGCGTCGGAGTCGGAGCCCCGCGCGACCACGGTAACTGCATCGGTCAGCGTGGCGACACCGTCCGCGTAGCTGGAAGCGATGTTCGGGGTCAGCATCGTGGTGGGGGCGGATTCCTGTACCGCCGCCGTCGCTGCCTCGGTGAAGGACTGCAGTCCTGGTCCGTCCACGGCGATGACGAGTCCGGGGTTGGTGCAGAACTGGCCCGAACCCATCGTCAGCGACGCGACGAAGGCGCGGCCGAGTTCGGCTCCGCGGGAGGCGAGTGCGCCGTCCATGACGAACACAGGGTTGATGGAGCTCATCTCCGCGTAGACCGGGATCGGTTCACGTCGACCGGCTGCGGCGGCGACGAGAGCCGTTCCACCCGAACGTGATCCGGTGAATCCGACGGCCTTGATTCGAGGGTCGGTGACCAGGGCGGTCCCGAGTCCACGGCCGGAGCCGAACAGCAGAGAGAATGTGCCCGACGGCATTCCGGTGGAGGACACCGCTTCGGCGATCGCGCGGCCGACCAGTTCGGACGTTCCCGGATGGGCATCGTGAGCCTTGACGACCACTGGGCACCCGGCAGCGAGAGCGGAGGCGGTGTCGCCGCCGGCGACGGAGAAGGCGAGCGGGAAGTTGCTCGCCCCGAACACGGCAACCGGGCCCAGCGGAATCTGCCGCTGGCGGATGTCGGCGCGCGGGAGCGGTGAGCGCTCGGGTTGCGCCGGATCGATGCGGGCACCGTTCCAACTACCCTCGCGCAGAACCGAAGCGAACAAGCGGAGCTGCCCGGTGGTGCGGCCGACCTCGCCAGTGATGCGGGCCAACGGAAGTCCGGACTCGGCGACGGTGCGCTCGATCAGCGTGTCGCCGAGAGCTGCGATGTTGTCGGCGATGGTTTCGAGAAACTGTGCACGAGTCTCCGAGGAGGTGGCGCGGTAGTCGGCGAAGGCATCGGCCGCTGCGGCACAAGCCTTCTCGACGTCGGTATTGTCACCGTGACCGTAGGCGGGTTCGAGGTCCGCGCCGGTGCTGGGGTCGATTCCGTGAATCTGCGTGCCGCCACCGAAGACCGGGATGCCGGCGATGATCATCCGGCCGGTGAGGTGGGTGGACTGTGTCGTCGACGCTGTCATGGGGGTGACTCCTAAGGCTGTGGTGCGGTGCGTGCGCTGACGCCAGGCGTGACCTGGCTCATAGGTCACCACGCTAGAAGGCCGATCGATACATGTCCAAGTCTAAAAAAGTCGCATTTGATTCAGTCTCGGTATCGATCTTGCTGCCAGGCCCGATGAGCACCGGTTGCCGTTGCCGATACCTCTACTGCATCGGTCGATGCGTAGATGGTCTTGGACATGCATCGATTCGAGGTCCTAATGTCACATGTGAGCCCAATCACTGGGTCGATCCATGCCTGTGCCGGTCACATTCACGCATTGGTAGAGGAAACCGCTCGAGCAACAGAACGGAGCGATCGATGCCGATCACTCTCCCGCCGACACCGGCCGTCGACTCTGCCGTCGCGAAGATATTCCGTCGGGTCGTGCCCTTGTTCATCATCATGCTGATCTGCAATCAGCTGAACCGATCGAACATCGGATACGCCCGCGAATACCTCGAAGCCGACGTCGGTATCGGAGCTGCGGCATACGGATTCGGTGCAGGCGTGTTCTTCATCGCCTACGCGCTCTTCGAGCTTCCGAGCAACGTGATGATGGAGAAGTTCGGTGCCAAGATCTGGCTGACCCGCATCATGGTCAGTTGGGGCACTATCTCGTTCGCCATGGCCTTCGTCAACGGTCCCGAGATGTTCTACATCCTGCGATTCCTGCTCGGAGCGGCCGAGGCGGGCTTCTTCCCGGCGATCATCTTCTACTTCGCCAAGTGGTTGCCCAACAGCCACCGTGGCCGTGCCACTGCCCTGTTCGTCGCCGGATCCTCGGTGGCCGCTGCGATCTCCGGCCCGCTGTCGGGTCCGCTGCTTTCTCTCGACGGACTCTTCGGGGCCCGAGGCTGGCAATACCTGTTCGGCATCGAGGGCCTGCTGTCCGTCGTCGTCGGCATCATCGCCTACTTCCTCATCGATTCGCACGTCAAGGATGCGAAGTGGCTGACCGACGAGGAAAAGCACGACCTGAACGCGGCGATCGCGGTGGAGGAAGCAGAGAAGGCACGTACCTCCGGCATGGGCGACGGGCGTTCGCGCTGGAAGATGTTGCTCGATCCCAAGCTGCTGCTGTTCATCTGGATCTACTTCGCAATCCAGCTCTCGATCTACGCGAACACTTTCTGGCTCCCGTCCATCGTCCGACGGATCGACGGAACCAACGACATCACCGTCGGCTTGCTGTCGTCGCTGCCGTGGATCTGTGCCGTGTTCGCCATGTACTACATGTCCAAGATCGGCGACCGCACCGGCAATCGTCGACCACTGTTGATCATCGCGCTGCTCACCGCGGCTGTGGGTACCTTGGCGGCCGCAGTGGCGTCACCGTGGATCGCGCTGATCTTCCTGTGTATCGCTGCTATGGGATTCAAGAGCGCAAGCCCGCTGTTCTGGTCCTTCCCGCAGTCCACTCTGCATCCGATGGTGCTTGCCGCCGCCATCGCCGTCATCAACTCGGTGGGCAACCTCGGCGGCTTCGTCGCACCGTTCGGCTTCGGACTGATCCAGGAGGCCACCGGTTCGGTGACCTGGGGACTGTATGCGCTTGCCGGCGCGTCTGCTCTCGCCGCGCTGTCCGTACTGCTCATCAAGAAGCCGCGAGGGGTGGTGGCCGAGACCGAGGGCCGCGATGCACCCGTCACCCTGACCAAATAGCATTCGACACCACCGGCCGAGAGGGTCCGATCATGAACTCCGAGAACAGCACCCCCGTCGTCTCCGAGATGCGCGTCATTCCGATCGCAGGGCACGACGACATGTTGCTGAACCTCAGCGGAGCCCACGCCCCGTACTTCACCCGCAATCTGGTGGTGCTCACCGACTCGGACGGGCGCACCGGCGTCGGCGAAGTGCCGGGAGGAGAGGCGATTCGGCAGACTCTCGAGGATGCGCGCGTGCTCGTCGAGGGTCAGGGAGTCGGCCGCTACAACGCAATTCTCGCCGAGATGCGCCGCGCCTTCGCGGATCGTGATGCCGGTGGACGCGGAGCGCAGACCTTCGATCTGCGGGTTGCGATCCACGCTGTGACCGCGGTGGAATCTGCATTACTGGATCTGCTCGGCCAGCACCTCGGCGTCAGCGTCGCGGCGTTGTTGGGCGACGGACAGCAGCGCGAGAAGGTTCAGGCACTGGGCTACCTGTTCTTCGTCGCGGATCGCACCAAGACCGATCTCGCCTATCGAAGTCCAGCGGACGAGGCCGCCGGTGCCGACGACTGGTTGCGCATCAGGCACGAGGAGGCCATGGATCCCGAGTCGATCGTGCGCCTCGCCGAGGCGGCGCAGGCCCGATACGGGTTTCAAGACTTCAAGCTCAAGGGTGGCGCGCTGCCCGCGGCCGAGGAGGCTGCCGCGGTGCGCGCGCTGGCCGAGCGATTCCCCGAGGCTCGAATAACGTTGGATCCCAACGGTGGCTGGCTCCTGAAGGATGCGATCGACACCTGCCGCGGCCTGCGTGATGTGTTGGCCTATGCCGAGGACCCCGTCGGACCGGAGGGTGGATTCTCGGGCCGCGAAGTGATGACCGAATTCAAGCGCGCCACCGGATTGCAGACCGCGACCAACATGATCGCCACCGACTGGCGCGAGATGGGCCACACCATCCGATCCGGCGCGGTGGACATCCCGCTCGCCGACCCGCACTTCTGGACGATGGCCGGTTCCGTCCGCGTCGCGCAGCTGTGCGACGCCTGTGGCCTGACGTGGGGTTCGCACTCCAACAACCACTTCGACGTATCACTGGCGATGTTCACACACGTGGCCGCGGCCGCTCCCGGGAACATCACTGCGATCGACACGCACTGGATCTGGCAGGACGGGCAGCGAGTCACCAAGGAGCCGTTCAGGATCGAGGACGGCTACCTCACCGTGCCCGACAAGCCGGGTCTGGGCGTCGAACTCGACTTCGAGCAGATCGATGCGGCGCACGAGCTGTACCAGAAGGAGGGTCTCGGTTCTCGCGACGACGCCATCGGTATGCAGTATCTGATCGAGGGCTGGACGTTCGACAGCAAGCGGCCGGCCCTGGTTCGATGAGTTCTGGTGCGCTGATGAAGATCGTCGTCGGCGATCGGAATGTGCTGCCCCATCGGGAGCAGTTCGAGGCGGGGCTGCCCGCCGACGCCGAAGTGATCTGGTGCGTGCCGTTCGACGAGTCTCGGGTCATCGCCGAACTTGCCGACGCAGACGTCTACGTCGGTGGCAAGTTCAGTGCGGCCATGGGTGCCGCAGCGCCGAACTTGCGTATGGTGCACGTCGCGGGTGCCGGAACGGACAACGTCGATCGCTCCGGATTGGGTCCCGATGTGCAGGTACGCAACACCTTTCACCACGAGCAGTCGATTGCCGAGTACGTCGTGGCCGCGACCGTGATGCTGCGCCGCAAGTTTCTGGAGCAGGACCGCGCACTCCGCTCCGGAGTGTTCGCCACCGCCGTCTACGACCCGAGCATCGCGCAACCGTTGTCGCTGAGTGGTGCCCGCATCGGATTCGTCGGCTTCGGGCACATCGGTAGGCGAACGTGGCAGTTGTTTCGGGCATACGGCGCAGTGGGTGCTGCGGTCACCGGAAGCGGACGGGCTCCGGATGACGGGCTCGAATGGGTTTCGGGCACAGATGATCTGGGATCACTGGTCGACTTCGCCGACGTCCTGGTGGTCTCCGCACCCCTGAACGAGCGCACCCGCGGAATGATCGGTGCCGAGGAGCTGCGCAGGCTCGGGCCCGACGGGGTGCTCGTCAATGTCGGTCGTGGGCCCTTGGTGCAGGAACAACCACTGTTCGACGCTCTGTCGCGCAACGAGATTGCCGCAGCCGCCATCGATGTCTGGTACCGCTACCCGGGGCCGGACGGGATGGGCGAGCCGAGTGTGTTGCCGTTTCGCGATCTCGACAATGTGCTGATGACGCCCCACTCGTCCGGCGTCACGCATCACACGTTCGTGGGCCGGGTGGCCGATATTGCATCGAACATCGATGCTTTGGCGGCATCGATCGGCCGATAATTGGTGTTGGACCCACATCGTTCGTCGAAATAGTCTGTGAGACAGACTGAATCGACGAGACCAGGAGCCCGAGAGATGACCATCGCCACAGACAAACCGACAAGCGGCCTCACCGCCCCGGATGCTGCGATCGCTGCACTGGCCCCCGGTGCCGCAAGTATCGATCGCATCGTCGAGGTGACGCTGTCCTCGATCGTGTTGCCGCTGAAGAATCCGATCAGTGACGCCAAGGTTCTCACCGGCAGGCAGAAGGCGATGACCGAGGTGGTGTTCCTGTTCGCCGAGATTCGCACAGAACAGGGTCATGAGGGAATCGGTTTCGGGTACTCCAAGCGCGCGGGCGGGCCGGCCCAATTCACGCACGCCCAGGAGATCGCTCCGGTACTCATCGGGGAGGACCCGAACGACATCGGCAAGATCTGGACCAAGCTCGTGTGGGCTGGAGCCTCGGTGGGGCGTAGCGGTGTTGCGACGCAGGCGATTGCCGCGATCGACATCGCCTTGTGGGATCTCAAAGCCAAGCGTGCGGGGTTGCCGCTGGCGAAACTGATCGGCTCGGCGCGCGATTCGGTGCAGACGTACAACACCTCCGGCGGATTTCTCCATACTCCGATAGAGGAGGTCATGGAGAACGCCGCCATCTCGCTCGCAAACGGCATCGGCGGCATCAAACTGAAGGTCGGGCAGCCTGATTGGCGTACCGACATCGCCCGCGTCACCGCCGTGCGCGAGTTTCTCGGCGACGACGTCCCCCTGATGGTCGACGCCAATCAGCAATGGGATCGGCCGACGGCGCAGCGTATGGGCCGCATACTCGAACAATTCGATCTCGTGTGGATCGAGGAGCCCCTTGACGCCTATGACGCAGAGGGGCATGCTCAGCTCGCTCGCAGCCTCGACACCTCCATCGCGACGGGGGAGATGTTGGCCAGCGTCGGCGAGCACGTGCGCCTCATCGAGGCAGGTTCGGTCGACATCCTGCAGCCGGACGCTCCCCGCATCGGCGGCATCACGCAATTCCTGAAACTGGCGACGCTGGCCGAGCACCACAATCTTCAGCTCGCCCCGCATTTCGCCATGGAGATCCACCTGCACCTTGCAGCGGTGTATCCACTGCAGACCTGGGTGGAGCACTTCGACTGGTTGGACCCACTGTTCGACGAACACCTCGAGACCCGAGACGGGCGCATGCATCTGTCTGCGCGCCCGGGATTGGGCTTCACATTGAGCGAGCAGGGACGCGCATGGACCGTTGCGAAGGCTGTGGTGCGCTGACGTGGGAGCGCTGCCGCGAAGCGGCTCTTACCACCGGTACTGTCTGCCGAGTGACAGACGCTCGCCCGGCATCGCGATGGTCCACGGTCTTTCGGCTCACGCCGGTTCGGCTCATGGCGTCCGGATTCGCACTGGCCATCCTGGTCGGTGCAGGCGTGCTGATGCTTCCGACGGCCACCCAGTCCGGGATCGCGTCCGGGTTTCTGCAGGCGTTGTTCACATCGACCTCGGCGGTCAGTTTGACCGGCCTGATCGTGGTGGACACGCCGGTGTACTGGTCGGGTTTCGGGCAGGGCGTGATTCTCGGCCTGATCCAGGTCGGCGGATTCGGGATCATGACGATCGCGTCGTTGGTCGGATTGGTCCTGGCCGATCGAATCGGTCTGCGCGGCAGGCTCAATGCGGCCGCCGAGGTACGCACGTCGGGTCTGGGCGACGTCAGGAGTGTCGTCGTCGGGGTGTTCCGGACGAGCCTGATCATCGAGGGCGTGGTAGCCCTCTGTCTGGCTGCGCGCTTCGTCGTCGGCTACGACGAGCCACCCGGGCGCGCACTCTGGTTGGGTATCTTCCATGCCGTCTCGGCGTTCAACAACGCCGGTTTCGCCCTCTTCAGCGACAACATGATCGGGTTCGCCACCGACCCGTGGATCTGTGTGCCGCTGTTGATCGCGGTCGTGTTGGGCGGCATCGGATTTCCGGTTCTGTTCGAGGTCGCCCGTCACCTCCGCGCACGTGCCGGCGGCGTTCGGGCACGCAAGCGATGGTCACTGCACACTCGAATGACGCTGACCGTCACCGGCGTTCTTCTGGTCCTCGGGCCCACGGTGGTGATGTTGTTCGAGTGGTCCAGAACGCTGGGTGGATTCGACTTCTGGGACAAGATGCTCGTGGCGACGTTCCAGGGCGTCATGCCCCGAACCGCAGGATTCAACAGCGTCGACTACGCGGATGTGGACAACGCGACCCTGCTTGTCACCGACGTCTTGATGTTCATCGGTGGTGGTAGCGGCGGCACGGCGGGTGGCATCAAGGTCACAACGTTCGCCCTGTTGTTGTTCGTCATTCTGGCCGAGATCCGCGGTGACCGTGAGGTGTCGGTGTTCGGTCGGCGAATCGACGCGCGTGTGCAGCGTCAGGCGTTGACCGTCGCGTTGATCGGGGTCGCGTTGGTCATGCTGCCGGTTGTGGCGCTGTTGGCCGGCACGAATTTCGACCTCGACGTCCTTCTCTTCGAGGTCGTCTCGGCGTTCGCGACGGTAGGCCTGTCCACCGGAATCACCGCGCAGCTACCCGGCTGGGGTCAGGTGGTTCTGATAGTCCTGATGTATCTGGGCCGCATCGGTTCCATCACCCTGGTCAGTGCCCTCGCCGCCCGCGACCGCGGACGGCGATACACGCTTCCCACGGAAAGGCCGTTCATTGGCTAGGAAACCATCCTCCGACGTCGTTGTCGTTCTCGGTCTCGGTCGCTTCGGTAAGTCTCTCGCACTCGAACTGATGGACCAAGGGGTCGAGGTACTCGGCGTCGACAGCGACGAGGCCGTAGTGCAGCGTGTGGCAGACCGTCTGACGCACGCTGTGGTAGCCGATACCACCGACGAGGAGTCTCTGCGGCAACTGTCGGTGCACGAGTACGACCGTGCCGTCGTGGGTATCGGTTCCAATCTCGAAGCGAGCCTGCTCACCGCATCGGCTCTGGTCAATTTGTCGATGTCGACCATCTGGGCCAAGGCTCTGAGCAACGCGCACGCCAAGATTCTCAGCCAGATCGGCGTCCATCACGTCGTCAGGCCCGAGCACGACATGGGCAAGCGAGTAGCTCACCTGGTACGTGGTCGGATGATGGACTACATCGAGTTCGACGACGGCTACGCCATGGCGAAGACGTCGCCGCCGGCCTCACTGATAGGAAAGACTCTGGGCGAGAGCGGAATCCGCACCAAGCACGGAGTCACCGTCGTCGCAGTCAAGCGTCTGGGTGAAGGGTTCACCTATGCAACAGCGGAGACGGTGATCGGTGCGGGCGATACCGTCATCGTCTCCGGCCAGGTTCGAGACACCGAGAGATTCAGTGAGTCGACATGAGTGATTCGAGGGTTGCGCGCGCACCGTTTTCCTGAAGTGATGACAGTTGTTTCGTGTACTCGGCGACGAACCGCTCGTTGTCGATCAGATCCCCGAACACGGCGCGGTTGGCGATGAAGGCCGTCGGATTCTCCCGCTGACTCTGTGCGATCGGAACGAGTGAATCCTTCAGCTGGTCGACGATGTCGATCGGATCTCCGGCCTCGTCGACCGCCTCGGCGTAGCGGGCCCAGCTCGCGACGACCGCGGTGGAGCGCGTGATCTCACCGCCGGTCTCGAGGTTCTTGCGGATGACGGGCAAGAGCCACTTGGGAATTCGATCCGAGGACTCGGCGCACAGGCGTGCGACGGTATCGCGAATTTCCGGGTTGGAGAACCGTTCGATGAGCGTGTGCTTGTATTCGGCGAGGTCGATGCCGGGAACGGGTTGCAGTGTGGGCGTTGCTTCCTCGTCCATGTATGCGAGCAGGAACGCGGCGAACTGCGGGTCCTGGCAGACTTCGTGCACCAGTCGAAAACCGCTGAGGTAGCCGAAGTATGCGAGGGCCTGATGGCTGGCGTTGAGCAGGCGCAGCTTCATCAGCTCGTACGGCGTGACGTCGTCGACAACCTGAACTCCGACGTCCTCGAGAGGGGGGCGTCCCAGCGTGAAGTTGTCCTCGAGCACCCACTGTGTGAACGGCTCACCGGCTACGGGCCACTGATCGTCGATGGCGTAGCGGGCCGAGAGTTCCTCGATCACTTCCGGTGTCGTGACCGGAGTGATGCGATCCACCATCGAGTTGGGGAACGCCCCTTCTGCGGCGATCCACTCTGCGAGAGCCGGGTCCTTCAGGCGGGCGAAGGTGGTGAATGTCGATTGTGCGATGTGGCCGTTGCCTTCGATGTTGTCGCACGACATGATCGTGAACGGCTTCAGTCCGCGTTCCTTGCGCCGTGACAATGCCTCCACGACGAGCCCGAATGTGGTTGCCGGAACGGCCCCGTCCACGAGATCGGCGACGATGGCGGGGTTCTCGACGTCGAACTCCCCGGTGGTCGCGGAGAAGTTGTAGCCGCCCTCGGTGATCGTGAGGGAGACGATTCTCGTGGTCTCCGCGGCCATCTTCTCGATGACGGCCTCTGCGTCGTCGGGCGCGAAGAGATATTCGACGATGGATCCGATGACGCGGGTGTCCCACGTGCCGTCGGAATGCTTGAGCGCCAACGTGTACAGGCAGTTCTGCGCCTCCATGGCATCCTTCATCCGGCGGTCTCCTGGAAGTACGCCGATCCCGCAGATGCCCCACTCGGACCCTTGCCCCTGTTGCAACAACCGGTCGATGTACATCGCTTGATGCGCTCGATGGAAGCCGCCGACACCGAAATGCACGATGCCCACGGTGACGTCGGAACGGTCGTAGGTGGGAACGGCCACGTCCTCGATGAAGTCGTCGAGATTGCGCGAGTTCAACTTCATGCGTTTGTCTCCTTCGATGGGCTCTGGGAAAGACCGGGAATCACAACGGCTTTGATGCTGCCGGGTTGCTTGTCTGCGTTCAAGGCATCTTCGACGCGATCGAGGCCGAACCGTGCCGTCACCATCGCGTCGAGATCCACCATGCCCGACGCCACCAGGTCGCGTGCGATGGGCCACGTGTTGGCGTAGCGGAAGACTCCGGTGACCACCAACTCTCGATTCTGAATCACCGAGATCGGCAGCGGGTAGTCCGATCCGCCCATTCCGACGAGGACGACGGTACCGGCCGGCCGGACCGCATGAATGCCGTCGAACACCGCACGCGCCGCACCGGATGCGTCGATGAAGGCATCGACCGACAACGCACGCACGTCCTCGGTGGTGGGGTCGAGAACCTGCGTCGCACCGAATGTTGTTGCGTTGGCACGGCGGGAGGAGTCGAGGTCTGTGACGATCACCTCGGTGGCTCCGAAGGCGCGGGCCACCTGTGCGGTGACGATCCCGACGGGGCCTGCGCCCGCGATGAGCACGCTCGAACCGGCCGAGATTCGCGCCTTCTGCGCCGACGCGATACCGACCGACAGCGGCTCGAAGAGAGCCGCGGCCTCGTCGGAGATGGTGTCCGGAATGTCGTGCGCGAACGTCGATTGGATCAGCACGTATTCAGCCAGTGCGCCGTCGATGGGCGGGGTCGCGAAGAATTCCATGGCCGGGCACAGGTTGTAACGGCCGGCGCGGGATTGGGCGCTGGTGGGATCCGGTCGTTGCGGTTCGATGGATACGCGCTGCCCGACGCGGGTGCCCGGGACGTCGGAGCCGACGGCCACGATCACGCCCGCGGCCTCGTGCCCGAGCACGAGGGGGCCGTCGACCACGTAGTCGCCGATGCGTCCTTCGCGGTAGTAGTGCGCATCGGATCCGCATACTCCCACGGCCGTGACCTGCACGAGGACCTCGTCGGACGCGGGTGTGGGGACGGGCCGTTCTTCGAGTCGGATCTCGTGCACGCCGGTGAGCACGCTGGCCTGCATGGACTGTGGCACGGGTCGCTGGACGCGAGGGGGTGTTGTGTAGATCACACCTTAATGTTAGCTTAGTGAGCAGATGAACACGAGCTGAGCATCTGCTCACCAGGCGGGGAGGCGTAATGGACGGATCGGAGCCCACTGGGGCGAAGTCCGCGCGGTCAGGAGAGGATCTCCGCCTGGCTTTGCGCGCTGCCACCATGTACCACCTCGAAGGTGCGACGCAGGCAGAGATCGCCGTGAAGCTGGGTGTCTCGCGCCCGACCGCAGGACGGTTGGTCGCACGGGCCCGTTCCCAAGGGCTCGTGACGATCGAGATCAACGTCCCCGACGATTTGCAGGGCACCGTGCACGCGGACGTCGAGCGTGAGCTCGAGGCGCAGTACGGACTCACCGAGGTACTGGTCGTCTCGGACGTCATCGACGGAACGGACGCTGGCTACGGGTCTCTGGGCCGTGCGGCAGCGACGTTGCTCTCCCGTCGACTCAAGGATCAGGACGTTCTCGGTTTCACCTGGGGTCCAGAAACGGTGGCCGTCGCGAGTTCACTCAAGACCAGGTCCACCAAATGTGCTGCGGTGGTTCAACTCGACGGTTCCATCACCTCGGCCGACTATCAGACCGGTGTCGAGTACACACTCGGGCGGTGCGCTGCCTATCTACAGGCGACGCCCATCCGGCTCAATGCTCCGTTGTACGCCGACCAGGCGACAGTGGTTGCGCTGGAGCAGGATTCCGTGATCTCTCGCGCCCTCAAAGCCGGGGCCGATGCCGAGGTGATGATGTACGGCATCGGTCCCGTTTCCACGTCCACCACGCTGTTCGAGGGCAGCTTCATCGACCTCGAGGTGCTCGACGAACTGCGCCGACTCGGCGCGGTGGGCGAGATCGGCGGGCGGTTCTACGACGCCGACGGTCAGGACACCGGAGGATCGCTCCCCGGCCGAACCGTGTCGGTGGGGCTCGACGCCATCAGGGCGTGTGACCGGGCTGTGCTCGTCACCGGTGGACAACGTAAACACGAGGCGCTGCTCGGTGCTCTGCGCGGCGGACTGGCCTCGATTCTGGTGACCGACATCGAAAGTGCACGTTGGCTCGTTGCGCAAGCTCCTGCAACGGCAACCTCCAATGGAAAGGTATTTCAGTGAGGGTTTTACCGAAAGTGGCTGTCGCGGCCTCGCTCGCGACAACCTTGGTGCTGTCCGGATGTGCCGGAGCCGGCTCGTTCGGTGGTGACGGTGATGGCAAGACGATCACCGTTGCGATCGTCTCGAATTCGCAGATGTCCGATGCCATTTCCCTTGCTCCGGAGTTCGAGGCGGAGAACCCGGGTATCAATCTGAAGTTCGTGTCGCTGTCGGAGAACGAGGCGCGGGCGAAGATCACTGCGTCGGTGGCGACCGGCGGTGGTGAGTTCGATGTGGTGATGATCAGCAACTTCGAGACCCCGCAGTGGGCGGAGAACGGGTGGCTGACCAATCTGTCCGAGTATGCCGACGCCACACCGGGTTACGACGAGGACGACTTCATCCCCACGTTGAAGGAATCGCTGTCCTACGAGGGCAGCATGTACTCGGTGCCCTTCTACGGTGAGTCGTCGTTCCTGATGTACCGCAAGGACCTGATGGAGGCCGCCGGCATCACGATGCCCGAGGAGCCCACCTGGCAGGAAGTCGCCGACGCCGCAGCGAAGCTCGACAGTCCTGACGTCTCGGGTATCTGCCTCCGCGGAAAGCCCGGTTGGGGTGAGGTTCTGGCGCCGCTCGACACCGTCATCAACGCCTTCGGTGGACGGTGGTTCGACGAGAACTGGAACGCGCAGCTCAACAGCCCAGAGGTGGAACAGGCCGTTCAGTTCTACGTCGACCTGGTTCGTGAGCACGGTCAAGCCGGTGCAGCGACAAGCGGTTTCAGTGAGTGCGGCACGCAGCTCTCACAGGGAAACACCGCGATGTGGTACGACGCAACGTCCGCTGTGTCGGTGTTGGAGGATCCCACCTCGAGCAACGTCGTCGGCAAGATCGGCTATGCCAAGGCACCGTCGGCAGCCAAGGGCGACAACGGGTGGCTGTACTCCTGGGCACTCGGTATCCCGAAGACGTCGGAGAATCCCGACGACGCATGGAAGTTCGTCTCGTGGATGACCAGCAAGGAATACCTGAACAAGGTCGGCAACGAATTGGGTTGGGAACGAGTACCTCCCGGTAGCCGCCTGTCCACCTACGAGATCCCGGAGTACGAACAGGCATCCGCGGCCTATGGGCAGGTCACCCTGGATTCCATCAACGGTGCCGATCCCAACAATCCCACGGTCGATCCGGTTCCGTACACCGGAGTGCAGTTCCTGACCATTCCCGAGTTCCAGGACCTGGGAACCCGCGTCAGCCAACAGATCAGCGCCGCAGTGGCAGGGCGAATCAGCGTCCACGACGCGCTCGAACAAGCGCAGCAGTACGCCGAAGTGGTCGGCAAGACGTACCAGGAGGGCCAGGGATGACCACCACCGAAACACGATCGGCGCAGACCGATTCCGAGGAATTCGTACCGAGACCCAGGACGATCTCGAAGGCGGAAGGGTGGCGTCGCCGCGGCCCTCTGCTGCCGGCCATGGTGTTCGCCATTCTCGTCACCCAGGTCCCGTTCCTGTTCACGCTGTACTACTCGACGCAGTCGTGGAACCTCGTTCGACCGGGTTCGCAGAAGTTCAACTGGCTCAACAACTATGTCGCAGTCTTCCAGGACAGCCAGTTCCGTGAGGTCGCTCTCAACACGGTGATCATGATCGTCGGAACCGTCATCATCTCGGTGGTTCTCGGGTTGTTCCTGGCTCTGCTGCTGGACCGGAAGTTCATCGGCCGCAGTCTGATCCGCACACTGCTGATCACGCCGTTCCTGATCACCCCGGTTGCCGGCGCGTTGATCTGGAAGACCACGATGTTCGATCCCGTCTTCGGCCTGATCAACTTCGTACTGAGCCCGTTCGGTGTGGATCAGATCGACTGGGTCTCGCGTTACCCATTGCCCGCCGTCATGGCGAACCTGATCTGGCAGTGGACCCCGTTCATGATGCTGCTCATCCTCGCCGGTCTGCAGTCGATGCCCAAGGACATCGCCGAGGCCGCACGGGTCGACGGTGCTGGCCCGGTCAAGCTCTTCCGTGAGCTCACCCTCCCGCATCTGCGTCGATTCATCGAGCTCGGTGCCGTTCTCGGTGCGATCTACCTCGTCAACACCTTCGACGCCGTCTACATGATGACCTCGGGCGGGCCGGGTGTCGCCAGCGCGAACCTGCCCTTCTACATCTATCAGCGCGCGTTCCTCGGCTTCGACATCGGGCAAGCCGCGGCCATGGGTGTCGTCACCGTGGTAGCCACCATCATCGTCAGCACCCTGGCGCTGAGACTGATCTTCAAGAGCTTCAGCGGAACCGAGGAGGCAGCGTGATGAGTACCGCAACCGTAGAAAAGTCGACCGACGCCGCGCCGATCAAGCGCAAGAGCAAGTGGGGCCCGGGGTCCATCTGGTCCTTCGTGGCCTGGGTCGCGGGCATCGCGTTCTTCTTCCCGGTGCTGTGGATGGTGCTCACGGGCTTCAAGCAGGAGGCCGACGCCTACTCCGACCCGCCCAAGCTGTTCTTCACGCCGACCCTCGATCAGTACCGCGGGGTCCTGGAGAGTGGCATCGGCACCACGCTGCTGAACTCGGCGTTCGCAACGGTCGTCTCGACCATCTTCGTTCTGCTGCTCGGTGTTCCGGCTGCCTTCGCGCTGTCGCTGCGACCGGTCAAGAAGACGAAGGACGTGCTGTTCTTCTTCATCTCCACCAAGATGCTCCCGGTCGTCGCGGCAATCGTTCCGTTGTACGTCATCGTCGGCGACATCGGAATGTTGGACAACATCTGGACCTTGGTCGTGCTGTACACCGCGATGAATCTTCCCATCGCCGTGTGGATGATGCGTTCGTTCTTCCTCGAGGTGCCGAGTGAACTGCTCGAGGCCGCGAGTATGGACGGCGCATCGCTGTGGACCTCGGTGCGCGAGGTGATCCTGCCGCTCGTCTCGCCCGGTATCGCGGCGACGTCGCTCATCTGCGTGATCTTCTCGTGGAACGAGTTCTTCTTCGCGGTCAACCTCACTGCCGTTCAGGCCCAGACGATTCCGGTGTACCTCGTCGGATTCATCACCGGCCAGGGCCTGTACTGGGCCCAGCTTTCCGCTGCTGCGACGTTCGCAGCACTTCCCGTCGTCCTTGCCGGATGGTTCGCGCAGAACAAGCTCGTGCGCGGCCTGTCCTTCGGCGCAATCAAGTAGGAGAAAGTCTCATGGCTGCAATCACGTACAAGAAGGCATCCTGCGTCTACGAAGGTGCCGACAAGCTCGCCGTCGATTCACTCGACCTCGACATTCAGGACGGCGAATTCGTCGTTCTGGTCGGGCCTTCCGGCTCCGGCAAGTCCACTGCTCTGCGCATGCTCGCCGGCCTCGAGGAAATCGACGGTGGTGCCATCGAGATCGGTGGCAAGAACATGGTGGGTGTGCCCTCGAAGGACCGCGACATCGCGATGGTGTTCCAGAACTATGCCTTGTACCCCAACAAGACCGTCGGGGAGAACATGGGCTTCGCGCTGAAGATGCGCGGTGTCTCCCTCGAGGAGCGCACAAAGAAGGTGGCCGAGGCCGCGAAGATCCTCGACCTCACCGAGTACCTGGACCGCAAGCCCGGCAAGCTTTCGGGTGGCCAGCGTCAGCGAGTTGCCATGGGGCGCGCCATCGTTCGTGAGCCGCAGGTGTTCTGCATGGACGAGCCACTGTCCAACCTCGACGCGAAACTGCGAGTCCAGACACGTACGCAGATCGCGGCGTTGCAGCGCCGGCTCGGCACCACGACCGTCTACGTCACCCACGACCAGGTCGAGGCCATGACGATGGGCGATCGTGTTGCCGTGTTACGCGGCGGCAAATTGCAGCAGTTCGCCTCTCCCACTGACCTGTACGACAACCCCGTCAACGCATTTGTGGCCGGCTTCATCGGTTCGCCGGCGATGAACCTGATGACGGTGCCCATCGGCTCGGGTGGCGTGCAGATCGGTAGCTTCCTGCTTCCCCTCGAACGCGACGAGCTCACCAAGCTTGCGAGCCTGGGTCTCGACAACGTCACCGTCGGGCTACGCCCGGAGCAGCTCGGCATCGTGCACGGCGGCGGTGAAGGCTTCGAGGGCAAGGTCGATCTCATCGAGGAACTCGGCAGCGAGTCCTACCTCTACGCGCACCTGGACGACCCGAAGGTCAAGGGTCTCGACGGGGGACCGGTGTCCTTGGTTGCGCGTTCGGCAGTGCGTGCCCCGGCCAAGATCGGCGAGAGCATCGGCCTGACGCGACTCGACGGTGCGATCCACCTCTTCCACCCGGAGACGGGGGAGCGGATCTAGCGCGGTTGGTACGCGGCTTTTCTGGACAGGATCAGGGCGGTAAGAAGGGTTGCACCCCAGAGCAGGAAGATCCCGTCGAAGAACAGGTGACCGTATTTGACGCCTCGGTTCTCGTCCGAGACGACCAAACCGATCACCGCGCCGACGAACGACGCTCCGCCCCAGAGAATCAGTAGTACAGAGCCGGGCCAGGATATGCCGAGGACGAACGACGGCACCCAGGTCCGGTTCTGTGCTGCCAGGCGCGGCCGGTTCATGAACGCGAGGGCCGGAAGAATTGCTGCGGCGAGTTTGACGAGTGCCAGCACCAGCAGTGCCGTTCGTGCCGTTGCCGGTTCGGTGTCGACCCACTCGGTGGCGAATGCACCGACGGTGTCGAGCATCCATCTGCCGCCCGCAGCCCAATAGGCGGAAAACGCGGCGTGGACTATCCCCAATGCGCATGCGATCGCGAAGTATCTGATGGCCACGGTGATCGAGGCTAGCCGAGTTGCCACCCCCGTTCAGGGGTAGCGAGGGATTGTTCATCTCCCCTACCGTGGCGGTGATGGGCATCACAGGCGCAGGAGGAAACATGGCCGAGTCGGCATACACGGCATTCAGGAACGCTCGCGATCTATTGCTCGACGCGTACGGCGAGTACGACCGAGCCGTCGACACTTTCGAGTGGCCGTCGTTCGGTGAGAGGTTCAACTGGGCGATCGACTGGTTCGACGCGATTGCCCGCGGCAACGACGGCACCGCGCTGTGGATCGTCGAAGAAGACGGCAGCGAGGCCAAGTACAGCTTCGACGACATCGCGCGTCGCTCCGATCAGGTGGCTCGGTGGCTCGAATTACAGGGAATCGGCCGCGGCGACTCGGTGATCCTGATGTTGGGCAACCAGGTCGAACTCTGGGAGTCGATGCTCGCAGTGATGAAGCTGGGAGCGGTACTGATGCCGACCACCACGGCCATCGGTTCGAGCGATCTGACCGATCGGGTGGTGCGCGGCAATGCCCGCGCGGTGATCGTGAATCCCTCGGACACCGGCAAATTCGACGACGTGCCCGGAGACTATCTGCGCATCGCGACCTCAGCCCACGACGGCTGGCTCGATTACTCCGATGCTCGTTCCGTGGAGGCCCGGCCGTTCGAGTCCGTCACTGCACCCGACGACCGCCTGTTGATGTACTTCACCTCCGGCACCACCAGCAAGCCCAAGCTCGTCGAGCACACTCAGATCTCCTATCCCGTAGGACATCTGAGCACCATGTACTTCCTCGGGCTTCGTCCGGGCGACGTGCACCTGAACATCAGCTCACCTGGCTGGGCCAAGCATGCCTGGAGCTGCTTCTTCGCGCCGTGGATCGCCGAGGCGACCATCTTCATCTACAACTACGGCAAGTTCGACGCGTCGGCATTGCTCGAGCAGATCCGCCGCGTCGAAGTGACGACCTTCTGCGCGCCGCCGACTGTGTGGCGCATGCTCATTCAAGCTGACCTCACCGGCGGCGGGGGTTCGCTCCGTGAGGCAATCGGTGCCGGTGAGCCACTCAATCCCGAGGTGATCTCCACGGTGCAGCGGGAGTGGGGCCTGAACATTCGCGACGGTTTCGGGCAGACGGAAACCACTGCGCTGGTGGCCAATACGCCCGGAGCCGTGCTCAAGTCCGGTTCCATGGGCCGGCCCCTGCCCGGAGTGCCGGTAGTGATTGTCGACCCCACCACCGGCGAACTCGCCGACGAGGGCGAGATCTGCCTCGACCTGGCGCAGAATCCGTTCAACCTGATGACCGGCTACCTCGGGGACCCCGAGCGCAACGCCGCTGTCATGGCCGACGGATTTTACCACACGGGCGACGTCGCAGCGCGGGATTCCGAGGGGTACATCACCTACGTCGGCCGCACCGACGACGTCTTCAAGGCCTCCGATTACAAGATCTCCCCGTTCGAGCTCGAAAGCGTTCTCATCGAACACCCCGCAGTGGCCGAGGCGGCAGTGGTGCCAGCTCCCGACGAGACGCGACTCGCCGTCCCCAAGGCGTATGTGGCACTGGCGTCGGGCTGGGAACCCAACGAGGACACGGCATTCGAGATCCTCAAGTATGCCCGGGAGCACCTGGCCCCGTTCCTGCGTATTCGGCGTATCGAGTTCTTCGAGCTACCCAAAACCATCTCGGGCAAGATCCGCCGCGTGGAGTTACGCGCCCGCGAGGACGCGGCCGTCGGGCCGCTGGAGACCGAGTGGCGCGACGACCAGTTTCCTGCGCTGAAGAGGTGACGTGAGCGCCCACTATTTGCTCTCGGAGGTGGTATCCCGATTCTCGGGGCGAATTGTGGACGCTCAGGTCAGTTGTTCCAGAACCGTTCGAGGTGTTCGAGCACTTCTGCGGAGGCGGCCATCGTCGTCGCATGATCGAATCCGCGGATGACGTGCAGTTCGGCGTTCGGAACCAGCGCTGCAGCGGCACGGGTGTCGTCGAGCCTGGTGCCGTCCTGAGAGCCGACGTAGAACAGCGACGGTTGGGTGAAGTGCTGCAACACCTCGTCGGGTAGTCCGAGATCGGCGTCGCATGCGCGGATGTACGCAGCCATGGCCTGGGCGTCGTTGGCGGAGAACACCGCTCGGGTTCCAGCGTCGATCGGAAACATGCGGTGGCTGTTCCACGCCTCGATGAAACCGTCCATGCCGCGCTGCTCCAACACGTCGGCGCAGCCCGGGAAGAAGAGCCTGTCGAATGCGCCCGCCTGAGCGCCGTGACTACCGCCGCCGACGGCCAACGATCGCACTCGCTCGGGCCTGGCCGCGGTCAACGCCAAGCCCGCCCGGGCTCCGAACGAGTACCCCAGATAGTCGACGGTGTCGACACCCACCGCGTCGAGTACCGCCGTCAGATCGCCGACGAAATTGGTCATGGCATACGCGTCGGAAGTATGGGGCTTCTCGCTGCGACCGTGCCCGCGACTGTCGACCAGAATCAATTGCCGAGTTCCGCGCAGCGCCTTCACATAGCCGAACGTCCGCCAGATCGTGTGCGTCAGAAAACTGCCGTGCACCATCAACAACGGCGGACCGGACCCCACCACCGTGTACGCGATCCGTGTCCCATCGTCTGCATTCGAGGCGTACTCCACCCCGCGATTGTCTTCCTTCGAGTCCACTCGACGTGACATTGACCCCCCAAAAGGCCACCAAATGTCACATTGAGTCCCCAAGGGTGGGCGCTTCTGCGGCGGACTCGGCGGACGCGGAGGTGGGGGTGAGGTCGACGGTGCGGGTCGGGGCGATGGCATCGAGGAACGGCCGATCGTGGCTCGCGACGATCAGCGCACCCTCGAATGTCTCCAAGGCTTCGATGAGGTGTTGTCGGCTCGTGATGTCGAGGTTGTTGGTGGGCTCGTCGAGCATCAGTAGTTTCGGAGCAGGGTCTGCCAGCAGAATTCGCGCCAGTGCGGCGCGCAGTCGTTCTCCGCCGGAGAGGGTGGCGACGACGGCGTCGGCGTCGGATCCGCGGAACAGGAATCGGGCGAGTTGGCCCCGAATCTGTTCGGCCGTCGCGCGCAATGCCACGTCGGCAACATTCTCGGCCACGGTGCGGGATTCGTCGAATACGTCGAGTCGCTGCGGCAGGTACTTCCACGGCACTTCTGCGCCGGCAGCATCCAGACTGCGCAACAGGGTGGTCTTGCCACTCCCGTTCGGCCCGATCAATGCGATGCGCTCAGGGCCCACGATGTGCACGTCCTCGTGCGTCAGAACCACCTGCCCTGGATGGACTTTCGTTGCCGGGAGGTCGACGCGTATCTCGCGGTCGTCGCGTAGGAGATCCTCGGCGGCCGAGAGCGATGATCGGGCGTCGTCGACGCGATCGGTGTGGGTTCCGCGGAGCTTTCCGGCCGATTCCTGGGCGGCGCGTTTTCGCGCACCCATGATGATCTTGGGCTCGCGTTTCTGCACTTCCATCTTCTTGCCGTAGCGCAGACGTCGATCGAGTTTGATTCGGGTGTCGATCAATTCGCGTTCCTGCTTGCGGACGTCGTTCTTGGCATCGCGGACGGTTGCGCGTGCCGCATCCTGCTCTGCGTCGATGACCGACCGATAGTGCCGATAGTTGCCGCCGAACATGCGCAGCCGCGAGACTCCGCTGCGCTCTGCCCGCACCTCGGCGATGGAGTCGACTCGCTCGAGCAGTTCCAGGTCGTGGGTGCAGACGATCAGCACACCCGAGTAGCCGTCGACAGCTGTGTACAAGCGTTCTCGCGCAACCTGATCGAGGTTGTTCGTCGGCTCGTCCAACAGCAGGACATCGGGTTCGCTCAACAACTGCGCGGTGAGAGCCAACAACATGGCTTCGCCGCCCGATAGGGTGCCGACTCGTCGATCGAGGTCGTCGATCGAGCCGACGATATTGCCGAGACCGAGCTTGTCCAGCAGTGCCAGTGCGCGCTCCTCGATATCCCATGAGGACCCGACGATTGCAAAATCCTCCTCGATGGACGTCCCGGATTCGATGCGGTGCAACGCTTCTCGGATAGAGGCGATGGCCAGCACCGAGTCCACTGGAATATCGGGGTCGAGTGCGACCTCCTGGCGCAGATAGCCGAGTACGCCGGGAATCGAGATCGAACCGTGTTGCAGCGTCAAATCTCCGGCGAGCAACTTCAGCAGTGTCGACTTACCGGCACCGTTGGATCCGATGAGTCCTGTTGTGCCGCTTGGAAAGATGGCCGACATGGCGTCGAACACGGGGTCGCCGTCGGGCCAGGAGTACGTCAGGTTCGAGACAGAAAGGGAGGATGAATGAGGCATGGGCGCTCCAAAGGTGTGCATGCGGACGATCTGCAGGCGTCTAGAACCTTTGGAAGAGCAATGGCCTCTCCGAATCTGTGGGCAACAAGGCAAGACCCACGCTAACCCCGAACCGGGCCAGCGCGCAATCGAATTAGACCGACGGCCCCTTCTTGCGCAGCTCGTCGACCGTCTCCATGGCCCCGCGGAGCTCGTCCAGCCATTCCTGCGTGTGTTCGCCGACCAGCTTCACGGCCCACGCCAAGGCGTCCGCGCGGGAGCGAGCGACCCCGGCATCGACGAGGGTGTCCAGGACGCGACGCTCGGGCTGACGCAGGCGCGTCATGACCGGAACGGCGAGATGGGTGAACAGGATGACCTCCGTCTCGGTCCGAACTCCCCACGCGACCTTGCGGCCGTATCGCTTCTCGGCCTCGGCTGCGATCTGGATGCGGTCACCACGGGTCGTTTCCCGGAAGCGAGCGATGCGGCCCTCGACGGCGGCGGATGAACTGTCCTGTTCGCTGGGCAGCGTGCCGACGACGACGATCTCCTCACGGTCGACCTCGATCGAAGCGTCCCCGTCGAACCAGCTATCGGGGAGTCTGCCGCCGAACCAGTCGACTGCATCGGTGGCATTAGGGATGTCTGCGTGCTGCCAGCCGCCGGGGCGTCCGAACGAGCGTCCGTTGGGTTTCATGAGGTCTCCTCGATGTGAAGTAATACTGATTACATAATTACTCTCATTTCCAGAATCGCGCCACCATCGGTTCGTCGGTGGCCTGAGGCATGATCGACGTCGTGCGCACATCGAGAAAATCGACGACTTCGGCCGTCATCCTGACCGTTCTGGTGCTGGTTCTCGCTGCCTGCGGTCAGAGTGGGCCCGATCAGCCGCAGACCGTCGCCGAGCAGTTCGCGGAGGCGGTCAACAGCTCCAACATCGAGCAGGCAGCCGCGTTGACCACCGATCCGACCGGAGCGAGCGCAGCGCTCACCGCGCTGTACGACGGGCTGTCGGGCGGCGGAACGGTGACGGCCACTCCTGATTTCGAGGCTGTCGACGCCAACGAGGATGCAGGCACGTTCACGTTGAATGCCGGCTGGCGTTTCTCGACGACCAGTGACGGCACCGCCGAACCGGACGGTGAACCGAAGGAGTGGAACTACACGACCTCTGCGACCGCGGCGGAGACCCAGCAGGGGTGGAAGATCACCTGGGATCCGGCGATGTTGGTGCCGGGCCTGACGGCCGACTCGTCGGTGCGATTCACTCCGACGGACGCGCTCGTCGCGCCTCGTATCTTCGATGGCAACGGCGTCGAGCTGATGTCGCAGCAGGTGGTCACCCTCGTCAACGTCGATGCGACGGCCGATCCCGTCGCTGTCGCGAATCTCGTCGGATCCGTCGTTCCGGGTATCACGGCCGAGTCCGTCGCTGCGACTGTTGCTGGTGCGCAAGGTAACTCGGCGACGATCGTCTCGCTCAGGCAGTCGGATATCGACCCAATCGGTGCCCAGCTCGCTACCATCCCTGGAGTCACGCTCGCGCCGCAGACGCGGCTGTTGGCCACCGATCGCAACCTCGTCTCGCCGGTACTCAGTGATCTGACGACGCTGTGGGAGCAGGAGCAGGCCGCCAATCGCGGCTGGGCGATCCAAGCGGTCGCGGCCGACGGTGCCGTCACCCAGCTCGCCGGACGCGATGCAAGCACGGGCGAGGACATCGCGACCACCGTCGATTCTGCGCTGCAACTCAAAGCCGAGAACGCCCTGGCGTCGTTGCCGCAGCAGGCAGCGATCGTCGCGCTTCGGCCGTCGACGGGAAATGTTCTGGCCGTAGCTCAGAACGCCGCCGCGGATGCCGAGGGCCCGATCGCCTTGACCGGCCTCTACCCGCCGGGGTCGACATTCAAGACGGTCACCACCTCGGCTGCTCTGCAGTCCGGATCCGTCACCCCGGACACGGTGTTGCCGTGCCCGGCGACCGAGAACATCGAAGGCAGGCAGATCCCGAACGACGACAACTTCGATCTCGGCGACGTGCCGCTGCACACCGCGTTCGCAAAATCGTGCAACACGACGATGGGCCGGCTCGGCGTTGCTCTCCCACCGAACGGTCTGACCGATGCGGCTGCTCAGTTCGGACTCGGCGTCGACTACGTCACCCCGGGCCTGACGACCGTTACCGGCTCGGTGCCGTCGGCCGACACCCCGGCGCAGCGCGTCGAATCCGCCATCGGTCAGGGGCAGGTGACTGCGTCACCGTTCGGTATGGCGCTGGTGGCGTCGTCGATCGCGAACAATGGCTTACTTCCGCCGACGGTCGTCGCAGGTGAGCCCGGCGTGGGCAACATGCAGCCGGCAGCGGTGAACCCTCAGGTCACCGAGCAGCTGAAGACTATGATGCGCGAGACGATCACCGGCGGTACGGCCACGGCTCTCAACGATATTCCCGGGTTGCTGGGCAAGACCGGCACCGCCGAATTCGGTGCCAACAACGAAGGCGCTCACGGTTGGTTCGTCGGAATTTCCGGCGATCTCGCGTTCGCAGTCTTCGTGAACAACGCGGGGAGCTCGACGCCGGCCATCGAAGCCGCGGGACGTTTTCTGCGGTAAACCGACCACGACGTATCTCAATCGTGACCGGCTCGTATGAATACCGTGCTTGTTACTCGTGTGACTACAGTGAATATTGTGACTCATGAGTTCTATGAGTCGTGTCCGTCGTGGCCCGCGCAAGGTTCGCGGTCGCTACCTCGTCGCTGTGGCAGCCTCGGCGACATTGACGGTCTCGGCCGTGTTCTGGATGGTCGATCGGCCACCGAGCGAAGCCGAAGTGTTGGTCTCGAAGTTCGTCGATGCGCTGGACAACCGCGATGTCGCGGCCGCCGCCGCGCTCACGACCTACCCGAACGCCGCGACAGCGGCTCTGAACCAGATGTTCGACGGCTTGTCGGCCGACGGCACGTCCACTGGTGATTTCGACCTGACCCAGTACATGGACCTCTCCGACGAGAGCGGCTTCTTCACTCTTGCGTCGGCGTGGAACTTCGGCGAGGGCAAGGATTGGAAGTACAGCGCACAGGGCTCGACCAAGAAACTCAGCGTGGGCTGGCGCATCGCGTGGGATCCGGCCACCCTGGTACCCGACCTCACCTCCGGTGGCTCGGTCCGTTACACCCGTACCGACGCCGCGCCGCCGCTGATTTTCGACACCGCGAACAACGTGCTGATGAGTGAGCGGACCATCAACGCCATCTCCCTCGACCCGGCGCAGATCAGTGATCCGGTTGCGTCTACTACCCAACTCGCCGACGTCATCGATGTCGTCGCGCCGCTCATCACCTCCGAATCTATGCTGGCTGAACTGAATTCGGCCGGCGGTGCGCCGATCACCGCGGTGACTCTGCGTGACGACGACTTCGCCGTTCTCGAGGACGATCTGCGCGCCGTGCCGGGTGTGGTGATCTCCCCGCAGCCGAAGCTCATCGTCGACGACCGCCGCATCACTTCACCGGTGCTCGATTCTCTGCGCACCGCATGGCAAGCAGGGCGCGACGCCACCGCAGGCTGGGCCGTCGACACCTACACCGTCGACGGAACCGGCGAGCGACGCGTCGGATTCCAGGGGCCGGGTGGGCCGGATCTGCATGCGACGCTCGATCCGCGCGTGCAACTCGCGGCAGAGAACGCTGTGGTGATGGCGGGGACGTCCGCGTCGATCGTGGCGTTGTCCACCTCGACCGGTGCGATCATCGGTGCGGCACAGAACAGTTACGCCAACGAGCAAGGAGACGTGGCCTTCGGTGGTTCCTACCCGGCCGGCACCGCGTCCGACCTGGTCAAGGCTGTGCAGTCCGATCGTGGTGACGACAGCGGCGAGGACGCAGCCGCGCGACTCGGCCTGGGAATTCATTACTCCATGCCCGGGCTCGACGCCTACACCGGAACTCCCGCCGGAAGTCGTAGTGCAATCGACGGCATCCGCACCGTGTCCACGGCCTCCGGGGACGGGGCGACCGTGACGCCGTTCGGACTCGCACAGATGGCAGCCGCGATCTCTCGGGGCAGCGCGCCGACGCCGATGATCGTCGCCGGACAGACTGCGGTCGCCGATCGCGAAGCCGAGCCGATCGGAACGGACGCGACAAACCGGTTGCGCGGCATACTCGCCGACTCGTCGAGCAGCAGTGGCCTCGATACGTTCGATGGCGTCCAGGGCTTCGCTGGGGAGAGCGGCGACGACCGATTCGTCCTCGCCACCAGTGGCGACGTTGCCTTCGCGGTGTACATCGAGGACGCCGACGGTGGGGATCAGGCAGTGCGGATGACGAGTCGGTTGCTGCAGGAAATGGCGAACCCGGTCGAGTGATTTCGGGCAGGAGTGGAGTCTGCGGAATGGCCAGGGAGTCGGCCAGATAGTTAGTCACGGTAGCTTTGGCCGGTGACTGTGCTCGATTTCGGACTACTGGTGGTGGCCGGGTTCTTCGCCGGCCTCATCGGGTTCGTCACCGGGCTCGCGTCTCTCGTGTCCTATCCGGCGCTGCTGGCGGTGGGCCTGCCCGCGGTGTCGGCGAACGTGACGAACACAGTGGCGCTGGTCGCTGCTGGCGTCGGCGCTACGGCGAGTTCCTCGGCCGAGCTGGCCAAGGACGGCAAGCAGCTGGTCCGCTACGCGATCTACTCCGCGCTCGGCGGCACCACCGGCGCGATCCTGTTGCTCACCACGCCGGACGGCTCGTTCGAGGTGGTCGTGCCCTTCTTGGTGGCGATGGCTGCCATCGCGCTCTTGCTACAGCCGAGAATTCGAAAGCTGTCCGGTGACAAACAGTTTCCGACGCTCTACCCCTTGGCATTGTTCGCCGTCGCGATCTACGGCGGTTACTTCGGTGCCGGGGCCGGAGTCATCTTCCTCGCTTTGGCGTTGATCTGCACGTCGGATACCTTCTGGCGTGCAAGCGTTCTGAAGAGCTTCTTTCTCGGTATCGCCAATCTCATTGCAGCAATCATTTTTTCGTTCTCCGGCCAGGTGCATTGGCTGGCCGCGCTCGCACTCGCGATCGGATGCTTCGTCGGGGGAGCCTGCGGGCCTCCGACGGTCAAGGTGATCTCGCCGATCATTTTGCGCGTAGGCGTCGGGATTCTGGGTCTCGGACTCGCAGGTTGGTTGGGGTATCAGGCGTTCGGCTGATAGTCAGGTGCAGGAGTGTCCACAATTCCGGCCGGGAGGCGCGATCCCGCTTCTGGAACGAAATAGTGGACACTCAGGTCAGTGGTCTCGATTGCAATCGGGACACAAGTTCCTCGACGCGACCGGCAATATCGTCGCGCACCAGACGCATCCGCTCGATCCCGTCGATCCCGCGCGTGGACGGCTCGTCGGTGTTCCAATTCTCGAAAATCGGACCGTCGACCGGATCGACCTTTGCCTCGCTGCCGAGAGTGATCACGTAGTCGATGTGAGACAACAAGTCCGGGTCGATCGGTTTCGGTTGTTCGCCGGAGAGGTCGACTCCGACTTCGAGGAGAGCCTCCGCCGAGAGTGCGTTGACCGTTCCGCTGGGCTTCGTCCCAGCCGAGTGCACCTCGACCGTGTCGCCTGCGGCCTTGCGCATCAGACCAGCAGCCATCTGAGACTTGCCACCGTTCTTGACGCAGACGAAGAGCACGCTTGGTGTATCGGACATCAGGATTCCTTGGATGACGTGGTCGTGGAAAGGCTGGGGGAGAAGCGTTTACGCAATGCGAGTGAGACGTAGACGAGGCCCACCAGTACCGGCACCTCGATGAGTGGTCCGACGACGCCGGCGAGGGCCTGCCCGGATGTCGCGCCGTAGGTCGCGATGGCGACGGCTATGGCGAGCTCGAAGTTGTTGCCTGCGGCCGTGAATGCGAGGGTGGTGGTGCGCTCGTAGCCCAGCCCCATCGCGGCACCGAGGGCGTATCCGCCGCCCCACATCACCGCGAAGTACACCAGTAGCGGCAATGCAATTCGGATGACGTCCCACGGCTGCGATGTGATTCGATCACCCTGCAGCGCAAAGAGAATGACGATGGTGAACAGCAGACCGTAGAGCGCCCACGGGGCGATCCTGGGGATGAACTTCTCCTCGTACCACTCGCGGCCCTTGGCGCGTTCGCCGAAAAGGCGCGATGCGAACCCCGCTATCAGCGGGATTCCGAGGAAGATGAGTACGGACTTTGCGATCTGCCACGGCGACGCCTCGATGGTGGTCTGCGCGAGTCCGAGCCAACCGGGAAGAACCGAGAGATAGAACCACCCGAGGAAGGCGAACATGAAGACCTGGAACACCGAGTTGATCGCCACCAGCACGGCGGCGGCTTCCCGATCTCCGCAGGCGAGGTCGTTCCAGATGATGACCATCGCGATGCATCGAGCCAGACCGACGATGATGAGGCCGGTCCGGTACTCGGGCAGATCGGGAAGGAAAAGCCAAGCGAGAGCGAACATCAGAGCGGGGCCGAGAATCCAGTTGAGGAGCAGTGAGCCGATCAGCAGCCGCTTGTCGCCGGTGACGGTGTCGAGGCGGTCGTAGCGCACTTTGGCGAGTACCGGGTACATCATGATCAGCAGGCCGATGGCGATGGGGAGCGAGACGCCGTCGATCGAGATGGACGACAAGGCGTCGTTCAGCCCGGGGATCATGCGTCCCAGAAGCAGGCCCACAACCATGGCCACGCCGATCCACACGGGCAGGAACCGATCGAGAGTGGAGAGCTTGCCGACTACGGCAGTATCGGTGGTGGTGCTCATGCCATCACCGCGGTCGGGTCGGCCGAGCTGAGAACCGAGGAGAGTTGTTGCAGGGCAGCTGGAACCACCCAGTAGTAGACCCAGGTGCCTCGACGCTCGCAGTCCAGCAGCCCGGCCTCGCGAAGCACCTTGAGGTGGTGGGAGATGGTGGGTTGGGAGAGGTCGAACGCGGGGGAGATGTCGCAGACACACGCTTCTCCGCCGGCGTGACTGGCGACGAGGCTGAGCAGCCGCAGGCGGACGGGATCACCCAGTGCTTTGAACATGCGGGCGAGATCTCCAGCCCAGTCCACGGTGAGGGGCTCACGGATCAGTGGCGAGCAACATTCGCCGTCGACGGGTAGGTCTTGATTCGACATTCGTCTATATTGACGTATACCGAATCAGGCGTCAAGTGAACAGTTGCCGAACGCGGACGAGCCGATACGCGACACCGAGCACGACCACCACGGTTCCGACGGCAATGGACGTCGCAGGCAGCGTGGCTATCAGGACGATGCATCCGATACTGCCGACGATCTGCAGAGCCTTCGGGTACCGCCGGTTCTCGGTGTCCTGGGTGTAGGCGCTCAGGTTCGCAACCAGGTAGTACAGCAGCAACCCGAACGACGAGAAGCCGATGGCGTCACGCAGATCGACCACCAGGCCCAGCACGACGACGATCACGGCGAGCGTGATCTCGGCCCGGTGCGGAACCGAATAGCGCGGATGGACGGCGGTCAGATACGAAGGAAGGTCGTGGTGGCGGGCCATCGCCAGCGAGGTCCGGCCGATGCCTGCGATCAGCGCGAGCAACGCTCCCAGCGCAGCCAGGCCGGCACCGATCCGCATCAGTGGCGAGGCCCATGAATGTCCCGAAGCGACGACCAGATCGACCAGTGGCGCGGACGACGAGGCCAGGAGTTCGGGGCCGAGGGCCGACAACAGCGTCAGTGCAACCACCGCGTAGACCAGCAGGGCGATACCGAGGGCGGAAACGATCGCGCGCGGGATGGTGCGCTCGGGACGGATGACCTCCTCGCCGAGGGTGGCGATGCGCGCGTAGCCCGCGAAGGCGAAGAACAGCAGACCGGCCGATTGCAGAATGCCGTACCACCCCTTCTCGGTGAACGAGTCGAGTCCATCGACGGGCGGCCCGGAGGATCCAACCAGTCCCAGGACCACCCCCACGACGAGGACGGTCAGCACCGCGGCGACGAGGATCTTCGTCAGCATGGCCGTGCGGGTGATGCCGAAGTAGTTCACCGCTGTCAACGCGATAATGGCAAGTATCGCAACGAGTTCGGTGTATCCGGCAGGTGCGACATAGGCCGCGAACACCAGTGCCATGGCCGCCGAGCTCGAGGTCTTGCCGATGACGAAGCTCCACCCGGCCAAGAACCCCGGCCACTCGCCGAGTCGTTCACGACCGTAGATGTACGTGCCACCCGAAGTCGGGTACTGGGCGGCCAACTGCGCGGAGGAGGTGGCGTTGCAGAACGCCACGACCGCGGCGATGGCAAGACCGATGAGCAGGCCTGCACCTGCAACGGCCGACGCCGGGGCGAACGACGCGAACACTCCGGCCCCGACCATCGAGCCGACACCGATGACGATGGCATCGACAAGGCGGAGTCGACGGGCCAGCGGCTGCGTCACGCCCGAAACCGGTTCTCGATCACGGCGGCAACTGTAGGCGCTGCGATCGACTCAGCGTAGGTCTTGTCAGCGCAGTTTCTGGAACTCCGACAGCAGCGCGAAGGTGGCCTCGCACAACTCGGTCTGCGTCAGCAAGATGCCGATTGTGCCGTCCGGGTCGACGAAGAAGTCGGTGCCCTGCCCGCCGGACCAGCCGTACCGACCGAGGTGATCTCCTTCGGTGACGACCGAGACGCCGAATCCCCACCCTGTGCCCGACCAGAAGCCCGGGAAGAAACTCTCGTCGGTCTTGATCGACGCGGGTACCTGGTCGTGTGTCATCAGCTCCGAGTGCTCGGTCGACACCAGCGTCGCGATCGCACGAAGAAAGCGGTGAAAATCGGTCACCGTCGACACCAACTCGCCGTGACTCACGTCGACAGGGGGCGGCCCCGCGTAGGGCCCGCCTGCGGCCGGTTCGGTCTCGATCAACGACCCGTCCTCGAACCGGTAGGCCGCCGTCAGGCGATGGCATCGGTCGGTCGGCACCCACAGTCCGGTGTCGGGCATGTCGAGTGGCTTGAACAGGTCGTCGCGGAGGTGATCCTGCAGAGACCGGCCGACGATGCGAGAGACGAGGATGCCGAGAATCGCGAAGCCGTGGTGGTAGCGCCACCCGGTACCTGGCGGAAAAGCCAGAGGAAGATCCGCCATGCGTGCCAACCACTCGTCCGCGCCGAGCGGAGACGGCGCGGGGCCGGCTTCCGTGTCGTTGTCCCTCATCGCCCGGGCCAGCGGGGTGTCTCCCATCTGAATCCCGTACCCACTGGTGTTGGTGAGCAAGTGCCGCAACGTGATCGGTCTGCCCTGAGGAACAGTGTCGTCGAGCGCAGCGTCGGGGCGGGTGAGTACGGGGCGGCCGGCGAGTTCGGGAAGCCAGGGCACGACGTCGTCGTCGAGCGTCAGTCGGCCCGCCTCCACGAGCCGCAGGGCGGCCACGCTGGTGACGATCTTGGTCATCGACTGAATCCGGACGATGGCGTCGACTGTCATCGGTGGACCGCCGACCGCCGATGACCCGACCGCGACGGGTTCCGTATCAGGGCCACCCAGGAGCGCTACCGCCCCCGGCATCAGTCCGGCATCGGTGTGCCGGGTCAACAGTTCGCGCAGGGTTCCGCTCACGGACTCATCGTGTCACCGGAGCGGTCGGATTCCAACGATCGCTACTCCTATTTCTGGTACACGTCCGGGATGCCGTCGTGGTCGTCGTCGCGGGTCTCTTCGATGTAGAAGTCCCGGTACGCCTTGTTGCGGGTTCGCAGAATGATCGAGGCGATGGTGGCAGCAATGATCGACCCGGTGAGCACGCCGACCTTGACGTGGTCGTCGCGCTCAGTTCCTTCGCCGAAAGCGAGGTCGCCGATCAGCAGCGACACGGTGAATCCGATACCCGCGAGCATTGCGACACCGAACACGTCGAGCCATTTCAGACCGGCGTCCAGCGTCGCTCGGGTGAAGCGCGAGACCAGATAGGTGGTGCCGAAGATGCCGATGGCCTTACCGATGACGAGGCCGGCGATGATGCCGATGGCGATCGGATCGGTGAGGGCACTGCGTAGACCGGAGAAGCCTCCTACGGTCACGCCGGCCGCACAGAAGGCGAAGAGTGGCACCGCGATTCCCGCGGAGATGGGCCGAATCTTGTGTTCGAAGTGTTCGGCGAGTCCGGGGCCAGCATCGGGGCCGCCGTTGGCCTTGCTCCGGATCACCGGGACCGCGAACCCGAGCAGAACGCCCGCGACGGTGGCGTGGACGCCGGACTCGTGCATGAGCACCCACGTCACCACGGCCAGCGGAATGAGAACCCACCACGAGCGAATACGCATCTGCACGGCGACGGCGAACAGCGCCAGCGGAACGAGCGTCAGTCCGAGCGCGATGAAGTTGATGTCGTCGGTGTAGAAGATTGCGATGACACTGACGGCCAGGAGGTCGTCGACCACAGCCAGAGTCAGCAGAAAGGTCCGCAAGGCAGTCGGAAGATGCGTGCTGATCACAGCGAGAACGGCGACGGCGAACGCGATGTCGGTTGCTGTGGGTATGGCCCAGCCGAGCAGTGCGCCGTCCCCGGTGCCGAGATTGAACAGCACGAAAATGACTGCGGGAACTACCATTCCGCCGACGGCGGCGGCCACCGGCAATGCGGCACGTGCCGGATCGCGCAGATCACCGGCAACGAACTCGCGTTTGAGTTCGAGTCCGACGACGAAGAAGAAGATGGCCAGCAGCCCGTCGGCGGCCCATGTCGAGAGCGTCAGATCGAGATGCAGTGCCGAGGGCCCGACGCGGGTGCTCATCAGCGAGTCGTATGCCGCGGACCAGGGTGAGTTGGCCCAGATCAACGCGACAAGAGTGGCGACGAGGAGCAATGCGCCACCGACGGTCTCCTTGCGGAGAATCTGCGCGACGCGGTCGGCCTCGGACCACGAACCGCGGGAGAACAGCGGCAATCGTGCTTTCGGTGTGGATGAACCAGTCGGACTTGGTGAATCAGACACAGTGACAGGGCCTTTCGATAGCAACGTCGTGCCGTGCGAACCCGTCGAGTGGAAGGGCATGTGCGCAGCACAGAACAGTTGCCGACCAGACTTCCCGGCGCACCGTGGATGATCCTATCGCGTCGAGGCCCCTGTCACCGAACCGAGGGGATGAATTTGGCGAGCGCTCGCCAACCCAGCAACAGAACTGCCGTGGACAGAGTTGCCACGATGATGAAGGACCCAGCTGTCCCTTGCCCGGTCAGTGCCCGCAGCACCATGCCCACCGCGACCGTCATCACCCACACGACGATGCCCGTCGGGACGATGAGGAACGCGTCGAACTTGTTGCGGTACAGCGCGAATGTGACGATCCAGCCGATGGCCGCACCGACGACGAACGGCCAGGCGGTGTGGAAGAGGCCGGACAGCGCGGTGGTCTCGGCATGGCTGCGACGGCCGATCGCGGCGAACAGCAGGACCATCAGCAGGTCGAGGACGGCAGCAACTGCGGGGGATCGAAACTTCACGCGCCCCACTGTAGACACCTGCAGCGAACGGCCCGTACCGCGAATGCGATACGGGCCGTTCGGTGGTCCACCCGGCGTGGATCAATGTGGGTTTCAGTCGCTTGGACTGCAACAAAGCCGCATTGATCCGGAGGGGGGGAGGGGGGATCCGGAGGGGGGAGGGGGGATCCGGAAGGGGGGAGGGCAGGAAGCTGACGAATTACGCCTGCAGTCCGGCTTCGATTTCCAGGTTCAGTGTGATCTTGTCGCCGACGACTGCGCCGCCGCCCTCGAGGGGCATGTCGATGCTGATGCCGAAGTCCTTGCGGTTGATGACGGTGCTCGCCTCGAAGCCGGCGACCGGTCCGTTGCCCATGCCGGCGTTGACGCCGTTGAACTCGAGCTTGAGATCGATGGAGTTGGTGACGCCGTGAAGGGTGAAGTCACCGGTGACGATGAAGTCTCCGCCGTCGGCCTTGACCGAGGTGGACTTGAACGTTGCGGTGGGGAACTTCTCGACCTCGAAGAAGTCGGCGGTCTTGAGGTGGCCGTCGCGCTGGGCGTTGTCGGTCGTGATCGAGGTGACGTCGATCTCGGCGTCGACGGACGGGGTGCCGTCGGCGTCGACGGTGATGGTTCCGGTGAAGGCCTGGAAACGGCCGCGGACCTTGCTGACCACCAGGTGGCGGACGGTGAATCCGACGGTGGAGTGGGTTGCGTCGATGGCCCAGGTGCCTGCGGTGAGCTCGGGAAGTGCGATGGCGGTGGTCATGGTGACTCCTAGTGGGTTGAAGTTTCAATGCTCATAGTACACAAGCGGACCAGGGTCCGTATATATTCCGCATGAACAGAAAGTGACGAACGCCACTGAACGTCTGCGTTTATGCCGGCTCCGGATCGCCCTTCGCGTCCCGGCTGTTCTCGGTGCGACCCAGCTCTGCGGTCTCCTGCTGTTCGAGCGCAATGTCGAATTCGAGATCGGCGTGCTGATGCTTACGAAAGAGCACCAGAAACACGATCCACCCGACGATGGCGACAAGGATGAAACTGACCCCGCGATAGACCAGCGCCGACGCGACCGCCTGTGACGCAGTGATCGATGCGGCGCTGGTCAAGAACGCGATGAGGGTCGCGTCGACGACGACCAGACCGCCCGGCGCGAGTGGAACGGATCCGACGGCCTTGCCCGCAGCGAAGGCGATGAGCAAACCGGACAGACGTGGATCCGCGCCGACGGCGAAGCACGCGAATGCCAGGCACGCCACGTCGCCGAGTCGATGTACGGCCGACCACGACAGCGTCAGCGCTCCGTCGCGTTTACCGAGCTGGACGGACTGAATCTGGCCGATGATCTTGTCGATGCCCTCGGCCCCGGCGTCGAGCTCGTGGTTGCGGAACGCGTTGTAGCGGCGCAGTCCCCAGCGGGCGACGGTCTTGATCGACTGAGGATGGTTCGAGATGTAGCGGACGGCGACGACGATTGCGATGACTCCGGCGATCGGCAGCACCACGGTGAACGTGTTGAACGAACTACCGACGACCAATCCTCCGGCCACCCCGAGGACGGCCAGTCCCGCTGCGGCGATAACTCCGGAGATGGCCAACTGCCACGACGCCACCACCGGGCTCGCGCCCCAGCGACGGGTCTCGCGATACGTGAACGCCGTCGAGAAGACCTGCCCGGCGGGGAGAGTGAGCGCCATCGCGGTACTGCCGTAGATGACGGCAACGGACTTGCGCTGACGTACTTTCACGCCGCCGGCGTCGAGTAGTTGTTTCTGCACTCGGCCGAACGCGCTCAGTGACACCGCTTGAGCCAGGACGCAGGCCGCCAACCAACCCCAGTGGATTTCGCGGACGGCAGTCCAGGATTCGTGCAGCCGCGGCCACAGGTAGATCGCCTCGCCCACCAGCAGTGCCACCAGGGCGATTCCGGCGATCCACTTGACCCACCGGAGTCGGTTTCGCGGACGCCGCATTGCGGGTCCGCGGGTGGAGCTGGGGTCGGGCACCTTGTCAGACTAACCGTCGCCGGGTGTGGCGTCGGGATACTCGATCGGCCAGGCCAGGTGGGTGGCCCGTCGTCGACCACGCAGCTGAACCTGGTCACCCAACTCCCACTGTTCCTGTTCCTCGTCGTCGGCGAAGTACAGGGCCGAGGTCGACGCCAGGACGCGTCCGGGGCGCAGTTTCGCCAGCTCGGTGAGTCGCGAGGCCTCGTTGACCGGGTCTCCGATGACCGTGTACTCGAAGCGTTCCGAGGCTCCGATGTTGCCGGCGACGGCAAGACCCGCCGAGACGCCGATGCCGATGTCGAGACCGGTGATCTCGTTGAGGGCGAATCGCAGTTCACGGGCGGCTGCGAGCGCGGCGGTGGGCGCGTCGGGACGATCGAGTGGGGCTCCGAAGATCGCGAGGGCCGCGTCGCCCATGAACTTGTTGACGAAGCCGTGATGACGTCCGACGACATCGACGACGACGCGGAAGAACTCGTTGAGCAGCACCACGACTTCGCTCGGTGGGCGCTCGGAGGCGGTGGCAGTGGAGCCGACCATGTCCACGAACAGCACCGCGACGAATCGTGTTTCGCCGCCGAGTTCGGTACCGAATTGCAGTGCGCGACGTGCTACGTCCTCGCCGACATGCTGGCCGAACAGCTCTCGCAGGACGCGTCGTTCGGCGGATTCCTCCATCATGCGGTTGAAGCCGACCTGCAGGCGCCCGATCTCGCTGCCGTCGAACACGTCGACCTCGACGTCGGTCTCGCCGCGCTGAACACGTTCGATGGCGCTGTGCAGCTGGCTGATCGGGTCCGAGATCTGGCTCGCGGTGAGCATCGAGAGCACGAAGGCCTGCACTATGGCCAGCACGCTGAGCAGGATGATGGCGACGGCCAGCGCGTTGGGGGAGAACACCAGATCGGTGGTCAGCTGGGTGGCGCACAGCAGGATGATGCCGATGACGGGCATCAGCGTGCCCAGTCCCCACGTCATGGCCATACGGGTGCCGACGCCGGGCGTCATCGTGCGATCGAAGCGGCCCTCGCTCAGAGCCATGGCCGCGACCGGCCGCAGGATGCGCTCGCCGAGCATGTAGGTGAATCCGAAGGTGACCGTCGCGGCCATTCCGACGGTGACGATGACCGCGATCGAGAGCGACGGCATCTCTGCGATGGTCAGCAGCACGAAGATGATGCCGCCGATGATCCACAGAATCAGGTGCACGATCGCCTGACGCAACGGCGCGTGCAGCGTCGTCATCTGTTCCTTGCGGGTGGGCGGGCCACCGCGGAGTTGCCACCTGATGACCGAGCGCAGCAGCGTGTACGCGTAGATCAGGCTGACCACCAGGGCGACACCCAGATATGCACCGAATATGTACACGTTGCGGACGCGGTCGGCGACGATCGATTCCGATTCCGGGATGGGCAGGCCGTAGCGCACGAATGCGAACACGAGCACGGCCCCGAAGACATTGGCGATGAGCATCGAGAACATATAGAGCGGCCAGCGACTCTTCAGGGTGAGCGAGACCGCTCGGAAAGATGCCAGCACAGGTTAAATTTAGCGGGTGAGCACCGACGAGTTGCGGGCGCAAGGTACGGGGGCGTCCCCGGGCCCCACTTCGGCGGCAGATTCGGTGCACCCGCTGGTGCGGGTCGGGGCGGAATGGACGTGGCGACTACTTGTCCTGTTCGCCGGATTCATCACCTTCGCGTATGTAGTGGCGAAGCTGAGCACCGTCGTCATTCCCTTGGGTCTCGCACTGTTGGCGTCGGCAATGCTCGTGCCGGTCGTCGACTGGATGCATCGACGCGGAGTGCCGCGGGCCGTCGCGGTGATCATCGTGATCATCGCCAGCATCGGCGTCGTCGCCGGGATCATGACCTTCATCGTCGAGCAGTTCATCGAAGGTCTGCCGCAGGTGGGCGATCAATTCACCCAATCCATCAACGGCGTCGAGGAATGGCTCAGCAACGGACCGCTGCACATCAGCGAGGACCAGATTCGGCAGGCCACCGACAACCTGGTCAAGGTCATCCAAGACAACCAGGAAGCCGTCACCAGCGGTGCGCTGACGACTGCCGCGGTGATCGGTGAGATTCTCACCGGCGCACTGTTGACACTGTTCACCCTCATCTTCTTCCTGTACGGCGGCGATCAGATCTGGCAGTTCGTCACCCGGCTCGCGCCGACCGGAGCCCGCAGAAAGATCCGCACCGCGGGCATCCAGGGCTTCGGGTCCCTGGTGGGATACGTGCGCGCGACGGTTGCCGTGGCGGCCGCGGACGCCATCGGCATCGGTGCAGGCCTTGCCATTCTCGGTGTACCGCTGGCCCTGCCGCTGGCTTCGTTGGTGTTCATCGGCGCGTTCATCCCGATCATCGGTGCCGTGTTGACCGGATTCGTGGCCGTGTTCATCGCCCTGGTGACCAAGGGCCTGATCACCGCAGTGATCACCCTCGGCATCGTGGTCGCCGTCATGCAGCTCGAAGGGCATGTGCTCCAACCACTTCTGCTCGGACGTGCGGTACGGCTGCACCCACTGGCGGTGGTGCTGTCCATCACCGTCGGAATTCTGCTCGCCGGCATCGTCGGGGGCCTGCTCGCGGTCCCGATCGTCGCAGTTCTCAACACCGCCGTCCGGTCGCTGCTCGCCGACGATCCGGAGGAGGTCTACGAGGAACTCGAACCGACCGACCCGCTGTACGCCGCCGACGCCAGTGATCCGCACACACCTCCCGGTGCCGACGAGCCCGATCGACTTGCCAAGGGAGAACTGAAGATTCCGGACTCGATGACCTCGGACTCGATGACCTCGGATTCGAAAACCTCGGGCCAGAACACCGATGCGGACTGATCGGGTGCGGACCACGCTCACCTCGTCCGATCCCGACACCCCGCTGTGGCGGGCCTCGCAGGCCTTTCGCCTGATCACCCTCGTCTACGCCGTCAGCTATCAGGCTGCCACCGTCGACAATTACACCAACCCACGGTTGAGCTGGGTGTTCGTTGCCCTGATGGCCGTGTGGTCCGGGGCCTCGGCGTTGATGCTCGCGCGCGCATCGCTTCCGCGCTGGCAGGTGGTGCTCGCCGATCAGATCATCGTCATCGCGCTGATGGCGTCGACGCGACTGGTGGCCGATTACGACTGGTACAGCACCCGCCAGACCCTGCCGACCACGCTGTGGGCCACCAACGCCGTCATCTCCGCGGCAATCCTGTTGGGCCCCAAGGGCGGGATTGCGTCCGGTGTCGTGATGTCGGTGGTCAGCGCGCTCGTTCGCGACCGCTTCGACTCGGACCTCTGGTCCGACGCCACCGCTCCGGTATTGCTCTCGGCCGGGCTGGCGCTGGGGATGGCATCGAACACCGCTCGGCGCGCTCACGAGGAGCTGCAACGCGCAGCTCGATCGGCCGCGATCACCGAGGAACGTGAACGACTCGCCCGGCAGGTGCACGACGGGGTGCTGCAGGTACTGGCTCTCGTGCGCCGAAGAGGACTCGAAATAGGCGGGTCTGCAGCCGAACTCGCGAACCTTGCCGGTGAGCAGGAAGTCGCTCTGCGGGTGCTGATCTCGGAACAGGCCGCTCCGCGCGGCGATCACACCGGCTCGATCGTCGACGTTCGAGCGCTGCTGCGCACGCAGGCGAGTACCGCTGTCTCCGTATCGACTCCGGCGGATCCGGTTCTCGTCGAATCCGAGGTGGCCGAGGAACTCGCCGCTGTCGTGGCCACAGCGCTGTCCAACGTCGAACTCCACGCCGGTGTCGATGCCAAGGCCTACGTGCTGCTCGAGGACGTCGACGGGGAATTGATCGTCAGTATCCGCGACGACGGCCACGGAATTCCTGCCGGACGCCTCGCTGCCGCCGAAGCCGAGGGCCGGATGGGCGTCTCGAAATCGATACTGGGTCGCGTCGAATCTCTCGGTGGCACAGCATTGCTCGATACCGCCGACGGCGAGGGAACCGAATGGGAGATTCGTCTTCCTCGAACGAAGGGACTTCGATGACAGAGGAAACGAATGCCGAGATCGCAGTGATGGTCGTCGACGATCACCCGATGTGGCGCGACGGCGTCGCCCGTGATCTCGAGGCCGCCGGATTCAGGGTCGTCGCCACCGCGGACGGTGTCGCCGCTGCCGGGCGCCGCGCCCGAGCCACCACTCCCGACGTCGTGCTGATGGACATGCACCTGCCCGACGGCAACGGGGCCGACGCCACCGTGGCCGTCCTGGAGGCGTCGCCCGAGACCAAGATCCTGGTGCTCTCCGCCTCTGCCGAACGCAGCGATGTGCTCGACGCGATCAAGGCAGGTGCGACGGGTTACCTGGTCAAGAGTGCATCGGCGGAGGAACTGTTCGACGCCGTCCGCGCGACATCGGCCGGGCAAGCGGTGTTCACTCCCGGCCTCGCAGGTCTGGTCCTCGGGGAGTTCCGGCGGATGTCGTCGTCCCCCGAAGCTGAATCCGACGCTCGCCCGACGCTGACCGACCGGGAAACCGAGGTACTCCGACTGGTGGCAAAGGGTTTGAGCGCCAAGCAGATTGCGACGCGATTGACTCTCAGTCACCGCACCGTCGAGAATCATGTGCAGGCGACGTTGCGGAAATTGCAGCTGGCCAACCGCGTCGAACTGACCCGCTACGCCATCGAGAAGGGCCTGTAGGGGTTTGCGTCCCGGGCCGACGGGCACTCTTGACTCCATGACCGACAACAAAGCAGTGGATTCCACGGTGGACCCGGCGAAGCACTCGAAAGGTGTCGACGCCGACCTCGATCAGACCGGTGCCGAACGCGACGAGGCGATCGACGAGTTCGACGGCCATCTCGACGGATCGGGTGAGGAGCCTTCCCTACCGACGCCCGAACCGACCCACGTCGCCGACAAATCCGACGAGAAGACCGTCACGCGCTCCGAGTAGCGCTACTGCGCGCACAGTTTGCCGAGCGCGAACTTGGCGACCGGTACGTACGGCAGGACCAGGGGCATCGGGCCGTCGATCGTCAGCCAGGCTCTGGTGCCGCTGGGCCGTGAGACGACGCCGTGCGTCAGGTCGACCCCGATGGCGTGGTTCTGGAACCACGCCGACCATGCCCAGGTCCACGATCGCTCGTCGACCGAATGCACCCTGAAATCGATCGGCAATCCCAGCGGCCCCAGCACTCGGCCGGTGCTGTCCGCGGTGAGTCGCTCCCCGCGGTATTCGACGCCGATGATCTGGGGAGCCCAGGTCTTCCATGCCGTCGGCTCCATGTAGCGCTCCCAGACCTCGGGCGCTGCGGCGTTTCCGGTGGATTGCAGTGTTACTCGCATCTGTTCCACCTACCCGCTGGTAGCGATCTCCACACAGAAATTCGGCGAGGGTTGGGCCACTGTCCATCGCCGCGGTGCCCGGTGGACGCGCGGACGAGAAGACTGAGCGGGTGCGCATCGTCCAAGTGGCAAACTTCTACGGCCCGCGGTCCGGTGGTTTGCGGACGGCGGTCGACCAGCTCGGATCGGGTTATGTCGCTGCTGGTCACGACGTGACGCTGATCGTGCCAGGAGCACAGTGGAGCGAGGAACAGTTGCCCTCGGGAGTGGTGCGCATCGAGGTGCCCGCACCGCAGATCCCGGGCACCGGCGGCTACCGCGTGGCCGACCCGCGCCGGGTGTCCGCAGTGGCGGGCGGTCTGACGCCCGACGTCATCGAAGTGTCGGACCGGCTGACGCTGCGCGGCATGGGTAGGTGGGCCGCTCGGCGAGATGTGCGGAGCGTGATGATCTCCCACGAACGCCTCGACCGTCTGCTCGCGCAGACGATGCCGATGCGCTGTGCCCGGCCCTGTGCCGATCTGGCGAATTTTCGCACCGCCGAGCAGTACGACGCCGTTGTGTGCACCACCGAGTTCGCGCAACGGGAGTTCGAGCGTATCGGCGTCGGCAACGTTCATCGGGTGCCGCTCGGGGTGGATCTCGACCTGTTTCACCCGCGACGGCGGCGCGTGGTCGACCGATCGGCATGGTTGGGCGACGCCGATCGCCTGCTGGTGCACTGTGGCCGGCTGTCGGTGGAGAAGCACGTCGAGAGAAGTATCGATTCTCTTGCGGCGCTCAATGCTTCGGGCATACGTGCTCGGTTGGTCATCGCCGGCGACGGTCCCCGCCGGGCCGGCCTCGAACGGCGCGCCCGCGGCCTACCCGTCGACTTCCTCGGTTTCGTAGCAGGCAGATCGACCGTCGCCGCGCTGCTGGCCTCGGCCGACATCGCTCTCGCACCCGGACCGCACGAGACCTTCGGACTCGCCGCGCTGGAATCACTGGCGGCGGGTACACCCGTCGTCGTCTCGGAATCCTCGGCATTGGCCCAGATCGTCACCCCGCAGTGCGGGGGATCCTCGAAGAACACCGCCGATGGATTCGCTACGGAGATCGAGCGAGTGCTCGAACTGCCGGTCGACGGCCGCCGCGCCGCCTCGAGACTGCGCGCCGAAGAGTTCGGTTGGCCCGCGTCGGTGTCCGGAATGCTGTCGGTTCTCGGCGGTCGCGCAGCCTGATCTTCGCTACCCTGAGTGCATGGAGGCAAGGGATCTGCGAGTGTCCGATGCCGAACGTGAACACGTCGGGCAATTGCTGCAACGCGCCGTGGGGCAGGGCATGCTCTCGCTCGGTGAGTTCACCGAGCGTATGGACACCGCTCTGGCGTCGAAGACCCGCGGTGAGCTGAACTCGGTACTCGCCGACCTGCCCGGGATGCAGATCGCCGAGGAGCATCGGCCGTCCGCGAAGCCTCTGGCTGGGCAGACCCCGAAGTCCGCACCGCATCGTGTTGTTCAGGAGCACTGGGGGCACGGCAGCGGCGCGTCGGACACACTGCGCGGCACCATGTCCACCATCACCCGCAAGGGACCGTGGAACGTGCCGCCGAGCCTGCGCGTCTCCACCCGCATGTCCACGGTGACGCTCGACTTCACCCAGGCAGTCATGTCGACGCAAGTGGTCGAGATACACGTCGACGACTACTGCAGCACCGTGACACTGATCGTGCCCACCGAAGCGACCGTCGACCTCAACGGTGTCGACACGGTGGCGGGCAGCGCCACCAACAAGGTCCGAACCGGCCCGCCCTACGGGCCGCTGCATCTGGTCGTGTCGGGCAAGGTTCGTTTGGGCTCGGTGACCGCAAAACATCCCTTCGGCAGTTCGATTCGCAGGATGTTCGGCTGACAGGTCGACTACTCGAGCGATTCGAGTAGCACTACTCACGCTTTTCTGCGGCAATGCTCGCAGTATCTAACCCATGACTTCTTCCCAGAACTCCGGGCTGGATCCGCAACTCGTCGCCCGACTGTCCAGTCGTTTCGATTCCCTGGGCGACCACATGCGTCAGGTGGCCGTCGATCTGCAGACCCTGCAGTCGCAACTCGGTGCCGCTCGCCAGGCTCCTGCTCCCCAGGCTCCTGCTTCTCAGGCTCCTGCCCCGATGCCGCCCGCTCCCGTTGCGGTGTCCTATGCGCCGCCTTTCGTGCCGCAGCAGCTCCCGCCGCAGAACTACGGTCAGCCGATGTACCGAACCCTGGGGCAGCCCGCGAGCCAGCCGGTGGGTCGCACTCAGCCTGCTGCCCCTGGGCCGGTCGCAGCGCCGCGTGGGCCGGTTGTTGCGCCGCGTCCGCCCGCTCCGCCGAGGGAGCCCTGGTGGCAGCGCGACGGGGTCATCAGTCGTCTGTTGGCCGTTGCCGGGGCCGGCGTCACCCTCGTCGGTGTCGTGATGCTGTTGGTGCTCGCGGCACAGGCCGGGTGGTTCGGGCCGCCGCTGCGGGTTGCGGCCGGAGCCGTCTTCTCACTCGCGCTGATCGGTGCGGGCGTTCGGGTGTTCGGGCGTTCCGGTGGACGGGTCGGCGGAATTGCTCTCGCTGCCACCGGCATCGCGGGCCTGTACCTCGACGTGCTTGCGACGTCCGTTCTGTACGGCTGGCTCGATCCCGTGATCGGACTGATCGTTGCATTCGGAATTGCAGCTGCCGGAACAGCTCTGGCGGTGCAGTGGAAGTCGCAGCCGATGGCAGTATTGATTCTGGCCGGCGTCGCGGTGTGCGGCCCGGTACTGACCGAGGGTCTCACCCTGGCGTTGATCGCATTCTTCATCGCCACCTACGTCGCCAGCTTCCCCGCCCAGATCGGTCGGAATTGGCAGATCCTGCAAATTGTTCGGACCGTGCCCCTCGTCGGCGCGGTGTCGGCTGCGGTCGCGACTGCCGACATGAACGGCTCGACCGATAACTACTGGCTGCTTCTGGCCATCGTGCTCACGGCTGTCCTGGGCATCGGAATGTCGCTGGAGTTGCTGCGCCGCAACGTCTCCGATGTGGTTGCGACCGTGATGATCGCCCTGCCGGCGCTGCCGGTCCTGCTCTCCGTCGACATCTTCGACCGCGATATCACCGTCACCCTCCAACTGCTCCTTGCTGCTGCAGCAGTGGCGATCGTGGCTGTGGTGAGCTGGTTGCCGCAACATGCTCGCATCACGGTCGCGCTGATCGGTGCCCTCGCCACGTTGCAGGCTGCAGTCGAGTCGACGAGCCTCGAGATCCGTCCGGTCGCGCTGTTCGCTGTCGCCCTCGCTCTGCTCGCCGTGGCGCACAGCACTCGCTCGACACTTGCGTACCTGATCGGTAGCGGATTCGGCGTGATCGGTGCACTGATGTTCGTCTCTGTCTGCCCGCCCCGGGCGCTGTTGGACTCCGATTTCGCCGTCGGCAGTGCCGGCATCGTGGTCGGTGGAATCCTGCTGGCAGCAACGGCCTTCGCTTTCGCCTATGTACTGGCCGAATTGGACCTGGTCGACGACGGAATGCAGACCCTCGCCATCGTCGGCGGTGTACTCGCGCTCTACGGACTGACGGCGGCAACGGTCATGCTCGGCATCGGAATCGGCGGCGAATCAACAGGATTCACGGCAGGTCACACTGCGGCCACCATCGAGTGGATGATCGCAGCCTTCGCGCTCCTGGCCTTCGGGTTGCGTAGCGTCACGCACGCCCATGTAGCACTCGTGGCCGGACTGGCCTTGACAGCGGCGGCCATCGCAAAACTGTTCCTGTTCGACCTTGTCGCGCTGGACGGACTGTTCCGCGTCATCGCCTTCATCGCAGTAGGTCTGCTGCTGCTGATCGCGGGAACCCGATACGCCAAAGTGTTCGCTGATCGGGAGAGTGCGGCAGCGTCCTCCTGATCCCCTGCTGCGTCAATGGACCATTGCATACGTCTCGGCGGTGCAGTGGTTCATTCACGCGGTGTGGGGGCCCGGGGGCAGGCGCGTCAGTCGTCTTTCGGGACGGTCTCGCCGAGTCCGAGCTTGCGCTGCATACGCTTCATTCCAGCCGGCGCCCACCAGCTGGCGTCGCCGAGCAGTTTCATCGTCGCAGGCACCAAGAACATGCGGATGACGGTCGCGTCGATGATCAGAGCGGCGATCATGCCGTAGGCGATGTACTTCATCATCACCAGATCGGAGAACGCGAACGCCCCCGTGACGACGATGAGGATCAAGGCCGCAGCGGTGATGATGCGTCCGGTGTGAGAACTGCCGATATGGATGGCTTCGCTTGTACTGGAGCCTTTTTCGCGAGCCTCGACCATCCGGGACAGGAGGAATACCTCGTAGTCGGTGGAGAGTCCGAAGACGATTGCCGCGATCAGCAACAGAATCATCGCCATGATCGGTCCGGGTGTGAAATTCATCCAACCGGCTCCGTGGCCGTCGATGAAGATCCACGTCAGAATGCCCATCGTGGACCCGAGCCCGAGCGTCGTCATCAGTACCGCCTTGATGGGCAGCACCAGCGATCCGAACGTCAGGAACATCAGTACCGTGACGACGATGACGACCAGTGCCGCCATGAGTGGTAGGCGGTCGACCATCGCATCGATCGAATCCCGTTCGATCGCAGGCGTTCCCGTCACCTGCATCGTCGTGCCGTCCGGAGTGTCGATGCTGCGCAGGAATTCGATGGCGGGCGCGCTGTCGTTGCGATCGATCAACCCGGCCTTGAAAACGATGATGCCGTCTTTGCTGGCACCGACAGGGGTGAATTGCTCGATCAGGCCGGGTGCGTTGTTGGCCTGGGTGGTGATGGCCCCGAGTGTGGGACCCTGCGCGTTCTGGATGACCAGCTTGATGGGCTCGGTGCGCTGGCCGGGGAACAGCTCGTCGAACTGTTCTTGCGCCACTCGCGTCGGATTGTCCGGTGGCAGATACGTTTCGTTGATTCCGCCGAACGCGAGATTGCCGATGGGCAACGTCAGGGCCAGCAGTCCGAGAACGATGGTGACGACCACCTTGATGGGATTGCGCATCACCCAGTGCGTGAGCTTGCCCCACCTGCCGTTCTCGATCTCCTCCGAGGACTTCGTCTTGCGCATGAACGCGAGGCCGAGGGCATCGACGCGTGGGCCGAGAATCGACAGAATGGCCGGCAGGATGGTGATCGCGTTCAGTGCCGCGAGAGCGACCGTCGCAATCGAACCCAGGGCGACCGACCGCAGGAACCCGTGCGGAAACAGCAGCAGGCCACCGAGGCACGCGACGATGATCGTCGCCGAGAACGCCACCGTACGACCGGCAGTCATGACTGTTCGACGGACCGCATCGGGCGTCGATCTGCCGTCGCCCAGCTCCTCTCGGAAACGGGAGACGATGAACAGGCCGTAATCGATCGCCAAGCCGAGCCCCACCAGCGACACCACCGGCGCGACGAAGGTGTTGACCTCGGTGACGTGGGTGAAGAGCTTCACGATGCCGTTGGCTCCGATGACCGTCAGCGCACCGACGATCAGGGGAAGCGCAGCAGCAACGACACCGCCGAAAACGAAGAACAGCAGCACCGCGACGGCGGGGATGGCGAGGACCTCCATGCGATGGATGTCGTCGGTCATCGTCGACTGCAGGGAGGCAGCTACTGCCTGCTGGCCGGCGACCTGCACATCGACACCGTCGATATAGAAGGCGTTCCGGACGGCCTGGAAGTTCTCGGTCAGTTCGGTGTCGTTGCTGCCGACGATCGCGATGCTCGCGATGGCGTGCTGCTTGTCGGCGGTGCCGAGCGCCGCGAGCACGGGTGCTCCCGCGGTTCTGAAATAGCTGCCGTTGATCTTCGCGATGCGGTCCGGCTGGTCGACGACCAGCGAGTCGAGGTTCTGGGTGATCGCCGCATCGAACGACGGGTCATCGATGTTCGAGCCCTCGGGAGCGGTGTACAGCACGATGACGTCGCCCTCGGTGTCACGCCCGAACGTCTCGTCCGCAAGATTGCTGGCCGCGGCCGATTGCGACGTCGGATCGTCGAATCCGCTCTGGCTCAAGTGATCCGGTAGATCCCAGCCGTACGCCGCCAAGATCGCCAGCCCAGCGACCATCACCCCGAGAACGGTGTACCGAAGCCGGTGGACGAAGTTTCCCCATCGAACGAACACGTGTGTGTGACTCCCCCTCGGTGTACGCGGCGTCGTTGCCACGTGAGTGAACTTCGACCCCCACTACGGGCGAGAGTGTAGCTTGCGCAACGAGTTGGAGAGAGGGGTCCACTCACATGCGCGGCGGCGCTCCGTCACCGTGAACGGTTGCGTTCCCTCGCAAGCAATTCGCTGACGCTGAGTACCTGGCCGTTCTCACCGCCGCGATGACGGCCACTGTCGCCGCCCTCGGTTGCGGGTGCCGCTCGACGGCCCGACGGCTTGTCCGACTCGCTCGGAGCGGATCCGTTGGTGCCGTTGCGGTCGGGCCCACGATGCTCGGATCCATTGGTGCCGTTGTGCTCGGTGCCGTTGGCGACGCGATGCTCACTGCCGTTGCTGCCGTTGCTGCCGTTGCTGCCGTTGTGTTCGGATCCGTTGCTGCTGTTGCCGTTTCGACTCGAGCTGCTTTCGTCGGATCCGTTCTGTGCAGAGCCGTTCCGTGTAGGGCCGCTCTCGCCGCGACCGTTCCGATTGGAACCGTTCACGGGCGTGTTCGGCCGACTCGGTGGCGACGCGCTGGGTGCTCGCAGATCGGCGAGCCAGCTCTCGATGGACCGTGAATCCGGTTCCTCGGCTCGAGGTGCTCGAGCCGGGCGGGGTCGGCTGGGCGGTGTTACCGGCGGACGCGGTGCACTCGGTGCGCGCGGCGGCTCGGCCGACGGAGCATCTGCAACCGGATCGACCGCCGGCACGGGCCGAACTACGCCTGCGGCCTGGGTAGGTTCGGGCTCGACGGTCGGACGTGGCGCCGCAGTCGGACGTGGACGTGATGCCGTCGGGGGCGCTGCTGGAGTTTCGCGGGTCGGCTCGGGTGGTGTTGCCGGCCGTCCCGTCACACTGCGCCTGGACTCTTCTTTCGCGGCGTGGGTCGCCCGGATAGGGCCCGAACCATGGGGCGCCACAACAGGAATGGGCTCGGTGAGCGGTTCGCTGCGCCGCGGTGCCGGACGCAGCGGCGGTGCGACCGTGGTGGACGGCGCACCCCCGGCGAGGGCGAGCTCTGGCACATCGGCGATGGGGAGGAGTTCGTCTTCGAGGATGGTCTCGCCGAGTCCGAGCTTGCGCTGAATTCGCTTCATCCACTGCGGAGCCCACCAGCAATCGTCGCCGAGCAGTTTCATCGTGGCGGGCACGAGGAACATGCGGATGAGGGTGGCGTCGATGATGAGTGCGGCGATCATGCCGTACGCGATGTACTTCATCATCACCAGATCGGAGAATGCGAACGCTCCGGTCACGACGATGAGGATCAGGGCCGCAGCGGTGATGATGCGACCGGTGTGCGATGTTCCGATTCGGATGGCTTCGCTTGTGCTGGCACCCTTTTCGCGTGCCTCGACCATGCGGGAGAGTAGGAACACCTCATAGTCGGTGGACAAGCCGAACACAATCGAGATGATCAGCACCAACACCGGAGCCATGATCGGACCAGGGGTGAAATTCATCAGCCCCGCACCGTTGCCGTCGATGAATATCCACGTCAGAATGCCCATGGTCGCACCGAGGCCGAGGACGGTCATGAGCACCGCCTTGATCGGCAACACTAACGATCCGAACGTCAGGAACATCAGCAGCGTCACGATGAACACCACGAGGACGGCCATCAGCGGCAATTTGTCGATGAGTGCGCTGATCGAGTCCTGCTCGATGGCAGGTGTGCCGCCGACCAGGACCGACGCTCCGTCCGGCACGTCGATACTGCGCAGGAAGTCGATGGCGGGTTTGGAATCGTTACGATCCACCAGACCGGCCTTGAAGACGATGATCCCGTCCTTGCTGGCACCGACCGGGGAGAATTGTTCGACCAACCCGGGAGCGTTGTTTGCCTGAGTGGTGATCGCGGCGAGGTTGGGACCCTGCGCATTGCTGATCACGAGTTTGATCGGCTCGGTGCGCTGACCCGGGAACAGGGTGTCGAACTCGCCCTGCGCGACGCGGGTGACGTTGTCTGGAGGTAGGTAGGTCTCGTTGATGCCGCCGAATTTGATGTTGCCGACGGGCAGCGTCAGCAGCACCAGACCGAGCACGATGGGCACGGTGACCTTGACGGGGTTGCGCATCACCCAGCGGGTGAGGCGGCCCCACATGCCGTTCTCGATCTCCTCGCTCGACTTGGTCTTGCGCATGAACTTCAGACCCAGTGCGTCCACTCGTGGGCCGAGGATCGCGAGCATGGCGGGCAGGATCGTGATGGCCGTCAGTGCCGCGAGCGCGACGGTGGCGATGGAGCCGTAGGCCACCGACTTCAGGAAGCCCTGCGGGAACAGCAGCAGTCCACCGAGGGACGCGACGATCATCGTCGCGGAGAACACCACGGTGCGACCGGCCGTCATGACGGTGCGGCGCACGGCCTGCGGCGTCGTATAGCCGTCGCCGAGTTCTTCTCGGAATCTCGACACGATGAACAGCCCGTAGTCGATGGCCAGACCGAGGCCGACGAGTGAGACCACGGGCGCAACGAAGGAGTTGACCTCGGTGAAGTTGGTGAACACCTTCACGATGCCGTTGGCTCCGACGACGGTCAGGCCACCGATGATCAGTGGAAGCGCGGCTGCGACCACGCCACCGAAGATGAAGAACAGCAGCACCGCGACGGCGGGGATCGCGAGTAGCTCCATACGGTGGATGTCGCCGGCCATGGTCGACTGCAGTGCGCCCGCCACGGCTTGCAGTCCGGTGACCTGCACGTCGACGCCGTCGATGTAGAAGACGTCCTTGACGGCTTGGAAGTTGTTGGTCAGCTCGGTGTCGTTGGCACCGGCGATGGCAACGCTGGCAATGGCGTGTTGCTTGTCGGTGGTGCCGAGTGCGGCGAGGTTCGGAGCAGTCGCCGTCCGGAAGTAGCTGCCGTTGACCTTCTCGATCTGGTCGGGGTGGTCGGCGGCGAGGGAGTCGAGATTGGCGACGATCTTGGACTGGAAATCAGGGTCGTCGATGGTCGACCCCGCAGGGGCGGTGTAGAGCAGGATGACGTCACCCTGCTTGTCGCGACCGAACGTGGTGTCCGCCAGACGGGCAGCCTGGGCCGATTCCGAGGTCGGATCGTCCCAACCGCTCTGACTGAGATGGCTGTTGAGATCGAGACCGTAGGCTGCGAAGCCCAGCAGCCCGGCCACCATGACACCGATAACGGTGTACCGCAGCCGGTAGACGATGTCTCCCCATCTGGCGAACACTTAAGAAACTCCTTGGCGCCCGACGAGCAGGGCGGACAGCGGTCGGAAGGGCTGCAGCCACGCGCCCTCGTCGGGGAGCGAATCGAGACTCACCCGTGGCAGTGGCTCACGGAACACGCCCGGGATGTCCTCGAGATCGAGGAATTCCAGGATGTCCGACGTGACAGCCCAGCTTGCGTGCTCCCGGAAGCCGAGTACCTGGACCGGCACTCCGGTTGCTGCGATGGCCTCCAGCGGGCCCTTGAACGCTTGACCGTCGGCGGACGCGACCATGACCCCGGCGAGGCCGCCGTCACGGTTGCGGAAGTCGATGTGGTCGAGCATGTCGGCGTCGACATCGCTGTCTTCGTCGACCTTGGGCTTGGCGAACACCGCGAAGCCCACGTTACGCAATGCTTCGACCCAGGGTCGGACGACATCGGCGCTACCGGGAGCAATATTGGTGAACACCGTCGCCTCGGGTTCGAGCGTCGCGGTGCCCGAGGTGGAGAGTTCGGCGGTGCGGCTGAGCAGCCAACGGCCCAGTGCATCGAACCGTGGGCGGTAGGCGGCGGTGGGTCTGCCACCCAGAATTGCGCCAAGCCCCATGTCCAGGTTGGGGGCGTCCCAGACCAGCAGCACGCGCTTACTGTGGCGCGATTCACCGATCGCGCCGAGTTCGGAGGGGTCGACCACGGTGTCGGGCATGTCCGTACTGACGCTCATGCTGTCTTCTTTCCCCAGATCAATTCCGTCACCGAGCTGCCGACCAGCTGTGCTTTGCCCTCGAACTTGGTCACCGGCCGCTCGTGCGTCATGGGCGATTCCCAATCGAGAACGGTCAAGCCGGGTTCGGCGTTCCCGGCCTCGGCAATCCACTCAGCGTATTCGGCATGGTCGGTGGCCACGTGCAGAACGCCGCCCGGCTTCAGTCGGTCTGCGATCATCGCGAAGGTCGGCCCTTGCAGCAGGCGACGCTTGTGGTGGCGAACCTTCGGCCAGGGATCGGGGAAGAAGACCCGGACTCCGGTCAACGACTCCGACGACAGCATGTTCTCGAGTACGTCCATTGCGTCACCGCGGAGCAGCCGGATGTTCTCGATGCCTTCTCGTTCGATCTGCTGCAGCGTCTGGGCCAGGCCGGGACGGTAGACCTCGACGGCCATGAGGTTGACGTGCGGCTCGGCCGAGGCCATCGCCGTGGTGGCCGTGCCGGTGCCCGACCCGATTTCGAGAATCGCCGGTCCACTGCGGCCGAACCAGGCGTCGATGTCGATCTGCTCGTCGGCGACATCTCGGCCGATTCGCGGCCACAGACTGTCCCAGGTGGTCTGTTGAGCCTCGGTCAGCGCTCCACGCCGAGAGCGGAAGCTCGTCACTCGTGGGTACAGCCGTGAGCCCCGTTCGTGGGTGCGCGCTGCGTTCTCCTCGGTGTCGACAGAGGTGTCCTGAGACTCGTTCACGGCTCCATTGTCGCGCATCGACGGGGCGTGTGACACGTGGGTCTCGAGTTGAAGTTGAGACTTGGCGTCCTGCCGCTGATCAGGGGCAGGAAGCGCGGGGCTAATTACAACGGTGCAATTCTCCGGGACGGGTCGTACAGCTCACAGATGTGCCAGAATCGGTGCCGCAGCAGGGGGCTGTGCGCCGCGTCCGGGGGCAGACGGCGGTCGTTCTGGGGGGATCGAACATGAGCGTGGCGGGTTTCGGCCGATTGCGTGACCGCACCGCAGCGAGCTCGTGCGAGGGACCGGTGAACGACGATGCCCGGGAGGCTGTCGACACCGCGCTGCAGGATCGACTGCGCCCGGTGATCGTGCGCGTGACGGGTCGAACCGGAGTGGGCAAATCTGCGATCCTCGCGATCCTCGAATCGACACACCTCGACGCGGACGGCCTCGATGTGCGGGTTCGTGAAGACAGCGGCACCGACAGCACGGGCTTCGACGTTCTCGTCTACGTGATCGCAGGCGCGGTGTCGCCGGTCGACACCGCGTTCCTGAGTTCTCCTACCGGCGGCGCGTCGGACAGGACGGTCGTTGTGCTCACCAAGGCGGACACCCTGGACGATCCAGCGGCAGCGGCTGCGGCGGCCTCGCAACAGCTCGCGCGGACGGTGCTGCCGGTGATGGGTGCCACCGCAGCGGGACTGCGCGGCACGGGGCGACCCGGTGTGTCGCTCGTCATGGCCGATGCGCGCGCCGTCGCTGCGAGCGAGGTGGGCCCGGCAGACCTGCTGACCGTGGATCGCTTCCTCGCCGCCGACATCACCGTCTCGACGCGTCGCCGAGAGGCACTGATCGAGTGCATCGAACTGCGCGGCGCGGCCCTGCTGATCGACGTGCTGCGCCGGCGAACCGCTGCGTCCGACGGTGATGCGCTGCGTGAGCTGACCGATGCCACCGGTGTCGACGCGGTGGTGGCCGGGGTGTCGACGGCGGTGTCGGCAGCCGCAGCGGGGCGCGATGCGGACCTGCACCGGAGCCTGCAGCAGATCGGCGCTCGGCATCGACAGGTGCGCGGTGCCGTCGAGTCGTACCTGGCCTCGGACGAGGCCGTGGCAGCGGAAATGCGCTGCGCTGCTTTGCATTTGGGCGTGCCGATCGAGACCGGGTCCGAGCAGGTCGTGGTGGAGCAGGCAGCACTGTGGAAACAGCGCGCGGCCGCCGCCGGGGACTCGGGAGTGCGTCGGTCGGCGCTCGCGTTGTGTCGGGGCTACGTGCGGATGCTGCGGCGATGACGCCGTTGTCGGAGGACATGAAAAGCGTTCTTCGGCGCTGGAACTCGGAGGCTCTCGACCGGATCGCCCGGGCGCGCGAGAGCCGACCTGCTGGGGTGCACCTCACCGGCACGGCCGGATCGGGGAAGTCGGAACTGCGCCGCGAGCTGTCCCGACTCGGTGGCATCGAATTCTCGGATTCGGTAACCGACGCAGCCGTCGTGCTGATCGTCGTCGACGCGTCGGCTCCGGTCGGCCGTGTCGAAATCGAGCGATGGCGAGGGGCACTCGAATCCACGCCGGTCGTGTTCGTGGTGAACAAGATCGACGTGCACAGGCACTGGCGTGAGGTGATGACCGCCGACGGTGACGTGGTTGCCGAGTGTGTTCCGCGAGCGGTGGAGTGCACGTTTCACCCGATCTCGGTCCGGTTGGCACGGGTGGGGAGGGACAGTGGCGACGCGGCAATGTGCGCCGAATCCGGCTTGGAGGCTGTGACGGACCGGCTCGGCGCACTGCTGCTGGACGCCGCGGCTCTGGGATCGCAGCGTAAATACGCTGCAGCGGTGCAGGATTGCGCTGTCGGAGCCAGGGCGTCGATCGTCGCGAAAGCACGGGCAGTGACCGCGGGTAGCGACTCCGTTCCACTTCGGGCGCGGCGAGCTGCTCTGGTCGGTGAACGAGAGAGCCTCGGTGTGGATCGGCGTGCACTGTTGCACAATCGGATTCAACGGGTTCGGGTGGAGTTGCTCCATGCCGCCGCGGAGGATCTTCGCGAACTGGGCGTCGAGGTGCGGCGGTCGATCGACGGGGCCCGGCGGGCCGAGCTGAAGCACCTGCCCGCGCACGTCGCCGAGTCGGCGCGAGGTGCGCAGAGTCGAGCCGACGCTGCGCTGACCGCGGGACTGCGAGCGGTGGAGTCCGATCTGGGGCTCGACCCGACGGTGGCACAGGCGAGCATGGAGGACGCGTCGCTCGACATCGAGGCACCGTCGCGGCGGCGCGGCATCGAGGACGCCATCATGATCGTGGTCGGGGCGTCGGCTGGGGTCGGCCTCGGACGCTTGATCGTCTCCCCGTTGGCGCTGGTGCATGCATGGGCGCTGGCCAACACCGTGATCACCCTTGTTCTCGGCGGTGCGCTCGCGTGGTGGTTGACGCGGTCGCGGGCGCTGGTGGCCGATCGGACACACCTGCGGAGCTGGACGCAGGAGTGCCTGGCCCGGGTGAAGTCCGCGGTGGAGCAGCGGCTGCTCTCGCGCATTCTCGAAGCCGAGTCCGTGCTCGCGGCCGCCGTCGCGATCGCGGACCGGGAGGCCGCGGCCCGCATCGATGTCGCGCTTGCCGAGGTGGATGTCGAACTGCGCAGGCTTGCCGATCACCGATCGGCGCTGCTGTCGGCGTGCGATCGCGATCTCTCTGCACTCGAACGGGGGCTGGAGCGATTCCGCGGTCCGGTGGAACCGTTCGATGTATCCGTGCGTCGGAGTCAGTAGGTGCAGTGTCGGTCGAACTGGGTGAGGGGCGTCGATGATCGCGGTGGATGGCTTCGCGGCAGAAGGTTTTCCCACGGATGACGTGGCGCAACACGAGTTCGACGCGGGTGCGCCCGTGGTCGCGGCTGATCTCTTGGATCTCGACGGCGACGGTCACTACGAGACCACCGTGCGGCATACCGATGCCGGGATCACAGTGGCGACCGACGTCGACGGGGATGGTGTGACAGACAAGTTCACCGCCTTCGGACGTGACGGCCAATACCGAAGCTGGGAGATTTTTCGCGAGGCGAACGGTATTGGCAGGGGTGAAATGTCCGATTCGGGCGAGCTGTAACGCCACGGCACGGACACCGCATCGCCCCTGGTCGAGGCCTTCTTGCGCGGATCTTTCCCAATCTGAATCGGTCTTGTGACCAATCGGACAACACCCTGTTTCTGGATTCACGTCGCTCGGCGTTAACCTGATGAACAGGACATCCGGCGCTCGGTCCTCGGCTTGCCGTACCCAGTAACATGGTGTACTGCAGCTCGAACGGTCGAGCAGCGCCCCGCCGAGAGGGGAAAACCGAGATCAACTCGTGCGTGCTTGCCCACAGCGATCGTGCGAATTCTTCCCGGTTCCGGCTAACCCCAGGAGAGTTAGATGACCTCAGCGACCATTCCCGGTTTGAGCGGCACCGACAGCGTGCCGACTCGACACAAAGAACTGCTTGCCTGGGTTGCTCAGGTAGCCGAACTGACCGAACCGGATTCCGTGGTGTTCGCTGACGGATCCGACGCCGAGTGGGAGCGCCTGACCGACAAGCTGGTCGAGGCAGGCACCTTCACTCGTCTCAACGACGAGAAGAAGCCCAACTCGTTCCTCGGCAACTCCGATCCGTCGGACGTCGCTCGTGTCGAATCGCGCACGTACATCTGTTCCAAGGAAGAGATCGACGCAGGTCCCACCAACAACTGGATGGACCCGTCCGAGATGCGGACGCTGATGACCGATCTCTACCGCGGCTGCATGCGCGGACGCACCATGTACGTCGTTCCGTTCTGCATGGGCCCGCTCGATGCCGCCGATCCGAAGCTGGGCGTCGAGCTCACCGATTCCGAATACGTCGTCATCTCCATGCGCGTGATGACCCGCATGGGTCAGGCCGCGTTGGACAAGATCGGCGAGGACGGGTTCTACGTCAAGGCGCTGCACTCGCTCGGCGCACCGCTCGCCGAGGGCCAGGCCGACGTGCCGTGGCCGTGCAACGACACCAAATACATCACGCACTTCCCCGAGGACCGCGAGATCTGGAGCTACGGATCCGGTTACGGCGGAAACGCTCTGCTGGGCAAGAAGTGCTACTCGCTGCGTATCGCCTCGGCGATGGCCCACGACGAGGGCTGGCTCGCCGAGCACATGCTGATCCTCAAGCTGATCTCGCCCGAGGACAAGGCCTACTACATAGCGGCGGCATTCCCGTCCGCGTGCGGCAAGACCAACCTCGCGATGATTCAGCCGACCATTCCGGGCTGGCGTGCCGAGACCATCGGCGACGACATCGCGTGGATGCGCTTCGGTGAGGACGGTCGTCTCTACGCCGTCAACCCCGAGTTCGGTTTCTTCGGCGTCGCGCCCGGCACCAACTGGGACTCGAACCCGAATGCGATGAAGACCATCGATCAGGGCAACTCGGTGTTCACCAATGTCGGCCTGACCGATGACGGAGACGTGTGGTGGGAAGGCCTCGAAGGCAAGCCCGATCACCTCATCGACTGGAAGGGCAACGACTGGACGCCAGAGTCCGGAACCGATGCCGCACATCCCAATTCGCGTTACTGCGTGCCGATGGCTCAGTGCCCGTCGATGGCTCCCGAGTGGGACGACCCGCAGGGCGTGCCGATCTCGGCAATCCTGTTCGGTGGACGTCGCAAGACCACCGTTCCGCTGGTGACCGAGGCTCGCGACTGGCAGCACGGCGTGTTCATGGGAGCCACCGTCGGATCCGAGCAGACCGCTGCCGCCGAGGGCACCGTCGGTACCGTCCGACGCGACCCGATGGCGATGCTGCCGTTCCTCGGCTACAACGTGGGCGATTACTTCCAGCACTGGATCGACCTCGGCAAGAACGCCGACGAGTCGAAGCTGCCGAAGGTGTTCTACGTCAACTGGTTCCGCCGCGGCGACGACAAGCGCTTCCTGTGGCCCGGATTCGGTGAGAACTCGCGCGTGCTCAAGTGGATCGTCGAGCGCATCGAGCACAAGGCTGCCGGCATCGAGACTCCGATCGGCGTGGTCCCCACGGCCGAGGCACTCGACATCGACGGTCTCGACACCACCGTCGACGACGTGGCCGAGGCACTCGCGGTGAACACCGACGAGTGGAGGGCAGAGATTCCGCTGATCCAGGAGTGGTTCGACTTCGTCGGCGAGAAACTGCCGACCGGAATTCAGGACGAATTCGACGCCCTCAAGCAGCGTTTGGGCGCGTAGTATTCACGACACGGAACGGGGCTCACCGAGGGGTGGGCCCCGTTCTGGCTGTGTGGGTCAGGTCGTAAGAGCGGCTGCCCCGGACAGGGTTCCCATGCCACCGAGTGCAGCGGGCACTACGTGCAGGCCGTCGAGGAATGTCAACCGGGCGTGCAAGGCGATCGACTCGTGTATCGGGTCCCACAGCGGCGGGCCGGCCTGAGCGAAGCCGCCGCCGATCACCACCATGCGAACGTCCGTCAGCGCGACGGCCGAGGCAATCGCCTGGCCCAGAGCAACTCCGGCGCGCTGCAGCGCGGTGATGGCGCGTGGTTCGCCTGCGGCGGCGTCCGCGGCCAGTTCGACACCAGTACTCCCCGGCCACCCCTGCTCACGTGCCCACCGCACCGCCGACGGCCCACTCGACACCGTTTCGACGCACCCGATTCCGCCGCACGCGCAGGGCGTCGTCGAACCGGGGACGACGATGTGGCCGATGTGACCGGCATTGCCGCTGGCTCCGGCGACGATCCGGCCGCCCAGCACCAACCCGCCGCCGATGCCGGTCGACACGACCAGGCTCAGTACGTCGGGCACCCCCACGGCGGCACCGAAGCGATACTCACCCAATGCCGCTGCGCTGCCGTCCATTGCCAGACGTATTTCGGCATCGGGAAGCACGGCGGCGATGTGCTCGCCCAAACCGAATCCGTTCTTCCACTCGTCGATGTTGATCGGGGCGACCGATCCGGTCTCGAGGTTCACCGGCCCGGAGCAGGCGACGCCGATGCATTCGACGGTGTGGCCTTCGGCGACGTCACGCAGCAGCGCCGCGCACACCGCCCATACCCCGGACTCGGGAGTCGGCACCGTGACCGGGTTCTGCGGTCGACCGTCCTCGCCGACGAGTGCCGCTGTCATCTTGGTGCCGCCGATGTCGAGCGCGAGTGCCGTCATCGATCCAGGTTATGCGCTCGGTTCGAGAACGAGGACGAGATTGCTGCCGAGGAACTCGCGGAATATCGGAACGCGCATCATCCACCATGCCCAGCGTGGGTGGTAGCGCGGAAATGCAGCGAGCAGCGTTGCGTTGGGAGTGCTTCGTGCCCAACGCAATCCGTCCGAAGCGCTGATGTCGAACAGTGATTCGCCGAAGCGATTCTTCGGTTCGTGTCCGGTCTTGCGGGCGTAGCGGCGGGCCGCGTATTCGCCGCCGAGATAGTGCCAGGGCCGGGTCTCGTGGCCTCCGAACGGGCCGAACCAGATGGTGTACGAGAGCACCGTGAGACCCCCGGGTTTGGTGACACGGAGCATCTCCTCGGCCATGGTCCATGGCTCGCGTACGTGTTCGGCGACGTTGGACGAAAAGCAGATGTCGACGCTGTTGTCGCGAAAGGGCAGTGCCATGCCGGAGCCGCGCACCGAACCGGGAATCTGCAGTCCCGCCGCATGCATCTCCGAGGCATCGGGTTCGACGGGCAGATAGCGTGCGCAGCTCGCTCCGAACACCTCGGCGAAGTAGCCGGGTCCGCCGCCCACGTCCAACACCGTCGCGGCAGACATGTCCGTGCCGGTCAGACCCCGGTACAGATCACCGATCAGCTCGACCGAATCGCGCGCCAGGGCGCCGTAGAAGATGTCCGGCTCGCTCTGCTCGTGGCCGAAGTCCTTCAGTAGCTTCACCGAGCGGCGCAGTGTCGCGCGAGAGGCGAACAGACGTGTCACGGCGGAAGTCACGAAAACGAACCCTAGCGGTTACTGTGGCAGCGGTAATCGACGGCGGTCGAGACGAGCATGCGGAAATTGGGTGAAGCGAGCTGTGCGCGAGGTTCTGTTGCTGTGCTGGCGCGATACCGGGCACCCGCAGGGCGGCGGCAGCGAGCGTTACCTCGAGCAGGTAGGCGCAGGTCTGGCTCGACGCGGCGTCCGCGTCACGCTGAGGACGGCGTCGTACCCCGGAGCTCCCGCCGAGGAGATCGTCGACGGCATCCGCATCAGCCGAGGTGGCGGCCGCCTGTCGGTGTATCCCCGCGCATTGGCCGCCATCGCGGCCGGGCGACTCGGTTTCGGCCCGCTCAAAGACATCGCACCCGACGCCGTGATCGACACCCAGAACGGCATTCCCTTCTTCTCCCGTGCCGCGCTCGGCGTTCCCGTCACGTTGCTGGTGCACCACTGCCATCGCGAGCAGTGGCCGGTCGCAGGACCGATGATGGCCAAGCTCGGCTGGTGGCTCGAATCGACGGTGTCTCCCCGAGTGCACCGTCGTAATCAGTACCTGACGGTGTCCCTGCCGTCCGCGGACGAGCTGATCGCCCTCGGCGTCGACCGCGAGCGCATCGCCGTGGTCCGCAACGGGGCCGACGAGATCCCGCAGTCGGTCCCCGAGGGTGACGAGCGCACCCGCACCGCGTATCCGTCGCTCACCGTGCTGTCCCGGTTGGTTCCGCACAAGCAGATCGAGGACGCTCTCGACGTCGTCGCGGCCCTGCGCGGCCGGATCCCCGACATCCACCTCGACGTCATCGGTGGCGGCTGGTGGGAGCAGAACCTCCGTGACTACGTGAGCCAGCTGGGGATCGAGCAGTACGTAACCTTCCACGGCCACGTCGCCGAGGAGCGCAAGCACCAGCTGCTCGGCCGTTCGTGGGTGCACGTCATGCCCTCGCGCAAGGAGGGTTGGGGCCTCGCGGTCGTCGAAGCCGCCCAGCACGGCGTTCCCACGGTCGGCTATCGAAGCTCCAAAGGGCTGACCGATTCGGTCATCGACGGCGTCACCGGTGTTCTGGTGGGCGGACAGTCGGTCGAGGACCGCGACGTTTCGGGTCTGACCGCTGCCGTTTCGGAGCTGCTGCAGGACGTCGAAGCCCGCACTCGTTTGGGTGAGAAAGCGCGCGTCCGCGCGGGGGAATTCTCCTGGGAGCAGTGCGCAGAAGGCGTCTACTCGGTGCTCGACGCGACGACGCGTGGAGCGTGGTCGTCAGGGTTGGTGGGTGCGCAGCACTCGGATTCGGCCCAGCAGTCCTATCGCTAGACCTCCGAGGAGCAGCAGCGCCCAGGCCAGGTGGGCGACAACGACGGCCGTGTTCGATCGGCTCTCGGTGAGGACCGGATCGGGTACTCGGTAGAGCGTGAGCTGCTCGTCCTCGTACACGGCGTCCAACAGGTCCAGCGTCTGCGCGGAGTCGCCCAGCTCTCCGGGGGTCGTGTTCTCCACCAGCACCCAACCGACGCCCAATTCTGCGAGTGTCTCCGCGGATTCACCTGCGAGAAGAGCATTTTGGACGCCGGTGGCGCGAGTGCCCTCGCCCCGCACCGTTCCGCCCGCGACGATGAGCTCGCCGGTCTGCAACACGTCCAGCGGCAACATTCGCGGCGCAGGATCGAGAACGGGTGCAGTGCCGCTGTAGGGGAAGCGGCGGAACATCCCGGCCGGTAGTACCGCAACATCGCCTGCGCTGCTCTGTAATTCGGCTGCGACCACCTGCCAGGACGCCGGGTACGCCACCGGCCGCATCGAGTTCCCGACGCCCCAGGCCAGGTCGGGTAGTGCGATCAGTAGGGCCAATATCGCAACGACGCTGCCGAATCGGGTGCGCTGGACCGCGCTCAGCGCGGTTGGCTGCACCGGATTCGGTCGACGCCGGGGAGAAAACGCAGCCGCGGCGGCCAAGGCATAGATCGGCATCGCCAGCGCGACCCATTTCTGCGAGTCCCGGAGCAGACCGGCACCGGGCAGCGTCTCACCCAGTGCACGGGCCGCTGCCAGCCCCGGCCCCGTCGCTGCCAGCGCAGGGGCTGCGATGGCGAGCAACGCAACGACAGCGAGTCCCAGGACCACCGGATTTCTTCGACGCCTGATCAGCGGCCGAACACCGAACGCGACGACGATCAGCAGCAGCGCCGTGCCCACGAACGCGAAAATGCCTGTACGGGAGACGGGTACGGCATCGGAATTCCAGATTCCGCCGAGGCCGGCCAATGAGCCGAGGGTGCCGAGGCCAGGCTCCGCGCGAGCCGCGAACGCTGCCCACCCCGCCGGATCCGTCTGCTCGACGCCACTGCCGGACACCGCTGTCGCCACCAGCCACGGCGCCGACGCCACCACCGCCAGTCCGAGGAAACCGAAAACGCGCAGGCCGCGTCGGGCACCCCCGGGGAGGGCGAGAATCACCAACGCAACGGTCGCGGCAAGCAGCGCGCCGGTGGGAGTGAGGCCGGCGGCAGCGAGGCAGACGGCAAGAGCCCACCAGGAACGAGCCCGCCTGACTGCGAGTGCGGCGACCACGGTCCAGGGGAGGGCGGCGTAGCCGACGATCAGACTCCAATGTCCTTGCAGCAGACGCTCGGCGACGTAGGGGTTCCACATCGCCACGGTCGACGCGACGAGCAGCGCGGGCAATGGGGCCGTCGGCAATACCGCCCGAGCCATGACGGCGGCGCCCCAACCGGCCAGCCACAGCGCCAGCAGCAGGATGATCTTGACGACGAGACCACCGTCGAACACCGTCGTCAACGCTGCCATTGCGGCGTCCTGCGGGACGGCCCGCGCGGCCGCGTCGGCGATTCCCCAGGCCGAGTCGGTGAAGTAGGAACGTGGAGTACTGACGGCGTCGCGCAGCAGGAGGTAGCCGGGGCCCAGGAGTGGCCCGAGAATCACCAGCGCGAGCAGCAGACTGTAGAGCGGTGGCGTCCACCTCGACCTCGACCGCGCCATGATCGGCACCCTATACCGTGGGCTCATGTCTTTCCGCGCCTCGTCCGAGGCAGACCACACGCCGGGTGCGTCGGTCGCCGGGATGGGGATGGTGACGGCCGGTTCGATGTTCGCGAACGTTGCGGCGTATCTGCTGCAGGTGCTTGCGAGTCGGATGCTCGGCGTCGAGGGTTACGGCGAATTCGCGAGTCTGCTTGCTGCGCAACTGGTTCTCGCTGTTCCGGCGTTGGCGTTGCAGTCCGTCGTCGCGCGTGAGGTGGTGCGCGGGCGCAGTTCGAGGGAGTTGCGGACCGTCGGGTATCGGTGTGCGGCGGTCGTGGGCGTGCTGGCGGTGGCGCTCGCTCCCGCACTGTCCGCCGCCATGGACATCTCGATGGCCGCAACCGTGTCGGCGGTCATCGCGGCACCGGTGTTGGTGCTGCTTGCCGCCGAGCAGGGGCTGTTGCAGGGGCGGGGGCGCTTCGGGGCTCTGAGCCTCGTGCTGGCTGCGGCCGGTTTCGGCAAGGTGGCACCCGCGGTGGTGGTGCTCGCACTCGGCGGCGGACCCGGTTCGGTCCTCCTGGCGACGGCGGCCGGAATCGGCGCGGTGGCCATCGGTGCGCGATGGACGGCAGGCGTGCCGGTGAGCTCGGTGTCGGAAACCAAGGTCACCGTCCTGGCCGTACTGCAGGCATCCCAGGTGCAATTGGTGCTGATCGCGATGTCGGCACTGGATCTGGTCCTTGCTCGTACTCTGCTCAGTAGCAACGAGGCCGGGCTGTACGCCGTCGGTGCCGTTGCGTCCAAAGCGGCGTTCTGGTTGCCGCAGGCCGTAGGGGTGGTGCTGTACCCGCGAATGGCGAACCCCCTGCATTCTGCGGCCGCGGTGCGCTCGGCTCTGGCCGTCGTCGCCGGTCTGGGCACGGTGCTGGTGATCGGCGGGGCACTGGCGTCGCCGTTGCTGCCGCTGGTGGTCGGCGACACGTATTCCGGTGTGCAGAACTATGTCTGGCTGTTCGTGTTGCAGGGCGCATGTCTGGCCGTGTTGCAGAGCGCTCTGCTGTGGGCCATCGCAGGCGAGCGCACCCACCTTGCTTTTGTCGCCTGGTTCGCCCTCGCCGCCGAGGTGTTGCTGTTGCTGTTCGTGGCCTCGACGCTGGCCCAGTTCGTCACCGTCGCCGCAGCCACCGCCGCGGTGACCATGGTGGTGGTGTGTGCACTGGTGTTGTGGGAAGGGCCCGTCAGTCGGCAGAGGGACGGATCTCGCTGGGGATCTTGAAGTCGACCCGTCGTGTGCGTTGCGCCCATATCGAAAGGTCTGTTCGCAGTTCCGGTTCGGAAGGCATTCGGCTACAACGGAATCCGAAGTCGCTCAAGGTAGGGGCGCACCGGTGAAGTCCTGCACCAAGGACCTGGCGTAGTTGGGCTCGGGTACCCAGCACGTGGCGATCTCCCACGCCAGGTTCGCTCGGAGCTCGGTCGGCCCGACCGGTAGATCGAAATGAGGCTGGTCTACCCGCGCTTCGTCCCAATCGATCAACACGCAGCTGCCGTGCTCGTCGATGATCGCGTTGCGGGCGCTTGCATCGCCATGGACAACGCATGTGGCGGACGGCTTCCGTGCACGTCTCCAGGCATCGACGATCTGGCCGGCCAAAACGGTCGGCATAGCGGTCAGGTTCACGTCGCCACCGACTTGGAGTACCGGGAGATCGATCGAACTCGCCGACCCTGGGCGCTGTGGCCAGCCCACGGTGACAGCGTGGACTTTTACCAGTGCGTCGGTGATCCGAGAGTCTTTCGGTTCGGGGTGCGAGCCTTCCACGTACTCGTAGACGTGCCAGCCGTCGACGTCCACGTCGCCCGCCGCTGACGGAATGAGCACAGGCACATGGATGCCGCATTCGTGGAGGTGGCGCAGTAGGTGCCACTCCCAGGATCGGGAATCCGGACTGCGACGTGAGTGCCGGATGACAACGCGGACGCCGTCGAGCTGTCCGGACCAGATGTCGTTTCGCACACCACCGGGCAACGGGCCGTCGACTACGAGACCCGGCCAACACGACCGTACCGATTCGAGGAGCATCGCAGAGTTCGGTCCCCGTCCCTGCATAGACGAGTGGCGTGGTTGTGTGCATTCACGGGCACTCAACCACGCCACTGCGCGTAGCGCACTTACTCCTTGTTGAGGTTCGTCCTCGGAATTTCTTCCGTGCGATCCGTGGTCCAGTCGCGGTTCGGTGCGGTTCCGCCGCTCGGGGTCGGGCGCGGAGCCGCGTCCGTGCGGGCAGGCTGACGGTGTCCACCGTTTCCGCCGCGCAGGAGCAGGAACGCTCCGGCGATCAGGGAGATGACACCGAGAATGCCCGCGACGATCGGAACCGTACGGCCGAAGAGCGAGAGCTTGTCCTGGCCGTCCTTGGCCTGCTGGATCTGGTATTCGACGGTGTTCTCGTCGAACGTGATCGGTGCGTTGAGCACGTCGACCTCGGGCTTGCCTGCTTCACGTCCGTAGTACTGGTGAATCTGTTCTTCACCCTTGACGACGACACCGGTCTCGGGCTCGACCCACAGGGTGCGGGTGTTCTCGTACCAGCGGGTCATCGTCACCGGCGCTGCTCCGCCTTCGACGCCCCACGTGTCGGCGGGCAGGGTCACCTTGTTGGTCGGCAGATTGACCACCGTCGACAGGTCGACCGGACCGACGGTCTGCTGGTACTGGTACACCGGCGTGCCGTTGATCTCGGTGGCCTCGACGAAATCGATGTCTTTGGACGCACGAGCGTTGACGTCGAAGTACGGGTAGCTCTTCTGCTCGGAGTTGAACGGGAACTTGTACTGCAGACCGGTGTGGGCAACTTCTTCGGCGGGCTTGTCGCCGGCCACCTGGATGGTGCCGATCGGGCTCTCGACGGGCATCGAGGTCTTGCGGTCGATGGTGACGCGGTCGACGCTGGCGGTCAGCAGTCCCGTGTCGGCCTGCTTGTCGCTGCGGCGCAGGGTCTGACCGGCCTGCAGCGTCATGATGTCGGCGTCGGAGGGATCCTCGACGGTGACGAATCGCTGTGAGACGAGCGGAACGTTCTGGTCGACGACCGCGCGGCCGGCGGCGAGGGAGCTTGCGTTCAGCACACTGCCTTCGCCGGTGGAGACGGTGGTTACCTCGAGGTCCAGCGGCGTCTTCTCGAGCGCCGAGACCGTATAGGTAGGTATGAGGATGGCGGCGACCACCAGAAATGCACCCAAGCCGATGAGTACAAGAGCCAATATCCGGCTCGGCCCTGAGCGCTCCGCCATGCTGATTCTCCTTAGTCGACCGCTTCACTGGAAGACACCGCAGGCGAGACCAGCGTGCGCCCCCGACCCGATGCCCGATTTCTTACGACACGTCGCAGGTGACAGTAACAGTCGACAGTGGTGCCGGTCTCGTCCGAGCCGGTTCGACACGGCACACTTGAGCCACCATGAGTACTCGAGTCGATTCGGCATCCGTCGTACCGCTGCGTGCGTTCGTCCCTGCTCTCGAGGGAATGCGCGCGCTGGCCGCGATCGGCATCGTAGTCACCCACGTGGCCTTCCAGACCGGTGCCGCCGAATCCCCGCTTATGGGTCGGATCTGGGGCAGGTTCGATCTCACCGTGGCGATCTTCTTCGCGCTCTCGGGGTTTCTGCTGTGGCGTCCCCATGCCGCGCAGGCCAGGGGGCTCACGCAGGCGCAGTCTGCTCGCCGCTACTTCTGGTCGCGCGCGGTACGTATCCTGCCGGCCTACTGGGTCGTCGTCGTGCTGGTACTGCTGTTTCTCCCGCATGCGGGCGGCGACTACCGGGTGTGGTTGGCCAATCTCTCGCTGACGCAGGTGTTCGTGCCGTTGACGTTGACCGAAGGCATGACGCAAATGTGGTCGCTGTCGGTGGAAGTGGCCTTCTATCTACTGCTGCCTGTCTTCGCGTGGCTGATGGTCCGATTGCGCGGGGCCTCGGCCCGATACCGAATCCGGGTGCTGCTCGGTGCATCCGCGGTGACGCTGTCCTGGGGATTTCTGCCGATCACGACTGCCGAAGCGATTCACCACGACAACTGGCTGCCCGGCTACCTTCCCTGGTTCGCGGCCGGGATGGTGTTGGCCGAGGTGTCCGTCGGACCGCAGACCTGGGTACATCGGTGGGCTCGGCGCAGTTGGGTGATGCCGTCGATCGCACTGACTGCCTTCGTGCTGTCGGCGACTCCACTGGCAGGCCCACAAGGATTGGTTCGGCCCGAGCCGTGGCAATTCGAGCTCAAGATCGTCTTCGGTGCGATTCTCGCATTCGCGATGCTCTCGCCTCTGGTACTCGCCGACACCGGTCGCAGACACCGAGTGTTCGAGCATCCGGTGATGCTCACGCTGGGTCGGTGGTCGTACGGAATCTTCATCTGGCACTTGGCCGTTCTGGCTGTGGTGTTCCCGGTGTTCGGCATCATCCCGTTCTCGGGCGGAATGTGGTTCGTGTTGACGGTGACTCTTGCGCTGTCGATCCCGGTGGCCGCGGCCAGTTACGCGCTGGTGGAAGAACCTGCTCGACGGCGATTCGCGCCGAAGAAGGCACCTCTCACGGACGCCGTATCGCACTGATCGCCAGCGCGACGATCCCGATCAACGCTGCCAGCTGAACTACGTAGGATCCGCCCACGTACCCGTCGGACGCTCGCCATGGACCGAGCGACAGCAACGCGGGACCGAGCATGGCGAATCCGCCTGCAGTGCAGATCAATACACGTGAGGACAGCGCGCGATCGAAACGGCGATCCAGATACACCGCACCGACTCCGATCACGGCAACAGTGACCGCGCCGGCAATCCCGGCCAGTACGATGGTTGCTGCGAGCAGTGCCACGAATGCGGCCGTGCTGCTGCGCCACGGGCGCGGCGGCGGGCCCGGATTCGGTACCGTGCGGGGCGCGCGAATCGCCGCGAACAGCAACGGGATCAACAGCAGTAGCCCCCCGAAGATGCCCAGCCGGTACCAGCGATCGGTGGTGAAATCCAACGAGATCGTGCCCGACGCCCCCGCCGGAACCATCCAGGCCTGCTGCCACCCGTCGACGACAACCGGGGACAGCTCGGCACCGCCGGGCAACGTTGCGTGCCAGCCGATGTTGTTGCTCTCCGGGATCACCAGTAGTCGATCCTCGGTCGCGGAAGTGAGCGTCACCTCGCGGTGATCGGGACTCCAGGCCGTGGTCCTCGCCGCTTGCGGTGCCGAGCTCGTCGGCCAGTCGGCCGGAATGGGCATGGTGCGCAACCGAATACCGTCGACGAAGAACGATGCTCCCGGCTCGACCACCACGTCCTGACGGCCTTCGGGCAACGACACCGGGTTGACGAAGTTCTCGTTCACCGGGGTGTCGGCGTCGCACACCGACGCCTTCAGCGGTTCGCCGGAACGGAACTCGTCCGCGGTGGCAGTCACCGACGTGCGCACCGTCTGCCCGGCAATGGAGACGATGGGACCGTTGAAGCAGTCCACCGTGATCCGACGGTCACCGTCGTACGGGGCACCGATCGGCTCGCCTGCGGACAGCGGCGTCACTTCGGCAAAACCAGGTGGTTGAGATTGGATGAAGCCCAATGAATTTCGATCCAAGACGCCGTCCCAGTCCACGATGGACAGCACGATCCTGTCGGTCACATACGGTGCCAGTTCGACTGTCGTCGAACCGTCGGTGTCCAGGTCGCGAACCATCGGGCCGTTGCCGAGGTTGACCGCGACCCGGGTGGGGTGGGCAGGAAGTGCGCCGAGGCTGGGGCTGAGCTTCAGCCCGTCCACCAGTGTGGGAGCGGGCAATTGGATGGTCAGAGTGGGGTTGGTGCCCGCTCGGTCGGTGATCGACTTCTCCGGTGCGGTCCAGGATGTGCGCGGGTCACCGTCGGTGGCGGCGAAGGCGGAACCCTCCAGATCTGCGACGTCCGACGCCCCGCTGGCCAGCGGTCGACCCGGCTGAGCCAGCAGTGCCTCGAGTTCGGGCGACTGCCGCGTGCGTACCGTCAGATCGGGGATGACCGCGGTACCCATCGGCACGTCGATCGTGCGCGAGAAACGCCCCAGCTCCTCCGGAGACTTGGACAGTCCACTGCTGCAACGGATTCGATCCTCGGTGTCGAGGCATCCGGAGCGCCCGGGAAATTCTTGGCCGAGTTCCCACGCGTCGACGCTCGCCCCGGCCGGAGTATCGGGCAACACTGCACGGTGCACGATCGGCACCGGCTTCGGGTTGTCTCGATCGGAGTAGTCGTCCACCGAGACCTCGCTGATGCCGAATTGGCTTCCGCGGGTTCCATCGACCGTCGATTTCGCGGTGATCCGCAGCCACGGCGTTTCGCCACCCGGCAGTGACACTGTCATCGGGTCCCCGGGCTTGTCGACCCGCGCCGCGGTGGAGCCGTTCGGGGTGGTGACCTCGACCCATTTCACCGGGTCGCCGATCGTTCCGGGACTGGTGCGCAGGTGCAGCAGACCGCCGCGAACCGGGGTATCGAAATCCAACTGAAGCCATTGCCCCACAGCGCGTTCGATCCCGTTGCTGATCCAACTGGTAGCCAGATCGCCGTCCACTGCGGCCGCGACACCGCTGCCGGGTGCGCTGCCACCGATCTGCGTTGCGTCCGATGCCGAACTCGACGCCGTCAGCGTCGCACCTTCCCACTCGGCGTCCACGGTCTCCGCCCCGTACACCGGGTAGTCGGGAACCTCGTTCAGCGATCGCCGGGGTTCGTCCGCGGCCCGCAGTGCAGAACTGTGATTGTCGACCTGGCCGAAGTCGGTCTCGCGGTTCATCGGGGTGTCCGTCACCGTCACCGAGTCGACGGGTATGCCGGCGGCAGCTGCGTCCGACGCGAGCATTGTCGGACCAGCCGGCACGGGAGTGCGAATCCCGTTGTTGCGCAGTTCGTTAGAACGCAGAATCGACTCCGGTCCACCCTGTACCACCGGGACCCGATCGAGATCGACCGTGTAAGGGCCGGACGCGGGGGTATCGGCCGATCCGTTCACCGAATAGATCTCGACAGCGGGATACGGCGGCCGCAGATCACCGTCGAGCACAACGCCGTCGACCTGACCGGGAGCAACGTCCTCACCGAACTCGGCCACCCGGGCCAATCCCGGCGAACCGTCGAGCACCTGGTGCACCGATGCCGGACGTGTGGACCGAGAATTTTCGGGATCGAGGTCGTTGCGCACGACGACGTAGCTGATGCCCTGTCCTTCGAGGGTGTCGGCCAGTCCGCTGGACGGACGCCCGTCGGCGAAGAGTCGCTGCACGGAGTCCAGCGCGCGAATGGCTCCGGGCGGGGTGAGCGGCACGGCGTCGCGGACGGCCCAGGGCGTCGTGGCGAGAGCCTGCAACGGCTCGTCGCGGGTCAGTCCCCAGGTCTGCAACGCGAACGGTGCGCCGGGCACGATCAGTGCGCGCTGCGCATCGGAACCGTCGGGACTCGAGCCGGACGCGTGGGCGGTGAGCCAGTCCGCGGCATCGTGCCAATACTGCGGAACGGCCTCGTAGGCTCCGCGAGGCGCGAGCTTGCCCGTCCATGCGAGCGAGGTGGACAGCGCCAACGCCACCAACACCAACGCGGTCACCGCCATCATCGGATGCTTTTCCGGATGCGCGACGGCCGATCGCCACTGTGGCCGCGGCACCGACCCGGGCAGCGGAACGCGTCCCAAGAGGTGAGCGAGGCCCAGTACCAACGGGATTCGAATGACCGGCTCGAGTTTGTGAATGTTGCGTAGCGGCGCGCCCGCGGAGTCGAGGAACAATCGCACTGTTGCCGCGAACGGGCCGTCCAGATCGCCGACGAACCCGGCACCGAGCCCGACGAGACCGACGAACAGCATGATCGTCAGCCGGCCTCGGGCCGGCATCGATCGCATCGCCAAGCCTGCGATTCCAGCAGCCGCGATCAAGCCCGTTGCGATGACCGCGGCAGGCTGGGTCACCAGAACGGCACCGGCCACGCGCTCGGGTGAGACGAACGGCGTCCAACTGCCGGTGCCGCGCAACACTTCCGTCAACGACGTCCACTGGGTGGTGGTGCCGGAGGACTCTATGTAGTCCAGAAATGGTGGAGAGACTTTGCCCAACAACAGCAATGGCACCACCCACCACAGCGTTGCGAGAACGAGGAAGCCGGTCCACCAGGCACTGAACACGAGCCAACGCTTGTTCGGCCGATGCGACAGCATCCAGATCACGGCCACCAGAACGGCGGCAGCCGTCGCGACGGCATTGACCGCGCCCATCAACGCGACTGCGAGCGCCGATTGCGCCGCGGCCCGGCGAGCCGTCTGCTTCGCGTTGTCGCCGGTGAGACACCGCACGATCGGGATCAGCACCCACGGAGCGAGCATCATCGGCATCGTCTCCGAAGAGATCGACGTAAGGGTGGTGATCACTCGCGGAGACAGAACGAAGGCCGTTGCCGCGATCAGGCGAGAACTGCGGCTGCCGATGCCGAGGGCCTCGGCGAGTCGGACGATTCCCCAGAACCCGGCGATGAGCAGCAGTGCCCACCACATGCGCTGCGTGATCCACGGTGGGATGGACAGGAGGTCTCCGCCGGCGAAGAACGCTCCGTGCGGGAAGAAGTAGCCGTAGGCCTGGTTCTGCACCTGGCCCAACGGTGCCGCGCTGTTCCACTGATGCGAGGCGCGGTCGAGAAATCCGAGGGGGTTCTGCGCCAGGTCGTATTTGGTGTCGGCGACGGTGAAGCCGGGGACCTGCAGAAAGGTGAGAAGAAGTGCCAGAGCCGAGACGCCGAGTAGCCATTTACGGCCGAGCGGCTCGGCCGAGATCATCGATCCACGAATGCGACCAGCGTCAGCGGCTGCCGTACTCAACCTGGTTCAGCAAGGACGAGTCGGCGTTTCCGGTGCGATCGATATCCGGACGAGAGTTGTCGGCTGCAGCGGCGGTGACTCCGAACACGACGCCTGCACCCAGTACGGCTCCGACGACGGCGGCAATGACACCCGGGACAGCGAACTTCATCTCGGTTCTCCAGTCAGTCGGCTCACAGATAAAAGGGTGAGGTGGACCCCCACGCGGGCATCACGGTATCACCTGCGTCACTGTAAACAGTCGTCGGACGCTTTACTTGCCGGGGGGAACGATCAGGACAGGGCGGTGGCTGTGTCGGAGCACGTGCTCGGCTACCGAACTCTGCAGTAGTGCACGCAGACCGGTCGTGCCTCGGGTGCCGGTGACGATGATGTCGACGTCCATCTCGTCGGCTTTCTCCACGATTGCGCTCCAGATGGCGGTGGTGCATTCGGTGCACTGACCTTCCACCTTCAGGCCTGCGGCCTCTGCCAGCGCGACGCCCTCGCTGTTGGTCACTTTCGCGTCGGTGAGCGCAACGTCCTCGGCCTCGTCGTCGGGCACCCATTCGGGCTGCATGACGCCGGACAGGCCGGACATTCGAGCTGCCTGACGCACCATCGGCTCCCATGCCGTGACAACGATCGCGCGGGAGGTGGTGAGAAACCGGCCGGCGTAGTCGATGGCTCGTTTGGCATTGTCGGAGCCGTCGTAGGCAATCAGGATGAGGTCTGCGGTCATGGTCGAGCTCCTCCTCATGTCGCGTTCGTCCAGATTACCCCCACCCCCTTCGGGATCAATGTGGGTTTCAGTCGGTCAGAGTGCAACAAAGGCGCATTGATCCCAACCGGAGGGGCGGCAGCGACACCGACGATCTCGACTACCGTCGTGTTCATGCGATTTCGGTACTCGGTTCGGTCCGCTGCGGTGATGACGGTCGGTGTGGGGTTGTTGGTCTCGTGCTCGAGCGAGTCCACCCAGGTCGCGTCGACGCAGACAGTGCCCCCTGTTTCGACGACGACAGCAGCCGGCACGACCGTGCCGCAGCCTGTGCCGCCTGTCGACGATTGCGCGGCGTTCGTCGGCGGATTGTCGGAGCGTCAACGATTGGCTCAGTTGCTCACCGTCGGAGTCACCGGCACTGCGGACGCGGTGCAGATCATGTCCACCGAGCAGGTCGGCGGCCTCTTCGTCGGCAGTTGGACCGACGAGTCGATGCTCGGCAATCGGGAGGTACTGCAGGTTCTCGACGCGTCCGCGGTGGCCCCGATGATCACGATCGACGAGGAGGGTGGACGGGTTTCGCGGGTCGCGGATCTGCTGGGGGAGGCACCGTCGGCACGGGTGTTGGCACAGACGATGACGGTGGACGAGGCGTACCAGGAGGCGTTGACGCGCGGACGGGGTCTGAAGGATCTCGGGGTCACCGTCGATTTCGCTCCGGTGGTCGATGTGAGTGCACAACCCGATGATTCCGTCATCGGCGATCGGTCGTTCTCCGATGATCCGCAGGTCGTCATCGAGTACGCGGGGGCGTATGCGCGAGGTCTGGAAGATGCTGGAATCAAGCCCGTCATCAAGCACTTTCCCGGGCACGGCTCGGGTTCGGGCGATTCCCACACCGGTGCCGTCACCACTCCCTCGCTCGACGAATTGAAGACCGATGACCTGCTGCCGTTCGCAGCGCTGAACAACACCGGCGTCGGGGTCATGGTGGGGCACCTCGACGTGCCCGGGCTCACCGAGCCCGGGGTACCGGCGAGCATCAGCCCGGCGGCGATGGCGTTGTTGCGCGATGGCGTCGGATATGGGGCGGCTCCGTTCGACGGTCCGATCTTCACCGACGATCTGAGCGGCATGGCGGCGATCACTGCGCGGCTCGGGATCGTCGACGCGGTGGAGGCGGCGTTGGTTGCGGGAGCCGATGTGGCGCTGTGGCTCACCACCGATCAGGTGCCCGCAGTGTTGGACAATCTCGAAGACGCGGTGTCGACGGGACGCCTCGCCGCGGCGCAGGTGGACGAGGCCGCCGCGACGGTTGCCCGGTTCAAGGGGGCGTGCGGGGCCTGATTGCGCGGTACTCGACCTTACTGTGGAGTAACGTCTAGTACTTCGTACGTATTGGAGGGTCCATGGCTGGCGGCACCAAGAGATTGCCCCGCGCCGTCCGCGAGCAGCAGATGCTCGACGCGGCGGTGGATGTGTTCTCCGACAACGGTTTTCACGAGACATCGATGGATTCGATCGCCAAGAAGGCGGCCATCTCCAAGCCGATGCTGTATTTGTACTACGGGTCGAAGGACGAGTTGTTCGCCGCGTGCATCCATCGTGAGGGCGTCAAGTTCGTCGAAGCTCTGACGCCGGCCGCAGACCCGACTCTGACGCCGCGCGAGCAGTTGCGCAAAGCGCTGATCGGCTTCCTCGGATTCGTCGGTGAGAACCGGAAGTCGTGGATGGTGCTCTACCGCCAGGCCATCGGCCAGCAGGCATTTGCCTCACAGGTGCAGAGCAGCCGCGATCGGTTGATCGAGTTGACGGCAGGTTTGCTGGCGATGAGCACCAGGGACCCGGAGCAGTCGCAGAATTTCGGGCTGATGGCCGTGGCGTTGGTCGGTGCAGGCGAGGCCGTGGCCGACAGGGTCGCGGGCGGCGAAATCGAGGTCGACGCGGCAGCAGACCTGCTGGAAAATCTGGCGTGGCGGGGCCTGGCCGGCAAGAAGACCGCCGCAACCTAGGGCTGCCGAACTCGAAGTTATGGACGGAAATCCGGGGAAATCCGTCCATAACTTCGAGCTGGGCGACGCGAACTCAGCGCAGGGTTCCCGTCAGATGCGGGTAGCCCTTCTTCGGGTTCTTCAGCGACAGGTCCCAGCCGGTACCGACGGCATCGGCGTAGGCGTTGATCGTCGCGGGCAGGATGATCGGCTTGCCGAACCGGATGCTGTAGTTCACGGCCTCCGGGATCCGACCCTCGACGGTCTGCAGTACCGCTGCCGCACTCCACATTCCGTGCGCGATGGTCTTCGGGAATCCGAATGCCTTTGCGCCGAGCGAGGATACGTGGATCGGATTGCGGTCTCCCGAGATGGCCGCATACCGGCTGATGATCCGCTGGTCGACGCGCAGGGTGCGGGTCGGGGGCGGCGGAACCTCGTCTGCAGGCGGTGTTTCACGAGGTCCACCCGACAGCGAGGTCTTCTGCAGGCTCAGGAAGCTGGAGGTCTGCTTCCAGACCAGCTCGCGTCCCACTTTGACCTCACTGATCAGGTCCACCAGCAAGCCCTTGCGGTGCTCGCGCAGGTTCTCCGCGTGCACTCGGATGTCCAGTGGCTCCGATGCCGAGATGCCGCGGAACTGCTCGATGACGTTCTCGGCGTGCACCGATCCGATGGCGGCAAACGGGAAGCCCTTGGAGACCATCAGCTTCATCACGGTCGGAAACACCAGCGTGAACGGGTAGGTCACCGGCAGCTGATCGCCGAATCGCAGCCCCGTCGCGCGGCAGTACCCGGCGAGGTTGTCGGGGTCCACTCGCAGACCCTTGAGCTCGTACACCGTGCTGGGTACCGAAGACGATCTGGATCCGAAGAACGGCAGCGCACCGAGCGCAGCCGAGGTGTAGATGTCGGATGTCTTCGGCTGCGCGGTGAGCGTGACGGTGCTCATGCGCCGAGCAGGCTCTGGCCGCACACGCGTACGACCTGGCCGGTGACGGCGTTGGATGCGGGAGAAGCGAAGTACGAGACCAACTCTGCGACATCGACGGTCTCGCCGCCCTGCAGCAGCGAGCTCATGCGTCGTCCGGCCTCGCGGGTGGCGAACGGAATTGCCGCCGTCATCGCGGTTTCGATGAAGCCGGGAGCAACGGCGTTGATCGTGATGTTCTTCTTCGCCAGCACCGGCGCGGAAGCGTGCACCAAGCCGATGACACCGGCCTTGGATGTGCCGTAGTTGGTCTGGCCGCGGTTGCCCGCGATACCGGCGATGGAGGAGACGTCGACGACGCGGCCGCCGTCCTTGAGTGCACCGGAGGCCACCAGCTCGTCGGTGATGCGCTGCGGCGCAGCAAGGTTGACGCCGATGACCGAGTTCCAGCGGGCGTCGTCCATGTTGGCGAGAGTCTTGTCGCGGGTGATGCCTGCGTTGTGCACGATGATGTCGGCCCCGCCGTGACGCTCCAGCAGGTGCTTCGAGAGGACCTCGCCGGCGTCGGGCGAGGTGACGTCGAGTGCGAGCGAGGTGCCACCGACCTTGTTGGCCGTCTGCGAGAGTGCTTCTCCGGCAGCAGGGATGTCGGCTGCGATGACTGTGGCTCCGTCGCGGGCGAGAACCTCGGCGATGGTGGCACCGATGCCGCGGGCAGCGCCGGTGACGACGGCAACCTTGCCGGCGAGCGGCTTGTCCCAGGAAGCAGGTGCCTGTGAATCGGCGTCACCTACGGCGATCACCTGGCCGTCGACGAATGCGGACTTGGCCGACAGCAGGAAGCGGAGAGTCGATTCGAGGCCGGAGAGGCCCGTCGACGCGTTGGGAGAGATGTAGACGAGCTGCGCCGTGGCACCACGCTTGACCTCTTTGCCGACGCTACGCGTGAAGCCCTCGAGGGCGCGCTGAGCGATGTGCTCGTCGACGCTCGAGGTCTCCTCGGGGGTGGTGCCGATGACGACGACGCGAGCCGACGGTGCGAGGTTGCGGATGACCGGCTGGAAGAACTTGAAGAGCTGCTCGAGTTCTGCAACGTTGCTGATTCCGGTGGCGTCGAACACGAGTCCGCCGTGCTTGTCGTCGTGCGGCTGCGACTGCGGGTAGTCCGAGAGCAGCTCACGCAGGGGTTCGACGAGGCGGCCGCTGCCACCGATCAGGACCGGGCCGGCCAGTGCCGGCTCGCCTGCCTTGTAACGACGCAGCTTCTCGGGCTGCGGCAGTCCTGCCTGCTTGGCGATGAAGGCTCCCGGCGCGGACGCGAGGAACGTTGAGTAGAGATCTGGGGCTCCCTTGGAGGCTGCCACTGTCGTACCTTTCATTCAGCGCTGCTCGCTCGAGGAGCGAGGCGCACGACCGGGTGTCGACAACCAACTTACTCGCCAGTAAGATGAAACTCCACCAGGGCCATTCCCCACATGCTGGGGACGATGTTTGGAGACGTCAGTGACAAGCAAGCAGCTACGACCGGTCGCAATCGTCGGTGGCAACCGCATTCCGTTCGCGCGTTCGGACAAGAAGTACGCGCTGGCGTCCAACCAGGACATGCTCACTGCCACCATCGACGGTCTCGTGTCGCGATTCGGTCTGCAGGGCGAGCGCCTCGGTCTCGTCGCCGCCGGTGCCGTGCTCAAGCATTCGCGCGATTTCAATCTCACCCGCGAGGTCGTTCTCGGTAGCGCGCTGAGCCCCTACACCCCGGCCTTCGACATCCAGCAGGCCTGCGGCACAGGCCTGCAGTCGATCATCGCCGTCGGCGACGCCATCGCGTCGGGCCGTATCGATGCCGGTATCGGTGGCGGCGTCGACACCACGTCCGACGCCCCGATCGGCGTCAACGACGAACTGCGCGAGTTCCTGCTCTCTCTGAATCGGGCCAAGAGCACCGGCGATCGCATCAAGCTCCTCGGCAACGTCCGTCCGGGCATGCTCGGCATCGAGATCCCGCGCAACGGCGAGCCGCGCACGGGCCTGTCGATGGGTGACCACGCCGCTATCACCGCCAAGGAATTCGGCGTTCGCCGCGAGGACCAGGACGAGCTGGCCGCAGCGAGCCACAAGAACATGGCAGCCGCATACGACCGTTGCTTCTTCGACGATCTGGTGACGCCGTTCCTCGGCCTCACGCGCGACGACAACCTGCGTCCGGGATCGACCGTCGAGAAGCTGGCCACGCTCAAGCCGGTCTTCGGAACCAAGCTGGGCGACGCCACCATGACGGCCGGTAACTCGACGCCGCTCACCGACGGCGCGTCGGCTGCACTGTTGTCGAGTGACGAGTGGGCTGCCGAGCGCAACCTCCCGGTGCTCGCGCACCTGGTCGATTCCGAGACCGCAGCGGTCGACTACGTCCACGGCAACAGCTCGTTCAAGGACGGCCTGCTGATGGCTCCGACCTACGCGATTCCGCGTCTGCTCGCGCGCAACGGCCTGACGCTGCAGGACTTCGACTACTACGAGATCCACGAGGCGTTCGCTTCGGTGGTGCTCGCAACTCTGCAGGCATTCGAGAGCGACGAGTACTGCAAGGAGCGTCTGGGACTCGACGGCGCTCTCGGTTCCATCGATCGCAGCAAGCTCAACGTCAACGGATCCTCGCTCGCCGCGGGCCACCCGTTCGCTGCGACCGGCGGACGCATCGTCGCGTCGTTGGCAAAGATGCTGGCCGAGAAGGGCTCGGGCCGTGGCCTGATCTCGATCTGCGCGGCCGGTGGCCAGGGCGTCACGGCCATCATCGAGCGCTGATCACTGCAGCTTCGGCTGCTCCCGATTCGGGGGACACAGGGTCGGCGGATCCGGTAATCGAGGGGTTTTCGGATCTGCCGACCAGAACGTGAAAAAGGGCACGCATTCCGATGCGTGCCCTTTCTCATGTCCGATCAGCCGGGGATACCACTCTCCGGCGGGGTCGATTCCTCCCCGGTGTATTCCTCGACGGCCGAGTCGCCGATGTCCGTCTGCAGCACCGGAGTCAGGTACTCGGGTACGCCGCCGCGGATCTGGAAGACGCTGGCTCCGGAGATTCCGAGGTGACTCTCTTCCGAGTATCGGAACGGGGCGAGCTGAGGTCCCTCGAAGTCCTTTCCGCCGTCCTGAATTGCCGCGACGATGCCTTCGCGGGTGGGATTCTCGCCGGCCGCCTCGAGCGCCTGCACGAATGCGTATGCCTGGCTCAGACCGTAGATGCGGTAGTTGGTCAGTGGGTCACCGGTTCCGTTCTCCGCCCAGACCTTCTGCCACAGTTGGGTCCACGGATTCTCCGGCGAGTCGACGCCCGGGATGTACTCCAGCGAGATCATGCCTTCGAGCGACTGCGCGCCGTCGGTGACGGCACCCTGGGAGAAGCGTCCGAGCAGGGAGCCGACGAGGTCCACGTCGGAACCGATCGAGCTGTAGAACCACTCGGGGTCGTAATTGAGCCGCATGGCGGTCAGTTGGCTCAGTGCGGTGTACGAGGGCACGTTGAAGCCGAGTATCAGATCGGCTCCGGCACCCTGCAGCGCCGCGATCTGAGGTGCGACGTCCGTGTTGCCCGAGGTGTAGCGCACGACCTCGACGATCTGGTCGTCGAGATACTGCCGAACTGCTTCCTCGCTGTCTCGGCCGAGATCGTCGTCCTGGAGGAACAGGCCGACCTTGGCGTCGGGCCGGTTCTTCGTCACCCAGTCGCCGATGATCTTGCCCTCGACCTGGTAATCAGGCTGCCAGCCGAAGGTGTTCGGGTACTTCTCGGGATCGTTGCCCCACATGATCGCCCCGGAGGAGACGAACAGGTCCGGCACACCTTCCTCGTTCAGAAAGTCGATCACTGCGCTGTGGGTTGCCGTGCCGAGTCCACCCACGACGGCGAACACCTCGTCCTGGAGGACGAGTTCGTTGACGACCTGGGTGGTGGTCGTCGGATCGTACGAGTCGTCGCGAACCACGTACTCGATCTGCCTACCGTTGATGCCACCCGCGGCGTTGACGTAGTCGAAATACGCCTGTGCGCCCGTGGGAATTTCGCTGTAGCCGGGTGCCGCGACCCCGGTCAACGGGAAGTGGGCACCGATCTTCACCGAGGTGTCGGTGATGCCTACCGTCGAGCCTTCCGAGGATTCCGTCGCCTCGTCTCTACCGCCTGCGCCGCACGCTGCGGCCAACGAGACGACGGCGACGAGTGCGGTCGTTCTGACCGCCACCGATCCGAACTTCGTCATTTCATCTCTTTTCTGGTTGAACGCAACCTTCGATACGTGCCCACCAGACCCAGTGGGGCGAACAGGATGACCAGGACGGTGAAGATTCCGGTCACCAGTGGTGCGAGTTCGGCGGATTGCAGACTGCTCAGCCCCAGATCGAGTCCGAGGTTGGTGACCACCGGCGGGATGTAGGTCAGCAGTACTGCCCCGATCAGGGCCCCGGACAGAGTTCCGAGCCCACCGATGACGACGGCCGAGAGCAGCGTCAGGGAGAGTGTCAGCGTGAATCCGCTCGGTGCCGCGATCCGTGCCGACATCGCAAGAACGGCACCACCTGCGCCCGCGCACGCCGCGCTGACGACGAAGGCCAGAATGCGTGCACGCCCCAGGTCGATGCCGGCCAGCTCGGCGGCGACCTCGTCGTCCCGGACGGCTCGCCAGCGGCGGCCGATTCGGCTCGACGAGACGTTCGCTAACAGGAAGAACACGATGACGAGCAGAACCCAACTGACGTAGGCGACGAATTTCGTTCCGCTGAGCTCGTTTCCGGTGACGAAGTACATCACGTCGTCGATCAGATCCGGCACTTTCGGTACCGGGACGACCAGGCCTTGTTCGCCGCCGAGGTAGTCCGAGAAGTACAGGGCCAGGCCCGGTACGGCGACGGCGAGGGCCAGCGTGGCACCGGCCAGGTACGGCCCGTGCAACCGGGCAGCGGCAACTCCCACTACCACACCCACGACGGCCGAGATGACGGTGGCGGCGAGCAGTACCAGGGGTACCGACCATCCAGAATCGTTGGCCCGCAGCATCAATGCCGCGGTGTATGCGCCGACGGCCATGAACGCGCCGTGTCCGAGAGAAAGTTGGCCGCTCAACCCGGTCAGCACGGTCAGCCCGCCGGCCGCGATCGCCAGGTAGGCAACCGAGGTGAGCTGGCTCTGCCGGAAGGTGCTCAGTGACTCGAGCGCGAGCACGATGACGACGAGTCCGATGACAACACAAAGGAAGTGACGTCGAACCGGGGTTGCGGTGAGACGCGTGAGAGTCGCATTCATGTCACACCCTCCTGGCTGCTGCGCTGGCGAACAATCCGCTCGGGCGGACCAGAAGTACGACGATCAGGATCACCAATGCCGCACTGGAGACCAGATCCTGGCCGAGGTAGCCGCTGACGAAGCTGAGTCCGATGCCCATCAGCAAGCCGCCGACCACCGCACCCGCCGGGCTGTCCAGGCCACCGAGAACTGCTGCAACGAAACCGAATACGACGATCGAGTCCATGTATCCCGGATGCACCAACGAACCTCCTGCGATGAGCAGGCCTGCCAGTGATCCGACGACTGCGGCGAGAGCCCAACCGAGGGTGAGCATTCGGCTCACGCGTACTCCCAGGAGTTTGGCGACCTCCTGCTCGAAAGCGCTCGCTCGCATCTTCAGTCCCAGGTCGGTGAAGCGGAACAGCAGGATGAGCAGCGCCAGTACCACCAGGACCGCGATGATCTTGAAGATGTCGTACCCGGTCAGCGCCACGTTGATCTCCCCGATTCGCTGGCCTGTGAGGCCGAAGGGAGCTGGGAAGGAACGGAATTGGTTGCCGAAGATGATGGCGGCCACCGCGTGGATGATGATGAACAGTCCCAGCGTCAGAATCACCGGGTTTATGTGGGAGGAGCTGTCGACGAACCGGATGACGAGTCTTTCGATCAACGCTCCCAGCAGTAGCCCGCTGAGGAGCGCGACTCCGAACCCGATCCAATACGAGTACCCGGCGTCGATGACGACGAGTGCGACGTAGGTGGTGATCATGGCCATCGGAGCCTGGGCGAAGTTGACGATGCGTGTCGATCGCCAGATGAGGACGAGAGCGAGGGCGAAGGCGGCATAGATCATGCCGGTCGTCACGCCGTTGATGAGGATGGTGAGCAGTTGTTGCACTGTGGCAGGCGTCCTTTCGGCTTGCTCTAGAACCCGAGGTAGGCGTGTCGGAGGGCGTCGTCCCCGGCCAGGGTGTCGGCGGGGCCTTCCATCGCGACCTTGCCCAGATCCAGGACTACGGCGTGTTCGGCGATCGACAGCGCGCTCCGCGCGTTCTGTTCGACGAGCACAACGGTCATCGATTCGGAATCGACGAGTGCACGGAGTGTCTCGAAGATCTGCGCGACGACTTTCGGAGCGAGCCCGAGAGACGGTTCGTCGAGAAGAAGGACCGACGGCGTCGCCATCAGAGCTCGTCCGATCACCAGCATTTGTCGTTCTCCGCCGGACAGGGTGTGCGCAGAAGACGCTCGGCGGCCGGTGAGGGGCGGGAACATCTCGTAGATCCGGTCGAGGGTGACTGCGTCGTGACTTCTGTTGCGTCCCAACGCGCCGAGTCGAAGATTCTCGTCGACGGTGAGTTCGGCGATCACTCCGCGGCCCTCGGGGACGTGTGCAAGTCCTTTGCGGGACATGCGATCCGGTGCCACGCCGACAACGTCGACACCGGCGAGATCGATACGTCCCGATACCGGCCGAATGAGCCCGGAAACGGTGCGCAGCAGTGTCGTCTTTCCGGCTCCGTTGGCCCCGAGTACGGCGGTGATCGCCCCGGCCGCGACGGTCATCGACACCGAATCGAGGGCGGTGACCGGCCCGTAACGCACAGTGAGGTCGGTGATCTTCAGGTGTGCCGCGTCAGTCGTCATGGGCCACCTCGTTTCCGAGGTATGCAGCGAGCACGGCGGGGTCTTCACGGATCTGATCGGGCGTCCCCTGAGCGATGACCTTGCCGAAGTCGAGTACGTAGATCCGGTCGCACACACTCATCACGAGGTCCATGTGATGCTCGACGAGCATGACCGATGTGGCAGGTCTTTCCGGTTCGGAATCGGTGGAAACTGCTGCCAAAGAACGAATCTCGTTGCCGAGCTCGCTCATTTCGTCGCTGGACAGGCCCGAGGCGGGTTCGTCGAGCAGAAGCAGTGTCGGTTCGCTGACGAGAGCACGAGCCAGCGCGACTCTCTTGCGCACCGCGTACGGCAGGCTCGGCGGCAAGCGGTGGGCGTGGTCTTCGATCCGCAATCGCTGCAGCATGGCCATCGCGGTCGAGCGGACCGCGGCGTCGTCGGAGGCGCTCGACGGCAGCCCGAGGAGGCCGGCCAGGACTCCGGTCCGAGCCGTTCGGTCGGCACCGATCATGACGTTGTCCAGAACGGTCATTCGATCGAACAACCCGAGTCCCTGCAGGGTTCTGCTCATGCCGAGTCGGGGGAGGTCGTGCGGGCGAAGCCGGGGCAGCGCTTTGCCGTGTCGGCCGAGTGTTCCCGATTGCGGTCGGACGAGTCCGCACGCAACGTTGAACAGGGTCGTCTTGCCGGCCCCGTTGGGTCCGATGACGCCGAGGACTTCGCCGGGGCGTACGTCGAGACTGACTCCGGAGAGCGCGACGATTCCGCCGAACGACACTTCGACGTCCTTCATGGTGAGAACCGGGTCCATCGTGTCGAGAGAGTTCAAGTGACGCACCTCACAATCTGTTGCGTTCACTATGGTGCGTCGCGCACAACGGGCGATATGGGCGCTGCGCACAGAATCTTTGGGTCGCTGGGCACCAGTACCGGTCAAATCGCCCTGTGATGTGGGCTCTGTGCGCAAAACTGTCAGGGTGGGTGCTCCTGGTGGTCGACACGCATCGGCGCGATCCGCTGCCCGCGGCGCGGTGACGGCGGCGGATCAGGAGAAGATCCGAAGCGCATGGGCGGCCTTGACGCCACGGGCCGATACGATCGCCGACTCCATCACGTTGGCGCTCATCGAGCAGGAACCTGCCTACCTGGCCAGCTCCGCTCCGGACATCGCGGGCGAGATCAGGCGCAGTACCCGCGAGCACATCGGTCAAGGTCTGCGCACCCTGTCGGGGCTGCCGGCCGCGAACGACAACACCAGGGAGGTGTGGCGTCGCACCGGGAGGGAACGCGCTCGCCAAGGTATTCCGATGGAGTTGGTGCTCAAGGCATACACGCTCGGTAGCCGAACACTCTGGGAGGAGCTGATGCTCGAGCGAGAACAACGCCGATCCAGCATCGACGAGCACCTTCTTCTGGTGGCGGGTCAGCAGTTGTGGCGTGCGCTGGACAGTCAGTACGAAACTCTCGTCGAGGCGTATCGGCAGGAGAGTGCCCGAATGCAGCAACGGGACCTCGCCAACGTCTTGGAAATTCTCGACGGTCTTCGGTCGGGGCGTGGTGGAGATCCGGCATTCGTCATCGAAGCTCGTGCCACACTTGGGCTTTCGGCGTCGCAGCAAATTGCGTGTGTCGTCGGCCCACTCGACGATCAGGGATCGCCGCCGCTGCCCGCACCCGAGGATGCATTGGATCAGATCGGTGCGGTATCGCATTGGAACACCAGGGACGGTCATCAATTCGCACTCGTCGCGCTCGGCACGGGGTCGTGGAATTCTGTCGTCGATTCCCTCGCGGCGCAGGCCGTGGGGCCCGTCGGCGTCGCGCATTCACCCGAGGGTGTGTCCTCGTTCGCGGCGGCATACCGATTGGCGGCGCTGACGGCCGAGACCATCACCGAGGGCAGCGGCGTGGCGTTGGCGACGGAGCGTCTGCCTCGCGTGATCATGGCTGCCGACCATCAATCGTCGGAGTTGCTCGTGCGCCACGCTCTCGGCAGCTTGTGGACGCACCCGGAGCCGCATCGCGGAACGCTGCTCGACACTCTGGCGCACATGCTCGCCTCCGACGGTTCGCCGACCAACGCCGCGAAGGCGCTCTACTGCCACCGAAACACGGTGATCTATCGGGTTCGACGGATCGAAGAGTTGACCGGGCATGATCTGACCGATCCGCGAGATCGGCTTCTGCTCACGCTCGCCCTGGTCAGAACGGGGCACTGGACCCGTGCCGTGGGGCAAGGTGACAGTTCGACGCCCCGCGGATCATTCAATCGAATGAATTGACGAGACAATTTTCAACACGGTGTAACGCGCGGTCGAGGAGTGCCTATATTCCAGGTGGCTCCGTGCTGCTGCCTGACCCCCGACCCGGCAGCAGTGCGGAGCCTTTCTTCGTTCGGATACCGAACATCGCCGAGTGACCGTCGCCGTTCGGTTTGCGTAAGCTCGTGCCCGGGGTACGCCGTGCCCACGGGTGGAACTTTCATCGAACGGTGGTCCTGGAAGGGTCGAACGTGAGCGAGGGCAACAGTAGGTCGGGTGATTCGCCCAACGGCGACGAGAAGGTTCCCGACGTACCGCCGTACGACGCTCCCACCGAGACATTCGGAGCTGTCGGTGACGGAGCCGACGGATCGGAGCGTGCGTCCGGTTCCGATCATCCCTCCGACGACGTGACGGCCGACTCCGCGACCGCTGCCGACGGCACGGACACTGCAGAAACATCTGTTCACGAAGCCTCGACCACCGATGCCGTCCCCGCTGATTCCGACGCTACCGATTCCGCCACTACGGATCCCACCACTACGGAGGTCGTCGAATCGGCCGGTCCGACGGACGTAGCCGAGTCCGATTCGTCGACCCCGCAGCACACGCCGGTCGCGGACGAGTCTCCGACCCTGGCACAGCCCGTCGTTGCTGAGCAGCCCGAGTCTCCCGCAGAACCGCCCTCGATTCCTCCCGGCGACGGTAGTGCGCAGGCAGATGGAGCCGGGTTCACGCCGCCGTGGCGGAAGATTGCCATCGGCACCGGTGCAGTGGTCGCCGTTCTGGCGCTGTTGTATGCCGCCGATTGGTTCACCTCGAACGATCGGGTTCCCCGTGGTGTCACCGTCGCCGGAATCGACGTCGGCGGAAAGGCGCACTCCGACGCCGAAGCCGCCCTGCGATCCGAGCTCGGGCCCCGCGCCGAGCAACCCGTTCAGGTCGATGTCGGCGATCGACAGGTCGAAGTGGTTCCCGCCGCTGCCGGTCTCGGGGTGGATTGGAATGCGACGCTCGACCGCGCGGGTTCGCAGCCGGTCAATCCGATCACTCGGCTGACGTCGTTTTTCGGTAGCCGCGAGATCGGCGTCGTGTCGACCACGGACGAGCAAGCATTGACCGTCGCCGTAGACGGACTCCGCGCAGAGACCGATCGCGCTCCCGTCGAAGGCGACGTCGTGTTCGACGGTGTCACTCCTGTTGCTGTTGCACCACTGGAGGGTCGGGTGTTGGATGCCGACGGGACGCGTCGGAATCTTCGGACCGAATGGGCCTCGGGGGCAACGGAAGTGGTTTACGAGTCCACCCCCGTCACGGTGACACAGGAGGCGGTCGACCGAGCGTTCGCGGACGTTGCCGTTCCCGCGACGTCGGCTCCGGTGATCGTCGCGGGCAGGCAGAATGTCGACGCGACCCTGGCTCCGGATCGCGTGGGTGAGGTTCTGCGCTTCGATCCGGACGGCCAGGGCGGGCTGACTCCGATCTACGACACCGACGTCGCCGCCGGTATTCTCGCGCCGCAACTCGTACGTACCGAGGTACCGCCGAAGGACGCGTCGTTCACGTTCTCCGCAGGTGCGCCGACCGTCGTACCCGGCGTGATGGGCGAGCTGGTGGAGTGGCGCAAGACTCTCGAGCAGCTGCCCGCACTGTTGTCTGCGGACGGTCCCCGTACCACCGAAGCGATCTACGAACCGGCTCCACCTGCACTCACCACCGAGGCCGCGCAGAATCTCGGTGTACGAGAGGTGATCGCCGAGTACACCACCGGCGGGTTCGAGTACGCGTCCGGCGTCAACATCGGGCTCACTGCGCAAATAGTCAACGGTGCGCTCGTGAAGCCGAAAGAGACGTTCTCGCTCAACGGATACACCGGTCCACGAGGTACCGCGCAGGGTTTCGTCGAGTCGGGGATCATCGACAACGGCAGACCCGATCGCGCCGTCGGCGGTGGAATCAGCCAGTTCGCGACGACTCTGTACAACGCGTCCTACTTCGCCGGTATGGAAGACACCGATCACACCGAGCACAGCTACTACATCAGCCGGTATCCCGAGGCCCGCGAGGCGACGGTCTTCGAGGGTGCCATCGACCTGAAGTTCACCAACCCCAACGACACCGGTGTGGTCATCGAATCGTTCGCCGATTCGTCCAGCGTGACCGTGCGACTGTGGGGTACGAAGACCGTCGACGTCGAATCCATCACCGGGTCGCGAACCAACCCCACGTCACCCAACACTGTGACGCTGCCCGCCGGTGCCGGCTGCGTCGCATCAGGTGGAGGACCGGGATTCACGGCCAGCGACACCAAGGTGATCAGCGACGCCGCGTCGGGTAGGGAATTGTCGCGGAACACCAGAACGGTGAAGTACGACCCGATTCCGATCGTGAAATGCGTCCAGCCCGATCGTCCGGACACTGCTCCGGCACCTCGATCCGATCCAGCGCCGGAGCCGGAGCCGGAGCCGGATGAGTGACGTCCGAGCTGCGAGGATGCAGTTCGAATCACCTCGAGTCGGACTGTGGCGTCGAGGACCGATCAGGTGTTTGCTTGTAACAGGGAATTGCTCGAAATGAATGTGTCCGCGCGGGGGTTGCACTACACAGGTGCTTCACTGCACTCGACCACCGAAAGGGAGCAGTACCTATGACGCTCACACGTACCGTCCTCGATCAGCAGACGCTGCGTGAGGCGTACGCGCAGTTCCCCAGCGGTGTCGTGGCGATCGCCGCGAAGATCGACGGCGTGTTGGTGGGGCTGGCAGCGAGCAGTTTCGTTTCGGTGTCGATCGATCCGCCTTTGGTGGCCGTCTGTATTCAGAACACCTCGACGACGTGGCCGAAACTCGAATTGGCTCCCAACATCGGTGTCAGCGTTCTCGGCGAGGCGCACAACGATGCCGTCCGAACTCTGGCGGCCAAAACCGGCGACCGTTTCGCTGGGCTGGATCTCACCGTGACCGACGGCGGAGCCGCGTTCATCGTGGGTGCGACGGCCTGGCTCGACACCACCATCGACCAGCAAATCCCCGCGGGCGACCACACAATCGTGTTGCTGCGCATCCATTCGTTGGACGTGCAGAGTGAAGTGAACCCAATCGTGTTCCACGGCAGCAAGTTCCGCAAACTGCAGCAGTAGCTGCTGGTCGGCATCGCTCGGCTACCGGCCCTCCAATTTTCGCAAACGCGCGCGCACTTGCCGAACGCGCGCAGAATTGTTGGCGAATCCGCTGAAATCTGACAAACGCGCGCGCGTTTGCGACGTCGAAGCGCGGGCAGATCCAACTGGTACGCCGGTACCGGTATTCATCCACAGGTCCTGAGTTGTGCACAGACGGCCCTTCACCGGTCCGAATCGGACTGCGTGTGGTCGAGACTCGGAGAATGAACGATGACCGAATGGTGCGACGAACGGAGGCGCTGGCGAACGGGTTTGCCGATCACGAGTTGCGAGCTCTGTACGAGCGAGGGGGATGGGTGCGTCTGGTGAACGGCGTCTACGTTCCGTCGTCGAGGTTGGCCGAGTTGTCCGAGCACGAGCGGCATCGACTGTTGATCGATGCGATCCTGCCGTCCATTTCCGGAGACCATGTCGTCAGTCATCGCTCGGCTGCCCTACTCCACGGATTGCCCTTACCCAGAGGAGGTTTCGACAAAGTCCACGTCACCCGGCATCGCCACGGCGGAGGTCGAAAGAATTCGGCGATCATCGTGCACTGTGCACCATCGGTGCCGAGGGTGTTGCTCGACGGTATCTCGGTGACGTCCTTGGCCCGGACGGTGGTCGATCTCGGCCGCACCGAGACGTTTCTGTCGGCGGTGATCGCCGGAGACGCAGCCATGAGGAGTTGTGACCCACACGAGGTCGCCGCGGAGTTGAACCGCGCTCGCGGGTGGAAGGGTGTGGCGCAGGCGCGACGGGCTGTGCGACTGATGGACGGCCGCAGTGGCAGCCCCGGTGAGTCGCAGAGTCGAATCATGTTGCGTGAGGCCGGTTTCGATCCGGAGCCTCAGGTGGAGATTTATGACGCCGACGGTAACTTCGTGGCTCGCATCGACTGGCTGATCAACGGAATTCTCGTCGCCGAGTTCGACGGCAAGGTCAAGTACACCGAGTATCTGCAACCGAACGAGAGCCCCGGCGACGCGGTGTTCAAGGAGAAGTTACGGGAGGACGCGGTTCGCGATCTCGGCTATCCGGTGGTGCGTTGGACGTGGGCAGATCTGGCCCATCCGAAGGAGTTGAAGGCCAGAATAGCTCGCGCCCTGAAGCGGGGCGCTGCCCTCCCGCCGCCGCAAGGGAGTGTGCGAAGCACCTCCTGTGGACCGCAAACGCGCGCGCATTTGCTGAACGCGAGCGAAATCGCGTGAGAATCCGCGCCATTCTGACAAATGCGCGCGCGTTTGCGGTAGCACCGGACGACTGGCCCACGACCCCGCCCAGCTCGACAACGAACAACGGCCGCACCCGTGAACAGGTGCGGCCGTTGCTTTTGTCAGTGGATCAGAACGCTGCTTCGTCCAGTTCCATGATGTCGTTGTCGATGTTGGTCAGGATTGCTCGCGTCGCGGTGAGCTGCGGCAGGATGTTCTTGGCGAAGAACGAGGCCACTGCGATCTTGCCCTCGTAGAACGCCTTCTCCTTGTCCTCTGCACCGTTGTCGAGTGCGGTGATGGCGATTTCGGACTGACGCAGCAGCAGCCAACCGATGAGCAGGTCGCCGAAGCCCATCAGGAATCGCACCGATGCCAGGCCGACCTTGTACAGCTCGGTGGGCTGGTCCTGCGCGCCCATCAGGTGCTGGGTCATCGAGGTGACGATGGCCTGCACGTCTTCGAGGGCGGTGGCGAGCAGTGCGCGCTCGGCCTTGAGGCGGCCGTTGCCCGCTTCGCTGTCGATGAACGACTTGATCTGTCCGGCAACGTGAGCCAGAGCAACGCCGCGGTCGCGGGCGATCTTGCGGAAGAAGAAGTCCTGCGCCTGGATGGCGGTGGTTCCTTCGTACAGCGAGTCGATCTTGGCGTCACGGATGTACTGCTCGAGTGGGTAGTCCTGCAGGAAGCCTGAGCCACCGAAGGTCTGCAGCGACTCGGCCAGCACCTGGTAAGCGATTTCCGATCCGACGCCCTTGACGATGGGGAGCAGGAGGTCGTTGACGCGGTATGCGATGTCTGCGTCGGCGTCCGAGACCTGCTTGGCGGTGATCGGATCCTGGTGCGCAGCGGTGTAGAGGTAGACCGCACGCAGGCCCTCGGAGTACGCCTTCTGCAGCATGAGGCTGCGGCGAACATCGGGGTGGTGCGTGATCGTGACGCGCGGTGCGGTCTTGTCGGTCATCTGCGTCAGATCGGCACCCTGGACGCGCTCCTTGGCGTATCCGAGTGCGTTGAGGTAGCCGGTCGAGAGGGTTCCGATTGCCTTGGTGCCGACCATCATTCGAGCGTGCTCGATGACGTCGAACATCTGCGCGATACCCTTGTGGACCTCGCCGACGAGCCAGCCCTTGGCGGGGACGCCGTGGCCACCGAAGGTGAGCTCACAGGTGGTGGAGGCCTTGAGGCCCATCTTGTGCTCGACGCCGGTGACGAATGCGCCGTTGCGCTCGCCCAGTTCGCCCTTCTCGAAGTCGAAGAGGACGGACGGTACGAAGAACAGGCTCAGGCCTTTGGTGCCCGGTCCGGCACCTTCGGGGCGAGCGAGAACGAGGTGGAAGATGTTCTCGAACAGGTCGTCCGAGACTGCCGAGGTGATGAAGCGCTTGACGCCTTCGATGTGCCACGAGCCGTCGTCCTGCTTGATGGCCTTGGTGCGGCCTGCGCCGACGTCGGATCCGGCGTCGGGCTCGGTGAGCACCATCGTGGCACCCCAGCCGCGGTCGACGATGACCTTGGCCCATTCCTTCTGCTCATCGGTTCCGTTGTGGTACAAGATGTTTGCGAATCCGGGGCCTGCGGAGTACATGAAGGCTGCGGGCTGCGAGCCGAGAAGCATCTCGTTCATGCCCCACAGGAGGTTGCGGGGAGCCGGGGTGCCGCCGATTTCCTCGTCGAGTCCGACGCGCCACCACTCACCGTCGTAGAGCGCCTTGAACGACTTCTTGAAGGATTCCGGGAGCTTGACGCTGTGGGTATCGGGATCGAAGACGGGCGGGTTGCGGTCTGCATCGGCGAAGGACTCGGCCAGCGGACCCTCGGCCAGGCGCACGACCTCGCGCAGCATGTCGCGGGCGACTTCGCCGTCCATGTCGCCGAAGTTGTCGCCTTCGAGTGTCTCGTCGAGTCCGAAAAGCTCGAAGAGGTTGAACTCGAGGTCCCGAAGGTTGCTCTTGTAATGGCCCATTGCTCGTTCGCTCTCCAGTCGGTGGTGCGGTCTCGTGAGTACCGCCCAAGTTAGCTACTCGTCGGTAACTTAAGGGATATTACCCCCGATCCGGTTTGCTGCCAAGGGCGGACCTACTCGCCAGTAGCAATGCGTCGATCGCAGTGCCGTCGCTCACGTCCCGATACCGATTCTCGGCGGTCACCGTGGTCAGGCGGGAGTCGATGTCGGACACCAAATCCTGAGGCGTGTAGAGGATTTCGATCTCTTGGGGGCCGCCGACGCCGGACTCGATGTTGGAACTGTGGTGCCCGAGAATCATGAGGATTCCTTCAGGTTTCAGCGCCGACACTGCGGCCGAGACGGCCTTTCGTCGTGCTTCCGGGGGCAAGTGCAGGTAGAACATGAGAACCAGGTCATAGTTGGGTTCCGTTGCCAATTCCGTCACATCGGCATGTATCCAGGTCAGGCGCTCGCGCACCGACCGCGGGGCCGAGTCGGCAACGCGACTCGCCCGTGTCAGCGCCACCGAGGAGAAATCGACGGCGTCGACGGTCCAGCCGCGGGTTGCCAACCAGATGGCATTTCGACCCTGGCCCGACGCGAGATCCAGTGCGCGACCACGTTTCAGCGTTGTCGCTACCTCGACCAATGTCGCATTCGGTGCCTCGCCGTACACGAGTTCTCGGCCGTCGTACTTGCGATCCCAGTCTGCGGCGTCCACCTCGGGAAGCCTAATGGGGACTCCTGCATCGTGGCGCGCGGCAGCCCGAACGCTTCCTCGAACCGGGCAAGGGGATCGACCGTATCGGGGCCTGTGGCCGGGATCGACGCCGCCGAGGTCGCGGTGGCAACCGTCGATGATCTCCGAGCCCGCCCTACTCGAGGAGTTTCCCGCTTCACCGAATCGGGCGAATGCACCTCGATGTCGTAATCTGGACACTGTGAGTGATCTACCCGATACCGGGCTGGCCAGGGATTTGTCCGTGAGTGCGATGCGGCTGAATCGCAGGCTGCGACTGCGCCATTCCAGTGACAGATTGCCCGTCGCTCAGCTGTCGATTCTGACGACTCTGCTGCGCGAGGGGCCGATGACTACGGGTGAGCTGGCGGCGCGGGAGCGAATAAAGCCACCGTCGGTGTCGAGGTCCTCGCATACGCTGGTCGAGGCGGGTCTGATCTCCCGAGCACCCCACCCGACGGACGGCAGGCAGGTGGTTCTGCAACTGACGGATACGGGGACTGCGGCCGCGCGAGAAGAGGTTGCATCTCGAGAAATTGCGCTCGCCGAACAGTTGGAGGACCTGACGCCACAGGAACGGGAGACGTTGGCTGCCGCCGCAAGCATTCTCACCGAGATCGTCGAACAGGTCGATTGAACCCGGTCAGTTCTCGTGGGGAACTTCGTGATCGAGGGTGTCGACGTCCCATTCGAGGGTCGAGCCCAATTCCTCCGAGTCACCGCGGCGCGCGACGCGACCGAGGACGGTGGCGACAACTGCCGCGCACACCATCCATACGGTAACGACTATCCACAACCCGGTCATGACACACTTTCTAGCACCCGTGTCTGTGAAACCGCCGAGAAACGGTGATTCGGCTTTGTTGCGATTCGATATTGGTCGTCGACGGTTGGGCAATCAGGACATATCGAAGGCGCTCTTCCGCAACAGATGTGGAGTTCTCGGCATCGAGAATCAATTCGGGCAAAACAAACCTCACGTAACGGACTCGATATCCCATTTCGATCGAATTCGGTCCACGGCAATGCGGAATCGGCTGTCCGGTGCGCACACCCGCGATACCGGGTCCAGATCCGATTCGAAATCCACATCCCGTAATTCTTCGAGCATTGTCAACGACGCACCTGCTGCCGTCAGTGCGGCGTGCGTATCGGTGCCCGTCGACGGTGCCGACATGGGTACGTCGAGCAGAGCCCGTGCCATGGCGGGGTCGCGCAGGCCCAGCGCCCACCAGCCGCCGTCCTCGGCCGATCCGAGCACGTCGCTGCCACTCAGTTGCACGGCCGCGTCGGACAACATGCGCGCGGTCACCTGGGGAGTATCCATGCCGATCTGCAATACGGCTCCGCCCGTGGCTGCATCTGCGTGTGCGTTCGCCAGCCGTTCCCCCAGTCCGTCGCCGCGTTGCGTGATCACCGTGAACGACGCCAGCGCCCGGGTCAGTTCATCAGCGCGGGCGGCCTCGGCCAGATTGCCGGTGAGCGCCACGACGCGGTGATCGACGCGAGCTGCCGAGACGGCATCGAGGGTGTCCAGCAGCGAAGCTGCGGCCAACTCGGCTGCAGCGGCATCCCCGATCGTGGCGGCGAGGCGTGTTTTGGCCAGACCGGGAACGGGAGCTTTGGCTACGACGAGAGCGGTGACGATCACGAAAGCACCTTCCAGAAATCCCGCACGGCTGTGATCGTGCCCTTCACCGAGCCCGAGACCTTGGATGTGCCTGCCGTTCTCGGCCGGTAGTCCACATCGTGTTCGGCTACGGTCCACCCCGCCTGGGCCGCCAACACGAGGAGTTGCAGCGGATAACCGGAGCGGCGGTCGGTGACGTCGAGGTCGAGCAGTGCCTGGCGGCGGACGGCACGGATTGCGCCGAGATCGTGAACTGGGAGCTTGTATTTGGTCCGGAGTCGAAGGGACAGAACGGCATTGCCGATCCGCGCGTGCAGGGGTGAGCTGCCCTTGGCCGGTCGTCGACGACCGACGGCGAGGTCGGCGTGATCCAATGCGGCCACGAGCGTCGGCAGGTCACCCGGATCCATCGAGCCGTCTCCGTCGAGGACGCAGACGATCTCGGTGTCGGCGGCGAGGACGCCCGCATGCACGGCTGCTCCGTAACCGGGCACGGATTCGGACACCACGGTGGCTCCGTGGGCCGCGGCGACGGCAGCGGTGTCGTCGGTGGAGTTGTTGTCCACCACGATGGTCCGATACCCCAGCGGCATCGAATCGAGAACTGCAGGAAGCGATTCGGCTTCGTTCATGCAGGGAACGACGACCGTGACCGAACCCGGGTCAGACACGAGGTGGACCCGTACCCTCGGCGTCGCGTAACGGTGCGTCGGCGAATGCGGTGAGGCCCTCGCGAGGCATGACTTGCGCGCGGAATCCCAGAGTCCGTTCGGCCAGTTCCGAACTGGCGACGATGTGTCGAACATCGCCCGCTCGGTACTGTCCGGTGATCTCGGGTGCCGGTCCTCCTCGTGCGTCTGCGAGGATGCCGGCGACTTCACCGATGGTGATCGGTTGTCCCGAACACACGTTGAGAGCGGTGAATCCGTTCAGCTCGGCCGAGATCGATGCAATGTTGGCTGCCGCTACGTCGTGAACGTGGACGAAATCTCGGGCCTGCTTGCCGTCCTCGTAGACCGTCGGAGCCTGGCCGCGTTCGAGGGAGGATCGAAACATCGCTGCCACACCGGAGTACGGGGTATTGCGCGGCATGTGCGGGCCGTAGACGTTGTGGTAGCGCAGTGCTACCACCGATCCGCCGGTAGCAATTGCCCAGGCCGAGGCGTAATTCTCCTGCGCAAGCTTGCTGGCGGCGTAGGTACTCCTGGGCTCGAGTCTCGAATCCTCTTCGACCAGAAGCCAATCGAGTGGCTCACCGGACGAGGGATCGCGGTTGTCGAACATGCCGGCGTCCAGGTCGGCGCGGGAGCGAGGTCGAGGAACGACGGTCTCACCCGACGAATTCAGGTACCGGCCCTCGCCGTAGACCACCATCGAGGAGGCGAGAACCAGTCGGGTGCAACCAGCCTCGTACATGGCGGCGAGCAGGACTGCGGTCCCGTAGTCGTTGTGGCTCGCGTAGGCCGGGGCATCTGCGGCGTCGACGCCCGCTCCGACGACGGCGGCCTGATGGCAGACGACATCCACCCCGCGCAGTGTTTCTACGAGTGCATCCTTGTTTCGGACATCGAGGTCGGTGATCCCATCGGCATGCGCGCCGGGGCCGTGAGCCGATTCGAGCATCGCATCGACGGCGACCACGTCGAGGTCGGCGGTGCGCGCGGAGTCGAGGATGTGGCCGCCGATGAATCCGGCTGCGCCGGTGAGGAGTACCCGTGTCATGGCAGCTCGATCGGCAGGGTGATCCCGGTGTGCACGCGGCAGGTGGGGCAGTCACCGGTCGGAGCGTCTCGAACGGCCGATCGCACCAGGGCCTTGAGTGGTTCGATGTTCTTCTGGAATTCCGCGAACACGTCCACGGCTCTGACGCCCTGACCGGATTCGATGCCGGCATCGAGGTCGGTCACCAGTGCGATCGGTGCGTAACAGAGTTCGAGCTCCCGCGCGAGTACGGCTTCGGGGTGACCGGTCATGTTCACCAGTGTCCAACCCTGGCGGGCGAACCATTGGCTTTCCGCACGAGTGGAGAACCGTGGACCTTCGACGACCACCATGACTCCGCCGTCGATCGCGGTGTCCTGGACGGCCGCCCTGCGCAATTCCCCGCAATAGGGATCTGCGAACTCGACGTGGATTCCGCCCTCGTCGAAGTAGGTCTGCGTACGTCCGGATGTTCGGTCCACGAGCTGATCCGGAACGACCACGGTGCCGGGGCCGTATTCGGGCACCAACGATCCGACGGCACACGGCGCGAACACTCGGCTCACCCCGAGCATTCGCAGAGCCCACATGTTCGCGCGGTACGGCAATGTGTGCGGGGAGTACTCGTGGTTCCGGCCGTGTCTGGGCAGGAACGCGACCTGCCGACCCTCCACCTCGCCCACTGTGATCGGAGCGCTCGGGACTCCGTAGGGCGTATCGAGCACGATCTCCTCGGCGTCGTCGGCGAAGAACGAGTAGAAGCCGCTCCCACCGATGACGGCGATCTCGGCCCGTCCCTGCGCGTCCTTGTTCATCTACTCATCCTCCATCACCGTCGGTCGATATGCTTGTCCGAGGTCGTGTTCGTCAGTAATTCGCAGGGAGAAAACACTATCCGCTACTGGAGAGAAGCCGTCGCCGGCACGTTGGCCGTCGCGCTCGTCGTGGTCGCGTTCATCGTGCCGTATCTGGGAAACGAACTCGTCACTCCCATCATCAACAGAACCCCGCAGCAGGTGCGCGATTTCGCAGACGCGGCACCGCTGTTCGGATTCCGTGAGTTTCACGTCGGCTGGGGAACCCCGTTCGCCGTACTCATTGCCGTGGCGACCGTGCTGTGGGGTCCTACGGTGGCCCGCAGGTTGTCCTGGACGCACTTGTTGTTCGTCGTATGGGGCGCATCCGCAGCATGGACGATGTCGTTGGCGATGGTCGACGGGTGGAAGCGCGGCTTCGTCGACCGGTTGGCGTCGACGGACGAGTATCTGCACGAGGTGCCGGGGATCACCGACATTCCCGCAACTCTGCGCGGATTCTCCGAGAGAATCCTGGACTACCAGGCGGATTCGTGGACCACGCACGTCTCGGGGCACCCGCCGGGGGCGTTGTTGACCTTTGTCTGGCTTGACCGCCTCGGCCTCGGCGGTGGTGCGTGGGCGGCGACGCTGTGTGTGCTGGTGGGGACGAGTGCCGCAGTCGCGGTCGTCCTTACACTGCGGGTGTTGGGCGACGAAAAAATGGCAAGGCGCGCAGCACCGTTCGTGGCCATCGCGCCGGCCGCGATCTGGATCGCCGTGTCGGCGGATGCGTTCTATGCCGGGGTTGCCGCGTGGGGTATTGCCCTGCTGGCGATCTCCACGAAGCGATCTCTGTGGCCCGCGTCGATCGGTGCGGGAGTGCTGCTCGGTTTCGGTATCTATCTCAACTACGGGCTGGTGCTGATGGGCCTGCCCGCGGTGGCGGTACTGATCGCCGGTCGGAAGATTCTGCCGTTCGTTGGCGCGATCGTCGGAGCGCTGATCGTCGCAGGAATCTTCACGGCATACGGATTCTGGTGGTACGACGGATACGAGCTGGTGCAGGAGCGTTACTACCAGGGCATCGCCAAGGATCGTCCGTTCGAGTACTGGGGTTGGGCGAACTTCGCGGCGCTGTTCTGTGCGCTGGGTGTTGCTGTGCCGGCGGCGTTCCCGCGAATTCTCACGCGGGTGCAGCCGATCAATCTGCTGGTGATCGGCGGCGTGGCGGCGGTGGTGATGGCTGATCTGAGTCAGTTGAGCAAGGCCGAGACCGAGCGAATCTGGTTGCCGTTCGCAATGTGGATGCTCATTGCGCCCGCAGTGTTGCCGCTGCGCACGCATCGATTCTGGTTGGCCCTGCAGGTGATCGGCGCATTGGCGGTCAATCATCTGCTGTTCACGAATTGGTGAGCGGCGCAGGCGTCATCTGGGCGAACCAGCGCCCGTCGATCGGTGCCACGTCGATCATTCGAAGGCCTGCTGCCCGGGCGAGATCCGCGGTGGCGTCGGCGCTGACGCTCGACCACGCGAACCAGTCTCCGACCATCGTGTCGGTTTCCCAGCGCACGGTACGGTGCCTGACTCCGTAGTTGCTCGGCGCATCCACCTCGGCGATGACTGCTCCGTGCGGTGCCAGCAGGTCGGCAGCGCGGCGCAGTAGCCGAACCGGATCGCCGCCGATGCCGATGTTTCCGTCCGCGAGCAGCACACAGGACCATTCGCCGGTGTCGGGCAGTGGCTCGAAGATGTCTTTGAGGACGGCGTTGCCGCCGCGACCGATGGTCAGGTCGACGGCTGCTTTGGAGGTGTCGACGCCGAGGGCCGAAACTCCTCGTCGAGCAAGTGCTTCGGTGAGGCGCCCGGGCCCGCAGCCGAGGTCGAGGGTGGGTCCGGTACATCGACTGATCATCGCGTGGTCGGCGCGACGATCTTCCGCGGACGAGGAATCCCCGCCCATCCAGCGGGCTGTCGGCAGACGGTGTCGCGAGCCGTCGGAATCACCTATCCAACAGGGTAATCCGGCTGCTGCACGGTGAAAGAGTGTATCGGCGGTGACGCTCATGCTCGGCTCCGTACGAGAATCAATCGAATGAAGTAAGCGGCTGCGCTCACGGTGAACAACGCGGCGGTGAGCGCGAGCCAACGACCGAGGAAGGGCTCTTGCGTCAAACCGGTTGCGGCCCGATACGACTCCGCACCTTGGGTGAGTATCCCGGGAAAGAACATGAGAAACGTCAGTCCGGCTCCGAGAGCGGGAACGCGAACGTAGTTGATCGGAGACAACGTCCAAGGACGGTGCGTCGATCCGGTGAGAAGTCGGTCGGCGAGCGAATAGAGCGGGTACAGCACGGCGTCTTGCAGCAGTACCGAACCGAAGAACCACACGATGATGGACTTCCACCACACGTCGTTGTTCCACAATGTTTCCGGTCCGGCAATCGCAATGACGTAGCCGACGAGGGCGAACGACATCAGCAGACCGACTGCGTGCAGTGGGTGTCCACCGTAGATCTTCGTGAACGCTCTCATATTCGAGGCTCCTGACCCTGCGATGCAAAGACCCGTGCGCGAGAGTCACCGTCTGTAACGGTGTGCTCTCGCGCACGGGGTCGGGCAGTGATTATGCGGCGGTCTTGACCGTGATGGTGGCAACGCCCACGAGCAGGCCCGGGGTGACGGCGTCGGTCTTGAACGTGTCGTTGAGCAGTCCGGCAGCGGTCTCCGAGATCTTCACCTGGGTGCCCTGCAGGATTGCCGTGTTGTCGGGTCCGGTTGCGAGCGGCTGCAGGGTGCGGCCGTCGAGATCGAACAGAACTGCGTCCGCAGCAGCCTCTTCGCCGTTGACGAGGACGTCACCGGTGAGAAGTGAAGTGCCCGGGTCGATGTCGAAGTTGGTGAGCTCGACGACGGTCTCGCCGGCGGTCAGCGACAGGCCGCTGCCGTCGTGCATGATCTCGCCCTGGACGTAGGGGTCAACGGTGCCGGGCTCCCAGTACTTGACGTCTCCGCCGGTGATCGGGAATCGGATGGAACCGTCTGCGAGAGTGGCAGTTCCGACGACGCCGGGCGTCAGACCCAGGGTGGTCAGTGCGCCCAAGAAACCGGGATCGAGAGCAACCGCGGTGTCGACGCCGTTGCTGAGGTCGGCGACCTCGGCTGCGGGCTCGGGGGTGCTCTCGGTGGTTTCCATTGCCGATGCGGCCGAGGACGTGGCTGCATCGACCGTGCTGGAAGCGTCGTCGCTGGAGCATGCGGCAAGCGGGACGATCGTCATTGCACCGATTGCGGTGGCGGCCAAAGCTTTACGAACAGTGAACATGTCGGTCAACCTTCCGTGCTCGTCTCTCGAGCGTTGTGGGTCATTCGGCGCTGCTTGCCGAGCGGATGGGTTACATCTCGATCCCTGGTGGGAGCGTGAGAACCTGTTACCCGACAAACCGGACTGCCAAACCGGAAAGTTTCCTGATGTTTCATTGCAGATTCAGCGAAGGATCAAATCCGCAGCCCGCTCCCCGATCACCACCGACGGCGCATGGGTGTGGCCGCGAATGATGCTCGGCATGATCGACGCATCGGCCACGCGAAGGCGGTCGACTCCCCGCACCCGGAGCTCGGAATCGACGACGCTGTCGGCGTCGTTGCCCATTCGGGCGGTGCCGACGGGGTGATACAGAGTGTGCGCATTCTGCTCGAGGGCTTCGGTGAGCAGGTCCGCCGGGGAGATGTTCGACGCCACCCTGGGGCGGACGATATCGCCGAGCTCGCCTTTCATCGATGGGGTTTCGGAGATTGCAACGCAGGCCCGTAGCCCTTCGATCATGGCGCGGCGGTCGAGGCCGCCGGGGTCGCTGAGGTAGCGCGGCTCCACGATGGGCTTGGCCAGGGGGTCGGCCGAGCGGAGGGTGATCTCGCCTCGGCTCTCGGGTTTGACGAGTACCGCGCCGATGACGGCGGCGTGCGAATCCTGGCCGACGAGTCCCTCGTCGAAGAACGGTGCCGGTCCGAAGATGAGCTCGACGTCGGGCAGAGCAAGATCTTCTCGGCTCTTGATGAATCCGTACGCTTCGGCGACATTTGAGGTCAGCATGCCGCGTCGGCGGGTGAGGTAGTTGACCAGCTCGGGGATCTTCTCGGCGTGGAAGAGGGAGTCTCTTTCTGTTTTCCAGCCGATGAGGGCGGCCAGGTGGTCGAGGAGATTGCGCCCGACGCCGGGCGCGTGGTGTTGGACGGCGATGCCGTGGGATTTGAGCTGTTCCTGGTCGCCGATGCCCGAGAGCATCAGCAGCTGCGGAGTGTTGATGGCTCCGCCGGAGAGGATCACTTCCTTGTGTGCGCGCACGGTGTGTGTCTGTCCACCGGAGGTGTACTCGACGCCCACTGCCGCGGTGCCTTCGAACAGAACGCGAGTGGCGTGTGCCTCGGTGAGGATGGTGAGGTTCTTGCGCTTCTTCGCCGGTCGCAGGTAGGCATCCGCGGTGCTCCACCGTGCTCCGCGCTTCTGGTTGACCATCGTTCGGGTGAAGCCCTTGGGCTCGGGCAGGTTGGCGGTTTCCAGCGGATAGCCGGCTTCTTCGACGCCGTCGAGGAACGAGGACGTCAGGTCGCGGGGGCTGCGCTGGTGAGAGACGATGAGTGGGCCGTCGGTTCCCGCGTCGAGTGCTGTTGTGCCCTCGATGTTCTCGATCTTGCGGAAGTATCCGACGAGGTTTCGGAAAGCCCACGAGTCGTCGGACACCGCGGCCCACTCGTCGTAGTCGGCGGCGAATCCGCGCACCCACATCATGGCGTTCATCGACGACGAGCCACCGAGCATCTTGCCGCGCGGCCAGTAGATGCTGCGATCTCGGAGCTCCGGCTGCGGTTCGGTCAGGTAATCCCAATCGACCTCGCTACGAAAGAGTTTGGAGAACGCAGCCGGAATGTGGGCGAACTTGTTCTTGTCCTCGGGGCCTGCTTCGAGCAGGATCACCTCGTTGCGAGGGTCGGCGCTGAGGCGATTGGCCACCACTGCGCCTGCGGAACCTGCGCCCACCACGATGTAGTCGGCAGTCTTGTGCTGTGAGCTCATCTTTGTCCTTGAAGTCGTTGCGGGCGCGGAGGTGTCAGCCGCGCAGGGCGGAGGCGAATATCGCAGGCAGCTTGGACCAGGAGGGTGCACCTGCGAACGCAGTGAGCAACTTGCCGGTCGATGCTGCGGTCTTGTTGGTGACGAACCACGGTGGCTTCGGGGAGATGGAGAGTTCCCCGTTGATCAGTGAGCGCGACAGAGGACGGAAGGGGCCACGCACCACCGTTCGCTCGGCACCGTCGATCAGCAATGCGTTGTGCACGATGCCGATTCCGCTCTGAACGTCGTCGACGGTATGACCGGGGTAGGCACCCCAGGTGGCCGACGCGGTGAGGAATCCCAGAGCTGTCCAGGCGTTCACGGCGATGGTGCCGTAGCGCAGTTCGGCGAGCATGGTGTCGAACTTCTCGCCGAGTGCCTTGATGGTGGCTGGGGCACCGATGATGTTGACCCCGAGAGTGCCGGTGAATTCCTCGTTCGCGGCCTGGACTGCTTTGGCAGCGAATGCCGCACCGCTGTAGGGCAATTCGATGACGCCCATGACCGGTGCGAAGTACTCGGTTTGCAGCAGGGGTGCGTACTCACCGGGGTTCAGATCGGTGATGAGCACGCGGCCACCACCGTCGCCCAGTCGTTCCGCGGCCGGGTAGGTGGCGGTGGCGTCGGACACTCTCCTGTCGCTGCCGGGGTAGTAGGGGGCACGTGCCGGTGCGCGGTCGAGTGCCGCGCGCAGAGCGGCGACGAATTCGTCGCGCTGCTTCCATTCGGAGGACAGCACGACGACCTGTGACGCGACACAGTTGTACCCACTGTTGTGCAGGCGTTGGGTGGCAACGTGTTCGGCTTGGAACAAGATGTCGGCGCGGCTCCACTCACCCGGTAGCACGATGGTGGGCGAGACGCCGCCGAGTTCACTGGAGATGTCCTTGGTGAGAATCGGGTCCTTCGCGGCCTTGCGGGCGGCTCCGTCGTCGCCCGTACCGAACACGATCGCGTCGTGTGTGAGGGAACTTCCGGTCATGTGCACGTGGTCGACGCGATCGTGCCGAACCAGATAGGTGCCCACATCGGCTCCACCGGTGAGCAGACGCAGTGCGCCGATGTCGACGAGGGGTGCGAGCACCTTCTCGAACACCGGTAGTAGTGGATCCATGATGGGGTTCAGCTTGAGTGCGACCACCCGATTGAACGCGAGCAACTCGTACAGGGCATCGAGCGGGGCGATCGAGGTGATGTTGCCTGCGCCGAGTACCACTCCGATGCCCGCGGTGTGGGCGGGATCGAGTTGGGCGAGCCCCGCTGTGCGCTGTGCGGTCGCACGATCGATTCCGGGCTTCAGCCATACCTCGCCGGTGAACCCGTTGAGCAGCAGGCGCTCGAAGATGTTGAGCGGGAGCACCGACACCGTCGTCCGCCCGCCGGGTGCCGTCCCGAACTTCACATCGGCCAACGGACTGGTTCCCGCTTCCAGAGCCGTGAGCGTGTGGGTGAGCGCGCCGAGCGCACCGAGGAAGGAGTACGGGCCGGACAGCCATTCCTCGCCGACGAGGCTGGACGAGCTGTCGAGACCCTTGATCGACGAGGCCGCTGTCACCCATTCCTGGGCGTGAGTGGAGGTCAGCGCGTGCATGCGTTCGAGCAGTGCCCGCCGATCGGCGAGGGTGAGCTGTCCCCAGTTCTTCTCGCCCTGAGACAAATCGGTGAGAGCGGCATCGACGGCCGGCTGGGAGTCGGAGCCGGTGGTCGGGACGGGATGCAGGTGCGGGGTGGCTTCGCTGGTCAACTTCTCGGCTCCAGATCGTTGTTCGGATACACGGCTTCGAGTGTGATTGTCGTCGCATTCGTGGCGCGGACGCTATGGGCCACCGCTCTCAATCGAGTCCCACCGTTTGTGCCGTGGCACAGTTCAGGTGTGGCGTGGCTTACACGGGTGCGGTTAGAGTTCTGTCATGACCGCGACCGAACTGGATCTGCATCCGTCACCGACCGATCTGGCCGCGACGATGCTCGACGGCGTCGACGATCTGGCGAGCGAACTGGTGCGTCGGATCCTGGGGGCCGAGCATGCATACCTCGAATCGACGCTGCTCACCCCCGAGCAACTGCACGAGGCGGCGCGGAGCAATTTGGCGTCGATGCTGGGCAAGCTGTCCGGTCGCGCGCCCATGCAGCTCCAGTCGGCACAGGCCGCAGGCCGACTCAAGGCAGAGCAGGGGGTACCGCTGGCGGCATTGCTGCATGCGTTCCGGCTCGGCGGCAGGTTGGTCTGGGACGAGTTGATGCAGCGATCGGACGGCCGGGCGAGTCACGCACTGCTCGACATGGCCGCACAGGTGTGGGCTCTGGTCGACGTGTATTCCGACGAGGCCGCTGAGGCCTATCGGCAGAGTGCAGACATGCGTGCCCGCGAGAGTGCCGAGGCCCGCGGCCGACTCATTCGGGTGCTGTTCGCCGATCACACGGCCAACCCGTCTGCGGCTGCTGATGCGCTACGAGCATTTCGCATTCCCGACCACGGGTACTTCGTGGTGGTCTCGCAGGAGCCGCTGACCACGGCCGTGGGAGTGGACGGGTTGATCGCGCGGCTTCGCGCGGCAGGCACCGAGTCCGTGTGGGATGCGGAGGTCGATGGCAGCGTCGGGTTGATGTGCGCCGCAACCGAATCGGAGATCGATTCCGCACTGGTGACGTTGAGCGAACTGGGTGCGGGGCGGGTCGGGGTCAGTTCGGTGTTTCGGTCCCCGTCGGGTATCGGTGACGCCGTCGGTCAGGCGCGGTTGGCGAGATCCTGTAGCCCTGCCGAGTCGACGCCGGTGCGATACGACTCGGTACCGGTGCCGCTGTTGTTGGTCCGCGATCCGAAGTCGGGTCGCATCGCCTCGCGTCAGATCCTCGGCAATCTACTGGCGTTGCCACGGGCCGAACGGCAGAGCCTGCTGGCCACACTCGACGCGTGGTTCTCGTGCGGTGGATCCACCAAGGCTGCTGCCGAATCGCTGCACTATCACCGCAACACGGTGCTGTATCGGTTACGCCGCATTGCCGAGCTGACCGGTCGAGATTTTCGTGATCCGGTTCAGGCCGCAGAACTGTACGTCGGGCTCAGAGCGCATCAACTGCTCACCTGACACATCAATTGCTGGCAAGCACCACGTCGAGGATTCCGGATCCCAGCGATACCGGGACGCACGTCGGGGGGCGTGCGTTCGCCGGATCCAGGGCGTTGAGCGCCAAGCGAAGTGCAGTGGGATCGTAGGTGAACGTGAAGTGCGCTACCTCGGTGTCGGGGCACACGTCCTGCACCACGATGTTGTGGGCTCCGGGATCCCGAAGTAGCGCATTGGTATACGGCTGAATCACTTCGTCGACTCTGGTGGCGATGGACGTGTACTCGACGCCGGGCACGGTGTCGCCGCCGGAATTGAGGCGATCGAGAAAGTCGGATCCGGCCATCAGTTGCGTCAGCCCGGGCCCGAATTCGCCCGCCACCAGATTGGTCGCACCGGGCACAGCTTGTACGACGGGCGTCGCTCCGTACATGGTGCCGCCGTAGGTCGGCGATGCTATTCCCACCCAGCGACGGACCATGGCGTCACCGCCGAGTCTGTTGACGAAGTATCGTGCGACCGCAGCACCCTGCGAGTAGCCGACCACATCGACCGCCGCGGCCCCGGTCGTGTCCAGGATGGACTGGGTCATCGATTTCAGTTGTGCCGCACTGTCTTCGATGGCACCGTAGCCGTTGCTCGTGCCGTCGGGGGATGTGCCGTAGTTGATGGCGAACACGCAGAATCCGGCTGCCCGGAGTATGGGGGAGAAACCGGCCCAATCGGAGTACGCAGTGGAGTCTGTGCCGTGCACCAGGACGACGGGGTCGGGGTGTTCTGCGGTGGGGGTGCAGCTCATGTCGTTGGACCCGGGTGGGGCGGCGTCGCGGTTGGTTGCCGCGTAGCGGATCGCGTCGGCGTGATCGGGTTGTTCGGGCGCTGCGGCAATGGGCATCAGAGGTGTCGCATGTGCGGTAGGCGCGAGTAGTGCTGCGGCAGCGGTGATGGCGAGGGTGATCAAACTCCGACGTGGTCCGCGCATGCACCGACGATATTCCTGTTGTTGTGAAATGTCCCTATGAAAGTGGCCTTCTATTCATAAAAGTCATATACCTTTTTCTTTCCTCCGAATTGTGTCGACAGCGCACATAGAAGAGGCCCGGCCGTCATGGCCGGGCCTCTCGTATGTGAAAAGAGGTCGGATGGTGCTGACGCGGACCCGATCGACATTCATGGTCTGTGGGTCGGCGTCTACGCCGGAGTCTGCCCTCGTTGCATGTTGAACGACGTGCACCCGCGGGCGATCCGTGGAGCCGGTGACGGGAATCGAACCCGCCTCTCAACCTTGGGAAGGTCGCATTCTACCAATGAACTACACCGGCATGGTGTTGCACCGTTCAGGTTAGCAGGGCGCTCAGACGTCGATTCGCACACCGTGCAGCAGGATCAGGGCGTCCTCGGCGGCAACCGGCTTGGAGAACAGATATCCCTGCGCGCGAGTGCAGCCCAGTTGTACGAGGGTGTTTCTCGCGCTCTGCGTTTCGACGCCTTCGGCGATGATGCTGAGCCCGAACGCATCGGCGAGACCGATGATGGACTGGACGATGGCGAGGTCGCCGGTGGTTCCGTTGCCGAGCTCCGTGACGAAGGCGCGATCGATCTTGAGGGCGTCGACGGGCAGTTCCTTCAGGTGCGACAGTGAACTGTATCCGGTGCCGAAATCGTCTATGGCTACCTGCACGCCGAGCTCGCGCAGTTCGCGAAGCGTCACGCGAGTACGTGAAAGATCCTGCACCACTGCTACTTCGGTTATTTCCAGGCAGAGGTTGGGACCGGCTATCGAGAACTCTTCCAGCGCTCTGGCAACAGCACCGACGAAGCCGTTGGTGACGAGTTGGACGGGCGATATGTTGACGCGCATCGAGATGTCGAGTTCGGGGATGTCCCGGTGCCAGTCGGCCAGCGTGCGGCAGGCATGTTCGAGAACCCAGCGACCGAGTTCGCCCGCGAGGTTCGTCTCCTCGGCGACCGGGATGAACGCGGACGGGGGTAGCAGTCCGCGGGTGGGGTGCTGCCATCGAACCAGTGCTTCGACTGCGGTGATCCGCCCCGAGACGAGGTCCACCTCGGGCTGAAAATGCAGAATCAGGGAGTTGCCTGCGATGGCCTCACGCAGGTGGATCTCGACGTCGTTGCGTAGTTCGGAATCGGCATGCATTTCGTCGGTGAACAGAGCGATATCATGACCGCCTGCACGTTTGGCCACCAATGCTGCTCGATCTGCCTGTCGCAGTAGCGATTCCGCGGTGTGTCGGCCGGGGTGGCCGAAGGCGATGCCGATGCTCGCGCTGCGGCTTATCCGTTCGACACCGAGGGTGACGGGTGCGTTGATGGCGTCGGCGATGGCTTCGGCGTGGTGTCTCGCGACGCGGACCGAGCACGGTCCGGCGAGTACGACGACGAATTCGTCGCCGCCAAGACGCGCGACGATGCCGGCCGAATCGCCGACGAAGCTCTGCAGTCGATTCGCGATGGTCTCGAGGAAGTGGTCTCCGGCGAGATGCCCGAGAAAGTCGTTCAGTGCTTTGAGCCGATCGAGGTCGATGTGCATCACTGCGACGGGGCCGGGCATCGTCGGGTCGAGTCGGTCGCGCAGGTGCTGTGCGAGGGCGGTGCGGTTCGGCAGTGAGGTCAGGTGGTCGTGCAAGGCCGCGAATCGCAGTTGTTCCTCAGCGATCACCCGTGCCTGTAGTTGGGAGAGAAGAGCCGCAATTGCTTTGAGCGCGTTGAGTTCTATCTCGGACCAGGAGCGGTCGCCGACTTTGATCAGGCCGAGGATGCCGATGGTTCTTCCCGTGTGCAGCAGCGGCACCACGGCCATCGATGTCGCCGAGAATCCCGATCCCTGTTCGACGCGTCGGCGATAGCCTTCCTGTTGCTGGCCCGGCCGAAACACTGCCGGTTCGGTCAGTGTTTCGGCCAGTCGGAACACCGAGTCGGCGTCGTCGAACTTCACGACGGCCAGCGGATCCGGATCGGGTCTGCTCAGTCGCGGGGGCCATTCGGCACTGAGCACGGTGGCTCTGGCCTCGAAATCGTTGTGCCGGAGGAAACCGAAGTCGATGCCGAGGTGGTCCACGAGTTGTCTCAGAACGGATTCGTAGGCCTCGTGCACCGTCGCCGCATCGACTCCCATGAGCTCGGTTGCGACGCGGGTGACGAGAACCTCGAGCGTTCGTGTGTGCTCCAGTGCCCCGCTCCCGCCTCTTCGCAGACGCAGTGCAGGACTGTTCCCCCTGGTCTCGGCCGGACTCTACCCCGATCCGGGCCCCGAAACAGGCAGTCTGCGACTGTAAATCCCGATTTTCGGGGCGCAACTGAGCCGCAACACCAGCGCTACCGATTCGAGGTCGGTGATGTCGAGGAGCATGCGGAACCTCGAGTTCAACTGCTGCAACGCTTCTCCGCGGTGCATCGACAGCTGCTGATGTTCCTTCGGAGTGCGCGCATACAGGAACGCGGGAGAAACCGGCTGGACGGCGAGTCCGTGCAAATGTGCAGTTACCCAAACGTTCTCCGTTGCATATCCTCCTCGGATGTAATGGCCTGCGGTCGATCCTGGTACGACGATCACCACGAGCGCTGAGCTGGACAGCACCCGATCGCGCATGTCGGACCCCAGTGCCGCGCCGGCGTCCCAGGCATCGACGAGGGCCATGACGTCCGGCCGCTTGACGATCTCGAGCTTGGACAGATCCGCATCGTCGATCCCCAGGCTCGATACCTCGATGCCTCGATTCGGATCGGGATCTCCTGGCCATCTCAACTCCGAGAACATCTCTCGATGCAGATGCGGTGTGAGATACCGAATACGGTCGGCGTCGCCGAGGACGTCCGCAGCCGCAGAAATGGATTCGCGTGCAGTCAGTAGCACGGCTCGCCCACCTTCCGCGGCGGCCGCAGCGACGACGTCTGCTGCGACCCTCGCGTCGAGAGGCTCGGCAGTGCCCAACCCCCGATTGGTGCAGCGTCCGATAACGCCGTCGAGTAGCCGCCGGTCGGTGATCGGTCCGGGGCCGCACTCACGCAAGGCGATCTCGACTCCGTGGTCGGTGATGCGCTCACCGACGAATCTGCCCTGCGCGGCGGCGGCCACGCGAGCATTGAAGGCTGCGGCTCCCACTGCCACGTAGCTGCCACGAAAAGCGATGTCGAGGGTTGAGGTGCGGGATCGGTCGACGCCTATCGTCACTGTGCGTCCGTCGGTCGACATCGTCCACGGCTGACTGTTGCCACCGGACGGTGCGCGTCGAGCAGCGTCGAGAACGGCCGCGTCGGGATCGACGGAGCTCGGCGGCGAACCGTCGGCATCTTCGGCCGGGGTCAGTTCATCCGTCCTGGTCGGAGCCGAACGAGGAGACGCGAGCTCATCGAGGTGGGTGTCGAGGTCGATGCGAATTCGTCCCGACGGCAGGTGGGCTCCGGTGCCGAAGCGTCGAACAGCGGCCGCGACGGTGGCACCACCGAGCTGTACGTCGCCGCCCAGCTGTGGCCACGTCTCGATCGTCTCGCTCACCTCCACCATCGAGGCGGCCATGCGCGCCGAGAGCAGTGCAGCGTCCAGCTGGTCGAGCACTATCGGAATCTTGTCGCGGGTGCCCAGGCCGCGCAGGCTCGTCGAGGCGATGTCTCCGAGTATGCCGTGGAACACCGGGCGCTCGGGTTCGAGGTCGAAGCGTTCGACGTCGAGCAACCCGCGGTCGGATGTCTCCATCAACACCGGGATGCGGCGCGACCTGGCTGCTTCGCGGGCGAGGACCTTGACGTCCAACGAGTCGCATTCCTCCACGAGCAGGTCCAGTCCGTCGAAGAACCCGTCGATGGTGTCCTCCGTGATTCCGTCCTGGACTATTTCTATACGCAGATACGGATCTATCTCCGCAATGCGTCTCGCTGCGACGACCGCTTTGTTGATACCGAGATCGAGGATGGATGCCGGAATTCTGTTGAGATTGGACAGTTCGATCTCGTCGAAATCTGCCAGGCGCAGCGTTCCGCAGATCCCTTCGAGTGCCAACGTGTGGGCAATGGCGTGTCCGACGCTGAGGCCGATAATTCCGATCGTGAGATCTCCCAATGAATTCTGCTCGGAACGGGTTATCTTGTTCCTGTTTCTGTCGAGCCTCAGGTGTCGAAAAGACATGGGTCCGAGAACTGCGACAACCGTTTTTCGCCATGGGAAGTACACCCACCGGTCGTTCTCGTCGAGGAGGCTCTGCTCAGGACTGGGGAGGAGGGTGCGCAAGCCATTCCTCTGGGTCTCGCGCTCGTCCAGAAATGTCAGGCTCGTATCTTGTTCGAGTTCTTTCAGTGCGGCGCACTGCGCGGCGTCCGTCTTGTCGAATATCACAGGCTGCCATGCGTCGCTCATGACGCCACTGCTTCCGGGAGTTCGATGGACGGTCGACGGTGTGCGAGCAAAGTGGCTGTGTTGCGACGCATCCGTCGCCAGGTGGCGAGTTCGGCGTCGAACGCGAGAGTTTTTCTGTCCCACCAGAACACCTCGGTTCGGTAGCGGTTGTCGGGATAGGGAATCGGTTCGATCTGGGTGGCGATGACCGCGCCGGTGGCGAGCCATGAGCTACGGACATGAGAGGCCGCGGTGGCAAGTGCGTACCGCGCGCCGAGCAGGGCGGTGCTGTACGCGGGCGACTCCGCGATCATTGCCGTGACGGCGCGGCCGCGGTGTGCGTCTCGCGCGACCCATGCCGACTTGAGTTCGACCACCCCGTGCGCGATGCGCTCGTCGAGCATCGCGTGAACGTGGCGGCGGCCGTTCGGATACCCGGCGAATTCGACGAGTGCGTGTGATTGATCCACCGAGGAATACGGGCCTTGCACGCGCACCCCGCCGACCATCACCTCGGCGTGATCGAGTGCTGCGAAGAACAGGGTGGTGGTGTTGCCGTCTCGAATGGTCGACATTTCCAGCGCCGAAGCAACACCGTGTCTCGTATAACTTTCCTCTGCGCCGTCGAGGAATCGATCCCACAATGCCGGATTGTTTTTGGGCGTTGCGGCCACAATGCGGCATCGAGATCGATCGTCCTGGTACGACGGAACGCCGGATGGAATTCTCATTTCACTCTTCCTGATAGGAGTTGCCCGAGTGTGAAAGGTGGTGCCGCTCGATTGTCCGGATTTTCTTTTGCCGGGCTACTCACCCTGACCGGGACTCGGGTGTGTCGCGAGAGGCCGTGATGGACCAGTAACCTGCAGAGGTGCTGCTCTCCGACCGTGACATCCGCGCCGAGGTGACCCTGGGCAACCTGGCGATCGAACCGTTCGACCCGTCGATGGTTCAGCCGTCGAGTGTCGATGTACGGCTCGACAAGCTGTTTCGTGTGTTCAACAACACTCGCTACACGCACATCGATCCGGCGTTGCAGCAGGACGAGTTGACGACGCTGGTCGAGCCCGAGGCCGGCGAACCCTTCGTTCTGCACCCGGGTGAATTCGTGCTCGGCTCCACTCTGGAACTGACGACGCTGCCGGACTATCTGGCCGGTCGCCTGGAAGGAAAGAGCTCACTCGGTCGGCTCGGTCTGCTCACCCATTCGACGGCAGGGTTCATCGATCCGGGCTTCAGTGGCCACATCACGTTGGAGTTGTCCAACGTCGCCAACCTTCCGATCACGCTGTGGCCGGGAATGAAGATCGGGCAGCTGTGCCTCTTCCGGCTGTCGTCGCCTGCCGAGAACCCCTACGGCAGCGCCGCCGTCGGGTCGAAGTATCAGGGTCAGCGCGGCCCCACCCCGTCCAAGGCGTACCTGAACTTCAATCAGTCGAGCGTGGACTGACCTCCGAGATTGTTTTCGGCGGGTAAAACATGACGAACGGATGGTTGTAGCAGTACTCTGGTGAGCGAACGTGGGTTGGGGCCTACCAGAACGAGGTTTCTTGTGTCCCCGGTTGTCGGTGCGTCTGTACTCGGTGCGTCACTGGGATCGAGCGGTGTTCGCAGTGTGATCAGTAACAACGCTCGCCCCGGTTCCGTCCTGGAAGTACACGAGCCAGTGGCGTCAGGGCCCGCACCCAACGGTCTTGCTCCCGATCCGTGGGACGCCGTGGTCACCTCGGTGCACAATCTGGCCACCGAGCATGCGTCCGCAGACTTCTACCCGGTGCTCGCGCTTCGCGAGAGTGACCCCACAACGGCCTTCGATCAGGATTTCTCCGACGGCGTCGTGCTCGTCTCGGAGCTCGGTGCCCAGTTGGGTGCGCTCCGAGAAACGGGTGTGCTGGTCGGGGAAGGCTGCGTCGCGCTGTTCGACGTCGGTGCGTCCGGCACGTCGGTGTCCGTGGTCGATGTCCACAGCGGCCGGGTACTCGCCGCGTCTCGCACCGACGAATTGGGCGGTGATGCCTGCGATCGCGTCCTGTGTGATCACCTCATCGCCATGTTCGGGGCAGCAGAGGCACTGACGGTCGAGGCTCGTCGACGGCTCGTCCACGACGTTCGAGTCGGCAAACACGAACTGTCGCGACTTCGCAGCGTCTCGGTTCCCGGACCCTTCGTCGGCGGTCGCGCGACACTGTGGCGTGGCACCGTCGACGAGCTCATCGCCGATTCGGTGCAGCGAGCCGTTTCGGCGGCAGTCGATGTGCTCGATACCGTTCGCGCGCAGGGCATCCGCGTCGACGCCGTCGTCGCGGTCGGTGGTGGTGCCAACATGCAGATCGTTCGGCAGTTCTTGTTCGACGCAGTCTCGATACCGGTGTTCGTACCCGAACAACCGGAACTGTTGGCGGCGCGCGGTGCGGCAGGAATTGCTCGGACGGTCGGCGTTCGGCCTGCGCCGGCGACACACGACGCGATCACCGAGCAATTCGCGGCCGTCGGTAGCGATTCCGCCGATCGCGAGGTGGCCGCAGTTGTCCCGGTGGGTTCGGTGGTCTCCAAACGCCCGCGCCACAGCGACACCTCCTCCAAGCGAATGACCAGAGTCAACAAGTCCCGGCATCTCGGACGTGCAGTCGCCGCACTGGTTGCCGTCTGCGCGGCCGGGACCGTCGTCGCCGCAGCGGCACGGACCAGTACCGACGATCCGGCGCCATCGGTGGGCAGCTCGCAGGATTCGTCGCAGACCGTCCGCTCCCGGTCCGTCGCGCCTGCATCGGCCGGTTCCCCTGCAGATCCGGAAGGGCCGTCGGCACCGCTTCCGACCACGACGGAGTCGACATCCCCGTCCGGCGACACCTCCGCCCCGGCGTTCACGCCCACTACCTCCACGCCCACCACATCTTCGTCGGACGCACCGACCACCTCCGATGGGGCACGGGCCACCGCGCCCCGGCGAACGACGCCCCCCGGCAGTTCGACTTCCGACAACGGCGAGTCGACGGCTCCCGTCAGGCCCACTTCGGAGCAGACCACGGTGGCACCGGCAACGACGGTGGCACCGCCCACCACGACACGGGCTCCGGCCACCACTACAACACGGGCTCCGGCCACCACCACGACACGGGCTCCGGCCACCACCACGACACGGGCTCCGGCCACCCCCACACGATCGACTCGGACGTTCGATCTCCCGCTCCCGAAGCTGGACATGCCGCGAGGCTGACGGGTCTGCGGCTTCCGCCGCCGTCGGCACCGGTACTCGAGGCAGGATGGTCGTATGGAGTCGATTCAGACCGAGCGCGAAGACAAGTTCGACGTCGACGCACATTTCGAGTTGCCCACTCTCGCTTCGCTGGTGCCCACCGACGGGGCACTGGAATCGAGTGAGACCGATCTGATCAGCGAGTACTTCGATACCGTCGGGCACGATCTGTTGCGGCGGGGAATCACGCTGCGGCGGCGCACCGGTGATTCCGACAACGGCTGGCATGCGAAGGTTCCGGCCGAGAAGGCGCGGACGGAGATTCGACTTCCTCTCGGTAGCGGTGCCGACGACGTCGTGCCGGACGAGCTGGCCGACGTTCTCCGCGGTGCCGTGATGGGTGGGCAGTTGTCCGCGGTGGCGACATTGACGACGCGCCGGACTGTGCATTCGGTGTCCGACGCCGACGGGGCGGTGATTGCGGAGATCGCCGACGACGAGGTGTCGGTGGTCTTGATCGGTGGTGCGACGGGCCCGCGGTGGCGGGAGGTAGAGGTCGAGCTCGGCCCTGCCGGCTCCGAGTCGTTTCTGAAGAAAGCCGGAAAGCTGCTGCGCGGAGCCGGTGCTCGCCTGTCGGCGCATCCGTCGAAGTTGGATCGAGCGCTGTCGGTTGTGCGCGAGGCGCAGGCCGACACCGGACTTCAGCTGCTGACGGACTACCTCGACGAGCAGGTGCAGGCAATCGTCGCGGGGGACGTGTATCTGCGTCGAGGGTTGGATCCGATTCATTCCACCCGGGTGGCGATCAGGCGGTATCGCAGCACTCTTAGGGTGTTCGGGAGTGTGTTCGAGGACGAGCCGGCAGCTCATCTGGAGGCCGAACTATCCTGGTACGCAAGTCTTCTCGGTGAGGTGCGAGACCGCCAGGTGCAGCGCGCGCGGTTCGCGGCTGCTCTGCGTGAACTGCCATCCGAATGGGTGCTGGGGCCGGTGGCCTCGCGTATCGAGAACGATCTGCTGGCAGAGCAGATTCGGCATCGGGAAACGGCGATGGCCGAACTCGACGGCGACCGCTATCGCGAGCTGCTGACGCAGTTGTCGGCATGGTCGCGTGGACTGCCGATCGACGGAGAGGTCAACGACCGCCTCCTGGTCAAACTTGCGCACAAGGCCGGGAAGAAGGCGATCGATCGTACGAAGAGTGCGGTGCTGGGTACCGACGACGAGGCGTTGCACCGCGCTCGCAAGGCCTCGAAGCGAGCTCGGTATGCGGCCGAGCTGGTCGCCCCGTTGGTGGACAAGAAGATCTCGAAGGCAAACGTCAAGCGTTTCAAAATGATTCAGGAAGTGCTCGGCGAGCATCAGGATGCGGTGATCGCGGCGGGCATTCTGCGGACGCTGGGTGCGCGAGCGGGGACGACGGCAGGAGAGAATGGTTTCACGTTCGGTCTGCTCTTCGAGCGCGAGCGCCGCGCGGCAGAGTCGGCCCGAGACGAAGCGAGCAAGCTGGAGTTCTGATCTCCACATAAAACAATTTAGTTCCCTGTTCGACGCCCCGAAGGGTACTCTGAGTCGGAATTGGATTCGGGGGAGTCGACGATCATGTCCATAGCGCTCGGCGTACACGTCGGTGTCGAAGAGGTGTCGGCTGTCCTGGTCGAGGCCGATCTGCCCGAACTCGGGCCAATTTCCACCCGCACTGTTTCTGTTGCAGCGGCTCCCGGCGGTGTCGGTGACGCCGTCACGACAATGCTCGGAATCATGAGGGTGCAGGCGGCCCAGAACGATCTGCATATCGTCGGCTCAGCGGTGGTCTGCGACAGCATTGCGCTCTGCGCGATCGTTCGCGCCGCCTTGGCTGCCCACGATGTTCGTGACGTCGGGGTGGTGGACGCCGGAGATCCGCGGTTGAACGCCGAGGTTCCGTTCGCAGTCGCGGCCGCACTGTTCGGTACCGCGACCGGCCCTGTCGCGTGGCGGGGCGAGCTGTCGGCTGACGGACCCGAAGCGGGTGAGGATGTCGGGAGTCCTTCCCACGGTGATCGGATGGGCACTCCGCGCAGTGCGCGACTGACGATGATCGGTTTGGGTGTCGCAATTCTGGCCGCGCTCAGCGGTGCCACGGTCTGGGCACTGGCGGCAACAGGCCCCGAGCAGAGCCGCGAGGTCGGTACGTCGGACGCCATCGTCGTCGCCGAGACGTCGTCGTCGCCCACAGCGGTGGCTGATGACACGGGTGTACCTTTCGGTTCGGCGAGTGTTCCTTCCGCAGATACGCCGGCCCTCGAGGCACCCACGTTCGGGCCGGTCCCTGTCGGCGCGTGGAGCGAACCACCATCGGCGGGCATTGTTCCGACTCCGGTAGCCGAAGCCGCGTCGAACACCGGTGGGTACGGCGGCGGCGGAAAACCCGACCGAGTGATCGTCGGTGGCGGCGACAGCTCGCCCGTCGGTGACGAGGCGGGCGGTGGGCGAACTCCGACAAAGGATCCGAAGCCGCAGCCGGAGCCCGAGCCGGAACCCGAGCCCGAGATTCCCGACACGGATCCGCCCACGACCACCGTGGAGGTTCCGGTGACAACCGAGCCCACGTCCACCCCGGAGGAGCCTGCCGCGGAACCGACGGTGGACCGATCCGAAGTTGTTGTTCCATTGTGAGCGAGCGGGTTTGATACTCGGACAAGTCCGTCTTATGACGGGTGTGTGAATTCCACTGCGACAGCTGAACTTCTGCTCGAGCCTCGCTACCATCGGGTGATCGACCAGTAGACGGTGAGTATCCGATGACCGACAGTTCCGCAGCAGACGTGGTGACCCGCACGACGATCGACAGGGCAGTGGGGGTTCTCATCGCCCTGCGTGGCTGTAGTCCCGATGACGCGTTCGCGGAGTTGGCGGCACACAGCTTCCGGTTCGATGTGTCTCTGGTGCAGTCGGCTCGTTCCATAGTTGCCACCGCCCGCGGTATGGACTCGGCCAACGGTGTCGGCGGCGCGGCCATGACGTCGGCGCAGGAAGACTGGGGACCGTTGTTGTCCGACCGCCGTGATCCCTTCGATCACGTCGCGTGATGCGCATCGAATGCGGGCCGAAGGTGTGACGAATCGGTCGAAACAAACTCCGAGTTCAGGTAATTCCTTCTTTTGCTGTCCAGGGGGCGGTTAGGGGGCTACTATCGGCTGGTCGGAGTAGCTATTCGAGTCGAGGGAACATGAGAACAGTCCTTGGTGTCTCGGTGGGTTCTGCCACTGCCCGAGGGGTCGCCGTCGATGCAATCGACGAATCGGTGCGGTCGGCCCACATCGTGCACTCGTTCGACCCTGGCGACCATCTCCAGGTCGCCCTCGATCTGCTCGACTCGATGTCCCGAGATCAGATGGTCGAGCGAGCAGACATCGTCTTGGCTGTCCCCGACGATCCCGGTGCCCGAGGCCGGACGTCGGCGTACTCCACGTACGAGGCAGATCGTCTGCTGGTCGCGTCGGAACTCGGTGCTCAGCTGCGGTACCTGCGAGGCACGGGCCAGCTCGAGGGCGCACGTACCGTCGCGATCTGCGACATCGGAGCGTCCGGTACCACGATGTCCATCGCAGACCCGGCCACCGGAAGGGTGTTCAGTTCGGTGCGCACCACGCTGTTCGGCGGCATCGGCTGCGACGAGCAGATTTCGCGGTACATGCTCTCGACGTTCGGAGCTGACGAGTTGGCGTCCGATCGCGCACGAGCGGACCTGATGGTCGCAGTACGCACGGCTCGGGAACAACTGTCCAGGTTGCGGGTGGCCGAGGTCGCCGGACCGTTCGTCGGTGGCCCGGTTCGTTTGTGGCGCAACACCTTCGACGATGTGCTCGAGCGTAGTATCGGCTCGCTCGAGGATTGGGTTGCCAGCGTCATCGTAGATGCTCCCTGTGCAGTGAACGCGTTGGTCATGGTCGGCGGCTGCGCCAACCTTCCGTCCCTTCGCCGGATGTTTCGCCGAGATCTGATGTTGCCTGTCATCGTGCCTGCGAATCCTGAGTCGCTCACGGCTCACGGTGCCGCGCTGATGGCCGTCGATGCTGTTGCATCGCGCCAGCACCACCCGCGTGGGGCGATGAGCCGGGCCGGTGGGCTTTCGGCACAGGACTCGATGGTGGGCGTCGTGGGTTACAACGACGCCGCGCGACACCGATCTGCTTGACGGACCGTCCTGGCCAACCAGCGTCGTCGTTGGGTAGGTTTCTCGGGTAATGACGAACAGCAGGGGACGAGACGGTGGGTCAACAGTGGCAGAGCAGGTAGCGGAGTCCGGTGCGGTAGCAACCGACGAACAGGCATTCGACCCGGCGGAGCACGCGCGGAGCATGGTCGGTTATCACTACCGCACCGAGGACTACTACGAGGTCGGTCGCGAGAAGATTCGTGAGTACGCTCGCGCGGTCCAGGACTTCCACCCCGCGCACTGGGACGGCGATGCCGCGGCCGCGCTGGGTCATAGCGCTCTGGTTGCACCTCTGACATTCATGTCCTTGGTCGGCACGCTCGCACAGAAGAAGCTCCTCGAGTCCATCGCCGAGGGCTACGACCTGAGCCAAATTCTGCAGACCGACCAGGTGCTGGTGTTCCAGAAGCCCATCCTGGCCGGCGATCAGCTGACGTGCGACGTCTCGCTCGACTCGTTCAAGACGGTCATGGGTAGAGACATGATGGTCACCAAGAACGTCGTGTCCAACCAGAAGAACGAACTGGTGCAGACCACGTACACCACGCTGCTCGTCGGACGGTCCGGTGAAATCGATCCGGCCATCGCCGATGCCGCCCGCAACCTGGTGATGTTCGGCGCGTCGATGGATGCAGCAGTCGCCAACGCGAGCGAGCACGACACCCTGTCCACCCCGCAGGAGCACGAGCCGCTGATCGTCGAGGAGTACCGGGGACAGCCGACACAGAAGTTCGACGAGGTGAGTGTCGGAGACGAATTGCCCACGCGCACGGTGCGATTGACTCGGGGAGATCTCGTCAACTACGCAGGCGTCGCGGGTGATGCGAATCCGATTCACTGGGACGAGAAGTTCGCCAAGATGATCGACCTCGAGAACGTGTTGGCCCACGGCATGCTCACGATGGGTGTCGGCGGCGGATTCATCAGCGAGTGGCTCGGCGATCCGGGTGCCGTCAAGGATTACACCGTTCGCTTCACCACCCCGATCCCGGTGGACACGCACAAGCCCGCCGACATCGTCTTCAGTGGCAAGATCAAGTCGAAGGACGAGGCGACTCGCACCGCTGTGGTCTCCATCGGTGCGACATTCGAGGGCAAGCGAATTTTCGGTCACCGCGCTACGGCAACAGTGCAATTGGGCTGAGTTCACGCCCTCGCCGATGTATTGGTGTGTCGGGATCGACGCCCCAGTTAGGAATCCACGCCCCGTTCGGGGGGTGTGAATTCCCACGAGGGGCGTGGATGTGTGCGTCGGTTTCAGGCTAGGTGCGCCATCTGTGGGTGTTCGCCGTCCGGCCACGTTGCTTCGGGAAGAGCGTCGATCTGCTGGAACGCGATGCGCCACGAGCCGTCGGGTGCGTTGATGGCGAGCCAGTCCGGGTCGATCGGTTCGGCGTCGCCAGGAACGTATTCGAATCCCAGGAGATGCCGATAGAACTCGGCGAGTAGGCGGGCGTCCGTGCAGTCGAGTACCACCTGGCGTACCGAGATGTTCATGATCCGCGCTTCTCCTTCGCGTGGTGTCGTGCCGCGCGCGCTCGATTCCCGCATGCGCTGCAACACCATTGCTGATTGGGCCGATCCTGCAGAAACAGTTGACCGCATCGCGGAGCGTCGCACAAGGCCAAGCGGGCTCGATCCGGCCCGTTGAGTAGGTCGATGACGGCGGACGCCGCCCGCGCGCACAGTGATTCGATCGGATCTTCCGTTCCCACAACATCTCCGACGCCACCGCCGTCTCCGAGATCGAGCCGTCGGGTCACCGGATGGCGTCGGGCGATGCTGTCGATGTGTTCGACGCTTTCTCGCGGAACATCCATGTTCGACGCCACCGCCCGCAATAGCGACAGCATGTGATCGCGCGTCACCTTGAACGCGTCCATGTCTGCATCGGCGGAGATGACCTCGGGCACTCGCGCGCCCTGCAGTTCGGCCCAGTCCTGGAGGTCGGCAGGCGAGTCGATCAAATCGGCGTAGGCGCCGCGCTGCAACTGCACGGTGTTGACCACGTCGAGTGCGAAGTGGTCGCCGAGCCAGTTCCAATCCATACGGCAACTCTAACGGTTTACGTATTGAAAAGCATCAGATACCGTCGAGGCAATGACGGACATCCAATGGTTACCGTTCCTCGGTGTCGTGCTCCTGGCTTACGCGATACCCGGTCCTGACTTCGCTGTGGTGGCCCGAGCGGCGGCGAGCAGCCGCGCCGCGGGGTGGCGAGCGGGCCTCGGCGCGCAGACCGGACTGTGCGTGCACATGGTCGCCGCGGTGGTGGGGCTGTCGCTGCTCATCTCGAGATCGCCGACTGCGCTGAGCGTCATTCAGATTCTCGGGGGCCTGTACCTGGTGTGGCTGGGTATCTCGGCGCTGCGGCAGTCGTCGTCCGAGGGGAGTGCGACGTCCGATGTGCGTTGGTTCCGCATGGGTCTGGCGACGAACTTGCTCAATCCCAAAGCCGTTCTGTTCTTCGTCGCGCTCCTGCCTCAGTTCGTCGATGCCGACGGAGCGCTTCCCTTGCAGATCGGTCTACTCGGAATCGTCGATGTGGCAATTGGATTGGCAGTCTGGGCGGTCGTTACCGTCGCGGTGGGCCGACTGGCCGGCGGTTCGTCGAACTCGCCATCCTGGAACCGAGTGGCCGGGGTGTTGTTCATCGGTATCGGAGTCGCACTCGCTGTCGAGGCGGTGTGATCCGGGGCGATCAGGAAATGCGCACACGCAGCTCGTTCATCGGCACTTCGGAACCACTGTCGTCGGTGACGCGTACGCGCACGGGCTCGCCTCGTGAATCGACGACGTCGAGCGGTCCGTCGTCTTCTTGCAGGTACTGGTCGCCCCACTGCATCAAGCCGAGTACGACGGGCAGCAGATCCTCGCCCATTCTCGTCAGAACGTATTCGTAGCGCGTTCTGCCCTTGTCGGGGCGGTAGGGCTTCTTGACGAAGACTCCGACGTCGACCAGTTCTTTGAGTCGGGCCGCACTGCTGGCGTCGGTGATGCCGACGCGTCGGCTGAAGTCGTCGAAGCGGGTGGTTCCGTAGAAGGCTTCGCGCAGGATCAGCATCGTCGATCGGGTGCCGACCACCGACAGCGCGCGTGCGATGGAGCAACGGTCGCCTGCTGTCCAGCTGCCGAGATCGGACAGTGGGCCGTCCATGTGGAGGGGCATGCCATGATCCTACTGGCTTTACAAAACTATAGCCAGCTCGTACCGTGGTGTCAGCGATCCGATAGGAACGGATCGATCGGACAAGGAGCCGTCATGAGAGACGCAGTCATCGTCGAGGCAGTCAGAACCCCGGTCGGACGGGGCAAAGCGAACGGCACGTTGCATCCCGCGCATCCAGTCGACCTGATGGCCCACAGTCTGCGGGAAGTAGTGCAGCGCAGTGGGATAGACCCGACCCAGATCGACGACGTCATCGGCGGAGTTGTCACCGCGGTAGGGGATCAGGCGTCGAACATGACTCGGCGTGCGGCGCTGGCGGCGGGCTATCCGGAATCGGTACCCGCAACCACCGTCGATCGGCAATGTGGAAGTAGCCAGCAGGCAATACATTTCGCTGCGCAGGGCGTGATCTCCGGTGCTTACGATCTGGCCGTGGCTACCGGTTCGGAGTCGATGAGCCGCATTCCGATGGGGTCGAACCTGGTGGGAACCGAGGATCCGGCAGGTGTCGGTTTCACCGAGAGGTATCCGGAAGGGTTGGTACCGCAGGGCATCAGTGCCGAATTGATCGCGGCGAGATGGGGTATCAGCCGTACCGAGATGGACGAGTTCGCTCTGTCGAGTCATGCGAAGTCTGCCGCAGCCACCGAAGAGGGGCGTTTCAAGCGGGAGATCACCGCAATCCGCGGGCTCGACCGCGACGAGGGAATCCGCACCGGATCCACACTCGATGCGCTGGCGGGACTGCGACCGGCATACTACAGCGACGCCATGGCGCAGCGGTTCCCGGAAATCGGTTGGAACATCACCGCGGGTAACGCAAGTCAGGTCAACGACGGTAGTGCGGCCGTCATGATCACCACCAGTGAGAAGGCGAAGGAACTCGGACTGACTCCGATGGCGAGGCTGCACAGCTTCGCGGTGGCCGGCGACGATCCGTTGATGATGCTCACCGCCGTCATCCCGGCCACCAGGAAGGTACTTGCGAAGGCCGGCCTGACGATGGATGACATCGACCTGTTCGAGGTGAACGAGGCCTTTGCGTCGGTTGTGCTCGCCTGGGCGAAGGAAACCGGCGCAGATATGAACAAGGTCAACGTCAACGGCGGAGCCATCGCCATCGGTCATCCCCTCGGCGGCAGCGGTGCCCGAATCATGACAACCATGGTCCACGCACTCGTCGAGCGCGAGCAGCGCTTCGGATTGCAGGTGATGTGCGAGGCGGGTGGTCTCTCGAACGCCACCATCGTCGAGCGCCTGTAGTGCCTACGGCAGTGGTGCGGTTGAGTCCCCTGGAGGGCACGTAACCGCACCACTGCGGTGGAGCCGCACTCACTCCCAGCTGGAGACGACCTTGCGCGTCGGGCGCTCGTTGCTGTTGGAGAACAGGTGTGGGCTCTTGCTCTTGATGTGTTCGACATCGGCGAACACGGCGCGCAGATGCTCACGCATCGACTGGGCGGCGGCCTCGAAGTCTCGTGCTTCGAGGCCGTCGACTATTGCGGTGTGTTGTTCGATCAGGTCGCGAATGGGCCGAGTGTCACGCAGCCCCAGTCGTCGTGCTCGGTCCAGGTGAGCCTTCGCGGATTCGACGGACCGCCATGCGGCAGAGTGTCCGCCGGCTGCGAGGAGAAGCTGATGGAATTGCTCGTCCAGCTCGAAGAATTGATCCATGTCGATTCCAGGCTGGGCCTGCGCTGCCAGATTGGCGCGCAACGCAGCGAGGTCCTGGTCCGAGCGAGACGTGACTGCATCTTTCAAAGACGCGGTTTCTATTGCCTCCCGGACGAATTGGGCATCGGCAACCCGTTCGGTGTCGACGCGCGAGACGAAGGTGCCGAGTTGCGGAAAGACCTGAACCAGGCCCTCTTCGGCCAGCAGGATCAAGCTTTCGCGGACGGGTGTCCGGCTCACGGACATCTGCTCGGCAAGGTCGTTCTCCGACAGCGGGCTACCCGGGGGGAGCGTCAAGGACACGATGCGTAGGCGTAACTCTCGGTACGCCCGCTCTCGCGCCGTGACTTTCCTGCTGCTCTGTGTGCTCACCGGTCAAGACTAACGCGGGGCGCCGCGCGGCCCGCAGCGCCGAACCCTTGACGAAGTGCTCTTCGTCACTAGTATGGTAGTACTGATATTCAAGGCACTACGGCGGAGGCTCTACAGCGATGGCAGTGATCAGCGGCAACGACGAGGCGGCCGTTCTGCACGGTCCACGTGACCTCAGGATCGAGAAGATCGACCGTATGCAGGTCGGAGACGGCCAGGTCAGGGTGGAGGTACACGGTGTGAGCCTGTGTGGCTCGGACCTGCACTACTACGCCGACGGCCGTAACGGCTCCAACTCGCTGACCCAGCCCACCGTATTGGGGCACGAGGGATTCGGGGTCATCACCGAGGTCGGAGCGGGCGTGTCCCAGCACCGGATCGGCCAGCGAGTGGCAATCGAGCCCGCGGTTCCGAACGGCACTTCACCGCTGACCCTGAGCGGTCACTACAACGTCTGCCCCAGCGTCGTCTGCTTCGGATCCCCACCGAACCACGGACTGCTGCGGCAGTCTGTTGTCCTCGCAGCCGAATTCGCGCACCCACTCCCGGATTCGATCGACGATGGCGTCGCTGCGCTGATCGAGCCCTTGGCCGTCGCAGTGTGGGCCGCAGCCAGGGTCGGGTCGGTGTTGGGCAAGCGCATCGCGATCACCGGCGCCGGGCCCATCGGACTGCTGGTTCTGCAGACGGTCATCGCCCTGGGCGCATCGGAGACGACCATCACCGACGTCGCACCCGCGCGGCTCGAGATTGCAGCAGCGCTGGGTGCCACCACGACGTTGCGCTCGGGCGAAGATGCACTGCCCGAGGGCGCCTTCGACATTGCTTTCGACTGCTCGGGCCATCCCGGGGCCATTGCCGATGCGGCACGCTCCCTCGGCCCGGCAGGCATCCTGGCGCTCGTCGGCGTGCCGGGCCGCGCAGTCGCCGAATTCCCGATCGGAGCAGTGCAACGTTGGGAGCTCGACATCCGCGGGTGCTTCCGTTACGGCCCTTCGGCATTCGCCGAGGCAATCGCTCTCGCCGGATCGGCGCGAGTGAACCTCGCCGCACTCGTCACATCGACGTACCCGTTGGCCGAGTCTGCCGCAGCTCTCGAAGCGGCCCTCACCGACCCCACGCAGCTCAAGATCGTCATCGACACCACTTTGCAAGGACCGCAATGAAAATCATCGACGCCACTGTCATCGTGACGGCTCCGGGACGCAATTACGTCACCCTCAAGATCACCACCGACGAGGGCATCGTCGGGTGGGGTGATGCGACGCTGAACGGACGCGAACTCGCAGTCGAGTCGTACCTGAAAGATCACATTGCGCCGCTCCTGATCGGACGCGATCCCCATCGGATCGAAGACATCTGGCAGTACCTGTACAAGGGTGCGTACTGGCGGCGTGGTCCGGTGACGATGACGGCCATCGCCGCGGTCGACGTCGCACTGTGGGACATCAAGGGCAAGGCTGCAGATATGCCGGTCTACCAGCTCCTCGGGGGTGCTGCACGAGACGGAATCATGGTCTACGGTCACGCCAGCGGCGGCAGCATCGAAGAGATGCTCGACGACGTCCAAGCTCATCTCGACAAGGGTTACAAAGCAATTCGTGCCCAGTCGGCCATTCCCGGTCTGAAGAAGACATACGGAATTCCGGTCGACGGCTTCTACGAACCAGCATCCGGCTCTGCGCCGCAGGAGGATTCGTGGGACACCGCCCCGTACATGCGGTTCGCACCCCAGATGCTCGGTGCCGTCCGAGAACGTCACGGGTTCGACTTCCATCTCCTGCACGACGTGCATCATCGCCTGAGTCCGATCGAAGCGGGACGACTCGGGCGAGACCTCGAAGAGATGCGAATGTTCTGGATCGAAGATCCGACGCCCGCGGAGGATCAGAGCGCCTTCGCCGTCATTCGTCAGCACACCACCACCCCGATTGCCGTCGGAGAGATCTTCAACTCGATCTGGGACTGCCAGGATCTGATCACCAACCGGTGGATCGACTACATCCGCGCGTCGGTCTCGCACGCCGGCGGTATCACCCATCTGCGCAGAATCTTCTCGCTGGCCGATCTGTACGGCGTTCGATCGGGATCTCATGGTGCGGGCGATCTTTCGCCCGTATCGCTTGCTGCCGCGTTGCACGTGGATCTGTCGATTCCCAACTTCGGCGTGCAGGAGTACATGGGGCACGTCGACCCGACGGGCGACGTGTTCCAGACGAGCTACACCTTCACCGACGGCTTCATGCATCCGGGAAATCAGCCGGGCATCGGCGTCGAGGTGAACGAAGAGGCTGCCGCGAAGTACCCGTACAACCCCAAGTACCTGCCCGTCAATCGCCGTCTCGACGGCAGTATGCACGATTGGTGAAGCGCCACATGACCACAACGCAGTTCGATGTAGTCCTGCTCGGCGAGCCGCTCGTCGAGGTCTCGACCACCGAGGCCTTTCGGCACGGAGCAGACGGTGTCCTCGGAGTATCGGGAGATGTCGTCAACGCAGGTGCCGCGGCTGCTGCTGCGGGTGCTTCGGTAGCCCTCGTCGCGCGGGTATCCGACGACGAGCTCGGCGACGCTGTCTGTCGGCGAATTCGTGAGCTCGGCATCGACGACGCCTACATTCGGCGAGTCCCCGGCCAGCAGGGTGTCTACTTCCTGCACATCGATCCGGAGGGCAATCGCCAGTTCTCCTATGCCCGAGCCGGTTCGGTGGGCAGCCAGCTCGACGTGGCGGACCTGCCCGAGGGCGTGATCGAGCATGCGGGTGCCGTCTTGGGCGGCGGAATCGCTGCGGCGCTGTCGCCGACCGTCGCCCGCGTGATGCTGCAGGTGGCGCAGCGCTCGGCCAGATTCGTCTACGACCCCAACTTCCGTCCCAGGTTGACGACGGCCGAGCAGGCGCGCGGCTTCCTACAGAACATTGCCCCCTACTGCGAGGTGATGGTGCCGTCGGCACCGAGCGAGATCGAATTGCTTCTCGGCACAGACGATCCGGCGAGTGCCGCGGCGTCCCTGATGGGTTGGGGTGCGCGCTCTGTGGTGGTCACCCAGGGTTCAGAAGGGTCCAGCATCTTCACCGAGGAGGGACGGTCTCATCAGCCGGTGATTCCCGCCCTCCAGGTGATCGACCAGACCGGTGCCGGTGACGTGTTCGCCGGCACCCTGACTGCGCGTCTCGCTCTCGGCGACGATCTTCGCGAGGCCGCGGCCATGGCTGCAGCAGCGGCATCGCTGAGCGTCGGCGGACGCGGCGGCACCGGTCTCATCGCACCCCTCGACGAGATCCGCCGCCACAGTGAGCGATACCTCAGCGAGCGAGTAACGACATGACGGCGTCCACACGGTTGTCCGATGCGACGGCCACGGTCGCCCGCCCCACCTCCAGTGGAATCGTGCATCTCGGCGTCGGCGCGTTCCACCGGGCGCATCAGGCAGCGTTCACCTACGAGGCGGCACTGTTGACCGGGGAAACGAACTGGGGCATCACGGGTTTCACTCAGCGAAGCAATACCGTGGTGGAGCAGCTCGCCCCGCAGGACGGGTTGTTCACCCTGGTGCAGAAGGGAACCGAGCAGACCACGGCCACCGTCGTCGGCTCGATGCTCGACGTACGTAACGCAGCCGCAGACCCCGACGCGGTTGTCGCGGCCATCGCAGATCCGGCAACGCACATTGTCACTCTGACGGTCACCGAGAAGGGATATCGGCTCGACCCTGCGTCAGGCCGACTGCGTCTGGACGATCCGGAGATCGTGGCGGACCTGAGCGGCAGGCCGCCGCGTACGGTGGCCGGGCAGTTGGTGGCCGGGTTGGCTCGGCGCATGCCAGGCGATTCGCCTCTCACGGTGCTGTGCTGCGACAACTTGCCGTCGAACGGGCGAATTCTGTCCGAGCTGGTCCACGCATTCGTCGCCGCCGGTGGCTGCGACGACGGCCTGGCCGAATGGATCACGCGTCGAGTCACGTTCCCCAGCAGCATGGTCGATCGAATCGTGCCCGCTACCACTGACGACGACAGGGCGGACAACGAGCGAAGGACCGGCCTGCGCGACGACGCTCTGGTGGTGTGCGAGCCGTTTCGGCAGTGGGTGATCGAGGACGATTTCGCAGGTCCGCGTCCAGCGTGGGAACGGGTGGGTGTGCAGTTCGTCGAGGACGTCGAGCCCTGGGAGACGATGAAGCTGCGCGTGCTCAATGCCACCCATTCGGTGCTGGCGTATCTGGGAATTCTGCGTGGGCACAGCACTATCGCCGAGGCGGTCGGGGATTCGGTGCTAGACGAGATCTGCCGAACCATGGTTCTCCGAGACGTGGCACCGACGATGGCGGGCGGAATGGACGCTGTCGGGTACGGCGACGAGGTTCGCTCGAGGTTCGCCAATCCCGCCCTGAAACACACCACCCGGCAGGTGGCGATGGACGGATCACAGAAGCTCGGTCCACGCCTACTCGGAACCGTGCGTGACGCAACGTCCGCCGGTGGTTCGACGGATATCCTCGCTCTCGCCGTCGGGGCCTGGTGCGCTTTCGTGCTCGAGGAAGCGGAAGCCGGACGTGTGCTGGACGATCCGCTGTCGACGCAGCTGGCCCGTGCCGGATCGGCGTCGGACCTGCTCGATATCGATTCCATCTTCGGGCCCGATCTCGGGCCCACTTCAGCGTTCGGCGCGCAGGTCGTTGCGTGGACCGACTTCCTACGGACCGACTCGCTGAGCGAGTGGAAACGAGTGCTGATATGACCTCCGAACACGAAGCATTGCTCGAAAACCTGACTGCCCGTGATGTATTGCGCGTGAGCCCGGTGATACCGGTTGTCGTCATCGATCGGGTCGAGGATGCAGTTCCGCTGGCTCGGGCTCTGTATGCCGGCGGTATCGGCATCATCGAGATGACGCTGCGTTCGGAGGCCGCGCTCGGTGCCATAGCGGCAATCGCAGCGAACGTGCCGGAAGTAGTCATCGGCGCAGGAACGGTGCTGACCCGCGAGGACGCACTGAGATCGGTCGATGCCGGCTCGCGATTCCTGGTCTCGCCCGGATCCCCGAGGGGTCTGCTCGACGCGGCCCGTGCGCTACCGGTTCCGCTTCTGGCGGGCGTGTCGACTGCGACCGAAGCGATGACGGTTGCGGAGGGCGGATCGACCGAGATGAAGTTCTTCCCGGCCGAGTCGTCGGGAGGTGCGTCGGCACTGGGTGCGCTGGCGGGTCCGTTGCCGCACTTGACGTTCTGTCCGACCGGCGGGATCACTCCGCAGAACGCCGCCGAGTACCTGGCACTGCCGAACGTCGTGTGCGTCGGCGGCAGTTGGCTCACGCCGCGCTCGCTCGTGCAGGCGGGGGACTGGTCCGCGATCGAGGATTTGGCCCGCTCTGCGAAGGCGCTGTCCAGCGCCTAGTTCGGTTCGCGAAGGGTCATTGACGGATTGGTATAACAGTGCTTGTATATCACTGTGGCGAGCGCCACCAACCTTCCTCGATGAGGCACCGGTCTCACGTAGGCCCGCGGCGAACTCGCATCATGAACTCATCGATCATCACCAGCAATGGAGCTTCGGATGTCACAGGACACCAACGAATCGACGGACGATCGCGGTAACACCGCAGTCCCGACTCGCAGCACGAAAGACCTCACCAAGGCGGCCATGTCCGGTTGGCTGGGTACGGCAATGGAGTTCATGGACTTCCAGCTGTATTCGCTCGCCGCCGCGATCGTCTTCAATCGCATCTTCTTCCCCGACGTCAGCCCGGCGATCGGGTTGATCGCCGCCATGGCCACGTACGGCGTCGGCTATGTCGCGCGCCTGGTCGGTGCCATCTACTTCGGCCGGATGGGCGATCGGATCGGACGAAAGAAGGTCCTGTTCATCACCATCGCGATGATGGGTGCCTCCACCACCCTCATCGGTGCGCTCCCGACGTACGACGCGATCGGCATCATGGCCCCGATCCTGCTCGTCGCCCTTCGCCTCATTCAGGGATTCGGTGCCGGAGCCGAAATCGCCGGTGCCACGGTCATGTTGGTCGAGTACGCACCGGACAAGCGTCGTGGCCTCATCGCGTCGCTCGTCTCACTGGGCACCAACTCCGGAACCCTTGCTGCGTCGGCCATCTGGGCCTTGCTGCTCGCTGTACTGTCCGAGGATCAGTTGCTCAGTTGGGGCTGGCGCGTACCGTTCCTTGCGAGCTTCTTCCTGATGATCTTCGCGGTGTGGTTGCGCTCCAACCTGCGCGAGAGCCCAGTCTTCGAGGAGCGCGCCGACGTGGTCGACGGTGTGGCCCTCTCGCGCGACGAGATCGAGAAGACCGACGAGGACTTGAAGGTCAGCGTTCTCGAGTCCGGCCTCAAGCAGAAGAAGGGGCGCGCGTTCTTCATCGCGCTGGGTCTGCGCTTCGGTCAGGCCGGCAACTCGGGGCTGATCCAGACATTCCTGGTGGGCTACATCGCGTCGACTCTGCTGATCGATCGTTCCATTGCCACCAGTGCGATCGTCTACGGCTCGCTCATCGGCTTCGCCACCATTCCGATCGTCGGTATCCTGGGCGACCGGTTCGGTCGTCGCCCGATCTACATGGTGCTCAGTGCGCTGACGATGATTCTGGCGTTCCCGCTGATGCTGATGGTCACCAGCGGCAACACCGTCGCCCTCGTCGTCGCGATGGTGCTGGCTCTCAATCTCGGTGTGCTCGGCCTGTTCTCGCTCGAGAGCGTGACGATGGCGGAACTGTTCGGTGCGCGTACCCGCTTCACGCAACTGGCACTGGCCAAGGAGATCGGCGGCATCCTCGCCACCGCGATCGGACCGTTGCTCGCGGCCAGCCTCACCGCATGGACCGGTAGCTGGTGGCCCATCGCGGCGATGCTCGTGATCTACTCCGCGATCACCCTGGTCTCGTCCTACCTGGCGCCGGAGACCAAGGGCCGCGATCTCGTCAGACTCAACGACGCAGCCTGAGTGGTTCGCATCGAACTCGCAGTTATGCAGACGAATCGGGCTCGAAGTCCTGCATAACTGCGAGTTCGGCGTTGGTGAGGATTGCGGCGGCTGCAGCTCTCGATGCTTGCGTCGGAATCCAATGCGAGATTCCGGGCAGCACTGTCAGCGTGTAGGCCGCATCGACATACCTCTGGGTGGTGTCGATGGCAGCACGGCCGATGAAGGTGTCGCCGTCACTCCACACCATCGAGGTCGGCACGGTGATGCGCAGACGACCGATGCTCGGGCTCGAGAACGGCAGTCCGCGGTACCAGGTGACAGCGAAGGGCAGCGCGCCGTAGTCGACGATGTCGGTCTTCGTGCGCTCGAGGTCCTCTTCGGTCATACCGCTTGCCCTGTACCACTTTTCGGCTCTCTCGCCGGGCCGTGTCATCCACTTCTCGGGCAGTATCGGCAATTGGAAGAACGCGAAGTACCAGGAGTGCAGTATCTGCTTCGAGTTGAAGAAGCCGGTCATGAACGCACCTGGGTGGGGAACCGAGAACGCCGTCAGCGACGACACCAGGTCGGGTCGTCGGCCTGCGGTGACCCACGCGATGTTCGCTCCCCAGTCGTGCCCCACCAGATGTACCGGAGTCCCGATTCTGTCGATGAGAGCCACCACGTCGCCCACCAGTGCTCCGACGCGGTAGTCGCGACGCCGCGTCGGACGGGCGCGCGGTGAGTATCCACGCTGATCCGGTGCAACAGTGCGGAATCCGGCGTCGTTCAGGATCCCCATCACCGAGGACCACGACGACGCCCGTTCGGGAAAGCCGTGCAGCAGCAGCACGACGGGGCCATCGAGGGGTCCCTGGTCCAGAACGTCGAACACCAGTCCTTCGTGGGTGTATGTCGTGATTCTTTCGGTCACAGAACCGTTCCTTCGGTTGTCAGCACGTGCTCGTCACCGGTTGACCGGCGAACCGATCGGCGATGAACTGGATCGCGGCTTCATCGCTGACGTCGTGTCCGGAATCGGCCTGTTCGTCCACAACGACAGAATCACCCAAGGCGCAGGCCTTTTCGACTCCATCAGCAGTCCATTGCGGCAGTATCACGTCGTCCTGCCCGCCGTATGCCACGTACATCGGCACCTCGGTCCGCACCTGCGGCAGCGTGAAGCGACCGATCACGTCGATGAGCTTCTGCTCGGATTCGGTCGAGTCGGCGGCGAACTCGTCGGGTGCCATCTCCTCGACGACCTGTTTCCGGGCCTCGGTGTCGCCACTGTCGCACGACAGTAGGAGTTCGTTGTTGTCCTGGGCGACGCTTCCGCTGTACGCGTTCGGATCGATCGAGGGGTCTACCTGCTGCGCACCGTAGAGCAGGTACGGCAGCAGTTCCTTCTGAGGTGTGGTCAATGTTCCGTCGGTGGCGGCGCGTACCAGGGGCGTCAGGTCGGTCGGGGGCGAGAGCGATGCCGATCCGACGAGTTCCATCCCCTGGCCGTAGGCGGAATCGAGTTCGTTTGCAGCCCACGCTGCTTGGCCGCCCTGCGACAGTCCGGCAGCTGCCCACCTGGTGGACGTATCGGGCAGCGCGGCATGGGTTGCGCGGGCCGCGTCGATCATGTTGTAGCCCGCGGTCCGTGGTTCCAGATACGGATGGGTGCCACCGCCGGTGCCGAGGCCCTGATAGTCGGGAAGCACAGTGACATAACCCAGTTCGGCGAAGTCCTTCACCACGTAGTGGTAGCCGAGGAGGTAGCTGGACAGGCTCGGCCCACACCCGGCCTGTACCCCGGTGGTGCCGTGCCCGTAGACGACGATGGGCCATCCACCTTCGGGTGGGCTGCCTGCCGGAACGGCGGCAACTCCGGAGACCGCAGTGGGAGAGCCGTCGACGCCGGAGGTCGACTCGTAGACGAGGCGATACAGCGTGGTACCGGTATCGGAGAGCTCCGTGGATCGGTCACCGAAGTCCTCGGACGCGAGAACGGTGCCCGGCACGCCCGTCAACTCGTACTGCGGTGCCGGGGTCGCTTCGGCCGGAGTCGGCGCGGACTCGGACTCGGACTCGGGCGAGGAACCACACCCTGCCGTCAGGGCCACCGCGAGGCAGCAGGCGGCGGCGGACATCGAGCGGGCGTAGGTGTGCACACCGCGTGTCTACCAGAAGCACGCCGGATTGCATCGAACCGATGACCGCGTTCACTCGAACGCGGCCGACAGTTCAGCCGAGGCCTGGAGCGGGGCATAACCGTCGAGAATGACGCGCCTGCACCCGTCGAGTTCGACGGTCAGTATTCGATCGGTGGAGACGGCGTCGAAGTACCGCGCAGTGGCCACGGTGGTCGCGGCCTTGTCGCAGGTTCTGGCGAGGGGCAGTGCGTCCAAGTCCGTCGACGTCGAGATCAGTTTCGCACCCGAAAAGCGCTGCGAATCGAAGCGGCAGAACCGACTGCTGCTGATGAGGGTCGGTGCGGCGGGCCGCGCCGAGCCGATCTGCGGTGGTGTGTAGATGGACGGGCATTGATAGAACGTTCCGATCTGGTCGTCGGTCAGCATCGTGCGATGGTCGATGCGTTCTACCTCGGTGAGTTGGGTGATTGCGCCGAGTCCGCCGGGTTTCGGTCGGCCGCAGGAATTGGTCGGGAAGCCGGGGCGAACCGCTCGCCCTCGATTGTCGAGCAACCAGAATTCCTCCAGGACAGCCAGGCTGTAGTCGTTCGCGCAACTGTCGGGAAACCACGTCGGATGCTCGGATCGCCGGTTGAGCAGTTCGACGGCCTCGGAGAAGTCACCCTCCCAGCGATGTTCGGAATAGCCGACGGTCCGGTCGGACGCGACTTCTTCGCCGAAGAACGAGTCGCAGGTGATCGCAGCGACAGGCTCGAAGTCCGACGGAACCGTGGCGTCGGGATCGCGAGAGAAGCTTCGATCCGGGAATGGAGCCGAGCACTGCAACGACTCGGCGGGAACGATGCCGGCAACCGGACGATCGGGCGTCGTCACATTCCAGGCAACGGCACCGGCGACGATGACGCCAACAACGAGCAACAGTCTCATCGCATACCGCCACGTCATGCGCACACCGTAATCGTGTTGTCCGATCCAGCAACCGTGTTTGCTCCGGACTCGTTCGTCGAAGTCGCGCTCGACACCCAGGTCGAGCGGCCGTCAGATGGTCTCGGCGTAGTACTTCCCCCATCGTTCGCCGAGAAAATCCGTCAGCGAGGTCTGCGCTTCCGTAGCCGAATCTGAGGTGCGCCACGCAACGTGACCGTCGGGGCGGACGAGAATCGCTCCGGTTTCGCCCACCTCGTACAGCGATATCAATTCGTCGCGATCGGCTCCGACAGGTGCGTCTACACCGACGAGCGTGATACCGGGGCGTATGTCACCGAGTCCCTTCACAACCGGTGCCCAGTCTGAGCCTGCGAAGGTGAAGAGCGACAGCATGTTCGGGTCCAACAGGTCGTGCGGAGACACGAGTCGATCGTCGATGCCGAGAAGGGCGTGCGGCATCCGCGCACCGGGGTAGGTGGTGGGCACGTAATCGACCACGTCCTCTGTGGGCTTCGGCGACGCGTCCTGGGCAACCAGTGGGCTGTCGTAGAGATAGCCGAATTGCAGACCGGTGGAGACGAAATGCTCCAGCTGCAGGGGAATTGCCGCCGCGATCTCGGCGCGGAGTGTCGCGGACCCAGGGGCATCCGGGCGCAGGCTTCGCGACCGGCTCATCTGCTTGCGTGTCGCCGCGGCCGCGACAGGCGCGATCAGTCGGCCCGGAACCTTGTTCAGCGGTGCCCGTCCCATGGACTGAGTTGCTTTTGCCAGCATGGCGTTGGTGATTCCCACCCGCTTCCCGATGTCGTCCATGCGGAAGTGGTTGGCGACGCTCTGCTGGGCGAACTTCTCCACCACGGGGCGGCGCTCGGTGTCGTAGGTGTCGAGAAGCGTCGGAGCAGATGTTCCCGAGAGCACGGCGTCGAGCTTCCACGCCAGGTTGTGAGCATCCTGCACTCCGGAATTGAGTCCGAAGCCGCCGGTGTGCGGAAAGCGGTGGGCGGCATCGCCCAGCAACAACAGACGATCGCGGCGGAAGGCGTCGGCAGTCTGCGAGGTCATCACCCACGTACCTGTCGATTCGAGCTCGAAATCATTCGTTCCCAACACCTTCGGCAGTGTCTTCTCCCAGAAGCGTCGGCCGTTCCTGGCGATCTCCTGCGCTGGGTGCAGATACGCCGTCATCAGGATGTAGCGGTGATCGGCGTGCGAGATGAGTACTCCGCACAGGTCCGGGGTGTAGATCCAACTCAGCAGCGGACGCGCGTCGTCGGGAAACAGTGTCGTCGAGGTGAAGAACGCACTGCCCATGTTGGCGAGTACCGGCCCGGTCAGCGATACCCCGGCCGCGTCGCGGGTCGCGCTGTTGGCACCGTCGCAGGCGAGGACGTACGGCGCACGTACTTCGGCGGCGTCACCCGTCACGGTGCGGAAGGCGACGCGCGCGTCACCGGAGTTCGATTCGACCGATTCGACGGAGACACCGCGGCGAAATTCGATCAGCGGTTCGGCGTCGACAGCGTCCCACAGCGCGGGCATCAGAATGTGTTGGCCGATGTGCGAGACCATGTAGGGGCTTTGGCTTTCCACTACGGCTTTGCGTTCGGGGTCGGACAGCAGATCGATCGAGCCGATTGCCTCATCGGCCAGGTCGCCGTACCAACTGATCAAGTTGACCTGTTCGTGCGGAGGCGACATCGCTGCTATCGACTCGGCCAATTCGGGGCTGTACTCGTTCCAGATTTCCAGCGTCCGGGCATTGATGACGTGCGCGGCCGGATGGAACAGCGGGCTCGTTCGACGTTCGAGTAGCACCGTGCGAATACCTCTGCGTGCCAGCAGAAGCGCTGCGGTGGTACCGGCCGGTCCGGCACCGATGATGACGATCGAAGTGCTCATCGGACGACGGTTTCCTGGGTCCCCAGATCTATCGATCCGTCCGGGGTGCGGATGGTGGCAGTGACGATGTCGTCGACCGAGAGGTACTTCGGGTTCTTGGCCTGTCGTGCGAAGAAGAACTTCCATTTCAGTGCCGGCGGAACGAGCTCGCCGATCTTCTGGATTGCTTTGGGTGGGGCCGAGATTGCGGTGCCGATCGGCGTTCCGGTCAGCAGGACATCGCCCGCGGTCATGTTCTGAAAACGGGCAAGCCTGGTGAAGGCCTCGGCGGGAGGGGTGATGAGGTCATCGCCGATGGTCTGGTCCTGACGGATCTCGCCGTTGACCGCCAACGTCATTCGCAGCTCCGGCAGTCGACGCAGTTCGTCGTTGTCGAGAAGAACCAACCGAGGACCGAGTGGGGTGAAGGTGGGATACGACTTGCTTTCGTACACCTGAACTTTCGTCAATTGGATTTCCCGAGCCGACACATCGTTGGCGACGACGAACCCCGCCACGTACGACGCGAGATTGTCGTCGGTCACCGTCGTCCCGATGGGAATGTCGGCACCGACCACCACACCCAGTTCGATCTCGTAGTCGAGCAGCGCCACCTCCGGCGGTTGCCGAATCGGATCGTTCGGGCCACTGATCGACGCGGAGGACTTCCGGAAAAACGTCGGCTGCAGGGTATTCGGATCTGCTCCGGTGTCGAGGGCATGTGATCGGTAGTTGAGCAGCTGCGCCACCACTCGGCAGGGGGCAGTGATCGGAGAGACGAGTTCGAGTTCGGAGACGTCCTTCCCGTCCCCGGACGCGGCATCGATGGCCGTGCGATCGGCCAGTAGTTCACCGGTGCTCTTGGCTGCGGTGTCGATCCGAACGGCCTGGTCGCCGTCGAGGCGCCACCAGCCGTCCGCAGTTCGAATGATGTTGACAGACATACCTTTCGATCCCCCCTACATAGTCTTCGGTGTGATGGTCTTCTTGTTGGCGACCACCGGCCGGCCGGGCCTGGTTCCTGCTTCGCGCTGGCGCAGTTCCTCGTGGGTCGCTCCGTTGCGGAGCCGGCTGAGGAGGTAGTCGGGGTCGATGTTGACGCCGATGGGATTGCGCGCGAATTCCTCGGTGAAGAAGAAGGCCGCGGTGTTCTCCGCGTCGAAGTTCTCCACCTGGAACTCGAGCCGAACACCGTCGGGGTCCTCGTAGTAGAGCGAGATCGTGGGTCCGTGGTTGATGGACCACACCGGAAGGATGCCCAGGCGCTTGAGTCGGACGTAGTTCTCCAGCAGTCGTTCGAGCGAGACGAAGGTCAACGCGATGTGGTCGATGCCGTAGGCCTTGCGCCGCAGCTTGGCGAAGGGGAACAGGAACTTCACCGGCTTGGGCACGGCGATGATCGCGAGTCGGTGCGACTCGTCGTCCCAGGTCAAGAACGTGATCTCGTCGTCCTGGTAGGCGATCTCGGCACCGAACACCGTGCCGTACCAGCGCACCATCTCGTCGGTGCGAGCGGACTTCACGACCCAGTGCGCGATGTAGTCGGGCGCGATCCGTGGCGTCGTGACCGTTGGTGCATCTTCCGTTGCGCTCATGAATCGACCTTTCGTCGTGATCGCGGATTGTGGTCCAGATTAGGGACTGTTTGACTGTCAGTCAATAATTTGACTGATAGTCAGTAAATTGTGGACGCCGAATGGTGACCGACGTCGGGTGGCCTGTTCAGGTCAGGCGGGTGGGATCAGGAGGTGAACATGCCCGACGAGCATCAGCGCGGTCTGGGTGTCGGCTCCGTCGAACACTGCGGTGTGGATGCCGCGCATGGCGCCGGTGAGTAGCCGAGCTGCGGCGGACAGGTCGGTGGCGTCGTCGATCTGTCCTGCTTCGGCAGCGGAGCGAAGCAATTCGGTGATGGCGGCAACGAAGCTGTCGTGCCAGTGCTCGGCCGTACCTTCTGATTTCGGGACTCCGAGATTGCGGAACAGCACGTGCGTGCGCGGTGTGTCGTAGATGCTCTCCGCGGCGATTCGGAGAAATGTCTGCAGTTGCTGCAGTGGGGTTTCCGGCCAGGTGGCGTCCGTCGATCGCTCGTGGATGTGTTCGATCAACACGGTGGCGGCGTCGTCCACCGCGGCCTGGAAGAGTTCACGCTTGGTCGGGAAATGGTGGAACGCTGTTCGTGGTGCGAGACCGCATCGGGCAGCGACACTTTCAATCGTGATGTCCGCGTAGTCGGCGTGTCTGAGCAACTCTTGCGTGGCCTCGACGAGTCGCGCCGGTGCGGGTCCTGGTTCGTCTGTGGTCGACGAACCCGCCCAGCGATACAGAGTGGTGGTGTGGATACCCAGTGATTCCGCGACGGCCGTTGGGCTTTCCGAGCCGCCGAACGCCCGCGCCACCGCTTCGCGGCGATCGGCGAGTGTGAATCGAGAGACCCTGGCCATGATCGTGACAGTCTAGTGCAGCATTCGTGCGATGGCCGGTAGTAGAACTCGAGCGGGGACGATACCCGCCACCGCCGCTTGAAGTGAATTGCGGCGTCCCGAAATAACTTGTGGCCGCGACCGTTTGGCGTCGAGTGCCGTCATGGCAGTCACGACGACATCGGCCGGTGTCTGGTAGGTACCCGCGGCTGTGGCCGCGTCGCCGATGACGTCGAAGAATTCGGTATGGGTGGGGCCCGGGTTGAGTGCGAACACTCTGACTCCGTGTGGGGCTGATTCGTACCACAGCGACTGGCTGAAGCTCAGCACGAATGCCTTGGCGGCCGCGTACACCGCGAGGGTCGGAACAGGCTGGAACGCCGTCGTGCTCGCGACATTGACGATGGTGCCGGCTCTGCGGGCGATCATGTCGGGGAGGAACGCCGAACAGATGTCCACCACGGCTCTGATGTCGACGGCGACGAGACGCTCGAAGTCGTCGGCGTCGCCGTCGGCGAACGGTCCTTGGACGGCAAATCCTGCGTTGTTGACGACGAGGTCGATGGGTTCGGGGACCATCTCACGGAGCTTCCGGCCGCTCGCTTCCTGGGACAGGTCCCAGGGCACTGTTCTGCAGCGCACGCCGTGGGTCGATGCGACCTCGTCGGCCAGGTCCGTCAGGCGGTCCTCCCGTCGTGCGACGAGCACCAGATCGGATCCGCGAGCGGCCAGCACACGGGCGAATTCGGCACCGATTCCGGAACTGGCACCGGTGATCAGTGAGCGCCCAGGCCGGTACCGGAAAGTGTTGCGACTCATCGGTGCCAGCGCCCGCACTCGGCGGCGGAGCGGCGCGCGAACTCCTCGTACGAGGTGGGTGCGTGTCCGAGTAAACCAGGCAGGGTGGTCAGGTCTCCTGCCGGTAGGCCGTGCCCGTCGTAGTGGGTCATCATCGTGCGATACGCCTGACGTGCATCGGCCGGCCAGTTCTTCATGTCGCGAGGGTTCGATGCGGCCCGTGCACCGCGAACGAGGTGCCCGATCGAGTTCAGTTTCGTCGATCGCACTGCATGTACGACTACCGAGGCGAGCGCGGGCAGCACGTTCAGTGAGTTCGTCAGGGACGACGGTGGGATCCGAATGGCGGTCACCGGATGGCCCAACACGCGTGACCAGATCTGTGCCATCTCGTGGCGGGTGAGTTCGACCGTCGACAGGTCGTAGGTGTGACCGGTGTGCGGTGAAGGGTCGATCAGCACGTTCGCTGCGGCCTCGGCGACGTCGGCGAGATCGACTACACCCATGACGCTGTCCGGCGAGACCGGGTACGGCATGACTCCCGCCTGCAGAAATTCCCACACTTCGAGGTAGTTCTGCATGTAATGCGACGGCCTGAGCACGGTGGTGGGGATTCCGCTGTCGCGTAACAGCCCCTCGGCGATGTCCTTCTGATGATGGTGCGTCAGCTCATGCAGGTTCGGATGGATGACGGAATGGAAGACGATGTGCTGCAGTCCCTTTGCGGGTGCCGATGCAATCAGATGCTCGATGATCGGTCTTTCGTCTATGACCTGGGTCGGTGCCGCGTGATAGAGCACGTCGGCCCCGGCCAGGGCGGTATCGAGCGTCGTGGGCGAACGTAGATCGCCCACCACGACCTCGGTTGCTCCGTCGCGGCGAGTGGTCGTGGCCTGGCTCTCGTTCTTCACGACCGCGCGAATGGGCACACTCCGATCGGCGAGTTGCCGAACGAGCAGTCGACCGACTCCGCCGGCAGCGCTGGTGACTGTGATCATCGGACCTCCTTGGTGAGTGAGCACGGTGAAACCCGGCTTGTTTGCGAATATTGCATATTGACTGCATATAACGCAAGAGGGTGACGCGAGAGGGTTGCTCGATCTGCATTAGTCTCGGGCCGTGCCTTCGAACGAAGTCGACGATGCCGAGCAGTCACGGCGCGCTCGCCCACGTCGTGATCGCCGCCAGGCGCTGATCGACGCCGCGATCGAGTTGATTTCCGAAGGTGCCAGTGCAGATATCAGTGCGGCGGCGATCTCGCGCAGAGCCGGTGTGGCACACGGGTTGCTCTTCTACTACTTCACCGACAAACAGGGCCTGGTGGACGCAGCTCTGGCCGATGTTCTGGGCAGGTTGTCCGATGCCCAGGGCCCGCAGCCCGAGGAGCAGACGGTCCGGACGCGGCTGGAGGGTTTCGTCCGACGACACATCGAATTTCTGAGGGATCACCGTGCGCTCTACCTGCGGGTGGTGCGCGAGGAGGAATTCGGGGAGGCCGGTGTCGAGAGTGCACTCCGACAGGCTCGCGCCGAGGGGGAGCGGCAGGTTGCAGCCCTGGCCGAACTCCAGGATCCGTTGCCGCCGCTGGTCGTCGCTGCGATTTCCGGGTGGACCGGATTTCTCGACCGAACAGCCGACACCTTCTTCGACAACTCGGACATCGACCTCGACGAGTTGGTTGCATTGATCGTCGACGCGTTCGAGGCGGTCACTGATTCTGCGACTCGACGAAGCACCCCACCGCGGTGATCAGGACGACCAGAAACCGAGGCCGCTGCACTGCGAAACTGCGCAGAATGCTCAAAGCGATCGACTCCTATTGCGCAGGCCGTGAGCCTCTGGTCGACTGACGCCGGTTGCATCACCGACGCGACTGATTCGGCGCTTCGTAATCCGAACGCTTGCCTCAGGGAAGGACGGGACCCCATCCGGTCCCGTCTCTCCCGTTCGATGCAATCTTTCGTCGCCTATTTCAGGAGTGTCCGCCATGACCAGCCTCAGTCCGTCCACCGGCAACTCGACCGACGGAGATTCGGGCACCGGTGGGCGCGAGACGCTGCACGACATTTCCGAGCGCGTGCTGTGGTTGTCGACATCGATGATCCACCACGCCAACCGAATCCGACCCAATCCGACGGGGCTCAAAGTCGGTGGGCACCAGGCTTCGTGCGCGTCGATGGTCACCATCATGACCTCGCTGTGGTTCGAGCAGCTCCGCGCAGGCGATCGAGTGTCGGTCAAGCCGCACGCCTCGCCGGTGCTGCACGCCATCAACTACCTTCTCGGTGAGTTGGACGAGAAGTATCTGACGACGCTGCGTTCGTACGGCGGTCTGCAGTCCTACCCGTCGCGCGCCAAGGATCCCGATACCGTCGACTACTCGACCGGGTCGGTGGGTATCGGTGCGACGGCCCCTATTTGGGGTGCAATGTCGCGTCGTTTCGTCGACTCGGCCTTCGGCGACGCGTCCAGCGCGACGCGTCCGTTTCAGGGACGGCAGTACTCCCTCGTCGGAGACGCCGAGCTCGACGAGGGGGCCGTCTGGGAGGCCGTCATCGATCCCGGCATCGGTGAGCTGGGCGAGATCGTCTGGATCGTCGACCTCAACCGTCAGTCGCTCGACCGAGTGGTGCCGAACATCGCCGCGCGTCGCCTCGAGAAGATGTTCGACGCCGCAGGGTGGCAGGTCATCACCGTCAGATTCGGGCGGTTGCTCGAGAACCTCTTCGCCCGCACCGGAGGGGACGCTCTGCGTCGACGCATCCTCGATATGCCCAATCCCGAGTATCAGCGGTTGTTGCGTTGCTCGGCGTCCGAGTTGCGTGATCGACTGCCCGGCAACGGTTCCGATTCCGCGGCGATCGCCGAGCTCATCGGCGACCTGGACGACGTGATGCTCACCGAGTCGATTCGCAACCTCGGTGGCCACGATCTCGACGCACTGCGCGAGGCCTACTCGCAGATCGACGACACCCGTCCCACGGTCATCATCGCCTACACGGTCAAAGGCTTCGGACTCCCCACTCAGGGGCATCCCCAGAACCATTCCTCGCTGTTGACGGTCGAGGAATATGCGTCTCTCGCAGACAGTCTCGGCACGAACGCCGGCTCGCCCTGGGGTCGCTTCGACGACGCCGGTGCGGCCGGGCGTTTGTGCACCGAGGTGGCGGAACGTCTGCGCCGCGAGCCGGTCTCCATCAGTCGCCCGCCCGCAGTTCCCACCGACATCGGCCGTACTCCGAAGGGCACGGCAACGACGCAGGCCGCGCTCGGCCGTACCCTGATCGATCTGACCCGCGATGCCCCTGATGCGGCACGTCGCGTCGTCACGGTCAGCCCCGATGTCAGCTCGACTACCAACCTCGGTGGTTGGGTGAACAAGGTCGGTGTCTGGTCCTCGGCCGAACGCCACGATTGGTTCGGCGACGACGCCGAGACGATCATGCATTGGCGCGAGGGACCCACCGGTCAACACATGGAACTCGGTATCGCAGAGACCAATCTGGTCGGTCTGATGGGCGAACTGGGCGCGACGTGGAGCCGGTGGGGTGAGCCGTTGTTCCCGATCGGGGTGATGTACGACCCGTTCGTCGAACGCGCCCTCGAGCCGTGGTCGTACGGCATCTATGCCGGCGGGCAATCCATCCTCGTCGGCACACCATCCGGGGTGACGCTGGCCGCGGAAGGTGGTGCACACCAATCGATCAAGACTCCATCGATCGGTCTGGAGCAGCCGGGGTGCATCTCGTACGAACCCGCCTTCGCTATCGACGTCGAATGGACATTGCTCGCCAGTATCGGCAAGCTGGGCCGCCCCGACGGCACCTCGGCGTACCTGCGCCTGTCGACCCGACCGGTCGATCAGACGTTGGCCGATGTGCCCAGCGATCCGGCGGCCCGCGAACGCAGGCGCAAGCAGGTGGTGGCCGGTGGCTACCCTCTCGTTCGACGCGACGGTGCCACCGTCACGATCGCGGCGATGGGTGCTCTCATGCCCGAAGCCCTCGATGCTGCAGCACGTTTGGACCAGATAGGAATTCTGGCGGACGTACTGTGCATCACGAGCCCGGGCCAGCTCTATCGGGCCGTCCAGGCGCGGCAGGGGCATGGTGACGCGGAATCGTGGATTCTCGATCAGCTGCTGCCGGCCGATCGGGCGACGCCGATGGTGACCGTGCTCGACGGCCATCCGCACACCCTGACGTTCCTGGCCACTGTGAACCGCGTGGCGTCGACGTCGTTGGGCGTCAGCAACTTCGGTCAGGTGGGATCTCTGGACGAGGTGTACAAGCATCATCACATCGACACCGATTCGATCGTCGGCGCTGCCTTGGATGTCACCGGTCAGTAGCGCACTCGAATGCCGAGGCTCACCTCGCAGCAGCCGTCGGAGTGGGTGGGTCCGGGGGCAATCCCAGTCCTTCCCATCCGCAGATCGCGCAGCTGGCGTAGATGCGGTGGGTGGTCGGTTCAGTGCGATGGGATTGCCACACGTTCTCGCCGAGAGTGACGGCAGCGCACAGAGGACACACTCCACGCCAATCAGGGTTCACACTGTAGGTGAGCACTGGTACTCGTTCCTGGAGGTCGACCGTCGTATGTCCTCGGTCCGAAGGGATAGCCGAGGTTCGAGCCGCTGCCCGGGTGATCGCTGGACCAACCGAGAACGACGGTGCACAAAGCGGGAACAGCCGCATCAATACGAGCCACAGTAGACTGCCTCGGACTGTATCGGTAGGGGCGTCGCGGGTGCTTCGCCGACCGAGGCTCGATCTGTGACGCGGTGAGTGCCTGTGGTTTGACACCGGGCGTACGGTGGGGGCATTCGGTGAAGGTCATCACCGGAGTCAGGCCTCGTGCACGTCGACAGGTGTAATGACTGCACCACCTGGGACTCGATCCATGTGACCGACCTGACATCCGATGGCCCTCGGTGTGCTGCGGACACCGAAGCTGCTGCCGCAGCGGCTTTTGACGTCGAGATTTCGGCTGCACTGCCCGCGCGAGCCGGTAGGTCCGATGCTGCAGGCTATTTCGCCGAGGAGAACTTCGAGGCGCTCGACATCTTTCGTGGAATGGTGCTGTCGCACAAACGCTTCGAGACGCTGCTGCAGGGCTTGTGTGAACAGGTTGTCGCTGCTGTTCCCGGAGCGGACATGGCGGGTGTGACGTTACTGCATCATGATTCGGAGAATCCGGCGACCGCAGCGTGTTCGGATGCCCGGGTGGTGGACATCGATTCCGATCAGTACCGGGCGGATGAGGGCCCCTGTCTCGAGGCTGCGCGAAACGATCGCATTGTCTGTGTTCGAGTCGACGAAGCCACCGCCCGTTGGCCGACGTTCGCGGCCGCAGTGGCCAACATCGGTGTCCGAAGCTACCTGTCGGCACCCTTGGCGGTTGATTCGGCGCATGCCGGCTCACTGAACCTCTACGGCTTCGACGCGCACGGCTTCAACGACATCGACGAGGTAGTGGTCAAGATGTTCGTCACGTCGTTCGAGGCTGCGGTGTGGCATGCGCGGCACGCGGTGGAGGCGCAACGGGAAGTCGCGGGTTTGCGCGAGGCGATGAAGACGCGAGGGACTATCGAACAGGCGAAGGGCATCCTGGCGGTCGTGCGTGGTATTTCACCAGAGGCGGCTTTTCTTGCATTGTCCGAGCAGTCACAGCGTGAGAACACGCGACTGGCCGTCCTCGCTGCGAGGGTCGTGGAGTCTGTTGTCGGAGGACTGAACCGACCATGAAGATTTCAGTCGCCAGGATGGAACACGACCGACGTCAGTGATCCGTGCTACCCGGGTCGACCACTGTGTGTACGTCGACGCGGTAGGACACCGGAAGTGCTCGGCTACAGAGTGTTTCGGCTTCGTCGGCGGAGATTCCGAGTGCGCGGAGGACCCGCCGCGTCGTGTCGTCCACGGTGGCCGTCTCGTCCCGCTCGGGTTGGGCGAGCAGTAGGCGTCCCAGTGACAGCAGAGAGCCGGCCACGATTGCGAGTGCCACATCTGCGTCGTCCACATCGAATCGGCCTTCGGCTGCCGCTGACTCGATGTCGCGGCGTGATCGCGGTGCCAGGCCCCCCGCCGCCGCGAAGGCCGCCGCCTCGGAGTTCAGCAGGACGCGACTGAGTTGCGGCTCGAGGCGGAACAAGCGACCGGACAACCGAAACGATTGGGTGAACTTCTCGACCGGGTCGTCCAGACCGACGGTGAGCGAGTCGAGGTAGTCGCCGGCAGATTCCAGGGCCGAGTCGATGGCCGCCTGCCACAGCTCTTCTTTGGTCTCGAAGTAGTTGTAGAAGGAACCATTGCTGACGTCGGCGGCCTGCGTGATCTCGAGAACGGGTGCGTTGGTGTTACCGCTCGCCAGGAACCCCTGCGCGGCCTTGACGAGGGCAGCTCTTGTGCGCGCCTTTCGGCGCTCGACACGGTTGCCTTCGGCCACGGTCTGCTCCTGCTCGATGGATTCGTGAGGTCAGCCTATCGCGAACCAATGATGACGAATTCGTCAAAAAGCTTGACTGTGGGCTGTGTCATGGGTGACGATATCGTCAGTGTCCTGCTCAAGCAGGTTTCATCGACTCTCCCGGCGGCACCGAAGGACCCCATGACAACGAACACGACGATCCCGCAGTACCGCACCGACATCTACTCCACCGATGCGATCCTGGACCCGTACCCGCACTACGCGAAGCTGCGGGTGCTCGGCCCGGTGGTGTGGTTACCACGGCAGCAAGTGTTCGCCATCTCGCGCTATGCCGAGTGCAAGGCAGTACTGCTCGACGACGACACCTTCATCTCGGGCGACGGTGTTGCGCTCAATCCCGTTGCCAATCGGCTGGGCCGCGGGACGACGCTCAACAGTGACGGCGACGAGCACGCAACCAAGCGTTCGGTGCTGGCTCATCGGCTCACTCCGAAAGCCGTGCGAAAGATGAAGGTCGCTGTGGAGGAGAAGGCGGAAGGGATCGTCGACGCGGCCCTGCGCAAACGGTCGGTCGACGGTGTCGACGATCTCGCGACGGCACTACCGATGTCGATCGTCCCCGACCTCGTCGGGTGGCCGGAGGACGGCCGCGAGGAACTGCTTCGTTGGGCGGGAGCAACATTCGACTCCCTCGGTCCCGTCAATTGGCACTCGATCACGGCCGCGAAGGGTGCCACGGAGATGCTCGCATTCTCCCGACGGGTGGTACGAGAACGATCGGTCATTCCGGGGAGCATGGGCGACGACGTCCTCAGAGCCGCCGACGAGAACAAGATCGAGAAGTCCGCGTGCCCTGCGCTCATGGTCGACTACCTCGGGCCCTCTCTCGACACCACCATCGGAGCGATCTCCGGTGCCCTCGATCTGTTCGCGCGACACCCCGATCAATGGCAGGCGATTCGGCAGAATCCGGACCTGATCCCCAATGCCGTCAACGAAGTCGTTCGTTACGAGTCGCCGATCAGGGCGTTCTCGCGTCGAGCCGTGCGTGATGTGGAGCTCGACGGATCGCGGGTCCCGAAGGGCGCTCGCGTCTTGGTGGTCTACGCGTCGGCGAATCGTGATGAGCGTGAATGGGATCGTCCCGACGACTTCGACATCACGCGCGATGCTGCGCGCCAGCTCGGCTTCGGTTCCGGCGTACACGGATGTGCCGGGCAGGGTCTCGCGCGCCTGGAAGCGCAGACCATGCTGCGAGTACTTGCGCGACGAGTCGACCGAATCGTTGCCACGGGAGCGCCGAAACGGGCCGTCAACAACGTCATTCACCGATACGAGAAGTTGCCACTGGAATTGGTGGCGGCAGAAGGGACAGAGCAATGAGAGTCGACGTCGACTGGGATCGGTGCGAAGGCCACGGCATCTGCGCCGAACAGGCACCGAAGGTATTCAGCCTCGATGACGAGGGCGAACTGCACTATGCGTTCGACAACAACGACATTCCCGACGAGCTGGCGGCCTCGGCTCGGTCTGCGATCGGTGTGTGTCCGGTCGCGGCACTGCGAGAACAGGCGTGAGCTCTACGGGCCGAAGGGTCGTCATCGTCGGAGACTCGATAGCCGGGTGCACGGCCGCCCGTGAACTACGCGCCCGCGGACACGACGGCCCGCTCACCATGATCGGTGCCGACGCGGACGGTTGCTACGCACGGCCGCCGTTGTCGAAGCACGTTCTCAAAGGTGAAGCAGCTGAGGCGGAAACGTGGGATCTGTCTGATCTGAACATCACCACGATTGCCGATCGTGCGGTGTCGGTGGACACCACGCTACGAACGGTCACCACGGCCGCCGGAATCGACGTTCCCTACGACGCTCTGATCGTGGCCACCGGAGCGGCCGCCCGCCGCTTGGCCGGTCCGGATCAGGCTGGCGAGACAGTGCTGCGGACCTTCGCGGACGTCCGGGCCCTGCGCCCGACATTGGCAGAGGCCTCGACCGCGATCGTGGTGGGTGCAGGGTTTCTCGGCATGGAGGTCGCCAGTGCCTGCTCTGCACGCGGTATTGCGGTGACCGTCGTCGATATTGATCCTCCGCTGCAGCGGCTGCTGGGTTCCTTCCTGTCCGACGCGATAATGGCGCGAGCCGAGGCCGCCTCGGTGGAGTTCATTCAGGCGGACGCCCCAGTCGCGTTGGTCGGTAATCCCGTCGCGGGTATCGAATTCGCAGACCGAACGCTGACTGCCGATGTCGTCGTCACCTGCGCAGGGGATGTGCCGCAGACTGATTGGTTGGACGGCGCCGGTATCGCGGATCGGATCGGGGTCGGGATCGACTACCGTTGTGCTACTGCGGTTCCGGGTATCTTTGCTGCCGGGGATGTCGCGTACGCGCGTGCTGCATCCCGGCGAGCACCTTTCTGGTCCAATGCCGTCGCGCAGGGCAAAGTTGCCGCGGCCTCCGCGCTCGGTCTCGAACCCACGTGCGCCCCCGCCGACGACTACTTCTGGACCGAGATTCTGGGACTGTCCATCAAAGTCGTCGGTCCACTCCCACTGCAGGGAGAGCCAACCGTCCTCGAAGGTTCGGTCGACGACGGATCGGCGCTGCTGCAGTGGAACCACGAGGACGGCCGCACAACCATCGTCGCCTACGGCATCAAGAGGGCCGTCGGCCTGCTCCGCCGGCTTGCCCGCGACTCCGCTGTTCCCACTACGTAAGGAATCGATTCATGGCTCTCGGTGCTTCTTTCGGTCTGGTTCGACGTCTCCCCGAGGCGGTCGGACTCGCCCGCGCGGCGATCGGTATTGCCCACATGGTTGCGCCCACTCGCGCAAACGAACTCCTCGCCGGACCCGACGCGGCGGTGGCGACCACGCGAGCTGCGGCCCGCACGTTCGGAATTCGTGAGATCTACATCGGTGGCGGACTCTACGCCGCAACTCGATATGCCCCGAAGGCAGTGCGCACACTGCTGCGCGCGGGCGTGGCTGTGGACGTCTGGGATACCGCGGCGTTCGCGCTCACCGCCCACCTGCCGCAACGAACGAGAACAGCCGGCTGTGCAATCGCCGGAGGCTTCGTGGTCGCCGGTGCGCTGGCAGATCTGCAACTGGACCGGTAGCCGACGATGGACAACATTGCGCGTGCCCTGCGAGCCGCGAGCATCAGTGCCGTGCGCTTCTACAACAGACTGGAAGTGACGGTCGCGCAGCCGGTTCCGGATACTCCGGTGTTGTTCGTTGCCAACCATGGGTTCGGTGGAGTCATCGATCTCAACGTGTTCGCATTCGCGGCCGCGTACGACGAACTCGGTGTCGACCGAGAACTGATCACGCTGACGCACCAGATCGCGTGGACGCTGCACGCGGAGAAATTGATCGAGCCGTTCGGTGCCAGGCCTGCCGGTCGTCAGACGGCCCTGGATGCTTTCGCGGACGGCAACAACGTCCTGGTGTTTCCTGGTGGCGACGTCGATGCGCTCAAGACATGGAAACACCGGAACGAGATCCTCTTCGACGGGCGCACCGGGTACTCCCGGTTGGCGATGGAGGCGGGGGTGCCGATTGTCCCCGTGGTCACGGCCGGTGCCGGGGAGTCGCTACTCGTACTGGGGAGCGGTAAGCGCCTGGCGAAGGCGCTGAGGTTGGACAAGGCGCTGAGGCTCAGGACGCTGCCACTGTCGGTGTCCATTCCGTGGGGCGTCAATCTCGGCATGGTCGGCCTGCTTCCGTACCTGCCGCTGCCCACCAAGCTCCTGACGTCGGTGCTCGCACCCATGCGGCCCGACGCCGACGAGACGGCGGAGGAGTTCGCGGGGCGGGTTCATTCGGTGATGCAGTCCGAGCTCGACGAACTGACGAAGGACCGACGGCCCGTCATCGGATGACGCTGTGCGGGCCAGTGCTCGATGGAGAATGTGCGACGAACGAGGGGAAGGCCGTAAGGTTGAGTCTGCGCCATCGACTCGGCGCCAACCATGGTTCAGCGAAGCCGAACCGACCTGCAGTAATCAAGGTCGAGAAGGTCGAGTCTCATGACCGACACACCTATCCACGACGCACTGCAGAAATTTCTCGAACTCGACACCGGCGGCGGGGATCGGCACGCCGAGGCCAAAGCGAAGGCATCGCCTGCGAAGGTGCCGGTGCGCGCGCCTTCACGGCACCGGCGGGCCTGACGTCCCCGCGAGAGTCATAATCGGACCATGCGGTCGAAACGCAAGATCCTGGACGCGACGCTCGGGCTGATCGCCGAGTCCGGCTTCGAGGACGTCACCATAGCGGCGGTGGCGCGTGCTTCGGGCGTCACCCGTCAGACGGTGTACTCGATTTTCACCACGCGTGAGGACATGATCTCCGAGGCGATGGTGGGTCTGGTCGTCGATGTGTTGGGTGCCATCAGGGAGAAGGCCGATCAGGCCGAGACGCCGACGGAGTTCGTCGTCGAGACCGTTGTGGCTGCACGCGATCTCATTCGCCGAGAACCGGTGCTCAACTCGTTGTTGCGTTCGGGCAATGCGAATCCGCTGTTCGAACCGGACATGATGGATCGCGCGCAGCCGGTGGTACGTCAGTTCCTCGATGGCTACATCGAACGCAATCCCGAATTCGATCCGACGAAGTTCGACGGGGTCGAGGCCATGTTCACGCGCAACGCACTGTCGGTCATTCTGTTCGACGACCCGACGATTCACAGCGACGACGGTCTACGGGCATACCTCCGTCGCTGGTTGGTGCCGCTTCTACCCCTGGACTGACCCAGCAAAACTTGACACTGAGATCCACTTCTGTCTAGTTTTGCATCGCACGTGCACGTGACACAGGTCTCGGGGGCGCTGCAGCACCTTTGGGGGGTATGTGTCGAACTTGAATCGCCGGTCGTTTCTCGGTGCAAGCGCTGTTGCTGGCTTGGCCGCACTGTCGGGCACCGGGGTGGCGCGAGCGGCCTCTGGGCGACGCTCCCCGATCCCGCTGACCCGCGAGGACCATCGCGTGGTGATCATCGGATCGGGGTTCGGGGGCGGCGTCGCCGCATTGCGCCTGGCCGAAGCGGGGGTGCCGGTCCTGGTACTCGAGCGCGGAAGACGTTGGAACACAGGGCCGAATGCGAACACGTTCCCCAACGCCACGTCACCGGACAAGCGCATGCTCTGGCACGGCTCCAGTCCCAACCTGTTCGGTACACCGGTTCCCTTCGATCCGTACGTCGGCCTGCTCGAGGCCGTCTCCGGAGACAACATGACGGCACTGTGCGCCGCAGGTGTGGGTGGCGGATCCCTGATCTATCAGGGGATGACGCTGCAGCCATCGCAGCCGGTGTTCGAGGAGCACTTTCCGGTCGGTCTCGACTGGCCGACTCTGAACCGCGTGCACTACCCACGCGTGGCGCGGATGTTGCAGCTCGAGCAGGCTCCCGACGAGTTGATCGATACGCCCAATTACCAAGCAGCCCGGGTGTTTGCGGCCAATGCGCGGCGAGCGGGCCTGCCGGTCTCGAAGATCCCGATGCCGATCGACTGGAACTTCGCTCTCGACGAGACTCGCGGAGTGATGAAGCCGTCGTACACCGACGGCTCCGGGGCCTTCGGAGTCAACAACGGCGGCAAGCATTCTGTCGACGTCACCTACATCGCAGCCGCCGAGGCGACGGGTCTCGCCACCGTCGCAACTCAACACGATGTCACCCACATCGAACGTGCCGCAGACGGGCGCTGGACCGTCCACGTCGATCGAATCGACTCCGATGGAACGGTTCTGGAGAACAAGATCCTCACCACCGGTGCACTGATCATGGCCGCCGGAAGCCTCAACACCACCAAGCTGCTCGTCCGCGCCGGTGCCACCGGGGCCATTCCCGGTCTGCCGGACGAGCTCGGGCAGGGCTGGGGTACCAATGCCGATCGCATCTACGTGTGGTCGAGCATCGAGCAACAGTTCGGCGCACCGCAAGGGGGCCCGGTGGTGTTCGGCAGCCTCAACTGGGACGACCCGAACACCGCACACACCGTCATCCAGGCATCGATACCACCGTTGTCGTTCGACGCTCACAGCACCATGTTGGTGGGGTACGGAGTCAGTCGTGGACGCGGTCACTTCGCCTACGACTCCGCGTCGGACCAGGCCCGGCTGCACTGGCCGGCTGACGGCGACAGCGTCATTCAGGACGGATCCATCGATCCGACGGTCCGTCGCATCGCCGGTTCGGGCAGCTTTCTCACCGATACCAATGCGTTGTTCCCGTCCACGTGGCACGCGTTGGGTGGGGCGAACATGGGCTCGGTGTGTGACCTCGACGGACGCGTCCACGGCCAGCGAGGTCTGTACGTCCTCGACGGGGCGCTCATGCCCGGCACCACCGCGGCGTGCAATCCATCCATGACCATCGCCGCACTGGCCGAACGTGCGTTGGACAACCTCGTTGCCGACGATATCGGCTCCGTTATCTGACCCCCTCCGCAGAAAGAAACCGATGCATCTGTACCGCACCATGATCGGCGTCGCCGTCACCGCCGTGCTCGCGTGCTCGGCGACCGTGCTCGGAGCCTCGGCCGCACACGCCGATTCCGTGGACGACTTCTACGTCCCTCCGGCCCATGTCGTCGACGAACCAGGCGCTGTGCTGCGAACGCAGCCGATGTCGCTGTTCGCTGCGCTACCCGGCGCTGACGGGGACTACCCCGTCCAGGCGCAGCGGGTGCTGTACACGTCACGGACGCAGGACGATACGCCGGTGGGAGTGTCGGGCACGTTCATCGAGACCGAGGTGCCGTGGCGTGGAGCCGGCCCTCGCCCCACCGTGGTCGTCGCACCGGGAACGGTGGGACAGGCCGATCAGTGCGCGCCCTCGCGCGCGTTCCCGACGTCGATCAACGCTGTGGCGCAACCACTGTCGATCTCGTTCAACCAAGAGCTGCTGTCGTCGACGCTGTGGGGTTCGATGGGTGCGAACGTCTTCGTCACCGACTACATCGGGTTGGGAACGCCTGGCGTGCACACCTACGTCAATCGAATCGAGCAGGCTCATGCGGTTCTCGACGGTGCCCGCGCCGCGAACGAGCTCACCGGTGACGCCGACGCGCCGGTCAGTATCTGGGGTTATTCACAGGGCGGTGGAGCGGCGGCCGCGGCGGCCGAACTCGCTGCGGAATACGCGCCGGGTCTGAACATCAAGGGCACCTGGGCCGGAGCGCCCACTGCGGATCTGCTCGAGGTACTGAAAACCGTCGACGGGACGCTCATCGGAGGGGTGATCGGCTACGCCCTCAACGGCTTCGTCGAGCGCGATCCGAGCTTGCTGCCACTCATCGACGAACGACTCACCGACCACGGCAAAGCGGTGCTGCACGATCTGTCGACACAGTGCATCGGCGATACGATCCTGAGGTACCCCTTCCTGCGCACCGATTCGTTGACCGTGGACGGTAAGTCGATGCTCGAGAATCTGCGCACCATTCCGCAGGCGGGGGCCATTCTGGAGGCTCAGCGGATCGGTCGCAGTACCCCGAACGCACCGGTGATGATCACCAGCGGACTCGACGACGACACGGTTCCCTACGGTCAGGCCCGGCAGTTGGCCCAGGATTGGTGTGGGCGAGGTGCATCGGTCGAGTTCCGAACGAATTCGTTGCCGCCGATCCTGCCGGGTGCTGTGTTGCCCAACCACTTCGGACCGCAGTTGATCGATGGCTACGGCGGCGAAGCTGCGTCGTTTCTGATGGACCGGTTCGCAGACGCTCCGATGGCACCATGCTCCGTCGACTGAGTGATCGCAGGCGCTGGCGGTTGGTGCGGAGGTTCGTACTCCGACACCGCTGCCCGGTGGCAATGACCGCCCCGCAACGCGCCGCAGACTACGTCGCGATAGCCGAGGCGTTCGGAGTCTTCTGGTCTGGTAACGATTCACGAAATCGCGCGCTGCTCAGTAGTTTCGATGATCCGGATCCTGATGCAGTCCTCGCCTCGATGCACCCGGTCGCGGCTCCCATCCGGCTTCACCGGGTGGTTCGGGTGTGGAACCGTGCCGTCTACTAGGGCCGCCTCGACTCCGCTGCGCTCGACGCTGCTGCGGGCGAGGCGGCGGGTGGAGGCTGTAGTCGCCGGCGGTGGTCCGGACATCGTTTTCCAGCCGATCGTCCGTGGACACGATGGTGCGATCGAGGGATACGAGGCGCTGTCGCGCTTTCCGGCCGGCGGCGGTGACACCGAAGCGTGGTTCGCCGATGCAGCGCAGTGCGGCCTCGGGCCTGCTCTGGACAGGTCGGCGGCTGTGAAGGCGCTGGCAGTATCGGCTCGTCTGCCGGGCGGTTGCTTCGTTGCGGTGAACCTCAGTGCTGCAACGTTACTGGTGGATTCTGCTTTGGTGGGTGTGCTGCTCGATCACGGCCGACGTCGGTCGCTGGTTGTCGAGATAACCGAGCACGCAGCCCTCGAGAACGAGGCCGCGGTGGTGGCTGTTCTGGCGGAACTGCGGCGCGGTGGGGTGGCCGTAGCGGTCGACGATGTGGGGTCCGGCTACGCCGGTATGCGGCATCTCGTTGTGCTCGAGCCGCAGATCATCAAACTCGACGCGTTCGTCGTTCATGCCATGAGGGACAACCGAGCGAAGTCGGCCTTGGCCGAACTTGTACTCGAGTTCGCGCGAAGAACCGACGCGAGGTGCGTGTTCGAGGGCATCGAGACCGATGACGACCTCGAGGCGGCCACTCTGATCGGGGCCGACCTGCTGCAGGGCTACCGAATCGGCCGCCCTGCAGCGGTGGATCTGCTTGTCTGAGGCTGTGTTCAGTGGCTGCGGGCGGAGAAGCTCTCCCGCTTCGAGGCCTCACGTGCCACCACTTCCTCGGCCGCGACGATGACGTCGTCCACATCGGCGCTCTTGACGACGACCACTCCGTCGGCATCGGCGACGATGATGTCACCGGGTGAGACGACGACTCCTCCGAGCGCCACCGGCTCGTTCAGCCGTCCCGGCCCGTTCTTGTACGGTCCTGCCGGTGTGACACTTCGGGCGAAGACCGGTAGGCCCAGCTCGGCCAATGCGTCGGCGTCGCGCACGGCACCGTCGATGACGAAGCCGGCAATACCCAGTGATTTGGCGCGGATCCCGATGAGATCGCCGATAAGCGCGCGGGTGTCGTCGCCCGAGCCGTTGACGACAATGACGTCACCGGGGCGGGCGTCGTCGAGAGCCTTGTGGATGTAGAGGTTGTCGCCTGATCGGGTCCACACGGTGTAAGCCCGGCCGGTGACTGCTGCCCCGGCCCAAATCGGACGGAGCCCGGCGATGATGCCGAAACGTTCCTGGGCATCGCCAACGTTGGCTGCGGGCACCCGGGAGAAGCGGGCGATCATGTCGTCGGATACGGCAGTGGCGGAATAGGTTTCGGTACTCATGAGATCAATGCCTTTCGGGAGACTATTGCTGGTCGGCGAGCAGTTCGGCGATGATCGGTTCGATCTCGGTTTCGCGCTGTTCCCACAGGGTCGCGACGTCGGCCCCGGAGACCCAATCGGGTTGTGTCGCTGCGCCGGTGAGCTTCTCGGCAACTGTCGGGTCTGCCAGCGCGGTCTCGAGGGCATTCTGCAGCGTGGTCATCGTCGCGTCCGGGGTGCCTGCGGGGGCGCTGATGGCGAAGTTGTTGGTCATGAACGGGGCGTCGTATCCCTCGCTCGCCAGCGTGGGCACGTCGGGGATGAGTTTGTTCTGCTCCTCGGTGAGTACCGAGAGGATGTTCACCTCACCCGAAGCGAACTGGCCGTAGAAGCTGGACACTCCGCCGAGGGCGAAGTCGGTTTCGCCGGAGACCAGTGCCGAAATCTTGTCGGCTCCACTGTTGTAGTGGACGATGTTGAAGTCGAGGCCCAGAGTGTCTTCGAGGGTGCGCAGGTTGACGTGGTCGTCGCCCGCGCGGGAGTCGGTGCCGACGGTGATGGTGCCGGGGTTGGCCTTCACCGCATCGAACAGTTCGCCGATGTTCTTGTAGGGGCTGGACTTGTTGACTCCGATGACGATGTCGTTGGATGCGAACGAGCCGATGGGCGAGAAGCTTTCACGATCGAAGCCGGCCTTCTTGCTCGGGTCCAGGTATCGCCCGAGGATCGACGGGATGTTGGTGAACCCGATGGTCTCGCCGTCCGGTTTCGCATTGGCCAGGTAGTTCAGGCCGACGACCTGGCTGCCGCCCTCCTTGTTGACGACCTTGACCGGCACGCCCAGTTCGGCTTCCATGGCCGGTGCCATGATGCGGGCCAGGATGTCGTTACCAGCACCGGCGGCGGACGGGACGACCCATTCGACGGTGGCACCGCTGCGTGGAAAAGGTGCGCCGGAATCGGTTGTGCTAGAGCTGCATCCGGCGATCAGCGCGGCGGCGGATATGGCCGCGACCAGGGTGGGCAGTGTTCTCATGAGACGGACTCCTTGATGAGCTGGGTTCGGGTGGCGCGACGGGAGAGGATGCGAGCCAGGACGGGGCGCAGCATTCCGAACAGAACGGCTGCGATGAAGACGAGTAGGAGAACCTTGTTGATGGGTCCTTCGACGAAGACTCCGTAGTCTCCGCGGGAGAGCGAGAGCGACCGCTGGAAGTTCTCCTCGAGCAGAGGCCCGAGGATCAGAGCGAGCACCAGGGGCGTGAGTGGAATCTTGGTGAGGTGGAACAGGTATCCGATGACGCCTGCGCCGAGCATGATGAAGATGTCGAAGACGCTGCCGTTGATGCTGTAGACGCCGAGGAACATGAAGGCCAGGATCATCGCCATCAGGTAGTGGAACGGGATCTTCAGTACCGCGATCCACAGGCGCACCAGCGGCACGTTGAGGATCAGCAGAATGATGTTGCCGACGAGGAAGCTGGCGATGATGGTCCAGGCGACCTCGGGGTTGTCGCGGAACAACAGTGGGCCGGGGATCAAGCCGTTGATGGTGAAGGCGCTGGCCATGATGGCGACCGTGGCGGAAGTGGGGATACCGAGAGTGAACAGAGGAATCATCGACGACAGCGCGAGTGCGTTGTTGGCCGATTCCGGTCCGGCGACACCCTCGACGGCACCCTTGCCGAATTGCCCGGGGCGCTTGGTGAGCTTCTTCTCCATCGCGTAGGACGCCAATGAGGTTGCAGCACCCGGAGATCCGGGGAGCAGACCCATGAAGAAGCCGATGACCGATCCGCGCATCGTCGGGCCCGCAGACCTGGTGATGTCCGTCTTGGTGGGCAGCAGCTTGCCGACGGCCAGCGGTCGGCGACCGGCACCACCCGCCGAGCGGGCTTGGATGAGGATTTCGGTGAGGCCGAAGCAACCCATCACGACGGCCACGAGTGCGACGCCGTCGAACAGCTCCGGCATGCCGAACGTGAATCGCTGGATGCCTTGGCCGGAGTCGATGCCCACCGACGCGATGGCGAGTCCGAGGCCGACGCTGATGAGCGCCTTGGCGGGGTTGTTGCCCGAGAAGCTGGTGATCAGGGCCATGCCGAGCAGCGCGACGAGAAACAGTTCGGGAGCACCGAATTCGAGTGCGAATCGGCTGAACGGGGCGACGACGACGAAGCCGACGACGCCGACCAGTCCGCCGACGAACGACGCGAGTGCAGCGACGACGAGAGCGGGTCCGCCGCGTCCGCTCTTGGCCATCTCGTAACCGTCGAGTGTGGTGGCGATGGACGATGCCTCACCCGGAATGCGTAGCAGCACAGCGGTGACGGTGCCGCCGAATGCGGCGCCGTACAGGATGGCGGCGAGCATGATCAGCGCTGTGGTGGCGTCGAGTCCGAACGTGATCGGGATCAGCAGCGACACCGCAGCGGCGGGGCCGAAGCCGGGCAACACACCGACGAGCATGCCCAGTACGCAGCCGAGGAGTGCGAACAGCAGATGCGTAGGAGTGAGGACGTTGACGAAGCCTGCCATCAGATCGGGAAATCCCATGACTCACAACCCCCAATCGGCGAGGAACGGAATGGAGGAAGCCGGCAAGGCCGTGCCGAGCCAGACGTCGAACACCAGTCGGGTGGCCAAGGTGGTGGCCACAGCGACGCCGACGGCGACCACCGGGGTGCGCTTGCCGACGAAGGTCAGCACGACGGCGAGCATCAATGCCATCGACAGGGTGTAGCCGAGTGTGGGGAGAACCAGTGCGGCTCCGGCGATCGAGGTAACGACCACTCCGATTCTGATCCAACCGGCGCGGTCGGGAAGTTCGGCCTCGTCGGAGTCCTCCTCGTTGTCACTGGAGAGGAACGCGACGGCTGCCGAGGTGGCGGGTTCGAGTTCCGGCTCGGGTGCGGAGGTGCGGTCTGCGCGAACGAGTTGGATCGCCCACATCGCCCCGCCTGCGATCATGCCGAGTCCGCCGACCAGGGGCAGGAAACCCGCACCGACGCCGGGGTCGGCGGAGATGCCGTAGCCGGTTGCCATGGTGACCGTCGCCAGGCCGACGACGAGGGTCGCGCCGAGCACGATCCATTCGATCGTGTGTTGTGTGCCGAGCAGTACCTTCACGGCCTGCCGCCTTTCTGACATATGTTCGGATGCGGCCTGAGAGGGTCGGCCGGATTGCTGTGCTGTGGATCACTTGCAATCTTGCACAGGTTTACAGGATTGTGGTTGAGTGTGTCAACAGACACAGTGGAAAGTGGAGGGTATGAGCTTCCGAACAGTGGTGGCGAGCAGCGGAAAGTCGCTGAGCGCGTCCGAAAAGCGGGTCATTGCGATACTTCTCGGTGAGCCCGAGCCGTCGAGTTTGCGCGCGGCTCCGGTTGCGGCCCGCGCGCAAACGCATGAGTCGACGGTAGTGCGTCTGGCCCAGAAGCTCGGATACAGCGGATTTCCGGACTTGCGCGCCGATCTCGAACGCGACAACCCCGAACCCGTGACCGCATCGGCTCTGATGCGCAGCGATACCGGCCACGAACTGGCTGTCTTCGCGCGCGACGAGGCCCGTGCACTGGAGCGCTTGTCCAGCTTCATCCCGCAGGAGCAGCTGGTGGATGTGGCGACCTCCATTCATCGGGCGCGGGTGGTCTACCTGTTCTCCAAGGCCGACGAGCGGCCCGCACTGGACATGCTGGCCCGCCGACTCCGCAGACTCGGGCTTGTCGTCGTCGAGCTCGGCCTCGGGGGTAAGGACCTCGCCGAGCGGTTCGTCAGCTTCACCGAGGACTCCATCCTTATTGCGTTCGCGCTGCGCGAGGCACCGTCTCAGCTGCCTGCTCTGGTCCGTGAAGCGGAACGACGCGGCGGCACGTCGATTCTGATCAGCGATGCACCGGGATATCACTTCCGGCCCGCCCCGACTCATCTGCTCGTCGCGCAACGGGGAGACGATTCCGAGTACAACACTCTCATCATTCCCATCGCCATTGCGTATGCACTGCAGTTGGCGATCTTCCACCTCGATCCCGATCGATACGGGGCGGTGCGCGACGACATCAACGACGTGTCGAGGTTGGTCGGAGGAACCGACGAAATTCCCTTGCGCTGATGGCTTCTCGTGACTCCATTGCTCTGACCGTTCAGGCGACGACTGCGCAGGCCGGGTGGGTCGGGGTGCGGTTGATGATCGGCTATCGGGCGATCGCCGAGGGTGCCGACACTCGAACACTGGCAGTGATTGCGGCACTGTTCGCTGCGCCGGCAGTACTGGCGGCCCTGCCGATCGGGCGCATCGCCGACAGGTTCGGCGGGCCGGTGGTGATCGTATCGGGAATTGTGTTGTGCTCGATCGCAACCGGTGTACTCGTTGCGTTTTCGGCAATGTGGGCGTTGCTCGTGTGTACGGCCGCGTTCGGTCTGGGCAATCTGCTCATCATGATCGGGCAGCAGGCATTCGTCGCGCACGTCCACGTCGACGGCAAGAACGAAAGTGCCTTCGGCGCACTGACTGCCGCGGCATCGATGGGGCAGTTGGTCGGGCCGCTCGCAGTGACGGCCGTCGCGTCGAGATTCGGTGGCGCGAGCGTGGAGAGTCCGAACACGACCGCAGGCATCCTCACTGCCGGTGTGTTCACCGCGGTAGCACTTCCCACCGCACTGTTCTTGATGCTCGGCCGCAAGCATATTCGCGCGGAGAAGCCTGCCGAGGGTGAAGCATCGGGGCTGAGATTGCTGAAGCTGCCCGGCATGTGGCAGTCGTTGGCGGTCAGCGGCGCGGTGCTGGTGACGGTCGATCTGCTCTATGCCTTCGTGCCGGCGTGGGCCGTCGAGCGTGGAGTGTCGGTGACGACGGTGGGGTGGCTGCTGGCGTTGCGAGCCGGGGTGTCGGTGGTCAGCCGAGTGGGGCTCGGCAGACTCGACGCCAAGTTCGGTCGCACTGTGCTGCTCAATGTTTCGCTGGCGGCGGGCGCGATCGCTCTTGCCGTGCTGCCGTTCGTACAGGCCGTCGGAGCCATCGGCGTGATGATCGCACTCGGCATCGCGCTCGGGATTCCTCAGCCACTGACCATGTCGTGGGTGGTGTCGATCGTGCCTAAATCCACGCAGGGGGAGGCGTTGGGGTTGCGGATGTCGGCCAACAGATCTGCGCAGATTCTCATCCCCTTGACGGTCGGTGCCATCGCCGGGCCGTTCGGGGTGACGGGCATTCTGCTCGGCAATGCCCTGGTGCTCGGGGGATCGATCGTCGCGGCCTCGCATCCGCGGAGTCGGCCGTGACTCACCCGGCGCGGCCGATGTGGACCGTTACACCGCGAGCGGCACAACGGTTCCCGGTGCGGCGTCGTTGTATCGCGCCGTGATCTTGTTCAGTTCAGCCTGGTAGTACAGGGACTGCAAGCCGAAGACGAACGTGAGCAGCAAGCCGACGACCGAGCTGCACGTCGGCTGCAGGCCGGCCGCGCGTTGGGCGTCGGCGATGCGGTTTCCGGTGTTGTAGTAGCTGATCAGCGGCCCGATGATGGTCCACCCGAGGAGGAGTAGGACCAGCATTGGGCCGACGACCGGCGGGTCGACCTTGCGTCGGTCGAAATCGGCCATCTCACGGTGAATGAGGTAATACCAGACGAAGTGGTAAATGCCGAGAGTGATCAGCGGCAACAGGATCCAGACGACAACTGGGTTACGCCTCTTCATCGCACTTCCTTGGGCAACCGAACCGGTCATGATGCTCCCCAACATTGTCGAACGGCGTGCGGTGGACCGGACGATTATCGCACGTCGGCGGAGCGTGCACAGAATGCTCCACTCGACGGCCCGGTCACGGGGATCCCCGGATCTTCTTCGCGGAGTGGAGCAACTGTTGATCGAACGCAGAGATCTCTAGCAGGAAAGGGAGCTCACTGCTCCGGGTTGTGTTCCTCCCGCAGTTTGCGGCCCTGCTCGACGGCCTGCGCATCCTTCTCGTCGTTCTTGTCCGAGACGCGGGTATCGCGCGGCGGTAGTTGCAGTCGCTTCTCGGCGACTATTCCAGCCTGGAGTTGCCGACCGCGTTCGAGCTCCGAGTCCAGTTCGGCACCGAAGAGCAAGGCCAAGTTGGTGATCCAGAGCCAGAGCAGGAACACGATGGCTCCTGCCAGTGAACCGTAGGTCTTGTTGTAGCTGGAGAAGTTCGCGACGTAGAAGCCGAACGCGATGGTGGCGAGAATCCACACGATGATGCCGACGGCGGCACCGGAGCTGATCCATTTGAACTTGGGCTGCTGCACATTCGGTGTCGCGTAGTACAGGATCGCGACGGCGAGCACTACAACGATCAGCACCAGCGGCCAGCGCACGATGTTCCAGATCGTCAATGCGGTATCACCGAGTCCGATGGCGTCGCCCACGGCTTTCGCCACGGGCCCGCTGATCGCCAGCATGACGGCGGCGAGCGCGATGAGCACGAGAGCGGCGAGCGTGACCAGAAGCATCACCGGACGCAGCTTCCAGATGGGCCTGCCCTCTTCCACCTCGTACATGCGGTTCATCGCGCGGCCGAATGCGCCGACGTAGCCGGACGCAGACCACAGCGCGCCGGCGATACCGATGATCAACGCGAATCCCGCGGTAGGTGCCTGGACGAGCTGTTCGATCGGTCCGCGCAGGGTGTCGACAGCCGATTGGGGTCCCAGATCCCCGACGATCTGCAGTACTCCGTCGACCGTGGCCTGTCCCTGGCCGAACACACCCAGCAACGACACGATGGCCAGGATCGCGGGGAAGAGGGACAGCACGGCGTAGTAGGTCAGCGCTGCTGCGAGGTCGGTGCACTGATCCGGGAGAACTCACGGGCGGTCTTCTTCAGTACGTAGATCCACGACGGCTTGGTCAGATCGGCAGGTGAATCCGCCTTGCGGGGATCGTCGGGATCTGCCTCGGTGGGCGCGGGATCGGTAGCGTGTTCGGCCATCAACGGCGCATACCCGGGCAATGCCGATGAAAACAAGGGTGGCTCGCGGAGATCGGCTGTGGGCACGCTCGGTTGGGTGTAGCTTCGCGCCCATGGCATGTCGAATCAGTGAGCTCGTACTCGATTGTCGCGATCCCGAGGCCTTGGCGACGTTCTGGTGTGAGGTGTTGGACTTCGTCGTATTGGACAGGGAGGACGACGGTTCGGTGGAGATCGGTGCGCGCGACGGGTTCGGCGGCACTCAGCCGACCATCATCCTCAGTCGCAGCGAGAAGCCCGAGAAGGCGAAACCTCGCCTCCACATCGACGTGAGCGCAACCGATCGGGATCAGGACGCCGAACTCGAACGACTCCTCACCCTCGGCGCACGACGAGTGGAGATCGGTCAGACCGGCCAGGAGTCGTGGCACGTGCTCGCGGACCCCGAAGGTAACGAATTCTGTTTGTTGCGAACGCGACTCAGCCCGGCGTGAAACCTCGGGCAAGAACTGAGGTCGGCTTCTTCTGCGAGGCGAGGACATGGTGAACGACTGCCAGCAACAGTGCGAGTGCTGTCCCCGGCAGACTCCCCAAAGTCGACAGCAAGGACGGCGTCGACCCTGTGGCCGAAAAGAACCCCACGGCAGTGAATATCGTCTGTGCAATGGCTACCGTCCAGGACATCCAAGGTCGGCACACCACTGCAGCCATCGTGAAGAGAACAACCGGGATTGCCAAAACCATGACGAGCGCAAAGCCGAAGTGGTCGAGCAGTCCCTGTTCGCATGCTGCCGGACTCATCGTCAGCCCCAATTCGCAGTTCGTGACTTCGGACATCGGCCACTTCATGATCCCGACGCCCAACGCCACTGCAACGACGGCCGCCACGCCCCATGCAACCCGAATACCTGTCACCACAACTTCATTCCGATCGGCTCGAGCGTCGAGGAAGATACCGACGCCATCAGAGCGTATTCGGCGACGCGTCGGCAGGTCGGCGAACGAGGTGGCCCGTCGCCCGGAGCACGAACAACAGCCCGATGACATCTGCCCCCACTACGTCGCCGGTGCGATAGTTCATGTTGTTGGTACAGACCCGCTCGAATTCGCTCTGTGGGATAAGTTGGTCTCGTACCACCGGTTCACCTGATAGGCCGTCGGTTTCGCGGAGTTCGTCGCCGGGGATCGGATTCACGATCGAACCACATACGACCCTGTTGTTCCCCACACTGTCAGTCGCCACGGAGATGGGAGTGAGCAGGGCCCGCCCACCGGCAAGCAGAGTGGCAGTAGCGATCAGGCCGCAGGTCAGCCCCCACAGCTTGCCCAGTTTCTGGGGCCGCCGTGCCCGCCACCAGCAGTAGCTGGCCGCCCCTCCGAGCGCGGCGAGTACAAGCCACCATTCCCAATACGGGTAGACGAAGGACCCGTAGATCGACCCGACGAGGATCACCCAGAATGCCGCAGTGAACCATTGGTGATGCACACGGTCAATACGCTCGTGCAGCTGAAGGTCCATGGCTACATCATGCTGAGTTTCGTCGGACAGCGGAACCGCGCCGTACGCACCAACTCGTATTCCATCGTGTTCGCGACTGCCCGTTCCGATATAGCGAGGCTCCGAGGCTAGGGTGACCGCGCGGGCCTCCGCGCCAGTAGTGTCGACGCTCGTGACGATCAACCCCGGTTTCGGTGCTGCGGCGGCGCGAGGTCGACTGCGAGACCTTCCGCCGGTGGTCAAGCTCGTGCTTGCATCGATGGTGTTGTTCAATGTCGGCTTCTATCTGGTGGTTCCGTTTCTGGCGGTGCACCTGTCCGAGGAGCTCGGATTCGCGAGTTGGATCGTCGGGCTCGTGCTGGGGCTGCGCACGTTCAGTCAGCAGGGCATGTTCTTTCTCGGAGGCAGTATCGCCGATCGGTTCGGCAGACGTCCAGTCATTTTGTGGGGCATAGCTATACGTATCGTCGGCTTCGCTGTACTGGCGCTTGCGAGCAGTCTCGCCGCGGTGATCGTCGGGATTCTGCTGATCGGTTTTGCCGCGGCACTGTTCGCCCCTGCAGTGGAGTCTGCCAACGCCGATCTCGGCCGCCAACTCGAAGACGCGGGCGTCATAAAACGCACCGAACTGTTCGGCTACGAACAGATGAGCAGTCGGCTCGGCACCGTGCTCGGGCCGGCATTGGGTGCGGTGCTTCTGGTGTTTCCGTTCTCGGCCTCCGCCGCCGTGGCCGCGATCCTGTTCGCCGGTATGTGGATCGGGTTCTACTTCCTGTTCCCCAAGACTGGCGGAACCGACAGCCTCGTCGGAACATCCATCACCCTGGTATGGCGTGTGGTGTTGGGCAATCGACGCTACGTCGTCCTGGCCACACTGTGCAGCGCGCAGTTCGTCGCGCTCGCCCAGCTGTATCTGATGCTGCCCGAGCAACTCTCGCTACGCGTCGGTTCGCAGGATCTGCTCGGGTGGTTCTACGTGGGGGCGGCAGTCTTGGTGATCGTCGGTCAACGGCCCATGGTGGCAGTCGCAGCGCGGATGGGATCTCGCGCCGCGACGACCATCGGGTTGGCGGTGATGGCGTTGTCGTTTGTGATTCCGGCCCTCGGACCGGCGAATGCAACCCCGTCGGTATGGCCGTACCTGCAGATTGCGCTGTGGATCGCGCTACTGCATCTGGGGCAGATGCTGATGGTCCCCTCGATGCGAGACACCTTGGCTCGAATTGCCGGGGAGCAGTATCTGGGTGCACATTTCGGACTTCTCAACACTATCGGCGGATGTCTGTCGCTGATCGGCACTATCGGCGTCGGGTATCTCTACGATCGCCTCGACGACGGCAGCGTTGGCGCGGCGACGCCATGGTTGGTGGTTGCCGGCTGCATCGCCGCGCCTGCGCTCGTGCTCGGTGTGTGGTCGTCGATGTCGGGCGCTATCTGGCCGCGTCGACTGCCTTGATGTCGTCGATGAACGCCGACAACACGAACGGGATGGTCAACGGATTGGGCATCGAAACCGCATCGGAGACAATCGGATCCAGCGCGATCAATCCACCACTGCGCACAACGCCCAGATTGGTGAACGTCTCCTGCGACTGCATGGATTCGCGAGCCAGTTCGTAATTGTCGAAGAACAGGTAGTCGCATTCGAGGAGCCCGTAGCTTTCGGCCGACAGTTCGGCATTCAGCTTGCCCTCGAAGCGGGAGGCCAACGCAGCGGGAGGCTCGAAGCCGAGTGCGGTCAACAGCTGGGCCCGCGCCGAGTTCGGACTGAATGCGCGTAGTTTTCCGTCACTCCATCTGATCACCAGTGCTGCCGTCTTGCCGACGAACTGTGGATTGTCGGTTCGAGCCTGCGCCACAAGGGTTTCGATGCGATCCACCTCGGCCTGAGCGGCATTCGGCAAGCCCACCGAGCGTCCGATCCTTGTAGTCACCTCCTGCCAGGGGAGCACCCAGTCGGTCTGGTCGGCAGCATGCAGCACCGTCGGCGCGATCGCACTGAGCTGCGCGTAGACGTCCTCGTCGATGGCGTTGTTGACGGCGATGATCAGATCAGGGGCTGCAGCGGCGATGGTCTCCACATCGAACGCGGTCGTCGCATTCGCCAGTGCGACCGGTTCGTCGCCCTTCACGGTCGGTTCGGCCCAGATGCCGATGCCGTCGTCGGTCGAGCCCTTCCATACCGGCACCAGCACGGGAGTCAGGCCCAAGGACAGCAGGACGTCGGAGTCACCGATGCCCACCGCAGCGATACGAGTCGGGGCAGCCTCGATGGTTGTCGACCCGAGCTTGTGCTCGATCGTCACGGGGAACGCACCGTTCTCGGCATGCGACCCGGAATCCAATGTCTCCGCTGGTGCAGTCGAGCCGTTGGTGCACCCGGCGACGACGAGACCGGCGACCGACACGAACGTCATCGACAACGCAGTCCGTCGATTCACCACTGGATTCATCGAGTCTCCTTCGAGCGTAGTTTGGATGCCCTAATCTAAACCACCCTCGCAGTTTTGTGCTGCGCTACGTTCCGCGGCCATTCCGGTCCATCGACTCGGACAACTCGAGCAGGTGCGCGCGCGTGAGGGCGTGAGCTCGTTGCGAATCGCGTGCCGCGACTGCCTCGACGACGTCTGCGTGCGTGTCGTGGTCTGCCTTGTCGCCGAACGCTCCCGCGATCCGCAACATGTCGATCATGGCGTCGCGGAGACGTGGTGCCATGGAGTCGAAGAGTCCGAGCAGAATGTCGTTGTGTGACGCGACCACGATGGAGCGGTGAAAAGCCATGTCCGCGTTCACCAGATCGACGGCGTCACCGCGAGCTGCGTTGCGCAGTTCGAGTGAGCTGCGAATGGTGTCGAGATCGGTGGGGGTACGCCTGGTTGCGGAGAGTGCGGCGGCCTCACCTTCGATCGCGAGGCGGGCTTCGAGGACTGCGGTGATATGAACGCGCTGCAGAACTCGGTCCCATTCCGTCCGCGCTTCGTCGAGTGATTCGACGAAGACTCCTGAGCCCTGCCTGGTGACGAGAATTCCGCGCCCCGCCAGTTGCCTGATGGCCTCGCGCATCGTCGATCGACCGACGTCGAACATGGGGGCAAGAGTGGTTTCACCTGGCAGTTTGGTGCCGATCGGCCACTCACCGGACTGAATTCGAGCAAGCAGCAGTTCGGCGGCCTGATCGGCCAAGGATGTTCGACGTATCGCAGGCACACCGGAACACTACTCCTCAGCTTGTCTGAGGAGTAGTGCTACATTGCTTCGCATGGGGACATTCACGGGCCTTCTCCTTATGGGCCACGGCGGGGCATAGCCAGGACCGGCAACCCCGTCGTGGAGCCCGATGCTTGCCGGTTCGCCTCACCGTCCGATCAGAACAGGTACCTCCACCATGTCTGCTTTTCCCACCCTGTCCACTCCCGCTGGTCCCGTTCCCGCCGATGCGCACACCTGGAATCGGCAGCGGCACTCCCAGATGCCGTCACATCGGTACCGTGACGTCTACTCGAAGGTCGACATTCCGCTGACGGAACGTCGCTGGCCGGACCGACGGCTGACCGAGGCGCCGCTCTGGGTACCTGTCGATCTTCGCGACGGTAACCAAGCGCTTCCCGAGCCGATGGATCCTGTCCGCAAGAAGCTGTTCTTCGAGTTGATGGTTGCCATGGGCTACAAGGAAATCGAAGTCGGCTATCCGTCTGCCTCGCAGACCGATTTCGATTTCGTGCGTCTGCTGGCCCATGCCGACCTCGCACCCGACGACGTCACCGTGGTGGTCTTCACCCCGGCTCGACGTGACCTGATCGAGCGAACAGTGGAGTCGATCGAGGGCATCGCCAACGACGTCGTGATCCACATGTACACCGCCACGGCTCCGACGTGGCGTGAGGTGGTTCTCGGCCGCGAATCCAACGAGCTTCGTGCACTGATACTTTCGGGCGCTGCCGACGTTCTCGAACTCGCCGGCGACCTGCCCAACGTGCGGTTCGAGTTCTCACCGGAGGTATTCAATCTCACCGAACCCGACTATGTCCTCGACCTCTGCGATGCGGTCACGACGGCGTGGGATGCGACGAGGCAGCGGCCGGTCATCCTGAACCTTCCCGCCACCGTCGAAGTGGCCACACCGAACGTCTATGCAGACCAGATCGAGTACATGAACGACAACCTTGCACGCCGAGACAGCGTGATTCTGTCGGTGCATCCGCACAACGACCGTGGTACGGGCATTGCCTGCGCCGAGCTGGCCGTCATGGCCGGTGCACAACGGGTGGAAGGTTGTGTGTTCGGGAACGGGGAACGCACCGGAAACGTCGATATCGCCACTCTCGCACTGAATTTGCATGCACAGGGTGTCGACCCCATGATCGACTTCTCCGACATCGACCAGATTCGCCGTACCGTCGAGTACTGCAACCAACTGGAGACCCATCCTCGGCATCCCTACGTCGGCGATCTGGTGCACACCGCCTTCAGCGGTACGCACCAGGACGCCATCAAGAAGGGTTTCGCCGAGCATCGCACACGGGCGCTGAGCGAAGGTCGCTCCGAGGGCGAGATCGAATGGCGGGTGCCATATCTGCCGATCGACCCCAACGACATCGGTCGTTCGTACGACGCTGTGATTCGAGTGAACTCGCAATCGGGCAAGGGAGGAATCGCGTATCTTCTCGAAACCGGTTACGGCATCGAACTTCCGCGTCGCCTTCAGATCGACCTCGCCCGGCATGTGCAGGCGCGCACCGATTCGATCGGTACCGAATTGTCGGCGGAGCAGCTCTGGGACATTTTCCGGGAGGAGTACATCGATATCGACGACCCCGATGTGTCGCTGGTCGGCTTCGACTCTCATGATGACAACGGTTCAGCAGACACGTGCGTCACGCTGAAGATCGACGGCACGTCCTTCAGCACGTCACACAGGGGAGTCGGCCCCGTCGAGGCACTCGTCGAAGCCTTGGCCGATCATGGCCGTCACGTGGAGATTCTCGACTTGACCCAGACCAGTGTGCGGGCCGCCAACGACAGTGATGCCGTCACGATGCTCGAATATCGCACTGCCGCAGGCCCCGGATGGGCGGCAGGGATCGATCGCTCCGTCCTGTCGGCCACCCTCGATGCCGTTGTTCGCGCCGCCAATAGGGTGACCTAGCGGGACGGCCACTCGACGCCGTCGACGGCGAATGTCGGCGAGTACTCAGCGCAGCATGCCCAGTATTCGCGGCAGGGCGTCATCGACGGTGGCGGCGATGACGTCGTAGTGGGTGGCACCGGGCACGGGAAAGTAAGTCATGTCTCGGACGCCGCGTGCCAGCAGTTCAGCGGCCAGGGCGGTCGTCAGCGCCGGCGGTACGACTGTGTCGGCCAGTCCCTGTTCGATGACCACCGGCCGTCTGTAACCGGTGGTCGGTACCGATAGGTATTCGCGCAGAGCCGTGGACATCGCGGGGTCGGACAGCGATCGCGCCAAGAGCTGTTGTGGGGCAACGCCGGTCACTTCTTGCCGAAGGTCGGCGATGCAGCTGCTTTCGGCTTGCGTGACGTATCCACGGCCGACGTCGCTGAGATAGCTGTCGACATCGAGATCGGGCCGAGAGTCCTCGAGCCCGTACAGGACGTAGATCAGGGTGGCCGTGAGGTTGTCGAGTGGTGCGATCCTCGGAGTGGTGGGAGAGAGCAGCGGCAGAAGGGCCTCGAGGTTCGACGACGGTGCGAAAGACATGACACCGCGAAAGTCCGATGGTGCGCCGTAGATGTCGGCGCGAGCTCCGGTGGCGAGTGCGGCAGCGCCACCTTGGGAGTGTCCTGCAGCCACCCAGGTTCGCGACAGCTCGGGGAGTGCGTCCGCCGCTGCCCCGACGATGTCGGTGACGGCGTTCGCCTCCGAGACGCTGTTGAGATAGTGGTGGGCATCGGAAGTTCCGAGTCCGATGTAGTCCGTGGAGGCGACGGCGGTTCCGCTACGGAGAAGTTGGGTGAGCAGGGGCTTGGACAGTTCGACGGCCATCGGGTCCTCGCCGTCGCCGTCCAGCGCTGTGCTCATGGCGCATGAATCGCCGACGCCGACGGTGCCTTTGGCCCACGATACGACCGGCCACCCGCCCGGTGGCGGCGTGCCCGAGGGGAGGTAGACCTGTCCGTGGGCAATCGCGGGACGGCCGTGTTCGTCAGTGGTCGGGTAGGAGAGCGCATAACCCACCGCGGCACCGTCGATCAGGCGCGGAAGTGAATCGATGGACGTCGGCGGTGCAGCGTCGGCGATAGGCGCGAACAGTCCCGCGGCACCGAGAAGTGCTGCGGTTGTCGACAGAATCACTGTGGATCGAATCTGCATGTCTTCCTTCGGGATCGACCGTAGGCGAAGACCGTGCTGCCCGTGTCCGCCCCTGCGGGAAACATACAGGATCGCCGCTGCGGACTCGAAGGATCTGTATACCGTCGACTAGCTTTCGGGTGCAGTGAGCGATTGCGCGAACATCAGCAGAATGTCGCTCGGCCCGCGGAGGTAGGTGAGCTTGTAGACGCCCTCGTAATTGGCCACGCCTCGCAGGGGAAAGTAACCGTGGCGGGCGGCAATTGCCAGAGCGGCGTCGATGTCGTCGACGGAGAAGGCGATGCGGTGCATGCCGATCTCGTTGGGCAGCGTCGGCGTCGTCTCGATGGCGTCGGGGTGGATGTACTCGAACAGCTCGATACGGCCGAGGCCGTCCGGGGTTTGCAGCACTGCGATCTTGGCGTGGTTGCCGTCGAGACCGACGGCGGTGTCGGCCCATTCACCGCTGACCGTGTCGCGGCCGAGGACCGTGAGGCCGAGCTCGGTGAAGAAGTCGATTGTGGCTTCGATGTCGCGGACGGCGATGCCGACGTTTTCGAGCTTGATGCTCATACGCTGAGTCTCGCATAGTGCTTTCCCGGATAGAACAAGACCGAGCGGCCTCGTTCTGGCAGGATCAACAGCTACGCCGGGGTGCGGCGGCCACGACCCGAAGGACGACCGACACATGACGCCACCGTGAACAAGCTCTCGACGGTGGCACTGCTGATCCTGTTGGGCGCAGCCGGGACGTTCAACGGAGTGTCGTTGACCTTGGACCCCACTGGGCGGTCATTAGGCTTGGATGTCGGGATGCTCCCGTCGTGGCACACCTGGGACTACCGCATCTCCGGGTTGTTCGTGTTGTTCTTTCTCGGACTCGGGCCGTTGATCGGCGTCGCTGCCGTGCTCGTCGACGCCTCCGATGCTGCTGTATACGTGGCGTGCGTGGGGCTGCTGACCATCGGGTGGGTGGTGTGGCAGATCGTCGTGCTCGATGTCGACGCTCCCCGCGCTCACGTCCCCCTCACCCTGTTGGGGGTCGCGTTGACCGTCCTTGCAATCGGCCAATTCCGCGCGCGTGCCCGTGATCGCAGCCGGCAATAGCGTCAGAGGCCGACCGCACCGAGCAGGGCTGCTCCTGGATCGACGACCGCAACGATGGCTGCGACGAACAGCAGCGCCATCACGATCGTCATCACCGCACCGAGTGATCCGAGAGCGACGAACATCCGACGGTGAGCGCCGTCCGCCGATCTGTAGCGTCGGAATGCGATGACGGTTCCGGTAGCGACTACGGCGATCACCACGGCGGTAGCGGCAACCACCGCCCAGTTGTAGTGCTCGACCTGTGTGAGCAGCTCGAGCAGTGGCGGCCTGGTGTCTCCGCTCCGCACACCGTTCTCGATCAGCGACTGCGCTGTCTGCCCGTCCGCGTCGTCAGCGGAGAGCATCGGAAGCAGCGCAACTACGGGTGCGACCGTCGACTGGATGTTGAGCACAGCCAGAAACACCGAAAACAATGACAGCACAGTCGTACTGATTGCAGCGACCACGTAGCCAACGCCGGCCGTCAGAGATCGCCGCCACAGAGTCGCCGCAAGCAGACCCAGAACGACGGTCAGCAGCACCGAGATGACGATTTTGATGGCGTGCCACTCGAACCAATAGTCCACCATCTTTGCCAAGCCGGGAGGATAGGTGCGGACTCCGCTACCCCAGTATTCGACCAAGCCTCGGCCGAGCAGCTCACTCATGACGGATTGATCCTGGAACTGCGGATAGCGCGCACGTAGCAACGCGGCCGGGCCAAGAACGAACGCGGCCACCAACGCCGCCCCGGCGCATGCCAATACAGCGATCGACCAGCGGCTTGGGTTGACGGACCTACTCATCGGACGGCTCACGGAAGAGAGTCAATCACCGGGTACCCGGGGGCGCATCCATCGGAAGTACTACATGCAGCGGTTGCACGGGATGCTCCACTCGCGGCCTTGATCAAGGGGAATACCCGGGCGTCTTCGAGGAGTGGAGCACCAGTTGCTCAGCAGTCGGCGACCGAAACTGGTCGTACTCAATACTGGATGCGCTCCGACAACAAAGCTGGACCTGGTCACATTGCCTCGACCACTCGAGAAGGTGACTCCGTTTCATGCCCGCTCGCCGCGTGTTCGTAGAGCGCTGTCACGGCCGCCGGGAGAGAGAAGTCCACGCCGGCGTCTTTCGACGCGGTGGTCACGTGCTGCATCGTCGTCACGGCCGACATGATGGTCGAGGTCTCGGCTGGATATGTCCGGTTGTCGGCGTCTCGTGCGAAGCCAGGGCCGATGTCTGCGGCGAGGTGCACCATTGCTGCCAGCTGGGCAGCGATCGAATTGCCGTCGATTCCGTGAGCTCTTGCCAGTACGGTGCCATGTGCCCAGGCTGCGAGCGTGGTCCAAAATACGCCGAGCAATGCTGTGTCGAATGACGCGGGAAGCTCGTGTCGATTGCCGAGCACGGTCACGGTGGGGGCAATGGTGGTCAAGACTGCCATCGCCGTATCGAGGTCTGCTTCGTCTCCGGCGACGAGCATCGTCGATCCGCGTTGCCCTACGATCGTCGACGGCGTCACCATGACACCGGCCAGGTAGTGAACTCCGCGTTCGTGAGCCCACTGACTCAGAGCTCGGCTACTGGCGGGGGTGTCCGAGCTGAGGTTGACCACCAGGGACGCACGGATCGCTCCCCCTGCCGAGACGAGAATGTTTCGCGCTGCGCTGTTGTCGAGGGTCGAGACGATCACCAGGTCCGCGCTGGCCACGGCTTCTGCAGGGTCGGCGGCGAGAAGTGCGCGGTCGGCGAAGGGCGTTGCCCGCGACGGTGTGCGGTTCCAGACGGTTACCTGGTGGCCCTCGTCTATCAGGTGAGTTGCGATTGCGGTGCCCATGTGTCCGAGTCCGAGGACTGAAATTTTCATATCGTCAGGGTGGGTGCTTGTAACCGTGCACACAAGTACCCACTTTGAAGTGCGGTAGCCACCTCAATGGCAGTATTGCGCTATGGCAGCAACTTTCGCGGGGAGCAAATACTCATGCGGCTTGGATGCGGCCGTCTCCGTGGTCGGTGGAAAGTGGAAGCCGTTGATTCTGTGGCAGCTTCACGATGGTGCGAAGCGCCACGGCGAACTCCGCCGGTCGATCGGTGGCGTGAGCGAGAAAGTGTTGACGCAGCAGCTCCGAGAACTTCAGTCTCACGGCATCGTTCACCGTGAAGTGTTCGCAGAGGTACCACCGCGAGTCGAGTACTCGCTGACCGTACTGGGGCAGAGTCTCAACGACGCGCTACGAACCCTTGGCGAGTGGGGCGAAGAACACGCGGAACACATCATCGGCCTGAGCGCCGAGACGTGAAGTCTCGGATCTGCACAAATTCAGCACGAAAAGTGTTGCAACGGAGAGATCTCATGCGTGGAGTGCTATGAATTTCGAACCTGATGTGGAGCCTGATCGTTCCAGGGTCGAGGTAAGTCGGTTCTACCGCTGTTCGCCCGAGAGCGTCTGGCAAGCCCTTACCGAGCCGGCTCTGATCGAACGATGGCTCATGCCAACGACAAGCGTCAAATGATGGCACGCAACGCATTTGCCCGTGGGTGCGGCCAGGTTCTGTCAGGCAAGGTGGCCGGTGTGCTGAAGGCCGAATAGCGCTGTATGTCAAGACCGGCCGGACGCACCTTACGGACCGATGACGGGTGCCCGCGTCCGATTTCCACAAGAGCTCAGCACTGGTCAGTGAGCGGCGTTGTACGCCTCTTCGATGCCGGCCGGAATGCGGCCACGTTCACTGATCTCGTATCCCTGATCGAACGCCCACTGCCGAATAGCGCGTGTTTGCTCCGGATCGCGCTTGGCCTGCGTTCCAGCAGTTGCCGTCGTCGACGCGGTGGCGGGGGAGGGCTTGCGCTTGCGGCCACCGACCCGCGTTGCGCGCTCGATGTAGTAGCCGAGCTTCCTATGGAACTCGCTGGCATTCTTTGCCTTCAGGTCGATCGAGTACTCGACACCGTTGACGGCGAATTCGATCGTTTCGCCCGAATCGTCGTTGATGACCGACTCGTCGATATCGTCGACCAATTGAACGGTTATCTTTCTCGCCACAGCGCGACATACCTTTCGATCACACAACGTTACGAATACTGATGTGGTTCAGCATAACCAAAAACGAGCTGACGAGTTGCACACAAAGCCACGGGTAACATCGCGAGGCGCTTTGTCCGATCATTTTCTTCGAGCGTATGCAGTGATAATGCGTTGGCACCCAATGCGATCGAGAGCGAGAGCCTGAAATGGCGGAACGTTCTCGAGGGATAAGCAAGGCTGTTCGGCGACCGCGTCAGGGCCTCACCGGTTCGATATCCACACCGGTCGGCGGGGTCAGGCGACGAAGGGTTCCGTCGAAAACGGTGGCATACAGCGCCCACCCGTCGGAGGACGGTCCGATGCGCACCGAGCTCGGTCCCGTCCATCCAGGCGACATACCTGCCGCGATGACGCAGGACGCACCCGTCAGCGGGTCGATGCTGTACACCGCACCTTCGACATGGGCGGCGGCGTACAGCACGCCCGCGTCGGACATGGTCAGGTCGTCGAGACCGGGGAAGATTCCCGGCACTGTGGCCACTACCGACCAATTGTCCGGTGCCTCGAGAGGCACTTCGATGACCTGTCCGGTGAACAGATCGTCGGTGTACACCCGGCTGTGATCCGGACTGAGTGCCAATCCCTCCGATCGAGGAACCGGCGACCAATTCACTTCCACGGCGTCGGCATCCGGGTGGTACCGGGTCAGCCCCCTCGAGGGCGAACCGATGTCGGTTCCTACGTCGGTGGTGAGGAAGTCCCCGTTCGGCAGGCGGAGCAGTCCATGGGCCGCCATGTCGGTCACCGGGCTGACCTCTCCGGTGCGGGTGTCGAATTGCGAAAGGCCCGGACCGGCCACGAAGTAGAGGATGCCGTCGTGCAACTGCATCCCTCGCGGAGCTGGGAGGTCGTCGAGTACGGGCTCGACGCGGCCGTCTGTGTCCACGTGGACGATGCTCGAGTCACCGGATATGTAGAACCCGCCTGCACCGTCGGGTTCCAGGTTCTCGGGTTCATCGAGTCCGGTCGCCACGGTCTCGACCGACCACCCTGCGCACAACGAAGGCGAGACGTCCGGCTCTCGTATCCCGGCATGAGCCGGTATGGATGACACCGTTGCCAGGGCAACAATTGCCCCGGCGATCAGGCGCGGTCGAAGCCCACATGAGATCGGAGACATAGCGCGAACCCTAACTGCCGTATACGTGGGAGTCCTCCGAATCGGAACCACCGGAGAGTTGCTCACCTGCGTCGATGCCGATCCGTTCGATGACGTCGTTGGCGGCCGACCTCACGCACGGGCTGCTCTCGACGGTTCCGCATCACCTCGAACTCGTCCAAGTCGATGGCCCCAGCTGGCGCTGGCAGGCGACGACCGACGGCGTCGGTTCGGTGGCGGAGGAGCTGACGGTGTTCACGGGCTACGCCCTTCTGGGTGCGCTGCGCATGCTCGGGTTCGAGCGATTCCGTGCGTGTGCGTCCCCGACGTGCAACGGCGTGTTCGTCGACGTGAGCCGTGGGGGTCGAGGGCGCTATTGCATGCCGGATCTGTGTGGCAACCGGATCAACGTCGCCAATCACAGAGAACGAAGAAATGCACTCGGCAACAAGTGATCACGGCCGGCGAGGTCAACAGCTGGGGCCGCGCGCGCGGACGCGGTCCCGGCGAATGGACGTGAGTGTTCAGAACCGACTCCAGTGCGCGTGATCCCGCGTGCAGAATGCGATCGTGAACAACGAGGTGCATTCCAGCATCGCCGGCCAGGGCCGTCAATCCCGTAGAAGCGAACTCACCCCGAGTCGGGGTGAGGCCGGCAACGTCTGGTTGGTCGGCGACGCGTGCAACCCGTCGATCATCAGGGCCGCGAATCGTCGGGCGGCCCGGACGCGGTCCTCGGTCGAGAGAGTCGAGAGTCCGCGGTTGGCGCTGAGGAAGAGAACGAGATCGTCGACGACGAAGTCGGATCGCAGTTTGCCCTGCCGCTGCGCGCGGGCCGCGAGTCCGGTGAACCCGCGTAGGGCGTCGTTGCGATGCGTCGAGAGATCGACGGTGCCGGGGTACTCGGCCATGAACGCCTCGGTGAATCCCTGATTCCTGGCGTTGAGTTCACTGAGTTGTTCGATGACGCTGTATAACCCGCGCCACGCGTCAGGGTCGGCACACCCGCTCGCAACGATGTTGCGGCACAGGCGAAATTCGGAGAGGAACGCTTCGAGGATCAAGTCCTTCTTGGTCGGGAAGCGGCGATACAGCGTGGCGGGGCCGACCTCCGCCCGGCGCGCAACCTCGCGCATCGACACCGCGAGTCCGTCCGAGGCGAACACCTCGCGCGCAACCTCGAGTATGCGGTCCCGGTTGTTCTCGGCGTCCGAGCGCAGACGAGTCAATTCTTCGACCATGGCTCTCACTTTACGTAAACGGACGGGGGTGTCCACTAACGTCGGCGGAACTCGATTCGACCGGAGGCAGATGTGAAAGCAATAGCAATACAGACGTTCGGAAGTTCCGATGGCATGCAGGTCGTGGACGTGCCGACGCCCGATCCACTGGCAGGGCAGGTCCTGATCCGCACGGAGGCAATCGGAGTGGGCGGCGTCGACGCCATCGTCCGCCGCGGCACCCTCGGCACCCTCGGGCTGAGTGCCGGACATATTCCGGGCAGCGAGATAGCGGGTGTGATCACCGATGTCGGCGACGGTGTGGACGCGAGCTGGATGGGGCGACGGGTGTGGGCGTTCACCGGCATGGGCGGTGGCTACGTCGAACAGGCGGTCGCCGATCTTGCCGACGTGGTGGCATTGCCCGAGCGCCTGTCCAGTATCGATGCCGTGACACTCGGATCTGCCGGTCCAGTGGCGCATTTCGCGCTCGATCGTGCGCGATTCGCCCACGGTGAGTCGGTGCTGGTGCGTGGGGCAGGCGGCAGCATCGGTATTGCGGCCGTGGAGTTGGCCGCGAGTGCAGGGGCGTCATCGGTGTCGGTCACGACGTCGTCGGCCGAGCGCGGCGCGAAGCTCCGGTCGTTAGGAGCTACGCACGTATTGGATCGCGATGGGTACGGCGGCGGGCCCGACACGTTCGATGTGATCGTGGATATCGTTGCTGGGCAGAACTTTCCGGACTTCGTGGAACGGCTCGCCGATAATGGACGCCTCGTTGTCGTCGGTGTCGTCGGAGGCCCACCGGCCGAGATCGGCCCCACCGTGATGCGCAATTTCCGGCGATCGTTGACGGTCAGCACGCTGAGCCTCGATACCATCCCGACAGCCGAACGAGACCGAGTGCGAGCAGACCTCTTCACGCCAGGCCGTCTCCACGCCGTCGTCGACGAGGTTCTACCGCTCGATCGTGCTGCCGAGGCTCATCAGCGAATGGACGACGGGCAGGTATTCGGCCGAATTGTGCTCGTTCCTCAGTGAAGTCAGCGCCTGGTCGTCGGCTACGGCGTCAGACACCGTATCGGGCCGGAGTTGTGCGGCTGCGTACATGCGTTCTGGGCACCGAGGGCCACCAGATACGAGCACCGAGTAGGTGCAGCGCTGCGGGGACGATGATGGTGCGTACCACGGCGATGTCGATCAGCAGTCCGACACCGATGGTGAAGCCGGTCTGCAGCAGCAGGACCACTGATCCTGACATCAGGGCGAACATCGTGACTGCGAAAACGACTCCTGCAGTGGTGATCACGCTGCCGGTTGTTCCGAACGTTCGCAGAATCCCACTGGTGGTGCCGCCGGTGCTGGCCTCGCGGACTCTCGACGCGAACAGCATGCTGTAGTCGGCTCCGACCGCGACCAGGCACATGAACGAGACCGGAAGAACCGACCAGTGCAGGCCGATGCCCACCAGGTGCTGCCACACCAGGACGCTGATACCGACGGCCGCAGCGAAGGACAGTAATACGGTTGCCACGAGCAGGGCGGGTGCGACAAGACTGCGGAGCAAACCCGCGAGGATCGCGAAGACCGCAACGGCCGCGACGATTGCGATCAGAAGGAAGTCACGTTCTGCTTGGTCGATGATGTCGGACGTGATCGAAGTCAGACCGGTGGAACTCACTTCGGTGTCCGCAAGAGTACTGCCCTGCAACGAGTTTCGTGCGGACTGGGCGATGTCACCGACAGTGGCGATGTTACCGGCACTGTAGGGGTTGCCCTTCTGCATCACCAACATGCGTGCCACGTGGCCGTCCGGCGACATCAGCAGCTTCGCTCCGGTGACGAACCGCTGATCCTGCAATGCGCTCGGGGGTAGGTAGAAGCCGGAGCCTGGCCCGGTAGCGGTGTCCCGACTCATGGACGCCAGATAGTTCGCTGCCTCACCGAGTCCGTCGGAGAGCTGCCCGGTCAAGGCTACCGTGGTGTCGGTCCCGTCTTTGGCCTGAGAAAGGCCACCGGCTATTTGGTCCATTCCTGTTGCCAATGCAGACATGCCGTCTTGCAGTTGCTCGAGATCGGATCGAATCGATTGCGGAGTGCGGCCATCGAGAGATGCTACGAGTGAGTCGATCTCGCCCAGTCCGGTGCGGAGTGTCGGCAGGACGCCTTCGATGGTGTCGACGGTATCGGGCGGAAGCGCGGTGACGGCTTCGGAGGCGGACAGGGCTGCGGTCAGTGCGCCCGAGGTTGCGGCGTCGAGCTGATCGAACAGTGCGCGCCCGGCCGAACAACCCGGGTTCACAGCGCACTGCGGCGACGGGTCGGGAGAAGCGAACGGTGCCAACGCAGTCTGGAAATCGTTCACCGCGCTCTGGTTCGCCTGGACAGCGGAGACCAGGGTGCCGAGTGTGCCGGTCAGCGACTGTACTTGGCCGAGTACTTGATCGAGGGTCCGGCCGTCGGCAGTGGTGGCGGTGGTCAGGGCCGTGGCAGTCGGCAGCAGGTCGATCACCGAATTCGACAGCGCAACAACCTGGTTGGTCCCGTCGAGCAGTTGAGGAAGCTGCTTCTGTGCGTCGAGCGCGCCGTCTCGGAGTTCGGTGATGCCGGACGCCAACCGCTCGAGGTCGGGTTGGGCATTGGCGATCTGACCCTGTGCCGCTCCCAGGTTGCTTCCGATCAGACCAGTTTGGTAACCGATCGCCGACTCGGGGAGCGGTTCACCGTTCGGTCGCGTCAACGACCGCACGTACGCAACGTTCGGTAGGTCGGCAACGGCGGCGGCGGCGCGGTCCAACGCTGCGAGATCGGTCGAGTTTCGCAGGTCGTGGTCTGCTCGAACGATCAAATACTCGGGCACGATCTCGTTGGCCGGAAAGTGTTCGTAGACCGCGTCGTATCCAGCTGTGGAGTCGGCGTCGCCCATGATCATGGCGCTGTCGTCACCGTTGGGGACCATGCCGAGCGCTGGCGCGGCCAACGCTACGAGCGCAAGAACGGACACTGCGGTGAGCGCTCCTGCGCGGCGGAGGATTCGGGTGCCGCGCTGGCGCCATTGCCGCTCGCGAGAGACCCGGGGTTCGATCCATCCACGGCGTCCGAAGATCGACAGCAGCGCAGGGGTGAACGTGAGCGACACTGCGAGGGTGACCATCAACCCGATGGCGATCGCAGGGCCGGAGGTGGTGAACATGCCGTTCTTGGCAAAGATCATCGACGTCGCTGCGGCGGCGACGGTCAATGCCGATGCTGTCAGAACAGCTCCTACGTTCGAGCCCGCAGCGACGACCGACCGCAGCGGACTCTCACCGCGACGACGCGCGTCGTGAAAGGCCGCCGTCTGGAATATGGCGTAGTCCGTCCCCGCCGCGAGGACGAGCGCCGTCATCAACGTGACCGTCAGCGTCGAGACCGGCAGCACCGCATTCCATCCCAATGCGGAAACAACCGCGCGTGATGCTGCCAGCGCGATGCCGATGGTCAGAAGTGGGATCAGCGCAGCGACCACCGATCGGAACGCGATGACAAGCATCAACGTGATCAGCAGGACAGACACCGCGGTGATGACGACCATCGAGGTGTCCATTGCGGTGAACTCGTCGACCACTGTCGGTGCCGGACCTGAGAAATGCACGTCCAAGCCGTCGGGTGCTGCAACGTCTGCAATCGTCGACCGGATGGCCTGGGTGGACCGGTGCGCTGCGGAGGTACCGATATCGCCCTGCTCGCCTACCGTGACGGTGACTGCCTGGCCATCGGAACTGAGCGCGAAGTCGCGGGTAGCAGGATTGCCGTACATGTCGAGAACGAAGGCGACGTGGTCGCGGTCGGCCAACAGGCGGGCGACGAGTTCGGAGTAGTACTTTTGCTCTTGCTCACCGAACCCACCATCGCTGGCCAGGACGACGGCACCCACAGCGGTCGACGCCGGCGTTCCGAAGTCGTTGGACATATCGACCAGTGCCTGCGTGGACGGCATATCCGACGGGACAATTGCCGCGGACTTTTCGGTCGCTGTCTGTTCCAGTTGCGGCGCAACAACATTGAGAGCGGCGACCGCGATCAGCCAGGTGCCGACGACCCACCAGGAATGATGTGCGGCGGATGCGGCCACCGCACGAAAAGGATTTCTACCCACTGATCGACGAGCCATGTGACGCCTTCCATAGTGAGACAATGGCATCTAAAGTGTCTCAATGATGGCCGAGGCTATCAGCCACTCAGGACTGGCACAAGATCCGTGGCGACGTGGAGAACTTCGGGCAGTGGGAGAACTAACCCTGGAGAGGAGCGGAAGGTGGGCCGAGAAGGGGCAAGATGTACCGCCGAACGTAGGCACGAGACGCATCGGGGGTAGCGAAGTCGGCTGTGGTTCGTGGGTTGGCGATCAAGGACAACGACAGCCGGACAGTGATCTCACTGACTGTACGGAGATGTGTCATCACGGATTCGTCCACTGGAGCCTCGCCGTGAAGCTGGGTCTTCCACAGCTGAGCGGAGAATTCGCGTCCCGTCGCGATCAGATCGTCGTCGAACAAAGTCTCGAGAAGCATTTCGCGGTCGGTTTCGCGCAGTCTGTTCAGCATTCGGTTGTCGCGGACGAATTCCAGCGTGATCGCAAGAGACGAGGTCAGTGCATCTTCCACGGAAGCCGCGCCCGTCCTGGCGGCCGTGGACTCTTGCATGAATCGGTTCATTTCACGCAGAACGATGGCATCACGTAGTTCATCTTTGGAGGCGAAGTAGCGGTACAGCGTCGCTCGGCCGATTCGTCCGCGTTTGGCCACATCGCTCATCGTCATGCGACGCCAACCGAGCACCGCGACAGCCTCGATGGCCTCGTCGACTATTCGTGCGGCGACGGGGTCGTTCAGCGATCGCTGAGCAGGCGTATCGGCCGCCAGCAGCGACCGAAACACGCACTGCGTTTGCCTCACGTATGTTCCTGCCCTGTCGATTCTCCGCGACCCAGAACAGGAAGATTACCGCAGCGCGAAAATTGCTGAGCTTACGATCACCCAGACATACGCGGCGTACGGCCTTGTATATCCGAGCGCCGGTTCCCAAGTTCCGGTCACTGTCGTGACCGCCGCGCTCGACGGCATCGAGTCACCGTGACGGCTGCGAGCAGCAGCCCCGCGGCCGATACGAGGTCGGATTCCGTCAACCCTGTCTGGTAGTCGATCGAGTAGAGGACCTTTCCCTCGATGGGGTGATTGAAGAACAGCCACAGAATCGAGACAGCCCCCAGCGATATTGCGGCGGACCAGGACGGCTTGGCCAGAGACCATGCGGCCGAGGCGAACACTGCGTTCAACAGAACGAGGGCGTGGAACGGATCGGTAGTCGGCACCGTCCCATCATCGCCGACCAGTGCGCCGGCGCCGCATCGGAGCCGTGCCGAGAGGTGACCCCGGACATGTCGGTCCGCCGGTTTGTCGAGTGTCCGATGGTCCCGACACGAAATTTGTGAGACCGTGCGGTATGCGCTCGTACGAGGAGTACCTGTTCATCCCGGACCTGTACGAAGGCTGGATCGGTAACGGGTATGTCTCGACAATCATCTGCGAGACGTCGACCGCTGAGGTATTGCAGGCCTTCGGCGCGGACGACACCGAACACGCGACGGCAGAGGGCATCACCGATCTGTCGACCGCAGAGTTCGACCTCGAAGCGGCAGGCAAGCTCGACGGCCTCGATACTCAGCTCATCGATGTCATGGATCTCGGTGACAACAAGGTTCTACTCGTGCAACAGCATTCACAGTACGTGGGTGCGACGGAATCGTATTTGCAGCCGTTGTTCGCAGGCCGGGACATCGTGTCGCACAGTAGCCTCGGTTCGGGGGAGCGGTTCGTATGGTGGTCCGACGGAAATGTCGTCGCCGATTTCGATCCCTATCATTACGACGTCGAGGAGAACCGTGCACCGGAGTCGGTGATCGAGGCCGCGCGTACGATCGGCGGAATCGGTATCGACGGTCCGCCGCCGCAGAACGACGGATATCCCTCGGTAGCAGGCTCGTTTGCGTTGGCCGATCATCTGACCCAGTCACACGTCAGCCCTGATGTGTTGAGCCGCGGGATCTTTGCCGTCGCAGTGGTTCGGACAGGGCCAGCGCTACCCGTCGAGACGCCACGCACTTTCGAGTCCGAATCTTCGTGGGGTGCCGTCGTGGATCGATACCAGAAGTCCTCCCGGCTGTCCCGGTACGGACGGGCCGTCGAGACCAGGGGAGATCGGGTAGCGGAGATTCTGTTCTGGTATCGCCCGTACAGGTCGTATCGGATGGCGGACCGAGAAGGGGTGCGGCACATCATCAACCGGCGCGGTGACTACTGGTCCCGAGTGGATGGCACCCTGCAGAAAGGTGCTCCGCCGATCGGTCTCGAGGTACACCCCGACACCCTGGTCGAAGTGCAGAAGAACTGGGACGTCGAGTTCAGCACTCTGATTGCCGACAACACCGAAGGAACTGCTGTCGAGGTAGGCGGCAGGGCTGCGTGGGAGTTCGAGCTACCGCCGGGGTGGCAGGGCTTTCCGAGCGCCGTGGCATTCGATGCGGAGTCGGGCATCGCCCTACGACGAAACATGCCGTACATCAGCATCGAGTTCAGCGAAATCGTCGTCGGGACGGATTTGGCCGACGATTTGTTCGACGGTGATTGAACTGAGGGTTGCTCTAGGCCCTGTCCACCGATGCGCCGTCATTGCCCTGTATCTGCTCGAAGCACATCGTCGACCGTGTGGCCGATCCAGCGTTCGTATCGATCGGCAGGGGCCAGCTTGGGGAAGAACTCTCGACGCACGTCGGAGATGAGTCCCACATGGTCGTAGTCCGGTCTTTGGAATGGCACCTGGTCCGGATGGTCGACCTGATGTTGCACCACCAGTAGGGTTTTCAGGACGTCGAACAGGGCTGCGAACGGCTCGACGCCGCTGGCTTTCGTCAAAGCACCGGCCGCTGCCACCGCAGCCGTCGGGACCTGCTCGCCGCTGTCCGATGTGACCCACATCTGGATGCGGCTTTCGGCGTTGAAGGCGTCCCACACTTTCGTGCTGTGCCGGTCGTCGAACGGTGCCGGGAGCGGGGTCTCGTTCTCCAACGCCTCGAGTCCGGCCCGAATCCAGTCGATATCCGCAACACCGGCCAGCGTGTAAGACCGGCGCACAGCCCACGCAGCGATCGTGCGAAGTTTCGGTGCGCGTGCGCGTGCCAGTGCGTCGACGAGCATTCTGTCGTGAAAGGCGAACTGCTTGGAATAGTGGGCGCGGTAGAGCTTGTCGGTGGGCGGTCGCCCGCCCCAGTCGATAGCGTCCTGTTTGACTTGGTTCGTCATGTATTCGTAGCCGTACTTGATGTACAGGGTCGCGTCTGCAGCGGGATCGGGGTCCCACCAGCTTCTGACCTTGTGGACGGTGATGTCGTCGTTCCACACCGTGTCGGTCTTGTGAAGTCGCCGCAGAGCAGCAGGCTGGGTGACTTTCCAAACCTGGACGAGGTAGGACTCGGTGGGTGCGGTCACGGTCTGGTCCGGGCTCACATCTCGACCTCGCGCGCTGACCCGAAAGGTGTTCAGGCCCTTCACTATCGACAACACCGGGAAATCCTGCGCAACCTCGCCATCGAGAGTTATGACCCGGAACGGTTTGCTCACCTTGATCGTGGCTTCTTCGATGACCTCCCACTCGACCTCAGCGCCAGGGCCGCCGGGAGCGGTGGTGAGTAGTTCCACCGTCACCGACACCGGACCGTAGGCGACGCCCGTCATGACGGTGACGAAGTTTCGCCCGACTTCCATGACGCTGCCGGTCGCAGCAGGTTCGTAGGTCTCTGCGGATGGTGATCCGACGACGAACTGGTGATGGTCGGCCTCGACAATTCCGGAGTGCGTCACGAAACCACCTCGCCGGAAATGGATTCGACGACACTTCGCGAAGGTTCGCTACTACCATATGCCCGGCTGACGGCGCACGATTTCATGATCGAAGCTTACGAGATCGACAACAGCATTGTCTGCTGCACCAGACGTGCAATCGGCTGGTCCGGTACCGCTCGACCTCGAGGCTCCCAGGTCGACAATCGTCGAGCTCGACGATCAACGCGAAAAGAACACGTCCTCACGATTGGTATCGATCGGTAAACGGGTTCTTCGGCTGGTCTTTGCTTATTTCCTTTTTTGGTGTACATCTAAAGCTTCGTACCGGTTGAAGTTTCTACCGCTGGCATCACCGAGTAAGGCTGAGTTATGCAGAAAGTACTTCCCTCTTTGTCGGCGAAAAGGTCTCTATGCCATCGCCTCTTCTCGATCGTGACGGCCATGTCGATTGCGTTCGTGGTTGTTGTCGCAGGCCCTGCGCCCGCATCGGCGGCCTCCGGTCCGATGGGGGCACAGACCTTGGGTGTCACTGCGGTGACGTTGGATTTCTCCGACACCATTCGGCAAACTCAGCTGAAAGCAATAAAACAGACCGGCTTCCCTGCAATTCGGATACCCATTCAATGGCCGCAGATCGAACCCCTCCAAGGGGTATTCGATTGGGCGGCAACCGACAAACTCATTTTGGGTGCCTACAACTCGGGTCTCAATATCTTGGGCGTGCCGACCTATACGCCGTCCTGGGCAGCGACCCCGGAAGGCCGCAACTACCTACACCCGGCACCTGCCGACCCGAACAACTTCGGCACATTCACCCGACTGGTCACCCAGCGGTACCGCGGACTGATTCGTAACTGGGAAATTTGGAACGAGCCCAACATCCAGTCGAGCTTTGCGCCCAGGCCGGACGTGGTGAAGTACACCCAGATGCTCAGGGCCGCCTATACCTCCATCAAATCGGTCGACCCGTACTCCGTCGTCATTACGGGCGGACTGTCTCCCTCCTTCGACGACGGGTTGAACATCAGCCCGGCGGTGTTCGTCCAGTCGCTCTACGCCAACGGGGCAGGGCCGTCGTTCGACGGAGTCGGCAACCATCCGTACAGCGTGCCTGACCTGCTCAGTGTGGGTCAGGACTGGTGGACTCCACGTAAACAGATCGAAATGATCTCCTACCTGATGAATATCAACGGTGATGGTGCGAAGAAGTTGTGGACCACCGAGTTCGGAGCACCCACTGCGCCGAATTATCCGCCGTACGGCGTGACGGAGAACCGCCAGAAGGAAATTCTCGTGGATGCGATCAACTACCTCAGAACGTTGCCGAACGCCGGGCCCGTCTTCATCTTCGACCACCGTGACATCAACACCGGCAGCGGGAATCTCGAGGAGAATTTCGGTCTCACGAGATCGAACTACACGGCCAAACCTGCTCTCGCGGCGGTGAAGGCACTCATTCGGTAAGGCGTAGCGCAACCGCAGTGGGATGCTGGGGTCCGAATTGTCTCGTCCGAACCGGACATGCGATTCTGAAGTGGATATATTCTGGTTTCGGAGAATATCCAGTATCGGAGTTGCCGTATGTCCCGTGATTCTTCCCGAAAGCACAAGGTCGCAGGTGCCGACCTCATGATGGTCGAGATGCGCTACATCGGCGTGGCAGGCCCGGCTCGCCACCTCGACATCGCCGATGTGCGAAGCACCCTGAGCAGCCTCGCGGACGCGGGAACGCACACCCGAATCGGCCTGCAACCCAAAGCCGGCACGGTCCGCTGGGAGGCGTCCCGGATTCTCGACCCACGTACCGTTCGAGAAGTCGATGCGGCGAGTTCGCCGGCCGAACTGGAGGCGGCAATCATGCAAGTGCGCCGCCGTGAGGGGCCGCGGTTGCCGCTCGAGGTGACGATTTGCGGGGAATACCTCTTCGTCGACGTTGCCCACGGATTGAGCGACGGCAAGCTCTTCGTCGACCTGGTCGAGGCTCTTCACCTCAATGCCGTCGAAGGTCTGAGCGCGTGGTCGACCACCCCGGAATCGCGTCACGTTCTACCACGAGCGCTGTTTCGTTGGTACGCACTGCATCCGGGCAAGTTGAAGGAGTCGCTCGCGGCGGTCAAGGCGCTGCGGGAGTTGAAATCGTTGTCAGCGGCAGAGGCTGGGCCCGCGCCGGCGGTCGAACACGACGATGTGGTTCCGTGGCGGCCGTCGCCAGCCGTTGTCATAGCTCAGTCGTCGGCGACCACCGAGGCCGCGGTCTCCGCCTGGCGTAAGGCGAACTCACCGTCGGCCGGTGCTGCCACGGTCGCTCTGTGGTTGGTGCGACGCGCGTTCGACGAAGTGGGTCTCGAGTCCGTCCCCGGAGTGACGGTGGCCGTCAATTGCCGTCGGTACCTCCCGGAGAACACGGTGTTGAACGGCAATTTCGCGATCGGCCTCAACGTCGCTGTGTCCGGCGAGCGAAGCATAGAACCGCAAGCGAAAACGTTGAACACCGTCTACGCTTCCGGCTTGCCACTGGCATTGATGGGTGTCGTCTCGGCCCAACTCCGACTCGGAAAGTCCTTGACTCCAGCGGTTCCCGACACAGTGTCCCGCCATCCGAAGGTCGTCATGATGTACTCCGATCTCGGGCGCCCGCCGTCGTGGGCGCGCGTGCCGTGGTCGAAGAACGAGGGGATGCAGTTCGCTGGTTTGCTCGATCCGGCAGGTCCGGACGCGGTGACGGTGATGTGCGGCGTCGTCGGTCGCGAACGCACGTACTCGGTGTCGTTCCACGACAACGTGTTCGACCGCGGCCGTATCGAAGAGGCGCTTGCTCTCGTTGTGTCGGACCCGCTGGCCCTGCTGGGCTCGGTGCCGGCGAACGACCCGGGCTAGCGTTTCTTGGCGGGGTTCGTCAACACCGCGGCGATGGGGCGAGCGTCCGCGTCGGCGAGTTCGCGTACGGCGGCCGAGACGTCCTTTTTCTTGGCTGCCTTGGTGTCGACGACGAGAAGGGCTCCGTCGGATACTCCGGCGAGTACTGCCGCAGTGCCGTTACCTGCAATGGGCGGCGTGTCGATCACGATGTACGAGTACGACGCTCGCAGGTCGTAGATCAGAGAGCGCATCGAATAAGACGACAGTAGCGGCCACAATTTGTCGTTTGCCCCAACCGGTATGACGTCGAGGTATTGGTTGGGCGTGGCTGTCGGTACAGCGGCCGTCGCTTCGGAGGACGTCTGCCCGCCCAGCGCGTCCGCAAGCGTGACAGCAGGCGTCGATCCGAGTTGGGTGGCCACAGCGGGACGAGCGGAATCGGTTTCCACCAGCAACGTGCGGTGATCCGATTCGGCAAATGCAACAGCGAGATCGAGAGCGAATCCTGATGTTCGCTCCTTCTTCGACGAGCTGGTGATCAGAATGACCTTGGGCTGATCGGGGAGTGACTGCAGATGTACGCGAATCTTGCGGTACGCCTCGGCGTCGCGCGTGGTCCATCCGGTGAGCTGAGTACGGCGGGATTCAGGGGTGCGTACGAGCGGCTGAACTGGGCCCAGCACCGGAAGGTTCGTCAGAGCCTCTACTGTCGAACGCTTCTTCACCCTCGAGTCGGCTGCGGCCAGAGCGATCGCGATGAGCACGCCGATCAGAAAACCGCCGGCCACACCGTAGAGAAGGTTGGTAGCGAGAACCGGTGACGTCGGAGTCGTTTCTGCCTCGGCAGGATTGACGACGGTGATGCTTGCGCGAGGTTGTTCCTGACCGGTGGGCGTTTCCAACGGGACGATGTAGGAGATGAATTCCTGGGACAAACTGTTGGCGATGTCGGCCGCGCGGTCTGCAGACGAATCCACCACGGCGATGTCGAGTAGCACGGTCTTCGGTACGACGGCCGCTGTTACCTTTGCCGCGACCTGAGCACCGCTCAGGTTCAGATCGAGAGCATCGGCAACACGTTGCCCCAGAATTTCACTGGTCAGAATTTGCGCGTAGGAGGAGGCCCGCTGCTGCGAGAACTGGTCTCCTTGAAAAGATTCGGTGGAACTCGTGCCACCGGTTGTCGATACGAACAGTTGCGCGCGCGAGGTGTATTGCGGAGCGGTGGCCGTGGTGGCAGCGATGGCGGCACCGATGCCGATCAGCACGGTCAGGACCACCACCCACCAGCGTTCGAGGAGTGTGCCGAATGCCTTCTTGATGTCCATGGTCAGCGATTCTCTTCTCGATTATCGATTTCTGCTTCGTGCCTGTTCCGTGCTGTCGGTGTGGGGGGACGAGGCGTTGCGGCGGCGTGTCCGCCGGTTCTACGAAAATGGTCGGCGGCCGCCGACGAAGCTCCGTTGAGGACGACGCCGGGGCAGAGCCCTCCCAACTGGCGGAATTGCTCGGCGGTGGATCGAAGCTTCTCGTATTCGGTTCTGCCGCTGCGCGCGACGAGGACGGTGGCATCGGCCCAGCGCGCCAATCGTTGGGCATCGCTGAACGTGTCGGTGGGGGCGGTGTCGACGAGAACCCACCCGTGCTGGTGCCGGGCCCGCTCTATCAGCAGCCGTGCCCGGGGAGAATCCACCACTCTGGCGGGATTGCTGGGCAGTGCGCCGCGCGGTACTCGGGTGACACCGTCGACGACATTGGCCAACGCGTCGTCCGGTGCCTCCATCTCGAGTACCACGTCGGTCATCGAGACCACGGACGTGTCGATCGAACGTCGAGAGTGGGTCCTGACGTCGAAGTCCAGCATCGCCACGCTTGCCCCGGAGTCGCGTAGAGACTCGGCGAGCTGACTGGCGATGGAGCTGGTTCCGGTCGACACAGTGGGTGACGTGAAGAGCACGACGCGGCGTCGTTCGTCGGGCAGAGCGGCGGTCAACGAATCGCGAAGCATGCGAACGGCTTCGGTCCCCGGTCTCTTCGAGCTGTAGGCCGGGAACACTGCCAGCAGCGGGAGACCGGTTGCCTCGGCCGCATCCTCCGGTCGGCGGATACGACTGTCGGCCAGCGCAGACAGCACGGCCACGGCCGCACCGACGATCAACCCGGCGGCAGTCGCTGCACCGAGTACGAGGGTGGGCGGAAACCCACCGGGAAGGTCCGAGGCGGTGGGCGGCTCCACCACCAGCAGTTCTGCGCGTGGTGTGAGAGCTCCGGGTATCGATTCGAGAGAGGCTATTTCGGCGATGTATTCATCCAGGTAGGCCTGATTGATGCTCTGTGCATCGGACGGCGACTCGGCGAGGGTGATCAGTTGGATCAGCACCGTGCCTGGCACCGGCACGGCCGTGGTATTCGCGATCAACGCGGCCGGCGTCGTGTCCAAGTTCAGCTTGTCGATCACCCGTCCGGCCAGTTGTTGGCTCTGGATCAGTGCGGCGTACGACGGCAGGCGCTCCTGGGCGTAGGTGTCTCCGCGGTAATAGGTATCGGTGTCGTCGCGTGGTGTCGAGACGAACACGGTCGACGAAGCCTGATAGTTCGTTTGTTGCAGAAGAAGGAACGCCGTCGCAGCGCCCACGACGAGGAGGCAGGTAACGACCACTCGTCTCCACCGCTCGCGAAGGACGCGGACGTACTCGCGGAGCGTGTCGTTCACTGCCGTTGTCCGAATCCGTTGGCGAGTAACGCGGGGATCAGCTTTTCGGCAATTACGCGATGTGCGCGATCGGTGGGGTGAATACCGTCCAGGTCGCGGAGGGGAAAGGTGTCCTCGTTCTGGAACCAGCCGAGCGCGCCGGGGTCGATGAAGGTGACGGGGTCGAATCGTGGTTGAGCGCGCATCAGGCCCAGCAGATATGCGCCGACGCCGATCGGCCCGGTGCCGGGGTCGATCACGATGGCCGGGCTGGCCAGAAACCACGGCGCGATCACGACGATGCGGGCATTCGGCCAGGTCTGCTGGGTCTGATCCAAGGTGGAGAGGAACGCATTTCCGACGTCGACGGCATCGAAACCCACATCGTTTCGGCCGGCATCGAGCACCACGATGTCCGCGTCGAATTTCGTGCGGAGACGGGGCAGGCGTTCGATGAGCGATGTCGAATCCACCTCGAGCGCACCGATTATTCGGGGGATCCGATGATCGGGTCCGCCGTTGATGTACCCGGTACCCGGCTGGGCCGCGATGTTGCAGTTCCAGTCCAGTGCGGTCGCCGTCAGGCACGGATAGCCCGTGCCGCTGGGATTGGCCTGCGCGGCGGTGTAACTGTCGCCGATGAACAAGGCCGAGGTGTCGCTGCTTCGGTCGGTTGTCGGTTCCGTTGCTGTGTCCGTCGCGGAGGACGAGGGTGCCGGAGCGGGACTGTAATGATCGATCAACACCGTGGCTGCGGCCGCGATCACGATGAGGGCAAGCACGCAGACGCCCAGGGTCGCGAGCCGCGAACGCCATGGCGCACCGGCAGATACGGGTTCTCTCGCCGGGGCGGGCACCGCAGAATGACGGGCATGCTCAGCCACTGCGACCGGCCGTTTCGGCGCGCGCGCCGGCGTAGGCATCGATCAGGCGGTTCGCAACGGACGCCATCCCAGCCCTGGTTCGGGCCGTCTCGCGGCCGCGTTCGCCCATGGCGGTGGCCGACGCGGGGTCGTTCAGCAGTGTTTTCACCGCATGCCCCAGTGCCTGCGGACCGGGATCGGTCACCACACCGCTCCCGGTGCTCGACACCAGTTCTGCCAAACCGCAGTCTCGGGTCAGCACAACGGGAATGCCGACGGACATCGCCTCCAAGACAGACATCGGGTACGGCTCGTTGACCGAGGGCAGAACGTAGATGCGCGCGCGTCGCATTCTTTCCGGGCCCGCACCTCCGGGTAGTGCACCCTCCCAGGAGATCGCGGGGTAGCCCTCCATCGCTGCGCGCACCCTGTCCCCTTCCCCCTCGTCGGGGCCGACCAACGTGAAGGTGGCGTCGATGCCTGCGTCCAGGATCTGTTTGGCGACGTCGACGAAATCGAGAGGACGTTTTCTGGCGTGCAATCGGGCCAGGTAGAGAACTTCGGGTGGACCGTCGGTCTTCAGGGCCGGCGGGTAGAGGGGAACGCCGTTGTCCAGCATGGTGATTCGGTCGTCGGAGCCCGATACCTCGGCAATTTCTACTCGCTCCTGTGGAGTGAGGCAGAAGACGGTGTGTGCCCGACGCAGTAATCGGCGCACCATGAGGGCGTCGAGTGCGGGCGCGAGTGCGTTGGACCGCGGTGCGAGCATGCCGTGAGACTGCACCACGTACGGCAGTCCGCTGGCTCGGACGGCGAGTGCGAGTGGGAGCATCACCATGTCTCGTGCCAGATGTAGATGCACTACGTCGAACTCGTGGCGATTACGGCGAAACCAGGCCAACGTTCCAGGTGCCACGAGCGCGGCAAAACCGAGCGATGGCATCATGTTTCGTGCCGAAGACAGCGCCAACGGCACGTCTTCCTGCGACGTCGGAAGGGGGTCGTAGCCCCGCGAACCTGCTGCGATGGTCACGGTGTGCCCTGCGTCGTGCAGTGCGGCAGCCTGATTGAGCGCAACCCGGACCGGTCCGCCGTACGCGCCGTCCGGGCTGAACAGGGTTACCGCCTGCAGAATCCTCATGTCAACGCGGTCGAATCGGATGAACGGTAGGCGGCGGGGCGAGAACCAGTGAGGACGGCGGAACATCCGAGGTGACCAGAGAGCCCGCACCCACAACGGAATTGGAACCTATCGTCACACCGCGGAGTACCAGTGCCCGCGCACCGACCCAGACCCCGTTCTCGATCGTGATGGGGCCGTTGTCGTAGTCGAAGTTGGGTGAACGTCGATCATGACTACCGGTGCACAGAAATGTCTGCTGAGAAATGCAGACATCCGAACCGATCGTCAGTTCGTCGATGTTGTACAGGTCGCAACCGACTCCGACCCACGAATTGTCGTCGATCCTCAGCTTCCACGGCCACTGGATGCGGACGTCCTGTCTGATCCAGACTCCACTACCGATTTGGGCACCGAACAGACGCAGGACTGCGCACCGAAGTTTGTTGGGGCACCACACCTTGGTGAAAACCAAGTACGAGAACGCAACCCACAGTGCTTGATGGACGAATCCACGGCCCTTGTCGTACGAGCGTCCGCGGCGCGCTCCGAGTGATCTGACGGATGCGGTGGAGTCTGGCACGCGGATCATCCTGTCCTGAGAGTGATTTCTCGGTGTCGTATTTCGTACATCGATATCTGCGGGTCAAGAGCAACGGTACCGGAATGCAGATGCAATTCGCCGCGCGTGGAGCGAGTTGGGCCGGTCGTTGTTTCGAGACGTACGAACGTGTCGTTGCTACGCTTTCGGTGACCTCCATTCGATCTACGATGCCGAATTGTGTGCACCCCCAATGTAGTAGCGACGGAAAGGCGGTTCGGATGCGTGTCTCGCTCATCGCCATTCGGAACTCACGCTCTTTACCGTCCAAATGCCCGATTCGGGTTTGTTCGCGTGATCGAACGGCGGCTTTCGGCGCGATGATCGAACTTGTCGATGTGATCGCCGAACCGTCATGACTGCCCTCACGGTCGCTCGTCCCGTCGCCTCGTCGTCCGGTCGGAGTTTTCAGGATCGACGGGCATTGTGGAAGCGGATCGCATCCAGCGGAGCGCTCGTGCTGCTCGGGGCAACATCAGGACTCCAGGTAATGGGGTTCACCGTCACCGTCTTGTCGGGACTGTGTCTTCTGGTCGCGCCGGCTCTGTTCCTGACCGCGACGTCCACAGGCGAGCGTCTGACACTCGGCCTGTCGGTGGTGGCGTTCGCCGGCTTCACCGTGTCGTCCCAACTCAACGATGTCAGCTTCTTCGATCAACGGGTCATTCAATGGGGGTCGTTCGGGATCTATTTCGTGGGTCTTGTGGTGATCGCAGGGCGAGACCTCGAGCGATTGTTCTCGTTGGCGGCTGGTGTGGCTGTCGGTTCGTGCCTGTACTTCTCCACCGCGGGCCTACCCTTGCTGGGCCTGGGAAGCATCGAGGATCTGTGGAAGTACGGGTACGCGCCGTATGCGACCCTGATCGGCCTGTACATCCTCGCCCGACTCGAGGTGCCGGTGCATCTGCAGGCGTGTTTCTTGATTCTGCTCGCCGGGGTCAGCCTGGCACTGAACTTCCGTTCGCACGCCCTCGTCAGCCTCGGCAGCGCCGCGTTTCTTCTGGTCACCTACTTCTCGCGGGGGCGCATCCCGCGGTCGGCGCAGTTTCTCTTGGTCGCCGGTGTGGGGTGGGTGATCAGCACGATCATTCCGGCCATCGCGCGCAGCGGCATCGCGGGTGAGGCCGTCAAGGAGAAGACCGAATCTCAGGAGTCGGCCGGTGTTCCGGCCATCCTGGCCGGACGTACGGAGTCGCCGCTCTCGATTTCGGCGATCGTGGAGAGACCGTTCTTCGGATGGGGCAGCGCCAACAACCTCACCCCGGAGGTCTTCGCGCGCGGCGAGGAGTACGCCATCAAGGTGGGCTTCGATCCCACCCTGCCCTTCTACAACTACTGGCACCTGCCGAACGGCGACACGTCGTTGCATTCGGTGTTCTTCGGTTCCTGGGCGGAAGGCGGACTGTTCGCGGCCATGCTGCCGCTGTTTCTGATCGTCGCCGGCGCACTGGTGATCTGGAACTGTCCCCGGTACGGGATCTGGGCAGCAATGGCGGTACAGATTGCGATACAGGCGGGGTGGGACCTGTTGTTCTCGCCGATGTCCTACAACTTGCTGGCGGCATTCGCATTACTGGCCGCGGTGTTCACCGCCAGACACTGGCGCTCGGACGACGAGGAGGCATCGGTGACGGACAGCCTGGTTCGAGCATGACCGGTCCGACTGTCAGCGTGGTGATTCCGACGGTGGGCCGGGCCTCGGTTGCTGCCGCGGTGCGGTCTGCCTTGGCTCAGACCCACGAGATCTTCGAGGTGATCGTCGTGGTCGACGCAGACGTCGAACCCGTTGTACCGGCTGATGATCGGGTCACCGTGGTCAGGACGCCGGGGCGCGTGGGTAGTAGTAGGTCGCGTCAGCTGGGCATCGACGCGAGCAGCGGGGACGTCATCGGCTTGTTGGACGACGACGACGAGTGGTTGCCGAGCAAGGTTGCGGTCCAGTTGGCATCCGTGCCGGCCGGCGAGGAACTGTGGATTGCCTCGTGCCGGTACCGCGCGATTTCGGACGGAAGTAGCACCGAGTGGCCGGTTCGCCTGATCGGTGCGCGTCAACCGGTGGGCGAGTATCTGTTTCGCTTCCACTCGCTGCGATTCGGCGGAGCCAGCGCCCAGACGTCGACGTTGCTGTTTCCGCGCCGCATCGCCGAACAGATGCCGATGACCCTGCCGTTCGGCTCGGTACACGACGACCCCGCATGGCTGATCGAGGTGCGCCGAAAATTCCCGGACGTGCCGATCCTCCAATCGGGTGACGTTCTGGTGAACTACAACATGACCTCGAATTCACTGTCTCGCAGTGCTCGCGACGAGAGCGCTGCGTACATCCGCTGGGGCATGGACTATCTCGCCGATTCGGACGGTCGGACTCGGGCCGATTACTTCTTGACCAGTCCGCTGACGTCGGCGGTCGCCGGGCACTCGTTGGGTGGTGTGGTGCGGTCCTGGCGTGCCGGGTTGGCCAGCGGTCGTCCCAGTAAGTGGGCGCTGGGATATGCCGTTCTGAGCACCGGAAGAGTGCTGGCGAACAAGCTTGCAACCGTCGCTACGCGACCGAGGAAGAGGTGACACCGATGGCATCGAAGATCGGCAAGATCTCCGTCGTGACGATCAGTTTTCGAGATCTCGACGGCTTGAGGAAGACCGTCGCCAGCGTTCGTTCCCAGCGATGCTCGGTTCCCATCGAGCACATCGTCCTCGACGGTGGATCGGGTAGCGATGTCGAGGAGTATTTGACCTCGATCGGGGACGGCTTGTCGTACTGGCGATCCGAGCGGGACAACGGACGGTACGACGCCATGAATCGCGGTATCGCTCAGTGCGCAGGCGACATCATCTGGTTGATGCATTCCGGAGACTGCTTCTCCGATCCCGATGCGCTCGAGTACGTCGTGAACAACGTGCACGATCCTCGCGGGCAGTGGGGATACGGCAAAGTTCGACGCGTCACCGCCGACGGTGACGATCTGGGTGAGTGGGGCGCAATTCCGTTCGATCTGCACAACTTCGTGACCGCGAAATCGTCCATACCGCATCAGGGTTCGTTCGTCGGAGCGGATCTGGCTGCCGAGCTCGGGCCGTACGACGAGCAGTTCGGTCTGGCTGCGGATCAGCTCTACCTGATGCGGGCAGCGTTGAAGAAACCTCCGGTGACGCTGGACAGGGTGGTCTGCGATTTCGACACCACCGGGGCGGGAACGGTTCGGCCGGTCAAGGACAATTTCGCTGATCTGCGGCGCGCATGGGACATCATCGACTACTACCCGTTCGGCAGCCGTCGCCGTTCGCGCGCGCAGTCGCGCGCGATCGAATATGCGGTGCGGGGAGTGCTTCGGGGTCGCAGCGTCGCGCGCCGAGTACTGCGTAGGTCGCCGACGAATGGCGGGTAAGCACCGTACTGCCTCCGGGCAGGCCGGATTTTCGACGACGACGGTGCAGCCGGTGGCGGACCTGCCACCGGACGAGGTGGTCGACACCGTGGCTCCCGCCGGTGGTCTGTCGTCTCAGGAGCAGAAAGCCGTGTTGTGGGGGACGGTGTTTCGGGTTCTCGGCACGCCGATCATGGCCCTCCTCGGTCTGCTGAACACCGCCATCATCGTTCGGGAAACCGGGGAGTCCATCTTCGGTGTCGTATCGCTGATCGCCACCATGAGTTTGCTCTTTCCGTTCGCTGACCTCGGTATCGGCGCGGTGGTGACCAATGCGAGTTCGCGAGCCGGGAAGTTGTCCGAGGATCCGGTGGTGATCGGCACGATCCAACGTGCGTACCGAGTACTGGCATCTATTTCGTGCGGATTGATCGTGATCTTCGTTCTGGTCATGGTGACGGACAAGTGGGGTGCGGCCATCGGGGTGACGACCGGGCCGAACGACCGGTACGTCGTGACGATCGCAGCGAGTTTGTTCGCATTGAGCCTGCCGCTGGGGTTGGGAGTACGCATCCTGATCGGCATCAACAAGAGCCAGCTCGCGGTGCTGATACTGATGTCGAATTCGGCTTTCGGACTGCTCATCACGGTCGGGTTGATGCTGGCCGGTGCACAGGGTATTTGGTTCGCGATACCGGGAGTGTTGGGGGCACTGCTGGGCAACATCGTGGGAACGATTGTTGCGCTTCGATTGTCGGGTCTCGGATCGGCGATATTCGCCGCCCCGGTCGACGAGATCAAGCAGGTGAAGCTGTTGGCCGGTTCACTGTGGATGCTCGTGGTCAGTGTCGGTCTTCCGCTGGGGCTGCAGTCGCAGCGAATCATTCTGTCGCACATGTCGAGTCCGGAGGAATTGTCGCGGTATGCATTGATGGCTCAGGTGTATGCGCTGGGGTGGTCGGTGTTCTCCACCGCCGGAATGGCGTACTGGCCGGTGTTCGTCAAACGCCGCGGTGACCAGGCGGAGACGATCAAGATGTGGATCAAGATCGTACTGGTGTTTTCCGCTGCCGCCGTTGTGGCGGCGGTGTTCATCGTCTTGCTCGGCCCGCTGGCCACATCGATTCTCTCCAGCGGCGAGGTGAAGGCCACTACTGCGTTGGCGTTGGCTTTCGCCTGCCTTCTGGTGGTGCAGTGTGTGCATCTGCCTGCAGGCGTTCTGCTGACGACGCCGAGTGAGATGAGGTTTCAGGCCGTGTGTGTGATGGCGATGGGGCTGGGGAGCGTTCTTTGCGGCATCTACGTGGCCCGCGAGTACGGTGCCGCAGGGGTCGTGTTCGTCGCTGCCGCAGCAGTTCTGATCACGCAGATCGTGCCGGATTTCGCTTTCGTGCCCCGGTTGGTCAAACGGCGAAGCCCGGACGAGTTGGCTCAGACCGACGGTGCGGTGCCGGCCTGACGTAAGTCCGAGAGCGCGAGGGCGAATCTCCGGAAGCCCGCATGGCCGGCCGCTTCGCTGTATCGGGCTGCTCCCAGATCACGCGCCGCGACGATCAGTCGGTCTTGTTCGGCTGGGTTCTCACGTAACCGGACCACCGCGGTGTTGAGAGCGCGCGGGTCGCCGGTCGCTACGAAGGCTGCCGAATCGAATTCGGTCAGCACCGAGTGCGTGATGCCTCCCGGTTCGGTCGCCGCCATGATCGGACGCCCTGCAGCGACGTATGAGGTCAGCTTGCTGGGTAGCGACATCTCCCTGACGCCCTGGCGTTCGTTGACGAGCAGCACGTCTGCGGCAGCGAGAACGCTGGGGTACGTGTCGTCGTCGACGGGGTCCACGAAGCGCAGTGTGGCCGTCGAGCCGGCCGCTGCCTCCAACTGTCGACGCTGATTGCCGTCACCGACCAGGACGTAGGTGATGGGAAGCGATTGCTGCTCCGCCAGACGTGCCGCCTCCACTACGGATTCCAGGCCCTGCTTCATTCCCATGTTGCCGGTGTGGACGACGACGGTGTGGTCGGTTGTGACCCAGCCGAGTCGAGTTCGAGCCGCACTCCTGCTCTCGTCCGATCCGGCTATGTGGGTGAAGATGGGGAGATCGACGATCGCCTCGGGGGCAACACCGTGTTCGGTGAGCACCGTTCGGAAACGCGGGGTGATGACTCCGATCAGGTCTGCCGATCGAGCGAGTCGATACTCGACGCTGCCCACCGCGTTCCCGGCGCGTCCGCCGGTGGTGCCCGATTGTTGGGCCGCATTCCCACTGAGGTCGTGAACGACCACACCGAGGGGCCGCTTGCCCTTTCCCAGGGATGCGGCGAGGAGCGCGCCGAGTAATGGGGTGACCGCAATGACGATGTCGGCCTTGGACTTTCGGGCAAGCGGCGCGGCCAGTGCCGTGAAGCTCAGCTCCATTCTGGCCCGACCCAGCAGGTTGGGCGCGCTCGGTACCGCGTGCCGGACGCGTCGCACGCGGACTCGATCGTGCGTCTCGTTCCACGACAAACCGCGCCGATATTTCTCGTCCTGTACTGCCCATTGTGGGTAATGCGGTATGCCGGTTATCAATTCGACATCAGCCCCGGCTGTCGACAGCGCCTGCACCAATGCCGTGTTGTAGGGCGCGCTGCCGGTGGTCTCGGGCGCATAGTGGCAGGCGACGACACACACCGACAAACCGGCCAGTTGCTGCGGTGATTCGCGATCGTGGTCACTCACGGGGGCAGGCACCATCCGATCTCAGCACGGTTGACGCTTTCCGACAAACGAAAGCGAATTAATCATCCGGTGGATCTCTATTTTGCCATGAACCCGGTAAGTTACAGATCGTGCGCAATTCCTCGAAACCACTTTCCTCCTCGCCGAGGAACGACGACGCGAGGCGATCCCATCGGCGTCGGTGGCGTCGGGTGACCACATCCTGCACCGCTGCGGTGTTGGTCTCGGCATTGTTGGCCGGGTGTTCGCAGGGCGAGCAGAGCGCGCCTGAGGCGGATCGAAACTCCACCGACAGCGGTACCACCGCAACCTCCACGTCGGCCGCACCGGCCGACCAGGTCAGTGGTTGCGCGCCGGAGGTGTCGGATCTCGGTATCACCGCTGTCTCGGCTTCGTTCTCCGATCAGCAACTGGACCAACAGAGTTCGCTGATCTCGGACTACGGGTTCGGCTCGGTGCGGCTGACGATCCACTGGCCGATCATCGAGCCGTCTCCCGGGGTGTTCGACTGGACTTCCACCGATCAGCAGGTCGATGCGTTCGCGTCGAAGGGCATCGACATTCTCGGTGTTGCGACATGGGCACCGGCATGGGATGTGGATCCGGCGAATCGAACCGTGCCCAATCCGGCACCGACGAGTCCGTCGAAATTCGCAGAATTCGCACGCCTGGCAGCAGAACGGTACAAAGACCGAATTCGGACGTGGGAAATATGGAACGAGCCCAACGTCGCGGCAAGTTTCGGACCGGCCGAGGACCTTTCGACGTACGTTCCGATGCTGAAGGAATCATACGAGAAGATAAAGAGCGTCGATCCCCAATTGTTGGTACTCACCGGCGGTACATCTCCCACGGTCAACACCGACAGCGACCTGAATCCCTTCACGTTTCTGCAAGGCCTGTACGACCGCGGCGCGGCACCGTACTTCGATGCGGTCGCAATGCATCCCTACAGCGCGCCCAAGCGCCTGAGCGAGCCGTCGGCTGAGCGGGGCAACTCGAACACGGCCATCAATCTGGTACGTGAGGTGATGGTGGCCAACGGTGATCGCGACAAGCAGATCTGGTTCACCGAGTTCGGCGCGGCCAGTGGGACCGGTCCTCGCAGTGTCAGTGAGCCCGATCAGGCTGCGCTGCTGGTGGACGGGATCGACTATCTCCGCAGTCTTCCGTATTGCGGAGGGATCTACCTGTTCGACCTTCGGGACATCGATACCGGCAGTGCCGTCGACGAGTACAACGCCGGTCTCGTTCGCTCGGATTTCTCACCCAAGCCTGCTCTGAATGCGGTGACGACGCTGCGCTGATCGTGCCGCCGTCAGCATTCGTCGGGTGCGTCCCTGCCGGCGAAGCGGTCTGCAATCCACTGATACGTCTCGCCGCCGGCATCGGCGTCGCCGTGCCCCTGGCCTGCCATTTCGCGGTGTACGACGCGATCACCCAGACTGCACGCGGCGTCGACGGCCTTCTGTACCCAGCTCGCCAGCACCAGTTGATCTTCGGACCCGTTGACGACGAACATCGGAGCCGTGGCGCGGCGTTGGGGGAGCGCCGCTTCGGTGAGCCAGGCTTCGAGCTGCTCGGTTGCCTCGTCCGAGACGGGTTGGACGTCAGCGGCATCGAGCTCGCTGGTCAACCGGGCCTTCTCGGCATCGGGGAGTGCGCACGATGCCAGTACGTCGAGTGCTGCGACGGCAGGGGGAGCCAAGTAGTCGCTCTGTACGAGCTCGGGATGCGAAACCTCGAGGCCGTCGATGATCAACGGCATGAACGCGGCCTGATCACCGGTCAGGGTCTTGTCCCTGGCAGCACGTGCCAATCCGCTGATGTCCGCTGCGGGGGAGGTGGAGACGCTGCCCACCAGGTCGAGTCCGGTTCCGTACTCGGAGCTGTATTCGTTTGCGGCCCAGGCTGCTTGTCCGCCCTGTGAGCTACCCACGGCCATCCACTTGTTCGACGAGGCGGGGTATTGGTTTCGAACGGCGCGTACCGCATCGATCATGTTGAATCCCGCGGTCCGCGGTTCGAGGTAGGGATGCTTGCCGGGCCACCCCAAACCTTGGAAGTCCGTCATGGTCACGATGAATCCGGCCTCCGCCAGGGCTGCCAGGGTGGACGCGAAGCCTCGCAGATCGGGGGTGAGGGAAGGCCCGCAGTCCTGCGTCAGCCCCGTGGTGGGATGGCCGAACGAGATGACGGGCCAACCACCTGCGGGCGCGTCTCCCCGTGGGCGATACACCGTGGACGCCACCTCACTGGCGAGGCCGTCGTAAGCAGACACCGACCGATACACGACCGTGCGTGCCTCGCCGATTCTGGTGGCGACAGCGGGATCGAGCCCGGCCACGAGGGCGGACGAGACGATCGATCCACGCTGCGCGAGGACGTCGGTCGCGATGTAGGGGAGCGAATCGTCCTGCGCCGCAACCTCTGGCGACGACTCGCCCGTGGACGCACAACCGCCGAGAGCGATCAATCCGACGGCGGCGGCAGAGGCCAGCCGCAGGGTGCGAGTCACAGGCATACGCTCAGGTTATCGCGAACGCCGGAAACCGGGTCTGTGTGTGCCGAACACGACCGCCGAAGTCTCGATGGGCAGTTAGGCTGTGGGACAACGCGTCGACGGCGTCGTTTCCGACATCGAACGGGAGAGCACGATGGGCCTACTGTTGAAGGTGCTACCCCTTACGCGGGTCATCGACATCGTCAATCAACAGCGGTACATGAAGCTCTGTCTCGGCATCTTGAAAAGATCGAATGTTTCCGTTCAGGGATCACCGTTGTGGATCGCCCCGTCTGTGTACTGGGATGCCAAGTCTCCCGGCATAATCGAAGTGCAAGACCAATGCGTCATATCCGAGCAGGTGGTCTTTTTGACACATGATTTTTCTCTCGATCGGTATGCTAAGCAGCACAATCTGTTGGAAGACAGCTCTTTCGAGTTGGTCAAAGAGTCTCCCGTGGTCATTTCGCGATACGCGTTCATCGGTATTCGGGCCGTTGTCCTCCCTGGCGTGACGGTGGGGGAAGGAAGTATCGTCGGGGCTGGCTCGGTAGTGACCAAAGATGTTCCGCCCGGCACCGTCGTAGCCGGAAACCCGGCACGAGAAGTCAGCACTGTGTCCGACTACTGGGATCGGCGCAACGGGTCCTTTGCGCGCAAACAGAAGCGAAAATAGGTGCAGGGCTTGTGTATTCGGCACACGCCGTCGCTATGATCGTTCATCGAAGTCTGCAGAGTGGAGAAACAAGTGAAACGTGCGTTGATCACCGGGATTACGGGGCAGGACGGTTCGTATCTCGCGGAGCTACTGCTCGGCAAAGGGTACGAGGTGCACGGCCTGATTCGGCGGTCGTCGTCGTTCAATACCTCCCGCTTGGAACACTTGTACCAGGATCCGCACGAGGAAAAGGCAAAGCTGTTTCTGCACTACGGTGATCTGAGCGACGGTGCTCGGTTGGTCACGTTGCTCACGGAAATTCAGCCGGACGAGGTCTACAACCTGGGTGCGCAGTCGCATGTGCGCGTCAGCTTCGACGAGCCCGAACACACCGGAAACACGACGGGTATCGGGTCCATTCGCTTGCTCGAGGCAGTACGCCTCGCAGGCTTGCAGTGCCGCTTCTATCAGGCGTCCAGTTCCGAGATGTTCGGCGCGACGCCGCCCCCGCAGAACGAGGAGACTCCCTTCTATCCGCGCTCGCCGTACGGTGCCGCAAAGCTGTACTCGTACTGGGTGACGAGGAATTACCGCGAGGCGTACGGCATCTTCGCAGTGAACGGCATTCTGTTCAATCACGAATCGCCCAGGCGTGGTGAAACATTCGTGACGCGAAAGATCACTCGTGCCGTCGCCCGGATCAAGGCCGGGGTCGAGCAGAACATCTTCATGGGAAATCTGGACGCGATCCGCGACTGGGGCTACGCGCCGGAGTACGTCGAAGGGATGTGGCGGATGCTGCAGGCCGACGAGCCGGACGACTTCGTTCTTGCCACCGGTGGCAACTTCTCGGTCAAAGACTTTCTGGTGGTCGCTTTCGAGCGGGCCGGCTTGGATTGGGAGAAGCACGTCAAGTTCGACGAGCGGTATCTTCGCCCCACTGAGGTGGACGCGTTGGTCGGTGATGCGAGCAAGGCCGAAGAGAAGCTGGGATGGAAGGCGACGGTCCACACTCCGGAACTCGCCAAGATCATGGTCGATGCCGACATTGCTGCTCTCGAGCACGAGGGCCGTCCGTGGATCGACCGGCCCTCCTTGCCGGATTGGGCATGAGTTCCGCAGCGGCCGAGGCGTCGGGAGAATCCGTCTACACCCCCGAACCGCTGAATCGAGAAGCGCCGCTGTACGTGGCTGGGCATCGAGGTTTGGTGGGGTCGGCGATCCGGCGTCAACTGGAGGGCCGAGGATTCGAGAACTTGATCGGCCGCTCGTCTTCCGAGCTGAATCTCGAGAATCGCGATGCGGTGTTCGCCTTCTTCGAGGAGACCAAGCCGAAGACGGTGGTGTTGGCCGCTGCGAAGGTCGGCGGCATCCTGGCGAACAGCACGTACCCGGTCGATTTCTTGTCGAACAACCTGCGTATCCAGGTGAACGTGCTCGATGCAGCATTGGCACAGAATGTCGAGCGGGTGCTGTTTCTCGGGTCTTCCTGCATCTATCCGAAGTTGGCTCCGCAGCCGATCAAGGAGGAGTACCTGCTCACAGGGCATCTCGAACCGACCAATGACGCGTACGCAATCGCGAAGATAGCCGGCATCCTGCAGATCCAGGCGGTCCGCAGGCAATACGGTTTACCGTGGATCTCGGCTATGCCGACCAACTTGTACGGCCCGGGCGACAACTTCTCGCCGAAGGGTTCGCACGTGCTTCCTGCCCTCATCCGTCGCTATGACGAGGCGCGCCGCGACGGTGTCGAGACGGTGACCAACTGGGGCAGCGGCTCACCACGCCGCGAATTCTTGCACGTCGACGACATGGCATCTGCCTGCATCCACCTGCTCGAGCATTACGACGGACCTGAACAGGTGAACGTCGGTACCGGCGAAGATGCCACGATCAAGGAAATCGCGGGAATCGTCGCGTCCGCCGTCGGGTACGAGGGGACCACCGAGTGGGATTCCTCCAAACCCGACGGCACTCCCCAGAAACTGCTCGATGTCAGCAAGCTCCGGGATGCGGGGTGGACACCGCGCATAGACCTGGAGGAAGGAATTTCCTCCACTGTCGAGTGGTATCGCGAACACGTCGACACGGTACGCACCTGATAGCTGTGGTTCGGTTACGAGCCCCGCACTACGTCGTATGCCGGCTTGGCGCTGAAGTCCGAGCGCAGCAGTCCGTAGTTCTGTTCCGAGTCGGCGGGGTCGGTTCCCGAGTCACGCAGCGAGTGCACGAAGACCGGGCCCACGTACGGCAGTGACGACGCCTTGGCCAGGCTCGAGCCGATGATCGCGGCCTGTGCGTCCTCGGTGACGGCCATCGGACCGTTGCCGGTGGGTGCGCCCAGTTCGGTGATCCAGATCTTCTTGCCGCCGTCGCCGTTGGCCGCCATGGTGCCGTAGGCCTGATCCACCTGCGCCCATTGGCCGTTGGGGTCGTTCTCGACGGTGAAGGGGAACGTATAGGGATGCAGCGCAACGGCATCCATGAACCCGCCTGCTCCTGCTGCGTACATCTGTTGCAGGAAGGTCACCGGAGCAACGGTCCAAGCTCCGAAGTTGACGGTGGTGGCCAACCCGGCGCTGAGCACGGTGGCTCCGGCGTCGGCGTTGTGGATCGCGGGGTAGGCGGCGCGAAGCAGGCCGGTGTAGCGGGCGGCGTCGACGGGCGCGAAGAAGGTGGGGATGTTGGGCTCGTTCCACACCTCGTAGCTGTCGACACGATCGCCGAGGTGCGCTGCTGCCGCACCCGCGAACGCACCGAAGGTATTGGGATCCAACGGAACTGCGCCAGGCAGCGGGGAGGCGACGCCACCTTGCGCCCATCCGGGGGTTCCGCCCAGCACGGCCAGTACCGAGTAACCCTGCGCCGTCGCAGCATTGATCACGCGATCGGTGTTGCCCCAGTCGAACACTCCCGGTGCTGTCTCGATTGCCGCCCAGTTCACAACCACTCGGACCCACGACGCACCGATCTCGCGTCCGGCCCCGAGCTCGTTGTTCAGCGTGGCGTCGTCGAGCGTCAGGAACGGCGCACCGCCGGTGAATCCGAGACCGGCCGGCGGTGCTGCATGCGCCACGGGTGACGAGAGACCGACGGCGATCGCGGCGGCAGCGGCCACGGTGAGCAGACGTGAGCGGAGGGTCATGGCGATCATCCTATGGTGCGTGTCAGTGGAGCACCGATCAGTGACTCCACGGTGGAGTGGGGGATTCGATCGTGCCAACGTGCGGTGTTCAGCTCGTAAATGCGCTCGCCGGCCTTGACGGCTGCGGTGCGGTCGAGCAGGTAGCGACGGCATTCGGCGACGAACTGCTCTTTGCCGTCGAAGGTGGGGAGCTCGAAGATCGAGTCGAGGGATCCGACGGCCGCGGACGTTCCGACGACGGGTAGGCCTTTGCTCGCGGCGTCGAGGATTTTGACGCGTACCCCACCGCCGGTGGCGACCGGTGCGATCAGAGCTCGGCAGGTACCGAGGAATTCCTGCAGGTCGTCTACGAAGCCGAGGTCGCGAACTCCATCGGGATACACGGGATCTTTGGCACCCGGGGCCTTCGCGCCGATGATGCACAGCTCGGCACCGTCGATGCCCGCCGAGATCGCCGGCCAGTACTGCAGAGCGATCTTGAAGGCCTCCTGGTTCGGCGGCCAGTCGCGAGTGCCCATGAACACCAGACGTTTCGCGGTCTCGGCCAGATTCAGCTGTGGCGCGGGTTCGAGGGTGAGGTCGATCCAGCGGGCGTCACGTACACCCTTGTCCCGGTACATCTGTGCCTCGTCGGCGTCGTACGTCCCGACGGCATCCGCTGCGCGGGCGACGCGGATCTCGTCACGCAGGATGCGCGGTGCCTCGATGCGGCCGATCAACCCGCGCGTCACCTTCCACACCTGCGATTCGGTGTTGACGGTGTTGATCGCGAACGGTGACCCCAGTTTGGCCGAGCGCAGAAACGACTCGGCCATGTAACTGTGTTCGGCCACATACACATCCGAGTTGGATGCGTCGATGGCGTCACGAAAGGCGTCGACGTCGTAGCGCCCGTGTACCACCGAGCGAGTCGGGCGTAGGGACTTCGTCAGCAACCCCACATCGACCTTGGGCTTGGGAACGCGGACGACGTCGGGAGCTACACCGGTCTCCTTGGACAGGCAGATCGAGCGCACCTCGAATGCCTCGCGGGCCAGCTGCATCATCAAGCGAGACAGTGCGATGTCGCCACCGTGTTCGGTGACGGGGTCTTTGGACAGCAGGAAGGTCGCTCGTCTCATTGCGTCACTTCTTCTTTCACCGGATCTTGTGTTGCCGCAGTGCGGTAAAGGGCGCGCATGAACCAGACGAGGAGCACGGCGTCGGTGATCACCGACGCCACTGCTGCGCCGACGGCACCGAAGGGGAACAGGCACAACACGAGCACCATCTTCAGCGGCGCGAGTGTTGCGGCGGCCAGCACCCGCGTGCGGTCGCGATGCTGGAGGTAGAGCACTGTGGTGAATACGTGGTTCATCACCCGCATCACCACGAACAGGGACATCACCACCAGGGCACCGGCAACCTGCGGTGACGCCGGAGTGAAGAACAGTACGAGCCCGGCTGCCAACAGCAGAGATCCAGCGGCACCGCCGAGGATCGCCGTGTGCTTCAAGGCCGGACCGGCACTGACCGATCCGTCTGCTGCGCGCAGCTTCTCGTGGAAGGTGTTCCCGAAGGCCTGGCCGATGAAGGCCACGGCCCAGGCCGTCACCGCGGCGACGGAGTAATAACCGGCGATGGTGGAGTCGGTGAGGAAGCCGAGCAGCAGCACGTCGCCCTGGATGTAGACCGCGTTGGCGAGGTTCTCCGAGAACAACATCGACATTTCACGCCACGATCCGGGCACGCGCGGTGCCGCGACCCGGCTCTGCAGCGCGGCCAGCAGTGCGATGACGAAATACGGCGCGGCGTAGAGCAGGCTGGCCACCGTCAGCGACGGGTCGGGAACGGCGAACAGGTACGCCGTTGCGAGCGCGATGGAGGTCGCTTGGCGAGTGGTGTCCAGACGCTGGGTCAGATCAGGACGGCCGTCGCGCAATGCCCTGCTCTTGTAGGCATTGAAGACCAACTCGCCGCCGCCGATGACAAGAGCGAACCAAGCGATGTAGTTCACCTGAACCAGGCACAGTCCGCCGGCGATCAGTACGGCACCGGCCAGCACGCGAGTAGTGCGCTCGCCCAGAAACTCTCGTTCACTCACGCGGATGGAGCGCACAGTGAACGGGTGATCCAGTGGTGCGGCAAGAATGGCGGCCAGTGCGAACGCCATGGCGTATTGGCCGTAGTCGCTGATCCCCAGCTTGCCGATCAGCGCGACGGTCCACAGCAGGCCGATTCCGCGCCCGCCGTAGGTCCACAGGGCGGCGACCCCGGCCTTGATCAGATTGCCGTTCACTTGGACCACACAGCGACGAAGTTCTCGGCCACCAGGTGGGGAGCGTTGGCGCTGCGCAAGGTCTCCACTTCCTGGCGGAGTCGGGTCAGGGCTTCCCGATCGGTGACGAGCGCCGCGGTGGCGTCGGCGATCTCGATGGTCCCGCCGGCGACAACCAGTGCACCACCGTCGGTTTCGGAGAGCGCACCTTCCTCCAGGCAAACAACCGGGGTTTGGTAGGCGATGGCGCGGCTCACCGAACCGGAGGCAGGGAACGCGTCGCCGTAGATGGATCGCTTGCCGTAGGGCACGACCAGTGCGCGGATCGACTCGAAGAAGGCGTCCTCGTCCGGTCCGTTCACCTCTCCGAGAATCTCGACTCCGTCGATGGGGTCGAGCAGTTCGGTCCCGCGTCCGGCGATGCGAATGGCAATCTCGTTCGGCAGACGATCGCGAAGCTGCTGGAGCTGATCGAATCCTTTTCCGCGGTAGACGAACCCGAACAGGCCGACGGCAAGGGGGCGGTCTTCGGCCGGGGTGATGTCGGGACGTTCGGGGACGAAGTGCATCACAGCTTCTGCCGTCACGGCGGGGTAGCTGCGTTCGAGGGAATCTGCACCGGAGCGGGTGAGCGCGAACAGCGTTCGACGACCGACGACGGCGCGTTCCAATCGGCGCCACACTGCCCGAAGCGGGTAGTGCAGGCCGTGATTGAGCACCTTCTTGCCGGCCAGGAATTTGGTGCGAGCAGGCCACCAGACGATGCCGGGTGGGTCGTGCACGGTGGCGGTCACCAGCGGGTTGCCGGTGAGCCGAGCGGTTGCCCAGAACGGCATCACCGAGCCGCCGCTGAGTTCGCAGTGCACAACGGTCCTGCCTGGGTCGGCGTCGACGAGCTCTTGAATTGCTCTGCGGTGCCGCAGGATATCTCGCACCGAGTGAGCCCCCGGTCCGTCATGGCGATACTCGATCACCTCGCCGAAGTGATGACGTACGGCGTCGGCGAAATCGTCGGCGTAGTCGCCTACCCCGCCCACTCCGGATCGAGGGGCGAGGTAGACGAGTCGGCAGTCGCGCAGAATCATCAGTAGAACAGCGGCCGATACTTCGGGCGGTAGGCAAGCGCCTTGGGATCGCGCATGGCGCGCACCTTGGCGGGCACTCCGGCCACCACCTCGAGCTCGCCCACGTTTCCACGCACCATGGAGCAGCCGCCGACGACCGCGCCACGGCCCAGGGTCACGCCGCTGAGAAGCGTGCTGCGACTGGCAATCCACACGTAATCGCCGATGACGCAGGGTTCGAGGATCGGGGTGAACTCCGGCGAATTGTGATCGTGGTAGCCGGCGATGATGTGGGTGTCGCTGGCGATGACGACATTGCTGCCGATCGTGATGCCCCCGCGGGCGTCGAGCATGCAGCGGAATCCGATCGAGCAGGCATCGCCGATGGTGAGGCCCTCGGGGTCGAGAATGGTGGTGCCGCGGAAGATCGAGACGTCCTTGCCGATCGTCGCTCCGAACGCGCGCAGGAAGTTCTGCCGAATCCAGTGTGACGGAATGAATGTGACGATCATGTTGAAACCGAGCGTGCCGATGCGGTTGCGCAGCTTCCGCTTGAACGTGATGTCCTGCATCTTGTAATTCGACACGTCGTAGATCTCGGGTTCCGCGTCGCCCACAGGCCGTTCCACCGCTGTCATGCTGCCATCTCCTCGGTCATGTCGAACTCGACCATCGCCTTCACGATCTGATCGAAGTCCTTGGTCGGTGCCCAGCCCAACAGGCTTCGGGCTTTGGTGGCGTCGCCCACCATTCTTGCCGAGTCGACGGGTCTGAGCATCTCGGAGTCGCTCTGTACGTGGTCACGCCAGTTGTCGATTCCCACGGCCTCGAACGCGGTGGCGACGAAGTCCGCCACGCTGTGCGCCTTGCCGGTGGCGATGACAAAATCGTCACCCTTGCCGTAGTCGGCCATTGTGGCCATCGCCTCGACATAGTCGGGTGCCCAGCCCCAGTCGCGTACCGAGGCGAGGTTGCCGAGCGCGAGCGTGTCACGATTGCCGCGGGAGATGGCGGCGACCGCCTTGGTGATCTTGCGGGTCACGAAGGTCTCCGGTCGTCGCGGCGATTCGTGGTTGAACAGGATGGCATTGGTCGCCTCGAGTCCGCGAGCGCGGTAGACCTCGACCATGTTGTGGCTCAGAGCTTTCGACGCGCCGTAAGGAGATGTCGGCGCAACTCGGGTTCCCTCGTTCTGCAGGGGCACTCCGGATCCGGCGAAGATCTCGGCACTGGATGCATTGATCATCACGATGCGTTTCCCCGATGCCTCCTGCTGGGTGAAGCAGGCATCGAGCAGTGCCGCCGCCGATACGCCGTTCACCCGGGTGGTCAGGATCGGGTCGTTCCACGATCGCCACACCGACGAGATGCCGGCAAGGTGAAAGACATAATCGGGTTCGATGTCCTGGATCAGTGCTCGCGTCGTCCCGTGTTCGCCGAGTTCGATGTCGTGCTGTTCCACGAGCGGGTTCACCGAGCCCTGCCGCGCACCGGGTTTGGCAACGCCGTGAATTGCCCAACCGCGTTCGAGCAGCAGTTCAGCGAGGTAGCTACCGTCCTGGCCTGCCACTCCGGTGATCAGCGCGGTCGGACGATGCCCGGTGTTCACGCGATTGCGGCCGTGTCGGGCGACTGCTCGGCGAGGTCGTGCTGCACCATCATCGCAACCAGTTCGGGGAAGGCAACCTTCGGCTTCCAGCCCAGCGCTGCGTGGGCTTTGGCGGAGTCACCGACGAGTAGATCGACCTCAGCGGGACGGAAGAACTGTGGGTCGATCTTGACGTAGCGCTCCCAGTCCGTGATGTCGACTGCGGCGAACGCATGGTCAAGAAGCTCTCGGATGGAATGTGTCTCGCCTGTGGAGACCACGTAGTCGTCGGCCTCGTCCTGCTGCAGCATCAGATACATGGCCTCGACGTAGTCGCCGGCAAATCCCCAGTCGCGCTTGGCGTCGAGGTTGCCAAGCGAGATCTCGCTCTGCAATCCGAGCGCGATGCGGGCGACGGCCTTGGAGACCTTGCGAGTAACGAATTCGGGCCCCCGACGGGGGGATTCGTGGTTGAACAGAATGCCGGAGCTGGCGTGCATGCCGTAGGACTCGCGGTAGTTGATGGTCATGTAGTGCCCGTAGACCTTGGCCACGCCGTACGGGGATCGGGGCCACAGCAGCGTTTCCTCGCGCTGGGGTACCTGCTGGACCTTGCCGAACATCTCCGAACTGGATGCCTGGTAGAAGCGGACCTGTTTGCCCGATACCTGCTCGTAGAGCCGGGTGGACTCGAGCATGTTCAGGACGCCGCCGCCAGTGACGTCGGTGGTGAGGCGCGCGTTCTCCCACGAGTACGCCACGAAGGAGACGGCTCCGAGGTTGTAGACCTCGTCGGGATCGGCGACGGCAAATGCGCGCATCAATGCCGAGAGATCCAGCAGATCGCCGTGCAGGATCTGGACCTGCGGTAGCTCCCGTTCGACCATGGCAGCCTTCGGATTGTTCTGTCCGCGAATCAAACCGAAGACTTTGTATCCCTTGCTCAACAGCAGCTCGGCGAGGTAGAGGCCATCCTGGCCGGTGATGCCGGTGATCAGTGCGCGCTTGGTCATCACGATGCCGTCTTCTCCATGTTTTCCGTGTACATCTCGGACACTGCCGCGTGCAGTTCGGCGGCGAAGCGTTCTTCGTTGAATTGCTCTACGTGCGCTTGGATCTTCGAGGGTTCCCACGTGGTTCGTTCGAGTTCCGATACCGCGTCTCGGATCGAATCCGGTTGGGGCCGATCGAAATACACACCGGTCACGCCTTCCTCGACGGTGTCGAGGAACCCGCCCCAGTGCAGCACCGCGCTGGGTTTGCCGTGGAAGCCCGCTTCGATGGGGGTCAGTCCGTAGTCTTCATAGCTTGCGGCGATCAAACCGTTACAACCCTGGTAGAGCCAGGTCATCTGTCCCGAGGTCAGATCGCTGAGCATCAGTACGTTGTCGGACTTGAGCTTTCGCAACCGCTCCGCCTCAGGGCCGCGGCCGACGACGATCAGCTTGCGGTCGGTGTCGGCGAATGCGGCCATGACTTTGTCGACGTTCTTGTACGGCAGCAGTCGTGAGATACACAGGTAGTAGCCCGAGCCGTCCAACCAGGCGTCCGCCTGCGGGATCGACTGGGGTGATGCCGTCTCGACGGTGAACGGCGCGGGCAGCACCGTCGACTCGATACCGTAAGCATCGGTGATGCGTTGCTGTACCACGGTGGAGATGGCGAGATACCGGTCTGCCGAGAGTGCCGCTCGTTGGTCCCAGGTGCGAAGCGGTGCTGAAAGTATTTTCAGCGCAGCACGTTTGAGCGGGCTTCGCGCTTCACCCAGGTACATCTGAGATTCGTACAACCAGCGCGCCGGAGAGTAGCAGTAGACGAGCTTGCGGCCGGAGGTACGGAAGCCGTGGGCCCAACCGCTGGTACTGGTGAGCACCACGTCGGCGTCGATCTCGATGGATGAGGACGCGAACGGGAGCAGCGGCAGAGCGGCACGGTGGTTCTTGCGTAGAAGCCCGACTCGGTTCAATGCGGAAGGCCGCACGTCGAGGTTCGAGAACTCGGGAAACGTTGTCGACGGCTCGAAGAGTGTGGTGTAGATGGGCGCGTCCGGGAACGCGCGAGCCATTGCCAGTACGACCTTCTCGGCACCGCCGCGTTGGGTGAGGTAGTCGTGGGCAATCGCGACACGAAGCCCAGTGCCGTCGGTCATGCTTGCACCTGGCAGTACTTACGCGAACCTAGCTGCGACACAACAATATTCGTAATCATCAGTTACCCATCGTGTCGAACCGTACTCGAATGGAGTGAGACATCTCGAGCACCGACCGGGTTCGAGCGTGCGGCACTGCACGACGGAACCGTGAAACAAACCGGTGTCCCCCGACGAGACATACGAACGATGGACGCAATCCTGCCACGAAAAGTCATTCGTTCGCGCTATATGAATATCCCTTTCCACGACAAATAGATAGCTCTGAGTGAGGTTCTTCACAACGCGAATTAATCGATCGGGCCGCCGAAACCGTGCCTTTGCTCAGAGTTAACTTGACCGCAACGAAGACACCGAGATTGGCCGTCGGGAACGCGAATAAAAAGGCTCAGCGGTCTGTGAATACTCGACTACATAGTCCCGAATTCAACGGGTGACGGTAGTCCCCACGAAGGGAGCCCACGTAATGGCACCGTACTGGAACGTGACGCGAACGCCGCCGCCGTACTGAGGGATCTCGTCGCTGGTTGCCGGCCCAAGGGTGGGATCCCAGGCGCTGAAGATGCCACCACCGATGTTGTGTGTACCGCCGATGGCGGTGGAGAACACACGGAGGCCGTAGGGGCTGTCGAAGTCCTGGTACGTGCCGTTGAACGGGGTCGTGGGCAAGAATCCGGTGTAGCGGACGGCCTCCGCGACCGCGCGGGGTACGCCGACGAATCCGTTGGGCATCTCGTAGACCACGGCGTCCTGCCGATACTGGGCCCACGTGTCGCGAACAGGGAACACCGGTCCGAGGACTGCGCCGAAATTGTTGGGAGCGGCAGCGAAGCGGTTGTACTCCGGGGTCCGCGGAATGTTGTTCTGCAGCAGACTCATCAGAGCCCACAGTGCGGGTTTGGCCGACCAGTCGGTGTGCAACAGCCCGAACGTCATCTCCGGGTCGTTGCTGCCGGTCTGCTTGTCACGTAGCTGGTACAGGAAGATCGGGCCGGTGTACGGCAGCTCACGCCACTTGGTGACGAAGTCGGTGATCATCGCGCTCTGCTGATCTTCCGAGGCCACCGAGGTCGGCACGCCGTACTCGGTTCCCCAGATCTTCTTTCCGCTGTCACCGTTGGCGACCATCGTTGCGCGCATGTCCATGACCTGCCGGGCCGGGGAGTGGTCGACGTACGGGCCCTCGGAGAACTTCAGCGAGTACTGGTACGGGTGATAGGACAGCGCGTCGAAGTAGCCTTTCGCGCCTGCCGCGTACATCTGATCGGTGAAGTCGACCGGGTTGACCACGCCGTATGCCTGCTCGGCTGCACCCAGCACGCCGCCGACGACCGTCGCGGCAGAATCGGCGGCTTTGATCTTGGGATATGCGGCCTTGAGCAGGGCGGTGTATCCCGACGCGTCGGGTTGCGGTGCGTAGAACATGGCCCCGTTGGGCTCGTTCCAGATCTCGTAGTCGGCCACTTTGCCCTTGTACCTGGCGGCGACTTTTCCGGCGAAGTCACCGAATGCGGCCGGCGAGGCGGGACGGGTGTTGATGGGCTGGTTGACCGGCGAGGTCGCCCACGACGGGGTGTAGGCGATGATTCCCAGCATCGAGATATTGGCTGCTCGCAGCTTGTTCACCACGCGGTCGACGGGTGCCCAGTTCGGCTGTCCCTGGACGGGTTCGACGGTCGACCACGGGATGGCTATGCGCATGGACTTCACGCCCATGGCGGTGACGAATTGGACGGTGGTGTCCAGTTCGGCGTCCGTCGACCAGAGCAGGCCGCCGCCGTCCGAGATGCCGACACCGGGGGGTGTCGGGGCTGCTTGGGCCGGCGCTTGTGCCCCGAATGCAAGTCCGGCAGCGACGATCATCGCTGTTGCTGAAATCGCTATGCGAAAGCCACCACGAAAGTGAACCATCTTTCAATTCTCTCCACCAGGGGGCCTGTGCCAACGTTCGACGGGCCGGTGCGGAGAATCATTGCACTACAAACAGGGTTTTGTGCAATTCCCAAAAACCAGCTCGTTTGTTATGAAACTGCTGGTCGAGCTTCTCTCGGTGAAACCAAGCTTTTCGTTTCGAGAGTGTAGGCATTGTCGGCTGGTGGATCGGTTTCCGACGACTTTTCCCATGCGTAGACGAGAAATGCGTACATCACCGAAAACGCCATCGTGGTCGCTGGGATCGTGACAACGGGGAAGTCGAGTTGCAGCGCGACGACGGCGAAGCCGATCATTCCGCCGCCGTAGAACCCGTACTCCCACTGCCGGGCCCGCAGGAGTTTGTATCCGACCACCGCGATGACGACGAGTATCGCGACGAAGGCGATGCCGGCCACCAACCCTCCGCGATAGATGGTCAGCAACGGGGTGTTGGCTACGTAGTTCACTTCGAAAGCGACCGTGGGGTCTTTGAATTCTGCACGGCCCCAGCCCAGTCCGAACATCCAGTGGCCTTGCATGTGGCCGGGGAACTCCACCAGGGCATCGCCCCGTGCACTCGAGCCGGCGTCCCCACTGCCGAACGACGAGAAGACGCGATTGCGCACGCTCGGTACGGCGAGAGCCCCGACGAAAGCGGCCGCGAATGCACCGACAATGGCGAGCCGCTCACGAGCGCGCAGCTGCTGGAACGCCAACATCAGCAGTACGCCGAACACAACCGAGAACAGTGCTGCGCGAGAGAGCGTCATGACGATCGACAAGAACAGCAGTGCGGCAAGCATTGTGCGCAGGTAGCCGCGCAACAGCAGCACGCACAGCATCAGTGCGAGGACGAATCCGATGCCGGCCGCATTGGGGTCGATGTACGTCCCGGCCAGGCGAACGGTGGTGGCTCCGGTGGGGCTGTAGACGAAGCGAGTGCTTTCTTCTTCGCTGCCGTAGCCGAAAATCGACAGGTAGCGAATAAGTTTCCCGGCCGGATCTGCGACGAAGATCAACAGTGCGAAAGCAGCTGCGGCCGATGCGGCGTAGACATAGATCCTGCCGAAAAGGGCGAGCTCGTCACGCTGCATTCGGAGCAAGCAGACGACGACCAAGGTGGATACGACCCATTGCGCGAATTCCACGTAGTCGACGAGTGCGCCACTCGTCGCGAACAACGACAATGCGGAGAGAACGAGCAGTGCGATCATCGGCAATTCCGGCCATGTGATGCGGCTCACGGCTGTGCGGTGGACCACAGTGGCGATGATGACCGCGATTCCCAAGGCGAAGATTAACGGCGCGTGAACGCCGGGAACATATCCGAACGGCAATGCCCCGAGCGAAAAAGCAAGAGCGCGAGTCAGATACAGCGGATGACGTAGGCCGATGTACGCTCCCACGGTCAGCACGACGAGGGCGAACGCACCCAGTTTTGCTGGAGTTCCGCCGAGAATCATTGCGAATGTAACGAACACGGGGACCACCACGATGGCTGCCGCACCGACTCGTTGCGTGATGCTCATAGGGTCTGATGTTGTCACGCTTTCACCCGCTCGCAACATGTACGCCGTGCCGAATCGTTCGCTGCGCTTTATTCTTTCCCCTTGACCGACGTCATTCGATAGGAGCACTCGTGGAGATTCGAGAGTACGGGCGGATTCTTCGCGCGGGTTGGTGGATCGTCGCGCTCACGATGGTCGTCGGCATCGTCGGAGGCTGGGCATACACGTTCTTCACGACGCCGCAGTATCAGGCGTGCGCCCGCCTGTTCGTCACCACCGAGGGCGGCAGCTCGGTGGGCGAGGCCTATCAGAACAACCTGTTCTCGCAGGAACGTGTCACCTCCTATGCCGGATTGGCTACCAGCACACAGGTTGCCCAGCGCGCGATAAACCAGTTGCAGCTGGACATGTCGCCGGACGAACTGCGTACACGCGTCACTGCCACCCCCATCGACAAGACGGTGTTGCTCGATCTCTGTGCCACCGACGCCGATCCCGCGGTCGCTCAGGTGCTGACCAACGCGGTCGCCGGCCAGTTGACCCAGTTGGTGCAGGAACTCGAAACCTCTCAGCGCGGTGGTAGCCCGGCCGCCGGTGCCACCATCGTCGATCAGGGCGATGTTCCGGCCGCACCGATCGGCATGGGGCTGACCACCGTCCTCGGACTCGGCGCCGCAATCGGCCTCGTCGTCGGTCTTGCACTCGCGTTGCTCCGCGGTCTGCTGGACCGGTCTGTTCGGGATCGGTTGCGTGCAGAGGAGATCTCGGGTCGCGCTGTACTCGGCGGACTCCCGGTCGATGCGACGCGACCCAAAGCGGCAGTGTCGTCGATGATCAAGATGGGCGAGCCACTACGCGCGCTGCGCACCAACATTCGCTTCCTCGGCGGCGGCGCGCCGCCGCGCGTCATCACCATCACCAGCCCGTCCGCCGCCGAAGGTCGCACCAGCACCGCCATCGATCTCGCGGCAATTCTCGCCGAAGCGGGGCACCGCGTGCTGCTCGTCGGCGGCGATCTTCGCAGCGCAGCCCTGGGAACTCGCTTGGGCATCGAGCAGCACAGCGGGCTGTCGACGGTGCTCTCCGGTGAGCACCGCATCGAAGACGCGATTGCGCACGATGTGTTCGACGGTGTGTCGGTACTGCCCTCGGGTCCGGTGCCGCCCAATCCGAGCGAGTTGCTGGGATCGGACCGCGCCCACGAGGTGCTCGTGGAGCTACGCGGCGATTACCGCTATGTCATCGTCGACACCCCGCCTCTGCTCGAGGCCACCGACGGTGCGATTCTCACCGCGTTGGCCGACGGCACTCTGGTTCTCGCGCGCACCGGTAGAACGACACGTGAGAAGTTGCGACGTGCGATCAAGGTGCTCGACGGTGTGAGTGGCACCGTGCTGGGCGTCGTGACCACCTTCGAGCCGTCGGCCCGGCGTCTACTCGGTGGCAACTCCTCGTCGTCCGACCAGTCCCCGGTACATTCCTCTGCCGCAGAACCTTCCACGGCAGCTCCGTCGACACCTACCGAACCCGCATTCCCCCGGCCCACGCCGGCGACGAGCGACACTGCGAGCTCCTCGGCGAGCAGAGGATAGCTTCGATGGCAGGTAGGTTCGCGGCCAAGGTCGGCGTGGTGCTGACCGTCGCGGCGGTGTTGGTCTCCTGTTCGCAGGAGGCACCCGTGGTCATCTCTCCCGACGCGCCGACGGCTCCGGTGACGGCGTCCGCGACGGCGTCGGAGCCGCCGCCTCCGTCGAATTTCGGTGGTACGGCTCCTGGTTCGCTGATTTCGGCCGAACCGATAGACGACATCGCCGTCGACATCACCGAGCTCGGTGCCTCCGCTACCCGGGTGGTGTATCGGTCGACCTCCGGTGTTACAGGCCAACCGACGGAGGTCTCGGGAACCGTCATCGTTCCCGCCGGCATCGCGCCCCAGGGTGGCTGGCCGATCGTGTCGTTCGGGCACGGAACCACGGGGGTGCTGAACGCCTGCGGACCGTCGCTGTACGCGAACCTGCTCGGTAACGCTCCTATCGTGGCCGCTCTCGCTCTGAACGGTTTCGCGGTAGCAATGAGCGACTATCAGGGCCTCGGACTCGAGGGGTCCTATCATCCCTATCTCGACTCGAAGACGTTCGGCTACAACATGATCGACGCCGTGCGAGCGGCCAGGAACTTCATGCCCACCCTGAGCTCCCGGTGGTCGGCATACGGGGTCTCGCTCGGCGGGATGGCTGCGTGGGCGGCGAGCGACCGCAACGCCGAATACGGCGGCGGACTGGAGTTGGTCGGTACGGCCGCGATGGTGCCGGTCTCCGACATGGCGGGTTTGGCCGACGCGGCAGCCAACGAGACGCTCACTCGGGCGCAGTACCCCTTGTTGATGTATGCGCTGTCTTCGCTGGCGATCTCGCATCCCGAGATGAACCTGGACGACTACCGGTCCGGCTTCGCCCGGGAACGGTGGGACGACCTGCTTCAATGTGTTCCGCCGGGGTCGTTGGACGTACCCGAGTTGCAGACACGGCTGGGGCCTGCCGATCTGAAGCCGGTGAGCCAGGAGGCCACGGACAGGCTGCGCGGCTACCTCTCGGACATGGCTCTGCCGCAACAACGTTCGACAACACCGTTGCTGGTCATGTACGGCAGCGAAGACGATTTGATACTTCAGCCGTGGACCGAGAAGGCGTTGCAGCGCGCGTGTGACTCCGGCGACGTCGTCGAATACGAGCTGCATCAGGGTGAAGGCCACGGCAACCTGGACAGCAGCCGGTCGTTACCGTGGGTCAAGGGCATGTTCGCCGGCCAACGACCCGTCAACACGTGTGAGCAGAAGCGATGATCGCGCCCACGGGTGTGCCGACGCTCAAGGACTACGGCCGTATTCTGTTGTCCGGCTGGGCTTCGATCGTTGCCGCGGCCGTACTGTCGGCGGGCGTCGCGTGGCTGGCGACATCGTTCGTGGAGCCGTCGTACACCGCGGCCTCTCGAGTGTTCGTCACTGCGCCCGGTCCACCGTCGCCCAAGAATTCGCTCGACGGCAACCGCGGATCTCTGGTTCGCGTCGAGTCGTACGTTCAGCTTGCCACCGGCGAGCAGGTACTGCGACGGGTCATCGCGTCCGAGGATCTGCCGATCGAACCTGCCGAGCTGAAGAAGGACATCACGGTGTTGCCGAGTCCCGGCTCTGCTCTGATCGAGATCTCGGTGGTGAACGCCGATGCCGAGCGTGCCCGTGACATCGCCAATTCTGTTGCCGTGCAGCTGGTCAAGCTGGCCGGGGAGATCGACCTGGGGGCAGACGGGCCGGTATCTCAGCTGACTGTCGTCGATGCGGCCACAACCCCTGGCTCGGCAACCAGCCCAAAGCGCACGAGCAACGCCATGCTGGGCGGGGTCATGGGGATCGTTATCGGCAGTGTGCTTGTGCTCGCGAGGGGGATCTCGCGGGATTCGATCGACCATCGCGATCAGGTCGAACAATTGCTGGGGCAAGTCCTAGGGGAGAAGCAAGGCATGGGGGAGAAGCGATGAACTACACGCGAACGGTGTTGCGCAGAGCGGCAACGGCCGGTGCGTTGGCGATGGTGCTGGTAACGGCAGGGTGCGGTTCGGACGACGCGGTGGTGGATCCGCAATCCGTCGCGGTCGGGGCCACGCTGCAAGCCGATTACGGCAACGACGGCCCGGGCTCTCTGGAAAGCGCGGAGGAGTTGCTCACCATCGATCGCCGGCTGAGCGGGATCTCCTCCATCGCAGCGCGGGTGGTGTACACCTCGACGTCCGGGGTGGACGGATCCGAGCAACGGGTATCGGGCACCGTCTTCGCCCCGGAAGGCACAGCACCGGAGGGTGGTTGGCCGATCATCGCATACGGCCACGGCACCACCGGTGTGCTCGAGGATTGCGGCCCATCGACCGACCCTGAGCTGCTCGGCAGTTCTCAGATCGTTGCGGCGCTGGTGCGCTCCGGACACGTGGTTGCGGTCTCGGACTACCAGGGGCTCGGCCTGGACGGCACCTATCACCCCTACCTCGATGCACGTACCGTCGGGAACAACCTGATCGATTCGGTACGTGCCGCCCGCAAGTTGGTACCGAACGCCTCGACCCGATGGGCGTCGTTCGGTGGTTCTCAGGGTGGTCAAGCCTCCTGGGCAGCAAACGAATTGGCCAAGACTTACGGCGCTGGCCTCGACATGGTCGGATCGGTCAGCCTGGTTCCCGCAGCAGACATCACCGGTTTGGCCGCGGCGGCGGCGAGCGGCACGCTCACCGAGGATCAGAAGCCGCTGCTGCAGTGGGTTCTGGTGGGCTTGGCCCAGGCTCATCCCGAGCTGAATCTCGACGACTACCGCAGGGGCATCGTGGCCGAGCGGTGGGACGAGTTGTCGGCGTGTGGCGGTGTCCTCGCGGCCGACCGCACGTCGTTGGCGGCACAGATCAGCGACGACGATCTCCGCCCGGCAACTCCCGAGGCCACCGCGACACTCGAGGGCTACCTGAGAGAGATGAGCCTGCCCAAGTCGCCTGCGTCGGCTCCGATGTTGGTGATCTACGGCGGCAAGGACACGTTGATCTCCCAGCCGTGGACGGACGCGGCGATCGCCGCCGGCTGCGGCAACGGCGACAGTATTCAGTATGTGCTCCAGCCGAATTCCGGTCACGCAGACATCGACGGTGCTGCTGCGTTCGGATGGCTCGCGGACCGGTTCGCCGGTACCGAGGCCATCAGCTTCTGCCCAGCCTCAGCTCCAGAATCGGCTCCGGCTCCGTGACCTTCAGAAGGCAGCCATGACAGCAACTCCAGACAGCACCGCGGCCGCAGCAACTGCGCCCGCGTCTCCGGTGAGCAGCGAGTCCAAGCGACCCGCTCGTATCCTCGGCCTCGACGGGCCACGTGGCTTCGCGTGCCTGTGTGTGCTCGCCGTGCACGTCGGTGGTCACTACTCGCCGCAGACCGTGCTCACGTACAAGCTCGGACTGCTCGGCCAGGGGCTGATCTTCTTCTTCGCCCTGTCGGGGTTCCTCATCTTCCTGCCGATGGTGCGAAAGTTGTTTGCGGGCAAACCGATGCCGAACAACTTCAGCTACGCAATGCACCGCCTGCTGCGGGTGTTTCCGGCGTACCTGTTCATCTTCCTGTTCGCGAACTTCGTCATGCGTGCGGTATTCGTGGAGAACGCGGCCGTCGCCGAGCGGCATTTCACCGACAACGGACTGGGAGTCCTCGCCGATCCGCTGACGCTGTTGGCCAATCTGACCCTGGTGCACTCCTACATTCCGAGCATGCTCCAAACCGGGATCAACCCGTCGTGGTCGCTGTCGTTGGAGTTCGCGTTCTATCTTGCGCTCCCGCTGCTGACGGGCATCGCGTTCTATCTGCGTAAGCGAACGTCCATCTCGGCCCCGGTGCTGGCGATGATTCCGGTGGTGATCATGTTCGTCATCGGCGTGACCGGAAAGCTGTACACCGCCTCGCTCGTGGGGCCGTCGGGCATCACCGATCCGAAACTGCTGGATTGGGGACCCAACGAGATTGCGGTGCTGAGCCGCAGCTTCTGGTCGTTGGCAGACAACTTCACGTACGGGATGCTTGCCGCAGTGGTGTTCGTCGCTATCGACAACGGAATCATGAAGGGTGCCATCGCAACCAAGATGCGGTGGTGGACGGGAATCGCGATGCTCCCGACGGCAGCGATCTCCTTGAAGCTGATCGACGACAACTCCCGCTGGCAGAGCTCCACCGTCGCCTTCGGCTCGGCCCTGCTCATCCTGTTCATCATCGTTCCACTGGCCCGAGGCGAGAAGTCCTCGCTCGCCGAGCGCGCCGACTGGGCACCGCTGAGCTACGTGGGAATGATCTCGCTCAGCGTGTACCTGTGGCACTTTCCCATCCTGATCATGGTGGGGCGCTTCGGCTGGATGGCAGGCGACAGCCCGCTGGGTATGCTCCGAAACTTCGTTCTGGTCAGCGCGGTCAGCATCGCATTCGGAACGTTGACCTACCGATTCATCGAAAAGCCAGCATTGACCTACGCCCGTAGATTCAAGGCCAGCAAATAGTGTCATGCGTCGTACACATCGAGCGCTGACAGCACTGCTGCTGCTCCCCGTCCTGGCAGGATGCACCGCCGTCGTGCCGGTCGGTGCGGACGTGCAGCGCGGCGTCGCGGCGGCGGTACGAGGTTCGGATCCCGAGCCGCTGGTGATCGCGGACCCAGGGACAGGCAGCGGGTCGATAGTCAGTGCCGAGACAATGCCGAATCTGCCGATCCAGGTGCGGCTTTCGGGAGTCGACGCTGCGCGGGTGGTGTATCGCTCGGTACAGCCGGGAGTGGGGGAGCGAGAAGTATCGGGCACGGTGTTCACCCCGTCCGGTGATGCCCCAGAGGGTGGTTGGCCGATCATCTCCTACGCCCACGGCACGACGGGCATCGAGCAGGAGTGTGCGCCGTCGGAGTCCAGTTCGCTCCTCGGTGCCTCGGCGCTCGTACAGGGTTACACCACAGCGGGATTCGCCGTGGCCATCACCGACTACGAGGGCCTGGGACACCCCGGCAGTCATGCCTACCTCGACAACATCGCGGCCGGCTACGACGTGATCGATGCCGTGCGTGCTCTCCGCACGGTCTTTCCCGATGTGGGTACCCGGTGGGCTGCGTTCGGTGGCTCGCAGGGTGGCGGCGCTGCGTGGGCCGCGAACGAGCTCGCCGATTCCTATGCGCCCGAGCTGGATCTGGTGGGAGCCGTGGCGCTTGCACCCGGGGCGAACATGGTCGGATTGGTGGACAAGGCCATCGCGGCGACACTGACCGTGGATCAGGGTCCGCTGCTGCAATGGATACTCGAGTCGTTGTCGCGACGTGATCCTGCCGTGAATCTCGACGACTACCGCAGCGGCAACGCTGCGCAGGACTGGGCTGCGCTCACCGGGTGTACTCCGGACAAAGCCGGTGCCCGCGACGATGCCGTGAAACGGCTCGGCGACAAAGACTTTGCACCCAAGTCCGACGAGGCCGCGGCGGCACTGCGCGAGGAGTTGACGGCGATGGCCGTGCCCAAGGGGCCGGCGTCGGCACCGATGCTGGTGGCCTACGGCGACGCCGACACCTTCATCGACGCGGCGTGGACCGACGCGGCACTCGAGCAGGCCTGCGCGTTCGGAGACGTCATCAGCATCGATCGTCAGGCCGGGCGGGGGCACGGGGACGTGAACGGCGATGCCGTCAATCAGTGGATAGGTGATCGATTCGCCGGCGCACCGGCGCAGAACGATTGCCGCCGATGAGGGGGATGTCATGGGATTTCGTCAAGATCTGAAGGTGCGTGCGAAGGACGTCGTCAAGAAGCGTCTGGGACGAGGCATTCCGGTGGAGGGTTTCGACGAGCCGTACCTGGTGGTCGCCGTGATGGGGCAATCGAACGCACATGGCGCAGGCGTCGGTTTGGACAGTTCGGGTCTCGACGCTCCGCATCCACGGGTGCATCAGTGGGCAGCGTCGGGGCAGTCGAAGAACACCATCGTGGCGGGCAGCAACCCGCTGTTTCACGAGGTTCCCTCCAAGGCAGTCGGTTTCGGCCCCACGTTTGCAGCGCACCTCGCCGATACGACGGGTAAGCCGGTGTTGCTCGTTCCCTATGCGCGTGGAGATTCGGGCTTTGCGCGCATCCATGGCATCTCGTGGGATCCGGCCGATACCGGTGCCCGCGTCAATCTGTTCTGGGATGCAATGCAGCGCATCCGAACCGGCCTGGCCACCAAACCCGGCAACCAGCTCGCTGCGGTGCTGTGGCATCAGGGCGAGAGCGATGTGCCGTTGCTGACCGGGCCGGTGTATGCCGAGAAGCTGGACAGTCTCATCGACGCCTTGCGTATCGAGTTCGGTGAGGTGCCGTTCGTTGTGGGCCAGATGGTGCCGGACGAAATCGAATCGGGGGAGCCCAACTACGCCGTCATCGACGCGGTCCATGCCGATACTCCGCGGCGAAGGACGAACGTTGCGTACGTGCCGGGACCGAGGGGGCTCTACAACAGCGAGACCGAGAAGATTCACTACAGCGGTGCGGGGCAACGGGAACTGGGGCACCGAATGTGGACGGCCTTCGCGGGCATGGGACCGCGCGTCGTGCGATCGACCGACATCGCTTGACATCGAGTGACGATCTGTTGCTTAGTGGTCCCCGGGAGTGGGGCGGAATTGGGAATTCGGCTCTGCCAGAAACGCAGTGGACGCCTCTGGTTAATGCACTCGAAACATGTAACGACCTGCGGCGCAGCGTCGATCAACATATCGTTACTACCGGTTACGTTCAGTACGAACAAGGTAGATAGCAGGGACGGGAAGGCACGGTGCTGTGTCGGTCGCGGAAGTTCGACAGTGCACACGTACCGAGGGGGAATCAGTGTCGGTCAGGGATGTGAATACGCAGAATTCGGTAGTGTCGCGGCGCGACGCACGGAGGATGCGACGGGTGACCTCGCGTCGCGAATGGGAGACGCATTACACCGAGGGGCTTCGTGTCACCGATACGTTGGTCGTTCTCGGTGCGGTCACGGTCGCCCAGATCATCCGCTTCGGCGATATCGATTTTCGTGAGCCCTCGTCCATTGCCGGCTATGTCGGCGTCTCGGCTGTACTCGCCGTCCTGTGGTTGGCGTTCCTCGCAATTTTCCGCACTCGTTCCCCGCGGGTGATCGGCAATGGGTCGGAGGAGTACCGACGCATCGTCTCGGCCACGTTCCGCTTGTTCGGCACCGTTGCCATTCTGTCGCTGCTGTTCCGATTCGACATTGCTCGTTTGTATCTCGCCATCGCGCTACCCGTCGGCATGATCGGTCTACTGCTGAGTCGGTGGGGTTGGCGCAAGGTCGTCGCTCGCAAGCGCGCCGGCGGCGACTATCAGACATCGGTGCTCATCGTCGGCAGCCGTAGTTCGGCGCTGTCGATGGCCACATCGTTCGAGCGTTCACCCCAAGCCGGCTACAGCGTGGTCGGAATCTGCCTTCCCAACTACGAGCCCGGCAACGACACGTCCTTCACCATCGACGGCGTCGAGATCCCCGTGTTGGGAGACGAGCACAGCGTTGTCGAGGCCATCGAGACCTCCGGAGCCGACACCGTAGCGGTCACGGCTACCGAGCACATCGGCCACCATGGTCTTCGAAAGATGGTGTGGGACCTGGAGAAGAAGAAGGTGGACCTCGTCGTCTCGCCGGGCGTGATGGACGTGGCGGGCCCGCGCCTGGTGATGCGACCGGTGGCGAACTTTCCGCTCATCCACGTGGAGAAGCCTCAGTACAACGGCGCGAAGCGCTTCAGCAAGACGGCCTTCGACTTCGTGTTCGCCGCGTCGGTGCTGCTACTGATCTCGCCGATCCTCATTGCGCTTGCGGTGATCATCAAGCTCACCAGCACCGGGTCCATCTTCTACAAGTCCGAGCGAATGGGCATCGACGGCAAGCCCTTCCAGATGATCAAGTTCCGCAGCATGGTGCAGGACGCAGACAAGCGCGTGCAGGAGTTGGCCGCTCTCAACGAGGGCGCAGGCGGCGTGTTGTTCAAGATGCGTGACGATCCACGGGTCACCCGCGTCGGCAAGGTGATGCGCAAGTTCAGCCTCGATGAGCTACCGCAGTTCGTCAACGTGCTCAAGCGCGAGATGAGTGTGGTGGGTCCGCGCCCGCCACTGCGCAGTGAAGTGGAGACCTACAACGGCGAGGTACGACGCCGGTTGCTCGTCAAACCGGGCATCACCGGGTTGTGGCAGGTGAGTGGCCGATCCGATCTGTCGTGGGAGGAAAGCGTTCGCCTCGATCTCTCGTACGTCGAGAACTGGTCCATGACGGGGGATCTGCTCATCATCGCCAAAACCTCAGTGGCCGTCTTCAAGAGTGAAGGCGCGTACTGACGCCAGACTCTTTCGATCTCGTTCACCGTGCGATCGGTCGGTTTTGTTCGTATCATTCTGGGATGACCATTATTTCGGAGAACGGATCCGGTAACACCATGGCGCAGAGTTCCTTTCATGATTTCTTGTCCGATCGAGTAGACCGGATCGCGCGGGAGCATCTGAATCGGTCGACCTCGCTGCACGCGGTGATCTCCGACAGCGTGGACGCGTACACGTCGGCATTCGCCGAATATCACGGCACCGAGGCACCGTTGGACCTGCTTGCCCCCGAGGTTCGTACCGAGCTGAGCGATTTCATCCATCGCTGCGCCGAGGCCGTCGAAGAGCCCGAGAACCCGCAGTTTCCCGTTCGCCGCTGAAAGTTGGCCGCGGAATCATCGAGTGTTCATTGTGCTGTAAATCGTCGTCCCTCGGGTTTCGGAGACCTCCGTTGTGCGTTTACTATGCGCATGGGCGGAAGTGGTCATGACGGTGTGCCCGCCATTCTCGAGAACGTGTCTCGACCGAACATCTGAGTTCAGCAGCACAACCGACGGGGAACGAGCAGCATGCGAATCACAGTCTTCGGTACCGGCTATCTCGGTGCCACTCATGCCGCGTGCATGGCCGAACTCGGCCACGAGGTGCTCGGTGTCGATGTGGACCCGGCCAAGCTCGCCAAGCTCGAAGCCGGTGAGGTCCCCTTCTGGGAGCCCGGACTCGAAGAGGTGCTGCAGCGCAACATCGCGGCCGGCCGGCTGCGCTTCACCGCGTCGTACCAGGAAGCCGCAGACTTCGCGGAGGTCCACTTTCTCGGTGTCGGGACTCCACAGAAGAAGGGGGAGTTCGCGGCCGACATGAAGTTCGTCGACTCGGTCATCGAGACGCTGGCTCCGCTGCTGACCAAGCCGGCCGTCATCTTCGGCAAGTCGACCGTGCCGGTGGGCACGGCCGAGCGTCTGGGCCGCATGGCCCGCGAGCTCGCTCCCGCAGGCGACGACGTCGAGGTTGCTTGGAACCCGGAGTTCCTCCGCGAGGGCTATGCCGTCAAAGACACCCTCCATCCCGACCGCCTGGTGCTCGGCGTCGACCGCGCCCGTCCGGGCCGCGCCGAGGAACTCGCTCGTCAGGTCTACGCACAGCTGCTCGACGAGAAGATTCCGTTTTTGGTCACCGATCTGGCGACCGCCGAGTTGGTCAAGGCATCCGCTAATGCGTTCCTGGCCACCAAGATCTCGTTCATCAATGCCATTGCCGAGGTGTGTGAAGCTGCCGGCGCAGACGTCACCGTGCTGGCCGACGCCATCGGTCATGACGAACGCATCGGCCGCAAGTTCCTCAATGCCGGCATCGGCTTCGGCGGCGGCTGTCTGCCCAAGGACATCCGGGCATTCATGGCCAGGGCCGGTGAACTCGGTGCCGACCAAGCTCTGACGTTCCTGCGCGAGGTCGACAACATCAACATGCGACGCCGTACCCGCATGGTCGAGCTGGCGCGCGAGGCCTGCGGGTCTCTCCTCGGTGCTCGGGTCGCCGTGCTCGGTGCGGCCTTCAAACCCGATTCCGACGACGTGCGCGATTCGCCTGCTCTGAACGTGGCTGGGCAGATCCAGCTGCAGGGTGCTGCGGTCAACGTGTACGACCCCAAGGCGATGGAGAACTCGCGGGCACTGTTCCCCACTCTCACCTACAGCAATTCTGCGCTGGAAGCGTGCGAGGGCGCGGACGTGGTGTTGGTGCTGACGGAATGGAAAGAGTTCAAAGCACTCACTCCGAACGATTTGGAGGGCGCAGTGCGCAGCAAGACGCTCATCGACGGCCGCAACTGCCTGGACCCGGAGCAGTGGCGGGCGGCGGGGTGGAACTACCGCGGGCTCGGCCGTCCCTGATCAGGGCGAACAATCCGAGCGAAAGATTCATTCGTTGGAATGAATTTTTGCGCTCATTCTTTTGGATACGATTTCTCGCCGATTCGATTTCTTGTGCTCGCTAAGGTAGGCAAAATCCTTGTTTTTACCAGTTGGGACTGCTCCAGGGTCCGTACGGAGTTCCTTCAGCGGGAGCGAGGCTGTCGATCACACAATAACCAGCGGTGCAGCCTGTGAATCCTCACATTGTTAAGTCGATTGTGTTCACATGTAACGTTTTTGGGCCGTGGCACGGTTACACCCGGTGGGTTCCAGTCGCTCATATCGCCTAGTCAGCGATGGTGTGGTAAACCGATACACGTGCCGTTATTCATTTGTGATCTGCGCCGCTCGCGTGGTGCATTGGAAAGCGGCGTGGGACTATTTCAATTCGGTACCAGTTGCTTTCCGGATTGGTTCGATCCGAACTCGCGCAGTGTGCGCAGGAGTGCAGAGGAGGGGAGCACGTGGCATCTGTCGGGGCTGCACAGCGCTCTCTGTGGGGTAATCCGCGTCGACAGGGCGCAGTGGCAACACGCACCCTCACTTCGCGTCACGTGTGGGAAGAGCAATACATCAGGCGGCTGCGGGTCACCGACGTCGTCGTCGTGGTTCTGTCGGTCGCACTCGCGCAGGTCGTGCGCTTCGGTGGCGAAGATATTGCGACCACAGGTTTGCTTCCGACGGTCACGTACACCGGGGTGTCCGTCGCCTTGGCCGCCGTCTGGATTGCCTTCCTCGCCATTTTTCGCACCAGATCCCCTCGCGTCATCGGAAACGGTGCGGAGGAGTACCGACGTATCGTCTCGGCCACCTTCCGCCTGTTCGGCGTCATCGCGATCATGTCGCTGCTGTTCCGTATCGACTTCGCGCGGTTGTATCTGGCAATAGCGTTGCCCGTCGGGCTGCTTGCTCTGCTGCTGAATCGATGGGTCTGGCGCAAGGTCGTCGCTCGGCTGCGCAGCACCGGCGAATACAAGACCTCGGTCTTGATCGTGGGCAGCCGTACGGCCGCGATGTCGATGGCACAGTCCTTCGAAAGATCCCCGTCCTCGGGCTACGCGGTGGTCGGTATGTGTATGCCCGGTTACGAGGCTCCACGGGACGGGCTGGTTCATATCGAAGGTACCGACATCCCGGTGCTGGGTGATGAGCACGACGTTCTCGACGCGATCGGGCAGTGCGGTGCCGACACGGTGGCTGTTACTGCAACCGAGCACCTCGGTAACAAGGGCATTCGCAAAATGATCTGGGATCTGGAGAAGAAGGACGTCGACTTGGTCGTCGCCCCGGGTGTGGTCGATGTTGCCGGTCCGCGACTGGTGATGCGTCCAGTCGCTGGATTTCCGCTGATCCATGTGGAGAAGCCCCAGTACAACGGCGCGACGCGGTTCAGCAAAACTGCCTTCGACCTGACGTTCGCAGCTCTGGTGCTGGTGCTGATCTCGCCGATCCTGCTGGCCGTCGCCATCGCCGTGAAGACAACCAGCCGAGGCCCGATCTTCTACAAGTCGGAGCGAATGGGCATCGACGGCACCCCGTTCTCGATGATCAAGTTCCGCAGCATGACCGCGGACGCCGACAAGCAGGTTGCACACCTCTTGGATCAGAACGAGGGTGCCGGCGGAGTTCTGTTCAAGATGCGTGACGATCCACGGGTGACGCCCGTGGGCAAGGTGATGCGGCGCTTCAGTCTCGATGAGCTTCCGCAGTTCATCAACGTTCTCAAGCGCGAGATGAGTGTGGTGGGGCCGAGGCCGCCGCTGCGCCGAGAGGTCGAGACCTACAACGGTGAGGTTCGTCGGCGACTGCTGGTCAAGCCCGGAGTAACAGGTCTGTGGCAGGTCAGCGGTAGATCCGACCTGTCGTGGGAAGAGACTGTCCGGCTTGATCTTTCGTATGTCGAGAACTGGTCGATGGTGGGGGATCTACTGATCATCGCCAAGACCATGAAGGCCGTCGCTGGAAGCGACGGAGCTTACTGAGCGGCATGTCCAAGTTGATTACAAAGCCAGATCTGTGCTGGGCATTAGAGGAGTGGAAAAGATGAAACGCGCACTGATAACCGGCATTACCGGCCAGGATGGCTCGTACTTGGCGGAACTGCTGCTGAGCAAGGGCTACGAGGTGCACGGCCTCATTCGACGGTCGTCCACCTTCAACACCTCACGCATCGATCACCTGTACCAGGATCCGCACGATAAAGACGCCAAGCTGTTTCTGCATTACGGCGACTTGAGTGACGGAGCGCGACTGGTCACTTTGCTCACCGAAATCCAGCCGGACGAGGTCTACAACCTGGGTGCGCAGTCCCATGTGCGCGTCAGCTTCGACGAACCCGAGCACACCGGCAACACCACCGGCGTCGGCTCCATTCGCTTGCTCGAGGCAGTACGCCTTGCTGGCCTGCAATGCCGCTTCTATCAGGCGTCGAGCTCCGAGATGTTCGGCGCAACTCCGCCCCCGCAGAACGAGGACACTCCGTTCTACCCACGCTCGCCGTACGGCGCAGCCAAGGTCTACGCCTACTGGGTCACCAAGAACTACCGCGAGGCGTACGGCATCTTCGCCGTCAACGGCATTCTGTTCAACCACGAATCTCCGCGCCGTGGCGAAACTTTCGTCACCCGCAAGATCACTCGCGCCGTCGCACGCATCAAGGCCGGCCTGGAACAGAACGTGTACATGGGCAACCTAGACGCTATCCGCGACTGGGGTTACGCCCCCGAGTATGTCGAGGGCATGTGGCGGATGTTGCAAGCCGATGAGCCGGACGACTTCGTGTTGGCCACCGGCGGCAACTTCTCGGTGAAAGACTTCCTTGTCGTCGCCTTCGAGCGAGCAGGACTGGACTGGGAGAAGCACGTCAAGTTCGACGAGCGCTATCTGCGTCCCACCGAGGTGGACGCTCTCATAGGTGATGCCAGCAAGGCCGAAGCAAAGCTCGGGTGGAAGGCAACTGTCCACACGCCTGAGCTCGCCAAGATCATGGTCGACGCCGATATTGCGGCCCTCGAGCACGAGGGTCGCCCGTGGATCGACCGTCCGGCGCTGCCGGATTGGGCATGAGCGCCGTGGTGACGGATGCGTCGGCAGCTTCCGAATACACGCCGGCTCCGCTCGACCGAGATGCGCCGTTCTACGTGGCCGGGCACCGTGGTCTGGTGGGCTCGGCAATATGGCGTCAGCTCGAAGCGTCCGGGTTCAGTGACCTGATCGGACGCTCGTCGTCCGAGTTGGATCTCAAAGATCGTGACGCGGTCTTCTCGTTCTTCGAGGAGACCAAGCCGGCAACGGTGGTCCTGGCGGCCGCCAAGGTGGGCGGAATTCTTGCCAATAGCACGTACCCGGTGGATTTTCTCTCGGACAATCTGCGCATTCAGGTGAACGTGCTGGACGCAGCGTTGGCGCAGAACGTGCAGCGGGTACTGTTCCTCGGCTCCTCCTGCATCTATCCGAAACTGGCTCCGCAGCCGATCAAGGAGGAGTACCTCCTCACCGGGCATTTGGAGCCGACGAACGACGCCTACGCCATCGCGAAGATCGCCGGCATCCTGCAGATTCAGTCGGTGCGCAAGCAGTACGGCCTGCCGTGGATCTCGGCAATGCCGACCAATTTGTACGGCCCGGGCGACAACTTCTCCCCGAAGGGCTCGCACGTCCTGCCCGCACTCATTCGTCGTTACGACGAAGCCCGCCGCGACAGTCTAGACAAGGTGACCAACTGGGGTAGCGGATCTCCTCGCCGCGAGTTCCTGCACGTAGACGATATGGCCGCTGCGTGCATCCATCTACTCGAGCACTACGACGGACCTGATCAGGTGAACGTGGGCACCGGCGAGGACGCGACGATCAAGGAGATCGCCGGTATTGTGGCATCCGCCGTCGGCTTCGAGGGTGAGACAGAGTGGGACGCGTCCAAGCCGGACGGAACACCACAAAAGCTGCTCGACGTGAGCAAACTTCGGAATGCGGGATGGAAGCCTCAGATCGATCTTGAGGCGGGAATTGAGTCCACGATCGAATGGTATCGGAATCAGATCGGGACGCTGCGGGAGTAGGAACGAGCGTCCTCGCGCCAAGATGGTGGCGCGTGAAGAAAGTCCGTCCGTCTATCAGGCCGGGTAGCGCATCCGTTAGACGTTACACTCCGCCGCGACAGTCAGTGCGGCTTACAGCAACTAGTTGAGGTTGTATGGCGAACTACGCGCCTGGAATAGACAAACAGGCAGTCTGCCCAACCAGCAGCTACCAGAAGCCGAAGGACGTCAACAATGGCGAAACATGCCCACGCCGGACTGCAAGGAGTCTAAATATGAGTGTAGCCGGGTGTGCCAAAGAATACCTGCGCGTTGCGCATCCGCCCACGGTGCCGCGTCAGCAAGCGAAAACAGCAAAAAGACAATGAGATCCGCAACCTATCTAAAACGTCAGATCCGGCATGCCGTTGGGCATTCCAGAAACCAAGTGACCTGCCGCTTCATGAAGTTCTTGGGCGTAAAGACCCTGGGTCGTATTCGACTGTACGGTCGTCCTCGGATAAGTATTGCGGATGGCAGTAGCATCATTCTCGGAGATAATGTCGTGATTGCGGGGCAGTGGCGAAAGAACGACCTCGACGCGCGCGGCCCGACAATTCTACGAACACTAAGTTCGGGTGCAGAAATCTCGGTAGGCAGCGATACTGGTATGACAAGCGTAACAATCAGTGCTGCAAGAAAAATCACGATCGGCAGCAGGGTGCTCCTGGGGGCGGGAGTAATAGTTACAGATTCGGACCACCACGTTGCAGATTTGCAGGATGTAAGCGCACGGCGCAGCGCAGGGCGGCCGCCTTCCAAATCGCAACATGAAGTGCAGATTGAGGACGATGTCTTCGTTGGCGCGAGGGCAATAATTTTAAAGGGAACCAGGATTGGCCGGGGTTCAGTAGTGGGGGCAGGGTCTGTTGCGTCCGGAGTTCTCGAACCGCACTCCATTTACGCGGGTAACCCGGCCCGGCTAGTCAGACGGCTGGGAGGCGAAAAATGAGGATCGCTCTGGCCGCCCCGGCGACGTTGGCGCTGCTTACCGACCAGGAGGTGCCCGATGGATACCCATTCTCGATGACCGCGTATCTGGCGCTCGAATACGTAAAGCGTGGCCACGAAGTTATAGTTGTCACAACCAGTCCAGGACTAGAGCACCGAATCGAAATCGCCTCCGAGAAGGGCCTGAAGGTCGTTGTTGTTCCGTCACGGGAGAGCGCCCGCTCACGTGCGTTGGACATGTTCCGGGAGGAACGGCGCGCGATTAGTCAGGTTATAGGTGAGATTAACCCGGACGTAGTGCATGCGCACTGGACTTACGAGTTCGCACTGGCGGCACTTTCGAGTGGGAAGCCGACGGTCATCACCGTCCACGACTGGGCTCCAGCGATCTTGAATCAGCTGCGGGACCCCTACAGGCTTGTTCGCTTATTTATGCAGATACGCGTACTGACCAACGCCGCAAAAATCACCGCGCCATCAATATATATTGCCAACAGGGTTCGTAAGTACTTTCGGAAAGAATGCATAGTAATTCCCAACGGCATAACGATGAGGTCCTCCGCTCCGATAGCTGTTGCTAATCCGACAGTTCGCAGGATCGGGCTACTTAATGTAAGTGACGATGCTCGAAAAAATGTGGGCACTGCAATCGATGCTTGGGTTCAAATCCGGGAAAAATACCCTGAATGGATTCTGGAGTTGGCTGGGCCACCGTACGATCCAAGGAACGTCGGGCAGGTTCTGAAGCCGGACGAAACTGGACTCCAGATCCACCTACGAGGTGCTATCGACCCCAACGAGATCAATCAATGGTTCGATTCGATTGAAATATTTTTGCATCCGTCTTTGGAGGAGTCATTCGGTCTGGTCCTGGTGGAAGCAATGTCAGCTGGCAAGCCAATCATAGCTGGTGTCCATTCAGGGGCCGTTCCTGAAGTCGTTGGCGAAGCCGGCCTCCTTGTGAATGTCAATTCTACCAATGAGATTGCAAGTAGTATCAGAGCTATGATCGATAGCCCCGAATTGAGAGAGATGTACTCAACGCTTGCAGGCGAGAGAGCCCCAAAATTCGATCTCGAACACGTAGCAGACATTTACCTTGCCGAACTGGCAGCGGCTACTAATCGAACCCCCGGTTCGTACTAATGAACAGTAATCGTATCTTGTTGGTGAGTAACGAGCGAGCAAAAGGCGGGGAAGCGGGCTTCAGGGACGCATTAGCGCGGCTGGAAGATCAGGGACTTATCGATAGCTGGCTTACCTTAGCACCCAGGGTGCAGTTGGAAGCTGGCCTGCAATGGGACTCCGTCTATCCCGAATTAGTGGCGGTGCGCAAAGAATTCAGACCGACAACTATCTTGATCATGTCGCCCAAATCTAGTCCCTGGACCGAAGATCAAGTCCACGAATTCTCCGGTAATGCTGAGGTTATCTACTGGGAAGGTGACCCTTGGGAATCGAGATCAAAGTTCACCCATTCGATGACCTATTGGGCGAAGCGATCAGACAGAATATATACGGTTGCCGGCGGCAGCCAGGCACTAGCCTTCAAGTCCTACGGTGCTCAAGATGTAAGGTTGATACTCCACACTTACTGCCAGGTCCAGAACAAAAAGATGTTGACTTGGCAGGGACGTGAACTTGACCGGACTTCTCTGCCCGATGTGGTAACAATTGCTAATCGTCAGAAGCTGTTACGTCCGGGTCGCCCGGTGCCAGGCGCTGCCGCGCGGGCTGTATCCATCTCACAGATGCTCCGATCGAAAAAGGCCAATTTCGAGGTATATGGTGAAAATTGGCGAGGTAAATCTGCCCGCGGAAAAATACCATACGAATTGCAAATACCCACACTGAGGCGGGGTCTCATATCCGCCAACTGGGATCATTATCCAAAGCACTTTGGCTACGCGTCCGATCGTCTGCCGATATCACTTCTGGCGGGCCGGGTGCACGTTACGACCGGGCATCTTGGAATGGAATGGCTCGATGAGCTGGCCGAATTCGTTACCTTGGTTGACCGTCCGTTGGGTCTTAGGCACAGCGTGGAGGGTGTTCTGGAGCGCGGACCAAAGACACTGCTGCACGCAGGACGCAATGCAAATCGATGGGTTAAGGATCGGATGTCCGATGTTGAGGCGCTGAACTTTATGCTGAAGGATTCCATATTGGGAGTTGACAACCCACCGTCGGACCCGTGGGCGCGGTTACCAACCTTGAATTCGCGATTAGCAACCCCAAATACTAGTCCAGAACATCCTCACGCGCAGAGAGACAGCGGAGGCAGGTGAATTGATGATTGTAGAACGTACGAAAAACGCGCTTCGTGATCCTATTAAATTGAAAATGAAAATATTGGTGCTTGTAGGCGAACAGGTGAAAAAGCGGCCAGCATTGCAGTGGTTGTGGCCCGCAACATGGTGGCTACTGATACCCGCGCGAAGCGATCTGAAGCACGCTGGTCGCGTCAAGCCAGTAGTGCATCCATACGCCGGCCTGGGTCATCAGTTGACCGCTTGGTATTCGGCTGCAATGTTCGCACAGGAACTCGGCATAAAGTGTTTGTATTCGCCACTGAGTGCCGACGTCGACGACATATTCGGCCTTCGCTGGGTTAGTGACAGGCCCGTTAGGAAGGAGGAGACGGGGGATACGTGTCCTCGTACGGTGCGCTTGCCGCCAGCAGGTGACGAGAACTCTGGCATTTCGCGTCAACGCTTAAACAAGGTAGCTAGAAGGCACCTCGCACGAAGTCGGCAAGTCATACTCCAGACGCCACTTGATCTTCCAAGGTTTGATCTTACAATCGCCCAAGACTCGGTGCGTGCTGCGTACTTCTCGGATAGATTGCCCCCGCTCAACACGCCACGACAAGGCGGAACATTGGATGTTCGAATCCACATCCGGCGCGGTGATGTCGGAGCTGTGAGTCATCCTGATCGTTGGATCGACGAGGACTTCTATGTCAACGTCATCTCCCGTCTTCGGGCTGCGTCTTCGGAAACTGGTAGATCGCTTCAAATTAGTATCCACTCGCTCGGGTCTATAGATCAATTCGAGAAGATTCAGCAAACCGGTGTTCGAGTTCTATTAAACGGGGATCGAGACGAGGATTTCAGCGCGCTGGTCGGCGCGGATATTCTGGTAATGGCACCAAGTAGCTTCTCGTACCTCGCTGCAATCGCAAGTCATGCTTTGGTCCTTGCTCGCGTTCCTTGGTGGCACCATGTCCCGGGTGATAGACGATGGATCCACCTGGACAACGTGGGCGAAGTTGCGGACCCAGCCCGACTGCTCGACTTCATCAGAAACGGGCATGCCGCGCTCGCAACGGGCGCGCCGGACAATAGTAGCCAGAAGCCATCCGGTGATAAAGTATGAAACAGGTTCTGATAGCTCAAGAATATGTACCAAATTATCGTGCGCCCTTCTTCGAGGAACTGGTTGAGCAGGCAGCTCGACAGGGAATTCACATTACCGTGGCCGCCAATGGTCCGGTTGGTGCACAGTCTCAGCGTGGAGACGCAACCAATGAAGGTTTTGTTGTTGTTTTTCAAAGAGAATTCAGTCTATTCGGGCGACGGATCACAATTCGAAATTTGAATAGTCTTATTCGGAATGCCGATCTCGTGATCCTGGAGCAAGCACGCAGAAACATCGATATCTATCGGCTTTTGCTTCCGCAGAGACACCAAAAGATAGCGTTATGGGGACACGGAAGAGATCGGACTAAGACTGTCGGCAAATTTGACAAGAAATTACTCGCAAAATTGACAAGGCGATCGTGCTGGTTCTTTGGCTACACACAAAGCTCCGTAGAAGATGTGGTGGCCCAGGGAGTTCCGAGAGCGCGAACGACGCTGGTCTTAAACTCCACCGATACAGGACGTTTGAAGCGAGACTTGGCAACTGTGGATTCTGCCCTGCAATCCGAGTTTCGCACTAGACATGGCTTAAACGGGCGTGTGGCGCTTTTTCTAGGTGCGTTGGACGAATCGAAGAGGCTAGATTGGTTGATAGCGGCGGGTTGCGAGGCCGCATCTGCCGATGACCAGTTCAGGCTTGTAATTGCAGGTGACGGAGCACTTCGTGGATATGTCCGCGACCAGGAATTGACACATGACTGGCTTCTGTCGGTTGGTCCATTGTCCGGAGTGGAACTGGCTTCATGGCTGGCTGTTGCGGACGTGATCCCAATTCCGGGGCGTGTGGGCTTAGTTGCTGTCGACTCGATTGCTTCGTGTACACCAATTGTGGCTGTGAACGGTGCACTGCATGGTCCTGAATTTGATTATTTGAAGCATGGAGAAAATTGTGTACTTTCCGAAAACTCCTTAGAGGCATTCATCAGTACCTTTCTATCTGTACTTCGAGACGACGATCTTCGCCAAAAGATTACAATTGGCTGTGAGTTGAGTTCAAATTTATACAGTACCGAGATTATGGCGAGAAATTTTCTGGACGGAGTGAAGAATGCCCTCTCAACGTGACGAGCTACCCGGTTCTGAAACGATATCTGTTTCAGTGCTGATGGCGACCTACAACAGGGCCGATGCCACGGAACGATGCTTGCGATCTCTCCTGAAGGCTGCGTCCAGTACAGAAGTCAGCTTGCAGCTGTTTCTGACCGATGCGACCAGCGGCGACGATACAATCGCCCGCGTAAAGTCTCTGTTCCCGGATGCACGCATTCAGCTACGATCTTCCGAGACGTTTTGGGCTAGCGGGATGAGGTCTTCTTGGGAGTCCTCGCAAGGCGCAAGGGCAGATTGCGTTTTGTGGTTGAATGACGATGTGGTCCTGGATACAGATGCGCTTACGAGAGCTTTCGACCTCTACCGAAAGTTCGATGGTGGTGCGATAATAGGCGGGGCGACTCGAAGTTCGACGGGGGTACTTTCGTACGGGGGATATATCCGAGGCCCGATATTTAAGCGAATGAGTTTTCGGCGTTTGGAGATGTCAGGTTCAGTTCAGAAATGCGATGCCTTGAATGGAAATTTTCTAATCAGCCCGGCCCCGATCGATTCCAGGCTGAGGGGTTTTCCCGCGGATTTTAGTCACTCAATGGCAGACTTCGACTACACCCTTAGGGCTAGTAGAACCAAAGTTGCAGTTGCTTTGCTGCCCGGTACTGTCGGTACCTGTGAGCCGAATCCGCCTCGTGCGGTTCTCGGATCCAGCAACGTTATCGAACGCCTGAAGAACCGAGTCTCGAAGAAAGAGCTGCCCGTCAAGGATTGGTTCACATTCTGCCTCCGTCACGGAGGGATTGCTGCACCGATCTACTTCGTAAAGCCCTATGCCGAACAGCTGTATTCGCGGTCATGAGCGCGCGAGGTCAAGCGCTTCTGAAGGGTGCATCGTGGCTTGCAGTCTCTCAGATTCTGGTCGTCGTGCTGCAGTTCGCCTATGCGGGTTTGACCTCGCGTATCGTTTCGTCGCTTGAATTTGGCGCATACGGCGTTGCGCTAGTCGTTATCGCAGCTGCAAACCTTGTTGCAGCTGGCGGGTTGAGCCAGGCAATCATGCGGATGGACGATGCAGGCGAGCGAAGCAGCCGTGAACTTGCATCGGTTGCCCTGGGTCTGGGATTGCTCGGAGGAGTCGGCGTCTACTTCAGCGCAGGGCTCTGGGCTGCTGTTTGGAACGTGCCAGAAGCGGCTGCTCCAATTCGAGTCCTCGCCCTGGGTACGGCAATGGCTCCAGCGATCGGAGTCTGCAATGGCGTTTTGCGTCGGCTGGGTAAGTTCAAAGGTTTCGCGATAGTGAACTTCGGCGCAGGCGTAATGGGGATGTTAGTTGGTGCAGTTGCTGTATTCCAGCTTAGAAGCGCATCTGCGCTGGTGGTATTTCCCCTAGTTCAGCAAATGGTGGTGTTGGTGCTGATTTGCTCGATGTGTGGCCGTGCAATTTGGCCGAGTGTTCCTGGTGCTCAATCTCTAGGCTCTATTATATTCTCATACAAAGTACTTCTATCAAATGTTCGTGAGTACATTCTATCCAATATTCTGAAGATCGCGGTAACCCGCGCTATTGGGGGTTCCGCACTCGGAATTTGGAGTAGGTCCGACGTCCTTACGGTTCAGCCGTTTACCATGCTGCAGAATTCGATTATGCAAGTGGTGTATCCAGAATTCTCTCGGTCAGTGAGAATGGGAAAATCTGAGACAGGCCGTGAAAGCTGGGGCGATCTCTTAGCGTTGACGGCCTGGGTTACAGTACCGGCTGGCTTCGTATTAGCAGCGATCCTGCCTGAGATGGTTCCTGTACTCTTCGGGCCAGGCTGGGGGGAGACCGCCAAGCTGGTTCCACTAGTTGCAATCGGCGCATGTTTCCAGCCAATCACGACTCTACTCGCGGCAGGGCTGGAGTCACTGGGTAAATTTCAGGTAATCTTCCGCACTCAGGTGTTCATTATTCTAGTGGTGGTGGTTATCGCGTTGGGTGTTCTTCTGACGCGATCTCTAGCGTTGGCCGTGGCAGGGGTCGGGTTTAGTCTTCTGTTGAGGCATGCGATTCATGTATATATGAGTGTTAAACTCGACTTAATCAATTCGAGGTCAATTATCAAGTCGTATGGATGGGTTTTATGGACTTCTTTCGCGTACGGATTGACTTCTTGGACTTTGCTGTCGATTGGAGAAAAGACGCTTCATGGATTTCTTGTTTGGGTACCGCTACTTGTTGCCTGGATGCTGAATACCGCTGGTGTGATTCTGCTTCGAAGGAGAACGCAATTTTGGACGCTGTTGTGCAAGTACGAGATGGTTCCGACGTCACTTCGATAAGACCGATTGATAGACCTTAGAAATGTTGTCTAACCAAGCGTTCTCGGAGAACGATTTTTCGTAGTTGACGGCTGCTTGGTGCGAGTAGCTATCGGGGGCAGTTTTGACTGAACTCATCGCTTGTCGTAGAGACGTAATGTCGCCCGATATAAAGATTTCTCCCGCACCGCCAGCAACTAGTCGTCTTGCCGAGGAGCATGCATCGGAAATCAGAATTGGGGTTGCGGTCTGAAGGGCTTCCAAGGCTACAGTCGGGATTCCCTCTGACCACATGCTTGGGAGAACTAAACCTCTCGACTTCGAGATATTGTTTACTGTAGCTTCTGGGCTTTGCCTGCCGAGGAATTGTATTCTCGGGTTCTTTAGGCATATCTGTCTTACATAATTCTCCAATGGACCGGACCCTATTATAGTTAGCGTTTCATTCACTGGCCAGTTGTCAGCAAGCCAGCCCACACCCTTCTCTTCCGTCAGTCTGCCTACATAGATCCACGCCGGACTTCTGTGCGCCTGTTGTAATTCGGCATGCGGTGAAAAGTTCGGAATCGTATATATTGGAGCGTCGGGTATGATTTGGTTATAGTGTTCTTTCGCCGCGTCGTTCAGCACGATAATGGCACTAGACTGGTTCAATACAGCTGAGTGTCTTCCAGAACTACGAGTAGCGATCGCAAGAGGTAAAGTACTTAGAGCGGAATTGCGGTAGCACTTGTTCTTAATCGCTTGAAATGATCCATGGGATAGGCAATCGACACAGTCGTGTCCGTCGCGCCACAAAAGTGCATTCGAGCAGATTGTGCGGTAGTTGTGTAACGTTGACACTATAGGGCGGCGCCACGATTTCATCCACCCAGTTCCCCAATTTGGGAACTGATTATGTACGTGGACAATATGCGGATTGAACTGGCGAAGTTGATTCGTTGGGTCGAGGCCGCCAAATCCTGAAGCTGTGACGGCGGCGCGGATAGGATACAGTCGCGATTCTTGAAGGTAGTCAGTTGAGGTTCCTATTATCTTTACCTCATACCCGCGTTTCACAAGAGCGGCCGCTTGTGCGTCAACAGTTACGTTTTCCCCGCTGGGGCTCTCCGATGAGTAGTAGCTGTGCACGAGCGCGATTCGCAACATCCTAGCGTCGATTCGTTAAGGCTGTGCGAAGGAACGTTATATTGCCAAATATGTATCGACGCCAGAGTCTCTTTGGGTCAGTGGCCAGGCGAAACAGCCATTCGATACCATTTGCTTGAATCCACTCGGGTGCCTCATTTGCCGTGCCAGCAACAAAGTCGAACGCTGCGCCTACACCTATACAAGTGACGTTCGTGCGCTTGCAGATCTCAACTGCAGCGAAATCTTGCTTAGGAGAGCCAAGGGCAACCCACACGATGTCCGGCGATGCTCTCTCTATTGCGGAGACGGCTTCGGAGTAGAATTTATCGCTCAGGGGTCCGAACGCAGGTGACAGGGTTCCTCTGATGTTGGCCAGCGGGTACATTCGTTTCACCTCGTTCTGCAGCGCCGTGAGTGTGCTCGGCGTGGTGCCCAGGAAGAAGTGAGAAATACCTGACTGCTGGCCTTTGTCCAAGACCTCTCGAAATAGCGACGGTCCACGCACACGAGATGGCTTGGAAGTACGTGCACGTGAGCGCATAAACCACACCACGGGCGTTCCGTCGGGGAAGTTTAACCCGACATCGTTAAGAAGGCGAAGATATGTGTGATCTTTAGATGCAGTTGCAACGCAGTATGCGTTGGCTAGACGTATGGGGAGTGGGTTGTGGTCTCTGACTAAAGTCAGCACCCTTCCGGTTGCCTGAGTAAGGTCAGTAACCTCGAACGGCACCTTACCCACCGAGACGCGCTCGTAGTGAGGCTTGTGGTCTGGCTGCACTATCCATGCCCCCGGTGAGTTCTGAAGTGTGACGCTGCGCTTGACCTTCGTATCCTGCGCGCAACCCGACCGGGCGTCAAATCGGTCTCTGTCGTATTGGTCGGGTGAAGAGTGCATTGTCCTTGGGCTCGGTTTATCGTCGTGCCCATGCGGTGAACCAATTTAGGTTCGATGCCATATAGTGAGCCACGCAGTATGAGCACACGCTCAAGAAGATCTGACCAGTGGTCTGCGCGAGGGCACTGCAGTTGCATGAAGCTCACGGAGCGGACTGCGCCTCGCCACCACCGCGGCGGTGGCGAGGCGCCAAAATAGTGGGGGTCGGTCAGGAAACGGTGTGGTGTTGGACTCTGCAACCCCAGGTCGACCACGGTATCCGCACCGGCACCACCGTCTCTAGGATTCGTAGGTTGTTGTTCTCGGATGGTCATTCATCGGGAAGATCAGAGGCGTTTCGATGCGTGTTAGTACCCCTCGAGGCGTCTCCGTCTGGCTGTATCGTGGTGCGCGAGGGGAATAGCTTGTTCCTCAGCTGGAGCGATGGCCACTCCACAATCTTAGTCACGAAGACTGCGATAGTGAGCGCTGACAGATACTTGACGATTGTCAGCACAACTGTGCCGACGGAATCGTCGAATATTTTCCGAAACAAGATTTCCCCGAAATTTCCAGCTGCGATATGCCAAATGTATAGGCCGTATGAATATGTTCCTAGGACACCCAACCACTGCCAACATAGAGGAGCCTTAATCACGAAATCAGCTCGATATACAGTTAGAAGAAGCGCGGCGCCAGTGAGATATGCAATGGTGTAGCCAATCGTGCTCCCTAGAGCGGTGTTCTTTGGAACTAGGACTAGCCATGTCACGCCAGCACAAGCTACGATCGCGAACATCGGGCGTAGAAGCAACAGTTTCGTAAATTGTTTCGGGTAGTTGACTGCCATTATCGCAAGAATGACTCCAGCGGCGAGGGAGTCGAACCGGAAATGCGAGTAAGTCTGAAGTTCGACCAATCCGGAGCCAAATGCGTACGCTGATACGCGGAGCGCCAGGCATGAAATTAGTAACGAAAACATCAACGCCAAAAGGTGCCGGGAGCTGCGAAAAGTTGTCGAAAATATGGTAATCACGCCAACCAGTATCAGGTAGAAGTGTTCCTCGACTGCGAGCGACCATAAATGGGATATGGAACCGTGTGTGTAGTTTTGAATATGGAATATTGTTTGTGCCAGGTACGTGTTCCAGCTCATATCCCCGAAGATGAGTTGTGCGAAAAGGAATACGTACAGCACGGGCCAAAGTTTAAAGGCGCGACGTATCAGAAATCGCTTGCCATCGACCGTCGTGCGGTGAAGTTGCTCCTCTAAGAGCAGGCGCCCAACTAGAAAACCGCTCAGGACGAAGAATAGGTCAACGCCGGCCCAGCCGATCACGCGACCAGGAGCCATGAAAAAGTTGTAAACAGAATTTTCCGAGGGAAGCGAATTAAGGTGCCACCCCATTGCAAGAAGGATGGCAACACCGCGGATGGCATCGAGCTCAAGTTGGCGTGGCGGCCCGGGTGGTCGACTGCTTATGAAACGCACTGGCTTCAGGTGGCGTATGCGTGAGCGTCGGTCGGTCATGCGCGAATCATGCCGTAGTAGTCGGATTCTTGCGCGCCTGACGCATCGCCTCAGGTCGGGTCTCGGCAGCCAGAAGCGGCCTGAATGGTGATCGCTTACCCGGCTGAATCTGTGGCTTAGCCTCCGAGGCGGCAGCTGCGCGTGGAACTATAGACGTCCGGCAATCTCGTTCAGGCGAATGACTTGGTTCGGCGATCCATCTAAATATGCGGCATGATGCGTCGATGGACGCAGACCGAAGCAGCGCGCACCCAAAGTTGACATCAGGGCATCTGTGCATCCCCGCGGGGGGCCCCGCACAGCGACTACCATCGCTCACTGGCCTGCGCTTCTACGCCGCGATGTTGGTGGTGGTCAGCCATCTCAGCAAGAATTTCTGGGGCACAACGGGGGCTCAGATCTTTTCGGTAGGGTCGGTTGGCGTTAGTTTCTTCTTTGTGCTGTCTGGGTTCGTCCTGACCTGGTCGCGTCAACCTCTGCAACGAAAGTCAGACTTTTACCGCAACAGGTTTGCACGGGTTTATCCGTTGCATTTTCTCGGATTGACGTCGGCGGCTGTGTTAATAGCAGTGGGGCACGACAGTTTGACCTGGCCCGTTGCCATTGCCTGCGTCCTGCTCGTGCAGGCATGGGTGCCGTTCGAGCATTTTTATTTCGGGCTGAATGGGCCTAGCTGGTCACTTTCATGCGAGGCCTTCTTCTATGCGTTATTCCCATTCCTTGCGCCTCGCATACTTGAGAGACGTACACAAACGCTGGTTCGGTTTATGGTCTATTTTTACGCGACCGTCGCAGTGCTTACCCTCGTTGCCCATCTCCTCTTACGAGACGGACCGGTCATCGGCGTGCTCTACGTCAACCCAGGTTATCGGGTTTGGGAGTTCGTGCTGGGTATCGCACTCGGCGCCCTGTTGCGACGTGGGGTCCACGTTCCGTTTTCCTTCCTAGTGGCGGTGTCGACAACCGGTGTGTTGTTCGTCTTGATGTCAGCGTTGAATCTGGCGATAATGAAAAACTGGTCGGTGTTCGCAATGCTACCAATGCAGGCTTTGCCCACTGATCTAGCGTCAATGGTGCTATTGCCATGCTTCATGGCCATCATAGCCACAGTTGTAAACGCCGAGCTACACGGCGGTGGGGTGGGTGCGCACTTGTCCAACCCTCTGATTGTCCGTCTCGGAGAATGGTCGTTTGCGCTTTACCTCAGCCATTTGTTAATCATCAGCACGGTCCGGCATTTTCTTCCAGGTTTATCCACTGGGTATGTCGGTGTCCTGCTTTCCTTCCCCGTGGTAGCAGCTTGTATTGGGGTGTCCGCGTTGCTCTACACCTTCTTCGAGCGTCCTCTCGAAGCGCGTATTCGGGGTAATCGACGATAAAGTGCACCGGATCATTTGGACCCCAGGCAATCGCCGTCCGTTCTGTGGTGGCCGGACAGGGGCAGATCGGTGGGATGGCGATCAGATGTCCGGAGCGAGGCCTTCACAAGGTGCGCGCCGTTGGTGCCGAGACCGTGCCGCATATTTACGATTCGACCACTATCTTTTTCCGAGGCGCAGTCTTCGCCCGTAACGCTGCGTCACGTCAGGAATGGCCCAGTAACGATTCACCGCATCGTGCTGATGCCAATCACCGCCACCCGGTGAGAATCGGGTCGTAGCACAGCGAGGTTGAACCTGGTGTTGCTAGACGAGTCTGGAGTATGCAGTTCGGGACGGTGCGGGTATCCGAGCGATAGTGCGGACGTTGGTTTCTTGTCGGCAGTGGCCTCGCTGCCGCCGTAGTGAGTGTCAATTTTGTTCTGACGTGCCAGTTAGTTCACCTGACCTTCAGCAGTGGGTTGGCGGCCGCACCATGGGGTTTAGTACTAGATCGCCCGCGGAGATGCATGGAGGTGCTCGATACCGGCATGATGTGGCGATGGGAACTCTTGCGGGGATCTTCACTGAGGCCAACCTGATGACTCTGGTTGCCCTGGTGCTTGCCCTTGCACTAGCTGCGGCGTTCGGAGAGGCATGGGCTAGGGCTGCCCGACGTCGTGGCGGCGCGTGGTATCTGGAAGCGCAGATTTTCGTCTGTGGTGTGCTCGGGCCGCTGAGTATCCTCTTCTACACAGGCGGTAGCACAGTGTTTCGTTTCGCTGTGGCGCTGGGCGTGATTTCCGCGTTCTATGGGTTGAAGGACTCGCGCCGCCACACCAAACTCCTAACAGCAACGCTGGTTGCGTTCTACGGCACTTTGTTGACATCAGCATACTTTGGCGCATTCCCCGCCGGCGTCACCGAAATCCCCGACGCCTATTGGGCAACTCCGCTAATCGTAATCTCGTTCGTTTCGCACGGGACGTACACCTTCGAGTGGCTCACCCAGCAGATTCGATGGACGCTGCGGATCATCGTGGCGCTCAGCCTCGTGGCGATTGCGATGCTGCCTAATGCTTTCAACACTGATGAGTCTAGAACTTTGCTCGGTTTCTCAAGGCTCGAAGGAATTCTTCCCCACCCGAACGCGATGGCAGCGGTGGCCGGGATGTCTATTGTCGCGGAGCTTGCCCATCGTCGCGCCTCATGGTGGCTCGCGCCTTCGCTCATCGCTTTGGCCCTCGCTCAGTCATCTACTGGCTGGGTTGGTCTGGTGCTTGCGGTGCCATTTCTCCTGGGTCGTCTCGGCAAGGCGTTTAGAATTTCACTTTTGGTCATTGCCTCGTCCGCCGCATTGCTATACATGGCCGTGCCGTTGATCTTTGCTGATCGTGTCAAAGCCCTCCTGCCGCCAAATTACCAAACACTCAACGGCCGCACGGAGATTTGGGAGGCAGCAATCGTCGGCGGTTATCGCGGTAACGAAGTGTTCGGCTATGGGCCGCAGCTTCTCGATGATGCTTTTCGTGCTGTGTGGGCACCAAGCTTCACGGTCGGAGGGCAAGCTCATAACCAGATCGTGCAAACACTCGCAGGACAGGGTGTTCTCGGATTGGTTGCATTGGTTGCAATGCTCGTGGTGATGGTCGGAATAGGCCTGCGGTTTTGGCGGGAGGGTGGCGGCTTGGGGATGGCCGCAACCGTACTTCTCGTCGCTCGTATGAGCACAGAGACTCCACTCCGCCCTACTGGTGCGGATATCAACACGACACTTTTCGTATTCACAGTCGCGGCCCTAGTCGTGTCTACAGATCGCGTTTCAGTCGAGAGGGATGATTACGACGAGACTAGGGCAGCAGCGCACGTGCCATCCGAGAACCGCTGACCGGTCAAGCATGAACTCCGGGTGCCTCATACGCTCGCAGATCCCGATGCGTTCCTCGGGCGGCGTCGGTCACCGCGCAACGACTGACCGACGAGCTCGACGAGACGTTCGCGGTGTGGGGTGGTCCAGCTCCGTTGCTGCGAATGGAGAACGGTCCGGAGTGCATTCCGCATATGGTGCAACAGTTCTGCCGCGACTGTGTCGGAATCTCCTACATTCCGCCGGGGACGTCGTGGAACAACGAACGCACTGAGGTGTTCAACAACCGACTTCGAAGGAGCGCCTCAACCGCTATCTCTGGACGGGTCTGCTAGGAGGCGAGGGTGGTGCTCGCGGACTTCAAAGACGACCACGACCATCGGCACCGGCACTTTTCTATCGGCTACCTTACGCCGGCTGAGTTCGCTGCCCAATCACCACAACCACCAACCGGTCGAGGGTTGCAAGATCGACTGAGATCAACAGCCCGTGGCTGTAGAACGGGATGGTCCGACTATCGGGGACGTGACATCCTGACCGAGATAGCTGGTGTTGTAGCCAGAGCCGGCTTCGGTGAGCCAGAGTCCGTACCAACCCATCACCGCCGAGACCAGGGTGGTCCATCGTTTCCCAAGGTGGATGCGCCTGTGCCCTTGCTGTACGAGTCACCTAGTCGCACGACGACTGGCATTGAACTCGGGATGGATCGTGCAGCGGGCGCTGCTGCCTGCGGAGTTCTTGATTTCGAGCCGAACTGCCACTCCACGATCTCGCTGAACGCCACCGACAGCACCGGGACCACGATGTAGACGGGCACCGCCCGCCACATGACCACGAACTCGACCGCCGACTAGGTACGTTCTTCGGATCAGCCATCCGCCACGCATTGTGTGAACCGTGTGCTGCCACGACGGAATTCCCGGCCGACGCGGGGCTTGTGCAAAGAACGAGGGGGTCGCTAAGAGTGTTGTGCTGTATCGAGGCGTCGGCATCGCCGATCAGTTCAACTTTCCGGCACTAATAGGCGCGCGTTGCCGCAGTGGGTCGCTCGTGCGCGACGCATGGGCAGGTCTGCGGCATCGGCTCGGCGAGATCGGCTGATACTTGGTCGACTAGCAGATCGAGATTGGCGAGTGTCAGAGATCACCACGGGTGACGTTGCAGGTGTGTCTTTGTCTATCGTCGCTGCACAGCAGTACTGGTGGGAGATTGCCCACCGGTGAAGTTCGTGCTGAGGAATCGGTCTCGGTTCCCCCGGTGACACATCACAACGGGGAAATGACTTATTTGTGATTGCAATTCGATCGAATGAATTGATACGTGCTACACCGGGGGTCGTCCGGTGCACGGAAAGCAACCAGCTATGTAACGATTGAGCCACGCAGTGAGACGTTGCGAATTGTACGAAACGAACGAGGAGCGCGGAGCATGGAGATACAGGATTATTTGAGAATCCTGAAGGCGAGGTGGATCATCATCGCCGTCACCGTGGTCGTCGCGATCCTTGGGGCTTTGGGTGCATCGCTGCTGACGACGCCGTCGTACGAGTCGAGCGCCAGGATGTTCGTCTCCACCTCTGGTGGTGCATCGGTGAGCGAGACTTACCAGGGCAACCTGGCCTCGCAGCAGCTAGTGGCTTCGTACTCGGAGTTGGCAACCAGCGAGGCTCTGGCGGCTCGGGTCTTGAATGTGCTTCCACTCGGGGGAATGAGCGCGTCTCAGCTTGCGTCGAAGGTGAAGGCATCGTCGAACCCCGACACCGTTCTGTTCAATCTGACGGTGACCGACTCATCGCCTGAACGGGCTCGTGACATCGCCAATGCAATGGCGACCGAACTGATCGAGCAGGTCCGAGAACTGGAGACACCGGCAAATGGCGGCGACCCCGCAGCCGGGGTCAAGACCTTCCAACAGGCTGAGGCGTCGTCCACTCCAGTCAGCCCGAAGACCAAGAGAAATCTCGCTCTGGGTGCGGCCGTCGGCCTCCTACTCGGAATCGCATTAGCCGTCCTGCGAGACCGCCTGGACAACACCATCAAGGGCCGCCGCGAAATCGAAGCTATCTCCGGCAAGGCACTCGTCGGCACGATTCCATTCGACAAGGAACGCAAGGCGCATCCGGCCGTCGACTTTCAGGACCTCACCCAATCGGCCAGCGCCGAGGCATTTCGTGAGCTCCGCACCAACCTGCAGTTCCTCGAAGTCGATCATCCGCCGCGCGTCATCGTCGTCACCAGTGCGATTCCGAGCGAGGGTAAGACGACCACTGCACTCAATTTGGCGATCTCGCTCGCCGAAGCCGGCCACCACGTCGCTCTCGTCGAGGGCGACCTACGTCGTCCTCGCATCTCGAAGTACATGGGCCTCATCGGATCGGTCGGTCTGAGCACCGTGCTTGCCGGGCAGGCCAAAGTGGACGAGGTGCTTCAGCCGACCAAGTACGAGGGCCTGCAAGCCATGGCCTCCGGCCCGATACCGCCGAACCCGTCCGAGCTGCTGGGTTCGGAAGCATCTCGCGCCCTGTTGGTGGAACTGCGCTCTAAGTTCGACTACGTCATTGTGGACGGCGCACCACTGTTGCCGGTGACCGACTCGGCTGTGCTGACCACCCATGCCGACGGTGCTCTCTTGGTCACCCGCTACGGTCACACCAAGAGCAACGAACTTGCTAGGTCCATCGGCAATCTGGAGACAATCGGCGCGCACGTCCTCGGCGTGGTGCTGGCATTGACGCCCTCGAAGAAGGGCGACATGTACAGCTACTCGTACAACTACACCGCCGATACCAATCTGCCCAAGCAGGTGACGCCGCCGATCCCCGCGCCTGCACCTCAGGCACCCGTTGCCTCATTGACGCCGGTGTCCCCACCCGCTCCCGCACCGGTGCAGGTTCAGCCGAATCGTCAGTCTTCCCCACGGTCCGCCTCCGCATCGCCTGCCGCCGCTCCGCGTACAGCGGAGTCAACAAGGGATTCCGAGACCTACCCCAGATCCCAGCGGCCTGAGACTCTGCCCAGAAACGGCACTGAAAACCCGAGACTGCGGAAGTAGCCAGCAGACGGCCGGACCCAGCTCGATCGCGAAGGGTTGGGCTTAGGCCATCCGCCCGTGCCGATGACAATGCCCGCGAGGGTCATCGAACCAAGAACGACCGGCGTCGATGAGTTCGGAATTTGCGAGGTGACTGCGATCGCGGCCAGTAACTGAACGCCGACGGAGAGCATGTCGTTGATGCTGGGTTCGCGCTTTCGCTGCTTATTCATGTGTAACTGTTGGCACGGCAACTGTTTTTGGCGTCGTCTCAGCAGACGATCCGATGCCCGGGACGGACCCGAGCGGCCAGGTCTGGACTCTTGCCTACGATGCCACGGGAACCCCTCGACCCGAACGACGGTGGCGTGGGCGGTGAACCGGTGGGTCGGCCATAAGATGGGTATTGTCGCTGACTCCCACACTCCGAGCGCTGTCGGTCAGGCCCGGAACATCGCGGGCAACTCGGCAACGCAGTTCGCCTCGGATACTCCGTGGAGTGTGAAGCCGTCGACCACTGTTGCCTAGCGGATCTTCAACGCGTGGCGCGCTGCGACGACGGTATCCACTGCACCGGGTTCGGGCGCAGACGAATGGCGACAGGGCACTGACAAAAACGAAGCTCCACGGCGTCTAGGAGCAACTGCTGCTGGCGCCGTCTATCGCGGAAATGTCACGCGAGAGGCTGTCGGCGATGATCGTGTGACCGGTGTCGTTGGGGTGGAACCCGTCAGCCCAATTGTCGCTGTCGGTCGGCACCCAGTTCTCGGCAAGTGGGTCGATGAAGGGTAGGCCTTGCTCGGCCGTCGAGCGGATCAGTGCGGCTCGGGCGGCTCCCACCAGAGTGGGAACGGACTCGGGTGGCATCAGCGGCCCGACGACGTAGATGGGTGTACCGGGCAGGGCCGCTTTTAATGCCTCGAAGGTTCTAGTGGACTCGGTGTAGACCTGGGCTTCGTCGTAGTCATTTGTGCTGCCTTGCACGATGACCACGTCCGGTGAGCTGGCGACAACGTCTGCGACACGGTCGAAGTAGATGCGCTTACCCGAGCCCTCGGGTCCGGCGTTGGTGTAGCCGGTGCTTCCCTCGCCGAAGTTCCCGCGGTTCCAGCACATGCGCTGCGAGGCTTGCCAGGCGTATCCCTTACCCGTCGATGCGCCCGATCCAGAGGTGTATGAGTCTCCGAGAAATGCGGCAGACTTGCGCTCGACGTTAGGGGCGGCAGTGAACGTGGCATCGGAAACTGACGGGTTTTCGCGGGTCGAGGCGACCACCGCTCCGTAGCCGACAAGAAGGACGGCAAGGGTGATGGCGGCGACGCCAGCAATTCGCCATCCATTGCTTGACCCACGGAGACCGCTGCGCTGTGTCATGCGCTGCATCATGCCGTAACGGGCACCGCGGTTGCTATTCCAATGAATAGCAATTCATTCGTTCGGATTACGGTGCAAAGCGGCCTACCATGCGGGAAGTCCCGGCCCCAGCCCGCTCATAACACCGATAATAAGTACCCTCGGCGACCATTAAGCGGCTCGTAGACGCCGGAATGGTCATTCGATTGAATGACTCGAAGGGCCACTCTCGACGGACTGTTTGATCGGCCGCCGAGACTACCTGGGCGAATTATTATGCGATCAGCACTGCGGAACGTCGATGGAGACCGTGGGCTGATCCACCAGAGGCTGCACGGGCACCTTCGCCTCGCCCGGAGCGGAGGGCTCCTCGAGCTCCCACGTCACCGTCTGCGATTTGCCCGGCGGGATGGTGAGGTACGCAGCCTGCACCGGCCGGCCGAGCTCGGTGCCCGCCTGGATGGAGAATCCCGTGATGCCGTTCACCTTCATCGACGTGATCTTCGCGCCCTGCGTGCCGTACAGATAGACAATCGATTCGTTCGTTCCGTACTCGACCGTCGGCTGGAAGGTGCTCGCCACGTAGGGAGTGAGGCCATTCGGATCCACCTTGTTGGTGAGCGTGGCCGTGACCGTCGACTTGCGGGTGCCTGCTGTGCAGGATTCTGCCGAATACGTGATGTCGCGCGTCAGGTAGTAATCGAGCTTGTTGCCGCCGGCGTTGTTGACCACCACGTTGGCATACGGGGCCAGGCTGTCCGGCAACACGTGACCCACCTTGGTGCCGGCCAGAATTGCCTGCTCGGCCGGGTCGGCGCTCCACACCGCGATGCGGCCCTCGCTGCCGGCGCGGCCCACAGCGTCGAGCAAAGATCTGGTGGGTGCTGCGCCCGTGGTCATCTTCTGCACCACTGATGCGGCGATCTCCTGCAGGTAGGCCTTGCGGGCCAACTGGTCGTCGCCGAACCTGGAATATGCTGTGCTGAGTGTGATTTCGACGACATTGTCTGCTGTGATCTGCTCGCCGTCGGCCAATGTGACCGGGCCGGTGGCACCGAGGATGTAGCTCAACGCAATCGGGTCGGTGGCGATGGCACCGTTGAGCACCTCACCCGTCTGCTCCGTCCACATGGACGACCAGATCTGGCCGGCATACGGAAAGTGCGGGCTCGCATTCGAGTTACGGAAGTCGGTGGTGGTGTTTCGCGGAGCCCACAGTGCGTTGTATTCAGGCCCCAGATCGATGGGCTGTTGCGCGAATTCGAGCTCGTTGTTGCTGCCGAGCGTATCGACGCGGGCTGTACCGTTCTCGGCGCGAATGATGCCGTAACCGCCGAGCAACCCGCCGGTGCCCCGAGCCTCCGCGTTGGTCTGGAACGCGAGGAAGTAACTGCGCGGGCCGTTGTCGCCGAGCATCGACGGCAACAGTTCACTGGCGATACGGGTGTTGGTGAGCAGATTCGCGAGTTCGTGAGTCTGATCGATCAGCGACGTGCGAGCCTCGTCCACCGCGCCGAGGAAGGCAGGCTCGTCCACCTGCTGGGCCCGCTCGCTGAGCTCGTCGGCCGCTGCGGACGTCTGCTGAAGTACTGGTTGCGCGTCCCGCAGGGCCGCGGTGTCCACCTTGCCGCCGCCCTCGACGAGGCTGCTCGGGTTCAGGCTGGCACCCGCTGCTGACGCAGGGGCAAGCACGTCCACGGCCAATCCCTGCACCACATCGCTGATCTGCGCCACCGATTTCAAGGGACTACCGAGATAAGGAACGGCTTTGGCGATGGAAAACGGGATGGACGTCGTCGCCGAGACCGCATCGTTCGCGGATTCGGAGGCACGAGCCGCTGCTGCCTCGGCCCCGGCCGAATCGCCGTCGAGCAATGCGTCCTTGGCCTGTGTGGCCGAGTCGCGAGTAGCAGTGAGACTCGACTGCGCGGAATAGGACTCGTAACCAAGCCACACCACAAAAGCGATGACAATGACCAGAAATACCCCCACCGTGATGAGAATCGGCCGCTTTCTGCCCGATTTCCGACCGCGGGTATCAGTGGAACTGGTTGCCATCGTCGGTGGCCTCTCGGTCGAGGAAATGTATTCGAGTGCACAGCCTAAAGGGGAGTCGACGATCTGGCGTACCTGCCGTTCGATCCAGGTAGAGCATTCACACCGTGTCGACTAGTTTGTAACGGGCGATGAAACATCAACGCTATGAGCGGCGCGCCGGCCGAATCGAAGTAGTCAGGGCGCGTGCGTTGAGGAGGTCGGGGAGTGTCGCCAGAGTCGGGTGAGCGGTTCGAGGATGGCCGCTTCCCCCTGTCGGCTGCTCAGATGAATATCTACCTCGCTCAGCAGTTGGCACCGGATGTGCCGTTCACCATCGCTCAATACGTCGAGATCCGCGGCGATATCGACCCCTCCGTGTTGATTCGTGCAACGGACATCGCCTGCCGACGGCTCGAATCGCCTGCAGTACGGATCGGTGTGGACGACGGTCACCCGTACCAGTGGTCGGACCTGCGGGTGCCGTACGCAATGATCTATCGCGACTTCACCGATCGCGACCATCCCATCGAGGATGCTCAGCGCTACATGGACGAGCAGTACCGGCAGCCCGTGGATCTGGTTCGCGACCAACTGATCGCCTCCGAGATCATCCAGGTAGGAGCGTGCCACTTCTACTGGTACAGCCGGGCTCACCACATCGTGATGGACGGCCTGGGCGCAATCTCCGTGCAGGAGCGCACCGCTGCGGTGTACACCGCGTTGGTCTCGGGCACCGAGATCCCGAAAACCCGGGCCATCGGAGTGCGGGAGATCTACGACTACGAGGCCGCGTACCCCAACTCCTCCCGCTACGAGACCGATCGCCAGTATTGGCTCGGCCGACTCGACGGCCACCTCGAGGCACCCCGGCTGGCCGGTAGCCCGAGCGAACCTGCCGCTCCCAGTGGAGTGACGGTGAGTGTCGGTGCTGTGCTGGACGCAGACCTCACCGAAGCCGTTGCCGCAGTGGCACATCGGTACAATTCCTCCGACGTGCCCGTCGTGCTCGCCACGTTCGCGCTCTATCTCGCGCGCATGACCGACACCGAAGACGTCATGCTCAGCTTGCCGGTATCGGGCCGCGCGACCACCAAGCTCCGCGAATCGTCCGGCATGATGTCCAACGTCGTGCCGCTGCGCATCGGTGTCGAACCAGGGGTCACCGTCGAAGAACTCCTTCGACGGATTCAGGTGGAACTCACCGGCGCACTTCGCCATCAGCGGTTCCGCGTCGAGGACATGCAACGGGCAACCGGCGACGGCACCGGCAGTGCCGCCGCGGGACGCGGAGTGTTCGGGCCCACGGTCAACATCATGATGTACAACAGCACAATTCGGCTCGGCGACGTCATCGGCGAGTACCGTGTGCTCTCCAGTGGTCCAATCGACGACATGATGGTCAACGTCTACCCCGGTGTTGCCGGCACCAGTACCCGCGTCGACTTCCTCGGTAACCCGGCGCTCTACAGCACCGATGAGCTCGCAGCCCACCATCGCCGCTTCCTGGCTCTGCTCCGCGACGTGGTCGATGCACCCGAGGGGCTCGCAGTGTCCGAGCTCGAGGTGCTCGACGCCGAGGACAAGCCGGCGGTGATCGGCGCATCTGCAACGGCAACCGCAACCCCCGCGCTGCTGTCCTCACTGTTGACGACCGGTGCTGTGGTGCGTGCCACCGGAGTCGATGAATCCAGTGAAGACTTCAGCAGGGTCACCGAACATATTGCTGCGCAACTCGTCTCGATCGGCGTAGGCCCCGAGAAGCGCATTGCCGTCGCAATCGAACGATCCTATGAATCGGTGCTGGCGTCGTGGGCAGTCTCGATCTCGGGCGGATCGTTCGTTCCGGTCGACCCCGCCGAACCCGCCGAGCGGCTGGCTACGGTGCTCGCCGATGCACACGTCGAGTTCGGCATCACCACTGCTGTTGGAGCGCAACACCTTCCGGACACGATCCAATGGTTGGACATCGAAGACTTGCTCGACGCCGACTCGATTGCGTTCACGCTGCCGACCCTGCACGTCGACAACGAGGCCTATGTCATCCACACCTCGGGGTCGACAGGGAAACCCAAGGCCGTCAGCATCACTCACCGCGGACTCGCGCAACTTGCGGCCAACGTCGTCGAACGGTATGCCGTCACTCCCGACTCGCGCGTGCTGCACGCGGCCTCGCCGGTCTTCGACGCGTCCATCCAGGAAATCCTGGCTGCGTTCGCTGCGGGTGCCACCCTGGTGATCGCCCCGGCCGACGTCTACGCCGGTCCCGCCCTCGCCCACGTGCTGGACCGCGAGAAGATCACGCATCTGATCACCTCGCCGACGGTGCTGGCCACTCTCGACCCTCGCGACCTCGGCTCCGTCGAGGTCTTCGACGTCGGCGGCGAGGAATGCCCTCCTGCGTTGCGCGACAGATTCGTTACTGCCGATGCGTCGATGCACAACGCCTATGGGCCGACTGAGACGACAGTGTTGGCCACGCTGTCCGACCCGATGCGCGCGGCCGAACGGGTGACCATCGGCGCACCGCTGCCGGGTGTCCGCGGGCTGGTGCTCGACGCGCACCTGCGGCCGACGCCCTGCGGTGGCGTCGGCGAGCTCTATCTCGGCGGCGACGGGCTCGCTCGCGGGTACAGCGGGCAGCCGGGCGTGACGTCGACGCGGTTCGTCGCAGACCCGGGTGTACCCGGAGCTCGGTTGTATCGCACGGGAGACATCGTGCGGCGTTCGTACGACGGTTCCACGATGGAGTACCTCGGCCGCAGCGATCAGCAGATCCAATTGCACGGGCGCCGTCTCGAACTCGGCGAAGTGGAGGCCGCGGCCACGACGTGTGCGGGAGTGACTGCCGCCGTGGCCGTCGTCCGCGACAACCGACTCGTCCTGTACGTCACCGGAGTCTCAGCGGACCTCGACAGTCATCTGCGGAACCACCTGCCCAACTGGATGGTTCCCAACACCGTCGTTGTTCTGGACGCACTGCCGATCACAGCGAGCGGCAAGGTCGACCGTCGTGCGTTGCCGGCACCCATCGCAGTTGTCACAACCGAATATGCTGCGCCGCAGACCGACACGGAACATGCTGTGGCGAAAGCCTTCGCCGACGTCCTCGGTGTCGAGGGTGTGGGACGCGAGCACTCCTTCTTCGAGCTCGGCGGTGATTCGCTCAGCGCTACCCGAGTTCTCGCACGCCTCGGTTCCTCGATCTCGTTGACCGTGTTGTTCGCCGATCCCACCGTCCGCGCAGTGGCGGCGGCCATCGACTCGTCGGCGATGCGCGAGGTGTCGCTCGAGCTACTCGATACCGTTCTGCCCGAGCGTATCCCGCTGTCGTACGCGCAGCAGCGGCTGTGGTTCCTCAACCAGTTCGATCTCGCATCTCCCGCCTACAACATGCCCGTGGCAATCCGGGTCGGAGCCGGTGGTGATGCCTCGATGGTTCTGACGGCTCTGCGAGACGTCATCGAGCGACACGAAGCCCTGCGCACGTACTACCCGGCCGACGACGACGGTCCGCGGCAGGTGGTGCGGCCCACCGATACCGTCCTCGTCGAGGTACCCGAGCGCGTTGTTTCCGAGCGGGATCTCGATTCCGCTGTGGCAGCGGCAGCTACCGAGGGGTTCGATGTGTCGGCCGAAGTGCCCATCCGCGCAACGCTTCTGGGCGTACGGGACTCCGGCGACACCGTAGTCGTGGTGGTGGTGCACCACATCGCGATGGACGGGTGGTCGGTCGACCCACTCGTGCGCGACTTCGCCTTCGCCCACGCCTCCCGGGGCGCGGGTCACGCGCCCACGTGGCCGCGCCTGCGCGCGCAGTACAGCCAGTACGCGGTGTGGAACCGGGCACTGGTGGATTCGGTTGTCGACGAACAGCTCTCGTTCTGGGATTCAGTGCTGGGTACTTCAGTTTTGCACAACAGCGACACTGCAACGGCGGAGCTACCGGCGGACTTCCCCAGGCCTTCGGTGCAATCGATGAGCACGGGCGCGGTTCCCTTCGAGATCGGGTCTCAGCTGCACACGGGCATTCGTGAGCTGGCCCGTTCGACGAACTCGACCACGTTCATGGTCGTCCATGCCGCCGTGGCTGCGGCCCTCAGTCGATTCGGTACCTCGAACCGGGTGGTGGTCGGGTCTCCGACGGCAGGGCGAGGTCACGAAGCACTCGACGAGATGGTGGGCATGTTCGTCGGAACCCTTCCTCTCGCAGTCACTGTGGACCCGTCGGGTAGTTTCGCGTCGTTGCTCGATGCCGTCCGCACCGCAGACCTCGATGCCTTCTCGCATTCCGACGTCCCGTTCGAGCGCATCGTCGACGCCCTGGCGACCGATCGATCCCTCGACCGGCATCCGCTGTTCCAGGTGATGCTGGCATTCGACAATGCGCCGCACCGATCGGTCGAGGACTTGCCCGTCTCGGTGCTGGAGGTACCGACCCGAACGTCCGAGTTCGATCTCAATCTCGTGCTGGCGGAGGAGCATAATGATTCGGCGGCGTTGACGGGCCAGATCGAATACGCGCTGGACCTGTACCAGCGGGCCACCGTCGAACAGTTCGCCTCGGTGATTCTGTCCATCCTGAACGCGGCGGTGGCGAATCCCGCCGTCGTCATCGGCGACCTTGCCCTTGCCGGCGTGCAGGTGTTGCCCTCCTCGACGCCCGACGGAACGCTACTCGACGTGTTGACCTGTGACACCGCAGTTTCCGGAGGCAATGTCGCAATCGACGGCCTGGAATCGATGACGTACGCCGAGCTCGATCGTCGCTCGAATCGGATCGCGCGGATGCTCATCGCGCACGGCGTCGGACCGGAAACTCTTGTTGCTCTGTCCCTCGAACGCTCGGCCGAGTACATCGTTGCCTTGTTGGCCGTGGTGAAGGCAGGCGGCGCGTTTGTGCCCGTGGACCCGCGCTACCCGGCGGTTCGCCGGGAACAGATGCTGGCGCACATCGAGATCGGTGTCGGCGGCATCGAGCCGACAGTGAACTGGCTCGACGAGACTCAGGCCCAGAACTTCAGCGACCTGCCATTGACCGACGCGGACCACCTGGCAGCGCTGAAACCTGCGCACCCCGCCTACGTGATCTACACGTCGGGTTCGACGGGAACGCCCAAGCCCGTGACGGTGACGCATCAGGGTGTGTATGCACTCGCGCAGCAGGTCGTTCCGCGTTACGGCGTTACATCGAATTCACGAGTGCTGCACGGATACTCGGTCAACTTCGACGCCGCTGTACTCGAGCTCGTCCTTGCCGTCGGGGCCGGGGCGACCATGGTGATCGCGCCGCCCGACCTACTCGGCGGGGACGAGATGTCGGCCTTCCTCGCTGCGCATCGCGTCACGCATTACCTGTCGACGCCCGCGGTGCTGGCCACCGTGCCGCCGACCCCGGGGATCGAGACCGTCGCCGTCGGCGGAGATGTGCTGGGCACCGGTGTTGTGGACAACTGGTCGGCAGGGCGGTCGATGCTGAACGCCTACGGCCCCAGTGAGGCGACGGTGGTGGCCACGCTGGCCGAGTCGCTGCGCGCCGGCGAGCCGGTCACCATCGGTCGGCCGTTGTCGCATGTGGGAGCTCTCGTGCTCGACGACCGGTTGCACTCGGTGCCGCTCGGGGGCGTCGGGGAGCTGTACCTCGCAGGCTCGGGCGTGGCACGCGGCTACCACGCGGACCCGGCGTCGACCGCCGCGCGCTTCGTTGCGGCAGCCGGAGGCACGCGGATGTACCGGACCGGTGACCTCGTCCGACAGCAACTATCGGGCACGTTCGACTACCGCGGGCGCCGAGACAACCAGGTCCAGATCAACGGTGTGCGCATCGAACTGGGGGAGATAGACAGTGCGCTGACGGCGCACCCCGACGTGAATGCAGCAGTAACAGCTCTGCGTGAGAACAGAATTCACGTTTGGGTCGTGGGCCTCGATGCCCACGTCGCTGCTCAGTGGCTGCTGGACAGGCTCCCGCTGTCGATGCAGCCCGCCGCCATCACCCAGATCGACGGTATTCCGCTGACGGGCAACGGCAAAGTGGATCTCGCCGCCCTGTACTCGGAGACGCTGCACTCGGACACGCTGCAAGGGGGCGATCCGGCGGCGGTACGCACGTTGGCGCAGGAGGTGGTGCTCGGAATCTTCGCCGACCTGCTGGGAATCGACGATCCAGCCGTCGACGGTAACTTCTTCGTCCTCGGCGGCGACTCTCTCGTCGCGACGCGTGCTGCAACCCGTATCAGTGCGGCGCTCGGTACCCATGTGCCGGTGCGGACCATCTTCGAGTCGCCCACCGCGCAGCAGCTCGCGTCTGCGATCGAGTTGCTGTCCGAGAACTACACTCCGCTACCGGCTCTGGTCCACGATCCCGACGCGCGGTCGTACCCCGGTCTGGCCCCGGCCGAGCGACGAATATGGCTGCAGAATCGATACGACCCGACATCGGCCGCGTACAACATCGCCTTCGAGGTGCCGCTTCCGGCAGATCTGGACGTCGATGTTCTGCGCAACGCGATAGCGGATGTGCTGGAACGGCATACACCGCTGCGCACGGTGTACCCGTCGACCGCGGACGGTCCCGTCACCGTTGTTCTCGACCCGCAGGTTGTGCTGTCGACGTTGGACGACGCTCATGCGGGGCACGATGCTCTGGCCCTGCACGGCTTCGACCTGACCCTCGAAGCGCCGCTGCGAATGGCCATGCTGGAGCGCGGCGGCGAGCGTGTGCTGTCTGTCGTCGCACACCACATCGCGATCGACGGCCTCTCGCTCCGTCCACTGGCCCGAGACGTGGAGATCGCTCTGCTGGCCCGAATGTCGGGATCTGTGCCGGAATTCGGCCCTCTCGCAGTCGACTACTCGGACTACCGACTGTGGCAGCGGGATGTGCTCGACGCCGTGGCGTCGGAGCAACTCGAGTTCTGGCGCCGCACCTTGGCCGGCGTGCCGGAGTTTCTCGACCTGCCGACCGGAACCCCTGATCCCTCGGCCGACGCGATTGCCGTGGAGTTCTCCGTCGGCCCGGAAAGCCTCACTCGTCTGCGTTCGCTCGCGCATCGGTTGGGCGCGACGGTCTTCGTCGTGGTCCACGCAGCGCTGGCTGCCGTGCTCGCCGAAGCCAGTGGTACCCAGGACATCGCCATCGGTACCCCGGTGGCGGGCCGATCCGACCCAGCGCTCGACCACCTCGTCGGCATGTTCGTCGGTACCGTCGTACTCAGGACGGAGGTCGACCCGTCGACGACGTTCGAGGACTTCGTGACCGCTGTGCGGGACCGGGATCTCGATGCATTCGCGAACTCGGATGTACCGTTCGAGTGGGTGGTGGACGCAGTGCAACCCACCCGCGCTGTCGATACCCATCCGCTGTTCCAAGTTCTCCTCGCCTTCGGCGATACGGCAACTCCATCAATCGAACTGGGGGCGTCGGCGATCACCCCGCGTCGCGTCGACATCACGGCCACGCAGTTCGACCTCGAGGTCTTGGTCGACGAGTCCGAGTCCGGACTGATCGGCCATCTCGGGTACTCGCCCGCACGGTTCTCGCGATCGGTGATTCTCGGACTCGCCGAGCGCCTGACCGAGGTGCTGACCATGGTCGGGGCGCATCCCACCACTCGGCTCGGCAGTGCGGAGTTCGGGCACGCCCCGTCGGTCGTCGCCTCCCACCGCGACAGCGCATCCGAATGCACGTTGGCGGCAGTGTTCGAGCAGGCAGTGACGAGCTGGCCGGACAACACCGCGGTGATCGACGAGTCGCGATCGTTGACCTACCGCGACGTGGATCGACAGTCGAATGCGCTGGCAGACAGCCTGATACGTGCAGGAGCTCGTCCCGGCGCTCTGGTGGCCATCGCCTACCCTCGCTCCGTCGATTACCTCGTCGCGATCTGGGCCGTGGCCAAGACCGGAGCAGGTTTCCTGTCCATCGACCCGTCTCAACCTGTGGCCCGGGTGCAGGAGATCCTCGAGAGCTCAGGCCCGGTCACTGGAATCTCGGCTGCCGACTTCCATTCGGCCGGTAGCGACTGGGTGAGCGTCACCGGTGACGAACTCGACCGTGTCGATGGGCCTGAAGCCCCGCTGGACAGCGTGGCCTACGTCGTCTACACCTCCGGTTCGACCGGGGCACCCAAAGGTGTGCGGGTGACGCACCGCGGCATCGCCAATCTGGTGGAGAGCCAACAAGATCTCTTCGGAGTGAAGCCGGAATCCCGAGTGCTCCAGTTCGCGTCGCCGAGTTTCGATGCGTCGATCTTCGAGACACTGATGGCCGTCGGTGCGGGAGCCAGCGTGGTGATCGTTCCGTCCGAGGTACACGGAGGGCGTGAGCTCGAAGCGCTCATCGATCGACAGCAGGTGACCCATGCCTGCCTCACGCCGACCGTGCTGCAGGTGACCGACGCAGAGGCCGTGCCGTCGCTTCGGGTGATCGTCATGGCGGGTGAGGCCGCCAATTCTGCTCTGCTGCAGCGATGGTCGCGTCACCGCTCGGTGTTCAACGCCTACGGCCCCACGGAGGGGACCGTCATGAGCACCTGCACCACCGACCAGCGTGAGTGGGGCCCGGCGGTGCCGGTGACCATAGGCGGACCGGTTCGCGGCTTCGACGCTGTGGTTCTCGATGCCCGTCTACGCCCGGTGGGAAACAACGTCGTCGGGGAGCTCTACCTGAGCGGGGCCGGTCTTGCCGAAGGATATCTGGGGCAGAGTGGAACGACGGCAAGTAGCTTCGTTGCCAATCCCTTCGGCGACGGTCGGCTCTACCGAACAGGCGATCTCGTGCGCTGGGTGGTTCGGAGCCGCGTGGTTCGGGGTAGCGATCGCGAACTCGAATATCTCGGCCGAGTGGATTCACAGGTCAAGGTTCGCGGCCATCGCATCGAGCTGTCAGAGGTGGAAGCGGCGCTGCTGCGTCACTGGAATGTGCTCCAGGCCAGCGTGATCGGTCATGCGCACTCACTTGCTGCCTACGTGGTGGGCGACGTCGAACCGCGGGAAGCTCGCGAGTTCCTGGCCAGGACCCTCCCGGCGTACATGGTGCCCGGTACCGTGACCGTCGTCGACGCATTGCCGACGACGTTGTCCGGCAAGGTCGATGTGAGCGCGCTGCCCGAGCCGTCGGTCATGTCGACCGAACGGCGTGTCCCGGTTTCCGCGAACGAAGTGTTGGTGCATGACGTGTTCTCACACGTACTGCAGGTGGCCGGCGAGGACATCGGTGTAGATGACAACTTCTTCGATCTCGGCGGACACTCCCTCTCCGCTGTGCAGGTGATGGATGCGCTGGGGGACCGGCTGGGCCGTCGGATTCCCATCAGCCTGCTGCTGGTACATCCGACGACCTCGGCCCTGGCCACGCAACTCGACGCGGGCGAGCATGGTGTCGACAGTGCCTTCGATGTGGTGCTTCTGCTCCGAACCGAGGGCGTGGGTGCGCCGCTGTTCTGTGTGCACCCGGCCATCGGAATCGCGTGGAGTTACTTCTCGCTGCTGAGGGAGACCGACCGGCCGGTGTACGGGCTGCAGGTGCCCGGCATCGCCGACGGCGGCGCTGAACCGACCTCGATCGAGGAGTTCGCCGAGAGGTATGTGCGCGAGATCCGAGGTGTTCAGGCGCACGGTCCCTATCACCTGCTCGGGTGGTCTCTCGGCGGCGTGATCGCGCATGCTGTTGCCACGCAACTGCAGTCGGAAGGTGAAGACGTCGCACTGCTCGCGCTCGTCGACGCACAGCTCTCGGCGCCGAAAGATGCGGCAGAGTTCGGCATCGACGATCTCGCTCGTCAGCTCGGGGTCGAGGGAGACTCGTTCGAGGACATCGTGGATCGATTGCGCGAGAACAGAAGTGAACTGGCGTTCCTCACCGAGGATCACCTGCAGCGAATGTATCGCCCCGTCTCGATGGCTCCCACCTGGGTGGCGTCGTACGCGCCGGCGGTGTTCGCGGGTCCGGTGCACTACTTCGCCGCTCGTGGCTCGCACGGTGCGGAGCAGTGGACGGACGTCGTGGACGGCCGGATGTCGGTTCACCGGGTGGATGTGGAACACGAAGACATGCTGGGCGAGCTCGGTGCCCGTGCACTAGGCCGAGTGATCGGCACCGATGCGGTGGGGAAAGGTGTGGCGTGATGAGCGAACAATTGGAGCCCTACGTCGATGACGTGCGAGCACACTACGACCTGTCGGACGAGTTCTTCGCGCTGTTCCTCGATCCGAGTATGACGTACAGCTGCGCCTACTTCGAGCGTGAGGACATGACGCTGGAGGAGGCGCAGACGGCCAAGATCGACCTTGCGCTCGGCAAGCTCGACCTGAAGCCAGGGATGACTCTGCTCGACATCGGCTGCGGTTGGGGAGCTCTCGCCAAGCGAGCGGTCGAGAAGTACGACGTCAACGTCATCGGTCTGACGTTGAGCCGAAATCAGTACGAGCACGGACGCACTGTTGTTGCGGGCCTGTCGACGGACCGTACCGTCGACATCCGGTTGCAGGGGTGGGAAGAGTTCGACGAGCCCGTCGACCGGATCGTCAGTATCGGTGCGTTCGAGCATTTTCGGCGTAACCGATACTCCGCGTTCTTCGCGAAGTGCCGATCGGTGTTGCGGACGGGTGGGCGAATGTTGTTGCACACCATCGTCATCACGCCGCCCGATGCGGCGTCCGGGGCAGGTGGACTCACGCGCGAGGACGCACACTTCTCACGCTTCATCCTGCGGGACATCTTTCCCGGCGGACAGTTGACGCTCGTGAAGGTGGTGAAGTCCAAGGCGGCCGAGGCAGGCTTCGAGTTGCTTCGGGAGCATCCGCTGAGGCTGCACTACGCGAGGACACTCGACACGTGGGCCGAGAAACTCATCGCATCTCGCGACGAGGCCATCGCCGTGTCCTCGGAGACGACGTACGACAAGTACGTCCAGTACCTCACCGGCTCGTCGGCGCGATTCAAGAGTTCACGCATCGACGTGGTGCAATTCACGCTGGAAGCCGGAGATACGCCTGCGCCGTGACACCCTCGACTACGCGGCGTGCTTGTGCAGTGGTATCTCGTCAGTGATTCTGCACGCCAACTCGGCTGCAGCTTGCTCGGCATCGACACGGCGAATGCCGAGCGCGATACACACGGCGGTGACAGCCCCGATCAACAACCAGACGGCGACGATGCCGAGTATCCACATCATGACTCGCATTCGTAGCCCGCAACTGTTTGGATGGTGGCGAATTGCGAGCATTTTTCGCTGATACCGCCCCGAACTTTCGTCGAGGAGCAATGCCCACCATGAAGAACGCCCGACTCGGTTTCGTCAGTGGACTGTTCGCGGCCGCGGTGATGGCCGTCGGCGTAATAACCCCAGGTAACGCCGCTGCGGCACCTCTTCCGGTCGTTGGCCCCGGCAGTGGGTTCGTCACCACCGGAGGCATCGACGACCTCACCGCCTGCTCCATCGCGGCCGTCGGATACGACGACGCCGGACGACTCGTCGCACTCACCGCAGGGCACTGCATTCTCCGCACGGGTCTGCCCGTCACCCTCGTCGGATCGCCCGCGGCCCCGGTCGGCACTACGGCCGTCGGGCATTGGGGACCCGATTACGGCGTCATCGTCCTCGATCCCACCAAGGTCACTCCGGTGTCGAGTCTCGGCGGAATCACCGTGACGGACATCGGCATCGGATCGGTGGGGCAACCGGTCTGCAAGAGCGGGCTCGGCAGCGGACTGACGTGCGGCACCATCGTCGACACTCGGGGTAGCGATCTGATGTCCGATGTCGTCACCGTCTGGGCCGACTCCGGCGCCCCACTGGTGGCCGGAACCACGCTCGTCGGAATCGCCAGCCATGCCTCGGGCGCTCCGTTGCTCAGTCCCACCGCCTACGCATCCGCGCCGGAATCGATGCGTTTGCTGAGCGCATCGGGGGCTCCGGGTGCGGGTTTCCGGCCGGTAGGAAGCTGATGCAGGTAGACGGCGCGAGGTGAGCGAGCAACGCTTCGGAGACATCATCAGGGCGGGCTGGCGAATCGTTGCCGTGTCCGTCGTCGTATCGGTGTCCGTGGCATTTGGTATCACCTTGTTGGTGACCCCGGTATACGAATCGCGGGCTCAGATGTTCGTCTCCACGCCGAATCAGACCTTCAGACAAGATGAATACAGGACGGACCTGTTTTCGCAGCAACGGATCGCGGCGTATGCGGAACTGGTGAAAGGCAATCTGCTCGCATCGACAGTTGTCGACGAGCTCGCACTCGATCTCAGTCCGGCGGAGCTGGCTCAGAAGGTTTCGATGTCGTATTCCGCGGACAGTGCCGTGTTCGACGTCGTCGCCACCGACAACTCTCCGGAGCTCGCACGCGACATCGCCAACACCATGGCTATCGAACTGAGTGCAGTGGTTGCAGAGCTGGAGGCTCCAGAGGACGGTGAGATTCCCTCGGCGGCCGTCGGGATACGTCACCAGCCCGAGACGGCGTCTGCTCCGATCCGGCCGAACACTGCGCACTACCTGGTGATCGGTGCTGCAGTGGGATTGTTGCTCGGTGTTGCGTTGGTGCTCATCCGGCGTCGGTCGAACAGGCCCGCGCAGTAGGACGAAACTACAGCCGATCCATCCCTGCATGATGCGTCGGGTCGATGAGAAACAGGCTGCTCCCGTCCAATCCGTCTCTGCGGTGGATGCTTCCACGTAATCCGGCCTCGACCAGACGGACGGCGATGTCGTAGATTTCGTAGAGACGATCATCGGTGAGGCCAGGCCTGATGGCGAGATGGATCTCGTCGCCGATGTGCCGCAGCACCGCCTGGAAGTTCGGGCTCACCGCCTGACCGACATTGGCGAAGCCATCATGCCCGGGGCAAAGCCCGGCCTTGAGACCACAATCTCGAACCATTCAGTCCGGCACATCAGCCACTACGAAAAGATCGATATTTCCGCATTGATTCGGCCCATGGCTGCAAGCCGGCGTCAACGGCGACCGCACCAACGGTGCCTGGGGGCGAGAACCCTTTACCGTTACAGACAAGTCGCAGTTTGCCTGGCAAGCCGGTACCGTAGCCGTACTAACGTGCATCTGATGGGGGCAAAGGTGATCAACGCTAAACAAGACGAGCAGACTGTTGACGACGATGGAAATTTGATTCTAACTCTGCCGCATCTAGTTAAAATGCGTTCGTGTGGAAGCATCGTTGATGAGCGGGGTTCGCTGTGTGAGATGTTCAACCCTGATTGGGAGTGGTCTGCAAAACCCCTTACGTACTCTTACTTTTTTACGATTCGTCCGAGAATGGTCAAGGGCTGGGGAGTCCACTACAGCCATGAGGACCGATTGTTTCTGCTGTCAGGCGAAGTTCAGCTCGTGATGTTTGATTGTCGTGAAGATTCGCCAACTGCGCAGAAAGTTTTCGAGGTATTCTTGCATGAGCGGAATCGCATGATAATTAACATACCTGAGGGTGTGTATCATGCAATTCGAAATATCGGACTCGTTGACGCAGTTATTGTGAACTTCCCTACGGAGCTATACACTCCGGATAACCCAGATCAGTTCAAAGCCTCCCTCGACGCCAAAGATATTCCGTATTCGTTCAGCTCTATTTATTGATAGATTGATGGAACGGTACTTTGCTTGAAAGATTATTCATCTTTAACGGGGAGGCGTGGATTTGAGTGACCCTTGAAAATAGACGCAATCAAATAAGTAGGCTTGCAAAGCGGTCGCCACTTTCATTTGTTGCTGGAACTCGTGCGTTGTCGGCCTGGGTTTCGAGTGGCAAACAGATCTCAATTGAAAGTGCAACAGGCCGAAGCGTTTCCTTTTATCTTGGACCCGGGAGGCGAAATTTCGGAAATCCAGATGATCCACTTCTTCGTGGTCGGGGTCGAGTTGCGTTGATTCTTGATCGAAATATACTGGAAACGTCATCTGGCGTTGATGCCGGACAATGGTCTTTTGCGCCTTTCGACATTGGCGAAGTTCTTTACCATTGGAATGAGGGCAGCCTGCCACGCGAGTACCTTCCTGGCTTCACCCGCGAGCAACTTCGCGCTGCCCTGCGGCCTATCTCAAGTCTTGAGCATGACTTCAGTCAGGTGCTAGATGAGTGTTACGAGGATCCAATGGATTATTTCCGTCCTGGAAAACGTCCGCGCCCCTCCCTGGAACTTGACGATCTGACTTCGGCTATTCACAAGGCGTGTACCGAAAGATGGTTCGGGCGTGTACGGCCGTTCTCCGGCGCGCTGACTTTCGAGGTCCGGTCTTCGCTCAGTGTGACCGTCCCCGACAGTGCAGTTCTCTGCGTAGTGCTGCTCGATGATGAAGTGACTCGGCGGGCGATCGATACGGATGAGCTTGAATCGCGATTTGGGTCGCGGTTGCGGGTGGTTCCCACTCCGCAGACGATTCATCATCCCGACCTCCCTTCCGCCCTGCTGGAATCCGAGACCACCGATTTTGTAACCAGTTACTTGGCAGTGTGAGTCAACTAAGCGCCGTGTCCCCCGGATACCTATGGACGGTGAGTTGCAATATCGGCTTATCTAAAGCGGTCACCGCTGCCGAAAGCCTCTGCTGCTGTCGTTGCGCGCAGGGCCGCGTGCTCGCGCGTCCTGACGAACGCCCGCACCAGCAGCTGGATGATGGTCACAGTTGCCAGGGGACGGCGGCATCGAGCGACGCAGCCACCCAATCCAGCTTCGTACCGCAAAGCACGTCCTATAGCTAGAGCGAATGGCACGATAGCACCCCGACCTCGCGCATGAGGGGAGCGTTTCGCGCTCGCTACACCCGATCCACGCCTGCTCTATGCGTCGGGTCGATGAGGAACAGGCTGCTGCCGTCCAATCCGTCTCTGCGGTGGATGCTTCCACGTAGTCCTGCCTCGACCAGACGGACGGCGATGTCGTAGATTTCGTCGAGTCGTGCATCGGTGAGGTCAGGCCTGATGGCGAGATGGATCTCGTCGCCGATGTGCCGCAGCACCGCCTGGAAGTTCGGGCTCACGGCGCTGTAGAGCTCCTCGCATTGGGCCACCAGGGCGTCGAACATCACGTAGTCGTCCGCCGCACCGAGCAGCGGAGTCACACCGAAATCCTTGAGCAGATCGATCAGCTGCACTCCGCTGCACCCGGCTGCCGTGGACCGATCCGCCAGCACACCCGATTCCACTTCCTTCGTGGTGAAGATCAGTGTGGCCTCGGCGCTGGGATCGAGTAGACCCAGATCGGCGCGCATCGCAGTGAGCAACAACGAGTGCATTCTGGTGATGTACGCATGCTCGCTCTGCAGGCGTTCGTGTGCGGGAGCGGGAATACCGGCCTCGGGTGCCAGCGGGGCCAACACCCGGCGATCGATGCCCGTCGACAGCTCCAAAGCCAGTGGGTGGACGCGTCTGCGAGCAACCACCAGGGTCGCGGTGAGTGCCAGGTTCAGTTGGTCGTAGGCCTTGTTCAATGCCTGTGTCGCAGAGGCGAGATCGCCTACCGGTGTCGAGATCACTGCTGCGGAAATCTGTTCGGCCACAACACGATCGACATTCGACAGTGCGAAGAGCAGCTCTTGGTATCGCGCCGTCACCTGGTCGCGGTTCCACGAGTCGTTGTCGCTCGACTGGCGAACCTGACGATCGACAGCATTGTGCAGCGCCGCCACCTCGCGGGAAATGACGTCCTCGTTCGCGCCGACCCGACGCACACTCAGCGCCGCCCACGCAGCGCCGACGGCAGCGATGAGCACAACGATCAAGGTCCACAACGCAATTGCGGACACACCCGACTCCGAAGCAGCCAAGACGCTGGTGGTCATCGCTACATCATGCCGGACTGTGTTACCCAACGTCCCTCTTTCGCCGTTCTACCTGCAGGCAATCCCGGGCGGTAAGTCCTCAGATGTCCCACTCCAGACGCCCGTCGACAACTGCGTGATTCCACCCTCCGTCGAACGGCGTTCCTGTTTCGAGGCTGGTTGCAAGATCGTCGAGCAGAGCGCTGATGGAAAGCCATTGTGGCCCAGCATCGTCGGAGTTCACTTTGTCGAAGACGGTCACGCAGCCGTTCAACTCGCCCGGGCGGGTGTCGACGAACAGGAAGTAGCCGTCCATTCCTGCGATCGGGATGAACTCGTCGACGAAGGTCCACGCGGCTTCACCCGCGGTCGTGGAGATCACCCGGTCGGGATCGTTCTCGGCATCGCCGGTCTGCCAGATGTCGGTCATCATTTCTCGATCGTCGAGCATCGCGTCGAGACCGAACAGCTCGTACTTGGGGAACATTGCCATCCATGGCGTACGCGGGAGGCCGTCGACGCACCGGAACAGTTCGATGAGCTCGCTCGGCCACTCCACGCCGGTTCGCCTCTGGGCATCGGCAATACGCGTCTCGTCGGCACCCGAGATGACGTAGTTCGGAAGATTCGCGTCGAACCAATCAGCAACCCGATTCCATTGCTCCGTCACACTCGATGGTTGCGTCGAATATTTGACAGGCGGGCGTGACGCACGGGTGGAAAAAGCAGCCGCGCGCTCCACGGCAGAGCGCCGTTCACCCGCGATACCGTCAAGTACCAGCTGCGCGAGGTCCGATTTCGACAACGTCGAATCGCCGAAACCCCTGACCCAAGCGAACTCCCCACCCAAGGCCACGAAAACCGGCGACAACGGCCCCGCGTCGGGTGATTCCCTGTGCAACAGGCTCACGCCGTTGTCGACGACCGCGCGCAACGCCTCAGCTCGATCGGTCCCGACCCCGTTGATCATGACGGACGCGCCGGGTGTCGACGTGGGGCACGCGACTTCCCACCTTGTGACGTCGTCGGGGTCCGGTTGGGCGTGCTGGGTTGTCTCGAAGCGCGCGGGTCGTCCTTTCGCGTCGAGAATCATCGCCGGCGTGAGTTCGAAGAGATGCTGTTCGAGGCCGGTGTCGTCCCGAAACCGTCGAAACATTCGATACGTCATCTCGGAGGGCAGGATGATCTGCGCAAAGTCGGGGAACTCATCGTGAACGATGCCGTCAGGGGTCTCGACGCGCAACAGCGTTGCGGCAACGAACGTCCCGGACGCTTCGAGGGTCCACCCCTTCGGAACGTGATCGGTCGGAGGGCGATACGCGACTTCGATGGTCACCGAGACCTGGCCGGGTCGGGCAGCACTGACGTTTACGCCGAAATCCGATGCTGCCACAACCGATGTCGGACTCGGAACCCCGTGTGCTTCGTACCCGGTCGACACCAACGTGTACCAACCATCGGGGACCGCAATGTTCGCCGTGTTCACAATCTCCGAATCTACTGCGCGGCGACGCGGCGGGGGTCGTCCTCGGAAAGTGAGTCGAGGAGAATCCGGCGCGGATGCGACGCCGGCCCGGTGATCAGATACTTCTGACCGGGCCGTACTCGGGTGGCCTCGGCGAGTACCTCGTCCGGCCACTCGGTCTTCGGGGCGGCATCCGTCTCACGTAGTGCGTCGGCGACTATTCGACGCGGGTCGTATTGGCGTAGGTCGATCGTCTCCCATTCGGAGCGCCGTAGCGGAACGCCCATCTCGTCCTCCGCTGCGCTGCGGGTGGTGTCGATGAAATGTCGAATAGAGCGGACGGCCCGTCCGAGTTGCTGTGCATATCCGGGTAGGCGCGAGGGGCCGAGGACGAACCCGGCGATGATCGCGACGAGGAACAGTTTTTCGAAGGTCAAGCCGAACATGATGTGAGCTCCGGTTTCGGGGGTGTCAGGGCGCGCCTGCCAGCTCGCCTGTCGTGTACCTCGGTGATCGCAACAGCCGCACCGAACAGGGTGGCCATCGGTAGCGCGACGAGGAACATGGACAGGACGTCGGCGGCGGGTGTGACCAGCGCGCTGAACAGCGCAATGGCGACGACGCTGAGCCGCCAGCTGCTGCGCAGTCTGTGTGCGGAGAGGATGCCGAGGCAGTTGAGCATCACCAACAATGCCGGAAGGACGAAGGCGATTCCGGTCGCCAACACGATCTTCATGACGAAGTCCACGTAGTACGAGGCGTTGAGGATGGTGCTGTCCTCGTCGGAGGAGAAGCCGGCAAGGACGCTGACCATGCGCGGGAAGATGGTGAACCCGAACATGCACCCGGCCAAGAACAGTGGAGCTGCGGCGGCGGAGAATGCGTACACGTACTTCTTCTCGCGACGCGTCAAGCCGGGTGTGAGGTAAGCGAACAGCTCCCGCAACCAGACCGGAGACGACACGATCACGCCGGTGAACAATGCGATCCTCAGTTCGAGATCGAAAGCGCCCGTGACAGTGTCGAAGTTCAGGCTGGCTGCCCGGGTGAGTGCGAGCTTCTCGACGGGTGCGCGCAGGATGTCGAGAATTCGATCGGAGAGGGCGAACCCGATGGCTATACCGACGAGCAGGGACACCGCCGCGCGGATCGCGCGGCGTCGTGCCTCGCGCATGTGCCCCGCAAGGGGCATGGTGCCCCGCAGAGCTCGCGCGGCGGTGGCCGCGGTCATGACGCGTGTCGGTAAGGAACCGCAGCGTCGTCCGGCGTCGATACTGTCTTCTCCTCGCGCACTTCGTCTTTGAGGATGCGCATCGACTGGCCGACGCCCTTGGCGAGTGACGGGAGTTTGGTGGAGCCGAACACGAGCAGCAGGATGGCGAGAACGATCAGGGCGTGCCATCCGGTGAGGTTGTGCAACATGGTGTTTCCTTCGGTGGTGGGTTGGTCAGTTGGTGGGTGCCGGTCCGCCTGCGGGGGGAGTGCCGCCGCCCATCGGAGGCTGACCACCACCTCCGCCAGGTGCTGCTCCGCCACCTGCGGCGGGTTCGGTGGCGGTGTCGATGGCCACGGCCAACGATCCGACGTAACCGGAGGTGGGGTCGCCCGAGAACGTCCCCATCTCGAGGTCGTAGCCGTCGCCGAACACGTTGTCGTTGTCGAGGCTGCCGAGCTGGGCCAGGTTCTTCGCGGAGCTCGGGTAGGTGTCGAGCTGGTAGATCGCGTCGAGCATGTCCTGAGGGAACGCGACCTGCGAGGTGGCAATGGCGTTGTCCGCGTTGGTTGCCGACGCAGCATCGGGATAGACCTCGAAGTGCATATGGGTCCAGCGACCGGAATAGCAGCCGGGAACGATGGTCTCGAACGTGACCGCACCGTCGGCACCGGCAGCTTGAATACCGCGCAGGTACGTCTCGTCCTCGACGCCCTCGGAGTACATCGAATACTGGCCTTCGGCATCGCATTGCCACACGTACACGGCCGCACCCTCGAACGGTCGATTGTCGTTCGCCATGTCGGTGAGTGTGAAGGTGAACGAGAGTGGCGTTCCCTCGACTGTGGTGCCCCCGTCGAGGCTCGAGGTGATGTCGTTGCGCACGATCCCCGATTCTTCGAGAACATTGACGCCGTTGGAGCCGTCGGCCGGGTAGGGGCCGTTGGTTTCCTGGGGGATTTCGCTCGTTGCGCTCGCCGTAGCCGTCGTCGTGGAAGCGGTTGTGCTGGTAACACTTCCGCCGCTCGACGTCGTGGAAGCTGCTGTGGTGGTGCTGCTTCCGGCGCTGGAGGTGCTGGAGCAGGCGGCGAGTGCAAACGCTCCTGCCCCGGCACCGACGATGCTGAGCATGCGACGGCGAGTGATCAGGGTGGTGATATCGAACCCGGCACCCTGATCGACCACTTCCTCGTTGGGGCGATCGAGCAGTCGTCCCTCGTAGGTCGGTCCGGCAGAAGTGTTGGTGGGCTCTGGAATTGGGGTCATCGTCGGATCTCCTCGAGAGATGGCATCGGTTCTTTTCGGTAATGCCAATACTCTGGGACGTTCCGGTGAGGACGCTGAACCCTCGCTGGAAGGTTCCTGTGAGCCGAACGGGGTGGTGGCGATCGCCAGGGAAGCTAAGGCTAACCTATAAGTCCGATCGCCGACATACAGGACATTCATGACTCACCGCGCAACTACTCGATTCGCTGCCGTGCTCACCGCAGCGGTGGCCGCATCCATCGCACTCGCAGGCTGCAGTTCCTCCGATACCGCCGAGGCTCCGACCGCGGAATCTTCCACCGGCTCGTTCCCGCTGACCGTGCAACACATGTACGGCGAGACCACCCTCGACGATGTGCCTCAACGGGTCGCGACCTGGGGCTTCGGCACCACCGACGCGGTACTCGCCCTCGGCGTCGTACCCGTGGCCATGCCCTCTGCCGAATACGGCGGCGGAGACGATCTGATCTACCCGTGGATATCCGACGCGATCGACGCGAGCGGCGAGCCGGCACCGATTCTGCTCGACAACGTCACCAACGCCTTGACGGTCGAGAAGGTGCTCGCCGCCGATCCCGATGTGCTGCTGGCCCCGCACTCCGGTCTGACCCAAGCCGAATACGACGCGGTGACCGACGCCGGGATTCCCGTCGTCGCCCCGCCCGAAGAGCTGTGGTCGACGCCGTGGCGCGATGTCATCACCACCACGGGCGTTGTTCTCGGCGTTCCGGATCGAGCCCGCGATCTGGTGTCCGATCTTGACCGGCAGGTGAGCGAGGCCGGTGCACGGCATCCCGAATTCGACGGCCGATCGATCGCATACGTGTCCGAGGCCGCCGACGTGTACTACCTACTGTTGCCTTCCGATCCTCGGGTGGAGCTGCTCGAGAACCTCGGCTTCGTCTCGCCTGCATCGGTGACCGACCTCGCGACCGACGACGCCACGTACTCGACCACCGTCTCGGCGGAGAACATCTCGAAAATCGACGCTGACGTGGTGTTCACTCAGGTCGACACCGACGACGCCCTGCAACAATTCGTCGATTCGCCTGTCTCGCGCCAGATTCCGGCGGTCGCCGCAGGTGCAGTCGCCGGATTCGTCGGCCAGGAAGCCGGAGCTGCAGTAGGCCCGACGGCGTTGTCGATCCCCTACTTCCTTCCGACTCTCGTCGACGGTCTCGCAGCCGCCGTCAACAACGTCGGCTGAGTACTGCCGAGAAGCGGAAGGGGCGGCGACATTCGGAAACGTCCGGATGCGTCTGTGCACGAGTAGTCTGACCGCGATGTCCGTCCGTCGACTCCGGGAGTGCACATGACCTCACGCTTGCCCGACGTGTTCAGCCCGTCGGCCATGCAGTACGGCGAGACCGTCAGGGTGGACGACCGCACGACCGTTCTGCCGGTATCGCGTCGATCGACTCGGGGAGCAGAGACCGCCGTAGGGTTGTTCACCATCACCGACGGCACGGCGACGTGGACTCCAGCTGTGGATATGGGCCGCATCCACCTGATCGGTGCGCTCACCGGCCTCATCGCTGCGACGTTGGGATGTGCGGCGGTCCTGAGGCGGCCGCCGTGGCCGAACGTCACCATCGATCGTTGAGGTCGGTCACGCCTGACGGAGCCCGCCCAGCTCGCGGCGTCGACTCGGGCACTCGGTGAGCTGGCGTCCCACGTGGGCAATCTCGCGGAGGAACGCTAACTTTGCGGTTGTGTTCACCGACATCGAAACTACCCGGCTGATCCTGCGTCCCCTGCGTGACGAGGATCGACTGGCGATGGTGGAATTGCACACCGATCCCCGCACGACCCGGTTCCAGTCGGACCCGCCCGACGTCGCGCAGGTCGACCTCCTGGTCGACTCGTGGCTCGCACACTGGACAGAACACGGGTACGGGTACTGCGCGGTGAGCACCCGTGCCAGCCCGGACGTGATTGGGCTGGCAGGGGTTCGGGTTCGTGATTTTCACGACGAACGTGTGCTGAACCTCGCGTACCGCTTCAGCCCCGAGGTGTGGGGCCGCGGCTACGCAGCGGAGGCGGCACAAGCAATTGTGGACTGGCGCGCCCGCACGCTCCCGTGGGTTCCGTTGGTGGCGAGCGTGAATGTGGCGAACGAACGCTCGGGCCGAGTAGCCGAACGCGTCGGTTTCACCGAGTACACGGAGGAGTTCTACGACGGTGCGCACTCGCGCCACTACCGACTCGATGCGATCCAGTGAGACGCTGCGACGCCGGATCAGATCCGACGCGTGACCCGAACCACCGCGTCGCGCAACGTCTTCGAGTGCACACCGGTGCCGGCTACCGTCCTGGAACGTTCAGCTGCGGTGTCGACGCGCCAGGAGGCGTCGAACAGGGCGGTGATGTCTTTCGCGGTGACGGTGGCCTCGTGCGGCGGCTGCTCGTCGCTCCCGTGTGAGTGGTGATGCCCGCCGTCGTGGAGGTGCCCGACGATGAGCAACGAACCGCCCGGTGCCACCCACTGCGAAATGTGTCGATAGAAGTCCAATTGCGGAATCGACGGATGCGCGTAGTGGGTCATCACCAGATCCCACCGCTCGGTCGGGTTCCAGTTCGTCAGATCGGCTTCGATCCAGGTGACATCGACTCCTGCCCTCGTCGCTTGCTCAGCCGCAGTGGTCAGGGCCGCACCGGAGATGTCCGCACCGGTGACTCGCCAGCCCTGTCCGGCAAGCCAGATCGCTTCGGCTCCGGCGCCACAACCTGCGTCCAGCGCGGTGCCGGGCCTCGATCCGGCTGTTTCCTCCACGAGGTACGGATTCGCTGCGACGGTGTGGGATGTTCTGTCATCCCAATGGTGCTCCCAGTAGTTCTCGTCGAAGGCGTGCGTCATTCCATGGCCTTTCGTGGTCGTGTGTGACGTCAGAGTGGCAGCCCGGACATGCATCTGGCAAGTAATATTGCTGAATCGGCAAGTTCTGCTGCACTCTGGGTGTCAGCGAGGTGCGTCGGTGACCATTCGGTTGCGGCCGGCGCGTTTCGCCTGAAACATCAGTGCGTCGGCTCTGTCGAGTGTGTTGCGAAGACCTTCGTTGGGTCGCTGGACCGTGTACCCGGCGGAGAACGTCACCCCTGAAGTCGCGGTGGCGGCGGCAAGAGCCTCGAGTGATTGAAGAGCGCCACGACGATCGCAGTTGCGGAGAGTGATCACGAATTCCTCTCCGCCCCATCGTGCTAGCAGCCCATCGTCGCCGATGCAGTGACGGGCAGTCGACGCGAAGTCTCGGAGCAATGCATCGCCGGCTGCGTGGCCGAAGTTGTCGTTGAACTGTTTGAAGTGGTCCAGATCGAGAACCGCGACGGCTGTGTCGACCGAATCGCCGTCGACGACGGACACCGCGTAGTCCGACCACCCGCGACGGTTGAGTGCCCCGGTCAGCTGATCTGTTCGGGACGCACGCAGGATGCCGTCCTCGACTTCCTTTCGTTCGGTGATATCGAGAGCGGCAGCGAGCGTCCATTCGGCATCGGACGGGCCGGTGAAAGGAACCAGAGTCAGGAGGACCCAGCGAATCTCGTCGTTCGGCCGGACGAACCTCACTTCGAGCTTCACTGATTTGTCCGCGGCCGTCCCGGCGGCCATCAGATCCTCGACGCTGCTGTGGAGTGCGAGGTCGTCCGGGTGAGTGTGCACCGTCGCGGATCGACCCAGCAGTTCCGAGGAGGACAAGCCGACGAGTTCGCAGTAGGCGGTATTGACGTCGACGAACAATCCGTCGGCGTCGGAGAGAGCCTGGGCCACGGGGCTGGAGGCGAATATGCGCCGGTACCAGTGATCCTCCACGACGCAACGACCTGCTTTCTCCCCTTCCTGCATCGCGAGTCTAGTCGAGGCCCGTTCGAGCCCACCGGCACTTCCGTCTTGCGGGAACTGTCGCCAGCGGGCAGTAAAACTGGCACGAATGTACGACTTTTGGGAACCGTGTGCCGTCGGCCGCCGTCGAAGTAGTGGGGGCAGCAGACCGACGATGGGGGTTTTCGATGATGACGAAGTGGCGAGAAGTGACGAGCGCCGAGTGCCAAGAAGATTTCGACGATCTACTCGACGTGTGTGTCGAGATCGCCGCAGAACGAATCGGCGAAAACTGGGGACTCGACCCGGTGGCTGTCGTCAATCACATCTCCCTCGGGCAGCGCGTACTCGCGTCCCCTCGTTCGGAAGGTGCGACGGAGACGAGCGTCGTGGTGCGTAACCCTCTCGTCGATCTGTTGCGAGCCGCCGCCGTGGACGTGCGGTCGTACGCCATCGTGTCCGACGCAACCGCCGAGGGGGCGTCGGACACACATCTCGAGGTTCTGCTCGAACACCGCGAGTACGCGATGCAGATACGCGTCCCGTACATGATCTCCGACGTGAGAGCATTCGAGTTGGGACCGATGAAAGCTGCTGTGGGACAGAGATTGTTGTGGGGTTGAGTGTGGGCGAAGGCGTCAAGCGCGGGTGTCGAGCGTCGGTGTCAACGCTCCGTCGATGACGGTACGGTCGCTCGTGACGATGGTGAGGCGACGACGAAGGGCTTGAGCCACGATCATTCGGTCGAACGGATCGTTGTGATTCCAGTCGAGCCGCCCGGCCGCCGATGCATCCGCGGAGTCGATCGCAAGATCGGTCGCGTTCATTGCTGCCAAAGTCTCCGCCCATGTCGACAAGAGCGTTTCGCCGTCGAGTCGGCCGATTCGAGTCTTGATGGCGATCTCCCACGCCGAGGCTGCCGAGACCACCAACTCGTTCCCCTGATCGGCGAGGGTGGTCCGCACGGCGTCGGACATCCTGTCCGGATCGGTGACGAGCCACAGCAATGCATTGGTATCGAGCAGGAACGAGGTCACTCCGATGATCCCCACGCGGTCAGTTCGGACGGGGGCAGGGGTTCATCGAACGACTCCGGGACAACCAGGCCGCGCAGCTGACCGAAAACACGCGGTGTCGGTTGGGCGGGCGTCAAGACGGCAACTGGCCGACCGTGGTTGGTGATCGTGACCGAGATGCCGGTTCGCTCCACCTCGGCCAAGATCGCATTGAGCCGCGTCTTGGCCTCTGTACTGGTGATCGTCCTCATCTGGCGAGCCTAGACCAGTACAACTGGTCCGAATAGTGCTTTTCCGTGTTGGCTCGTCCAGGGGATTAGCACCCTAGACCGCTGAGTGCCAAAATAGAGGCACATTCTTGTCTGAAAGGAGTTCGACAGTGACCGTCACCTCTTCCAACCTCGATGCACGTGAGTTGGACGAAAATACGCCGCCGAAGTGGTGGACTCGGCGCATCCGTTCACGCGCTCAGGTGACTGAAATTGCCGTCATGTTCGGCGCGATGTCGATCGTCTCGTTCTGGGCCGCCGGGCTGGGCATCGCCGCCGGCGTCATTGCCGTTGCTACTGCGCTGTGGGCCGATCGCACCCCCGATCTCACTGGCGAGCGCGCCGAACGCACCGATACGGCGTTGGCTATCGGCACCGGAATTCTCGGCATCGTCGTCGGCGTGGGCTTCCTTGCGATGGTGCTGTAGAGCGACGTCGTCGCACGTGCACGGAAACTCGTAACCCGCTACGAGGTTCTATGCACGTGCGGCGAAGCCTCTCTCGCGGTGAGAATTCTGCGAGTATCTGCGACGGTCCGTTGCACTAACTCGATTTATGTGTGACGCTGTGTTGCGTACATATTCTTCGTACTCATTGTTCGGACGCAGGCGGAAGGACCACCATGACTGCAGTCGACGACTCACGAACGCACTACCGCGACACCTTGCATGCGCTGTCGACGGCATCGGTGCACCAGCACTTCGACGCCTTCCTCGACATCCCGTGGGACGAGCCCGAGTACGCGATCGTGCCCAACGACCCGCGCTGGGTGCTGCCCGACGCGGACCCGCTGGGACACACCGACTGGTACAAGTCACTTCCCCTGGACCGGCAGATCCACATCGGCATGTATCGCCAGGCCAGCATGGTCAAGGTGGGATTGCAGTTCGAGCAGATCCTGATCAGCGGCCTCATGCACTACGCCCTGACGTTGCCCAACGACTCACCCGAATTCCGGTACTCGACGCACGAGGCCACCGAAGAGTGCCACCACACTCAGATGTTCCAGGAACTGGTGAACCGCATCGGCATCGACGTGCCGGGCGGACCCGCATGGTTCCGCAAGATCGTGCCTGTGCTCGCGCTGTTCGCCAGCCGATCGGCTCCGTTCGGATTCTTCGTCGGCGTCCTCGCGGGAGAAGAGCCGATCGACCACATGCAGAAGGGCGTTCTGCGTGCCGGTAGCGTCGGGCACCCACTGGTCCAGCGCGTGATGCAGATTCACATCGCCGAGGAAGCCCGCCACATCGGCTTCGCACATCAGTTTCTGCAGTACAAGGCTCCTCGTCTCGGCCCCTTCGAGAAGGCGTCGATCTCGATCCTCACGCCGATCATCATGCGACTGCTGTGCGACGTCATCATGAAACCGAGCAAGCAGATGCGACGCGAACTCGACATCCCCGCCGAGGTAGTGGACGCAGTGTGGTGGAACAGCGACTCGTCACGAAAAGTCTTGCGTGACACCTTCGGTGACGTCCGGATGCTCGCCGGCGAGCTGGGACTGATGAACCGAGTCTCGAAGCGAGTATGGCGCGCTCTCGGTATCGACGGACGGCCGTCGCGCTACCGCAGTGAGCCGTCGTTCGGCTGAGTTTCTCCGGCGGTGTCGAGAGGGACTGTTTCGAGAGGGACTTGGGGGATCGCGATTCCGCGGGACGCCCCGAGTCCCTTGACCTGAAGCCAGATGGTGTCGGCCAGGAACGTCGCGAAGTGGTCCAGGCCGGTACGCGATTCGGTTTGCCCACTCCAACTACGCACCGCGCCCATGCATCCGGAGACCAGTCCGGCCACCCACGGCCGCACCAACGACCAGTCCTCGGGTGACAGATCCGCGTTCACGATCGAGAGGAACGCGGCAACGCTCACCTCCAACTGCTCGGCCAGCATCGCGTTGGTTTCTTCGAGGGGCGTGGGCGATTCGGCGCTGACATCCTGCTCGACGAAACGCGTCCACGCGGGATGTTCGGCAACCCATCGCACGTAGGTACTCACCACACGGTGCACCACATCGCGGGGAGTACCGGTCAACTCGAACGAGGTGACCAGGGCGGCCGTCAACTGGTCGCAGATGGCCCGCTGAATGGCGGTGTCCAAATCGGTGCGATCCCGGAAATGACGGTAGAGCCCGGTGCGATGTACCCCGGCCTCCGCGGAAATCTGAGCGGTGGTGAGCCGTTCACCGGGTGCGATATCGCGGGCCAGCACCGTCATGGCGGCGGCGATGATATGACGTCGACGATCGGTGTTGTGCTGTTCCCAACGCCGCTTACGGCCGTCGGACTTGGGGCGTGACCCACCGTCGCTCATGCTGCATGTTCTCACGTCCGCACTGGTCGAGGCTCTCAGTGGGTGCGTTTACGCAGCGCGAACAGAACACCTGCCGCACCGACCACGGCCACCACCGCTCCGATCGTCCAGAGTGGGAAGCCGCTGTCGGTGTCTTCGGTGTTCGCTGCGGTTCGGGCCTCTGTGTCCTGAGAAGTGGGTGTTGCGGCCTCGTTGGTGAAGTCGAGGTCTGCGACCGGCGGTGCGGCAGCTGCCTGGGTGAGTTGGAACGGGATGCTGCCGGTGATCGGATGCCCGTCGGCAGAGACCACTCGGTAGCCGATGGTGTATTCGCCCGCCGCGCCGAGGCCGTCGAGATCGACCGTCACCGTGCTGCCGTCGACGACGGGATCCGATGCTGCCCAATCGATCCCATCGGGTGCGATGACGGTGACGGTGGCGAAGTTCGACTCCACAGCCTGGTTGAACGTCAGGGTCACCTCGTCCGGCGCGGTGTCGAACACGGCATTCTCGGCCGGGTTGCTCGACTGCAGAGCCGCGTGCGCCGACGCCGGAGCGATCGACAGTGCCGTTGCGACAAGGGTGAGAACGGCAATCACTGCCAGGCGTTTCATCGGTTGCTTTCTTGTTGTGGCTATTCGTGTGGAGGTTCGCCGGTTACCTTGTGGTCGGCGAAATTGAGGCCCTCCCGCACGAGACGGGCGAGGTGGCCGTCGGCCAAGCGGTAGATGACGTTCCGGCCCTCGCGTCGCGTCTCGACGAGTCCGGTGAATCGGAGTTTCGCCAGATGCTGGCTGACGGCGGTACGCGACGTTCCGGTCGCTGTCGTGAGTGCGCTGACGTCGGCGGGGCCGCGATCGAGCAGCCAGAGAATGTGGAGTCGGGTGGGATCGGACAGCATCCGAAACGTGTCGCTTGCCGTCGCGAGGCGCGCCGAGTCCGGTAGGACGGCATGATCGAGACTGATGCGCGGTTCCTTCTTCGGTGGCATCGAACGTCTTCTCCCTACGCGGAGACGACGACCGGATCACGGGAGCGACTCCACAGGCGTGCTGCGGACAGTCCCGCTAGTGTAGCCAAGCCGGTGAGCACCGCAGCTGCGGTGAACTGTCCGAATTGCGCGCCCACCCAGCCCGCGACCGGATACGTGATCAGAAACGCCGCATGAGACAGCGAGAACTGCGCGGTGAAGATCGACGTTCGAGTGGTCTCGTCGGATTCGCGACGCAGAATTCTCGCCGACGGCGTGTTGATCATCGAAGTTCCGATGCCCAGTACCGACCACGTCGTGGCGAGAGCAATCCAGGCCGGTAGTCCTCCACCCAGGGTCGAGACCGCCGTTGCTGCGGCAGTTCCCGCGACGGCTACTGCGGCGCCGGTGAGCATGAGGCGGTGGTCGTCGATAGATCTGAGGGCTCGCGGGATGAACAGTGCTGCGACCATCGACCCGGCACCGTAGAAACCGAGCGCGATGGCAAGTTGACTGTTCGAGCCGCCGAACAGATCGCGAACGTAGACCACGGAGTTGACGGTCACCAGCGCGGTGGCTGCGGCAACGACCGTGTTCAGTGCCAGTAAGCCCTGCAGTTCATTGTTTTTCACAAATGTCGTGATTCCGTCGGTCGGCCTGTTGCGTTTGGCCGCAACGTGTTTCGGCAGACGAGTCCCGATCACCATCATTGCGGAGACGACGAAACCCAGTGCCGTCCCGACGAACAGGGTGTGAAAGCTGATCACCGTCAACAGCGCAGCTGCGATCAACGGGCTCACCAGCGATTCGAGGTCGTAGGCGAGCCGGGACAGCGTCAGTGCCCGGGTGTACTGCTGTGTGTCCGGAACGACCGCCGGGATGACGGCCTGGAAGGTGGGTGTGAAGGTTGCCGACGCTGCCTGCAGAACGAAGATCAGGACGTAGATCTGCCAGACCTGATCGACGAAGGGCAACGTCAGTGCGGTGAGTGCCCGCACGACATCCGCGGTGACGAGTACGAGCTTGCGGGGGAACGAGTTCGTCAGAGACGAAACGATGGGGGCGACAAATACATACGCGATCATCTTGATCGCCAGCGCGGTGCCGAGGACCGCTCCGGCGGAGCTGCCGGCGATGTCGTAGGCGAGTAGGCCCAGGGCCACCGTCAGCAGTCCGGTGCCGATCAGCGCGACGACCTGCGCCGTGAAGAGGCGTCGGAATGCGAGGTTGTCGAAGAGCATGTACTCAACGTACACATATGTGCGCACTTGCGCACTCATGGGGGTTGTTGCAGGCCGAGAGTCGAAACTTTCGGTACCGTTGCGCAGTCGGCGTCACAAATGGGGTGGTTCATGACTGTCACGCGTAATTCATCGAACGAGGTGATGCGCCGAGCCGTCGATCAATTGCCGTCGATGATCGGGTACTGGGACAGCTCGCTCCGAAATGTCTTCGCAAACCGCATCTATGCCGCCTACTTCGGTATCGAACCGGCGGACTTGGTCGGTAAGCACATCAGCGAACTGCTCGGCGAGACGCTGTATCAACTGAATTTGCCCTACATCACCGGTGCGCTCGCTGGTGAACAGCAGCAGTTCGACCGGACACTCATCGACGTCAACGGTGCCGTGCGCGTCACTCAGGCCACCTATGTGCCCGATGTCGTCGACGGTGTTGTCGTCGGATTCACCGCGTTGGTCGTCGACGTCAGCGCTCGCGCCGAGATCGAGCGTGAGCGAGATCGCGCGATGCGACTGTTTCGAATCACGATGGAGAACGCCCCGATCGGCAAAGCTGTGATGACAGACGACGGACGATGGCTCCAGGTGAACAAAGCCCTGTGCGAACTGCTCGGATACACCGCAGAAGAATTGCAGCAGAAAACGTTTCGCGACATCACGCATCCCGACGACATTCCCCTCGCCGACGAACATCTCAAGGGGCTGGCCGACGGGACACTGACGAACGTGGCGTCCGAGAAGCGGTACATCCGCAAGGACGGTGCCACCATCTGGGTGCAGCGCAACGCGACCGTGGTGCGCGACGCCGAGGCCGGCGACGTGATCATTGCCCAGATTCAGGACATCACCGCACGCAAAGTTGCTGAGGCGACACTCGAACGCCAACTGCTCATCGACGACCTCACCTCACTGGGAAATCGCCGACGACTGATGTCCGAGCTGAACAGTCTCCGGGACTTGTCCAGCGATCGCCCGGTCGGAATGCTCTTCGTGGACGTCGACGCCTTCAAATCCATCAACGACAGATTCGGTCATGCAGTGGGCGATCGCGTACTCGCCGCCATCGGACGCCGGATCCTCGACAATGTCCGCGCGCAGGACACCGCCTGCCGAATCGGTGGCGACGAATTTGTCGCCCTGCTGCACTCCGCCAAATCGGCCGAGGGAGTCGAACGCCTCGCCGACCGAGTTCGCAGCCTCCTCGCCGGCCCCTACGACATCGACGGCACCGACATCCCGGTATCGGTGAGCGTCGGATGGAGTTGGGAACCGACCACCGACCCGGACCACCTGCTGCGTATCGCAGACGAGCGAATGTACTCGTCGAAGCGCGCCTGAGATCCGGATCAATGTGGGTTTCAGTCGGTCAGAGTGCAACAGAGTCGCATTCATCCGCCGGTGGTGTGCGTGGCCGGTGGGGTGCGTGGCCGGTGGGGTGCGGGGTGGTGGGGTGCGTGGCCGGTGGGGTGCGGGGTGGGTCGGGTCTTTTGCACACGCGCGCGCGTGTGCGGACGTGGTTACGACGTCAGATCGAGCTCGAGTCCCACTCCGGCGGCGCGGGCGCGCTGGACGACCAACTCCGCAACAGCGAGATCCTCGAGTCCGATCCCGGTGGAGTCGAAGAGTGTGATCTCCGCGTCGGTAGAGCGTCCGGACTTCCGACCGGTAATGACGTCGCCGAGTTCGGTATCGAAGTGGCTCTCGTCGACGGCCCCCTCGGCGATCGCCAGTAGTGCGTCGCCCGACTTCGACAGGGCTGTGGCGGTGCTGTCCACCACCACCCTCGACTGTGCCATGGCGTCACCGTCGACCTCGCGTTCGTTCGGACGGGGCGCGGCGCCGACGACGTTGAGGTGAGTGCCGGCGATCAACCACTGCCCGAACAGGATCGGCTCGACCGACGGAGTGAGCGTGCAGACGATATGGGACTGTCGTACAACGTCTTCGACCGATAGGGCGTGGTCGATCTTCAGGTCCAAGTCCGCGAGGCTTTCGCGAAACCGTTCCACGGTATCCGCAGATCGCGACCAGACCACGACGCTCTCGATATCGCGTACGCCGTGTAGCGCACGGACGTGTTCGACGGCCAAGTTACCGGCGCCGACGACGCCCACGACCGAGCTGTCGTTACGTGCGAGGTGCGCAGTGGCCACGGCACTGGCGGCGGCCGTGCGAATCGCCGTGATCGCCCGGCCGTCGAGCATCGCGACGCACTCGCCGGTACGAGTGGACGTCACCAGCATGGTCGAGCGCTGCCGGGGAAGGCCGCGAGCGCGGTTCCCCGGCAGGTCCGACAACACCTTCACCACCGCGAGCTCGGAGGTGCCGGACTGCGCCACCATGGGGATGATCCGACCGTCCTCGGTGCCATTCATCGACGGCGGGGCCGGATTCTGAGCGGCACCCGTGGACAGGTCGGCCAAGGCGCGCTCGACTGCGGTGAACACTTCACTGCGGTCGAGGAGCGCCGATATCTCCGAATGGCGCAGCACGAGTGTCATGGTCAGCCGACCGCCGTGAGCTCGGCTGCGTCGACGACGCGCGAGGTAACCAGGTCTGCGAACGCCGGTGCAGAGCGAACCATGCCTTCTTCCTGCAAGATTCGCATCCAACGATCGCTGGCGTCGCCGTCGATACGAACGGTGTCCCAGGTCTGCGACTGCTGAATTCTGGTGCAGGCCGCAGAGAGCGTCGACATCGCGATGTTGGGCCAGTGCTCAGCGAGCAGCGGCTGAAGCTCGGTCACCGGGGTGGCCTTGAGGGTCGCCATGGCGGCGTCGAGACCTGTCGCGAACTTCACCAGACGCTCTTCGAGTTCCTCGAAACGATCTGTGCGGCAGTAGTACACGCTGTTCGGTCCGAGTCCGCCGACCTCGGCGTATTCGACGACGATGTGCCCGGTGCCGCGATCGGACATGATCTGAGCGGTAGTGATGTCGAGAATGATCGCATCGCCCAGGCCGTCCTCGAACAGTTCGACGAACATCGGCGTCGACAAGTCCCGCAAGAAGGTGGTGCGAGACGAGTCGACTCCACTCTCACGCATCATGCCCGCGGTGATCGCGTACGGTGCACTACCTCCGATTCCCGGAGCCAGCACGGTCTTTCCGGTCAGCAACGACCAGTCGAATCCATCCGGTGTCGGTTCCCGCATGACGAGGGCTTTGGGAAACTGGTGATTGAGCTGTGCAAAGACGGTGAGCTGTCGTGATGTGCCCCAATACATTCCGGGGACCCATAGGCCACCGAGAGCGATATCGGCTTCGCCGCTGGCGAGGTCGTCGAGCACGCCGGTCCATGGATCGCAGGCCTTGGCGTGGACGGACAGGCCGTTGTCTGCGAAAAGCCCGGCGTGATCGGCGTAGTACTCGGGGAGGTAGTTCAGTCCGTGCGCGGTAGCGGAGATGGACAAGGAATCGGTCATGGTTGGCACTTCTTTCTTCGATGTGTGACGGACTGAATTACGCTGCGACGAGCTCCTTTTCGTTCACCGCCTCCAGTGATCGGCCGAAGGTCTCCGGGCCGAACTTCGCGGCGACGACGAGGAGGACGTACATGCCGGCGATCATCATGAAGACACCAGCGACACCGGCGATATCGAAGAAGAACAGTGCGGCGAACGGCATGACGGCTCCGGCGACATTGCCGATTCCGTTGACCACCGATGTGCCCATTCCGCGGATGGAGGTGGGGAACAGCTCGGGTGTCCATACCGAGAGCATCGTGTTGAGCATCATGGTGAAGAACTGGAAGATTGCGCCGAGGATCAAGATGGTCGCGACGCTGTTCGCCAGGGTTGCGAAGGCAATGGCGGAGATGCAACCGAGAGCCGCAGCGGTCATGACTGTGGGACGCCGACGGACTCGTCCGGCCAAATAGCATGCTGCGCAGGCCCCGAACAGGCTGCCGATATTCATGATCATCGTGAACAGCAGTGAGTCGGTGAGGGAATAGCCGCGGGAGACCAGCAGAATGGGCATCAGGAACAGCAGCGTGACCTGAGCACCGAAGGACATCCACGACGCGGCTCCGACGGCGGCGGTGCGGCGCAGGTTCTGTCCCTTGAACACCTCGGCGTAGGACGTCTTCTCGGTGCTGGGAAGAATGTCGTCGGCTGTGACGAATTGCTTTGTGGGACCTGGGTTTCGGAGTCCAGCGATCGATCCGCTGGCCAGCCGGGTGAGGCTGCGGTTGGCGTCGTCGACCCGGCCTTTGGACATCAGGAACCGAGGAGACTCGGGTAGATAGCGACGGAAGAAGACAACCAATACGGCCGGCAGCGCGAGAATTACGTAGGTCCAGCGCCACGAGGTGTCGTCGCCGCCGAGGATGCCACCGAGCGGGCCGAGTACCAGCATGAAGAAGCCGAACGAGGCGATATTGCCGATGCCGCCGGACGAGATGTTGAGCGTCGCAAGCAGTGAGCCGCGGTGCCGGGTTGCAACGAGTTCGGCGAGAATGGCCAAGCCGACAGTGAATTCGCCACCGAGGCCTATGCCGACGATGAAGCGGCTGGCGAGCAACATCTCGTAGCTCACGGCTGCGGCGCTGATCAGACCGCCGAGGGTGTAGACGAGAAGGTTGAGGCTCAACGCAGTTCGGCGACCCCAGCGGTCTGCGATGTATCCGCCGACGAGGCGTCCCACGAGACCGCCGATCACGGTGGCCGTGTTGATGAGAGTCAATTGAGCGTTACCGATTCCGAGTGATTCCTTGATGAGCGGACCCATCGCGCCGGTCGAGTTCTGCTCCAGGCTGTCGAAGAACAGCCCTGCCATCAGTAGCAGGATCACGGCACCCTGCACTCGGGTGAAACCGATGCGATCGAGCGCATTGGTCAGTCCTGATGCGGGTGCCGGCGGCGTGGGCTCGTTCGGTGGGATGGGAGTAGGTGGGACGGATTCCGAGGTAGAGGCAGACATGGTGTGCTCCAGCGGGCTGGCAGGCACCGGCAACGGATGTTTCCGGTGAGTCGCCTCTCGTAACTCTCCGAAACGACTGCCTAATTTGTATACAAAAAGTGTGTCATCTCAGTTATCTCCCGCTACGAACACGTTAAGAACTGGATATATCCTCAAAATTGTATACGACTACACCGTCAGTTCTCGCTGGGGGTCTCGTCGCGCCGAAGATGCTCGTCCATCAAAAAACCGGCTTGTACGGGCGAACCGTTCAGGATCGCCGCGGCCAGGGCTGCGTGATCGTGGACGGACGCGCCCGGATCGTGGCCGAGACCCCACGCCACCCGGCGATTGACCCCGGCCAGCATCTCGCGCAGTTGGTCGTTACCCGCCGCTATGGCTACCAGGTCGTGAAACGGACTTGTCACGTCCGGGGCGGCCGACTTCGACCGGGCACCCTCGACGACTGCAGCAAGCTCGGCCGCGACGGAGCCACCCCTGTTCTTGGCGGCAAGCTGGGCAGCAAGCACCTCGAGCCCGTGCCGAACTTCGAGGAGTTCTTTGTTCTCCTTGTGCAGCGTTGTGGAGACCGTCGCACCTCGATAGCGAACGATGGTGACGAAGCCCTCGGCTTGCAGTTGAGCAAGCGCTTCCCGCACGGGGACCCGAGAAACGCCGAACGCCTTGGCAATCGACTCCTCGACCAGCCGCTCACCGCCTACGCGACGACCGGACAGAATCTCGTCACGCAAGGTTTGGGCAATCGTGCCGCCGGGAGATTCGCCATCTGGATACACGAGGTGGAGTCTAGATCGATCGACGGTGACACCGCTCCGGTCGACGCCGTCAGTCCAGACGGTTGAACCATCCCCCGCCGCGGAGTCCTGCGCCACCCAGCCCGTTGGCAGTTCGCGTACCGGTCCACAGTCGCTCGACGTTCTCGGACACTGTCGCGATGTGATCGCCGTCGAGGGTGACGACTGCTTCCGATACATCGAGCCCGGGGATAGCGGTAACGAGTCTCGGCTTCCTCGAATCTCATCAGCTCGGATGAATCGTGCCGAACGGTCGACCTAGGTTCGCTGGTCGTGCTTGTACGCGAGATAGAGGTACAGAATTCCGGTGATCGCGCCGCCCAGGCATCCGACGGCGATGTCGAGGGGAATCGAACCGAAATCGACCACCAGTTGAGCCAGGAGGAATCCGATCGCCACCGCGGGGGCCAATGCGAGAGCGTTGATGTAGTCGCTGCGAGTAGCGCCGCTCTTCTTGCTCATCGGGCCGGTCATCACGTACTGGCGAAACGTTCGCTGGTTCGACACGTGGATCCTTCTGTGGTGCAGTCGGTACGGTAACAATATACCGAGCGGTCGAATTTGTCCGATTCGAGTGATGAGGCGGGAACACGTTGCGTGCGGTGATCTTCTTGGTAGTGCTGGGTGTTGTGTACAAGTGGCCGCTGTTCGGTGACAGTCCTGGCGAATGGTCGGCGCTGTCGCAGGGCGTCGCCTTCGGGGCGATCGTGAGTACGGTCGCGACACCCGCGGGCTGGAGGGCCATCCGCCGCATCAGAAGCCGACTCGATGGGTCCTATCGCTCGGATTCTGAAGTCCTCGAGTGAAATCGGGTGCATCCGACCGCGCTGAGCGCGGTCAGATGCACCCAACTCGATCGCCAGTACCCGTTGCGAGCGGGATCTCCGCGAGGCACACTTTTGGAATGCAGGGTGAGGCTGAACCGAATCGGTGGTCGGACAGTCAAGAAGTGCTGGCTGTTGTCAACGAGTACTTTCGTAGCCTCGACGATCGTGAACTCGACACCGAGCATCTCCGTCGTATTTTCGGTGACGATGGCCGGATCATTCGGCCGGACGACACCACCACCGTCGGTCCCGAAGCGATCGGGCGGACGCACACCCACAACTTCTCACGGTTCGAGGCCACCCAGCACCTCGTCACCGGTCACACCATCACGATCGACGAAGATCGGGCCCAGTTTCGAGCGAACCTCGTGGCGATACATATCTGGAAGGATCGACCGAAGGGCAACCTCGACGATCGCGCATTCACCGCGGGAGGTGTGGTGACCGCGGCCCTCGACCGGACGTCCAATGGTTGGCGGATATCGACGCTGCACCTCGGTGTCGTCTGGCGAACCGGTCACTTCGGCGACATGAGGCCATCGCATTGACGCGTAACCTCCGGGCGTCCAACGGCAACCGGGCGTTCGAATCGCAAGCCTGAAACCTCAACTCGATTCGACAGCTTCATCGACTCGCTTCCAGAAAATGGGTGGCAGGCCAGCGATGCTGCTTGCTACCGTCGCAGCATGCATTTGATCTTCGAGTGACGGACTACGTCAGCACCGCCGAGCGTCGGGAATACCGGCGTCGTGTGGTGCTGTCTTTCTCGGACCGTCGTGGTCCAGTCCCGTCAACTCGCGCGCACTTGTTCTGGTGCGCTTGCTATTTGGAGATCCAATGCCACATTCAGCAGTTGTTTCTGCGCGCTCCGACGCGCAACTCATCGCCTCGAACATCACTGTCACCTTCGGTGCCTCAACTGTATTGAGCGGTGTCGACATCGCTGTGACTGCCGCGTCCCGGTGGGCGATCGTGGGCGAGAACGGGCAGGGCAAGTCAACTCTCCTGAAAGTCTTGGCCGACAGGCTGACGCCGGATTCCGGCTGCATGTCATGCGTCGGAACTGTCGGAGTAGCCGAGCAGGAGATGGTCACCACAGACGAACGGACAGTGGGTGAGGTGCTTCGAGAATCCGTTGCCGATTCGATTCTGGCTTTGGCGAATCTCGACGCCGCCGCGGAGGATCTTGCAACTGGCGTCAAGGGAGCCGAGCAGAGTTACTCCATCGCATTCGAGCGAGTCGAGTCTCTCGATGCGTGGGACGCCGAGCGAAGGGTGGACATCGCTCTCGATGGCCTCGGCGCAGTGAGCGACAGATCTCGGCTACTGACCGAACTTTCGGTCGGACAACGGTATCGGGTGAGACTGGCATGCCTGCTCGGCGGGAATCACGATTTCTTGCTGCTCGACGAGCCGACCAATCACCTCGACCGAGCAGGACTCGACTATCTGACAGCCCGTCTTCGAGCCCGTGCAGGCGGCGTAGTAGTGGTCAGCCACGACCGAGCGCTGATTTCCGATGTCGCGCAACAGATTCTGGACCTCGACCCGACGCCGGACGGCCGGCCGCGCGTCTACGGGGACGGATACGACAGCTATCGGGCCGGGCGCGCCGCAGAGCTGGTCAGGTGGGAGCAGGAGCATCGACTGCAGTTGGCGGAGACAGCCCGACTACGCGAGGATCTGAGCAAGGCGCAGAACAGACTCGTCGGCAGTTGGAGACCCGACAAGGGCACGAACAAGCATCAACGTGCCACTCGCGCCGGTGGTCTCGTCCGGAACGTGCACCGTCGGCAGGAAGACTTGGAATCGCAGCTGCTTCCTGTCCCCGAACCCCCTCAGCGGCTGAGGTTTCCGAGTATCGATGCAAGATCCGGAGCCGCCCTGTTGATTGCGGACCGTGTCGAAGTAGAGGGTCGGCTGAACGGGCCGGTGTCGCTGAACCTGGAGGCGGGTGGCAAGCAGGTGGTGACCGGTCCCAACGGGACGGGAAAGTCCACACTGCTGGCGGTGTTGGCGGGTGAGTTGGATCCGACGGCGGGGCATGTTCACATTTCTGACGCTGCACGAGTGGTACTGCTGCGGCAAGAGTCCGCGCTACCGCCGGAATGTTCGGCAGGGCAGTACTTTCGGTCCTGCAGTGGTACGACGGTGTCGTTGTCCTCACTCGGTCTGTTGCGATCGAGGGAGACGAGCAAGCGAATCGGGGAGCTCTCCATGGGTCAACAACGTCGACTCGAACTCGCGCTCGCACTGGCCCGCCGCCCACACGTCCTGTTGCTGGATGAGCCGACGAATCACCTGTCCATTGCTTTGGTGGACGAATTGACCGAGGCGCTGCACGCAACCGACGCGGGGGTGGTGGTCTCTACACACGATCGACAGATGCTTCGGGACCTGAGCGACTGGAATGCCGTTGACCTCGGGGGTGAACGGTAGACGCGGGGTCGGCATCATCGATCTCGCGGATCAGAGTTCGGCAATTGTCTGTTGTGTGCAGCGGTGATGACGGTGACCGGGACCGCTACTGCGGCAACAAGAGCAACCAATCCAGCGACCATGGACGGCATGGCGTTTCCATCGTCCCAGAGGGAAATCAAAACTGTCCATGCACCGATCACGGTGACGGCCTGGGCCGCGACCCGGACCGCTGTGACCTTCGGAGGGGACGCGACCGCGAACGTTCCGATGAGCATGGGCAAGTAGTGCCCTTCGTTCACGCGCGACAGTTGTCTGGTCGCGACGGTCATCATGGCCGCCCCCGCGGCAGTCAATACGATGCCCAAAAACAACATGCCCAGTACGATACGCAACAGTCGAGCTCTAGGCTGCCAGGATGATGATGTCGAACGAGAACAACATCGACGATGCCCCACGGCGCCGCATCCCGCCCTGGCTTCGTGAGACGGCCGTCCTCGTCGTCGTCGCGCTTGTTCTGAGCGTGCTGCTGCAGACGTTCGTCGGCCGGGTGTACTTCATTCCGTCCGAGTCCATGGAGCCGACGCTGCATGGGTGCACTGGATGCACCGGCGATCGAATCATCGTGGACAAGATGACCTTTCGCTTCGGAGAGCCGCAGCCCGGTGATGTGGTGGTCTTCGAGGCACCGACCTCGTCGTGGAACCTCGGCTACAGCTCGACGCGATCGACCAACCCGATCGCCAAGGCCTTGCAGGACGCAGGTTCATGGGCCGGACTGGTTGCGCCCGACGAGAACGATCTCGTGAAGCGAGTCATCGCCACCGGCGGGCAGACCGTGCAGTGCTGCGACTCCCGAGGTCGCGTCGAAGTCGACGGGCAGCCTCTGGACGAGCCGTACGTCGTCATGGACTTCCCGTTCGTCGAGAACGCGCTCACGTGCGAGACAACGCCGCAATCCGGTCGCTGTTTCGGCCCGGTGACCGTGCCGTCAGGCAATCTCTGGGTGATGGGCGACAACCGGAGCGGCTCAGCAGATTCCAGAGCTCATGCCAGGGATGAACTGGGCGGCACTGTTCCGGTCGACGATGTCATCGGCAAGGCGCGTCTGATCGTGTTGCCGCCCTCGCGGTGGGGCAGCATCGATTCGCCGTCGATCCAGCCACGCTGAGCGAGAGAGGATCAGAACCCGAGATCGCGTTTGCGACGTTCACGCTCGATGTGACGCTGTTCTTCGGCCCGTTCCCGGCAGCGACGCAGAAACTCGGCGTCGGCTTCAGGATTCTGTGCAGCTTGTCGACCCGGTCGCGTTTCGTACTCCGGAAACGCGGAGTTGCTGGCCCGCCGGTAACCGGAGCCACCCCCGGGGCCTCCCCAGATTCCGTGGCCGATCGGGCGTCCCGCGAACAGCCAGGCCAATGATCCTGCAAACGGTAGAAACACCACCAGCAGCAGCCAGACGATCTTGGGGAGATATCGCACCCCGCCGTCATCGGCAGTGATCACGTCGATCAGGCAGAACACCCACAGCAGCATCACCAGCAAACCGACGTACGGCATTGGGATCCTCCACGCTCGAGACCATCCGGTCTGTTGTATCGAGCATCGTAGCGGGGTCGTCGGATTTTGGACAGGCAGAATAATCGTTGGCTAAGAGCCCGTGCCGCTTGTTAGCGTCTATGAGCCGTACACGAACGAGGAGGTGATACCCGTGAACGCAGTACCGACATGGGTGCTCCTCCGAAGTGGCACGATCTGACAGCAGGTCGGTCCGGGAGCGCCGTTGATCAGCATTCCCGAAAGGCGCGACCATGCATTTCACGTCCGAACAACGTCTCGATGATCACGTTCTCGAACGCAAGTTCACCCTCGGCGACATTCCCGGAATCCTGTGGACTCCGGTCTTTCACACCGCTCCGACACCTTTGATTCTCATCGGCCATCCCGGTGGTCTGGACATGATGTATTCGCGTCTTGCGGCTCGGGCACGCCATGCGGTGGCTGCGGGTTACGTCGCGGCCACCATCGAACTACCGGGCAGCGGGGACCGTCCGCGATCCGACGTCGCCGAGGAAGCTCGAGCAGATTTGCGAAACGCGATCGGAGCCGGCGAGCCGGTCACCGACGACATCATCGACCGACTCGTCCTTCCGTTGGTCGAGAAGGCGGTACCGGAGTTGCAGGCCGCTCTGGATTCCCTGCTCGCTCTCCCGGAAGTTATTGGACCTGTCGGCTATTCGGGAGGTGTGGCGGCCATCGGCGTCAGACTCGCTGCCGTCGAGCCACGCGTCGCGGCGGCGCTGCTGTTCGCCGGTAGCTACGTGCCCCGAACCATGTTCGACGAGGCCGAACAGGTGAGAATTCCGCTGCAAGTTCTTCTGCAATGGGACGACGAAGGAAACGACAGGAACATGGCGTTGAATCTGTTCGACGCCTTCGGCTCGACCGAGAAAACGTTGCACGCCAACATGGGTGGGCATACCGGCGTCCCGCACTTCGAAGGCGATGATGGAAACAGATTCTTCGACCGGCATCTGAAGTAGTCGCACGAGGTCGGGTCTATCAGTGACCCTCGCAGTAGATGAACAGGGAGGACCCGCGCGCGCCTCTGGTGAACATCACGGAGACGGGGTCCGCCCCTCCGTGCGGCGGCCGTGACGTGGACAGCATTTCCGATTCGCAGGTGAAGCCCAGCGTGGTCCAGCTCGTCTTCGTTGCGGTACCGCACGCGGCCGATTGGAGCGGGGGATAGGACGGGTTGGCCGCGGTGATAGCCGGCCCGTCCAATTCCTTCGGTGCGTCGAATCGAGCGGACCACGCGGGTTGGCCCACGAACTCCGCATACTTGATGCCCTGAGTGAACTCGAAGCCATCCGGCACCGTGAAGGAGATCTTCTCCAGCTCGTGCGACACATCGTCTCCGTCCATGGGCATGGGCTTGCCGATCTCGGGTCAGGATGTCGTATGCGGAAATCGGTAGTTCACGGAGGGGTCCCAATCCTGCGACTCGTCGACACCCGTCCAATTCGATTGCGATCCTGGCAGTTCCGGAACCGTCGGGGCGACGCAGGTCGGTCCGGGCAAACCGTGTAGCGGAAGTCGAGCACCTCAGGTTACCCAGCCTCGCGTCGCGCAGCGGTCGGATGCCGCACCCACACATTCGGTTCGGTGTACACGGCCGTCCCCTGCTCCACGTCGGCTATCACCGGTACCAGTGCCCCCGGCACGTGCACCGGCCCGGATCGGTCGAACGGCAGACCCGTCCACTCCCGCCACTCGTCGAGTGTTCCCGGCACAACCATCGACCGCGGCGCGACACTGTCGATGCGACCGCCTGCACGGACGTGGACGCGCAGCCACGGGTCGACCGGCAAGCCGTCCGGCCGAGTTCGGTGGATATACGACGCGATCGGTTCCTCGAGATCGGTTCTGCCGTTGGGGCGGAGCGGAGCCACGAGTTCGCTGAACCCCAGTCGTCCGGCGTTGTCCCGAAGGGCGGCCAGCAGGGTCATCGACAGGCTTCGTCCCTGGGAGCTCGAAATCAAGGAAATCTCGAGCGCCGACACAACATTGGCGGTCTCGCCAGTGAGCCGAGTGGAGATGCCGCGTCTGATCGCGCCGTCCCAGCCGTCGGCGGGAAGCGCGGTGGCGTCGGGCAAATGAAACGGTATGGACACGGCCTTGCCGACCACTGCACCTGCCTCGTCCTGACACACGAGGACGTGGTCGGCGAACAGCGCGAAGACGGCGGGATCGAAATACATCGAACCGATCGGATCTTTGGTCATGAACGTCGGCCAGGACGACTGCATGTTCCACAGTGGTTCTACGAGATCAGGACGATCGGCGAGAACTGAAACGGTGACGGTCACCTGTTCACTGTGCCGCGGTGGAACGATGACAGCAGGGTGACGGCAATGGTTGCGAAAAACACTGCTGGGTAGGTGAACTGAACGGCCGCCTCGAATGCGGGGGACCCCTCGAACATGAAAATTCCGATTGCCTTGATGCCGCGGTAGTCGGTGAAGTACCAGGCGATCATGGGCAAGGCAACCGCTACCGGTGCCAGCCAGCTCCACCACGTGCGGTGTCGCCTCGCGTAATCGAGGGCGACGATGGTCAACGGTATGCACCAGACCCAATGATGTCCCCATGCAAAGGGTGAGACCATGGGCGTTGCGAGTCCACAGATCACCAACGCCAGCAACGTCTTACCCGCTTTGTGAGTGCGTGCAGCGGTCCACAATGCAAGGGTGGCGATCACGGCGGCACCGAGAAACCACACCAGGAACGGTGGCGTATGGCCCGGCCACAACCGCGCCAGCGCGCCGTGGATCGACTGGTTCGCCGGTGATGCGAGTGCACCGATCCGCTCGGAGTCGACCATGGTCGCTGTCCAGAACTTCCAGGAATCGGAGGGAATGATCAGGAAACCTGCTGCAACGGTGACCATGAAGGTGGCACTCGCGGTAACCGCCGCACGCCACTGCCTGATGGACAGCAGGTAGAGGACGAAGAACGCGGGGGTCAGCTTGAGCCCCGCGGCAATTCCGACACCGACACCGCGCAGGCGACTGCCCTCGCGTCGGCTGAGATCGAACAGAACCAATACGAGCAACAGCAGGTTGATCTGCCCGAGCCAGATGGTCATGCGCACGGGCTCGAGCCAGGTGAACGCGATCGCCATCGGCGCGCTGACGAGATACATTCCGCCGCTGCGGTATCCGAGAGTGCGCCAGCTCAGGACTACCGTTGTGTAGACCAGAAGCACATTGATGACCTGCAGCAGTGTCACAGCACTCGTCACGGTGAGCAGCGCCAGCGGGGTGAAGAGCAATGCTGCGAACGGCGGGTAGGTGAACGGTAGTCCGATGTCGAACAGTGCAAACTCGTAGAGCGGCTGACCGTGCACGACGACTTCGCCGCCGTGCCGGTAAACGATGGTGTCGATTCCGTTGCCGAAAATGCCGAACGGAATTTTCCACCCCAGGAAGTACGCATGTGCTGCGATCGCGATGCACGCTGCAAGCACCGACCCCGCCAGCCACCGCGTACCGAACCGATGCATCTGCGGGGATGGGACGGACTCGACCCGGGTACTCGGAACAACCTGTGCGCGTGCGCCTGTGGTGTGCGTCTCGCGCGCGGCATGCATACGCGGTCCAGATTCGGCGCGTTGTGACATGAAGCTGGACGACGTCATGGAGGCCACAATAGTTTGCGATCGCTGTGACCAGGGGCGCGACACGGACTGACCGGTCGTTTTATGGAGCGGTCCTCACGACGCGCCGGGTGCAGTCCCTGAATCGACGCCACGAGCCGGATGCACTACTTGTTTCTGGACGTGAACAAGGAATTCCGTTGGAATCGAGATCGGTTCGACGAGCCGTGTTTGGTGCCGGCCGAATCGGCGTCGGGCCCACGTCGCACGAACTGCCCGGCTATAGAGCCTATGAGCGCGATGCCGAAACCGATGCACTGAATCCCGGTCATGTTCTGTCCCAGCGCAACCCAACCGATGATCGCCGCAGTCAGTGGACTCAACACGCCGAGGAGTGTGACCTTGGCGGTGGGAAGAGCGCGAGCACCGCGAAACCACAGCGAGTAGGCCAACGCGCCGCCTATCACCGCGAGCCAGGTATAGCCGACTACAGCCTCGGTATCGATTGCCCATGGACCGTCGTCGACGATCGGAATCAGCGGAGAGATGACAATGCCGCCGACAAGTAATTGCCACGCAGTGGAATTGAGCGGACTGGTGTCGGGTGGCACGCCCCAGCGCTTGGTAAGGGCGACGCCGGTTGCCATGCTGACGGCCCCGACCACGGCGGCGGCGAGGCCGATGACGTCGAGTCGGATTGCGCCGGACCCTGCTGTCAGCGCAACCCCGACGACGGCCATCGCAGCCCATCCAACCTGGATCGGGCGCGTCCGTCCCCAACCGAAGATCGCCGATATCGCGACGATGACAAGCGGCTGCGCGGACCCGACGACGGCGGCGATTCCACCGGGTAGCCGGTAGGCGGCCACGAACAACATGGGGAAGAACAAGCCGATGTCGAGAACGCCGAGGGCTGCAGTCTTCAGTCGCCACCCCTTGCTGGGGATGCCCGGTGCGACGAGCAGCAGAAGTAACCCGGCGGGCACTGCACGCAGGACGCTGGCCGTCATCGGCCGATCCGGAGGAAGAAGTTCGGTGGTCACCAGGTATGTCGTGCCCCAGAGGATGGGCGCAAGTGCGGCAGCGGCCGTCAATCCGAGAGTCGAGGGCGCGACGTTTCGCGGGAGGCGTCGAGCATCGGTTGGTTGTGTGTGCATGCGAGGTGTCCGCATTGTGGGCTCATCTCCGGGACGTTCTGGGCAAAATCTTAACGCTGAACTATCTAGCGTTAAACGGTAGAACCGGCGTGGCAGAATGTCAAACAATTGAGTGCTGAAGTTTTGAAGGGTGGTGGGTCGATGGCAAACGAGGCACTCGACGCAGTGGACCGGATCGTTCAGCAGTGGCAGGCCGAGCGGCCCGATGTGGATGTCAGTCCTATGGCCGTTATCGGCCGCATCGGCCGAGCAGCGTCCGTTCTGGACAAGCGTACGCAGGCAGTGTTGATCGAATTCGGTTTGCAATCAGGTGAATTCGATCTGATCGCGACGCTCCGGCGCGCTGGGTCTCCATATCGCCTCACCGTCGGACAGCTGTTGGACAACGCGATGGTGACGTCGGGCGCTGTCACGCACCGTTTGAACCGGCTGACCGACAAAGGGCTGATCGAACGAGAAATCGACCCCACCAACCGTCGGGTGGTCATCGTGCAACTGACGCCGGCGGGAGTTGCGGCAGTGGACGCCGCGCTGCCCGCGCATGTGGCCAACGAGGAAGCTCTGCTCAGGTCACTGAATCCGGATGAGCGAAGCCAACTTGCAGAATTGTTGAAAAAGCTTCTCGTGGATCTTCGGTAGAGGTGGGATATCGTTGGCACGCATGGGGGATGGCATAGCTGGACAATCGATCATGTCCATGGCCGACTTGGCCACACCGATGTCGATCAGGGTGGCAGCGTCACTCGATCTTGCGGAACATACCGACGGCGACGGAGCCACACTCGGGGACCTGGTGGCCGCGACCGGAGCGTTCGCACCCGCCCTCGATCGGCTGCTCGCTCACCTGGTGACCGTGGGGGTCTTCGAGTTGGATCCAGAATCCGAAAGGTATCGCCCCAGCCGGCTCGGTCAGCAGCTGAAAGCCGATGCCCCAGAGGGAATCAAGCCTTTACTCGACATTCGTTGTGCCGGGGGCAGAGCAGAACTAGCCTTCGTCGACCTGCTCGATACGATCGTCAGCGGATCGCCGGCGTATCCGCTCCGGTACGGCCGCGACTTCTGGGCCGATCTCGACACCGAACCGCAACTGAGAGAATCGTTCGACGCGCAGATGAACTGGCGCTACAGGATTCAGGCCATCCAGATCGCCGAGCGTTACGACTGGGGCCGGTTTACCGACATCTTCGACGTCGGGGGCGGCGACGGCCAGTTGCTTGCGACCATTCTCGAGGCGCACCCCACCGTTCGAGGTCGGGTTCTGGACCTGCCGCCCACGGCCGCTGCCGCTACGAAGAGGCTTTCGGCAGCAGGGTTGTCGGATCGCGCTACATCGGTAGCGGGGAACTTCTTCGATCCGATCCCTACGGGCGCGGCCGCCTACATCCTCTCCGACGTACTGCACGACTGGGACGACGACCACGCCCGTGCCATCCTCGAGAATTGTGCACGTGCCGCTGGTGCCGACGCTGCCGTAGTGGTGATCGAAGCAGCAGCGGGGCGGGGGACCAGCACGGCCTTCGATCTGTTCATGTTGATGTGCTTCGGGGGACGCGAGAGAACTATCGTGCAGCTGACCGAGCTTGCAGCGCAATGCAATTTGAGGCTGGAAGGGGTAGCTCCGATATCGGACGGACGAACTGCGTTGGAGTTCAGATCGACAGTTCTCGTGTGATGGATCGTCGAGTCGGCCTTCCCGCCCGGAAAACTGTGGCAATTGCTGTCGTATGAAGACATTCGACACGTCGAAAGGCGCATGAGCGCCCGTAGTCATGTCATTTGCGGTTCCAGTGCGCCGAGTTACAGTGCAGCTCAGTACAATTTACGCAGTACGGCGGTCATCACGCAGCGCACTACCGTGTGCTGATCGAACGCTGACGAGGGTGGGTAAGGGGCCACCCGGCACTATGGTCTCGACGGCTGACGGAGGTTAGCCTGGACAGTGTGAACTCTCCATCGATATGCCTCGAGCGGCCTGCCCTCATCGTCGTCGACGTGCAGGCCGGGTTCGACGACTCCGAGTTCTGGGGTCCACGGGACAACCCGTCGTGCGAGAGCAATATTGCTGCGCTCCTGCGGGTGTGGAGGTCGAAGGCATGGCCGGTCGTGTTCGTTCGACATGACTCCGATAACCCGCAGTCTCCATTGTCGCCGACTGGTGCGGGGCATGCGTTCAAGAGGATGATCGACGGGACGCCAGATCTTTTGGTCAGCAAGAGAGTCAACTCCAGCTTCTACGGAACGCCGGATCTCGATGCCTGGCTTCGGGGTGAAGCTATCGACCAAGTGGTGATCTGCGGGATCACCACAAACCACTGCTGCGAGACCACCGCGCGCATGGCGGGCAACCTGGGCTACGACACCTATTTCGTCATCGACGCCACTCACACCTTCGATCGCGTGGCACTCGACGGGACCACTGTTCCAGCCGCGACGCTGTCGGCCATGACGGCGACAAATCTGCACGGTGAATTCGCGACAGTTATCAGGACTGCCGACCTGCTCTCGCACTGACGAAGAAGCACAATGCAAGTGACAGGTCGAATGTCTTCGGGCGAGTTCTCCGGGAGAAGCAGGAACGGAGGCTGAGATGGGAAGAATTGCATCGCCGGTCATCGCTGGCATCGCAGCGCTGTCGTTGATCGGCTTGATCGCATCGTTCGGAGCCTTCGCGGAGTGGGGATTCATCGGCGGTGCGGAGGAATTGTGCGCGCGGATCCCCGGCACGCTGTACGACGCGCACTGGGCATGGTTGCCCGTGCCGGTGGCATTGTGCGAGCACTATCTCGACAGCGACCTCGTCGTCGGAACAACGGCCTTCAGCTGGGATAATTCCGGAGTCGGAGCGGCATGTGGATTCTTGCTCGTCGCCGGATTGTGGATTCTTCTGCGGCGGAACAGTACACACTGAACGCGTTCACGTCGGGCGGTGCGTACCCATGGAACATCAGTCGGCATACTCGCCAGCGATCACCACACCTTGTTGGGGCGGACTGCAATCAGCCACCTGCCCCACCCGACACCCATGTCCGTGTCGGTCTTCGGGTGGGGTGGGGTGATGAGGGTGTGGGCGGCTACGAGCTGCCGAAGAGGTTCCCAATCTCCACGCTGCCGAGGAAACCCCCGCCGGGAGGCGGGGGCGTGACCAGGGTGACCGGTACGCCGTCACCGAGGTTGAACGAAGCGATAGGCGCGATATCGGGGGTCAAAATAAGACCGGTAAAGGAGTCTCTGCAGAGAGCGGCGACAAGGTAGTCACCGTCGGGCAGTGTCGTGGTGTAGGTAGCCGTCCCGCCCACGGCCGGGGCAAAGGATCCGCCCACAACCGGCACGAATTGTTGGTCGACGATCACCGTGGTCGCGGGGTTGTCGGTTACCCAGACTTCGCAGCCGAAGAGGACTCCGTCGGACTTGACGTTGTCGAACTGGACGGTGATGACATTGCCGTCGGCTGTCACCTCGGCGTTGCCTGCGAAAACGGCGGCTCCAGCCAGGGCGGGGTTGGCAATCAGAGCAAGGGCGGTCGCGCCGGATACGGCAGCGGCGGCAGCCAGGCGGCGGGCGGGGAAATTCATCAGGGGCTCCTTGCTATGGGCGATCAAGACTGATCGGTTTGATGCTGTCACGGGATTGGTGTCCAAGCGTGTCTTTGCCATAAACCCACTCTCGCGACGAACCGAATCGAGGCGCTCGCCGATGACACCAGAAAGGCGGGATCCTGCAGTCGATGCTCGCTACCGGGTGGGTACGGCGGCAAAAGAATTCGTTCTTCGGATGGCTTTCGAGTACTGTATGAACTGGAGCTCGGTTGCACGGCGACAGAGCGAAAGATGCTGTGGCGCAGTATATGCAGGGGCCAACGAAATTTGACATATCGGCCGTCGAAGATGGTCGGTAGAGACCTGGCATCGGGGTAGTCGTGAACACCGCACTCGCACTTGGGCTGATCGTGGGAATAGTCGCGTTCGGCTACGGCTCGTCGGTCGGGATACGAGGCAAAGTTCTCTATCCGGAGTACTACGGCCACGAAGTACCGGACCGGGTGAAGACCACGCCGCACCTACGCGCACAGGCGAACAGGGTCTTCGTGGTGTGCGGCATCGTCGCTGCCATTCTGCTGCTGGCTCCGCTGGTGTGGTTGTTCCTCGACCTCCCGCGCGAAAGAACGACGTGGGAGTTGGCCGCGCTGGCAGCCTATGTCTTCGTCGCCGTGGTTATCGGTTGCTACCCGTTCGCCAAGATCAAGACCTTGTGACCATTTCGATCGGTGACCGTTGCATAAATGCGTGCAAGACACCGGTTGCGGTCTGACAGGCTGGAACCATGACCCGGTCGTTCGAGGAGATGGTGGCCGAAGCGGACTCCGTTTCGGTTGACGGCTGGGATTTCTCCTGGCTTCATGGTCGCGCAACCGAAGAGCGACCGACGTGGGGATATCAGCGGCTCATGGGAGAACGACTGGCGAGGGCCGAGGCCGCACTCGATATCCAGACAGGTGGGGGAGAGGTGTTGGCAGGAGCGTCGACGCTCCCGCCGACAATGGTTGCGACCGAGTCATGGCCACCGAATGTCGCACAAGCGACTGCTCTGCTGCATCCGAGAGGAGCGGTGGTGGTAGTCGATTCCGATGAGCCACCGTTGCCCTTTGCCGACCACGCGTTCGATTTGGTGACGAGCAGACACCCCAGCACCGTGTGGTGGGACGAAATCGCCCGTGTCCTGCGTTCGGGCGGAACCTATTTCGCTCAGCATGTTGGGCATTCGAGCGTATTCGAACTGGTCGAGTATTTTCTCGGCCGCCAGACCGATGAGATTCGGCGCGCTCGTCACTACGAGGACGAGAGCACAGCCGCGCGTGCCGCTGGTTTCGATGTGGTGGACACTCGGTTCGAGTCACTACGAATCGAGTTCAACGACATCGGCGCTGTCGTCTACTTTTTACGCAAGGTCATCTGGATGGTTCCGGGCTTCACCGTCGAGCAGTACCGCGACCGGTTGCGCGAACTGCACGAACAAATGCTGAGGGAGGGACCATTCGTTGCTCACTCCAGTCGCTTTCTGATCGAGGCCAGAAAGCCCAACCGAATGGTCCCCTGAGCATCCACTGGGGCTTTCAGGGTGACGAGAAGAGTGAGGGACCACCCTCATCAGATGTACGCCGTCGCGACCATCGCGACACCGACGACCGCGGTTGTACCGAGTGCCGTGCCGATGGCGTTGTAGGCCGCCAGTCCGTAGCGCCGCCGTTCGAGTAGGCGAACGGTCTCCACACTCGCGGTGCTGAAAGTGGTGTAGCCACCGCAGAATCCGACGCCGACTATTGCCTGCATCTGTTCCGGAGCCGACCTGAACGCGACCAATCCCGCCACGACACCGAGAACGGCCGATCCGGTGATGTTGATCAGCACCGTGGCGTAGGGAAATTCGGTCTTCAGCCGCGATCGGATGAAGCCGTCGAGCGCGAATCTGCTGACCGCCCCGGCACTTCCGGCGAGAACGACCCACAATGCGATCATCGCTTCTCCTCCGCGTGCGCGTGGGTACCGAACCGTTGCGCGAGAACGATGCCCGCTCCGGCGGCGAACGTACCGATCACCACGCTGACGATCATGTACACCGCGGCAGCGACCACACGATTATCCCGTAGCAGCTCCACGGTCTCGAGGGCGAACGAGCTGTACGTGGTGTACGAGCCGAGTACCCCGGTGCCGATGCACAGCCGGATCCGGCGTCGCCATCCGTGGTCGGGGCCGGACAGTGCGAGGCGCTCCAGCAACATTCCGAGGATGAACGCACCGGTGAGGTTGATGACGAGAGTGGTGAACGGGAACGAGCCGGTGACGGCCGGGTTCGCGGACTCCGCGCCGTAGCGAATACCGGTGCCCACGAGTCCACCGAGAGCTACCGCCGCAATTGCCGCTGGTTGGAGGTGTAGTGGACGGTTCGGTTCTGGAGCGTCCAGGTCCACCGGCATGGATCGGTCGGCGGAGGTACCGCCGTGCGTCTCGTCGAAATCTGTCATCGAACTTCTCCCTATCTGCGGACATGCTACTGCCGAGACAGGGACTGTTGTCGGTCCGAAGACCGAGGTTCGGTTGCGGCGAGCCCCACCGCCGCTGCGCACCGAGGCGCGTTTTCCATCATGGCACACCTCTGTGCGGCTTCGCCGCAGTGGCGCGGTTATGTGCCCTGGGCGGCACCTATTCGCACCACTGCCGAAGGCACTGGACCGTCGTAGCGGGCAATCGGCCGGATGATCTTGCTGTCGTGGGACTGTTCGACGATGTTGGCGCACCACCCCACCATCCGACTGCACGCGAACGTGGGGGTGAACATGGATCGCGGAATTCCGCACAGTTCCATCACGACGCCGGCGTAGTACTCGACATTGGCGTACAGCTTTCGATCCGGCTTCAGGTCTACGAGCGCAGCGGCGATGATCTTCTCGACCTGCACAGCCTTGTCGATGAGCTCTCCGCCGATCTCCTGCGCAGTCTCGCGCAGCATCACCGACCGAGGGTCATCGGTCCGATACACCGGATGACCGAAGCCCATGATGCGCTCGCCTGCAGTGATTTTGGAGCGTGCCCATGCGTCGGCGGATTCGATGTCGGCAATTTCGTCCAGCCCGTCGAGGGCGCGATCCGGCGCACCTCCGTGTAACGGGCCCGCGAAGGCACCGATCGCGGCGCACACCGCGGACGCGATGTCCGACCCCGTCGACGCGACAACTCGTGCGGTGAACGTCGAGGCGTTGAATCCGTGATCGATCGTGGCAGTGAGGTAGCGGTCGACGGCTCTGGCGCTGGTGGCGTCGGGCACTTCTCCGGTGATCATGAACAGCCAGTTCTGCGCCGTCGTCAGATCTTCGCGCGGCTCGACGGGTTGCTCGCCGGACCGAATCCTGTGTACGGCAGCCAAAATGGTCGGAGTCATCGCGCACAGGTGCAACGCCGTCGTTTGTTTGTCCGCCTCCGATGACTCGTACAGCGGTACCGCGTCCGCAAGACCGGACAGCACTGTCCGCAACGCCAAGAGAGGCTGCACGGGTCCTGATTGCGCCACGGTCTTCACGGCGGCTGCGACGTCGCCTGGCAGCACTCGCAGCGGAGCCACTGCGCGCAGGAACTCGGCGCGCTCGGTATCGCTCGGCAGTCGGCCTTCGACCATCAGAAACCAGGCATCCTCGAACGTGCCCGTCAGGGCCAGTTCGATCGCCGAGTATTGGCGATAGTGATAGAAGCCCTCGTCGCCTCGTACATCTCCGATCGATGTGGTGGTGACAACGACATTGTGCAGCCCCCGTGGGGCTTCGAGAACGGTCATGACTGATCTCCTTTGCGCTGGTCAACCACCACAATCCGCGCTAACGTTGATTGTTGTCAATGTTGATCCAATCAATGTGAAAGACGGCTATGAGGCATTCCGACGGTCGAAATATGCTCACCACCGTCCAGGCTGCAGCACGTCTGGGCGTCAAGCCCGAAACGGTGTACGCCTATGTGAGCCGCGGTCTGCTGACGAGCACTCGGCTGGCGGGAGTGCGAGGAAGTGTGTTCGACGTCGACGAGGTGGAAGCGCTCGCCGGCCGCGACACTGCCCGCCGCACGGATATCGGTGCAGTGGAGCGGATTCGGACACAGATCACATTGATCGACGACGGGCATCTGTACTACCGGGGCCTCGATGCCGTCGAGCTCAGCTCGCGCTCGTTCGAGTCGATTGCACACTTCGTCTGGACCGGGGAAATGCTGGAGGAGGTGCAGTTCATCGCTGATCCTGTTGTGGTGCAACGATGTCGAGAAGCGATAGCACTGGTGGCACCGGATGGCCGGTCGCTCGATTGCATACGGATCGCCGTCGATGTCGCGTCCACCTACCGTCCGCTGCGATTCGACATCGGGTCCGCCGCGGTGGTGCGCGAGGCGGGGCAACTGCTGGCAATTGTGGCGGCGGCCCTCGGCGACGGATCGCCGGAAACAACTGTGGCCGAATCTGTCTGGACAGCAGTGAAGTCCGACCGATCCGACCCGGGCGGACTCGTGCCGCTACAGGCTGCGCTGGTGCTGATGGCCGATCACGGTCTGGCTGCCTCGACTCTCGGAGTGCGGGTGGCCGCGAGTACCCGCGCCAATCTGCATTCCGTCCTCGCCGCCGGACTGGGGTGCATCGATGGCCCTTTGCACGGTTCCGCCGCCGACCCCGTGTATCGATTCTTGACGACGGCCATCGACGATCCGATAGCTGCTCTGGCAACACAATTCAGATCCGGTGCGCGAGTGCCCGGGTTCGGGCATGTCGTTTACACAGATCGAGACCCTCGTGCCGAGGAACTGCTTCGATTGCTTCGCGATCCCGCGCACGGTGCGGACCCCTCGGTCATCGCTGCTGCGGACGTCATCATCGATGAGGTGAGCAACAGGTTCGATACCTTTCCCAACTCGGATCTCGCTCTCGCCACGTTTACCCTCGCCTTCGGGCTCAGGGCCGACACGCCGGAGATGCTGTTCGCATTCGCCCGGATCGTCGGGTGGACGGCACACGCACTCGAGGAATACGCCGAAGCGCCCCTGCGCTTTCGAGTGCCGGGCATCTATACAGGAACCCGGCCGGGGGCCTACTGAGGCGTCGAGCAATCCACCATCGTGAAAGCGGAGCGCAATTGTGCTCGCGCGGCGTCGATCTCGGCCGGCTTTCCTGCGAGGTGGTGCAGAAGGGCTCGCTGAAAGATGCCGTCGAGAAGCACGTACGCCGACGCCCGATCGAGAGAAAGTGTGGTTCCGCGAAGCTCGCAGTAACGAGCAACGACGCGCCAGATCATGTCCACCCGACGCTCTTCTATCTCGAGCACCTCGGTACGGAACGAGTCGTCGAACAGAGCTTGATTCCGCAGGTCGTACCAGAGTCGATGGATGCCGGCGTCCGCAGCGAGAGTGGCGAAGTACTTGGCCTCGAAGTCCGCGTAGAGGCCCGTCGCGTCGACTGCGTTGGCCACCACCTCGTCGTAGCGGGTGACGCAGATGGCCTCGTACTGGCGAACTGCGTGCGTGATGAGGTCGAGTTTGTCGGTGAAGTAGTAGTGCAGGACGCCGTGCGAGAACTCGGAATTTTGCGCAATCTCTCGTAGCGAGGTGCGCGCATAACCCAGCTCGGCCAGCGTGTGCAGCGTCGCCTGCGCCAGTTCGGTTCGCTTGGACTCGAACTTGTTGCGAGCGCGCTCTTCGATACGCGCGCGCGGATCGACCGTTTGTGTCATGGTCCGGGTCCTTTCCGCGCGTAGATGTCCCAGTGTATGCCCGACGGCGAAGTTGCGAACCACCGCATTTCGCGCTGCCTGGACAGTTGTCAAGAAAAAGCTTGACGTCTGTTCAAATTCTAGCCTACTGTGACCCACAGCACATGCCGGAGCGGTGGATGAACATTCGTCCCCTCCGGTGCTCCAACTCGCAACCCAACTCGGTCCGCCCTGCGGACGGGCCGTCCACGAGAGGACTTTCCATGCCAACGGACAAGCGCGTCGTCGTCTACGGTGCATCGGGTTATACCGGCAGACTCATCTGTGAGTACCTGCGTGAGTACAACATTCCCTTCCTGGCCGCCGGGCGCGACGAAGGCCGCGTCAAAGGCATTCTCGACGCGGTGCCCGGCATCGAGACCGTCGAACACGACGTCGTCGAGGTCGAGCACACCGCTGCGGCCCTGGCCGAGGCGTTTCGTGGTGCCGAGATCGTCCTCAACACGGTCGGGCCGTTCTCTCGATTCGGGCACGAGGTGGCGCAGGCCTGCCTCGAGATCGGCGCGCACTACACCGACACCACCGGTGAACAGGACTGGATGATCGACGCCGAAACCAAATACGGTGCCGAGTTCGCCTCCCGAAACCTGGTGCTCACACCAGGTTTGGCACAGATGTACAGCATCGGTGAGATTGCCGCGAACATCTGCCTCGAGACACCGGGCCTGGACACCCTCGACATCGAGGTCTTCTGGAAGGGGCATCCGACAGTCGCCTCGACCAATACGATTCTCACGAACGCCGCGTTCTCCAAGGCCTACTATCTCGAGCAGAACGAGTACGTCGAATGGCCGGACGACGGAGTCATGCAGGTGGTGGTGCCCGGCCAGCACGACCTGGGCCTGGCGCTTCCCTGGGGCGGAACATCCCATCCGGTGTGGTTCAAGAACGATCCGCGAGTAGCGAACGCCCGGGCCCTCGGCGGCGTCATCAACAAACCCCTCATGCTGGCGGTACCCCAAATCATCTCTGCCGCAATGGCTCAGATGGAGGGCAAGTCCGATGCGGAGAAGTACCAGATCATCGACACGGTATCTGCCTCCGTACGAAGCGAGACGCCACCCCGGGAGAATCCGCGGATCAATACCTCGCTGGACTCGGTGTACGCGTCGGGACCCCTCGGGCGCGTGCACACGGTGATTCACGGCAACTGCAACTACAAGCAGACCGCGCTGCTCAACGCCTTCGCCGCGGCGCATCTGCTGCAGGGGCCGCCGAAGAAGGTCGGATTCGCGTCCAGCTGCCAGGCATTCGGGCATCGGGAACTGCTCGGCGTCCTTCGCGCCTTCGGACTGGTGCTCGAGCCCATCGTCACCGCGCACAGCTGAGGAATGGGCCGATGCGGTTGTCGGACTACCTCGACAAAGGGGTGTCGCTGGGCCGAGATGCGCCCTGTCTCACGATCGGTGACTCCACTCGAAACTACGGCCAGGTGTACGACGACACGGTGTCCATCGCCGCTGCGTTGCAGCACAACGGAATCGAGGCAGGCGATCGGGTTGCCGTGCTCTCCGCCAACGACCCGCTGGCGCTGACCTGTGTATTCGCGATCTCGCGAGCAGGGGCAGTGTGGTGCCCGATCAATCCACGCAACGAAGCGGACGAGAATCGGCAACTGTTCGACCTGTTCGGTTGTCGATTCCTGTTCTTCCAGAAAGCCTTTGCGGACCTGGTCGGTCGCATTCGCGAAAAACTCCCTCGGCTGGAATGGCTCGTCTGTCTGGACGGCGACGTGCCAGGAGCGCTCTCTTACGAGCGATGGCTCGTCGAACACGGTTCCGATTCCGTGATCGACAGGCGGCCGGCGGACGGCGTGTGCATGATCGCCGGCACAGGTGGCACAACAGGAAAGCCCAAGGGAGTGAGATTGACCGAGGAGAACATGATGACCTCCACGGCAACCGCACTCATGAGCTATCCCTTCGGCGATCGGCCTCGGTACCTGGCTCTCGCCCCACTGACTCACTCTGCTGGAGTGCTGACGTTCCCCATCCTCAGTCTGGGTGGACATGTGGTTGTCATGGGCGCGCCGGACGTCGGGAAGTTCCTCTCCCTCATCGAGCAACACGGCATCACCCACGCGTTTCTTCCGCCGACCGTGATCTACGGTGTGCTCGATCATCCGGATCTGGACATCACGGACCTGTCGTCGCTGCGGTGCCTCTGGTACGGGGCCGCGCCGATGTCTCCGACACGACTGGAAGAGGCGCTGACCCGAATCGGGCCGGTTCTCGGACAGCTGTTCGGGCAGACCGAGGCACCGAACATGATCGCCACGCTCGCTCCGGCCGACCACTTCCGTAGCGACGGATCGGTCGCCACCGAGCGACTGAGTTCGGCAGGAAAGCCGACTCCACTGACAACGGTGGCGATCATGAACGACGACGGTGGACTGGTCGAGCGCGGCGAGCGCGGCGAGATCGTGGTTCGCGGGCCTCTGGTGATGGAGGGCTATCACGAGAATCCGGACGCGACAGCCGAAGTCGGTGCACACGGCTGGCACCACACCGGCGACATCGGGTATCTCGACGACGACGGCTATCTGTACGTCGTCGATCGTGCCAAGGACATGATCATCACCGGCGGGTTCAACGTCTACTCCGCCGAAGTGGAGCAAGCTCTGTTGTCGCATCCGGCGGTGAAGGAATGCGCCGTCGTTGGGCTGCCCGACGACAAGTGGGGCGAACGCGTCACCGCCGCAGTGCTGTTGCGTCCTGGCCGGGATGCAACCGACACGGACCTGATCGCCCACGTGAAAGCAATGATCGGAAGCATCAAGACACCCAAACAGATTCAGATATGGACCGACCTTCCCCGCTCGAAAGTGGGAAAGATCCTCAAGACCGAAGTGCGCAGCACCATGTCTCACTCACTATCGAAGGGAAGCACACCATGACCGAGTTCGAGGGCAAGCGAGTATTCGTCACCGGGTCCGGAGCCGGCATCGGAAAAGCCATCTCCACGATGTTCATCGAGCGCGGTGCACGCGTCGTCGTCAGCGACATCGACGAAGGTGCAGCGGCAAAGACGGCACAGGAGATCGGTGCTGCGGGCATAGCGAACTGTGATGTGTCCGACGAGGGGCAAGTTCAGAGCGCGGTCGCCCAGGCCATCGAGATCTTGGGTGGACTCGACATCGTCGTCAACAACGCGGGAATCGAAGTATCGTCACCGCTGCTCCAGCAGTCGACAGAAAGCTTCGACAAGATCTACGCCGTCAACGTCAAAGGCACGTTCCTGGTGATGAAAGCCGCGATCGGCGCACTGATCGAATCGAAGGGGAACATCGTCAACATCGCGTCGCTGGCCGGCGTTGGCGGAACAGCGTTGCTCGGCTCCTATTGCGCCACAAAGGCTGCGGTCATTCAGCTCACCCGTGTGGCGGCCATCGAGATGCGGGCATCGGGAGTGCGAGTGAACGCGGTGTGCCCTGGATTCGCCGATACCGCAATGGTCGATCGCTTGGTCCCGGACTTCGAGGCCGCGACACAGATTCCATTCGGTGACCTGGTCGCCGCGAAGCAGGGACGACTGGGAACACCCGAGGACATCGCCGAGGTGACATTGTTCCTCGCCTCGGACCGGGCGTCGTGGATCACCGGTAGCCACTACATCCTCGATGGCGGGTTGTCTGCGTCGCTGGTGTAGAGATCGAGGAGCTCCCCGTCATCCCAGGGCGACGGGGAGCAACCCTCGGGGCGTCTCGGATGCGATGTCGGCCAGCGCGTCGTCCAGCGTCGGATATCGAAACTCGAAACCGCTGTCTGTCAGCACATATGGATCCACCCATCGGCTCTTCAAGACCAGCTCTGCCTCGGTGCGAATCACTCGAGCGCCGAATTGCAGCAGCCATGCCGGAGTCGGCAGTCCGCGGCTTCGGCCCATGGCGTTCCTGACCCGATGCATCAGCTCGTCGTTGGTCACCGGAAACGGAGTGGCGACGTTGACAGGGCCGGAAATGCCTCGGTTGTCGTAGAGATGATCGAGCACACGGGCAACGTCCGCGACGTGCACCCAACTGAACATCTGGCCGCCGTCGCCCATCGTGCCGCCGAGTCCGACTCGTGCCAGGTCGATGATCGGATTGATGGCCCCGCCACCTGCGCCCAATACGATCGACATTCGGAGCGCCACTTTGCGAGTTGCCACATCAGCGTCGAACAATTCACGTTCCCAGGCGCGAGCTACCTCGACCGAGAAGCCCGACCCCAGCTCACCCGACAGCTCGTCCATCGGCCGATCACGCGAATCTCGATAGATGGTTCCGGTGCTGGCGTTGACCCACAACTCGGGTGGGTTCTGTGCCTGAGCCAGGGCACGCCCGAGTTGGGCGGTCGTCTGGATTCGCGACGACATGATCTCGTCTGCGTTTTTCGTGTTGTAGCGACAGCTCACCGAGCGGCCTGCGAGATTGACGACCAGATCGGCACCGTCGAGAACCTCGACAATGCTGCGATGGTCGGACCACGTTGCGTCGTTGGATGTTCCGCGGCCGATGGTCTCGACTTGGATATCGCGTTCTTCGTAGTAGCGACGCAGGTAGCCGCCGATATAGCCGGAGGCACCGCAGATGACGACACTCGATGGTGAATCGTTCACTGGTCCAACCCTTCCGACGAGGTCATTCGTTTCAAGAGACCGGCCACGTCGGTGACCAACCCCCGTGCCACGGGGAGACGAGCAAGGCGCACGGCCTTGGATACGACGGGAACGAGCCCGTCGACCAGTACGCGCGTGCGCCGCTGGTTGTCCGAGGAGTCGGTCACCCAGTGCAGAGTGACTCCCATGTAGATCATCCAGAGCAGTGTCGGGAGAGCGTCTTTCAGTGACGCCGGAACCTTCTGTTTCGACGCGCTCAGGGTGGTTCGCATGAGATCGATGGCCATGGATCGGGCGTCGGACGATTCTTCCGAGAACGGACTGGAACTCGTGCTCGTCGGCAACGCCAAATGCAGGAAGGATCCACCGAACGCGTGATAGGGCTCCATCACGTCCAGGCCGGAATGCAGTACGGCGGCAAGATTTTCGGACAGCGATCCGCCGTCGACGAGGACGCTGAGCGCCCGCTCGCGATGATCGCGCTGAATCACCATGTACAGCTCGTTGACAAGCTCATCCTTGCCTGCGAAGTAGTAGTAGGCATTCCCGAGAGAGACGCCCGCTTCGTCGGCAATGCGACGCATCGTGGTTGCGTGAAACCCTTCGTCGCGAAAGAGGCGTAGAGCTACCTCGACCACCTTGTCGCGGGTGCCGGATGTGCGAGCCATCGATTCGCCTCAATTCTGAACGTGTTCAAAATGGACGGTAGCCCCTATTTTGAACATGTTCAAGGATCAGTCGACAGGATCCCTCCGGAGGTGTCCATCCGTCGACCCGGTCCGAACTCCGGTCCAGCAGCGAACTCGGCAGGACTTAGGCTGTGCTGATGGTCTATTGGGCAATGTCACAGGTCGATTCGGCGGCAAGGGTCGTGGTTCGAGACGGTTATGTCGACGGCGACGATGCCGCGTTCGGAGAGGTTGTCGATAGCGCGTTGTCATCGCTCACGGAGCGGCCGGAGGCCGCCGTCTGGGCGACATTGAGCGCGACGCATGTCCCAGTACCCGAATTCGGTGAGTCCTCGAAGACTCGCGGGGACCTCATAGCTGACGTAGAGCGACGAATCCGCGACGAGGAAAACCGACGGCGGGCCAGTGGATCGATGCCGTCGAGCAGTCTGCATCCGACGCGACCGGGATCGGTTCGGGAGCAGTGGGCTCGCATCACGGACTGGCTGCACGAGCGTTTTCCGGAGAACTCGATCTCGGGGGCCGAATCCGAATCGATCGAACAGGCGATATCCGCGACTGGGCAGAAGTGGCCTGCGGAGCTGGTCGAGTTCTTCGAGCTGGTCGACGGCGATACCTCGGGGCCCGCATTCGTCGCGATCTTGCCGCGCTACCAATTCCTGAGTCTCGACGCGATGGTCGAGGAGCGAGCAGAGATGATTCAGATCTGGGCCGACGTGTGGAGCGCACGTGGGTTGTCGGTGCCGCCCTCTGCGGGGGAAAATGCCTTCACCTTCGCTCCTGCATTCGTCCCGTTTGCAGGCATGGACGGCAACTTCTTGTTCGTCGACACCCGTCCCGGCGAGCTGTATGGATGTGTCTCCGAATTCGACAAGTCGGGATCGGACGAACGCGGTCCGCGTTGGCTGTCCATCAGCGCCATGCTGACAGATTTGGCAGACAGTCTCACGGAGAACAGAGAGTTCGACGACGGTTGGCAATGGTCCACCGAGGGCGGGGCCCTTCAATGGGATTGGAGCCGCGCGAATTCTGTTGCGCGGGATATCAGGCGTGCCATCGAGGGTGGCGTTGCCAGGTCCTGATGTAGTCAGCCTGCACAGGTTTCGACGACGTCTCTGTCGGCGGTCCGGCCTTGACCGGGGCGCACGTCAAAGGTGGCGTGCGAACAGGCGGCAGAGTGCGTCGAACCCGGGTTTTCTGGTGTAGTCGTCGCGAAGTACGCCCCACTCGTTCTGCCATCGGTCGTCGGTGACGATGTCCCTCAGGCCGAAGAGTTCGTAGGCCGTCACATCGCAGTTCGCGTTGACGACTGCCTCGGCGACCAGTTCGAGAATCTGCGCTTGGGTGGCTTCGTCCCGGCCCGCTCCGGTCGGCCACCCGGTTTCGGTGACATGAAACGGGAGGACAGGGGAGAAGCCGGCGACAGTAGCGCGGTGTCGTGCTGTGCGCACGAGATAGGTTGTCGCGTCCGAAATCTCGTGCAGAGGAACCGGATGGAAGACATCGGGGAAGAAGTCGAGTCCCAGGTAGTCGAGCTGAGCGACCAGGGCTGGAGTCAGCGAGCCGGCAAGGCGATGCCAGAACTCCTCATCGGCAAGCCCGGCTGCGTTCACGCCGATGAGCACATCGGCGCCTGTCCTCGCGCGCTCGTCGACAGCGGCTGCCACTGCTGCGGAGACGGCCTCGAAGCAGCCTGGGCTACCGCCATCGAGGGGTGCAGGCATATTCAGCTCCTCGCCGATCTGAACCTTGCCACCGCCCCAGCCGTGCACGTCGTTCACCGCCTTCCGCACGAACCGCGCGAACCCTTCGGTGTTCGGTTCAGAGGACTGGTAGCTACAGACGAGGTCGATTCGTCGCCCACTGCCTGCGTACTGGGCGGGGTTCGCGGGGGTCGCTTCGATATTCGCGAAATTTCCTACGCCGGAGCCGAAATGGCGGAAGCATCTGACGTAGAACTGCTCGGCACGTCCCTGCAATTCGGTCAACGCAACCAGGGTTTCGTCCACCCGCTCGGGCGGGGCGTCGACTGACTGAAACGTCACCAAATCTGCGTTCGCCACGCCGGGCCATATGCCGAAGATCATCGATTCCCCTTAGCCGTATACGGTCACTCTTCGGGAACGGTAGCCGTATACGGTCATGGTGTCTATTCTTGATCTGTGCCGACCAACGCTCTACTGAACCCACTGGTCCTTCCGATCCTTGGGTTGCTTGTCGAAGAACCCCGGCACTCCTATGCGATCTTTACCGAGCTCAGGTCTCGTCACGCGCACATGACCGTGCGCAACGGCACCGTGTACACGCTGATCGAGCGGCTTCGAGCAGAAGGCTGGATTCGAAACGACGACTCCCGAACGCCTCCAATCGTCGAAATAACTCCCGACGGCGTAGAAGCGCTCAGGCAGAACGTGATTCGACAGGTTATGGACTCGGATTTGATCGAAGGACGCGCCTTCACTACTGCATTGGCGTATGTCGGCATACTCGACAAACAGGAGGCCCGAGAGTTGTTGTCGGTGCGAGCCGCGGCGGTCCGCGACGCAGTTGCCCGACTGGAAGACGCCCTGAGCAAGACCGACATTCCCCCGCTGCACATGATCGAAGCCCACTACATGCGCTCGAAGCTCGCCCACGACGCTGAATGGCTCGAACAGATCATCGCCGATGTCGATAGCGGGAATCTCGTCTGGGTGACCGGTCGTTGATCGTTCCCGACGTATGCGCCGATCTGATCCGGTCTTCCTCAGGTGAAGATGCTGGTGGCGCGATTCCCGCGCGGCGAAAGCTCCTCGTACGTAGCGTCACTGGCATGAACCACGAACCCGCAGTCGCAAGTCGACACGTCAGTCGAGTCATAAGGCGCACACCCGAGGATGTGTACGAGTTCGCCGCGAATCCCGCGAACTTACCCAGATGGGCAGCAGGATTGGCGAACAGTCCCGTGACCATCGACGGTGATCGACTGATCGCTGAATCGCCGATGGGGCGGGTGACAGTCCGCTTTGTGCCACACAACGACCTCGGCGTCCTCGACCATGACGTGACGTTGCCGTCCGGCACCACAGTGAACAACCCAGTACGGGTACTCAGCCATCCAAATGGTGCGGAAATTCTGTTCACGGTCCGCCAGATCGAACTGAGTGACGAAGAATTCGAGCGCGATCTCGGCATGGTCGCCGAAGACCTGAAGAGACTCGCGGAGGTGTTGGAAGCTCACTGACCACGCGCGTCCATCAACATGGAGATGTACGCGTCCAATCGATCCTCGACGACGCCTGGCGTCAAGTCGGTGCGCCCCGCTTCGCGCCACGGGGCAGCCCACAACTGCACCTCCTCGGAACAGGCCAGCGCGTCGCGCACGCGCCAGTACTGCCGCGATCGTGTGCTCTCGGAGAGAACGCCGCCGGCATCTTCGTAGGCAGAGGCGAACTGCGGTCCCCACTGTGGCCCGTGCAGCAGAGCAAGATTGGTCGAGCAATGCGCTACGTCGAGATCCGTCGGACCCCACGATGCCCCCGCCCAGTCGACAACTCCGGTGATTCGAGGCGTGGCGTTCTGCGATACGTCGAACAGGACGTTCCCAGGTTGGAAGTCTCGATGCAGAACTCGTCCGTCGTATGTCGGCACAGGCCTGCGTAATACGTCTATCGCGGCGGCCCACACTTTCGCGCCTGCTCGGGCGGGCACCACGACGGAATCTGCAGTCGTCATCGCCTGATACTCACGGGGTCTGGGTTCGGCCTTCACCGCATGAATCTCGACGAGTTGCCGGGCAAGAAGGGCGACCCGCTCGCGCACGCCATCGTCGGTGAGAACCGTCGAACCCGGCAGATGGGTCATGAGGAGTGAGGGGTACTCACAATGGGCAGCGGTGGGATCGAATGCCACCAGTTGGGGAACCGGCACGCCCGAGCCCGAAAGAAATGTCAGGGCTGCGCTTTCCCGGCGCAATGAATCCTCGGCGTGTAGCACGCTGGCTGGATCTGTGTAGGTGCGCAACACCAGGTTCCGACTGAATCCATCTGTCGTCCCGATGGTCAGCTTCCGGATGTCTGCGGTGATACCGCCGGATAGTGTTTCGGATTCGATGATTCGTTCACCGGCGTTCAGGTGTCGACTCACCCATGCTCGAATGGACGGACCCATTGTCGAGAGAGATTCGGCGCCGGTCACTGTGTCACCGTCTCACGTCGATCGAACCTGCGTAGCCGAGTACTCGCTGCACTGCGCACATCGGGTGAGCAGGTCATGTGTGCACGAGACAACGTGCGCGAGGAAGCGCTCGGCGTAGTCGAGTTGAGCTTGTTGCCGTCGTATTCGAGCCAGTTGTTCTTCGATCACTGCGGTACGTTCGGGCTCGTCTCGATGAAGTATCAGGCGAATATCGGCCAAGCTGATCCCGACGCCCTGACAGGCACGCAGCACTCGCAGTCGTCGCACATGTTCCTCGCTGTAGTCGCGGTGGCCCGACGGTAGGCGCTGTGGCACAACGACACCGGCGTCGTCCCAATGTCTCAAGACATGGGTCGGAACGTCGAGCTCCCGCGCAACCTCTCCGATCTTCACCTGCCGATGCTCTCACGTTGACTTCAGGTCGACCTGAAGTATTACGTTCATCGCCATGACGATCGACAGATTCGATCTACCGGAGCCCATCTTCGTGTCCGTGGGCGGCGCTTCGGTAGCGACCTACGAGCTGACTCCCGATGTGGACGTGCCATCCGCCGACGTCGTGTTCTGCCATGGAACCCCCTGGTCGGCACAGGTCTGGATCGAGGCCGCTCGACACCTCGGCGCTGGACATCGGGTCTACCTGTGGGACATGCCGGGATACGGCCGCTCCGCACGGGGATCTCACGTGCGGACCGACCTGGCCACCCAGATGTCGCGATTTGCGATGTTGCTCGACCATTGGAAGTTGGAGCGACCCTTCGTCGTCGCGCACGATATCGGCGGTGCAGTCGCCCTGGGAACCCACCTGACACACGGACGCGACTACGGCAGTTTGTTCGTGTGGGACGTGGTGACCCTGGACCCGTGGGGATCTCCGTTCTTCCAGCTCGTCGCGGACCACAGCGACGTTTTCGCCGCGCTGCCGGCTCCCCTGCACGCAGCACTCGTCTCCGAATACATTGCAGGAGCATCACATCAGCGACTACACCGAGACACCGTGGCGATGTTGACCGAACCCTGGAACTCCGACGAGGGTCAGCCAGCCTTCTACCGACAGATCGCCGAACTGCGGCCCGAGGACACGCGACCGATCGTCGACGCGCTTCCCCGAGTCCGCTGCGACACGTCCATCGGATGGGGCGAGCAGGACCCGTGGATTCCCGTCGACCAGGCATATCGACTGCGGCAGTTGTTGCCGGGTCGATCGAAGGTGATCGCACTTCCGGGCGTGGGGCATCTGGCACCGCTGGAAGCTCCATCGCTCGTCAAACAGGCCTTGGATGCTTGGTTGGGTTGACCTGTGTGGTCGAGTCGGCGTCGCCGCGCCTCGTGGATACTGGGTTCCGTGGTGCTGAGACGAATGGGAACGTCCCTTATCGGAGGCAGAGGAGCCCAGTGGCTTCGCGAGCTGAACGAGCGACACCCATGGAGTCACAACGACTACTTTCACAGTTGGATTCTGGCGAACCTGCCCGACAGGCGCGGTAGAGCACTCGACATGGGCTGTGGCCGAGGCGGTCTGGTGCGTGCATTGGCTCCACACTTCGATCAGGTCGCGGGGGCGGACCGCAATTGGGAGATGCGCCGAATCGCAGAGATCACCTCTGCCGACGTGAACAATGTGTCGATCACAGACAGCCAACTCGACTCCTGGGCAGACGATTCGATCGATCTCGTGACCATGGTCGCCGTCCTGCATCACCTCGACATGGACGACGCATTACGCCATGTCGAACGAATTCTCGCGCCGGGCGGACGCGCACTCATCGTCGGGCTCGCGCCGCCACGAAGCGCGGAAGATCTGCTGTGGGATGCGGTCTCGATCGTCACCAATCCATTGGTCGGATTTCTGCACCGCCCGTGGCCGAGTCCGGTCTTAGCACCGCCACCACCGTTTCCGGTCAAAGAGCCGGTGCTGAGCTTCGACGAGATCGGTCACTTGGTGGAGAAGCGGCTCCCGGGCGCGGTAATGCGACACCGCATAGGGTTTCGGCACACGATCGAGTGGACGAAGCCTGAAGCGAGTAAGTGACTATCGGTCGCGCAGCTCAGCCAGGCCTTCCGTCGCGTGTCAGTCGGAAGCCGCACCGGAAAAGAGTGAAGCCGAACGCGGCACCGACAACGGCACCGACGATGGGTTGCGCTTTTGTCCACCAGTCGAGGAACAGGCCGACTCGAACCTGCACGGCGATATCAGCAGTGGTCGCGTAGGCCCGGCTCATTTGTCCGGGTTCCACGTACAGGGTTCCGGCCCATCCGGACACGGACGCAAGCAGACCCACCGTGAGCCCTAGTGCGGCGAAGGCAAGAACAACTGAGCGCATGGGGGCACAATAATCGGTGCTGGGCAGAAACAGGTGTCGCGAACGGCATGGGAAGGACGCGCCGAATGTGGGATCAACACAGCCGGGGCGTGCTGCGGTTGCCGTCGGGCAGTCTCGTTCGTGGCCGCGCCTTGCGCGATCCGATGCCGGGCGGCCCACGGCCTGCTCTCGGGGTCTACCTGCAGGGCAGAGATCCTGGTGGATTCGACTGGGACAGCCGATGGGTTCGTTGGCCCGACTTCTGGCTCCCGTCCGACTCGAAGGAGCTCGCGGTGGTACTACGAGAAGCATTGCGCCGCTCTACAACCGAGAAGGTCGAGATTGCGTGCACCGGTGGGGTGGGGAGAACTGGCACAGCACTGGCGTGCCTCGTCGCGCTCGACGGTGTGCCCGGCAATGCGGCGATCGACTACGTCCGGCGACACTACTCGCAACGGGCCATGGAAACGCCCTGGCAGAAGCGTTTTGCGAAGACGTTCGTCAAACCGGACTCTCTGCTCTGAGCAGAATCGCCGACACCTCATGGAATCGAGGCCTAGGCTCCGATCATGGGCGAGGTCATACGAATCGATGAGCGCCGAGCAGCGCGCGTAGTGGAACCGTTGTGGCGCGAGGTGGTCGGTCGAAGGCTACGCGAGCGCAGACACGCTCGCGGTGACACTCTGGCCGAGACCGCTGCCCGCGCAGGCATTGCGCCGCAGTACTTGTCGGAGGTCGAGCGTGGCCGCAAGGACCCGTCGAGTGAGATCCTTGCGGCCGTCGTCGGTGCATTGGGCACGTCGATGGCAGATATCTCACGCCTTGCGCATCATGACCTGTCGCGAGGAGATGCGACGTTGATGGCTGCCTGACGCCCCTCGAGAACCTGGTCGACGACGCCGTATTCACGGGCAGCGTAGGCCGTCAACACCAGATCCCGGTCGGTGTCGTGGCGCAGTGTCGCCGCGTCGCGGCCCGTGTGTCTTGCAAGGATCGATTCCATCTCGGCCCGGACTCGGACCACCTCGTCTGCAGCCAGAATCAGGTCGGGAATGGTGCCGCGTCCCTGCGCAGCTGGTTGATGCAACACCACCCGGCTGTGGGTCAGCGCAGAGCGTCGCCCTGGTGCGCCGGCAGCGAGCAGCACAGCACCTGCTGCGACGGCTTGGCCCACACATGTTGTGGCAACCGGTGATCCGATGAACTGCATGGTGTCGTAGACGGCCAGCATGGCGGCCGTGTCACCGCCCTCGCAGTTGATGTACATCGAAATCTCCTGATCGGGGGAATCGGCCTCCAAGTGCAGAAGTTGCGCGATCATCGCGTTCGCAACACCTGCATCGATCCCGGTGCCGAGGTAGACGATGCGCTCACTGAGCAGGTGCGAATAGACGTCGACGACGCGTTCTCCACGGGAATCTCGTGTGATCACATTGGGAATCGTGTACGTGCTCATCGGGCCATCTCCATTCCGAAGGACACCCGTCGAGCAGGCATGACCTGATCGAACGAGTCGACGATCGCGTCCACGAACCCGTACTCGCGGGCAGCCTCTGCGGTGAACCAGCGATCGTGCAGAGAGTCGTCGAAGATCTGCTCACGTGTTTGCCCCGTGTCGTCGGCGATGAGACCGAGAACGGTATCGCGGGTGTGCCTCAGATCGTTGGCCTGTACTTCTACTTCGACGGCCGACCCTCCTATGCCGGCGGAGCCTTGATGCATCAGGATCCGGGAATGAGGCAGGGCGTACCGTTTTCCTCGCGTTCCTGACGACAGTAGGAATTGACCAGCGCTGCAGGCCAATCCGAGCGCGAGGGTCGAGACGTCGCAGGGCACGAGGTGCATCACGTCCCGGATGGCGAGCATTGCGGGAACCGAACCTCCCGGAGAGTGAATCCACAGTGCAATGTCGGCGGAGGAATTCTCGGCTGCCAACGTCAGCAGGTGAGTGGTGAGGACGGTGCCGTTGTCGTCGTCGAGTGCGCCGTCGAGCACGAGAACTCGATGACGGAGGAGTTGGTTGCGGAGTTCGGGCGGGAACATTCGAGGCGCTTCGCTCATGAGTCGAGTGTGAATCCGAATTCGATTGCACACCAGTTGTTCTGCTGTGGGCAGCGACTCTGCTCACAGCTGCGTCGGCCGCCGAGGGACAATGGTGAGATGACTGCACTCGAGTTCTCCGAATCCATTGCCGTCGCTGCGTCGGTCGACGATGTGTACGCCGTCGTCTCCGACGTCACCCGTACGGGTGAATGGAGCCCGATCTGCCAGAAGTGCTGGTGGAACGAGCCCGGTGGCGGTGGTGTCGGATCTACGTTCACCGGGCGCAACGTGGTGCCGGGCCGCACGTGGGAAACGGTGTCGACAGTGGCTGCAGCCGAACCCGGACGTGAGTTCGCCTGGGTGGTGGGCGACAATTTCGTCCGCTGGGGCTACACCCTCGAGCCGGTGGACGGTGGCACCCGCCTGACCGAGAACTGGAACTTTCTACCCGACGGAATTGCCCACTTCCACCGCAAGTTCGGCGACGACGCGCAGCAGGAAATCGAGACTCGTAGCCAGGCGGCACTCGACGGTATCCCTCGGACGCTGGCGGCAATCAAGCGAATCGTCGAAGCCGGGGCCTGACCGACCTTCGACGGATAGCCTGTTCGCATGGCAGCAACCGTTCTGCGCATGTCCACGGTCCTCGAATCACGAGGCCCAGCAGCAGCAATTGTGCTCAGTGACGAGCAGGTTGCGTCCCTCGGTTCCACCAAGACGCCGCCGGTCCGGTTCACGATCGGTGGACAAACGGTGCGTGGTCGCATCGGCCGGATGGGCGGCGAGAATCTGCTCGGCCTCAACAAGAGCGTTCGCGCAACATTGGGCGTCGAGGCCGGCGACACCGTCGACGTGACCATCGAGTTGGACGACCAACCGCAGGTGGTGGAAGTGCCGCCGGCGTTGGCGGCAGCCCTGGACGCGGATCCCGCCGTCCGAGCGGCGTTCGATGCGCTGGCACCGTCGACGCGTAAGGAGCATGCCCGCTCGGTGGCCGACGCCAAGCGCGACGACACCCGCGAGCGGCGTGTCACGGCCATCGTGCAGGCTCTTCGACCCTGAGTGCCGCGGGACGTACGACGTGGCTCCTGGCTGCGACAATGAGCGCTGCCTGCGACAGTGACACCATCAGGGCTTGACGTGACACCACGGTGGTGTCATTGTTGATCCATGGAACTTGGGCAGTACGTCAACGATCTCCAACGTCGGTTGGTCGAATCGGCAGCGACCGGAGACGAGAACACTCGTGTCGCCGCTGAACGACTCGTCGACGGGATGGATGCGGCGACGCGCCTGGTGATGCTCGACGTGCTGTCGGCCGCGGTAGGCGAGATCAACCGCGACCTAGCCCCTGGTTCCGTGGACATCAGGCTCCGTGGACGTGAGATCGAATTCGTCGTGGCGGCACCTGTGGCGGAACCAGAAGATGACGGGCACGCATCTCCGACCATCGAACTAGACGATACGAGCACATCCCGCACCACTCTTCGACTGCCGGATGCGCTCAAGTCGCGGGTGGACGAGGCCGCGGCGTCGGACGGCATGTCCGTGAACACCTGGTTGGTGCGAGCCGTTGCTGCTGCTCTTCAACCCAAACAACGCCGCGCTGCGCAGCGAACGGTGCGTACCGGCGACAATTTCGCCGGCTGGGCCCGCTGAACCTCCGAACCACCACAGCTTTTCAGTAACTCTGCACCGAGCAGGGTTTCACAACCATGCCCATAGGGAGGCATCGCCATGCCCGAATTCGCTACCCCGACGCCGATAGACCTGGCCATCGATCTGCAGGTCGGAAGCATCGAAGTCGTTGCGGCAGAACGTGTCGACACCATCGTCACCGTGCGGCCCACCAACCCGTCCAAAGCCGTGGACCGCAGAGGGGCCGAGAACACCAAGGTCGAGTTCGACGGTGAACGGCTCACCGTGATCGGCCCCAAGGCGCGCATCAGCTTCTTTGGGCCGACCGAGTCCATAGAGGTGAAAGTCGAACTGCCGCAGGGATCTCGACTCACCACGGAACTCGCGGCCGGAAGTCTGCGGACCCTGGGCGATCTCGGTGCCGTGCGCATCAAGAGTTCGATGGGCCCGGTCGAATTGGATTCGGCAGAGGATCTGTGGGTGCGTGCCGGGCACGGTAACGCGACAGTCACTACGGCGCTGGGCAACATCGACATCACTGCCGATCATGGACAGATTCGAGTCGGAACGGTCGTCGGCGATGCGACGCTCAAGGCGTCGCACGGCTCGATCATGGTGCGGGAATCCGGCACCGACCTCGACGCCAAGCTCTCCTACGGCGATCTCGATATCGAGAAGTCACTCGGCGCAGTGAGTGCGAAGACCGCGTACGGCAGCATCACGCTCCACGAAGTATGCAGTGGTGCAGTCCAAGTCGAGAGCGGATACGGCCAGATCGCCGTCGGTGTGCAGCGAGGCGTGCCGGCATGGCTCGACTTGTCATCGAAGGACGGGCACGTTCGCAACGAACTCACTCCCGAAGGCGCACCCGACGAGACGGAAGAAAGTGTCACGATCCGCGCTCGAACACGATACGGCGACATTGCTATCCGGCACAGCTGAGAAGAACAGGCATCCCATGACTACATCTGCCATTCACGTCCGCGGACTGCGAAAGTCGTACGGCGACAAACGTGTACTCGATGGCGTCGACCTCTCTGTCGGCACCGGTACCGTCACCGCGCTCCTCGGCTCGAACGGGGCAGGCAAGACGACCACCGTTCACGTCCTGTCGACTCTCGTTCGGCCGGAGAGCGGTTCGGCCACCGTCGCAGGTTGTGACGTCGTCACCGACCCCGGTGGCGTCCGCGCTGCGATCGGTCTCACCGGTCAGTTCTCGGCGGTCGACAACCTCTTGACCGGAGAGGAAAATCTGATGCTGATGGCGAGACTCCGGCATCTGGGACCGAAGCGATCCAAGCCGCGCGTCGCCGACTTGCTCGAACAGTTCGACCTCGTCGAGGCGGGTCGAAAACCACTGTCCACGTACTCGGGTGGCATGAGGCGACGTCTCGATCTCGCCATGACCCTCGTCGCCCCACCACGCGTGATCTTTCTCGACGAGCCGACCACCGGCCTCGACCCACGCAGCCGACGCACCATGTGGGACATCGTGCGATCCCTCGTGTCGGACGGCACCACAGTGCTGCTCACCACCCAATATCTCGACGAGGCAGACGAACTCGCAGATCGTGTCGCAGTACTCGACGGCGGCCGGATCGTCGCCGACGGTACCCCGGACGAGCTGAAGCGCCGCATGCCCGGCGGCCACATTCGACTGCGCTTCGCCGATATCGGAACGCTGGACGATGCTCGCCGTGCATTCGGCAATGCGCCTGTCGACGTCGACAGTCTTGTGCTGTCGGTACCGACCGACGGCAGCGTCCGCACCCTGCAGGGCGTACTGGATCGACTGAGCGCAGCCGGCGTGACAGCCGACGATGTGAGCATCCACACCCCGGACCTCGATGACGTGTTCATGGCTTTGACGGGGCGGACCGACAGCAAGGTGGAATCATGACGAACGCAACGACATACGCGATGAGTGACTCGATCACCATGCTCCGCCGCAGTCTTCTGCACATCCGCCGGTATCCGGGCTTGACGATGTTCGTCATAGGCGCGCCGGTGGTGTTCCTGATGTTGTTCGTCTTCGTATTCGGAGGAACACTCGGCGCAGGTTTGCCCGGTGTGGACCCAGCCGCCGGACGTTCTGCATACCTGCCGTACGTGATGCCTGGCATCCTTGCGATGACCATCGCAGGGACTGCCGGTGGGACTGCGACCACCGTGGCGATGGACATGACCGAAGGAATCACCGCGCGATTCCGGACGATGGCTATTTCGCGAGCAGCGGTTCTGGCAGGCCACGTTCTCGGCAATACGGTGCAAGCCGTTCTCGGAGTGGTGGTTGTGCTGGCAGTGGGAATTGCTATCGGCTTTCGACCGAATGCCAATACTCTGCAATGGTTCTCGATTCTGGGAATGGTGCTGCTCATCGCCTTCGCGATCAGCTGGCTCGCGGTGGCGATGGGGATGGCGTCGAAATCGGTCGAGACAGCGAGCAACCTGCCGATGCTGTTGCTGCTGCTGCCGTTCCTGGGCAGCGGGTTCGTCCCGACCGACACGATGCCGTCGGGACTGCGATGGTTCGCTGACTACCAACCGTTCACGCCGTTCGTCGAAACCCTGCGAGGACTGTTGGCGGGGGAGCCGCTGGGTACGAATCTGCCACTTGCACTTGCCTGGTGCGCAGTGATCACTGTGGCCGGTTACATCTGGTCGATGGCGATCTACGAGAAGAAGTCGGCTCGCTGAGGCCGTCGAGCATTGGAGGTCGGCCGGCGTCTCACACCACTGCTGCGGGTGTGCTCGACGCTATGGCCGGGGCCGGGCCGATCCCCGAGGACAGGCGAGCAAGAATCTCCACGGCTGCGCTGATTTCGGGCAGTGAACGGGTGAAGGGAATACGCTGATGATCGTCGAAGGCGTATCCCGTGCCGAATCGCAATCCCGGTGCCAGCAGCAATCCGTGAGAGTGGGCTTCGGCGACCAGTGCAGTGGATCGGATGCCGTCGGGTAAGGAACACCACAAGGCCAGGCCTCCATCCGGGACGCGAAAGTGCCAATCAGGCAATCGATCTCGCATCAAAGCTACGGTGTGATCACGTGCAACTCTCGACGTGTCGGCGCGCACCCGGCGTACCTCGTCGTACCTGCCCATCAGTTCGACCGCAGCGAGTTGATCGAGAATGGACGTCGAAAGTTGGCGTCGCGCATAGGTTGCGGCGATTCTCGCCAGCAGATCTGCCTCGGCGCGAACCCAGCCGACTCGCAGACCGCCCCACACTGTCTTGCTCGTGGAACCGATCGTCACCGTCGCGACGTCCGGGGTGGCTGCGCCGAAGGGTTCGATATCGGGTACTCCGTCGAGGGACAGATCGGCCGCCACCTCGTCGACGATGGTCAGTACTGCGTGACGGTGCATGGTCGCGGACAACTGCCGGCGAGTGCCGAGGGGGAGTCGAGCGCCCGACGGATTGGAGAAGTCGGGCATGAAATACGCCAGCGTCGGCGCGCTCTGCCGTGCGGCGCGGTCTGCGGCCGGCACGAACTCGTCGGTGTCGTCCGGGTCGATGGGCACTGGTATGCATCGGCCACCGAGGGAGTGGACGAGTTCGACGACACCCGGATATGTCGGGTGCTCGACGAGCACTCGGGCACCCGGCTCGGTGAATGTTGCCAACACTGCATGGATGGCGTCGGTGGCACCGGAGGTGACGAGAATGTTGTCGGCAGTGGTCGGTACTCCGCGCCCACGGTAATACGCGGCAACGGATTCGCGGAGCTCGAACAGGCCCGACGGGGCGTAACCACCCGAGGCGAAACGGTCTCGAATCCTTTCGGCCGCAACGCCGTACGCATCGCCCAAGAGGGGAGAGGCCGAGGGTGACGCGTTGACGAATTCCAGTGTCGCAGCATCACGGTCGCCGGCGAGGGAGCCCCAGGACGGCAAGGATCCAGCCGGCGAAACGTATGTGCCCGAGCCGCGTTGGGCACTGATCCAGCCGCCTTCGCGCAGATGCCGGTACGCCGATGCGATCGTCACCCGACTGACGTCCAGGCTGATCGACAGCGCCCGCTCGGCGGGCAACCGCGTCAGAGCAGATACCTCGCCGTTCTCGATCAACCGCCGCAACTCGTCGGCGATCTCGAGGTAGAGCGGAGCGCCGGATCCGTTCCGCAGGGTCGACGGGCCGATTCGTGCTGCCAACTCCGGGGCCGAGATCGCGGTGGCGTCGTACGAGTCCATGCAGTCCACTGTTGCACACTGGACTGCACTATTCACGCAGATTGCAGTCCATTGTTGTCACATGATCGCAATTGGAGCTGTATTGGCCTTGTCGTTGGCGGGAGCGGGATGGACTTTGGTCGCACTGCGCGAGGGAGGAAGAAGCGCCCCCACTGGCCCACCACGCAGTCGTATCGACGTCGACTGACCTCACCGCCCACTATTCGTCTCCAACGACGGGATTCCGCCTCTGCCCGCGAATTGTGGGCGCTGACATCCCCTCGACCGCAAATCGCAGACGCGATCGGGAGAGGCGGAGGACAATCGAGTCCATGCCTGCTCCCGTCGAATTCTCCACCCTCGATCTGCCACACGAGGAACGGATCGAACGCTGGGAGGGGCACAATGCGGACGTTCTGATCGGGCTGCGCTGCCGCATGCTGGAGGTGAAGCAGCTCGAAGCCACCGGAACGAATCTACGACTCGGATCGATGGACCTGGCGCGCGTCGTCGGAACTTCGCACGTGGTGGAACGAGACGCGGAGTTGATTCGGCAACACCCGTCGGACTCGGTGATGCTGTACTTCAGCCTCGTCGGCGATGCATTCTTCTACTCGGAGGACGGCATTCGTGCCGTCGGCCCGGGTCAAGGGTTGTTGCTCGACGCCGACACAGCCTTCATGCGGGGCTTCTCCCACGGGCTCGAGGAGCTGGTGGTGAAGATGCCCCGCTCGCTGTTCGCGGACGTTTCGGATGCGGCGCCTCTCGTGGGCCCCAGGATGTTCGACTTCTCCCCGAGCGGCAATGTGTACGCGGCGGCACTCGCTCGGCAAGTGGGAAGGGCAACCGGTCGCGACGCGGCTCCGCCGGACGAGCGCGCGATCCTCGAACTAGTCTCGGTGCTGACCACCGGTGCCCGCGCGAATGTGAACTCGGCGCATCGAGCGGCGGCGCGTTCGTTCATCGAGCAACGCCTGCCCGACGCATCGCTGTCTGCCGCGCAGGTGGCACGCGCGGTGGGGATCAGTGCCCGGCACCTGTCGCGGGTGTTCGCCGACGACGGCATCAGCGTGCCCAAGTACATCCTCGAGCGGCGGCTCGCACGTGCCCACGCCCAGCTCACCGCACCCTCCGATGCGCCGGTGACCATTGCGGACATCGCTCGATCGTGCGGGTTCTCCTCCGCCACGTACTTCTCGAGTTCGTTCGTGGCCCGATTCGGCCACCGTGCAACCGATGTCCGACGCGACGCGGTGATCATGCGATCGGCAGGGTGACACTCACGAAATCGGCCATGTGTGTCGGTTTGCGCCGAGCTCGGCACGATTGCCGACAACACCGCGGAGTGATGCAGGACACTCGATCTCAGGTCCCGAGACGAGAGTCGGGCACGACGAAGGGTGATCCCATGCCGGTGTTCGACGACGGTCAGAAAGCAACCGCACTGCCCGATTCCTCGGTGGTGGAAACCGACGTGCTCATCGTCGGATCGGGGCCGGCGGGCGGATCGGCGGCCCTGCTGCTGTCCACCCTCGGCATCCCCAACATCATGATCACGAAGTACCGCTGGACGGCCAACACTCCCCGCGCACACATCACCAACCAACGGACGATGGAGATCTTTCGGGACGTGGGAATTGCCGAGCAGGTGCTCGCCGACGCGACCGCACACGAACTCGTCGGCGACACGGTGTTCTGCACGTCCATCGCGGGCGAGGAGATCGGCCGGATTCGTACGTGGGGAACCGGTGCCGACCGTGAAGCGGACTACCAGCTCGCGTCGCCGTGCTTGACCGTCGACATCCCGCAGACCTACCTCGAGCCGATCCTCGTCAAGAATGCGACGATGCGAGGAACTCAGACCCAGTTCTCGACCGAATACCTCTCACACGTGCAGGACGACGACGGGGTCAGTGTGTCGGTGATGGATCGACTGACCGGACACCGGTACACGATCCGTGCCAAGTACCTCATCGGCGCGGACGGCGCTCGCTCGAAAGTGGCGGCCGACATCGACCTTCCGTTCGAGGGCGCGATGGACATCGCCGGGTCGATGAACATCACGTTCAAGGCGGACATCGCAGAATACGTCGGACATCGACCGTCGGTGCTGTACTGGGTGATTCAGCCTGGATCGAATGTCGGCGGTATCGGTGCCGGGTTGGTGCGTATGGTTCGGCCCTGGAACGAGTGGCTCGTGGTGTGGGGGTTCGACATCGCCGTGCCGCCGCCGGTGGTGGACGAGGCCGCCGCCGTCCAGATCGTCCGGAACCTGTTGGGCATGCCGGATCTTCATGTCGAGATCACGGGAACCTCACTGTGGGGCAACAACGAAGCCCACGCCACGCATCTGCAGAAGGGGCGCGTGTTCTGTGCCGGTGACGCGGTCCACCGTCATCCGCCGAGCAACGGACTCGGCTCCAATACCTCGATCCAGGACTCCTACAATCTGGCGTGGAAGCTCGCCGCGGTGCTGAAAGGCAGTGCCGGTGAGTCCTTGCTCGATACCTACAGTGCGGAGCGGGCTCCGGTGGCGAAGCGGATCGTCGAGCGTGCCAATCGCTCCAGTCGTGAATTCGCGGGCCTGTTCGAGGCTCTCGGCGTCACGGATGCGAAGACCGAAGCAGAGATGATCGAACGAATAGAAGAACGCAAGGCGAACACACCTGCCGGCGCTGCCAAGCGCGCGGCACTCGCTGCTGCCATGGAGACCAAGAACTACGAATTCAATGCCCACGGAGTGGAATTGGGTCAGTTCTACACATCCTCGGCAATAGTGCCGGACGGTGCGCTACCGGAACCGACACGAGACAGCGATCTGTACTACCAGGTGTCCACCCTGCCCGGATCCCACCTTCCGCACGCATGGGTGGGTGATCATCTGCACAAGCGGGCGATGCTCGATCTTGCGCCCTACGAACGCTTCACGCTCATCACCGGAGTCGCCGGCTCGGCGTGGGAGTCGGCTGCGGACAGGGTCGCCGAGGAACTCGGTGTGCCGCTCGAGACCGTTGTCATCGGACCGGGGCGCGAGGTGACCGATCTGTACTTCGACTGGGCCAGGCTGCGCGAGGTATCCGAGAGCGGTGCGCTACTCGTGCGCCCCGACAAGCACATCTGTTGGCGCGCCGATGAATTGATCGACGATCTCGAAGGCGCGCTTCGCGAGGCTCTGACCGCGGTGCTGTCGCGATGATCCGTGCCTTCGCCTACGAGGCCAACCCGATGCGGGTGAAATTCGGCACCGGTTCTCTGGAGAGCGTGGCCGACGAACTCGATCACCTCGGACTCCGCCGGGTACTGGTGCTGTGCTCCCCGAGCCAGAAGAGCATCGCAGACCGAGTGGCATCCATCCTCGGGGATCGTTGTGTGGGAATTCGTTCGGACGCCGTGATGCACGTTCCCGCCGACCTGGCCGCCCGAGCCAGCGCGGAGGCCGTCTCGCTGGGGGCCGACGGATGCGTGACCGTCGGCGGAGGATCGGCAATCGGGCTGGGGAAGGCCATCGCACTGAAGCACCGCTTACCCATCGTGGCCGTGCCCACCACCTATGCCGGGTCGGAGATGACGCCGGTGTGGGGCATGACGACCGACGGACGCAAGGAAACCGGCCGCGACACAGCGGTATTGCCGCGCAGCGTCCTCTACGACCCCGAGCTGACGACGGGCCTTCCGGTGGGGCTGTCGGTGACCAGCGGCATCAACGCCGTCGCACATGCGGTGGAAGCGCTGTACGCACCCGACATCAGCCCGATCATCGCACTGATGGCGGAGGACGGGGTGCGAGCACTCGCGTCGGCACTCCCGGTGATCGTCGCCGACCCGTCCGACTCGCAGGGGCGCAGTGACGCCTTGTACGGAGCCTGGCTGTGCGGAGCGACGCTCGGTGCTACGACGATGTCCTTGCATCACAAGCTCTGTCATGCGCTGGGCGGAACGCTGAATCTGCCGCACGCCCCGACTCATACGGTGGTGCTACCGCACGTGTTGGCATTCAACCAGTCGCACGCACCGGAGGCGGTGGCAGCTCTGTCACGGGCGCTTCCCGGAACCGCGGACCCGGCCCGACGGCTGTGGGACCTGTGCCGGACCCTCGACGCGCCCCGATCCCTGGCCGAACTGGGCATGCAGGAGAGCGACATCGACCGGATCGCCGAGGAAGCGACGAGCCGCTCCTACGGAAACCCCCGCCCCGTCACCCGCGAGGCGGTAACCACAATTCTTCGAGCAGCATGGGCCGGCGACCGGCCGAGCGAGAGCGAACAGTGAGCGAGAGTATGACCGACGAGACCGTCACCGACACCCAAACCGCCGTAGAAGAACGACTGGTGGACAACGTCATCGCATCGTTCGGTGAGTGCGCCGATCCGCGCCTGAAACAGGTGATGACGTCGTTGGTGCAACACCTGCACGGATTCATTCGCGATGTGCGACTGACCGAAGCGGAGTGGAACACCGCCATCGGATTTCTCACCGAGGTCGGTCACATCACCGACGACCGGCGTCAGGAATTCATCTTGCTCTCCGACGTACTCGGGGCATCGATGCAGACGATCAACGTGAACAATCCGGCATACGAGGATGCGACCGAAGCGACCGTGTTCGGCCCGTTCTTCGTCGACGACGCACCGCGTATCGAGAACGGTGGTGATGCATCGGGAGGTGCTGCAGGACAACCGTGCTGGGTCGAGGGAACCGTGCGAGACACCGACGGCACGCCCATTCCCGGTGCCCGGCTCGAGGTGTGGGAAGCCGACGAGGACGGGTTCTACGACGTTCAGTACGACGACGCGCGCGTCGGCGGTCGAGCGCATCTCTACAGCGACGACAACGGGCACTATCGATTCTGGGCGCTGACTCCGACGCCCTATCCGATTCCGCACGACGGGCCGGTCGGACGGATGCTCACTGCGACCGGGCGCTCGCCGATGCGGGCATCGCACCTGCACTTCATGGTGACGGCACCGGGGATGCGAACGCTGGTGACGCACATCTTCGTCAGCGGTGACGACCTGCTGAACAGCGACACGGTGTTCGGTGTCAAGGATTCGTTGATCAAGGACTTCGTGGAGCAGCCGGCGGGAACCCCGACCCCGGACGGTCGAGATGTGGGAGACAGAACGTGGGCCAGGGCCGACTTCGACATCGTGCTCGCACCTGTCGGCGAATCCTGATGTGTCAGTGTTCGACCGGCCGACCGGCAGTGATCGAGTCGATGAACGGAGTCAGCAGAAGCGCGAAATCATCTGCAGCAGCGGTTATATCGTGCGGGGGCTCGGGGATGTAGCTCAGTGCCAGACGCACGATCGCCCTGCTGACGACGTCTGCCTGCCGTGGGCTCGCACCTACCCAGCCGCGTTGGAAGGTGTTCGCGAGTCGGTCTCCCGCGCGCTCGATCAGTACGGCACTGTCGGTGGTGATCAGGCGGAGCAGATCCTCGGGGGCGTCGCCACCGTGCAGTGATCGCACGAGGGGATCCAGCGCACTGAGCTGGAAGAACGACGAGAAACCCTGGCGCAGGGCAGCGCCGGCATCGTCGGGATGCTCGTACAGTGCGGTTTCGCACAGGTCGACGAATATGTCCGTCAATCTGATGGCGTACCCCTGTGCGACGCCGCGCCGTGACCCGAACTCGTTGTACAGGCTCTGTCTGCTCAGGCCGGCAGCCTTGGCGATGTGACTCATCGTCACGTTGCGCCAGTTGCGCTCGTGCAACAACTCGCGCAGCGCATCGAGCGCTGTATCGCGCGCAAGAGTGGACGCCGCTTCACGGTATCGACCGGGGGTCGACGTCTGTTCGGCTGCGGGCATGAGAACGACTCTATCGAACGACCGCATGCGGCTGATCCAGCCAATCTTCTCCGAGGAGATTCCGATCGATGGGGTCTGCGCGCGCAATGAGGGAGCGGATCTGCCGGATGTCCTTGGGGTACCCCACCCCGACAGCTCCGACGAGCGTATCGCCGCGCAGGGCACAGGCGGTGAATCGGCGGTCTTCGATCGAGCCGCGGACCACGACGTATTCGTCGTCCGCGCTCGTCCACCCCGCAAATTGCAGGTTGACACCGTGCTGAGTGGACCACCCCCACGGAACGTCGAGATCGCCGACGTCGAGACCGAGGATGGACCGAGCGGCCCGGGTGGCTTGATCGACGGCCCCGTTCCAGTGCTCACTTCGATAGGTGCCGCCCAGGACCGAGTTGGGAACCTCGGCGACGTCACCCGCGGCGTAGATGCCGGCCGCCGATGTTCGCATCGCGGCGTCCACCAGGATTCCCGACGCGGTCTCGAGGCCCATGTCCGCCCCGAGCTCGATGTTGGCGACCGAGCCGACGGACACCAGCACGGTTCCGGCAGACCATGAGCGTTCGTCCTGAGCGGTGGCACGCAGCGTGCCGTCGGGCAGCTTTTCCAGTTCTGTCACGGAGACGGCGGTGTGCATCGTGATGCCGTTGTCGGCGTGCAGGTCTCGATACATCTGCGAGATCGCGGCTGGTGCGATCCGGTTCAGCGGAGCCGATGCTGCCTCCAACACCGTCACCTCGGCACCGAGTGATCGGGCCGCTGCTGCCGCCTCGCACCCGATCAGGCCGCCGCCGATCACCAGCAGCGATCCCGTTCGGAGAATGTCGGCGTGCAGCGGGGCGACGTCGGCAGCGGTGCGGAGGCTGAACACGTGACCCGAACCCAATCGATCGAGTTGCCGTGCACGAGAACCCGTTGCCAGCAGCAGGGCGTCGTACGGGACCTGATCGCCGTTGTCCAGCTGTACGGCCGAATCGGTGACCGCGGTAGCGGTGACGCCCGTGCGAACGTCGACACCGTCGATGGCCGCACCCAGTTGAACCTGATCGACCGATTTGGTACCCAGCAGCAGCTCCTTGGAGACCGCCGGACGACGATAGGTGGCTTCCTGCTCGTTACCGATCAGCGTGACGGACCCGGTGAAGCCCTCGGCGCGTAGCACTTTGGCGGCGGTGTATCCGGTGGCACCGGTGCCGACGATCACGACGTTGCTGGGTTGCCGAGTAGTCACCCGCGTTCGACCTCGACCATCTCGAAATCGGCCTTGGCCGCACCACAGTCGGGGCACGACCAGTCGTCGGGAATATCGTCCCAGCGAGTGCCCGGTTCGATGCCGTCCTCGGGCCAGCCCAGCTCTTCGTCGTACTCGAATCCACATTGCACGCAGCGGTAAAGCTTCATTTCTTGCTCCTGAAGTCGATTTTCTCGCGGACGCCGCAGTCGGGGCAGGGCCAGTCGTCCGGCACGTCGGACCATGCGGTTCCCGCCGGAAAACCCTCGCGCGGTGCGCCCTTGGACTCGTCGTAGACGAACTCGCATACCGGGCATTCGTAGACAGCCATCACTTCGCTCCGTACGCGGCGAGGATCTTCTCCCGCTTGGACGGCTGGATGTTGACCTTCGTGATGTCGCCGTCGTAGTGGTCGAGAACGCGGTGATCCATCACCTTGCGCCACACCGGCGGGAAGTAGGCCAGAGAGATCATGCTCGCGTAACCGCTCGGCAAGTTCGGTGCTCCGTCCATGCTGCGCAGCGTCTGGTAGCGCCGAGTGGGGTTGGCATGGTGATCACTGTGTCGCTGAAGGTGATACAGAAAGATGTTGGTCACGATGTGATCGGAGTTCCAGCTGTGCTCGGGGGTGCACCGTTCGTAACGGCCGTTGTCCTTCTTCTGACGCTGCAAGCCGTAGTGCTCGAGGTAATTGACCGTCTCCAGCAGTGAGAAGCCGTAGATCGCCTGAATGACCAAGAACGGCAGCACGATCGGACCGAACACAGCCACGAGGACTGCGTAGAGGACGACGGACATCAGCCATGCGTTGAGCACATCGTTGTGGATACTCCACGTGCTCTTGCCCAGACGCTCCATACGAGCCTTCTCGAGCTCCCAGGACGATTGCAGACTTCCCCACACGCTACGGGGGAGGAAGGCCCAGAAACTCTCACCGAACTTCGAGCTCGCCGGATCCTCTGGAGTGGCGACGCGAACGTGGTGGCCACGATTGTGCTCGATGTAGAAGTGGCCGTAGAACGTCTGTGCCAGAGTGATTTTCGACAGCCAGCGCTCGAGTTCGTCCTTCTTGTGCCCCAGTTCGTGAGCGGTGTTGATGCCGACGCCGCCCATGACGCCGATGCTGATGGCCAGGCCGATCTTCGAGACCAGCCCCAGCCCGCCGTCGATGCCGAGCCACGAGAGGTTGTCGGCGGACCAGAGGTAGCAGGCGAACACCAGGCTCGCGAGCTGGAACGGAATGTAGGCATACGTGCAGTAGCGGTAGTACTTGTCTTCTTCGAGCGCCTTCATCACCTCGTCGGGTGGGTTGTCGCCGTCGGGACCGAAGAAGCGGTCGAGAATCGGGAGCAATCCGTATACGAGCAGCGCGCCGATCCACCACCAGACCGGGGACACTGCATTCCAGCCGAGCTGGTTGAAGGCCCACACCAGACCGGTGGCCAGGAACACTGCCGTGGGCGGAATCAGCCCCATGAGCCAGAGATGTCGCTTGCGGTCGTGCCACTCGTCGACCGGCGTCTGTGCCTGATCGTCGATGTTCGATGCGGTCATCGTCACTCCTCGTGTAAGTCCGATCACTATGGATTGGACAATACACGGATTTTGTCCGCCGGCTAGACAAATTACGAGATTTGTACAAACGCCAAAGTGGTGTGGTCACGCCCACAGCGTCACTCTTTGGGCATATCCAGCTGCTACCTTCCGATTCGTTGTGGTCGGTAACAGTCGGCCATGGCATTCGTAGGTCCGTCTGTATCCCGTCGGGGGTACTTCACAGCAGGAGTAGTTATGGACGCATTCATCGCCAAGATCATCGTCGACGTCATCCTCGGGCTCATCGGCAGCGGAAGCGCCGAGAGCGGAACCACCGCAGTGAGCGCTTTCCTCGGTTCCTGACGACAGGGGCTGCGCCGGTGCGATACCGGCGCAGCCTGCCCGATGGGTTCGTTACCGACGGACCTGAAGGTTCAGCATCGTGCCCCGGACGCGGGATCCCGCCGAAGGGTGCCGATGGTGAACACTCCGGTGCGGTCGGCCTGTAGATAACTCCGCTCTATGCACAGGTTTCGAAACTGCCTCTGGCGCAGCCTTCGTCGATCGTCCACCGTATTCAGATGGGTGTAAGTACAGCGGGGGACTTGATGGCCCGAGGGATGAGTCGCGGCACCATCACTCGTCGAACTGCGTCAGGGCAGCTGATTCGAGTGTTGCCCGGAATCTACGCGACGGACAAGCCGGACTATCTCGATCTGTGCAGTGCGGTCACTGTGTGGAAGCCGGGCGCAGTTCTCAGTCATCTGACTGCGGCCTGGGTGTGGGGGTTGCTGGAGGAGGAGCCGCCTACGGTCGCGGCGACGGTGCTGCCGTCGACCCGACAGCGTGCACCGGAGTGGGTGAAGATCCATCGCCGACGCCTCCCCGAATCGGATGTGTGCCAGGGACTCCCGGTGGTGACGTTGGCCCAGGTGTTCGTCGACGTCGCGGCGACTGTGACCGGTGCGGAGTTGGAGCGGTTCTTCGACACGGCCATCGCGCGACCGGAGTTGCGCCGCCGCATCGCGTCGACGTGCGAGAAGTCCCGCGGCATGGCCGGGATGAAGACCGTCCGCAGACAACTGCGTCTGTGCTGCCTTCAGACGCGATCCGAGGCCGAGCGCGTCGTGGCACGGGCGATGTCTGCACGGCACTTCTTCATGGAGATAAATGCGCGGGTGGGACCCTATTTCGGTGACCTCGTCGACTTCAGGGCACGGGTGATCGTGGAGATCGACGGGCGTGAATTCCACACCTCGAGCCAGGCGTTCGACAGCGATCGCAGACGGCAGAACGTACTCGTGCTGCAGGGCTGGTTGGTGTTGCGCTACTCGGCAGTGCAGGCGCTGGGGGATACGCGACGCGTGGTCGACGAGATCATCGAGGTGGTCAGGCGTCGTCGACGGTCGATCGATGCTGCCGGTCGTACGTTGCCGAGGACCTGACGGTTCACGATCGTCCGTCGGACGCGGGATCCCGCCGAAGGGCGTCGATAGCGAACAACAAGGTCCGCGATCAGAGGCGGCCCTCATGGATTGCAAGGATGACCAGAGCGACCACGGCAATCGTAAGGATTGCTAAGAGCGCCAAGTGAATTGGATGTGTCGAGCCTGGCGGTCGAACCCCGTTCGGACCCCTCATCTGGAGCACGTCACAGACTGTAGGCCACCTCTTCGGATTGTGCACAGGATGTGTGGTGCAAAACAGCTACCTCGAATCGATTCGCACACGTGTTCGATAGGGCGTAGTGTTGCGCTCGGCGGGGTTGGGAGGGAAGCCCGGCTCCGCCAACCAATCTGTGCACAGCTCTCGCGAAGTGGACGGTGATCCGATGGACGACGTAATGCGCAAAGCCGAGGAGCTCGAGGCCCTGGTCGCGGAGCTGGAGGCGCTGGATCACCGGCGCGTCGGACTGGGGGATCGGCTGGTGGATCTCGAGCACTTCTTCCGGAGAGCCGGGTGCCCCGAACTGTCCCAGCAAGCGCTCGACGCGTTCGTGGTCAGGTACGCGGGCCGGGTGCTCGAGTTGGCCGACGGTATGCGCGGCTAGCCCCGCTGGTCGTTAAGTTCACGACTTCGCAGACCAGGTGGTTTCGTCTGTGGTTGACTAGTCGGTCCAGGTCGGGATACGAGGAAAGCTGCTCTACAAGTGAACAGTCTTCGCCAGTGGTGGGCGCTTCCGGTCGATTACGGGTGGAACGTCGCGTACGCGCGGTCCCAGCGGGGGTTGCACCTCACCAGGTTTTTCATCGGAATCTGGTGCTGGCTGTACGGCGCTGCCGCAGCGATCGCCCTGACGATTCCGGCTCTCGCAGAGGGTAGCCTCGGCCGCTGGCCCCTGTGGGTCAGCGTTGTCACCACGGTGCCGTTGGGCCTGGCCTGGGTGATCGGCGGCTGGCCGAGCCGGCAGATGTCGATTGCATTCGTGCTGTATGCCGACATCCTGCTCGCCGCTGTTCTGCTCACCACCGACGAACCGTCCATGGTGTTGCCCATGGCGGCCCTGTTCACCGTCGTGGGCAGCTATGTCGTGGGATTTCACGGCCCCAAACTGTTCACCGCTCATCACGTGTTCGCGTTGGTCACCACGATGGCCCTCTATGTCTCGGCCCTGACGGACGGCCCGGGGCAGCGTCTGCAGACCAACCTCTACCTCGTGATGCTGGTTCTGGTGATGTTCTCGGCCCCGCTGATCTGTCATACCTTTCTCATGCTGCTTCGTCGCGACGCAACCGGCGCGTTCTACGACCCGCTCACCGGAATGCAGAACAGACGGGGATTCGACGCGGCAATCGGCAACCTCGAACTCCGATCCGGTTGCTACACGTCCGTGACCGCGGTGGTGATCGACATCGACAACTTCAAAGCAGTCAACGACAAGTACGGGCACGAGCACGGAGACTCCGTGATACGAATGACCGCGACCCGAATTCTCGAGGTCTTCCCAGCGCCGGCGATCACGGTTCGACTCGGCGGCGAAGAGTTCGCTGTTGTCTGCGTGGACGACCTCGACTCGGTGATCCAACGATCCGAATTGCTGCGAATTCGCCTGTGTGACACAACGGATCGATCGCCGCTGACCGCCTCGTTGGGTATCGCGGAGGCGGCTGTCGGGACGCGCGGCGTCGACGCCGACGTCAACGATCTGCTGAGCTGTGCCGACAAGGCGATGTACCAGGCGAAAAGGCTGGGCGGCGATCGCGTCGCGCTGTACGTCGACGATTCACTGGAGACTCGACCCGTCGACGAACGACAGTGACGTCGGCCGGTTCCGAACCCGGAACCGGCCGACGTCTGGTGGGTGTGCTGCCTACCTCTAGCGGGCAACCTTGGATGCGATCGCAGACTGCGTTCCGACATCGAAGACCGGGTTGGTCAGGTGCACGTCGAGGGTGTTACCCGGGCCGGCGATGATTGCGTTGAGCACCGAGGTGAACGCGCCACAGTTCTTGAACTGCGGAATCGTGTAGGTGCCCTTGACATGTGAGTCGGTCTGGTTGTTCTGGATCAGATCGATCGCATCGAGCGAACCGGTGAGGTTGGCCGTGGTTTCGGCGGTGACGCAGTTGGCACCCGCGGGGATCAGATCGAGCGAGGAGGATCCTGCCGATCCGGTGTCGATGCCCAAGGGCTTCACCGAGTCGATTCGGATCTTGAAGCTCTGCTGAACGTCGAGGTCCAACGTGGGTGCCTCGGCGGGTCCGCCCTGGACGAGGGTGCCGGAGACCGGGGTCGCGTCGATGATCGAGATGGTGAACTTGGCCAGCGTTGCAGGGCCGAGCTTCAGGTTGGCGGATGCCTGCGGGAGGGCAAGTGAACCGGTGACGGTTCCGCCGACCAGGTCGACGTCGGTGACCAGGTCGGTGGTCGGGAATATCACCGGCTGACCGGTTTTGGCGATGAGCGTCGTCGTGTCTGCCTGGAATGTGATGGGCAGTGTGTCGGCAGCGTTGGCCGGTGCGGCCACCATCGTTGCCAGAGCGACAGACGATGCCAGTGCCGCCATGGTGACGACAGTCTTGTTGCGGATCTTCACGTGGTTTCCTTCGGATTACGGGTTGGTTTTCGGACGAGGTCGAGCGGTCAGGACAGGGTGAAAGCCGGATTCGGCTGGACAGACAGGCTGTTGACCGTGCAATTACCGGACATCGGCTGGTTGGTCGACGTCAGAGTGTTGGTCATGTTGTCGAACGAACCGGCCAAGGTGGCCGGTCCGCAGTTGTATCCGACCAGTGAAAAGCCCACGTTGGACACTTCGCCGGTGGTGGCGCTGGTGGGGGTGAGGGTCCAGGGCAGGTTCTTGAGCTGCGGCAGGTTGCACAGACGATTGGAACCGCTGATCTTGGCGTCGGTGATCGAAGCCGAGGAGCCGTCGGCGCTGGTGGTACCGATCAGGTTGATGGAGCAACTCACCGGCACTCCGAACGAGGCCGGCGTGCTCACGACGATTGTTCCGGGTGCAGTGAACGCGGTGCCGGCAGGCGAGATGGTGGCGGCACTGGCGCTGGCGGCACCGACCGTCGCTCCGGTGATGGCAACGGCGGCGAGTACGGCGGCGAGTGTACGAGAGCGGGTCGGCGGGTTGAGCGTCATCGATCGATCCTCCAAGTCCAGAAACGGCTCCGGAGCCCCCTCTCGGGGCGGCCGGTGGCACCGGAACTCCGGTAGCCAGGAGGGACGTTAGGGCGACGAAACGTATGTCGGAATTGTTTCATTTCAACTCTGTGACAAGTCACAATACGGTCGGTACGTTTGTTGTACGCCATAGTAATGAAACTGGGCGCGAGCATCGAAAGTCCACTCGGTCATGGGTTTTCAGCCCGGTTTCTCGTCGTTGTCGCGGTCGACGACGCGTCGACGCCCGGCGCTGTGGCTGTTATTGAAACGTTATGCAACGTTACCCAAACGAGATACTTGCGACGCTGTTCGTGACACCTGCGTCGTCCACTGTCGTAGGAGCGAAAAGAATTGACCGAAGTCAGGTTTGAGATACCGATCCACCCCCGCCGGACGGGGGTCGATTTTTCGTGTCAAACTGTGGTGTGACGTTCGCGCTGGCCGAAGCAGGATCCGCAGTCGACACGGACACGGGAGAGTTGACGGTGCAGCCGTATTTCGCCCCGGTCTGTCGGCTGGACAACGGCGCGCTCGCAGCGATCGAAGTGCAGCTGCGCGGGCCCGAGAACGGCCCCCTTGCCTCGGCCGACGCACTCAAGCGCGCGGCGAGGGCCATGGACGCCAAGCGTGAGCTCGACGCGCTGGCATGGGGAGTCGCTCGACTGGAGCAGTCGGTGCGACTGCCGATGCTCGTCTCGATGGATGTCGACTCGCTCGCTGCCATCGACTCCGCTACCGAAGAGCAACTCCGCCGCGATATCGTCGTCGTCACCGAAGCGGCGCTCGTGGACAGCCCGGCTCGCACTCTCGCGGCGATCGACAAGGCCCGGCGCGACGGCAAAGTGGTCGCCGTCGACGATGTCGGTCGTCGGCCTCAATCGATGACGCTGCTCCCGCTCATCGAACCGGACGTGATCATCCTCGCGGGAACCATGGTGTCCACCCGCCCCGATCTGTCCACCGCGCGAACCGCCCATGCAGTGTCTGCTCAGGTGGAACGAACGGGCGCGGTTGTCGTCGCCAGCGGAGTCGACACGCCGCTGCATCGGAGCCGCGCACTGGGACTCGGTGCGACGTACGGGGTGGGCGAGCTGTACCCGGCCGCGCAGACGACCGAGGAACTTCCGGCCGACGCTGCCGAGGTGATGCCTCCGTTCCCCACCTGGAGTACTCCCGCGGTCGCTCTCGAATCGCCGTACGCCATCGCGTCATCGGGCAAGATCGCCACGCGAAGTACCAAGCGCCTTCTCGTAGCGATGAGCACCTCCCTCGAGATGCAGGCTGCATCTGCAGGACCGGAAACGTTGGTACTCGGCACCTTTCAGAGGGCCGAACACTTCACTCCGACCAGCCGTGCGCGCTGGGTGTCGATGGCCGAGCAGATCTCGTACGCCGGCGTGTACGGCGTTGGCATGGGATACGTACAAGAGGGCGGCATCGTCCATGCACCGCTCGACCCGGTGGATTCGCTCGTCGAGGAGTGGAACGTGGTTGTGCTCGGGCCGCACTTCTGCGGAGTGCTGGCCGCCATAGACCTGCACCGCGGCGAAGCCGACGCAGACCGTGAATTCGACTACGTCATGTCCTACGATCGAGCCACTGTAGTCCGTTGTGCGCGTGCGATTCTCGCGCGTTTCTGACACACACGTGATGGCGTCACCGGGTGGGATGTTTCGGGCGGCCATGGCAGGGCATACGGCACAGCAGGTGATGAAGTAGTCCGGACTGCCACATTGCTCAGGCCCCGTGCGTTGAAACAACAGCGTGCGGGGTCGCCCTGACACTCACCGTTCGGTCGAGGCCTTGTCCACCAATTCTTGCGCGATATCGCGAAGCTTTCGATTGGTGCTTTGCGATCGGTCGACGAGCAGATCGAACGCCGCGTCGGCGGTGATGCGATGTATTGCCATCAGCATTCCTTTGGCCTGTTCTATCGGTGCCCTCTGCGAGAGTGCCGTCCGAACATCGTCCGGCAGCCCGAAGTGGGTTACGTGCGCTGCGGTCATGGAAGCATTGTTGCGCACCCTGCTCCGACGCAGGTCAGGCGCGAGAAGACACACCGAATTCGCGTCGAACAGAGCTGTTGGCGTTACCGAATTCGCAGCTTTCCGTGACCGCAGCGTTATCGAACGACTGCGTGATCAGGCGGCAGGGTTGGAGAGCGGTCGACCGATCAAGAACTCGAGAGTGCGGTACGCATCGGTCCGGCGACCGTTGCTCGCATTGTCGTGGTACGCGGCACCGGCGACGACAACGCCGACCGGAATGCGACCCGACTCGATATCGCGCGCCGTTTGCTCAGCGCAATTACGCAACACCGGGCAATCGGCGCACAGGCGCCATGCCTTTTCTGCGCGTTTGCGTCCATGGCGGGGGAGCTGCTGCGAGTCGTAGGCATCCATGTCGTCGATGCACGCACCCTTGAGGCGCCAGACCTGGTCATCTGTCATCGTCGTGATCCGTTTCGCGTCGTGCCGATCGTTCCACGACCCACATTCCCCACCTCGGGTAACTCGAAACACTCAAATGCCTTGCGCCGCCCTCGGGCCCGCAGGGTCACGCAGGACGACGAGCGCCAGCCGAGATGCGGCGGCCGCTGCCGCGATGGTCACCAGGGCTCCGAGCACGATGGCAGGGCCCTCACCGGGAGCCAGGACGCCGCTCTGCGCGCCGAGTGTCACGGCCGAAACCGGAACGCCGAGTTGGGCTGCCGCGAGTATCCCGAGTCCGACGGGTTGGCCGGTCAGGCGCATGGCACCGTGCACCGCGATGGCACCGAACCCCAATGCGAGGCCCAGCACGATCATGTCCGGATGGTCGCCCAGGGCGCGTAAGTCCAGTGACGCGCCGAGCCAGACGAAATACAGTGGCCCCAGAAAACCTTCGGTGATGGCGAACAGTTGCTTCGTGAGGCGTCGCGGTTCTCCGATGGCACCGACGGCGAGCCCGAAGCCGAAGCCGGCCAGCATCACCGATGCATGAGTGTGGACAGCGAGGGCTGCGAGGCCGAACAGCAGAACCAGGTTGAGGCGCAATTCGAGCGCGAGCTTGCGCTGGGCAGAGACGTGGTGGATTCGGCGGCGCAGTCCCGTGATGTCGAAGTGTCGCAGGACAACGAATGTCAGCGCGGCAGCGGCGATGACCGCTGCCGATCCGAGCGCGGCGGGAACGGCGCGCGGTGGATCGACCACGAGGGGCAGCGCGACGATACAGACCGCGTCTGCGAGCGCGATCTGCGGCAGCAGGGCCATCAGGCCGGGTGCGGTCATAGTGGTGGACTCGACGATCGGCATGATGACGGCGGCCGAGGACGACGCCATCAATACCGCGTACAGACCGAGGTGAGGTGCATCGAATGCAGCGGAGACGACCCAGCCGAGCGCGGTTGCCAGCAGCCCGACGGTCACCGCGCGCGCAGCACCGACTCCGAGAGCGATGCGCAGTCGCGGGTCACGAATGGGAACCTGGCTGCCGGCCACGAACATGACCAGTGCAAACCCCACCTGCGCCAGGAAGCTCAGTGTCTGTTCACTCGGATCGATGACGCCGAAGCCGGTGTGGCCGAAAGCGATTCCGGCGACGAGTTCTCCGATGACGACGGGTATCCGGAGCCCGCGCGGCAGCGCCAGCAGTGGGCCGAACAATCCCACTGCGGCACACAGGGCAAGCGTCTCGAAGGTCATGCGACCGCGACGACGTCAGGCAGAGTTCAGCGTGGGGCATCGACTCGACGGCAGTGCCGACGCAACGAGGTCTCGAGGGTGCAGAGCTCCCTGCTCGATCATCATCACCTGGATTCGACGATGGACCACACGCAGTTGTGCAGCCAACGGGCTACGCATGAGCGCACGCTCGTAGTCGATACCAGCGGAGCGGAACTCGGTGTCGAGATCGGTCATGTCATCGTCTTCTCTGTCGGCACTTTTCGAGCGTTGTCGTCGTCGGAGCGAATGATCGACGGCGTTACCGCGGGGGATGATCACGCGCCTGGAGGAACTGCTGCCAATCTCGGTCCCAGTGCTGCATTCGGGAGCGTTCACCGGCAAGCGCAATGAGCAAGACAAGCCCAGCGATGACAACGGCACCGAGAAACCAGGCGAACACGGCCGTGGCAACCCCATTGACCACGGCACCGGCCCCAGTGTCGGGGGCACGCACGAGGTCTCCGGCTGCATCACGCCAGATCGGAGTCGTCTCTCCCATTCGTAGGGCCGAGGGCACGTCGGTCGCTCCCGAGCGCACGGAGCCGTCCGGTGCGGTCCACTGCACGGTCGCGGTACCGGCCACCGTCGTGACGCCGTCGGTTTCGGACCGAGCGGATTTGTCGGCGTCGACTACACGGGCATCGACTCGGACGTACTCTGCCCGTTGCTGTTGCGACCGGAGCGACAGGTCACTGTAGGTCACCGAACCGATTGTCGCGGCAATGGGAATCAGCAACACGAGTGCCGCGATACCGACGGCCACCGCCGTTCGTTCGATCCTGTCGGGCAGCCGCATCAGGGGATTGCGAACCCACGGACTCCTTCGCCACCACCGTCGAGCTAGATCCGTGAACATGGCCGCCACCTACTCCCGCCCGAAGTGTCTTTGTGTTCTACGAGTCTCCGACGCCGAGCCGTGGCAACGTAAGGGCACAAGGTCCCGGATCGACTCGGGTAGCACCGTTTCGACTCGCCTGGCCCCGTGACGCCGTCTGCGCCACCCGGTGTCCACACCGTTCGAGCTCGACAGACCTCGCTCGACCACCCTGTGCGCAGCGGGCCTTGTGCCCTGGTTCACGCCGACTCCGGCGCCGTCGCCGGATACTTCGGGCGACTGGGTACTCCCGTGCAACTGGGCGCGAGAAATTCTTGCCAGTCTCACGGCTGGGACACCGGGCTCCTGACCTTTGGAGACGTGCCTGCACCGAGACGCTGAGCGGACGGGCAGACGTGTTCGTGTATTTCGGCCGCCAGCTGCGCCACCGATTCGGTCAAGACGGTATTGGCCTCGATCATGTCCTGGAGTAAGGCGGTGTTCGAAAGCGTGTGTACGGCAACCTCACTGCTCACAGAGTCGGCGCGTTTGGCCGAAATCAGCAAAATCGCTCCCTGAAGACCCGCGATCATCGACAGGAACAGGTTGAGCAGGATGAAGGGGTACGGGTCGAATCCGTCGTTCTGGTTGTAGGCGGCCCACAGTGCCATCACACCGAGAAACAGGAAGACGAAGGGCCAGGAGCCCATTCCGTTTCGGACGTAGTCCGCCGCTCGCTCACCGGTGGTCAGTGCGTCACCGGTTCGGACACCCGGGTGTCTTCTCCACAGGTTCATTGCTTTCGGGTCTTCGATCGGGAGTGCGCAGCGTCGGCCATGCGCCGAGTCTGGTCCGGGTCGTCGACGAGTGCCAGGGTCGAAAGCCTCCGCTTCCCGGTCCTTTCGGCTCCCACTCGGACGTTTGGGAGACGTCCCGAACCGGTGGTGACTTCCGGCCCTACATGCCGAATGCCGCAGCGCCGACCATCACAGTGTGCATTGCTCGATGGTCGAGAACGGCATTGGTTCCGATAGTTGGAGGAAATCCACCATGAAAGCTGCTGTTGTCACCGAGTTCGGCGGACCCCTGGTCGTCAAGGACATCCCGATCCCGGAGCCCGCGCCCGAGCAGGTGCTGGTGAAGATGGAGACCTGCGGGGTCTGTCACACCGATATCCATGCTGCGCAGGGGGATTGGCCGGCCAAGCCGACCCTGCCGTTCGTTCCCGGACACGAAGGCGTCGGAGTGATCGAGGCGGTCGGGTCGCAGGTGTCGACGGATCGAATCGGTGAGCGGGTCGCGATCGCGTGGCTCGGTTCGGCGTGCGGCGAATGCGATCACTGTGTGTCCGGTTGGGAGACACTGTGCGAGAAGCAACAGAACAGCGGCTACTCCGTCGACGGGGCATACGCCGAATACGCTGTGGCACATGCGAAGTATGTCGTTCGCGTACCCGACGGCGTCTCCTCCTTCGACGCTGCTCCACTGACCTGTGCCGGAGTGACCACGTACAAGGCGGTCAAGGTCGGTGGCGTCACGCCGGCTCAGCGCGTGGCCATCTTCGGTGTCGGTGGACTGGGGCACATGGCAGTGCAGTACGCCAAGATCGCCGGCGGACTCGTCACCGCGGTCGACATCGAGGACGAGAAGCTCGAACTCGCTCGTGAACTCGGTGCCGATCACACCGTCAACTCGGCGACCACCGACCCGGTGGAAGCCATCCAGGCTCTCGGTGGTGTCGACGTAGCGATCGTCCTGGCCGTGATCCCCAGCGTGTTCGATCAAGCTTTCAGGTCACTGCGCCGCGGAGGTCGTCTGGTATGTGTGTCCATGCCCGCGCATGGTGTGTTCCCGGTCCCGATCTTCGAGACTGTGGTCGGCGGAATCTCGGTACTCGGTTCGATCGTCGGTACGAGAAAGGACCTACGGGAAGTGTTCGCACTGCACGAGGCCGGACGGACCACGGTATCTGCAATATCGCGCAAGTTGGACGAGGTGAACGAGTGCTTCGACGACCTCATGGGTGGGCGCGTCACCGCTCGTCAGGTGTTCGAGTTCTGACTATGACTGGACCGATCTCGGAGGGACGCGTCCGCGTAGTTCGATAGGCCGTAGGGTTCGAGTGGGCAGACACGTGCTCGATCAGCACGTGTGCTCACTACGAATCGAGTAGCGATGAATGTTCCTGCGGCGATCTCGGTTCGAAATGCGATCGTGCTGGACAGCGCAGTGCAAGTGACGGACCAGCTGGAGAAGGCACTTGGCAGTCGAGCGGTGATCGATCAAGCCATCGGCATCTTGATCAGTAGAACCGGATGCAGCGGTACCGAGGGGTACGACCAACTTCGAGGGATCAGTCGGACCGAGCACGAAAAGATCGCTGTGGTTGCACGATCGATGGTCGCCGAGGCGATGAAGGCAGCACGCCTGCGTCGCAGGACCACATAGGCGGGACGAAAGCGCGTAGCGTCGACTGTGCGGGTGCATTCGAGGTACGAACTCCGACTTTCGGCCTCGCACCTGCACCGGACGATGGAAATCCATCGTGGCAGGTTTACGGAAGAATCGAATACGCGGCCGGTCCGCATGGGATTCTCGATGAAACTTCAGCCTCGACTGCTCACCGATCTGGCGCGATTGACCGCAGCGCTCGACAGCTCTACCGTCGACCTCGCTCGAATGGTGGAACGACTGACCTCCGATATCGACGCGGCCGTATCGGGCTTTCTCTCGCTGACTCTCACCGTGATCGTCGACGGCGAGTACTTCGAGGTCTCGGCGTCGACGGGCGGTAGCGTCGACCTCGCGCCCGCCTCGTGGCTGAAACTCACGCTCACCGACCCGCGCAGCACCGGTGCCGAGAAGCAACTGCTCATTGTGTCCGGCACGGCAGGCGCTCTCGTCGAGTTCGCGGCCGACGTGACCTGCTCACTCGGGCTTGGTGTCGACTCGGCCGTGCTCGACCGACCCCTGGGCGGTGGAAAAGCGGGGGCAACCGAGCCGGGCACTCATGCTCTCGCTGCCGTGAGTGACGTGAACCAGGCGATCGGAGTGCTCATCGCCGGTGGGCGCAGCGCAGCGGAAGGCCGTGCCGAACTGCAGCGCTTGGCCGTCCAATCCGGAACGCCGACAGCCGAAGTGGCGCGGCGAACCCTGCGTGATGCGCGAGGATGGTTTCCTCCGCGGGAATCCTGACCGGCGCGCGGCACGGCGGCCGCGCTAGTGGTGATGCTTCGAATCAGCGCCGGACGGCGAGACGGCCAAGGCTGCGCAGATGGTGCCGGCCCATTCGTCGACCTCGGCGCGTGACCTGTCGTCTCCGTCGCCGGCCTCGATCATCCGAACCACCACGCGCTCGAACCTCGACAATGTCGATCGGTCCAACTTGCCGCCGAAGATCTTGTGCTCGATCGCCCACGATGCCTCGCTCCACTTCGATCTCGTCTTGGGCTGCAGGCCGGCACCGATCGGACCACTCGAGAACAGCCACACAGGCCTGGTCTCGAGTTCGGCTTGCTCACGGGCAACCAGTGATCGGGCATCGCCGAGCCAACGGCCCATGTAGACACCGCTTCCGAGTACGACGGCGTCGTACTCGGCGATGCTGTCCACATCTGCTGCGTCACGGACATCGACCGTTGCCGACAGGTCTGTGTCCGCGAGTTTCGCGGTGAGCGACGAGCCCAGCCATTGCCCGAGTTCACGGGTGGAACCATGACGGCTCGCCGTCGCGATCAGGACGCGCATGGTGGCCTTTCTTTCTCGAGTTTCCAGGGACCGGTCACGTTCTGACACCACCCTGCCGTGCTGAAGCGTCGGACAACAGGGACTTAGGACCCAGACCGGTCGCCGAACTGCTCGACATGGCGAAAGCTTCCGTCGGGGAGTTCGGAGCCGGTGATTCGCGCGAGTCGGCGACCGGGCGACGGGACGACGGTGACCGGGCAATGCGCGCGGGCCAGCAACGACCGGCTGGTCGAGCCGAGCATCATCTCTCCGTAACCGCCGCGCCCGTGACTTCCGATGACGAGAAGTTGAGCGCCCTGTGCATGATCGAGGAGTGCCTGCACCGGCCGGTCCTTGACCACCACGGTTCGCACCGACACCGTCGGATGACGACGTGTGTGCGGCTCGAGCATCTGGGCCAGCTGACCGGCGGCAGCAGGGCGATTCTCCGGCCATTCCAATCCGCGAATCGGAAACCCGACCGACAGATCCGCGTCGGACCAGCTGTGCACCGCCGTGAGCGGAGCCGACCGCGCTGAGGCCTCCTCGAAGGCCAGCGCCACCGCGGCCGCGCTCGCCTTCGTTCCGTCCACGCCGACGACCACCGGGTGTGTCGCGTCCACGCCGTCGCCCGACCAGCCACGCACGACCGTGACGGCGCATCGAGCATGGGTGGTGACGGCAAAACCGATGGACCCGAGTGATCGTTGTTCGGCCCCGCCGATGCCCCGGGTGGCGATGACCACCATGCGGGCGGTAGCCGACAGTTCCAGAAGCGTGGCAACTGCGGGGTTTTCGGACGAGACGGTGTTCACTTCGATTGCACCGGCCGTCGCGCTCTCGCGCACCACGAGTACCCGGGCCTCGTCGAGAATCGTCCTGATCTCCGATCGCGATTGCTCCACAACGGGTTCGGGAAGAACGCCCATCCCCGTCAGCGCTCTCGGTAACGACCTCGCCGAGACGAGAATCAGATCGGACAGGTGCAAGTGTGCGTCGAGAACTGCCCAGCGCACCGCATCCAATGCCGCAGCTGAGCCGTCGACTCCGACGACGGTCGGTAGTGAACCCATCGTGTGACCTCCTCGGTCGTGGTGTCGGAACATTCATCAGACGCCGCGCACGGACCCAGGCGCGGCAGGACAACAACACCGACACGAAGGACTTCGGTCACCTGTTTCGGTGACGAAAGGTCACGCTGTACGCACCCGTGACCCGTAGGCTCGGAAGTCGAGGCGCCCAGTGTGGACGCAGGTGAGGTGTGTCGACGTGGTCACGGTGTTCCTGGTGGACGATCACGAGATCGTGCGGCGCGGTCTGATCGACCTCATCGACTCCGATCCCGACCTCGAGGTCATCGGCGAGGCAGGCAGCTGTGCGCAGGCGCTGGCTCGTATCCCGGCCCTGCAACCCGATGTCGCGGTGCTCGACGTGCGACTGCCCGACGGCAACGGCATCGAACTGTGCCGCGAACTTCTCGATCGGCTGCCGAACCTGAAGACCATGATGCTCACCTCGTTCACCGAGGATCAGGCCATGCTCGACGCGATCCTTGCGGGCGCGAGTGGCTATGTCGTCAAGGACATCACCGGCATGGAACTGACCCGAGCTATCAAGGACGTCGGTTCCGGTCGGTCGCTGCTCGACAATCGTGCGGCTGCGGCGTTGATGGACAAACTGCGGTCCGGGACGGCGACCCCCGGACCGATCGACCACCTGACCAGTCAGGAGCGCACGCTGCTGGATCTACTGGGAGAAGGCCTGACCAACAGGCAGATCGCCGCCCGAATGTTCCTGGCGGAGAAGACGGTCAAGAACTACGTCTCCCGGTTGCTCGCCAAGCTCGGGATGGAGCGTCGTACTCAAGCTGCGGTGTACGCGTCGAAGCTCGCCGACACCGCTCCGGCAGCCGGACAGCCGGGGTCGCGGGATGGATGATCGTCATGGCAATTTCGGATCGTCGTTGCCCCAACTGCGACTCGGTGAATTGTTGGCCGAGGTGCAAGACCGCATCGGCCGAATCGCCGATGCCAGAGTCCAAGCCGACGGTCTGCTCGACGCCATGCTCGTTATCACCTCCGGTCTCGATCTGGAAGTGACCTTGCGGTCGATCGTGGAATCGGCTGTCGAACTCGTCGACGCTCGATACGGCGCACTCGGTGTACGGGGCGAAGGCCACGGGTTGAGTGCGTTCATCAACCACGGTATGGACGAGGACACCCGCGTCGCGATCGGCCCGCTCCCCACCGGCCGTGGGGTGCTGGGACTGCTCGTCGACCGGCCGAACGTGTTGCGCCTGGAAGATCTCAGTGCGCACCCGGAGTCGGTGGGATTCCCGCCGAACCATCCTCCGATGAAAACCTTTCTCGGCGTGCCGATTCGGGTTCGTGACGAGATATTCGGCAATCTCTACCTCACCGAGAAGAAGGACGGCAAGCAGTTCACCGAGGACGACGAGGTCGTCACCAAGGCGTTGGCGTCCGCCGCCGGCATCGCCATCGAGAATTCCCGGCTGTACGAGGACTCACGCACACGCCAGGCATGGATGGAAGCAACTCGGGACATCGGCACCGAACTCCTCGCCGGGACCGATCTCGACGAGGTGTTGCAGATGGTGTCTCGAAAGGCCTTGCACCTGACCGGTTCCGATGCAGCGTTCATTGCGGTTCCCGAGGACACCGACCAACCGTTCGAGGATGTCACCGAACTCGTCGTGACGGTCAGCGAAGGAGTCGGAGCGGATCGAATGGTGGGTGCTGTCATTCCGATCGAGGGGTCGAGCACGGGAGTGGCGTTTCGACGCAGAACAGCATTGAGAAAGGGACGCCTCGAATACGAGGTGAGCGGTGTGGACGCCGTCTTCGGTCCCGCACTGATTTCACCGTTTCGCGTGTCCGACGGAGTCAGCGGCGTTCTGGTGGTGCTCCGCAAGGAAGGCAATGGTCTGTTCGACGATACCCAGCTCGACATGGTCTCGAACTTCGCGAACCAGGCCGCGTTGGTGATGCAGATGGCCGACGCCACCCGTCGGATGCACGAACTCGAAGTGCTGTCCGACCGGGATCGCATCGCCCGCGACCTGCACGACCACGTGATTCAACGAATCTTCGCTGCCGGCTTGGCGTTGCAGAGCACCTTGCAGCGCACCGAATCCGAGGACATCAGGCAGCGATTGTCGCGAACGATCGACGATCTGCAGGACACTGTGCAGGACATCCGAACGACGATCTTCGACCTGCAGAGCACATCCCACTCGGCAACACGATTGCGCCAACGCGTCAACAGCGCGGTACTCGAACTCACCGAGAACGTCGATATCCGTGCCGTCGTGCGGATGTTCGGACCACTGTCGGTCGTCGACACCAAGCTCGCTGATCATGCCGTTGCCGTCGTCCGTGAGACGGTGAGCAACGTGGTCCATCATGCGCACTGCGACACGGTGACCGTCACCCTGTCGGTGGGAGACGACATGCAGATCATCGTGTCGGACAACGGCATCGGAATGCCCGAGGACACCACCTCGAGTGGGCTGTCCAACCTCGCGGCGCGGGCCGTCGAATGCGGTGGATCGATGACGATAGGCCCAGGGGCTTCGGGCAGCGGCACCGAAGTGACCTGGTCGGTGCCGCTGCCCTGACGGGTGCAGCCGTTCGTCACCTCTTTCGATGACCTCCGACCGCTGCATCGAGTGGGTATGCGCTCGTAGCGTTCTCGATGAAGGTGCAGAACTTGTCGTCGCACCACCGAGAGGAACCCGATGAACATCGCACACACCACCGGACCCGTTGTGGTCGGAATCGACGGATCGACGGCTGCACTCGATGCAGTGCGCTTCGCCGTCCGCGAGGCTCGCGGTCGCGGAACATCAGTGCGCTTGGTGCACGTGATCCAACCCCATCTGCAGCGCGAAACGGTGTACGGAGCACCCGATGTAGACGGTGACTACGCCCGCATCGTTTTGGACCGTGCCGCGATCGTGGCGAAGACCAGTGATCCGACCGTCATCGTCGAGGCTATCGTTCTGCAGGGCCGACCGGAGACGGTGATGCTGTCCGAAGCGGCATCGGCATGCCTGACGGTGTTGGGTACGACTACCGAAAACCACCTTGCTGCATGGGTTCTCGGATCCGTGGTGCATACGGTGGTCGAATGCTCTGCCCGTCCCGTGGCGATCGTCCGTACCTTCGACTCCGAACGGGCCGGCGCAGTAGTCGCCGCGTTGGGAGACGTGGAAGTCTCGGCGACAGATGTCGTCGTGGCACAGGCATTTCAGGAGGCGGCGATGCGCGGGGCCAGTGTGCTCGCCGTACACGCCGAGGCAATCACATCGATTCTGGTGAGCGCCATCAGCGGTCCACTCGACCATCTACACCCTGAATCGGCAATGGACGTCCGGTTGGAACCGTTCGGTGCGGACTACCCGTCGGTGCGCGTGGCGTCGGTCTACGCCGAAGCAGACTCGGGATCGGAGTTGATCGCGGTGTCCGACACCGCACAGCTGCTGGTGCTCGGCCACGAGCGCGATCGCGTGCCAGGAAGTACGTTGACCACCGTCCTGCGGCACGCCGAGTGCCCCGTCCTCGTCGTCCCGCACGCATGAGCACCGTCGGCTCGAAAGCGATCGTCGTCGGTGTCGACGGCTCGAGTTCGTCACTCGATGCGGTCGGCTGGGCTGCACGTGCGGCAGAGCTGCGCGGGGCACCGTTGAAGCTGGTGTCCGCGTATCAGGTCACAGCGCTGTACACGAGTTTCGTCGCACTCCCGTCCCACATCGGCTCCGAGGAGCATGCAGCCGCCGAGTCGATTCTGATGTCGGCGTCGCTGGTTGCCCGGCGATCGGTCGAGGATCCGGAGGGGCTGAAGATCACGATCGAAACGCTGGTCGGACCGACGATCCAGTCCATGCTCGATGAGTCCTCGACCGCCTCGATGATGGTGGTCGGTTCGCGCGGTAACGGCGAGTACTTCGCCGAACTGCTCGGCTCGGTGAGCACCGCAGTGGCCGTGCAAGCACATTGCCCGGTGGTCATCGTGCCGGGAAGCGTGGAGGTGCATTCGTCGCGCGGACCGGTCGTTCTCGGAGTCGACGTGTCGGCGCACAATCAGAAGGCTGTCCGGTTGGCCTTCGAGGAAGCCTCGCTTCGAGGTACCGGACTGCTTGCAGTGCACGTGTCGACGGACGAACCGATCTCGTCGCCCGACGCGTCCGCCGCGGACAGGGCCGACGCGATCGTCTCCAACGGCCGAACCGTGCTGGCCGAGAGTCTGTCCGGCTGGAGCGAGCAGTATCCCGACGTGGCGGTGGAACGAACAGTGTTGCGCGGCAACGTGGCCGAGAAGATACTCGAGGTGGCATCGCGCGCACAGGCCGTCGTCGTCGGTTCGAGCGGACGCGGTGGATTCAGCGGTCTACTGCTCGGCTCCACCGTCCGATCACTGGCCCACCGCGTCGACTGTCCGTTGATCGTCGCCCGCGGATAGCCGCCGATCCGTCACGACCACCGCCACTGCCGAATCTCGGGGAGATCCTCGAAATGTTCTCGAATGTAGGCATCGTGCCGGGTCAGTTGGTTGTCGCAGAACTGCCGGAGTTGCTGCGCGCCCTCGGGTGGGTTCGTCGCGCGGTCCAGAGCTTCGAGCGCCAGGTGGTACCGACTGATCTTGTTGAGTACCACCATGTCGAACGGCGTTGTCGTGGTGCCCTGTTCGATGAAACCCCGAACGTGGAATCGCTGCGCGTTCGGACGTCCGTGCAGCAACTGGTGCACGGCCCGCGGGTAGCCGTGAAACGCGAAAACCACATCGACCGCACCGGTGAACAGATCGGCGAACTGCTCGTCGGAGAACCCGTGTGGATGATCGACGACGGGCAGCAGTGCCATGAGGTCGATGACGTTGACCACGCGAACCCGTAGCCCGGGTGTCCACGTACGCAGCAGGTCGGCGGCCGCGAGAGTTTCCTCGGTCGGCACGTCCCCGGCACATGCCAGGACTATCTCGGGATCGGCTGATGCATCGGCATTCTCGGTACCGGCCCAGTCCCACCGTGACGCGCCCGCCGCTGCATGGGCCCGTGCCTCGGGAAGCGTCAGATACTGGGGATGGCTCTGCTTGTCCACCACCAACACGTTGACGTGACCTCGGCTGCGGAAGCAGTGGTCGGCCACCGCGAGCAGCGTGTTCGAGTCCGGCGGAAGCCATACGCGAACCACCTCGGAGGCCAAGGGGATCACCGCGTCGATCAGGCCCGGACCCTGGTGGCTGAACCCGTTGTGATCGTTGCGCCAACACGTGCTGGTGAGCAGAACGTTCAACGACGCGACAGGCGCCCGCCACGCGAGCGTCGCCGCATGCTGCAGCCACTTGGTTTGCTGAATCAGCATCGACACACTCACCATGGCGAACGCTTCGTAGCTCGCGAACAATCCGTGCCGTCCCGACAACAGGTAAGCCTCCAGCCAGCCCTCGCACAGATGCTCGCTCAGGACCTCCATGACTCGGCCGTCCGGACCGAGATTGTCGTCGAACTCGGTGGTCGGCAGCTGCCAGCATCGGTCGGTGGCATCGAACACGGCCTGCAGGCGGTTGCTCGCAGTCTCGTCGGGACAGAACAGGCGGAAGTTTCCGCCGCCGTGCGGGAGTGTGTTGTCGAGGTAGATGTCGCGCATCATTGCCCCGAGCACAGTGGTCGTCTCGTGGGACGTGCGCCCCGGAGACTCGACGGTGAGCGCGTAGTTCTCGAGCTCTCGAATGACCAAGGGCTGCAACAGGAGGCCGCCGTTGGCATGGGGAGTGGCTCCGAGGCGTTCGTCTCCCGTGGGAGTGAGTTCGCGAATGGACGCCGCCGGTGCACCGTTCTCGTCGAAGAGGGATCTGGGATCGTACGAGAGCAGCCACTTCTCGAGCTGCGCCAGATGCGACGGATTCTCACGAACACCGGACAGCGGCACCTGGTGAGCCCAGTGGGTTCCCTCGATCAGCTTGCCGTCGACCTCGTGGGGCCCGGTCCAACCCTTCGGGGTGCACAGCACGATCGCGGGCCATTCGATGCCGTGGTGTGGTTCGCCGCCGCGAGCCGCATGCTGAATTCTGCGGATCGCGTCGTGGGCGCGAGTGAGAGCGAATCCCAAGGCCGGGAACACCTCTCGCGGGTCGTCGCCTTCGACGAAGATCGGTGCCCAGCCTTGACCACCGAGATAGTCGGCAATCGACTGGTCGGTGCTGCGCCCGAGCACGGTCGGGCCGGAGATCTTGGCGTCGTTGAGATGCAGGATCGGCAACACTGCGCCGTCGCGAATCGGATTGAGAAAGGCCGGGATCTTCCACGAGCCTGACAGCGGACCGGTTTCGGCCTCGCCGTCACCGACGACGCAGGCGACCACCAGATCCGGGTTGTCGAAAGCCGCACCCGCGGCGTGGATCAGGGCATAGCCCAGTTCGCCGCCCTCGTGGATGCTGCCGGGGGTCTGCACGCTCACATGGCTCGGAATGCCTCCAGGAGTGGAGAATTGCCGACACAGACGCCGCAGGCCGTCGTGGTCGAGTGAGATATCCGGATAGATCTCGGTGTACGTACCTTCCAAGTACGTGTTCGCGACCAATGCCGGGCCACCGTGGCCGGGACCGGTGACGTAGAGCCAATCCGAACCGGTTCGGCAAATCAGACGATTGATCAGCGTGTAGATCATCGACAGCCCGGGACTGGTGCCCCAATGCCCGAGCAGCCGCGGCTTGATATCTGCAATCTCGAGGGGGCGTTGCAGCAATACGTTGTCCTGCAGATAGATCTGGGCGACCGTCAGATAGTTCGCAGCGGCCCAGTAGCGTAGATCTGCGTCGAGTTCATCTGAGGCGTAGGTGGTTTCGGTAGTGGACGCGGTCATCGGTTCGTGGGAACGACGACGACGGGAACATCGACCGAATGCAGCACCGCGCGCGAGGTCGATCCGAGCAGCATCGAGGCGAAGCCGCCCCGGCCACGGCTACCGACCACGATCAGCTGCGCATTCTCGGACGCCCGGACCAGCTCGCGAACCGGTCTGTCTCGAACCACCACCCGGTGGATGGTGACGTCGGGGTAGTCCACCGACCACCCGGCCAGGCTTTCGGCCAGTGATGTCTTCTCGGCGAGTTCGGAATCGGCCCATGGCCCCTCCTCGTCGCGCGTCAGAACACTGCCGAGCTCGAGATCGCTCCAGGCGTGCACGGCAACGAGGTCGACGCCTCGCATCGACGCTTCCCGCACGGCGAATCCGATGGCGGGCTGGCTGTTGGACGTGCAATCCACTCCCACCACGACCGGGCCGTCGCTGACGATGTTCGACTTGATCACTGCAACAGGGCATGTGGCGTGCGACACGACAGCGGTACTGACGGACCCGATCAATCCGCCCGTGAACTCACCGAGGCCCCGTGAACCGACGACGATCAGCGCCGGCGCGACGTCGAAGTGCGTCAGATTGCGCGCAGCCGAGCCATGCTCGAGACGAGTGTCGAGTATCAGCGAATTGCCTGCCGCGGTCTTGTGCGCAACGTCGACCGCAGCGGTCAACACCCGCTTGGCCTCGACATCCGGATCTGCGAAGGCCCCGATACGGAGGCTGATGGCATCGCCGTAAGTTCCGGGCGCGAACAGTGACGACGTGACCAACTCGAGCGGGGCGTGGCGTCGTACGGCCTCGCGTGTTGCCCAGCGGACCGCGTCCAGCGATGTCGCAGATCCGTCGACTCCGACGACGACTCGGCTCGATGCATTCATGATGTGTTCCCGTCCGTTGACTTCTCGTGTGCCGATACGCCTCGAGCATGGCTGGATCGGACCCATCGCAGACAGAGGCGGAAGTCCCTCCGATGGCAGCGGAAGTCCCTGCCTTCGGCGGGCGTGGCCTCGAGTACGCTCGACACTCGGGGAATCCATCTCCGCAGGTCGGTTCGAGGGAGAACGTTCAGATGGCACGTCCACGGGTTTTGGTGCTCGGCGGCGGATTCGGCGGACTTCACGCTGCGCGACGTCTGCGTAACGAGGACGTCGATGTCACCGTGCTCGAGCGCGGTACCTCCCACGTCTTTCAGCCGTTGCTCTACCAGTGCGCCACCGGACTGGTGTCCGAGGGCTCGATCGCCAGTCCGCTACGACACCTGCTCCGCAAACAGAAGAACGTCTATGTGGCACTGGGCGAAGCGACGTCCGTGACCGCAGTCGGCGACGGCGGAGTGGTGACGGCCAGTCGATTCGACGGGTCGACCTTCGAGCTGCCCTACGACTACCTCGTCGTCGCGGTCGGAATGCAGCAGGCCTATCACGGACACGACGAATACGTGCAGTGGGCACCGGGCATGAAGACCCTCGACGACGCCCTCGCAATTCGGCGAAAGTTGATCTCCGCCTTCGAGATGGCAGAATCCCTCCCCACCGCCGAGGAGCGTCGGCCGTGGCTCACGTTCGCCGTCGCCGGGGGAGGCCCGACGGGCGTCGAACTTGCCGGCCAGATACGGGAACTTGCCACCAGGGCGCTGGCGAAGGAGTTCGATTCGATCCACCCGTCCGAAGCTCGGGTGCTCCTCTTTCACGGCGGCGACCGCGTACTCGAATCGTTCCCCGACTCGCTGACGAAAAAGGCGCAGCGAACCCTGGACACCGTCGGTGTGGAAACACATCTCGGGGTTCACGTCACCGATGTCACGGCCACCGACGTCGAAGTGACGGCCAAGGCCGAACCGAAGACGGTCACTCGCTACGACACTCACACGGTGCTGTGGACCGCAGGCGTCGAAGCTGTTCCGTTCGTGAAGAAACTCGCCGACGCGATGGGCGTGGAGCAGGATCGATCGGGACGCATCGCTGTGGAGCCCGACCTGTCGATCCCGGGACACCGCAACGTCTTCGTCGTCGGAGACATCATGTCGCTGAACAAGCTCGCCGGAGTGGCAGAAGTGGCGATGCAAGGCGGTAAGGCTGCGGGCGCGGCAATCGCATCCGACGTATCCGGTTCTGCGCGTTCGGATTTCAAGTATCGAGACCTCGGAACCGCGGCCTACATCGCGCGCGGACATGCGCTGGTGCAGGCCGGCCCGCTGAAGATGTCGGGATTCCTGGGCTGGGTGTCGTGGGGCGTCATCCACATCGCGTTCCTGGCCGGCAACCGCAATCGCGTCGGGACGCTGATCAACTGGGCCGCAACCCTGGCCACCGGAACCAGACGTGAACGCGCCATCACCTACGGCGACCCGGCAACGGCGCGCAAGCCGTACAACTGACCTGAGCGTCCACTATTTTCACCCTCACACGGAATCCCGCTTTCGAGGGCGAATAGTGGACGCTCAGATCAGTTGCTGCCAGTGTCGCTCGGGTCAGCCGATGCCGGGGATGAATCCTGGATAGACGAAGTGCCTGGGACCGCCGCCGGGGAGCAGCTGGCCCGTCGAACCCGGGTAGTTCATGTTCAGCGGAATCAGCTTGTGTGGGTTGCCGTTCGAGTCGGCTTGCCAGCATTCGAGCAGCACCCCGTGGAATCCGGTGCACACGATGCGGGTGCTGTTTCCGTACGGGGACGTCAATCGGTTCTTGCTGACGAACGGATTCCAGTAGTCCGGATCCTGAGGCGTGAGGAATCCGGTGACGTCCTGCGGAGCCGTCGGGCTCGGATACGACGGCGGAGTCGGCCACTCGTCGGCGTTGGCGGTACCCATTCCGAGGGCGGCGGCACCTGCAATGACGCAAGCAACAACGGCTGTGCGACGAAACATCTCGATCGACTCCTTCGCGGGGCGGGCACCCAATAGACCACAGATACGTGCATCGAGAAAGCACCTCTACATTGACAATCATGACTGCGATGGATCGTGTCTGGCCCGTATCGGCCACAACAAGTGGCGGATTCGTGGCCGGTTTTTCGATTCGCGAGTCCCTCGGCCACGACTCGTCCCACATCGAGTCGACAGGGTACTGGTACGCGGCATTCGTCACCCCGCAGTGGGCAGGAACGATCGCCGTCATGTCGGCCGTGATCGCGCTGGCCGTTCTGCACTCTCGACGCTCCCGGATCTCGACCGTGGTGACGATCGTGCTCGGTTCGGTGATCGTCGCGCTGCCGTCGTTCGCGCCGATCGCCGCCAATCAAGCGGTCACCACCAACGCGATCGGCGCAGGTGTTCTGGTGGGGGTGTGCGGGCACATCGCGGCAGGGAGACGGATCCCGGCCGCTGGTCTCGCCGTCGGACTGCTGTGTTCGATGCAGTTCTACTACGCGATCTCGGCTCTACGCGCACCGCGTGAAGGAAGGTGGATGGAGAGCCTGGGGCCGATGTACGTGGAATCCACCGTCCCCCTGCTCGTTCTTGTCGTCCTGACGTTGCTGCTGGCCGTCGCTGCTCGACGGACACCACTGCACGATTTCGAGGGGTCGGACGCCGTGGCCGTCCTCGTGCTCGCGTTCGCCTGCCTGGTTGTCTACACCTACTCGGGCAATACGACGTCGACGGTAGGAATGTGGATCTTCGCCGTCTCGATCGTCGTCTTCCTGGCCTACGGAACAGCACGCAGCCTCGACGGTCGAGACGGTCGATACCTGCTGTCCGGGTTGGCGATTGCAGCGTCGGGCGTGAGTGCCCTGGGATGGTCCGACGCGTCCTGGTGGGTGTTTGCGCTCGCCGTGGTGCTGTTCGTCGCGTCAGTGTGGTTGGGCTTGCGGCGCGCCTCGTCGACGGTAGCGCTCGGGATGCTGGCCGCAGTGACTGCGACCGGTCTGATTCCGGCCGGCGACGATGCGGTCAATATCGTTGGAACGGTTGCCTATTGTGCGCTCTACCCCGTCGCCCTCGGTCTGATCGTGGGGTCGATGCAACCGTCGCGCACGGTGGCGTCGACCATCACGCCGCTGGTTCCGTTCGCGGTGACGTTGTTCTCGGTGTCGGCTCCGGTACCGCCGCGCGTATTCGGTTGGTCGGACGGGACACCCGACGATTACGTGCGGCCCATCGTCTGGTTGTACTCGCCGCTACCGGTCGGCGTGGTGGTCGCGGTGCTCGTTGTCGTGGGTTGCCTCGTCGCCGTCCGACACCGCGAGCATCACGATCGAGTCTCGGATTCGTCCGGTCCATAACGCTTGTGCCGTTTGCTCGAGGTAACGTCACCTCATCTTCGGCCGATGTAGAAACTCGACCGGTGTAACTCGACGAAAAGGTGAAACAGCGTGCCACGATCTCGACGACACGGCTTCCGGCGAATCGGTTCGGCTACGGCCGTCGCTCTCGCAGTGGCGATTCTTCCGACCGCGCTGATGACGCCCGTCGCGTCCGCGGACGAGCTGCCCGCCGCGACGACCCAGTCGAGCAACGGATCCCGCATCGAGTCGGTGAACACCCTCGACAACCGCCAGGTTCAGTTGCAGGTGTTCTCCGCGTCGATGAACCGCACCATTCCCGTCACGGTGCAGCGGCCTGCCGACGAGAGTGTGTCGCGTCCGGTGCTGTACCTGCTCAACGGTGCAGGCGGCGGCGAGGATGCCGCTTCGTGGCAGTCACAGACCGACGCCGAGGCTTTCTTCTCGGACAAGAACGCGTACATCGTGACCCCGCAGAAGGGCAAGTGGTCGTACTACACCGACTGGCTGCAGGACGATCCGAAGCTCGGCAGCAACAAGTGGAGCACCTTCCTCGGTGAGGAACTTCCCCCACTGATCGACGCGCAGTTCGACACCAACGGTCGCCAGTCGCTTGCTGCGCTGTCCATGACGGGTACCTCGGTCCTCAACATCGCGATCAAGTACCCGGGCAAGTTCACCGGCGTCGCGGCATACAGTGGCTGCGCACAGACGTCGGACCCGATCGGACAGCAGTTCGTCAAGCTCGTCGTCGAGACGTACGGCGGCGGCAACGTCGAGAACATGTGGGGACCGCTCGACGGGCCGGTGTGGCGCGAGAACGACCCACTGCTCAACGCAGAGAAGCTCCGCGGCACGCAGATCTACATGAGCACCGGCAGCGGACTGCCCGGCATTCCGAACGACACCTACGCCAACCCGCGCTTGGACAACGACCCGGCGACTCTCGCCAACCAGGTCATCGTCGGTGGCGGTATCGAGGTGGCCACCAACTTCTGCACGTCCAACCTGGCGAAGCGTCTGGACCAGCTCGGAATTCCGGCAACCGTCGACTTCCGTCCGGTGGGCAATCACTCCTGGGGCTACTGGCAGGACGACCTGCACAAGTCCTGGCCGTTCCTGGCGGGATCGCTCGGCATCTGATCCTCGTAGAGCAGGACAACGGCCCCTCGCACATCATGTGCGAGGGGCCGTAGTTCGTTTCCGGGCGTGTGGATCGTGGCGGTAATCGAACGTATGATCGAACGATGGCACGGCGCGCACAACCTCGACCGGCGTCCGCCGTGCGCCCCTTCAAGTTGCTCCGACCACCACTGAAGGTGTGGATCGACCTGAACATCCTCTACCCACTACCGCCACACCACGCGTCGAAGTTCAACCCCGAAGGATTCGATGTTCGACGCGTGGTGCCCGGCGATCTGGTCGAATGGTCCATCACCGTCGACGGCGACTGGCTGGGCCGAGTCACGTACGAGCTGATGTCACGCGACCGCAGTGAAACCGTCACGCATTGGGTGCCCAGCCGGGCGCTCAAGCCGCTCTAGTGACGCGAAAAGCCCCGCCTCGAACGAGGCGGGGCTTGTACGCAATTACCTTCAGAAGCTGTGCTTACGTGCCTTCTTGGCAAGCTTGCGGGTGGTGCGCTTCGACGGAACGAACAGGTGCGCGGCGCTGCGGCGACGGTTGCGACGACGGATCAGTACGAACGCGACGGCACCCGCTGTGGCTGCGATGGCGGCGATGACCGGAGTGCCGACCTTCGCGGCCTGGGCGACATCGTCGCTGTCGATGTTGCGAACCGTGTTCTTCACGTCGTCGGCGACGGCGGAGGCCTTGTCGGCTGCCTTGTCGGCGACCTGGGACGCCTTCTCCTTCACGTCGTCGACATCGACGTTCTGAACCTTGTCCTTGACGGTGTTCTTGACATCTTCTGCCACGTCGGCGGCTTTGTCTGCCGCATCGGAGGCTGCGTGCTTGGCTTCCTTGGCGGCGTCGGCTGCGGTGTCGGCAACGTTCTCGGCTGCGTCGGACACGGAGTCTGCAGCCTGGTGGGTGTTGGCCTTGGCCTGATCCGTTGCACCCTCGGCGCGGAGGCTGTCGTCACCGGTGGCCTCGCCGACCTTCTCCTTCGCAGTCCCGGCCAGTTCTTCTGCCTTGTGCTGAGCCTTGTCGATGAAGTCGGCCATCGGTGCGTACCTCTTTCGTGTCGGTGATCTCCGGCAAACCCGGAGCTGGGGCGTCGCGGACGACGCCGATAGGTATGAGTCGAAATCGACGCTCCGAAACATACGTCCGACGGGGCGTGTTTCGGGTCACTATCGGCGGGCAGAATCGAGGCCGACTTCGCTTCCCCTGCTCGTGGGCATCCCAGGTGGCCGACGGACGTCTATGTCTTCGAGCGGAGCCAGCGCGTTCGGCGGGGCGCGCGCGCTGTTCCCGACGTGTAGGCCATCGAGACCGAACGTCGGTCGAAGTCCAAGCCGGAACCGCGCGAGGTGAGCAAGATCAGGGCGATGACTCCTGCGGCCCCGACCACCACGGGAGTCATCGGGTACTGGTTCCGAGCGCGATGGCGGTGCGTCCGCGGTTGGGCATGTGGTTCATGGCAGTTCCTGTCTTCGGGTTGTCGTGAACAGTGCCATTGACATAGCCATCCGTCAATGGCACATTGTGTGATGTAGGTCGCGGTTGTCTGCTCGATCGGTCGAATCGCGAAGGTGCTCGGGGAGACAGCGAGGCGTGACGTGACGGCAAGTCCGGGTCGATGGCCAGAGGTCGACGGTTCGACCGAAAATTTCGAGGACGTTCTCATCATCGGTGCCGGCATATCGGGCGTCGGCGCGGCGTATCGACTGCAGGAGATGGCACCGGAGCTGAGCTATGCGATCCTCGAAGGTCGTGAGCGACCAGGCGGAACCTGGGATCTGTTCCGGTACCCCGGAATACGTTCGGACAGCGATATTTTCACCTTTTCTTTCCCGCACACGCCTTGGCGGGGAGACACGCTGCTCGCTCATGGTGAGGACATCCGCAACTACATCGCCGATACCGTCTACGGAAACGGAATCGACGAACACACACACTTCTCGACTTCGGTCAGGTCAGCGAACTGGGATTCGTCGACGGATCTGTGGACTGTCGAGACGGTGTCGGACGGCGTTCCGAAGACCTACCGCAGCCGTTTCGTATTCCTGTGCACCGGCTATTTCGACTACTCGGGTGGGTACACCCCCGACTTTCCCGGGGTGGACGAGTTCACCGGCCGGGTGGTGCACCCGCAGCAGTGGCCCGAGGATCTCGACCACTCCGGCAAACGGGTCGTCGTGATCGGGAGTGGCGCAACCGCAATCACATTGGTGCCGACACTTGCGGCCGACGCCGCGTCGGTGACGATGCTGCAGCGTTCGCCGACCTATATCGCATCACTACCTATGACCGATCCGTTCACCACGATCACTCAGCGCGTGCTACCGGACGCTCTTGCGCACAGTGCGCTGCGGTGGCGCAATGCGCTGTTGATGGTCGGCTCGTATCAACTGTGTCGACGCGCGCCGAAAACTGCCCGCAGGGTCTTCCGCGCGATGACGAAGGCTCAGCTGCCGCAGGGGTACGACGTCGACAAGCACTTCAACCCGACCTACGCCCCGTGGGATCAGCGTCTGTGCGTGGTGCCGGACGGTGATCTCTTCAAGGCCATCCGCTCCGGTCGCGCGACCGTGGTGACCGACCGAATCGCCAGGGTGACCGCCGACGGCATCCTGCTGGAATCGGGCGACGAAATCCCCGCCGACATCATCGTCACCGCAACGGGCTTGAACCTGCAGGCATTCGGCGGCATCGAGCTCTCGCTGGACGGAAAGCCGTTCGAGGCGCACGACAAGTTCGTCTACAAGGGCCACATGCTCGAAGACGTGCCCAACGTCGCCTGGTGCATCGGCTACACGAATGCATCGTGGACGCTCAAGGCCGACATGACGGCCCAGGCAGTGGCAAAACTGCTCGTGTACATGCGCTCTCACGGCTACACCCATGCGATCCCGGACCGGCAGGGCAAGGCTGTCGACTCCCGTCCGGTCGTCGATCTGGCCGCCGGTTACGTCACGCGGTCTCTGAACGAGCTACCGAAATCGGGGACCGAACGCCCGTGGTCGGTGCGCCAGAACTATATTCTGGACAGAATCGACGCACGTTTCGACGATCTGACGGAATCGATGACGTTCGGCCGAGCGACGAACACGGGTGTTGTGGGATCGCATGTCACGAACGTCCGCAGCATCCGGCCGAGAAAGATTGGTATGCAGTGACTTCGGACATCGATGGACTGACCCTGGCTCACACGATCCGGGGTGAGGGCCCCACGTTGGTACTCATTCACGGCATCGTGCACCGGCAACATGCATGGGACAGCGTCGTCGACACATTGGCACGGCACCGGCGAGTGGTGACGGTGGATCTGCCCGGCCACGGCGATTCACCGGAGCTCCCCACCGAAGAGTTCGACCTCGGGCCGTGGATCGTGGCCGAACTGGAGCGGTTCCTCGAGTACGTGGCGGTGGATGGAGAGAAGCCGCACGTGGCCGGGAATTCGTTGGGCGGATACTTCGCACTCGAACTCGCCGCCCGCGGGTCGGTTGCCTCGGCCACCGCACTCTCGCCGGCCGGCTTCTTCCGCGGCCGCTGGGATCAGACGCGGGCGCTGCTGGTGTTTCGTCTGCTGCGGGCCCTGTCGCGAGTCATCAATCCGATCGCGCCCACAATCATGCGTTCGGTGGTCGGACGCACGATCGCCAACGGCGTGTTCTATGCCAAGCCGTGGCGAGTTCCCGCGGCGACGGCCACGATCGACGCACTCAGCATCACCACCAACCGCGCGATCGACGCAGCCGGAAATGCAGTGCCGCGCTTCAGTATTCCGGTCGATGAGACCGTTCCCGTCACCGTAGCCTGGGGCCGTCGTGACTTGGTTCTGCCGGTGTATCAGGCACCCCTGGTTCGTCGAACCTTTCCGCAGGCCGACGTGACGACCTACCCGGGGCTCGGGCACGTCCCGATGTCGGACGATCCCGAGCTGGTGGCGTCGATTCTGCTGAGGGGATCACGAGCGGTACCCCAGACGGCATGAGCACGGCGGTCAAGGTCGACGGGCGAAGCGACCGGTGGCGCGATCACAGAATCACCCGGCGACGTGAACTGCTCGATCGAACGCTGGCAGCGATTCGTGAGCATGGCCACGACGTGGGCATGGATGCCATCGCCGCAGCGAACGGCGTCTCGAAAACCGTTCTGTACAAACACTTCGCGGACAAGAAGGGTCTCGCCGACGCTGCGATGGCTCGATACGTCGAGACCGCGCTGGTGCCGCGGATCCGGGACGCGATCTCCGAAGATCTCGACGAATATCACCTCACCCGCGCAGTGATCGCTGCCTACGTCACGACGGTCGCCACCGATCCCGATATCTACATCTACGTCCACGCCAACAATGCCGTTGGCGGTAACCAGGACATCGTCACCGCGGCGGAGGAACTGATCGCAGACTTGCTGGGGACCGTCATCGCCGACAGATTTCGAGAGCGCGAGTTCTCGACGGCCGGCTCGATACCCATCGCCTTCGCCATGATCGGTGCGGTCAGGTTGGCATCACACTGGTGGATCTTCGAACGAACCATGACGGCCGACGAACTCGTCGACTACCTCACCATGATGGTCTGGGGCGGAATTGCGGGCATAGCGCGCGCGGCGGGATCCGCAGCAACGTTCACGTCGAAACCCCACTCGTTGACGCTCGAGGGCTGAGCGTCCCCCTCCGGCATCAGCGGTCGAACACCGCTCGAACCGTCGTCGAATCGGGCACGGACTGGCAGGCCAATCGGACGCCGTGCTTCAGTTCGTGCTCATCGAGAGTCTCGTTCGCGAGCATCGTCACGGTGCCTTCGGTGAGCGTGTAGGCACACCCGCCGCAGGTTCCTTCGCGGCACACGTACGGCGGATCGAGACCGAGCTCGAGGAGCCGGTCGAGCAGCTTCGTGTCCGCGTTCCAGGTGAACTCGGTGTCGATTCCGTCGATCTCGACCTGAGCGGTGACGGAATTCGTATCCGTCTCGTGAGGCAACGCGGTGTCGGCGGTCCGAAACGGATTGGAGTCGAAGGAGGAGAACACCTCTCGATGAGTTCGGCGCGCCGTCGTGCCGGTGCGGGTGAGCCACTCCTCGGCGACGTTCATGTACTGCGGAGGGCCGCACAAGAAGGCTTCGCATTCGGCCGGAACCGTTGCACCCATCGATGCCAGTCCGGCAGCGGTGGGTAGACCCGAGTCCGACGCGTACCAGTGGTGCACCTCGAGACGATCGGGAAAACGAGACTGTAATTCGGTCAGTTGCTCCCCGAAGATCACCGAGTCGCGGTTCTGGTTGGCGTAGAGGAGGGTGATCCGATTGTCGTGCCGGAACAGGGCGGTTTTGATGATCGACATGATCGGGGTGATCCCGCTGCCGGCGGCCATGAGGACAAAGTCCACGTCCCAGCTCTCGGGTCCGAACATGCCCGACGGCTTCAGGGCCTTCAGTCGCATACCGCGAACGGCATTGTCGTGCAACCAGTGTGATGCACGACCGCCCTGGATTCGCTTCACGGTCACCGTGGGAAGTGCGTCACGGGCCGGGGAACTGGAGAAGGAGTAGCAACGGGCGACCGAGCCGCCGTCGGTGCATGGGATCTCCAGGGTGAGAAATTGCCCCGGCTCGTACCGAAACTGGGCTTCGCGGTGCTCGGGGACCGCGAAACCGAGAGAGACAGCGTCGTCGATTTCGTAGGTCACCTCGGCGATCTCCAACTCGAAGATCCTGTCCTCGGGACCGGCGGCAGACGTATCGGGGTCCGCCGATGGTGCGCTCCTGAACATCGTCACGTGTACTCGCTCCTCTGCGCTCATGGTGCTGGTCGTCACTGTTACACACTCTGCCACTAATTAATAGGCCATTGACAAATGGCGAATAGCGGGTGACAGTGATGACGTGACCTCGACCACCAACGACGACCACCTGCCGTACGGCGCATTCAGCGCCGGCTCCCGGCGAACTCGTCTCGCTGCCTTGATGACTCGGCTGATTCTGCGTCCGGTGACGAACCTGCTGCCGACCTCCCGCGGCGGCATCGAGTTCTCCCGACGCCTCGTCGCCACCTCGATGAACCTGTGCGGTCCGGTCCCGAAGGGAACGGCAGTGGACCTCGTGGCCGAAGGCCCGGTGCGCGGTGAGTGGGTGCGAGCACCCGGCCTGTCGACGGGGCCACGCGTGATTCTCTACATCCACGGCAGTGCATACGTCATCTGCTCGGCGCGGACGCATCGTGGTCTGGCCGCACGATTGTCCAGGTCCACGAGCCTGCCGGTGTTCACGGTCGACTACCGGCTCGCCCCGGAACACCCGTTTCCCGCCGCAGCCGACGACCTCGAAGCCGCGTACCGCTGGCTACTGGGCCAGGGGTACGACGCAGCGAACATCGTCATCGCCGGGGACTCCGCCGGCGGACACCTGGCTGCCGACCTGATCATCGAGAACGACCGAACCGGGACCCCGCAACCGGGAGCGATGGTGCTGTTCTCGCCGTTGATCGATCTCGACTTCGAGCTCTCGGCGCGGATGGAGCGCACGCGCAAGGATCCGATGATTTCGGCGAAGGCAGCGCGAGGACTCGTGGCGCTGTACACCGACGGCCACGATGTGAATCTCCCGCGTCTGCGGCTCGATCTCGCACTGGTCCGCGACCTGCCACCCACCCTCATCCAGGTGGGCGGAGCCGAGATGCTCCGGGGCGACGCGCGGCACCTGCACTCCATGATCGAGGCGGCCGGCGGACAGAGCGAACTCGAAATCTGGCCCGATCAGATGCACGTGTTCCAGGCTCTCCCGAGGTTGATACCCGAGGCCGAGCATGCACTCGAGCATGCAGCCGAGTTCATCGACCGTGCGCTCGAAACCACTGTTGTACAACACGAGCCGAAGGAACAGGTAAGTCGATGAGAAGCAAGAACGGGAAACCCTCGTACGGGTCGAGAGCGGTAGTGACCGGCGCCGGCAGTGGCATCGGCCGGGCGTTCGCACTCGAACTGGCTCGACGTGGAGGAGCCGTCATGTGCGCCGACATCTCGTTGCCGCGAGCGCAGGAGACCGTCGCGATGGTGAACGCTCTCGGCGGCACCGGATACGCCGTCGAGTGCGATGTGTCGGTACGCGAGAACGTCGAGGAACTGGCGCTGCGTGCCGGCATCGAATTCGACGGACCCACTACGGTGCTCATCAACAACGCAGGCGTCGGAATCGGCGGAAAGCCCGTCGGCAACATCGGTTTCGAAGACTGGAACTGGGCCCTGGGAATCAACCTCTGGGGCGTGATCCACGGCTGCGAGGTGTTCACGCCTGCTCTTCGAGCCGCCGGTGAGGGCGGAATCATCAACGTCGCGTCCGCCGCCGGCTTTGCCGCTGCGCCGCTGATGGGTCCGTACAACGTCGGCAAGGCTGCAGTGATGAGCCTGTCGGAAACGATGGCGGCGGAATTTTCGGGTACCGGTGTGCGGGTGTCGGTCCTGTGTCCCACGTTCGTCAAGACCAACGTCGCCGTCGACGGCCGGATCACCGCGAGTTCGTCCCGACTGGCCGAGTTCGCGATGCGCTGGACCGGACGGTCGCCCGACAAGATCGCTGCCCGAACGCTCGATGCCTTCGACCGGGGCCGGCTCTACGTCGTGCCCCAGTTCGACGCCAAAGCCGTCTGGCGATTCAAGAGACTGCTGCCGGCGGTGTATGTGCGCTTTCTCGGATTGCTCAATCGTGTGATGCCCGCCGAGCAGCAGCAGGCGAAGAACGAATCCCTCACCTCGACAACAACAGGAGCCTGACATGGCAATGGATTTCGAAGACATGTTGACCAAGATCAAGGACCGTCAGTGGGCATTGGCGGACATCGATTGGGACGGCCCTGGAGCCGAGACCATCAGCCCCGAACTGCACGCCAAGCTCAAGCCCTTCATGTCCGATCTGATGTGGATCGAGAACGTGGGCGCTCGCGGCTTCGCGGCGATGGCGCTCAAGGCTCCGAACGAGACGCTGGCAGAGATCTATCGCTACTTCCACGCGGAAGAGCAGAAGCACGCCAACGCCGAGCTCGCGCTCATGCGGCGTTGGGGCATGCTCGACGGTGACCAGATGCCCGAGCCGAACGTCAACGTCAAGCTCGTCATCGACTGGCTGGACAAGCATTCCGACGGGCTGTCTCTGACCGTGCTGGGCACCGTCATACCGATGCTCGAGGTGGCGCTGGACGGCGCGCTGGTGAAGTTCATCATGGACGAGATCGACGATCCGGTGTGTCAGGCCGTGTTCAAGAAGATCAACTCCGACGAATCTCGCCATCTGGCGGTCGATTTCGCGGTCATCGAATTGCTCGGGCATTCCCGGATGCGCAAGCTCGTGGTCGAGACCATCGGTGCTTGGATGAACCCGGCCCTCATCGTCGGATTGCTGCGATACATCCCCCTGCTGAACAAGATGCGCGACAACATCGTCGAGATGGGTGTCGACGAGGAGCGGCTCTACACCGCGATGAAGCGATTCCGCAGTGTGGGGGAGCGTAGCCCCGAGGCGCTCCGCGTGCCGATGTATCGATTTGTGCAGTGGCACAGCAGCATCGTCATCAACCGCAAACATCCATACCACCGCCTTGCAGACGGTCTGGTGAAGCTCACTCGCCGGTACCCGACCAAGACTCTCAATTCCGAGCCCACCTGGGCCAAGGAACTGACCTACGAGCCCGTCGCATGAGCGAGTTCGATGTGCGCGAAGGTGTACTCGACGCCGTGATCGTCGGTGCGGGATTCGCTGGAATCGGTACCGCTATTCGACTGCGCAACAGTGGAATCGAGAACTTCGCCATCCTCGAACGCGGCAGCGCCGTCGGCGGAACCTGGCGCGACAATACTTACCCGGGCGCAGCCTGCGACATACCGTCGCGGTTGTATTCGTACAGTTTCGCGCCCAATCCCAACTGGTCGCACACCTACTCCGGTAGCGGTGAGATTCTCGACTACATCCACACGATGGTGGGTGAGTTCGACATAGAATCGCGTATTCGATTCGGACACAACGTCGTCGACATCATTTGGAACGAGGCGGCCGGGCATTGGCACGTGAGCATCGACGGGCGTGCCGATGTTCGGGCGCGCACGGTGGTGATGGCGTCGGGTCCACTTGCCAATGCGAGCCTGCCGAACATTCGCGGCATCGACACCTACGAGGGGCACAAGATCCACAGTGCTCGGTGGGATCACGACTACGACTTCGAGGGTAAGAAGATCGCGGTCGTGGGAACCGGGGCGAGCGCGGTGCAGATCGTTCCCGAACTGGTGAAGATCGCCGATACGGTCAAGGTATTCCAACGCACGCCGGGTTGGACGCTGCCCAGAATCAATCGAAAGGTGCAGGCAGGCACCAAGCGTCGATACGCCCGGTACCCGCAGACGCAGACCCTGGCGCGTTCGCTGTGGTTCTGGGGGCACGAGTCCGTTGCCCTCGGTGTCGTGTGGAAGACCCCGTTGACGCGTATCGTCGAGCTGGTCGGACGCGCGCATCTGCGTCAGCAGGTTCGCGATCCGTGGCTGCGGCGACAGCTGACACCCCGGTTCCGGGCCGGCTGCAAGCGGCTGCTGATGACCAGCGACTACTACCCGGCCCTGCAGAAGCCCAACTGCACGTTGGTGACGTGGCCGATCGCGACGCTCTCGCCCAAGGGCATTCGAACCGTGGAAGGCATCGAGCATCAGTTCGACGCCATCGTCTTCGCTACCGGGTTCGACGTGTCCAACACCGGGACCCCCATTCCGATCACCGGACGCGACAGCCGCGTGCTGGCCGACGAATGGAGCGCAGGGGCCAAGGCGTACAAAAGCATTGCAGTATCGGGGTATCCGAACATGTACTTCACTTTCGGTCCCAACTCGGGGCCTGGACACAGCTCTGCACTGGTGTACATGGAGGCGCAGATCGACTACATAGTCGAGGCGATCTCTCTGGTACTCGACGGAGATCTGCACAGCGCCGATGTGCGCCAGGACGTCCAGGATGCCTACAACGAGGATATGCAGCGCAAACTGGCCAAGACAACCTGGAATTCCGGTTGCAGCAGTTGGTATCTCACTGAGGACGGCTTCAACGCCACCATGTTCCCGGGTTTCGCCACCCAGTACGTCAACCAACTCCGAGGTGTCGAACAGGGCGACTTCACCATGGTCCCGCGCCGCGTCGACCTGCCGCGGGAACCGGCCCGGGCCGTCGCCCACTCCTGAATCGCATCGACAGCATGCTTGTCGATGCGATGACGTTCGGATTCGGATCTTCCTTCCGCCGCGTGGTCGACGTATATCCTGAGGGTCGACGCGCGGCGGAGGTAGGGAGCTCGGTGGAATATCGAATCGACGACTTGGCTCGAGAGGCCAAGACGACCACTCGCAACGTGCGGGCGTATCAGGAACGCGGACTGCTGCCGCCGCCCACCCTCCGAGGACGAGTCGGTATCTACGGTGACGATCACCTGACGCGGTTGAAGGTCATCGACTCGCTGCTCCAGCGGGGTTTCACCTCGGCGCACATCGCCGACTTCCTCTCGGGCTGGGAGCAGGGCAAGGACCTGGAAGAAATCCTGGGCCTGCAGGAAATCGTGACTCGCAAGTGGTCGTCGGCCGAGACCACGATCATTCCCGTCGACTTGATCGCTCAATTTCTCGGCGAGGACAACGACAACATCGTTGCCCGACTGATCGAGGCGAAGCTGATCAGGATCGACGGGGATCAGGCCGAGATCCTCGACCCCACCCTCCTCGAGGTGTTCGTCGATCTGAGCCAGTACGGTTTTACCCTCGAACAACTACTCGACCAGCACGAGCGGACTGCCTCGAAGATGAACGCCATTGCGGAGTCGATGGTGCGGAGCGTGACCGACCACCTGGCCGCGAAATACGGGCCGGGTTGGCTCCCCAAGTCGGGGGAGGTGGCCGAGACGACCGAGATGTTCGAGAAGATGCGCAGCCTGGCGATGAAATCTGCGCAGGCAGAACTGGCTCGCGCCCTGGATCGTGTTCAGGAACAAGCGCTGGGCGACTATCTGTCACAGACGCTGTCCAAGCAGAAAGAGTGAATGGTTTGAAGACTGCGACAATCGGACATACCTGGCTCCCGACAGCCGAACGGCGGCTGACCGCCTAAGGGGGCACCATGAGGTTCGTAACGTTGATCGTTCTCGTCTGGCTGATCATCGGCGCATTCGCGTCGTACCAGCGTGGAGATTTCGAGAGCGCACCCGACAACTGCGCAGGCGCGGGCACCATCGCCCTGACCGTTGTCGCGGGACCGCTCAACTACTTCGGGGTCAACCCCGAGGTCACCGATTGCAACGTGACCGTCCCGCAGCCGAGTGAGTGATTCGAGTCTCTGACCGCGCGCACACGGAGCACCTTCCCTAACCTGGTGAGGTGTTCCGTGGCCGCTTGTCGATGCTTCTCGCCTTCGCGATCCCGGTTGTCCTGGTATCGCTGGTGGGCGTCGGCGGATACGTCGCGTTCACCAAAGCCCGCGTCGATCCGCTGACCACCGCCGATGCCATCGTGGTACTCGGCGGCGAGCACGACGGCCGCGAGGCCTACGGCATTTCTCTTGCCCAGCAGGGTCTGGCGAAGACGGTGGTGCTCTCGGACCCGTACGGATCCGCCGACCCGACCATGAAGAAGGCCTGCGCGGCATCCACGACCGAGTTCGAGGTGCTGTGCATTCCGCCGACTCCGTCGACCACGCGCGGAGAAGCGATGTTCACCGAGGAGCTTGCCCGCGAGCGCGGGTGGAACCACGTCATCGTCGTCACGTGGCGCTACCACCTGCCCCGCGCCCGGTACATCTTCGACCAGTGCTTCGACGGCACCGTCACGATGCGTCCGACGCCACGCGCCTACGACTTCTCCCTCGTCGAGTGGGAGTTCACGTACCTCTACCAAATTGCAGGATTCGTCAAGGCCGGTGTGCAGGGGTCGTGCCAGGACGCGGCGAGCGACTGACCCCGGGGGGGCTCAGACGATCTTGTAGTAGAGCGTGACGCCCGACTTCCAGGCCAGGAATCCGAACATCGCCGCTGCAATCCCTCCCACGACATTGGCGGCGAAAAAGGTTGCCGCGCTCCGATACCGCCGCTGTCGGGCGAGTCCGATCGTGACCGATGCCAATGCCGCCATCGGAGCCACCGAGGCCAGGAAGCCGACACCGACCACAGATCGGAGAGCGTCCGGTGGATCGATTGCGAACACCAACCCCAGCGCTGCGCACGCCATGAGATTCAGCGCGGACAACCTGCGGCGAGATGTGATCGCGAACGAGAACACGAACTGGAGAAGTGCCGCCAGCGCGCCCCCGACGGCCACGAGAAGGATGGTTGTCATCGGCTGCTCGGTCTTGTTACAGCGGCACCGATGGCCATGGCGATCAACGCAATGACAGGTGTGGCCACGAGGTACACCACCGAGTTCCATGCACCGCGGTGCGTCACCGCCTGCAGCGCGTACAGGCTGAATGTGGTGAACCCGCATGCCAGCCCGAACACTCCCGCGCGGGCAATCGGGGCCGATCGTCCCGACAGATAACCCAGGGCGGCCCCGACGACGAGGCAGCCGAACACATCGACGCCGAACGTGCTCATCAACAGCCATCGCGGCGTGACTCGCCACGTCCAGACCTCGTACCGCATGGCCGCACCGACCGCACCGCCGACGGTGACCGCGAGGTACTCACCGATCGATCGACGACGGTCCGATCCCTGCAGTCCCTCGATCACCGAAGCGAGCCTAATGGGAGTCGAGCCACTCGGCCGATCGGAAGAAAGTGGGCCGGGGTGTGCCAGGGTAAAGTCGCCGTGTGACTGTGGACGACATGGGCCTCGGGCCCCAGCACTTCGATGTGATCGTGGAATGGCGTGATCGGGATGTGGTTCTGGCCGTGTCCGGTGAACTGGATCTGGTGACTGCTCCCGACTTGTCCGAGTCGGTTGCTCTCGTGCTCGAGAAGTCGCCGACGGCGGTGGTGATCGATCTCAGCAACGTGGGATTTCTCGCGTCCGCCGGCATGTCTCTGCTGGCGTCCACCCATCAGCAACTCGGCAGCGAGGCGGGGTTCGCGGTGGTCGCAGAGGGTCCGGCCACCGGTCGGCCACTCACGCTGGTCGGTCTGGACGAGGTCTTCGGTATCTATGCAACGGTTGACGAAGCTTTCGTTGCACTTCGTAAGGGTAGATCCTGAACTTTTGGGTAGACGGGACTCATGATGGCGACACTCTCCGGAGGTGACGACTCACGTTCCGACAGTTCGATCTCGACGGCAGGCACGCGAATGAAAGAACTGGTGTTCACCGGCGAGCCTGCTGACGCTGATCGTGCGTCGGCAATTCGTCGTGAGCTCGGTGAGTGGTTGGACAGCGTGGGCGTCGATCCGGATCGGGCTTACGACGTGGTGTTGGCGACCTACGAGGCAATAGCGAACAGCGTCGAGCACGCGTATCGGGATCATGCCGACCGTGGAACTCTCGACATCCGCGTGCTGTGGGCCGCGGAAGGTCGGATCGACGTGAAGGTGATCGACCGCGGGGATTGGGCGTCGCACAACTCCGACCCCAATCGAGGACGTGGAGTCCCGCTGATGCGGGCCCTGGCCGACAGTGCGGCGGTCACCTCGGATCAGAACGGCACGACGGTACACATGATCTGGGACGCAGCCCGAACTACCTGATGTCTCCGGCACACTGGTGGCATGGTCGACATTCAGCTTGCTACAGCGGAGAAGAAGAAGATCACTCTCCCCAACCTTCGCGTGCTGTGGCACTTCGTTCGACCGCACAGTCGCACCCTTGCGCTCGGGATGACCCTCGGTCTGATCGGAACAGGTGCCGCTCTGGCGACGCCCCTGGTCGCGAAGGGAGTGCTCGACGGCCTCGGCATGGATGCCTCGCTGATCGAGCCGATTCTGTTGCTCGTGGGTTTGCTCGTCGTGGGGTCGGTGGTGCTGTATCTCCAGTGGATCGTGCTGGGGGTGCTGGCCGAACGGATAGTTCTCGACGCCCGCAAGTCCATCGTCCGCAAATATTTCGGAGCCACTGTCGGCAGTCTCGGCACGCGGCCCACCGGAGAGCTCGTCACCAGAGTCACGTCCGACACCGTATTGCTGCGTGAGGCAACGTCGCATGCTCTGGTGAACATCGTCAACAGTGTCGTGGGTTTGGTGGGCGCACTGATTCTGATGGCAGTTCTCGATCTGGTTCTGCTCGGTGCGATCGCGACGGCCATCATCGCGATCGCGGTCCTGTTCTCACGTTTGATGCCGCCGATTGCCGTGGCGCAGCGGCAGTCTCAAGAAGCGGTGGGTCGTCTGGGCGGAATTCTGGACGGCACGTTGCGGGCAATCCGCACCGTCAAGTCGAGCCGGGCCGAGACCCGCGAATCGGAGCGGGTGATCTCCGAGGCACGCACCTCCGCTCAGCACAGTGTGCGAGCGGTGAAGATCTCGGCACTGGCGTGGACTTTCGCCGGCGGCGGTGTTCAACTGGCCATCATCGGGATCCTCGGTCTCGGCGGCTATCGAGTCAGCACCGGAGCGCTCGCGGTGTCGAGTCTGATTGCGTTCCTGCTGTACGCATTTCAGGTGATGGGCCCGGTCCAGACCTTGGCCACCAACATCACCGCGTTGCAGGCCGGAATGGCGGCGGCTGCGCGTATCCGCCAGATAGACGATCTGGTCACCGAGGTGGGCGTGGAAGGTTCGGCGCACTCGGCGAGCACCGACTCCGTAGCACCCGCACTCGAATTTCGTAGCGTCACAGCGCGATACGCACCCGGTCGAGAACCCGCCGTGCACGGTATCGACCTCGAGGTGCCGGCACGTGGGCACACGGCGATCGTCGGCCCATCCGGTGCAGGCAAGACGAGTGTGTTCTCGTTGATCCTGCGTTTCCTGACGCCCGAGAGCGGTGAGATCCGGCTCGGTGGTACCTCGTACGAACACCTGACCATCGACGAGGTGCGATCCCGACTGTCCTACGTGGAGCAGGAGACGCCGGTGATCCCCGGTTCGATCCGAGACAACCTGCTGTTCAGCCATCCCGAGGCCAGCGAGGCCGACATCTGGACGGCACTCGAGTCGGTACACCTGGGTTCGACCATCCGTGCGCTGGACGACGGTTTGGACACCGACCTGATTGGCTCGACCGTTTCCGGCGGTCAGCGTCAACGAATTGCGTTGGCGCGCGCCATCGTTCGCCGGCCCGAGATTCTTCTGCTCGACGAGGCCACCGCGCAGGTGGACGGTCGCACCGAGGCGGCCATTCACGAGGTCATCCGGGCCATTGCGTCCGAGGCCGCCGTGGTCACCATCGCGCACCGGCTCTCCACCGTGCTCGATGCCGACACGATCCTGGTGATGGAGGACGGAGTTGTCCGCGCTCGGGGCACTCACGAGGAACTGATGAACTCCGATTCGCTGTACCGAGAACTGGTGGCGGCGTTGCGAATCGGCGACTCCACCGCGCTGCCGACCCCGAGCTGAGCAGCTAGCGTCCGGAACCGGATTCCGTGGTGGTGGTCTCGTCGTCCGACTCTTCCTCGGACGTCGTGGTCGTTCGGTCGGCACCGGTCGTACGACGCGAGCTCCGCGTCGTCGTCTCGGAACGGCTCGGAGTGGTCGTCGTGGGACGAGCGGTGGTGGGCACCGCAACCTGCCACGTTGGGGACGGGGGCACAACGACGATGGTCGAGCTCGGCGACGCCACGACCGAGCTCAGGTTGTCCGACTTCAGTGCGGGCGGACGCACCGTCTGATTCGTGTCGTCGAACGCGCCGCCCAGAGCACCGATGGTCAATCCGACGGCGATGGCCACACCCGCGCTCGCCACTGCTGCCAACGCGATGACCTTGTCGCGCATGCACAGACCCTAACGCCGTGGCCGAACCCGGATGGTCGGCAATGATGCGAGAACGTTACCTCAGCGTGCGAGGCAGTGAGGGATGGACGTTCGTTACGGCGTCAACCGCAGTACCGCGGGCAACGCCTCCGCGATCAGTTCTCCGGCCAGCTCGTACTCCGAGGCCTCGCGGCGGTATGGATCTCCGACGTCCAGAGTGTCGACCCGATGCACCGCCCGCGCATCCGCGAGAGCCGCGATCGACTGCGCGCCCGACGCAGCGGCCAGGCCGGATGCTTCGAGGAGGGTGAACGTACGACGCATCTGCCGCGGTGCCAGGGCCAGAACGGTATCGCGATGGGCCGCCGTCATCGTCAGGACCAGGTCCGCGTCGGCCGCGATCGCGGGTGTGAGGCGTCGGGCAACAAAACCGTCGGGATCGCCGCCGAGCTGAGTGAGCACCATCGCGGCCGTCGGGTCCATCGCGTGACCGGTCAAACCCTGGGTTCCGGCGCTGCTCGCGGTCAGGTCGAACCCGCCTTCGTGGGCGAATGCGGCAGCGAGTCGCTCGGCCGTCGGAGATCGGCAGATGTTCCCGGTGCAGACGAACAGAACGCGCATGCGGCAACTGTAATGGTGTCGTCGACGCGAGATGTCGCGTCCACTGGGGCCCGGTCGCGGGACGCGCTACAGTGTGCCTTTGGGGGGATCGAGACTGGTTCGTGACATCGGGTCTCGGCGTGTGTTCACGGGGAAATCGACAAGAGGCGGGTAATGACCGAAGTTCTCGGTGTGTCGGTGGGGGCCAGCGCGGTGCGCATGGCTCGCCCTGACGTGCGCCCGCAGAATTCGGGTCGTCTGGGCTTTCACCACGACACCGTCGACGCCTACTGGGATCGCGCCGAGGAGTTGGCGGCCGAGTCGATCGGGGTCGTGCTGTCGCAATCGGGCGACGGCGGTCCCGTGCAGGCGACCGGAGTCGCGTACCGCGACCAGCAGCAGTTCGGTGAGATCCAGCAGGCGATGGCGAGTCAGCGGCTCTACAACTATCGGCTGGTGCCCGAGGCGCGTGCAGCGTTGCAGTACCTGGAGGCGTCGGGCGAACTGGGCCACTTCGGCACGATCGGGCTCTACGACCTCGGCAGCTCCGGGTTGACGATCAGCGTCATCGACCGCGGCACCGGCCAGGTACTGCTCGCCGAGCGCACCATCGACATCAGCGGTGACGACTTCGATCGGCTGATCTCGGACAACCAGCTCGCCAAGCAAGGTGTCGACATTGCCGACAACCAGGAACTGAGCCAGTTCACCGCGCGGTGCCGCGTGGCGAAGGAGCAGCTGTCGACCAGTGGCGCGGTGTGCCTGCCGGGCGACGGTGGCGTCATTCTGATCTCACGCGAGGCGTTCGAGTCGCTGGTGACCGTTCCGATCGAGTACTCGGCGCGATTGGTGCGCGACGTCATCGGACGGTCGCCCAAACACGTCGACGCTCTCGTCCTCATCGGCGGCGGAGCACGTATTCCGCTGGTGGAGTCGATTCTGAGCGCGTGGATCGGCCTTCCGGTCATCACCCCCGCAGACCCGGAATCCGTCGCCGCCCGCGGTGCGGCACTGCTGGCGACTCCGGTTGCCGACACGCCGCGTCAGGCCACTCCGGCCCCAGGAGTTCGGCAGTCGGCGTCCGAGCCCTCATCGTTGTCCGGAGCTCCGGATTGGTTGAGCCCCGAACCCGTGACCGACAAGCCGACCGACTCCAAGCGAAAGGTCCGCGGCGCGGTACTCGTCGCGGGCGGTCTCGTTGCCGTCGCCGCGCTCGGGTTGTCTCTCGGGTACGGCGGCGGTTCGACGCAGCCGACGAGCGCTCCAGCGGAAACGACTGCTCCGATCACCGCGGTGCCCACCACGCCGAGAACGACGGTCCCGCCCACCAGTGCGCCGCCCACCACCACAGTGCCGCCCACGACCGAGGCCGCGCAGGCCCCGGCGCGCACCTACTCCGAGCCGGAATACGTTCCGCCCGCTGCACCCGCACCCGCCCCGCCGCCGCTGATCCCCGGCCTGCCGCAGATTCAGCTGCCACAGATCCAGTTGCCGCCGCCGCCGGTATTCCAGTTGCCGCGCTTCTAGCCTGCCGTCGGCGGTGGCCCGGCTCAGGGCAGCTGTAAGACGGCGAGAACCGCCAGGTGATCGCTCTCGGGGATCGCGAGCGGCTGGACCGACTGGGCACGAACGTTCTCGCTCGTCACCACATGATCCAGGCGTGCCAGCGGTCGCTCAGATGGAAACGTGCGGAACAGGCCCGCGCCCGCTGCGTCGGCCGCGTCGGAGAACGGGGACGCCGCCAACGTTCGGAACTGCCGGTGATCGTCGGTGGCGTTGAAGTCGCCGGCAACGATTGTGGTGTCCTGGTAGGTCTCCATGATCGACCGCATCCTGGCCAGGTCGGCATCCCATTCGGCGGTGTGCCGGGGCGTTGCCGGCGACATCGCATGGAACGAGACGAGGGTCAGATCCTGCCCGTCGACAGTTGTTCGTGCCTGAACCGGCACGAAGCCGAAGTTGTCGAGACGGGTGCCCGCGGTCAGTGGGGTGCGACTCCACAGGCCGGTGCCGTCGGCCACCGGCAGAGCCGCGGTGAAGGAGAATGGGAGTAGTTCGTCGATACCCGCCGACTGCAGATCGGTCACTTCCTCGGGCGTCAGTTCCTGGACGGCCAGGATGTCGACGTCGTTGTCACGTACGGCATCGACGATGGCCGCAGCGTCTGCGTCCCCGTGTGCCACGTTGACGGTCAACACCGACAGCTCGGGGCCGGAGTTGTTCGGCCCGTCGGCCAGGAACATCGGGACCTGCACTCCGACGACCGCGATGCTGAGCACCACGGCGACTGCCGACCCGACGCGGGCGCGGGCAGCGGCGAACAGGATCACTGCGGCGAGCGAGGCCGCGCCCAGATATGGAGCCCCGACCACCAACGCGACAAAGGTGATCTCGGTCACTCCGATTTGCCGGACGAGGAACATTCCGAGGGCGACGGCGACCAGAGCCCAGCCGACGACCTGCGCTGCGGTGCGAATGAACCGGCGCATCGCCGTGGTGCCTCCTATTGCGTGCCCGAGTTGGGCATGGATGTGTCCTGTGTTGTCTACACTCGGCATGTGCCCAGCTCAGAGCCGATATGCAAGTGCCGTCACGAACAAGCTGCGCACCGTCATTACCGGCGTGGAACCGACTGTTCGCTGTGCGATTGCCAGCGTTTCCGGGGGCCGATACCGCTTCTGTCGAGATGGTGGCCCAGAAGGTAATACGCCGAGCGAAAACAATCCTACCGTCCGATCCTGTGCGAAAAATAAATCCAGTCGATAGGATTAGGGGCCTGGATACAGGCAATACGGACAAATGCGGCTCGGGGACCGTCCGACATTCGATCCGGTAGGAGAGGCTTCATGTCGAACGATGCAGTGCTGGACAGGCTCGGAACTGGACTGCGGGTCCTCGAGCTCGACCCCATCACGTACCGACCGCACCCGATTCACAACCACGACCGCATCTGGACCGAAACCAACTGTTACGTCGATCTCTGGATCGAAGTCCTGCATTCTCTCGGCGCGGATCCCACTCCCGCTCTGGCGTTCGTGCTCAGTGCCGGGTGCGACGGCCGGCAATGGGACTTCGTGAAGATCATCCCCGAGGACCTGCGCACCCTGTACGGCATCGATGTGGCCGAGATGAACGTGTGGCGGCCCGTGCTCGAGCATGTGGTCGAGGGCCTGGACGACGGCATCCACGTGACCGTCGAAGTCGACGGTTTCTGGCTGCCCGACACCGCGGGCACGAGCTACCGAAACCAGCACACCAAGACCACCATCGTGCCGAACCTCGTCAACCGCGAGGACAAGGTGATGGGGTACTTCCACAACCGCGGCTACTTCGACCTCACCGGGGCCGACTTCGACGGGATATTCAACCTCGCCCCCGAACCACATGCCGAGGTGTTGTTGCCCTACGTCGAGCAAGTCCGAGTGGACTCCGCGGTACTCGATGCCGGATTCGGTGATCGAGACCTCGACGTCGCTCGGGCGCACCTGGCACGTCGGGCACCGGGGAATCCGGTCGATGCATTGGCGCGGCGCATCGTGGCCGATATTCCTCTCGTCCAAACCGCCGGGCCCGATGCATTCCACCTGTGGTCGTTCGGACTGCTTCGTCAGTTCGGAGCCACCGCAGAGCTCGCGGCGAACTACGCGGAATACCTCGAGGGCCGCGGTGCGACGGGTGCTGCTGCAGCCGCGCCACACTTCCGCGATGCTGCCTCCGGTGCCAAAGCCGTGCAATTCCGCATGGCACGCGCTGCACGTGGCCGGGACGTCGTGCTCGACGAGCCTCTGATCGAGATGAGCAAGAATTGGATGGCGGCCATGGATCTCGTTGCAGGTGCCGTGGGCACGTGATCGATCTGCTCGACGGCGTTCGGTGGCGGCTGGCCCGAACCGACGCCGGTTCCGTTCTCGACCCCGATGACCTACCCGCCGATCTCGACTGGACCGACGCGGAGGTGCCCGGCACGGTGGCGTCGGCCCTCGGCGCGTCGCGTGCTGCAGTGAACCCGGATGATCACGACTGGTGGTTCGTCGCCGACGTCTCCACCGCCGACCACCGCCGGGTGCGAGTGACGTTCGGGGGCATCGCAACTCGGGCCCAGATCTGGATCGACGGCAACCACCACCGAACGGTGACGTCGATGTTCGTTCCCGAGATCGTCGATCTGACCGAGTGCGGCCCCACAGTCCGTATTGCCCTGCACGTCGAATCGCTTGCTGCGCAGCTGAAGTCCCGACGTCCGCGAGGGCGATGGCGATCGTCGTTGATCGCAGCCCAGGGTCTTCGTCACGAGCGCACCACGATGCTCGGCCGGGCGCCCGTGTACGGTCCGCTGCCGATCGCCGTCGGACCGTGGCGTCCGGTGTCGATGACGCCGATTCCCGACGTTCGTCGCATCGAACTGTCGACGGCGGTTTCCGGCTCCGACGGCATGGTGGTTCTGCGCGCCGAGCTGGATTCGCCGCGAGACGCTCGAATTCTGATCGACGACACCGTGTCTTCGGTTCACACAGTCGAGCTCGGCACGGTGGCGCACATCGATTCGACTCTCACGCTGCCCAAGGTCGAACTGTGGTGGCCGCACACACACGGCCGACCGCGAACGTACCGGGTCGCGGTCGAGATCGACGGCACCGTTCATCCCATGGGGGTCGTCGGGTTTCGTACGGTGGAGCTGGACCGCACTGCGGGCGGCGCGCAACTCGTGGTGAACGGTGAGGACGTGTTCTGCCGAGGTGGAACGTGGACGCCCTTGAATCCGGTGCGGTTGTGGTCCTCGGAGGCAGACCTGCGTGCCGCGCTCGAACAGCTCCGAACCGCGGGTCTGAACATGGTCCGCGTGGTGGGCACCTTGGTGTACGAGCAGCCCGAATTCTGGTCGCTGTGTGCAGAACTGGGCATCATGGTGTGGCAGGACATCATGTTCGGCACCGTCGACCCGCCCACGGACGAGACCTTCACAGCGTCTGTCACCCGCGAGCTCGATGCCTTGGCCGATACCGTATCGGCGAACCCCGCGCTGATGGTCGTCAGCGGCGGAAGCGAGACTCAGCAGCAACCGACGATGCTGGGGCTTGCCTCCGAGGGCCAGCGAATGGATATGTTGGACAGCGTAGTTCCAGGTTTTCTGGCAGATCGCCTGCCCGCGGTGGCGTATGTGACATCGAGCCCGTCCAGTGCGCAGGGCCAATTGCACACTCATGTGGGTGACGGTATCGCCCACTACTTCGGTGTCGGCGGGTATCTCCGCCCGCTGTCCGATATCCGAACTGCCGGTGTACGTTTCGCGGCAGAATGTCTCGCGTTTGCCGTGCCCCCGGAACGAGGGTCGGTGGACAGGTTCTTCGGGTCCGCAGCAGTGGCCGGCCACCACCCGGAGTGGAAAGCTGCCGTTCCACGCGATCGGGGCTCGTCCTGGGATTTCGAGGATGTGCGAGATCATTACGTGCGCAGCATTTTCGGAGTCGATCCGCATCTCGTTCGCCGGGACGACGCCGAGTTGTATCTGGATTACGGCAGGGCCGCGACGGTCGAAGCGTTCACCGAAGCGTTCGGCCACTGGCGTCGGGCATCCTCGGGGTGCGCCGGTGCGCTGGTGCTCACGTTGCGGGATACGGTTCCCGGTGCAGGCTGGGGCATAGTCGATACCGCCGGTGTGCCGAAAGCACCGTTCTACGCCTTGGCGCGGGCGAGCGCGCCGATGGCACTACTGCTGTCCGACAACGGACTCGACGGTTACTCGGTGGAATTGGTCAACGACGGCCCGGCGTGCACGGGGACGATTCGAGTGGTGCTACACGCTTTTCGGGGCAGTCACGAATTCGAGCAGCCGGTGAAGGTGGGCACGAACTCCTCGGTCGCGCTGACGGTGGACTCCATCGTCGGCACGTTCACCGACGTCAATCATGCTTACCGCTTCGGCCGTCGAACCTACTCCGCCGTCACCGCCGCATTCCTGGACGCCAGTGGGGTGGAGCTGGCGCGAACCACCGTCCTCGTCGGCCCGCAGACCCGTCAGAACTCTGTGGGGCTGTCTGCCGAGGTTGTCGAGTCACATTCCGGAACATGGGAATTGACGGTGCGATCCGAGTGGGCGGCGCAGTATGTCTGCGTGGATATCGACAATTTCCGGGTATCCGACTCGTGGTTCCACCTGGCACCGAACGAACCCCGTACGTTGACTCTCGTCGGTAGTGGAGCGAGTGCACCGCGTGGGCATGTGCGTGCGCTGAATTCGGTGGAGCGGGCCTCGGTGATTCCTGGGTCGTGAGCGGAAACTCGTAGTGGGCTACGAATTCAGTCCATGGCCCAAGCCGCGCACGTGCCGCTAGCGGCTCGTGCTGAGTTTCCCTCGGGCATAGCCGATTCCGGCCGCGCCGACACTTGCCACCACGGCCATCGCACCCCAGGCGCGCATGGGATTGCCGCGGGCAGCGGCACTGGTCTCCCGGCCGACTGCGCGAGGCAGGATCTTTGCGGTGTAGGCACGCTCCGAGGACAGGGCGTCCTCGGACCCGATCAAACGGGCGATGGCTGCCTTCGAGACACCCTCGGCGTAGCTGCGCGTGATGAGGTAGCGCGGACGAGTGCGGTCTGCGCTGACCGTGTGATCGACGACGATCGAGGGATCGAACACGATCTGTGCGTCGGGATGCGTCTGACGGAGACGGATACACAGTTCCGTTTCTTCGCAGCCGAGCGGAACCCGACCGATTCGGCCGATGCCGGAGACGAATCCGCCGAGTGCAACGACCGGTTCACGGCGGAACGACATGTTCGCGCCCATGAGATTGCGGACCTGAGCGGTTTCCGTCGGCTGCCCGCGGTAGGTGCACCCGACGACCCAATCGAGTTCGCCGGGTTCACCCACTACCTCGGCCGGTAAGAAGGCCGGACGTTTGTCCGGCCATACCGGGTATGCAGAGCCCCCAACGGCGTACACGGCATCGTCCGAGTAATGGGACAGAATGGCACCGAGCCACCCTGTGGTGCGCGGTGACGCGTCGTCGTCCAGGAAGACGACGATGTCGCCGGTAGCGAGATCCAGCGAGGTGTTGCGCGCACCGGACAAGCCGCGCGGGTGGTTGTTCTCCACCACGTTCACGGTGTCGTGCAGCGGCAAGAACTCCTCGCGTGCGCGATCGGCCAGTTGTGCGTTGTGATCGATGACGACGATCAATTCGTCGGCCGGGACGACCTGATCGAGGACGGCGCGCACGGCGGCCCGAAGCTCGGACCACCGAGCCAACGTGTATGCGCAGATGACGACCGAGGAAGTCGGCAGACTCACGCCGTTCTCTCGCGAAGTTCGAGAACCTCGTTGTACGACTCCAGGGCCTCGAACTCGAGATCCATGTCGGTACGGGCGTCGATCGACTCACGCAGCGGACGGACGATGGACTTGCGCTTGATCCGTCGTGCCCGCATGCGCTCGGTCATCAGGGTGCGCAGCACTCGGAAGCCGTCGGAGAAGGTGCGTAGGTTGCTCTGACCGTAGATACGAGCAAGCTCGACACTCGGCACCTCTTCGATACGCACGGAGGCCTCGGCGAAGCGGCAGTTGATGATGGTCTCGATCTCGAACCCGTCGCCCCAGAGCATCATGCCCTCGGCACCCGGCTGGTCGACGGTGGGCAGATCCAGGACCGGCACCAGGTCGCGCCAGAAGGCGTTGTATCCGTAGCAGAGATCGGAGAAGCGGGTTCCGAAGAGTGTGTTGGCGACGAGGTGCAGACCACCGTTGCCGGCGCGACGCAGCGGCGTGATGTCGTGGCTGCCGCCACCTTCGCAGAACCGGCTGCCCTTGGCGAAGTCGGCACCGGCGATCAGTGCATCGACGAACCGCGGGATTTCGGCGGCGTCGGCCGAACCGTCGGCGTCGAACATGACGATGATGTCGCCGGTGGCAGCTTCGAAGCCACAGGCGAGCGCATTCCCCTTGCCCTTGCGGGTCTGCTTGATGATGCGGATGTCGCCGCGGATCTCGCGGGCGGCATCGATGGTGCCGTCGACGGACCCGCCGTCGACGAGCACGAGCTCGTAGTCGTGCGAGAGCAGGGGGAGGACATGGCGAAGGTTCGCGGCCTCGTTGAGCGTCGGGATGACGACACTGACGCGGGGATTCTGACGATTCAACATATCCATTCCACATGGGTCGAGTGCGATGGGCAGATGTCTCCGAACTCCGTGAAACGACCCCCGCCGCATCCACAGAACAGCTTCCGAACGTCCGTTGTCGACGGTGAGAACCTGTTTCCTTTGACTGATAGCAAGCTTAAAAGAAGCTAGGAGTTTGTCAAGCTGCAAACAAACCAACTGGAAGATTGTTTGGAGATGTGCGTCATAGTTTGGATTTTTCAGGTCGGGTCGTGCTCGAAGACCACGATGTCAGCGTCCTCCCACTTGACTGCCCAGTCCGAGTTCTCCCTCAGCCAGCCTTGAAATCTGTCCGCAGCGGAGTCGGCGGCGTATCCGTAGTAGTGGACCGTTTCCATCGACTGTCGGGTGAGCACGATGTACGTCGGTTCAGCGCTCGAGCGCGCCTGAGCGTCGAGCTCGGCTACCTGATCCCGCGTGGGGAACTCGAGCAGATACCCCGGCCCGATGGAGTCCAGGGAGATGTGGAAGTAGCTGTTGGTCTCGTTCAGTCGGACGTAATCGGCCGTCATGTGCGTTGGGAAGCCGGCCGGAAAAATCGTGATGACGGTGGTTCCGTCAGGGGCCGCTGAGATTATGCGCTCGGTCTGTTCTATCTGCGCCGCAGTTTCCTGAACGATCGGCCATCTGCCGTAGTAGCCCTGCAGACTGAGCAAGCCGGTCGCGACGACGAAGAGAGTCGACAGTGCGACGAGAGCCGATCGCAGCAGCGGTTGTCGGACCCGCGGCGCATGTGGAATGCGGGCGAGGGTGAACCGGCCGTCCAACGCGTCGACGACCACCGGGGCGATGAGAATTGCGCACCCTGCTGTGGCGTACAGATACACCCGGAAGATCGCCTCGCCGCCGTAGCTCTGGCCGCCGAGAAGTCCGATCGAGCCGAATGCCATCACCGCCGGTGCCCAGAACGTTGTCCTCCTCCGCCATGCGTACAGGACGGCGAGGCCGGACATCATGTACACGGCCAGGAAGGTTGCTTGGCTGGCCAGTGTGGTCACTTTGTAGCCGAACACCCCGACTGTCTGGACGTTGCTCTCGGCGTTGGCAACCGGATCGAATCCTTGGAACAGTCCGTACGGGGCAACGATCGCGAGTCGAGGGAACAAATACCCCAGAAGGATGACCGCGAGAGGGATCATCAGCCACCACGGCTTCGCGCGCTTGGTCACCAACAGCACGCCCGCGACGCCGAACAACCAGTACGGCGTCAACTGATGCGTCGCCACGCACCCGGCGAACGGGATCAGCGCCAGATAGGCGGCCCGTCGGTCCACCGTGGATGTCATCAACAAACCGAGAAATCCGAAGGCGAGAACGAGACCCCAGGCCTGAGGCGAGTAGTAGTCCTGGCCGACCCAGTTCACCAACTCGCCGACCATCGCAGCGGTGATCGCCGTGCGGCGGTTCAGCGTCATCACCCGCGCGAGACCGTAGATGGTCACCGCGATCAGGACGTGAATCATCGGCGCGAACACGTGTGCGATGCCCAGGGTGCCGAACCCGGTGATGTGGGTGAACCACGCCGACACGACGAAGAAACTCGGCCACTCGCTGTAGATGCTGACGCCGTTGGGGGGCAGTGCGGAGAACTTCAGGATGTATTCGGTGACTCCGACATGCTTGTACGTCCACTCGTAGATCGGCACATCGGTCACCAGCGTCACGGTCAGACGTTGAACCGCCATCGCCATTGCTACGGCCAGTGCGGCACTGGTCACCTGCCATCGTCGAATGGCGATGAGGAATGCCGCGAGCGTGAGCGCCATGCAGATCACCAGAACCGGACCCGTCCCCGAGACGAGCAGCCCGAACTGCGAATACTGCGCAGTGCGCAACCCGGGAAGGGCGGGCAGCCACAGGACCAAGGCCAGCGCGAGCAGCAGTAGCGGAAGATGCTTGCGGAGGGTGGCGCGGTCGTTCAGTACGGCGAAGGCAGCTCGAACGGTGAGGCGAACGTGCTGCTTACCGGTGCTCGTTCGGATGCGGTGCAGCCATGCGGACCGGCTCGGAAACCCGTTCTTGCGGTACCACTGAATGGACGAGCCGATCATCAGGATGCACAGCAACAACGTCATTCGCCGTGGCGACCACCGGTAGCTCCACATGGCTCCGGTGGTCATCACCGTCATGACAGCGATGCTCAACGTCGGCACTGCGGACAATCGTGCGACCCGGGGGAGATCGACCCAGGTCAGAATGGCTACACCGGGGCCGCAGAACAGCAGGACGGAAGCGAGGATCGCACGGAGGAAGGTCGGTAGTTCGACCATCGACAGCACACCCGCGAGCGCGGCGAGTACCGAGGCGTCGGCCATCGTGAGTCGGGGACGATCGGTCCCGACCCTGTCGAGCTCGACCCGGGGCGGCCTATGTCGGTCGAGCATCGCGATTCACTCCTGTCAGTGGCCGACGCATGCGGCCCCCACGGCGGCTCCTTCGTAGTGCCATCGGCCCTCTGAAAATCGACAGTAGCTCCATCCGCCCGATACCGGCCGGAAGGTCGTCGGCGAGATCGCTCGGAGGCGACGCCACCTTGCTCATTTTCAGCGACAACCGTGCTGCGCTTCCTGCCTTCGCGACGACTACTCTCGCGGCCAGCGTGGCGGCGCGGCGGTCGGTAGCGACGGTGGCCAGCCATGCGCCGAGCCCGAGACCGTAGCCCCTGGCCTGGACTGCCAGTGCATCGGAATCTGCCCGGTGGCGATGCCAGACGATCGCACCCGGCTCGTACACCAACTGATCACCCGCCATCAGAATCCTGAAGAAGATGTCCAGATCCTCACCACCGTTGGTGGGCGAACCGACTCCCAGTGATTCGTCGAAGCCGCCGAGATCGAACATCCGGCTGCGCCGCACCGCGAAGTTCGCGCCGGTGCCGTACATGCCTACCTGGAATGGAAACAGAGGGACATCGGCAGGCGGTTCGGCGAGATCGTAGACGCGGGGCGTCACCGAACTCGCCCAACCGACCCGGCGATCGAAGTAGGCCTGTGCCCGAGTTCTGATTTCGCCACTGGGGACGATTCCCGAGACACACGTGACCTTGTTCGCGCGCCCGAATCCACGCACGAGGGCGGTAAGCCAGAACGGATCGACCGCGACGTCGTCGTCGGTGAACGCAACGTGTTCGTGGTGAGCCGCGCGGATGCCGGTGTTTCGAGCCCGGCTGAGCCCGGGGATCGGCTCTCGGACGATCCGTACCCTCGAATCGTCGATGCCCTCGACGTAGGTGACGGTGTCTGCCGTGGTCGACGCGTTGTCGACGACGACCACCTCGAAGTCGGGATAGTCGATGGCCAGTACCGACGCCAGTGCTCCGCGCAGATGGTCGACGCGATCGCGTGTGCAGATGACGATCGTCACCGCGGGTAGATCGGACGGGGGTACCGCGTCTGCGGGCGGCTGGAGTTCGGCAGCCGAGGCACGGAGCTCGGCGGTGCTCACGGTTCCGTTCTCGATGGCCAGTTCCACGAAACCTATGGGATCGAGGCCGTATCGCGCGAGCAGTCGGGCCCGTGCGTACCCGTCGGCGTCCGCCAGAGGAAGCGCATCGGGGTGCTCGAGGGCGAGGTCGATGCTGCCGATCCACAGCGCGCCCTGCCACTCGGGATGGTCGAGCCGGGGAAGTGCTGGGTTGAGCACGGAAATCCTTTCGCAGACAACAAGTTCGAGAATGAAAATGGTCAGTCGGACCGTGTTCTCACCCAGTCGACCGACATGGTCGCAGGAAGCGCGACCGACTCGGTCGAGTCCGATTGCGTCGACCCCACACGGAGATCGAACTGCATACGGAAGGGTGCGTCGAACACCCAATTCTCGCCACCGCCACCGAGATCGTCAGGGGTGGACCGATGAATGACCGTGCTGTCGATTCCGGTGGTGACGACTCCGGGACGTCGCTCTATCCAGTAGACGTGGTAACCGTCCGACGACGGCAGCGGCATGATGCTCGTGGACGACAGAGCCTCCGCGGCGCTGCTGATGCCCGACCTGAAGTCGCCGTCGCCGGTCGGCTCCACGGCATCGATCGTTCCTACCGGCTCGCCCGTCGCCCCGAGCTCGGTGCTGATCAGACGGAACGTCGGGTACAGCAGGTCGCCGGCAGGCAATTGAATCCGTGCCTCGACACGTCCGAAGGTGAACGCACTCGTGCTCGTCACCTCTGCCGAGGTGACACCGTCGGCGGTACGCAACGCCGTGATGGACATTCGCCCCTGGCCGTCGACCGACGCGTTCTCCTGCGACGTGGAGTACCGAGCGGCACCGTCGTCGACGACGCTCGAATCGTCCGGTCGAGAGGACCACAGGTTCGGATCCACTCGCTGACCGGCAGGCCCGGTGAACGCGTCGTAGACGGTGGTTGCGTCCACTCCGATCGGGGCGATCCGGGGCGCGTCGACCACTCTGGATTGTGCGAAGGCAACAAAACCCACGGTGATCCCGCCCACCAGAACGAACACCGCCCCCGCGACCGGCCACCTGCGACGCGGGGGCGTCGACTGGACATAGGTACCGGGCATACGGCCGACCTCCACCGTGGAGGAGGATCTCTGCTGTGGCCGAGGCCGGCTGTGCTGACTCAACTGATCTGCCCGGTGACGGACGCACCGAGCAGTTGCTCGTTGTCCGCGACGCGGGCGGATCGGCGCCGCGGTACCCGCGTCGCCTGAAACAGTGCAGCCGTGAGGATCACCATGCCGGCGATCACCGAGTACGCGACGATCCGCTCGAGCGCGCCGATACCCATTCCGAACTGGTGGCCGCCCATGTACATGAAGTACGCAAGCAGGCCGAGTGATCCGAGGGCGGTCACGGCGTACCGGTGTGGACGCGGAACCAGACGCCCGCCCGCGGCGAACACGAGAGCAACGTTGGCGGTGACGAACAGTACTGCCGCGCCGAACGAGTGGAGTTGGTAATTGACTGCCTCACTGATCGATCCCGCGGTGACGCCGCCGATCCCGGAAACGACGAAGAATGCTGTGCTCCGAATATCGAGCACACCGAGCGCGAACCACGACACAGCCGCCACCGCGAGTGAGACACCGAGTACGACGATGGACACGTTGGCGGCCACGTACATACTGCTGCACGGCAAGTACCCGTTGGGTCCGCAGAACGGCACGCCGAGTTCGCTGATGTAGTTGAAGCGGTAGCTGTAATTGCCGCGCCAGGTGGCCGAGACGACCCACTCGACGACGAGAAACTGCACCACGAACAATCCTGCCCACCGTCCGATGCGCGCCCACAACTGTGGCGGCCGAGGCGGCGACTCCGGGGGCGATGCGGTCATGAGGGGGTCTCCTGTGCATTCAATAGATCGAGGGGGTTCGAGGTGAACGAATCGAGTGCAGCTTCGACGGTTGCAGCATCGAAAACGTTGTCGTGGAACGACGCCGAAATGTACATGACGCTGCCGAGTTGCTGGGTGGTGATCACGATGGACTCCGGCCTGGCCGGTTCGCTGAGACCGTAGAAGACTCGATCCGCCTCACCCGGGGACCACGAGACTCTCTCGAGGTTCTGCACTCGTCCGAGATCGGAGAAAATCAGTTCGGCGCTCGGATCGGTGCTGACGCTGTCTGCCACGGCAGTGCCCGGTGTGTTCCCGGAGCGCCGATACTTGACCGAGCTCAGCGTCGCTGCGGCGATCGGTCTGCCCTTGTCGATCGCCGACGTCAACGCGAACTGCAGCTGGGCCCGTGACGTGGGGTCGGTCGACGGAAAGTCGAGACCCGCAGCGAAGTTGCCGAGAACGACGGCATCGGTCGGTAGGTAGCGGCGGCAGTCGAAGAGAAACGTCACCGATTTCGCCAACCGAATTCCCGATCTGGTCAACGAGGTTGCCACGGCGGTCGACACGATGGCCGCGACCGAAGCGCTCTCACCGACCTCGTTGCGCCACTGTCGAATTCGATCTACGAAGCCCGCCGTCGACGAGGACACCGCCACGGTCGGTGACCTTCGCCATGGCGTCGTGTTGCCCTCGGGTGCGGGGCCGACGTTCCCGTGCGGGGTAGGCGCGACGAAGGCCCCGGCCTTACGCGGGCGAATTCGCCCGTACACCATGTCGAGGACCTTGCGGGGGTGCGATACGACCCACGACGCCAAGGTCGGCAACAAGGGATGGGACGTCACGGTCTGCGACGCCCACTGCGGAAGGGGGACATCCGGGCGCGGATCGGCAAGGTAGCCCAGGATCTCGAGGGGGAGCACCGCGTCGCAGAGACCATGCGAGATGTCGAGAAGCAAGTAGTCGCCTGCCAGGCGAGCGCGGAACGGGTTTTCGGCCGACCACGTGCGAGAGAGGTCGGTCAGTACGCGGTTCAGTTCGGAGAGTGGGAACGCCGGGATTTCCGTCACGTCCTCGTCGATCAGGTCCGGTCGGTACGCCCATCGGCGTGATCGAGGAGTTGCGCGCAGACCGAGTCGAGCGGCGGGGCCGAGTGAGGCCAGCGTGCGCAGCCTCTGCTTCACACGGCCGATACCGCCGAAATCTGCCGGACCGAGCGCGACGATGACTCTGGTCTCCGACCGCAGCATGTCCAAGGAACTGGCGTGGCTGTCGTCTCGGCGCCTGACGCGGTCGACAGTGGTGGAGAGCAACAGTGGGTTCACGACTTCCCTCCCGTGGACACTCGAACGTGGGTCGGCACGACGGCGTGCTCGGCAAACGGTGACGCATGCTGTGCCGGACGGTTTCTCGACATCTCTCGTATCCATCGCACGAGCGGAACGATCAGCACCGCAGCCCCGAACGCTTCTGCTGCGAGGTAGGCCCACCCGACAGCAGCGATGCCGAGCGACGACGACAGAGCAAGGGATCCGACGATGATGATCGAGGTGGCGACCACCTGCACGATCACTGCCAGACGCATGCGCCTTCGCACTCGCGCCAAGCCGTCGTACAGCGAACCGATGACCGACAGCGGAATTGTCAGCGCGGCGAGTTGGACGATGATGGTGCCTTGATCGCGGTAGCCCTGCCCGACGATTCCGAGACCGTACGGTGCGATGAACGCGAGAAAGAACGAGCCCCCCAGCGCAACCAGGCACACGAGAGTCATGAATCTCTTGGTCAGATTGTGGAACTGTTCCGGATGAGCAGCCACCTCGGCGACGTACGGCCCGATCAAGACGCCGATGAGAATGTACAACGCACTCACGATGGACCAGGTCAGTGAGAAGTATGCGTTCTCGACCGTGCCGAGGGTGGTCACGACGATCATCGGGACCAGCAGGGGCGCAAGCGAACCGAGAGCAGTGATTCCGTACGCCGAGCCGAAGTAGGACCACAACTCACGACGAGGCGGCAGGTTCGGCTCGTTCGCGTACCGCCGTTCCTCACGAATGTTCTTCAGAATGGCTCGGAGGACGAAGACGGAGGCGACCACGGCGGGAAGCGCCCACGCCGAAATGATCGAAGTGCTTCTCTCCGTCGCGAACAGGGCCAACAGCAAGCCGAATTTCACGACCGCGTGGAACACGTTCTTTGCTGCCGCCCAGCGCGCCACGCCGAGACCCGAGGAAGTCTGATCCTGCAGCGCGAACACTGCCAGGATTGCCACGAAGATCGGAAACGACACCACTTCTGCAGTGTTGGTGAACATCTTGTCGACGGGAGCGACCACCAGAAAGCCGCATCCGAGAATCAATGCGAACGCCGTGATGAGTAGGTATCCGCGGATGACGAGGGATTTGGCCAGATGCCCCGATATGGGAAGGAACCGCTCGTACATCGACCCCAAGCTCAGGTTGGACAGCGTCGAGAGCATCACCGCAGACGTGATCACAGCCGACGCGCTACCGACCTCGGAGACGGGGTAGAGGCGTCCGGCGGCCGCCCAGAACAGCAGCCCCAGCACGCCGGTCACGGCGGTCGAGACCATCAGCGCAAGCGAATTGAGAGCCAGGTTGCGATCGGATTGCTTCCCGACGCCGTCCTGGTTCGGGACCGAACGCGGTGACCGATCGTGGTCGGACGCGGGCGGGCCCGGCGAGGTGACGATCGAGATGGGCGTCGTCGGACTGTGCATCAGTCCCTGGGTCAGGCGGCCCGCCTGTACCAAACCCACATCGAATCGTGCAGGTTCGACCGGGTACCACCGAAGTCGATCGAGATGCTCGTGCTTCGGCGGCGGCAGTTTCGGTGCGCGATGCTTCACAGCAGTACTCGGTCCACCACGGTCGGAGGTGGTGGTGCGACGAGGTCGAGCTCGAAGGCATCCGCCACAGTCGAAATGAGGTCGGCACGAACGTTTTCGCGAAGATCACGCCCGTAGAGGGAATGGTCGCCGGCGGCGAAGGCTTTGACGGTGGTGGTGATTCCGCGCTTGCGCATTCTGTCGATACCCTCGGGGCCGCGGTTGGCGACGAACCACTCGAGATCGGACGGAGACAACAGAACCGTGGTGCTCACGTTCTTGCGGGCCAGCTCTCGAAGCGAGATCTCCGGGACCTGAATGAGCCCCAGCTTCCCCAGTGCCAGCCAGGCCGAGTACGGCAGCCGCGACTGCATGCGCGCCTTGATCTTCACGCCCCACTCGTGGAGGCGGTCCAACGCGGCACCGGTACGGTCCGGTCGAGTGTTCGTCATCGACGAGCGCTTGACGAACTCGAGACGGCGGGTGGTCCAGTCCAGCGTGTTCAGCAGAATCGCGCTGTTGGTGCCCTTCTCGCGCGCAGCGAAGCTCGAATACCATGAGCCCGAGCACATTCCTGTGACCACGATGTTCGCTGGATCGCTACCTGCGTGTTCGACGGCGGTGAGCGCGTCTGCGTTTCCCTCCGGACTGTAGAGCTTGGTCAGTTCGTCGTCTGCGACTGCGCCACTCTCGCCGGTGCCGCGCCGATCGAAGCGCACTGTCGCGATCCCGAACCTGGGGAGCAGCCGGGCCAATTCCACCCACATGCGCACCGGACCGACGCGGTGCTCGTTCGCGGTGGGGTAGAAGACCACTGTCGGACCACCGGGCAGGCATCGATCGGAGGAGGAACGAACCGCGAAAAGTTGCTGCACTCCGAGGAATTCGATGCCCTCGTGAATTCCGTCGACTACGAAGCGGTGTCGACACCGCACGTCGATATCGTAGGCGGGCGTCATCGGGAACTTCGACGCCGTCCAGGCGGCGAGGTGGGTGATGTCGGCGGCCGGGATGATGACCTCGAAGTCGCTGGGCTCGAGGAAATCCTCGTGAGCGGACAACGTGTGCTCGTCGGCCGCGAGTGCGTCGACGAGTTTGCGTACCGGCTTCGAGTCACCTCGCTCGGCGCGCGTGGCGACCAGCACCGGTGCGTCGGTCGTCGTCTTCGCGGCGTCGAGTGCGGCGAAGTCTGCGGCCGAGTCAGGGTGCAGCACAGCACCGATGATCGACACTCGTCGATCGGCGTCGGAATCGGTGGTGACGCTGACCGAATACAGTGCGCGTTGCTCGTGTAGGTACGACCGGCCTCTTACGACCGGATCCCACAGCGTCAACGCAGCGAGCGGACCGCACTCGGCGGCGACGGAACTCGCCAGGAGCGCACCGACTCGCAGGCCGACCAGTCCGACCTCGCCCACCCCGCAACCGCGGACGTAGGTGACGGCGTCGAGGATGCTGCGCTGCCAGTGCCCGATTGCGCCGGGCTGATCCTGGTCACCCCACGAATCTCCGGTGCCGCGATAGTCGAATCGCAACACGAGAAGGCCCTGTGCACATAGCTTCTGCGCCAACAGAGTCATGCCGCGGTACGAGTCGACCTGCTCCTTGCCCAGCGGCGGGCACAGGACGACGCCACCGCGAGCCCGGCCACCGGACGGCACGTGGACGGTGCCGAACAGAGGTGAGTCGGACGGGCCGAACCACGTCGGGTACTTGCCACCCGCGGTACGCGAGGAGGACTCGGCGGGAACGGAGCCGATGCGCCGAGGAGCGGTGCGGGAACTGTTCACTTCAATTGGTCCTTCTACGTACACGGGTGAAACGGAATCGATCAGGGGCGCAGTGCAGCCGGCCACGCGGAGCGATCGAGTCCGTGGGTGCGGAGCATCGCCAGCGCGATGCGTTCCATACCGAACCCGACGCACGCACTGTGAGCCGGTTCGCCGTCGACGGTGGCGATGTCGAAGGTGTGGCCGAAGTGGTCGCGGTGGCAGTTGCACGAGACGACCGCGGTGCCCTCGTCCAGATCTCCGTAGAGCTTGACGACCAGTTCGGTCTTGAGGTTCTCGTTGCGCTGGTTCGCTGCGAGCATGCGTCCGGCGCGACCGAAGAACGGATCGTTGGCAATGACCGCTTCGGCTTCGAGCCCCAGATCGGCCAGCACCTGCAGGCCTCGCGGGACCCAGCGTTCACGGTGCGCGATCGCCTCGTCGGGGGTGCCGACTCGGACGAACTCGTGCATCCGAAACGCCTGCATCCGGGCCGGATCCACTGCGGGCTCGTGGCGGAAGCAGAAGCCGTAGATGTCCATCAGGGCACCCTCGGCGGGCAGTGTTCCGGTGAGCATCGAGTACGACGGGTGGCAGGCGGCCGAGACCAACATGGTTCCGGCGGAATGCAGGAAGTGATCCCAGTCCTTGCCGTCGGATCTCTCTGCCAACAGCGCCGCATGTGCCTTGTTGTCACCTTCGAAGGTGTTGATGGCACCGGTGAGGTTGGGGAACGAGGCGATGTAGTCGGTGCGCTCGAAGGCCTCGCGAGGGAAGACCGGAGCGAATCTGAACCGGGTGGCCTGACGGCCGTGCTCGACTACCCCGGCCTCGGTGACGCGAGCATCGACGAATTCGATGATGTCCTCGAATTCGCCGCTGCGCCCGTACAATCCGGGAATCGAGCTGGGTATCAGAAGTCCTGCATCGATGAGCTCGGTACGGAAAGCGGCTCGGGCAGAGTCGAGTTCGCTGAGTTCGGTCTCCGGCGCGGAGTGAGTGGTGGTCATCATTTTCCCTTGTAGACGAGGGAGAGCTGCGAGTTGTGGCCCAGGATGCGTTCGTTGCTGACCATGATCGCGGACCCGTGCGCGTCCCGAAGGTGCCGGCCGATGCTGAGCTCGCCGTCCTGTCGGTAGCCGGAGATGCCGCAGATCTGCAGGGCCTTGCCGACGATGTCGATGACGAGCGTCGATGCGGTGACCTTGACGTTGTTGATCTTGAGCGCAAAACCGATGGCTCCGAGTTCGGCAGGACTGTCTGCGACGGCCTCGAACTTCGCGGCTGCACCGAACACCGTGTCCACCAGCTGCTCGTGAACCACCATCAACTCCGCCAGACGCAGAGCGCTCGGCGGCGGCGTTCCCGGTGTCTTGCGCGCGGCCTTCTGTACGGACTTGCGCGCCTTGGTCACGGCGGCGTCGGCGATACCGAGCCAGGCCGATCCCCACAGCACGTGTGCCACTGGAAGCATCGTCTGCGCGGAGATGTCGCCGTAGTTGTCGCCCAGTATGTTCGACGTCGTCGTGCGCGCGGCCAGCATGAAGCCGGGGCTGCAGGTTCCACGGAATCCGAGGGTGTCCCAGGTGCCGGTCTTCTCGAGCGTCACGTCGGGCTTCTCGCACACCACGAGGACCTGGTCGCTCGGTGGGCTGTCGACGCTGCGTCGCGCCGTCGCCAGCACGATCTGTGCGTACTCGCCGTACGAGATGACAGGTGCGTTCTTGCTCAGAGTGATCCGCTCACCGTCGTACTCCACCGCACAACTACTGGAGCGGACGTCGCCGCCGATGTTGATCTCGGTAGTGGCAGAGGCCACCAGGATGCGATCGGTCACAATGCGTCGCTGTAGGTCTGCCATGGCGTCGGACTTGCCGTGACGGACGATGCTGAGCACCTGCGACTGGTGCATGACGAAGATCATCGCCGTCGATGCGCACTCGGAGCCGAGGGCACGCGAGATCCGGGCGATATCGGTCAGGGTTGCTCCGCCACCGCCGAACTCACGCGGAATTCCGACACCGAGCAGCCCGGCGTCGCGCAGCGCATCCACCGATTCGGTGGGAAAACGGGCATCGCGATCGACTTCGTCGGCATAGGTCCGCAGAACGGCCAGCACGTCGGTCATCGACTGGTCGATCGAGCTCTCGTAGACGGTGGTCATGGCCTCAGTCCGTCAGCTGGGCGATGGCCGCAGCGATCGCGTTGATGCTGCCGAACGTCGACTTCTGCAGCATGGTGTCGGGAAACTCGACGTCGAACTCGTCCTCGAGGGCGATCATCACGTTGACGCTCGCGTGCGAGGTGAGGCCACTGTCGTACAGGTCAGCGGCGTCGTCGATGCCCTCGACGGGGACCGGCAGCTTTCCGAATTTCTCCAGAACAGTTCGCACCCGAACCACGTCCTGAGCATTGAGCGTCTGCATCGAAAACCTCCACCGATCGCGTTAATCACGAGACCGGACGGCCTCGTAGTCGTCTCCAGGTCCGCTGGCTGTGCGCCTATTCGACCCAAAGTCTCCCCAGACCCGCTCAAACAATATCCTAGATTGTTTAGTAGCGTTAGTTCGATGCCCGCATCGGTCCTCTGGACCGCCGTACACTTCGAGTGGAGCGGGGGCTCGTGAGGGCGCCGGATCGGGCGCCGAATCGCAATGCGTAAAGGACTGTCTGGTCGATGAGTGGAGTCTGCGGGGTGTCCGTGGGTACCGGTGCCGTGCGCATCGCGTACATCGCGGACGGGCGTCGCGTCGAAGACTCCATCGACGCCGCGGGCGCACACGACCTACTGCCGGGCAAACTGGTCGACCACGGCCCGTTCGAGGACATCGTGCTCGCCGGGTGGGACACCGCGGCCGTCACGGCGCTGCTCGACACCCTGGGCGACCGAACGGTCCCGAAGGCCCGCATGGTCGAGGAATCTCAGGCCCTGATGGCCTACGCGCGCACGGTTCCGGAACTGGCCGACAAGGACTACGTGCTGGTGGTGGACCTGGGCAAGAAGGGACTGTCGGCCACCGCACTCGACGTCGCAGGCGACTACGTCGAGTGGACCGCACGTACCGTCGACATCAGCGGCGATCGCTTCGACGAAGTCGTCCGCGGCATCGTGATGGCCAAGGGGATTCTTCCTCCCCCCGTCGGTCCGGAGGGCGACGAGGAATATCAAGCATTCTTCCGAGAACTGAAAGAACTCGTCAGCACCTCGGCCGGCGTCAGAGCGCCCAACCGCGGGCCGATGTTGCTCTCCCGCAAAGAGTTCGAGCGGGAGGTCACGCCTCTGATTGCCGACGTCCTCGACTGGGCGTCCAAGCAGGCCCCGGACGCGGTCCTTCTCGTCGGAGGTGGTGCAGCGATCCCCGTGGTCCGCAGTGTCATCGAAGACAAGTGGGACGTACCGGTCCACGTACCCGATGCGCCCGTGATGACGGTAGCCGCTGGTGCTGCACTCGATGTGTCCCCGCAGGTCGACCACCTCGAAGCCCTGGTTGTTCCCGACGACGCGTCGGGGCTCTTCGATCCGCAATCCACCTCGTCGGATGCAGGTGTTCTCGACACCTCGGTTGTCGAGGGGTTGGTGGTCGACCAGTTCGCGGCCGAGGATTTGGCCGTCGATTCGACAGTCTTCGGATCCGTCGACCACGCGCCGATCGAACTCGACGACATCGATGCCCGTGATGCGGCTCTCGTCTCGCCGGACCTCGACGAGGTGTTCGACGCCCCGATGTCCGACCCGGAACTTCTCGACCGAACCGGCTTCGGCATTCCCTCACTCGACCCCGGACTCCACCCGTCTCCACGGAAGGTCCGGACGGCGGTTCCGCGTCGTGGCCGTGTCCGATGGTCGGTGCGCGACGCGGCGCTGATGGTCGGCGCCCTATCGGTCGTCTCGATCGTGTGGGGCCTGATCTACACCAGAAGCGACACGCCTCCGCCCCCACCGATCGCCGCCTCCGCGATCTACGACGATCCGCTACTTGCACCCGCGCTCCCCGATGCGGGATCCGGCTTGTCGACACCGGTGGCCGACCCGCCCGTGCTGGGGCCGATTCGTCTGTCCGATGCCGATCTGTACGAGCCGTCTTTCACATACGCAGGCGAGCTGTACCAACCGGATTTCGGTTCGGAGACGCCGGAATAGACCGCAGATAGGGAATTGCTCGCTTTACCGGGTCGCGTGACGTGTTTTGCTGCACCGGGCCTCGATGCCCTCCGGGGCCGAGCGTCCCGCAGTTTCGCGCGAGGCGGTAGCCTGGCGCTCTGGACGAGGTGTACCGCGTCCGCCGTAACTGCCGAACGAAGTGAGGCCGACAACCGTGACTGTGCTGCTTGGGGTGTCCATGGGGACCCGGGCTGTGCGCACGGCGCAGCCCCGAGCGGAGCAGTTCCAGGCTCCCGTCGCCGACGCTTCCGGCCTGGTCACCGACATCGAGAGACCACTGTTCTTCCGGAACGAACTCATCGACAGTGTGGGCGGCGACCTCCCGCATCTGGCCGCGGAGTCGATCGGTGCAGCCGTCGAAACCGAGCCCGAACTCGCCACCGGTGTCGCCTACCGGGACCCCCGACAGGCCGATGCGCTGCATGCTGCGCTCGCCGGTGCGCACCTGCACAACTACCACCTGGTGCACGAGGTGGAAGCCGTTGTCGAGTACCTCGCGGCCACCGGCGAGGCCCGCGACCACAGATCGGTCGCGTTGTTCGATCTCGGCAGTTCCGGACTGACGGTCAGCGTCGTCGATCTGGTGCAGCGGACCGTCACGGCCTCGCAGCGATCGGGTGAGTACAGCGGAGACCTGCTCGACGCCTACGTACGCAACAACCAGCTCCAGCGTCTCGGCAAGAAGACGACGGACCCCGACATCGCACTGTTCGAAAAGCGCTGCCGAATCGCCAAGGAACGCCTGTCCACACAGGACGCGGTGTGCCTGCCCGATGCGAGCGGAATGATTCTGCTCTCGCGCGAGAATTTCGAGCTGCTGATCACCGACCTGCTCGACGAAGCCATCGAATTTGCGCGCGGGGTGTTGATCGGCGCAAACGTGCCCATCGACGCCGTCGTGCTGATCGGTGGAGGTGCACGCATGCCGATCGTGCAGAAGCGCGTCGGGCCGCTGCTGGAACTGCCGTCGATAGTGCCGACCGAGCCCGAGACCGTCGCAGCGCGTGGAGCTGCGCTGGCCGCTCGACCTCACTCGCGCACTCGAACCGCACCGCGACCGACGTCCGACGCGAACAGGCATGCAACGCAACCGAAGCCCCCGGTGCGGGTCGACCCCGCAACTCGCGTGGACTCGGCACTCACCTCCGCGCCGGCGCCGCAACACCGACCTGCGCCGCCGCGTCCGCCCCAGTCGCGCGCAGCGCAGCCTCGGCCCCCGCAACCTCCTCCGCCGCCTGCAGCGCCGATCCGACCGATCCCGGCTCGCACCGAATCGCTGCACGCCGCACCGCAGGTACCTTCTCCGGCACCCACCGCAACCCGTCCGGTTCCCGCCCGTCCCTGGGTCGCGTCGGCTGCTGCCGCGACCTCGACGGCCGCGACCACGACGGCCGACACCACGACGGCCGAGGCTCCGGTCGACCCCACGAGTACGGCCGGCGGGTTCGAATCCTCGAGATTCACCGATTCCGTTGTCGATTCTTCCAATTCTCTTGCTGTCGAGCCGGAATCGTCTCCGGCTGTAGCGGATGATGTTCTCGACGACCACGTGCAGGGGGCGCGGGTCGACGGGGAGGTCGTTGCGTTGAGCACGAATGCCGGGGAGGGCACAGTCGAGGGCGCGGTCGACGACTCGGACGTGGCTGAAACTGCTGTAGCGCACAGTGTTACGAAGGCACCCGAGAAGCGGATCGACCCCGAGGCGACGGGCGACGACGACGGTAAGCCGGTTCCGTTCCAGCTGAAGAACATCTACTGGCTCGATGCCGACTACGACGACGACGACGGCGAGGACGATCGGACCCGTGCTCGGCGCAGGCTTCGCACCGGTGGTGTGCTCGCGCTCTGCCTCGCCGCAGTGGTAGCCGTATCCGGGTTCATGCTCACCCACCAGAACACGCCGCAGGTGGTCGACACCTCGGTGAGCCGCACTCAAACTCAGACTCCGGCCGTCACGACCGTTGCGCCGACGTCGGAGATACCTGCTCCGGTGTTGCCGCCTCCCGCGCCGGAAACCACCGTCGCACCGACCACCGAGCCGTCGGAGACCGAGGTCTACCAGGAGCCGTGGACGCCGGAGCCGACGACGACCACGGCCGAGCCTGCACCGCCGCCGCCTGTCGAGTCCGTTCCTCCGACGACGCAACAGCCGCCGCCGCTGATTCCGGGATTCCCCGACTTCACGCTGCCCGGTTTCCCGCCGATCGCTCCGCCTGCTCCCTGACCCGACTCATTTCTCGCCGTGAGTGTTTCGCGGTCTGATGTGCTCGAAGATCAAGATCGTCTCGGTTGCCGCGACGGCGGGGTCCGCACTGAGATTCTCGACGACGAAGTCGCGGAGCGTGGCGGTATCGACGGTTGCCACGTGTACGAGGAAGTCGTCGGCACCGGCGATGAAGTAGATGTTCAGCGTCTCTTTTCGTGAGGCGATCTTCGATCCGAATTCGCTGATCCGTCGTCGAGCATCTGCTTGCAGCCGCACCGAGATCATTGCCTGGATGCCCTGGCCGAGTGCTTCGGGGTCGATGTCGGCGTGAAAGCCGCGAATGACACCGCGTTCGACGAGGGCGCGAACCCGGGCCAGTGCGGTGGACGGAGCGACACCGGCCGCAGCAGCGAGTGCGTTGTTGGGTGTACGGGCGTCGCGGCGGAGCTCGTCGAGCAGGATGTGATCGATTCGGTCCAGTGGGATGGGCCGAACATCGTTCGGCTGGGACCCCGTACCGCCCGTCTCGAACGAACTATTGCTCACCATTCCGGGAGTCTACAGAATTATATTCACTTCCGTTGCAGGTATTCCGCAGATAATTCATAGTTGGCCTACACGGATGGAGCCACGGCTTCACGTCACCCACCACCGAGGAGGCCGCCATGAAGATCGGAATTCCACGCGAGATCAAGAACCACGAATACCGGGTGGCCATCACCCCGGCAGGCGTGCACGAACTGGTCTCGCGAGGACACGAAGTGATCATCGAGACCGAGGCAGGAGCCGGATCGTCGTTCACCGACACCGACTACAAGGCCGCCGGTGCGCAGATCCTCACCGATGCTGCCGAGGTCTGGGAAACCGCCGAGCTGCTGCTGAAGGTCAAAGAACCTATCGCCGAGGAGTATTCACGCCTGCGCAAGGGGCAGGTGCTGTTCACCTACCTGCATCTTGCAGCGTCCAAGGCCTGCACCGATGCGCTGCTGGACTCGGGTACCACAGCCATCGCCTACGAAACGGTCACTGCGCCAGACGGTTCGCTGCCGTTGCTCGCACCGATGAGTGAAGTTGCCGGACGGCTCGCGCCGCAGGCCGGTGCCTACCACCTGATGTCCAGCGAAGGAGGACGTGGAGTTCTCATGGGCGGAGTGCCCGGAGTGCGTCCCGCCAACGTCGTCGTCATCGGAGCCGGTGTGTCCGGAAAGAACGCCACCGCAATCGCTTTCGGTATGCACGCCGACGTCACGGTCCTCGATCTCGACGTGAAGGCGCTGCGTGCCATCGACGATCAGTACCGCGGTGCCGTCAAGACCCTGGTGTCGAATGCGTACGAACTCGAACAGGCCGTTCTCGCAGCGGATCTCGTCATCGGTGCAGTGCTGGTGCCCGGAGCCAAGGCTCCGAAACTGATATCCAACAGCCTGGTTCAGCGTATGAAGCCCGGTTCGGTTCTGGTCGACATCGCCATCGACCAGGGCGGCTGCTTCGAGGATTCGGTGGCCACCACCCACGCCGATCCCACGTACAAGGTGCACGAGTCGGTGTTCTACTGCGTCGCCAACATGCCCGGAGCCGTTCCGCGCACGTCCACCTACGCGCTCACCAATGCCACGCTGCCGTACGTCGTCGCACTCGCCGACAAGGGCTGGGAAGCTGCCTGTGAGGCGGACCCGGGTCTGAAGGCGGGACTGAGCACGCACAACGGGGCCCTGCTGTCGGAAACCGTCGCAGCTGCATTCGCCTGAGGAGCTGACGAGCGGCTCCGCCGCACGTGCGCGGTAATTCGCAGCAGGGGTCGAGGCGGGAGTGAAGCCTGCGGAACGACCCGAAGGCACCTCGTTCACATGCGGCGAAGCCGCTCTACGCACTGTGGCGACCCGAGCCCCGCGATCGAGCGGGCTTGGGCGTCCGGGACGACGACGCGCCTCTTTTGGACGAGTTGATCGGCCGGGCCAGCAGCACAGCGATCGCGGTGGTGAGGGGCACCGACAGTGCGAGGGCTACACCGCCCACGGAGGATCTGACTATTTCGATCGACACGGCGTCGCCGGTCAGCACGTCCTGGATCGACCGATCGGCGACGCTGAACAGCAACAGCAGCGGAAGCGCGCCACCGGCGTAGGCGAGGACGAGGGTGTAGACGGTGCTGGCGATGTGATCGCGTCCCACCCGCATCGCGGCGGTGAAGATCTCGCGCCGCGACGCCGTCTCGTCCACCGATGCCAACTCGAAGGCCGCCGAGGCCTGAGTGATCGTCACGTCGTTCAACACTCCGAGCGAGCCGATGATGAAGCCGGCCAACAGCAGACCGGTGACGCTGACGTTGCCGATGTACGTCTGCACCGCGGTGTTCTGTTCCTCCGACAACCCGGTCAGGTGTGTCATCCGGATTGCGACGTAGGACAGGACTGCGGCCAGGCCCATCGATGTCAGCGTGCCCAAGAGCGCCGAGCTGGTGCGCAGATTCACCCCGTGCGCCAGGTACAGCACGGCATAGAGGATCACCGCACCGGCGACGAGTGCGACCGGAATGGCGGGTGCGCCGTCGAGCAGAGCCGGCAGCATGAACACCACCAGCACGGCAAACGCAATGAGCAGGCCCACCAGAGCACGGAATCCCCGCCAGCGGGCGACGACGCAGATGACCACGGCGAACACGCCGACGATCAACCCCAGCGGTAGCCCGCGGGAATAGTCGTTGAAGGAGTACCGGATTCCACCGGCAGGATCTGACTGCAGAACCAGTCGGATGTCCTCACCGGCGCTCAGCGTCGGTTGGCCGGGACCTGGCGCGATCTCGAGTACCGTCCGCTTACCTGCGTCCTGGCCCGAGGTGATGTCGACGATGCTGCGCTGACATTCGTACGAGTCGTTGACCGCGGGGGTCGGATTGCCGGTGAACGCTCTGCCCGCGTCGGGACTTCCGCAGGGCCCGATGCTCTGCGACGTGATGGTGCCCGCCTCGGTGGACACCGCACCTCCGCCGGCCGTCTGGAACGGCAGCGGAATGTCGATGCTCTGTTTGCTGGGCCACAGCGCGAATGCCCCGGCGATGACGGCGATGCCGATGGCGAGCAGCAGTCCGACGACGACTTTGGCCGCTACCGGGCCCAGCGGTGCCGGAGTGTCGCTGTGCCCGTGTCCGTGCCCGTGGCCCACATGGGAGTCGAGGCCCGGCTTGGTGCCGTCGGGATGATTGCCGTGTGGTTCCACGGTGCAAGGCTAGTACGAGGGCCACGTCGGTGGCCGATGCGAGGAGCTCGGTGGCGGGGAGCAGGGGGGGCGTCCCCCGCCACCACCTGACCGACCCGGGGGGGAGGGGACGACCAGGGCTCGCGGGCACCGAAGTGCCGTCCGCCAATCTACAGATCATTCGGCCTCGGGGCGCGATCACACCGAAGTTTTTTGCATCACTTCCAACTACTCGAGCGTAACTTCCGCCGTCACTGCTTGTAGGAGGCGAGAAAGTTGCCGAATCTTTCGATCGCCACGGCCAGATCTCTCGCCCACGGCAGAGTCACGATGCGCACGTGATCGTGGCCGGGCCAGTTGAAACCGGTGCCCTGAACCACGAGGATTTTCTCCTGCAGCAGCAGATCCTGCACCAGTTTTTCGTCGTCGTAGATTTCGTGCACTTCGGGATCGAGTCGCGGAAACGCGTACAGCGCTCCCCGAGGCTTCACGCACGAGACGCCATGAATCGCGTTGAGCTTCTCCCATGCGACGTCGCGCTGCTCGAGCAGGCGTCCGCCGGGCAGGATCAGATCCTCGATGCTCTGATAGCCGCCGAGTGCGACCTGAATGGCATGCTGCGCAGGCACATTGGGGCACAGTCGCGTCGACGCGAGAAGGTCGATTCCTTCGATGAACCCCGCTGCGTGCTTCTTCGGTCCGGTGATCGCGAGCCACCCCGCGCGGTACCCGGCCACGCGATACGCCTTGGACAGCCCGTTATAGGTCAGGCACAGCAGATCGGGAGCCAGGCTGGCCAGCGAGGTGTGCTGGGCGTCGTCGTAGAGAATCCGGTCGTAGATCTCGTCCGCGAGCAACAACAGCTGGTGCTTGCGCGCCAGATCGACGATGCCCTGCAGAACTTCCTTCGAGTACACCGCGCCGGTCGGGTTGTTGGGGTTGATCACCAGCAGCGCGACGGTCTTCGGAGTGATCTTCGACTCGATGTCGGCCAGATCGGGATTCCACCCGTTCTCCTCGTCGCAGATGTAGTGCACGGCCTTGCCGCCGGACAGTGTCGTCATCGCCGTCCACAGCGGGTAGTCCGGGGCCGGGATCAGCACCTCGTCGCCGTCGTCGAGCAACGCCTGCATCGTCATCGTGATGAGCTCGGACACCCCGTTACCGAGGTAGATGTCGTCGACATCGAGCTCGGGGAAGCCCGGTTCGAGCTCGTAGCGCGTGACGATGGCACGTCGCGCCGACAGAATGCCCTTCGACTCCGAGTAACCCTGGGCGACGGGCAGGGCGGCGATCATGTCTCGCACGATCACATCGGGGGCTTCGAAACCGAACGGAGCCGGATTACCGATGTTGAGCTTGAGGATGCGATGCCCCTCGGCTTCGAGTCGGGCGGCATGGGCGTGTACCGGTCCACGGATCTCGTACAGCACGTTCTGCAGCTTGGTCGACTGCTGCAACGTGCGGTAACGCGGCTGGGAGTTGATCTGTGGAGTGGTCACCCGTCACATCGTGCCAGGCGAGCGGTCTCGGTTTCCACAAGGTTGTTTCGGCCGGGTTGTCGGTGGCGAGTGGAACAATCGACTCATGTGCGGACGGTATGCCAGTACCCGGAGTGACACCGACCTCCAGGCGGTGTTCGACATCGCCGAAACAGTGGGCGAGGAGGTGCCGCCGTCGTACAACGTGGCCCCGACGCAGACGGTGCGGACGGTGCTCGAACGCGCCCACAAGGACGAACCGGAGTCCGACGCTGTGCGGCAACTGCGTTCGGTGCGCTGGGGTCTGATCCCGTCCTGGGCGAAGGACGCGAAAATCGGTTCCCGGCTGATCAACGCCAGGTCGGAGACCATCACCGAGAAGCCGTCGTTCAAGAAGGCCGCAAGCCGTCGACGCTGCATCGTGCCCGCCGACGGGTACTACGAGTGGGAGAAGCGCGACGGAGGCAAGGTGCCGTACTTCCTGCATACGGAAGGCGTGCTCGCGATGGCAGGCCTGTACGAATTGTGGCGAGACCCAACCAAGGCCGACGACGACGAGGACAGGTGGGTCTGGTCGGTCACGGTGCTCACCTCGCCGGCAGCCGATGCACTCGGCCACATTCACGATCGCTCGCCGGTCGTGCTCCCACCGGATCTCCGCGCGAGCTGGCTCGATCCCACCGTGACCGATCTGGGGGCGGTACAGGACATGTTGGCTGCCATCCCGGAACCCCGGCTCGCGCCCTACGAGGTGAGTACCGCAGTGAACAGCGTGAAGAACAACAGCCCGGAACTGTTGACGCCGGTGTGACGGTGGGTCAGGTCAGTCTGGTCCGGCAGATGTCGAGAATCGCGGACCGCTCGTCCGGCGACAGATCCCCGGCCACCGGCGAATCGAGAATTCGACGCAAGCGCTGGAAATAGGTGCGCCCGTCGACGCCGAATGCGACGTAGATGTCCTCGTCGCTGCCGCCGCCGTATCCCTGCCAGGTTCGGCCGAATGTCAGAATCTCGTGGTCCACCGATTGGGTAGTGGTCCGGCGCATGGTGTTCCCCCTACTGCTGCTTGTCCTCCATCATCCGGGTCACTGTTGAAGGGCTCGTGAACAACGCGTTACGGCCACGTCAGTTCACTAGGGTGGAGCTCGTGACTGCACTCGCCTTCGGATCCTGGCCTTCGCCCATCACTGCAGCGGACCTGTCGTCCGCGGGCCACCCCGTCGAGGGCGGTCGCTACGTCGGCGACGAGATCTGGTGGTCGGAATTGCGACCTGCCGAACAAGGGCGGACGGCGATCTGTCGCCACGTCGACGGAGAAGTGCAGCCGATTCTGCCCGCACCATTCAACGCCCGCACCCGAGTCCACGAATACGGCGGTGGGGCATGGACTGCGACGGAAGACGGCGACCTGGTGTTCGCCGAGTTCTCCGATCAACGTGTCTACCGACTCACCCCAGGCGGGGCACCCGTGCCGCTGACTCCGAAACCGGCTGTGGCGTCGAGCATCCGGTACGCCGAACTGTCGGTGGTCGGTCACGACGTCATCGCAGTCCGCGAGATGCACGACGCCGGCGCGGTATCGAGAGACATCGTGGCGATCGACCTGAGCGGCGGCGGGGTGCGGTCGTTGGTGGCGGGCTCGGACTTTCTCGCGTTCCCGCGGCTGTCGCCCGACGGCACCCGCATGGCCTGGATAGCGTGGAACCATCCGCAGATGCCCTGGGACGGAACGGAACTGCGCGTGGCTTCGCTGGCCGATCCGTCGTCCTGGACGGTGCTGCTGGGTTCGACCGAGGAGTCGGTGATGCAGCCGGAGTGGATAGACGACGAACGGTTGTATGTCGTCAGCGACCGAAGTGGTTGGTGGAACCTGTATTCGGTGACTCTCGATGGCGCTGTCACACCGTTGCTGTCCCTCGATGCCGATTTCGGCGCCCCGCTGTGGCGCTTGGGTTCTAGTTCGTACGAGGTGCTCGACGAGGGAAAGCTACTGACCGTGCGGACCTTCGGTACCGACACTCTCGCAGTCCTCGACCCTGTATCCGGCGCTCTGGACGATATCGCGCTCGACGGTGTGACGTCGGTAGGCCTCGGTGGGCGCAGAGGATCGACCGTGTTGATCAAGGGCGGCGGAGCGCAGGTGGCGAGCGGACTGTTCGCTCTCGATCTCGACACTCGTGAACTCACCGCTGTACGTTCGGGTTTCGAGTCCGTCCCCGACGCTGGGTATCTGCCGGAGGGACGTCAGGTGACGTTCCACGGACCGAATCGTGAGGTGCACGCCATCGCCTATGCGCCGCGCAACCCGTCCTACGAAGGGCTCGACGGCGAACTCCCGCCCTACGTCGCGTTTGTCCACGGCGGTCCGACGGCGCACGTGGCACCCGCGCTGAATCCGCTGTTCGCGTACTTCACCAGCCGCGGCATCGGCGTCGTCGACGTGAACTACGGAGGGTCGAGCGGGTACGGCCGCGAGTACCGAAATCGCCTGCGCGGGCAGTGGGGCGTCGTCGATGTGGAAGACACTATTGCGGCCGTGCAGGGGCTCGCCGACAGCGGTCTTGCCGACCCGCGCCGGTTGGCCATCGAAGGTGGCTCCGCAGGCGGTTGGACGGTGCTGGCAGCACTGACGTCCTCGGACGTATTCGCTTGCGGAGCTTCGTACTTCGGAGTCGCCGAGCTCGAGCTGTTCGTCGCCGAGACCCACGACTTCGAGTCGCGCTACATCGACGGGCTCATCGGACCCTTGCCCGAGGCCATCGATCTGTACCGCACCCGCGCACCGGTCAACAACGTCGACGGACTCTCGTGCCCGGTGCTGTTGTTGCAAGGACTGGACGATCCGATCGTGCCCCCGTCACAGGCCGAGCGATTCCGAGACGCCATGGTGCAGAAGGGAATTCCGCACGCATACCTCGCCTACGCGGGTGAGTCGCACGGATTCCGCAAACTCGAAACTCAGGTGAACGCACGAGAGTCCGAACTGTCCTTCTACGGCCAGGTCATGGGATTCACACCGCCCGGAATCCCCGAGTTGGAGCTGTGGCGTCCCGCTAGCTGAGAGGTGGGTGTGCGCGCTTCGCCTCGAGAAACTCGAGCAGCGCGCTGGGGATGGCGCAGTACTTGCTGTTGCCTACGGACAACTTGCTGCCTGCCTCGAACGCCGCCTTCGACGGGCCGTCGTTCTCGAGGATCAGTGCGCAGAGTCGCTCGTCGGTGCGGCCGGATTCGCAACACTTCTCGACATGAGCTCGGTCCTCGGGTGACAGCGTTGTCCACCACTCGTCGTAGCGGTGAAACAGCTTGTCCGCGTCGTCGGTCATGCCTGCTCCTACTCGTCGGGTACGCCGTGCGATTCCGACCATACCCACGATGCCCGATTCGTCCAGCATTGCGGAGTGATGTAGCCGCTCTTCAGCAGGATCCGGTCGATTGGACATCGAGGCTCGGCAGTACCGCCGGTGTCGAGGGTGGCGACCGATCGGGATCGGATCGACGGTTCGCGATAGCTGAACTGTCGACTCGATACGAAACGCAGTTTTCCGACGTCGGTGACGTCGCGGGAGCGCGAACCGACGTCCGTTGGCCCTGGGCACCCGCCAGTGCCGCAACAACACCGATTGCTACCAGGGCCGCGACGGCCGCGCCCCACGCGAGTGCAAGCCGGCGGGGCATACCGATTCCGGACAGGCGCTCGGCGGCTCCGGGCCCGACGTTCACAGGGCCGATGTTCTTCGTGAGCCTGGTGTTGTTGTGCCGCGGACGCGTGGCTGCGTAGAGCGCTGCACCGACTGCATGGTGGTCGTCGATCGCGTCGTCGAGCAGGATCAGCTCAGACGACTCGCGAGCGGCCACTGCCGTCACCACCGGGACTGTCCCTGTCGGCATGTTCGACGCCACGATGTATTCGACACCATCGACGTCGCTGTGAGCGCAGAGTTGCCGGATCGCGGAACTCAACTGGGACACGGTCGGTCCCGAGCTCGGCATGCGTGCCTTACCGAGCATCAGCGAGATCGACGACTCGATCAGGAGCGCTGTGCACCCGGTGTCGTTCGATTCCACCACGATGTGGTGATGCGCGTGCGGTAAGAGCTCGTGCGTTGCAAGGTAGGCGGCGAGAGCTTTGCCCGTGCGGACCGACTGGACGTCGATTCCGTCGCTTCGTGCCGTCTTCGGCACACTGCGGTTCGACCACCCTGATGACGCCACTGCCACTGCCAAGACCTCGATGCCCTCCGACTCGGCGCGACTGTGCAGGGCGTCGACGAGCGCGTCGACGAGCGCGTCGACGGTGTCGTCGTCGGGCGTGTGGCGTGGGATCGTCAGTCTGTCGAGGGGTTCGGCCGTGGGAACGTCTGCGTCGATCAACACACCTCGGAGTGCACTGTCGCAGCACGTCGATATTCCGATACACGTTTTCATGGGGGTGCCCTTCACCGTCGGTTGGTCCGAAGCCAACCACCGACCGAGCGCGCTCACGGAGAGCGTCGAGGGTGAACGTCGGGGTGATGACGTGCGGGGTGGGTGAATGCGATGGTGAATTCGGGTGTCTCGTGTGGTCCCGGCTTTGTTCGCGCGCTGCTTCAGGATAGAAATGCTTGATATTTTAATTACGCGGGCACATCGAGACTCTGAAAAGGCAGTCCCACACACCATGATGTCCACTCGGAGTTCGGGGCGACCTGCAGGTGATGGTGTCGTCCACGGGCGGCACCAGCTGCTTTCCTGGTTGGACGTCCCGGTCCGGCTCCACCTGGTGTGCGCTCCCGTCGGTTTCGGGAAGTCTCCCTTGGTCGATGCCTGGACCAGATCGAATTCGGACCGCGCTCGGACGGCCCTGCGGGTGCCGTCCCGCAGCGCTTCCATCGTCGGGTCCGATCCGTGGTCCCAGCTGATCCGCCAGCTGTACATGCGTGGCTTCGTCGCCGGGGTGTCACGCGAGGACACCGGCGGGACGTACAGTTCCTTCGAATCGACGATCGTACTGCTCAACCGAATGGACCGGCCGATCGTGCTCGTCATCGAGGACGTTGGAGATTCCGCCGGTACGACGGGGGTCCTTGAGGGCGAGGTCGAGCAACTACTGGACCTCTGTCAGCACGTCGACATCGTGCTACTCACGACGGACAGACGTTGGCTCGACACGATTGCGTCTCTGCGGTTTTCGCACGAGGTCATCGGCGAACAGGATCTGCTGTTCACCACGGAGGACGCCGAGCAGGCGTTGTCCGAGCGGAACATCGCGCACAGTCACGGGGACGCCGAGATTGCACGCACGGTAACCTCGGGCCTTCCCGGCTTGATGAAATATGCGACGGCGGCTTTTCGTAATCTGCTTCCTACGGCACCTCGCGGCGATCACTACCTCAGGACCGTGTCGAGATCCTTGGACGTGTATGTCGAAGCACGGATCTACCGCGACGACGCAATTCGACACCTGCACGAGTTCATCGACGCCATCGCTGCGGCCGAGTCGGTGGACTCGGAACTAGCTCGGGCGCTGACCGGTCGGGCGGGCACCGACCAGGCCGTTGCCGAGCTCGTCGACCATGGGCTTCTTCTGGTCGACAGAAACACGACCCGGCCGGGCAGATGGCTGTTCCCGCCGGCGTTGCGGGAGGCCATCCTCAAACGTCAGCGCGACGAGGGACACGATCCAACTCCGCGTTTGATCTTCGTCGCGCGCTGGCATCGTGACCACGGCCATCAGCGCGATGCACTTCTACACGCCGTGCAGGCGCAGGAATGGCCACTGGTCATCGACATCATCGACTCGCACTGGATCACGCTGCTGAGCCAGGATGTCTCGATGTTCAGGGCAGCGCTCGTCGCAATCCCTGGCAGTCGCATCTCGGCACGTCCAGCGATGCTGGCGGCGAGACAACTGCTGACCGGTGCCGACTCGGCATCCACCACCTCCGAATCGCTGATCCCTGCCACGATGGATGCACTGCGCGCGCTTGCGTCGTCGCCGCAGGGGTCCGAGGCATTGCTGGCGGGAACCGTACATGCCGTATTGATACGCCTGGCTGGGGACTTCACCGGATCGGCTGAGCTGTGTCGGAGGCTCGCAATACTGCGCAGATTCATGCACGACACCTCCCCCGAAGTCCAGATCGATTCGGTGGCACTGTTGCATTACCAGTGGAGCGTGAGTCATCAACTTGCTGGAAGCCTGCAAGAGTCCGGCATCGAGGCTGCGGTGGCATATCGCGGGTCCAGCGTCGACGAACTGAGTTTCGTGGCACGCGGTTCGGCGGGCACCTCAGCATTGAACTGGGCGCTGATCGGGGAGCATGCGCGGGCCAATCAGTGGCTGGAACGTAAAGTGCAGCAGGGGCTTCCGGATTCCTGGCTGGAGCCAATCGTGCGTACGGCCGGTCTCGCAGCTCGGGGTCTCGGGGCGCTCGATTCGCTCGATCTGGACTACGCCAGGTGGATCGTCGAGCAGCTGAACACGCTCAGTGAGCGTTCCGAGATGTGGCCTGTGATCGCCCACGTGCGAGCGGGATTCGAACTCCTCAACACACGACCGGCACTGGCCCTCGATCAGCTTCGCCGTGCCAAGGCCAACAATGTCCGAAGCGTACAGCCCGCAGGTTTGGCGACACGATTGTTGCTCACCAGCGAAATCGAACTGCTACTCGCGTGTGGTCTGGGCAATCAAGCAGACGCCGCCGCGGGGCGGGCTGGAGACGAAGACTGGGCGATGATCCTGCGTGCTCGTGTCTACAGTCTGACCGGAAGGGATTCGCAAGCGGTGTCGCTGAGTCGTTCACTGTCTCAGTCGGCCGACGTCAGTCCACGTCTGTTGATCGATTCGCTCTTGATCGAGGCATCGAGCGCACTACACCTCGGCGAACTCCGAACGGCAGCGGCCGCGTGGACCCGTGCGATCACTCTGATCGATCATCTCGAGCTTCCCCGCAGCTTGACCTACCTGGCGAGCAGGGATGTCGAAGCCCTGACGTCGTTGGTTCCAGGTCGCTCAACGTCCTTCCGGCGGGTCTGTTCGAGTGGATCGGGTTCGGTGTTCCCCGAATCGGTTCGCTACGTGGAGCTGACCGAGCGAGAGGGAATAGTGCTCGTGGCGCTCGCTGCCGGGCAGGGGCACACGCGCATCGCCAAGGACCTGTTCGTGTCGACGAACACCGTCAAAAGCCAATTGCGCTCTGCGTACAAGAAGCTGGGGGCGCACACTCGCGACGAGGCGTTGTCCGCAGCGCGGGAGATCGGCCTACTCGAGTGATCGCCCACGCGTCAGTCGCCAGCGGGTCGGTCCTCCTCGTCGGGTGTCGTGTCTTTCCCGGAGTCGAGGGCTTTCGCGGAATCCAGGGCTTCGACGGAATCGACGGCTTCCTCGAAATCGGGGATGTCCGCTCGGTCGAGTAGTTCACGCAGACGCTCGCTGGTGTTCAGAAGTTCCGTGATGATGTCGTTTCTGTCCGAATAGATTTCGCGCACATCGGCTTCCGCGTCGGCTCGTGCGTCGGTCGCGGCCTGCTCCGCTTCGCGTCGGATCGTGTCTGCCTCGATGTTGGCGAGGCGCAGTGCATTGCCTGCCTCCTCGGTGATTCGGTTCGCTTCCTCCTCGGCGAGAGCCAGAATCTGTTGCAGGCGCGTACTGATCTGTTCCCCGGGCGGTGTTACGGCCGACGCGGCGGCGAGTCCCTCACGCGCGGCGTCCGCTGCTCGGCGGTGCTCAGCAGCCGCGGCCGTCATTTCCCCGAATTTCCTTGTGACACGATCGCGTTCTTCGCTGACCGACGCCAACTGCTTTCTGGCCGAGCCGAGTTCGGCCTCGATCTTGTCGATGTGCTGTTGTTGACGATCGATTGCCTCGACGTTTCGCTCGAACCGTAAGTGCAAGCGATGAAGATAGTCCTTCACCTGGTCGGGAGAGTACCCGCGGCGTTGGATGTCGAACGGGAGATCGGTGTTGGTGACAGACATGGCGGAACTCACAATCTGATTGTGGCAGAGGAACGTACGGGATTACCGAGGCGTCACAGCGTGATGCCGAAGACGCGCGCACGGTCCCTGGTCAACGAAACCGCGGTGGTCAGCTTCGAGCCCCGGATTCCGAGGGCGTATTTGCCGGGTAAAAGCCCTGAGAAGGAGAACATTCCGTCGCCGGTGGGGGCCACCGAGCGTGAAATCCATTGGTTGCATGAGTCGACCCCGACGAGTTGTACCGGCTGCGCCGTGCTCGCTGGATCATGTTCCACGTATCCGGCGACAATCCCGTTCGCCGGAGCGTCACTGGCTTCTTTCTCCTCGGAGCCGTTCACGGTCAGCCCGTTCGGGTCGCAGACCGCGTCGACGAATTCCGAAGTGGTGGTGGGCAACGCGGTCGTCTCCAGGAGCATCGCTGCGGACTCGATGCCCACCGTGGCGGACATCGGTCGCAGCGCGGCAGCTTCCGTGACCACGATAGGTACCTCCATGGTCAGGGAGTCGTTCTGCGCGGCATCATCGACTTGGCACGTGAACCGTTGGGATTCCAGATCGCTCTCGCTCGTACCGGTGTCGGGGTCATGGGATGTCAGGGCCACCGTTTCGACGTTCCACGCGTCGAGGCAGATGCTCGACGCGTCACCTGCAGATATGCCGGGAGAGAACAAGATCGACAGACTCGGACTCGGCCACGGTTCTCCGGGCGCAAGATTGATCCTCAAGGTATCGGTGGCGACGTCTATTTCGGCTGCGAGGTCGGTGCTCTGAGCGTGCGCAATGCCGCCGAAAACTACCGTCACGGCCACCGTAATTCCCACGGCTGCGGTACCCAGAACTCCGCGGCGTCGCGTCGGCGAGCGGGTAGCGGTATCAGGCTCGGCCCTTCTGTCACTCCAGTAACTCATACCCCTTATTGAACAGTGACAGATCACTGCGTAGTGACAACATCGTTGTGAACCCGAAGGTGAAACGCACCCTGCCGGGGTGAATTAGGGGGTGAAGCCGATGGGGTCATACCGCCGCTGAGCGAGAACTCTGTAGTCGGCTGGGACACTGGTGACTGTGAGTATTCGACCGGAGTGGACGACGAACATATACGGAAACAAGACGCGCGCCAAGAGCTTCGTGAGCGGCTATCGTCGCATTCTGTTTCCACTGCTTGCAGTTCTGTTCGTCTTCTATGCCAGTTCCACGTTCGTAGCCGTTGTGTTCGATTCCTACTCGCTATCGGCCTCCGGTGACGTGATTGCGATGTGCGCGAGCGCAGCTGGAGTATTCGCTCTGTCTGTGCGTCGCGTCCGGGTTTGGCAGCATTCCTTCGCGTTGGGGTGTGCTGTCGGTGCCCCGTTGAGTGCGGCCCTGTTCCACGAACATCTGGTTGCGTTGCTGTGGACCCTGATCCCGTTGATGTTCATCGCTATGTATGTGCGCGGTGTGTGCTCGGTGGCATTCACTGCACGGTTGGTGTGCGCGACGATCGCACTGTCGGCCGTCCTGGTGCTGGCGCTCTCGCCTGCAAACCCGCCGGTCTTGTGGTACTTCCTCTGGGCAGCATGCATTTTCGCCTCGGCCGAGATCTATGGCTCGCTCGTGGCGTCCCTTCTCTTCGGGGTGCTACGCGACCCGCTGACCTCGGTGTGGAATCGCACCGGTGCCGTCGCCGCGGCAGCCGAGCTGATCGATCGTGCACAGGAGCGCGACGAGCAGATCACCGCTATCGTGATCGAACTCGAGCACGCCGGCACCGGCGACGAACAGGTGACGAGTGATCGTGCGCTTCGCCGGCTGACCGAAGTCTGGAGTGCTGCCCTGCCTTCGAGTGCGGTGCTGGCGCGGATCAGTAGAGGCGAATTCGTCGCCGTACTGCGAGGTATCGGTGCTGATGCAGAGCATTTGGCCGCCGAGCTCGCCGGCAGAAGTTCGACTCCGATCGGTTATGGAATAGCTACCGGCCCACCGGTTCCGGACACTTTTGCCCAACTGCTTTTGGACGCAGACGGTGACTTGTATCGACGGAAGAGGCTGGCGGCTCGCCGCTTCGGATCCAATCGCTAGAGCGCGGCGGTTCGGCGAGCATGGTCCTCATCACGGTTGTGGACCAGATCAGACAACTGCACCCCCGCACGCGAGTGCGGGGGTGCAGTTTTTCGACGGCTGTGCGACTGTCGAGGCGTTACTTCCGGCGGCCCGGAACCTTTGCCCCCGGAGCGAATCCGAGTCCACCGGCCTTCGGCTTGGGTGGAGTCCGATCATCCGAACCGGTGGACGTCGCATCGGACTCGGTGTCCGACGCCTCTGCCCTCGGTGCCTCGGCGGCCGGTGCTTCCGTCGCCGACGCTTCAGCTGCTTCTGCCTTCGGTGCCTCGGCTTCCGGCGTCGGCTCGGCCTTGTGGGGCTCTGCCTTCTCCGGCGCGGCAGGTGCAGCGGCGGCCGCACCCGGTGTCCGCGCGCCTGGCTTCTTGAAGCCGGATTTCACGGCCAGACCCTTGGGCTGGACGGTCGGCTTGGATTCTGCTGCAGCGGAATTCGTTGCAGCAGGCCCTGCGGCAGCGGGTGCTTCCGAGGTCGCGGCCTCAGCAGCTGGTGCCTCGGAAGCCGATGCCTCAGCAGCAGGCGCCTCGGCAGTCGGAGCTTTCGCCGCAGGGGCACTCGCGGTCTTGGCTCCAGGCTTCTTGAATCCGGACTTCACGGCCAGGCCCTTCGGCTGGACGGTCGGCTTGGATTCGCTTGCCGCAGCGCCCGATTCCGCGGATTCGCCCGAGGTCTCCGGGGCAGCTGTAGCAGCCGGTGCAGCTTCGGCAGCCGGTGCAGCCGCGACGGGCTTGCCCGGTGCCTTGGCTCCCGGCTTCTTGAATCCCGACTTCACGGCCAGGCCCTTGGGCTTGACGGTGGGGGTCGACTCGGAAGCTTCGGCTGTGGCGGGTGCGTCGGACGACGCGGGAGCGTCTGCAGGTGCAGGTGCAGGTGCAGGTGCAGGTGCAGGTGCCGACGCCTTCGCGCCGGGAGCCTTGCCCTTCATCTGCAGACCCTTGCCGCCGGGTGCCTTGCCTCCGGCCATTCCGAGACCCTTCGGCTTCGGAGCGGCTTCGGCGGGAGCAGCCGATGCAGTGTCGGGCTCGGCGGTGTCGGCCTTGGCAGCCGAACCGGGTGTCTTCGCCCCTGGCGCCTTGGCCAGACCCTTCATCTTCAGTCCGCCGCCGGCCTTCGGAGCCGGAGCTGCCGGAGCGGACTTCGCTTCGGCAGGCTCCTCGACGGGCGCGATGCGCTCGGCCTCTTCGACCTCGGCTGCGTTCTCGGTGGCCAGCTCCTCCTCGGGAGTGCGCTCGCGCGGGATGACCTTGATGTTCTCGGCCAGCACCGAGGACTCGACGCGGGTGATCGACTCGAGCATCAGCTGCGCGACATCGACAACCTCGACGCCCTCGTGCGCGCCGCCTTCTTGCCGGGCAGTGACACCGTCGGTGAGCATCACGCGGCAGAACGGGCAACCTGTGGCGATCTTCTTGGGGTTGGTGGCGAGTGCCTCGTCGACCCGGTCGATGTTGATGCGCTTGCCGATATTCTCTTCCATCCACATGCGAGCGCCACCGGCACCACAGCACATGGACCGCTCACCGTGACGCGGCATCTCCTTGAGGTTGGAGCCAGACGCGGCCATGAGCTCACGCGGAGCGTCGTACACCTTGTTGTGACGGCCGAGGTAGCACGGATCGTGATACGTGATGTCCTGGCTGACCGAGGCCACCGGGATCAGCTTCTTCTGTCGCACGAGGCGGTTGAGCAGCTGCGTGTGGTGCACCACGTCGTAGTCGCCGCCGACCTGCGGGTACTCGTTGCCGAGCGCGTTGAAGCAGTGGGCGCAGGTGACGACGATCTTGCGCTTGGTCTGCTCGACGCCGTCGAACACGTTGTTCAGCGTCTCGATGTTCTGCATGGCGAGCTGCTGGAACAGGAACTCGTTGCCCGCACGGCGAGCGGAGTCGCCGGTGCAGGTCTCATCGGCACCGAGCACCATGAACTTCACACCTGCGGTGGCGAGCAGCTCGGCGACGGCCTTCGTGGTCTTCTTTGCGCGGTCCTCGTAGGCACCGGCACAGCCGACCCAGAAGAGGTACTCGTAGTCCTGGAACGAGTCGGCGTCCTGGCCGAAGACCGGGATGTCGAAATCCATCTCGTTGATCCAGTTGAGACGGTCCTTGGAGTTCTGGCCCCACGGGTTGCCCTTGTTCTCGAGGTTCTTGAACAGACCTGCGAGCTCGGACGGGAACTCCGATTCGATGAGCACCTGGTAGCGGCGCATGTCGATGATGTGGTCGACGTGCTCGATGTCCACCGGGCACTGCTCGACGCAGGCACCACATGTGGTGCAGCTCCACAGCACCTCGGGATCGATGATGCCGCCCTCGATGGCGTCGGCGACGAGTTTGCGGTCGGCCTCGTCCCGAGCGGCCTGCGGAATTGCGTCGAGCTTCTTCTGGTCGACATTGCCCTCCGCGTCGACGAGGCCGATCTCGTCACCGGCCATGTCCTTCTTGCCGCCGGCCAGCAGGTACGGAGCTTTGGCCTGACCGTGGTCGCGCAGCGACATGATCAGCAGTTTGGGGGAGAGTGGCTTGCCGGTGTTCCATGCGGGGCACTGTGACTGGCAGCGACCGCACTCGGTGCACGTGGTGAAGTCGAGCCAGCCCTTCCAGCTGAAGTCTTCGATCTGTCCTGCACCGAACGCATCGACGTCGGGGTCGGCCTCTTCCATTTCGAGGACTTTGCCGCCGGACATCATGGGCTTGGCGGGACCGAGGGCTACTGTGCCGTCGTCCATGCGCTTGAAGTAGATGTTGGGGAATGCGGTGAAGCGGTGCCATGCGACGCCCCAGTTGATTCTGCTACCGACTACGTAGACCCAGACCATGGCGGACATGAGCTTGACGAATGCGAACGTCGACACCATCTCGGGGCTGGCAGGTAGCAGCTTGGCCACCTGCATCGTGAAGAAGTCGGTGTACGGGTTCGAGTGCCCGTACGTTGCGATCTTGCCTGCCTTGACCAGGATCATGCCGAGGCCCTCGATGAGAACGATCGCTTCGACGAAGTAAGCGGCCTTGAAATTCGATCCGGCGAAACGTGACTGCCGGTCGGGGTTACGCGGGTGGTTGAGCTGGCGAATCGCGATGAGAGCGATGATTCCGACCACGGTGGCGATACCGAGAATTTCGTCCATCAGGTGGTAGATCGCCCAGTCGCCGAAGATCGGCCAATGACCCTCGGGATTGAAAGTCTGGATGTTCGCTTCCATTGCGACCACAGCGCCACCGAGGAAACCCCACATGACCAGCCAGTGGGCCCAGCCGACGGTGCGGAACTTGACCATCTTGGTGTGGGCTACGAACTCGACGACCATCTGCTTGAAGCGAGGAACGACGGGTCGCCAACGATCGGGTGCCGGCTGACCGATCCGCACGATGTTGAACATCCGCAATCCACCGCGGATGAATACGTACCAGCAGTAAATGCTGATGACAGCGCCTACAAAGCCGAAGGAGAGAGTCACGGCATTCATGTCGCGGCCTTTCGATGTACGTCGAGCAGGATGACGGTCGAAGTTACTCGTCGGTAGCAAAGTAACCGTACTGACGAGTAACTTAGCATCGATCAGGGCAAGCGATGCTGGTGGGTGCAGAAGCGGGGACGTCCGACGGGCGGGTGGAACTCGTCAGTAGGTTGTCTCGTAGGTCACGTTAGGCGTAGGCCTCCCGGGTGCTGTCGAGAAGGCAGTCCTAACCTGCCGTATGCGTGACTCCGGTCCGGCCTGAGGAAGGTGGGGCTCGGCTGACTGCTATCCGAAATTCAACCGATCGAATGATGTTTTCGGCGGCATTGTGATGCCGAACATGCTTTTGTGCTGCGGATATCGAGAATATTTGTGACAGTTAGTAACCGATAGGTGACGGAGTAGTGACAGAAAGACAACGACCGGTCCGATTCTGCGTTACACTTCGCTCGCACCGAACGTCGCAAAAGGGTCATCGGGGTGGCTTTGAGCCCGGCAGGACCTGGTCCCGTCGAGCGCGCACATCACAGAAACGGAACAGAATTCCACATGAAATTCAGCAAACTGGTCGTCACCTCGGCCTTCGTCGCAGTGGCGATGGGTCTGGCCAGCGGAACCGCATACGCACAGGCTCCGAGTGAGCAGGCTCCCGCTGTCGACACCAATTACACCGTCGATCTCGAAGACCGCACGATCGTCACCACCATCGATGCAGGCGTCTTCAAGGTTGCCGACGACGGCAAGACGGTCGACGTCCTCGACGCCGCTGACAAGACACTCCTGACCCTCCCGCTCTCGTTCAACCTGGGCGGACTGAACTTCCCGTACGAGCAGAACGTGGATGACAGCGGCAAGACCCTGCGCCTGATCCCGAACCTCGACTTCACGAAGGCGTCGGCGAACTCGCGCAGCATCGGTGCCACGACCGTCGCATCGCCCGAGGAAAACCTCGCGGCACAGCAGAACTTCTCCTCGCAGCTCGGAATCGCAACCGCGGTCGGTGGACTGACCGGCACCATCATCGGAGCGGGCCTGGGACTCATCGGCATCATCGGCGGCCCCGCTGTCATCCCGGCTGTGGTGACCGGTGCAGGCATCGGTGGCGTCGTCGGCACGATCGTCGCCGGCGGACCGACTCTCGTTGTTGCAGGCATCGACCTGATCAACACGCTGAATGCGGCACCCGGCACCACTGTGTGGGCCAAGTAGCCTTCAGCTTCACGCAGGGCCCGCACTCGTCGAGAGTGCGGGCCCTGCGTCGTTCGAAGCGCGTGTCGGCTACGACGTGCGGACCGTCAATCCGGGGTTCTCGGCCAACACGTCGTTGATGGGTGTGGCGAACAGTTCGGGTCTCTGGCCCTGCAGCATGCTGAACACCGTCGCGATTTCGCAGGACGGTTGATCGCCCACATTCGATGCGTTCGCGATGCCGACGGCGAGGGTGCCGCTGACGATCGGTCCACCGCTGTCGCCGCGGAGAGCGCAGATGGAGGTAGAGAAGCTACGGTCCATGACGGCTTCGCCGATGGCAACGTTCTGGCCCGTGGACAGGATTGTGCCGCAACTGAATCCGGTTCTGGAACCGGACTTGCAGACCGGCGCCCCCACGATGGGATCCACCGTTCCGGTGACGTTCAGCGGTCCCGAGCCGGGCACTCTCACCGCATTGCTCTCGAATTCGCCGACGTTGGCGTCGTCGATGTCGATCAGGGCGTAATCGTTGTGCGACTGATTGGTTCGGTAGAACGAGCCGAACTTCGAACCGACGAGGCTCCCGTACATCGGGTATGCGCCCGTCGACACTGCGGAACCGGTGTCGGCTGCGCTCGGGTTGCAATGGCCCGCAGTGATGTTGACCGATCCTCGCGTCGAGTCGACGGCGTTGAATCCGAGTGAGCAATGCAGACCGAGGCCGGCTGGGGTCCCGGCAAGGAAGCTGTCTCCCCCGAGATAGGAACTGGCACGAATCGGACCGGCAGTGGGCGCGAGGTCGAAGGGCAGCAGCTCGAGTAGTGGGTCGACGACGCTTCGAACTGCTTGCGGAATCTCTATCCCGGGGGCGACTGTTGCGAACCCGTTGGCCGACGCAGCGTCGCTCACCGCGGTGTAGGTGGGGCCGTCCGCTACCGCGACGACAGGCCGACCGTCCGCATCGAGCCAGGTACCCGTGACAGCCTCCGAACCGACCGCGGCAGCGAACTCCGCCAATCGGCGAGCCGCGTCGGCTCGGCCGAGGAACTGTTGCGGATTCAGCGCGAGATCACGGGCAACGGCGTCGGCCAGTTCGGGCGGCAGCACCGGATCTGCGCTCACCATGGGCGCGGCAGTGGCGACAGGAGCAGACACCGCCATCGTGATCAGGCACGACACAGCGACCATCGACAACCCCAGCGCACGGCGACGCATGAATACCCCTCCCCCAAGGCATCCGCGATGTGATGCCGTTCACTCCCCGTACGACTATAGGGGGTGCGCAGCTGCCGACCTACCGGCTCACTCGGTTCGCAGGGTGGATTCGGTTGCGTCGACGACCTGATCGATGGGAATGCCCAGGCTCGCGGTGCCGCCGTACTGCGCCAATGCCAGGTTCGCCTCGTTGCAATCGGGTGCGCCACCGCTGTTGGATCCGCTGGTGATTCCGAGCGCGAGTGTTCCGGTCACGATGGCACCGCCACTGTCGCCCGCCAGAGTGCACGCGGTACTGGCGAATCCGCGGACCGTGCGGGAGGTGCCGTCTTCCATGTAGAGCTGCGTCTCGACGCGGTCGGCTGCGACAACGCCACACGTGAACGACGACGACTGTCCGGACTTGCAGACCGGCGCTCCGATCACGGGTGCTGCGGTTCCGGTGATCGTGACGGTGCTGCCGTTTGCTCCGCGGACGGTGGGACGGTCGAGGCCGGACGCAATGCCGCTGTCGTTCAGGGCGATCACCGACCAGTCGAGGCCGTCCTGTGCGCCCAGGCTCGACCGATCGAACGAGCCGATCTGAGTGCTGCGCTTGATGTCCGACGGATCGGGAAGGTACACCGGTGCGCCGCCGGCTCCGGTGGCCTTGTTCGGATTGCAGTGTCCGGCAGTCAAATTGACGGCTTCGCCGGACTTGTCGACGGCGTTGAACCCGAACGAACAAATGCTGATGTCGGTGGTCGGAGCGTCGGCGATGGGCCCGGTGCTGGTGACGTATGTGTCGCCGCCCATGGGAGTCGGGTCGACCGGCTTGTTTCCGCCCGGGGAGAGGATGACCTTGATATTGGCCAGCAACGTCGGGAGGTTGAGCGCGCTACCGATCGGGCTGTTCACCAGGTCGATGACGACCTGGTTGTCGATGAAGTCGATGGCCGTTCCGTTGATCTGCTCGGAGATCTCACGGGGGAGTCCGGCGATCCATCCGTTGAGGTCTGCCAGCGACTTCTCCAGCCCGTCCGCCGACACCGGTGACTGAGCGGTGGCATATCCGTCCTTGGCTACTGCCTGCGCCGCGGCTGGGGAGGTGACGGCGACGACGGCGTTGCCGTCGGGTCCGATCCATGCGCCGGCGAAATCGGCGGGGCGGCTGGCACGGAAGTCCGATGCGTAGGCGGACAGTTCCTGCGCACGAGCAGCTCGATCGAGATACTCCTGCGGGGAGATCTTCAGATCGCGCTGCACGGCCTCGACGAGCTCTGCGGGAAGCTGATCGGCGGGAGATTGGACGACGGGCTCGGCGGACGCTGTTCCGGAGAACGAAGCGAACAGGACGAAAGCCGTCGAGCACAGCACTGCAGTACGCAGAGCCCCGGTGTTACGCATGAAATCCCTTCATCGGGTGCTTGGTATCAGCGCCCCACCTTAGGGCATCAGTCGTACAACCAGTGTTTACGCAGTTCAGCGCTATGCCGGCGGGGTCGTCGTCGGCGGAGTCGTGGTGGTAGTAGCCGGGGTCGTGGTCGTCGCGGCCGGGGTGGTTGTCACCGGGGTCGTGGTGGGCACCGGGTCCGTGGTGGTGACCACGGGCGGGGGCGTGGGGATCGGTGCGGGCGGCGGCGCAGGCAGCGGCGCGGGTTGAGGCGGGATGTACGGCTCGTACGTCGGTTCGTCGACCACCTCCGGCGCGACGACGGCTGGAGCGGGAGTGACGGTTGTGGTCGACGGCGCGCTGGTGGAGGTGACGACCGGCGAGCCCGCATCGGTGACGGCCGGGGGCGTCGGAGCCGGCGAACTGCCGAATACGCCACTGACCGCCGCGATTGCCAGAACGATCACCACACCCGCCGCAGCACCGGCAACGACGGTGGTGATGGTGCGTGAGCGTTCGCTGCGTTCCTTCTTGCCCTCGGACGACGCGACTGCTGGGGCCGCCGCCGGCGCGGCACCGGTGTTCGGCGCGTTCTCCTCGGCGGGTTCGACCGGATGGGACCGGAACTCCGAGGGCTCGAACATCGGGGCCACCGCCGGCATGGCCTCGGAGAAGGCAAGGGACTTCTCCGGCGGGACAACAGGAATGGCGTCGGTATCGAGCGAATCGGTGCCGTCGTTGCGGGTGACGATCGGTGCGGCACCGGTGACGAGAGAGTTGCCGTCGACGTCGTCGACCTCGGCCAGCAGCAGTGCGCCTCGGGGCGCGGCGAGTGGCTCGACGACCAGCCGGCCCGACGTCCGTTCGGCGATCTCTGCGGCCACCGGCTCGAGTGCGGCGCTGCCTCCGGTGAGCACAACGGTGCCGGTCTGCGGCACGTCGAGGGTGCGCACCGACGGCGCGACCAGGTCTGCGAACTCGGCTCGCGTCACGGTCGTGGTCTGCGACAAGCCCGGCAGATCGACCGAGATGGTGGCCTGCTCGTCGGTGCTGAGCGCATGTTTGGCTGCCTCGCACGAGGCGACGACACCGGAGAGTGCGGCCAGCACTGCGGCGTCGGACAGGTCGATGTGCTCGCGATCGGTCACCACGTGATCGAACAGTGCGTCGGTGAACACGTCGCCGCTGACGGCGGTGGTGCGAACCGTTCCGCCTCCGGGATACGTCGAGATGTCGGTACCGGTGGCCCCGATGTCGATCACCGTTGCGGCCGTGCCGGGGTTGCGCTGCGCGAAGGTACTGGCGGCTTTCGCGTCGGGCACCAGCGCGACCGAATCGAGGCCGGTGTGGTCGAGGGCGTCACGCAGCAGGGCGACGCTTTCGCGTGGCCACCGCGCCGGGTACGTCATCGTCGTGACGGGTCTGTCGACGGACTCGGCCGCCGCGGACATCATCGTGACGAGGCAGTTGGCCGCGTTGGCCATCAGGTCTTCGGCGCGGTAGGCGTCGGCGTGGGGTTCGAGGTTCTCCTGCTGACCGACCAGGTCCACGAACCGGGTGTAGGGCGCGGTGTCGGCGGGTTCGCCGAGATGTGCGCGGCCGTCCTCGTCGAACCTCAGAGTTGTCGGTACCACGACGACCGTCGGCTCGTCGTCGGCGCGGACGCGGTGTACCGCCACCGACCTGGTATTCCCGACCGTCAGTCCGAGGTGCCCCGCGCCGCTCATGGAGTTCTCTCCGTCGTTGCGTCGCGTGACTCGATCACGGGTTGTAGTTCGGCCGAATCCGGGTCGGTCGTCTCGTCGGTCTCGTCGCCCGGTTCGTCGACCGGGACCACCGGTTCGGGTTCGACCGGATCGACGGTCTCACGCGGTTCGTCGCGGTCTGTGCTCTCGGGTGTTTCGAACGCCGGGCGGGTGTCGACCTCGGTCGGGTCCGGTTCCCGTCGTGGACTGTCGGTGGTTTCGGTCGGGCTCGTCTGTTCCGTCGTTTCCAGCGGACGAGGAGCGACGGGGGCGATCTCGGCTGCCGGCTCGACGACGACGGTGGGGAAATCGATCGGGCCACCGGCTCCGGCCCCGGCAGACGTCGTCGGCGGGGTCAGCTGGGCGTTACCGATGGTGGGCACAGTGGTGTGGGTGGAGGTTCCCAGTTGCAGCGCGAACAAGGCCGCGCCGACGGTCAACGCCGAGGCGAACGCCGCCGCCGCGAACAGTGGGCGACGGTCGGATCGGGTCGGGGCGAGTACCGCAATGCGCTCGGTGACGGCGTCGACGGGGAATTCCGAGGCCAGAATGGCAGCTCCGCGCGCCGCGGCGAGGGCCGTGTCCCTGCTCTCCAGGGTTGCTCGCACCGATGCGTTCCACGCGGCGAGCGCCTCCGCTTCGGCCACCAGCGACACGTGCGCGAGGCCGTGCGCATTCATCGCCGAGCGCAATGCGAAGACCTGCTCGGCCGTCCAGCGGGCCGGGTAGGTGGCGGCCGCGGCGAGGTCGCCGGGTTGCAGATGGATCGACGATGCCACCTCGGTGAGCAGGCACAACAGGGCCATCGACGTCAGCTGCTCGGCGGGATGGACGGTGCCCTTGCTGCCGGTGACGCCGACTCCGTCGGCGAGGGAGTCGAGAAAATGCGTGTACGCCTCCGAATCGGCGTCGGTTGCGTCACCGAGGGAGACGGTGCCGTCGGAGTGAGTGTTGAGCACGGTGGAGTGCAGCGACGCCAGGTGCAGCGAGGGTCCGGGAGAAATGGGATGCGACACAGCGGCGACGGCACGTTCGTCGTCCAGATAGAGGCCGACGTCCGGTGTGCCGATACTCGCCCCGCCGGGCTGCTCGGTCATGCGGGCTGCTCGGTCATGTGTGGCGCTACCTGTTCTGATCGGTTACCGGTGGTCGGTCGTTATGTCGCTTCGGGCCCTCACACAGTTACAGTGCCGACAGCTGTGCTGGTGGAGCCTCCGTATCCCATCGCTCGCAGCATCGAGATGAGCTCCGAACGAGACTCGGCTCCGAGCCTGCGCCGTATTCGAGCCACATGATGTTCGACGGTCTTCGGGGAGATGTAGAGACGGCTGCCCAGCTCGCGGTACGTGACTCCGAGCACGAGCAATTCGGCGACCTCGGCCTCGCGTTCGCTCAGGGAACCAGTCGGAGTCGGCGTGGTTCCAGGACTGTCGCGTCGCTGCGAGCTGGGCGGCTGCGAGGCGGTCTGACGCAATGACCTGGCGATGTGCAGCAGTGCGGTTGCGGTGGCGGTATCGGTGACGGTCAGCGCGGCCTCGCTCGCCAATCGGGCTCCGTCCCAGGGCAGTCCGAACGCGGTCAACGTACGTGCCGAGTTCTCCACTTCGGTCGTGTCGGGCCTGCCCTGCAATACACCGAGCCAGGCGCGACCGGCCGCGGCGAGGGCGGCGCTGTACGGGTGTGTCGGCGCGGCTGCTGCGAGAGCCTTGGCGTGCGGCACCAGCGCGTCGGGAGTCTGGGCCACGATGGCCGCCTGAACCTGATACCAGTGCAGCGCCGAGGCCCAGACGGGCGGATCTCCGAGCGCTGTGAGTAGCTCGGAGGCCTGCGCCACGAGATGTTCGACGCGGTCGACCTGGCCGAGTCGCGTTGCAGCCAAGAGCAATTCGCCCAAGGGCAGTAGTGCGAACAGATCTGCAGAGTATTCGGCAATGACGTTCTGTGCGCCGGTCCATGCCGTGATCAGCGACCCTGCATCACCGGATCTGCGAGCCAGACCCACCCGGATCGCCTGCAGGAAGAGCTGATTGCGCATGTGCGACATCGGTATCCGGAGGGTGTCGAGTGCAGAGCCCGCCTCGGCTGCATCGCCCCGCAGCATCGATGCCCAGGCCCCGACGAGGATCAGTCGGGTATGTGCCTCGGATCCCGGACGCCGTTCGGGCAGAGCCCGCGCCAGGATGGAATCGACGCGGGCGAGGTCGCCGCAGTGCAGTGCATGGAGGGCCGCGACGGCCGCGGCGGTATCGGTGGCGCACGAACGATCGGACACGTTGCCGGTCAAAGACATTGCGCGCATCAACGAGTGTGCAGCAGCGCTCGATGCGGCTGCACTGCGGGAATCGATGGACCCAAGCACGCCTGCCACCAGCAAGGTGCCCGACGCGGTGCTCGACGTCGGCGCAAGCGCGGACACGGCGGTCATCGACCGGTCTGCGGCACTGCGGTCACCGGCTGCGGCAGCGGACAGAGCAGCCCACACTGCATCGGGCCCGAGTCGATCCGCGCCGAGCCAAGTGAACAGTTGCGCACTGCGCGAGAGCATTCCGCGCTGCGCGGCAATCGAGGCCGAGACCCGAACCGCCGTCCGCAGATCTGCGGAATCGCAGGCGGCGGCGCTGTCGAGTACCACATCGGCGTAGCGCCCCGCCTGGTCCAAGTCGCCGGTGGCGGCCGCGACCTCGGACCGCCGGGCAGCGAGCACCGCCGGATCGAACCCCGCGTCGACAGCCGCGTCGTACAACGCGCCCGCAGTCTCGATCGACGCCGAATCTGCCTGCTGTACGAGAAAATCGGCCAATTCGGCATGTACGACGCCGCGCTGCGCCAGCGCACGCGCGGCGGTGGCGTCGAGCAGGCGGGCCCGGGCGGCGACGGCGGTGACGGAATCGAGCAGGATGCGGCAGCGCCGGTCGCCGATCAGCTCGGTCAAAGGAGCCTCGGCGGCCGGAATCAACGCGCCGGTCGCGTCGAGCACACCGGAGCTGGAGGCGAGGTCGACAAGAGATTCGACCTCGTTCGGCCGCGCGACGAGCTGCGCGGCCGTCGCAGGCTCGGGAGCGATGCCGAACCGAGCTGCGAGCAGCAGCGCCCGAGTGTCGTCGGTGGTGTCGAGCAACATCCGGCGATGCTGCGCCGCAACGGCTTCGGTGACCGCTCGCAGGGGTGCCGGGTCGGAGATTTCTGCGCCGAGCGCGGCAAGAGCCGCGTCGACAGCGGCGAGAATTCCCCCGGTGGACTTTGCGATTGCAGTGGCCAGCGCCGCAGAGACGGGACGCGCGGTGGCGGCAGCTCGTGCGGCAATCGACGTCTTGTCCAGCGGAACCAGGGTCAGTCGACCGGAACCGGCGGACGCGATCAACTTCTCGATGCGAGAATCGAACTCGCGCGGCGCGGTTGCCACGATCAGCGTGATATCCGATCGAGTTGCCGCTGCGGCGATCTCGTCCAACCGTTGCTCGGGCAGCAGATGCGCGTCGTCGACGAGAACCGTCGCGCCCGACGGTGCATCGGCGATACTGCCGGGATACGGCTCCACCGACGCTCCGATCGCGTCGAGAACCGCAGAGCGACCGGACCCGTTCACTCCGACGAGAACATGAAAACCTTTGGTGTCGAGGGCATCACGAACGAAACGATCGGCGCGTTCGACGCCGACGAGGGAGGGTCGGATGCTGGTCACGGTCGACTTATCGGCCGGTCAGGCCGCCGACGACTCCGCCGAGACCTTCGCCGACGCCACCGACCGCACCGCCGAGCCCGTCACCGACGCCACCGACCACGCCGCCGAGGCCCTGGCCCACACCTTGGCCGACGTCGCCGAGAGTAGGGCCTTGGTACGTGGGTGGCTGGTAGCTGGGGACCTGCACAGCAGGCGGTTGGTAGTTGGGCACCGTCGGGGCCGAGACCGACGGGATGGTCGGCACGGTTGCTGCACCGTTGTCGGCGGGGGCCGCGGCGGGGGCGGGGGATCCGGCGACCGGTGCGCCGGTGGCGGGATCGATCTGCGTCACCGTGCCGTCGGCGTTGACGACCGTGGTGGGGGTGCCCTCGGATCCGACTGCAGCAGCACCGTTCTCGCCGGTGGCCGCCGTCGTCGATGCATCCGCCACCGCTGCGGTGGTTCCCGGTGTTTGTGTACTCGAGATCTCGGCGTTGGATTCGGCCGGAGCGGTGTTGTCGGAGGTCAATGCTGTGCCCACCGACAACCCTCCGCCGGCGAGAAGTGCCAGGACGACCACGGATCCGGCGACGATGCCTGCCTTCTTGCGGCCGGACATGCCCGCGTCGGATTGGACGGCCGTAGGGGTCGGTGCCGGTCTCGGGGTGGGCCGCGGCATGGGCGCGGCAGAAGCCACGGACGCAGTGGGTATCGCGGCGAGGGATGCTGCGTTGTCCGCCGCGGTGGCGTCGGCGATGTCGCTTCCGAGTATCGCGGCTCCGATCGCGACGGTCAGTTCCGGGCGCGGGCCTGCCACCACAGGCGCACGCAGCTCGGACGAGATGAGCTCGGCGACGAGGGGGATGGCCGAGCTGCCACCGACGAGCACCACCTGGTCGATGTCGGTGACCTCGAGCCCTGCGGCGGCCACGGCGTCTCGAACGACCCCGACCGAAGCCAGCAGTGATGCGCGTACCAGCTCTTCGATTTCGGAGCGCACCAGGCGAACCTCGGTGTGCAGACCGGGTAGGTCGACAGTGAGCGAGGTGGACGTGTCGTAGGAGAGTTGTTCCTTGGCCTGGCCGCACCGGGCTCGCAATTCCACCAGCGCACCCACGGTGTCGGGGTCGAACGGATCGAACTCGAACGACTGACTTCCCGAGACGGTGTCGAGGACGTACTGCATGATCGCGTGATCGAACTGCGCACCGCCGAATTCCTGCGAATGGACGCCGCTGCCGACGACGCCTACATCGGTGCCGGTCCGCATCAGGGTCACGTCGAGGGCGCTGGCACCCAGGTCGTAGATCACTGCGAGGCCGTCGGACTGTGCTCCGCGAGTCACCTCGAGCCAGCGCATCGTGGCAACGGACTCGGGCACCAGCGTGACGTCTGCCAGTCCTGCGCGGTCCAACGCCTCGCCGAGGACCTCGGCCGTGTACGCCGTCCAGCGGGTGGGATGGGTGACGACGACGGTCGGAGCGGAATCGGCTCCGGCGGACACCTCGGCCACGAGTGCGCGAGCAGCGGTGGCGTACAGATCCTCGGCACGGTGACTGCGGCCGTCGTCGTCGATCAGTTCCACCGGGTCGCCCACTCGGTCGGCGAATCCACTGATCAGGTAGCGCGTGGATCGGTCCCACAGCTCGGCCAGGCTCGGGGCCGCACCGGGGCGTAGATCGAGTGCCGAACGCTTGACCACCGAGGTCACGGGGTCGTTGTCGAGCGCAGCGGCAGCTGTCACCGAACCGATACGTATGCCGAGCCCTGTCCCTGTCATTCCGCAGGCTGCACTCTTGCCGTTCATAGTGGTGTCGCCGCCTTCATCTCGCCCCAGCCGTCAGTGGTACTGCCGTCACTCGCACTGTCGGATCGCGTTCGTTGTTCGTTACGTCTCACAGCAGGTTAGAGCGCGAAACGAGTGAAATCCCCTAAAGCGCTCAGATCCCCTAATGAAAGCCCCCTGGCGACCCCCGGGGTAGTAGGGGGATCGGCCCCGTTGGGCGGGGGCTCTCCGGTGCATAGCTTTGTGATCAACCACGAAGTACCACTCGTCAAGGAGACCCAGATGGCTACCAACGCCGTACTCGATTTCATTCTCAGCCTGCTGCGCGACGACCAGGCTGCAGCGGCCTACTGCGCCAACCCCGAGACGACGCTGGCCGCCGCCGGCCTCGGCGACGTGACCCACGCGGACATCGTCGCCGTGGCACCCCTGGTCGCCGAGTCGGGCCTGTTCGCCGGAGCGGGCAGTCAGCTGTCGGCCATCTTGGGTGCAGGCGGATCGGCAGGCCTCGAGGGCGCACTCGCCGGAGGAGCGAGCCTCGGCGGCGGATTGTCTGCCGGACTCGGGCTGGCCGCAGGCGCAGTCGCCGGCGGCGGACTCGCTGCAGGAGGCAGCCTCACCGGCGGAATCGACGTGACGGGTGAGATCGCCGCATCCCTGCAGGCAGCACTCGCCGCAGCGCTCGCGGTCGGTGGGCAGATCGGTGTCGAGCTCGGTGCCGCATTCGGTGGTGCCCTCGACGCTTTGATCGGTGCAGGCGCAGGAATCGGTGGCAATCTCGATCTGGACCTCGACGGTCTGCTCGGCGGAACCGTCGGTCTCGGCGCTGCGTTGACCGGTCTTCTCGGAGCCGGCGCGGGCATCGGGGGAGCTATCGGCGGCGACATCACCGCACAACTGCAGGCCGCTCTCGACGCCGCCATCGGCGCGACCGGTGCCGTCGACCTCGGCGCACTGGCCGACATCCAGGGCGGGCTGAGCGGCGCGCTCGGCGCGATCTTCGGAGTCGGCGGAACCGTCGGAGCCGAGCTCGGCACGGCGCTCGGTGGAGTCTTCGACGCCGTCCTCGGTGCCGGAGCCGGACTCGACATCGCGGGTGACCTCGGTGCCGCTCTGACCGCAGGAATCGGCGGCGCACTCGCAGGCCTCGGCACCGTCGGCGGCGATCTCACGACCGATATCGGTGCAGCACTGGACGGAGCATTCGGTGCCGGTGGCGCGCTGGTCGGCGACATCGCCGGTGGCGTCGGCGGCAGCCTCGGTGGGCTGTTCGCGGCCGACGGTGCCATCGCGGGATCCATCGGAACCGCACTCGGAGCCGTCCTCGACGCCGGTGCGCTCGCAGACCTCGACGTCGACGCATTGTTGGCTGCGGGCGGCAACGTCGGCGCGGTCGTCGGCGGCGCCCTGGGAACGGCACTCGACCTGGACACCAGCGCGATCGGCGGCCTGACCGCTGCCCTCGACACCGCAGTCGAAGGAGTCCTCGGCGCAGGTGCAGGCATCGGTGGCGACATCGCGGGCGGACTTGCAGGCGGCCTGGCCGGTGGAGTTGCCGGTGCCGGTGGAGTTGCCGGGAACCTCGAGGGCCTCCTCGGAGCGGCATTCGGCGTCGGCGGGACCGCCGGTGCCCAGCTCGGCACCGCCCTCGAGACGGTGCTCGACACCAGCGCAGCACTCGACCTCGGGGCCGTACTCGGTGCCGGAACCGAACTGAGCGCAGGACTGTCCGGAGCAATCGATACGGCGGTGGCCGCCGGAGCCGATCTGACGGGAACTGTCGACGCAGCACTCGCCGGAGTGGGCGGAGTCGGCGCAGATCTGTCGGGCGGTCTGGCCGGAGTGGGTGGCGTGGGTGCGGGCCTGACCGGCGGTCTCGCCGGACTCGGCGGAGTGGGCGCCGGCCTGACCGGCGGACTGGCCGGCCTCGGCCAGGTCGGTGCAGATGTCACCGGTGGCCTCGGAGCCGTCGGCAACGTGGGTGCGGATGTCACCGGTGGCCTCGCAGCCGTCGGAAACGTGGGTGCAGGCCTGACCGGTGGACTCGCAGGCCTGGGTGAAGCAGGAGCCGGCTTGTCGGGCGGCCTCGCAGGCCTCGGCAGCCTCGGTGGCGGTATCGCCGGCGGAGTAGCGGGCGGAGTTACCGGCGGCGTCGATGCCGCAGCTCAGGCCGGGGCCGGGCTCGAAGGCACTGTGACCGGCGGCATCAGCACCGGAATCGACGCAGCAGCATCTGCAGGTGCCGGGCTCGAAGGAGCTGCGAATGCAGCAGGATCCGTCGCCGGCGGCCTCGAAGGTACGGCAGGCGGAGCGGTCGACGCAGGAACCTCGGTGGGCGGCGAGATCGCGTCGAACGTCGGCGCGGGACTCGACACCGGTGCCTCGCTCGGAGGCGAAATCGCGTCCACCGTGGGTGCGGGTTTGGATGCTGGTGCGGACGCTGCGGCTTCCGCGGCCGGCGGATTTGATTCCGCTGCCGACATCGGTGGCCAGGCAGCGGGCAGCGTCACCGGCGGTCTGGAATCCGGTGCAGAGGGACTGGCGAATGCAGGCGGCAGCCTTTCCTCGGCCGCGAACGGTGCAGCGTCGGGATCGTTCGAGCACTCCAGCTCGTTCGATTCGAGCGCAACCGCGTCCGGCACGGGCTGGTCGAGTGTCGACTCCAACGTCTTCGGACAGGCCGAAAGCGATTCGAGCCTGTTCAGCGACGGCAGCCTGCACGGCTCGGTGGACTCGGCGGCCGATTCCCTCGGCCACGCGGTGACGGTCGATCACGACATCGACACGCTGCACCCCTGATTCGGTCAGCGACACCGTGTGCACGGCCCCGAGTGTGTTCGTCACACTCGGGGCCGTGTCGTCGCTAGAGTTTGTGCTTGCGGGAGCGGAGCCTGCGGGTGTCGATGAGAACGGGTTGTGAAGCGAGAGTATGGACGGGCACACTACGGAGCTGGCCGAGCTGTTGAGTCGCACTGCGGCGGTGGCAACATCGGCGGGCAGATCCGATCTGGTCGATCGCGTCGAGGCGGCGCGAACGCGGGTCCTCGATCCGCGCCGACGCATCATCGTGGTCGGACCGCTCAAACAGGGCAAGAGCCAGTTCGTGAATTCGCTGCTCAATCTGACGGTGTGCTCGGTCGGTGACGACGAGACCACCGCCATCCCGACGGTGGTGTCCAACGCCGAGAGCTTCTCTGCACAACTCGTTCTCGCAGATCCGGGTAGTGAGCCCATCCGTGTCGACGTGCCGCTCGAAGAGGTCACGACCGTCACCCCGGCGAGTCCACGAGCACAGGGCCGCGAAGTGTTGCGCCTGGACATCGGAGTGCCGAGCCCACTGCTCGCCGACGGCCTGGTTCTGGTCGACACACCAGGAGTCGGCGGTCACGGAAATCCGCACGCTGCAGGCACATTGGGCCTCATCCCGTCCGCCGACGCAGTACTCGTCGTGTCCGACGCCTCCCGCGAATTCACCGAGCCGGAACTGTCGTTCCTGCGGCAGGTGCAGGGATTGTGCCCGGCCGTGGCCGTACTGATCACCAAGATCGATCTGTATCCGCACTGGCGGCAGATCGTCGAGGCCAATCGCGGGCACCTCGATCGCGGCGGCCTCGAGGTGCAGATGCTTCCGGTGTCGTCTCTGTTGCGCTCTCACGCACTGCGTTTGAACGACGAGGAACTCAATGCCGAGTCCGGTTTTCAGCAGCTCTACGCGTTCCTTCGCGACGACGTGGTGGCCCGCGCGGACGTACTGGCTCGCGCGTCGGTCTCACTCGACGTTCGGTCGGTCACCGAACACCTGTCGCTCTCGTTCGGTAGTGAGCTTGCGGCGCTGAAGGATCCGGAGCGGGCGGCCGCGGCCGTCGCCGGTCTGCAGCGCGCCAAATCCGCTGCCGAAGAACTGCACAAGCGCTCGTCGCAATGGCAGCAGACACTCGGTGACGGCATCGCCGATCTGGCGTCCGATATCGATCACGATCTGCGAGACCGATTGCGTCGTGTCACGCGGGAGGCGGAAGAGACCGTCGACGAGGGGGATCCGGGCAAGGACTGGCCGCAACTCGGCGAATGGCTCGAGGAGCAGATTGCCGCATCCGTCGGCGACAATTTCGTGTGGGCGCACGAGAGAGCTCTGTGGCTCTCGGAGCTGGTGGCCGAGCACTTCGCGTCCTCCGGAGCGGCGGCGCTGCCGAATCTCGATCTCGGCGATCTGGACAACGTTCTCGAACCCGTCTCGTCGTTGGCCGACCTGGAATCCGGTCGAGTGGGGATCACGCAGAAGGTTCTCGTGGGAATGCGCGGCTCCTACGGCGGCGTCTTGATGTTCGGTCTGATCACCACTTTCGTCGGGCTGAGTCTGCTCAACCCGATCTCGATCGGCGCGGGCGTTCTGCTGGGCACCAAGGCCTACAAGGAAGACAAGGAAAACCGAGTCAAGGCACGTCGCTCGGAGGCAAAGATGGCGATCCGCCGATTCACCGACGACGTCAGCTTTCAGGTCGGCAAGGAGTCCAAGGACCGGCTGCGGCAGATCCAGCGGGTACTGCGCGATCACTTCACCTCGATCGCCGAACAGACTCTGCGGTCGCTGAACGAGTCCCTGCGCTCGGCACAGGAAGCCGCCGCGGCCGACAACACCGATCGCGCTGCTCGCATTGCTCAGCTGGAGCAGGACTTGCGAGTGGCAGCCGATTTGAACTCTCGGGCAAGCGCTCTCGTCAAGGACACCGCGGTATGAGCGTGACGGCTCTGAACCGGGCGCGTGACCTGATCTCGGTTGCTCGATCGACCTACGCGGGGGACGCCGAAGCCTCGTGGATGCTCGACGAATGTCTGTACCGACTGGACGAGCCGCTGCGGGTGGCATTGGCGGGATCCCTCAAGGCCGGCAAATCCACACTGCTCAATTCGCTTGTCGGGCAGGATATTGCCCCGACCGACGCCACCGAATGCACCAAGGTCGTCACGTGGTATCGCAACGGCGTCACTCCCGCCGTCACGGCCTGGTACGACGGTGATCGTGCTGCGAACGTTCCGGTGCAGCGACGGGACGGCCGATTGACCTTCGATCTTGGGTCGTTGACGGCCGCGCAGGTCGATCGTCTGGACGTCGAATGGCCCGCCAGCACCTTGGCGCAGACGACGATCATCGACACCCCCGGCACGTCATCGCTCTCGCGCGATGTCTCGGCCCGCACCCTCGCGATGCTCACCCCCGAGAACTCGTCCTCGGGTGCCGATGCCGTCGTGTATCTGCTGCGCACGCTCAACGCGTCCGATGTGTCGTTTCTCGGTCAGATCGGTGCCCACGTAGGCGGCGATTCGGGCCCCCTCGGCGTGATCGGGGTGGTCTCGCGGGCCGACGAGGTCGGCTCGGGCCGGATGGACGCGATGATGTCGGCCAAGGAGGTCGCCGCGAGGTTCGCGTCCGAGCTCGAGGCCACCGGTTTGTGTCAGGCGGTGGTCCCGGTTGCAGGTTTGCTCGCACTCGGTGCGGAAACCCTGCGGCAGAACGAATTCGCTGCGTTCGAGACATTGGCGACGGTACCGACCGAGGATCTGCAGTTGGCGATGCTCTCGGCCGATCGCTTCGTGCGCCCCGAGAGCACGTTGCCCGTCGACGCCGCGCTGCGGGCCAGCATCGTCGACCGCTTCGGTTTGTTCGGAATTCGGATGGCGGTCACGCTGATTCGGCTGGGGGTGCGCGATTCGCCCACGCTTGCTGCCGATCTGGTCGAACGAAGCGGCCTGAGCGAACTACGCTCGGTGATCGACGTGCAGTTCGGTCAGCGCGCCGACCAACTGAAATTGCATTCGGCTCTGGTTGCGCTGCAGCGAATTCTGGAGTTCCGGCCGGAATCTCATGCCCTGCGCACCGAGGCCGGGCGGATGCTGGCGGACGTGCACGGCTTTGCCGAACTGCGTCTGCTCGGCCGATTACGCTCCACCACACCGAAACTCCCGGACGGCGCCCTGCTGGACCTGCAGCGAGTCATCGGCGGCTTCGGCATCTCCGCCACCGAACGCCTGAATCTGCCGCCCGATGCCGGTCTCGCCCAACAACGCGAGATCGCGCTGGCAGCAGTGCGCAAGTGGCGGGGGTTGTCCGAGCACCCACTGCTGGATCAGTTCACCTCTGGCTCGTGCGCCCTCGCCGCTCGCAGCGCCGAGGGGATACTCGCTTCAATGGCCTGAGTCTTACTGGCTCGAGTCTTACATGGCTGAGGGCCGCCGGGGGAGTAGGGCGACGACGGTCGCCGCGGCTGCCGCTGCTGCGACCACGAACGGTCCCCACTGCAGAACACCGCCGAGCAGCGCGGGGGCGTCGGAGACGAAGGTCGAGAACGTGACGGCCGCACCGATGGTCAAGATCCCGACTGCGCCCATCAGAACCTTGGACGACGTCGCCGCGCCGCGCAGCAAGTTCAGTGCGACGAATCCGAGCAGAACCAGTACCGCCGATGCAGCCCCACTGGACAACAGCGTGGCCGAGGCGGTGTTGCGAACGTCGGCCGCACTTGCCGTCGAATCCTGCTGTGAGACGGCAGTTTCGACGCCGGAGAGCACCGATTCCCAATTCAGTGCGATCACCGCTGCCAATGCGAGAACCAGTACCGCAGTGAACGTCCACAGCGCAGTTGCCACCCTCGGAAGAATCGACGGCGTGTGCTCCTGCCGTGGCCGAAGAGGCTCGACGACGACGTCCGGCCGTGGTGGTTGCGGACGCGCGGGCCGAGGTCCGCGCGAGGTCGGGTCCATCTCTTCTTCGGCCACGATGCAGCAGTCTATCGGGCTGAGGTGACGGGCTGCCGCCTCAGCGCAGCACCACCGCCACACCCTCGTACGGTCGCAGGGTCATCGGGAAGCTGTTCAACTCGTCCACCGTTGCGATCTCGTTGTCGTCGTACACGTCGATGGCGCACGTGCCGGGCACCAAGTGCTTGGACTGGATGGTGGCGCTGATCTCCTCGGACGAGAAGTTCAGCACTGTGGCCTGGATGGTCCCCTGGCTGAGTTCGTGGACCATCACCAGCAGGCCCTTGTGCGAGACCGTCGGAATGTCGATCTGCTGGGCGGTGGCGATACCGAACCGCTTGCGCAGCTCGATGATTCGCGCCAGTTGGCGGGCGAACGACTGCGGGTCGGCCAACTGCTCGGGGAGCGAGCCGTAGAGGCTGCGTCCGCGCGGAATGCCCGACTCCGAGCGGACGGCCTCGGGGAAGTACCCCATGAGATCGTGAGCGCCGCGGTTGATCCACCGGGTGTCACCCTCCCGAATGAGATCGTCGACCTCGGCGGCATCGATGGGCAGGATGCCCAGCAGATCCCAGCCCGACAGGGCGAAGACGCCAGGCTGCCAGGCGTTGTACATCGCCAACAGAAGGTGGGCTCGCTTGACCGTCTCGATGTCTGCCTCGTCCATCCGATCGAGATCGCGGATGCCGAGGGATGCGGTGATGACACTTGCTGTGGTGCAAGCGATTCCATTGGTCGTGAAGGTCCGGTTGTACGGTGCCCACCGTCCGGTGAGCCGGTCGGTGAGCTCGCCGCGAATGCGATCACCCAGGTCGGAGCCCTTGACCGTCTCGCCGCCGTAGGAGAACTCGTCCTCGGCATGCAGGGTGGCGAAGTGGATGAGCTCGAACGTCATCTCGTCGTGGTTCTGCAGCGCATGCACCAACGACGCCGTATCGACACCGTGGTCGCGCGCCAGAGTCATCGTGAGCCTGAGGAATTCGGTGTTCCCCATGACGAGCGCATGCTGATAGGCGGGGCGGTTGATGAAGTCGTACGACAGGTCTGCACCGTTGGTACCCATGGCCTTGATGTCGTCGATCGTCAGGTTCAACTCCTGGAAGGTGAACCCGCCCATCTTGCGCACCACGCTGGCGATCAGGTGGTTCGCGGCCTCGGACAGGGGATGGCCCTCGGACCAGCCCGGGCCCTCTGCTCGACGCTCGACGCCGAGAAATCCGTTGGCGTCCAGGCGCAATGCTCCCGCGCCCAGATCGGCGATGGAGTGACACGCGTCGCCGATCACCAGTCGCATGCCGGCGAAAGAGGGGTCGAGCCAGTTGATCGACGGCTGGCCGGCCTTGAAGTAGTGCAGGTACACCCAACGGCGCTCGACGCCATCGATGCCGACAACGGGAGGTGTTGCGCTCCAGTTGGTTTCCTTCACGCCGAGCTCGTAGAAGATCACTCGCTGCAGCTGCCCGATGATGTATCCGGCGCGGGCGAGATTGGCCTCGGCCTCGGCGTCGATGTTCTGGGAGTCGGCACCGGCGCGCACTCGCGGCAGCAGGTGCCAGTCCTGCGGCTCGATCTCGACCATGTGGTAAATGCCGGGGTAATCGGCCACGGCCATCTCCGCGAGCCGGAAGTCTGCCCCCTTGCCGGTATGGCCGGGCACGATGTCGTCGATGACGATTCCGTCGTACGCAGACGCCACCACGCACAGGCGTCGGAACTCTTCTTCAGACCCGAACGCGGGGTCGATCTGCATGCCGATGCGGTCGAAGTGGCCGTCGACCGAGGGGGTAGGACGCCAGCCGTGGATGCCGCCTGCCACCTTGACGGGGCCGGTATGCACTGCGGTGACGCCGATTTCGGAGAATGCCTGCCACAGCTTCTCGTCGCCGAGGGTGCTCAGAAAGCTCGTCTGCGGAGCGTTGATCACCGAGATGGGGTAAGCGGTGAACCACACCGGTGCGCGCTCGACGGCGGCGCGAGGGTCGGGATCGGCATACGGGTTCTGCCACATGCTGCCCTTGCCCGAGAGTTGCTCGGCGATCAGCTTGGCGTCCCGCAGCATCGACTGTTCGGTGAGCCAGTCCACGTACTCCGGGTTCGACGCCACCGGCTCGCTGTCGGGAGTGGGACTGTTGCTCCGGTTGGCGCGGCGCACCGAGGGGCGAAGTGGTTTCGGCCGAGCCGGGTAGAACTTCTCGTCGTAGGTGATCTCGCTCGGTTCGTGCTGCACTTCGGGATCCATGTGCCTCCGTAGCCTCGCTTTTCTTCAACCCTACGTAGGGCGCGGCCGATCCGCAGGGTTGTGGTTCCCCTGATCGCCGACGGGCGAAACCTTGATCGCCGACCGGTGAAACCTACGCCGAACTACACCGATGTCATTCGTCGGGCCGTTGTCCTTCGATATGCGAACGTCATCGAATCGAGACCGCCCGGTGTGGAATGTCTGATTCGGATAGGCCATAGTGAGTTGAGTACCAACTGTCCCATCAGTCACATCAGACTCATGGGTCACATCCCCTCAGCTACAGGAGTTGTCCATGCGACGTCTTGCCCGCACATCGATCCTGGCCTCGACGGCCGCCCTGGCCGCCGGCATCGGTGCGGTCGTCCTCGTACCCATGGCGTCGGCCGAGGAGCCCGTGACCGAGCCGGCTATGCCCCTCGGCTCTGCAGTCATCGAAAGCCCCGACCTGGTGGTCACCATGGCTGCCGTCTGCGACATCACGGTGAAGGACGCCCCCGAGGGCGGCGTCGTCGCACTGCAGGTCAAGGTCGACAACGTCGGCGCGGACGACGCATCGAACGTCAACGTCAATTACGGTGCGTTGCCGGGTGTCCAGGGCCAGAACAACGAGAAGACCATCAAGGCAGGCGAGTCGGCGACGTACACCGTGCCCTCCGTCGATCGTGAATGGGTAGCTCGTCCCGCCGGTGCCGCGGCCTTCGCGAGCGCTCTCGACGCCGACTTCATGAACAACATCACCGCTGGGCTGCTCAGCTACAGCTGCATCCCCGCGCCGGCCGAGGAGCCTGCCGAGTAGTTCCGTTCCGACTTTTCTCCCGCTGCGCCGCGACGATCCTCACTGATCGTCGCGGCGTACTGCTGTGGAGGGCTTCGCCCCACGTGAGCAGAAGCTCGTAGCAGGGGTCGAGTTTTCGCGCACATGCGGCGTAGCCGCTCCCTTGTGGGAACAAATTCGCCGCACCCTCCGTTGTGCAGGTCAGCAGCCTTGAGTGGATGAGGCTCAAGTTGGAAGTTGACGCAACAGATCGCGTTATGCAAACTTGAGTGGAGTTCGCTCACCCAGGGACTGAATCCACGCAATAACAGGAGGAAACATTATGGCTCGTGCGGTCGGTATCGACCTCGGGACCACCAACTCGGTCGTGTCCGTCCTCGAGGGCGGCGAACCGGTTGTCGTCGCCAACTCCGAGGGATCACGCACCACCCCGTCGATCGTCGCTTTCGCCAAGAACGGTGAAGTGCTGGTCGGCCAACCCGCGAAGAACCAGGCGGTCACCAACGTCGACCGCACGATTCGTTCCGTGAAGCGCCACGTCGGCACGGACTGGACCGTGGAGATCGACGACAAGAAGTACACCCCTCAGGAAATCTCCGCGCGCACGCTGCAGAAGCTCAAGCGCGACGCCGAGGCCTACCTGGGTGAGGAAATCACCGACGCGGTCATCACCGTTCCCGCGTACTTCGAGGACGCACAGCGTCAGGCCACGAAGGAAGCCGGCCAGATCGCCGGCCTCAACGTCCTGCGCATCGTCAACGAGCCCACCGCGGCAGCTCTCGCATACGGCCTGGACAAGGGCGACAGCGAGCAGACCATTCTCGTGTTCGACCTCGGTGGCGGCACGTTCGACGTCTCGCTGCTGGAAATCGGCGACGGCGTCGTCGAGGTTCGTGCGACGTCCGGCGACAACCACCTCGGTGGCGACGACTGGGACGAGCGCATCGTGACCTGGCTCGTCGACAAGTTCAAGGCTCAGAACGGCATCGATCTGACCAAGGACAAGATGGCGCTGCAGCGTCTGCGTGAGGCCGCCGAGAAGGCGAAGATCGAACTGTCCTCCGGGCAGAGCACCTCGATCAACCTCCCGTACATCACGGTCGACGGCGACAAGAACCCGCTCTTCCTCGACGAGCAGCTCAGCCGCTCGGAGTTCCAGAAGATCACCTCCGACCTGCTCGACCGCACTCGCGCGCCGTTCCAGGCAGTGGTCAAGGACTCCGGCATCGCCGTCAAGGACATCGACCACGTCGTGCTCGTCGGTGGTTCGACGCGTATGCCCGCCGTCTCCGAGCTGGTCAAGGAACTCTCCGGTGGACGCGAGCCCAACAAGGGCGTCAACCCGGACGAGGTCGTGGCCGTCGGTGCTGCACTGCAGGCCGGTGTGCTCAAGGGTGAGGTCAAGGACGTACTGCTCCTCGACGTCACGCCGCTGTCCCTCGGTATCGAAACCAAGGGTGGCGTCATGACCAAGCTCATCGAGCGCAACACCACCATCCCGACGAAGCGTTCCGAGACCTTCACCACCGCTGACGACAATCAGCCCTCGGTGCAGATCCAGGTCTTCCAGGGTGAGCGCGAGATCGCCTCGCACAACAAGCTCCTCGGCTCCTTCGAGCTGACCGAGCTGCCCCCTGCTCCTCGCGGCGTCCCGCAGATCGAGGTCACCTTCGACATCGACGCCAACGGCATCGTGCACGTCACGGCCAAGGACAAGGGCACCGGCAAGGAAAACACGATCAAGATCCAGGACGGCTCCGGCTTGTCCAAGGAAGAGATCGACCGCATGGTCGCCGACGCGGAAGCTCACGCAGACGAGGACAAGGCTCGTCGCGAAGAGGCCGAGGTTCGTAACCAGGCCGAGTCCCTCGTCCACCAGACGGAGAAGTTCGTCAAGGACAACGAGGACAAGGTCGACGCCGAGCTCAAGGGACGCGTCGAAACCGCCATCGCCGACGCCAAGACGGCTCTTGCGGGTAGCGACATCTCGGCAGTCAAGACCGCCGTGGAGAAGCTCTCGACCGAGTCGCAGGCTCTCGGCACCGCCATCTACGAGGCTCAGGCCAAGGAGCAGGGCGACGCAGAGGGTGGCGCGCAGGCCGCTGACGACGGTGTTGTCGACGCAGAGGTTGTCGACGAGCCCGCCGACGACACGGACAAGAAGTGACGTCGGAGAACACCGAGCAAGAACCGGTCACTTTCGTGGACAAGCGAAAGATAGATCCCGAGACCGGTGAAGTACGGGAAGGTGACGCAGTCCCGGAGCCCCTCGTGGGCACCGGGGCTGCGCCCCAGCCCGACTCGGTGGACGAAGGGACCGTCGACGGTGACGTAGTCGAAGACCCGCGCGATACGCAGGTTGTCGAACTCACCGCCGATCTGCAGCGCGTCTCGGCGGAGTACGCCAACTACCGGCGTCGCACCGACCGAGAGAAGCAGACCGGAGCGGAGAACGCGAAGGCGTCCGTCGTCTCGCAGCTTCTCCCCGTTCTCGACGACCTCGAGCGAGCTCGCCAGCACGGCGATCTCGAAACCGGACCGCTCAAGGCAGTGGCAGACAAGCTGGCAGGGGTGTTCTCGAACATTGGCCTGACCACCTTCGGAGCCGAGGGCGACGCCTTCGACCCGGCCATCCACGAGGCCGTCTCCCATGAGGGCGATGGCAGCAGTCCCGTCGTCGGGACGCTGATGCGTCCGGGCTACAAGCTCGGCGAACGCGTTCTTCGGACCGCGATGGTCGGCGTCGTGGACAGCGCAGCACAAGAATCGGATGCACCTGCGTCCGACGAGCAGTAAAAAGAAATAGCGCGAGAGGAGGAAACGCCCGGTGAGCCAGCGGGAGTGGATCGAGAAGGACTTCTACAAGGAGCTGGGCGTTTCCTCCAGCGCGACTGCAGAAGAAATCAAGAAGGCGTATCGAAAGTTGGCTCGGGACAACCATCCCGACGCCAATCCCGGCAACGCCTCGGCCGAGAACAAGTTCAAGGCGGTCAGTGAGGCGCATGCCGTCCTCGCCGACCCGGCCAAGCGTAAGGAATACGACGAAGCACGACGGCTGTTCGCCTCGGGCGGGTTCGGAAGCCGCGGCGGTGGCGGTGGATTCTCACCCGGCGCAGGCGGATTCGGCGGTGGCGGCCAGACCTTCGATGTCGGTGACATCTTCGGTCAAGGCGGCGGCGACGGCGGAATCGGTGACCTCTTCGGTGGCCTGTTCAATCGCGGTGGCGCGCAGCAGCGCCCTCAGAGCAACAGGCCCCGACGCGGCAGCGATGTCGAGACCGAGACCTCGCTGCAGTTCCGTGAAGCGGCACAGGGCGTTACGGTCCCCTTGAAGTTGACCAGCCCGTCCTCGTGCACCACCTGCCACGGCAGCGGCGCGAAGCCCGGCACCAGTCCGCGCGTGTGCCCCAAATGCAACGGCCAAGGCGTCGTCAACAGAAACCAAGGCGCGTTCGGCTTCAGTGAGCCGTGCGACGACTGCCGTGGCAGCGGGTCCATCATCGACGACCCGTGCGTCGACTGTCGTGGAACCGGAGTGCAGAACCGCACCCGCACCATCACCGTGCGTGTACCGGCCGGCATCAGCGACGGGCAGAAGGTCCGGCTAGCCGGTCAAGGCGAAGCGGGTCTGCGCGGAGCGCCGTCGGGCGACCTGTTCGTGACAGTACGGGTCAAGCCCGACAAGGTGTTCGGCCGCAACAACGACGATCTGACGGTGACCGTCCCGGTGAGCTACGGCGAACTGGTGCTCGGTACAACGCTGTCGGTGCCAACCCTGGAAGGACGCGTCGGCGTGAAGGTTCCCCCGGGAACCGTCGACGGCCGAGTGCTGCGGGTGCGCGGACGCGGTATCCCGAAGAAGTCCGGTACCGGTGATCTGATGGTGACCGTCAAAGTTGCCGTCCCGCAGAAACTCGACGATGCTGCTACCGACGCTCTGAAGAACTATCTGGAAGCCGAGAAGGCCAGCGGATTCGACCCGCGGGCCGGGTGGGCAGGTGTGTGATGTCGGTCCCTCCCGAGGGCGGTTCCCCGAAACCCGGTGGAGCACAAGCTGATCCCGACGCGCAGATCTTCGTGATCTCCGTCGCGGCACAGCTGGCCGGTATGCACGCGCAGACGCTGCGTACGTACGACAGGCTCGGACTGGTCACCCCGCACCGCACCACCGGCGGCGGGCGACGCTACTCACCGCGTGACGTCGCACTTCTCCGTGAAGTACAGCGACTCTCGCAGGACGAGGGCGTCAACCTCGCCGGCATCAAGCGCATCATCGAGCTCACCAATCAGGTCGAGGCCTTGCAATCACGTATCAGCGAACTCGCTCAGGAGCTGGCCACCGTGCACGCCAGCTATCGCCGCGACCTGGTGCCGATCCAGCGCAATGCTCTGGTGGTCTGGAAGCCGAAGCATCAGCGCTAGGTTCGCCGGCGCAGACATCCCCGCAAACGCGCGCGCATTTGTCAGGTGCGCGCAGATTCGGTCACTATTTCGCTCGCATCCAGCAAACGCGCGCGCGTGTGCGCCGGCGAGCCGGGCGACGGTGGCGAACCTCGGGCAGGGCTGGCCTCCAGGGTTGAGTCGGTTCACTGGAGCTGCGGCGCGGGTCTTGGGCGCACGTCCTCGCAAACGCGCGCGCATTTGTCAGGTGCGCGCAGATTCGGTCGCTATTTCGCTCGCATCCAGCAAACGCGCGCGCGTTTGCGAGACACCCGGCACCGACCCCTATCCTGGTCGACATGCAGGCGTGGAGTTCGACGGTCGTTCAGTATCACCGACTTCGGAACGACCTCGCGGTCATCAGACTCGAAGGCGACGTGGTTCCGTTCGCGGCAGGCCAGTCGGTGTCGGTGACAGTTCCCCAGAACTCTGCTCTGACGCGGCGGTACTCACCCGCGCTGCCTCCCTCGCTCGACGGCAAACTGGAATTTCACGTCCGGGCCGTTCCGGCAGGGTGGGTGAGCGGGTCGATCGTCAACGAGACACGGCCAGGGGATGTGTGGCAGATCAGTGATCCGAAAGGCGGTCTGCACGTCGACGACTCGGGTCGCGACGTCGTCATGATCGCGGGCGGCACCGGCCTTGCTCCGTTGCGGGCGATTCTGCTCGATCTCACGCGCTGGGAGCAGCCACCCAACGTGACGCTGTTCGTCGGCGGAAAATCGCCTCGCGATCTGTATGCCGGGGACATGCTGTGGTTGATGGCGTCGCAGTTGCGGTGGTTGACCGTCGTTCCCGTCGTCGATCAACTGCACGAGCCGTGGGCCCCGGATCGATGGAACGAGAACATCCGTGCCGAAATCGGTTCCACCACAGCATTCTTCGAGCCCGAGCATTGTTGGGAAGGCAGTGTGGCCGACGTCGTCGCCGCGCAGGGGTCATTCCTGGACAGCCAAATTCTGGTGTGCGGATCCCCAGGTATGGAAGCGGCGACCGTCCGCGCCCTCGTAGAGACCGGCACCCCAGTCGAGGCCATCCGCCGCTGACAGCCGGATCAGGGCAGCTGCAGAATCCGTCGCAGATGTGCCAGATCCGCCGCAGAGACCGTCGTGAATTCCGGCGGCGGAGCGTCGGCGATCGTTCTGGCTTTCTCGGCGAGGCGGCGGCCGGTATCGGTGAGCCCGATGATGCGGCGTCGGCGATCGTCGGGATCTTCGGTGCGCACCACCAATTCGCGCTTCTCGAGCTCGCGAACGTTGAGAGAGACGTACGGCGCGTCGGACGCGAGAATCTCGGCCAGCTCGGTCACCGTCCGATCACCCGTGAGTAATTTGGTGAGCAACTTGGCTCGCAGAAAGCTCATACCGGTGGCGTCGGCGACGGCCCGTCGGGTGTCGTGTTTCTCGAGCATCAACGCCCGCATGTCCCGCCAGACGCGGCCCGCCTCCGAATCGGTCATACGAGCACCGGACGGCCGATGTTCTCGGCGGTCGAGCGGGCCCACCGGCCGGTGGTGACCACTGCGAGCACGGTGACGACCACGCCTGCGCCTGCGATGACGAACCACGCGGGCACGGCAGCGGCGGTGAAACCGTCGGAGATCTCACCGACGATGCTCGCGGTCACGATGGAGCCGACGACGGCCACACCGAGCGACTGACCCACCTGCCGGCTGGTCGACGCGATGGCGGACGCCACTCCGGCCTGGCTGCGCGGCATTCCGGACACCGCGGTGTTGGTGATCGGGGCGTTGACCATGCCGAAGGATATTCCGAAGATCACGTATGCGACCGCCAGCCACGCGAACGACGTTGTCGGAGTCAGTCGGGTGAGCATCAGCGCCGAGGTCACGAATCCGATTCCCGCGACGAGCAGCGGAATGCGCGCTCCGAGGGTGCCGACGATACGGCCCGAGATCGGCGCGAAGATCAGCGTCATCAAGGCCATCGGCAGAGTGTAGAGACCGGCATGCAGCGGCGAGTACCCACGCACGTCCTGCAGGTACAGGGTGTTGAGGAACAGAAATCCGCCCAGGGAAGCGAACGCGCACACGGCGATCACCGTCGCTCCGCTGAACGGTGCGCTGCGGAAGAACTTCAGCTGGATCAGCGGTTCCTCGATCCGCGACTCGACCACCAGCAGGCCCACGAGGGAACCCACTGCAATGGCACCGGTGAGCACGATGAGCGGCGATCCCCAGCCCTTCGCTGGGCCTTCGATGATGGTGAACACCAGCGAGGCGAGAAACGCGAAGATGAGGAATTGACCGGCCGGGTCGAACTTTCTCGCGTGCTCGGCTTTGGATTCGGGGACGAACTTCACCGTCATCGCCAGTGCGAAGATGCCGACAGGGACGTTGATCCAGAAGATCGATTGCCAGCCGGCACCGGTGACGAGGATGCCGCCGAGCGCGGGGCCCGCCGACATCGAGATCCCGACGACAGCACCCCACATTCCGATGGCCCCGGCACGCTCTTTCGGGTCGGTGAAGGTATTGGTGATGATCGACATCGCGACGGGATTCATCATCGAGCCGCCGACGGCCTGCAGCATTCGGAAGGCGACGAGCCAACCCAGTGACGGTGCAATGCTGCACAGCAGTGACCCGAACACAAAAGTTCCGGTGCCGATCAGGAAGAAACGTTTGCGCCCGAACTTGTCGGCCATCGAGCCGCCGAGCATCAGCAGCGAGGCGACAACCAGCGTGTATGCGTCGATGATCCACTGCAGTCCCGATACCGACGCGTTCAGATCGGTGCGCATCGACGGAAGTGCCACGTTGACGATCGTGTTGTCGGTGCTGACGAGAAACAGGCTCAGGCAGCAGATGCCGAGTACGAGATACCGGTGTCGTCGAGTCAGCTCGGCCACGTCCACCTCCACGCGATTACTTGTATGTCTATAACTATTACATGAGTACTCCTAAATTGTTCGCCGAGCAAGTGAGTGCGCGTCGGCGGGTGCCCGATAGGGTGTGTGTCACAGACTTGCTCGAACCCGATCGCTCGCCGAATGGAGAACAACAGTGGCTTCCGAGATCGCACCAGGCGACCTGGTTCAGGCGTCCGGGCACGCCGGCCCGTGGAAGGTGCTCGAGATTCGTCAGGGTTTGGCGTTGCTCGAACATCACGACGGGCATCGGTTGTCGGTGCGCACCACCACGGTCGAGGTGGTACGCAAGGCATCGAACAACGGGGGTTCGAGTCCGCAGGCCGAGGCGGAGAGCGAGAGCCCCTCGCTGTTCGACGAGAGCTGACCTACCGCACCTTGCCGTCGGCTGCGTATTTCCGGCGCAGTGATTTCGAGATCTGCTTGTACTCGCGTAGCTTTTCGCTGCGGGCTCGGGCGTCGTGCCTCGAGGTGGCCCACGCGTTCTCCCGCAGCAGCTTTCGATAGTTGCCGAGTCTGCGTTCGGTGAGCTCGCCCGCTTCGACGGCGGCAAGCACTGCGCATCCGGGCTCGCGTTCGTGCGCACAGTCACCGAACCGGCACTGTGCGGCCAGTTCTTCGATGTCGGAAAAGGCGCTCGCCACAGCATCTTCCGATCCCTGGACACCCACCGACCGCAGACCGGGTGTATCCAGCAGAACGAGGCCGGACGACGGAATCGGCACCAACTCCCGATGCACTGTCGTGTGCCTGCCCTTGCCGTCGGCGTCGCGGGTGGCGCCGGTCGTGAAAGCCGGGCCACCCAGAAGAGCATTGCCGAGCGTCGACTTTCCGGATCCCGACGGCCCGATCAGTGCGACCGTGCCCCGCAGATGTTCTGTCAGTGAGTCGATTCCGCCGTTCGACACAGCACTCGTGCTGCATACGGCGACACCCGGTGCGGCTGCCAGTATTCGCTCCTCGTCGACGCTACCGCTGTCGTTCTTGGTGATCGCGAGAACGGGAACGCCGCCGCTGCCCCAGGCGAGGGTGATGTAGCGCTCGACGCGACCGAGGTCGAGAGCCGTGTCCGACGCAACGGTGACCACGACGGTATCGACGTTGGCTCCGAGAACCTGTGTCTCGGATGTCGATCCGGCGGAGGCGCGTTCGATGGCTGTCCGGCGGGGCAGGATGGCGCTCAGCCGCAACGAGTGCTCGTCCAGTGTCACCCAATCCCCGGTGCATATGTTGTTACCGGTGCATCGGACGATGCCGCTGTCGGTGACGGCGTCGAACTCACCGCGGTCGACGCGAACGACGCGGGCGAGAATTGTTTTCTGAGAAAGCTTTTCGAATTCGGTCAGCCAGTGCTGATCGAGACCGTAGTGGTCGAGTGGAGACATGCGAGATCCTTCGGGGAGGAGGAACGAGGGCTCGGGGGTGTTGTTGTCCAGGTGGCCACGATGCCCACCTCCTCACGTGAAAGCGCATGAACTCGATACATGAAAAGAAACCGTCGACGGCAAAGTTACAGCCGTCGACGGTCGGAAGGAAAGCGATTTAACGCTGCGTGGGGTTCGAGCCCTCCGCAGGTTGTGCGAGCGCGGTCAGGAAGGAGCGGGCCCAGCGGTCGACGTCGTGCGCGAGCACCTGCCGGCGCATGGCACGCATGTGGCGTTTTCCTGCCTCGGGTTCCTGCTCGAGCGCGCCGATGATGGCGTCCTTCACGCTGTCCAGGTCGTGTGGATTGCACAGGTACGCCTGGCGCAGTTCTGCTGCGGCACCGGTGAATTCACTGAGTACCAACGCACCGCCGAGGTCGCTGCGGCAGGCCACGTACTCCTTGGCGACGAGGTTCATACCGTCGCGCAACGGGGTGACCAGCATGACGTCCGCGGCGACGAAGTAGGCCAGCAGGTCGTCGCGGGGGATCGGCCGGTGCAGGTAATGCACCACCGGATGACCCACCTGGCCGTACTCGCCGTTGATGCGGCCCACCTGCTGCTCGATCTCGCCGCGCATCGCTACGTAACTTTCGACGCGTTCCCGGCTGGGCGTGGCCAACTGCACGATGACGTTCTCGGCGGGGTCGACGCGGCCCTCTTCGAGCAATTCACGGAAAGCGTTGAGCCGGACGTCGATTCCTTTGGTGTAATCGAGTCGATCGACTCCGAGCATGATGCGCTTCGGGTTGCCCAGGTCCTTGCGGAGTTGCTTCGCGCGATCGCGGACGGCCTTGGAGCGAGACTTGGTGTCGAGGTCGCCCGAGTCGATGGAGATGGGGAAGGCTCCGACGCGCACGGTCCGGAAGCCGACCTGCACGACGCCGAGCTTGGACCGCACTCCGACGGTTCCGCGAGATGTGGTTCCCCCGGCGAGGCGTCGGGCAAGGTAGAGGAAGTTCTGTGCGCCGCCGGAGAGGTGGAAGCCGATGAGGTCGGCACCGAGCAGTCCTTCGACGATCTCGGTTCGCCACGGCATCTGCATGAACAGCTCGATCGGCGGAAACGGGATGTGCAGGAAGAACCCGATGGTCAGATCGGGGCGCAGCATGCGCAGCATCTTCGGGACGAGCTGGAGCTGGTAGTCCTGGATCCAGACCGTCGCGCCCTGTGCCGCCGCCTCGGATGTCTTCTCGGCAAAGCGGCGATTGACTTCGACGTAGGCGTTCCACCAGTCGCGGTCGTACTCCGGTTTGACGATGACGTCGTGGTAGAGCGGCCACAGGGTCGCGTTGGAGAACCCCTCGTAGTACTGGGTGTATTCCTTCTCGCTGATCGGCACCGGTCGCAGCTGCAGGTCGTCCTCGACGAACGGCTCGACGTCGACGTCGGACACGCCGACCCATCCCACCCAGGCACCCTTGTTGGCGCGCAGGATCGGTTCGAGGGCGGTGACCAACCCGCCGGGGCTTCGCTTCCATCGCGTGCTTCCGTCCGGAAGCTTTTCCAGATCGACGGGCAACCTGTTGGCTACGACGACAAAATCCGAACCCTGCGAGGCGTCAGCCACAACTGTCCAATCCGCTTGTAGATCCCTGGGAAAACAGCCCTGCGAAAACCTGTCAGTCGGTCTTCGCTACGGGGTCTATACCCAGCATCGACAACAACATGCGGCATTCGTCTGCATCGGTCGCGTAGGCAGCGACGACACGCTGAGCCTGGCTGGCCGTCTCGTACTCGAGTGGGACGATGTCTTCGTCGGCGATGTCGTTGTCGGTCGATGTCTTGGCAGGCATGGTGTTCTCCGAACTCTCTACTGGACTTACGTGGTGTTCCTGGCCACGACTCTATGTAAATGTGGCACCCCATCGCCAGTTCCCGATGCCTTAGGCTGCAGCAAATGACCGATTCTGTACCGCTCCGCCCTGCTCGAACGGTGGTGGAGGGCCCTCCTCCGGCCACCGGCTCCGCAATTCTGCGCCGCACCGTTCGACGCCATCGCGCTCGCTTGATCGGCTCGTCGATGCTGTTCGGGGTACATCAACTGTGCGAAACGATGGTCCCGGTGGCCATCGGTCTCATCGTCTCGCGGGCCATCGACACCGGCGACGTCACGGCGATGATCGTCTCGCTGATCGGGCTGGCGGCCCTGTTCGTCACCCTGTCGTACGCGTGGCGCATCGGAGCTCGCATCATCGTCGTCGCGATCGAGCGTGAGGCGCACCTGGTGCGCGTCGAGGTGGCCGGACGCGTCCTCGATCCCCGGGGACTGCGGACCGAGCTGTCGGCGGGGGAGCTGCTCACGGTGTCGACCTCGGATGCCGAGAAGGAGTCGTGGATCCTCGATCTGATCGCCCGGGTCTTCGCATCGGCCGTGGCGGTGGTGGCGTCGGCGGTGGCATTGCTGATCATCGACATTCCTCTCGGTCTGGCCGTCGTGATCGGTACTCCGGTGATTCTGATTGCGCTCCAGCGACTCGCCCCATTGCTCACTCGTGCGGCCACCGCTCAGCAGGCCGAGATCGCCGGGGTATCGGGAATGGCCACCGATCTGGTCAGCGGAGTGCGGCCCCTGCGCGGTATCGGTGCCGAGAACGCTGCAACGCAGCGGTTCGTGACGTCGAGCCGAACGGCATTGGCAGCGACGCTGAAACTGGCCCGCGCAAACAACGTCTATCAGGGCCTCGCCGCGGCGGTCAACGCACTGCTCGCCGTCGGAATTGCCGGAACCGCAGGCTGGTTCGCGTTGCAAGGCCGGATTTCGGTGGGTGAGTTGATCACCGTCATCGGATTGTCGCAATTCGTCATCGAACCTCTCACCGGGTTGTCGAAGATCCCCGGTGTGGTGGCCATGGTGCGTGGATCGGCCGATCGGCTTGCCCTCGTGCTCGGCGCGGAACACGTTCTACCGCAGTCCGAGTCCGCGGTTCCGGTCGGTACCGAACTGACCGTCGACGACGTTCGGTTCCGATCGCTCGACGGCCTCGCCTTCCGGGCAGCACCGGGTGAGTTGATCGGAGTGGTGGCCTACCGGCCGCAGGACGGCGAAGCGATCGCCGCACTGCTGTCCGGCCAGATCTCCGAGTCCGATTACACCGGATCGGTTCGCATCGGCGGCATCCCGGCGGGGCAGATCGATCTCCGACGCGCTCGCGAGACCGTTCTCGTCGAGCCGCACCTGACCGACCTCTTCGCCGGCACCGTCCGTAGCAACGTCACCGCCGGGCGTGAGCGGCCCAAGGCCGAACTCGACCGAGTACTGCAGGCATCCGCGGCCACCGACGTCGTGGAACTGCACGAAGCCGGCCTCGACCACGCCGTCACCGACCGCGGAGCGAGCCTGTCCGGCGGGCAACGTCAACGAGTCGCCTTGGCCAGGGCGCTGTCGGTCGATGCCCCGGTGCTGGTGCTGCACGACCCCACGACGGCCGTCGACGCCGTCACCGAACACGCCATAGCCCGCGGTGTCGCCGAACTGCGACATGCAGGGAGCACGGCGCAGACGACGATCCTCATCACCACCAGCCCTGCGCTGCTGTCGGTGACCCATCGCGTTCTCGTCGTCGACGGCGGATGCGTCGTCGCCGAGGGAACGCACCACGATCTCGCGTCCTCGGACGCGCAGTACAAGGACACGGTGCTGCGATGACGACCCCCGAACTACTTCCGATCGCCACCGGGGCACGGTCCGGCAAGTGGCTGCTCGAACAGCTGAAACTACGACGGGCACGAACGGCAGTGACGCTGCTCCTCGGCGCAATTGCCGCGGGGATGTCGCTGGTGCCGGTGTACGTGCTCGGCGTGCTGGTCGACCGCGTCCGGGACGGAGCCGACACCTCGACGATCATCGGTGTCGTCGTGGTGATCTCGGTGGCCGCGGTGATCGGCGGAATCGTCACCGGATTCAGTGGTTATCTCATCAGCACCCTCGGCGAGGGAATCCTGGCCTCGCTGCGCGAAGCCGTCGTCCGTCGCGCCCTGCATCTGCCGGTGGCGACGTTGGAACGAGTAGGCAAGGGCGACTTGCTCTCTCGCGTGGGCGACGACGTCGCAGTGATGGCCAAGTCGATCGGTGAAGTGATCCCGCAGCTCGTCGGCGCATTCCTGCTCGTGTGCCTGAGCATGGTCACGATGCTCGGAATCGACTGGCGTCTCGGCCTCGCCGGACTGGTGGCATTGCCGATGTACGTGCTGGCGCTGCGGTGGTATCTGCCGCGGTCGGCTCCGCTGTACGCGGCCGAACGCGTCGCGATGGGCGAGCGTGCGCAGTCGTTCGTCAGCAGCATGCAGGGCGCAAAGACGGTGCGCGCGTACGGACTCGAGTCTGCCCATCTGAGTGACATCGACCGGTCGTCGGCCAAGGCCCGAGACATCGGCCTGGATGTCTTTCGACTCTTCACCCGCTTCGGTTCGCGCAGCAACCGTGCCGAATGCGTGGGACTGTCGGTGATCCTGCTGGCCGGTTTCCTGCTCGTACGAGGTGATTACGTCACCGTCGGCGAGACGACGGCCGCAGCCTTGCTGTTCCATCGCCTGTTCAATCCGATCGGCACGTTGTTGTTCACGTTCGACGACATCCAGTCTGCCGGTGCATCGTTGGCCCGACTGGTCGGCGTCGTCGACATTCCCGACGAACGGCCGGTGGGCGACGGTTCCGTGCCCGCCGACGCCACCCTTGAAGTCGCGAATCTGCGACACGCGTACGAGGAGGGGCACGACGTGTTGCACGGGGTGAACCTTCGCGTCGCTGCGGGTGAGACGGTGGCGCTCGTCGGGTCCACCGGTGCCGGCAAATCGACCATCGCGGCCATCGCGGCCGGTTCGATCGCGTCGACCTCCGGGGCGGTTCGCGTCGGCGGCGCAACGCTGGACGCACTGGGCAGTGAGGGGTTGCGCCGTCACGTCGCAATCATCAGTCAGGAAGTGCACGTCTTCGCCGGCCGGTTGATCGACGACGTGCGGTTGGCCGCGCCGGACGCCGAACGCGCCGACGTCGAAGCCGCGTTGCGTACCGTCGGGGCATGGGGGTGGGTCGAGGCGCTCGAAGACGGACTCGATACCGCCGTCGGTGAGGGCGGGCATCAGTTGACCGCGGCACAATCGCAGCAATTGGCTTTAGCGCGTTTGGTTCTCGCCGACCCGGCCGTCGCAGTGTTGGACGAGGCCACCGCGGAGGCCGGCAGTTCCGGTGCGCGAGAACTCGAAGCTGCCGCCGAGGCCGCGACAAAGGGTCGCAGCACGTTGATCGTCGCGCATCGCCTGACGCAGGCCGCTGCGGCCGACCGCGTGGTGGTACTCGAACACGGAAAAATCCTGGAGCAGGGTCCGCACGAGGAGCTGGTCGCAGCCGGTGGACGGTACGCACAGCTGTGGGAGGCGTGGCAGGGGCGTTGAGTGCATTAGCTATTTGCCTATAGGTATTAGTTTCGGCTACGGTCTTCTCGTACAGAGGAGGAGGCCGGCATGGCACGCGCAGGATTGACCACGCAGCGCATCGTGGCAGCAGGAGCGGATCTGGCCGACGAGGTCGGCTTCGATCGCGTGACTGCCAGCGAGTTGGCGCGACGTTTCGACGTCAAGGTGGCGAGTTTGTATTCGCATCTGAAGAACTCGCACGAGTTGAACGTCGGCATCGCGTTGCTGGCGTTGGAGGAACTGGCCGATCGGGTGTCGGAGGCTCTCGCGGGCCGAGCAGGCAAGGATGCTCTGGTTGCCGTCGCGAACGCATATCTCGACTATTCGCGGGAGCACCCCGGTCGCTACGCGGCGACGCAGTTTCCGCTCGATCACGAGACCGCTCTTGCGAGTGCGGGAGTGCGTCACTCGGCGATGATGAAGGCGATCCTGCGGGGATACGACCTCGGCGAAGAGGATCAGATTCATGCAGTTCGATTGCTCGGCAGTGTCTTTCACGGTTATGCCAGCCTCGACGCGGCCGGCTCGTTCGCGCACAGTGCGCCCGACTCGCAGCAGTCGTGGACACGCATCCTCGACGGAATCGACATACTTTTACAGCACTGGAGGCAGTGACGTGGAACCGATCTCCGAACGCGACATCAGGTCGTCGTTCGTCAACTCGTCCAAGGGTGACGCCAAACGGGTCACCCTTCCCGAGGCATTCGACGCAGTACCGTGGGACGATCTCGACTTCTTCGGTTGGGTGGATCCCAAGCTCGCCGGAAGGAGCTACATCGTCGTTCCGTCTGGGGATGATCTGCGCGGAATCGCGTTGCGCTACAAGCCCGGAGGGCCGCGCACGGCGCAGATGTGCAGCATCTGCCTCACCACGCACGCCAACGGCGGGGTGTCGCTGATGGCTGCTGCCAAGGCCGGAGAGTCCGGCAGGCGTGGAAATACGGTGGGCACCTACATCTGCTCGGACCTCGCGTGCTCGCTCTACGCGCGAAAGAAGAAGACCCCGGCATTGGGTCGGCAGTTCAAGGAAGACTTCGATGTCGAGACCCGCACCGCAGCAGTCGAAGACAACATCGGTGCGTTTCTCGCTCGCATTCTCGGTTGATCAACTGATGGTGTGTACTCGGACGCCGGTGTCCTCGGGCTCGATGTGCTCGCGCAGTACGAATCGTCGGTCGTAGTCGCCACCGTTCTGGGTGCGATAGGGGATGGGCTCCTCGGTGTGCAGACCCTTCATTCGCTGGAGAAGTTCCGATTCTGCTGCAGCGTAATCGGACTCGGTCATCCGGTCGGCGCTCGCCACGAGTACCGGCGGAAGAACGGACATGCCGGTGTAGAACAGGATGCCGTGCTGAATCGGGTACAGCATCTCGTCGAGGTCGCCGTTGATACCGCGTGGCGACACCGTGTGTTCGCTGCCGCCCATGGTGACGACGACCATCGCGCGCTTTCCGGCGAGCATGCCGTCGCCGTAGCGCCGCGTGCTGCCGTCCGATGCCCTGATGCCGTATCCGAATCCCTCGACGAACACGCGATCCACCCAGCCCTTCATGATCGCGGGCATCGAGAACCACCACAGCGGAAACTGCAGCACAACGGCATCGGCACGCAGCAGCTTCTGTTGCTCGGCCACGATGTCTTGTTTCTGGGTGCCGGCCGCGAGGGCGGTGCTGGATGCGGTCGCCACCTGGAATCGCTCCGTCGGATCGTGGGCGTAATCCTCAGCGGTAACTACCGGATTCCACTGCATTGCATACAGATCCGACTGTTCGACGGTGTGGCCGTCGGCCTGCAACTGGGTCAACGCTGCGTCGCGTAGGGAGCCGTTCAGTGAGCGGGCGTCTGGATGGGCGTAGACCCACAAGATGTTCATAAGTTCGATCCTGGGGCAGCTGGCCCGCGAACAACAGTGTCATGAATGACAACTTGTGCAAGACTTCGGCCACAGTCTGGGTGGCGCGGCTACCCGTGTCGGCTCGCCCGCCGCGGCCGTAGTGCTGTGATCAGCCAGGCCGCTGCCGCGACGAAAGCCAGTCCCCACCCCGCGATGCCCGCCCACGGCAGATCCAGTCGGGGGACGGCAAGAACGCCGACGATCACCAGTGTCGCGAATATCGGCGAGAGCGTGCGCTGTTCCCTCATCGTTCGAGCCAACTCCTGATCGTCGTGTCTGCATCGGACGTCACGGTCGTCCACGTCGCTGAGCCAACAGTAAACCGGGAGGTTGGTCGGCGCGCCAGAGGAAATACCACGTGGGAGGATTCGGCGATGACGCATCGCATTGCCGTCTATGTCCGCGACGGCCTACTTGCCATGGAGTTGGGCATCGTCCACCGCCTGTTCGGGCAGGCGCACTCCGACTCCGGCGATGCGCTGTACGAGGTGATCACCTGCACCGACTCAGCGGGACCTGTCAGGACCGACTCCGATGTCCGGATACTCGTCGAACACGGGCTCGACGCTGTGGCCGAGGCCGATACCGTGATCGTTCCGGCCTCCGACGCTGACTACGAGACCGACCTTGCCGCGGTCTCGCCCCTGTTCCGCGTGGTGACGAATCAGCGATTGGCGTCGATCTGCACAGGCGCGTTCGTTCTCGCCGCAGCGGGGCTGCTCGACGGCAGACGCGCTACCACTCACTGGAAGTCGGCCTCCCGGTTCGCAGAGCTGTATCCCCAAGTACAACTCGATCCGAACGTGCTCTATACCGAAGATGGCAACATTCTGACGGCGGCCGGGGAGGCGTCGGGAATCGATCTGTGTCTACACATGATTCGTCGGGATTTCGGTGCGGTGGTGGCCAATCGGGTGGCCCGAGGAACCGTCGTGCCACCCCATCGCAGCGGCGGTCAAGCGCAGTACATCGATACTCCGGTGCCACTGACGTACGGCACATCGACGGCGGGCACGCAGGAGTGGGCGCTGGGCAATTTGGGTGCGCCTCTGTCGGTGGAGGACCTGGCTCGACGGCAATCGACGAGTGTTCGGACGTTCTCACGCCGGTTCACGGCCGAAGTCGGTATGTCCCCGGCCCGGTGGATCGTGGCGCAGCGGGTGCAGCGGGCGCGGGAGTTGCTCGAGAACACAGACCTGACCGTCGAACGCATCGCGCACGACACGGGATTCGGCACGGCCGCGTCATTGCGGAATCAGCTCGCCGCGGAGTTAGGGGTTTCACCCAGTGCGTACCGAGCGACGTTCAGGGTCGGCGGTCGACTCGCCTAGCACGGCTCACCGACAAATTACTGTTTCCGAATCCTTATGCAGGGCAATAGTTTTCGATTCGACTATCATTGCCAGTCGAATGCATGTTCGATACACTTACCCCCATGACCGCAGAGATCTGGCAACTGAGCGAGGCAGAACTCCTCGCCGACGCCACCGCGGTCTCCCACCAGATCCAACTCCTCGAAGCCCGCCGGATCGCGCTCGTCGCCGACATCGACACCCGCGTGAGCCGCGAGAAACTCGGCTTCCCCGGCCCAGCAGGGTGGCTGACCTCCACCACACTGCTCTCCCCGGGCAAAGCCACCAAGATCGTCGCCCTCGCCCGCGGACTGAAGAACTTCCCCGACATCGCCGACGCCGTCAACACCGGCAGCATCTCCGTCGACCACGCCGCCCTGATCCTCACCTTCGCCGAAACACCACCGAAGAACCTCCCGCAAGAAGGCCAGGACGTCGCCAGAGCAGCATTGCTGACCGCCGCCACCGGACCCGACGCCCGCACCGGGCCACTGCGCGCAGCGATCACCCGCCTCCACGACACCTACGGCGGCAAGACACCACCTGCCGAAGACACCGACCGCAACGAACTCTTCGCCTCCACCACCCTCAACGGACGCCTCGTCCTGAAAGGTGACTTCGACGCGATCACCGGAGAGAAACTCCTCACTGCGCTCTCACCGTTGACCGAACCCCGACCGGCAGCCGACGGCACCCAGGACGAACGCAGCCCCGCCCGACGCCGAGCCGACGCCTTCGGACACATCCTCGACCGCTACCTCGCCTCGAGTAACCGGCCCACCGAGGGCGGGGAGAAGCCGCACGTCAACCTGCACATCACCCTCCGCGACCTCACAAACCTGCGCCGCACCATGAACGCCGACAGCGACAGCGACAGCGACAGCGACAGCGACAGCGACACCGACTCCGACTCGAACTACGAGAACGGCAGCACCGCAACCGAATCCGACAACGGCAATGTCGGCGGTGCTACTGTCAGCGACAGCGGCGATGATTGCGCCAGCCACAGCAGCAACGATGACTGTGCCGGTGGCAGCGGCGATGGTTGCGACACTGCTACCGGACCTACCGCCGATCGTGGCGCGTATCGCGACTTGTTCGGTGACGGCACCACCGTCGGGTGGCTACCGTGGATGGGGCCACTCTCCCGTGAGACGTCTCGGCAGCTCGCCTGCGACTGCATTCTCACCGCGATCGTCATGGACGAACACGGTTCCCCGATCAACCTCGCCCGCACCGCCCGCACCGTCACCGCCAAACAGAAACGCGCCCTCACTGCCCGCGATCACGGCTGCGCGTTCCCCGGCTGCGGCAAACCCGCCGCCTGGACCGAAGGCCACCACATCTGGCACTGGACCGATGGTGGCCCCACCGACATGAACAACCTGGTTCTGCTGTGCGGATTCCACCACCGACTGATCCACCACAGTGACTGGGAAGTGTTCATCGCCGCAGACAACCACCCGTGGTTCCTACCACCCGCCACCGTCGACCCCTACCGAAAACCCCGACAATCCCACGCCCGAGCCGGCCCCCACATCGCGTAAGCCCATGCAAACAATCCAGCCCCGCACCGAGAACACGGTGCGGGGCTGGAAAAGGTTGACCATCAACTCAATTCGAGTGATTCAATCTGGTCAGTCCTTGTTCTTCTCGGCGATGAACAGCTTCTCGATGCGCTCTGCTTCATCCTTCTTGGCGTCGGCTTCCTCGGAACGCTCTGCAGCCTCGGCCAATTCGGCCTCGGACGGCGCTGCAGCCAGCTTTTCCTGCTTGTCGACCTGCGCCTGCTGGGCTTTCTTGCGATCCTCGGCAGCTTTTGCCGCTGCCGCAGCCTGCTCGTCGGCCTTCTTCTTCTTGGCGGCGGCTTCGCGCTCAGCCTCTTCAGCAGCCTCGCACTTGCGCTGCTCAGCTTCCTGGCGCGCGTCACGGGCTGCTTCCTGTGCCGCGGCGTCGGCCGCTCTGCGATCCTTCTCCGCGGTCTCACGAGCAACCTTCAGCTCGTCGTCCGCAGCGACCTTCTTGGCGCGGGCCTCGGCGTCCAGGCGCGCTGCCTCGGCTCGGTTCTCGGTGCTGTCGACCAACGTCTCGCCGCGATCAGCAAGGCTTCTGTCGCCCAACAGGTTTCCGACAGCGCGGTCCAGTGATCCCAGTGTGTGCTCGTACACCAGGCGGGCGGGCGATTCCGCATTCATCTTCTCGACAACGTTGGTCTCGATGAGTTGCAACGGAATTCGAGCGATCTTGTACTGAATACGAAGAATGGTCATCGGTATGGCTAGGACACTCATAAAACGAAACTCCTGTTTTGCGGTAGTGGTTCAGGCTTGATTGCGGAGCTCTTCGGCCTTCTTGCGATCGGCCTCGGCCTGACGAAGTGCCTCCTGATGCTTCTGTGCGGCCACCATTTCGTCGGAGTCCGCAGCGGCCTGCTCGATGCGCCGGTCCTCGTCGGCTTCGATCTGCTCGGCAGTTGCATCGACCTCTGCCGCTGCGCGCTCCTGCGCCACAGTCTCGCGCTTGTTCTGCTCGGCTGCAGCCACCTGGGTCTCGCGAACTCTATCCGCGTTGGCCTCGGTCACCGCCGCGTTCTTCTCGGCAGCTTCCCGTCGGCTTTCGGCAGCTGTGCGCACGTCGGCCAATTCCTCGCCGGCGTCGGTGGCCTGAGCCTCCGCGACCCGCTCGGTGGCTTGGGCCTCCTTGCGTTCGCGCGCTTGGGCGGCCTGCAACTGACCTTCTGCAGTCAACGAGTCGTTGCCGGTCACCGCGCCCACGACCTCTTTGGCTTTGCCCTTGATTCCGTCGAGCAATCCCTTGCGTGCTTCGCCCGCTACGTTCTCGTCAGTCATGTAACACCAGGTACCCGCTGGCTGTACGAGTAACCCCGTGTCGGCCCCGAACGATACGATCGCCGACGGACGCATCAGCAGTGAGGAGACCTATGCCTATCGCCAAGATCAACGGCATCGACATCAATTACCAGGTCAAAGGCAGTGGAGACCTGGTGGTTCTCGTTATGGGTACCGGTAGCCCCGGCCGCGTGTGGGAGCTGCACCAGGTGCCCGCTCTCACAGCAGCGGGGTATCGGGTGTGTACGTTCGACAATCGCGGCATCGCGCCGTCGTCGGAGAGCACTCACGGCATCACTATCGAATCCATGGTCGCCGATACCGCAGGCCTGATCGAACTCGTCCGCAACGGCGAGGAGAAGGCCTTCGTCGTCGGAACGTCGATGGGTTCACGCGTCGCGCAGGAGCTGGCTTTGGCCAGGCCTGATCTGGTGCGCAAGGCCGTTTTCCTCGCAGGGCACGCCAGAGTGGACGAGTTTCAGAAGACTCTCGCCCACGGTGAGCGGGCCCTCTACGACAAGCGGGTCGAGCTCCCGGGAACGTACTCGGCGGCGGTGACTGCAGTGATGAACCTGTCGCCTGCGACGTTGCGTGACGGGCGCAGTGCCCGCGATTGGCTGGATCTGTTCGAGTTCTCGGCATCCTCGCCCTCGGCCGGTGTACGTGCCCAGCTGGGCATGGAGGACGATTTCGATCGAACTTCGGCTTACCGAGGGGTGTCGGTTCCGTGCCTGTCGGTCGGGTTCGCCGACGATCGGATGATCCCCGCGTACCTGGGCAAGGAGTTGGCGGACGCCATTCCAGGTGCCCGGTACGTCGAAATAGCAGATGCCGGCCACTACGGATATCTCGAGCGCCCCGAGGCAGTCAATGCGGAATTGCTCGGCTTTCTCGAGGCCTGACGGCACCGGGCAGGCACCCGCGTTGCTAGTGTCGTGGTGCACTTCACGGTGCATCACGTACCAATCAAACGTTTGCGACGAGTGAGGCGAGATGAGTACCAACCCGTTCGATGACGAAGACGGACGCTTCTTCGTGCTGGTCAACGACGAAGACCAGCATTCGCTGTGGCCGACGTTCTCCGAGGTCCCCCAGGGATGGCGTGTCGTCTTCGGTGAAGACACCCGCGCCGCGTGCTTGGAGTACGTCGAGAAGAACTGGACCGATATGCGTCCGCGTAGCCTGCGTGAGGCCATGGAAGCCGACGCTGCTGCACGCGCCTCTGCCGAGGGAACCCCCAGCGCCGAGGCCTGAGCTCCGCGTTACGAAGTACCCGTGCCGCGCCGCCGACGAACCGTCGGTCGGCGCGGTTCTTCTTTGCGGCGAAGCGTCGGGCGCAGTAGTTCCTCGGTGCGCGCTAGGATGCGCGGCCTGCGCAGGGTGCGGGCACCCCACTCACCCAGGGTCACGCCGGCGGCCAGGCCGCAACCGACGCCGAACGCCGCGAACAGTGAGCTGATTCCCAGCAATAGTTGATCGTTCAGGATCGCGTACAGACCGCGGTACAGCGAGAGACCCGGCAGCAACGGCGTGATGCCGGCAACGGCCACGATCAACGGCGGAATGAGCGCTCGACGGGCCAGCAGACCACCCGCGAATCCGACGACAACAGCGGCGATGGCCGAGGCGATGATCGGACCTACATTGAGCGTCTGCGACAGCAGGTAGACGAGGGAGCCTGCGAATCCGCCCATGAACGCAGCCGTCAGCGCACGTCGCTCGGCGTAGCAGGCAAGTGCATAGAACAACGACGCTGCCGCGCCTGCGAGCACTTTCGTGGGGACCTGCAGGATGTCCGGCGGTGCCAAGTTGCTGATCTGGGGCAGATCGCTACCGATCAACGCCGCAATCCGCAGGGACGTCGCAACACCGGCGATGATGCCGCCGGTCATCATCAACACCTCGAAGAACCTCGCCGACGCCGTGATCGGGGCACCGGTGATCGCGTCTTGCACAGAGCCGACGAGCGAGAGTCCCGACAGCAGCACGACCACACCGGCCGCGATGATCTGCGACGGCGAAATGCTGATGTTGAGCTGGTCCTGAAAGTTGTACAGCGTGATCGCCGGTGTTGCGGCCACGAAGCCGCCGACGACTTGCTGAAAGAAGAACGGCAGGCCTGCGCGGTTGAGCACTCGTCCGATGCGGTCGATCACCATCGTCGTCAGGAAGCTGACCACGGCCACCAGGGGGCCACCACCGAGCAGCACACTGATGGCCGCGGCCATGCCGGACCAGGCGAGGGTCGCGATCCAGCGGTTGTAGGGGTGCGGGGCCTTGGTGATGTCGTCGAGCCGGTCGAGAGCCACACTGGGCGGGACCATCTTTACGCGGACCGCGCGAATGAGACGGTCGACCTCGGCCAGCCGCGTGAAGTCCATCGAGCGGTAATGCACGATGCGCATCGTCGACGCCGGAGGACGCGTCGGGCCGCGATGGGCGCTCAGAGTGATCGAGTTGTACGTGACGTCGACATCGCACCGCGCGAGGCCGTACGTCGCCGCGATGAACTGCACCTGCGTCGCCGTATCCACCGCCGATGTGCCCGAGGCCAACAACACCTCGCCGACGCGAACCGCGAGGTCCAGAACCTCCGCGACCGACGCATCGTCGGTCAGATCGATCGGGCGTAGGGGTGACGGCGCTGCGGTCGGCGTATCGATGGTGGCCCGACGCTCACCGGTGAGACGGCTCAGCGAAGCCGTCAGGTCTTGCAGGAAAGTCATGACCGTCTTTACACGTTGCTGGGGTGATCCACCGACAAGGTACCTGTTGACACTGAGCGTCCGATGAACGGATATGCTTGGCTCGCTTCACTGCCTCCTTAGCTCAGCGGTAGAGCACTCGCCTTGTAAGCGAGCGGTCAACGGTTCAATCCCGTTAGGAGGCTCCAACGCTCCGCCCCCGGTTGCTGGGGACCGGAGTTTTTCTCTGCCCGCGCCTCTCTGGATCGGCTCCCCGGTGTGGAATACCCGACGCCGATCGGAGTCAGGTATCCGAAACGGAGGAGCTGATTCGAGGCGGTGGATCGAAACGACGCCTGCGCCGCGATGACGCTGTCGTGATGGGTATCAGAGCTGCGCGGTTGCACGGTCTGATTCCGCGGGCGTTGGCGACGGCCATGGTTGCAGTCCCGACGCGGCACGATCCGATTGGGTCGGCGGAGCAGACGGTGTTGGATTCGGTGAAGCGTCCGGGGCTCGGTGACGCCGAGGGCGTTGTGTGGCCGGCGGTGGAGCAGTTGTATCTACGGTGCGATCCAGAAGGGTCAGCCGAGATCGCTGGGGCTCAGAAAATGCGAACGACGTCGGCGCGGCTGGGGGAGCGACGGTGAACCCGACGAGTCGGTCTCGTTGACAGCGCAATTCGGTGTCGCGCGCTCGAGCAGAGCGGGATCACCTGATCTCGCATCGCGGCTGGGGTCGGGGCACTCGTCGCATGGACCCTCCGGCTATCACTACCCTGAAGAGTCGTACCTACACCCGTGCTTCCGTGTGCTGCCGGCTATTGGATGGAGGTATGGAAACTTCGACGGTAGATACTCCCCTGCGTGCGACAGAACAGATAGTCGAACTACGGTCGGTCACGAAGACCTACGGTTCGAACGACAACTCGGTCACGGCACTGGACGATGTGTCCGTTGGCTTCCCGAGGGGCACCTTCACCGCCATCATGGGCCCGTCCGGGTCGGGTAAGTCGACGTTACTTCAATGCGCCGCCGGTCTCGACGAAGTGAGTGGGGGCGATGTGACCATTGCGGGCACTGCGCTCAGCGGCCTCGGCGAGCGAGATCGAACCCTGCTTCGTCGCGAGAACATCGGCTTTGTCTTTCAGGCTTTCAACCTGGTCGGTTCGCTGACGGCGGCCCAGAATGTCGAGCTCCCCATGCGATTCGCCGGGGCACGTCCCGATCAGAAAGATGTGCTTGCAGCGTTGGCCGAGGTCGGACTCGCCGAAAGAGCACACCACCGACCGAGTGAGATGTCCGGCGGCCAGCAGCAGCGCGTCGCCCTCGCCCGCGCTCTGTTCACAAAGCCGTCGGTTCTGTTTGCTGACGAGCCGACTGGCGCACTCGACACAAACACCTCGCACGATGTGTTGCGACGACTGCGCTCGCTGGTCGATCGACACGATCAAACCGTGATCATGGTGACCCATGACCCGGCGGCCGCTTCGTACGCCGACGCAGTGTTGTTCTTGGCAGACGGCCGGATCGTCGATCGAGTGCTCCAGGATCAATCCGATCGTCGCACGAACGCGGCCACAGTGGCGGCCCGCATGGCCAATATGGAGGGGTGACATATGATTTCGAGGAGGAGTAAACATACCGGCGCGCAGTCTCGGTTCGGGCGTGGCGCGGCCGCATCGCTCGCACTGGCCAACGTGCGAACGCGGTGGACCAGCTTCGTGGGAGCCTTCATGGCGGTGTGCCTCGGCGTAGGGCTCATCACGATGACGCTGCTCGTGTGGGGTTCGTCGGGTGCACAGGTTCCGCCACGGGTCGAGGGAACCGACATGTTCGCGGTACCTCAGCAGGCCTCGAACGAGAGCGGCACTGCTGCCGACAGCAGGCCCTGGTCGGTCGAGGAGAGCAATCAGCTGGCGCAACAACTTTCCGAAGTCGATGGCGTCGAGCAGCCGGTCCAGGACCGCGCCTTCTTCGCCCAGGCGACACGTGACGGTGCGCCGATCGCCGCGGGCGACGAGGCGCTCTCCGCTGGACACGGCTGGAGCAGTGCCGCGCTCGCACCGTACCCGTTGGTGACCGGTGCCGCGCCTCGAAGTGACGACCAAGTCGTTCTGGATTCGAGTCTCGGATTCTCTGTCGGGCAACAGGTGTCGATACTGTTCACCGAAGGTCCCCGCCAGATGCAGGTGTCGGGCACGGTCGACACATCTACTGCCGGTGACGCCGAATCATTTGCGGAGAGGGGAGTATTCGTAACGGACGAGGTTGCGGCGCGGCAAGCTCCCGGGGTTACGGCAATCGGCCTGCAGCTGACACCCGATGCATCTGCGTCTGTTGTGAAGGATGCCGCCGCCGCAGTGGTCGGTGATCGTGGAAAGATCGTCAGCGGTGAGGAACGGTCGCTCTTGGAACCGGCTTACCCTGCACGCGAGCGTTTCCTGGCCGTGCAGCTGGTTACCGCAATGGCGTTGCTCGGTTGCTTCGTCAGTATGTTCGTGGTCTCCTCCACATTTGCATTCAACGTCGCCGAGCGACGCCGCGAGATGGGTTTGCTGAGGAATGTGGGCGGACTACCGTCGCAGGTCCGCGGAATGGTGCTCGGAGAAGCATTGATCACCGGTGTTGCCGGTGGTGTCGTCGGCGCAGCCATCGGAGTCGCCGCCGCACCGTTGATGGCAATCGTGCTTCAGCGCATCGACGTCGCACCGCGCGGGTACGAGATCGAATTCAGCGTCGCACCGATGTTCGGTGCGATTGTAGCGGGTGTCGTCGTGGCAGTGGCCGGAGCGTGGGCAGCGAGCAACCGTTCGGCGAAAATACCGCCGATGGAGGCGCTTCGCTCTGCGGCGGCACCCGCCTCAGGTATGTCGCGGGGTCGCTGGATCGGTGGACTCGCAGCCGTGTCGGTTGGGGTTGTCGTCATAGTCGTCGCGGGAGCAGCGAGCGCGGACACTCGTATCTACAGCGCGATGGCGGCGACGATGGCGCTCACCGTTGCGGCCACTCTCCTTGCCCCGGTCGTGATCGGTCCGATCGTTCGGGTCGTGACGTGGCCGGTACGGCGAGTTCGAGGTGCAGGCGCGATGCTGGTGAGGGCGGAGTTGATCAACTCGACTTCCCGCACCGCTGCCCTCGCGGCACCTGTGATTGCAACCGTCGCTTTCGCAGTACTGATCAGTGGGTACGTCGCGACCAGTGCGACCGCCTATCCTCTGGAAGCAGCGGAACCGCTCGAAGGCCAGTCCATCGTGTGGCCGGTCGACAAACCTGGCCTCACGGATGAAGAAGTGGCACAGGCTTCTCGAGCCGGAGTCGTCCGCGCGGCGCTCCCGACACGCGTGTTCGTCGAACCCGATGGCAAACCTCAGACGGTGCTCGACGGCGTCGGCTGGCTCGACGAAGGTGATCAGGGGCCTGAAAATGCCGTTGTGTCAACTCTTTTGGCCGACAAGTTCGGGTGGACACAGGGACAGACCATAGACGTAGGCTTCCGAGACGGCGAGTCCGAGCAGTTGACCATCGTAGCGGTGCGCGACATCGACGCGTCGATGGCTGGATTCGATCTGTCGAGGGACACCGTCCGCAAACACGATCCGGGGTCGTTGGCCGAAGCGGTATTCGTTCCGCAGGCAGATGCCCCCACGAGCTTGGGGTCAGGTGCGACGGTGTACGACGCTTTCGACTACGCAGCAGCAGACTACGAACGCGACAGTTGGCTCATGCGTCAATTCAGTCTGGTGCTGATCATTCTGGCGGTGGGGTACACCGCAATCGCTGTCGCGAATACCGCCGCCATGTCCGCGCAAGGTCGTCGAGGTCAGTTCGCTGCGCTGAAGCTGGCGGGCGGCACGTCTCGGCAAATCGTGAAAGGCGTTGCGGCCGAGTCTGCAATCACCGTCGGGGTAGGTGTCATTCTCGGACTACTGGTCTCGTTGCCGGCGCTGGCAGCGATTGCGTCGGGATTCTCGGCGTCCGTCGGCAGGGCTGTGTCAGCGCAAGTAAATCCCACTGTGGTTGCCACTTCCATCACCGCCTGCCTCGTACTCTCCATTGGCGCAGGCACCCTGACGGCAGCCAGATCCCTGCGTCGATCCACTGAACTGGCGGTGTAGTCGTGAAGACCGATACCGAAGGAAGGACACGATGAACGCAGGGAGCCGAACGAGGGCGTTGGCTGCGGACGCAGCGTTCCGTGACCGCCCCTGCGTTTCGGCTCATCAGCTTTCCCCCGCTGGCACTACGGCGAGCGGCAACACACAGCTCCTTGTCGAGAGGATTCGGAGGAGCAATGCGCGGCGAAATCGACTCCTCGGCTTGGAATACCCGACGCCGATCGGAGTCGGTAATTCGAAACGGAGGAGCTGATCTGCCGGGCCTCAGCCGCCGACGTGGCTGGAGCTGCATTGTGAACCTCGTCGGGTGCTGGTTCGAGATCCTACTGTCGTAGGGCATCATGAGTTGATGAGCGACCTCGAGTACCTCGCCACATTGCTTGCTGGACTGGATGCTGAGATTGCGCGAGTCTCTGCTGCCGAATCGGGCTCCGACGACCATTCATCTGCCGTCGACGACGCGGTCGATGCCGTATTGCGGTTGCGCTCGAAGGTCAAGGCCGGTTACCCCGGCAAGAAGGCTTACCACATCGCAGTGTCCACCGATCCGAATGGAATCAGGGTCGAGGGAATCGCAGCCCTGCAGGGCAAACGCGCCCACGAATTGGTGCGAGACGGCGGTTGGATGCACGCGGATTCCAGCACTGTGCTCGACCTTCTCGATGACGACCAGATCAGTCGGTACAGAGCCGTCGCGGGGCGCGGCGTCGCGCAGACGTTTCGAGATTCACGTGAATATCTCTCAGCCGCTCTAGGTCTAGCCGAAAAGTAGACCGCGGAAGCGGTGCAGCAATCCGGACTGACGGAACGCACAAGTCAAGGAGGCGACACGGTCCTTGCAACGGGATCGTCAGCGGTAAGCGCCGACTACTCGGTGCCGGGCTGGATCCAGCGTCCCGATGCAACCGATTCGGACATGGCATCGAGTACCCCGGCGCTGCGGACGGCGTCTCGTAGCGTTGCGCCGCAGGGCTTTCCGTCTCCGATGGACTTGAAGAAGCGCATTGCCTCGATGACCTTGAGGTCGTCGTAACCCATGGAGGACGCAGAACCGGGTTGGAATGCACCGTATTCCCCGTGCGAAGGTCCGACGTAGACGGTCGATGCAGGTTGATCCTGGTATCGGCCACCCGTGCTGAGGGAGAGTTCGCCCAGCCGGCGGAAGTCCCAGGACACAGCACCTTTGGTGCCGTGAATCTCGAATCCGTACGAGTTCTGATCGCCGACGGCCACTCGACTTGCCTCGAGTACGACGCGAGCTCCGCTGTGCAGGCGGAGTTGGCTGCTGACGAAGTCCTCGTTCTCGACGGTCCCGCGTTCACCTCCGGCGGCGAGAGCGTGACCGGTGGCGGACCCGCTCGGCTTCGTCCGCTCGGGAACGAAGATTGCAGTGTCTGCCACCAGGGATTCGATTTCGCCCAGCAGGTAGTAGACCAGATCGGCTCCGTGTGAGGCGAGATCGCCGAGTACACCGTTACCGCCGCGGGCCCGCTCGAAGCGCCAGCTCAGCGCTCCGTCAGGATGTGCCGCGTAGTCGCTGAAGAATCTGAATCTGGCATGAGTGATCGTTCCGAGTTCGCCGGATTCCACCAGAGCTTTGGCTTCCTCGACCGCAGGAGCGTTGCGGTAATTGAAGCCGACGGCCGTCTGCACGCCCGCCTTGTCGGCGGCGCGCGCAACTGCCCGCGCGTCGTCGGCGGAGAGACCGACCGGCTTCTCGATCCAGATGTGTTTTCCCGCTTCGACCATTGCGGTTCCGATGGTGCGATGCAGGAAGTTGGGCGCTGTGATCGAGACGGCCTCGATCGTCGGGTCGGATTGGATCTCGTGCCAATCGGTTGTCGCCGCCGCGAAGCCGAACTGATCGGCAGCGTCGTCCGCTCGGCCTTCGAGCTCGTCCGCGACCATCGCCAACTCCGGGCGCAGGCCGAGGTCTGGATAGTGTTGCGTCAGCCGGGAATACGCCTGGGTGTGCACCCGTCCCATCCATCCGAAACCAGCTACTCCGACACGAACAGACCGAGTCGACCGCACAACGAAACTCCCTTTCGAAAGATGTGCGGGCCGGTCCGATCGGACCGGCCCGATACAGCAGGTGGGTGACGAGCCCGAATTACCGCCGGAGTTCGTGGGTGAGGGTGTCGAGCTCGTCGCCGCCCGCCATTTCCTTCGTGAGGTCGTCGAGCGAGATGTCCTCGTAGCTGCAATCGAGCTTCTGTCGGCCACGGTTGAGTAGGACGAAGTGATCGCCGACCATGTAGGCGTGGTGGGGATTGTGGGTGATGAAGACGACGCCGAAGCCCTGTTCCTTGGCTGCGGAGATGTAGCGCAGCACCATTCCCGACTGCTTGACGCCGAGGGCAGCGGTCGGCTCGTCGAGGATCAGTACACGCGCACCGAAGAAGATGGCGCGAGCGATGGCAACACACTGACGCTGACCACCGGAGAGGGACCCGATGGGTGCATCGACATCGGGTAGGTCGATGCCCATCTTGTGCAATTCCTCGATGGTCGTCGCGCGCATGGCATTGGTGTCGAGCGACTTGAACACAGTGCCTTTGCGGAGCTCTTGACCGAGAAAGAAGTTGCGCCACACGGGCATCAGCGCAACCACGGCAAGGTCCTGGTAGACCGTCGCTATGCCTTGGTTCAACGCGTCCTTGGGGGAGTCGAACGTGGTCGCCTTGCCGTCGACGAGCAGTTCTCCTTCGCTCTGTTGATGCAGGCCTGCCATGATCTTGATCAAGGTGGACTTGCCGGCTCCGTTGTCGCCCAGGACTCCAGTGACTTCACCGGCACCCACGCGCAGGTTGATGCCCTGCAGAGCGATGATGTTGCCGTAGCTCTTTCCCACGTTCTTCAGTTCGATGAGGGGCGTTTTACCTCCGCCTGCGGGTTCGGATTCGATGGGGGTGTCGGCATGAACGGTCATGATTACCTCTTGGCAGCGTAGGTGCGGAACGAGTTGTTGGCGATGACGGCGAACAGCAGCATCGCGCCGAGGAAGAACTTGAACCAGTCGGGGTTCCACCCGGCGTAGACGATGCCCTGGTTGGCCATTCCGAAGATGAACGCACCGATGAAAGCGCCTACGGCAGTTCCGAACCCGCCGGTGAGCAGGCACCCACCGATGACGGCGGCGATGATGTACAGGAACTCGTTGCCGACGCCTTGGCCGGACTGAACGGTGTTGAACGCGAACAGCAGGTGCATACCGACGAACCAGGCGCAGAAGCCGACGAACATGAACAAACCGATCTTGACCTTCGTCACCGGTACACCGATCGCGCGGGCCGAGTCCTGGTTGCCGCCGACGGCGAAGATCCAGTTGCCGATCCGGGTCTTCATCAGCACCCAGGTGGCTGCGAGAGTGAACACGATCCACCACACGACGGTGATCCGGATGGAGACTCCGAACAACGAGAACGAGGATGAGAACACCGCTTTGGCGGAATCGAACCCGTCCATGTCCGAGATCGACTGTGTTGCTACCTGTCCGGTCACCAACTTGGTGACGGCGAGGTTGATTCCGGTGAGCATCAAGAAGCTTGCGAGGGTGATCAGGAACGAGGGAATCTTGGTCTTCATCACCAGATACCCGTTGAGGAACCCGACCGCCAGCGCCAGCACCAACGCCAACGCCGATCCGATCCACACGTTCAAGTGCAGATTGTAGGCAATCATCGACGCCATGATGGACGAGAAGGTGACCGCGACTCCGGTCGACAGATCGAACTCGCCGCCGATCATCAGCAACGAGACTCCGATGGCCATGATGCCGATCGTCGACGACGCGTAGAGGACGGTGGCGAGCGCTTCGGGGGAGCGGAACGGTGGTGCGACGATGCAGAAGAACACGAAGATGATGATCGCGCCGAAGAGAGCCCCGATCTCCGGGCGAATCAACAAGCGCTGCAACGGCTTCTGCTTCTTCACCCGCTCATCGACGACGACAGTGTGTTTGGACAGATCCAGGTCGGCCTGCGTGGACATGGTATTCCTTCCCTGCTGGTACGACGCTCACCGGCAGCGATGATCGGCTGCCGGTGAGCGTCGGGTTCAGCGAGTACCGTTCTTGGCGTACTCGGCGATGGCGTCGATATTGGTCGAGTCGATGAACGCGGGCCCGGTCAGAACGGGGGTGCCGCCTCCGATGGTGTTGCCGTTGTTGAGGTAGAGCCACAGCGAGTCGATGGCCAGGTAGCCCTGCAGGTACGGCTGCTGGTCGATCGCCCATGCAACGTCTCCGGCCGTAATCGCATCGACCAGTGCAGCGTTGGTGTCGAAGGTGACGATGGTGGCATTGCTACCGGCGTTGGCCTTGGACTGCACGGCGGTCAAGGCGATCGGGGCTCCGAGCGCGACGATGTGATCGATGGACGGATCCTGCTGCAACTTGGCAGTGATCGTGGCCTCCACGGAGGGCATGTCTTTGCTGTTGACGTTGAGGATCTCGGTGCTGCCACCGGTGAATCCGGACGTCACTCCGGCGCAGCGAGATTCGAGAGCCACCTGACCCTGCTCCTGGATGATGCAGAGTGTCTTCTTCGCACCGTCCGCCGTCAACCGGGCACCGGCAGCCTGGCCGGCGATGGTCTCGTCCTGGCCGAAGTACTGGCCGACTCCCATGTCCTTCCAGGAGTCGTAGCCGGAGTTGAACGCGACCACCGGAATTCCTGCCGCTTCTGCGGCCTCCACAGAGGGGGCCATCGCGTCGGGCTTGGCCAGCGTCACTGCGATGCCGTCGACCTTCGAGTCGATCGCACTCTGGACCAGGTTGGCCTGATTCGGCGCTTCGGGATCTGCGGAGTAGCGCAGTTCGATGTTGTCCTTCGCGGCCGCCGCCTCGGCACCCTTGCGAATCAGATCCCAGAACGTATCGCCTGGTACCTCGTGGGTGATCATCGCTATCGTTGCCTTCGGCGTATCGGCCGTTCCTGCATTGCTTCCGGAGTCGGACTCCTCGGGAGCACCTCCCGAGGACGAACACGCGGCGACCGATGCCGCCAACGCGACCCCCATCGCCAGTGCGATGGTTTTGCGCCCCAGGTTCTTTGGGGACCTGTCCGCTACCGAACCCAGACGAGACGTCATTTTCCAAACATCCTCTCGATGACCAGACGACCCGCTGATGTCGGGTCGGGCGTACTGCCTAAGAAGATGTAATACCGGTCACACCAGAAAGTCAATACTTTGTCCAGACATTAGGACTGCACCGGTGTCTCGATGAGCGGCAATCAGCGAGGAAAATCGATCCCGAGCAGACGTCGCAGCTCGTCGAGGGTCTCGAGGGTGGAGATTGTGTCGATCATTGTGTGGCAGGGGCTTTCGAGCTCTCCGCCGGCGATCCGACGTGCCGCTTCCGCAGCCTCGTAAGCAAGTCCGGCGGGGTAACCGCTGACGTGGTCGATGAACCGAGCCGATCGTCCGTCCCGCAGGGACACGGTGAAGTCTCCCGGCCGGTAGAAGACGTCCGCGGTACGAAGCATGCCCGCCGTGCCGCACATGGCACCGAGGTTCGGTGTGTCGGCCAGGATGGTGGTGTTGAGAACGGCGAGCGCACCTGTCGGCGAGGTCAGGGTCGCCGAGATCTGACCGTTCAGCTCCGAATTCGCCTGCTGTCCCACTGCCGTGACACCGGCAGGCCGGCCCAGCGCCTTCTGGGCGAAGTAGACGACGTAGGTCCCCAGATCGAGGAGCGGCCCACCGGCGAGTGCGGGGTCGTAGATTCGATGATCGGTGTCGAAGTGCTCGCCGTGGTCGGCCAGGACGGTACTGATTTCACCGAGCATTCCCTGCGCCAAGATCTGGTCGATCACGTCGAACTTCGGCAGGAATGCAGACCACATGGCCTCCATTGCGAACAGTCCCTTGGATCGTGCGAGCTCGGCGATAGTGCGAGCTTGGTGGGCGTCGAGGGCGAGGGGCTTCTCCACCACGACGTGTTTGCCTGCTTCGAGTGCGAGCGTTGCGTGCTGGAAGTGGAGAGTGTGTGGTGTGGCGATGTACACGACGTCGACATCGGAACGTGTGACGAGGTCGTCGTAGTTGCCGTGGGCGGTCGGGATTCCCCAGTCCGCCGCGAAGGCCGAGCCGCGCTGCGCGTTTCTCGAGGCGACGGCGGTGATCTTCTGAGAAGTGTGGTGGCGCAGTGCCTCTGCGAATCGCGCAGCGATCCATCCCGGACCCAGGATGCCCCATCGAAGCGCAGGTGCATTCATGGGCGGTGCGATGCGTGAGGGCGGAAGTAGTAATTCTGTGGTCGAAGTCATGGCGGACACCCTAGTATCGCGTGTTGTACATATGTCCGGACATTCGGATATTTCCATCGAGGTCGACAGTGAGAACCCATGAGCGTGCGCGTAGGAGTCATCGGAGCCGGAGTGATGGGTGCCGACCATATTAGGAATCTGCACTCGGTGGTGCCGGGTGCGACTGTCACGGCTGTAGCCGACGTCGACGCCACCCGCGCGGCCGGTCTGGCTGCCGAGGTCGGCGCGGACGGCATCATCGACCCGTACGCTTTGATATCGCGAACGGACGTCGACGCCGTTGTCGTCGCCTCCCATGACTCCACCCACGCCGAGTTGGTGCTCGCCTGCATCGAGGCCCGCAAGCCTGTCCTCTGTGAGAAGCCGCTCGCAGCCACCGTCGCGGAATGCTCGACAGTGGTGCGCGCCCACGAGGCTGCGATTTCAGGCGGAATTCCCTTGGTCACCGTGGGATTCATGCGTCGATTCGACCCGGGGTACGTCGAGTTGAAGCACACGGTGTCCTCACGTGCCGTCGGAGATCCGTTGATCGTGCACTGCTCGAGTCGCACGGTCACCTCCGGTCCGGGCGGCGACTCGGAGGCAACTATCACCAATTCCGCGATACACGAACTCGATACCGTGCCGTGGTTGCTCGACTCCCCGGTGGTCGAGGTCAGCTGGCACGCCACTCGTGCGAGCCAGCGAACAGCGCATCGCCGCGATCCGCAGTTCATGCTGATCAGAACCGAGAGTGGCGTCCTGGCGACCGTGGAGTTGTTCCTCAACGCCGGCTACGGTTACGACATCCGCTGTGAGGTGGTCGGCGAAGATGGCGCGAGCCGTCTGGCGGAGCCGGTTCGGACGCTGACCGATCACGCTCTGCAGCACGGTCATTCGTACTCGAAGGACTGGGTCCCTCGCTTTGCCGACGCTTATCGACTCCAACTGGGCGAGTGGATCGGCTCGATCACCGAAGGGCGCACATCCACTCTGGCCTCGGCGCGTGACGGGCTGCAGGCGAGCGTGGTGGCGCAGGCGTTGATCACCTCGATGCACAGCGGCGGCAGGACAGTCGCGGTCGAGAGCCCATTCTGACCGCGGCGGTTACCGATGTCCTGGTGTGGCTCGGGCCTTCAGCGGTCGACCAGGGTGGTGTCGAAGTAATACCGTGACGCCCGGTACACGTGCGCTCCGAACTCGACGACGCTCCCCGAGTCGTCGAAAGCGGTGCGGTGCATGGTCAGTAGGGGCGCCTTGTACTTTTCGTCGAGCAGGGCTGCCTCGTCGCGGTCGGCCGCGCGGGCGCCGATGCGCTGGCGGGCGAGCCGGATGTGCACCCCTCGCGTACGCAGTGAGGAGTACAGGCCCTGGGTCTCCAACTCGTCCGGATCCGGGGCTATGTCGCTCGGCAGGTAATTGACCATGACCGCGAGTGGCTCACCGTTGGTGCTTCGGAGCCTGCGAATGGTGACGACGTCCGTCGTCTCGGAGATGTTCAGTTCCTGTGCGACGTCGTGAGTCGGCGGACCGACCTGGTAGTCGAGCAGGCGGGTCGTCGGGTTCTGGCCGGCGCGGGCGAGGTCGTCGAACAGGCTGGTGAGCTCGACCGGTCGGTGGACCGGGCTCTGAACCACCTGTGTTCCGACGCCCCGCTTCCGTACCAGCAGCCCCTTGTCGACAAGTTCCTGAATCGCGCGCCGGGTGGTGGGACGAGACAGGCTCAGCCGCTTGGCAAGTGCGAGCTCGTTCTCGAAGCGCTCTCCCGGCGCGAGGACACCCTGCAGGATGGCGGATTCGATGGCCTGGGCCAATTGAAAGTACAGAGGCACCGGGCTCGACCGATTGAGTTCGACGGGAAGTTGAGCCGCCTCGGTTGCAGCCGCCGCTGTGTTCGACGTGGTCACTGGTCTCTCCCGCCATTCTGTGGGCGCTGTGGGCACCGGTTTGTACGAAGTCTAGGTCATGGATAACATCACTTGACCGGAAGTAAGAATGTCAGGACAAACTATTGACATTCTTATGTGAGCTCACGCACAGTGGACGCATCGAAGAAACGTGGGGAAGCCCCCACTCGAAACCAACACCTCACACCAATGGAGTCGATCGTGACCACCTCAGCCGACGCGAACACCGCGGCCTTCGACGTCCTCGCCATCGGGCGAAGCGGTGTCGATATCTATCCACTGCAGACCGGCGTCGGTCTCGAGGAGGTCGACACCTTCGGAAAGTTCCTGGGCGGTAGCGCCGCGAACGTCACCGTTGCCGCCGCGCGACTGGGCTGCCGATCGGCGTTGATCTCCGGCGTCGGCAACGACCCCTTCGGTCGATACGTGGCCGCGGAACTGGCCCGGTTGGGTGTCGACAACCGATTCGTCGTGACCGACGACCAGTTCGCGACTCCGGTCACGTTCTGCGAGATCTTCCCGCCCGACGACTTTCCGCTGTACTTCTATCGGAAGCCGTCGGCACCCGACCTCCAGATCCGTCCGGAGAACATCGACGTCGATGCTGTCCGCAACGCACGCCTGTACTGGTCGACAGTCACCGGCTTGTCCGAAGAGCCCAGTCGCAGCGCTCATTTCGCTGCCTGGGAGGCCCGAGATCGAGCGCCGTTGACCGTGTTGGATCTGGACTACCGGCCGATGTTCTGGGATTCGCCCGCCGCCGCGACGGAGCAGGTGCGCCGGGCGCTCGCCCAGGTCACGGTTGCCGTCGGAAACAAGGAAGAGTGTCAGATCGCAGTCGGTGAGACCGACCCGCACAAGGCGGCCGATGCACTCCTGGACCTCGGGGTCTCCCTTGCCATCGTCAAGATGGGCCCCAAAGGTGTTCTCGGCAAGACGAAGAAGCAGACCGTCACGGTGGCACCGAATTTCGTCGACGTGGTCAACGGTCTCGGCGCGGGCGACAGCTTCGGCGGTTCGCTGTGCCACGGCTTGCTCGCCGGTTGGCCCCTGGAGAAAATCTTGCGTTACGGCAATGCCGCAGGAGCGATCGTGGCATCGCGCCTCGAATGTTCGACGGCAATGCCCACCGCCACCGAAGTCGCTCTACTCGCCGAACAAACCGCAACGGAGGCTGTCAATGTCTGAGACCACCTTGAGTCCCGCACCCGCGGCCACCACTTACGCCGAGGTCACCGCGATTCGCGCTACCGATCCGCAGGCCATCGAACGTGCGTGGGCAACTCGGGTCACCCGCCCGACTATCCGCGGCAACGGCCGGCTGATGATCGTTGCTGCCGACCACCCGGCACGGGGAGCGCTGTCGGTCGGCTCGAACATGACCGCCATGAACAGCCGCACCGAGCTGCTGGACCGGCTTCGCACCGCGCTCGCCAACCCCGGCGTGGACGGTGTGCTCGGATCCGCCGACATCCTGGACGACCTCGTGCTGCTCGGTGCGCTCGAGGACAAGGTGGTCTTCTCGTCGATGAATCGCGGCGGCTTGGCCGGCGCGTCGTTCGAGTTGGACGATCGAATGACGGGTGCCACAGCTGCTTCCACGGCCAAGGCGCGGATGAACGGTGCGAAGATGCTCACCCGGATTGCGCTCGACGATCCGGGCACGCTGGCGACGATGACCGCCTGCGCGCAGGCAATCGACGAACTGGCCGCGGCGAACCTCATCGCCATGGTCGAGCCGTTCCTCTCACGCAGGGTCGAAGGTCGCGTCAAGAACGACTTGAGCACCGACGCGGTCATCAAGTCGATTCACATCACGCAGGGCCTCGGATCCACTTCGGCCCACACATGGATGAAGCTTCCCGTCGTACCCGAGATGGAACGTGTCATGGACGCCACCACGTTCCCGACACTGCTACTCGGGGGTGACCCGCAGACCGCTCCTGAGGAGACGTACGCCAGTTGGGCACGCGCACTGGAGATTCCCGCAGTTCGGGGCCTGATCGTCGGTCGCACGTTGCTCTATCCACCGGACGGAAACGTCGAAGCTGCCGTCGGTACCGCCGTAGACATGGTGAGGTGAAACATGAACTCCGAGTACTACGTCGCTGCCGGTAGAGGTAGCGCGGACGGATTCGACGTCGTCGTCACACCGGACTCTGCCGGCTGGACCGAATCGAGCCTGTGGACGTTCACGCTCTCCGCAGGTCAGTCGGTCGAGCTCGACTCGGGTCCGGACGAGATCATGGTGCTTCCGCTGTCAGGTTCGGCTGCGGTCACCAGCGGCGGTACCACGTTCGAGCTCACCGGTCGGGCCTCGGTGTTCGACGGCCCGTCCGATTTCGTCTATGTCGGAAAAGATTCGGCGTACTCGGTGTCCAGCGCAGGCGGAGGCCGCTTCGCTCTCTGCGGGGCACGAGCGAAGAACGAGCTCCCCTTTCGTTACGTGCCCGCATCGGATATTTCGGTCGAACTGCGCGGCGCGGGCAACTGCAGTCGACAGGTCCACAACTTCGGTACCGCAGACACTTTCGACGCAGACTCGATCATCGCCTGCGAGGTCATCACGCCCGGTGGTAACTGGTCCTCGTACCCGGGCCACAAGCACGACGAGAACACCGCGACCGAATCGGCTCTGGAGGAGATCTACTACTTCGAGATCGCCGACGGACCGCAGGGCGCAGCAGGTTTCGGCTACCACCGGGTCTACGGCACCCCGCAGCGACCGATCGAGGTGCTCGAAGAAGTGCGAACCGGAGACGTGGTCCTCGTTCCGCACGGATACCACGGACCGTCCGTTGCAGCCCCCGGGTACCACATGTACTACCTCAACGTCATGGCCGGACCCGGTGCCGAACGTGCCTGGAACATCGTCGACGACCCCGAACACACCTGGATTCGCGGCAGCTGGACCGACCAACCGGTCGACCCCCGCCTTCCCCTCCACACCGCACCGACAGGAGCATGACCGTGGTGTCCACAGCGCCGATCTCGGCGAGCAAGAACGACAACGCCGAACCGACAGTGCATCTGACGGTCTCGCAGGCCGTCGTGAAGTTTCTGGCCAACCAGTTCGTCGAGCGCGACGGCGTCCGCGCCAAGTTCTTCGCGGGAGCCTTCGGCATCTTCGGTCACGGGAATGTCGCGGGCCTCGGGCAAGCATTACTACAGGCCGAGATCGACTCTGTCGAAGCCGGCACCGAACCGGAATTGCCCTATGTCCTCGGACGTAACGAACAAGCCATGGTGCACAGCGCCGTGGCCTATGCCCGCCAGAAGGACCGTCTGCAGACCTGGGCGGTGACGGCCAGCGTCGGGCCCGGCTCGACCAACATGCTGACCGGCGCAGCTCTGGCCACGATCAACCGGCTGCCCGTATTACTGCTTCCAGCAGACACTTTCGCCACGCGCGCCAGCGCGCCGGTGCTGCAGGAGCTCGAACTTCCGTCCAGTGGCGACGTCACGGTCAACGATGCATTCAAGCCGCTGTCTCGTTACTTCGACCGGGTGTGGCGCCCCGAGCAGTTGCCGAGTGCTCTGCTCGGTGCGATGCGCGTGCTCACCGATCCGGTCGAAACGGGTGCGGCGACCGTCGCCATTCCGCAAGATGTGCAGGCCGAAGCATTCGACTGGCCGACATCACTCTTCGCGCCGCGTACGTGGCACGTGGCCCGGCCTGTCCCGGAGAAATCCGCCGTCGAGCGGGCGGCCGACGTGATCCGCGGCGCGCGGAAACCGCTGATCGTCGCGGGTGGAGGCGTGATCTATTCGCGTGCAACCGATGCGCTTGCCTCGTTCTGTGCGACGACGGGGATTCCCGTCGGGCAGAGCCAGGCGGGCAAAGGATCGTTGCCGTACGACCACCCACAGTCCGTCGGCGCCGTCGGCTCCACCGGAACGACGGCCGCCAACGCGCTCGCAACCGAAGCCGACGTCGTGATCGGAATCGGAACGCGTTACAGCGATTTCACCACCGCTTCGCGCACCGCGTTCACCAACCCCGACGTGAAGTTCGTCAACATCAACGTGGCCTCGATCGACTCGGTCAAGCAGGGCGGTGTCTCCGTCGTCGCCGACGCCCGTGAGAGCATCGACGCGCTGGCCGAGGCCCTCGGAGACTTCACGGTGTCGGACGGCTATCGTGGCAGAGTCACCGAGCTCGCGCAGCACTGGGACGACACGGTGACCTCGGTGTACGCCATCGAGGATTCGTCCGCACCGCTGAATCAGAACCAGGTCATCGGTCTCGCGAATAGCCTGTCCGATCCCCGCGACGTCGTGGTGTGTGCTGCCGGCTCCATGCCCGGTGATCTGCACAAGCTCTGGCGCACAAGGGATGTGAAGGGATATCACGTCGAGTACGGCTTCTCGTGCATGGGCTACGAGGTAGCAGGCGGTATCGGTGCAAAAATGGCCGAGCCCGACCGCGACGTGTTCATCATGGTGGGCGACGGCTCGTACCTGATGATGGCGACCGAACTGGTCACCGCCGTGCAGGAGGGCGTCAAGGTCATCATGATTCTCGTGCAGAACCACGGTTTCGCATCCATCGGTTCGCTGTCGGAGTCGCTCGGATCGCAGAGGTTCGGCACCGATTACCGGTATCGGAGCGACGACGGTCGCCTGGACGGTGGCATCCTGCCGGTCGACTTGGCCGCGAACGCGGCAAGCCTCGGCGTGGACGTCGTCCGGGTGAACAACGGCAACGAGTTCACGGACGCGGTGAAGGCGGCGAAGGCGAGCGAGACGAGCACGGTCATCCACGTCGAGACCGATCCACTCATCGCTGCACCGGATTCCGAGTCCTGGTGGGATGTGCCGGTCAGTGCCACCTCGACCCTCGAGTCGACGAAGACCGCATACGAGACGTATCAGAAGTGGAAGAAGATCCAGCGGCCGTTCCTGCGTCCGTCCGGCCAGTAGTCACCCCACAACATTCGGCATATTTCGAGAGGAACTATTTTCATGAGCGTTATTCGCGTGGGATCGGCACCTGATTCGTGGGGCGTCTGGTTCCCGGAAGACCCGCAGCAGACCCCGTACGGCCGGTTCCTCGACGAGGTGTCCGCATCGGGCTACGAGTGGATCGAGCTCGGGCCGTTCGGATATCTTCCGACCGACCCCCGGCAGCTGTCCGACGAGCTCGCTGCGCACAACCTGAAGCTCTCTGCGGGAACCGTTTTCGAGCACCTGCACCAGGACGATTCCTGGGATGCGGTCTGGACCCAGATCGAAGATGTCGCGAAACTGACTGCAGCAGTGGGCGGAAAGCACGTCGTCGTCATTCCCGAGATGTGGCGTGACCCAGGCACCGGTGCGGTGCTGGAGGACCGCACGCTCACCCCCGATCAGTGGCGCAAGAAGACCGAGGGCATGAACGAGCTCGGCAAGCGCATGTTCGAGCAGTACGGCGTCAAGGCTCAGTACCACCCGCACGCGGACTCTCACATCGACACCGAGGAGAACGTCTATCGGTTCCTCGATGGCACGTCGAGTGAGTTCGTCAATCTGTGCCTGGATACCGGTCACATCAGTTACTGCGGTGGAGACAACATCGCCATCATCGAGCGCGCACCGGAGCGCATCGGATACCTGCATCTCAAGCAGGTCGACGAAGCCGTTCGCGCCCGAGTCGAGGCGGAGGATCTGCCGTTCGGCGAGGCATGCAAGCTCGGCGCGATGACCGAACCGCCCCTGGGCATCCCGGACATGCCGCCACTGCTGTCGACCATCGAGCGGTTGGCCGATGAAGGCAAGCTCACAGCAGACATCTTCGCGATCGTCGAGCAGGACATGTATCCGTGCGAACCGGACTACCCGCTGCCGATCGCACAGCGCACTCGCAAGTACCTGGGCTCCTGCGGGATCCCATCCATCCAGTTCAGCTGATACCCGCAAGGAGACTTTTTTCATGACCAACGAACTGCGCATCGCCGTCCTCGGGGTCGGCATGATGGGTGCCGACCACGTCGCACGCATCTCCTCGAAGATCGCCGGTGCACGCGTTGCCGTCGTCAACGATTACTTCACCGAAAAGGCGGAAGAGCTCGCCGCGTCCATCCCTGGCGCTCGGGTCGTCAACGACCCGATCGACGCCATTGCCGATCCCGAGGTCGATGCCGTGTTGCTCGCGACCCCCGGTCCGACGCACGAGAAGCAGCTCCTCGCGTGTCTCGAGTACGGCAAGCCCGTCATGTGCGAGAAGCCGCTGACCACGGACGTCGAAACCTCGCTCGCAGTGGTGAAGGCGGAGGCCGAATTGGGCAAGAAGCTCATCCAGGTCGGCTTCATGCGCCGCTTCGACAACGAGTACGCAGACCTCAAGGCTCTGATCGACTCCGGAGACATCGGTCGGCCGCTCGTCGTGCACTGCGCACATCGAAACCCGGCTGTACCGCCGCACTTCGACAGCGCGATGATCGTCAAGGATTCGCTGGTGCACGAAGTCGACGTCACCCGCTTCCTGCTCGACGAGGAAATCACGACGGTGCAGATCATCACACCGTCTGCAAACACGAATGCGCCGGCGGGACTCAAGGATCCACAGATCGCCATCTTCACGACCGAGACCGGTCGGCATGTCGACGCGGAGGTGTTCGTGACCACGGGCGTCGCGTACGAGGTCAGGACAGAGGTAGTGGCCGAAGGTGGCAGTGCCATGATCGGTCTCGATGTAGGCCTGGTGCGTAAGTCCGCGCCCGGAACCTGGGGCGGCACGATCACACCGTCGTTCAAGGAGCGCTTCGGGCAGGCATACGACACGGAAATTCAGCGATGGGTCGACGCCGTGCGCTCGGGTGCCGAGACCGGAAACTACGTCGACGGTCCCGGCGCATGGGACGGCTATGCCGCAGCAGCTGTGTGCGAGGCCGGAGTGAAGTCGCTCGAGTCGGGTGCTCCCGTGGCCGTGGATATGGTTCCGCGGTCCTCGATCCCGGGCGCGTGAAGCGAATGAAGATCGCGCTCGATCCGACTCCGTTCCATCACGACTACTCGCTGCTCGAATTACCCCGTGTGGTAGCCGATCTCGGGTACGAGTGGTTGCAGTTGACGCCGCATGTTGACATGATTCCTTTCTTCAACCATCCGAAAGCCGACGACGACCTCGTCTCCAAGTTCAAGAAGGCGTGTTCCGACGCCGGTGTCGGTATTGCATCCGTGCTTCCGGTGCTGCGGTGGTCCGGTCCCGACGAGGACGCGCGTGAGGCCGCAGTTCGGTACTGGAAGCGCGCGATTCAGATCACCGTCGACCTCGGTGTGTCGACCATGAACACCGAGTTCAGCGGTCGACCCGAGAAGCCAGAGGAATCCGAACGGGCCTTCTACCGGTCGATGGAGGAGCTGGTTCCCATCATCGAACGTGAAGGTCTCGATGTGTTGATCGATCCGCATCCCGACGATTTCGTCGAAGACGGTCTGGCGGCGGTTCGTACCATTCGAGGAATCAACTCGAAGAACATCGGCATGGTGATCGTGGCATGTCACCAGTTCCACATGGGCGGCGATCTCGACGCGATCATGGCGGCGGCGGGCGACATGGTGCGACTGGTGCACGTGGCCGACACGATGGATCATCATCGCTCGCACGGGCTTCGATACATCACCAATCCTCCGGGCAACGCCGTACGCGTACATCAGCACCTCAAGATCGGTGACGGTGATGTCGATTGGAACCAGTTCTTCGGCGGCCTCGGCAAGCTCGGCTTCTACGACCGCGACACCGTCATGGTCTCGAGTGTGTTCGCGGAGAACGAGAACGCGCACGATGTCTCGCGCTATCAGCTCGACACCATTCGGAAGTACGTCTCCGAGCACTCCTGATTTTCACTCACGTAGGGACACAACATGACCGACAACGTTATTGCACATTGGGTGGACGGAAAGCCGTTCGCCGGCACGTCCGACAAGACCGCGCCGGTCACCAACCCCGCCACCGGCCAGATCACCGGCCAGGTAGCGCTGGCCACCGTCGACGATGCACGCGCTGTCATCGCCTCTGCCGCAGCGGCATTCCCGGCGTGGCGAGATACCTCGTTGGCCAAGCGAACCGCGATCGTCTTCAAGTTCCGGGAATTGCTCAACGCCAAGAAGGGTGAGCTCGCCGAGATCATCACCGCCGAGCACGGCAAGGTCCTCTCCGATGCACTCGGCGAGATCAGCCGCGGCCAGGAAGTCGTCGAATTCGCCTGTGGAATACCGCATCTTCTCAAGGGTGGCTTCACCGAGAACGCATCGACGAAGGTCGACATCTACTCGATCCGGCAGCCTCTCGGACCCGTCGGGATCATTTCTCCGTTCAACTTCCCGGCGATGGTGCCGATGTGGTTCTTCCCCATCGCCATTGCGGCAGGTAACACGGTCGTTCTCAAGCCCAGCGAGAAGGATCCGACAGCGTCGCTGTGGATCGCCGAGCTCTGGGAAGAAGCCGGCCTACCTCCGGGTGTCTTCAACGTGCTCCAGGGAGACAAGGTCTCCGTCGACGAATTGCTCGAGAACAAGGCAATCAAGTCGATCAGCTTCGTCGGGTCGACACCGATCGCGCAGTACGTCTACTCCACCGGCACTGCGAACGGTAAGCGCGTCCAGGCTCTCGGCGGAGCGAAGAACCATGCGATCGTTCTCCCCGACGCCGATCTGGACCTCGCGGCCGACGCCATGGTCAACGCCGGCTTCGGATCGGCAGGTGAGCGTTGCATGGCCATCTCCGCGCTGGTTGCCGTCGGGAACATCGCCGACGAACTGGTGGCGAAGATCGTCGAGCGCACCACACCACTGGTCACCGGCGACGGCACCCGCGGCGCAGACATGGGACCGCTGGTGACCAAGGCGCACCGCGACAAGGTCGCCTCCTACGTTGATGCCGGCGAAGCCGCCGGCGCGACCATCGTGGTCGACGGCCGTACGGTCCAGGCCGACGGCGGCAAGGACGGCTTCTGGCTCGGCCCGACGCTGATCGACAACGTCACCACCGACATGTCCATCTACACCGACGAGATCTTCGGGCCGGTCCTCTCGGTCGTCCGCGTTGATACATACGACGAGGCACTCGAGCTCATCAACTCGAACCCGTACGGCAACGGCACCGCCATTTTCACCAACGACGGTGGTGCTGCCCGGCGTTTCCAGAACGAGGTCGAGGTCGGCATGATCGGCATCAACGTCCCGATCCCGGTCCCCATGGCGTACTACAGCTTCGGTGGTTGGAAGAACAGTCTGTTCGGCGACACCCATGCCCACGGAATGGAAGGTGTGCACTTCTTCACCCGCGGTAAAGCTGTCACCAGTCGGTGGCTCGATCCGAGCCACGGCGGCATCAACCTCGGATTCCCTGAGAACGACTGAGCATTGAAAACGACTGAGCCCTGAAAACGACTGAGCCCTGAAATCGACTGAGTCCTGAACTGCGAGACCCCCGCTTCCATTGTCGGAGCGGGGGTCTCGCGCTGCGTGGGTGCATATCGGTGAGCTGCACTGTGGACGGCCGCTGTCGACACAGCTGTGCGGTCCGGCGGACTACCGTCGTCGACGACGAGAAGACCCTGCGCGGCATGTTCAGCTGCGCAGGGTCTCTTCGGTAGGTACGAATCGGTGACGGGTCGGATTCAGCTGGGTTGGACGCTCAGGACCGGGACGGGCGACATCATCAGTAGGCGCTGAGTGATGCTGCCCAGCAACGCTTTGCCGACACGACTGCGTCTCTTGATTCCGATGACGAGTCGCGTCACTTCGGGATGTGCGTCGATCTCGTCGAGGACCGCTGTTGCTGGGTCGCGGTCTGCGCGTCCGGCACGGTCGATGACCCGCACAGCAAGCTCTGCGTCCAGTCCGCTGACGTCGAGTCCGCCGAGAGTCAAATTCACCACGATCAGTTCGGTGCGCATGGCGCCTGCTTCGTCGGCCGCGACGCGCAGGGCGTGGCGGCCCTCTTCGTTGTCGGTTACTGCAACCAGTATTGCCATGTCGTGACGTCCTTTCGTTGCGTTCGGTTCACGAATACTCGCGACGGAATCCGGCCTCTAGCTGTTCGAGTGATTGCCCGCGTGTTTCCGGTACCTGGGTGACGATGAAGATCAGTGCCAGGACTCCGAGCCCGACGAAGATGAAGAAGGTCGGCGCTATGCCAAGGGCCTCGACGACAGGCGGGAATGCGAGCGCAACAACAGCATTGGCCGACCAGAGCATGAACACGCACACCCCGATTGCGAAGCTGCGGATCTTGAGAGGGAAGATTTCGGCAAGCATGAGCCACACCAGGGGACCGATGGTGCCCTGCATGCAGAAGACGAACAGGACGACGAAGACGAGGATGAAGTACGCCTTGGCATTGCCGTCCGGCAGTAGGAGGGCGGACAGGCCGACGAGGAGGTGGAAGAAGGTCGTCAGCCCGAAGCCGGCGATGAGCATCGTCCGGCGGTTCACCTTGTTCATGATGAGCAAACCGACAGTGATGCCGAGAACGCTGAACAGCCCGTTGAGCGTGTTGGCGATGATTGCCGCGCTGTCGGAGAATCCAGCGTCGCTGAGCAGCTGTGTGCCGTAGTACATGACCGAGTTGATCCCGGTGAACTGTTGAAAGACGCCGAGGCCGACGCCGATGAAGATGAGCCGCCGAATCCAGCGGACGGACAGGTCTGCGGCACCTCCGGTCTGGGAGAGTCTCTCCTCTTCGGCCAGAGCATGTACTTCGGCCATCTCGGCCACTGCGCGTTCGTCGGTCCGCACCTGCTTCAGCACTGCCAGTGCCTCGTCGTCGCGACCCTGCAGCACGAGCCAGCGCGGACTCTCGGGCATGCGCAGCATGCCGACGAACAGCGCGATCGCGGGGAAGAGTGCGACCACGAGCATGTAGCGCCACACCGACTCGTGGTCACCCCAGATATTGAAGATGATGGCATTGATGATGAAGGCCGCAAACTGGCCGCTCACGATCATGACCTCGTTGCGGGTGACCAGAGATCCGCGTCGTTCGGCAGGTGCAACCTCGGAGAGGTAGACCGGGACCGTGGCGGACGCGCCGCCGACTGCAAGACCGAGGATGAATCGGAATACCGCGAGCACCTCCCACGACGGGGCAAGCACACACCCGATCGTGCCGAGAGCGAAGACTCCGGAGAGCAGCAAGATGTTGTGGCGTCGCCCGTATTTGTCGGACAGACGCCCTCCCACCAGTGCGCCGATCGCGGCACCGAAGATGAGAATACTGACGACGAGACCTTCGGTGAAAGACGTGAGCCCCAGGTCGTCTTTCATCGGTTCGAGCGCACCGTTGATGACACCGGTGTCGTAGCCGAACAGTAGGCCGCCGAACGTCGCAACGACTGCGATGACGCCCAGTCGTCGGGAATGTGCCCCCGGGGTGTCGGGCGGGAGCGCACTCCGTGAGGTTGGTTGAGCTGAAGACATCTGTTTCTCATCCTCCGGTACCCGTGGTTGGCGATGTGCTGGCACAACTGAAACTGTATGTACGTATGTCTTAACATACTGACAGCAAAATGAGAAGTGGATCACATGGCTTCACCCGCCGAGCTGCCGCTCGAACGCACAGCGATCGAGAGCGCTCGGAGGTACGGTTTGTCGACGCAGTCAGGGTTCGCGAGAGTGGGAGTCAGTGGCTGGAAGTGAGCAGGGCGATCGACGCTCGGACGCGGATTCACGCGGCAGAGCGCGAGCTCGAAAACCCACGATGGACGATATTGCCGTCCGAGCGGGGGTATCGCGCACGCTTGTGTCGTTCGTCCTCGGAGGTAAGGCCGGTGCGGGGGAGCGAACGAGAGAGCGTGTCCTTCGAATCGCCGATGAGCTCGGCTACAAACCCGACGCCACCGCTCAGCTGTTGGCCCGCGGACGCAGTCGAACCATCGGAGTTCTGGTCGACGTCGAGCAGCCGTTCCAAGCTCAGTTGGTGAAGCGAATCTATCCGGTCGCGAAGGCCGCGGGTTACGAGGTCTTGCTATCCGCAAGCGCACCGGGGCGAGACGAAGTGGCTGCCGTCGAATCTCTGATCGGCCACCGATGCGAAGGGCTGATCCTGCTCGGCCCGAGTTCGGAACAATCGTACTTCGAGGAGTTGGAAGAGCGCGCCGTCGTAGTTGTCGTGGCAAAACCGTTGTCTCGGAGCAGCTTCGACAGCGTACGCAGTGCCGACGACAGCGGTGTTCGGCAATCCGTCGACCATCTGATCGAACTGGGGCACCGCGAGATCTATCACATCGACGGGGGATCTGGTCCGGGATCTGCGATCAGAAGCGCCGCTTATCGCGGTGCGATGGATCGACAGAACCTGGGCGATCGAATTCGAGTGATCGGCGGAGCCCATGACGAGGCGTCGGGGGTTGCGGCAGGACATCTCATGCTCGACGAAGGCACTTTGCCGACGGCGGTTCTTGCGGGCAACGATCGCTGCGCGTTGGGCCTCATGGATGCACTCGACCGCGCCGGAATCGATGTTCCCGGGGATGTGTCGATCGTCGGGTACGACGACAGCGACCTCGCGCGCCTGTCTCGGATCGATCTGACGACTGTGCGACAGAACGTCGACGCTCTGGCCGAGAACGCCGTTGCGTTCGCGGTGACACGCTTGGAGGACGGCTCCGTGCCGGCGTCCGAGATGATCGTGGAACCGCATCTCGTCGTGCGCGGAAGCACCGGACCGGTGCGTTCTGCCGAGCGCGCTCGCGTCTTGAGGCGACGGGGTTTCTCATCGAACTCTTGACTTCGACGTGTGATGTAGCCCATAGTTAGTTCTACTAACGCGCTTAAGTAACTGCGTCTCACGACGCACTGGAACTGGGAGATCAGATGTCGAATTTCGTCGAGGCCGGCGCTACCGCAGTGAAGTCCGCTGCCGCCGCACTCGCGTTCGCTGTGATGCTGTTCGTGTTGATTCTCGGCTTCGTCGCCTCCGGAATCATCGGCGCTGCAGGGGCGATCAGGAATTGAGAACGCTGTTGCCGGCGTAGGAAACGTCGGCGCGGGTCGCAACGCCAGTCATGTATTTCGCTGTTGCACAACGGATTCACCGCTACTCGGCAGTGGGCGACGTTCGCGTCAGCCGGTCTCGTCGGTGGGAGTGATCGGGGCCATCTCGGCGGCGAATTCCGTAGCCATGGCTCGTGAGAGTGCCTGTGCCGCTGACAGTGGACGCACCATCACGGTGAAGTCGTCGATAAGGCCATCGGAATCGAGGTGCAGGATGTCGCAGCCGTGGACGGTGACGTCGCCGATGCGGGCCTCGAAGAACATGACGTGATCGCGGCCGCCGACGTCGTCGACGGTTCGGACGTAATGGAAGTCGCGGAACACGCGAGTGACGGCGCGCAGTATCGCCGCGGTTGTCTGCTTGCCGTGGTACGGCTTGAAGGCAACGGGGGAGCTGAAGACGACGTCGTCAGCAAGGGCGGAGGCCATGGCGTCGTGGTCGTTCGCCTCGACGGCTTCTCGGAACAGTTGCACGCGTCATCTCCTTCAGTGAGGCCAGGATCGGGACTGCCCACGATCCGGTTGTTATCCGCGAACCATACACAACTTTGCGACTATTGATGGGGTTATGCCGCGGTCATCGGCGACCAGCACGGGCGTCGAGTACTTCGAGGACGCGGGCACCCCAACGCAGCGATTCCTCCTCGAACATTCGTCCTCGCATCAGGGTGAGGTACGGACCGATGCGATCAGCGGTCGCCAGAAAATCGGTCTCGGTGCGTCCGCCGAGCAGGCGGTGCGCCATTCGGTCGTACCTGGCCAGCTTGTCGCGCGAGAGCTGCATTCGTTCACGGATCGCAGCGGTCATCGGCTCTAGGTCGCCGGCCTCGAGTGCGTGGACTGCGACCAGATGCTCGTCGCGAATGGCTGGAAGTTTCGACCGCTTGTGACTGACCTGGCGCAGCGCGGCTCGGCCCTTGTCGGTCAGGCTGAACAGCTTCTTGTTGGGGCGACCGTCCTGCTCGACCAGCCTTGCCGAGATCACGTCGTCTCGATCCATTCGATCGAGCTCGCGGTATAGCTGTTGGGGAGTTGCAGTCCAAAAGTTGGCGACGGTGGCATCGAACGCTTTGGACAGGTCGTATCCCGACAGCTCCCCGTCGACCAGCGCGGCGAGCACAGCATCACGTAGCGACATGATTCGGCACAGTACCCGTCGCCCACACCTCGGGGCGCTCTGATAGACAACTTGTTGTATATTGGGCGCTTGATGAAAGAGCGGTGGATGTGGTGAAGGAAAAGGACCAGTTGCGTTACGTAGCCCTTGGCGACAGTCAGACGGAGGGGCTGAACGATGGCGACGAAGAAATGGGCTTTCGTGGCTGGGCCGATCGACTCGCCGAGCACATGGCGGGGAGCGACGACGGGATCGCCTATGCCAACCTCGCGGTGCGTGGTCGCAAAGCCGCGCAGGTCAGAGCCGAGCAGTTGCCCGCAGCTCTGGCGTTGAGACCGACCGTCGCGTCCGTCGCTGCCGGCGTCAACGACATCTTGCGGCCGAATTTCGATGCGCGGACCGTGGCAGGTGAGCTCGGCGCAATGTTCGGCGCACTGCGGTCCATCGACTGCACCGTCATCACCATGACGTTTCCCCGTCTTGCTCGCCCGGTCCCCGGTAGGGCAGTCATTGCGAGGCGTATGGCCGAACTGAACGTCGAGATTCGCAGGGTTGCAGAGGAATTCGGTGTCGTGGTGATCGACCTCGAGCAACATGATGTGGCTTCGGACCCGCGGCTGTGGAGCTGGGACCGTCTGCACCTGAACGAGACAGGACATGCGCGGCTTGCTGCAGCTGCTGCCTACGCACTCGGTCTACCGGGTGCCACGGACGCGTGGAATCGTCCTCTGGCACCACTCACACGCCCGCACCTGTTCTCCCGAGTTCGTGCCGACCTCGCCTGGGCCGGAATGTTCCTCGCGCCGTGGTTGGCTCGCCGAGTCCTCAGACGGTCCTCGGGCGACAGTCGGACGGCGAAACGGCCGGAGCTGACCTCGCTGGTCGGGTAGAGCGTCGACTGGAGTCTGTTCGAATTCACGGTGAGAAGGGCGGGATGTCGGTCCGATCCGAACTGCCCGTTTGCTTGGCCCTGTACAGAGCTCTGTCGGCCTGAGTCAGCATCTCTTCGAGGGTGCTGGCTCCCGTGTTGTGCGCGATGCCGATGCTGATCGACACCGAGACGTGGGCATCGACGATGTCGATCGGCGGCGACGCCGCGATGATCATCTCGCGTTCGATGTCAGCGGCAGATCGTGTTGGACCGAGCAGGGTGTCGTCGAAGAGCGCCGCAACGAACTCGTCACCGCCGATCCTTCCGAACACGGTGCCGGAGTCGCAGATCGCGACCAGCCTGGCGGCTGTGATCCGCAGAACTCTGTCCCCGGCCAAGTGTCCGTAGGTGTCGTTGATGCCTTTGAAGTCATCGAGATCGATGAACAAGACGGCTGCTGGTGCCGCCGTCTCCGCGGTCATCCGCTCGATTCGTTCGAGTAACGCAGCGCGATTGAGCACGCCGGTGAGATCGTCGACCCTCGATTTGATCAGAAGCTCGCGGTACGCCTCCAGCAGGCTGCTGGTCGTTGCTGCGAAATCGGTGACATCTCGGAAGCTGATAGCTACGACACTCTCCACGTAGTTGGCCGTCACCTCGAGCGTCCTTCCTGGAAGGAAGAGCGCTTGCACCACCCTGGTGACCTCGCCGCGAGTGGCGATTGCGTCACGGTGCAGATCGTCGAAGTAGGACCCTGCCGTCTCCGGCAGAGCCTCGTGCATGTGCCGTCCGACGACCTCCTCTCGACTGACGCCCAAGTGCCGCTCGGTCTGAGTGTTGATGTACTGCAACACCATCGCTTTGTCGACAATGGCGAATCCGAGGGAGACGCCATCGAGGATGCGGCCCCACCGCACGGCGGGCATGAGGTGCACCTGCGGTTCCGGGGGCGGCTCGACGAGCGAGACGACTCCGGTGAGTACCGAGGGCCGACCATCTGGGTCGTGCTCGATGGCAACGCTCCTGGTGAGTACGTGCCGAATGTTGTTGTCGCGATCTATGATTCGATAGATGCACTCCGCCCCGATGGAAGTGCGTGCATCACCGTAGAGGGTTCGGAGCACAGAGGTATCGTGCGGATGCACACGACTGCGCCAGATGTCGATGGCGGGCCGGTCGTCGTGACCGGCATCGAATATCGCGGCTGCGCGTGTATCCCATTCCAGGTATGAGGTGCCGATGTGAAAGCGGGTGATTCCGACGGACGCCGCGTGGAATGCCGTGTCCGAGACGAGTGGTTCCGCGCCGAACGACGGATGTGGGGCGTCGACCATCTCCGACTCCATCCCTCTGCCGACCCTGTTCCTCTACGAGTGTGTACCAATGGACCAATTCACGCGATGGAATCAGGGATTCTGTCGGTTTTCGGGTGCGCAGCGACAGGGAGCCCTTGGGCCGAATGTTCCGGAAGGGGCCAACCACGCGCTCAGTGCGGCGTCGTCACTTCTGTGTCAGAACTTCGGCACGATGTTGTTTGCGGCCCACTCGAGACTCAGCGGCGACGGGAAGGCGATCGACTGAGCCTCGGTCGGGGAGAGTGGAACAAAAGCTCCGCGCGCGACCGCGGACAGGGATGCGATAGCCGGGAGCGCTCGAAAAGCGTCGAGATCGGCGGGTTGACCCGTCGCGATCACGAGGTCGGCGTCATTGTCTGCCAAAAACTCGTAGGTGATCTGCGCTCGCCCCGGAATGGAGCTCGTCGGTAACCCGGTCGCGTAGTCGGTGGGCCGCATGCCGAGCGAGTCGAGAAATTGTGCTCCGGCGTCGTCGATCGAATTGACCACGTAGACACTGCCATTGGTGGGGCCGACGAAGAACGTGAACGTTTTTCCGGACAGGTCGGGGTTGGCTTCGGCCGCGGCGGAGATCGTCGAGTCGGTCTCTGCGATCACTCGTTCGCCATCGTCACTGCGCCCGAGTGCGGTCGCGATCGTTCTGGTGGCGTCCTGCCAGGTTTCGGCCGACGGCGTGCTCGAGTAGTGTACGACGGGCGCTATCGCCGACAGCTGTTCGTAGCGGGCGTCGAGTCCGAACGCCTTCGTCCCGACGATCAGGTCTGGCTCGTAGGCGAGGACGTCTTCGACCGACAGGTCGGCGTTGGCTCCTTGTAGGAACGCCGGGGCATCCTGATCGTCCAACTCTGCCTCGGCCCACGGTTGGAACCCCGATGCAGCGGTTGCTCGGGCGGTGGCCACCGGCGTCACTCCCAGCGACAGCAGAATGTCGGCGTCGGTCCACGACAGTGCGACGACTCGGGTGGGCTCCGAGCCAACCACGGAAGAACCGAGTGCCCCCTCGATCGTGGCCGGGAACTCGGCGGACGTGTTCGCGCCCGTCGGTTGTGCGGGATCGGGTGACTCGCTCGATGAGCAGCCCAGCAGAGAAACGACGACAACCGCGGTCAAGGCACCGAAAAACCTTCGCATATCGGACGATTGTAGGGGCCGAAGTCCTCGAGTGGGTCAGTGACGATCAGGTCGTGCAGTGTCCAGGACCTACCAGCGGTTGTTGTCCACCGCGACGCCGGAACGGTGAGGGCGCAGTCGCTGCCGAAGTGCATCACGTCCACGCTAGTTGGGATCGTTTGTGCCAGTACATTTCTGGAATTTCGTGTGAGTCGACGTCGATGGCTGTGATCAGCTCGCGGTCGATCGAAAGCGCGGCAACATTCTGCTCGAGTTGCGCCGCGGTGGCCGCGCCGGAGAGAACGACATCGGCCCACGGTTGTGCGAGTGCAACAGCCAGCGCCAGTGCGTCACGGCCGACCCGGTTCGCATCCGCGGCCCTGCCCAGCGCTGAATCTTCGGACACTAGTCGGCCATTGGCCATCGCCTCTTTGACGACGACGAACCAGCCGGCGTCGTGCGCGCGTTCCAGAGCAGGGCCGGCGGACGGCTCGAGTGGGTTCCACGTCGACTGCACCGAGCTGAACACGCCGATCTCCAGCGCAGCGTGCATTACATCGGCTTGATGCGGGCCGCTGGTGCTGATGCCGATACGGGTACCACTCTCGGCTACGGCGCGTAGGTCGTCGAGCAGTGCCGTGTCGGTGAGGGCAGGACTGTCCGGGGTGACGCTGTGGATCAGATAGTGATCGGGTGCGCCGCCGAGGTCGTGCAGGGTCTGGGGCCACTGTTCGGCCAGACGTTCGACCGAGTGCTCTTTGACCTCGTGAACTTCGGCTCCCCGCTGGAAGTCGGCGACGTAGGCGTATCCCCATTTGGAGCCGATCGCCAGGTTCTCGCGCCGATTCGGGTGTCGAGACAACCAGCTACCGAGGAAGCGCTCGGCCAACCCATAGGAGCGTGCGACGTCGAAGTGTCGAACTCCGCTGTCCCACGCGGCGTCGAGTACTGCGTGGCACAGCTGCTCCAAGGCTGCTGGATCGAATCGTCCGTCCACAGCCGCAGAGTGCCCGACCGTCAGGTACTCGGGGCGTCCGAGTGCGGCGAGGCCGAGACCGAGTTGCGTCATGTCGTCAGTACTTTCGTTGTGCCGGGGCGAAAACAACCACCATATCCGCGATCGGGTAGCGCCTGCGGCCTCGATACGAAATGTTGCGAGCTATGAGTTCTCGGCTGAGACTGGGATGTTGCTGGGCCGCGCGACATCGAAGACGCTCAGCTGTCGAAACGACCATGGAGGAGAAGGCTGTTGACCGATTTTGCAGATAGGCCATTGATCGGTGAGATTCGGCTTGCACGCGCCCGTGCTGGGTTGAGTTGGGCAAGCTTGGCTTCGGCTATCGACATGCCGGTGGCATGGACGGTGTCGGCACTGTACGGCCAGCATCCTCTCAGTGTCGAGCAGGCCGATCTGCTCGCAGAGAAGCTGAGCATGCCCGAAGGCTCGTTGTTCGAGCTGACCCTGGCTCCCTATCGTGGATCGCTCGACATCTCTTCTGACCCCACGGTTTACCGCTTCCACGAGGCGCTGGCGGTATACGGGCCCGCGCTCAAGGAGCTGATCGCCGAGGAGTTCGGCGACGGCATCATGAGTGCCATCAACTTCACGATGAACATCGAACGTCGCCCGCACGATGACGGAGATCGGGTCGTGGTGACGTTCGATGGGAAGTTCCTCGACTATCGATGGACCGAGTAGCGCGGGCACGGTGTCGGCACATACGGCCCTTGTCCGAATCCGCACCCCGCACACGGGGCGTGGATTACGACAACGGGCGTAGATCGGATTTCTTGGGGGAGTCTGGAACCACGATCAGTGCACGCCGCATCCAGCCGTACACCCTCTCGTCGTTGAGGAGGGTGAAATGGTGCGCGCTGTTGATCGCCAGACCATCGTCCGGACGAAGTCCGATGTTGCGCAGCTTGTTCCGTCCTCCGGCGCTGTCGGTGCGAACGAGGCCGTCGCCCACGAATATCCCGACAGGGTGTCGCGGGTTTCCTGTGATGACGGCGGAGGCGTGATGGTGCCGAACCCCCTTCGGAACCGAGATGTCCAGGGCCGCGCCCACATCGAATCCGTCGGTGTAGCTGGCATGCCCCTCTTGTTCGGTGATCGCGCCGTGGATCAGGTCGCGGACCCCGGCGCTTCGACGAGCCAACAGGTGGGCGAACGGCCGGGTCTCGGGTGCGAGCGCCAGCGCTGCTGTGGCCAGGTGCACCCCGCGTGCGAGTGGAGCGCCCAGATGAGGAGTTCCCAGGGTGAACACGTCCGTCAACAGGTCCACCCACCGGCGGCCGCTCTCGGCGGCGTGATGAGCGGCGCTACGTGAGACCAGTCCGCCCATGGAGTGCCCGACCAGTGTGATTCGGTGAACCCGGACCGGCCACGCCGTGACGAGCTGTTCCAGCAGGTCCGACAGGTCGCTGCCGTTCGTGCCGATTCGACGTCCGGTGTTGTAGCGCACGAAGATCGAGGTGGTGTCGGCTTCGGAGTCCAGTCGTTCCCCGTAGGTGGGCCGCCCGCCGAGCCGCCATGCCGATTCGGTCTCGACGAGCCCGTGTAGGAACAACACGAGGTGCGCTCCCGCGTCGGGAAACGACTCGGCGAGGGCGCGGTACTTCGGAGGTACTGGGCGCCCGTCGACGCGAATCGACATCGGATAGGCGAGGACCCGGGCGGTCCGCTCCATGTCGTCGCCGATGAGACCGTGCAGGACCGCGATTGTCTGCGCACCGCCCATGGTGTGCGACGGCGACGGCGACGGCCGCGAGCCGTCCTCGCTCGTCTCGTCGCCAGCGGTCAGGGTGCCGACGACCTTGGCTGCGCCGGCGCAGGCGGCCGAGATGGTCGCGTAGGTGCCTGCGGCGATGGCGTCGTGCATCAGCTGTGTCGGTAGAACGGCTGGGCCGACGCCGAGCCGCACGGCCGCGAACGTGCGGCGTGCAATTGCCGAGTGGACTGCGCGGACACCACCTGCGGCCGACGCCAACTCGCGAAGGGTGAGCTCACCGAGTTCACCCAACTCCTGCGTGCGCTGAGATTTCTTCCCCACCGAATCCAGTGTACGTATGTCCACTGAAACGGCCATTGCTTTCGACTGATCAGCGGCGGCCGACCACCGGGTTCAATTCGGAGGCAGCAAGGCCGCCGGGCTCGACGCCCGGAAGGAACTCGCGCCAGGTGCCGCTGATCAGCGTCGGCGATTCCACAACACGAGCCCCGTCGGCGAAGTAGGTGGTGGCCAGCGCTCGGCGGGGCTGCGTAGTGAGGTTCGGCCCTGCGGTGTGGAAGCACAGCGCAGAATGGAACGACACGTCGCCCACTGCGAACGGCTCCGACTGCACCGCGACGTCACGCTCGACGAAGCGCTTGGCGACGGCCTCGTCGTACGACGTGCCGACCTTGTCGAACTCCAAGTCCGCAACCTCGTCCAGCACCTTTCGGCCGCGAGCGAACGACAGCGGACCCATTCGGCCGGGGATCGCCGACATCGGCATCCACGCAGTGACCGCCTGGGTGGTCTGCAGCGGGAAGTGCTCGGCGTCGTGGTGCCAGGGTGTGCGTCCGCAACCGGGCTCCTTGGACAGCGCGTTGTCGTGATAGAGCCGAACGGCCGGTTCAGCGAGCAACGCCGCGGCCAAGCCTCCGATTCGGGGAGACAGCGCCACGGCGCGCATCAGGTCGTCATGGAGCCACATCTGTTCCAGCGCGGTGAATCGGCCCGCGACGTCGTCGCCGTGTTCGGCTCGCAGCAGCTCCTCGAGTCGCTCGGCGAGGCGTCGTACGACGGCCGGCGAGAACACGGCGGGCAGCCGCACGAAGGCGTGTCGAGCGAATGCGTCGACGGCAGCAGGGTCGAGGTCGTAGGGCTCGGCAAGCTCGCGCTCCACCTGCTCGTCGGAAGCCGCCTCGATATCGGGCAGGCCAGGACCGTCGACCAACTCGGTGGGTGCCTGATCGTTGGCGGCCAGCGTGACGTACCAGTCCCACCAGTCCTGATCGTCACCTGCCCAGTCCTGATCGATACCGCCGTCGCGATTCTGTTCGGGCAGAAGCTCGTTGGTCATCGGGTTCAGAGCCACAACAGGGCCGCCTCGTGGGAAAAGGTATAGGAACCGGACGCGTCGCGACAGGAGGCAAGGTAGTCGCCCAGCACAGGTGCCGCCTCCATCTCGTCGAGCGACACGGAGTCGTCGAAGGCGCATCGCTGCAGAAAGCCTTCGGCAACAGCGCGATCGGATGTACCGGTGGTGTACGTGACGCGCTGGTCGCGCACGTCCGCACCGGCTCGTGTCAGCGCGTCGCGCACCTGCTCGGCCGTTGTGTACGGCGTCGCGTCACGTACGCCTGCGCGGAAGGCGTCGTAGAACGCGATGTAGTGGGAAGCTTCGGTGGCTTGCGCGACCAGACCCAGACCTCCGGGGGCCAGCGCGGCGACGAACCGCTCGGCGGCGGCGTCCAGCTCGGCCGGAGGAAGTGCGTACAACGCGTGGGTGGCCCAGACGACGTCGTAGCCGGTGTGATCGGTGGGAAGGTCCTGCAGGGTCATCACCAGGTCGCGACGGGCCGTGAACGGCGCGCCGAGCGCCCCGCGTGCCTCGGCGACCGAGAACGCAGACGGGTCGAGCAGGTCGTAGGCCAGCTCGGGCACGGCGGACAGGTCGGTGTATCGACGTAACGCGGTGGGAAATTTGCCGCTGCCGCAGGCCACATCGAGCAGCGACCAACCGTCGTGAGCGTGGTCGGCGAGTAGCGCGGGCCAGTCGGCGGCCAGTGCCAGCTGGTGGTAGTCCTCGGTGGCCAGAGCGTAGAACGCCTCCATGCCCGTGCGTCCGGCCTCGCTCCAATGCTCGAGACTGCGTTCGGCTGTATCTCCGCTGCTCACGCCACTCCTTCTCGAAGCCGACCGCAACGCACCGGGTGGGTGCGTCATGATTGACTCACTGTGATGTCCAACATAGCTCCGAATCCGCCGACCGACATCGCGGCCGTGCTTCTGGACGGTGTGCGAGTGGTACGGCGTGGTGCTCCGGCCTTGGCCGGCCTCGAGCCCGAGTCCTACGCACGCGAGCATGCCGCCTTCGAGCGCCTCTCCGATCAGCGCGGGCTGATCGCCGAGCACTTCGCCGACCGGCTGACAGCGATCGGGGACGGACCGATCTCGGTGCTGTCGGTGGGTTGCGGTGACGGCTCGCTGGATGCCCGGCTCGCCGCGGGGCTCGTACAGCGGGTACCCGGCCGACCGGTGCGGTACGTCGGCGTCGACCCCTGGGTTGGAAGCGCGGAGCGCTTCGCCGCCAGAATGTCCGCGCTGGAGGCGGAGGAGCTCAGCGCCGACGCGTACGTCGCGTCGTTCGGTGACTCACCGGTGGAAGAGACCTTCGATGTCGTGACCTTTGTGCACTCGATGTATTACGTCCCCGACCTGAGCGCGACGCTCCGTGCCGCGCTCGGTCTGCTGCGACCGGGCGGGCAGCTGTGGGTGGCCATTGCGCCGACGGCCGCGCTCAACGCGTTGGTCGTCGCCCTCGCCCCGCCGCTGCAGGGCCACCAGCAGTGGTTCAGTGCCGACGTCGAGAGGGCCTTCGTCGACGCCGGGATCTTTCTCGACGACGTGGTCACCCTCGACGCACAGATCGACCTCTCCTCCGCGAGCGACGAGGTTCTCGACTTCTCCGTGCAGGCCCGGCTGACCCCAGATTTGCGCGGGCCGGTACGTGCCTACCTGGATGCGGTCTCGGTGCCCGGTGCCGATGGCAGGCCTCGGGTGCCGCATCCGGTCGACGTGTTCGGCGCGACCCGTCGTTGACAGGTCCGGCGAAGGATCTGTGTAGTCGGGGCCGCCCGTCGCCGCGAATCAGCTCCTCGGATTCGAATACCCGACGCCGATCGGAGGCCGCAATTCAGAACCGAGGAGCCGATTCGATGTGCGGGCCCTGCGAGCGCGACGGGAGGGTGCTGATTTCCGGAAATCGTGTAGTGGACGAAAGGCGATGCGCTGGCCGATAGTGGTGCCATGGATACGCTGAATCCCGATGTACCGGATGATGTTTTTGCGGACGTGTTGAAGCAGATCTCTCAGTTCGTTCGGTCGCGTGTTGTGCCGCGGGAGCTCGAGATCATGAACACCGATTCGATTCCGGATGATCTGCGGAAGCAGTCCGCGGACATGGGACTGTTCGGCTACGCGATTCCGCAGGAGTGGGGCGGGTTGGGTCTGAACCTGATCCAGGATGTGGAGTTCGCGATGGAACTCGGGTACACCTCGTTGTCGCTGCGATCGATGTTCGGCACCAACAACGGGATCGCCGGTCAGGTGCTCGTGGGCTTCGGTACCGAGGAGCAGAAGTCGAAGTGGTTGCCGGGCATGGCAACCGGCGATATCGTCGCGTCCTTCGCGCTGACCGAGGATGGGGCTGGATCGAATCCGGCGGGCCTGAAGACGACGGCGAAGGTCGACGGCACCGGGTGGGTCATCAACGGCAGCAAGCGTTACATCACCAATGCTCCGATCGCGAACATGTTCGTCGTGTTCGCCAAGTTGGATCCGAAACCGCAGCGCGGCAACGGCATTGCGGTATTTCTGGTTCCTGCCGAGACAGCCGGGATCGAGGTGGGCGTCAAGGATGCGAAAATGGGGCAGCAGGGTTCCGGCACCGCCGATGTGAACTTCACCGACGTGCGGATCGAGGCCGATGCGTTGGTCGGCGGGAACGGCGACATCGGGTACAAGGCGGCGATGACGTCGCTGGCGCGGGGGCGGGTGCACATCGCGGCGTTGGCCGTCGGGCAGGCGCAGCGTGCCTTGGACGAGTCGGTCTCCCACGCTGCGGCATCCACTCAGGGCGGTGAGCCGATCGGAAACTTTCAGTTGGTGCAGGCGATGATCGCCGATCAGCAGGTCGGTGTGATGGCGGGCCGAGCGATGGTTCGAGAGGCTGCGCGGGCGTGGGTGCAGGAGACCGATCGACGGATCGCGCCGTCCGCGGTGAAGCTGTTCTGCACCGAAATGGTGGGTAAGGTCGCCGATCTCGCCGTCCAGATCCACGGCGGTGCCGGATACATGCGTGAGGTCCCGGTCGAACGCATCTACCGGGACGTACGACTGCTGCGGCTGTACGAGGGCACCAGCGAGATTCAGCGGTTGATCGTCGGCGGCGGACTGATCAGAGCCGAACAGAAGCGCAACTCGTGAACATGCCGGGCGTAGGCTCCTGGCATGTCGTTCAGAATCCTTCGCTCCGACCACGTCGGCTTCGCCGTCGGTTCCCTCGATGACGCCCTTCGGTTCTGGATCGATGGACTCGGCGCGGTCCTCGAACGCACCGGTGAGATGGGTGGAGAGTTTCTCGGAGAGGTCACCGGAGCGCACGGGGCTGCAGTCCGGCTGGCGGTGGTATCCGTTGCGGGTCAGACGATCGAACTGCTGGAATATCGCAACGTCCAGGGAGAGCAGGGATACTCTCGACCCCACGATCCTGGTTTCGCCCATCTTGCCTTCGAGGTCGACAACATCGACGCGGTCCTGACACGAATCGCGGACTTCGGGTGGACGGCGCAGGGAACTCCTCAACCTATTGCCGGCGGGGCAAGGGTGGGCACCCGCGTGATGTATGCGTTGGGTCCACACGGAGAGACGATCGAATTCATGGAGCCCCCGCAGTGACGATCGATCTTCAGGTACCGCAGAAGGTCTGAAAGCCCGCACTGAAGTTCTCGGGCGCAGGCAGAGCGTAGTCCGACCGGTCGTCGCGTCGATCGAACGGCGACGTGACGGCCTCGAGCAAACGCTCGAAAGGTTCGAGATCGCCGTCGGTTGCGGCCCGTAGGGCAGCGTCGACCAGGTGGTTGCGAGGAATGTATACCGGGTTGACGCTGTCCATACCGTCGGCTACCGACGAAAGATTTTGTCTGTCAACCGAAACCGCAGTGCGCCAACGCTCGAGCCAGTTCGCGGACGCGTCGGGTGGAACAAGGGAGTCGAACGGAGCCGAGTTCCCTCGCAGGTTCTCGGCGAGAGCGCGGAAGGTGAGGGTCCAGTCGGCACGGTGATCGGTGAGCAGCCGGTGAAGATCGTCGACGAGCTCGACGTCCACGGCATCGCTCCCCAGTCCGAGCTTGCGGGCCATCACGGCAGAGTAGTGCTGTCGGTACCGATCCCCGAAGGTGTCGAGGACTGCCGTGAGAGCTGTGATGGCAGTGTCGGGCGTCGAATTCACCAGTGGCAGCAGTGTTTCGCCGAATCGTGCCAGATTCCATCCGAGAATCGCAGGTTGATTTCCGTAGGCGTAGCGTCCGCCGTGGTCGATGGAGCTGAACACAGTCGCCGGATCGTAGGAGTCGAGAAACGCGCACGGCCCGTAGTCGATGGTCTCGCCGGAGATAGTCGTGTTGTCGGTGTTCATGACACCGTGCACGAATCCGACGGACATCCACCGGGCCGCCAGGGACGCCTGAGCCTCCACGACGGCCTCGAAGAAGGCGAGGTAGCGGTCCTCGGGTGCGTGCCCGACGAATTCCGGGTAGTGGCGAGCGATCGCGTAGTCCGCCAGGGGCTGCGTGAGCCCCTCGCGACGGGCGGCGAACTCGAAAGTCCCAACCCGCAGGTGGCTAACCGCAACCCGGGCAAGCACTGCCCCAGGTTGCGGACCTCCTTCTCGCATTACCTGCTCGCCGGTCGTGACGACGGCGAGTGAGCGTGTGGTGGGAATGTTCAGTGCGTGCATGGCCTCGCTGATCAGGTATTCGCGCAGCATCGCTCCCACTACCGCACGCCCGTCACCGCCACGCGAGAACGGAGTAGCGCCGGACCCTTTGAGATGAAGATCTACTCGGCGGCCGCGATCGTCGTGGAGCTCGCCGAGCAGCAGTGCGCGGCCGTCACCCAACAACGGTACGAAATTGCCGAACTGGTGGCCGGCGTACGCCATCGCGACGGTGGCCGCATCGGCCGGGGGAATCGACCCGGACAGCACGCCTGCCCCCTCCGGACTGCGCACCGACGTTAGGTCGAGTGCAAGTGACCGGGCCAGGTCGTCGTTGAGAATGACCACCCGAGGGTCCGGTGCGTGGGCACCCTGCCACGGCACCGTTACGCCGGGAACCTCGTCGACCAAGGTCGACTCGAACCCGAATGCGGGCAGGTCCGTGGTCGAGACTGCTGGGTCGTTCGCGGGTCCACTCATACTTCGAGGTTAGCGGCGAACGACCTCGGGCATCGCCGCCGCGTCGAATCGAATGTGGACTCGCCCGTCGTCGACCGACACCTTCGCCCGCACCTCGTATACCTCGGCGATCAAGTCCTCGGTCAGTACGTCCGCAGGGGTACCCCCTGCGACGACCTTTCCGTCTTTGAGTACCAGCAGCTCGTCGCAGAACATTGCCGCCAGGTTCAGGTCGTGGAGGGCGACGATGCTGGTGATCGGCAGGCGTGCGACAAGCGCCAACAACTCGAGCTGGTGATGGATGTCGAGGTGGTTGGTCGGTTCGTCCAGCAACATCTCGCGGGGCTGCTGGGACAGAGCCCGGGCGATGTGTGCCCGCTGCTGTTCGCCGCCGGACAGTGTGCGCCACAATCGATCTGCCTTGTCGCTGAGCCCGGTCTGCGCCAGCGCATCGTCCACTGTGTCGTCGTCCAGGTCGCTTCCGCCGAACGGTCCGCGGTGCGGAATTCGACCGAGTCGCACGACGTCACGGACCGTCACATCGATATCCGTGTGGGCATGCTGACCGACTACTGCGATGGCGCGGGCGATGTGTTTGCGTTTGAGCGAACCGAGCTCGGCTCCGTCGAGCTCGACGACACCCGAGGTGGGTGTCGCGGCCCCGGCCAGCAGATGCAGCAGCGAGGACTTGCCGGAACCGTTGGGGCCCAACAGGCCCACCATTCGTCCGGGCCGTGGATGCACGGTCACGCCGTCGACGACCAGGACTCCGCCGCGCTTCCACGACACGTTCGACGCATGGAGTGTCATCGAATTCCCCTCCTGCGAGCCATGATCGCGATGAAGGCCGGGACGCCGACCAGTGCCGTTCCGACTCCTACCGGAAGTGGGGTAGGAGCGAACGCGACTCGGGACACGGCGTCGACCCACACCATGAAGACGGCACCGATGATCGCTGTCGCCGGCACGAGGCGGCTGTGGTTGGGCCCCACCAGGAGTCGTGCCGCGTGCGGGAGAATGAGGCCGACGAATCCGATCGCGCCGGCGACGCTGACCAACGTCGCGGTGATCAGGGCGGTACCGACGAGCAGCGCCATGCGTACCTTCGCGACATCGAAGCCCAACGAGGACGCCACGGAGTCACCGAACGCGAACGCGTCGAGCACATACGCGTAGTAGCAGCACACCACTGCTCCGATGCCGGCCACGGCCACACACAGCACGACGTCGTCCCACCGAACACCCTCGAACGAACCGAGGAGCCAGAACATCACGCCGCGGGTCTCGTCGGAGTCGGCAAACGCGAAGATCACGAAAGATGTGAGCGCCGAGAACAATTGAGTGGTCGCGACACCGGCGAGGATCACGCGGTCGTTTCCGCTGCCGGACATGCGGGCGAGGAACAGCACCAGGCCGAACGCGACGAGTGCGCCGATGAACGCCCCGCCGGACAGGCCGAGTGCGGCTCCTCCGATGCCGAGAACCCCGACCACAACTGCACCGGTCGACGCTCCGGATGACACCCCGAGAACGAACGGGTCCGCCAGCGGGTTGCGTAGAAGCGACTGCATGATGACGCCGCAGATGCCGAGTCCGACGCCACTGGCCGCAGCGACGAGTGCTCGAGGGAGCCGCTCCTCCCAGACGATCGCGTTCTTGGACACCTTCACCGGCACATCGGTGACGCCGAGATGGTTGAGCACCACATCGCGAACGTTGACCAGCGAAATGTTCGCCGGCCCCAAGGTGATCGCGACGAAAATCGAGACCACGCACAGTGCGATTCCAGCGACCGCCGCCAGCACCCACCGCCACAGATGACGGGATGCAGGTGAGCGATCGACTGCAGGGCGGCGGACAGCGGTGGTGATCAGGACGACAGCCCCAGATCGCGCAGGCCGGCCGACACCTTCTCGACACCGTCGACTGCCCGAATCGACGGGTTCATCTCTGCGCCGTGCAGCGAGATGTAGCGCTTGTCGCGGACGGCGGCCATCGTGCTGGTGACGGGGTCGGACTCGAGGAACGCGATCTTGTCGGCGAGTAGGTCACCGGGGAAGCGATTGCGGGCCAAATCGCCCAACACGAGGACGGTCGGATCCCTGTCCACCATGGTCTCCCACCCGACGGCGGGCCAGTCGTCGTCGGTATCGGCGAATACGTTCGACATACCGACCGTGCGTGCGAGCAGATCGGCCGATCCCCGCCCTCCGGCGACGTACGGGCTCTTGGTGTCTGCGAACCAGAAGGCGACGGACACGTCGGCGTTCGCGGTTTGCGCGGTGGCGTCGGCCATGCGGGTCTTCAATTCTTCGACAAATTCGGCCCCGCGCTCGTTGACGTCGAAGATCGCCGCGAGTTCGGTGATCTCCTGGTACAGCGAATCCATGGTCAGCGGCGTCGTTCGGGTGTTGCCGCCGTTGACGCTGCGACCGGCGTCGCAGTCCGTCGGTGAAAGATAGGTGGCTGCACCGGTTTCGCTGAATCGTGAGCGTTCTGCAATGCCGCCCTGCTCGAAATGGCGTCCGAACGATGCGGTGACGAAATCGGGTTCGGTATCGAGAACGACTTCGTAGGTGGGCGCGTTGTCGGCGAGTCGGGGGACCGACGCGTTCGCCTCGGCCAAGTTCTCCCGCACCGGATCCGTCCAGGATGCGGTGCCCACCATTCGATCCTGTACGCCGAGCGAGAGAAGAATCTCGGTGGAGTTCTGGTCCAGCGACACCACCCGCTGCGGCGCCGACTCGAACGTCACCGACTCTCCACAGTTGTCGATAGTCAATGGATAGGACGTTCCGCCGGCGGTCGCGTCCGACATCACGTCGGGAACCTCCTCGGAGGCACCGCACGCAACCAGCGATCCGGTCAGGGCAACCGCGGCGGCAAGAGATGCGGCACAGCGACGAACGTTGAGCACTCGAGGATGTCCTTCTGCTTCAGACAGCAATGAGCCGCCGGGGCGTTCCCGACGGCGCAACGTACATGTGGCACGTGTGAGCACAGGCTAACCTTTGAGCCGCGTCGATGGAAATCGTCGGATGCGATCAGGTCCGAAACGACGGGACGGGCGTCATACTCGTCGTATGGCCGACTTCAACCAGATGATCATCGACGAGTTCCGTAGTAACGGCGGGCATGTGTCGACGGCGGGCTTCGGCGATGCGCTCGTCGTTCTGCACTCCATAGGTGCCAAGAGCGGCGAGGTTCGGCTGAACCCATTGATGGCAATCCCGGAGAACGGAAGCTGGCTGATCGTCGGATCGGCAGCAGGCTCACCCAAAGATCCTGCTTGGGTGCACAACCTCCGTGCCCACCCCGCCATCGACGTCGAGATTCCCGGAGACGATGCCGTCCAGACCATCTCGGTGGCCGTGTCGGAAATCCCCGACGACGAGTGGGACACGAACTGGCAGAAATTCTTGGACGCGTCCGAGGGCTTCGCGAAGTACGTCGAGACGGCCGAGGGGCGACGGTTCCCGATCTTCCGGTTGACTCCCGCCTGACCGGTCGATACCTGGTTAGTGTCGAAGCATGACCGCTCCTGACGCATCGAACCTGCACCCCATTCCCGGGCAGCCGAGGGTGGTGCTGTTGAAGCCGCTGGTGTCCAGCCCGCTCATCGACATCGGCGAGTACACGTACTACGACGATCCAGAGTTCGCCGATCGATTCGCGACTCGAAACGTGTTGCATCACTACGGACCCGATCGTCTGGTGATCGGGAAGTTCTGCGCCTTGGCCACCGGGGTCACGTTCATCATGAACGGGGCCAACCACCGAATGAACGGTGTGTCCACCTATCCCTTTCCCATCATGGGTGGTGCCTGGGCCGAGCACTCGGATCTGGTGTCCGATCTGCCGTCGCGGGGAGACACGGTGGTGGGCAACGATGTCTGGATCGGCGGCAACGTCACGGTGATGCCGGGTGTGCGGATCGGACACGGGGCTGTGATCTCGACCGAAGCCGTTGTCACCAAGGATGTTCCGGACTATGCCGTCGTCGGTGGCAACCCCGCACGTGTGCTCCGAGAGCGCTTCACAGCGGACGAGATCCAGACCCTGCTGGACATCGCCTGGTGGAACTGGCCCATCGACTCGATCACCGAACACATCCGCACGATCTCCGATGGGTCGGTGGCCGACCTTGCCGCGGTGGCAGCGCGACTCGACTGAGTGGAAGGCGACTACTCGCCGCGATTTCTACACCGTCGCATGTGAATTCGAGTAGGTCGGTGCTGTATTGCGTGCACCTGAGTGAGACGGCTGATCCTGCACGCGCGCGGCAACGGCAATGCCGATCTCGCTGATTTCGACAGCGAGGTCCTCGCGAGGTCTGGAATCCGACTCGTACACGAATGTCGTCGAACCGACCGTCGCCCCGCAGTATTCGACGATGCCGCGCTCAATCTGTGTCCGGAACGCGTCGTACACGCCATGGCGTTCGAAGCTCTCGGCCTCGTCGCCCGCAATCACTACGAGGTGGACGACGAGTCGGTCCAGCTTCTTGACGAACTCGACTCCCGGGTTGTACTCGTACGCCCATCCGCTGACGAAGACACGATCGATCCACCCTTTCAGCAGCGCGGGCATCGACCACCAGTACATCGGGAAGGCGAGAATCAGATGGTCTGCGCGGTCGATTCGCTGCTGTTCGGCGAGGACATCGGCCGGCGGGGTTCCGTTGCCGCGGTACAGATTCAGATCGTCGATAGCAAATCGGGGATCGAAGTTCTCGGCGGCGAGGTCGGCCGTCTCGACAATGCCGCCCGAGGTGCGGATCGCGTCCGAAATGGATCTTGAGACGGAGTGGGTGAGCGAGTCGGGATCGGAATGGGAGACTACGACGAGTGCGGTCATGGCTGGCTCTTTCGTTGAGGCGAACGGCTATGTACCAAGAGTAGGTTACTATTCGTATATAGCGCAAGGAGGTCCGCGATGGCACGCACGAGACTGTCCCGATCGGACAGGTACGACCAACTGGTCGAGGTCTCGTGGGCTCTCGTCCGGGCCGAGGGGGCCGACGCCCTGACGCTGGGCCGGCTCGCCGAACACGCCGGCGTCGCAAAGCCGGTGGTGTACAGCCACTTCGGATCCCGTGCCGAACTGCTCGCCGCGCTGTTCACCGAATTCGACGGTAGGCAGGCCGCGATGCTCGAGGCATCTCTCGACACTGCGCCCGCGACCTTGGACGGACGCGCGAATGCCATCGCCGATTCCTACGTGGGCTGCGCATTGGCACAGGGGCGTGAACTGACAGGAGTGCTTGCCGCGCTGGAAGGTTCACCCGAACTCGAAAAGGTCAAGCGCACCGCCGAACACGCTTATTCCGAACGCTGTCGAGAAATCCTGCAGCCGTTCACCGCCCCAGCCGGCCTGTCTGCGCCCTCCCTCACCGCCATCTTCGGTGCCGCGGACGCGCTGTCTCATGCGGCTGTATCGGGTGCGCTCGCTCCCGAAGAGGCAACCGGGGAGTTGGCGGAGTTGATCGTCGCGATCGTCGGTAAGGCCTGACGCGGCAGGCGGGATGGGAGTGTGAATCGGGCGGCGTCTACTGAGACGTCGGCGCGTTCATGATGGGAAACCGGTTGCGCAACGCATCGAGCTGGCGATGCAACTCGTACAGTGCCCGCCTCTGGGTGTGCGCTTCCTCGCTGTGCCACACCTGACTGCGGGAATCTCCGACCCGGGACGCCTTGCGCGCAGATTGCTCGGACTCCTCCACACGAGTCGACGCCGAAGCGATCTCGGCAACCAGCATGTCGGCAAATACCCGCGCCTGGGCCTCGTCCGAGCTCCCCGTCATGAGTGTCCTTTCGCGAACAACGATGAAGTACTCAAAAGTTCGAGTACCGAGAAGCAGGATAACCACCCACAAAAAAACCGCGGGATCGGATATGGCGTATGTGGCCGTCGTTCTGCCAGAACGGACCGCGCCGTCGTTGCGATCGAGTACCGTCCACTCGCTGGGGTCCGAGGCAGGTAGAGGTGCCGCCGAGGTCGGCGGGGGGATCACGATCGAGGGGCGCGCGATGATCGACGAGCAGATGACGTTCGAGGTGGACGGCACCGAGGTGTCCGCCGTGCTGACCCCGCCCGCGGGTGAGAGCGTCGAGCCTTGGCCAGCAGTGTTCACCGCCCCGGGATTTGCCGGAGTCAAGGAAATGCTGATTCCGGACTACAGCCGAGAACTCGCTGCAGGCGGCGTCGCCTCGCTCGCATTCGACTACCCCGGGTTCGGAGCGAGCGCGGGCATCGTTCGGCAGCACATCGATCTGCCCCAGCAACTGCGCACATTCCGCGCCGCGCTCGATGTGTTGATCGCCGACCCGCGCATCGATTCCGAGCGAATCGGGGTGTGGGGAACCAGCATGTCCGGAGGGCACGCAATCGCCGTGGCCGCCACGGACCCACGGGTGAAGGCGGTAGCCGCGATCATCCCCTTCATTCGCCTCACTCCCACGGGCAATCTGGAACTCGCGCCGGTCATCGCGAGAGACGCACTTCGGCGGCTGTTCCGCAGGCCAGGGCTGACCATCCCCGCTGCGGGACGGCCGGGCGAGGTCGCCGCGATGAACTCGGACGGAGCGTACGAATGGGCAGAAGGCATGGCGCGCGGCGCGGAGAACTACCGCAACGAGGTGACCGTCGCCTCGTTACCGGCTATGTTGCGGTGGTCGACGCGTAAGGCTGCGGCCCGTCTCGCCGTGCCGGTTCTGGCGGTTCTTGCCGAATCCGACACCATCACTCCGCCCGCACGAGTACGAAAGGCGCTCGCCGACGTCGACAGCGTCGAGTACGTGTCCTACCCCGAATCGCATTTCGAGCTGTTCACCGATCACGCCGACGCAGTTCGGCAGGCGACAGTTCAGTGGTTGATCGGGCGTTTGGTGACGTGATCTTTCGGTCGACGCAGGCGGAGAGTGCGTGAGCGCAGGGCAACGATACGACCGGTCGCACCGAGCAACTCATGAGTACTACGCGGCGTCGTCGATAGTAGGATCCCATTCATGTCTGCCCCGGATGGATTCGCGCCCCTGCGCGGTGCCTCCGTGGGCACCCTGTCTGCGCTGGTCACAGTCACTGCGCACACGTTCGGTGGCGGGATGTTCCCGTCCGACGCGGCGGTAGTGCTGCTGGTGCTCGTCTGTGCGGCAGTCGGATGTGCGGCGTCGGCAGTACCGACTGCGGTGGCACCGCGAGCGCAACTTCTGGCCGTTCTGGCCACTGCTCAGGCGATCGGGCACCTGTTGCTGACCGTCGTCGACGGTCACCACCACGGTTCGATGCTCTCCCAGCAGATGCTCGCCGCGCACGCCGCCGCAGTCCTGGTCGGCGCACTCGCCATTCGCGGAGCCGAGCACGGAATCCGGCGGGCAATCACCTCGCTGCGCAGGGCACTGCCCGTGCTGGCGGCTCTCGTCGTCGACGACAATCGGATCGCTCCGCCGCTCCCGGTGTATCGGATCCCGGGATCGACGCTCCTGCTCGACCTCTCGGGCTGCGGGAACCGAGGACCACCGGCTCGTACTGCCTGAGCACAGCCCGAACGTGTAACCCGCCCTGCTCTCAGGTGTCGGGTAGTGGGTTGTTGCCGCATTCGATCCTGTACCCCGCACTGTCGTCGATTCGCGCCGTCTGCGCACGGCTCGATCCGTCGTGCGATGCCACGTCGCGCATATCCGCGCGCACACTCATGCCTTCACGAAACGAGTCCTCGTGTCCACACCGGAAAAGGAACGCGTCGCCGATCCTTCCCCGCCCACCCGTCCGACCAGCCCTCGCAGTTGGCGTCCGCTGATCCTGCGTCTGCACTTCTACGCGGGCATCCTCATCGCACCGTTCATCCTGATCGCCACCATCAGCGGCGGGCTGTACGCCGTCGCGCCGACCATCGAACAACTCATGTATCGCGACTATCTGCACGTCGACGACACCGGCCCGGCCGTTCCGGTGGCGGAGCAGATTCGGGCGGCGCAGGCCGAACGACCCGACCTCACCGTCGCCGCGGTGCGCCCCGCCGCCGACCTCGGCGACACCACTCGCGTGCTGTTCACCGACCCCAGCCTCGGCGAATCCCAGCGGCTGGCCGTGTTCGTCGATCCCGCGACTGCGACGTCCGTGGGTGAACTCCCGGTCTACGGCTCGTCCAGCGCATTGCCGGTGCGTACCTGGATCTCCGAACTGCATCGCCATCTGCACCTGGGAGAGCCAGGTCGCCTCTACAGCGAACTCGCTGCCTCGTGGTTGTGGGTCATCGCGCTCTGCGGTCTCTACCTGTGGTTCGAGCGCTATCGACGCAACCGCGACAAGGAAAAGCTGTTCACCTTGGATCGAAAGTCGAAGGGCCGCAACAGGTCTTTGAACTGGCACGGCGTGGCCGGTATCTGGATAGCCGTCGGTCTGATCTTCCTCTCCGCCACCGGACTCACGTGGTCCACCTACGCGGGTGAGAACGTCACCGAGCTGAGGTCGGCACTGAGCTGGACCACACCCGCCATCACCACGACCATCGGATCCGCCGAGGCGGCGACGACCGATCATTCCGGTCACGGCGGGCATTCGATGGAGATGCCGGCCGATGCGCCGACGATCGACGTCGGGCGTATCGATTCGGTCCTCGATATTGCTCGAGCCAACGGCGTCGACGGAGCAGTGGAGGCGTCCATCCCGGCGTCCGACGACACGGCGTTCGTCGTCGCCGAAACGCGTCAGCCCTGGGTGATGTCGAACAACTCCATCTCGATCGACGGCAGCACCGGCGCAGTGATCGATACTTCGTACTTCTCGGACTGGCCTCTCGCGGCCAAGCTGTCGGCCTGGGGTATCCAGTTGCACATGGGGACGCTGTTCGGTGTGGCCAATCAGCTTGCCCTGCTTGCACTCGCAGTCGCGCTGGCATCGGTCATCGTGCGCGGCTACATGATGTGGTGGAAACGCCGTCCCACCAAAGCAACCGGTCTCACTGCGGGCAGACCGCCCCTGCGCGGCGGTCTTCGCCGCATCTCGCCGATCTCCGTCGTCGTACTGGCGGTCGTCGCGGTCGCCGTCGGCTGGTTCGTCCCACTCCTCGGGCTGAGCCTGGTGGCTTTCCTCGCCGTCGACGTCGTTCTCGGCTCGATCCGTCGCGCGCGGACCAGAGCCGCCAATTCCGCTGCTTCCCAACATGAAAGCGAACTCGCATGACACTCTCCCGACGTACCTCGGCTGTGTTGACCGCACTGTCGGTCACCGGTCTGATCCTCACCGGATGCTCCAGCAACGAGCCGGCCGCCGCGGCGAAGGAGTCCGATTCCGTCGTCGTCCGCGAGCAATGGGTGAAAGCGGCCGACTCCGGTATGACGGCGGCTTTCGCCGAAGTGCAGAACACCGGCGACTCCGATGTGCACGTGGTCGGTGCATCGTCACCGGCATCGAGCCGAATGGAATTGCACGAGATGGCAACCGGGGCCGATGGAGCGATGGTGATGCGGCCCAAGGAAGGCGGCTTCGTCATTCCGGCGGGCGGTACGCACGTACTCGCCGCGGGCGGTGACCACCTGATGCTGATGGACGTCACCGCACCGCTGACCCCTGGAGCCGATGCGGAGTTCACCCTCGAATTCGAGGATGCGTCGACGACGACATTCACCGCTCAGGTCCGCGACTTCTCCGGTGCCCAGGAGAATTACGAGCCCGGCATCATGAACATGAACATGGACGGGTCGGCGACCTCTGCGCCGGCGCACGGTGGCTGAGAACGAGAACCGGTCACCACGCTCGATGAGCCGGCGACGCCTCCTCGGAGGAGGCGTCGCCGCGCTCGGCGTCGCGGGCGTGGGAGCCGCGACCGGTTATGGAGTAATCGGCAACCGAGCAGACGAGGCGGCTGCTGGAACCGACTCGGTGCCGTGGCGTGGCCTGCATCAAGCCGGAATCGATACGGTTCCGCCGCAGGCACACTCGACGTTCGTCGGGTTGAATCTGCACGATCGTGTCGGTCGTGACGAGTTGGTCGGGATCTTGAAGGTCTGGACCGAGGACATCGGACGGCTCACTTCCGGTGCGCCCGCGTTGGCCGATACCGAAGCCGAACTTGCTCTTCGGCCGGCACGCCTGACGGTGACCGTCGGGCTCGGACCCGGTGTGTTCGATGCGATCGGTCTGCTGGATCGGCGGCCGTCGTGGCTGGCACCTCTTCCTGCGTTCGGGATCGACCGTCTCGAAACAGGATTCACCGGAGGCGATCTGCTGCTGCAGGTGTGCTCGGACGACCCTGTCACCGTTGCGCACGCTGTGCGCGCACTCACCAAGAACGTTCGCTCGTTGGTGACGATCGCCTGGACGCAACGCGGATTCCGGCGCTCGCGTGGTACCGAGGAATCGGGCACTACGATGCGCAATCTGATGGGACAGGTCGACGGCACCGTCAATCCCGCGGCCGGAAGCACGGACTTCGACGCTCTGGTCTGGGACGATGGTAGCGATCAGCCTTGGATGAAACATGGGACGTCGATGGTGTTGCGGCGCATCCGAATCGAGATGGACACCTGGGATGAGTTGGACCGACCCGGGCGAGAGTTGTCGGTGGGGCGAAGGCTCGATACCGGTGCCCCGTTGACCGGAACCGCCGAATTCGACGAGGCCGATTTCGACGCCATCGATCGATTCGGAATTCCGGTGATCCCGCCGTCCTCGCACATCGCTCGGGCGCGGCACGCTCACGACGGAGAGCGAATCTTCAGGCGGGCCTACAACTACGACGACCCACCGGCCGCCGGGGCGTTGTCGAATACCGGCCTGCTGTTCGCGAGCTATCAGCGCAACGTGCTCACGCAGTTCCTGCCGATTCAGCAGCGCCTCGACGAATTCGATGCGCTCAACGAATGGACAACGCCGATCGGGTCTGCGGTGTTCGCGATCCTGCCGGGAGTGGCGGAAGGTGGTTATCTGGGGCAGAGCTTGTTCGGGTAACCGGACCCGAGTGTTCACGATCGTCCTCGGCCGGCGGGATCGAAGCTAATGGGGTTCGATCGTGAACAATCAGGTGCGCTCAGGGATTCTGCGATCCTCGGTTACGCCGTAGGGAGCAGCGTTGGATTGCGCTCGCGCTCCCCGGGATACACCACAGGCATGCCCGAAGGTGACACCGTGTTCGCGCTGGCCGCGAGGCTACGGCGAGCCTTGGACGGTGCCACCCTACGGGCCGGCAGATTGAACGTACCGGCACATGCGGTGGAGAATCTTGTCGGGCGAACCGTCGTCGCGCATCGGACCCACGGGAAGCATCTGTTCACAGATTTCGACGACGGTACAACGCTGCATACACATCTGCGCATGAGCGGTTCGTGGACCGTGGTGCGGGCCGGTCGATCGATTCCGCAGCGTGTGCGTCCGGACGTTCGCGTGCAGCTGGCCGTGGCCGACGGGCCCACTGCCTACGGAATCCTGTTGCCGGTGGTGGACTACGGCTTCGTCACCGACATGAATGCCCTGGTTGCGCATCTCGGTCCGGACCCTTTGCAGCCGATGTTCGATACCGACACGGCGGTGGCCAACGTGGTCGCTCAGACGGATCGGCCGATTATCGCGACTCTGCTCGATCAGAAGGTGATAGCAGGGCCCGGCAATCTGTGGGCGAACGAACTGTGTTTCCTACGCGGATTGTGGCCGTGGACTCGATCGAGTGACGTGGATGCCGAGAAACTGGTCGCGCTGCTCGAGCGGGCGATGCGTCACTCCGCGACCGTTCCGGGGGCGATGCAGGTCACCACCGGAGACTCTCGAAAGGGTCGCTCACACTGGGTCGCTGGACGAGCAGGCAAACCGTGTCTGCGATGTGGGACGCTCGTTCGGGTAGTCGCTGAGGTCCCCGGTAACCCCGATCGGCGTCGAACGTGGTGGTGTCCGAGGTGCCAACCGGAGCATTAGCGACGAGCGGTCGATCGCTGTTGGCTCAACGACATAACCGCCCGCGGGTACCGCGTGTTGTGAGCAGGCACCACCCACAGGCTTCCTCGTGCGCGGAAATCGAAACCTGGGGGGCCGGTCAGAAAGTCGAGTTGGTCGGGTGATCGGTCTCGACCAGATCGCGAGCCACCCTGTGCAACGGCAGGTTCTGTTGTTGCGACAGCTTTGCCAGCAGTTCGAAGGCCTGCACCGCGTCGAGATCGTAGCGTTCCATGATCATCCCTTTGGCCTGGCCGATGATGTCGCGACTGGCCAGGCCCGTGCGGAACTGTTCGTTGTCGCGGGCACTGAGCATCGCGATCGCGGCGTGGGCGGCGAGCGCCTCACCGATCTCGACGGCAGCGGCGTCGAACGCCCCGGGTTCGTTGCTGTAGAAGACCAACGCGCCGAGGTCATCGGCGTTGCTGTAGAGCTGAAATGCGGCCAGTGAATTGAAACCTTCGCCGACGGCAAGGACGGCGAATTCCGGCCACCGCGGTTCGGACGTAAGGTCGTCCGATACGACGACGTCGAAATGGCGGACCTCGGTGGGAATCGGGCCCTCGTCGAGTTCGTACTGAAGTCGACACAGCTCCTCGGCAACAGGATCGGTGGATGCCACGACGGTTCGCTCACCCTTGCTCACCGTGGTGACGCAACCGACGGTGGCTCCTGGGATGAGCCGAATCGCAGTTCGCAGAATTTCGCTGATCGTCTCGGGCATCGAACGACGGGTATCGCGAAGAGATCGCGCGAACTCGGCGAGCAACGAAGCATGAGACGTACTGGCAGGGTGCCTATCGGTCGACTGTTGCGACATTCACACTGTCCTCTCGCATGGGACCTATGCCGTCGTTCGCCGGACAGATCCATGAACATGCGCCGCCTGCTGGACGCCCTGCCGACCGCTACAGCCGGTTCTGTGCATTTTATACGGGTGCAAAAGCAGAGGGGACCGTCGATCGTGTGATCGACGGTCCCCTCTGCGAAAAGACTTACTTGAAGGTGTCCTTGATGTTCTCGCCGACCTTCTTCACGCCGGCCGAACCCTGATCCTTCTTGCCCTCGGCCTCGAGGTCCTTGTTGTTCGTGGCGTCGCCCACAACTTCCTTGGCCTTGCCGATGGCGTCTTCTGCGGCGTTCTTGGCCTTGTCGATGAAGCTCATGTGAGTTCCTTTCCTCGTCCTGGGTTGGTACTGATGAGTTAGTCGAGTGCTGCCGTCCGAAGCGCACGTGTGCACGGAGAGATCTGGGTCACACATACCGCCGACGTTTCTGCGACGTCGGCGGTGGATACATTCGACCGATGATGGTCGCCAAAGTGGACAGTTATCAGCGCAAACACCCGTCGGCGGGTTTTCCGTTGGCCGTGCTGTACAAGTTTCTCGACGACCGAGGCGGCTATCTCGCAGCACTGATCGCGTACTACTCGTTCCTCTCACTGTTTCCGCTACTGCTGTTGTTCACGACGGTGTTGGGGATCGTGCTGGCGGGCGACCCGGAACTGCAGACCCGAATCATCGATTCGGCGATGAGCCAGATCCCCGTGATCGGTGATCAACTCGGTCAGCCCGATCGCCTGAGCGGCGGAACCACCGCCATCGTCATCGGCGTCGTCGGGTCGTTGTACGGCGGACTCGGAGTCTCCTTGGCCGCCCAGTACGCGATGAACACCGCGTGGTCGGTGCCCCGGAACGAGCAGCCGGATCCGATCAAGGGACGCTTGCGCGGGCTGTTGCTACTGAGCACCGTCGGCACTGCGATCATCGGGTTGACCGTCCTCAACGGAGTCGCATCCTCGGGTGTGTTCGGGTTCGCGGGCGGTGCGTTGGCGCTGATAGGTGCGGTGATCGTCAACGTCGTCGTCTTCACTGCAGCGTTTCGTATCGGAACCGCACGCGCACTGAGTGTTCGCGAAGTACTGCCCGGTGCCGCGATCGCCGCCGTGATCTGGCAGGCGCTGCAATCCTTCGGCGGAATCTACATTCGCTACGTCGTCGGCAATGCCAGTGCCGCCAACGGCATCTTCGCGATCGTCCTCGGGCTGCTGGGCTTTCTGTACGTCGCATCGGTGCTGATCGTGCTGTGCATCGAAGTCAATGCCGTACGGGTCGATCACCTGCACCCCCGGGCACTGCTCACGCCGTTCACCGACAACGTCGAACTCACCGAAGGGGACAAGAACTCCTACACTGGCCAGGCAGAAGCGCAGCGCAACAAGGGATTCCAGGACATCACGGTCACCTACGACGAGCCGAATTCGGTAACCGAAGACAAGTGAGCCCGGTTGCATGACAGGAAATTTCTGACACCTATGGGAAAAATGTGGCATCGATGCTAAATTCGGTGGCATGCCCTCCATCAAGGCAGACCGAACCGAGCCCACGTTCATTCAGAATGCTCGCCGCGCTCAGTTGATCGAATGCGCCGTCGACGTCATCGCGGAAGCGGGGGTCGAGAAGGCGTCGCTGGTGCGCATCGCCGGGTATGCAGGCATCAGCCGCGGGGTGATCTCGTACCACTTCGGCAGCCGCGAGGAACTTCTGGATGCTGTTGTCCAACGCGTCTACGCACTCGGCGAGCAGGAAGTGGGACCTCTCGTTCGCGCGGCCGAATCGAGTCGGGAAGCACTGCTGGAGTTCATCAGCGGCAGCGTCATGTTCTACGCCGCCTACCCGCGCCACATGAAGGCGCTCTCGGGCATCTTCGCCGCCGCCCCCGCACGGACCGAACGATCCGAGCACGGAGCCGAGATGCTCGAAGTGCACACGCTGCTCGAGGCAGGGCAGCGGAGCGGTCGGTTCCGATCCTTCGACGCCCGCATCATGGCCATGACAATTCGCGCCGCTCTCGACGCGGCAGTGTGGCGAGTCGGTGCCGGCGACGATGCAACAACCCTCGCGAACGAACTGCGTCGAACGTTCGACGCAGCAACACGATCGGACGTCCGATGAAGAAGTTCCCGATAACCCTCGTCGCACTCCTTCTGGTTCTCGCAGGGTGCGCATCGACCCCTGTCGAATCCGATGATGCGCCTGTGGATGTCGATACGACCACGGCCACGGTGCACGGTCTGACCACCGAAAGTACCCGGCAGTTCTCAGGAATCAGGTACGCCGAGCCTCCCGTCGGAGATCTGAGATGGTCTCCGACGCAACCGCTTCCGACGTCCAGCGCCGATGTCGACGCCACCGCACCCGGCTCGCAGTGCCCGCAGGCGTCCGGTCTGCCGGGTGTGACCACGTCCTCGGACGAGGATTGCCTGTTCCTCGACGTTACGACTCCGTCGAAGCGGTCGGACAATCCACTTCCCGTGATGGTGTGGTGGCACGGTGGCGGCTTCACCACCGGCTCGGGCTCCGCTTACGACGCACAGCGAATGGCGAGCGAGGGCAACGTGATCGTCGTGACCGTCAACTACCGCCTCGGAATGCTGGGATATTTCGGGCTCCCCGGACTGGCAGGGTCGGGCAACTTCGGACTGGCCGATCAGATCGAATCGCTGCGATGGGTGAACGACAACGCTGCTGCATTCGGCGGTGACCCGGAGAATGTCACCGTGTTCGGACAGTCCGCGGGCGGCATGTCCACCTGCGCTCTGCTGACGTCTCCGGCCTCGGAAGGCCTGGTGGACAAGGCGGTAATCATGTCCGGATCGTGTGCGCTGGACTTCCCCGCGGACGCGGTCTTCCCTGGTGTCCCGCCCCAGCGTCCGTTCGTCCCGCTCGCGGTCAACGAGGCGGTCGGTTCGGACGTTGCGCAGCAACTGGGGTGCACCGGCGCTGATGCGTTGGCATGCTTGCGTGCATTGCCCGTCGACGCACTCGTAGCCAAGGGGGAGAACTTCGGCTTCGACGTCGCCTTCGGTACCGAACTTCTGCCCGACGATCCTCGAACAGCCGTCGAAAGTGGTGCTGCACTACCGATTCCGGTTATCTCAGGCGGTACCCAGGCCGAGCAGCGATCCTTCGTGGGCGGTGCGGTACTGGCGGACCCGACCTCGATCACCGCTGACACCTACCCGAGGTTGCTGGGCGACGCCTTTGGTTCGAACGCTGCCCGCGTCGCCGATCTGTATCCGCTGCAGGACTATCCATCCGCGGCGCTCGCATGGGCGGCGGCAACCACGGATGCTGGATGGTCCTGTCCCACATACCGAAACAACCGCGCTTTGGGAAAGGCCGCGCCGGTGTACTCGTACGAGTTCGCGGACACCGGGACCACCGACGTCAACGGAGTCGGTGCGTCGGGAGTCTCGCAGGACGCCGCACACGCGACCGACATGCCGTACCTCTTCGATCTCGGCGGAGTGAACCTGCTGAAAACACCGGCCCAGCAGGAGTTGGCGCGAACGATGATCGAGTACTTCACTTCGTTTGCCCACACCGGAACGCCCAGTGCAGACGATGCACCGCAGTGGCCTCGTACCACCGCAGACGTCAGCCCCGTTCTGCAGTTCGTCTCCGACGACATCTCGGTGATCGACGCCGATGCCGAGCATCACTGTGACTTCTGGAATTCACTCGAGCGCTGAGGCTGGCGGGCGGAGGCTGGGGCGGCGAGGACCAAGTGCCGAGCCGCGTGACCCCCGTCACGAACCGGTCAGCCGGTCGTTCGTAAAAGACTTCGAGTTTGTTTCGCGAAAGCGCATGCGCAAGCGCTTGTATGCGCCTTAGGCTCCTGCAATCGAGCGACGCGACCGCGTGGCTAGGGGACAAGGGAGTCCACATGTTCAATCACCGTCGGAAGTCTGCGCTGACGATCGGGACCGTGCTGATGGCCGGTTCGCTCGTCCTCGGTCTCACCGCGTGCAGCAGCTCGGACTCGGACAGCGTCAAGGTCGGGCTCATCACCAAGACGGATTCCAATCCGTACTTCGTCAAGCTGCGCGAGGCCGCACAGGCGAAGGCAGATTCCAGCGGTGCCGAGTTGGTGGCTCTGGCCGGTGCATTCGACGGTGACAACGAAGGACAGGTCGCAGCCATCGAGAACCTGGTGGGACAGGGCGTGAAGGGAATTCTGATCACCCCGAACTCCTCGACCGGAGTGCTCGACGCGATCAAGAAGGCACGTGACGCCGGTGTCGTCGTCATCGCCCTCGACACTGCCACCGACCCCGAGGACGCGGTGGACGCCACGTTCGCGACCGACAACAAGGCTGCAGGCGTCAGCCAGGGCGAATGGGTCAAGGGCACACTCGGAACCACAGCGCCCCAGGTCATCATGCTCGACGGCACCGCGGGCGGCACCGTGGACACATTCCGTCACGACGGCTTCCTCGAAGGAATGGGCCTGACCGACAGCTCGTCGGAGATCGTCGGCCAGGAGAACACCAACGGCGACCAGACCAAGGCACAGACGGCCATGGAGAACCTGCTGCAGCGTGCTCCGGGCGTCAACGCGCTCTACACGATCAACGAGCCCGCCGCGGCGGGTGCCTACCAGGCAATTCAGTCCGCCGGCCGCGCCGATCAGATCACTATCGGCTCCATCGACGGCAGCTGCACCGGCATCGCAAACGTCAAGTCCGGCATCATCGGCGCGACGGTGCTGCAGTTCCCGGCGAAGATGGCCGAGCAGGGCGTCGACGCGGTCGTGAAGTTCGCCCAGGACGGCACCAAGCCCAGCGGATTCAACGACACCGGCTCGCAGCTCGTCACCGACAAGCCGGTCGCCGGCATCGATTCCCAGGACACAGCCTGGGGCGAAGCGAATTGCTGGGGCTGATCGCGAAGTAACGGCGAACACAGGGATTTGATTCGTGAGTACCGATACCGCTGCGCCTCCCAAGGCACCGAGCCGGTTCAACGTGGGGACCATCCTGCGTGAACCGCTGCTCGGGCCACTGGCCGCACTCGTCATTGCCATCATCGTGTTCAGCTCGATCTCGAGCTCGTTCCTCAACCCGCAGAACGTTTCTCTGATTCTGCAGCAGTCTGTGGTCGTCGGCATTCTCGCCGTCGGCCAGACCTTGATCATCCTCACGTCCGGTATCGATCTGTCGATCGGCGCGGTCGCAGTGATGGGCACCATCGTGATGGCGCAGTCGGCCGGGGCGAACGGACCGGTCGTAGCGTTGGGTTCGACGCTCGCCGTGTGCGTTGCGTTCGGCGCGATCAACGGCGGATTGGTGACGATGCTGCGGCTGCCACCGTTCATCGTCACGCTCGGGACGTTCACGGCAATCCAAGCGGCCACCAGGCTGTTGGCCGGCTCCGAGACCTACCAGGTGCCGAGCGGACCACTGACGCTGCTCGGTACCTCGTTCAAGATCGGCAGTTTCTCCACGACCTACGGCGTGGTGGTGATGCTGCTGGTGTACGCCGTGATGTGGTACGCCCTGTCCCAAACATCATGGGGTAGGCATATTTACGCGGTCGGCGGCAGTCCGCAGGCCTCGGACCGCTCGGGCATCAAGTCCGGTCGGGTGCTGTTCTCGGTGTACATCGTCACGGGTGTCATCGCAGCGATCGCGGCATGGGCAGCGCTCGGACGGATCCCCAACGCCGACCCGAATGCGTATCAGAACGCCAACCTCGAAACGATCACCGCGGTCGTCATCGGCGGAACCAGCCTGTTCGGTGGCCGCGGCACCGTGATCGGGACGCTCATCGGAACTTTGATCGTCGGTGTGCTGCGCAACGGGCTCACCCAGGCCGGCGTCGACAGCCTGTACCAGAACGTCGCGACCGGCATTCTCGTCATCGTCGCGGTGGCGGTAGACCAATTCGCACGTAGGAGGTCACAGTGAATGCCCCCCTCGCTCTGGAAGCACGCGGTTTGGTCAAGACCTACGGCAGCGTGACGGCCATCAACGGTGCGGATTTCGAGTTGCGGGCCGGTGAGGTGTTGGCGGTGATCGGCGACAACGGTGCCGGAAAGTCCAGTCTCATCAAGGCTTTGGCAGGGGCTGTCATCCCGGATTCGGGTGAGATCCTGATGAACGGCTCGCCGGTGTCGTTCAAGAACACACGCGACGCACGAGCGGCCGGCATCGAGACGGTCTATCAGGACCTGGCCGTCATCCCGGCGCTCGACATCGCCTCGAACGTCTATCTGGGACGCGAGATCAAGCGTAAAGGCATCAGCGGCAGCCTCTTTCGGCGTCTGGACATGCCGAGGATGCGGGAGGAGTCGTCGAAGCATCTGCAGGATCTCAAGATCGGTATCAAGTCGGTCAATCAGGCGGTCGAGACGCTCTCCGGCGGTCAACGTCAGGGCGTGGCAGTTGCCCGGGCTGCAGCGTTCGGACGCGGCGTGATCATCATGGACGAGCCGACGGCCGCGCTCGGCGTGCGGGAATCGGGCATGGTGATCGATCTGATCCGAACCATTCGCGACCGCGGCATACCGGTGGTGCTCATCAGCCACGACATGCCGCACGTGTTCGAGGTTGCCGATCGGATTCACATTCACCGCCTCGGCAAGCGCGCGGGTGTCGTCGATCCGAAGAACCGCACCATGTCCGAGGTCGTTGCGCTGATGACCGGTGCAGAGGAGCCGACCGACGATGAACGCGCAGGCCTCTGAAAGGGATGCTCCGGTAGGAGTTTTCGTCGGGCTGGCGACACTCGACGTGATCCATCGAGTGTCGGCAGCCCCGTCGCCGAACCAGAAGATCACGTCCAGTGCGCAGTTCGTCGCGGCGGGAGGGCCGGCCGCCAACGCGGCCGTCACCTTCGCCGCGCTCGGCGGCACGGCCGTGCTCGTCACCGCACTCGGCGACGACCCGGTGGCCGAGCTGGTCAAAGCCGATCTGGCTGCATTCGGCGTCCGAGTGCTCGACGCGTCCCTGGGCACCAGCAGGTCGGTGCCCGTCTCGGCAGTGACGGTGATCGAGTCGACCGGCGACCGGTCGGTCGTCTCGGCGGACGCCGTGGATTCCGAAGTTTCACCGCCGGAGGATCTCGAGACCGTAGTGGCCGGTGCCGATGTCGTCCTCGTCGACGGGCATCACCCCCTGATCGCCTGCGCCGCCGCCGAACATGCGGCGGCGCGGGTTACCACTTTGGTCGTCGACGCCGGCCGTTGGAAGCCGGTGATGAGCGAGCTGATCCCGCATGTCACGGACATGGTGTGCTCGGCGGACTTTCGCACCCCCGGTACCTCCGACACGGCTACCACTGCAGCGGCACTCGTGGGAGCGGGCGTGCATACCGTCGTCACCACCCACGGCAGCGAGCCCGTCGAATGGTGGACCGAGGGATCCTCGGGCTCGGTCGAGGTGGAGCCGGTGACAGCGGTCGACACAGTGGGTGCCGGAGACGCTTTCCACGGCGCGTATGCCTACTACTCGACGCAGTCGGGCTCCTTGGCCGAGCGTATCGACAGGTCGGCTCACGTTGCGGCACTGCGCTGCTCGGTGATCGGACCCAGGGCGTGGCTACACGAACTTTCCGCTGACACACTTCACTACCGACGGACTGAAAGCGGCAACGGTGAGCACTGATCAGGATGTACAGAGAGCGACCCTCGGCGAGCTCGTGGAGCTGGCCGGGCGACTCTCCATCGCCGGAGAACGGCGCATACTCGGCCTGACCGGCGCGCCGGGAGCCGGAAAGTCCACGGTGGCCGGGCAACTCGTCGATGCGCTCGGGCCGGAGCGCGCGGTGCTGGTTCCGATGGACGGGTTCCACCTGGCCAACGAGGTGTTGATCGACCTGGGCCGGCTCGACCGCAAAGGTGCACACGACACGTTCGACGACGGTGGATACGCGCGACTGATCGCGGCAATTCACGACCAGCGACCCGGCGACCCCATCGTGTACGCACCGAGGTTCCGGCGCGAGATCGAGGAATCGATCGGTTCGGCCATTCCGGTTCCGTCGACTGTTCCGTTGGTGGTCACCGAGGGCAACTATCTGCTGATGGAGTCCGACGCGTGGCCCGCTGCGCGGTCGATGATCGACGAGGTCTGGTTTCTGGCTCCGCACACAAGGGTTCGGCACGAGCGCCTGGTAGCTCGGCACGAGGCCTACGGAAAGTCGCACGAGGATGCGGAGTTCTGGGCGTTGGGCTCGGACGAACGCAACGCGGAACTGATCGGGTCGACCGCCGGCCGCGCCGATCGAATCCTGCGTCTGGCATGACAGTTTCGCGGATCCGCAGCCCTCGGACGCAACAATTCCGGGACCGTTGACGTGCCCACGATGGACGATGTCGCCCGCATCGCCGGAGTGTCGGTGTCGACTGTCTCGCACGTACTCAACGGCACCCGTAACGTCAATCCGACCACCCGCCAACGCGTCGACGCGGCGATTGTCGAGATCGGCTACCGACGCAACGTCGTTGCCCGCTCGCTCGCCGCGGGCCGAACCAATACGGTGGGGCTCTCGATCGCCGCGTTGACCAACCCCTATTTCGGCAGCCTGGTACACGCCGTCGAGCAACGACTTTCCGAGGCCGGATACGTGCTGATTCTCGGCGATTCGCACGACGAGCCGTTGTCCGAGCGGCGAGTGACCGATTCCCTGTTGGACCGCCAGGTCGACGGCATGATCCTCGCTCCCGCAGCAGGATCGGAGTCGACGACCATTCCCGAGATCGTGCGTAGTGGTACCCCTCTGGTGTTGATCGACCGGATGCTCGATCTTCCGTGCGATCAAGTGGGTCCGGAGAACGACGCCTCGGCCTACCAGCTCACCGCCCACCTCCTCGATGCCGGCCATCGTCGCATCGCGATCGTCCGCGGAATCGAAGGAATCTCCTCCACGAACGAACGGTTCGACGGTTATGCCCGCGCGCTCGCCGATCGGGGAGTCGACCTCGATCCTCGACTGATTCTCGACGGTAGGTCCAACGTCGAGGTGGCCGAAATGCACGTGCATGAGCTGATGTCGAGCTCGAACCGGCCCTCGGCACTGGTGTCGATGAACAACTCGATGACGATCGGCTCACTCAAAGCAGTTCGTGCCCTTGGCCTGTCGATTCCCGACGATCTTGCGTTCGTGTGCTACGACGATTTCGAATGGTCCGATCTGTTCGAGCCTCGCCTGACGGCGGCAGCTCAGGACGTACAGACGATAGGACGAACCGCAGCCGACCTACTGCTGAATCGCATCGAGGGACGGGACGAGAAGCCTCGGTCGATCCGAGTGCCGACCACGTTCAACCATCGCAATTCCTGCGGCTGCGCCGCAACCTCGGCCGGAATACCGGCCGCACCCGAAAGATAGGACAGCTCATGCCCATTGCCAGTCCGGATCAGTACGCGGCCATGCTGGACCGTGCGAAGGAAGGCGGGTTCGCCTACCCGTCGATCAACGTCACCGGCTCGCAGACGCTCAACGCAGCGCTGCAGGGCTTCGCCGAGGCCGAGAGCGATGGCATCATCCAGGTGTCGGTCGGCACCGCGCTGTACCTCTCCGGCAACGCCGTGCAGAACCGTTTCGCCGGTTCCAAGGCTCTCGCCCAGTACGCCCACGAAGTGGCGCAACACTATTCGATCTCGGTTGCGCTGCACACCGATCACTGCCCCGCCGAGAATCTGGACGACTGGGTGCGGCCCCTGCTGGCCGACGCGATCGACCGGCGCGGACGCGGACTCGACCCGCTGTATCAATCGCACATGTGGGACGGTTCGGCGGTGCCGCTCGACGAGAACCTGCGTGTCGCTCGAGAATTGCTCGATCTGTCGGTGCAGGCGAACACGATCCTCGAAATCGAAGTGGGCGTGATCGGCGGCGAAGAGGACGGCGTCTCACACGAGATCAACGAGCAGTTGTACTCGACAGTCGACGATGCTCGGGCCACGATCGCCGCACTCGGCGCAGGGGAGCGCGGTCGATACATGACTGCCCTGACCTTCGGCAACGTGCACGGCGTCTACAACCCTGACTCGGTGCACCTACGCCCGGAAATTCTCGCCGAGATTCAGGCCGTCGTCGGAGCCGAGACCGGGAAGGACAACCCGTTCGATCTGGTGTTCCACGGCGGATCGGGATCCAGCGCAGAAGACATCGCCTCCGCGGTGGCCAGCGGGGTGATCAAGATGAACATCGACACCGATACTCAGTACGCGTTCACCCGTTCCATCGCAGGGCACATGTTGAGCAAGTACGACCAGGTCCTCAAGGTCGACGGCGAGTACGGCAACAAGAAGGCCTACGATCCCCGATCGTGGGGCAAGCCGGCCGAGACGGCGATGGCGGCGAGAGTGGTCGAGGCGACGCAGATGCTCGGCTCGGCAGGCCGCACGATGCGCTGAAAACTTTTTTCTCGGATATGTCGAATTCCGAGGACCGGCTACGTCCCAGGGTCGAATGCAGAAAGAATGGCTGCATCCGACGCTAGGAGAGATCATGGCCAAGTACCTCATGCTCAAGCATTACCGCGGAGCCCCCGAGCCTGCCGACTGGATCCCGATGGACCGGTGGACCCCGGCCGAAGTGCACGACCATATTCAGTTCATGCGAGATTTCGCCGCCGAGCTCGAGAAGACCGGCGAGTTCGTCGACGCGCAGGCTCTGGCACCCGAGGGAACGTGGGTGCGCTCGGACGGAGCAGGGAAGCCTCCGGTCACCGACGGCCCGTTCGCGGAGACCAAAGACCTCATCGCAGGCTGGATGGTGATCGATGTCGACTCCTACGATCGCGCGCTCGAGCTGGCCGGGCAGCTGTCGGCAGCGCCCGGTGCCGGTGGGAAGCCGATCGACGAGTGGCTCGAGCTGCGTCCGTTCATGGAGGCTCCTCCGACGATCGCCGACTGACGGCGGTCGGCCGACGATCGTCATGGATCCCCGAGTGCTGCGGGCACTGACGCCCGCCGTGATCGGCGTCCTCGTCCACCGCGGAGCAGACTTCGCGTCGGCCGAGGACGCCGTGCAGGAGGCATTGGTGCAGGCGGCTTCGACGTGGGCAATCTCGGCCGGGGCAGGTGACGCGCCCACCGACCCGAAGGGCTGGCTCGTCACCGTCGCCTGGCGGAAATTTCTCGATGCACAGCGCTCCGAGAAGGCGCGTCGAGATCGGGAAGATCGACTCGCGGCGCAGCCGGAACAGGGGAGCGTGGCGAGCGTCGACGACACGCTGCAGTTGTTTTTCCTGTGTGCACATCCGGCGCTGACTCCGGCGGCCGCGGTGGCGCTGACCCTGCGCGCCGTCGGCGGGCTGACGACACAGCAGATCGCGCAGGCGTACCTCGTGCCGGAGAAGACCATGGCGCAGCGCATCAGCCGAGCAAAGCGTGCGGTGCGTGATGTGCGTTTCGATGCGCCGGGCGACCTGGGCACGGTACGACGGGTGCTGTATCTCGTGTTCAACGAGGGGTACACCGGAGATGTCGACCTGGCGGCGGAGGCGATCCGGTTGACGCGACAGCTGACGTCACTGTCCGACGACGAAGAAACCGCGGGTCTGTTGGCGCTGATGGTGCTGCATCACGCGCGCCGTTCGGCGCGAACCGGATCGGACGGTCAACTCATCCCCTTGGCGGAACAGGATCGATCCCGTTGGGACACAGCACTTATTGCCGAGGGCGTACAGATTTTGCAGGCGGCGCTCGCCCGAGACCGGTTGGGTGAGTTCCAGGCCCAGGCGGCGATCGCTGCCCTGCATGCCGACGCGATGCGAGTCGAGGAGACCGACTGGGTCCAGATCGTCGAGTGGTACGACGAGTTGCTGGCCCTCACCGGCAGCCCCGTCGTGCAGCTCAACCGTGCGGTGGCCGTCGGGGAAGCCGACGGCCCCGCCGCTGGGCTCGCGGCCCTCGCCGAGGTCGATTCCGCCGTCCCGAGGCACACTGCGGCGGCTGCTCATCTGCACGAGAAGGCGGGTGACCTCACCCAGGCCGCGCAGTTGTACGCCCGCGCGGCGCAGTCGGCTCCCTCGGTGACCGAGCGGCACCATCTGACGCTGCAAGCCGCGCGGATCCGTGCTGCGAATCCGTGACGGCGCCGAGCAAGCGTACGAACCGATCGGTTTCGTAATCTGATCGTTAGCGGTAGAAAGCGGAATCCGTGCAACCCTCGGATGGTGCTGATGTTGCCAGTGGGACTGAAGAGAAAGAAGCGAACTCGATCCGCTGCGGTGGTGACGGCCGCCGTGATGGGATCGATGCTGCTGACCGGGACGTCGGCCCAGGCCCTGCCGGGCAACTCGGGATCGGCCGACGCGGCGGCCGGAGCCGTCGGGATCCATCAGGTGTCGGCCACCCGTGCAGTGTTGAATGTGTTCTCCCCGTCCATGAATCGCGTCGTCTCCAACGAGATTCTGCATTCGCCGGGAGGCGGACCTGCCCCGAGCCTGATCCTGCTCAACGGTGCACTCGGCAACGAAGACGGGGTGGGGTGGCTCAACAACTCCGGCGTCGAACAGTTCTTTCTCGACAAGAACGTCACGGTCGTAGCGCCCATCGGAGGCCGTTTCAGCTTCTATACCGATTGGCAGACACCCGATCCGGTACTGGGCAGCAACATGTGGCAGACGTACCTGACTCGCGAACTGCCTGCAGCCGTCGACGCCGCCTATGGGTCCAACGGTCGACGCGGGGTGGCAGGTCTGTCGATGAGCGGTGGGCCCGCACTGGATCTGGCGATCCAGGCCCCGGATGTGTTCGACGCCGCCGCGTCGTTCAGTGGCTGCCCGGCACCGTCGAATCCTCTTGCCACCGCTGGTATCTCGGCAATGATCGCCGGCGGGCTCAACAATCCGTTCAACATGTGGGGGCTGCCGGGAAGCCAGGGCTGGCGCGACCACGATCCTTCCCTCAACGTCGAACGACTGCGCGGAACCGCAGTGTACGTCAGCTCGTCCCGTGGACTTCCCGGACCGGTGGACCGGATTCCCGAGGGTGCCATTCCGCCGTTCGGTGGAATGGCGGTCGAAGCGATGGTGAACTACTGCACGTCGATCTTCGTCGATGCGCTGCGCCAGGCCGATGTGCCGGCGACCGTTTCCATGCGCGACGAGGGTGCACACACCTGGCCGTTGTTCGAGGATCAGCTACGCGAAGCCTGGTTCACCACACTGGCTCCGGCTCTGGGAACCAGCTGATTGCGCCGAGACTCCCTTGGGTACTCGTCGATGAACATCACCGACGAAGGGACTGCCCGACCATGGCGAAAGACGAACTACACAAGGGCGACAAGGTCGAATGGCAGACCCATGGAACAACGACCGAGGGGGAGGTGGTGGAGAAGATCACCTCCGAGACCGAAGCGGCAGGCCGAACAGTGAAGGCCTCGAAGGACGACCCGCAGTATCGCGTCGAGAGCGACAAGTCGGGTAAGGATGCAGTCCACAAGCCGGACGCGTTGAAAAAGAGGGGCTGAGCCCGCTGGAGGGCTGAGAAACGGGTCGACTGCCGACTGTCTGTACTCTCGGAAAGTACGGATCGTCACTTATGGAGGCAGCAATGGGGACGACCCCGATGCGAATTCGGCATGGAAGTTCGCGTCCCGGTCGGTGGGGTGGAGGCGTACGGAGTGCACGACGCATGATTGTTGCGTCTGTGTCGCTACTGACCGTGGCGTCGCTGATCACCGGGTGCAGTCCGTTCGGGTCCGAGGATCCCGCCAAGACGCCGTCGGCCAGTTTCACCGGGCAGATCGAAACCACCGAGGGCCTGTGTCTTCAAGCCGACAGTTCCGATGCCAACGGGGAGACCCCGGTGCGACTCACCTCGTGCAACGGAACGAATACGCAACTCTGGGTCGCCGAAACCGACGGCACCGTCCGCATGCAGTCACGTTGCCTCGGTCCCCGAAGCGGCTCATTGGACGACGGCGCTGACGTCGTTCTCGGCCGATGCACCGACGAGGCGAGCCAGAATTGGACCGCAGGCGACTCGGGTTCGATCGAGGTAGCAGGTACGACCTGGTGCATGGCACTCCGAGCGAACAGCGGAGTCGACGAGTCCGATGTCCGGTTGGCCACCTGCGACGGATCCGACGCGCAGACGTGGGTTCCGGTTGTCCCCGCACCATCCGCAGCGGACAACCCTGGTGGTGTCGCCGCGCCCCAGGGGGACCTCCCGGGGTGGAAGCAGATCTTCGTCGACGAGTTCACCAAGCCGTCCGCTCCCGGAAGTTGGGCCAACGACTGCGATCCCTCGGAAATCGTGTACACCGGAAACGAAGGTCAGCAATGGCGGACCTACCCGACGTGCTTCCCCGACACGTACGACAAGCGTCCGTACCGACCCGACGCCGTGCTGTCCACCGACAACGGTGCACTCGAGTACCACCTTCGGCAGGTCGACGGAATGCCGGCCGGGGCGAGTATCTCACCGGTCATCGATGTGGACAGCCAGTACCAGACCTACGGTCGATACACCGCACGTTTCAAGGTCGATTCGCCTGACCTGGACGAGTACTACGTAGCATGGCTACTGTGGCCTCAGTCCGAGAAGTGGCCTGAAGACGGCGAATTCGACTTCCCCGAGGGTTCGTTGGCCGGCAACGTCGGAGGGTTCCACCACTTCGCAGGCGAAGGATCCTGTGCAAACGGATGCAAATTGGCCGCTACCGATGTCGGCGCGAGGTTCACCGACTGGCACACCTACACCATGGAATGGTCGCCAGGCAGAATTCGCTACATCCTCGATGACACGGTCGTCCTGGACACCACGGACTTCGTGCCGTCCACACCGATGCGTTGGGAGCTGCAGACCGAGACGAAGGGTTCCGGGAACAGTGAGGGCAATCTGATCCTGGATTGGGCTTCGGTCTACTCCTGGAACGGCTGATCGGCAGCGCGAACCGATCGCCCTGCGCCCCAACTGCGTTCGATGAAGCCCACGATGGTTTCGATGTCTTCGACCGGAATCTTCTCCGGCTCACCGTTCTCGAGCGGATCGGTGTGGAAGATGTACAGCCGCGATGCGAATTGGTCGAACGGCAGCGAACCTTCGCCGGCGCGTTCGCCGTTACCTGCCGTTCCCACCACGACGCCGTCGCCCCAGTCCTGCCCACTGTCGTTGTTCGGGTTGAAGAAATAGACCCGCATGACGCCGTCGGGGTCGGCGGTCACGCGCAGAATTGTGATGGCGTGCCATCCCACATACCGTGCAGCGCTGTCGGTTACGGCCACACCTGCCGGCTGTGGGTGAATCAACGGTTGATGCCCGTTGTACTCCGGGTGATACGCCGCGTAGAACTGGCGCAGGAACGCGTCCAGATCGACGATGTTTCCGGTGGCGACATCCACATCGATATGGAACTCGCGTGCCGACCACCACCCGTGGAACTCTGGGTTGACCCAGCGGTGCGGGTCGCCGGGACGATCGGCGCAGCGCCGGACCATCTCGGCGTAGATGCGATCGAGGTGCGGAACCAGCAGCAGCGACGCGGGATCGAGGTCCACCGGATCGGACGTGGCGACGCCGCTGACACTCTCGGTCGACGAGATCGACTGACCCTCGAAGTGCATGACGATCTCCTCGTCACGTGCGGCCCACACCACCATCTGCAGGAGGTAATCGGGGTCGTTGTATGCCCACATCGACAATGCCCGCGCCGACTGACACGTCGGGTTGTCGCCCTGTCCCACACCCAGGGGCTGCCCGAGCATCGAGAGCAAACCTCCGAGCAAGCGTGACTCCGGGGCGGGCACCGGCCCGAACGTGGTGATCAGTCGTTCCCGCACCGCAGGAGCGAGTTTGAGCGAGATCTGCCGCCACAGCGACGGTACGATCGGCGGCTGGTGCAGAATTCCGCGATCGAGAAGCAACGCCAATCCGTAGAGGCACTGCGCTGTTTCGGGGTACACCGTCTCCTCGATGAGGCGATGGACCAATTCCGGATAGCGCGTCAGACAGGTGCGTCCGGTGTCGGACAGGCCCAGGGCCTCGGGAAGAACATACGAGTAGTGATCGACGAGGTACTGCGTCAGCGTCGCGTGGTACGGCGAGACGAGTCCGGTGTCGTGCATGGCTCGTGCGAACCCGCGGGCCTCGAACTGCAGCGCCTCGACATCCATGGCCTCGAGCCGCGACCGGTACACCTCCACGCCCGGATCCTCTCGGCACGCATCGGTGGTGCCGAACAGGGCCGTGATCAACCTATCCAGGCCCTGCCCGGAGGTGCCGAGGTCGACGGTCGGGTCGTCACGATAGATCGCGATGCGGGTGACCATGTCCTTGATGGTGTCCACCTGAATCGGACGCTGCCGCAGAATCCGCCAGATTTCCTCGACCAACTCGTCGAGCACACTGTCGTAGCCGATCTGCCCGGCCACGTACCCGAACAGATCACGGATCAGATGCGCGGTACGACCCAAGCGAACTCGCTCCGACTCGGACGGGGGCGTGAACAGAACGTCGAGATTCACCGCGAGAACCTGAGAGAGGAACCGGCGGGCATCCTCGGCGGTCACCGCAGCATGCTCGTACTCGCCCGCGACGATTGCGATCATGCGCAGTTCGCTGGTCGCTTCGAGCACGAAGGTGTCATCGTTGCCGCTGCGCAAGCTGGGTCCCACGAACCCTGGAACGAGAATGTCCGGCTGCGCCCAATCGGTGCCCGCGAACAGACCCGCATTCTCGAGCACCTCGGCGCGTTCGCGAATGGCACCGCAACCGCCGGGCTGCAACAAGACTCGATGCAGACCGTCCAGAACTCGTCGCACCTTGGTGTTCTTGCTGAACTCAGGTGCATCGGCCAAGGCATGCACCGCATGGTCGAGTTGCGCCAACCGTGATGCCAACGCTCTGTCCACCGCGGTGGTCGCGTTCGTCGGCGCCGGCTCGTGCATCGTCTGTGACGGTGGGTTGTTGTCGTCCCCGAGTTGCTGCTTCACACGTAGAAGTCCAGTTCTTCCTGTTGCTTGAGCAGATCACGCATACGGTAGGGATCGTCGCCGAAGAAGTACAGCAGACCCCAGTGCGTGCCGAATGCCGTTCTCTTGGTGACGGTTTCCTCGACCGGAGCCGACAGGTCATTGGTCTCGTAGTAGTCGTCGTCCGCGGTGACCTCGGGGATGACGAGATCGCTGACGACGCGTCGGCGCGGGTAGACGCCGAAGCATCCGGCGTGACCGGTGGCGTCGACCACTTCCGTCGGGAAGAAGGCGTCGATCTCCTCCTCGGTGGTCTTCGGGTCGAACGCCAGCGCCAAGCCCTGGTAGGCGTTGAACCCGTAGGCCCGTTCCAACAGCTCGAACACTTTGAAACCTGGTGGACGATAAGCGACTTCACCGAAGTACATCTCGCCGTCGCTGGTGACGAAGTACTCGGGGTGGATGAACCCGAACTCGATGTCGAAGGCCTTGATCAGCTTTTCGATCTGCACGGTGATCTGCTCGCGGTACTTCTCCAACTCCGGTGTCGCAGGGACGAATACGGAGTAGCCGAGCGTGACGTACTCGGAGATGTTGAGGAACTTGATCTTGCCGTTGTGGATCCACGCTTCGACGGCGAATTCCCATCCGTCCAGGTGCGATTCCATCAGAACCGGAAATTCCTCGTCCGGGATGGAGTCGACCTCGTCCGGCGTGCGAATGACGCGGTGGCCCAAGCATCCTGCCTTGTCGAAGGCCTTGAGGTGAATGGGGTCGTTCGGATCGCCGTCGAGCTTGAGCAACGTCTGATTGACGCGGCGGAGGAATCGGATGACATCCTCGCGGTCGTGGGCTTCTTCGAAGATACCGACGCGAATGCCGCCCAGTTGGGCGCGACGCTTCATCAGCGCCTTGTCCCGCAACAGCATGGCCTGACCGAACAGTCGAGGGTTGCCGAGTAGTACCGAGTTGATGGCACCGGCCCACTCGACCGTCTCCTCGTAGAGCGGGATCGCGACGTCGACGCCTTCGCTCTGCAGAGTTTCGGCGATCTCGAGCGAACGATCGTTGAGTCGTTCGAAGTTCCACGGCAAATAGGGAATATCGTGCTCGGTGCAGTACGCCTCGGCCCATTCTGGGGCAACCACGACGTAGCGCCGATCGAATTTGTCGAGTGCTTCGACTGCCGCCAAACTCCAGCCCAGCAGGGCGACGAAGCCTTTGTTCGGGTCTTTCTCCAGCCTGTCTGGCTGAGCCATGAAGTTCCTTCCCCTTAGTGGTACACGGTTGAGGTCCTTCCCTCCACCGTACAGAGGCAGCCGAACGCCATACCGGCGGGTGGTGTCCCCGTAGGTCCCGTATCGAGGAGTCGGACGGTATCGGAGCGCTGGATCGGACGCGGCGCACGCCTCGGAGTGGGTTTGTGGATTCATCGGCTGATTCAGGCTCTTATGAATTGCTTCCGAGAGAATTGGAGCCTTTCAAAAGGCGAAAACTCCGGAATTATTACACTACTGAATTCCGGTATTCCCTGGATAGAGTCGAGTGAACGAGAATGGTGGGTTCTCCACCGCCGCGATCGCCGTCGTTCACCCATGCGGAAGGTGTGCAGTGCGTATTTCAAACCTCAAAAGGTACCGGTCAGTTCTCTTCGGTATTCGAGCCGTTTCGTTGTTTGCCGTGGCGTCGACTCTCGTGGTGGTCTCGGTCGTGTCGGCACCGCAGGCCGAGGCCGTGACGGTCGGTCAGCTCAAGACGCCCGCTGGGCTGTGTTTGGACAACAAGGGCGCGGTGACGGCCCAGAACAACCCAGTGTTGATCTGGACGTGCAACGGAGGTGCGCAGCAGACGTGGACAGGTGCCGACAACGGCAGCATTCAAGTGCAGGGCCAGTGCCTGACGCCCTACGGAGGCATCGTCAGAGCCAACGTTCCGGTCGTCACGGCCCGGTGCAACGGCGGTCAGGCCCAGACCTGGACGCTGCGAAGCAACGGAACACTGTCGATACGCGATTCTACTGTGTGCCTGGATAATCCGAACAATTCCAAAACTCCGGGCAATACGGTGCAGCTCTACACGTGCAACGCGTCCGACGCGCAGCGGTGGTTGGTTGTCGTCAACGGTTTCCCCGCGCCGACGGTGCCGAGCACGGCCCCTCCCGTCACGACGCCCTCCACCCCGCCCGCTTCGGGTAATCCGAGTGGCGTCGCGGCACCGCGGGGCGACTTGCCCGGGTGGAAACAGATCTTCGTCGACGAATTCGGCAAACCGTCCGCGACGGGTAGCTGGGCCAGTGATTGCGATCCGGCGAAAATCGTCTATACGGGTACCGAGGGGACAAAATGGCGTACATACCCCAAGTGCTATAAAGACACATATCAGAAGCGCCCTTATCGATCCGATGCAGTGATGTCGACACACGACGGCGTGGCGGACTATTGGTTGCGACAGGTGGATGGAATACCCGCAGGGGCGAGTATTTCTCCGGTTATAAATTCCGCCGGGCAGAATCAGACTTACGGCCGATACACAGCGAGGTTCAAAGTCGATACTCCGAATTTGCGCGAGTATTACGTTGCGTGGCTGTTGTGGCCGCAATCCGAGAGGTGGCCGGCCGACGGGGAAATGGACTTTCCGGAAGGCAGTTTGTCGGGTAGCCCAGGTGGCTTCCATCATTACTCGGGTGCCGGCTCCTGTGTGGGCGGTTGTCAGGACCAGGCCGCGAGGACGTCCGCGACGTTCACTGGCTGGCACACGTACACGATCGAATGGTCACCGGGTCGGGTGCGATACATCCTCGACGACGCCGTACTGCTGGACAGCACCAAATGGGTTCCGTCGACCCCGATGAGGTGGGAGTTGCAGACCGAGACCAACGGGAGCGGCAACAGCAATGGACATCTGCTCCTCGACTGGGTATCGGTGTACAGCTGGGTAGGCTGATCCAGCCGCGCACCGCAGCCGGGGATGCGCGTTCACGAGGAGCGAGGAGCGCGCAATGACGGTCGACAAAACCGGTGCCGAGGTAGAGATCACCCAGCAGGCGGATCGTTTCACCGTCTCGGTCGACGGCACGCAGGTCGGCTTCACCGAGTTCGTCGACGACGAGCATGCGCGACGCATCTTCTTCCACACCGAGGTGGACGCGGCATTCGGCGGACGTGGTCTGGCAACGATTCTCGTGCAGCAGGCACTCGACGCCACCAGGGCCGACGCCAAGCGCATCGTCCCGATCTGTCCCTTGGTGGAGGCGTTCGTGGGCAAGCACTCGGAATTCGACGACATCGTCGAGCAGCCCACCGACGAGATCCGGCAGTGGCTGGCCGACCAGCAGCGCTGACGGCGGGAATACCGTGGTGCATCGGTAGGTTGAGCTCGACTAGTAGTTGCAGAGTCAACTACCAAGCCGAAAGGGAAGCCATGCCCGCAGTGACGGTCGACAACATCCTCACGTTGCCCCGAATCCCCATGCCCGACGCCACCGCCGTACCCCGGCCGGTCCGGTCCGTCACGACGGCTCCGACGGGGTACGAAGGGGAGGGTTTTCCGGTCCGCCGCGCTTTTGCAGGGCTGGACATGTCGTCCCTCGACCCGTTCATCCACATGGATCAGATGGGCGAGGTGAACTACGCGCCCGGTGAACCGAAGGGCACGCCGTGGCATCCGCACCGCGGATTCGAGACCGTGACCTACATGATCGATGGGATCATGGAGCACAAGGACTCTCACGGCGGCGGCGGCATCATCAGCGGCGGCGACACTCAATGGATGACGGCAGGTGGGGGGATTCTGCACATCGAGGCCCCGCCGGAGCATCTGGTTTTGTCGGGCGGGCTGTTTCACGGTGTTCAGCTCTGGGTCAACCTGCCGCGGGAGAACAAGATGGCGCACCCGCGCTACCAGGACATCACCGGTAGCAAGGTGGCCCTGGCGTCGAGTCCGGACGGCGGTGCACTGGTGCGCGTCATTGCCGGCGAGATCGCGGGCATGCAGGGGCCGGGTTCGACCTACACCCCGATTGCGCTCTCGCACAGTACCGTTGCCCCGGGCGCGGCACTGACGCTGCCGTGGAACCCGGATTACAACGCTGTGGTCTATGTTCTCGCAGGCGAGGGCACCGTGGGTGCAGAGAAGCGTCCGATCCGGATGGGGCAGACGGCGCTGTTCGGTCGCGGCGACACCATAGAGATGTCCGCCTCGGGGGTGGGGGAGTCGCTGGAGGTGTTCGTTCTCGGTGGCAGGCCGATCCGGGAACCGGTTGCAATGGCCGGCCCGTTCGTCATGAACACCAAATCCGAAGTGCTGCAGGCGTTCGAGGACTACCAGGCGGGTAGGCTCGGCGTTCCTGTGGAGTGAAGACAGCGGCCGTGCGACGATTCGGTGCATGACCGACGCCGAGCCCCGTATTCGCAGAACCCGGTTGTACCGCCGGTTGGTGACCCGTGCGGGTGGTCCCCTCGAGCCCGCGCGGGCAGCCAGGAGGCTCTCTGCCTACGTCTACGGAAACATCCTCATCCTCGCGGCGGTCGCGGCGTCCACGCCCGGTTCGATCGAACACGGAACAGCTGCGGTCTTGGTGCTGGCTACGGCAGGGACGACGTTTCTGGCGCACGTGTTCGCCGATTTCGTGGCCAGTAGCCAGATACCCGAGGCGCACGGAGATGCCACCGACGACCAACGCAAGTTCAAGGCCGTCGAGGAACTTCGGGATGCCGTCCCCATCCTGAGTTCCGGCACCGTCCCCGCGCTGATGCTTGCCCTCGGCTGGCTGTCGGTGATTCCGGCACAGTGGTCGGAACTACTGGCCGGTGGTGTCATCGTGGTGCGCATCGCTACGATCCAGATGGTCACGGAGCGAATTCGCGGCAACCCGTTGACCTTCCGTGCACTCCTCGGTGGACTGGTCACGGCTACGGTTGCTGCGCTGATCGTGTTGGCCAAGGTGTTTCTGGGGCACTAGCTGCGGAACTCCGCGTACAGCTCCGGTAGGAAGCCGGCGAGGTGGTTCATCTCCTGTCCGCAGTGCAGCATCAGATCTCGGGCGAGATCGAGCCCGAGTACGAGGTCGGTCGGATCCACCGACGGTCCCCGGCGGACGGCGCACGCCGCCTGCTTCACGTCCGGTACGTGCAACCCGCGCAGGTTCAGGTAGAAGCGACTGCGCATTTCGGCACCACCGTCGACGGGTCTGACCTGATGGGCCAGCCAACCCAGGTCCACCGGTGCGATGGAGCTTCCCACTCGGCCGAACACGATCGTCTGATCCGAGGGAACGTCGAAGCCGTGCGCAATCGGATCACGAAAACCGATCCCCAGTTGCTGCAGTTTCGGGCCGACGTACTCGTCCACGAACGTCGTGTTGCCGACGTACTTGGCCTTGTCGGGTATGTCGAGTGCAGTCCGATCCTCCGCGAGAGCGGCGTACAGGTGAGCATCGGGATGCCACAGCTTGTAGCGGGCGGGTTCGGAGGAATGCCATCCGAACCACCAGTCCCACATCGCCGCGGTCACCCGAGGCATCACGGTGCGCACCGCCACGAACGTCACCCCGTCGGCTCGCTGCCCGTATCCGGTCTCGATTCCGGAGTACCCGGTAGGGGCGAGATCGGTTGTGATGGAGTCGAATCCGGGTACCGCGTTGGATGAGATCGGGGGGCCCGCGTAGGTATCGGCCACCACGGTCGGTGCCGGAGTCGTTCGCGCTGCCATGTAGTGGGCGTACGGCCGATGTCGATCGGCGTCGCGATAGCCCTGGTAACGCTCACCGCATTCGTCTGCAGACCCCAGTGCTGGTGCCGCGGCTGCCCTCGATGCAGACCCGAGGACGGCCGCGGTCACCGCTGCTGCGGTACCCACGACGACCTGACGCCGTGTCGGTTTCCGGTTCATTTCTCCCCCATGCTCAACGTTTGTTGAGAGTAGGTCGAGGGCTCGGAGAATGTCAACGACCTGGCAGTAGAGTGCCCGGTATGAGTCCCGCCACTCCCAAGGACGACGCATCCAGAGTGCGGCGGCGCGACGAGATCGCGACAGCCGCGATCGAAGTGCTGGCCACCAAAGGATTTCGTGGGCTGACGCATCGGGCCGTGGACGAAGCGGCAGGCCTCGGCCCAGGATCGGTGAACTATCACGCGCCCACTCGAAGCCGCCTGCTGCACCTGGCGCTGGGGCAACTGTTCGCCCGCGACTTCGAGATTGCCGGGGCGACGTTCGGCAGTCTGGTCGACGTCAAACCACTGACCGTGGACGTTGTGGTGACCCGAATCGTCGATTTCATCCAAGCGATGACGACGGGCGACGCAGCCAAGCGGGTGATTGCCAGGGCCATCATGCTCGGGGAGGCTCAGCATGATCGCGAAGTCAGGGAGTTGTTCGACACTCAGCGCGGCGCATTCGTCACCTACACCCAATGGATCGTCGCCTCGCTGGACTCCCAGGACCCGCAGGCGGAAGCCGAGACATTGGTCGTCATGATCGAGGGTCTGATTCAGCGTCAAGTGCTGATCGGATCACGCCTGCCCCGGTCGCTGGTGGAGCAGATGCTGCGCACAGTCGTAGAAACTTCACCGCTGATCGCGGATTAGCGGCGCACAGGGTCAGCCCAGCAGGGACTTACGCTCGGTGTGGGTGAACGTGAAGATCGTCGCGCCGAAGCTGATCAGTGCCGTGAGAAGCAATACCTGCGGTCCGGTGATGACGACGCCGATGAAAGCGCCGACTACCCCACCCAGTGCGAACGACCCGAGAAGGGCTGTGTAGCAAAGCCAGTCGTAGTGCGTTCCGCCCCCGAACAGATGGCGCTCTATGCCTTGGCCGAGTTTGACCAACGTTCCGGTGACGTAGCTGAGTGGGATGTACGTCTCTTCCTTCTTCGTGAACGCGGTGTTGAGAGCGCCGAGGGCGAAGGCCACCAACAGAATCGGGTAGAAGTTCACGTTTGCCGAAGACCAGCCGGAGATGGCGATGTCGATCAGCCCTGCTGCGGCGAGTGCAATGGTGGTCAGCACGGTCGCTCCATGCGGATGGTTCGACCAGTAGCGCCGCCGGCAGATCGACGAGATCACCACACCCGCGAGAAACGACCCCATCAGGGCCAGCGCCGCCCACGGCGAAGCGCCTGGTGCAACCTCTTTGCCTTCCGGGTGTCCGAAGTGGCCGACGACCGCACGTTCGGTGTTACCGGTCATGAAGGTCACGAAATAGCCGGCGGAGTGCAGGAACGCCACTGCGCCCACCATCCCCGCGAGTCCGGAAAGGATCCAGGACAGACGAGCTTCGGCACCGATGGCTGTGTCGCGGCTGATCGACAGGGGGGAGGTCATGACTCGATTGTCCGGGCCGGAGGCGAGCCGGCAACTCTTTGAGTCGTCGGTCACATAACCGACGCGTTCTCCGCATTCGCGATCATTCCGCGGTGCATCACCCTGTTTCCGACCACCCCGCTGTGGTCTGCCCGATGCATCACACATCGGTTGTCCCACATCACCAGATCGTCGGGGGCCCACGAGTGCTGCACGACGTTCTCTGCTCGAGTGGAGTGCTCGAACAGGTATCGGATGGTCTCGCTCGCCTCCTCGGAGTTCATTCCGGTGATCGCGACGCATCGGGCGGGTGCAGAGAGCGCGAGAGCAGTGCGGCCGGACACGGGATGTACTGCGAACAAGGGATGTTCGGCAGAGGAATCGGTGTCCGACGCCACCCCGGTCACCCGATGCGTCACCATGCGTCCCGCCAGGTCCTCCTTCACTGCCGCAGGCAGCGTCTCGTACGCCGTGTACTGGTCGCTGAACTGGGTGCTGCCGCCGGCGGTCGGTACGGACACAGCTCGTAATGCGGTGTAAGCGGGAGGATTCGGCACATACGTCGTATCGACGTGGAACGTCGACTTCGGCGGCGTGCTGCGGCCGATATTGCTGACGACGTTCAGGTCGGGAAATCCCGGGACCGGAGTCTCGCCCTCGGTGAACATCGGATCGCCGAACCGACGCAGAAACGTCAGGAAGCGCTCGTCGTCCATGGGCTGTTCTCGCAGGATCAGTACACCGTGTTCGGCCAACAGCGTTCGCAATTCGTCGACCGAAGTCGAGTCCAGATCCAGACTGCGGAGTTCCATTCCCAGCGTCATGACGCCGACTCCTTCACCGATAGTTCCGCGAGCGAGTGCGCGAACAAGCGGTCGATCGTGATGTCCGCTGCCGCGGCCATCACCGCAAGCACACTCGAGGGCGAGTACGAGCAGTAGAGACCGGCCTCGAGGAACCAGGGTTCCCCGTCCGGATCGATGCGAAAATCGAACAGCCCGTAGTGCCGGCAGCCGAGCGATCGATAGCACGATCGCGCTGCCGCCCAGACCTTCTCGGTGATCGGATCCGAGGTGTCGACCATCCACGCCTTGGTCTGCTGCTTCGCGACAAGGTACAGATCCCCGTCCGCTGTCCGATTCAACTTGTCGGCACTCGTCCGCACGGAGTCGACCGCGTACTCCTCCAGGGGAAGACACACCAGCTCACCGTCCATCGCGATGATGCCGCAGCGAACCTCACGCCCGAGCGGGATGTACGACTCCACCAGTGCGGCAGACGAATACGCCAGCGCGTCGTGGATCGCGGGTGCCAGAGAGTCGTCGTCCTCGACCAGCGTGACTCCCATCGAGTTGTCCGAGTCGACGGGCTTGACTACGACGGGCAATTCGAGATCGACCGTCCTGGAACTGCGCACCACCACGCCGGCAGGGACGGCGACTCCGGCAGCGGCGACGACGGCACGGGCCAGTGCCTTGTCCGCTGTCATGGACATGACGTCCGGGGTGTTGCCCACGTACGGCACGTCCATCAGATCGAACAGGCTGCGGTAGGTCGTCATGCCGGGCAGGCAGAACATCTGCGGCACCATGACGTCGAAGTGCCACGCGGACATGATGTCCACTGCCTGTGCCAGGTGCATCTGCTGCGCCGCAGCCACACTGGCGGTATCGATGCCGTCGGGGAAGCTCCACATCCCACCGGGCGAGACGAACGCTACCTCGACCCGGTACGCCGGATCGCTCCCGAGCGCGTCGAGAAATCCCCCCGCGTACACCCGGGACAGATCGCAGTGGAATTCGTCCACCGAGGATCCGACGAGTACCAGGACCGACAGTGCCATCAGTCGCCTCCGTTCTCCACGAGCTTGCCGATATTGAAGTCGATACGAGACCAGCCGCGGCGCGCCGCGAGATTGCGCAACAGCAGGGATGGAATCTGCAGATGGTGCACCAGCAGGTACGGCAGCGGATCCCATCCGGTCAGGATTGCGTCCTTGCCCCGGAAAACGGTGCGGAGCCGGGCCACTCGATTGCCTTCGGTGAGAAGTCGCCACAGCTCGTGGTAGATCCAGTACGTCGGCCGGGCCGTCGGACGCGGCACGATCATCGGATGATCGTCGTCGAGGTACGCCGCAGCCAGATCGGGGTGGTCGTAGAACATCGTGATGGCCGAGTGGGTGCGTGGATTGCATTCGATGGCGTAGATCCGGCCGTCGGCAGCGGACTCGATGAAGTCGAACGACAGCTGCCCGGTGGTGTCGAGCGAGGAGACGAATGTGTGTACCCAGCTGAGGATTTCGGGCTTGTCGACCATGGCGTAGTTGACCTGGAAGGCAGACGACACGCAGCAGCCGTACACCTGCAAGCGACCATCGCGCACAGTGCCGTGCGTGCAGTACTCCTGTCCGGCGATGAATTCCTGCAGAATCCACGGGTCGTCCTCGGTGATGTGCAGGCTCCGGGCGAACGAGGAGTTGCGCTCCGGCGTGTGCGCCGTCAGTCGCGTCAGATCCATTCGACCGACAGGGTTGTACGAGATCCGCTTGAGGATGTACTCACGACCCGGCGCAAACTCGAACTCGTCGATCTGGGCGGGGTCGGTGATGCGTTCGAAGTGGGGAACACGTAGTCCCAATGACGCTGCGTGCTCGGAGAATCGGGACTTGTCGTCCACCATTCGCACGATGTCCGCATCGCCGTGGATCACCTCGCAGTGCGCATCGAGGAGCGTACGTGCGTCGGCGTCGTGAATGCTCGCGGCCGGGCTGGCCACGGGCACGAAGACGTCGACCCCCTCGCGGCGAACGATGTCCAGCAGGGCCTGAGCGTATCCCGGATCTCCCGGGTCGGGAATGCAATGGAAGCGGTCGACGGCGCGGGAGAAACGATGTCCGGTCCAGCGGTATTTCGTGGACTCCACCAGAATCACCCGGTGGCCGGCGAGATGGAACGACCGTGCGAGTTGCAGGGCCTTGGTCATCTTCCCGCCACTGATCAGAATCGTTCTGGGTGAATGGGTTCGATCGGTGACGGGCCGGGTACCGCGCAGCGCCGCCACCCCCACCGCCGCGAGGTCGACGGGGAGGGTGACCGTGAGGCCGATCAGTGCTGCAATAGTACGGATCATGTGCGCCGAATCAGCGTCACGCCGTCGCGCAGAGGGATCAACACCTGTTGCACGCGAGGGTCGTCGGCGACGTAATCGTTGAATTCTGCGATGGCCCGGCCGTTCTCGCTCGGTTGCGGTGCGTAGGGCTGACCCTGCAGCAGGGTGTTGTCGACGGCTATCACGGCACCGTCGGAGAGCAGATCGCTCTCGAGCAGATACTCCACGTACCCGCGATATCCGGTCTTGTCGGCGTCGATGAACACCAGGTCGAACTTCCCGTCGAGCCGGCGAAGAGTGTCGAGCGCCGGCCCTACCTGCACCGAGATAGCAGATCCTGCAGTCGATTCCGCGAAGCAGGACTGCGCGAACTCGGCCACGTACGGATCCACCTCGCAGGCGACGACCTCGCCGCCTGCGGGCAGCGCCTCGGCCATCGCCAGCGCTGAGTAGCCGGTGAACATGCCGATTTCGAGCACCCGCGTCGCCCGGGTCATGTGCACGAGGAACGCGAGGAAGCGTCCCTCCACATGGCCGGAGAGCATTTCCATCTCCAGAGGCCCGGAACCGGAGACCACTTCACGTGATCTCCAGTCCGCCGAGCGGGTCCGCGACGCCAACGTGGCCAGTGCTGCGGATTCGGAGGTGGTGCAGGAGTCGAGATACGGGTCGAGTCCCGCGGCGAGATCGCGGGCCCGATGAACACGGGTGGTCAGCTCGTCGGTCACCCCGGCGTCGAGCAGCGCGGCTATCTCGCCGAGCTCGCGCGCCAGGATGGTCGTCGGGGTGACCGGGCGCGGCTGCGCAGTCACGGTGTCGGTGCGGTGAACATGTCGAGGCCTTCACCGGCGCGCGGAAAGTCCAGGCAGATCTTCTTGTGCAGGGTCAGCACGTCGGCCAGCTCGTTTGCATCCAGATCGTTGAGGAAACGGCAGGTGCCGATCGGGTCGGGTACTGCGGCACGCAGAATTCCGTCACGGGTCTTGAGGATCGATGCCGTTGCCTCGGAGAGCAACTCGGGTGTCAGGTAGGGGCTGTCCAGGGCCAGCCCTATGCTGCTCATGACGCCCAGCACTCGATCACGGTCCGCCGTGGACAGGTGGCCTCGCTGTTCGGCGACGGTTGTCGACAGTGCCATGTCGATGTTGATCGCATGGCCGTGAAAGAACGGAGCGGGTGGCGTCAGCTCGAGCGTCGGGCTCCAGGTGTGGCCGAAGGCGATGACGCGATCGAGGTCGATCTCGTGCAGATTGGGAGCCTCGAGCTCGAGCATCGTCGCAATCGCCGAGTACGTCAATCGATCTGCCACCGAACGCAATTCGGGTGTCCCGTCGAGGTGGCCGAAGCGGGTACGTAGCAACTCCGGGCCGTATTGCTCCAGCAACTCGAAGATTTCCAGGTTGCCGACGACGGAGATCTTGATCAGTTCCGCCATTCCGTTGCGCACCTGGTCCTCGGGCAGCGTGCCGAGAAACGAGAAGTCGAGCAGCACCTTCTGCGATGCGTGGTATGCACCGAGGCGGTTCTTGTGCTTGCCGTAGTTCACGGCAACCTTGATCGACACGCTTGCGTCGATCAGCCCGATCAACGTAGTGGGAATGCGAATGTACGGGGTGTTGCGTCGATAGCTGGCGCATGCGTAACCTGCTACGTCCGTGGTCAATCCACCACCGACCACCAGTACCGGCTCGGTGCGGACCAGACCGAAGGCGTCGAATTCGCCGACGATGCGCTCGAAGGTCTCGAGCGACTTCGCGGTTTCCCTGATCTGTACCGGGACCACCGTCAACGCGATGTCGTGATGATCGAAGTACGCGCGGATCCGGTCCCCGTAGATCTCGTGAACCGACTCGTCGACCACCATCAGCGCGCGTCCGTACGGACGGTAGCTGTCGGCCAGTTCGGTGTTCTCGAACGCGAAGACACCGTCGACGTAGATCAGGTCGTACTCGATGCGCTCGTATCCCTCGACACGAAAAGACCTGTCCCCGGCGACGACCTGGGCCTGAAGATTGCTCACAATTACTCCTGGGGTGAATGAAGGGTCAGGCGGAGATCAGAGCGCGGACGCGCTCGGGATCGAGTGCATCGACGGTGTCGGTGGCCGAGCCGAACTCGGTGCCTACGGTGTTCTCGTTCGGGAATGCGACGCACGTGATGCCTGCGGCCGCTGCCGCCGCCGCGCCGCCGGCGTTGTCCTCGATGGCCACACTGTCGGATGCGGTCTCGCCCAACGTCTTCAGGGCGAACTCGTACGACGCGGGATCGGGCTTTCCTGCGTCCACCGAGGAAGCGTCGACGATGACGTCGAACGAGTCGGCGGTCAACTCCGGGCTCAGGGCCGCCAGCAATGCGTCGATGTTGTCGCGGGACGTGGTGGTCACGAAGCCGACCTTCACGCCGTTCGCCTTGGCGGAGTCGATCGTATCGGCAACGCCGGGACGCGTTTTCACGTCGGATTCACCGATCAACCGTTGGAAGATCTCCGATTTGGTGGCGTGCACCGCAGCGGCGTCGACCTCGGTGCCTGTATCGGATGCGTACTCGCTGATCCGATCGGCACCACCGTTCGACCCGAGCATGGAGCGGTAGTCCTCCCGAGACCAGTTCCAGTTCAGATCGTGGGCTGCGAAGGCCTCGTTGAACGAGCGACGTTGCAGTTCGGACGTGTCGACGAGCGTGCTGATCGAGCCGAACAGAATTGCGGACATGGGTGCCTTTCGGAGCGAGAGACGTTGTACCAGTCAATGTCTCGCGCATGCGCGATGGGTGAGTTGGTTCGGGGGGTATGCCCCATCGGCACCGAACGGGAAACCTTCGAATTTTCTACGGTGTGGTGGGCGGTCCGTTCCGATGGACGGGTGCGGCCAGCACGGTAGCCGTGGACCGTCCGCGCAGCGTCACGGACTCACCTGTTGTCCAGTGCTTCCTCTCACCTGCGGTTGCGTGATCGAGCACGATCGACGACGTGAGCACATCGGTGTTCGGGTCGTCCTTGGCGAGATCGGTGAGCCGGGCCGCTTGATTGACGGTGTCGCCGATGACCGTGTACTCGAAGCGAGATTCGGCTCCGATATTGCCCGCGATGACCGGCCCGTAGGTCACGCCGATGCCGATCTCGAAGCCGCCGTCGGAAGCGAGGGCGACGGCCAGGGTGCGGGCGGTGCGTAGCGCCGCCGTGGCGGGATCGGGGTGATCGACCGGAGCGCCGAAGATCAGCAATGCGGCGTCGCCCTCGAACTTGTTGACGAAGCCGCCGTGCCGTTCGCCGTGCTCGACCACCACTGCGAAGAACCGATTGAGAAGATCGACCACCGCCTCCGCGGACTCTCGCTCGGCCATCGCCGTCGAACCCACCAGGTCGATGAACAGCACGGCGACCGTCCTGTTCTCGCCGCCGAGGCGTGGAGCACTCGCCAGTGCACGCTGCGCCACGTCGTGGCCCACGTGTCTGCCGAACAGAGAACGCAGTCGCTCGCGCTCGTCGAGGCCGACCACCATCTTGTTGAACCCGTTCTGCAATCGGCCGATCTCGGACGCGTCGTAGACGTCGACGCGGGTGTCCGTCGCCCCGGCTTCGACGCGTTGCATGGCGGAGCTGACCTGCTGTAGCGGGTCCGATACGGAGCGTCCGACCAGAAACATACCGCCGAATCCGACGACCAGGGCGATCGCGGACAGCGACACCATCGCGGGAGACAGGTCGACCTCGGGCGGGATGACCGTGTCGATCAGTCTGCCGAGACCGATGAGACCGAGACCCAGGATGGGGATGGCTGTGCTCAGTACCCAGATGAGGACGACACGCAGCTTCACGCCGAGCGCGACGTTGTCGGTGACCTCGCTGACGTCCATCACTGCGGCGGTGATCGGCCGGAGCGTGCGTTCGGCGACCAGATAGCCCAACGAGCATGTCGCCAAGCCGCCGAAGCTGACGGCGATGGCGACGATGATCGACAACGCTGCGCCGGCCGACGCATTGACCGCCACGAACACGGCGACGCCCAGGGCCCACAACAGAACATGGACGCCGAGCTGCCGCAGGGGCAGTCGCACGACGGCGATCGCGGTGTCGTCCGACGGGGTGCCGCCGCTGTGCAGCCACAGTACGAGCGGTTGTGCCACGCGAAGCCCGAGGGCGATCCCGATGCCGATCGCGACAGGTAGGTACACGAAGAATGCCAGGTAGTTCCGGTCGGACAGGATCTCCTCGGAGCCGACCGGCAACGGCAGGATGAAGCGGGCCAACACGAATACGATCACCGCCCCGATGGCGTTGGCCGACACCATTCCCGCCGCGTAGAGGCGCATCGGGGTGCGGGCGAGGGCGGACCGTAGAGCCGCGATCACTGGTGCTTCTTCGTTCTCTGCACGCTCGAACTCTAGGTGTCCGGCGAAAAGAATCTGGGCGATTCTGCGTGAGTGACTATCTGTGTCGCCAAGTACCTGGTAATCTCCGTAACAGCTAACCACTCCTGTTCGACGATGAAAGGAACGACGGCGATGACCAGCACACTCTCCAGGAACGACGTTCTCGAGCCCGAGGATGTTTCGGCGCGTTTGCTCGACTCTGCCGCCCAGCTTTCGTACGACCCGGCCGAGGAGGTCGACTGGGAAGCCGATCTCGATCCCTCCCTCTACGGCCTCAATCCGGAGTGGAGCACCCTCTACGGCACGAAGTTGTGGGACGAGATGAGCGAGGAGCAGCGCATCACGCTCACTCGCCACGAGGTCTGCTCGATCATGAGCACCGGCATCTGGTTCGAGATGATCCTGCAGCAGATGGTTCTTCGTGATCAGTACTGCAAGGACTCCTCTAACTCGGACTTCCAGTTCGCCCTCACCGAGATCGCCGACGAATGCCGTCACTCGATCATGTTCGCCCGCGCCTGCCAGAAGATGGGCATCAAGGCGTACCTGCCGCGTCGATCGAGCATCGAGCTCGGCCGTGGCTTCAAGGCTCTCGCATCGGCCGAGGTGGCCTACGGCGGCATTCTCGTCGCCGAAGAAGTTCTCGACGTCATGCAGCGCGACTGGATGCGCGGCGAGAACGTGTTGCCGCTCGTGCGTACCACCAGCAAGATCCACGTCGTCGAGGAATCGCGGCACATGACGTTCGCACGTGCGCAGATGCGTGAAGACATCGAAGGCAAGAGTCCGGCTCGCCGCAAGGCCAGCGCGCTCGTCGTCGCGATCGCCGCTCGCCTGATCGTGTCCAACATGGTCAACAAAGAGGTGTACGCCGCCGCAGGCCTCGACGTCGACCGTGCGATGAAGGAAGCGAAGAACAACGCCCACCACCACACGATGATGCGCACCTCGAGCGAGCATCTGATGGCATTTCTTCTCGATTGCGGATTGATCACCAAGCCGGCCGAGATGATCTACCGTCGTCTGCACATGCTCTGACCACTCTTTTCGAGGCCGTGAAGGACATCAGATAACCCATGCCGTTCGCGATCACGCAGAACTGTTGCAACGACGCATCCTGCCTGTCGGTGTGCCCGGTCAACTGCATTCACCCGACGCCCGACGAGCCGGATTTCGGGAAGACCGAGCTGCTCTACATCGATCCGCGCTCGTGCATCGATTGCGGAGCGTGCGCAGACGCGTGCCCGGTGGACGCGATCACACGAGTGTCCCGCTTGACGCCGGATCAACAGATCTACGCCGATATCAATGCCGACTACTACCGCGACAAGCCTGCCGTAGCGGAGTGGGGTGAGCCGAGATTCCCGGTGTCGGCGGTCAACGAACTGCCGCCGGTCAGCATCGCCATCGTCGGAACCGGACCGGCCGCCTGCTACACGGCGCAAGCCCTGTTGCGGGTGCCGGGTACCAAGATCACGTTCTACGAACGATTGCGTACCGCGGGTGGTCTCGCGCGCTATGGCGTCGCACCCGATCACCTCGGCACCCGACGCATCAGCGAGCACTTCCGGGGGATCTTCGCGCATCCTCGGGTGACGATGAAGCTCGGCGTCGAGGTCGGTAAGGACGTCGATCACGTGGAGTTGGCTCGAAAATTCGACTCCGTCGTCTACGCCGTCGGTGCCGACAAGGACCGAGCGCTCGACATTCCCGGCATCGATCTCGACAATTCGGTCAGCGCGCGCACCCTGGTGGGCTGGTACACCGGGCATCCCGACGTTCCCGCGGATGCCATCACCCTCGCCGGCGTCGATCGTGTGACCATCATCGGCAACGGCAACGTCGCGCTGGATGCGGCTCGCATTCTCACGGCCGATCCCGACTCTCTCGACGGTACCGAGATCGCCCCGCATGCCCTGGCCGAACTGCGTCGACACCGTGTCACCGAGGTCGTTGTTCTCGCGCGTCGTGGCCCCGAGTTCGCGGCCTTCACGCGTTCGGAATGCAAGGCGTTGGTCGATCGCCCGGACGTCGACGTCGTGGTGGCGGGACCGGACGGAATCGTCGACGCCATCGACCGATTGCCGCTGTCTGCCTCGGCGTCTGCTCTGGCCGGGGCCGCGCGCGTCGATCTCGGTTCCCGTGCCCGAGGTCGTCGCATCGTCTTCGCGTTCGGGCGGGCACCATCCGCTCTGCAGGGGCAGGGCTCGGTGGAGTCCATCGAGGTGGGGGTGGGTGAACACGCGGTCACTCTGTCGACGGAGCTGGTTCTGCTCGCCATCGGTTATCGCGGAACTCCGTCACCGGGCGTCCCGTTCGACGACATCACCGGCACCATTCGCAACGACGGCGGGCGGATCACCGCTGCCGACGGCACTCCGGTTCCGGGCAGCTACGTGGTCGGATGGGCCAAGCGGGGTGCCACGGGCGGCATCGGCGACAACAAGATCGACGCAGAGGAGACGGCCGAGGCCTTGCTCGCCGACGTCCCCACACGGGGTTCGGCGCGTCCGATCGGCTGGTACGGCAAAGTGAGCGCCGCTCTCGGCGATCGGGTCTCGCGGGCTCGCTGACCGGCGGTAACTCCACGTTCTGTTCACTTTGTGTAGCAGTCTGATTCGAGTCTGCGCGATTCGTACGCACGGCGAGCTTCACGGAGTTACCGTTGAGTATGGCTGAACGGGGGGCCAAGCCCCAGGTTTCTTTTGTAAGACGGACGATGCTGCGCGCAGTCCGATCGTTGTTCAATCCGCTCCGGCCTGACGACTATCTGTCGATGATCAATCCGCTGTGGACCACTCGCGAACTTCGGGGGAAGGTCGAGCGGGTGGTTCCCGAGGGGTCGGAAGCCGTCTCGGTGTACATCCGTCCAGGTTTCGAGTGGCAGGGCCACACACCCGGGCAGTACGTCCGACTCGGAGTGCTGATCGACGGTCGATATCACTGGCGGGCGTATTCGCTGACGTCCGATCCCGACCCTGTCGACGGTCTCGTCAGCGTCAGCCCCAAGCTGGTGCCGTCGGGCACGGTCTCGCCGTATCTGGTGGGCACCATCAGAACCGGCGACATCGTCCGGCTCAGCGAGGTCGAGGGTGAGTTCACTCTGCCGAGTCCGGTTCCGGACAAGATGGTCTTCATCAGTGCAGGCAGTGGCATCACTCCGATCATCAGCATGTTGCGCGCCCTGGATCATCACGATCAGGTTCGCGACGTGGTCGTGGTGCACTCGGTGCACAACCGTGAACAGTTGATGTTCGCGGACACGCTCGAGGAACTGGAAGCCAAGCACGACGGGCTGACGGTGAAGCTACGTATCACCAGCGACGAAGGTCGAATGAAGGCGTCGGAACTGGACGAACTGGTCCCGGATTGGCGTGAACGAGAGTCGTTCTGCTCCGGTCCTGGTGAACATCTGGACGATCTGCGCTCGTACTGGAAGGACCAGGGAGAGTCGGATCGATTCCACTACGAGAGTTTCCAGCCCGTCATCGGCGGCGGAGACGATGCAGGTGAAGGCGGTACCGTCCGCTTCATCAACAGCAAGAAGGACGTCGAATGCGACGGCGGCACAACAATTCTCGCCGCCGGTGAGGAAGCCGGCCTGGAGCTGACGTACGGCTGCCGAATCGGCATCTGCCACACCTGTGTAGGTACCCTGAAGAAGGGGCGTTTACGTGACCTACGTAACGGGGATATCTCCGAACCTACGGGGCAAGCGGTTCGGATCTGTGTCAACACTGCTGAGGGCGACATCGAAATCGAACTCTGATCTTCCATTCGAACAGGGGAATGTATGTCTATCGACGAAACCACCAGGCGCGTCACGGATACCGATGAGCCGGTGAACCCGCTGGCGCACCTGAGCGACGAGACCATCGCCGAACTCGCCAAAGAATTCGACGCCATCCACGACGAGGTGTACGCCAGCCTCGGTGAGAAGGACCGCAAGTACATCACCTCGGTGATCGCTGCGCAGCGTCAGCTGCTGGTCGCCGGCCGCGTGCTGTTGCTCGGTTCCACCAGCAAGCCCGCATGGCTGGCCGGTACTGCATGCCTCGGGATCGCGAAGATCCTCGAGAACATGGAGATCGGCCACAACGTCATGCACGGCCAGTGGGACTGGATGAACGACCCGGAAATCCACTCGTCCGTGTGGGACTGGGACACCGCGTCCACCGCCAACTCGTGGAAGCACTCGCACAACTACGTGCACCACACGTACACGAACATTCGCGGCAAGGACAAGGATCTCGGGTACGAGATCATGCGTATCGACCCACGTCAGAAGTGGAGTCCCGTCTACCTGGCCCAGCCGTTCTACAACGTTTTGCTGATGGCCTTCTTCGAGTGGGGCGTCGCCCTGCACGATCTGGACATCGAGGCAATTCGTCGGGGTGAGAAGCCCGTCAGAGAACTCGTCGAGGACCTCAAGGGCATCGGCGTCAAGGCACGCAAGCAGTTCGTCAAGGATTACGTGGGCTGGCCGCTGATCAGCGCGGGTGCGTTCGCCCTGGCTCAGCTCGCCTCGGGTGGTCGAGTTCCCGAGAGCAAGAGGTCTCGCCTGGCGTCCAAGCTGCGGGGATCCGCGCGTTTCGGCAAGAACCGCCGTACGGCCGCCCTGTTGGACAGTCGCCTCAGCGGTGTCGAGAGCACGTTCCTGTCGACAGTGGCAGCGAACTTCACCGCCAACATCATTCGTAATGTCTGGTCGAATGCCATCATCTTCTGCGGTCACTTCCCGGATCAGGCCTACACCTTCAGCCAGGAAGAGGTGGAGAACGAGACTCGCGGTGGCTGGTACGTCCGTCAGCTCGTCGGTGCCGCCAACATCGACGGCGGACCACTGTTCCACCTGATGAGTGGCAACCTGAGCTACCAGGTGGAACACCACCTGTACCCGGACATGCCCAGCACCCGGTACTCGGACGTCGCGCCGAAGATCAAGGACATCTGCGAGCGTTACGAGTTGCCATACAACACCGGACCGTTCTTCCAACAATGGGGCATGGTCCAGCGGACCATCGCGCGATTGGCCTTCCCGGGTGGCAAGGTTCGGCCGAAGCCGGGCCCCTACCGTCCCGAGGAGAGCTGGCGTCGTAAGTTCGCCGAGGGTGCCACCAAGGACAGCGAGGCCGCCAAGACTCGCGGTCGCGTTCCGGCAGAGCATCCTGCAGCAGGACCGGAGCACAACTCCGGCGGCGTCGATGTTCAGCCGCCGCCCCGTGGCGACGACTGAGTTCAGTCCCCGCACAGCTGACAAGAACCGCGGCCACCCGACTTTCGGGTGGCCGCGGTTCTGCGTTGTGCGCGGTCGGGTTGTCGGCCCTCAGGCCATGTCGACGTCCTTGGTTTCGATCAATCGCTTGGTGCAGACCAGACTCAGCACCGACAGCAGGGCCAGCATGACGCCGATCGAGATGCTGCCGAACGCGGCCGTGAGTGGTGCGGCCAGCATCGGCGGAATTGCGCCACCGAGAACTCCCGCGAGGTTGTAGCCCAAACCTGCTCCGGTGTAACGGAATCGGGTCTGGAACAGCTCAGGCAGCAATGCTCCGGTCGGTCCGTACGCAACTCCGAAGATCGCGAGCGTGACGCACATGCCGATCACGAATGCTGCCGGTGATCCTGTGTCGAGAACGGGGAACAGTGCGATCGACCAGGGTATCGCAATGATGCACGCTCCCATGATCACTCGGCGTCGGCCGACACGATCGGAGTAGGTCGCCGAGACCGCGATCGCGACTCCGAAGATCACCGCCGCTCCGATTCCGGTGATCAACACGAACGGGCGGTCGAATCCGAGGGTCTTGGTGCCGTAACTCGTCAGGTACGCGGTGCCCATGTAGAAGAACGCGAACAGGGACGCCAATGCTCCTGCGGCGGTAATGATTTCGCGCTTCTGGATGCGCCATGCGTCGAAGATGGGCAGCTTGGTGGGCGCGGCGGTCGCCGGGGCCTGCTCTTCGGCGAGCTTGTTGGCGCGAAAGACCGGGGTCTCCTCGATGGCCAACCGCATGTACAGGCCGATAAGCACCAGAACTGCGCTGAGCAGGAACGGGATTCGCCAGCCGTAGTTCAGGAACGTCTCGTTGGTGTCGCCGAGCAGCAAGCCGGTAGCGAGGAAGGTAGCGCTCGAGAAGATGAAGGCGGCGGACGGTCCCAACTGGGGGAACATCGCATAGAAGCCACGTTTTCCCGGCGGGGCGTACTCGGCCGTGAGCAGTGTCGCGCCGGCCCATTCTCCGCCCACTGCGAAGCCTTGTCCGAACCTGAGCAGCACCAGAATGATCGGAGCAGCCACGCCGATGGTTTCGGCACCGGGCAGCAAGCCGATGGCGAACGTGGATACTCCCATCAGCAGCAGCGTCGAGATCAACGTCTTCTTACGACCGATGCGGTCGCCGAAGTGCCCGAACAGCACCGCACCGACGGGCCTGGCGATGAACGCGACGGCGAAGGTGGCGAACGAGGCCACGGTGCCTGCTGTCGATCCGAGCGCCGGGAAGAAGATGGTCGGGAAGACCAAGGCGGCAGCGGTTCCGTAGATGAAGAAGTCGTAGAACTCGATCGTCGTACCGATACCACTGGCGACGGCGACCCGCCGAACACTGGTCTTGGTCTGCACCGGCGGCCGCGTCGATGCGGACACACCCGGGTCGTCGGGTGAGACAGTGGTCATGGTTCCTCCGTTTTGTCGGGTATCGGGCGAATGTGCGATACCGAATGCGACGAACGGTAGTGATCCGGGTCACCCGTCGAATACCCCCAGATGGGGGGGGGGGGGAACGGCAACCGCCTCCCTCCGAGCTACCGCCAGTGGGCAGTCTCGACAGCGGCACGGTAGGTGCTGTCGAGGAAGGCGAGCAGAAGCGCGTCGGGGTCCTCGGCAGTGCGTACGGCCTCGTAGGGGAGGACGTACTCGCCGAGATCGCGATCGAAGTACGCGGGAGCGGTGACGGCCGGATGGCTGTCGTAGCCGTCCGGATTCGGGTAGGCGTAAGCGTAGAACGCGCCCTCCGCGGCCCCGCCCGGCCAGAAGCCGGCACTCGAGACCTCGTCGCTGTACGCCTCGTGCATCACCCAGTCCGGGCAGTTCGGAACACCACCGGGATGCTGGGGGGCCGACCTACCCGAGAAGCGCGTGACGGCGAGATCGAAAGCGCCCCAGAAGAAATGGACAGGGCTGGACTTCCCGCGAAAGTCGGCGCGAAACTCGGAGAACACTCGATGTGCGCTGACGAGGGCGCGCCAGAACCTCTCCATCGCGTCCGCGTCGTAGGAGGCGTGTTCGACGTCCTCCGCGAACGGGGTGGCGTGTGGAAGTTCGACAGGCCGTCCCACGATCGTCGAGTCGACTCCGAGTTGCGTGAGCAGGTCGGTGTATTCGGCGAAGAAGTCTGCGACGGTGCGGGGTTCGAGCTTCATGGTCCGGCTCTGGCCATCGGTGGTGGCCAGTACCAGTCGGTGGGCGAGGAAGTCGAAACGAATTTCGAGACCGCGGTCGCCGAGTGGTATCAGCGACGTCGTCAGTCCGGACGCATCGACGTACAGCGCTACTCCCCACCAATGGTTGAGTGCCGGTGACAGTGCCATTCGGGTCTTGCCGACGATCTGGGTCCAGAGATGCACCGTGTCGCGAGTGTCTGCCCAGCTCTCGATCGGGAGTGCCGGCCACGCGTCGTAGGAAGTTGTCATGTGTCGATGATGCACACATACCCCGGTGGATGACCATAGCCGTGTTACCTCAGGCGCACCTCAGGGTTCGCCGGTACGGTCTGATGCCAGGGGCGAGACGCGTGTGGCAGCGGTCAGGGAAGAAGAGGTGATCAGCGTGTCCACAGACCACAACCGGGATGTGTTCGACAGTGCTCGGGTGGCCGCGGCCTATGTGGAGTACGCCGGCCCCACAGACGGATTTCTCGACCGTGGCGAAGCGGCGGCGCTGGTCGCTGCGGCCTCGATTGCTCGCGGAACGCCGGTGTTGGACGTCGGCGTCGGCAGTGGCCGAACCACAGCCCTGCTGCGGCTCATGAGCGATCAGTACGTGGCGATCGACTACGCGCCCAACATGATCGACGCGTTCCGACGGAATTTCCCGGACCTGCAAGCGCACGTGGCCGATGCGCGCAGTCTGACGGCTTTCGCCGACGGCGAGTTCGGCCTGATCGTGTTCAGCAACAACGGGATAGACACCGTCACCCACGAGGAGCGCGGCCGGGTACTCGCCGAATTCTTTCGACTTCTTGCGGGTTCCGGGGTGTTGGTGTTCTCCACCCTCAACCGCAACGGACCGTCGTTCGGGGAGAAGCCGTTTCAGCTGAGCAGGCCAACGCAGCGGTTCAGATTCTCGCCGAAACGGGCCGTGACGGCAATCGGGCGGAGACTGCTCGATCCTACCGGTGTTGTTCGCAGCGTGCGTAATTGGTGGTCGGCCAGATCTCGCATCGACGATCGGGGATCATGGGCCATCGCTCCGCTCGCTGCACACGATTTTGCGCCGTTCATGCATTTCACCACGGTGTCGGATGTGCGGTCGCTGGTGATGGGTGCCGGGTTCACGATCGTGGAGATCTTCGCCGACGACGGTTCGATCGTGGCAGCCGAGGTCGAGACGAGCGCGGCCGACAACTTCACGATCGTCGCGCGCAGGTAAGCCGTCAGTTCAGCCGCTCGAGCGCCTCGGTCATCTTCTCCACGGTGTCCGGCGCGACCTTCGCCTCGAAACCCGCCTTCAGGAACGGACCGGCAACCTTTGCGGCACCGTTGAACTCGACCTGCGCGTGGTAGTCGATCCGCGTCGATCGGTCGCCTTCCGCCGTCAGCGTGATGTCGTCGACGCTGGTGGCTGTCTTGTTCTCGCCTTCGAGAACGATGTGATTCGGCTCGTCCGTGACCAAGGTGTAGGTCAACTCCGTGGTGATACCGAACAGCTTCGAGACGTTGTGCCACTGTGTTCCGACGGCGACCGGCCCGTCCGTAATCTGCGTGCAGCTCTGGGTTCCGGGATCCCACGACGGCGCATTGGAGAAGTCGCGAAGAAATGCGGCCGCCTTCTCCAGCGGAACAGCGGCGGTGAATGTGCGGGTGACGTCGACCATGGGGTTTCTTTCCTGTTGTTGGGGATCAGTCTTCGAGCGGGACGCCGAGATGTTCGGCGAGCCGGCGCATGGTGCCGACGATCTGGTCTTCGGTCACCCGCGGAAACCCGGCCATCTTGCGGAACTCCGGGTCGGTGACACGCGACCAGTCGTACACCTGGGTCAGGGCTGTCCGGTCGTCGGCGACCTCCTCGAGTTCCCAGGACCAGCGCGTGCCACGGGGTTCCATACCCTGGCGATTGGGGATCCAACCGATGCGCCGGTCCTGCTCGAACACGAACAAGGTGTTCTCCATGACGTACTCGCCCAGTTCCGGCTGGTACATATCCATCGCGAAGGTGTCGCCCACCGCGCGCAGCGGGGTCGGGTCGATCGCGCCGCGCAGCATGTCCGAGCCGTCGACCGCAGCCTGAACCTCGGGATTGGCGAGCGCGGTGAACACTGAGGCGGGGGGAGCGTCGATCACGCGCCGGACGGTCAACTCGTCGGTCATGGAACACGCCTTTCAGTTGTTTACGCTGGCTATGGAGTTACCCCGTGTGCGCGGAAAGAAACTCCGATTGCCGTTTTTGCCTCCCCGTCTGTTTTGCATCGCAGTGGACACAACGACGAAACACGACCGCCACGTCGCATTCGTACAGTCGCCGGGTCGGACTCCGCAAAATCCAGCTGTGGAGCAGCACCTTGTCAAGGGGTAGCCATGAGTGGAAATACCGTACGCCTGCAGGCGATCAAAGACGTCGAGGCGTATGTGCCGCCTGCGGTCAGCTTCGTGGGAGATGAGAAGCCGGGCGAGATATTCGGTGAGAACGTCTTCAGCAAGGTCGTGATGCAGAAGCGTCTGCCCAAATCGGTCTTCAAGTCCGTGATGGCGACGATCGACAAGGGTAAGAAGCTCGACCCCATGGTCGCCGACGCGGTGGCGTCGGCGATGAAGGACTGGGCCCTGGAGAAGGGCGCGACGCACTACGCCCACGTCTTCTACCCGCTCACCGGGTTGACGGCCGAGAAGCACGACAGCTTCTTCGATCCCGTCGGTGACGGCAGTGCGCTCGCCGAATTCGCAGGCAAGACGCTGATCCAGGGCGAGCCCGACGCGTCGAGCTTCCCCAACGGCGGTCTGCGCAACACGTTCGAGGCTCGTGGGTACACCGGCTGGGACGTCACCAGCCCGGCGTACGTGCTCGAGAACCCGAACGGCAATACCCTGTGCATCCCGACGGTGTTCGTCTCGATGACCGGTGAGGCCCTCGACCACAAGACGCCGTTGTTGCGTTCGCAGCAGGCGATGGGCGGACATGCCGAGCGCATCCTGAAGTTGTTCGGACACGAGAACATCGAGAACATCGTCTCGTTCTGTGGTCCTGAGCAGGAGTACTTCCTCGTCGACCGGCACTTCTTCCTGGCCCGCCCCGACCTGCTCAACGCCGGTCGTACCCTGTTCGGATCGAAGCCACCCAAGGGGCAGGAATTCGACGACCACTACTTCGGAGCCATCCCCGAGCGCGTGCTCGGCTTCATGATGGATACCGAGCGTGAGCTGTTCAAGCTCGGTATTCCGGCCAAGACCAGGCACAACGAAGTCGCCCCCGGGCAGTTCGAGATCGCGCCGATGTTCGAGCGCGGCAACATCGCAGCCGATCACCAGCAGCTGCTGATGACGACGTTCAAGACGATCGCCAAGAAGCACGGTATGGAGTGTCTGTTCCACGAGAAGCCCTTCGAGGGTGTCAACGGCTCGGGCAAGCACGTCAACTTCTCGCTCGGTAACTCCGAGCTCGGATCGCTGCTCGTTCCCGGCGACAACCCGCACGACAACGCGCAGTTCCTGGTCTTCTGCGCCGCCGTCATCCGTGCGGTGCACAAGTACGGTGGTCTGCTGCGCGCCTCGGTGGCGTCGGCGACCAACGATCACCGTCTCGGGGCCAACGAGGCTCCGCCCGCGATCATCTCGATCTTCCTCGGTGATCAGCTGGCAGACGTGTTCGATCAGATCGCCAAGGGTGCAGCCACGTCCTCGAAGGGCAAGGGCACCATGATGATCGGTGCCGACACCCTGCCCGTTCTGCCGACCGATCCCGGCGACCGCAACCGGACGAGCCCATTCGCGTTCACGGGCAACAGGTTCGAGTTCCGCGCTCCCGGCTCCATGCAGACCGTCAACGGCCCGATGGTCACGATCAATACGATCATGGCCGAGGCGCTCGATTACATGGCGACCAATCTCGAGGCCGCCGTCGCCGACGGCACCGATTTCGACACCGCCGTGCAGAACCTGCTGACGGAGATCATCACCGAACACGGTGCAGTGGTGTTCAACGGTGACGGTTACTCCGACAACTGGCAGGTCGAGGCCGAAGCACGAGGACTACCGAATCTGCGTACCACCCTCGACGCATTGCCGGAGTTGATCTCCGAGTCGGCGATGGAACTGTTCGAGAAGTACAAGGTGTTCAATCACCGAGAGATGCACTCGCGCTACGAGATCGGACTCGAGCAGTATGCGCTGACGGTGTTCGTAGAAGCGCGGTTGACGCTGGAAATGGGCCAGACGTCCATCCTGCCCGCTGCAGTGCGCTACCAGACGGAACTGGCGCAAAACGTCAGCGCGCTCAAGGGTGCAGGCGTCGAGGACGTGGACATGACTGCGCTGCACGCAGTCTCGGCTCCGCTGTCGGAGCTGCGCACAGCGTTGGCGACGTTGAAGGGCGCGCTGGAAGCCGACCCGGGCGGCGACGCTCTGGCCGAGGCCGTGCACGCCAAGGACGAACTGCTGCCCGCGATGGCGGCGGTCCGCTCGGCGGCGGACACGCTCGAGGCAATGGTGGCCGACGATCTCTGGCCGCTGCCGACGTACCAGGAGATGCTGTACATCCTGTAAGTGCGCTGTTTCCGGCGTGAGCAATCTCTCGGATCGGAATAGCTTCATGGATCTCGATCGTTCGAGTGATCAGTGGCAAAGACTGTGCACGCACTCGTGAGGAGAGAGATCCATGAAGTTGTTTTCCCCGTTGACCCTCGGTGACCTGAAGCTCGGCAACCGGCTGGTGATGGCCCCGCTCACGCGGGTTCGGTCCGGTAAGGACGGCGTGCCGGGCCCGATGGTGGTCGAGCACTACAAGCAGCGGGCGTCTTTGGGGCTCATCGTCAGCGAAGGCACCTACCCGAGCCATGCAGGCCAGGGCTTCCCAGGCCAGCCCGGTCTTGTCACGGACGAGCAGATCGAGGGTTGGCGCAACGTTGCCGACGCAGTGCACGCCGAGGGCGGATCGATCGTCGCTCAGGTGATGCATGCCGGTCGGGTTACCCACGAGGCGACGACGGGTGGCCGTGAGGTCGTCGGGCCCAGCGCCATCGCTATCGAGGGCGAGACTCACACGTACGAGGGCAAGAAGTCGTACCCCACCCCGCGCGCGTTGCGTGAGGACGAGCTGCCGTCGGTGATCGAGGACTTCGTGCAGGCGTCGAAGAACGCGATCGCGGCCGGAATGGACGGCGTGGAGATTCACGGTGCCAACGGATACCTGTTGCACGAATTCCTCTCGCCGGCATCGAACCAGCGAGACGACAAGTACGGCGGCTCACCCGAGAACCGTGCGCGCTTCGTCGCCGAGGTCGTCGAGGCAGTGGTCGCAGCCCTGGGCGCAGGCAAGGTGGGAATTCGTATCTCACCCGAGCACAACATTCAGGATGCCCTCGAGACGGACGCCGACGACGTGCGTGCCACCTACCGCGCGTTGGTCGACCGAATCGCACCGTTGGGTCTGGCGTATCTCAGTGTGCTGCACAAGGATCCGGCCGGTGAGCTGGTTCAGGATCTGCGGCAGGCCTTCGGCGGCTCCGTGCTGGTCAACAGTGGCTTCGGTGAGATCACCAGCCGTGACGAGGCTCTGTCGCTGCTCGACAACGGCATCGGTGACGCCATCGTCGTCGGCCGTCCGGCGATCGCCAACCCCGACCTCGCCTACCGCTGGCGCGAGAATCTGCCCCTGAACGAGCCGGATCCGAGCACCTTCTACACCGATGGTGCCACGGGCTACACGGACTACCCGGCCCTGCAGCACTAAGTGCTTCGCAGTGGTGTGATTGAGTGCCCCAGAGGGCACTCAACCACACCACTGCGCGGAGCGCGCTCAGAAGTCGGCGGTCTTGCGGGCCCTGATCTTGCTGACGATCGAGAACACCACGGCGATGACCATCAGTGCGTAGAGCACGATGGTGATGCCGCTGCTGACCAGGATCGACGGGTCGCCCTCGCTGACGGCCAGTGCACGTCTGAGGGATTCCTCGGCGAGCGGGCCCAGGATCACCGCGATCAACACCGGTGCGAGTGGAATCTCGTAGCGACGCATCATGAATCCGACGATGCCGAGCCCGAGCATGAAGATCAGATCCACGATCGACGCACTGGACGCGTAGACGCCGAGGGCAGCGAACACCGAGATTCCGGCGTAGAGGTAGTTCTTGGGGATCTTCAGCAGCTGGGCCCACAACGGTGCGAACGGCAGGTTGAGGATCAGCAGCACGATCATCGCCAGGAAGAGGCTGGCCAGCAGAGCCCAGACGATGTCTCCGCTGCGCTCGAACAGGAGCGGTCCGGGTTGCATGCCGTACTGCTGGAAGGCCGCCAGCATGATCGCGGCCGTCGCCGACGTCGGCAGCCCCAAGGCCAGTAGCGCGCCCATTGCTGTTCCGGCTGTGGAGTTTCCAGCTGCCTCGGGCCCTGCCACGCCACGAATGGCACCCTTGCCGAACATCGGCTTCTCGCGTTTACGATCGAGCCTGCGTTCGGTACCGTAGGCCAGGAAGCTCGGCACCTCGGCACCGCCCGCCGGTATGACGCCGAACGGCACACCGAATGCCGTGCCGCGCAGCCAGGCCGGGAGTGCTTCGCGGAATTCGGCCTTACTCAGCCACGGTCGCCCCTGCGACTTGATCAACGACCGATCCTCGGGCCGCCCGATCTTCGACGCGATGTGGATCACTTCACCGAGGGCGAGCATCGCCACGGTGATGACGACGATGTGGATGCCGTCGAACAGGGCCGGCACCTCGAAGGTGAATCGTGAAGCGCCCGAGGGTCCGTCGATACCGATCACGGCCAGGGTGAGGCCGATGAGCAGGGCGGTCAGACCCTTGAGGGCCGAGTCCGACACCACTGCCGACGTCGCGATGAACGCGAACACCGCCAGGGCGAGATATTCGGCGGGTCCGAAGTTGGTCGCCAATGCCGCAAGTGTCGGGGCAAAGAACACGACCAGGGTCGTGGCGATCATGCCACCGATGAACGACGCGATGGCCGAGGTCGCCAAAGCCTGTGGGGCGCGGCCGTTCTTGGCCATTCGATGCCCCTCGAACGTACCGGCGATGGCGGTGCTGTTGCCGGGGGTGTTCATCAGAATGCCCGAGATCGAATCGCCGAACAGGCCGCCGAAATACACTCCGGCGAACATGATCAGGGCAGCGGTGGGGTCGAGGGTGAAGGTGACCGGCAGCAGCAGGGCCACCGCCATGGCAGAGCCGAGACCGGGCAGGACGCCCACGGCGGTGCCGAGCAACGCGCCGACGAACACCCACACCAGGTTCATCGGAGTCAGCGCGGTGCCGAACCCGTCGAGAAGATTGCTCAATGAATCCATCGGAAATTCAGCTCCGTCAGAAGATCTGGGCGAGGACGCCGCCGGGCAAGGTCAGGCCGAGGCCCGCGGAGAATACGATCTGAACGGCGCTCGAGACCAGCAGTGCGACTGCCGCGTCGAACACGTAACGGCGACCACCCAATCCGATCGAGACGCCCCAGAACAGCAACGCTCCGGCGAGTACCCAGCCGAGCGGGTCGAGCAGGGCGATGAACAAGGCCACCGATCCGACGGTGATCGACAGGGTGCGCCAATTGCTCACGGTGCCGGTGTGCGGCTTACCGTCGGCGTCGACCCCGCGGTCGATCACGTCGGGCTTGACCATCAGTTGGATGGTGATCAACAGCGCGACCACGAAGCAGCCGCCGGCGACGATGGCCGGAAAGACCTGCGGGCCAGGTGAAGTGGCGGTCGGCGGAACCTGCATCGTGACGGTTCCGTAGACCAGGAACACTCCAAGTGCGACGAGCAGCGCCGGAACGATCAATCCGCTACGGCCGGTCCAGAAAGACCGGGACGTGTCGGTGTCGGTGGTCGTTGTTGTTGTCATACCAGCCCCAACTCCTCGAGAATTCCGGTGATGCGTGCCTGTTCGACGTCGAGGAACTCTCCGAACTCGTCTCCCGTCACCACCGACTCTTTCCAACGGTTGCGTTCGACGGCCGTTGCCCACTGCTCGGTGTCGACCATCTCGGTGACGATGTCGACGAGAGTCTGTCGGTCCTCGTCCGAGATTCCAGGCGGCGCAACGATTCCGCGCCAGTTCACGAGGTCGACGTTGTAACCCTGTTCGATGAACGTGTCCACGTCGAATCCCTCGAGCGGCTCGGGCGCGGCCACCGCGAGTGCACGCACGTTGCCTGCCTCGATCTGGTCGCGGAAGTCGTTGAACCCACTGACCGCGACGCCGACGGTGTTCGACAGCAGCGACGTCAGCACCTCGCCGCCGCCGGAGTAGGCGATGTAATTGATTGCGGCCGGATCGATGTCGGCTTCCTGGGCCAATTGACCCGCCACGATGTGATCGATGCCGCCGAGCGACCCGCCGCCGATCGGCAGGCCACCGGGGTTCGCTCGCCAGGCCTCGATCATGTCCTCGAGATTCTGGATCGGCGAGTCCTTCGGGACGACGAACACCTCGAAGTCCTCGGCGAGTTTGGCGATCGGAACGGTGTCGGCGAGGGTGGTCTCGGAGTTGTTGATCGCGATGCCGCCCAGCATCACGGTGCCGGTGATCATGACGGTGGTGGGCTGACCGCTGAGGTTCTCGAGTTGGCTCAGACCGATGGTGCCGCCTGCACCGGGGACGTTGACGACCTGGGCGTTGTTGACGATGCCATCGCTGCGCAGCGCTTGCTGCGACTCGCGGGCGACCAGATCCCAGCCGCCGCCCGCAGCAGCCGGAGCGATCAGTGTCAGTTTGGCTCGGGCATCGGAGCCGCTGGCACTGCGAGCGGCATCGATACCCGCCACGGTCACCGCTCCCACCACCGCCAGGGCGCCGACTGTTCTAAACAATGTGGGCGGTATCGCCATCAGAGACCTTTCGTGTGGTGTGTCACAGCGTCAGGTTAGATACAGTTTGTCCGATTAGTCCAGTTCACAACGTCGAGGGCAATCCTCGGTGGATTCGAGCAACGGGAGAGACCGTGTCTTCAGCGAACACAGCGGTAGCGAGTGCAGTGGCAGTAGCGATGAGCAACACCCCTGAGGGGCAGGAGGCGCTGCGACGTGGTGCCGCAGAGGCCGAGCTCCGTCAGGCCCAGCTGATCGTGTTGTCCGTGGTGGACCGCGATTCCGTGTCGGCGGAGGACCGCAGCGCGGCGCAGGCCGAGGTGGAGCGGACGCTGCCGGGAGCGGCCACGACCGTGCGCGTCGAACCCGATGGTGGAGACCCGGCCGGCGCTCTGGTCGATCTCGTTGCCGACGTCGGTGCGGGCATGGTCGTCATCGGCTCCAAGCGTCGATCCGCTGTGGGCAAGTTCCTGATGGGCAGCACGGTTCAGCGAGTGTTGCTGGACTGCCCGGTTCCCGTCCTCGTCGTGAAGGCACCGTGACCCGGTAGTATCGGACAAACTTCACATCACACGACCCCGAGGAATCATGGACAGCGATAAACCCGGGCCGGACACGGCTCCCCGCACCACAGCTACTACGTGCGAGGCGGTGTCCGGCGAATGAGCGTTCTGCTCACTCTTCTGCTCGGCCTGCTCGTCGTTTTTCTCATCACCGTCGCAACCGGCTACTTCGTAGCTCAGGAATTCGCGTACATGACCGTCGACCGGTCCCGGCTCAAGGCGCGTGCCGAGGCCGGCGACGCCGTCGCGGCTCGTACGTTGACCGTCACCAAGCGCACGTCGTTCATGCTCTCGGGTGCGCAGCTGGGCATCACGGTCACCGGACTGCTGGTCGGCTACGTCGCCGAACCGCTGATCGGCCAGTCGTTCGGCGCGATACTGGGCGGCGTCGGTGTTCCGACAGCTGTCGGTGTCGGACTGGGTGCCGTTCTTGCGATCACGTTCGCGACGTTCGTACAGATGCTCTTCGGCGAACTGTTCCCGAAGAACTTCGCCATCGCCCGCCCGGAGCCGGTGGCCCGATGGCTCTCGCTCTCGACGACCATCTACCTCAAGCTCTTCGGCTGGTTGATCACCATCTTCGATCAGTCGTCGAATCTGCTGCTCAAGGCGCTGAAGATCGAACCCGTGCACGACGTGGAGCACTCGGCGAATCCGCGCGACCTCGAACACATCGTCTCGGATTCCCGTGAAACCGGCGACCTGCCCGAGGAGTTGTCGACTCTTCTCGATCGCATTCTCGACTTCCCGACGCGCAACGTCGAACATGCCATGATCCCGCGTTCACGAGCCGCAACGGTGCGCGACACCGACACCCTCGGTGAGGTGAAAGCGCTGATGGGACAGGAGCATTCCCGGTATCCGGTGCTCGACGAGGACGACGGAATAGTCGGCGTCGTGCACCTGCACGACGTGCTGGGCTCCGTCGAGCCCGATTCGACGCCGATCTCCGGTCTCACCCGCGATGCACTGATTCTGCCCGAGATGCAGAGCCTGCCCGACGCGATGCGCGAGCTGCGGGCGACACGGAACCAATTGGCCTGTGTCATAGACGAATACGGCGGCCTCACCGGCGTGATCACCATCGAGGACCTGGCCGAGGAACTCGTCGGTGAAATCACCGACGAGCACGACGACGGCGTACTCGACCCGAGCCCGGTCAGCGGCGACGACGGCAGCTGGACGATGGCAGGGGAGGTGCACGTCGACGAGGTCGAGCGCGCGATCGGGGTGGATCTGCCCGACGGGGACTACGAGACCATCGCCGGATTCGCCATCGCGCATCATGGTTCGCTGCCCGACGTCGGTACCCGCATCGAGGTGGATCTCCCACCGGACAACGCAGATCTGGCCAACGACGACGAGACGCCGATTCGATTCGTCACGATCGAGGTGCAGGAGATCGACAGTCACGTGCCGTCACTACTCACCCTCACCATCGACGAGCGGGCAACCGAGCGCGACGAGAATTCGGCCGAGTCCGACATTGCAGGAGCACACCGATGAGCAACCTCTGGGTCTTTCTGGCCGTCACCATCGGTCTCATCGCTGCGAGCGCCTTCTTCGTCGCTGTCGAGTTCGCTCTGCTCGCGGCCAAGCGGCATCGCCTCGAAGATGCTGCACCGAACTCGCGATCCGCTCGGGCCGCGCTGCGCAGTTCCTCGGAGCTGACGGTGCTGCTCGCCGGATCGCAGCTCGGTATCACTGTGTGCACCCTCGCCCTCGGTGCGACGACCAAACCGGCGGTGCACTACTGGCTCACACCGCTTTTCGAGGGCATCGGCCTGCCGTATTGGTTCGCCGACGTACTGGGATTCGTCCTCGCGCTGATCGTCGTCACGTTCCTGCACTTGGTTGTCGGCGAGATGGCTCCCAAGTCGTGGGCCATCGCGCATCCGGAGAAGTCGGCCACGATGCTCGCGCTTCCCATGCGTGGATTCATGTTCGTCACGCGGCCGGTTCTCACGATCTTGAACAACATGGCCAACTGGTGCCTACGCAAAGTCGGCGTGGAGCCGGCCGACCAGGTGGGGTCCGGGCAGAACGCGGACGATCTCCGTCAGCTCGTCGAGCACTCGGTCAACGTCGGTGCACTCGACGCCAGCTACCAGGCGCAGATTTCGGGAGCGCTGGAACTGCAGGATCTCACCGTCGGCGATCTGGTTGTCGGGAGCGGAACACCGACCTCGGTGTCGTCGTCGGCCTCGATCGACGACGTGCGGGAGGCGTCACGGATCAGTGGACATCTTCGCATCCTCGTCAGCGACAAGGACGTGGTGAAAGGTGTTGTACACGTGCGAGACACGTTGACCGATCCCGAGAATCTGGCCGAGATCACGCGTCCGGCGTACACGCTGGAGTCCACCACGCCGGTGTACGTGGCGCTCGCGTCGATGCGCGAGACGCGGCACCATCTGGCACTGGTGGTGGATGCTTCGGTGGGGGTAGGTGACACCGAGCGGACTATCGGCGTGGTGACGCTGTCGGATGTGCTGACGCGGCTTCTGCCCGAACCCGTCTGACTCGGTTCCGGCTTTCGAAACGAGATATCCCCGACCGGCCTACACGGCCGATCGGGGATATCTCTGTCGTATCGAGCCCGAGTACTCAGATCGGGGCGACGACCAACAGGTGTGCCCAGTACGACGCGACGTCGTGGCCGAGCTGGGGGAGCAGCACGTCGTAGAGCAGGTAGGACATCATTGCCGTCGAACTCCTTGTTCAGCGGGTCGTTGCCGACTCGCATACCGAGACTTGTAGGTCATTGAGACTGTAGATGACCCGGCCTTCGGCGGCATCCATATCGCCTACTCGCGTGCGTTGCTCGGAACGTGTCAGCCGATGCAGCCCTGAAGCGTGGTGAAGCTACCCGCGATTCCGGCACCGTTGCATACTGCGCCGTCAGGGGTGAGCGTGATGGTGGAGCCCGGTGCGGCCACCGCGATGGAGAGTCCGAGGCCCGCGGCAGTGTTCTGTGCAACCGCGCCGGGGCCGAAGGCGATCGCCGCGGGCGCGCCGCCGAAACTGCCGTTGCTGACGGCAGTTCCGCCGTTCAGTCCGAGCGCCAGAGCGGCCGCATTGTTCATGGCCTCCGCCGAGCCCCAACCCTCGAGGCCGAATCCTGCGGCCGCGCTGGCACCGTCTGCGGAGCTGTCGCACTGTGATCCTTCGACGAGCGCAGCGATGTCGCCACCTCCTGGGGCTGTGGTGCAGGCGACCGGTGCAGCCGATGCCGTGCCGGGCACCAGGGCCGCGAAGGTACAGGCGAATCCGAGTGCTGCCGCTCCGCCGAGAATTCTCTTGATGTGGAACATGGTGAATGCCTCCCGAGATCGATGCGTCGGCACCGGTGCGCCGAGCGTGATGGTCGCTGGGCCATTGTTGCTGGGGACCCGACTCCCTGACATCGAGTCTCGACCTGCTCGGGCGCGGTGCGGGTTCGTCGACATCTCGAAAACGTCTCGGTGAAATAACGCTGAGGTAACGCAACGTGGAGCGCGGTCGGTCCCTACGATTGCCTCATGATCGGACGCATCGACGAGGTCGTTTTCGACTGCGCAGAGCCGGCATTGCTGGCGCAATTCTGGGCGGGGGTGCTCGGCGGGATGCCGGCGGCGCGCGACGACGCATGGCACTTCGTGGACGTTCCCGGGTTCACCCGACTGGCGTTCCAGCGAGTATCCGAGGGCAAAGTCGGCAAGAACCGACTTCATCTCGACGTCGACGTACCGAGCATCGACAGTGCCGTCGAGCAGGCGGTAGCCCTGGGTGCGACAGTGCTCGGCGACCGGCACTCCGACGCGGCCGGATCCTTTCAGGTACTCCTCGACCCCGAGGGCAACGAGTGGTGTTTGGTGACTCCGCCCAGCTGATCAGCGTGCGTCGTGCTGGGTGCGTGATTCGAGGACGAGCGGCATGTTGCCCTCGATGAGTTCGATGAGGTCGCTCAAGCGGGTGCCGACGTCGCGTCCCAGCGGGGTGAGGCTGTACTCCACTTTGGGTGGGATGGTCCCCCGCACTGTGCGCACCACGAGGCCGTCACGCTTGAGCGTCTGCAGGGTCTGCGACAGCATGCGTTCACTGACGCCGTCGACGCGTCGGCGCAATGCGTTGAAGCGATAGTCGCCTTCGGTGAGTGCCGCCAGGGCCAGGACTCCCCACCTGCTCGTGGCATTCTGCAGGGTCTGTCGCGACGCGCAGTCCCGCGCGAAGACGGACGCTTCGAGGGAGTCGGCGGAATCGGGCATATGGCAATGCTAGCGCATGCCGAAACGTCAGTGATTACCATCGCGGTTGCACTGCACAAAAAGTAAGTGCATGATGAGTTGGAACTTGAAACCTCAACCCCGAGACACGCAGGAGTCGGCATGACCACAGCAGTAACCGGAGCAACGGGCAACCTCGGCGGACTCGTCGTCGACGCACTCATCACACGCGGCGTCGCACCCGGCGATATCGTGGCCGTCGTCCGTGACGCGGACAAGGCCGCGCAGCTGGCCGAACGCGGCGTCGTAATTCGGGTTGCCGACTACAGCGACACTGCTGCCCTGACATCTGCATTCGCAGGCGTGGACAAGGTGCTGCTGATTTCGGGATCCGAGGTGGGGCAGCGAATCGCGCAGCACAACAACGTGATCGACGCCGCAGAAGCGGCGGGGGTAAGCCTCATCGCGTACACCAGCTTGCTCGCCGCAGACACGTCCGGAGTGAGCCTGGCCCCCGAACACAAGGCGACCGAGGAGCGCCTCACCGCGTCGGCGATCCCCGCGGTCTTCCTGCGCAACGGTTGGTACTGGGAGAACTACCTCGGCTCGCTCGCCCAGACCGTCGAGGGTGGGGTTCTGCTCGGCGCAGCGGGGAACGGCAAGATCGCGGCAGCATCGCGAGCGGACTACGCAGAAGCTGCTGCCGCCGTGCTGACCCAGGACGATCAGGGCGGCAAGATCTACGAGCTCGGTGGCGACGAGCGCCTGACCTACGCCGATCTGGCGGCCGTCATCGGTGAGGTCTCCGGCAAGCCGGTGGTCTACAAGGATGTGCCGGAGTCCGAGTACGCCGCAATTCTCGAGGGTGCCGGTCTGCCCGATTTCGTGGCGACCATGCTCGCCAGTGCCGACGCCGGCATCTCGCGAGGCGAACTCGACACCGACTCCGGTGACCTGCAGACCTTGACCGGTCGAGCATCCACTCCCGTGGCCGAGGTGCTCCGCGCCGCGATGTGATGGGTGTGCCGGGGACTGCGCCGCTACTTGTAGCGTGAGCGCGGTGAATCAGACGAAGACCCGCACCCTGTTCCTGGCCGCCTCCGCATCGCTCGTTCTCCTGACGGGTGCGTGCAGTTCGGATTCGGACAGCTCGTCCCCGGCGACGACGACGTCCGCCTCTGCGTCCGCCTCGGCCGAGGCAGCATCGACCGGAACCTGCCCCACGGCAGCCCCCGACTCGGCGGCAACCCCCGAGTGGACGCTGGCCGGAGACACCGGCAGCATCGCCGTCGTCGGATCCACGGACACGGCGGCACCGGCGGTCACGGTCGAGGCCCCGTTCAGCGTCGCCGAGACACAGGTGAAGACACTGACGGTCGGGGACGGTCCGGTCATCGCGGACGACGCCGAGGTATCCGTGTGCTACCTGGGCGTCAACGGACGCGACGGGGAGACATTCGACAGCAGCTACGAGGGCACCGGGGCTCCGGTCGACTTCCCGCTGAACGGTGTGGTGGCGGGCTTCCAGAAAGCAATCGCCGGGCAGACCGTCGGCTCGACAGTCGCCGTTGCGGTCACGTCGGCCGACGGCTACCCGAGCGGCCAGCCGCAGGCAGGAATCGAACCGGGAGACAGCTTGATCTTCGCGATTGCGATCCTGTCCGCGAGCTGAGTGCCTGCGGCAGTGGCGTGGTTCTGTCTCTGGGTCGTTCCGCGGGCTCCACTCCCGCGTGCCCTCTGCGGCACATAACCACGCCACTGCGGCTCCGCCGCACTACACGGTCGAGAGCTGCTGAATCGTCGTTGCGCCGCCCGGCGTGGGCGTCGTGGTGATGAAGTTCGAGTCGTAGCCCAGCGATTCGACGACGCTGCGGATCTCGCGGAACTGCTCGACGCTGACGTCGGGCGTGCGCTTGAGCACGAATCCGGACGTGCGGGTGGGGCTTCCGACGAACGCCCACGAGTAGTCGTCGGCGATGTAGGCCACGATGTAGTTGGTCGGCCCTTCCTGGCTTTCCTGCGTGGGAACTCCCGGGAAGCTCACGTGCAGTTGGGCTTTGGTGACCGTGTCGTTGACCCGAGCGTTGCCGACGATGCGGTTCTCCTGGCCCGTCCAGGTGGTGCACGTGTTCTCGACGCGAATGTTGGATTCGTCGATCATCTGGTAGTTCGCCTGGGTGTCGCGGGCGCAGATCAAGTTGAACGGCTGCGGCACCGCGGCAACCTGGTTCCAAGTGCCCAGGTAACGCTCGACATCGAGTGACGGGATCGGAGCCAGCGGTTCGAGGCCGACCGATCCCAGCGGGCCGACCGGCTGCGCCTGCGCCGGGGCAGCGGCGAGCAGGGCACCTGCGGCGAACACTCCGGCAATTGCGGTGCGTCCCAGTGCGGTACGGATGTTCATCTATTCGCTCCTTGTGTTGCGGTTGTGGTTGCGGTCTCGCTGGAATCGATTCTGTTCGGCCACCAGATTCTCGGGCCGATGAGGGTGAACAGGGCGGGGATGACGACGGTGCGCACCACGAAGGTATCGAGCAGAATGCCGAGACCGACGATGATGCCCAGCTGGGTGAGTGTGATGAGCGGCAGGACGCCGAGTACGCAGAATACGGCTGCCAGGACGATTCCCGCACTGGTGATGACTCCGCCGGTGGCCGACACCGCCCGCACGATGGCAGCCCTGGTGCCGTGCCGCGGCGTTTCCTCGCGGGTACGCGTGACCAGGAAGATCGTGTAGTCCACTCCCAGGGCAACGAGGAACAGGAACGCGAACAGCGGGGTGTTGTCGTCGAGCGCAGGGAATCCGAAGATGTGCAGGCTCACCCAGCTACCGATACCGATGGCGGCCACTGCACTCAATACCGTTGTCGCGACCAGGATCAGCGGTGCGACCACCGCTCGTAGCAGTATCAGAAGTACGGCGAGCACCACCGCGAGGATCGCGGGAATCACCACCAGACGGTCACGAGCGGCGGCGTCGGTGGTGTCGAGTGCCTTGGCGTCACTGCCGCCTACTCGAGCGTCGTCCACCCCGGCGAGTGCAGAGCGGAGGCTTTCGACCACGGTGAACGACGCGTCGGACGCGGGAGCTGCATCGGTGACTACGGACAGGCGGGTCAGTCCGGTATCGGAATCGGCGACACGATCGACCGACACGACCCCGTCCGTGCCCTCGGCGATGCCTGTTACCTCATCGATGCTCGTGGTGGGCGCGAGAATTGTCGTCGGATCGGCCGAGCCGGCCGGAAAGTGTTGCGAGAGAGTGTCGAATCCTTCGACGGATTCGGCGGTGACACGGAACTGTTCGGTTTGCGAGAGTCCGATCCGAGCGCCGAACAGTGCTGCACAGCACGCCAGTAGCGCGACGATGGTGACCGAGGCCGTTGCCACCGGCCGCCGCGAGACACCTGCTGCGATCGAATGCCACACGCCTTCGGTGGTGGTGTCGCGATCCGATTGCTTGGGGACGAACGGCCAGAACAGCTTCGGGCCGCACAGCGCCAGCAGTGGCGGCAGCACGAACAGGACGAACACCGCTGCGACGACCAGTCCGGCTGCGGCCAGCGCTCCCAGACTGCGGGTGCTCGGCAGTATTGCCAACAGGAGGGTGAGCAGAGCGAGCACCACGGTGGCATTGCTGGCGATGATCGCGGGTCCGGCTTGCCGGACGGCCTGACGAAGGGCGAGGCGGTGGTCGGACTCGTGACGCAATTCCTCGCGGTACCGGGAGATCAGCAGCAGCGCATAGTTGGTGCCGGCACCGAACACCAGCACGCTGGTGATTCCCGAGGTCGAACCGTCGAACGAGAGGCCGGTGACCTCGGCCAGGGCCGTGCCGACGGTAGTGGCGAACCGGTCTGCGAAACCGATGACCGCCAGCGGCACCAACCACAGGATCGGTGATCGGTACGTGACGATGAGAAGGACAGCCACCACGAGCGCGGTGACGGCGAGCAGAGTGAAATTGGCTCCGGAGAACGAGTTCGCGATGTCGGCACCGAAGGCAGGTCCGCCGGTGACCTGCGCGCGCAGGTCCGGTGCGAGGCCGTCGGTCGCGGCGGACCGCAGCTCGGTGATCAGTTCGTTCAGCGTGAAGCCCGACAGCTGGGAGTCGACCTGAACGAGCGCGATCGCGGCCTTGCCGTCGGGTGCCACGATCGGAGGGGGTCCCGGCGCGTCGGGCACGGAACGGTCGACGGCGAGCAGTCGGGTCTGTGCGGCCGCAGCGGCCTCGATATCGGCCGGGGTCAGGTCTGTGCCGTCGGTACGGCTCAGAACCAGGATCACGGGGGCGGTATCGGAGTCCGGAAACTCGGCCAGAAGCTGGTCCACCTGGTAGGACTCGGCGGAGGTCGGCAGCGAATTCGGTGACTGGCCGGCCGAATCGTTGCTTCCGACGAGCCCCATGACGGCGGCCGACAGTACGAGGATCGCGAGCGCAATCGCCCATGATCGACGGTGCGTCACCGCTGCGGCGATGCGATCCCACGCGGCGTTGTTCTCGGTTCGTGTGCTGTCCACGCTCAAAACAATCTCATTTACTTAGATATTAAGCAACTGAACCTGTTGCGGGCAGTAGTCTGACGATGACCGCGGCGAAGGAGTTACCACCGACATGACCGACCGAAACCACCTCGAATCCGCAATATCCGCGGATCTCCGAGCGCTTTCTTCGGTCTCCGAGCAGATCGGTCAGGTTTTCGGGGCCCTGCACAGCCTGCGGCCCAACGACTTTCGTGCCCTGCTGCATGTGATGGTCGCGGACGTGGAGGGCGCACCGCTCACTGCAGGTGAACTCGGCACGATGTTGGGGCTCTCGTCTGCGGCGATGACCTACCTCGTCGAGCGCATGATCGCTTCGGGTCACATACGACGCGAATCGGACGCATCCGACAGACGCAAAGTGATTCTGCGGTACGACGAGCACGGGATGGAGGTCGCTCGCGGCTTCTTCGGACCCCTCGGAATGCGGACCAGCGCCGCACTGGCAGACCTTCCCGATGCCGATCTGGCCGCCGCGCATCGGGTGTTCGAATCGCTCATCGGTGCCATGCGTGAACACCACGCCGACCTGGGTAACAGCAGTCGAGCGTAGGGCGCGTGCCCGGGTGCGATGTTCGAACCGCTGGTGGGCGGCCTGCTCGAGCCGATGCTGGACTCCGAGCCTGCGAGTGCCGTAAGGTTGGCCGAGGTTGAGCTAACAGCCGGTCACGGGGAAACGCAGCGAAGTCGGCGTCCGGGTCAGGCATTATTCTGCTCCCGCTGCGTCAATCGGTTTCCCCCTCAGTTCGACCGATCGATGGGATCTGCCATGAGTGTTGAATCTTCAGGCAACAAAGTTCGAATCACCCCGGTGACTGTCGCGGAGAAGTCCGTGTCCGTCGCAGCAACCGGAGCAATCTTCACCGCGCACGACGGCCCCGACGGCTCGCTCGTCGTCGCCGTCCACGGCGACATCGACATGCGCAGCGCGCCGATGTTTTCCGATTTCGTCTGCAGCCGCGTGTCCAGCAAACGGCACGTCACCCTCGACCTGTCCGATGTCGATTTCTTCGGCATCGCCGGTCTCACAGTTTTCGACGCAGTCCGCGGCTACACGGCCGGTATCGGTGCGTCCTGGTCGGTCGTCGCAGGACGATCGGTCTCGCGTCTGCTCCGGGTAGCAGACCTCGAGGCCACTGTTCCGACGTCTCGTCCGTCGAGCGACTAGAAGTACTCCGGCGATAATCGCCGCGACAAGAGGTGGGCAGCTCCTGTACAGGGGCTGCCCACTGTTGGTTCTGCCCTCGATTGCACAACCTCGATTCACAGAACGGACGACCCTGACCGACGGCATGGCCGAGGCGCAGGATCGTCCGAATGTGTTCAAGCCCAGGCGAACTAGTCTTTGGTTCCTTCTGAGTCGCTGAAGAACGCCCATTCGCCGTCGTGCTCCACTTCCAGTCGCCAGCCCAACTCTTCGTTGTCTGCGCGGCTGTCCTTGAACCAGGCGTGCGCATCCTCGGAACTGGAAATGTCCTTGGTGTCGACGACGGTTCCGTGCGGATCGATAACTCTGTAGTTTGCCATGACGTCGGGATGCCCCGATGCCGCGCAACCTAATCCACGTGTGTGGCGATCGAGTACTTCGGCGAACCCTCTACTTGCGCGAGATCAACGATCGCGCGAAGAACATCAGGTTGGCCGGGCGCTCGGCCAACCTGCGCATGAAGTAGCCGTACCACTGCTCTCCGTACGGCACGTACACCCGAACGCGTCGATCGGCGTCGACGAGCCGCACTTGCTCCTGATCGCGGATGCCGTAGAGCATCTGGAACTCGAAATCCTCGGACGACCTGCCCGCGGCCGACGCGAATGTCTCGGCAGCCTCGATCATCTCCGGGTCGTGCGAGGCGACCATCGGATAGCCGCGGCCGTCCATCAGGATCTTCAGGCACCGGAGGTAGGAGTCGGACACCTCCCGTGCACCCTGAAACGCGACCGACGACGGTTCGTTGTACGCGCCCTTGCACAGTCGGATTCGAGATCTCGGCCCCGACAATTCCGCGCAGTCCGCTTCGGTTCGCCTCAGGTACGCCTGCAACACCGTGCCCAGATCGGGAAAATCGACGCGGAGTTCACGCACGATCGACAGTGTCGAATCGGTGGTCGTGTGGTCCTCGGCATCGACCGTCACCCATACTCCGGCTGCTTCGGCCGCGAGGCAGATCCTCCTCGCGTTCTCGAGTGCGAGATCTCGATCGATTCCTTGACCGAGTGCCGAGAGTTTGAGCGAGACCTCCAGCGCGTTGGTGTTGCTCCGCCGGGACGAAAAGCGCTCTATCAGAGACAGATAAGACTCGACGGTCGCGTTCGCCTGGGCTCGGTCGGTGGTGTCCTCGCCGAGATAGTCCACGGACACGAACCGACCCGAGGCCAGCAGGGAGTCCACAGCGGTGACGGCCGCGGGCTCCGATTCCCCCGCCACGAAGCGGTCGACGAGAGCGCGGGTGGCGCGCATTCGCGTCACCGTCGCCTGCAGTTTGGGCGATCGTGCGGCCGCCAGCAGCGCAGGCCGGAGGGGATTGTTCAGCAGGGTGGTCATCGCGTGCCCTCACCTTCCTGATGTGGGTAGCCGTGGGTGGTCGGCGGGACGAACGTTTCCTTCACGGTGCGGGCCGAGGTCCAGCGCAGCAGGTTCTGCGGTGAGCCGGCTTTGTCGTTCGTTCCCGAGGCCCGGGCCCCGCCGAACGGTTGCTGGCCCACCACCGCACCGGTCGGCTTGTCGTTGACGTAGAAGTTCCCGGCTGCGAATCTCAGTGCGGCATGGGCCTGTTCGACGGCAATGCGGTCGGTGGCGATGACCGCACCGGTCAGTGCGTACTTCGATCCGGTGTCGACGGTGCGCAGAGTGTCGGCGTAGGCATCGGGCTTGCTGTCGTCGTAGACGTGCACGGCCAGGATCGGCCCGAAGTACTCGGTGGTGAAGGCCTCGTCGGTCGGGTCGTCGCCGAGGAGAACGGTGGGGGAGACGAAGTAGCCCTCGGAATCGTCGCAGGTTCCACCGGCGGCGATGGTCAGGCTGGGCACGGATTTCGCTCGATCGAGTGCAGCTGCGTTGCGGTCGAACGCCTTTCGGTCGATGACGGCCCCGCCGTAGCTCGAAAGGTCGGTCACGTCGCCGTACTTCAACGCCGACACTTGTTCGATGAACGTCTCGCCCATCGTTGCCCACAACGATTTCGGAACGAAGGCCCGAGACGCGGCCGAGCACTTCTGTCCCTGGAAGTCGAAGGCGCCACGAATCATGGCCGTGGTCAACACGTCCGGATCAGCGGAGCTGTGCGCGACGATGAAGTCCTTGCCGCCGGTCTCGCCGACCAGCCGGGGGTACGAGTGGTAGTTCGAGATGTTGTTTCCCACCTCGCGCCACAGCGTTTGGAACGTCGCGGTGGATCCGGTGAAGTGGATGCCCGCCAGTCGTGGATCGGCAAGGGCCACTTCGGACACCATCGGTCCGTCGCCCAGGACCAGGTTGATCACACCCGGTGGCAGACCGGCGGCTTCGAGGAGCTGCAGCGTCAGGTATGCGGCCACGGCCTGGGTGGGGGAGGGCTTCCACAGCACGGTATTGCCCATCAGCGCGGGCGCGGTGGGCAGGTTGCCCGCAATGGCGGTGAAATTGAACGGGGTGATGGCATAAACGAAGCCTTCGAGCGGCCGGTATTCGACGCGATTCCACACTCCCGGTGCCGATACCGGCTGCTCGGCGAGTATCTGCCGGGCGAAGGTCACGTTGAATCGCCAGAAGTCGATCAACTCGCACGGTGCGTCTATCTCGGCCTGGTAGGCCGACTTGGACTGGCCGAGCATCGTTGCAGCAGCTATCTTTTCGCGCCATGGCCCGGACAGTAGATCGGCTGCTCGCAGGAAGACGGCGGCGCGCTCGTCGAACGGGAGATCGCGCCACATCGGGGCTGCAGCACTGGCGGCATCGATGGCGTCGCGAACATCCTGATGGCCGGCACCGGTGAAGCTGCCGATGATCGACGCATGCCGGTGGGGTTCGACGACATTCTCGACAGCGCCGTCGGCAACACGATGAACACCGCCGATGACCTGGTGGATCTCGACGGGCGATGTCCGGAGCTCGGTCAGGTGGGTCCGTAGGCGGGCACGTTCGGCGCTCCCCGGCGCGTAGGTGTTGACCGGCTCGTTGGTGGGGGTGGGAACTGATGTGACGGCGTCCATAGCTGCTCCTCGTCTTCGCTGTGTGGTGGCCATTGAAGTCCGATTCCGGGGCCGTTCAATCAGCTCATCGGCCAAAGAATCTGTGGTGTACTTGTCCGTATGGCCAATGCCGTGTCGCTGCGATCGCTACTGACATCTCTGCACAGCGCTGTCGTCGAACTCGTGGTCGCGCCCGCAGGGATCGACATGACCGTCGAGTCCGTTGCGTTGCTCGACGCCGACGACCTGCGTCTGCCGCCGGGGGCGTCCGCCGATCTGACGCTGTTGGTGGGGGTGACCGAGGCCGACGTGGTGCGGTGGTTCGACGATCTTGCTCTGCGTGCCGCCGCCGACAGGCCGCGTGCGGTGTTGACCAAGGTGGCCGACTCGGCTGCCCTGACCCATGGTGCGCGCGAGACCGGTATCGCCTTGGTTGCCGTACACCGACAGACGCGCTGGGAGCTGCTGTTGTCGATGACGCGAGGAGTTCTCGACCAGGTGCGGTCGCACAGTCCGGACGACGGGACATTCGGAGCCGACACCGATCTGTACGAACTCGCGCAGACGGTGGCGTCGCTGACGAAGGGCATGGTGAGCATCGAGGACGAGCGCTCACACGTGTTGGCGTATTCGGCATCGGACGACGCGGCCGACGAGTTGAGAACGCTGTCGATCCTCGGGCGCGAAGGCCCGGCCGACTACCTACGCGGGCTGCACGAGCGTGGTGTGTTCGATCGCCTCCGGCGCACCGACGACGTCATCGACGTACCCGCCGATCACGAACTCGGAATTCGACGACGCCTCGCCGTGGGGATACGCCGAATATCCGGTAGCCCGACAACTCTCGGAACCATCTGGGTGCAGGAGGGTGCCATTCCGCTCGCCGACGAGGCCGACGGTGTGCTCCGGGGAGCTTCGGCTGTCGCGGCACGGTTGATCACTCGCATCGCGAACGCCCCGACCAACGAGACTCTGCAGATCCAACGACTGCTCGGGGCCAGAGGCGGCGGAGTGGACGTCCCGTCGCTGGCATCTGCGCTGTCGATCCCCGCCACCGGATCGTCGGCGGTCGTCGGATTCGCGTCGTGCGGAGAATTCGACACAGGCGCACTGGCACCGGCGATCAGGTTGCACGCCAGCGCCTTTCGACGCGATTCTCTGGTCACCACTATCGGCGAGAGAATCTACGCACTGTTTCCAGGGGTGGCGTCGGGCACGGGGATTTCGGGGTGGGCCGCCGACGCCGTGGGGCGCATCGAGAGGCGAACCTCGCTGGCCTTGCGCGCGGCGGTGGCGGCACCGATTGCCGACCTCGAAGCGGTGGCCGTCGCCAGATTCGAGGTGGATCGGGTGCTCGACGGCACCACCGGCGAGGTTCGCGTCACCACGCTCGAAGAATCGAGAACCTCGGTGCTGCTGGGAGAAATCCTCGAACTGATCGGCAATCACGAACAACTCCGGGACCCGCGTCTTGCCGAGCTCGACCGATACGACGCATCCAACGACTCCCGGATGCGCGAGAGCCTCGAAACGTACCTGACATGCTTCGGTGACGTTCGGTCCGCGGCCGATCGCCTGCACGTCCACCCGAACACCCTGCGCTACCGCGTCCGCCGCATCGAGCAGATCCTGGATCTCGATCTGGCCGATTCCGATGCGCGTCTGTTGGTGGAAATACAGCTGCGTATGTGAGTGAGAGGATGCGGAGTGATACTGCGGGACAACGAGTTCGATTCAGGGGCGGATGGACGTCGGGAACCCGGTCCACTGTAATTGCCGTGGCAGGTGGCTCATATCGTTGAACATCACGACGCTCGGCGGTAGTCCTGTCCGGTATTCGATAACGGTCAGTGCGGTGTTTGCGCTGTCGATGCCGAGCCACCGAACGGGTGGCGCGTCGAGAGCGTGCCGGATGAACCACGCAATCGGGTACGCGTGGGTGACGAGAAGCTCGTGAGTGTCGTTCCTCGACTCGGCTGAATCGGGCGTCGACGCGAAGCGCTCGATCATGTCCTCGGCGGTCTGTGCACCGCGCGACGCGTCGTCGTCGTTCCAGCCGTCGAAGAACGGGATCCAGGACGGGGGTGTCTCGTTCGGCGGCGGCACGTAGGGGACGTTGTCGACGAGTTCGTCGGATTCGATGACGGGGGGCCGAGACCGGCGACGTCTCACGATCTCCTGGACTGTGTCCACCGCACGTGGCAGTGGGGAATGCCAGACGACGTCGAGCGGGATGCGTCCGAGGCGCTCACCGAGGAGACCGGCTTGTTCGCGACCGACATCGGTGAGTCTTCCGAAGGCGTCGGCGTCGCCGTGACGAGCCAAGTACACGTATCGAGTTGTCATGTGGTGGTGATCGTTCCTTTCTGTCCGTCGATTCGGACGATGTCGTTGTCGCGCAATCGATCCGTTGCGTTCGCAACTCCGAGGACCGCCGGGATTCGCAATTCGCGGGCGACGATCGCGGCATGGGACAGTACGCCCCCTGTTTCGGTCACAACGCCCTTCGCTGCTCGCAGCAGAGGTGTCCAGGCGGGATCGGTGTAAGGGCACACCAGGATGTCGCCGCGACGTACTCGGACGAAGTCGCTCGGGCCACGGACAATTCGTGCGGTTCCCGTCGCGTGTCCGTCGCTGCCCGGTGTGCCGGTGAGAATTGTGGAGGAATCCGATCGTCCATCGGCAGTGGTGGTATGGGTCATCGTGTGGTGACTCGGTAGCGCAGCTGTGATCGGCCTGGCTTGCAGAATCCAGATTCGACCTTCTGCGATGGACCATTCGATGTCCTGCGGTCCGCCGAGACGGGCGGCGATCTCTCCTCCGAGTCGGGTGAGCCGAAACGCGGTCTGGTCGTCGAGTGTCGACCTGGTGCGGTCCGAAGACGCGACGTCGCTGGTGATCAATGTCGTCCGGCGGCGATCGGTTCGAATTCCTTTGTCCGCGATGGTCGAAGCGATGGTCCCGTCATCACCGATGCGATACCGGTCGGGGGTGACAGTTCCGCCGACGACCGACAGACCGAGTCCCCACGAAGCCTCGATCTCGGTGACTCCGCCCGGTGTCGACGGGGTGAACATGACGCCTGAGACGTCGGCGTCGACGAGCCGTTGGACGATGACCGCCATTGCGCCGTGCCGAGGCGAGGCTGCCCGGCTTCGGGATAGATTGTCGCGGTAGCCGACGGCGCGCTCGGAGTCCAAAGACGTCCAGCAAGACTGCACCGCGTTCATGATCGGGTCGATGCCCTGCACCCCCAGGATGCTGTCGTGCTGGCCCGCAGCCGATGCCGCCGAACCGTCCTCGCTGTCGGCCGATGAACGCACCGCCAGAGGGGCATCGCCGAATCCTTCGAGCCAGTGCGCGATGTCGTTGCGCAACGACATCGTCACTCCGGGGCGATCGCTTGTCGCTGCCCGGTACGTATGGAACGGAACCACAACGCCGTCCGGCACAGGGTAATTCGCCCGAAGGAGGATTCCCAGTGCATGCGCTTTCCCTCCGCAGCTGGAGAACGTTGCATCTCCGATTTTCACGAGCATCTCGACTACCCTTCAACAAAATGTTGACAGCTTTGTCTCGATATTGCAGGCTTCGATCATGGAACGCAAGCGCGAAGTCGCGACATCGTCGCATCGAGTACACGTGGAAGCCGAGCGCGAACAGCAGGCGACCAAGCACCTGCTGGGTCTCGGTGCGGGCGATCTGGACGCCCGGCCTTGGCGTCCTGTGCCTGCGCCGCCGACTGCGGTCGACCTGGCGAACTTCGCTCTCTGGCGCTCGGCCGAGCTCGCCCCGGACGCCGTCATCAGCGCCCTGACCCTTCTGCCCGCCGCCCGAGCGGAAGTCGAGGGCCTCGAATCGGGTCTGCTGTTCGCTGCCCGCAGCGCCGGTCTGACGTGGGCGCAGATCGCAGAAGCAATGGGATTCAACTCGAAGCAAGCGTGTCAGCAGTACTACAGTCGACTCACTGCACGCGATGCTGCCGATTCATGACCGCCACTTCGTCTTCCGAGCTTCTGGTCTTGCATTCTGTCCGCATACTCGGGTTCGCCGACACCAGTGTGATTGCACATCGTTCCGGTGTCGACACCGCGCAGGCGGAAGAACTCCTCCTCGACGCGCAGGCGTGCGGATGGATCCAACGCGGCGAGTTCGCGGACCTGTGTGGTTGGTCGCTGACGGAGTTGGGGCGGACGGCGAACGAACACCAACTTCGCGAGGAGCGCGAGGCGACGGGCCGGACCGACGTGGTGCGGAGCGTCTACCGGAGCTTCCTGCCGCTGAACGGACGGCTGTTGCGAGCATCTACCGATTGGCAGCTGCGGCCCACGGACACGAACAGACTCACCGTCAACGACCATAGCGACCTGGGATGGGATCAGAGGATCCTCGACGAGTTGGCCTCCATCGGCGATGCTCTGAGTCCGCTTGTCGGCCAACTGAGTTCGGTTCTCGCGCGATTTGCCGGTTACGACAGTCGATTCGGTGCGGCATCGAGACTCGCGCGCGCCGGGGAACATGGTTGGGTCGACCGCACCGATGTCGACTCGTGCCACAAGGTCTGGTTCGAGCTACACGAAGACCTCATTGCGACACTCGGGATGGATCGCCGATCGGAAGCAGGCATCGACGACAGCTATTGATCCGTATGTGCATGCGGGGGACCGGTGCTGGACCTGATCACCAGACTCGGCTCGATACTCGAGCGTCGCGTGCTTCGGTTTCCTGTATCGATCTGGTCCAGCAGTATTTCGACGCTTCGGACGCCCACCTCGCTGAATTCCTGGCGGATCGTCGTCAACGGCGGGGAGAAGAACTCCGCGTCGGGAACGTCGTCGAATCCGATCACGCTGACGTCCTGCGGTACTCGTTTGCCCTGTACCTCGAGCGCCCGAAGTATCCCGAGCGCCATGGCGTCGTTGGCGGCGAATACTGCGGTCACGCCTGCGGTTCGGGCCAGATCGCTTCCGGCGGAGAACCCCGATTTCGCAGTCCAATCTCCGCTGAGGGTGGGAGGCGGTTCGATGCCGGCATCCTCGTGGGCCAACCGCCATCCGGTCACGCGGTCGGCGGCCTCGTACCATCCGAGCGGTCCTGCAACGTGCCACACCGCACTGTGCCCGAGGTCGAGCAGATGTGCGGTTGCAGCCCGCGCTCCGGCAATCTGATCGACCGAGACCACTGCCAGATCGCCTGCGGGAGAACCTTCGACGGCCACCAGCGGAAGTTCGCGGGCCAACTCGGCAATGTCGCCGCCATCGGTTCGCAGTGGTGCGATGACAACGACGCCGTCCACGCCCTGCTTCTGCAACCGGCGGACACAGGTGATGATCGCCGACTCGTCGAACGACGTGGGAACGCCGACCACGACGGAGTAGCCTGCCTGTCTCGCGGCGGATTCGATGCTGTAGAGCGTCGACACCGGGCCGTAGAGAGCGTTACCGGTTCCGACGATTCCGATGGTGCTACTGCGACCGGTCACCAGAGCGCGAGCGGCAGTGTTGGGGCGATAGCCGAGCTCCGAGATCGCTTGATGCACCCTGGTTCTCGTTGCCTCGGTCACGTTGGGGTGACCGTTGATGACGCGAGAGACGGTCTGATGCGACACCCCGGCGAGCCGGGCGACATCGGTCATGGCCGGTCCGCGGGTGGGTGTCATCTTTGCGCAGCTCCTCTGGCGTCGTGGAGGACAATCACAGCACGTCCGGTCTCGCACCGCTCGAGACCGTGCCGATCACGTCGTCTTCGTCATCGACGCCGACGTCGGTGGTGCGGTCTCCCCCGGTTGGCCGGGGGAGAACATCTCGGCCGGCACGGGGACGCCCAGATAACTGGTGGGTGACTTGGCCAAGTCACCCTTGTTGCCCTTACCGCTGGCCGCCCGGCGCTTGGTCCAGATGTCGAAGGCCACCGCGGCGAGAAGTACCAAGCCCTTGACCAGCTGTACCCGCTCGCTGGGCGAGCCGATGAGCGACATTCCGCTGTTGATCACGGCGATGATCAGCCCGCCGGTGAGCGCGCCGACGATGCGGCCCACGCCGCCTTGCACTGCTGCGCCACCGATGAATGCCGCCGCGATGGCGTCGAGCTCGAAGCCGTTGCCTGCGGTGGGGCCCGCCTGATTGAGTCGACCGGCGAAGATGATTCCGGCCAGGGCCGAGAGCACGCCCATGTTGACGAAGATCCAGAACGTCACCGGCTTGACCTTGATGCCGGACAGCGACGCGGCATGGATGTTTCCGCCGATGGCGTAGACGTGCCGACCGAACACCGTCTTACCCGCGAGGGTGGAGTAACCCATCACCAGGACTGCCAGGAGGATGAGCACGTACGGCAGGTTCTTGAAGCGAGCCAGCTGCACCGCGATGGCGAGTACGAGAACGGCGGCGAACGCCATCTTGGTCAGGAACAGCGGAAAGGCGTCCACGGTCTGGCCGTACTTCTGCCGACCCGTTCGAGAACGCCACTGGCTGAACACGATTCCGGCAACGGCCAGGATTGCGACGAGCAACGTGAAGATGTCTGCCCCGCCCAGTGGTCCGAGTCCCACATTGCCCATGAAACCGGGTAGGAAGCCGTTGGACAGTGTGCGTACCGGTCCGGGGAACGGCCCGATGCCCTGGTTGCCGAGAACGATGAGAGTAACGGCGCGGAAGACGAGCATGCCTGCGAGGGTGACGATGAACGCAGGAATACCGAAGTACGCGACCCAGTAGCCCTGCCAGGCACCGATCAGGCCGCCGACGATCAACGTGATCAACACCGCCAGTGGCCACGGCACGTTCTGTTGAACCATGAGGACACCGGCAATGGCGCCGGTGGCCGCAACGACCGATCCGACGGACAGGTCGATATGGCCGGCGATGATGATGACGACCATGCCGATGGCCAGAATGAGAATGTACGAGTTCTGCACCACCATGTTGCTGATGTTCTGCGGCACCAGAAGCTGACCGCCCGTCAGCACTGTGAAGAGCACGATGATCAGCGCGAAGGCGATGAAGATTCCGCTCTGGCGGAGGTTGCGCGTGAGCAACCCCCGCACGGTCGACAGCTGATTCATCGAAGTACTCCTGTTCCACGGGTCATGAGATGCATGAGCGATTCCTGGGTCGCGTCCTCGCGAGTGACCTCACCGGTGATGTGGCCCGCGGACAGTGCGTAGATCCGATCGCACAGCCCGAGCAGCTCCGGGAGCTCGGAGGAGATCACCAGCACTGCCTTTCCGGCGTCGGCGAGATCGTTGATGATCGAATAGATTTCGAACTTCGCGCCGACGTCGATTCCTCGGGTCGGTTCATCGAGAATGAGCACATCCGGATCACTGAAGATCCATTTGCTCAGCACGACTTTCTGCTGATTGCCACCGGAGAGTTTTCCGACCACGGCGGAGACGTTCGGTGCCTTGATGTTCATGCTCTTGCGGAAGCCCTCGGCGACTTTGTATTCCTGGTTGTCGTCGACGAAGCCTCCCGTCACCAGTTTGTCCAGCGCCGCGGTGGAGATGTTGCGCTTTATGTCGTCGATCAGGTTGAGCCCGTACCGTTTCCGGTCCTCGGTGGCGTAGGCGATGCCGTGATGGATGGCATCGTTGACGGACTTGACGTGAATTTCCTTGCCGTACTTGTAGAGCCGCCCCGAGATGTCGATCCCGTAGCTTCGGCCGAAGACGCTCATGGCCAATTCGGTGCGCCCGGCACCCATCAACCCGGCGAGACCGACGATCTCACCGCGCCGCAGTGTGAGGTTCGCCTTGTCGACGACGGTTCGGCCCTGCTGGGTCGGACTGTGCACGGTCCAGTCCTCGATGCGCAGAACTTCCTCTCCCACAGTCGATTCGTGGGGCGGAAACCGGTGCTCGAGATCGCGGCCGACCATCAGCGAGATGATGCGATCCTCGGTGACGTCGGGGTCTCGCATGTCCAGCGTCTTGATGGTCTTGCCGTCCCGAATGATCGTGGTCCGGTCGGCAATGGCCGCGATCTCGTTGAGCTTGTGCGAGATGATCACGCACGTGATGCCCTCGTCCCGTAGACCGCGCAACAGATCCAGCAGGTGTGCGGAGTCGGAATCGTTGAGTGCCGCAGTGGGTTCGTCGAGAATCAGCAGGGTTACGTCCTTGGACAGTGCCTTGGCGATCTCGACGAGTTGCTGCTTGCCGACACCGAGGTCGCTCACGACACTGACGGGGTTCTCCCGCAGCCCTACCCGGTTCAGCAGGGCTGCGGCCTCGGAGTTGGTTCGGTTCCAGTCGATGAACCCGCGCTTGGACCGCTCGTTTCCGAGAAAGATGTTCTCGGCGATGGAGAGATGCGGACTCAGTGCGAGTTCCTGATGGATGATGACGATGCCCTCGGCTTCGCTGCTTCGGATGTCGGAGAACGTGCACTCTCGACCGTCGAACACGATGTCGCCGTCGAACGTGTCGTGTGGATACACACCCGACAACACCTTCATGAGCGTCGACTTGCCTGCTCCGTTCTCACCGCAGATCGCGTGGATTTCCCCGCGATTCACCGAGAGAGTGACATCCTGCAGCGCCTTGACGCCGGGAAATGTTTTGGTGATGCCGCGCATCTCCAGAATCGGGCTCGTCATCGCCGAACTCACTTCAACTGATCCTCGGTGTAGTAGCCACCCTCGACGAGCAGCTTCTCGTAGTTGTCCTTGTAGACGATCTCGGGCTGCAGCAGGTACGCGGGAACGACCTTGTCGCCGTTGTCGTAATCGGTGGTGTTGTTGGTCTCGGGAGTCTGACCGTTGAGCATCGCCTGAGCCATCTGGATGGTGACCTCGGCCAGTTGGCGGGTGTCCTTGTAGATCGTGGAGTACTGCTCGTCGGCGATGATGGACTTCACGGACGGCACCTCGGCGTCCTGGCCGGTGACGATCGGGTAGGGCTGACCTGCCGTGCCGTATCCGTTGCTCTTGAGTGCGGAAAGGATGCCGATGGACAGGCCGTCGTACGGTGAGAGCACGCCCTGAACCTTCTGGCCCGAGGAGTACGTCTTGGTGAGCAGGTCCTCCATACGCTTCTGGGCGGTGGCCGGATCCCAGCGCAGTGTCGCAGCCGTCTCGAAATCGGACTCGCCACTGCCGATCTTCAGAGTTCCCTTGTCCAGGTACGGCTTCAGGGTTTCCATGGCACCGTCGAAGAAGAAGGTGGCGTTGTTGTCGTCCGGCGAACCGGCGAAGACCTCGATGTTCAACGGGCCTGCGGGCGCGTCGGCCTTGTCGGTGCCGTCCTCGTTCTTCAGACCGAGACCGACGAGAAGAGACGTGGCCTGGTCGACGCCGACCTTGTAGTTGTCGAATGTCGCGTAGTAGTCGACATTGGGCGAGTTACGGATGAGGCGGTCGTAGGCGATGACGCCGATGCCGTTGTCCTTGGCTTCTTGCAGCTGGGTGGTGATGGCGGTGCCGTCCACGGAAGCCACGATGAGAAGCTTTGCGCCCTGGGTGATCTGGTTCTCGATCTGATTCACCTGAGTGGGAATGTCGTTCTCGGCGTACTGGAGATCGACTTTGTAGCCCTGACCTTCGAGTGCGCTCTTGAGGTTGTCGCCGTCGGCGATCCAGCGAGCGGAGGACTTCGTCGGCATCGTGACGCCGATCAGGGCTCCGGCGGTGCTGCCGCCTTCGGCCGGAGCCTCGTCTGCGGTCTTGGTGCTCGACCCACACGCGCCGAGCGTGAGGGTGAGGGCCACCGCGGCCGTAGCCATGGATAGCTTTCGAAACTTCATCGTTTCTCCCTGTGTTGTGAGGTAGACCGTGAAGCGGAGGCCGTCGGGTGGTCCCGTGTGGTTCGCATCACATCAAAACGAAAGTGTGAGCGATAACATCGGCATTGTCAAAGATTTCTTTTCCGCACCCGCTGACGCGGTGTGAGCGCTAACATCCGTGGGGCGAAAATTGTCCGCGAGTGCCCGTCGGACAGGTCAGTGCAGTTCGTGTACCGACTGCTTACCGCTCTTGAGCCAACGCCCCGGCAGCCGGCCGACCAGCTCGCCGAGCGGGTGCACCGCCGCCGACAGGATCTCGACGGAATCCTGCAGGATGTCGATCGAAATGCTCATGCGCTCGATGTTGGGAGCAACGGACGTCAATGTCTCGGAGAGCTTCACCAACTGGTCCAGCGGCCCGCCCTTGGCCGTGAGGCGCTCGACGGCACCGTCCTCGGCCAGCATCGTCTCGAGAATGCCGTTCTCGGCGATGGCCCTCTCGATGAGGCCGTCCTGACGCGTCAGCACCTCGAGCGGACCATCCTTGGCCGTCAGTCGTTCGAGGGGACCGTTGGTGGCGGTGATGCGGTCGAGCAAGCCGCCCTCGGCCAAGAGACGTTCGAGTGGTCCGTCTTCGGCCAGCAGTCGATCGAGGGGCCCGCCGGGTGCGAGGATTCGTTCGACCGGGCCGCCCGGGGACAACAACCGCTCGAGGGTGCCGTCCTCGGACGTGAGGCGATCGACGACGCCGCCCTGGGCGAGCAGGCGATCGAGTGGACCGCCCTCCTTGAGTGCGTTGCCGAGGGCGCGGTCGTCGGAGGTGAGCTGACCGAGCTGTGCGAGCAGTTGCATCGTGCCGCCGCGGGGGTTGGCGAGCGAGGCCACTCCTGCGGTGCCGGACGCACCGGTGGCCAGCGCCATGCGGGTGGTTGCCAGCGCGACCTCCGCAACGCCGATCGCCTGTTCGGCAATGGCAATCCCGGCGCGCGCGGGCAGTGTGATCGCTGACACCCAGTTCATCGTTTTACTGTAACTGCTCGTAGCTCGGAAAATCAGTGAAGAACCTTCAGTCCCACGACGCAGCCGACGATGCCGACCAGAAGTGCAATTTTGAGCAACGATGCAGCTTCTTCGCCGGTGATCATGGCGTATGCGACGGTGAGGGTGGCACCGATTCCTACCCAGACGGCGTAAGCGGTTCCGGTGGGCAACGACCGCATCGCGATTGCGAGACCGATCATGCTGAGCACCACCGCGACTCCGAAGACGACGGACGGACCCAGTTTGGTGAAGCCCTCGGACTTGCCGAGCGCGGTTGCCCAGATCGCTTCGAGAACACCGGAGACGACGAGAATGAGCCAAGCCATGAGAAATCACTCCTTGCACCGTCTTGTCGCTGTTCGGGTACGGTGCGCTCGTCCGATTGTCGGAAGTGACTTGTACGATCGTACCAATCTTCGCGGGTGGTGGCCAAGGGTTTCGGGGACTCAGTATGCGTACGTGTTCGCCGGTGCCTCGATTCGTTCGATTTTCGACACCGTCATCGTGGGCGTGAATGCGGTGTCCTCGGTCGCCGTGGCCGCGTCGACGGTCCCCTGAATCCGTAGCCAGGTGCCGTCCGGAATGTCGTCGACAGCGCCACTACCAGCGTCGAGATGGATGCGAACCGACCTGGCGTCCGCCGCGCAGCAGATGATCAGAATGCGGGCCAGGTCGAGGCCGTTTCTCGTACCGTCGACGCGCGGCGAGCCTCCGTTCGCGGTGGCGACAGCGAATCCGGTGACGCGAATCTCCCGGCCGTCGAGACTGCGTTCGGAGTCCCTGACCGCGCGTTGTACTACATCGAGCAGTGCAACCTCGGGTGCAGGCTCGCCCGGCAGGGGTGGGAATGCCGTCCTGGGTTCATCGGCCGCAGAGGTGACCGGACGATCGCCGACTGCCGAGACTCCCAGCGCGGGAGGTGCTACCAACAGGATGACCGCGACCGGCACCAGCAGTAGCCAGTACGGGCGCGCATCGTGATCGTGCCCGTCACCGCCGTCGGGCCCGCCGCGCCGGATGTCGGCAACGATCGATGCGGCCGCCAGGACCACGATCAACACCCCGGCGGTCAGCAGGAACGGATGCAGCGCGGGTTTGACGTATCGCACAAAGCTGCCGTCCAGCGAGATCTTCACCATGGCTCCGCCGAGGAGCAGGAGCAGAAGGTTCTGCACTTCGCGCTTCATCGCGGGCCCACGACGAGGTAGCCGCACACCGAGGCGCACACGATCGCGACGACGAAGGTCAGCGGCGCGAAGCGTGCGACGAAGCCGCGTCCGAAACTGCCTGCCTGCATCGCCATCAGCTTCACGTCGACAGCAGGTCCGACCACGAGGAAGACCAGACGCGGCAGCAAAGGCAGCATCGACATGCTGGCGGCGACGAACGCATCGGCCTCCGAGCACAGCGCGAGTACCACCGCCAGGACCGCCATCACCAGAATCGACAGCATCACCTGCCCGGCGAGATGCTCGAACACCCAGTCCGGAATCACCAGGTGCAGCAGTGCGGCGGCGGCCGCTCCGAACACCAGGAAGGCCCCGGCCTGCAGCAGATCCGCGCGTGCGGATTCGCGGAACGTCGCCCAGGTCGAAGTTCCGTGATCGTGTCCACGGTCGGCCAGTCGCGCGGTGATCCACTCCGCCTTGCCGAACCTTGTCCACAGCCAACCCATCACCAGGGCGGTGGCGAGAGAGCCGAGGAACCGGGCGAGAACCATCTCCGGTTCGCCGGGAAAGGCGACGGCGGTCGAAACCAGGACGACGGGATTGATTGCCGGCGCGGACAGCAGAAACGCCAGGGCCGCGGACGTCGGGACACCCTGATCCATCAGCCGACGCGAGACCGGGACGGCACCGCACTCGCAGCCGGGCAGCGCCATTCCCGCGAGTCCGCTCACCCCGACCGCGGCGGTTTCGTTCTTCGGCACCACTTTCTGCAGCACCGCGGGCGAGACGAACGCTGCAATTCCTCCGCTCACGAGGACTCCGAGCACCAGAAACGGCGTTGCCTGCACGAAGATCCCGGTGAACACCGTCGCACCGGTACGCAGAGTCGGGGACGAATCGACCCATCGGGCGAGGTCGGGTCCGAATACGATGCCCAACACGAGCAGAGTTGCGAATACGTGCATGGATGAGACCGCGGGCCGAGTGCTGGTGCGGGGGCCGGCGTTCGCGTCGCGCATGTCCCCGCCATCATGCCCCTTTCGGAGTGGCTCACAGCAACCTCACAGCAGGAGTCCAGCGGACGTGCAGCTTCTCGCGCGATGATGGACACCGTGAGCGAGACACCCGAGGCCCGAGTACTGATCGTCGACGACGAACCGACCATCGTCGAACTTCTGTCGGTCAGTCTGAGGTTTCAGGGATTCGAGGTGGCGACGGCGTCATCCGGCCCCGAGGCTCTCGACAAGGCGCGTAACTTTCGGCCCGAGGCGCTCGTTCTCGACGTGATGATGCCCGGCATGGACGGGTTCGGTTTGTTGCGCCGGCTGCGCGCCGACGGAATCGACGCGCCCGCGCTGTTCTTGACGGCACGTGATTCGGTCGACGACAAGGTGACCGGGCTGACCCTCGGTGCGGACGACTACGTCACCAAGCCGTTCTCGCTCGAGGAAGTAGTGGCCCGGCTCAGAGTGATCCTGCGCCGGTCGGGCAAGAGCGAGGACGCGCAGCCGTCGCGAGTTGCGTTCGCAGACATCGAACTCGACGACGACACCCACGAGGTGTGGAAGGCAGGCGAGCCGATCTCGCTCTCTCCCACCGAGTTCACGCTGTTGCGGTACTTCATGGTCAACGCTGGAACGGTGCTGAGCAAGCCGAGGATCCTCGATCACGTGTGGCACTACGATTTCGGTGGTGAAGTGGGAGTGGTGGAGTCCTACGTGTCGTATCTGCGTCGCAAGGTCGATACCGGAGACACCCGTTTGATCCACACGCTGCGGGGAGTCGGCTACGTCATGCGCCGGCCACGGTGACGGGCGCTCGAGCTCGGCTGCGGAATCTGCCGCTGCGATTCACGTTGGTCGCAGCGTTGCTGCTGTTGGTCGGGCTGGGCTTGCTGGCGTCGGGGGTGGCTGTGACGTCGTCGCTCGAGACGTCGTTGATGCGTCGCCTGGACAGCCAACTGGTCGAAGCGTCCCGTGGTTGGGCGCAACCCGACGCTCGCCCGCTGCCACCCGTGGACGAGCCGAATCCCGGTCGCCCACCGTCGAACTTCTTCGTTCGCTCCGTGGCCGACGACGGCACCGTTCGCGGGCCGATCAACGATGTAGCGGAGAGTGTTCCCGACCTTTCGGGCTCACCGTCGTCGGTCCCGAAGACCGTCGGTTCCGAGGGCGACCCGTCGAAGGAGTGGCGGGTGATCACGGTGACCAACAGCGAGGGTTCCACCACCGTGGGGATGTCGCTCAGCGCCAACCAGCAGACCGTCAGCAGGCTCGTGGCACTCCAGTTCTACATCGGTGCGGCCGTGTTGCTGGCCCTCGCCGTGATTGCCTACTTCGTGGTGCGGCGCAGTCTTCGCCCGCTGCGCGAGGTGGAGACGACGGCCGCGGCCATCGCTGCCGGAGACCTGCACCGTCGAGTCCCCGAATGGAGTGAGAAGACCGAGGTGGGCCGATTGTCGGCGGCCCTGAACGGGATGCTCTCGCAGATTCAACGCGCATTCGCGGCAACCGCGGCCTCGGAGGAGGCGGCCCGTGCGTCCGAAGACCGAATGCGCCGGTTCGTCGCCGATGCCAGCCACGAGCTGCGCACACCGCTGACCACCATCCGCGGTTTCGCCGAGCTGTACCGGCAGGGCGCGATGAGCGACATCTCGTTGCTGATGACGAGAATCGAAGGCGAGTCGGCGCGAATGGGCCTGCTCGTCGAAGATCTGCTCATGCTCGCGCGTCTCGACGCTCAGCGGCCCCTCGACATGCGCCGCGTCGACGTACTGACCATCGCCGCCGATGCCGTACACGACGCCAAGGCGGTCTCGCCGGCGCGCGACATCTCTCTGAAAGTGCTGTCTGGACCGGGAATTCCCGAAGTGGTCGGTGACGATGCTCGGCTGCGTCAGGTGCTCGCGAACCTCGTCGGGAACGCCGTTCGGCACACCCCCGAATCCGCATCCATCACGGTGTGCGTCGGGACGACCCAGTCGTCGGTGCTGCTCGAAGTTCAGGACACCGGGCCCGGTCTGGCAGAGGCCGAGGCCGCGCACGTCTTCGAACGCTTCTATCGAGCAGACTCGTCACGGACGCGCGAGAGCGGCGGCAGCGGGCTCGGACTGTCGATCGTCGCGGCGTTGGTGGCAGCGCACAACGGTACCGTCGAGGTGCGGAGCGCTCCCGGAACGGGCGCAACGTTCCGCGTCGAATTACCCAGGCCGACAGGCTGATTCGTCGGCTTCGCGGGAGGGCTCCTCGTCGGCTCGTGCCTTCCTTCGCTCGGCGAGCTTGGTGTATGCGGCGGCAGCGAGCGGCGCAGCGACGAGCATCGACACCAGACGGATCACCTGCACGCACGCAACGAAGGTGACGTCGGACCCTGTCGTCGCAGACACGGCCAGCACCGCCGCCAGACCGCCGGGTGTGGTCGCCAGGTAGCCGGTCAGCATGCTGACTCCGGTGACCGCCGACAGCACCCAGCCGAACAGTGCGCAGACAACCCCGATCGAGACGACCAACAGTGCAGCCCACGGAAAGATCCGTCCGATGGCGCGCAGGCTCGCGACGGTGAAGGCAAGGCCCGCTTGCCATCCGATGACGATGAATGCCACCGGCAGCAACACGGCGGGCACCGAGATGTCGACGGGCCACCCGAGTAGTTCGCAGGCACCCGCGACCACCAGTGGCCCGAGGGTGGCGGGCGCGGGCAGTCGGATCAGCCGTGCGAGCAGGATTCCGGTGATGACGGCACCGATCAGAAAGACCGTGCCGATGTACCACGGCGTCGTCGACTGGTCCTGAGTGCCTGCCCCGCCATCGGTGTCGGTGTGGAACGCGAAGGTGACGATCAGGGGCATCGTGACGACCACGAGTGCGACACGGAGGTACTGGACCACGGCAACGATCCGCTCGTCACCGCCCAGTTCACGAGCAATGGACACCAGACCCGTTGCGCCACCGGCAATCAGGGACAGGGCCCCGGTGACAGGGTCGATGTCGCGATGCAGTGCCAACAGCGCGCCGCAACCGGCGCTGACGACCAGCGTGCCCGCGCCGACGAGAACGGCGGGAATCCAGTTCTCGCCCAACGCCCCGAGCGTCTCGGTGTCGAGCATCAGGCCGATGGTCACCGCCAGTGTGCCCTGCGCTGCCATCGATGCGGGCCGGGGCACCGCAGCAGGGCCAAGACCGGTCAAAGCGAAGATCACGGCGACGACGAGGGCGGCGAACAGCGACGGTGCCGTCAGGCCCAGGGCTTCGAAAAGGGCCCAGCCCCCGACGGATACGGCCGCGAGGCCGATCCATCGGAGGCTGTGACCGAGCACCTGGGTCACGCGGTGTCGAGCTCTCACGCTCCGGACTTGACGAGCAGAACCGGAACCGGGATCTCGAGCAGCAGACGCTGAATGGTCTGCCCCATCAGGAACTTGCCGACTGCCGAGCGGTGGCGTGAGCCGACCACCAGGATCTCGGACTTCTGCTCTTCGACCAATGTCAGCAGGGTGTTGACGGCGTCGGGATCGGGCCTGCCCACGGCCACGGTCCAGGAGACGGAGTCGGCGTTCTCGATGTCGACGAGGGCAGTGTCCACTGCGGTGGAGACCGCAGCAGTTTCGGCTGCCTCGGCGGAGGGCTCGGCCGATCCCGACAGTGCGTGCAGAACGACGAGGTCGGTCTCTCGGATGCGTGCTTCTCGAACTGCGGCGGCCAGTGCTGCGCGGCCCTCGGGTGAATTGTTGTGCAGTACGCCAACAGTCATGACGGTTTCTCCTTCAGGAAGGTGGGGTGGAGGATCAGCCGAAGGGGATCTGGCCGAGAACGATTCCGACGGCCAGCATGGCGAGGGAGACGACCACCGCTCGCCACAGCACCTTCTTGTGGTGATCGGCCAGCGACACTCCGGCAAGGGTGACCAGCAGCAGGATGGCCGGAACCAGCGGACTCTGCAGGTGGACGGGCTGGCCGGTGATCGAGGCACGTGCCATCTCGACCGGATCGATGCCGTACTTGCTCGCGGTCTCGGTCAGGACCGGCAGGATGCCGAAGTAGAAGGCGTCGTTGGTCATGAAGAACGTCAGCGGGATGCTCAGGATTCCGGTGATGACGGCCAGGTACGGGCCCATGCCGGACGGGATGACGTTGAGCAGCCACTCGGCCATGGCCTCGACCATGCCGGTGCCCTGGAAGACGCCGGTGAGGATTGCCGCGGCGAGCACCATGGCGACCACGGAGACGATGGAGGACGAGTGCCGTGCGATCGCGTCGCCCTGCTCCTTGACCTTGGGGAAGTTGACCGTCAGGGCGATGGAAGCAGCGATCATGAACAGAACCGGAATCGGCAGGATGTCCATGACCAGGATGACGAGCAGGATGACCGTCAGAGCAGCGTTGAACCACAGCAGCTTCGGGCGCAGGGTGTCGCGGTTGGGATCGAGGCCGTCGAAGAACTGACCCGATTCGCCCTCGGCCGATCCACCTGTTCCTGCTCCGCCGCCGCCCTTGCCGCCCTTGCGAAGACTTCCGCCGCCGGAGGCGACCAGCTCGGGCTCGTAGATGAGCTTGCCGATACGGCGACGCTCCATGATGCCCAGGTGCACGGCGAACAGCAGCACGATGATCAGGCCGACGATCATGGACGGAACCATCGGAACGAAGACGTCGGAGGGTGAGATTCCGAGAGCGGATGCGGCGCGAACCGTCGGGCCGCCCCACGGGATGATGTTCATCGTGCCGTTGGCGAGGCCGGCGACAACAGTCAGAATCACCGGGCTGACACCGAGTTTGAGGTACAGCGGTAGCAGCGCGGACGTGACGATGATGAATGTCGTCGAGCCGTCACCGTCGAGCGAGACGACCATGGCCAGAATGGCAGTTCCGACAACCAGTTTCATCGGGTCGTTGCGCACGAGACGCAGGATGCCGCGCACCAGTGGGTCGAACAGTCCGACGTCGATCATGATTCCGAAGAAGATGATGGCGAAGAACAGCAGGGCCGCGGTGGGGGCCAGGGACTTGATGCCGTCGGTGATCATGTCACCGATGCCGAGCCCGGCACCGGCCAACAGGCCGAAGATGACGGGAACGAGGGTGAGCGCGACGACGGGCGTGGCTCTCTTGGTCAAGATCAAGAACATGAAGGCGGCTACCATGAGGAAGCCGAGTATCACCAACATCGTGCACTCCTTCTCGAAATGTGTGAGGTGGGTCCGGTTGGACTACGTGTTGTGACTGAAGTTACGTAACCGGCATCACATGTTCGCTGTTGTGCGCACTACCCGCGCAAGCAACGTAAAGAGCCTTTTGCGCATTGTGCTCGAGCGGCTCGCGCTCTAGCCTTGGCACGTGCGATTGAGGACTCAAGTGCTGTTGCTGCAGGCTGCGTTGGTTGCGGTAGCGCTGGCAGTGGCCTTCGGGGTGTTCGCGATCAGCAGCGGTGAACAGGCGAGCGAGGAATACGGCGAACGTGCGTTGGCCGTTGCGCGGACGGTGGCGTCCGATCCGCAGGTGCGTTCGCTGGTCGAGCAGTTCTCGGCCGCAGACACCGCAGGTACCGACGCTGCACCGGCCGGCGTGTTGGCCGGCGGCGCGCTGCAACGGGCGGGCGAAAGCGCGCGGGAACGCACCGATGCCCTGTTCGTCGTGATCACCGACGATCGGGGTCTACGTTTGGCGCACCCCGATCCGACCGTCCTGGGGCAACGGGTGAGCACCGATCCGTCGGGTGCTTTGGCGGGCAACGAGGTGGTCGAGCAGGAGCGCGGCACGCTGGGTGACTCCGTTCGTGCCAAAGTTCCTGTGCTGGCGCTCGGTTCGAGTGACGTGGTGATCGGCGAAGTCAGTGTCGGCATCTCCACGACGGCCGTGCGCACCGAACTGGTGAAGGATCTGATCAACGGCGCATTGGTGACCGGAGCCGTGCTGCTGTTGGGTGTGCTCGGCTCGATCCTGTTGGCGCGCAGATGGAAGCGGCTCACCCTCGGGCTCGAACCCGAGGAACTGGCCGAGCTCGTACGCGAGCAGGAGGCCGTGCTGCACGGCATCGGCGAAGGCGTGGTGGCCGTCGACCCCGACGGCGTCGTCACGGTTGTCAACGACGAGGCGCGCACGCTGCTGTCGATCGACGGCAAGCCCGGGATGCGTGTCGAAGACATCGGCCTGACGCCCAGGTTGCTCGAGGTCATCGAATCGCCGACGGCGGAACCGGTGCTGGCTGCCGTGAACGAGGTCGTGGTGATTGCGGCCGCCCGAAAAGTACTGCGCGACAATCGAGATCTCGGTACGGTGCTGACCGTGCGTGACCGAACCGATGTGGAGACACTGACGCGCCAACTCGACGCCGTGCAGTCGATGTCTGCAGTGCTGCGCGCGCAGCGGCACGAGTTCGCGAACCGCATGCATCTGGTCAGTGGACTGCTGCACGAAGGCCACCCGGACCGCGCGTCGCAGTACATCGACGAGATTCTGGGTGTGGGACCGAGATCGGAAGCAGTCGAGGGGATCGATGCCGTGTCCGACGCCTATCTGCGTTCCTTCCTCACTGCCAAGGCCGCGCATGCCCGCGAAAGTGGTGTGCGCCTGGTACTGGGGGAGAACACCTGGGTCGGCGGCGAACTGGTCGGACCGGTGGATGTCACCACTGTGCTGGGAAACCTGATCGACAATGCGATCGACGCGGCCCGGCTCGGGGCACGGCGACCTGCCGAGGTGGAAGTGGAACTGGTGCAAGAGGATTCGACACTACACATCGTGGTCGTCGATTCGGGTGACGGCGTTTCGTTGACACCCGAGCAGGTGTTCGTCGAGGGTGTCTCGACCAAGTCGACAGCGGACACGCCCGGTGGTCGAGGTGTGGGACTGGCACTGAGTCGACAGATCGCGCGTACCCGTGGCGGCGACGTGACACTGGCCGACGTCGGTGGGCGGATCACGGCGGACAACGACCGTGGGGGCGCGGTGTTCATCGCCACGATTGCCGACGCTCTACTGATTCAGGAAGTGACGCAATGAGAGTTCTCGTCGTCGACGACGATTTCAGGGTGGCGGATCTGCATGCGGCACTGGTGAATTCGCTCGACAACTATGAGGTGGCCGCGGTGGCGACCAGTGTCGCCCAAGCGCGTGAGCTGCTGACGGCACAGTCGTTCGACCTCGCTCTGGTGGACGTCTATCTGCCGGACGGGTCCGGTATCGAGCTGGTCCGCGAACTCCCGTGCGACGCGGTGGTGCTGTCGGCCGCGGCGGATCAACAGACGGTCCGATCGGCGATGACCGCGGGCGCATGGACGTATCTGATCAAACCGTTTCCGCGGTCGGCATTGGTCGACCGGCTCACCGGATACCTGACTTACCGCGGGGCGCTGGATCGCTCGGAAGAACTGACTCAGGCGGACATCGACGGAGGACTCGACGCCCTTCGCCCGCGTGCTGCGGCACCGTTGCCGACGTCGCAGTCGGTCACCCGTGATCTGGTGCTCGACGCGGTGCGCGGTACGGCGGAGCCGATGTCGGCCGGAGAAGTCGCGGCGGCAATCGGGATTTCGCGGGCGACCGCGCAACGCTATCTGGCCACCCTGGTCTCCAAAGGACGGTTGCGGATGCAGCTGCGCTACGGGTCGACCGGGAGGCCGGAGCAGGAGTACTCGTCAGCGCCGGGTGCGTGAGAACGCCACCACCACGGCCCCGAGAACCGAGATCGCGGCAGTCACCAGGGCCGCTGTGTTCCAGCCCGTCGTCAATGCCGCTGCGCTGTGATTGCTTATCGATTGGGTCATTCCGCGGGCTCCACTCCCGGCCGGAACAGCCACCACCGCAACCACCGTGACGCCGATTGCGGAGCCGACGTAGCGCGCGGTGTTGTTGGCTCCGCTGCCCATTCCGCCGCGGCCGGCGGGAACGCTTGCCACCGCCTCGCGACCGAGAGCGGCATTGAGTATTCCGCTGGCAATGCCCGCTACGAGCAAGCCGGGAAGCAATCGGGACCAGGATGCGTTGTCGGACAACCCCGATACCATCACCATTCCTATCGCGACACCCACCAGACCGACGGCGAGTTGCGTCCGACCGCTCACCGACGCAGGGATCCTGCGGGCCAGCAGGGCAGTGACGACCGACGTACCGGACCATCCGAACAGCAGCAGGGCTGCCCCGAGAGCATCGATTCCCAGTGCGGTGCCGACGAATCCGGGCATATACGACATCAATGCGATGATCCCGCCACCGGTGGCCAGTGCCGCGACCGTCGCTGCGAGGAAAGGTGGATGCCTGAAGAGCGTCAGATCCAGCATCGCCGTTGCACTGCGCAATTCGAGGATCGTGAACGCGGCCAGCAACAGTGCGGCGAGGGCGAAGAGAACGATGGGAGTGACGGCGGTCCAGCCCTGTCTGCCCTCGACCAACGCGGCCAGCAACGCGGCGATGCCCGTTGCCAACAGCAGCGCGCCGACCGGATCGAGCCCGCGCGGGGCGTCGGACCTGGATTCTTCGACGAGTAGGTGCGCGGCGACCGCCAGTGCGACCGTGGCGATCGCGAGGACCACATAGGCCTCACGCCAGCTCGCCCAGCGATCGAGTACGGCGGCCAGCAGCGGGCCGAGCGCAATGCCGGCACCGACGCTCGCGCCCCAGACTCCGCTCGCCTTGGCGCGCACGGGGCCTGCGGGGTGAGTGTGGGCGATGATGCCCAGGCTCGATGCGATGACTGCGGCGCCGCCGAGGCCCTGGAGGATGCGGGCCAGTACGAAGATCAGCGTATTCGGAGACACGGCACTGATCAGGGTGCCGACTGCCAATACCGCGGCTCCGAGTGCGAAGGTGCGGCGACGGCCGAAGTCGTCGGCGATGGTCCCGGTGGTGAGCAGTGCGGCGGCGAGACCGATGCTCATCGAGCTGAGAATCCAGGTGCGCCCCGCTGCGTCGGACATCAGATCTGCCGCGGTGCTGTTGATCGTCGCGAGCGGGGCGGTGAACGCCATCAGAGTGAGCAGAGTGCCGAGGGCCGCGATGGAGAGTGCTCGGGTGCTGTTCGTGGTGCTGGTGGGCGAAAGTGCGCTGTCGGTCATCGTTGTCCCTTTGGTCTGGTGATCGAACTGTAAACGCCCAACTTGGTTCGGTCAACAGACTGTACGATTGCCTCATGGCTCTAGGAATCGACTACGCCCGCCAGGACTGTTCCCTGGCTCGCGCTCTCGAGCTGGTCGGCGAGCGCTGGACCATGCTCATCGTGCGCGACTGTTTCTTCGGCGTCCGACGCTTCGGCGATTTCCAGGTTCACCTCGACATTTCCAAGGCAGTTCTCGCCCAACGCCTCGGTGCGCTGGTCGACGCGGGGCTGCTCGAACGGCAAGCCCGAGCCCTCGAAGGCGGACACGACGACTACGTTCCTACGGCCGCCCTCGAAGCACTGTGGCCGGCCGTCTTCGCCCTGAGCTATTGGGGTGAGGCACAGACCGCGAAACCCGCGGGAAAGCGTCGACGATTTCTCCATGCGCACTGCGGAACCGATCTCGGGCAACTGGGTATGTGCCCCGAATGCGGGGTGGCGCCCGAGCCCCGCGACATCGACACCGACATCGGGCCCGGGTACGACCCCGACACGCGATCCGACGACGTGTCGATGCAGCTGCGAACGCGTCGACGCTTGCTGACGCCTCTGCGCTGAGCGAGGTGCGTCAGTTCGGGACGTGAGCCTCGTGGCCGAGGTTGCGCAGTGCCGTTCGGAGCTTGGCCGCGGCCTCGTCCTGTGACTCGGCCGACGGATCAGGGTCGGCACCCGAGATGTCGAAGTTGCCCATGTCGTACGCCGGGAACACATGCAGGTGCAGGTGCGGTACTTCGAGCCCGGCGATGAGTAGGCCGGCTCGGGGAGCGTCGAACGCAGTCCTGACGGCCTGACCGATGATCTGCGCGACGGCAGTGACCTTGGCGAACGCGGCACCGTCGACGTCCTGCCACTGGTCGATCTCCTCGCGCGGAACCACCAATGTGTGGCCCTGCGTGACCGGCGCAATCGTCAGAAACGCGACCACGTCGTCGTCCTGCCAGACGAACCGTCCCGGAATCTCGCCGGCGATGATCTTGCTGAAAATGGAAGCCATGGGAACAGGATGCCTTACTGCTCCCGAACACAGGTCGCTCCGCAGGCTCCGCTCCCGGACATTGGTCACTCCGCAGGCTCCGCTCCCGGCCACATCTCCCAGCCGATTGCCAGGTTCGTCGCAGGGTGGGTGCAGCTCCGGGCTCGATTCTGGTCCACATGACAACGAATTCCCTCGCACGAGCAGCAGGCCAGCGGCCCGGCTCGAACGCCACTGCCACTCTCGAGGTGGTCATTCCGGTCTACAACGAAGAAGCCGATCTCGAACAGTGCATTCGTCGTCTGCACGAGCACCTCGAGGACCGAATCCCGTTCCGGTCTCGAATCACGATTGCCGACAATGCCAGCACCGACGGAACCCTCGCCGTCGCGCATCGACTCGCCGACGAGATCGACGGAGTTCAGGTCCATCACCTGGACGAGAAGGGACGCGGTCGGGCGCTCAAAGCCGTGTGGCTGGCCTCGGACGCCGATGTCGTGGCCTACATGGACGTCGATCTCTCGACCGACCTCAACGCTCTGATGCCGCTCATCGCACCCCTGATGTCCGGCCACTCGGACCTCGCCATCGGATCGCGGCTGAACCGATCGTCCCGGGTGGTCCGTGGTGCCAAACGTGAATTCATCTCGCGCAGTTACAATCTCATCCTGCGCACCTCGCTGCGCACACGATTTTCGGACGCGCAGTGTGGCTTCAAGGCCATGCGTGCCGATGTCGCGCGGCAGTTGCTCCCGCTGGTCGAAGACACCGGATGGTTCTTCGACACCGAATTGCTCGTCATCGCAGAGAAAGTGGGCCTGCGCATTCACGAGGTGCCCGTCGACTGGGTCGACGATCCGAACAGCAGCGTCAACATCGTCGACACCGCAGTCAAGGACCTGCAGGGATGCTGGCGCGTCGGCCGCGCCCTCGCAACCGGTGTGCTGCCGGTCGCCGAACTACGTCGAAGCCTGGGACGGGAGCCGCTCGTGCCCGGTGTGCCGCACGGAATGATCAGCCAGATGGTGCGATTCGGCATCATCGGCGTCGCCAGCACCATCGCCTACGCACTGCTCTATCTCATGCTGCACTCGCTGATCGGCGCACAGGCAGCGAACTTCTTCGGGCTGTTGATCACAGCCGTACTCAACACAGCGGCCAACCGCGCCTTCACCTTCGGCGTCCGGGGGTCCGAGGGTGCCGGTAAGCATCAACTCCAGGGATTGGTGATCTTCGGCTTCGCGCTGCTGGTGACCAGTGGGTCGCTGGCCGTGTTGCACGCCTGGGTTCCCGATGTGTCCCGGCACGTCGAACTGGCGGTCCTCGTTGTCGCCAATCTCGTAGCCACCGTGTGCCGATTCGTCGCTTTGCGGTGGGTCTTCGGTAGCTCCGAGTCTGTCGTCGCGCAGTCGACAGCATCGGAGAACAGCCGGTGACGACGACGATCGAGCGGCCCTCCGAGGCTGCGCCGTCGGCCCCCGTGACGTCCCCGCGGTGGGAATGGGCCGGGCTGGTTGCGTTGCTCGTCGGAACCGGCGTCGCCTACATCTGGGGCCTCGGTGCCTCCGGTTGGGCCAACTCGTTCTATTCCGCTGCGATACAGGCCGGTTCGGTATCGTGGAAAGCCTTCTTCTTCGGATCCTCCGACGCCGCCAACTCGATCACGGTCGACAAGCCCCCGATGTCTCTGTGGTTGATGTCGTTGTCGGTGCGCATCTTCGGGCTCAACTCCTGGGCGATGCTGGTGCCGCAAGCACTCCTCGGAATAGCCTCGGTGGCACTGCTCCGTGCCACCGTCAAGAGACGCTTCGGCGGAGCGGCCGGTCTGCTCGCAGGCTTGGTGCTGGCTGTGACTCCGGTTGCCGCACTGATGTTCCGGTTCAACAACCCCGATGCGTTGCTTGTGCTGCTGATGATCGCATCGGTCTGGGCGCTGCTGCGAGGCGTCGAGACCGGAAAGACCAAGTGGCTGTTGATCACCGGCATGTTCGTCGGATTCGGCTTCCTCACCAAGCAGCTCCAGGTGATGCTCGTCGTGCCACCACTGGCGCTGACCTACCTGATTGCCGGGCCACCGAAATTCCTGACCCGAGTGCTTCAGCTCTTCGGTGCACTCGGCGCGATGATCGTCTCGGCCGGATGGTGGCTGCTGATCGTGGAATTCTGGCCGGCGTCGTCTCGGCCGTGGGTCGGCGGTTCACAGAACAATTCGATCCTCGAACTCACGCTCGGCTACAACGGATTCGGTCGCCTCAGCGGCGACGAGACCGGAAGCGTCACCCCTGGGCGAGGCGGGATGGGAGCGGACATGCCCGGCGGCATGGCCGGCGGGATGCCCGGCGGAATTTGGGGAGAGACCGGCATCTTCCGAATGTTCGATGCCTCCCAGGGCGGCCAGATCGCCTGGCTCATCCCGGCTGCGCTGATTCTGCTGGTTGTCGGACTCGTGTTGCGCGGCAGAGCACCTCGCACCGACGGGCAACGAGCCTCGCTGATCGTCTGTGGGTCCTGGTTGCTCGTCACCGGGCTGACGTTCAGCTTCATGGCCGGAATCTTCCACTCGTACTACACCGTTGCGCTCTCGCCCGCGATCGCTGCTGTCGTCGGCATCGGCAGTGTGATGTTGTGGCGGCGACGCGACACGTACTGGGTACGGATCGCGATGGCCGTCGCGGTGGCGTCGACCGTGGCGATGGCGTGGGTGCTGCTGCGCCGCAGTGAGAGTTTTCTGCCGTGGCTGAAGTGGGCGATTGTCGTCGTGGGAATTCTGGCGGCCGTGGCGCTGCTCGTTCCCGCGCTGACCCGAGGCAGGCTGGCGGCGGCGTCGATCCTGGCGGTGATGTTCGCCGGACTTGCCGGGCCGACGGCCTACGCAGTCGACACGATCGGGACACCGCACTCGGGGTCCATCGTCTCGGCCGGTCCGAACACCGGGATGCGCGGATTCGGCGGTATGGGTGAGGGTCGCCGCGGTCAGGGTGGTCTACCGGGTGGAATGCAGTTGCCCGCAGGGATGCAGTTACCGGCGGGATTCCCCGGTCAGGCCGGGCAGTTGCCCGGTACCGACGGTGGTTCCGAGACGGGCGGTACCGGACGAGGTATGGGCGGCGGTATGGGTGGTCTGCTCGAAGGCAGCACTCCGACCGCGGCGATCACTGCGATGCTCGAGCAGGACGCAGGCTCCTACACCTGGGTGGCAGCGGCTATCGGATCCAACACCGCGGCAGGCTACCAATTGGCCACCGAAGACCCCGTCATGCCCGTCGGCGGGTTCAACGGCACCGACCCGTCGCCGACCCTCGCCGAGTTCCAGCAGTACGTCGCCGACGGACAGATCCACTACTTCATCGGCGGCGGCGGGATGCCGGGGATGGAGTCGGGTACCTCGGCCGCGATCTCGGCCTGGGTCACCGATAACTTCACCGCGACCACGGTCGACAACGTGACGTTCTACGACCTCACGCAATAACGACGAACCATCACGAAAGAGCCCCGCACCGTGACAGGTGCGGGGCGCTCTCGCGTCGAGCAGATAGTCTGATGCACTGTGCGCGTACTAGTCATTGGTTCCGGTGCTCGTGAGCACGCCCTTCTACTTGCGTTGAAAGCCGATCCGTCGGTCGAGAAGCTCTTCGTGGCTCCCGGCAACGCAGGTACCGCGAAGCTCGCCGAGCAGCACGCGGTCGACGTTGCCTCCGGCGAGGCGGTGACCGCGCTGGCGAAGAAACTCGAGGCCAATCTCGTGGTCATCGGACCCGAGGTGCCCTTGGTTCTCGGGGTCGCCGACGCGCTCCGCGAGGCAGGCATCGCCGCGTTCGGCCCCTCCGCCGACGCCGCGCGCATCGAGGGGTCCAAGGCGTTCGCCAAGGACGTGATGGCAGCAGCGGGTGTACGCACTGCGCACAGTGAAATAGTCGACTCACCCGCTTTGCTGGACGCAGCTCTCGACCGCTTCGGTCCGCACTGGGTGGTCAAGGACGACGGGTTGGCCGCGGGCAAAGGCGTCGTCGTCACCACGGATCGCCTCATCGCTCGCGATCATGCCGCCGAGCTCCTCGAGAACGGTCACCCGGTGCTGCTGGAATCGTTCCTCGACGGACCCGAGGTCTCCCTCTTCTGCCTCGTCGACGGTGAGACCGTGGTGCCGCTGCTGCCCGCGCAGGACCACAAACGCGTCGGCGACGGAGACACCGGGCCCAACACCGGCGGCATGGGTGCGTACACCCCGCTCCCGTGGTTGCCCGAGGGCGCGGTCGAGCAGATCGTGCACGATGTGGTGAAACCCGTTGCCGCCGAGATGGTGAAGCGCGGCGTGCCGTTCTCCGGACTGCTGTACGCCGGCCTGGCGATGGGGTCCGACGGCCCGGCCGTCGTCGAATTCAACTGTCGCTTCGGCGATCCCGAGACTCAGGCAGTGCTCGCGCTGCTCGATTCACCCCTCGGTGAGGCGCTGAACGCGACGGCAACCGGCACTCTCGCGGCGCTGCCGCCCCTGCGCTGGAAGGACGGAGCAGCCGTCACCGTCGTCATCGCTGCCGAGAACTACCCCGGTCGACCCCGTACCGGGGACGAGATCCTCGGCTCCGATGGTGCAGGCGTCCTGCATGCCGGCACTGCGGTCAAGGACGGAGTGGTGGTGTCTGCGGGCGGACGCGTGTTGAGCGTGGTCGGCACCGGATTCGACCTCACCGCAGCCCGCGACGATGCATACTCCCGAATCGCTGGAATCCGCTTGCCGGGCAGTCACTTCCGCACAGACATCGGACTGGCTGCAGTGGAGGGTCGCATCTCGTTGTAGGTGACCTGGGTGACTCGCAGGTGCGCTGAGTGTCCACAATTTCACTTAGCACACGGGATCCCGTGCGAAGCCCCGAAAAGTGGACACTCACGTCAGTTGTCCACAGGTAGCAGCGTTATCCACATTTCTCGAATCGCTAGGCCACGAGTGGATTTCCGACGCCAGGCTGTAGTCCATGGGGGTATACACGAGGCAGCAGCTGTTGGACACCGGCGTCAGCGAGGGCACAATTGCGTATCGGACGAGAGTCGGCACGCTGACCCGGCTGCTTCCGAGCATCTACTGCACCGGCGAACCGACGTACCGTGACCGTTGCGTCGCTGCCACGCTCTGGCAACCGCACGCAGTGCTCAGCCATCTCGCTGCGGCGTGGTGGTGGAACCTGCTCGAGCACGAACCCGATCACGTGGACATCACAGTTCCTCGCACGTCGAGAACACGCGGTCCGAAGTGGCTGCGGGCGTACCGACGCAGTCTCACCGAGTCGAGCTTCGCGGACGGTCTGCCGGTGGTGACCATCGAGCAGTCCATCGTCGACGTCGCTGTGTCGCTGACCCGGCCCGAATTGGAGCAGTTCTTCGACTCTGCGCTGAGCCGCGCGGTGAGCTGGCGCGGGGTCGCGAGGCAATGCGAGAAGTCGGCCGGGATGGCCGGCATCACCGAGGTGAGAAGGCAGCTGCGACTGTGTTGCCCGCGCACTCTGTCCGAACCCGAACGCTTGGTGGCTCGGGCACTCACGGCCGCGGGCTACTTCCTCGAGATCAACGCGGAGGTGGGGCCCTACTACGCGGATCTGATGGACCGTCGCGCTCGGGTGATCGTCGAAATCGATGGACGTGAATTCCACAGCGCACCGGGTGTGTTCACCAACGACCGCGTGCGCCAGAATGCTCTGCAACTCGACGGCTGGCTGGTGTTGCGCTATTCGGCGGCGATGGTGCTGACCGACCTGGATTATGTGGTGCGGCAGATCGTCGACACCGTACGACGTCGCCGGAAGGCACTGACGTGAGTGTCCACAATTTGTGCTGTCAGACGGGATCCCGTGGCTGCCGCGAAATAGTGGACACTCAGTGCACCTGCGCCGGGCGAATCGACGTCAGTAGTGTCGAAATATGCACAGTGAATCGCAGCGATCGAAGGTCGAGCCGTTTCATGTGATGGACGTGTTCGCGGCAGCGGCCGAGCGGGCACGCACTCACGGCGATGTACTCTCGCTCGCCGCAGGTCAGCCATCCACCCGTGCACCCGGTCCCGTGTTGCGTGCCGCCCGGGAGGCCCTGGACGCGCATCTGCTCGGATATACCGAGACGCTTGGAATTCTGCCGCTGCGCCGTGCAATCGCCGAGTACCACAGCGCGCGGTACGGAATCACCGTCGACGCCGACGACGTGGTGATCACCACCGGGTCGTCGGGCGCGTTCACTCTGCTGTTCCTCGCTGCGTTCGACGCGGGAGATACCGTTGTGATGGCCAGGCCCGGTTATCCGGCCTATCGAAACACGTTGGCGGCGTTGGGCTGCCGGGTTGTCGAACTGGACTGCGTCGAAGAGACGCGGTTCCAACCGACCGTCGCGATGCTCGAGGAACTGCCCGAGCCGCCCGCGGGGCTCATCATCGCGAGCCCCGCCAATCCCACCGGCACGATCATCGACGCGGATGAGCTGGCCGCGATTGCGCGCTGGTGCGACGAGCACGGCACGCTGCTGATCTCGGACGAGATCTACCACGGGATCTCCTACGGCAACGCGCACACGTCCAGCGCATGGGAGACCTCGAAAGAATCCGTCGTGATCGGATCGGTATCGAAGTACTTCTCGATGACGGGTTGGCGGCTGGGGTGGATGTTGCTTCCCGCCCGATTGCGCAGGGCCGTCGAACGATTGGCGTCGAACATGACGGTCTGCCCGCCGGCGATCTCACAGGTTGCGGCCATTGCGGCGTTCACCGAAGAATCTCGCATCGAGTTGGATTCGCACGTCGAGCGCTACGCCGTCAATCGCCGAATTCTGCTCGACGGCGTGCCGGACATGGGCATCACCGATGTCGCACCGGCCGACGGTGCGTTCTACGTGTACGCCGACATTGCGCATCTCACCGATGATTCGCGGAGTTGGTGTGCGCGAATCCTTTCCGAGACCGGTGTTGCGCTGGCACCGGGGGTGGATTTCGACACCGTCCGCGGCAACCACACGGTGCGGTTCTCGTTCGCAGGCACCACCGCGGACGTCGAAGAAGCATTGGAGCGACTTCGTCGTATGTGAGTGTTTCCTCGTAGCAGGCTACGAGGCTGGAGTGGAGCATGCGGAACGACAGGAAGGCGCTGAGCTCACATGCGGCGCAGCCGCTCCAGCACCTCGTCGATGTCTGCGGAGTCGACGTCACGGTGGGTCACGAAGCGCACCTTGCCCGCGACGGTCACCGCGGCGATACCCAACTCGGCCAGCTCCGCGACCGTCTGCACGGGGTCGGTGACCGATGCAAGCACGATGTTGGTCTCCGGGTTCGGCACGTCCCAGCCCTGCTCCCGCAGTCCACGGGCGAGGGTCGCCGCGTTGGCGTGATCCTCGGCCAGATCATCGATTCGATCCAGCGCAACGAGCCCTGCCGCAGCCAGAACGCCACCCTGACGAACTCCGCCGCCCAACATCTTCCGGACGCGTCTGGCCTCGTGGATTCGCGCGGCGTCGGAGACCAACATCGAGCCGACGGGCGCTCCGAGGCCCTTGCTCAGGCACACCTGCACCGTGTCGGCTCCTGTGGTCAACGACGCGATCGGAACATCAAGGGCCACAGCGGCATTCCACAGCCTCGCTCCATCGAGGTGAATGCGAAGGCCCGAGTCGCGTGCCGCGGCAACGAGTTCGGACCATTCATCCGGTCCGAACACGGCACCGCCGGCAAAGTTGTGGGTGTTCTCGAGCGAGAGCAGCGTAGTCCGCAGCGCGAAGTACGGCCCTGCGCCGCCGGCCTTGGCGCGCACGGTCGACGCGAGGGGACGGCCGGGGCCTGCGTCGTGGGGGAGGGCGTCGGGCATCCCGCCTGCCAACCACGCCGCGGTGCCGAGCTCGGATCCCAGCACGTGCGCGTGCTCGGGTGCCAGGAACCGATCGCCGCGCTGCAGGTGCAGCATCAGCGCGATGATGTTGCCCATCGATCCCGACGGGACCCACAATGCCGACTCGAATCCGAGCATGCCCGCGACTGCCTCTTCCAGTGCCGCCATCGTGGGGTCGTGATCGAGGACGTCGTCGCCCACTTCGGCGTCTGCCATGGCTTTTCGCATGACCGAATCGGGCCGGGTGATGGTGTCGGAGCGGAGGTCGATCGTTCTGTGTGCCACGAGTAACGACAATTCCATAGCGCCAAAGCAGTCCGACGAACGGCCTCGAGCTGGCACGATGACTTGAATGTCCGCAGGTCCGACCGAGTCGCAACACAAGGTGTCGGGTGCGACTCCGAAGGGAGTGCGCCGCCGCCAGGCACTGGCGTCGGCCGCTGCGGACCTCCTCGTCGAGGGTGGCTTCGACGCGGTTCGGCACCGATCCGTGGCCGCACGAGCCGGTCTTCCGCTGGCGTCGACCACCTACTATTTCGAGTCTCTCGGAGACCTGGTAGCCGCGGCAGTCGACGTCGTCGGAACCCGTGAGATCGACGTCATGCGTGGTCGTATCGAGGACGAGGGCAAGTGCTCGAACGAAATGGAATCGACGGTCGACCTCATCGTCGACCTGCTCATCGGGCCACAGGACGGCCACGAGCAACTGATCGCACGATACGAGCGCTTCATCGCCTCGGCCCGGCATCCCGAACTGCGGGAAGTGCAACTGCGGCTGCGCGCCCAGATCGACGACCTGCTCACCGACGTGCTGCGCAGATCGGGCCGAACCGTGCAGGAAGAGCAGCTTCGACGACTCGTGGCGGTGGTCGACGGAGCAGTGGTGGGCGCGCTCAGCGAAGTGGATCCCGATCCTCGTGAAATGGCGCGAAGCATGCTTCTGGCAGTCATCGACATCGTGGCACCGGCGGAGCAGGTGCCGGCCGATTGACTGCTAGTCGGTCTCGCCGGAGTTTGCGTCGTGGATCGGTGGCACCTCGCACACACCGTCCTCGCAGACGAGTCCGTGGTCGTCGCCGACCATCTCCAATGGGCCGCTCATGAGCCGGTAGCGGCCTTCTGCAGGACGTCGGCGAACACCGACGGTTCCTGCGCGCCCGACACACCGAGTCGTCCGTCGATCACGAAGAACGGCACACCGCTGATCCCGTAGGCGATGGCCTGTTCCTTGTCCGCCCGCACCGCTGGCAGGAACTCCTCCGACTTCAGGGCCTCGACCACCTCGTCACGGTCGAGGCCGACCTCCGCGGCCAGGTCGGCGAGATCATCGGTGCGGCCGACGTGGCGGCCCTCCTCGAAGTAGGCCGCCAGGAGCCGTTCCTTCATTTCGACCTGCTTGCCTTTCGACTTGGCGAAGTGCAGCAGCTCGTGCGCCTTGACGGTGTTGGTGTGCTTCAGGGCGTCGAAGTCGTACGCGAGCCCCTCGCCTGCGGCCAGCTCGGTCATCTGCTTCAACATTTGCGTGACCTGGGCGGCCGGCATGCCTTTGTGAGAGACGAGAAAGTCGACTTCGCTGCCGTCGAAGTCGACCGGTGTGTCGGGCGCCAGCTCGAACGAGTGGAACTCCACCTCGAGCGTTCCGCCCCCGGCGGTGAACTCCGCAGCGCCTGCTTCGAAACGGCGCTTACCGACGAAGCACCACGGGCACGCGATGTCGGACCAGATGTCTACCTTCACTGTTCGGCTCACGACGGCTGCAACATCGGAATGCGCTGCCGGTATTCCAGCGGCGGCAAGATGAAACAGTGCAGTCGTCTTCCGGGACCGACAACTGCGCCACGTAAGCTGGATGCTCGTGAGCATCCCGAATGTCCTGGCCACCCGTTACGCGAGTCCCGAACTGGTGCAGCTGTGGTCGCCGGAGCACAAGATCGCCCTGGAACGCCAGTTGTGGATCGCCGTGCTGCGCGCGCAGTCCTCCCTCGGAGTCGACGTCCCCAACGCTGCGATCGACGACTACGAAGCCGTCGTCGACCAGGTGGATCTCGCGTCGATCGCCGAGCGTGAGCGGGTCACCCGGCACGACGTCAAGGCGCGCATCGAGGAGTTCAACGCCCTCGCCGGCCATGAGCACATCCACAAGGGCCTCACCAGTCGCGACCTCACCGAGAACGTCGAGCAGCTGCAGATCCTGCGCTCACTCGAACACGTGCACGCGCACGGCGTCGCTGTTGCGAAGCGGCTGGCCGAACGAGCTGCCGAGTACTCCTCGCTCGTCATGGCCGGGCGCAGCCACAATGTTGCTGCTCAGGCGACGACGCTGGGAAAGCGTTTCGCCTCCGCAGCGGACGAGCTGCTGCTGGCACTGGCCCGGGTTCAGGAACTGATCGCGCGCTATCCACTGCGCGGGATCAAGGGCCCGATGGGCACCTCGCAGGACATGCTCGATCTCTTCGGCGGCGACTCCGCCAAGCTCGTCGCACTCGAGCGCATCGTCGCCGATCACCTCGGTTTCCGGCACACGCTCACCAGCGTCGGCCAGGTCTATCCCCGCTCGCTCGATCATGAGGTCGTCTCCGCGTTGGTCCAGATCGGTGCCGGGCCGTCGTCGTTCGCGCATACCGTCCGATTGATGGCCGGCCACGAACTCGTCACCGAAGGCTTCCAGCCGGGACAGGTCGGCTCGTCGGCGATGCCGCACAAGATGAACACCCGCTCGTGTGAGCGCGTCAACGGCCTGCAGGTGGTGCTGCGCGGCTACGGATCGATGGCCGCCGAGCTCGCCGGCGCGCAATGGAACGAGGGCGACGTCTTCTGTTCCGTCGTCCGTCGCGTCGCCCTGCCCGACGCGTTCTTCGCCATCGACGGTCTCATCGAGACGTTCCTGACGGTGCTCGACGAATTCGGTGCCTACCCGGCCGTCATCGCCAAGGAACTCGACCGATACCTGCCGTTCCTCGCGACGACGAAGGTGCTCATGGCCGCCGTGCGCGCAGGCGTCGGCCGCGAGACCGCGCACGAGGCGATCAAGGAACACGCCGTCGCCGTCGCACTGGCGATGCGTGAGCAGGGACAGGAACCGGACTTGCTCGACCGACTGGCAGCCGACGATCGACTCCCACTCGATCGGGCTGCCCTCGATGCTGCACTGGCGGACAAGACTGCCTTCATCGGCGCGGCCGACGCCCAGGTCAGTGCTGTCGTCTCGGCCGTGGAGCGGTTGATCGCGAAGTTCCCGGGCGGAGCGTCCTACAGCCCGTCGCCCATTCTGTAGTCAGGAGAGGACCAGTCGGTTCAGGACCTCGGGGAGGTCGGCGACCGAGTCGATCACGTGGTCGGGCTCCATCGCGAATTCGTCCGTGCTGCGACGATCCAGAACATCCTGACGGAACTTTCCGGTGCGCACCAGCACTCCCGTCATGCCGACGACCTGGGCGGCGAGAACGTCGTTGTCCAGGTCGTCGCCGACCATGACGACGTCGTCCGGGTCGACGCCCATCCGCTCGGATGCCGTCCGGAAGCCCAACGGAGCCGGCTTCCCGATGGCCTTCGCGGTGTGCCCCGACGCCTGTTCCATTCCGGCCAGATACATGCCGGTGTCGATGCGCAGACCGGCTCCCGTGCTCCACATCAACGACCTGTGCATTGCGACGACGGGTATGCCGCGGCACAGCCAGTCGTAGACGCGACTGAGGCGTTCGTGGGTGAATTCCGGCCCGGCACCGCCGACCACCACGACGTCGGGATCCTCGGACGTCTCGTCGACGAACTCGATTCCCGGCATGTCGCCCGCGATCTCACCGTTGTTGATCAGCACCACCCGCGCATCCGGATAGTTCTCGCGCAGATGATCCGCGGTGAGCGACGCGGCCGTGACGATCTCGTCGGAATGGACGTCCAGTCCGACATCGCGCAACGCTCCGGCGATCTGCTCGCGCGTCTTCGACGTGGTGTTGGTCAAGAATGCGCGGGCAATGTCCTTGCTGTCCAGAAACTTCAGCGTCTCCGCGGCCCCGGGCACCGCCTGCCACGACGTCACCAGAACGCCGTCGATGTCGAAAAGAACCCCGCCGATACCCATCGGCAAACAGTAGTCTCCGGGTCCGGCCACCGCAGCGTCAGTGGACCAGCGCCTAGGCTCGGAGACTGTGAATCCATACACAATCTTCGCCGAGATCATCGCCGGGACGGCCGAGTCCTCTCGCGTCCACGAGGACGAGACAGTGATCGCGTTCATGGACATTCGGCCGCTCACCACCGGGCACGTGCTCGTGGTGCCCAAGCAGCAGTTCCGGACGCTGGCGGAGTTGCCGCCGGAAGTCGGTGCCCACCTGTTCGTCGTGGGGCAGAAAGTGGCCGCCGCTGTGCGAGCGAGCAATCCACGTGTCGCCGGCGTCAACCTGTTTCTCGCCGACGGCACGGTGGCGGGCCAGGAAATTTTCCATGTGCACCTGCACGTCATCCCACGCATGATCGGCGACGGCTTCGGCCTCCGTGCCCGACCGTCGTCTCCGCAGCGTTCCGAACTCGACCGACGAGCTGCGGAGATCGCGGCCGCGATTACTCGGCAGTGACCTTCTGCGCCTTGGACAGTGCGTCCGCGTAGACGTTGATCGTGTTGGTGTAGCGGCTGTAGCTCTTGTTGGCGCCGTAGTCCCACAGCACCATCTGTTGCTTGTCGACGGCGGCGATGGTGTCGAAACCGGGGTAGCGGCTGGGAATGTCGGCCAGCTTCACATCAGCTGCGTTGGCAACGTCGTGGTAGACGAATGCGACATCGGCGTCGACACTCGACACGTTCTCCCAGGACACCTTCTTCCAGTAACCGTCGTCGGTGCCGTCGGGGGTGTACATCTTCAAGCCCCAGCTTTCGTAGTCGCTGAAGTCCGGATCCGCAGACGGATCGAGGACGTACGCGACGTCGAGGGGCCAGACTCCGACTCCGGTGAGGTCCTGGTGTTCGGAGGCAACCTTCTTGAAGTTGTCGACGGCAGCGTCGTAGTCGGCCTTGATGTCTGCCAGTTGCGGGGTGTCGAGGTCGACGCCGAGCGAGGACGCGAGTCCGGCGTAGTTCTCGATGGTCTTCGCGGTCGATGTCGTGTCCAAGGTGACCCCGAGAGTCGGAGCGAGCTGATCGATCGTGTCGGCTTTGGACGAGTCGGCCGTGGTGGTCAGCTTGCCGAATTGGCCGAATCGTGGGTTGAACTCACCGATGACAAGATCCGGTTCGAGGCCGGCGGCTTTCTCGAAATCGAATGCGCCCCAGCTCTCGCCGACCGATTCGATGCCGGCGAGATCGGAGCAGCTCAGAATGGGGCTGGTGGACATCGGGGTCGTCGACCAGATGGCGATGGGCCTGATGCCATACGACATGAGCGCTGCTGCCGATTCTTCGTCGGCGATGATTCTGGTCGGCTGAGTATCGAGCGAAATGGTCCGTCCGCGGCCGTCGGTGTACGTGAACGGTCCGGACGCGCGGTCGACTGCATCGACGCGGTCGTTCTCGCCGCACGCGGCGGGGTTCGCGTTCAGATCGACGATCTGTGCGCCGCGGTCTTCCGGTTCGGTGGTGTCGCTGCTGCATGCTGCGGCAGTGAAAAATACGAGGACCGCAATGCTCCCGGTCAAGACACGTGGGCGGGACCCGAACCGGCCGGTGCTGCGTATTCGATGAGAGATCATGTGTCGCTTTCGTCTTGGTCTGGCGGCCGGAAGCCGCGTGCGGTGGTGCAGGTGCAGTCCACTTCTCCGTGCCGACAGATGTTAGCCTCCTCAGGGTCGACTAAGCGAGGGTAGCCTTTCCTTATGGACGTCAGGTGGCGAAACTCCTGGTCACGCCCAGTACGACGCAGTGCAGCCGATCGAAGGGACACACCGGATGGATCCGCACGGAATCGGGACCGAAGAACTGCGGGCGCAGGTCGCAGAACTGATCGGCACCGAGCCCGCGGCCGTGTCGCTCGACGCGAATTTGTTCGAGTTGGGACTGGAATCGATCGTGCTGATGCGGTTGGTCGGCAGATTCCGCAAAGAGGGTAGGGCGGTGACCTTCGCCGATCTTGCTGCGCGGCCCACGGTCTCGGCCTGGTCCGAACTGGTCGGTGCAGCAAACGAACCGGTACCCGCGCCCACGGCCCGCGCATCGGAGTCGAACCGACTCGACACCGGCAGCTTCGACCTCGCCGTGCTCCAGCATGCCTACTGGATCGGCCGCAGTGCAGAGCAGCGGTTCGGCGGCGTCGCTCCGCACCTGTACACCGAGTTCGACGGCGAAGGGGTCGATCCCGATCGACTGCGCAACGCGTTCGACGCCGTGACCCGCAGGCACGACATGCTGCGGGCTCGGATCACCGACAACGGACAGCAAGTGATCGAGTCCACCCCAGGGTGGCGAGGGTTGACGGTCCACGATCTGCGGAGCGCGGACGACGCAGCAGCCGAACTGGAACGAACCCGACTTCGATTGACCCACCACATGCTCGATATCGAAGCCGGAGAAGTGTTCTCGGCAGACCTGTCGCTGCTGCCGGACGGTCGAACTCGGCTGCATCTCGACATGGACATGATCGCAGGCGACGCCGTCAGCTTTCGCATTCTGGTCGCAGATCTGGCGCAGGCATACGACGGTCGGGCACTCCCCACCATCGACTACAGCTACGAGCGTTACCTCACCGACCGGCCGGACGATCGTCGCAACGCTCGGGAGCAGGCCGAACGGTACTGGTCCGACCGACTCGATTCTCTGCCCGGAGCGCCCACTCTTCCTCTGCTCGAACGTGATTCAGGCTCACCCGTGGCAACACGGCGGGCGTTTCATCTCGAGACGCAGGCATATTCACAATTGCAGTCGCAGGCTCGTGCGCACGGTGTCACCCCGGCGGTCGCGGTGGCAGCGGCCTTCGCCGAGGTGGTCGGGGCGTGGTCACGTGAACAGCGATTCCTGCTCAACGTTCCGATGTTCGACCGTGCCCCGACGCACCCGGCCGTCGGCGAACTGGTCGGCGACTTCTCGTCCTCGGTCATGTTGGATGTCGATCTGAGCGAGGACCTTTCGTTCGCGGAGCGGTCCCGGCAGCTGCGGGTACGCCTGCACGAGGACGCCTCGCACGTCGACTACTCCGGTGTGGAGGTACTTCGCGACCTTGGTCGTCGCAGAGGGGAACCGGTACTCGCGCCCGTCGTCTTCACCAGTGCGCTCGGATTGGGCGAGCTGTTCGACGGCCGTGCGCGGGAGGTGTTCGGGGACCCGGTGTGGATCATGTCGCAGGGACCGCAGGTGGTTCTGGACGCACAGATCACCGAGCTCGACGGCGGCGTGCTGGTCAATTGGGACATTCGCGAGAACGAGTTCCTGCCAGGGGTTCCCGAGGCGATGTTCGACGCCTTCGAGACTCTCGTTCGCGGCATAGTCGGCGACGACGATGCCGTCTGGACCGAACCGGTGGGTCAGCTGGCGCCGTCGCGTCAACTTCTCTCGCGGACCCCGGCCGCCGACGTACCGCGCACGGATGCCGTGCCGGCAGCCGGGACCGACACCCTGCACCGTGCCTTCTTCGACCGGGCGGCCAGAAGACCGGACGCGATCGCTCTCGAGTGGGGCGAGAACGAGTCGATGACCTACGGCGAATTGTGCGACCGTGCGCTGAGAGTGGCTGCGACACTGACAGATCGCGGGGTTGCAGTGGGTGACACCGTAGGGGTCACGCTGCCGAAGGGGCCCGACCAGGTCATCGCAGTGCTCGGTGTGCTTGCCGCAGGTGGGGTGTACGTGCCGATCGGCGTCGACCAACCGGCGAGTCGGGCTGCGCTGATCGCTGGAAAAGCCGGCTTTGCGGTGACGATCGGGGGATCGGGTGACGACGGCCTCACTGTGGCCGGGAGTGGAGCCTGCGGAATGACCATTTCCGACGCCGTCCTCGGGGAGCCGCTGTCCGCACCGCATCTCGGACCCGACACCGCTCCCGCGTACATGATCTTCACGTCCGGTTCGACAGGCGAACCGAAGGGTGTCGTGGTCTCGCATCGTGCCGCGATGAACACGATCAGCGACCTGATCGGACGATTCGAGCTGGACGAGGGCTACCGTCCGTTGTGTCTGTCCGAGTTGGACTTCGACCTGTGCACCTTCGACCTGTTCTCGGTGTTCGTGGCCGGTGGTACGGCCGTGCTCATCGAAGAACACGAGCGCAAGGATCCGCAGCGCTGGGCCACTCTGATCCGTGCGCATCGAGTCACGGTGATCAGCTGCGTACCGCCGCTGCTGGACATGATTCTGTCCACCGGTGAGGATCTCGGCGGTTCGCTCGAGGTCGTCATGCTCGGCGGCGACAAGGTGGGTATCGACCTCTACCGCCGGCTGACGGCGGCGGTACCTGGATGTCGGTTCGCCGGACTAGGTGGCGCTACGGAAACCGCGATCCACAACAGCATCTGTGAGGTCCTGGACGTCGATCCGAGCTGGCGCACAGTCCCGTTCGGTGTGCCGCTCGGGTCCATGGCGCTTCGGGTGGTCGATGCGCGTGGGCACCAGGTGCCGGACTGGGTACCCGGTGAGCTGTGGGTCGCGGGCGTGGGTCTCGCCGACGGCTACCTGGGCGATCCCGAGCGTACGAACGAGCGGTTCGTCGACGCCGATGGTTACCGCTGGTACCGCACCGGTGATCTGGTTCGCTACGGCACGGGCCCGATGGTCGAGACCGGGTCCATGGTCGAATTCGTTGGCCGCGTGGACAATCAGATCAAGATCAACGGATTCCGCATCGAGCTCGGCGAGATCGAGTCCGTCCTGTGCGACGACGCCGAAGTCGCCTCTGCCGCAGCGGTCGTCGACCGGGTCGGAGCTGCAGCGGTGATGGCAGCAGTGGTGCTCGCCGATCGCGACGCGGATCCGGACGAGACCGTTGCGGGCATCATCGCCAGGGCTGCCGAGCGACTGCCTGCACACATGGTGCCGGAACGGACGGTGGCACTGCGAGCCTTGCCGCTCACCGTGAACGGCAAGATCGATTCTGCGGCCATCGTCGAACGGTGCCGCGCAGCAGGTGATACCGAGCGGGTGCAGGCGCGAGTAGCCCCAAGAACCCACCTCGAACGCGCACTCGCCTCGATCTGGCAGACGGTGCTCGGCGTCGACGAGATAGGGGTCACCGACACCCTCTTCGCGCTGGGCGGCGACTCCGTCCTCGCGACCACGATCGTCGCCCGAACCCGCGCGGCCTTCGACATCACGTCCGTCACGGTGAGGATGCTGTTCGCTGCCCCGACGGTATCGGGGTTGGCGGAGTCGATGATCGTCGCGGCAGGCGATACCGAGCTGCTCGAGGCGACGGCAGAGATGTACGTGTCGATCGAATCCATGTCGGAGGACCAACTGCTGGCGGCACTCGATCAGCAGCGCACGCCCTGACTCGACACCACTTACCCTTCCACGATCGGGAACCCACAGTGCACACAGTCATCGAGAACGATGCCGACTTCGTACCGTTCGACTCGGGCCGTGCCCAGACGTACCTCGATGCCGGACTCTGGCGCGAGACAACGCTTTCCGACATGTTCACGTCGTGGGTAGACCGGTTCGGCTCTCGTCGCGCGGTCGTCGACGAGCGCGAGGAGCTGACGTACGACGAGCTGTATTCGCGTGTACGTGCGACCGCTGCAGGGTTTGCCGACCGCGGTATCGAGCCGGGTGATCGGGTTGTGGTGCAACTACCCAATTCGGTGGCGTTCGCAGTTGTGTTGTTCGCGTTGCTCGAGTGCGGCGCGATTCCCGTGCTCACTCTGCCCGCACACCGACGCCGCGAAATCGTTCATCTTGCAGCCACATCGAAGGCTGTGGCGTACGTGATCACGGAGCGGGACGGAAACTTCGATTACCGAGCGCTCGCCGACGAGACAGTGGAGTCGGTTCCGAGCATTCGGGACGTCTTCGTCGATGGTTCGTGCGACCCGAGCGGGTCGCACAGTTTGTTGTCTGCCGTCGTCGGTGCGCCACGGGAATTTCCACGTGCATCTGCCGCGGATATTGCAGTGTTGTTGGTATCCGGCGGAACGACCGGTCTGCCGAAGTTGATTCCGCGTACCCACAACGACTACGAGTTCAACGCGCGGGCGAGCGCAGATGTCTGCGAATTGACCTCCGAGGACGTGTATCTCGCGGTTCTGCCCGCTGCCCACAACTTTCCGCTCGCGTGTCCGGGGCTGCTCGGTGCGCTCGGGGTCGGAGCGACGGTGGTCTTCTCCCGTAGTGCCAGCCCCGATCAGGTGTTCGCGCTGATCGAGAAGTATCGAGTCTCGGTGACCGCCCTCGTGCCGACGTTGACGCATCTGTGGTGTGAGGCCACCGAATGGGAGGAGGCGAACTTGTCCAGTCTGCGGTTGTTGCAGGTCGGTGGCGCGAAGTTGACCCCCGAGGTCGCCAAGCTGGTCGAGCCGGCCCTCGGGTGCCGGTTGCAGCAGGTGTTCGGGATGGCCGAGGGCCTGTTGAATTACACGCGGCCAGGCGACGGACCGGACGTGGTGATCGGCACCCAAGGGCGTCCGTTGTCCGAGTTCGACGAGATCAGAATCGTCGACGCCGACGGCAACGACGTCCCGGCCGGCGGCGTAGGCGAGCTGCTCACCCGCGGTCCGTACACCATCAACGGTTACTACGCTGCGGCGGAACACAATACAACGGCGATCACCCCCGCCGGCTTCTACCGCAGCGGAGACCAGGTTCGCGCGCTGCCGTCGGGACACCTGGTCGTCACCGGTCGGATCAAGGACGTCATCACCCGAAACGGTGAGAACGTCGCAGCGGACGAGCTGGAGGATCTCTTGCTCACACACCACGGAGTAGCCCGAGTAGCGGTGATAGGCGTACCCGATCCCGCTGTGGGCGAGAGCATCTGCGCTGTGATCGTGCCGAACGGCAGCGCCCGGAACGACAGCGTTCCGACCGTTGCCGAGGTGCGGGCATTCCTGACCGACGCAGGCTGCGCCGGGTTCAAGCTACCCGACCGGGTGGTGGCACGAACGTCGCTTCCGGTCACCGCAATCGGAAAAGTGGACAAGGCATTGCTCGTCAGGCAGTCCACCGAGCGGCAGGCGAGCCGATGAACCCGGTGGATCTCGACGACGTCAAGCGTCGACTGCTCCAGGATCGGCTGCGGCGCGCCCGGGGCAGTGAGACCGCCGAGGTCGAACGCGGTCCTCTCGCGAACCTGGAATCGTCCGAATTCGATGCGCTGAGAGCACGATTCGGATCCATCGACGATGTGTGGCCGCTGTCTGCGCTGCAGCTCGGGTTGGTCTATCAGGTCGGCGTCGACGCACACGCTGCCGGGCTCTACACCGTTCGGACCGTCGTTGAGGTCGATCGGGTTCTGGACGGCGACAAGGTAAGGCGTGCTCTGCAATCGGTGGTCGACAACACCGCGGCGCTGCGCACGGCGTTCGTCACCCCTGAGGGCGAGGCACCGGTCCAGGTCGTCTTGTCGTCCGTCGAAGCACCACTGACGGTGATAGACCTGGGTGACAGCTCTGCGAACGAGGTGGACGCGGCGTGGAACCGGGTACTCGCCGACGACCGTGACCGGGCATTCGACATCGACGCACCCCCACTGTTCAGGCTGACTCTCGTGCACCTCCCCGGCGGCGTCGACCGTCTGCTGACGACCTACTGGTTCGGCTGTTTCGACGGCGGATCCTCGGCGTTGCTGGTCTCTCGTGTTCTCGAGCTGCACGACGGCGCAGACACCCACATCGATCACGGCTATCGGGAGTACCTGCGCTGGTTGATCTCTCGCGACCGCTCCGAATCCGAGCAGGCATGGCAACGCTGGTTCGCCGATGTCGACACCCCTACACTCGTGGCCGGAGCGGCCGATGGCGAGGACGAGCCTCCTCGGCGGATTGAACGGCGACTGTCGGCGGTGGCATCGGGCCGGCTCGACACCATTGCCCGCGAGTCGGGCTCGACACTGTTCACAATGCTTGCTGCCGCCTGGGCAAGTGTGCTGATGCGAGTATCCGGTCGATCCGACGTGGTTTTCGGCACCGCCGTCGCCGGCCGACCGATGGAGGTGCCGGGGTCCGAGCGCGCGATCGGGGCGTTCATCAGCACCGTGCCGATTCGAGTCGCGGCGCAGGGATCGGACACAACCGCAAAAATCGCTGCGCAGGTGCAGGATCAGCGACTGGATCTGATGCCGCACGACACACTCGGCCTCGGCGTTATTCAGAAGGCGATCGGTGCGGGTGCGCTGTTCGACACCCTGCTGGTGCTGCGGAACGCAGCCGGTCCAGCAGCTGATCCGGCCGGCGCACCGAAGCGGCAGGTGCGGCACATCTCGACCGTCGACGGCTCGGAGTTCCCGGTGTCGATTGCCGTCGACCCCGGGAGGGAACTGAACCTGTCGGTGACCTACCTGCCGGCGTCGGTGGACGACGAGAGAGCGAGCTACCTGCTCGATTCTTTCGAGCACGCCTTGAACACCGTTGCCGAGCAATCCGATCTGCCGATCTCACGGTGGCCAGCACCGGCCTCCGAGTCGGCGAGCATCGCAGACAACGGTTTCGGCGACAGGCTCGAGCGGCTGCGCGATTCCACGATCGCCGAGTTGCTCGCCGACCGCGCCGCGGCCGTCCCACAGACGACGGCGCTGGTGTTCGGAGACGAACGAGTGACGTTCGGAGAACTGGACTCTCGGGTCAGTGCGTGTGCGGTTGCTCTGCTGCGCCGCGGTGCCGGCCCGGAGCGTATTGTCGCCCTCGCGCTCCCGCGGTCGATAGAGATGGTGGTGGCGTTGTTCGCGGTACTGCGCACCGGCTCGGCCTACCTCCCCCTCGAACTGGACTACCCGAACGATCGACTCGACGTCATGTTGGCCGATGCGAAGCCGGCGATCCTGGTGACGACCACCGAAACGCAGTCGCGTGAGCTGACGACCGACGCCACCGTGATGATCGTCGACGACCCCTCGGTGGTAACGGAATTGTCGATCCGCGTCGACCCCTCGCAGTTCGCCCGCGGTCCGTTCGCACCCGGTACACCCGGTCGTCTCGAGCACCCGGCTTACGTCATCTACACCTCGGGCTCGACCGGCACGCCCAAAGGCGTCGTCACCCCGTATCGGGGATTGACGAACATGCAGATCAACCACCGAGACGAGATCTTCGTCCCCACCATTGCCGCGGCCGGGGATCGGACGCTGCGGATCGCGCACACCGTCTCGTTCTCCTTCGACATGTCGTGGGAAGAGCTGCTGTGGCTCGTCGAAGGCCACGAGGTCCACGTCTGTGACGAGGAATTGCGTCGCGACGGTGAGGCATTGGCGCGATACTGCGAGCAGAACCTGATCGACGTGGTGAACGTGACGCCCACGTATGCCGGGCATCTGCTGGATCTGGGACTGCTGAACGAGCACGACGGGCATCGGATTCCACTGGTCCTCCTCGGCGGGGAGGCAGTTCCCGATTCGTTGTGGCAGCAACTGGGAGACGTCGGATACAACCTGTACGGCCCCACCGAGTACACGATCAACGCGCTCGGTGCCGGCACGCGGCAGAGCAGCAGCCCGTCGATCGGTGGGCCGATCCTCGGTACGCGCGCATACGTACTGGACCAGTGGCTGCGACCCGTTCCGGTGGGATCCGTGGGTGAGCTGCACTTGTCCGGTGTGGGTCTGGCCCGCGGCTATCTGCACCGATACGGCCAGACGGCAACCAGATTCGTCGCAGATCCGTGGGCGCCGGGTGAGCGGATGTACCGCACCGGCGATCTGGTTCGGATCAGGCCCGACGGCCTGTTCGACTACCTGGGCCGCGCCGACGACCAGGTGAAGATCCGTGGGTATCGAGTCGAAACAGCAGAAGTCGAACGGGCAGTGGCGAACTGCGATGCAGTTGCGGGCGCGGTGGTTCGGGCGGTGGAGATCGGCGCGGGTACTCGTGCGCTCGCGGCGTACGTGGTCCCCACGGACGGCGTAGCGTCCGAGGACCGTTCCGAGTTGTTCGGATCGATTCGGGACGAGCTGGCGGCAGTGTTGCCGGAGTACATGGTTCCCACGTTGTTCGCTGCGTTGGAGCGTATTCCGATGACCATCAATGGCAAGCTCGATGTACGGGCTCTCCCGGCTGTCGATGCGGCAGGAGGCGGTACGTTCGTGCCGCCGCGCACTCCGGTGGAGACGATGCTGTGCGAGATCGTCGAGGCGGTTCTCGGGGTCACCCGGGTTGGTATCGACGACGATTTCTTCGCCCTCGGCGGCGACAGCATCACCTCCCTCGCTGTGGCGTCCCGGGCGCGCAAGGCGTCCATCCCGCTGGCACCGCGCGAGGTGATGCGAAAGCGAACGGTGCGGATGTTCGGGGCGGAGCTCGTCACCGAGGACACTGACCGCCCTGCGGTATCTGCCGAGGCGGCCAGCGTGGATCTGTCCCAGGACGAGCTCGACGAATTCGAAAGCAGTATGTGAGTGACGAACACGACGGCCGAGTCCGCGGCAACGCCGCAATCCAAGATCGCTGCGGTTCTACCGCTCACGGCGCTGCAGGTCGGTATGTATCTGCAGTCGAGTCTTGCTGCAGCGAAACAGGATCCGTATCTCTCTCAGACAGTGCTGGACCTGACCGCCTCGGTTCGGTTCGACCGCCTCACTCTCGCTCTCGAGCACCTACTCGAGCGTCATCCGAACATCAAAGCGTTACTGCGTCAGCGTCGCAACGGTGATCTGGTGTGGGTGGTTCCGCGCGCGTCGACACCGGAACCGACAGCTGTCGAAGGTGACTGGAACGATCATCTGGCCCGCGACAGGTCCGCCGGATTCGCGTTCTTCGACGGGCCGTTGATCCGCTTCGCGTACTCCACCGATCCTCGGTCGCCGCGGGTGCTGATCACCTACCATCACGCCCTGATGGACGGATGGTCCGAGGCGATCTTCGTTCGTGAGCTCGTCGCTCTCTACGAGGGCGGGGAGTCGGCTGCCTTGCCGTCGGCACCGGACTACCGCAATTACCTTGTCTGGACTGCAGGTCAGGACCGCGACGCTGCCAGGGCGCACTGGGCGGATCACCTCGACGGCTTCGAGCGCCCCACACTGATCGCCGGCGATGCACCGCAATCGAATTCGTGCTCACGCATCGATCTGGACATCGACGAGACTCTGGCGCTGCGTGTGGCGAGCTATGCGCGCAGCCGTGGTGCGACGACGAACGTGGTGGTGCAGGTTGCCTGGGCGTCGATGCTCGCGGCTCGGACCGGAGCAGGCGACGTGTCGTTCGGAATGGCGGCGTCACTGAGGCCGTTCGATCTCGACGGTGCCGAGGCGATGGTCGGTCTGTTGCTCAACACCGTGCCCGTTCGGATTCGATTCGGTACGAGCGAATCCGTCGCGGATGTTGTCGATCGCCTGCAGGCAGATCACCTCGACCTGGAGGAGCACCGATTTCTCGGGCTGTCCGAGATCGCCGGAACCGTGAGCGGCACTGAGCTGTTCGACACGATCGTCGTGTATCAGAACTATCCGACACTGCCCTCCGAAGCGAGCGCGGCCGTCGACGAGGTCACGGTGCTGGGCGCTCACATGAGTTTCCCGATGGCTCTGATCGTCGGTCCCGACCCTGCTCTGTGGGCTTTCGTGCTGCACGACGACGCAGCCGTCGATCATCGTTCGGCCACGTTGTGCGCCGAGACTTTCGTCGAGATGCTCGACCGGATGACGAGCCGTCCGGACGTCGATGTGCCGCAGCTCCTCTCGGCCCCCGACGGCCAGGGGTGCAGCGTCGGAGCGTCTCGGCAGGTGTCGACGCTGGAGGCGGCCCTTGCGGACAGGTTCGCGCAGTCGAGCGAGGACATCGCGTTGACGGTCGGCGGGGACGCGATCAAATACATCGACCTTCGATCCCGGGTGGCCGAGGTGTCGACCCGGCTACGCAGCCGGGGTATCGGGACCGAGAGCCGCGTCGCTATCGCTCTCGGCAGGGGCGTCGATATGGTGGCCGCACTGTTGGCGACCATCGACGTGGGTGCGGTCTTCGTCCCCATCGACATTCGCTACCCGCGGGAGCGCATCGACTACGTGCTCGCAGATTCCCGCCACGACATTCTGTTGGTCGACGATGCCACCCCTACCGCGCTGACCGCTCTCGAGACCGCGACGAGAATCGATTCGAGCTCGGCTATCGAGGTGGTGGAAGAACCGTTCGCTCGAAGCATCCCGGGCGAGTGCGGGGCCTATCTGGTGTACACCTCGGGTTCGACCGGTATGCCCAAGGGAGTACTGGGAACCAGAAGCGCGCTGGCCAATCGTCTGCACTGGGCGACGCTGAAGTGGGGCGGTCCCACGAATCGGATTGCCAAGAGCTCGCTGTCGTTCATCGACGGAGCAACCGAACTGCTGACCGGAATTCTCGCGGGCCAACGTCTGGTGTTGGCGCAGGATCACGAGTATGCCGATGCGAGTGCCTTGGTCGAGCTTCTCGCTCGATCCGGGGCCCAGCAGATCACCGCCGTCGGGTCACTCGCTGCAGTATTGTCGACAACCGCGCCGCAGGAATGCGGTTCGGTCACCAGTTGGATCCTCAGCGGAGAGCCGTTGACCAGCAACACGATCGATGCGATCGGACGCGCCACCCCCGAAGCGTCGGTGCACAACTCCTACGGTTCCTCCGAGGTGGCGGGCGACGTTGCCGTGCACAGGGTCGCAGGCGACCCGGCCGTCATCGGAACGGCGGTGGACAACACGGTCCTCGGCGTGCTCGACGACCGACTGCGTCCGCTGAGAACAGGGATCGGCGGTGAACTCTACGTCTCGGGCGTGCAGCTCGCCCGCGGATATTTCGGTAAACCGGCCGAGACCGCCGCACGGTTCGTCGCAGACCCGGGCGGGGACGGCGGTCGGATGTATCGCACCGGTGACCGCGCCCGCATCCTCGACGACGGTGCGCTCGAGTTCCTGGGACGTGCCGACCGGCAGGCCAAGGTCCGGGGCCATCGCGTCGAGCTGGGAGAGGTCGAAAACCTCACTGCCGATATCGAATCCGTGGATGCGTGCGCCGTGGTCGCGGTGACCGACGACGCGGGCGCAACCGTGCTCGTCGCGTACGTGACCCCCGGCGATGTCGATGCCGCCGCACTACGCGATGTCCTGCGGCGCCGGGTGCCCGAATATCTGGTGCCGGCGTTCTGGGTAGCGATCGACCGCTTACCGAGTACACCCAACGGCAAGACGGACCTGGTGACGCTGACGCGGCGCGGGATTCCCGAGAACGGACCGAGCCGGTCACGAGCAGCTGTCACCGACGACGAGCGTTGCCTCGTCGACCTGTTCGCCGATGCGACTCGTGCTGGTGCCGAGTCGATCGGGGTCGACGACGACTTCTTCGCGCTGGGTGGCGACAGCATCACCGCCATCACCATGGTTCATCACGCACGGGGTGCCGGATTGGTGATTTCGACCGCCGACGTCTTCGAATGCCGCACTGTCGCTGGACTGGTCGAGCGAGCTCGAAACGCCAAAACTGAGAGCGCTACAGCAGAACCCGAGACCGCTGCGCCGCTACTGGACGCACAGGACCTGACCGAGTTGAACGCACTCGGTATCGATCCCGAGCTCGCACGTCCGGCGACTCCGCTGCAGCAGGGGCTGGCATTCCAGTCGGTCGCTGCAGGGGACGGACTCGAGGAAATCTACGTCATCGCCACCGAGTTCGAGGTACGAGGCGAGCTGCACCTCGGAAAACTCGAAGACGCGCTCGACGCAGTGTCCGACCGCCACCCGGCTCTGCGCTCACGCTTTCTCACCCTGAATTCCGGGACCACCGTCGCGGTCCGCGATACGGAACGAGTGCACGTGCGCAGGCACACGGTCGACGATCCGGATTCGCCCTCGGCGCGCGCTCTGATCGACGAGGATCGACGCACCTTCGACATCGAGTACGGCCCCCTGGTGCGAGTTCTCCTGCTGGACTGCGGAGAACAGCTGCATCGAGTGGTACTGACCGTGCATCACCTTCTTGTCGACGGTTGGTCGATGGGGACCGTCGGTACCGAGTTGTTCATGCTCTACCGTGGCCGGGATCTACCGGCTCCGGCGTCGTTCGATGACTACCTTCGATGGCTGTCGCGGCGGGACGGCTCGTCCATCGATGTGTGGCGTCGAGCGCTCGGTGCCGACGTGGTGCCGACAATCCTGGCCCCGACCGCGTCGCCGTCCGTGGAGCGATCCGAGGCTCGAGAGATCGAGATGCGGTGGGATGCGCAGGACTCTGCACGCCTGGCCGCATCCGCTCGTCGTCGATCGGTGACGGCGAGCGAATTGATCAATGCGGCATGGGCCGTAGTGCTGTCGGCGTTCACCGATTCCGGATCGGTGGTGTTCGGATCCACGGTGTCGGGACGCCCGACCGACCTGAACCGCGTCGGCGACATGGTCGGGTTGTTCATCAACACCATCCCGGTGCGCGTCGACATCGGGCCCGACGCCACCGTGTCGTCGGTTCTCGCGGGCCTCCGGGATTTCTCCGTCGCCGTGGCCGCACATCATCACGTCGGTCTCGCAGACGTCCAGAAGGCCCCGGGAGGGGGAACGCTGTTCGACACCCTCGTGGTGTTCGAGAACTTCGCTGCCGCCGATACCTCGGGTGTCGATACCGAGGACTTCTCGGTCTCGGTCGCCGGGTTCCACACGGTGACGCACTACCCGTTGACGTTGACGGTTTTTCCGGGCGAGGAACTGCGGTTGGTGGTGGAATACCGAAGCGACGCCGTATCGGTCGAGCGTGCACGTGCGGTGGCGTCGGCCATGACGGCGGTGCTTCGGACGTTTGCCGAGGCGGGGGATCCACTCATTGCGTCGGTGCCCCTCGTGGACGCGGCAACGGCGTACCGGCTCACCGCCGAGCAGGCCGGCATCGCGCGCAACTATCCGTCCGAGACGCTGGTCGAACTCTTTTCCGAACAGGTGGCACTGCAGCCCGATGCGATTGCCGTTCAGGACGCCACCACGGCATTGACGTTCGCCGAGTTGGACTGCGTGTCCAACAGAACCGCACGCTGGCTAATCGGTGCCGGCGTGGGTGCCGAGGACCTCGTGGCCGTTCTGGCCCCGCGCACAGTGATCACGATGGCGGCCATCCTCGGCGTGATGAAGTCCGGGGCCGCATATCTGCCCATCGATCCGAACTGGCCGGCCGACCGCACCAGCCAGATTCTCGACGACGCACAGCCGGTGGTCACGGTGACCACGGATTCCGTTGCATCGCTTGGTGCTTCACCCGCTGATTCGGTAGGCATCACCGATGCCGAACGGCGGGCACCGTTGCATCCCGACCACCCCGTGTATTCGATCTACACCTCGGGCACGACCGGGGTGCCCAAGGGCGTTCTGGTGCCACACCGTGGCCTGACGAACCTGTACCACTCGCATCGCGAGAACGTGCACGAACCGGCTGCCCGACGCGCGGGTAAGTCGACTCTGAACGTGGCGCACGCATGGTCGATGGCCTTCGACGCGTCCTGGCAGCCGCAGCTGTGGCTGTTCGGCGGCCACACACTGCATTTGATCGATCCCGAGACAGTTCTCGACCCGGTGGAACTGACTGCTCGGTTGACTGCGCTGTCGGCAGACTTCATCGAGGTCGTGCCGTCGTTGCTCGAGCAGATGATGAGATCGGGTTCGATCGACACACTCTCGACGGTCGGGGTCGGGGGAGAAGCGGTGTCCGCCGAGCTGTGGAATCGGTTGCGCAGCATGCAGAACCTGGTGGCGTACAACTTCTACGGGCCGACCGAAGCGACGGTCGATGCGGTGTACACCTCCACCGAACTGTCGAGTGATCCGGTGATAGGCCGGCCGGTGACCAACATGCAGGCCTATGTGCTGGACAGAAGTCTTCGACTGGTGCCGCCCGGCGTGTTCGGCGAGCTCTACCTCGCCGGGCCCGGCGTCGTGCGGGGATACCGGAATGCGTCGGGGCGCACGGCACACCGATTCGTCGCCGATCCCTTCACGGCAGACGGCACGCGGCTCTACAGGACCGGGGACCTCGTTGCGTGGACCGAGAACGGCACACTGCGGTACGGGGGCCGCTCGGACGATCAGGTGAAAATTCGCGGTCACCGCGTCGAAGTGGGCGAGGTCGAGGTCCGGCTCCGCGAGTTCGACGCCGTGGCCGACGCGCGGGTGGTGGTGCGAGGTTCCGAGAACGGGACTGCCGTGCTTATCGGCTATGTGGTGGCGGAACAGGGACATTCGCTGGATTCGAGTGTCGTTCGTGCCCGCCTGCGCGGTCTGCTGCCGTCGTACATGGTGCCGGCGTCGCTGACCGTGCTCGATGCGTTTCCGGTCCTGCCGAACGGCAAGCTCGATGCTTCTGCACTGCCCGAACCCGAGCTCGCGGCGCGCTCCGGACGTCCCCCGAATACCGATGCGGAGCGGCAGATCGCCGTGGCCGCAGCCGCGGTGTTGCACGTGACCGAGGTCGGTGCCGACGACGACTTCTTCGACCTGGGCGGCGACAGCATCATGGCGATGGAGCTGGCGGCGAGGCTCCGGTCGGCGGGCCTCCCGGTGTCGCCGCGGCACATCGTGTCACTCCGGACACCGGAAAGTATTGCAGAAGAGATTGTTTCGACAGGGGCGCAGACCGAGGTCGTCACGATCGATCCGTACGGAATGGTGCCGTTGACACCCATAGTGCGGTGGATGGACGCGCTCGACGGGCCCATCGACGAGATCTCGCAGGCGGTGTTGCTGGAGGCCCCGGCGTCGCTCACCGAAGACTCGATGACGGAGCTGGTCTCGCTGTTGACCGACCGGCATCCGATTCTGAACTCGTGCTTCGAACGCAATCCCGGCTCCGAGTCGATCTTCACGGTGTTGCCCGACGGCACTGCCGACGTGCGTCGGTGGATCCGCATCGAGGACGTCGACGGACTGACCGAGTCCGAGCTGGCCACCCGTGTCGGCGTCGAATCACGAGCTGCGCGTGCCCGATTGAACCCGTCCGACGCGAGGATGGTCGACATCGTGTGGCTGCGACACCGATCCGACCCCGAATCGTCCGGTGAGCTGCTGATCACGTTGCATCACCTCGTGGTCGATGGCGTGAGCTGGCGGATCCTGTTGCCCGATCTGGTCGCGCAGTGGAAAGCGCTGTGGAAGCAGACAGCCACCGAGCGACGCCCGATCAATCCGTCGATGCGGCAGTGGGCGCACGAGGTGCTCGCTCTCACAACCGCACCTCGGGTTCTCGCCGACCTCGATTACTGGGCGAGCATCGGCGACGGAGCGACATCGATCCCTCTGACGCGTCCGCTCGACCCGGCGGTCGATACGGGTGCCCGCGTGCGCTCCGTCGACTTCGCGCTGCGGGAGGACGAGAGCGCGAACCTGTTGTCGGCCGCCACAGTTCGCCTCGGCGTCTCTGTCGAACACCTGTTGTTGGCCACATTCGCAGCCGCGACGGCGGAGTGGATCGACAGCGAGATCACGACCACGCAGTCGTTCCTGGTGGACGTCGAAGGCCACGGCCGGACGGGGGTCGCGTCGGATCGGGTGGACGGTTCCTCGGTGGTCGGCTGGCTCACGGCAGTGTTCCCGCTGCGCATCACCGCGCAGAGTGGGGATCACCGCACACTGATCGCGCACGAGGCGAATCCCGCTGCCGCGGAGGTTGTTCTGCGTGAATTGGCCGAATCGGCGAGGGCGTCGAGGGAGTCCGTGCCGGGGGATGGATCCACCTACGGAATGCTGCGGTGGATGGGCGGCGATGCCGAGGAAGTGCTGCGTGGAACCCCCGATGCAGCAATCGAATTCAACTACCTCGGTCGTTTCGACGCGTCGACCGGCGGGCCGTTCGGTGCCAGCCGGTTGCGTAGCAGTCTCGACTCGACCCCCGGTGTGGCGACACCCTGCAGCTATGCGCTGATCGTGGACAGCTACATCCACGACGAGCACGGCTCGTCGGTACTGGGGGTGACGATGACCTGGCCCGAGGAGGTGCTCGACGGCGTCGAGACGCTTGCGACGCTGTGGCACGACACGGTGTCCGCAGCGTGTCGAATTCTCGCTTCCGATGCGCCTAGTGAGGCAAGGGTTACCTCATAAGTGCTACCTTGTCAGTCGCCTCACCCGGTCGGGTGTGGGACGCAGCAGTGCGTGGTCGAGTCGAGAGGTGCCGAGCAACGATGAAGGTTCGTACGAAGTGGATGAGGAGCGCCGCGTCGATTGCGCTCGCCGGAGGGCTCACCATCGCTCTCGCCGCCGGCTGCAGCAGTACCGAGGAAGCGCCTGCAACCGAGTCCACCACCGCTGCGTCGGAATCTGCATTTCCGGTCACCATCGATTCCGCACTCGGATCCGCGACGATCCCCGAGGCTCCGAAGCGCATCGCCACCTGGGGTTGGTCCAACCAGGACGCCGTTCTCGCCCTCGGAGTCGTACCCGTCGCCATGCCGACCTTCGACGGCGCGCAGTACGGAGCGGACGACCGCGGCATCTTGCCGTGGGACGCGAAAGCGCTCGCCGACCTGGGTGGCGAGACCCCGACGCTGCTGACCGGTGACGGAACCGGAGCGGTCCCGGTCGAGCAGTTCGCCGCCGCCGCCCCGGATCTGATCTTCGCCCCGTACTCGGGATTGACCCAGGAAGAGTTCGACAAGCTTTCCGACATCGCACCGGTCGTCGCGTACCCGGACGAGCAGTGGACGACCTCGTGGGAAGACCAGCTCACCATCGCGGGCAAGGCCCTCGGCAAGGAGAAGGAGGCCGCAGATCTGGTCTCCGGAGTCGAAGGTTCCATCTCCGACGCGGCCGCGAAGTATCCGGCGCTGCAGGGCAAGACGGTCACCATCGCACTCCCCAATGCTCCCGGTACGTTCGCCGTCAGCAAGGACGACGACGTCCGTGTCGAGTTCCTCGAACAGCTCGGGCTGGTGAACGAGCCCACCATTCAGGAGGCCGACCCGACCAAGGATCCCGATGCCGTGTACTTCGAGCTCAGCCTCGAGCAGGCCTCTCTGCTGAAGTCGGATGTGCTGTTCGTCGTCGCCTACGACAAAGAATCGCTCGGTGCTTTTCTGGCCGAGCCGGCTGTGGCCTCTCAGCCCGTGCTGGCGCAGGGTCGTACCGCATCCACCGAAAGTCTCAGCGTCGACAAGAACTTCGCGTTCGGTGGCCTGACGGTGCTCACCATTCCGTACATCCTCGACGACGTGGCATCGGCGCTGAACACCGCCGCCGAGAACGTCCAGGGCTGATCCGAGCGCAGGCCCACCCGACGCACCACACATCTGCATTTTCGCGAAGGAGCGTGTTTCACAGTGGCAAGGTCTCATCGACTTCAGGTCGTCTTTCCCGAAGTCATCCGAACGGCCACCGTGATCGACACGCAGCAACTCAGTTCGGGAATGCGCAGGATCGTGTTGGGTGGGCCGCAGCTGCGGGAATTCTCGCGAGACGGCTTCGACTTTCCGGCGCTGCGTAGCGAGGGATTCGACGACTTCGTCCGCCTGTTCTTCCCGCTCGACGACAACGGCACGATGGCTCTACCGGTGCAACACGAGCGCACGGTGGAGTGGCCGCGGGAGCCGCGGCCACTGACCCGCAACTACACCGTGCGCAGCGTCGATGCCGAGACTGCCGAACTGACTCTCGATTTCGTCACTCACGACACCGGAATCGCGTCGACGTGGGGGCGTCGCTGCGCCGTGGGTGATTCCATCCCACTCCTGGGCCCGGTGCGCTCGGGTCACGCACCCGCCGAGGTGGATTGGGTGTTGCTCGTCGGCGACGAGACCGCGTTGCCTGCTGTTGCTCGCTACCTCGACGAAGCCGGAGCAGGTGAGCGAATTCGGGTGTTCGTCGAGGTGGCCGACGCCGAGCGAGAACTACCGCTGCCGACGGCCGCCGACGCCGAGATCACCTGGGTCCACCGCGACGGCGCGATTGCAGGCACCGGAGACCTGCTGGAAACAGCCGTACGTAATGCGCCCTGGTGGGAGGGAACTGTGTTCGCCTGGGTAGCAGGCGAATCCACAGCACTCAAAGGCATCAGGCGATACCTGCGCGAGGATCGGGCGATGCCGCCGGAGATGGTCGAGGTCACCGGCTACTGGCGTCGCGCAGAGGTTCTCACCCGCGCGGACGATCCGGAGGTTCCCGATCTGAACGCCCGCGAATCCGAACCGTTCGACAGGCTCGCCGAACGAGCGGAGATGTTCTCCCCCTTTGCTATCAGGGCCGCCAACACGTTGCGTATCCCATTGCATGTCTCCCGCGGCATACGCACCGTCGACGAACTGGCCACGGCTACCGGCACCGATGCGCGGGCCCTGGCGAAATTCGTCCGCTACCTGCGGTCCGTCGACGTGCTCACCGAGGATTCGGACGGCGGCGTGATCCTCGCCGATATCGGTGAAGCCATGCTCGGTGACGACTGGATCTCGCACTGGCTGGATTTCGACGGTATCGAGGCGCGAGTGGAATTGTCGATCACCGGACTCGTCGAGAGCCTGCGCACCGGTGCTGCCAGTGCGAGCCTGCTGACCGGCAAGACGTTGAGCGAGGACCTCGCCGGCTCGCCTCGGCTGACGGAATTGCACCACAACCACATTGCGGACGAGGCAGCGTTCCTGGGTCCTGCTCTGGTCCAGGATTATTCGTTCGGCGGCGTGTCCACGTTGGCGGTGACCGGTGCCGCATCCGGGGTGGTGCTCGGCTCGATCCTGACGGGCCACGACGCGATGTCGGCAACCGTTCTCGGATTACCCAGTGAACTCGACCTCGTCCGACGAGATCTGCAGAAGTGGCCGGAACTGCACGGGCGCGTGATCGAATGCGCTCAGAGTGTCGTGTCCGAACCGCGCACCAACCCCACGGGTGGGTTCGACGCGTACCTGTTGCTCGAGGTCACCGGCCACTACCGCGACGACGATCTGGCGTTGCTGCTGGCGAGCGCGGCGGCAGGCCTGTCCGAGAGCGGGAAACTGATTGTGGTGGAACGTCTGTCGGACGACGGCGCGATCAACGAGGATCAGGCCGAGTTCGATCTGTTGATGCTCTGTATGCATGGCAGTGGAGTGCGAACCAGAGCCGAGTTCGAGTCGGTGGCAACCGCAGCAGGCCTGGTGGTGACCGCATCTCGTCTCGTCGGCTGGGGTATCGCGGTCCTCGATCTGCAGCGTGCGCCCGAAGCCGTTGTGCGCCAGGACTAGTTAGGTTAGCGTTGCCTATCGAAGGCGCGCAGCAATGCCCAGGGCATGTCGGTTGCGCGCGATGCGCGGTCCAGGACCGAATCACCGTCAGGAGTGCACACACAATGACCGTTGTCGAAGAGACGGCGTCGGGCACGGCCGAGACCACCATCCTGCAGCACGGTTTGCAGACGGTGGTCACGTTGGCCGAGTCCGGCTTGTTCGACGAGTACGTCGTGTACGAGGACAGAGGACGCTGGGTGTTCGCAGGCGGCGTGGTCGCTCGCATCGTCCTGCAACCGGATGTCGTCACGACCACGTGGGGGAGCGGCGGGCCGACGGTGCGTCGGTGGTCCGGCAATCCGTCGACGGCGCTGCGGGAGGCCTGCGACGGTCTGACCCGAGAATCCTGGAATGCGTACGGGTTCGTCGGATTCGGGTTCGCGGCCCACCTGCACGGTGTGACGGGCTCCAGCGACTCCGACGAGGTGCTCGGCCATCTGGTCGTGCCCCGCGTCGAGGTCCGATTCGGTGCCGACCATGACGACGTCGAGGTGACCGGGAGCGAGGAGGACCGCGCCGCGGTGCTGGCCGTACTCGCGGACGCCTCCGCCGAGGAGCCGCCGACAATGCATTCGCTCGATGTCGGCGGAGATCTCGACGACTATCGCGCTCGCGTACAGCAGGCCGTCACGGAAATTCACCGCGGCGACTACGCCAAAGTGATTCTCTCTCGCACGGTGCGCATTCCGTTCGATCTGGACATGCCGGGCACCTACCGGGCCGGGCGCGCGGCGAACACCCCGGCTCGCTCGTTCCTGCTGCACCTGGGCGACCTGCGCGCAGCCGGCTTCAGCCCGGAGCTGGTGGCCTCCGTCGACGCACACGGCGTGGTCACCACCGAACCGCTGGCGGGCACGCGGGCCTTCGGTCTCGGGTCCGAGGCCGACTCCGCAGCGAAGACCGATCTCGAGCAGGATCCCAAGGAGATCACCGAACATGCTGTGTCCGTTCGTACCTCGTTCGAGGAGCTCGAATCCATCGCGCGCCCTGGGTCGACCGCGGTCTCGGACTTCATGAGCGTGCGCGAGCGTGGAAGCGTCCAACACCTCGCATCGACCGTGCGTGCACGCCTGCGTGAGGACCTGTCCTGCTGGGACGCCTTCGGGGCGCTGTTCCCGGCCGTCACGGCGTCGGGAATCCCCAAACGGGAGGCCATAGAGGCAATCGGGAGGCTCGACGACCCGCCCCGTGGTCTGTACTCGGGTGCCGTCCTGAGGGCATCGTCCTCGGGGGAACTCGAAGCCGCGCTGGTACTTCGAGCAGTCTACGAGCAACGCGGATCGGCATGGTTGCGTGCCGGCGCCGGCATCGTCGGCCAGTCGACACCCGATCGCGAATTCGACGAAACCTGCGAGAAGCTCGCCAGCGTTGCCCCATATCTCGTCCGCAAGAAGGAGGAAGACGCCTGATGCATCGCACCATGTTGGGTGGAAAGATCCACCGCGCCAGGGTCACTCATGCCGATCTGCACTACGTCGGCTCGATCACCATCGACTCCACTCTGATGCACGCCGCCGATCTGATCGAGGGCGAGCAGGTCCACGTCGTCGACATCACCAACGGCGCGCGCCTGGTGACATACGTGATCGAAGGACACCCCGGTTCCGGCGTCATCGGAATCAACGGTGCCGCAGCGCATCTGGTTTCCCCGGGCGACCTGGTGATCATCATGTCGTTCCGGCAGGTGGAAGATTCGGAGCTGTCGGCGCACAGTCCCTCGGTGGTGCACGTCGACTCTGCCAACGAGATCGTGGCCCTCGGAGTCGATCCGTCCGAGCCGGTTCCGGGCGCACTCGATCAGATGTCGGGGGCGAGCGTTCGATGACGTCGCACGAGAACTACGACATCGTCGGAGTCGGATTCGGGCCGTCCAATCTCGGTCTGGCCATCGCAATCGAAGAACACAACCGAACGTGCGCGCCGACCGAGCGGCTGACCTCGTGCTTCATCGAGTCCAAGGACGAATTCGCCTGGCATCCCGGAATGCTGTTGCCGGGGACGACGATGCAGATCTCGTTCCTCAAGGACCTGGCCACCCAGCGCAACGCCAGCAGCGAGTACACGTTCCTGGCCTACCTGTCCGAGCAAGGCCGACTCAACCACTTCATCAATCTGCAGACGTTCTTCCCTAGCCGGCTCGAGTTCCACGACTACCTGTCCTGGGCCGCAGGCAAGGTCGACGCGACCGTGCACCACGGCACCCGAGCGGTCGACATCGTCGACACCGGTGACGGTTTCGGCGTCCGCACCGAGGGCCGACGAAGCGGCACCGTGCGCGGCCGAAACATCGTGCTGGCCGGCGGTTTGACCGCGACCCTGCCCGACGGGGTGACCGCGTCGGCACGGCAATTCCACAATCACGACCTGCTCGGGCACTTGGACCGACTGCCGTCGCGGACGCATCGCACGTTCGTCGTCGTCGGTGCCGGGCAGAGCGCCGCCGAGGTGGTGGACTACCTGCACTCGACCTACCGCGATTCCTCGGTGCACGCGGTGCTCCGCAAGTACGGGTACAGCCCGGCCGACGACAGCCCCTACGCCAATCGCATTTTCGATCCGACGGCCGTCGACGACTTCTATTCGTCGTCGCACACGCTGCGTGACCAGCTGCTGCACTATCACCGCGGCACGAACTATTCCGCGGTCGATCTGCCGCTGATCGAAGAGCTGTACGCGCGTGAGTACGCCGAACGAGTCAGCGGGGCGCGCCGGCTGTTCGTGCACGGAGCATCTCGATTGGTCGACGCCGTCGAGGAGCCGTCCGGCGTCCGGGCTGCTGTCGAGCACGGCCCTACCGGGCTGACCGAGGACGTACTGTGCGACGCTGTCGTCTATGCCACCGGCTTCACGTCCCTCGATCTCCCCGAGATCCTCGGTCCGCTGTTCGACGGCGTCGAGTTCGACACTCGCGGTCCGCGCGTGACGCGGGACTATCGGCTCGTCATGCGTGAACCGAGCGCAGGTTCGATCTATCTGCAGGGCGGGACCGAGCACACACACGGTCTGACCTCGTCGCTGCTGTCCAACATCGCTGTTCGCAGCGGTGAGATCGTGAAGTCCGCCGTGAGCACGAGGGTGCGAACGGTGGTGTGAATCGGGTGCGGACGAGCGTGGGCGACGAGCCGGAACAGCGAGGCGTTCCGGCCGAAGTCGTCGGTCTCGCTCGCACGAATGCGCGGCGGGCCGCGGGGTTGTTCGTCGTCATCGGAATCCTCGCCGCGCTGTGCCTGGTGAGTATCGCGGTGGGTACCGAATACATCCCTCTCGGTTCGGTGTGGCACGGCCTGTTCTTTCCCGACGGTTCGACCGACTCCGTGATCGTCCGCGAACTACGGCTGCCGAGAACGGTTCTCGGCCTTCTAGTCGGAGCCGCGCTCGGGGTTGCCGGTGCACTGATTCAGGCGATGACGCGAAATCCTCTGGCCGATCCGGGCATCCTGGGTGTCAACGCCGGAGCGGCATTCTTCGTAGCGATCGCCGTCGGCGTGCTGGGCTTCACCGGTATCGACTCCTACATCTGGTTCGCGTTCGCCGGCGCCGCGCTCGCCGCGGTCGCGGTGTACGCCCTGGGCTCGATGGGGCGAGCGGGCGCAACGCCGATTCGCCTGACGCTGTCCGGAATTGCGCTCGGCGCGGTACTCGGCGGCATCACCTCGGGCATGCTGCTCCTCGACCCGGACGCCTTCGACAGGATGCGGTTCTGGAGCGCAGGATCATTGGCCGGACGCGGCCTGGACATCACTACGGCAACTGGTCCTTTCATCGCACTCGGGCTGTTCCTGGCCGCCCTCGTCGCACGTCCGCTCAACGCGATGGCACTCGGCGACGATCTGGCGCAGTCGTTGGGGGCGCGAGTGATTCGCACGCGCATCATCGGTGTGGTCGCGGTGACTCTGCTCGCCGGTGCCGCGACCGCAGCGGCCGGGCCCATCGGGTTCGTCGGTCTGATGATCCCGCACATGGTGCGGTGGTTCGTCGGGCCGGATCAGCGCTGGATTCTGATCTACACGGTGTTCGCGGCACCGGGGCTACTACTGCTGTCCGACGTGGTGGGGCGCATCGTGATTCGCCCCGGCGAGCTGCAGGTGGGCATAGTCACCGCATTCGTCGGCGCTCCGGTACTGATCGTGCTGGTCCGCCGGAAGAAGGCGAGCGGACTGTGACCCTAGGGCAGCGCGGCAAGGTGGACTTCGGACGGCGACTGTGGATCGTTCGACTGCGTGATCGGGTGGACGGCCGAATCGACCTCCGAACGGTGGCGGTCTGCGCTGCACTGCTGCTGGTGACCGTCGCGGTCGCCGTCGTTGCGGTCGGCACGGGTGACTTCTACATTCCGCCGAACGAGGTGCTCGCCGCGGTGTTCGGACACTCCTCGCGCATCACCGAGATCATCGTCATGGAGTGGCGGTTTCCGCGGGTGGTTTTGGCTTTCCTGTTCGGAGCCGCCCTCGGTGTATCCGGTGCGGTCTTTCAATCGTTGACGCGCAATCCGTTGGGCAGCCCCGACATCATCGGATTCGCCACCGGCGCGTACACCGGCGCGCTCGTGGTCATCCTCACTCTCGGTGGCGGCTACTACCAGACCGGAGCGGGCGCGCTCGTGGGCGGACTGGCCACGGCCGCAGCGGTGTATCTCCTCGCATACAAGCGTGGGGTCCAGGGCTTTCGGCTGATCATCGTCGGGATCGGCGTCAGCGCGATACTGGCCTCGATCAACACCTGGTTGGTCGTGAAGGCCGATCTGGCCGACGCGATCGCGGCCGCCGTCTGGGGCGCGGGCAGTCTCAACGGACTGGGGTGGGCGCAGGTGGTGCCTGCACTGGTGGTGATGGCCGTCATCGCCCCGTGCCTGGCAGTGCTGTCACGTCGGCTGCCGATGTTGGAGATGGGGGACGACGCGGCACGAGCGCTCGGAGTGCGCGCCGAACCGACGCGTCTGATGCTGGTTTTTCTGGGCGTCGCGTTGATCGCACTGGTCACTGCGGCCGCGGGACCCATCTCGTTCGTCGCGCTCGCTGCGCCCCAACTCGCGCGCAGGCTCACCGGCACATCGGGAGTGGCGATGGTACCCGCGGCCTGTATGGGGGCGCTGCTTCTGGTGGTCAGCGACGTTGTCGCACAGCGCGTCTTCGCCCCGACTCAGCTGCCGGTCGGTGTCGTGACCGTGTCGGTGGGCGGCGCATATTTCGTGTGGTTGCTGGCTCGTGAAGGGAGAAAGCAGTGAGTGAGCGTCGGCTGCACGCCGACACGATCACGGTCGGATACGACAAGAGCGTGATCATCGAGAACGTGACCGTTGCGATTCCCGACGGCAAGTTCACCGTCATCGTCGGGCCCAATGCCTGCGGCAAATCGACGCTGCTGCGGGCACTCTCACGGCTACTGAAGCCCTCGCGAGGAGCCGTTCTGCTGGACGGCAAAGAGATTTCGTCGTATCCGGCGAAGGAAGTGGCTCGACGCCTCGGCCTGTTACCCCAGACCTCGATCGCCCCCGACGGTATTTCGGTAGCCGATCTCGTTGCGCGAGGACGATATCCGCATCAGAAGTTGATCCGGCAGTGGTCGACGGCAGACGAGGCTTCGGTGGTCCAGGCCATGGACGCCACCGGCGTGACGTCGCTGTCGGCCCGGCAGGTCGACGAACTGTCGGGTGGACAGCAGCAACGAGTATGGGTGGCAATGGTTCTCGCGCAACAGACGCCGCTGTTGCTCTTGGACGAGCCGACGACGTTCCTCGACATTGCCCACCAGATCGAGCTTCTCGACTTGTTGGCCACACTGCCACGTGAGAACGGCAACACTCTGGTCGCCGTGCTGCACGACCTCAACCACGCCTGCCGGTACGCCGATCACATCATCGCGATGAAGGACGGCGCGGTGGTCACCGAAGGTTCGCCTGCGGAGATCGTCACCGCCGAGCTGGTCGAGTCGGTGTTCGGACTGCCGTGCCTCATCATCGACGATCCGGAATCACACACTCCGTTGGTGATTCCTCGGGTGGTTCCTCGGGTGAGAACGACGACGATCGGCGATACCGCCGACGCATAGTAGGTAAGCCTTGGTTTACACTCGGCAAAACGGACCTTCGGGTTCGAGTGAAGATCTCGAAAGGATCCATCAGTGCCGAGTTGGAAGCAGCCCGAAGCAGGCCGTCGCCGTACCCATACCGAGCGACGGGCCCTTCGCGTCGTTGCCCTCGCCTCGGCGGCACTCGTCGCCCTCGGCTCGGCCGCCTGCAGCTCCGAGCCCGCATCGAACGAGGGAGCGGGAACATCTACGAGTGACACCCGGGTGATCTCGACCGACCAGGGCGAGGTGACCGTTCCGGCGGACCCCCAGCGCATTGCGGTGCTGTCCGCGGGCCTGGCGGGCTACCTGTTCACTCTCGATGCTCCCGTCACCATCGCCGACACTCGGCTGCTCGGAGTGACCAATCTCGACGGCGGTTTTCCGCCGCAGTGGGCCGAGAAGGCGCAGGCACAAGGCACTCTGGAGTTGCCGGCCGGAGATCAGCTCGACCTCGAAGCCATCGCACAGGCCGCGCCCGATCTCATCATCGGTGGAGGGCAAGGCTTCGCAGCTGTTCTGGCGCAGCAATCATATGAGCAGTTGACCCAGATCGCACCGACCGTCCTGGTCCCGTCGAGCGTCACTACCTGGCAGGGCGAGCTCGAGGAGGTCGCCGAGGCTGCCGGTGAATCCGACAAGGTCGAGGCACTGATGACGGCGTACGAAGACAGGGTTTCCGAGGTGAAGGATTCGATCGCCGTTCCCGGCGCGCCGGTGTCGTACCTGCTCTCGTTGAGCACGAACGAGCCCTCGTTCATTCCGCAGACCGCGGCATTGCCCACGTTGCTCGAGTCGGTCGGATTCGAGCCCGACGACGTCATGACCAAAGCGAACAACCCGGAGCTGTACGGCTCGGGTGATTCATTTGTGGTCAGCCCCGAACTGCTCGCGCCGATCGCGAGTGCGCCGGTGATGTTCGTGGTTCCGGTTGCCGGGCGCAGTCTGGCCGAGCTGCAAGGAGATCCGGCCTACGCCGCTCTACCTGCTTTCACGTCCGGCACGGTGTACGAGCTTCCGGCCACGAGCTACCGCCCGGACTACGACGGCGTGATGGGCACGCTCGATCTCGTCCAGCAGATGTTCGCCGGATAGCCGACATCGTTACGAAACAACCGTATTCGTTCGACCGAAGGAGAGCCCTCGATGGCGGGGACCGTCCGCGAGCTTCGAGTTTTTCCGATCTGTGTGCGGGAACTCGACGTACTGGCCGTGGAAGACGTGACGCCCGGGATGCGGCGCGTCGTCGTGGGCGGTCCGTCGATGGATGCGCATGTGCGTGACGGCGTCGAGCTGCCACCGGTGTGTAGCACCGGATTCGATGACGACGTCAAAGTCCTTCCGGTGGATCCGATCACCGGTAAGCTGCCGTTTCCGGTGCCCGAGAACGCGGGTGACGGAACGGTCGACTGGCCACCGGGATCGTTCCCGTACGGCCGGACCTACACGGTGCGCCGTTTCGATGACGTGCGCCGCGAGATGGCTCTCGACTTCGCCGCCCACGAGGGTGGACTGGCAGCCGACTGGGCCGACACGGTCCGGCCCGGCGAGAAGATTCTCGTTGCCGGACCCAAGCATTCGGCCGGACTGCCCGTCGGCGTCGACTGGATGTTGATCGCCGGCGACGAGACTGCGTTGCCCGCAATCGCGCACTGTCTGGAGAAGTTGCCCGCCGATCTACCTGCCACGGTGGTCATCGAGGTTTCCGAGCACGCACACCGGCAAGAGCTGACAAGCGCTGCGCCGGTGGATATCACCTGGCTCTGTCGGACCGACAGTGGCGGCGAGTCACGCTTGGTGGAGACGGTGCAGCGTGCGCAGTGGCGTCCCGGACAGCCATACCTGTGGGTGGCGGGGGAGGCGTCGACGATCAAACCCCTGCGTCGCTGGGCCAAGGTGGACAAGGAAATTGCGAAGCAATTCGTCGAGATCACCGGGTACTGGAAGCGACGCGAGATCGCAGCCGTCGGATCATCGGCGGAGTCGGATCCCGATGCCCAGCTGCACGAATTGTCGGAGTTGTTGCCGCCGTTCGCCATTCGTACCGCCGTCACCGTCGGTATCTTCGCCGCGATCGACGGCGGGGCGGGCACGCCGTCGGACATCGCAGCCCAGTGTTCGACGCATCCCGGTGCCAGCGCCAAGCTACTGCGGCATCTGGTTCTGATGGGACTGTTGACCACCGACGGCACCCGTTTCGGACTCTCCGAGATGGGTGCGCTTCTCAGCGACCCGGACGCCTTCGTCACTCGGTCGTTGAATTTCGACAGGATTCATTCACGACTGGACATGGCGTTCCTCGGCCTTCTCGACACCGTACGTAGCGGGGCACCGGCGCGGCAGCACGGCTTCGTCGACAAGATGAGCGAGTACGGGTTCGCCGCTGACTTTCACGAAGAAGCAGCATTCGGTGCCGTGTATCTAGCGCCCGCGCTGCCCGATGCAGTCGACCTGGAGGGAATGCGGACCGTCGCAATCTACGGCGAGGGCGGTGGTGTGTACGCGGATACTCTGGCGCGCATGCACCCCGACCTGACGCTACGTCTCGTCGGACTCCCCGCTCAGGGCGATCGCACGGCAGCCGATGTGGCTCCGTCGCGTCGGGACCTGGTCGAACGCATCGACGCCAGTGAATTCGTTCCGTTGGCCGAGCCTGTCGATCTGGTGATCGCGGCCGACGTGCTCGATTCTCACCCCGACGCCGATGCCCGAGTGCTGCTGAAGGCACTGGGGAATTCGGGGCGGCGGGTGGTGCTGATCACCGACCTGCTCGATCCCGACACCACCGATGACCACGACACAGAGGACGACCTGTTGCGGCTGTGTCTGTACGGCTCGGGTCGTCGCACTGCAGCGGAAGTACGGGAGTTGGTCGTCGGGTCGGGGTTCGAGCCGCCCCGTTTCGGATCGTTGGGTTGGGGCTCGACCATCGCCGAGTTCGGCGGACATGCTTACCGGGGTTAGCCTGAGGGTTCTCGGAAGAAACGACGAGATATGTATCGAGGACGAAGATGAGTGAAGGATCGGTTGGCTTCTACTACGCCGACGTCGTTGCGGTGGAACGGCTGACCGTGCACATGGTGCGCGTGACGTTCGGCGGCGAGCATGTCGCCGGCTACCGCACACTCGGGGTGCCCGACGAATGTGTCGGTGTCTATTTCCCTCGGGCGGGGGAAACGACGCCGCCGCCGATGACCGAGGTCGACGGCGTGTGGTGGTTCCACGGTCTCGAGAACGCACCGGAGGGCCGCAACTACACCATTCGCCGTCTCGACGAGGAACGCGGTGAATTGACCATCGACTTCTTCGCACACGAGGGTGGGGTCGCGGCAACCTGGGCGCAGCAGGCCACCCCGGGGCAGACGGTGCTTTTCACGCGTCCGCGATCCTGGTACTCGCCTCCCGCCGACGTCGAATGGCTGCTGCTGGTGGCCGACATGACCGGGTTGCCCGCACTCGGGCGGCTCGTCGAACAGTTGCCGGCCGGGGCCAAGGCTCACGCCATCGTCGAGGTGCTCGAGCGCGGCGACATCCAATCCATCGAAACCGCGGCCGACGTCACGTTCGATTGGCGCATCGGTTCCGGAAACGGAGACAGCGCAAGCGTTCTCGACGACGCCGCGTTGGCGTACCCATTACCCGAAGGACGCGGCTACGTGTGGTTCGCCGGTGAGGCGTCGTCCTCGCGTCGGGTGCGCAAGTACTTCCGTAAGGAATTGGGCTACGACATAGCGCATTTCGACATCATCGGATACTGGCGGGCAGATTCCGAGAAGTGGCTCGAGAAGTACAAGCAGTACCAGGAAGAAGCGCTGGCGGTCTACAACGGCGTCATCGAATCCGGCCGCACCGAGCAGGAAGCCAGTGAGGCATTCGACGCGCTGCTCGAGCGGGTCGGGCTCTAACCCTGGAATACGTAGTGCGGCAATTCCAACGTCGCCGCGTCGGGACCGAGGAATTTGCTGGTGACCGCTTGCACGGGCTTGGATCCGGCGAGGCGAAGTACCCCGCGGAACGCGGCCACTCCCGCAGCGGTCTTCGGATGCGCGACGCGAGGCACGCCGGGCGGCAGCTTCTGAGCCTGCTCGACGAACGGCCGCATCCGCGTCTCGAAGGCCTCGAAGCCGGCGCGATGGTCCTCGGCCCGGGCGAGTTCACCGGCGAGGACGTAGGCACCGGTGACCGACAACGTGGTGCCCATTCCGCTCAACGGCGTTGCGCACCAGGCGGCGTCGCCGAGCATCCCGATTCTGCCGTTCGACCAACGTGGGGCCTTCACCTGCGCGAGGTAGTCGACGTAGAGTTCCGAATCCGGTCCGAGCGAGTCGAGAATTCGGGGCACTTCCCAGCCGACGTCGGCAAACTTCGCGCGCAAGGCGGCAATGACCTCTTCGGTGGACGCGCCTTCGTACCCGCCGTCGTCGGACACCCAGGACAGGCTGAAACGCGTCGTGCCGAGGTTGTCCGGGCGAAGATTGGCGACTCTGGATCCGGGGGCGTTGCACCAACGCCACCAGCCGTCGTCGCTCGGCCCCTTCGGCAACACCCCGTAGGCGGTATACAGGCCGACCGGCGTGGTTTCGGCCTCGCCAGGAAACGCCAATTCTCTGCTGCTGGAACGGATCCCGTCGGCAAATAGGACGACATCGAACCTCTCCGATGCGTTCGACGCGAACGTGACATCGACGCCGTCGGCATCCTGAGCCACGCCGACCACGCGATCGCCGTATCGGTACTCGGTTCTCGGACCGGCTGATTCCACGAGAATCCGAGCGAACTCGCCGCGCAGAATCTCCAACTCCGCCGTCGGTCCGTCGTAGGAGCCGTCGCCGGCCGGGAAAGCGGCGATGGTGGCATCGTTGTCGTCGACGAACCGGGTGCCCTTCTCGGTGGTGCCGTTGGCGAGCAACGTCGCGTCCATGCCCATCCGGCGCAGCACCTCACGGCCCGATCCGCGAACGTCGATGTTCTGGCCGCCGTGCCGCAAGTGTGGAGCGCGTTCGACGACGGTGACGTCGTAGCCGGCTTTGTCGAGCCAGAAGGCCACCGTGGGTCCGGCGATGCTGGCACCGGTGACGAGAACACGAGAAGTCATGAGGGCGGTAATGCCCGGGCGGGTGGTCGTTCAATCACCCGGACGGGTACTGCTCAGGGATGCAACTCCACGAGCGGGATCGGAGCCTCCTGGCCGGGCCAGGTACCGGACAGGTGTGGCAGCTCGGTGGCAGTAGCGTCGATCACCCGGCGGACATACAGGCGCGGTGACGTCGACGGGTGCCCACCGGTACCCCGGACCCGCGTAGTGGATTCGCGTACCGTTCGAGAACCATCGGGCGAGTGCACCACCAGTTCCGCCTGTTCGGCGCCGTCGACGATGGCCGCGGTGGTCACTGTCACGTACACCGGGTCTCCGACGCCGTCGTAGACCCAACGCGTGCCCAGCACCGAATGGTCCATCGTGGCAACGAGATAGGCCTCGGCTCCGTCGAGTGGGGCACTGCGGTACGTCAGGGGTACCTGAAATACCGTGCCCGACGCCGTCCGCACGAGATGGGTTTCGACGCCGACGTCTCCGGCCGGATCGTCGAAACGATATGCGCCGACGGCCTCGAGGCCGGTGGTATCACTTTGAGCTGCCCACTCCTGCGTCGGAATCCAGGCCGCAATCGCGTCCAGCTTCGAGGGAACGAGCGTGGCGCGGTGAATGATGGACATACAGAGAACGCTACTTTGCCGCACGCTTCGGCATCAGTACAGCCGCGACGGTCATCAGGACGGCGGCGACCAGCACTCCGATGAAGACCAGATGGATGGCGTCGGACAGTTGTTCGGGCTCTGGATCTCCGGACACACGGGCGTTGACGATGGCACCGAAGACCGCAACACCGACCGCGCTACCGAGGGAGCGGGCGAACATATTGGTGGAGGTGACGACGCCGCGTTCGGCCCAATCGACGCTCGACTGTGCGGCGATCAACGTGGGGCTCGCGATCAACCCCATGCCGAGGCCGATGACGAAGCACATCGCCGCGACGTGCCAGATCTGCGAATCGGCGTCGAGCAGAGTCGTCAGTGCCGTACCCACGATCCCGATCGAACCGCCGACCACGGCCGTCGTGCGGAAGCCGAAACGGAGATACACCCGTCCGGACTGGGATGCCGCGATCGGCCAACCGAGAGTCAGCGTGGACAGCGAGAAGCCGGCGATGATGGCTCCGGTGCCGAAAACGCCCTGTACGAAGGTCGGTACGTAGGACGTCAGTCCCAGGATCAATGCGCCGACGAGCAACGAGATGAAGCTGCTGACCACCAGCACCCGCCGGGTGAACACCCACAGCGGCAGGATCGGCTCCTCGGCGCGGGACTCGACCCACGCGAACACCGCCAGCAGCAGGAAGCCCACGACGAAGATCGCGATGCTGATCGGCGAACCCCAGGCCCAGGACTGGCCGCCTTCGAGCAGGCCGAGGAGCACCATCGTCGCGCCGACGGTGAGCAGAGCTGCACCGAGGTAATCGATCTTCGGCTTGGCGCGTTCGACTGCGCCTTCCTCGAATTTGCGCAGCAACATGTAAGCCGCCACCGCGCACAGAGGAATGTTGATGAAGAAGATCCATCGCCACGACAGGTACTCGGAGAAGACGCCACCGAGGGCGGGGCCGAGCACCGACGAGATCGCCCACACGCTGGCCAGGTAGCCCTGCACTTTGGCGCGCTCGGGCAGCGTGTAGATGTCGCCTGCGATGGTGATGGACATCGGCTGGACGGCACCCGCACCGAGTCCCTGAATCGCGCGGAAAGCAATAAGAGCAGGCATGCTCCACGCCAGGCCGCACAGAATCGAGCCCAGGCAGAACACCGCGATGCCGAACACCATGATCTTCTTGCGCCCGAACAGATCGGACAATTTGCCGTAGAGCGGCACCGAGACCGCCTGTGCCAGCAGATAGATAGAGAACAACCACGGGAACTGCGCGAACCCGCCGAGGTCGCCGACGATGGTGAGCACAGCAGTAGCGATGATCGTCGCGTCCAGCGCAACCAGCGACGAGCTGAGCATCAGCGCGATCAGGATGGGACCGCGTTCGGAGCGGAATCCGATGTCCGGGGTCGATTCGGTCGTTGCCATTGCTACTCATTGTGATCCCTGCCTGCCGACGCGGCGGCACCGGCCCAGATAGTGTTGAGCACCGTGCGACCATCATTGAGTAGCTACGAGCATCTGGCCGGCGGCAAGGTCCGCGATCTGTACATAATCGACGACGCGCATCTGCTGCTCGTCGCGAGCGACCGCATCTCGGCGTACGACCACATCCTCGACACCCCGATCCCGGACAAGGGACGGGTGCTGACGGCGATGAGCGTGTTCTTCTTCGAGGAGCTCGGCGGCGTAAACCACCTGGCCGGAGATCCGCTCGACGAACGCATCCCGGCCGAACTGCTCGGCCGCGCCCTGGTGGTGAAGAAGCTGAACATGGTGCCGATCGAATGTGTCGCTCGCGGCTACCTCACCGGCTCAGGTCTGACCGATTACAACGCCACCGGAGCCGTCTGCGGAGTCGAGCTGCCGCCCGGCCTGATCGAATCGAGCAAACTCGACGAGGTGATCTTCACCCCCGCCGCAAAAGCAGCACTCGGCGATCACGACGAGAACATCACCTTCGACCAGGCCGTCGAGCAGGTCGGTGCCGAGCTGGCCTTCAAGTTGCGCGAGGACACCATCGAGATCTACTCGCGCGCAGCAAACTTCGCGCTGGAACGCGGAATCATTCTCGCGGACACCAAGTTCGAGTTCGGTACCGACGCCGACGGCAATCTCGTGCTCGCCGACGAGGTGCTCACTCCCGACTCGTCCCGCTACTGGCCTGCCGATTCGTACCAGGAAGGTCGCGTCCAGCCGAGCTTCGACAAGCAGTTCGTCCGCGACTGGTTGACCGGTGAATCCGGGTGGGACCGCGCATCCGACACCCCGCCACCTCCGTTGCCGGACGACATCGTCGCCGCGACACGCAGCCGCTACATCGAGGCCTACGAGCGCATCTCGGGCCTGAACTTCGACGATTGGGTCACGCCATGACGATCACCCCTCCCATTGCCAAGAAGGTGCCGCTGGAGCGCACCCATCACGGCGACACGTTCATCGACAATTACGAGTGGTTGCGCGCCAAGGAAGACCCCGAGGTGATCGCCTACCTCGAAGCCGAGAACGCCTACACCCAGCAGCAGACGGCCGGACTGGAATCACTCCGCGGCAAGATCTTCGACGAGATCAAATCGCGAACCCAGGAGACCGACCTGTCCGTCCCGACGCGCATGGGCCAGTGGTGGTACTACTCGCGCACCGTCGAGGGAAAGTCGTACGGCCTCCAATGCCGTTGCCCCGTCGACTCGCCCGACGACTGGACACCGCCGACGCTGTCGTCCGACGTGGACGTTCCCGGTGAGCAGGTCTTGCTCGACGCCAACGTCGAGGCGGAGGGGCACGACTTCTTCTCCCTCGGTGCGTTCTCGATCAGCCTCGACGGCACGCTGCTGGCGTACTCGACCGACACCGAGGGCGACGAGCGGTACACACTGCGCTTCAAGAACCTCGAAACCGGAGAACTGCTGGCCGACACCATCGAGAACGTCGCGCCGGGAGCCACCTGGACCGCAGACGCCACGCACGTCTTCTACCTGACGGTCGACGAATCCTGGCGTCCCGACACCGTCTGGCGACACACCCTCGGTAAGGCCGCGGACGTCAAGGTCTTTCACGAGCCCGACGAAAGCTACTGGGTCGGCTTCGGTTCCACCCGTAGCGAGAAGTACCTGATGATCTGGGTCGGTTCCAAGATCACCTCCGAGTGCCTCGTCCTGGAATCCACCGATCCCGAGGGCGAGTTCCGCGTCGTACTGCCGCGCACGGACGGCATCGAGTACAGCATCGAACACGCCGTCGTGGCCGGTGAGGATCGCTTCCTCATCACCCACAACGGTTCGGTCAACGGCTGGGGCACGGAGGGAGAGAAGGCCGAGAACTTTCTGCTCGCCGAGGCCCCGGTCTCCGACCCGCTCGATCAGCGCACTCTGGTTCCGCATCAGGGCGACGTCCGTGTCGAGGACATCGACGCCTTCGCCGGCCACCTGATCTTCACCTACCGGCGAGAAGCGTTGACCCGCATGGCAATCTGGCCGCTGACCGACGAGGGGTACGGCGAATACCGCGAGCTGGAGTTCGACGAGGAGCTCTATTCGGTCGGAGCCGGCTCGAACCCCGAATGGGATCAGCCCCTTCTGCGGATGGTCTACACCTCGTTCATCACCCCCGGTCAGGTCTACGACCTCGACATCGCCAGCGGCGAACTGCTGCTCCGCAAATCGCAGCCGGTTCTTGGTAAGTTCGATGCCGGCGACTACGTCCAGCACAGAGATTGGGCCACCGCGCCGGACGGAACGCAGATTCCGCTGTCGGTCATCGCTCGCAAGGACGTCCCCGAGGGCCCGGCTCCCACGTTGCTGTACGGCTACGGATCGTACGAGGCGTCGATGGACCCGTCGTTCTCGGTCGCGAGGTTGTCTCTGCTCGACCGCGGCATCGTCTTCGTCGTCGCACACGTGCGCGGCGGCGGCGAGATGGGTCGCCACTGGTACGACAACGGCAAGACGCTGAAGAAGAAGAATACCTTCACCGACTTCGTCGCTGCTGCACAGCATCTCATCGACACCGGCCGCACCTCACCGAAGCATCTGGTCGCCGACGGCGGTAGCGCAGGCGGTCTGCTCATGGGTGCGGTGGCCAACTTGGCACCCGAGCTGTTCAACGGCATCCTCGCCAACGTTCCGTTCGTGGATCCGCTCACCTCCATCCTCGACCCGTCGTTGCCGCTGACGGTCATCGAATGGGACGAGTGGGGAAACCCGTTGGCGGACAAGGAGGTGTACGAATACATGAAGTCGTACAGCCCCTACGAGAACGTCGAGGCCAAGGACTACCCGTCGATCCTGGCGATCACGTCCATCAACGACACCCGCGTCCTGTACGTCGAACCTGCCAAATGGGTTGCGGCCCTTCGTGCCACGAAGACGGGGGACTCGGATCTGCTGCTCAAGACCGAAATGAGCGCCGGCCACGGCGGCGTGAGCGGACGCTACGAGAAGTGGAAAGAGGCGGCCTTCGAGTACGCGTGGATCGTGAGCGCCTCCGGCGCACGTGCATAGAAACTCGTAGCCTGCTACGAGTTTCCGTTCACATGCGGCGCCAGCCGCTCTAACGCCACACGTAGCGGACCTGAGGTCGCCCGGCTTTACCGTATTCGGTGTGCCGGGTGACCAGGCCGTCGTCGGCGAGGCGCTCGAGGTAGCGCCAGGCCGTCACTCGGGATACTCCGACGACCTTTGCGGCCTCGGATGCGTTGAGGCCGTCGGCCGATTCCTTGACGGAGGCGGTGATGCCGTCCATCGTCTGCGGGGCAATGCCTTTGGGGGTGGAGACGCGTTCGTCGGCCGTGCGCAGATGTGCCATGGCGCGGTCGATGTCTCGCTGACTGGACGCGTTCTCGCCGGCGGGTAATGCATCGTGGAATTCGCGATAGCGCTCGAGCTTGTCGCGGAACGCAGCGAACGTGAACGGTTTGAGCAGATACAGCACGATGCCGTGCGCCACCGCCGAACGCACCACCGACAGGTCCCGCTCGGAGGTGATGGCGATGACGTCGGGGCTCGGGCGCAGGCCGCCGAGGGCCGCGGCCACGTCGATGCCACTCGCGTCGGGCAGCCCGATATCGAGCAACACCAGATCGACGGATTCGGTACTGGCGAATCTCATGGCAGCAGCACCGGTGTGCGCGACGCCGGCTACCTCGAAGCCCGGGGTGCGCTCGACGTACGTCTTGTGAGCCTCGGCGATCAGTGGTTCGTCGTCGACGATCAGTACTTTGATCACGACGTAGATCCAGGAATGGTGGCGATCATGACGGAGCCGTACGTCACCTCGGATGTCAGGGTGCCGCGATGGCGACCGATGACCTGAGTCACCAGGGCCAAACCCAGCCCGCGTGAGCCGGACTTGGTCGAGTAGCCGCGCCGCAGAGCCGCTTTCAAAGTCTCCGGGGGCATTCCGGGCCCGCTGTCCGCCACGCGGACGACAAGTTCGCCGTCGGCATCACGGACGGTCACTTCGACCCACGGCTGATCGGATTCTTTCGAGGCATCGATGGCATTGTCTATCAGATTGCCTACCAGCGTGACCAATTCGCGAGCCGTCAATACGCCTTCGTCTTCCATCGCCGTGTCGTCGGTGATGGTGAGTTCCACGCCCTGCTCGGCAGCTTGACTGACCTTGCCCAATAGCAGAGCCGCGAGCGCAGGCTCGCCGACGGCATTCATCAGCCGGTCGATGAGGGATTGCGAAAGCTCCAGATCGGCCGTCGCGAACTCGACGGCTTCCTCGGGTCGACCGAGTTCGACCATCGTGATGACCGTGTGCAGCCTGTTCGCCGATTCGTGAGCCTGCGAACGCAGCGACTCGGCAAAATTACGCACAGAGTCCAGTTCACCCATCAGTGAACGCAATTCGGTCTGATCGCGGATAGTCAACACATTGCCCAGTCGCCTGCCCTCCCACATCACCGGATCCTGATTGACGACGAGAACACGATCTTTCGTCAGATGCAGTTCACCGCGCACGATGCCGGTGTCCATCTGCTGCATCGACTCCGGCAACGACGCGAGCGAAACCGGGCCCTCCGGTAGGTCGAGGAGGCGTCGAGCCTCGTCGTTGACCAACTCGGCCTCGTCGCCGCGGCCGAAGACCAACAGCCCTTCACCGATGGAGTGCAAGACGGCGTCGTGATGCTCGTACATGGTGCGCAGCTCCGCCGGTGCCATGCCCAGTGTCTGACGCCGGAGCCGGCGGCTGAGCAAGGTCGATCCCACAGCGGCCACGACGAAGGCGGCGAGCACGACCCCGATGATGAGCGGTAGCCCCTGAAAGAACTGGTCGCTGATCTTCTGGCGAGTGACTCCGGCGGAGACGAGGCCGACGATCTCGCCGGACGAATCGGTGACCGGGGTGACCGACCGGATCGAGGGGCCGAGGGATCCGACGTAGGTTTCGGTGAACGTTTCGCCCTGCAGCGCACGGTCGATGTTCCCGCTGAAGGGCTTACCGATCAGGTCGATGGTGGTATGGGTGAAACGAGTGCGATCCGGAGCCATGACGACGATGAAGTCGACGCCCGTCACCTGCCTGATCTTCTCCGTCTCCGGTTGCAGGCGCGAGGTCGGATCGTCGGACTCGATGGCCACCGGCGTCGACGGTTCGTTGGCAATGCTCACGGCGATCGCCGTGACCTCGCGTCGGGTCGCGTCGTCGCTGTTGGAACGTTCGTTGAGCACCGTCAGGATGCCGCCGGCGAACACGACGACCGCCATGACTACGAGCTGCAGCACCAGCACCTGGCCGGCGACGCTCAGCGGCCGCTTCGAGGACACCACTTTCCTTTCGCACAAGAAACATCGATGTGAACAGAATGAACGTATAGGTGACTCCAGTCACTGCGTACAGCAACATCATCTCTCAGCAGGGGTGATGCACCTCACTCCAGTCCCGTAGTCACGAAGGCAGCAGTTCGACTCGCGCTTCACTTGAAACCAGAAGGAACACTCATGACTATCAGCACCGATGCTGAGCGGAACGACAACCCGCCCACCGAGCCCAAGAAGAAGCGCGACAGGACGCATTTCCTTTACATCGCGGTCATCATCGCCGTCATCGCCGGCATCATCGTCGGTCTGGTGTGGAAGGACTTCGCCTCCGACCTGTCCATTCTGGGCACGCTCTTCGTCAGCTTGATCAAGATGATGATCAGCCCGGTCATCTTCTGCACGATCGTGCTCGGTATCGGATCGGTTCGCGCCGCAGCCAGCGTCGGCCGCGTCGGTGGCCTGGCGCTCGCATACTTCATCGGTATGTCGACTATCGCCCTCGGTATCGGAATGGTCGTCGGCAACCTGATCAAGCCGGGTGACGGCCTGAACATCTCGCCCAACGACGCCGGTCTCAAGCTCGCCGACACCGCTCACGAGGCGGGCGGCACGATGGACTTCATCGCCGGAATCATCCCGACGTCACTGCTCTCCTCGCTCACCGCAGGTTCGGTGCTGCAGACGCTCTTCGTCGCCATCTTGGTCGGCTTCGCACTGCAGGCGATGGGCAAGCAGGGCGAAGGCATCCTCAAGGGCATCGGTGCAGTGCAGAAGCTCGTCTTCCGCATCCTGACCATGATCCTGTGGCTCGCCCCGATCGGTGCTTTCGGTGCCATCGCCGGTGTTGTCGGCAAGACCGGCTTCGACGCCGTCATCCAGCTCGGCACCCTGATGCTCGCCTTCTACATCACGTGCTTCATCTTCGTCTTCTTCTTCCTCGGCCTGATCCTCAAATTCGTCTCCGGATTCTCGATCTTCAAGCTGGTCAAGTACTTGGCTCGTGAATACCTGCTCATCGTCGCCACCAGCTCGTCCGAGTCGGCCCTGCCGCGTCTGATCGCCAAGATGGAGCACGTCGGAGTCGAGCGCACCACCGTCGGCATCGTCGTCCCCACCGGTTACTCCTTCAACCTCGACGGCACCGCGATCTACCTGACGATGGCGTCGATCTTCATCGCCGACGCCATGAACATGCCGCTCTCGATCGGCGAGCAGTTCTCGCTGCTGCTGTTCATGATCATCGCCTCCAAGGGTGCAGCCGGAGTCTCCGGAGCCGGTCTGGCGACACTGGCCGGCGGCCTGCAGAGCCACCGTCCCGAACTGCTGGACGGCGTGCAGCTCATCGTCGGAATCGACCGGTTCATGTCCGAAGCCCGCGCAGTTACCAACTTCTCGGGCAATGCTGTCGCCACCCTCTTGGTCGGAACATGGACCAAGACGATCGACGCCGCCCGAGTCAACGAGGTGCTCGACGGCAAGCACCCGTTCGACGAGGAGACCATGGTCGACGACCACCTCCCCGAGGACGACCGACCTGCCGACAAGCAGGTCATCATCGAGAAGAACGCCGCCAAGGCGTGAGGCCTGCCGGGCGACGCGCATCCCCCCGTCGCCCGGTTCGGAAAAACGCAAGTACGACCCCGCCACCAGCGGGGTCGTACTTGCTTTTGTACGTCGGTTCCATTCTGTCGGTACTCACAGGTAAGTTCGGGTGATGACTGAAGTTCAGAACATCGGCATCAACACGCTGGGTGGTGCGCCCACCTCGCTCGACGAGTACGCCGGAAGGGCCGTCCTCGTGGTCAATGTCGCCTCGAAGTGTGGACTGACCCCGCAGTACGAAAAGCTCGAGAAGCTCGCCAACGAATACTCGGCCCGTGGCCTCTCGGTCGTCGGAGTGCCCTGCAACCAGTTCGGTGGCCAGGAACCCGGCACCGCCGAAGAAATCGAAACTTTCTGCTCCACCACGTACGGCGTCACGTTTGCAATGACCGAGAAGGTCGACGTCAACGGTGACAACCAGCACCCGCTGTACGCCGAACTGACCAAGACCGAGGATGCCGAAGGCAAGGCCGGAGACGTTCAGTGGAACTTCGAGAAGTTCCTGATCTCGCCCGACGGCGTCGTCACCGACCGCTTCCGTCCGCGCACCGAGCCGGACGCTCCTGAGGTGCTCGCCGCGATCGACAAGATCCTCCCGAAGGAAACGATCGCCGTTTAGCTTCTGTCTGCATCGACTTCGAGCCTCGTTCACGCTGGTGTGCGAGGCTCGAGTCATGTCTGGACGCCTGATCGTGTCGGTGAGCGGAATCAAGAACGACACCTACGAGCACGCCGCCGAGTTCGCGCGGATCCTCGACGGACGGGGCGTCCCGTTGTCACTCCTCGTCGCACCGCGCTTGAAAGACAAATACCGTCTTGCTGCGGACGTGCCCACCCAGGAGTGGTTGCGGGCCCGACGCGACGGCGGCGACGCGATCGTTCTGCACGGCTACGACCAGGCCGCGACGAAGCGTCGACGCTCCGAGTTCGCCGCACTGCCCCGTCACGAAGCTCGACTGCGTCTGATGGCGGCCGACCGCGTGATGGAGCAGACCGGACTGCGCACCCGAGTGTTCGCCGCTCCGCGCTGGATTGCCTCACCCGGAGCCGTCGAAGCTCTACCCGACGCAGGCTTCCGAATGCTCGCCGCGCTGAATGGTATTCACGACCTCGACCGTGACGGCGTCCTCCGCGCCCGAGTCTGGGGAATCGGCGAAGGATTCAAAGCCGAGCCCTGGTGGTTCAAAGCTCTGGTTCTCGGGGCCGGCCGCACCGCGCGACGCGAGGGCGTGGTTCGTTTGGCCATCAGTGCCAAACAACTCGGTCGACCGGGGCCGCGACAGGCAATCCTCGATGCCATCGACCTCTCCCTCCACCACGGAGCCGAAGCCGGCATCTACGAATGGATCCCGCGAACCAAAGCCCGCGTGGCGTAACTTCTCGCTGCACCCCCGCCCCGCCCCGCGTTTTGGGATCAATGTGGGTTTCAGTCGCTTGGACTGCAACAAAGGCGCATTGATCCACACCGGAGCGGTCGTAGACTCGCAACAATGAGTGCCTCGACCGTGACCCTGGATAACATCGTTGACGCACATCGACAGATGCGTGAACGCAATCCGTTGGTGCAGTGCCTGACCAACACCGTGTCGGTTCAGTTCGTGGCAAATGCACTGTTGGCCGCGGGGGCCGCTCCGGCGATGGTCGACAACCCCGAGGAGGCGGCCGGTTTCGCCGGGATCGCCGACGCGGTTCTGGTCAACCTGGGGACCCCGACGGCGGCGCAGGTGGAGAGTTCTCGCCTGGCGTCGGCTGCAGCGCGGGAAGCGGGTAAGCCATGGGTTCTGGACCCGGTGGGGGCGGGCGGTCTGCCCTGGCGAACCCAGGTGGCGGTCGAGCTACTGGCCAACCGGCCCAGCGTCATTCGCGCAAATGCGTCCGAGGTCATGGGGCTGGCAGGCGCTCGAGGCGCATCGCGAGGGGTGGATTCGTCTGCACGAGCGGCAGATTCGGTCGATGCGGCGCGATCGCTGCTGGATCGGGCCGAGATCGTTGCAGCCTCGGGGGACGTCGACCACATCGTCGGACAAGGATCGTTGATGAAGCTCGGCGGCGGAAGTGCACTGCTGCAACGGGTTACGGCTACCGGGTGTGCATTGGGCGCGCTGACGGCCGCATACTGCTCCGTTGCTCCGAATGCGTTGATCGGTGCCGTCGCCGCGCACGCGCATGTTGCGGTGGCCTCGGAGATCGCTGCGCAGTCGACTTCGCGGCCGGGATCATTCGCAGTCGCGTTCCTCGATGGCCTGGACGCGGTGGACGAGTCGGCACTGCGGGAACTGGTTCGGCTCGACTGACGGGTGCAACGGGCGCTCCACTCTGCCGCGACATCCCCGGAAACCCCGCGGATCGTACGACGGGTGGAGCAAAATTGCCTGCGCCGGATAGGTAACGGCCCCTTGATCGAAATGTGATGTAACGGAACATGTTTGCGAGCGGACATACCTGGCGTCGGACAATACGAACCAGGCGGTCTACATGAAACGACTTCTACTCGTCACCATCAGTGCATTCGCTCTCGTCGCGTGCGGGAACTCGGACGATCCGGTCGCAGCGCCGGCCGCCATTGCGCCGAGTACTGTGCCCTCGGCAAGCGTCCAGTCCCAGGCCACCCAGCCGCAAGCTCAGGCCGAGGCGAGCCGGCCGACAGTCGGCGCAGGGGATGCGGAGCCGAGCGGGCCGATCGACTGGAACACCGAAGAGCTTCCCGAGAACAATTCGATCCCCGACGCGGCCGCGCCTGTCACCTGCCTCGACGTGTCGTCCAGCTCGGTGTCCGACGCTGTGGACTCGTTGCCTCTGGTATTCGCCGATTCACCGTGGGTCGCGACTCGCATGGGCGACCCGTGTGCGTCGTTCACCTGGGTCGAAGCGCTCCCGTCCGGCGCAACGGTGAGCTCGCCGACACATCTGCTCTTCTTTCACGACGCCGACTACCTCGGCACCGCGACGCTGGAGCCGTACGGCTTCACATCGGTGGCGGCCCAGTCCGCCGACACGATCACAGTGAACTACCGCTGGCCACTCGCCGGTGACGCGAACGCGAACCCGACCGGCGGACCGGCCACGATCGACTACCAGTGGGACGGAACGCAAGTGACCATGATCGGCACCCTTCCGCCCGAGGTAACCGGCTAGATCGAGACGGACGATTCCTCGGGAAGCTCGCGGAATTCGGCGTCGGACATGTCCTTGAAGCGGCCGTAGTACGCGCCGGTCGCCTGTTCGGCAATCACTGCCTGATGAATGGGGAACGCCATCTTCGGAGCCACCGCACGCAGGAACTCGACCGTCTCGGACAGCTTCGACCACGGTGCAGCGGCGGGGAGCGCGAGCACGTCGACCTGCTGCTCGGGGACGAACAGCGAGTCGCCAGGATGGAACAGCTGGCCCGGGTTCTCCGGAGTGCCGAGCAGGTAGCCGGTGTTGTCGATCTCCGGCAATTCGGGATGGATGACGGCGTGGGTTCCGCCCACGCCGGTGACCGTGATGCCGCCGACCGAGAAGGCCTTGCCTGCGGGAGCCGCCGCCCACTGGCCGCCCAATTGGCCCGCCGTCATCGGATCGGCATGCAGTGCCGCTCGCGGATTTGCCTCGACCAGAGCGGGAAGTCGTTGCAGATCGACGTGATCCGGGTGCTGATGGGTGACGAGGATGGCATCGAGCCCGGTGATGCCCTCGAACCCGTGGGAGAACGTGCCGGGATCGAACAGCACGGTAGTGCCGTTGAGTTCGACGAGAACGCAGGAATGTCCGAAGTGTGTCAGCCGCATGCACTCCACAGTAAGCGCGGTTTCGCGCCTCCCGCCAGGGCTGCGTAGACTCCCACCTGCCGGTAACTGTCTTGCTGTACGTATTTCAAGGAGCGCTTTCGTGGCCCGAGTCGTTGTCGATGTCATGCCCAAGGCCGAGATTCTCGATCCGCAGGGTCAAGCGATCGCGGGCGCGCTGGGCCGTCTTGGTATCTCCGGTGTATCCGACGTGCGACAGGGCAAGCGTTTCGAGCTCGAGGTCGACGACTCCGTCGACGACGCCGAGCTGGAGAAGATCGCGGAGTCGCTGCTGGCCAACACGGTCATCGAAGACTGGACGGTCACTCGTGTGTCGGTAGAGCCCGCCGCATGAGCGCCCGTATCGGAGTCATCACCTTCCCCGGGACCCTCGACGACGTCGACGCCTCCCGCGCAGTCACCCTGGCCGGCGGAGAAGCCGTCAGCCTGTGGCACGCGGACGCCGATCTGAAGAACGTCGACGCCATCGTCGTCCCCGGCGGATTCTCCTACGGCGACTACCTGCGGGCGGGCGCAATTGCCAGATTTGCTCCCGTGATGGAGTCCGTCGTGAAAGCAGCCGAGGGCGGTATGCCGGTTCTGGGTATCTGCAACGGCTTTCAGGTGCTCTGCGAGGTGGGATTGCTGCCCGGCGCGCTGACTCGCAACGAAGGGCTGCACTTCGTCTGCCGCGATCAGTGGCTGGCAGTGGAGAACACCGACACCGCATGGTCGTCGCGCTACGAGCCCGGTGCCGAGATCCTGATCCCGGTCAAGAACGCCGAGGGTCGATTCCAGGCACCGCAGAACGTGCTCGACGAGCTCGAGGGCGAGGGTCGCGTCGTGTTCCGCTACAGCGGCACCAACCCGAACGGATCTCAGCGTGGAATCGCCGGTATCTCCTCGGCCAACGGTCGAGTCGTCGGCCTGATGCCCCACCCAGAGCATGCGACCGAGCCGCTCACCGGTCCGAGCGACGACGGCTTGGGCATCTTCTATTCCGCACTGGACACGATCGTCAACGCCTGACCCCAACCTGTCGGTGGTCGGAGTTATTGTGCCGCCATGACACTCACGTTGGGCATGATCACGTTCGACACCACCGATCCGGGGCCGCTCGCGCACTGGTGGGCGACGCAGGTCGGCGGCACTATCGTGGAAGAGAACGACGGCTGGTTCTACGTAGTGGAACTGGCTGCCGCCCCGTACCGAATGGCCTTTCAGAAGGTCGAGGATCCGACGCCCGGTAAGAATCGCATCCACCTCGACATGACGACGGAAGACCTCGACGCGGAGGTTGCGCAGCTGGTCGAGGCCGGTGCGAGCGAAGTTGCGCAACACACCATGGGCGACTTCCGTTGGGTGACGCTGAGCGATCCCGACGGCAACGCTTTTTGCGTTTCCGGGTCGCACTGAGCATCGGATGCCTGCCCAAGCATGGGTAACTCTCGTGGTGGGCGTCCTCGCCGTCGTCGGAGTAGCGCTCACCGTCCGCCAGCGCACCGTCGCCGACAAACGCGCACAGGCTTGGCAGCGGATCACCTGGTGCCTCGACCACACAATGAGCACGGACGACGCCGAAGCTGCCCTGGGGTGGGATATCTACGGGGCGGTTACGGACTCCCCGCTGATAACCAGAACGGAGCAGGATGTCCTGGTGGCCCTTGCCGATCGCGCCTTGCGGCATGCACTGGCGCAACCCGATGAACACGAGGACACTGACAGTCGAGGCGATGAGCTGGAGGAGCTGCGATGACGACCACGGACGAACGCAAGATGAAGGTCGGACGGCCGGAGGTCGCCGCGGCGGCTGCTCGCGCATCGGTCGCAATCCGTGAACGCAGCGGACGTGAGGTGCCGCAGTGGATCCGTGACGCCGCAGCGGGTCGACCTACCACCCCGCCGCCCGAATAGCGCGTCCTACCAGCACACGAGCGCAGTCATGCTGCACACGCTCGCAGCTCCGCCAACGTCGACGCAAAGATGCCGGTGGGCTCGACCGAAATCCCGTCGAACACCTGGCAGTACTCGCCGTCTCGCCAGAAGAACACCGACGGCGACAGTGGGCTCGGCGTGTCACGACTGAACATATCCGCCAGATCGGCGAGCTCGGCTGCTGCTGCGAGCGCCACGTCGGCATTGCGCGGGCGGTGAAAAATGAACTCGTAGGCATTGGGAACTACGAACATTACGCCGTACAGACACTCGCCGAGGTGTGTGGAGATCAGCGTAGGCATGTCGGCGACCTTCGACGCGAGGTAGATCGAATCGCCGCTGAGGACCTCGATGTCGATGCTGTTTCTGCTGAGGAGTCGGCCGTCCTCGAACTTCAGCGCTGCGGTGTTTCTTCGGCCGGCAGCCCAGGCGGCGTCCATGTCTCGGCCGACGAGATGCCGATCGGCCAGTGTCAGGGCTCGATTGGGAGACGACAGATTCAGTACACGTCTGGGTGCGCCCGGTGCGTCGAGCAGCGGGACCGAGTAGTCGTATTCCGTCATTGCTTCGAGTGCGGACGGTGCGACGATGCGCTCGCGCAACCTCGACTGGAACTCGTCGTCCGACAACGAGGTGATGAACGTCGGGTCGGCTTCGCGCATCATCTCGATCATGACGTCGACATGGCCGTCGACGATGCTGTCCCATGCCGATCTGCTAGCCCCCGAGCACCGGGCGAAAAGGTTCTCCAATGGAAAGTGCGGGCCCGATCCCGCCGCCACTGTCGTTGCATCCACGCGGTGAACCGTCACCCCGCGCCGTCGGAACGCCTCGATGGTCTTCATTCGGACGATCGCGAATGTCGTTGCATGAACTGCGCCGTAATTCGGCAAGGATTGAAATTTCATGATGCTCCCCCGAGTCTGTGTGTGCTCTTGGTGCGTTCGACGCAGGGGCTGACACAATGGTTCCCATGCCGTCCAACGCTTCTGCAATCGGTCTCTGCAACTTCGTCGACGTCTCGCCGTCGCCGTTCCACGTCTGCAACACGGTCTCGGTGCAGCTCGAGGAGGCCGGTTTCGTTCGGCTCGACGAGATCGACGCTTGGCCGATCGAACCGGGTCGCTACTACTTGATCCGCGGCGGTTCACTCGTCGCCTGGAGTACCGAGAGCAGTAATTCGGGTCGTTCCGCAGGCTCCACTCCTGATGGCCCCTTCCGCATCGTCGGCGGGCACACCGACAGCCCCAACCTCCGCGTGAAGCAGCATCCCGATCTGCAATCGGCGGGCTGGCAGATGGTGGGTCTCGAACCGTACGGCGGCGCGTGGCTCAACTCCTGGCTCGACCGCGATCTGGGCATCTCCGGCCGGCTGAGTGTGCGCGACGGTAACACTGCCCGCGAAGTGTTGGTCAAGGTGGACGAGCCGATCCTGCGAGTTCCTCAGCTGGCGATCCACCTGTCCGAGGACCGCAAGGGCGTCACCCTCGACCCCCAGCGACATGTCAATGCCATTTGGGGCGTGGGCAATTCACCGAAGTCGTTCATCGCCTACGTCGCCGAGCGAGAAGGCGTCGACCCGGCCGCGGTACTGGGTTGGGAGTTGATGACGCACGATCTCGCGCCCAGTGCCGTCGTTGGCGTCGAGTCGGAGTTGGTCAGTGCGCCGCGTCTGGACAATCAGGGCACCTGCTACGCCGGAACTCAGGCTTTGCTTGCCGCAGTGGAGAATCCGACCGATGTGACTCCGGTGCTGGCCCTGTTCGATCACGAGGAAGTCGGCAGCATGTCCGATCGCGGTGCGTTCTCGGATCTGCTGAACACCGTGCTCGAGCGTATTGTGCTGGGAAGAGGCGGTGGGCGTGAGGAATTCCTGCGCACGATGGCCGGATCCATCTGTGCTTCAGGCGATATGGCGCACGCGACGCACCCCAACTACCCGGATCGGCACGAGCCCGCACATCGCATCGAACTCGGTGGGGGACCGGTGCTCAAGGTCAATCAGAACCTACGTTATGCAACGGATTCCGCGGGCGCAGGTGCATTCGCGCTCGCCTGCGATCAAGCCGGAGTTCCCTTGCAGCGCTATGTGCATCGCGCCGATCTGCCCTGCGGATCGACCATCGGGCCGATCACCGCGTCGCGCACCGGGTTGTCGACGGTGGACGTCGGCGCAGCGCAGCTGGCCATGCACTCGTCGCGAGAGTTGATGGGTGCTACCGACGTGAAGGCATACGCCGACGCGTTGGCGGCTTTCCTCGCCCCCGCGCAGTAGCCGTTCAGCCAGTCGCAAACGCGCGCGCTGAATCCCGCCACGTGACGCCGATCATCGTTCGGCAGCTGCAAACGCGCGCGCATTTGTCAGGTGCGCGTGGATTCGTGGGCTATTCCGCTCGCATCTCGCAAACGCGCGCGCGTTTGCGAGATCTCAGGGCTACCCGACGCCCCAGCGACCTAGACCGGATCGAGTTGCAGGCACGCATCCGCCGCGAGCCAGAACAACTGTTCGCGCACTGTCGTCGCCTTGGTCCAGCCGCGGTGGTCCCAGTCGGCGGCCAGGGAGTCTCCTGCGTACAGCAGTTGTGCGAATCGCACTCCGCGGAATCGGGCCACCGCGCAGAAGGCCGAGGCCTCCATGTCGACCGTTCGGCAGCCCTCGTCGACGCGGCGGGAAACCCGGGCACGGGTCTCGCGGTAGAGCGCATCGGTGGTCCAGGAGCGGCCGGTGACGAAGTCTATTCCGGCATCGGTGAGTACCGACTGGAGTACGGCGACACCTGCCGGATCGGCGTCGACCACCCGTCCCGGCGGTAGGTAGTGGAACGAGGTCCCTTCGTCACGCAGCGCGCTGTCGACCACCATCACGTGTCCCATGCCCAGATCGTCGGACAGGGCCCCGGCACCGCCGACGGCCACGAACTGCGTGCATCCCATCGCGATGGCTTCTTCGAGGAACAGTGCGGCCAGTGGCGCTCCGACGCCGGGATGGAAGACGGCAAGTTTCTGTCCGTTCCGTTCGATCTCGTAAACGGGGTGTTCGCCGTGCTCGGAGCGCATGACCGACACCACTCGGGCGTCGCCTTTCGCGCAGATGCTCTCGATCACCTCGGCGAAGAAACAGACGACGGCCTTCGGCGGTACGTCGACTCCCTTGGCCACCATCGACGGGTCGATGACGCCCGTTTCGTCCAGATCGTCCTCGGTCAGTGCGATGTCCATCAGGTGATGTTCGCACGAGGCCGATACGTCCGATGCCGTAGATGTCGGTGGCACCTTATAGACTCTCCCTGGCATTTCGCTCCATCGAAGGGACCTATTCCTCGTGTCCGCTAGCTCTGTACCCACAGACACTGTCTCCAACGCCGTCGCCACCCCCGACGTTGCGCAGCCGTACAAGGAACTCGGACTCAAGGACGACGAATACGTCCGCATCAAGGAAATTCTCGGCCGTCGGCCCACCGACGCCGAACTGGCGATGTACTCCGTCATGTGGAGCGAGCACTGCTCGTACAAGTCCTCCAAGGTGCACCTGAAGTATTTCGGTGAGACCACCACCGACGAGATGCGCAAGCCGATGCTCGCCGGGATCGGCGAGAATGCGGGCGTTGTCGACGTCGGCGACGGTTGGGCCGTCACGTTCAAGGTCGAGAGCCACAATCACCCCTCGTACGTCGAGCCCTACCAGGGTGCGGCCACCGGCGTCGGCGGCATCGTCCGCGACATCATGGCCATGGGTGCGCGCCCGATCGCCGTCATGGACCAGCTGCGATTCGGTGCTGCCGATGCACCCGATACGCGCCGCGTTCTGAGCGGCATCGTCGCAGGCGTCGGCGGTTACGGAAACTCCCTCGGCCTGCCGAACATCGGCGGTGAGACGGTGTTCGACGCCTCCTACGCCGGTAACCCTCTGCTCAACGCCCTGTGTGCCGGCGTCATGCGCGTCGAGGACATGCACCTGGCGTTCGCGTCGGGCCTGGGCAACAAGATCATTCTGTTCGGTGCCCGAACGGGTCTCGACGGGATCGGCGGCGTGTCCGTGCTGGCGTCGGAGACCTTCGACGGTGACGAGACCGGTGGGGGCCGCAAGAAGCTTCCCGCGGTGCAGGTCGGCGACCCGTTCACCGAGAAGGTGCTGATCGAAGCCTGCCTCGAGCTGTACTCGAACAAGCTGGTCGTCGGCATCCAGGACCTCGGTGGTGCCGGATTGTCTTGTGCCACTTCGGAACTCGCCTCGGCTGGTAGTGGTGGCATGCATATCGAGCTGGAGAAGGTGCCGATGCGCGCCACCGGTATGACCCCCGCGGAGGTGCTGTCCAGCGAATCCCAGGAGCGCATGTGCGCCGTGGTGACGCCCGAGAACGTCGATGCGTTCATGGCTGTCTGCAAGAAGTGGGACGTGCTGGCCACCGTCATCGGTGAGGTCACCGACGGTGAGCATCTGCAGATCACGTGGCACGGCGACACCGTCGTCGATGTTCCGCCCAAGACCGTTGCGCACGAAGGACCGGTGTACAACCGCCCGGTCCAGCGCCCGGACACCCAGGACGATCTGGTTGCGAACACCACGTCGTCGCTGCAGCGCCCGGAAACCGGGGACGAACTGAGGGCGACGCTGCTGAAGATGATCGGCTCGCCGCAGTTGTGCAGCCGTCGATTCATCACCGAGCAGTACGACCGCTACGTGCGCGGCAACACCGTCCTGGCCGAGAACGCCGATGCCGGCGTGATCCGAATCGACGAGAAGACCGGGCGCGGAATCGCTTTGGCCACCGATGCATCGGGCCGTTACACCGCACTCGATCCCTATCAGGGTGCCCAGCTCGCCCTCGCCGAGGCGTTCCGCAACGTCGCGGTCACCGGCGCGACGCCCAAGGCCGTCACCAACTGCCTGAACTTCGGTTCGCCCGAGGATCCGGGCGTCATGTGGCAGTTCCAGCAGGCCGTGCGCGGATTGGCGGACGGCTGTGTAACCCTCGGCATCCCGGTCACCGGCGGCAACGTCAGCTTCTACAACCAGACCGGTGCCGAGCCGATCCTGCCGACGCCCGTCGTCGGTGTGCTCGGCGTGATCGACGACGTGCACCGCCGCATCCCGACAGGCCTCGGGCTCGAGCCGGGCGAGACGCTGATTCTGCTGGGCGAGACCCACGACGAGTTCGACGGATCCATCTGGTCGCAGGTCGAGCACGATCATCTCGGCGGCGTCCCACCCAAGGTCGATCTGGCCCGCGAACAGTTGCTGGCCGACATTCTGCTGTCGTCCTCGCGCGATGGAATGGTCTCGGCGGCACACGACCTGTCCGAGGGTGGTCTTGCGCAGGCCGTGGTCGAAGCGGCCCTGGCCGGCGAAACCGGTTGCCGCATCATCGTTCCCGAGGGAGCCGATCCGTTCGTCACGCTGTTCTCGGAGTCCTCGGGTCGCGTACTGGTCGCGGTGCCGCGCACGGAAGAGACCCGTTTCACCGGTATGTGCACCGCCCGCGGTCTGCCGTGGGCGCGCATCGGCGTCGTCGACGAGGGTTCTGATTCCATCGAGGTGCAGGGGCAGTTCTCCGTCCCGATGGCGGAGCTGCGTGAGACGTTCGAGAGCACTCTCCCCAGACTTTACGGCTGACCGAGGTGGGGGGACAGACATCGGTCGGGGAACAGGCATCGGAGCGGCACGACAGAGAACTCGACGCCGCACTCGAGCAGGATCAGCATCATCGGTACCACCTGCCGACCCTGGAATTCTCGGTCCCTTCGCCCGACAAGCATCCATTCGTCATGTGGGCGTGGGGCCTGCTGCGCCTCGACTTCACCGGAATCGCGTTCAGCGCGTTGTTCTTCTGCTGGTCGCTGACTCCGTCGCTGCTCCCGCGCGGCTGGCTGTTCCAGGGCATCATCGGCGGTATCAATTCGGCCATCGGCTACGCGTTCGGTGTGGCGGTCGGATGGGCGGTGACGCGGTGGTGGTTGTCGTCCCGATCGTGGTGGCCGTTGCCGCGCGCGGTCGATCGCGCCGTCAAGATCGCTGTGCCGGTCGTGGCTGTCGCGGTGTCGATGATCATGCTGGCCATCTCGGCGGAATGGCAGCGTGAGCTCGCTGCACTGATGGACGCGGAGGGCACCACCACAACGGGTTATTTACGAACCGGGGCACTCAGCATCGCCATTGCGGCACTGCTGATTTCGCTGTGGCGGGTGTTGCGCGACGTCGTTCGACTGCTGGCCCGCCAGATCAACCGCGTGGTGAAGATGCCACGGGAAGTGGCCAATGCGCTCGGAGTCGTCCTCCTCGTCGTGCTCTCCGTCGCACTGGTTCAGGGCGTGCTGCTACGTGCGGTCTCGGCGGTCACCAACTCGGCATTCAGTCTGCAGAACGACGAAACTCGGGACGGGGCAGAACAACCTGTCGCCGACGAGCGATCCGGCAGCCCGAACTCGTTGGCTCCCTGGGACACCCTGGGATTCGAGGGTCGTAACTTCGTTTCCAGCGGTCTCCGCGCCGACGAGATGGAACGGGCCACGGGCCGCCCGAGTCTCGAGCCGATTCGGGCATACGCAGGATTGGAAACCGCGGAGACCCAGGACGAACGACTCGACATCGTGGTCGCCGAACTCGAACGCACCGGGGCCTTCCAGCGGCAGGCCCTGATCGTCGTTCCGACGACGGGCACCGGGTGGGTCAATCCCACCGCCATCGAAGCGGAAGAGCTCATGTTCGACGGCGATGTCGCGACCGTCGCATCTCAGTATTCGTATCTGCCCAGCTGGATCTCGTTCATCGCCGAGGGCGACAAGGCGGCTCAGGCAGGCAAAGCGCTCATCGACAAGGTTCACGATCGCTGGCTGCAGGAGCCGGAGGCCACCCGCCCCAAGTTCTACGTCTACGGCGAGAGCCTCGGGACTCAAGCCGGGGAGGGTGCTTTCGACGGTTTGGCGGACATCAGGGCCGTCACCGACGGAGTCCTGTGGGTGGGACCGCCGAACAACAACCGCATCTGGAGTCAGTTCGTCAGCCGACGCGACCCGGGCAGTCCCGAGGTTCGGCCGGTCTACTCCGAGGGCCTGACGGTTCGCTTCGCCGACAACTCGTCGGGCATCCCGCCGGAGGACCAGCCGTGGTACGCACCGCGGATCCTGTACGTCCAGCATGCCTCGGACCCGGTGGTCTGGTGGTCGCCGGATCTGCTCTTCGAGCGGCCCGACTGGCTTTCCGAACCACCGGGGCCGGACCGGCTGCCGAGTATGCGATGGTTCCCGGTCGTCACGTTCTGGCAAGTGGCAGCCGACCTGACGAACGCTGCGGGCGTCCCCGACGGACACGGCCACAACTACGGCACCCTGGTGCTCGACGGCTGGGTTGCCGTCGCCGCACCCGAGGGCTGGACCGACCGCGACACCGAACGAGTCCGCGGAGTCATGGAGCAATTCGCCGGGCGAGACGGTCCCGAGAAGTGAGAACCGCTCTGACAACCGGACTGGCGACGACGGCGTGGAGTACCTACATCCTTCCCGCGCTCGGTCTCGATGCCCGTGCGCGAGCGGTGGCCAACGCCTCGTTCGCAGTCGGTGTGGCTGCACTGTCTCGAACGAGCGCGGACGAGCTCGGTCTGCGCAACTCTGCTGCCGGTCTGAAGTGGGGCGCTGCGGCGTCGGCGATTCCCGTCCTCGGATCTGCCGTTGTCGCCGCGATTCCGTCGTTGCGACGCCGGGTCCGGCCGTCCGAGGACGAGCTGGCCGAGTGGGTGCTGTTTCGAATACCAGTGGGAACGGTGCTCACCGAGGAGTTGCTGTTTCGCGGTGTGCTCGACGCCGCCTCGCCGGCCCTGTCACCGATTTTCTTCGGCCTGTGGCACATTCACCCGGCCCGCGCTGCAGGCGACACCGTGATCGGAACGGTAGTGGCGACGGCTGCGGCCGGTGTTGTCTTCTCATGGCTGAGGGCCCGCAGTGGGAGCATGCTCGCCCCGGCGCTGTTGCACTACTTCCTCAACGCGAGCGGCGCAGTGCTGGCGCATCTCGCTGCGAACGACAGGAGTCGGTAGCAATGCCACCGCACAAGGAAGTCAGCCCCGCCGAGGTACGCGACGCAGTTCTGGCGGTCGGGGAGTGGATCAAGGGTGAGGCGGACAAACCGGCTCGCGCACAGATTGCCGCGGCAGTGCGCACCACCGCCAGAACACTCGGCCAGAATGCGCCCGGATCTTCGGTGGAGGTGCGCGTACCGCCGTTCGTTGCGGTGCAGTGCATCGTCGGACCTCGTCACACTCGCGGAACTCCACCGAACGTGGTCGAAACCGATGCTCTGACGTGGCTGCAGGTGGTGACCGGAACCCGGGATTTCGCCGAAGCCCTCGCCGACGGTTCCATCGATGCGTCCGGTAGCCGGGCAGCCGAAGTGGGCCGTTGGCTGCCGTTGCTGTCCATCAAATGACGGTGCGAATCGGACACTCGTTCATCTGGTGGGAATCTCCCGTCCACACGATGCGTTGACTCCGGCCGTGTGCCCGTAGACTCAGGCACGGCCCCCCGCCCCGTCCCCCAAGGGAGCATTGCCCGTGACCAACGCCGATTTGTCGGTCGACAGTCCGAACCTTCTGGTAAGCAAACCTCTCGACGAACCGGAGAACGAGCCGCGCGAAGAGTGCGGAGTGTTCGGAGTATGGGCACCGGGCGAGGATGTGGCCAAGCTCTCTTATTACGGCCTCTATGCGCTGCAGCACCGCGGTCAAGAAGCTGCCGGAATCGCAGTGTCCGACGGCTCGCAGGTGTTGGTGTTCAAGGATCTGGGCCTCGTCAGCCAGGTGTTCGACGAGCAGACGCTGGGGGCAATGCCCGGGCATGTCGCCATCGGACACTGCCGCTACTCCACCAGCGGTTCGGTGACGTGGGAGAACGCTCAGCCGATCTTCCGTACCACCACTGCGGGTACCGGGATTGCGCTCGGCCACAACGGAAATCTCGTGAACTTCGCCGAGCTCGCCTCCAAGGCTCGAGATGCGGGCCTGATCAACGATCGGTTGCAGGGCAACGGCACGTCGGATTCCGACGTGGTGACGGCGCTGCTGGCACACAAGGCCGCCGATTGCACCATCGAGCAGGCCGCGATGGAACTGCTGCCACAGTTGAAAGGCGCGTTCTGCCTCACCTTCATGGACGAGCACACGCTCTACGCTGCCCGTGATCCGCACGGTGTGCGCCCGCTGTGCCTCGGCCGTCTCGACCGCGGCTGGGTGGTTGCCAGCGAGACCTCCGCGCTCGACATCGTCGGTGCCGCGTTCGTTCGCGATATCGAGCCGGGCGAGCTGCTCGCGATCGATGCCGACGGCGTTCGGTCCTCGCGTTTCGCGTCCCCCGAGCCCAAGGGTTGCGTGTTCGAGTACGTCTACCTTGCGCGTCCCGACAGCGTGATCGGTGGCCGATCGGTCAACTCCACCCGGGTCGAGATCGGTCGGCGTCTCGCCAAGGAACACCCGGCCGAGGGTGACCTCGTGATTCCGGTGCCCGAGTCCGGTACGCCTGCGGCAATCGGCTTTGCGCAGGGATCGGGAATTCCCTACGGCCAAGGGCTGATGAAGAACGCTTACGTGGGCCGCACGTTCATTCAGCCGTCGCAGACCATTCGTCAGCTCGGCATCCGGCTCAAACTCAATCCACTCAAAGAGGTCATTCGGGGCAAAAGGCTGGTGGTGGTGGATGATTCGATCGTCCGCGGCAACACCCAGCGTGCGCTGATCAGGATGCTGAGAGAAGCCGGTGCACTCGAAATCCATGTGAGAATCGCGTCCCCGCCGGTGCGGTGGCCGTGCTTCTACGGCATCGACTTCGCTTCTCCCGCAGAGCTGATCGCCAACGGCGTCGACTCGGAGGATGGGATTCTCGAAGGCGTTCGCCAGGCCATCGGTGCCGATTCGCTGGGGTACATCTCCATCGACGGCATGATCGCGGCGTCCGAGCAGCCCGAATCACGGTTGTGTGCAGCATGTTTCACCGGTAAGTACCCGATCGATCTGCCCGCCGACAATGCGCTCGGCAAGCACGTTCTCGAGGGTCTACTGGCGTCGGCGGCCGGGCAGCCGGTGGCCAACGACGCAAATGTGAGCGCTCTCAGTCGCCCTTGACCTGGTCTTTTCCTCGAGGGAACAACAGGGTTTTCTCAATGCCACATATTGGAAACAGTCCATCGGTACTGTCCCGAGTTACATAGGACACACCGATTTGGATAGAGGCATCAGATGACCCTGTCGCCCGACGACGGACGCATGCTGCGCTACAGCGCCGCATCAAGGACAGCCGTGCGCAAGCACGGCAAGAAGACCGCTGCAGTGGCAGCACTGTCGGTACTCGCATTGACGGCCGCAGCGTGTGGCTCGGGCCGCACCGACGCCGGCGGATCCGGCGATGGCGGCGGAGACACGATCACCGTCGGCACCACCGACCAGGTGACCTCGCTCGACCCTGCGGGCTCGTACGACAACGGCTCGTTCATGGTGATGAACCAGACGTACCCCTTCCTGATGAACTTCGCGCCCGGCAGCTCCGAGCTCGAGCCCGACGCAGCCGAGAACTGCGACTTCTCCGAACCGACCGTCTACACGTGCACCCTGAAGGACGACCTGAAGTTCGCGAACGGCAACCCGCTGACGAGCGAAAGCGTGAAGTACTCGTTCGACAGGATCGTCGCGATCAACGATCCCAACGGTCCCGCGTCGTTGCTGACCAACCTCGACAGCATCGCGACACCGGACGAGAAGACCGTCGAGTTCACGTTGAAGGCCGCGAACGATCAGACGTTCCCGCAGATCCTGGCAACACCGGCAGGTCCGATCGTCGACCAGACGGTGTTCCCGGCGGACAAGGTTCTCGACGACGACGCCATCGTGGCGGGCACCCCGTTCGCCGGCCCGTACTCGATCTCGAGCTACGCCAAGAACTCCCTCGTCAGCTTCACCGCCAACGGTGACTACAAGGGCATCCTCGGCACCCCGAAGACGTCGTCGATCAACACGAAGTACTACACCAGCTCCGACAACCTCAAGCTCGACGTGCAGAACAAAGCCATCGACGTCGCGTGGCGTTCGTTGACCCCGACGGATGTCGAATCGCTCGGCGGCGTGGACGGTCTGACCGTGCACGAGGGACCCGGCGGCGAATCGCGTTACATGGTCTTCAACATGAACACGATGCCCGGCGACACCCCCGATCAGAAGCTGGCCGTACGCAAGGCAATTGCGGCCTCGGTCGATCGTCAGGCGTTGTCCGAGGGCGTCTACAAGGGCACGTACACCCCGCTCTACTCCGTGGTCCCGACCGGTCTCGAAGGCTCCAACAAGGCATTCTCCGACGTCTACGGTGAGGCACCCAACCGCGACGAGGCAGCCGGATTCCTCTCGGCCGCAGGCGTTGCCACCCCGGTGCAGCTCAACCTGCAGTACAACCCGGACCACTACGGTTCGTCCTCGAGCGAGGAATACGCCGCGATCAAGAGTCAGCTCGACGCGACGGGCCTGTTCAACGTGAACCTGCAGTCCACCGAGTGGAGCACGTACACCAAGGAACGCGTCGCCGACGCCTACCCGGTGTACCAGCTGGGTTGGTTCCCGGACTATCCCGATGCCGACAACTACCTGACGCCGTTCTTCGCGCCGGACAACTTCCTGCAGTCGCACTTCGAGAGCCCGGCGATCACGTCACTGCTCGATCTCGAGCGCACCACGGCCGACGAGAATGCTCGGATGCAGATCATCGGCCAGATTCAGACCGAGCTCGCCACGAACTACCTGCCGACGCTTCCGTTGTTGGAGGGCAAGCAGATTGCCGTCGCGACCAACGAGATCAGCGGCGTGGACGAGACGCTCGACGCCTCGTTCAAGTTCCGGTTCGTCACTCTCGCCAAGAGCTGACGGCGTGCCCACTACCGACAGCACGACGGTAGAGGGCGAGAAGCAAGCACAGCAGGCGAGCGCGCCGTCACGGTACGGCGCGCTCGCCCGTTATCTCGGGGTCAGATTTCTGCTGATCATTCCGACTGCCTGGATTCTCGTCACCGTCGTCTTCTTTCTGATGCGGGTGATCGGTGATCCGATCACGGCGGCCCTCGGTGGCCGCCTACCTGCCGAACAGATCGCCCAGCGCAAGGCCGAGGCCGGCTACGACCGGCCGATTCTGACGCAGTACTGGGAGTACCTGACCGGCTTGCTGCGCGGCGATTTCGGCCGTTCCGCGACCGACAACCGCGCGATCAGTGACGTCCTGCTCGTCAACGGTGCAGCCACTCTGGAACTGGCCTTCTGGGCTTTGCTGGTGGCCTTCGCCGTCGGTATTCCGCTCGGGTTCTTCGCCGCTACCCATCGCGACCGGTTCGGCGACGCCTCGTTGCGGATCTTCGCGATCCTCGCGTACGCGGCCCCGGTGTTCTTCGTCGGAATGCTGCTCAAGCTGCTGTTCGCAGTCAAGCTCGGCTGGCTCCCGGTGGCCGGACGAGCCAGCACCAATGTGGAACTGGCACTGCAGAACGTCTCGCCCAAGACCAACATTCTGATCGTGGATTCGTTCCTGTACGGCGAGTCGAGCTACACCGTCGACGTGCTGGAGCATGCGGTGCTGCCCGCTCTCGCCCTCGGCCTGTTGACGGCCGGTGTATTCCTGCGGCTGGTGCGCGTCAACCTGATTCAGACGTTGCAGGCGCCGTTCGTCGATGCCGCTCGAGCTCGCGGGTTGAGCGAGGGCACGGTGACGAGGCGACACGCGTTCCGCAACGCGATGATTCCCATCGTCACCGTCATCGGCCTGCAGATCGCCGTGCTGCTCGGCGGCGCGGTGCTCACCGAAACCACCTTCGAGTGGCAGGGCCTGGGATACGAACTTGCCCGGTACCTGCAGGCCCGCGATTTCGTTGCGGTGCAGGGCATCGTGACGTTCCTGGCCGTGGTGGTCGCCGTCGTCAGCTTCGTCACCGACGCGATCGTTGCACTCATCGACCCGAGAGTGAGGTTCTGATGAGCACCGAAGTCGTGCTGTCCGACGTACCTCCCACCCGTCCACACCGTCGAGGATTTCCCGGCGTCGCGTTCGTCAAGTCCACCTCGGGATTGCAGCGTGTCACGCTGATCGTCGGGTTGGCGCTGATGGTGGCGTTCGTCATCGCGGCGGTGTTCGCGCCGCTTCTGGCGCCGTACGGGTTCTCGCAGACCAGTGATGCCGGGCAGGATTTCGCTCGCCAAGCGGCTCCGTCCGCCGAGCACTGGTTCGGCACCTCGGTCCGCGGCGAGGATGTGTTCTCGCGTGTGATCTACGGTGCCAGAACAGCATTGATGGTGATCGCCTCGTCGTTGATTCTCTCGCTGATCATCGGCGTTCCGCTAGGGCTCGCCTCGGGTTACATCGGGCGCTGGTTCGACCGCGTGCTCGTTCTGTTCATGGACGCGATGTACGCATTCCCGTCTCTGCTTCTCGCGGTGGTCATCTCGATCGTCGTGGCGGGTGGACAGTCGTCGAGCTTCGGCGGCATCGCGTCCGCGGCCATCGCCATCACGGCCATCTTCGTCCCGCAGTATTTCCGGGTGGTCCGCAACGCCACGGTGGCGGTCAAGACCGAACCGTACGTCGATGCCGCTCGGGTCACCGGTGCCGGCACGCCGCGAATCCTGTTCCGCCACATCCTCGCCAACGTGGTGCAGACGCTGCCGGTCATCATCACCCTGAACGGGGCCGAGGCCATCCTGACCCTGGCCGGGCTCGGGTTCCTCGGGTTCGGCATCGAACCCACTTCCGCCTCGGAATGGGGCTACGACATCAACAAGGCACTGCCGGACATTTCCAACGGCATCTGGTGGACGTCGGTGTTCCCGGGCCTCGGCATCGTGCTGGTGGTTCTCGGTCTGACCATGGTGGGCGAAAGTGCAAGTGAGACACTCAATCCGTTGCTGCGCACCCGCAAGAAATTCAAGAAGGCGGTGAAGGTATGACATCGAGCGTCGCGACTCCACGAGAGTCCGCATTGTCGGTGAAGTCGTTGTCCGTCACGTTCCTCACCGATGCCGGCGAAGTCGACGCCGTCACCGAGGTCTCGTTCGAGGTGTATCCCGGCGAGGTACTGGCTGTGGTGGGGGAGTCCGGCTCGGGCAAATCCGTCAGCGTCCGTTCCGCCATCGGACTGTTGCCCGATACCGCACGCGTCGAGGGACACGTGGTGCTCGGTGGCCAGGACGTGACGAGGCTGAGCAACAAGGCGTGGGCGCAGTTGCGCGGCAACAGGATTTCGATGGTGTTCCAGGAACCGGGGAGCGCTCTCGATCCGCTCTTCACCATCGGCTATCAGATCGTCGAGGCGCTGCGTGCGCATACCCGCGCGGACGGTAAGCGGATGTCGGCGAAGGATGCCAAGGCGCGGGCTGTCGAGTTGCTGACGATGGTGGGTCTGCCCGACCCCGAGCAGCGCTTCTCGTACTACCCGCACGAGCTCTCGGGTGGGCAGAAGCAACGAGTGATGATCGCGATCGCCATCTCGTGTGAGGCGAAGGTCATCATCGCCGACGAGCCGACCACCGCCCTCGATGTCACGGTGCAGGCCGAAATCCTCGAACTGCTCCGCGATCTCAAGGATCGGTTGGGCTGCGCCATCGTGCTCATCACCCACAGCATGGGTGTGGTGTCCGATCTGGCGGACCGCGTCGTCGTCATGCAGAACGGCCGCGTCGTCGAGGAAGCGCCGGTGGCACAGTTGTTCGACGCCCCCGCAGACGATTACACCAAGAAGCTGCTGGCCGCGGTGCCGACTCTCGCTGCGGTGGAGTCGGACAAGACCGTCGACATCTCGGGCGAACCGGTACTCGACGTCTCGCGGCTGGTGGTGCAGTTCTCCGGTGGTGTCGGCTCCCCGGCGTTCCGGGCAGTCGACGACGTCTCACTCACCATTCACCGCGGGGAGACCCTCGGCTTGGTGGGTGAATCCGGCTCGGGTAAATCGACCATCGGCAGATGTGTTGCGGCACTGCAGAAGCCGACAAGCGGCAGCGTGACGGTGATGGGGCAGAACATCGCCGGTGTCAGTGAACGCAAGCTCAAGCCCCTGCGCAAACGCTTCGGCTTCGTCTTCCAGGACCCGTCGGCGTCACTGAACCCCCGACTGACCGTAGGACAATGCATCGCCGAGCCGATGATCGTGCACAAGTACGGCTCCAAGGATGCGATCGTGGCCAGAACCACCGAACTGCTCGACGCCGTGCAACTGCCGTCGGGCACCGACAAGCGGTACCCGCACGAGCTCTCCGGTGGACAGCGGCAGCGCGTCAGCCTGGCACGCGCACTGGTGCTGGGTCCGGATCTGGTGGTGGCAGACGAGCCGACCAGCGCGCTCGACGTCTCGGTGCAGGCAGCGGTGTTGGACTTGTTCGAGGCTCTACAGCAGGAATTCGGTTTCGCATGCCTGTTCATCAGCCACGACCTCGCCGTGGTGGACCGCGTCGCGCATCGTGTGGTGGTGCTGCGCAACGGGGGAATCGTCGAAGAGGGAACACCGTGGAAGATTCTGCGAGCCCCGGAGGCGGACTACACCAAGAAGCTGTTGGCTGCGATTCCCGGCAAGCGCCTGCACACGTGAGTTCTTCTCCTGACCGGGCACTCCGGTACCGTTAGGGCGCTATCTGCGCTCGAAACGGGCGCTGACATGAACGAGTACACAGGCTGGAGCCGAATGACCGAGGAATCCCAACCCACGAGCGCAACTCACTCGGGCGGTGCCTCCTACGCGGCGGCCGGGGTCGACATCGCCGCAGGAGACCGAGCAGTGCAGCTGTTCGCGCCGCTCGCCAAGAAGGCCAGCAGGCCCGAGGTCATGGGCGGTCTCGGCGGTTTCGCCGGTCTCTTCGCGCTCAAGGGCGATTACCGTGAGCCGGTCCTGGCGGCCTCGACCGACGGCGTCGGCACCAAGGTGGCCGTGGCACAGGCCCTCGGCAAGCACGACACGCTCGGTCTCGACCTGGTGGCCATGGTCGTCGACGATCTGGTCGTCTGTGGAGCCGAGCCGCTGTTCCTTCAGGATTACATCGCCGTGGGCCGCGTTGTGCCCGAGCAGGTCGCAGAGCTGGTCAAGGGCATCGCCGAGGGGTGCATCATCGCCGGCTGTGCATTGCTCGGCGGCGAAACGGCCGAACACCCGGGGCTGATGGCCGACGGTGATTACGACCTTTCGGCAACGGGCATCGGCGTCGTGGAGGCGGATTCGATCCTCGGCCCCGAGCGCGTGCGTCCCGGTGATGTCGTCATCGGCATGGGGTCGTCCGGTCTGCACTCCAACGGCTACTCCCTCGCTCGCAAGGTGCTGCTCGAGATCAACCACATGGACCTCGGCGGACATGTCGAGGAGTTCGGCCGCACGCTCGGCGAGGAACTGCTCGAGCCCACCAAGATCTACGCCAAGGACTGCCTCGCGCTCGCAGCCGAGACCGACGTGCGCACGTTCTGCCACGTCACCGGTGGCGGACTGGCCAACAACCTCTCCCGAGTCATGCCCGAGGGACTAGTGGCCGAACTCGACCGCACCACGTGGAGCCCGGCCCCGATCTTCTCGCTGATCGCTCAGCGCGGCCGTGTCGAGCGGGCCGAGATGGAGCAGACGTTCAACATGGGTGTCGGCATGGTCGCGATCGTCGCTCCCGAGGACGTCGACCGCGCCCTGGCGGTGCTCACCGCACGCCACATCGACTGCTGGACCCTCGGCACGGTGAAGAAGGCCACCGGCAAGGACATCGCCGACGAGCGTGCGTTGCTGCAGGGCAACCACCCGAGGTTCTGATCGGGGCCTTACTGCACGAACAAATGAGGGGGAGCCGCACTGCGGCTCCCCCTCAGTCGTTCGGTGCACAGTACTAGCGTCGCCAGTCCTCGTACTCGTCTTCCTCGACTCGGGAATGCACATCCGAGTCAGAGTGGATGCCACGATGGGAGTTGGACGAACCACCGGAGAGTTCTTTCTGCAGACTCTCCAAGTCCGTTGTCGGCGAGCTGTACTTGAGCTCACGAGCGACCTTTGTCTGCTTTGCCTTAGCCCTGCCTCGGCCCATGGCGGTGCCCCCTCGCGGACTTGCGGGGCGGCCTGGGGAAATTTGGCGGCCCCGTTAGAGTTGGTATTTCTTCCTGGCACACACTCTAGCGCGCGAATCGCCGCGATGCGCATACGGTGCCACGTGTCGGTGGTGGGTACCGCGGCGCGACACGCCCGGGGCGCGGGCCCGCGCTGCCCGTACCTGCACATATCCGTGCTCCGGCAAACTATCTTTGCCACGCGACACGAAAACTACGTGCTGCGCGTCATGGCCTCCGCAACCTTTTCAGCGCCGCCGCCGCGTCGCGATGCACCTTCGGTGCCAAACCGGGCTCGTCGAGCAGAGTGGCCATCGCGGTCGCGTCGGTACCTCGGAACAAGTCGCGAACCGTCACCCCGTGCTGCGGCACCGACTCCACAGTCACGGCGTCGCCGCTGCGAAACACACCTGGCTCAACGACCCGGAAGTACGCACCCACATCACCTCGATCCGCAAAGCGACGGATCCACCCCGGCTCACCGATCCATCGCGCGAACGTGCCGCAGGGCTTACGGGCGATGGTTGCTTCCAGCATCACCGTTCCGACGCGCCATCGAGACCCGATCACCGCGTCGGTCACCGCAATACCTTCGGTGCGAAGGTTCTCGCCGAATCGACCCGGCAGAACCGGCACCCCCAACTCGTCGGCCCAGTACTGCGCCTCGCCCTCGTCGTAGGCGTACACAGCCTGATCGAGACCGCCGTGGAACTTCGTGTCCCGGCAGTGGTCTCCGCCGATGCCGAGCTCGTGCACATCCACCGGTCCCTCGACAGGCCGCTTGTCGATGCCGCTGTCCACGACGCCGCGACGTCCGAACGGAACATCGGCATGCACGACGCAGACAGCGAGGACGGTCCCGGTCACCGGCCGCGGAGGCGGTCGACGGCAGCGCGGCCGGCCTGAACGTCGTCGTAGGACGGGATCGAATCGGGATCGATCGACGCCGCACACGGACCCGCTTCGAGGGCGGTGTCCACCGGAATCGTTCTCTTGAGCAGAGCCAGGGCGATCGGGCCGAGCTCGAAGTGATCGATGACGGTACCCAGACGCCCCACCGACCGTCCGCCTGCGGTGACCGGATCACCGGTGCTGGGCCGACCGTCCGCGGAGCCGTCGAGATGCAGCAGCACCAGGTGCCGCGGCGGTCGACCGAGGTTGTGGACCCGCGAGACGGTCTCCTGGCCTCGGTAGCAGCCCTTCTCCAGGTGCACGGCACCGAACTCGGCGGCACTGCCGATCCAGCGAACCTCGTGCGGAATGGTCTTCTCGTCGGTGTCGACGCCCACGCGCGGACGCAACGATTCCACCCGCAACGCGTCGAACGCCCAGGTTCCGGCCGGGGCGGCACCGGCATCGCGTAGTCGGAGGAACCATTCGGTGAGGTGCGCGCGGGGAATCACCACGTCGTACGAGTTCTGGCCGGGCCACGGCATCCGCCGAACGAATCCGCCGCCGTCGATCGCCGACGCACCGTAGATCTCGCTCGGAGCCGGCACACCGGCCTTGTCGAGGACCGACGCCGCGTCGGATCCCAGCACGGTGAGAACGGCCACATCGTCGGCCTCGCGAGGTTCGGCTTTCGCCCAGAACACCATCTTCTTCAGAAACGACAAAAGATCGGGGCCCGCGGCGCGTTCGGTATCGATGTATGTGACGCCGTCCAAGTCGGTCTGGACGAAGTGGTGCTCGATGCGGCCGTTGATGTCCAGGCTCAGGTTCTCGGCCGAGCTGCCGTCGGGCAGGTTCGAGACGAGTTGGCTCGAGATCGTGTTCAACCAGCTCAGGCGTTCGTCTCCGCTGATGGCGAGGACGAAGCGATGGGATCGATCGATGACGGCGGCTCCACTGACAGCGTCGCGCTGTTCGCCGAACGGATTGCCGTAGTGCCAGGCCACCCCGGCGTCGACGCTGTCGTCCGGCGATGGAACTGCACCGGGGAGAGTGAGAAGAGGACTTGGGCTGATCGTCACGGAATCGGACACCACTCCATAGTAGGAGCCCGACGGTTTACCTACGCGCAACGCGTCCGATATCAGGGGGCGCCGTGCCCTGTCTAGGTTTCGAGCCGTGAAAGCTTTGAGACACCCCGCAGCGCAGATCGGCTTGGCCGCAATCGGCGGAATCGTGTTCGGACTGATCGTCGGTGACTGGGCCGCGAACCTGAAGTTCGTCGGCGATCTGTTCATCCGCCTGATTCAGATGTCGATCGTGCCGCTGGTCATGGCATCGGTGATCGTGGCGACGGGATCCATGTCCGGAACAGGCACCGGCAAGATCGCGGTGCGAACGTTCAAGTGGATGATCGGCTTCTCGTTCGTGGCAGCTGTGCTGGCGTGGCTGCTGAGCGTTCTCATCCGGCCCGGTGCAGGCATGGAATTCACTGCGCAACTCGACCCGAGCCTGGAAGAGAGCGCAAGCGAGGCGCTCGGCTGGCAGGACACCTTGCTCAACTTCGTCTCGACCAACGTCTTCAGCGCGATGTCCACAGCGACGATGGTGCCGATCATCGTGTTCTCGTTGCTCTTCGGAATTGCGCTGCGCAGCCACATCACCAAGACGGGCGACACCGGCGTACTGACGTTCATGGATCAGATTCAGCAGATCGTCCTGACGATGATTCGCCTGGTCATGTCCATCGCTCCGGTCGGTGTCTTCTGCCTCCTTGCCGCTCTCGCGGGAGATGTCGGATTCTCGGTCGTCTCGACCGCGTTGAGCTACTTGGGGACCACCCTGCTGGGAGTACTCATCCTGTTCGCACTGTTCGTGGTCGTGGTGACGGTACGAACCCGGTTGGATCCCAGAAGCTTGCCGAGCAAGCTCACCGAGCAGACGGCCATTGCTGTCACGACCACGAGTTCTGCAGTCACCTTTCCGACCGTTCTGAAGAACACCGTGGAGAAGGTGGGCGTCAGTCAGAAGGTCGCGAACTTCACGCTGTCGATCGGACTCACCATGGGTTCGTACGGCGCGGTCCTCAATTACATGATCGTCGTGATGTTTCTTGCGCAGGCCGGCGACGTCGATCTCAGTGTCGGCCAGATTGCCCTCGGAATGGGTCTGGCGATCCTGCTGAACATGGGCACGATCACGGTGCCGGGTGGATTCCCGGTGATCGCGATGTTCCTCGCAACGTCGTTGGACCTGCCGTTCGAGGCGGTTGGCCTGTTGATCGCCGTCGACTGGTTCGCCGGAATCTTCCGCACCTTCCTCAACGTCAACGGCGACACGTTCGTCGCGATGTTGGTAGCCAACGCCGACGACGAGATCGACCGTGACGTCTACAACGGAACCAAGACGGTCGTCGCCGAGGACATCGACCTCGACGAGTACCGCGACGTGATGGCGCAGGCAGATCGAGCCGACTGACCGTCTGGCTCTACAGTGACGGCCATGGCCGATTCGGTAGTGGTGACGTTGGACGGCCGAGTGCACGACGCCGGACAGCCGTTGTTGTTCGCCGACGACCTGGCTGCCGTACGCGGCGACGGGGTGTTCGAGACACTGCTCGTGCGGGGCGGTGCAGCCTGCGCTGTGGAGTTGCACCTGGCCCGTCTGGCGGCGTCGGCAGCGGCACTGGAACTGCCTGCTCCCGATCTCGACGAGTGGCGAACGGTGATCGACAAGTCCGTCGGTCTCTGGACCGAGGACTCGGTGGATGAAGCGGTGCTCCGGTTGGTGCTCAGTCGGGGACGCGAGAGCGGCGGAGAGCCGACGGCGTTCGTGACGGTGGGGCCCCTTCCCGAGCGGGTGCGGACAGCGCGAGCGAACGGAGTGTCGGTGATCACGCTCGATCGAGGCTATTCGGTCGAGTTCTCGTCTACTGCGCCGTGGCAGCTCGCGGGAGCCAAAACATTGTCGTACGCGACGAACATGGCTGCGCTGCGGCACGCGTCCGCCCAGGGGGCCGACGACGTCATCTACCTGAGTAGCGAGGGCCGGGTACTGGAAGGTCCACGGTCCACGGTGGTGCTCGCGCGCGGTACGACACTCGTCACACCGTCGGTGGAGCAGGGCATCCTGGCCGGAACCACCGTCGCCGGGTTGTTCCACGTTGCCGAGGACGTCGGCTGGACCTGCGAGCGCGGACATGTCTACCCGGCGGATCTCATTGCGGCAGATAGCGTTTGGCTGGTCTCTAGTGTCACTCTCGCGGCACGGGTGACAGCGATGAACGGCGTTGTTCTCGGTCGTCCCGGGAGCGGCGAACAGGTCTCCGAGATGGTCGATCGAGCCGTGGAAGTCGCCGCCGCAAGATAGGTGCCCTACGACCCTGCCGAAAGACTCTTCCCTACTACTACTTGTAGTAGTACATTCGAATCAGTCGCGGGCCAATGCCCTGACCTGCGGTGTTGCCCGTCACAGCTCGGGTGGAAGAGTTCGGAGTATCGATGGACGCGTTGGATGTCTCGCGGTGGCAGTTCGGTATCACCACCGTTTACCACTTCATTCTCGTACCTCTCACGATCGGCCTAGCGCCGATGGTGGCCGCCATGCAGACCATGTGGGTGATCACCGGGAATGATTCCTGGTACCGGCTGACCAAGTTCTTCGGCAAGCTGTTTCTCATCAACTTCGCGCTCGGCGTCGCGACGGGAATCGTCCAGGAATTCCAGTTCGGGATGAACTGGAGCGAATACTCGCGCTTCGTCGGTGACGTGTTCGGCGCGCCCCTCGCGCTCGAGGGGTTGGTGGCATTCTTCCTCGAGTCCACGTTCCTCGGGCTGTGGATCTTCGGGTGGAGCAGACTTCCGAAACTCGTTCACCTGGCGACTATTTGGCTCGTTGCCATCGGCGTCAACGCCTCTGCCTTCTTCATCATCGCAGCCAACTCCTGGATGCAGCATCCCGTCGGCGCGATCTACAACGAGGAGACCGGCCGCGCCGAGCTCACCGATATCTGGGCGCTGCTCACCAACAACACTGCGCTGGCGGCCTTTCCACACGCCGTTGCAGGTGCGTTCCTCACCGCCGCAACCTTCGTCGCCGGAATCTCCGGTTGGTGGATGGTGCGCGAGGCGCGCAAGAAGAACGCCGAGAACGAGCTCGACACGCTCCCGGCCACCGACTCGCGCTCGATGTTCCGATCGGCAGCGCGCATGTCCTTCATCGTCATGATCGTCGCAGGCGGCGCGCTCGCCATCACCGGAGACGTTCAGGGCAAGCTGATGTTCGAGCAGCAGCCGATGAAGATGGCATCCGCAGAATCGTTGTGCGACACAGAAACCGGAGCCAGCTTCTCGCTCCTGACCGTCGGTACCCACAACAACTGCGAATCCGTGGTGCACCTCATCTCGATTCCCGGCCTCACCTCGTTCCTGGCGGAGAACGACTTCGGTGCCACCGTGCAGGGCGTCAACCAACTACAGGATCAGTACGAGCAGCAGTTCGGCCCGGGCAACTACAAGCCCAACCTTTTCGTCACGTACTGGGCCTTCCGGATGATGATCGGACTGGCCGCAGGCTCGGCCCTGCTCGCCATCGCGGGATTGTGGGTCACCAGAGGTGGCCGGATTCCCGACCAGAAGTGGTTCTCGTGGTTGTCGCTGCTGGCCATTCCGACTCCGTTCCTGGCCAACAGTGCCGGCTGGATCTTCACCGAAATGGGCCGTCAGCCATGGGTTGTCGCGCCGAATCTCTCGGGAGTCGACCAGATCCGGCTCACCGTCGATCAAGGCGTCTCCGACCATCCCGTCGGCCTCGTCGTCGCATCGCTGGTGACCTTTACACTGCTCTACGCCGCTCTCGGGGGCGTCTGGTTCTACCTGCTTCGACGCTACGTCATCGAAGGACCTCTCGACCACGACGCGCACCCGCACGTCGACCCGCCGGACTCGGAAGACGAAGAGCCCAAACAGCTCTCGTTCGCGTACTAGGGGATAGCCATGTCACTGCCCGAATTCTGGTTCCTCATCATCGCCTTCTTCTTCGTCGGCTACTTCGTGCTCGAAGGCTTCGACTTCGGCGTCGGCATGCTCATGCCCATCCTCGGCAGGCACCCGGACGCGGCGACGGGTGAGAAGCGCAGGCGTGCCGTCCTGAACACGATCGGTCCGGTCTGGGACGGCAACGAAGTCTGGCTCATCACCGCAGGCGGTGCCCTGTTCGCAGCGTTTCCCGAGTGGTATGCCACGTTGTTCTCGGGCTTCTACTTGCCGCTGCTGTTGATCCTGGTGGCGCTGATCCTGCGTATCTGCGCCATCGAATGGCGCGGAAAGATCGACGACCCGACGTGGCGTCGACGTTGCGACATCGGAATCGGCATCGGCTCGTGGGTTCCGGCGGTGCTGTGGGGCGTCGCTTTCGCCAACATCGTGCGCGGAGTCGCGATCGACGAGAACAAGAAGGTCACCGCAGGGTTCTTCGACCTACTCAACCCGTACGCACTGCTCGGCGGAGTGACGATGGCCGTGGTGTTCGCACTGCACGGTGCCGTGTTCATCGCGCTCAAGACCTCCGGGGATGTACACGAGGACTCGGTGAGAATGGCAACGTGGCTGTCGGTTCCGGCGGTGCTCGTCGGCGGATCCTTCGCGCTGTGGACACAACTCGCGTACGGGAAGACCTGGACCTGGGCACTCGTCGCGGTGGCAGCAGTGGCCCTGCTGCTTGTCGTCGCGCTGACGGCGAAAGTACGCGAAGGCTGGGCATTCGTCTTCACCAGCATCGCCATCGTCGCCGTCGTCGTGCTGCTGTTCGCCTCCCTGTTCCCCAACGTCATGCCGTCCAGCACGGACGCCGCCTTCGATCTCACCATCGCGAACGCGTCGTCCAGCCCGTACACGTTGAAGGTGATGACGTGGGCCGCGGCTTTCGCTGCCCCCGTCGTCATCGGTTACCAGGCCTGGACGTACTGGGTCTTCCGGCAACGCATTTCGAGCGCTCAGATACCCGACTCGATCGGACTGACGGTGAAGTCGTGAGCGCACCCGCCCGCTCGCGGGCACCGGTCGATCCCAGACTGTGGAAATATTCTCGCTCCGCGCGGGGCTACCTCGTCGCGACGGTCGGGCTGTCGACGGTCGTCACCCTGTGCATCATCGTGAGCGCGCTTGCCATCGGCCGCGTTCTGGCCGGTGTCATCACCGACCCGACGGCCAGGTCGTTGTCCGACTGGACCACGGAACTGGTGGTGCTGGGATGTGCAATGGCAGTTCGTGTGCTCGCGACCGGAGCCCAGTCGCGGTACGCGCACCGTTCGGCATCGCGGGTGGTGGCCGAGCTGGAACTCGAAGTGCTCACGACCGCAACTCGTTTCGAGCCTCGAGAGATCGACTCCGAACGTGACGAGCTGGCGGTCGTCGTGACTCGCGCCATCGGCGGATTGCGGGCGTACCTGATCGGCTACGTACCGGCTCTGGTGCTGGCCGTCATCGTCACCCCGTTGGTCCTGATCGTCATCCTCACCCAGGACGTGACGTCGGCGGTGATCATCGCGGTGACCCTGCCGCTCATCCCGATCTTCATGATTCTGATCGGACTGCTGACCAAGGGGCGAGCGGCTGCGACGCTCGACACGATGACCCGGCTGTCGGCGCAGTTGCTCGATCTGTTGGCCGGTCTGCCGACATTACGCGCGCTGGGGCGCGAACACGGGCCCGCCGCCCGCATCCGAGCACTGGGCGATGCACATCGGCGAACGACGATGCGCGCGTTGAAGGTTGCCTTCCTCTCGTCGATGGTTCTGGAATTGCTCGCGACCCTGTGTGTCGCGCTGGTGGCCGTCGGCATCGGACTGCGGCTGGTCTTCGGGGAGATGACACTCGAGGCAGGCATCGTCGCGTTGATCCTCGCGCCCGAGGTGTACTTTCCACTCCGGTCGGTAGGTACCCAATTTCACGCGGCCGAGGACGGCGTCGAGGCCGCGAGCCGAGCCTTCCGAGTGTTGGATCGGCGGACGGTTCGGTCGAGTGGTGGTCGCACGGTCGACGCCTCGGCCGCGAACATCGAACTCGACGGGCTCACCGTCGCGAGTCGGGACGGCGAGGCTCCGGCAGAGCTCAGTGCGGTGTGCCGAGCGGGCACCATCACGGTGCTGACCGGACCGAACGGTGCGGGAAAATCGACTGCGCTACAGGCGATCCTGGGTCTGACCACGCCTTCGAGCGGCGCGGTGAGAATAGGGGGAGTGCCGGTGGCCGACCTCGACCTCGAACAGTGGTGGGCGCAGGTTGCCTGGCTGCCGCAACGGCCGGTGTTGTTGCCCGGCACGCTGTACGAGAACGTCACGCTGCACGGAGTGCCCGATTCGGATGCCTTGGACGCGGCGTGCCGTTCGGCCGGCTTCGACGAGGTTCTCCGAGATCATCCGGCCGGCTGGGACACTCGCGTCGGTCAGGGCGGAGTGGGGCTGTCGCTCGGCGAACTGCAGCGCCTCGCCCTCACCCGGACCTTCGTCTCGAATGCGCCGGTCATGGTGCTGGACGAGCCGACCGCACACCTGGATTCGGAGCGTGAAAAGACTGTGCTGCAGGCTGTCCGAGCCGCTGCCGACCGAGGAGTGACCGTGGTGGTGGTGGGTCACCGGCGGTCGGTGTTGCATGCCGCCGACCGAGTGGTCGAAGTACGCAGTGACGCGACCCTGCACTCGGAGTTCGATCATGTCTGATCTACGTCGGGCGTTGACGTTGTTGGAGCTCTCCCCGCGGCGGGTGGCGGTGGCGGTGGCCGCCGGAGTGGCGACGCTCGGGAGTGCGCTGGCTCTGGCGGCGCTCTCGGCATGGTTGATCACCCGAGCCTGGCAGATCCCACCCGTGCTCGATCTGTCCGTGGCCGTGGTAGCCGTTCGGGCGCTGGGCATTTCGCGGGGAGTGTTCAGATATCTGGAACGACTGTCCACACACGATGCGGCACTGCGCGGTACGACGGTAGCCCGCACCGGAATCTACGAGAGGTTGGCGAACGGAAACGGGGCGATCCATCTGCGGCGCGGTGACGTTCTCGCTCGCACCGGAGCGGACGTGGACGTGCTCGGCGACGTCGTCGTGCGGGCGGTCGTGCCCATCTGTGTCAGTGTCGTGATGATGTTCGCGGCGGTGGGTCTGCTCGCCGGCATTGCGCCTGCTGCCGCGTCGATCCTGGCGGTGGCGTTGCTGATCGCCGGAGTGGGAGCACCGATGCTGGCGGCGCGGTCGGCGAGGATCGCGGAAGAGGCCGGTGCCGACGCCGACGCACGGTTCGCCGAGTCGGCCGTCCGTGCCCTCGACCACGCCGCGGAACTGCGGGTCGCCGGGCGACTCGACGCAACACTGGCCGAAGCTCGAAGCGCAGCACAGGATTCGGTGGTTGCCCGGGACCGCGCCGCCCGTCCGTCGGCCATGGCCGATGCCGCTGGGCCGCTGTCGATCGGAGCGTCGGTGATCGGGTCGTTGCTCGTCGGAATCGGGCTGTACGGACCGGACGGAGGCACCGCCGGCGGTATGACGCCGATGGCACTGGCGATCATCGTGTTGGTTCCGCTGGCTGCGTTCGAGGCGACTGCCGCGCTCCCCGGGGCTGCTGTCGCGCTGATGCGCGGCCGAATCGCAGCGACCCGAATCATGGCGATGCTCGATGCGGCTCCGCCGCTCCATGTGAGCGCCTCCCCGGTTGGGTCGTTCCGCGGGCTCCACTCCCGCTCGACCCCTGCTACGAACTTCCGTGCACATGCGCGAAGCGCTCTCATCGGTCCGAGTGGATCGGGTAAAACGACGATGTTGCGCGCACTGGCCGAGGAATACGGCTCGGACGCAGCGCTGTTCGCTGAGGACGCGCATCTGTTCGACACCTCGATTCTGGAGAATCTGCGGGTGGTACGCGGCGACGTGGACGAACAGGAAGCAGCGGAGGCACTGCGGAAAGTCGGCCTCGGCTCGTGGCTCGACGCGATGCCCCTCGGTGTCCATACGACCCTGGTGGGCGGCGCACAGGCGGTGTCCGGGGGAGAACGACGCAGGCTGCTGCTCGCGCGCGCTCTGCTCGGTACCGCACCGATCGTCTTGCTGGACGAGCCGACGGAACACCTCGACAGAGTCTCCGGGACGCGGATACTGCGAGAGCTGCTCACCTCCGACGGCGGCCTGTTCGGTGCCGACCGAACCGTGGTGGTCGTCACCCATCAACTGCCGGAGGATACCGACGCCGACCAGGTGATCGACCTCGGCAAAGACTCGAAGAAAAAACCCTTTGCCGACTCGGAATCTCCGGCGTACGTTGGGAGTACACGAGAGAGGAGGTGGTCTGAAGTTGATGAACTCTAGGACGCGTGAGGTGGCTGTCAGCTAGCCGCTATCGCTGACGGATTCACTGCGAAGACCGCGCGAGCGGCAAGCGAATCCCAGGCAGCTACCCGGCCCCCGAGCCCCCGACCTGTCCGGTCGGGACCTGAAAGCAGGTACGGCTCGGGGGCCGTTCGCGTGCAACGAGCAGAGAGAGATTCAGCCGATGTAACGAGAGAGTCGTGCGGAAAGCCGCGGTGCGAGTGGGCCGTCGGCGACGACACGTTCCTCGACGTACGCCAGATCTCCACCCTCGACGATGCCGTAGAGCCGCTTCGCCCCGCCGACCAGCGCACCCGAGGTGCTGCGGATGACCACGTCGGTGGCGAGTTCCCAGGAGGACTTGGTGAGTGCGTGTCCGTAATAGAGTTCGACCACACCAGTGCTGTGGGTCAGCAGTAGCTCGATGACCTCTTCGTTCTCGGAACCCTTGACGCCGTGGCCGCCGCTGACGCGCCAGAATCCGGTCTCACGGAGGTCGGGGTGAGCGTAATTGCCGTCCGAGTCGAGCCGCCACGAGCGCGATTCCCAGCTCAGGTAGCTACCGCCGTCGTGGGTGATGACGATCTGCTGTCCGAAGGGGTAGTCGGTTCCCAGTTCGGGGTCGTGCCCCTCGCCCTCGCCACGCCAGACGCCGACGAGCGGCAACAGAGCCAGCATCGACGGGTTCAGATCGGGGCCGAGCCGCAGGTTGGCGGTGTCGTCGGGATGAGGGATATCGGGCAGTATCGGGACGTTGCGCGACGATGCCTCGGCGAACTTCTGTTCGGCCGCCGCTATCGCTTCGTCACCACTGGTGATGGGGGCGTCGTGCCTCTCGTCGGCCTTGCCCTCGTCACCACTGCCGGGTTGTCCCGCAACCGGATCCGTCACGACTCGTCGTTGACCAGTCGGTAGACGACGTAGAGCGAGAACGCGATGATGGCTATTGCCGCAAGCACCAGCAACAACTCGAAGAAGATGACCACGGAAACGAGTTTAACCCGCATAGTTTCCCACCGAGAACAGCGGCCCGAATCCGACGTGTGTCCTTGGTGACATTTACCCGAGTTTGCCGCCCCAAGTGCGCTGGATCACTCGCACTGGTGGAGAAATCCCGCACAACGGGTACCTTCTTCGGGGGACGTCGGGCGCTCGCGGGCGAATTGTCGACGTGTTTACAGTGTTGTGTCGTGAAGGCTGGGGAGGGCTCTGCAAAAATGCTGCGTCGTAAGCGTGTTCTGACATCGTCGTTCGGTTCCGTGTTGCTTCGATCGGCGGTCGTCACACTGGCGCTGGCGCTCGCAGCACCCGCTGCTGCGTTGGCCGCCCCCGACTCGGGCTCGTCGAACTCGGGCTCGTCGGATTCCGGTTCCGCCGACTTCGGGTCCTCTCAGGGCCCGAACATCGATCCGAACAACTACGCGCAGGACTGCCCGGACGTACTGCTGTTGGCGGTGTCCGGCGCCACCGACTCGGACTCGGATCGCAATCCGCTCAACGAAGAAGCGCAGACGATCGCGTCGAACTGGGTCGGCAACGTCACCGTTCCGGTCGGTGAGGCGAACGCGGACAGCCCCGGCACCGTCGGATGGCTCTATGTTCCGTATTCCTCCACGTACGGTTTCGACGTACTCGACAACGTGCCGACCTACCAGGAGTCGATCGCCGACGGCATCGCGTCGACCAATCGGTTGATGGACGAGTACAAGACCAAGTGCGGTGAGAAGACCAAGTTCGCGCTGCTCGGGTACAGCGTCGGCGGTGAAATTCTCGATCGCGTGACAAGGGAACTCGGCCACCGTGACCCCAACGCTCTCGTCACGTCCGACGACGTCGTCGGTGTCGTCATGGTGGGGTCGCCCTACCGCCCGGCCGGCGTGCCGAACTTCGGTGACGAGGTGGGCCAGTCGCTCGGCGGCTTCATGGACCAGTCGCCGCGGGACTACGGGTCGATGACCGACAAGGTCACCTGGTCGTGTCGTCCCTACGATCTCGCCTGCGATTCGCCGGACAAGATCGAACTGCTGCAGCTGGCGCTCGGTGTATTCGGTCAGATGCGGTTGACGCTGCTCAACCCGGTGCAGACCGTCTCCGACTTCGGTCGGACGGTCGCCTCCATTGCCACCCGCGCGATCATCGACATCGCCACGAACAAGTCGTGGCTCGAGTCGGACGAGACGCTGCTGCAGGTTCTGGTCAAAGTCTCCGACCGGCAGTATCAGGTGGACGACGAGCAGGCTGCCGCAGCGCTGTCTCCCGAGCAGCTGCTCGCCGATCTCAATTGGGCTCTCGGGCCCGGTGCCGAGACCGTGAAGGCGAAACTGCGCGCCGAAGGCGAGGGCCTGGTGGAGAACAACAAGGGCATCGTCGACGTCGTGCTCGGTCCCTACTTGGCAATCGGCTTTCTGCAGCACCTGTCGTACTGGTACAACGACCCCAACGACGGTTACGAGTGGGAGAGCGAGAAGATGGTTGCCTGGGTGACCGATCTGGCTCGTACCGAACGCGAGAAGAACAATGCACCCCCCGCGGTGGATCCGGCCACGCCCGAGGCTCCCTCGACCGAGACGCCCACGACCGAGACGCCCACGCCTGCCGCCGAGCCCCGACTGCTACCGGAGCCGGGAACGCAGACTCGCGTCAGTGACTTCGGTGCCTTCCTCGAGTCTCAGGGCATCCCGGTCCCGGAGGGGCTGTTCCCGCCGCAGTACTCCACGGTTCCCGAGCGCACCACCGCAGCGCCCGTGCCCAACTGAACGATCTCCGGCCTGGACAGAAAAGAACCCCGCACCTACTCGTAGGTGCGGGGTTCTTTTTCTCGTTCGATACGAGCTGCGAAATCAGACTCCGACTGTGACGTCGGCAGAGTGCACGCCTGCGCCCTCGGGAGCGATGACGGTGTCGCCGTTGCCCGATGCCGACAGTGCGCGCAGCGTCCACTGGCCGGGAGCGGCGAAGAAGCGGAAGTCTCCGGTGCCCGACGCGACGACCTCGGCGGTGAACTCACCGGTGCCGTCGAGCAGACGAACGAATGCCCCTGCTACCGGCTCGCCGTCGCCGGCGAGGACGCGGCCGGTGATGACCGTCTCCTTCTCGACGTCGACGCCTGCGGGGATGGTCTGGCCCTGTACGGGTGCTCCACACATATCAGTGAACCTCCAACTCGATGGGTGCTCCGACGAGGGAGCCGTACTCGACCCAGCTACCGTCGTAGTTCTTGACGTCTTCCTTGCCCAGGAGCTCCTTGAGAACGAACCAGGTGTGGCTCGAACGCTCACCGATGCGGCAGTACGCGATGGTGGCCTTGTCGTCGTCGTAACCCTTGGTCTTGTACAGCTCTTCGAGCGCCTCGTCGGACTTGAACGTGCCGTCCTCGTTGGCGGTGGTGCTCCACGGGATGTTGATCGCCGACGGCACATGGCCACGCTGCTGAGCCTGTTCCTGGGGCAGGTGAGCCGGGGCGAGGATCTTGCCCGAGAACTCGTCGGGCGAGCGCACGTCGATCAGGTTCTTGTTGCCGATGGCGTCGATGACCTCGTCGCGGAACGCGCGGATCGACAGGTCTGGAGCCTCGGCGCGGTACTGCGTGGTCTCCCGGCTGACGACGTCCTTCGAGAGTGCGCGTCCGTCGAGCTCCCACTTCTTGCGTCCGCCGTCGATGAGCTTGACGTCCTGGTGGCCGTAGAGCTTGAAGTACCAGTACGCGTAGGCGGCGAACCAGTTGTTGTTTCCGCCGTACAGAACGATGGTGTCGTCGTTGCTGATGCCCTTGGCCGACAGCAGATCCGAGAACTGCTCCTGGTTCAGGAAGTCGCGACGGACCGGGTCCTGCAGGTCCTTGCGCCAGTCGAGCTTGACTGCACCTTCGATGTGTCCGCCGTCGTAGGCGCTGGCGTCTTCGTCGACCTCGACGAAGACGGTCTTCGGTGCGTTCAGGTTCTGCTCGGCCCAGTCGGCAGAGACCAGGACGTCGGAGCGAGCCATGGTGTTCCTTTCGGTCTTTCTTGTACGGATCGGAAGAACGTTGTCAGTGCGAGGTGCTGCGCAAGCGCGCCGCGAGGGGGTAGAGCATGCAGCCGAGGCAGACCGCGAACGCGGCGTTGAGAAACGCCGCGAACAAGGCGAAGCCTGCTGCCACGGTGCCGACGACGGGAGCGCCGAGTGCGAAGCCGAGAACTCCGACGGCGGCGAATGCGAATCCCACCAGCTGAGCGAACTTCAACGGAGCCACCGGCTCGCGTTCGCTGGTCGGGGAGAGACGCGGAGCGACGAACGTCGCGTAGATCGTGCCGTACGGACTGTGCTTGGGTCCGCGTACGGCTCCGATTCCGAACACGATCGCCTGTAGCCCGAGCAGGATTGCCGCTGCGGGGACCGAGAACGTGGTCAGGAGAAGTACGACTACCAGGACGGCGGTGGTGATCCACGCTGCGAAGCGCGGGCCGCGGACGTCGACCTGGTCGATCGTGGGGGAGTCGGGTGTCGACATCGAGAAGTACTCCTGTACGAGGCCGGGGCACGCCGCATAGGCAGTGCTCGGACGTGGATTCCTGTCTTGGGCCGACATCACGCATGGGCGTGGCGGCAGAAGGAAATCAGCAGCAGCGACAGCAACATCCGCCCAGTCGGCACAGATCAACCGTGCGTCGACTGGTGAGCATCAGCTCGTGGCGGGAGAACACGAAGAGCATCCTACCCGCTACCAGCGGCGCGTTGAACCGCCGGCCCGAGCGGGTGCGGTCACAAGGCGTCGAGCGCGGACCGCAGAGCCGCCGCGGAGGGAACCCCCGCGATTCGCGAGCGCCGGCGCAGGTCGGTGTCGAGCACGAACGTGGTGGGCAAGGACAGCACTCCCAGTTCGCGGGCGAGAACAGGGTTGGCGTCGATGTCGAGCTCCACTTCGCGGGCTCCGCTGCGGTCGCTCAGTACCTGCCCGACGACGCGACGGACGGCCGCGCACGGTCCGCACCAGTCCGCCGAGAAGTGCAGCACGGTCGCGGTGTCGGTGGTGATGCCCGCCTCGAGCAGGAGTGGGAGAAGAGTGTCGGTGTCGGAGCCGGTGTCTCGTACCGCGCGCACGGCACCGGACCGGCTCCGGAGATAGAACCCGGTAGCTATGGCAAGGACCGCCACGACCAACAGAACTGTGATCCCTGTCACGGCTTTTCGATCTCGTTGAGGTCGATCGTAACGTTGTCACCCGAACCCTCGATGACGATCTGCGACCCTTCCGCGTAGACGTCGGTCGGCAGCAGTCCGAAGGGCAGGTTCTGCCGCTCGATGGTTTTGGTGAAGAACCCGAGCACTGTCGGCTTGGCGAAGTCGGGAATCGTGAAGTCCGCCCGACCCTCGGGGCCGAAGTAGAAGTCGGATGCCACGATGGCGACACTGTCGCCCTCGAGCGACAGGTCGGCTTGCACGCTCACTGTGGTCTGCAGTGGGCCGACCGGCACGGTTCCGGTCAGCACGACGCCTCCGGTCGTCGTCTTGCCCGAGCCGCCCGAGCCGCCCGTGCCGTCGGACTTGTCGGCAGGGGGCGCAGAAACCTGCAGGTCGACGATGCCGAGGAACCGGCCGAGGTCTGTCGCCTCGATGCGGACGCGGCCGTCGAGCTCGTCGACCGGAATGGCCCGGACGTTGTTGTCGATCAAGTCGGACAGGGCGATGTGCACGCCGCGAAGATTGGCCTCGATCGTCGTCGACCCGACGTATTCGGTGGGGACGTCCTGAGCCCTGATCTCGATGTTCTGGTAGCGGCCGTCCGCTGCTTGGGTGAGGAACGGGAAGCCGTGCACGATCACCTGGGGGTCGGAATTGAGCTCGCCACCGGCGCGAATCGCGCGCGAGACCCTGTACTCGGAGTAGGCCGCCGCGCCGAAATCCACGACGAGCGCGAGGGCCAGCAGGCTGACGAGTCCGATGAGAAGTGTGCGCACGCGTCCATTGTGACCGACGGGTCGCACACTGCCCGCTTCGGCCAGTTGTACGAACAAGCTAGTCTGTGTCCTTGACGAACACTCCAATCCAGCTCGAGCTGGACCGGCCAGCAGCAAGAATGGAGACGCAGTGGAGCTCCTACTACTGACCTCCGACCCCAATCCGGAGGGCGTTCTTCCGTCCCTTGCTCTTCTGGCGCATCACGTGCGTCCGGTGCCCACCGAGGTGTCCTCGCTTCTGGAAGCGGGATCGGCTGATATCGCGCTGGTGGACGCCCGCACCGATTTGGCTGCGGCACGCGGGTTGTGTCGCCTGTTGGGCAGTACCGGGTCGGCCATCCCCGTCGTCGCGGTCCTCACCGAGGGCGGGCTGGTGGCGGTCAACTCCGATTGGGGCCTGGACGACATCCTGCTCCCCGGTACCGGCCCGGCGGAGTTGGACGCGCGCTTGCGGCTACTGGTCGGTCGCAGCGGCGGCGTTGCGAGCCCGGAGGCCTCGGGCAAGATCACGCTCGGTGAGCTGATCATCGACGAGGGCACATACACCGCACGACTGCGCGGTCGTCCGCTCGATCTGACCTACAAGGAATTCGAGCTGCTGAAGTACCTGGCTCAGCACGCGGGCCGCGTGTTCACTCGTGCCCAACTGCTGCAGGAAGTGTGGGGTTACGACTTCTTCGGTGGCACTCGCACCGTCGACGTCCATGTCCGACGCCTGCGCGCCAAGCTCGGCACCGAGTACGAATCGCTGATCGGCACCGTGCGCAACGTGGGATACAAGGCGGTCCGGCCAGCGCGCAACACCAAGGGCGGCCCAGCCGCGTCGGACGGCGCGGGCGGGGATTCCGGCGATGCGGATTTCGAGTTCGAGCAGGAGAGTACTCTCTCCTAGATGAGTTCGGATACTGCGTTCGGCGTCCATCCCATCGACGGCGACGCACCGTCTTCTCGGGTTTCCGACGAGATTCATCGGATCCTTTCTCGCGCAACCGAAGTCGACGGTACCGCGCCCCTCTCGGAGCAGGCGGTGAAGGCGGTCGACGCCGGCGAGGGCGTCGTTCGTCTCGTCGCCACCGAAGGTGATCGCGTCGTTGGTTACGCCGGAATCGCCGACGGGATGGCCGAGGCGGTGGTCGATCCTTCTTCCCGCGGTCGCGGCATCGGTCGCGAATTGGTTTCTCGCGCACTCGATATCGGCTCCGACACGCGAATCTGGGCGCATGGCAACATCGCCGCGGCGCAGTCCGTTGCAGCTCGTCTGGAGCTGAAGGTGGTTCGGGAACTGCTGCAGATGCGTCGGGCATCGGCCAGTCCTGATCTTCCCGATGTTGTTGTGCCGGAGGGCATTACGCTGCGAACCTATCGTGGGCACCAGGACGATGCCGAGTTGCTGAGGGTGAACAACGCGGCATTCTCCTGGCATCCCGAGCAGGGCGGCTGGACCGATCGCGACATCGCGTCGCGGCGAGACGAGCCGTGGTTCGATCCGGCGGGCCTGTTCCTGGCGTTCGAGGAAGGCAGCGACCACCTGCTCGGATTTCACTGGACCAAAGTTCATGCGGCGGACAGCAACGACCCGGCCATCGGCGAGGTGTACGTGGTCGGTATCGATCCGCAGTCGCAGGGTCGCGGTCTCGGACGGGTACTGACCCTGGCCGGGCTGCACTATCTGCACGGACGCGCACTGGACCAGATCATGCTGTACGTCGAGGCCGACAACACTGCGGCGGTGCACACGTACACCAAGCTCGGGTTCGAGAACTATCACGTGGACGCGGCGTACGCGCGCAGCGCCTGAACGGACATATCGGCCACGGTGTTCATCTCCCGTTCACCCACGCGGGGGTAAACGTCTACCACCTGCCCTTACCTTTCTCTCTGGGCGGCAACCAACGCCGCCTGGTGCGAGGTTTCTTTCGAGCCGGCACCCACACAGTCACTGCTCGGCCGATCAGGCCCGAGGCGTGAACACGGCCCAAGATTCCTCGGAGGAAACAGGTGAACCTCAAGCGCAACGGTGCTCTCATGAGTGCAGTGGCAGTCAGTGCCATGTTGCTGGCCGCATGCGGTAGTGACGCGAACGTCGCCACCACGGACGGCGCATCAGAGTCCTCGGCTACCTGCGAAGGCAAGTCCCCGCTGACCGGTGAAGGCTCGTCCGCTCAGCAGAACGCCATGTCCAACTTCACCTCGATCTACTCCGGCGTCTGCGCCGGCAAGGCCGTCGAGTACACCACCAGCGGCTCGGGCAACGGCCGTACGCAGTTCGTCGCCGGTCTCGTCGACTTCGCCGGCTCCGATTCGTCCATCAAGGACGATCAGGCCGCGCAGGCTGCCGTTCGTTGCGCCAACAACCCGGCGTGGAATCTGCCGCTCGTCTTCGGACCGGTCGCGGTGGCATACAACGTCGACGGTGTCGACAATCTGGTGCTGAACCCCGACGTCATCGCCCAGATCTTCACCGGCAAGATCACCACCTGGAACGACCCGGCCATCGCCGCGCTCAACGACGGCGCAACGCTGCCGTCGACCGCGATCACCCCGGTCTACCGCTCCGACTCCTCGGGCACCAGCGACAACTTCCAGCGCTTCCTGGCCGCATCCGCTCCCGAGGCCTGGACCCTGAACCACAGCTCCGACTGGGCCGGTGGAGTCGGCGAAGGTGCCAACGGATCCTCGGGCGTCGCCCAGGCCGTAGCCGCAACCCCCGGTGCGATCACCTACGTCGAGAAGGGCTTCGCCGACCAGGAGAGCCTGGGCAAGGCAGCCGTCGACTTCGGCAACGGACCGGTCGAGCTGAGCAGCGAGACCGCGGGCAAGGCCATCGACGCCGCGAAGTTCAAGGGTGAGGGCAACGACCTCGTCATCGACATCGACGGCCTGTACGCCAGCAACGCAGCCGACACGTACCCGCTGGTTCTGGCGACCTACGAGATCGTCTGCTCCAAGGGCTACGACGCCGACACCACGGCAGCGGTCAAGTCCTTCCTGCTCAGTGCAGCCAACGAGGGCCAGCAGGGCCTCGAGGCAGCCGGCTACGTGCCGCTGCCCGACGCATTCAAGGAACGCCTGGTCACCGCTATCGAAGCGATCGCCTGATTCAATGAGACGTAATCTTGCTTCGGCTCGCGGTATCGCGAGCCGAAGCAAGACCGTCCTCGACCCCCACACGAGACAGTGAGCGGTATGAGCGACACCCACTCGATGACCGGCGTCCCCTCCGCGGCTACCGTGCCCTCCACGGGTGCCGCGCACAAACCGGAAGAACCACAATTGTCAGACAAGAAAACATCGGGAACCGTCACACGTCCCGGTGACCGGATCTTCCGAGGCCTGGCCACGGGCTCGGGCATCTTCATCATCGCCCTGATCGCCGCCGTGGGTATCTTCCTGCTCTGGCGCGCGATCCCCTCACTGTCGAACAACACGGTCAACTTCCTGACCTACAACGGCGCCTGGGACACATCCGACACCTCCGCAATGGTGTTCGGTGTACTCGACCTCTTCCTGGTCACCGTCACCGTGTCGCTGTTCGCGTTGATTCTCGCGATGCCGGTCGCACTCGGCATCGCCATCTACCTGACGAACTACGCACCCAAGCGAGTCGCAGGACCGCTCGGTTACATCATCGACCTGCTGGCCGCGGTCCCGTCGATCGTCTTCGGTCTCTGGGGCCTGTACGTCCTCGCTCCCGCCATCAGCCCGTTCGCCGAGTGGCTGAACTCGTCGCTGAGCTGGTTCCCGCTCTTCAGCACCGGATCGGTCTCGATCGCCGGCGGCGGCACCATCTTCACCGGTGGCATCGTGCTTGCCGTGATGATCCTGCCGATCATCGCCGCCGTCACCCGTGAGGTGTTCATCCAGACGCCGAAGGGCCAGGTCGAAGCCGCCCTCGCGCTCGGAGCCACTCGCTGGGAAGTCGTACGCACCACGGTCATTCCGTTCGGTAAGTCCGGGTTCGTCTCCGGCTCGATGCTCGGTCTCGGCCGCGCACTCGGTGAGACCATCGCGCTGTACATCATCATCCGCAGCACCCAGGCGACATTCGGTGGAACGTTGTTCGACGGCGGTTCCACGTTCGCGACCAAGATCGCGCTGGCCGCAGGCGAGTTCAACAACCCGCTGCAGGCAGGGGCCTACATCGCCGCCGGTCTGGTGCTCTTCGTCCTGACCTTCGTCGTCAACGCAGGTGCTCGCGCCGCCATCGCCGGAAAGAAGGACTGACCCATGACCACAACCATGGACAAGCCCGTCAAGGAACCGACTTTCCAGGGCGTCAGCGCCCGGCGCAAGGCAGCCAACCTCTCGGCAACGATTCTCGTCAGCCTCTCGGTGCTGGTCGCACTCGTACCGCTCGTGTGGGTGCTCTACACGGTGATCTCCCGCGGTCTCTCGGCCGTGGTCTCACCTACCTGGTGGCAGAACTCGCAGGCCGGCGTCACCCAGTTCATCGCAGGCGGCGGCGCGTATCACGCCATTGTCGGAACTCTCCTTCAAGGACTGTTCTGCGCCGTCATCTCCATCCCGATCGGCATCTTTGTCGCTATCTACCTGGTCGAATACGGCGTGGGTACCCGGCTGGCGCGAGTGACGACGTTCATGGTCGACATCCTCACCGGTGTGCCGTCCATCGTCGCGGCCCTGTTCATCTACGCGCTCTGGATCGCCACCTTCGGCTTCCAGCGCTCCGGTGTGGCCGTCGCATTCGCTCTCGTTCTGCTGATGATCCCGGTGATCGTGCGCTCGGCAGAGGAAATGCTGCGCATCGTCCCCCAGGACCTGCGCGAGGCGTCCTACGCGCTCGGCGTGCCGAAGTGGAAGACCATCGCCAAGATCGTCATCCCCACCGCGCTGTCCGGAATCGTCACCGGAATCATGTTGGCCTTGGCCCGCGTCATGGGCGAGACGGCACCGGTGCTGATCCTGGTGGGATCCGCGACCGCTATCAACTTCAACATCTTCGAAGGGCCGCAGACGTCTCTGCCGCTCATGATGGTCGACCTGCAGAAGGCAGGAACCGGCGTGCTCACCGCTGAGCGCATGTGGGGAGCAGCCCTGACGCTGATCCTGATCGTCGCAATACTCAACATCGGCGCGAAGTTGGTCTCGAAGTTCTTCTCGCCCAAGAACTTCTGACCCACCCGACTCCAGCGAACCGTAAGGAACGAAGAACATGGCAAAGCGTCTCGATCTCAAAGACGTCAACATCTACTACGGCAAGTTCCACGCCGTCTCCGACGTCACCCTGGCCGTACCGCCGCGCAGCGTCACAGCGTTCATCGGACCGTCGGGCTGCGGTAAGTCCACTGTCCTGCGTTCGCTCAACCGCATGCACGAGGTGACCCCCGGTGCCCGCGTCGAGGGCTCGGTGCTGCTCGACGGCGAGGACATCTACGGCAACGGCGTCGATCCGGTGGGCGTGCGCCGCACCATCGGCATGGTCTTCCAGCGCCCGAACCCGTTCCCGACGATGTCCATCAAGGACAACGTCGTCGCAGGCCTGAAGTTGCAGGGCGGCCGCGGCAAGAAGGAACTCGACGAGATCGCCGAGCGCTCCCTCAAGGGTGCCAACCTCTGGAACGAGGTCAAGGACCGCCTCGACAAGCCCGGTGGCGGCCTCTCCGGCGGTCAGCAGCAGCGTCTGTGCATCGCTCGTGCCATCGCCGTGTCGCCCGACGTGCTGCTGATGGACGAGCCGTGCTCGGCTCTGGACCCCATCTCCACTCTTGCCATCGAGGACCTGATCCAGGAACTCAAGCAGGACTTCACGATCGTGATCGTCACCCACAACATGCAGCAGGCTGCACGTGTGAGCGATCAGACCGGCTTCTTCAACCTCGAGGCGACAGGTAAGCCGGGCAAGCTCATCGAGATCGACGACACCGAGAAGATCTTCTCCAACCCCACGCAGAAGGCCACCGAGGATTACATCTCCGGCCGCTTCGGATAGCCACATACCGCGAAGAACCCCCGCCGAGCGAAAGCTCGACGGGGGTTCTTTTCGTTGTGCGCCTGCCCCGATACGGACGTCGAGTAGCGCTGCTGGGCAACGCTACTCGACGAGAGCGGTACTACGAGGTGGGAATGTTGTTCTGGTGCAGGTCGACCGGAAGCTGGCCGGTGACGAGGAAGATCACTCGGCGGCCGACCTCGACAGCATGATCGGCGAAGCGTTCGTAGAAGCGCCCCAGCAAGGTCACGTCCACCGCAGCCGCGACGCCATGGCTCCACTCACGGTCCATCAGAACCGTGAAGAGGTGACGGTGCAGATCGTCCATTGCCTCGTCTTCCTCCTGCAACTTCGCAGCGCGCTCGGGGTCCCGTGTCTCGAGGACCTCGCGGGCGGACGCGCCGATCTGAACGGCGAGGCGTCCCATCTCGGCGAAGTACCCGTTGACGACCTCGGGGAGGGCGTGGTTCGGGTGCCTGCGACGGGTGATCTTCGCGACGTGCAGGGCAAGCGCGCCCATCCGGTCGATGTCGGCAACGATCTGAATTCCGGCCACCACCGACCGGAGATCGCCTGCGACAGGAGCTTGCAGGGCGAGGAGCGTGAAAGCCTTCTCCTCGCACACCGCGCTGAGCTCGGTGATCTTGTCGTGCTCGGAAATGACCTGCTCGGCGAGCACCAGGTCTGCTTGGAGGAGTGACTGAGTGGCCTTCTCCATGGCCGTACCAGCCAGGCTCGCCATTTCTCCGAGGAGATCGGCAAGCTCGTTCATCTGTTCGTTGTAGGCGACGCGCATGAGCGAAGTTTAGTAGGTCACACTGACCTGTTCGCTGTCCCGAGGGTTAACGGAGCATGAATGAAGTCAGGCACACGTGTCGTCGGCGGCATTGGTGAACGAAAGATCTTCCGGGAGCGGCGCGCTCTCGGTCGTGCCCTCCACCTGCGTGGCATCGATCGCGGTGCCGAACGCTGTCGGGGCTTGCGTGTATCCGGGGTAATTGGAGCCGAGCACCACCTCGACGACGTTGTTCAGGCTCGGAGCCAGCTCGATGGCTGCGCCGGGGATCGCAGACGCGACGGTCGCTGCGGCCGCTTCCTGGTCCTGGGAGTAGCGCACGACGGTCTGGGCGGCGGACCCCGAGAAGTTGCCCACCGTCAGGATCTGGAATCCGTAGGTCGCGAGCTCGTCGGATGCCGTTTGAGCCATTCCCGCGATATCGGACGCGTTCGATACCTGGAGGGACACTGTGCCCGGTTCGACGGCCAGTAGCGGGGCGTCGGGGGCGGTGGGGGGAGCCGGGGATTCGGGGGCCACCGGCTCCGCGCGTTCCTCGCCGGGCAGCGGATCGTCGTCGATGATGGCCTGAAAGATTGCCCCGATCGCGTCGTCGTTGGGGATCTCGTTGCCGTAGTCGTTGGTGCCGGTGGTGGGGATGGTGAGGAAGGTGACCGCGCCGGCGTCCACGTTCTGCAGCGATCGGCCCAGCGTCACCAAGTCCTGGGTCTTCACGTTCTCCACGAAGGTGTCCGAGGTGAACGCGTTGACGAACCCGTTCAACTTGCCCGGGTCGAGCAGAACCTTGTTCGAGAGTGCCGATCTGAGCAAGGACGACAGGAAGCGTTGTTGCCGTTTGATGCGGCCGTAGTCGCCGTTGCCCTCGGACTCGACGTTGCGAGCCCGGACGTAGTTCAGCGCGGTGCGCCCGTCGATGCGTTGCGTACCGGGGTTGGGCAGCACGTCTCCGAGCTCGTAGTCGATCAACGGTTGCGCGGTGCAGACCTCGACGCCGCCGACCTCGTCGACCATGGACTCGAACCCGGCGAAATCCATTCCCACGAAGTGACCGATGCGTAGGCCGGAAATCTTTTGGATCGTTTTGACCAGGCATTTGGGGCCGCCGAGGGCGTAGGTGGCATTGAGCTTGTCGCCGTAGGCCTCGGGGAACATCTCACCGGTGTAGGTATTGGTGTCGTTGTCGAACTGCTCGCATTCGGGGCGTGTCACATCGAGATCGCGGGGGAACGACACGGCGACGACGCGGCTGCGATCGGCCGGAATGTTGACGAGCATGACCGTGTCCGAGCGGGCTCCCTCGGCGTCGGCGACGGTTCCTGCACCCACCTCGCCGCTGGCCCCGGTGCGAGTGTCGGTACCGACGATCAGGTAGGTCTCGTCGCCGTACTGGCCCGCGGCGTCGACGACGTCCGTCGAGTCGGGATCGAGCGCAGCGACCTGAAGAAATCCCTGGTCGGTATTTCGGAGATAGCCCCACACCACGCCGGTCAGTGCCACCGACAGGATCGCGATGACGGACACCAGACTCCGGCCGACCATCCGCAGTCGCCTGCGTCGGCGCACCCGGCTCATCGCCAACCGCGTCAGTGCCGGGCGGTCCGAGGCGGGCGCGCCCACCGGTTCCGGCACGGCATGCGGTGGCGGCGGTGGTACTGCCCGGGAGGGTGGGGGCGTGGAATCGGTGATCGGGGCGATGATCTCGGTGGGTTCTTCGGTCTCGGGCCGTTCGGTAGGTACCCGACGACTCGATCCCGACCGCGACATCTTGTCGACCAACTCGGCCACCGAGACGGTGTCGGCATTACGCGGCGATCGTTTGCCGAGCCTGCCGCTGTCGCCGGGCTGCGGTGGTGAATTCTGGTCCGGTGTGGACGGGCGTTCGGAGCGAGGCCGATGCTCTCCGTTTTGTCTGATTGAGGACAGCGGGCGCTCCCATGGGGCGCGACCCTCGGGCACGGACGGGCCCGACTCTCGATCGTCTCCCACGAATTCGAACCTGGCCTTCCATCACACGCACGCGTTGCCTACTCGGCAATCCAAGCCATAGTACTGACTCGAGCGGCATGGTCCACTTCGTACGAGGTGCGGGGCGGTCAGCTGGGGATCAGCCGCCCGAGTGCATGAGGTCGGCACCGGCCGGGACGCAGATGTCCTCCGGATCGTCGAGCCAGCCGTCGGGCAGAGCAACCGCGCCCGGTGAACCCTGTCGTCCGCGTGGCCCCTCTGCGTCCTTGGGAAACGGAACGGTCGGATCGAGTTGCGCCAGAAGATCGTCGAGCTCGGCGAGAGTGGACACCAAGGCCATCGAGACTCGAAGATCCGATCCCGCGGGGAAGCCGCGCAGATACCAGGAGACGTGCTTGCGCAGCTCGCGCAGACCCTTCTTCTCACCGTGGTGCTCGGCGAGCAACTCGGCATGCCGGGCGATGATCGTGGCCACCTCGCCGAGGGTGGGGGGAACGGGCTCCGGGCGACCGTTCAGGCGGGCGCTGAGTTCGGCGAACAGCCACGGCCTGCCCAGGCAACCTCGCCCGACGACGACACCGTCGCAGCCGGTCTCGGCCATCATCCGGACTGCGTCGGACGCGGAGAAGATGTCTCCGTTGCCCAGCACCGGGATGCCGGTGACGTGTTCCTTGAGTCGAGCGATCTCGTTCCAGTCCGCGGTACCGGAGTAACGCTGCGACGCGGTTCTCGCGTGCAATGCCACCGCGGCGGCACCCTCGTCGGCGGCGATTCGGCCCGCGTCGAGGTGCGTGTGGTGGTTCTCGTCGATGCCGACGCGGAATTTGACGGTGACCGGAATATCGGTGCCCTCGGTCGCCTTGACCGCCGCGGCGACGATGCGACCGAACAGGTTGCGTTTGTACGGCAGAGCGGCGCCGCCACCTTTGCGGGTGACCTTGGGCACCGGGCAGCCGAAGTTCATGTCGATATGGTCGGCCAAGTTGTCGTCGACGATCATCTTCGCCGCGGTGTACGTGGTGTCCGGATCGACGGTGTAGAGCTGCAGCGACCGCGGCGTTTCGGTGGGGCCGAAGGTCGTCATGTGCATCGTGGCGGGCTGTCTCTCGACCAGCGCGCGGGCGGTCACCATCTCACAGACGTACAGCCCCGACGTGCTACCTGCCCGCTCTAGTTCCTGTTCCCGGCACAGAGTCCGGAAGGCCACGTTGGTCACGCCTGCCATCGGTGCCAGGACGACGGGGCTGCGCAACTCCAGGGAGCCGATCTGCAATGTCATGGAAGAGCCTTTGGAACGGAGGGAGAACTTTCAGGAGAAAAAAGGGGTGCCCGGCACCGAAATCGGTACCGGGCACACCAGTCGAGCGAAATTTACGACGCGCGTGCTTCGGCCTTGGCGCGTTCGCGGGCGAGGGAGCGGTCTCGCA
>NZ_JAPWIJ010000029.1 GCF_027270735.1 Rhodococcus ruber | reverse complement strand
GCATGCACCAAGTGTGCGCATTTCGATTCGTGCCGCGGTGGGTGCATGGCGGCGAAATTCTTCACCGGCCTGCCCATGGACGGCCCGGATCCCGAATGCGTCATCGGTAACGGCGAGATGGCGTTGGCGGCGGCGGGGGAGATCCCCAAATCGAGCGTCGACCATTCCCGTACCGGGCAGCGCAAAACCCCTCGAAAGTCGGTGCCGCTGACGTTGATGATGCGTCCACCGGCGAAGATCTGCGACGAGAACCCGCTCGCAGGAATGGAACAGGAAAGCTGATGGCGAAGAGTGCGTGGTTCGAGACCGTTGCCGAAGCGCAGCGGCGGGCGAAGAAACGTCTACCGAAGTCCGTGTACGCGGCGCTGGTGGCCGGCTCGGAGCGTGGGTTGACGATCGACGACAACATGGCGGCGTTCGGCGAGTTGGGGTTCGCCCCGCACGTAGCGGGGTTGTCGGACAAGCGGGACTTGTCGACGACGGTGATGGGGCAGTCGCTGTCGTTCCCGGTGATGATCTCCCCGACGGGTGTGCAGGCCGTCCATCCCGACGGTGAGGTCGCTGTGGCGAGAGCTGCTGCAGCGCGGGGTATTCCGATCGGCTTGTCCTCGTTCGCGAGCAAGTCCGTCGAGGAGGTCGCGGCGGCGAATCCGCAGACGTTCTTCCAGATGTACTGGGTGGGCTCACGCGAGGTGTTGTTGCAGCGGATGGAGCGGGCCCGCGCCGCGGGTGCGGTGGGGTTGATCATGACGCTGGATTGGTCGTTCTCCAACGGCCGCGACTGGGGTAGCCCGTCGATCCCGGAGAAGATGGACCTCAAGGCGATGGTGCAGTTCGCCCCGGAAGGCATCATGCGTCCGAAGTGGTTGTGGGAGTTCGCGAAGACCGGGAAGATCCCGGATCTGACGACCCCGAACCTGACCCCGGCGACGGGTGGTCCGGCTCCGACGTTCTTCGGTGCGTACGGGGAGTGGATGGGGACTCCGTTGCCGACGTGGGAGGACGTGGCGTGGTTGCGTGAGCAGTGGGGTGGGCCGTTCATGCTCAAGGGTGTCATGCGGGTCGACGACGCGAAGCGTGCGGTCGATGCCGGTGTCACGGCGATTTCGGTGTCCAATCATGGTGGTAACAATCTCGACGGCACTCCGGCTCCGATCCGGGCTCTGCCGGCGATCGCGGAGGCGGTCGGTGATCAGGTCGAGATCACCCTCGATGGTGGTATCCGGCGGGGTAGTGATGTGGTGAAGGCGCTGGCGTTGGGTGCGCGGGCGGTGTTGATCGGGCGGGCGTATTTGTGGGGTCTGTCGGCCGGTGGTCAGGCGGGTGTGGAGAATGTGCTCGACATTCTGCGCGGCGGTGTCGATTCGGCGGTGTTGGGGCTCGGGCATACCTCGGTGCACGATCTGTCGCCGTCGGATGTGGTGATGCCGGCCGGGTTCGACCGCAGACTCGGCGTCGACTAGCGAACCCCGTGTACGACAGATCGAGCTGGTTCGAGAGCGTTGCCGATGCACAACGCCGTGCGAAGAAGCGACTCCCGAAGTCGGTGTATGCGGCGCTGGTGGCGGGATCCGAGCAGGGTCTGACGGTGTCGGACAATACGGCTGCGTTCGCCGACCTCGGGTTCGCCCCGCACGTGGCAGGGCTGTCGGACACTCGTGAGTTGTCGACGACGCTGATGGGTCAGCCGCTGTCGTTTCCGGTGATGATCTCCCCGACGGGTGTGCAGGC
>NZ_JAPWIJ010000027.1 GCF_027270735.1 Rhodococcus ruber | reverse complement strand
CGGCGGCGCGATCCTGTGGACCTCCACCTCCAAGACCACCCGCATCACCCTGCCCGCCAACGGCACAGCCGTACCCATCCTCGGCAACGACCTGCGACCACACATCCCCACCAAACCCAGACGATCCGGCATTATCGCCTACCCCAACCCACCCGACAACCTTGAGCCGACATCCAAAGACAACGAAGAACCGCCGTTCTAGGTGTGCGGGTTCACGGCCCGGCGCAGAACGTCTTCAGGTGAACTGTGGTGCGGTGACCTTGTCGATCATGAGCCATCCGCCGTGGTGTTCCGAAGTCTCGAATTCTGCACCTGTCGACCGACCGAGTTCGCCTAACGCAGCCTCGTCGAACGTGCGGACGTGCCCGTGGCAGGCGGTGGTCTCGGTCTCGAAGGGAACAGCAATTACTACTCGCGTGCGTGCGATACGGAGCGCTTCGGCAACGATCCGAGAGCCTGTCTCGGCGTCGACATGCTCGAGGAGATGCAGCGCTGTCACGGTATCGACACTGTTGTCCGCGACTGGAACATGGGCAGCATCACACACCATGGTGCCGAGCGTGATCCCGAGATGCGGGGCAACGGTGGCGAGCAGGCGCATGGTGCCGGCGGAGAGGTCCGTCGCAGTCACCGAGTGGCCCTTCATCGCCAGTCGCAATGGAAAGAAGCCGAAGCAGGAACCCAGGTCGAGCACCGAACCGACGATGAAAGTCTCTGCGCGCTCATGGACGGGAGCGAAATCGGCGGTGCCGCCGAGCAGATCGTCCAGCGAGTTGCGATAGTAGGTGGACCACGCGGCGATCGGATCTGTGACAGTGGTGCGGACGAGTCCGACCACTAACAACTCGAACTCGCGCTGCGAGAGACCCACGTGCCGGGCCTGTGCGGTAACCATCGGAACGAGGCGCTCGCCGATCTCGGCCGACGTCAGGCCGTGACAGACCTGCACCGTCGAGCCCGCACGGACAGCGTCGAATTCGAGTCCACGGATATACCGAACCACCACGTTCTCGTGAGCCCACACTGTGTCTGGGCTCGGTGCCAATGCATCCACTTCGGTCATCGGAGTCATTTCTGTTCGTCGTTGGCCCGCGGTCGAACGGGGCTGTCCTTTCGGTGAGGTCGAGCGTGTCACGGAACGGCGGACGAGTCGGCCGTTCGAGGCCAGGTCGGGCCGCTCGGATGCCGTCGACCCCGCGCGCCGGACGGGCCGCTACCTACCCGAACGGACGGTTGATCGCGACGGTCGACCAGTTCCGACCGACATGCCGGTTCGGGGACCGTGTGGGCCGTTAGCGTGGTGATCCGAGACACAACCAATCGGATTGTGACCGAGCATATTTCGCAGGAGGTTTTAGATGTCGAAGAAGAACGAGAACGCTGTGGTCGGTACGGCTGTCGTCGAATCCGATCTGGTCGAAGAGTCGTTGGTCGAGGAAGTGTCGATCGACGGCATGTGCGGCGTGTACTGATCATGACTGCTGCAGTGCAGGACGTGCTCGATCTGGATGTGCGGTGGGTGTTGCATCCGCAGGTGGCGTTGCGTCCGGAGTCGTTCGGAGCGTTGCTGTACCACTTCGGAACTCGCAAGCTGTCGTTTCTGAAGAACCGCACGATCGTGGCGATCATCGAATCGCTTCCCGAGCACTCGGACATGCGGTCGGCGATCGCGGCCGCGGGTATCGATGAATCCGCGTCGGCTCCCTACGTGAAAGCCCTGGCGATGTTGGCCGAGTCGAACATGATCACTCGCCCGTAGAACTGTGAACCATTCGTAGAAGAGGACGGCCCCTATGACTTCCACCCTCGAAAGACCAGCTCCGGTAGGTAAACTGGTCGATCAATTCGAACTCGGTCTCGACGCGCCGATCTGTCTGACGTGGGAGTTGACCTACGCCTGCAACCTGTCGTGCGTGCACTGCCTGTCCTCGTCGGGTCGCCGTGACCCGCGTGAACTGAGCACCGAGCAGTGCAAGTCGATCATCGACGAGTTGCAGAAGATGCAGGTGTTCTACG
>NZ_JAPWIJ010000026.1 GCF_027270735.1 Rhodococcus ruber | reverse complement strand
CTGAACCACAAAGACGACTGCGCCCACCGCAACCACCAGCAGTAGGCGCAGTCGCACAGGCCGAATTCACAACTGTAGACGCGATCGGGCCGCTACCACCGAGAGGATGTTCGATGACTACACCGCAGACCAAGACCGAGGGCACGATGCCCAACGGATTCGATCCCGCGAGTGTGGAATCGTTAGAGCCCGAACTGCGTTCGTTGGTCGAACGCAGACAAAGCGTCATCGCCCCGAGCAACCGGTTGTTCTACAGCACACCAGTCGACGTGGTGCGCGCCGAAGGCGTCCATTTGTACGATGCGCAGGGGAATCAGTACCTCGACGCCTACAACAACGTTCCCGCCGTCGGTCATTGCAATCCGCATGTGGTGGAGGCTATTTCGCGACAAGCCGCGACCTTGAACAGCAATACGCGATACCTCACACCCACGCTGATCGAATACAGCGAACGACTCCTCGCGACCCATGACCCAGCCATCGACCAGGTTCTGTATACCTGTTCGGGCAGTGAGGCCAACGATCTCGCCATCCGGATGGCCCGCTACGAAACGGGTGGCGATGCAGTCATCGTGACGTCCCACGCCTATCACGGGCTCACAGCGTCCATTGCCGAGATGTCGCCGACCCTGGGCCCGAACGTTCCCCTCGGGGCGACGACGGTGACGATCGAGGCACCGGACTACTCGAGCGGTGACGACGCCGAAACGGTCGGAGCCACGATGGCGTCTCGCGTGTCCGAGGCCATCAAACACCTCGAGCGGCATGGGATGCGGCTCGCGGCGCTCCTCGTCGACACCGTGTTCTCGAGCGACGGACTCATCACGAGCCCGCCCGGATTCCTCGCACCGGTTGTCGACGTGGTCCACAGAGCCGGCGGACTTTTCATCGCAGACGAGGTACAAGCGGGCTTCGGCCGAACCGGTGAAGCCATGTGGGGATACCAACGGCATGGGGTCATACCTGATCTGGTGACGATGGGCAAACCGATGGCGAACGGTCTGCCGCTCGCGGCGGTCGCGACGCAGAGTCGACATGCGCTGAAGTTCGGGCGCGACATCCGGTACTTCAACACCGCGGCGGGCAACACCGTGTGCATCAGTGCTGCCAACGCGGTCCTGGACGTCTTCGAGACCGATGGAATTCTCGCGAACGTCTGCAACGTAGGACGGCAATTGCTCGAAGGCCTCACAGAGCTGACGCAGCGCTACGCCTGCGTGACGAGCGCGCGGGGAGCAGGACTGTTCGTCGCCGTCGATCTGGTCGACCCGGAGACCCAGCGACCGGCACCGATACTGGCGGCGTCGGTCGTCAATGGCCTGCGCAAACGGCGGGTATTGGTCAGCAACACCGGACCCTTCGAGAACGTCCTGAAGATTCGCCCACCGCTGGTCTTCTCGGCCGAGAATGCGCAGTACTTCCTGGTCCAGCTCGACGAGGTCCTCGCCGAGGCCACATCCTGACCCACCTCGGCCGGCGAGGACTGCTCAGACGCCGACCAGGTTGGACAGCTGCGCGGCACTCCATCCGATGTTGCGCGACAGGTACTCGGCGTTGTGGGGCATCGCCTCGCTGAGGTGCAGCGCCATCAGGAGTCGCTGGGTGATGCGCATCGACACCAGACCACGAATCAATTCGGACTCCGAGTCGGTCATGACGCACACCTCGCGGTACCCAGCGATCATGTGACGGGGTCCTTCCCATGGGTCGCCGTCGACAGCGACCTGAGAGGCCAACCCACTGGCCAGATCGGCGGCGCGCCACGAGTGCATGACATCACCCCAATCCAGGACTCCTTGAACGAAATCGTTCGATGCGGGATCGACGAGAATGTTGTCCACACTGAAATCGCCGTGCACCACTTGAGTTGGCAGGTCCCCGGCCGCAGGAACAAAAGTGGAGCCGTACCAAACGAACACCCGTCCCACGGCGGGTGAGTCTGCCAGTGGTCGCATGACGTCGAGTTCGTGGAAGTTCTGCAGGTCGTATGCCAGGTGCCGGTCCGCTGCGTCGTGGTGAAAGTCGCTGAGGGCGTTGGCCATCCTTGCCAAGACTCGTCCGCATTGACGTAATTGGTCGGGGGAGGGTTGAACTGAGCGCAGCGCGCGTCCGGAGAGAAACGTAGTGACACGTACGATGCGTCTTTGACCGTCCGGCACCACCACACGGGGAAGTTGCTCACCGTCGGCAGAGGGGATGACGCGCTCGAGCGGTAGAAGGGGATCCCGCCGACTCGCGTGTAGCAAGGCCGCAGTCTGCAATTCGATGACGCGCGGCTGGTCACCCGGGTGGGCAATCTTGATCACGTAGCTGTCACCGAGGCGCGTAGTAGCTCGATACGTGTCGTCCCGTTCGGTCGGTAACCTCACCGGATCTTCGGCGGCCACGATTCCGTATACCGAGTTGATCAGTCTTCGTACCTGTTCGGCGCTCAACCGCTCGAACGATTCGGTGAAGGATGACGTCACCCCGGAACTATCGGGACGGATCATCAGTTCTTTCCGAGCTGACCGAATACACGCAGCGATCGCAGATGCTGCACACGTATTGCGCGAGAAGGTCGACTTCTTGCTCTGACGAGTTGCCGACGTTGTCTCGGGAACACCGTCTCCTGGAAGTGCCCAGTGAAGCAACCTGGTCCAGATCCCGGGCCACCTCACCCGCATCACGCGCGGCGTAGACCGTGGTGACGTACGCGCCCTCATAGCCGTACGTGCGGGAGTCGCCGAACCCGCTGACACCGAAGAGCAACTGCCACCTACACCGACAGTCCCGGCGACGCGCCGCTGCTGTCGTCGGACGGATCCCGCACACTTGTCGATGTTCTGCGCTCATAGCTTTCGACATTGACGTGCTCCCTTCGTGCTGCTTTTCTCAGCAGCTCATTTGATTTCTGTGAGGATGGTGCCTTGGGTGATGGCGTCGCCTGCGGTGACGGTCA
>NZ_JAPWIJ010000025.1 GCF_027270735.1 Rhodococcus ruber | reverse complement strand
CCTTGAGTGCGCCCGAGAAGCGCCCGACGGGCGTACGAGCACCGGCAACGATGACTGTTGTGGTCACGATTTCCTCCGAAAGTGTGAAGACGGCCTTGTCGAGATCAACGCTCCGATGCCCCCTACCGATACCGGCCGGGCGGAGCACCGAAACGCAGCTGGCGCTAACGTCATGGCCATGACCTCCAGCACGCAGTCTTACACGGGAGCTCCGCTCCGCTCCGACCTGGTGACGGCTATCGACCATGTCGGTATCGCGGTGCCCGATCTCGACGCTGCAATCACCTGGTACACCGACCACCTCGGCATGATTGCCGTGCACGAGGAGATCAACGAGGAACAGGGTGTCCGCGAGGCGATGCTCTCCTTCCCCGGTGCCGGAGAGAAAGCCGCTGCACTGCAGTTGCTCGCACCGATCGACGAGTCGTCCACCATCGCCAAGTTCATCGGCCGCAACGGACCGGGACTGCAGCAGTTGGCGTACCGCGTCACCGATATCGAGGAGATCTCGACCGAGTTGCGCGCCCGCGGCGTTCGGCTGCTGTACGACGCTCCCCGTCGGGGCACCGCCGATTCTCGGATCAACTTCGTCCATCCGAAGGACGCAGGCGGCGTGCTCATCGAACTCGTCGAACCGAACCCCGACGCGCACTGATCGAACTCTGTGAATCAGCCGTATGGCTCTCTACTTGACTCACCGGTAAATTGACGGCCATGGCCATCGATCATGAGCGCACTTCTACGGTGCAACTTCCCTTTTCCATCGTCCGGAAGGGGTTCGATCGCGACGAAGTCACCAACTACTTCGAGCGGTTCGACGCCGAGCTCCGGCTGACGACCGCTGACCGTGATGCGGCTGCGGCCCAGGCTCGTGATCTGGCCAAGCAACTCGACGACGCGCGTGACGAGATCGACGAACTGCGCAAGGACATCGACCGCCTGTCGGTTCCGCCCACCACGGCGGAGGGTATGAGTGATCGCATCTCGCGCATGCTGCGGTTGGCCTCGGACGAGGCATCCGAGGTACGTGCCAAGGCGCACTCGGAGTCCGAGGAAATGATTTCGGTTGCGCAGCAAGAGAGTGCGCGACTGCGGGGACGGCACGAGTCACTGGTGGCAGAGCTCGAAGAGCGCCGGACGGCGCTCGAGACCGAGCACCAGCAGACCATGGCTCAGGCGCGCACCGAAGCAGCCCGGGTGGTCGAGGCCGCGCAGGCCGAGCGCGACAAGCTGGCCGCCGAGTCCGAGGCCAAGCGCGCCAAGGTTCAGGAGGATTTCGAGATCACGATGGCCGAGCGCCGTACCAAGGTGTTGAGCGCGCTCGAAGAACTCGAAGCATCGAGCAAAGCCGATGCCGCTCGCCGCATCGAAGAGGCGACCACCGAGGCTGCTCGACGGCTTCAATCCGCCAGCGAACAGGCCGAACGGCGGATCGCGCACTCCAAGGAACTGGCCGAGGAGTTGCGTGTGCTGCGCAGCCGCGTGCTCGCTCAGCTGCTCGGAATCCGTGGCCAGCTCGATTCGGTTCCGGCCATGCTCGCCTCGGTCAACCGCGAGAGCGAACTGCTCGACAATCCCGACCCGACGGCAATCCTCAAGAAGGAAGAAGAGAAGGCAGCCGCGAAGGCCGAGAACGAGAAGGAATCGGCCGACTCCGAGTCGTGATCCAACCCAGTCCGGAAACGGACCGACGCCTGGCCTCTCCCGCTACGACCACCTGCGGGTGAGGCCTCGCGTGTTTCGGCCGGACCAACATCCGGTGTGCCAGTGCCTCCGGTTGTCCGCGCCCCCGAAATCGTCCGACGGCCACGCGACGATGTGCGCGACGCCCGGCCGCACCTCGTGATCGCAGCCGGGGCAGCGATACGTCTTGACGGCCTTGGCACCCGGGATCATCCGAGTCGTGTATGTATCTCCATCCGGACCGACCTCGACCCGGTTGCCACCCAGCACCGAGTCGGTTGCCGGACCGAGATCACTCGGGCCGCTCCGATTCGGTCGGCGGGGTTGGTTACGACGGGGCACCCGTCCAGTGTAGAGAACAGGCCGATTCGTGCCGACAGTCGTCAGAAGAGACGGAACTCGGTGCTGTCGGTCCCCCGCAGGACGTCGTAGTCGAGTGTGAGACAACGAATGCCGCGGTCGGTGGCCAGCGTCTTCGCCTGCGGCTTGATGACCTGTGCAGCGAAGACTCCGCTCACCGGGGCCAGCAGCGGGTCACGATTGAGCAGCTCCAGGTACCGGGTCAACTGTTCGACGCCGTCGATCTCACCGCGTCGCTTGATCTCGACGGCCACTGTTCCGCCATCAGCATTGCGGCACAGCAGATCCACCGGACCGATGGCCGTCATGTATTCGCGTCGGACGAGGGTGTATCCGTCACCCAAGGTGCTGACGTGCTCGGCCAACAACTCCTGAAGATGTGCCTCCACACCGTCTTTCACCAAACCGGGATCGATGCCGAGCTCGTGACTCGAGTCGAGCTCCACGTCGTCGATGGTGATGCGAAGTTCCTCGCCGGCCTTGTTGGTGACGACCCACTTGATCGTCTCGCCCTCGGTGGTCTCGACCGTCCAGCAGGGCGGAGACATCCAGTTGAGCGGCTTGTAGGCCCTGTCGTCCGCATGCACGCTGACCGATCCGTCGGACTTCACGAGCAACAGACGCCGAGCCGACGGGAGGTGTGCGGTGAGGCGGCCGACATAGTCGACTTGGCAACGAGCAATAACTAAACGCACTCGACCACCATAAGGCAGGCGCCCCGTTAGTCTGTGACGACCATGCCGCAATTGAGACGATCTGCCGCTCCCCTGGGTTCCCGACTGCTCGGCGACACCTCCGAATCACCACGTCGACGCCGGATCCGCATCCAGCTGTTGCTGACGGTCTTCCTCATCCTGTCCAACCTGATCGGCGCAGTCATCGTCGGTGTATTGATCAGCGTTGTCGTGCCGGGACCGAACGTGCTCGATCCGAGCAAGTACTGGTGGGTCAACTACATCGTCGTACCGGTCTACGTGTTCGTGGCATTCGTCGTCGGTGCTGTCTGGGGCACCACGCACGCACTGCGAAGCTTGCGGTGGGCAATCGAGGACCGTCAACCCAGCCGCGAGGAGCAGGTCGCGACACTCGCAATGCCCTGGCGACTGACGCGAATCCAGATTCTGCTCTGGATCGGAGCCTTGCTGCTGCTCCCCACGATCGACGGGATCATCGACTCGGCGTCGATTCCCAAGGTTGCCTTCACGATCGCCGCAGGTGGCACCGTCGTCTGTGCGTTCAGCTACCTACTCAGTGAATTTGCGCTTCGTCCCGCTGCCGCTCGGGCCCTCGAAGCCGGTGATCCTCGACGAATTCGTATTGCAGGAGTCATGGGCCGCTCCATCCTGTCGTGGCTACTGGGAACGGGCGTCCCGGTCAGCGGCTTGATGATCATCGCGATCTTCCGCTTCATAAACCCCGAAACCACATCGACTCAGTTGGCCATCTCCATCCTCGCGTTGGGTGGCATCACCATCGTCTTCGGACTTGCGTTGACCGTGCTGGGCGGCTTCGCGACCACTTCCCCCATCAACAACGTACGTGCGGGTATGGCCGAGGTGGAGAAGGGCAACATGGACGTCCGCCTTGCGGTGTACGACGGCACCGAGCTCGGCGAGCTACAAAGTGGGTTCAACCGCATGGCCGACGGTGTGCGCGATCGAGAGAAGATCCGCGACCTGTTCGGCAGACACGTCGGACACGAAGTTGCCGAGAAGGCGTTGCAGTCCGAGAGCGAACTCGGCGGCCAAGAACGCGATATCGCAGTCTTCTTCATCGACTTGGTGGGTTCGACGGAGCTGGCGGCGTCCCGGCCCCCTACCGAGGTCGTGGACCTTCTCAACCGATTCTTCGCGGTCGTGGTCGACGAGGTGGACGAACACGGCGGCTTCATCAACAAGTTCGAGGGAGACGCAGCGCTGGCAATCTTCGGGGCCCCGAACGACATTTCCGACCACTGCGGCTCGGCGCTCGCAGCAGCGCGAGCAATTGCCCGACGACTGGTGGTGGAAGTCCCGGAATGCAGCGCCGCTGTCGGCGTCGCTGCCGGACGGGCAGTTGCCGGCAACGTCGGTGCAAAGTCCAGATTCGAGTACACCGTTATCGGAGACCCGGTGAACGAAGCCGCTCGTCTCTCCGAACTGGCAAAAAATGCGCCGGGAGCCATCCTCGCCTCCAAGACCGCCGTCGACGGTGCTTCTGACAATGAAGCACACCGTTGGGAATTCGGGGACTCGGTGACCTTGCGTGGTCGATCCGCAGAGACCGTCCTCGCCAATCCGAAAGACGTCGAGGTCGTGGCGGATCAGCCCGAAGCCGTTCACGCCTGACCCGATCTTCAGGCTCAGTAGGGGTAGTGCCCTGCGTCCCTGCCGTTTTCATCACTGACGACTCCGCCGTCCTTTGCCCGGCCCCCCTCGCAAACGCGCTCGCGTTTGTGGAACGCTCACCAATTCGCTGACGATTCTGCTCGCGCCTCGCAAAGGCGAGCGCGTCTGCAGAATCCAGGTGTGCGTAAGCCCGCCAACCTCGATCGCCAAGCTTCGATAGCAGTAGTCGACTTGTTGGGGTTCAGTCCAATTCGGCGGCCCGCAAACGCGCGCGCCTTTGTCAGGTGCGCGCAGTCTGGTGACGCTGTTCTGCTCGCGTCTGGCAAACGCACGCGCGTTTGTGACCGAGGTGGGGGCGAGACAGTCCGCCACATCGCAATGAGGGGACTTGCGGTGCCGATGTCGGAGCCCTGGGATTCAGGGCTCCCGACGACGGACAAGGCTACGAATACTGTTGTGACTGTAGGTGGCTTCGAATGCAGACAACCCCCGACCGTGATGGTCGGGGGTTGTCTGGTTCAAGTTGTGTTCGGCGGTGTCCTACTCTCCCACACCCTGTCGGGTGCAGTACCATCGG
>NZ_JAPWIJ010000024.1 GCF_027270735.1 Rhodococcus ruber | reverse complement strand
CGTGCCTCCCCGTCTGACGGCGTACGCCGATAACGCGGTTTCTATGTCAGGTGGGACCGTCACGGTCTCTCGACGCTGGCGTGGGGGTCGAATACCACGCGAACCCCTCTGGGAATGGCCTCGTCGCCGAGCAATTCAAGGGTGCGCTGCAGGAGCGCTGCGATGTGGTCCTCGACGTCATCGACCATGTCCGGCACGTCCGCCAGGGCGGTGTGTGCGCGCCGACGGGCGTCGACCCCAGCGAGGGTAGTACCCGGAATCGAACTTCGGGGTTACAGGGGCGCACTCGGCCACGGCGGTCTGGATCTGCTCGACGGTCGCACTCGAGCTCTTGACACGCCGCGAGGTGTGTCGGGGTGAGAGCCCGGTACGGTGCGCGGCGATCACCGATCCGATCTCGGCGGAAGTCATCGGGGCGGCAGGCAACGGTGGGTGACCACACCGATCGATCGGGTTCGCGACGGGACCACCGCGGCGCGAAAACGCGGTCATGTCAGGAAAAGTGTTGCGCTGCAAATGCTCTGCAAGCAACGTCGTCGACGGGTAGCGGTCAGAGAACATCAGGACCGTGTGCCAGCGCTGCCACACTTCGACCGGCTTCAATCCGGTGGCCTCGTCGGGGTCGATGTGGATGCGGTGGCGGCCACCGATCCACAGACTCGCACCGTCAGCGCTGATGCCGTCCCGGTCGAGCCCTGTAATAGCGTTGTAGGACAGGCCTGCTCCGGCCAGAAGCAGAAGAACAGCGTCGCGGCGTCCGAACGACGCTGCCGTCAACCGCTAAAAGCAGTAAGTTCACGACTGATGTTTCGCAGGATTCGACGGTGACAGACTTCGCGTCCTGGTTCGCGCCAGTGATGAAGATGAATCGAAGATGTCTCTGTCAACTGCGCGGCTTCCGTAAGGCCTCCTTGTATCGATCTGATTGTTCGAACACCGCCGGGCTGCTGCCGATTTGTCTGCTTCTCGATGTGGTTGACGGTCGTAGTGGGCCTCACTCATGGACCGGGTGCTCGGTGGCTGTTCGGAAAGTGGCCGGCTTTCGCTCGATGGTCTGCGGGAAGCGAGGTGTCATCCCGCTCCGGTGTGTTCGCTGATGGCAACGGTCTAACTTACGACCCAAGTAATTGTCGTTTGGCGTCTTCGACAACCGAGCGCGGTGCCTTCGACTCCGAACCTGCATCGAATGGCGGCTGAGGATCGTACTCAATGATGAGCTGTAACGCTTGCGCTCCGTCGTCGCCTACAATCTTGCTGGCCAGCGTCAGAGCTGCATCGATACCGGCCGAGACACCCGCGCCGATCAAGTATTTTCCATCCGTCACGACCCGCTCGTCAGTAGGGATGGCGCCGAACTTGCGCAGCTCCTCGAGCTGGAGCCAGTACGTCGTGGCTCGGCGGTTCTGTAACAGTCCGGCGGCCGCAAGGATGAGGGAACCAGTGCACACCGACATGGTCCACTGAGTGGTCTGGTCCACCTGACGGAGCCACCGGTGCAGGGGTCCATCGCTCATCTGGTCCAGCTGGCCAGGCCCTCCACCGATGACGACGACGTCAGGGTGTGACATGTCTTCGAGCTTGGCCACGGCTTGGATGGACAAGCTTCCTTGATCATTGAGGACCAATCCTGGCTCCTCCGCAACAAAAACGACTTCTGCGCCCGGGAGGCGCCCCAGTACCTCGTACGGACCCACCACATCCAGTGCGGTGAATCCGGGGTACAAGACGATAGCAATTTTCATTTCGTTCTCCTAAGTGGCATGCACGTGGTTGGACTCACCCAGCCCGTGGATGAGTCGAAATCAGCGGTTGACACGAGATTGTCGTCTCGACTGAGCCACCTCACATCGCCTATCGGCATCAGGAGGTGGAAGTAGCAGATCGTGCACAAGGGCTTCGGTGCAACGGTCGCAGAAGATCCGATCCCGCCACTGTTCAAAATAGTGAATGTGGTGTTCACTATAAGTGATAGTACTCACCATTGGTCGGAAGCGCGGAGAATTCGCCGCTCGAAGCGGAAGGATGTAATGCACATCTTCACTACACGAAGGACTCGTGGCGCGTTGACGGGGCTCGCTATGGGGTTGAGCGCGGCAGTAGTTGTCGCGTCATGCGCGACGGCTGACCCGTCAAGTCACGGTGCGAGTGGCGAACAGGTCATTATGCAGCTGAATGGCCCGGTCACGTCCTATGACCCGGCCTTGGGAGTCTCTTTCCAAGACATCACGGTTCTGTGGTCGATGTACGACACACTCGTTGCTACTGATTCAGATGGGACCGTCATTCCTGGACTGGCCAGTACGTGGACAGTTGGTCCTAGCTCGGCAACTTTCACTCTGCGGGACGACGTGACGTGCTCGGACGGCGAGAAGTTGACCGCCGAAGTCGCTGCGAAGTCGCTGCGACGTTTCTTCGATCCCGCGACGGCCGCACCGTTCCTGACCGACGTGATCGGACCGGAGAACAGCGCAGACGTTTCTGTCGAGGGCCAGACGGTCACTGTGAACCTTGCAAAGGCGTACTCGGGGTTGTTGTCGGGACTGAGCACTCCATTCACGGGCATCGTCTGCTCGGCCGGCACCGGCGACCCGACCACGCTGAAGACGGGTTCGTCGGGTACGGGTGGATACATGGCCGGTGACCAGGTCGCTGGTTCGAGCTACACCTTCGTACGGCGGGACAACTACAACTGGGGCCCTTCGTTCGCCGGGCTCGTGAGTACAGGCGAACGGCCTGCGGAATTGACGATGAAGGTCGTGTCGGACGAGAACACGCGGGCCAACCTGCAGTCGACTGACGAGGTGCAGATCGCCGGGTACACGACCGACGTGTGGAAGCGAATCGCGGAGCAGAAGGGGCTCACGACGGCCGTCTCCCAGCAGTCGGACACCTATTTGATGTTCAACCAAACGGCCGGTCATCCGACGGCCGATCCAGCTGTCCGCCGCGCCATCGCCGAGGCCATCGATGTCCAACGGCTCAACCAGGTCCAGAGTTACGGAGCGGGAGAGGTGATGTCCGACTTAGGCGAGTCGACTTACGCGTGCCACGACGAATCGATGACATCAAAACTTCCTCGGCTAGATCCTCGAAAGGCTGCCGAGACGCTCGGCGGCCTTTCGTTGAAAGTGAACGGGACAACTTTGTTGGCAGGCGGCGATGCGAATTCCTATGTCGCGTCAGCACTCGGGAGTGCTGGTGCGAATGTGAGCTTCGAAAACCTCGACAACCAGCGTTGGGCGGCAGGCCTTTTCAAGCCACTGAACGATTGGGACGTCACGATACTTGTCTACGCAAACACCTCTTCGAGCTTGCTCAGCGCAGCGAACTTCTTCACTGGTGCAGTGCCGCCGGAAGGTCAGAACATCTCCGCTGTCAGCAATGATGCGGCCAGTCGGGCCCTCGACGCTGCCCGTCAGAGCTCAGGCACCGACGGCTGTAAGGCGCTGTCGACGTATCAAGGACTGTTGCTCGACAACGTGAACGTCCTCCCGTTGGCAACAGCTCCAGCAACGATCGCCTACGCGCCTGGCGTGACATCGGTGGTCTCCAAGGGCTTCGTCAGGGCCGCGACCATCCGGGTTGCACCGTGAGTGGGGAAGCGCGCGAGGGCGGTCTCGCGATGACAGCGCCAGCGCACGACCTGCACGGACACCCGAATCATACGGTGCCCCGGGCCTTCTCGGCTGGTAGCCGTGTCTGGATGGCATTTATCGGACGGCGGGTTGTGGGGCTAGGGGCCGTGGCTCTGGCGCTGGTTGCGCTGACCTTTGTCATCGTGCAGCTCGTGCCGGGCGACCCCGCCCGGAATATTGCAGGTCTCTCTGCAAGTCCCCAACAGATCGCCATCGTTCGCGATCGGTTGGGTCTAAACGATCAGGTCCTTCTGCAAGCCTGGCATTACCTATCCGGCTTGGTATCCGGGAACTGGGGAGCGTCCTTCGTCAACGACCAGTCTGTGCTGTCCCTGATTGCGCAGCGACTGCCGTTCACGCTCTCGGTGGCCGCCGGTGGGCTGTTGTTCGTCTTGTTGCTCGCGTTCCCGGCAGGCATGGCGATGGCCGTCAGAGAAACGCGTAACAGTGGCTCTTCGACGTCTGGTGCCTTCAACGCTGTGACTGGCGTACTCGGCGCTGTGCCCGAATACGTGACAGGCACGATCCTGGTGACCGTCTTCGCCGTTCAACTTCAGTGGGTGCCCGTGCAAGGAGGGCAGAGCGTGTCCGGCTATCTGCTTCCGTGCATCGCTGTAGGACTAGCACCGGGCGCGGCGTTCGCGCGTATCGTGCGTAACGAGACTCGTAGCGTCCTGTCTCAGGAATACATCGCAACAGCGCGCAGCAAACGGATCTCGACAAGTCGACTGCTGGTATTCCATGCGCTGCCGAACGTCGCAACGAGCACGCTGACAATGGGTGGAATCCTTCTCGTGGCTCTGCTCGGAGGCACGGTCATCGTGGAGAATCTGTTCACCATTCCAGGTCTAGGCACGCAGATCGTCCAAGCGATCCTGGCGAGCGATTATCCAATGATTCAGGGAATAATTCTGACGCTGGGTCTGGTAGCTGTCGTGATGAATCTGCTGATCGACATCGTCCTGGCTGTGCTCGATCCTCGCGTGATGTCTTCGGGGGCGGCCGCATGAGCGGGCTGGGAACTCCTACTGTGCAAGCACAAGTGGGACGACGCGTTCCGTGGAGCCTCACAGTGGGCGCGACGGGCCTTACGGTGCTCCTGATCCTCGCCGTTGTCGGCCCGTATTTGTGGGCACATGCGGCCGACGAAGGATCCGGAAACCTACGTCAGGGTCCCTCCGTCAGTGACTGGTTCGGCACCGACGCGCAAGGCAGGGACGTACTTGCCCGTACTCTGGTAGCTACGCGCTTGACCCTTGTAATGGGTGTTACCGCCACTTCGATCGCGCTCCTGTTGGGTGTACTGCTCGGCGCTTCCCTCGTCGTAGCGGGCCATCGCACAACGTGGATTGGTTCCCGTGTTATCGATCTGTGGCTTGCGCTACCTCCTATCATTGTCGCGCTGTGCGTCACGGCGATCTTCGGACCGAGCCAGCTCACGGTGATCGTGGCGGTCGGTCTGGCCTTCTGCCCGCAGTTCGCTCGATTGACCAACACCTTGGCCAAGTCCGTTGCACAGAGGGACTTCGTCACGACGTCGCGACTGCTGGGCGTCAGTCCGTCTCGCGTGTTGTTCCGTCACATTCTCCCCAACATCGCGTCACCGATCATGGTGCTTACCTCGGTATGCCTTGCGACGTCCGTCATCATGATGTCCGGTCTCAGTTTCATCGGCCTGGGTGTTCAACCTCCCTCGATCGACTGGGGCCAGTTGCTGGCCAGTGGGATTCGCGACATCAACCAAAATCCCAGCGCCGCCATCGCGCCATCTTTGATGATCGTGCTGACAGGTCTGTCGGCCAGCCTGCTCGGCGACGGTGTGGTAGCAGCTAGCGATCCTCGACTAGCGCGCAGACGCGACCGGTCCAGCTCGACGAGCGACGAACCAACAAGCTTTCACACTCGAGTAGACGACGATGACACGCCAAAGAGAGATGATGTTCTCGTCATCGACAACCTGCGCATCGCAAGCGGCGACAGTGACTTGGTCAAGGGCGTGTCGATCCGAGTGGGCTCCGGAGAGACAGTAGGTCTAGTCGGTGAGTCCGGGTCGGGAAAGAGCCTTACGGCTATGGCGGCGGCCCGTCTGCTCCCTACCGGATTGCGCATGGAAGCTGATCGCCTCGCTTGCGCAGGTCATTCGATGGGCCCGACGAAGACTGCCCCGATACAACTGGCGCTGGACCTGGGCGTGGTCTTTCAAGATCCGTCATCGTGCTTCAACCCAGCGCGCAAATTGGGGCCACAACTGACCGAAAGTATCCGCGTTCACACACGCGTCGACAGGAAAACGGCTCGGCGCATGGCAGTTCGCGGACTCGAGGAAGTTCGTGTGACCGACCCCGAGCGACGTCTGCATCAGTACCCCCACGAGATGTCTGGCGGGATGCGGCAGCGAGCAATGATAGCCATGGCCCTGATGTCGAACCCAAAGTTGTTGATTGCTGACGAGCCGACAACGGCTCTCGACGTGACGGTTCAAGCGGATGTGTTGCGCTTGATTCAAAAGGTAGGTCGCGACCACGGCATGTCCGTTCTTCTCATATCCCATGACATCGATGTGGTCGCCGCGATGTGTGACCGGATGTACGTGGCCTACCAAGGACGAATTGTCGAACACTTGACTGCGCAGCAGCTACGCGATCGACGCGTCTCGCATCCGTACACCAAGCGGCTACTGGACGCGTCATCGAACTCTGCTCTCAACCATGTGATCTTCCGAGACGACGAGAGCAGGTCGAAGGCATGATCGCTAGGTCAACTAATAAGCACGCCCCCTTACTCCAGATGGCGGGAGTGACAGCGGGATACAGATCGCACACCGCAGTTCTGCATGACGTATCGCTCGAGGTGAGAGCCGGCCGAACGATGGGGGTAGTCGGCGAGTCCGGCTCGGGTAAGTCCAGTCTCGGCAAGGTGATCGTAGGTCTGCTGAGACCGACTGCTGGAGTTGTTCAGGTCGACGGGGTAGACGTACCGGGGGCGCGTGGAACCAAACGACAATCCTTGCGCAGACGGGTTCAGCTCATCCCACAAGACCCGTACGCCTCTCTGGATCCGCGCCTGACTGTTGGTCGCACCTTGGCTGAGGCGATCGACCCAGTCAGCGCCCGAGCGAAGACACACGACGCCCGAATCTCTGAGTTACTGGGTCTTGTTTCGCTCGATCCGGAAGCTGCGTCTCGGCTGCCACATGAGTTCTCCGGCGGACAACGGCAGCGCATCGCCATCGCGCGAGCGGTCGCTGTGAGCCCGGCTTTGCTTATTGCTGACGAAGTGACCTCGGCCCTGGATGCCTCCGTCCAAGCAGAAGTCCTCGACTTGCTGGAAGAGCTGCAGACCGCGCTCGGGTTCGCGTGTGTTTTCATCACGCACAACCTTGGCGTAGCCGCGCGGATGTGTGATGACCTGACGGTTCTGCGGTACGGGCGTGTGGTCGAGCAGGGGCCGGCGAGCTTGTTGCGAAGTCCCGAAGCCGGATACACCCAATCCCTCGTCGCCAGCGTGCCAGATGGCGACGGGCTCTTTCTCCGCGCCCAACCATCAGCCGGAGTCCCCGGCTGAATCCATAGTCCTGACCACGTACCGCTTCCTACTCTCCCTTGGAGTTTCACAGTGATCAATCGCACCACCCGTTCCCTCCTGCTGGACCGTGCGACCATATTCGACGGCACCGGCCACAGCCCGTTGCCAGGCGAACACTCGATACGTGTGGACGACGGGGTCATCACCTGGGTCGGCCCGAGCGATCACGCGCCGGAGACCCATGACGTGATGGACTTGAGGGGCATGTTCGTCATGCCGGGACTCGTCAACTCGCATGTGCATCTCGCGAACGACGCTTCTGCCGATCTCGCCGGCCAGGTCGGGGAGGATTCGAGCGTGACCGGAGGATTGCGAGCTGCCAATAACGCCATGATCACTCTGTTGAGCGGTGTCACGACAGTGAAGGACTGCGGGGCAAAGGACAACATCGTCATCGATGTGAGTCGGGCCATCGACTCGAAGCTGATCACGGGCACACGAGTGTTTGCCGCGGGAAGAGTGATCACCATGACAGGGGGACACGGTCACTTCATGGGCGTCGAGGCGGACGGTCTCAGTGCGGTGCGCGCTGCTGTTCGCGGGCAGTTGAAGGAGGGGGCGTCATTCATCAAGGCCATGGCGACCGGCGGTGTGTTGACGTCGGGCGTGCAACCTACGCAGACCGCACTGATCGGCGCGGAGCTGCAGGTGATTGTGGAGGAAGCACACAATGCTGGACGGCGTGTCTCTACCCACGCGATCGGCAGGGAAGGGATCAAGAATGCGATTCTCGCCGGGGTGGACACGATAGAGCACGGGTTTCACCTCGACGAAGAACTCTTCGAACTCGCGTTGGAACGTGGGACATTCCTGGTTCCTACGCTTGCAGCCATCTCGGGCATCGTCGGCCGCGGTCCCTCGGGCGGAACTCCCGGCTGGATCGTAGACAAGGCCCGAGTCGAGATGGAGCGAAGCAGGTCGATGTTCCGACAAGCGGTGGAATCGGGTATCAACATCGCCGCCGGAACGGATGCCGGAACTCCATTCAATCCGCACGATGGGTTCGTCGAGGAACTGATCGAAATGGTACGGATTGGGCTATCACCGGCACGAGCGCTGCTGTCAGCGACCCGCGACGGTGCCATCAACGCTGACGCGCAGGCGAGCATCGGGACGATCGAGGCCGGTAAGTGCGCAGACGTCATCGCTGTAGACGGAGACCCGTTGATCGATATCACCGACCTGCGGCGAATACTCGTCGTAGTGAAAGACGGCGAAGTCCACAGAGATGAGCGGTCAGGTCGTAGCAGCGACGACTCCCGAGTTCTCAACGACGAAAGAGTGCGGGCATGACGCTTTCGATCGTGGCGCGCGACCCGGACACTGGCCAGCTGGGCATCGCCTGCCAGTCACATTTCTTCGGAGTAGGCCGACTCGTGGGGTGGCTCGAACCAGGCGTCGGCGCAGTAGCTACTCAGGCGTTCGTCAATGTTGGGCTTGGCCCGCAAGGTCTGGCTCTTCTTCGATCGGGTGCGACCGCGCAACAAGCCCTGCAGGCGCTCTCCCGCTCGGAGGACGACGTACAGTTCCGGCAGCTCGCCGTCGTCGACTGCAGTGGCGAGGTGGCGAGCCAGACAGGCGGCGCGTGCGTCCCCGCCGCAGGAAGTGTGGCGGGGAGACAGGTGAGCGTCCAAGGGAACATGCTGACCTCTCACGAGGTGTATCGCGAGGCGCTGGCCGCATACGAGCTCGCGCGGGACGCGCCGTTCGTCGACCGGCTTCTAGCAGCGCTCCAGGCCGGTGAACGCGCCGGTGGTGACGCTCGCGGGTCACAGTCAGCTGTCCTCAAGGTCGTGACAGGACGCGTATCTAGCCGACCGTGGGAGGAAACGATCGTCGATGTTCGAGTCGACGATCACCATGACCCGGTGGCCGAGCTGACACGCTTGGCTGGGCTAAGCAAAGCTTATGACGGGATCGGGTCCGTCCTGTTTGCACGCGGGCTTATGCTCGGCCCGTACGTCGGAGTCTCATCTGACGAGCTGACGCACGCCATCCTTGCGCTCGAGGAGGCCCGCAAGACGCTCGGTGAGAATTTCGAAGCAGCATTCTGGTACGGAGTCCTGCTCGGTCGCGCCGGTCGAGTCGAGGAGGCTTGCCACGTTCTGCTCGAGGTCGTCGCCGCCCAACCACGGTGGGGTAGATACTTGCGCTCAGTGGTGGAAGCGGAAATCATCAAGGCGGAAATCTTAGATCCTGTCTTCGCCGCTCTCGACGCCGCAGAAGAAATCCAATAACACGTGACGAGGGCGTTGCACTGTCGGCGAAGACTCCGTGGGATGATTGGTCGCGCGCAAATTACGGCGCATTCGTTATGGCAAGGTGGGTCTTTGATGGTTTGGCAAGCACGGAGTTGATCAGGATGCCGCAGGGGGACATGCCGGGCGATAACGGCTCTGCCACCATGTCGACACAGCAACTGGGTCTGCTGATTCGGCAGTTTCGGGCTGAGAGTGGGCTGAGCGTCAGCGCGTTGTCAGCCAGCTCTGGAGTGAGTTCGGGTCTGATCAGCCAAGTGGAACGTGGCCTCGGCAACCCGGGCTTCACCACGCTGTTGAAGCTGGCGCAGGCGCTAGGCGTCGCAGTCGGCGACTTTTTCGGAGCAGGTGGTCCGACCGATGAGCCGGCGCGAATCGTGCGGGGGTCGGCACGCCGACGGCTACAGGTCGCCGAACCTGACATGATCTACGAGCTGCTGACGCCGACCATGAGCGGAAAGCTCGGCATGCTTCGCGCTCAGATCTCCGCAGGTTGGAGCAACGAAAATCTCCCCTTCCGACACGAGGGGGAGGAGTGTGTGCTCATCGCTGTCGGCAGCCTGGTGGTCTATGTGGATTCCGTTCGTCACGAGCTCTGTGTCGGCGACTCCATCACCTACGATGCTTCGCTACCTCACTGGTACGCCAACGAGACAACGGATCCCGCCGTTCTGATCGGTGCGATGACGCCGCCTTCATTCTGACTTCGACATGCGGGCGAACCATATGCTGCCGACCGCCGCACATCAAACCAAACCTGCAGCAGCCGTGGGATCGAGCCTTCCCTCCGCGGCGCGCGTCAGACCATGCCTGGCAGCGTATAGCGTCGAGTACCTCTGTGGCCCAATCGACTACGTGAATGGGGGGGGGCACCGGATCGCAGTCTTACGTTGATCGCGTGACCACATCGAAAATCCACGAGCCCCCGTCAGCGGTGATATGAGTGATGAGAACGCGCCTTCGAAACGTCGGTGTAC
>NZ_JAPWIJ010000023.1 GCF_027270735.1 Rhodococcus ruber | reverse complement strand
GAGCGGAAACGAGTCACACCTTCCACCTCGACGAACAACTCCAGTATCACTGAGCGGAAACTCGACCCCTGCTACGAAGTTCCACTCACATGCGCGCAGCGCTCTACGCCAATATCCGCTGCAGGAACTGTCGTGTGCGGGGCTCGGTCGGGTTCACCAGCACCTGTTCCGGCGTGCCGCGTTCGAGGACGACGCCGTTCTCGATGAACAACACCTGATCGGCGACTTGCTGGGCGAAGCGGATTTCGTGGGTGACGATCACCATCGTCCAACCCTCGGCAGCAAGGTTTTTGATGACGGCCAGAACTTCGCCCACGAGTTCGGGATCAAGGGCCGAAGTGGGCTCGTCGAACAGCATCAGTTTGGGGTGCAGGGCGAGGGCGCGAGCAATTCCGACGCGCTGTTGCTGGCCACCGGAGAGCTGGAACGGGTACTGATCGGACTTGGCGTCGAGACCGATCTGGTCGAGGATTGCGTGCGCGTCGCGAATGGCGTCGTCCTTGGCGCGCTTCTGCACGATCACCGGTCCCTCGATGATGTTCTGCAGCACCGTCTTGTGCGGAAACAGGTTGTGGCTCTGGAACACCATGCCGCTCTGGGCGCGGAAGTGACGGAGTTGCGCCGCGCCGACGGGCTCGGCGAAATCCACCGACACATCGCCGATTCGGATGATCCCTGCGTCGGCTCGGTCGAGTGCGTTCAATGTACGGAGCACCGTGGTCTTGCCGGATCCGGACGGCCCGATGATGACGGTGACGGTGCCGGACGGCACGGTGAACGAGATGTCCTTCAGCACCTCGAGTGGCCCGAACGACTTCTTCAGAGCGGATACTTCCAGCAGGTCTGTCATTTCGCCACGTACCTGTCGAGTCGGACTTCGAGCTTGCCTTGGAAGAACGAGAGAACGATGCAGATCAGCCAGTAGTAGAGCGCTGCAACGGAGTAGAGGGTGAAGAAGTCGAAGGTCGGTGCCGCCGCGAGTTGCGCGACGCGCAGCAGCTCGGTCACCAGGATGGTCGACGCGAGCGAGGTGTCCTTGACCAGCGAGATCAGCGTGTTCGACAACGGTGGTACCGCGGTGCGTAGTGCTTGCGGAAGCACGATGCGCTGCAACGTGGTTCGGTAGCCCATGCCAATGGTTTGCGCGGCCTCCCATTGGCCCTTGGGCACGCTCAGTATCGCCGCACGGATGACCTCAGCGGCATAACCACCGACGTTCAACGAGAACGCGACCACTGCGGCCGGGAACGGTGAGATCACGATGCCGAACTGCGGCAGCCCGTAGAAGATGATGAACAGCTGCAGCAGTAGGGGAGTGCCGCGGATGATCGAGACGTAGAACCGGGCGACCGCAGCGAGCGGCTTGATCGACGAGATGCGGGCCAACGCGACCGCGAGGGCGATGACGAGTCCGACCACGAAACTGATGGCGGTCAGCGGAATGGTCATCGTGACAGTGGCTTTGAGCATCGGCCACAAGTTGTCGAGAACCAACTGAGTTTTGGACGGAGCCGTCGACGCGGCGTCGTCGCTCACCGGAACCACGGTGTCCGCCGTCGGTGCGGCGACGTCGCTACCGAAGTACTTCTTCGAGATCTCGGCGATGGTGCCGTTTTCACGCAGCGTGTCGACGGCCGCATCGACCTCGTCCATGAGGCCGCTGTTCTTGCGGGCCACGAAGGATTGGAGAGTCGTGTCCCCGGTCTCGCCGGCAATCTTCACACCGGTGTCGCCGGTCTGCTGCAGGTACTCGGCGATCGCGAGGGAGTCGTTGACGGTGGCGTCGACGCGGCCGTCCTTGACGAGGGTGACCGCCTGGACGAATCCTTCGACGGCTTCGACGTTGGCACCTGCGTTCGCAGCGACCTCGGCCCAGTTGCTCGTCGAGGATTGGGCGGTGGTCTTGCCGGACAGATCGGCCAGAGTCGCGATAGTGGAGTCGTCTGCAGCGGTGAGGATCTGACCTTCCGACACGGTGTAGGGCGTGGACAGGTCGTACGCCGATTGCCGGGCCGGGGTGATCGAGACCTGGTTGGCGATGAGGTCGAATCGCTGGGATTGCAGGCCGGCGAATATCGAGTCGAACGGCGTCTGCACGAAGTCGACGCGGACCCCCAGTTCCGCACCGACCGCGTTGATTACGTCGATGTCGTACCCGGTGAGCTGGCCGTCCGCGCCCTGATAGCTGAACGGGCTGTACGTGCCTTCGGTGCCGACCACCAGCACCCCGTCGTCGCGGACGCGGTCCAGCAACGACTGAGAGGACGAGCTGCATCCGGACAACCCCAGTATGGCGATCAGAATCGCGACCAGAGCAAGAGTAGATCTGCGCACCATCCGCGCCTGCTTTCACCGTAACTACGAGTGCACCGAAACCTACCCGTCGATCTCCAATTCCGCTGACACCACCACGGTGTTGTTCATCGGTAGTGCCGCCACCCCGAGCGCAGTGCGCGCGTGCGCACCGATTTCTGGCCCGAAAATCGCCAGCACCAGATCGGAGAATCCGTTGACGACCGTCGTGGTCTGGGTGAAGCCGTGATCGGCATTGACCGATCCGGTGACGTTGAGCCACGCGCTGATTCGATCGAGATCGCCGACGGCGCGGGCGACACTACCGAGGAGGGCCAGTGCGGTGTCGCGCGCGGCATCGGTGGCTGCGTCGAGACTCACGTGCGACGGGACTGCGCCGAACGGGCCCGCCAGAGTCCCGTCCGGAGCCAACGGAGAATGCCCGGAGGCGAACACTCGGTTGCCTCGTACCCGCACCCACTCGAACGAGAACTCGAAACCCGGCGGCGCGGTCGGTTCCCCGGGCATTGTGAAACCGAGTTCGGTGATGCGACGTTCGATCTCCATGAACGAAAATCCTGTCAGACCGCAACACCGTTGATGGTGCGAACGGTCCAGCGCGAACCGTCGTGTTCGAGGGTGGAGACTCCGGCGTTGAGAATACGAGGCGAGTGCCGCCGCCGTATCGCGTCGAAGATCGCTCGGATGACGCCGCCGTGCGCCACGGCGATCACCGCGGAGTCCGGGTAGCGCGAGGCGATGTCGTCGACGGCGCGCACGCCTCGCACGATCAGATTCGAGCGGGGCTCCAAGCCGGGGTACATGCCGTTCGGCCAGTGCGAATACGCATCCCAGTCGGTGAATCCCTCGGCCTCGCCGAAGTGTCGTTCGGCCAGATCGGGGAACTCGGCGGTGCGTGCCAGTCCGAGGTGGGCACCGATGATGTCGGCGGTTTCGGCTGCTCGGACCAACGGTGAACTGACCAGGTGGTCCCACTGGCGGTACTCGAGTTCGTAGCCGGCCTCGCGGGCCTGAGCACGGCCGGTGTCGTTGAGCGGAATGTCCGAAGAGCCCTGCAGACGCCCGTGCAGATTCCAGTTCGTTTCACCGTGCCGAACCAGTGCCAGAAAAGTCATAGTGAGCGGAGAATATCCCAGAGTTACCAGGGAGTACGGTCGATACGAAGATACGTGAACGAGCTTGGAGGATTGTCGATGAATCTTGCCCTGACAGAAGAAGAGGCCGCGTTCCGTGACGAGATGCGGACGTTCTTCACTACGAAGGTCCCCGCCGAGATTCGTGAGAAGAGCGCGACGGGTCAGGAGTTGAGCAAGGACGAGGTGGTCACGACCATGCGAATCCTGAACGAGAACGGCTTGGCGGTGCCGCACTGGCCCGCCGAGTTCGGTGGCCGCGACTGGACTGCTGTGCAGCGCCACATCTGGCTCGACGAAATGCAGCTGGCGTCGGTACCCGAGCCCCTGGCCTTCAACGCCTCGATGGTCGGCCCGGTCATCGCGACGTTCGGCTCTCAGGAACTCAAGGAGAAGTTCCTGCCGAAGACGGCGAACCTCGACATCTGGTGGTGCCAGGGGTTCTCCGAGCCCGAGGCGGGATCGGACCTGGCGTCGCTCCGCACCACCGCTATCCGCGACGGTGACGATTACATCGTTAACGGACAGAAGACGTGGACCACGCTCGGCCAGTACGCCGACTGGATCTTCGCGCTCGTGCGGACCAACCCGGACGCGCCGAAGAAGCAGGCCGGAATCTCCTTCCTGCTCATCGATCTGAACACCCCCGGCATCGAGATGCGGCCCATCAAGCTGATCGACGGCAGCGTCGAGGTCAACGAGGTCTTCTTCGACAACGTCCGTGTTCCGGCCGAGAACCTCGTCGGCGAGGAGAACCAGGGTTGGAGCTACGCCAAGTTCCTGCTCGGCAACGAGCGCACCGGCGTCGCCCGGGCCGGACACACCAAAGTGCATCTGGGACAGGCGAAGAAGCACGCTGCGCAGACGAAGGTCGGAAGCGGCACGCTGCTCGACGACCCACTGTTCGCCGCCAAGATGGCCGAGGTCGAGAACGAACTGCTCGCCCTCGAGCTGACTCAGCTGCGCCTGGTGTCCAGCTCGGACGACGGCAAGCCGAATCCGGCCTCGTCCATTCTGAAGCTGCGGGGATCGGAATTGCAGCAGGCCACAACCGAATTGCTGATGGACGTCGCCGGCCCGGACTCACTGCCCTACGAGGCGGGCGAGGACATCGAGAGCGAGGGCTGGGCGCAGCGCTCGGTACCGGGGTATCTCAACTACCGCAAGGTGTCGATCTACGGCGGCTCGAACGAGGTTCAGCGCACCATCATCGCGTCGGCGATTCTCGGACTGTAAGGGAGCATCTGAAGACATGGATTTCGAACTCAACGAAGAGCAGAAGCTGCTGCGCGACACCACTCGTGAGGTCCTCTCGCGGGCCTACGACACCGAGAAGCGCAACAAGATCGTTGCCGGTGAGCTGGGCTGGAGCACCGACGTCTGGAAGCAGCTGGCCGAGGTCGGCCTGCTGGGTCTGACGTTCAGCGAGGAAGACGGGGGCATGGACGCCGGTCCCGTGGAGATCATGGCGGTGATGACCGAGGTCGGACGACGCCTCGCACCCGAGCCGATCCTCGATGCCGTGCTCGTCCCGGGCGGGTTGATCTCCGAGCTCGGTAGTGCCGAGCAGCGCTCACGGCTCCTGCCGCCGGTGGCCGAGGGATCGTCGATGTTGGCGTTCGCGCACAACGAATCCGGCAGCCGCTGGCCCAACATCGAGGTCGCCACCACCGCCACCGAGGACGGTGGGTCGTGGTCGATCAACGGTGTCAAGAATCCGGTACCGCACGGCGGTAGCGCGAACGTGATCGTCGTCAGTGCCGTGCTTCCCACCGGAGGAACCGGACTGTTCGTCGTCGATGCCGACGCGACCGGTCTCACACGCAAGTCCTACGCCACTCACGACGGTCAGCGCGCCGCACAGATCGAATTCGTGGACGTCGCGGCCGAGCCGCTCGGCACCGCCGAGAATGCGGCTGCGGCGATCACCGGTGCCGAGGTTCGGGCGCAGGCTGCGCTGTGTGCGGAGGCAATCGGTGCGATGGAAGAAGCGCTCCGCCTGACCACCGATTACCTCAAGGCGCGCAAGCAGTTCGGGGTTCCGCTGGCCAAGTTCCAGGCGCTCACCTTCCGGGCGGCGGACATGTACGTGCTGCTCGAGCTCGCCCGCAGCATGAGCCTCTACGCCACGATGTCGCTGGCGGACGGCAATGTCGACCCGACCATCGCGTCGCGCGCCAAGCTGCAGATTTCGCGGTCCGGCCGCAAGCTCGGCCAAGAGGCGATCCAGTTGCACGGCGGCATCGGCGTCACCGCCGAGTATCCGGTCGGGCACTACACCAGCCGGCTCGTGGCCATCGAGCACACTCTCGGTGGTGCCGACGAGCACCTGCGCATCCTCGCGTCGAAGGTCTCCGATCACGACCTCATCGGGATCTGACACACCCCAGAAGACGACTCGGGCCCGGTCACCTTTCGAAGGTGGCCGGGCCCGAGTCGTGTCCAGAGACGCGTCAGCTGCCCGAATCGGCTTGGACCACAAGGTCGGCCACGGCTGCGGGGTTGGAGACCAGGATCGCGTGCGAGCCCGGTACTTCGGTCACCGTCGCCCCGGCCCGTTGCGCCATGAAGCGTTCCGCTGAAGTCGGGATGATCTGATCCTGCTGGGGGATCAACGCCCAGGACGGGGTGTGTGCCCAGGACGGTGGGCCGCTCGGCTCGAGCAACGCCCCGGCGGCGATGGTCTTCTGGTGAGCGACCATGCGCGCGGCCTGCTCCTCGCTCACGTCGGGTGCGAAGAACGGGCGAAACAGAGCGGGTGTGATGTACGAGTCGACGTTCTTGCCGATCAGGTTGGACGAGTCGTCGACGATCGACAGACCGATCACCGGTGGGACCAGGGCCGTCACGGGGAATCGGAACGGATCGAGTTCGAGCGCGACGGCTTCACCTTCGACGGGCATGAATGCCGCGATGTAGACCAGCGCCTCCACATTGTCGGCGTGCACGTTGCTGATCACCGTGCCGCCGTACGAATGGCCTACCAGCACGACCGGGCCGTCGATGCTCTCGACCACATCTGTCACCGACGCGGCGTCGATCGCGGGCCCGCGTAGCGAGTTCTCTGCGGTCACCACCGGGTAGCCGCGGCCGCGCAGGTTTGCTGCGACGCCGTCCCAGCTGGTGCTGTCGGCGAAGGCTCCGTGCACGAGAACCACGGTAGGCAGGCCCTGCGCAGCGGCCGGGGCCGCGCCGATACCGACCATCGTGCCCACGGTCAATGCCGCGGCCGCGAGCAGTGAAGTCCACTTCGGTTTCGTCATGCGTTCAACCTGTCACACGCTCAAAGTTTCCGCGGTGTTCACCGCGAAGATTCGACCAGCTTTTTCTCAGTGAACGCTCGTATGCTTGGCTTGCAGCAGTGGCGTTCGCCCGGCCGGGCGAACGTGAAACGGTAGGTCCGATCGTGAGCGAGAGTTCGATGAAGTCTCGGATGGCCGAGTACCCACGTCCCCATCACTGCTTACTGCATATCAGTGACACGCACCTCGTCGACGGAGACGGCCGGTTGTACGGCGGCGTGGACAGCGAGTTGCGGCTCGAACAGGTGATGACCGACGTACGCAACTCGGGTGTGCGGCCCGATGCTCTGGTGTTCACCGGAGATCTGACCGACAAGGGTGAGGCGGGTGCCTACGAAAAGCTCCGCGCTCTGGTCGAGCCGGTTGCCGAGGAGCTCGGCGCACAGATCGTCTGGGCGATGGGCAATCACGACGACCGTGCGACGTTCCGTCGGACGCTGCTCGATGCCGAACCGAGCGGGCAGTCCATCGATCGCGTGCACGATGTCGACGGTCTCCGCGTCATCACCCTGGACACCACGGTTCCGGGTAAGCACCACGGCGAACTCGGTGACGAGCAATTGGCCTGGCTGGCCGACACTCTCGCAACGCCCGCCGAGTTCGGCACGATCCTGGCGATGCACCATCCGCCGGTACCGACCGTGCTCGATCTCGCAGTGCTGGTCGAGCTGATCGATCAGCCGCGGCTCGCGAGCGTGCTTCGCGGAACCGATGTGCGGTCCATTCTTGCCGGGCACCTGCACTATTCGACCACCGCCACCTTCGCGGGCATACCCGTCTCGGTGGCGTCGGCCACCTGTTATACCCAGGATCTCAACGTGCTCGCAGGCGGGCTGCGCGGCCGCGACGGGGCTCAGGGGTACAACCTGGTCCACGTCTACGAAAACACCGTCGTCCATTCGGTGGTACCGACGGGTTCGTACGACACAGTGGGAGAAGCGGTCTCGGCGGAAGAGACGGCACGCAGGCTCGATGCGGCGGGAGTCACCATCGCAGACAGCGCCCGACGAAAGACGTTCAGCGACGCCTAGCGCTGTTCGCGCTCCCACGGCGCGACGATGGGGAAGTACTTGTCCAGGAACTGGGTCACGGTGCGGGTGCGCAGATCCAGGTCGACTTCCGGGAAGCTGCCGTCGTTGAGGCAGAAGAAGTCGACAGATCGCTTGGGGAGCAGCTTTTCCATCAGGTCGAGACCGGCCACGGACGTGGTGTCGATGTACCGAACCTTCGCGTCTTTCTGGACCACCGCGCGTCCGCTCATCAGCGCGTAGTAGTGGTACAGCGAGTTCGTCACCGAGATGTTGGTGCTCGCGCGAAATGCACTCGCCGCGGTGGAGGCGAACTCGTCCGGGAACTCGTTTTCCATTTCCTGCATCACACTGCGGCGCAACGGAGTTGCTGCATGTTCGAGATGCCGGGTGGTGGTCATTCCGAATCTGTCCTGCAGGATTCGACGGTTCACCCGCGCCGCGTTCTCGAAGCCGCTGCGATCGGCGTCGCTGTAACCCAACCCGATTCGCGTCGTCGCCTCGATGAACATGCTGATTCCGCCGGGGGAGAAGAACATCGACGGACTGACCGGACGGCCGAAGAACATGTCGTCGTTCGAGTACAGGAAGTGTTCGGACAAGCCGGGGATGTGGTGCAGCTGGCTTTCGACGGCCTGCGAATTGTGTGTCGGCAGAACGGAGGTATCCACGAAGAACGCCTCGCTCGGCACGAATGTCACCTTGGGATGGTCGGCGAGCCACGCCGGTCTCGGGGAGTCGGTGGCCACGAAGATGCGCCTGATCCACGGTGCGTACATGTGAACCGATCGCAGGGCGTACTTCAGTTCGTCGATCTGCCGGTAGCGGGCCGCTGAATCGTCGCCCTCACCGACGACGTAGTTCGCCATCCGCCGCGCACGCTGAGCCTGAAACTCTGCTGACGAGCCGTCGACCCACGAGAACACGATGTCGATGTCGAAATTGATGTCCGACGCGTGGTCGGCAAACATGTTCTCGATGGTCGGCCACGTTCTACCGAAGCGCTCGACGGTGCCGCGGACGGCCTCGTCGGGCCGAATGTTGCGTCGGGTCAGGGAGTTCTCGATCGGCAGCACGATCTCGGCCGGGGAGAAAGACCACAATTCGATCTGCACCGCCGTCGATGCGCCGTAATACAGCCCACTGAACGGCTCGACGCGCGGTCGGTAGAGGCGCACTATCCGCGCGTTCGCGGACGGGGAGAGTGTGCCGTCGGCTACCAGCACGGCTTTCCCGCGCGCATCGACGGTTTTGGAGTAGAAGGGCTCGGCGCGGCAGGCGTGCACCAGCGCCGTGGTGAGCGCGTCCCGGGCAGCCAGTTCGATGGCGATGACGGGTCGTTCGTCGTTGCCGCGAACGAGCAGGTATTTGATCCGTGCGGCGTCGAGTACGGCCCGGACGAACAACAGATCCTCGACCATCGCCTGGTGCGGTGTGGTGGAGGTGATCGTCAGTGCGTAGCGGCCGTCGTGGCTGACCACGTCGGACCGTTCGCTCAGGCGGGCTGCGGACGCTGCAGATTCTCGGGTGACGGCATCATTTGTCTCGTGCTCCGGTGGAACGAGGTAGATATCGTGCGGGGCAGAAGACGAGGTGATGGCGTTCCTTCCGGAGTGTGCGCGCTGGCCGAGGAAACCCGGTGCGGACTCAGTCTAGTGCAGGTCCGGGGCTTTGTTGACGCGCTGCGGTAGAACCCAGTTCGCCGCGACCAGGCCCACCGCAACTCCGGCGGCGTCGGCGAGAGCGTCGGCGACCGATCCGGAGCGTCCCAGAGGCAGGATCGCCTGCAGGACCTCGGAGATCGTCGCGAACGCCAATACCCACAGAGCGGTCCTCGCCCAGCCGATTCCGGCCAGACGGGAGGTGTAGGCGAGGGCCGCGAACAGCGTGAAGTGGATGATCTTGTCGCTGTGCTGAAATCCGGAAGGCACCCCGGACGCGGGGGTGAAGAGCACGATCAACGCGACGACGAAGGTGACGGCCAGGGGAATTCGATACGTCGACTGCAAGAACACCACGAAGAGTTTACCGGCGTTGCAGCACCACGACCGTGTCGATTCGATCGTCGCCGTCCGGCGTCGTGCGGGTGCGGTGTTCGGCGTGGATCACCTCGAACCCGTCGCCTGCCGCAGCGACGACCGGTTCCGGTGCGAACAGTCGGTGCTTGGCCGGATGCTGCGAGGCGTGGCTGTCGCTGGGGCTGTGGCCGACGATCAGCAGTCGCCCATTCGGTGCGACCGCGGCGGCGAACCTGCGGGTGGTCAGTTCGAGTTCGTCCGGTGGCACCTGCAGGAAGTGCACCGACACCAGATCGAATGCCGAGGCCGGGGGAGTCCAGTCCAGAACGTCTTCCTGCTGCCAGGTCACCGCGAGTGTCCGCGGCTCGAGTGCTTGTTGTGCTGCGCGAGCGCGGCCGAGGGCGACATCGGAGATGTCGACGCCGGTGACGTTCCATCCTTCACCGGCGAGCCACAGGGAGTCGGCACCTTCTCCGCAGCCGATGTCCAGGGCGCGGCCCGGAGTCAGCTCGGACGCTTCCTGTACCAACACGGCATTGGGATTTCCGCTCCAGATGGCGGTGCGTTGGTTGTAGAGGTCGTCCCAGAATGCTTCGTCGAAGGCACCGTTCTCGAAATCCGGCTCTGCGCCGGTTCGGTCGGCGGGAGGAGTGTGAGCGTGTGTGTGGTCGGCCATGGTTCGAGACTGCCTGCTCGGGGCCACGGACGCAAACAATTTTGCTGTTTCGGCAACAGTGGATCTGGGTAGAGTGGTTTGTCATGACCGAACAGGAACGTGAAGTACTGACGTGGGTGACGTTCGGAGACGCCTCGCGCGACCTGACCAAGAAGATCGTCGACGACGGGTTCGTTCCGGACATCGTCATCGCGATCGCCCGTGGCGGACTCATTCCCGCGGGTGCGATCGCCTACGCGATGGGCGTCAAGGCTGCCGGCACCCTCAACGTCGAGTTCTACTCCGACATCGAGGAGACCCTGCCCGATCCCGTTGTCCTCGAACCACTTCTGGACACCGATGCGATCGTCGGCAAGAAGTTGCTCGTCGTCGACGACGTCGCCGATTCCGGCCGCACCCTTGCGCTGGTGATCGACCTGCTGAAGGCGCATACGCCCGACGTGCGGTCGGCCGTCATCTACACAAAGCCGAGAACCATTGTGCAGCCGGATTATTCGTGGCGAGAGACCGACAAGTGGATCAATTTTCCATGGTCCACGTTGCCGGTCATCACCTGATTGCTCCGGATACAGCTCGCGGTGATCAGACGAAAGGCGTCACCCTAATGGGACTTGATCGGCGAGTCTCCGGCTGGAATTGGCGCAACCGGAGAACG
>NZ_JAPWIJ010000022.1 GCF_027270735.1 Rhodococcus ruber | reverse complement strand
GAGACGTTTACGAAGATCGGCCAATTTACCCGCAGTGGTATGGATATCGGGTTCGAACTGCGTTCTAGTGAACAATGATTGAGTCATGTCTTCCTTCGATCGGCTGTTCATCGGCTCATCCCCACGAACCGCGGGCCTGCGTGGCAACGGTGGCGACGCGTGTCACCCGAGCTGTGCCCGATCTGGCCGGACCACTCGGTGGTGTAGCTGAGGGTGTTTGTCATCGGGGGTTCCTTCCAGTTCGCGGCAGCGAGAACCTTCGTTGGGCTGTACACCGCCGATGCCAGGCTCGAGATGTCCGAGTCGAGCACCTTGGTCAGGCTGATCGCCCGAATAGGCTCCATCCGAACGGATTTCACGTGTCACGTTGCAATTCTTCGCGGCAGTTCGAGGCAATGGCTCAGTGCAACTCGATGTCGGCTTCGAGCGCACAGCACCCCAGGAGGGGAAACAGGTCGAATGCCTCGCAGACCCGCTTATCGCCGATGCTCCGGACGAATGCGCCACAGTGTGGGTGAATTTCTGTCAGGCCCCGTCGGGAAGCGCGCCCAACGCTGACCGCGCCCCGGGCTGCGTTGAACTTGCCAACCAACGTCACCTCGGGCAGCGGTGAGCTTGGTTCGTACTTGCCGCAGGTCACCGACTACGCGAGGTGCGAGATGACGGCATCGGTCGACGTCTGGGGCGCGCCAAGGCGCAGCGACGGTTGGGCACCCTGGCGGCCGTGACCGAGACCTGCTAGCGCCAGATTGTCTCGGTCACGAGTGTTCTCCTATTGCAGCGGACATGATTGTTTCTTCTTTGAAGTCTTCGCGCTTCAGTTCGGCCGTGATGTGGCCGTGCGAGAGCACCAATATGCGGTCGGCCATCCCCATGACCTCGGAGAGATCGGACGAGACCAGAAGGATGCCGCGTCCCTCGCCGGCGAATTCGTTCATCGTTTCGTAGATTCGTGCCCGGGCACCCACGTCGACGCCCAGGGTGGGTTCGTGCATGATCAGCACCTGTGGATCCGTGGCCAGCCAGCGACCGGCTATGACCTTCTGTTGGTTACCGCCGCTGAGTTCGGATATTTTCTGGTCCACGGAAGCGACGGCGATCTGCATGCCCTGACGGTGCTTGGCGGACAGGGCGAAATCGTCGCGGGCGCGGATGATCCCGAAACGCGACAGCGACGGCAGTGCGGCGATCGACATGTTCGACGACACCGACATGTGCGGCAGGATCGCGCGGTTCTTGCGGTCATCGGGGATGTAGCCGATACCGCACCCCATGGCGTCTGCAGGAGAACCGATGCGCACCGTCTCGCCGTCGCGGGTGAACCTCGCCGACGAGGCGGTGTTGCTGACCCCGAACAAACTGCGTGAGGTTTCGGTGGTACCGGATCCGACGACGCCGTAGATGCCCAGGACCTCACCGCGGTGGAGTTCGAAGCCGATGCCGTCAACCACGTCGGGCTTACCGGGGATGGAGCTGCGGACGTGCAGGTCCTGCACGGCGAACAGCACCTTGCCGGGCTCGAAGACCTGCTTGGGGTACAGGTTCTCGATGTCTTTGCCGACCATGGCCTTGATGATCGCGGCGGAATCCAGATCTCGTGCAGTGACTCCATTCTTGACCACCCGACCGTCGCGCATCACTGTGATCTTGTCCGCAATGCGGGCGATCTCCTTGAGCCGGTGCGAAATATAGATGACCAGAACGCCTTGGTCGCGAAACAGTTTGATCCGGTCGAACAGGACGTCGATCTCGGATTCGGTGAGCGCGGCGGTGGGCTCGTCGAGCACCACCACCCGGGCACCCTGGCTCATCGCGCGGGCGATGCTGACGAGTTGCTTTTGGGCCGTGGTCAACTCGCGCATGAGTTGGGTGGGATCGATGTCGAGTTTGAAGGTGGTCAGCCATTTGACGGCTTCCTTCAGCATGACGCGCCGATCCACCAGGCCCATCTTGGTGGGTTCCCGGTTGAGCAGCAGGTTCTCGGCCACCGACATCTCCGGAACCACCTGAAGTTCCTGCGGCACAAGGAAAATGCCACGAGCTTCGGCGGCACCGACGGAGTCGAACGAGACCGGCTGCCCGTCCAGGTGAAAGGTGCCGGTTGCGCCAGAGGTGGGGTAGAACCCGCCTATGAGTTTGATCAGCGTCGACTTGCCGGCGCCGTTCTCGCCGAGCAGGGCGTGCACCTCGGAGTCGCCGAATGTCAGGGAGACATCTTTCAGCGCGCGAGTGCCTCCGAAGACCTTGGAGACGTTCGATACGGCCAGCAGTGGGGCCCTGGGGGATTCGGCAGCACGGTCGCGGATGCCGGAATTCATAACAGTCATCTTGTTACACCTTGCTTACTGTCAATTGTCGGAGAATTGGATTGCGGAGCAGCTGACCCGCCGCGCGCGGCGTCGGGCACTACTGAGACCGGACGATCGCCCAGCAGCTAGAGGATTAGAGCGGGTTGCTCGAGTTCCTCGTCGACGTTCGTCGGCGATGACTGCAATCGGGGCCATGCCGGCTATCTCTTCCGGTCGGATCTGGGCGACGCAGTCATGCCGCACCGCTGGCGGTCGTGAGTTCGTCGACTTTCACCAGATATTCGGCACCGGCACAGGCGTTCTCGTGCTCGATCAGACGGTTCCGGGCACTGCCTCGGTCGATGGCGGTGAACCGGATCTGATGCCCGCCACGTACCTGTGCCAGTCGCCACATCGATGCGCCGGCAATTACATACGGCGTGATGAAGCCGCCTTGGCTGGGTCCGTCTACCGGTAGGACGATCGGCGAGGTGCCCGCCAGATTCACCCCACCGAGTGGATAGCCGGTGTTCACCACATTCGACGGGTCGCCGCCGTTGTCCGGGGGTTTGTTCAGGGCGCGGTCCGAGAATTCCAGCGCAGGACCTACCAAGCGGCATCCGGTGCGATCACTTTGAGCGGTGACCGTCCACGGTGCGTCGAGGAAAGCCCGGTGTCCCGCCGGAGTCAGCCAGTCGCTGTGTGGGCCGAGTACCACGTCGATGGCGACGTAATGGGCGAAGTCGGGGACTGCGGGCGGCGCAAGCAGTCGCGGCGGCACGGGCCCGGTCCGGGCGACCGGGATCTGCATGCCAGCAGCCAGGGCCCGGCCGCCGATCCCGCCGATGCCCGCCCGCACGAACGTGGATCTACTGCCCAGAACCGGCGTCGAGCGAATGCCGCCGGCGATCGTCAGGTAGCTACGGATACCGCGGACAGCGGTGCCGATGTTCAGGACCTGTCCCGCCCGCACTTCGACCGTCTGCCACATGGGCAGTGGCCTGCCGTCGAGTGTCGCGTCGGTGACGGCACCGGTCAATGCCACCGTCGAGGCCACGTCGAACTTGAGAGTGGGGCCGATGAGCTGAATCTCGAGGCCGGCAGCCGACACGGCGTTGCCCAAGAGTGCGTTGCCGATTCGAAAGGACCGATCGTCATACGGGCCCGAGGGCGGAATCCCCACAGCACGAAGTCCACGCCGACCGGGGAAGTCCTGGACGGTGGTTTCCAGGCCCGGCGCTATCACATGAATCATGTTGCGTCTCCGTGGTTCTGGTGAATTCCGTATTGTTCGTGGTAGCGGTGCAGATCGAAGACCTCCGACCCGAGTGTGGTGTGCTCGAATTCCCCGTTGTCGACCTGCGCTTCGATCGCCGTGAATTCGTCGGCGTCGATTCGGCGGAACCGCACTCGGTCACCGGGACGGAACAGCACCACTGATCCGTCGAATCCTGTTTGCGCTGTCCGGTCCAGACCGTAGATGGGCGTAGGGGTCCGTCCGATCAGGTGGTACCCACCGGGGGTCTCGAGTGGGTAGATCGAGGTGAAACCGCCACCGACACCGACACCGCCACGAACCGTCCAGATGCGCGGCGGGTCGTATTTGGGGACGAACAGCCTCTTGTCCGGATCGAGCGGAAACATGTCCGGCAGTCCCGGCCAGAACCCCACTCCAGCCACCCAGTGCTCGGTGGAACTGTGCCGCTCGTAGAGTTCCTCGCAGCCGTCGAGCCGGTTGGAGCGGGCGACGAAGGTGGGGTTGTGTTCGATCGGCGCGACCTTCTCGCGGTAGTCCTGCACACAGGCTTCCGACCAGGGATCGCCGTAATACACCGGAATTTCGACGAGCCGGGACCGGTGCGACAGTTCCATATCGTCACCGATCGCCTCGACCAGCGCGTGGCATCGCCGCTCCACCGTCTCGGCGTCGACCACCAGCGGGTCCAGTCCCAGCAGCACAGACGCGAACATTGGAACCACATCGGTCACACCGTCGATGGCTGCATCGTCGATCAGTTCCGCCAACCGCAGGGTGCGCAAACTCATCCGCAACCCGCCGGTCCTGCCGAGTTCGATCAGCAGATGCTGCTCACCGCATGGCAGGACGCGGATCTCACCGGCGTCCTGAACTACCGAGTCTGCACTCACGTCCGGTCGCCACCCTCCCACGGGCGTTGCCCGTCCTCGGTGAGGATCGACCACAATGCGGCCGCTACTTCCGGGGCGTTGGGTCCGTCACTGTGCATGCAGACCACGGTGGCGTCGAAATGCAGCCGGGTGCTGCCGTCGTTTGCCGACGTTGTGCCGCTGGATACGACGTCGCGCATCCTGTCACTCATCTCGGCGATGTCGACCGGTTCCGGGTTGCGGGTGATTACCAGCTTGCCGTCGGGTGTGTACTCGCGGTCGGCAGTGAATTCATCGACCGGGTTGAGTCCACGTTGGCGGGCGATCTCGAAGGTAGGTGTGTTCTTCATGGCGATCCACGGCAATCCGGGATCGAGGATCTCCACCGCGTCGGCGAACGCGTGCGCCAGTTCGGGTTCCCACAGCATCGAGTAGAGCACCCCGTGCGGTTTGACGTGCGACATGGTGGTGCCGGCCGCCGTGAGCACTGCTTGCAACGCCCCCAGTTGATAGAGCACCATGTCGGTGAGTTCGGCGGGAGCCACATCCAGACGACGCCGGCCGAATCCCTGGAGATCGGGTAGCGAGGGATGGGCACCACAGAGAACACCGTGTGTCACTGCTGAATCCGCGGCCCTCCGCATGGTCGACGGGTCGCCGCCGTGGTAGCCGCACGCGATGTTGGCGGTGGACAGATATTGCATCACCTCGTCGTCGTGGCCGACACGCAGCCGGCCGTAGGACTCGCCGAGGTCGCAGTTGATGCCCCTCCGCAGGTGCCGTTGCGGCCACTGGTCAGGCATGTGCGCGCCGTCCCCGGATGTCGATGTACACGGCAACCAGCAGTACCACTCCGGTGACGATCATCTGGTACGAGGAATCGATGTTCATCAGGCCCATGCCGTTGATCAGCGTCTCCAACAACAGGGCCCCGAACACGGCACCGGTGGCGGTACCGACCCCGCCGAACAGGCTGGTGCCACCGATCACGGCCGCACCGATCACGGAAAGTTCAAGTCCAACACCGGCATTGGGGCTGCCGACGCCGGAACGCGAGAGCATCATCAGGCCGGCGATGCCGTACAGCACACCCATGAAAACGAAGACGATGAAGGTCAGTTTGCGGGCATTGATGCCGGCGTAGCGTGCCGCCTCGGCGTTGCCGCCGATTGCATACAGGGACCGGCCGAACCGGGTGCGTGCCAACATGAATGTCACGACCACCAGTACCACGACCATGATGGCCGACGGTAACGGTGCGCCCCGGTAAGAGGCCATGACCAGGGTCGCGGCCAGCGCGGCGACAAAGGTCAGCGCGGCCGGTATCACCACGATGGAGGTTATCGAGGCCTCGATGCCGGCATCCTGGCGGGCGCGGAATTCGCGGTACTTCGCCCAGATGAACGCTGCCAACAGCAGTACGATCAGCGGCACGAACACCCAGGTCGACAGGTAGGTCTGCGAGATGAACGACACCGACGATCCCGCGGACACCGTGGAACCATCCGTCAGGGCCAGGGCGAGCCCACGCAGGCCGAGCAATGAACCCAGGGTGACGATGAAGGACGGAACGCCCAGCACGGCAACCCAGAATCCTTGCCAGACACCGATCACCATCCCGACCCCGATGGTCATCAGGATCAGCACGGGCGTCGACAGCGACAGCCCGAAGCCGTTTGTCGAATCGACCAGCAGCGCCGAGAACACTGCGCAGAACCCCACCGAGGATCCGACCGACAGGTCGATGTGGCCGCAGACCATGATCATGACCACGCCGGCGGCGAGCAGTGCAGTGATCGCAACCTGAACTGTAAGTGTAGTGAGGTTCCGTGGGGTCAGGAACAGCCCATCGGTCAGCACTTGGAAAACCAACCACATCAGGATCAGTACACCGATCAGGGTCAGTGCCCGCAATTGGCTTACGGGGACGCCGAACCTGTTGAACCCGCGGTGACCAGGTGCGTCACCGCCCTTCGGTGGGGCCTGTGGTGCTGAAGGAGTGGGGTCATTGGTAGTTGTTGTCATTGAAGGTTCCTCACCTCATCGAATTTGGTCTGATGCTGCGGTTGGGCTGACTACAGGCCCACTGCGGCGGGCGTTGTCCACCAGGGGTTCTCGTCGACGAACTGGGCAACCGAAATCGAGTCGGGCAGCGCGCCGTCTTTGGTCACGTTCCGCAGGGGAGTCTTGAAGAACGGAATGGTCTCCCCACTGCCGTTGTCGTAGGTGTCGCCGTCCCACGACTTGCCTTCGAGGGCGTTGAAGAGCAGTTGCGCGGAGTTGCGCCCCATCTGGTCGAAGGCGGTCCAGGCACTGACGTGGGCGTCGCCACCGAGGATGAGTTTGAGCATCTCGGGCTCGCAGTCCTCGCCGGAGACGATAATTTTGCCGGCGAGTCCCTGGGCACGGATAGCCTGGACGATCCCGTAGGTCATGCAATCGCAGTAGGAGAGGACGCCGGCGAGTTGGTTGCCCGATATGGTCAGTGCCTGCTCGATCTGTTTCTGCGCCAGATCGCCGGACCAGGCCCGGTTCCACTGATCGGACACCACCGCGATGGTTCCGGAATCGATCATCGGCTTGAGGATGTTCATCCCGCCTTCGGCCTTGAGCTGGGCCATATCGGTGCCCTCTTCGCCCTTGGCAATGGCGTAATTACCCTCCGGGGCCATCGCAACCATCGCAGCACCGAGCATTTCGCCGAGCGCAATCCCGTCCCGGGCGGAGACTCCGGCAAGTTTGGCCTCGGGAACCACATAGTTGTGCGCAATTACAGGGACTCCCGCGCTGTTGGCCATCTGCACCATCGCCTTCGCGGCGTCGACGTTCACCGGTGCCAGCACGAGTCCCTCGATGCCCTGGTTGAGCGCATTCTCGACCTGCTTGAGTTGCAGGTCTACATCGTTGTTCGACGACTGGATCGGCATCGGGTTCATACCGAGCGCCTGGGCCTCCTGGATGAAGAAGGGCCCGTCCGCGGCCTTCCAACGCACGGCGTCGTAGGTCGGTACGATCATGGCGACTTTGTAACCGCCACTGCCGCCGCCCTCTTTCGCGCAGGCAGTCAAGGAACTACCGGCGAATGTGGCGGCGGCTGCGCCGGCAGCCAGCCCCAGGGCGCGGCGCCGGTTCATCACGAACTTGTCCGACGGACTGCTCGAGTTGCGGCTGAACGGATTGAGTTTACTGGGAGTCTTCATTTCTGAGTTCTTTCGGTTTGTGAGAGGTGCCCGGTGAAAGGTGGTGCGTACGGTTCTTGTAGGCAGCGAAGCAGCGTCGTAGCGGTCGGTGCCTGATCGCGCACGCAGCGGATCTGGGTGATGAGCGGACCGTGCTGCCAGGCAAATGCCCAGCGGGTGGAATGCCAAAATCCGTCGTCGATCGGCTCTTCGTAGCACTCGCCGTGGATGACGTGTATGTCGTTGCGACTGAACGGGATCCGAGTGTGAGGCAGGTTGGTTACCCGAAGCTCCTCGGCCAGTGGGACGAACCATGCCCGCTGGGTGAGCCGGAAGAAGCGCCCGCCGTCGGCGGACCTGAAGGAGAATTCCACGCCACCCCCCGACGCGAACGCAGCGGCACGGTCCAGTTGGTAGCCCGAGGGCAGCAGTGTCGGCAGCTGTGGTCGCAGGCCGGCCTCGTCCGCCAGTGCGGCGGCGATACTGTGTTCCTCTGAGGTAGTGCGCCGCACGCTACGCGCGTAAATTCGGGACCTCGAGGCGACTGACAGCAGGAACCATCGCGCGGTACGCGACAAGTCGCGGCGGCGTCGGTCACGAACCTTGTCGTCGAATCGATACATATCGGAGCCCGACGGATGAGTGCCAGTTGTCGGGTCTGGTGCTATCACGGCTACGTTTGCCTCTCGCCGATGGTCGATCACTTGATTGTCCATCAATCAACAATGACTGTATGGGCCAGTGTGATTGAGAGTCAAGAGATAGTTGGCAGTGAGCGTGTCGTAGATCTCACGGAGAGGCTCTTGCCAGCCGTTTTACCTGGGATTAACATGGTCGGTTCTCTGAATGGGGTCGGTTGCGTGCATGTGCCATTGCTGTCCGTGGCCACATGGAAGTCCTCGATTACCAGAGATCACTGCTTCTGAGTTTTCGAGCGTTTCCACCCGTATTCGTGCTGTCGATCAGGAACTTCTGTTTCGGGCGGTGACGGAGAGTTCTCGTTTGTCGTCGGCAGAGTGAACAGCGGCGGGCTCACTGGGATCGGTGGTCGTGAACGTTCGCAGAGTGCGAATGTCGGTCACCGTCTCCACGACGACACCGTCCGTCGACGTGAGCGCGCCGGCACCGCCGGATCCGGTGCTTTCGACTCGGTTCCGTTGGCGGATGGCTATCGAATCACGCGCACGGCATGGGCTGGTCGACGGGAGCATCGAATCGGAGAGTCGAACCGATGATCGGCGGAACGCAATGTCAGTTCGTTTACGCTGCCGACCGTTCAAAGGTGAGGATGTCAGTAGTCGGCTCGCCACAGTGGGTTTCGAACGGAGGACATAGCAAGACGTTGGCCCTCATCGGGAATCGGTGACGATCACAGTCGACGAGGGTGACGCCGTCGAAACTGCCCTTTTCTGACGTCGACCTTCCAGAACTGTCCGGCTGAGAGCACCGGGCCCCTGAGCGTCAAGGCACGAGTGGCCCGGTGCATGTAACCGCGGGTAAGCGCTCTAAGTGAGGTCGAGTTCTCCGGCAACGGCTGTGACCTGCTTGATCGGTCCGGTGAACCATTTCTTCACCGACGCGTGCCAGTAGAAAAACAGCAGGATCAGCACGCCGCCGACGAGTAGCGGGGTGTAGTTGACGAACTTCCACTCGAAGCTCGGGTCCCACGGCACACCGCCCAACGAGGTCGGGAACATGGCAATGATCGAGGTGACAACGATCTCGACGAGCGCGACGGGTGCCATCCACTTGTGGTGACCGCGCAGATTCCATTTGCCGACGGGGAACGAGTCACCGGCCTTCCAGCGGAAGTAGATCGGCACAGCGAAGCACAGGTACAAGCCGACGACGCCGATGGAGGCTACGGCGAAGAACGCGACCGGAACGGGTGCGCCGTTGACGTCGACCTCGACCAGCGCCGGCAACGTGATGACTGCCGCGAGCGCGGCGGTGACGATCACGCCGTTGGCAGGAATCTTGTTCTTGCTGACCTTCGACCACAGCTGATGACCCGGTACCGCGCGGTCGCGGCTGAACGCGAACAGCATCCGCGAACTACTGGTCTGGATGGCAGTGAGGCAGAACAGCTGACCAGCCGTCGAGATCAGCAACACGACGCCCACCCACGGCGAGCTCATCGCCTGGCTGAAGATCACCGCGACCGCACCACCACCCGCGGACACCGCATCCGAATCGTTAACTGCGAACAGGAAGGTGAGCAACAGGATCCAGCCGCCGATGGCGGAGTAGACGATGGCCCGCCAAATTCCCTTGGCGGCTCCGTCGGCCGCGCCCTTGGTTTCCTCGGAGATGTGCGCGGACGCGTCGTAGCCGGTGATCGTGTACTGGGTAAGGATCGCCGAGATCGGCAGTACGAAGATCAGCCAGCCGACCCCGGACGTGGCACCGTTGAACATTCCGGTGTTGTTGACGGTCTTGGCGAAGACGTCGGACAGGCTGGCGTGTTGCTTGGGTACCACGATGAGGATGGCGATGACGCAGGTTGCGCCCGCCACGTGCCACCAAACCGAAATGTTGTTGATGACGGCCAGTAGGTGCGAGGAGAAGATATTGATGGTCGCCGACATAGCCAGGATCACGAGGAAGATGACGAAGACTCTCGTCAGGCTGTACCCGGCCAGCCACGTCTCGCTGAAGGTGCCGAGGGTGAGGTCGAGGAACGTCGCCGCGCCGTAGGCCGTCGACGCGAGGATGGCGATGAGGCCGATGATGTTCAGCCAGCCGGTGTAAAAGCCGGCCTTGGCGCCTCCGAGTTTGCTTGCCCACCAGTAGATGCCGCCTGAGGTGGGGTAGGCCGACACCAGTTCGGACATGCACAGTCCAATAAACAGGATGAACACCGACACGATGGGCCAACCCCAGGCGATGGCGGCAGGCCCCCCATTGTTCCAGCCGAGCCCGAACGAGGTGAAGCAGCCCGCCAGTATGGAGATGATTGAGAACGAGATGGCGAAGTTGCTGAAGCTCGACCAGGAGCGATTCAGCTCCTGGGTGTAGCCGAGTGATGCGAGGTGTTTTTCGTCGTCGGACAGTTCTTCGTGACCCTGTGGCACAGTATTTCTCCTTCTTGGGGAGCGCCCACGAGGACGTTCGCTGCAGGAGATTAAAGCACTGACGAACTAATGATTGTCAGACAATCAGCATTCGCGTAACGTCTGTTGTGTGCACGGCGTGATCGGCAACCGACTGGCAGGCCCGTTCTGGGAGGCCGAACCCGCTACGTGGACCAACCCAATGGGCCGAAAACGCCTCCTTGTCAGCGTTCACGGGTGACGTCGATGCGTCGACTGCCTACCGCGCGTGACGATACGTTCCATGTCCGGGCCCACTCGGGGAGTTCAGCGTCGAGGTGGCGCACCCCGACGACGACCCGTTGACGATCAATCTGCCGACCGTGTCAGCGGCGCTGGACGAACCGAGGAACAGCGAGTGCTCACCGTCGCGGGCCCGCACCGTGCGGCCCGAATGCTCAGTTGTCTTCCGGGGATCCTGCTGCCGCAAGCGGTAGTCACCGCAGCTCGATGACCCGCTCAGGCAAGCCAACCCGCCCATCCCTTCCGTAAGGATTTTCAGTATGTCCACCACTCACCGCATCGCCGTCATTCCCGGTGATGGCATCGGCACAGAAGTAGTGCCCGAAGGTCTGCGCGTTTTGGACGCCGCCGCCTCTGCGTTCGACTTCGACCTCGACTACGAACACTTCGATCACTCCAGCGCCGCCTATTACTCCCAACACGGAAAGATGTTGCCCGACAATTGGTTCGACGATCTTCGACGGTTCGACGCAATCTTCTTCGGCGCAGTCGGCTGGCCGGATGTGGTGCCCGATCACGTCTCGCTGTGGGGCAGTCTGCTTCAGTTCCGGCGGGCGTTCGACCAGTACGTGAACCTGCGGCCGGTCCGGTCGATGCCGGGAGTGCGCAGCCCGCTCGCCGGCCGCGAGCCCGGTGACGTCGACTTCTACGTCGTGCGAGAGAACACCGAGGGGGAGTACTCCAGCGTCGGCGGCAAGATGTTCGAGGGCACCGAGCGCGAGATCGTGATGCAGGAGACGGTCATGACGCGCGTCGGCGTCGACCGAATCCTCCGGTACGCCTTCGATCTTGCGCAGAGCCGACCCAAGCGGCACCTCACCTCGGCCACGAAGAGCAACGGCATCTCGATTTCCATGCCGTACTGGGACGAGCGCGTGCGGGCGATGTCCACCAACTATCCCGGCGTCGGCGTGGACAAATATCACATCGACATCCTGACGGCGAACTTCGTCTTGCATCCCGACTGGTTCGACGTCGTCGTCGCGTCGAACCTCTTCGGCGACATCCTGTCCGACCTCGGACCGGCGTGCACCGGCACCATCGGCATCGCGCCGAGTGCAAACATCAACCCGGAGCGACGCTTCCCGAGCTTGTTCGAACCCGTGCACGGCTCGGCTCCCGATATCGCCGGCCGAGGCGTCGCCAACCCTATCGGCCAAATTTGGTGCGCCTCCATGATGTTGACGCACCTCGGCGAAAACCGCGCTGCCGCAGCAGTACTCGTGGCAGTCGAAACAGTTCTGGCCAAAGGCGGGGATACCCTGACTCCGGACATGGGTGGTTCGGCCGGCACCGACACCCTCGGTAAGGCCATCGCCGACGCCGTGGCGGCCTCGTGAGCCTCCACTACATGATTCCACCTCGGGACCGCCCGCTACACGATTCACCGAGATGTTGTTCGAATTCAGCTGCGACGGCGACATCGGTCGGACTTCACACACGGCTCTCGTCCTCTTGTGAACGCGTCGGAGTCTTCCGAACAGTGTCACTCGATCCACGAGGTAGTGGGACCAGTAATAGGGTCCAGAAGCTCCGACGAATTCACAATGGACTTTCACGCAAGGACTCGCTCCTGAACCTTGGTGATCTGCTGACTGACGCCGTCGGGAAGAGGTGTTGAGCAGTGGTTTCCGAACAATCGAGTGATCCGCTGGTTGCGTTTGCTGTCGTGTGGGAGCCGTTCGGGGGAGCGTCGGCATCGGACGTATTCGTCGAGTTCGGACTCGGAATGGGTGAGTACCGCCGACGGTTGCGAGAGCAATTGAACGGATCAGCCGGAGACTGCGTCGAACCAGCGGTGCGTCATCGACTGGTCGAGTATTCACGCCGTCCGGCAAAACCCGAGAGCCGCGTCGGCGAATAGCGCAGGTGTAGTCGCGATTCGCCGTGCCTTGATGGGCCGTGACGTCGCCGTCCGTACCGTGGAACTAGCTGGTCCACTTCAAGGCGTGCTCGGGTGACATCCGTTCCTCGGCGCTCGAACGGGCAAACGGCGAGATGCGGCGTCACCTCGCCCGTCCGGTGGAAAACCTCGAACCCCACGAGTGCTCGACCGGGCGGCGATGTGTGGCACCCCAGATCGCGATCACGACCACCGTACAGCCCACGAACTGCATCATCGTTGGCTTCTCACGCAAGATCAGCACACCGAGCAAGACCGTCAATACCGGCTGGACCAGCAACAACGTTGCCCCCACTTCCGACGGCAACGACGGCAGTGCGTGTCCGATGAGCATCCACCCGAGGACCTGGCCGACGACGGCGAGAGCGATCAGCCACGGCACCGCCCTCCACCCTGGGGTGAGGTCCACTGCGCCCCAGATCGAGCCGACCATCGACCCGGACACTCCTGCGGTGACCGTGGAAACCAGGACCCCGGTCGTGGAGTGCGCACCGTCCCGATCGCGCCCCGCGGTGAAGATGTACACCCCGTACGCCACCCCGGACCCCAGCGCCAAACCCACACCGAGAACGAGACTTTGGTCGTGCGGATTCGACACCGCACCGGAGGCAAGGGCGATGCCTACGAACAGCACGGGCACAGCGAGAACGAACTGCCCGGGTACCCGTGCTCGCAGAATCATCCATGCCAGCACGGGAACGACGACCACCTGCACACTCATCACGACGGTCGAGATACCGGCGCCGATGAGCGAGATCGACTGCGACCACAGTGCGAAGTCAACACCGAGGAACAGTCCACCGATTGCGTGCATGAGCACCGAACGCGCCGGTGGGCGGCCGCGGCGGACGAGCTCTCTCCGTGCCAGGACCGCGAGGACAGGAAGCGCCACCACACACCGGAAGAAGGTCGCCGTGGCAGGGGAGACGTCGGCGAGTCCGATGAAGATGCCGGTCGACGAGATCGCCAGCGTTCCGGCGAGCACGAGAACTCGCGGATCGACGGGGATTGGCCGAGGCGCGGCGGAAGATGTCTTGGACGAAGCGATGTCGATACTCACATGTCCATTCTCGGTAGCGAGAAGATAAAGCACAATTGAATGTTTGTGACTTTAAAGGAGTAGTATTGCTACTGTGTTGAACGTGGAGCGGGTACGTGCGCTGTGCAGTGTCGCCGAGCATGGCTCGGTCGCTGAAGCTGCCCGTCAGCTGCATGTGACCGCCTCGGGCGTCTCACAACAGCTGGCGAAGCTCGAACGCGAGGTGGGCGTCGAACTGTTGACGCAGGCCGGGCGCGGAGTGCAGCTGACCGAGGCGGGGCGTGTTCTCGCCCAGCGCGGGCAACAGATCCTGGCGTTGATCGCTACCTCCGAGGCCGAGATCGCGTCGCTGGGCGTCGACGTGGCAGGAGAGCTGCGGATCGGGTCGTTCTCCTCCGCGACGCGTTCGGTGATACCCCGGGCGTTGGCCGTGCTGCGCGAGCGGCACTCCCGACTCGAGGTGTCGTTCGTGGCCGGTGATGCCGAGGATCTGTTGCGCGACATCGAGCGCCGGCACCTGGACGTGGCATTGGTCGACAGCTGGGTCACGCTGCCTCTGCGGTTGCCGGAGGGCACGCGCCACACGCTCGTGCACGAGGATGTCGCTGACGTCGCTCTGCCGGCCGACCACCCTGAATCCGGTTCCGAGACAGTCGATTTGACTAACCTGGCCGACATGCCCTGGACAACGTGGAGGAAGGGTGAGTCCTTTCATCTGTGGTTGGTGCAGACCTTGCGCACTCGTGGCGTGGAGCCGCTCATCAGGTACGAGGTCCCAGAGTTCGCGGCCCAGCTCGAATTTGTCGCAAGCGGCCTCGCAGCGTCCCTGTTGCCACGTCTGGCGCGGGTGCACGTTCCCGAGAACGTCGCGATCAGGGCGGTCGATCCACCGCTGCGCCGAGAGATCTACGCGCTGTGGCGCGCCGACAACAGTCGGCCGTCGATCGAGGCCGCAGTTCAGGCACTGCGGGAGGTGTTCGAGCAGACCCCGGCCCGTGTACCGCGCACGTGAAAAGGCACCGGCGGGCGAGGTCATCGCTGGGCGGGGCACGTCGTCTCGACCGGGTTCTCCAGTGCAGCGTGTATTGGTACCGCAACCGATCCCGGCAGGCGCTCAGAGAGTGATCGAACTTGTTTCTATGAGCAGTACTCCACCTATGATCACAGCGATACCAGCTGCCATGACCCAGTTCAACGGCTCTTTGAACAACAGACGCCCAGCGACAGCGGTCAGTGCTACGCCGCAGGCAGCCCAGATTCCGTACGCGACACCGACGGCCAAGCCGGCCGACAGTGTTGCGGACAGCAGGGCGAACGCGATCACGTATCCCGAAACAACTGGGAGAAACCAAATTCTCTTACGCCCGCCCTCGGACGCACGAAGTGCAAGCGTGGCAGCGACCTCTGAGGCGATTGCGCCGGACAACAGCCACCAGGTCATCCGGAGACTCCTTCTCGTGCCCGACCGGAGCCGAACTCGACCAGCAAAACGCCCCCGATGACGAATGCGATCCCGACGATCATGGTGGCGGTCAACGGTTCACCGAACAGGACGGTTCCAGAGACGGCAGTCAATGCAATTCCCGACGCTGCCCAAATCCCATAGGTCTTTCCGACCGGCGCGCCTGCACGAAGAATCAAAGACAACAACACGAACGAAATGCAGTACCCGGCGACGACCACGACGTACCATATGGGCGCATCGAGCGCGGCTTTCATGGACAGAGCCGCGGCCGTTTCCGACAGAATTGCCGCGGTAAGCATCAGCCATATCCTGTTCCGCACGCACTCTCCCTGGATCGACGAATCTTCGAACGCCCCCATGCAGCCAGCCGATCTATCGGCGGGCTCCACGGCTTACCCGCAGCGGGGTGGGCTTACGCGACTGCGCCTACTGCTGGTGGTTGCGGTGGGCGCAGTCGTCTTTGTGGTTCAG
>NZ_JAPWIJ010000021.1 GCF_027270735.1 Rhodococcus ruber | reverse complement strand
CAGCGCCACAACCCGCCGCAGCTTGACAAGTTACGGACCTGGGATGTCTAGGGCGCTCAGCAGCACGGCATCGAGTTCCCTGGCCGGCAGCATCGGCAACATGTGGTGGCTGCAGCCGGTCAGGACGACGGTGTGTGCGTTCGGGAGAACCTTCTCGACAGCGTCGGCAGCACGAGAACTGTTGTGCACCTTACTGTCACCGGCAAAGACGACGGTGACGTCCGCGGACAGCGTCGCCCATCGATCTGCCTTGGGGCGGCGGGGAACCACTGGTTTCGACGACGGGAAGTCGGCGCCTCGCTCGGTGAGATCGAGCCAGTCGGCGTCGAGCGGCGCTTTGTGTGTTTCCCACTGGATAAGCGAATGCATTCGCGCGCGAGTCGGGCGCACCAGAATCGGCACCGCGTGCAGTAGGTACGCCAGGCGCATGCCGGCGAAACACGAAGGGGGATCCAGCAGGACGAGGGTGCCGACGCGCTCCGGCCGGTGCAACGCGTACGCGAGCGCCACCGTTGCCCCGTATCCATGTCCGACCACCGACGTTCGCGTGACCTCGAGGGTGTCGAGAACTTGATCGAGCCAGGACATCAGGTCGTCGACTGTGCGGATCGGTTTCGGACCGACGATGCTTCGTCCGGGGTCGCCCATCGGGTCGATTGCGAAGACCCGGTTGCCCCGGGCGAGGGTCGCGACGTTGTCGAACCAGACGGTCGATGTTGCTCCGCCACCGGGCAGAAGCACCACCGGAGGTCCGTCGATGGGTCCGCAGGCGTTGACTCGGGTTGTGCCGTAGTCGGATTCACTGTCGATTGTGTCGATGGGCGGCGGCCACTTCGCCAGCACGCGGTCGTAGGCCGAAAAGAATCCGTCAGCTGCGGTGCTATCGCTGAACCGACTCACGGAACCTCCCTAATATCTCGACAATCGAGATATTAGATCATCGTGATAGTTCTGGGCAACACTCTCCAGAAGGCTGAATCCGTGGACGAGGAACTGCACAATGCTCCATCTACCGTGCACCGACTACGCGCGCTCACCGCGGAACTCGATCGCTTGGGCGGGGACGGGTGCGGCGGGGACCGACCACATCGCTGGCACCACGCGCAACGGTCGAATCGCCGACAGGCTCTGGGCGGACGCACTGTTCGTGGAGAATGACCGGCAATCGAATCAACCTCCATGTTCCACGTTGCCGGTCATCACCTGAGTTACTCGCTGGAGACGTCGATCAACACCTTGCCGACAGTTCCGTTTTCGACAGCGTCGTGTGCGGCGGCGGTCTCACCCAACGAGTAGCGGTGCAGCGGTAGGCCGGTGGCTTCGCCCACCTCGAGCACACCTGCTGCTGCCGCCGCGCTGACGTCCGCCTCGGCGTTCCGCAGAGCCTCGTCACCGACGGTGTAGAGGAGTACGAACTGGTAGCGGGTGTTGAGCACCATGTTCGGCCGAACGTCGAGGGTCACGGTGTCGCCACCGTTGTTGGCGTAGACGGCCACCGATGCGCGGTTCGCTCCCACAGCAGCGTTGAGCGCGGCGTTCTGTGCGGGAGCGACCTCGACGACGAGATCGATTCCGACGGGGACCAACTCGCGGATTTCAGCGGCGGCGTCGCCGGCCTTGTAGTTCACCACGTGGTGCGCGCCCGCGGCGGTCGCCAGTGCGCCCTTCTCCGGCCCGCTGACCGTAGTCACCACGGTCGCGCCCGCCCAACGGGCCAACTGGATCGCGGCATGGCCGACGGCACCGGCACCACCTGCGACTAGTACCGACTTGCCGTCCAGCGCGCCCGGGTGCAGCCGGATGGGTCCGTCTTCGGAGACGGTCAGTGCGCGGTGCGCCGTCATCGCGGGCACTCCGAGGCTTGCGCCCACGTCGAATCCGACGCCGTCGGGCAGAGGCACCACCCGGGAAGCGGGCAGGATTGCAAACGACTGTGCCGTTCCAGTGGGACGCTGGTGCTGGGCCAGGTACACCCAGACACGATCTCCAACGGAGACGCCGTCGACATCGGGGCCGACCGCGTCCACCACTCCGGCACCGTCCTGGTTCGGTACCACCTCGTCGAATGCCAGCTTCTCACCCGGGCCGGAGCCGGTTCGGTTCTTCCAGTCCGTCGGATTGACGCCCGAGACCACGATGCGGACGCGGACTTCGCCTGCGGCGGGCTCGGTCACCTCGCGATCCTTCAGCTCGAGGACGGACGAATCGCCGGTGCGGGTGTACACAATTGCTGGAGCAGTCATATCCGGTCCAACGCGCTCGGCCCACCCCGATGTTCCCTGCGGCCCCATCGGGGTATGCATGAGTGGTCATCAGTGCTGTCAGAGAAGAGATGGATCTTTCATGAATCACAACGACCTACTCACCGACGCGTTCGGCCGGATCAAGGAACTCGTTCACTCGGTGTTGGACGACATCCCTGCTGCGGCGTTGGCCTATCGGCCCGACGCCGACGCCAACAGCATCGCGTGGTTGCTGTGGCACCTGACGCGGGTACAGGACGACCACATCGCGGGTGTGGCCGGGAGCGAACAGGTCTGGACGTCGGACTCGTGGTTCGAGCGTTTCGGATTGCCGTTCGACAAGTCCGACATCGGGTACGGCCAATCGTCCTCCGACGTCGCTCAGGTCACCTCGAGCGCCGAGTTGCTGCGTGAATACCACGACTCCGTGCACTCGAAAACCGTTGCTTACCTGAGCAGTATCTCGACCGACGATTTGGACCGGATCGTCGACGAGAACTGGGACCCGCCCGTCACGTTGGGTGCGCGCCTGGTGTCCGTGGTCTCCGACGACCTTCAGCATGCCGGGCAGGCCTCGTACGTTCTCGGCCTCTACACCCGGCAGGCCTAGTCGTCAGGCGTAACGCCTCTGCAGGTTCTCCAGCGTCTTTCGAATGTTGCGACGCTGGAACTGCGGGAACGTCTTGCCGCTGGTGACGATTTTGTCGAACACGAGTGCCAGGGCGTCGGGCCATTTCGTTCGGTCGTCGGTCCAGGTCTCGGTGACTTTCGTGCCGCCAGCGACCTGCTCGAAGTCGTATCGCCAAGTTGCGTTCGCGCCCTTGATCTTCGGAGTGCTCTTGCCGATCGCGTGGACGCGGAACTCGAAGGTCTTGCCCGGGTCCGCCGCCGTGACGGTACAGCGAGTGATCCACTTCGCCCGGCCGCGCTTGTTGGTTCCGTCGAACACCATTCCTACGTAAGCACTCTCGCGAGGTTCGTGGACCGTCGCGCCGGTATTTTCGGGGCTCCACTGCCCCATCTTGGTGGGGTCGCTGATCGCAGCGTAGAGAGTGTCGGCGTCGGCGTCCACGACGATGCTGTCGGAGACCGCGAGTTCGCGTTTCATGAAGGCGCACCGTTCTTCAGGCCGGGATGGATACGAGTGAGCATGGGCACCAACAGGGTTCGCGGAGTGATCTGAGCGAAGATCGATCCGATGCGGTTGGCCGGCCCGGGGATCGAGACCATGCGTCCCTTGGTCATGTCGTCGACGGCAGTCTTGGCCACTGCTTCTGCCGACACCCACATGATCGATGGAAGTGCCTTCTCTGCATCGTCTTTCGCGAAGCCGGCCGCCTCACCGAATCCGGTCTGCACCGGTCCGGGGCACAGCGCGGTGGCGGTTACTCCGGTTCCGCGCAGTTCGCCGGTCAATGACTGGGTGTAAGAGAGAACAAACGCCTTGCATGCGCCGTATCCGGCTTGGCCGGGCAGGGGCTGGAACGCGGCGGTCGATGCGACGTTGAGCAGCGCGCCGCGTCGGCGTTCGGTCATGCCGGGGAGGAACCGGGTGCACAGATCCGCGACGGCGACCACGTCGACCTCGATCATGTTCATTTCCGCATCCGGATCCGATTCTGCGACGGGTCCGAGGGTGGAGAGTCCGGCGTTGTTGATCAGAATGTCGGGGATCAGGCCGAGATCGGTGATGCGGCCGAGCAGTTCGGCGCGCGCAGTGCGGTCGGAGAGGTCAGCGGCCAGCACCTCGGCACGGACGCCTTGTGCTCGGATCTCCTGTGCCAACTCTTCGAGCTTGTCGGCGCGTCGGGCGACGAGGGTGACACCGTGGCCTCGGGAGGCGAGTTGGCGAGCGATGGCGGCCCCGATGCCGGAGGACGCTCCAGTCACGACGGCAGTCCGGTCGGGTGCGGGACGAGGAAGGCTCATGCGTCCCACCGTAGCGAACGCGTGTTGTGCAGCGCATTTGAACCTGAATGAGAGGTTAGCCTAGGGTTACTTTAACGTCCCTTTGCTTGTCGAAAGGTAACCATGTTTTCTGCTTCACCGACCGGTCGACGGACTACGCGCCGCGCAACCCTGCTGTCCGCGCTCACGGTGTCGGCCCTTGTGGTCGGCGCATGTTCGAGTACCGATACCGCCGAGGAGCCGCAGGCGGGAAGTGACTTCGCGGCTGTCACCATCGACTCCGCGCTGGGGCAGGCGGTCATCACCGAGAAGCCGGAGCGCATTGTGACTCTCGGCCAGGGCTCGGCCGAGACGGCGATCGCGCTGGGCACCGTCCCCGTCGGCGTCGAAGAGTATTCGTGGGGTGCCGACGACACCGGGTATCTGCCGTGGGTTCACGACGCGGTGACCGAATTGGGGGCCGAACTTCCCCAGCAGTTCACGGGCGGTACCGAATTGAACATCGAGGCCGTCGCGGCGCTCGAACCGGACCTGATCCTGGCACCGTGGTCCGGGATCACGCAGGATCAGTTCGACAAGCTCAGTGCCTTCGCCCCGGTGGTTGCGTACGAGGAGCAGCCGTGGACAACTACCTGGGAAGACCAGATCACCGTGATCGGCAAGGCCATGGGTGAGGAGGAGAAGGCTGCGGAGGAGATCGACAAGATCGAGAGCCGCTTCGCGGACGCCGCCGCCCAGCACCCCGAGTACGCGGACGTGAGCTTTTCGTACATCTACAACACCGGCCCCGGCACGCTCGGCGTGTTTCTCGCCGACGAACAGCGCGTCGCGATGGTTCGCGGTCTCGGGTTGCAGGTCGATCCGGTGGTGAACACGCTCGACGAGACCGAGGGCACCGACTCGTCGGTCATCGGGTTGGAGAACGCGAATCTGTTGGACGACTCGGACCTGATCTTCACGTTCTACTCGGATCCGCAGAACCGCACCGACACCGAGAATCAGCCTGCATACAAGCAGATCCCGGCCGTGTCCCGCGGTTCGGTCGTTGCGCCGACTGATCAGTCGTTCGTCACAGGGTCGTCCATCATCAATCCGCTGACTGTGCCGTGGGCACTCGAGCGATATGTGCCGATGATCGATGAGGCTGTCGCGAAGCTCGACGCGAACTAGGTCACCGGTCGGCCGATCGATCGGAGCGGAGACGAGCAGGATCGGCTTCACGCAGGTCGCGTACAACCGCAGGGTGTCTGATCGAAACATCCAGCTCGACAATCTCTTCCAGCCCCGCACCGTGTTCTCGGTGCGGGGCTGGTGTGTTTGTGTGGGGCTGGTGCGTTTGCGTGGGTCAGGCGATGTGGGGGCCTGCGCGGGCGTGGGATTGTCTGGGTTGTCGGTAGGGGTCGACGGTTGCCGGCGGGATGAACCAGGGGTGTTGATCGGTGCCGATGAACACTTCCCAGTCACTGTGGTGGATGAGTCGGTGGTGGAATCCGCACAGGAGGACGAGGTTGTTCATGTCGGTGGGGCCACCATCACCCCAATGCCAGATGTGGTGGCCTTCGGTCCAGGCTGCGGGTTTCCCGCAGCCGGGGAAGGCGCAGCCGTGGTCACGGGCGGTGAGGGCGCGTTTCTGTTTCGCGGTGACGGTGCGGGCGGTGCGGGCGAGGTTGATCGGGGAACCGTTCTCATCCATGACGATGGCGGTGAGAAGACAATCGCAGGCCAGCTGCCGGGACGTCTCGCGGGAGAGTGGCCCCATCCACGGCAGCCACCCGACGGTGGTGCCGTCACCGAACAGGTCCCGATACGCGCGACGATCAGAGACCGGTCCACTGTCACAACCATCGGCACCACCGCCGCTGGTGCTGCTGCTTGCGCTATCGGATTCGGTTGCGGTGACGGTGTTCTCGCCACTGCCACTGCCACTGCATTTGTCACCTGCGCCTGCGCCTGCTGCAGTGTTGCGGAGGTCGGTGAGATCACGCAGGGTGATGTGCAGGTTGACGTGCGGTTTTTCTCCGCCTTCGGTGGGTCGGTTGCTGGAGGCGAGGTAGCGGTCGAGGATGTGTCCGAAGGCGTCGGCTCGGCGTCGGGCGGGGCTGCGTTCGTCTTGGGTGCCGTCGGCGGCGGGGCGGGGTTCGGTCAACGGTGAGAGGGCGGTGAGCAGCTTTTCGCCGGTGATCGCATCGAAATCCATCTTCGCCACCAGACGTCCGTTGAGGGTGGTGGAGGCGAAGAGTTCGTTGCGGTCGGTGTCTTCGGCAGGTGGTGTCTTGCCGCCGTAGGTGTCGTGGAGGCGGGTGATCGCTGCGCGCAGTGGGCCGGTGCGGGCGTCGGGTCCGGTGGCGGCGGTCAGCAATGCTGCTCTGGCGACGTCCTGGCCTTCCGGGGGGAGGTTCTTCGGTGGTGTTTCGGCGAAGGTGAGGATCAGGGCGGCGTGGTCGACGGAGATGCTGCCGGTGTTGACGGCGTCGGCGATGTCGGGGAAGTTCTTCAGTCCGCGGGCGAGGGCGACGATCTTGGTGGCTTTGCCCGGGGAGAGCAGTGTGGTGGAGGTCAGCCACCCTGCTGGGCCGGGGAAGCCGAGTTTCTCGCGGCTCACGCGGGTGTCGATGTCGGCGACGAGCGCGATCCGGCGGGCTTCGAGGAGTTGGATTTGGTGGGAGACCGCGGTGGCGTCGGCGAGGAGTTCTGCCTCGCTCAGTTGCCAGATCGCGGTGGTCATGGAGTGAAGTGTATCGAACATGCATTCGACTGTCAATGATAGTCGAATCGAAAACTATTGCCCTGCATAAGGATTCGCGAATCGAGACCTGTCGGTGGCCTGTGGTAGATGCTCGATGGCACCCAAAGATCACATGAGACGGCCATTGTTCAGCAATTTGCTTTCAAAATGACGGTTCGTCGTCTGCGACGCCTAATCTCCGCGCCATTGATCTGCCAATTCAGCTGCCTATCTGATGATTCGGGGCGTCCTTTGGACACGTTTGGGCTGAGGTCAGTGGGCGGCTGCCGCAGGAAGCTTGAAAGTGGAGTGGCCTCATTGCGGCGTCCCGGCCGGCGTGGTGCGCGTCGCGCAGTTGATGCCTACGAACTCTGGACAGGGCAAGACTGCACTCACCCCTGGCGGGCCTCCTCACGAATGGAGACTCTCGGGGTTCGAGAATCCGGCGCGTCAGTACACCTCGCGCTGACGTTCCTGTTCCAGCACCTGCTCGAGGTCGCTCAATCGGTTCATCGACGACACCTGCCTCGCCGTGCGGTGATTGAGTGCCAACATCTCGCGGTGCCGGTGCACGAAGGCCCAGTAGCCGGCGGTGAAGGGGCAGGCGTCGTCGCCCAGTCGCTTTTTCGGGTTGAATTCGCACGGCTTGCAGTAATCGGTCATGCGGTTCAGGTACGCCCCGCCCGAGGCGTAGGGCTTGGTGGCGATCACTCCGCCGTCCGCGTGCTGACTCATGCCGATCACGTTCACCGGCATCACCCAGGCGAACCCGTCGACGAAAGCCGTTGCGAACCAGTCGGTCAACGCCCGCGGGTCCCAGGCATGTTGCAGCGCAAAGTTTCCCAGGATCATCAACCGCGGAATGTGGTGCACCCAGCCGCGGTCGCGCACACCGTCCACTGTCGACGACAGGCACTTCGCCACCACGGCGTCGCCGTCCAACTCGAGTAGCCAATCCGGCAGTGGCTCATGGGCTTCGAGCTTGTTGCGCTCGAGGTACTCCGGCCCCATATGCCAGTACAGATGCCACACGTATTCGCGCCAGCCGAGAATCTGCCGAACGAAACCCTCCACGCTCGCGAGCGGGGTGCCGTCGCGATGGGCGTTCTCGGCGGCGTGCGCCACGTCCAATGGCTGCAGCAGACCGAGGTTGAGCGGGACCGACAACAGCGAGTGCGACATCGTCCAGTCGTCGGCCATCACCGCGTCCTCGTATTTGCCGAAGTCGTCCAAACGGTAATTGATGAAGTGCGACAACGCTTCCGAGGCCTCAGAGGCAGTTACTGCGAACACTCGTGGCCCGTCGACTCCGACTGTGTCGAGGTCCCAGTCGTCGAGGTCGGCTCGCACCTTGTCGTCGACGGCATCCTCGGTCGGCCACCACGGTTCCTCCACACCCAGGGTCAGACGTCCCTTCGGAGGTGGCGATTGGTTCTCTGCATCGAGGTTCCACTTTCCCGATACCGGGTCGGAACCGTCCATCAGTACACCGAACTTCTTGCGCTGCTCGCGGTAGAACGTCTCCATCCGGAAGGTGCCGCGCTCGGCCGCCCAATCGGCGAACTCTGCCCGGGGGAGCGCGAACATCGGCGTCGGCAGAATCTCCGACACCAGGCCCTCCTCGTGCAAGGCGGCGACGAACTTCTCCGCCGCGTGTGAGGTGGGCTCGAACACCACCACGGGCTTGCCGTACTCGGCCAACCCTTCGCGGTACGTCTCGGTCTGCAGATAGGTGACGCGATCACTCATCTCCTCGGCCAGATGACGCATTCCCGACAACACGAGATGGAGCTTCTGTCGGTGGTATCGCCTGCGTCGAAATACGCGCCGCGACTCGATCATCAGCACGTCTCGCTCGGCATGCTCGTCCACCGAGTGGAAGTGCGGGCCGAGCTGATCACCGAACAACCACAGAGCGTCCATTCTCGGAGTGTTCTCCCGGAGCGACGAAGGCAAACCAGCGTCCGGCGCATGGCCGGCCGGTGAACACTATGGCCGACCCAGGCGCGCCTTACTTGACCGCCGACCGTCCATCGCATGGACTGACCCGATGCACGCTGAGTCTGCGCTTTCCAGAAGGACGTTTCTTCGCTCGTCATCGGTGGCCGTCGCAGTGGCCGGAGTCGCCACGACATTGCCCGCGACCGCACACGCGCAGGGCAGCGATCGAGGCTTCCTGCACGGGGTGGCGTCGGGAGATCCGTTGCCCGACGCGATCGTTCTCTGGACCCGCATCACCCCCACGCCCGACGCCACCCCGGGCTCGGGCGTCGGACCGCAGGTATCGGTGACGTGGCGCATTTCCCGTAGTCCGGACATGGGCGACGTCGTCTCCTCCGGCACCGTCTCGACCGGCCCCGATACCGATCACACCGTCAAGGTCGACGTCGACGGCCTCAGCGCAGACACCACGTACTTCTACGACTTCCGGACGAGCGACGCGGCATCGGCCGTCGGCACCACGCACACCGCTCCGGCCAACGATGCCGACATCGACGCGATGCGCTTCGGCGTCGTCTCGTGCTCCAACTGGGAGTCGGGCTACTTCGGGGCCTACCGGCATTTGGCCGCCAGGACGGACCTGGACGCCATCGTGCACCTCGGCGACTACATCTACGAGTACGAGACGGGCGGCTTCCCGGGGCGCGACGGCGTCGTTCGGCAGCATTCGCCCACGCACGAGATCGTCACGCTCGCCGATTACCGTCAGCGCCACGGTCAGTACAAGTCCGACCTGGATCTGCAGGCCGCCCACGTCGACGTTCCGTGGATCTGCACGTGGGACGACCACGAGTCGGCCAACGACGCGTACGACGGCGGCGCCGAGAACCACACTCCGGCCACCGAGGGCGATTGGTACACGCGCAAGGCCAATTCGGAGCAGGCCTACTACGAGTGGATGCCGGTGCGCGCCGCAGGAACCGCGACCAACCGTCACCTGTACCGCAGGCTCCGGTTCGGCAACCTGCTCGAGCTCTCGATGCTGGACCTGCGGACCTACCGCTCGCAGCAGGTGTTGCCGTTCAACGGTCCCGAGGTCGATTCGCCCAATAGGACCATCACCGGTGCTGAGCAGATGCAGTGGCTCACGGACGGCATCGTCTCGTCGCCGACGCAGTGGAAGATCGTCGGCAATCCGGTGATGATCACGCCCACTCTCATCCCACCGCTCGATCGAGATGCGGCCAGGGCCGTCACCTCCCTGCTCGGCATTCCCGAGGGCGGTCTGCCCTACAACGCCGATCCATGGGACGGCTACACCGCCGACCGCCGCAAGCTGCTCGGTGCCATCGTGGACGCAGGCGTCGACAACACCGTCTTCATCACCGGCGACATCCACTCGGCCTGGGCCTGCGAAGTGCCTCTCGACGCGGCGCACTACGCCACCACCGAGCCTGCTGCCACCGAGCTGGTCGTCACCTCGGTGAGCTCGGCCAACATCGACGATCTGACGCACACCCCGCCGCACACGCTGGGCCGGGTCGCCGAGGAAGCGTTCAAGGCGCTCAACCACCACGTGAAGTTCGTCGACCTCGACAGCCACGGTTTCGGCGTCTTCGAGGTCACCAAGACAGCGGCTCGGATGGACCACTGGTTCCTCACCGCCAAAGAGGATCCGCAGACGGGCGTGTACTGGGGAGCGGGCTTCACCGTCGACTCCGGCACCCAGCGGCTTCGGGCGGCGGCACCACCACTGGGCTGACCCGCCATACTGGACGGCGTGGCTGTACCGAAAATCGTCCTGTTCTACGTGTTCACTCCATTGCCCGATCCCGAGGCGATCCGGCTGTGGCAACAGACGCTGGCCGCGTCCAACAACCTGACCGGACGCATCCTCATCTCCGAACACGGCATCAACGCGACGGTGGGCGGCGACGTCGACGACGTCAAGAGATACGTCCGGGGTACCCGCAGCTACCCGGCCTTCAAGTCGGCCGACATCAAGTGGTCCGACGGCCTCGGCAACGACTTCCCGCGGCTGTCCGTTCGAGTCCGGGACGAGATCGTCACGTTCGGAGCCCCCGGGGAACTGAAGGTCGACGCCGACGGAGTGGTCGGCGGTGGCACTCATCTGAGCCCGGAGCAGGTGCACGAGCTCGTCGATTCCCGCGGCGACGACGTCGTCTTCTTCGATGGTCGCAACGTCTTCGAGGCGCAGATCGGCAAGTTCAAGAATGCTGTGGTCCCCGACGTCGATACGACCCGAGATTTCGTTTCCCAACTCGATTCCGGTGCCTACGACCATCTGAAGAAGTCCCCGGTGGTCACGTATTGCACCGGGGGAGTGCGGTGCGAGGTGCTGTCCTCGCTGATGGTGGCCCGTGGTTTCGAGGAGGTCTATCAGCTCGACGGCGGAATCGTCCGATACGCAGAGACTTTCGGCGACGACGCGCTCTGGGAGGGCTCGCTGTTCGTCTTCGACAAGCGGATGGCACAGAACTTCTCCGACCACACCGCCGTCATCGGTCGGTGCAGTTCCTGCGGCAATCCGACGTCGCGGTACCAGGACTTCGACGGTGATGCCGGCCGTGGTCTGCGGTTGATCTGTCTCGATTGCGCCTGAGTGATGCTGCCCTTTCGGGACGGTCTCGCACCTATGAGACTGCTTCTACCGCATGGTGATCCGGCTACCACGATCGCGGAGTATCTGGAACGTGAGATGCCCCAGGACGACTGGCGGCGGGCCATGCGCGACGCCGAAGTGGTCGACGAGAAGAGCAGGCCCATTTCCATCGATACGCGGTACCGCGCAGGCAGTCAGGTGTACTTCTATCGCGTTCCAGCGCAGGAAGTTCCGGTGCCGTTCGAGATCGGTATCCTGCACGAGGACGATGACCTGCTGGTGGTCGACAAGCCGCACTTCCTCGCCACCATCCCGCGTGGTCGGCACGTCACCGAAACCGCGACCGTGCGACTACGCAAGCAGTTCGACTGCCCCGATCTCACACCCGCGCACCGACTCGATCGCGCCACCGCTGGGGTGCTGCTCTTCACCAAGACCAAGCATGCCCGACGGCCGTATCAGGAACTCTTCTCGACGCGGAACGTCGCCAAGGAATACGGGGCCGTCGCGGGATTCGATGCGGCACTGCAGTTTCCCCGCGTCGTGCGCAGCAGAATCTTGAAGGAGCACGGGGTGATGACGGCGTACGAGGAGCCGGGTGAGCCGAACAGTGAGACGCGTATCGAACTGGTCGACACATTCGGAGATCGTGCCCTCTATCGACTGTTTCCCAAGACGGGTAAGACCCATCAACTACGGATTCACCTGTCCTCGTTGGGAATTCCGATCGAGAACGACCCCTACTATCCGGTGTTCACCTCGGTTCCGGCCGATGACTTCACCCGGCCGTTGCAGCTCCTCGCCCGGGCTCTGAACTTCACGGATCCCCTCACCGGTGAGCCCAGGCGCTTCGTCAGCGCCCGAACCCTCGAGCTCTGACGGCCCGGCATCGTTCGTTCGGACGATTGTGACAATTGGGACGTGAGGTTAGCGTGTCGAGCGAACCATGTCCGACGACGAGAAGAGGAGAACAGCGTGAAGCGTCGTATTGCTGTTGTGTTGGGAGCGGCCGTTATCGCCGTTGCGTCGCCTGCGGTCGCGGTAGCCGATACCGGGAGCGCAAGCACCGGTAGCGCGAGTGGCGCGTTGTCGGATCTGTCGCGGTTGTGGGAGGCGTGCGCGCTGACCATCTTCACCGGGCAGTGCACCGGAATTGTGGCCACGATTCCTCAGTACGACATCCCCTGAATCGACCAACGCGCGCGCATTCGCCAGACGCTCACGGAATAGGTAACGATTCCGCTCGCATCCAGCAAACGCGCGCGCGTTTGCGTGGAGCCTGAGCCCTACTTCGCCAGCGACCGCGCCATTCCGCGTTCGATGGCGGCGACCAACTGCGGGCGCAGTTCTGCGGCGGGGACGATGTGGTGCACCGATCCGACGTTCTGTGCACGCTGAATGTTGTGGATTGCCTCGAATTCGGCTGCCACTTCACCCAGTTTGGCGTTGCGGGCGTTTGCTCGCACTGTGCCGAGCTCGACGCGCAGTGCCGAGCGGGTGGCGTCGTCCTCGGCTGCATTCAACCGTGCTTCGAGTTCCTTGACCTCTGCATCCGCTGCGGTGCGGGCGTTGACGTCGCGGGTGAACACCACGGCGGCTGCAGGGGCGCCGCCGAGTACGGAGGCGAAGGAGCCCTCGACGGCGAGGACTTCCATGTTGTCGTTGAGCGCTCCGGAGAACACCACGAACGCGCCGCCGTGATAGCGAGAGACGACACAGAACACGACCGGTCCGTCGAAGTTGACGATGGCACGGCCGATCTCGGCACCGTATTCGAGCTGGATGTTACGCAGCGATTCCGGTGATCCGTCGAAGCCGGAGAGGTTGGCCAACACCACGATCGGCCGGCTTCCGCTGGCGGCGTTGATGGCGCGTGCCGTCTTCTTCGACGAGTTCGGGAACAGGGTGCCCGAGGTCCACTGATCGGGGCCGTCGGACGGGAACCAGCCCTTGCGGGGGATGGCTCGCGATTCGATACCGATCACACTCACCGGGATTCCGGCGAGGTGGGCGTCGAACACCACGGAGGTGTCGGCATCGGCCATGTCGGCCCAACGCTCGAGCACCGAGTGATCCTGGTCCACCACGGCGCGCATCACGGTGCGAATGTCGAACGGCTTCTTGCGGTCCGGGTTGGTGACCGAGGAGAAGATGTCGCCGACGGTGGTGAAGTCGCTCGACGGGTGCACGTGCGGGTAGGTACGCACGTCGCGCTCGGTCGGGTCCGCGGTGGCTGCGCGACGTGGGAAGCGTTCTCCCGGTGCGGCATACGCGTGGTCGTAGTGCGCGAACAGAATGTCGCACGCGGCCCGCAGGTTCGGTGCCCAGTACTGCGCCTGGCCGTTGGGGCCCATGACGCGGTCGTAGCCGCCGATACCGAAGTTGTCCTCGGCCGAGACGCCGCCGGAGTAGTCCAGGGACTGCTTACCGGTGAGCACCATCGCACTGTCGGGGGTCATCACCAGGATGCCCTTGGTGTGGGTGAGCATCGTGGCTTCGGCGTTCCAGTACGGCTGCGCGCCGACGTTGATGCCCGCGACGACGATGTTGATCTCGCCGCCGGCCTGGGTGAAGGTGATGATGCGGCGCAGGCCGCGCGATACCCAGTCCATGTTCTCGGTGCCCGATTCCATGGAAATCGTTGCGCCGGAGGACAATGCGAACCACTCGACGGGTGCGCCGAGTTGTTCGGCGAGGTCGATGGCGGCGACGATGCGCGAGCACTCGGCCTCGGCGACCGTGCCGAGTGCCTTGGTCGGATCGCCGAACAGTGCGACGCGGGTGATGCCCTCGGGGTACTTGGCGGTCGGTGTGGTCGCCACGCCGACGATGACGCCTGCGGAGTTGCGACCGTACGGACGATCGACCGGCGCGAGCACGCCGTCGGCGTCGAAGTCGTACTCGGTGAACGTGCCACCGTTGCTGCTGAGCAACGGAATCAGCTCGTACGGGTACACGGTGCCGCGGGCCTGGGAGCGCTGGACCTTCTGGGTGTACTCGTCGAGCGGGCGCATCGGCTCGGTCGGCGGCGGGGTCACCTTGGCGACGATGCCGGCACCGGATCGGTACGACAGACGCAGTGCGACCTCGCGCGGCGTCGCGCCCGGTGTTTCGGCCAGGCGCGCGATGAGGGTGATCTCTTCGAGGCCTGCTCCGATCGTCAGCGGCGCGATGTGACGGGCGATGGTGGCGATGCGGTCGGCGGGGACGTTGAGTACCGGCCAGACGTAGAGCACGACGCGGTTGGCGTCGAGGCGCTTCTTACCGCGTCCGGCTTGGGCCCGGCGGATTCCGTCGAGGCAGGCCGCGACGGTCCGCTCGATCTCCGGTACGGCGATGATATTGCCGGCATCGTCCAACTGTGTTGTGACACCGCGGATCTCGGCCAGGGCAACGAGTCGCTCGTCGGAGGGGTTGGCCTTCGACGTCAGGTGGAACAGGTACGTGCCGGCACTGGCGGGCAGACGAATTCCGTCGAAGTTCTTCAGTCGCCACAGGTCGAGTCGTTGACCGGTCAGCGGGTGCATGTCCCGAATGATCGTGTCCTCGGCGAGGGGCTCGGATCCCTCGACCGTGGTGCGGCGGTAGGTCATCTTTCGGGTTGCGGATCCGAAGGCGGTGACGGTGACGCGACGCCAGCGGCCGGTGCCGGGATGGGCGGCCAGAACGGCCTGCAGCTGGTCCGAGAGCGCGTCGCCGTCGGTCGGAGCATCCGGCCAGGACAGGTAGAGGTCCACGGCCAGGTTCTCCGGCGAGGGGCCGGCGATATCGTCTACAGCGTCGAGAGTGGCTGCGAGAGAATCGAAGTCGGTGGCCGTGGAGATCAGGTGCAGCTGTTCGCCCGAGAGCTCGAAAGTGCCGGTGACGAAGTGCTTTCCGTCGCGGTCGAAGGCCTTGACGTCTTCGAGTGTGCGGATCTCGTAGTACTGACGGGTGATCACCTCGAGCAGGGCTCCGGGAGCGGTGATCCGTTGTGCCAGCAGCTCGATCAACGGCTCCGGGGTAGCGACGAGAGCAGCGACGCGTGCCGAGTAGTCGGCGGCGTCGGGGTTCTCGGCGAGGTACTGCAGGCTGCCGCGAACTCCGTCGTAGATCTTCTCTCGTGCGGTGCGGATCTGCGGCTCGTCGAACAGCCGGAAGCGCAGGTTGCGGGCGACGTCGCCGATGACGGGGTAGCGGGCCTGGGTGGCACCGATGAGTCGTTCGAGTACCTCGGCCATGGCCGGGGTGGCGTCGGGTTGTTCCGAGCTGTCGCTGAGCCAGTGGCCGAGCAGGGCGGCGATGACCGGAACCTGGTTCTCCATGCGCTGGAGGGCGAGGAAGACGCGGTAGACGGCCTCTTCGAGCTCGGGGGTGCGGCCCTCGTCGATGGCGGCGTCGTAGTGCGCCAGGGCGCGAGTGAGCTTGCCGCGGAAGGATTCCGGGAGGCCCTGAACGTCCGCGTCGAGCGACTGCATGAACGAGTGGAAGTGTTCACGCGGGGAGTGCACGCGCTCGTCGTTGCTTTCCTCGTCCATCGTCGGTCGGTTGCGGGAGAGTTCGCAGATGTCGGCGAATGTGTTCAGCAACGACAGTTCGGCACCGACGAGTTCCGAGTCGTTGCGCGGCACGTCGGCGCGCAGAGTCTCGTAGGTGGACAACAGGTTTCGAGCGCGGGCTCCGCTGACGTCGAAACCGGTGATGAGGGCTGCGAGTTCGTCGAGGCGGTCCAGGGCGCGGCGCTGCGGCGAGCGCTGCGCGGCGTCGTCGATGCCGCGGAACTGCACGCGCGGTGCCTGCTCGGAGACCTTCTGCTCACCGGCCTGATCGACGCGCAGCAGGGCTGCCCCGGCGTCGACCTGTCCGTTGACCGAGGCCAGGACCTCACGCACGGTGCCCGCGTAGGGGGATCGGACGGCAGTTTCCATCTTCATCGACTCGAGGACGACGAGGGTCTGTCCTGCTTCGACCTCGTCACCGACGGCGACCGGGACGGCAACGACGACGGCCGGGGCAGGCGCGCGGACCAACCCGGCCTCGTCCTGAGAGATCTGGTGGCTGATGCCGTCGACCTCGACGAGGAAGTGCGCGGCCCCGGCGACGGTGACCACCTGGTAGCGGTGGTCGCCGATGACCAGTCGGCTCTCGTAGGTGCCGAGGCGTTCGACGTCGACCTGCAACTCCCCGATGGCATCTCCGTCGATGCTGTAGCGGTGGGTGCCGGTCTGGCCTACTTCGAGCTTGTAGGCCTGGCCCTGGTAGTTCAGTTCGACGGTGCGGCCGATGGCATGGGTGGCGCGCGGACGGCCGCCGCGAGCGGAGTTGAGGAACGCGGTGCGCTCGCGGCCTTCCTCGGCGTCGTAGGCGTCGATGGCCGCGGCGATGATGGCGATGTCGGCGACCGCCGTCGGGCCTACTTGCGAGCCGGCCTCGGTGCGGTCGAGCCAGCCGGTGTCGGCGGAGGCGGAGATGACTTCCTCGCGGTCGAGCAGGCTCAGCAGGAACGACTTGGTGGTGGTGCCGCCGTCGATGACGACGGTGGTTTCACGCAGCGCGTTGCGCAGGCGAGCCAACGCTTCGCTGCGGTCACGGCCCCAAGCGATCACCTTGGCGACCATCGAGTCGTAGTCGGGCGGGATGACGTCGCCCTGGGCGATACCGGTGTCGACGCGAATGCCGGTGCCGAGCGGGAACTTGAGCAGCTCGACCGTGCCCGGTGCGGGTGCGAAGCCGTTGTCGGCGTCCTCGGCGTTGAGGCGGGCCTCGACGGCGTGGCCGAACTCGGTGGGGCACTCGCCGGGTAGTGCTTGACCGTCGGCGACGAGGATCTGCAGCTTCACCAGGTCGATGCCGGTCGTGTATTCGGTGATGGGGTGCTCGACCTGCAGGCGGGTGTTGACCTCGAGGAATGTGAAGATCTTCTGCTCGGGCTGGTACAGGTACTCGACGGTGCCTGCGCCCTGGTAGCCCGCAGCCTTGACGAGCTCGGCCGAGGCCGTGCGCAGCTGATCGGCCTGTTCCTTGGTCAGCAGCGGCGAGCTGGACTCTTCGATGACCTTCTGGTTGCGGCGCTGGATCGAGCAGTCGCGCACACCAGGAGCCCACACGTTGCCGTGACTGTCGGCGATGACCTGAACCTCGACGTGGCGGGCATCGGTGACCAGACGCTCCAGGAATACGACCGGGTCGCCGAACGAGCGCTCGGCCTCACCCTGGGTGCGCTCGAGCGAGAGTTCGAGTTCGTCCTCGTGGAAGACCTTGCGGATACCGCGGCCACCGCCGCCCGAGCGGGCCTTGATGATCAGCGGGTAGCCGATCGCCGCTGCGTGACGGCGAGCGTCCGCGCGTGTCTCGACCGGTCCACCGGACCACGGTGCGACCGGGACGCCGACCTTTTCGGCAAGGATCTTGGCTTCGACCTTGTCGCCGAGCAGACGCATGGCGTCGGCGGACGGGCCGATGAAGGTGATGTTCAACCGGGCGACGAGGTCCGCGAACGTCGGGTCCTCGGCGACGAAGCCCCACCCGACCCATACTGCGTCGGCACCGGACTCCACCAGTGCGGCCTCGAGGACGCCGTAGTCGAGGTACGCGGACCCGGACGCGGGCTTGCGTAGCGTGACGGCCTCGTCGGCCTGGCGGACGAACATGGCCCGCTTCTCCGCCTCGGTGTGCAGCGCTACGGTGCGGATGCCGTAATCGTGTTCGGCGTTGAGCTCTCGGACGGCTCGGATCAGCCGTACTGCTGCCTCGCCTCGGTTGACTACTGCAATCCGCTTGAACAACGTATCTCTCTTCGCTCGGTATGGGCGCACCTCGTCGATGCACTCTCGATGGAACGTGGATTGGTGCCAGGCATGTTCGTCACTCGGTGGTCGGGTCGTTCCGCAGGCTCCACTCCTACGCCCATGCCAGCACTCCGATCGACCTATTCTAACGGCAATATGCCCCTGTGCATCGCCAACGGCGTTCGGCGTGAGTGTGATTGATCACCAAGAGCTGAATCGTATTCTGTGACAGCGTATTTCGTATCGCTGCAATCGAGCCTGTCGGGCAGATTCGACATCGTACCCGTGAGTAGCGTTGGCGTATGGGCAAATTCGCCGTTCAGCTACTCCGTTTCCTACCGGCGAGTACATTACCGGCGGGTACGACTCGGCCGAGCTCTCTCTCACGTTCCGATACGTCGCATGTCGAGCCCTCACTCTGCACCCCCGTCGACCGTGCGGGGCAGCTGCAGCGCGTTGACCCACAGTCGGGTCGCGGTCTCGAGCAGGCCCTCGTAGTCCCCGGGGTCCGTGCCGTCTGCGGCGTCGACTACGAAGTGATTGAACGCGAGCCGACTGATCATCGACGACAGTGCTCGGGACGCGAGAAGGGGATCGAGTTCGGTGTCGGCCAGGCCTCGGTTCTGCAGACTCTCGATGCTGCGAGCATTGCGTCTGACGAAGGCGTCTGCGCGCTCGCGGCGTAGCCGGCGAAATTCGGGATCTATGTTCGAGACCTGCTCGAGCAGGGCCATCAGCTTCGCGTTGCGCTGGTACGCCTCGAAGTAGGCGCGGTTGCTCGCCGCGATCACGGCCACCGGATTTTCGTGGGGATCCACGCGTTCTGTACCGGGGTGCAGCATGTCGTCCCTGGCCTGTTCGAGCACCGCCGCCAAGATCTCTTCCTTGCTGGTGAAGTACGTGTAGAAGGTCCCGGCAGAGCATCGCGCGGCGCGGGTGATGTCGATCAGCCGGGAGTCGAGGTATCCGCCGTCCTCGAAGACACGTCGTGCGGCCGCGACGAGCGAGGATCGAGTTCTCAGCCCGCGCGGCGTGGTCGGCAGCTCCCGATTCGGAAGCTCGCGAGCGGACTCGGGCGCAGCAGGCATTCAGTCTTTATACGTCATCGTTCGCGCTGTTCCGTGTGAATCCGACCCCGCTACGGAACTCGCGTGATCGAGCGCGGTCGAGCCGGTGCGAAGGGAGCGGAATCGGATCGGTCCGCTGTGGTGGACACGGCCACCGAAAAGGGTCTTTGTGACCCAGCACTAGAACCGATTCTGTGTGCTCAGGACGCGGTGAACAACTGCTTGCCAGCGGCTAGTGTGGCCGGGGTGCGCTAGCACTGTCCCGAAGAGGACGACCATTCGAGTATTTGTGGGGAAACTGTGACGGCTGCAGCGGCTACCGGTCGTGAACACGACGACGAGCTCAAGAGCAGGGTGCAACGCCTGCTGCGCTTTCTTCGCGAGATCGTCGAGGCGCGATCGAACCCCGTGCTGCGATTCGACGACCACGTGCAGGTCGAATGGGTGCATACCGGTGATGTGCCCATGCAGCTCGATCCGCGAGCCGAACAGGGTGGCGTCGTACTCCGTGCGCCGCGCATCGCGGTCGACGACCCACCCGCGCCGCCCGAGCTGTTGTCGGGTTGGCTCGACCCTCAGATCGTTGCCGACAGCCGCTACCGGGAGCTGGAGCTGGCCGACGCGTCCTCGGTGACGTCACGCCGTCGTGCGGAGGCGCAGGAGTCCGATGCCGACTTCGATATCCGCAAGGCGTACGAGATCAAGAAGGCCTTCGAGGAGTACTCGGAGTCGTGGAAGGAATGGGCACAGGAGGATCGCGATCGCCGTCCGCAGGCTGCGCTCTATCAGGCTCTTCAGCTGATGATGCAGGAGCTCGCGTCGCGGCCCGAGTCGATCGAACTCGTGGTGGCCTCGGGTCTGCTGACGTCGAGCAACACCGATCCCCAGCGCAGCGTGCGCACCCACCTGATCACGCAATCGGCCAACATCGAGCGGGATATCCGTACCGGTGACCTGCTGGTCCGTCTCGCAGCGAACACCAACCCGAGGCTCGAGGACGGCCAGCTGCTGACGGGCTCGAACGAATTCGACACGTCCGGGTCGGTGGACTTGGCTCAGGAACTACACGACTCGGTCACCTCGCCCATCGGAACCGGAGTCGAACAGTTCCTCAGAAGCTGGGCTGCGCGGGTTCCTCGGCACCCGATCGAGGTTCTCGATCGGGTCGGACCACCCGGAGCCCTCGCCTACATCGACGACGACCGAACACTGACCATCTCGCCTGCTCTCGTGCTCCGTACTCGCGACTCGTTCGCTCTGGTCGAGTACTACGAGCGGATGATCGCCGACCTCGAGTTCGCCGACTCCCCGGTGCCGCTGGGGCTCGCTCAGCTCGTCGATGCCATCGAACCGGCAGATCGGTTGGCGTGGCTCGAGCGCACCGGAGCAGGTGAGTCTGCGGTATTGGCCGAGGATCCGCTGTTTCCGCTGCCTGCGAATGCGGAGCAGTCGCAGATCATCGAACGTCTCGGACGCGACAGCGGTGTCGTGGTCGAGGGCCCACCGGGTACGGGCAAGACCCACACCATCGCGAACTTGATGTCGGGGCTGTTGGCGCGCGGTCAACGGGTTCTGGTCACCAGTGAGAAGTCACAAGCTTTGCGTGTGTTGCGTGACAAACTGCCGCCGGAGCTGCAGGAGCTCTGTGTGTCCATCACCGACCTCTCTCGTGGTGGTTCGGACGAGCTCAACCGCAGCGTCGCGAAGATAGCCGAACGCAAGACCTCGTTCGACGAGGCCAGCGAGGTGCAGAAGATCGAAGCACTGACGACGAAGCGTGCGGCGGCTGTCGCTGGGCGGGCCGAGCTGATGGACCGCGTCAGCGCGCTCCGCGAGTCCGAAACTGTTGTGCACGAGTATGTTTCGGACGGATATGACGGCACGGTGTCCTCGATCGTCCGCAAGGTCAAAGCAGTCGAGAGCTCACACGAGTGGCTGCCGGGCCCGCTGCTGGCCGACCGGCCCCCACTCGACGGCACTCAGGTCGATCGCTTGCGCACGTTGATCGCAACCTCGGACGAGAATCGCAGACTGCGCTCCCGTCAAGTGCTGCCGCGCCCGGAGTCGATGCTGCCGAATTCGGCCGAACTCGCCGCGCTGTGCCAGCGTGCAGGCGCGGAGATCGGCGTGGTCTCGCCGCAGGCCGCGTCCCTCATCACGCTGCTCGACGGCGTGCAGCCGGAGGTGTCCGCAGAGATCCGGCAACTGTGCGAGGAGCTGGCCGCTCGAGTACGAGCGGTGGTCGAACTCGACGGTTCCTATTCGCGCTTGGCCGATTCGGTGCTGTCCGGTGAAGCTGCGCACCTGTGGTCCCGGGTCAGCGGACTCGACATGATGGTCGAGACGGCAGCTGCATCGGATCGCTACGTCGGTGCACACGACGTGCAATGTTCGTCGAGTTCGGCGGCGGCGCTGGCGGCGATGGATGCGCTGGCCGGAGCCCTGGAGTCGGGTGTCGAGTGGAAGCCGCGGTTCCGGCGCAGCGAGGAACAGAAAGCCGTCGAGGCACTCGACATCGTGGCCACGGTCGACGGACAACCCGCGACGACGGCTATGGCCGCGCGTCTGGTGGCCGAACACATCCGCGCACTGGACACCGTGCAGACCGCATCGGTGCTCCTGGCCGACCTGGCGATCGTCGTTCCGCTCGACGGAACGCGTTCGATTCGCGTCAACAACCTGGCGCGCATCGCCGATAGGCTCGGCCTGGTGGCGTCGGTGGTTTCCGCACGTGACGCCCTGGTGCACCGGCTCTACGCTATTTCCCCTGCGGCACCGTGGATTCGGAGCATGACCGAGGCGCGCGAGATCGCCGGAGCCGCCGATGCCATCGCCGAGCGAATGGACATTCATGCCGCGCGTGCCGAACTCGACGCCCTGCAGTTCTCGGTAGCCACTCGCATCGATGCCGGGCCGTCACCCGAGGGCTCGACCCTGGTGAGTGCGTTGAGCACCGCCGACCCGGTGGAATTGGCTGCGGCCGTTGCGTCGTATTCGCAGGCATGTGCCGAGCAGGAGGATCAACTCCTGCTCGAGTCGATGTCGGCATCACTGTCCGCGGTGGCACCCGCCCTGTTCGACCTGGTCGAGGACACCGCCGCTGACGTCGAGTGGGACGAGCTGAGTTGGCAGATGTCGAAGGCCTGGGCGTGGCGTCGTGCGCGCGAGTGGGTCGGAGAGCAGCACCACGGCGGTCTCGAACAGCAGCTCGAAGCGGAATTGGCCGCTGCCGATACCGATATCGCTTATCTCACTACCCGTCTCGCTGCCGCGAGTGCGTGGCGCAACAGTCTCGAGCGCATGACAGCCGTCGAGGTCCGTGCGTTGCAGACCTACCGCGAACACATCTCCAGCATCGGATCCGGGGCGGGCAAGTATGCCGAAACCTACCGCAGTGCAGCACGATCGGCGATGCGCGAGGCGCAGAGCGCAGTGCCTGCGTGGGTCATGCCGCTCTCGCAGGTGCTGGCGTCGATTCCGCCGGTTCCGGGTAGCTTCGACGTCGTCATCGTCGACGAGGCCAGCCAGGCGGACATCACCAGCCTCTTCCTGCTGTATCTCGCGCCTCGCGTGATCGTGGTGGGTGACGACCGTCAGTGTGCACCCGCCGATGTCATGCAGGCCGGTACCCTCGAGGACGTATTCGATCGGTTGGACGTCTACCTGCCCGATCTGCCCGAACATGTGCGGGCGACACTGACTCCGAGGTCGAGTCTGTTCTCCATGTTGCGCACCAGGTTCGGCCAGGTGGTTCGATTGCGCGAGCACTTCCGGTCGATGCCCGAGATCATCAACTGGTCGAGCCAGCAGTTCTACGGAGACTCGCCGCTCGTTCCCGTGCGGCAGTTCGGGGCGGATCGGCTACCGCCGTTGCGGCACACGTACGTTCGCGGTGCGACGGTGACCGGAAAGAATGCGTCGCTTGTCAACCGCACCGAGGCCGTTGCGATCGCCGAACAGATCGCCGACTGCCTCGCGGATTCTTCGTACGACAACTTGACCTTCGGCGTTGTTGTGCTGCAAGGACAGTCGCAGGTCGACGAGATTCGCAACGAGCTGATCAAGCGCATCGGCATCGAACAGTGGGAACAACGGCGCCTACGCGTCGGCACGCCGCCGGACTTTCAGGGCGACGAACGGAACGTCGTGTTTCTGTCGATGGTGGTGGCCCCCGACCAGAACTTCGCCACCCTCACCGCCAACCAGTACAAGCGGCGGTTCAACGTGGCGGCCTCGCGGGCACAGGATCAGCTGTGGCTTTTCCACTCGGTCACGGTCGACCGCCTCAAGCGAGCGGACCTGCGTAACTCGTTGCTGAGCTACGTCACCTCCGTCTCGCCCGCCCCGGCCGACCCGATGCCGGTGAACGTCTCACGCGAGGTCAGGACGGCCCCATTCGAGACGCTGCTCGAGCAGCAGCTCTGGAACGACCTCGTCGAACGTGGATTCCACGTCAATCCCGGTGTCGAAGTGAACAATCGGCGTCTCGGCCTGGTGGTCACCGGGGAGTCCTCGCGACTGGCGGTGGAGTGCGACGGCGACACCTTCCTGTCCACCTCCGCGCAGCGGTTGGCCGACCTGCAGCGTGAACAGGAACTCAAGCGCTGCGGTTGGACGTTCTGGCGGGTGCGTGAATCGGAGTACTACCTCGACCGGGATGCGGCGTTGGAAAGCCTCTGGGCAACGTTGGCCCAGCTGGGGATCAAGCCAAACAGTGTTGTGGTGGACGGCGTTGCGCCCTCCGACGGGACGTGGACGCCGGTGCCGCTCGAGGCGTCGCAGTTCGACGACTCCGGTGCCTTCGATACCTCGCCCACCGACGACTCCTCGGTGCGCCATGAATCGGTGCTGTCTCTGTGGACCATGCCGCACATCGACATCCCGGCCGAGGCCGACCCCGGAAACCGGGAAACGTCGACACCGACGCCGACCAACGGCTCTCGGGGCACCGACGGAACCGGAACGCCCAACGGGGCCGGAACCAACGGCGCTCACGCGACCGACGGATCCGCCGTCTCCCGTGGCGTCGCTCACTCGAACGGGTCTTCGACGTCGAGTCGGTCGCCGATGACCGATGGTTCGACGCAGCCCAAGCCCGAGAAGCCGGAAACCGCTGCAACCGAACGTACGGCCGACAACGGAGCGACATCAACTGCACGGGCAGAGGAGGCGGCCACGGCTCCAGACGAGACGACACCCTCCGTCGAGCCGCCCGAGTCCGCCGCTACCGTGCCGAACGGGGCAGACGAGAGTCCGGTGGAGCCGGAGAAGACCGATGCCGAGACGAGCACCGGTCTCGACGAACCGGAGGACGAGGAGATCGCCGAGCACGAACTCCCGCTCAACGGACTCCGCGGCTACACCAATGGGCACCGACCGTAGCGCCCGCCGATGACAGATCGCCAGACGCAGCACCCCGACCGGTCGGCCTCACAGCACGGTTCGCGTCGTCGCCGGATCGTGGTGCCCACCGTTGTGTTCGTTGTCTGCGCTGTGCTTTTCGCACTGCCGACGTGGACGGTCGTGTTCGCGGGCGCGCAGTGGACATCGGCTGCGCAGGTCGTCGGAACCGCGGTTGCGGTCGCCGCGTTCCTCGCGCTACCCACGTCGATGTATCTGGGTCACCGGCCCGGTCCCGAGGGACGAGTCAAGGATGCCTGGGCACGCGTCGGAGACGTTCTGCTCGGTCTGGTCTGGATAGCATTCGTGTGGTCGGCGCTGTCGTTGTTGCTGCGGCTGGGTCTGTGGTTCGCCGGCGTCGACGACCCGGTGCGGTCGCGGATCGTGTCGGTGGCGACCGCGGGAATCGTCGTCGTCCTTGCACTGTGGGGTCACTACGAGGCGATGCGCACGCCGCGGGTTCGGCACACGACCGTGCGGATCGACCGGCTCGGTGCTCGATTCGACGGCCTGCGGGTGGTTCTGGTGACCGACACGCATTTCGGCCCGCTCGATCGGACAACGTGGTCGCACCGATTGACCGATGCCGTCAATGCGCTCGAGCCCGATGTGTTGGCCCATGTCGGAGACATAGCCGACGGTTCGGTCGGTCGGCGTCGAGAGCAGGCAGCACCGCTGGAATCGATGCTCGCAACATCGGCGCGCGTGTACGTCACCGGCAATCACGAGTACTTCGGCGAAGCACAGGAGTGGCTCGATCACATGGAGAGCATCGGCTGGAACTCTCTGCACAATCGGCACGTGGTGCTCCATCGCGGTGATGACGCGCTGATCATCGCCGGCGTCGACGACGCCACGGCGAAGGGTTCCGGTGCGCCCGGACACGGTGCCGATCTTCCCCGGGCCCTCGCAGGTACCGATCCCTCGACGCCTGTGTTGTTGCTGGCCCATCAGCCCAAACAGATCGGCGACGCCGTCCGGGCAGGTGTCGATCTGCAGGTGTCCGGCCACACACACGGCGGTCAGATCTGGCCGTTCTCGGCGTTGGTCCGTCTCGATCAGCCGGTGGTACACGGGCTGAGCAGTCATGGCAGCCGAACTCAGCTCTACACCAGCCGCGGATCGGGATTCTGGGGTCCGCCGTTCCGGGTGTTCGCACCGAGCGAGATTTCCGTTCTGACGTTGGTCGCAGGCTGAGGCCGCGACACCTGGCAGTATCGGTGGAGTGAAGAGAGCCGAAGACGTCGTGGTGGTCGCAACCGATCTCGACGGCACGCTGTTGCGTTCGGACCGAACGATTTCGGCGCGCACGGCCGACGCGATGGCCGGTGCCGACGCCGCCGGAATCAGGGTGGTGTGGGCGAGCGCTCGGGCGCGTCACTCCATCGACGAACTCGCTGCATCCTGTGGCTTCCGGGGGACGGCGATCGGGGCCAACGGTGCCGTGGTTCTCGATCTGGCCGACGGCACCCCGAACATCGTCGGTACCAGGTCGGTGCCGGCCGAGACGGTCGCGTCGGTCAAGTCGGCCGTGCGGTCTCTCGTACCCGGTGTGGCATTCGCGACCGTCGGTGCCACTCGATTCGTGGCAGAGGCCGGGTATGCGGAGCTGTGCATGTTCGCCGACCATCATCGGCAACCCCACGAGATGGAACTCTCCGATCACGGTCTGTCGGTCGAGATCGAGCCGACGGTCAAAATTGTTGCTCGGCACAGGGATACAACCAGTGAGGCGTTGTACGAGCTCGTCGCTGCGGCCGGCCTGGACGGTGTGGAGTTGACGCACTCCGGTGCGCCGTACATCGAGATGTCTGCTGCCGGGGTCTCGAAGGCAAGCGCGCTGAAGGAGTTGTGTGAGCAGTGGGGAATATCGGCGAATTCGGTTGCAGCAGTTGGAGATGCGCGCAACGACTTACCGATGCTCGCATGGGCGGGCACGGCGTTGTGTCCGTCGAATGCCGCGGCACCGGTGCTTGCCGTCGCAGATCGTGTCCTCGGATGCAACGACGACGACGCGGTCGCACGCTACTTGGAAGAACTCACCGCACACCGCGCCGATCTGTAACGTCCGATCTGCTGGCTGACGACACTGTGTGAAAGGCTGGCACCATCATCGGCAGAAGGACACCATGAGCTATCCAGGTTCGGGGGACCCCTCGCAGCGCGCCTACGGGCAGTACGGCGCGCAGCCGAATCCGTCCGATCGAGTGATTCCACCGCCGGGGTACTCACCGAATCCTGCCGAGCCCGGGCCTTCCGATTCCCCGTCTCCGTCCGGTCGTCCTCTCCGCCCGCCGCGTTCCGCAGCACAGCCTGGTGCCCTCCCGCAGTCCGGAGGAGCAGCACAGCCGCGTGCCGCAGCTCAGTCGGGAGGGTCCGGCGCAGTTCCCTTCCCGCCCGTGTTCGCGGGCGGTCCGTCGCAGCCGCCGCGGAAGGGAAACGGTGGTCTCTGGATTGTCGTTGCCGTTCTGGTGGCGGTAGCACTCATTCTCGGCGGCGTATTCGCCTGGTTGACTGTGCGCGGCGACGCCAGTCCACCCGTGACGTCGGGGATTGCCGCACCGTCGTCCGCAGCCGTCGACGGCGGCGCTTCCGGCGCGGCACCGGGCTCTTCATCGGCGGGTGGACAGGAACCGGGCGTGACGACGCTGCCGGCAGGCGCGCAGACCTGCCCGGCCAGCGTTGCGTCGACCAGCGGCCTTCGGGGTTCGGCAGTGGGGTCGACGGCAACGTCGTGCCCGTTCGCCGAGGAAGTGCGGTTGGCTTACACCCGGGGCGGCTCGGATCGCAATTCCAGAACCGTGGTGGCGAGCAGTCCTGTCACCGGCAAACGGTACGAGATGAACTGCGTGTCGTCCGCGCAGTTGGTCACGTGCACCGGTGGCGAGAACGCTGTTGTCTACCTCTTCTAGGTCGATGCACCGCGCCACCCGAAGCTTTTACGCGGTCTCTGTTTCGCTTGCACTCCTGATCTCCGGTTGCACCATTGCCACGGACGACGGTACTGCGGCGGATGCGTCGAGGGTCTCCGAGTCGACGCCCCTGCCGGTGCCCCAGTCGGATCGACCGACGCCGGACCCTGGAGTGTGGAGCACCGCGGTACCGGTCGAAACGTTGCCTGCCGCCGATCTGGCGGCGGAGTTCGGCGTCCTCGAATCTGCGGCAGGTGGACCCATCGGCCTTGCTCTTGTTCCGGTCGGCGGCGGTCCGGCCACCGTGCTCGGAACGTGGACCTCCGGTGTTGCGTGGTCGACGGTCAAAGTACCGCTGGCTGTGGCCGCTCTGCGCAATGGTGGTGACGCGGTGGTGGCCGACGCTGCAGCGGCGATCGAGAGCTCCGACAACGCAGCGGCCGACGCGCTGTGGGGTTCGCTGGGTGATTCCGCTGCTGCGGGTGCCGCGGTCGAGTCGGTTCTGCGGCAAGGCGGTGACTCTGCCACGACAATTCAGCGGGAGCGGATCCGTCCCGAATTCAGCGCGTTCGGGCAAACCGAATGGTCGACGCAGGACCAAGCGACATTCGCGGCCGGCTTGTCGTGCATTCCGGACGCGGAACCGGTGGTCGAGATGATGAACAATGTTGTGCCGGAGCAGCAATGGGGGTTGGGCCAGCTGTCCGACGCAGCGTTCAAGGGAGGCTGGGGACCGCGAGCGGACGGTGGCTACGTCGTGCGACAAGTCGGTATCGTCACCACCGTTGCAGGACGTGTCGGTGTAGCGATTGCGGCGCAACCGAATTCGGGCTCGTTCGCCGACGGAACCGCCATGCTCGACGCGGTCGGTGGCTGGCTGGAGTCGCGCAGTACTCAGCTTCCTGCGGGGCACTGCCTCTAGCGATTGTCGAGGTCCGGATCCGCGCAGGTAGCCTCTGGCGTGCCAGTGATTCGTCCGCCATCGAAAGGCCCATGCTGTGAACGACGCCCAGTCGCCGGAGCCGACCGAACCCACCACGATCGCCGAGTACTTGAACGCGCACGCATTACGGGTGTCTCCACTCGACGGTGTCGCGGCGGCAGAGCTGGGCATCACCGTGCCGGTGCCTGCAGGCTGGCAGACGCTCGATCCGGCACAGTTTCCCGGGGCCACCCAGGTGATCGTCGAACCGAATCTCGTGGAGAACGGATTCGCTCCCAATGCTGTGCTTCTGGTCGGTGCCCTCTCGCGCTCGATCGATCCGGAAGCGTTGATGGCGTTGGGTTTCGGAGACGGCCGGGCGATGCCCGGATGGGTGGAGCACGAGGCGAGCGCGGCGTCGTGGCTCGGTTGGCCATCGCGATTCATTCGGGGTACCTACGTCGCGCAACAACTCGAAGCAGCGGTGACGACTCGGTACGTGTTGGTGGGCGTCGATACCCAGTACTTGGTGCAATTGACGGTGACGACGCTGGCATCTCAGCTCGACGCGTTGGCCTTCGACGTCACAGCGATCAACGACGGCTTGACGACGAACGGAACGTAGTCTCAGACCCATCGAATTGATCTATGGCAGAACCAGATAATTACGATTGTCCGACGGTGAACTTTTCGCTTGGCTGGTCAGGTACCAATCGAGCGAAAGGATGAAGCGTCATGCGAGTACTGCTTGTAGGTGGAGCGTCGGGAATCGGGCGGGCCGTTGCTGCCGAGATCGTCGACGGGGGAGGCGAGGTGATCCTCGCCGGTCGACGTTCGGACGTGCTGAACGACGCGGCCGCGACACTGGGTCCGAGGGCAACCTCGGTGATCGTAGATCTGACCGACGAGGAATCGATCGCCGCCGCGGCCGCGGCGGTCGGATCGGTCGATCATGTGGTGAGTCTTGCGGCCGATCATGCGAACGGCCCGGTCGCCGACCTCGACGTCGCCGACATTCGAAAGGCGTTCGACGCGAAAGTGATCGGGCCCATCTTGCTGTCCAAGCATTTCGCATCGAGTATCAGGGAGGGCGGCTCGCTGCTGTTCTTCTCCGGGGTGGCCGCCTGGAAGCCGGCACCCGGTCTCTCGGTGATGGCGACGACCAACGGTGCTGTGGCGTTTCTCGTGGAGGCGCTCGCGGTCGAATTGGCTCCGATTCGGGTCAACGCGGTGTCACCGGGCATCGTCGATTCCGGCGTGTGGGACTCGATGGGAGCCGGGAAGGACTCGTTCTTCGCCGAGACTGCGCGAGCCAATCCTGTAGGCCGGGTCGGTCGGCCGGACGACGTGGTGGCCGCAGTGCTCTATGCGCTGGCCAATACCTTTGTCACCGGCACCACCCTGCACGTCGATGGGGGAGGACATCTCGCATGAGACGGGCGTCGCTCGCCTTGCTGACGCTGTTGTTCGCAGCGGCCTGCAGTTCCGCGCCCGCCGATTCTTCGGTGCTCGACCCCTCGGTCGATTTGATCCAGCCGAACGCGGTGCACCTGGGTGATGCACCGGTCAGCGACCGCACCCGGCACGTGGTGTCGGTTGCGCAGAACCTGTACACGTTCTGGGATACGGGCGAACAGGTGTATCTCGATCGCGCGTTGGACGGTACTTTCGTCGACGACACCCTGCCGACGGGCCGACCGCAGGGGCCGAACGGGCCGGTAGTCGCCTCGGCCGGCTTCCGGACTGCGATTCCGGACCTCTCCTGCGAACTGGCCGATCTGTACGTCACCGGAGATACGTTCACGGCCCGACTGATCTTTCGTGGGCACTTCACCGGGGCATACGGGTCGACGGCCGGAAGCGGTCAGACGGTCGAGTTCGGTGCCATCGACATCCAGCACGTGGGGGAGCAGCGCATCGTCGAGGACTGGCACCTCGAAGACAACCTGACGTTCATGCAGCAAGCGGGTCTGATCGGGATGAACTGATGTGTGTCACCGCGGCCGGCCGGACGGAATCCCGCGGCGGAGCAGGTCGGCGACGAACCGCTGAACCAAGGCGTCACTCGGCGATCCGACCATGGCGACCACGGTGCGACGCAGGTTCGGCTGTAGAGGCTTGACGACGCCGTCGAATCGAGGGGGAGAGCCGACGTCGGCACCAGCGCAATCCCCAAGCCTGCGCGGGCCAATTGTGCTGCGGTAGTGGCACTTCGGGTGCGCGTACTGACCGTCATGGATACCTCGTGCGCCGCGGCCTCGGCATCGATCCACGCTCCGAGTCCGTTGGAGGGGTGGTAGTGCACCATCGGTCTACCGCGCAGATCGTTCCACGAGACACTCGGTTCGTCCGTGAGGTCGAGGCCTTCGGGTATCACCGCGAGCATGTCCTCGGTGCCGATCTCGGTGATCTGCCCGGTGAATCGATCCGAGGCTGGGCCGACGGCAAGGTCGGACGCGCCTCCGGTTACGGAATCGGCCATGGCGTCGGCGCTGCTGTGTTCGGAGAGTTCCACGTCGACGTCGCGATACTTGCGGGCCCACGTGCGCACTATCGGAGCGACTACAGGGACTGTCATCGTTTCGACGCAGGCGAGTCGAAGTCGCCCGCGAGAACCGTCGGCCACGGCTCGTCCGGTCCGGACCACCCGATCGGCCGCCGCCAGTGCGGCTTCGGCGTCAGCGAGTATTGCCAACCCTGTGGGTGTGGGACGGACACCGCGCGGCAGTCGCTCGAGAAGCGGTGTCCCGATCTCGGTCTCCAGCGCGGCCAACTGATGCGACAGTGCCGGTTGCGAGAGGTGCAGACGCGCCGACGCGGCGGTGACCGAACCGCACTCGACGACGGTGACGAAGCATTCGAGGGCACGCAGGGTCGGCACCGTTCGAGAGTAGGTGACGTCGGTGTCCTCGGTGACCAGGTCGGATCACCTCACAGGGAGGTGCGACGCCTGTGTCCGACGGGTCGATCCGGCTAAGGTCGACCGCATGTCGATCAGAACCGGCCGTGTCCGGCACTTGTCGGTGGTCCCGGATCTGCCTGATCCCGAGGTGCTGTCGGACGGCGGTGCGACACGGGTTACGGGGCGAAGCCTGGTTCGCCTGGTGCTCGGAGTGACCATCGATCACACGCGACCGCAAATTTGGCGTCGGGTGCGGGTGCGCTCGGACTTGCTGTTGTCCGAACTGCACTCGGTGTTGCAGTGCGTGCTGGGGTGGGAAGACCGGCACATGCACGCCTTCAGCATCGGAACCGTCGGTGCGATGCGTCGCTTCGAGATGGCCGAGACACTCGATCACGAACCGGACGACGAGGCAGTCAGCGAAGAACGGGTTCGGCTCGACGAGGTGCTCACGGTGCGCGGATCCGTGCTGATCTACGAGTACGACTTCGGTGCCGGATGGACACACACCATCGTTCTGGAGCAGATCGATTCCGACATCGACGACCTGCGATCGGTCTGCCTGGATGGAGCTCGTGCGTGCCCGCCCGAGGATTGCGGCGGGCCATCGCATTATGCGCAGGATCTCGACATCGCTGCCGATCCAGCCGATTCCGAATTTCCCCTCCTGCTCGAGAGGTGGGGTGAGGCATTCAACCCGTACCGGTTCGACGTCGGTGCGGTCAACAAGAAGTTGCACGCGCTCGACACGGGACGGTCGGTTCTCGCCGAGGCGGTGGCGACGGCACCCGCTGTCGGCAGACTCTTCGATCGCGTGCGTCCTGCGGAAGTGCCGTCCTTGATGGCGCTGTTGCCCCGATGCGAACTGACCATCGAGAGTTCGGTGGATCTTCCGGTGGCCGAGATCGCGATGGCCAAGTTGACGTGGTTCCTCGGCCGGATCGGCGACGACGGAGTTGTCCTGACAGATGCCGGCTATCTCAAGCCCGCACTCGTCGCGGCGATCCGGGAAGAGCTCGATTGGGGTCTGGGATGGGTAGGAACGAGCAATCGCGAGATCGACCACCATCAGGTGACCGACCTTCGCGAAGCCCTGCGGCACCTGGGATTGACGCGGGTATCGAAGGGCCGACTGATGCGCACGAAGTTGGGGGCAAGCTTGGCCGGCGACCCGGTCGGGCTGTGGCGACATTCCGCCTCGCGACTCCCTTTGGGTAAGGAGACGTACGAGACCGACGCCGCGACGCTCTTCCTGATCTCGCTCGCTGCATCTGCGTCCTCCGCTCATCGCAACGAAATGCTGATCGAGACTGTGGCGGAGCTGGGTTGGGCAAGTGAGGATTCCGGTGTGTTCGACGCGCAGTTCGCGGCGCAGGCCACAGTGAGCTTCCTCGACCTCATCGGTGCCCACGGTCCGCAGTTCTACTTCCGTCAGAGTGTGTCGGACTCGCCGAGCTGGTCGCGACGATTCGCGCGGGACGCCTTGTTGACTTGATCCACAGGACGGTTTCGCCGGTCGATCATGCCGTGGACACTCCTGACCTGCCGATTTGCGTTGGTGGGGTTGGTGGCGTAGCTTTTGTCGAGTCAGAGCGACGGACACCGACCCGGTCTTCACGGACAGGGATACG
>NZ_JAPWIJ010000020.1 GCF_027270735.1 Rhodococcus ruber | reverse complement strand
CCGCACTGTGCGGCGGCGGTGGACAGGGCGACGCTCTCATCGTTCGAGTACCGAAGAAGTAAGACCGCGGTGGCTCTGGTCGGGAGTGAGACCAGAGCCACTACGTTCTGTCGTAGCAAACCGGGCACAATGGCTGGCATGACCAACTTCTTCAACCTGAGCAGCACGGCCACACGTTTCCGTTTCATCGCTGTACTCGAAGCCTTCACCTGGCTGGGACTGCTGATCGGAATGGCGTTCAAGTACATCCCCGCCGATGGCAACGAAATCGGCGTGAAGATATTCGGGCCGATCCATGGCGGCGTGTTCGTCGTGTACCTGGGCATCGCGGTGTTGACGGCAGTGAAGTTGAAGTGGGACGTCAAGGCGACGCTGTTGGCGCTCGTCGCAGCGTTCCCGCCGTTCGGCACGGTGATCTTCGAGATGTGGGCCGCGCGCACCGGACGCCTCGCGGAGCTGAGCACGGGCCGGCCCGTAGCCGACGCGAAGGTTCTGTCCTGACTGCCCGCCAGTGGATGACGCATCGGGTTAGTGACAAACTGTAGGACGTGACTCGACCCGGTTCCCGTCCTCCCGTCCGCCCGTCAGCTGCCGTCCCCGCCTCGATTGCCGGTGCTGTCGACCTGTCCGTTCTCAAGGACCGTCCGGCACCTGCTCCCGCGGCCGAGCCCGCCGGTGAAGGCGGGGGACTGGCACCGATCGTGGACGTGACCGCGGCGACGTTCGAGGCCGAGGTACTGCAACGGTCCACTCAGGTTCCCGTGATCGTCGACCTCGGTTCGGCCCGCTCCCCGCAATCGCAGGCGTTGACGCGACAGCTCGGTCAATTGGCCGTCGAGGCCGGCGGCGCGTGGGTGCTGGCCCGCGTCGACGTCGATTCCAATCCGCAGATCGCACAGGCGTTCGGTGTGCAGGCTATTCCGACGGTGGTCGCCGTTGCTGCTGGTCAGCCGCTGGCCGACTTCCAAGGAACGCAGTCGGACGAGCAGTTGCGTCAGTGGCTACAGGCCGTCGAGCAGGCGACTGCGGGAAAGCTCACCGGGCCTCCCGGAGCGGCTGCTGCAGAACCGGAACCCGAGATCGAAGATCCCAGAATCGTCGCTGCGGAGGAAGCCATCGACGAGGGCGACTTCGACAAGGCGGCGGCCGCATACCAGGCGATCATCGATGCCGAACCGAAGAACACCGACGCCGTCGCGGCGCTGCGTCAGGTCAGGTTTCTGGCTCGGGTGCAGAATATTGCACCGGACGCCATCGAGACGGCCGACGCCGATCCCGCGAACGTGCAGGCCCGGATCGAGGCCGCGGACGCCGAGATGGCTGCTCAGCAGCCGGAGCAGGCTTTCGCTCGGTTGATCGATGGCATCAAGATCAGTGCGGGCGACGACCGGACCGCACTGCGCACTCGACTTCTCGAGCTGTTCGAGTTGTTCGACGCAGCCGATCCGCTGGTGGTGTCCGCGCGGCGCAAGCTCGCGTCCGCTCTGTACTGAACCGCTCAGCTGTAGCGCGAATCGCACAGCTGCTTGCCGCCGAGAACTCCCGAGCGGAAGGCGTCGACTCGGGAGAATCCGGAGGGCAGCGTCGTTCCGTTGACGTCGCTGGCTGCGAGTCCGTCGCTGAGTAGGCCCGACACCGCCTCGTCGAGATCTCCGGGGGAAAGAAAGACTTCGAGACCCGTCGAACCGTTCTCGGCGCTCATCGCCGAGGTGATGACCCCGGACAGGCACGCCGAACGCAGAGCGGTCTGCGGGTCGTCGAGGGTCTGGCCGGCTTCCTTCTGCACCGCGAGCGTGTAGCGCGAGGCGAACAGCACGTAGGCGCCGTAATCACCGGACACGTTGAGCGGCAAGATGTCTCCACGCTGCGGGGTCTCGGGCTGTCCCCGCTCGGCCAGGTCCTCGACGTCGACGCCGATGGTATTGGTCGAGGGGCAGTACGACACCGGCACGGTGGCCTCGGCGTCGGAGCACCCGGTGTCCGAACCGGAATAGTCGACTGTCGGCGGAACGGCCACCGGCAGAACCTTTTCGAAGGAACGCGTGAACGCGTCGAGCGAGTCCTCGGTGACCGGTAGTTCACCCGAGTCGTCGGGATCATCGAACTTCTGCGGCAATGATGCTCGACGCGAATCGATTTCGGCCTCGTCGATGCCTGTGCAGGTTGCCGCGCCGTCCCTGAAGCCGATCTGCACAGCGGTGACACGCTCGAAGGCGGAGCCGTGCACCGATTCCGGATCGTTGGGGTCTACGTCGCGCACGGCGACGGTCGCGGCGAGAACACCGTTGAGTCCGTCGGACGTATTGATCGTGAAGTGTGGCGAATCACCCTCTGCGACATGGCGAATGAATGCGCCGGCAAAGCAGTCTGCCTGTTGCTCGGCGACAATCGTCGGAGTGTCGTCACCGACGAGTCCCGATTGATGCTGGATGGCGTGACCGTATTCGTGGGCGATCACCATCACCACCGACATCGGTCCGAATGCGTCGACCAGAGCCGGAAGCAGAATGGTGCGGTCCCACCCGATCGAATCGTCGCGCGTGCAATACGCGGCGTTGGGGACACCACCGGTTCGGTCCCCGCAGAACCTGACGCCGGATCCCTCGTCCTCGGACGCGTCCCACGAGACCACGTTCGAGATGGGCGTGAACGAGCCCTTGAACAGGGCCGGGTATTGCTCGGCCCAGAATTGTTGAATGTCGTCGATCGCGTTGGTGGCGAGGATATCGGAGTCGGTGCCCTCGGCGTTCTCGACCTCGATCGTCGAATCGGGCACTCCCGGACGCGGCCCGCTCGGTCCGCTCGTGACCGGCAGTCCGGCGACGGTGAACGGGTTCTCGTAGATGGACACGGCGTTACCGCCGACGGTCTGCGCGCACGAGGCGAGGAGAAGGAGTCCTGCAGTGGCGGCCGCGGCCAGTAGTCGGGGTGTGCGGCCGCCACTCATCTATCGCTCCAGTTTTATCCAGATCGCCCCGTTGGCGGGAAGTGCAACCTGGCCTGACGCCGGTCGACCGTGCCACGAGTGCGATGTTGCCGTCACTTCACCCAGGTTGCCCATTCCGGAGCCGCCGTATTCCGTTGCATCGGTGTTCAGGATCTCGATCCAACGGCCGGGTTCCGGTAGTCCCACACGATAGCTGCCGTGCTCGGAACCGGAGAAGTTGAAAATACACGCGATGACCGAACCGTCGGACCCGTACCGCAGAAAGCTCAGCACGTTGTTCTCGGTGTCGTTGGCGTCGATCCACGAGTACCCGCTCGGCGATGTATCGAGTGTCCACAGAGCCGGATGCGACTTGTACGTCGAGTTCAGATCGGAGACAAGCGATTTGACGCCGTTGTGCAGGGGCTCTTCGTCGATCTGGTACCAGTCGAGACCGCGTTCCTCGGACCACTCACGGGTCTGGCCGAACTCCTGGCCCATGAACAGCAGTTGCTTGCCCGGGTGCGCCCACATGTAGGCGAGCATTCCGCGCAGCCCAGCTGCCTTGGTGTAGTCGTCACCGGGCATCCGAGTCCACAGCGTCCCCTTGCCGTGCACCACCTCGTCGTGGCTGATCGGGAGCAGGTAGTTCTCGCTCCACGCATAGACGAGGGAGAAGGTGATCTCGTGGTGGTGGTAACTGCGATGGATCGGATCACGCCCGAGGAAGCCCAGGGTGTCGTGCATCCAGCCCATGTTCCACTTCATGTTGAAGCCGAGTCCGCCGACGTTCGTCGGGCGGGTGACACCGGGCCACGCCGTCGACTCCTCCGCCACGGTGACGACGCCGCGGTGCTTCTTGTGCACCGTCGCGTTCATCTCCTGCAGGAACGTGACGGCCTCGAGGTTTTCCCGACCGCCGTAGATGTTCGGAGACCAACCGCCCTCGGGGCGGGAGTAATCCAGGTAGAGCATCGATGCCACGGCGTCGACGCGGAGGCCGTCGATGTGGAACTCGTCGATCCAGTACAGCGCGTTCGCGACGAGGAAGTTGCGCACCTCCCGGCGGCCGAAGTCGAAAACCAATGTGCCCCAGTCGAGTTGTTCACCTCGCTGCGGGTCGCCGTGTTCGTAGAGCGGGCCGCCGTCGAATCGAGCCAGCGCCCACTCGTCTTTCGGGAAGTGGGCAGGTACCCAGTCGACGATGACGCCGATTCCAGCGCTGTGCAGGTGGTCGACGAAGTAACGGAAATCGTCGGGACTGCCGAAGCGTGAGGTCGGCGCGTAGTACGACGTCACCTGGTAGCCCCAGGACCCGCCGAAGGGGTGCTCGGCGACCGGGAGAAGCTCGACGTGGGTGAAGCCGGTTTCGGTGATGTACTCGGCCAGTTGCTCGGCCAGTTCGCGGTAACCCAGGCCCGGTCGCCAGGACGCCAGGTGGATCTCGTAGACACTCATCGGGGCCTGAGTCGGCTCGATGCCGGCCCTGGTGTCGAGCCACTTCTCGTCGTTCCAGGTGTACGACGACGCGGTGACGACCGATGCGGTCGACGGCGGAACCTCGGTGGCGAAGGCCATCGGGTCGGCCTTGTCCTTGACCGAACCGTCGGCACCGTTCACGCGGAACTTGTACAGCGCACCCGGCGCGATGTCGGGCACGAACAGCTCCCACACACCGGTCGACCCCAGAACACGCATGGGCCAGCTGCGGCCGGTCCAGCCGTCGAAGTCGCCTACGAGGGTGACGCCCTGCGCTGCGGGGGCCCACACTGCGAACGAGGTACCGACCACTGGACCGTCCGGTGTCGCGTACGACTGCTGATGCGCGCCGAGGATGTCCCACAGCCGCTCGTGCCGACCCTCACCGAACAGGTGCAGATCGAGCTCACCGAGAGTGGGGAGGAACCGGTACCCGTCGGCGGATTCGGAGACGTGCCCGCCGGGCCATGTAACGACGAGCCGATAGTCGATCAGGTCCTCGAACGGCAGCAGCGCCGAGAAGACCCCGTGCGCGACGTGTGTCAGCTCGTGATCGACACCGCCGACTCGGGCGACGACCTTCTCGGCGTCGGGCTTGAGCGCTCGGATGGCCGTGCCGCCGGGTACCGGATGGGCACCGAGCACGGAATGGGGGTTGTAGTGCCGACCCGCAGCGATGAGATCGAGATCGTTGTCGGACGGGGCTGCGACGGTGTCTTCGGGCGTCGTCGGATTCTTGGTCACGTTGAATCCACTCACTTTCGGTTGCCGCGGTAGGCCAGTTCGATTCGTGCCGGGTAGGGAATGTGGGGGAGCGTGAAGATGTGCGCCACCGACGTCCAGGGCTCGAGTCGGACGAAATTGGTGTGTCCCCAGTCGTAGTGAACGCCGCTCACCTCGTCCTTGATCGTGAGGGTGTCCTGCCAGTCGTGGCCGAGGGCAGGCATGTCCAGGTGGATGGTGCCTTCTTCGGCTCCGAACGGGTTGAGGTTGATCACCACCAGAACCGAGTCACCGGTCTGCGGGTCGAACTTCGAGTACCCGATCAGCGCTTCGTTGTCGATGGTGTGGAAGTGGATGTTGCGAAGCTGCTGCAGCGCCGGATGCGCACGCCGAATCGCGTTCAGCGTCGTGATCCAGGGCTCGAGAGACTCGCCTCGGGCGAGCGCGCCCTCGAAATCGCGCGGACGCAGCTGGTACTTCTCCGAGTCCAGGTACTCCTCGCTGCCCTCACGCACGGCTTGGTGCTCGAACAGCTCGTATCCGGAGTAGACGCCCCAGGTGGGAGCCATCGTCGCAGCGAGAGCTGCCCGGAGAGCGAACATTCCGGGCCCACCGTGCTGCAGGCTCTCGTGCAGGATGTCCGGGGTGTTGACGAACAGGTTCGGCCGCGCGTCGTCGGCGCGCCGCGCATGTTCCTCGGCGAACTCGGTCAGTTCCCACTTGGCGGTACGCCAGGTGAAGTACGTGTACGACTGAGTGAAACCGCGCTGCGCCAATCCGTACATGCGCACCGGACGGGTGAAGGCCTCCGCGAGGAACAGTACGTCCGGGTCGGTCTTCTTGACCTCGGCGATGAGCCACTCCCAGAAGTCCGGTGGCTTGGTGTGCGGGTTGTCGACTCGAAAGACCTTGACCCCCAGCGAGATCCAATATCGGACCACGCGTAGCACCTCTTCGTAGATGCCGCGCCGGTCGTTGTCGAAGTTGACCGGGTAGATGTCCTGATACTTCTTCGGAGGGTTCTCGGCGTACGCGATCGTGCCGTCCGGCAACACGGTGAACCACTCGGAATGCGTTGCTGCCCAAGGGTGATCGGGAGCGGCCTGCAGGGCGAGATCGAGTGCCACTTCCAGGTTGTGCTCCTGTGCGGCGGCAACGAAGGCGCGGAAGTCGTCCTCGGTGCCCAGTTCGGGATGGATGGCGTCGTGCCCGCCGTCCTTCGAGCCGATGGCCCACGGCGACCCGACGTCTTCGGGGCCGGGCGTCAGCGTGTTGTTCGGGCCCTTGCGATTGATGGTGCCGATCGGATGGATGGGCGGAAGGTAGACGATGTCGAATCCCATCCGCTGTATGCGGGGCAACTGCTCGATCGATGTCGCGAACGTGCCGTGCCGCGGCGAACCGTCCTCGTTCCATCCGCCGGTCGATCGAGGAAAGAACTCGTACCAGGCACCGTTGAGAGCAAGGTTGCGATCGACCCAGATGTTGACCGCGCGCGACCGGGTCACCAGTTCGCGCAGCGGGTGCGCGAACAGCAGTTCGGCGACCGACGACGCGAACGCCGAGGACACTCGGGCCGGCAGTGGGCGGTCGGTGTCGCGCAGCGCGGCGGCGACGTCGGCCAGCAGTTGCCTGCTCTCGGCGGGGACTCCGGTGGCGGCGCGCAGGAACAGCCGCGCCCCGATCTCCAGATCGTTCGCGAGTTCGTGCGCGCTCTGGCCCACTCCGAGTTTGGCTTCCACGGCATGCCGCCAGGTGCTGATCGGATCACTCCACGCTTCGATGCGGCAGATCCAGTAACCCGGCCGGGAGGGGACGAAGACCGCGTCGAACGTGTCGGGTTCGCGGCCCGGCGTCATCGGGATGCGTTCGAGTTTGCCTCCTGGTCCGCGCACCGACAACGTCGCGGCGACCGCGTCGTGACCCTCGCGCCACACGTCGGCGGAGACTGGAAAGGTCTCGCCCACCACGGCTTTCGCGGGGTACTTTCCGGTCGTCGTATCTGGAAGGACATTGTCGATACCAAGTCGACCTGTCACTTCACACTCCATTCTTCGCTAGAGGTATGGCTGCGCGGGCGCAACCTCTGATCGAACCGATATTGGTGTGCTTCTACTCGTCAACCGTAATGCAGCAGCGCAGATGGCGCGTGCGCCGACGCATACTGCCCGCGGAGAGCGCGGCAGCTCGGATTTTGCCGAGCCGCCCATCGACACAGGTGTCCGTGGGTAGGGTTCGATCCTGTGAAAGCTTTGCGCCGATTCACCGTCCGAGCCCATCTTCCCGCCCGCTTGAATGCCCTCGCCGAGCTCTCGACAAACCTCAGGTGGTCGTGGCACTCGGCGACGCAGGATCTGTTCGAGCACGTCGATCCGTTGCTGTGGACCGAACTCGAACGTGACCCGGTGGCCGTGCTCGGAGCGGTTGCGCCGGCTCGCCTGGAGGAGTTGGCGGCCGACGAGCGGTTCCTGACCGAACTGGACGCCGCCGAGGCGGATCTGCACGACTACCTCGCCCGTCCGCTCTGGTACCAGAACGAGCTGTCGAAAGGGCGGGCTCTGCCGTCGGGCATCGGGTACTTCTCGATGGAGTTCGGCGTCACCGAAGTGCTGCCTAACTATTCCGGTGGGCTCGGCATCTTGGCCGGGGACCACCTCAAGGAGGCCTCCGACCTGGGCCTGCCGTTGATAGGCGTCGGGTTGCTCTATCGCTCGGGGTACTTCCGGCAGTCGCTGACAGCCGACGGCTGGCAGGCCGAGCGCTATCCGTCCCTCGACCCGCATGGTCTGCCGCTTCGGTTGCTCACCGACGACGGCGATTCTCCGGTGCTGATCCACGTATCGATGCCCGGGTCCCGCGTTCTGCGGGCGCGTGTGTGGATCGCCCAGGTGGGGCGCGTCCCACTGTTGTTGCTCGACTCCGACATTGCCGACAACGATCCCGAGCTGCGCGGGGTGACCGACCGGTTGTACGGCGGCGACCAGGATCACCGCATCAAGCAAGAGATCCTCGCCGGTATCGGGGGTGTTCGTGCGATCCGGGCCTACACCCGCGCATACGGACTGCCCGACCCCGAGGTGTTCCACATGAACGAGGGGCACGCAGGCTTCCTCGGCGTCGAACGCATCCGGGAGCTGGTCACCACGGGCGCACTCGACTTCGACTCGGCTCTCGCCGCCGTGCGGGCAGGTACCGTCTTCACCACCCACACCCCGGTCCCGGCAGGAATCGACCGATTCCCCGCCGATCTCGTTCGGCACTACTTCGGCAGCGAAGATGGCGGCCCGGATTCCGCGTTGCTGCCGGGACTGCCGATGGACCGAATTCTTGCCCTCGGCGGCGAGAGCGATGCCTCGGTGTTCAACATGGCGCACATGGGATTGCGGCTCGGTCAACGAGCCAACGGTGTATCGAAACTCCACGGCATCGTCAGCCGCGAGATGTTCAACGGTCTGTGGCCGGGATTCGATGCGTCCGAGGTGCCGATCGGATCGGTCACCAACGGCGTCCATGCCCCGACGTGGTCTGCACGGGAATGGGCACAGGAGGGGGAGATGTCCTCGGGGCGCGTGTGGTCCACACGTAATGCTCTGCGTGCGCAGTTGGTGGACGAGGTGCGGCGCCGCGTGCGGCGGTCGGCACTCGAACGCGGTTCCACGCAAGCTGAGATCAGTTGGACTGCAGGTGTTTTCGATCCAAACGTGCTGACCGTCGGGTTCGCTCGACGCGTGCCGACGTACAAGCGCCTGACTCTGATGCTGCGCGAACCCGAGCGACTGCGGGCGATGTTGCTGGACCCGGAACGACCGGTCCAACTTGTGGTCGCAGGCAAGTCGCATCCCGCCGACGACGGCGGAAAGGCGCTCATTCAGCAGATCGTCAAGTTCGCTGATCAAGCCGACGTGCGGCACCGCATCGTGTTCCTGCCCGACTACGACATGTCCATGGCGCGCTTCCTGTACTGGGGATGCGATGTATGGCTGAACAATCCGCTGCGACCGCTCGAAGCGTGCGGCACCTCGGGCATGAAATCGGCACTCAACGGCGGCCTCAACCTCTCGATCCGCGACGGCTGGTGGGACGAGATGTACGACGGCGAGAACGGCTGGGCCATCCCGACGGCCGATGGTGTCACCGACGACAACCGACGGGACGATCTCGAAGCAGCTGCTCTGTACGAGCTGCTCGAACAGGCTGTACTGCCCAAGTTCTACGACCGCGGCGAGGACGGCGTGCCCGGTCGATGGATCGAAATGGTGCGGCACACCCTCGAACAGCTGGGCCCGAAGGTGCTGGCGTCCAGAATGGTTCAGGACTACACGCTCGGCTACTACGCGCCGGCTGCCGAGTCCGCTCGCGCGGTGGCGGCCGACGGTCACCGCGGTGCCACGGACGTGGCGGCGTACCGTCGCCGCGTCGAACAGGCCTGGGACGGCGTGAAAGTCACCCGCGTCGACAGCGAAGGGCTACCGGATACTCCGGTGATCGGTGCGGAGCTCTCGCTGCGCGCGAACGTCGACCTCGGCGGCTTGGACGCGGCGGACGTCGTGGTGCAGGCGGTGGTCGGTCGCGCCGACGACGAGGAGAACCTCACCGACATCGCGGCGACGCCCATGACGCACGTGGGTACGGAGGGCGGCGAGCACGTTTATGCAGGCGAGAGCACGCTGCCGCACAGCGGCGCAGTGGGATACACCGTGCGGGTGCTGCCGCATCACGACGGCCTGGCCTCGGATGCCGAGCTCGGTTTGGTGTCGACTCCGTAGCGGTAGTAGCGCTACTTTCCTGCCAGACGGGTGAGCGCCTTGCGCACCACCTCCGGGTCCGAGGTCTCCCAGAACGGAGGCAACGAGGCCCGGAGGTAACCGCCGTAGCGAGCAGTGGCCAGACGTGAATCGAGAACGGCGACAACGCCTTTGTCGTCCACGCTGCGGAGCAGGCGGCCGACGCCCTGCGCGAGCAGCAGGGCGGCATGGTTGGCGGCGACGGCGAGAAACCCGTTGCCGCCGCGGGATTCCACGGCCTGCTGGCGGGCTACGAGTAGCGGATCGTCGGGCCGGGGAAACGGAATCCGATCCAGAATCACCAGACTGAGCGAGGGGCCCGGCACGTCCACGCCCTGCCACAGTGACAACGTCCCGAACAACGAGGTGGCCTCGTCGTCGGCGAACTTCTGCACCAGTGCACCGGTGGAATCGTCGCCCTGGCACAGGATCGGCGTGTCGAGACGCTCACGCATTTCCTCCGCGGCAGCCTTGGCGGCACGCATCGACGAGAAGAGTCCGAGTGTGCGTCCTCCCGCTGCGCTGACCAGAGACTCGATTTCGTCGAGGTAGGACTTGGAGAGGCCGTCGCGTCCGGGCGGTGAGAGATGCTTGGCGATGTACATGATGCCGGCGCGGGCGTGATCGAACGGCGACCCGACGTCGAGCGAATTCCAGCGGATCGACCCGGTATCGGACGGTGGTTCCACGCCCGAGGCCATTGCGGTGTCGCTGCGAGACGGCGTCTCCGCAGGCAGGCCCCAGTTGACGGCCAACCCGTCGAACGACCCACCGACGGTCAGGGTTGCCGATGTCAGGACCACGGTGGATTCGGCGAAGAGTCGCGCACGCAGCAGCCCACCGACCGAGAGCGGGGCGATACGTACCGTGCGTTTGACGTTGCCGCGGAAATCGTCGACGGCGTGCCAGACGACGTCCCTGCGTTTGGCTGGATCGGGTTCGTCGAAGGCCGTGAGAACTCGAACGGCGCTGTCGTGCACCTCGTCTATCGCGACGAGTGCGGCGCTGCGAGCCGCGGCAGCCTCGGGGTCGCTGGCCGCCATGCCCTGCTTGTTGGGGCCGATCGCGGTGCGTACCGCCCAGGCGGCGTCGCGGATGGAGGCGAGGGCCGGCCCGACGCCGTCGGGCAGAGATTGCCAGCGACTCGGGGGTAGCTCGTCGAGAATCGCGGCCCAGTTCTCGGCTGCACCTTCGAGTTGATCCACCGTCTCTTCTTCGATCAACTTCGCACTTCGGCGAGCGGCCGCGGTGACGGTTGCCGCCGACAGCTCCTCTGTTGCAACGCCCGTCACTCGATCGACCAGTTCGTGAGCTTCGTCGACGACCACGACGTCGTGCTCGGGCAGGATCTGGATGCCCGTGATCGCGTCGATCGCGAGCAGGGCGTGGTTGGTCACCACAACGTCGACCTGGGCGGCCTCGGTACGAGCGCGTTCGGCGAAGCAGTCCTCGCCGACGGGGCAACGGGACTTGCCCAGGCATTCGCGCGCAGTGACGCTGACCTGACGCCAGGCCTGATCGCTGACTCCGGGCACCACGTCGTCGCGGTCGCCCGTCTCGGTCTCGGACGACCACTTGGTCAGCCGTACCACCTCGCGGCCCATGCGCGAGACCGCGAACGGGTCGAACAGCTCCGCATCCGGTGCTTCCTGCGCGGCACCGGTGTGGATCTTGTTCATGCACAAGTAGTTGTTGCGGCCCTTGAGGATCGCGAACTTCGGTCGCCGACCGAGAGCCTCGGTCAGCGCGTCGGACAGGCGGGGCAGGTCCCGGTCGACCAACTGCCGCTGCAATGCGATGGTGGCCGTGGAGACGATGACGGTCTTACCGGATTCGACCGCGTGCCTGATGCTCGGGACCAGATAGGCGAGGGACTTTCCGGTACCGGTGCCTGCCTGCACCGCGAGATGCTCACCGGTATCGATCGAGTGCGCTACCGCCGAGGCCATCGTCAGCTGATTGCTACGTTCCTTGCCGCCCAGTGAGTGCACCGCGACCTGCAGTAGAGCGGGAACGGTTGGCAACTCGGTCTTCGACGGCACCGAAGAAGACTACTGCCGATTGCCCACCGGGTTCGGCATCGACACCGCCCCTAGCCTTCCACGAAGCGGGTGGGTATCGCTGGTTCGCCCTGGGACAATTTCAGGCCCTCCCAGGGAAGGCTGACCAGGCGCCCGGCCAGTAGTTCACGGCCATCGGCCAGGGTCGGCAGGCCGGGGACGCGCTCGCCGGCGCGGACCAACGGCGTGGTCAACGTCTCCACCGTCACATCGTCGCCGACGGTCGGGGGAGAGCCGAACGGGTGCACGACCTCCTCGACGGCGGTGCCGGTACTGCGCGCAGTTCGTACGGCGGCCTTGGTGCCCCCGCGCGATTCCTTGTGACTGCTGCGCTTGGCGACGGGGATGCCGTCGACAGTGACCAGCTTGTAGACCATGCCTGCCGTCGGGGCACCGGAACCGGTGACCAGCGACGTACCGACGCCGTAGGAGTCCACTGGTTCGGCCCGCAGTGCGGCGATGGCGTACTCGTCGAGGTCGCCCGAAACGACGATCCTGGTCTTCGGCGCACCCAGAGCGTCCAGCTGGTCGCGAACCTGTCGCGCGAGCACTCCGAGGTCGCCGGAGTCGATGCGCACCCCGCCGAGTTCGGGTCCGGCCACCTCGATGGCGTTGGCGACGCCCTGGGTGATGTCGTAGGTGTCGACGAGCAGTGTGGTGCTCACGCCGAGTGCTCGCACCTGCGCCGCGAACGCGGACCGTTCGTCCGGACCGTCGGCGGTGGTGTGCAGCAGGGTGAACGCATGAGCCGACGTGCCTGCTCCGGGGACGCCGTGCCGGCGTACGGCTTCGAGGTTGGAGGTCGCGGTGAACCCGGCGAGGTACGCCGCTCGCGATGCGGCGACGGCCGCTTCCTCGTGGGTTCGACGCGATCCCATCTCGATGATCGGCCTGGACTTCGCGGACGCCACCATCCGTGCTGCCGCCGATGCGATCGCACTGTCGTGATTGAGGATGGACAGCACCAGGGTTTCGAGGACGACGCACTCGGCGAAGGTTCCGCGGACGGTCAGCACGGGGGAGCCGGGAAAGTACAGCTCCCCTTCGCGATAGCCGTCGATGTCGCCGGTGAATCGGTAGTTGCGCAGCCATTCGACAGTGTCGGCGTCGAGAAATTCGGCCACGATACGCAGCTCGTCCGGGCCGAAACGAAAGCGCGCGATGGCGTCGAGTACGCGGCCGGTGCCCGCGAGAACTCCGTACCGGCGGCCCGCGGGCAGTCTTCGTGCGAATACCTCGAAGCTGCAGACACGATCTGCGTTGCCGCTGGCCAGAGCGGCCGAGAGCATCGTGTACTCGTACTGATCGGTCAGCAGCGCGGTACTGACGTCGTCGGTGAAAATCGCGTGATCTGTGGTCGCGTCGTTGCTCACCTCGCCCACACTACGAGCGCAGGGGCGAGCGTGTGACGCTGGCCCGACACGCCGTACCCTGTGGACATGCCTTGGTTGACGGTGGATGGAACGCTTCTGCCCGTGGACAGCGTCTCGGCAGGTGAGGTTGTCGCAGCGTCACCGCAAGCGGTTCCGGCCCAGACCGAGGCCGTTGCTGCCGACGAGTCACACGACACTCCGTGGGTGACGATCGTGTGGGACGACCCGGTCAACCTGATGCACTACGTGACATACGTGTTCCAGAAGCTCTTCGGTTACAGCAAGGCCAAGGCCACCGAGCTGATGATGCAGGTGCACTCCGAGGGCAAAGCCGTCGTGTCGAGCGGTGAGCGCGACGCAATGGAGAACGATGTTCGACGCCTGCACGCGGCTGGTCTGTGGGCCACGATGCAGCAGGACAAGTAGTAGCTCACCACCTCTCCGTCAGACAGGACATCAGCAACAGTGCGCACGTGGACGAGACGGAATTCGCTGTCCGGGGTCAAGATCAAATCCGAGATCGACGCGCGTGAGGCAGCAGTGCTCCGGTCTCTCGTCGGCTCGGTACTGGGACTGCTGCGCGATCGATCCGCCGGCGCACCCACCGACGAGCTGGCCGCACTGACCGGTCTGCGTACCGGCCACAACACTCCGCCCGACGATGCCGCGCTGGCACGGCTGCTTCCGGACTTCCACCGCGCCGATCCCAGCCGCGACGAGGAGGATCCGACCGACCTCAACGGTGCTCTGCGTGGCCTCCACGAGCCCGAGATCATCGACGAGAAGTTGGCGGCCGGATCGATGATCCTGGCCACGCTTCCCGAGTCCGGTGGCAAGATCGTGCTGACCCAGGAGCAAGCGGATGCATGGTTGACCGGCCTCAACGACGTGAGGCTGGCGCTCGGCACGACGCTGGGGATCAGTGCGGACACACCGGACGTCCTCGACGAGGGTGATCCTCGCGCTCCGCATCTCGATGTGTACCACTGGCTGACCTGGATGCAGGATTCACTCGTACAGGTCCTCATTCCCTAGGACGCGCGCGTGACCGCAGCCTTCTTCAACCCCGGACCGCGGGACTCCCTGACCGACGTGGCAGGTCTTCTGGTCGGTCACCATCATGAACTCGACGACGACGCCACGATGGGATCCGGTTCGGCCACCGGTGCCACCGTGGTGCGCGCGCTCGGTGGAGCGACGGCCGCAGTCGACGTCCGCGGCGGCGGGCCGGGAACGCGTGAGACCGATCTGCTCGATCCGAGCCATTCCGTGCAGCATGTCAATGCGATCCTGCTGACCGCGGGCAGTGCGTACGGGCTCGCGGCCGCAGACGGCGTCATGCGATGGCTGGAAGAGCACGGTCAGGGCATTCCGATGGGCAGCCCCGATCACGTCGTTCCGATCGTGCCGGCCGCGGTGATCTTCGATCTTCCGGTCGGTGAGTGGACTTCCCGGCCGACGGCGGAGTTCGGCTATCTCGCGGCAGCAGCAGCGGCGACCGAATTCGCGACGGGATCGGTCGGGGCAGGAGTCGGTGCTCGTGCCGGAGTGCTCAAGGGCGGCGTGGGCACCGCGAGCACGGTGATCGAGGGCGGACCGGCCGACGGGGTCACGGTCGCGGCGTTGATGGTCGCCAATCCGGTGGGTGCGGTGTTCGACCCCCGCACCGGACTGTTGTGGGGCACCGGCACACTCGGACCGGCAGCGTTCGGTATGCGCAAGCCCGACGTCAACGAGGTGTGGACCGCGCTGGCGCTCGAACCCAAGGGCACTGCCCTGAACACCACGATCGGTGTGGTTGCCACCGACGCGACACTGTCGTCGGCGTCGTGCAAGAGGATTGCCGTCGCGGGTCACGACGGTCTTGCTCGGGCCATCAGGCCTGCGCACTCGCCCCTCGACGGCGACACGATCTTTGCCGTGTCCACGGGCACCAGAGCTGTCACCCCCGAGTCCTCGGTTCCCGCCGCGTTCTCGGCGGAGCTGCCGGTGCTGTCGGCGGTCACAGAAGCCGCGGCGATCGTCGTCGAGCGGGCCATCGTGCGTGCGCTGCTCGACGCCACCTCGGTGGCCGGCATCCCTACGTACCGCCAGATCTTCCCGTCGGCGTTCGCTGCGTCGCGCACCTGAGGGCCGGTCTCGACCCGTCCCTGACCGGTACCGTGGAGGAACCGAGGTTGGAGGCGATCATGAGTGATATCGGCAATCTTCCGAGCGAACGTGAACGGCCGATCTGGATGCAGGCCGCCATTGTCGTCGGAGCATTCACCGCATTGCTGTGGGTCATCGAGGTCATCGATGTGGCCAGCGGGTCGAGGCTCGAACGCAACGGCATCGAGCCGCGTTCGGTCGAAGGATTGTGGGGCATTCTGTTCGCACCCGTGCTGCACGACGACTGGCAGCATTTGATCGCGAACACCCTCCCGATCCTGGTGCTGGGGTTTCTGGTGTTGCTGTCCGGTATGGCGCGTGGTCTGGCTGCCACCGGGATCATCTGGGTCGTCGGCGGCTTCGGTACGTGGTTGACGGCCGGGCCAGGGGACACGATCGGCGCGTCGATCCTGATCTTCGGGTTCATCGCATACCTGTTGGTGCGGGGCTTCTTCACGCGCAAGCTCGGGCAACTTGCGATCGGCGTGGTGGTGTTCGTGCTGTACGGCAGCGCCCTGTGGGGCGTGCTCCCGAGTGATCCGAACATCTCGTGGCAGGGACACCTGTTCGGTGCGGTGGGCGGAGTGATCGCGGCTCGACTGTTGTCGGCCGATGCACGCGCCGAGAGGGCGCGCGCGAAATCGCTCGATCGGCTCACTCCGTAGGTGCGAGGTAACTGCAGACACACCTGTCGTCGCTGGTGAATTTCGCCGACTCGCGCTGTGAATACTGCCCGAACGTTTCTGGTGATGCGCTCGGCGTGGCAGCATGGCTTTCATGCGAATTACCGTCCTGGGATGTTCGGGCAGCGTGTCCGGACCCGATTCACCCGCGTCGGGCTACTTGCTGGAAGAAGAGGAGACCGCTCCGGTCGTTCTCGACTTCGGTCCCGGCGTGCTCGGGGCGTTGCAGCGTTACGCCGACCCGGGGGATGTGAGTGTTCTGCTCTCGCATCTGCACGCCGATCACTGCCTCGACGTTCCAGGTCTGCTGGTGTGGCGTCGCTACCATCCGAACCCGCCGGAGGGTCGAGCGATCGTCTACGGGCCGAAGGACACGGCGTTCCGGCTCGGAGTCGCCTCGGCCGAGTGCGGCGGGCAGATCGACGATATGTCCGACACGATCGACCTGCGACGCTGGGTGGACGGCCGCACCGTGGAGTTCGGCAAGTTGTCGATTCTGACGCGGCAAGTGTTCCATCCGCCGGAGTCGTACGGCATGCGGATCACCACCGGTGAGGGCCGCACCTTCACATACAGCGGCGACACGGGAATGTGTCAGGCGGTGCGGGATCTGGCGCATGGAGCCGATGTGTTCCTGTGCGAGGCATCGTGGACCGACAGTCCCGAGCGACCCGAGGGCGTGCATCTGTCCGGAACCGAGGCCGGCCGAATCGCTCGCGAGGCCGGGGTCGGCGAATTGCTGCTCACTCACATTCCGCCGTGGACGTCTCGCGAGGACGTCATCGCCGAGGCCAAAGCGGAGTTCAGTGGACCGGTGCATGCCGTTCTTCCGGGGGACGTATTCACCGTCTGAGGACGCGCTAGGCTTCGAGTCGTGTCCAGACGAGAAGACGGCAGGGCGGACGACGAACTCCGCAACATCAAGATCACCCGTGGATTCACCAGCCATCCAGCAGGGTCGGTGCTGGTCGAGTTCGGCAACACCAGGGTGATGTGCACGGCCAGCGTCGAGGAGGGCGTGCCGCGTTGGCGAAAGGGATCCGGCCTCGGTTGGCTCACCGCCGAATACGCGATGCTTCCCGCCGCGACGCATACCCGCAACGGCCGCGAGTCCGTCAAGGGCAAGGTCGGCGGACGCACCCAGGAGATCTCTCGCTTGGTCGGACGTTCACTGCGTGCCTGCATCGATCTGGCCGCCATCGGTGAGAACACCATCGCACTCGACTGCGATGTACTCCAGGCAGACGGCGGCACCCGAACTGCTGCCGTCACCGGAGCGTTCGTAGCGCTCAACGACGCCGTCACCTACCTGCGGGCAGCGGGACGCCTCGCCGATCCGCAGCCGATCTCGTGCATGATCGCCGCGGTCAGCGTCGGCGTCGTCGACGGACGGGTGCGTCTCGACCTGCCGTACGAAGAGGATTCACGCGCCGAGGTCGACATGAACGTGGTCGCCACCGACACCGGCACCCTGGTGGAAATTCAAGGCACCGGAGAAGGCGCGACCTTCCCGCGCACCACACTCGACAAGTTGCTCGACTCCGCGTTCGTCGGCATCGAGAAGTTGTTCGAGGTTCAGAAGGAAGCTCTGGCGCTGCCGTACCCGGGCGATCTGCCCGAGCCGGCCGCCGCGGGATCGAAGAAGAAATTCGGTGCCTGATACCAAGCTCCTGGTAGCAAGCCGTAACGCGAAGAAGCTGCGTGAACTACGGCGGGTTCTCGACGCCGCCGGCCTCGTCGGTATCGACTTGATCGGTCTCGACGAGGTGCCCCCTTTCCCTGAGGCACCCGAGACCGGAGCGACCTTCGAGGAGAATGCGCTCGCGAAGGCCCGCGACGGAGCCGCGGCCACCGGATTGGCTTGTGTTGCAGACGATTCCGGAATCGAGATCGATGCACTCAACGCGATGCCCGGGGTGCTGTCGGCTCGCTGGTCGGGTACTCACGGGCAGGACGAGGCCAATACCGCGCTGGTGCTGGCGCAGTTGACGGACACGCCCGACGAGCGCCGCGGGGCCGCATTCGTATCGGCCTGCGCGTTGGTGGTGCCGGGTGCAGCCGAGACCGTGGTCCGTGGGGAATGGCGGGGCGCGGTAGGGCGAGAGTCGTTGGGCGAGAACGGTTTCGGCTACGACCCGATCTTCGTTCCCGAAGGCGACGGCCGCAGTGCGGCGCAGCTGAGCGCGGACGAGAAGGACGCGGCTTCGCACCGTGGCCGCGCGCTACGCAAGCTCCTTCCGGCGCTCGAAGAACTGACGGGGCGGTAGCTCGTGCGGGCGCGCGCAATGCTGGGGCGTACGTCGGTTGCACTCGCAGCCGGCGCGTTGTTCCTGACGGGTATCCCGGCCTCGGCCGCACCCGCAGCAGGCTCGTTCGCCGAGGCGTTCGCCTATTCGATCGCGCACCCGGGAGTGACGCCTGCCGGCTCCAACGATTACTCGTGCGTCCCGAGTGCGCAGCACCCGGAACCGGTGGTGCTGGTACACGGCTTCCTGGAGAACTCGTACGACAACTGGGCGTCCTTGTCGCCTAAGTTGGCCGATGCCGGGTACTGCGTGTTCGCGATCGACTACGGCAACACCGGGCCGGTGCCCGCGCTCGGAGCACTCGAGTCCATCCCCGAGAGCGCTGCAGAACTGTCGAGTTTCGTCGATTCAGTCCTCGCGGCGACGGGAGCCGAGAAGGTGTCGATCGTCGGCCACTCGAAGGGTGGCACGGTGCCCCGCTACTACGCACGCTTCCTCGGCGGGGATGCCGCGGTGTCCCGGATAGTCGCGCTGTCGCCGCCCAACTATCCGACTGCAGGTCCGCCGGTGCAGGACGACGTGCTGGAGAGGCTGAACGAGGGGAGCGACACCGTCTCGGGAATCGAGCACACGACGATCGTCACCCGCTACGACCAGATCGTCGTTCCGTACACCGCGTCGCTACTGACCGGTGCAGGAAACACCAACGTGGTGTTGCAGGACGTCTGCCCGGCCAACGTCGTCGAGCACACAGGAATTTCCTACGATCCGCTCGCCCAGCAGTTGGTGCAGAACGCACTCGATCCTGCGAGCGCGCAGCCGATCAGCTGCTGACGTCAGACGGCGAAGTCGGCTTTGATCTGCTTGGTGCGCTTGTGCTCGATGTAGAACGACAGGAACGGGATGGTGCCGGCCAGTAGCGTGCCGATGGTGCGGCCGGCGGGCCACCGCACCTTGATCGCGAGGTCGATCGTCAGGATCAGGTACACGAGGTAGACCCAACCGTGTACGACGGCAATCCAATTGGGCACGTTCTCGGCCTTGAAGATGTACTTCGCGACCATCTCGGCCACGAGGACCAGCAACCAGATACCGGTGGCATACGCCAGAACGCGATAACGCAGCAACGCGGATGCGATCTTCTGGGTCTTGTTCGCAGATGCCTGCGCCTTCTCCGGTGCCGAACTCACGTGGTGCTCCTGTCGGTCCCGCGGGATTCGTTCAGCTCCGCGAGGTAGCTGTTGTATTCGAGTAGTTGCCGGGCCTCTGGGTCGTCGAGGTCGCTCGAATCTGCCGCCGGGGCATGACGCTGGGGAAGCAGGTCCAGGGGAACCTCGGTGGGACCGGCGGGTCGCGCGACCGCCGCTTCGTCCGGATCCTCGTCCTCGAGACGGACGAACTTGCGGTAGGCGTACACCACGAACGCGGCGAACAAGGGCCACTGGAACGCGTAACCCAGGTTCTGGCCGTTGCCACCGACCGACTCGAAGCGTTCCCACTGCCACCAGCCGAGGCCGAGACAGACCGCCGCTGCCACCACGACCAGCGCGATCAGCGCAGGTCGACGGTTCGGGCGGGAGGTGGTCACGCTTCGACGGTACCGGAGGTACTACTACCGGAGGTAGTCGCGTGGTACACGTCCGCGGTGATTCTCGCCATGACCGGCCCTGGTCTTCCTACGATCGTGGCCGACTCGCCCGCGCCGCCGCGAGTCGATCTGCACCTGGGCCGGTGACGTCGGCGAGTGCGCTGCTGCGTCCGGTCAGAACCAGCGCCATCGTGCCCGCCGACCCTTCGATGATCGGGCCGTCGCCGCGGGTCCAGTCGAGATCGGTTGCGCGCCACTGCAGTCGGAGCTCCGGTCCCTTGAACGGTGCTGCGCCCGTCGCGGGCACCAGGAAATCGAGCATCGTGATCATGCGGTGGTCGGGAACGTGGTGCTCGATGCCCAGCGGCCGACACATATCCAGTCCGTGCACGAGTACGTCGGACAAAGGTGCCATCGGCCCGTGTCCCGGCGGGGTGAACTTCTTGTCCGCATGAGCTGTGAGGAGCGCGGGTAGTTCGTCGCCGTGCTTGCGCCTCACACGCTGGGTCATCAGCTGATTGGCCCGGTCGAAGTTGCCTCGGGTACGCGCCATGGCGAGGCCGAAATGCCAGAGCGGGACGATCAGTGGGGCCACCAGATGGGCGGCGACGTCGCGCACCGTCCAGGCGTCGCACAGCGACGGGGTGGCCCATTGTTCGGGGCTCAACGTCTCGAGAGTGCGTGCGATGGACCGTCGTTCGTCGGAAATTTCGGCGAAGATCGCGTTGTCGTCGGAATCGCTGGACATACGAGCCACCTTCACACGTCGGAACCTGCAAACCTGGGAGTCTCGAGAAAAGCCGGGCCGAACGACCGTTGTGCGCGAGGGGGGACTTGAACCCCCACGTCCTGAGACACTGGAACCTAAATCCAGCGCGTCTGCCAATTCCGCCACTCGCGCGTGCCGATGAAGTCTACAACCGATGCTCCTGCGCGTGCGACGCGGTTCTTCGAGCCGGGTCGACCTCCGATTAGGCTCGCCGGGTGGTGAAGAAGGAGAACTCGTTCGACCCGGCGCGCATACTCGAGTTGCTGTGGCGAGTGGGGGCGAAGCCGAGCCGAACGGGGCTGAGCGTGGACGCGATCGTCGACGCCGCCATCGAGCTGGCCGACGCGCACGGCCTCGAGTCCGTGTCGATGCGCAACGTGGCCGAGCATCTCGGGGTCGGCGCAATGTCGCTCTACACCCACGTTCCGGGTCGAGAGGAGTTGGCGGATCTGATGATCGACCGATCTCTCGCCGGCCTCTACTCGCATGTCGACGAGCCGTCCTCTGTTCCTGGCGGGTGGCGTCCAGCTCTCCGGTTCGTCGCCGAGCGCAATTGGTCTCTGTATCAACGGCATTCGTGGCTACTGGAGGCGGAGGGGGCGCGGCCGGTGCTGGGTCCGCACACCAACGACAAGTACGAGGCCGAACTACGCCCTTTGGTCGGCACCGGCCTGACCGATATCGAGATCGACTCCGTGCTCACACTCGTACTCACGCACGTCTCCGGTACCGCGCGTGCCCTCGCCGGCGTCGCCCGGGTGAAGGAGCAGTCGGGAATGACCGACGCCCAGTGGTGGGCGGCTACTGCTCCGATCATCGAACGGGTGATGGACCGTGAGCGTTTTCCGGTGTCGTCTCGGGTCGGAACGGCCGCGGCGGCGTCGTACGACGCCGCCAGCGACCCGGTGCACGCCTACCGGTTCGGGTTGGAGTGCATTCTCGACGGTGTGGAGGCGCTGATGTCTCGCGGTCAGCCTGCCGACCGCAGTTCCGCTTCGGAGTGACGCTGCTTCGCCCTGTGTGACTTGTGCTGGTATCGCCACACGGCATTCTCGAGCGAGGCGAGATCCGTACCGAGTGCGTTCGCTGCCGCTGTGAGGATCACGGGGGAGCGGTCCTCGGCGATTACAGCGGCGAGGTTCTGGTGGACGGGTTCGAGTGCGTCGGCGACGAACGAGTTCAGATGGGCGGTCGCCTTGTCGGTACGCACCCCGAGATTGATGAGCATGCACTCCCAGGTGGTCTCGCCGAGACCAGGGATCGCGCGGAACGCATCGAATTGTTCCTTCGTGTGCTGCTCGAAATCGGTCGAACAGCGCAACCCCACCGAGATCAACGTCTGTGCCGCCACGGCTGCGGCTGCTGCCTTGGTTCGACTGTTGCCCGGAACGAACTGACGATTGGACAGAATCTCGACGAGCGCATCCGGATCCGAGGTCAGTTCTGCGAGTGTTGTCAAGTCGTCGAGTCGGTTATCGCCACGATGCGATCGCCATCGCGCGAGCACGGCCCGGACCCCGCTGGTCGGTCCGCCGTACGGGGCGCGGGCGGAGAAAAGTGCATCGAGCAACGCGACCTCGCTCTCGCCACTCCATCCAGGTGTCCAATGCGGCGAACGTGATTGTGACGCAACCGATTCGATGTGGAGCAATACTGCGTCGAGTTCGTTCGGCGTGCAGATGTCTGTTACCGATGAATACATGAATTCCCCCCGAATTCTGTCGACCACCCTCTCGAGGAGTGGTTCGAGTGACGAAGCTAGAGCACCACACCGACAGAGTTGGCCGGAGCTCGTCTGTGCTCGAGATCACATCACGAAAAGATAACGAAAAATACGAGGGTTTCCTCATGTTCTGCGCGCCGAGGCGATCCTCTCGCCAGCGTGAATGTGGGTTACCGACGAGTTGGGTAAACAAAAAGTAATGCCGCTCGACGCGGCGTACTCGCTGGTAGCACTCGGACGTCCGAGCAAACCTGAGGATTTCCTCATGATTTTGTGTCAATCTTGAACAGCGCGGAGAGACCTGTCGACGACGACCGGCTCACTGCTTCTGCCGCGAAAGCCCACGACGCACTCGGGCAGCCATCACAGCGAGCGCCCCGACCCCCGAGGCGCCCACGAGAGGAATCTTCAGCCTTGACGATCAACGAGAGCACACCATCACACGGACGCGGCACGCGGGGCAACGGCAACGCAGGCAAATCCCCTAGAAGCAATGGCGGCTCTCGGACTCTGGCAGATCGTTTCGCCGCGGGTGAGCCCTACGCTCTGGCATTCGGTGGTCAGGGTGCACCGTGGCTCAGCTCCCTCGAGGAACTGGCCCGCGATTCCGCACTCGAGCCCGAACTCACCGATCTCGTCAACGAGGCTGCAGCCGTACTCGCGCCCGTTTCCGACGAGCTGCTGGTCGTCCGCTCCGTCGGATTCGACCCCATCGGCTGGATGCTCGAGCAGGATCTCGCCGACGACGACACCGTCGGCTCGTACGGACCGTCCGAGGCTGCACTGACCTCGGCCGCAGTCTCGCTTCCCGGAGTGTTCCTGACCCAGGTCGCAGCCTTGCGTGCGCTGAAGCTGCAGGGACTCGATCCCTCCCAGACCCCTCCCGTCAAGGTGGTCGGACACTCGCAGGGGCTCATCGCTGCCGAGTCCGTCGCCGCAGACGGCGCGCAGGATGCGAACTTCCTCGCGATCGCGCAGCTCGTAGGTGCTGCAGCGGGTCTCGTCGGCCGCCGCCGCGGCATCATCGGAGCCGGTGACCGTGCACCGATGGTGTCGGTCGCCAACGTCGAGCCCGAACGCCTGCAGGCCATCATCGCCGAACTCGCTATTCCCGGAGCGCCGGAGCGATCCGCTGCACTCGCCATCCGCAACGGTCGCCGTCGCGTCGTACTCTCGGGACCGCCGGCCCAGCTGGCCCGCGTTCAGGAGAAGTGCGAGCAGATCGCTGCCGAGGAAGAGCGTGAGCGCGACGCCAAGAAGCGTGGCGGAGCCGTGTTCGCTCCGGTCTTCGAGCAGCTTCCGGTCGAGATCGGCTTCCATCACCCCGCCTTGGCAGACGCTGTCGAACTCGTCAGCGCCTGGGCGCAGCGCTGTGGACTCGACGTCGAGCTCGCTCGCGACCTCGCCCAGAAAATTCTCGTGGACTCCGTGGACTGGGTCGACGCCATCGACGGCGTTGTCGACGCCGGTGCCGATTGGATCCTCGATCTCGGTCCGGGCGACCTGCTCACCCGCATGACCACTCCGGCACTGCGTGGACAGGGCGTCGGCATCATCGCCGCGTCCTCACGCGGGGGCCACCGCAATCTGCTCACTCCGGGAGCTGCACCCGAGGTGCAGCCCGCATGGTCTGCCTTTGCGCCCAAGCCGGTCACATTGCCCGACGGCCGCGTTGTGGTCGAGACCTCCTTCACCAAGATGACCGGCCGTTCGCCGATCCTGCTCGCCGGCATGACGCCGACGACGGTCGACGCGAAGATCGTTGCCGCAGCGGCCAACGCAGGCCACTGGGCGGAGCTCGCCGGTGGCGGCCAGGTCACCGAGGACATCTTCACCGATCGCGTCGCCGAGCTCTCCACTCTCTTGGAGCCCGGCCGTGCCATCCAGTTCAACTCGCTGTTCCTCGATCCCTACCTGTGGAAGCTGCAGCTCGGTGGTCGCCGCATCGTGCAGCGCGCTCGCGCAGCAGGTGCAGCCATCGACGGCGTCGTCGTCACGGCAGGAATCCCCGAGCTCGACGAGGCAGTTGCTCTCATCGAAGAGCTGTCCGAGGCGGGCATCAGTTACGTCTCGTTCAAGCCCGGCACCGTCGCGCAGATTCGTGCCGTCATCCGCATCGCCAACGAGGTGCCGTCCTACCAGGTCAACGTCCACATCGAAGGTGGCCGCGCAGGCGGGCACCACTCGTGGGAGGACCTCGACGACCTGCTGTTGACCACCTACGCAGAACTGCGGTCGCGGCCGAACCTCGTCATCTGTGTCGGCGGCGGCATCGGAACCCCCGAGCGCGCAGCGGAATACCTCACCGGCACCTGGTCGGCCGTCTACGGCTACCCCAAGATGCCGCTCGACGGAATCCTCGTCGGCACGGCTGCCATGGCAACCCTCGAAGCCACCACGGCACCCGAGGTCAAGCAGCTTCTCGTCGATACACCGGGAACCCCCGACTGGGTCGGTGCCGGAACCGCCAACGGCGGAATGGCTTCGGGCCGTAGCCAGCTCGGTGCCGACATCCACGAAATCGACAACGCGGCATCGCGTTGCGGCCGACTGCTCGACGAGGTCGCCGGCAACGCCGACGCCGTCGCCGAGCGCCGCGACGAGATCATCGCCGCACTCGACGGCACCGCAAAGCCGTTCTTCGGTGACGTCGCCGAGATGACCTACCAGCAGTGGCTTGCTCGCTACCTGGACCTGGCCATCGGTACCGACTCGCGCAGCGACTTCGATTGCGGCGGTGAGTTCACCGATGCCGTGACCGAGGCACGTGAATCGGTATGGCTCGACATCACCTGGCGCACCCGCTTCCTGGAGATGCTGCAGCGCGCCGAGGCCCGTCTGCACCCGGTCGATCGCGGACCCATCCCCACCCTGTACGCCGACGCCGAGGTTCTCGAGCGCCCGCGCGCAGCACTGAAGTCGCTGCTCGCTCAGTTCCCCGACGCCGCCGACGTGGTGCTGCACCCGGCCGACATCACCTTCTTCACCTCGCTGTGCCGGATGCCCGGCAAGCCGGTCAACTTCGTCCCCGTCGTCGACGGTGACGTGCGCCGCTGGTGGCGCAGTGACTCGCTGTGGCAGGCACACGACGCTCGCTACTCCGCCGATCAGGTCTGCATCATCCCCGGAACCGTTGCCGTCGCCGGCATCACCCGCGTCGACGAGCCGGTCGGCGAACTGCTGAACCGATTCGAGAAGGCCACTGCGGACCAGCTTCTCGCCGAGGGTGTCGAGCCGGCGGCCATCGCCAGCCGCCGCCACGCCGAGATCGCGCCCGGACTGCTGGGCATCGTGCTGGCAGCTCCCGACGTCACCTGGGCTTCGCGGATGACGCAGAACCCCGTTGCACGCCTCGGTGATCCAGCCGAGTGGACCGTCGATTCCGATTCGGTCGCCTCGCATCCGCAGACCGGGTCCTCGCTGACCGTGCTCGATGCCGAGCATGTGGAGCTGCTGGTTCCTCTCGCTCCCGGCAAGGAAGTACGCATCCGTCTGACGGTGCCCGCCTCCACGATCGACGGCGGCGCTCCCGTCGTCACCGCGCAGGATGCCCAGCAGGCCATGTCGGCACTGCTCGGAGTTGCTGCCGGTCAGGAGCTTCCGGCCGTCAAGGGCGGCGTCGCGCGGCTGAACATCGCGTGGATCCCCGATCTGATCGCCGACCACGCCGGCGTCACCGGATCCGGACTGCCCGACACACTGACCGTCAGCGGCAAGGCTGTTCCCGACGTCCTCGTCGGTGCCTGCTGGCCCGCCGTCTTCGCCGTCCTCGGTGCCACCCGCAACGCCGATGGCATCGACGTCATCGAAGGCATGCTCGACCTGGTGCACCTCGATCACAGCGTCAACCTGGTCGGTGAATTGCCTACTGATACCTCCATTCTCGTGGTCAAGGCCGCAGCCGGAGAGGTGCTCGACACCGACCTCGGTCGCGTCGTCGAGGTCACCGTCGAGATCGGTGCAATGCTCGGTGAGGGTCTCGATGCCCCTTCCGTCGCAACCCTGGTGGAGCGCTTCGCAATTCGTGGACGCACCGGCAAGGGCGAGCTGTCCGATCCGGCTCGCGCAGGCGGATCCCTCAGCGCCGACGCCAAGGACACCCCGCGTCGTCGACGCCGTCAGGCCACCATCGTGGCCCCGCGCAACATGGCCGCGTTCGCACAGGTCTCGGGTGACCACAATCCGATTCACACCTCGGATGCCGCCGCACTGCTCGCCGGTCTCGGCAGCCCGATCGTGCACGGCATGTGGCTCTCCGCAGCTGCACAGCAGACGGTCACCGCAGTCGATCACGCGGACACCAAGACTCCGCCGCGTCGTCTCACCGCATGGACTGCACGCTTCCTCGGCATGGTTCGTCCCGGAGCCGAGATCGACGTTCGCGTCGACCGCACCGGGTTCGATCAGGGTGCAGAGCTCGTCGAGGTGTCCTGCCGTGTCGCAGGCGAACTCGTCATGGTCGCCACTGCTCGCACCGCTGCGCCGAAGACCGTCTACGCATTCCCCGGCCAGGGCATTCAGCGCCCGGGTATGGGATTGGACGCACGGGCTCGGTCGAAGGCCGCTCGTGAGGTGTGGGAGCGTGCCGACAAGCACACCCGCAGCGCACTCGGATTCTCGATTCTCGCTGTGGTGCGCGACAACCCGACCACTCTCAAGGCGCGCGGCGTCACGCACAAGCACCCCGACGGTGTGCTGCACCTGACCCAGTTCACCCAGGTTGCGATGGCCGTTCTCGGCGTCGCACAGGTTGCCGAACTGCGTGAATCCGGTGCGTTCGTGGAGAACTCCATCCTCGCCGGCCACTCGGTGGGTGAGTACAACGCTCTCGCCGCCGTCGCCGGTGTGCTTCCGCTCGAAGCCGTCCTCGAGGTCGTCTTCCAGCGTGGCTCGGCCATGCACGCACTCGTTCCCCGTGACGAGAACGGCCGTAGTGACTACCGCATGGCAGCCATTCGCCCGTCTCAGATCGGCCTGGCCGACGAGGACGTGCAGGGCTTCGTCGCCGGTGTTGCAGCAGAATCCGGTGAGTTCCTCGAAATCGTCAACCTCAACCTGCGCGGTTCGCAGTACGCCATTGCAGGAACGGTCGCCGGCCTCGGCGAGCTGGAGAAGAAGATCGCGATTCGCCGGGCAGAATTCGGTGGCAAGGCCGCGTACATCATGGTTCCGGGCATCGACGTGCCGTTCCACTCGACCGTGCTGCGCGGGGGAGTCGACGACTTCCGCAACCGCCTGCAGACCCTGCTGCCCGAGCAGCTGGATCCGGCGATCCTGGTGGGGCGCTACATCCCGAACCTGGTGCCCAAGCCGTTCTCGCTCGACCGCGAGTTCGTCCAGGAGATCGCCGATCTGGTGCCGTCCGAGCCGCTGAACACCGTTCTCGCGGACTTCGATTCGTGGGCCGCACGGCCGAGCGATTTGTGCCGCGTGATTCTGACCGAGCTGCTGGCATGGCAGTTCGCCAGCCCTGTTCGATGGATCGAGACGCAGGACCTGTTGTTCGCGGACGAGTCCGACGGCGGCATGGGCGTCGAGCGCTTCGTCGAGATCGGTCTCGGTGCAACGCCGACCGTGGCCAACCTCGCGTCGCAGACCCTCAAGCTGCCCGGCCGCTTCGGTCACCCGGTCGAGGTGCTCAACCTCGAACGTGAAGCCGCGATCGTCTACGGCACCGACACCGACCCGGCTCCGGCCGACGAGGACGAGGCAACTCGCGCGCCCGAGACCGCTGCTCCTGCAGCCGCGGCTGCTCCGGCTGCAGCACCCGCTCCGGCCGCTGCACCGTCGGGCGGACCTCGGCCCGACGACATCGCGTTCGTAGCCGCCGATGCGACCAAGATCCTGATCGGCCTGTGGACCAAACTGCAGCTCGACCAGATCGGGCCCGCCGACACCATCGAGGCACTGTGCGACGGCGTGTCCTCACGTCGTAACCAGCTGCTCGTCGACCTCGGCTCCGAGCTCTCGCTCGGTGCCATCGACGGCGCAGCCGATGCCGACATGGGCGCGCTCTCGGGCACGGTGAACAAGCTGGCTCGTACCTACAAGCCCTTCGGCCCGGTACTCAGCGATTCGATCAACGATCACCTCCGCAAGGTCTTCGGCCCGTCGGGTCGACGCCCGGCCTCGATCGCCGATCGCGTCAAGAAGACCTGGGAACTGGGCGACGGCTGGGCGCACCACGTCACCGCCGAGGTCGCACTCGGCACCCGTGACGGTGCCTCGGTCCGCGGCGGCGCACTCGGCGGCTTGGCCGACGGCGCTCTCGCCGACGGCAATGCTGTCGACAACGTCATCGATGCGGCAGTAGCTGCGGTGGCCGCACGTCGCGGCGTCGCAGTGTCGATGCCGCAAGCAGGCGGTGGAGCCGGCGGAACCGTCGACGCTGCTGCTCTGGGTGAGTTCACCGAGCACATCACCGGCCGCGACGGCGTTCTCGCCTCCGCAGCCCGGTTGGTGCTCGAACAGCTCGGACTGGCGGATGCTCCCAACGCGCTGCTGGCCGAGGATCCGGATGCCGCTCTGGTCGAGCTGGTCTCGGCCGAACTCGGATCGGACTGGCCTCGCCTGGTCGCTCCCGCGTTCGACGCCAAGCGCGCCGTGCTGATCGACGACCGGTGGGCAACTGCCCGTGAGGATCTGGCCCGGTTGTGGCTCGGTACCGCAGGCGATGTCGCCGTCGAGTCCTTTGCCGGCGCAGGCAATGCCGTTGCAGCTCAAGCGCAGTGGTGGAAGGCCAAGGCCGACTACGAGAACAAGACAGTGCTCGCCGAGACCTTCGGACGCATCGCGGCCATCGCGGTCGCATCCGAGGACAAGGGTCAGTGGGCCGACGAGGTCGCGGTCGTCACCGGTGGCAGCAAGGGATCCATCGCAGCAGCGGTGACCGCCAAGCTGCTGGCCGGGGGAGCGACGGTCTTCGTCACCACTTCCAGGCTCGACGACGAGCGCCTGGGCTTCTACCGCTCGCTCTACCGCGACAACGCTCGCAACGGAGCGTCGCTGTGGGTGGTTCCGGCCAACATCGCGTCGTACACCGACGTCGATGCCCTCATCGAGTGGATCGGCAGCGACTTCATCGACACTGCCGGTGGCGCAAAGACTCTGGTCAAGGCCGCAACCACACCGACGATGCTGTTCCCGTTCGCCGCACCCCGGGTCATGGGCGAGATGTCCGACGCCGGAGCTCGCGCCGAGATGGAAATGCGCGTGCTGCTCTGGTCGGTCGAGCGTCTGATCACCGGGCTGTCGAAGGTCGGCTACGACACCGACATCGACACCCACCTGCACGTGGTGCTTCCGGGATCGCCGAACCGCGGAATGTTCGGCGGCGACGGTGCCTACGGCGAGTCGAAGGCTGCACTCGATGCTGTTGTCGCCAAATGGGGCTCGGAGAAGAACTGGGCCGAGCGGGTGTCCATCGCCCACGCCCACATCGGGTGGGTGCGCGGCACCGGCCTGATGGGTGGCAACGATCCCATCGTCGAGGCTGTCGAAGCCGAAGGCGTTCGCACCTGGTCGACCGAGGAGATGGCGACCGAGCTGCTCGAACTGTGCACACCTGCCGCTCGCCGTCAGTCCGCTCAGGAGCCCATCGTCGCCGATCTCACGGGCGGCTTGGCCAACACCAAGCTCAACCTCGTCGAGCTCGCTCGGGACGCAGCTGCGGCCGCGGCCGAGAAGATCGAAGAGGCAGTGGACAACTCGGTGATCGCGGCACTGCCCGCACCGCCGCGGCTGTCGACGTCGACCACGGCTCCGGCATGGCCGACACTGGATGTCGATCCGAAGGACCTGATCGTCATCGTCGGTGCAGGTGAGCTCGGACCGTACGGTTCGGCGCGTACCCGCTTCGAGATGGAGGTCGACGAGCAGCTCTCTGCCGCAGGCGTTCTCGAACTCGCATGGAACACCGGCCTGATCGCCTGGGAGAACGATCCCAAGCCGGGTTGGTACGACATCGAGTCCGGTGACCTGGTGCCCGAGGAGGACATCGCCGACAAGTACCACGACATCGTGGTCGAGAAGTGCGGTATCCGCACCTACGGCGACGACGGCGCGATGGTCGGCAACACCGCTCCGCTGATGACCTCGATCTTCCTCGACAACGACCTCACGTTCGTGGTCGGAACCGAGATCGATGCCCGGTCGTTCGCAGCAGCGGATCCCGAGCACACGCTGATCACACCGGTTCCCGATTCGAGCGACTGGCAGGTCACCCGCAAGGCGGGCACCGAGATTCGCGTTCCGCGCAAGATGAAGCTCACCCGCACCGTGGGTGGACAGATTCCGACCGGATTCGATCCCACCAAGTGGGGCATCTCGCCAGACATGGCGAGCTCGGTGGACCGTGTTGCCCTGTGGAACATCGTCACCACGGTCGACGCGTTCATCTCCTCGGGCTTCAACCCGTCGGAACTGATGCGCTGGGTGCACCCGACGCTGGTGGCCAACACTCAGGGCACCGGCATGGGCGGCATGGAGTCCATGCGCTCGCTGTACATCGACACCCTGCTCGGTGATGCTCGTGCGAACGACATCCTGCAGGAGGCTCTGCCGAACGTCGTTGCTGCGCACGTGGTCCAGTCGTACATCGGTAGCTACGGCGCGATGGTTCACCCCGTCGCCGCCTGCGCCACCGCTGCCGTTTCCGTCGAGGAAGGCGTCGACAAGATCAAACTGGGCAAGGCTCAGCTGGTCGTCGCCGGCGGATTCGACGACCTGAGCACCGAAGGCATCATCGGCTTCGGCGACATGTCGGCCACCGCGGACTCGGCAGCGATGTCCGCCAAGGGAATCAGCGATCGACGCTTCTCCCGGGCCAACGACCGTAGGCGCGGTGGATTCGTCGAATCGCACGGCGGCGGAACGATTCTGCTCGCCCGCGGCGATCTGGCACTCGAGATGGGTCTGCCGGTACTCGGAGTGGTGGCCTACGCACAGTCGTACGGCGACGGAGTGCACACCTCCATCCCGGCTCCGGGACTCGGCGCGCTCAGTGCCGGTCGCGGAGGCAAGGATTCGGCACTTGCGCTCTCGCTCAACGCACTCGGCGTCAGCGCAGACGACGTGGCCGTGATCTCCAAGCACGACACGTCCACCGCAGCCAACGATCCCAACGAGGCAGAACTGCACACCCGCCTCGCCAAGGCCATCGGCCGCTCGGACGGCGCTCCGCTGTTCGTCGTCTCGCAGAAGAGCCTCACCGGTCACTCGAAGGGTGGAGCGGCTGCCTGGCAGCTGATCGGCCTGTGCCAGGTGCTGGCCAACGGCGTCATTCCGCCGAACCGCAGCCTCGACTGCGTCGACGACAAGATGACCGGCTTCGAGCATCTGGTGTGGGCACGGGAGCCGCTGCGCTTCGGTGACTCGGTTCCGCTCAAGGCGGGTCTGCTCACCTCGCTCGGGTTCGGGCACGTGTCCGGGCTCATCGCTCTGGTGCACCCGCAGGCGTTCATCGAAGCCGTTCCGACGGATCGGCGCGCAGAGTACGTAGCCAAGGCGAACGAGCGTCGCATCGCCGGTCAGCGCAGGCTGATCTCCGCGATGGTGGGAGGCGACTCCCTGTACGAGCGGCCCGACGATCGACGGCTGGGACATGACGGGACGCCGGCCAAGGCGTCGCGCGAACTGGAGGCAAACGTGTTGCTCAACGAGTCCGCTCGCCTCGGCGAGGACGATGTCTACTCCTCCGGTCTGCCGGGTGCCATCTGATGGCGATTCTGGGAGTGGGTTTCGACCTGGTGACGGTGTCCGACTTCGCCGAGCAGATGGAGAAGGTCGGCACGACGATGATTCGCGACAGCTTCACAGCGGGTGAGCGTCGACATGCCGCGACGAAGAGTTCCGATCCGACCCGCCATTACGCAGCACGGTGGGCGGCCAAGGAAGCAGTGCTGAAGGCTTGGGCGACATCACGATTCGCGCGTCCTCCGCAGATCGGCGACAACCCGTACCCGTTGATCGAGGTCGTCAACGATGCATGGGGTCGTCCGTCCATCAAGCTGCACGGCATCGCGCAGGAGTTCCTGCCGACGGTCAAGATTCACCTGTCGTTGACGCACGACGGCGATATCGCTGCCGCGGTGGCGATCCTGGAGGAGTGACTCCGCGCTGAACGACGAAAGGCCCGTCCGATCCACGAGATCGGGCGGGCCTTTTTCGTGTGGTCTCAGGCGTCGCTGTCGATGGACGATCCGCCGGAGCGCCTGCTCTCTTTCTCGGCGACGAGCAGATACGCCATCATGATGCGCTTGAGTTCGGCCACGGCGTCCTCGTGGCTCTGGCCGTCCTGCACCGAGAAATTCAGCATCGAGTAGACGATGTGCACCAGTACTTGTGCCATGAGGTTGCGACGGTGACGCGGTGTGCGCGGTGTCAAGGGGCCGAGCATGCGCGAGACCTGATCGGCGAATTCTCGCTCGTGGATGACTCCGGTCGCACGTGTCGAGGGCGTCGACTGCATGGCGAGCCACACCTCACGCCGTGACGGGTCGGTCATCCACATGCCCGCCATGTGGTCGACGAAGTTGTTGAGGAACCGTACCCAGTCCAGCGAGGGGACTTCGCCGTCGAATTCGGCGAGCTCCTGCTGTACTCCGACGAGGTCCTGGCGATTGAGCTCGCAGACGATGACGTACTTGTTGGCGAAGAACTGGTACAGCGTGCCGATCGGCAGTTCGGCGCGCGAGGCGACTTCCTCGCAGGTGAACGACTCGAATCCCACGTCGCTGAGCAACTCGCGGGAGGCCTGCAGCAGGGCGTCGAATTTGCGTTGACTGCGTTCCTGGGTGGGTCGGCGGCGCGGCATCAGTTCCTGCGTCTGTGCCGTCGACTCGAGCGCGGCGTCGAGACGGCGCGAGGACTGAGCACGAGCAGAGGATTCCACCCGGTCAGGCTATCCGGCGTACGTGCCCGGTAGCCACACCTGGTCCGTTACCTGCGGGTCGTCAGCCGAGACTCTCGAACGAACATGGCATAGAAGACAACGGCCGGTTCTAATTCCTGTGACAAACTCCAAGACTGATCTGGACCAATTTAACCGTCAACAGGTATGGTTCAGGTAACAGAATCAATTTCCGTGCAGGGTGATCGTCGTCTGGATCCGCTGGATGACGTTCATGGTCGGGTGCCTCCACCCTGAGCACAGGGAGACTGCCATGGCAACCATTGGTATAGCGATCGAATCTGGCTCGATGCAGACAATTCTTGTCGAGCCGACCTCAGGCGAGGTACTCGCCGATCGGACGACGCCACTGCACCCCGACGCGGCCACCGTACTGACCGAAGCGATCGAGATCATGCGTGCCGAGGCTGCGACCCTCGATACCGACGTCGACGCAGTAGGCGTCGTGTATCGATCCGAGGCCGAACGCGCCGAATTCAGCGGTGCTCTCGGCGACGAACCAGTGACGTTGTGTTCGGCGTCCGAGTCGTTCCTGACCTGGCTGGCCCAATCGAAAGATCTCGCCGCTGCGAAGACGGTGCTCCTGTACTACATGGGTGAGGCAGGCGTCTCCATCTCTCTTGCGGACGCAGCAGAGGCATCGTTCACTCCTACAAGAACCGCAGAGCTGGATTCGATGTCGCCCGAACGCATCGGCAGCACCATCCCGCTGGCGTGGGACGTAGTGGATCATTCCGGCAAGAAGCCCGAGTTCGTCGCCCTGTTCGGCGACTCGTCGAGCAATCGCGACCTCATCGACATCCTGGCTCTCGGACTCGGTGTTCCCGTGGTGCGAGTGGGAGATGCCGATCAGATCGCCGCACGAGGAGCTGCGCTACTGGCGCTCGCGGACGGGCCCGCCCCAGTGGACGAGGCAGTGGACGAGGCAGCTGCGTCGCCGGCCGTCGCGCCGGTGGAGCCGTTGTCCGCAAAATCGGAGCCGGAGCAGGCTGACGAACCCGAACAGGCTGACGCTCCGGACACTGTCGCGTCGCCACTTTTCGCGACCGCTGTCTCTGCCCCCGCCGTGCCGACGGTTGCCGACTCGAAGCCATCCCGCGCCAGCTCCGGTCGCAAGCTCGTGTTCGCAGCCGTGCTGCTGGCGGGCGTGCTGTCGGCAGGTGTTGCGGTTGCTGCGACATTGCCGGGTGACTCGGAGTCCACCGCGGAGCAGAGCGTCGAGCAGCGTGACGCCGGTGCCGACCTGGTCGGGGCAACCCGCAATGTGGACCCGATGACGACGACCGACCCGGCTGCCCTGGTCGCCCAGGCCCCAGCCCCCGCACCGACACTCGAGACGATTCCCCAGACCGTGGATCCGGCAACAGTTGCCACACCGACACCGACAACGGACGCGTGGGCCTCGCAGGATGCGCCGCAGGCTGTGGTGGCTCCACAGCCTGCTCCGACGAAGGTCGACCCCCCGCAGTTCACCGTTCCGGCCGTTGTGCCGGAGCCGGGAAAGTCGCAGGAGCAGCTCGAGCAGGAAGCATGGGATCGACACTGGCAGCAGACCGGTGAGTGGATTCATCAGGAGTTGGCCGGGGGCTGACAGCGGGCGCTCCGCGTTACGAGTGATGACAGACTGGCGAGAGCCCGTCTGTCATTTTCTCGTTTGGAGGACCCATGCCTGCCGACGCACCACCCGTGGACGTTCGATCTCACATCGAAGCAGCGATGCCCCGAGCGAAAGCGGAGTTGGCAGAGCTGGTTCGGTTCACATCGGTACACGATCCCCGGCAGTTTCCGGTCGAGGAATGCATCGGTGCGGCGCACTGGGTGCGACAGGCTTTCTTGGATGCGGGTGTTCCGGACGTCCAGCTGATCGAGACGGTCGACGGCTCACTGGCCGTTCTCGGCTCGCGTCCGGCACCCGCGGGTGCGCCGACCGTTCTGCTCTACTCGCACTACGACGTTCAGCCTCCGGGAGAGCAGAATCTATGGGACAGTGCGCCTTTCGAGCTGACCGAGCGAGACGGTCGGTGGTACGGGCGAGGATCGGCCGATTGCAAGGGCAACGTGATCATGCACCTGTTGGCGCTGCGGGCGCTGGGGGAGTCGATCGGCGTCGGTGTTCGGATCGTCTGTGAGGGTTCGGAAGAGACGGGCACGGGCGGGCTCGAAGCGCTCGTGGAGCAGCGACCGGAATTGTTCGCCGCCGACGTGGTCGTCATCGGCGACACCGGGAACGCGAAGGTGGGATCGCCGACGGTGACGACTACTCTTCGCGGTATCGCCAACGTGGTGCTGCACGTGGAAACACTTGCAGGAGAGGTTCATTCCGGCATGTACGGCGGTCCGGCTCCCGATGCGCTCGCCGCGCTGGTGCAGGTGCTCTCCACCCTGCGCAACGAGCAAGGCGACACCGTGGTCGATGGTCTCGACGGAGTGCAGACATGGGACGGAGTCGCGTACGAGACGGAGCAGTTCCGCTCCGATGCCGGGGTGCTCGACGGCGTCGGGCTGGCGGGCTCGGGCACTGTGGCCGACGCAGTGTGGGCGCGCCCCGCCTTGACCATTCTGGGGATCGACTGCCCGCCCGTCGTGGGGTCTGCAGCGGCGATCTCACCGCGTGCGTCCGCGCGGCTCAATCTGCGCGTGCCGCCGGGAATGGATCCCAAAACGGCTCAGGATGCTCTGGTGGCTCATCTTCAGGCGCGAACGCCGTGGAATGCGCGCGTCACCGTCGAGCGTGAGGCAGTCGGATCGCCCTTTCGGGCCAGGACCGACGGACCGGGCTACGCGGCGCTGTCCGAGGCGCTGGAGGAGGCATTCGGGCATCCCATGGGGACTGCCGGTCAGGGCGGGTCGATTCCGCTGTGCAATGCGTTGGCTCAGGTGCTGCCGGACGCCGAGATCGTGCTGATGGGCGTCGAGGAACCTCGGTGCCGGATCCACGCTCCCAACGAGAGCGTGGACCCGACGGAGATCGAGAAGATGGCCGTCGCCGAGGCGTTGTTTCTGCAGCGGCTGGCCGGGTCAGACAGCTAGGTCGCGGCGGAGCTTGGCGACGTGGCCGGTGGCGCGCACGTTGTACTGCGCCACCTCGATCTTGCCGGCCTCGTCTACGAGGAACGTGGAGCGGATGACGCCCTCGTAGACCTTGCCGTAGTTCTTCTTCTCCCCGAATGCGCCCCACGCCTGCAGCGTCGTCTTCTCCTCGTCGGAGAGCAGCGGGAACGTCAGCTCTTCCTTGTCGCGGAACTTCGCGAGCTTGGCGGGCTTGTCGGGGGAGATGCCGACGACTTCGAGACCTTCACCGTTGAGCTCGGCGAGACTGTCGCGGAAGTCGCAGGCCTGCTTGGTGCAGCCCGGGGTGCTCGCGGCGGGGTAGAAGTACACGATCACCTTCTTGCCTGCAAAGTCGGCGAGAGAGACGTCGTTGCCGTCGGCATCGGGCAGGGTGAACGCCGGAGCGGTGTCGCCCGGCTCGAGCTTGCTGTATTCGGTCACCGCACGAGACTATCGAAATATCGGCGTGCTCTAGGCTCGACTGCGACCGAGACTATTTGCAACAAGTTGGAGGACACGTGGCCAAGGACACCGACCGAATCGAGCGCGAGATCGAGGCCGCTCGCAATCAGCTCGCCAGCACCCTGGACGAGCTGAGCGTCCGTGCCAGCCCCAAGAACATCGTCGCCAACACCAAGCAGTCCGTGGTGGCCAAGTTCAACGAGCCGGCAGTGAAGTTCACCCTCCTCGGAGTGGGCGCAGTGGTGGCAGTTCTCGTGGTTCGCAGGATCTTCAACTGACGCGACAGGCGCTCCGACCAGCCGATTTCACATCTGGCGGCATCTGCTGTTAATGTTTCTCCCGCACCGCAGAGAACACGCGGTGCGGATCGGCGCCATTAGCTCAGTTGGTTAGAGCAGCTGACTCTTAATCAGCGGGTCCGGGGTTCGAATCCCTGATGGCGCACACCAAAACACCCCGTCACCAGCGTAAAGCTGGAGGCGGGGTGTTTTGCTTTTGCGGGGTTTTGCACCAACTCATCACTTACTCATCACTTTAAGGGCAAAGTGATGAGTTGCTCGCTCCGTTGCTGCTAGGAGCTCCGCACGACCCCATGGAGGTCGTCTTCGCGCCTGCGGTCCGTTTATGGTCTCGAAAGTTCAAGGACAGATCGGTTCCAGGTTGCGGCGAGCGCGATCGGTCCCGCCTGCCGAGATCCGGCCAGAATTGCCGATGATGGGGCCAAGGCCAACTGTCCACGCGACCGGCTCAGCCGGACCTTGATGCCTGGGAGGCCTAAGTCTTGGGCGCAAACTTGTTCAGCGCGTCGTTCATGTCTGGGGCCAAGGTCACTCGCTGGATGTAGTGCGCCTCGGTGACCTTGTGTAGGCATGTCCCAGCTCAACCTGAGCTGCTTCAAGACCATAAGTCCTTTTTCAATTTGTGCTTTCATGCCGAATCGTCGAGGCCCAAGAAGAGGGTGCTGGGTCCGTCGCGCGGGAGCTCGATCAGGCTCGACTTGTCGTCAGCCAGTGCTCGTATGCCGAGACCGGTAACCGGACCAGGATCCACCCGACGATACGAGGTGGGGGATCGGTCGCACATACTTTTTTGACGGCTGAGCGGGTGCGTCTGTATCCAGACCGCCGAGTGCCGGGCTTACCCGAAATCGTCCGAGATGGGCGAAATGACCCCAAAACTGCAAGGCGGAGCAAGCTTCGGGGTCGTCTCGCGTGAAGCCGCGGCGTAGTGGTTGTCTACCACCATCTAGTCAGAACTCCGTTACCGAACCTCCGAGTTAGTCCGCGCTCGACCTGCCAATGGGTTCTGCGAAAGAGCACCGAACTGATCCGGGTTCAACCAGCTCGTCGAACCCGGATCGGACCTCGGACAGCGCGGGGCTGTTGTCACGCACCGCGATCCACTCATCCCAGTCACCTATTTCAAGTAGTTCGATGAACTCGAAGCCGACACCGCCGCCTTCCGCATCTCCCAATACTCTGAACGCTCGAAAGCGCAAGACTTCTTCCTGGTCGCCCAAGGTGGGTTGATCGATCTCCGCAGAGAACTTGACGAAGTCCTCGGGTGACTTTCCTTCGCGCAGGCGAAACGTGTTTACGGCCAAAGCTCTTCTTCCTGCATTTGCCATAGAATTAACTTCCTTCAACGTATTGATCTTCTCGGGCGAATGGTGCGTGTTTGGGATCTTCAGTGCGACCAAAATGAAACAATAGAACAACCCTAACGCTGCCGTGAAATGCGATCGCTTTTATGTCTCTAATCCAGTCGTGAACTCTATTCGAGCAGCGAGGGGTAGATGCGCTTATACGCTTACATGCCAGAGATCTGTTCCTGGTCTTGTGACCCTCGCTTGTAAATGTGCAAACGTGTCCCCAGCCGGCAAATTTGAGCAAGCGGAACTGCGTACCTAGTGGAATCAAGACGCCCTATCAGTCAAGGAGGCAGTTTTGGCACGGCTTCCACAGATTGATTTCGTGCTCGCTCGGCAAACCTGTATCCCGATCTCATCGGATTCGTACATTACACCGGCCGATGCTGCTCACCATCGGTAATTTTACGTATTGAATCTCCATCAACATTCGCTGAAATATCGCATCGCGCACCGCGCGGTAGCGTAATGCTTGTGTCGAGCCTGCTCCGTAGCCCCCTGCCACGGACGGCCCCAAGCTAAATTTCGCGAGCCTGGAACTTCATCAACAGGTGCCGGTCAGCAGATCGAGTGAGGCCGCCAATGAGGTCTGGACCGTCGTGGCCGAATGCAGCGCCGGCATCGCCGGACCTCGGTTCCGGGTACTACCGCGCTGGTATCGACGCGCCGTGCCGCGCGCACGGCCCTGGATGCCGTCCCGGGCAGGGTCGACGACGTCGAGGACATTATCGGCGCGCGGCTGCTGCGCACGCTCGACTGCCCGGTGGCGTGACGGGACCATGATCGATCTGCGCGCAGTTACCGACAACGGCGCATCCGTCAGAAAACCTCGACGATGTACCTGACATTGGACTGGCCCATCGGCTCGCGCGGTGCACGACTACCTCGTCGTCCTCAATTCCTGCGAGGACGACGGTGTTCGTTCGTTTCAATGAGCGCTGAAACTTGGTCGGTAGAGGAAACTCGCGCTTCGCGTGTGCGGTTCTGCGTGATGGGGATCAAAAATGCCGCGCCGATTGCGACGGCCATGGGGACGAGCAGTGCTCCACGCAGGCTGAACGCATCCCCGAGAAAGCCGAGTGCGGGAGGTCCGACGAGAAATGCGATGTACCCGAGCGTGGATGCAAAAGAAACGCGTGCAGCAGAATTCGTATCGGAGTCGCCGGCAAGTGAGATTGCGAGTGGAAACCCCAAGGAGGCGCCCAGGCCCCAAAGGACTACCGCCGCGCCGGCCGCAACCTGATTTTCCAGAACCGATACGAGCGCCAATCCGAGTGCTGCGAATATCGCACTCGCGGTAAGGACCTTCAGTCGCCCCAGAATGCCGACTATGAACCCGCCACAGAAACGACCGATGGCCATCGACAACGCGAAGGTGGCGTACACCATAGACCCCAGAGATTGGTCGAATCCGTGCTCGTCCACCATGATGAGCGGAAGCCAGTCGTTAGCAGTACCTTCCGCGAGGGCTAACGCCAGTACGACGAACCCGATACCCAGAAGACGCGTGTCCCTCCACAACGGTGCGGCTTCGATGGATGATGGTTCGTTAGTCGGGACTCGTGAAAGACCAGTCCCAGCCGGAATGGCTCTGAGATTTGAGAGCAACGCCAGCAAGCCCACTGACGAGACAATCGACAGGTGTAGCGCCACCGAGAAGTCGACCGAGGTGAACGCAACCCCCGCTGCCGCTCCAATCACTGTGCCGAGGCTGAACATTCCGTGCATTGCCATCAGGAATGGCCGGCCGGTGCGTGCCTCGATTTCCGCGCCTTCGATGTTCATGGCAACTTCACTGGCACCCATGCCCAAGCCGAATACAGCCAGTCCGCCCATGACCAGCGGCAAGACCGAAAGCGCCGAACCGAGGCCGATTACGAGCATGCTCAGTACTACGAAGGCTACGCCGGTGCCGATTACCGGTTTGGTCCCGAACCGAGATACCAACGGCCCGGAGGCGAGGATTCCAACCATCGCGCCGAGTGACAACCCGAACAACACCAGTCCCATCTGACTGGTACTGGCGCCGAGACCGTCCCGAATGGCGGGCGTTCGTGTGACCCACGAAGAAATGCTGACGCCCGGGATGAGAAATACGACGCACAGAGCCGTTTTGTGCCTAGCTATGGACATCGACACAAGCCTCTCGAATTGTTGCCACATCTGTACATCTGTACACCTTCTTGAACGTGTACTAATGTACACGGCAGAAACGACTACCTGGAACTCGAATGGAAGTGTTACCGGTCATGGTTGAGCAGCAGCGGGCCATAGACCGCCGCGAGTTGATAATCAGCGCTGCGTTGCGTGTGATCGTCGATCGCGGCGTCCACGCAACTACGCACCGAGCGATAGCCGAACAGGCCGGCGTACCGCTCGGATCGCTCACTTACTACTTCGATGGTCTGACGCAGTTGATCGAACAGGCCTTCGTGTCGCTTTACGAGTTGGTGTCGGCCGGGCCGCGGCGAGCCCTGACCGACGCGAGCAACCTGGAGGAGGCTATCGACGCGGTCACGGACATAATCTGCGGCGGCCACAGGCCGTCCGCCGACCAGGAACGTGCGCTTCTCGAGCTTTACTCGTATGCCAATCACAATCTCGCGGCCGCTGAGGTGTGCACGAGGTGGCTGGCAACCACACGGGAGCTGTTGGCTGCGCACTTCTGTGAACAAGTCTCCGAGGCTCTGGACGCACTCATCGAAGGATGGAGCATTCATCAGCATTTCAGAGCGGAGCCCGCTCGACGGGACGCCGTGCGGGCTGTGATTGCTGCGATCACGGCTGCCCACCATCCTGATCACGGTGACTGCACTGGATGCAGAACGTAATGCGTAGATTGATCGATCACGATGACAACAGACAACTCAGCGCAGGGCATCCGCTGTAGCGTGCTGCGGTGAGGTCTCCGCCCCACAGCGTCGTGGCTCCGTTCGGTCGTGTCCGATCGAAGTAGCGCCCAGGGTCCTGCTTCGAGACGCCTGAGAGCGGTATCGATCTTTGAATGCGTTGAGCGGCAGAAGTTTCCGAACGTAGAGACTGTCGACCACGTGTCGAGTTCCCATCATGGCAAGTGCTTCTCCGTCCGTGCTCGCCGATAGTATGGGGGGATGCTCGATCTACACCGTCTGATGCTCCTCCGCGAAGTGAAGCTGCGGGGCAGTATGACGGCGGCGGCTCGAGAACTGTCGTACAGCCACTCGGCAATATCTCAACAGCTGGCGCAGTTGGAGCGCGAGACCGGTGTAGTGCTGCTCGAGCGGGTGGGCCGCAATGTTCAGCTCACCACCGCGGGCGAGGAGCTGGTCCGCAATACCCACGCGATCATGGCTGCGGTGGAGCGGGCGGAATCCGATCTGGCCACCTCGCACCGGCACCCGCGCGGCGTGCTGCGAGTGGCCGCATTTGCCACCATCAGTCGCAACGTGCTGCCAACGGCAATGGTCGAGCTGGCACAGACTCACCCCGGCATCGAGATCCGGCTCCGACTGGCCGCCCCGGAAGCGGCAGCGGTACTGCTCACATCCCGGCAGGTCGACGCGGTACTCACCGATACGTATCCGGGTGTCGAGCAACTCTCTTCGGGCGGTCTGCACGTCACCACACTCGGCACCGACCCCGTGCGCGGATACCTGCCGGACCCGTCATCCGACGGGGATATCGAGAGGGTTCGTGATGTCCGCTGGACGATGGAACCGTCCTCGGCTGCCTCGGCACAGTGGGCCGTGCGCGTGTGTCGCGAACGAGGGTTCGAGCCGCTGATTGCCCACGAGTCCACGGACCTGCTGTTTCACGTCCGCATGGTCGAGCGTGGCCTCGCTGCAGCATTCCTGCCCGACATGGCCGTCCGTGAATTCAGCAGCGGCCTCGTTCCCAGCAACTGGCTGCCGACCGACCAGCATCGCAGCATGCATCTGGTCGTGCGCGAGGGTTCCGAGGGCCACCCGGCCACCGTCGCGTTTCGGGTGGCCGTCATGAACGCATTGCGGGTCTTCGGGCACTGACTGCTGCGTCGTCGTCGCCAGCAGGACATGTAACGATAACTGACAATAAATGGTCAGAACTTGTCGCTTTTTCTCACAGTCGATGGGCTTTAGCGTGGGTGCTACATCAGTCTTCGACGTGGCACCGGAACGTACGACGGCCACGTCGACCATTTGCAAGGAGGGGCCCATGACGCTCACCGACAACATTGCCACGGACGATTCGGCACGGTCGATCATCGACGGACCAGCGCTCTGGCCTGCGCAGGCACACACCCCATCGGTGCTCGGACGTCAGCTCGTTATCGATCGCGGCGTCGGATCGTACGTCTTCACCACCGACGGCCAGAAGCTTTTCGACGGGACCGCCGGCCTCTGGCACGCTAACATCGGCCACGCCCACCCCGAGTTGGCCCAGGTCGCGTTCGATCAGATGCGCAGGCTGGAGACGTACCACATCTTTGCCCGATTCACCAACGACAAAGCTCTGGCTCTCGGCGAGCGGCTGGCCGCTCTATCGCCCATCCAACGGTCGAAGGTCATTCTCAACTCTGGTGGTGCAGACTCCATCGACGTGGCATGCAAGTTGGCTCGTCGGCACTGGCAGCGCGAAGGTAGAGCCACCAAGAAGATGATCCTGTCTCGCGAGTTCGCCTACCACGGCTTGCACGCCTTCGGCACCAGCATCGCGGGCCTTCAGTTCAACCGCGACGGTTACGGTACCGAGTCCCTGGTGCCCGACACCGCCCGCTTCCCGCTGCACGACGCCGACGCCATCGTGGCGATGGTCGCCGAGATCGGGGCCGACAACATCGCTGCTATCGTCACCGAACCTGTGCAAGGCACCGGTGGGGTGAACCCGCCCACCCCCGGATACCTGGAAGCAGTCGAGAAGATTTGTCGCGACAACGACATCCTGCTCATTCTCGACGAGGTGATCACCGGTTTCGGTCGCACCGGAACGATGTTTGCCGCTGAAAGGTACGGTGTCACACCGGATTTGTTGACCTTTGCGAAAGGCGTCACGTCCGGCTACGCGCCACTCGGCGGAGTGCTGGTCAGTCCACACATCTGGGAACCGTTCTATGTCGATTCCCCGGATACCCCGATCTTCCGCCACGGCGCCACCTACGCCGGACACGCCACCGCATCGGCGGTCGCCCTCGCGAACCTCGACATCCTCGAACGGGACGGGCTCGTCGAGCGCGTCACGGAGCTCGAGGTCGTACTTCGAAACGCACTGGATGGCCTGAACGCGCGGCAGGGCGAAGTCATCGATGTTCGCGTAGGCGGCTTACTCGGTGGCATCACTCTGTCCGAGAACCTTTCCGCCGAATCGATCGCCGACGACCTGATCGACCTCGGCTACATCTCGCGTCCACTGCGCGGCAACTCACTGCAGATCAGTCCGCCCTTCATCGTCAGTGACGACGAACTGAAGGGCTATATCGACGCCATCGAAACCGCCATCACGGATCGGGTGAACCGTTGACCTCCGCCACCGTCGACACCCGTACTCTTGTCCCCGCCGCGACGGACCGAATCACGTACGCGGACAACGTCATCGACTCGATTGGCTTGCCGACCAGTGGCACGTCGGTGAACGATCCCGCTACAGGCGAGCACATCGGGTACGTCCCTGAAATCGACGTCACGGGTGCTCTCGAAGCGGTCGGCGTCGCCGACGATGCCGGACGCGCGTGGGCGCGAACAACTCCGCGGGAACGCGCCAACGTTTTGCACGCCTGGTACGACACCCTCGTCGCCCACGCCGAGGAAATCGCCCACCTCATCACCCGCGAGATGGGCAAACCCCTGTCCGAGGCTCGTGGTGAGGTCAAGTACGGCAGCGACTTCGTGCGCTGGTACGCCGAGCAGGCTGTCCGTCCGGGTGGCGATTTCCGCGAGGCACCAGACGGCGGTGCCAACATTTTGGTGCGCCGCGGCCCGGTCGGTCTTGCCGTACTGATCACCCCGTGGAACTTCCCGCTCGCAATGGCGACCCGCAAGATCGCGCCGGCACTTGCTGCTGGTTGCCCGGTTGTCATCAAGCCTGCCAACCTCACCCCTCTCACCACTCTGTACGTCGTCGAGTTGGCTCGCCAGGCCGGTGTTCCCGAGGGCCTGATTCAGGTCATCACCACAGAGAAGCCTGCTGACTTCAGCATTGCGGTGCTGCGTGACCAACGTGTGCGGAAGGTCTCGTTCACCGGCTCGACCGGCGTCGGCCGACAGCTGATGGCCATTGCCTCCGATGGGGTGCTACGGAGCTCAATGGAGCTCGGTGGCAACGCCCCGGCACTGGTGTTCGACGACGCCGACCTCGAGCGCGCAGTCGACGGCGTGTTCGCCGCCAAGCTACGCAACGGTGGCCAGTCGTGCATCGCCGCCAACCGCATCTATGTGCAAAGCGGGATCGCCGATGACTTCGTGGACGCATTGACCGAGCGTCTTGCCGCACTCGAGGTCGGCCACGGACTCGGCGACAGCACCACCCTCGGCCCACTGATCGACCATCGCGCCGCCACGAAAATGGCCGAGCTGACCCGAGATGCCATCAGCAAGGGTGCGCAATTGCGCACCGGCGGGGGCGTATTCGACGCCCCGGGCAGCTTCTTTGCGCCGACCCTGCTGGACCACGTTCCTGCGTCAGCCGACATGGCGCGCTCGGAAATCTTCGGGCCGATCGCCGCAGTGCAGCGATTCGACACCGAAGACGAGGCTATCGCCCGCGCCAATGACACGGAGTTCGGCCTTGCCGGCTACGTGTTCACCGAGAACCTGGACCGAGCGTTGAACGTCGCCGACCGTCTCGAAACAGGCCTGGTCGGAATCAATCAAGGCGTTCCGTCGAATGCCGCAGCTCCCTTCGGCGGCATCAAACAGTCCGGTCTCGGTCGTGAGGGCAGTGCCGAAGGGCTCGAGGAGTACCAGAACGTG
>NZ_JAPWIJ010000001.1 GCF_027270735.1 Rhodococcus ruber | reverse complement strand
GGCAGTGGGTACCAGCTCCTGCAGAAGCTCGAGCTGTGTCAGATCCCTCGCCATTGGCATGTCTCCTCGCATCGACGTCAGCTCACGAGCCTAGGGCCAAGGATGCGGCGCGTGTGGAGCCTCGCCGAGATTCTGTTAGAGGTAGCAACCGACGCCGACACCGCGTGGTGCGACGTCACAGGTCATTGCTGGGCAGGTTCGAGGCCGGAGAAGTTCGGTGCGCGGAAGACCCACCCACGAAGAGCGAGGAACCGGGCGGCCCCGAAGAGACCGCTGACGGCGATCACGACAACAACCTGGGCATAGGCCGGTGCGCCCGGAAAGAGGACGTGCATCGCGGCCAGTGAGGCGGTACTCAGACCGAGGCCGATCAGAGCCAGCCCGCCGGCTTCCCACTGAGTTTGGAACCAGCCGACCCTGCCGGCCGCATGAAAAGTGTGACGACGGTGCAGCTCGTTGGCCAGGACGGTACTGGCACTGACGCCTGCAAGATTTGCGGTGAACGATCCAAGGGAGGCAAGAGCCACGAACAACAGGGCGTACACACCGTTGCTCGATACCCCGACGACCACGAACCGAGTGAACTGAGCGAGAACCGATTCTCCGAGCATCCTCGACTTCATACGGGGCGCACAGGCCGACCGCCCAGGCGTTGCCGAGGCTTTCAGAGAGGTGCTCACGTGATCTCCAGTTGTAGAACCGGAAGCGTCGATCGGCGCTTCGCTTCGATACAACTCCGAACACGAGCACATCGGTCTCCGACGTGACGGACGTCTCAGGCTTTGGAGGAACTTTCTTCCCGAGCGCGCTTCTTACGGTCCAGGTCGATGTTGAGACTGTTGGGCTTGATCGACGCTACGAACAACACCGCAACGAGTACCACCACAACGAGGATGGTGATGACGACCACCGCGATGCCGAAGATTGCCAAAATACCGTTCATGTCCTGCCTCCCGTGTCAGGCAATACGGTACTTGTCGTAGACAGGCCCGTCGACGTGCACCCCCAGCTCACCGATCAGCTCACCAAGCGCTCCACAGCACGCATCGGCAACGACAACCAGGTCGGCCGGTTGCGGGCCTCGTACAGAACCTCGTAGACGGCCTTGTCGAGTTCGTATGCGCGCAGCAGATCGGCCTCGTCACGCGGATCCTGCCCGGCCACCGAGGCGTAACCGTCGAAGAAGGCGGCGATGCTGCGCGCGGCCCACAGGTCGGCTCGCTCCCGCATCGACGGGTCCTCGGGTTGATCGACCAGTAGGTGGTTGGCGGCATAGTCGAACGAGCGCAGCATTCCCGCGACGTCTCGCAAGGGGCTGTCCATCTGCTTACGCTCGGCCAAGGTCTTGGCGGGCTCACCCTCGAAGTCGATGAGCAGCCACCGCTCGGGAGTCCCCAACACCTGCCCCAGGTGCAGATCGCCGTGGATGCGCTGCACGGTGGTGCTGTTCGACGCCTCGGCCCGCGAGATGAGTGCCGTCGCCGCCGGAATGTACTGGGCGATCTCCGGCACCACCCGCGCCACGCCCGAGATGCGAGCCAGAATCTCCTCGACAGCGGTCGATTCGACCGAGCGTTCGACGGTACCCAGCACCGAGGCCAGGTCATGGTGCACGTGCGCGACAGCTGCTCCGATTCGATGCGCGTCCCGAGCGAAATCGCCCGGCAGTTCTTCGATCGGCGTATCGGGAGAATCGAACACCTCCCGAACACTTGCCAGCGCTGCGGTCCAGCCCTCGTTGGAGTTCGCCGCGAAGTCCTGAATCATGCCCAGAGTGGTCGGCTCTCCGCCGACGACGGCTTCCAGCCAGCCTCGCAGCGGTGCGACGTTGGCACTGCCCGCCTCCGCCAGGGCGCGATGCAGTTCCACATCGGGGCTCACGCCCGGCGGAACCTGTCGAAACAGCTTGAGCAACAGCAGATCACCGAGGATCACCGAGGTGTTGGACTGCTCGGCCCCCAGAACCCGACCGGGCAGACCGCTCGGCACACTCGAACCGTCGACGATATTGAATTCGATGCTGCCCGTGGAATTTCCGGAAGCGAAGGCGTCGCCGTACAGACCGATGATCTCGGGATCTCGTAATCCGTCGAACACGGCCACCTCGCCCGCCACCGGAAGCACCCAAGGCCGGAGCTCGTCGGTCAGCTCCGTGCGGAACCCCAGCGGCACCTGGTACGTCTGCGTCACCACCGCGCCGTCCTGTGTCATTCGCACCTCCACCAGCAGGTGCTCGGCCGCGAAATGCGGTTCGTCACGAAGAACTTCGCGTTCCAGGATCTGCACGGAATCCACGGTCGACCCCTTTGCACCGAACCACCGTTGCGCCGGTAGCCACGTCGCCAGCGCCTCCGTGAGCTGAGGTTCGACCGTGCGTGAAGCACTCGAGCTGGAACCGACCATGAGAATCTCTCGCCGCCTTCGTGGGAGTTTGCGGAGCTGTGACCGTACGAAGCGAAACCTACCCACTCCCGGCGACGCTCACACACCGACGGCAACGACACCCGAACGTTATGCAGGTCGTACGCCGGTGCACCGACATGCTCGTAGAGTGGTCACATGTCCGCTTCACTGACCGCCCACATCGATGTGCACCGCGCAGGTGATCGACTGAAAACCCGTGTGTCCTGGCTGGACTCGAAACATTCGTTCTCCTTCGGCCAGCACTACGACCCCGACAACACCCATCACGGGCTGCTGCTGGTCAACAACGACGACATCGTCACTGCCGGTCAAGGTTTCGAGACACACCCGCATCGCGACATGGAAATCGTCACCTGGGTGGTGCAGGGTTCCCTGGTGCACCAGGATTCCATAGGCCATTCCGGAGTCATCTATCCCGGACTCGCGCAACGGATGAGCGCGGGCAAGGGCATCATGCACTCGGAGAAGAACGACTCCTGGAACATCGAAGGCAATCGGCACACCGAACCCGTTCGCTTCGTGCAGATGTGGGTGTTGCCGGACAGTCCTGGCACCACGCCCGGATACGAACAACTCGAAATCGGCGACGAGTTGCTGCGCGGCGGGCTGGTCACCGTGGCGTCGGGGATGGAGAAGCACCGTGGGGAGGCTGCAATCGGCATCTCGCAGAAGTCGGCGGCGCTGCACGCGGCCAGGTTGTTGCCCGGGAGATCGGTAACGGTGCCCGACGCGCCTTTCGTCCACGTTTTCGTCGCCCGCGGCACCGTCTCGATGGAGAGCGTCGGTGAACTGTACGAGGGCGACGCCGTCCGTATGAGTTCGACTGGCGGACAACGTATTACTGCAACCGAACCAGCCGAGGTGCTGATCTGGGAGATGCACTCGCGGCTCGGCGGCTGACATGTACGTTCGATGACAAGTTGATCACGGGAACATGTTGGGGCGTGTGTGCACGGCAGACACCCGCATACACTCCCAGCGTTCACGAACGCCGACTTCGGAGGTACTCAACGTGTCGAATCAGAACCCGCCGCCCGGCGATTATCCGCCGCCCGGGAACTACCCTTCACCTGGCGAATACCCACAGCAGGGCGGATATCAGCAGGAGCCGGTAGCACCGAAGAACACCATCGGCACAGTCGCGCTGGTCCTGGCGATTCTGGGTGTGTTGTTCTCCTGGACCGTCGTCGGCGGAATTCTCCTCGGCCTGATCGCCATCGTTCTCGGCTTCATCGGACGGTCCAGGTACAAAAAGCGCGTCGCCACCAACGGCACCGTGTCCCTCATCGCGATCATTCTGGGTGTCGTGGCCGCAGCACTGTCGATCGTTCTCGTTGTCGCCGGCATCGGGTTGTTCAACGCAGTCGGTGGACAAGACTTCACCGACTGCATCAGCAACGCGGGCAGCGATTCTGCGGCGCAACAGCAATGTGCCGACGAATTCCGGCAGGACGTCGAGAACCAGTACGACGACTCGACACCGAACTGATTCGCGGCTGAGGCACCGGCAACTCGGTGCCTCGGCCGGTCCGGTGTCCTCAGGCAGGCAGGTCGCCTCGGGCCGACAGGTCAGCCACCACCACCTGGTTGCCGCCCTGCTTCTTGGCTTCGTACATCGCCGCGTCTGCTCGTCGTAACAGTCGCGTGGTGAGTGCGACGACATCGGCACCGATACCGTCACCTTCGGCCCTCGGGTACTCGCAGTGCGCTACACCGATGCTCACTGTCAGAGGTGCCAGGTCGCCCGCAGAGTGCGCGGCACTTCGATACTCCTCGGCCAATGCGCGGGCTTCGTACTCGGCCAGCTTGGTCACCACCGCGAACTCCTCGCCGCCCACCCTCGCGACCAGCACACCGTCCTTGGCCAGTCGACGCGCGATGAGCTGCAGGGCCGCGTCCCCTTGGTGATGACCGAACAGGTCGTTGATCGACTTGAATCGATCCACGTCCACGACCATCACTGCAACGTTGTCTGCACCGAGGAAGTAGACCGGTAGCGCCTCGTCGAGCCCTCGTCGGTTCCGCACCTGAGTGAGCGGGTCGAAGTTGGCCGCCTGCGCTTGAACCTGAAGTTTGAGCAGCAGGTATTGAAAGAAGGTCGGGCCCATGAACGTGATGGGCACGAGCACCACGAGTTGCGCGACTGCCAGACCGGTATCGGTGTTCGGCGACAACAAGATCAGCACGAAGAACAGCGCCACGGCCGTTCCGGCCCACAGTAGATGCAGCGCCATGACTCTCGGACTGTGGAAGAGCTGGACGTAGACGCTGTTGGCTGCGAGCATCGCGAGGGCCAGGAAGACGGCCTGAGGCGAGCCGTAGGCCAGCAGAACCAGAGTGGTTCCGACGTCCGAGTACGCAGCGAACGACAGGGACACACGCTTCGACGGCCATGGAGCCTTCAACCAGGCGACACCGACCACGAGCGTCGACACGATCGCAACGACGAAAATCCACCTACCTACCGCCGAGGTCGGCGGGGCGTCGGTGAGCAGCAGCAACGCAGCTGCGCCGAGTCCGTACGAGAACGTGCTCAGAGAAGCAGCGAGACGGTACGGCGCGAGCGCACCGTGCAGGCCGAGGTAGCTCACCACCGATTCGTAGCTGTGTGGCTGGTTCCACCACGTGCGCAGGAATGTCGATTGCACGTAACCTCCATGCGCGTTCCGGCCGAGCATCACCGGACCGGATGCTCTCCCGCCGGACCGGGCCGGACATATCGGCCGAGTCTGATGCTATTCGACCGAGGTCACCCCCGGATGTCTCTTCGGCGGAACACTGTGATTCCACCGATGCCGACGGCAGCAGCGACTACGACGAGCCACCCGATAGGCGCGAAGGACATGGCACCCCCCGGCAGTCGCGGAACGTGCGTGAAGGGCGAGAGATCGAGAAACTGCTGCGGCATGCCCACCACGGAGCCGATCTGGCCCAGGGCGACGAAACCGCCCAGAACCGCCCACAGCAGAGTCGCGAACCGAGGTACAGCGCCGAACAGAGCCACGCCGATGGCCGTCACCACCCACACGGCCGGGAGCTGACCCAGTGCGCCGCCCACAACGGACGGTAATTCGCCCGAGACATCGCCGGCCGCCGACCCGTATGTCAGCCCTACGGTGAGACCGACGACAAGCAGCAGCCACGCCGGGCCGAGGACGGCCAGGAGTAGATGCCCTGCCAACCATCGAATCCGCGTGACGCCGGTGGCGAGAGCGATCTCGGCCATACCCGTCTCTTCCTCACCGTGCAGCCGCAGCAGGGCCGACACCGAATAGGCCGCCACCATGATGCCGACGATGCTCAGCACGGCCGCGATGAAGGATTGTTCGAGTGTGGTGCCCCCGAACTTGTTCAGTGCGTCGCTGATGGCGGTGCTGCTGCCGAGTTGGTCACCGATTCCGTCCGTGGACGAGCCGATCGCGATTCCGAACAGGGCGAGCCCGACGGTCCAGACGACGGTGGTTCCGCGGGACAGCCGCCACGCGAGAGCGACGGGACCGGACAGTGACGGAACGGCGGCTACCCGGCCGCGGCGTTCGGCCCGCAAACCACTACCGAGATCGCGTCGATTCGCTGCCACGAACGCCGCGGCACAGAACGCGGCCGCAGCCGCCAGCGACAACAGCAGCGGCCACCACCTCTCGTCGGCGAACGGCCGCACCTGCGCCGACCAGCCGATAGGTGAGAACCACGACAGGGTTCCCGAGCCGATGTCGCCGATAGCTCTGAGAACGAACGCCACGGCCAGCACGCCGAGGGCGTAGCCGCGAGCCACACGGGCCCCGGACGCCACCTGTGCCGCCAGCGCCGCGCAGCCGACGAACACCGCACCGACGACGAGGATCGAGGCACCGAACGCGAGACTCCCGGCCACCGGCAGACCGAAGGCCCACAGCGAGACGAACGACAGCACTCCCGTCGCCACCACGCCGCCACCCGCAAGCAACACGGCCGCTGTCAGCCCTGCGTATCTGCCCACTGCAGTCGACCCGATCAGCTCGGTGCGCCCCGCATCCTCCTCACCACGGGTGTGCCGAACGACGGTGAGGATCGCCGCCAACGGAACGAGGGTGAGCATCAGTCCGGCGCGCCACGACACCAGGGCACCCAGGTCGCTGCCGAAGATTGGCCCGACGAGCGCCGCTTGTGCCGGCACTGCCTCGGTGCCGAGATAGAACGCTTGCCGGTCTGCCGCCGTCGGATACAGCCCCTCGAAGCTGACCGCGTACAGCAGCGGGAGCGCTCCGAGCAGAACGACCCATATCGGCGCTACCAGGCGATCGCGGCGCAGGTACAACCGCAGCAACGACCACGTGCCGCTCAGGCTGCTCATGCGTAGTACCTCATGAACAGCTCCTCGAGAGTCGGCGCAGAGCTGACCAAACTCTGCACTCCCGCATCGGCCAGGACGTGCATCACCGCAGCGAGGGCCTCGTTCTCCACTGTGCAGGTGACGGTGGTGTCGCCAGGAGAGGAGCCTGCGGAACGACCCGTTGAATCCACATCGACCGCAGTGACCCCGGCGAGTGTTGCGAGGTCGTCCGGTACTCGATCGACGGTGGCGGTCACCGTCGTTCGGGTGAGGTGCCGCATCGATGCCAGCGTGCCGGTATCCACCGTTCGACCGTCCTTGACGATGGTCACCGAGCTGCACAGTGCATCGACCTCGGACAGGATGTGTGACGACAGCAGCACCGTGACTCCGCGTCGGGCAGCGTCTTTCACACAGTCGGCGAAGTGCTGTTCCATCAACGGATCGAGTCCTGATGTGGGTTCGTCGAGAATCAACAGCTCGACGTTCGATGCCAGGGCCGAGATCAGGGCCACCTTCTGCCGATTGCCCTTGGAGTACGTTCTGCTCCGCTTACCGGGGTCGAGCGCAAATCGTTCGAGCAGTTCGGCGCGGCGCGTGGCGTCGATGCCGCCGCGCATTCGGCCGAGAAGGTCGATCACCTCACCGCCGGTCAACGACGGCCACAGCGTCACATCGCCCGGGACGTAGGCCAGACGTCGATGCAACGCCACGGTGTCGAGCCATGGGTCCGCGCCGAGCAGTCGCACGGTGCCGGACGTCGCCCGGACGAGCCCGAGCAGTACTCGAATCGTCGTGGATTTACCTGCTCCGTTGGGGCCGAGGAAGCCGTGCACCTCCCCCGTTTCGACTCGCAGGTCGAGTCCGTCGAGCGCGCGGACCGAACCGAACGTCTTCACCAATCCGTCGACTTCGATTGCCTCGGTCATTTCTTGGCCTCCAGGTATGCGTCCAAAGCCTGAGAATCGGTGAACAATCCGTCGGTGTAGAGCTCGAGCGCCGGGAGCATGACCTCGTCACCGAGCGCGGTGAGAGCCTCACCGAAGTCGACGTCGGGGCCGGCCATCGCCGCGTACAGCAGTAGACCGCCCACGTTCTGTCGTGTCATGAATCGAGCTCGTGCCGCGGGGTCTCGGCTGGGCGTGAACCTGCCGTCGCGGACACCGTCGTCGATGTACCGGACGGCGTCGTCGACCATGTGCTCGAACAACTCTCGCGCCAGTGCGCCGCCCGCCGAGAAGCTCCGCACGATGTATGCGACCAGCGGCGCGTACTCGTCGATTCGAGCGAGCTGCTCCATCATCCCGGCGGGGCCTGCCGATGCGGACTTCGATTCCCGGATCACCCGCAGAACGTGCTCGTCACAGGCCGTGCGCAGGCCCTCCTTGGATCCGAAGTGGTGGTTGACGAGCCCCGGTGAGACGCCTGCCGCAGTGGCGATCGACCGCAGCCCGGCGGTGAAGCCCTGTGCGCCGAAAACGTCGATCGCGGTATCCCGGATTCGCGCCCTGGTCGTGAGATCCTCGGTTGCTGTACGCATGTGCAGCACATTAAACACCCGTTCAATCAAGCGCAAGAGTGTAAAGATGGACGCATGACTTCAGTAGTGAACTCGGGCATCGATCTCAGCTACCAGGACGAGAACACACGCGCGCAGGACGACCTCTTCGTGCACGTCAACGGCAAGTGGCTCGAGAATTACGACATCCCGGCGGACCGCGCCGTCGACGGAGCCTTCCGGACGTTGTACGACCGCGCCGAGGTGGACGTGCAGACCATCATCGAAGAGTCCGCCGCCGCGAATCCCCCCGTGGGCAGCGACGCACAGAAGATCGGCGACCTGTTCTCCAGCTTCATGGATGCCGACCGTGCCGAGCAACTCGGCGTCACGCCGATCGCCGACGAGCTCACCGCCGTCTCCGACGCGACGGACCTCGTCGGTCTCGCCGGCGTTCTCGGCTCTTTGCAGCGCTCCGGAGTGGGCGGTGGCATCGGCCAGTACGTCGACACCGACGCCAAGCAGTCCGATCGCTACCTCGTGCACTTCAGCCAGTCCGGTATCGGTCTGCCCGACGAGTCGTACTACCGCCAGGACGAATACGCGGAGATTCGTACGAGCTACATCGCGCACATCTCGAAGATGTTCGCGCTCAGCGGTATCGAGTACGACGCACAGACGGTGTTCGACCTCGAGAAGAAAATTGCCGCAGGCCACTGGGATGTTGTCGCCAGGCGTGATGCCGAAAAGAGCTACAACCTCGTCCAATTCGACACCCTCGTCAAGAACGAACCCGGATTCAATTGGGCGGCATGGATTTCGGGTCTCGGAGCATCGACCGAGCAGTTCGCCGAGATCGTCGTCCGGCAGCCGTCGTTCCTGGGCACTTTCGTTGCCCTGTGGGCCTCCGAGGACATCGAAGCCTGGAAGGCGTGGCTCGCCTGGCGCGTCGTACATTCGCGCGCGCCTTTCCTGACGAGCGCGATCGTCGACGAGAACTTCGCGTTCTACGGAACGACGCTGACCGGTACCGAGGAGAACCGGGAGCGCTGGAAGCGTGGAGTCTCCTTGGTCCAGGATGTTCTCGGCGAGGCCGTGGGCAAGCTGTATGTCGAACGCCACTTCCCCGCCGACTCCAAGGCGCGGATGCAGGTGCTGGTGGAGAACCTCACCGAGGCGTACCGCCGCAACATCTCCGAGCTCGAATGGATGAGTCCGGAGACGCGTCGAAAGGCTCTGGACAAGCTGGACAAGTTCACCCCCAAGATCGGCTACCCCGACAGCTGGCGCGACTACTCGGGCGTGGAGATCAGCGCCGACGACCTGCTCGGTAACTACCGCCGCGGCTACACCGCAGACCACCAGCGCGATCTCGACAAGCTCGGCGGTCCGGTCGATCGCGACGAGTGGTTCATGACGCCGCAGACCGTCAATGCCTACTACAACCCCGGCATGAACGAAATCGTCTTTCCCGCAGCCATTCTGCAGCCACCGTTCTTCGATCCGGAGGCAGACGACGCGGCCAACTACGGCGGCATCGGAGCGGTGATCGGCCACGAGATCGGCCACGGATTCGACGACCAGGGTGCCAAGTACGACGGCGACGGCAACATGGTCGATTGGTGGACCGACAGCGACCGTACCGAGTTCGGCAAGCGCACCACGGCCCTGATCGAGCAGTACAACGAGTTCGAGCCCGCGGCGCTGCCGGGGCACAAGGTCAACGGCGAATTCACCATCGGTGAGAACATCGGCGATCTGGGCGGCCTCTCCATCGCGGTCGCCGCGTACGAGATCTCGCTCGAGGGCAAGCAAGCGCCTGTGCTCGACGGCCTGACCGGGTTGCAGCGCGTGTTCTTCGGCTGGTCGCAGGTGTGGCGCACCAAGGCACGAGACGCCGAGGCGATCCGTCGTCTCGCCGTCGATCCGCACTCGCCGCCGGAGTTCCGCTGCAACGGCGTCGTGCGCAATCTGGACAGTTTCCACCAAGCCTTCGACGTACAGCCCGGAGATGCGTTGTACTTGGAGCCGGGTGAGCGCGTCAAGATCTGGTAGTAGTACCGGGTAGGACAAGGGGAGGGTGTTCGGATGAGGGAATTCGTACGATGGCTTGCAGCGCACGGGGTCATTCGGTTCGCGGCCAGACGAGCAGCGGCAGCGGGTGATCCGCAGGCCATGCTGGTGGCCGATCCCGCGACGCGGGCGAATCCGACGCCGGTCTACGAAAAGCTGCGCGGCACGGCACCGTTGGTGAAGACCCGCATCTCGAACATCACCGTGCACCATCGGGTGGCCTTCGACCTGCTCCGCTCGGACGACTTCAGAGTCACTCGGCTGGGCGGCACCTTGCCCGCACCGCTGCAGTGGGTCGAACGACACACCAGATCCGGTGCCCTGCATCCGATTCTGCCGCCGTCTCTCCTCTCGGTCGAACCGCCCGATCACACGCGGTATCGCAAACTGGTGTCCTCTGTGTTCACCGCTCGGGCCGTGGCGCAGATGCGCGATCAGGTGCAGGAAACCGCCGACGCTCTGCTCGACGAGCTGTCCGACGGTTCTCCGGTCGTCGACATCGTCGATCGCTACTGCGCGCGCCTGCCGGTCGCGGTGATCGGGCGCATCCTCGGCGTTCCGGTGGAGGACAACCAACGGGTTCTCGAATTCGGTGAGATGGCCGCACCGAGCCTCGACATCGGATTGTCCTGGAGCCAGTTCAAGCAGGTCGAGCGCGGACTGATCGGGTTCGACGCCTGGCTCTCTCAGCACATCACCGAGCTGCGCCGCACTCCCGGCGACGACCTGATGAGCCAGCTGATCGCCGCGACGGACGAGGGCATCGGCCTGAACGACGAAGAACTCAGGGCCACAGCAGGATTGGTGCTGGCGGCAGGATTCGAGACGACCGTCAACCTGCTCGGTAGCGGAATCCGATTGCTGCTCGATCACCCCGATCAACTCGCCGTGCTGCAGCAGGATCCGTCGCACTGGCCCACCGCCATCGACGAGATGTTGCGGATGGAATCTCCGGTGCAGCTGACCGCACGGGCCGCCAAACACGATGTCGTGGTGGAGGGCGTGCCGATCAGGGAAGGATCACTGGTGATCCTCGTGCTCGCCGGTGCCAACCGAGACCCGCTGGTGTTCGAGGATCCGAACAGATTCGACGTCACCCGCGCCAACGCAGGCAAGCACCTGTCGTTCTCGGGCGGACGCCACTACTGCCTCGGCGCAGCACTGGCCAAGGCCGAATCGGAAGTAGGCCTCAAAGCGCTGTTCGACAGGTTCCCCCACCTGCGCCCGGCAGGCGAGGGAACCCGCCGCAACACCCGCGTCCTACACGGTTGGGCTACCCTGCCGATCGATCTCGGTGAACCGGCTACGACAACCGCAGACCGGTAGCGGAGTCGAAGAAGAACAACTCGTCCAGCTTGGGCACCAGTCGAACGGTTTCGGCCAGTGCGATGGACAGCTTGCGGTCGACGCGAACCGAGATGCGCCCGGACGGCGTGGTCCAACCATGCTCGGAGCTGGGTGCAGACGCGTAGACGAAGGACTCCGCGCCCAGCTCTTCGATCAGCTCGACAGTCAGGTCGAGGCCGGTGTCACTGCCGTTGCCCACCAGGTCCCATGATTCGGGGCGAATTCCGACCACCACGCGCTCGCGCGCCGAGGACGGAACGGAGATTCGCAGATCGCCGAGGACAGCTGCACCGTCGTGCACGGGTGCGTCGACGAGGTTCATTCCGGGGGAACCGATAAATCCGGCGACAAAGGTGTTGACGGGATTGTCGTACAGCTCCCGAGGAGCGGCGATCTGCTGCAATTTGCCGTCGAGCAGTACCGCAACCCGGTCACCCATCGTCATGGCCTCGACCTGATCGTGGGTGACGTACACCGTGGTGGTGCCCAATCGTCGCTGTAGCCCGGCGATCTGGGCTCTGGTCGACACTCGCAGCTTGGCGTCGAGGTTGGACAGCGGCTCGTCCATGCAGAACACCTTGGGTTGACGCACGATGGCGCGCCCCATCGCGACTCGCTGGCGCTGGCCACCGGAGAGCTTGCCGGGTTTGCGACCGAGCAGCGGCTCGAGCTCGAGCATCTTCGCCGCGTCCAGCACTCGTGCGGCAGTGTCCGCCTTGCTCATCCCGGCATTGCGCAGCGCGAAACCCATGTTGTCGGCGACGGTCATGTTGGGGTACAGCGCGTAGTTCTGGAACACCATCGCGACGTCCCTGGCCCGCGGTGCCAACGAGGTGACGTCCACTCCGCCGATGTCGATGTGGCCGCTTTCGACGGATTCGAGGCCGGCCAGCATCCGCAGACTTGTCGACTTGCCACAGCCCGATGGCCCGACCAGGACGATGAATTCACCGTCTGCGATGTCGAGTTCCAGGCTGTCCACAGCGAGCGAATCGGCTCCCGGGTACCGGTGCGAGACACCGGCGTAGTGAACGGCGGCCATTACTTCGGCAGCTTCGGGGTGATCTGGCGGTCGATGATCTGCTGAAGCTGATCCGAGATCGACGCGAATGTCGTTGCTACATCGGCGTTCTGCAGCGCGATCTGCTCGAGTCCGCTACCGATGATCTTGTCGCCGCCGGGGACGAACACGCGGGCATAATCCTGCGAACGGGTGTTTGCCAATTGATCGACGGCCGTCTTGGCGTTGGGGTTGGCCTCGAGGAATGCAATCTCCGACGGGTCCTGCTGCGCCGACTTGCGGACCGGCATGTAACCGGTGTTCTGCGAGAAGTAGGCGGTGTTGGCACCGTTGGTGACGAAGTCGATGAACTTGAGCGCGTTCACCTTTCGCTCGTCCGAGATCTTCGCGGGGATGGCCAGGCCCGCACCGCCGGTGGGGCAGCCCGGTGCGCCGTCGGTGGCCGGCAGGAACGCGGTGCCGAACTCGAAGGCGGCACCTTTGGTGATGGTCGAGAGATCGCCGGTGGAGGCGATCGTGGACGCCAGGATGCCGGCAGCGAAATCATTGGCGATGTCGTTGGACACTGCGGCGTACTTCTTGGTGTGGATCATGTCCTTGAGGAACTGACCTGCTGCAATTGTCTTCTCGTCGTCGAACTTCAACTCGAACTGATCCGAGTACGATCCACCGAACGTCCAGATCGGGCCCTCGAACGTCCATCCGAGGTAGTCGACGGCATTGCCCCAGCCGTGGGCGAGCTTGCCGTTTCCGACAACGGCCTGGATGCGCGGGCCCCACTCGTCGAATTCCTGCCAGGTGGCCGGCCCGCGGTCGGGCAGACCGGCCTGCTGCCAGACAGCCTTGTTGTAGTAGAACAGCGGCGTCGAGCGCGAGTACGGCAACGCCCAGTGACTGCCGTTCCAGTTGTAATCGGCGAGAAGCGAATCCACGTAGTCGGACTGGTCTACTCCGGCCGCGGAGAAGTGCTTGTCCAGTGGCTCGATCGCACCGGTGAGGGCGTAGTTGAACCACCAGACGTCCGAGAGTAGGACGACGTCGGGCACATCGTTGCCGGACAGTGCCGCGTTGAACTTCTGCGACACCTCCTCGTAGTTCTTTCCACCATCGATGAGATTGACCGTCAGATCCGGGTTCTCGGCTTGGAACCGTGCGATCAGTTCCATCTCGAATTCCTGCGACTGCCCGGGGTGACTGGACCAGAAGTTGATGGTGCCTGCCTCGCCTTCGACTGCCTGCCCACCCGAGGAACTCGACCCGGGTCCGCTGCACGCGGCCAGGGCAGCGGCGGCGGCCGCCGCTCCGCCGAGTGTGAGGAAGCCGCGTCGATTGATGATGTGTGCCATGGTGTTCGACTCCTGTTGATGGGTGTGATCAGCCCTTGACCGCACCGGAGGTGAGGCCCTTGATCATGTGACGTTGCAGAACGAGAAAAACGAGCAGGATCGGAAGAATGGTCAGGATGGTTGCTGCCATCACGGCACCCCAGTTGGTGTAGCCCTCACTGTTCTGTAACAGCGTCAAACCGACCGGAAGTGGTGCGACGGAAGAGTCGTCGGACATAAGGAACGGCCAGAGGTACTCGTTCCATTCGTTGACGATGGTGATGATGCCGAACGCAACCATCGTCGGTCCCGACAGCGGCAGCACGACGCGAAACATCAATCGAGCCGGCCCGGCACCGTCCATCCGTGCAGCTTCGATGATCTCCGATGGCAGCGACAAGAAGTGATTGCGCATCAGAAATGTTCCGAAGGCGACACCTGCCAGAGGAATGATGATGCCCTGGAACGAGTTACGCCACCCCAGATCGGAGATCAACGAGTAGTTCGAGATCACCGTGATCTGATTCGGCACCATGAGTGCGGCGATGATGACCAGAAACACGATGTTTTTTCCGGGGAACCGGAAGAACACCAATCCATACGCGCTGAGCACACCGAGAACGAACTTGATGGACGACACGGCGGTGGTGATGACGAACGAGTTGCGAAGGTACGTGAAGAACGGCACCTGAGTTGTGGCCTGGTCGTAGTTCTGCGGATGAAAAGCGCTGGGCCACCACGTGACCGGCTGCACGTAGATGTCCGGTCGGTCTTTGAACGAGGTGATCAGAATCCAGAACAGCGGCAACCCGATCATCAACAACACGAGCACCATGGCTATGTAGCCGAACAGATTCGCGGTGCGTCGCGTCCGCTGCCTGGCGCCGTCGTTCTCGACGTGCTTCGGCGGAACGGTATCCGGCCTGTTCACCACGGTCATCGCTGGTCACCTCGATCCATGATGCGCACCTGTACGAGAGTCACGACCAGCAATACGAGGAACAGGATCGTTGCTACCGTGGCACCGTACCCGGCCCGGAAGTTACGGAACGTCTCCTCGTAGACCTGATACACCATGGTGGTGGTGCCGGTGCCCAATGGGCCGCCACGCGTCATGACGTTGATGATGTCGAAGACCTGAAGCGAGTTGAGCAGCACTGTGATCGACAAGAAGAACGTCGTCGGACGTAGTTGCGGCAGAAGCACTTTCCGGAACGTGGTCCAGCGGCTCGCTTGATCGATCTCGGCCGCTTCCATCAGTTCCTTGCGCACACCCTGCAGAGCCGCGAGGTAGATGACGAAGGTGTAGCCCAGGTTCTTCCACAGATACGTCACGGTGATCATGACCATGGCCCACTTCGGGTCCTGGTAGAAATCCGGGACCGTGCCGAGGCCGAAGCGTCTGAGCAGGTCCTGAATCAGACCGAAGTTGGGATCGAACACGAACTGGAACGCGATCCCGATCGCCGCGCCGGAAATGACGAACGGGGCGAATACTGCCGACCGAACGAAGTTGCGGCCTTTGAGCTTTCGATCCAGCAGTAGGGCGAGCACCAGGCCGAGCACCAACGAGCCGACAACCGCCGCGACTGTGAACACCACGGTGTTGCCGACGATCTGCCAGGTGTCGTCGCGCGAGGCCCACTCGCGATAGTTCTCGAAGCCGACGAACGTAGAAGTGGGTGACGAGAGGTTCCAGTCGAAGAACGAGAATTGGAAGTTCTCCACCAGCGGCCGGTATGTGAATATCGCCAAGAGCGCCAGGTTCGGCCCGACCAGGATGACGAACAGCGCGTAATCGGTCCACGGCCGATGGAAGAAGCCCTTCTTCCGTGCCGCGGGCAGCACCCGCTCGGTCGTTGTGCTCATCGCGAAAATATTACTCAGACAAAGAGAACGAGCGGTGAAGATTGCCCGAACTCAGGTGTTCGGCGTCGACGCCGCGCAGGAGTGGAGCCTGCGGAATGACCCAGGTCTCAGCGGTTCCAGTCTCCGAGGCCGTCGGATCCACTCAAGGTGCCGCCGTCGGTGTTGACGACGATGACGGGGTCGCCCTTCTGGGCGTTCTCGAAGAACCACTTACCGTCTTCGGTGCTGACGTTGAGGCAGCCGTGCGAGGAGTTCGAGTAGCCCTGCTGGGATTCCGACCACGGGGCCGCGTGCACGAAGATGCCGCTGTAGGAAATTCGCGTGGCGTACTCGACGTACGTGCGGTAGCCCTCCTCGGAGTCCACCGGGACGCCGTAGGTGGACGAGTCCATGTACATGTCGCGGAAGCGCTCGCCGACGATGTAGGTGCCGTTCGGAGTTTCGTGGCCGACCTTGCCCATCGAGGTGGGCATGGTCTTGACGACTTCACCGTTGCGGGTGACGGTGATCTGCTTGGTGTTGTCGTCGGCAGTGGTGATGATCGAGTCGCCGGTGGAGAACTCCGCCTTCGCGCCGCCTGCTTCGACGGTCACCTGGGTGTGCGCCGGGTAGAACTCATTGGGCAGCCACCGCACCTGGGTGTCGTTGATCCAGTAGAAGTGGCCGTCGACCGACGGGTTCGTGGTGACACGAATGGCCCGCAGTGCGGCATCGCGATCGCCGATGGCCTCGTCGAAGCGGATTGCGATGGGCTGCGCAACTCCGACGACCTCGCCGCCGGACGGGCTGATGCTCGGATCTGCGAAGTTGGCAGGTGCGAGCTGCGGAACGAGCTGCTGCGGAGCGGGCGCAGGCGCGGCGGGATCCGAGGACCCGGGCATGCCAGGAATGGAGATGTCCGGGCCACCCGGCCACAGCGGCGCGGCCTGCGCCGATCCGAATGCTGCCGATGCAGCAAGGGCTGTACCTGCGACGATTACCCCGATACGGGCGAACCTGCGAGTGCGAACCTGTGTTGCCATGTGACCCGACCATCCTTCGTACTGCGTCGTGATGCCCATCAGCAGTGCTGCCACGGGGCAACGCCCATTAACACATACCGCTCGGACATTTGCTAATCGGATATTTCCGAAACGGCCGAAAGAAACCCCGAGTACGAGTACCTTGCGCCAACCCGACCCGGACATTGTCTCTGCTGGCCAGAGCGCATGTGTCGGCAGGCCGGGAACGGGTACTAGAGAGAGAACCTCATCCGTCCAGACACCGGCGGTTTCCCGTTCGCGGACTGTTCTCCAGTCCGGTGTCTGAAAAGGGTGGACCGTGGTCGTCGAAGTTTCTCCCCATATCCCCAGCCGTACCCCCGTCAGCCACATCGTCGTGGTCGTACCAGCGCACAACGAACAGGATCTGCTCGACGCCTGCCTGACGGCACTGTCGCGGGCAGAGCGTCGCGTCGCCGAAGTGGCCCCGGTAACCGTATCGACGATCGTCGTGCTCGATGCGTGCACCGACGGCTCCGCCTCGATCGCCGCTCGTCACCCGTCGGTGTCGACCGTGACAGTTGCGCATCGCAACGTCGGAGCGGCCCGGGCAGCCGGATTCTCGAGCTACGCCTCGGAACTCGCAGCCACCACCTGGTTCGCCACCACCGACGCCGACACCCGGGTGGGCGAGGACTGGCTGCTCGGCCATCTTCGGCACGCCGCCGACGGCGCTCGGGCGGTGGCAGGAACGGTGTCGGTCGATTTCGAGGGCCGAGTCGAAGAAGACGTGCGGCTGCGATCGACCTACGACGCGCACTATCGACACGAACTAGGCCATCCACACGTACACGGCGCCAATCTCGGCGTCCGAGCGACGGACTACCGCTCCGTCGGCGGATTCGCGCCGCTGGCCACCGGCGAGGATCACGATCTGGTCCGACGCCTCGAGCTCGCCGGCATCGCGTGCCGTCGGGTGTGCGACATCTCGGTCACCACGTCGGGCCGACTCCGGGGCAGAGCGCCCGACGGTATGGCCGAATTCCTACGTTCTCTGGAGCCTTCCGCATGATCGACACCGAATTTCGCGAATCGCTCGACCCCCCGAAACAGAACACAGGGCTGCGCGCCGCCTTCCTCGCTTTCGAGGCCGACGGGCGTCTCGACCTGGCCCTGCCCGGGTCGGGCTACACAGATCTGCGATGGCAATCGCTCGCCGCTCTCAGTCGGCACAACACGGTTCTCGGCAGATGGTCGGAGGCGCACACCGATGCCATCGCGATCTTGCACGAACTCGACGGCCCGACGCCGGAGCGCGGGCAGATCTGGGGAGTATGGGCAGCGGAACCGCCGGCACCGATTCTCGAAGCGGTCCAGCAGGATTCGGGCTGGGTTCTGACCGGAACCAAGCCCTGGTGCTCCGGCGCGTCGTTGTGCACGCATGCTCTGGTGACCGCCCGCGTGGACGGAAGTCCCCGGTTGTTCGCCGTCGATCTGAGACATGAGGGCGTCGCCCCGGTACCGAACACCTGGCATGCCGTGGGCATGAGCGAGAGCGATTCGGGTTCGGTTGCCTTCGATGCCGTCCCCGCCGTCACGGTCGGAGGTCCGACCGACTACCTGACTCGACCGGGCTTCTGGCACGGGGCGATCGGAGTTTCGGCGGCTTGGTTCGGCAGCGCGTGCGCCGTCGCGGACACCCTGCACGCTGCAGTCCGAGAGCGGCCGGATCCACATCGCGCGGCCCATCTCGGTGCCATCGCGGCGGCACTCGGCGCGGCGTCGAGCGCGCTGACCACCGCAGCGGCCGAGGTGGACGCAGACCCGTTCGACCGATCCGGTCGCGCGCGAACGCGGGCGCGAATCGTGCGCGCTGTCGTCGAGGATACGGCCACGCAGTGCATCGACCGCGTCGGCAGGGCTCTCGGTGCCGGCCCCCTGTGCGGCGATGCGGAGCATGCCGGACGCGTCGCCGACCTCACCGTCTACCTGCGGCAGAGCCACGCCGAGCGCGACCTCGAAGCCCTCGGCCGCGACATCGCCGAGGAGGACAACCCGTGGTAGAGAACGCTTTCGACGCCGAAGTCGATGTCGGCACCGCAGAATCGGATTGGATGACGGCCGATTGGTCCGTCCCCGGCCTCGAATGGAAGGACGTCGTCACCATGGTCGTCGTCGCCCCCCACCCGGACGACGAGATTCTCGGCGTCGGTGGGTTGCTGTCGTTGGCGGCCGCGGCAGGCGTCGACGTGCGGGTGGTCGCGGTGACCGACGGCGACGGGTCACATCCCGGTTCCCCGACGGTGACGGCCGAGGACCTGCGTGTGCGACGACCCGTCGAGTCCGAACGCGCACTTGCCGAGCTGGGGATCGACCACTCTCCGACGCGTCTGCAGTTCACCGACGGTGCCGTCGAGCACCACGAAAGTGCAGTGGCCGAGGCGTTGATGCCACTGCTCGACGCCACCCCGGGTACCTGGTGCCTGACGCCGTGGCGTGGGGACGGCCATCCCGATCACGAAGCCACCGCGAGAGCCTGTCTCACGGCGGCGAACGCGGTGGGGATACCGGTGGTGGAGTACCCGATCTGGATGTGGCACTGGGCAACTCCGGAGCATCCGGCGGTGCCGTGGACGCGGTGTCGCCGCATTGATCTTCCACCGCACGCCCTCGAGGCCAAACGAGCATCCATCGAGCAGTTCGACTCTCAGATACGGCCCCTGTCCGATCACCCCGCGGATCGAGCCGTGTTGCCGCCGCACATCCTGGCCCGCTACCGGCGACCGTTCGAGGTGGTGTTCGCATGAGCCAGGGTTCTCGACCGAGTCTGAGCGCCGACTACTTCCGCAATGTCTATGCAGCGAAGGACGATCCGTTCATGCTCGACAGCAAGTGGTACGAGCGGCGTAAGTATGCGCTGACCATGGCGTCGCTACCCAAGCCGCAGTACCGGCGGGCATTGGAGCCCGGTTGTTCGATCGGTGTACTCACCGAACAGTTGGCCACCCGGTGCGAGCACGTGGTGTCGACCGACGTGGTGCAGAGCGCCCTCGATTCAGCGCGCGCTCGCGTACAAGATTCTGCTGCAGTGGAATTCGCGCTGTGGTCTTTGACGGACGACTGGTCGGCCCTGCCCGACGCACAGGTTCCCTTCGATCTGATCGTCGTCAGCGAGGTCGGGTACTACCTCGATGCCGCCGATCTGGCGTCGGCCGTGAATCGCGTCGTCGATCATCTCGAGATCGGCGGCACACTTGTGGCAGCGCACTGGCGTCACGATGTGGACGACTACCCGATCTCGGGGGATCGAGTACACGAGATCATCGCCACAACACCAGGATTGGCATTGCTCAGCCGCTACCTGGACGAGGATGTCCGCATCGAGGTCTTCGTCGCCTCGGATGGTCCCGCAGTGTCGGTCGCGAGTACGGACGGCCTGGACGTGCGCTGACGGCTCAGTCGGTGGACTTCGCCGCGTCGATCACAAGCTGTTCGGCGAGGTCGGCGAGTTTGACGTTGGTGTCCTGAGAAAGCTTGGCCAACAACGCGAATGCTGCCTGCGAGTTCAGGTTGTACCGCTCCATCAACATGCCCTTGGCCTGACCGATCAGGTCTCGACTCGTCAATGCGGCCCGAATCTGCTGCTCTTCGCGTGCGGTGGAGAACGCAATGGCGGCATGGGCAGCGAACAGTGAGCCGATGGATTCGGCCTCGTCCGAGAACGCGTTCGCTCGGGTGGAATGCAGGTTCAGAGCGCCGAAGTTGATGCCCTCGACATACAGCTGGAAGCAGATCATGCTCTTGACCCCGAGCGCGGACGCGGCATCTGCGAACAGTGGCCAGCGGGTATCGCTGTCCATATCGTCGATTCTGATGGTCTTCTGTTCGATGGCCGATTCGAGGCACGGGCCCTCGCCCAGTTGCTCCTGAATCTTGTCGCAGTGGCCCGCAGGCTCACCCGACAGCGCAGCACTGTGCACGAACTTGCCCTGCAGCACGGTGGTGATGGACGCGAACTCCGCAGCGGGGACGTTGGCCACTGCCGACTCGGTGATGACGGCCAGAACCCGATCGGGATCCGAATGCTGACGCCGCAGCTTCTCGGCCACCTCTGCCAGCCGTCGACTCAGATCGAAGTCGGTAACCCGTGGGATTGCGCCCGACGCGTTCAGTGTCTGCTCGCTGATGGTGGTCACCTCGTCCTACTACTGCACTCGCCCGCTGCGGCACAGGGGCGTACCCCGTATCGGCGGCATGCCGACAACACAGGATACGCCCCAGGCAACGAAGCTCAAGAACCGTTAGCGGAGCATCAGAGCGTGCTGGGCGCGATCAGCGAGTGCACGAACCCGATCTTCTTCACGACGGTCGCCGGCAGCACGAACGGGTAGAGGTCCTGATGACCCATCGAGCGGTTGATCTGGTTCAGTGCCCACGACAGCGGCAGCCACCAGTCGACGATCTGATCGAAGCCGACGTCACCGGGCAGCGGGCTCTCCAGTGTCGAACCAGCCGGTGCCATCCCGAACGCCGCCGCCGTGTCCAGGGTGTCCCGGATGTGCAGGTAATGCGCGAAGGTTTCGGCCCAATCCTCGGCGGGGTGCATGGTGGCGTAGGACGAGACGTAATTGTCTTCCCAGCCGTCCGGCGCACCCTCGCTGTAGTGGCGATCGAGAGCGTCCTGGTAGCTCGAATCCGGATCGCCGAACAGTTCCTCGAACGCTGCTCGATGCTCACCGTCTCCGACCAGCACCATCTGGTAGTAGTGGCCGATCTCGTGCCGGAAGTGCCCGACCAGAGTGCGGTACGGCTCGGACATCGCCACCCGCAACTGCTCACGGTGCACGTCGTCGCCCTCGGCCAGGTCGAGAGTGATCAGACCGTTGTCGTGGCCGGTCATCACCTGCTGGTCGGCGCTGGAGAGTAGATCGAACACCAAACCCGTCGAAGGGTCCTCGTCTCGTCCCACGATCGGGAGACCGAGCTCGGTGAGTTCCAGGATGACGCGACGCTTGTTGGTCTCGGCGTCGGCGTAGGCGGCCATCGCGTCTACATCGTCGTCGGCCGGGCGGGTTCGAGTCAGCCGGCAGGACACACAGAGCTCGTCGGTGTCCGCGGTGTCGACCAGCCAGTTGCACCGTGCGGTGTTGAGGTTGGCGCACATCTTCCATGTCGTACCGTCCACCTCGGCTTCGGCGACGCCGTCGTCGGCCTTGTCCGGGAGCACCAGCAGCGCCCTGCTCGGCAGATGGAAGCCGAGTGCGCTCGAGCAGCTCAGACACAGTGAGTTCTCGAACGACAGCTTCTGTCCGCATTTGCGGCAGATGAAATCACGCATGGATGTTCCTTCGTGGCAGGGGTGAGTCGGGCCCGTATTCCCGTTTATCCGCGGACTAATGCCTCTTCCCGAATATGTCGTGCATATCTCTCCCGACGCTTCAGGCCCGCGGCCCGACAACCTTACTCGCGTACGTGGAAGGAAAGCGCCGATGGCGGTGTTGGTACAGACTGCTTCACAACACTCTTCGAAGAAGGACTCGGACTGCAGATGGCAGATCAGATCACGCCGACGAACCGGCCGATGGCACGATTCGTCGAACGGATCTCGCGGGCTCGCGGCGAGCGAAACAGCGAGACATTGGCCGCAGGCTTCCTACTGGCCGCCACCCTGATCGCCCTGATCTGGGCGAACTCACCTCTGGGTGAGACGTATCAATCGTTCTGGCACACAGAGCTCTCGGTCACCGTCGGCGAGCACGGCATCTCTCTCGATCTGGCCCACTGGGTCAACGACGGGCTCATGGCGCTGTTCTTCTTCGTCGTCGGCCTCGAGGTCAAGCGCGAGTTCGCGATGGGTGAGCTCACCGACCGATCACGCGCTGCCATCCCGATCGTGGCTGCACTCGCTGGACTGGCCGCACCCGCGCTGCTGTTCCTCGCCTTCAACCCTTCCGGCCCCGCAGCTCAGGCGTGGGGTGTCGTCATTTCCACCGACACCGCGTTCCTGCTCGGCGCACTCGCCGTCCTCGGCCCGAAGAAGGCCGCGCGGTTGCGGATCTTTCTGCTCACCCTCGCGGTGGCCGACGACGTGGGCGCGCTGGCAATCATCGCGTTCTTCTACACCGACGATCTCGATGTGGTGCCGTTGGTGTTGGCGTTCATCGGGCTCGGATTGATCTTCCTACTGCGCCGGCTCGAGGTGTGGCGCGGCGTCGGATACTTCGTCGTCGCACTGTTCACATGGGTCGCGATGTACGAGTCGGGAGTTCACCCCACCCTCGCCGGAGTGATGATCGCGCTGATTCTCCCGGTGTACCCGCCCCGCCGCTCCGAGGTGGAGCGAGCATCGGACCTCACCCGCGCCTTCCGTCAATCACCGAACCCCGAATACGCGCGCGCCGCGAGACTCGGCCTGGATCAAGCCGTCTCGGTCAACGAGAGGCTGATGCGGCTCTATCAGCCGTACACGGCCTTCATCATCGTGCCGATCTTCGCGCTCGCCAACGCCGGAGTGGTGCTGAGCTCCGACACCCTGAAAGCCGCATCGACCTCGACGCTCACCTGGGGCATCATCGCCGGTCTCGTCCTCGGCAAGCTCGTCGGAATCACCGGCGCATCAGCCATTTTCGCCAAACTGCGGCCCTCGGCTCTGGCACCGGGACTCACCATGTCGCACATCGCGGGCGGCGCGGCGATGTCCGGAATCGGGTTCACGATCTCGCTGTTCATCATCGATCTCGCGCTCGACGACCCGCTGCTGGCCGACGAGGCCCGCGTCGGCGTGCTGGCGGCCTCGGTCATCGCCGCACTGCTCGGCTGGATCCTGTTCCGCATCGACGCGAGAATTCACCCACCGAAAGCCGAAGCGTCGCTGCGCATTCTGCGTCCGGTCAGCGCCAAGCGCGATCACATCCGCGGTCCCGTCGACGCTCCTTTGACGATCGTGGAGTACGCCGATTTCGAGTGCCCGTTCTGCAGCAAGGCAACCGGCAGCGTCGCCGAGGTACGCAAGCACTTCGGTGACGACCTCCGGTACGTCTACCGCCACCTCCCACTGGACGACTATCACCCGCATGCCCGCTACGCCGCGTACGCCAGTGAGGCTGCCGCAGCGCAGGGCAAGTTCTGGGAGATGGCCGACGTGTTGTTCCGCAACAGCGACGCCCTCGAACCCGACGACATCGACGGTTACGCAAGGGAACTCGGCCTCGACATGGACAGATTCGAGGACGATATCCGCACCGGCGACTACGTGGTGCGAGTCGAAGACGACGAACTCGACGCCACCTCCTCCGACGTCGATGGAACTCCTACCTTCTACCTGGGCCGCGGCGACAAGAACCTCACCCGCCACGTGGGGCCGTACGACGCGGCGACGCTGATCCGGGAACTCGAATCGATGTGAGCGCGGGCCGGGTTGCACAGAACACGGCTCGATCGACCGAATCCCGTCGATTGGGCTTCGTAGTGCGCAACCTTGCCCGGCTTCGCGAACTCCGTCAGCTCTCGGTGCGGTTTCCCTCCGCATCCCAATGCTCGGCGACTTTCTTCGACGGCTGTACTCGCGGCGGCTCGCCGGGCATCTTGGGGTAGTCGGGTGGGAAGTTCAGCTCCCCGCCCGGCAGGGTTTCCCACAGGTGGAGAAGGGGTTCGAGCGAGTAGGCCTGGGAATCCATGTCGGCCCACGGGTCGCCGTCCTGCACCAGTTCCGGAACCGTGACGAGGTTGAATTCACGCGGATCGGTGACGTCGGCCAACTGTGACCACGTCATCGGGGTACTGACAGGCGCGCCCGGTCGAGCTCGCAGACTCCATGCGCTGGCGATCGTCCGGTCACGGTTGTTCTGGTTGTAGTCGATGAAGATGCGTTCTCCGCGTTCCTCTTTCCACCAGTTCGTGGTCACTCCGTCGTCGCGGCGTTCGAGTTCGCGGCCCAAACCGATGGCCGCGTGGCGCACCTGCTCGAAGGTGTACTCGGGCTCGATGCGCACGTAGATGTGGATACCCCGATTGCCGCTCGTCTTCGGATAGCCACGTAAGCCCAACTCTTCCAACAGCTCTCGCGTCACGTCGGCGACCCGCAGGGCGTCCGCGAACGTAGTGCCCGGCTGCGGATCGAGATCGAGACGCAACTCGTCGGGATGGTCCACCTCCGGTCGCCGCACCGGCCACGGATGGAACGTCAGGGTGCCCATCTGGGCCGCCCACACCAGCGCAGCCGGTTCGGAGGGACACAGCTCCTCTGCAGTGCGCTTGCTGGGGAACGCGATCTTCACCGTCTCGATCCACTCGGGCGCACCCTTGGGCAACCGCTTCTGATAGAAGCCGTCGCCATCCTTGTCCTGTGGGCCGAGCGCCAATCGCATGCCCTCGCGATAGCCGTCGGGCCATCGCTCCATCGCGGTCGGGCGGTCGCCGATCGCCCGCATCAACGGCTCGCCGACGGCGGCGAAGTACTCGCACACCTGCAGTTTGGTGATGTCGGGAGTGCGCTCGGTCGCCTCGTAGATCACGCGATCAGGACTCGAGACTCGCACTTCACGCTCGCCCACCTGCACGAACGCCGGTGGTGTTTTCGCAGCCATGTCTATCGTCCCCCAGCAATCACATCGGCAACGTCGTAGCGCACCGGAACCTCGAGCTGGTCGTAGGCGCACGAGCGCGGCTCGCGATCCGGTCGCCAGCGCAGGAACCGGGCCACATGCCGTAGCCGTGCACCTTCCATCTGGTCGTAGGCCACTTCGATGACCCGCTCGATGCGCACCGGAATCCAATTGCGATCGTTCGACGAGTTCCAGCGCGTCGCCTCCCCGTCGTACGTGACGTCCTCGCCGAGTCGAAGCGGCTCGAGTTCTTCGAGCAGTTCGAGCCGCCGCTTGTCGGTGAACGCCGACGCGCCGCCGATCATCCGCAGATCGTCGCCATCGTAGAGACCGAGCAGCAACGATCCGATACCGTTGCCGGACTTGTGGATTCGATAGCCGATCAACACACAGTCAGCGGTGCGGGCATGCTTGATCTTGATCATCTCGCGCTTGTTCGGCAGATAGAGTCCGTCGAGCTTCTTGGCCACCACACCGTCGAGCCCGGCCCCTTCGAACCGCTCGAACCAATCCTCGGCCACCGCCGCATCATCGGTGGCAGAGGTGACGAAGCAGCTCGGCCCGCCGGTGCCGACCGCGTCGAGCAATCTCGTTCGCCGTGTCGAGAACGGCTCGCTCGTCAGGTCCTCGTCTCCCACGGCCAACAGGTCGAATCCGATGAACTGTGCGGGTGTCTTCTCCGCCAGCATCGTCACTCGACTCGCCGCGGGGTGAATCCGCTCCGACAACGACTCCCAATCCAGGCGAGTGGAACCGTTCTTCTCCCGGGGTACGACGATCTCGCCGTCGACGACGATCTTCTCCGGCAGCTCGGCCTTGACCGCCTCAACCAACTCGGGGAAATAGCGGGCCAGGTCCTTGCCCCCACGTGAACCGAGCACGACCTCGTCTCCGTCGCGGAAGACGATGGCGCGGAAACCGTCCCATTTCGGCTCGTAGGACCACACCGGTGGGCCGTCCTCGGGCTGGGCGGGCACCACTTTTGCGGCTTTGGCGAGCATCGGCGCGACCGGCACGGCAAGAGGAAGATCCACGCAGATCATCCTGCCTCATGCGGCCGACAACCGAGTCCGATATTTTCTACACACAGACGATCGATGCACACAGCACGGTTGAATTCACGAGGGCAGGACTCACCATGGCGTCATCCAACCGTTCGGTCCGCGCTCTCGTTCTCGCGCTGACGGCGTGCACTGCCCTGATACTCGCCGGGTGTGCCTCGGAAGTGTCCGGTACCGCCGTCGCGATTTCGGGGGCCACCATCGCGCCCACCACGACAAGTGCTCCTCGAACCACCACCAGCACTCCGACCCCTGACATCGACGACGGCGGCAGCGTCGACATCGATGTGGAGATCGGCGAATGCGTGAACCTCGGCGGAACGGTCGACGAGGCCACCATCGCCAACGCGACCTGCGGATCGCCGGAGTCCAACTACGTCGTCTTCGCCAAGACGCCGACATCCGCCGAATGCCCCGCGGACGCCGATCAGTACTACTACGAAACCTACTTCGACATCGAGCAGGGTGCCCTGTGCCTCGACATCGACTGGGTTGTCGGCGGATGCATGGACATCGTCGGTGAGTTCGCCCAGCGGGTCGACTGCGCCACTCCCGGTGCCGACACTCGTCGCGTCGTGACGATCCTGCAGGGCACCTCCTCGGTCGACGACTGCCCCGACCCTGCGCTCTACGGGTACGAGAAGGATTCCCGCAACTTCGTCGTCTGTGTCGAACGGTTGTGACCGCCGAAGGCATCGCACTCTCCAGCGCCAGGGGCCGTTGGATCGTCGCGACCACGGTGCTCGGTTCGGCTCTGGCGATGCTCGACGCCACCGTGGTCAATATCGCGTTGCCTGCGATCGGCCGAGATCTCGGTGCCGGCGTCACCGGTCTGCAATGGACTCTGAGCGGCTACACCCTTGCCCTGGCGTCGCTGATTCTGTTGGGCGGCTCGCTCGGTGACCGGCTCGGGCGCAGGCGGGTGTTCATTTGGGGCACAGTCTGGTTCGCGGCCGCATCGGTACTGTGCGGCCTCGCTCCCAACATCGAGGTGCTGATCGCTGCGCGGTTGCTGCAAGGCGTCGGCGCGGCGTTACTGACACCCGGTTCTCTTGCGCTGATCTCGGCCTCGATCAAGGCCGAGGATCGGGGCGCGGCGATCGGGCTGTGGTCGGGATTGGGCGGTGTCGCATCGGCCATCGGCCCGTTGCTCGGCGGCTGGTTGGTCGACGCCGTCGGCTGGCGTGCGGTGTTCCTGATCAACATCCCGCTCGCTGTCGTGGTCGTGTCGGTGGCCGCGAAACATGTTCCGGAGAGCCGAGATCCGCACGCATCCGGCCGCCTCGACGTTCCGGGCGCGGTGACGATCGCGGCGGCGTTGGGTCTGCTCACGTACGGGTTGATCGAGTCGCACACCGTGGCGCTGGTACTCGGGGTTCTCGCTGTCGGGGTGTTCGTGGTGATCGAGCGCCGCTCGCACGATCCATTGGTGCCACCGTCGCTGTTTGCTTCCCGAGTGTTCCTGGCGGCCAACCTAGTTACCTTTGCCGTCTATGCGGCCCTGGGCGGAGTGTTCTTCCTTCTGGTGTTGCAGTTGCAGTTCGCCGTGGGCTACTCACCGATCGCGGCCGGAGTGTCGACGCTGCCGATCACAGCCCTGATGCTCGTACTGTCGGCCCGCGCGGGCAGACTGGCCGGGCGCATCGGGCCACGAGTTCCGATGACGGTCGGGCCACTGCTGTCGGCTCTCGGTTTGCTGCTGATGCTGCGCATCGGTCCTGGATCCAGTTATGTCACAGACATTCTGCCTGCGGTCGTCGTGTTCGGTCTCGGCCTGTCCGCGCTCGTCGCCCCGCTGACCGCGGCCGTACTGGGTGCGGTGTCCACCGACCGAGCGGGCATCGCCTCGGGGGTCAACAACGCCGTGGCCCGCACCAGCCAACTACTGGCTGTGGCTGCCCTGCCTGCCCTCGCCGGTATCGCCGGCTCCGATTACTCTGCACCGGAGGTGTTCTCGGCCGGCTTCCACACAGCGATGCTCCTGTGTGCCGGACTGTTGCTGATCGGTGCCGTCATCGCGGCAGTACTGATCCGCGGTACCGGCGACACGTCGAACTGCCCACCGCACTGCGACATGGCGTCACCACCGATGGCACCGCGCCGAAGCGCGTGACTCAGCGCACGATCAGCACGGAGCAGTCGGCGTGGTGCACGAGGTTCTGACCGACCGATCCCAGAATCGCACCGCGGAGAACACCTCGACCCCGAGAACCCACCACGAGCATCGACGCCGACACCGACATCGCACGCAGACCTCGCGTCGGGCTCGATTGAGCGCTCACCGTCGTCAGCGTCACCTCGGGGTACTTCTCGTGCATCTTCCCCACATGCCTTTCCAGCCAGAGCTTTTCGTGTTCCCCGACGCTCACCCAGTCGACGCCGTCGAAGCCGGTCCCCAACCCCGGTTGAGCGGCGAATCCCCAGTAGTTGACCGCGACCACCGGCGTGCCCATGTTGTCGGCCAGCTCGAGCGCGATACCGAGCGCTCGATCGGACTGCTCACTGCCGTCGATCCCGACCACGATCGGGCGGCCTGCTTCCTTCCTCTCGCTCTCGCCGCGGAGCAGCAATACCGGGCAGTGCGCGTGTGTCACGACACGCAGCGAGTTGCTACCGAGAGTCAGATCTCGGATAGCACTCGACTTCCTCGATCCCAGCACGACCATTTCTGCGCCGGTGTCGGCCACGTACGACGCTATGGTGCCGTCCACATTGACGGTTTCCACGGTGACCGTGGGTGCCACGTCGTGAATCGCTCCTTGCGCCCGGACCAATTGTTTGCGGCCCATGGCTCGAAGATCTCTCTCCAGTGCGCCGCCGTCGACGAATTCAGCCGATCCATACCAGTCCCCCACTGGCACAGCGTGAACGAGCCGTACGGTCGCGTGAACCTTCTCTGCATATGTCGCAGCCCATCGAGCTGCAGCCTCGGCCTCTGCCGAGCCGTCGATACCCACGAGGATGGGAAGCGTTCGGGCGGTGGAATTACTCATGTCGTTTTCCTGTCTCGATGCCTACGGTCGTGGCTGTGTCCGACGCAAGGCGACAGACACATATCGGGCAGTGCGCCAGTTCGACCCCCGAAACCGATGTCGGGCTCACTTCGACGAGTCTGTGCATCGGCGGACCGTCCGAATGTGGTCGCGGCAGTACATCTTCGAGGACTTCGACTCGCGCATCCACGACCGCACGCGCAATTCCGTGTATCACCACAGTCGAGTCGGTCATGCGTGCGCCATCCTCGGCGTCGACTTCCAGGACGACCGCGGAATCGAGCACACTGCGTCCCAATCGCGACCGCCCATCGGCGTAGAAGTACACCCGAGTGCCGATCCAGACGATGGACACGATGTCGATGGTGGGCCCGAAGTGGTCGTGGCCGATCAGTCGTGCAACAGCTGCTCGTCGCGCGAGCCGATGTGCAGTGGCCGAATCGAGAATTCGTCGACGCTCGTCGCTACCGTGCATGCTGTTCGGTACGGTGCGTTTCGTCATCGGTCTCTGCAGATAATCACCGGGCAGTGGGCATGCCGGGTGAGGTTGCTACTGGTCGATCCGAACAGCGCTCGCGCAACCACTCCGCGACCATGGCTGCCGACCACCACGAGACCGGCTCGCTTGGACAGGTCGACCAACAAGTGGGCGGGGTTTCCTTGTTGCACAATATTTTCGACGCTGACATCCGGATATTTCTCGGCGCACCCGGCCAGACATTCGGACATCAGAATCCGCTGTTCACGCTCGATCTCCGTGGTGTCGGGCGATCCGGGCGGAGAGAGCGCCGCTCCCTGCGACAACGAGTTCCAGGCAAGCGCGGCGATCATCGACACGCCGAACAACGAGGCCAGCTCGAAGGCTTGCCCGACGGCCACCTCACTGGTCGCGCTGCCGTCGATACCGACGAGAATCGGTGCGTCGACGGCGTCGGCTCCCTCCCGCCACACGATCACCGGGCACTGGGCCGCGTTCGAGACCTCCTGCGCCGTACTCCCGAACAATGCGGACACGATCGGCCCCGAACCGGAGTTGCCGACGACGAGCATCCGCGCGGTACGAGATAATTCGACCATCATCGCGCATGCGGACGTCTCCTCCACCGAGGTCGTCACTGCACTGTTCGGATGCCGGGCCAGCACAGCGGCGGCAACGTCGGACACGACGAGTTCGGCCGCGCGGCGCTGCTCGTCCCACACGTCCCTCGGTATCACCGATGCGGGCTCGCCCAGATAGAACGCGGGCTGCTGCACAGCCCCGGCGATGTGCATCGGAGAGCCCAGTCTCTCTGCGATGGTCGCTGCCCAGAGCGCAGCGCTGATGCTGCTGGGCGAACCATCGACGCCCACAACGATTTTTTGATGAGCTGCAAGAATCACGATCGTCTCCTGTTCGAGGTGCGAGCGGGCGCAGACAGCACCGACGCCACGGCGTGGCGCGGGGTTCGAGGTGGCGGCGAGCCGATCATGGGGGTGCCGATTCGAATCAGCACCTGCGCCAAACCGTTTCGCGGGGCCAGAGACTCGACCAGGTGCCTGCTTCCCGACTGTTCCGTCAGATGCGTCAAGGGGCATGTCGCCAGCCCGTCCGCGGTTGCGGCCAGGAGGAATGCGGACATGGCTCGGCCGCACTGCAACCAATCGTGGCGTTCGTCCGATGCCGTGCCGAGCAACACCACGGTGGACTCGTCCTCGACCGGCTCGGTCGTGACAGTTCTGGCGACCCGATGCGGTTCGGGAAATTGTCGCCCGACCTGCACCCTCGACGCCTCGGCCCGGTTCGTCAGGGCCTCCGGCGGAATTCCTCCCGAGCGGAACGAGTGGCCGGCCCACCATCTGATCTCTGCCTGATAGGTCGCGTCGTACTTTCGTACGCTCGCGCTCAGCGTCGAGGCCTTCGCCAACGTCTGTTTGGACTCTGCCGACAGGACGGTCATCGCCGTGCCGTAGTGATCCTGACCGAGGTACCGCGTCAGAATGCGATTGCTCGGCACCGGTCCGAACGCCCGCCGATCCGAGTGGCGGCGGTTGATCGCTGCCAACAGATCGAATTCGTGCGACCGAGGATGCGCGTCGTGCACGAAGCGAACACGCGCGAGATGATCGGGCGCACCCGGTGTGGGCAGCAGATCGATCTCGGTTGTCCACCTCAACGCCGCGGCAGCCTTGTCAAGGTGGTCCAACGCTGCCCCACAGCTCAACACCATCTGTCGCTCGGCCGGGTCTATCACCCCGAGCAACCGCGAGCTGTCGGTGTACAGATCGAGTTCACGTGCGGAGTAGGTCCACCGCCACGGCTGACTGTTGTGCACCGACGGTGCCCGACACGCGAGCTCCACCAGCATCTCCACCACCGCTGTATCCGGCTGATCGTTCATCGACTCTCCTCGCCCTCCCACCCCGACGCGGTGGCTGCACCCACTGTCGCCCCGAGCTCGCCGTGCTCGACAGGGCCATTCGTCACTCGATGGAGGGCATTCCGGTAAGGGAGTTGGGTGCAGGCCGACGGACGGCGGCAACCACAGGTTTAGTGTTGACGGGAATGCGACTCAGGAGCGGAACCTGAGAACGCGCGTACGCCGACCGCTCAGGAGAGTCATGACGACCCCGCAGAATCCTTCGGAAGAGCAACCCACCGACATCGACGTCAAACCGCGTAGTCGCGACGTCACCGACGGATTGGAGAAGACGGCAGCGCGCGGCATGCTCCGCGCCGTCGGCATGGGCGACGACGACTGGGTCAAATCTCAGATCGGTGTCGCATCGTCGTGGAACGAGATAACCCCCTGCAACCTCTCTCTCGAGCGGCTGGCCAAAGAGGTCAAGAAGGGCGTCCACGCGGCCGGCGGGTATCCCCTGGAATTCGGCACCATCTCGGTGTCGGACGGTATCTCGATGGGCCACGAGGGCATGCACTTCTCGCTGGTCTCCCGTGAGGTCATCGCCGACAGCGTCGAGACCGTCATCAGCGCAGAGCGTCTCGACGGTTCCGTTCTGCTCGCCGGCTGCGACAAGTCCTTGCCCGGAATGCTCATGGCCGCAGCACGTCTGGACCTGGCGAGCGTGTTCCTCTACGCGGGCTCCACACTGCCCGGCTTCGCCACCCTGTCCGACGGCAGCGAGCATCAGGTGACGATCATCGATGCATTCGAGGCCGTCGGGGCATGTTCACGCGGACTGATGTCGCGCGCCGACGTCGACACCATCGAACGCGCCATCTGCCCCGGCGAAGGTGCCTGCGGCGGAATGTACACCGCCAACACCATGGCCAGTGCAGCCGAGGCCATGGGAATGTCGTTGCCCGGCAGCGCTTCGCCGCCCGCACCCGATCGCCGTCGCGACGGATTCGCACACGCCAGCGGTGAGGCCGTCGTCGACCTTCTCCGACGCGGCATCCGCACCAGCGACATCCTCACCAAGGAAGCGTTCGAGAACGCCATCGCCGTCGTCATGGCCTTCGGTGGCTCCACCAATGCGGTCCTGCATCTCCTCGCCATCGCCCACGAAGCTCAGGTCGAGCTGACCCTCGCGGACTTCACCCGCGTCGGTGCGAAGGTTCCCCACCTCGCGGACGTCAAACCGTTCGGCAAGCACGTCATGACGGACGTCGACGCGATCGGCGGAGTGCCCGTCGTGATGAAGGCTCTGCTCGACGCCGGCCTGATGCACGGCGACTGCATGACGGTCACCGGAAAGACCGTGGCGCAGAACCTCGCTCACATCGCACCGCCCGATCCCGACGGCAAGGTATTGCGCGCACTCGACAAGCCGATCCACCCGACAGGCGGCATCACCATCCTGGAGGGCTCACTTGCTCCGGGCGGGGCCGTCGTCAAGTCCGCAGGCTTCGACTCCGACGTATTCGTCGGCACCGCACGAGTTTTCGAGCGTGAACGCGCGGCTATGGATGCTCTGGAGAACGGAACCATCACCGCCGGCGACGTCGTCGTCATCCGCTACGAGGGACCCAAGGGCGGGCCGGGAATGCGCGAGATGCTCGCAATCACCGGCGCGATCAAGGGCGCGGGCCTGGGCAAGGATGTCCTGCTGCTCACCGACGGACGGTTCTCCGGCGGCACCACCGGCCTGTGCGTCGGACACGTGGCCCCCGAGGCCGTCGACGGCGGTCCCATCGCCTTCGTCCGCGACGGTGACCAAATCCGACTCGACGTCGGCAAGGGCACCCTCGATCTCCTGGTCGATGCAGCCGAACTCGACTCCCGCGCAGAGGGCTGGGCTCCGCTGCCGCCGCGCTACACCCGCGGAGTGCTGGCGAAGTACTCGAAGCTGGTGGGCTCGGCCTCGAACGGTGCGGTGCTGATCTAGCACTCACCCGCCCCCTGCTCCCCACCCCCGCCCTTCCACCCCCGCCCGCCCGTCTCCCCCGCTCGCCTCCCCGCCGCGTCAATGGACCACTGCATTGCAATGGTCCATTCACGCGAGTGGGGTGAACGGGCAGGTGGGACGGTCGGGCGGGTGTGGGCGGCGGGCAGGGAGAGCTACAGCGGCATTGCCCACATGGAGCTCGAGCGTTCCTTGAACTCTGTGCAGTTCGTATGTTGCTTGCTCGCCCTCTGGTAGAAGGTCTGCAGCGGAGCAACGGGTTGCACCGGCTCCGGAGCGGGTGCAACCGGGAGATCGCTGAGCTCGAGTGCGGCGTCGAGAGCTTCCTCTGCCTCGACGCGTCGGGTGCGCGCCAGGTTCGACAACGCGAGCTGGTGGATTGTCACTCGCTCACCGGACTTGGTGTCCACACTGGCCTGTCGGGCGACCGATGCGTCCAATTCGTACACCTTCGAGGCCAGCTGATAGATGCTGGGGCGTTCGAGTTCTGCGTCCACCAGAGACGGCTCGGCCACAGTGCGCGCCGGCACAGCCTTCGGCAAGACCTTCGGTGAAATTTCCTCTGCGGCACGTACTGCGCGTCGCACACTGGGCCTGTCGATTTTTGCAGCCGACGGCCGTTCCAGTAGTTGCTCGAGTTCGGCTACCTCACGAACGGCTGCTCCATCCTTGGCCGGCGGAACGACGAAGGGCACGATCGGCTCGAACGCGATCCTCTCCGAGGAGACAGCCAGTTCCGCGCTCCGCGAGGGGATCAGCAGCGCCACGATCACCGTGCCGACGCCGAACACCACGGCGGCAACCAGGCTGGTGTGCGCCACGGCGTCGCCGAACGCGGCCACGGCATTGGCCTGCAAATTGTCTGCAAATCCACTGAGAAACGCATTCTGGGCGCGAATGATGTCGGACACGATCACTGCACCGGCAAGCGAATCCTGAGACGCAGCAAGCCCTTCCGCTGCCTGCCCGGTGTACTGGCCGTTCGGTTGCTTCCCGGGGAACGTTTGCAGAAAGCCTTCGATTCCCTGGCGATAGGACGCGGCGAGCACAGAGCCGAGCACGGCGATTCCCAGCGAGCCGCCGAGTTCGAGCGCTGTGTCGTTGAGTCCGCCGCCCACACCGAGCTTGCTGTCCGGAAACTCGCCCATGATGGCGTCGGTGCATGGTGAGACCGACAGGCCGATCGCGAGACCGAGCAGCGTCAGCACGGGTAGGAAGTCGGAGTACGTTGCGGTCGGATCGATTCCGATCAGCGAGACGACGGACACCGTTCCCACGATCATGCCTGCGGTCACGGTGATGCGTGGTCCTAGTTTGGGTGTGAGCCACATCGTGATTCCGGAACCGACGAAGACTGCTCCGGCCAACGGCAAGAGGTGCACACCCGTGGACACCGGGCCGTACCCCAGAGCGAACTGGAGGTACTGGGCGACGAAGTAGATCGCACCGAACGTGACCAGGAAGAACACCAGCACCGCGAGGGTCGCGCCACTGAGGATGCGGGAGCAGAATATTCGGACGTCGAGCAGCGGATTGGGGTGGCGCAGTTCCCATCCGACGAAGCCCACGATCGACAGCAGGCCGACGAGGCCGAAGTACAGCGGCCCGACGGTCCAGCCGAAGTGCATTCCCTCGATGATGGCGTAGACGACGGTCGACACAGTCAGGACCGACAGCAGTCCACCGACCCAGTCGATCGCGCCGGGGTCGACGGCCCGCGACGGCGGAACCAGGACGACGGCTCCGACGATGGCCGCCAACGCAATAGGAACGTTGATCAGGAAAGTCGAATGCCAGGTGAAGCTCTCGAGGAGCCATCCCGCCAGCAGTGGCCCGGCTGCGATGGCAAGTCCCGAGGTCGCCGCCCACACGGTGACGGCAGTGGCGCGCTCCCGCTTCGGGAACGTGGAGACCAACAGCGACAGGGTTGCGGGCATGACGATCGCCGCGGCGACTCCCATGACGATGCGGGCCAGGATGACCCCGAGGGTGGCGTCGGTGAGTGCCCCGGCGATCGAACCTGCCACAAAGATGATCAAGCCGAGAATCAGTGCCCCTCGGCGGCTGTAGCGATCACCGATCACGCCGCACAGCAGCATCAGTGACGCATAGGGGACGGTGTATCCGTCGATCACCCACTGTAGGTCGCTGCTGGTCAGACTCAGGTCGAGAGTCATCGACGGCGCCGCGACCAACAGGGATGTGTTGGCCATGACCACGATCAGCAGGCTCAGGCACAAGATCACCAGAGCCGACCAGCGTCGTGGATACGGTTTGTGCATATCTTGGACAGGCGTCATCGCAAGCAACGTCATTGTGTTCCCCCCCGTTGGCAAAGTGCCGACACACCTTGCACAGTGCTGTGCAGCTTAAGAAGAATCGTCTAAGATCGGCAATCTTTTGTGGCGGCAGCCACACTCTGCGCACACGATCGTGCTAGATGTTGACCTGTGCGTAAGACGACGGAGTCGAGATCGTCTACACGGGATGCCGCAGCGCCGCCCGTGCAGCGACGTGACGCTCGGTCGAACAGAGCGAGAATTCTCGATGTCGCACAACGGGTGTTGGCGGACAATCCGGATGCAACCATCAACGACGTCGCGGCCGCGGCAGGGGTGGTTCGACGAACCGTCTACGCCCACTTCGCCTCTCGCGAAGCCCTGATCGACGGCATTGCCCTCGAAGCGGCCGACAGCATCTCGGCGGCACTCGGCCGCGTACCAGCCGCCGACGAATCGGCCGTGACGGTCTTCGTCCGGCAGACGCTGGCCCTCACGCGCGTCGGCGACCAGTACCGCCTACTTCTCGCGGTCGCACGAACAGATCTGGGCCACAACGGTATTCACAATCTCCTCGGGCCGATGCGAGAAGCGGCCGCTGCCGTCATCCGGCGCGGTCAGCGGGAGGGCGTGTTCTCCTCGTATCAAGCCGCAGAGGTACTCATCCTCAACATCGAGGCGATTGCGCTGTCCATCCTCGATGCCACCAACGCCGGACTGCTCACCGATCCGGCAGGGGCCGCCACGACGTCGAGCCTTGTTTTGCTGGGGATCACCCCGGAGGATGCGGAACGTACCGTCGCCGAGGTCCGGGCGTTCGACTCGTCAGCACGCGCCCGCTGACAACTCCGGGACCTTCGAAACGACGAATGTCCCGCCGGCGAGCAACGGATTGCTCGAGCGGGACATTCGGTGCGAACTGTGGACCGTCAGGGAGCGGGAACGAATCCTGCGCCGAGTCCGTTGCCCTGATCGACGTTACGAAGGATCGCGTCGAAGTTGGTGCCGACCTCGGGGCCGAAGCACGCCACGCCGAGGTAGGCGTTCACCATGCCGACGAGGGTGTTGCCGACGACGACCGGGCTGCCCGAATCACCTTCGACGACGCACAGCTGAGCCCAGGTCTCCTGTGACTGCAGGACGTCTCCGTACGCGAGACCGCAGGTGTTGCCGGTGGTACGGCCTTCCTTGCAGACGATGTTCGGGAACGCCGTCGGCGGGCCGACCTGAGAGATGGTCACGTTGCCCACGCGGTTGATCGGTGCAACCTTGTCGCGCTGGAATTCGATGACGGCGTAGTCGTACTCCGGGTTGGAGAACGCGATGCGGCCGACTTCGCCGAGAGAGGTGTCGTACTCGGGGACGATGGAAGCGCCCGCTTGGCCACAGTGGCCGGCGGTGAAGCCGACGAGATTCCCGTTGCGGTCATTACCGATCGTCGTCAGTGTGCACTCGACCTGGCCTCCGACGATGATTCCCGAGCCACCGCCGAGAGCAGCTGGAGCGGCCGCGGATGCGGTCCCCACGCCGACGCTGGCTACGATTGCAGCCGCCCCCACGACGACGAGCATGAATTTCTTGAACATGTACTCCCTCTCAGCGGTGTCGGCAGAACCCTAGCAACAACAGGTGTACGAACACGAGTGAGTGGTTCATACGTCCTGCTCGAGGGCGGCAAGGGTGGTGCGCGCTTCCTCCAGCTGACGACTGAGTTCTGCAACGCGGCGAGCAGCCTCCTCGCGCGCGTGGGAGATGACGGCTTCGACTGCGTCGCGTGCGATGGGGTCGCCCAACTCTCGCACGGCCTTGCTCACCGACTCCGGACTCACCGGTTGCGCCTTGGTGGGCCGCTTCGCACCCTGGGTGACCGTGACCGACCAATCGTTGTCCGCCCCGGCGTGAATAGTGACGCTGACTCCGCCTGGGGCCTTCTTGGCCCGACGGGCAGCCTGCTGTTGCGGCTGCGTGGTCTTCGGTTGTTCCACCACTGCCCTGGATTGTTCCACCACTGCCCTTGATTGTTCCACCACAGCCTTGGGCGGCACCGGCGTTGTTCTGGGCTGCGCCGGCGCTGCCTGGGTTCGGACCGGGTCGGTGGCCACGGAAGGTGCCACCTTCTTCGCAGGTACTCGCTTGGCCGGCGGCGGCGGGGTTGCCGCATTGCGGGTGATGCGCAGTTCCTCTGCCTCGTAAGGCAATTCGTCGTTGACGCCCTTCGGGCTGATGGTGACCGTGGTGCCGTCGATCGAGACCACCTTCGCCGACGTGCCCTCGGGCAGCCCAAGGCTGGGGTTCGGCTCGCGCAGATACACAGTGGCCCGACGCCCCTCGGCGAGCGCCGCAGCCAGCGCCGTCAGGTTCTCAGGGGTCAATGAATCGTTCACGGCGCGCCCACGGGGTGGCATCGACTACCGGCCTTTCTCGAAAGTGTTTGCGAATACTGTCGCACAGATACTCGGCCGATGTCTTCGACCGGGCGCGGAACCACGTCGACCGCACGCCTTCGGTGGGGTATTGCGGAAGTGTCTGTTAATCCAAGTAACTGTAACCTCAAGTAACTGTTACTTGGATTAACACTTAGATTTGGTGGCCGAGAAAGCCGATGACCCCAACTCTATACGAGAGTCCTTCCGAACGCCCGCCAAGTCCACTCGACGTAACATTCACTCCCGAAAAGTGCCTGTGGTCGTTCCGCAAGCTCCACTCCGGGCCACCGAACGTCACATCGACTACCGGTCGGGTACCGGCGAGTAGCCGTGCGCGTCGTCGAGAAATTTCGTCCCGTGACCACCTCGCCGAACCGCCCTCGCGGCCGGTATCTCCCGCGTAGCCTGGCGACGTGCCTTCTTCTGTAGGTACGGAACAGGAGCCTCGATGTACCACCTCGACGCGGACGAACAATCGCTCAGCGACGGTCCGCACGTGTATTTGCTCGATGCCAAATCCACCCTCGAGGTTCAGGCTCTGAATCAGTGGATCGATGCGACCACTCCCGACGGCGAGCCGAGGCCGCCGTCGGTCGTGTTGTCCGGTGAAGCGAGAACCTCACTGGCCGAGAGTGTTCGCGGGTACGCCGACGATCCGCTCCTCATTCCGTTGCGCGTGACGCTGTCCGATCGCAAGAACGGCATTTTGCACCGCATCTTCGCTCCGCGCGGTCGGTCCAAGCCAACCCAGGTATGGCAGCGGTGGGTCGCGAACGACGATCCCGATCATTCGGCGGTGTTGGTCGGCGAGCCCGCGACCCTCCGTGATCTGCAGGATCGGTTCGAACGGGGCGGCGGCACCTCGCTCTCGTCGTTCATCCTGCGCCAGGCCAGTCTGGCGTTGGACAAGGCCGAGCGTGGCGTCATCGGATCCGAGTACAAGATTCCGCGATTCGTCGTCGAGGACATGACGGAGCAGAAGAAGTTCCACGACGGCATCACCGCACTCGCGGACGAGGTCGGTCAGGACCGCGACGCAGTCGACAAGCGCGTCAACGACATCCTCGGCGAGATGGTCGCAACCGAGACCCGCCGGGCAGTAGAGATGTGGGGCACCCTCGGAGCGTATTTCTCGCGGGCGTACAAGGTCGACGTCGATCGCGATCAGCTGCAGAAGGTCCGCGAACTCAACAAGAACTATCCGTTGGTGTTCCTACCCAATCACCGTTCCTACCTCGACCCGCTCGTGCTACGCCCGGCGCTGCTGGCCGAGGGGCTGCCGCTCAATCACGTCATGGGCGGCATCAACGTCGGCTTCTGGCCGCTGGGCCCGATCGCCAAACGCAGTGGCGTCGTGCTCATTCAGCGCAAGTTCTCCGACGCGATCTACAAGTGGACGCTGCGTCAGTACATGAGTTTTCTGCTCAGCAAGCGGTTCAACCTCGAGTGGTACATCGAAGGCGGACGCAGCCGCACCGGGAAGCTTCGCCCGCCGAGGTTCGGCCTGCTCACCTATCTGGTCGACGCCCTGGAGTCGAGCGACGCCGAGGATGTCTATCTGGTTCCGACGTCCATCACCTACGACCGTCTGCACGAGGTCGGCGCGATGGCCGAGGAATCGCACGGGGCGAAGAAGCAGGCCGAGGGCATTCGGATGGCCATCGGGTACATCCGTGCGCAGGGCACGTTGCGCGGCAACGTGTATCTGAACTTCGGCGAACCGATGTCGGTGGCGTCGATCGTCGCCGAGAACACCGACAAGCGAGTCGCGGTCCAGAAGATCGCGCTCGGCGTCTCCCACGCGATCAACGACGCCACACCGGTGACTCCGGCGGCCTTGGTCACGATGGCATTGCTGGGAATCGAGGATCGCGCACTCAACGTCAACGAGATGTGGGCCATCATCGCCCCGCTCGCCCGCTACATCAAACGCCGCAACCTGCCCACCGCGGGCGGCGTCGACATCGCCGACGTCGATGTGGTGCGATCGGCCGTCGTCGCTCAGGTCAACGCCAACGTGGTCAAGCGTTTCGACGATGGTCCCGAGCCACTGTTCTACCTGGCGCAGGACAAGCATCTGGTCGCAGCATTCTTCCGTAACAACGCAATTCACTTCTTCGTCATGCGTGCCATCGGAGAACTGGTGGTGCTGCCGACCAGCGGCGATTCGGCACCTCTGACGCAGGAGTCGCTGTGGCAGTCGGCGCTTCAATTGCGCGATCTGCTCAAGTTCGAGTTCTTCTTCGGCGACAAGAAGGACTTCGGGCAGCGACTGGAATCCGAGGTCGACCTGATCGACCCGGACTGGCGAACCAAGATCAGCGACCCCGATTATGCTGCGCACCAACTGCAGTCACAGGATCTGCACCTGGCGCACCGCGTACTGCAGCCGATCTTCGAGGCGTATCAGGTGGTGGCAGATCAGCTGATGCTGCTGCCGCAGAGCGGCGAGTTCGACAAGCCCAAGTTCATCGCGGAATGCCTCGGTGCCGCTCAGGCCAGGCGATTGCGTCAGCAACTCGACCACAGCGAGTCCATCTCCGGCGAATTGTTCGATACTGCATTGCAATTGGCCGAGAACAGGGATCTCGTCGATTCCGGCTCCGACGGTGTCGCGCGCCGGCGCAGAGACTTTGCGCTCGAGATCGACGAGTGGGCCCGCAAGGTTCGCACGATCCGAGACATGGCCCACCAGATGCTGCGTGCGGTAGAACCGATCTCGGCCCCCGAGGAGAACAATTCATGACCGAGTTCGACGATCGACTGATCGCGATCGCCGCCGCACCACCGGGCCGAGACACCGTGGCATTCTTCGATCTCGACGGCACCCTGATCAACGGATTCTCGGCCCGCGCAGTCTTTCTCGAGCGTCTCAAAACCCTCGACGTGACGGTGAAGGAGCTGTGGGAGATCTCCAGCGCCGTCGTCGAGATGCGGATGCGCAACTCCCCCGTCGACAACTTGATGGGCAAGGCCGTCCGCGGTCTGGAGGGCCGTCGGGAGGAAGATCTGATGGAACAGGCATACACGCTGTTCCGCAACGAGATTGCGCCGATGATCTTCCCGCAGGCCCGTGCCCTCGTCGAGGCGCACCGGCATGCCGGACATCGCCTGGTGATGGCTACCTCGGCCACGCCGTACCAGGCACTGCCGGTGCAGCAGGACATGATGTTCGAGGAATTGCTGTGCACCACCCCCGTCGTCACCGATGGAATCCTCACCGGCGAACTCGTCGGCGACTCGTTGTGGGGGCCGCGCAAGGCGCAGGCAGCGATCGACTACGCCGAACGTGAAGGCATCGACTTGGCGGGCTGCTTCGCCTACTCCAACGGCGGCGAGGACGTGCCTCTGCTCGAGGCGGTGGGACGACCCGTCGCCCTCAACCCGGACCCCGATCTCGCGCGCTATGCCGCCAAGAAGAAGTGGCCTGCTCTGACGTTGGAAAGCCCGAAGCGCGGCACGGACATCACGTCGGCCGTACGCAGCACAGCGGCGCTCGGATCGGTGCTCGCAAGCGCGTCGATCGGACTCGGGCTGGGCATTCTGACGCGGAGTCGCCGCACCGGTGCAAACATCACCAGCACCATCGCGCCCGACATCGCGCTCACTCTGGCCGGCGTGAAGCTCGACGTCACCGGCACAGAAAATGCCTGGTCGGCCCGCCCGGCCGTCTTCATGTTCAACCACCAGAGCACTGCCGACTCGATCATCGTCACGTCGATCCTCCGGCGAGACATCACCGCAGTGGCGAAACGCGAACTCGAACGCGACCCACGATTCGCGCTGCTGGGCAGGATCTTCGACGTCGCCTACGTCGATCGTGGTGATCCCTCACAAGCGCGCGAGGCGATGCGTCCCGCAATCGAGAAGCTTCACAGCGGTATCTCCGTCGCCATAGCACCCGAGGGGACGCGAATGCCGACGTCACGTCTCGGCCGATTCAAGAAGGGCGGCTTCCACCTGGCTATGCAAGCGGGTGTCCCCATCGTGCCCATCGTCATCCACAACGCGGGTGATGTGATGTGGAAAAAGGATTTCACCGTCCACTCCGGTACGGTCAGGGTCACCGTCGGCGAGCCCATCCCCACCACGGACTGGGAGCCCGACAAGATCGACGAGTACGTGGACGATGTTCGTTCCTATTTCGACAGAACGTTGGGATATGCCTGAGAACCAGATCAACTCGGTAGTACAGACGGAAATCGAACGGAATCTGCTGGGCGGAGAGCCCAAGTACAACCGTGCGGACATCGTCGAGAAGTCCGGCATTCCGCTCGAGCGAGTCATTGCCCTGTGGATCGGGATGGGCTTCCCCATCCACACCGATACCGAGGCACTCGTCTACACGGACGCCGATCTGGAAGCTCTGAAGCTGATCACTGCACTCACCGCGCAGAAGGTGATCAAGCCCGAGATGGAGGTCGCGATCGCGCGCACGCTCGGGCAATCCATGTCCAGGCTCGCGGAATGGCAAGTGGGCGTTGTGAACTCTCACATACTCGAGCGCATCATCGACAGTGACGACGACAAGAACGACATCGACGCGATTCGGCGCAACGCCCGAGCGATAGCGGCAGAGACCGTCCCCACCCTCGAGGCACTCCAGGGATACACCTGGCGTCGGCACCTGGCTGCAGCCGCCGGTCGATCCATCGCCGCGCCCGACGACGCCACCGAGAGTCCCACCATGGCCGTCGGGTTCGCCGACATGGTGGGCTACACCAGCTTGACGCGTCGGCTGGACATCGGTGAGTTGACGACCCTGCTCGAGGAGTTCGAGTCGCTGGCCACCAATATCATTGCGCGCGGGCGTGGTTCGGTGATCAAGAACGTCGGCGACGAGGTGATGTTCAGCGCGCAGACACCCGAGGATGCCGCCCACATCGCCCTCGACCTGCAGGACGCGTTCGATGAGCAGGAGGACATGCCGGACCTACGGGTCGGGCTGGCCTGGGGGCCGGTACTGGCCCGGTACGGCGATCTGTACGGCTCGGTGGTCAACATTGCCGCGCGGCTGACCAGCTCTGCCAATCCCGGCACGACACTTGTCGATACGGTCATGACAGAGGAACTCCGCCACGATTCCGAGTTCTACCTCAAATCTATTCGCTCATTGCGGGTCAAGGGCTTTCACAAGCTCAAGCCGCATGCGCTCCGCCGCAACAAACGGGGCGGTCACAAGAGCGAGGAGTAGAACTCCAGGTGTCGACGTGCGGCCTCGTTCCAGGTGAGGCTGCGCGCCAGAGCCAGCCCCGGTCGTGGATCCCGCGGCTCGTGCAACACACGATTCAACTCGCTCGACATGTCATCCACCGACGATGCGTAGGTCACGCTGTCTCCGAACACTTCTCGCAGTACCGGCAGATCGCGCGCCACCACCGGGATCGACGCGGCGAGCGCCTCCATGGCGGCCAGGCCGAAACCCTCCTTCGTGGAGAAGAACGGCAGCACTGCGGACTGCGCCACGAGGTGCGGCAGTTCGTCGTCGTCGACGGTTCCGAGTATCACCGGCTCGATTCCCAGTTCGGTTGCACGACGGTCGAATTCCGTCCGATAGTCGCGATAGTCGAACAGCGTCTCGCCGCCGGCGAACACCAGTTGCACGTTACGCTCGGGCAGCCCGGCGAAGGCGTCGAGCAGATCGAGACTGCCCTTGCGTGGCTCGATACCGCCGACCGCCAGCACATATCGGCCGAGCTTGTCACGCCAGTGCGTTCGGCCGGACTGCGCAGCGGCAGCGAACCTCTCGGCGTCGACGCCGTTGGCGATGACCGTGGGTTCGAGTCCCCACCCGCGGCGAACATCGGTTGCCACCGCAGCCGATACACAGATGCGCGCGTAGGGCACGGTGATTGCGCGTTCGTGACACGCAGCCAGTTCGGGCGTGGTGAACTCGTCGAGATGATGGATGGTCCTGATACAGCGACCGACGGCGTTGGCGGAGATACAGTCCTGAGCATGGACGATGTCGTACTCGTCCGGTGTGAACGACTGTCGCAGCACATCTATCGACCGCAGTATCCGCTGACCGACGCTCTCGTTCTCCCGCTGCGGCTCATCCTCCTGCTGAGGGAACGGCACCATCCGCACGGTGACGGCGGGGTCGACGGTACGAAAGAACTCACTGTCGCCGTCGCGGCCGAGAGACCACACCGAAACGTCCTGCCCGGAGCGCGCAAGCGCCTCGGCCAAGGCCAGCGTGTGCACCACGCCGCCACGCGGCTTGGACGAGTAGGTCAACAGGGCGATCTTCACTGATCCGGCTTCTCCTGCAGCAAATTGGGGTAGGCGTCGACACGACGTTCGGCGAGGTGGTGCAACCCTCTGCGGGCCCGGTCCACTTCGGCGTCGACATCGATCTCGTGCACGGCCAGGCCGCCTTTGGACCACGTTTTCGCCAGGACGTCACCACCGGGTCCGACAATCTTCGCTTGCCCCAGGAAGCGTAACGACCCCATCACTCCGGTCTGGTTCGACGACACCAGCACCACCTGATTCTCCGCGGCCCTGGCGGCGTCGTACAGATCGAACAGCCTGGACTGCCGGTCGTTCGGCAGTGAGGACGCCCGATCGGTGACGCTGGCGGGCCACGCCGACAGTGCCGCAATGATTCTCGCGCCGTCGAGCGCCAACGCGCGCGCCGATTCCGGGAACGTCTTGTCGTAGTCGATCAGCATGCCCATCCGCCCCACCGGAGTATCGAAGGCCTCGAACCGGTCGCCGGCCGCGTAGGCCAAGGACTCTCCGAGGGGCTGATGCACCTTGCGGTGACTGCCGAGAATTCCGTCACCCGTCAGGCATGCAGCAGCGTTGTATCGCAGTCCTTTCGACAACTCGGTGTAGCCGATGCAGACCGTCATGTCCCCTGCCGCCGCGATGATCGTGGCCAGCTCGGGACCGTCCGGATCGAGCGTCGGCGGTAACTCCGCGGGATCCGGATTGCTCAGACTGTCGATGTAGCCCCCGAGGGACGCGTCGGGCAGCACCAGGAGATCGATACCCTCTCTGGCCGCACTGGAAATGATCGTCGTGATCTTCAGTACGGCCCGATCGACATCTCTGCCGAAATGCGCTGCCAGCGCGCCGATCTTGATGGGGGCCACGTCGAGATCAGACCATCTGGCTCTGCGGTTGTGCGGCGCTGATCTCGAGGCCGATCTGATCCGCCAGGAACGCAGCGTCACGGGCCACCGAGGCGAAACGTCCCGAACCCCACGTGTGCTGCCACGGCAGGCCCAGGAAATACAGGCCGGGAACGGATGTGACGCCGCGATTGTGCGTCGGGTGCCCCTCGCCGTCGAAGGCCCCGACCTTCAGCCACCGATAGTCGGTACGGAAGCCCACCGACCACACGACGGCCGTGACGTCGGAGGTAGCGAGATCCAGTTCGGTGCTCTCGGCCTCAGGACGCCACACCGGTACGTAGCGCTCCTCGGTGGGCGCGTTGATGCCCTCGCGCTCGATGTACGCGTCGATGTTGTCCTTGATACTTTCGGCAACACGGTCCGCAGCATCGAGGGACGCCTCGAGCGTGGGCGCGAACTGCAGCACGCCGTCCTCGACGCCCAGCAGACGGCCGTACAGCTGCATACCCTCGGTCGCGAATGCACGCAGGTCGATGTCTCGACCACCGTCACGTCCGGTGACGTAGTGGTTCGTGTTCTCGCGTTTGCCGACGCCACCGGGTTGATCTTCGATGGAGACATCGTAGACGCCCATGTCGTGCAGCCAGGCAACACAGTCGCGGCCACGATAAAAGCGAGCGACACGGGGAGCAGTACCGGCCACCAGGTGAACGCGGCGGCCGTCGAGGTGCAGATCCTCGGCGATCTGCGCGCCGGACTGTCCGGTGCCGACGACCAGTACGTCGCCGTCCGGGAACTGATGCGAGCCGCGGTATTCGGAGGAGTGGATCTGGACGATGTCACGGGGCAGCTTCTCGGCGAACCGCGGGATGGTGGGGATGTGGTAGCCACCGACCGCAACGACGATCTGGTCGGCGTGCATCGGTCCGGCTGAAGTCTGCAGATCGAAGCCGCCCGCCGCTGATTGCAAGGCCTGGTCCACCGAAACATGCTCTTGCACCGGTGCATCGAAGCTCTCGGCGTAGCGGCGCACGAAGGCGTACACCTCGTCGCGCTGCATGAATCCGTCGGGATCGTCACCGTCGTAGGAGTATCCGGGCAGTGCGCATTGCCAGTTCGGAGTTACGAGTGTGAAGTTGTCCCAGCGGGAGTCCTTCCACTCGTGCGCGATCGTGTCGCGCTCCAACACAACGTGTTCGATGCCTCGCTGAGTCAGGTGCCAGCTGATGGACAGACCTGCCTGCCCGCCACCGATGACGATCACGGAGTGGTTATCTATCGCACTGTGGTTCTCTGTCATAGCAATTCAGCTCCCGACATGCTCAGTACACGGACGGCACCGGCCCGATACGAAGCGCTGACGCCGTGGATCTCTTCCATCTGCTGCGCGGCCGAGGTGCACCGCATGCCGAACTTGGCGAGCACTCGATCGCTGGCGATCGTCAACGCTTCCGACGTCCGCTGAACGAACTCCGCCACCGGGTACTCCTCGCCGGGCGTCAGGTAGTCGTGCATCACCAGAGACGGTGAATAGCAGGACTGTTCGCGCCCATCGGGCCAGCGAACAAGGAACGACATCTCAGGCATGGATCGGCTCCTTGGTGATGGTCCGATACACGGACGGCCGACGATCGCGAAGGTTGTACATCCCGCCGCCACGCGCCGCCCCGATGAGCGCATCGACGTCGACGGTGGCCGTCGCCAGTCCCGGTTCGACGCCGGTGCCGGCGAGAATCTCCCCGCCGGGCCCGACGATCTTGGCGCTGCAGACGAACCGTAAGGATCCGAAGGTGCCGGCCTGATTCGCCGCGACCCAGATGATCTGGTTCTCGAGCGCACGAGCGCGATCGTAGATGTCGAAGCGCTGCTTCCAGCGGTCCTCCTCCATGTTCTCCACAGTCGCGGTACGTGCCGTCGGCCAAGCGGAGATGGAGGCGACGATCTCGGCACCGTCGAGGGCAAGCTCGCGGGCCGCTTCGGGGAATCCCTTGTCGTAGCAGATCTGCATGCCCATTCGGCCCACCGGAGTATCGAAGGCGGAGTAGCTGTCTCCCGCGTCGTAGCAGAGGTTCTCACCGAGCGGCTGGTGCACCTTGCGGTACGAGCCGAGGATTCCGCTGCCGTCGACCGTCACTGCGGCGTTGTAGCGGGTGTCGCCGTCCTTCTCACAGAAGCCGAAGGTGACGACGGTGTCCCCCGCCATGTCGATGACCCGCCTGATCTCGGGTCCGTCGAGTTCGAGGGCCGGAGGCAGTGCTTTCAGTCGACGCTGTCGCGATTCCTCGGTCTCGTCGCCTCCACCGAGGCTCGGCAGGTAGCCGCCGAGGCAGGCCTCGGGTAGGACGAGCAGTTGACTGCCGCGATTGCGCGCTTCCTCGAGCAACGCGGCGATGGTGGCGTAGCCCTGTTCCATGTCGCGCCCGAATTCGGCTGCGGCAACGGAAATAGTGATGGCCTTCGGGTGGGTGGTCATGCTTCTCCCAATCCGGTCACGGTGGACGTGACCGCGCGAGTGGTGATTCCGTCGGGCCATCGCAGCGCGACGCCCGGAATGTCGGTGAGCTCTCCGCATACTGCGGACAGTGCAGGTCCGGATGGTGCAACAGGTGCACCGGGACGGTCCGCGGTGATCATCGCGAACCCAGGAAAACACGTGATCCACTCGCCCATCGACGCAGCGTCGGGCTTCGGGATCGAGGAGATGTCCAATACGGCACCGGTTCCGCTTGCCTCGGCCAGCATCCCGGTAGTGCCCGCCAGGCCGGCCATCGAGACGTCCTTGGCTGCCTTCGGCGCGGTTCGGGCAACGAACGACGCCATTGCTGTCAATTCCTCGGTGTTGCGTCGCGAGGACGAATCCCATTGCTGGCCAGAGTATCCCCGTCGCCACTCACCTTCGATGTCGGCGGTGAGCGTCAGCCGGTCGCCGACGTTGCCCCCACCGGCCCGCACCGGGTTCGCTGTACGCCCCAGAGCAGTGACCGACAGCGAGGACGGCACCCCGGCCTGAGTATGGCCACCGAGTACCGGGACTTGCCATGCTGCAGAGGCATTGGCGAGTCCCCGAATGATGCGGGTCAGCCGGGACTGTGTGGGTGCTCCGACGGAATCGAGCATGCCGACGGCTCGAGCTCCCATCGCAGACAGGTCGTTCAAGTTCACCAGGGCCGCGCACCACCCGGCCCACTCCGGGTCACGATCGACCATCGAGGGAATGATTGCGTCGCAGGCCGCGATCATGTCACTGCCCGGTACCGGTACCCCGTCGTCGCCTCGAAAGCCTTTGGCCCCGAGCCCGAGCGGCTGCGCCTTCAGGGGTGCGAGCACTCCGGCGAGCATCGCTTTGGTCGACGACACCAGCCGTTCGATTCGGTCGATGGGCCAGTACATCGCCACATGCGGGGTACCGGCCACTTCGACGTCGCCGCGTCTGATCCACCCGAGACCGGTGAACAGCTTCTCGTTGCGCTTCTGCACCGTCGCATCGAACCGAAGTACGCCTCGGCTCTCGGCATGCGCACAGGCCGCACGAACCAGTGCAGGACCGACACCGGAGGTGCGCGCCGAAGCAGACACCACCAGGCGACTTCCGGCCCACCATCCCAGATCCGTTGCGGTGCAGGGAGCAAGACGTACTCCACCGAGCACGGTGCCGTCCCGGTCGGTGGCGACCAGAACGACAGTGCGATGGTCGTCGTCGATATCGTCTTGATCGGTGCCGGAGAACAGGCCCTGTTCGGCAACGAACGTCGCCTTGCGTAGTGCCCGGTACGAGCTCAGTTGCACCGGGCCGTCGCACGGTTGGACCACGAACTCGGGCTCCGCGACAGTGGTTGCAGCGCCCGACAATCCGGCAAGATCCTGTGCGTCCGCCCTGTACATCTCAGCCTCCCGCATTCTGCAGGACGCTGCACGCACCGCATGCCGCGCAGCCTGCCTTCTGATCGGAGCCGAGCATCGCTGCTGCCTGGAGCTCCTTGGCAACGCGTCGGGTGACGCTTTCGAATACGTCACGGGCAGGGGCCGTCGCGCGATCGACATCGACTGCCAACGTGCCGGCAAGTGGACGAAACGGAACGACGAAGGGGTACACGCCCATCTCGATGAGTTCCGCAGCACCGGAAACCAACTCGTCCGGATCCTCACCGAGGCCGACCAGAATGTAGGTCGATACCTGGTTGCGTCCGAAGATCCGCACTGCCTCTCTCCAGGCCGCGCGGTACTCGTCCATCGATACCGACGCCTTGCCCGGCATCCACCGTCGTCGAACCTCGTCGTCGAGAGATTCGACGTGGATGCCGATGGATTCGGCTCCGGCGTCGTACAGATCCTGAATCGTCTGCAGGTCACCGGGAGGTTCGCACTGCACCTGGATCGGCAGATCAGGAACCACGGCCTTGATGGCGCGCACACATCGGGCCAGATGACGGGCACCGCGATCCTTCGCTGCGGAAGTGCCTGTCGTCATGACCATTTGAGTGACGCCGTCGAGCCGGACGGCCGCCTCTGCTACCTCGGCGAGTTGAGCCGGGGTCTTGACGGCGATGGTGTCGCCTGCCTCGAGCGAGGCCTCGATGGAGCAGAAGCGGCACCGCTGGTCGGCGTCGTAACGGATACACGTCTGCACCACGGTCGTAGCGAGAACGCTGGAGCCGTGGAGCTTGGCGATCTTTTCGTAGGCGATCCCGTCGGCGGTGGCGAGGTCGTAGAACTTCGGACGGTCGACGGCCTGAACATCGAGACCGATGTCGTTGCCGTCGAACAACACTCGTCCCTCTTCGAGAACGTACGGGCTGAGCGGATTGCGTGGGATGGCTGCGCCGAGGCCATCGATGGTGACATGCCCGTCATCGCTCGGCCCGGCGCCTGCCGTTCTCGAGACCGGCGTGGATCCTCGGATTCCGAGCAACGCCAGATCTACACGCGTACTGACCGACATGGTTCGCTCCTAGACCATGTAGGTCGAGTTGATGATGGCACCCTTGCGCGCGTAGTGGATCAGCGCGTCCTGCACGTCGAGGGGGTGGGCCGGGATGACACCTTCGATGAGATCCTCTTCACGACCGCCGTGCAGCGCCAGACCGAAGCGGCAGCAGAACACCGTGCCGCCCTCGGCGATGAACGTCGCAAGGGAGTCGTTGATGTTCTGCTCACCCGGGAAGCCGGAGTCACCGGTAGTCGGAAATCCGCGAGTGGCAAGGCAATTGATGGCACCGGGGCCGTAGAAGTACATTGCCGACTCGAAGCCCTTACGCAGGGCGCGCGTCGCCTGAAGTACCGCAACGAACGATACCGAGGACTCGTGGGCGATGCCGTGCACCAGAGTGAAGTAGCTTTCGCCGTTCTCTGCCTTGTAGTCGGGGAAGATCTTGGTGGAGCCGTAGATGTTGCTGCCCTTGGGAAGTGAAGGGTGCGGGATCTCTTCGAGGGACTTCTTGATGTTCTCGGCGATGGACTGGTCGAGGTCTGACACTGGTGTCTCCTGAGGTTCGCAGAGCTGGCTGAATGCAATGGGCAACTACTCGAGATGCGGTGGGCGTCGATGGCCACCTGAGGAAGAGAGGTCATGTCCGGCGAAAGAGCAGATCCTCTTCGGCCATGGGACAAGTACAAGCCCCATCCATTTCCGGTTGGTCACGCTCGGAACAACGCCGTGTTTCGAGGGCCTCACAGTGTTGACGTGGTGTTACGCGGCTACTGTGAAGGCCGGTCCACCCATCCATCGCGAGCAGGACGAGGAACACGATGATCGGCGCCGTCACCGGCTTGTTGTATGCGTTGTCCCTGGTAGTGGGCATCTGGGTGCTCGTGAAGCTCGCCACGAACCGACCCGTTCTGTTGAAGAACAAGGCCGACCGAGCACTGTTCTGGACGATCGCAGCCACCGAGGCCGTCGTAGCGCTTCAGGCCGTGATCGGGTTCGTCATGATGTTCACCTCGGATCGCGAGATACACCGGTTGACGTTCGGCTCGTATCTCGTCGGACTGCTGTTCCTGCTTCCGTTGGGAACGTGGTGGTCCCTGGGCGACCGTTCCCGCGGCGGCACAGCGGTGCTGCTCGTCGCCGTCCTCACCCTCGCAGCCATGGTGTTGCGCCTGAGCCAGATTTGGGCCGGATATGCCTGACAACCTCCAGCAAGCGACGCGCACCGGCTTCGGGCGCTTTCTCATCGCCGTCTACGCGGTGTTCGCCGTTGCCGCGACATCGCGCTCGATAGTGCAGCTCACCACCCGATTCGACAACGCACCGGTGGCGTACCTTCTATCGGCGTTCGCTGCGGTGGTCTACATCATCGCGACGGTGGGACTGGCGAGGGCAACCGAAGCATCCCGAAGCGTGGTGACGGTGTCCTGCATCATCGAACTCGTCGGAGTCATCGGCATCGGCACTCTCAGCTACATCCAGCCCCAGGATTTCCCGGAACCGACGGTGTGGTCGCACTTCGGATCCGGATACGTCTTCATCCCGGTGGTGCTCCCCATCGCGGGACTGTGGTGGTTGCGAAAGACTCGACAGCGGTAGAGGTCTGTGGCCAGAATCGGCCATGACCACCTGGACGACCGTCGATGTCGATTACCACCTGTTCTCGCTTGTAGCAGCGCACAGTGAGCCGGTGCCCCCGGGTGCCCTCGGCGAGCTCATCGACGCCTCCGACAACTGCATTCACGTCCACACAGGAATTGCATCGGGGCCCGTTCGCGTTGCCGTCGACGTCCTGGCGCAAGCACCGACAATCGAAATCGACGGGTCGTGGGAGGACGCGGCCGAGGCCTCGATCGCCGTGGACGCGACGCTGACTTTCGTCTCCGGGCTGGGGTACGTAGGCACGGACGCGACTACGGTCTCGCCGCCCGTGAGCGGCTTTCTGGGAGTTCGCGTGAGTTCGAGAGGTAGAGGTACCCATTGGGATTCGGACGTGAGCGAACCAGTCGAGGACTATCTCTTCGAGATCTGGCCCGCGACGATGCGACACGAGTTGACGCGCGTGAAGACCACGAACGGTCCACAGAACTCGAAGCCCGGTTCGGTACGGCCTCCGAGTACGTCGACTTCGAGGTCGAATTTCGATCCCTACAGCGATGCGACGGTGCGTCGCCGCGGTCCGGTCAGCTGGGATCCCGAGGAAGCGTGAAGATCTCCGACTCTCGACGTGGCTGTTAGCACACCCCGCCGACAGGTTTGCTTTACCGAATCCTTATGCAGGGCAATAGTTTTCGATTCGACTATCATTGCCAGTCGAACGCACGTTCGATACACTTACCCCCATGACCACCGCGATCTGGCAACTGAGCGAGGCAGAACTCCTCGCCGACGCCACCGCGGTCTCACATCAGATCCAACTCCTCGAAGCCCGCCGGATCGCGCTCGTCGCCGACATCGACACCCGCGTGAGCCGAGAGAAACTCGGCTTCCCCGGCCCAGCCGGATGGCTCACCTCCACCACACTGCTCTCCCCGGGCAAAGCCACCAAGATCGTCGCCCTCGCCCGCGGACTGAAGAACTTCCCCGACATCGCCGACGCCGTGAACACCGGGCGCATCTCCGTCGACCACGCCGCCCTGATCCTCACCTTCGCCGAAACCCCACCGAAGAACCTCCCGCAAGAAGGCCAGGACGTCGCCAGAGCAGCATTGCTGACCGCCGCGACCGGACCCGACGCCCGCACCGGCCCACTGCGCGCAGCGATCACCCGCCTCCACGACACCTACGGCGGCAAGACACCACCTGCCGAAGACACCGACCGCAACGAACTCTTCGCCTCCACCACCCTCAACGGACGTCTGGTGGCGAAGATGGATTTCGATGCGATCACCGGCGAAAAGCTGCTCACCGCGCTCCTACCGTTGACCGAACCCCGACCCGCCGCCGACGGCACCCAAGACGAACGCAGCCCCGCCCGGCGTCGAGCCGACGCCTTCGGACACATCCTCGACCGCTACCTCGCCTCCAGCAACCGCCCCACCGAAGGCGGGGAGAAGCCGCACGTCAACCTGCACATCCGGTTACAAGATCTCACCGACCTCCACGGCACTACAGCAGGCGCAGGTGACAAATGCAGTGGCAGCGGCAGTGGCGAGAACACCGGCACCGCAACCGAATCCGATAGCGCAAGCAGCAGCACCAGCGGCGGTGATGCCGATGGTTGTGACAGTGGACCGGCCTCCGATCGTGGCGCGTATCGGGACCTCTTCGGCGACGGCACCACCGTCGGGTGGCTCCCGTGGATGGGACCCCTCTCCCGCGAGACGTCTCGGCAACTGGCCTGCGACTGCATTCTGACCGCCATCGTGATGGACGAGAACGGATCCCCCATCAACCTCGCCCGCACCGCCCGCACCGTCACCGCGAAACAGAAACGCGCCCTCATTGCCCGCGATCACGGCTGCGCGTTCCCCGGCTGCGGCAAACCCGCCGCCTGGACCGAAGGCCACCACATCTGGCACTGGACCGACGGTGGCCCCACCGACATGAACAACCTCGTCCTGCTCTGCGGATTCCACCACCGACTCATCCACCACAGTGACTGGGAAGTGTTCATCGCCGCCGACAACCACCCCTGGTTCGTACCACCCGCCACCGTCGACCCCTACCGAAAACCCCGACAATCCCACGCCCGAGCCGGCCCCCACATCACATAACCACCGACAACGAGACCAGCCCCGCACCGAGAACACGGTGCGGGGCTGGACGAGGTTGTCGTGCAGCTACTTCAGCAAGAATCGCTCACTTCAACGCCGCCAGGTTCGCAACGGATTTCTTGACATCGGTGTCCAGAGCCCGCGCCACCACCGATCCCACCGGACCGAAGAGCACACCCCCGCCGAATTTCGCGTCGAGCGTCAGCTCCGATCCGCCCTCGGCCTCACGAACATGGACAGTCAGCGAGATTCGCACCCCGCCCTTGCCGCGGCCGGACATCTCGATCAGCTTGGGCTCGTCGTATTGCGTGAAAGTCCAGTTGATCGTGTTCTTGAAACCCTTGACCTTCACCAGCGACTCCACTTCGGTGCCCTTGCCGACCTTCTTCGGTGGTGGGCTGCACCACCCACCATGGATGGTCATCCACTCGTCGAAGCGGTCGAGCGCGGAAGCCTTGTCCCACGCGCCCTGCGGATTCTCGGGCATCTGTACCGAGACACTGATCGTCGCCATGGGATCGAGCCTGTCACAAGTTGCCCGCAGGTTCTGACGTCGGCCACTAACCTGAGACGATGGCCACGCTCGAGATCGAAGGACGGAAGGTCTCCGTCACCAACCTCGACAAAGTGCTGTTCCCCGACACCGGCACCACCAAGGGCAACATCATCGAGTACTACGTTGCCATCGCACCCGCCATGCTGCCGCTTGTCGTCGGCCGCGCCGTCACCCGTAAGCGTTGGCCCAACGGCGTCGACCAGTCGTCGTTCTTCGAGAAGAACCTCGCCGCATCCGCACCCGACTGGCTCGATCGCCGGTCGATGCAACATTCCGATCGCGTGGTCACGTATCCGCTGTTCTCCACCGCGGCCGATCTGGCGTGGCTAGGCCAACAGGCAGCCATCGAAGCGCACGTGCCGCAATGGCGATTCGACGGCACCGAGCCCGGCCCCGCCACCCGCATGGTCTTCGATCTCGATCCCGGCGATGATGTCGATCTCGCTCGATGCGCCGAAGTAGCCTGCGAGATAAGAGATCTGATCGGCGATATCGGCATGACCGCATATCCGGTCACCAGCGGCAGCAAGGGAATCCACCTGTACGTCCCGCTCGAGAAGCCATTGTCGACGTCGGGCGCGTCCACCGTCGCCAAACGTGTTGCCACGCTACTCGAAGAGCGCTCGCCGGATAGGGTCACCGCCACCATGGCAAAGGCCAAACGCACCGGGAGAGTATTCGTCGACTGGAGCCAGAACAACGGCAAGAAGACGACGGTGGCACCCTACTCACTCCGCGGGCGAACACTCCCCACCGTCGCTGCACCACGCACCTGGGACGAGCTGGAAGCGTCCGGGCTGCAACAGCTTCGGTTCGAAGAGGTCCTGGAGCGATTCCAGGACCTCGGCGATCTTTTGGCGCCACTGGACCCCACCGTGGACTGGGCCCCCGAAAGCAGTCCTGCTACAGACAAACTCGACAAGTACCGCAGCATGCGCAGCGCCGACAAGACGCCCGAGCCGATACCGACCACCACCGAACCGCAGGGCAACAACGACACCTTCGTCATCCAAGAGCATCGTGCCCGACGCCTGCACTACGACTTCCGACTCGAACACGACGGCGTCCTGGTCTCGTGGGCCGTCCCCAAGAACATCCCGGTAGATACCAAACAGAACCGGTTGGCGGTACACACCGAGGACCACCCACTCGAGTACGCGACGTTCTCCGGTCGGATACCGAAGGGCGAGTACGGAGGTGGCGATGTAACGATCTGGGACAGCGGAACCTACGAGCTCGAGAAGTGGCGTGAGGACGAGGTCATCGTCGTCCTGAACGGATCGAAGGCCCGCGGCAGGTTCGCCCTGATTCGCACCAAGGGCAACCAGTGGCTGATGCATCTGATGAAGGACGCAACGAGCGACAAGGCAGTGAGCGACAATCCCCCGCCCAAGAACATATCGCCGATGCTCGCCACCGCGGGCGACATCCTGGGCCTCGGCGACGACGAGTGGTCGTTCGAGGGCAAGTGGGACGGGTTTCGCATCGTCGCAGAGTTCACGCACGGGTCCATGACGCTCCGGAGCCGCAGCGGCAACGACTACACCGAGAAGTTCGGCGCGCTGCAATCTCTGGCGGACGACCTCTCCGACCACGACGCCGTCGTCGACGGAGAAGTTGTCGTGTTCGACGCCAACGGCATCAGCAGCTTCGAGATGCTGCAGAACGCGACCCGTGACGACATCCGTTTCATCGCCTTCGATCTGCTCTACCTCGACGGCACCTCACTGCTGCGCAAGAAGTACTCCGATCGACGGCGGCTACTCGAACTGCTCACCACCGGACTCGACTCGGTCCTGGTGCCGCCGCGGTTGACTGGCTCCGCCGAAGACGCTGTCGCCGAAAGCAGGGAACGCGGATGGGAAGGCGTCATCGCCAAGCGGACCGACTCCGTCTACCAACCCGGCAAGCGCGCCCACACATGGATCAAATACAAGAACTGGCGGACCCAGGAAGTCGTGATCGGCGGGTGGCGTCGGGGCCAGGGTCGTCGTGCCGGCGGGTTCGGCTCGTTGTTGATGGGGATCCCCGACGGCGACGGCCTTCGCTACGTGGGTCGCGTCGGAACCGGGTTCGACGACCGGGCACTCGACACTCTCGCCGCCCTCCTCGCGCCTCTCGAGACGTCGGACAGTCCCTTCTCTGCGGTGTTGCCCACCGCCGACCGGAACGGAGCGGTGTGGGTGGAACCGACTCTCGTCGGTGAAGTCCGGTTCTACGAATCGACCGAATCGGGTCATCTACGGCATCCGAGTTGGCGCGGTCTGCGCCCCGACAAGGCACCAGAGGACGTCGTTCCCGAATAGCGATACCGTCACGCCGACACGACGTTCGGCACCTCCGAGAGAAACCGGCACAAACACCGTTCTTCTGTTGCCATAGAATCCCCGAGTGCGTACCGTTCGTCCTATCGTTTCCGGGGGGAACGTAACAATTCATGCTGTACCAGCTATATCGATTTGCGGGCCGGTCCCACGGGGGGCTTGCTGGATCATCGGAGCGCACGGCGCTTCGATTCAGGCACGGAGGGGTTTACCACATGCGGGTTCTCAAGCTGGCGGGCGCTGCCGGATTGACGGCAGTAGCAGTACTGTGTTCGTCGCTCGTCGGCGCAGGTCAGGCGGCGGCGGAGCCACTGATGCCGACCCCCATCGCAGACGGGTTCGGTGCACCGCCTGCGGATCTGGACGCCCTCCGACCGGGCGATGTGATCTCCAGCCGGCCGATGCCACCCCCGCCGGGATTCTTCGATGTCGATGTGTGGCAGCTCAAGTTCCGCTCGACCGATTCCGCGGGTGATCCCATTGCGGCAATCAACACCATATTGGTTCCGCGCAACAAAGCGCCCAACGGCCCATTGCTTTCTTACCAACACATCATCAATGCACTCGGTCTCGAATGTGCACCTTCACAAGCACTCTGGTCCAATGACCCCAATTTGGCGATTCGCGAAGCACCGGCCCTCAACGCCGTACTGCAGCGCGGCTGGACTGTCGCCATCGCCGATCATCTCGGACCGAGAAGCGCCTACGGTGCCGCCAAGCTCGGCGGACAGATCGTGCTCGACAGCATTCGCGCCACGCAGCGCTTCGACCCCATCCAGGTTCAGCAGAGCCCGGTCGCCTTGGCCGGGTACTCCGGTGGCGGCATGGCGACGGCGTGGGCCGCGGCGTTGCAGAACGACTACGCGCCCGAGCTGAACATCGTCGGCAGCGCGAACGGTGGCGCTCCGATGAACCTCGAGCGCATGGCCCGCGATCTCGGTTTCGCCCCGCACCCGATGTTCGGTCTGGCCTTCGCGGCCGCTCTCGGTATCGAACGCGAGTACCCCACGCGAATCCCGATCAGCTCTCAGCTCAACCCGGTGGGTAAGGAGATCGAGCGGAAGATCCAGAACGGGTGCACCAACGACATCATCGCAGCGGGCGCGGGCAAGAGCGCGATGGAAGTGGCGGGCACACTCGACCTGATCAACAGTCCGGAAATGATCGCCGCCGTCAACGAGAACAGCGTAGAGCTGTACCCGGGCGTACCGAAGGCACCGTACTTCGAGTGGCACAGCCCCTCCGATGCCTTGATTCCGGTCAGCGCCATCGACAACACGATTGCCCGATACTGCCGCGCCGGAGTTTTGGTGACCGAGGTGAAGGTGCCCAGCAACGACCACCTCACCGCCGCAGTTCTCGGTCTGCCGCAGGCGCTCGAATGGATCGACCAGCGATTCGCAGGAGTGCCGGCAACAACCAATTGCTGATCGCGCCGACCGACCCATGTCACGTAATCGAAGCTTTGATGGGTCGGTTAGGCTAACCTCGCTCAGTTCCTGCGCGAGGAGATCACATGAAGAAGTCTGTCCAGCTCGTCGCCGCCGGTGCCTCTGTTCTGGCACTGGCGGTCGGTTGTTCGTCCGACAACACCACGGCCACGTCCAGTAACTCCGAGAGCGGTGCCGGCTTCCCCGTCACCATCGAGCACCAGTTCGGTGAGACGGTCATCGACGCCGAGCCCACCCGCGTGGTGACGATCGGGTTCAACGAGCAGGATTTCACGCTCGCGCTCGGGGTCAAGCCTGTTGCGACGCGCGGCAACCTGAGCTACGACTACCGGCAGCGTCCTTGGGCACAGGAGGCGCTGGGCGGCACCGAGATTCCCGAGGTCGGCAGTACCGACCTCAACCTCGAACAGATCGCCGCGCAGGCCCCCGATCTGATCCTCGGACCGTACTCATTCATCGACCAGGGCCAGTACGACCAGCTTTCGGGAATGGCTCCCACGATCGCGGACATCGGCGGCTACGACAACGTGCCCGCGGCAACCTGGCAAGAGGAGTTCGCGGTCGTCGGCAAAGCCCTCGGCAAGAGTCAGGAAGCGCAGGACCAGACGGCCACGCTCGAGCAGAAGTTCGCCACCACCGAGGCCGAGAACCCCCAGTTCACCGGCAAGTCACTGTCTCTCGCGTTCGTCATGGACGACGGCAGCTACCTACTGCTCGGCAAGGACGACATCCGCGCGCTGTTCTTCACCGACCTCGGCTTCGAGATTCCCGACGCATCCGAGACGATCAGTTCCGAGAACCTCGGGCGTCTCGACACCGACGTACTCGTCATCGCCGGCCAGAGCCGCGAGCAACTTCAGGCGAACCCGCTGATCGCGGCCCTCGACGTCGTGAAGCAGGATCGAACCGTCTACATCGGATCGTTCAGCACCGATCTGCCCTCGGCTCTGGGATATTCGAGCCCGCTGTCCCTGGACTACGCGATCGACGGATTCACCCCGATGCTCGCCGCGGCGACCGACGACGACCCATCCACTGTGGTGCCGGCACCCTGAAGCTCCTGATCCGACCGACCCGATTGGGCGAACTGCGTCCGATGCAGCTCCTCGTAGCGGCCTCCCGCTGCGAGGAGCTCGTCGTGCGTACCTCGCTCTGCGATTCGCCCGTCCTCGATCACCAGGATCACGTCGGCTGCCCTGATGGTCGAGAGTCGGTGCGCGATCACCACCGACGTCTTCCCTTCCAATGCCTCGGCCAACGCCGCCTGCACCGCGGCCTCGGACGTGGAATCCAGTGACGCCGTGGCCTCGTCGAGGATGACGACCCGTGGCTGCGCGATCAGCAACCGCGCGATCGTCAGGCGCTGACGCTCTCCACCGGAGAGTCGATATCCACGTTCGCCGATGACCGTGTCCAGGCCGTCGGGCAAGGAACGTACGAGGTCTGCGAGCCTCGCCCTCGACAGGGCATCCCACACTTCGTCGTCGGTGGCATCGGGCCTGGGCAACAACAGGTTGGACCGGATGCTCTCGTGGAACAGGTGACCGTCCTGGGTCACCATTCCGACTGTGCCGCGGACTGATTCGGCCGTCAGATCTCGTACGTCCACGCCGCCGAGGCGGACGGCGCCGCCGTCGACGTCGTACAGGCGAGCAATCATCTGCGCAATCGTGGACTTGCCTGCACCGGAGGACCCGACCAACGCCACCATCTGGCCCGGCTCGGCGCGGAACGACACACCGTGCAGAACCTGTTCTCCGCCGCGCGAATCCAAGGTGGCCACCTCCTCCAGAGAGGCGAGCGAAACCTTGTCTGCCGAGGGGTACGCGAACCGAACATCGTCGAGTTCGACGGCCACCGGCCCCGCAGGCAGAGTCTTCGCATCGGGCTTGTCGGTGATGAGCGGAACGAGATCGAGCACCTCGAAAACCCGCTCGAAGCTCACCAGAGCGCTCATGACCTCCACCCGCGCGCTCGCCAGTGCGGTCAGCGGTGAATAGAGCCGCGCGAGCAGAAGCGAGAGCGCCACAACCGAACCCGGGTCGAGTGACCCCCGGAGGGCGTAGAAGCCACCCAATCCGTACACCACGGCGAGAGCCAGCGCAGAGACCAGCGTCAGTGCCGTCACGAACACCGTTTGCACCATGGCACTGCGAACGCCGATGTCGCGCACACGCCGGGCGCGTACTGCGAACTCGACCGATTCCTGCTCGGGATGGCCGAACAGCTTGACCAGCGTCGCCCCGGGAGCCGAGAAACGCTCGGTCATCTGCGTGCTCATCGCCGAATTGTGCGCGGCCGCTTCACGTTGCAACCGTGCGAGGCGTCGGCCCATCCGGCGCGCGGGAAGCACGAACACCGGCAGCAGAATCAGTGCGAGAAGCGTGATCTGCCAGGATATCCCGATCATCACCACCAGGGTCAACGCCAACGTCACGAGGTTGCTGACGACTCCCGAGAGCGTGGTGCTGAATGCGCGCTGCGCTCCGATCACGTCGTTGTTGAGCCGACTCACCAGCGCACCGGTACGCGTTCGCGTGAAGAAGGCGATCGGCATGCGCTGGACGTGGTCGAACACCGCGGTCCGCAGATCCAGAATCAGACTTTCGCCGATGTTCGCAGAGAGCCACCGATTGATCAGACCGACCACGGCGTCCACCAGAGCGATCGCCGCGATCGCGATCGCCAGCAGCACCACCACGCGCAGCTCTCGTCCGTCCACGATGGCGTTCACCACTCGGCCCGCCAGTACCGGTGTGGCCACCGCGAGAACGGCCGAGGCCACGCTCAGCACCAGGAAACCGCCGAGAGCGCGGCGATGCGGCGCCGCGAACGTCAGAATTCTGCGCGCCGTCTCCTTCGAGAACGACGACTGGGTATCGGGCCTGTTCATCGACCGATACATCTGGTTCCAGGCGGTCATCTCCATGCTCATGTCAGCACCCTCATGTCGTCACCCTCACGTCGTCGATCTCATGTCATCACGGTAGAACCTCGACATAGCTCGAGGTCAAGCGCGGCTCCCCTCGCCAGGATCACGCCGCCGCGGCTGCTGCCACCGGCTCCAGCGCGAGCGCCAGAATGTCGGCGACATCGGTCATCGGACGGACGTCCAACGCTTCCAGCACTTCTGCTGGCACCTCGTCCAGATCCGGTTCGTTGCGAGCCGGGATGAACACCGTCTTCAGTCCCGCTCGTTGCGCAGCGAGCAACTTCTGCTTCACCCCGCCGATCGGCAGCACCCGACCGTTCAACGTGACCTCCCCGGTCATGCCGACGTCCGATCGCACCGGCCGTCCGGTGGCCATCGACACCAGTGCCGTCACCATGGTCACGCCTGCCGACGGGCCGTCCTTCGGCACCGCACCTGCCGGAACGTGCACGTGGATACTGCGATCGAGAGACTCCGGTGCGACGCCGAATTGTGCTGCGTGCGCGCGTACGTAGGACAGCGCGATCTGCGCGGATTCCTTCATCACGTCGCCCAGCTGACCGGTGAGCTTCAACCCCGGATCGCCGTCGGTCGAGGCCGCCTCGATGAACAACACATCGCCGCCGAGTCCGGTGACCGCCAGACCCGTTGCCACACCCGGTACTTCGGTTCTCTCGTGCGCCTCGGGCGTGAAGCGAGGACGACCGAGGTAGGTCACCAGATCCGGCTCGTCGATCTGCAGAACGTCGGCTGTGCCCGCGAGGTTCGTCGCCACCTTACGTAAGGCCTTGGCCAACAACCGCTCGAGTTGCCGCACCCCTGGCTCACGGGTGTAGTCGGCCGCGATCTTGCGTAGTGCGGTGTCGGTCACCGTCACCTCGTCGGAGGTGATTGCAGCCCTGTCCATCTGACGGGGAAGCAGGTAGTTCCGGGCGATGACGACCTTGTCGTCCTCGGTGTATCCGTCGATGGTCACCAGTTCCATGCGATCGAGCAACGGGCCGGGAATCTGGTCGATCACGTTTGCCGTGGCGAGGAACACGACGTCGGACAGGTCGAGATCCAGATCGAGGTAGTGATCGCGGAACGTGTGGTTCTGCGCCGGGTCGAGCACCTCGAGCAGCGCGGCACTCGGGTCGCCGCGGTAGTCCGAACCGACCTTGTCGATCTCGTCCAGCAGCACAACGGGATTCATCGATCCCGCCTCGCCGATGGCCCGTACGATTCGGCCCGGCAGTGCGCCGACGTAGGTGCGACGGTGCCCACGAATCTCGGCCTCGTCTCGAACGCCACCGAGAGCGACGCGCACGAAGGTACGGCCGAGCGCACGGGCGACGGACTCGCCGAGTGAGGTCTTGCCGACCCCGGGCGGGCCCGCGAGCACCATGACCGCGCCGGATCCGCGCCCACCGACGGACTGCAGGCCCCGTTCGGAACGTCGCGCACGGACAGCCAGGTACTCCACGATTCGATCCTTCACATCGTCGAGTCCGTGATGATCCGCGTCGAGAACTGCACGCGCAGAATCGATATCGGTATTGTCGGTCGTGGTGTTGTTCCACGGTAGGTCGAGCACGGTGTCGAGCCAGGTTCGGATCCAGCCCGATTCCGGACTCTGGTCGCTGGCACGCTCCAACTTGCCGACCTCACGTAGCGCCTGCTCGCGCACTTTCTCGGGCAGATCTGCGGCCTCGACGCGGCCACGATAGTCGTCGGCACCGTCGGGCTCGTCTTCCCCGAGTTCCTTACGGATGGCCGCCAACTGCTGACGAAGCAAGAACTCCTTCTGAGTCTTCTCCATCCCCTCACGAACGTCGCCGGAGATCTTGTCGTTGACCTCGACCTCAGCGAGGTGCGCTTTGGTCCACTCGATCAGCGAATCCAGACGCGTTGCCACGTCCGGTGTTTCGAGAAGGTCACGCTTCTGCACATCGGTGAGGTAGGACGCGTAGCCCGCGGTATCGGCGATGGCACTCGGATCCGTGAGCTTGTTGACCGAGTCGATCACCTGCCAGGCGTCTCGGCGTTGCAGCATCGCCACGACGAGCTGTTTGTATTCGGCCGCAAGGGCTTTGAGATCGTCACTAGCGGCCACGTCTGCGACGGTCTCGGCCTCCACCCACAGGGCGGCACCGGGACCGCTGACTCCGTGGCCGATGTGCGCGCGGCGCGTGGCTTTGATGACGGCGGCCGGTCGTCCGTCGGCCAGGCGGCCCATTTGCACGATGGTCGCGAGGACTCCGTACGCGGCGTAGCGGTCTTCCAAACGGGGAGCAACGAGCAGGGTACCGTCGTTGCTCGCCTTCGCCGCATCGACGGCGGCGCGCGCGGCCTCGTCGAGTTCGACGGGCACCACCATTCCGGGCAGGACTATCGGGTCGGTCAGGAACAGTACGGGGACACGAACGGTTTCGGTCACTTCTCCTCCAAAGATTGAGCTATCGGGACTCAACTTCGAAAGCAGTAGTGATGTTCCCGCTGCTGGCCGGTGTTCTCCGTGGGCAGAACACCGGCCGCCACCGTCTTCACATCAGGGCGACTACTTCAGCGCGCTGACCAGCTTCTCTGCGAGCGGGCGCGTCGAGGCCGGGTTCTGTCCGGTGTAGAGGTTCCGGTCGACGACCACATGCGGCGACCATGCGTCGGCGTTCTCGAACTTCGCACCGTTCTCGCGCAGCCGAGTTTCGAGGAGCCACGGGGCCTTGTCTGCGAGCCCGGCCTGGGTCTCCTCCTCGTCGGTGAAGCCGGTGAGCTCGTACCCGTCGAACGCCCAGGATCCATCGGAGCGCACTGCGGGAAGAAGGGCGGCCGGCGCGTGGCACACCGCGGAGACCACCTTGTCGGCATCGAGGAAGTCGACCACCAGCGCGCCGAAGCTCTCGGACACGGCGAGATCCTCCATCGGTCCGTGACCGCCGGGAACGAACACGACATCGAAGTCCGACGCCTTCTGGTCTTCCAGCACGGCGGGGGAGGACAGAATGTTCTCGATCGACGCGAGGTAGCTCTTCTGATCCGCCACCTTCTGCTCGTCACCACCGTTGGCGTCGACCGCCAGGCTGCCCTCGTCGACGACCGGTGCCTTACCGCCCGGCGTGGCCACCGTGATGTCCCACCCGGCGTCGACGAAGGTGCGGTGCGATTCGGCGAGCTCTTCGGCCCAGTAGCCGGTGGGGTGCTTGCTTCCGTCGTTCAATGTCCAATGGTCGGCAGCGGTTACCGCGAACAGCAATGTAGTCATGGTGGACGGATGCCACAGAGACCCAGAATCGAAACCGATTCGACGAGCTTCAGGTCGGCACCGGACCGAATCCGCGGTAAGGAGAGAGCGGAATCACCGTGAACTCGGACAACCCCGACGACGCCATCGGCAGTGCGTCGACTGTCGACCGAGCGACGGACGCATTCTCGGCCTCGACCACGAAGGCAGCCCCCGCCACGTCCCCGCGGAGCCAGATCTGGCGCACGACGCCGTCCGCGTACAGCGCCCGAACCGCATCCGTCTCCGCCGGCAGCACAGCGGCGAAATCCTCGTCCGAGTACTGCTCTACGCGCCGTCGACTCAACACCAAGAATTGCATCGTTCCCCTCCCGAGATCGACCAGCCCATTGCTGCGCGAATCTACTCGCTCGCAGAACCGATCACCACTACGGCATCGAACGTCTCGGATTCACTGATACTGGCCGCGAACCCGGCCTCGCGGATGGCCTCGAATGTCGAATTCGCCAGCAGGGCACTGGTTTCGATGAGCAGACTGCCGTGCGGAGCCAGCCAGTCGTGGGCGTGCGTCGCAACCCGCCGATGGAGACCAGTGCCGTCCACGCCGCCGTCGAGCGCGATGTGCGGCTCGTGAAGTCGCGCCTCTCTCGGCATCAGCTCGATCGCACCCGTCGGGACGTACGGGGCGTTGACGACTATCGCGTCGAATCTTCCGTGCAGTTCCGGGGGCAGAGCGTCGAACAGGTCACCGCGGTGCACCGTACCTCCGACGGCATGCAGGTTGCGTTCGGCGCACTCCACCGCCGCCGCGTCGACATCGGCCGCATGCAGTTCGGTGACGCCCGTAACCGAGAGCCCGATCGCGCCGGAACCGCAACACAGGTCGAGTAGCGTCGAAGGATGCAGTGCTGCAGCACATTCCACGAGGAATTCGGTGCGGCGGCGGGGAACGAACACACCCGGTTCGACGGCGATGCGTCGACCACAGAACCACACCCACCCCACGACGTGCTCGAGCGGTTCACCGGCGATGCGACGCCCCAGCAGTTCCGCGAGCTCTGTCGGGCTCGAGGCGGACTCGACGAGGATCTCTGCTTCCTCCTCGGCGAACACACACCCGGCTGTGCGCAGCGCGGACACCACGTCGTCGAACCCTGGTTCCACCGCCGACGACCTCCTGGATTGCTGTGCGCCCAGCTGTCCCGTTGAAATACTGTAGCCCGGTATGTCGCAGGAGAGGAGAGGGCGATGAGCTGGGATGCCACAGTGCGTCGAATGTGCCTGGCGCTGCCCGAGACGTACGAGGAACAGGCCTGGGTCGGTGAGCGCTGGCGGATACGCGGTCGCACGTTTGCCCACCTGCTCGAGATTCGCGACGGTGGTCCGCCGGCATTCGCGAAGGCTGCAGGCACCGACGGCCCGGCTCACGTCCTCATCTTCCGTTCTCGCGGAATCGAACTCGACGCATTGTCCAAGCGGGACGGCTTCTTCGCTCCAGGTTGGGGACCCGAGATCATCGGCATGAAGCTCGACGCCTCCGTGGACCGCGTGGAACTCGGCGAGCTGATCACCGAGAGTTACTGCAACCGGGCACCGAAGAAGCTCGTCGCACTGCTCGATCTACCCGAGTGAATCTCGTTTGACGCTGACGCACGTCGAGGGACACAGTGGACGCATGGCTGCCCCGAGCGAGAACTTGCTGGCCGATTGCGGCAGTTGTTTCGGGCTCTGTTGCGTCGCTCTGCCCTTCGCGAAGTCATCCGATTTCGCAATGGACAAAGCCGCAGGGGAGCCGTGCCGCAACCTCCTGGAGGACTCGCGGTGCAGCATTCACTCGTCGCTCCGGGAGAAGGGTTTTCCCGGGTGCACGGTGTACGACTGCTTCGGTGCGGGCCAGAAGGTGTCGCAGTCCACGTTCGAGGGACGGGACTGGCGGCAGCAGCCGTCGAACGCGTCGGAGATGTTCGCGGTTTTTCCGGTGATGCGTGATCTGCACGAGCTGCTCTGGTATCTGGCGGATGCCCGTGGCCGGAAGTCGACCGAAAGCCTCCACACCCGGCTTGCCGGCGATTACGACGAATTGGAGGCGCTCACGTCGGCAACTCCCGGGATCCTGATGGCGGTCGACGTCTCCGCCCTGCGCTCTCGAGTCAACGAAGTGCTGCTCGACGCAAGCGACCAGGTGCGCGCCGAGGTTGCAGGCAAGAAGACTAACTACCGCGGACGCGACATGATGGGCGCGAAGCTTGCCGGTGCCGATCTGCGCGGCGCAAGCTTGCGCGGCACCTACCTCATCGGAGCCGACCTGCGCGGGGCCGACCTGCGTCTGGCCGACGTGATCGGCGCGGACCTTCGAGGTGCCGACCTCAGAGGCGCAGACCTGCGTGGCAGCATCTTTGCCACCCAGTTTCAGATCAACGCGGCTCGAGGTGACCGAGCAACACGGCTACCGCAATCCCTGACCCGTCCGAGTCACTGGACCTGACCTTCAACCCAGTGATCTACCGGTCTGCTCCAGCGCTGCTCGGACGATTGTCAGTGCCTTCGGGCCGACACCGTGCAGCTTTCTCAACTCCGCCGCCGACACACCTGCGAGATCGTCCAGACACCGGTAGCCCGCCGCGCGGAACGCCCGGCACGCAGGATTTCCGGTCCCCTTCGGAAAGTCCGGATGTTCATCGGTTTGTGCTGTGCTCACGGGCGCATCCTAAGGCAGACCGGTAGCCTGACGCCGTGCCTGAAACCAAGCAGAGACGCGTTATCATCACCGGAGCGAACACCGGTATCGGCTACTTCACCGCCTTGGAGTTCGCGAAACGTGGCGACCATGTGACGCTCGCCTGCCGTAACCAGGAGAAAGCCGAGTCCGCAGCGGGGAAGATCCGAGCGGAGGCACCGAACGGAACCGTCGATACGGCGACACTGAATCTCGCCGACCTGGCCTCGGTGCGGGAATACGCCGCGTCGGCTCCCGAGTCGATCGACGTACTGATCAACAACGCAGGCGTCATGATGCCGGCCTCGCGGACCGAGACCGAGGACGGATTCGAGCTGCAGCTCGGCACCAATCATCTCGGCCACTTCGCCCTGACCGGCCTGCTGTTTCCCAAACTCGCCGACGCCGCGAAGATCACCACCATCGCATCCGTCGCGCATCGTCAGCGCCCCAAGCTCGACTTCGACAATCTCCAGCTCGAGCGTGGCTACAGCGCTCAGCGTGGGTACGCGAACTCCAAGCTCGCGAACATCTTGTTCGCACTGGAATTGCAGCGTCGGATCGACAAGGCCGGATCGAAGGTGACCAGCAATGCTGCGCACCCCGGTATCTCCTCGACCGAGCTGTACTCGAGCCCGGACGGCTTGGGCAGCAACAAGATCCTGGCGGCACTGGCACCCATCGGATTGAAGTTCATCTCGCAATCTGCCCGTGCCGGAGCACTTCCCACGATCTATGCCGTCGACGTCGCGGGTGGCGGCACCTACAGTGGCCCCACGTCGCTGTTCGAGTCACGCGGAAAGCCGGGCCCGGCGTCCATGACTCGCATGGCACAGGATCCCGTGCTCGCGGCAAAGCTGTGGGACGTCAGCGAAAAGTTGACCGGGGTCGGCTACCCGGTGTGAGTCTCCCGCCGCGCACTCACCGCGCGGGTTCGGGCAGTGGAAGTCCGCGCTCGCTCATGACGGTGCGCGCGCGGTCGGGGTAGTCGGTGATCAGACCGTCGACGCCCAGGTCCATCAGGGCACGCATCGTGTCGGGGTCGTCGACGGTCCACGGGATCACCCGGATTCCGCGGTCGTGTGCTGAATCGACCATCGCCTGAGTCACGAAGAGCTCGAAGTCTGGGTCGCCGACCTTGCCGCTCTGCGGGTTTCCCTGCACCGGCGAGTAAGCGGACGCTCCGAACGAATCGATCGCGGCGATCGCGTCCCCACCGAAATCGTCGATGTCGATTCCGCCGAGCCAGGGTGACGAGCCCTCCTGGCCCACCTGCAAGAAGTCACCGTTGGTCAGCGCAACCACCGGCACCTCGGGCTCGGCGTCTCGGACCAGTTTCAGCGCGCCCCAGTCGAAGCTCTGCACAGTGATCCGGTCCAGCATGCCTGCCTCCCTGATCGTCCCCAGCACTGTGTCGACGAACTGCTCGCGTGGAGCGGTTTCGGTAGGGCTGCCTGCCTCGACCTTGGTTTCGACGTTCAGCTTCACGTCCGGCGCGTCGACCGACTTCACCAGATCCAGCACCTCGGTGAGCGTCGGCATGCGAGCACCGGGCACGCGACGTTGCTCCGGGTAGTCCGCGAGCGGCAACGCACCGCAATCCAGTGTGCGGATCTGCGCGAGAGTCAGTGTGTCGACGAACTTTCCGACGTACGGAAAGTCCGGGTCTCCCGGCGTGGATGCACCGGTGTCGATGCACTTCTTGTCGGAAACCTTGCGGTCGTGCGTGACGATCGCGACGCCGTCCTCGGTGATCTGAGTGTCCAATTCGAGGGTGTTCACCCCGAGTTCCAGCGCATTGGAGAATGATTCGATCGTGCTCTCGGTGACCAAGCCGAGACCGCCCCGGTGCGCCTGCAGGTCGAACGAGCCGAGTGGTGCCGCGCCACCTTCCGGCAATGCCGGGTCTGCGGTCGATTCGGTTCCGCACCCGGCCAGAACCAGAGCCGAAACGCATGCCACAGACATGTATCTACCGAATCGCATGGTCGGCGAGACTACGGGAGGTCGGTGTCCATCGAGTTCCCGCGCAGTGAACGCCCGGCACCCGCGAGGTAGACCGCGATCGGCAACTTCAGCGCTGCAATGTCTTTCGATGCGCGACGCCCGAACACCACATCGGCAACCAAGCCCTCGCAGAGCGAGACCAAGCCGTCTCCGTGGGCGGGTTCGTCGAACAGTTCCCTGGCCAGTTCGAGCGAAAAGAACGCGCGCGCCAGAACGTCGCGAACATCCTGCGCAACAGCAGGATCGAGCATCAGCGCATAACGAGCCCGCAGCTCGGTCATGCGATGAGTGAGCGCACCGTGGAGGTACTGCCCCACCACCGTGGCGACATCGGTGTTGTTGTCGGCGATGTCCACGAACGACGCGTGTGACAGCTCTACCAGCCTGGCGGCCACCGCAGCCAGCAGATCGGACTTGGTTCGGAAGTAGTACGACGTTGACCCGGCCGGGTATTCGAGCGTCGAGTCGATCGCGCGGTGGGTCAGCGCGCGCAGACCATCGCGGGCAACGATGCCGAGCGCGGCGTCGGCGATAGTAGTTCGACGATCCATGATCGTGAGCCTACACACTCCCTCTACAAATGTAGAGCCCGACGGCGTACGGTTCGGTTCATGAGGCCGACTCCACCGCGATACACCTTCGACACCGACTTCATCCTGGACGATGCCCAGGCCGCAGCGGCTGACGCGCTGACCACGCCGGGCAAGAAAGGCATTTACCTGTGGGGGCCGGTAGGACGCGGTAAGACCTGGCTGCTCGATACCTATTTCGACAATGTCGACGTCACGGCCAAGAAGCGCGTCCACTTCCACAGCTTCTTCCGCGACCTGCACGCAGCGTATTTTCGTCACGGGTTCTCGATCGACGCGGCCATCGACGACATTCTGTCCACCGGCTCTGCTCCGGCATCACTGCTGTGTTTCGACGAATTCCACGTCCACGACATCGGCGATGCCCGCCTCATCACGCGCATGCTGGACGCCCTCTTCGCTCGCCGCGTCGTCCTGGTTGTCACGTCGAACTACGCGCCCGACGATCTGCTTCCGAATCCGCTGTTCCACCCGACGTTCGTTCCGACGATCGAGAAGCTGAAGAAAGATCTCGACGTGGTCTGCGTCGACGGTCCCGTCGATTACCGTTCCGCCGGGACGAGTCGGTCGCGATTCGCATCGGGGATGTGGAGTCTGGAGCCGGTCTTGGACGGTCGTACGTTTTCCGAGCTGTGCTGCGCCGCTCGCTCGACGGGCGACTACCTCCAATTGACCGAAACAGCAACGACTCTGACGATCACAGACATTCCGGCTCTTGCCAGTGTGAACGAATTCGCCGCTCAGCGCTTCGCAAATCTCGTGGATGTCCTGTACGACCGGGACGTACGTACGGACTTCCACGCTCTCGTCCCGCTGCATGAATTCGCCGTCGGGCGTGCCGGTCTCGACACCGATCGATTGATCAGTCGACTCAGCGAATTGCGGTCTTCTTCACCGGAGCGCGCGGCGAACAGCGTCGACGCCGCCGGCGCGTAGCAGCTCTTCGCCCCGTGTCAGAAGGACAACCTCGTTGGCGTCGAGCGCGAGCCCGCGGCATGCCAGTCCGGCTCCTTCCCACAGCAGAACCAGTTCGAGAATCAGCTGCGCGAGGGTGGCGTCGGGATTGCGGCGGATGCTCCAGGACCAAGTACTGACTCGGATTCCGGCGTCACGGGCGAGCGATTCACCCAGCCGCGCGCCCGTCATCAACGGGTAAGGGTCGTCGATCACCGGCACGAAGGCGGAGACGAGCAACCGGGCGGCGAGATCTCTGCGATCCTGCCGAAGCAGTGTCTGCACTTCGATCGCCGACGTGTTGTCTTTCTTGGACACACGGGCAGCTTAAGCGCCGTCGGCGTGAAACTCAGCGAACGGCGTTCCACGCTCGGTACGGTCATCGAAGGCGCGCGACTATCGCGTTCGGTGTAGTTGCCGAATCCTCGCGATCGGACTGAAGAACTACTTCAGCACAACAAAACCAGGGATGTGCCGACGACCATGACGAGGTTCGACGAGCAGCGAATCGCGCTCCTCCGATAGAGCGCGAGATACCTACTCCGCCCCGAGTGGTTTGATCATCACAACTTCGTACTCGTGGGGAGCCAAGGGGTAGGGAACTTTCTCACCGGTCGCGCTGAATCCCCTGCGCCGATAGAAAGCCTGGGCGCGTTCGTTGTGCTCGTGCACCTCGAGCGTCAGCTGGTCATGCCCGCGTTCGCCGGCCCACCGCTCGATTTCGAGCAGCAAGGCATCGGCCAAGCCTTCGCCGCGCAGGAGGGGCGTCACGTAGACGCCCAGCAGAAATGTCCTACCGTCTTCGACCCGCGCCCGCATGATTCCTACCCACCGATCCGCGTCGTCCACCGCGGCGAAACCACACGAGAACGCAGAATTGGTTTCGGCGGCTCGCCGCACCCAGTCGTCATCCGATTGTCGCGACGCAGCATCGAGAGTCTCGACGAACGCCTTCGGCGAATCTGCCAACATCTCGAGCCGAAGCGCGCGGAACTGCGGCCAGCATTCGGCCGTGACAGGAACGATGCGAAACGCCATGACGTCGATGCTAGGGAAAGAATCAGGCCGACCCGGACCCACAAATTAAGGGAGACACCCACTACTGACGGCGGTCGGGGGCGACAGCAGCAGCGGGTGTCTCATTGACCATTCGAGGCCCGTCACCGGGTGGATGGGTATCGGATGGGAAATTCTTTCGAAGTTTTTTCAGCCGCCCGGGCATAGCCTGTGACCATGCCTTTCTCAGCAGCGAACCACTACGACTTCAGTGGCGACGACATCACCGGAACCGTCGACGCCCATCGATCCGCCGGGGTCTGGGCGGCGCAGCTCGTACTCAGCGGTGAGACGCTGGAATCCACCGACGTCACCCGCTCCGACCTCGGATTCGAGGTGCGCACCCTCGTGCAGACTCTCTCGGACGGCAACCGGACCCACCTGCTGATCGTTCTGCCCCGCGTCAACATCGATACGGACGACGGCCAAGACGTCACGTTCACCTCCTACGCAGTGCTCTACACCGTGCACGGCGGGTCCTCCGAGCAGCACGGCGCGGCCGAATCGTACGACGTGCGTTCGCTCAGCGGAACCGCGTCGCTCGTTCGGTAGGCGACACGGAATAGCCCGGACCAAGCGCAGGTTGTACGACGCAGTCGATGCAAACGCATGAACTTTGTTCGGGTAGGAGCGCACCATGCAGTTCGGAATTTTCTCCGTCGGAGACGTCACCACCGACCCCACGACAGGTGCGACGCCCACCGAACACGAGCGCATCCGCGCGATGGTCACCATCGCCGAGCATGCCGAAGAAGTAGGCCTCGAGGTTTTCGCTACCGGCGAGCACCACAACCCGCCGTTCGTGCCGTCCTCGCCCACAACGATGCTCGGCTACATCGCGGCCCGGACCGACAAGCTGATTCTGTCCACGTCGACCACGCTGATCACCACCAACGACCCGGTGAAGATCGCCGAGGACTACGCGATGCTCCAGCATCTGTCCGAGGGGCGCGTCGACCTCATCATGGGCCGCGGCAACACCGGTCCGGTCTACCCGTGGTTCGGCCAGGACATCCGTCAGGGGATTCCGCTGGCGCTGGAGAACTACCAACTGCTCCGACGGCTGTGGACCGAGGACGTCGTGAGCTGGAAGGGCAACTTCCGCACCCCGCTCGACGGGTTCACCTCGACGCCGCGCCCACTCGACAACATTGCGCCGTTCGTCTGGCACGGGTCGATCCGCAGCCCGGAGATCGCAGAGATCGCCGCGTATCACGGTGACGGTTTCTTCGCGAACAACATCTTCTGGCCGAAGGAGCACTACATCGCGCTGATCGACCTGTATCGCGAACGGTACGAGCACTACGGTCACGGCCGTGCCGACCAAGCCATCGTCGGCTTGGGTGGTCAGGTGTTCATGCGCAAGAACAGCCAGGACGCGGTGAACGAGTTCCGGCCGTACTTCGACAATGCACCCGTCTACGGCCACGGTCCCACGATGGAGGACTTCACCGAACAGACCCCGCTGACTGTCGGATCTCCGCAGCAAGTGATCGAGAAGACGCTTGCATTCGCGGACTACTTCGGCGACTACCAGCGTCAACTGTTCCTGATGGACCACGCGGGTCTGCCGTTGAAGACCGTGCTCGAACAGCTCGACATCCTGGGCGAGGACGTGGTGCCGGTACTGCGCAGAGAATTCGCTTCCCGACGCCCGGCAGGTGTTCCGGAGAATCCTCCGACTCACGCATCGATGCTGGCGGAGAAAGAGGCAGCTGTTGCCGTCTGACACGGAGTTGTCGATCGGGGCCTGGGAGGCATTGTTTCGCTCCCAGGTCGCCCTGATGCGCCGGTTCACCGCCGACGACATCTGGGATCCGATCGGCATGCGCGAGTACGACGTGTTGTTCACCCTGAGTACCAGTCCGAACCACAGACTCCGATTGCACGAACTCAACGACGAGATCCTGCTCAGCCAACCGTCGCTCTCTCGGATGTGCGATCGCCTTGCGGCATTGGGTTACGTTGCCCGAGAGCCTGATCCGTCGGACAAGCGCGGGACGATCGTCTGCCTGACCGATACGGGAGCCGATGTGCAGAGGATGATCGGACGCAAACACGCCGCCCGCATCAGGCGCTACGTCGGCGACGCTCTGAATGCCGACGAGCTGAAGACACTCGAAAGTCTGTGCACCAAGCTCAGGCTCGCCCAGACCGACATCCGGGAGCACACATGATCCAGGTCCTCACCCCTCGTGAAGTTCCACTCGGTGGCCCCCGCGCCATGAAAGTTCGACGCACCCTGCCCCACAAAGACCGATCCCTCATCGGCGCATGGTGTTTCGCAGATCATTACGGCCCGGAACGCTCGCGCATGGATGTCGCACCGCACCCGCACACCGGATTGCAGACGGTCAGTTGGCTGTTCTCGGGCGAGATCGAGCACCGCGACAGTGTGGGTTCGCACGCCATGGTGCGACCGGGCGAGCTGAACTTGATGACGGCCGGGCATGGCATCAGTCACTCCGAGGTCTCCACCCCACAGACCGACATCCTGCACGGCATGCAGTTGTGGGTCGCGCTTCCGGCCGTATCCCGTTTCGTTGCACCGACATTCGAGCACTATGTGCCAGCGCCGGTGTCTGCGCCGGGACTCACCGCCCGGGTGTTCCTCGGCACCGTGCTCGGCGAGACCTCGCCGGTGTCGACGTACACCCCACTGCTCGGGGCGGAGATGGTGCTCGACGCCGGCGCGCGGGTCACTCTCGAGGTCGACCCGACGTTCGAGCACGGGATCATCGTCGACCGAGGATCGGTGACCCTGGCCGACGCCGAGCTGGGCGCTGCCGAATTGGGTTATGCCGAACCCGGTGAACACGAGCTGCACCTGCACAATTCGACGCAGGATCCGGTTCGGTTTCTACTCTTGGGCGGTCCGCCGTTCGGCGAGCAGATCGTGATGTGGTGGAACTTCGTCGGCCGCAGTCACGAAGACGTCGTCGAATATCGAGCAGCCTACGAATCCGAGAACGGCCAGTTCGGCACCGTCGAGGGATATCCCGGGCCGCGGCTCCATGCGCCCGAACTTCCGAACGCCCGTATGAAACCTCGCGGCTGACTGCCCAGCACACCCGTCAGAACAGCGTCGCGATCTCCGGCTCCGACGACCGCGGAGCTGCGCTCGTGCGGCGCTGGCTCTCAGCGGGCTTGTTTCTGGCGGGCGTGGTCTTGGTGGGCGTGGTCTTGGTGGGCGTGGTCTTGGTGGGCGTGGTCTCGGCAGGCTCGGCCTCGACGGGCTCGGTCACGGCCGGCTTGGATCCGGCGTTCGCTCCCGCTGCCGCGATGGCCCTGGCAGCTTCGCCTGCCAAGGCGTCGGCTGCTTCGTTGAAGTGATTGCCGACGTGTCCACGGACCCACCGGAACCGGACGGGCCCTTCACGGTCGGTGATGGCCCGCTCGATGTTCTGCACGAGCTCGAGATTGCGTACCGGAGTGCCGCTCGCCGTCTTCCAGCCCTTGCGCTTCCAGCCGGCGAGCCACTCGGACGCACACTTGATTGCGTATTGAGAATCGGACTCGATCAACAGCGGCTCGGGGCCGGGGTGGGCCAGAACTGCCTCGAGCAGGGCACGGAGCTCGGCTACCTGATTGGTGCCCGAGGGCTCACCGCCGGAGTTGCTCGGCCCCGTGTGATTGACCCACGCCCACCCGATTGCTCCGCCGGGGTTACGCAGACACGAGCCGTCCGTACTCACGATGATCACGGTCTCAGACCCTACGTCGGGCCACCGACAAACTCCGGGTGACTCGCTCGAGAACATCGAGGTACTTGCAGATCGACTGCCCGGTGCGGCGGACGGGTCTCGGTGCACCCGGTCACGACGTGCTGGTACCCGCGGCCCTTCGGCCGTCCACGCTGAGCAGTACGAACGCCACCGCTGCGAGCGCGGCGATCAACGCCGAGAACACCACCCCCGCAGTCACCAGTCCCCACTCCGTCGCCGCAGCCCCTGCGCCGATCACCGGGACCGAAATCGCAACGTAGAGCACCACGAAGAAGGTGGAGGTCACTTCGGCGCGACGGTGCGGCGGAAGCTGCGCACCGATCGCGGCCATCCCGTTGCTGAACGTCACGCCCTGCCCGATTCCGCAGAGCAGCGCCGCGCACACCAACACGATCAGAGACGTCAGAAGCAACGACGCGGCAAGCAGCACCAGACCCAATACCAACACCAGGCAGCCCCAGCGCTGAGCCGATGCCGGATCGGCTGCGCGCAGCGTGATCTGGGCTGTCGCGGACGCGGCGAAGACGGCGAACACAACGACACCTGTGATGGCGTGATTGTCGATCCCCAGCACACCGGCGATGAATCCAGGTGAGACGGCGGTGAACAACCCCAGCACCGCGAACCCGGCGAACCCACCGACCGCAGCGCGCAAGAACGTGCCGCGCACCTCCACCGGAACCGACAGTCGCTGCACGTGCGGACGCGCACCAGCGGCGACCCGGACGGTCTCGGGCGCGAAGTACACCGCGGCTCCAGCCACGAGAAGCAACACGATGTCGACGAAGAACGTCAGCCGCAAGGGCTGCGGCAGGTATTCCACCAACAGACCTGCCACCAGCGGTCCGAGACCCAGACCTCCGATATTGGCGGCAGTGGCGATCGCCGGAGCCCGATCACGCCATGTATCGGGAACCAGTTCGAGCAGGGTCACCGTGGCGGTACCCACGAAGATCCCGGCCGAGATACCGGACAACACGCGCCCGATCACCAGGGCCGTCAGTGAGTCCGCAGTCACGAACACCACAGCACTGACGAGGCCGAAAGCGATGGCCGCCAGCAACATCGGACGCCTACCGAGTGAATCGGACCAGCGACCGAAGGCCAACAGTGCCCCGAGCACGCCCACGGCATACGCGGCGAACACCAACGTGACGACGAATACGGAGAACCCGAATTCGACCTCGTACAACGCGTAGAGCGGCGTCGGCATCGTCGTACCCATCATCGCGACGACGAACGCGAATGCGACCCCGACGAACGATGCTGCACTCGATCGAGTCACGGCGGTCCTCCTTGTGCGGGTGCACGATATTTCCCGGCGACTCCGCCGAAGGTGTTGACTGGGCCCTGCCAGAGATACACCGTCGACGCTCGCCCTGACAGTCCGGGAGGTGACCCACCGCAATGTCCGACGCCACCGAGTCGAGCGGAACGGTACGCGTCGTCACGTCCGAGACGCGGCTCGACGCGCGAATGTCTCTGTCGCCGTTGCGTCGGGGCCGCGGCGATCCCACCTACGAGTCGACGCCGGACGGCGGAATCTGGCGCACATCGCGGATGAACTCGGGTCCGGTGACCTACCGTCTGACCCAAGCTTCGCCGACCAGTGTCCAGGCGCGAGCATGGGGCCCCGGCGCACCCGAACTGCTGGACACGGTGCCCGCGCTACTGGGTTGCGAGGACGACGCCAGCACATTCGCACCGGAGCACCCGATTCTGAGAGAGGCCCACCGGCAGCTGCCACACCTGCGTCTCGGCCGTACCGGGCTGGTGCTCGAGGCGTTGATACCGGCGATCATCGAACAACGCGTACACGGCATTTCGGCGTTCGGCTCGTGGCGTTATCTGGTGAGCAAGTTCGGCGAGAGCGCACCGGGACCGACTCCCAAGCCGATGTTCGTCTTCCCCACGCCCGACGTGTGGCGTCGTATCCCCTCGTGGGAGTACCACCGCGCCAACGTCGACCCGGCCCGGTCGAAGACCATCGTCCGCGCCGCGCAAGCGGCCGGACGCCTGGAGGAGGCGTCGACGATGACACCGGAGGAGGCGCAGCGCAGACTGCGGGCGATCCCGGGCGTCGGCATCTGGACCGCGGCCGAGACCGCGCAGCGCGCTTTGGGGGATCCCGACGCGTTGTCGGTCGGCGATTATCACCTGGCTGCCGTGGTGGGCTGGTCGCTGTTGGGCAGGCCCATCGACGACGCCGAAATGGTCGAGTACCTGCGGCCCCTGGCTCCGCATCGGCATCGCGCGATTCGCTTGCTGTACCTGAGCGGGAAGGCCACCAAGCCGAAGTTCGGTCCGCGAACCGCTCTGGTGGATCACACGTGGCACTGAGCCCTCCGCTGCTCGTACAGTCGAGTTGTTCGCCAACGTAAGGAGTACTTCGTGGTTGCCATCGGCACGTCCGATCTCGACATCTTTCCGCTCGCCCTCGGCGGCAACACCTTCGGCTGGACCAGCGACGAGGCTGCGTCCTTCGAGATTCTCGACGCGTTCACCGCCGGCGGAGGCAACTTCGTCGACACCGCCGACTCGTACTCGGCCTTTGCCGACGGCAACTCCGGCGGCGAGTCGGAGACGATCATCGGCAAGTGGACCAACGCTCGTGGCAACCGCGACGACGTGGTCATCGCCACCAAGGTCAGCCAGCACCCCGACTTTCGCGGGCTGGCCCCGGACAACATCCGAGCGGCCGCCGACGCATCACTGACCCGCTTGCAGACCGACCACATCGACGTCTACTACGCGCACTACGACGACGACAAGACCCCACTGGTCGAGTCCCTCGCCGCGTTCGACGAGTTGGTAACCGCAGGCAAGGTTCGCTACGTCGCCATCTCGAACTACACCCCGGCGCGGGTGCGCGAGTGGCTCGAACTTGCCGAGGAGAACGGGTTCGCCGCTCCGATCGCGCTGCAGCCGCACTACAACCTGGTCGCCCGCCGCGACTACGAGGGCGAGATGCAGAAGCTGGCCGTCGAGCACGACCTCGGCGTGTTTCCCTACTTCTCCCTCGCCGCCGGATTCCTGACGGGCAAGTACCGCACCCGCGAGGACTTGGCCGGCGAACAGCGCGAGCGGTTGACCACGGGGTACTTCTCCGATGCCGGGCTCGAGGTGGTGCAGGGTCTGCGTGAGATAGCCGAATCGCGATCCGCGGAGATTTCGAGCGTTGCTCTGGCCTGGCTGCTGGCCCGTCCGGGCGTCACCGCGCCCATTGCCAGTGCGAGCAAAATTTCTCAGCTGCCCGCCCTCCTCGACGCGCCGGCCTTGACTCTGACCAGTCAGGAAGTCGAGAAACTGACGGTTCTGTCCGACGCCGTGGCATAGAACACGAAAGTTGTAGTCAGCAACCGGGAACAGAACGACTTGCCCGGTTGCTGACTTTCGGGTGGCCCCAGCATCGAACACGTCGTCAACGAAAACAGCCGTAGCCGGCACGCCGGTGACCGACACCTCGGCTCCGGTGACCGAGCCGACGTCACGGGAGCGCCTACGGGTGATCCTCGTACTCGGTGCCCTCATCGCCCTCGGCCCGCTGACCATCGACATGTACCTACCGGCTCTACCTGCCATCGCCGACGACCTGAACACCCCGTCGTCCGCGGTGCAGCTCACCCTCGCCGGCACGTTGGTCGGGCTCGCCCTCGGCCAGCTGGTGATCGGTCCGTTGTCGGACATCGTCGGGCGACGACTTCCACTGATCGTCGGTACCGGAGTGCACATCCTCGCTTCCGTGGCCTGCATCGTGGCCCCGAACATCGCGGTGCTCGGTGGCTTACGCGTCGTGCAGGGTCTCGGAGCTGCGGCCGCTGCTGTGCTGGCGATGGCCATCGTGCGTGATCTGTTCACCGGCCGCGCTGCCGCCACCGTGCTGTCGCGCCTGATGCTCGTGATGGGCGTCGCCCCCGTGCTGGCTCCGTCCCTCGGCGGTGCCGTGCTGCTGGTCGGATCATGGCGCCTCGTATTCGCGGCGCTGGCAATTCTGGGTGTCGGCCTGATGACGTTGGCGATCGTGTCGCTGCGCGAGTCGTTGCCACCCGAGCGTCGTCGAGCCAGTGGTGTCATGCCGGTGTTGCGCACCTACCGCTCGCTGCTGCGGGACGCCCAGTTCGTCGTACTCGTCCTGGTCGCCGCACTGGCGATGTCGTCGCTGTTCGCCTACGTAGCCGGGTCGTCGTTCGTGCTGCAGGAGGAGTTCGGCCTGGACGAGCAACAGTTCGCGATCGTCTTCGCGGCCGGCGCGATTTCCCTGATCGGTGCATCTCAGCTCAACGTCCTGCTGCTCGGACGCTTCGCTCCCGTGCAGATCGTGCTGTCGGCACTGTCGTTCGGCGTCGTCGCCGGTGGAGTCATGGTGGCGTTGGCAGTCACCGAGACCGGCGGTATGGCGGGATTCGTCGTCCCACTGTGGTTCGTGCTCGGAGCCGTCGGATTCGTGATGCCCAACGCGCCTGCACTCGCGCTGTCCCGGCACGGTGAGGCCGCAGGTGGTGCTGCTGCACTTCTCGGAGCGGCACAGTTCGGTCTCGGTGCCATCGTCGCCCCTGTCGTCGGCGCACTCGGAAACGATGCAGTGGCCGTGTCCACGACGATGGTCGTGACGTCCGCTGCAGCACTGATCGCTCTGGGTGTCATCACCGCGCGGTCGTCTGCGCGGCAACCGGCCAAGGGAGCGGCACCCACCCACTAGGGTGACCGCCATGACCGAACGCGAGCGCGATGCGCGCGGTAAACCCCTCAATGCCAGGCCTCGCGACGGTCTCGGGCGACCCCTCGCCCGCGGTGGAAGCGGAACCCCACGAGTGCCCGACGACGTGCGGCTGCCGCCCGACGCAGCTCTCGTCGAGTCGCAGAAGTTTCTCGATGCGAACATGCCGTTCCACGCACACGAAGTACTCGAGGGCACGTGGAAGAGCTGTCCGACCGACGAGCGTCCGTTGTGGCAGGGTCTCGCCCAACTCGCCGTCGGACTGACTCACCTCTTGCGCGGTAATCGCATCGGTGCCGCGTCGCTGCTTCGGCAGGGACACGATCGCTTGGTCGGCTTCGAAGCCGACCCTCCGCACAGTGTCGACGTCAGCGGCTTACTGGCCTGGTCCGAAGGGCTGCTCGACGACCTGGAGACCGGAACCCTGCCGGTCTCCCCCGGAATTCCGGTGCTGCGTGCCACCGATCCACGCCGGGGCGTCCTGGCACCCGATTCCGGCTCGAGCTAGCCTGAGAGAATTAGGTAAGGCTAGGACAATTTGCATCGGAAGTGGGGTTCTTCGGCGTGACCGTGTTCGCACCGCTGAGAGTCGCACGACAGGGACTCTCAGGCGGGGAGACCATCAGCCCAGCTCAGCTCGGACGCACCCTGTGCACCGAGGTCGCCGAACAGGTTCCGTACTGGGTCGCCGTGTTGACTCCCGCCGAGCGGCCTCTTCTCGGAGCCCGATCGGCATCGGGCCGCTCCGAGCAGGAATCGGTGACGCTCGAACTGCCCGATTGCCCACACCGACCACATGCCTTGTTGCTCGCGGCGCTCGGGTCGGCGGTGTCCACATGGCAGCGGAACAATCGCCGTGGCTCGTCGGCCGGCGTCCTGGTGGATCTGGACCTCGAAGCGTCGAGGGCCGTGCACCCGGTTCGCCTCCCCGCCGTCCACACCGACGCGCTCGCCGTGCCCGCTCAGTGCAAGAACCTCGTCGACGATGTCTCGAGGAAACTGGACGCGGTGCCGAACGGCGGACGCGACTACGCGCTCACCCGCAACTATCCCGCGCTCGCCTCACGTGCCGGGGCGCAGATCATCGTGCGTGACGACGCATCGGCGGAGCCGAACGGCGAGTACGCGATCGATGTCAGGATCACCGCCGGCGATTCTGGTACCACAGCGGCACAGGTCAGCTGGGCCGGCGAACTGCAGGGAGTCGACGAGCTGATCCGATTGTGGTCGGTAGCCGTCCACCACCTGACCACGATGGCAGCCGCCGCTACAGGCTCTTCAGCAGCCTGACGTCGTCCTCGATGCCCTCGGGCGGCGTCTCGAGAATCACCGGTGCGTCGGCGGCCAAGGCGACGGCAGTCAGGATCTCGGCGTCGATGGTTCCGGTGCCGAGGTTGGCGTGTCGGTCCCTGGCCGAGTCGAACTCGTCGCGCGAGTTGTTCAGGTGCACCAGATCGATTCGTCCGGTGATGGCCTCGATGCGGTCGACGACATCGACGAGGTCCTCGCCGCCGGCCCAGGCATGGCAGGTGTCCAGGCAGAAGCCGGCACCGAACTCGCCGATGGCATCCCACAGGCGGGCGATGTCGTCGAAGTGGCGCGCCATCGCCGAGTCCCCACCCGCGGTGTTCTCGACGAAGATCGGCACCGCGAAGCCGCCCTGCTCAGCTTGACGCTCGAAGAGCTTGCGCCAGTTGTCGATTCCCTTGGCGGTGTCCTCGCCCTCGCGGACGTGGCCGCCGTGGACGACCAGACCGATGGCCCCGATCTCGGCCGCCGCAGCTGCTTGCTCGACGACGGCCTTCCTGGACGGGATGCGGATCCGATTGTTCAAGCTCGCGACGTTGAGCACGTACGACGAGTGCACCACCACATCGACCGAGCCGGCCAGCAGAGCCTCGCCCTGCGGGTGTGGTTCGAGCTTGTTCCACTTCTGCGGATCGGTGAGAAACATCTGGACGAGATCGACGCCGAGAGCCTCTGCTGTACCGAGAGGGTCGGTGCTGTCGCGGACGTGTGCTCCGATGCGCATGACGTCCATCATAGGGGCCGTGTTCAGGGTCTCCCCTGATAGCAACCGGCGCAGAACACTGAAACACTGGAGCGTATGAGCGACATTGCCGCACGCGCGGTCGACGTATCGAAGGTCTACGGTTCCGGGGACACCCAGGTGCACGCACTGTCCGGGGTGAGCGTCGAGTTCGCTCGCGGAGAATTCACCGCCATCATGGGCCCGTCGGGTTCGGGCAAGTCCACTCTGATGCATTGCCTGGCCGGGTTGGACACCGCATCGTCGGGTACGGTAACCATCGGAGACACCGAGCTGACGGCGCTCTCCGACAAGGAGATGACCGGATTGCGCAGGGACCGAATCGGATTCGTGTTCCAGGCATTCAATCTGGTACCGACGCTGACCGCGCTGGAGAACATCACCCTGCCACTCGACATCGCGGGCCGCGCCCCGGATCAGGGGTGGCTCGACACCGTCGTCGACCGACTCGGCCTCCGCGATCGCCTCGATCACCGCCCCAGCGAGCTCTCGGGCGGGCAGCAACAGCGAGTGGCGTGCGCCCGCGCGCTGGCCGGTCGACCCGACATCGTGTTCGGCGACGAGCCCACCGGCAACCTGGACTCTCGCTCGTCCGGCGAGGTCCTGTCGATTCTGCGCACTGCCGCAGACGAATTCGACCAGACAGTCGTCATCGTCACCCACGATCCACGCGCGGCCAGCTATGCGGACCGCGTCGTGTTTCTCGCCGACGGTGCCGTGATCGATCAGCTGAACTCGCCCACGGCCGACGCCGTACTCGAGCGGATGAAGAAACTGGAGACGGTCCGATAATGGCGCATTCTGTCTCCAACAAGCCTCCTCGACACAAGCCGGCGGGCAATCCGATGCGCAAGGTTTCACTGAGAAACCTTGCAGCACACAAGGTTCGGTTGGCACTGACGGTTCTGTCCGTTGTGCTCGGCACCGCGTTCGTCGCGGGTTCGTTCGTCTTCACCGACACCCTTCAACGCACGTTCTCCTCGTTGTTCGCCGATACCGCGCAGGGTGCAGACGTTCGAGTGAGCCCGGAGGACGCCCGCTCGAGCGGGGTTCCCAACGAGGACATCGCCGCGATCTCGGCCCTGCCGAACGTACGCGCCGTGTCGCCGTACGTCGGCGGACAACTCGTGCTGCTCGGCTCCGACGGTGCCGCCGTGCAATCGGGCGGGGCACCGACCATCGGCGAGTCCTACCTACCGGAAGACCAACGACTGGGCGATCCGACGACCTTCGTCGACGGCTCGGCTCCCACCGCCCCCGGGCAGGTCGCGATCAATGCCGGTGGTGCCGAACGCGCCGGGTTGAAGGTGGGCGACGCCACCCAGGTGCTCGTGCCGTCCAAGGGCATCACCGACATCACGATTTCCGGGATCTACTCCACCGCAACCGAATCCGGTGGTTTCATCGGGCTCCAGTTCGTTCAGAGCCAGGCGAACGAATTGTTCACCGACGGTGCCCATGTGCAGTACATCGACGTCGCAGGCAACGATCTCACCGCGCAGGGGCTCACGCAGAGCGATCTGCGGGACGAAATTTCCGCGGCGCTCCCCGGCCTGAAGGTACAGACCGCCGCGGACGTACAGGAAGAGACCCAGGCCGAGGTGGAGTCGGCCCTGTCGTTCATCAATTACTTCCTGCTCGCCTTCGGCGGAATCGCACTGCTCGTCGGCACCTTCATCATCTACAACACGTTCTCGATGATCGTTGCCCAGCGAGTCCGTGAGCTGGCGCTGCTGCGGGCCATCGGGGCCAGCCGCGGCCAGGTCAGCCGCTCGGTGGTACTCGAAGCACTCGTCGTCGGCGTCATCGGCAGCATCCTCGGCTTCGCGGGGGGAGTCGGGCTAGCCTACGGCCTGCGCGCACTGCTCAACGCCTTCGATCTGGGGCTGCCGTCGGGGCCACTGGCACTCGAACCCCGCACCGTCGCCGTCGCCTTCGCGGTCGGCATCATCGTCACCGTCCTGAGCGCGTATGCACCGGCGCGTCGAGCAGCCAAGATTCCGCCGGTCGCCGCGATGCGCGAGGAGTTCGCCTCCGCAGGCGACACCCTGCGCACTCGGACGTTCCTGGGTGTCGGGCTGGGAGTCGCCGGTGCGGCTGCGCTGGTCATCGGCGCACAGTCGACCGGCGGAGCCGCGGCCGCGACGGTCGGGGCAGGTGCAGTCGCACTCATCGTCGCCACCGCACTGGCCGCGCCGTCCCTGTCGCGGCCCATCGTCGGTGCACTCGGCGCCGTCATCACCCGTCCGTTCGGGGCGATCGGACGGCTGGCCAGGACCAACTCCGTGCGCAACCCGCGTCGCACCGCGGCCACCGCCTTCGCCCTGATGCTCGGTCTCATGCTCGTCACCGTGATCGGCGTGCTCGGATCCACCGCGAAAGCCAGCGTCGACTCGCTCGTCGACACCGGCGTCGAGGCCGACTACATCCTCTCCGGCCCCCAGTCGATCGGCGTTCCGACCGGCGCCACCACAGCCGCGCAACAGGTGGACGGCGTGGACCGAACTGCTGTGCTGCACCCCGTGTTCGTCACGATCGCCGGCCAGGAGGAGTACGGAGCCGCCATCGACGGTTCGCCCGAAGGCCTGCTAGATCTGTCGATGGTCCAGGGCACCGCGGACCTGAACAGCAACGGCTTCTCGGTGTCGGAAACCGAGGCCGCCGACCGCGGATGGACCGTGGGCACCCAGGTCACCTTCGACACCGTCGACGGGGCCTCGGTCCCGGTCACCGTCACCGGGGTGTTCACCGACAATCCGCTGATCGGAAACTGGATCGTCTCGGGCGACATCTACAAGGAAGTGACGCCGTCCATCACGCGGTCGGATCTTCTGGTGCTCGTCAAGGCCGTGCCGGGAACCGATCTCGGTACGCTGCGCACCGACCTCGAGGCCGCCACCAAGCCGTTCGTCGTCGTCCAGGTGCAGGACGTCGAGGAGTTCAAGGGCAGCCAGGGGCAGCAGATCGATACTTTGCTCGCGGTGCTGTACGGGTTGTTGGCGCTGGCCGTCGTCATCGCCGTGCTCGGCATCGTCAACACCCTGGCACTCTCCGTCGTGGAACGGCGTCGCGAGATCGGCATGCTGCGGGCCATAGGAATGCAGCGTCCGCAGGTCCGACGCATCATCTACCTCGAGTCGCTGCTCATCGCGCTGTTCGGCGCGATCGTGGGAGTTGTTCTCGGCATCGCGTTCGGATGGGGATTCGTGCAAACCCTGCGTGACGAGGGCCTCGGCACCATGACGGTGCCGTGGGGTCAGGTGGTGTCGATGCTGGTGGGATCTGCCGTGGTCGGAGTCTTGGCCGCGCTGTGGCCTGCCGTGCGGGCCGCACGCACGAAGCCCCTGGAGGCCATCGCGGACATCTAGTCCCGCGCTCGACCAGACCGGACATCTCGCAACGACACCTGATTGTTGCGGAATGTCCGGTTTTTGAGTTGCGCCCAAAGGTGATGCACGTCTACCTTTGAGACTGTAAAACAGTCTTCAAGTAGGTTTGCGGTGACTCAAACCAACTCTGGCATCGCGGCTCGGGCTCGTGCAAGGAGAATCATGTCGGTTCAAGACATCGATGCACCCCGTCTCTCGCTGGCCCCGCTGTGCCGGCCCGAGCGCCGGGACACCCTGATGTCCCGCTACCGAGAGGTGGCTCACGATCTGCCGGACGCCGTTGCGCTCTCCGCAGGCGGAACCTGGCTCACCTTCGACGAACTCCTGCACCGCGCTTACTCGCAGGCACGCAAGATCGCCACTCTCTTTCCCGACGACTCTCGACCTCTCGCCGTCGATACCGACGACACGTCGAGCTCGATCGTGCTGATGTTGGCCGTCATCGCAGCAGGTCACCCCCTGGTGCCGCTCGACCCCATGCTGCCCGTGGAGCGCCGCGCCACGATCGTCGACCGCGCCGGTGCGACCGCGATCGACACCGCCACCGTCGCAGCGACCATCGATTCCTGCATCCCGCTACCGACGCTGTCGGGCGACCACACCGCAGTGATCAACTACACCTCGGGCTCGACGGGCACTGCCAAGGGCGTGATCCTCAGCCACCGCATGTGTCTGACCAAGGCGTACGAGGTCGCCACCGCGTTGTCCCTCCGGCCGCAGGATCGCGTCGGGAATTCGCTGCCGATCAGTTTCGGTGCAGGGCTGAACACGCTCTTCGCAGGGCTGCTCAGCGGTGCCGCGGTCCACTGTCGAGACCCTCGGTCCGGTGCACACACCGGCATCGTCGACTGGATAGCCGCGAATTCACTGACCACCTTGCACTGCTCGTCATCACTGCTACGCACACTCGCCGCTACCGACCACGGGCATGATGCCCTGCCCAGTCTGCGCGTCGTCACCACGTACGGGGAGTCACTGCATTCCGACGACGTCGACAGGTTCAGGCGACAATTCGACGGCCGCGCCACGGTGGTCAACTGGTACGCGACCACCGAAGCCGGTGCCGTCTCCTACAGCGAGTTCCCGCCGGAGCGAACACTGCCGTCCGGCTTCCTACCTGCCGGGAGGACAGTCCCGGGCAAACTGGTCGAGGTCGTCACCACCGACGGTTCGGTCTGCGCGCCCGACACTGTCGGGGAAGTCCGAGTCACCTCGACATGCCTGGCCGACGGCTACCTCGGCGACGCAGGACCCGATTCCCGACGATTCACCGCCCTCGACGACGGCCTGTTCCGATACCGCACCGGCGATCTGGGGCGATTCGACGAACACGGAACGCTGCACCTGGCCGGACGTATCGACGACGCCGTCAAGGTCCGCGGATACCTGGTCGAGCCGGCCGAAATCGAGGCGGCTCTGCGCGACATGCCGGAGATCGGCGACGTTGCCGTGATCGGCAGGCACTCGGGCACCGACACCGACCTGGTGGCCTACGTGTGTCCGGCGCGGCCCGGCAAGCGACCCTCCGTCGGTGAGATCAGAACATCGTTGCGCCGGACGCTGCCGCACTGGATGGTGCCCACGCACATCGTCGTTCTCGACTCGATGCCGCGAAACGAACGTGGCAAGGTCGATCGGACCGCGTTGCCCGAGCCCGCGGATCGGCAGGTCCAGCGAACCGCCGCGGGCCCCACCGAATACATCGTGGCCGAGGCTGCGCGGGCTGCCATCGGTCTGGACTCCATCGGCCGGGACGAGGACTTCCTGGCTCTCGGCGGTAACTCGCTGACGACAACGGCGATGCTGGCCCAACTGCGGGAGACGTTGAAGGTCGATCTCACGGCGGAGGACGTATTCGCGGCGACGACCGTTCGAACTCTCGCAACGACGGTCGATGCCCGCCTGCGAGACGCGGCCACCGTTCGTCGACGCACGTCCGGCGAACACGACGTGCTGGTGCCCCTGCGCACCGAGGGCAGCAAGGCACCGATCTTCCTGATCGGCGGAGCCGGCGTCGGCGCGATGGCATTTCTCAATCTCGTCAAGCACATCGACGACGACCATCCGGTGTACGCGTTGCAGGCGCACGGCCGGGGTAAGCGCGGACGACCGGACCGCACCATCCGGCGGACCGCGAGGCGATACGTCGACGCGATACGCACCGTCCAGCCCGAGGGACCGTTCCATCTGGTCGGCCATTCGCTCGGCGGATGGATCGCCATCGCGATGGCCGAGAGAATCCGAGACTGTGGTCTCGGATCGCCGCACCTGCTTCTGTTGGACACCCGGCTGTTTCGGCACCTGTTGGACAAGCTGCCCGGCGGTACCGACGTTCCCGCTGCACCACCGGCTCAGACTCGCGAAGAAGCGGGCTTCCACCTCGGCCGCCTCGGCACGGCCGCCCTGTGGATCCGCATGCAGTTCGCCGGGTTGCTGCGGTACTCGACGACCATGGAATGGTTGGTCTTCGCAAGCATCGGGTACGTGGCGTTGAACAAGCACGTGCCGACTCCGTGGTCGGGTTCCATGACCGTGGTTCGCACAGCGGAGAACGTGAAAGATGCCCGGTCGTGGCAGACAGTTGCGCGTGGTGAACTGACTTTCGTCGACATCACCGGCAATCACGTCGACATGCTGGGCGCGCCGATGGCCGAGGAACTGGCCAAGATCATCGACGACACCGTCGGTAGCGGGCGCTGAACCTCGGCAGCCCGTACGACGGTCTGTCGCGACCGCGGCACAGCTTGTACGTTTGTGCCAGAAGGCGCGACGCGCGACAGGCCCGAACTACACGACAGGGAGGCCGACAATGAGTTCACCGTACGAATTGCAGTCCGTGGAACTACACAAGGACGTCCTGCGTTACGTCGACATCGGCGACGGTCCACCCGTGATTCTCGTGCACGGTCTCCTCGGATCGCATCAATCGTGGGCCCCCCAGCTCGAGCGTCTCTCGCACAAATACCGTGTGATCGCGCCGGACCTGTTCGGGCACGGCGAGTCCGACAAGCCGACCGGCGACTACTCGCTGAGCTCGCACTCGGCCACCATTCGCGATCTGATGGATCACCTGAAGATCGACTCCGCTCCGCTGGTCGGTCACTCCCTCGGCGGCGGCATCATCATGCAGCTGACGTATCTCTTCCCCGAACGAGTCGATCGCCTCGCCCTGGTCAGCAGTGGCGGCCTCGGCCCCGAAGTGAGCCTGCTGCTCAAGGCCGCGACGCTGCCCGGCAGCGAGTTGGTACTTCCGCTGCTTGCGTCCGATTGGTTCCGCAAGAACACCGAGGGCGCACTGGCACAGCTGGGCAGGTGGGGCCTTCCGGTCAAGCCCGGTCCGAGCATGGCCGAGACCTGGCGATCGTTCCGATCGGTCGCCGACCGCTCCACTCGTGAGGCGTTCCTGGCGTCGACACGAGCAGTGGTGGGCCCGCGCGGCCAGACCGTGAGCGCCAAGCAGCATTTCGAGAAGTTCGAGTCGATTCCATCTCTGCTCGTCTGGGGCGGGAAAGACCGCATGATTCCCGCCAAACACGCGGACAACATCCGACGCGAGGTGCCCAACAGTCGCGTCGAGATCTTCCCCGATGCCGGTCACTTTCCGCAGCTCGACGAGCCTGATTTCTTCTTCCGACTTCTGGACGAGTTCTTGAACTCGAACGGGCAGGGGAAGGACGTCGCGGCGGGGTCCGACGCGCCTGAAGAGATCACTCCGGCAGTCATGCCACTGCAACGCCCGTGAGTGTCATCCCGATGTTCCCGCTCGGGAGCGTGCTGCTCCCAGGCGAGCGCCTACCGCTGCACATCTTCGAGCCTCGCTACCAGGCTTTGGTACACGACTGTCTGCAGCAGGAGGACCCCAGCTTCGGCGTCGTGCTCATCGCGCGTGGCCACGAGGCCGGGGGCGGCGACGTTCGGCACGACGTAGCGACGGTTGCTCACATCATCGGGCACGAGGCCATCGGTGACGGCAGGTACCTACTCGAATGTGTCGGCGGCGAACGGATCCGGATCGATGCCTGGCTGCCCGATGATCCCTACCCCTTGGCAGACGTTCGACCGTGGCACGACGAGGACGCCGAGTCGGTGATCGCCGATACCGAATTCGACACCACCTGGGCGCGGGTCGAGGATCTGTACGAGCTGATCGGCCGGCTCGAATCCACCGAAAACGTTGCCACTCCGGGCTTTCCGGACTTCTTGAGTCTACCGATCTCGGCCGCCGAGAAGATCTGGTCGCTGGCTGCACTGATCCCGATGGGGCAGTCCGATCGACTCGACGTCCTGTCGGCACCCGACGCCCGGGCTCGCAAGACCGCACTCGACGACGCCATCGAGAACGTCACGGCCGTCGTGCAATTCAGACTGCAACCCTGATACCTACGAAACACGAATACCTACGCGGTGTCGAAGTGACAAAGGATGACGGTTGAGCGTTTCTGCTGCAACAGAAACTCCACTGTCGGTCGCGGACAGGGGTCTTCTCGACTTGTCGCTGCCGAGTGGAGCAAAAGTTGCATCGCACCGGCATCGACGTGACGGATCGCGCGAAGGCCCACATGAAAAAAACCACGGCCCCCATAAGGACCGTGGCTTCATCTTCGTAGCGGGGACAGGATTTGAACCTGCGACCTCTGGGTTATGAGCCCAGCGAGCTACCGAGCTGCTCCACCCCGCGCTGTGTGTGTCCCCAACCGTACATGTCATCTCGGCAGTCTCCCAATCGCCTGGTCAACGCTCTACGGTTCTCTTCTATGCCGACCGACTCCTCCCCCGTCCTGTCCTTCCCACACCGGGCCGTCGCACAGATCACGCTGCACAACCCGCCGGTCAACGCGCTGACCCGTCCGGCGACGCGGCGGCTCCATGCCGTTCTACGAGAACTGGCTCGAGACGCCACGATTCGAGCGGTGGTTCTCACCGGCGAGCGGGTGTTCAGCGCCGGTTCGGACATCTCCGAAATGCCGGAGATGCAGAACGACGGTGACGTGCTCGCACGCAAGAGCATCTTCGAGAACGCCACGCTCGATCTGCTGGCCGAGCTGCCGCTGCCGACGGTCGCGGCGATCGACGGATTCGCGTTGGGCGGCGGACTCGAGATGGCGCTGTGCTGCGATCTGGTCGTCGCCGATGCGGGAGCTCGGCTCGGACTACCGGAGATCGATCTCGGCGTCATCCCCAGCAGCGGCGGGACGATGCGCGCGCTGCGCCGAGTGGGTCAGGCTCGCGCAGCCGAACTCGTACTGCTCGGCGAGCCGATCGCGGCCGAGACCGCGCTCGAGTGGGGTCTGATCAATCGGGTGGCGCCGCAGGGTGCATCACTGTCGGTGGCCTTGGACCTGGCACGGACGCTCGCTCGGAAATCGCGTTCTGCGGTGCATGCGAACAAGCGAGCACTCGAGCTCGCCTTCGGGCCATCCCCGTACGAACCGGCACGACAGGCATTGCCGGTGTTCGAGGAAGCGTTCGGGTCGACGGACGGGCGGGAGGGGGTGCGTGCCTTTCTCGCCAAGGAGTCACCGAGATTTCGATAGGCGTCGCGCCGCGAGAATCGTTGCGCCGGTGACGATCTCCCAACCGATGATCGTGTAGACCGAGATCCGCTCGAACGTTCCGCCGCCGAGAATCCCCGTGTCGGCGAGAAACAACGCGAAACCTGCCAGCCCCGCGACACCGGCCAGGGCGCTGCCCGCCGTGTACCACCGCGGCGCTCCGACGCGGCCGCCGTACCGGCCCGCAGCCAGGAGCACCAGGTTTCCGCCGATGATCGCCATACCTGCGCCCGCCGCGTGCGGTGCCGATGCGCCGTCGACCGAGGCGTGAGCGAGCCCGACCACGATGCTGCCGACGCCGTGCACAACCGACGTACCCAGCACGATCCACCGTGCTCGACCCTCGAACAGTATCGACAATCCGAGGCCGGCGAGAACGAACAGCGTTCCGTCGACCACAAACCCGGTGTTCATCACCGGGTGCCACGGTGAGATGTCCGGGATCCCGAGGTCGCTGATGTTGTTGCGCGCGTAACTGTACGGCCGATCGGTCCAGCCCAGCGCCGCAACTGCTTCGGCGGCCAGATAAGTCACCCCGCCGATGAGGAAGGCTCCAGCGGCCAGGACGGTAGTTCTCTTCACAGGTGCAGTATTCACTGCACTGACCTCGATGGGTCATTCCGCAGGCTCCACTCCCGGACCCCGATGCACCCGGCGTGTACCGATTGGTACAGTACCGGCTCATGAGCGATCGCCACGACGTGGTGCCGATACTCGCAGGAGTGTTCCGCGACCACGGGTTCGACGGTTCGTCTCTCGCGGTCATCAGCAGACAGACCGGCCTGGGGAAAGGCAGTCTCTACCACTACTTTCCGCGCGGCAAGCAGGAGATGGCCGAGGCCGTCCTCGACGACGTGGAGCAGTGGTTTCACCACAACGTGTTCGAGCCGCTGCGGCACGGCACCGATGCCGCGTCGACCACCCACGAGATGTTCGAGCAGACCGGCCGCTACTTCCGCTCGAACCGCCTGGTGTGCCTGTTCGGGGCCTTCACACTCGGACTGGAGCGCGCGGCCTTCTCCGGGCGCGTCGCAACACATTTCGCGCACTGGATCGAGGCACTCACCCCGGTACTGAATCGCCTCGGACACGGCGAGTCGGCGGCCGAACTGGCGGAGGAGATCGTCGCCGGCATCCAAGGCGCGTTGGTGCTCTCGCGCGCATCGGACGACGCAACGAGATTCGATCGACTGTTGTCGAGGCTGGAAGCGTCGGCCGCACGCCTGCCCGCAGGAGTACACGCATGACCCTCGATGCGACGACACCCGAGCCAATGACACCGAAGCCGGCACCCGAGCTGAGAACTTTCGGGATACGAGAACTGCTGCGGCTGATCGTCATCGGCTCGGTGTTGACGTACTTCCAGTTCGTTGCGATCGGACGCTGGGTTCGTGCGCCCCGACGCGGGTGGCCGGTGCATGCCTCGGAGGCCGTCGTCGACGCGTTCTTCGCTCTCGGTCCCACATTCGTCAAAGTAGGGCAGCTCATGGGCTCGTCGCCGGGACTGTTCCCGAAGGTCCTCGCCGATACGTGCCTGCGGTGCCTCGACGAGGTTCCTCCGTTCCCCGGCTCGCAGGCACGCGCGGTGATCGAGGCCGATCTCGGCCGCGGAATCGACGATCTGTTCTCCTCGTTCGACGACGTGCCACTCTCGTCCGCGTCGGTTGCTCAGGTACACCTGTGCGTGCGCCGCGACAACGGGCGCGAAGTGGTCATGAAGGTGCAGCGGCGGGGCATCTACCACCGCATGAAGATCGATCTACGGATCGCCTACCTCATCGCCCGCGGGCTCGAGAAGTTCATTCCGTTCTTCGCCACCGCCAATGCGTCGGCCATCATCGTGGACCTGCATGCCGCCACGTTCGCCGAGCTCGACAGTGCCGTGGAAGCCAAGCGGCAGGACAGCTTTCGCGCTGCCATCGGCGCGTTCGGAGACAACGAGCACGTCACCGCCCCCGAGGTGTTCCTCGACTACTGCGGCGGCCGTGTCATCTGCATGGAACGCATGCACGGTTCCCCACTCGACCGCTACGAGCCCGGCGAGCAGTCCGAGCTCATCGTCCGCCGTGCCGCCAAGGTCTGGATGGAAGCACTTGTGCTGCACGGTCTTTTCCACGGTGACGTGCACGCGGGCAACGTGTGGGTGCTCGACGACGGCAGGGTGGCGTTCCTCGACTTCGGAGTCATGGGCGAGGTGGACGAGCAATGGCGCGCGCTGCTACTCGACCTGTTCCATGCCACCGTGATCGACGGCGACTTCAGCCGCCTCGCCGGCACCGTCAAACGGTTGGGAATCGTTGCACCACAGATGGGTTCGGACGCCGAGGTAGGGGCGATACTGCAGTCGGTGTTCGCCCCGATGCTTTCGACGACCCTCGCGCACTTCAGTCTGGCGGACTTCATCCGGGCCCTGGTGAACATGGGCAAGCAGTACAAGACGTCGAGCCCCGAGGAGTTGATCCTGGTGGCCAAGCAACTCGGCTACTTCGAGAGATACGCCATCGAACTCGCGCCGAACTGGGCGCTCGGGACCGATCCGTTCGTGTTCAAGAACGTCTTTTCCGCCGAGATCGCGGCACTGGCCGAGGCGAGGGGCGTCGAGCTGCCGGAGTGAACCGGCAGCTCCATACAGCCTCAACGGGTGAAGTCGAGCACCACTTTACCTGCGGCCGTGCGGTTTTCCAGTGATGCGATAGCAGCGGCGGCATCGGCGGCTGCAAACACCGAGGGCTCGGGTGCGACGAGCGAACCGTCGGCGAGCAGCGGTTCGATCTCGGCCCACTGGGTGGCCAGGTAACCCGGTCGCGTCATCCACCACGCGCCCCAGCCGACGCCGACGACATCGACGTTGTTGAGCAGTAGCCGATTCACCTTGACCGTCGGAATCTCACCACCGGTGAAGCCCAGCACCAGAATTCGGCCCGACGGTGCGAGCGATCGGATGCTGTCGGTGAACCGGTCGCCGCCCACCGGATCCACGACCACATCGACGCCGCGTCCGCCGGTCAGTTCCTTGACCGCGTCCTTCCACCCGTCGACGAGAACGACGTCGGTGGCTCCGGCGGAGCGGGCGATCTCGGCCTTGGCTTCCGAGCTCACGACGGCGATCACCCGGGACGCACCGAGTACCGGAGCCATCCGCAGCGCCGAGGTTCCGATACCGCCGGCGGCACCGTGCACCAGCACGGTCTCGCCTGCTGCCAGCCGGCCGCGTTCACGCAGTGCGAAGTGCACCGTCAGGTCGTTGAACAACAGCCCAGCCCCGGCGGTGAGCGATACCGACTCCGGCAGTGCGAACACCGCATCGGGTGAGACCACGGCGACCTCGGCCATACCGTCGCTCAAGCCCGTCAGCGCCGCGACGCGATCGCCGGCCGAAAAGCCGGAGTCCGCCGGAGCCGACCGGACGACACCGGCGATCTCGCTTCCGGGAACGAACGGCAATTCCGGCTTGTACTGGTACAGCCCACGGGTGAGCAGCGCATCGGGAAAGGCGACGCCCGCGGCATGGACCTCGATGACCACCGACCCGTCGCGCGGGGCAGGTTCGTCGATGTCCACCACGCTCACCGAGTCGGGTCCGTCGAGGCTGGAGATCTGTACCGCGCGCATGAATGGTCCTCTCGGTCGGGATCGTTCCCTGCACGCCACCGTACAAAACTGCCGAACTCACCGTGGCTACCGGCATGCTCCACTCCTGCCGATGTGCTCCAATCGACGGGTGAACACCACTCCCCTCACCGTCGCCTCGCCCGACGGCAATGCCCGCGGCGGCGTCATCGTCATCCAAGAAGCCTTCGGCGTCACCGACCACATCGTCGACGTCTGTAATCGGGTCGCGGCCGCAGGGTGGGTCGCGGTCGCTCCGCATCTGTTCCACCGGCAGGACGGCGTCACCGTGCTCGACTACTCGGACATGGACTCGGCCATGGCGGCCATCGGGAAACTCGAGGCGGACGAGGTCGATTCCGACGTGGACGCGGCGGCCAGTGCCCTCGCCGAGCTCGGATTCGAGCCCTCGTCCATCGCGATCGTCGGCTTCTGCATGGGCGGCACTGTCGCGTTCCATACCGCTGTTCGACGGCAACTCGGTTCGGCAGCAACATTCTACGGCGGTGGAATCACGAAGGGCCGCTTCGGCTATCCCGCGATGGCCTCGGTGGGCGACGCCCTCCAGACCCCCTGGCACGGTTTCTTCGGAGACCTGGACGAGGGCATCCCGTTCCAGGACGTCGAGACGTTGCGCGAGATCACCGCAACGGCCCCGGTCGACACCGAGATCACCCGTTACGCCCACGGCAAGCACGGGTTCCACTGCGACGACCGCCCGGCCGTGTTCGACGCCGACGCCGCGGCCGATGCCTGGGGCAAGACTCTCGAGTGGTTCGACGCCCATGTCGCACGCTGAACAACCGCGCTCCGACGCCGAACTCGCGGAGGAGACGGAACGGATCGTCGCCTTCTGGACCGAGCTGTCGCTGCCCGGACTGTTCGACGTCCACTCGCACTTCATGCCGAAGAATGTGATGGACAAGGTGTGGAGCTACTTCGACAGCGCAGGTCCGCTGACCGGCAGCGTCTGGCCCATCTCTTACCGGTACGCCGAAAACGAACGGCTGCAGGTCATTCGAGGATTCGGGGTACGGCACTTCACATCGATGATCTACCCGCACAAGCCGTCGATGGCTGCGTGGCTGAACTCCTGGGGCGCCGATTTCGCGGCGCGCACGCCCGATTGCCTACACACGGCAACGTTCTTCCCCGAGGAAGGCGCGGCCCAATACGTCGACCAGGCGGTGGCCAACGGAACCCGAATCTTCAAGTCTCACATCCAGGTCGGCAACTACTCCCCGAACGATCCTCTGCTCGACGGCGTCTGGGGCACGATCTCCGACGCACAGGTACCGGTGGTGATCCATTGCGGTTCCGGCCCGGCACCCGGCACTCACACCGGACCGGGGCCGATTGCCGAGCTACTGCAACGGTTCCCGAAGCTACCGTTGATCATCGCGCACATGGGCATGCCCGAGTATGTCGAGTTCCTCGACCTGGCCGATCGCTACGAGAACGTTCGACTGGACACCACGATGGCGTTCACCGACTTCTCGGAGGCAGGGGCACCGTTTCCGAGAAACGAGTTACCGCGGTTGCTCGATCTGCAGAATCGGATTCTGTTCGGCAGCGACTTTCCCAACATCCCGTATCCCTACCTGGACGCACTGCACGCAGTACGCCGCCTGGACCTCGGCGACGACTGGGTTCGAGCCGTGTGCTGGGGCAACGGCGCTGCACTGTTCGGCTGAGGGTTCTCTAGACCCAGAACTCGGCGATTCGCTCGGCGATGGCATTGCCCTGCGCTCGTCCGGCCACGGCTGCAGCCGATCGGACGGCGATGTCGGTGGCGTCGGGGCCGATCGCCGCCGACGAATCGGCATCGGGTGCAACCACTTCCACCTTCGAGCCACCCTTCACCAGCCGCTCTCGTTCGATGTCGAAGGGATCGTGCTCCAGGTCGAGTGCACCCACCCTGAACACCAGCACCTTCTCGAAACCGACTGCCAGATCAGCATTTTCGCTTGCCCGGATCCCGCCGTCGACGTAGCGGTGATCGCCGATCGTCACCGGCGGCCACATGCCGGGGATGGCGCAGCTCGCGGCCACCGCGTCGACCAGTTGGACGCCCGAGCCTCGATCGAGAACCCGATGCCGACCGGTCACTGCGTCGACGGTGACGATCCGTAGGTCGCGGCTCGGCCACGAGTGCGACGGCAACCGTCGTTCGATGATGGCGCGACGCTCGCGTTCGGTGATCGTCGAGGCCGCCAGCGCCTCGGTGCCGATGCGCCTGCGGGTGTCGATGGCACTGCCGTCCGAATTCTGGGCCGCCCGAGCCAGCATGGAGACCAGCTCGTCGATGGTCGCCTCGGCGTGCGGCTCGTCGTCCTGCTTGGCCTCGTCCGCCTGACGCTCGAACAACTCGGCCAACGTGGCACCGCTCGAGATCTGCGCTGCCACCGAGGATCCGGCCGAGGTGCCCAGCAGCATCTCGGCGTCGGTGACGTCGGCTCCGGATTCTGCCAATCCCAGTAGGACACCCGTCTGCCACGCAATACCTGCGACTCCGCCGCCGCCCAATACGAGTGCTCGCCTGGTCATGGCCTTACTCCCTTCATCGAAAAGATCCGTCAGGAACTTACAGCGCTGGTCTGTACTCGCGGACGCAGCCAGGCGATGAGGTCGTCGAGGACGCGCTCCTTCTCTGGTTCGTTGAACACTTCGTGGAACAGCCCGTCGTACTTCTTCAGGGTCAGGTCCTCGGATCCAGCCAGCTCGGCGATGAGTTCGCTGCCGGAGACATCGGCCAATCCGTCCGCGGTTCCGTGCTGAAGCAGCACCGGAATCGTCAGCGACGGCAGGCGCGCCGGGAAAGTGTCGCCGACGCCGAGCATCGCCGCGGCCAGGCCCGCCGAGACACTGCCGTGGTAGCCCAACGGATCGGCAACGTAGGCGTCGACGACGTTCTTGTCCCGCGAGACCAGGTTCGGGTCGAGCTTCAGTACAGGGGCGGCAGGTACCAAGCGTCCGAGGATCTTGCCCACCGCCACCAGCGCTTTCGGTTGTCCGACGCTGGGAACCACTGCTGGGCCGGACAGCATCAGCCCATCGAGGTCGGCCTGATGGTCGAGGGCGTAGGACAGTGCGATCGCGCCGCCCATGCTGTGGCCGAGCAGGAAGGTGCGCTTGTTCGGGTACTCGTCGGCTGCGATTCCGAACAGAGTGTGCAGGTCGTCGGTGAAGTCGGACCACTTTGCCAATGTCACTCGTTTGCCGCCGGAGCGCCCGTGTCCGCGGTGATCGGGCGCGTAGACGACCAGGCCGAGAGAGCAGAGCCGTTCGATGACGTGCCGGTACCGGCCTGCGTGCTCGGCCAAGCCGTGGGCCAGCACGACAACCCCGGTCGGTGTGTCCGCGGCCGCAGTCTCGGGGGTCCAGACGTCGTAGACGATTCGGGTTCCGTGGACTCCGGCGAACGACGAATCGACATGCTTCATGCGGTCACCGTACAAGGGTGGCGGGTCGTGCGACGGCCCATCGGCGAACCCGCAAAGATTCGCTCGCGTAACTATCCTGTTCGAGTCGGCGATGTCATTGTGAGACGCCACTATCGCCCTGCCTCGCCCCGAGGTTCGGCCACAAACCAGGAGTATGAGCCTTTCAATGCTTGATCAGTCCGCCACCAGCACGTCGCCTCGGTGGCGCGACCCCAAGCGCTACCTGTGGCCGCTGGGATTGACGATTCCTCTGAGTCCTTTCCTGGCCTGGGGTCTGGTGACCCTCCTCGGTCCCGGCGCTTTCTGGACCCTGGGACTGATGATCATGGGCGTCGCGCTGCCCCTGGTGGACAAATTCGCCGGTGTCGACCGCAGCAATCCCCCGGACGAGGCGATCGCCGCGCTGGAGAAGGACCCCTACTACCGGTGGTGCGTCTATCTGTTCCTGCCGCTGCAGTACGCGGGGCTCGTGGCCGCCTGCTACCTGTGGGCGCACGGACCGCTGGGGGTTCCCGAGCGGATCGGCCTGGCCATCACCGTCGGCATCGTCGGTGGCGTCGGCATCAACGCCGCGCACGAACTGGGCCACAAGCGTGCGCGCCTCGAACGATGGCTCTCGAAGGTGACGCTGGCGCAGACTCTGTACGGCCATTTCTACGTCGAACACAATCACGGCCACCACCTCCGCGTTGCCACCCCGGAGGATCCGGCATCGGCGAAGTTCGGCGAGTCCTTCTGGAAGTTCCTGCCGCGTACGGTCGTGCACGGCCTGCGCTCGGCCTGGGAGCTGGAATCTCGACGCCTCGCCCGGCAAGGCCTGTCGCGGTGGTCGTACCGAAACAATCTGTTCAACGCTGCGGCCATGAGCGTCGCACTGTTCGGCGTACTGATCGCCGTCTTCGGCACCGTGATCGTGCCGTATCTGGTGCTGCAGGCCGCGATCGCCATCGTTCTGTACGAGGCGGCCAACTACCTCGAGCACTACGGGCTGCTGCGTCGGAAGCGGCCGAGCGGGCGGTACGGCAAGCCGACTCATCGGGACAGCTGGAACAGCGATCACCTGTGGAGCAATCTCTTCCTGTACCACCTGCAACGACACAGCGATCATCACGCGAATCCGGTTCGCCGCTACCAGGCCCTGCGCACCGTCGACGAGTCCCCGCAGCTACCGGCCGGGTATGCCGTGATGATCTTCTGCTCGCTGGTTCCGCCGCTGTGGCGCCGAGTGATGGACCAGCGACTGATCGACTTCTACGACGGTGACGCAGACCTCGTCAACGTCGATCGCTCCGACCCGAGGGCAGTGCGGAAGCTCGAGCAACTGTGCGTCGAGCGAGCCGAGGCGCACCGATAGTTCACACCGCCGCAGGTTCGTCGGTCTGCGCGCGCAGGTAGCGACCGAAGTGCGGCACCGTGAACGCGATGGTGCCGCGCTCGGCCGAGTAGATCAGGCCCTTCTTGATCAGGCCGTCGCGGGCCGGGGACAGTGACGCCGGCTTGCGCTTCAGTTCGGTCGCCACGGCCGAGGTCGGCACCGAGCCGTCGTCCACCGACAGTTCGGCCATCGCGCGCATGTATTCACGCTCGGCAGGCGTGGCCCGCTCGTAGCGAGAACCGAAGAATCCGACTGCCAGTTCCTCTTCTGCCGTTGGGGCGGCCACGCGCACGTCCTCGACGGTGATCGGGGTGTCGGCCGCAAGATCCCACGTCGCCTTGCCGTAGGCCTGGACGAAATACGGGTAGCCGTCAGCAGCCGCGTACAGCGCGTCGAGGGCATCGGGGGTGAATTCGACGTCCTCTCGATCGGCCGGGGCGATCAGCGCGAGGTCGGCCGCGGCTCGTTCGAGCCGACCGATCCGGTGGTAGCTGAACAGGCGCTCGGAGTAACTCTTGGATGCCGACAGCACCGCAGGTAGGTGCGGCAGGCCCGCCCCGACGATGATCAGCGGCGCGGTGTCCTGACTGAGCTCGTGACAGGCCGCGCACAGTGCGGAGATGTCGGCCGGCCCGAGGTCCTGCATCTCGTCGATGAAGATGGCGATACCGACGCCCACGTCGCCCGCCAGCGCAGAGGCGTCGAGCAGCAGTTCCACGAGGTCGATCTCGATGTCACCGGAGTCGGCGCGACCGGTCTTCGCCGGGACGTCGATGCCCGGCTGCCACCGCTCCCGCATGCCCTTGTCTGCGGTGGAGCGCAGAGCAAAGGCCTTGAGCACGCCGAGGAACTCGTCGACACGCTCGGGATCGCGATGCGAGGCCGCGATGCCGCGTACCGCCATGTGCAGGGCCGAGGACAGTGGTCGACGCAGTTCCTGGTCCGGGCGGGCCTCGATCTTCCCGGTTCCCCATCCACGGGCGATGGCCGCGGACCGGAGCTGATTGAGCAACACCGTCTTCCCGACACCCCGTAGACCGGTGAGTACGACGCTGCGCTCCGGTCTGCCGCGGGTGATGCGTTCGAGCACTACGTCGAAGGCGTCGAGCTGCTTCTTTCGGCCTGCGAGCTCGGGTGGGCGCTGGCCGGCGCCGGGAGCGTAAGGGTTACGCACGGGGTCCATGGGGCCAAAGTTACAACGAGTCGTGCGATATATGCGGACATCTAGCTCGTGTCCTAGAGATCTGTATTCACTCGATACTTGCGCGCGGATGCGACGAAGGACTACTTTCTGGGGTGTGAAGCGCATTCTCGTAGTACGCCGCCGTAGCGGGGTCTGATTCGGACCGACCCCTCGCTGCGGGTCTTCGTGCTACTTCTTCGGTCCTCCCTTCACATTCGGAAGACCATCCTCATGAATGCACTTGCTTCTTCTTTCGCCACAGATCCGTTCCATGCCCGTTTCGGCTGTGCCCTGCCGCGCACGATGCGCGACGAGAACACCTGGCAACACATGTCGTGGGCGAATTTCACCGAACGCTTCTCACCCACCACCGGACCGCTCCGACTGGGGTCATGGACTGCCTGCAGGGCAACTGGCGGGAGGACTGCTTTCGACGCGACCTTCGGTATCGGCGACACCATCATCACCTGTGCCGCAACAACATACGGGCCGATCGAGGCACTGTCGTCGATGTTGCACGAGGCCGGATTCCGCATCGAGATTCTCTCGTTTCACCAGCAGAGCATCGGCGACGAGACCGCCACCTTCGTCCTGGTCGAGCGTGACGGTCGACGCGAATGGTCGATGGGCATGGATGCCGACGCGCACCTGTCGGCCGTGCGGGCCGTCATCGCCGGGGCCAACCTTCTGAATCAGTAGCCCCAACCCAGTGCCGAGTTCGCAGTTGTGTTGGCCAAAACGCCCTCCTCGCCTGCACAACTGCGATCTCGACACGCCCCTCGCGTCTGTAACGCTTTCTTCGCCTGTCTAGCGCTCGGCCAATACAGCCGAAGATCTCGCTAGGGCATTTCGATTGTCTGAGCGCGGTGAATTTCCGCCAGTCCATGGCGCACGTACGTTTCGGCCTTACCTTTGCGGACAGCGAGCAGATCCGCCACCACCAACAGCGCGTGCGCAGGCCGCGGCCTCGAGCGTGACTGTTCGTCGACGTCGGTGACACCCAACGCTCCGGTGAGCACCTCGACGAACCCGGCGATGTCCAGGTTCGGATGCCAACCCGCTCCCTTGACGGTTCGGGCAAGTACCTCCTGAACGTTCTCGCCGGTCAACCCGTCGCTATATACCTCTTCGAGCAAACTCCGTACCATTTCTGCATGCACGCGCCCGGCCCTGGCCGGGTCCGAGCGGTCCAGCATGTCGACGGCGTCTTCGAATGCCACCGGATCTCGAGTCGCAACCGCGGCGAGGGCCTCGACGGTGGCGTCGGCGATTTTTCGCACGTCGGCGGGCCATTCGGTAGGCCAGACAATGGGGACGCTGTTCGGGGGAACAGCCGCCGGGGAGGGGTCGGTCATTACAGAAGTCTCTCATCGACGACCGACATGGTTCCTTTTACATGTAACTGGTGTTTATACTAAGTTGCGCTCTGTGGCATCGGCCACACATGCGGAGTGGAGGAGGTGGTCTCGATGAGCCAACGGAAGACTGTTGCATCGGATCCCGGCGAAGTGATGTTGCAAGCCAGGAACGTCAAGTTCGACTGGAGCGATCTGCCGATGCACTGGGTGCCGGGCGATCCGTACACCACGCACGTTCTCAACGTGCTGCACCTGTTGCTGCCCGCCGGCGAGCACTGGTTCGTCGACACCTTCAAGGAAGCTCTGCCGTACATCGACGACGAGAAGCTGCGCGACGACGTCATCGGTTTCATCGGGCAGGAAGCCGTTCACGCCGAGGCGCACACCGGCGTGCTCGTGCACCTCCAGGCCAAGGGCCTCGATCCGACACCGTTCACCGACCAGATGGAGTGGGCCTTCGGCAAGGTCCTCGGATCCGACTCGGTGACCAGTCTGCGATCGAAGAACAACCTGGTCGAGCGACTGGCTCTGATCGCCGCCATCGAACACGTGACGGCATTTCTCGGCGACTGGGTGCTCAACGCCGACGGTCTCGACCGCGCGGGCATCCACCCGACCATGCTCGATCTTCTGCGCTGGCACGGTGCCGAAGAGGTCGAGCATCGCTCGGTCGCGTACGACACGCTGCGCTACTTCGACAAGCGCGAGGTACGTCGGCTGCGCACGTTCGTGGTGGTCGTGCCGTTGATGGGGTACATCTGGATGCGCGGGATCATCTTCTTGATGAAGAACGATCCGGAGCTGCAGTCGGCACCCAAATCCGTACGCAAACCGCGCTCCGCACTGTGGAGAAAGTCGGTCCGCCGCGGCACCCTGCCCGCGCTGACGCACGTCGGCCGCAGCATGTCGCGCTACCTCAAGAAGTCGTACCACCCCAGCCAGGAAGGCTCCACCGCCCAGGCCGTCCGGTACCTGGCGTCTTCCCCGGCCGCGCAGGCTGCCGCGCGGTGAAACTCACCTCACGCCGCGTCCCACGGCTGCTCCCCAAGGATGCACCGCCGGATCTGCGCGGACGCGGACGCCCGGATCGCTCGATGCAGCTCCTCGGCACGTTTCTCAACGGGTACATGCAGGCGGCTGCCGGCGCGGAGTACAACGATGCCGTCGCCGGACACAACCCCGATTCCGCGTTGCGATTGGTCGTCACAGAACGCGAGATCGTCGCCGAGGACAACGATGTCGCTGCCCTCACCCTGGCGTCGCCAACGGGTGAGCAGCTGCCGATCTGGCATCCGGGCTGCCACCTCGATCTGCACCTACCCTCGGGCCGTCGTCGGCAGTACTCCCTGTGCGGCAACCCATCCGACCGCAGTTCCTATCGCATCGCGGTGCGCCGAATCCCCACCGGCGCAGGTGGTTCCATCGAGATGCACGGACTGCAGCCCGGCACCGAGGTCACTGTTCGCGGCCCCCGCAACGGGTTTCCCTTCGTCGGCGACGGCAGTGCACTCTTCATCGCCGGTGGGATCGGAATCACTCCGATAATCGCGATGGTCCGTGCCGCAAGGATTCTCGGCATGGACTGGCAGTTCGTCTACTGCGGTCGCTCCCGCGACACGATGCCCTTTCTCGACGAGATCGAGAGCTGGGAATCGGACCGCGTGTTCGTCCGGACCGACGATGTGCACGGATACCCCGGTGAGGGCGAACTGCTCGAGCGCGCGTCGGCCGGCGGTGCCGTCTATTGCTGCGGTCCCACCCCCATGCTCGACGCCGTCCGCCGCGACTTCCGCCAGTGCCCCGCCACTGCACTGCATTTCGAGCGATTCGGCCCGCCGCCGATTCTGGACGGCACGCCCTTCGAGGTGCAGCTGATCAGCACGGGCGCTGTGCTCGACGTGGCTGCCGATGCCTCCGTGTTGACCGCAGTCAAGGAACAGAAGCCCAATATCGCGTACTCGTGCCAGCAGGGCTTCTGCGGTACGTGCAAGGTGCGGGTGCTCTCCGGTGAGCCCGAGCACCTCGAAACACGAATGACCCCCGAAGAGCAGCGCGATCACATGCTCATCTGTGTCTCCCGCGCCCGCAGCGCACGTCTCGTACTCGATCTATAGAACGGAAAACTTGTTGAGCAGCAACGCGGTTCGTACGACGGTCGTCAACGAAGGCATTCGGTTGGCGGTGTTCGAGAGCGGAAACCCGAACGGCGATCCGATCGTCCTCGTGCACGGCTGGCCCGATACTCACGAACTGTGGAGTCACATCGTGCCCCAGCTCGAGGATCGCTTCCGGGTGATCAGCTACGACTCACGTGGAGCAGGCGAGAGCACGGTGCCCACCGAGCAGTCCGCATACAAGTTGGCGCGACTGGCGTCGGACTTCTATGCCGTTGCCGATGCGGTCAGCCCCGACGCTCCCGTTCACGTACTCGCTCACGACTGGGGTGCTGTCGAGGTGTGGGAGGCTGCGGCCCAACCACAGGCCAAGGATCGAATCCGTTCCTACACTTCGATTTCGGGACCCAACCTCGATCACTTGGGTAAATGGTCGCAGTCTCGGCTGCGACGGCCCACCCTCAGCGGCATCAAGCAGGTCCTGGCCCAGACGCGAGCGTCCTGGTACACGGTCACCTTCCACATCCCCGGTCTGTCCACGCTGCGGATCAAGCGGCAGTTCGCGAAGGGTTGGCCGGCGTTCCTCCAGGAGTTCTCGGGAGTCGACCCGAAGCTCGTCACCCAGAATCCAACGCTGTGGTCGGACGCGACCAACGGCACCAATCTGTATCGGGCCAACATCATTCCGCTGCTGACCAATCCGCGGGATCGATACATCGACATCCCCGTTCACCTCATCGTCAACACCGAGGACGTCGCGGTGCGTCCGTACCATTACGACGACACCGGCAAGTGGGTGAAGAACCTGACCCGCAACGACATTCCGGCGGGACATTGGTCGCCGATCTCCCATGCCGACGACATCGCAAGACTGACAAAGGAATTCATCGACTCGCTGGACTGATGAGATGATGGCTCAGGGGCGGGAGTGGAGCCTGCAGGAACGACCCAATTCAGGGCAGTAGCACCAGCTTGTGACGGGTGCGTGGGGCTCGCTCCCATGCATTCGCGACCTCTGCCAGTGGCACATTCTCGTAGTCCACTGCAATCAGCCCGCTGACAGCCCAGTCGGTGAGGGTGCGATACGCCTGGAAGGTTGCATCGGGTCCGTAATGCATCGGCATGAATCCCACGATGCTTGCCCCGAGCGAACGCATCAGCTGCGCCGGAACGGCGGCCTCGGCACCGGCTCGGTCTCCGATCTGCACCAGACGAACGAGCCGATTGCCCGCATGCAGAGCCGCCAGAGCTGCTGTGCCCCAGGCGTAATCGATGACGACATCCGCTCCGGTGGATGCATCACGAATGCCCGAGCTCAGCTGATCGACGCCCTTGTCGCCGATGGCAACCGTCGCCGTGGCCCCGAGATGACGGGTGGATTCGAGTGCGGCCTCATCGCGTCCCACGACCGTGATCGATCCTGCGCCGAGTAGCCGCGCAGTCTGCACCGCGAGGCGGCCGACCACCCCGGTACCTCCGAGGATCACGACGTTCTCCCCTGCCGTCATTCGACCCCCGTGGGTCAATGGCATCAGCGCAGCGAGACCGGCGTTGCCCAGCGTCGCGGCGGTCGAGAAGTCCAATCCGTCCGGTAACTCGACAAGCGAAGTCGTCGGCACCAATGCCTGCTGGGCCATCGAACCGTAGGGCGAGACCGGACGTGAGAAATAGACGCGGCGACCGTCCTGCGTCGTACCCGCGCCTTCGATGCCGCTCACAGTCGGCAGCGACCGTGGGCTGAGGTAGTGGATACCCGCGGCTATGACGATGTCGACGGCATTGAGCGTCGCAGCCGCCACGTCGATCACCTCCGAACCCTCCGCAGGTGCTGGATTGTCGTGGTCCGTGTACGTCGGCACCCCGAACTCGGTCAGAACTGCTGCCTTCATATCCGGCCTTTCGACGAATGGCAATTCAGTGAATCATGATTCAGTGTGTAACGTCACTGCTGAGATGTCAACAGGAAGGGAACAGCGGTGGCAACCACTGGTCGCGCACAACAGGCCGAGCAGACTCGCATCGAACTGGAAAATGCCGCCCGCGCCGTCTTCGCCCGGTCCGGATACCTCAACACCAAGATCGTCGACATCACCCGGGAAGCAGGCCGAGCCGCAGGGTCGTTCTACAACCACTACTCGGGCAAGGACGAGTTGCTGTTGGCCCTCGCCGAACAGATCGGTGAGGACGCCGACGTCATCGTCGCGGCGCAGGATCCTTCCGCTCGCGACCACCCCACCATGCGTCCGCATCTGGAGGTCTTCTGGCAGTTGCTCACACGGCACCGGGTCGTGATCGATGCGCTTCGAGACGCCGCACTGGTGAGTCCCGAGTTCGCCGAACGGATGCAGAGATTCACGCAGGTCCAGTTCGAGCCCTGGGTCGAACGCCTCAGCGCATTCGAGAAGGCAGGAGTCGAGCTTCCGGCGCCTCCTGCCACCACTGCGATGCTGATGGGCGGTGCAGCCGAGAACTTTGCTCGCCTATGGGGCGGAGCGAGCGACGACGGTCTCGACGCTCTGGTGGCGTTCGTCGATCGAGGGGTCTTCGGGCCGGCGGCTCAGTGAGCCAGGTGCCCGCGAAGCGTCGACGCGGCGTAGTCCGCACGAAAGAGACTGCGCTGCTGCAGGATAGGGACCACCTGATTGACGAAGTCGACGAGCGAGTCCGGATAGCGCGGGCACATCAGGTTGAATCCGTCGGCGCCGCGACCGATCCACGATTCCATCTCGTCGGCGATGGACTCCGGCGTGCCGATCATCGTGGCGTGCCCGCCGCCGGCAGCCAGCGTGCCGAGCAGTTCCCGCACGGTGGGAGCGTCCTTCTCGACGATGCGCAGAATCGTCTCGTAGCGACCCTGCGGTCCGGTGAACTCGGAAGCCGGCGGCAACGCCGGTACCGGTTCATCGAGTTCCCAAGCAGCACAGTCTTGTCCGATGAAGGTCGACAACATTGCCAGCGACTGCTCGGTGGGTAGCAGCTGATCCAGTTCGGCCTTCTTGCGTCGGGCCTCGTCCATCGTCGATCCGATGTACGTCACCAAACCCGGCATGATGCCCACTGCCGCACTGTCACGGCCGGCTCGATCGATTCTCGACTTCACGTCCTCGTAATAGCTCTGCGCTGCAACGAGATCGTAGGCGACGGCATAGATCGCCTCGGCGTACTGGGCAGCGAGATCACGACCCGGCCCCGACGCGCCGGCTTGGAACAGCACCGGCCTACCCTGCGGTGAACGCGGCACGGTCAACGGACCGTCCACCCGAAAATGTTTGCCATCGTGATCGATGGCATGCACCTTGGCCGGGTCCGCGTACGCTCCGGCGCGATCGAGCGTCAACGCATCGGCGTCCCATGAATCCCACAGCGCCAGTGCGGTATCGACGAACTCTTCGGCGCGGGCGTAGCGCTCCTCACGAGCCGGTATGACATCCATCCCGTGGTTGCGTGCCTCGGCGTCGAACATGGAGGTGACGACGTTCCAGCCCGCCCGGCCGCCGCTGATGTGATCCAACGACGCCAGCATGCGCGCGGCATGGAACGGGGTGTAGAACGTCGAGGACACGGTAGTGACGAGCCCGATATGGGTGGTCGCTCTGGCCATGGCCGACAGCGCGGTGATCGGTTCGAGAAACCAGGTCCCTGCCCCGGCCGGGTCGCGCACCGAATGTCCGTCGGCGAAGAACACCGCGTCGAACTTGCCCCGCTCGGCGAGCTGCGCAAGTTCCTCGTAGTACGAGATGTTGCCCAGGTCCTCCACTCGCGAATCGGGATGACGCCACGCGGCGCTGTGGTGGCCGCAACCGTAGAGAAAAGCGTTGAGGTGCATGTCAGTTCTTCACCAGACCACCGTCGACAACGAGATTCTGGCCGGTCACCGACCGCGCCCACGGCGAAGCGAAGAACAGCAGGGCGTCGGCGAATTCCTCGGGGGTGGTGACGCGTTGCAGCGGGGTCGAGGCCGCGATGAAGTCGAACACCTCGGCCGGGGTGGCGGCACTGGCGTCGGTGGTGCGCAGCAGTCCACCCGAGACCATGTTGACGGTGATGTTGTCTGCGCCGAGCTCCGCGGACAGAGTGCGGGTCAGCGAGAGCAGTGCGGCCTTGGACGCGGTGTAGTCGTGGTACGGCACCACCGGATTCTGGAACAAGTTGGTGCCCACGTTGATGATTCGGCCGAAGCCCGCCTCACGCATACCCGGCAGCGCCGCCTGGGTGGTGAGCAACGCTGCACGGACACTGCCGCGCAGCTGAGCGTCGAAGCGGTCCCAAGTGATGGTGTCGGCTTTGGGCCTCGCATCACCGTCGAACGAGAAGTCGGCCAGTGCGTTGTTGACGACGGTGGTGATCGGAGTGCCGAAGTGTTCACGTGCAGTGCCGAACAGCGCGGCGACGGCCGACTCGTCGGTGACGTCACCCCGCACTGCAATCGCGTTCTCGCCGAGCCGGTCTGCCAGCGCCTCGGCAGCATCTTTGCTGTTGCGGTAATCGATCACCACACGTGCACCCTGACCGACGAACGCCGCGGCGATCGATGCCCCGAGTCCGCGTCCACCGCCGGTGACCAATACCGTCTGCTCGTCGAATTTCATGCGCCTCGCCTCTCGTTCGAGGTCGGGACCGTCACGAGGGGACAGGAATACCGAACGTCACGACATTCCCTTCGCTGGTCCTAACCAGATCAGGTTCGACGGGTGTGATCTCAGCCCTGTCGGGCACCCCGTGTCGCGCTCGACTGTACCCACCGGCCCCAGCAGGGCGCTGCATTGCGGTCGATATGGCCCTCTAGGTTGTGCGCTAGATACCCGAATACGACGATGACGAGTTACTGTGCCGCCATGGCCGAACGCGTCTACCTGGAGTATCGCCTCGACGAGAACGTCATTTTCGTTCTCGACCACCGCACGGTCGAGGCGTTCGACGCCGCCGTGAGGACCGCAGCCGGTGGGCGCTGTCGATGGCACGTCGATCAGCTCGGCGTGGACGCGAAGCCGACCAGGGACGGCACCAAGATCGTCCTCGGTCTGCGCACATCCGACGGCAGCATCGGCTACGCGGGCGACCGTATGAAGTTCACCGTGACCGACGAACAGCTGCCGCATCTGCTGGCATTCTTCGACCGCGCGAAGGCAGCCAGAGCCCTCAGCCGATGACGGCCCAGCCGTGCGGCGGCACGCTCACCCGTCCGTCGTTCAGGTCCGCCTCACCGGCCAGTACTTCACTGCCCTGGGCCGGGTAGTCGATGGCCTCGTCGCCGAGGTTGAGCGCCACCGTCATCGAACTGTCATCCCCGTACACGCGGTAGAGCAGCGCGGTGTTGGTGAGCTCGAGCGTCTCGGTGCGCGCGGAGTACAACCATGGATTACGACGCCGTACTCCGATCAGCTCCTGGTGCACGCGATAGACCGGCCAACCGTACGGGGCCAGATCATCCGGGGATTCGGGGTACTCGGGACGCACGTCGTCGTCACCGCCGACGCGATCTTCCTTGATACCGCGGAACGCCTGTTCGTCGCCGTAGTAGATCATCGGCATGCCGCCCACCGTGAACAGAACCACCAACGCGTGCAGCAGATGTCGCTCGTCCTCCACTACACTGGCAATGCGATTGACGTCGTGATTTCCGACGAACGTGGCGGGCACGAAGGCGTCGAGCCAGCCGTTGTGACGCTCCAACGCGTGCGAGAGCTCGAAGAAGTTCTTCTCGCTCAGCCCACTCCAGATCGCCTTCCACAGTTCGTACTGGGTTACCGAGTCCAGCGTGGACGCCGAGACGATTCGGTCGTAGTCGCCGTGAATGACCTCACCGAGAAAGTATGCGTCCGAATGCTTCTCGCGAACCTTCGGCAGCACCGCGGCCCAGAAGCGCGGCGACACAGCGTAGGCAGCATCGAGCCGCCAGGCGTCGACGCCGCGTTCGAGCCAGTGCGAGAGCACGTCCACCACGTACTCCTGCACATGCGGGCTCTCGTGGTTGAGCGCCACCAGTTCGTCGTGGCCCTCGAAGTTGCGATGCGTCGGCGTGTCCCCGGACCAGTCGAGGTGGAACCACTGCGCAGCCTCGGAATCAGGCCCCTCGGCCAGGGCCTGCCGAAACTTCGGAAAGCTTTGCGCCACATGGTTGAAGACACCGTCGAACATGACCTTCAGGCCCCGACCGTGTGCAGCAGCGATCAAGGAGTCGATGTCCTCGTCGGTGCCGAGCCTGCCGTCGACATGGTAGTAGTCGACAGTGTCGTAGCCGTGCTTCTCGGACTCGAAGATCGGACCGAGGGCGATTCCCGACGCACCGAGCTCGAGTGCGTAGTCGAGCCACTTCTCGATTCTGTTCAGCCGGTGCAGATCCGACTGGGATTCACCGTCCCATCCGTGTACCGGAGCACCGGTGAAGCCGAGTGGGTACAGGTGCCACCAGATGGCGTGCTTCGTCCACTCCATCAGGACTCCATGATGGAGTCGAGGCCGAGTTCGCCCGCACCGGTGTGACCCGACAAACTCGTCACCAGATCGAACTCTGCAAGCAGGCAACGCAATACGTGTGCAACACCTTCTTGCCCACCGAGCGCGAGACCGTACAGGAACGGCCGGCCTAGCAAGACCGCATCCGCTCCGAGCGCCAGTGCCTTGGCCATGTCGGCACCGGTGCGCACACCGGAGTCGAACAGGATGGTCAGTTCGTCGCCCACAGCCTCGACGATGGACGGCAACGCGTCGAGTGACGCTCTGGCACCGTCGATCTGACGTCCGCCGTGGTTGGAGACCACGATGCCGTCGACTCCGTGCGCAGCTGCTTCACGGGCATCGCCGACAGTGCAGATTCCCTTGAGCACGATCGGGCCGCTCCAATGCTCGCGCAGGAAGGCCAGATTTTTCCACGACAGCCCAGGGTTGGGGAACATCTGCGCCCAATGCATCGCGGCGGCAACAGGGTTCTCCTCGACGGGCTGCCCCAGCCCGGCCTGGAACGCCGGATCGCTCAGGTAGTTCTCGATGCCGAGGTTGGCGAGGAAGGGAAGGTACCCGCGATCGAGATCGGCGGGCCGCCAGCCCAGCAACGTGGTGTCGAGAGTCAGCACCAAGGTGGTGAACCCGGTGTCCTTCGCGCGCTGCAGGAAACTCAGCAGTACCGATTCGTCTGTCGGCCAGTACAACTGGTACCAGCGCGGCGCATCTCCGCCTGCCTCGGCGATCTGCTCGAACGAGTGCGATGCCTGCGTCGAATGGATGTACGGCACACCGAGTTCCGCAGCCGCTCGAACCGTCGCGAGCTCACCGTCGGGATGGGCGAGAGTCTGGATGCCGACGGGCGCGATCAACAGCGGAGCCGGCATATCGGTGCCGAGCACGGTGCATGCGTGATCACGCGAGGCCGAACTGCGGAGCATCCGCGGCGTGATGGCCCATGTGTCGAACGCCGCCCGGTTCGCCCGCGCCGTCGATCCGCTGCCCGCGCTGGCGACGATGTAGCCCAACGCCTCGGGCGAAAGCTTCTCGGCAGCTTGGTCCTCCAGCCTTGCCAGGTTGGTCGTGATCGGAGGTGTCTGCTGGGCGAACATCCCGGCGGCGTAGATGCCGAGTTGGTGATCGCTGAAGTGGCTGGGCCTGGCCTCGGTCATCGTTCGACCCTACCGGGGCACCGCCGAGGATCGGGCGAGAAAGGCGTCCAGCAGAGCCGAGCACCGCGCCCGAGCTGCGAGTTCCGCTTCGGCGATCTCCCTCCTGATCTCGTGCACGTCCACCCCGTGTTCGACGCCGTCGCGGTCCCACGCGGCCGCCCACGCGTCGTAGGTGTCGAGGTCGATCTCGGGGTGGAACTGCAACCCGAGGTGCGGGCCGCACACGAAGGCCTGTTGCGCGGCCTCGTTGCGGGCGATCACCGTGGCCTGCGGGGGAGCGGTGAACGTGTCGCCGTGGAACTCCATCCAGGGTCCGGGGGCGATGAGCTCGGGCTCGGATGTCTCGACGTCGACGAATCCGTACTCGGGATGTTCGGACTTTCGGACGGTGCCGCCGAGTACCCGTGCGAGCAGTTGCCCGCCGAAGCACACACCGAGAATCGGGACCTGCGCATCGATCGCGTCCTGCACGTACGCAATTTCCGGCGCAAGCCACGTCAGCGTGTCGTCGTAGGCGGCATCGGGCGAGCCCATGACCACCACCAACTGCGCGTCGGACAGCAACGGCGGTGCGACGTCGGGGCTGTGGTCGAAGGAGTGCACGTCCAACTGGAAACCCCTGGTGCGCAATTCGGCATCGAGAGTGCCGATGTCGCGTCGCGCAAGGATTGGATCCTGATCGTGGACGAGTACTACGGCGCGCGGGTGGTTCGGGTATGTCACAGGGCTCCTTTACGGTGTTCGTGCACACCGTACGACAGACTGGATCCGATGCCACCTCGTAGACGCACAACCCGATCCACCACTGCCCGCACCGTCAAGGCCGGGCAGAGCAGTGCTGCGCGAAAGTTCGCGGCCGCGAAGAACGGCGAGCCCGCCGCTGCACAGAAGAAGGCCGCCCCGAAGAAGGCCGCTGCTCCGAAAAAAGCAGCACCGCGCAAGAGAGCATCTCCACGCAAGACCTCGTCCCGCAAGGCCGCTGCACCGGATCTGCGGGTTCCCGATCCCGGCGAGCGCGTCTGGGTGCTGGACGTGCCGTTCGAGGATCGATCGGCAGCGGGTGCAGCCGGGGCACGGTGGTACCCCGGGCCTCGGGTGTTCGCGTACTACGGCGTCGAGTTGCCCGAGTATCTGCAGCCCTACGAGTCGACGCCGTACAGCCTGCAGCGGTGGCTCGAGGACGACGCCAACGATGCCTGGCGCGACGAGACGGTTCGGGATCGGGCGATGCAGCCCAGAGAAACGCAACTCCAATCCGTACGACGGCATCTCGCCGCGCTCGACGCCGGATTCCCGTACTTCGCGCAGATGGATTCGACGGGTCTGGGCAAGACGCTTGCGGTGTGCGAGGCCGTTCGGCAGATGTCGGCGGCCGAGATCGGGACCGTATTGGTGGTCGCGCCCAAGGGCGCGTTGCCGGGATGGCGTCGCACCATCGCCGACAGCGAGGCCGACATCGAACCATCCGATCGCAAGCGCTGGCTGCTGATCACCTATCAGTCGACGAAGAAGCTGCTGTCGGTTCCGCCCGAGACCGATCTGGGCAAACGCAAACGGACACAGAACAAACGGACCATCTCACTCGGTGAGCTGCGATTCGACATCGATGTGGTGATCGCCGACGAATCGCACGCACTGATGAACATCGAATCCCAGCAGTCGCAGATCCTCTGGCGGTACCAGGAGGCGGCGCGCTCGGTGGTGTGGATGTCTGCGACGCCTGGCTATCAGCCGTTGCACTTCGCGTACATGGCTCGCGCGGTCGAGCGCAGCCGCGGGGTAGAGATCCTGGGCGACGACGAATATCTCGGCTATGCGGTGACGATGAAGTGGGCGGAGTTCCTCATCGAGTCCGGATTCGCCGTCAAGGCAGGCAAGGCCACGACCGGTTTGACCACGTGGCGGTGGGAGCCGGAGAACGCGTCGACACGAGCCCGCGACATCGCATCGGTGCACGGCTGGCTGTCGGGAGGTGCCGTGCCTTGGTCGATTTCGCGGCCGTCTCCGCCCACTCCGCGGGAACCACTCGGCCAGGAACTCACCGCCGCGCAGAAGCGGCTGTACAACTCCGCGTGGGTGGACTACCGCAAGGAGGTAGGCCTGCCGAACTGGAAAGCAGTCGGCGGAAGACGAGTGCTGCAGAAGAACCCCAGCACCCGGGCCGCGACACTGCGATTTCGCCAGAAGTGTTCGTACCTGCGCATTCCCGCGTCGGCGGACCAGGTGCGGACGTGGGTCAAGGCCGGTAACCAGGTGTTCGTCTCGATGTTCTACCGCGAGTCGGTCGCGGCACTGGCGCAAACTTTGCGGGACGAGGGACTCGACGTTGCCGTCGTCGACGGCAGCATGAGCAGCCCCGAGCAGGAGGCGTCGATCAGACGCTTTCAGACCGGGGCCGCGTCGGTCATCGTCTCGACCACCACCAGCGCAATCAACCTGCACACCAACGAGTTACTGCTCCCGGAGGGGACGGTCTCCACTCTCGCCCCGCGCGTGACGCTGATTCACGATCCTCGGTGGACACCCATCGACATCAGGCAGATCGAGGGCCGCGCCAACCGCATCGACAAGGATCACAACCACACGACGTCGACCTGTTACTACGGTTACGCCGAGGGCACCGTGGAAGAGGAAATGGTGCTCACCGGCATCGAACGCATCGCTGATCTGGGATCGATCGTCGGGCAGTCGGATCTGATCGACCCGGAGGCTTTCCTCGCAGCGAAAGTGGATGCCGGGAAATAGCGACAATCGTGACCATTCCTCCATCTCGGTGGCGTAGCTTCGGTCCTATCGGCATCCGCCGGTACCGGGCTCACCCCAACTTCAGGAGTGGTCATGATCGTTCTCGGAATTATCCTCGCCCTCATCGGCTATTTCGCCGGCATTTCAATTTTGACGACTGTCGGCATCATCTTGGTGGTCGTCGGCGCAGTTCTGACGGTGCTCGGTTCGATGGGGCGCGCCGTCGGTGGCCGAAAGACGTGGTTTTGACACACGGTTTAGAACATACGTTCGACTTCTGTTAGTCTGAATCCGCCCCCGGAGTTGGCGATGCGGCCAGCGGAGCCACTTCGGGCGGTCCAACTCGGACGGTAGACATTCTCGAAGGCGGTTGCGCGCGATGGCATCCGGCGAGCGCGATACCGAGCCGGTTGCCGGATCGCTCTACCGCGTCGGCGATCGGTGGGCCGAACGAGCACCTACCCACTGCACCGACGGCCATCCGCTCGTCGCGGGCTCGGTGTTGGTTGGTTCACGTGCTTGCTCGTGTGATCGTGGGCATCACCGTACGCATCAATGCCAGAGCTGTGGTCTCGTGCGTTTCACCCCGGAACTCGGTCCGACGTGCAGTGATGCCAGCTTCGATTCCCGCGCCGCGCGGTCACGACCGCCGATCGTGGACAATCGGGACCATGAGCAACAGTGAAACCGTCGTCGACCCGGTGCGGCTGAGGCACGATTTCACTCGCTTCATGATGAGTTACAAGTTCGGAATCGACGAACTGATCACCAAGATCAACATCTTGAAGCAGGAATTCACCCACATCCACCGATACAGCCCCATCGAGCACGTTTCGTCGAGGCTCAAGACACCCGAGAGCATCATCGACAAGGCTCGACGCAAGAAGTGCGCACTGACGCTCGATGCCATTCGCGACAACATCTTCGACGTTGCCGGTGTCCGCATAACCTGCAGCTTCATCTCCGACACGTACCGCATTGCGGACATGCTCAGCAGTCAGAGCGACATTCGGGTAGTGGAGGTCAAAGACTACATCGCGAACCCGAAAGCCAACGGCTACAAGAGTTTGCACCTCATCGTCGAAATCCCGGTCTTCATGTCCGACCGCGTCCAACCGGTACTGGTCGAACTCCAGATCCGCACGATTGCCATGGACTTCTGGGCGAGCCTCGAGCACAAGATCTTCTACAAGTACCGCGGGCAGATACCGCCCAACCTGTTGGCGGAACTGACCGAAGCCGCCGAGACGGCCAACAAACTGGACGAGAAGATGGAGAGTTTGCACGACGAGGTCGAGGAACTGAACGGAGATTCCGAGAACTCCATCACCCTCGGTGCGATGCCCCCGATGGCCCTGCCGCCGGAGCTGTTGCACATGCTGCTCACCGCGCAGGCCGACGCGATCGACCCGGAGTAAGTACCCCACACAACGACAAACCCCGCTGCTCGACGGGTGAGCAGCGGGGTTGTGTGTCCAGCGAGATCTATCCGATGTGCACCGGGGTGTCCCCGACGGGCAGGTCGTCTTTCTTCGCACGAACGAGCCCGAGTACCACCGGGCACACCAGCGCGACCAGGATCGCGGCGGTTCCGAAGGCCCAGGCGTATCCGGAAACCTCGGCCGCGAAGGCGTGATCGATGGTGGCGAGCACGAAGTTGCGGATCGGTTCCGGCAGCGAGGCCAGCATTTCGTCGCTGGGGACCTCTTGGCCGGCGAGAGCCTCCGCGGGAACCCCGGCGGGCGGAGTGGGCGCAGGATTCTCGGCCAGGTACGAGGTCTTGGACGAGGTGTACACCGTGGTGAACACTGCCGCGCCGAGAGCGCCACCGACCTGCAGCGTGGCGTTGATCAGCGCAGATGCGGCACCCGCGTCGTGATCGGGGACCCCGATGAGCGCGACGTTCTGCATCGGCACCATCAGCAGTCCGAGACCGAGGCCGAGCAGCACGACGCCGGGCAGCACGTGCGTCCAGTACGAGGTGTCGACGCCGATCTGCGTCAGCAGGAGCAGGCCGATCGCCGAGACGACGGGACCGACGGCCATCAGCGGCTTGGGTCCGATCTTCGGCACGAGTGCGGACGCGAGCGCTGCGGTGATCAGGATTCCGCCGGTCATCGGAAGCGACGCCACGCCTGCGATCACCGGGCTCATCTCGAGCACGATCTGGAAGTAGAACGTGAGGTACAACGTGCCACCGAGCAGGGCGGCACCGATGACGGCCGAGCCGATGTACGCGGCACCGCGGTCACGATCGAGCAGCACGCTCAACGGCAGCAACGGGTTGGCGGACTTGGATTCGACCACGACGAACGCGGCCAGCAAAGCGAGGCCGAGCGCGATGAACGAGATGGTGGGTACCGTCGCCCAACCGTCTTCGGCTTCGGTGAAGCCGTAGACCAGCGACGCCAGACCCAAGGCGACCAGGATCGCGCCGGGCAGGTCGTAGCGGGTGTCTCCGTGCGCCTTGCTCTCCTTCACCAGCGGCACTGCAGCGGCGATGGCGATCACGGCGACCGGGATGTTCACCAGGAGGCACCAGCGCCAGTTCGCGTATTCGGTGAGTACTCCACCGAGGAGCAGACCGACAGCTGCGCCGCCGCCCGCAATTGCGCCGAAGACACCGAACGCTTTGGCGCGCTCTTTGGTGTCGGTGAACGTGACGGTCAGGATGGCCAGTGCTGCGGGTGCGAGCAGCGCAGCAAAAACGCCCTGGCCGGCGCGTGCGATGAACAGCTGCCAGCCTTCCTGGGCGAGCCCGCCGATAGCGGAGGCAACGGCGAAGCCTGCCATGCCGACGATGAACGAGCGCTTGCGTCCCCAATAGTCGGCGATGCGTCCGCCGAGCAGCAGGAGTGCGCCGAACGACAACGCGTAGGCGGTGATGACCCAGGCGCGGCTGCTGTCGCTGATACCCAGGTCCAGCTGCGCCTGCGGCAACGCGATGTTGACGATGGTGCCGTCGAGCACGATCGTCAGCTGCGTGATCGCGACGATGCACAGCACCAGCCATCGGCGCTCGTAGTTCGGATTCAGATCCGGCGCTTCGCGCTCGGAGTGCTGCGACATGCTTGTACCCCACTCGTACTCGTTGATTCTGGGCACGAAAAATGTCCCGAGCAGAAAGGTAAGCCAATTGGCACCGAGTGTCAAACGAACTAGTTGGTTGGAGGTATCGTGGCCGCCATGAAACCTGACGCCAGCGCGACCCGCGCCCGCATCGTCGTCGCCGCCCGTGACGAGTTCTCGGTGCACGGACTGGCCGGGGCCAGGGTCGATCGCATTGCGGTTGCGGCCAAGGCCAGCAAGGAGCGCTTGTACGCATACTTCGGCGACAAAGAAGCCCTGTTCCGCGCCGTGGTCGAGGACGGGTTCGCACGGTTCATCGACGAAGTACCTTTCGCGGTCGACGACCTGGGCGGATATGCAGCGCGCGAATACCTGCATCTCGCAGCGCATCCCGAGGAACACCGCCTGCTTCTCTGGACCCAACTTCAGGGCGGAATGGCGGCAACGGGCACCGACGACATCCACTCGGTCATCGCCGAGCGACGCAACGCCATGGCCGCCGCCCAACAAGACGGACTGATCTCCGACGCCTTCACCGTCGACGACCTGATCACCATGATGTTCGGCATCACCTCGGCCTGGATGACCGCGCCGAGCCTCCACTGCGAGCCTGCCGATGACGCCGAAATTCAGCGTCGAGCGTCGAAAATCGAGGCCGCCGTGCGACGATTGTGCACTCCGTAGCCTTCTCTATTGTTCTCTAGTACCACTGCAAGAGTCTCGAATATTGGCGTAGCCGGCATTCGCCAGACTTGCCGCCTCACGGTCGGCGGAGAGTCCGACCGGCGGGCGGTCACCCCTCACCGGCGCACGCCCGTTCAGCGATTTTAGCCACGTCCACGTGTCCGCGACGGTCTCCTGGATCGGCCGGGTCCGAAGCCCCTCCGCGAATGCTTTCGATACGTCGGACGCGTGCAAGGAATCATGATCTGCGCCAGGTGGAATCCAGATCGGTAGCTCGGTCCAGGGTTGCACGCCGGCAGCGCCGAGGACGTCCGGTTCCACCCAACGCAGGCGGGCGTCCGACCGGGTCGCGGCAACGCAGGCCTGCAGAACCTCGCGCATCGTTGCATGCCCGGGCCGACTCACCACGTCGTACGGACCCCCGAGCCCACGGGCAGCCGCGTCCAGACTCCAGCCGACAAGATCGCGCGCGTCGATGTACTGCAATGCCAGGTCGGCGGGACCGGGCGCAAGAACATCCCCGGCACGCTCAATTCTGTTCAGCCACCAGGGAAGTCGACCGATGTTCTCGTACGGTCCCAGGATCAACCCGGCCCGTACCAACAAGGCTCGAACCCCGAATGCCGTGACGGCGGCCTGCTCACCACCGAGCTTACATCGTGCGTAGTCATCGCCAGGCCCCTGTACCGTCGGCCAGGTCTCGGTGGCACCTGCTCCCGGCGCGTCGTACACCGATCGGCTCGACACATAGACGTAGCTCCGCACTCGATCTGCGAGAGCAGAAGCCGACTGTGCCACGACACCTGGCTCCCACGACCAGGTGTCGAAGGCGATGTCCCAGTTGGCTTCTCGCAACGAATCCAGTCCGTCGACCGCGCGTCTGTCACCGCCGAGTTGCGTGACCCGAGGATCGGACGCAGTCGTGCCGCGATTGAGCACGGTGACGTCCCAACCGAGCGCGAGGGCATGCTCGACGGCCGTTCGCCCCACGAAGTCGCTGCCGCCGAGAACCAGTAGCTTCATATGCGTCCAGTGTGCCGGTGAACGAGCCTTCTCGCTGCCGGATCTCCACCTCCGCGCGCTGCTCACAGCAGAGCACACGCGCCTGTATTGGAAAAAGGCTAGAGACCTGAATACTCACCTACCGACGCGTTCGATGAGTTTCATGGCGTCGAACGGCGCGTAGCCCTTGATGTCGTTGTCGAAGTACACGTAGACGTCCCGTCCCGTCGACGTCCAATCGGAAATCTTCTGGGCCCATCGATCGAGGGCCTCATCGGTGTAGCCGCTGGCGTACAACTCCTCGTCACCGTGGAGTCGGGCATACATGAAATCCGCTGTCGGAGTATCGACGTACGGATACTTTCCGGCAGTGTCGGCGACGACGAAGGCAATATCGTTGCGCCGCAACAACTCGACCGCTTCGTCGGAGGCGAAGCTCTGATGCCTGGCCTCCACGCAGTGCCGAAGAGGCCGAGAAGACGGAGCAGGCAACAACACTCGATCCTCTGCCAACTTGTCGTCCCGTGATTCCGCCAACGACACTGCAGCTGACACTGTTCGAGGCAACAGGGCACAGAAGTCGGCCACCTTCTGCGCATCGAATTCGAGGTTGGGCGGCAACTGCCACAGGAACGGACCCAGTTTGTCCCCCAGAGTCAACACACCGGTCGCGAAGAAGTTCGCGAGTGCACTCTCGACGCCCACGAGCCGTTTGATGTGCGTGACGTATCGGCCGCCCTTGATGGCGAACACGAAATCGTCGGGGGTTTCGTCGTGCCACTTGGTGAAGCTCGACGGCTTCTGCATCGCATAGAAGGTGCCGTTGATCTCGATCGACGTCAGGTGCTCGGACGCGTACTCGAGCTCCTTTCGATGCGCCAAGCCCTCCGGATAGAAATCTCCCCGCCACGGTGCGTAGGTCCAGCCGGAGATACCGATCGAAACCCGAGGTCGATGCTGCGCGGACATGAGCCGACTGTAGACGGGCAGTAGCGTCGTCCTCGTGCGATCAGCCCCGCGACACGTTCGGATACCGACGTACCTGTTCGCTGCCGTGTTCGCCTACGGCACGGTGGTTCATCTGATTCAACTGGCCGGCGGCGGAGGGGATCCCTACCCTGGCGTACCCGTGGTAATCGCGTGGTTCTTCGTCGCACTCGTCGTCCTCGATCCGCTCGCGGCGGTTCTCATCGCGCAGCGCAGGCGGATCGGACTGCTGATCGGTTGCACGACACTGATGCTCGACGCCGCGGCCAATGCCGTCGTGAACTACCCACCGCACGATCCAGCCGAGGGCGTGACAGCAGGCCGCGTCGGCCAGGCTGTGGTCACGGCCCTCGCAGTGCTCCTCGTCATCACGACGCCGCGGCTCTGGCGCTGGTATCGGTAGCCTCGAAGACATGAAGCGCCCACCGGCCCTCGGCTCCCTGGCGCTGGCCTGTGTGCTGCTCGCCCTCACCGGTGCCGACGCGGGAGCCGAGCGTCGCGACCACCCGACGCCCCGCCAGGCCGCTGCGGTACCGGGTGTCGGGTTGACGACGGTTCCCGCAGCGATCACCACGTCGATGGTCTCGGGGATCGCGACAGAATCGGATCCGACTACGCACGAGGTCGGAGTCGAATCATCGACCACCGAGATGCAGACTTCCGGATGGGACGAATACCCGTATCTTCGCTACACCGTCTCGGTGGTGCCGGGGACCGAGAGAACGACGCTCACCTGGTCCGGTCGATCGGTCAACACCAACGATCTCGCGTTGCACGTGTGGAACGAATCGACGGCCGATTGGGGTCCGGCGCTCACGGCAGCAGAACCTGCGACACCCGGCGGGCCGATCGAACTCAGCGCCGACGTAGCCAGTGGGAGCGGCACTGTCGAGGTCCTCGTCATCGACAGTCCACGAGCAGATCGTTCGTTCGCCGAGACCAACGCCACCCCCGACCGGGCTTTCGCGGACGCCGACACCTACGACTTCGCGCTTCAACACATCACCGACACCCAGTACATCTCTCGCGACGACCCCGGTGTGTATTCGGACATGACGCAGTGGACTGCCGACAACGCCGACGAGCTGAAGATCGATTACAGCATGCACACCGGCGACCTCATTCAGAGCTGGATCAGCCCAGGTCGCCCGGATACTCAGGCCCGCAGGGAATTCGAGGCGGCGAGCGAGTCCATGAGCATCCTGGAAGACGCCGGCATTGCCCACGGCGTGCTGCCCGGCAACCACGACAACATCTGGAACGCAGCGGGCAAGTTGGTTCCCGGTGAGCACGAGAAGAATCACGCGCTCTACAACGAATATTTCGGCCCACAGCGCTATCGCGATCAGCCGTACTGGGGCGGTTCCTTTACGGCGGAGGACAATTCGGCGCACTACGATCTGGTCGACATCGCAGGCGCGAAATTTCTCATGCTCTTCATCGGCTACAACCCACCGGAGAAGGTCATGCAGTGGGCAGAACGGGTGCTCGACGATCACCCCGACCGCAACGTGGTCATCGGTACGCACTACTACCTGGACGAACTCGGCGAGAAGAAGCTGATGGGGTTCGGCGATATCGGATCGAGTTCGGGTCAACAGATCTGGAACCGACTCGTCGTGCCTCACGAGTCGGTCTTCCTCGTACTGTCCGGGCACGTGGACGGCCAGGTTGCCGTGGTCGACGAGAATGTCGGCGACACCGACCGTACCGTCGTGCAGTTACTGGCCGATTACCAGTACTTCGAGGTCGACGGCGAACGAAGTACCGGCTTTCAGCGTCTGCTCCAATTCGACGTCGACGGCGCGACGATGGCCGTCACGACGCACTCGCCGACGCTCGACGCATACGACGTCGAGAACTACGACATCAAGAGCCGGTACGGACCCGAGGACGGCGAGTTCGTCACCGATTTCACGTTGCGCGCCGACGTGCCACGGGCCGTGATCGTCAACTAGCTGGCACCTCCGACGCCACCGGACCATAATCGATCTCTATGCGGTCGGGTGGACGAGCGGTGGTTCTGACGCTGGTCGCTGCCGGTATATGGCTGTTCGCGACGCCGCCACTCGATCCCGGGACCGCGGACTTCACCGCCGCGCCTGCACCCGTCCCACCCGTTGCTCAGGTCGTCGAACCGCCACCGCTGACTCTCGACGAGCTCTCGGCTCGGGTCGATCCAGCCGTCGTCACGCTGTCGGCGTTCGCCGGCCTCTCAGGGGTCGCCGGCACCGGCTTCGTCGTCGCCCCCGACGGAATCGTGCTCACCAACTTCCACGTCGTGGAGTTCGCCACCGAGATCAGCGCGGTGAACATGGGCAACGGACTGATCTACGACGCCACCGTGCTCGGTTACGACAAGTCTCGTGACGTGGCGGTCGTGCAGTTGATCACCGCGGCCGACCTGCCAGTGGTCGAGTTGGCACCGGACTCTCTTCCCGACGTGGGTGATGCAGTCACGGCTATCGGGAATGCCTCGGGCGCAGGGGTATTGGTGCCTGCACCCGGGTCTGTGACCGCCCTCGATCAGCAGGTGCGTACCCGAAGTTCGGTGGACGGCTCGCGGAACACACTGGACAAGATGATTCGAGTCGATGCCGATGTGCGAGCGGGGGATTCGGGTGGGCCACTGTTCGACGCCTGGGGCAGGGTGGTGGGCGTGAACACCGCCGGGTTGTCGGACGACGCCCGCAACGGCACCGAGTTCGCACCGCCCCAGGCACCCGAGGCTTACGCCGTCCCCATCGGCGAGGCGGTTGCCGTGCTCGATCAGGTATTGGTTGGGCAGTCCAGCGGCACAGTGCATGTGGGCCCGACTCCGTACTTCGGAGTGTCGGTGCGTGATGTGTCGGTCTTCGAGAACAAGCCGGCAATGGGGGCTGCCGTCGTCTCGGTGAACTCCGATTCCCCGGCCGAGATTCTCGGCTTGTCGGCCGGAGACATCATCGTCTCGCTCGACGGAGCGGACGTGCAGTCCTCGTCGGATCTGTCGGAGGCGCTCGTCGGCCGCATCCCCGGCGATTCCGCCGTCGTGGAATGGGTGGACGATGCGGGTGTCACCAGTTCCGGCACAGTCACTCTCGCCCAGGGAACCCCGACAGCGTGAGGGTCGTCAGCCCTGCAACACCGACAACACGTTTCCCGCCGGGTCCGTGAACCAGGCGATCAGCGGTCCACCATGCCGGAAAATCCCCTTCTCGTCGGTGCCCATCTCCGGATACTGCGCAAACACAACTCCTTTCGCGGTCAAGGCGTCGACGGCGCTCTCGATATCGGCAACCGGGAAGTTCAGGATCGTGTATTGCGCGGGCACGTGCCCGGGACGCGGATAGACCAGCACGATCGCGCCCGTCCCGAGGTGCAGTTCGAGCATGCCCATCTCGTTGTCGGTCACCTCGAGACCGAGCGTCTCGGCGTAGAAGGTTCGCGCCGCGGGTAGGTCGTCGACAGCAAACCCGGAGAAGGGCTGCCTGGTCAGATCCATGATGGTCATCGTCGAATTATCGCGCTCTCGCACGTGCCGTGGGCCGATATCCGAGTAGCGTGGATCTCGTGACTATTCGCCTCGGTTACCAGATGCCCAACTTCAGCTACGACGGTTCGGTCGCAGAACTCTTTCCCCAGGTCATCGCGCAGGCGCGCGAGGCCGAAGCGGCCGGGTTCGACACCGCGTTCGTGATGGATCACTTCTACCAACTTCCCGGCATCGGCAAGCCCGACGAGCCGATGCTCGAGGCCTACTCTGCGCTGTCCGCCCTTGCGACGGCCACCGACACCATCCAGCTCTCTGCCTTGGTCACCGGAAATACCTACCGCAATCCGGCGATCCTGGCCAAGACCGTCACCACGCTCGACGTCGTCAGCGGCGGTCGCGCGATCCTCGGCATAGGAGCCGGCTGGTACGAACTCGAGCACCAGAGCTTCGGACTCGAATTCGGTACGTTCACCGATCGGTTCGAGCGGCTCGACGAGGCCCTGCAGATCATCGAGCCGATGCTGCGCGGCCAGCGCCCAACATTCGACGGACTCTGGTATCAGGTCGAGAACGCGATGAACGAGCCCCGCATCCGCGATGATCTGCCGATCATGCTCGGCGGCGGTGGCGAGAAGAAGACGTTCGGCCTGGCCGCACAGTTCGCCGATCACCTCAACATCATTTGCGACGCACAGGAATTGCCGCGCAAGATGGCGGCGGTGCAGGCTCGATGCGAGGAAGTCGACCGCGACCCGAAGGACCTCGAAACGAGCTTCCTCGCCTTCGTCATCATCGACGAGGACGGCGACAAGGCCAAGGAGTTGCAGCGCGAGTTCGTGCTGAAGCAGGGCCTGGATCTGACGAACCTGTCCGAGGAGGACGCCGCGAAGGCCACCGATCGCCACTTCTGCGGAACCCCCGACGATGTCGCCGAGCAGGTACAGAAGCGCGTCCTCGATCAGGGCATCGACGGCGTCATCATCAACCTGATCACCAACGGACACCAGCCGGGAGCCGTCGAGCTGGCGGGCAAGGCGTTGAAGCCGCTCGTCTGACACGGCTGTCGCCTGCTCCGCCCGGTAGGCGGAGCAGGCGACAAGCATGGCCAACCGGTGCTATCGAGGCGGTTTGACCGCCAGCACCGGCTTGGGGCACGAGAGCAGCAGCTGCTGTGCTGAGCTGCCCATCAGCAGTTTGCCCACTGCTGATCGGTGCCTGATCCCGATCACCAGTACGTCGGCATCGTCCGAATCCATGACGGTGAGCAGGGCGTCGACGGTATCCGAGACCACGGCCTGGTCCAGGACGTACTCGACCCCGGAACGATCGAGAGTGGCGTGCAACTCCGTCATGGCCTCGGAATCGGCGAATCGCGGATCGGCCAAGGAGTCACCGGTGGAGGTGTTGACGACCTTGAGGCCGGTGCTGCGGAACTTCGCCTCGGCGATTCCGTGTTCGAGTGCCGCAGCACCGAATTTGTCAGGGGTGTAGCCGACGACGATCATGCATTTTCCTTCGTCTTCTGGAGGGTGGGTGCAGTACGGGGTCGTACGAGCTTTGCCACGAACGGCGCAGCCAGCAGCAGAACGATGACGATGTAGACCACGATGGCGATGGGTTCGGACAGGACGCTGCTCCATTCGCCGCCGCCGAGCTGCAGCGTCTGGCGCAGTTGACGTTCCACTCGCGGGCCGAGGATGACTCCGATGATGAGCGGCAGGACGGGTAGTCCGAAGCGCCGCATCATCAGTCCGAGCAATCCGAAGATCAGGAGCAGAACCAGATCGAGCCACTGGAGATTGACGGCGTAGGCACCCAGCACGGCGAAGAACAGAATTCCTGCGTACAGATACGGCCGCGGTGTGCGCAGCAGCTTCGCCCACAGCGGTGCCAGCGGGAGGTTGAGCACGAGCAGCAGGAAGTTACCGATGAACAAGCTCGCGATCAGCGTCCAGATCAGCAGCGGTTCCTTGTCGAACAGCGTCGGTCCGGGCTGAATTCCGTAGGACACGAACGCGGTGAGCATGACTGCCGCGGTGGCGTTGGTGGGCAGACCCAGTGACAGCATCGGCACGAGAGTTCCTGCTGCAGAGGCGTTGTTGGCTGCCTCCGGCCCGGCAACACCCTCGATGGCACCCTTACCGAACTCCTCCGGATGCTTGGAGAGCTTCTTCTCGGTGATGTACGACAGGAATGTCGGCAGTTCGGCCCCACCGGCCGGCAAGGCGCCGAACGGGAATCCGTATGCGGTACCGCGCAACCACGGCTTCCACGATCGCTTCCAATCGCTCTTGCCCATCCAGGGACGCCCGACGGGAATCACCTCGGCGGGCTTGCGGCGCAGATGTGCAGCGACCCAGAGTGCCTCGCCCAGCGCGAACACTGCAACTGCGATGACAACGATGTCGATTCCATCGGAAAGCTGCGCGACACCGAACGTGGCTCGGGGCTGGCCGGTCAGGAAATCGATTCCCACCAGACCGATGGCAAGTCCCAGCAGTAGCGAGATGCACCCGCGCAGCTTCGAGCTGCCGAGTACTGCGGTCACAGCAACCAAGGCCAGCAACATGATTGCCAGGTACGAGGGCGCTCCCAGCGACACCGCGAAGCGCGAGACGATGGGGGCGAACAGCACCAGCAGCATGGTTCCGATCGATCCGGCGATGAACGATCCGATGGCGGCCGTGGCGAGCGCCTGAGCGGCTCGCCCGGCCTTGGCCATCTTGTTGCCTTCGATAGCGGTGATCACCGACGACGATTCGCCCGGTGTGTTGAGCAGAATCGACGTGGTCGAGCCACCGTACATGCCGCCGTAGTAGATGCCTGCGAACATGATGAATGCGGCGCTGGGGCTGACGTTGTAGGTGATGGGAAGGAGCAGCGCGACGGTCATTGCCGGGCCGATCCCCGGCAGGACCCCGACCGCGGTGCCCAGCAGCACGCCGATGCACGCATAGAGCAGATTCATCGGGGTGACGGCTTCGGAGAAGCCTTGCATCAGCCAGTTCAGATTGTCCATCAGAGTATTCCGTCCAGAATGCCTGCAGGCAGCGGTATCCCGAGCCCGACGTAGAACGCGTAGAAGCTGAGGAGTGAGAGAACGAGCCCGATCGCCAGGTTACGAATCCAGTGCCGATTGCCGAGAATCGTTGCGGCTCCGCCGAAGAGCATCGCACCAACGATCACCCAGCCCAGCGTGTCCACGAGCACGATCGTCGCCACGAACAGCCCGACGAGCAGTCCGACGGTCTTCCAGTCGGCTGGAGTCGAGGTGTCGATGTCTTCACCACCATCCTGTTCACCTCGGCTACCCCTGAGGGTGGCCACGGCGAGCAGAACGGAGCAGACGAGCATCGCGATCCCGACGACGATAGGAATCAGCCTCGGACCCACGGGGTCGACCTTGGCGAATTCCGCTGTGAGAGAGAGCGCGTCGACGATCAAGAATACGCCGACCACCAGCAGTACCGCGCAGACCAGGAGCTGCGCGCGGTCCGGACCGACCGGCTCCGACCCGGTCTCGCCGCCATCGTCGGTGCGGTCGACCGTGGCGGTCATACGAGTCCCAATTCGGTGAGTGTCGACTCGACCCGGGCATCCTGGTCTCGCAGGAACTGCTCGAAAGCGGGTCCGGTCTCGAATGCGTCGATCCATCCGTTCGTCACGAGCGCTTCCTTCCATTCGTCGGTGCCGTGCAGTTCGGTCAACGCCGCAACCATCTGTGCACGAACGTCTTCGGGTGTGCCGGGCGGTGCGAGAACACCGCGCCAGTTGGTGAACTGCAGATCGATGCCGGCTTCGGTCAGGGTCGGCGCATCGATGCCGGGCAGTCGCTCGGCTCCCGATACGGCCAGCACTCGCACCTGTCCGGCCTCGATCTGATCGACGTACTCGCCCAACCCCGACGTGCCTGCGGAGATTTTGTTGCCCAGCAGGGCCGTCAACAGATCGCCGCCGCCGTCGTAGGACACGAAGTTCACGGCCGTCGGATCCACGCCCACCGTGCGAGCGGTTTCCATCGGGAACAGGTGGTCGGGTCCGCCCGGCGAGGATCCTCCGCCGATCGTCACCGACGACGGGTCTGCTTTCCACGCCTCGACGAAGTCGCCGACGGTCTGGAACGGCGAATCCGCAGGGACGAGAATCCCCTCCTGCTCTTCCACGATCTTGGCGAGCGGGGTGGCGTCGGAGACTCGATCGGTCGAGCCGTTGGTGTACATCGCCCCGACGACACCGAGTCCCATCATCATCATCAGGTCGTCGTTGCCTGCCTCGTTCATCAATCGGGCCATGGCGACGGTTCCGCCTGCTCCGATGACGTTGAAGACCTCTACTCGGCCGGTGATGTCGGTTTCTTCCATGATCTTCACTGCGGTTCGTGCGGTGAGGTCGTAGCCACCACCGGGGCTGTTGGGCACCATCATCCGGATGCGGTGCAGCCCCTCGCCCTCGTCACCTCGGGTGACGCCACATGATGCGAGCGCCAGCACGAGCAGCGGGATCAGTGCCAACACCACTGTCAGCCTTCTGGGCATCGGTCCTCGATTCGGTTCGGTCTCTGTGAGACTGTGATCGGTAGCAAGTATCGGTCCGTACGTGATGCGAGTCACTTTTGAGAAACCAATGGAAGTTAAGTTCTTTGTGGTCGCGACAGAGTCGACGAGCAGTCAGCCGACGACACACCCTCACCCTCGCCGGGCAGTACTTGCTGCTGCAGCTCGCCGTCCTCACCCTCGTACTCGGTGCCGTCGCCGCGATATCGATCGAGCAGTCCACCGATGAATTTCGCGACCTACGCGGAGCTCGGATGCTCTCCGTTGCCGAGAATCTGGCGTCGACTCCGATAGTGCGTGATCAGCTCGGCACCGCGTTGGTCGAGCGAACGCTCGCACCCGACGTCGATCGGGCGGTCGCGCTCTCGGGCGCATCACTGGCGGAAATAGTGTCCACCGAGGGTGCTGTGATCGTGTCCACCGATCCCACCCGAATCGGTAGCGCAGCCGCCCTGGGAGACAGTGACGTTCTCGACGGCCGCGGGTGGTCGGGCGATATCGAATCTGCGGGCGTCCGGTCCATTGCCGGCCACGTCCCGGTCCTGGCACCCGACGGTTCGGTCCTCGCCCTCGTGACCGTGGCGGAGCGGTACCCGTCGACGTGGACGCTGTTGTCCGAGTCCGGAGCGAGATTGATTCTGTACCTGGCAATCGGCGCCGGCCTGGGTGCCGTGGGGTCCTGGTTGCTCTCTCGCCGAATGCGGCGACACACACTCGGCCTGGAGACAGCCGAGATCGCAAGCCTCGCCGACCATCGAGAAGCGTTGTTGCACAGCATTCGTGAGGGAGTGATCGCCATCGGAAACGACGGCAGCATCACCGTGATCAACGACAGCGCATGCACACTCCTCGGGCTCGATCCCACCGTCGTCGGCAAGCAGGTGGACAACGTGGGCATCGACGACGGGGTACTGGACGTTCTGAAGTCCGACGGAGAGGTGGCGGACTTCATCGTCACGACCGCACACAGGGTGCTCGCACTCAACCGCCGCACAGCCACCAGCCGCGGACAGCACATCGGCACCGTCACCACGATGCGTGACAGCACCGAGCTCGCCTCCATGCAGAGTCAGCTGACGTCACACCGAAGTGTCACCGACACGCTGCGCGCTCAGACTCACGAATTCGCCAATCAATTGCACACCATTTCCGGGCTGGCCCAGTTGGGCAGTTACGACGAGGTGACAGCCCTCGTCGGCACTCTCACTCGCAGGCGCGCGGAGATCAGCGAATCGATCACCGCACACATCCACGACCCAGCGGTGGCAGCGCTACTCATCGCGAAGACGTCGTTGGCAGCAGAAATCGGTGTGCGCCTGACCCTGGAGCCCGCGTCCACACTGCGACCGCTCGACCCCGCGATGTCGACAGATGTGATCACGGTGGTGGGCAATCTGGTGGACAATGCACTCGACGCATCGCGCGAGTCCGGTGAGCGTGCCATCAGGGTCGCCATCGTCGACACAGATGATCTGGTCATCGACGTCACCGACTCGGGCCAAGGGGTCCCGGAACAGATGCGGCAGTCGGTGTTCTCACGGGGAGTGACCTCGAAACCCGACCTGCCCGGCGGGCGCGGCATCGGTCTTGCTCTCGTCCGATTGGTCAGTACCCAACACGGCGGGACAGCGATGGTGGACGACGCCGCCGCCGGGGGCGCTAGATTCCGGGTGCGAATCCCGTTGCCGGAGCGAGAGAGCACAGGAGAACGATGACCGCATCGACAAGCGTCCTCGTGGTCGACGACGACTTCATGGTGGCCGACATTCATCGTCGCTTCGTCGACCGCACGGACGGCTTCAGGGCAGTGGGTGTAGCTCGTACTGCAGCGGAAGCACTCACTGCCACTGCCGAACTGCAGCCGGATCTGATCCTGCTCGACGTTCATCTTCCGGACGCATCGGGGCTCGACGTACTGCGAACATTGCGCTCGCAGAACAACGCCGTGGGCGTCATCATGATCACCGCCGCTCGTGAGCTGGACACAGTCAGTGCCGCGCTGACCGGTGGTGCCACGGACTACCTCATCAAGCCGTTCGAGTACGTGAACCTGCGAGAGAAGCTCGACGCGTTTCTGGCGCGCCGGAAGGCTCTCTCCTCGGATCGGCTGGACCAAGATGTCGTCGACGCTCTGTTCGGTCGTGGGACCGCCGCCGCCGAACGCGTGCAGCTGCCCAAGGGAATGTCCGCCGAGACGGGGAAGTCGGTGCTCGGCGTCATCACGCCGGGAACCGAACTATCGGCGAGCGAATGTGCCGACCTCGTCGGAATTTCGCGCGTGAGCGCGCGCCGCTACCTCGAGCACTACTTGACGCACGAGATTCTCGACATCCGGTTGCAGTACGGCCGGGCCGGGCGACCGGAACGACTGTATCGCCGTCGATAGTGGCGTGCCTCGTATCGGCCAGCAGTAGCCACGACGGCGCGAGCAGTGGCATAGTTCCCCCGTGGCTCAGCTGAGGATGAACGGGCACCGCGTCTTGGTCGCAGACCTGACCGGCGACTCCCTGCGCGCGATGTCGGGTTCGATGGTGGCGTACGAGGGCGATGTCGCCTTCAAGAGCGCTGGGATGGGCGGTGGGGGCGGATTCCGCGCCGCGCTCAAACAGAAGGTGACCGGCGAGTCGCTGTCGTTGATGGACGTGTCCGGCAAGGGCACGGTCTACTTCGCCGTCGACGCCCAGGACATCACTCTCGTCGAGGTACAGGGCGACAACCTGCACGTCGAGTCGTCCCAATTGCTAGCTCTCACAGGGCAATTGAAGACCGACGTCAAGTTCTCCGGTCTTCGTGGCGCAACGTCGGGGCAGGGTTTGTTCACCACGGTCGTCAGCGGATCGGGCACCGTGGCACTGTTGTCGAAGGGTGGGCCGATCATCGCCCTCGCCGTCGATCCTCAGTACCCACTCGTCGTCGATCCCGACGCGTTCGTCGCCCACCGCGGCCAGCTGAATCAGAGCTTCGTCACCGACGTCACGTGGCGCTCCGCTATCGGCGGCGGCAGCGGCGAGGCGTTCTCCCTCCGCTTCGACGGCCAGGGCGTCGTGTACATCCAACCCGAGGAGCGCTGACGTGCCACTCGAACTCGTCAACAGCAAAGTCGTGAAATCCGTTCTGGCACCGAATCAGAACGTGCTCGCGCGGCGTGGATCGATGCTCTACTACACCGGCGACGTGCGGTTCGTTCCGCACTCGATGGGCGGCTCGGCCGGTGCCATGCCGGGCATGGGCGGCGTTGCCGGGATGGCCGGCCGGATGATGGCAGGCGAGCACGTGGCGATGATGGCCGCCGAGGGGCAGGGCGAGGTCTTCTACGGTCACGCCGGGTTGTACGTCGAGGTGATCCATCTCGACGGTTCGTCGATGCTCACCGTCGAAGCCGACCGGCTCCTGGTGCACGACGGCTACCTCCAGAGTTCCATCGTTGCACTGACCTCGCAGGGCGGCGTCCGCGGAGCAGTGCGCGGAGCGATGACGGGGCAGGGTCTGTTCACGACACAGCTGACCGGCCAGGGCAGCGTCGCGGTTCTCTCGCACGGCGGCGCGACTCCGCTGCAGGTCGGGCCCAACAACCCTATGGTCGTGGTCGATCCGCAGGCGTACGTGTGTCACATCGGCAACATCAATGTCGACATCTCCGCAAATGTCGGCTGGCGTGACGCCGTCGGTAAAGGCAGCGGCGAGGCGATTCAACTCAAGATGACCGGAACGGGCACCGTGTGGGTCCAGGCGTCCGAGCAGAAGTTCTAGGGAGCGGCGCAATGAGTTTGGAGATTCACAACCCATACACCCTGCCGGTCAACGACAACGTTCCCGGCAACGACTACGCGTTCTGCGTCGAACTCGCAGGCCAGCCGTGGTTCACCTCCAAGGGCGCGATGATCGCGTACTACGGCAACATTCGCTTCGAGCCGCTCGGGCAGACGTCGATGCCTGCTATCGTCGCCGCGCGGTTCTCGTCTCCGCTGTACTCCAACGACTGGGTTCTGGCGCAGGGCCAGGGCAAGCTGATCCTCGGCGACCGCGGGTTCAACATCAACAGCTACGACCTCGACGACGGCAACCTCACGATTCGAGCCGCGAATCTGCTTGCTTTCGAGCCGACTTTGGATCTCAAGCAGTCCATCGTCCCGGGATTTCTGACGCTGCTCGGTACCGGAAAGTTCTTGGCCTCCTCCAACGGTACCGTCATGTTCGCCGAGCCGCCGCTGCGCATCGACCCGGAAGCGCTTGTGGGATGGGCGGATTGCCCGTCACCGTCGCATCACTTCGACGCAGACTGGATGCAGAACTTTCTCGGTGCTGCACGCGGATTTCTCGGTGCCAACAGCGGCGAAGAGCGTCAGTTCGATTTCACCGGTGCCGGCACCGTGTTGATCCAGTCGAGCGAGAAGGTACTCAACGATTCACACCTGTTGCGCTACATCGAATCTCAGACGGTCTCGCTCGGCCAGAATTCGTTGCGGTCTCTGCACAACACCATCGGGGCCCGGCTACAGCAGTAGCCCGGTTCGCAGCACCTCGACGACGCCTTCGCGATTGTCGGACATCATGACGTGCCCGGCATCGTCGATGCAGGTGAAAACCACACCTGCCGAAGCCAACCGGTCCTGTTGACTCGGCGCGCCCGTGCGCTCTCCGTAGACGAACAACCGCGGTACGGTGAGCGACTCCAGAATGGCCTGCACCGTCGGATCCGGTCCCACGCACAGCCCGACGGCGGTGCGATGGAGCGCGGTCGGATCGGCAACGCGCAGAGTGGACGCCCAGTCCGGATCGGCTTCGGCGATCATCCGGTCCATACCGGTGTCGAGGAACTCTGCCTCCGACTGCCGGGCAATCTCGACGCTGGCGGTGCCGTCCCACGGCAGCAGGTTGGGTTCGAGCACGATCAGTCGGCTCACCAGATCCGGCCTGCGGTGGGCGAGCACGGTGGCGATCGATCCACCCAGGCTGTGGCCGACGAGGTCGACCGACGTCAGATTCCGCTGATCGAGCAGGTCGGCAATGGCAGCAGCATGGTCGTCGAGCGAGTAGCCGAAATCGAGCGGTCGATCGCTGAATCCGAAGCCGAGCAGATCCGGCAGCAGCCGCTCTCGACCCTCGAATGCTGCATCTACAGCGATGGCACCGAATGCCGGGACGCCCGCCGAGCCGAGGCCGTGCAGAAAGACCAGAGCCGAGTCGGTGCTGCCCGGCAACGTGAGCGCGCGGACGCTCGGCGGCTGTTCGGAGAAAACGCGCATACTGGAGTATCACCTGAGGAGGTATTGCCATGGCCAACCAAGGACCCTTCGGATTCGGATCCGACGACTTCGACAAGTTCGCCCGTGAAGCAACCGAGGGACTCCGCGAGGTGGTCGGCTCGCTGTTCGCCTCCAACGTCGGGGCACCGAAGGCTCCACCGGAGCCCGAAACCACAGGCCAGAAGGGTGACGGAGTCTGGGCGATCTACAGCGTCGACGACGCCGGGTCGCCACAGATCGACCAGCTCTACGCCACCGAACTCGATGCCCTCCGCGCGCACAAGGACAACACCGACCCGCGTCGACGCGTCCGCTTCCTGCCCTACGGCGTGAGCGTCAGCGTTCTGGAGGACTGAATCGGGTGCAGCTGACCGCGCTCAGCGCGGCTCACTGCACCGGATTCGCGCGAGGGCGGCGAGTATCTCGGCGATCACTCGGTCCATCCGTTCGGTCAGGTCCGCCCACGTGTAGCGAAGTACCGTCCAGTCCCGCGAGATCGCGTTCTGCCTGGTCCGATCACGTTGAAATGCATCGTGATCGGAATGGAAGGCCCAACCGTCGATCTCTATCGCCACCATCTCGACGATGAACGCGATGTCCAGTTCGTAGCCATTCCATCTATGGTTGACAGCCCAACCGGTGATCTTGCGAAGGCGTAGCTCGCGCACCAGCAGACGCTCGCCCTCCGAGCGGGCACCACCTTCGGCGGCGGTCAACAGCTGCTTCGCCTTCGGAGCCCCGGTCCGTCCAGCGTTACGGTTGTGCGCCCGTCGCAGACTTTCCAGATTCGTGTGCCGCTGCAGTGCTCGATCCATGATGTGCGCTTTGCCGATCGACGCCTCGAGAACGGTCAGTTCGAGCGACGTCACCCGAACTCCGCGGCGAACAACGACGTCGGTGCTGTGCACGTCCCGCCTGCGAAGCCGGCACCCGGCGGCACGACTTCGACCGGTTCTGGGGACGGTGACCTCGATGACGCCAGGCACATCAGAGATCACACGATGCCAGAACGCTGCGGCCTCCCCGCTGAGGACTGCTCGGTCGCCCGCGCCCCACACTGCGCATCGAATACGTGCTTCCGCAGTGAACGGACGGTCCGCAACGAAGAACACCCCGCGGTGAATCGCCTTCCACTTGCCGGCGCGCACCAGTCGGTCCACCGCATCGCCACTGAGTCCGCAGGCACCGGCTCGAGCACGGGTGACGACGCCGTCGTGTTGTGCCAACCAGAGTTCGAGCATGTCGACTTGCACGCACTCGGCGTCGAGGCGGTTCCCCCATCGAATCGGGTGCAGCTGACCGCGCTCAGCGCGGCTGACTGCACCCGATTCTGGACGTCGGTACCTTTGATTCTCATGACCACACAGCAGGAGCCCATCTCGGTTCCACTGGGACAAGCCGTGTTCGTGCAAGCACTTCGCTACACGGCATTGTTCGACCAGAAGCCGTTTGCCGAGGCACTGTTGATCTACACCGACAACGGCGCATACAAGATCATGTCTCCGGGAGAGGATCACTACGGAAGCTACGTCTCGTACACCGACGTCGCGGCCAACCCGCAACACGTGATCTTTCTGTCGTGGCCGTCGGAGGATTGGGGCCGCAACGTCGCTTCCCACACGTTGACGTTCAATCCCGATTCCGCGGCGTTCACCCAGGTGCTCGTGTTGCCCGGCAATCCTGTGCCGCGCTCCCAGTACGGATACGCGGTACCGGCTCCCGATCCGCAGAGCGTGGATATGACGGCATCCTGGGATCAGGTCCGCGACACGTACGCCGAGACCTTCGAGGAGCTACGCGCACTCGCGACGTAACCTACCGGCGGAATGCTTCCACCGCATCAGCCGCCTGTTCGACGCCACCGTGCGCCCTCACCTCGGCACCGAGTTCTGCTGCACGTGAACTGAATTCGCGGGCTTCGGCGACAGCTTCGCCCAGCATCACAGCAGTGACCTTCTCGAAGTCCAGGTGCACGCCCACCCCGAGTTCGGCGAGCATCGCGGCGTTGCCGAACTGATCGACCGCCTGCGGTACTGCCACGGTCGGCACGCCGAACCACAGCGCCTCGGTGCACCCGCCCATCCCGGCGTGGGTGACGAAAACGGTGGCGGCGGCCAGCACCGCGAGCTGCGGAACATGTTCGTGTACTTCGATATTTGCGGGAATATCACCCAGTACGGCCGGATCGACGCGGCGGCCGATGGAGATCACCACATGCCAGTCGGTGTTCCCGAACGCCTCGATACACAGGCGGTAGAACGCGGGTCGCTCGTTGTATCCGGTACCGAGCGAGATGTACAGGACCGGCGCTTCGGGTGCTGTCCAGCTACGGTCGTCGAGCCGTGCCGGATCGAGGCACGGTCCGACGAACTGGACCGACTCTGACACCCGGTCGACATTCGGCTGCATCACCCGCGGAATCAGCGACAGGCAGTGCGACGGATACGTGATCCACGCCCACGGATCGGCGTCGATGTCGTTCTCTCGCAACCAGGTTGCATAGGTCTCGCGATACACGACACCGGTTGGCGACTCTCGGATCGAGGTCATCCCATCACCGAGATCCTCGGCGTAGCCGTCCCAGGCCACGTACGTCGGCGAGAGCTGCACGGCAGGAACCCCGTAGCGCACCCCCAGGACCGGCGCCGTCATACCGCCGATGTCGTACAGCAACAGGTCCGGCTGATCGTCGTCGTAGACCGCGGTCAGCACCGGAAACGACTGTATCGCCTCGTCGAGGAACACCTGCATGGCCGACGCCGGATCGTCGGGCCACGAAGCCTCTCCGTCGGGCAGCATCGACTCGAACGAAACCACCTCCACGCCCGCAGGTTCCACCAGGTGTCGAAGCGAATTTCCGACGGCATAGGTGACGCGATGTCCGCGTCGCACCAGCTCGGCGACGACGGCCAGTGATGGATAGATGTGACTGGGAGCCGTCGTGCCGATCATTGCGATGTGCATGGGCATCACCGTACGACGGGCACCCGCGTCGGGCTAGCGGTTTTCGTTGGCGATCAGATCCAGCAGACCGGGGAACCGATCCTCGAGTTCGCGACGGCGCAGCGTGACCTTACGACTGTTACCGCGGTCCACCTGGAATACCAGACCTGCCTCTCGCAATACTCGAAAATGATGCGTGAGAGTCGATTTGGTGACACCGAGCTCGAACGACATACATGTTCGCTCGGCACCGTCGTCGTCGCCGACCAGTTCGGTGACCACCTTGCGGCGCAGCGGATCCGCCAGGGCTGACATCACCGCACCGAGTTGCATTTCCTCGGGCTCCGGATGCCCGTTCTCGTCCGCCATCGACTTCTCCTGCCATTAGGTACGACTTGCGCCGTACCTACGAATCTGCTCTAGTACGAGAAATATCGTACCTACCGAGCGCAGGGGGATTCATGAGGGCAGTTCTACCGGTCGTACTCGCAGCGCAGTTCGTCGTGCCGATGTCGATCTCGGGCACCGCCATCGCGCTACCGGTCATCGCAGCCGATCTCGGCTCCGATCCCACGCCACTGCAGTGGGTCGTCAACGGCTTCAACGTCGCGTTCGCCCTCTTCACCGTCGTCTGGGGAGCGGTCTCGGATCGCATCGGCCACCGCACGTCGTTCCGCATCGGCGTACTTCTCACGGCTACAGCCAGCCTGGTGAGCGCACTCGCGCCCTCCCTGCTCGTACTCGACGCGGCGCGGGTGGTCGCGGGCGTCGGTGCCGCTGCGGTTCTGGTGGGCTCGACGTCGATTCTGTCGCTGCATTTTCACGGGACCGAACGGGCCACGGCATTCGCACTGTTCGGCACCGTCAACGGGCTCGGGTTGGCACTGGGTCCGACGATCTCCGGGCTGCTGATCGCCGCGGTCGACTGGCGCGGGGTGTTCGCCGCTCAGGCGATCGTCCTTCTGATCGCGGCCGTCGGCACCCTGGCCCTGCCTGCTCTGCGAAGCGAATCCACCGCGAACCGTCTGCTCGATTTCGGCCTACTGCGCAATCGTCGATTCCTCGCGCTCTGCCTGGTCCCGGTGGCCGGAGCCATCGGCTTCGTCACCCTGCTCACCTATCTGCCGGCCGCCCTCAGCGCCGTCGCGTCGCTGACTCCCGGCCGAGCCGGGCTGTTCATGCTGGCGATGACCGTCCCGGTTCTTCTCGCCCCGCTGACCGTCGCACGGCTGAGCGCGATGTTCGACGCCGTGACCCCCAGCCGCGTCGTTCTCGCGAGCCTGGGCTGCCTCGCTCTCGGCAATCTCGGCATGCTGGCCCTGCAACCCGGCGTCCCACTTCCCGCCGTGACGATCCCCATGATTCTGGTGGGGCTCGGTTTCGGACTCCCCATCGGATTGGTCGACGGCGAAGCACTCGCCGCGGTTCCGCCGCACAGCAGCGGCACCGCCGCTGGGGTACTCAACCTGTTCCGCATCGGCAGCGAGGCCATCGCGGTCGCCGGCTATGCCTGGCTACTGGCCTTCCTCATCCGCGGACGGGTGTCGAACAAGATCGACGCCGACGCCGCTGCATCCGGGCAACCCGGATTCGCCGATGCCTACGCTTACGCTTTCACCGAGGTGATCGCCCTCGTCGTCGTCGCTGTCGCCGTCACCGCAGCGGCAATCATTGCGCTTTCCCGGACGGCACGATCCGACGTATCGTCGGCGAATGCCCTTTCTGCAACCGGTGACCCTCGCTGACGATCTCGTGACTCTGGAGCCGTTGAGCCACGACCATCTCGAAGGACTGTCCGACGCCGCTCGCGACGGCGAGTTGTGGAACCTCTGGTACACCAGCGTGCCGAAGCCCGAGGACATGGCAGCAGAGATCGATCGTCGGCTGGGATTGCTCGAAGCCGGCAGCATGCTTCCGTTCACACTGCGCCGCAACGACACCGGCCAGATCATCGGCGCGACGACCTTCTGCAACGTCGACTCGAAGAACCGTCGGGTCGAGATCGGGTACACCTGGAATGCTCGCTCCGCGCACGGAACCGGCACCAACGCCGCGAGCAAACTGCTGCTGCTCACGCATGCCTTCGAGGAACTGGGATGTATCGCTGTCGAATTTCGCACGCACTGGATGAACCTGCAATCGCGCACGGCGATCGCAAAGCTCGGTGCCAAGCAGGACGGAATTCTGCGCAATCATCAACGCATGCCCGACGGTTCGTTGCGCGACACCGTGGTGTTCTCGATCATCGAATCCGAATGGCCCGCCGTCCGCAACGAACTCCGTAGGCGTACCGCACGGTAGGTTGACCCCATGCGTGTGGATGGGCGGGAGATTCCCGTAGCGGGGAACCTGCTTCAACCGCTGGTGCGAAGAACCAGCGACATCATTCGGGTCGTGTCGGCTGCGGTGCTGCTCGGCCTGGTCATCGCCGGTTCGCTGATCACCAGAAACCAGTGGGATGCGCTCGAGCAATCGGTGTCGAACATCGTCGGTGTACTCAGCCCCGACCAGTCCAACGCCGTCTACATCGTCTACGGCGTCGCCATTCTCGCGCTCCCGTTCGGAGTACTGATCGGCCTGATTGCCGGCCGCAAGTGGAAACTGCTCGCCGGCTACGCAGCGGCGGCACTACTGGCCGCGTTGGCGCTGTCGATCACCGGCACCGGAATCTCCACTCCCACCTGGGACCTGGACGTTCCCGAGCGACTCGACACCTTCCTCTCGCAGTTCCTCGACGACTCGCGCTGGATCGCCATGTTGGCTGCGGCCCTCACGGTCTCGGGCCCCGGCCTGCCCGCGCGGTGGCGTCGGGCATGGTGGACGCTGTTGCTCGCGTTCGTGCCCATCCACCTGGTCGTCTCCACTGTCGTCCCGGCTCGCTCGATGCTCGGTCTGGCAGTCGGCTGGCTCGTCGGAGCCGTCATCGTGCTGCTGGTGGGTACGCCGGCTCTCGAGGTTCCACTCGACGCAGCACTGCGGCTGTTCCGTGATCGCGGCGTCACCGTCCACAGCTTCACTGTCGTCCGTCCGGCCGGACCGGGCCCGTTGGTGTTGAACGCACACACGTCCGACGCCGACGTGGTGGTCGAGTTGTACGGGCAGAATCAGCGCAGTGGCGGGGCGCTACGACAGTTCTGGCGATGGATCACGCGGCGTGGCAGTGAAACTGCGCCGCTGCATGCGTCCATGCGCAGGGCCGTCGAGCATCGCGCACTGATGGGGCTGGCCATCGAGGGGTTGGGCGCCGCGGGCAGCCATCCGCTGGCGGTCGCGGCACTCGATCGGGGGTGGACGCTGTACGCGCACGACCTGCCCCTCGGTGAGCCGATCGAGGCCGAGCACGACGACGCCACCCTCAGCGCATTGTGGAAGGCCCTCGGCACCCTGCACGAGAACCAGATCTCGCACGGAGACCTGCATCGAGGCGAACTCCGAATCCATCAGGGCCGGGCCCTGTTCTGCGGTTACGGGCACGCCGAACTGGGTGCCTCGGATGCCCAGATGCAATCGGACGTGGCACAGCTGTTGCTCACCACAGCAGATCTTTTCGGCTCTCGCCGTGCCGTGGCGACCGCCGTCGGCGTCCTCGGCTTCGATGCCGTGATTGCAGCATCGGGCCGGCTCACCAAGTCCGCCATTCCGCCTCGGATTCGTCAATCGGTTCGCGATGCAGGCAAGACGATGAAGGCCGTCCGGCTCGAGGTACTCGAGCAGACCGGTGCCGCCAAGATCGAGGCCGAACAGGTCACTCGCTTCAGCCGAAACCAGATCATCTCGCTCGTGTTGTTGATCGGATTGGTCTACGTCGCGTACCCGTTCATCAGTGCAGTGCCTGCGTTCGTCACCGAACTGGGTTCGGTGGACTGGTGGTGGGTTCTGCTCGGGTTGGCGGTCTCTGCTCTGACGTACGTCGGTGCCGGAGCTGCGTTGTGGGCGTGCGCGTTCGGCAAGGTCAGCTTCTGGAACCTGACGGTCATGCAGGTTGCCAACACCTTCGCCGCGACGACGACCCCCGCGGGCGTCGGAGGGCTGGCTCTGAGTGTGCGATTCCTGCAGAAGGGCGGATTGGGTGCCGTTCGCGCGACAGCGGCTGTGGCACTGCAACAGTCGGTCCAGGTGATCACGCACGTGAGCCTGTTGATCTTCTTCAGCGTCGTCGCCGGTACCTCCTCGGGGTTGTCGAACATGGTGCCCGGCAACACCGTGCTGTATCTGATAGCGGGAGCCGCATTCGGTGTCGTCGGAACCTTCATGTTCGTCCCCAAGTTGCGCCGGTGGCTTCGAGTCGCCGTCCGGCCGCAGATCAAGGAAGTCCTCACCGAACTGGGCGAGCTCGCACGTGATCCCAAGCGCTTCTCGATCATCATTCTCGGTTGTGCTGCAACGACATTGGGCGCAGCGCTGGCATTGTGGGCGAGCATCGAGGCCTTCGGCGGCGGTACTACGTTCGTGACGGTGACCGTCGTGACGATGATCGGCGGAACCCTCGCGTCCGCCGCGCCGACACCCGGCGGCGTCGGTGCCGTGGAGGCCGCACTGATCGGCGGTCTCGCTGCGTTCGGTCTACCTGCCTCCATCGCAGTGCCGTCGGTGTTGCTCTACCGTGTACTGACCTGCTGGTTGCCGGTATTCCTGGGGTGGCCCACGCTGCGTTGGATGACCGAGAAAGACATGGTCTGACCCACGGGCAGGCAGGTAGGCCCGATTTCGACCCAGCCACAGGTAGCGTTGGTAGCGTTCGTGATGGCCGGGGATCTGCCCAGGAGAGGTAAGCCCATTTCCAAACCGGGGACTGTGGTGACGGCCCAGGGCCGTACGCGGTACAGACCTGGGATCGGTACCCCCCTCGACAGCCTCGAGGACGACTACACCTACTTCGCGAACACCGCACGTGAGCGATGGGTGCGTTACTTCATCGGGCTCGTCACGCTCCTGTTCGGAGTGTCCGGCGTCCTGATGTCCGCCACCGGCATCCACTACGAGGGCTTGGACGTCTACGTCTTCATCGGCTCGTTGACGACGATTCCGGTGGCGATCGCCTGGTTCCTGGGGCCGTGGCCATCACCGCGCGTGGCCAACGCCTTCGTTCTGTACGCAGACATCGGCGTCGTAGCCACGCTGTTCAGCAGTACGAACCACCTCGTCCCGCTGACCGGGTGCATGATGTTCACCATCGTGGCGGTCTTCACCGTCATAGCCAGCTCGTATCGAGTGATGTGGGCTCACCTCGTCGTCTCGATGGCGACGGTGCTCACTCTGGCCGTCCTCGCGGTGAATCAGGGAACGAACCCGTGGCTGGTGGCCGCGACCGCGGTCACCGTCGTCACGTTGTACCTCACCCCACTGATGATGCGGGCCTACATTCGGTATCTGCGTTCCCGGGCGTCGGGTGCAGTCACCGATTCGTTGACGGGACTGTTCAATCGGCGTGGGTTACTCGAAGCGATCGACGGCGTCGGTATCGCGTACGCCGACGATGCATCCGATCGAACCGTCGGTGTCACTGTTCTCGACATCGACCGGTTCAAGGAGATCAACGACCGGTTCGGTCATCCGACCGGCGACGCCGTGTTGATCGAGGTCGCAACGCGACTCACCGCCGCGGTCCCGCGGACGTCGGTGATCTCGCGCCTGAGCGGAGACGAGTTCGTGGTTGTGCACGTCGGTTCTCCCGGCGACATCGAATCGACTGTCGACAAGATCCGGAGCGGTCTCGACGAGACGTTCTCCGGGCCGCCGTTCACCACCAGCCTCGGATCTGCTGTGGAATCTCTCGGGAGCGAACCCGTCACCCCGGCGGTGGTGCGCAAGCTGATCGCACTGGCCGACGTCGAGATGTATCGCAACAAGTCTCGGTTGGCCGAGGACGACGGCAGCGCGCGCGGCAGCAGCACCGGAACGCGTGCCGACATTCGCACACGCATCGAAGGTCTGATCTCGCGAGGTGGGCCGGACGTGGTGTTTCAAGCCATCTGCGACACCGTCACCACTACCGTCGTCGGCTACGAGGCGCTCTCGCGCTTCCCGTTCGGCTACGGCTCGCCGACGATGTGGTTTCGCGACGCGACCAACGCCGGAATCGGGCCGCTCCTCGAAGTCGCGGCCATCGAACGTGCCCTCGTTGCCGCCGAGTCTCTGCCCCGCGGAATCTTCATCTCCCTCAACGCATCTGCCGACACCATTCGTTCCATCGACTTGGCTGCCAAGCTACGGCCGTTCCAGAAAGAACGAGCGTTCCACATCGAGATCACCGAACACGAGCGGGTCGACGACTACCGCGCGGTCGCTCGAACCATCGAATCCTTGCGCGTAGCGGGCATCTCGATCTCCGTCGACGACGTCGGTGCCGGCTTCGCCGGGCTTCGCCAGGTGGTCGAACTGCGGCCCGACACCCTCAAGGTCGACTACGCATTGGTGCACGGAATCGACACCGACACGGTCCGACGGGCCGCTGCCGCATCGGTGATCGGATTTGCACACGAGATCGGCTCGACCGTCATCATGGAGGGCGTCGAGACGGAGGCGGAACTGCAGGTTGCGGTCGAGCTCAGAGCTGATATGGTGCAGGGCTTCCTCACCGGGCGACCACTTCCGTTGGCGAACATCATCGAGTGACGTTGCGCTGCGCCACCGCGCAGTGCACTCAGATCGACGAATCCACGGAGAACTTCGTCAGTACAGGCGCGGCAGCCAGGAGCGGCGGCATCTCGGTGATCTTGCCCGGGCCGGCGCGGAACTCGCGGTACTTCGCATCGGCCTCGGCCGACTCCCACGTTTCGTAGGCGACGACATGCGCCTCGTTCTCGTCGTCCACCCACACCTCGACGCCGAGGCAGCCCTCGAACGCACGGGTATCGGCAAGCACCGTGCGCAGCAACGCACGCGCCTCGGCAAGAGATTCGGGCTTGAACGTGAAATCCAGTGTTGCGATGAGGGGCATGCCTCCAGGGTAGACCGGGATGCGTCACCTCAGCCGAAGAGCCAAGTAGAACTCGATTCTGTCCTCCAGCCGCGACAGGTCACGGCCGGTGAGTTCCTCGATGCGCTGCATTCGGTACCGCACAGAATTGACGTGCATGTGCAATTGCTCGGCGCATCGGGTCCACGCACCGTTGGTGTCGAGGTAGACCGACAGCGTGGCGATGAGATCGCTGTTGTGCTGATCGTCGTACTCCGTCAGAGGATCGAGAAGCCTCGAGGTGAACATCCGGCGGACGTCGTCGGGAACGTTGGCCAGAAGTATTGTCAGCGTAGCTAATTCGTCGTGTCCGACAACACTGCAGTCCGCGCCCCGCCCCTCGGCGAGCCTGCGGGCGTAGCAGGCTTCCTCGATTGCGCTTCTGATGTCGGCGGCCGCGGTGGGAGCACTGACCCCAATGGTGGTGCCGCTGCCGATCAATCCCGGGGTCACGGACTGGACGGCACTCCGGACGGACACGGTCTTGTCGGTGCGCGCCTCCACCAGAGCGATGGCCTCGTTCTCGACGACTCCCAACGTGATGTCGAGAGGGGCCAACAATTCTCGCAGCAATGGCCGCAGCTCACCGAGTCGTAACGTCTCTCCGGAGGTAGCGGCAACGATTGCGGCATAACGTGTTTCGGTATCGAGACCGATGACGTGCATCTGCGCCAGAATGTCGGCCGGCGTCGCGCCGCCGACGATGGAGCGGACGAATTCCTGAGCCAGGATGCCCGATCCCGACACGCGTTCGTCGACGCGCCCGCGTTCGACGGCGACGATCGACGCCAGCTGCCCGGCCAGTGAAGTCCTCGGTACATCCCATGTCTGCCAATCGCTTTCGAAGGCGACGAACCAGTCCACGACGCGCGGAGTGGCCTCCCCGTCGACCGGAAAGATCGACACCCGCTGCGTACGGCAATACCGGGGCAGACGCACCGAGGTCATGAACTCCCGGGCGACGGCCGCAGTGTCGGGCGGGTTCTCGGACCCGGCGAGAACGCGTCCCGACGAGGTGACGACCCAGCACTTCATACCCAGATCGGAACTCACCATCTCCAGCAGCGGCCCCAGGCCGCCGCCGGGTCCGGCGCTCGCCACCAGGCGTCGATGCCGGTCCAGCACCAGGCTCAGATCCGATGCTCGCGCCGTCGAGAGCTGCCGGACGACACTTTCGGTGACCGTGGCGAAGGCGATGTCGGCCGGCACCCGAAACAGCGGCAGACCGTGCTCGCGACAGGCTTCGATCAGGTCGTCCGGCACGACACCGCCGTCGGATGCCGCCAGCGCCGCGATTCCGGCCTTGGACACCGCCCGGACGAAGGTTCTCGAATCCTCCGGGCCTGCCCGCCACATCAAACCGGTCAACACCAGTTCGCCGCCGCTGAGGTAGCGGCTCGGATCGAGCATGTCGGTGGTGACGACCCACCTGATCGTCGGGTCGAAATGCTCGGGAGTCACGATCGGCTGCAGTTGCAGATCGGGGAGATCGATCAGATCACGCAATCTCACGGTGTCATCGACCTCCTCTTCGTAGGATCCTCCAAAACCTACACTGTGATCGGCGTCATACTTCGTCGTTCCTGTCTCTCGTTCGCATCGCACCCGGCGGCTGTACTGGGTGAACACGAAATATGGACAGCGAGCGGAGCACCGAATATGGATTTCCTGCGACCACAGACCTGGAGCGACGCGTTGGCAGCAAAAGCCGACGATGTCGACGTGGTGCCCATTCAGGGCGGCACCGACGTCATGGTCGAGATGAATTTCGACCTGCACCGGCCGGGAGGATTGCTGGATCTGAACCCCATCAGCGAACTCACCGAATGGCAGCAGCTACCCGACGGAACGCTCCGGGTAGGAGCCGGCGTGCCGTACGTGCGCATCATCGCCGAGCTCGGCGACAGGCTTCCCGGCATCTCACAGGCGTCCCGCACCGTCGGTTCCCCGCAGATCCGCAATCGCGGCACCGTCGGCGGCAACCTCGGCGGCGCATCCCCCGCCGGTGACCTGCACGCGCCCTTGCTCGCTGCAGGCGCGATCGTGGAAGTGGAATCGGCCGCACGCGGCGTGCGGATGATCCCCGCCACCGAGTTCTACCTCGGTGTCAAGCGCAATTGCTGCGAGCCCGACGAACTGATCCGTGCGTTCCACGTCGTGCCGGCGGCGGGACCTCAGTACTTCTCCAAGATCGGCACTCGCAACGCGATGGTCATCGCCGTGTGCTCGTTCTCCATCGCGCTGTTCCCGCAGGAGGGTCGCGTCGGCACCGGTCTCGGCTCCGCTGCGCCCACGCCGCGTCGGGCTTACGATGCCGAGAACTACCTCGCGGCCGAACTCGACTGGGACGGTGCCCTCGATCCGCGGGTGTCCGAGGAATTCGGCCGATTGGTCAGTGCGGCAGCAAGTCCCATCGACGACGTACGAGGCACTGCCGATTACCGCAAGCACGCCCTCTCCGTGATGGCCCGGCGCACGCTGGGTTGGGCATGGCGAGACCTCACAGCCGCACGGAAGGTGGCCTGAACATGCGAGTCAACTGCACCATCAACGGAAAAGACATGGAAGCCGACGACGTCTGGGAGGGCGAGAGTCTGCTGTACCTGCTGCGCGAGCGTTTGGGGCTTCCCGGATCCAAGAACGCGTGCGAGCAAGGCGAATGCGGGTCGTGCACGGTCTATCTCGACGGTATCCCGGCCTGCGCCTGCCTGGTGGCCGCCGGACAGGTCGAGGGCCGTGAGATTCGTACCGTCGAAGGCCTCGCCGACGGCGACAAGCTCGACCCGATGCAGGAGGCCTTCGTCGAGTGCGGAGCCGTCCAGTGCGGGTTCTGCACCCCCGGACTCGTGGTCCAGGCGCACGATCTCATCGAGCGCGTTCCGAATCCGTCGGACGTCGAGATTCGCGAGTCTCTCGCCGGAAACCTCTGCCGCTGTACCGGATACGAGAAGATCCTGGACGCCGTGCGGCTCGCAGCAACCCGAAAGGCCGAAGCCAAATGACCACCGTCATCTCGGGTGCGTACATCGCCCCGATCGTCGGCGACGAAATCCCGAACGGGTACCTCGTCGTCGAGGGCACCACGATCAGCGCCATCGGATCGGGCCCGGCACCGATCATCCCCGGGGCCGAGACGATCGATGCGTCCGGCTGCCTCGTCACCCCCGGCCTGGTGAACACTCACCACCACCTCTACCAGTGGGCCTCTCAAGGTCTTGCCAAGGACAACACCCTGTTCGAATGGCTTGTTGCACTGTACAAGCCGTGGTCCAAGATGGACGCCGAGGTCGTCGGCGGTGCTGCCGCAGCCGGGCTGGGATGGCTGGCGAAATCGGGGTGCACCACGAGCACCGATCACCACTACATCTTCCCCAAGGGCCGAGGCGACCTGTTCGCCGCAGAGATCGACGCGGCACAGCGCATCGGCGTCCGATTCCAACCGTGCCGCGGCTCGATGGACCGGGGTGTGTCAGACGGCGGTCTGCCGCCGGACGAGGTGGTGGAGTCGCTCGACGACATCCTCACCGCCACCGCCGAGGCCATCGACACTTATCACGACGCCTCCTTCGGTTCCATGCTCCGCATCGCGGTCGCACCCTGCTCGCCCTTCTCCATCAGTAAAGAGCTGCTCGTGGAGTCCGCCGCGCTTGCTCGCGCCAAAGGCGTTCGGCTGCATACCCATCTGGCCGAGACGCTGGACGAGGAAGAGCACTGCCTCGCTCAGATGAACTGCACCCCGGTCGAGTACATGGAGCAAGTCGGCTGGCTCGGTGACGACGTGTGGTTCGCCCACGCGGTACACCTGCACGACTCCGACATCGCGAAAATGGCGGCCACCGGCACCGGCACTGCCCATTGCCCGAGTTCCAATGCACGTCTGGGCGCAGGCATCGCCCGAATCTCCGACCTACTCGCGGCCGGCGCACCCGTCGGCCTCGGTGTCGACGGTTCCGCCTCGGCTGAGATGGTGCCGCTTGCCGGCGAGGTCCGCCAGGCGATGTACATGCAGCGCGCCAAGTACGGTCCGACAGCACTGACCGCGCGTCAGGCACTCGAGATCGGAACCCTCGGCGGTGCAACGGTACTGGGACGTCAGAGCGAGATCGGTTCGCTCGAGGTCGGCAAGCTGGCCGACATCGCGATCTGGCGCACCGACGGTTTCTACTCGGCCGTGGACGACCCTGTCGTCGCGTTCGCCTACGGGCAGACACCTCCGCTGGCTCGCTTGATGGTGGGCGGTCGAACGATCGTCGAGAACGATGTCTTGACCAGCGCACCGCAGGACGAAATAGGCCGCGCCGGAGCCGATGCGCACCGTCGCCTGATGAAACTCGCGGAGGACGTGCTGTGAGCGCCCCGACCACTACACCCAGGCAAGCTCCCGCCGATATCCCCGCACCGGGACGCGGCCGCGTCGGCGACAGCCCGCTGCGGCCGGACGGCACACTGAAGGTCAAGGGCGAGTTCGCATATTCCTCGGATCTGTTCATCGACGGCATGCTCTGGGGTGCAACGCTTCGCAGCCCGCATCCCCGTGCGAGGATCGTCTCCGTCGACATCTCGAAGGCGCTGGCAACGCCCGGTGTCGAAGCTGTCCTCACGCACGAGGACGTTCCGGGACGTAAGTGCTTCGGGCTCGACCACACGTGGGACCAGCCGGTGTTGGCCTTCGACGAGGTGCGGCACGAGGGTGAACCGATAGCGCTGATCGCGGCCGACCACCCCGAGACCGCGCGGCGCGCAATGGAAAAGATCGTCGTGGTCTACGACGTGCTCGAGCCCCTCACCGATGCCCGTCGCGCAGCTCTGGATCCGGACTACCCGAAGGTGCAGGAACGCGGCGGAGTGGCGCGGCATCAGCCGGTCCGCGTCGGCAACGTCGCCGCCGCTCGGGCGGCCGCGGACGTCATCGTCAGCAGCGACTTCGCCGTCGGGATCCAGGACCAGGCATTTCTCGGCCCGGAATCCGGACTGGCCGTACCCGCCGAGGACGGCGGAATCGACCTGTATGTCGCAACGCAGTGGATGCACAACGACCTCGCACAGATCGGCCCGTGCCTCGGCCTGCCCGAAGAGAAGATTCGGATGACGCTCGCCGGCGTCGGCGGCGCATTCGGTGGCCGCGAGGACCTCTCGATGCAGATCCACGCCGCGATGCTCGCCATGCACACAGGTAAGCCCGTCAAGATCGTCTACAACCGCTACGAGTCGTTCTTCGGTCATGTGCACCGCCACCCGGCGCAGATGCACTACGAGTACGGTGCGACCAGCGACGGCAAGCTCGTGTTCGCCGATGTCGAGATCATCCTCGACGGTGGCGCATACACCTCGGCCACCCTGAACGTCGTCGGCAACGCGGCCTCGCTCGGGGTCGGACCGTATGTGATCCCCAACATCGAGATCGATGCGTACGGGGTGTACACGAACAATCCACCATGTGGTGCGATGCGTGGATTCGGCGCAGTGCAAGCGTGTTTCGCGTACGAGTCGATGATGGACAAGCTCGGTGAGGCCTGCGGCATCGGACCGGTCGCAATCCGCCAGATCAACGCCGTCAGCCAGGGTTCGATCCTGGCGACAGGTCAGGTCATCGAAGCGCCCGCGCCGCTTGCCGAGATGCTCGCCCGAGCCGAAGCGATGGAACTGCCCGAACCGCTGGACGCGTCGGACATCAGGAATCTGCCGGGCGGGGCTTCCCAGACGACCCACGGCGAAGGGGTCGTGCGGGGGATCGGTTACGGCGTCGGCATCAAGAACATCTGCTTCTCCGAGAACTACGACGACTATTCCACTGCTCGCGTCCGTCTCGAGGTGATCGGCGGCGAGGCAACGGCATTGGTGCACACCGCTGCCGCAGAGGTGGGCCAGGGACTGGTGACGTTGGAGGCGCAGATCGCCCGCACCGAACTCGGCGTCACCAAGGTCGTCATCCACCCGGCCGACACCAAGGTCGGTAACGCGGGATCCTCCTCGGCGTCACGGCAGTCGTACATGACCGGTGGTGCCGTCAAGACCGCGTGCGAGGCCGTCCGCGAGGCGGTGTTCGTCCTTGCCGGCCTGTACCTCGGGCGTGCAGTGGCCGATCTGAGCCTCGATGGCGGCAAGATCGTCTCGGCCACCGACGGTGTGCTGGCGACGATCGAGGATGTGCTCGGCGACCGAGTGATCGAGCAAACGCGCGAATTCCACCATCGCCCCACCAGCGGAATGGATCCCGTCACCGGACAGGGCGCGAGCCACACCCAGCTCGCCCTGTGTGTCCACCGCGCCGTGGTGGACGTCGACGTCGATCTGGGGCTCGTGAAAGTGGTCGAGATGGCCGCTGTTCAGGACGTCGGCAAGATCCTCAACCGTCTCTCGCTCGAGGGCCAGATCCACGGTGGCACAGCCCAGGGCCTCGGCCTTGCAGTGATGGAGGAAATCGTCGTCGTCGACGGTCTGGTGAAGAACCCGTCGTTCACCGACTACCTCATCCCGACGATTCTCGACATGCCGCCCATGAAGCTGGACATCCTCGAGAACCCGGACCCATTGGCACCCTATGGGCTTCGCGGTGCGGGTGAACCACCCACGCTGTCGTCGACGCCCGCCGTCGTCGCTGCCATCCGCAACGCCACCGGACTCGCCTTGACCCGAGTTCCCGTGCGACCCGAACACATCGTCAACCCCTGATTCATTCGATGAGACCTTCTCCAGCACAGCGCGACCCGAGGCCAACTCCCCCGGCACGGTCAACGTCACACGCTCGGACAAGGTTGATCACGCCCTGGGAGGGCCGATCATGACCGATGTACACACACCCAGTACTCGCAAGAGCGGACGAGGTCGATCTCAGATCGACAAGTTCTTCGATATCACCGGCCGAGGCTCTTCGGTATCGCGTGAGATCCGTGGCGGCGTCACCACTTTCGTGGCGATGGCGTACCTGATCGTTCTCATTCCGTTGATCATCGGTGACGCCCGCGATGTCACGGGTGCGACCCTCGACGCAGCGCAACTGTCGACGATGGTCGCTCTGTCCGCCGGCCTGACGACGATCCTGATGGGGGTGGTCGGAAACGCGCCCCTCGCGATGGCAGCGGGACTCGGTGTGACACCCATCGTGGTGTTCCAGGCCGCCCCGTACATGACGTGGCCGCAGGCAATGGGTCTGGTGGTACTCGAGGGGGTGGTCATCGTCGTCTTCGCCCTCACCGGCATTCGGCAGCTCATCATGGACGCGATTCCCTTGGTGCTCAAGCAGGCGATCGGAGTCGGAATCGGCGCGTTCATCGCCCTCATCGGACTGGTCGACGCCGGATTCGTCGGCCACCACGAGGCGGCCGCAACCGCTGTCACCCTCGGCACGTTCGGGAAGCTCGCGGGCTGGCCGGTGTTCGTGTTCTGCGTCGGCCTGATCCTGATGATCATGCTGTTCGTTCGGAGAGTGCCCGGTGCGATGCTGATCGGCATCTTCGTCGCCACCAACCTGGCGATCATCCTCAACTCGGTGTTCGACATCGCACCGGAGGCGTGGGGTCCGGTGGTACCGAAGGTGCCCGATTCCATCGTCGCCACACCGCAATTCGACCTGCTCTTCAACGTCGACCTGTTCGGCGGGTTCGCTCGGGCCGGTGTCGTGACGGCTTCCGTGGTGCTGTTCACGCTCGTGCTCTCGGGATTCTTCGACGCCATGGGCACCATCCTGGGTGTCGGCGAGGAAGCGGGCCTGGTCGACAAGCAGGGCAGGATGCCGGGATTGAGCCGCATCCTCACCGTCGACGGCATCGGTGCCATCGTCGGAGGTGCGATCAACGGATCCGCCAACACCGCGGTCGTCGAGTCCGCAGCCGGCGTCACCGAAGGTGCCCGAACCGGTCTCGCGAGCGTGGTCACCGGCGGACTGTTGACCAGCCTGATCTTCTTCACCCCGTTGGCCGGGGTGGTCCCCGTCGGGGCAGCAGCCCCCGCGCTGGTTCTGGTGGGCGCGCTGATGATGACGCACGTACGCAAGATCGACTGGGAGAACACCGAAATTGCGATCCCGGCCTTCCTGACCATCGTGCTGATGCCCTTCACGTACTCGATCACCGTGGGAGTCGCAGCGGGTGTCATCTCGTACACCCTGGTTCGCCTCGCCAAAGGCAAAGCACGCCAGACGCATTGGCTGCTCTACCTGATGTCCGGAATTTTCCTGATCTACTTCGCCCTGCACCCCATCGAAGAAGCGTTGGGAATCTCGTAACGTGAAAGAGATCGTCGATCGTCTGACCGCCTGGGACCACGCCGGTGTTCCCTACGCGGTGGCGACGGTCATCGCGGTATCGGGAAGCGCTCCACGGCTTCCGGGTGCCGCGATGGCGGTCTGCGCCGACGGAGAGGCCGTCGGCAGCGTCTCCGGCGGCTGCGTCGAAGGCGCGGTGTACGAGCTGTGCCTGCAGGTACTCGAAACCGGCGAGTCCAAGCGAGAGTCGTTCGGCTACAGCGATATCGACGCTTTTGCGGTCGGCTTGACCTGCGGGGGAGTGATCGAGGTGTTCGTACGCCTCGGCCCTCCGCGGTCCGTGCTTGCGGCCATCGCGTCGGATACTGCGGTGGCCACGGTGACGATCTTGTCCGGTACCGGGCAATCGCTCGCGGTCTCGTCCTCGGCGACCATGGGGACGACCGGTTTTTCGGACGTCGACGCAGTGGTCGTGGGTGAGGCGCTGGCGATGTTGGACTCCGGGGGCACCGGCATTCGGTCGGTGCGGTGCCGGCCGGATCTCGACGTGTTCGTGCAGTCGTACGCCACTGCCCCGCGGCTGCTGATCTTCGGGGCCATCGACTACGCCGGCGCGCTTGCTCGTGTGGGGAAGTTTCTCGGCTACCAAGTGACGGTCTGCGATGCGCGACCGGTATTTGCCACTGCTGCACGGTTTCCCGACGCTGACGAGGTCGTCACCGAATGGCCGCATACCTACCTGGCGCGGACGGCAGTCGATGCCCGGACGGTGATCTGCGTGTTGACGCATGATGCCAAGTTCGATGTGCCGCTGCTCGAAGTGGCATTGAGGATGCCGGTGGCGTTCGTAGGGGCTATGGGATCGCGCAGGACTCACGACGATCGGGCGGCCCGGTTGCGTGACGTCGGATTGACGGAGCAGGAACTCGAACGCTTGAAGTCGCCGATCGGCTTGGACTTGGGAGCCCGAACGCCCGAGGAAACTGCACTGGCCATCGCGGCTGAATTCGTGGCCGTGCGACGTGGAGGTAGTGCGCTGCCATTGACGCGAACAGCGGGCCCGATCCACCACGACGAGGCGAATGCCAAATACGCTTAGGTACGCTGGTTCTCATCATGGCGTGCGCTTGCGTGAAGGGATCGAAGTTGATTCGCGACCTGCCTCGGTACCGACAACTGAACCTTGTGAGCGTTGCTCTTCTCGGCACCATGGCTACGATCGCCACGCTTCAGGCACTCGACCCGACCCATGTCGGTCGGCTACTCGCGCATGTGGCAATCCTCGTCTCCGTGGGCGCAGCCATTGTGTTCGGTGTCCACCACAGTGGCCGCAAGCCCACCTGGCTACTACCTCGCACGGCGCTCGCCTGCTTCACGTTCGGATGCTTGGCATCACTCGTCGCCGGAAACTACCTCCCAGCCGCGACCGGCGCAATCATGGCGGTCATCGCCCCGATGTTGTTGACCGACGAACGATGGAACCGCCTCTTCCGGTTTCGGCCCGACGCACTCCGATCGAGCCAGGACAGGCGCCATACACAGTTCTGAGGTGTAGTCGCGAACATCCATTGGCCATGCGAACTGGGTTGGCGCGTGGACCGTTGCGTCTGCCGACGCATCGTGTTGCACTGAGGGAGAAATAAACCATTCGGTCTGACGAGAGTGCTTGGGGCCCGATCAGCCTGATAGCACCCGCGTCTGCCTGCTGTGATGGAACGACCACAATTCAGTGTTGCCGGCGCACAAGCTCCCTTTCGAATGCGAGGAGTGGCGGTGAATTTGCGGTCCGGTCATGGGTGGCTACTTGTTTGTTAGCTGCGGCCGCAATCCTGACCGGGCTTCGTATATTTCGCCGCAGAAGTGACAACGAGCATGGACTCATGAATCCGTAGGGAGTATCACTGCTGCATCCAGGGCTGCCATTTCGACCCCCTCATCGACAATGGGTTCCGGCGTAGTCGTTGTTCGAGTTGCCTGAGCTGCGCGTTCTCGGCGTGACGCGCCGACTGACGGACGTCTGCGTCTGGGCGCTCTCGCTCTGTAGCCAGGAGACGGTGTTGACGCGTGCGAATACCTCTCGGTTGGCTGCCCGGGCGGCGTCGAGCTCGGCAGGGGACTCAGCCGAGGAGTCGGTGCGGGTGATGGCCTGTTACTCGAATTCGACGATTCGTCGTTGAATACCCAGCTCAGAGGTGTAGCTGCGAACATCCTGGATTGTCCGGCGTTTCTTGTCGGTGGTCCGGGTTACTGTTCATCTTGTTCGAACATGCGTTCTTGTTTCGGGTCACCGGGGGGGGTGAATGGGGATGGCAGTACCGATCGTGTCGCTGGAGGCGTTGACCGCCACGGCACAGGCAGAGAATCGTTTTGCGGCTCGCAAGATTTCCGCCTGCTACGACGTCCATCGGAGCTGGATCACCCACGACACCAAGCACAAGCACTACAGCCGATACGGACGCACCGAGATGGCAGTGGCGTTGGGATGTTCGGCGACGGTCGCCGAATCGTACGTCTCCGTGGGCGTCGCCTTGCACACCCGACTGCCGCTGCTGCGGGGAGCATTCGAGTCCGGGGAAATCGACCTCCCGCGAGTACGAACGGTGTGCCGGATCCTCGACAACCTCTCCGACGACATCGTCACGATGGTCGAGGACGAGATCGTCGAAGCAGCCCGCAGGTCGTCACCGGGTCCCCTCGAAAAGGAGATCTGGGACATCCTGCTCCGGGTCGCACCCGAAGAAGCGGCAGCACTAAGGGAATTCGCCAAGAAGTTCCGCACCGTCACCTACACCCCCGCCGGCGAACTCACCCGGATCCGAGCGGAATTGACCGCACCCGAAGCCGCCGCCGCATGGCAACTCCTCGAAGAAATGGCCGACACCCTCTGCCCCAAAGACCCCCGCGGCAAGAAAGAACGCCTGTGCGATGCGTTCATGGCCCGCATGCACGGCGAACCCCACCTGACATGCCTGTGCCAACGCGATGACTGCCCGAAAAAAGATACAGAGCTGCCCGATGGTCGGGTGCCGTTGACGATGATCACCGTCGACATCGCCACCCTCATCGGGTTGCTCGCGAACCCGGCGTACCTGGCCGGCCATGGATCGATCGACCCCGATCTCGCGCGGGAACTCGCACGCAACAGTCAGTGGCAGATCCTGCTCACCGACGCTGTCACCCTCGCCGAGAAACTGGGACTGGCCGTGCAGAACCCGGAAACCGGGGAATGGGAACGACGCTCGGACAGCGAGAAGACAGGGGCGGCACCAGGACCCGAGACGGGAACAGCGACGGAACCAGAGGCCGACGCCGACGCCGACGCCGACGGAGATACAGACACAGACGCTGACGCAGACAGAGACGAAGGCGTGGACTCGGCTGCTGATGCCGATGCTGCAACGGCTGCTCACGGCGATGGGGGAATGGGGGCGGCCACGCATTCGGGCAGGGAGGCTCGTCCCTCTTCCGAACCGACTTCTGACAGTTCACCTGCACCTGCACCTGAGAACACCTCGGCATCGGCACCAGCCGCACCAGCAGATGAGGTCGACGACACCGGCCATATCGGCGATGCCGGGGCAAACGACGAGTCTGCACCCATACCTGCGGCCGACCCGTCGCCAGCTCCTGACCCGGACGCCGCCGATCCTGCCCAGAAGCACGCAGCAACACGCGCTACGGCACCGACGATCGACACGCAAGGGGACGCACCATCGGCCACCGACCCTGAGACAGCTGCATCGTCCGAACCCACATCAGCTTCACGATCACCTGCGCAACAAGCATCGCCGGCACCTGATGTCGCACCGAGCTGTTCGGAATCACGCTCGTCCACAACACCATCCGACTCCACAGCACCCGGCTCTGCGTCATCCGGCTCTGCATCATCCGGTCCGATCTCAGCCGAAGGCCCGTCACCAGGAACAGGCTCCGCTGCCGCTGCCGCCAGCGACAACGGACACCAGTGTCGCCTGCAGTCGCTGACCTCCGCCGCAGCCCTGTTCTGCACCCACACACCCGTCGCCAAGGGCACACGGCACAGCTCTGCCCTCGACCTGCCCTCCGCAACCCGGCGCACCAACCACGCCATCCGCGCAGCACACCACACACCCTCGGGCCTCTACCTCGGCAACGCATCCCTCGCCGCTGCACTCGAAGCCGCCATCGCCGCCGACCCCACCCTCGGAAAATCCGTCGCACGCGACCCACTGACCGACCGAGCCCTGATCTACCGACCCGACACCCTCACCACCGCCGCCGTCCGCCTCCGCGACCGACACTGCCGCTTCCCCGACTGCCACCGACCCGCCGCACACTGCCAACTCGACCACGTGATCCCCTTCGATCACGCCAACCCCCTCGGCGGCGGCTGGACCACGGTCAACAACCTCCAATGCCTCTGCGAGTTCCACCACACCGTCAAAACCGCCGGCTACTGGACAGCCGTCATGCTCCCCGGCGGCGCGATCCTATGGACCTCCACCTCAAACACCACCCGAATCACCCTGCCCACCAACGGCACAGCCGTCCCCGTCCTCGGCAACGACCTGAGGCCACACATCCCCACCAAACCCAGACGCTCCGGCATCATCGCCTACCCCGACCCACCCGACAACGAACAACCCGAGACAGACGACACGGCAGCACCGCCGTTCTAGGCGCGCGCCAACAATCGCCCCGTCGACGATTCCGACCCTGAAATCCATGACCGTCGCACCACACCCGACAAGCCCAGTCGATCGTACGCAGTCACCGGATTGCGGTGGTACAGCTGCGCAACGTCAACGGTGAACTTCTCGTCGGGTGCGAACACCACAAGGTCTGCAGCGCAACCGACCTCGATGCGCCCTCGATTCGTCATGCCTACCTGGTCGGCCGTATTGGTTGCCATCCACCGCACGATGTCGGTCAGTGCACAGCCGCGGGACCGCGCCTCTGTCCACACCGCAGCGAGTGACACTTGCAACGATGCGATCCCACCCCAGGCATCGCCGAAATTTCCGGTGTCGAATCGCTTCAAATCAGGCGTGCAGGGGGAGTGGTCGGTGACGATGGTGTCGATCGTGCCGTCGAGCAGACCTTGCCACAGCGCCTCTCGGTTGCCGGCCTCGCGGATCGGCGGGCAGCACTTGAACTGCGTCGCTCCCGCCGGCACGTCCTCGGCGTCGAAACACAAGTAGTGCGGACATGTTTCGACGGTCACCCGCACCCCGTCGCGCTTCGCCGCCCTAATCATTGGCACCGCATCCGCGCTCGACAGATGCAGAATGTGCACCCGACACCCTGTCTGACGGGACAGCTCGATCACCTGCTCGATGGCCCGGTTCTCTGCCGCCCGCGGACGCGATTCCAGGAACCCCGAGTACTCACGGCCCGCCGCGGACGGGGCTTCGGCGATGACCTCGGCATTCTCCGCGTGCACGATCATCAAACCGTCGAACGACGCGATCTCGATGAGAGCCTTCTCCAACTCCGGCAGTGTCAGCGGCGGAAACTCGTCCACGCCCGACGCCAGCAGGAAGCACTTGAATCCGAACACTCCCGCATCGTGCAGCGGTCGCAGCTGATCGAGATTCCCCGGCACGGCCCCACCCCAGAAACCGACGTTGACGACCGACTTCTCGGCCGCCACCCGGCGCTTGATTTCCAGTGCTGCGACATCGACTGTCGGGGGAATGCTGTTGAGCGGCATATCGACGATGGTCGTGATGCCGCCCGCAGCGGCCGCGCGGGTGGCGCTGGCAAAACCCTCCCACTCCGTGCGCCCCGGTTCGTTGACGTGTACGTGGGTATCGACCAGCCCGGGCAGCAACACCTCGTCCGGCCCGAGTTCCACCACCGTCGCGCCACACACCGAAGCGTCGATGGGGTCGATCGCTACGATCCCGCCGTCCCGGACAGAGATCGACGCCGAGACCACTTGTCCGCCGATCACGGCACGAGCAGCGCGAAGAACCAGATCAGACTGCACTGGAGACACTCTGGAGCTCGGACGACTTCCATGCGACATCTGCCGCGTCGAGGGCATCGGCGTCGAGCTCGCCGAACAATCGCAGCCGAGACAAGCCGCCGTCGGGGTACACGTCGAGTCGTAGGTGTGTGTACGCCTCCGTCTCGTTGAGCAGGAAGCGGTGACGCGTGTCCGGCTGCACCGCGGTGCGCTCGAGGATCTCGGTCCATGCCGTCGGATCCGTGATGTGCCGGCGACGAGAATCGATGGCACTGAGCCGAACCCACCCCGGAGCGTTCCCGACGTAGTAGCTCGTGTCGACCTCGACGTGACGAGGAGCGCCGGGCGCCGCGAGTGCGAAGACCGCGTAGTCGTTGCCGCCGTTGCGACGACGGGAGTTCTCCCAGCCCTCGCCCATGTTCCGTGCACGTCCGGGCAGGATGATGTTGGCGGGGGAAGAATAGAAGGCATCCGAGCAATCGGTGAGCCGCGCACCGTTCTCGGCCGCGAGCAGATCGATGGTGCCCCCGAGGAAGCGAGGATCCTGCACGACCTCACCGTGCACGCGGAACCGAGCCACGCCGCCGTCCGGGTAGATGGACAGACGTACGTGCGTCCACCGGTGCCGATCCGCCACCTCATAGGTATTCGCTGTATCACCCACTGCCGCAGACTTGTCCACGATCGTGTGCCACTCCGCCTTCAGTACATCGTCGAGGGACGGGTAGCCCTCGATCGATGCCGCTTCGACGGAGACGAACGGCGGGTAGTTGCCGGTGAAGTGGGCCGTGTCGACCACAACGCCGTGCACGATGCCCGGTGCTCCGAGCCGTACGATCGCCCAGTCGTACCCACCCTCGTCACGACGACGTCGAGTCTCCCACCCGTCGTACACCTTTCCCTTGTGGCCGAAGTCCGCGGGATCGAACAGCGGAGCGTCGGGCTTGATCAGGTTCTCGCGCTGAGCGAACAGTTCGTCGTTCGCGGCCGAGACGCTGCCGCCGAGGGCTCGGGACGCGAGATCGGTCAGCGAGGTGAAGTGCGTGGTGCTCATGAAATTCCTTCCGAAATGTGTGTGGTGGTGATCATTCGACCTACCTCGTGGAGCAGCCTGGCCGCGTCGCGCATCGAGATTCGAGGGTCCGGCTCGAGATCGGACAATGCATAGGAGGCAACGATCCCGTGAGTGCGCAGGCGGTCCAGGCCGATGACGCTCCGCCCCGCGACGGTGATCACCGGAACACCCGCTTCGCACGCTGCGTGCGCTACTCCGATGGGTGCCTTGCCGTAGAGGCTCTGCTCGTCGAGTGAGCCCTCGCCGGTGACGACCAGATCTGCTCCGGCCACAGCCCTGCCGAAGTCGATCAGCTCGAGCACCGTCTCGATACCGGGCTTGGCAACCGCACCGAGTACGGCCATGGCTCCGAACGCAGTGCCACCTGCCGCACCGGTGCCGGCGAGACCACTGGCATCCCGTCCGATTGCATTGCGCACCAGATGCGCCCACTGCCGCATACCGTGTTCGAGGTAGAGCAGCTCCTGCGGTCCGGCACCCTTCTGTGGCCCGTAGACCGCTGCTGCTCCGGTCCGGCCGAGCAACGGGTTGTCGACGTCGCAGGCCAGCTCGAACACCGCATTCCGAGCCGCAGGAACCAGACCGGACACATCCAGCTGTACCGCGCCCCGCAATGCTCCGCCACCACGGGCGACATCGTTGCCGTCGGCGTCGAGGATGCGTGCCCCCAGTGCCGTCAGCATGCCCGCGCCACCGTCGGTGGAAGCGCTGCCCCCGAGCCCGACGACGATACGCCGCGCACCTGAAACAGACCCGACGCCGGCCCCGAGCGCATGCGCGATGACGGTGCCCAGGCCGAACGTGCTGGCTCCCAGCGCATCCGAGCGACCGTCCGGCAGAAGCTCGAGCCCGACCGCCGAGGCGAGTTCGACGACGGCGGTATCACCACGACGGGCATACGAGGTATCGACCGGCTCACCGGTCGGGCCCGAGCACGTGACGGCTACCCGCTCCCACCCGGCGGTGACGGCAGCATCGACGGTGCCGTCACCCCCATCGGCGACGGGTAGGCACACCGTCTCGAGCGACGGGTCGCCTGCCTCCAGACCTTCGGCCACCGCGCGAGCGACCTCGGCCGCGGACAGCGAACCCTTGAACTTGTCGGGGGCCAGCAGAATTCGCGTCATCTCTAGTCCAGCAGAAGCAGCGCGGTTGGCGCGTCGGCCGACGTGTTGGCCAGTTCCTCGAACTCGCCGACGTTGTCGATCTCGGTGCCCATCGAGATGTTGGTGACCCGCTCGAGGATGATTTCCACGACGACAGGAACCTTGTGTTCGTTGGCCAGAGTCCTGGCCCGCACGAGCGCCTCACCGATGAGCTCGGGCTCGGTGACCCGAAGCGCTTTGCACCCCAGGCCTTCTGCCACCTGGACGTGGTCGACGCCGTAGCCCTTGGGGATACCGGGCTGAGTGTCCAAGGTGTCCTGGTGGTTGATGTTGTCGAATCCCAACTGCACACAGAAGTCCATGTCGAACGCGCGCTGCGCCTGCCGGATCAGCCCGAGGTACGAGTTGTTCACCACCACATGCACGTACGGCAGATTGAACTGGGCACCGACGGCCAGCTCTTCGATCATGAACTGGAAGTCGTAATCGCCGGACAGCGCAACGACATTCGCAGTCGGATCGGCAGCCACCGCACCCAACGCCGCGGGAATGGTCCAGCCGAGCGGGCCGGCCTGCCCGCAGTTGATCCAGTTTCGAGGGGAGTAGACGTGCAGGAACTGGCCGCCCGCGATCTGCGAGAGCCCGATGGTGCTGATGTAGCGGGTATCGCGATCGAAGACCTTGTTCATCTCCTCGTACACGCGCTGCGGCTTGATCGGCACGTTGTCGAAGTGCGTGCGGCGATGCATAGTGCGCTTGCGGGTCGCACAGTCCTCGACCCAGCCCGAGAGATCACGCAGAGACCCTGCGGCCCGACGCTCCTCGGCGACGGCCACGAACTGCTCGAGTGCGGCCTTGGCGTCGGAGATGATGCCGTAGTCCGGCGCGAAGACACGCCCGATCTGGGTCGGCTCGATGTCGACGTGGACGAACTTCCGGCCCTTGCGGTATGTCTCGAGACCACCGGTATGCCGGTTGGCCCAACGGTTTCCGATGCCGAGCACGAAGTCCGAGGCCAACATGGTCGCGTTGCCGTACCGGTGCGCGGTCTGCAAGCCGACCATGCCTGCAGCGAGACGGTGATCGTCGGGGATGGTGCCCCAGCCCATCAGAGTCGGGATGACCGGAACGTCGAGAATCTCGGCGAGCTGCACGAGCAAGTCCGAGGCGTCGGCGTTGATGATTCCGCCGCCGGCGACGATCAACGGGCGCTCGGCACCCAGAAGCATGTCGATGGCCTTCTCGGCCTGAGCACGCGAGGCGACGGGCTTGTGCACGGGCAGCGACTGGTACGTGTCGGGATCGAAGTCGATCTCGGCCAACTGCACATCGATGGGCAGATCGATCAGCACCGGACCGGGCCGACCGGAGCGCATCAGATGGAACGCCTGCGCGAAGGCACCGGGAACCTGGGCCGGCTCGAGCACCGTCATCGCCATCTTGGTGACGGGTGCTGCGATCGACGCGATGTCGACGGCCTGGAAGTCCTCCTTGTGCAGCCGCGCGACCGGGGCCTGGCCGGTGATGGCGAGGATCGGAATCGAGTCGGCCATGGCCGAATACAGCCCGGTGATCATGTCGGTACCGGCCGGACCGGATGTTCCGATACAGATGCCGATGTTTCCCGGTGCGGCCCGGGTGAATCCCTCCGCCATGTGCGATGCACCTTCGACGTGGCGGGCCAGCACGTGGCGGATGCCGCCGTGATTGCGCATCGCCGCGTAGAACGGGTTGATCGCAGCACCGGGTAGGCCGAATGCGGTTGTTGCACCTTCGAGTTCGAGAATCTTCACTGCGGCATCGGCCGCGCGCATCTTGGCCATGTCAGTTGTCCTTACCCGAGAGCCGAGCGACACCGCGGTACAGCGCCGAATGATCCAGTCCACCATCGCCGTTGGCGCGGGCCGAGGCCATCAGCTGCGCCAGCACTGCGCCCATCGGAATCACGACGCCCGCTTCACGCGCAGCCGAGGTGACGATCCCGAGATCCTTGTGGTGCAGGTCGATGCGGAAGCCGGGCTCGAACGAGCGGTCCAGCATCTTCTGTGCCTTCTGGTTCAGCACGGCCGAACCGGCGAGGCCGCCGCCGAGAACCTCCACCGACGCAGCCAGATCGACGCCGTAGGCCTCGAGGAACGCGATCGCCTCGGCGAGCACCTGAATGTTGCCGGCCACGATCAACTGGTTGGCTGCCTTGACCGTCTGCCCGGATCCGCTCGGACCCACGTGCACGACGGTCTTGCCGACGACGTCGAGAATCGGCTTGGCCGTAGCGAAGTCGTCCTCGCTGCCGCCGACCATGATCGACAGAGTCGCGTTCTCGGCACCGGCCTGGCCACCGGAGACCGGGGCATCGAGGATTCGGAATCCGCGCGAGGACGCGTCGGCTGCCAAGGTGGCGGTGACGTCGGGACGGATGCTGGAGAAGTCGATGATCAGCGCGTCGCGTCGGGCATTGTCGAATACCCCACCTTCGCCGGCGAGAACGTCCTGGACATCCGGAGAGTCGGGGACCATGATCGCGACGATGTCGGCATCGTGGACGGCCTTGGCGATCGAGTCGGCCGCGGTACCGCCGGCTTCGACGAGGGGGCCCGTGCGATCTGGCGTCAGGTTGTAGCCGACCACCTGGTGGCCTGCCTTGGCAAGATGAACGGACATGGGGCTGCCCATGATCCCGAGGCCGATGAATGCAATGGTGCTCATGGGAATCCTTACTTGGAGGTAGTGGCGAGACCCAACCAGGAGAACGTGTCCTCGCGGGTGGCTTTGTATTCGAGTCCGACGTAGCCGTCGTAACCCCGTGCTGCCAGACCGGTGAGCTGTCCACCGAGGTCGAGGCTGCCGGTACCCGGCTCACCGCGGCCCGGGGAGTCGGCGATCTGCACGTGCCCGATCAGGTCGTAGTGTGCTTCGAGTGCTGCCGGAACGTCCTCTCCGTTGACGGCGAGGTGGTAGAGATCGGCGAGCAGGCGGAGGTTGTGTACGTCCTGCTCACGGGCGACACGCCTGATGGTCGCGACGGCACCGGCGGCGGACTTCAACGGGTAGGCGGGTGCGCCGCTGACGGGTTCCACCAGCACGACGCCACCGATCTTCGCCGCAGCTCTGCCCGCAGCGGCCAGGTTCTCGATGCCGACGTCGTCCTGATCCAGCGGATCCACACCGTCGATACGGTTGCCGTACAGGGCGTTGAAGGCTCGGGTGCCCAGCTGCCCACCGATGCCGACGGTGACGTCGATGTTGTCTCGGAAGGCCTGCTTCTGCGCGGGATCGGACAGAATCCCACGATCACCTGCAGGCATGTCTCCGGCCGCGAAGTTCAGTCCGGTCAGCTGTACGCCCGCATCCCGGACGGACGAGACGAATGCATCGACGTCGGCATCGGACGGGACCGGGTTCGAGAACGGCCACCAGAATTCGACGGCGTCGAACCCGACGTCGCGGGCACGCTGCGGGCGATCGAGCAGAGGCACATCGGTGAAGAGAATGGAACAGTTGACGGTGTACTGGAGTCGAGAGTCAGCAAAGAGGTTCATGCGCAGTGCCTTTCAGTTCTGAGGTTGCGGCAGTCCGCGGTATCGGCGCCAGCTGCCGGCATAGGTGATGTCGGTCAGCTCGTCCGGTTGCGCGTCGAGCACTCCGGGGCGGAGTCCGACGCCGAGGACGGAACGCCCGTCCTCGAGCGCAACCACGGTGAGCTCGAGCTCCGGCGGTTCGTCCGGGAGGAATGCCGTACGGATGTCGTCGAGCGGGATGTCGTACAGCTCGCCCTCGATGGCCGCACCGGCGGTGTGATCGAGCAACAGCGCCGGAAATTCGTCCCGTACGGAGAAGAACCGATAGTTGGGTGTGGTGCGCACCGTGCCCACGAACGGGTGCGAGGAGACGTTGTGGTGCAGGCTGCCGCCGCGCATGGCACCGCCATTGCAGAAGAGCTCCGTCATGTAGTCGTTCCTTTCGGGGTCGAGCGGACCGGGCTGAAAGTCCGTAATGCGGAATTAGTATTCCGTTTGTTCGACCGAGTGTGGCGTGCGCCACGCACTCCTGTCAAGACCCGAGGTTTGTCCGTGCGCCCAATGCCGATCTGCTGCAACGGGAAAACGTTCTCTCGCGGCGCACCGCACATCGACCCTTGACACCGGTTGTGATCGGTGTCACGCTCGTTCAGTGGAATCAACATTTCGTAATGCGGAATCGCAAGCCCGCGGTCTCGCCGCGACGACCGAATTGAACGAGGCCCCCGAGTCCGAAGCTGCTCGAATACTGTCGCTCTGCCTGGACGTTCCCCGTTGGGTCGACGAGGTTCTGCGGCACCGACCGTTCGCCGACGACCGTTCCCTTCGCCACGCCATCACCCATGCCGCTTCGCCACTGACGGCCGACGAAGTACACCGAGCACTCGCGGTGCATCCTCGCATCGGCGAACGGCCGGAGGGTGACGACGCCAGTGCGCGTCATGCGAGCACCGAACAATCCGGCGTGGACGTCTCGGACGAGAGCGTCGAACATCGCCTGCGAGCGGGGAACCTGGCCTACGAGAAGCGCTTCGGGCAGGTGTTCCTGATCAGGGCAGCCGGCCGAGATGCCGACGCTGTCCTGAGCGCTCTGGACAGCCGACTCGGCAACGATCGTCGAACCGAAGCTGCGGTCGTGGAGCACGAACTGCGAGAGATCGCGGCAGTGCGCGCGACAGGAAGCCTGGGCGAATGACGAGCCATGTCACCGCCCATGTACTCGACGCTGCGAGAGGCATTCCTGCGCAGGGGATATCGATCTCACTGACCGACGCTACCGGTGCACAGACAGCCCACGCCGTCACCGACGAACAAGGCCGCGTCTCCTCACTCGGGCCGAGTGAACTGACGCCCGGGACCTATCGCCTCACCTTCGCCACCGGTGCCTACTTCGCGGCGCAGAACACCGAATGTTTCCACCCCGAAGTTGTCGTCACCTTCGAGATCACCGCACCCGACCAGCACTACCACATCCCACTTCTGTTGAGCCCGTTCGCTTTCACCACCTATCGAGGGAGCTAGAAACCATGACCATCGTGCTCGGAGCAAACCAGTACGGCAAAGCCGAATGCAGACTCGTCCGCATCGACCGCGAAACGCCCCGCCACCGGATCACCGACGTCAGCGTCACCTCCCAGCTGCGCGGTGACCTCGACGCCGTCCACATCGAAGGCGACAACGCACACGTCGTCGCCACGGACACCCAGAAGAACACCGTCTACGCCTTCGCCCGCGACGGCATCGGTGCGATCGAGAACTTCGCACTCCGGCTCGGCGCGCACTTCACCGGCGACTTCGATTGGATCACCGGTGGACGCTGGGAGATCGAGCAGTATCAGTGGTCGCGTATCGCAAAAGGTGAAGCAGGAGTGGAGCCTGCGGAACGACCCGGTTCGAATGGATACGACCATTCCTTCGTCAAGGCCAGCGACGAGAAGCGGAACACCATCGTCACGGTCGACGGCGAAAACATCTCCATAGTCTCCGGAGTCAGCGACCTCGTGGTCCTCAACTCGACGGCGTCGGAGTTCTGGGGTTACCCGAAAGATCGCTACACCACGCTGAAGGAAACCACGGACCGAATTCTGGCCACCTCGGTCAGCGCTCGCTGGCGGTACCTCACCACTGAGCTGGATTTCGACAAGACCTTCGACGACGTCCGTTCGATCATGCTCGACGCCTTCGCGTCCACGCACTCTCTTGCGTTGCAGCAGAGCCTGTTCCAGATGGGCAAGCAGGTTCTCGAAGCACACCCGGAGATCGGCGAGATCAAGTTCTCGATGCCCAACATCCACCACTTCCTCGTCGACCTCGAGCCGTTCGGACTCGACAACCCCGGTGAGGTCTTCTATGTCGCGGATCGCCCCTACGGTCTGATCGAGGCCACGGTGCAGCGCGACGATGCCCCGGACGCAGGCCGCGCCTGGGATACCGTCCCCGGATTCTGCTAGGAGCGAGCCGACATGAAGCTGACGAAACGCGTGTCGACCAAGACCCATACGCCGCACGACCCCGCCCGTCCCGAGGACGAGCGATTGTCGATAGGCAGGTCGTACGTCTACGGATTGCAGCACATCCTGACGATGTACGGCGGTGTCATCGCACCACCCCTGATCGTCGGCGGCGCAGCGGGATTGACCGGCACCGAGATCGCACTGTTGGTCTCGGCCGCGTTGTTCGTCAGCGGAGCCGCCACGTTGCTGCAGACACTCGGAGTGCCCTATTTCGGTGCCAAGCTACCTCTGGTACAGGGAATTTCGTTCGCGTCCGTGTCGACGATGGTGGCGATCGCGAGCGGCCCGGGCGGACTGAACTCGGTGTTCGGAGCCATCATCGCCGCCGGTGCCATCGGCATCCTCATCACCCCGTTCTTCAGCAAGATCGTTCGCTTCTTCCCACCGGTGGTGACCGGCACGATCATCACCGTCATCGGCATCTCTTTACTGCCCGTTGCGGTTCGGTGGGCCATGGGCGGTGATCAGCAGGCCACCGACTGGGGCTCGATGTCCAACATCGGTCTCGCTGCGTTCAGCCTCGTGGTGGTTCTGCTCGTCAGCCGACTCGTGCAGGGCACGCTCTCGCGCCTGTCGATCCTCATCGGCATCATCGTCGGCACGGTGTTCGCGGTCCTCGTCGGCAAGGCCGATTTCTCCGGTGTGAGTGACGGTGCCATCTTCAGCTTCCCCGAGCCGTTCGCGTTCGGAGCACCGACATTCCAGGTGGCAGCCATCATGTCGATGGTCGTCGTCATCCTGGTGATCATGACCGAGACCACCGCCGACATCCTGGCCGTCGGTGAAATCGTCGGCACCGACGTAGATGCCCGACGCGTCGGCGACGGACTGCGCGCAGACATGGTCGCCACCACCATCGCTCCCGTGTTCGGCACCTTCCCGGCCAGTGCGTTCGCCCAGAACGTCGGCCTCGTGGCCGTCACCGGAATCAAGAGTCGCTACGTCGTCGCAGCCGGCGGCTCGGTGCTGCTGTTCCTCGGCCTCTTCCCCGTCCTCGGGCTCGTGGTGGCGTCGGTGCCGCTGCCGGTACTCGGCGGCGCGGGCATCGTGTTGTTCGGCTCGGTGGCGGCCAGCGGCATCCGGACGCTGTCCAAGGTCGAGTTTGACGGCAACCTCAACCTCGTCATCGTGGCGGTGGCCATCGGTTTCGGTGTCATTCCCATCGCCGTACCGGGCTTCTACGCCGCATTTCCCGACTGGGTGCACGTGGTGCTCGACTCGGGTATCAGCGCCGCGAGCATCGTGGCCGTCGTACTGAACATCCTCTTCAACGTCGTCACCCGTGGCCAGAAGCCCTCGCCCTCGGTGGTGACTGCGGCACCGCCGGTGGCGACGCGGCATCACCAGTAGAGTCCTTCGGGACGAGGTACGACTACGACGGTGCGAGGTGGACTGTGGCGGCAGGTGGCGGGGTGCAGTCCGTGGAGCGCGCGTTCGAGCTGCTCGACATCATGGCCGCCTCCGGCGGATCCATCGGGATCAGCGAACTGGCCGAGGCGACCGATCTGCCGATGCCGACGGTGCACCGACTGATCGGGACCCTCGTCTCCCTCGGCTACGTTCGACGGTTGCCGTCACGCCGATATGCATTGGGCACCAAGCTCATTCGGTTGGGAGACAGCGCGTCCAAGCTCATCGGTGGATGGGCCAAGCCGTATCTCGCAGAGCTGGTCCGGATCACCCACGAGACGTCGAACATGGCGTTTCTCGAGGACGACATGGCGGTGTACGTCGCGCAGGTGCCCTCCGAGCACGCGATGCGGATGTTCAACGAGGTCGGTCAGCGCGTGTTGCCGCACTCCACCGGCGTAGGCAAGGCATTGCTGTCGCAGTTGGACGACGACGCCGTCCGCGCGATCGTCGGCCGCCTCGGCATGACTCCCCGCACCGTCCACACCATCACCACCCTCGACGCGTTGCTCGAGGATCTGGCGCTGATCCGCGAACGCGGCTACGCGATCGATGACGGCGAGCAGGAGGTGGGGGTGCGCTGCTTCGCCGTCCCGGTACTCGGCGCTCCGACGCTCACGGCGATGTCCATCGCCGGGCCCTCGGCTCGGGTCACCCTCGAATCGGCCGAACAGTTCGTACCTCTGCTGATCTCGGCGGCCGAGCGATTGGCCAAGGATCTCGCGAGCAACAACCCAGCTCCTTGATGTTGCAGCGCCTCAATCCCGCAACACCTTCGCATCACGTGCGAAAGCTGTGACCTCATCGGTCAACCACACGTGTGCCGGAACTGCGCCGCCGAGTAGTTCACGGGCCAATGCCGGGGAATCCCCGATCGGGACGTCGCTGCCGGCGATGATGATGTTGCCGTAACGCCTGCCCTTGAGCATCGCCGGATCCGCGACGATCGCCGTGTGCGGAAAGATACTTCCGATGGTCGACGCCTCCTGCTTCGCGAGCGACAGGTCCCGGCGGTCACCGCAGTTGACGACGTACATGCCGCCGGGTGAGAGGACGCGTCGGACATGGGTGGTGAATTCGGCGGTGAGCAGCGGGGCCGGAGTTGTGGCTCCGGCGAACACATCTCGCACGATCAGGTCACGACTGTTCTCGCTCAGAGTTTCAGTGACCGCTCTGGCCTCGCCGACGCGTATGCGCAGCAACGGTGCCCGCGGTAGGTCGAACCATTCGCGCACCAGCTCCGAGAGCTTCCCATCGAGCTCCACGACCACCTGACGCGCACCGGGAAATTCGGCGGTGAACGAGCGTGCCAGCGTGCAGGCCCCGCCCCCGAGATGCAGCGCCCGCAGCGAGAAGGTCGAATCCCACTGCGCACGAACCAGTCCCGAGATCCACCGCATGTACTCGAACTCGAGCACCGTGGGGTCGTTCATGTCGATGTGCGAACTCGGAACATCGTTGACGTTGACGACCCACCCGTCGTCCGAGAAGGTGTCGCGCACCAATTCACAGGTGCCCGAATCGATCTCGAACACGCCGGGTTGCAGAGAGCCGGCAGACGGCGTCGCCCGCTTCCTACCCATGGGAGTCCTCGAGCCGGAAGTCCTCGAAATCGAATCCGGGAGTGACGATGCAGCTCACCAGGCTCGGTTCGTCGCCCACCGGCTGCGCCCGCTGCCAGACCAACGGTGGCACGATCTGCTGCGGAGATTCGGGCGCAACCAGCAGCGAGGTCGCCTCACCCGGTTTGTCAGCTGCGCCGCCGAGGTCCAGCTGCACTGGACTTCCTCGGTGGTAGAGCCACATCTCGGTGCCGCGAACAGTGTGCCAGGCCGACTGCTGACCGGGCATCAGCAAGAACAGGATTGCCGTACCCGCCGCGCGCGGGCCGGGATAACCGGCGGGCAGAGATGTCTGTGGAATCGTGACCTCGCTGCGCCAGGTCTCCTTGAACCAACCACCCTCCGGGTGGGGTGCAAGGTGCAGGCTCTGAGCCCAGTCGGGCAGCGATGTCATGCCGGCAAGCCTAGTCAGCCGAGATTTGAACCCGGAACCTGTTCCGTTCGGTGTGCAGACTCCACAGCTGCTCGGCGAGAGCCTCGGGGCTCTTCTTCGGATCGTCGGCATCGATGGCTCCACCGATGATCAACTGCGACACCTGGATTCCCTCCGCGGCCAACTCCTCGTTGAGCAGCTGTGCATACGCGGCCTGGCCTGCGAACGCGATGGACGTGCCGGTGACCGTACGACCGGGCTTCACCGCCGAGCCGCCGTTGACGAACAGGATCGTGCCTTTGTTCTCGCCGAGGAACCGCATCCCCGGCAACACCTGATGGACGGCAGCGATCGATCCGTAGATGGAGAACTCGACCGGGCCCGCCATGTCTGCCGGGGTGGTCTCGAGTACGGGCCGCATGAAGTCCTTCTGCGGGAGCGGGCTGTACTGCAGCACCTCGATGGGGCCGAGCGTTTCGGTGACCTGCTCCAAGGCCGCGGCGATCGAGGCCGGGTCGCGCACGTCGGCGGCGAAGCCCTTGGCGGATACACCGTCGGCCACCAGCTGATCAGCGAGCGCGTCGACACGGGACTGGTTGCGGGAGATGAGGCCGACCGAGAAGCCCTGCGCGCCGAACTTACGCGCCACTGCTGCTCCGAGACCTGCACCTGCTCCGACTATTGCTATGGACGTCATGTCGAATGCAAGGACCGACGATGCTCGACTATTCCGACGAACGCCTCGAGCAGGGCCTCCGCACTCCGGTGCAACCCCGTGACGTCCCCTGTCCAGCCGAGCACCCGCAGGGCGGCCTCGGCGATCCCCGCCGCATCCGCCGTCGGGTCGCGGCGTCCGTTTTCGCGGTCGGCGCGCGCATTCACTACGGTCTCCACCAGGCGAAACGGCAGGTCTTCCGTGCCAGGTCGACGTTCGGAGTCGAGTTGCACAAGCGTGTCCGACGCTATGGCCGCATACAGACTCATCAGCGTGTACCGATGGACGCGGAAGGTCTCGAAGCGCTCGCTGCGCAGCTCGGGGAGCAGGTACAGCGCGCCCAGGTTCCAGGTGGACGCGGCGAGCTGCCCGGCGTCGAAGTAGGCGAGCGCGTACATCTGGGTCGAGGCCTCGGCCCCGGAATCGCGGATTCGCTGCGCAACGGCCAACGGCGCGTCGACGGTGCCGCTGAGAAGTGCGTCGAGGATGTCGTCCTTGGTGGCGAAGTGGTGATAGAGCGAGGCCTGACGCAATCCGACGGCCTCGGCGATGACGCGAGTCGAGGTGTTGGTGAAGCCGCGGGTGGTGAACAGCTCGGCCGAGGCGTCGAGTATCTCCTCGCGAGCGGTGTCGCCGGGCCGCTTCTTTGTGCTCAACCTCGGTCTGCCTGCGCCGGTCATGACTGCATCTTGTCAGGTCCACGTGACGGTGAGATTTCTGTCATCTGATCGAAATAGACGAAACGAGCTTGTTTCACGACGGACACCGCCCGGGAACGGCGGCGCCGAAAACTATCAACTGACAGAAACCCGCCTCGGCGATGCAGCGGGCGGTCACTCACCACCCACCTCGCCCGTAGGAGTGAACATGAGCTCGACAACATTGCCGGCCCCCGGCGCGGGATCGGAACCGGTTCGCACGACGGACCATTCGGACCTGGCCGCCCTCGGCTACGACCAGCAGCTGCACCGCAGTCTCGGCAAGTACGCGTCGTTCGCCGCCGGCTTCTCGTTCGTCTCGATCCTCACCACCATCTTCCAGCTCTTCGGCCTCGGCTTCAGCTTCGGCGGCCCGGCCTTCTTTCTCACCTGGCCGCTGGTGTTCCTCGGCCAGTTCATGGTGGCCCTCAACTTCGCCGAACTCGCAGCCCGCTATCCCATCTCGGGTGCCATCTACCACTGGTCACGGCGCATGGGCGGCGAACTGGTCGGGTGGTTCGCCGGATGGTTCATGATCATCGCGCAGATCGTCACCGCCTCCGCCGCTGCCATCGCATTGCAGGTCGTCCTCCCCAGCATCTGGGGCGGATTCCAGTTCATCGGTGAGGACACCGCGCTCACCTCGTCGAGCGGAGCTGCGAATGCCGTTGTGCTCGGATCGATTCTGCTGGTACTCACCACCACGATCAACTGCATCGGCGTGAACTGGATGTCGCGCATCAACAGCATCGGCGTCACCTGCGAGATCGTCGGCGTCATCGCGCTGGTGCTGGTGTTCTTCACCCATGCCGAGCGCGGACCGCAGGTGGTCTTCGATACCGGAAGTGCCGGAGCAGATCCCGGTTACATCGGCGCATGGATCATCTCGGGCCTGATGGCCGCCTACGTCATGGTCGGCTTCGGCTCGGCAGGCGAACTCGCCGAGGAAACCCGCAATCCCCGACGCGTCGCACCGCGCACCATCCGCCTCGCCCTCTCGGCATCGGCACTCGGCGGTGGCCTGATGATCGTCGGCGCACTGATGGCCGCTCCCAGTCTCACCGACGGTGAGCTTGCGACGCAGGGCCTTCCGTACGTCATCGACTCGATCCTCACCTCGCCGTGGGGCAAGGTCCTGCTCGTCGACGTCGCCATTGCCGTGTTCATCTGCACCCTCGCGATCCAGACCGCGGCCTCGCGGCTGATGTTCTCCATGGCCCGTGACGGTCGACTTCCCGCGTCCGCCGCGTTGGCGAAGGTGAACTCGCGCACCGGAACCCCCATTGCACCCTCGGTGCTCATCGGTCTCGCCTGCATCGCGATCCTGGCGGTCAACGTCGGCAACTCCGCGATCTTCACCACGCTGTCGAGCGTCTGCATCGTGCTGATCTACCTCGCGTACATGATGGTCACCGTCCCACTGCTGATCCAGCGACTCAAGGGATGGCCGCACGGCGGAGTGCAGAAAGACGCCGACGGCGAGAAGCTCTTCACCCTCGGCCGACTGGGCCTGCCCGTCAACATCGCCGCAGTTCTCTACGGGGGCCTGATGGTGATCAACCTGTCTTGGCCGCGGGCCGAGATCTTCGACCCCACCGGCGAATTCCCACTGCTGCGGTGGGCCGCACCTTTGACCGTCCTCGCAGTGATCGTCGTGGGTATCGCCTGCCTGCCCCACGGCAAAGCCCACCCCAAGCCCGTCACGATCGGAGCCTGAACTCTCATGAGCACCGCAACAACGTATTCCGCCAAGGAACACGCACGGTCCCAGGCGACCGTCGCGCCCGCACCCACAGCACCGGAGGGTATCTCGGAACTCACCTGGGCCGAATCGGTGCCAGGCGGAAGCTACACCACCAAGGTCCTCGCCCGCGGAACCCGCCTGCGTCTCGTCGACGTGGACGGTGCTGCCTGCGCCAATCTGTTGCTCTATCGCGTCGACGCGCCGTGGGAACGGCTCAACAGCGCCGACACCGTCAAGGTTCCGTGGCAGGCGTACCTGAGCGCAGGCCACCCCCTGCTCTCGGACCAGGGTCGTGTGCTGGCGACCATCGTCGACGACACGTCCGGCCACCACGACGCACTGTGCGGCGCGACGTCATCCGCCACGAACATCGCCAAATACGGAGTGAACGGGCCACATTCGCCGGCACCGGCCGGACGTGAACTGTTCACCCTTGCCGCAGCCAAGCACGGACTGGAACCGCGGGATGTCGCGCCGTCCCTGTCGTTCTTCCACGGAGTCACCGTCGAAGCGGACGGGAGCCTCGTCAGCACCGGCTCGGCAGGACGGGGCCGCTCGGTCGACCTGCTCATCCACCTGCCGGTGATCGTGTTGCTCGCCAACACCGCTCACCCACTCGACCCCAGCCCCGAGTACCCCACGACGACGCTCGACGTACTGGCCTGGAAGGCACCCGAAGAGCTGCTCGCCCTCGACAACACGGAACCGGAATACCAGCGCGCAGTACAGAACACCGAGAACGCATGGAAGGCAGCGCAGTGACTACCAGTGCAGTGACCACCAGCACCCTCGAGACCACGATCGTACGAGACGAAATCGCGCCCGCGTTCGGGCCCTGGTCCGCAGTCGTCGAGGCCGGTGACGTCCTGACCATCGTCGACCTCTACGGTAATCAGGCCGTCGACACTCTGCTGTACGGGGCTCACGACCACTCGCTCCGGTACTCCGCGGCCGCGACGGTCACCGCGCAACAGAACCTGTTCCTCACCACCGGAACCGTTCTGCGCACCGATGATTCGACACCGCTGATGACCATAGTCGAGGACGAGGTCGGCAACCACGACACCGTGGGTGGTGCCTGCTCCAAGGAATCGAACACCCTGCGTTACGGCCACCACACCCAGCACCAGCACGCGTGCGTCGAGAACTTCCTCATCGAGGGTTCCAAGTGGGGTCTCGGCAAGCGAGACCTGGCCCCCAACATCAACTTCTTCATGAACGTCCCCGTCGACGCGGACGGCACCCTCGGAATCGTCGACGGCTTGTCGGCTCCCGGCAAGAAGCTGTCGCTGCGTGCCGAGATCGACACGCTGGTGCTGGTGTCCAACTGCCCGCAGATCAACAACCCCTGCAACGGATTCGATCCCACTGCAGTGCAGATGATCGTGACGCGAGAGTCGGGTCGAGCATGAACGCTGTGAACAGTACGGCCGCCAAGATGACCGTGCAGCGGCCCGGAATGCTCACCACGGTGCAGGACTGGCCGGGACGCGTCGGATATTGGAAGGTGGGCGTGCCGCCGTCGGGACCGATGGACGATCTGTCGTTCCGGCTCGGCAACACCGCGCTCGGCAACCCCGAGGGTGCGCCGGGACTCGAATCGACCATGGCCGGGCCGGCATTGACGTTCGACGCCGATACCTACGTCTGTGTGACCGGTGCCGCGGTGCCGGTGCGCATCGACGGCCGACCGGCCCCGCAGTGGCGACCGGTTCTGGTACCTGCCGGAGCAACACTGGACGTGGGCACCACCACCGGACACGGTCTGCGGGTGTATGTCCTGATGCAGGGCGGCCTCGACGTCGACGACTACCTCGGCAGCGCAGCAACATTCACGCTCGGTAAGTTCGGCGGACATCGCGGCGGCATCCTAGGCGAGGGCGACATCATCGGACTGGCCGGCCGCTCCGACAACTCCGCCGTCCTCGGGCCGATCCCCATGGAACACCTGCCGGTGCTGACGTCCGCGTGGGACATCGCCGTCACCGAAGGCCCGCACGGAGCGCCCGAGTTCTTCACCCGCGACGACATCGACACCCTTTACGCCACCCGCTACGAGGTGCACTTCAATTCCGATCGCACCGGAGTCCGGCTGATCGGACCCAAGCCGCAGTGGGCTCGCGCCGACGGCGGCGAGGCCGGATTGCACCCGTCGAACATCCACGACAACGCCTACAGCGTCGGTGCCTTGGACTTCACCGGTGATACCCCGATCCTGCTCGGCCCCGACGGTCCCAGTCTCGGCGGATTCGTCTGTCCCGTCACCGTTGTCGCGGCCGAACGCTGGAAGCTCGGCCAACTTCGTCCCGGAGACACCATCCGATTCGTTCCGGTCCGGGCTGCGGCCACCGCGCCGTTGGGATCGCTCGGCCTCGCCCGGCGCGCATCACTGCCCGCGGTCTTCTCAGCCGGCGGTGACGGCGACGACGGCGTCATCGCTCGACGCGACGCCGATACGTGCGTCACCTACCGCCGATCTGGTGACGACAACGTGCTCGTCGAATACGGCGACATGAAACTCGACCTCACCCTGCGAGCACGGGTACACGCGCTACACCAGCGTGTCGAGGCCATCGCGCCCCGAGGCCTGCTGGATCTGACCCCCGGCATCCGCTCACTGCAGGTCAAGGTGAATCCCGATGTGCTCTCGATCGATTCGTTGATGGGGCTGCTCGCCGAGGTCGAGGACGATCTACCCGCAGCCTCGGAACTCGTGGTCCCCAGCCGCCAGGTTCGGCTCCCGCTCTCGTGGGACGACCCCTCGACCCGCGAAGCAATTCAGCGGTACATGCACGGCGTGCGCGCCGACGCCCCGTGGTGCCCCTGGAACATCGAGTTCATCCGGCGGATGAACGGACTCGATTCCGTTGCAGACGTTTTCGACACTGTTTTCGCCGCCGACTACATGGTGCTCGGGCTCGGCGACGTGTACTTGGGCGCTCCGGTGGCGACCCCGTTGGACCCGCGGCACCGTCTGGTGACGACGAAGTACAACCCGGCCCGCACGTGGACGCCGGAGAACGCCGTCGGCATCGGCGGAGCGTACCTGTGCATCTACGGCATGGAAGGCCCCGGCGGATACCAGTTCGTCGGCCGAACCACGCAGGTGTGGAACCACAGTGCCGCCTACAGCGGCGGGCCGTTCGAGGAAGGAACCCCGTGGCTGTTGCGATTCTTCGACCGAATCTCCTGGTACTCGGTCGAACCCGAGGAGCTGATGGACTTGCGCGCCGATCTGGCAGCAGGCCGCGGCGGTGGAGTGGAGATCACCGACGGTGAGTTCTCGCTCGCCGAGCACGAGAGCTTCCTCGACACCAACGCCGACTCCATCGCCGAATTCCGCGCGACGCAGGCCGTGGCCTTCGGAGCCGAACGAGACGCATGGTCGGCAGCCGGAGAATTCGACAAGAGAGGCAAGATCGATGCTGCCTGAGGTACGAGAACGAGTTCTGCAGGCCTACAAACGAATCGCGGAGGTCGACCGACCCGAGGTGTGGATCACCCTGCGCGACGAGAACGACGTACTGGCCGAGGCCACGGCTCTCGAACGTGCCCTGGAGGCAGGCGCAGATCTGCCGCTCGCCGGTGTGCTGGTTGCCGTCAAGGACAACATCGACGTCGCCGGTCTGCCCACTACTGCGGCCTGCCCCGAATTCGCCTATGAGCCCATTGAATCCGCTGTTGCCATCGAGCGACTGACGAGCCAGGGTGCACTGGTGCTGGGCAAGACCAACCTCGATCAGTTCGCCACCGGGCTGGTCGGCACCCGCAGTCCGTACGGCGCAGTGCGCTGTGCCTGGGACCCCACGCTGGTCTCGGGCGGATCCAGCTCCGGCTCTGCTGCCGCGGTGGCGCTGGGCATTGCCGACATCGGAATCGGTACCGACACAGCCGGTTCCGGACGAGTCCCTGCCGCGTTCCACGGCCTGGTGGGAATCAAGACCTCACTGGGAATCGTGCCGAACACAGGCGTGGTGCCCGCGTGCGCCGACTACGACTGCGTCACCGTGCTCGCTCCCGATCTCGACAGTGCCACGGCGGCGATGAAAGTCATGACCGGTCCCACCATCACCGATCCACGCAGCCGGGCCTGGCCCGCCGACGTTCGACTGGCCGCGTCGCCGACGCCTCGCGTTGCCATCCCGCGAGGTGAGGACCTGGCATCGTTGAGCCCGGCGTACCGTCGGGCATTCGAGGAGACGGTCGCAGGCCTGGCCGAGAAGGGCTTCACCCACGTCGAGGTCGATATCTCAGGGCTACTCGACGCTGCGACGCTGCTCTACGACGGAGCCATTGTGGCGCAGCGGTATTCGGCGGTCGGGAAATTCCTCGACTCCACGCCTGCCGGGGCCGACCCCACGGTGGCCGCGATCGTCGGATCGGCAGCCGGGCCGTCCGCGCATCGGTACGTGGACGATCTCGCCGCTCTCGCCGAAGCCGAGACTGCGGCCCGCGCACTGCTGAACGGTTTCGACGGTCTACTGCTGCCCACCACCACCGAACACCCGACCATCGCTGCGGTGCAGTCGGATCCGATCGCCATCAATCGTCGCCTCGGTACGTTCACCAACTTCTGCAATCTGCTCGACATGGCCGCGGTTGCGGTTCCCGGTGCCCCGACGTCGGACGGCAGTCCGTTCGGAGTCATGTTCGTCGTCCCCGCGTTCGAGGATCAGATCGCGATCGACCTCGCCGCTCGACTGGGTGGCATCGCTTCTCCGTCGCTGATCGACGACGGTATCGAGGTGTTGGCTGTAGGAGCGCACCTGCGCGGTTTTCCGGTGCACCACCAACTGACCGATCGCGGCGCACGGTTCAGCGGCGAGGTGACCACGTCTGCGGACTATCGACTCGTGGATCTGCACACCACACCGCCCAAGCCGGGTTTGGTGCGGCGGGAAGGGGACGGCGCACCCATTGCCGGAGAGCTGTACCGAATGTCCGCTGCCGCGCTCGGCACCTTCCTCGCCGGGTTGCCCGCGCCGATGGGCCTCGGGCCGGTCGAGTTGTCGGACGGGCGCTGGGTCACCGGGTTCTGCTGCGCACACGATGCGGCCGAGAGAGGGACCGACATCACCGAGTACGGCGGTTGGCGCACATATTGCGATCGAGGGTTACCATCATGAGCAGCTGACTATCATCGTGATAGTCACTCGAGGATGGGCCAGGCACATGATCACTGATGAGCATCGACGATCGCAGACCTTCTCGTGGGTCGACCCCGCCGAGGTGCTGAAGACTGCTTCGACCATGAGTGGTCTCGACGCCATGCGTGCGCTGGCGAACGGCGAGTTGGCACCTCCGCCCATCGCAGCGCTCATGCAGTTCTCCCCGGTCTCGGTCGAGAACGGCAAGGTGGTGTTCGAGTGCCAACCTTCCGAGGCGCACTACAACCCGATCGGCATGGTGCACGGCGGGCTGGTGTGCACGCTTCTCGACACAGTCCTCGGTTGCGCGGCCCACACCACGCTCCCGGCAGGCACCGGGTACACCTCCATCGACATCAACGTCAGCTACCAACGCCCGGTGCACTCTCACAGCGGACCTTTGACGGCCACGGGGACCGTGGTCAAGAGCGGCTCGCGGGTGATCTTCACGGAGGGTTCTGTAGTCGACAACACCGGCAGAGTCGTCGCAACCGGGACGAGCTCGTTGCTGGTCATCGCGGGAAGGTAGCTGTGCACCGTCGTAGTTTCGCGGACATGGAGTGCCCCATCGCCGGGGCGCTCGAGCAGGTCGGCGAATGGTGGACGCTGCTGATCCTGCGGGATGTGCTCGACGGCTTCTCTCGCTTCGATGAGCTGGAGTCCAATCTCGGTATTGCTCCGAACATGTTGGCGCGCAGACTCAAAGGCCTGGTCGACGGCGGGATGCTGACCAAGGTGCAATACAGCGAGCACCCCCCGCGCCACGAGTACGTACCGACGGCGCGGGCCCGTGAACTCAGCACGGTCATCGTCGCTCTGTATGCATGGGGAAACAAGCATGTGCCGCACCAGGATCGGCGGGTGGTGCTGGTGGACGGAGACGGCCGACCGATCGATCCGGTGCTCGTCGATCGCGAGACGGGAAGGACTCTGCGCGAGAGCCACGCGCAGTTCCTGCCGGGCCCGGCTGCATCCGAAGCCGTACGGCAACGGCTGGACCCGGATATGCGAGCCGCGCGTCGATCACGCCGGGAGCGGCCTGCTTCCGTCGGTGGCGACACGCATCGCCAGTAGCCCGAGCACGGTGCCCATGAGGTAGCGCTGCATCTTCAGCCAGGTGGGCCGGACGGCGAGGAATCGGGCGATCGATCCGGCCAGCACGACGATCGCCAGGTTGACCGCGACCGCCACGGCGATCTGCACGCCGCCGAGCGTGAAGCCCTGCAGCAGAAGGCGTCCGGCCGCGGGATCGACGAACTGCGGAATGACGGAGATATACATGATCGCGATCTTCGGGTTCAGCAGGTTGGTCACCAAACCCATGGTGAACAACCGTCGAGTCGAATCCTGTTGCAGCTCGGCCGGTTCGAATGCCGAGACGCTTCCGCGCAGCGCCTGCACCGCCAACCAGGCAAGGTAGGCGGCACCGGCGAGCTTGACCACCGTGTACAACGCGGGCACGGCCGTGAATACCGCTGCCAGTCCGAGATTGGTGGCCGTCAGATAGACGACGAAGCCGACAGCCACACCAGCGAGCGACACCATTCCCGACCGCCTCCCTTGCGAGATGCTGCGCGAGACGAGATAGATCATGTTGGGCCCCGGCGTCAGAACCAACACCAGAGCCACCGCGAACACCCCGATTGCAGCGGAACACGAGACCATGGTGTCGAGCATGGGCGACCGGGACCGACTGCTCCATGGCCAGTTTCCATGTCGTGGTTACCTACCCGGCGCGCACGGCCTCCGCGACCGCGTCACCTATTGCTGCCATTCCGGCCGCCGTCGGATGCAGTGGCGCAGCGGGATTCTGCGGGACGACGCCCTCGAAGTATCGCTGATCGGGAGCCACGCAGACGTCGTGGCCGACGCTCAGCGCCTCGGTGTCGACGAACTCGGCAGCGTGCTCGCCGGCCTGCGTCCGTAAGGCCTCGTTCATCGCGGTGATGCTGCCCTGGATGTAGTCGGCGTCCTCGGGCAGCATCGGCTGAGTGGGGAAGCAGCCACCGTCCGGCAGATAGGTGCCGTAACCGACAACGAGTATCCGCGCGTCGGGCGCGCGCTCGGCCACCGCGTCGAGCATGGCTCCCCAGTTCGGTGCCTTCTCCGCGATGGCAGCGGCGACGGTGTCGACGCCGCCCGCGGTGAGCCGGTCCTTGCAGACGTTGGTCGCCGACGACGCCGTGAAGGTCAAGCAGCCCACGGCCGTCGACACCAGTCCGATGTCGTTTCCGCCGATCGTGATCGTCACCAGATCGGTGTCTGCAGACAGAGCATCGAGCTGCACCGGCACCTCACCGCTGGATGTGCCCTGCGGAGTGGAGACGATGTTCTCGGTGATGGCACCCGAGCATGTGACGTCGATGAACGAAGCGACAGCTAGTTCTTCCGCGAGAACGTGCGGGTAGTTGGAGTCGGACTGCTGGCATCCCGGTGCGCCGACCTGGTCTGGGATCCGCGGGCCCGACGCGGCCGAATCCCCGAGAGCCACGTAGTCGAGGGAGGCGTAGTCGAGGGAGGCAGGAGCGCTCGCAGTCGGCGCGGGAGGTTCCGTTGTGCAGGCCGTGAGTACACAGGCAGCCGCAGCAACACCGGCGACGATTCCCTGGATTCTCACAGCCTCGACGCTACAGCTGCCGGTAGCCTCGAACGGGTTGTCCGCACGAAACATCTACACAACGAAGGCAGGAACATTTCATGATCACCAATTTCATCAACGCGATCCTCGGCGGCTTCGGCTCCATCTCCGCAGGCAGCAGCGGCTTCGAGCTGGCACCGGGCACACTGCCCTTCGGCCTGTAGAGCCCGGCCGTACGCTCACCCTCGCGGTGTCGACGATTCGTTCGGCACCGCGCGGGTACCCACTGGACATGACTACCCACAACGACGCGAAGAAGAACGACGACACTGCCCCCGACGCGAAACCGGACGTGTCGTCCGATCCGGCCGCCGCGGCAGACGACAACGACTGGTCCAGTGAAGGCGGTGCCATCGAAACCGGCCCGGCGACCTCGGACGAGCGCACCGACAGCAACTAGCCGGTCCGCCGGCGGGGAGCGGCCCGCACTGTGCGGACATCGCCGTCGGCGACGATGTGCTCGACCGTTTCGCCTCGAACACGCATAGATTCGTCGACGGTGAAGTTCACCCGGGCGTCGCCGAGCCAATCCACGCCGACGACGATTCCGACGGTTCCTTTGGGGATACCGCTGCGCCACCGCACGCGCCCCAGATTTCGGACCGTGACAACGGTCTCGCCGATCTCGAAATGCCCCATGTGCCCCCCCGGCTCGATTCTTACCGACCAGTAGACCTCGAGCGAACCGCCTGTTCAAGCGGTGCATTCGCGCTTACCGGCAGCAGCGGCAGCGCGGTGGATGGCCATTCCTACGCAAACCCGTCCACTTCCCGGTTAGGCCGACCGAAACGCGTCCATCAGTATTTTCCTCGTGAATTTGTTGCTGGATCGGCAATTATTCTTGCCAATGCATAGCGGTCGGCCGCAGACTTCCGGGCATGACTTCAGACACTGTTCACCACACCCAGGCCGACGCGATCATCGTCGGCGGCGGCGTTGCCGGTCTCAGCGCTGCTGTGGCCCTCGGCCGGTCCCGACGCTCGGTGGTGGTCGTCGACGCCGGCGACCCCCGCAATGCGCCTGCCGCGCATTCGCACAATTACCTGACCCGTGACGGCGAGTCGCCTCTCGAACTGGTACGGCTCGGCCGCGACGAAGCACGTCGCTACGGGGCCCACATCATCGAGGGCACAGCCCGATCGGCAACCCGCACCGAATCCGGCTTCGAGGTCACCTTGGGCGACGGCTCCGTCGTGACCGGTCGTCGCCTGTTGGTCACCACCGGCCTCACCGATGTTCTCCCGAACATTCCAGGCCTTGCCGAGCGGTGGGGCCGCGACGTACTGCACTGCCCGTACTGCCACGGCTGGGAAGTCCGCGACCACACGATCGGAATCATCGGTAGCCCACTCGTCGGACATCAGGCGCAGATGTGGCGTCAGCTCACCGAGCGCGTCACGGTGTTCGCACACCTGGCACCGGAACTCACCGACGAAGATCAGGGCCGTCTGGCCGCCCGCGGCATCGAGGTGGTCGACGAAGAGATCGCCAGGGTGGACGTCGCAGACGACGCGATAGTGGGCGTCACGCTGGCGGACGGGCGGCAGGTCCGACTCGACGCATTGGTCGTGGGACCCAACTTCACCTCTCGCGCCGACATCCTGGTCTCGCTCGGAATCGGCACCACCGAGATGGTGATGAACGGCCACGTTCTGGGCACCTACATCGAGGCCGACCCCGTCGGTGCCACCTCTGTGCCCGGTGTCTGGGTGGCCGGGAACGTCTCCGCGCCGATGGACACGGTGGTCGCTGCGTCGGCTGCCGGAGTGCGAGCCGGTGCCGCGATCAACGGTGACTTGATCGAAGAGGACGTCCGCATCGCTGTTCAGCGGAGCACGTCCGCGGCGGCGACCTGACAGCTGTTGTGTGGCTTTGCCTCCATAGGCGAGATCTGTCACCGAATCCACTGACCGAAGACGTATATTCACCGATGGAGGCGTCGAGAAAGAAGCGGTGTGCAGGCCGCGAGCGAGAAGGAAGTAGGTCCTTCGATGAATACGAAGGTCGCTGCGCCCTTCGCCGTCGGGTCCAAGCGAACAGCAGGACTGGCTGCCGTGGTCGTCGTAGCCACCACTTTCTTCGTTCTCGGCGACGCCGATGTGCGAGCCGGCGTCCTGGCCACAGTCGCCGTCGGCTCGGTGCTCGCCATCAGCGCCGCCATTCGCCGCTACCGTCCCGACGACTCTCGGTGCTGGTGGGCACTGTTCGGGGCCTCGGTGTTGTTCATGTTCGGCGTCTCGCTCCGCAGCGATCCCAGCACCCTGACCCATTCCTTCACGCTGCTACCCGACCTGTTCACACTCACCGGGTATCTACTCGTCGGATACGCGCTGTCGCGGTGGATCCGAGATCGCCAGTCGATCGACGACATCACACCACTGGTCGATGCGGGCCTGATCTTCCTCGGCACCCTGTTTCTGTCGTGGTTGCTGTTCATCTCACCGGCCCTCGAATCCTCACGGTCGTCGGCATCGACTGTGGTGAACGGCGTGTACCCAGCGATCGACGCAGCGCTGATCACGCTGACCACCTACCTGTTGTACTCGTCCAAACCCCGCACAGCGGCACTACAGTGGGCGCTCGTTGCCCTGATCGCGACGCTCGTCGGAGACGTCTCGTACGCATTCGCTGCCACGACCGACGACGCACCGTCCTCGGGGCTGCTCGACGGTATCTATCTCTTCGCGTACCTCTCCCTGGCGATGGCAGCGCTCGATCCATCGATGCGCACCGTCTCTCAGCGGCAGGATCCGGCACCCGCCCACAGCAACCGTCGGGTCGTGTTCGTGGTGATGCTGCTGGTCGTGTGCGCCACCGTGCCCCTACTCGGCTCGGCGGTCTCGACCGGAGACCTGGTCGTGCGTTCGCTGCTGCTGGCGTCGATCTTGGTAGGTGCCTTTCTGCGCGGCGAACGAGCACTCACCAGAGTCCAGTTCGGCAAGGAGCACGCCAAATATCTCGCGGCTCACGACCTGTTGACCGGCCTACCGAACCGCACGATGCTGGACGAGGAATACGCCCGACACGAGCGCTCGCAGACTCCCGAACGCACCTGCGTTCTGTTCGTCGACCTCGACAACTTCAAGATCGTCAACGACTCGTACGGCCACCGCGTCGGTGACGAACTGATCGTCGCCGCTGCACGACGCATCCGCGCTGCCGTCGGTGCCGCCGATTCCGTCGTTCGCTACGCGGGCGACGAATTCGTAATCCTGGCCCGGCGTGATCGTCTCGGCGCAGAAGCCTTGGCCCGTCGCATCATCGACCGAATGAACGAGCCCTTCCCGCTCAGCGCCGCGACGGCCTACGTCACGGCATCGGTCGGCATCGCCGATGCAGACCGATTGCACGACGCCATTCGCGAGGCCGATACCGCGATGTATCACGCCAAATCCCTCGGCGCAGCGCGTTATGCGTTTTTCGACGAATCCTTGCGCGCACGTGCCACTTCGGCGATGGAGACCACAACCGCGCTGCGCGGAGCGATCCGACGCGGCGAACTCGAGGTGTACTACCAACCGATCATCGACACCGTGTCGCGGACAACCGTCGTCTACGAGGCGCTCCTCCGCTGGAACAGGGACGGTCGGGTGAGTACGCCCAACGAATTCATTCCGATTGCCGAATCGACCGGTCTGATCGAGGAGATCGGAGAGTGGGTGCTGCGAACCGCCCTCTCGGATCTGGTGACGCTGCGCGCGCACGGTCAGGACGTCACCATGTCGGTGAACGTATCCCCGATGCAACTGCGGGACGATTCGCTGCCGACCATCGTGAGAGGACTGCTCGACGAGTACGGCCTCAGCGGAGCAGATCTGGCGCTCGAGATCACCGAAAGCGTTCTGATCGACGACATCGGCACGGCGAAGAGCCTTCTCGATCGACTCGCTGCCATGGGTGTTCTCATCGTGCTCGACGACTTCGGAATCGGCTACTCCTCGTTGAACAGGTTGCGAGCGATGCCGATTGCGCTGCTCAAGATAGACAAGTCCTTCGTGCACGAGATCGGTCACTCCGAATCCGATACCCAACTGATTCGTGCGATCGTCGCCATGGCGTCGGCGCTGCCGGTGAGAACAGTGGCCGAGGGTGTCGAGACCGAGGAGCAGGCCGCCGTCATCGAAGCACTCGAATGCCACTTCGCGCAGGGCTTCCTCTACGGCAGACCGGCACCCATCGCGCACTGGCTGCTCGAATCGGCTCAGCGACGGTGATCACGGTGTTAGCGTCGGGCGGTGTCTGCAACCGGAATGCGCCCGCTCCGCTCGACCGCTCTTGCCTGTGCCCTCCTGCTGGTACCGCTCGCCGCGTGTAGCAGCAGTGACAGCACCGGCACCGACTCCGCCGCCGAGAACAGTTGCGTTCTCGGGGCCAGCGGCGGCACGCCGGTAGGAGCGACGCCCAGCGCGGGTTCGGGCGACATCTCCACCAATCCGGAAGTCGCGACCGGATATCGGTCGAACATGGCACCGGTGGAGACTGCGTCGTACTCGGTCTCGACGGCGAACCCGGTGTCGACAGAAGCCGCCTGCGAGGTACTGCGTGACGGCGGCACCGCAGCCGACGCACTGATCGTTGCGCAGACGGTGCTCGGTCTCGTCGAGCCGCAGTCGTCCGGCATCGGCGGCGGCGCCTTCCTGATGTACTACGACGCCGCGTCCGGCGAGGTCCAGAGCTACGACGGCCGCGAGACCGCTCCGATGAGCGCCACCGGTGACTACCTGCGATACATCGACGATGTGAACCGCACTGTGCCGCAACCCGATGCGCGGTCCAGTGGCCGCTCGATCGGCGTGCCGGGTGTCCTGCGCATGCTCGAGCAAGCCCATGACGATCACGGCGACAAGCCGTGGGGAGATCTCTTCCAGCCCGCTATCGGTCTCGCCGACAACGGAATCGAGATCAGCCCGCGCATGGCGTCCTCCATCGCCGACTCGGCACCGAAGCTCGCCCTCGACCCCGCATCCAAGGACTACTTCCTGCAGCCGGACGGCACCGGGAAGCCCGCCGGGACGGTTCTGAACAACCCGGCGATGGCGAAGACCCTGTCCGCCATCGCAACCGACGGTGCCGATGCCTTCTACACCGGTGACATCGCACAGGCCATCGTCGATGCGACGGCAGACACCACTGCAGGCCGCACCCCCGGGCAGATCACCCTCGACGACCTCGCCGGGTACGAGCCCAAGACCCGCACCGCCGTGTGCACCGAGTACCGCGACCACGACATCTGCGGTATGCCAGGACCGTCCTCCGGCGGCATCGCGGTGGCGTCGACGATGGGCATCCTGTCGAACTTCGATCTGGCGCAGTACGCCCCGACGGGGATGGACGCCAACGGCGGTACCCCGACCGCCGAGGCCGTGCACCTGATCTCCGAGGCCGAGCGATTGGCCTACGCCGATCGTGACAAGTACGTGGCCGATCCGGACTTCGTACCCCTGCCCGGCGGTTCACCCGACGCCTTGCTCGACCCCGAATACCTGAGCAGCAGAGCAGGACTCATCGACGAAGCCAAGTCGATGGGTACCGCGCAGCCCGGTGACTTCGGCCCGGTGCAGTTCGCCTCGTCCACCGATCCCGAGCACGGCACCAGCCACATCTCCATCGTCGACGGCGAGGGCAACGCGGCCTCGATGACGACGACGGTCGAGTCGGCTTTCGGCTCGTTCCACATGGTCGACGGCTTTCTGCTCAACAATCAACTCACCGACTTCTCCGCAGCTCCCATGGCCGAGGACGGAACTCCCATGGCCAACCGTGTCGAGCCGGGGAAGCGCCCGCGCAGTTCGATGGCCCCGACGCTGGTGTTCGACCGCAACGACGACGGCGCACGCGGCGATCTCGTGCTCGTCGCCGGATCTCCCGGAGGATCGGTGATCATTCAGTTCGTCGTCAAAACGTTGGTGGGACTGCTCGATTGGGGCATGGATCCACAGCAAGCGGTATCGATGGTCGACTTCGGCGCGGCCAACACCCCGTCCACCAATTACGGCGGTGAGCATCCGAACGTGACGGGTGAGAGCGATCCCGTGGTGGTGAAATTGCGCGAGATGGGCCATCAGGTCTCGGTCGCAGACCAGTCCAGCGGACTGAGCGCGTTGCAGCGCACCGACGGCGGCTGGATCGGGGGAGCAGACCCCCGCCGCGAGGGTGAGGTACTGGGTGGATAGGTGCGAGCGTGGATAGCGGTCAACTCACGAATCGATAACCCATTCCGGTTTCGGTGATCAGATGCGCCGGAGCCGCCGGGTCTCGTTCCAGTTTCTGCCGTAACTGGCCGAGATAGATGCGTAGATAATGAGTTTCACGCTCGTGGCCAGGTCCCCAGACGGTGCGCAGTATGTCCTTCTGCGATACCAGCTTGCCCTCGTTGCGCACGAGCAGTTCGAGGACACCCCATTCGGTGCGGGTCAGGTGCACGTTCTCTCCAGCTCGGACAACGGTTTTCGCGGCCAGGTCGACAATGAAGTCGTCGGTCTCGACCACAGGATCTGCCACGGTCTGCGGGCCACGGCGCAGGGCCGCACGCAATCGCGCCAGCAACTCGTCCATCCCGAAGGGCTTGGTCACGAAGTCGTCGGCACCGGCGTCGAGTGCTTCGACGGTATCGGCCGAGTCGGTCCGTGCCGAGAGCACCAGGATCGGCACCTCGGTCCAGCCGCGCAGACCGGCGATGACGTCGATACCGTCTATGTCGGGTAGGCCGAGATCGAGAATCACGATGTCCGGGTGGAAGTTCGCGGCCACCCGCAGCGCCTCTCCACCGGTTGCGGCACTGACCACCTCGAACCCGCGCACGTTCAGATTGATCCGCAGCGCTCGCACGATCTGTGGCTCGTCGTCGACTACGAGCACCCGCACCTTCACCTACTCGCCGCCTTCAGCTCGACCGTCATCGTCAGCCCGCCGCCGTCCGTGTTCGATGCAGTGACGGTACCGCCCATGGCCCGGACGAATCCGCGCACCACCGACAGTCCCAGTCCGACGCCCACCGAGTTGTCACGATCCCCGAGGCGTTGGAACGCGTCGAACATCGTTTCCTCGGCTCCCTCGGTGATGCCGGGACCGTGATCGACGACCGAGATGGTTGCCCTCTCGCCGTGCACAGCAGCCCTGACCGTGATGTCGCCGGTGGGCGCGTACCGGGCGCTGTTGTCCACCAGGTTCGCGAGCACCCGTTCGAGCAGACCAGGGTCTGCCAGTACTTCGACGTCGCCCACCTCGACCCGCACGCGATCGTCTGCTTGGACCAGTGCGCCGCTCAGCACGTCGTCGACGAAGACGGGCCGCAGACTCGGTTGCACCACACCGGCTTGCAATCGCGAAGAGTCGAGCAGATTGCTCACCAGAGCGGTCAGCTGATCGGCCGATTCGTCGATGGTGGCGAGCAATTCGTCGGTGTCCTCGGGCGAGAACTGCACGTCGGTGCTGCGCAGAGACGAGGACGCCGCTTTGACGGCGGACAGTGGCGTACGGAGATCGTGGCTGACGGCCGAAAGCAATGCTCGACGCAGCGCGTCGGCCTCGGCGAGCGCATTGGCTCGGCTCGCTTCCTCGGCGAGACGGCCCTGCCGAACCATGCCGGCCGCCTGGTTGGCCACCGCCGCGAGTACCCGACGATCGTGCGCGCGCGTGCGTTCCCCTACGAGCAACAGCGTGAAGTCGCCTGCATCGACCTCGGTATCGGCTCCGGTCCGATCGATCGGGGCCTGCTCACCCGCGCTGCCCACTATCGACTCAGACTGGTTGTCCCACAGCGCCACACCAGTCTGCCGGTAGGTCTCACGGGCGCGCTCGAGCAGTGCCGTCAGGTCCGCTCCGCGGAGCACCGATCCGGCGAAGAGCGTCAACAGCTCGGCTTCCTGGGTCGCCCTGCGTGCCTGACGCGTCCGCCGGGCTGCGGCATCGACCAGCGCGGCGACGGCCACGGCCATCAGCAGCAGCACGACGGTGACCACAAAATTCTCCGGCTCGGCGATGGTGAGGCTGTACCGGGGTGTGGTGAAGAAGTAGTTGAGCAGAAATCCCGCGATCAACGCCGAGAGTGCCGCCGGCGCAACTCCTCCCAACAGCGCGACACAGAGCACCACCATGAAGAACAGGGCACTCTCGCCGCTGGAGTCGAAGTCCGGTCCGACCGTGCTCAGTACGGCGGCGGCGAGGCAGGGCACCAGTACGGCGGCGACCCACGCCAGAATGCGTCGCCGCCCCGAATCGACCTGGATGCCCCTACGGCGGGCTTGCTCGGCGTGAGTGACCATGTGCACGTCGATCTTTCCCGAGTTCTGCACCACTGCTGCGCCGATGCCCTCGTCCAGGATCCGCGCCGCGCGGGACCGCCTCGAGGTACCGATCACCAGCTGGGTTGCATTCACCCCGCGGGCGAAGTCGAGCAGAGTCGTCGGTACGTCGTCGCCCACGACGCTGTGCACGCTCGCACCCAGACCGGCGGCGAGCGTGCGCACCGAACCCATCTGCGCTGCCGACACTCCCATCAGGCCGTCGCCGCGGACGATGTGCAGCACCATCAGCTCCGCACTGGACTTCGAGGCGATGCGACTGGCGCGGCGAAGCAGCGTCTCCGATTCCGGTCCACCGGTCACGGCCACCACCACGCGCTCGCGGGCTTCCCACGTCTCGGTGATGCGATTGTCTTTGCGGTACTTCACCAGAGCCGCGTCGACCTGATCGGCGATCCACAACAGTGCGAGTTCCCGCAGCGCCGTCAGGTTGCCGCCCCGAAAGTAATTGCTCAGTGCCGCGTCGACCTTCTCGGCGGCGTAGACGTTGCCGTGCCGCAGCCGACTGCGGAGCGCCTCGGGAGTGATGTCGACCAGTTCCACCTCGTCGGCCGCACGAACAACGCTGTCGGGCACGGTCTCTCGCTGCGGTACCCCGGTGATCTGCTGCACCACGTCGTTGAGCGATTCGAGGTGCTGGACATTGAGGGTAGAGATGACGTCGATGCCGGCGTCGAGCAGCACCTCGACGTCCTGCCACCGCTTGCCGTGCACGCTGCCGGGGGTGTTGGTATGCGCGAGTTCGTCGACGAGCACCACCTGAGGCTTCCTCGCCAGGACGGCGTCGAGATCGAGCTCCTGCGCCGACGACCCCCGATATTCGACGGTCGCCATCGGCAGCACTTCGATACCGTCGAGCGCCTCGATGGTCGCAGCGCGGCCGTGTGTCTCGACGACCGCTGCCACGACGTCGCAGCCCCGGCCGCTCAGCCGGTGGGCCTCACCGAGCATCGCGAAGGTCTTGCCGACGCCCGGTGCCGCGCCGAGGTAGATCCGCAGCTCACCCCTGTCCGCCACAGTCTGTCTCCTCACCCGGCCCGTACAGCTAGCGCTCCTCGATGTCGTCGACGCGTATCTCTACGACATCGCGCCCGAGGGTGACGCCCAGCAGGTCCGACACGGTATCGATCGCGATGGTCGCCAGCTCGTCTCCCGCAGCCTGCAGGTCGTCGCCGTACACCCCGATCACCGCGACGAACAGACCGGTGCAGGCATGATCGTCGAGGTCGAGGTCGATCTCGGTGGGCTGTGCGCCGTGAACGTCCGCCAGTGCACGACGAAGAGTCGTCTTGACGATGTGGTCGCTGACCCGCAGTGAGTCCGCCGGTCCGGCCGCAGAGCCGGAGGGGAACGCGCTGTCGATCGGCCATGTGCGTCTGGTGGTGTTGCGTACCTTCGTGATGATGGACGCGCTGATGTCCACCCAATTCGGTTCCTGTGGTGCGTCCCGAAGTTCGGTGGCAGCACGCGCGAGAACCGAATCCGGCTCTAGTGGGTTCGCCATGTTGCCAACCTTTCGCTCAATGTTGCTCGTGCTCTGGTCAACTGACCTCGTACTGCTCCGGCGGACAGGGTCATGATCGCGCCGATCTCGGGGTGCGTCAGGCCCTCCACCTCGCGGAGCAGCCAGCAGGCCCGCTGACGGTAGGGCAGCTCGGCGAGTGCTGTGCCCAGCTCGGTCATGAAGCTGTCTGCCTCGACATCCGCCCCGGGATCACTGCCCGCGCCGGTGCTCTTTCGCTCGAACACCCAATCTTCCGCGGGAGGAACGCTACGACGGCGTCGATGATCGATCACTTTGTGCGACACCAGTGAGAACAGCCAGGTTCGCAGAGCCGAGTCTCCACGGAAGTTGTCGAGGCCCTTCCACGCTGCCACGAAGGCGTCCTGCACCACCTCTTCGGCGGCACCTTGATCGGACAACATGTTGCGCGCATACCGAAACATCTCCGGGCCGTAGCGCCGGACGATCTCCTCGAACGCATCGGTCTCGCCGAGCGCCGCAGCGCCGACGAGAACGCGGTCCGACGCGTCTACCCACTCCATCGGGCCCCCGTTCACTTCATCGTGGTCATCGATCACGCCAGTCTTCGATACCGGTTTACCAGCAGACGTAATCTATGACGTAGGTCACTTTATGTGGACGTGCGTTTCGACGATCGAGCTACGACCAACTCCTGTCACACACTGACGCATCAGACACCGAAACGAAGAGAGGCATTCATGAGCTCCACGACGGACACCAAGGCAACCGTATCCGCAGCAGGCGAAGGAAAGACCGACATCACCACGAAGTCGGATTCCGTACTCGTCAGCTCGCAGGGCCGCACCACCATTGCCGATACCGTCGTCTCCAAGATCGCCGGCATCGCCACCCGTGAGGTTCAGGGAGTGCACGCCGTCGGAGGCGGAGCCAGCCGCGCGATCGGTGCTCTCCGTGAGCGCATCCCCGGTGCCCGCGTCAACCAGTCGCAGGGTGTCTCGGTCGAGGTCGGCGAGCGTCAGGCAGCAGTCGACATCGACATCGTCGCCGATTACGGCGTCTCGATCGCAGACCTCGCAGCGGGCATCCGCCGCAACGTCATCAACGCCGTCGAGCGCATGACCGGTCTCGAGGTCACCGAGGTCAACATCGTCGTCCACGACATCTACCTCGACGACGGCTCGGACGAGGACGACACCACCGAGCCCGCCACCACCCGAGTGCAGTGACCGAGCCGCACATGACGGATCGTGACAAGTCCGAGGACATCGCCGACGCCGTTCTGGCAGTCGACGGTGTCGTCGGGTTGCACGGCGGCATGTTCGGTGAGGCCGCGACGTACCTGCCCGGACGCCGTATCGCCGGCATCCGAAGCAGTGAGGACGGAACCGAGGTTCACGTGACGCTGGAGTTCGGTGTCGCGGTCCGCGAGACCGCCGATGCCGTGCGTCGCACAGTGGCAGCGATGGTCGACGGCCCTGTGCACGTCACCGTCGAGGACATTGTGCGAGTCTGACCAGGTGAACGAGCACGCAGCGCACAACCGAGCCGCCGAGTACAAGGCGGCTCGGCGCGCTGTGGCACGGGAACATCACCCCGATATCGGCGGGGATCCGGCTCGCTACATGGCCGAACTCGCCGAGGTCGACCGCAGGTTCGCTGTTCTTCCCTCGGCTCCGATCAATACCGCCAGTGCGCCGACCGTGTTCCGCGCCTCGCCGATTCCGTCACCACTGCGAACTCTGCCCAAGCGGATCGCTCGCATCCGCAAACGCGTCACCCGGCGCAACTACTTCGACATCTGACACCGCTGAATCTGATACCTCTGACTGGAGATCAAGACCATGACCACTGCAACCATCGGTTTGTTCGTGGGACTTCTGCTGGCCATCGCCGCAGCAGCCGGCGGTTTCACCGGCTTCCTCATCGCCATCGTCCTCGGCGGCCTCGGCTTCTTCGTCGGGCGCTACATCGACGGCGAACTGGACCTGAACTCGATCATGCGTGGTCGCGGTCGTGACTGAGACAGCGGTGACCGAAACACTGAACGACCCCGGTGAGCGAGGCTCACTGGAAATCAAGCACAAAGCCGTCGAGCGCCTCGCCGTTCTTGCAGCTCGCGGCACCGAATCGGTCACCGACCGCAACCCCGGGCTACGCGTCCTCGGCGGACGTGACCTGCCGAAGGCGGACGTGACGATCAACGGGACACGCGTCCGTGCGCAGGTTGCGGTGGCTGTCACCTGGCCGTCGCCGCTGGCGAAGGTTGCCGCCAACGTTCGCGCGGCAGTGGCAAGAGATCTGTCCGAGCTGGGCATCTACACCGTCGACCGAGTCGACGTCACCGTCCAGTGCGTGCCCGCCGAAGCCACCGTCGAAGAAGGGAGAGTGCAATGAGCGAGAAGCCGAGCAAGAAGCCGGTGGCAAACCCCACCGCCGCTGTTCCCGCCGTTCTGTTCGCACTCGTCCTCATCGGTGCCGGAGTGGTCCTCGGCCGCGAAGCGTTGCTGAAGCTCGGCGCTCTCGACGGCTCCGAGTGGGTCGGACCCGCAGCCACTCACCTGGATGGACTCACCGCGCAGAGTTGGATGCTCCCTGCGGGCATCGCGGCTGTCGTCGTCGGCTTCATCCTCGTTTTCGTTGCCGTCCGACCACGCCGACGCACCCACCGCGCTCTCACCGAGCGAGACGTCTGGCTCCGCAAGGGTGACGTCGCCGCGGTGGCCCGTGCCGCCGCTCTCGACAACGTCGGAGTGGATTCGGCGACGGCCAAGGCCGGCAACAAGAAGGTCACCGTCGCCGCGTCCACCGTGACCGGCACCGATACCTCGGCCCTGAAATCCTCGATCGTCACCTCCGTGGACGATGCCCTCCGCCCACTCGCGTCGGCACCGAAAGTCCGCACCCGAGTGCGAACGACAGGACAAGCCTCATGAAGCGCGCTACCGCGTCTCTCGACCGAACCAGCACTGCGGTCGTCGGACTCGCACTGATCGCCCTCGGCGGTGGAGCCGTCGCATGGGAACGCGGCAAGTTCCCCGGCCGCGAGCGCATCGATGCGGCGTTCGTCGACACCACCGTCGATGCAGGGTGGTGGCCCTGGGCCCTCGGAGCAGCCGCGATCGTCCTCGTTCTACTCGGACTCTGGTGGCTCCTCGCGCACCTGCCGCGCCGTTCGGTCGGCACCGTCGCATTTGCCTCCACAGCAGATTCCGACGTCGACGGCAGGCTCAGTGTCGATCTGACCACCGCCGCCAAGAGTGCAGCGAAATCCTTGGTAGCCCACGAGGGTGTCGTGTCCGCATCGGGCCGATCGGTATCCGACCGCGGGGAGCGGGTCGTCGAGATCACCGCGACTCTCGATCCCACAGTGGCTTCGCTCGATACCGTCTCGGCCGCGGCAGCACAGACGCGCAACGACATCGTGACGTCGCTGGACGGCACCCCCGCCGCAGTGCGAATCCTGTTGCAGTGCGGCAAGGCTCGGAAGCAGTCCGCTCGCGTGAGCTGATCGGCTCACCTTTTCCACCTCCGAAGAATCGTCATGCCGTACGCTGTACGGTATGACGATTCTGGTAACCGGTGCCACCGGCAACATCGGCCGCATGCTCGTCGACCATCTCCTGGCCGCGGGACGAACCGACGTGCGAGCGTTGACCAACCATCCCGAACGCGCGCAGTTGCCCGCGGGCGTGGAAATCGCCGAGGGGTTTCTCGGTCGGGTCGATTCCCTACCCGACGCCTTGGCCGGTGTCGATCAGATCTATCTGGCTCCGTATCCGAGCACGATCCAACCTGTTCTCGAGCTCGCCCGCGCCGCGGGGGTACGGCATGTCGTCGATCTCGCCGGTCCACCCGAGAACTGGTGGTATCCGATCTCCGTGGCGGTCGAGAACTCCGGAATGCAGTGGACACACCTGTGGCCGGGCGAATTCATGGAGAACTCGACGATGTGGGCGGAGCGAATCATCGAATCCGGTTGCGTCCGTGAGCCTTTCCCCAACGCCGCCAATGCCCCGATCGCGATGGACGATATCGCCGCGACAGCTGCGGCCGTCCTCATCGACGAACAGACGCATCACGGCAGATCCCATGTTCTCACCGGACCCGAAACCCTGACGCGCGTCCAGTTGTTGGACAGAATTTCCGACGCTGTGGGCCGCCCCCTGACCTTCGACACGGTCAGCCGACAAGAGACCATCGAGGACTTGACTCCCAGCATGGGGGACTTTGCGATCACCTACGTCGACGGGCTCGAATCCTGGGTGGACAACCCACAGCAGGTCGACCGGACATTGACCGACATCGTCGGCACCGCTACGACATTCGCACACTGGGCGCAGCGAAACGTCGACTCGTTCCGCTGATCTACCGGTCGAACTCTATCTCCCCGATCAATCCGTGATGATCCGATCCCGGGAGATCGATTCTTTCCAGTGACCGAGCGTGTCCGCTGTTGGACAGGATGTGATCGATACCCACGACAGCAGGCGTGCCCTTGTCCGTGGGATACGTCGGCACCAGGCCCTTCCCCAATTGCGCTGCGGCGTCGGAGTATCCGGCATCGAGGAGGTTGCGGAACTTCTTGTGCGAATAGGTCGTGTTGAAGTCTCCGCTGACGATCACCGGTCCGGTACCCGACGCGGCCTCCAGATCGTCTCGCAGCGTATCCAATTCGGCCGTCCAGATCTCTGCCGGAGTGATGTAGGCGGGTCCGGGGTGCACGGCCAGCAGTGAAATCGGCTCCGAATCGGGGACCTCGATTCGGGTCGCAAGATTCACCGGACCGTATCCGACGAGTTCGCGGCTCTCGGATATCGGCAGCCGACTGTAGATCCCGGCCCCGCCGCCGCCCGTCACGTACGGCCGGAGGTAACTGTAGGGAAAGAGCTCTTCCATGCCGGCGTCACGCAGACCGATCACCGACGCGTCGGTCAATTCCTGAATCGTGACGACGTCGACGGAGTTCTCGCGCGCCTGACCGACCACAGCCGTCGGATCAGCGCGCCCCACCATCAAATTTGCCTGCATCACGCGCAGCCGCACACCGTCGGAGCTCGGAGCCGCGTCGGCCACGTAGAGCGGCGCGTACGACACTGCACCTGCCGCCAGCACGAGCGCCGAGACTCCCGCGAGAACCCAGCGTCGCCCGATCAGCGCCACGAGTGCGCCGAGTACGACAGCGATGAACATCAACGGAACGAACGACGCCAGTGCGATCAGCACGTTGACGCGAGTGTCGGTGTAGTAGACACCCAACGCCACCAGCCCGGTGAGGATGCCCAGTATCGCGATCGTGCCGGTGAGTATCCGTACCCAGGTTCGCTGCATCGGCCCTAGGGTAGCTACGCCCGGACGCCGATGGTGAATGCTCTGAACGTCGTCCAGGTCAGCGACACCAGACCACGAACCGCCGCGAGCGAGAACGCAGTGGACCACACCGTCCGCGTCGAGGGGCCGGGCACCGGCACACCGGCGAATCGATCGGCCAGCCAATCCAGGGTGAGGGGCGCACTGAGCGGATGCAGCGACAGGTGTTCGCTCAGCCGATCTCGCAGATACGTCACGTGGGCACCGGCTTCGTTGTACCGCTCGACCTGCCCGTCGACGTCGTCGACGGCGATGATCTGATCGTGCACCGCCTGGATGACCAGCAGCGGAGCCGTCGGGGCGATGCGGCCGGGCTGGATGTCGAGGAAGACCTGCACGATCTCGGGCAACGCCAGCAGATCGGCCAACGGGACGTCGATGTACTTGTCCAGATCGTGTCGGGCCAGTCGGGTGACGGCTCGGACGGTCGTCATCGACTCGACGGAATCGAGAATGCGCATTCCGTCCTCGTTGACGTACTTGCGGATGACCCGATCCAATTCGGGATAGGTGCGCCGCAGTCCTGCCACCACCAGCGTCGGCAACGCTGCGTGCAGCGTCGCATTGAGCCGGGTGAACGCGGAGCCCGGATCTCCGACCGGCGAGCCGAGCGCGGCACCGACCAACTCGATCTCCGGCGCGTACTCCGGTGCCATCTCCGCTGCCCAGGATGTCGCGAGACCGCCGCCCGAGTAGCCCCACAGCGCAACGGGCGTGCTCTCGTGCAACGCCAGCGGCTCGAACGACAACGCCGCGCGGATGGCGTCGAGCGTGCAGAATCCGGGTTCCTGCGGCGAACCCCAGTGCCCGTCGGGTCCCTCGTGGTCCGGGATCGAGATGGTCCACCCGCGGCGCAGGGCGTGCAGAACCAGCAGGAACTCGAACTGCGGGACTGCACCGAAGGCCTTGGAGCCACGACGAAGCGCGTACGACGGAAAGCACGAGGACGCGACACCGTCGATGGCGCACTGATACGACAGCAGGACCGGCTGGGCATTCCGCGGGCGCAGCACCGTCGTGACGCTGGCCTGTGGAAGACCGCCCAGGTCCGCAGTCCGGTAGAGCAGCTGCCACGCATCGACTCGCTGGCGCACGCGGCCGAACATCGCGACCTCGACCGGCCTTACTTTGAGAATCGTCCCAGGAAGAGCCGTTTCATAGCCCGCGGGCGCGGTGTAGAACGGATCGTCCTCGGGCCTGGTCGCGTCGGTGCGGAGCGGTGCTCGTTCCACCGGCCAGGACGGTTCGTCCTCCATCGATCTGTCGACGCTCATATCCCACCGCTTCTTGTCCGAGTCTCGTCGTCACACTAACTTGCCCTGTACGGCCCCATTTCATGCAGCCTGCTGCCAGTTGGTGATCAGGACATCGGTCGCGTAGCTCAGATCGAGGCCTTCGCCGCCCCAGTTCGGGACGATGGCGTCGGGAGCGATCCCGTCGTACTGTCGCCTGATCTCGTCGGCGTCTCCCGACACCGCGGGAGCGTGGATGATCTCGGTTCCCGAGGGATGGCGAAACGAGAAGCGTTGATCTCCAAGGCCTTCGATGAAGAAGTAACCGTCGTGCAGCGCTCGATGATGCTCGCCGCACAGCAGCACCAGGTTGTCGAGTGTGGTCTCGCCACCGCGCGAGCGATAGGTGACGTGATGCGCATGCATGAAGCGGGTTCGACCGCATCCCGGTACCGCGCAGCATCGGTCTCGAATGATCAACTGGCGCATCTGAGTTCGGCTCGGTGATTTTGCAGTTGGACTCCACCGCACAGTCTTTCCCAGCCGGCCGTGGCCGACAGTCCGCATGACTGCAGAACACAGCACCTGAGCAAGCGTCTCGTCGTCCAACCCTGGCCCGTCGTCCAAATGGGCATGGTCGTGCCCTGCTTCGTCGACCCCGCCGATGTGCACCAGCACCTCTGCAGCAGGCGACACGACCGGAGAGTCCACTGCAGCGCACACCATCTCGGCCATCGCGATCATCGCCGGAACCGGATTGGGCGGCGCAGGGGCGGCCCGATCGGAGTCCGCCTCGTCGTCCGTTCGGGTCCGCTCGTATTCGGCCCTGGTCAACGCGGCCAGAAACCGTTTCCCGTCCTCCGGCCGAAATCGCGCACTGACCACGAGCGAGCCGTCGTCCTCGTCCCAGCGCCACCGTCCCAGACACGGGTCCAGATCCACACCGTTCCGCCGAGTGGGGCGCATGGCCTTCTTCAGACCACGGCACAGGCGCTCGATATGCGCGGCCGGCGCATCCAGTGCCTTCTGCAGCAGCGAGGCCTCGTTCTCCGCCGTGGCCACACGCGTCATCGCGCGCACCTTGGAGAACGAGATCGTGCCGCTCAGATACGCCGACGTGATCAGCGGCAACTCGCGCATTGCCTTGGCGACCCGTACCTGCTCACGAGCGGTATGCAGGTCGACTCCCGCGCGCCAGGACAACCAATGCGCACACGACCGCACTTCCCACGCCGCCCATCCGCGTCGAGAGTCGAATTCACCCACCAGAATCAGATACTGCGCCGACGCCGCAGCGATCCGACCTGCCAGAGCGCAGATCTCGGTCTCGATTTCTTTCGTCTCGATCCGCCCCGCCTCGGATCCTGCCTCAGCCATGTCGCTCATGCACGCCCCCATTCATCGAATGCATGTTCGACCACGGTACGACGGGGCACCGACAAGAACCTTCTGCAGACCGCACAAGCGTCCCCGCGGGGACGCTTTCGGGCTTGCTTTCTGGCCGGTGGGCCCGATACTGACACCAGATGCAGGTTCCGACCGAAGGGTGGTGCAGCCGTGGGGAGTACCGACACCTGGGGTATTGCCAGCGCAGACTTCCTGCGGTGGTATCTGCTCGCAGCCGTTCTCGCGGTGGTTCTGGCAGTGGCAGGCAACTGGCTCGCCTCGCACCGGTCCGCTCCTGTCTCTCCGACCGGGCGGGTGCTCACGCCACCCGAGGTCGGGGCGCTCACCAATGACACCCAGGCGGTGATGGCGTCGTTGGCAATCCTCCGCGGTGCAGACGTGATCGATTCGCGGGGCAGAGCGCGGCGCGCACTGACCGACACCGAGCGCACACACCTCGATTGGTTCACCCGCACCGTCCTCGAACGCCTCGGCAGCGGCAAAGCACCCCTGGTTCGGTCCCGGCTCGTGACGAACATGTCCGTGGCGTGCGCGCAGCTGCGAAGTCAGCTCATCGATGAGGGCTTGCTGCACGGGCGGTCCGAGCGAGGCGCGTCGACGATCCGCGTGTTCCCGATCTTGTTCGTCGCGGCCGTCGGATTCGTGCGAGTGATCTCGGGCCTCGCCAACGGAAAACCGGTGCTGTTTCTCGTCGGGATCATCGCATTGCTGCTGCTGACGCTCCCGTTCGTTCGCCGCCGACGCCGCCGTACCGCACTCGGAGACGCGGAACTCCGACGCCTTCGTGTCGAGAACGACTATCTCTCACCGCGCTCTCGTCCGTCGTTCACCGCGTACGGGCCGTCACGAGCAGGCATGTCGGCCGCCCTCTTCGGAGCGGGCGCTCTACTGATGCTCGATCCGGCCATGGCGGGCGCCCTCAGTTATGGCTCTGCCCAGGCCGGTGGAGCTGCATCGTTCGGTTTCGGCGGTGACAGTGGTGGCGGAGGCAGCGGTGACGGAGGCGGCAGTAGTTGCGGTGGTGGAGGCGGCTGCGGCGGCGGGGGCGGGTGCGGCGGATGACCATCGACGCTCTGCCGGTGGGTCTCGGGGTCGGTTGGCGCAGTGAGATTTCGGGGATCATCTCGCAATTGCCCGGGCTCGTGTTCTGCGAGGTGATCGCCGAATCGATCGGGGATCACGCGCCGGATCGCCTCACCGCGCTCGGCGTCCCCGTCGTCACTCACGGAATCGGTTTGTCTCTGGGCGGTGCAGAGCCGTTGGAGCACAGACGAATAGCGCACTTGGAGCGGGTGGCCTCGCTGCTCGGGTCACCGATCGTGAGCGAACACATCGCGTTCGTTCGCGCCGACGGCATCGAGGCCGGGCATCTGCTCCCGGTCCCGCGGACCCGCGAGGCTTTGACGGTATTGACCGGCAACATTGCGCGGACACAGGACGGGTTGGACGTTCCACTGGCTGTGGAAAATATTGCGGCACTCTTCGATTGGCCTGAAGACGAGCTCACGGAGAGCGAATTTCTCACCGAACTGATCGAACGCACTGGGGTGTGTCTGGTCTTGGACATCGCCAACGTCTATGCCAACGCGCGCAACCGACGCCGTGACCCGTGGACCGAACTGGCCCGGCTGCCCATGGACCGAATTGCCTACTGCCACATTGCCGGTGGCACGGTACGCGACGGCGTCTACCACGACTCGCACACCGCGGCTGTTCCCGACGAGGTACTCGAGCTCCTCCGAACGTTCGCTGCAGCCGGGCACCGCACACCACTCATGCTCGAGCGCGACGGTCACTACCCACCCGAGATCGAGCTGCTGGACGAACTCGACGCGATCGCCGATTCGGCGGGCCTGGAACGAATCACGCCGAACCGGGTGCTGGGCCCGACGATGTGAGCGAGGACCTGGCCCGCCGTCAGAAGGAGCTCATCCGTGCGCTCGTAGCGGGAGAGCCGCTGCCCACTGGGTTCGATTCGGCCACCATCGACACCGCTCGAACCGCTCTCTTACGCAAGCGGTCAGCCGAGATCGCGGCTCGGTACCCGGCTGTGGCGTCGGCGATGGGGGAGAGATACGGCGAGCTCTTTCACCGATGGGCATCCGACCGTCCGAAGGTATCCACCACCGCCGATGCACAGGCCTTCTACGAGGCAATGAAACAGGCGGGGGAGCTGGACACGACACATCCGGGACTGCCCGGGCAGCGAATGCCCTACATGGCCGAAGCCCGCAACTCACTCGTGCGCTTTCGCAGTCCGCTGCGCGGGACGTGGTTGACGTCGCTGTTCGGTGCAGTGCTGCTCGTTGCCCTACCGATCGTCATCGTGACCGGTCTACTGTCGTACATCGCGTACGGGCCCCAGTTCGGCCAGGCCAGGCCGGGTGCCGTCGGGTGGTTGCGGTTGCCGTTCTTCGATTGGCCGACGAACCCTGCCTGGCTCTACCAGCTGACGCAGGGCCTGCACGTGGGATTGGGCCTGATCATCGTTCCGCTCGTCATCGCCAAGCTGTGGTCGGTGATGCCCAAGCTCGCCGAATTGCCGCCGGTTCGTTCGCCTGCGCACGCACTCGAACGCCTGTCCCTGCTGGCGCTCGTCGGCGGTCTACTGTTCGAGATCGTCACCGGTGTTCTCAACATCCAGTACGACTACGTCTTCGGCTTCGACTTCTACGCCGCCCACTACTTCGGTGCCTGGGTGTTCATCGCCGGATTCCTCGTCCACCTCGGCCTCAAGGTGCCGTTGATGTGGCGAACCCTACGGTCCGAGTCGTTGATGGACGTGCTGCGCGCGCGCAACGAGTCCCCCGACCAGGGCCGCACGAACACGATGAACCGCCGCGGCGCAATCGGATTGGTCGCTGCTGGAATGGGTTTCGTCGCTGTGCTCACGGTGGGCCAGACGGTTGGAGGCGTTCTCCGCAAGGCCGCGATTCTGCTGCCGCGCGGGCGTTCCTACGGCAACGGCCCCAACGACTTTCAGATCAATCGGACCGCGGAGGCGGCGGGAATCACCGAGGCACAGACCGGAGCCGACTGGCAGCTGACGATCGCCGGCGCGGCCGAGGACGCAGTTCCGGTGGTGCTGTCGCGCGGCAGGCTGCTGTCGATGCCGCAGCGCACTGCCGAACTTCCCATTGCCTGCGTCGAAGGATGGTCGACGACTCAGACGTGGACCGGCGTCCCGCTGGCCGAACTCGCCGCGCTGGCAGGTGTGTCCGCACCGCGCTCGGCCGAGGTGACCTCGCTCGAGCAGAACGGTGCCTTCACTCGCGCAGTGCTGCAGGGAAATCAAGCAGTACATCCCGACTCGTTGCTGGCCCTGAAAGTCAACGGTGTCGATCTCTCGCTCGATCACGGCTATCCCGCGCGCGTGATCGTTCCGGCGCTGCCGGGCGTGCACAACACCAAGTGGGTTTCGTCGATCGTGTTCCGTTCGTGACTTTCAAAATCTCCGTGAATAGTAAAGAATATTTTTTCGGTAGCCCGCGGGGTTACCGACGAAGGAGTACTCCTTCGCCTGGATGAGTCCAGAAGGTCACGCCACGATGCACGCATTGTCCAGAGGGTTCCTTGCCGCGGGTGCAACATTGACGCTGCTCTTCGCCGCAGGCTGCTCGTCGACCGACTCGGGCAACGCCGTTGCCGCAGACACCACCACCTCGTCCTCGACGTCGGCCGCTGCCAGTACCACCGACGATGTCTCCGGCCAGGAGGGTATCGACGCCGGTGGTTCCACCGATATCGATGTCGAGATCGGACAATGCGTCGTGCTCGGCGGCACGATGACCGCCGCCACCATCGACAACGCAGAGTGCGGCAGCATGGAGTCGAACTACAAGGTCATCGCGAAGGCCGAACAGAACGAGCAGTGCCCCACCGACGTCAATCAGACCTACTACGAGACTCTCGACGGTGTGGAGCAGGGCGCGTTGTGCCTCGACGTCGATTGGGTCGTCGACGGATGCATGAGTGTTCCCACCGGCGGTATCGACGAGCCCGCACGTGTCGACTGCGGTGACCCCAGCGCGACCGACGTCGAACAGGTCACCGAGATCAAGACAGGCACCGCCGACCCCAACGACTGCCCCGAGGGTGGGTTCGCATACGAGGCGAGGCAGTTCGTCGTGTGCACCACAACGATCTCCTAGCCCTCTCTGTCACTGCACTGCCTCCGGTCGCGATGTCCGCGTACAGCTCGGCGGGGTGGGGCGCAGTGGTAGTCCTCCGGCATGTACGTCTACTGACCGGCCGCTTCCAACCGACCCCGCAGGGTCGACTCGGTGTGCCGGATCGCTTGACCCACAACGGGTTCCACTACCGCTCCGAGCACCTTACCGGCGATGCCTCCGGGCAGGCTGTAGCGGAAGACGACCACCAGTCGGGTTCGGCCGTCACCGGCGTCCTCGAACGACCACGTCGACGAGTTCGAGAGCCCCTCGACCGACTCGAGCGTGAGCCGCTCGTTCTGGACCCATTCGGTCACATGCACAACGGATTTGAGCGCTTTGGGGCCGATCTGCATCGTCGCGTCGTACTTGGCTCCGAGACCGGATGTGATCTCGCTCGTCGGCTCGAACCTTGTGATGCCGAACATCCACTGCGGCACGTTACGAAAATCGTCGAGGTAGGCGAAAGCCGCCTCCCGACTGGTCGACGCGATCGCCGAATGATTGATTACCCGCACTCGTGCACCCTAATACACGCTACGCACTGTTACACACACTTTCGCGGTCAGACCTACCGCTGGACATAGCCCGTCTGCTTGTCCACGACGTTGACCAGCGGCGAACCGTGCAGATATCTCTCCAAGTTCTCCTCGAACAGCCGCCACAACCGCTCGGCGAAGTCGTCGGCGTCCCCGGCCAGATGGGCGGTCAGGATCACGTTGTCCATGCCCCACAGCGGGCTCGATGCCGGCAGCGGCTCGACCTCGAACACATCGAGCACTGCCCACCCGATCGTCCCGGAGGCCAAGGCCGCACACAGAGCCTGTTCGTCGACGACCGGACCGCGTGAAATGTTGACCAGACCCGCATCGGGACTCATGGCCGCAAGCACCTCGGCACCGACGAGACCACGGGTTCTCTCGGTCAACGGTGCAGCGAGCACGATGACGGTGTATTCGCCTGCATACGAACGCAATTCATCGACGTGACGGATTCGCCCGAATTCCGCATCCCCCGGGCGTTCGGATGTCCCCGCCGCGTCGACGCGCATACCGAGTGCGCCGAGTAATCGGCCGATTTCACGTCCGATCGAGCCTGGTCCGACGACAAGAGCACGCTCACCGCGAACTCCCGTGCTGACTCGATGCTCCCAGACTCGCTCGCGCTGACGGTGAAGTGCCTGGGGCAGCTTTTTCACCGACGCCAGAATTCCTGCTGCGACATATTCGGCTATCGCGCGGTCGAGTATGCCGCCCGAGTTGGTCAGCAACCACGACCCGTCGCGCAGACCGGGGTCCAACAGTCGATCGACTCCCGCACTCGACGCGTGAATCCACTTCAGGTCGACGGCATTCGGCCACACGGCCCGCAGATCGACGGCCTCGAACGTGCGAAACAGCAGCACCTCGGCCCAGGAGACCGAATCGGCCAGTTCAGCGATCGCGCAGCTCCGAAACTGGACCCCAGCGATCGACGGAAAGGCCTTTCGGTCCGAATCACTCTCGACCACAAGCACGTTCACCACAGGACTCGTCTCCTCCGTACGATGGCACGGTGCTCACCGTGGAACTCGCATCTGCCGCCGACGCAGCAACGATACTCGCACTCCGGCACGCCGCCGAGGACTGGCTGGCCGCTCGGCGAATCGATCAGTGGACACCGCGCGAGGTACCGCTGTCGACTGTTGCTGCCCAGATAGACGCAGGGGAGTTCCACATCGCTCGACGCCACCCCGGTGGCCCGATTGTCGGCGCGCTGAGATTGATCTGGGCCGACCCTGACATCTGGCCGGAGCAGGTCGAAGCCGCAGGCTACGTGCACGGACTGGTGATCGACAGAAGCGAATCCGGCACAGGACTGGGCGCGTCGTTGCTCGAGTGGGCATCGCAGCGGACCCGGCAGGAAGGGCGAGCGCTGCTACGTCTGGACTGCGCCGAGACCAACATCGACCTGCGCAGCTACTACTCGAGGCAGGGGTTTCGCTGCGTCGGTCGGCGCGATTTCGGCGATGGCGGTTCGTGGTTCAGCGTCGCACTGTTCGAAATGTCGACCGGCTTGTAGCGTGTCCTCCATGGGCGAGAATCGAGACCGAATGCTGCGCGGCGAACTCTACCGAGACAGTGATCCCGACTTGGTGGCGTCTCGTGTCTCGTGTGGAAAGCTGCTGGACAGATTCAATGCGACGGGGGCAGACCGGACCGAAGAACGGCAAGAACTGCTCGGCGAGTTGCTCGGCTCCATCGGAGCGGATTCGTGGATCATGCCCCGATTCCAATGTGACTACGGGACATATATTTCCATCGGGTCCAACACCTTCCTCAATTACGATGCAATTTTGCTGGACTGCGCACCCATCACCATCGGTAACGACGTCTCGATCGGCCCACGCGTGCAACTCCTGACAGCTCTGCATCCCATGGAAGATCACGAAGCTCGCCGGACACGTTGGGAGAGCGCCCTTCCCATCACCATCGGAGACAACGTATGGCTGGGCGGCGGCGTCATCGTCTGCCCAGGAGTAACCATCGGCGAGAACTCGGTGATCGGAGCCGGGAGTGTCGTCACCCGCGACGTACCGTCGCACACCTTTGCTGCGGGTAACCCTTGTCGGGCAATCCGCGCCCTACCGTGAGACCACCGAGTTCAGGATTCTGTCGGAGTCACGAACCAGCGCGCCGACCGCCATCCGCGCGCCCCACCACATCCCCAGCCAGCCGATCGCGACGGCCACCGGGATCGACAGATACGCCCACGCTCCCGGGAGGAGCAGTGCGAGCAGCAGTACAGGCACGACCGATACGGCCAGGACCATTATCCCGAGTACGAGGAATCCGAATGCGTTGCCGGTGAACGATCCCCGCGTGTTCATCGAAAACGACTTCGTGGCTTCGGGCACCGGGTAGGCACCGCGTACGGAGTTCACGGCGGTCAGACCGGCGCTGACTCCGAGCATCGAGATCGTCAATGCGACAGGGGTTTCCACTCGGTCGAGCCCGAGGTCGCCGAAGACTCGAACCACCAGGACCGGAACGATCGCGAAAGGGGCCGCGACCAGCAACCAGGCGATCTGCCGACCACGGATGTCGTCGGGGAGGGCCTGCGGAATCATGACCAGGTGCCACATCGAACTACCGTCGAGACCGTACGAGTTCGATCCCGCACCCATCGCCATGATGATCACGATCCACGCGCCCCAGGCTGCGCTGAACGGTATCGAGTCGGTCACCAAAGGACCGATACCAGCCAGCACCGCGAAGATCAGGACCGAGAGCAGCTGACTTCGACGACGCATGTCACCGCGCCAGAGAGACAGCTCTCGGGTCACTACCGCGCCGACCCGCGTTACTCGCCACCCTGTTGCACCGTCACGACCCTTCGCTGCCGTCTGCTTACGGGTCGATCCCGACGACGTCGAGACCCGTCCCTCGAAGTGGCGTAGAACCAGTCGCTGCCATGCCCACACCAGTGCGACGTCCAGCAGCAGCAATCCCACGACCGCGCCGATCGCCAGCAGCCACTTGCCGTCCAACACAGCGTCGACGCCGGTGATACCCCAGCTGAAGGGAATCGAATGTGCCAGCGTGAGCGGCCATGTCACCTCACCCGACAGCACACGATCGAGATTCTGGGTGATGGGGAACTGCAGGAAGTACAGGCCTCCGAAGATGGCTCCGAACGCCAACAGTGCGAACTCACGACTGCGTCGACTCTTGAGCAGCTGCGACATTGCCAGCGTCACCACCCTCGACAGCGTCACGAAGAACACCACCGTCGCGGGCCAGGCCACCAGAGCCAGAGGCAGTGCTGCGACCGAGCGGGACAACGCGTAGATCGGAATGGACGCTGTCGCGACGATCGTCAGCGGAACCAGTATGCCGACCACCGACGTGGTCAGCAGCGCACGGGCGAGTCGCGCGGGGTCGACGGACAGCAGTTGGAAGTGGCGGGGCTGGATGTTGTCGTCGGAAATGCCCGACAGCACAGGGAAGAGCACCCAACTCAGGCCCGTCAGGGTCAGTCCTAGGCCAGCGGTGCCGCCCACCAATACCTGCGACGCGTCGGTTCGCGCCGCCATCACGCAGGCGAGAACCGCGAAGGCCAGCCCCAGCAATCCGAACACGGTCTTGATCACCGCTTGTCCACCCCTGAACTGCCTGCGGTAGAGCGTGATTCGCATCTGCAGGACCGTGCGGCCGACCGACATCACGAGCGCATCCAGGACAGGCCGTCCGGGTTCTGATCACGCGTACCGACGAGGCGAACGAAGGCATCGTCCAGGGTCCCGCCGCCGCGAACCTCGTCGACGGTTCCGGCCCCCACCACTCGGCCTCCGGTGATGACACCGACGTGTGTGCACAGTTGCTCGACGAGCGCCATGACGTGGCTCGACAGAATCACCGACCCGCCGGAGCGGACGAACTGCACGAGGATGGTTCGAATCGTGGTGGAGGAGATAGGGTCGACAGCTTCGAAAGGCTCGTCCAGCACCAGCAATCGGGGCCCGTGCAGTAACGCCGAGGCCAGCCCGATTTTCTTCGTCATTCCCGCGGAGTAGTCGGCGATGACTGTTCCGCCGGCGTCGGTCAGGTCCAGTGCATCCAGCAGCTCGTCTCGACGCTGCGCGATGACGTCCTCCGGCATCGCGCGCAGTCGACCGATGTAGGTCAGGAGCTCGTGGCCGGTGAACTGGGAGGGCAAGGTCAGTCCGTCGGGCAGCACGCCGAGCAGCTCTTTGGCCGCGATCGGATCGGCCCAGACGTCTCGGCCGAACACCAGACTCCGGCCGTACTGCGGTCTCAGCAGGCCAACCGCCATGGAGAGCGATGTCGTCTTGCCTGCACCGTTGGGTCCCACCAACCCGAACATCGAACCGGGAGGAACCATCAGCGATAGGTCGTCGACCGCAGGCTTGGGGCCGAAGGCCATGCACAGGTGCTCGAGCAACAGGGCAGCGGAGTTCGTTTGCACAGGTAACAGACTAACCGGTATGGGCGGTTTCGTCATGCGATGTCGGTCGGACGCACCGGTACCATTCGGGCATGAATCGCACTGCAGTGGTCACCGGAGCGTCGTCGGGCATCGGACGGGCCGTCGCGTCGGCGCTGGTCGCCCGCGGCTATCGGGTGATCGGCACCTCCCGAAACCCGGATTCGATGACCGACGCTCAGCGGGCGGCGGGCGTCGAATATCGAGCCCTCGACCTGACCGACAGCGCGTCGATCGGCACGTTCGTCGCGGAGCTGGGCGCCGTCGACGTTCTGGTCAACAACGCGGGCGAGAGCCAGTCGGGACCGTTCGAGGAACTGCCGACCGACGCCATCGAACGACTCTTCCAATTGAACGTCTTCGGCGCAGTGACGCTGTCGCAGAACGTCATTCCTGGTATGCGCGAGCGGGGTTACGGCCGCATCGTGATGGTCGGCTCGATGCTGGCCAGCTTCCCACTTGCCTATCGCTCGTCCTACGCGTCGACGAAAGCAGCGATCAAGGGCTTCTCCGACGCGGCGCGTCTGGAACTCTCGCCCTTCGGCGTATGGATGACCACCGTCGAGCCGGGATCGATCAACACCGGAATCAGCGAGCGCCGTACCAAGTACATCGCCGCGGATTCGGTCCACCGAGAGGATTTCCACACCGCGATCTCGTCCCTGGATCGCAAGGAGGGAACCGGCATCTCCGCCGAGGACGTCGCCGAGGTAGTACTGAAGGCCATCGAGGCCGACAAGCCGAAACCCCTGTACGCCAGGGGAAGCAACGCACCGGTCGTGTTTCTGGCGCGACGGTTGCTGCCGGCGACATTCATGGAGAAGACGATCGCGAAGATGTTCGGACTGAAGAGATAGTTTGAACCCCTGACCTGGTGGAATACAGCCGGGTGATAGAAACTCTCGGCCTGGTCCTGGCCGCCACGGGTCTGATCGTCGCCGCGCAGGTGATCTCGAAGAAGACGACGCTGCCCGCGGCAGCGTTGTTGACCTTGGCCGGCCTGGCCGTCTCGGCATCGGCGTTGCCCGACATCGTCCTGGACCCCGAGGTCGTTCTGACCCTGGTGATCCCGCCGCTGCTCTACAGCGCTGCCCTGAACTCGTCGCTGATCGCCATCCGCCGCAACGTGTGGACGATCTTGAGTCTGTCGGTCGCCCTCGTGGTGGCGACCGCTGCCCTCGTGGGCGTCGGTCTGTGGTTGCTCGTTCCGGGCATCACGCTGGCCGCTGGTATGGCGCTCGGTGCCGCCGTGGCACCGCCGGACCCGGTGGCCGCCCTTGCGGTCGGTCGGCGCGCCGGCATTCCACCGAAGCTGGTGACCCTCATCGAAGGGGAGGGGTTGCTGAACGACGCCACCGCGCTGACGATGCTGACCGTGGCTATCGCCGCTATCTCCAGCCAGGACATGACGTTCGCTCACGCCGGCGGACTGTTCGTGTTGGCTGCAGTCGGCGGCATCATCGTCGGATTGGTTGTCGCCCTGCTGATCCGACTGGTACAGCGATACATTCACGATTCTTTGCTGCTCAACATCGCGTCGCTGGCGACGCCGTTCGTTGCCTATCTGGCGGCAGAAGAGGTACATGCGTCGGGAGTTCTGGCCGTCGTGGTTGCGGCACTGGTGATCGGGCATCACACTCGCCACGCCATTTCCGGAGCCAGCCGCCTGCAGACCAGCGCCGTATGGCGACTCATCGATCTGCTGCTCGAGGGCTTCGTATTTCTGTTGATCGGCGAGCAGTTGCCCACCGTGGTCGGCGGCCTGTCGGCATACTCGGGGACCACCATCGCCCTCGCAGTCACGGTCACGCTCGCCGGCGTGCTGCTGCTTCGGCCGCTGTGGTTGCTGACCACGGGTCTGTCCGCACGCGAGGCGGTGGTGATGAGCTGGGCCGGCACTCGTGGAGTCATCACCGTCGCGGCCGTGTTCACTTTGCCCCTGACGATCGACTCCGGTGAGCCGTTCGAGAGCCGAGACCTGTTGCTGTTCTGTGCATTTCTGGTCGTGCTGGTAACGGTCGTCGGACAGGGATTGACGTTCGCTCCGCTGGTGCGAAAGCTGAACGTCGTCGCCGACCCCGCAGCAGAGGCACGTCTGCGAAACGAGGCGCGTGAGGGATCGGCCAAAGCTGCACTGTCACAGCTCGATCGCATCGCCGACGAGGAGGAACTCGACGACGAGGGACGGGAGATACTGCGTCACGAGTTGGAGCATCGGATCGACCGGTACCACCGCCGACTCGATCATCTCGACGAGTCCGAGGTGGGCGACTCGGTCATCTCGCCGGAGCAGATCGCCGCGATGAGTACCCGCCGACGCATCCTGGCGGTCGAGCGGGAGGAGTTGCTGTGCTGGCGAGATGCCGGCCGGCTACCGGACAACAGCATGCGAAGCCTCGAGCACGAACTCGACCACGAGGAGCACTCGTTCCGTCCGCACCGAGAGACCGACTAACCGGCGATTGCGGCGTGCATTTCCCAGACGATTACTTCGGCACCGCTGGCGGTGCTCAGCTTCTGGCCGCCGCCTCCGCTGACGCGCACGGCGTCGCCCTCAGCCAGTACGCCAACGCCCTCGAGCATCGCCTCACCCTCGGCCACGAAGATGTGCACGAACGGCGCGTCGGGTATCTCGACGGGAGCCTGTCCGGGCTGCAGGCGTGCCACGTGCATTGCTGCGTACTTGTTCTTGATGCGAATGGCTGCGTGATCGGCATGGTCGGGCATCCCGGACGCGACGGGAACTAAACCGCCGCTGAGCAATTCGCCGTCGATCTCGAGCTGTTCGTAGCCCGGGGTGATGCCCTGCTCGTCCGGCACGACCCACATCTGGACGAACCGAACAGGATCGCCGTGCTTGCCCGAATACGAGCCGGCGGTATCGCCGAGTCGCCACGAATCGTTCTTCTCCGAGTGCAGAATTCCGGTACCCGCACTCATGCGCTGAGCGAGACCGGGGTAGATGACGCCGGAGTGGCCCATCGAGTCCTGGTGCACCAGCGATCCCTGCAGGACCCAGGTGACGATCTCCATATCGCGATGCGGGTGCGTATCGAATCCCATTCCCGGGGTGACGATGTCGTCGTTGTTGACCATGAGGACGCCGTGGTGGGTGTTGCCACGATCGAAGTGATTGCCGAAAGAGAACGAGTGCTTGGAGTCCAGCCAGCCGATCTTCGTCTTGAATCGGTCGTCGGCGCGGCGGATGTCGAGTGTGGTTGCTGCAGAGGTCATGTCATTGCCTCGAATCTCGAAAGTAGGTGTGTTCTCAGAGAACGTGCGAGCCGTACATCTCACCGAGCGGATCGGCGATGAGCTCCAGCCGCGCACCGTCGGGGTCGCGGAAGTACAGCGAGACGTCACTGTGCTCGATCAACTCGATTCCGGCGTCGGTCAGCTTGGTGCGTAGGTGCTCCCAGCGGGTGGGCTCGACACTGATGGCCACATGGTGCAGTCCACCCAGAACCTCCGCGTACGGACCGACATCGAGGCCCGGGAAGTCGAAGAAGGCCAACAGATTGCTGTTTCCGATGTCGAAGAAGAAGTGCGAGGAGCCCGGGTAGTCGCGGTTCTCGATGAGCTCGGTGAGCGGGAATTCGAGCAGATCCTGGTAGAAGCGGACCGTTGCTTCGACGTCGCTGCTGACCAGCGCGGTGTGATGTAGTCCGCGGGCGGACGATGCGGGCCGCTCGCCGGCCGGTTTCAGGTACTGCCCACGAATGCGTTCCCGCTCTGTGGTGTGTAGGTCCGTATCGGTCATCGCTCCACCCTCCGGTCAAGTAGTTGCTTCGTCAACTACCGTGAACAGTACACCGGTTAGTTGCGTTGTCAACTAGCATGAGGATATGGATTCACCACGGTGGCTCGATGCCGACGAACAGCAGGCCTGGCGCGCATACCTCGACGCGACGCGGCTTTTGCTTCGCGACCTGGACAATCAACTCACGCGCGACTCGGGAATCTCGTTCACCGACTTCGAGTTGCTGGTCGTTCTGTCGGAGGCACCCGACCGTCGCCGACGTATGAGCGAACTGGCAGATGCTGTCACCACGACTCGCAGCGGCGTCACCAGGGCCATCAGCCGACTGGTCGACAACGGCTGGGTCATTCGCGTCAAATGCGACGACGACAAGCGAGGAATGTCCGCCGAACTGACCGAAGCCGGCATGAACACCCTCGCCGCCGCCAGCCCGGGCCACGTCGAGACAGTACGAGAGAACATGTTCGACCTCGTGGACCCGGACGATCTCGCGGCTCTGACCCGGACGTTCACCGCGATGCGGAACCACGCGTCGTGACCGTTACTCGTATACCCGGTGCGCAACGCCATCATTGGTGGAACGAATGGCTCGATTCCAAGCAGTCGTTTCCCGCCACCGGCAATTACGACCTGGCGGCCAATGCGCACGGGCTGCTCATGGTGCACAACGAGGACACGGTGTTTCCGGGCGAGGGCTTCGACTCCCATCAGCACGAGAACATGGAGATCGTCACGTGGGTTCTGGAAGGGACGCTGAAACACACGGACTCCGAAGGTAATTCGGGTCTCATCTACCCCGGCCTCCTTCAACGCATGAGTGCCGGCACCGGCATTCGCCACACCGAACGCAACGCGTCGAGCCTGACCAGCCGGGAGAAGCTGCGCGTCGTGCAGATGTGGATTCCACCCGACACCGATGGAACCGATCCAGCGTACGAGGAGCTGGACGTGCAGGACCAGCTGGCGACCGGCGAGCTGGTGCCGGTGGCATCCGGCATGTCGGGCCGGGGCGGCGTTCGGATCGGCAACCGCTACGCGACGCTGCATGTCGCCCGACTTGCACCGGGGGAGTCCGTCACGGTCCCCGACGCGCCGTTCGGTCACGTCTTCATGGCCGACGGTTCAGCGGTGTTCGAGGACGTAGGCTACCTCGGCCAGGGTGACGCGGTACGACTGACCGGTACCGGCGGACACCGTGTGACAGCATCGTCAGCGAGCGAGATCCTGATCTGGGAGATGCACGCCGAGTTCGCCTGATCGAGTTCTTCTGACACAAGGAGATTCACCATGCCGACAGTTGTCACCGACGACTCCGTCACTCTGAGCTATCTCGACGAAGGTACCGGCCCGGCCGTAGTACTGATCGCGGGATTCTGCGCCCCCGCCACTACCTGGGTGCTGCAGCAGAAGGCGTTGGTGGCGGCCGGGTATCGGGTGCTGGCTCTCGATCGACGCGGCCATGGGGCATCGGAAGCACCGCCCCACGGCGCCTCTATGGAACGGCACGGGCGTGATGTCGCAAACTTTGTGGCGGCGGCGGGCGTCGACGAGGCCGTATTGATCGGCGGCTCCATGGGGGCCAGCACCGTATGGTCCTACATCGCACAATTCGGCACCGACCACGTCCGGGCTGTCGTGTCGGTGGATCAGACTCCGAAGATGGTGAACAGCGCAGACTGGCCGAACGGCTTCTACGGACTTACCGAAGACAATCGAAAGGCATTCTTCGACAAGGGAATACCCGATAACGGCCACGGCCGCCCCCGATGGAAGTCCATTCCGTCGCTGCTGAAGCTGGTGGTTGCACTGCGCTCGATGCCGAAGATGGCCTCACCCGACACGGCTCCGATGAAGGCGCTGCTCGCCGACCATGCGGCGCAGGATTGGCGCTCGACCATCGCGGCGACCGACAAGCCGTACCTGATGGTCGCCGGACGCGACAGCCAATTCTGGCCTGCTGCACACGCTTCCGAGTCGGTGGAGCTGAATCCGCTCGGTCGATCGGTGGTCTTGGAGAACTGCGGTCACGCCGCGAACATGGACCGGCCGAACGAGTTCAACACGGCGATGCTGGAGTTCCTCGACTCGATCGCGTGAGGTTACGGCACAACGTGTTCGTCCAGAGCCTGTGCGCACGCAGCCAAACTCTGCCGCAGCGACTGGCGGTCCTGCTCGGAGAGCGATGCGATCATCGTCAGCTCCACCTCGGCGACGGCGGCCGACGCGCGTTCGAGTCGTTCGACACCTCGCGCGGTCACATGAAGCCGCTGCGCACGCCCGGACCCGACGATCTCCACCAGCCCCTCACGCGTGAGTCCGGCCAGCAGCTGATGGGTCGCCTGTCTGGTGACGAATACTCCCCGCGCGAGCTCGGCATTCGACAGCCCCGGGCGATGAGCAAGTAGTTCGAGGCTCGAATACTGCGGCACCGTCATGCCCAGCTGTCGGAGTCGCTCGTCCATCGCAGAGCGCAGCGCAGAGGTCGCCCGCTTGAGGGCGTATCCGATCGAGGTGTCGAGGTCCACTTGACTCATGTCAATATCTTGACATACATTCTTTTACGTCAAGAACTTGACGACAACCCGAGAGGAACCGACATGAACAACACAAACGTCTCCGGCCCCAGCTTTCTCGCCCTGCAGGTACGCGATCTCGAAGCGAGCGCCGACTTCTACGAATCCCGGCTCGGCCTCGTCCGTGCACCCCAGTCCCCACCCGGAGCCGTCGTGTTCACAACCACGCCCATCCCCTTCGCCGTCCGAAATCCCGCCCCCGGCACCGATCTCGACAGCGGGCAGCCCGGCCTCGGGGTTGCGCTGTGGCTCGCGTGCGCAGACGCCGAGGCATTGCACGAAACACTGGTCGCGGCCGATGTCCGGATCCTCACCTCGCCTTTCGACGGACCCTTCGGAAAGACCTTCGTCCTGCAAGATCCGGATGGATACGCCGTTACGGTGCACAGCGGCTAAATCCGAAAGAACTATTGCGAAATATTTCTTTCGGGTTACGGTTGTTGCATGAGCCCCCCACCGCCACCCCGGACGCCGCGCAAGCTGACGGACATGTCCGAGCTGAAGGCGCTGACGCATCCCATTCGGCTGCGCCTGCTCTATGCGTTGCGTGCAAACAAGTCGATGACGGCAACACAGCTCGGCGATCTGGTGGACGAGTCACCCGCCTCGGTGAGCTATCACCTGCGCAAACTCGCCGAGCACGGCTTCGTCAAGGAGGTCGAGAACGGCTCGGACAAGCGCCAGCGTTGGTGGTCGGAGACCAACGAGGAGGGCTTCAGCTGGTCCGAGAACGACTTTTCCGACTCTCCCGAGTCACTGTCGGTTGCCAAGGCGTCCAAGGACTCCTGGTTGGCGCACCAGTGGTCTCGGCTGCGTGATTTCGACCGGACGTCCGAGTCGTGGGGCCACGAGTGGGTGTCGGCGGCGTTCAGCTCCGACGACGTCCTACGGCTCACCGCCGAAGAGACGAAGGAGATGGGCACGGAGATGCGTGCCGTCATCGACAAATGGCGTCGACACGGCGAGAACGCGACCTCGGGGGAGCGTGAGCACGTCATGGTGCTGATGCACGGATTCCCCACTACACCATAGGAGTTGGCATGTATCCGTTCGATCCGCACACGTACCTCTTCATGGCCGAGCAGGATCGCGATCGGCATATGCTTCTGGCCGAGCGCCGCAGACTCGCTGCTGCGCAGAAGCGCCTCCGCCGGGACGAACTCCGCGTTCAGAAGGCGTGGGACGAGTTGACGGCATCGCTCGCCGATGTCTCCGTGTCCGAGCGACGGGTTCTCGAGCTGGCTCGACGCTGATGAAAGCCGTTCAGAAGAGGTGCTTTTCGAGCCAGACCTCGGCGTAGGGTTCGCTGTTGAATGCAGGGACGTCGACATAGCCGAGCCGCGAGTACAAGCGGCGGGCCTCGACCAGATCGGCTCGGGTATCGAGTCGGATTCTGCTGCGGCCGGACTCTCGAACAATATTCTCGATGTGCCCGATCAACGATGCGCCGACGCCACCCCTCCGGCCGATCGGATCCACGAAGACACGCGTCAATTCAGCGATGTCGTCGGAGATGAAACGTGCTCCACCGCAACCGACGAGGAACTGCTCCGCATACGCCACTACGAACGTGCCCGAATCCCCGGCAAGGTCGTCGCTCGGCTCGTCGACCATGACTCGGAGCACTTCCTCATCGGACGCCTCTCGACCGTAGAAGCGCCCGACGATATCGACGTTGTAGCGACGCAGAATGTCGATCGCTGGTTCCGACGACGGATCGACAACGGCGAACGACGCAGCAACGGGCACTACTTCGCGGCAGCCCGCTTGGCGAGCGCCTTGGAAATTCCCAACTGCGCGACCACGATGATGGCGCCCACGATCGCACCGATGACCGCCGAGGCGAGGGTGTTGACGATCCACGCCAGCACTCCGCCGATTCCTGCCACGCCGCGCACCGCTTCTTCGCCGTGGTGCACGAGTTCGTAGATGGGATGGAATCCGAGTTCGTCGATACCGACGAGCAGGATGTGTCCGCCGACCCACAGCATCGCTGCGGTACCGACGACCGAGAGCACCGACATGACCTTGGGCATGCCCTTGACCAGGCCTCGGCCGAACTTCTCGATGAACCCCGTCGAGCCGTCGGCCAATTTCAGACCGATGTCGTCCATCTTCACGATCAGCGCTACGACGCCGTAGACGACGAACGTGATGACCACCGCCACAACGGCCAGGATGATCAGCCGACTCCAGAAGCCCTCTGCAGCAATGGTGTCCAACGCGATGACCATGATCTCGGCCGACAGAATGAGATCGGTACGCACGGCACCGGAGACAACAGTGTCTTCGTCGCGCGGTTCGTCCTCGGCAGCCTCGTGATGCTCTCCGTGGCCGAACAGCGCACCCCAGATCTTGTGCGCGGCCTCGTAGCTGAGGTAACAACCACCGAGCATCAGAATCGGCGTCAACAACCACGGTAGGAACTGACTCAACAACAGAGCGATCGGCAGAATGATCAGCAGCTTGTTGCGAAGCGAGCCGACAGCGATGCGCTTGATGATGGGGAGTTCACGTTCGGCCGCGAGACCACGAACGTATTGCGGCGTCACCGCTGCGTCGTCGATCACGACGCCTGCCGCCTTGGCTGTCGCCTTGCCGGTAGCCGCACCGACATCGTCGATGGATGCCGCGGCCAAACGAGCCAGCGCTGCCACGTCGTCGAGCAGAGCTACGAGTCCGCCTGCCATCACAGACCTCCGAGTGAAGACGAATACACGGTCAGGCTCCTAGGGCTGAGTACGACGCCGAAATCCGGCGATCCACGTTCTCGAACCATACCGCCAGCAGCTCGTCATGGCCCACACATCGGCCAGCGATGTATGGTTTCCTATACGTATAGCGAGCTATACCTACGAACGGAGCATTCACGTGACACTCAGATGGATATCGGTCGGCACCGTCGGTCTCGCCACCGCCTCGGCGACGGCATTGCTGGCCTGGCTGGTCTCACCCGTCGCCCCAGGGGTCGCGGCGGTGGTGTTCGGATTCACCGCCCTCCCTTTCGGGGCAATGCTGGGTTGGATACTGATCATCGCACCGGTCAGTGCCGACCAGACCTACACGTCGGATGACAGCATCGAAAGCCATTGGACAACAGCGGCGTCGAGCGGCACCGCCACCGATCTTGTGACCGTCCTCGGCCTGACTCTGGCGGTGGTGGCCATCACCCGCGTCGATCCCCCGGCCACTCTGCTGCTGACGGGCCTGTTGCTGGCTGCGTTCGCATCGTTCACCGCGCGGTACGCGTTCGCGCGGTACCGCGCCTTGTCCGAGTGAAGAACAGTGTTCGACGGCGTCGCACCGAAAAGGGTTGGTCTCAGCACGAACTGGCCGAACGCATCGACGTCACCCGCCTGACGATCATCTCCATCGAAAAGGAGAGATTCGACCCGAGCCTGCCCGTCGCCTTCCGCCTCGCAGCGGCCTTCGACTGCACCATCGAGGATTTGTTCGAACCGGATCCGAGCTGACGTGAGGTCAGTTCACGAGCCCCTCGCTCTGCAGCCACTCGTACGCAACATCCGACGGGTCCTCACCCTCGATGTCGACCCGCCCGTTCAGCTCCTGCATCAGATCGTCGGTCAAGCGTTCCGACACCACCGCAAGTAGATCGGCGATCTGGGGGTACTGCTCCAGGATCGCGTTGCGTACCACAGCGGTGCCACTGTACGGCAGGAAGAATGCGCGATCATCCTGCAGCACAGTCAAATTCAGGTTCTTTATCCGACCGTCGGTGGTATAAACCATACCGAAGTTGCAGGGCGAACTGTCTGCGGTCGAGGTGTACACGACACCGGCGTCCATGCGGGTGACGTTGCTGGACGGTACTCCGCCCGGCGCGTTCAGTCCGATCCCGTACGTGTCGAGCATCGGACCGAAACCATCCGAGCGAGAGAAGAATTCGTCGTCGACGCAGAATGTTCGGTCGGCTTCGGGGAGCTTCGCGACATCGGACAGAGTGGTGACGCCGAGTCGCTCGGCGGTGGCGGAAGATGCCGCGAATGCGTACGTGTCGTTGAAGTTGGCCGGAGGTAGCCAATCGAGGTCGTACTCACTCTTCTCGATGTCACGAACGCGCTCCCACAGCTCCTGCGGATCGCTGATCGTCTCGGTCTGGCTGTGGTAATTGACCCAGCCCGTGCCGGTGTACTCCCACAATATGTCGGCGTCGCCGTTGAGCTGAGCCTGTCTCGACGACGCCGACCCCGGTGCACCCGTCAAGTCGGTCACCTTCGCGCCCGCGGCGGCAAGGTATGTGGCCGTGATCTTCCCGAGGAGCACGCCCTCGGTGAAACTCTTGCTCGTCACCACCAGCGACGCGCCGTCGAGCGGCCGCGCGCCGTCCGCCAGCGTGGTGCTCTCGAACGTTCCCGACGAGCTCACCAGACCGCAGCTCGCAATCGACCCGGCGAGCGCCACAGCTCCAGCGGCGGCAAACAGACGGCGAATCATGCCACTCCCTTTGGGGTCGCGAACAATTCGACCACACGGCCGAGCCAGTCGATGATCAGTGCCAGCAGTGCAACGAGAACGGCACCGGAGATGAGCAGCTTCGGCAGGAAGAGCGTCGTGCCGGTCGTGATGAGCGTTCCGAGGCTGGACGCTCCGATGAACGTGCTCAACGTGGCGGTTCCGACCAGGATGACCAGCGCTGTGCGCACGCCGTTGAGGATCACCGGCACCGCCAGGGGAAGTTCCACCTGCACCAGGGTGCGGATCCCGGAGAACCCGATTCCGCGGGCCGCCTCGATCGTTCGCTGATCGACCTGCTGTATCCCGACGATCGTGTTCTGGAGAATCGGCAGAATTGCATAGACGACCAAACCCACTACAGCGGTACGGAACCCGGTTCCGAGCCACATCGTCAGCAGCACGATCAGACCCACGGCCGGCGCGGCCTGACCGATGTTGGCGAAGTTGACGGCCACCGGCCGGAAATTCTTCGCTCTGTCGCGAGTGAGCAGGATGCCCAACGGTATTGCGATGACGACCACGATCACCGTCGCCGTCAACGTCAGAACGATGTGATCGACGATCGTGGTCTTCAGGTTGTCCCAGCCGAGCGATGCCTGTTCGGTGGTGGTCAGTGTGGTCGATCGGTACCACAGGATGTAGCCGAGTCCGAGTACCACGATGAGGAGCGGCTCGAACCACACGTCCAACGGGGCACGGCGTAGTCGATTCACGTTGCTGCGCCTTCGGTATGAGCCGAGTACGTCACGTGGCCGTCACCGGATCGAGCCTCCGATAGCTGGCCCCTGATGACGGCCATGACGGTGGCAATGGTCAACGCGCCGGTCACGGCACCTCGGCCGTCGGTGACGAGTACGCCACCCTGACTGGCCGCCAGCATCGAATCCAGAGCGTCGTTGAGCGTCGACGACGGTGCAACACTGGGCAAACGCGCGTCGACGTAGTCGGTGATGTGGTCCTTGGTGGCCACTTCGTCCAGAGACGGCCAGGCGCGGGGGCGGCCGTGCTCGTCGATGACGACGATCCAGGTGGCCCCCTGCGCTCGGGCGCGCGCGATGACCTCCTGCGAGCTGTCGCCGACCTCGGCCGTCACCACCGAATCGTGTTCCACGTCTTTGACCCTGGACAACGTCAGATGCGCAAGAGTTGCTCCGGAGCCGATGAACTCCTCGACGAACGGGCTGGCCGGCTTGGCCAGAATTTCTTCCGGAGTCGCGTACTGCTCGATGTGACCACCCTCGGAGAGAATCAGCACCTTGTCGCCCAGCTTCGTCGCCTCCTCGAAATCGTGAGTGACGATGACGATCGTCTTCGCGAGCTCGTGCTGGATGGCAATCAGACTGTCCTGCAAACGTACCCGGGTGATGGGATCCACTGCGCCGAAAGGCTCGTCCATCAACAGCACCGGCGGATCGGCGGCGAGCGCCCGCGCCACACCCACACGCTGTTGCTGCCCGCCGGACATGTCCTTGGGCAAACGGTCGCGGAAGTCCGCAACGTCGAGTCCTACGAGATCGAGCAGATAGTCGGTTCTCTCCTCGATCTTCTTCGCGTCCCAACCCAGGACGCGCGGGATGGCTCCGATGTTCTTGGCGACCGTCCAGTGTGGGAAGAGCCCGCCGGACTGAATGACGTACCCGATGGATTGGCGAAGCTTGTCCGGATCCTCGCCCGTCACGTCACGGTCGCCGATGAAGATACGGCCCTCGGTCGGTTCGATCAGTCGGTTGATCATCTTGAGCGTCGTCGTCTTACCGCAACCGGAGGGTCCCACGAACGCCACGATATGGCCGGCCTCGATCTCGAGGTCGATCTTCTGGACTGCCGGTTTGTTCTGGCCCTTGTACTGCTTGACCACACCGTCGAGTCGGATGGAGGCACCGGTGACCGTCGGTCCGCCGGTCGTGTTGTCCGTCATGACAATCCCTTCGAGATGGTGAGGCGCCCGAGGAGGACGAGCAGGGCGTCGAACACCAATGCGATGACGACGATGAGAACTGTTCCGGTCACTGCCATCTCGACGGAGTTGGTTCCACCCAGTCTCGACAGACCGTTGAAGATCAGCGAGCCGAGCCCTGGACCGAGGACATAGGCGACGATGGCGGCGACACCGACGACCATCTGCGTGGACACTCGTATGCCGGTGAGGATGACCGGCCACGCCATCGGTAGCGAAACCGAGACCAGAATCCTGCTGCGGGACAGCCCGATTCCCTTGGCCGACTCGATCACGGTGTCGGGGACACCACGCAGTCCGACGATGGCGTTTCCGATGACGGGCATGGCTGCGAAGAACGCGAGCATGATGAACGACGGCACCACGCCCAGTCCGAACGGGACGATGAGCAACGCCAGCAACGCCAGAGAGGGAATGGTCAACGCCACTCGGCTGGTCGTGAGCGTCAAGGCCGAGAACAGTGGTAGCCGATGCACGGCGATGGCCACAGCCACCGCGACGACGGTACCCACCAACACCGTCTGAAAAGCCAGCGACGCATGTTGATAGGTCAGGAACGCGAGGTTTTCACCTCGCCCCTGTAGGTAGCCCCATAGATCCACGAATTCCCTCTCGCCCGGCAGATCGGACGACGAGCGTAACCCGCATTTCCCCGGCCCTCCGGGGAAATAGGTCAGCACCGAAGACTGTGCAGGAGAGCAATATGCGGGTTTATCTGCACGAATACTTCGTCGTCGAATGCCCAACTGGACTTAAAATCATCTCGAGCAAAAGTCTCACTGCGAGTACGAGCTCATGAAGTTGCCGAGGCGTTCGAGCGCCGTCGCGAGATCGTCGACGTTGGGCAGCGTGACGAGTCGGAAGTGATCGGGCACATCCCAATTGAAGGCACGGCCGTGACTGACGAGGATCTTCTCCGACTCGAGGAGGTCGAGCACGAACTTCTCGTCGTCGACGATCCCGAAGCGTTCGGTGTCGAGTTTCGGGAACATGTACAGCGCGCCCGCTGCCTGCACGCAGCTGATTCCATCGATGGAATTGAGCAGGCGATGCGCGAGGTCACGTTGCGCGGTCAGCCTCCCCGCCGGAAGAAGGAGATCCTCGATCGACTGCCTGCCGCCGAGCGCAGTCTGTATTGCGTGCTGTGCCGGTACGTTCGCGCACATCCGCATGTTGGACAGCAGGGTGATGCCCTCGATGAAACTCGCTGCGCGTCGACGCGGCCCGGTGACCGCCAACCATCCGGCCCGAAATCCACACACCCGGTACGCCTTCGAGAGGCCCGAATACGTCAAGCACAGAACATCTTTGCCGGTCAGAGTAGCGAGATTGATCATCTCCACACCGTCGTAGACGATCTTCTCGTAGATCTCGTCGGCGAGCAGTATCAAGTCGTGCTCACGTGCCAGTTCGACGAACCGCTGGAGTGCCTCGCGTGGATACACCGCCCCCGTCGGGTTGTTCGGATTGATCACCACGATCGCGCGGGTGCGAGGGGTGATCTTGGCTTCGAGATCCTCGAAGTCCGGGGCCCAGTCCTGACTCTCGTCGGCCAGGTAGTGGACGGGTGTGCCACCGGCGAGCGCCACCGATCCCGTCCACAGGGGGTAATCGGGCGAGGGGATCAGAATCTCGTCCTCCGGATTGCAGAGGGCCTGCATCGTCATCGTGATCAGCTCCGATACCCCGTTGCCGAGGTAGACGTTGCCGACGTCGAGATCCAGATCGGTCAATCCCTTGGTCTGGTAGTACTGCACCACCGCGGTGCGGGCGGAGAACAGACCTCTGGAATCCGAGTAGCCCTGTGCGGTAGGCAGATTTCGGATCATGGCCATCATGATCTCGTCCGGTGCCTCGAACCCGAAGGGGGCAGGATTGCCGACGTTGAGACGCAGGATGGTGTGTCCCTGCTCCTCGAGCTCCTCGGTCTTGTCCAGAATGCGTCCGCGAATGTCGTAGCGAACATTCTCGAGCTTGCGCGCCTGATCGATCGATTTCGTCATGCCGAAAGTTCCTCCTGTCGAACGGACGGCGACATCCGGGTCCGGACCGCCACTGTTGCACATGCGATGACCGCTGCTCCACCCCCGACCACCGGCCACGTCAACCCCTCGCGCAGGATGATCGCGGCCCAGCAGATGGTGAGCACCGGTTGGATCAGCTGAATCTGGCTCACGCTGGACATGGGGCCGATGGCCAGCCCCCAATACCAGGCGAAGAACCCGAGGTACATGCTCACCACCGCCAGGTAGGCGAACGATGCCCACTCGGGTACACCTGCGGTCGACGGCTGTTCCCACCACGAGAAAGCGGCCAACGCACCGGTCACCGGAATGCTCACCACCAGGGCCCATGACACCGTTTGCCAGGCCCCGAGTTCGCGGGCCAACAAGCCCCCTTCGGCGTAGCCCACCGCCGCTGCGACAACCGCCCCGAGGAGCAACAGGTCCGACCACCCGAGCCCGGTCAGCCGTCCGCCCTGAACGGCCGCAAATCCGATCGCGACGGCAGCTCCCATGGCTGCGACAAGCCAGAACATCGGCCGGACGCGTTGCCGTTCTCGCACTACCGCGACAACGGCGGTGGCCGCCGGGAGCAGTGCGATGACGACGGCGCTGTGACCGGCCGATGCCGTGGTGAGGGCATACGAGGTGAGTACCGGAAAGCCGATGACGACACCGGCCGCGATCACGGCCAGACGACCCCACTGCCCACCCTGGGGGAGCCGTTGTCTAGTCGCGGCCAGCGCAACTGCCGCCAATGCGGCGGCGAACACGGCGCGCCCGGTACCGACGAAGAGCGGTGGCAGGCCGCCGGTGACGGCGATGCTAGTGAGCGGAACCGTGAACGAGAATGCAGTGACGCCTGCCAAGCCCCATAACAATCCGGCGCGCGATAGCGGGCTCGCACCAGAACGAGTAGCGCTACTATGCTGTGTCATGTCCGACGATAGCAGTTCACGGATTGTGGACGCATTGAAGCAGTGGATCGCGACCGCGCCCCCCGAGGCAAGGCTGCCGTCCACCCGCGCCCTCGTGGCCCAGCATTCGGCCAGTCCGGTCACGGTGCAGAAGGCACTGCGCACCCTCACCGCGCAAGGCGTCATCGAAAGCCGCCCTGGTGTGGGCACATTCGTCAGAACCGTTCGCACGGCCCGGCCCAACGACTACGGGTGGCAGACAGCGGCGCTGGGTGCGCCGGGCAACCGACTGCAACTTCCAGCTGCTCTCCAGTCCACGTCGAGCGATGTGATCGCACTGCATTCGGGCTATCCGGCTCGGGAGTTGTTGCCGGAACGGCTCGTTCACGCTGCATTCACTCGCGCATCCCGTACCGACGCAGTGATAGCTCGGCCCCCGACCGCCGGACTGCCCGAATTGCGGGCATGGTTCGCCGCGGAGTTGGGGGCATCGACGCCGGTGGGCGTCACTCCGCCGTCGGCGAGCGATGTCGTCATCATTCCCGGCAGCCAGACCGGCCTCAGTACCGCATTCCGGGCGCTCGTTGGTGCGGGCCGTCCGCTACTGATGGAATCGCCGACATATTGGGGGGCAATTCTCGCTGCCACCCAGGCGGGCGTCCGCGTTGTACCGGTCCCCAGCGGAGTGCACGGTCCTGACCCCGATGCGCTGGCACAGGCGTTCGCGCGCACCGGCTCTCGGGCGTTCTATGCCCAACCCACGTTTGCCAGCCCGACCGGAGCCCACTGGTCGCCTGCGCTCGCCGAGCAGGTTCTCGACACTGTTCGACGGCACGGCGCATTCCTGATCGAGGACGACTCGGCCCACGATTTCGGCATCACCGCCGAGCCGAATCCATTGGCTGCACGGGACGACGCCGGGCATGTGGTCTACCTACGATCGCTCACCAAGACGGTGTCGCCGTCGGTTAGATTGGCAGGCTTGATCGCTCGCGGCCCCGCACACGAGCGAATCCTCGCCGACACCGGTGCCGAGTCGATGTACGTCAGCGGGATCCTCCAAGCAGTCGCGCTGGATGTGGTGACGCAACCCGCGTGGCGTACCCACCTCCGGCATCTGCGTACACAGTTGGCTTCTCGTCGGGACTTGTTGGCAAACAGCCTGATCGAGTACGCACCTCGCGGCCATCTCGATGCCGTGCCGCGCGGTGGGCTCAATCTGTGGATGCGCCTGCGCGATGACGTCGATCTGGAACATATTGTGCAGCAATGTAAATCCGCCGGTGTGATCGTCGGTGCCGGAAGCGACTACTTTCCGGCCGAACCCACCGGCAAGTACCTTCGACTCAATTACGCCGGGCCAAACCCCGGCGAGTTTCCCGATGCTGCCCGCACGATCGGTTCCATCATCTGAGGCTGTGTGAAACATCCACGGCGAAAGTCGACTTACGACCCCACACGAACCAGACCAGGGGACCGAGGAAGGGGAACGCCAGTACGACGAAGATCCACACTGCCCGACCGGCGACGGTGTAGTTGGGGGAACGAATGATGCTGACCAGCGCGGCGATGAACAAGAACACCGCACCGAAGGTCAATACCAGAGCGATCACCAGGCCCAGGGTTCCCAATCCCACACCGAGCACCTGCTCGGTGGTCGACGGTTGCTGAGAGAGAATAGTTGCGACCTGCATGACGGCCCCTTCGTGTTCGATGTTCGTTGACCGGATCAACGCTACGAGTCGGGGTTCGTCTGCACATCGGTCTGCGTGGGTATCTCGCTGTACATCCGACGATGTACACGACCCTGACGAACAGCAACCTGCTGGATCGAGCCAGCAGCTAGATTGTCCCGGTGCAGAAGGTCAAGAACGACTACACCGCGTGGATGGAACTGGGGCCGGGAGGACTTCCCGCCAATATCGGTGGCTGGCTGATCACCACCGCCCTGAGACCGTTTGCGCGACGCGACCCACTTCGTGTCGACGGTACATCCGGTACCGGTCTGCACTGGCCGCTCGAACACCGCCCTGGACCGCGGCCGTCGATCGCGCCGTACCCGATTCCCCATCGCCAGCTCACCGATCGGGGTACCCGAGCCCTGATCGAGCGGTTGACTGCTGCCGTCGCCGCCGAGGCGCTGTCAGATCGGCCGTTTCATCTGGAGCGCAGTCGATTCGAGCGTAGAGGCGATGCGTTGTATCTATCCGATCTCAGGTCTGCTTCGCCCTGGATCTCCCGAACCAACGGCGAAATTGTGCATGTACACGAAACCGAAGGTTCGTTGCACGTTGTACTGCAACCGGACGATGCGCAGACCGTCATATCCGCGGGATGGGGCGAACTACACCCGCTGGCAGGACGTCCCGTGCTCGGACTACCCGAGAACTACGTCTTCCTGTACGCACCGAGAGATTCCGACGACGCCGATCGAATCGAACAGATCATCCAGCGCGCGACAGCTACTTCGACGATATGACCATGCGCTCCAGGGGATTCGCCTTCATCGCCGGGTACATTCCTGCACGCCACAACGTCGCCGCTGTCGACCTCGGTCGCCTTCTCGATTCGACCTTCATCCTGGATGCGAAGTCTGGGACGAAACCTTCTCGCGTACAGCTGGATTCGATGACATCGATGCAGTGCGGATCGAGATCGCGAATCCGGCGGCCACTGACATCCAGGTGTGCCGCATCGTGAAGCAGCGCCGCCTCCGATCCCTCCGGTGTCGCGACGTCCATGTGCCGGGCTATCGCCTCGTGGACGATCTGGGCCGTTCGATCGTCGCCTTCGTGTCGGCGGACGAACTTTTCGGCTCGCTCGGCACCGATCAGTGCAAAGCATCCAGCCACCTGGTTCTGTTCTGCGCCGAGAGCTACGTCATGCAACAGGCACGCGATGTACAGCGCCTCAGAATCCGGCCGCAGACCATCGATGTCCGCAAATGCCGAGGCGTACTGCCAGCACCGCACGCTGTGCATCAACACGGGCTCACTCAGACACTCCCTCGCCTCCTCGAGTGCGTCCCGGCACAGTCGCGAATCCGGAGCATCGACTGTGTGCCATGCAGCACCCGACGAACGTCGCCGAGGACCGAGCACGGTACCGGGCAACATCGCGAGTTGTTCTCGCACAGCCGCTCCCACGATTCGCGCACGACGGCCTACGCTCAGTTCACCGTGTTTCATCGGGCACCCCTTTCAAGTGGCGGAGCACGTCCGCCCGCGTGATCGCGAGCATCGCGTCGAGCATGGATCGATCGACGATGCGTCGTTGATGCAGTGACACTGCGCCGTTCATTGCCGCCCAGGCATTCAGAACCAACGCATGGGGGACGACGTCGGCACCGGCGCCCACCACTGCACGCGTCACCGAATCGATGAGTTCACCGAGTGCAGTGTCGATCTTCTTCTTCGCCTCACCGACCGACACGGACTCGGACTTGTCCACATCCGTCAGTGCCAGCAGCCGCAGCGCCAGTGGATTGTCTCGGTGGAACTCGATGTATCGGTCGAGGAACTCGGCAACGATGTTCGCAGATTCGACTGCATCGGTGGGGGCAGTCATCTGCTCAGCGTGACTCTGGGCGGTTCGCCATGCCAAAGCGGCATAGACATCCACCTTGCCGGCAGGGAAGTTTGCGTAGATCGAGCTCACCGCCACATCGGCTGCGGTGGCGAGCATCTCGATCGTCGTTCCCCGATATCCGTGGCGCAGGAAAAGCGAGCGGGCGCCGTCGAGCACCGCAGTGTGCGTTCGACGCTTCCGCTTGTCACTGGGGGTATCCAAGACCATGCACTTATCGTAGTCTGATTCCGATAACGGAATCAAATTCGGATAGAGGAGACGATATGGCAACCGAGAATGTACAGCTGCCGGACAGCGGTAGCGCGGCAATGGTCCAGTTTCTGCCGCAGTCACCGTTCGTGCAGCAGCTGGGCATCGAGCTGGTCGACATCGACGAGGGCACTGCTCGACTGCGGCTGCCGTACCGCGACGAGCTGTCCACCGTCGGCCAGATGCTGCACGGTGGCGTGATCGCCGGCTGCATCGACATCGGAATCATGACCGCAGCATGGGCCGGATCCGAAGTGCCCGAGAAGCTTCGGGGCGTCACGGTCTCCATGTCCGTGCAGTTCATGGAGCCGGTATATGCCGAGGGTGTCGATATCGTCGGCACTCGGATGCATGCGGGTCGGAGCCTGAAGACGTGTCGAGTCGACATCGTCGGGACCGAATCCGGTCGCCTCGTCGCAACCGGTACGGGAACCTACAAAGTTGGCTGAACTCTGGGCATAGACCGCAGAACATGTGACCATCGATGCATGACACTCGATGACATCGTGAATCTGGTCGGCAGCTTCGACGGCACGTTGGCGCAGCGGCCTCGGGAGGGTGATGGGACTCCGAAACTCGCCTGGGGCGATGTGTTCTTCTACTACTCGCCGGATGGGACCGTTCCGACGTCCACCCAGCCGTTCGCAACCATCGTGACGAAGAACTATCCGGGTGACGAGTTGTCCCGCCTGGACCGTGCCGGCGCGTTCCGCGTCAATGTCGTTGCGGGAAAGCAGGATTTCGAGCGACTCCTGGGAGTGCCCCCACGCGAAGCAGCTCACGCACCCCAGGCCGACACCGACGACACCCTCGCCGCCCACCCTCACTACGGCACTGCGGGCTGGTTGTCGGTGGTCAACCCGTATTCGCAGACCGAATCCCCGATCGGGGAGCTCCTCGAGTCTGCTCACAGCGTCGCCAAGTCCAGGTACGAGCGCCGCCAACACTGATCACTCGAAGAAGTCGTCCATCGACCGGGACAGCCCCTCGATGTCGAGGCCGTTGGCTCGGTCGTGTTGGGCCACCGTTCCATACTTTCTACGCTCTCCTGCTTCCACTCCGACTCCCGACACTCGATGCCGCACATCCGATAGTGCCCGATCGATGTGGAACACAGACGTTCCCGCGAGATAGGGCTCGACGATCATGACGTCCGGCGCAGCAAGCGTTTCTCGGAGAGTCGTTCCGTCGAAGGGCCTGATCGTCGATGCGTGCAGCACAGTCACGTCACGTCCACGGGCCGCGGCCAGGACCCGGTCCGTCATCGGACCGACGGAGATCACAGTGCCGGAATTACCCTGTTGCAGAACGGTCATCGAACCTCCGGGTCGGCCGTACGAGCGATTGTTCGAGACGCCGTCGAGCCTGATGTAGACGCGATCGTCGGATGCAGCGGCACTGCGCAGCATCCATTCGACCTCGTTGACGTGCCCGGGCACGTGCACCGTCCACCCGTCCAGGGTGTCGAGAAGCGCGACATCGCGTTGGCCGAAGTGCGTCTCACCGCCCTGTGGCCACCCGTAGGAGCCGCCCGAGCTGACCAGGATCGCGCCGACATCCTGATGTCCCAGATCGAGTTTCACCTGCTCGAAGGGCCGCTCGATCAGAAACGGTGGGAAAGTGTGCACGATCGGACGCAAGCCCGCAAGCGCCATACCTCCTGCGACACCGATCATCGCCTGCTCTCGAATACCCACGTTGACCACACGAGATCGGATGTCAGGAGTGAGGTGCGGTTCGAGATAGGCGGCACCGATCTCGGCCAACACCAACATGATTCGCTCGTCCTGTGCCAACAGCTCCGGCACCAGTCGGTAGAAGGATTCGCGTTGATCCGCGGTCCTGTTCAGCGTCGACGTCATTCAGTTCTCCTTCTTCTCCACGTGGGCGACCACCACGTGCGGTCGGTTGCCGCGATCGACGCGAAACGCCTGCCGGAGTGCACTGTGGTCTCGACCGTCGACGTCGGAGGTGGACCACCCCTCGACGGCGAAGCGCGACGCGATTCCGCCGGGCCAACCCAGACCAGCCGAATCGTTGTCGATCACCACGGTGGTCAGGTTACCCAGCTGCGATCGGCCGGCGAATTGGATGGCTTCCATGTTGCTGCCCTCGTCGAGCTCGGCGTCACCGATCAGTACGAACACCCGGGCCTGGCTTCGCCGAATCTGCAGCGCTACAGCAGTTCCGGCTGCCAATGCCAAACCATGACCGAGCGATCCCGATCCGATGTCGACCCCGGGAATCAGAGTGCGGTCCGGATGATTGCCCAGCGGTGAGTGGTAGCCGCCGAACGACGCAAGCTCGTTCGGCGTCAGAAAGCCCCGTGCTGCGAGCACTGCGTAGTACGCCATCGGGCCGTGCCCCTTGGAGAGATAGAACCTGTCGCGATCGGGATCGTCCGGCTGCGCCGCGTCGAGACGAAGAATGTCGGAGTACAGCACCCACAGCACGTCCAGCGTGGATGTGGCGCTGGCACCGTGCTTTTCGTCGCCGGTCATCAGCGTCATGAGTCGAGGCAACTCGTCGAAGGTCATCTGCATGAGACCACCCTGCAACCTCGAGTGCACTCGAGGTCAAGGGCGTCGTTCTACACCCAGCCGTCCGACGACCGTCCCGCGAAATTCGCCAGGCGTTCCAACGGCCCTGCTTCGGAACGGGGTTCCACGATGGGCCCGAACGGGACTCCCGGAACCCGACTCTCCGCCGGCAGCAGTTCTCGAAGTTCCACGGCGACCGGATCGACGATCGCGGGATCGGCCTGGGCCGGTTGACCCGTTGCAACGGCAAGATCCCATCCGTGCACGAGTAACTCCCGCGCATAGCCCCACACAGCCGATCGCCCTGGGACTTCACCCCACGGAACGACGACCGGGGCGTCGAGCGCCGCGTCGTCGGCCCAGGCCGCGCGCGCCTGCTCCACCAGAGCATCGAACGATGCGGCGTCGTGATCAGGAGAGAACGGCGAGACCGAGTCCGGGCTCCCGAGTTCGGCGATCGCAATCAGTCTGGCCACCGTTGCCACGAGGTGACCGGCCAGCGTCCGTACATCGAATTCGTCGCACGGGGTGGGGAGGTCCAGTTGATCGGCGCGCACCGCACCGATAAGACCGCTCACCCATGCGGCGGACGTGAAGTACACCTCGCGCGGATCCGTCTGCTGCGTGGTCTCGATGGTGTTCATTGCTGAGCCTTCCGTTTCGCGGCCGCCCGTTGTGGCCTGCTGAGTAGAAGTAGATCGGGTGAACATGACATCTTCTGTCATGTTTTGATGAGAGACTTTTCGGGTGCGCGCAGACCGGCTGTTGTCCATCGTCATGCTGCTCCAACATCGGGGCAGACTGAACGCTGCCGACATCGCCGCCCAGCTCGAAGTGTCCACGCGCACCGTATTGCGTGACATCGAAGCCTTGTCCTCGGCGGGCATTCCGGTCTACACCGATCGCGGTCGCGGTGGTGGCATCAGTCTGCTGCAGGGCTATCGCACCGAGCTGACCGGTCTGACGGCCGCCGAGGCGACGGCACTGCTCGCATCCGGCGCGGGACGCGTCGCCACCCCGGCATTCGCCAGCGCCATGCGTAAGGTGATCGCCGCGATACCCGACGCTCACCGAGCGGCGGCAAGCACTGCGTCACAACGAATCCTGGTGCGGCCAGATGGTTTCGCGTATCCCCACGAGTCCGAGGTCCATCTACCGGAATTGCAACGTGTCGTCATCGACGGTCTGCGCATACGGGTGTCGTATCGCAACCGCGGCGGTGAGTTGTCCGATCGCACCCTCGACCCTGTCGGGCTCGTTTATGCCGGCGATCATTGGTACCTGCTCGCCGCCCGAGAGGGAAACGAACGTGTCTATCGAATATCCCGCATAGATACCCTGACCGTCCTCGACGAGCCTGCCCATCGCAGCGCCGCCGTGGATCTGGAAGCGGCCTTCACGGCACATTGGACCTCCTTTCGCGCAAGTTTGGCCCATATCGAAATCACCTGCCTGGTGGATGAATCGGTATGGATCTCGTTGACGAGGAACGTCGTCCGAGTGATCAGCGACCGAGTACAGGACGACGGACGACGCCTCGCAGTCATCGAGTTCTCCGGCCACAATCACGCTGTGGGAGCCCTGTGGCAGTGCGCGCCTGCGGTAACAGTGCTGCAGCCGAGAGCAATTCGAGACGAGCTGGCCGAACGAGCGGCGGCAACGGCGCGGTTGTACAGCTGACTTCGCGGCGAGGTTCGTGGTCGCAGAGTGCATGACCAGGTCATTACCATTGCGAATAATCTTATTATTTCGTAGGGTGGACGCGACTCCGAACAGGCGGGACGACGCTATGGCTTTCAATCCACCCCGAACGTGGTTCGGCCCGAAACGGTACGGCTGGGGACTCAGCCCGCACACCTGGGAGGGCTGGCTCCTCCTGGCCATCTTCGTGATTGTCGTCGTCACGCTGGGAGCCACCGTATTCTCGTGACATGCCGCGCCCATACCTCGACGTAGCAGGAATATCCATCGACTGCTCCGGGCCGCGGGAGCTCGCTCGCTTCTACCTCGCGCTAGTCGGCGGAGAGCTGTTGTGGGAGAACACGTCGAGCTCGGGGATTCGCACGCAGTCGGGTCTGAACATCGTTGCGCAGAAGGTGGCGAACTACGCTCCGCCAGTATGGCCATCGGCGTCCATCGTGCACTTCGATCTCGATGCGGGAGTGAGCCTCGACGAATCCATCGCTTATGCAGTCGAATGTGGGGCAACAGAAGCAGCGGAGCAACCGGACCCGCGGTGGCGGGTTCTCCTCGACCCCGCCGGGCATCCCTTCTGCATCACCACAGAGGTGTACGACGGTTGAGGCGATTCTGAGGTGGGCGAATCCGCTGAGGTTGATCTGAGTCTCGACGACATTCGGCACGTGACGGTGTTCGCAGCTACCGGATCGAATGGATCCGCACACAAGCCGATGCAACATTCCGGTCGGTCCTTGGACGGTTTCCACCACCGGTCGCAGGGCGCACCACGTTCGGCAAACTATTGACACAGCTCGATAGCGAATTGCGACGCTGAGCCGTTGCCTCCATGGAGGTGTGGTGACAGCATGGATGCATGACGGCACACGAACGCCCCTGGAAGCGTTACGGGTTTGCCGCTTTGCTGGCCTTTCTCGCGTTCTCGACGATTACCGACATCGTGTCCGATCCTTCTGGCTGGAACTGGTCGAAGCTGGCCGTGCTGGCTGTAGCCGCTGTGTGCATCTGGTACGGAGAGCGCCGGTCCTGGACGGCTCCGGAGAAGATCGGACCCGAGGCCGTACCCGCCGAGGATGTCGACGCGGTTGTCGCAGAATCCGGCCGAACTGTCTACGCCATCAAAGCGCTGCGTGAAATGCATCCCGGTCTCGGTTTGCTCGATGCCAAAAGGCTTGTTCAACCAGAAAATTGACACCTCGAGGAGTCGATATGTCCGGCACAAGTGACGTCAGCGATTCCGACGGGCTCTTCGAGGCCGCGAACCTGCTGGTCGATTTCAATCGCGAGTACGACGACCCGGCACCCGAGCCCCAATGGCTTGCAGCCCATTTGAACAGGCTGGTCACATCCGGTGACACAAGCGTCTTGACATTCGGGACTCCCGCGATCGGTGTTGCAGTTCTTCGATTCCGGACCGGAACGTGGAGCGCCGACATCGAGGCCTATCTCGCAGAGTTCTACATTCAGCCAGTCCATCGTGGGAAGGGCTACGGCACAACCTTTCTCGATTACGCCATCGAGCACGCGCGCGGCAGGGGTGCCACCTACATGGACCTCAACACCTCCGAAGACGACGAAGCCGCTCGCCACGTCTACGAAAAGCGAGGCTTCGACTGCCACGAAGGACGCGGGGAGGGACCGAAGGCTCTCTATTACGAACTCGAGCTCGAATCGGGCGAGGTAGCCTGACCATATGGTTAGCCAAGATAACAGCTCGATGTCGTTCGGGGCCGTCGCCGACGTGTACGAATCGGCTCGCCCCGAATACCCGTCGGACGCGGTTGCGTGGCTGCTCGAACCTGCATTCGCGTCGGCTCGAATGCCACGAGTCGCCGACGTCGGAGCCGGCACGGGCAAGCTCACGCGAAGCATCGTTGCCGCTGGTTGCGACGCCATTGCCGTCGACCCTGATACCGCTATGCTCGACGCTCTGCGGATCGCGGTACCGGGTATCCCGAACCTGGTCGGTACTGCCGAGTCCCTCCCAATAGACGACGAAAGTCTCGATGGAGTGCTGCTCGGACAGGCCTGGCACTGGGTCGATCCGGTGGCCGCGTCATACGAGATCGGACGGGTCCTGCGTCCTGGCGGTGTGCTGGGTTTGATCTGGAACATTCGCGACGAGTCGCGGGCCTGGGTTCGACGCCTCGACTCCGTGGTCTCACGGGGCGGAGCGATGGCCATGTTCGACGACGGTCCGCCGCCGATAGCGGAGCCCTTCGATCATCTCGAAGAGCGAGAATGGGCGTGGTCTCGCACCGTGAACCGATCGCTGTTGACCGACCTGGTTCGATCGCGCAGTTTCTACATCACCGCGACGGCCGACGAGCGCAACGGCATGGATCAGAATCTCGCCGCCCTGTTCGACGAGCTAGGGCTGCATGGGTCCACAACGATCGAGTTGCCCTACGTGACGAGGGCGTTTCGCGCCATCCGCCCGATCGGGTGACTCCTACCGCAACCCCGCGAGTCGCCACTGCCGAGCAAAACGAATATGATTCCCAATAAGTGGGTATCGGTTCGAAATCGAGGAGCTACAACATGGCGTTTCCGATCATTGTCGCGAAGGCAGTATCGACGGTCGTGACAGGCACAGTCGGCGTCGCCGCCTACAACGGTGCCAAGAAGCTGTACGAGAAGGCTCCCGTTCGCAAGGCGGCGGTATCGGCAACCGAACTCGGCCTCCGCGCTGCCCGGAAAGCCGAAATCCACGCCGAATCCGCACGGTTGGCAGTGTCGGACGTCGTTGCGGAGGCGCGCGACCGACTCGGCGAAGAAGTGCCGCCACCCTCGGCCACCGAAGTCGGCCACGGCCACTCGCACTGATCACGGCAGTCGGTCCACTATGACGATGCTCGTCGAACCCGCACTCGATGTGGCTCCCGACCGCGCGGATGGCATCGAAATCCTCTCCGATGCCGCCGGCCGCATGCGGCTTCGCGTCGACTGGCTCCGCTCGAGCCCGGGCCGTGCCGTTGCGGTCGAGGACCACGTGGACAAAATTCGCGGGGTGCGGGCCGTCCACGTGTACCCGCGAACGGCATCGGTTGTCGTCTGGTACTCCCGCACACGAACCGACAGGGCCGAACTCTTCGACGCGGTGAATGCGGGGCGCTCGACGAATTGGGCCCTGGTACCGGTCCGTAGTCCGCGCTCAGCTGACGTCACCAGCGGCGACGTGCTACGGATGACCATCGGCGGCGCGGCACTGGTTCTTCTCGGCCTTCGCCGCTACGCCTTCCGTCGGCCGCCCATCCTCGGTCCCACCAGTCGTCTCGTTGCCACCGGCGCAACGATCTTCACCGGCTACCCGTTTCTGAAGGGAGCCGTGCGCTCGCTGGCCGGCAACAGGACGGCAGGAACCGACGCGCTCGTCAGCGCCGCAACCGTGGCCAGCCTTGTGCTGCGCGAGAACGTCGTCGCTCTCACCGTGCTGTGGCTCCTGAACATCGGCGAGTACCTGCAGGAATTGACCCTCAAGCGAACTCGACGCGCGATCTCCGATTTGTTGACCGGCACACAGGACACGGCCTGGATCAGGCTGCCCGACGGCTCCGAGATCTCCGTCGACGTCGATCGACTCGAGGTCGGCGACGAGGTCGTCGTGCACGATCACGTGGGCGTTCCCGTCGACGGCACCGTGGTCGACGGAGACGCGGTGGTGGATCAGTCCGCAATCACCGGTGAGACCTTGCCGGTATCGATCGTCGCCGGTGATCGCATCCATGCTGGATCCGTTGTTGTCAGGGGCCGCATCGTCATCCGTGCGTCCGCAGTGGGCCGTGACACCACGATCGGACGAATCATTTCCCGCGTCGAGGAGGCACAGGAAGACCGCGCCCCGATTCAGACTGTGGGAGAGAACTTCTCGCGTCGATTCGTGCCAGCATCGTTCATCCTGTCGGCCTTCACCCTCGTGGTCACCCGAGATGTTCGACGGGCGATGACGATGCTGCTCGTCGCATGCCCGTGCGCGGTGGGCCTGTCCACTCCAACGGCCATCAGTGCCGCCATCGGAAACGGTGCTCGCCGAGGGATTCTCATCAAGGGAGGATCGCACCTCGAACAGGCCGGCAGGGTCGACGCCTTCGTGTTCGACAAGACGGGCACCCTCACCGTGGGCCGCCCCGTCGTCACCAATGTGGTTTCTTTCCAGGACGACTGGGAGCCGGAGCAGGTACTCGCGTACGCGGCCAGTTCCGAGATCCACTCGCGGCATCCACTGGCCGAGGCCGTCATTCGTAGTACCGAGGAACGCCATATCGTCATTCCTCCGCACGAGGAATGCGAGGTGCTCGTCGGGCTCGGCATGCGCACCGTCGCCGACGGGCGGACCCTGCTGCTGGGTAGCCCCTCGCTACTGCGAGGTGAGGACGTCGCCGTTTCCGACCATGCGGCCGACTGGGTTTCGCGCTTGCAGCGTGAGGCCGAGACTCCGCTACTGCTGGCAGTGGACGGCGTACTGGTGGGGTTGATCAGCCTGCGCGACGAGGTTCGGTCGAATGCACTGGAGGTATTGGATGCGCTCCGCGCCGACGGAGTCGAACGTATCGTCATGCTCACCGGCGACCACCCCGAGACCGCAGCGGCGGTCGCTGCAGAACTCGGCATCGCCGAGTGGCGCGCCGAGGTGATGCCGGACGACAAGCTCGAAGCGGTCCGCGGACTGCAAGAAGAGGGATACGTCGTCGCCATGGTCGGTGACGGCACCAACGACGCTCCCGCCCTCGCAGTGGCCGACATCGGAATCGCAATGGGGTTGGCCGGCACAGATGTTGCCGTCGAAACAGCCGACGTGGCTTTGGCCAGCGACGACTTGTCGCGTCTGCTCGATGTACGCGACCTCGGCCGGCATTCGGTGTCGGTCATCCGTCAGAACTACGGAATGTCCATTGCCGTCAACGCTCTCGGCTTGGCGGTCAGCGCCGGTGGTGCGCTGTCACCTGTCCTCGCAGCAATCCTGCACAACGCCTCGTCGGTCGCGGTGGTCGGCAACAGTTCGCGATTGATCCGGTATCGACTCTGATCAGTAGCGCCCGAACGCGAGGGCGACGTTGTGTCCGCCGAATCCGATCGACGTGCTCAACGCATAGTCGATCTTCTGACTGCGCCTCGCCCGAACGGCATCGAGATCGATTGCAGGGTCCTGATTGTCGAGGTTCAGCGTGGGCGGTACCACCGAATCACGGATCGACAGCATCGTGAGAATTGCCTCCAGTGCGCCGACCGCACCGATGGAATGACCGAGCGCGGACTTCGGTGCGTAAACGGACGCGTGGCCGACCGTGGCGGCAATGGCCTTGGCCTCCGACAGATCACCTATCGGAGTCGCGGTTGCATGGGCATTGACGTGACCGATGTCCAGAGCACTCAAACCTGCTGCGCTGATGGCCTTTTCCATCGCCTTGCGAATTCCCCGACCTTCCGGATCCGGTGCCACGATATGGAACCCGTCCGAGGTGATACCCGCGCCCAGGAGTCGACCGTGAACAAGCGCACCACGCGCCGCAGCATGCTGTTCCGACTCGACGATCACCAGCGCTCCAGCCTCTCCGAACACGAACCCGTCGCGATCACGATCGAAAGGCCTCGACGCGCGCGTCGGTTCGTCGTTGCGGGTGCTCATGGCACGCATCATCGAGAAGCTCGCGATCGGTACGGCATCGATATGCCCCTCGACGCCGCCCGCAATTACGACATCCGCTTCGCCTGTAGCAATCAACCGCCACGCGTGAGCCAGGGCTTCCGAACCCGAGGAACACGCCGATACCGGTGTGAACACCCCCGCACGCGCTCCGACCTCGAGTCCGATGTGTGCTGCAGGCCCGTTCGGCATCACCATCGGCACCGACATCGGCGACACCTTTCGGTAGCCACCCGCCCTCATTGCGTCGACGGCACCGATCAGAGCGTCACCGCCGCCCAATCCTGTGCCCACTGCTACGGCGAGTCGATCCGTATCCATATCGTCCAGCCCTGCATCACTCCACAGTCGACGCCCGAGCACAACGGCCAGCTGTTCGACGAAAGACAATCTTCGCTGCTCGACGCGGGTCAGATGGTCGGATAGCGCCGTCTGTAGGACGCCTCCGATGCGAACCGGCAGGTCAAGATCCGAGACGAACGCGCGCTCGAGGGGGCCGATCCCGCTCCGACCGTCGAGCAAGTACTCCCAGGTGGTGTCGGCGTGGTCCGCCAGTGCCGTCGTCGCAACGTACCCGGTGATGACGGCGCGGCGAGGGGTTTGTGTAGCGATCGGTTCACTCATACTCACCATGAGTACATGTAGCGACCGGTACAGTCAACTCATGGCCCGTCCCCTCGATCATGACAAGCGCGCCGAGCTGCTCGGCCGCGTCGTCGACTACATCGGCACCCATGGTCTCGACGACTTGACACTTCGCCCGCTCGCCGCCGAACTCGGTACCAGCTCTCGAATGCTCATCTACTACTTCGATTCTCGTGAGAACTTGATCGTGCAGGCACTGACCAGCCAGCGGCCGGCGTTCGCCGAAATGTTCGGCGACGTCGACACTGCCGACCAGCTCGAGAAACGATTGCTCGAATTGTGGAAGTCGATGTCCGACGGTGGCGACGAGGTCAGCTCACGAACTCTGATGCAGGTCATCGGCATTGCGTCCATCAAGTCCGGCGTCCTCGCGGACTTCGCGCGCGACAGCGTTCGGGCACTGACCGACGCCTTGGCCGCAGCGATGGCCCGTTGTGGGATGGACTCGGCGACGGCCTCCGTACGAGCCACCGCATTGGGTGCAGGATTCAGGGGGCTCCTCCTCGACCGCTTCACCACTGGGGATTCCGAACGCACCGATGCGGCCGCCGCCACGCTCTTTCGCGGGCACACCGGAGCATCGACGAGGTAGCTCTCGCGCGGGAGAAACACGAGTCGATCCACCCGACGACTCTGAGCCCGCGGTTGATTTCGGCTTGCGTTGGAGTGCACTCGAAGACGTAGCGTCTGGGCCATGACCGCAGCACCGCATTCACCGGCCACCACCGACACCGAGCCCGTGAGCATCGGGATTGCCGAGATGGCTGAGTCCTCGGGGCTGACGCAGGACACGTTGCGTTGGTACGAGAGGGAGGGCCTGATACCCGAGATCCCACGCACGGCGATGGGTAGGCGCGCGTTCAGCCCGAGACTGGTCGCACTCGTGAAACTTCTGGTTCGTCTTCGATCGACCGGGATGCCCACTGCCGATATGCGTCGATTCGTGATTCTGGTGAATCTGGGTGCGTCCACACATCAGGAACGGATCGACATTCTGAGCGCGCACCGGCTACGCGTCGACGAGAAGCAACGTCGTCTCGCCGAAGCGCGGTCTGCGCTGGAAACGAAAATCTCGCACTACGAGGACCTGATCGCACAGGGTCTCGACTGCGATGGTCTCGCGGTCGTCCCCCCATCATCCAACGAGCACAGGAGTATTCATGTCGATCACCACTCGTAACGTCCCGGCACTCGGACGCAACGTCGGTGCCATCGGCCTCGGCTGCATGGGTATCAGCTGGGCTTACACCGGTGCGGATACCTCCTCGGACACTGCCGGTGCACACATCCTGGCGCACGCACTCGCGTCGGGAATCGACTTCTTCGACACCAGCGACGCCTACGCCGCCGGACACAACGAGAGGGTCGTCGGCCGCGCTCTGGCCGGGACGAATGCTCTGATCGCCACGAAAGCCGGCTTGATCGGGAACGCCGACGGCGGTGCGCCTGTTCTGACGCGAAACGGTACGCCGGAACACCTCGCGCGGGCCTGCGACTCGAGCCTGCGGAACCTCGGTGTGGACACCATCGATCTGTACTACCTCCACCGTGTGGACGACCAGGTGCCGATCGAGGACTCGTGGGGAGCCCTGTCCGAATTGGTGGCGGCGGGCAAGGTGCGCGCCCTGGGTCTCAGCGAGGTCACCGTCGAGCAGGCACAGGTGGCCCACAGTATTCATCCGGTCTCTGCGGTGCAGTCCGAACTATCCCTGTGGACTCGAAATGCTCTGGGGCAGGGCACTACACACGACGGTGAACCCGTCGGAAACATCGTAGAGTGGACGGGTGAGAACGACGCGGTGTTCGTGCCGTTCTCGCCTCTGGGTCGAGGATTCCTCACCGGTTCGCTCGACACCTCCACACTTCCGGCCACCGACATGCGGTTGGCACTTCCCCGATTCTCCGGAGCTGCGGCCCAACAGAACCGATCGATCGTCGAGGTGGTGTCCCAGGTTGCATCGAGGCACGATTCCACCCCTGCCGCCGTGGCATTGGCGTGGGTCCTCGCCCAAGGTCCGCATGTGATTCCGATTCCCGGCACCACCAACATCGAGCATTTCGATGCCAACCTCGCGGCGCTCGAACTTCAGCTCACCGCCGAAGATCTGACCGCGCTCGAAGGTACACCCGCTGCAGTCGGAACTCGATACTGACATGCCGCGAACGGCACTGTTGGAGATCGACTTTCAGCCCTGGATCATCGAGCTCGGACACGGTCCCGGCGCATTGGCTCACGCCCTGTCGATCCGTGCAGCCCAGCGCGCTACCGGCGCACTGGTGGTGTGCACTCGCTATTTGAGCCAGGATGCGGCAGATCCGCTGCGCTCCGACCCGGCGGGTGACGGTGCCCGCTTCCACCCGTCGATGACGCCTCTGCCAGGAGACCTCATCGCAACGAAGTTCGATCGAGACATCTGGTCCAACCCCGACCTCGATGCCCAGCTCAGACTCGTCGGGGTGGAGCACGTGGTGATCACCGGGTACCTCACAGATTTCGGGGTCCGGATCGCCGCGGAACGTGCATGCTCACTGGGCTATCGCGTGACGGTGCATTCGGGTGCGTGCGCTGGGTCGACAGCCGACGAACATCGGCGAGCGCTCCGATCCATCGCCGCAACCTGTGCGACTGTCGAGTACTGACGCTGCCGTTCGAGCCGAGCAGTCACGCCTTGTGCTGCGCAGGACGTCACCACTGCAGAGGCGAGCTTCCCAATGGACGCGGCGCTCCCCACACCGGAGTGGGTACGTCGCTGAACGCCAACGGAAGAACGGGCTCGGTGATCGGTCCGAACGGAGAGTCGACAGTCACCAGGTCGATTCTCGGCTGCCTCGGGCGGGGGAGTGCGGCCACATCGTCCTGGTCGAACAGGCCGGGATCCTGTACCCACATGCACACCCGAGCGAGGTTGACGCGCACGCGCCAGGAACCACCCACGATCGCACGGCGACGCAGCGCCGCCACTGTTCCCGCCGCACCCAGGTATGCCGCAAGGTAGTCGTTGAGCAGATACGTAGGCGGAAGTGAAGGACGACCATCGAAGTTCTCGGACTCCGCGAAACCCGTTGCAGAACAAGCTAGTTGATCGAATCCACCGCGTTCACCCCAGGGACCGTCCGCGCCCCAGCAGTGATACTCGCACACCACCACACCTGGACGGAGTGCGGCGAGGTCGTGGGCTCCGAAACCCCGCCGGTCCATGCCGCGGTAGGAGTCGACCACGACATCGGCTTCCGAGCACAGCCTCCGGAACGCGTCACTCTGCTCTGCATTCCGCAGGTCGGCGAATGCGTTCCGTTTCCCTCCTCCCGTCATCGCCACCATCGACATGGGATCGGGCAGATCAGGCCTGGACACATGCATCACATCGGCACCGAACGTCGCGAGCAATCGCGTCGAGACCGGCCCCGCGATGACGTGGGTGAGGTCTGCCACCCGAAGTGAACTCAGTGGTGGCCAATCGGATCCGCCGGGCAATGCCTCGCGCGGCCCCGGACCGATCTGCTCGAGCTCGATCACCCCTCGCCCGAGCAGATACCGAGCCATCTCCGACGTGCGCCACTCCTCGGTGCTGCGGACGACCGCAGCGACGCCTCCACCGGCAACCACTGCGTCCTCCAGCGCGTAGGCGTCCCAGTGAACAGCTGCGTCAGCGATGCGATCGGGAAACGGAGGACAATTCAGTACCCGACACACGGCGTCACGCAGGCCGGCGTAGGCGGTGATGAGAAAGATCCATCGACCGTCGCGGCACTGGTAGAAGTCGTTGTTGCCCAACGCACGGGGGTCTTCGGTCAGGTGCGCCGCGGGTACGCCCGACACAGTCGTGAGGTAGGCGGCGCGCAGCTGATCGATTGCGTCTTCCGCTGTCACCGTGACGGTCTGCGGCGCGCGGCCGGCATCCTCCGCAATACCTGCGATCTGCAGTCCGAACGCCGCAATCGCGGCCGAGGTTGCGTCCGCGAGCCGATGAGGCGACGGGACGAGTGGATCGCTTCCCACCACCGTCGCCCGAGACCGGATCGGATGCCCTTCGACCGCGAGCAGGGTATCGAGTTCGTTTATCACAGAGGCGGTTCGAGCGCCGTCGACCGCATCGTGCAAGTAGGTGTTCGTCATGGGTCCACCATTGCGCGGTCGAATTCGCATGGCATGCACCTACGTATATCCGTAAGTCTTCGACTCCGAACAGTTCCCGTCGGATGTGGCGGTGTCTGGTCGACGGCCGCGCCTCGAACGCCGGAAGGCGGCTATTTTGCGTCGCGGAAGTACGGTTCGACCGTGCCCTTGAGCTTGACGAGCATGGGATTTCTGTAGCGATCCTTCGCGGTCGGGACCTCGACACGCACCCAACCCTCGGTCACGTTGTATTCGCGAATACTTGTCTTCTCGACGCCATTGAAGCGAATACCCACGTCACGGCGAAGAACCTCTTCGCTGTAGAAGGCGCTACGCGGATCGATAGAGAGATGATTCGGTGGAACGTCTGCGTTCTGGTCCTCGGGCATGGATCACTTCCGTTGAATGATGGGTCGGGTTCTCGGTTCGATTCTCAGCGAGAATACGCGACCCAGCGTTGGACCAGCGCCTTTGGTGGTCGTTCTCGACCTCGGAGATCAGACAATGGAAGTTCAGGTCAGCCGAGAAGTGCGGCGGGGGTGCTGCAACCGACACTTCCCGTGACCGTGCAGTGGCCCGGCAGGAAGATTCGAATGATGTCGTCGACCTGCTCGATGGTCAGACCCGACGATCCGAACGTCGGTGGCATCGGGTCACTGGGAGCAGCCGACGCGGAGGGGGCTGCGCTCAGCATCGCCAAAGCGACGAAGCTGGATACGACCAGGGTGCGCACGCGGTTCGATTTCATGTTCGGCCTCTCGTCGGATCGATGCCGTCACCATAAACCGAACGCTAGGTTTGTTCAACCCCTGTTCGCGCGCAGGTGAAGGCTGATCACTACTGGTGTTCCGCCGGACACTGGGGATGAAGACCATCGATCGTCGACGCCGCTGAGCGCAGACTCGGGTTCATGGATCTCGAGCACATTGTCGTCGCCGTCGGCGACCCCATTGTCGGACGCGGCACACTCGTGGCGGACTCCGATGGTTCGCTGTTCATATAACCCGATACTCCCGGTCGGGCTGGACTCGCGCGGACATACTCGAAACAGTCGAACATGACATGCCGGCAGGAAACGAACTGCTGGCCGGTAGCGGCGGGACAAGGAATCCCGGCGGGTCGGACACGTTCACACTCTTCTTCCTCTACATAGACGACGCGGCCGCCGACTGGCTGCGTCGTCCTCACCCCGGCCCGATCGACGTCTGGACCGCACTGACCAAAGATCTGCGGTCGACCGACCGATCCGACTAGCCTCGCGCCATATCCACGAATCTGGACAGGTGCAGCTGGTGTGCCACAGTGATTGTCGCCGTCGGACCGTTACGGTGCTTGCCGAGAATCAAGTCGGCCTCACCACCGCGGGGGTCGTCTCGCTCGATGGCATCGGGGCGGTGCAGCAGAATCACCATGTCAGCGTCCTGCTCCAGTGAGCCGGACTCACGGAGATCGGACACCATGGGCTTCTTGTCGGTTCGCTGCTCAGGACCACGGTTGAGCTGGCACACCGCGACCACCGGGCATTCGAGCTCCTTGGCGAGAAGCTTGAGCTGACGCGAGAAGTCCGAGACCTCCTGCTGTCGGGATTCGACCTTCTTGCCGGACGACATCAGCTGAAGGTAGTCCACCACAATGAGTTTCAGGCCGTTGCGCTGCTTGAGGCGACGCGCCTTGGCGCGAATCTCCATCATCGTCAAGTTCGGGGAGTCGTCGACGAACAGCGGCGCTTCGCTGATCTCACTCATTCGACGAGCCAGCTTTGTCCAATCGTCGTCGGTCATCTTTCCCGAACGCATGTCGCCGAGCTTGATCTTCGCCTCCGCGGACAGCAGACGCATGACGATCTCGGTGCGACTCATCTCCAATGAGAAGATGACACTGGGCATGCCGTGCTTGATGGAGCACGAACGCATGAAATCCATTGACAGCGTTGAATTGTGGGTCGGGATCATCGACTCACTGGCGAGATACAGATGCTCCGCGTTGTCGACCTCCACGCAGCGAACCGGAACCGAATCGACCCGACGAACGTCGACGATGAATCGGGATCCCGACCGCTTAGTGGATCCCGCAGCACGACGTTCCTTGTGCAGTATCTGCTTCCGGTGCAGACCGAACACGACATCGTCGGTCGCGAACGTCAAAGTGAATGCGGTGGACGATGCTTCGCTCCGGCATCGAATCCTCTTGGTCGACATCTGCACGCGATAACCCAAACTGACGATCAGCTCGCGCACCCCGAGAACGAGCCGCTCGCTGGTCACCGCGAACTGAACCGAGCCGCCCGCGGTCACCGTGCCGTCGGTATCGAGGAGTCCCGCCAACAACGCGCGTCGTTGACTCTCGGACCCGCGGAGGTAGTCGGTGGGTACGTGCTTGTTGCCCAGTACGCCGATCGTCCGTAAACGCGCCTGTACGGTCCCGATCGAGCTGCGGCATGTCTGGCAGCGGTGCAGACCGGTCGTCACCTTGCCGCAGTCGACACAGTCCTTGACCTCTACGACCTCGGTAAGAAGTTTGATCGAGTATCGGAGTGCGGCTTTTTCCGACGCCACCACATGCAGGCCTTCGCCTTCTATTCGGGCGATGATTTCGGGGTCAGCGCTGGTGATCTGCGCGCAGGCCGACGTTCCGTCTCCCAGCCAAGCACCCATGGTGTACGGCGGCACCAGAAGCTCACGCTCCGGCAGCTGAACGGCCTCGGTATTGGTGACCGAGTGATTGATGCGCGCATCTTTCGTCGGACAGCGCACCGAGTCCGCAATTTCTTCGGTGGTGCGCACAGCAGCGAACGTCTTCTGATTACGAGTCCGGTTGTAGTTGACCGCCGCAGCCTGCGCCGACTTGCGTGACGCCCTGGTCTCGGTCAACCACTGATGCTCTGCGTCGGCGACGATGACTGTGCCGTCGGAGAATTCGACTTCGTAGCACGGTCGATCGAGCATGACGTCGGTGGCCGCCAGCACACGCGTCGGCATGCCATGGGCGTCGATGAGGTGGTCACCCACGGCCACCTCGCCCATCGTGGTCCAGCCGTCGGGCGTCGGAAGCGGCGTGTCGAGAGCGAGCGCCTTACCCACGCCAGGTCTAGCCGCAACGATGATCATCTGACCAGGGTGAAGACCGTTGGTGATTTCGTCGAGTTCGGCGAATCCCGTTGGCACGCCGAGGGAAATGCCGCCGCGGCTGGCGATGGAGTCGATTTCGTCCATCGTGGGCTGCAGCAGCTCTTCGAGGGGCAGGAAATCCTCGGACGTGCGGCGCTCGGTGACCTCGTAGACCTCGGCCTGCGCGCGGTCGACGACCTCGGCCACGTCCTGGCCATCGGCTCCGGCGTAGCCGAACTGCACGATGCGGGTGCCGGCCTGCACGAGGCGGCGCAGAATCGACTTCTCGGCGACGATCTCGGCGTAGTACCCGGCGTTGGCCGCCGTCGGCGTCGTCTGGGTCAGCGTGATCAGGTACGGCGGACCGCCGATGCGCTTGAGCTCCCCGCGTCGATCCAGCTCGGCTGAGACGGTCACCGGGTCGGCGGGCTCGCCGCGGCTGTAGAGGTCGAGAATCGCGTCGTAGACGTTCTGGTGGGCCGGCCGGTAGAAGTCACCCGGCCGAAGCACCTCGAGCACGTCGGCAATCGCGTCCTTGCTCAGCAACATCCCGCCCAGCACGGACTGCTCGGCGGCCATGTCCTGGGGGGGTTGGCGACCGAAGTCCTCACCGGGCCCCTCACTGGAGGAGGAGCCGGAGTAGTCGGACTGTCCTCGATCGTCCACAACTGCCACGCGAACCGGCCGCCTCTCCCCATAGTCGTCAACACCGCCGGATACCACCCGGCCGTGCGCTCGAGCAAGTTCTACCCCCGGGCGCCGACAGGTACTGATCGACACCGGATTCACGTCCTCTTGCCGCCTGTTCACGGCGTCGAGAGAGACGCTGCACGGACGTTAAGCGCTATCGGCAGGAGTCACAACACAGCCTGTGCACGAAACTGTGGATGAAATGTGGATGAGCTTGAACAACGGTGTTGACCACCTGGGGATAACCTGGGTATAACTTTCACAGTTTCGACCGTTCCGCCTGGTCGACGGGTGTACATAAAGTTTTCTTCCTGTGCATCGATTCTGGATCGGCGTGTCGGCCGAATTGACAGCTCGGGCGTGTTGAGTAAATGCCAGGTGAACCCCAGGGTGAAGTAGGTCACACGGACTGGGATTGGTCACAGAAACAGGCCAGCATCCCGTTTCAGCAGAAGGGGCCCGATTTCGGGCTTGGAATCGGGCCCCTCGTCACTGCCGACCAGATGTCAGGCGTTGCCCCTCTGTGGGCAATCCGCCGGATCCAGCACCGTGACCTCCTTGGTGCCGATCTGGAGCACCCGAGCCGTCGGAATGTCGAAGAACAGTCCGGTGATGTGCAGGCGCCCCTCGGCGTTGGCGCGACCCACCACTCGGTGGCGAGTGAGCGTCTGCAACTGCACGGCCACGTTCACCATGGCGAGCTGATCCGCTTCGCCGAAACCGAGCTCCGCGGCCTGACGGCCCACCGCGTGTCCGCTGCGGTACGCCTCCAGGCTCGCCACCGCGTGACCCAGCCATTCCGCCACGGACTCGTCTGCGGCATTCTCCGGCCCACTCAGCACCGCTTTCATGGCACCGCAGCCGGAGTGTCCACACACCACCACCGACGAGGTGCCCAGCTGATCGACGCCGAACGCAAGCGCGGCCTCCACCGAACAATCCTGACCCTTCACGGGAACGAGGTTGCCCATGTTGCGGACCGTGAACAGATCACCCGGCCCGCTACTGGTGATCGTGTTGGGCATGACGCGCGAATCCACACAGCAGAGAAACAGCGTGTCCGGATCCTGGCTGTCGGTCAGACCCTCGAGGTGCGGACGGATATTGGGTGCATGGGTGCGGTGGTACTCGGCCACTCCGCTCATCACAGCCCGCAGCGCCACGGGCGAATCCCCTTGCGCATCATCGCTCTTGAGCTGCCAGGCGCGCCACGGAGCCAACGAACTGCGTACCGTCGCAGACCCACGCTTGGGCGGACCCTCGGCAGCGGCAGCCATCGACGCCGTACCCACTTCCTCGACTTTTGCTGTGCCACCGCTGAGTTCGTGCTGTCGCATCCACTCGTTCAACGCGTCGTGCACCGCGTGATCCAGAAAGTCGACGCCCAGACGCACGGTGACGCCTGTCCCCGCAGGGACGGTGGACAGCACGTGCGTCAGCCTTGGCAGCGCAAGAAAGCTCAACGAACCCTCGATGGTGACACGCCAGGTACCGTCGACCGTCTCCTCCGCGCGGACGTTGGCCCACACCACACGACGCAGCACCAGAATGATCGACAGAGCCAATCCGATGAGCACGCCTTCGAGCAAGTTCAGCGCCACCACACCGATAACGGTCACCGCATAGACCGCGATGTCGCCCGTCTTGTTCGCAATCTTGATGTCCGCCAACTTGATCAGCTGCACACCGATCATCACCAACAGACCCGCGAGCGCAGCGAACGGGACCAGCTCGACGATCGAGATGAACAGTACCGAGAAGATCAAAATCCACACGCCGTGCAGAATCGCCGACGCGCGAGACTTGGCACCGACCTTGACGTTGGTGGCACTGCGCACGATGACGCCGGTGATCGGCAGACCACCGATGGCACCGGAGGCCATGTTGCCCGCACCCTGCGCCATCAACTCTCGATCGAAGTTGGTGCGCTCACCACTGTGCATCTTGTCGACCGCAACCGCGGAGAGCAGGCTCTCGACACTGGCGATCAACGCGATGGTGATGACACCGGTCACGAAGGCGCTCCACTGCCCGTCGGGCATGATGGGGAAGCTCAGCGATTCGATCAGGTTGCCCGGCAGTGCGATTCGCTCGACATCGAGGGAGAACAAGATCGAGACGGCAGTGGCAGTGACCACTGCGACGAGTGCGGCGGGAACCTTGGCGACCTTGGCCAACACGCTGGACAGCTCGGCCATCCGCGGCCAGGAGAACATGAGCACCACAACGATTCCACCGACGATGATCGACGGCCATTGACCGTTCGCGACGGATGTGGGAATCGCGAGGATATTCTGCACGGCCGAACTCTCGGACTCGCCGCCGAGAAGGACGTGAATCTGCTGCAGCGCAATGGTTATGCCGATTCCGGCAAGCATGGCATGTACAACGACCGGCGAAATCGCCAGCGCGCTACGCGCAATTCGGCTCATTCCCAACAAGACCTGCACAGCACCGGCAAGAACTGTGATGGCACACGTTATGCCCCAGCCGAATTGGTTGACCAACTCGGCAACTACCACCGTCAGACCCGCAGCAGGACCGCTGACCTGCAATGGTGATCCGCCGAGGATGCCGGCGAGAATGCCGCCGACCACAGCGGCGATGAGACCGGCCATGATCGGAGCGCCGGATGCAACGGCGATACCGATCGAAAGTGGCACTGCCACAAGGAAAACAACCAGTGAGGCCGGGAGATCGTACTTCATTATCGACCCGATCCGAGACGGTGGCTCGGATCGGGTCTTCGGGCTGGGTTCTGAGTCGTGCTCTGCTGTCGTTGTCACGGCAGGTCCTCCGGGCGTCTAGGCGTCAGGTCGGTCGATCGTGTTTCGGCGTCGAATGTCGCCCCCACGTAAAGGCTACGCAAACCTTGGCTAAAGATGCCATCGAGAGAGATCCTTCACAAAATGGAACCCATTGCGACAGTTGGTCTTTGTGAGAAGACACGAAAAAGCCCCACGAACCGTGGTTCGTGGGGCTTTTCTGCAGCCGTATCGGGCCGAAAGCCGAAATCAGCTTCCGACGACCTCCAGCTTGAACTTGGCGGTCACGTCGGGGTGCAGGTTCACGACGATGTCGTGCTTGCCCGTGCTCTTGACGTGTGCCTTCGGCAGATCGATGCTGCGCTTGTCGACAACCGGGCCACCGGCAGCCTTCAACGCAGAAGCGACGTCCGACGCGGTGACCGAGCCGAACAGCTTGCCCGAGTCGCCCGCGGTCTTGACGGCCAGCGTGACTGCCTCGAGGCCTTCGATGGCCTGCTTGAGCTCGTTGGCGTGCTCGAGTCCGCGAACGGCACGAGCCTCCTGAGCGCGGCGAATGCCGTCGACCTGCTTCTGAGCTCCACGGGTGGCCTGGATGGCCAGTCCGCGGGGCAGCAGGAAGTTACGGCCGTAGCCGTCCTTGACCTCTACGGTGTCGCCAGGCGCACCGAGGTTGTCCACATCAGCGGTGAGGATCAGTTTCATACCAATCGCCCCTTTCTATCGAGCCGTCGCGGCGTAAGGCAGCAGTGCTACCTCACGCGAGTTCTTCACGGCAACGGCCACGTCACGCTGATGCTGGACGCAGTTGCCGGTGACACGGCGAGCACGGATCTTTCCGCGATCGCTGACGTACTTACGCAGCAACGTCGTGTCCTTGTAATCGATCGACGCGTTCTTCTCCTTGCAGAAGGAACACGCTTTCTTCTTGAGCACCTTGTCGCGCAATGGCGGTTTGGGCATGGGGCTTTCTCCGTTACATCTGGTTGTTCTCGATCGAAGGATCTAGAACGGTGGCTCTTCGTCTCCGCCACGTCCGCCGAAGGAGCCCGATGCCGCTGGAGCACTGCCCCAGGGATCGTCTCCGCCGGAACCGGAGTTGGACGAGGAGTTCGAGCGGCCGCCGCTCGATCCGCCGGAGGAACCGGAGCCGGAGCCGGAGTTGAAGCCGCCTCCGCCGCCACCTCCACCGCGGTTGGCCTTGTTGACCTTTGCGGTGGCGTAGCGGAGTGAAGGTCCGATCTCGTCGACTTCGAGCTCGACGACTGTCCGCTTCTCACCCTCACGCGTTTCGTACGAACGCTGCCGCAACCGTCCGCTCACGATCACTCGCGAGCCTCGGGTCAAGCTCTCGGCAACGTTTTCCGCTGCCTCGCGCCAAATATTGCAGCGCATGAAGAGCGCGTCGCCGTCTTTCCATTCGTTCGTCTGACGATCGAATGTGCGCGGCGTGGATGCAACCGTGAAGTTGGCAACCGCCGCACCGGCGGGGGTGAATCGAAGTTCTGGATCAGCCGTCAAGTTTCCGATGACGGTGATGACGGTCTCGCCTGCCATGGTTCCTCTTTCAGTAGTAAGCGTTGTAGATGCCAGCCTAGAGGCGGGCAACGACAATTACTTGCCCTGTCGCAGGACCTTCGTACGCAACACGGACTCGTTGAGTCCGAGCTGACGATCCAGCTCGCTGACGGTGGCAGGCTCGGCGTTGAGGTTCACAATGGCGTAGATGCCCTCGGCGTGCTTGAGGATTTCGTAGGCCAGACGACGCTTGCCCCACACATCGACCTTGTCGACGGTGCCGCCATCCTTGCGAACGACGTTGAGGAACGTATCGAGCGACGGAGCGACAGTGCGCTCGTCCAGATTGGGGTCGAGAATGACCATCAATTCGTAATGACGCATAAGACCTCATCACCTCCTGTGGACTAGTGAAAACGGCCACGGACTATCCGTGGCAGGAGGGTCGTTGCGTCAGCAACCCCTCGAAGATACACGACAGGGCGCTGACCTGCTAATTTCCGTCAGGCGTACGGTCCGGTGTTCGCGCGTCATAGTCTTGCACCATGCGATCCGGGGTCCGCACCAATCCGATGACGGTCGTCGTGGTCGTCGCGATGGCTGCACTCGGACTGATTCTGGGGTATCTCAACAAGGCCCGCTGCGCGGTCGCGCCGTTCGACGCGTCGGGTCGCAGCACGATGTTCGACGCGATCAAGGATTCCTCGGTCTGCTACTCCGACATCCAATTTCTCTGGCTCGGTCGCGATATCGACAACCACATCTTCCCGTACATCCACGGAGCCATCACCAGCGACGGAATCCTCACCGGAGGAACTGTGGAGTACCCCGTCCTCAGCGGCGTGCTGATGTGGCTCGGAGCCATTCCCGCCCACACCGACGCGCAGTTTCTGCTGACCTCGGCGTTGATTCTCGCGCCCTTCGGTCTGATCACCGCGTGGATGCTCGGCCGGATGGCCGGCTGGTCGGCACTGCTGTGGTCGATCACCCCGCCGCTGGTGATGTACGCCTTCCACAACTGGGAACTGCCCGTCGTCGCCGCCGCCGTCGGCGCGATCTTCGTCATGACGTTGCCGATGCCACTGCGGCGGCGAGCCGTTCTCGCGTCGGTGTTGTTGGCGATCGGCTTCTGCCTCAAGCTCTATCCCGGTGCATTCGTGCTGCCCCTGATCGCGTACGTGGTCACCGGCGGCTTCGACGGGCGCGAATCCGCCGACACCGTCAAAGGTCGCTGGGACATCCGCGGCGGTCTGATGGTCGCCGGCGCCGCGATCGGCACCGTGGTTGCAGTGAATCTGCCGTTCGCGGTGTTCGGCTACGAGGGGTGGCGCGCATCGTTCACGTTCCAATCGCTTCGGCAGGCGGACCTGACGACCAACTCCATCTGGTACTGGGGACTGCGCCACTTCTACATCAGCGACCAGATGACTCCCGATGCCTACGCCGAGGCCGAGGCCTCCTTCCAGGACGTGGTGGACGTCGCGTCGCCGCTGATGGTGTTCGCCGCGTTCGCTCTTGCGCTGTGGCTCGGCTGGCGTCGCGCAAAGGTGGACGGTACCTATCCGTGGGTCGCGGTGAGCGGATCGATGCTCTGCGGATTCATGCTGCTGCACAAGGTGCACTCGCCGCAGTACACGCTGTGGCTTCTGCCCTTCTTGGTGTTGCTGCGGGTTCCGTGGGGACTCGTCGGCTCGTATCTGCTGGTCGATCTGTCGATGGGGGTCGGCGTTTTCAAGTATTTCGCTGCGCTCGCCTCGGGTGCCGACGCCGAGAACGAAGAGTTCTTCGTTCTCGTCGGGGTGTGGGGCCGAGCACTGTTGCTGCTGGTGTTCTTCGTGCTGTTCATCCGGGCTCGGATGCGCGTCCCTTTCCCGGGCGAAACCGACCGGGCGTCTGTAATATCGCCCCGACCAGCAACGATATCTCTGACGACATCACCGGGGCAGTAGTACCCAGGGCGGGACGGGGACATGACACAGGTGTCGAATTCGCAGGAGAGTACGAGCGACGAGACCACCGAGATACGACGCGTCGGGCTGGTCGAGGATCACGAATCCGTGGCTCTCGGCCTTCAGGCGATGCTCGCGCACGAACCCGACCTCGAGCTGGTGTCCATGGCCGCCACCGTCGGCGAGTTGCTGGCACAGCACCGGACTTTCGACCTCGTGGTGCTCGACCTTCGACTCGGTGACGGCTCGTCTCCGAGATCGAATGTGGAGCGACTACACGCCGCCGGTGCGCGTGTACTGGTCTACACCGGTGCCGAGAACGCGTTTCTGGTGCGCTCGGCTGCCCGCGCCGGTGTACTGGGCGTGGTACGCAAGTCCGCTCCCGCGGCCGCGATCGTCTCCGCGATCAGGCGCGCCGCGAGCGGCGGTCAGGTAGTCACGACGGATTGGGCCGCCGCGATCGACGGTGATCCGCAGCTACCCGATGTCGGTCTCAGCCCCCGCCAACGCGAGGTACTCGCGCTGTATGCGTCGGGGGAGAAGGCCGCTCGAGTAGCCAGTCTCGCCGGACTGTCCGAGCAGACCGTCAACGACTACCTCGTTCGCATCCGGAACAAGTACGCCGAGGCCGGGCGTCCGGCACCGACGAAGACCGACCTCTACAAGCGGGCGGTCGAAGACGGTTGGTTGCCGATGCCCGAACTGCCGCCGCGGGATTGATGCCGAGCTGTGGTTCGTCCCACAACTTCGGAGCACATGAGTACCGCGGTTTCCCGACCCCTCCGAGGTGCCGAGGGCGGCGTCGACACCGCCCGGATAGTGCTTCCCGGCCGGGCAAAGGTCGCGTCCGTCCAGGTCAGCGACTCGAACGCAGGTGTGGGAATCGAACTCGATGCCGACGGCCGTCAGGCTGTCGTACCGCCGTGACACGCTGACGCGGCAGTTGACGTTTCAATGCCCCTAGAAATCAGGGCAGAAAACCTGAGCATTACCTGTGAGAATCGTCCACATTGGTTTAGTTGGTCTCAACCCACTTCGGCGTCCGGGAGATTTGATGTCTGCACTGCTCGAACCTTTGCCCTCTGCGAGCGATTCGTCCGTCCCGGCGGCACACCGTTCGCGTGGGCCGATCAGCCTGGTTCCGCCAGCCATGCAGATACACCCCGTCCCGGCGCCTGCGAGCCCGTTCCCGCCGCGACCCGACCTCACCGGCCGCGAGATCGAGGTGCTGCTCTGCTGGATCAACCACGACTCCAAGACAGAGGTCGCGAGGGCACTGTTCCTCTCGCTCGGCACCGTCAACACCCACCTCACCCGGATTCGGGCAAAGTACACCTCGGTCGGACGGCCGGCCCCGACCAAGGCTGGCCTGGTGGCACGGGCCCTCCAGGACGGACTGGTAGATATCTCGGAGCTGTGAGACCGCAGATCAGACGCTGACTGCGGTGTCCACGCCTTCTTTTTCGAGGCGCTTGTTGCGTCGGATACTGCTCAGCAGAGCAGCTCCGATGAACAGGATGCCCACGAAGCCGGTGATCAGCTCGTTGATGTGTACGCCGATCGACACCAGCAGAATGACCGACAACGCGCCGATCGCCCAGTGCGCGCCGTGCTCGAGGTACACGTAATCGGACAACGTGCCCTTGCGCACGAGGAACACCGTGATGGACCGGACGAACATCGCACCGATGAAGCCCAGGCCGAGCGCAATGATGATCGGGTCCGCAGTGATGGCAAAGGCACCGATGACGCCGTCGAACGAGAAGGACGCGTCGAGCACTTCGAGGTAGAGGAACAGGAAGAAGCCGGCCTTACCCGTCGCCTTGGCCAGTTCGCTGGGTCCACCCGAGGACTCCTCGCCCTCTTCTTCGACGTGGAACAACTCGCCCAGACCGTTCACCGCGATGTACGTGATCATGCCGAGCACGCCGGAGACCATGACAGTGGAGATCTTGTCGTCGTCGGCGAGGAATTCAGCGCTCAGGACCAGCAGCAAGCCGGCAACGACGACGGAGAGCTGATCGAGACGACCGATTCGGGCAAGGGGCTTCTCCAACCAGCTCAACCAGGTGATCTCGCGATCCTCGAAGATGAAGCCGAGGAAGAGCATCAGCAGGAACATGCCGCCGAACGCCGCGATCTGCGGGTGCGCGTCGGTGAGGAGCGTCTCGTAGCTGGGTGACCCGTCCGGGAAGGTCGCGGCACCGTCGGCGGGCGGGTTGAGCGCCAGGTCGATGGCGGCGACCGGACCGAGGCCCGACGCAGCCCAGACGATCACCAGCGGGAACAGCAGCCGCATACCGAACACGGCGATGACGATGCCGATGGTGAGGAAGATCTTCTGCCAGAACTCGCTCATCCGTCGCAGCACGGTGGCGTTGATGACGGCATTGTCGAAGGACAGGGACACCTCGAGTACGCCGAGGATGAGGACGAGGATCATCGCCTCTATCCCGCCGTAGAGGAAGGCCACGATGACAGAGACGATGGTGACCGCGATCGACCATCCGAAGATCTTCACAACCACAGGTGTGGCCTTTCTCGAGACAAATACGGAAAAACCCCCGCCCATCATGAATGATGATGCGGGGGTATCCCCAATCTTGGGAGAGTCTTGACTAGACGTTTACTCCGAAGTCACGGGCGATGCCCGCGAGGCCGGATGCGTAGCCCTGACCGACTGCGCGGAACTTCCACTCCGCGCCGTTTCGGTAGAGCTCACCGAAGACCATGGCGGTCTCGGTCGAGGCATCCTCGCTGAGGTCGTAGCGGGCGAGCTCGGAGTTGTCGGCCTGGTTGATGACGCGGATGAACGCGTTGCGCACCTGACCGAACGACTGCGAGCGAGCGTCCGCATCGTAGATCGACACGGGGAAGGTGATGGTCTCGATCTCCGGCGGCACAGCGGCGAGATCGACCTTGATCTGCTCGTCGTCTCCGTCGCCCTCACCCGTGGTGTTGTCTCCGGTGTGCTCGATGGAGCCGTCGGGAGACTTCAAGTTGTTGAAGAACACGAAGTGTCCGTCGCTGAGGGCCTTCTTCGTCGAGTTCAGCGCGATGGCGCTGGCATCGAGATCGAAGTCGGTACCGGTCGTCGTGCGGATGTCCCACCCGAGTCCGACCACCACTGCGGTGAGGTTCGGAGCTGCTTTGGTGAGCGAGACATTGCCACCCTTGCTGAGGCTGACGCCCATGGAGAGGTCCTTTCGCAAATGGTTTCCCGTTACGGGTACAACCGTAGTGGGAATGTCCGGTTCTTGGACGTACTCCGCCAACGACTGCGACATCGCCAGGGTTCCCGTCAGTACTATCGAGCAGGTGACAAGTCGCTGGCCTGGGGTGTTCCGCAGAGGACCCGAATCCGACGCCTCCGCGCGCCGATCCCAGGACAACGCCGTCGCCGCCTTCCTCGATATGGACAAGCGCCAGTCCATCGCATCGGCAGGCGTCGAGGCCTCCACCGCCTTGCGCCCGGAGGACAGACTCGCCGCCCGATGGGCCGACACCGAGAAGCAGTGCTTCGACGCCGGGGCCGCCTACCTCACCGCAACCGATCAATTCGACGGAATCACCACGGCTGCCGCCAGATCGGCATTCGACAACGCGACCCGATCACTGCACGACGCCAGCGCGGCCGTCGACAGGTTCTACGACGCCCATCGCGGCGCCCTCGAGCAGGCCTCCGCCCAATTCGCGGCCACACCGCGCCTGGTGCAGGACGCACTGACCGAGGCCGATGCCGCCCGAGCCACCGTCGACGAGCAGTACGCCGGGTACCCGTCACTACGTCTGGCGTGGCGCGAACTCGATTCGGCAACAACACAATTGCAGAGCAACCAGCGCGATCCGCTGCGCGCACGCGAGAGCGCCGCACAGGTTCGCGAACGAGCCGCAGCTTTACGTGCGGCAGTGGAGTCGGCCCCCGGACGACTTCAGGAGGCAAGGACCGCGCTGTCCTCGGTACGCACCCGAATCGAAGCCGTCCGAACGCGATCCGAGGGCATCGCACCGGCCTTCTCGAGCCTGCTACGCGAGTTCAACGCCAAGAGCTCGGCGGATCTCTCGCGTAACGAACGGTCGAGTGCACGACACATCGAGCAGGCGGACGAGGATCTGCGGGCGGCGCGTTCGGCGCTCGACGCAGGTAACCCCGAACAGTCTCTGGATCTGGTGACCCAGGCGCGTCAACACCTGAGCGATGCCGAACATCTGGTCGACGCGGTCACCGACCGAGTTCGTCTGCTGCGCGCGGTGAAGACCGATCCGAAAGAGACCGAGAACAAAGTGCGGTTCAAACTTCGTGACGCTCAACAACTCGCGATCAATCGTGGCCTGGTTGCCGAATGGGGCTCGGTGTTGGATGCTCAGCTCGCCCGGATCGACAGGGCGAGCACAGCGCTGACGGGTACCCATCCCGACTACTGGTCATATCTGCAGGATCTGGATACCATTTCGGACTTCATCGCAGGCGTGATCGAACGCATGCGCAGCTCGCACTGATCACATTCACACGAAGGACAGTGGTGCAACACTTTCGCCATCTCGACGCAGACACCCGTGCACGAGTCTTCTTCCGGCAGCCGGAAGACATCGAGACGAGCGACGGAAACGATGTCGTGGCAACAGCTCTCGGAGCCACGCTGTACATCCCGGCAACACGCCCCGACCTGACCGCGACGGTGAACAAGCGCACCGACGAGGGCGTGCGGTCCATCGTCATCGATCTCGAAGACGCTGTCGCAGATCATGATCTGGACGAAGCGTTGGCGAACGCCGTCCGAACTCTGAACGAACTCTCGGGGACGAGTTCGCTCGTGTTCGTCCGGGCGCGCACCCCCGAGCACATCCGAACCATCTGCGCCGGCCTCACCCAGGGCGCGGGCGGGCTCGCCGGATTCGTCGTGCCGAAGTTCACGGCGGCACGCGGAGCCGAGTTCCTCGACGAGATCGTCGCGGCGTCCCATTCACATGGCACCCGCCTGTTCGCGATGCCCGTCCTCGAATCGCCGGAGGTGGTACACCGCGAGACTCGAGACGTGGAACTCGTTGCCATCCGTGAGCTGCTCGGGACCTACCGCGACACAGTGCTGGCCGTCCGCATCGGAGCCACCGACATGTGCGGCACCTTCGGCATCCGACGCGACCGCGACCTGACGATCTACGACGTCCGCGTCGTCGCCGACGTTATCAGTGCGATCGTCAACCATCTCGGCCGCTACGACGGATCCGGATACGTCATCACCGGCCCGGTGTGGGAGTACTTCGCAGACCACGAACGCATGTTCCGTCCGTTGCTACGGCAGACGCCCTTCGTCGACCAGGACGCCGTCCGCTTCCGCCAGCAACTGGTCAGCAGTGACCTCGACGCGCTCCTGCGCGAGGTTGCTCTCGACCGGGCCAACGGAATCCAGGGCAAGACCGTCATTCATCCCTCGCACGTCCCCGCCGTTCACGCGTTGTCCGCGGTGACGCACGAGGAGTATCACGATGCACTCGACATCCTCTCGTCCGACCAGGGTGGCGTGCAGGCGTCCGGCTACCGGAACAAGATGAACGAACTTGGTCCACACCGTAATTGGGCAAAGCAGACGGTGCTGCGCGCCAAGGCGTTCGGCGTCACCAACGAAGGAATCACGTTCGTGGACCTACTGACCGCGCTGGCGCAGCGATGAACCACAATCCGGCCGACGGCATCACCTTGACCGATACCGGCTCGTCGTCGTCCTGGGCTGCCACGCAGTTGGTTCGGCCCGGTCTGCGGCGCAACCCCCGGCGTGCCCACTTGCTGGTCTCGACCGTGCTCGGCAAGCACATCCCCGTCGATCCCGACGTCGTCGTCTCGGCCGGCGAGGAGCTGGCTGCTCTCGTCTCCGCCGCAGTGGACGGGTCCGATGTCGACGTTCTCGGATTCGCCGAGACTGCAACCGGATTGGGGCACACCGTTGCGACTGCCCTGGGTGCACACTGCTACCTGCATTCGACTCGGCGCACCGTTCCAGGGATGACCGTGCACGGCGAGTTCGAGGAGGGTCACTCGCACGCCACCGACCACCTGCTGATGCCGACATCGCCCGATCTTCTCGACGGCGATCTGCCGTTGATCCTGGTGGACGACGAGATCTCGACCGGAGCGACGGCACTGGATGCGTTGCGGCAGATTCATTCGTCGGCCGGACGCAGGCACTACGTCATCGCATCCCTGGTCGACATGCGTACCGCCGAGCATCTCGCTGCAGCCTCGGCGGTGGCCACCGAACTCGGCATCCGGATCGACAACGTGAGTCTCGCTCAGGGATCGGTGGAGCTCGCCCCTGGATTGGTGGAGACGGTGCTCGCCCTCCCCGACCCGACGTTCAATCCCGTTGCTGCTCGGCCCGGTTCGGTGCATCGGGTCGACGCGCAGTGGCCGGCGACACTGCCCGACGGCGGACGGCACGGGTTTCTGCGATCCGACGCGGCCGGTTTCGACCTCGCGATCGACGCCCTTGCAGCCACCGTCGATGCTGCGCTGGCCGACTCGAAGTCGTTGGTGGTGATCGGCCACGAGGAGCTGATGTACCTACCTCTCCGGCTGGCGGCGACGCTGCAGAAGCGGGGACACACCGCGCTGTTCCAGACCACCACCCGATCGCCTGCATACGTGGCGGACGTGCCCGGCTACCCATTGCGGCGCGGCTTCGAGTTCACCGCCCCCGAGGACGAATCTGCTCTGCGTTACCTCTACAACGCATCTGCACCGGACGACGCGACGTTGATCCTGGTTGCCGACGCCCCCGCAGACACAGATGCCCTGGCGGCCGCGGCCGAGACTCTCGCCGCGTCGGGCGCCGACGTCGTGCTCGTCGTCCTCACGGGTGCAGACCCGACAGCGCTCGAGGTCGCTCGGCGGGCGCGACCGCTTCGAGGACCCGAATTCGGTTCCTATGCAGCAGAAGAAGTCACCTGGCTGCTCAAGGACCTCTCGTCGGTCTCGTTGGAAGCCGAAGTCGACGAGCGCGAGAAGGCGATTCAGGCCGGCACGGCACATTACGCCGAGTCGCTTCCGGTCGAATACCAACCGGATCTCGCCTACCGTGAACTGTTCGAGAAGGTGTTGCAGGAGAGCGCAGCACGACTGGCCGTCGCCGTCGGTACCGTCACCGAGGTCGTCCTGGCCGAGCGCGGACACGACATCGCCCTCGCATCACTCGCTCGCGCGGGCACCCCCGTCGGAATCCTGATGCGTCGCTGGGCATTTGCTGCTCACGGTGTCGAGATTCCGCACTACGCCGTCTCGATCGTGCGTGATCGAGGCATCGACGCCGTGGCCCTGCGATACCTTGCCGACCATCACGACTCGCGGTCGGTGGTGTTCGTCGACGGCTGGACGGGCAAGGGCGCGATCGCCCGCGAACTCACCGCAGCACTCCGCGACTTTCCCGGAGCCGAGTTCGACGACGATCTGGCCGTGCTCGCCGATCCGGGCAACTGCGCTCGCACGTACGGCACCCGAGACGACTTCCTCATCGCGTCGGCGTGCCTGAACTCGACTGTCTCGGGCTTGGTTTCACGGACCGTGCTCAACGACAGCCTGATTCGGCCCGGGGACTTCCACGGCGCGAAGTACTACGCCGATCTCGCACCCGACGACGTCTCCCGCCACTTGCTCGACACCGTGGCTGCGCGTTTCGACGAAGTCCGGGACGAGGTCGGTGCCTCGGTGGCAACGGTGCTCGGTTCCGACCGAACACCCACCTGGTCCGGTTGGGCTTCGGTCGAGAAGGTCCGCGCGGAGTACGGCATCTCACACGTCAATTTCGTCAAGCCCGGGGTCGGTGAAACCACCCGGGTGCTGCTGCGCCGCGTTCCGTGGCGGGTACTGGTGCGGGACGCCGATGCGCCCGAGCACGAACACATCAGGATGCTGGCTGCGGCCAGAGGAGTCCCGGTGGACGTGGTCCCCGACCTCGCCTACTCGTGCATGGGTTTGATCAAGAACGTGTCGAGCGGGGAGGCGTCGTGACCGCTCTCGTCGCCGTGGATCTCGACCGTACGATGATCTTCTCCGAGGGTGCACTCGAGGTCCCACTGGACGACGCTTTCGAGTGCGTGGAGGTGTACGAGGGAAAGCCGTTGTCGTACATGTCTTCTCGTTCGATCTCTCTGCTGCGCGAGTTGAGCGAGAGTGTTGTGGTCGTGCCGACCACAACACGTACCATCGAGCAGTTCCGCCGGATCGCACTCCCAGGGGCCCCGTGGCGGTACGCCATCACCAGCAACGGCGGCAACATTCTCGTCGACGGCGAACCGGACATGCACTGGCGCAACGGGTTCGAGTTGGATCTGGCGCGCATTGGCGCAGAGTTGAGATCGCGGGTCTCCGAGGATTGGGTCCTCAAGTACCGCGAGGCCGACGGGCTGTTCTGCTATCTCGTCGTAGACACGACGGCTGTGCCGGAGGACTTCGTCGCGGAGTGGTCGCAGTGGTGCGCCGCGCGGGACTGGAACGTCTCGCAGCAGGGGCGCAAGATCTACACGATGCCCAACGCGGTGTGCAAGAGCTCCGCGGTGGCCGAGGTTCGTTCCAGGCTGATTCAGGACGACACCCTCGACGCCGATGCCCGAGTCTTCGCCGCAGGTGACGGCGCACTCGACGCGGAGATGCTCATCGCCGCCGACGCCGCGATCCGGCCGCGGCACGGCGAACTGGAGCTGCTGGGGTTCACCCGCCCCGGGTTGACGGTCACCGATTCCTCGGGCGTCCGGGCCAGCGAGGAAATTCTCGAGTGGCTACGGAACCGAACCGCCGCGCGCCGCGTCTAACTGGTCGTCGGGGAGAGAAGACGTCGGGCAAGGGGTGGGTATGGCGGATCCGCGTGCAGAGCTCGAGGCGGCGATCGAAGACATCGTCACCAATATCTTCGTGGCACCGGTGGGCCCCGAGCTCATCGGAACCATGCTGGGAGAGGCATTCGAGAAAGCGAACGGGGCCTTCGACTACCGGGGTGAGTACGAACCGAACGAGGTGGTGATCACCGAACCGTTCGAGGTCATGTCGCATGAACAGATCGCGGCCGACGTCAACTCTCTGGCTGTGGGAACCATCGAGACCTCGTCCATGAACTGGAACGATTTGGCCGCTGCCGCAACCGCCGGATCCGACGGCTTTCGGTCCGGGGTCGACGCCGCCCTGGCTGCGGGCTGGTCGGGGCCGACGGCCGACGCCGTGCGCGGCGGCGTGGGCGATTACGTCTCTTCTGCGAACGCGTTGTCCACCTCGATGAGTCTGATCAGCAACAAGCTGCTCGAGGCGCACGCAGGATTCACGCAAACGGTGTCGAAGATGCCCCCGGTGATCGGCTCGGCCGAGAGCACGCTGATCGGTTCGCTGCTTCCCATTCCCTTCGCCACGAAAGACGCGGCGTCCGCTCGGGAAGAGCAGCAGGACGAAGCACGGCGAATCATGCGCTCGGTCTACGTACCCGGCGTGGTGCAATCCGATAGCAACGTTCCGGTACTGCCGGCAGCCCACAATCCGGTCGCTGACGGTGGCGGTTCGAGCGGCGGCTGGGGACTCGGCAACTCTGCGGGGGTCGGAGGGGTCGGTATCGGGTCGACCTCCGGCGCCAGTGGCGCGGATTCAGCAAATTCGGCAGCCCGGACGGCTGCAACACAGGCGCAATCCGGCGGCACCGATGCTGCCGAGTCAGTTCGGACCGGTACCCCGGCCGAGCAGGCCGGGTCGGCCGGTTCGGATTCCCTTCCCCCGGCCGACAATTCCGGTGAAACGCGTGCCGCATCGGCCACCGGGCCGGGCGCTTCCGGCGGTGGTGCGGGTTCCGGGGTCGGCGCGGGTCCCGGCTACGGCGGAACAGGACCGGGCAGTAGCGGATTCGCAGGATCAAGCGGTCCGGGCTACGGCGGCGGTGTGGGATACGCAGGCGGATCCGGAGGCAGTTCCGGTGCAGGATCGGGCTACGGCGGCTCGGTTCTCGGCCCTCCGATCGGCGGCGGGACGGGCGGCGCGACGACCGGTACCGGTGGTCCGGGCAGCGCAGCTGCGACGGCGGCCGGCCGCGCGGGAGCGCACGGCATGCCGGGAATGGGCGGAATGGGGGCAGGAGGCGCGAGGGGATCCGGCGACAACGACACCGACCACGCGACTCCCGGCTACCTGGTGGACGTCAGCAACGGTAGTGAACTGATCGGTGATCTGCCTTTGGTCGCACCACCGGTACTCGGCGGCTGAGGATGACGAGCTGGACCATGAACGGCATCGATTTCATGCTGCTCTGCAGTCGATTCGGACGAGACCGCCTGCCGTACCCACTGGCAGTCACCGTCGACGTCGACACCGAGGACCGGTACCAACTGCTGCGCCGGGAGGCCTCGGCGAGAATCGATGCCCTGATGGACGACGACCTCGGGGCGGCTGTTCGCACCCTCGTCGACCCTGTTGTTCGCATCGAATGTCGGGGCGACACACGCGATCCCCGCCGCGGAACCATCCGTGCACACGCGGCGGTGCGCCACGATGTCGCCGCGGTGCTCACCCAGCAGCCGGGACCCGACGCCTCCTCGGGTGGTGCCGTCACGATCACGTTGACCAGCCCTGCCCAGGCACCTGCCCGAGTTCTCGGATCCATTCCAGCCAATGCGGCAGGCCGACGACCGACGATGCGACTCGAACGTTCCACTGCCACAGAGACATCGGGAGGGAGGCATCTGTCTACCGCGACCCGAGGGGCCACCGCGGACGAGCAGTTTCGGACGTTCTTCGACCGCCCGCGATCTGCGGTCGGAGAGGTCATCGTCGCGCGCGGTCGAACCTACGACAACCGACACGACACCGATGCAGTCGCGTTCTTCTGGATGGACTTCGAGCGGGACGGTCGATACATCGTCTACTCCGAGGACACCATCGACATCTTGCCGGCCGATACCGCCGGATTGGCGTCGGAGATCGGTCACCACATGGCGGTCGCGCTGCGACGGTAATACCGGTCACCCCTTGACACCCTATCGATAAGCGATAGGTTATCGATATTCGTTGTTATCGACTATCGATATGGAGGCGTCGAGATGGCATACGGACTCGGCTCGGCACGGGCCAACAAATGGGCGATGGCGCTGTACGCGGCAATCGCCGTCGCGTGGTCGGGATGGAGGCTGTGGCAATACCACGCGTCGGACTACGTCAGCGCCACCGTCACGCCACGGGAAGGCGTGCCGACTCTCGACCTGTTCGGTGGACAGTTGCAGTCAGGGAACGTCATCGAGCTCAGCGTGGCCAAGAGCGATGTCCAGAGACTCATCGGGATGATCGACTTCATGAGGTATGGCGAGATCGTGGCCGGTGGGGTCGTCGTTCTCGTCGGGATCTTCTTCGCGTACCGCTTCTTCGACAATGTCATCAAGGAAACCCCGTTCAGCGTCGGTGCCAGCATCGATCTGGTCGTGGTCGCCGTATGCCTGGTGATGTATCCGATGATCACCGGAGGCCTTCGAGTGATGAGTACCAACGCAATCCAGGGCGCGCTCGAGACAACCGAGGTCACTGATACTGCACGGAGCCTTGGCGCATTCTGGCTGGCCGTGATCGTGGCACTTGTCCTGCAATTCGTCTACGCAGTCCTTCGGCAAGGCTCCAAGCTCGCTCGCGATGCCGATGGTCTGGTCTGATGGCGGAGGAGTTCGTCGACCATCTCGTCGTCTGCCATCTGGGCAAGATTCTCGACGCCCGCGGCATGACGCTTGCCGAGCTCTCGCGTCTGGCCGGAGTCAGCGTCGTGAATCTCTCGGTGCTCAAGAACGACCGGGCCAAGGCCATCCGATTCTCGACGCTCACCGCTGTGTGCCGCGTCCTCGGCTGCACGCCCGGTGACCTGTTCACCCTCCGCCAGATCTGACCTCCGCTCAGCCGCACCAGTCGGACAAATCGAACAAGTACATTGGATGACGGTAACCAGCACTTCGAGAGAGAGTCCATCACATTGTCTGCTCCGGCCGGTCAACCGTTGTCCAAGGGTCAGAACGGCCCCCTCACCGTCGGTGACGTCATCGTCTCCATCGCGTTGGCCGTACCCGCGGACCTGTCCGCACTGCTGGTCACCGACGCCGGAAAGGTGCGAACCGACGCAGATTTCGTGTTCTTCAACCAGCCCACCGGCCCCGGCGTACGCCTCGAGCCCGGCCAGGGCGGTCCGGCCCGCCTGGCAGTCTCGCTCGCCGCAGTCCCCACCGACATCGAACAGATCCGCGCGGTCATCACCCTCGACGACGCGTCGAGCAACTTCGGTCGATCCACCGCTCCCGTCGCGAGGGTCAGCGACACGGCCGGAAACGTGTTGTACGAGTACATGATCGACGGGTTGAGCTCGGAATCGATCGTGATCGCACTCGAGATCTATCGCCGTCAGGGAAGTTGGAAGGTTCGGGCCGTCGGGCAGGGTTACGCGGGTGGGTTCGCTGCATTGGTGACCGATCACGGTGTGTCCGTGGACGACGCCCCGGCTCCTGCACCGACGCCTCCTCCCGCTCCCGCCACTCCACCGCCTCCCACCACACCGCCGCCTCCCGCTGCGCCGCCCGCACCTCCCGCTGCACCGGTCCGCGCCGAGGCTCCGGAAGTCAGCCTCACCAAGGCCAAGCCCGTCAGCCTCACCAAGGGTCAGAAGGTCACTCTCCGCAAGGACGGCGGCGTGGCCCTGACGGTCATTCGCATGGGGCTGGGCTGGGACCCGGTGACCACTCCGAAGAAGGGCGGCCTCTTCGGCGGCGGAGGCCGCGCCGCGAACATCGACCTGGACGCATCCGCGATCATGCTGGCGGACCGCAACGTCAACGATGTCGTCTACTACGGTCAGCTCAAAGCCAAGGACGGCTCGATCGTGCACCAGGGCGACAACCTCACCGGTGAGGGTGAGGGGGACGACGAGGTCATCGTGGTCGACCTGACGAAGGTGCCCCAGCACGTCACGGGCATCGTCTTCACCGTCACCTCGTACCGTGGCCAGACGTTCGAGCAGGTAGCCAACGCATTCTGCCGCCTGGTGGACAACACGACCAACACCGAGCTGGCGCGCTTCACCCTGCAGGGCGGCATGCCGTTCACCGGCTTGGTGATGGCCAAGGTGTATCGCCAGGGCAGCGAGTGGAAACTACAGGCCATCGGTGACGGCATTCAGGCCAAGCATGCCGGTGAGGCCGTCAAACAGCTCGGCCGCTATATGTGACGTTGCGGGCCACAGTCCGGTGTGCAATGGTCCGATCTGCAGCGCCGTCGAGAACGCCACCGAGCGGGTCGACGGCGCTGCCGTTTCGAATGAGGTCTTCGGACGGCCGGTAGATCTGTCGAATAATCAACGCGCACAACCCGATCACGGCGATATCGCGCACCACTACGGCTGCGGTGAACCACTGCTCGGGCACGCCCTTGTTCTCCACGCCCAGGTAGTAATACATCCGGGGGAACCAGACGAACGCGTCGATTGTCATCCATGCCAACAGTATTCGGCGATGCGGTAGTGCCAGTACGGCCAGTGGAACCAGCCACAGCGAATACTGCGGGCTCCACACCTTGTTGGTGAGCAGAAAGCCGGCCACTACCAGGAACACCAACTGCGCGAGCCGCGGCCGTACCGGGGCGGTAGTGCCGATGTAGGCGATCACCGCACACACGATGGCGAACAGCACCAGCGTCACAGCATTGAGGATCAGGGGCTTGGCACCTGCGTACAGCGGACCGTCGAAACCGGGCCAGCCGGTGAACGAGGTGACCACGTTGTACAGCGAATCCGGATCGGCTCCGCGCTCGGAATTCAGCCGGAAGAACTCGTACCACCCCGACGGATACAGCAGCGCAAGAGGAAGATTGACGGCCAGCCAAGCTCCGATCGCGGCGCTCGCAGTCAGGCCCCACTCCCGCATCCGTCCGGTGCGCCAACACAGCACCAACAGCGGACCGAGGAACAACAGGGGGTAGAGCTTGGTGGCACCGCCCAGTCCGATCAGCACACCGGCGAGTACCGGCCGCTTCTTGGCCCATGCCAACAGACCGGTGAGCGCAAAAGCCGCTGCCAGAGCGTCGAAATTGGTGAAACCGTGCACGATCACGAGCGGCGACGCAGCCACCAGGGCCGCGTCCCAGATTCGCCGTCCAGCAGCTATTGCCGTGGCCCACACGGTGACCAGCCAGGCGACCGCCAGACCCAGGGCTACGACGTTGAAGTACACGACGACGGGCAGGGCCTGAGGAAGGAAACTCAGTGAGTTCCACATCTTTCCGACGACCATCGAGCCGTACTGATACAGCCCAGCGAGCACCGGGTACTCCATGTACCGAACCTGGGTCGAGCCGTCGGCCTTGGTTTCTTCCCACGACTTCTTGTACGGAAATGCACCTTGGTCGAGTCGCTCCGCACCGTACAGCGGCACGGTGTCCGAGTAGCACATTGCCACGTACTGCCGGCTGCCACTCCAATCCAGTCCGAGTTCACCGTTGGGGCCTACCGGAGCCTGCTGAATGCACGCCGCCTTCGCGAACCAACCGAAGCACAGAAAGACCACCGCCAGCAGCAGAATCACCCGCAGGGCGGTGAACCACCGCTGCCGTCCGATCACCGCGTGTCGTCCGACCGGTCCACCGATGACCGAAGACAGTTCCTCGGTCATCGGATCGGTCCGACTTGGTAAATCTCGGCCCGCTGCGCTCCTGGGTAGGTCTCGATCCGTCGCGCTCGCCGAGTCGAGGCGACCGGGGCTCGCCAATGCTCGACCCTTGCGGTCGGGTTCGGTCGTCACCGGTGAAGTCGCTACTGCCCGGGTGTAGCCGGTTCGGGCGCTGCCGGTGCAGGTGCCGGCTGGGCCGGTGCCAATCCGGGCAGCGGGATCGTTACGCCGGGCAGAATTTCGACCTGCCGTGGAGTGATGACGACCGGCGGGGAGATTTCCGTAGGAATCGGCAATGTCACCTGCGGCGGAGCGGACGGTGCCACCGTGGTGGTCGGAGCGGGTGCCGAGTACTGCGGAACGCCTGCCTGACCGGCGATGGCCTCGGGCGTCGGGAACGTCTCGTTCGACGTGCCCTCCAGTGTCCCGTCCATCGTCGCCTTCCAGATGTCCGACGGTATGCCCGATCCGTAGATCGGACCGCCGTAACTGTTCTCGAGGGGCAGTCCCTGTTCGGTACCGACCCACACCGCCGTCGACAGCGACGGGGTGTAGCCGACCATCCACGCGTCCTTGTTCTGACCGGTGTCACCGAGCTGCGCGGTACCGGTCTTGGCCGCCGACTGACGACCGCCCGCGAGGTTGTGGCCGTTGGAATACCCGGCGATCGGACGCATCGCCGAGGTCACGTTGTCCGCGACCGCCGCCGAGACCACCTGCTGACCGGCCTCGGGTGCACGATCGAGCAACACCGTGCCATCGGCCGTGACGACCTTCTGCACGAAGTGCGGGGTGTGATAAACGCCGGACGCTGCGAGTGTCGCGTAGGCAGAGGCCATATCGAGGACCCGAGACTGATACTGGCCGAGCACGATTCCGTAGTTCGGGCCCGCGTTGTCGGGCTCGGTCAACGTGGGGCCGACGCCCTCGATTTCCTGCGGGATGCCGAGCTTGTGGGCCATGTCCGCGATGGCCTGCGGGCCGTTGTCCATGCCCAGCATCATGCGGTAGAAGCTCGTGTTGAGCGACCGCTTGAGGGCCTCGGCGATGGTGCACGTACCGCAGGATTCGCCCTCGACGTTGCTGATCTGGATGCCGTTGACGTCGAGCGAGGAGCTGTCGTACATCTTCGACAGCGGAATGCCCTGGTCCAGAGCAGCGGCGAGGCCGAACACCTTGAACGAGGATCCGGTCTGCAGGCCCGATTGCGCGAAGTCGAATCCGCGCCCGTCCGCGCCGCCGTAGTACGAACGGACCGCGCCACTGCGCGGATCGATCGACACCGATGCCGTCCGCAGTTCCGACGGCTCGCCTTCGAGGTTGTTGTCCACAGCCTCGACCGCAGCTGCCTGCGCCCTCGGATCGATCGTAGTGGTGATCTGCAGACCCTCGGTGTTGAGGTCCTGCTCACTGACCCCGGCAGCGGACAACTCGCGCAGCACCTGGGCCTTGATCAGTCCGTTGGGACCCGCGTCGTCCGCATCGCCGGAGTCCACCTGGGAGCTGGGGATCCATGGCGGATACTGCATCGCGGCCCGCTGGGTCGCGTCGAGCTGGCCCTGCGACACCATGCCGTCGAGCACGTAGTTCCAACGCGACTGAGCACCCGTGGGGTTGAACTCGGGATCCAGACCGGAGGGCTGCTGAATCGTCGCCGCCAGCACGGCACCTTCTTCGACCGAGAGCTGATCGACGGACTTACCGAAATACGCCGTCGACGCCGCTGCGATGCCGTACGCGCCACGACCGAAGTAGATGGTGTTCAGATAGGCCGCGAGAATGTCGTCCTTGGACCACTGCCGCGCCATCTTGGAAGAAATGACCAGCTCGCGCATCTTGCGCGTCAGCGTCCGATCGTTACCGACCAAAGCGTTCTTCACGTACTGCTGGGTGATCGTGGAACCGCCGCCTGCACTGTCGCGTCCGAGCACGTTGTCTCGCAGAGCTCGGCCGAATCCGGTGACCGAGAATCCGGGGTTGGAGTAGAAATCGCGGTCCTCGGCCGAGAGCACGGCGTTGCGTACATGCTCGGGGATCTGGTCGATCGTCACATCGGTCCGGTTGCCCTCGGGGGGCACCACCTTGCCGAGCACACTCGAACCGTCGGAGGCGAAGATCGTGGCGACCTGGTTGGTTCTGAGGTCACCGGGCTGCGGGACGTCCACCAGCGTGTACGCCACCATGAACGCCAAAATCGGCACGATAAGACCCAAGGCGATCAACGCGTACATCGTGCGTCGAACGACCCGCCACTTGGACTTCTTCTTCGTTTTCGCGGCGGGACCTCTTTCGGGGGGCTCAGGCGGTTCACTGCCCGAGGAGCGAGCTGATGGATCGTTCGGTTCGTGTGGCGGCGGGACGGATCCCGATCGGGTGACTCCGGCCGCAGCGGATGCCGGCCCCACTGCAGAGCGCGCAGCAGGGGTGACCGGCGGCTCCCCGTAGCGGCGTTCACCGGGGGGCCGACCCTGAGGCGGTAAGGGACGCTGGCCGGACGCTGGTCCCGGACGCTGACCGGGCGGCGGCATCGGTGGCCTGCCCTGCGGCGGCATCGGTCGCTGACCCGGCGGAGGGCCGGGGCGCTGACCGGGCGGCGGCATGGGTGGTCTGCCCTGCGGCGGCATCGGTCGCTGACCGGGTGGCGGTCCCGGGCGCTGTCCCGGAGGAGGTCCGGGACGTTGCCCGGGGGGAGGCAACGGTGGCCGACCCTGCGGCGGCATCGGGCGCTGCCCGGGCGCAGGCGTCGGACGCTGCCCGGGGGGAGGCGTCGGACGCTGCCCGGGGGGAGGCACCGGGCGACGCCCGGGCGGATCCGAATGCCTGCTGCCGCGCGGGGGCCCCGGCACGTCGGGACGCCGTCCGGAGTCGCTACGGCCAGGTGCGTTGTTACCCGGGTTGTTGTCGTAGGGGGAACTCACGTACAGATCTCCAGTAATTTCGGCGGCCGCGTCGACCTCTCGCGAAAAAGCATCAGCCGAGCGATTGTGTCACTCACTCGCGGTACGACGGTTCGGTTGGCGGGAACCCGATCGCGGACGACGGGGTTGCTTGGGTGCGGGGACTGCCCCGAGGACATAGGACTGAACGAGGTGGTTCCAGCTGCACGAGCGGCACACCTCGACCACGTGGACCGAGAATTCCTCCTGGGTCGCAGCGAGCCGGACGAGTTCGTCGGCCGTTCGCGCCGACCCGGACAGCGCACCGAGCTTCTCACCGAAAACCCAGGACACCAAAGTGAGCTGCTCTTTGCGGCAGATGGGACACACCACATCACTGCCCCGACCGTGGAACTTGGCAGCGCGGAGCAGGTACGGATCTGCGTCGCAGACCGCTGCGACACCCGTCCTACCGGAGTAGACCTCGGCCAGCAGCGACCGACGCTGAAGGGCGTAGTCCACCACCTGTCGCTGAAGTCGCACGAGGACCAGAGTACGTGCGCCCCCTCCGGTGGGGACCTGCGAACCCCCGCCTCGGCGACGAGCAGCTCGCGTTTCAGGCCCGAGAAACTATGCTCCACCTGTGCCGATGCGATCTGCCCCCTCCAAACGGGCGAGAGATGCAGATCGCACCGACGCGTGCGCAACCCTCGATCGAGCCCGCGACGAAGGGCAGCTGACCGATACCGAACACTCTGCGCGGGTTGCAACGGCCATGAGAGCGACCACGCTGGGCGATCTTCACCGGCTCATCGATGACCTGCAGGGCGAGACCGATCTCGCTGAGATGGCCCCGTGGAAGAGCGTCACCGTGCCCGGGCGACGCGGACGCCGGCTCGGGCTACTGACCGTGGTCGTGCCGTTGATCGGTGCCATCGTGGCCCTGACGTTCGGCATTCGCTCCTGCGCGGTGGCCGACGACCCTCGCCACCAGTTCGGCCCGGCGGGGTTCCTCGAACTCGAGGGTCTCGAACGGGTCGTGTCGGTTGCACGCGAAGAACTCGGCACAACGGTGCTCGACGACCTCAGTGTCTACCCGGACTACGTCATCTACACCCATGCCGTTCGCGACCGTCCACTTCTCTACACCGACTCGATCTACCGCGACGGGTCGATGGACGACTTCGGCACTCCGTCCACGCGCACTCCCTCCACGCGCACCGTCGACATCGGGATGGTCGACCTGCCCGTCGTCGCAGGCGTGATCGCCGGCGCGAGCGTCAGCTTGAACCTCACCCGGGTCGATACCGTCTACCTTCTGGTGCACGACTTCGGCGGTGGCCCCCAAGTCTCGGTGTATGCGAGCAATGAACTCGGTGAAAATGGTTATCTCACAACTGATCTCGACGGGCGTTTCACCTCCGTCAAACCGTTCGATCCGGAGGGCTAGGGGCCGACCATGGCGGAATACTCGAGCAAACGAGCGCGGGACATCGATCGCGCCACGACAGCAACCGCACTGGACGGGGCGTACTCCGACGGCCAGATGACCTACGAAGAACATCGACTTCGCATCGAAAGGGCCCGCGCTGCAGTCACACTCAGCGATCTCCGCGCTCTGACCGACGACCTGCAAAGCGACGTCGACCTGCCGGAACCGCCGCCGCGGCACTACGAACCCAAGCGCCGGGTGCTGTATGCGCTTCTCGCCGTCATCGTCGTCGCCGTCGGATTGACCGTGATCCTGCTCGACTCTCGCACCGACGACGAGCCCGTCCAGGGCGCAGAGCCCACGTCCGCGACCCCGACGTCTGCCGTCGAGGTGGCCGACGGTGTGACGCCGATTGTCGCGCGGCCCTTCGTGTTCGACACCGCCGCCGGTCTCGACGACTTCCGAGCGCGCTACCTCGATCAGTACAAGTCCTCGGAAGTGATCTCGGTGAGCATCCGCTTCAGCGACGAACGCGCCGACATCTACCGCTTCGACGCCGACCGTGCCGTCGAGGATGTGAGCGTCAGCGGCGGCTTCGAGCCCAGGCTGTACTCGTCGTCCAGCCTGAACGACGCGGGGACTTTCGACTGGACGACGATCGACCACACGCTCGTGGCCAACTTGCTTGCCGGAGTTCCCGAATCACTCGGGAACCCGAATGCCGTGGTGAACAACCTCACCATCGACAACCAAGAGAGACCGGAGATCGAATTCCGCACCGCCGACAGCAGCCGCATCATCTTCGACTTCGCCGGCAACCCGATCGCGATCTACAGGTAATACCTGCGGTCTTCACGTACCGTCGCTCCCGCCCGAGGCTTTCCGACGATGTAGGTGCCCTCTAAATCGATTCCCTGCCTGTCACCCCTCGGCGTTCAGTGAACGGCATGAACACGTTCCGAACGTTCCACCACCTGACCGCCGACCCACCCGCCGCGCTCGTCTACGCACGGATCGCGGACTTGCACGACGCGGCGAGGGCGGAGCAGATCGATCCGATCGCTCGCTGCCCGCGGCTTCTGACCCGCGTGGTCGACGCCTTACGTCGGTCGAGGCCCGACCACCGCCAACTCTTGCGGCATCGCGCGACGTCGGTCTAGCGTCGCAGCACGATGATCACCTATCGGCTCGGCGTCGACGACCTGGCTCGCGTACGGCTGGCGTACTCGGCGATGACCGAAACGGCGTTGAGCTTGTGGGCCTTGGTGCTCGGGCCGCAGGGCAGGATGCACCTGACCGCCTGGCACCGGCACGCTCGAGAGGTCGCGCACGAATACAACTCCGACCTGATACGCGCACTCGTATCCCCCTCGCGGGCAAGAATCCCGGACTTCATCACACCCCTTCCCGCTCGGGGCAGTCGAAGCGTCGAAGAGGAATGTGAGCTCATTGCACGCTCCGAGCCGATAGAGGTCGCACGCGACCTGGCCCGCCTGTTCGAGGGCAGCCCTCCGCCGCCCGCCTTGGCCGGCGTGGCAGACGACCCGCAGGGCGCCGCACACATCATCGCCGACGCCCTGTACGACTACTACCGCGCTGCGATCGCACCCCACTGGTCGGCGATCGGGCGGGTTCTGGAGTCGGACGTCACTTTTCGTGGAAGAGAGTTCGCGCAACGCGGCGCAGCAGGACTCTTCGACAATCTCGGCGACGCAATCGAGTGGCAGGACGATGGACAGCTGGCCGTGCACCTGACCACGTCGACATCTGCCGACGGCTCACCGGACGAGCGCGGGTTGGTGCTCACCCCGTCGATTTTCACGAAGAACGTGTCGGCAATCTGGAATCCCACGTCACCCGGCCACTCCTGGCTGTCGTATCCGGCACGTGGAACGGGGACGCTCTTCGCGGAATACACACCACCGCATTCGCATCACGCGCTCGCCGCTTTGGTGGGAGGAGTCAAGGCCGACCTTCTTCTCGCACTCAGCGAGCCCGCATCTACGTCCGAGCTTGCCCAGCGCTTCTCCGTCACTCCGAGCGCGGTGTCCCAGCACCTTCGAGTGCTACGCGACAACGGCCTGGTCGAGAGCTCTCGGCACGGCAAGTCCGTGCTGTACCGTCTCTCGCACTTCGGCCGACAGATGGCGGCACTGCGCGGAATGGGTCGGTGACCGCTCGACTCGGCTCGCATTCGTCGACGTAGGCCTCGCTGCCCGATCTCTGCCGATCCCCGTCCCTACACTCGTTCACATGTTCGCCACATCGGGAATCCGCGTGCGACCCCGACGGGACGACGACCTGAGCGCCCTCCTACCCATCCTGCAACGTTCGCACTCGACGCATCGCTATCCCGTGCGCGCAGCAGCGGTACGAGCGGACTGGCTTGCCGCACCGAACGAACTCGAAGCCTGGGTAGTGGAGCATCACGACGCCGTCGTCGGACACATCGCGCTGCATCCGACGGCAACACCCGGACAGGATCCCGGTATGGACGACGCGAGCGAGCAATGGCAGCGAGCAACGGGCGTCGCGGCCGATCGACTCACTGTCGTCTCACGCTTGGTCACCGACGGCTCCGTACCGGGCAGCGGAACGACGCTGCTCGCTCACGCTGTCCGAGCGGCATGCGACGCGGGCCGCGTACCAGTGCTGCTGGTCGATCCGAGTAGCGCCGCCCTCGGCTTCTACGACAGGCGAGGCTGGCACCGAATCGGGACCGCTGCGCAGCAGTGGGGCGAGTACCGAGTGGACGCGGTGCTCATGGTGGCACCGGTTCGCTGAACCGATCATTCGGCCCGTGTTCGATCACGCCAACAGAGCGAAGACGGAACACAACACTGCACCACAGAGACGTGTGCGGTCAGCTGATCGCAGCCGACCCATCGAGTGCCCAGTGCGTCCCGTCCGCCCTGGTTCGCCGTGGACGGGGTCATGCGTCGCACCATACGTTCGTGGGTTCGTCTGGCGTCGATCGATGTCGTCACGCCGGCCGTGAAGTCCACGGTCTGTGCGGCATCGCTGACCGATACTTCGGCACCGCCCTTGTCTTTCAATGTATCGGCGCGATACATTATTCGATAGTGCAGTCAATCGCATCGCCGTGTTGTGTCGTTGTATTCGAGGAAGGGGAGTTGCATGCTCGAGCTCGCAATTCTCGGTTTGCTTCTCGAATCACCCATGCACGGCTACGAGCTCCGCAAGCGGCTCACCGGCCTACTCGGAGCTTTTCGAGCGTTTTCGTACGGATCGCTGTACCCGGCGCTCCGTCGACTCCAAACCGACGGCCTCATCACCGAGGACGCCGGTCCCGAATTGCTCGTGAAAAGACGGGCAAAGCGGGTGTACGTGCTCACCCCACTCGGCAGGGAACGATTTTCCGAACTGGTGGCCGACACCGGACCGCAGAACTACACCGACGACGGATTCGGTGTACATCTTGCCTTCTTCAGTCGAACCCCAGCCGAAGCTAGAGTCCGCATTCTCGAAGGCAGACGACGCCAGGTCGAGGAGCGTCGCGAAGGACTTCGCGACGCAGTTGCCAAGGCGAACGGAACACTCGACCGCTACACCCGGCAGCTCCATCAACTCGGTCTCGAATCGAGTGAACGTGAGGTGCGCTGGCTCAACGAAGTCATCGCAGCCGAGCAGGCCGGCCCCAACCCAGCACCGTCCCACACAGCACCGAACCGGACGGTCAAGACAGAAGGAGAGCCCGACCATGGGTGAGAACAACAACGCAATCCGCGTGGCCATTGTGGGTGTGGGCAACTGCGCCTCATCCCTGGTCCAGGGTGTCGAGTACTACAAGGACGCGGACGAGAACGCCACCGTTCCCGGCCTCATGCACGTCATGTTCGGCAAGTACCACGTCCGCGACGTCGAGTTCGTCGCCGCGTTCGACGTGGACGCCAAGAAGGTCGGCTTCGATCTCTCCGAGGCCATCTTCGCCAGCGAGAACAACACCATCAAGATCGCCGACGTACCCCCGAGCACCGTCAGCGTCCTGCGCGGACCGACCCTCGACGGCATCGGCAAGTACTACTCCGAGACCATCGAGATCTCCGACGCCGAGCCCGTCGACGTGGCACAGGCCCTTCGTGACGCCAAGGTGGACGTGCTCGTGTCCTACCTTCCCGTGGGATCCGAAGAAGCCGACAAGTTCTACGCACAGGCATCCATCGACGCAGGCGTCGCCTTCGTCAACGCACTGCCCGTCTTCATCGCCAGCGATCCCGTCTGGGCCAAGAAGTTCGAGGACGCAGGCGTTCCCATCGTCGGCGACGACATCAAGAGCCAGGTCGGTGCCACCATCACCCACCGCGTCATGGCGAAGCTGTTCGAGGACCGCGGCGTGCAGCTCGACCGCACCATGCAGCTCAACGTCGGTGGCAACATGGACTTCCTCAACATGCTCGAGCGCACTCGCCTCGAGTCGAAGAAGATCTCCAAGACCCAGGCCGTGACGTCGAACCTCCAGAAGGAGTTCAACGCCAAGGACGTCCACATCGGACCGTCGGACCACGTCGGCTGGCTCGACGACCGCAAGTGGGCCTACGTCCGTCTCGAAGGCCGCGCCTTCGGTGACGTTCCCCTCAACCTCGAGTACAAGCTCGAAGTATGGGACTCGCCCAACTCCGCCGGCGTCATCATCGACGCAGTCCGCGCCGCCAAGATCGCGGCCGACCGCGGCATCGGTGGACCGGTCATCCCGGCTTCCGCCTACCTGATGAAGAGCCCGCCGAAGCAACTGGCCGACGACGTTGCTCGCGAGCAGCTCGAAGCGTTCATCATCGACGCGTAATTCTCCGCGACGCCGACGCCCGCCGGTCCACTCAACGTGACATTGACCCCCGAAAGGGCCACCAAATGTCACATCGAGTGCCGGCGGGCGTTCGCTTATCCCGCGGCGATGATCTCGCGCGGATCGAATGTCACCTTGATTTCCATGATTTTGCCGTTCTCGATTCGCTGCCAGTTCGCGGTCGAGGCCGGCGGTGCGATCGACGTGTGCAGGTCGAACCACGTCAGTACATTCGGACCGTCCACGAAGACGTGCGCTATGTCGACATCGGTCACGATCTGCGACATTCCCTTCAATCCAGCCACACATTCGGCCCCGTTTGCCGCTGTGCCGAGTGGCCCGAGAAACGTTGCGTCCTCGTGCAGGATCGACGCCAGAGTGTCGAAGTCCTTGCTCTTCCAGGCCTCGAAGTAGGTCGCTGCAACTTCTTTCGGTGTCTGTGTCATGACGTCGAGTCTCGAACGCACCGAGCCAGAAGTCCAACAGTTGGTTCCGATCATCCCCAGAAGTTTTACTCATAGCTGCTGCTGGGCCGCACGGGTTATGGTTCTGAAGTGGCCATCGACCCCACCTCCAAGCATCCGGTCCTCGAACGCGTCCGGGCACTGGCGTTCGCCTATCCCGACGTGACCGAGAAGATCTCCCACGGCAGACCGACGTTCCGCACAGCCTCGGTGTTCGTCTACTTCGGCGGTGGCGTCAAAGGCGGCGATCAATACGACCTGTCGATCCTGGTCAAATGCGAGAGCGCCGAGGAGCAGCGCGCCTGCGAACTCGAACCTCGCTACTTCCACCCCGCCTACCTCGGCCCGGCCGGCTGGGTGGGATTCGACCTCAGCAGTGACCGCAAGGAGAAGGCCACCGACGACGTCTGGGCCGAGGCCGCCGAGCTGATCGACTGCAGCTATCGCGTCACCGCACCGAAGCGCACTGTTGCGAGACTCGACGCCGGCGAAGGTCCGAATCTTGGAGTTCAGCAATGGAACTGAGACAGCTCGAATACTTCGTGGCCGTCGCAGAAGAAGCAAACTTCACCCGCGCAGCAGCCAGAGTGCACATCAGCCAATCCGGCGTCAGCGCCCAGATCCGAGCGCTCGAACGCGAACTCGGTGCCGAGTTGATCGACAGGTCAGGTGGCACAGCAACATTGACCACCGCAGGCCAGGCCGCACTGACGCAAGCCCGTGCGACGCTGGCTGCCGCCGGCTCGGTCAGGCAATCCGTCGACGACGTTGCCGGACTTCTGCGCGGCTCGCTTCGCGTCGGGATGGTCACCGCCTGCACCGTCCCACAACTGTTCGACGCATTGGCACGCTTCCATTCGGCGCACCCAGGCGTCGAACTTGCTCTCCACGAGGACAACTCGGACCGACTGGTGGCCGATGTGCGCGCCGGAGAACTGGACATAGCACTCGTCGGTGTCGCAGCTCAGGCCCCGGACGGATTGGCATCGATGGTGGTGATCGACGAGCGGATCGTTGCGGCCGTTCCACCGCAGCATCCTCTGGCAGCACAGGACACAGCGACGTTGGCGCAGGTATGCGAACACCCGATCATCGCCCTTCCGCCCGGCACCGGGATCCGTGCAGTGTTCGACCGGGACTGCGCCGGTGTAGGACTGTCACCGTCGATCACGTTGCAGGCCAGCGCACCCGACGCGGTGGCCGACCTCGCAGCCCGCGGTTTGGGGGTCGGGATTCTCAGCCGATCGATGGCCGAGTTCTACGACGACCGGCTCGTCGCCATCGAGCTCACCGACTCACACACCGCTGCATTGCTGGCCCTGGTGTGGCGCAGCGCGATGAGTCCGGCACTGGCCGAACTGGTGGCTATCGCGACGACGAGTTTCAGCGAATCTTCTTGACGGTGAACCACAGTGCGACCAGCAAGCCAAGCAGCGCTACGGACGGAACCACGCCGGGATTACCTCCGACGATTCCGACGACGGCGAAACCGAGAGCTACCAGCGCGAAGAACCCGAGAATGCCTGCCAACAACTGCAGGTGGTCCTGCGCCGTCACGACTTGACGCCGCCCGCCGTCAGACCGGAGATGATGCGGCGCTGGAACAGCAGCACCATGATCACCAGTGGAATCGCCACGATGGTGCCCGCGGCCATGATCGCGGCATACGGCACCACCAGCGGATCGTTGCCGGTGAACCGCGCGATGGCCACGGTCACCGGTTCGGTCTTGTCACTCGAGAGCTGACTGGCCAGCAGGTACTCGTTCACCGCGGCGATGAACGCGAGAATCGCGGTGGTGAACAAGGCAGGCGCGGCGAGTGGAAGCATCACCAGGCGGAATGCCTGGAATCGCCCAGCACCGTCGATCCGCGCGGCTTCTTCGAGTTCCCAGGGCAATTCGGCGAAGAACGCCGCCAGCGTATAGATCGTCAACGGCAGGACGAACGAGATGTTCGGGATGACCATCGCCTGGTAGCTGCCGATCCAGCCGATGTTGGTGAAGAACTGGAACAGCGGGGTCACCAACGCGACGACGGGGAACATCGACGCACCCAGGATGATGCCCGTCACCACGTACTTGAAGCGAAAGTCGATGCGCGAGAGCGCGTATGCCGTGAAGATGCCGATGACCAAAGCGATCAGTGTGGTCGCGCCGCCCACGATCAGACTGTTGCCCACCGCACGCAGGAAGTTGTTGCCGTTCGCCGTCGACAACGCGTTCTCGAAGTTCTCCCACGTGACGTGCGTCGGCCACGGCGTCGTGTCGAAGGTGTAGCGCGGGTCGCGGAATGCGGTGACGACCATCCAGTAGAACGGTGCCAGTCCCCAGACGAGAATGACGACGACACCGAGATAGATGCGAGCCTGCTTCATCGGCCGGGCCCCTTACGCTGATTATCCTGAGTGGCAACGGCATTGGCACCGAGAAACTTCACCAGGATGAATGCCACGACGAATATGAAAATGAACGAGATGGTCGACAACGACGCAGCGCTGTTGAATCCCTGCCGAATCTGGTCCACCACCAGAATCGAGATGGTCCGCGTCGCGGGATTGCCCTCGGTGAGGATGGCCGGCAAGTCGTACATACGCAGCGCGTCCATGGTGCGGAACAGAATTGCCACCATCAACGCGGGCTTGACCAACGGCAGTGTGATCTTGGTGAACCGCTGCCACGCCGACGCACCGTCGACGCGGGCCGCCTCGTAGACGTCGGCGGGAATCATCTGGAGCCCGGCCAGGATCAACAGCGCCATGAATGGCGTCGTCTTCCATACGTCGGCGATGATGACGGCGAAACGAGCGGGCCACGCGTCACCGGTCCACAGAATGTTCGTTCCCAGAATGCGATTGGCGATGCCGTCGTACGCGAAAATGAAGTACCAGAGCTTGGCCGTGACCGCCGTCGGGATCGCCCAGGGGATCAGGATCGCCGCGCGCAGCAATGCGCGGCCGGCGAAGGTCTTGCCCATGATGACGGCCATCCCGAAGCCGATGACCACCTCGATGGACACGGTCACGACCGTGAAGAACGCCGTGTTGCCGACCGCGCCCCAGAACTGCGAACCGAGCGTTCCCGGCGGACAGGGCACCAACGTGCCCGACGCCGAGGTGCATTGCTGCAGAATCCAGTGCGTGTAGTTGTCGAAGCCGGCAGATCCACCGGTGACGAACATGCCGGTGGTGGGATCGAGACCGGGATCCTTGGAGAAGGACATCACCAGAGCTCGGATCACCGGGTAGACGATGACGATCGCGAGGATCACCATCGTCGGTGCGATCAACAGCCAGGCCCGACCCTGCGTCAGGCCGAACCGCTTGTTCTTGGACCGCACATGCCGACCGCGGCCGGGGGACGAGCCCCCGGCCGCGGTGGTTGCGGCGGCCCCACTGGTCACACCAGCAGGTACAGCCATTGGTTCTCCCGAAATCAGTTGGCGCCGGCGGTTTCGATACCGGCCTGCATGTCCGTGATCGCCTGGTCGACGCTCTTCTCACCCTTGATGGCGGCAGAGACGTTGTCCTGCACGGCCTTCGAGACGGCCGGGTAGAACGGGGTGACGGGACGCGGAACGGCGTTCTCGATGGATGCCTTCAAAGCGGGAAGGTACGGCATCGCGGCGATCAGTGCGGGATCGTCGTACAGCGACGAGAGCACGGGCGGCAAAGCACCCTCGGCAATGATGCGCTGTGCCTTCTCGCCCTGCATGAAGCGCAGGAAGTCGGCAGCAGTGGCCTTGTTCTCGGAGTACGCGCTGATCGCGGCGTTGTAGCCGCCGAGCGTCGAGGTGCCCACGCCGGTGACTCCGGGAAGGGGTGCGACCGCGTACTTGCCGACCACAGCCGAACCTTCTTCTGCGGCGGTGCCGTAGACGTACGGCCAGTTGCGCAGGAACAGCGTCTTTCCGTCCTGGAACGCTTGCTGGCTGTCGGACTCCTTGAACGTGGTGTCCTGAGCCGGGATGACGCCGGTCTCGAACGCGGTGACCAGAGTCTGCAGTCCGGCCTTGGCTTCCGGGCTGTTGACGGTGGGGGTCTTGCCGTCCTCGGCCACGATCGATCCGCCGTGCGCGTTGATGATCTCCGACGCGTTGGCCGTCAGACCTTCGTAGGGGGCGAATTGCCCTGCGTAGCAGTCGATGTTGTTGTCCCGTGCGACCTGGCAATCCTCGGTGAGCTCGGCCCAGGTGGTGGGCGCCTCGGGGAGCAGATCACTGCGGTAGTAGAGCAGTCCACCGTTGGTGTTCTTCGGAGCGGCGTACTGCTTGCCGTTGTAGGTCGCACTCGCGACGGTCGCGGGCAGCACGCCTGCGTTGTCGAGTGCGAATTCGCCCTCGAGCGGCACGAGCCAACCCTTGGCCGCGAACTCGGCGGTCCACACGACGTCGAGTGCCATCACGTCGTAGTCGCTCTGCTGTGCCTGGAGCTGCTGAACGAAGTCGTCGTGGGCCTGATCGGCGTCGGCGGACTGTTCCTTGAAGGTGACCTGCTCGTCGGGGTGGCTGGAGTTCCACTCCGAGATGATCTGCTGGACGACACCGGTCTCGGTGGTGTCCTGTCCCTCTACATAGGTGATAGGCCCACGGCCGTCGGCGTTTTCGGATGCAGCAGCACCCGAATCGCCGCTCGATCCGCTGTCGCTCGAACATCCGGTGAGCGTCAGCAGCGTGGCTGCTGTTGCAACCACTGCCACCTTCGTGATCAAAGACGCCATTGTTTTCTCCACTTACTTCTACGCGGTGGTATGCGCCCGGAGATGGGCACGCAGAATCGTGCTGTGATGCTCCCCCGACACATATGTCGATGGGTACTGTGGCACACAACTCACCGCATAGGGGTCATTATCGCGTTCCTGAATCGGTCAACCCGGACTTGTCGGGGGTGCCCGGTACCCTTTCGCTCATGAGTTCGGACAAGATGCTGACGCGAATCGGCGGGTTGCTGCGCCAGGCGGAGTCCACCGACAACCCCCACGAGGCCGAGGCCTTCATGGAGGCTGCGCAGCGTTTGGCCACGTCGGCATCGGTGGATCTGGCCGTCGCGCGTTCGCACAGCGCATCCCGCGAACGGCAGGCGACGCCTACCCAGAAGGTCGTCCCCATCGGTGAACCGGGCAAGCGTGGGCTCAAGACCTACGTTCAACTGTTCGTCGCCATCGCCCATGCGAACGACGTCCAATGCGACGTGTCCAGATCGTCGACGCAGGTGTTCGCCTACGGCTTCGACTCCGACATCGAGACCACCGAGGCCCTGTACTCGTCTCTGCTGATCCAGATGGTGCGGGCGTCGGATGCGTACATCAAATCCGGTGCCTACAGGTCCGAGACGGCCATTCGTACCGTCACCGAGATCAAGAATCGTCGACGGTACACCCGACGCGAGGAAGTACCCGTCGCTGCCGTGACGGCCCGATTGAACTTCCAGACGGCATTCGCGTCGCGCATCGGTCAGCGTCTCGGGGAGGTGAAGAAGGATACCGAGGCCAAGGCCATCGCTCAGGAACAGCAGGGTGCCGGTACCGCGTTGGTGCTGCGCGACAAAGAGATCGAGCTGCGCGACTATTATCGGCAGACCTCGACTGCGCGTGGACATTGGCGGGGGCAGAGCGCGAACGCCGGGTACTCCGAGGGCGCACGTAAGGCCGGGGATCGGGCGGGGCGAAACGCAAGAATCGGTGCTCACGCCGAACTCGACGGAGCAAGCAGGCAGCTGGGTCGCTGATCAAGGCGCGGTCGACGTCGCCGCAAACACCGGCCATCCGATTTCGGTACGCCACAACGTCGAATTCTCGGTCTCGCGCGGCCCGACCGCGTAGACCTCGCGGACCGGACCCGCGATAGCCAGGCCATTCGTCTCGACGTATACCCCCAGAGCTCCGTATGTGACGTCGATGTCGTCGTGAGGGCCGTGATGAACAGTCACCGCGAGTTCGGTGGGATGCAGCATTATCGGCCGAATTCTGTTCAGACACGGTGCATCTGGGGTCGGAACGTAGACGGTCATGACCCCGCGCCCTTCGGTGAACAACTCGTTGTCGTAGAGCCCGCCCGGAGGTCCGGTGGTGTCGGAAACGACTGCGTCGATCTCGGCCATCGCCTCGGAGTACCAACCGAGCACCTCGGACGCGTCCACGGACTCCGAAATAGCTGCTACCGAACACTTCTCGGTGAGTATGCGTCGAACCTCGATGGTCGGCGGCGTCGGATCCAACAATCGGCGCAGGGCGGTCACCGCTGATCGGGTGTCGTCCAACTGCCGCTCGAGTCGAGTGAGGTGCTCGGTGATCAACCGGGCTCGTTCGTCGGGATTCGGTGTGGTGACGATGGCCCGCACCTCACGCTCGGGCATCTGCATGCTGCGGAACCGACTGATGATCTGCGCCGTCGCGACCTGAGCCGTGGCGTAGTACCGGTAGCCGGAGAAATTGTCGACGGTGGCAGGTTCGAGCAGCCCCGACTCGTGATAACGCCGCAGCGTCTTCACTGACAGGTGCGTGATCCGAGAGAACTCGCCGATCGTCAGCAAACCGTTCATGTCGATATTCTGACCCCTACCCCTGGGGGAGAGTGAACTCTCCGTGCGGGGGAGGGGTGACGCTGGGTGTAGCCGAGGCCGCCGCAAACGCGAGCGCGTTTGCCAGGTGCGCGCGGAATCGGGAGCGAATCCGCTCGCGTATGGCGAACGCGCGCGCGTTTGCGGGGGAACGGGGGCGGGGAAATGGGGGACGGCGGGGCGGGGAAATCGGGATTGTGGTCAGTCGAGCCGAGCGAGCACCACGCGCAGCCCGACGACACTGGCAATGGGGAACAGCGCAGCGACCAGCCATGGGATCGCAGCTCCCCAGCCAGTGTCGGGGGAGGCATCGATCACCGCTCCGAGTGAGATCGATCCGACGAGTACTCCTATGCCGCCGAGCGAGGCCATGAAGCCGTAGTACGAGCCCAGTCGACGTTCGGCAGCCATGCGCGGCACCAGGTCCCGGGCCTGGGGCATGGCAATCATCTGTCCGAGAGCGAGAAGCAACACGAACAGTGCCGCCGGGACCAACCCCAGCCATCCGTGCAGTTCGAACGGCGCAGCAACGGCGACGAGAACGAAAGACGCTGCCATGACTGCGAATCCGATCGGCAGCGTGAGTCGCGGTGCCATATTCGCGACGCGTCGGGTGATCGGCATCTGCGCCGAAACCACGAGCACCGCCGAGATCGCGAAGAACCACCCCAGCACCGTCTGCGATCCCCACGCCCGCTCCACCTCGAGGGGCAGCAGCAGATACAGCTGGTTGTAGGCCACCAATTGCGCGCTCATCGCAACCGCGAACAACACAAAGGTTCTGTTGCGCACCACATCGGTCCAGCCCGAGAGCCACGGATCGTCACGATGTTCGCCGGGCTCACGTGGCAACCATCGGATGTGTGCGGCGATGACGAGGACGAAAATGCCTGCGGCGACGAGGCACGCGACCCGGAAGTCGGCCAACAGCAAGAGTGATCCGACGAGCGGGCCGGTGAACGAACCGATCTGGCTACAGACCGACATGAGCGCGAACGTCTCCACCCGAGTAACGGAACCACTGCGTTCGCTCTTTCCCGCCTCGATTGCGACCGCGGATTCGACAGCGGGAGAAAACAATGCGGCTGCAAATCCGATCGATACCGTAGCGATCAGCACCGCCGGCAGCGAATCGGCGAACGCCAGGGCCACGAAACCCGCCACCCGCAGCACGCAGCCGACGAGGACTACCGGCTTGATGCCCCACCGATCCGCGAGGGTGCCACCGACGAAGAACAGTCCTTGCTGCGAGAAGGTTCTGATTCCGAGCACGACACCGACGAGCGCCGCCCCGAGTCCCAGATCGGAAGTCAGATGCACCGAGAGATACGGCAACACCATGAAAAAGCCGATGTTGAAGGTCATCTGGGTGAGTACGAGAAGTCGGACGGTGGGGGTGGCCCGCCGTAGATCGACGAGAAACGACCACCGCCATCGCGTCGGCGACCTGTCGGTCCTCGAACTCATGTAACGCGCCCTCCTGCATCGACTGTCTCGACGACGGTACCGGTCGACCGCACTCGACCCGACGTGGCCGCGGTGAGAGATACAGCGAGAACAGCGAGGGCGATCAACGACGCAAGCGGGGCTGCCGCCACCCACGGTGCTCTCTCCACCGCTGCGACTCCGTCGGACAGGATCAATCCCCAGTCCGCCGTCGGCGGTTGCGGTCCGAGACCGAGAAATCCGAGTGCGGCCAGGGCCAGCGCGACTCCGGGCAGACGAATCATGGCGTGCCGCAGCACTACCGGAACCACGGTGGGCACGACGGATCCGAACAGAATTCTTGGGTTGCCTGCCCCGAGCGTGGGCAGAATGGAAATATATGGCCGAGCCCGGGTCTCCTCGACGAGCGCGGCGGTGTGGGCCGCAAGCGGAGCCCACGTGACGATCAGGACCGCGACGGCCGCCCCGCCTGCGCTCGGACCCCAGACCGCCGCGATCAGAATTCCGGTGACCACCGGCGGTGCCGCGTTGGTCACCTCCACCGGGCCCCTCGACGCGCGTGGAACGAGACCCAACAGGACACCGACCACCAGCGCCGCGAGCGTGACAGCCAGCGAGAGTCCGATCGACCGCACTGCACCGTCGGCGACCCGGGCCAACAGGTCTCGCCCGGACGCGTCCGTGCCGAACGGGTAGGCAAGAGATGGAGCAGCGAACTTCTCCCTCGTCGTTGCCTGTCCATCGCGCGGAAGACCAGCGATCACCATCACGGCGAGGGCAGACGCCGCAACGATCGGCGCGAGCCACCTTCGCGGCGACGGATGGAAGACACCGGACGGGATCGGCATCGCCTTCTCATGTATTGCGCTGCCGAGGAGCAGCCGTCGGGCAAGTTCTGCCGCGATACCGAGGGCAGCGCTGACCGCCAGCAGGAGCAGAATGTCGATCTGCAGCGCAGGAAGGTCCTGAGACTGCGCATCACCAAGGGTGGCGCGACCCAATCCCGGTATGGCGAATACCTTTTCGACGGCCACAGCGCCGCCCGTCATGGCGACCATGACCAGACCTATCTGCGAAGCAATACCCGGAAGTGCGCGGCGCAGCACAGCGACGGCAATCTGCCGCCGAGAGAACCCGGCCACCGTCCACGTGATGACCCATCCCTCGGTGAAGGTGACCGCCACGGCGTCGGCGAGGAGGCGACCGAGCAAGCCACCCGCTGGAAGGCCCAGTGCCAGTGCGGGTAACACCGCGTACTCCGGTCCGTTCCACCCGTAGGCCGGAAACGACAACCACACTGCTCCGACGACCACGAGTACCGATGCCAGCAGGAACTCCGGCAGAGACGTCAGGGCGGCCGCAATGCTGCCGCCGGTGCGTTTCGGGGTACCGCGCAGTCCCGCACGCATGCTAGGCCCGACGACGAGGGCGGCCGTGACCGCTGCGACGACCATCGCGAACGCCATCAGAGTCAGCGAGACGGACAGCGCGTCGAGCGCACCGGGCAGTACGGGTCTACCGGTGTTCCAGGATGTCCCGGGGTTACCCGACGCGAGCCCGGTGAGCCAGTTCCAGAACGTTCGTAGTGGGCCCGCGTCGAGGCCGAGGTCGGCGCGGATGGCGGCGAGTGCCTCGGGGGTGGCTTCTTGCTCGGCCGATCGTGCCCGCAGAATGCTCAGCGCGGGATCTCGGTCGGACAGCCACGGCAGCATGCCGACGAGAAGTACGACGCTCGCCACCGAGAGCAGCCGTGAGACAGTCGTTCTCACTGCCTACTCGAATGCGGTCTGGTTGGTGATCAACGTGCGCTCGCGTGGGTCGCGTGCAACACCGGTCACGTTCTCGGATTCTCCCTGGATGACGCGTTCGTGCAGCAGCGGCACCGCGGCGTCCCTTTCGAGGATCAGCTTCTCGGCCTCGAGGATCGCGGTGCGACGAGCGTCGCCGGGATCGGTGGCTGCGGCGTCGGCCAACGCGGTGTCGACCTGCGGGTCGCAGAACTGCGAGATGTTGAACGACCCCTCGCAGGCGAAGTCGGAATACATGTACGCGGCCGGGTCACCGGAGTCGAGCACGGTGGCGCGGGAGAGAATGAAGGCGTCGAATACGCCGGCGAGAGCATCGGTTTCGATGAACTGGTATTCGCGCACGACCTGTTCGACGACAAAACCCTTGGCTTCCAGCTGCTGCTGCAGTAGCACCGCGACCTCGGGGAGTTCGGCCCGATCGGTGAACGTGGCGAGGGTGATCTTCTTCCCTGCGGCGTCGCCGGCCGGGGTCTGCGTACGCGCCGGACGGTCGGCGGCCCACGGCAGAGCCGGGCCGAGCAGTCCGTTCGCCGCGTCGGCGCGCCCTTCGTACACCTGGTCGACCAGACGGTCGCGGTCGATCGACTCCCGGGCGGCTGCGCGCATGGCCGGGTCGGCGAAGACCCCGGACGCGGTGTTCAGGTACAGCGTGTTGGTGCGCGGCATCGGCACCTCGTGCACGAGAGCCTGGTCGACGTTGGCGGCCTGCGACACCGGAATCGCCTCCACCACATCGGCTGTGCCGTTACGCAGCGCGGCGGCGCGTGCCGTGCCGTCGGGTACGAAGTCGACGTCGATGCCGGAGACCTTCGCCGGCTCTCCCCAATAGTTCTCGTTGCGGTCGAGAGTTGCTGTCGACGTGCCGTTCACGGCCTTCAACACGAACGGCCCGGTGCCGGTTCCGATCGGATCGCTGCTGCCCGCCGAGTACGCCTCGGGTGCCAGGATGGCCAACTGCGGGCTCGAGAGTCGCTGCGGCACCAATGGATCGACGTCGGCCGTCGTCACGGCCACGGTGTCCCCGTCGGTTGCGGTCACCGTCATCTCGACCCCGTCGAGGATGCGAGGTTTGGGGGCCGACTGTGTGGCTGCGGTGAGTGCAGTGACGACGGCCGCTGCGTCGAGCGCGGCACCGTTGTGGAACGTGACGTCCGGCCTGATGTCGAAGTTCCAGGTGCGGTCGTCGACGCGGTTCCAGGCGGTGGCCAGACCCGGCTCGGCCTCACCGAGATCGTCCAGAACGATCAACGTCTCGGCCGTGGACCAGCGCGACAGCTTGAAGGCGTCGTCACTGAACTGGGACAGGCCCGAACGAGGTGGCTGCAGCATCGCGACGCGCACCCGGTTCTCGCCGTCGTCGGAAGAGGACGAACTGGAGGAAAAGCATCCGGTGAGCGTCAGCGTGCCCACTGCTGCGAGGGCACCGATGCGGAACATGTTGCTGGTCAAGATAACTCCTGGTGTTCTTACGGGAGCCGGGGGACGGCGTCGATCAGGTCACGGGTGTGTCGGTGCTGGGGTTGGGTCAGAACGGTTCGTACGGTGCCTGTTTCGACGATGCGGCCGGCGTGCATCACCGAAACGTCGGCGCACAGCCGCGCCACGGCCGACAGGTCGTGGCTGACGATCAGCAACGCGCCCGGTAGACCGGCCAGGACGTCGAGCACCTGCTCTCGTAGGTCGGGATCGAGACCACTGACGGGTTCGTCCGCCATCAAGTACTGCGGCGCGCAGGCCACTGCTCTGGCGATGGCGACGCGTTGTCTCTGTCCACCCGACAGCTCGGCCGGTCGGCGAGCGAGGAACCGCGCATCGAGTCCTACGGCCGACAACGCGTTGCTTGCCATGACGCGGTGATCGCCCTCGACCCCGAGTAGGCGTAGCGGGGTGGCAACCAGGTCGAGGACGCTGCGGCGCGGGTCGAGACTCGTCGCCGGGTCCTGCGGGATGTACTGCACGCGACGGCGGAACCACCGCATGCCTCGGGCCGGTCCGGGCCGCACGGGCTGCCCATCGAGAGTGATCTTTCCACCGCTCGGTGCATCGACGGCCAGCAGTAGACGCAGCAACGTCGTTTTGCCGGAGCCGGATTCACCGACCACCGCGATACGCGCGGCCGCCGGCACCGCGAACGAAACCGCATCCACGGCGGTGTGGGACGTGCGGTGCCGGTCGAATTGCCTCGTGACTGCCGTGGCAACCAGACCGACAGATCCTTCCGCGCTCACGATGCAACCAGCTGACGGAACGGGTCTGCCGCCCTTGCTACATCGATCATCTGCCGCGTCGATGCCGACTGTGGGTTCTTCAGTACCTCTGTAGTGGAACCGGATTCGACGATCCGGCCGGAATCCAGGACCAGCAGGTGATCGCACACTTGCGCGGCGACGGCGATATCGTGGGTGATCAGCAGCAGCGAGGGTACCTCTCGCAACGCGTCCAGAACGCGCGCCTGGCTCACCACGTCGAGCGCGGTCGTCGGTTCGTCGGCGATCACCAGCGAGCTCCGACGCGCCAATGCCAGTGCGATACAGACACGTTGACGCTGGCCGCCCGACAGCTCGAGTGGGTGCGAAGCCAGAACGCGGGCGGTGTCGTGCAAACCCACTCGTTTCAGCAGAGCGTCTGCATTGGGAGTGCGCAACTGCCCGCCGACGGTGACCATCGGATTGAGCGCGGTCGCCGAGTCCTGGAACACTTTCCCGGGACGGGCCGAGTGGGGCCGCTGCGGCGTCGGGACGCCTACAACGTCGTGGCCGTCGACCACGACGCGACCGGAGCACGTGAGGCCCGGCGGCAGATAACCGACCAGAGCCGACGCGATCGAGGACTTGCCGGACCCCGAGGCACCCAGGAGACCCAGGCGTCGACCGTCGGGTATCTCGAAAGACACGCGATCGACGATGCGGGTGCGTCCGGCGACGATGCAGAGGTCATCGACGACGAGCACGGGATCTCCTGAACGCTGAAACTGGGAACGACTTCGACAATCGTTGTCGATAGGTGACAGTAGGCGAGTCGAGCGGGCGAAACAAATTAGGCTGACCGAGTGAGCAGGGCGAGGGACACGCAACGATCCGCGGTGTACGACGCGGAGCAGTTGGTGCGCACCATGTTCGATCGCGCCGAGGAGCGCGACATTCGCGCCGTGCAGGTGATGGGCTCGCAGATCACGTTGCCGGTCGAGCGCAAGTTCGCCTCCATCGCATCGGTGCAGGCATACATCGATGCGGTGTTGGCACTGGATTGGGTCGCGGCCACGTGGCCCGCCGCCGGTCGTGTGATCACCGTCCGAGCTCGTTCGGGCTCGGGTGCCGCGCACTACGAACCGGACACGGCCACCATCGCCGTTCCCCTGCATCACGGCAACAGAGCGTGGGCGCTGCGGGAACTGGTGGTTCTGCACGAACTTGCGCACCACTTCGCAGACGAGAACGAGCAGCAACACGGAGGCGCATTCGTCAATCGCTACATCACCCTCGTCGGCGAGCTCATCGGTTCCGAGGCCGGGTTCGTACTGCGAGCGATGATGGCCGAGAGCGGCGTCCGCATCGGCTAGTCGTATTCGGGTGCATCATGGGAGACGCAGCCCACACGACGAGGAGACCTACATGACCGTCAAGATCGGTGTTCAGCTTCAGCCCCAGCACGCGCCCGATTACCAACTCATCCGCGACGCGGTGTTGCGGTCGGAGGATGCGGGCGTCGACATCGTCTTCAACTGGGATCACTTCTATCCGCTGTACGGCGATCTCGACGGTGCTCATTTCGAGTGCTGGACGATGCTGGGTGCCTGGGCCGAGCAGACGTCGAACGTCGAAATCGGTGCCCTCGTCACCGGCGGTGGCTACCGCAACCCCGACCTGTTGGCCGATATGGCGCGCACCGTCGACCACATCAGCGGCGGCCGCTTGATCCTCGGCATCGGAGCCGGCTGGAACGAGAAGGACTACGACAATTTCGGCTACGAGTTCGGCACGGCCGGTTCGCGTCTGGCATTGCTCAAGGAGAGCCTGGCCAGAATCCGACACCGCCTGGACGTCGGAAACCCGGCACCCACCCGCGACATTCCGATCCTCATCGGCGGCGGCGGTGAGAAGAAGACGCTGAAGATGGTGGCCGAGTACGCGCACATCTGGCACAGCTTCGCCGACCTCGAGGCATTGAAGCGCAAGTCGGAGATCCTCGCCGAGCACGGCACCACCGTCGGACGCGACGTCTCGGGCATCACCCGCTCGGTCTCGTGGCCGGGCGCGGACACCGCTGCGGACTTCGTCGACGCTGGAGCAACGCTGTTCACCGTGGGCGTCAACGGGCCCGATTACGACCTGGCCGAGCTGGGCCAGGCGATCGCGTGGCGCGACTCGCACAAGTAGAGACACATCACGTCAGTTCGCTGAGCGAAACCCTTGCGCGGCGGCCGTTTGGGTGAGTGGGCCCTGGTCCGCTTAGGGTTTTGTCCATGGTTGCCGTACGCGCTTCACGCGCGCTCGTGGTTCTCGTTCTCGGACTGTTGATGGCTGTCACGCTCGCCGCGTGTGGGACGTCCTCTTCCGATGATCAGGCGGCCGCAGGTCCGACAGACCTGTGTGCCCCTCCCGGTGTCGACAGTGCGTCGTCCACTCCGACGAACTTCGATGCCGCGGCCGCTGCCGCGACGGAGGACAAGTACACGACGGCGAACGTCACCCCGCTGGACCGGATCGACACTGGATCCCTCGGACTGGCGACACCGGGCGTCCTCACTGTCGGCACGCTGTCCGATGCCCCGCCGAGCATCTGCTTGGACTCGGCTGGCCAGTACACCGGCTACGACAACGAACTGCTGAAGGCCGTCGCCGCGAAGCTCGGCCTGCAGATCAACTTCTCGGGCACCGAGTTCTCGGGCCTGCTCGCGCAGGTAGCGGGCCGCCGCTTCGACGTCGGGTCGTCCTCGATCACGACAACGGACGAGCGGCGAAACACCGTCGGGTTCACCAACGGCTACGACTTCGGTTACTTCTCCCTCGTTGCGAAGGCCGGCGGTCCGATCACCAAGTTCGAGGACCTGAACCCGGGCACCAGGATCGGCGTGGTGCAGGGCACCGTGCAGGACGATTACGTGGTGAACACGCTCGGCCTCGATCCGGTGAAGTTCCCCGACTACAACACTGCGTACGCGAACCTCAAGACCGGCCAGATCGACGCATGGGTCGCACCGTCACAGCAGGCGGAGGGTTTGGTCAAGCCCGAGGACGGCACCGCGATCACGCAGAACACGTTCTCGCTGAACAACTTCGTCGGCTGGGCTGTCGCCCGCGACAATCAACCGTTGATCGACGCGTTGAACTCCGGCCTCGACGCGGTGATCGCCGACGGTACGTGGGCCACCCTCTACTCCGACTGGGTCCCGCGCGAACTGCCCGACGGCTTCAAGCCGGGTAGCAAGGCCGCCCCACAGCCGGAGCTACCCGACTTCGCGGCCATAGCAGCTCAGAACGACGCGGACGCTCCCGAAGCCGTTGCCGTTCAACCCAAATCGACGCTGGCGCAGCTGGGGGATACGTTCTTCGATTGGTCGCTGTACAAGTCGGCCATCCCCGACCTGTTCAAGGTGGGTCTGCCGAACACGCTGATTCTGGCGTTGGCGTCGGGCATCATCGGCACGGTTCTGGGCATGTTGCTGGCACTGGCCGGCCTGTCTCGCACACGCTGGCTGCGCTGGCCGGCCCGCGTCTACACCGACATTTTCCGCGGACTGCCCGCGGTAGTCATCATTCTGATCATCGGACTCGGTATCGGACCGGTGGTGCAGGGCCTGACCGGGGGTAATCCGTATTGGCTCGGCGCTGCGGCACTCTCGCTGCTCGCCGCGGCGTACATCGGTGAGATTTTCCGTTCCGGCATCCAGAGCGTCGAGGCCGGGCAGATGGAAGCGGCACGGGCACTGGGCTTCAGCCGTAGACGTTCGATGAACCTCGTGGTCGTCCCGCAGGGTGTCAGACGCGTCCTGCCGGCGCTGATGAATCAGTTCATCTCCCTGATCAAGGACTCGTCGCTGATCTACTTCCTCGGGCTGCTCGCCACCCAGCGTGAGCTTTTTGCCGTCGGACGAGATCTCAACGCGCAGACCGGAAACCTGTCGCCCCTCGTCGCGGCCGGATTGTTCTACCTGGTGCTGACCGTGCCGCTCACCCATCTCGTGAACTACATCGACAAGCGATTGCGCACCGGTAAGGCCGAGCAGACGCTCGATCCGGTGGAGCAGGCCGTCGTCGTGGAAAGAGGCTGACATGACTTCTGTTTCGTCCGTAGGCAGTGTTTCATTGCAAGGCAAGGACATTCACTTGTCGTTCGGCACCAACAAGGTGCTGCGCGGGGTGAGCATCGACGTTCCGGCCGGCACGACGACGACGGTGATCGGCCCGTCCGGATCAGGCAAATCCACGTTGCTGCGCGCTCTCAACCGACTGCACGAGCCGGAGCAGGGTGACATTCTGCTCGACGGCAAGTCGGTTCTGAAAGACAACCCCGACAAGCTGCGCCAGCGCATCGGCATGGTGTTCCAGCAGTTCAACCTGTTCCCGCACAAGAGCGTTGCAGACAACATTGCACTCGGCCCACAGAAGTTGCTCGGCCTGTCCAAGGAGGCTGCCCGCGCGGCGGCGATGGATCAACTCGAGTTGGTCGGGCTGACCGACAAGGCGGACTCGCGTCCGGGCAATCTCTCGGGCGGACAGCAGCAGCGCGTCGCCATTGCCCGCGCTCTGGCGATGAAGCCCGAAGTGATGTTCTTCGACGAGGCCACCTCAGCTCTCGATCCCGAGTTGGTCAAGGGAGTGCTGGCATTGATGGCCGACCTCGCCGAGGGCGGCATGACCATGGTGGTGGTGACCCACGAGATGGGCTTCGCGCGATCGGTGTCCAACAGGGTGCTCTTCATGGATCACGGTAGCGCCGTCGAAACCGGAACTCCGGAGCAGTTGTTCGACGATCCTCATACCGATCGACTGAAAGCATTTCTGTCGCAGGTTCTGTAGTACAGAGCCTCAGCCCGGTACCCGATACAGACGCCAATTCGGTTGATCTGCACCGTCGTTCGGTACTTCGAGCGTCAGCGGGTACAAGTCCGCACCGTTGTCGTAGATGGTGGGGTAGCGCCGGTTGACGGCGTCGGATACCCCACGGCCCTCGTTGGGCACCGTCAGCAAGTACTCCACGCCGGCGGATGCCGGGTCGTTGAGGATCTTGGTGAAGTCCAGATCGGACGGAACCACGAACCGCTTCGGGTGTTCCGACGCTGCCACGATGGCGAAGCCGTAGACGGTGTCGACGAGGATCGACCCCTCGGGGAGGTCCTGGCTGTCGAGGTAGGACGCGAGTCGACGTTCGGTGGAGAAGGAATCGATGACTCTACGTGCCGCAATCGCCTCGGCGTCGCCGGCCGAAGGATCCTGGTCGAGAAGACTGCCGAGGGCGTACTGCTGGCTGGACAACGACGGCTGCAGCATCGCCCATCCCGTCACCGGAAGTGCGAGTGCGCAGAGCGCTGCAACCGACGCGGCGGCTCTGGGACGCAGTCCAGCGAGAACAGGGCGGTGCCTGCGGTACGCACCCGCTCGCCGCGTCGGCAAGTCTCCGGCAGCCGGAAACAGTTGCACCACAACGACGGCAGCCAGCGGAACAGCACAGATGAAGAACCGCAGGAAGCCGAACGTCGAGCCGGTGATGTAACTTGCGGCCTGGAACCCGAGCACACCGCCGAACAGCAAGGGTGCCACCACGAATTCGAGGTCTCGTCGACGCAGCGCCAGCACCACCGCGAACGGCAGCGTCACCAACAAGGTCGGTCCCAGCGCGACGACGGCACCGAGCGAGAACAGGCCGGTGCCGAGAAGGTCCCCACTGGACCCACCGGACTGCGACAGAATCGCAGCATTTCCGTAGCTCGAAGACAGCTGGGCGAGCGCCTCACCGGTGATCAGCCAGCTCGTGGTGATCCACACCAGAAACACCGCAGTACCCGGTCCGGCAACGAGTACCGCGTCGAGAATTGCTCTGCGCCGCATCTCCTTCCAATACGGACGGCCCCGGCGAAGCACGGTGACGACTGCTACCAGAACCGCGGCGAGAGCTATCGGGACGACGCCCTCGTAGCGGGCCAAAAATGCGAGCGCGAGCGCGACGCCTGCCAGCAGGAGATCGTGAACGTCGTCGGTGGTCACCCACCGAATCAGTCGTCGTACGGCCCAGCAGAGGAAGAACAGAAAGCCTGCTTCGCTCATTCCGTTGGCACCGTAGAAGACGACCATCGGGTTGATCGCGAAGACCACGGTGATCAGGAGGCGGTAACGACCGGGCAGTCCGCGGTCTCGACAGATGCCGTGAATCATCACTACTGCACCGGCCATGAACACCGCCGATACCGCGATACCCGAGATGTTCCACCTGGTGATCGCCGGCCACCACGACGCGAACGCGACCACGGGCAACTGCGCCAAGGCTGTCAACGGCGTGAAGATGAAACCGATCGCAGACACGTGCGGGTCACGGCTGAGCAACACCGCTTGTGCAGCCGAGGTCCGCGACAGGGCGTCCCCGAGCAGGTAGCCGAAGTGCATGCTCAGTGTGAGCCCTATCGCGAAGTAACCCGTCAGCGCGCTGCCGAAGACGGTCCACGGGGTGCGCCGATTCACGTGGCCTGCTCGTCGTCGGCTGCAGGGTCCGCGGCGGGCCCGGACAGTCCGTGGAACGTCTTCTCCCAGTAGGAGGGATTGCGGACCAACTGCCAACACCCCTTGATGGACGCCACACTCATCATCACCCAGTACAGGGGCATCGTCAGGCTGGGAACGAGTAGGTACGCGTTGTCGCTCTCTCGGCTCGCGATCAGATACATGTACACCGTGGCGATGTTGCCCACCACCAGAGACAGCAACGAGAAGTAATAGATGTACGGCGGAAAGAGCTCGGCAACCAATGCCGGCTGGCCGAGAATCCATGCCGCCGTGGTGAACCAGAAGACCATGTTGATGCACGCGGTGATCGGAGTTCCCGCGAGCAACAAGGTGAAGCGGTAGGTGCCGACCGGCCCGAGGGCACGAACCGTCGCGACCGGCCTGCGCATGTGCACCAACCACGTCTGCAGATAGCCCTTGTACCAACGCGATCGCTGGCGAACCCAGTTGATCGGATCGCTGTTGGCCTCTTCGAGGGTGGTGGAGTCCAACACCGCCGTCGAGTAACCCGAGGCCGCGATGCGGACACCGAGATCCGCGTCCTCCGTGACGTTGAAGCCGTCCCAGGCACCCACTTCGTCGATGACATCGCGTCGAAGATGATTGGAGGTTCCGCCCAGTGGGATCGGCGAGGTACTCGCCATCAGCCCCGGCAGCAGGTACCCGAACCACAGCGCGTAGTCCGCGGTGAACCAGCCGGTCAGCAGATTCTGAGAACCGTTGTGGAACGCCAACTTCGCCTGCACGCATGCCACGGTGTCGGGCAGCCGCTCGAAAGCAGCGACGACGCGACGCAGTTGCAGTCTCTCGGGCAGATCCTCGGCATCGAAGATGGTCACGATCGTCCCGGTCGCGAAATGCAATCCGTAGTTGCAGGCTTTCGGCTTGGTGCGAGGGTCGCCCGCGGGCACCAGGACCACGTCCACCAGATCGCTGACGCCGCTGCGCGCGGCCGCCTCGATCGTCACCTTGTCGTCCTCCTCGAGCAGCAACAGAACCTGCAGCTTCTCCGCGGGATAGTCGAGTCCGGTCATCGCCGCGATGAGGTCACCCACCACCTCCGGCTCGTCGTACGCCGGAACCAGAATGGTGTAGTGCGGCAACCGATCATCGGGAACGGCCCTGGCCTCCTCGTCGGTCACCGTGACGATCGCCGACGCGTCGAGCCCACGGGAGAACAGCAGTAGGCGGTCGATCATCGCCAGCAGATATCCGATGGTGCAGACGACCGTGACCACGAGCAGGGTCCCGACCGGGGCGATCACTCCACAGGCGATCAGCAGCAGCGCAATCCCGAGTGCCGTGTACTTCTGCCAGGGCACGAAAGCAATTGCTGCTGACGCCAACGGATTTCGGTCGGCCAGCCCGTTGATCGCGTCATCGAGCGCAGTTGCTCGAAACTCCTCTGTTTCCGTTCCGACGCGTGGGGGAGTCGGCCGTTTCCCTTGGGGAGCCATGGTCATTGCGGCACACCGTTCGCCGGAGCCCACTGTTGGCGAACCAACCCGGTTCCGAAGGTGGCGAGCAGGTCTCGGTCCTTGTACTCCGGATCGTCGTCGATGGAGATGGCATTTCCGCGCAGGAACGTACCGACGGCGGTCCCGAGGTTCGACGCCATCGACGGCATCGGCTGCGGGAATGCAGCATCCGCGTCATGGTTGTCGACGCTGATGATCGTCACCCGCTGTGTGTAACTGCCACGATCCCAATGAAAGACCAGTTTGGTCCAGGTGAGCAGCAGCGCGTCACTGACCGAGGTGTAGAGCGAGCCGGTTACTCCCCGACCGAGATCGATGGTCAACGGGTGGCTGGTCCGAGTGTTGGACAGGCGATAGAGCGTGCTTTCCGGATACACCGCCAGACTGGCCCGATTGGTCGTCGACAGGACGTCGACCACGACGGTCCGCGGCCTCGAGCGGATGTCCCATGCGGGATTTCCGTCGTCGGCGCGCATCGTCTGCCGAACCAGAGACGATCGCGTGCCGAAGAAGGCGCGCACCCAATCGAACTGTTCGGTGCCCGTCTGGCTGAACCCGACCGGAGGTTCGAGTGGCATCGACACCGATCCTGGTGGTCCCGCGACTGCAGCAAGGCCCGCGCGGTCGGGAAGAGGGACGACTGCCAGTATCGCGGCGGCCCCGATTGCCACTATCTTGGAGCTGGGAGACCATTTCGCTGTCGGAGTGGAGATCCGACGCGGTCGACGCTCCTCGAATCGGCCACGACGGGCCGCGAGATAGAACACGATTCCGGTGACCGCGGCCGCGCCGACGGTCGGGACGAGTTGCAACCAGACGATGCCGATCTGCGGCCACAGCGTCAACATCGTTGCTGCAACAGCGAATCCGGGCAGGACGGTGCACACCAGCCCCAACCACCCACGACGCCTGGTACGGCCGACGGCGATCGCACCGGCGATACCCGCCAGAATCACCATCACCGCCGCGTACGCGAACCGGCCGCCGCCGAGGCCGATGGCAACGAGCCGATAGCCCAACGGGCTCAAGGCGAGCAGCAAGAGCCACACCGACCAGAAGCGTCCCACCGGCCGAAGTCCGAACATCAGAATTGCGCCACCGAAGAAGAAGGTCAGCGCCGCAAGGACATCCAGGTGTGCCAACTCGTACTGGTCGGCGTATCGCGGCAGCCACAGCGCCTTGATGGCGATGGCGACCAACAGAGCGATACCGCCGACGATGTTGTCGGTCTGGCGATCGTGGATGGGCAGTTCGTCCGCCCTGCGCCGCGCCACCCCCTGAGCGGCCACCAAGGCCAGCGGCGGCAGTACGAAGATGTACGCGGTGATGGCCCCGTCGGCCGCTTCCTGCGCCAGACGCACCCAGGTGGGAAAGAACGCGAGAACGACGCACCCGACGAGAACCACCCAACGGAAGGCGAGGACATCGACGGGCCGTCGCGACTGTCGCCAGCGGGTGAGTGATCGCGCCGGCTCGGTGTCGACGGTCATTCCGAGCCGCTGTGTCGGGACGACCCCTGTGTCGACCGGCGCGAGCGAACCGCGAACACGAGTGCTGTGATGCAGGCAGCGGCAAGCGCCGCCAGCCCGAGTCCCACGATCAGCACGGTCGTCCGGTCGGTGGATTCGGTCGGGGAGACGGCCGCGGTGTCGTCCGCGCCCGACAACGCCGAGCTCGACAACGACATCGGATCGGTGTTCTGCGCGGCGAACACGATGTCGCCGTCGAGTGCGAACCATCGAGCAGAGTCGGCATCGAGCCACTCGAGCATGGCGTCGAATATCTCCGGCGTCGAGTTCCAGGACGCGGCGAGTACGGCCTTGTTCTGCACAGAGGTCACCTGAACGGTCGCGAACGCCTGATCGGTATCCACGGTGAGTTCCGTCCGCCCCTCGTCGGGCGCGGGGTCGCTGATCCGGAAGGTGGTCTCGTCGACCGAGGACAGCGGCAGGGTCAGGGCATCCGGGAGTTCCGCCACCGGTGCGATCACGACGGCAGGTGCCGAACCGTCGAGGGCCTGATCCATCGACACGACCTGCGGCACGAGCGGCCGGCTCGACAAGCGCTGCAGCCCGGTTGCCATGGTGACCGCTCGGACGACTCCGGCGAAGGACTCGTCGGCCAGCGCGATATCGAACTGCGGCATCAGCGCCTGCGGCAACGATCGCAGTCCCAGCGGGGCCGGCGTCGAGGAATCGGACGACCGCACCAGGGTCGAGCCGTCCACGGTCACACTCGTATCGGCGGTCGCGGAACAACCACCGCTGCCCGTGGCCGGTGGATGGTCGACGGAGATGTCGAGTGTCTCGATGCGAGAGAGCAACGAATCCGGAATGTCGACCCACCGGTCGAGTCGGCCCGTGTCGTCGGAGGCCCAGACGGCCAATGACGAACCGTTCACGGAGGCGCGTATCGATCCCGAACCCGGGGTGTAGCTACCGATCAGGTGAACGGACAGCGTCGAGGCCGACCGGCCGAGCCGCGTCTGATCGATCGTGACCGATGCTGTCGCGGTCGCACTACCCGAACCGGTCACGGTGCCGATCCCGAGATCGTCGAGCGTGATCGATTCGGGTGCCAGTTGCGCTTTCGGGGCCGATGGTCCTGCCACGGCAGCTGTGGCGACGGCGATGTCCGACAGGTCGCTGGTGACCAGGCGGGCCTGGTCGGTCAGCTCCGACCCCGTTCCCGTGAGATACATCCGCGGTGGCGCCTGCTCGACGGGATAGATCAATTCGGCACCGGCGTCGGAGTTCCGACCCAGCACCACCGATCGCTCCAACGGGCCGTCGGGTTGCGACCCCTGAAGCTCACTGTCCGGCCGCACGACGACCTGGACCGGCTGCGACCCGTAGTGGTGAACAATCGAGGTTGCCACAATCGTTGCCGCGGTGATCGTTTCGCGATCCGGTTCGGTGGGGACGAACACCGTGAGTTTTCGCAGGACCCCCGGCAGGAAGTCTGCGATTGTCCCCGGTACGGCCGGTTGTCCCTGGTAGTCCACGGTCGCATCGATCAAACGCACGGCATCGGAACCAGGATCGGGGCAGTAACGATCGTCGGGAATCACCGATGGGATCAGATCGAGTGCGATCACTCCGTCGACCGTGCGTGCCGCAGCCAGCGGAATGGAGACCGGGGTTGTCGGCACGGCGTTGTCGAGAGTGATCCGCGTGATCGGTCGACCATCCGATTCGACGTCCACCCACCCTCGATCGAGCCAGGCCGGGGTGGTGAGAACGCCGTTGAGCGTCGACGGCACCGAGCCCGTGGGAGACGGCACGGTCAATCTCGTGCGCTGTCCGGTCAGGTCCACGGTTGTGGTCTGCCCCAATCCCAACTCCGGAAAGGTGAAGCGATCCGTCGAAACTGATTGTTCCCCGTCGAGTGGTTGCGCCGAGACGACCGTGACCGGAAGTAGAAACGGAATTACGACGAGAACTGTCGTCGATGCACAGCGCGTGATTCGCATATGGGTATATCCAGCCTTCGGTAAAGCAACGGAAACTCGGACTCTACTGCGCAATCCCGTTATCCGATGCACGCGAGAGATGGTCACCGACGTCCCCGGGTCTCCAATTGCGGTCAGAAACCGACAGGGCGACATGATATTTCGTGCCAATGAGCGGTTCGACCGATCGGGTTGCCATTCCGTCGGATCGGTGACCGTCGATCGGTACCGATACGGTGAATTCGCCGACCGAACCGTCGAATCGACGAGTTCGAATATCCACCGGTCTGCGTCTAGCATTACGCCGATGCGGATCGGTTCGAAATTGCTACGGTGCGCACTCGGCACAGCCCTGATGCTGTCGGTCGCCACGATCGTCGGCGTGCCCGAGGCGGCAGCCGCACCCGACCCCGGTGCCCGAGTCACAGCGAGCGCCGACGGTCTCGCACTCGACGGCAATCCGTGGTGGCCGACCGGATTCAACGCCTACCAGCTTGCGACCGATTGGTCGGTCAACGCGGGCTGCGGGGGGATGGTCGACCTGGACAGCTACTTCGGCGCACTGCCCCCGCATTCCCTGACGCGATTCGACGCATTCCAATCGCTGGCGATCAATCGATTCACCGGCGTCCTCGACTTTCGCCCGATGGACGCGGTCTTCGCGGCGGCCGAGGCACACGGGCAGCTGGTCGTCCCGGTTCTCTCGCCACAGGACGGGGCCTGCGAAGGAAACTCCTTCAAAAGCAGGCAGTGGTACGTCGACGGTTGGACGACACCCCCGGTCGTCGCCGATACGAACGCGGTAACGAGTTTCGAGCAATGGATGCTCACCGCCGCGAATCGGTGGAAAGATTCGCCCGCGCTGGCGGCCTGGGAACTGGTCGGTGAGCCGGAGACCAGCTCGTGCATCGACGCGGGATGCTCCTGGACCACCCGAACCTGCACCGCCGATGCAGCCCAGGTTCTGCGATCCTTCTTCGACACCGCGGGGCAACAGCTCCGCTCGGTCGACACCCGTACGCTGATCACCGCCGGTCTCACCGGCGGCGGGCAGTGCGGAAGCCAGGGTGACGAGTACGAGTACCTCGCCCAGTCGCCCTTCGTCGATGTAGTGCAGTACCACGATTACGGTGCCGACGGAGTGCCGTTGCCCGGAGATCAGTGGAATGGGTTGCAGCGACGGATCACTCAGAGCGCTGCGGTGGGCAAACCCCTACTCGTCGGGGAGATCGGCCAACTCGCCGGTTCGTGTGGCGACACCGGGACTCGCGCCACCAGTATCGCCACCAAGATCGAGGGGCAACGCGCCGCGGGGACTGCGGGTGCGCTGCTGTGGGCTTTCGTACCGGATCCGCGCCCCACCGAGTGCACCTACGACATCGGCCCGAGCGATCCGCTGTGGCAGACGATCGGGTCTTAGGGCAGCCTCGTTCGCCCCAACTTCACCTGAACGTTCCTTTACTTTCGCTTTTGGGTGACAGCGTGCCGTGACATGAAGCCACTACCCTTGTTCGCCGTTCACGACGGAAGCTCCAAGCGCTCATCATTGACGTGCAAGTACAAGTGCGGTGATGCGTGCTTCCACGAGATTCCCAACACGTCGAAGGGCGAGTACTTCGGCGACATCGTCAAGACCGCGATGTCGCGTCGTGGCGTCATCAAGGGCGGAGCGATGGCAGTGCTCGCCGTGGGCGCGGGCGGTGCGCTGGCAGCGTGTTCCACCGACGAGCCGGCGGCCACGGGAAGCTCCGCCACCACCGGATCCGATACCCCGCCGGTCGACGGCGTGGATTTTGTTGCGGTGGAACCGAACACCGAGGATGCCGTAGTGGTGCCCGAGGGCTACGAACAGGGCATCGTCATCCGCTGGGGCGACGCGGTCGTGGCGGGCGCACCGGCGTTCGACTTCGACAACCAGAGCGCAGCCGCGCAGGAGAAGCAGTTCGGCTTCAACAACGACTTCGCCGGTCTGCTGCCCATCGAGGGCACTCCCAACGCGCATCTACTGGTGGTCAACCACGAGTACAGCACCGAGCCCGCCATGTTCAAGGGCTACGACGCCGAGAACCCCACCCGCGAGCAGTTCGATGTAGCCATTGCCGCACACGGGCTTTCGGTGGTGCAGGTGCAGGGGGAATCCGGCACCGGCAAACTGACCCCGGCCATGGGGCAGTACAACCGCCGCATCACCGGTAGCACCGAGTTCGTCGTCACCGGCCCTGCGGCGGGTAGCAACTTCCTCAAGACGAGCGTCGACCCCACAGGCACCAAGGTGCTCGGCACGTTCAACAACTGCTCGGGCGGCCTGACGCCGTGGGGAACCGTGCTCTCCGGCGAGGAGAACTTCAACCAGTACTTCGGCAATGCCGAATCCGTCACCGATCCCGTTGTGGCCGAACGACTCTCCCGCTACGGTGTCGAGGGTGCCGCGAGCGATCGCAAGTGGGAACGCTTCGACAAGCGATTCGACCTGGCGCAGGAACCCAACGAGGTGAACCGCTTCGGATACATCGTCGAGGTGAACCCGTGGGATCCGCAGTCGGCCCCGATCAAGCACACCGCTCTCGGGCGGTTCAAGCACGAGGCCGCGACGATCCATGTCACCGACGACGGCACCGTGGTGGCGTACAGCGGCGACGACGAGCGTTTCGATTACATGTACAAGTTCGTCTCGAGCCGAAAGATGATGCCCGGCACCGGCGCGGCTGCGATGCGCAACAACCTGACATTGCTGGACGCGGGAACGCTCTACGTCGCCACTCTCACCGGCGATACTCCCGACGAGATCGACGGCTCGGGCACCCTGCCGTCCACGGGTGAGTTCCGTGGCACCGGAACATGGATCCCACTGCTCGAGACCGGAGAGGACGGACGTGGACGGTCCCTCGTCGACGGTATGTCGACGGAGGAGGTAGCGGTGTTCACCCGTCAGGCAGGCGACACGGTGGGCGCAACCAAGATGGACCGTCCCGAGGACTTCGAGCCCAACCCGGTGACCGGCAAGGTCTACGTTGCGCTGACGAACAACTCCAACCGCGGCACCGAGGGCAAAGCTGCGGCCGACGAGGCCAACCCCCGCAACACCAACAAGAACGGCCAGGTGCTCGAGCTCGACGACGACCACGCGGGCACGTCCTTCACCTGGAATCTGCTGCTGGTGTGCGGTGACCCCAACGAGGCCGACACCTACTTCGGCGGTTTCGACAAGAGCCAGGTCAGCCCCATCTCGTGCCCCGACAACCTCGCCTTCGATTCCAAGGGCAACCTGTGGGTCTCCACCGACGGCAACGCCCTCGACTCCAACGACGGCCTGTTCGCGGTGGTGCTCGACGGCGAACGTCGCGGCGAGACCCGGCAGTTCCTGACGGTTCCCGCGGGCGGCGAGACCTGCGGTCCGATCGTCACCGACGAGCGGGTCATGGTGTGCGTGCAGCACCCGGGTGAGAGCGACGACGCCACCGCCGACGCGCCGATCTCGCATTGGCCCGACGGCGGCGACACCCAGCCGCGGCCGTCCGTCGTCGCGGTCTGGAAGTCTGCTTAGCCGTAGCCGTTTCGCCAGAACCGGGGCACTTATAGTCTGCGAAAGTCGACTGTAAGTGCCTTTCGGTGTTGTTAGGTGTCATCGAATGCCCGACGGGGATTCTGTGAATTCACAATGTCTACGGCGATGCGCCAAAGATGGTTGACCCGTTGGTAACGGATGTGTAAACCTACGTCGATAGGCCGGTAGCTGGAACTCCATTCGGATCAGTTCGCAATGGAGGACGTTTCGGGGCAACGTCGATTTCCTTTCATCGCACGACGGCGTGCCGGTAACTGCTCCCTTGAGTGCACGAAGAGGCGAGTCATTGGAGTCCGTTGATTCACTGACGATTCGGGAAGAAGAACTGGATCGGACGTCGATAGAAGACACCGATCCTTTTCCACTCACCGCCGCCCAACGCGGTTTATGGTTTGCTCAACATCTGTTGAGTAATATTCCGATCACCATCGCCAATTACCTCGACATTCGCGGTGCCGTCGATCTCGAGCTGATGAGATACGCCGGTCGCCGCACCGCGCGAGAATTCGGTGCGGGATCACTGCGGTTGCTCGAGATCGACGGAGAACCACATCAATACATCGACGTCGAGCAGGGCGACGACACCGTGGTACTCGACTTTCGCAACGAGGTGGACCCGGAGTCCGCCGCCCGGGAATGGATGCGTGCCTCCTACAGCGCCGCAATCGACCTCACACACGGTCGCCTCATCAAGGGGGCGATCCTCCGCATCTCCGACGACCGCACGTTCTGGTACTCGCACGTCCACCACATCGTGCTCGACGGTTACGGCGCCGTTCAATTCATGAGACGCGTCGCGTCGATCTACACCGACGTCAGCGAAGGCCGCGAACCCGCACCGTCTCGGGCCGGCTCCCTCGGTGAGGTCTACGCCACCGAAGCGCACTACCGACAGTCTCCACGCTTCGCCAAGGATCGCCGGTACTGGCAGAGCAAGACCGCCGACCTGCCCCCGCCCCCGTCCATCACCGGCGGGCTGGCACCCCCCGCGGCGTGCGCGCATCTGTCGGGTGGGTACCTCCCGGACACGATCGAGCAGGCGTTGGACAGTGCGGCGAACCGGCTCGACTCCGCCTTCGCTCCGCTCGCCATCGCGGCCGTCGCAACCTTTCTCGCCCGCATGACCGGAAACACCGATGTGGTGCTGAGCCTGCCGGTGGCCGGCCGCACGACGGCACTGCTGCGCCGTTCCGGTGGAATGGTCTCCAACGTGCTGCCCATCCGGGTCCGAATCACCCCGCAGTGCACGCCGGGGAGCCTGGTTGCCGATATGCAGCTGGAACTGACCGGCGCGCTGCGGCACCAGCGCTATCGAGCCGAGGACATTCGCCGCGACGCCGGCGCGGGCAGTGAGACTCGCGGATTCTTCGGCCCGGCGATCAACATCATGGCCTACGAGACCGAGGTAGCGTTCGGACCGCTGACCGGCGAATTCAACGTACTCTCCACCGGACCCGTGCAGGATCTCTCGATCAACATCTACCCGGCGTCGGACGGAACTCGCTCCCGCTTGGAGTTCGAGGGCAACCCCAACATCTACGGAGCAGAACAGTTCGCGGACCTGCACCGTCGTTTCCTGATGTTGTTCGAGCGCTTCCTCACTGCCGACTCCGACACACCGGTTCTCGAACTCGATGTGCTCGACGCCGCCGAGCGATCGGCCCTCGTTCCGCTCGTCGGTCCCGAAGCAGTTGTCCCTGCACTCTTTCCGGACCTCCTGCGCCGCGGCGTGATCGGTGCGGCCGACAACATCGCCGTCGAGTTCCAGGGCGAATCGCTGACGTACCGCGAACTCGACCGACGCGCCAACACGATCGCACGTGCCCTGATTGCACGCGGAGCCGGACCGGGCAGCGTCGTCGCCGTAGCACTACCTCGCGGGATCGCCTCCATCGTCGCTCTCTGGGCCGTTGCCGCGTCCGGTGCCACGTTCGTACCGATCGATCCTGGCTACCCGACCGAGCGCATCGCCCACATGCTCGTCGACTCCGCCGCAACAATTGGGATCAGCGAACATGTTCTTTCGCAACACTTTTCGCAGCGGGTGTGCTGGATCGACACGGACGACGCGGGGTTCCGCGAAGAATGCGAGGCACGATCGACTGCGCCCATCACCGATGCCGATCGACCCGCAGGCCTCACCGAGCAGCACGCCGCCTACATGATCTACACCTCCGGCTCGACCGGCACGCCCAAGGGCGTTCTGGTCACTCACGCCGGACTGGCGACATTCGCCGCGCAGGCCAGACCCGAACTGCGCGTGACCACCTCGTCGCGGCTGCTGCGGTTCTCGTCGTCCAGTTTCGACGCCTCCCTGTTCGAGATGATCCAGGCATTCAGCGCAGGAGCGACGATGGTCGTCGCGCCGCCCACCGTGATCGGCGGCGGTGAGCTCACGCACCTCCTTCGTGAGCGTCGTGTCACCCACATCATCTGCGCACCCGCGTTGCTCACCACCGTCGACGCAACCGAGCTCGAGGACCTCGACGTCGTGGTGGTCGGCGGCGACGTCATGCCGCCGGACCTGGTCGATCGGTTCGGTTCGAAAGCCGTGCTGTTCAACAGCTACGGTCCCACCGAGACCACCATCGTCGTGACGATGACCCAGCCGCAGACCGACACGCGCGCCATCACGATCGGGCGTCCCGTCGAGGGCTCACACGCCGTCGTGCTGGATGCCCTGCTGCGGCCCGTGCCACCGGGATCGGCTGGAGAGCTCTACCTCGGCGGACCCGGCGTCGCCCGCGGGTACCACAACAGAACCGGATTGTCGGCCGCACGATTCGTCGCCGACCCCTTCGGTCACGGACGGCGTCTCTATCGCACCGGCGACATCGTGCGGTGGACCGGTCCGCTGAACGCCGCCGAGCTCGAGTTCATCGGCCGCAGCGACTTCCAGGTTCAGATACACGGTCAACGCATCGAACTCGGCGAGATCGACGCAGTCCTCTCCCGGTACGAAGCCGTCGACTTCGCGGTGTCGGTGGTGCACCGTCACGGTGACGCATCGATCCTGGTGTCCTACGTCAAACCCGCAGAGCCGCTCGATCACACGGCGCTGCGTGCGTTCGCCTCTCGCTTCCTACCCATGCACATGGTGCCCGGAACGGTCGTCGAACTCGACGCCATCCCCCTGACCCCCACCGGCAAAGTAGATCGATCCGCACTGCCGCAACCCACATTCGAGTCCGACGCCGCGGCCTACCGCGCCCCGGCATCGCCGGTCGAGACTGTTCTCGCCGACGCCATGGCCGTTGTGCTGCAGCGTGACTCGGTGAGTGTCGACGATTCGTTCTTCGCGCTCGGCGGTGACAGCATCATCGCAATCCAGCTGGTGGCTCGCGCGAAGTCGCTCGGCGTGGTGATCACTACTCGTGATGTATTCGAGCGCCGTACCGTCGCTGCGTTGGCCGAGGTCGCGACCGACGTAGCGCACCAGGTGACTCTCGACGAGCTGGCAGGCGGAGGCGTCGGCGATATGCCGTTGACCCCCATCATGAGTCGAACTGTCCGGTCGCTGACCCGGGCCGACGGCATGGACGCATTCCACCAGACCGTGGTACTGACCGCGCCGGTGGATCTCGAGTTGGACGGGCTGCGGCGAACGGTCGCCGCGATACTCGATCATCACGACGCGTTGCGCTCCACACTGACCGACGACGGCCTGACGATCCGGCCGACCGGCAGCGTGGATCTCGATACGGTCGTCTCCCGTGTGTCGACCAACAGCAGGCCCGGCAGCCGCGAGTTCACCTCTGTGCTCACCGAATCCGCTCGGGTGTTCGCCGCGCGCCTGCGACCGCGTGAAGGTGTGATGCTGCAGGTGGTCTGGGTGTCACCGGAGACCGGCCACCCCGAGATAGTCGACACCCACGGCATCGGTCGCATCATCGTCATCGCACACCACCTGGTGATCGACGGCGTCTCCTGGCGCATTCTGATACCAGACCTGGCGGCAGCATGGCATCAGGTGCAGTCGAAGTCCTCGGCGCTCCTGCAACCGGTGGGCACCTCGATGCGCCGCTGGGCCCATGGACTACGCGAGGTCGCCGCCCGATCCGACTCGGAAACAGCCAGCTGGACAGCACTTCTCGACGGTCCACACGATCTGATCGGGTCCCGCCCACTCGATCCGACGATCGACATCGGTGCCACCCGCGATCAGGTGTCGGTCGAGCTCACCGCCGAGGTCACCGATGCCCTGATCGGACCACTGACTCGCGCGTACCGAGGCACCGTCGAGGACATCCTACTCACGGCACTGGCGCTGGCGGTCTGGTCCGAACGGCCCTCGTCGTTTCTCGTGTCGGTCGAAAGTCACGGCCGCGACGAGGATCTGGTGCCCGGAGCCGACCTGTCTCGAACGGTCGGCTGGTTCACCTCGATACACCCGGTACGCCTGTCTCTCGACGGTGTAGATGCCGATCGAATACTCGCCGGTGACGTGTCGGTGTCCGATGCCGTCAAACGCATCAAGGAACAGATCCGCGCACTACCGGGAACGGGCAGCGGCTTCGGTCTACTGCGGTACCTGAACGACGACACCTCGGCCGTCCTCGCCGAAAGCCATTCGCCGCAGATCAGTTTCAACTACCTGGGACGGATCAGCACCGACATTCCCGATGCCCTACGCGGACAAGGCTGGATCCCGGACGCATCGATACAGATCGGCGCCGGAAGTGGAGATCGGCTGCCTGTCACGGTCGCACTCGACATCAATGCGGTGGTCACCAACGGTCGGTTGCGGGCCACGTTCGCGTTCCCCCGCGGCGTGCTCGACCGCGCAGAGGTCGAGAGTGTGGCCGATCGATGGACGTCGGCGCTGGCTCGCCTCGCCGAGCACGCAACCGAACCCGAGGCAGGTGGACTGACGCCGAGCGATGTGCCGCTGGTGCACGTCGATCAGCACCAGATAGATCGATGGGAGTGCACATACGGCGAACTCGACGACATCTGGCCACTGGCCCCGCTGCAACACGGACTGATGTTCCACTCCGAGCTCACCCGCGGGCACGTCGACGTCTACACCGCTCAGTTGATATTCGAGCTCGGTGGAGAAATCGACGCTGCACGGTTGCACCGGGCCGCCCGCCGACTGCTCGCCCGCCACGACAGCCTGCGCACGGCCTTCGTTCGTGACAACCGGGGAGCCGCGGCGGCGCTGGTTCTGACGGATCCCGAACTACATTGGCGCACAGTCGATGCCGAGGCAACCGACGTGCCTGCCATTGCCCATGCCGAGCGCACCGCGAGATTCGACCTGGACGTACCACCGTTGCTGCGGTTCGTACTGGTGAACACCGAGGACGGGGCATCGCTGGTGGTCACCAACCACCACATCCTGTTCGACGGATGGTCGATGCCGATCTTCGTCAAAGAACTGCTGGTGCTCTATGCCGCCGACGGTCCCATTCCGATTCCGGCCAGGACGTACCGGGACTACCTGAAATGGCTCGACGAACGCGATCACACGGGCGCACTGGACAAGTGGGCCGACGCCTTGGCGGGGGTCGACGAACCGTCACTGATCGCTCCCGGCCACGAGGCGGACCATGAGATGCCCGCCGAGCTGTCGGTGCCCCTCGACGACGCTTCGGTGACGGCCGTGAAAGCCGCGGCGCGGGACCTCTCGGTCACCGTCAACACCGTCGTGCAGGCAGCGTGGGCTCTGGTGCTCGCCGCCGAACTCGGGCGCGACGACGTCGTGTTCGGGGCGACCGTCTCGGGTAGGCCCGCCGATCTGACCGGCGTCGAGGACACTCTCGGGCTGTTCATCAACACCCTGCCGGTACGGGTTCGGGTGCACCGAGACGACACCGTCGCAGCACTGCTCGCCCGAGTACAGGCCCAGAGCGTGGATCTGCTGGACAGCCATCACATGGGGCTGCCCGAGGTCCGCTCGCGAGTGGGTGCCGGGGCCGGGTTCGACACGCTGACGGTGTTCGAGTCGTACCCGGTGGACCATTCGGCACTCGATCGAGACACCGACATCGCCGGGCTGCGGGTGCGCGACCTGCGCGTCACCGATGCCACCCATTATCCCCTGACGCTGATCACCGTCCTCGAACCGACGGTGCGCATCACGTTGAAACACGCTGCAGGAACCATCGATCGGTCTCGAGCGGCATCGATCGCCGAGCGCTTTCGTCGAGCCCTCGATGGCCTCACCGGTGATCCACAGCGCCCGGTGACGCAACTCGACCTGCTCTCCGACGACGAGCATTCGCGTCGAGCAGCCTGGAATCGCACCGACCATCCGGTGGCCGCGCACACCCTTGTCGAGCTCCTCGCGGCGGCGGCGGACGAACACGCTACGGCGACCGCAGCGATGTTCGAGGGGAAGAGCCTGACGTACGTGAACTTCTGGGCTCGAGTGAGGTGCCTGGCTCGCTACCTGCGCAGCATCGGAATCGGACCCGACGACGTGGTCGGCGTGGCGATGCCCCGCTCCCTCGACCAACTCGTCGCGGTCCACGCAGTGGTCGCCGCCGGCGGTGCCTACCTGCCCGTCGACCCGTCGATGCCGCGCACCCGTCTCGAGCACCTGATCGCCACCGCGTCACCGTCACTGATTCTCGGTGCGCTGGTGAATGTTCCAGTCGACGTGGTCGACCTCGACTCGCTGGATCTGAGCCGCTTCGGAACCGCGCCCCTCGACCCGCTGCCCGAGCTGCGGCCGGACCACGCAGCGTACGTGCTGTTCACCTCCGGCTCCACGGGGAAGCCCAAGGGCGTCACCATCTCCCACCGTGCGATCGTCAACCGGCTGCTGTGGATGCAGCACCAGTATCCGCTGACACCTCGTGACGTTGTGCTGCACAAGACCCCGGCCACGTTCGACGTCTCGGTGTGGGAACTGTTCTGGCCGCTGCTGGTCGGTGCCACGACGGTCATCGCAGAGCCCGACGGCCATCGCGATCCGATGTATCTTTCGGTCCTGATTCGCGAACACAGCATCACGACAGCGCATTTCGTGCCCTCCATGCTGGAGTTGTTCCTCACGTACGGTGCCCCTGACCGATGCACCTCGCTGCGGCAGGTGTTCGCCAGCGGCGAGGCACTGCCACGGGCCATCGCCGACCGCTTTCACGGGGCGATCGACGGCGAACTGCACAACTTGTACGGACCGACCGAGGCCGCTGTCGACGTCACTTACCATCGCACCCGAGCCGGGGATCAGGGCCCGGTACCCATCGGCGCGCCGGTGTGGAACACCACTGTCCATGTTCTGAATTCCGCGCTCCGCCCCGTGCCGGTGGGTGTCACCGGCGAGTTGTACCTGGGCGGAGTACAGCTGGCCCGCGGATACGCTGCGCGGCCGGACCTGACAGCAGCTCGCTTCGTCGCCGCGGACTCGGGAACCCGGCTGTACCGCACCGGAGACCTCGTTCGTTGGTCCGAGGACGGCTCACTGCAGTACCTGGGCCGCAACGACTTCCAGGTCAAGCTCCGCGGCCAGCGCCTCGAACCAGGCGAGGTCGAAGCGGCCCTGCTCGCGGTCGACGGTGTGCACTCGGCCGTTGCCGTCGTGCGTTCGAACCGCTTGGTCGCCTACATCGTCGGCACGGCAGATACCGACGTCGTTGCAGCGCACGCGGCGCGCACTCTTCCCGAATACATGGTGCCTTCGACCATCGTTGTGCTCGACGCGATGCCACTCGGTACTACCGGAAAACTCGACCGCACCGCACTCCCGGACCCCCTTGCGGCGGCCGAGGATTTCACAGCACCAGCGGGGGATTCCGAAGAGGCTGTGGCACAGATCTTCTCCGTCGTCCTCGCCACCGAGCGTGTGAGCGTCACCCGATCCTGGTTCGCCCTCGGGGGCGACTCGCTCACCGCCACCCAGGTGATCGCGCGCATCAATGCGGAGCTGGACTCCGACCTCGGCGTCCGAGACCTGTTCGAGGCCCCGACCGTCCGTTTGCTGGCACACCGCATCGGTCACGGCGGTCGCGACCACGCCATCACCGTCGGATCCAGACCTGGGCGAATTCCGCTGTCGCCGGCCCAGCACCGGATGTGGCTGCTCAACCGATTCGATCCGTCGTCGGGGGCCTACAACATCGCTGCCGCCTTCCGGGTGATCGGCTCCCTCGACGTCGATGCGCTGCGCACCGGTCTGGCCGACGTCGTCGAACGTCACGAGATTCTGCGTACCGTCTACCCCGACGGCCCGGACGGCCCCCAGCAGGTCGTCACGTCCGAGTACCCGGACGTGACCGTCGCCCGAACCACGGAGCCACTGCTCGACGGAGCCCTGTACGCCCTCGCGGCACAGGGATTCGACGTGACGCTCGCTCCACCGCTGCGGGTGGCAGTGCTGGAAGTATCGCCCGAGGATCATGTGCTCGTCGTCGTCGCGCACCACATCGCCGCCGACGGATGGTCGATGAAGCCCCTGGCTCGCGATGTCATGATCGCGTACGGATCCCGGGCCGCCGGCCACACCCCGCAGTGGACGCCGTTGCCGGTGCAGTATGCCGACTACGCGCTGTGGACTCTCGATCGTCTCGGTGCCGAGCACGATTCCGAATCGATCGCATCCCAACAGATTCGATACTGGACAGCTGTTTTGGACGGTGTGCCCGAGCGACTCGCGCTGCCGACCGATCGGCCGCACCCACCGGTGGCGTCCCATCGAGGTGGTCGACTGTCGATCGATCTGGAACCGGGTACCGCTGCGGCGATGACCTCGCTGGCCGAACGCTCCGGCTCGACTCGGTTCATGATTGCGCACGCGGCACTGGCGGTGACCCTCGCCCGCGTCTCGGGTACTCGCGATATCACCATCGGCACTCCGGTGGCCGGCCGTGGGCAGAGCGAACTGGACGACCTCGTCGGAATGTTCGTCGGAACCCTGGTGTTGCGCTCGCAGATCGAACCGTCCGACACGTTCATCGACATTTTGAGCTCGGTGCGCGAGCGGGATCTCGACGCCTATGCCAACGCCGACATTCCCTTCGAGAGACTGGTCGAGGTGTTGCAGCCACCGCGCTCGACGGCATACCACCCGTTGTTCCAGGTGATGCTGTCGATCGAGGAAACGTCGCCGCCTTCGGTGGAGCTACCGAACCTGTCGGTTCGCCCACTCGATACCGCGCATGTGGCGGCCAAGTTCGACCTGCACGTCACCGCGTCCTTCTCGTCGGCCACTGCCTCGACTGAGACCGCCTCGGTCGAGTTCGTTTATGCCACGGACTTATTCGACTCCGAGACCGTGGAGATCCTCGCCGAGCGGTATCGCACGATTCTTGCTTCCGCGCTAGCAGATCCGGATCGCCCGGTGGGAGACATCCCGATCCTCACCGCCGATGAGCCGCACCGCATCCACGGCGCACCTGCGCTCGCCCACCGGACTCTGCCCGATCTACTGGCCGGGGCCGTCATGAGTGCAGGCGGCAGCGCGCTCGCCCTCGAAGCCGGTGGAGTGCGGTGGACCTATTCCGAGCTGGACGACGCAGCGACCGTGCTGGCGCGCAAACTGATTCGACGCGGTATCGGTCCGGAGCAGTACGTGGCGATCGCACTGCGTCGCGGCCCCTCCTCGATACTCGCGACATGGGCCGTAGCCAAGACCGGTGCCGCGTTCGTTCCGATCGATCCCACCTATCCAACCGAACGCCTCACATACATGCTCGCGGATTCTACTGTGGTACTGGGGATTACGGACGATCTGCACCTCGGTTCGCTGCCGACGGGAGCCCCGTGGATCTCCATCGACGAGGTGGCCGACGTCGACTCCGACAGCGCACCGGTGGGCGACCTGGACCGAACCGAGGTGCTCCGACCGGATCATCCTGCCTACATGATCTACACCTCGGGCACCACCGGGCAACCGAAGGGCGTCGTAGTCTCGCACCGCGGACTGGTGAATCTGGTGGCCGACCTGGTCGACCGCTTCGAGCTCGACAACTTCTCACGTGCACTGCATTTCGCGTCCCCGAGCTTCGATGCCTCGGTGCTGGAACTACTGTTGGCGATCGGCGCGGGTTCGACGATGGTGATCGCCGACGCCGACGTACTGGGTGGGAGCGAACTCGCAGCAGTGCTGCAGCGCGCCACCCATGCCTTCGTGACCCCGGCAGCATTGGCCACTGTGGACCCGTCCGACGTTACGGAGACCACCACGATCGTCGTCGGCGGCGAGGCCTGCCCACCGACTCTCGCCGATGCGTGGTCCACGCGCCTGCGGATGTTCAACGGCTATGGACCAACCGAGACCACCATCTTCGCCACGATCGACGGACCGCTGAAGCCGGGGGCCCCGGTGTCGATCGGAGGCCCGGTTCGGGGAGTCGAGTCGGTGATTCTCGATGACCGTCTGCATCCGGTACCGACCGGATCCGTCGGCGAGCTCTACCTCACCGGGGACGGCGTGGCGCGTGGATACCATCGCCGATTCGCGCTGACAGCAACATGTTTCGTCGCCGATCACCACGGCCGTAGACTGTATCGCACCGGCGACCTCGTTCGCCTGACCACCCGGGTCGATCCCGCAGGCTCCACTCCGCGAGAAAACCGATTCGAGTACATCGGCCGCCGCGACGCTCAGGTGAAAGTACGCGGGTTCCGGGTCGAGCTCGGCGAGATCGACGCGGTACTCGCCGACTGCGACGGCGTCCTGCAGTCGGTGAGTGCCGTGATCGGTTCCCAGGTGGTCGGATACGTCGTCCCCGCGGCCGGTCGGGTGCTGGACCCAGAGCTTCTTCGGCAGCACGCACGCCGCCTTCTGCCCACTCACATGGTGCCGCAGTCGATCACGGTCCTCGACGCTCTCCCGCGCACCGGCTCAGGCAAGATCGACCGGGCCGCGCTGCCTACACCGACTCCCTCGACAGGAGTCTTCACCGAACCCGCCACGGCCACCGAGCGCATCGTCGCCGACGCCTTCGCTGTGGTACTCGGTGCCGCGTCCGTCGGTGCCGGGGACGATTTCTTCGCTCTCGGCGGTACATCGCTGTCGGCCACCCGAGTGATTGCGCACATCAACGACGCCACTGGGACGGTCCTGCCGGTCCGCGCCGTGTTCGAGTCGACGACTGTGCGGTCGTTGGCCGTGGCCGTCGACTCGGCCGAACGCTCCGCGCTACCGCGTCTGGTCGCCGGACCGCGACCATCGGTGATCCCATTGTCGTTCGCGCAGATGCGCATGTGGTTGCTCAACCGGTTCGATCCGACGTCGGCGGCGTACAACATCGCCTTCGCTGTGCGGTTGGACGGCGCCGTCGACGGTGACGCCTTGCAACTCGCCGTCGACGATGTGCTCGCTCGACACGAGTCGCTGCGAACCTACTTCCCGGTGGTCGACGGAGATCCCGCACAGGTGATCTCCGAAAACGTGGAACTCGACCTGCGCCCAGTGGACGTCGACGACAGCGAGGTGCTTGCCCGGGTGGCGGCGGTGATCGGCCGCGGCTTCGATGTCACCGACGGGGTGCCGTTGCGCGGTGCGCTGCTGCGAACCGGGCCGAGTGCGCACGTACTGGTCCTCGTGGTGCACCACATCAGCGCCGACGGGCTGTCGATGACCCCGCTGGCACGCGATGTCGCACTGGCCTACGGCGCGCGGTCTCACGGCACGCCACCGCAGTGGACCCCACTTCCGGTGCAGTACGCCGACTTCGCCGTGTGGCAGCGACGGGTACTGGGCAGCGAAAACGACCCTGCTTCGGTGCTTGCACAACAGATTCGGTACTGGACACAGACCTTGGCCGACCTGCCTGCGGTGCTCGATCTTCCGACCGATCGACCGAGGCCGGCAGTGGCGTCCAAACGTGGACGCGCTGTGCAGTTCACCCTCTCCGAGCAGACCACTGCGGGCGTACGGTCGCTCGCCCGGACCACCGGAGCCTCGGTGTTCATGGTTCTGCATGCGGCCTACAGCGCGCTGTTGGCCCGATTGACCGGAAGCACCGATATACCCGTCGGCACCCCGGTATCCGGGCGGGGATCCGGTGCGCTCGACGACGTCGTCGGCATGTTCGTCAACACCCTTGTGCTTCGGCTCGACGTCGACCCGAATCGATCGTTCACGGAACTCGTTGCGCACACCCGCACCATCGATCTGGCTGCGATGGAACACTCCGACGTTCCGTTCGAGCGAGTGGTCGAGGCAGTGGCACCGGCTCGCTCGACCGCGCACTCACCGCTGTTCCAGGCCCTGATCGCGCTGGAGACCGAGCGGCCGACAGCCGTGCAGCTGCCCGGACTCGAGATTACGCCGTTTCCGTACGAATCCGAGGTCACTCGCTTCGATCTGGCCTTGACCGTCACCGATTCCGACCTGCTGGGCGGATCGCTGCGCTACGCAACCGATCTGTTCGACGAGGCCACTGCCGGTCGGTTCGTCGACGAGTTCACCACTCTGCTCGACGCGGCACTGGCGGATCCGTCAGCACCGGTGGGCGATCTCGCCCCGTCCCACGACGCTGTGCTGCACGGCCCGGTCGATGCCCCTGTCCGTACCCTCGGTCAGCTGATCGACGACGCTGTGGCCGTCCGACCCGACGCAGTTGCCCTGCGCTGGAACGGGGTCGACTACACGTACGGGCAGGCGGATGCCTACGCGAATCGATTGGCTCGCGTACTGCTCGGCTACGGAGTGGGTCCCGAAACCGTTGTCGCAGTCGCGCTTCCACGCTCCGCGGAGTCGGTGCTGTGCACCTGGGCGGTCACGCGAACCGGCGCGGCGTATCTTCCGATCGACCCGGCATACCCTGCCGAGCGCATCGCGCACATGATCGCCGATTCCGATACCGTGCTGGGTTTGACGTCGTCGGCGGCTCGACGCGGCCTGCCGTCGGATGTGCCGTGGGTAGAACTCGATGATCCCGTGTCGATCGCCGAATTCGAGCACGCGGCCGAGACGCCGATCGCAGCAGACGAACTCACCGGTCCGGTGTGCGCCTCCACCGCCGCGTACGTGATCTACACCTCCGGGTCCACCGGGCGGCCGAAGGGCGTCGTGGTCAGCCACCGGGGACTGGCGAACCTGGCCGCGTCTCGCAGGGAACTGCATCGCGTCGAACCATCGTCGCGATTGCTGCACAACACGTCTCCGAGTTTCGACATGGCTGTCGGCGAGATGATCTCGGCACTCTCTGCCGCCGCGACGCTCGTCGTCTCGCCGCCGACAGTTTTGGGCGGCGCTGAGCTGGCCGCATTCATCCGCGACGAGCAGATCACCCATGCGTTGATGACGCCGTCGGCGCTGTCGACCCTCGATCCCGAGGGACTCGACTGCCTCGAGGTGCTGTGCGTCGGTGGTGAGGCGTGTACCGCAGAGCTGGTAGCCAAATGGAGTCCAGGGCGTCTGATGCTCAACGGGTACGGGCCCACGGAGGCCACCGACATCTCGACGCTCGGTGAGGTGCGAACCGCCGAACCGATCACGCTCGGCCGACCGTTGCACGGTCTACGCGCGATGGTGCTCGACGCGCGTCTGCATCCCGTGCCGGTCGGAGTGCGCGGAGAGTTGTACGTGGCAGGTCCCGCCTTGGCGCGCGGCTATCACCGCCGGTCCGGTTTGACGGCAACACGATTCGTTGCCGACCCACTCGATCCGGGAATGCGGATGTACCGCACCGGCGACCTGGTGCGGCGTACCGTCGACGGTCGGTTGCTCTACAGCGGCCGCAGTGATCAGCAGGTGAAGATTCGCGGATTCCGCATCGAGCCGGGGGAGATCGACGCAGTACTGGGCACGCATGCCGAAGTCGATGTCGCTGTGACGCTGGCAGTGCCTGGCCCCGCGGGGGAGCAGACACTGGTCTCCTATATCACCGGCACCGCAGCACCGGAGTCGGTCCGCGAGCATGCTCGGCGCTCGCTGCCCGCCCATATGGTGCCGTCCGCGGTGACGGTCATCGACCAGGTTCCGCGTACCGGAACCGGAAAGCTGGATGTCGCTGCGCTTCCGGTGCCCATATTCGGCAGCACCGAGTACCGTCCCGCACGGACGGCATCCGAGATCGCCGTGGTCGAGGCCTTCGAGGCCGTGTTGAACGCAGAGCGAATCGGGTTGGACGACAACTTCTTCGATCTCGGTGGCAGCTCGCTGTCTGCAATGCGAGTGATCGGCGAGCTTCGAGAGCGCTCGTACGAGATCGGTATGCAGTCGCTGCTGATGGATGCGTCGGTGAGCGCCGTCGCCGAGCGGATCACATCCGATTCGGTCGATGCCGAGGAGCTGGCCGTACTGCTACCGCTACGGCAGGCCGGTGAGCGCGCTCCGGTGTTCTGCATTCATCCGATCCTCGGATTGTCCTGGTGCTACTCCGGATTGGGCAGCTACATCGACAATCCGCTGTACGGTCTGCAAACGCCGGCACCGAAGGAGCTGCCACCCACGCTGGCACAGTTGGCTTCTCGCTACCTCGAGGAAGTCATCCGCGTTGCACCCGATGGTCCGGTGCACCTGCTCGGATGGTCGCTGGGCGGGGTGCTCGCGCACGAGATGGCAGTCCAACTCTCCGCGTCCGGCCGAACCGTCGCCTCACTGACACTGCTCGATGCGCACCACGGCGATCAGGGCGACTGGTCGGATGCGATGCCGGTGGCGGACCTGGTGTCGGGGCTCGGACTCGATCTCGCGGTGCCCGACGGTCAGGTCGTCTCACTCGACTCGGCAGGCGCGTTGCTCGACGCCGTCGACACAGGTGGCATCATCGGCCGCTCCGACATCGAGCGGCTCATCGCAGCTGCACAGCACAATCACCGACTGTTGCAACAACACCGGCCGAGCGTCTACCCGGGCGATGTCCTGTACGTCGCCGCCGGACTGGACGACGGTGATGGCGTCGGACAGTGGTATCCGCACGTCGCGGGTTCCACCACGGTCGTCTCCGCCCAAGCCACGCATTGGCAGATGTGCGCGCCCTCCACACTCGCCGCCATCGGCCCACGGATCGCCCACGAACTTCGTTCCACCGAGAAGAAAGAACTGACGAATCGATGAAAGCTCCATTCCCGACGGCCGTCGTCCGCCGCCTCGCGGTGATGACACTGTTCGCCGGATTGCTGTTCGGCCTGCCCGCGGTAGCAGCCGCAGATCCGGTGACACCCGCCGCCGAGCAGGAGCGAGGGCCGGTGGGAACCGTCCGAGGAGTCGACAAGATCGACGATGTCCGCTGGGACGTGCTCGTCCACTCGCCGTCGATGGACGCCGACATCAAGATTCAGGTGATCCGGCCTGCCGACACGTCGGTGCCGCGGCCGACGCTGTACATGCTCAACGGTGCCGGTGCAGGAGTCGACGGTGCCAACTGGTTGGCCAAGACCGACATCGTGGACTTCTTCGCGGACAAGAACGTCAACGTTGCCATGCCCGTCGGTGGGTACCTGAGCTACTACACCGACTGGGAGCGCGACGATCCGAAGCTCGGTCGCAACAAGTGGCAGACGTTTCTCACCCACGAGCTACCGCCGGTTCTCGACGAGGCGTTGGGGGCCAACGGCATCAATTCCATCGGTGGGCTGTCGATGTCGGCGGGATCGGTGCTCGATCTCGCGATCCAAGCTCCTGGACTGTACCGAGGCGTGGCATCGTACAGCGGATGCGCGCAGACCAGTGATCCGTTGACTCGCAGCTTCATTCGCGCGTTGGTACAGCTACGCGGCGGCGGCGACACCGACAACATGTGGGGACCCGACGGTGATCCGCGATGGGTGGAACACGACCCGCTCGTCAACGCCGAGAAGCTCCGCGGACTCGATCTGTTCGTCTCCAATGCCAGCGGGCTGCCCGGGCCCTACGAGATGCCGGGCAACGTCCGCCCCGCCGGTTCGCCGCCGCTGGCCGACCAGGTGGTGCTCGGTGGTCTCATCGAGGCCGGAGCCAACGCCTGTGCTCACAATCTGGTGAACCGCCTCGGTGAACTCGGCATTCCGGTCACGACGAATTTTCCTGCGGCAGGAACACATTCGTGGCAGTACTGGCAGGACGCACTACGGGCATCGTGGCCGACATTGGAACTGTCGCTGAGCTAGCGATCACTGCACGTGAGCGAGAACCCAGTCCATCGCTCGAATGACCGCGCTACGCGATTCGCCGGTGTGATCGAGCATGTCGAATCCGTGTCGTCCATCGGGTACGTCGATGATGTCGAGCTTCGCGCCGTGTGCTGCCTCGACGAAAGCCGCTACCCCCGAGACGAATTCGGGGCGCTCGCGGCCCACGCGTGTGAGCAGAATCGGCGGTGGGCCCGAAACCGGCACGGCGAGAGTGGGGTCGAACCGCGGTTCGACCCCCCAATCGGGGTGGGTCTGCAGCACCGGGTAGGTCAACGCGAGGCAGGTCAGCCACGGAGGCGAATCTCTCAGCCAATCCGCGGCGAGCAAGCCGCTGCCGGAGAAGAACCACAACGCAATTCGATCCGGATCCACTCCCGGTAGTCGTCGCACCTGCTCGAGCCCGGTGGCGATCTCGTCGGCCGCCGGGGCACACTCGGCCAGCGAGGCCATGTGATGTTCGAGTACGACACCGACGACACCTGCTGCCGCGGCAACGGATCCGTACCCGACGAAGACCGGTTGATCTCGCGGTCGCCACTCGACGCCCGGCGGCCGCGGACCGCCGTGAACGAAGACGACAGCGGGCCGAAGAGCACCGTCGCCGGGCACCTTGTCGGGTGCCCGGTAGACATCGAACGAGTCGTGGCGTTCGCGTAGTGCGTCGGGCGTTGCGAGCACGAACGGCTGCGGTTCCATTCACTTACCTCCGTCGATGGTGCGCTGGAAGTGGTCGATTGCCCAGCGGGCCCAGTCGGCCAGTGCGTCGTCTGCCCGAATTCCGTACTCGGCAGCGATGTGCCCGAACGCCGACGGCCCGTCGGGGACGAGATGGCGGTGCGGTGCCCGTACGCGGCGCAGCTCGGCCGCCTCCGACTCCGCATGCTCGAGAATCCGCGTCAGCACGTCGATCGCGTCCTGAGGCTCGAGAGCCGACAGCAGAAAGAGCCGGAGGATATTTTCGTTTCGCACGACCGCCGGGCGGATCGGGGTCTCGACCAGCCACCGCCTGAGCTCGTCTCGTCCGGCCTCGGTGATGGAGTACGTTCGCCTGCCCCGCGCTCCACGTTCGATCACCTCGATGTGGCCCGCGGCGTCGAGCCGGTTCAGTTCCGGATAGATGCTGGTGTGCCCGGCTGTCCAGGCATGTTTGCCTATTCCTTCAGCGCTCAGGGCCTCGGTCAGGTCGTATCCACTACGCGACTCGATGGCGAGAAGTCCGAGGAGAGCGTGTGGAAGCGACATGTGACGAGCTTAGATTCCAACATCGACATGTCAATAGCGACAGGTCGATCACCGTCGGACCGTGGTCATCAGGTCATCGGCGAATGCCGCGATCACGTGCAGTGGGACATGCCGGCGGGGTCCGGAGCTGGGCACCGAATGGTGAACAGTCACTAATGCGTTCTGTCCACAGACGTGGTTGAGTCTTTTGTAATGAGACGTGGGTAACACTCACGCTGCCGACGGCGACATACCCAGAGTCGGCACGAACAAACCCAATGGAAACACGAACTACATCTCTTGGCTCGGAGGCGCACCCATGACTGTCGTGAACGATCTGTCGCACTTGGCTCTCACGGAACTCGACCCGTCCGATTACGCGGTGCCGACCATTGCACCGATCCGTACCGCCGGTCATCTCGACCCGGTGTTCTGCATCCACCCGTTGGTGGGTCTGGTCGATTGTTATGCAGGTCTGGCCACTCACGTCGACGACGCACGGCCCATCTACGGCGTGCAGGTTCCGACGTCCGGAGAACGCTCCGAGTCCCTCGCAGCATTGGCCGCTTCCTACGCCGACGACATCGTTCGCGTCCAGCCCGCCGGTGCAGTGCACCTACTGGGGATGTCGTTCGGCGGAGTTCTCGCCCACGCTATTGCGGTCGAACTACAGAGCCGCGGCGTCACCGTAGGCGCGCTGACGCTGCTCGACAGCGACCCCGTCCGGGCCCGCGCCGAGGGAGCGGATCTCCTCGCGTCCATGGGCGACGACATCGATCGCAGTCACGTCGAGGAGTTGCTGGCCGTCGCCTCGCACAACGACGAGCTCGTTCAGCGGCACCTGCCCGGCATCTACTTCGGCGACATCCTCGCCGTCTCGTCCGTGGGAACCGACTCCGGCTCCGCATGGCATCCCTTCGTGTGCGGCACCGTCGCCAAGTACCTCGTGCCCGACGCCACCTCGTTCGACGTCGTCGGCCCGTTGGTGGACAGCTACCTCAGCTGATCTCTCGCTCTATCCCAGCCAGTCCAGTACGGCAGCGGCCGTCCAGGATTGCTGCATGCTGCCGAGCGGCTTGCCGGTGAACGGCTCGTAGTATTCGGCGAAGCTTCCGTCGCTGGCCTGACGCAATCCCTCGTCCCGCAGGGACAGCGACCGCTCGGACCATCCGCGACGCGCGAACGCCCACGAGAACAACCACGTCATCACCGGCCACACCGGCCCACGCCAGTATTCTCGGGCGCGGAAGTCCTTCGACACCGGCGACGTCGACGGCGGGACGGCGTACCGCAGATCCGGATGGCCGCAGAATCGGGTGCCCTCGAATATTCGAAGCAGGTTGCGCTCCTGCTCGCGGGGAAGGCCGCCACAGAGCAACGGTGCGAACATCGCGATGGTTTCGGTGCCGATCCACTGGCCGGTGCGCAGATCGAAGTCACGAGCCCCACCGGAGCGCGCATCCGTCGTGGCGACGACGCCCTTGCGGAACTTCTCGGCCCACGAGCGCAACTCGCGAACATCGGAGTGCGGACGCGAATGATCCTCACCGATGGTGGCGAGCACGTCGCATGCCACCGCGAAGATCGCACTGACGAAGACATCCTCGACAGCAAAGCTCATTTTGGTCTTCAACGCGTCGTCGTCGTACCCGACCTGCTTCATCTCCTCCACCAACCAGATGTAGCGGTCGTACTCGAGGTTGCTGGGCCGCTGAGAGGCGTCGGTGATGACCGCCTTGTCCTCCCTGAAGTACGGATCCATCTCTCCAGGAACAACATTGGCGTAGGCCGAATCCCAGCGCGGCGAGTTGTCCATGCCCGACTCCCAGCCGTGGAACAACGCGATGCGTCCGTTGTCGTCGACGTCGCGAGCCTGCGCGAGCCAACGATGCCACCGCACCAGATCACCCCAGCGTCGATCGAGAAACTCCTCGGCGACGGCGCGCGTGGTCCGCCCGTGGCGCTTGGAGTGATCGAGGATGCGCTGCACGGCAATCGCGTGCACCGGTGGTTGGGTGATGCCCGAGGTCTGCGGGTTCATCGGAGCCTGCGGGGCGAGGGTACCGGTCGCCCACCGCGCTGGGCCGGGAAAGTAGCCGTCGACCCCGTTGGCGAAGACGATGTGCGGGATCATCCCGTTCTTCCACTGCGCCGAGAGCAGCGTGTCCATTTCCACCACGGCACGTTCGACACTCAGCGGTGCGAGCCCGACGGAAACGAAGGCCGCGTCCCAGCTCCACATGTGCGGGTACAGCCTCGGGGCCGCGCTGGTCATGGTGCCCAGGTCGTTTCCTCGAAGCAGATACGCCGCCCGAGCCGCCAACTGCGTGGAAGTGAAACCTCGATCGCCCATGCAGACAGTTTGCGTCCATCCGCGCAAATCCGCTCGTTTGAATTGCGGACCGAATCTGACCGCTATCGGGCCTAGTGTGAACTTCACCAGCCACCAGGAGGAAAAGATGACCACCGAAAGCACCGACATCGTGAAGATGCTCGCCGAACAGCGCGCCAACTTTCTCATCACCGTCCGCGGAATCACCGACGAGCAGGCACGCACCCGAACGACCGCCAGCGAGCTGACCCTCGGCGGGCTGCTGCACCACGTTGTGAGCAACGAACGGCACTGGATGAAGGTGATCGCAGACCTGGACGAGACCGCCGAATTCGACATGGCCAGCGCCGGCAGCGAGTACGTGATGGGCGAAAACGAGACCGTCGCAGGACTGATCGCCGAATGGGAAGAGGTGGCGCAGTCCAGCACCGATGCCCTCGCAACATTGGATCTGAACCTGTCCGTCCCGGTCCCGACAGCGCCCTGGGCACCCGAACGAATCTGGCAGACTGCACGATTCACGGTGCTCCACATCCTGCGCGAAATCTCGCAACACGCCGGCCACGCGGACATCATTCGCGAAGAACTCGACGGTGCGAACACCACCCAGACCTGGGCCTCCGAGGCGGGGATGAGCTTCTAGTCAAGCCAGGAGTGGAGCCTGCAGGAACGGCCCAATTAGTCTGGGTGCATGACTCGTACTGCATTGGTGACCGGAGCAAGTCGTGGCCTCGGGGCCCATGTCGCCCGACTGCTCGCCCCGGATCACCACGTGTTGTTGGGGGGACGATCGGCCGAGTCTCTCGCGCCCATCGCGTCGGAATTGGCCGGGTCCACCCCGTGGCCGGTGGAGTTGACCGATCCCGACGCGGTAGCCGCCGCCGCGTCGGGCATCGATTCTCTGGACGTGCTGGTGCACAACGCCGGAGTCGCAGCACTCGGGACGGTCGAGCAGTCGACAGCGGAGGACTGGCGACGCCAGTACGAGGTCAACGTCATCGCCGTCGTCGAACTCACTCGATTGCTGCTTCCTGCGCTGCGCGCCGCCAAAGGTCATGTGGTACTGATCAATTCGGGGGCGGGCATTCGCGCCAACCCAGGTTGGGGCGGTTACGCGGCGAGCAAGTTCGCGCTCCGCGCCTTCGGTGATGCACTGCGACTGGAAGAGCCGTCGTTGCGGGTGACCTCGGTGCATCCCGGACGCATCGACACCGAGATGCAGCAGGAGATCGTCGCGCACGAGGGTGGGGAGTACGACGGCTCGAAGTTCTTGCAGCCCAGCACCGTTGCCCTAGCGGTACGAAATGCGATCGATACACCGGCGGATGCTCACCCGACCGAGCTGGTGCTGCGCACCAGGTGAGCGGATTTTCGCAGTTGCTAACGTTCTTCCTGCAATCCTGTGCTGTTCAGTTCTGTAAAGGCGGTAGTCGATGAACTCGAGACCGACCGCGCGCGAGCAGTTCTTGCAATCCGGCTTCCGGCTGCTGGGCGAACTCGACACCACCGACCTGGCGCGTTCGCTCTCCATCGCCGATGTCGTCGACGGTGCCGGTCTGTCGCATCAAACGTTCCACAACACCTACCCGGGTAACTCACGGAGCGGCGGCTCGGGCGGCAAGGAGGCATTCGTCGCGGATCTCCTCGACAACCTCACCGTGAACTACACCGGAACCGTCGTGCCGGCAGACCCACCGACCGGATGGCGCGACGTGGCCGCGCCCGCGTCGGCTTTGTTCGACGACCTGACATCAGGCCTGATGAGACGTCGCCTCATCGCCGCGCTCTTCGCCGCCGATCACGACGGAGCTCGCAAGGCTGTCACTGCGGAGTTCGAGCGCCTCGACAACGATTTCCGCACCGTCGTGGGTCAGGCCATTCAGGCTCAGGGCGGGTCCGTCCGCCGCCCGCTGTCGCTGACATCCCTCTCGACGATCCTCACCGCTCTGCTGGACGGACTCGCTGTCCGTGACATGCTCACGCCCGGCTCCGTCGCGGAGAGCGATGTCACCGACGCAGCCACGTCCATCCTGCGGTGGGCCATAGACCCACTCCACACCGATCGGAGCTCCGCCGAGCCTGAGGCGGACGACCCGTGCGAGGTTGCCGACACCCTGCGCCCCGATCTGGAGGGGGACGTGATCGCGGCAACCGAGGCCCTCTTCCTCGATCACGGATACTTCCTGGTCACGCTCGCCGATATCGCTGCCGCGGCACGAATTCGCGTCGACGATCTCCGTCGTCTGTTTCCCAGCAAAGTCGACATCATCGTCGCCGCTCTGAAACCGGAGTTCGATCGCATCTTCCGCCTGCGCCGTGCCGACGAGCGGCTCGGTATCGAGCCCGCACTAGCACTCCAGCGAACTCTGATTGCGTTGGGAGACTTCGTGATCGGCAATCGTGCCATGAGCGCGGGGATGCTCCTCGCCCTGAGCTTCGAGCAGTTCCAGCAGCCCAGCACGATCACGACGGTGATGGAGAATTTGTTCCTACCGTCAGCTGTGGTCCCGATACTCGAGCGCGGACGCGCAGCCGGAGTGTTCAGCGAGGAGGCATCGGTACTGGAGGTGGCAGTCATGTTGACCAACAACGTTCTCTTCCGGTGCCTGACGCGGCCCAACGAAACGTCGGCCCAGGTCGCAACAGGAGTGCTGCGGGTACTGATGCCGGGCGTCTCGACGCGGTAAGACCGACCTCACGTGGCCGGGGGATCCTCGTCCACCCAGTCCGGATGCTCGCTGCGCGCCCACTCCAGCGTGACGACACCCTCCGTCATTCCGCGCATGGCCTCGGTGTCTCGCCATGCGTAGGTGATGTGGCCGACCACCAGAAGGCCGAATCCCAGTGCGAACCAATCGTGTACGAAGGTCGCGCCGATTCGCCAGTTCAGCGGGCTCCAGTTCTGGAAGTACATCACCGCCCCGGTCAGTAGCAGCACGAGAATCGACCCACCGCTGAGCGCGCCGTTCAGCTTCTGGCCGGCGTTGAACTTACCGACCCCTACCGCGCCGAGACGACGGGCCTTGGAACGCAACCACTTCCAGTCGTCGTCGACGAATCTGTTGAGACGCTCCATGTCCCGTCGGTAGCCCCTCGATACCGCACCGGCGATCAACGGAACCGGAAGGAGGAAGCCCGACCACACGTGGACGAATTCCACGATCGGGCGGTGTCCCACCAGCACTGCCAGCGACCCGATGTACAGGATGGCGGCGGTGACGATGCAGACGATCACCAGAACGCCGACAGCCCAGTGCACGTACCGTTCGACCCGTCCGAATCTAGCGAGCTCAGCCCGTTGGGTCATCGCGACGCCCGTTCGATTCGCCGACGTATGCGTCGATGTCGTATCCGCGATTCTCCCAATATCCCGGCACCACGTTGTCGGTGAGCTCGATGCCGCCGAGCCACTTGATGCTCTTGTAGCCGTACATCGAGGCCACGAACAGTCGAACGGGCCCACCGTGGTCGTGGGTCACCGGACCGTCCAGCATCGTCAGCGCAACCAGGACGTCTTCCCGACGCGCCTGCTCGAGCGTCAGACTCTCCGTATAGGTCCCGTCGAACGAGGTGAAGCGAAGAGAGTTCGCCGACGCGGTCGGCACGACAGCATCGAGAATATCGGCCAATCGCACTCCGCTCCAAGAAACTTCGGGCACTCGCCATCCCGTGACGCACTGAAAGTCACGCACCAACGACGTCTGCGGCATCGAACGAAGGTCCTGCAGAGTGAACGTGCGCGGTGTGTCGACGGAACCGCCCACCGTCAGGGCGTAGCTGTTCTCGTCCTTGCGCGGCGCGCCCTGCGTCACCGAGTAGAACCGAAAGTTGTTCCCGACGGGAATCAGTCCGATCAATCCCGTCGGATCGTGATTACCGAGTGGGCCGAGAACGGACGCCAACCCCTTCTGCAGTGCCCCGCCGCCCACGATGCCCGCGGCACCGGCTGCCAACAGGCCGAGCACGACTCGGCGACCCACGGGGCTGCCCGGAATCTCTCGTTCGTCGGTCGGCATCCCTCCACTGTCCACGCTCGACGACGATCCGTCACCTGGCGATGCGCGAAGTCTGGATGTTCGACGCCGCAGGCCCTACCGTGGAGACATGGCACTGTCGAAGGCAGAACGCGAAGAATTTCTGTCCGAACCTCGGATCGCCGCCCTGTCCGTCGCCGCGGGTGCGGATCGGGGGCCACTCACCGTCCCCATCTGGTACGACTACACCCCGGGCGGTGAAGCGTGGGTACTCACCGGTGCCACGTCGAAGAAAGCCCAATCGATCAGGGCTGCATGTCGATTCACGCTGATGATCGAGCAGTCCGATCCCAGGATTCGCTATGTCAGTGTCGAGGGCCCGGTGTCGAGGGAAGAGCCGAGTACGCCGGAACTGGAACGCTCCATGGCGACCCGCTACCTACCCCCGGAGAAGGTCGACGGCTACCTCGAGATGGCGAACAGCGAACACGAAGAAAACGTGGTGTTCTACCTGCAACCGGAGCATTGGCTGTCGGCCGATCTCGGGGCCATCTGACCGCGTCGATCACCGTGTGAACGGCGGTCCGTATCCCGGAGGAGGACTGTTGTAGGTCGGTGCGACGGGGTTGTTCCTCTTCGGACCGATTACCGCATCGATACCGACGGCAATCCACGCCGGCACCGCGATACTCACCAACAGCACAACATCGAGAACCGCAGGCGTTGCTCGAGAATTGAATGCGTCCAACATCAACCAGTGGGCGAGAAGCTGAAATACCGACCCCACCACTGCGGAAATCGCGACCACCACCAAGGTCACCAGTGAGCGGCGTCGGACCAGAACCCACGCAAGTACGGCAGGCACCATCACGATGATGGACAGAAACGCCGCATAGACCACGTAGTCGCTGATGCCGAAGTAGACCGGCCCCAACTCCGCAATCACCGAAATCAAGACCGAAATGCTCAACGCAGCAACGGCAACGATGCGTCGTACCGGAGCAACTGGCTGAAGCGCACAGAACACGGCCAGCGCGAGAGACGGAATCGTATTCGCTGCGAGGAGGTGGAGGGACGTGCTGCCGAGAGGCCCCATCGCGAGTCGCAGACCGAGACCGATCATGCACCCCACGACCAGTATCACGATCGACACGACGCCCGGCCGCGATGACAGCCGAGGTCGTGGATGCGGTGGCTGCGGCGGATACGCAACCGGTGGTGGCCGATAGCCGTAGTTGCCTGAACCGTGCACAGTCCGTCCTTCCGTGGGTAGTGGGGGCCGGGCAGTCACCCCCCGGTTGCCTGCGAAGAACACTAACGAACCGAGTGGTATTTCGCGAGAGTACGGACTCGCTGCGGCCACGCGGAGAGGTGCCCGGTGACACACCCGACGCGACGCCGAACTCGAAGTTATGGACGAATACCGAGCGATTTCCATCCATAACTTCGAGCTCGGCGGAGGATGTGCCCATGTTCGGACGACTGATCACAGCACTGTTGGTTATCGCGGGTAGCGCGGTCTTCTTGCTGGGCACGCCGGGAACCGCGTCTGCATGTGACTGCGCCGTGCCGATGAGCATGCAGAAGACGTCGGCCGTCTTCGAAAGCGTTGCGGGCACGGGAGCTGTGTTCCTCGGGACCCCGACCTCCAAGACCACGGGCAGTGACGCCGACGGCTACGGCGTGGACATCGTCGAATTCGACGTCGCCGGAGTACTCGACGGGCAAGTCCAACCCATCACCACGGTGTCCACCGCTACTCAGACGACGGCATGCGGCGCCGGGTTCACTGTGGGAACCGAATACCTCGTGGTCGCGCTAGCCGAAAAGACCAACGGGGCCACCTGGTCTGCGGCGTCGTGCGGTGGCACCAGTCTCGCCAGCGATCGCGTCTCGGTGGAGTCCGCGGTGTCGGTGTTCGGGCAACCTCGCCCGATCATCGAGCCCCCGCCACTGGAAGTTGTTGCAGCCGAGCAGAGTCCAGATCACACGAACTACGTTCCCTGGGTGGTCGGCCTCATCGCTGCGGCCGCGGCGTCGGCTCTCGGGGTGTGGTCGGTACGACGGCGTGCGAGCTGACCGCCATCCGCGATCTCGAAGTTATGGACGGAAATCGCCAGATTTCCGTCCATAACTTCGAGTTCGGCGGGGTTACTTCAAGACGATGTTCACCATTCGACCCGTGATCACGATGATCTTGGTCGGGGCCTTGCCGTCGAGCAGGGCAACGATTTTTTCATCCGCCAGAGCAGTCTTCTCGACGTCGTCCTTCGTTGCATCGGCAGAGACAGTGATGCGGCTGCGTACCTTACCGTTGACCTGGATGGGGTAGTCGACGGTATCGGCGACGAGCCACTTCTTCTCCACGCGCGGGAATGGCCCGTGCGCCAACGACTTCTCGTGACCCAGCTTGCCCCACAGCTCCTCCGAGAGGTGCGGAGCCAACGGAGCCAACATCAGGATCAGCGGCTCGACGACCCCGCGTGGGGCACCGTCCGGGTAGGCCTTGGTGATGTGGTTGGTCAGCTCGATCAACTTGGCACCGGCCGTATTGTCGCGCAGCGCAGCGTAATCCGCGTGCACACCGTCGATCACACGGTTGAGCACACGCAGCGTGTCCTCGGTGGGCTTGGCGTCGGTGACGCGGACCTCGCCGGTGACCTCGTCGAGCACCAGTCGCCACACCCGCTGCAAGAACCTCTGTGCGCCGACGACGTCCTTCGTGGCCCACGGCCGCGAGGTGTCCAGGGGGCCCATCGACATCTCGTAGAAACGCAGGGTGTCGGCACCGTACTCGGCGAAGATCTCGTCGGGGGAGACCGAGTTCTTCAGTGACTTACCCATTTTCCCGTACTCGCGGTTGACGGGCTGATCCTGGTAGAAGTATCCGCCGTCGCGTTCGATCACCTCGGCCGCGGGCACGTAGACCCCCCGCGCGTCGGTGTAGGCGTAGGCCTGAATGTAGCCCTGGTTGTACAGACGACGGTACGGCTCGCTCGAGCTGACGTGACCCAGATCGAACAACACCTTGTGCCAAAAGCGCGAGTACAGCAGGTGCAACACCGCATGCTCGACGCCACCCACGTAGAGATCCACTCCGCCCGGGTCGTTCGGTCCGTGGATCTCCGGACGCGGCCCGACCCAGTACTTCTCGTTCTCCGGGTCCGCGAAGGCCTCGGAGTTGGTGGGGTCGATGTAGCGCAGCTGGTACCAGGAACTACCGGCCCACTGCGGCATGACGTTGGTATCGCGGGTGTAGGTCTGCAACCCGTCGCCCAGATCCAATTCGACGTTCACCCATTCGGCGGCCTTCGCCAGCGGCGGGGACGGCTCGGAGCCCGCGTCGTCCGGGTCGAACGAGACCGGTGCGTAGTTCTCGACCTCCGGAAGTTCCACCGGCAGAGCGGAATCCGGCAGGCCGTGCGGGTTGCCCTCGGCGTCCCAGACGATCGGGAACGGCTCGCCCCAGTACCGCTGGCGCGCGAACAGCCAGTCGCGCAACTTGTATTGAATGGTGCCGCGCCCGGTGCCGTCCGCTTCCAGACGTGCGATGACGGCCGCCTTGGCCTCGTCGACGGGCAGGCCGTCGAGGAAGCCGGAGTTCACCAGCTCGCCATCACCGACGTACGCTGCCTCGGTGACGTCACCGCCCGAAATCACCTCTCGCACAGGAAGACCGAATGCCGTTGCAAATTCCCAGTCACGAGCGTCGTGACCGGGTACGGCCATGATCGCACCGGTTCCGTAGCCCGTCAGCACGTAATCGGCGATGAACACCGGCACCTGCTCGCCGTTCACCGGGTTCGTCGCGTAGGCGCCGATGAAGACGCCGGTCTTCTCCTTGTTCTCCTGCCGCTCCAGATCGGACTTGGCGGCGATCGACGCCCGATATGCCGCAACGGCTTCCGCGGGGGTCCCGGCTCCACCGGTCCACTTGTCGGAGACATCCGCCGGCCACTCGGAAGCGATCAACCCGTCGACCAGATCGTGCTCGGGGGCGAGCACCACGTAGCTCGCGCCGAACAGAGTGTCGGGGCGGGTGGTGAACACCTCGATGCCGGAGAACGAGACCTGCGCACCGCGGGAGCGTCCGATCCAGTTGCGCTGCATCGTCTTGACCTTCTCGGGCCAATCCAGGTACTCGAGGTCGTCGACGAGCCGGTCGGAATATGCCGTGATGCGCATCATCCACTGCCGCAGGTTCTTCCGGAAGACCGGGAAGTTGCCGCGATCGCTGCGGCCGTCGGCGGTGACCTCTTCGTTGGCCAGCACCGTACCCAGACCGGGGCACCAATTGACCATCGAGTTGGACTCGTACACCAGACGGAAGCCGTCGATCACCTCGCGGCGCTCGCCGACGGTCAGCGACTCCCAGGAGCGGCCGTCGTCCAGGGTCCGCTCACCCGAGGCGAAGGAGGCCTCCAGTTCGGAGATAGGTCGAGCTTTACCGAGGTCCGCGTCGAACCACGAGTTGAAGATCTGCAGAAAGATCCACTGTGTCCAGTGGTAGAAGTCGACGTCCGTCGTCGCCAGGGACCGTCGACGATCGTGCCCGAGGCCCAGACGTCGCAACTGGCGTCGCATGTTGACGATGTTGTCCTCGGTGGTGCTGCGCGGGTGCGTTCCCGTCTGCACGGCGTACTGCTCGGCGGGCAGGCCGAACGCGTCGTACCCCAGCGCGTGCAGCACGTTGCGTCCCTGCATGCGGTGATAGCGCGCGAAGACGTCGGTGGCGATGTAACCGAGGGGATGGCCTACGTGCAGACCGCTGCCGGACGGATACGGGAACATGTCCTGGACGAACAGCTTGTCTTTCGGGACGTCTCCGGCGAGCGTGCCGACCGGGTTGGGAGCGTCGAAAGTGCCCTGCGTCTCCCACAGGTCCTGCCACTGCTCCTCGATGTGCCCGGCGAGTTCGGCGGTGTAGCGGTACTCGGGGGCGGACTCGGTGGGTGCTTCAACGGAATCGGTCACACCTACCAGCCTAAAGTGTGACGCGGCCCGCCTGGTATCAGGACCTCGCTGCGCCGTATCCTGTCGAGGTGGTCATCGTCTCGGTTGTGTTGTTCGTGCTCGCCCTCGTCGTCGGGGCTGTCGCTGCCCTGTCGCTGCTGGGTCGGCTCCCGCGTAACCGTTTCGCCGGTGTTCGCACCACCGAGGCCATGCGCGACGACGAGACGTTCGTTCTCGCCAATCGCGTCGCCGGGCCGACCACCGCGGCATCGGCACTGGTGCTGGCACTCGGCGCAGTGGCCGCGGTCGCTCTGAGCGGAGTATCGGCCGTGGTCGCAGTCGTCGTTGCCCTGGTGGCCGCGCTGTTCATCGCCGCGGCCGGCGGATCCATCGGGGCCCGCGCCGCAGCGGCCGTCCCAGCACCCGCCGAGGCGGACGGATGCGGTCAGTCGTGCATCTCGTGCAGCCTCAAGGACGCCTGCCAGCCGAGCTGAGCAGATGAAAGCGAGAGCTGCGCGCACGTTCGATCCCGCCGGAGTGGTCTTCGGTGTCCTCGCACCACTCGTTGTCGCTGCCCTGGTTCTCGTCCTGGCCTACCTCTGGCAGGGCCGACTACCGGACCAGGTCGCCACCCACTTCAGCGGCACCGAACCGGACGACCTCGCCGATCCTCTCTCCAACGCCTGGACCCTCGCCATCGTGATCGTGCTGGTGGGCGGCGGGTGCAGCGCCGTCGCGTCGCTGGCTCGAGTGCTGCTGATCATGCGCCGAACGATGCTCGTCATCGGACTCACCGTCGTCGGCATGATCGGCGTTCTCCAGATCGCGACCCTGACGCGGGAGTTGGACCTCTCGTCCGGCCAGAGCGTCACCATCCCGGGCTGGGCCATCGCGATGGGCACCGTCATCGGATTCGTCGCCGGGCTGTTCGGTGCGTCCAGGCTGCGCGACCACCGCGAGCGCGTCGTCGCCACCTCTGCGCCGCATGCCGATCTCCCGCGCTGCAATCCCGAGCTACCCCTGGTGGTCAGCGTCGGTGCCAGTCGAGTCGCCGGGATCACCGTCGTAGTGATCTCTCTGGCCGGAGCCGCGTTGACGTGTTACCTGACCAGCTCGCCGTGGCCGATCTTTCTCTTCGTCCCGCTGACGATTCTGATTCTGTCTCTGCTGCGCTTCACCGTGCACATCGACAGCGACGGCCTCTACGTGTCCAGCCTGGGCATGGCGGCATTCGACTACGACATCGACGAGATCACCGGTGCCTCGGTGCGGACCGTCGATCCGGGTAAGGACTTCGGCGGTTGGGGTCTGCGGGCCAAAGGGCGCGGGAACTACGCCGTCGCCACCGAAGCGGGCCCCGCGGCCTTCGTCACCTTCGCCAACGGGGACCGGCTCACCATCGGTTCCGCCCAGGCCGACACGATTGCAGGCACCCTGAACACCTTGACCGCCCGCACTCGCAGCACATCGGTGGATTAAGTTAGCCGAGTGAAGTTGTTGCGGGATACCGTGCTGGATCCCTTCCTGCTGAGCATCTTCGCCGTGGCGGTACTGGCGAGCCTCTTCCCAGCGACGGGCACGGCCGAGGACGTGCTGGGCTGGGTCACCCGGATCGCCATCGCGCTGCTGTTTCTCATCTACGGTGCGAGGTTGTCTCCGCGGGACGCCTGGGACGGCCTCAAGCACTGGCGCCTGCACTCGGTGATCCTGGCGTCGACCTATCTGCTGTTCCCCGCGCTCGGTCTGGCACTGCGGATACTCGAACCCGGATTGATCAGCGACGACCTCTACACGGGTGTGTTGTTTCTCTGCCTGGTTCCCTCGACGGTGCAGTCCTCGATCGCCTTCACCTCCATCGCCCGCGGCAACGTCGCCGGTGCCGTGGTGAGTGCGTCGTTCTCCAACATCATCGGGGTGTTCGTTACCCCGCTACTGGTGATCGCATTGATGACCACCACCGGATCGGTGAGCATCGATCCGGGCTCGATCCTCGACATCGTGCTCCAACTGTTGCTGCCGTTCGCCGTCGGTCAGTTGATCCGGCCATGGGTGACGGGATGGTTGACGCGCCACAGCGCGCCGACGAAGCTCGTCGACCGAGGCTCGATCCTGTTGGTCGTCTTCGCCGCATTCAGCGAGTCGATGAACCAGCACGTGTGGTCCTCGGTGGCGGTGTGGCGCATCGCCGTCGTGGTCGCGGTGTGCGCCGTGCTTCTCGCCGTCGTGCTGACGATCACCTGGTACGCGGGCAAATGGTTCGGCTTTCCCCTCGAGGATCGACTGGTGCTGCTGTTCTGCGGGTCCAAGAAGAGCCTGGCGAGCGGCCTGCCGATGGCCACGGTGCTGTTCGTCGGCCAACCCGTCGGACTGATCGTGTTGCCGTTGTTGCTCTTCCACCAGATCCAGCTGATGGTGTGCACCGTGATCGCTCAACGCTTCGCGCGGCGACCGGAATCGGAACCGAGCCCGGCGGCCTCCGCTGCGGACTAGATTGGGTGTCACTCGAGGCGATGGGGAGAAGACGATGACCAGGAAGCTTCACACCGACGGTGTAGTCTCGGCGGCCTACACCGGCCGGCTCGCCACCAATCCTGTTCCGGCACTGCGACTTCCCGAGGAGCAACTCGACCCCGACGCGGCCTACCGCTTCATCCACGACGAACTGATGCTCGACGGCAGCTCGCGCCTCAATTTGGCGACGTTCGTCACCACCTGGATGGATCCCCAGGCCGAGAAGCTCATGGCGGAGACGTTCGACAAGAACATGATCGACAAGGACGAGTACCCGTCCACCGCGGCCATCGAGGAACGGTGCGTCAACATCGTCGCCGATCTGTTCCATGCACCCGGACTCGACCGTGAGGACCCGTCGTCGGCCACCGGGGTCTCGACGATCGGATCCAGTGAGGCCGTCATGTTGGCCGGTTTGGCGCTCAAGTGGCGCTGGCGAGCCAAAGGAGCCGGCACCGGCACTCCGAACCTGGTGTTGGGCAGCAACGTTCAGGTGGTCTGGGAGAAATTCTGCCGCTACTTCGACGTGGAGCCGAAATACCTACCGGTCGAGCGCGGTCGTTACGTCATCACCCCCGAGCAGGTTCGAGACGCGGTGGACGAGAACACCATCGGCGTGGTCGCGATCCTCGGCACCACGTTCACCGGGGAACTCGAACCGGTGCAGGAAATCTGCGCTGCACTCGACGAGATTGCCGGCGGTGGCGGGCCGGACGTCCCGGTCCATGTCGACGCGGCCAGCGGCGGCTTCGTCGTCCCATTTCTGTATCCAGAGCTCGAATGGGACTTTCGGTTGCCTCGGGTCAAGTCCATCAATGCCAGTGGACACAAGTATGGATTGACCTACCCGGGAATCGGATTCGCTGTTTGGCGTACCAAGGAAGACCTCCCGGAGGACCTGGTGTTCCGCGTGAACTACCTCGGCGGCGACATGCCCACCTTCACACTGAACTTCTCCAGGCCGGGCAACCAGGTGATCGGTCAGTACTACAACTTCCTGCGTCTGGGCCGCTCCGGCTACACCGACATCATGAAGGCGTTGCGCGACACCGCTGTTCGCGTCAGCCGACACCTCGAGAAGCACCCGGACATCGAGGTGATCACCGATGGATCGGCCATTCCCGTGCTCTCGTTCATGCTGAAGGACCACTGCGAATTCACCGTGTTCGACGTGTCCCACGAGCTGCGCGCCCGCGGCTGGCAGGTACCGGCATACACGATGCCCGACAACGCAACCGACGTCGCGGTACTCAGAGTCGTTGTTCGAGAGGGTTTCAGCGCGGATCTGGGCCGAATGCTGTGCATCGCCGTCGACGAGGTGATCGATGGCCTGAAGTCAGGCGGGCATTCGAGCGCGCAGGCTTTCGCTCATTAGTGCCTGCGGCAGTGGTGCGGTTAGGTGCCCTGGGCGGCACCTAACCACGCCACTGCCGTAGGCACTAATTCCGGTCGACGTCGATCGGATGGGACGCGAGCAGCGCCAACGGCATCGGCTGACGACGCAACACGTGTGCCCACAGATCGATGCGTGGCGGGCCGATCACATCGGAGGGCAAGGCCGACAACACCATCCAGTCCTCGCGGTCCAGTTCGCCTTCGAGTTGCCCGAATGTCCAGCCCGAGTAGCCGGCGAACACCCGCACACCCTCGACCAGTGGCGCGATATCGGCGGGATCGGAATCGAGATCGACCATCACCACTCGGCCGTCGACGCGTCGCAATCCGGGAACGCCGTCGATCGAGACCCCGGTACGCAGCGTCGCCAGGCACAGTGCCGAATCGCGTTTGACCGGACCGCCGACGTACAGCGCCTGCGGCTTGGCGGCCAGCTCCGACCAGTCGGGGAGCACGTTCTGCACGGCCGTCTCACTGGGACGGTTGATGACGACACCGAGGCTGCCGGCATCGTTGTGTTCGATGATGTAGATGACAGTGCGTCGAAACGTGGGCTCGACGAGCTCGATCGACGACACCAACAGACTGCCGGGCCGGACATCGCGCAAGGCCGACGCCGTCTGGTCCTCGGGTTCCTCCGCATGCGTTGCCACGGTAGCCATTGTGGCACCGCGCACCGCCGGATGTGGCGCAAGCGATGCGGCCAGTCCCTGCTCCTACTCGAGCCCCGCAATCTTCGTCAACAATCCCAACTGATACTCGAACAAGTCGTCCCTGCTGGCGAATGTCGTGGCACCGTACTGATCGAACACATCGAAGCTGATCGCTCCGAACAGCGACGCCCACACCATCACTCCCCGGGCCATCAGCTCGTCGGGCAGGTCTGTTCCCATCTCCCGGCGGATCTCCTCGAAGCTGCCGTGCAGTGATGCCGGTGCCGACACATCGGCCGGGGCGGCGGGCCGGGCGTCCGCCCAGGCGGAGGCGTAGATCTGGACCAGCGCGGTGATCACGCGGGTGCCCGGCCCGGTGGTCTGCTCCGCGGGAGCGTGGTAGCCGGGTACCGGGCTGCCGAACAGCAACGCATACCGAGCCGGCTCTCGCAGTCCCCACTGCCGCACCGTCCGGCCGAGGGCCAGGAACTTCTCTCTCGGACCCTCGGCCGCGGCCACGGCTGCGTCGACGGTGTCCCCGAGCTCGGTGTACGCGTCGACGACGAGCAGGGTCAGCAATTCGTCCCGGCTCGAGACGTATCGGTACACCGCGGAGGACACGACGCCGAGGTCCCTCGCGACGGCGCGCAACGACAATGCGGCCGCGCCACCGGCGGCCAGATGGTCGCGTCCGATTCGGGTGATGTCGGCCAGGGTCTGCGCGCGGGCTCGCGTGCGGGGAGTGCTCGCCATGGGCTCACTGTAACTGCCGCTCTTGTGAGAGAGCACTGCTCTTGCTTTTCTTGCATCGAGGGTGCACACTCAGGTCAACAGAGAGCACCGCTCTCGTTTGCAGGAAAGGGAGCACATCATGGCCGAATTACACGTCGTCACCGGAGCCGGGCCCGTCGGCTGGACCGTTGCCGAACAACTTGCCGCGCAGGGCCATTCGGTGCGGGTTCTGACTCGGTCCGGTAGCGGACCCGACCATCCGATGATCGAGCGCCGCGCCGTCGACATCGAATCCGACGATCTTCGACCCCATCTGAGCGGTGCCACCGCCATCTACCACTGCACCCACGTTGCGTACGAGAACACGGTCTGGCGGGACAAGCTCGAAGCGATGGAAAAGCGGGTGCTCGACGCGGCCGCGGGCACGATCGTCGCGTTCCCCGAAAGTCTGTACGCCTACGGCCGAGTCGACGGTCCGATCCGCGAGGACACTCCCCGCAACGCCACCTACCGCAAGCTGGGTGTGCGTACACAGCTTCTCGCGGCTCGCGAGAAGCACTCGACTCCCACTGTCAGCGTCGCTGCCTCGGACTTCTACGGGCCTCGCGTCATGACGTCCCACATGGGCGAGAGGGTGCTCGCGCCCATTCTGGCCGGCAAGTCCGTCCGCGTCATTGCCTCCGCAGACCTACCCCACTCGTTCACCTACGTACCGGATCTCGCCGGGGCGATGATCACCGCCGCCGCGTCGCCGACGACCTGGAACACCGTGCTGCACGCACCCACCGCTCCCGCGGTATCGCAGCGGTCGATGATCGAGATGTTCTCCGCTGCAGCCCACGTGCCCGCTCCCAAGGTTGGCACCATTCCGGCCTGGGTGATGCGGACACTGAGCGTCGTGCCAGGGCCTATGAAGGAACTCGGCGACACCCTGTACCAGTTCCGCTACCCCTACGTCCTCGACTCGAGCCGCAGCGAGAGAATTCTGGGACTCGAACCCACCTCGCTCGCCGACGGCACCGCCGCAACGATGGCGTGGTGGAAGGCTGCGGTTCCTGCGGTGGTCAGCGGCAACTAGAGTCCCCTCGGTGAACGACGCCTCCTTCCGTACCCGCCTACGTCGGTCCCCGGGAGTCGGCAAGCTCACCACCATTCGGTTCGCCGGTCAGTTCGGCGACGGATTGTTTCAGGCGGCACTGAGCGGTGCGATCCTGTTCAATCCCGAGCGCGCGACGAATCCGGCGGAGATCGCGGCCGGATTTGCGGTGCTACTCGTGCCGTATTCGTTGGTCGGGCCATTCGCCGGAGCCCTGCTGGATCGCTGGGACCGACGATCGGTCCTGTTGTGGGCGAACATCGTTCGCATCGTTCTGATCGTGGCCACTGCCATCCTGCTGTGCGCCGGAGTCGACGCGACGCCGTTGTTGCTGCTGGCGCTGGCCACCGTCGGGCTGAGCAGGTTCGTCCTTGCCGGGGCCTCGGCCTCGCTGCCCCACGTGGTTCGGCAGTCGTGGTTGGTCCCGATGAACTCGGTATTGGCCACCGTCGGATCCGGTTTCGCTGCCGCCGGTGCCGGTCTCGCCGTCGCCGTGATCAGCATCGTCGGTGCCGGTGATCTTGGCTCGGGTGTCGCAGTGGGCCTCGCCGCCACCGGGTCGATCGTCGGGGCGATCGCGGCGGCCCGCTTCCGACCGCGGTCACTCGGACCGGGCATCGAGACCCGAACCGACAATCCCTTCGAAGATGTTGCTGCCGGGCTGAAGTCGGGTGCTCGCGCTGTCTGGCAAGCACCCGGTGTGACGGCCGCGATGATCGGTATCGGCGCACACCGCGTGGTGTTCGGCATCAACACGTTGATCATGGTGTTGGTTCTGCGCGAGGCCACCGCGAGCACCGTGCCCGGAGGGCTCGCGGGCTTCGGGATAGCCGTCGGTGCCACCGCCGTCGGCATGTTCCTCGCCGCCGTCATCACCCCGTTCGTCGTTCCGCGGTTCGGACGGACCCCCACGATCGCCACGGCCCTCGTCCTCGCCATCGTGGCCCAGCTCGGAGCCGTCTCCGGACTGACGCAGAACAGCCTGCTGATCGGAGCCTTCTTTCTCGGGATCGCCGGGCAGACCGTCAAACTCAGCGGTGACGCCGCCATGCAGATCGAGATCGACGATGCCCATCGCGGACGAGTGTTCGCGCTGCAGGACACGGTCTTCAACATCGCGTTCGTCGGCGCTCTGGCCGCTGCTGCCTTCGCCGTCGGGCCCACCACCACCGATCTGAGCCAGGATCCCACTGCACACGCCCTGGTGTTCGTCGGAGCAGGTCTCTACGCCCTCGGATTGGTCGCAGTGGCCGTCGTCAGCAGGCGCACACGCCGCTGACGTGGTGTGGCTTTCCGTATCGGACCGAGAGGTATACGTGAGTGGAAATTCGTAGTGGGCCACGAACTTTCGCGCACGTGCGCGGGACGCGCCTAGTGCGTAGGCCACCACTCGAGCAGCGCCGCTTCGGCGTCCTCGCGGGAGAGTGGTCCCCGATCGAGTCGGAGTTCTTTCAAGAACTTCCATGCCTTACCCACGTCGGGACCGGCCGGGATGCCGAGCAACTCCATGATCGCGTTGCCGTCGAGATCGGGCCGTACCCGAGCCAGATCCTCCTGCTCGGCAATGCGGGCGATGCGCTCTTCGAGGTCGTCGTACGTTGCCTGCAGCGCGGCTGCTCGACGCTTGTTCCTGGTGGTCGAATCGGCTCGAACGAGCTTGTGCAACTTGGGGAGTAGCTCGCCGGCATCGGTGGCGTAGCGGCGGACGGCGGAGTCGGTCCACTGACCCTTTCCGTAGCCGTGGAATCGCAGATGCAGGAACACCAGATGCGAGACTTCCTCGATCATCTTCTTGGAATACTTCAAGGCGCGCATACGCTTTCGCACCAACTTTGCACCGACGACCTCGTGGTGATGAAAACTCACTCCACCGCGCGGCTCGTTTCGCTTCGTATCAGGCTTGCCGATGTCGTGAAGCAGTGCAGCCCAACGCAATACGAGGTCCGGATCGCCGTCCTCCAGATCGATCGCCTGCTTGAGCACCGTCAGCGAGTGCGTGTACACGTCCTTGTGTTGGTGATGCTCGTCGATCTCGAGCTTCATGTTGGGAACCTCGGGGATGATCCGCTGCGCCAGCCCCGTCTCGCACATCACGTCGATGCCGTCTATCGGGTGCGCGCCGAGCATCAGCTTGTCCAGCTCCACCTGGATGCGCTCGGCCGTGATCCGGTCTATCTGATCCGCCATGTCCTCGATGGCCCGGTGCACTCGGGGCATCAGCGAAAATCCGAGCTGGGAGACGAACCTCGCGGCGCGCAGCATGCGGAGGGGATCGTCGCCGAAGGAGACCTCCGGAGCCGACGGCGTATCGAGTACGCCTTCGAGGAGCGCGTCCATCCCGCCGAGCGGATCGACGAACTCCTGGGTGCCGTCGGCTCCCAGACGCACGGCCATGGCATTGACCGTGAAATCGCGTCGAACGAGGTCCTCTTCGAGACTGTTGCCGTACTGCACCTCGGGATTGCGGGAAACCTGATCGTAGGAGTCGGTGCGGTACGTGGTGATCTCGATCTGCTGGCCGTCCTTGGCCGCACTGATCGTGCCGAACGCGATGCCCGTGTCCCACTGGTTGTCCGCCCAGCCCGACAGCATCGCCTGGACGTCCTCGGGCCTGGCGTCGGTGGTGAAATCCAAATCCGTGCCGAGTCGACCGAGAACCGCGTCGCGCACCGTTCCGCCGACGAGATACAGCTCGTGCCCGGCGGTCGCGAACAGAGCACCGAGCGGAGTCAACACCGGAGCGAGCTCGCGCAGCGTCACCGCCGCTCCGGCCAGCAACCTCTCCCGGCGGGCATCGGTCTGCTCGGCGGAAACGGAAGACAGGGACTGATCGGCCACGGTGGAAGAGCCTACTGGCGCAGCGGGGACACGATTGTCTCGGCCACTGACCGCGGTGCGGCACGGTAGAAGAGTGCGCATGGGCAACTAGTATGGATCGGGTGTCTGCTGCCGAACGATCGAACAGGAGTCGCCGCAACCCGCGGCGGCGTCAGGCACGCGCCGACACCGAAGCACCCAAGCTGCGGACCGTACGCGAAACCTCGGCAGGCGGCCTTGTGGTCGACGGCCTCGACGGTCCGCCCGCCACCCGCTGCGCCGCCCTGATCGGTCGTACCGACCGTCGAGGACGTCTGCTCTGGTCCCTGCCCAAGGGCCACATCGAGCAAGGCGAAACCGCCGAACAGACGGCCATGCGCGAGGTCGCCGAGGAGACCGGCATCCGTGGAACCGTCCTGGCGTCGCTGGGCAGCATCGACTACTGGTTCGTCACCGAGGGCCGACGCGTCCACAAGACCGTCCACCATTACCTGCTCCGATTCCTCGGCGGCGAACTATCGGACGAGGACCTGGAAGTGACCGAGGTCGCCTGGGTACCGCTGAGCGAGCTGCCGTCACGACTGGCCTACGCCGACGAACGCAAACTCGCCGCCATCGCCACCCGCCTCATCGACGACATGCACGACGGCACGAACAACGGGAACTCGAGCGCACCGACCCCCGGCGAGAAGTGATCGTGCGGGCTCGAAAGGTCACTGCCGCCGCATTGACCTCGTTCCTCCTTGCAGTGGCACCGGCCGTGGGTGTGGCAGCGGTGGTCCCGACGCAGCTACCGATGGCCACCGCTCAGCCCGACGCGTCCGTCGGCGATGTCGAGTCCACCAGCGCCGTCCCGGATACTCCGAGGACACAGGCCGGCAATCCCTTTCTGACGCTGAGCATCGAGACCGTCGCCCCGTCGACCGTCACCACCAGCAGCGATCCGTTCGTCACGGTTCGCGCCACGGTGAAGAACACCGGCGATCGGCGTGTCGACGACGTCAGTGTCCGCATGCAGGCCTCGGCCGCGATCGACACCACGGCAGGCCTGCGAACCTCGTTGACCCTCGACCAGGAGAGATTCGACCGCGTCGGCGATTTCGTCACGGTGGCCGAGTCGTTGGAGAAGGACGAGAGCCGCCAGTTCGACCTGTCGATGCAACTGCGCAGCACCACCGAACCCTCTCTCGGAATCGAGGCACCCGGTGTCTATCCGCTACTGCTCAATGTCAACGGCACACCCGAGTACGGCGGAACCGCACGACTCGACGACGCACGCTTCTTGCTCCCTGTCGTCGGGCTGCCACGCAACCCGGGCGAGATGGACCCGGCTGCTCCCGATGCGACGCCGCTGCCCCCGAACACCCGAAACCCCGTCGCGATGACCGTGCTGTGGCCACTGGCCGACATCCCGCGCCTCGCCGCCGGACTACCCGGCTCGGTCGACGAGCGAGTGCGACTTATCGACGACGAGTTGGCCGGTGAACTCGCCTCGGGCGGTCGACTCGACACCTTGCTCAAGTCCGTCGAATTCGCAACGAAGCCAGGCCTCGATCCGGGCGGCAACCTCGCGTCGAGCCTGTGTCTCGGTATCGATCCCGACTTGCTCGTCACCGTCTCGAACATGACCCGTGGCTATCTCGTCGTCGACAACCCGTCAGATCCCGCCAGCACGGCTCGCGACGGCACCGGGAGCGCGGCCGCGACCGAGTGGCTGTCCCGTCTCGAAACCATCGCGTCGAGCACCTGCGTGACTGCGATGCCGTTCGCACAGACAGACCTGGGGGCAGTGGCCGACATCGGCGACGCCTCGCTGATCGACGGGGCGATCAGCGCGCCTGCCGACATCGTCGACGGCATCCTCGGCATCACCTCGACGCGGGGTTTCACCTGGAGCACCACCGGAGGCGTGGACGCCGACACCGCCGACGCCCTGCGCTCCGCGGGTACCGGAACCGTGCTGGTCGCGGGCAACAGCATCAGCCCGCCGACATCGGCACCGATGGCCCAGCTGATCTCGACGAATGTTCCTCCGAGCGGAACCCAGCCGTCGGAAACACAGCCGCCCTCGACGCTGGCGGCTGCCCACTACGACGCGCCCACCGCAGCCGCACTGGCCGGTGTGGGTGACACCCCGTCCACTCCTGCCCTCACTCCCGCCGAGCAGCGATTCGACCTCGACACGGACTCCCGTACCGCACGCCTGCAGGACGCACTCGGTGCTGTCAACTTCCATGCTCTCGTCGGCACCGATCGGCCCGGGCGCACCGTCACGGTCGCACCACCGCAGTATTGGACCGCAGGGGGAGACGAGCCGTCGGCCATTCTTTCGGCGGTGTCCTCGCTGCTGCGTTCCGGGCTGGCGACGCCCCGCCCGCTGACCGAACTGATCGCCGAGCCCACCTCGGGCACCCCGGTGAGCAGCGTCGATGCTGCCACCGAACTCGATACCGGCACCATCGGACTGGTGAGAACGCAGAGCGCTCGGATCGAGACGCTGATGCAGTCGCTGGTCGAGGATCCTCAGTCGGCGCTCACCCCGCGCCTGTTCACCGCACCGCTGCGCGAGGACATGCTCCGGGCACTCTCCACGGCGGGTCGAGCCAGTTCGGTGGCCGACGAGACCGGCACCATGGCATTCACCCGACTCGCCGCTACCCGACTCGGGATCGACGCCATCTACGGATCGGTGACGGTGCTCGCGCCGGGCGGCGTCTACACCCTCGCCTCCGAGCAGAGCCCGTTGCTGCTCGTCGCGCGCAACGACCTTCCGATGCCGGTCAACGTGCTGCTCCGAGTCGATGCGCCACCGGAAATGACCATCAGTGACGTCGGCGTCACCCAGCTTCCGGCTCGCGGATCGCGAACCATCACCGTCCCGGCCGAGGTCGACGCCACCCGCAACCTGTCGGTCGACTTCTCCGTGACCGCGCTCGACGGCAGCAGGCTCGGCGAAGTGTCCACGGTGTCCGTACGGTCGAACGCGTACGGCCAAGCGCTGGCCATAATTACCGCCTGCGCCGGCGCTCTCCTACTGTTACTTGCAGGTCGACGACTCTGGCATCGATTCAGAGGCGAACCCGACCCGGCCGACGAAGGGTACGAGAGACCATGACAGGAAACGTCCCGTACGACGGGGACCTGCCGAGGTCGCGTATGCCGGCAGCACAGGTTTTCCGACGCACGACGCCACCGCGGTCGGCACCCTGGGAGCGGCAGTCGACTCCGGAGCTGCGCTCGTACCCGGCACCGCCCCCGCTCGACGGTCAACCGGCCGCCGACGACGCCGTCACCCAGCTCATCCCGCGGTTCCGCGACGAGGACTACCCCCGGGAGCCGTCGGGAACCGTTCCTCCGACGACAGTTCCGCCGGGCGGAACAGGATCCGCACCGCAGCCCGAGCCGAGACCACAGAAGTCGTTGCTCGCCGCGTCGGGATCCATTGCGGTAGCAACCCTGGTCAGCCGCATCACCGGATTCGCCAAGCAGGTCGCCATGACGGCCACCCTCGGCGCAGGGCTGGCCAGTGCGTTCACCGTCTCGACGATTCTGCCGAACATGATCTCCGAGTTGGTCCTCGGCGCGGTACTCGGAGCGATCGTCGTTCCCGTGCTCGTCCGGGCCGAGCAGGAGGACGCCGACGGCGGGCGGGCATTCGTTCGACGCCTGTTCACCATTGCGGTGGCCCTTCTCGGAACCGTGGCGCTCGGGGCGACCATGGCCGCGCCGCTGCTGGCGCGGCTGATGTTGTCGGGAGATCCGAAGGTCAACGAGGACCTGACCATCTCGCTGACGTACCTGGTACTTCCGGCGTTGCTGTTCTACGGACTGTCCGGCCTGCTCACCGCGGTGCTGAACACCAGACAGAATTTCAAGCCCGGCGCGTGGGCCCCGGTGTTCAACAACCTGGTCGTACTCGCAGTGTTCGGCATCTACTTCCTGATTCCGGACGACCCCACTTTGAATCCGAACGAAATGAGCACCACGCAGGTGCTCGTCATCGGCCTCGGCGTCACCACGGGTGTCATCACGCAGGTACTGGCGCTGATTCCCGCGCTGCGGCGCGAACGCATCGACCTACGCCCACTGTGGGGATTCGACGAACGCCTCAAGAAGTTCGGTGCGATGGCCGCGGCCATCGTGCTCTATGTGGTCGTCAGTCAGATCGGATTGATCGTCGCCACCAACATCGCGTCGGGCACCGACGATGCAAGCAACACGATATATTCGCAGGCCTGGATCGTGCTGCAGCTGCCGTACGGCATCCTCGGCGTCACGGTACTGACGGCCATCATGCCCAGGCTCAGTCGCAATGCGGCCAACGGTGACACTCCGTCGGTCGTCGACGATTTGTCCGTTGCCACCCGGCTGACGATGGTGACGCTGGTCCCGATCGTGGTGTTCTTGACCTTCGCGGGGCCGTGGGTCGGCGAGGCGCTGTACGGGTTCGGCCGATTCGCCGACGTTGCGAGCCGACTCGGCGAGGCCGTCAGCTGGTCGGCGTTCTCCCTCATCCCGTACGCCCTGGTGCTGATCCACCTGCGTGTCTTCTACGCACGTGAACAGGCCTGGACACCGACCTGGATCATCCTCGGCATCACCGCCGTCAAGATCGGCCTGTCGCTCCTCGCCCCGATTGTCGCCTCCGATCCGGACCAGGTGGTGCTGCTCCTCGGAACGGCCACCGGCCTCGGCTACACCGTCGGCGCGATCATCGGCGGCTACCTGCTGCACAAGAGCCTGGGCAACCTGCGGATGGCCAACGTCGGCAAAACCATCTGGCTGGTTCTCATCGCCTCGCTGGCCGGCGGTGCTGCCATGCTCGCTATCGACCGGATCCTCGGGCTCGACGCACTGACGAACGGCTGGATCGGCAACTTCGTGCGCGTCGCGATCGACGCCGTTGTCATGCTCGGCATCACGTTCTCGATCCTCTGGTTCGGCAAGATTCCCGAAGTCCTGGCGGTCACGGTGGCCCTGAGCCGCGTCGTTCGCAGGTTCCGTGGCGCGCCTGCCGACCGCGACGCTGATCTGGCGGCTGCAGAAACCGGCGTGATTCCCGTTATTCGAACCGAGCCCACATGGGACACTCCGCGGGATCGGCTCCCGTACCCTGGTCCTCGGCACCCGGGGGCATACGCCCACACGGGTCGACCGTTTGCAGAACAACACGGGGCATATTCGCCTGAAGGAGTGACAGTGACCGACGACGATGTTGCTGGGGGGCCGGCACAGTCTCCAGCAAACGAAGCCGACCGAACGAGCGGCGGAGTCGAAGTCGACACCCAGGACCGCACCGAGCCCGTGAAGGCCGAGTCCACGACGCCTGCCAAGACAGCGGCTCCCACGAAGGCCACCACGCCTGTGTCCTCGGAGACTCCGAACGCTGATGCGGATTCCGACACGGGCAACGAGAAGACCGCCGACGCAGTCGAATCGGACGGCAAGTCGAGTGCCGCCGAGACGAGCACCGAAGAAGCCACGACCGACAAGACAGCCGACACCGAGCCTGCTCCGAAGCCGGTAGATCGAACGGTCTCCATTTCCAAGTCCGCGTTGGCGTCGCGCCCGACCGACAAGACCATCTCGATCTCGAAGGCACAGCTGCCGGTCGAAGACCCCGCCGACAAGAAGACGACCGACAAGGATTCGACGCCCGAGCCGACTTCCGAGGACGCTGCAACGGCTCCGACCGCGGACAAGGACACGGCGAAGGCCGCATCCACAACCACCGTCGGCAAGTCTGATGCGGCCGCTCCCGCGCCCGAGCGGACTCTTCGTGGCCCGACGCTCATTCCCGGTGCCTCCGTCGCCGGTGGACGGTATCGACTCCTGGCTCCGCACGGCGGCGCACGTGGACTCAAGTTCTGGCAGGCCCACGACGTCAAGCTGGACCGCGAGGTGGCGCTGACGTTCGTCGATGCCGACCAGCAGTCCACCGCGTCACCCACCGATCGCACCGAGGGTCCGCAGGCGATCCTCTCGCGCACGCTGCGCCTGGGTCGGATCAATTCCCCCGGCCTTGCGCGCGTGCTCGACGTGGTGCGTGGCAGCTCCGGCGGCATCGTCGTCGCGGAGTGGACGCCTGGCCGCTCACTACGCGAAATGGCCGACACCGTGCCTGCACCTACCGGGGCTGCTCGCGCGATCAAGGTGCTGGCTGCGGCGGCCGAGGCAGCACACCGCAGCGGCGGTGCCCTGTCGATCGATCACCCCGATCGCGTGCGCATCAGCTCCAGCGGCAATGCCGTCCTCGCTTTCCCGGCCACTCTCGCCGACGCCGATCCGAGTTCGGACGTCCGCGGTCTCGGTGCCATGCTCTACGCCCTGATCACGGCCAGGTGGCCGCTCTCTGACACCACCGGCGGCTCCGTCGTGTCCGGTGATGCGGCTCCGGCTCGGAGTGTCGGCGGCATGCGACCGGCCGACCGGGACGACAAGGGCGCGCCGCTCGAGCCGAGGCAGGTTCGTCCCGACGTTCCGTTCGAGATCTCCGCTGTCGCGGTGCGGGCGCTCGAGCAGAACAGTGGCATCCGCACTGCTGCCACCGTGCAGCACGTTCTCGATCAGGCAGCCGTCGTCAACGACAAGACCGACCTGATGCCGGCTCTCCGGCTGGGGCAGCGCGCACCGGGGGCCAGCGGGCATTCGCTTGCCGACCCCGAGGAAATCGCTGCCGAGAAGGCCAAATCGACCCGCACCAATATCGCCATCGCAGTACTCGGTGCCCTGACGGTCGTCATTCTGGCATTCGCTGGGTACTGGCTGTTCACCTCGATCGCCGGTGACAGCACGGATGCGCCCCTCGACAGCCAGGAATTCGGCCTCACCACTCCAGCGGCTGCACCTCCCGTGGGCGATACAGCGACACCCCCCGCCGAGACCGGTGGGCCCGTTGCCTTGAACGGTGTCAGCGTCTTCTCGCCGCAGGGTTCGGCCGACAACCCAAGCACGGCCTCCAACGTGATCGACAACGACCCCAGTACGGCGTGGACGACCGACTCGTACTTCCAGCAGTTCCCCGCTCTGAAGAACGGCGTTGGCCTGCTCGTCACGATTCCGTCGACAGCGCTGCAGAACGCATGGATCGAGTCGACATCTCCGGGAACCGTCGTCGAGATCAGGTCGGCACCGAACGACTCACCCAGCCTGAGCGACACCACTTTGCTCGGTGAGGCCACCCTGCAGAACGGCCGGACCGATATCGCCCTCGACGACGCCGAGCCCACCGGGAACGTGCTCGTCTGGATCACCACACTCGGAGAGCAGGGCGGACGCATCGCCACGTCGATCTCCGGGATCGGTTTCGACTCCTAGACCCGACGCTCGGTACGCAATTCGGGCTCGTTTCGTACTTCACGGTCTCCATGGCCTAGGCTCCCCCCAATGCGTTAACACGGGGGGAGCCGTTTTCGTATGACCGAACGTATCGATTCGGCGCTAGGGGAGCGCACGGATGCGGAACTTCTGGCTGCTCATGCGGCCGGGGAGCCGAACGCATTCGCAACATTGATCTACCGACACCACGAGCATCTGTGGCTGACGGCTCGTCGCACGAGCTACACACCCGAGGACGCCTCCGATGCTCTGCAGGAGGCTCTGCTTTCCGCTCATCGCACCGCCGGGTCGTTCCGCGCCGACGCCGCCGTCCGCAGCTGGTTGCACAAGATCGTCGTCAACGCCTGCCTGGACCGCATCCGACGCAACAAGGCACGGCCCTCGGTTCCGTTGAGCGAGAACGAAAGTCACGAGCCCGCGTCCCCCAGGGACCGCATCTCCGAGACGGAGACCACCATTCTGGTTCGGCAGGCTCTGATGACGCTTCCGCCCGATCAGCGTGCAGCCGTCGTCGTCGTGGACATGGAGGGCTACTCGGTGGCCGACGCTGCCGTTCTGCTCGGCGTTCCCACCGGTACCGTCAAGAGTCGATGCGCGCGTGGCCGACTCAAACTGTCGACGCAGCTCGCCTACTTGAAAGACGCAGGGAACCGAATCTAGACCCCTCGCGTCTATATCGTGTGAGAGAGAAAGCAGATTCGGCGAAGGGAGGCAGGAACGTGTCGTCGAGCACCGATGCGATACCCGATGCCCCGTTCTCACCGGAGCTGTTGGCCGAACTGCATGCCGATGCCCTTCCCGAGGATGTCAGCAGCCGGCTCTGGCCGCTGGTCCGTCGCGACGAGGAGTCGATGCAGATCCTCGCCGGTCTCGACGCGGTGTCGGCCCAGTTGAACGAGGTGGGCGAGGATCCGACCGGGACGTTGTCGATTCCGCCCGACGTCGTCGAACGGATCGATCGCACGATCCATACCGTCGAACAATCCACTCCACAGCTCAGCGATCCGGTTGTCGTTCCACTCCGGTCCCGCAGGCGTGGTGTCGTTCTCGGAATTGCCGCTGCCGCAGCATTTCTCGCTGTCGGTTCGGTCGTGTTCACAGCGGTGTGGCGCACCCCGGATGCATCCGAATCCGTTGCCGCAGAACCGTCATCAGCACCCGAGGGGTCACTCGTCCTCGATTCCGACGACCTCGACTCCGGTTTCGCATTCAGCATTCTCGGCAAGCGTGATGCCGGTGCCCTGTCGGATCCGGCCGACCTCGCAACCTGTCTGGCGGCCAACGACGTCGACCCCGCAACGTCGGTCCTCGGATCCACTCAAGTCAGGATCGACGGCCGAGACGGAACCCTGCTGGTGCTGGCGGGCGCGCAGCCGGCCCAGTTCATCGCCCTGGCCGTGGGCAACGACTGCGGCAGTAACAACCCCGATGTCCTGACTCGGCGCGATATCGGCTGACACATCTCTCTCCGGGGAACAACTGCCTCTAGGGTGGTGTTGACCAGATGTACGTCGACCGGCGCGTGCAGTGTGCACTCTGCTGTCGGCGCCCAGGACACGCCCCAAGATCGGAAGGTCTGCATTGAGTACCCCCAAGGTTCACGATCTCATCATCGTCGGTTCGGGACCGGCCGGTTATACCGCCGGTGTCTACGCGGCCCGCGCAGAGCTGGAACCGATCCTGTTCGAGGGAACCCAGTTCGGTGGAGCACTCATGACGACCACCGAGGTCGAGAACTTCCCCGGCTTCCGTGAGGGCATCATGGGCCCCGATCTGATGGAGCAGATGCGCGAGCAGGCGAAGCGATTCGGTGCCGACATCCGCACCGAGGACGTCGAGGAGCTCGATCTGGCCGGTCCGATCAAGACCGTCTCCGCGGGCGGCGAGACCTACCAGGCTCGCGCAATCATCCTTGCGATGGGCGCAGCAGCGCGATACCTGTCCATCCCGGGCGAGGAAAAGCTGCTCGGACGCGGTGTCAGCGCCTGCGCCACCTGCGACGGCTTCTTCTTCCGCGACCAGGACATTGCCGTCATCGGCGGCGGTGACTCCGCGATGGAGGAGGCCACCTTCCTCACCCGGTTCGCTCGTAGCGTCACGATCGTGCACCGGCGCAGCGAGTTCCGCGCGTCGCGCATCATGCTCGAACGTGCCAAGAACAACGACAAGATCCGCTTCCTCACCGACACCAAGGTCCTCGAGGTCCTCGGCGACACCAGTGTCACCGGCATCTCGCTCGAGCACGCCGTGACCGGGGAGAAGACAACTCTCGATGTCACCGGAATGTTCGTCGCCATCGGCCACGATCCCCGCAACGAGCTGGTCAAGGGTCAAGTCGACCTCGACGACGCCGGCTACGTCAAGGTCGCGTCTCCGTCGTCCGCCACCTCGGTCGAGGGCGTCTTCGCTGCCGGAGACCTCGTCGATCACGTCTACCAGCAGGCGATCACCGCTGCCGGCACGGGTTGTACAGCCTCGATCGACGCCGAGCGCTGGCTGGCCGAGCAGGGCGACATCACCAGCAACACACTCGAACACGCCGATCAGCCGGTCGACGCAGTCAACGCCTGACCGGCCCCTTCACACACCGCTTCCTACATCGAGGAGATACAAATGTCCGACGACAAGAGCACAGTCACCATCACCGACGCATCGTTCGCCGACGACGTGCTGACCAGCGAGAAGCCCGTCCTCGTCGACTTCTGGGCAACCTGGTGCGGCCCGTGCAAGATGGTCGCTCCGGTTCTCGAGGAGATCGCCGCTGAGCACAAGGACAAGCTGACGATCGCCAAGCTCGACATCGACGCCAACCCGCAGGCCGCTCGCGACTTCAAGGTCATGTCGATTCCGACGCTCATCCTGTTCCAGGGTGGCAAGCCGGTCAAGCAAATCGTCGGTGCCAAGGGCAAGGCCGCGCTGCTCAAAGACCTCGAAGGCGTTATCTGATTCACCTCCGAATCGTGTGGATTGCAGCGGAAGGCAGTCTTTCTGCGACAATCATCTGATGTGCCGATGCCCAGCGTCGGCACATCAGCCGCATCGGGATGCGGTGCAGTCAGAACGATCTGGAGGCGTTTCGAGGATGCAGGAACTCAGTCACGGCGATTCCGGACCCGCCGTCGCCGAGGTCCGCGGCACCCTGTCGGCTCTCGGCTTTCTCCATGAGGCCGTGGTTCCGCCCGGTCCGATGGACGACGGTCACTGGACAGCTCCCGGTTCCGTCTTCGACGGTGCCCTCGGTGGGGCCGTACGCGCATTCCAGCAGCACCGTGGTCTGTTGGTCGACGGTATCGTCGGCCCGGCCACGTATCGCGCATTGAAGGAGGCGTCGTACCACCTCGGCGCACGAACACTCATCTACCAGCTGTCCGCTCCGCTGTACGGAGACGACGTCGCCTCGCTGCAGACGCGACTGCAGGACCTCGGTTTCTACAACGAACGCGTCGACGGCTTCTTCGGCCCTCGCACCCACGAGGGCTTGTCCTCGTTCCAGCGAGAGATCGGCCTTTCCCCGGATGGCATCTGCGGGCCGGCAACGTTGCGCTCGCTCGACCTGCTCGGAACGCGTGTCACCGGTGGATCACCGCATGCCATGAGTGAAGAAGAGCTCGTCCGCAAGTCGGGACCACAGCTGACCGGCAAGCGCATCGTCATCGATCCCGACCTCGGCGGCGCCGATACCGGGCGCATCGTCGACGGAGCACTGGGTCGAGTCTCCGAATCGGAGATTCTGTGGGACCTGGCCAGTCGCCTCGAGGGCCGAATGGCTGCGACCGGAATGGATACGTTCCTCTCCCGCGCCCGTGGCACCAATCCCTCTGTGGCCGACCGCGCCGAGACCGCCAATGCTTGGGGCGCCGACCTGATGATCTCCCTGCGGTGCGCATCGAGCACCAGCCCGGTAGCCAACGGCGTCGCCAGTTTCCACTTCGGCAATTCGCACGGTTCCACGTCCATGATCGGGCAGGTACTCACCAGCTACGTGCAGCGCGAAATTGTTGCTCGCACACCGCTTCTCGATTGCCGCAGCCACGGCCGAACGTGGGATCTGTTGCGCCTGACCAACATGCCGACCATTCAGATCGACGTCGGATACCTCACCAACGAATCCGACGTCGAGGTACTGAGCGACCCGAGGTTCCGCGACATCATCGCCGAAGCAATTCTGATCGCCGTCAAACGTCTGTATCTCCTGGGTCAGGACGATCAGCCGACCGGAACCTTCACGTTCGCCGAATTGCTCGCCGAGGAACTCGCCGCAGCCGATCGTCCCTGATCTCGTCGAGTGTCAGCGGGCACCGACGGTCGACTTCTGTTCGATGTCGACGACGGAGATGCTCGCCGCGATGAGCAGCTGTTCCAGTGCCGATTCGACATCCTGCTTCCAACCATGATCCCGGTCCAGCTCGAGTCGTAGTCTGGGGAATCTGTGGTGAGGTGCAACCACTTCGAATCCGACCTTCTCGAGAAAATCGGCTTCGATCATGCATGTCGGCGCCGAACACGTCAGATGTGCCGTCGCATTCGGAACGACCGGCGCTGCGTCGTCGGCGTTGTGCCGGATGCCGAAGGCCTCCAAGGCGCGAACACCTCGATTGACGAGATCCCCCACCACCGCCTGAATCAGCGTGGCCGAGTGCAGATCGGCATCCTCCGGAGAATCGATCCGTAGCTGGGTCAGCAGAACCGCGTCGTGACTGACGGGCGATGTCGGAAACGTACTCGCCCGCGGAACGGCACGGGGTGGGCAATAGAGTGCGCAGCCGATCGTCTTGCCCTCGACGGACAGCAGCTGCCCACATGATCCCCACTCGAGCATGATGGTCGACAGCCACACTTCGTTCTCGAACTCGAGGTCGACCGACGAGTCCTCCGATGCAGGATCGAGCACCCAGAAGCTACAGCGCCGCGAATGCGACGGCAGATGTTCGAACGAACCGAGCGTCACTCCGGTCACCATCGCCGACACCGCTTACCTCAGCCTTCGTGCATTCGTTCCAACGGGAAAATTCTGTCTCGGAGCCGATCCGTTCCTGGACCAGGATAGGCGATCCGATCGTCGACCCTCTCGCGCGGACCGAATCCTTGAAATATGTTGCATGACAATCTTTTTCGACATATACGGCGGCATTCGAGAGCGTCGATCGCGGAGCAACGTCACAGTGACGTTTCACCCGCGTATGTCTGGTCCTGCAAAAACGTCGCTACTTTTTCTTCTGGGCTTCCATCATCTCGACGATCCTTTCGAGGTCGTCCACCGACCCGAACTCGACCACAATCTTGCCTTTTCGCTTACCCAAACTGACCGTCACGCGCGTATCGAAGGAATCGGAGAGCCTATCGGCGACGTCCTGAAGCCCCGGCATCTGAATCGGCTTCCGTCGAGGTGCCGGTTCCGGGCTCGTTCCATCCTCCCGATTGGCAAGGGTGACGGCTTCCTCGGTCGCGCGGACGGACAGTCCTTCGGCAACGATTCGCGCAGCCAACGACTCCTGTGCATCGGAACCTGCGTCCAACGACAGCAGCGCACGAGCATGCCCGGCCGACAGAACACCTGCCGCCACTCGGCGTTGTACCGGAATCGGCAGCTTCAACAGTCGAATCATGTTGGTCACGACCGGACGTGAGCGGCCGATTTTCGCGGCCAATTCCTCGTGAGTCACGTCGAATTCTTCGAGCAATTGCTGATACGCCGCCGCCTCTTCGAGCGGATTGAGCTGAACCCGATGGATGTTCTCGAGCAACGCATCGCGCAACATCGCGTCGTCTGCCGTCTCGCGCACGATCGCGGGGATCGTCTCGAGGCCGGCTTCCTGGCTCGCACGCCACCGACGCTCGCCCATGACAAGTTGATATTTTGCGTCTCCGGCGGCAGCGGTACCCGAAACCAGTCGGACGACGATGGGCTGCATGAGCCCGAACTCGCGGATCGAGTGCACCAATTCGCCCAGAGATTCATCGTCGAAGACGTGTCTCGGCTGCTTCGGATTGGCTTCGATCCGATCCGGTGCGATCTCGCGATACACGGCGCCGACGGGGGAGAGGTCGTCACCGTTGAGCACCGGCGGGGTCGGTGTGGGAGCTGTAGCGCTTTCCGTTGCGTCGTCGGTCGACGGCGCACGCTTCGGCTTCGTAGACGTATCCGGCTTGTCCTTGGCGTTGCGATCCGCGCCGATGATCACGTCTGCGGCTGCGCTGCCGAGGCGCGGCCCGGCATCCGGGCCCGTGGGAATGAGCGAGGCCAGACCTCGACCGAGGCCACCTTTACGCGTTTGGCTCATCTACCTACTTCTTTCGTGCTTCGTCGATGCCGGCCGACCGCGCGGCGAGTTCTCGTCCGGCGTCCAAATAACTCATCGCTCCTCGTGAACCGGGGTCGTAATCGAGCACCGTCATGCCGTAACCGGGTGCCTCGGATACCTTCACGCTCCGAGGAATCACGGCCCTCAGGACGGCGTCCCCGAAGTGCTTGCGGACCTCTTCCGCGACCTGGTCCGCCAACTTCGTGCGGCCGTCGTACATCGTGAGGATCACCGTGGACACATGGAGTTCGGGGTTCAGATGCGACTGAACCAGCTCGATATTGCGCAGGAGTTGCCCCACTCCTTCGAGTGCGTAGTACTCGCATTGGATCGGTATGAGTACCTCGGTCGCTGCAACGAGTGCGTTGACCGTCAGCAGACCCAGTGACGGGGGGCAGTCGATCAGGATGAAGTCCGCATCGATTCCGGCGAGCTCCTCGACCGACAGGGCTGTCTTCAACCGGCCTTCACGGGCAACCATCGACACCAACTCGATCTCTGCTCCCGCAAGATCGATTGTCGCCGGAATGCAGAACAGTCGTTCGCTGTGCGGGCTCTTCTGCACGGCATCCTTGGCGCTGACTTCACCGATGAGCACTTCGTAGCTCGACGGCACACCGGAGTGGTGTTCGACGCCCAAAGCGGTGCTGGCGTTGCCCTGAGGGTCGAGATCGACCACCAGAACCGTCAGGCCCTGCAGGGCGAGCGCGGCAGCCAGGTTCACTGCGGTAGTCGTCTTGCCGACGCCGCCCTTCTGATTGGCGATCGTCAGCATCCGCCGCTTCGCCGGCTTCGGGAGCGATACCGATCCCGGGTGCAGAACCTGACTGGCTCGATGTGCCGCAGCACCGATAGGAGTGTCGTCGGGCGAGATCGCGTTGGTGTACTCGAAGTCGGAACTTTTCTTCACCGCCGGCGCCGACTCGGCCGCATTGGACGCGTTCTTCTTGGATGCTGTTTCACGTGAAACAGCGGAATCGGACCCACCCGACATATGTGCTCCTTAGTGCGGAACTGACTGTGTTCAATACGATCGACAGGGACGAGCGCAGGACTGACGAGTCCAACCGGATCTCAGCGACGGCCCGGTCTCCGAGGTTGACGGACCGCTCTGACGACGATGGTAGGAGTAGGCAGCAGGCCCACTCCGCACTCCACGACCTCCAGCTTGCCAGCACCCATCCGAGTGAGGGAAGCCCGGTCTCGCTCGATCTCCTCACCGGCGCTCGATCCCTTCAGCGCAAGCATCCGACCGTGATCGTGCACCAGAGGGAGCGACCATTTGGCGAGCTTCTCCAACGGCGCCACTGCCCGCGACGTCACCACATCGGCACCGCCGGCCTCCTTCTTGACGCCGGGCTGCTCAGCGCGACCACGGACAACCAAGACGTTCAGATCGTGCTCTTCGATGAACTCGGCGAGATACACGGTGCGACGGAGAAGCGGTTCTACGAGCGTGACACGTAAGTCCGGCCTCGCGATTGCCAACGGTATTCCGGGGAGTCCTGCGCCGCTGCCGATATCCACGACGGTCTCACCCTCGTCTATGAGTTCGCCGATCGCCGCGCAATTGAGGATGTGGCGCTCCCACAGTCGTGGAACCTCCCGAGGCCCGATGAGCCCGCGCTCGACGCCCGCAGTGGCCAACGAGTCGTGATACTGCCGGGCCAATTCGATTCGGTCCCCAAATACCTGCTCCGCGATTGCCATCAACTGGGTGCTATCCGAGCGTTCTTGTTCCACGTGAAACATCTTCCCGTGCCCGGGCACGGAACGCCAAACGACATCGCTGTAAGTGCTCGAAACAGCATATTAATTGCGATATCACTCACGAGGACGGGCCATCCGGTCTTCGTCACCCCGTGCAGTGCCACCTCTATCGGCGTTCATCGATGTACGGTTCCCGATCCCGTCGATGCCGTCTGTCGACCTCCACCCTGAAGATCCGAATCCAGCCGGCTACCAGATCCAGACGGCGCAGGGACAACGGTGCATCCGAACGGACAGACGAGGGGATGCGGGGTCACCTAGCATGTGGCCCGTCACGGAGGTGGCCCAGCTGTAGCGAGACTCCCAGATGTTTCACGTGAAACTCCATCCCGTTCGACGCGCGCAAAATTCTGATAACGCAGGCTCCCGCTCGGTTCCCCAGACACTCGGTAAGTGACCCGACCTAGTGTGGTGAGAGCGCTGTCGTCTCGCTGACGGACACTGCACCTTCGACAGATCGGGCGCCATCCTCGGGAGTACGTCGGGACCATCAACTCGAGAAGTCCGTCGGTCATCGAGATCTCGACGGCTCGCGAGCAGTGACGTTTCACGTGACACTGCTTTCGGTTCCACGCACCGGTGCCCAGCTGTTGTCGCGTTCCCTCGGTTGCCGTTCCCTCGTTGCCGAAGCCTCTCGGTGGAGTCGAGGGGATCCAATCCGGCGGGGGACTCTGTCGCCGGGCCTACCCACACTCATCATGTTCGGTGCCTCGGGTCCCGTCCCGCGGGCATCTCAGGGTCCGACTCAAGGCGAAGTCCGACGGGCCTCAGATCTCGAGGACCGACGTGAACGATGTTTCACGTGAAACTCACCGATCACTGTGTCGCCGCATCGCCCCGCTCCGATGGGTGTCGCACCCCGGGGTCGCGTCCTATCTTTTCAGCGTTCGGTTCTCGATCGCGAAGATTATCCCGTCTGATTCCCGCCGTCCCAGATCCTCGACATGTTGGGCGAACCGGGGGATCGGTTCACGACCAGCTCCACCTGATGTACCCCTGGCGTGTAGCCGCGTCAACTTCGGTGGGCCGACGCTGTGCGTTCGTGCGGGGGAGCGGCGGCGCCGACTTGGGAGGACCGCGGTGCAGCGACAACGAGAATCTCAGAGAAGGCCACTCAGTCGATCTCCAGGGTGAAAGATCTTGTCGGGCATCCGGCAGGGTTGAGCACGCACGATGTCGGAGTATCCGAGCAACCACATTGGCGAACTTTCCGGTTAGTTGCGACCGGTCCTGTCGACTATCCGCCACAACACGGTCTACGGGATACGGGGTGACGTTTCATCCGTCGCCGATTAGACCCACGGTGTCCGCGGCCATCACGTCCGCGACGCCGATCCAACTCCGAGGCAAATCGGGAGAAGCTGCTCCGACGAAACCTAGAAAGTCAGATCGTGACTCGGACACTCGATGTAGTGGACCGCATCATCATCGGCACCGACCGATAGTCAATGAAACCGATTCATACCAGCGCCACTCAATCCCGGTTTCACGTGAAACATCGCGACTCTGTTGTGACCGTCGGAGATGACCGTCGGAGATACGTACTTCGACACCGTCCTCGGATTCGGCCCGCCTAAAGGCCCGCACCTCCGGAACGGCCACTCACGATCCCTGTCGCCTGTTTCACGTGAAACAACAAAGCTCAACTCGCATCAACCACGGACAACCAGTGACGCAACCACGCGTCACAGTGACGAAAGCATCGCGCATGGCTGGATCGGAATTATTCGGCGACAAGATCGATCGAAAATCCACTTTCGACGGACCTTCACCCAGTCGAATTACATGGATGACATTCCACCTGAACCGGAAGAACCCTGGCCCGGATACGACGATGGCCCCCACCGAAGTGAGGGCCATCAGATCGTAAAACTGTTGAGTCTATGGAGCTGCCTAAGCCTTGACGACAACTACCCGTCGAGACGGCTCGACGCCGGTGCTTTCGCTGGCAACGCCTTCGATCTTGGCGACTGCATCGTGCACGATCTTGCGCTCGAACGGCGTCATCGGAGTCAGTTCTTCTCGCTCACCCGATTCCAACACACGACGCGCGGCTTCGGCACCGAGGTTACCCAGTTCGCTACGACGCTTCGCCCGCCAACCGGCAACGTCGAGCATCAACTTGCTGCGCTCTCCGGTCGACTGCTGAACAGCCAAGCGGGTCAGTTCCTGAAGGGCATCGAGAACCTCACCCTTACGGCCCACGAGCTTGGCGAGATCGTCCCCACCATCGATGCTGACGATGGCCCGGTCGCCCTCGACGTCCAAATCGATGTCTCCGTCGAAGTCGAGAACATCGAGAAGCTGTTCGAGGTAATCGCCGGCGATCTCGCCTTCCTCGACCAAGTAGTCCTCGTCGTCATCATCATCGTCGTCATCGGCATCGTCAGGCGCGACCTTCGCGGCCTTTCCTTCGACCCCCTCGGAGGCGGGGGATTCCTCGATCACAGGCTTCTCGTCCGCATCGGCGTCGACCGCACTGAGCTGATCCGCCTCGACCATCACGTCATTCACTCCATCCCCGGATACCGCACCGACTGGCTTCTGTACTTCGTCGTTCTGAGCTTCTTCTACGTCCGCTGCCATCTTCGTCCTTCTCTCGACGTGTCGGTCAGCGCCGCTTGCGCTTGGTCGACTTGTTCCGGTTCGCCTGCGGTCTCGGCCGGACCGGGGTCGCCGCACCGTTGGTCGTGTCCGAGGTGTCACTGCTGTCGGTCGTCGCATCGTCGTCTACCGGCGTCATCTTCGACAGCTTCGGCCGCGCACCCGGCTTCGGCTTGGTGACCGATACCGGCTTCACGCCTGGCTTCGGCGCATTCTCGGAACGCTTCTCCACGGCAGCAGCAGCCTTGGCGGCTTCTTCCTTGTCGATCTTTCCGAATACCAGGTGCTGCTGTGCGTAGGTCCAGGTGTTGTTGCTGACCCAGTACAGCAGGATCGCGATCGGCAGCAGGGCACCGAAGACCAAGACACCCAACGGGAACACGTACAGCGCGAGCTTGTTCATGATTGCGGACTGCGGGTTCGCAGCTGCCGCGGCGCTCTGACGCGCCACCGATGCACGCGAGTTCATGTGGGTCATGATCGCCGCGATGATCATCAGTGGAATCGAGACCGCCGCGATGACGAACGTCGACGGAATGGACGCACCCGGTCCGACGGCAAACGCGTTGAGCTGCTCCTGCGGCATGGTGATCCATGCCGAAATCGGAGCTCCGAACAGTCGAGCGTCGAGGAACGACTGCACGTCGGCAACGCTGAACGCGTAGTTCGAGAGTTCGCGGTTCTCTTCCGGGCTCAGGCCGAGCTGGCCCACACCGGTGCCGGTGCGGTTGAACGAGCGAAGCACGTGGAACAGACCGATGAACACCGGTGCCTGTGCCAACACGGGCAGACAGCCCATCAGCGGATTGAAGCCGTGTTCCTTCTGCAGTTTCTGCATCTCGACGGCCATTTTTTGTTTGTCTTTGCCGTACTTCTTCTGCAGAGCCTTGATCTGCGGCTGCAGCTCCTGCATCTGCCGCGTCGTACGAACCTGCTTGACGAAGGGCTTGTACAGAATCAAGCGCAGGGTGAAGACGAGGAAGACGACGGACAGCGCCCAGGCGAATCCATTGCTGGGATCCTGGAACACAAAGCCGAACACCTTGTGCCACACCCAGAGAATCCAGGCAACCGGATAGTAAATGAAGTCGAGCACGGCTCTATGTACTCCTCTGTTCTTCCACTCGCACGAGATCGTGGTGTTCTTCGGTTTCGGTCATCTCGGTGACGCTCGCGCGCCACTTACCGGAGTCGGGCACCGGGTTCCATCCTCCAGAGTGCCAGGGAGCACATTTGAGGAGGCGGACGACTGCCAGCAACGAGCCCTTCATCATCCCGTGCACCTCGAGCGCCTCGATGGCGTACTCGCTGCAGGTGGGGGAGAAGCGACAGGTAGGGGGTCTCATCGGGGACACATAGGTTCGGTACAACCCGATGAAGTACATGAGAGATCGAGCAGGAATGGAACGAAGGTTGCCCATGAATGTCATGACGGCGGACCCTTCGGAGCTTCGAGAAGACCGAGCTTCTTCAATCCTGAACGCAGTTGCACGAATAGATCTGCCGAGGACGCTGTGGCGGCACCCGGCAATGCGCGGATGACCACGTCGGTGGTCTCGGGGAGCTCACCGATCACGTCGGTACAGATATGCCGAAGCCGGCGCGCAACTCGATGACGAGTTACGGCCGGCCCGACTGCCTTGCTGACGATCAATCCGAATCGTGGTCCCCGAACGGTCGATGCGATGTCCTGCTCGTCCCGCACAACGGCGTGAACGACCAGATCAGATCTACCCATTCGGCGTCCTCGACGCACCGCTACGGAAAAATCACGTGCTCGGTGTAGTCGATTCGGCTCAGGAAGCATCCCGAGCTCCAAAGTCCGGACGAACGAATATCAGGCTGTGAGTTCTTTACGGCCCTTGCCGCGACGTGCGGAAACGATTGCACGACCCGCACGGGTACGCATACGAAGACGGAAGCCATGAACGCGCGCGCGGCGGCGATTGTTCGGCTGGAACGTCCGCTTGCCCTTGGCCACGGTCAACACTCCTCGAGATTCGAAGACGCCGATCTGTCGGCGCCTGCTGTAAAGGTTCCAGCGAGTTCGGATGAAGTCGCTTGCCTCCCGAGCGAGAAATCCGAGTGAAGACAGACTGTGAGCAGCCAGCAAGCATCGGCCACCTCGCTATTGGGTGACTGTTCGAGAGTACTGATCGAGTCACCGGTGGTCAAACTCGCTCCGAACCGACCGGATCGACAGTTCATGCACAGGCACCGGCAAATTCGGCCACCGAGGGTGTGATCCGCGTCCACATCGTTCGCCGATGACCGATCGAGTCGACGCGGTTCGTCCGATCGTACGACAGACAACGACCATCGATGCAGGTCAGACTAGTGCGTGCGTGAAAGCACGAGCCGGCAAGAGTCCTGGGGTCACATCGGTGTCGTTTATCCACACCTGTGGATAATTGTGTGGAAACACAGATCAGGTGGCATATTCGTACCTTGCGGGGTCCACCCACGGACCCTGGTCTCAGCCGCGGCGACGCACGATCGACGACGCTATCCGACGCCGACGCCGCGCGGGCAGGAAACGACGCACTAGTTTCTCGCGTCGTACCCGTACGAGACCAACTCTCGACGGTCCAACCACCGCCGAGACACCGATGCTCGACAACGGAGGGATCGACGTGAACGACGATCCGGATGCGCTCGCGCGTATCTGGCCCGAGGTGGTCGCGGAACTCACTTCCGACCGTCACAGTGGGTCTCCCCTCACCAAGGGCCAGAAAGCCTGGCTCGCGCTGGTCAAACCGCTCACTCTGACGCAGGGGTTCGCCCTGCTGGCCGTTCCCTCGACCTTCGCTCAAGAAGCGATCGAGCGGGACCTTCGCGAGCCGATCCTCGGAGCACTGGGCCGACATCTCGGTCAGGGTGTCGAGGGTCTCGGAGTCCGGATCTCCGCTCCCGAGGACGAGAAGATCGACTCCGAGCGGTCGGCCTATCCCGACGCCGTCAGCTCGCCCACCTACCGGCGCCGCGTCCTGACCAGCAGAGACGACGAGCCTTCCGACTCCGAGACCGCCGATTACGAAGAGGTGGACGACGAGCGCGAGGCGCTGGCCAGCGTGCAGAACTCGTGGCCGACGTATTTCACGAAACCGCCCGAATCGACGCCGCCGTCGTCGGGCGCGAACAGCTTGAACTCGAAGTACACATTCGACACGTTTGTCATCGGCGCCTCCAATCGGTTCGCTCACGCAGCCGCCGTGGCCATCGCCGAAGCACCGGCCCGCGCCTACAACCCCCTGTTCATATGGGGTGCGTCGGGATTGGGCAAGACTCATCTCCTGCACGCGGCCGGTCACTATGCGCAGCGACTGTTCCCGGGAATGCGCGTCAAGTACGTCTCCACCGAAGAGTTCACGAACGACTTCATCAACAGTCTCCGCGACGACCGCAAAGTCGCGTTCAAGCGCCGCTACCGCGAGACGGACGTACTGCTCGTCGACGACATTCAGTTCATCGAGGGCAAGGAAGGCATCCAGGAGGAGTTCTTCCACACCTTCAACACCCTGCACAACGCCAACAAGCAGATCGTGGTGTCGTCCGACCGGCCCCCCAAGCAGCTGGCAACCCTGGAAGAACGGCTCCGTACCCGCTTCGAGTGGGGCCTGATCACCGATGTACAGCCGCCCGAGCTCGAAACACGCATCGCGATCCTGAGCAAGAAAGCTCGGATGGACCGCCTCGACGTGCCACACGACGTCCTCGAGCTGATCGCCAGCCGCATCGAACGAAACATCCGTGAGCTCGAAGGCGCCCTGATCCGTGTGACGGCGTTCGCATCTCTCAACGGGCAAGCGCTCGACCTCACTCTGGCGGAGGTGGTGCTGCGCGATCTCATTCCCGATTCGTCGAGTCTCGAGATCAATGCCGCAACGATCATGGCTGTCACGGCGGAGTACTTCAACACCTCCATCGAGGATCTGTGCGGCCCGGGTAAGGCCAGAGCACTGGCGATGGCCAGGCAGATCGCCATGTATCTCTGCCGCGAGCTCACCGATCTGTCGCTGCCCAAGATCGGCCAGACGTTCGGACGAGATCACACGACGGTCATGTACGCGGACAAGAAGATCCGCAAGGAGATGACCGAGCGCCGCAAGGTGTACGACCAGGTCCAAGAGCTCACGGCCCGGATCAAGCAACGCTCGAAGCGCTAGCCCACCGGGCACAGACGAACACAGACGAACACAGAAGACGGCACCGAATCCCATCGCGGGTTCGGTGCCGTCGCTGTTTCTCACCCCTGAGCGAGACAGATTTTCGACTCGATTTCGATCGATTTTTCCGACGTCGACCATTGATTCACACCTGTGGATAACTATGTGGACAACATCGAAGATCTGGGGATGGAGTGTGGGCGCCTGTGCACCGATGAGATTCGTCCACAGGCAGCCGAGCGTCAATCGCATGTTGGTCCCGAATTCATCCTCACGACACCACGCGAGGCGACCAGCGGATCGAACTGTTCGTGCACAGATTCCACAGGACCTATTAATACTTCTGTTTTCTCCTTGAAAGAACTTCTTTGAAAACAGGTGTTGGGGAACGATCCGTTCACAGGCCCCCGAAGATGACCCGAATCCCGGGCTCGGCACAAACCTCGAGCTTTCGTCTCGGGTTCGGAGGGCATACGGTGTGCTTGCGCTGGATGTGCCACACTCGTCGTTGCATCGGTTCGAGCCGCAACCATCGTGGTTGCACCGCTCCGGCCGTGAGGACGAACGCCACCGAACGAGAGGAAATGCCGAGCGATGGAGCTTGGAAGTTTGAAGTTTCGCGTTGCTCGTGAAGATTTTTCCGATTCCGTGGCGTGGGTAGCCCGTAGCCTGCCGTCACGGCCGCCCGTTCCCGTTCTCGGTGGAGTTCTGCTTGCTGCCGACGAGCAGGGTCTGACGGTCTCCGGATTCGACTACGAGGTCTCCGCTCAGGTCAAAGTCTCGGCCGAGGTCGCCACGGCAGGCCGAGTTCTGGTGTCGGGCAAGCTACTTGCCGATATCACCAAGTCGCTGCCGAACAAGCCGGTCGACGTCACGGTCGACGGAACCCGCGTTCTGGTCAACTGCGGAAGCGCCAAGTTCTCACTCCCGACGATGCCGGTCGAGGACTATCCGCAGCTCCCCGAGTTGCCCAGCAACACCGGTTCGCTGGCCGGTGACGTCTTCTCCGAGGCAATTGCCCAGGTCGCCATTGCGGCGGGCAAGGACGACACGCTTCCCATGCTCACCGGTATCCGCGTCGAGATCGACGGCACCAACGTCGTTCTCGCTGCCACCGACCGCTTCCGGTTGGCGGTTCGTGAGGTGGACTGGACTCCCGCCGGCGCCGACACCACCACCGCGGTGCTCATCCCGGCGAAGACCTTGTCCGAGTCGGCGAAAACTTTGGGCGGTAACGCCAGCTCACCGGTCGAACTGGCCCTCGGTTCCGGTTCGTCCATCGGTAGCGACGGCTTGCTGGGCATCGTCAGCGATGGGCGCCGCACCACCACGCGACTGCTCGACGCCGAATTCCCGAAGTTCCGGCAGTTGTTGCCGGCCGAGCACACTGCCGTGGCGACTCTCGAGATCGCATCCTTGATCGAGGCGATCAAGCGTGTGGCACTCGTGGCCGAGCGCGGTGCGCAGGTCCGCCTGGAATTCAACGCCGACGGCGTACTGCTGTCCGCAGGTGGCGACGACGCTGGTCGCGCCGAGGAAGCTCTACCTGCCGACTTCCAGGGCGAAGCATTGACCATTGCCTTCAACCCGGGATACCTCATCGACGGGTTGTCTTCGCTGCACAGCGAGAAGGTGACGTTCGGATTCACGACGCCGAGCCGGCCTGCAGTGTTGCGTCCGACGTCGGACGAAGAACTGGTGGCCGACGACGCAGGGAAGTTCGCGGCGCCGAAATCCGAGTACACATATCTGCTGATGCCCGTCAGGCTGCCCGGCTGATCCTGCCTGGTTACTGTTGAACCCGCGGAAACTTTCGCACCTGACACAGACAAGGACGCGTCATCATGCAGCTGGGCTTGGTCGGTCTCGGAAAAATGGGCTTCAACATGCGCGAGAGGTTGCGCGAGCATGGTCACGAGGTCATCGGCTACGACCCTCGGCCGGAGGTGACGGACACCCCGTCGTTGGCCGGTCTGGCTCAGTCGTTGACGGCGCCGAGGGTGGTGTGGGTGATGGTTCCGTCCGGCCAGATCACCCGCGACACCATCACCGGTCTGGCGGACGTCCTCGAACCGGGCGATCTGGTGATCGACGGTGGAAACTCACGATTCACCGATGACAAGCCCAACGCAGAGTTGTTGGACGCCAAGGGAATCGGCTACATCGATGCCGGTGTATCCGGTGGCGTCTGGGGCTTGAAGAACGGCTACGGCCTGATGGTCGGCGGTCAGGACGAGCACGTCGCCCACGCGATGCCGATCTTCGATGCTCTGCGTCCGGAAGGCGAACGCGCGGACGGATTCGTTCACGCCGGCCCGGTCGGCGCGGGTCACTACTCGAAGATGGTGCACAACGGCATCGAATACGGATTGATGCAGGCATACGCCGAGGGCTACGAAATCCTCGAAGCCGAAGAGCTCGTGCAGGACGTGCAAGGTGTGCTGCGGGCGTGGAGCAAGGGCACTGTCGTGCGGTCCTGGTTGCTCGATCTGTTGGTCGAGGCACTCGGTCAGGATCCGGAATTCAGTGAGATCTCCGGATACACCGAGGACTCCGGTGAAGGTCGTTGGACCGTCGAGGAAGCTATTCGCCACGCCGTGCCCGCTCCGGTGATCTCTGCCGCGCTGTTCGCGAGATTCGCTTCACGACAAGAGGATTCGCCGGCCATGAAGGCCGTCTCGGCTTTGCGTAATCAATTCGGTGGGCACGCGGTCAAGAAGGCAGACGCCGACGAGACCCTGCGCGCACCGGCCCCGAAACACGAGTAAGTGTTCGTCCGGTCTCTGCAGCTACACGACTTCCGATCCTGGGACGACGTCACCGTCGACCTGGGACCGGGCTCGACCGTGTTCGTGGGACCGAACGGGCACGGCAAGACCAACCTGCTCGAGTCGCTCAACTATCTGTCGACGTTGTCCTCGCATCGCGTGTCGACGGACGCTCCGATGATTCGGGCGGGCGCCTCCAAGGCGTTCGTGGGCAGCGCCGTGGTCAATCACGGTCGTGAGCTGATCATCGACGTGGAGTTGCTCGAGGGCAAGGCCAACAAGGCTCGGATGAACCGCTCGCCGTTGCGACGACCGAGGGAGATTCTGGGCGTGTTGCAGAGTGTGCTGTTCGCTCCCGAAGATCTCTCGCTCGTGCGTGGGGACCCCGGCGAACGACGACGGTATCTGGACGAACTGCTCACCAGTCGGATTCCTCGAATGGCCACTGTCCGTGCCGATTACGACAAGGTTCTGCGTCAGCGATCGGCACTGCTCAAGACAGCCAGTGGCTCGTTGCGCCGGGGATCGTCGTCGAGCGACGGAGCAAGTGCCCTCGCCACACTCGATGTGTGGGACGGGCATCTTGCGGCGCACGGAGCTCGATTGCTTGCTGCCAGAATAGGTTTGGTGCACGAGCTGATGCCTTTTGTGCAGCAGGCCTACGGGTCCATCGCGCCGGAATCGCGACCCGCGACACTGTCCTATCGCTGCAGCCTTGCCGAAGCATTGCCGCCGGAATTCTCCGACGCCGGCCGAGCCCCGTTACCGGATGATGTCGATGTGCTGGAAGCCGCTTTCCTGCACCAACTCTCGGTGATGAGACAGCGAGAAATCGAACGCGGTGTGTGTCTGGTGGGGCCTCATCGAGACGATGTGGAGTTGATGCTCGGTGATCAGCCCACCAAAGGGTTTGCCAGCCATGGTGAATCGTGGTCGTATGCTTTGTCGTTGCGGCTGGGGTCCTTCGGCCTGTTGCGCGAGGACGGCACAGATCCCGTGCTGATGCTCGACGACGTGTTCGCCGAACTCGACCGAAAGAGGCGTACTGCGCTCGCGACGGTGGCGGCCGGTGCCGAGCAGGTGTTGATCACGGCCGCGGTACCGGAGGACGTACCACCCGAGCTCGATGCCCGTCGCTACGGCGTCGAAGCCCAGCAGAACTCGGAATCCGGTGCAGCAGGCCGTATCTCGCGTATCACGGATCTGTCGATCACCGTCGACGCCGCACGCGAGGAGAGCGAGGCTCGATGAACGACGACGAAGGAGCATCGGCAGACAAGGGCGAGACGCCGGAGTTGAAGGGCGTCGATCTCGCGCGTCGTGCACTCGAGGACGCGCGCGCCGCGGCCAAGGCCAGTGGTAAGTCGGTGGGGCAGGGGCGGTCGTCTCCGACGGGTGGCGTCCGTGCGCTGCGGGGGCGTCGGCGACGTGGTTGGTCGGGCGCCGGGCCAGACGACCGTGATCCGCAGGCATTCGGTGCACTCGCCAATTCGATCGCGTCCAAGCGTGGATGGTCGGCCAAGGTGTCCGAAGGTGCTGTGTTGGGGCGTTGGGCCAGCGTCGTCGGTGAGGACATCTCGGCGCACGCCGACCCCACCGGGCTCAAGGACGGAGTGCTCAGTATCTCCGCCGAGTCGACGGCATGGGCGACGCAACTGAGGCTGATGCAGTCCCAGATTCTGGCCAAGATCGCCGCGGCGGTCGGCCACGGTGTGGTGACCTCACTTCGTATCACCGGGCCGACCACTCAGAGCTGGCGAAAAGGTGAACGCCACGTCCGAGGTCGGGGTCCGAGAGACACCTACGGATAGTGACTGTTCCCAAAGTAGGTTTGTCGTAGTGCCTGGTCCACGTGATCCTCAACAGATGTTGGGGGCAGTGTTGCTGTGAGACTGTCGGTGTGCGTAGCGTGATTCGGAACACGCGACGGTCGGGGGACCGAATACTGTTACACGCGGCCATCGGACGAGGAGAAGTTGTGTCTGCACCTACGAAGAAGCCGTCGACAGCGGCGGTCGACGTCGATGGGACCCCCGAAGACAGAGTGGTTCTGCACGCTCGAAACGTCGAGTTCGATTGGGAAACTCTGCCGCTGCACTATATGGACGGCAATCCGCTGGCCACGCACCTGATCAACGTGATGCACCTGCTTCTGCCCGAGGGCGAGGAGTGGTTCGTGCGCACGTTCAAGGAGGCGTTGCCGCTGATCCACGACGATCAGTTGCGCGACGACGTGATCGGTTTCATCGGCCAGGAAGCCATGCACGCGCAGGCCCATACCGATGTCCACGACCAGCTTCGCGCACACGGCATCGATGTCGATCCGTACGTGGATCAGATGAAGTTCCTGTTCGGCCGCGCTCTCGGTAATCGTTCTGGCCACGGACAGAACAGTCTGGTCGAGCGGCTCGCCCTGATCGCCGCGGCCGAGCACCTGACCGCGTTCCTCGGAGACTGGGTTCTCAATGCGAAGGAGCTGGACGAAGCCGATGTCCATCCGGTGATGCTGGACCTGCTGCGTTGGCACGGTGCCGAAGAAGTGGAGCATCGTTCGGTGGCATACGAGGTGATGCGCTACTTCGATGTCAGGCCGGCGCGGCGGATCCGTACCTACGTTGTCATTGCACCCACCCTCGTCTGGTTCTGGACGCGCGGCGTTCGCTACCTGATGAGCCAGGATCCGACGTTGGCGCACCTGTCGCCGAAGCAGCGCACGCCGTCGTTCCGCGAGTTCAGACGAGTGGCGAAGTCCGGGCTGTTCCCTACACCGATGTCCATGGTCAAGGCGTCGTTGCGGTACTTCAAGAGCACCTATCATCCGTCCCAGGAAGGCTCGACGGCTCAGGCTGTGCAGTACCTTGCTACCTCTCCGGCGGCGCGGTCCGCTGATCGATGACCAAACGCACGTTGCGGAGCAAGCTCGGCGCAATGGCTCAGAAGGTCGACTCGTTTCGAGTAGGTCGGACGATTCCACAGAATCTGTACGGGCGTGACGAGCCGGATCAGACGGTGTCTCTGGTCACCGACGCGCTCGACAAGTGGTTCGCCCTACTCGACAACGACGAGTACGACGGCTCGTTCGCTGCACCTCCGGTCGCGCGCACCCGAGAACTGACACTGGTCTCCCGGGAGGTGCTCTGCGTCGACGAGCCGGTGGTGCAGTTGACCTTCGCCGCGGCCGACGGGTCGACCCTGCCGGCGTGGGCGCCGGGAATGCATCTGGATTTCTACCTGCCGTCCGGTCGGCGACGGCAGTACTCCCTGTGTGGTCTGCCGAGCGACGAGTCGTACTCGATCGCAGTACGACTGGTGCCGGGTGGCGGTGGTGGATCCCCGGAGATGCACGCTCTGACGGTGGGCACACAGGTGTCGATTCGAGGACCGCGCAACGGATTTCCGTTCGTCCCGTCCGAACATGCAGTGTTCGTGGCCGGCGGAATCGGTATCACGGCGATCATCTCGATGGTGCGCAGAGCCCGTGCCCTCGAGATGGATTGGCACCTCGTCTACTGCGGTCGCTCGCGTGAGTCGATGCCGTTTCTGGAGGAGATCGCGGGCTGGGATCCCGCACGAGTGACCGTCCGCACCGACGACGTGGACGGGATGCCGTCGAGCATGGATCTGCTGGGATCGACGGCAGCCGGCGGATCGGTCTACGTATGTGGTCCGCCGCCCATGATCGATCTGGTTCGCGCGTCGTTCGATGCCCTCCCGGCCACGCATCTGCACTTCGAGCGGTTCTCGCCGCCGCCGGTGAAGAACGGTACGGAATTCGAGGTGCAGCTCGTCGACTCGGGAGAGATATTGTCTGTCGGTGCGGAAGAGACTGCGCTGCATGCCATTCGACGTGTTCGGCCCGATATCGCGTACTCGTGCCAGCAGGGTTTCTGCGGGACCTGTCGGGTGCGAGTACTCAACGGAACACCGCAACACCGGGAGAATCGCCTCACATCCGAGGAGCAGAAGAACGAGATGTTGATCTGTGTGTCGCGTTCGGATGGAGAGCGGATCGTTCTCGATCTGTAGCCGAATCGCCGGTTTTACCCTTCATCTTTGCCGTCCGGTATCGAAAAAATGCGTCTGTGAAGCAATCAGGGGCCTTTTAGGGGTGTCATCGTGCCTACGCTGTCGCAGCCAACCAGTACTATGGACCGGTACGACAGAAGCCCGGAACAAACGCATGGAACGTGCACGGTCGAAAGACCGTGCCGACCCTCTGCGGTAGCACCTGGTGCAGGTGTGAGCGGGGTAGTGGACGCGTAGAAGGAGAACCAGCTAACCGTGGCTGCCCAGAAGTCAGGTAACAGTGAGAACAGCAAGGATTACGGCGCATCTTCCATCACGGTCCTCGAGGGCCTGGAAGCGGTTCGTAAGAGGCCCGGTATGTACATCGGTTCCACCGGTGAACGAGGCCTGCATCACCTGATCTGGGAGGTTGTCGACAACTCCGTCGACGAGGCCATGGCCGGCTATGCCTCCACCGTCGACGTCACCATCCACGTGGACGGCAGCGTCGAGGTCAAGGACGACGGCCGCGGTATCCCCGTCGCCATGCACTCCTCCGGTGTTCCCACCGTCGAGGTCGTCATGACCCAGCTGCACGCCGGCGGCAAGTTCGACTCCGACTCCTATGCCGTCTCCGGCGGACTGCACGGCGTCGGTATCTCCGTCGTCAACGCCTTGTCCACCAAGGTCGAATTGCAGATCGCGCGAGACGGTCACCGCTACAAACAGACCTACGACTACGCCAAGCCCGGCCCTCTCGAGACTGTCGGCGACACCACGGAGACCGGAACCACGGTCCGCTTCTGGGCCGATGGAAAGATCTTCGAGACCCTCGACTACAGCTTCGAGACAGTGCACCGTCGCCTGCAGGAGATGGCGTTCCTGAACAAGGGACTGACCATCAACTTCACCGACGAGCGTGTCGCAGCCACCGACGCTACCGAGGAAGAACTCGGTGAGACCGCCGAGGCACCCAAGACCGCCGAGGAAGAGCAGGCCGACGCGGCCAACGCGAAGCCGGCCAAGGTGCGCAAGCGGACGTACCACTACCCGGACGGCCTGGTCGACTTCGTCAAACACATCAACCGCACCAAGACTGCGATCCACAACTCGGTCGTCGGCTTCACCGGTAAGGGTGAAGGCCACGAGGTCGAGATCGCGATGCAGTGGAACGCCGGTTACTCCGAATCGGTACACACCTTCGCCAACACGATCAACACGCACGAGGGCGGTACCCACGAAGAGGGCTTCCGTACCGCGCTGACCTCGACAGTCAACAAGTACGCGATCGAGAAGAAGCTCGTCAAGGAAAAGGACGTCAAGCTCACCGGCGACGACATCCGCGAGGGCTTGGCCGCCGTCATCTCGGTCCGGGTCGGCGAACCGCAGTTCGAGGGACAGACCAAGACCAAGCTCGGCAACACCGAGATTCGCTCGTTCGTGCAGAAGGCCTGCAACGAGCACCTCTCGCACTGGTTCGAGTCCAACCCCGCCGACGCCAAGACCATCATCAACAAGGCGGTCTCGTCCGCACAGGCGCGGATGGCTGCCCGCAAGGCACGAGAGTTGGTGCGGCGCAAGAGCGCAACCGACATCGGCGGCCTGCCGGGCAAGCTGGCCGACTGCCGTTCCAACGATCCGAGCAAGTCCGAGATCTACATCGTGGAGGGCGACTCCGCAGGCGGCTCGGCCAAATCGGGCCGCGACTCGATGTTCCAGGCGATCCTGCCGTTGCGCGGAAAGATCATCAACGTCGAGAAGGCTCGCATCGACCGCGTGCTGAAGAACAACGAAGTCCAGTCGATCATCACCGCGTTCGGCACCGGCATCCACGACGAGTTCGACATCACCAAGCTGCGATATCACAAGATCGTGCTGATGGCCGACGCCGACGTCGACGGCCAGCACATCTCGACGCTGCTGATGACGTTGCTCTTCCGGTTCATGCGTCCGCTGATCGAGAACGGCCACGTCTACCTCGCCATGCCGCCGCTGTACAAGCTCAAGTGGAGCCGCGGAGAGCCCGACTTCGCGTACTCCGATCGCGAGCGCGACGGACTGCTCGAGGCCGGTATCGCCAACAAGCGCAAGATCAACGTCGAAGACGGCGTCCAGCGGTACAAAGGTCTCGGCGAGATGAACGCCAAGGAACTGTGGGAAACCACCATGGACCCGGCTGTGCGAGTGCTGCGTCTGGTCACCCTCGACGATGCTGCTGCCGCAGACGAACTGTTCAGTGTGCTGATGGGCGAGGACGTGTCCGCACGCCGGAGCTTCATCGCCCGCAACGCGAAAGATGTTCGCTTTCTTGACGTTTAGTCACTTCCCTTCACGCGCAGACGAGTGCTCTCGGCGCGTGAAGGTGACCGTTTCTCGAGGAGATTTGCATGTCTGACATCACCGAACCGCCGGTAGGACCCCCGCCGGGTTCGACCACCAATGCCGAGGGTGGAGACCGGATCGATCCGGTCGACATCCAGCAGGAAATGCAGCGCAGTTACATCGACTACGCGATGAGCGTCATTGTCGGCCGTGCACTGCCCGAGGTCCGCGATGGCCTCAAGCCGGTGCACCGACGCGTGCTGTACGCGATGTACGACTCAGGCTTCCGTCCCGACCGTAGCTACGTGAAATCCGCACGCCCCGTTGCCGAAACGATGGGTAACTACCACCCCCACGGCGACACCTCGATCTACGACGCGCTGGTGCGTCTGGCTCAGCCGTGGTCGATGCGCTACCCATTGGTCGACGGCCAGGGCAACTTCGGTTCGCGCGGCAACGACGGTGCCGCCGCCATGCGATACACCGAAGCGCGCCTGACCCCGCTTGCGATGGAGATGCTGCGCGACATCGACGAGGAAACCGTCGACTTCATCCCCAACTACGACGGCAAAACCCAAGAGCCGACGGTACTTCCGTCGCGAGTTCCCAACCTGTTGATGAACGGCTCCAACGGCATCGCCGTCGGTATGGCCACGAACATCCCCCCGCACAACCTGCGGGAGCTCGGCGACGCGGTGTTCTGGGCCCTCGACAACTTCGAGGCCGACGAGGAAGCGACTCTCGCGGCCTGCATGGAACGCGTCAAGGGTCCGGACTTCCCTACCCACGGACTCATCGTCGGCGGCCAGGGAATTCAAGATGCGTACTCGACCGGCCGCGGTTCGATCCGCATGCGCGGCGTCGTCGAGATCGAGGAAGACTCCAACGGTCGCACCACGATCGTCATCACCGAGCTGCCGTACCAGGTCAACCCCGACAACCTGATCACCTCCATCGCCGAGCAGGTCCGTGACGGCAAGTTGTCCGGTATCTCGAAGATCGACGACGAGTCGTCCGATCGCGTCGGTATGCGCATCGTCGTCACGATCAAGCGCGACGCCGTCGCCAAGGTCGTGCTCAACAACCTCTACAAGCACTCGCAGCTGCAGACCAGCTTCGGTGCCAACATGCTCTCGATCGTCGACGGCGTCCCGCGCACCCTGCGTCTGGACCAGATGATCCGCTTCTATGTCACTCACCAGCTCGATGTGATCGTTCGCCGCACGCGGTACCGGCTGCGTAGAGCCGAGGAACGCGCACACATTCTGCGCGGACTCGTCAAGGCGCTCGACGCGCTCGACGAGGTCATTGCTTTGATCCGCGCATCGCAGACGGTGGATCTGGCCAGGCAGGGACTGATCGACCTGCTCGACATCGACGAGATCCAGGCGCAGGCGATCCTCGACATGCAGCTGCGGCGCCTCGCCGCCCTCGAGCGTCAGAAGATCATCGATGATCTGGCCGAGCTGGAAATCACGATCGCGGACCTCAAGGACATTCTGGCCAACGAGGATCGTCAGCGACAGATTGTGCGAGACGAGCTCGCCGAGATCGTCGAGAAGTTCGGCGACGACCGACGTACCCGCATCATCGCCGCCGACGGGGACGTCAACGACGAGGATCTGATCGCGCGGGAGAACGTGGTCGTCACGATCACCGAGACCGGATACGCCAAGCGCACCAGGACCGACCTCTACCGCTCGCAGAAGCGCGGTGGCAAGGGAGTGATGGGTGCAGGGCTCAAGCAGGACGACATCGTCAGCAAGTTCTTCGTCTGCTCGACGCACGACTGGATCCTGTTCTTCACCACCAAGGGTCGCGTCTACCGGGCCAAGGCGTACGAACTGCCCGAGGCGAACCGAACGGCTCGCGGGCAGCACGTCGCCAACCTGCTCGCATTCCAGCCCGACGAGCGCATCGCGCAGGTCATCCAGATCAAGACCTACGAGGACGCCCCTTACCTGGTGCTGGCTACCAAGGGCGGCCTGGTCAAGAAGTCGCGTCTGACCGATTTCGACTCGAACCGCAGCGGCGGCATCGTGGCGGTCAACCTGCGCGGCGACGACGAGTTGGTCGGCGCAGTCCTGGCATCCTCCGACGACGACTTGCTGCTCGTCTCGGCCCAGGGGCAGTCGATCCGGTTCTCCGCCACCGACGAGGTGCTGCGACCCATGGGTCGCGCGACGTCCGGTGTGCAGGGCATGCGATTCAACGGTGAGGACGAGCTGCTCTCGCTCAACGTCGTCAGCGAGAACAAGTTCCTGCTGGTCGCGACGTCGGGTGGCTACTCCAAGCGCACTGCGATGGAGGATTACCCGCAGCAGGGCCGCGGCGGAAAGGGAGTACTGACAATCCAGTACGACCCCAAGCGTGGCACGCTGGTGGGAGCTCTCATCGTCGACGACGAGGACGAGCTGTATGCCATCACATCCAGTGGTGGTGTCATTCGGACTGCTGCCAAGCAGGTCCGGAAAGCCGGCCGACAGACCAAGGGCGTGCGGTTGATGAATCTCGGTGAAGGCGACACACTGCTCGCGATCGCGCGCAACGCCGACGAGATCGAACCGGATGCCGTGGGCACCGAAGACGATGCAGCGAAGGAGTCGTAAGTGAGCACTCCCAACCGGCCTGGTAGCAGGCCCGGCCCCAGCGGCGCACCGGACGGCCGCGAGGCGCCGCGGGCCGAGCAGCCCGCGCGGCCTGCGCCGCCCGAGGGAGCTCGTCCGGGCAGCCGTCCGCAGCCTGCCACTCGTCCGGCACCCGCCGCCGGCCGCGGACCGGCTCCTCAGGGGAACTCCCGCCCGCCGGTGCGTCCGGCGCAGGGTGCTCCCAACGGCCCGGCCCGACCGCCACAGGGCCTACCTCCGCAGCGGCCGCCTGGAGCTCAGGGACCTGCGAGTCAGGGACCTCCTGCACCCCAGGGACCCCCGCCGCAGGCTCCGCCGGGAGCGACCACCCAGGGCCCGCCTGTTCGGCCGGTTCAGCCCGGCTCCGGCCAGCCCAACGCGGATCGACCGGCTAACGGTCAGCCCCCACAACGACAGGCGCCAACAGGACCGCCGTCTCGTCCGGCACCGCCGCGAGGCCCCGCACCCACCGAGGTATCGCACGCACCGGAGGGTTCGGCCCAGGGTGACGGTGACGCGACTCGTGCGGAACGATCGGTTTCCCCGGCTGCTCGCGAGCAAGACCATGCTGCACCGGCCGCGACCCAGGCAATGCCTGCTCAGCCTGTCGAGGGTCCGCAGGGTGGGTCGGGAACGCCGCCGTGGCAGCGTGGTGCTGGTCAGCGTCCGCCGCAGCAGGGCGCGGAGGACCGTCAGCAGCCGCAGAACCAGCCTCAGACCAATCTTTCCGGTCGAGGCGCAGCCCTTCCAGCGAACGCCGAGTTCGACCGGTCTGCTCGCACGACCGCCGAGCCCGCTCAGCGTGAGTCCACCGAGGACAAGACCGAACGGCGCGAGGCCGCTCGGTCGAAGGCAGCGGTGATCGACGGACCGACCCGTCATATCGAACGCAAGGATCTGGCCAAGGACATGCCAGATCTGTCCGCAGTCCGGCACCCCGAGCCGAACCAGGCCGACCGCGCCGCGCCCGCCGCCATCACGGCAGTGCCCACCGCGGACGGCAACCCACTGCGCGCGACCATTCAGATCCGCAAGATCGATCCGTGGTCGACGCTGAAGATCGCGCTCGTCATCGCGGTGTCACTGTTCTTCGTCTGGATGGTCGCGGTTGGCCTGCTGTACGCCGTGCTCGACGGTATGGGCGTATGGGACCGTCTCAATAGTGCTTTCACCGAGATCGTCAACGAATCCGGTGACGGTGGACTTGTCAGTGCCGGACAGGTGTTCGGCTACGCCGCGGTGATCGGTGTGATCAATGTCGTACTCTTCACCGCTCTCACCACCATCGGCGCGTTCATCTACAACCTGTCGTCGGATCTGGTCGGTGGCGTCGAAGTGACGCTGGCAGACCGCGACTGACCTGCACAACGAGTGCCCGTATCGGGCCGTTTTGGAAGACAGCGGCCCGATACGGTAATCTCATCCCTCGGTTCGAGGAGAGGAATTCTTCGGCCGAAAGCAGTGATGAGGGCCTATAGCTCAGGCGGTTAGAGCGCTTCCCTGATAAGGAAGAGGTCGGAGGTTCAAGTCCTCCTAGGCCCACACCGAACGAACGAAAAGAGGTAGGACGTGAAAATCCTTCTTCTCGTCGCATCGGTGGTGATCGCAGTGCTGACAGTATCGAAGGTGCGCTCGACGCGCAGCTCGGACGGCGTCTGGCACAGTATCTCCACCGGGTGACAATCGCTCGGATCGAACGTGTAGTGTTCGTGCACGTTCAACCGCAACACCCGGGGCCTTAGCTCAGTTGGTAGAGCGCTGCCTTTGCAAGGCAGATGTCAGGAGTTCGAATCTCCTAGGCTCCACAATAAAAAGGACGTCCACTCTGTGGGCGTCCTTTTTCGTGTCCGTCTTCGTTGCGTTCGCACCCGCTCTGGCGGCACATGTCCACTCGATGTGCCATTGACCCCCGAAAAGGCCACCGAACGTGACATCGAGTGCCGAGGGATCCGAGGCGGGCCGAGCACGAAGGTTGTGACCGTACCCAAGGGTGCTCGTCGCCGGCGCCCACATATCCAGACACTCGACTGTTCTGTTTCGCATCGGGTGCGTGGTCCCTAGCGTTGTCGGTGTGCAAGAACGTCGGTCGCACGACCGGCGGGAACGGTCGCGACGGCGCACCGCAGGGGGGTGTGCCGTCGCAGCTGTCTGGGCGGACGTTGTTCGCCACTGTCTCGAATCGATTGGCGGTTCGGGCACCTCGATGTTCGAAGGAGCCCCGCAGATGACACGTGTTCTCGATCATGAAGAGCTGTTGACCGAACTCGACGGCACCCTGGAAGCCAACCTGAATCGTCATCTGTCGATGGCGAAGGAATGGCATCCACATGACTACGTTCCGTGGGATCTGGGCCGGAACTTCGCGGCGATGGGCGGGGAAGACTGGTCTCTCGAGCAGTCGTCGTTGTCGGAATTGGCCCGGACGGCGATGATCACCAATCTGCTCACCGAGGACAATCTGCCGTCGTATCACCGGGGATTGGCAGACAATTTCTCTTTGGACGGTGCCTGGGGCACGTGGGTGGGGCGTTGGACTGCGGAAGAGAATCGCCACGGGATCGTGATGCGCGATTATCTGGTGGTGACGCGTGCAGTCGACCCGGTGGAGCTGGAGCGGGCTCGGATGCACCACATGACCGTGGGCGTGGATGCGCCCATGGACGGGGCAAACTTCCTGCATTCGGTCGCGTATGTGACGTTCCAGGAGCTGGCGACTCGGGTGTCGCACCGTAATACGGGGTTGGCGTGTGGCGATCCGGTGGCGGATCGAATGTTGGCTCGTGTTGCTGCGGACGAGAATCTGCACATGATCTTCTATCGGAACCTCGGTGAGGCATCGTTGGATCTCGTGCCCGATCAGATGGTTCGCGCCATCGCCGATGTCGCAACGGACTTCCAGATGCCCGGCTTGAACATGCCGAACTTCCGAAAGAACGCCATGATTCTGGCCAAGAATGGAATTTACGATCTCCGGCAGCATCTGGACGAAGTGCTGCTGCCGGTGCTGCGCAAGTGGAAGATCTTCGAGCGCAACGATTTCACCGGCGAGGGCGAGCGGGATCGCGATCGGCTGGCCGCATTCGTCGAGGACTTGGAGTCCAAGGCAACCAAGTTCGAGGAGTCTCGGGATCGATTGCTCGCCAGGGAGGCTGCACGCGCCGAGAAGGCGTCCTGACCTGCTGCGTCTTCCCTCCGCAGAGTCGTGGTCGTGCCTCGAAGGTGTTAGAGTCCGGGCATCGTTGGGTCATGTGAGGCGATGGCCGTAGTGCGTGGGGAGGGCCGATGGTGCCTGGGGGGTATCAGGTGAGTGATGTGGTCCGGTTCGGTGTGCGTTGCCGCGAGCACGAGCAGGCGGCGCCCGACGCAACCGGCACCGACTGGTGAGCAGGCCGAGGTTCGACGAGTCCGGTCGCATGCTCGCGGTGTTCGCAGCTGTGACCACCGTTCTCTACGCCGCGAGCGCGGTCGCATCGTGGTCCAATCTGTCCGGCCCCCAGCAGGTTCTCGCGGCGCTGGCGTTGGTGATGGGTCCACTGGCGATCGTGGTTCTGGTGCGGGCGGGTGTGCCCAGCCCCAAACGAGCGGTGGGTTGTGCGACCGCGCTGTCGGTGGTGGGACTCGCGTGTGCATTGGGTAGCAGCGACACCATGCCTGCCTTCCTGATCTGTGTGCAGGCCGCGATGTTCCTCGGAATGCACATAGGTGCCTTCTGGTCCGAGCGAAATGCCGGTATCTGGGTTGCGGTGCTTGCTGTTTCGGCAGTGATCGGTGCCGCGATCGCGCCGTACGGGACACCGTTCATCTCCTACATTCTCGTTGCTCTCGGAATCGTCGGTGCGACCGAGGTGTTCGGCGTCTTCGCACGCCGGATGCGGTATTTCTCGACCCACGACGCATTGACCGGACTACTCAATCGCTTCGGTTTCGAGTCCAAGATCGAGAAGATGCTGCCGGCCTGCGCCGCCCGCGGACTCTCGGTCAGCCTGGCGGTGCTCGATCTCGACAATTTCAAGGAGATCAACGACGAGTACGGCCACATCGCGGGTGACGTACTCCTGACTCGGGTCTCGAAAGCGTGGAAGGGACAGCTGACCAAACGAGACGTCCTCGGTCGCCTCGGTGGAGACGAATTCGTATTGTTCATGCCCGGGGTTCTCGAGAAAGAAGCCTTGCAGATCATCGATCGCTTGCGCCGTGCCCATCGGGCCGAATGGAGCGTCGGCCTGGCATGCATGCCTGCAGGTCGTCGTTGGGGTGAGATCTACCGGGCAGCCGACGCAGATCTTTATCGGGCAAAGCGGAGCAGGCCGCCTCGGACCAGTCGTCCGACCGACCCAGGAGACGGCTTCAGCGGACCGGTCCACAGAATCGCGCGATGATGTGCACAAGACAATCAGTTTGATCCCCAGATTTCATCCACAGGCTGGGGATAGATTTCACAGCGGGACTCGTCCTTCGCGTTGACTCGTCGGATACGACGACGCAGCGGGGGAATCACGATGGTCACACTCGACGAGTTCAGATCGTGGAACAGCCGTGAGTTGATCACTGCCTCCGACGGTCTGATGCGGCAGTGGCGCGAACTGGTGGTCGTGCATCGTTCGTTCACGGACGAGGCATTCGGCGACGAATGGACCGGCCCGGCCGCTGATGCTGCGCGAGAGGCAATGAGGAGCGTTTCATCCGATGGAAGCGACTTCTCAGACGAGCTGCTTCGGATCGCGAGCTGCATCGCCGACGCCTCGATCGACATGGCGAGTCTGACGGCCGCTCTGCGTGTGGTGGAGCAGGAGGCAGGCGAATCCCGGTTCGCAATCGACTCCGATGGTTCGGTCACCGACATGGTCGCGTCCTACTCGGTTGCACTCTCGGACCTGTGGTCTACGACGCGGGATCGTCGGCGTCTTCGTGAGGAGTTGGCGGCGCGAATCTCTCAGTTGATGCGCATGGCCACGGCTTTCGACGACACCTGTGCCCGACGCCTCAGCGGGGAAACCCCGCAGATGCAGGTTGCGACAGCAGTTGCGGCCTCGGTGACCCCGGGCGCAACTCCGGCTGCCAATTCTGCGTTCTGGAGCGCGCTCTCGCCTGCCGCACGAACCAAGTTGATGATGGAGCAGCCCGCGCTGATCGGCAGTCTCGACGGTCTGCCGGGTCGGGTACGAGACAGTGCCAACCGGCGGGTTCTGGCCGCCGAGCGTGTTCGCCTCCTCGCTGCTGAGGCCGGGCTACGGAAGGAGTTGGACGACAACGTGTTCGGGGGTATTTTCAGCGACGCGGATGCCGGGCTCGAACAGACGCGTAGGCGACTCGAGTCGCTCGACGCGATCGAATCTGTTCTTGCGCAGGGAGATCGGCAGCTTCTGGTGGTGGACAACTCCTCGTACGAGGAGACCACAGCGGCTGTTGCGGTGGGTGATGTCGATACCGCTACTCATGTGGCAGTGTTCGTACCTGGCCTTGGTTCGACAGTGTACGGAGACATCGAGAGCTACGACGGAGACATGGATGGTTTGAAATCGACTGTGCAGCAACTTCTTCCAAGAAATCAGGGCGAGAGTGCGGCGGTCGTGACGTGGATGAACTACCAGGCTCCCCAGCTCGGCTGGAGACTGCTCGATCCCGACCGAACCGTGATGTCCCCAGTAGCGGCGGACGAGGGGGCAGATCGGCTCGGTCCATTTCTGGACGGACTCGACGCAGCTCGTGCGAGCGATCCGCACCTGTCGGTGCTGGCCCACTCGTACGGGTCGCTCACCGCAGCGTCGGCGCTTCGAGCCGACACCGGGGTCGACGATTTCGTGGCGCTCGGGTCCCCAGGATTGGGTACGCACACGGTCTCGGATCTTCGGCTTCCCGACGGACACGTGTTCTCGGCCGAAGCCGGCGGCGATATCGTCGCCGACCTCGGTGCCTTCGGCCGCGACCCAGGCTCGATGGACGGGGTCACGCTGCTCTCGACCGATGGATCCGACGGCCGCGGCGGATCCATCGGTCACAGCGACTACTTTGCCGAGGAATCGACCAGTCGATACAACGCCGCGCTTGTCGTCGCCGACCGCAGCGAAGACGCCGTGATCAGAACCAGGCCGGCTTTGTTCGACCTGCTGCAGAAGCTTCTGTATCTATGACGAGCCGTCCTCGTAGTCGGCCAGGCTCGGCGGAACGTCGGCGGGCGGCGGTACCTCGTTTCGGCGACGGCCGAGGTACAACACGACACCACCGATGACGGCAGCGGCAGCCCCGAACAGCAGAACGCGGCGCTTGTTTCCTGACTTCGGGTCGACCGTCAGAGCCGTCCTGGTGAGGTTGGCTTCGGCAATCCGTTCCGCAGTGGCGGCGCGACGCTGAGCAGCCTGTTTGCGGGCCAGACCGTAGCCGCGCTTGGCGAGCAGCAGACCCACACCGGCAGGGCCCTTGCTCACGGCGGAAGCGGCACCGAGCAGCGTCGATGCCGCCGTGCCGGTGGAGGAGTGAACCTGCTCGGTTTTCGTAGTGCTCGTCATACCCTCACTGTTCCACAACGGCACCCCGATCGACCCTCCCAATACACCACCTGTGAACTGCCCGGTCGCTCGAGATGGCACGATGGTGGGCGTGACTTCACCAAACAAGACCCAAACGGCAACGCTGCACACCAACCGCGGCGACATCGTCATCGAACTGTTCGGCAATCACGCCCCCAAGACCGTCGCGAACTTCGTCGGTCTCGCGGACGGGTCGAAGGAATACACGACGCAGAACGCGTCGGGTGCCAAGACCGGACCGTTCTACGACGGTGCAGTCTTCCACCGCGTCATCGACGGTTTCATGATCCAGGGCGGCGACCCGACCGGCACCGGCTCCGGTGGACCGGGCTACAAGTTCGAAGACGAGTTCCACCCCGAACTCTCGTTCGATCGCCCGTACCTGCTGGCCATGGCGAACGCAGGCCCCGGCACCAACGGCTCGCAGTTCTTCATCACCACCGGCAAGACCCCGCACCTCAACCGCAAGCACAGCATCTTCGGTGAGGTCACCGACGAGGCGTCCAAGAAGGTCGTCGACGCAATCTCGAGCACGCAGGTCGGCCGCGGCGATCGTCCGGTGGACGAGGTCGTCATCAACAGCGTCACGATTGCCTGATCTAGTTCCACAGAGAGATTCACGATGACGAACCCCGGCTGGGGTGGCCCGTACGGCGACCAACCCAACCCACCCCAGTCGGTGTGCGTCCGACATCCCGACCGCCCCACGGGTCTGGCGTGCTCGCGCTGTGGTCGCCCGGCGTGCCCGCAGTGCTTGCAGGCCGCCGCTGTGGGGCAGCATTGCGTCGATTGTGTGCGAGAGGGCAACAAGAACGTCCGCACTGCGCAGACTGTCGCCGGTGCGCCCGTCACGCGATCTGCCAAGACCCCGTTGACCTACGCCCTGATAGCGATCAACGTCGTGGTCTTCGGCATCACCGCCGCTCAGTCCGGCAACGTCGCGAGCAATTTCAACGAATCTTCGCTTGCCAGGGCATGGTCTCTGAACAGTCTGCTCGTGGCGGACGGCGATGTGTTTCGCCTGATCGGCAACGGATTCGTTCACATCGGGCCGATCCATCTTCTGGTCAACATGTTCGCGCTCTATCTCATCGGTCGCGACGTCGAACTGGTCCTGGGCCGCAGCAGGTATCTCGCTGTCTACTTCCTGTCGCTGCTCGGCGGCAGCGCGTCGGTCATGGTGTTCGAGAACCCGTTGTCTCTCACCGCCGGCGCTTCCGGTGCGGTTTTCGGGCTGCTGGGTGCCCAGGCCGTCATCCTGCTCAGGCTCAAGCGAAGCCCGGCACCGGTTCTGATCGTCATCGCACTCAACATCTTCATCAGCATCTCGATCCCCAGCATCTCGCTGTGGGGTCATATGGGCGGACTCGTCGCCGGTGCCGCCGCCACCGCCGGCTTGGTGTTTCTCCCCAACAGACGCCGGGGGCCGGAGAGTTCACAAACCTCGGCCGGCGTGTCCATGGCCTGGATCTCGGTGATCGCGGTCGCTCTGGTGACCCTCGGCATCATCGCGGTGCGAATGCTCGACCTCCGCGCGCAGATGGGCATCTGACCGCCCGCCATTTGCCGACCCGAGTCCACTCGATGTGCCATTGACCCCCGAAAAGGCCACTGAACGTCACATCGAGTACACCGGGCCGCTCGACTTTCAGGCGCTGGGTGGCACCAGACCGTGTAGGTCCAGGGCGTCGAACACATCCCGTGGGTCGGTGCCGAGGTCCCATCTGCCGAAGATGATCAGTCGGTCGTCGTCCTCGCCTGGCGGGCGAATGTCGAGTTCGAGCATCGGGACGCGTCGGCCGAGTCGTGGGTAGCGCACTATTTTCACGCGCACGATGTCGGCGCGGGAGTACGTGTGCACGCCGCTGAGGCGTTTCATCGTCAACGATCCGTCGCGGGTGATGGCGAGGCGGGGACGCTGTGCGGCGGCGAGTGCCGCAATAACCCACATTCCGACGGCTGCTAGGCCGACGAGGAACGTTCCAGCGGCGTCGGTGGATGACAGCGCGGCACCGATTCCGAGGGCAAAACCGCCCACCACCAGTGCTCCGATGGCGACGACGGGCGTTGCCCAGCGCTCTTCGTACACACCCTGTGGATTGTTCGAGAAGTTATCCACAGGGTTTATCCACATTGGGGATGAATGACATCGGTGTAACTCGCTCGACTGTCAGCGCCACTTCATGGTCATGACGAGCCCGACGACCATGAAGCCGAAGCCGATCAAGAAGTTGTAGGCCCCGAGGTTTCCGATGAACGCGATGTCGTCCGCAGCGAGGTAGTAGACGATCAGCCACAGCAGGCCGACCAGCATGAATCCCAGCATCAGGACCACGTACCAGACCGGAGACGGTCCGGCGTTGACCTTCACCGGCGTACGGTTCGCCGGGTTGATCGTGTAGTCGTTCTTCTTCCGTACCTTCGACTTCGGCATTGCTTCCTCTTCGCGTTCTTGACGGCTGTCGGTCCTGCGACCGACCTGTGGACAACTGACGACGGGAACCTGTGGATCGACGGGTGTCGCGCATCCCCAGGCTATTGTCTCCTCGAGGACCGTGACAGTCACCGCCCCGGTTGCTGTACACGCTAACCCAGGTGAGCCCAGCACCGACCCACCGGACAAATTGCGAGCACCCGTGACACGACGATCGACCCGCGCCGACACCAGCTGGTGGGTTCTCGCCGTCGCGGTGTGTGCAGTCGTCGGTCTGTTGCTCGGTACCACCAGACATATTTCGGACGGCACCGAACTGCGCAGCGGGGACACCACCCGTCTCGCCGATCTCGTCGACGCCGCTCGTGGCAGCAGCGAGGACGCCCGACGCAGCAGGGACGCGCTCGAGCAACAGGTCGACACGATCCAGCAGCGCACCGCCTCCGGCGACACCGACGTCGCCGACGCTTTGGCCCGCATCGATTCCCTGGCCGACGCGGCGGGGCGTGAAGCTGCGTCCGGCGCCGGACTGACCGTGACGATGGCCGACGCTCCCCGGGGCCCCGACGGCGCGTATGCATCCGATGCCGCGCCCGACGATCTGGTGGTCCATCAGGTCGATGTGCAAAGCGTCCTCAACGCGTTGTGGGCCGGTGGCGCGTCGGCGATCGCGATGCAGGATCAGCGGCTGGTGGCCTCGTCGGCTCCGCGCTGCATCGGCAACACCCTGTTGCTCGGCGGCCGGACGTACAGTCCGCCGTACGTGATGACGGCGATCGGCGACCAGGACCGGTTGCGCGCGGCGTTGAAGAACGAGCCCGGGGTGCGGTTGTACGAGCAGTACGCGCTCCGCTACGGCCTGCGCTACGACGTCGCGACCTCTGCGAACGTCTCGGTGCCCGCCTACAGCGAATCGGTGCGCATGCGGTACGCGCAGCCCCGCTGAGTACGCTGTCGACATGCGCATTCTGGTCGTCGACAACTACGACAGCTTCGTCTTCAATCTCGTCCAGTACCTGGGCCAGCTGAACGTCGATGTCGAGGTCTGGCGCAACGACGACGAGCGCCTCACCGATCGCGATGCGGTCGCGGTGCAGTTCGACGGCATCCTGCTCAGCCCCGGGCCGGGCACACCACAGCGCGCCGGTGCCACGATGGATCTGGTGTCGGCGGCCGCCCGTGCGAAAACGCCGCTACTGGGAGTCTGTCTCGGACACCAGGCCATCGGAGCCGTATTCGGCGCTACCGTCGAGAAAGCCCCAGAGCTGCTGCACGGGAAAACCAGTCTGGTGCACCATTCGGGCGTCGGAGTTCTCGAAGGGATGAGCGATCCATTCACCGCCACTCGGTACCACTCACTGACTGTCCGTGAAGACACCATTCCGGCGGAACTCGAGATCATCGGCCGCACCGAATCGGGTCTCGTGATGGCCATGAGACACGTCGAACTGCCGATTCACGGGGTGCAGTTCCACCCGGAATCGATCCTCACCGAGGGCGGGCACCGCATGTTGGCCAACTGGCTCGCCGTCTGCGGTATGCCCACCGACGCCGGCCTCGTCGCCAAGCTCGAAGCTCAGGTGGCCGAAGCCTTCGCCTGAGTCACCGACTAGCCGGTGGGGATTCCCAGCGCACCGATGCTCACGGTGATCGTGTCGGTCTTGCTGATCTCCGAGCCGGCAGGCTGAGTCTGGTTGACGACTCGCCCGACCATCAGTGGGTCCAGCGTTGCCTGCCTCGACGCCGACAGGTTCGACGCCGTTCCGGTCCATCCTGCCGTTTCCAGTGCCGTCAGGGCCTGTGCCTCGGTGAGGCCGGACAGGTCCGGCATCGGGATCTTGTCTCCGTTGGAAACCCGCAGCGTGACGATGGTGTTCTCGGCGACGTTGGTGCCGCCTGCGGGATCGGTCGAGACGACCTGACCCACCGGCTGCGAGGAGTCGATATTCTGAACCTGCACGCGCAGGCCGGCACCTTCGACGTTCGGTTGCGCAACCTCCACGAGTTGGCCGACGACGTTGGGCATGCGTACCTGTGCCGGTCCGGAGCCCAGGGTGATGCGTACCTGCGAGTTGGCGTTCATGCTCACGCCCGACGACGGATTCTGCTCGACGACCTTGTCGAGGTTCTCCGGCGTCGACGGCGCGCGGGCGATGGTGGGATCGAGTTCGAGTCCCACCTCGTTCAATGCGTCGGACGCCTGCTGTTGCGTTCGGCCGGTCAGTCGCGGAACCTGCACTTGCTGAGGTCCGGAGGACACGTCGAGCGAGATGGCTCCGGGTGATTCGGTCTGCGAACCGGCTGCCGGATTGGTACCGATCGCAGAGCCTTCCGGCACCGATGCATCGGGCTTCTCCTGGACGGTGACGCGGAGTCCGACGTCTTCGAGCTGGCGTTGGGCCTCGTCCGCGGCCAGTCCGACGACGGTCGGCACCGTGACGGTCTTGGGGTCCGCACCGGGTCCGAGCGACCACAGGAAGGCACCGACGATCGCGACGACGACCACGGCCGCGAGCGAGGCGAGCGCGATCTTCAGCCCACGTCGGCTCCGGGGCTCGTCGTCGTGGCCGGCGTGCCGCGAGGGGCGAGATGCTTCGGCGACCGCGGCGGGCTTGTCCCGACCGGAGAAGTCGGCCTGACGGGAGTCGACCGACCCCAGAATGGTGGTGCGGTCCTCGTCGTTCATGACCATCGGCGCGCTCGGCCGTTGACCGCCGAGAACGCGAACCAAATCGGTACGCATCTCGGCAGCGCTCTGGTAGCGGTTGGCAGGGTTCTTGGCCATCGCTTTGAGAATGATCGAGTCGAGCTCGCGCGGCACTGTGTCGTTGACGAGGGACGGAAGCTGGGGATCCTCGCGCACGTGCTGGTAGGCGACGGCGACCGGTGAGTCTCCCTTGAACGGTGGTTCACCGGTCAAGATCTCGAAGAGCACACAGCCGAGCGAGTAGACGTCCGATCGAGCGTCGACCTGTTCGCCGCGAGCCTGTTCGGGTGAGAGGTACTGCGCAGTTCCGATCACGGCGGCGGTCTGAGTCATCGGCGACGAGGAATCGGCGATGGCGCGCGCGATGCCGAAGTCCATCACCTTCACAGCGCCGGCATTGTTGATCATGATGTTCGCGGGCTTGACGTCGCGGTGCACGATGCCGTTGCGGTGACTGAAATCGAGCGCGGCACAGACGTCGGCGATGACCTCCATGGCCCGGCGCGGCGGCATGGGTCCTTCGGCGCGGACGATGTCGCGCAGGGTGTCGCCGTCGACGTATTCCATGACGATGAACGGGAGCGGACCGGCTTCGGTCTCGGCTTCACCGGTGTCGTACACGGCGACGATGGCGGGGTGATTCAAGGCAGCAGCGTTCTGGGCCTCGCGTCGAAACCTCAGATAGAACGTGGGGTCGCGGGCGAGATCCGCGCGCAGGACCTTGATGGCGACGTCGCGGTCGAGTCGGGTGTCGCGAGCCAGATGAACCTCGGACATACCGCCGAAACCGAGTATCTCGCCCAGCTCGTAGCGAGAGGAGAGCGTACGGGGAGTCGTCATCGTTGTCCTTGTGGCTCTTGCTGAAACGGATTCTCGAATAGCGGCCGGGGGGTAGTGGTCGTCGTCTGCGTCGGCTCCTCCGACGTCGTGGTGGGGCTCGTCGTCGTGGTGGTGGGTTCGGTGGTCGTGGTGGTGGTTGTTGTGGTGGTTTCTTCGGTAGTCGTTTCTTCGGTGGTGGTCGTCGTGGGCTCGGTGGTTGTTCGAGTGGTCGTGACCGGCTGCGTGGTGGTGGTCGGCGGCACGAACGGTGTCTGCGTGTCGTCCCTGCCACCGGTCAGCAGAACGTAACCGCCGATGAGGATGGCGAGGAGCAGCAGGGCACCACCACCCCAGGCGAGTGCCTTCTGCGCCGAGGACATTCCGGTGGGCTCGGGCACAGCCGCGGCAGCCGTTCCGGTGGCGGGTCCGCGGTACTCGCGTTGGGACGTAGGCATCATCTGGGTGCTCGACGGCGGAGGCGGCTGCGGACTCGGCACGACGCCGGGCATCATCACCCGGCCGGTGCCCGAACCGCGGGAGTTTCCGGGTGCAGGAGGTCGGCGACCCGCACGGACCGCGGCGACCGCGTCGGCGAATTCGCCGCCGTTGGCATAGCGCGTGGCCGGGTCCTTGACCATCGTGATCTCGATGAGTTCGCGAACGGCAGGGGGCAGGTCGACCGGCATCGGCGCAGGCTGTTCGCGGACGTGCTTCATCGCGACGGTGAGGGCACCGTCTCCGACGAAAGGCCTCGTGCCTGCGAGCACTTCGTATCCGACGACGCCGAGCGAGTAGACGTCGGAGGCCGAGGTGGCCTCCTCGCCGAGTGCCTGCTCGGGGGCGATGTACTGCGCGGTGCCCATGACCATTCCGGTCTTGGTCACCGGGGACGCGTCGACGGCCTTGGCGATGCCGAAGTCGGTGATCTTGACCTGCCCCGTGGGGGTGATCAGGATGTTGCCGGGCTTGACGTCACGGTGCACGACCCCGGCGGTGTGTGCGATCTGCAGGGCGCGGCCGGTCTGCTCGAGCATGTCGAGGGCATGGCCGAGTGGCAGTCTGGACATGCGGCCCAGCACTGCGTTGAGCGGCTCACCGTTGACCAGTTCCATCACGAGGTACGCCAGCGATTCGCCTGCGCCGTCACGGGTCTCGCCGTAGTCGTAGACGCCGGCAATTCCTGGGTAGTTGAGCTGCGCCGTGGTGCGAGCCTCGAACCTGAAGCGCTGCAAGAATTCCGGGTCCTCGGAGAACTCGGCCTTGAGTACCTTGACCGCTACTCGGCGATCGAGACGATTGTCCATCGCCTCCCACACCTGCCCCATACCGCCGGTGGCGATGAGGCGCAGCAGTCGATAGCGCTGGGCGATTACGGCTCCGTTGCTCAATGGCACCTTATGTCACCTCCCCTGCAATGCGGCTGCGATGACGGCCCGCCCGATGGGTGCGGCCACGGACCCACCGGTTGCGGCCAAGGCTCGGTCTCCGCCGTCCTCGACGATGACTGCGATGGCGACCTTGGGATCCTTCGCGGGCGCGAATCCGATGTACCAGGCATGAGGTGGGGTGTTGCGTGGATCGGAACCATGTTCTGCGGTACCGGTTTTCGAGGCGATCTGGACTCCGGGGATCTTTCCGTCGCCACTGGTGTTGTTCTCGGAGCCGATCATCAGATCGGTCAGGGTCGCAGCGGTATCGGAGCTGATGGCCTCTCCCATGGACTTCGGCTGGTAGCTCGACAGGTCGGACAAGTCGGGAGATTGCAACTGTTGCACCAGGTTCGGTGCCATCCGCACGCCGCCGTTGGCGACCGTGGCGGCGATGACTGCGTCTTGCAAGGGGGTCAGCGCAACGTCGCGTTGGCCGATGCTGGACTGGCCGAGAGCCGCGTCGTCGTCGATCGGGCCGATGGTGCTGTCGGCCACGGGGAGCGGAATCGAGGTGTCCTCGCCGATCCCGAAAGCGGACGCGGCGTCGCGCATCTTGTCCACTCCGGTGTCGATGCCGAGCTCGACGAAGGCGGTGTTGCACGACCGTGCGAACGCTTCGCGCAGGCTTGCGGTCTGGCCGCCGCCGCACGTCGAACCGTTGTAGTTCTCGAGTGTCGTAGAGGTTCCCGGCAACGTGATGTTCGACGCGGCCGTGAGCTGGGTATCAGGCGTCGCACCCGACTCGAGTGCGGCGGCAGTGGTGATCACCTTGAAGGTGGAGCCGGGCGGGTACGTCTGTGAGATCGCACGGTTCACCATCGGCTTGTTCGGGTCGTTGCTCAGGTTCTCCCACGCTGTGGTCGTCGTGCTGCCGTCGTGGCTGGCCAGCAGGTTGGGGTCGTAGCTGGGGGTGCTGGCCATGGCAAGCACGTTGCCGGTTGCGGGATCGAGTGCGACCACCGAACCGGTGTAACCCTTGGCCGTGAGCTGGTCGTACGCGACCTGCTGGACGACGGGGTCGATGGTGGTGACGACGTTGCCTCCGCGCGGATCTCGGCCGGAGATGAGGTCGAACAAACGCCCACCGAAGAGGCGGTCGTCGGATCCGTTGAGTACGGGGTCCTCGGCCCGTTCCAGGCCGTTGCTCGAGTACAACATCGAGTAGTAGCCGGTGATGGGAGCATTGGCCTGTGGGCTGGCCGGAGAGATCGAGTTCTGCGGGTAGGTACGCAGGTACTTGTAGCGGTCGTCGGTGGCGACCGAGGATGCGAGAACCTGGCCACCCGCCGAGATCTGACCGCGCTGGCGTGAGTACTCGTCGAGCAACACACGTGAGTTGCGCGGGTCGGTTCGCAAATCGTCGGCCTTGATGACCTGGAGGTAGGTGGCATTGGCGAGCAACGCGACGACCATGACCATCACAGCGATGGACACGCGGCGTAGAGGAGTGTTCATGGGCGCTTCACCATCTCGGTCGGCGCGTCCGCGATGGGTGCTGCAGGAGCGGGCTTCTTCTTGGGGGTTGCCGGCTCACGGGCCGCATCGGAGATCTTGATCAGCAATGCGAGAAGCAGGTAGTTGGCGAGAAGCGAAGATCCTCCGTAGGACAGATACGGCGTGGTGAGGCCGGTGAGCGGAATGAGCTTGGTGACGCCGCCGACGACGACGAACAGTTGGATGGCAATCGTGAACGACAAGCCGGCAGCCAGCAGTTTGCCGAAGCTGTCCCGGACGGCCAGCGCGGTGCGCAGGCCGCGAATGATGAACAGTAGGTACAGGATCAGCACTGCCGTCAGGCCGATGAGGCCGAGCTCTTCGCCGACGGTCGCGATGATGAAGTCCGTCTTGGCGAACGGCACCTGGGACGGGCGACCGCTTCCGAGGCCGGTGCCCGCCAATCCACCCGTGGCGAAGCTGAACATCGACTGGACGATCTGATATCCGGTGTCGTTGTAGTCGTCGAACGGGTGCAGCCAGGTGTCGGTTCGGATCTTGACGTGGCCGAATACCTGATACGCGAACAGGAATCCGACGATCAGCAGGCCGAACCCGATGATCAACCAGCCGACTCGCTCGGTCGCGATATAGATCATCACCAGCACGGTTCCGAAGATCAGCAGCGACGTGCCGAGGTCCTTCTCGAACACCAGCACCGCGACCGAAACGATCCAGACGACCAGGATCGGACCCAGATCGCGGGCTCGCGGGAAGTCCATACCCAGTACGTGCTTGCCCGCGACGGTGAACAACTCGCGCTTGGCGACCAGCAGCGAAGCGAAGAAGATGAGCAGCAGAATTTTCGCGAACTCACCGGGCTGAATACTGAAGCCGGGCAGCCGGATCCAGATCTTCGACCCGTTGACCTCAGAGAATGCGGACGGCAGCATCGCTGGGATCGCGAGAAGAATCAGGCCGGCGAGACCGACGGTGTAGCCGTAGCGGGCCAGGGTTCGGTAGTCCCGCAGCAGCACCAGCAACGCCACGAAACCGGCGATCGCCAATGTCGTCCACAGCACCTGCTGGTTGGCATCGGGTGAGGGGATCGGATTACCGAGATACTGCGCCTGCTGCTGATCGGCGAGGTCGAGTCGGTGAATGAGCACCAGCCCGAGGCCGTTGAGAAGTGCCACGATCGGGAGCAGGAGCGGATCGGCGTGAGGCGCGAAGCGTCGTACGGCCAAGTGCGCCACCGTCATCAGCGCGAGATACGCGAGCGCGTACTTCGCCAGATCCCAGGTGATGGTCTGTTCCTGGCTGGCCTCGACCAACACCAACGAGATCGTGGTGATCAGGACCGCGGCCCCGAGCAGAAGCAACTCGACTCCGCGCCGGTTCGATTGGATCGGTGCAGGAGCGAACCCCCCGGGCGGACTCGGAAAGGACCCTCCGGCGGAGGTGGGGGAACTCATCGAGTACCGGTCCTGCAGTTCTGGCCGGGAACCTGCGGCACCGTCGGTGTCGGCACCGCGGTGGTCGTCGGCGCCACCTCGGGGATGGGCTCCACGGTCGGCGGCAACGGGACCCCGGGTGGCGGGATGATCGTTGTCGTGGGGGTCGGTTCGGGGGTGGTGGTGACGGCGGGTTCGGTCTCGCACACCGGAAGCAGGTCGCCCGACGCCAGGCGTTGGACCTGGCCACGCGCGTCGTCGAGGGACCCCGACGGCAGTCCGGCCGTGACCTGCTCGCGTGCGGCAGGCAGAAGGTCGTCGACCTCGAAAGGAACGCAGTCCGCGGGCGCGGCATCGGGGGCTGTCAGTGTGACGGCTCCGTCGCCGTCGAGGCAGCCGGTCAGTTCCACGCTCTGCAGCGAGTAGCCCAGCACCGAGCCGGGAAGGCCCCGCAGCACCGTGACCTTGCTGTTGTCGGCGCCGACGTAGTAGTTGCCTCTGATGATCGAATTGGCAACGACCGCGCCGATTGCGGCGAGCACCACCAGGGTGAGGGCGATCAGCGTCCAGCGCAGCTTGTGCGACTTCTTCTCGGGGGTGACCACCGGGGTGGTGACGCGCTTGGGCGTCGAGCGAGGCGGTCGCATCGCCGCGGCGCGTCCTGCTGCGGTGTTGGGAGGAGGAGCGTCCTCCTCGTCCTCGGTGCTGGCGGCGCCACCGAGGATGGGATGACTCTGTCCGTAGTCGAGGTCGATCACATCGGCAACGACGACCGTCACGTTGTCCGGTCCACCGCTGCGCAGTGCGAGTTCGATGAGACGATCGGCGCAGGGACCGGTTTCGCCCTCGTTCATGGTGTTCTCGATGGTCTCGTCGCTGACGACATCGGACAGGCCGTCGGAGCACAGCAGGTATCGGTCGCCTGCGCGGACCTCTCGGACGGTCAGCGTCGGCTCGATCTCGTTACCGGTGAGGGCGCGCATGATCAGCGATCGCTGCGGGTGCGTGTGCGCCTGCTCGGCGGTGATGCGGCCCTCGTCGACGAGTGATTGGACGAAGGTGTCGTCGCGGGTGATCTGGGTGAGCGATCCGTCGCGCAGCATGTACGCACGTGAGTCACCGATGTGGACGAGCCCGATTCGTTTGCCCGCGAACAGGATTGCTGTCAACGTGGTGCCCATGCCGTCGAGCTCGGGCTCGTCCTCGACCTGATCGGCGATCGACGCGTTGCCTTCACGGGTGGCTGCCTCGAGCTTGCCCAGCAAATCTTCGCCGGGCTCGTCGTCGTCGAGGTGGGCCAACGCGGCGATCATCAACTGCGAGGCCACTTCACCGGCGGCGTGACCGCCCATACCGTCTGCCAGTGCCAACAGCCGAGCCCCGGCGTACACGGAGTCCTCGTTGTTCGAGCGGACCAGACCGCGGTCGCTGCGGGCGGCGTAGCGGAGAACGAGGGTCACGGGCGCAACTCGATCACGGTCTTGCCGACACGAACCGGGGTTCCCAGGGGTACTCGCACTGCGGTGGTGACCTTGGCGCGGTCGAGGTAGGTGCCGTTGGTCGAGCCGAGGTCCTCGACGTACCAATCTCCGCCACGAGGTGAGAGGCGGGCATGGCGCGTGGACGAATAGTCGTCTGTCAGAACGAGAGTCGAATCGTCCGCGCGTCCGATGAGGACGGGCTGAGTACCGAGCGAGATGCGCGTTCCGGCGAGACCGCCCTGGGTCACCACGAGGTACTTGGCCACCTTCTGCTTGTTGAACGACGGAAGAACTTTGGAGGCTCCGGTGTAGCGCGCTGGTACTCGCATGCCTGCAGCCGCGTAGATGTCACTGCGCAGGGTGCGAAGGACGGCCCAGACGAAGAACCACAGCAGAAGCAGGAAGCCCGCCCTGGTCAGTTGCAGAATCAATCCCTGCACGACGATTCACCTCCTCCTTCGCGATCGGACCTGCTGCCCACACGCCTGAACGTTGCGGCGCGGCAGACATGGTTGTCTCGCAGCATCATAGGGTGAAGCCGCTCGGGTGGACGACATTCGGGTCGACGAGCACGAGAGTCGACCATCGCTCGTGCCCGGTAGCCCTTGTGTCAGACGATCCGGACCAGAATCTCGGAATGCCCGGCCCTGATGACGTCGCCGTCGGCCAGCTGCCAGTCCTGAACCGGAGCGCCGTTGACGGTGGTGCCGTTGGTCGAGCCGAGGTCGGAGAGCATGGCCACGCGGCCGTCCCAGCGAATCTCGATGTGCCGCCGCGAGACACCGGTATCGGGCAGCCGGAACTGAGCGTCCTGGCCGCGGCCGATGATGTTCTGACCGTCACGGAGCTGGAAGTAACGACCGCTGCCGTCTTCGAGCTGCAGTGTGGCTGCGAGCGACTGAGCCTGACCGGCATACGCGGCGGGCTGGTCGTAGCCGTATCCGTCATTACGATCGCCCGCGCCTTGCGGGTAGCCGCGACCGTAGGCAGCCGGGGCAGGTGGGTAGTCGTATGCCGGCTGCTGGTAGCCGGGCTGCTGGTACCCGGCGGCCTGTGGTTCGGCGTACTGCCCTGCCGGGTCGCTGTAGGCCTGCTCCTGGTACGGAGACTCGGAGTAGGCACCGCCGTCGGCTCCGTTGTACTGGTAGCCCTGGGCGTCGTAGCCCTGCGCGTTGTATCCCTGGGCGTCGTAGCCTTGCGCGTTGTATCCCTGGGCGTCGTACCCCTGGTCCTGGCCGTTGGTATTGCCGTAGGCGTGCGGGTCGTAGCCCTGATCCTGGCCGCCTGCCGCGCTGTACGCCTGACCCTGTTCGGCGTACGGCTGCTCGTCGTAGCCCTGACCGTTGTACGGCTGCTGGTCGTAGCGCGGATCGTAATCGGCTGGCGCGTAGGCCTGGGCGTCGTATCCGTTCTGCTCACGCGCGGCGTAGCGAGGATCTTGGCCACCGGCGTAACCGTTGCGAGCGCGCGGATCGGGACGATGACCGTCCGCGGGGTCGCGCTGCGGGTCGTAGCCTGGGTTCTGCGTCATGTGGCCGGCTCCTGGTATCGACATCGGTGGGGCAGACGGTCGCTGCGTAGCTGAAGGGACGGGACTGGGTGCCGGCTTGGCCGAAACGTTCTGCTGGGCCGACACGTTCTGCTTGGCCGACGCGCCTTGCTGCGCAGACGGGTTCCGCGCAGCAGTCGCCGATCGTCCCACATCGGGGTCGACCGAGCCACTGGCCCGGAACTGACCGGTGTGCAGAGTGGGCGACGGCTCGAAGCGAACCACCACGTCACCGTAGGTCTGCCACCCCTGATCGCGGATGTAATCGTCGAGGTGACGGGAAAATGCCTTGACCGTGAGTTCTCGATCGCCTGCGAGTTCGTCGTGGTCCGAGCTGTTGATGGTGATCACGTAGCTGTTGGGTGCCAGGTAATGGCCGCCGTCGAGGGGCCGAACCAGATCCGACGCTTCCTGTTGGAGCGCCGCTTCCACCTCGGCCGGTACGACGCCACCGCCGAACACGCGGGCGAAGACGTCGCCGACAGCGCCCTGGAGTTTGCGCTCGAAACGCTGAACGATGCCCATCGTGACCCCTCCTCTCACTGTGTTCTTCCACCGTGTGGTGCCTGCGGGTGCGCAGTGTGCGACAGCCGCGTGTCATCACGAGGTCGCGCTTCAAGCATGATATACGGTGCGGCCGACGCAGACCGCGTGCCGCTGTTCGCTCCGGATGCCGCGAGGCCGCGATTTTCGAGCGCGGCAGGGTGCGTGTTAGTGTTCTCGCCGTCACCCGGGCGGGTGGCGGAATGGCAGACGCGCTGGCTTCAGGTGCCAGTGTCCTTAGGGACGTGGGGGTTCAAGTCCCCCTCCGCCCACCAGACTGGCCGCAGCTGATTCGATCGCTGCGGCCAGTTTTTTCGATGCGGTCACAGTCCGATCGTCTTACACGCGTGTACTTTTCGGCCGTTGCGGCCCAGCCGTCGAAAGATGGGGTCGATACGTCGACGAATGTAAGGAAATTCGCAGGTGAAAGCCCACAATAGGCTTACCTTATTTGCAGAGGTACCCAGGTGCTGACTTATCGTTCGTAGTTGGATCGGCCTCACCACGGCCGGATCCGTCGAGACCCTCACTTTTCTATCACGTGCCTACCCGCCCGTGCAGAGGAAAGCGTCGACGATCGACAGGTGCTGCTTCAACGGCGAGGACGCACCGCAGGCCGTTCGAGCAGCCGGTTACACCACACCGTCGCCGACGAGTTTCAAGGCTGGACTTATCCGAAGGCTAGGTATGAAGCACACTCCGGGCCCGCAAGGCCTCTACGATCCCGTCAACGAGCACGACTCCTGTGGTGTCGCGTTCGTGGTGGACATGCACGGTCGCCGCAGTCGTGACATCGTCGAGAAGGCGATCACCGCACTGGTCAACCTCGAGCATCGCGGTGCCGCCGGCTCCGAACCGAATACCGGTGACGGTGCAGGCATTCTCATCCAGGTTCCGGACGCGTTCTTCCGAGCCGTCGTAGATTTCGAGCTCCCCGCTCCCGGTGCCTACGCAACCGGTGTCGCGTTCCTTCCGCAGGGCCGCAGCGACGCGGCACGCGCCTGCGAGGGTGTCGAGCGCATCGTCGAGAGCGAGGGCCTGACGGTTCTCGGTTGGCGTGAGGTTCCCACCGACGACTCGTCCCTCGGCGCGCTGGCTCGCGACGCGATGCCGACGTTCCGTCAGCTGTTCCTCGCCGCCCCGGATGCATCGGTCACCGATCTCGATCTGGAACGTCGCGCCTTCGTCATTCGCAAGCGCGTCGAGCACGAGTTGGGCGAAGAGGGCGCGGGCAAGGACGGCCCCGGCCGCGAGACCGTGTACTTCCCGTCGCTGTCCTCGCAGACCTTCGTCTACAAGGGCATGCTCACAACGCCTCAGCTCAAGGGCTTCTACCTCGACCTGCAGGACGAGCGCGTGGAAAGTGCGCTCGGCCTTGTGCATTCGCGCTTCTCCACCAACACGTTCCCGTCGTGGCCGCTGGCGCATCCGTTCCGGCGCGTTGCGCACAACGGCGAGATCAACACCGCCACCGGCAACGAGAACTGGATGCGCGCCCGCGAGGCGCTCATCACCTCCGACGTGTTCGGCGGCTCCGAGGCGCTCGAGAAGATCTTCCCCGTGGTCACCCACGGAGCAAGCGACACAGCACGTTTCGACGAGGTGCTCGAGCTGCTGCATCTCGGTGGCCGAAGCCTGCCGCACGCCGTGCTCATGATGATTCCCGAGGCGTGGGAGCGGCACGAGTCCATGGACCCCGCGCGCCGGGCGTTCTACAAGTACCACTCGTCGCTGATGGAGCCCTGGGACGGACCTGCGTCGGTGTGCTTCACCGACGGCACCGTCATCGGAGCGGTCCTCGACCGCAACGGCCTGCGCCCGAGCCGGCTGTGGGTCACCGACGACGGCTTGGTCGTCATGGCGTCCGAGGTCGGCGTTCTCGACATCGACCCGTCCAAGGTCGTCCGCAAGGTTCGGTTGCAGCCGGGCCGGATGTTCCTGGTGGACACCGCACAGGGCCGCATCGTCTCCGACGACGAGATCAAGGACGAGCTCGCCGCCGAGCATCCGTACCAGCAGTGGCTCGACGAGGGTCTGACCTCGATCGACGATCTGCCCGAGCGCCCGCACGTGCACATGCCGCACGATCGCGTTCTCATCCGTCAGCAGATCTTCGGGTACACCACCGAGGAACTGAACGTGCTGGTCTCGCCGATGGCGAAGTCCGGTGCCGAGGCCATCGGGTCCATGGGTACCGATACCCCGATTGCCGTGCTGTCGGCCCGCCCGCGGATGTTGTTCGACTACTTCTCGCAGCTTTTCGCGCAGGTCACCAACCCGCCGCTCGACGCGATCCGCGAGGAGATCGTCACCAGCCTCGGCGGCACGATCGGCCCCGAGGGCGATCTGCTCAACCCGAACGCCGAGAGCTGCAAGCAGATCGTGCTGCCGCAGCCGATCCTGCACAACGACGATCTCGCCAAGCTCGTGCACATCAACGACGAGGGCACGCAGGAAGAACTTCGTTCGGTGGTCGTGCGCGGCCTCTACCCGGTTGCCGAGGGTGGCGAAGGTCTCCGAAAGTCGTTGGAGGCCATCCGAGCTCAGGTCTCCGCTGCCATCTCGGGCGGCGCACGGATCATCGTGCTCTCGGACCGCGAGTCGAGCGAGAAGCTCGCTCCGATTCCGTCGCTGCTGCTGACCTCCGCTGTGCACCATCACCTGGTTCGTGAGAAGACCCGTACCAAGGTCGGTTTGATCATCGAGTCCGGTGACGCCCGCGAGGTCCATCACATGGCTCTGCTCATCGGTTTCGGTGCGGCAGCGGTCAATCCGTACATGGCGTTCGAGTCGATCGAGGACATGATCGAGCGCGGCGCCCTCACAGACATCGAGTTCGACAAGGCCGTCGGCAACTACATCAAGGCCGCAGGCAAGGGTGTGCTGAAGGTGATGTCCAAGATGGGCATCTCGACTCTCGCGTCGTACACCGGAGCCCAGCTGTTCCAGGTCATCGGCCTCTCGCAGGAACTGGTCGACGAGTACTTCACCGGGCTCAACAGCCACCTCGGCGGCATCGATCTCGATCAGGTGGCCGACGACGTCGCAGCGCGACATGCGGTCGCGTACCTCGACAACCGTCAGGAGCGCGCGCACCGCGAGCTCGAGACGGGCGGCGAGTACCAGTGGCGCCGCGAGGGGGAGTACCACCTCTTCAACCCCGACACCGTGTTCAAGCTGCAGCACTCCACCCGCACCGGTCAGTACGACGTCTTCAAGGAATACACGAAGATGGTCGACGACCAATCCGAGCGGCTCGCGTCGCTGCGCGGCCTGTTCCGCTTCAAGACCGAAGAGCGACAGGCAATTTCGATCGACGAAGTCGAGCCGGCGAGCGAGATCGTCAAGCGTTTCTCCACGGGTGCGATGAGCTACGGCTCCATCTCGGCCGAGGCGCACGAGACTCTCGCCATCGCGATGAACCGGCTCGGTGGACGCTCGAACTCCGGTGAGGGCGGCGAGGACGTCTCGCGGTTCACCCCCGACGAGAACGGGGACTGGCGACGGTCGGCCGTCAAGCAGGTCGCGTCGGGCCGCTTCGGTGTCACCTCGCACTACCTGACCAACTGCACCGACATCCAGATCAAGATGGCGCAGGGAGCCAAGCCCGGTGAAGGCGGCCAGCTTCCGGCGCACAAGGTGTACCCGTGGGTCGCCGAGGTCCGGCATTCGACGCCGGGTGTCGGTCTGATCTCGCCGCCGCCGCACCACGACATCTACTCGATCGAGGATCTCGCGCAGCTGATTCACGATCTGAAGAACGCCAACCCAGAGGCCCGCATCCACGTGAAGCTGGTCTCCGAGGTCGGCGTCGGTACGGTCGCGGCCGGTGTGTCCAAGGCCCACGCCGACGTGGTGCTCATCTCGGGCCACGACGGCGGCACCGGCGCAACGCCGCTGACGTCGGTCAAGCACGCAGGTGGACCGTGGGAGCTCGGCCTGGCCGAGACCCAGCAGACGTTGCTGCTCAACGGTCTTCGTGACCGCATCGTCGTGCAGGTCGACGGCCAGCTCAAGACCGGCCGCGACGTGATGGTCGCCGCGCTGCTCGGCGGTGAGGAGTTCGGTTTCGCCACCGCTCCGCTCGTCGTTTCGGGCTGCATCATGATGCGCGTCTGCCATCTCGATACCTGCCCGGTCGGCGTTGCTACGCAGAACCCGTTGCTGCGCAAGCGTTTCGCGGGTAAGCCCGAGTTCGTCGAGAACTTCTTCATGTTCATCGCCGAGGAGGTTCGCGAGCTCATGGCCGAGCTCGGGTTCCGCACGCTCGACGAGGCCGTCGGTCAGGTCGGTCTGCTCGACACCACTGCTGCCAAGGAGCACTGGAAGGCGTCGAAGCTGGATCTGTCGCCGATCCTCGAAGAGGTCGAATCGGCCTTCATGAACCAGAACCTCTACAACACCGGGGTTCAGGATCACGGCCTCGACAAGGCTCTGGATCAGCAGCTCATCGCGGCCAGCCGCAACGCATTGGACAAGGGCGAGAAGGTCGTCTTCGAATCCAAGATCACCAACGTCAACCGCACCGTCGGAACGATGCTCGGGCACGAGGTCACCAAGGCGTACGGCGGCGTCGGGCTCCCGGACGACACCATCGACATCACGTTCACCGGTTCGGCCGGCAACAGTTTCGGTGCGTTCGTCCCGTCGGGAATGACGCTCCGGTTGCAGGGTGATGCCAACGACTTCGTCGGCAAGGGACTGTCCGGTGGGCATCTCGTGCTGCGTCCGTCGTTGAGTGCACCCAAGGGATTCGTCGCCGAGGACAACATCATCGGCGGCAACGTCTTCCTGTTCGGTGCCACCAGCGGCGAGGCTCTCATCCGAGGTGTGGTCGGCGAGCGTTTCGCCGTACGTAACTCGGGCGCGGAGGCCGTCGTCGAAGGCGTCGGCGATCACGGGTGCGAGTACATGACCGGCGGCAAGGTGGTCATCCTCGGCGCGACAGGCCGTAACTTCGGTGCAGGCATGTCCGGCGGCGTCGCGTTCATCTTCGATCCGAACAAGACGTTCGAGGCCAACCTCAACACCGAGTTGGTCGACATCGACGAGCTGGAGGGCGACGAATTCACCTGGTTGAAGGACATCGTCACCCGTCACCAGGAGCAGACCGGCTCCGAGGTGGCCGAGCGGATCCTCGCGGACTGGTCACAGCAGGTGAACCATTTCGTGAAGGTCATGCCTCGCGACTACAAGAAGGTACTGCTGGCCATCTCCGAAGCCGAGAAGAACGGCGCGGACGTGGACGAAGCGATCATGGAGGCAGCTCGTGGGTGACCCACAGGGATTTTTGAAGAACACCGTTCGTGAGGTACCCAAGCGGCGGCCGGTCGATCTGCGTCTGATGGACTGGAAAGAGGTCTACGAGGACTTCTCGAAGGACACTCTGCGTACCCAGGCCAGCCGATGCATGGATTGTGGTATTCCGTTCTGCCACAACGGTTGTCCTCTCGGGAATCTGATTCCCGAGTGGAACGACCTGGTGTTCAAGGATCGCTGGCGCGACAGCATCGATCGCCTGCACGCCACCAACAACTTTCCGGAATTCACCGGACGGCTGTGCCCGGCTCCGTGCGAGGCGTCGTGTGTCCTGGGCATCAACCAGGATCCGGTGACGATCAAGCAGGTCGAGGTCGAGATCATCGACAAGGCTTTCGAAGAAGGCTGGGTCACGCCGGTTTACCCGACGCACCTGACCGGTAGGACCGTCGCCGTCGTCGGCTCCGGACCCGCGGGACTTGCTGCAGCGCAGCAGCTCACCCGCGCCGGCCACACCGTCACGGTGTTCGAGCGTGCCGATCGTATCGGCGGACTGCTGCGCTACGGCATCCCCGAGTTCAAGATGGAGAAGCGCCACATCGATCGACGGCTGGCACAGATGGAAGCCGAGGGCACCGTCTTCCGCACCGGTGTCGATGTGGGCGTGGATATCTCGGCCGACGAACTGCGCGAGCAGTTCGACGCGGTCGTGCTGTCCGGCGGTGCCACCGCATGGCGCGACCTGCCCATCGAGGGCCGCGAGCTCGACGGCATCTACCAGGCCATGGAGTTCCTGCCGCACGCCAATCGCGTCCAGCAGGGCGACTTCGCTGCGCCGCCCGTCAGCGCCGAGGGCAAGAAGGTCGTCATCATCGGCGGCGGCGACACCGGTGCCGACTGCCTCGGCACCTCGCACCGTCAGGGCGCGGAGAGCGTGCACCAGTTCGAGATCATGGCCCGGCCGCCGGAGGAGCGGGCAACGTCCACCCCGTGGCCGACGTATCCGCTGATGTACCGCGTCGCGTCGGCACACGAGGAGGGCGGCGAACGCGTCTTCTCCGTCAACACCGAGCGTTTCGTCGGAGAAGACGGCAAGGTCACCGCGCTCGAAGCCTGTGAGGTCGAGTTCAAGGCCGGCAAGTTCGAGAAGGTCGAGGGCAGCGAGTTCACCCTCGAAGCCGATCTGGTGCTGCTCGCCATGGGATTCGTCGGACCCGACAAGGGCGGTCTGCTGACCGACCTGGGCGTCGATTTCAACCAGCGCGGAAACGTGGAGCGCACCAACGAGTGGGTCACCAACGTGCCCGGTGTCTTCGTTGCCGGAGACATGGGCCGCGGCCAGTCGCTCATCGTGTGGGCCATTGCCGAGGGCCGCTCCTGCGCGGCCGCCGTCGACACCTTCCTGCAGGGAGCAACGGCATTGCCGTCGCCGATCGTGCCCACCCAGGCGCCGCAGCGGTAATTTGCACTCGCGGTGGTTTTGCCGGCGCCCCCTTTGGGATCAATGTCCCTTTGTTGCAGTCAGACCGACTGAAACTCGCATTGATCCCAAGGGCGGGTGTCGAACCGTGTGACGGACGGTTACGTCCGTTAACCATGTAGGCATCTGATGGTCACAGGCCCCTGGCATTGTCGGGATCGAACAACGAAGCGTTCGATCACCAGTGAGGCCCCCTCCCATGAGTGTCAAGAAGATCTGCGCCGGTATCGGCGTCGCTGCAGCTGTTGCGTCCGGTCTCGTCGTCGGAGCGTCGCCCGCCGCCGCTGATCCGGGCGCTTGCCCGTCGATGTACGTCGTGGCCATTCCGGGAACCTGGGAGACCAGCTCGGGTGCCGCACCGAAGCCGGGGATGCTCACCGACGTCACCGATCGTCTCGGCGACGACATTCGCACAGACTACGTCTCGTATCCAGCCACCGCGTTCCCGTGGGAGGGCGAGGTATACGGGCAGTCGCGCGCAGCTGCGGTCACCAATGCGGGTGGGATGCTGAAGGCGATGGCAGACCGTTGTGGTGCAACGAAACTCGGCATCATCGGATACAGCCAGGGAGCCGACGCGGCCGGTGATCTCGCCGCGGCGATCGGCACCGGCGTCGGCGTCGTGCCTGCGGACAAGGTGGTGGTGGTGGGTCTGATCTCGGACCCGAAGCGTTCCGACACCGACGCTCTGGTGGGTCCCGCCGTGGTGGGCACCGGAGTCGGTGGACCTCGCGTCGGCGGATTCGGTTACGTCAGCCCTGTGGTGCGGACGTTCTGCGCCGTCGGCGATCTGTACTGCTCGACGCCGAAGGACGACTACGTGGCGCGTCTGGCCGGCTTCCTCGCTGTCTCCTCCAACCCCGCGCCCGATGTGGCCGATCAGTACGCGCAGGAAGCGCAGTCGTTGATCGCGGACTTGGCGGCGGCCGGTGGCCTTCCGGTTCTGCAGGGGCAGCTCACCGATCAGGCGAACGAGCAGCGCCGCCGCGAGATCGAAGCCTTCTATCGCTCGGGGATCCACCAGGAATACCAGAGCTACGACGTCGAGAACGGCCAGTCCGCCACGCGTTGGTTGGCGCGCTATCTCTCCGACGCGGTCTGACGACGGAGCAGCACGAAGACAGCCACGGCACTGACGGCCATCAGACCAGCGCTCCAGCCGGCCGCCAAATTGAACCCGTCGATGAACGACGAGTTGGCGACTGCGGTCAGTTGCGAGGCGAACGGTTCCGGCAGGTAGTCGGCGACGGCGATGGCACCGCCGATGGTTTCTCTGGCGGGGTCGGCGATCTCGGCGGGCGTGCCGACCGGGATGACGTCGTCCATGCGGTGGCGGTAGACGGTGCTGCCGATCGTACCGAGGATCGCGATGCCGACGGCCCCGCCCAGTTCGGCTCCGGTTTCCGACAATGCCGATGCGGCACCGGCCTTCTCGGGTGCGGCGGCGGTGAGGACGATGTCCGAATTGAGGGTCGACGCCGCTCCGATTCCGAATGTCAACAGCGCCATCCCGGTGAGCAGTAACGGCAGGCCGGAGTCGGCTGCAACAAAGACCATTGCCGCGCAACCGAAGGCAATGAACAGCAGGCCCCCGGCGATGATGGTGCCGGTCCTGATCACCTTGCTCAGTGTCGGCGCAAGGACGGCACCGGCCGCCGCCGCGAAGGCCGGTATGAGCAGCCACAGCCCGGCTTCGAGCGGTCCGAGGCCTACGACGAGTTGCAGGTACTGCGAGGCGAACAGGCTGAACCCGGTCATGGCGAAGATGACGAGGAACTGCACCACAACCGCTGCGCTGAAGGCCCGTTCGGCGAAGAGCGTCACGTCGATGAGCGGATTTGCGGCCTTGCGCTGCCGGATGACGAACACCGTGCCCAGCGCCAGCCCGAGCACGGCCGTGGTGATCGTTGCCGCATCGATCCCCTCCTGCGCGCCGTGCTTGATTGCATAGACGATCGAGAGCATCGAGGAGATCGCGAGTACGACGCTGATCGGATCGAATTTCCCAGGGTCGGAATCCTTGAACTCGGGCACCAGCAGCGGTGCCGCGACGAACAGCACCACCATTATCGGAATGTTGATCAGGAACACCGAACCCCACCAGAAATGTTCCAGCAGAACACCTCCGATGACGGGGCCTACTGCGGCTCCGCCGGCGAACCCTGCGGTCCACAGTCCGATTGCTTCCTTGCGCTGAGCGGGGTCGTGAAACATGTTGCGTATCAACGACAGTGTGCTCGGCGCGATGGTCGCTCCGCCGATCCCCAACAGGGCGCGTGCGACGAGAAGCATCTCGGGGGACGTGGAGAACGTCGCGGCGAGTGACGCCGCACCGAACACGACTGCACCGATCATCAGGAGGGTGCGCCTGCCGATGCGGTCACCGAGAGAGCCCATGGTGATGAGCAGGCCGGCGAGGAGAAATCCGTAGATGTCGAGAATCCACAGCGTCTGATTGCTGGTGGGTTCGAGATCGGCCGTCATGAACGGCAGAGCCAGATAGAGCACCGACATGTCCATCGACACGACGAGAATGGGGACCACCAGGACTGCGAGGCCGAGCCAATCCTTCTTCGTGGCGCGTTGCTCGGTGGTCCTGTGGCTCACTGTGACTTCCCTTTCCGTACGAACACCTCAGCTTAGGGGTGTCGGGAGTACGTTCGGTGAGGAAAGTAGGACTCGCCGAAAGAAGGAAACATCACCTCATGAGCAACGATCTGCAGGTTGTCGCGACGATCATCGCCAAGCCGGACGCTATCGACGCCGTGCGCAACGGCCTGTCGGCTCTGGTGGCCGAAACCCGTAAGGAAGAGGGCAACATCTCGTACGAGCTGTTCGAGTCGGCGGTCGAGCCGGGCACCTTCGTCACAATCGAGTTGTGGAAGTCGCAGGAGGACCTGGACGGTCACATGCAGACGCCACATCTGCAGCAGGCACTAAGCGAGTTCGGTGCCCATCTCGCGGCCCCGCCCGCCATCCACCCGCTCCGGCCCGTCGGCTGAGTCACCCCGCGCACTCACAAAGACGAGCGCCGAGACAGCCAGCAGAGCAACCGTCGCACCGATCGCGAGCCATCCGGTCCCGCTCATCTCGCCCGACGCGATGATGCGGGCACCGGCGGCGGTGTAGCTCATCGGCATGAATGCGGCGAGGTCGCCCCAGATCGGTGCCGTCGATGCGTACGCAAAGCCGCAGACGACGACCTGCACCGCGAGGGTGACAACGTTGACGATCTGACCCACCACAGCACCGAGTACGCGTTGAATTGCGCCCGCTGCGGCGAGATATGCCGCGGCGGAGACGATCAGGAAAACGCCCGCTCCGATCACCGGTCCGATGGCGGCGTCGGTGGCGAAGGCGAACGCGAATGCGGCGCTGACGCCCACCGCGGCAACGGCCGCTCCGACGGCGAGCCAGCGCGGCTCGGTATCCCTGCCCAGGACCCGCACGAGGCTGACGCAGCCGAGAGCTCCGAGGGCCACCAGGGCGGCGATGAGGTACGGGGTGGCACCGGTGCCGGTGCTCGTCGACGTGGCGGCGACGTTCTGATCGGAGGTGGCGTCGTCGGTGGCGGCTGCGCCTCCCTGCGGAAGTGCCGCGGAGGCGTCACGCACGTTGGTGGCAATGCCGTTGACGATTCCCTCGACCGGTTTGACCGACGTCACGAGCTGATCGGTGCCGGCCTTGAGCTGCTGGCCGCCGTCGTCGAGTTGGCCGAGTCCGTCACGCAACTGCACCGTCGCGTCGCCGAGCTGCGCGGTAGCACCGAGGAACTGACTGTTCGGGTCGTTGAGTTCGGTCGACAGCTGCTGAGCACCACCCTTGAGGGTCTGCAGCTGAGCGAGCGTATCTGGACCGAAGGCCTGCGTGTTCAGGGTGTCGATGACGCCCCTGATTTCACCGGAGATGGCGTCGGATCCCGGGTGTGGAAAGCGATCGACCTGGTCCGCGGTGGCGGCGAGCTTTGCGGTGAAGTCGGCCTGCAGGGCTCCGAATCCGGCGAGCTGGTCGACCACCTGGTCGACGCCGCCGCTGATCTGCGATGCGCCGTCACCGAGCTGGCCGATGCCGTCGCGGTACTGCCCGAACCCGTCGGCGAGCTGGATGGTTCCGTCGTGAGCCTGGGTGATGCCGTCGGCGAGCTGCCCGACGCCGTCGTTGAGCTGCGTTCCGCCGGCGGTCAGCTGTCCGATGCCGCTGGAGAGGAAAGTGATGGGGAGCGAGGCGCTGTTGAGGCTGCTCCTGGCCTTGGAGAGGGGGTCGGCCGTCTGCTGTTCCGCTGCCGGGCCCTGTTCGCTGTCGGCGACGACGGTGGTCGTGGCGGTAGCGGGCTCGCCGCCGAGGTCGTAGCCGGTGCCGAGTGCGAAAGCACCGACTGCCACCAGTGGAAACGCCAGTGCGGTGAGAGCAACGGCAGGACTTCGGAAGATACGCAGTTCACCCATGATGAGTTCGAGGCTAACTGCCGCTGACGGCGTTCCGAACCGACGCGTGCTCGCAGATGCCGTGTTCGATGGTTCTGACCTGGGATTTTAAGAGGTCTCTGTGGATTGCCGATTGCGGGGTAGCAGGTCCCATACGTGCTCGGTTTCGTTCACCGAGGAGACCGATCGCGCGCCGCTCCGGGAGAACAGAATGCGCGTCACCGAGCAGTAGTCGATCGGAAAGCCCAGGACTTTCGGGGTCTGCAGAATGTCCTGCAGCAGGATGTTGATGACGCCGCCGTGGGCGACGAGTGCGACGGTGTCGTTGTGCTTGCTCGCCGACACGATGTCGGCCACTCCGGCCAGCACGCGCTGACGAAACGCGTGCTCGTCGACCTGTTCGGGAAGGTGCCCGGCCTTGATGCGATCGAAGGCCTCGCGGAATTCGGTCTTGGCTGCCTCGATCGGGACGTAGCCGCCGAAATCGCGATCGTATTCGGTCACGCGCTCGTCGGGTTCGACCGTCAGACCGAGCCGATCGGCCAACGGCTGTGCCGTCTGGACGGCGCGGAGCTGGGAACTCGCGACGACTCGAGAAATCGGGAACCGAGCCACGGCATCCGGCACCCGCCGGGCTTGTTCGACGCCGAGCTCGGCGAGAGCAGGATCGGCCGAGGTCTCCGAACGCTGCGGCAGCGCATGCCGCACCAGAACCAGTTGCATCGACTCACCTAATCACGAGTGTTCGACCGCTGCGTTGCACCATCGACCGAAAGCTGGCCACCTGGCGCGGAAGGTCGGTGGTGGGATTCCACACCATGCCGATGCGCCTGCGTGCCGCGGGTTGGGTGAGGCCGATGTCGACGGTTCCGCCCTCACTGCTGTGCGCACGGATCCGCGGCAGGATGGCTATCCCGAGACCGGCACCGACCAGTCCGCGCACAGTGTGGGTGTCCTGGCCCTCGAATGCGATGCGCGGGCTGAAGCCGGCGTCGGCCCACAACTCGTCGCAGATCGAGCGCATTCCGAAGCCGTGGCGCATCGCGATGTAGTTCTCGTCGGCGGTGTCGGCGAGATCGACGGTTCTTCTCGATGCAAAGCGGTGATCGGAGGGCACGACAAGCATCAGCCGCTCGTCGTAGAGCTGGAACGAGTTGGCGTCGGTGTGCTCGGCGCTGAGGGATACGAACGCCAGGTCCGATACCCCATCGGCGAGTCGTTCGAGGCAGCGTGCGCGTGCGCCCTGGTCCAGATCGAACGTGACGGCTGGGTGGTCGACGCGGAACTGACGGATCAGTGCGGGCACGACGTCCTCGCCCAGAGTGTTCTGGAACGCCACGGCGATGCGGCCCCTGGCTCGGGCGTCGTGCTCGGTCATCGCGTCGATGCCGGCGTCGAGGTCGCTCAACGCTCGCTGGAGATACGGGATCAACACGCGTCCGGCGCTGGTGAGCACGATGCCGCGGCCGCGTCGTTCCACGATGTCGACGCCGAGGATTGCCGACGCGCGAGCGACCTGGCGGCTGACGGTGGGTTGTGGAACGCCGAGAACGTGGGCGGCGTCGGTGATGTGCTCGGTGTCGGCTACCGCGACGAGCGTCGGTAGCAGGGGCAACAGCTCGATCGTTTCGCGCCGCATTGTCGAAGCATAGCTCTGCCGTATCGGTTGGACGCGTCTCATGCATTGGACGAATGTAGTGAGCACTTCTAACGTGATCGGTATGACTACGACGCGTACCGACGTCCTCGAATGGGAGGGACACCCCAGGGGATCGCGCGAGTACCGACGGTTGGTGCTGGCATTGCTGTTCGCCGGAGTCGCGACCTTCGCTCAGCTGTATTCGGTGCAGGGAATTCTGCCGTTGATCGCGGCGAACCTCGACATCACGCCCTCGCAGTCGTCGCTGGCCGTCGGTCTCGCGACGGTCGGGGTGGCAGTGTCGGTGATTCCCTGGTCCGTGGCCGCCGATCGCGTCGGCCGAGTACGGGCGATGACGGCCTCGATCCTCGTTGCGACGACGCTGGGTCTGCTGGTTCCGCTGTCGCCCTCGCTCGAGGTGTTGCTGCTCGTTCGATTCTTCGAAGGTGCTGCATTGGGCGGACTTCCGGCGATTGCGATCGCGTACCTCAGTGAGGAAGTGCATCGCAGTCACACCGCACTGGCCGCCGCCACCTATGTTTCGGGAACGACACTGGGCGGATTGCTGGGCCGCATCGTCGCCGGACCCGTTGCGGAATACACCAACTGGCGCATCGGCACGCTGACCGTCTCGTTGATCGCTGCGCTGGCCGCCGCGTTGTTCGTGTCGCTGGCCCCGAAACCGCGAACGACACTGGCACACAGCGAAATCCGCGACCTGCCGGGTCGGCTGTGGGTGAACCTGCGCGAGCCGGGAATGTTGGCGCTGTACGGCCAGGGCTTCCTGTTGATGGGCGGGTTCGTCGCGATCTACAATTTCCTCGGATTCCGTCTCGAGGCCGTGCCTTTCGGGCTACCGCAATCGCTCATCAGCCTGATCTTCGTGGCGTATCTGAGCGGTACCGTCTCCTCGCGAGTGGGCGGAAAGCTGGCGACGAAGCACGGACGATCAGCAGTTCTCGCCGGAGCCACCGCGACGATGATCGTCGGAGTGGCGTTGACGATGGCATCGAACCTTGCCGTGATCCTGATCGGCCTGGTGATCCTGACCATGGGCTTCTTCGCCGCCCATGCCATCGCGTCGGGATGGACCGGGCAACGCGCAGTGCACGGACGGGCTCAGGCGACCTCGCTGTACAACCTCTTCTACTACGGTGGATCGTCCATCGTCGGCTGGCTCGGCGGCGTGGTCTTCCAGTCCCTGGGATGGAACGCGTTGGCGCTGTTCGTCATTGCGTTGGCCGTCGTTGCAGGAATCTGGGCTGCGTGCCTGGGCGGTCGGCTGGCGCGGCCGGTCTCAGTAGGTTGACGTATTCGCGGCAGCGACGGCAAAAATGATGATCGCTCCGACGACGATGACGAACAGCGCGATCGATACATACCCGACTACCAGGCCTGCCGTAGCGAACCCGGATCCGCCCTCGCCGGTGCGCTTGATCTGACCACGCGACAGGTGGCCGCAAACCACAGCGCACACCGACGCAATCAGCGGCAGAAACGTCAGACCCAGAATCGCCAGCACGAGCGAGACGATCGCCAGCGTATTGGTGGGTGCGGGCGTCTGATATCCCCCTCCGGCATACGGTGCATTCCCGTACTGCGGATTGGGGTACGGCGCGTTTTGGTACTGGGGATTTTGGTATTGAGGATTTTGGTATTGAGGGTTCTGGTACGGCGGGTACTGCTGCTGGCCCGGGTACGGCTGATCCTTGTTGGATGCGTCGAACGGATCGCTGCCCTCGCCCTGCGGATTCACCATTGCGGGAGTTTGACACTTCGACACCGTCGCCGCAAGCGCGCACGCAGTGTCTACGTCCCGAGTTTGCCCCAGCCCACATACGCGTCGACGGTCACGTAACCGGTCACCCGAGGCTGATCCCGAACCGGATACGGGTTCCCGGTGTAATGCGTCGAAATGCGATCGATATCCACCAGATTCGGGTCGTCCTGCAACTCGATCGAGCCGTGCACCGTCACGTGTGTGTACCAACTGGCCTCGTCCAACACCGAAATCGAGACCTTCGGATTTGCCTTGATGTGCTCGAGACGCGTCGAAATTGAGCACAATCTTTCCGTCCTCCCACAAATACCAGGTGGGTGCGGTGATCGGCGTTCCATCGGCACGAACCACAGCCATGACAGCGGGATTCGGCTTCTTCAACAATTCCACAGCAGCATCGGGCAACGGGGGCTTCGGCATACAGCAACCATACGACTCGACCCCCGCTCCGGTCCTGCTTCCGCCCACACCGCCCCCGAAGTCCACTCGATGTGCCATTGACTGCCGAAAAGGCCACTGAATGTCACATCGAGTGCACTGGGGATCCGGGCGCGGTCGGGAATCGGGTGAAGTCGAGGGTGAAGACGTCGACTACAGGTTGGGGAGTTTGACTACCTGTCCGGCGTAGGAGAGTCCCGCACCGAAAGCGAGCAGAAGTGCGGTATCTCCGGCTTTTGCTTTGCCGGTGCGCAGGAGTTCTTCCATGGCCAGGGGGATCGAGGCTGCCGAGGTGTTGCCGGTTTCGGCGATGTCGTTGGCGACCGGGGTGCCGTCGGCGAGGTTCAGGCTCTTGGCCAGCAGTTCGGTGATGCGGCTGTTGGCCTGGTGGGGGATGAAGGCATGCAGTTCGTCGGTTTTGATGCCGGCGACGTCCAGGACCCGCTGCGCGGCTTTGCCCATCTCGAATGCGGCCCAGCGGAAGACGGAGATGCCGTTCATCCTGATCCAGGGTCGCTCGAGGCCTTCCTCGGTGATGTAGTCGTACCAGTCGGTTGTCTGGACGATGGCGTCGGACTGTGAGCCGTCCGAGCCCCAGACGGCGGGCCCGATCTCGGTTTCATCGCTCTGTCCGACCACCACGGCACCGGCGCCGTCGGCGAATATGAATCGCGTGGTGCGGTCGTAGGGGTCGGTGGTGACGCTGAGCTGTTCTGCACCGATGACGAGGACGTACTTGGAGGTTCCGGCCTTGACCAGGTCCGATGCGACGGCGAGGGAGTAGCAGAATCCTGCGCAGCCGGCGCAGATGTCGAATGCGGCGGGCCCCTTGGTGCCGAGTCCGTGCGCTACTTTCGCAGCTGCCTGGGGGGTCAGTTCGAGATGCGTCGAGGTGGCGACGATGACGGTGTCGACTTGGTCGGCCGTGATTCCGCTGGCCTCGAGGGCCTTGCGGCCTGCCGCGATGGACATCTCCACGACGTTTTCCTTGGGATCGGCGAAGCGCCGGTTCTTGATTCCCGAGCGCGTCTGGATCCACTCGTCGCTCGAGTCGATGAATTCGCAGATCTCGTCGTTGGTCACGACTCGCTCGGGGCGGTGAACGCCTAGTCCGAGTAGTTTCGACTGTCGTCCCTGCGTCGTGCTGATCGCACCCATCTTCAATTTCCTCTCGTGCTACCGCGCCATCGCCGAGCTTCGGCTCGGGTCTTGGGCTGCGGGCTCGGTGACACACGTTACGTGCGTCGCGTCGAGCGGTTCACACCAGTTCGGCGATGAGGGCTGCGACCTCGGCGGGTTTGTCGATCATTGCGTGGTGATGGGCGGGGATGAGCACTGTGAAATCGGCCTGCAGGTAGGCAGCGAGTTTCCGCTGCGTTCCAACCCATCTTTTGCCCCACGGCGACGGTCGTCCCGTATGTGCGGCCGCCACGACGACGGGCACGTCGAGTCGGAACCTCTTACGAATGCGGTTCAGTTCGACAGCGAGATCCGGATACACGACGTCTTCGGTCAACGCGGCGGCGAGATATGTGGGTCGACGGTAGATGTCGTCCACCCAGTCGAACGTTTCCTGCGGTATGCCGTCGGGCGGGGTTGCCTGGTTGAGGACGCGTCGGACGCGGGGGCCGAACAGTTTCTGCAGGCCGGTTCGACTGAGCACCGTTGCGATCACGTGAGCGGCCTCGACGCGTACGGCGGCTGGGATGATGCGCCGAGGGTCGGATTCGGCGCTGGAATCGAGGAGTAGAACCCCTCGGATGCGCGACGGGTACAGCCGGGCGACAGCTTCGGCGTAGAAGCCGGCAATCGAATGACCTGCGACGACGGTCGGCTCGGTGACTCCGAGTGCATCGAGGACGCCGACGATCCTGTCTGCTTCGCCACGCACGGTGGGGGTGGCACCGGCGGGAAGCGGATCACTGAGTCCGAAGCCGGGACGGTCGATGACCACGACGTGGTGCTTGTGGCCCAAAATTTCGACGGTGTCCTGCCAGTCGAACCAGTTGCTGCCGAGACCGCCGCACAGGACCACCGTGGGGCCGGAGCCGCGCACGAGTACGTGGAGGCGTTGGCCGTCGACCTCGACGAACTGTCCCGGCGGATGTTTCACGGGAAACAACGCACTGGGCTCGGTTCTGTCTCCACGGTCCATGTCTTCTCCAGGGCGATAGCGGTGACGCGTTTCCGGTTTTCGCCACTGTTTACAATCATATTCCCTGTTTTGCGTCGTTCAGTCCAGTCGGACCGGTGAACGCCGGCGTCACTGACGTGGCTTGGCCAACGGGAAAGCCAACGTTTCACGGATGCTGCCTCCGGTGATCAACATGACGACCCGGTCGACGCCCATGCCGAGACCACCGGTCGGCGGCATCCCGTGCTCGAGCGCCTGCAGGAAATCCTCGTCCAAGCTCATTGCCTCCTCGTCGCCCCCGGCCGCCAACAGAGACTGTTCGGTGAGTCGCTGCCGCTGATCGACAGGGTCGGTCAGCTCGCTGTACGCGGTACCCAGCTCCACGCCCCACGCGACGAGATCCCACTTCTCCGCGACGCCCGGAATGCTCCGATGCGGCCTCGTCAACGGCGACATCGACGTCGGAAAGTCCTTGTAGAACGTGGGGAACTCCGTATAGTCCTCGACGAGATGCTCGTACATACCCTGCGCGAGAGCCCCTGCATCCCAGGACTTCTCGTACGGGATGGCGTTCTCGTCGCACAGTCGCTGCAGCTCCTCCAGTGGAGTCGCCGGATCGACAGGTACCCCCAGCTTCTCGGCGACGGCACCGTGCAGCGTCTTGACGGGCCACTCGCCGGAGATGTCGATCTCGATCATCTCTCCGTCCGGACCGTCGGGACGCAGGACGATCTCGCGACCATGCGCTGCGACGGCCGCACGCTGAATAAGCTGGCGGCACAACACCATTGCGCGTTCGTAGTCACTGTGCGCCTCGTAGGCTTCGAGGATCGTGAACTCGGGGTTGTGCTTGAAATCCGCGCCCTCGTTGCGGAACACTCGGCCGATCTCGAACACCTTCTCCATACCGCCCACGCAGAGGCGCTTGAGATAGAGCTCCGGGGCGATGCGCAGAAACAGATCCAGGTTGTAGGCGTTGATATGAGTGACGAACGGCGCGGCGTTCGCACCGCCGTGCACCTGCTGCAGTATCGGGGTCTCGACTTCCATGAATCCGGCCTCTCCCAACGAATCACGCAGGGATTTCACAACATTGGACCGTGCGATGAGTAGGGACCGGGCATCGCGATTGATCGCCAGATCGACGTAGCGTTGCCGCACCCGAGCTTCCGGATCGGTCAGACCGCGGTACTTGTCGGGCAAGGGATGTAGGCATTTGGCGTTCATCCGCCACTCGGTGGCCAGCAGCGACAGCTCACCACGCCTGCTGTACCCGATGGTTCCGCTGACCTCGATGAGGTCACCCAGGTCGAAGTCGGCATCGAATTGTTCGATTCTGTCGCCGACGCGTTCGCGGTCGAACAGCACCTGGATATCGGACGACCAATCTCGGATGACGGCGAAGGACACGCTGCCGTAGTCGCGGATACGCAGTATTCGGCCCGCGATCCGCACAGTTGTACCCTGCGGCGACGCCACTGCTGCTTCGACCGTATGAGTCGGGGGATATGCAACGGGATAGCCCTCGGTGCCCTCGCTTTCGAGTCGTTCGAGCTTTGACATGCGGACGCGCACCTGGTCCGGACGTTTGCGGCCGGGCACGGGTTCGTCTGTGAGAGTGTGCGGTCCGCTGCCGTCGGGATGGATGTCCTCGGCGTCGGCAAGAGCGGCGGGAACCGCGACATGCGACCCGGTGTGCTTCGATGCGCGCCGGAAAGTCGGCAGCGTGAGGAAGCCCTCGGCGATGGCCGACGCAATGCCGACCTTGGGCAGCACTCGATTGTCGGCGAAGCACAGGTAGCGCGGCTCCCACTCCGGTAGATACTTCACGTTCGACCGATACAGCGCCTCGAGCTGCCACCACCGAGAGAAGAAGACCAGCATGCTGCGCCAGATCCGCAGTACCGGACCGGCACCGATTCGGCTGCCCTCCTCGAATGCCGCGCGGAACACTGCAAAGTTCAGCGAAATCTTGCTGACACCGAAATGATCGGCACCGGTCGCCAATTCGGTCACCATCAGTTCGATCACGCCGTTCGGTGACGCCGGATCGCGGCGCATCAGATCCAACGACGCGCCGGTTCGTCCCCACGGCACGAGGGAGAGAACACCCACCACCTTCTCGCTCTGAACCGCCTGCACCAGGAGACAATCGCCGTCGAGCGGATCACCCAACCGGCCCAACGCCATCGAAAATCCCCGCTCGGTCTCGGTATCGCGCCACGCATCCGCGCAGGCAATGATCTCCGACATCTCCTCCGACGAAATGTCTCGATGACGACGCACGGTGACCACGACGCCCGCCTTGCGAGCCCGGTTGACCGCCTGACGCACGGGGCGCATCTCGCGTCCATTGAGGTTGAAATCCTTGGTTTTCAGGATTGCTTCGTCGCCGAGTTCGAGGACACTGAGCCCGGCGCGCTTGTAGGCGGTAGCTCCGATCTCGCTGGCCCCCATGACAGCTGGGGTCCAGCCGTACTTCTCGGCCAGGTCCAGCCACTCCGAAATGGCATGCGGCCATGCCTCTGGATTACCTATCGGGTCACCGCTGGCCAGGCACACTCCCACCTCGACGCGATACGTCACCGCAGCCTTACCGCTGGTGGCGAAGATGACACCCTTGTCGCGGCGCGTCGCGAAGTAGCCGAGGGAATCGTCGGCACCCCACTTGTCGAGCAGGCCACGAAGCGCTGACTCGTCGCGACCGGTGAGCGCATTGCCGGACCGCTGCGATCGGAACAGTGTGACCACGGCCCCCAACAGCGCCAATGCTCCGAACAATCCCAACGCCGTGTTGACGAAGCCGTTGGGCCTGCCGTCGAACTGCTCGTTGTCCACGGTCGCCAACGCCGTGACGCGATTGAAGGCCCACAGAAATGTTTGACCCTCCGGCAAAGACCCGGGGAACAACGCCACCAACGCCCACCCGACGATGGTCCCGACGGTCGCCCCGAGAACGAGTACGCCGAGGGCCTTCCACACCGCACCACGACGAACACGGGTGTAGAACTCCTTGCGCGCCGCGATCAGCAAGCCTGTCGCTACCACATGGACCGCCAGCGCGATCCACGAATTGACGTCCTTGTCCTGGATACCCTCGACGACATTGGTGATCGCCAACAACACCAGATAGACGGTCAGCAACCACCATGCAATTCGCTTGCGACTCGCCAACGCCGCCGCCAATAGCCCGACAACGAGCGCCCACGACAAACTCGTATCCGGCGCATCGAAGTAGTACCTGTCGACGTATTCGCGAGGTGCGTGAATGAGGTAGCGAAGAGTCGGCGACAGACTCCACAGAAACAACGCCGCCGCGAACACCCCGAGCACCAGTCCCGCGATGTGCGGAACCTCGCGCAAACGACCGCGCTCGGGTGGCGAGAATGACCGGGGAACCGAAGACCCGGACCGCTCCGAGGGAACTGCTGTCGCCGTCATATCTCACTCCCGAAGTCAGAATGCACTTATGCAAGGTAGACGGTATCCCCGTCAGCCTCGAGTCAGGCGACCATTCCCACCCCACTCGCCCACTCGATGTGACCGGCGGTGGCCTTTTCGACGGTCAATGGCACATCGAGTGGCCCCCGGAATCCCGACTGGACGCCGATCGCGGTTCAGAATCGCCCGGTGACGCATCGGCGGGTCTGGCGTTTGTCCACAGGGTGTGAGTTATCCACAGCCCAGAACGTTCACCGTCCTTGTGTGCGATTGCTCTCGTGCGGGCAGCGCATCATCATGGGCATGAAGCGGGGCGGCGCACGAATCGATGCGAAGGTGATCGCGGCTGCGTCGGATCGTGGGTTAGTGCGGACGGCGCATCTGCTCGAGCTCGGGGTGGCGTCGAAGACCATTGTTCGACGCACCCTGCCAGACGGCATCTGGTCCAGGGCGCTACCCGGACTGGTGTTTCTGAAGAACCGGTCCTTGACGTCGATGGAACGAGCGACCGCGGTGTCGATCTACTGTGGCCGCGAGTCCGTGATCAGCGGTCGGGCGGGGTTGGCGTTGCATGGATTGGGCACATCCGGGTCGTTCGAGGAGACGTTTGCACTCATTCCCGAGTCGCAGCATCGCAAGTCCGTGGGCTTCGCAGCGGTGGAGCGCACGTGGCGGATGCCGACCCCGGAGATCAAATCGGGGCTGCGCGTCGCGCCGGTTGTTCGGTGCTTGTGCGATGCGGTGCGGCGGATGAGGGATACCGAGCAGTGCATGGCTTTGATCGCAAGCGTCGTTCAGCGGGGAGCAGCCACCGTGGACGCGATCATGAAGGAACTCGACGCCGGCAGCACGCGAGGGACTGCGATGCCCCGTCGAGTGTTACGGGAATTGGCTGCGGGCGCGCACTCCGTGGCCGAAGCCCAAGCCCAGAAGCTGTATCGACGCAGCGGACTACCGGCGATGCAACACAACGTGGCCGTCTACGACGCGCAAGGAAGAATCCTCCTGATTGCCGACAACTGGCTCGACGACGTTGCGTTGGACTGGGAGATCGACTCGCTCGAGTTCCACCTGTCACCGGCGGCCCACAGATCGACTGTGGAGAGACGCGAGCGAGCGCAGAACGCCGGCATCATCGTGGTGACACACCTACCGAGCGACATACGCGACGATCCGGAACGAGTGCTGTCGGACCTGCGTGCACGTTACGAACAGGCCAGAGCACGGGAGCGTCCCAACGTCAGAGCGCGCCCGACAACGGACCGGACCTACCGACGATCCGGCTGATATACCCACACCATGTGTCGGCCGGTTTCGGACGCCGCAGTGATCGATCGATGCTCGATGCGGTCCAGGGCGAAGCCGAGCTTTTCGGGTACGACCTGACTCCTCGAATTTGCTGCATCGCAGTGGATTTCGACGCGTGTGATGCCGTCGAGCTCGAGTGCCTCTCGCACGAGCGCCGCGGTCGCCTCTGTCATCAGTCCACGTCCCTCGGCGTCGGCGTCGAGCCAGTACCCCAATTCGATTCCGTGCGGGCCGATTCGGCGATGCATTCCGATCTTGCCCATGAAGGACCCGTCGACGAGGTCGAAGATTCCATAGTCGAACATCTCGCCGGCGTCCCATTGCTCACGCGCGTCTGCAATACGAGCAACTTGCGTAGTGACCTGGGCAGATTCATCTTTTATCCACACCATCCACGGCAGTAGCCGAGCGTGATTTCGAGCGATCGCAGCGGCAACGGCGACGGAATCGTGCGGCGACTCACGACGAATCACGAGGCGTTCGGTCTCGATCCAATCGCGAGGTACGGGGGCCATAGTGATCAGTCTGACGACCGTGCGGCATATCGGCGAACGATTTGTTGCACGTGCGCCCGCTGCCGTGTCCACTCGATGTGTCATCGACGGTCGAATAGGCCACCAAATGTCACATTGAGTGGACGGGCAGAATGCGGGTCAGGAAGCGGACCAGGATCGCCAGGACAGTTTTTCGATGATGATCACCGGGCCCCCAGGTCTGTTGTTCTTGTATTGACTGTATTTCGCGACCAGGGCGTCTATGGCCGCTGTGCCGTCGGTGCTGGAGGATTCGGCGATGTGGGCGTTTCCGTCGGCGCGGATCCACCAGAGTTGGGACCAGTCGTCGGTGTAGTGGTCGACGATGAGGCTGACGGCGGAGTCGGCGCGGATGTTGTCGAGTCGCTGGAGTTTCTGGGTGGTTTTGGGCTTCCAGTCGATGGCGGTGAAGATGCGGTCGCCGGTGTCCGCGACGGCGAAGACGATCGGGACCAGGTGTGGTGTGCCGTCGGGGTTGATGGTGGAGAGCTGAGCTCGGGGTGCGTCGGTGAAGCGTTGAACTTCGTTGTCGATCTTCACGTTCGGTTCCTCGGGTTATGCGGATTCGCTGTGGGTGCTGTGTCGGGCGATGAATTGTTCGAGTGCTGCACTGGACATGGGGCGCCCGAGTAGGTGTCCTTGGCCGAAGGTTACGCCCATGTCGGTGCAGATTTGGAGTTGTTCTGCGGTCTCGATTCCCTCGATCACGGTGTCTTTGCCGAGGGTGGCAGTGACGTCGACGAGGGCGGTACACAGCGTCGTCATGGCGCGGCGTCGGTGCAGGTTGTCGCTGTCGAGGTGTTGGGTGAGGGATTTGTCGATCTTCAGGATGTCGACTGGAAGGGTGGCGAGTCGCTCGAGGGAGGAGAAGCCGGTGCCGAAATCGTCGATGGCGATGAGAACGCCGTGGCGCTGGACGTCGCGAAGTTGGTAATGCACGCCGTCGAGGTCGTGCAATGTCTGCGATTCGGCGAGTTCGAGCGCAAGCCGTCCGGGTTCGATGCGGTAGGTGTCGACGATGTCGATGACGTCCGTGGCGAGGGTTCCGGTGGCGAAGTGTGCCGGGCTGACGTTCACCCCGATCTGGAGGTGGATGTCGCGGGCCTGCCAATCAGCTATCGTGCCCGCGACCTCGGCGATGATCCACATGCTCAGTGGGACGATGAGGTCGGCGTCTTCGGCGAGGGGTATGAAGGTATCGGGCATCAGCAGGCCGAGTTCGGGGTGGTTCCATCGGATGAGCGCTTCCGCGCCCACCACGGTTCCCGTCGCCAGTTCGACGATGGGCTGATAGGCCATCGTCAGTTCACGCTCGACCATGGCGACGCCGCGGAGCCGTTCGATGAGTTCCAGTCGGGTGCGGTTGGTGTTGTGTAACTCGTCGGTGAAGACGTGATGCTTGTTTCGTCCTACGGCTTTCGCTGCGTGCATCGCTGCGGTGGCATTGTGAACCAATTGCGTTGCGCTGATGTCTGTGTCGGTGCTGGAGGCGACTCCGACGCTGGCCGTGAGGGTCAGTTGCCGATTGCCGAGCTCGAAGGCGGGCTCGAAGATGCTCGCGAATCCTGCGGCCATTGCCCGGGCGGCGATGGAGTGGCATCGGCGTGCGATGACGACGAATTCGTCGCCGGCGAGTCGGCCGATGGTGTCGCCGGGGCGCAGAGACGCGGTGAGTCGGTCGGCGATCATGCACAGCAGTTCGTCGCCTTGGGCCGGCCCGAGTGCGTCGTTGAATTCTCGGAATCCGTCGATGTCGACCAGCAGGACGCTGAAGTGGCGGTCCGAGCTCCGGCAATCGAATTCTGCGGTGATGAGGGCAAGAATCTCGTCACGGCTCGCAAGTCCGGTCAGCGCATCGTGGCGGGCGGCGACATGACGGGGCGGCGCGTCGTGCTCTCGGCTCACTGTTCCCCCTCATGGCCGGATAGCCACAACGGATACTAGCTGAGAGTTTGCTTTAACGCTATAAACCGGGTACATCCCCTTTTTTATGACCTATTAGATCACGCTGTTCACGGTTTGTGGCCCGTTTCGGCTCCTGTCGAGCCTCGTTCTTCGACCCTCCAGGCCGCGGCGTCCACGGAGTCGTCGAGCCCGAGTACCCACCGAGCCGCCGAGCGTCCCTGGTCGAACAAGGACTGCGCCACCGTGGTCAGCCCCGCGGCCGCCGCAGCGCTGGAGTCGTCCCATCCAGTGACGGCCAGCCGTGATGGAATCTCGACCCCGGACGCCGCTGCAGCGTCGAGAGCTCCGAGTGCGAGTTCGTCGCTCATCACGAGCAAGGTGTCGATCACGTTGTCCTGCAGCAACAGTCTCGCAGCGCGATCACCCTCTGCCCGCGCGTTGTGGGTAGTGAACAGAGTCGGCACCGTCGACCAGTCGATAGTCAGGCGCAGGCACGCATCGCGATAACCGTCCAGACGAGCGCGCGTCACAGGCATCGAGACGTCCGACGGGTCCGCGCCGCGCACGACGGTCGACGTGCGTAGCGAATCAGGTCGAAGGGCCACGATCGCCGGGTGTATTCGGTCCTTCAGCGCAACAGTGGCCACGGCGTCGGCCGCCGCGCGGTCGTCGATGGTGATCCACTCCAGACCCGGATGTTCGGGCCCACCTTGGATGCAGGTCGGACGGCCGGTGGCGACGAGTACGTCGAGGAGGGGGTCGGCGATCTCGGTGGTCCACACCACGTATCCGTCGACCTGGGCGTCACGGATTCGCGCAATGTCGTTGTCGCGATGCAGATTCGGGAGCATTACCAGCGCGGTGTCGGCGTCGAGACACGCGTCGGCGATACCCGACAGGAAGCGTCGAGCCTGCGGATCCTCGAAGGCATAGGTCAGCTTTTCTCCGAGTACGACGCCGATGCTGTTGTGCTTGCCGCTCCGCAGCGAGCGGGCTGCGCGGTTGGGCCCGGTGTAGCCGAGATGCGCCGCTGCCGCGTGGACGCGGTCCTTGGTGGCATCCGAGACGCGGTTCGGTTGGTTGTAGGTGTAGGACACGCTCATGGTGGAGACGCCTGCGGTCGCGGCGACGTCGGCCATGGTCACCCGAGTGTTCACCGGGTCACTGTAGCGCGAGGCCGACATCTTGTGTAACGATACACAGCATGTCCTCCCCCGTTCCGAAGCTGCTGGTGCTCGCAGCGGCCGCCTTCATCTACGTCACGGCGGAAACCCTGCCCGTGGGCTTGCTCCCGGAGATATCCGGCGACCTCGGTGTCAGCGAATCGGCCGTCGGGCTCCTCCTGACCTTCTACGCCTACGGCGTCGCTGTGATGACCATGCCGTTGATCAGGTTCGTGCGCGAATGGCCGCGCCGGCGAGTCGTCGTGATCACCGTTGCCGCGCTTGCACTCTCGCAACTGCTCTCCGCTGTGTCCGTCGGCTATCCGATGTTGGTGATCTCGCGCATGCTCTGTGCGGCAACGCACGGCATCTTTTGGGCCGTCGTTGCGCCCGTCGCCGCGTCACTGGCGCTACCCGGCAAGCAGGGCAAGGCCATCGCGACGGTGTACGCAGGAACCTCGTTGGCATTGGTTGCCGGCAACCCTCTCACCGCTGCGCTGGGACAATGGCTCGGATGGCGCGCCGCTGCAACAATTCTCGGGGTAGTAGCGGCTGCCATCGCGGTGGCGCTGTATTTCGTACTTCCGCCCCTACCGGTCCGCCGCGCTGCGTCGGACAAGAAAAAGACACCGCGGGTGCTCGACGGCACCCTGGCGATTCTGTGTGGAGTGACGTTTCTGGCCGTCCTCGGTCATTTCGCCGCGTACACCTACTTTGCGCTGATCGTCGATCGGGCAATCGGTTCGGCAGGAACCACACTGACGCTGATGTTGATGCTGTATGGGCTGTTCGGAGTAGTCGGCATCTGGGTGATCGGCAGAACGTACGACCGTTGGCCCCGTCACTCCACCATTGCGGCACTCGGTGCAGTTGCCGTCGCGGCGGCGATTCTGTGGTGCGCGCTCAGTGGCGCACCGCGTAGTTTCGCCGTGTTTGCCGTCGTGGCCATTGCGTTGTGGGGGCTGGCCTTCACCACGCTTCCGGTGTGCATTCAGTCCGCCGTTGTGCGGGCGGCACCGGCCGATGCGGACAAGGCGTCGGCGATTTACGTGGTCGCTTTTCAACTGGCGATCGCCACAGGCGCCCTGGTGGGCGGCGTCGTCGTCGACGTCAGTGGCATCGTGGCCGTCACCGCTGCGGCAACGGTTCTGGTTGCCGGTGCCCTCGCGGTGGTTGTACTGGCGCGCAACACCTTCCCTCGAACCTACGGGCAGGAGCCGGTGACTGCAGCGGCACGCTGACCGTTGCGGTACCCGCACGGTAAGGTCAGCACGCGACGAACGAGGGAATCCGGTGCAATTCCGGAGCTGGCGCGCAACGGTGACGGGTGAGAGCTCGAAGTCCGAATGCTCGGACGTCGTGAGTCACCCCACCCGCGGCTCCGCGACACGAGCCCCAAGCAGGAAGCCCTTCGATGCGCACCACTCTCGCCGCATTCGGCGTTGTCTCCCTCCTTCTCGTCTCTGCCTGTTCGACGGCACCGACGCCCGATGCGTCCACCGACACGACGGGCAGCTATCCGCTGACCATCGAGAATTGCGGCCGCGAGGTCGTCGTCGACGCACCGCCGCAACGCGCTGTGTCGCTGAATCAGAGCTCGACGGAAATCCTCCTCTCCCTGGGACTGGCCGACCGAATGGTGGGCACCGCCACGTGGACCGACCCGGTTCGAGCCAATCTCGAAGCGGACAACGCCAAGGTTCCGAGGCTGGCAGACAACAAGCCGTCGCTCGAGGTCGTGCTGGATACCGAGCCCGATTTCGTGTCCGCGTCCTTCGGCGGCACCCTCGGTCCGGGGGGCGTCGCCGACCGGAGCCAGTTCGACCAACTCGGTGTACCGAACTACCTCTCACCGACCGACTGCAACGGAAAGACCGACGACAGCGTCAATTCCGACGGGGCCCGCACGCAGCCGCTCGAGATCGAGACGGTGTATCAGGAGATACGTGATCTGGCTGCGATCTTCGACGTCCGCGACCGCGGTGAGCGATTCGTCAGCGAGTTGCAGGATCGCTTCGCCAAGGCTTCCGGTGCGGTCGATGCCTCGGGTGCGACGTTGGCGTACTGGTTTGCCGACACCGATACCCCCTACATGGCGGGGTGCTGCGGGTCGTCGGGCATCATCACCAATTCTGTGGGTGCCGAGAACATCTATGCCGACACCACCGACGAATGGCCCCAGGTCAATTGGGAGAGTGTTCTCGACCGAAATCCGACGGCGCTCGTCCTTGCGGATCTGAGCCGCCGCAGCATCGCCGGAGATGCCCTCGACAGCAAGATCGAATTCCTCGAGTCGAATGCCGTCACGAGCCGACTGGCCGCCGTCGAGGACAAGCGCTATATCGTTGTCAACGGTGCCGATCTCAACCCGTCGGTTCGCACCGTCGATGGAGTCGAGAAAGTGGCTGCTGCTCTGCAGAATTGGGGACTGACCACCCGATGACCCGAACCGATCGCGGGTTGCTGATCCCGCTTCTGCTCGGTGGCTGTGCGTTGCTGGTGCTGTCGATCGGGGTGGCCGTGACGATCGGTCCGGCGTCGGTGTCGGTATCCGATGTGTATCGAGTGATACTGGGGCACATCGGTATCGGGACGGCGGAGGTCAGTCGCATCGAGGACGGGATCGTCTGGGAGCTGCGGCTGCCCAGGACGTTGCTCGCCGCCGTGTGTGGTGCCGGACTGGCGCTGTGCGGCGCAATCATGCAGTCGTTGCTGCGCAATCCCTTGGCCGACCCGTTCGTCTTGGGAATTTCGTCGGGCGCGTCCACCGGTGCCGTCGTCGTAGCTGTGCTCGGAGTCGGCGGTGGCGCACTGTCGCTGTCGACCGGTGCGTTCGCGGGTGCGCTGCTCTCGTTCGTGCTGGTGATGCTGCTGGCCGCCGGAGCGGGCGGTGGGAACGACCGCGTCGTACTGGCGGGAGTGGCTGGGACGCAACTGTTCTCGGCTCTGACGTCGTTCATCGTCATCTCCTCGGCCGATGCCGAGCAGACTCGTGGGGTGCTGTTCTGGCTGCTCGGCTCCCTGAGCGGTGCCGACTGGACGGACGTGGCACTGTGCGGTGCGGTCACGCTGTTGGGAATGACGGTGTGCCTGTTCAACACCTCTGCCCTCGACGCCTTCACGTTCGGGCACGACGCGGCCGCATCTCTCGGCGTTCCGGTGAAATGGGTGCGAATCCTGTTGCTGGTCATCACTGCATTGATCACTGCCGCCCTCGTCAGTGCTGCAGGGGCTATCGGCTTCGTGGGGCTGGTCCTCCCGCATGCAGCCCGCTTTCTGGTCGGGGCGCGGCACCGCCGACTACTGCCGACGACGGTGGTCATCGGTGCGATCTTCATGGTCTGGGTCGACACCATTGCTCGAACAGTGTTCGCACCACAGGAAATTCCCGTGGGAGTGGTCACTGCACTGATCGGAGTGCCTGCCTTCGCCCTCATTCTGTTCCGGCTCAGGAGATCCCGATGACACTGCACGCCAGAGATATTCGCTGGACGCGCAGCGGACACCCCATTCTCGACGGAATCAGCTTCGAGCCGAAGCCGGGGGAGACCATCGGTCTGATCGGGCCCAACGGGTCGGGCAAGTCGTCTCTACTGAGAATACTTGCAGGCATCGTCGCCCCCGACAGTGGCGACGTGCTGCTCGACGGAGACAGCCTCCGTACATTGCGTCGACGGCGCGTCGCCCGGCGCGTGGCGATGGTCGACCAACACTCCGACACCGACGTCGACATCAGCGTCCGCGATGTCGTTCGCCTCGGGCGAATACCGCACCACGGAATCCTCGGCGGAGACGCGGCCGACGACGACATCGCGATTGCACGAGCATTGACCGACACCGCCATGGCGTCGAAAGCCACTCGGCGCTGGCACACGCTGTCCGGCGGCGAGCGCCAACGCGTCCAGATCGCGCGAGCCCTGGCTCAACAGCCCACCGAACTACTGCTCGACGAGCCGACCAACCACCTCGACATCCAACACCAACTCGACATCCTCACTCTCGTCGCCGGCCTACCTCTGAGCAGCTACATCGCCCTGCACGACCTCAACCTCGCTGCGATGTTCTGCGACCGTATCGTCGTCCTGAACAACGGCACCATCGTGGCAACGGGAACCCCCGCAAATGTGATCACCGAGCACCTGGTCCGCACGGTATACAACGTGCACGCCAGCGTTACGAACGCCGACAACTATCCACAGGTCACCTACCGACGTCCCTGATTCCTCTCGCTACCGGGCCCCATGAGTCCACTCGATGTGCCATTGACCCCCGAAAGGGCCACCAAATGTCACATCGAGTGCAGGCAGAAGTGGTGCACCGGAGGAGTGGACGGGCGATTTCAGAGTTGGCGGAGCTTCTTCTCGAATGCGTCGATGCGTGTGGTGTCCTCGAAGAAGTCTTCCTGCGAGACGATTTTTCCCCAGCTCGTACGGACCAGCAGTACTGTGCGGTTGCTGTATAGCTCGGTGCCCTCGGCTGTGTGGGCGTGGTCGTCGAAGCGCGCGAGCAGGGTCATGCGCCACGGTGCGCCGCCGCTGTAGATTTCGGTGATCTGACCCTTGATGCCGGCGGCGACGAAGTCCTGGAAGAACTTTTCGATGGCCGGTCGGCCGCGGTGGGTACCAGACCAGCGGCTGTCACCGTCGGCGAATTTGAGCACCGCATCTCGGTGGAACGACGACAGCAGGGGACGGTAGTCGCCGTTGTTCAGTGCCGCGATGTCTCGCTGCAGCTTGAGTGTCAGCGCTCGCATCACCAGGAGCTTGACTGCAAAGGCCGTCGAGACGCCGGCCAGAAATCTCAGTTGCATACCCATACGTTTGCCTACCGTTCACCGACGTGTCAATCGAGATGGCGGTACGTTCGTTCGATGATTCACCATGTGCAGGTCGCATGTCCGGCGGGCGGCGAGGACCGCGAGCGTGAGTTCTACGCGGGTGCGCTCGGCTGGCAGGAGATCGCGAAGCCGCCGCTGTTGGCTGTCCGCGGGGGCTGTTGGTTTCGTGTGCCGGGGGTGGGCGGTCCCGATGGTGAGGTACACGTCGGCATCGAGGACGACTTCCGGCCGGCGCGGAAGGCTCATCCGGCCTTCGTCGTCGATGTCGATGCCACTGCCACGGCGTTGGTGTCTGCCGGCTATCCGGTGGACTGGACCGACTCGGAAGAGATCCCGGGGCGTCGACGGTTCCACACCAGCGACGGGGTGGGCAATCGCATCGAATTCGTAGCAGGACAATAGATCACAGACCCACCGAGATCGCTCCGGTCAGTGTCGCGAAGACGATGTACATCAGCGACGCGGCCAGTACCCACAGGAATGCGAAGCGTTGGAAGTCGCCCAGTGATGCGCGGACCAAGCCGAGCAGAACCCACAACGGTGCCGACGCCGGTCCGATCGAGTGAGCCATCTGTCCGATCACTGCGGCGCGCGCCATCTCCTCCGGTGGGATGGCGTACTGCGCAGCCGATTCCGCGAGGACCGGCACGATTCCGAAGAAGTAGGCATCGTTGGCCATGAAGAAGCTCAACGGTATGCCGATCAGCGCGGCTGCGGCAGGGATCATGCCCTCGGCACCGTCCGGAACCAGCGAGATCAGCGCGTCGGCCATGGCGGTGGTCATACCGGTCTCGGTGAGTATGCCGGTGAACACGCCGGCACCGAGGACCAATATGACGACGGGGACGGCGTTGGCAGCATGCGATCGGATCACCTCGCCCTGAACGGAGGGCTTGGGGTGATTCACGATCAGCACGATGATGAATCCGAGCATGAACAGCACCAGCAGGTCTGCAACCCCCAGCACCAGCAGCACCAGCAGTGTCACCGTGAGTGCTGCATTGACAAAGGTTCGCCAGGTTGCCTTCGTCAGAAGTGTTCCCTCCGAGCCGTCTTCGTGCCCGCCGGAGGACACGTGTGCGGTGACTTCGGCGACGCGTTCCGGAGAAATCTTCTTACGTGCGCTGCGCCCCAACAGGTACGCAAGCCCGATGATCGCCGCAGACATCAGCAGCATGGCCGGCAGCATGTGCACGAAGTAGTCGGTGGCATCGATCTGCAGCACGCTGATCGCTCGGGTGGCAGCCCCACCCCACGGTGTGGTGCCGGATATCGTCCCGAGAGCCATCGTGGCAATTGTGGCAATCACCAGGGGGTTGATTCCAAGCTTGCGATAGATGGGCAGAAACGCAGAGCAAATGATCATGTACGACGTCGTGCCGTCGCCGTCGAGTGCGACCAATAGTGCGAGAACCGCTGTGCCGACGCAGATCTTGACTGGATCCCCGCCGGACAGTCGGATGATGCCGCGTGAGATGGGGTCGAAGAGTTTGGCGTCCATCATGATTCCGAAATACAGAACGGCGAAGAGTAGAAGAATTGCTGTGGGAGCGACGGTCTCGATGCCCTCCGCCACCATCTCGGGCAGTTCTGCGCCCTGACCGCTGATCAGCAGAACGACGATGGGGATGGTGACAACGGCTACGAGCGCCGTCGCCCACTTCTTGATGACGACCAGCATGAAGGACGCAAGGGACAAAAATCCCAGTACTGCCAACATGATTCAGATCGCCGAATCGAGATGGTCGATCACCGCGCGTGTGAAGTGCTCGGTGGTTGCGGTTCCGTGGAGGTCCGCGGTGCGCGTCTCGGGCCTGCCCACGGCTGTGTCGATGGCTCGATGAATCGATTGTCCGGCTGCAGAAAGTCTTTCGTCTCCCCGCTGCTGACCGATCCAGTCCAGGAGCATGGCTGCAGAACCGATCAAGGATGCCGGGTTGGCGATTCCTTGCCCAGCGATGTCGGGTGCCGATCCGTGCTGGGCTTGCGCAACGGCATGACTGTCGCCGACGTTGAGCGACGCTGCCAGCCCCAAGCTGCCCGAGAGTTCGGTCGCCTCGTCGGACAGGATGTCCCCGAACATGTTGGTGGTGGCGATGACGTCGAACGACTCCGGTCGACGGATGAGCAGAGCGGCGACTGCGTCCACCAGTAGCTCCTCGTAGTCGACGTCGGGAAAGTCCTGCCGGACGGCCCTGGCCGCCTCGAGGAAGAGCCCGTCGCTCAGCCTGAGAACGTTGGCCTTGTGTACCACTGTGACCTTCGATCGACGCGTCTGCGCAAGCTCGAAGGCGCGCCGCACGATTCGTTCGGAACCGTGGCGGGTCACCTTTCTGACGGCAAGGGCGAGGTCCTCCGTCGGCATGAACTCACCGCCACCGGCAAACATGGTGCGGTCGGCGTAGAAACCTTCGGTGTTCTCCCGGGCGATCACCAGGTCGAAGCTCTTCCCGAGCGGATTCGGCAGAGCCGAGACGGTCCTGGCCGGACGAATGTTGGCGTACAGGTCCAACTCTCGCCGTAGAATTCCCGACGGGTTGACGCCACCTTCCGAGGCCGGGGGATAGTCCAGATGCGACACCGGGCCCAACACGACGCCGTCGGCTGCGCGTGAGATGTCGACGATGGCGTCGGGCATCGTCGTACCCGATGCGCGAAGTGCGTCGAATCCGATGGTGCCGTCGGTGAAGGTGGCCGTGATGCCGTTGCGTGCGAGCGCGGCCTCGACGACGGAGACCGTCGCGACGCTGATCTCGGGACCGATGCCGTCTCCGGCGAGAACCACCAGTTCGACGGCGTTGGGACGGGGGTCTGCGGAATGTCCGGATGTCACGATGTCTCCATGTGTTCACGTCCGCACCGTTGCGGACTCGGTCGTTGTTGTGACCTGTCGCATACCTTGCCGGGCTGCGAGCGTGAAGACCAGAGACTGTTTCTTACATCTGACTTAAGTAGAATTCATGGCTGCGAATAGCGCGGCGAGGACCGATCCCATGGCGTCCGTCGCGGGAGTCGCCTTCCGTTGATCGAGTCGGCACAGGAGGACTCGCCGTTTCGACAGTTCGTCCAGGGCGATGGAGTCGACGCCGTCGCGCAGGTAGCGAGTGGTCATTGCGGGTGCCACGGTGAGTCCGAGCCCGGCGGCCACCATTGCTTGAGACTCCATGTAGTCGTTGGATTCGACCAGGACCCTCGGCTCGAAACCTGCTCTGCGACAGGCTGATCGGAACATCGTGGTGATGGGGTGCTGCGATGCGCGAACGATCCATTGCTCGTCTGCGAGCGATTCGAGCAGAACCGGACCTCCACGTGACCAGCCCGCTGGAACGAGAAGGACGGTGGCGTCGTCGGCGATGACCTCGGTCTCGACGTCGTCGACCACCATCGGCAGTTCCGGGTAATCCCATGCCAAGGACAGATCTACCTCACGGCCCAGCAGCATGGCGTGGAGGTCGCGCAGTCGTGACGACCGTATGCCCAGGTCGATTCCCGGGTGCGCCGAGCGAAAGGCTCCCATGACGTCCGGCAGAAGAGATGCAGCGAAGGAAGGGAAGACGCCGAGGGTGACGTGGCCGCTGCGGGCGTCGAGCAGATCGTCGAGGTCGGCTCGCAGGGCAGACAGTTGCGTGTCGATCGCCGCCGCCCTCGCGGCTACGAGCCGACCGGCCTCGGTGAGTCGCACTCCGCGCGCGTGTCGCTCGAGTACCGGGGTTCCGACGATGGCCTCCAGTCTTTTGACCTGCTGCGACACAGCTGAAGGCGTGAACATGAGACGTTCGGCAGCAGCCGTCATCGACCCGCTGCAGTCGATTTCAACCAGTAACTTGAGCAGGGACAGTTCCACATCCATCTGTCGAGACTAAGCGGTGTCTGCGACGATGGAGCGCGTGACGACAGGGGGAGGCAACGTGGACCCGCTCATGGCGTTCTGGCGCGACGCGGACGACGCTGACCCAGACCGGATGCGAGTCGAGATGGAGCACTTGCTTTCGGCCGCATCGTATTCGGATGCTCGAGTGTTGTTCGAGCGTGCATCGCTCGACGACTTCTTGGGCGACGAAGCGGGTGCGATCCCGCTGTACCAAGCTTCCCTGTCAGCTGGGCTCGACGGCGACCGGGAGAATCAAGCCCGGATCCAATTGGCAAGCTCCTTGCGCAATGTGGGGCGATTGCGCGACGCGCTGCAGGTGCTGCACAGTTTCGAGTTCTCGAACGAATACATCTCTGCACGTGACGCATTCGTGGCGCTGAACTTCTGGGATATGGGGGATGCTGCGCAGGCGCTACGTAGTGCGCTTCAGGCCGCGAGCCCGGCGACGGGGAGATACCGTCGAGCAATCGGGGCATACGCGGCCGAGTTGTCCACACGACCTGAAGGGAATCCATGACCGACAGCGCATTCGATCCACACGACCTTCTCGAGCAGAGCCGAATCGGAGTGCTGGCCACCATCAAGTCCAGTGGACTTCCGCAACTGTCGCCGGTGACGCCGTTCTACGATCGCGCCGCCGAGATCCACGTGCCGCTCTCGAAGTGACCAACGCCGACGGCTCGGCATGGGCAACGGCGGAAGGAACCGTCACCCTCACCGGCCCGGGTACGTCACCGAACAGCCCCGAAATCGAGGCCCTGGTCGACTACTACCGCGCCGCGGCCGGTGAACACCCTGACTGGAACGAATACCGAGCAGTCATGGTCGCCGACCGACGAGTGTTGGTGACCATTTCTGTGACCCACGTGTACGGCCAGTCCCTCGCCTGACCCCCCTCGAGTCCACTAGATGTGACATCGACCGCCGAAAAGGCCACCGAAGGTGACATCGAGTGCAGGTCACCCCACCGCTCAGGTGACCTGATACACGTCCAGCTCGACGGAGTTCGGCAATCGCTGGCCGGATCCGAGAAACAGTCGTTCGTTCATCCAAGTGAGGCGGCTTGCGGCCGACGACAGGCGTGGTTGGCTTCGGAAGTAGATCCGTTCGGGGGGCACATGTTCACCGCGGACAAGTGCGTCGATGTCATCTTCGGCACCACTTCGTATGCCCAGGTTGTGTACGGCGATTCGTTCGCCCGCATCGGTCTCGAGCCCGTATCTGGCGTCCAACTCGGTGAGTGTGGCCGTGCGGAGAATCTGGTGATCCGCTCCGCCGGGCAGGACTCGACCGCGCAGTAGGGGGCCCTCGACGGTCCCGCCGAGGATCGGCACGAGGCGACGGTGACCATCGACCACCTCGCCCATGTCGATCGGTTCGCCCACGGTCACCGACAGATGTGCGACGAAGATCAGCTCGGGGACCACGTCAGTTCGTTCGGTCGGCGAACCCGTCGGGCAGATCGGTGGGCGCGACCGACACGATCGTTTCGTCGTCGATACCGACGTGCTCGAACAGAGTGATTCGGGCAAATTCGGGGACCACGTAAATGGGGTAGGTCGGTCCGGCATCACGGTAGGAGCGCATCTCGTCGAGATGATCATTTTGATACAGAACGGTTTTCGTACCGTCCAGCTCGATCCACTGAGGGAAGAAGATCGTGCCGTGCAGCCGTCGCTTACCGGGAATGACGTTGACGACGACGGATGTTCCGGTGGGTTCGTTCCAGGAGATCTTGTAGACATCGTCGTCGAGTTGGACGAGATCGACCTCCTGATTCTTGACCCATCGTCCGCCGACCATGCCGGTGTGGATGCGGTAGTCGATGGTGGTCGCGTTCTTGACGTACATCTCGTACTGCCAATTGTTCGCGTAGGTGTAGATGAAGCGGTGTCCGACGATGCCGCTGAGGTCTTGAGTCGGAACAGGGTTGTGGACGGTGGTGTCTGCGCTCATAAATCTATTTTGTCACAAAATCATGTTTGCGGCAAAACTAGTTGTGGGACCATCGAACAATGCACTCCACCGCGATCGAACTCGGTCGACACTTGGGACCCCTGCGACGGTCGTTGATTCGCGCGACGAGAGAGGCCGCCCAACTACCGGACATCCCCGATTCGCACATCGAGGTCATGAGAGCCCTCGTCGCTGAGCCGTCTATGAGCCCGGGGAGCCTCGCCGCACACCTGAACCTGGCTCGATCCACCGTGAGCAATCTGATCAAGGCAATGGTCGACGCGGAACTCGTCGAAAGATCGGTCTCGTCGGATGACCTGCGCGGGGCGGCCCTCACAGCGTCACCGAAGGCAATTCACCTCCTGGCCGAATACGACGCGGTCAGCTCTCGAGTGCTCTCCGACGCGCTCGACGAACTGACCCCGGACGGTCGTCGAGCACTGTCTGCGGCTACCTCAGCTCTTGCCGAGCTCACGACGATCTTGGCTCGCCGACCTTCCTGATTTCAACGGCCGGGATCCTGTAGTCCACTCGATGTGCCATTGACCCCCGAAAAGGCCACCAAATGTCACATCGAGTGCGCCGCGCCTCCGTAGTACGAGGGGTCAGCTACCGGTATTCAGATCCCGGACCAGACGAGGTGTGCGTAACTGGCCGACGGTCGACAGCCAGTTGCGCGCGGGATAGGACAGTCGAATCACGAAGTAGTTGACGTATTCGATGACCCCGAAGAACCAGATGGCCAGAACTCCGAGACCGGTACCGAGGTTATCGGGGAGCCACACCATCACTCCCAGTAAACCGCCGACCAGCAGCGCGAGGTCTACTCTGCGAAAAGCGCGGTAGATATTGCGCAGGGAAGGCGGCATTGGGTGACGCTCGACCCAGGAGCGTGCCAGCAGCCAATAGATTCCCGCCTGCACCAGCACGACCAGCAGTGGGATCAGCGCGAACCATAACGCCAGACGGCCTTCCTCTTCGAGCCTCGGCACCACGATGGCAAGTGCAATCGTCAGAAACACCCCGGCTGCGGCCAACTCTCCCAACCCCAGGGACAAATATCGACGACGCAATACCTGCCGTCGACTCGTGCCCATACAGCCAGATTAGCGAAAACTGGATGTTGGACCCCCTCGCGCAGTCCACCGAAGGTGACATCGACCCCCGAAAAGGCCACCGAAGGTCACATTGAGTGCTGAGGGAAGGAGGGTGCGAGCGAAAGAACGGACGCAATGGCTAGTGGCTTCGTCGAACCGGGATCCACAGTTCTCCCGCACCCGAGGACCAGTCGGGGGAATTTTCGGTGACCGTGAGAATTTCCGGTCCAGGGATTGCTTCGTAAGGGTTGGAGGGGAACCATTCGCCGAAGGCGTCGGCCCAGAGTTTTTGGAGTACGGGTGCCAATGCGGTGTCGCTGTGTGCCTCGAATACCGCCCAGGTCGATGCGGGGACGGCGAGGGTGTTCCATTCGGGGGGTGCGGTCGATGTGGTGGCGACGGCGAAGTAGTAGTCGAAGAGACTGCCGTCCTCGCGTTGGGGTTCGAATCCGTCGCTGACGAACAGGATCTCGGGGAGTTCGGGTAGGTCGGCGAGTTCACGCAGTCGGTCGCCGGTTCCCGGGGCCAGGCTTCGGTGGAATTCGGTCATTGCGGTGTTCTCGCCGCTGAATCGAAGTGGGATTCGGGTGGTTTTGCCGACGATGTGGAATGGCGGCAGTTCGGTGATGCGGTATCGCATTGTGCTTCGTCCTTCGATGGTCAGGTGGAATGTCACTGCTTGTCGGGAACGAAGGATGGCCCCGGGTCGGCGTGCCTGAGATGGTGTGACGCCGTGCAGATCTCGGAAAGCTCGGGTGAATGCATCTGCCGAGTAACCGTATTTGGTCGCAACGTCGAGTACGCCCTGTCCGTCGAGGATCTCCGCTGCCGCCAATGTCATTCGGCGTTGTCGGATGTACAGCGACAGCGGGATCCCGGCGAGGGCCGAGAACACGCGTCGGAAGTGGTATTCCGAAGTCAGTGCGATGCGAGCGAGCTCGGTTGTGTCGATCTCGTGGTCTAGATTGTCCTCGATGTAGTCGAGTGCTGCGTTCCATCGCTCGAGCATGTGCCGCCAGACCTTCCCTCGTTCTGACCGAAACGATAGGCAGAAACGGCAGTGCAAACCCGACTTTCTGTGCCCGGCACAGTCGGATTCAGATGGTGTGCAAGTGCCGCTGCGATCGCTGCGCGCTCAGGCGTCCCAGTTCGGACAAGGCAGCACCAGATTGCGCGTCCGCCGGACGGTAGACGATGAGCCTCAGGTCCGGGTCGCCGAGTGGAGTGAGCACATCGAAAGTCACGGTGATCGGCCCGACAAGTGGATGCCGCATCGGTTTGTCACCTCGGTTCCGCACGGAGACTTCTCGGGACCGCCAGTAGCGGGAGAATTCCGTGCTCTCTCGTTCGAGTTCCTCGATCAACGCTGCCAACGCGGTGTCGTGTGAGTGGTTCACCCAGGCAGCCCGCAGGTCGGCCACCGCACCTCGGACCACGTCGTCACGCGCCTCGTAGAATCCATCGAACCGGCTGTCCAGGAAACACATTCGAAGAACATTGCGGTCCGCGACGGCTCGCCGGTCGATGTCGAGCAGAAGCGCGGCCATCATGTCGTTCGTGGCCAGGATGTCGAGTCGGTGATTCAGCACCATCGCCGGCAGTGGGGCGACGTCGTCGATCAGTTGCCGAATGCCGTCGGGTACCTGCTGGGCGGTGGTCTGCTCGGGTGCACGGTGACCGGCGAGAGTGAACAGATATCTCGTCTGATCGGTGGATAGTTTCAAGGCGCTCGACAGCGATTGCACCACCTGGGCGGATGGTCGAACGTCCCGTGCCTGTTCGAGCCGAATGAGGTAGTCCACGCTCACCCCTGCCAATGCAGCGACTTCTTCGCGCCGCAGACCGGGCGTGCGCGAAGCCCCTATTCGCGGTGGCAGACCGACGTCCGACGGGATCAGCGCCTCGCGCCTGGCACGCAAGAATGCTGCCAGCTCGTCTCGACCCAACTGCGTACTCACCCGATCCACGGTAGGCCACTTCGGTGCGATCAGCCTGGTACCGCCCTTCCCAGGATGATCTCGTCCTTCCTGTTTCCCGACGGGGCAAGGACGGTGAGTAGGACCGCACACGAAGGAGACATGACCATGACACGCATGGACGAGTACAGGTTGCTGGGCCGCTCCGGCCTTCGAGTATCACCACTCTCGCTGGGAGCCATGACATTCGGAACCGCCTGGGGCTGGGGTGCAGATGAGGGCGACTCGAGAAGAATATTCGACGCCTACCTCGATGCCGGCGGAAACATTGTCGACACCGCCAACATCTACACCGACGGCCAGTCGGAGCAGTATCTGGGCCGATTTCTCCGGGGCCGCCGCGATTCGGTCGTCGTCGCAACAAAATACGCGGCGACGCGTGATCCGTCCGACCCTAATGCAGGTGGCGGCGGTAGAAAGAGCCTGCGCGGTTCTGTCGAAGCAAGCCTGCGGAATCTCGGCATCGACCACATAGACCTGCTGTACCTGCACGCATGGGACGGCATGACGCCCAGTGACGAGATCATCGCCGCGCTCGGTGAGCTGGTCCGTTCGGGAAAGGTTCTGTACATCGGTATTTCCGATACACCGGCATGGGAAGTCGCGCGCATGCAGACCACAGCGGAGCTGCGCGGCTGGCCGTCGTGTGCGGCCCTCCAGGTGGAGTACAGCTTGATCGAACGGACCACCGAGCGGGAATTGCTGCCGATGGCAGCGAATCTCGGCATCGGTGTTGTTCCATGGGCCCCGCTGGGTGGAGGAGTGTTGACGGGGAAATACACTGCCGCAGATCTTGCGACGGCCGGTTCCCAGAGTCCAACAGGGACGCGTCGCGATCACGCGAAGGCCAACGGAACGTTGACCGTGCGCGGGCTCGAGATTGCGGATACCGTCGTCGACGTCGCGAACGAACTCGGCGTGACCGCTGCTCAGGTGGCGTTGGCATGGTCTCTTCGGCATCCGTCGGTGGTAAGTTCGTTGATCGGGGCGCGCACGTTGGAACAGTTGCAGCAGAACATTTCTGCGCTCGATGTCGTATTCGACCGATCGCAGCTCGACGAACTGCATGCAGTCAGCGCAGTCGATCCCGGGTTTCCCCACGAATTTCTGACGCGCCCCATGGTGCGTGGCGTCACGACCGGCCGCACCACCGTTCGTCCCCGGCCTGTCAGGACGTGGTAGGCCAGTGCGCTGGCCGACGCCGATAGGTCATGGGATCCCCATCGTCGACGAGTGCGAACCCGGCCCGCTCGAGAACCCGACGAGAGGCAACGTTCGCCCGATACACCTGCGCTGCCAGCGGTAAACCAGAGGCATGCTCTTGCGCGTGAACGAGGAGTTCGCCCGCGTAGCCGAGACCCCAATGGTCCGGATGTACCCAATAGCCGACCTCCAGGTGGTCGGATCGACGAATGATGCTGAGCAACCCCACGCGCAGCGATTCCTCGGTAGTTCCGACGAACCACCTCTGCACGTCCGGATCGCGGCTGCCCGTCGCGCTCAGTGCGAGCGCAAGTCGCTGATCGAAATACGTCTTGGTCCAGGGGTTTCCGTCGCCAACCCATCGAACTACCTCGACGTCCGACGCCATCGAGAACAGGAACTCGGCGTCGGACCGAACAGCCGGCCGCAGCAGGACCACCGTCACAACTCTTCGACCTGTGAGGTCCTGTCACCGCCTGCATCGCCGGTATCGGCAGTGTCACCGGGCCCGAGTACGACGTCGTAGTCGTTGATGCCGGCGAGTCGGCGCGGTTGCCAGGGCTTGTCGATCACACTCAGCGCCTCGACGACGTTGCGTGCCTCGGCGTCCTTGCCCATGTTCATGGGTTCTGCCTTTCGTCGTCAGCCGATCGACCGTCAAGAAGAACTCTACCGTCGATCAGCTCGGATGCAGGACCGATGTGAACAGCTCGATACACTCTGTCGCGCAGCAGGTTTGCCTCTCGGTCGGTGAGAGTGCGCCCGATCGGCCGCAGCGTGATCCGGATCAGCGCATTGACCTGGTTGGAACCGAGACCGAGTCGGACGCGGGCTGCGTCGGGCAGATCGTCATAGGTTGTGACGGAGAGTAGCTCCACGGATTCGAGTAGTTCACCGTCCCCGTCCAATGCGGTGCGAATTGCGTCACCGAGGAGTTCGCCGTCGATGCTCTCGTGAACTACGACAGAAATGTCACGCCGAACAGGCGGCATGTAGGACACCGGTTGCCACCGTTCCAAGTGAAGCATCTGGCTTCGAATTCGAGGATCTTCGGCGCGCAACAGACGAATGTCGTCGATCCCTTTGCGCAGCATCAACGCGCGGTCCAACCCCATTCCGAGTGCGAGGCCGGACCACCGAGTCGGGTCGAGGCCACTGCGCTGCAACAATTGTGGCGAGATCGAGCCGCACTCGGCGAGCTCCATCCAGGCGTCGCCGATGCGCACGTCGATCTGATGGCCACCCCGGGTGTACGGGTGGTCCGCGGGCACCGCCCGCCACTCGGCGTCGGGAAGGACGGAGCGGACAACCGACTCGATCATGGCCGACAGGTCTTGATCGGTGAGGTCGGGCCGGGACACCAATCGCCACAGATCGACTTGATGAGGCGCACCGACATGCGTTCGGTCGATGGCATCGCGCCGATAGACGCGGCCGGGCAGAACGACGAGTCGATCGACATCCGATGCGTCGTCCATCTGCTGGAGGATCCATGGGATGTATGCGGATGTGTGACTGCGCAGCATCACGTTGGGACCGAGGTAGCGCGAATACCGTCGGTCGCGGGTGACGGCATCGGCATCGAAGCCGAGCTTGTCGTAGTTGTCCTGCACCGGTACAACGGCACCGAGACGTAGAACGTCGGTGTCCGTGTTCCACATGTGTGTGAGATTCTCGACCACAGCGGTCAACAGGAGTTGCATCGCGTGTGCGCCTTGGTCCGGGTCGGTCAGGTCGCGAATCGAGAGATTCTGAATCAGTTGGGAATTGGAGATATAGCTCTTCATGTGAGTGTCCTCTGTCGATCGACGGTTGGGATTCCCTCGACCGAGTCGGACGTCAGGACTTCAGCGGTGCACTGGGCTGACCCGACGACCGATACCCGGTCGAGGGCCTGTAAATCGCAGTACGATGCTCATGACCTGTAGACGGTATCGACGCGAGCAGTTGTTCGCTACCGAATTCCGAGGAGTGCCTGCCAGATGAACCTCGCCGACTACGACGTGCTGAGCTTCGACTGCTACGGAACGCTGATCGACTGGGAGGCCGGGATTCTGAGCGTTCTCGGTGCCTGGGCGGAGCAGTCCGGTGCGGCCCTGTCTCGAGATGAACTGCTCGTGGCATTCGGGGTGAACGAGTCTCAGGCGCAACGAGATTTCCCCGCGATGCTCTATCCCGGGATTCTCGCCGAAGCTTTCGTGCGCACCGGTGACGCCCTGGGAATCCCCGTATCGGAGGACTGGACGAACCGGCTGGGATCGTCGGTACCGGACTGGCCTGCATTTGCGGACTCCGCCGAGGCGTTGGCGAGTCTCGCCCAGAACTACAAGCTCGTCATCCTGTCCAATGTCCACCGCGAAGGCTTCGCCGGCAGCAATCGCCGGCTCGGCGTTCGGTTCGACGCTATCGTCACCGCCGAGGACGTGGGGGCATACAAGCCGGCCGCCAACCACTTCGACGCAATCGATGGAGTTCTCGACAACCTCGGCGTGCCCAGGTCGCGTCTGCTCCACGTTGCGCAAAGTCTGTTCCACGACCATGTTCCGGCCAAGCGTCACGGCATCTCCTCGGTGTGGATCGACCGGCGTCACGACCGACCCGGTTGGGGCGCAACTCCGGAGCCCACGGAGAAGTACAGCTTCGACATGAGATTCCCGAGCATGGCTGCCTTCGCAACGGCTGTCGGAACGGCAGTGGACGATGCGTAAGCCGTTCATGCTCATCGGTTTTGGATGGTCCGCATTCGAGGCAGCTGATCTCACCAGTGCCAGGCGTCGCCCCCGACGTTCTCGATTGTCTGCTGCAACACTCGAATTGCGGTGACGAACTCGTCCTGACCGATGCCCTGCATGCGCTCGTCCTGCAGCATCTGCTGAACGTCCGACGCCCGTCGGAATTGTGCTTCACCTTCCGGGGTGAACGTCACGCGTGAATTCGATTCCTCGATCCAACCTTTGGACCGTGCAGAGTCGATGGCCTCGACGATTGCCTCCGGGGTGTCGTTGTGGCCGATCTTCTCGATCGTCGCTTCCCTGTCGGCCCCTGTGGGGTGCAGCGAGATCTGATGCAGGAGCCACCATTCGGGTTGGGTGATACCGATGTCGTGGAGGGCGCCGCGGGTACGTGCTCGGATGGCTTCGCCGGCGCGGGCGGTCCAGAATCCGATCGGCTGTCGCTCGGGTGGCTGCATCGGTGGTCGTTGTAGGGGTGCGTGTGTATTCATGAAAGCGACAGTAGAACCTCAACTACGCTTCAGGTCAACAGGACAGACGCCACAAGAGCCATACCGGCCAAGACTGCGCTGGCGGCAAGTGGTCCGATCGGTCCGAGTGCTGAGCTGTAGACCACTCCACCGAGAGCAGGCCCGGCTGCAGCACCGATGTTCAAACTCGCTGTCGCGTACGAACCCGACATCGTGGGCGCACCCGCCGCGTTGCGCATCACCAGGCTCACCAGTGTGCTGCCGAGGGCGAACGACAGTCCGCCCTGCACGAAGGCAAAGACCAACACGGCGACCGGGCACTGCGACAGCAGCGCGAACAGGCACCAGCCGACGAGAAGCGCTGCGCAGCCTACAGACACGATCGTCGTTGCGTAGCGGTCACCGAATCTGCCCGCTGCCCACACTCCACCCAGCGCGCCGATCCCGAACAGCGCAAGCACCACTGGCACCATCGCACTCTGCAATTCCGCTCGTTCGGTGACGACCGAAGCCAAGTATGTGAACGCGCAGAACGTGGCACCGTTGACGAGAATACAGAGAGCGAGGATGCGAATCAGGGGATATCGCTGCAAGACAGCAAATTCCGTAGTCAGTGAACCACCGGATCGCCGGTCCTGTGTGGTGGGTGCAGCGACGGTCACGGCGATGAGGGCGGGAACCGACAGCAATGCCACCCCCCACAGCGCGGCGCGCCAATCCAGAAGTGCCCCCACCAGCGTGCCGGCCGGTACGCCGACCACCAAGGCAAAAGTGGTGCCGGCCAGGATGGTGGCGATGGCGCGCGAGAGGCGGTCGGGTGTGACCAGCGCTGTGACCATGGCCAAGGTGAGGGCCAGAAACCCGGCGTTGGCGAAGGCGGCCAGCACCCGAGAGGCGAACAGCACCGGATAACTGGATGTGGTTGCGCCGATTACATGCATAGCGATGAAGATCGCCAAGAAGGTGGAAAGTGCGGCACGGGGTGGTAGCCGACGTGTCGCAACGGCCATGACCGGTGCGCCGACGACCATACCGACGGCGAATGCCGAGGTCAGCATCCCCGCACTGGGAACCGTGGTGTTCAGGTCGGTGGCGATATCGGTGAGCAGGCCGGCGAGCATGAACTCGGACGTTCCCTGGGCGAAAACTGCAGTGGCGAGCAAGAATACGAGCGGTGGCATGGAGGGTTCTCCGAATGTGAGACGGGTCCAGGACAGGTGGACCGGCACACGGGTGCTCACCGAACGTGTCGTGATCGAGTGCTTCGGTTTTGTCGAGCTACCGGGGTGCCGGTAGCTCGAATCTGGATGCCTCGGGTGAACTCACGGCTTCACCGTAACGCGACTTCCCCTCCGACGCCACCGAGTTCCGTCGTGGGTAAAGTCCCGACCGTGGACAGCCCATCAGGGAAAGGCCTCGTGGCGGTACTCGCCGCTGTCGGTGCCTCGACAGGCGCTGCGGCAGCGGTGGTCTGGCACGTTGCGGTTGCCGGCCCACCGGATGTGGGCGTGATCTACATTCGGCCGAGTTGGTTCCCGATGACGCTCTATCTTGTTGCAGCAGGGATAGTGACAGGTCTGGTGGTGGCGTCGTTTGTCGTCGATTCGGGTCTGCGCATCGTCCGGGATCGTGAACGCAGCCGCATTCACCTGTTCGGATTGTTGATCGTCGTGGGTGCGGCACTGGGAGCGGGCAGTGCACTTGCCTGGACGCATTGGCCACCGCAACCTACTGAAGTGGTTGTCATGTCGCCTGTGTGGCCTCGATACTTCGAGAGCCACGGCGGCGCTGCCGGACTTCACCAATCGCCTTACGGCGTCGCCATCGGAGAAATTTCGGTTGACCCCGATGTAGATACCAACTCCGCCACCATCATTCTCGACAGTGAAGTCATCCCACCGACCTTCACCCCCACCATAGGCAATCCGTGGCTGGTGTTCCCGGTCGGCGGCGTACTTGTTGCAGCGTCGGCGGCACTCACTCTGTCGCTGAGAGACTTCCGGCTGAGCGTGGTGTCGCGCTCGGACCCGGACGCCGGGTAACGAGGCCGGAACTATTCGTCCGTGCGAAGTTCGTCGACCAACGTGAACAGTCGCTCCAGGTAGTCGCTGTGAAACACCTCGGTAGCGCGGATCTTGGCATCTCCGTCGAGGCCGAATTGAAGGTTGACGAGTTCGACCCCGATGGCGACGCGTCGAGCATCGAGTTGTTCGAGTTCGGCGGCGAGCGCGTCGACCTTGGCCACCGGAGACAATTCGTCGGTCATATCGGAATCGTAGAGGTCAGCCGACGGCCGCGAGGAATTCGCTGTAGAACAACCCGAGCCCCAGCGCCGATGCGATCGCGGCGAAGAGCCACAGCCGGATGATGACCGTCGTCTCCGCCCAGCCGCCCAACTCGAAGTGGTGGTGGATGGGCGCCATCCGGAAAGGCCGCTTGCCGGTGCTCTTGAACGAGGCGACCTGAATGACGACCGACGCGACTTCGGCCACGAAGAGGGCCCCGAAGACGAGGGCGATCAGCTCGGTCTTGCTCACGATCGACAATCCTGCGAGCAGTCCGCCGAGGGCGAGCGACCCGGTGTCGCCCATGAAGATCTTGGCCGGGGCGGCGTTCCACCAGAGGAACCCGATACAGGCACCCGCAGCGGCGGCGCAGACGACGGCGAGGTCGAGTGGATCGCGCACCTGGTAGCACCCGGCGACGGAATTGGTGGCGCACGACTGCCGGTACTGCCAGAACGTCATCACCGTGTACGCGCCGAGGACGAGGGTCATCGACCCTGCGGCCAAACCGTCGAGCCCGTCGGTGAGGTTGACCGCATTGGACCACGCGACGATGAGGAAAACACAGAACAGCACAAACACGATGGGGGCCATCGTGAAGAACGTCGATTGGCGCACCAGCGAGAGTTCGACGTTGCCCGGCGTCAGCCCGTTCCCATTGCGGAACTGCAGCGCCAATACTGCGAAGATCACCGCTGCACTGATCTGCCCGACGTACTTGCCTGTCGCTTTGAGGCCCAGGCTTCGTTTCATGCGGAGCTTGATGTAGTCGTCGAGAAAACCGACGACGCCGAGAGCAGTCGCGAGACCTAGGATCAACAGGGCGGACGCCGACGGGCCGTCGCCGCCCATCGCCACGAGGTGGGAGCCGAGATAGCCGGCCCACAGACCGACGATGATCGCGACGCCGCCCATCGTCGGCGTCCCTCGCTTGGCTTGGTGGCTTGCGGGGCCCTCGACGCGAATCTCCTGGCCGAAGCCCTGCCGGGTGAACAGCGCGATGAGAAACGGCGTCAACAGAATCGAGACCGCCAACGCGATACCGCCGGCAACGAGAATGTTGATCATGCGATGGAGCCCACTCTTCCTCTGTGCTGCTGTTCCCCGCCCGGTACTACCGAGCACCGCGGGATACTGTGCCAAACGAATCGGCAAAAGTCCCAATGCGTGACGAAGGCGTTACTCACAGTTGATACGAACTCGGTGGCATTCCCACCAGTTCGGTGAACTCACGGGTGAAGTGCGCCTGGTCGAACCAGCCGTACCGCGCCGCAAGGTCTGCCAGGGGACCCGAGTAGCCGTCGTCGAGCTCACTGAGCGCATCGTGAATGCGATACCGGCCGAGAACCCACTTCGGCGTCGCTCCGACATAACGCTCGAACAGCCGCTGCACTCGCCGAGTGCCGATACCGCAACGCTCTTCGACCTGGGCGACGCGAATCAGCGTCCGATCTCCCAGCATGGTCCCGATGATGTCCAGAACGACCTCGTACTCCGGCTCGACCTCCGGTGCGTAGGGCGTGAGAACCGCGTCGACGACGGTTCGGCAGTGGTCGGCGTCCAGATGTCCGCCCAGTTCCGCCAGGGCGTCGACGGTGTCGGTCCGGAACGGAGTGGGCGGAGCCACGTGGACGTCGCGCAGGCTTCGAGCCACAGTTCCCGTGAAGGCCGCGTAACCGCCCGGCCGGAACTTGACGCCGAAGACCCAACCGGATTCGGCCAGCACGACGTCGAAGCGGCGTGTGAGCACTCCCGTCACCACCACCGGGTCGACGACGCCTTTCCTGGTCCAGCCGTGTTCGACGCTGAGCGTGCAGGCAGGGTGCGGGAGCGTCGAGCTGCGGTACGAGGTGCCGGGCGGCAGATTCCACCGAAGCTGCCAGTAGTTCTCGACCCACGGTTGCAACTCCGCCGTACACGGCAGCCGTACCAGGTCGACGTACTGTGCCAGCTGATCCGGCCGCAGGACGCCGGACTGGGTGGCTGTCGCGTTTTTCCTATCCGGCACGGGCGTCAGTGTAGGAGTCTGGTCCGACACCCGCTGTTGAGGAGGAGACAATGACCGAGACACCCGTGGCCACGCTGAAGATGGTCACCCTGGACTGTGCAGACCCTGTGTCCAACGCGAAATTCTGGTCGTCGTTGTTGGGCTGGAGCGTCGTACATTCGGAGCAGGAGTACGCGATGCTGCAAGGTCCGAGCAGTGCGCTCGGATTCGGTCGCGTCGACGACTATCAGCCGCCGTCGTGGCCCAATGCGAACGGCAGCAAACAGTTTCATTTCGATCTTGCAGTCGAGGATCTCGACGCCGCGGCGACGGCCGCCGTGAAACTCGGGGCGACCCTGCCCGACGACCAGCCGGGTGAGACCTGGCGCGTGCTGCTCGACCCGGCAGGGCATCCCTTCTGCCTGACAAATGCCGCGAACTGGGGCTGACGCGGTTAGCCTTGGCGTCGTGAAACCACGTCTGGCAGGAATCGAAATCGTCGTCGCCGATATGGCTGCCGCGCTGGCGTTCTATCGCGTTCTGGGACTGGATATTCCGGCCGACGCCGACGCCGAGCAACATGTCGAGGTAGATCTCGGCGGCGTTCGGTTGTTGTTCGACCTGCCCTCCACGATCACCTCTTTCGACCCGACGTGGACACCGCCCAGCGGCGGTCATCGTGTTGCGCTCGCCTTCGATTGCGGTTCGGCCGCCGGAGTGGACGCGGCGTGGGCAGCGGTGACCGAGGCGGGGTACACCGGCCACCTGCAGCCGTGGGATGCGTTCTGGGGGCAGCGTTATGCCGTCGTGCACGATCCCGACGGCACCACCGTCGACCTGTACGCGAACGTCTGAGTTGTCAGCTCGCCGGAGCGATGATCTGAATCAGGTTTCCGCAGGTGTCGTCGAATACCGCAGTGATCACCGGGCCCATCTCGGTGGGCTGCTGAGTGAACCGAACGCCGAGGCCGATGAGCCGATCGTATTCTGCTGCAACACTGTCCACCGCAAACTGCGTGAACGGGATGCCGTCCGCGAAAAGCGCATCCTTGAAGGGCGCGGTTGCGGGATGACCGCTTGGCTCGAGCAGCAACTCAGTGCCCTCCGGATCCTGCGGTGAGACGACCGTGAGCCAACGATCGGGGCCGCCCATGGCCACATCGTGTTTGACGACGAAGCCCAGTACCTCGGTGTAGAACGTCAGAGCCTTGCTCTGATCGTCGACGAAGACGCTGGTGATGTTGATTCTCATGCCGGTCCCTCACCTCTCGGCCCGCCGGCCAGTTCGACTGCGACGTCGAGGTGGCCGAGGTGACGGGCGTATTCCTGGAGTACATGGAAGCAGATCCAGATCAGAGTCGGCCTCTCATCGGTGAATCGTCCACCAAGAGTGGCCAAGTCGTCCATCCGGTGTGAGCTCAGCACCTCCTCGGTGAGCCTGGCGCCGTCGTCGAGCCTGGTCAGCAGGGTCTCGGCGTCCACATCGGCCGGCACATGCCACGAACCGTCCTTCTCGTCACCCCACGGCGCGTCGACTGCCCTGCCGAGAAACCCCCAGACGAACCAGCGCTGCTCCATATGCACCAGGTGCGTCAGCATCTGCAGCGGCGTCCACTCCGAGGGAACGGTTGTGGTGGTCAGGGAATCGCCGCTCAGGGCAGTGATTCGCCGAACCAACTCGCCGCGATAGAAGCGTAGGTACTCGCGAAACAGGTCGGCGGGATCGGACAAGACGGAACTCGGTTCGGGAAACGTCGTCAACTTGGCCATGGTGTCTATTCCGCGTGCACTGGGGATTGTGGTCTCATTCGCTCGTGCGCTGCTCGCGGGCGATGCGGCGCTGCTCCTCGGCACGGGCGCGGCAGCGGCGTAGGAACTCCTCGTCGCTTTCCTGCGACTGGGCGACGGCCCGGCCGGGTTTGGCGTCGTACTCGGGGTAGGCCGACGCGGTGCGCGGGGCACCGCTGCCACCCCAGATGCCGCCGCCTTCGGGTCTTCCCACGACGAGCCACGCGATGGAGCCGGCCAACGGCAGGACGATGACGAGCAGCAGCCACACTATTTTCGGGAGGTGGCGGATACCGGAGTCGTCGGCGGTGATGACGTCGATCAGACAGAAGATCGCCATCAGCATGATCAGCAGGCCGAGGTACGGCACGGGAGTCCTCCAGGGTTTCGAGACCGTGCGGTCGGTCTACCGCGACTATCAGATCACTCGTTGTACCGCGGATCAAGTATTCAGGTTCAGCCGAATACCAGCAACGCCGCGAGCGTGAGCATCATGATCCCGATCCCGAGGTCGAGGATTCGCCACGCCAACGGTCGCGCGAACAGCGGACTGAGCACACGTGAGCCGTAGCCGAGCGAGGTGAACCACAGCACGCTGCCCAGCATCGCGCCGGCGGCGAACCACCAACGCAGGTCTCCCGGCTGACGGTTACCGATCGAACCGAGGAACACGACGGTGTCGAGGTAGACGTGCGGGTTGAGCCAGGTCAGCGCCAGGCACGTCGCTACGGCTGCGATCAGCGAACCGCCCCCGTGCAGTTCGGTCGTCATCGTCGAGGGAGTGCGCGCGCGATTGAGAGCCATCAGTCCGTAGACGAGGAGGAACAGGGCACCGAGAACGGTCACGATGCGCAGAGCGACGGGGAAGCGGTCGACGAGTACCCCGATGCCGGCTACCCCGGCCAGGATCAGTACCGCGTCGGACAGGGCGCACACCGCCACCACCGGCAGCACGTGGGTGCGTTGCAGGCCTTTGCGCAGCACGAACGCGTTCTGTGTGCCGATGGCAACGATGAGCGAGAGACCCACGCCCAGCCCGGTGAGGGTCGATTGTGCGGCGGCAAGCGATGTCATGACTGCAACGCTAGGAGCACACGATGGTTAGGTCCAGCGAATGTATTTCAGGGATGATTAGCGTATCTTCATCTGATGGAGATCGAGCAGCTCAGGGCTCTGAAAGCGGTGGTCGACGGGGGAACGTTCGAGGCTGCGGCTCGCACACTGCACGTGACTCCGTCGGCGGTGAGCCAGCGAATCAAGTCCCTCGAGCAGTCATTGGGTCGAACGCTGGTCCAGCGAAGCAAACCGGTGGCGGCCACGCAGTCGGGTATCGCCGTGCTGCGTCTGGCGCGTCAGATCGATACCTTGACCGGACAGACTCGGGCCGAACTGAACGACGACGGAATCGCCGCTCCTGTCTCCCTTGCCGTCAACGCGGATTCGATGGCGACCTGGGTACTGCCTGTGCTCGCGCCACTGGCGTCCCAGACGACCTTCGACCTGCATCGGCAAGATCAGGATCGTACCGCCCAACTGCTGCACGACGGGATCGTCTCCGCCGCAATAACATCGGTGGCCGATCCGGTTCGTGGCTGCACCGTTCGACGCCTCGGTGCGATGCGCTACCGGCCGTCGGCTACGCCTGGATTCGTCGAGCGATGGTTCCCTGCAGGGGTGACGGCCGCTGCGCTGCGGGTCGCCCCGGTGGTGGTCTTCGACGCCGACGACCGGTTGCAGGACAACTACTTACAGCGATTCGATGTCGAACCGCACGAGCCGCCGCGGCACCTGGTGCCGGCCTCTGCGGACTACGCACGCGCCGTCGATCTGGGATTCGGCTGGGGCATGATTCCCGATCTGCAGGCGCGCGACTCGCTGAAGTGCTTCGACGACAATGGAATCGACGACGTGACGCTGTACTGGCAGCAGTGGTCGCTGTCTTCTCCCGCACTCCAGCGAGCAGCAGACGCCGTGGCAGCAGGTGCTGCGAGGATGCTGTTGTAGCTCAGGCCGGGTTATCGTTCGGCACGATCTGCGGCAGTCCGTCGCCGACGGGGTCCAGAATCGCCGCCGACCGGGCGCCCCACCGCTCGTGGGCCGACTGTCGTGTCATGCCGACTGCCGTTCCGATCGTCGCCCACGTTGCACCCTGAACCCTCAGCACAACAACGGTTTCGAGGCCGTCGAGCCCCGCTGCCAGTTGCACACGAAGACTCAGCAGATGCCACGCGAGGCTGCGTCGTGCGGGCAGGTCGGTCGATTGCTCGGCCTCCCATTCCGGTGTGCCCGGCAGGGGACCTGTGCCGATGATCTCGTCGGCAACCCGTCCGGCCTCGATGGCCGCTGCCGTCACAACCGCCTGCGTTGCCGTAGAGATATCCGCCTCGATTGCGAGGGTGATGGGATCCATGCTCGACCTCCTGAGTCAGGTACAGCCTGACAACGCAGATCCGGATTGTCAAGACTTCCCTGACAGTGTCAGAGCATGCTCAGCACCCGATCGATGGACTGGACGGCCTGGGTCAGCTCGGCTTCGGTGATCGTCAGTGCCGGACGGAATCGCACTGCCGCGTCGCCGCAGCCGAGAGCCAGCACATGTTCCTCGGTACGCAACAGCTCGATGACTCGGTCGCGGGTTGCGGCGTCGGGCAGGGAGAAGGCGCACATCAGGCCGCGTCCGCGTACCTCGGAGACCACGCTGTGCCGGGTTGCCAGCTCCTCCAGCATGGTCAGCAGCACCACCCCCAGCTTGCCTGCGCGGTCGATGAGCTTCTCGGACTCGACCACTTCCAGGATTCGACGCGACCGCACCATGTCGGTGAGGTTGCCACCCCACGTCGAATTGATGCGAGAGCTGACGGCGAAGACGTTGTCGTCGATGTCGTCGACGCGACCGCCGGCCATGACGCCGCAGACCTGAACCTTCTTGCCGAAGGCGACGATATCCGGAACGACGTCGAGCTGCTGGAAAGCCCATGCGGTACCGGTCATTCCAGCGCCGGTCTGCACCTCGTCCATGACGAACAAGGCATCGAACTCGTGGCAGAGGTCTCGCAACTTCTGCAGGAAGCGGGGCCGAAAGTGGTGATCTCCACCCTCGCCCTGGATGGGTTCGATGATGGCGCAGGCGATGTCGTGTGGATTGGCCTCGAAGGCCAGGCGTGCTGCCGCCAACGATGCATTCTCGAGTTCGTCCATGTTCGCGTCGGATCGGATGAACGGGGACGGGATGCGTGGCCAGTCGAATTTCGGGAAGCGGGCAACTTTGTTCGGGTCGGTGTTGGTGAGCGACATCGTGTAACCCGAACGGCCGTGGAACGCATGCTCGAAGTGCATCACCTGGGAGCCCAGTGATGGGTCCAGACCTTGACTTTCGTTCCAGCGTGACTTCCAGTCGAACGCCACCTTCAACGCGTTCTCCACTGCCAGTGCACCACCCTCGACGAAGAACAGGTGCGGCAATCGATCGTCACCGAGTACACGGGCGAACGTGTCGACGAACCGGGCCATGGGCACGGTGTAGATGTCGGAGTTGCTGGGCTTGTTCATCGCCGCCTGCATCAGATCCGCCCGGAACTCGGGGTCGTCGATCAGGGCCGGATGGTTCATGCCCAGGGCGTTGGACGCGAAGAACGTGAACAGATCCAGGTAGCGGGTGCCGTCCCTGGCGTCGACCAGGGTGGAACCGGTCGAGGCATCGAGGTCGAGGACCAGCTCGAAACCGTCGGCCAGTAGGTGTTCACCGATCACGTCGCGAACGTTGGAGGCGTCGATCGTCACTCCGGTGCGCTGTAATACTTGCGTCATGACGTCGAAGATACGCGTTAATATTCCGTAAGCAAGCCCAATACACAGGAAATTATACGGTTGTGACCCTCATCGGTAGGCTGATCTCCGACAGTTCGGTTCTCTTCACGGAAGGTGTACGCGCATGTCTGCATCCATCACCCACGACGAGTTGAGTGTGCGCACTCGCGCCATCCTCGACCGGCTGGGTGCGACGATCGCGCTCGACGCTCCCGCTGGACCCGACGCGATCATCGCGCGCTCGCCCATCACCGGCGGAAACTTGGCGACGCTGGCGTCTGCGTCGGCAGCCGACGTCGAAGGTGTCATCGCCGACGCGCGCACCGCGTTCGTATCGTGGTCGCAGGTGCCCGCCCCGGTTCGTGGCCAGGTGATCCGCGAACTGGGCGAACTGCTGCGCGTGCACAAGGATGATCTGGGCGCACTGGTGTCCATCGAGGCCGGCAAGATCGTCTCCGAGGGCCTCGGTGAGGTGCAGGAGATGATCGACATCTGCGACTTCGCCGTCGGACTCTCACGCCAGCTCTACGGCAACACGATTGCCACCGAGCGGCCCGGGCATCGCATGATGGAACAGTGGCACCCGCTCGGAGTCGTCGGCGTCATCACGGCCTTCAATTTCCCTGTGGCGGTATGGAGTTGGAATACCGCCCTCGCGCTCGTCGCGGGCGATACCGTCATCTGGAAGCCGTCGGAGAAGACTCCGTTGACTGCCGTCGGAGTGCAGGCACTGTTCGAGCGTGCTGCCGCCGCTGCGGGTGTGGACCCCAAGATCGCTCAGTTGGTGGTCGGTGGCCGCGCATCCGGCGAAGCGCTGGTGGACGATTCGCGCGTCGCACTGGTGTCGGCAACCGGTTCGACGAGAATGGGCCGGGCCGTCGCGCCGCGGGTCGCCGAACGATTCGGCCGGGTGCTGCTCGAACTCGGCGGCAACAATGCGGCGATCGTGACGCCGTCGGCCGATCTCGATCTGACGACGCGCGGACTGGTGTTCTCGGCGGCCGGAACTGCCGGTCAGCGCTGCACCTCGCTGCGACGCGTCATCGTGCATTCCTCCGTTGCGGACGAACTGGTCGGCAAGCTGGTGGCGGCGTACGAGACGCTGTCGATCGGATCTCCTCTGGCCAGTGACACTTTGGTGGGGCCGCTCATCGACGCGGGTGCTTTCTCGGGTTACCGGAAAGCCCTGCAGACCGCAGTGTCCGACGGCGGAACCGTCGTGGTCGGCGGCGAGCGCGTGAACGTGGTCGACGAGTACTCGTTCTATGTTCAGCCCGCGATCGTGACGATGCCCGCGCAGACCGACATCGTCAAGCACGAGACCTTCGCGCCCATCATGTATGTGTTGACGTACGAGACCTTGGACGAGGCAATCGCCTTGCACAACGATGTGCCGCAGGGGCTTTCGTCGTCGATCTTCACCACCGATCTGCGTGAAGCGGAGCGATTCCTGTCCGCCGCCGGTTCGGACTGCGGCATCGCCAATGTCAATATCGGACCCTCCGGCGCAGAGATCGGCGGTGCCTTCGGTGGTGAGAAGGAAACCGGCGGCGGCCGCGAATCCGGTTCCGACGCATGGAAGGCCTACATGCGCCGCGCGACCAACACCGTCAACTACTCCAACGAACTGCCCCTGGCGCAGGGAGTGAAATTCGGCTGACGGCATGATCGGCAGTATGAAAGTTCTGTCGATGCTCCTGGCCGGTCTTACCGTCGGCTACTCGATCAGCGTGATGGCCCTGCGAGAGCCGCTTCTGTACAACGACTTCGGCTTCGGTGCGTCGGCAATTGTCGACGGTGTGGTCGTGCTCGCCGTCGCTGCAGCAGTGAGCGCAGTGGTGTCGGCTCGCTCGGGTGGACGAGCCACCCCGTGGATCGCGGTGGGGGCGCTGCTGGTGATCGTCTTCGAATCTCTGGGCATGGCTTCGGGATTGCTGGGCGATTGGGCAGCAGCGCTGAGCGGTGGAGTGCTGCTCGGTGCGTCGGCAATCCTGTCTGCAACCCATCGCGGAGCGCAGGCGGCTCTGGCGCTCGGAGTCCTCGCCGCCGCGCGGGTGGGAGCCGAGCTAGGAACGTTGCTGACGAGCTCGTCCGGCCCGCAATTCGCCTGGGTGGTCGCCGGCCCCGAGGACGCGGTGGTGCCCGAGAGGGCTGCCATCGCCGTTGTCCTGGCCGTCTTCGCCGCGATATTTCTCGTTGCCGGATATCGAACCTCGTCGGTTGCAGCGTCGCAGGCGAGCACTCGGATGCTCGCGGTCGGTATTGCACTGCCCCTGGTCGCCGGCGGATTCGGTTGGTGGGCCAGTGAATACAGCGACAGCACCCTCGTATGGTTCCTTGCGCTCGCCGGGTTGACCGCCTCGGCGCTCGTTGCTGCCTGGCTCCTACCGAAGCGCGACGGCTCACTGATCCTGGTGTTGCTCGCCTCGTGGGCGGCCGGGGTGGGAGCCCTCAGTTTCCTCGACACGACCTACGCCTCGCTCGGATTCACGGTGCTGTTGCTGGCCGCAGGCGGGCTTGTCGCCTACCGCTTCCCGCAGATCTATCTCGGACTTCTCGCGCTACTGGTGCTCGCGGCCGCGAATCTCGCGCAGAGCTATCTCGGTGATCTCCCCGCCTCGCTCGTGCAGTGGGCGGTGCCGGTGATTGCCGGTTACGTCGTGGTCTCCGCCCTGCCCGCGGCTCCGACCTCGCTGGCCATCGGCATGACCGTCCCGTTCACCATGGTCCTGACGGTCACGATTTACGGGGGTAGCTATGGGGCGCTGGAGTCCGGGGCGGACTTCTTCGGGGGTTCTCAGCCGACCGAGACCGCGCTGGCCATCGGTGGCATCGTCGTGCTGTCGGTCTGCGCGGCTGGGGTGTGGTTGCTGCGTCGCAGATAGCGGTGGCAGTCTTGCCGCCGCTGGTGCTGGCGTTGCTCGCACCGCTTCTGATCGTGGGCATCGTGGTCCGGGGGTAGCTACGCGGCACGGCCTGAGTCGCGCCGGTCGGTCGCATGGAACCCGCGGCCGGTCAGTGAATGCGGCTGCGGCACTCTCGATGTGGAAACAGACGAGCCCGCCCACCCTATGACAGCGGTGGACGGGCTCGTGAGCGTTCTGCATGCACCGGGCTACGGTGCAGGTACAACCTCGGTGGTCGTGGGAACCGCAGTCTCGGGTGCTACAGCAGCGGGTGCTTCGGTCGGGGTGACGCAGACCGGCGGTGCTCCCTCGACGGGGGTCTCGCCATCGACGGGGACGGTGCACTCGGGGGTTGTGACCGGCTCGGACGCCGGTGCCGGTGCCGGTGCCTCTGCTGCGGGTGCAGGCACAACCGGAACCGTGGTGGTCACGACGGGCGTCGAGGTTGCGGGTGCAGTCGCCGTGGCCGTCGGAGTTGCCGTTGCCGACGTGGTCGCGGGTGCTGCTGCGATGGACTCGACCACTGCGCGTCCAGCCTTCTCCTGAACCTCTTTGGTCTTCACCGGCTCGCCCTTGTTGGCCTGCTCTGCCAGCTGGGTCAGCCATGCCGCGGCGTACTGCACCGAGGTCAAGGGCTTGCCGTTGGCGGCGTCGGCGTCACGCCAGTAATCGAAGTGGTGTCCCGATCCGGGAGCCAACGTCAGGCCGTACGGATCGTTCATGATCACCGGAACGGTGTTCTGGTTGGACGAGATGAACCCGGTGATCTCGCGGAAGATCTTCTGCGGCAGGTACACGAGGTCGATCATCTGACCGGTTTCGATCGGCTCCTGCTCGCCGTCGACCTTCGCCGAGACGGGAGTGGTGACTGCGCCGGGCTTGTAGTTGGGCTCGGACACCTTGATCAGCACGTCGAGGAATGTCTCGTCGCTCTGCATCCAGTTGGGCTGCGAGGCGATGTCGTTGAAGGCGTTGACTGCGATGCGCCCCAGAGCCAGTGCGAGATCGGCACCGGTGGCGGGGGTGAGCTGCTCGTTCTGCAACGCGTCGGCATTGACCTGGCGACCGACGTTGGCGGCCAGGTGGATCAGTGAGGTGTTCTCTGGGAGCGCGCAGGTGAGGTCGCCGTCGGAGCAGAAGGACGCGACCTTGCCGTCGAGTGCGCCGAAGCTGCCGGACGTGCCGGGCAATGCGCCCTGTCCGGGAATTGCGTTGTTGCCGTTCTGATATTTGGTGTCGAAGCCGTCCGGGTTGCTGAACGGGTTGTCGGCACCGGGGAACGGGCCCTCTCCGGCGACGCGGCCCGCATCGGCGAGAATGACGACCCCGACGACCTGTGAGGGGTCGATGATTCCGTACTTGCCGTCCTGAGGAACGGTCTGGTTCCCGATTTCCATCGCGGTGCGACGGGCGACGTCCGCGCCCTCGCTGTAGCCCACGATGGCGAAACGTGTCTGTGGGCAGGACTTCGAGATCTCACGGATGATGGTTTGCGAGTTGATGACACCGGTTTCGACGGAGTTTTCGTAGCTCGCCATGTTTGCTGGGTATTCCACGTAGACGGCTGCGTACGAATCGGCATCCACCTTCCCGATCGGCGCACGCACAGCCTGGTCGATCCAGTCGCTGGTGTAGTCGCCCGACATCGCTGCGGGAAGTCGCGTGCCGTCTGGAGTGGTGAGCCATTTGACGCCGTCGCGGGGTGTGTCGCTGCGTCCGCCGATGGCAATGCTGACCATGTCGTAGCACGTTGCCGTCGACACCAGCTCGATGGAGGCTTCGGTGGTGGTCGGTGTCGACCAAGGAGCTGCAACGACAACCCCGGCACCCAGTGCTCCGATAGCGAACGCGCTCAACGCAACGCGTGCACGCTTCGACTTGCCAACATTCATGTTTCGATCCCCATCGCTCACAGCCCGAACCGATTTACCCGACTGCAGTTGCCAGTGGGTTACCCGGCATTTCGTCCTCAGGATCGTTCGCGTTACAAAATGGGTGATCTACCGTCGTGCGCATGGCAATTCACCCCCAAATGACATCGATGGAATTCAGCCTGACCGACGGGTCGACGTGTGTCGTGCGCGAGGCGGTTGCATCGGACCTGGAGTCGATCGTGGCGCTGCTGGTCGACGACTCGTTGGGCGCGACGCGCGAAGTCGTCGACAACGTGGCCGGGTATCGCGCCGCCTTCGACGACATCTCGTCGGATCCACGGAACCTTCAGGTGGTCGTGGTGCACGGTGACGAGGTGGTGGCAACGCTGCAGTTGACCGTCATTCCGGGGCTGGCGCGCGGGGGAGCGCTGCGGGCGCAGATCGAAGCCGTGCGGGTGGCCGCGGCGTGGCGCAGTCGGGGACTCGGCGGTGCACTGATCAGGTGGGCGATCGAGGAAGCCACGCGGCGAGGGTGCGCTCTGGTGCAATTGACGTCCGACTCGCGTCGAGTGGACGCCCGCCGCTTCTACACCCGTCTGGGTTTTGCTGCCTCCCATGTCGGTTTCAAGATGACGATCGGAACTACCGGCTAGATACCCTGGGGGGAGGGTAAGTCCATCCATGCAAGACGGCAGGAACTCGACGCCCCCACCAAGCTCGTCGGATTCTTCGTGGGGATCGCGTTTCTGTTTCTCGTGGCACTGTTCGTCGGCGGCACGCGCGGACCCCGACGACCCGGCGGACACCGCGGCCGCGCACACCGGTCACGATTCGATGGCAGCGTCGACCTCGATTCCGGCCGGGCTACAGGCCACCCAGGACGGCTACACCCTCGGACTCGATCGATCCGTCGATGATCCGGTCTTGACGACGCCCACAGCGGCCAATAGTTTAATGATCGTACTATTGGTCTGGAGGGAGTCCCATGCCGCACACGAGGAACGCGCCGACAGTGTCTGCACCCACGTCGGTTCGGACCATTCACACGCTCCTGATTCTCATCGCATTGGCCCACAGTGCAATTCCGTTCGTCATGAACGCGCGTCGAGCGGAGCTGAGCGCCGAGATCGCAACCAAAAATCCGACGTTCGACATCAATACCGTCAACGAATCGGTTGCCATCGCCGTAAGGTCCGCTTCGGTATTTCATACCGTCGCGGTTGTTGTCTGCCTCGTAGGCATGTGGTCGCTCAGATCGAGGCGACGCTGGGCGGGACGGTTCCTTCTCGTGTCCCAAGCGATGTCGATCGCCTTCAGCGTCATTTCCTGGTCGTCCTCGGCGATGTTCCATGCGCTGATCCCGGTGCTGGACCTCGCTGCCCTGGCGGTGGTCGTGCTGGCGTGGTCGACATCCGCGCGTCACTTCTACAGGAACGGCCGCGAGTGAGTAATCGCAATCGACGTGCGAGGGTGGACTCGGTACTGAACGCGATGCGCCGTACGTCGGCGCTGTCGGTGTCGATGCGCCAGGCACTTGCACAACGATCCGGAATGCATGTCACCGACGCCGAATGCGTCGACTTGCTACGCGGCCACGACCGTCTGAGTGCCGGGGATATTGCACAGGCAACGGGGTTGTCGAAAGGTGCGGTGACCGCGCTGATCAAACGACTCCGGCACGCGGACATAGTGGTGACCCAGGTCGATGAATTCGACCGACGCAAAGTGTGGGTATCGGTCGACACCAACCGAATTTCCGCGATCGTCGAGGAATATCGGACAGTGGCCTCCGAGACCACTCGCATCCTCGACTCCTACGACGATGAACAGCTCGGTGTCATCGAGGACTACAACGAGCGCCTCGGCGATCTCTACGAACGGTTGAGCAACGACCAGCTGAGCTGATTTATACCCTGGGGGGGTAGGGTAGTGCCATGCGCAACGGACGGCAGGAACTCGACGCCCCCACCAAGCTCGTCGGATTCTTCGTGGGGATCGCGTTTCTGTTTCTCGCGGCACTGTTCGTCGGCGACACGATCGGGCCCGACGCCCAGGCGACCGCGGTCGCGTCACACACCGGCCACGACGCGCACGACGCGGCAGCCGCCTCGACCGCGATTCCGGCCGGGCTGCAGGCCACCCAGGATGGCTACACGCTCGAGCTCGATCGATCCGTCGCCCCGTCCGGCGCGGACGTACCGGTCGCCTTCACGATCAGCGGACCGAATGGGGCACCGCTCACCGACTACGACGACATGCACACCAAGGAACTGCACCTCGTTGTCGTGCGACGCGATCTGACGGACTTTCAGCACGTACATCCGGTGCGTGACGCGTCGGGGATGTGGTCGACGGCCCTCGATCTCGCGACGCCCGGCCCGTACCGTCTGTTCGCGGATTTCACTCCGGCCGGTGGGGAGAACATCACCCTCGGAACCGAGCTGACCGTTCCCGGCGACTATCGACCGCAGCCCCTGAGTCCACCGAATGTGACATCGAGTGTCGACGGTTATGACGTGACGCTCGCCGGTGCGGTCACCGCGGGCACGAACTCCACCGTTTCGCTGACCATCGAGCAGGAGGGGCGCGAGGTCACCGATCTCGAGCCCTACCTCGGTGCCTATGGACATCTGGTGGCCTTGCGGGCCGACGACCTGGCCTACCTGCATGTACACCCCGAAGAGGGGCCGCCGGGCCCGACGGTCGACTTCTCCGTCGACGCGCCCACCGCGGGAACATATGCGCTCTATCTGGACTTCCAGCACGGGGGCGTCGTGCACACAGCCGAATTCACCATCGAGGTACAGGAGGGGCAGGCATGAGCCAGGAAACAGAACTGATCCTCGGCGGCATGACCTGTGCGTCGTGCGCCAACCGCATCGAACGCAAGCTCAACAAGCTCGACGGGGTATCGGCGACGGTCAACTACGCCACCGAGAAGGCGCGCGTCACCAGTGACGGCGTGGCCACCGAGGATCTGATCGCCGCTGTCGAAGCCGCTGGGTACACCGCCACTGTGCCTGCCGCCGAGCCCGCGGAAGAACTCCCTACCGATCCGCTGAAACAGCGGTTGATCGTCTCGGCGGTGCTCAGCATTCCGGTGATCGCGATGGCGATGATCCCGGCCTTCCAGTTCACCAACTGGCAGTGGCTGTCGCTGACGCTCGCCGCTCCCGTCGTCGTGTGGGGTGCTCTACCGTTCCACCGTGCCGCGTGGACCAACCTGCGGCACGGCACCTCGACCATGGACACCCTCGTCAGCATGGGAACCCTTGCGGCGCTGGGATGGTCACTGTATGCACTGTTCTTCGGCACCGCAGGCACGCCCGGCATGACGCATCCGTTCGAGTTCACGATCGCGCGGACGGATGGGGCAGGCAACATCTACCTCGAAGCCGCGGCGGGAGTGACCACGTTCATTCTGGCGGGTCGCTGGTTCGAGAGCCGGTCCAAGCGGCAGGCCGGGGCGGCGCTGCGCGCCCTCATGGACCTCGGTGCCAAGACGGTCTCGGTCCTGAAAGGTGATGAAGAACAGCAGATTCCGATCGATCAGTTGGTCGTCGGAGATCTGTTCGTCGTTCGTCCGGGTGAGAAGGTAGCCACCGACGGCACCGTCGAGAGCGGCTCCTCGGCCGTCGACCGATCGATGCTGACGGGTGAATCCGTACCCGTGGAGGTCGGCATCGGCGACGCCGTGGTCGGTGCGACGGTGAACGTCGGTGGCCGAATCGTAGTGCGGGCAAGCCGAATCGGATCGGATACCCAGCTGGCACAGATGGCGAAGGCAGTCGAGGACGCGCAGACGGGTAAGGCGCAGGCACAGCGCTTGGCCGATCGCATCTCCGGCATCTTCGTGCCGATCGTCATCGCGATCTCGGTCGCCACGCTCGGGTTCTGGCTCGGCGCAGGCAGTTCCGCGGCCGGTGCGTTCACGGCTGCGGTCGCAGTGCTCATCATCGCGTGCCCCTGCGCGCTCGGATTGGCCACACCCACCGCGCTGATGGTCGGCACCGGCCGAGCCGCGCAACTCGGCATCCTGATCAAGGGCCCGGAGATTCTCGAATCCACGCGACGCGTGGACACCGTCGTACTGGACAAGACCGGCACCGTCACCACCGGGGAGATGACTCTGCAGTCGGTGCACGTGGCCGACGGCGAGGACGAGGAAGTGGTCCGTGCCGTGGCGGCGGCATTGGAGTCGGGTTCGGAACACCCCATCGCCCGAGCCATCGCGGGCCGGGCGTCGTCCCTGCCGGTCGAGGAGTTCACCGGCCTCGAGGGTCTCGGGGTGCAGGGTGTCGTCGACGGTCGCGCCGCAGTTATCGGCCGTCGCTCATTGCTGGCCGACTGGTCGATGCCGCTTCCGGCGGAGTTGGCAGATGCCTTCGAGACCGCCGAACGTCAGGGCCGGACAGCTGTGGCGCTCGGGTGGGACGGTAAGGCCCGCGGGGTACTGGTTGTGTCCGATTCGGTGAAGCCCACGTCGAAGCAGGCCGTCGCGGAACTGCGGGCACTGGGCCTGACGCCGGTGATGCTGACCGGCGACAACGAGGCCGCCGCCAGGGCCATCGCCTCCGAGGTGGGGATCGATCAGGTCATCGCGGGTGTGTTGCCGTCGGGCAAGGTGGACGCCGTCCGTGAACTGCAGGCGTCGGGCAAGGTCGTGGCGATGGTCGGCGACGGTATCAACGACGCGGCCGCGCTGGCCACGGCCGACCTGGGCCTCGCGATGGGGACCGGCACGGATGTAGCGATCGAGGCCAGTGACCTGACGTTGGTTCGAGGCGACCTGCGGGCCGTCGGCGATGCCATTCGGCTCTCGCGGCGCACACTGAGCACCATCAAGGGCAACCTGTTCTGGGCCTTCGCTTACAACGTCGCTGCCGTTCCGCTCGCCGCTGCGGGCCTGCTCAACCCCATGCTCGCCGGTGCCGCGATGGCGTTGTCCTCGGTGTTCGTGGTGAGCAACAGCCTGCGATTGCGCAGGTTCCGTTCCTCGATGTGACTCGTTGGTAGCAGCGAACGGCGCGCTAGTACAGGATGGAGCCATGTCCGACGCACACGATGTCCCCATTCGCGACGAATCGATCAGATTGGGTCAGTTCCTCAAGCTCGCCAACCTCATCGAATCCGGTGCGGAGGCGAAGGGCGTCATCGCCGACGGTCTCGTCAGCGTCAACGGGGACGTCGATGTGCGGCGCGGACGGCAGCTGCAGCACGGTGATGTCGTAACGGTCCAGGGTGGGCCCTCTGCCCGCGTGAGCAAGGAAGAGGCACTGTGAAGGTCGGTAAGAGCGGACTGCCGCGTAACGAAGTTCCCGGAGCATTCGACGTCGGCGCGAAGGCGTACGACCGACTCGTCGGAGCGAACCCCGGCTATCACGAACACCTGCTCAAGTCGGCTCAGCGCCTGCGGATCCCCGATCTCGGTGCGGGCCTCCGTCTGCTCGACATCGGTTGCGGCACGGGTGCATCCACTGCCGCGCTGCTCGAAGCCGCGCCGCATGCCGAGATCGTCGCTGCCGACGCGTCTGCCGAAATGCTCGAGGTGGCCCGCAGCAAGGACTGGCCGTCGAACGTGACGTTCGTGCACTCGCGGGTCGAAGATCTGGCGGTCAACGGGGTAGACGGCCCGTTCGACGCAATCCTGGCCGCGTACCTCATCAGAAATGTCGACGAACCCGATACAGAGCTCAAATCGCTGCTGTCGCTGCTGCGTCCGGGCTCGACGATCGCGTTCCACGAGTACTCGGTACACGATTCGCTCCGGGCCAGGATCTCCTGGAACGTGGTGAGTTGGGGCATCATCATTCCGCTCGGTTGGCTGGCGACGCGCGACGCCACCCTGTACCGCCACCTGTGGCGCAGCGTTGTGACTTTCGACGGCGCATCGGCCTTCATGCGGCGGATGCAGCGGGCGGGCTACACGAGTGTCGCCCGCGAGACGATGACCGGATGGCAGAACGGTGTGGTGCACACGTTCCTCGGCTCTCGTCCCGCGGAGGAAGAGCGTTGACCGACTCCAAGAAGGTCACTCATGCTGCGGTGCCGGGGTATTCCGATGCCGGTCAGCTGGCCGACGTTCCACATGTGGTGGTGGTCGGCGGCGGTATCGCGGGACTGAGCGCCGCGACTGCCCTGGCCGAGCGCGGCGTGAAGGTGCACGTGGTCGAGCGCGAGAGCTACCTCGGCGGCCGCGTCGGCGGGTGGAAGACCACGCTCGAGGACGGCTCGCCCGCGACCATGAGCCGCGGCTTCCACGCATTCTTCCGGCAGTACTACAACCTCCGGAACCTGTTGCGCCGCACAGATCCGGGGTTGGCGCGGTTGCGCCCGGTCGACGACTACCCGCTGATCGACGGCGACGGCCGAATCGACGGATTCAAGGGGTTACCGGATACGCCGCCGCTCAACGCATTCGCCTTCGTCAAGCGAAGTCCGACGTTCCGGTGGAAAGATCTCACCGACCTCAACGGCATCGCGGCACTGCCGCTGATGACGGTGAGTGTGCCCAAAACCTTCGACGAGCTCGATACCACTCCGGCAGCGGAGTTCTTGCGTAACATCAACTTTCCCGAGGCGGCGCGCCATCTGGCGTTCGGGGTGTTCTCTCGCAGCTTCTTCGCCGATCCCGAGAAGATGTCTGCCGCCGAGCTGGCGATGATGTTCCACATCTACTTCCTGGGTTCTTCCGAGGGGCTGATCTTCGACGTCCCCCGCGACGCCTACCCACAGGCCCTGTGGAATCCGCTGGGTGAGTATCTCACCGGGCTCGGAGTCGAGATCAGAACGTCGACACCGTGTGGTGAGATCACCCGCGGCGGACTGCGTAAATTCCGCGTGGATGCCGGCGGAATCATCGATGCCGACGCCGTGGTCCTTGCCACCGACATCGCCGGGTTGCAACGAGTGCTCGAGCAGTCACCCGAACTCGGGACGCCCGATTGGCGCAAACAGATTGCGGCGCTGCAGAACACACCGCCGTTCCTGGTGCACCGAGTATGGCTGAGCAAGCCCGTCGACGCAGATCGCCCCGCCTTCATCGGCACCGGCGGAATGCCGCCGATCGACAACATCAGTGTGCTCGAACGGTTCGAGGACGAGGCCGCGCAGTGGGCTGCCCGCACCGGCGGCTCCGTCGTCGAACTGCACGCCTACGCTGCCGAGGAATCCGAGGAGGTCACGCGGCAGCAGCTGATGGATCGGATGCACGAGATCTATCCGGAAACGGCTGCTGCAGAGGTGATTGCGGAACGGTCAGAATGGCGAGACGACTGCCCCATGTTCGGACTCGGAGCGTTCGCCGAGCGGCCTACGGTCCGCACTCCCGAACCTGCACTGGTCCTCGCGGGCGACGGCATCCGTATCGATCTGCCGGTGGCGTTGATGGAGCGCGCGGCGACGACGGGGTTGCAGGCTGCAAACACTCTTCTGTCGAGTTGGGGCATCGCCGGTCATGACATCGAAACAGTGCCCACCAGTGGAAGATTCAAGATGTTCGACGCTATCGAACGACTCATGAATCGGTGACGTCGGAGATGCGGATCGAGGTGGACGATCTGGCGCGTCCGGAAGTGCGTGCATTGCTCACCGAGCATCTCGCGGACATGCACGCCACCTCGCCTGCCGAAAGTGTGCACGCTCTCGATCTGTCCGGTCTGAGCGGACCGGATGTCAGCGTGTGGACTGCCTGGGCGGTGGAAGCACTGCTGGGGATCGTTGCTTTGAAGGAGCTTTCACCCGATCACGGTGAGCTGAAGTCGATGCGCACGTCGGCGGCGGCGCGAGGTCGCGGTGTGGCGTCGAGTCTGCTCGTTCATGTTGTCGACGATGCGCGTCGACGCGGGTACGGCCGGGTGAGCCTGGAAACGGGAACCCAGGATTACTTCGCCGCCGCTCGCAGGTTGTACATGCGCCACGGATTCGTCGAGTGTCCGCCCTTCGCGGACTACGTGCCGGATCCGTCGAGCACGTTCTTTTCGTTGTCGCTGTAGGGTTTCCGATGAGAAGGGCCGGCACCGACTGTTCGGTGCCGGCCCCTCTCGTCATGCTGCTTGCTGGGTATGCGGGTAGATATCGTCGTCGAGAGGCTCGGCTCGACATTGATCGAGCACATCAGCCGTCGAGCATTCCCTCATGCTCGTCTCGACGCCTACCACCGTGCGCCACCACTGCTCACGATCGGTCGATTCCGCCCACACCACTGCATCGGATTCCATTGCGCATCAACCCCACTGCCGTGTCGTGGTCGGTTCGATTCAGGCCGGCTCGTGTTCGATGGACTTCTGCTCGCTGGTCGACTCGGTGCGAGCGATGTCGATCTTTCGAGGCTTCGCACGCTCTGCGAGCGGAATCGTCACCGACAGAACGCCGTTGTCGTAGGACGCAGCGATACGCTCGGTGTCGACGCCGTCACCGAGTGAGACCTGACGACGATAGGTTCCGGCGAAGCGCTCCGACGAAATCCACTGCACACCAGAGCTTTCCGGTACCGAACGATGGGCGGTGAGCGTCAAGGTGCCGCGATCGACGTCGACGTCGATGGACCCCGGGTCGATGCCTGGCAGATCGGCACTGAGTACGTAGTGATCATCGACCTTGTACAGATCCATCGGCATGAATCGTGGGGCGCGGTCCGAACCGGAAGAGACACCCAGCATCGCCGAGGCCAGTGAATCGACGTCACGGAACGGATCGAATCGAAGCACAGCAACCACCTCCTGTACGCAGATGCGCTCACCCCTGTGGTGAGTCGCTCCTCAAACTGTGCAGAACAGAAATTAGCACTCTCATAGCCGGAGTGCCAAGAGTCCTCGGGCAATTTCTCGAGAAATTTTCAGCTCCAATAGTGCTGCGGCGCATACAGGGTCGAGTTAGTACGTGGCGTCGCGGACACTTAGCCCTTGCGTTAAGTGTCGAGCTTCGATAGTGTGCCTTATGGCTCAGCATTCGGAAGTTCTCGACGACGTTTTCCAAGCCTTGGCCGATCCGACGCGGCGCGCAGTTCTGGGTCGGCTCGGGTCGGGACCGGCAACTGTGGGCGAGCTCGCCGAACCGTTCGACATGACCCTGCCGTCCTTCATGAAGCACATTCGTCTACTCGAGCGCAGTGGCTGGATAAGCACGCGCAAGGTCGGTCGAGTGCGCGCATGCACGATCGAACGATCGAACCTGGATGCGGCCGGAAGCTGGCTGCAGGAACAGCGGGCCGTCTGGGAATCTCGCACCGATCGCCTCGAACAATTCGTCACCGACACCTCGAAAGAAAGTGAAGCGCAATGACATCGATCGATCCTGCTCTGGACCTGACCATCTCCCGCGTCATCAAGGCACCACGCGCAGCAGTCTGGAGTGCGTGGACGGACCCGTCCAAATTCGAGAAGTGGTGGATTCCCGCTCCCGCGCTGTGCCGCGTCGATGCCTGGAATCCGAAGCCCGGTGGCGCATTCCGCACACTGATCAGCGAATCCGGCGGTCCTTACGAGCCTCATATCGACGGTTGTTTCCTCGCCGTCGACGACGGTGAGCGCATCGTCTTCACGAACTCACTCGTCGAGGGATGGCGGCCCGCACCGCAGTTGTTCATGACCGCGGTAATCACGTTCACCGATCATCCCGACGGAACGGACTACCGCGCCCACGTGATGCACCGCAACGAAGAGGACCGAAGGATGCACGAGGAGTATGGTTTCTATGACGGATGGGGAACCGTCATCGGTCAACTCGCTGAGTTCGTCGAGGGTCAGGCCCGGCCCGTCGAGCGCAGCTCGTAGCGGCGTTCGGCGTAGTCGAGATCGTCCTTCCACAAGCGTGCGGCGGTGAAGTTCATCGCCGGACGCAGCAGCCCGGATACCTTGCGCGCCATCTGGAATCCCGGGCGATCGGAGCTGGCGATCGTGGCTTCGATGACGGCGGTACGCGGCGTGCCGTCGGCTGCTGGAGCCAGTGGCGTCGCATGCGTTTCCACGACGCTGCCCGCACCTTCGCCGTCGAGGATGCGCATGACGATGGTGCGGGGACCGGGGCAGACGAACTCGGCCCGTACCGGAACTCCGACGCCACGACTGACTCTGAAGGTCACGTCGACGAGAAAGCGATCGTCCTCGTCGGGCACGTCGATCTCGGTGGGCGCGCTGACGACCTTCAGTCTTGCGAACGAGTACGGGTGGAACCACGCGCCGTGCCAAGGATCGAGGCGATTGGCGATGATGTCGTCGGGCTCGCACTTGCCGACGAGAGTGACCACGCCTGCGATGGCGGTCGAAGCGGGCGGGCGGATCGGGACTACGGGGACGGGCGTCGGCTCCTCACCGCCGAGCTCGTCGAGCCGCACCCACACCAGAACTCCATCGTCGAATGCGGGAACCGGACGCCATCCCGCCTTGCCCTTCGGGCCGAGCGCCAGACCGTGCCAGCGACAGACCAACGTGTCGCATTCGATCTTCGCGGTGTCCAGCGCGGCGCCGAGGTGCGGACACGCGCCGGGGCCGATATGTACTTTGCCTGCCGAGTCGCGCCAGGCAACGAGTTCGGTGGTGCCGACGTAGCGTCCGAACGGCTTGTCGGCCTTGATGTCGCGACTGGCAGCGAACACGAACCAGTTACCCGAGGTCCGCGTCTTCGCACGTTTGAGAGCAGACTCGATGACCTGGGGATTCGCACCCTTCCAGGTGGGCTCCTGCTTGGCCCACGACTCCGACGGCAACGGCTGCAGAGGCATCGTCTTCGGCCACCGTCGTCGTACTGCATCCAGCGCGGTCATTGCTGCTCCCAAAGTCGACAGTCGTTTTCCCGTGTTCCTCTTCCATTGTTCCCGTTCCGATGTACTCAATGTGACATCTGGTGGCCTTTTCGGGGGTCAATGTCACATCGAGTGGACTTGGGTGTCGGTGTTCGCGAGCGTGCGGGAGGGATTTGGGTTCGTGAGTGGATGGTCAATTGACGCCGATCCAGCGCAGCCCCGCAGTGGTTGCTGCTGCGGCGATCACGATGACGACGAAGGGTGCTTTTCGCCAGGCGAGTATGCCCGCGACTGTGACGCCGATCGGGGCAGCGAAGCCCGCGAAGTCCTTGCCCACGAGCAGGGTGGAGGTGGCGACCAACGCGACGAACACGACGGCAACGGATGTGTTCATAACCCTGTCGATGCGCGGCGAGATGGTGATTCGCGTGCGCAGTGCCGGCCCAGCGATGCGGAGTGCGTAGGTGCCGACAACCAGTGCAATCAGCGGGATCATGAGGTTCATGCGGGTTCCTTCTGTGGGCCAGGAGCAGTGGAGAGCATGGCCGGAACGACGGCGATCAACGAGAGCAGTACCGGGAGCCCGCTCGGCAGGAACATCGAGGCGATCAGGGCGATCACTGCGCCGACGAGGGCGGCATTGCGCGTAGCTCGGTCTCGGAGGGCAGGCATGATCAGTCCCAGCAGAATGGCCGGGAACGCGGCATCGAGTCCGAGTGCCGCCGTGTCGGTGATCGCTCCACCGGCGAGGGTGCCGATTGCAACGCCGATGTTCCAGGTGACGAACAGTCCGATTCCGCACAGCCAGAACGCTGTTCGACGGCTCGATTCGTCCTTTTCTACGACGGTGAAGGCGACGGCTTCGTCGGTGATGAGATGCGTGCCCAGAAGTCGCTTCAGCGGTGACACGTTCTCGAACACAGCTCCGATGGAGAAGCCGAGTGGAACCAGACGGACGTTGGCGAGCAAGGCGCTCGCGACTGCGGCGACGGGGTTACCGCCGACGGCCAGGATGCCGACGAAGATGAATTGTGACGAGCCCGCGAAGACGACCAGCGACATCACCACCGGTAGCCACAGCGGTAGGTCGGCGGCCACGGAGATCGCACCGAACGAGGCTCCGACGAGGGCATCGGCCAGACAGACCAACGCGATGTCGCGGATGTTCACCCCCTGCAGGGTTCGCCATGTCGAACGCATGATCGTTATAGTGGACGATGTTAAGCTGTTCGTCAAATCAAACGCACGTACCGATGGAGTGAACGAATGGCGGACGCCGGACCACCGATCGCAGCCATCGCTGCCGCTCTGCAGCAGGAGCGGCGACGCGTCGGCCTCTCGCTGGCTGAGGTGGCGCGCCGCGCTGGAATTGCGAAATCAACTCTGTCGCAACTGGAATCGGGTACGGGGAATCCGAGTCTGGAAACTCTGTGGGCCCTCAGTGTCACCCTGGAGGTGCCGTTCTCCAGACTGGTCGAGCCGGCGAAACAGTCGGTCCGACTGATCCGTGCAGGGGAGGGGCCGAGATTCGCGTCGGACCGGGCGGATTACTCCGCGACGCTGCTGGCGTCGTCTCCACCGAACGCGCGACGAGACATCTATCTGGTCAGCGCGGACGTCGGCGAGCCGAGGCGCTCGGACCCCCATTCGCCCGGTGTGGTCGAGCACGTTGTGCTCAGCGCCGGACGAGCCCTGGTGGGGCCAGTGGGCGAGGCAGTCGAGCTGGCACCCGGCGACTATGTCGCCTACCCCGGCGACGCGCTGCACATCTTCGAGGCGCTGGAGCCGAACACCATGGCGGTCATGATCACCGAACACAGCTGACGTGCGGGGAATAGTCGGCGACGGCACCTCGTTGGACTCTTCTGACGGCGTTCGCTTGGCAAGCCCCGGGCCTCACCCCATTTGTCGCTTCGAGCGACCACTCGCCGAGAGGCGTTTGCAGCGGACGTCGTCCCTACTTTTGTCCGTGTAGCGAAGGGACGAGATTCATGACAGCCAAGACGTGGTTCATCACCGGTACATCCAAGGGATTCGGACGCGAGTGGGCGATCGCAGCTCTCGACCGTGGCGACCGGGTCGCAGCGACTGCTCGCAACACCGACAGTCTGAAAGATCTCCAGGAGCAGTACGGCGACGCGATCCTGCCGATCGAACTGGATGTGAACGACCGTGCCGCTGACTTCGCGGCAGTCCAACAGGCCTACGACAATTTCGGCTCACTCGACATCGTCGTCAACAACGCCGGCTACGGCCAGTTCGGCATGATCGAGGAACTCTCCGAGGAAGATGCTCGGGCGCAGATCGAGACGAACGTCTTCGGAGCGCTATGGGTTACGCAGGCGGCGCTGCCGTTCATGCGTGAGCAGGGGAGTGGCCACATCTTGCAGGTGTCGTCCATCGGCGGAATCTCCGCATTCCCGAATGTCGGTGCCTACCACGCCTCCAAGTGGGCCCTCGAGGGATTCAGTCAGGCGTTGGCCCAGGAGGTCGAGGACTTCGGTATCCACGTGACGCTGATCGAGCCGGGTGGGTTCTCCACCGACTGGTCCGGCCCGTCGGCCAAGAAGTCCACCGACATCGCCGCGTACGACCCGATTCGGGACAAGGCTGCGAAGCTGCGCAGTGCACGGCAGGCAACTCCCGGTGATCCGAGCGCAACACGGTCGGCACTACTCAAAGTGATCGACGCCGAAAAGCCGCCATTGCGAGTCTTTTTCGGCGATGCTCCGCTGCAGATCGCGACAAAGGACTACGAGTCGCGACTGGCCAACTGGCGCGAATGGCAGCCCGTGGCCGTCGAGGCACACGGAGGCTGAGTCTTCAGCGGACCTGAGGGTTCACGATCGCATCCGATCGGCGGCTTCCCGCGCATCGAGGTCGATCGTGAACCACCGAGTGCGTCTAGAGCCACCCGTTTTCGCGTGCGGTGCGGATGGCCTCGAGTCGACTGGTCGAGCCCAGCTTGGTGATGGCACTGGAAAGGTAGTTGCGCACGGTTCCGGGGCTGAGGAACAAGCGTTCGGCGATGGACTTGGTCGACAGTCCCGCGTCGACCAATCGAAGTACGTCGAGTTCGCGGTCGCGCAGCGGATTCGGTCCGGCGCGCAGTGCCTCGGCGGCCAGCGCCGGATCGATCACAGTGTGCTTGGAGACGACAGCCTTGATGCCGTCGAGCAGATGCAGTGCATCGGTGGACTTGAGCAGATAGCCGTTCGCGCCGGCAGCAAGAGCGTCGTGCACATGTCCGCTACCGGGTAGCGCGGTCAGCAGCAGAACCGGAATTGCGACCCCTGCTCCACGCAGGTCGGCGGTGGCCTCGATACCGGTCATCCCCGGCATGTCGATGTCCATGAGGATGATGTCCGGAGTCAGCTCGGTTGCGGCGGCGCGTACCTCGTCGCCGCGGGCCACTCGTCCGACCACCTCGATGTCGGGGTCGGTGGACAGCAATACCTCGAAGGCTTCGGCCAGCAGAGCCACGTCCTCGGCCAGCAACAGCCTGATTGCCACTTACTCCCCCTTGCTCAGCGGTATTCGAGCCAGCACGACGAATTCTCCGTCAGAGGTGCAGTCCGTTGTGAATTGCCCCCCGAGTTGGAACACCTGATCCGTCAGGTCTGCAATGCCCGTTCCCTTACCGCTGATCCCTCCACGGGTGACGCCGTCGTTGGTGAATTCCAGGACGTGTGCCTCGGACTCCTGAGCTACGTGCACCGAACAACGACGCGGATGCGCATGCTTGAGCATGTTGGTCGACGCCTCCCGCACGATTGCCGCGAATACCCGATCCACGTCCCCGTCTTCCGGCGGTTCGACTGCCGCGTGGCAGACGATGTCCAGGCGGGCGCACATGGCTTCGACCGTCGCGAGTTCGGAGGCCAGGTCGGTCAGAATCGGTCCGGTGGTCAGCCGTCGAAGATCTGCCTGACCGGCACTGAGCACCTGATGCACGTGGTCCAGCTGCTCGCGTGCACGATCCGGGTCGACAGTGAACAGCTGGATCGCAGCTTGATTACGAAGCAGGGCGGTCACGAGAGTCCGGCCGATGACGTCGTGCAGATCCCGCGAAATTCGGTGCCGTTCGGCGTCCACCTGCAATCTGGCTACCTCCTCTCGTGAGATGTGAAGTGCGATGAGTGATCGGGCGAGTTCGGAGAAGGCGATCAGGACCGCCGACAGTCCAGCGGTGAGGAGCGAGATTCCGAATGCCTGGAGGAGGTAATCCCGATCGACGTCGACGGTGACCGCAGTTGCCACGGCGAAGACTGCAACGACGACGACCGCTGACCGACGCCCTCGGACCAGCGTGGCCGCAATCGCAACGGACATACAACAGGTTTCCCAGGTCTCCGACAGAGGGACGTTGACGATGCCCAGCGGAATCGCTGCCCAGGCTGCATAACGCAGTCTCGGACTCTGGCGGTTGTAAGCAATTGCACGCTGTGCTGCAACCAAAATGAGAGCGACGAAGACGATGATTGCGGCTGAGCAGAAGGCCGCCGGGACTCCGATGACCGGAGTTTGATCTCGTACCGACGACAGTGCGAGGAACGACTGCAGTCCGAGGACGAACCAGGTCGCTGCAAAGGCCACCGCGGCTTTGGGAAAGTGTGTCTCGTCCGGCTTGTATCTCGGCTTCTCATCGTTCACTGCTGTCGCCCCCTCGAGACTCGGTCGAGACTATCGGAGACTTTCGAGAGATGACTAAGTCGGTGGAGCAATGGCTGTCTCAGGGGCAAATTCCCATGGTCGAGTAGCTGCTCATCGCCGCGACGATGTCTATGGAGTCGGCAGACTTGTCGACGGTGAGCTCGTGCAGTTCGACGATGTTCATGATCGGACCCCTCGTTCGTGTGGATGTGACACCGAAAATATTGCCGAAGTGAACCCCCCGAGCGGCAGTACCTGTCATCACGTGTTCCGTATGACGCGGTGCGCACCGCGAACATGACACCCGTCATGTCGAGAACCCGCAGCTCGACGCGAATGCGGCTACCGGATCTTGTGCGAGAGCTATCAGTGCCCCGGCGGCTCCGGTCGCGAGATCTGTTGTGTATCGGGCATTCTGGTCGCCCTTGAACATCGTATAGCCGTCGACGGAGCCGACAGACCAGCAGAGTCGACGAGTGAGCTCGGGCAAGTACGGATGCTCGCCCGTCGATATCGCGTGTGCCGCGACGGCCAATCCTGCTCGGCCCTCGTACAGTCCGCCGAGCGCCACGATCGGTGTCGCCACTGCTGCCGAGAGCCCGGCAATCACATCCGAGTCCAGTTCTGTTCCACAGAGCTTGGCGGCCACCGCGATGCCGCCGCTGCCGCGTCCCAAGTACGGCAACAACTTCGCGTCCTGTCTTCCGTAGAGCCCGTTGGCCCGTTGCTCGCACGACTGCAGATCCCAATCGAGCGCAGCATTCACGGCCGCATCGGTGTCGCCTTGGAGTAGACGCCCGAGAGCTGCTGCAGCGCAGGCGACTCCAGCACCTCCGAACCCGATGCCGGGGACATGATCGACGGGACGAGTTCCTGATACCGGTAGAGCCTCGGTGAGTTCGAGTGCTGTTTCACGGAGATCGTCGCGTCCGGTCGCGCGAGCAATGTGGGCGAACGCCAGAGCGATGCCGACGCTGCCGTTGCGCCACCACGGCGTCGAGGGCCCGGGGCGCCCGTCCTCCAGACGTGTGAGTACCTGCTCGGCAGACGCGCCATCGCCGAGCTCAGCCAATGCCCACGCAATTCCGTGCCCTCCATCACCGAATCCGGACGGCAGTAGCGGTGCTGTGAGAGCGGCGTTCGCCAGCCACTGCACGCCGGCGTCGATAAACGCACCATCGGCCCCACAGCGGCGGAGTCCGACGAGGACACCTGCAGTTCCCCACAGCAACGACAAGCCCGCACCGGACACGTGAAATCGGCGATGGTCAACGGGAAACAGCGAATCCTCCGCGTCGAATGTTGCTGTGCTGCATATTCCGGAAACCAGTTCGGTGGTAGTCGGCACCGGCAATCGGTCGCGATGCGGTGCGAGGCCGAGATCGGCCCGGGCTCCGGCCAGCATGTCGGCGCGCACCGCCGTCGAAGTCGTATTCGCGGCCGCAGGATGCACCAGGGAGTCGGCGATGTTCGCTACGGCTTCGCGATCGCCCTGCGGTGTGGGAGGTTCTCCGTTCGAGTAGCCGGCCGCCACGATTCCGCGGGAGCACGAGACGCCGTCGATCGCGCACGACTCGAAATCGATCATCGTCGCCGAACCATCCTCCTGCATCACCACATTGGCCGGATGCACGTCTCCGTGCGCGACGCCTGCGGCGTGCATGATGTCGAGAGACCGGCGCACGGCGGCGAGGACGTCGTCGATCCACGCGACGTACCCCGAAGCTTCCACGTCGAGACCGGGAATGACGGCGGGATGACGGCGTGCTTCGTGATGAACGAGTGTGCCGACCCCTACGTCCTGCATGGCGAGGAAGTCGCTGGGGCCGATGGTCCCGTACCAGATCGGCTCGGGCGCAACACCTCTCTCTGAGAGTCGTTGTAGCGCAACATGTTCCTGTGCGAGCCGAACGGGTGCAGCAATGCCGTCGAGATCGAGGCCGGCGCGATGACGAGCTTCCTTGACGATGACGGCGCGTCCGTCGTCCCACGTACCGCGGTACACCCCGCCTGCATTGGTGCGATGAATCAGCCGCGCGTCCCGCAGCGGCAGGGTCGCCGCGGTCAGAGTCCGGCGATGCTCGGCCGCCACGGCATCGGCGTACGGGTGCGGGGGCGACTCGCCGGCCGAGCCCCGACGGTCGTGCTCGAGCTCCCCACCGCGACGTATTGCCGGTACCACGCCGTCCCCGGTAACCAGCCACTCGCCGACGAACGCGCCGAAGCGCAGGTGCACCGACGAGGTCCCGATTCTGGGTTCACCGACGATGTCCGGCCCCTCGATACCGTCGAGCGCGTCCACCAGTGCCAGGCACAGATCCTCCAGTGCGTCCGGCTCCGGGTAACACACCACGACTTTGCCGCTGTGGGTCGTGGGCGTGAACTTCATCTGCAGCGCGTGCACGAGGCCCGACGAGCGGAGGTGCTTGAACGCGACACCGTGATCGACGCACACGCGAGCGGCGAGTCCGATCGCTGCCGCCGCCTGATCGGGGTGCGCGGAGATGTGTACCTTCCAGCCGGAGGGCGCGAGCGGGGCAGCCGGGCAGTGTGACCGCCACGGCCCGCTGACGCGCGAAGTCCACATCGGGGGGACCTCGGGATCGGGGAAAAGACCCCGCAACCAGGGTGAACCCTCCGTCCAGGGCGGCGCGAAGAAGTGCTCGTGCCCCAGTGCGAAGAACCCCCAGTCGACCCCCATGCGGTCATCGTTACCTGTGCAGACGAGTTTCGCAACAGCAACAGGGCCAGGTGGTCGGTATCAGGACTCGGTGCGGACCTCGGCCCTGGCCAGCGCAATGGCGGGCACGAGCGTCACGGCAGCGGCACCGACGAGCCACCAGCTGGTCTGCGCGAACGCCCCGGGGACCAAACCGCCGTGCTCGGTCGCGGCCCGTGAGAGCACGAGAGAGACGATGGCGGCTGCCAGAGCGCCGCCTATCCGTTGCAGCAAATTGAGCTGAGCTGCGGCATCGGCGATCGACTCGGCGGGGCTCGACTGGTACGCCCTGGTCATCACCGCGACAACCGCAAGGCCGATGCCCGCCCCTCGGACGACGAGCAGTCCGCACAGCAGCGGATAGGACGTGTCGTCGGACAGGGTGACGAGCGGGACGGTCGCGACGAAGGTGGCGACGATACCCACGATCATCGTGCGGCCCGCGCCCCACCGCCGCATCAGGCGCGGGCACAGGCTCCCGGAGATCACCACGCCGAGACCCGCGGTGGAGAGCAACAGTCCGGTGGTGACACTGGATTCACCGCGGGCGGCCGAGAAATACAGCGGAATGACGACCATCGGGGCGTAGAGCAAGAAGCCGAGGAGAAAGACGTTCACCGAGGCGCGAGCGAAGATGCGATGACGCATGAGGCTCAGATCGAGCAACGGGTGCTCGATTCGGTTCTCCCGCAACACGAACAGCACCAAAGCCACTGCACTGATCGCCGCGAGCCCGGCAACCCGGATCCAACGCAACGAATCGTCCTGCGACAGTGCGGAGATGGCGGAGACCGCGCAGACTGTCGCGGTTGCACCGGTCACCAGCCCGAGGACATCGAGGGGTCGAGGGCGTCCAGTGGGCCTAGGTCCGACGACGAAGGCTCCGATGCAGGCGATGCCGATGCACACCGGGACATTGAGCCAGAACACGGCGGGCCAGCCGCCGACCTCGATGAGCAAGCCGCCCACCGTCGGGCCCAGCAATGGACCGATGAGTTGGATGCTGCCGTTGAGAGCCTGCACGCGAGCGAATTGCTCGCGGGAGACATCGCGCGCGACCAGAACGGTGGCCAGAGGGATGATGATTCCCGCTGCGGCACCGGACAGGACGCGCGAGGCGACGAGTAGTTCGAGGGACGGACTGAGCGCGCAGAGCGCAGAGCCAATGCCGAACAATGCTATTGCGCCCAGATATGCCCGTCCTGCACCGACGCGAGCGGCGAGCCAACCGGCCAGCGGCATCGCGGCGACCAATGCCAGGAGATACCCGGTGACGATCCATTGGACCTTGTCGATGGTGCCGAACCGTTCGGTCACCGAATGCAGCGCGACGTTGACGACGGTGGTGTCCAGGGTCGCCAGCAAGGTTCCGGCCAGGGCACAGGCGATGGTCACGCGGGCTCTGCGCGAGGGTGCGGTCTCGGCGGGCGCGGCTGTGGCCGTGTCGGATTCCAGTTCGACGGTACGGATGGTCATCGGATACTTCCTCGGTCGGCGGGGTCGCCGCCCGGCAGCGCCGCGGCGTTCGCGGCACCGCCGAGGGCAACGGAGGCGTAGTTGAGCAGGGCCAGGCACAGCTCTGGGTCGTCGTCGCGCCGGCAGCCGAGGGTCAGTACCGTCGACCTCGACGTCGTGACGGCACTGACGAACATCGACGCGTGCGGCACGACCATCGGCAGTGTACTGATCGTCATCGGGTCGAAAGATGCTGTACGGAAGAGACTTTCGTCGATGCTGCCGTGGTCGGAGATGATTGCAGTGACGGGATGCCCACCGGGGGAGTCGGTGCCCAGAGCGGAGTCGAGAGTTCTGGCAAAGCCGTTGGAGGCGCGATAGTCGCTGCGGTACGGGTCGAGTTCTCGGCCGCGCATCAGGGCCATCAACACTGCGCCCTGGGCGGCCCGAGCGTCCGTCTCGCCGGTGATCGGGATCGCGATGGGCGAGGACAGATTGGCGGTGGATCGGACGCTGGGGCTGTGCCGTCGCAGATCGACGGGAATCGACACGGTGCCTGCATCCGATCTCAGTGACTTCGCCACTGCTGCCACGATGTGTCCGACTACCGGTTCGGTGACCGGCGGAAGTTCGGCTCGATACCAGCACGCTGTCGTCTCCTCGCTGTTGCCGCTACGACGAAGCGGTGAGGGACGTGTCTGCGGTGCAGGCGACGGCGCGCTGCGCTTGCCGAATGTCGGTGCTCGGCGTGCGACGTCGATATCGGCGTCCTCCGACGGAAAGCCCAGGGCCGCTTCGCCTCGTAGCTCGCGGAACACATCGGCGAGCCAGGCGGTGAAGCCGTGCCCGTCGGTGACCGCATGATCGACCACGGCTGCGATGCGGGTGCGCGCGTCGGTGGCCAAGGCCGGATCGGAATGCCCGACGGCGATCCGCACCACTGGGCCCTCGGTGATGTCGATCGGATCGTGAAAGAACGTTGCGTCGGAGTGCAATCGGTCGATCGGCAGATGGGTGACCACCGGTAGAGGGCCGCCGCCGTGCCAGGTGGCACCGCGCCGACGCACCGACAGTCCGGGGGAGAGGGCGAACGCCGCCGCGACGGCCGCGTCGAATTCCGCCGGGTCGATCGATCCGGTGCCGTCCACCACCAGGCGAATAAGTGTGTTCGCACCGAGGGTGCGGGCGTTGACGTAGGTGCGTTCCACCCGCGAGAGCCGTCGACGATACCGGTGGTCGAGTACTGGTGCGGCGCTCATGCGGCCTCCTCGAATCTGGGCGAACCGTCGATCACGCTGCAGCGCAGCGGTAGTGGCTCGGTGGTGACAACTGCCACGGCACTGCCGTCGGGCCTGACGTCGGTATGGACCCAGTAGCCGTCGTGCATGGGCCGCCAGCCGGGGGCTGCGTCGGGCAGGCGCACTCCGTGGAACGTCTCCTTTGTCAGATGCGAGGCCTTGATGAGCGCCTCGCATTCGGCGAACTGGGCGATGGTGCACGGACCGGGTAGTCCGACCAGCTCGCCCAACCACGCCAACGCCAACGGCCGAGGGCGCGAATCCTGCAGGTCCACCCCCACCGGGGCGCTCGGGTGCAAGGCCACGACCGCATCGGCACCACAGTGTGCCACCGAGGCATGCAGGCCATGATCGGCAACGGTCCAGCGCCGCAGTGCATCCGCGCGTACAGACCGCCGGTCCGGTGCGACGCCGTCACGGCACTGCACGGCCGTAGCGATCAGACCACGACCGTGCAGTCGTACCGGATAGCCTGCGCGATCGCGTGGCAGAGAGCGTCGGCGAGAGGAGATCACGTCGATGACGGCAGAGGTCCTCACGAGAGCCTCCGGGCGACCAACGCGGCGTAGCTGCCGCCGTACGCCTGAGCCGACACCAGTACTCGGGACGGGCCCTCGGGCGTCGACAGTGCGGTCACCAGACCGATGGCGGACGAGGAGCCGAACGTCTCGCCCGTGGTGTTCTTGAACAGATGCCGAGCCGAGTCGGCGAGTCCCGTTGCAGCAAAGGCAGAGTGCTCCGCACGGGAGAGTAGATCACTCCCGACCGCCGAGGGAACTACGGCATCGACATCTGTGGCGTCGATGCCGGCCTGCTGCAACGCGGTCGACATCGCCGAGCTCCAGTGGGTACCTTTCGGATCTATTCGTCCGACGCCGTCGGTGTCGCCGGCGGATCCGAATCCCTCGAGTGCCGCCACCGGAGTCACTCCGCGCGCCGTCGCGGCATCCTCGGACTCGACGAGGAATGCGGCGCATCCCTCGCTGAGCACCATGCCGTCGCCGGTCTCGGCCTCCTCGACGCCGCGATATCCGGGGAACCCGGCCACAGTGCGAGCAGCCATCTCGGGGAATTCGTCTGCGATGACAACGAGGATGCGCTTGGCGGCCCCGCGTTCGATGACTCGGTTGGCCAGGTGCAGGGCCGCGATCGCACTGGTTCCACCCGTCGAAATGGTGGCCGTGTAACCGCGAAAGCGATTGAGCATGGCCAGATGTCCGGCTGCGGCGTTGACGACGGTGTTGGGAAACACCAGAGCATTCGCCCCGGCCGCGCCGTGTTCGACGATGCCGCGGTGGAAATCCGACACGGCCGTCGTCGGGCCGTAGCCGGTCGCGAAGATCACGCCGGTCTCTTCGGCCTCGGCGCGCGTGAGCTTGCCGAACTTCTTCAGTAGGTCGTTGGTGGCGGCGGCGGCCAAGATGCTGAGCGGATCCATCCGACGTAGCTTCGCGGGATTGACGCCTTTCGACAGACCGCGAATATTCGCCTTGCCGAACAACATCGACTTCTCCGACGGTTCGATTGTCTCGACCCCGAACAACGGCGTTCCCGACGCCACCGCGGCCACTGTCTCCTCGGTGGACGTGGCGGTACCAGCGATGGCGGACATCCCCGTGATGACCGCGGTGGTGCGGACGCGGCGCGGGGCGATGTGCTCGTCACGTGTCTGTCCGGCGCGGGTGATGACGAGCGAGGCGTTGTTGCCGCCGAAGGCGAACGAATTGGACAGCACCACATCGGTCTTCGCGGACCGTCCGATATCGGGAACGATATCGAGGCCGGTCGCTCCCTCGAGCCCGCGGGTGTTGACGGTAGGTGGTTGAAGGTCGGTGGCGATGGCGAGGATGCAGCACACCGCCTCGACGGCTCCGGCTGCGCCGAGGGTGTGTCCGATCATCGACTTCGTGGTGCTGGCGGGTGGCGCATCCTTGCCGAACACGGCCCGAATTGCTTTGGGCTCCACCACGTCGTTGGTCGGGGTACCGGTGCCGTGCAGGTTGACGTAGTCGATGTCGTCGGCGTGGAGCCCCGCTGTGCGGAGCGCCTCGGTGATCGACCGAGCTGCGCCCTCGCCGGTGGGGTCCGGTGCCGTCTGGTGGTAACCGTCGAGTGTCAGGCCGTAGCCGGCGACCTCGGCGATGACCCGAGCCCCGCGGTCACGGGCCTCGTCGGTGCGTTCGAGAATCATGAACCCCGCGCCCTCGCCGAGTGAGATTCCGGTGGACGCCGCCATCGGAGAGCACGGCTGCGGATCCAGAGCACCCAGGCAGGTGAACCCGTGGGCCGACAGGGACGCGAGAGGGTCGACGCCGCCGCAGAGCACCACGTCCACCTCGTCGTTCCACAACAGTTCGGCGGCGTAGCCGACGGCAACGGCACTGGCAGCGCAGGCATTGGACGTCACGATGCGGGGGCCCGAGATGCCGAACTCTCCCGCGATCCAGTCGGCGACACAGTGCAGCTGCGAATTCGCCACGGCCACATGATCGAAACCGGACGTCTCCACGAAACGTCGATGCTCGGCCTCGAGAGTAGGCATGGCCCCCAGACTGCTGCCGACGACCACGGCGACGCGTCGATCCGACCGCGCCGGGTCGAAGTCGGCACCGGCGAACGCCTCGCGGATCGCGCGTTCGGCCAGGGCGTAGCACCGGTCCAGGTCCTCGCGCAATGGCGCTTCGACCATGCCGGCCCATTCGGTACGTAGTTGAGATGTGTCGAACAGGGTGTTGATGCGGATGCCGGACCGGCCGTTGGAGATGGCATCCCAGCATTCCTCGGTGGTGGCACCTGCGGCCGTGATGAGCCCGACGCCGGTGACGGCGATCTCCTGATGTGTCATGTCATCTCCTTCAATAGGTTCGGCGATCTCGGTGATCAGGCCGATGCGCCCGCGCTGGAGCGCGAGAGCACCCGGGGCAGGGTGACGGTGACTGCGGTGACCTCGTCGATCGTCACGTCCAGCGCCGGTACGACGAACGGGTCGTCGAGTAGTGCGAACGCGAGCTCCTCGGTGTCGTTGCCTGCCGCTGCAGTCCAGACGATCGTGCCGATACGCTCGCCGTCGGCGATGACCGGCGCTCCTGCGGCGATCCGGGTGCCGGGGGCGGTGACGACCGGCGTCAGTTTGGGCGAGTCGGCCGCGGGGCGAACGAGCTCGTCCGAACCGAGGAATTCGCCGATGCGCTCCCAGTCGACGATCCACGACAGATCTGCTTCGGCAACGCTCAGGGTCGCGAATCCGTGATCGTAGTAGGGCATTCCGGCCTCGGCACGCACTCGTGCCAGTCCATCGGGACCGACCGCGCCGCCGTCGACCGCAGTGGCCAGTTCCACGAACTGTGCCAGATCGGCCTCGCCGTCGGTGGTGAGTAGCAGGTAGCCGTACTCGCCCGTCGTACCGACTCGGGCGAGCCGGCCCTGCCCGTCACCGGACTCACGCTCGATGTCGACCACCGAGTGCAAGAGCAAGTCCTCGATGTCGCCGTCGACGAAGTTCTCGGCGACGCGGGGTGCGAGCGGGCCCTCGACCGCGATGGCCGACCAGCCTTCGGGGGCCACGGTGACGCTGACGCCCTCGGGGATCTCGAGTGCGCCGACGTACTCGGTCACCTCGGCGTCGGTGATGGGGGTGCGCGGAATCAGCCACGTGTCCTCGTCGCCCTCCACCTGCAGAACGAGGGCGAACGGTGAGCCGTCGGCGCGCAGGGCGAGTGCTTCGCGAGTGGTGTCCGGATCGGCGAAGTCGGAGGACTTGGACAGGAAGGTGTCGAGCAGGGCGAGACGCTCGTCGCCTTCGAGGTGAATCAACGGAGCGGCGATCGGGTACACGCCGGCAGCTTCGCGGACGATGCGGTAGTCGTTGGTGCTCATGGTCGTAGGCCTTTCGTTGCGGTGAATGGGTTCGGTAGTGCGGTCTAGCCGGCGAGCGAGAGGGTCGAGGCTGTTGCTGTGCAGTCGAATTCCCACAATGCGGGTACGTCCGACGTGGCGGTGACGCATCCGACGAGGAGTCCGGACGAGGTGGCACGAACGAGAATTTCCGGGTCGTGGCCGGTGATGTTCCTTATTCGCAGAGTGACGCCTGCTGCGGTGGGAACCGAGAGCTCGTCGGTCCAGATCTCGAACCGACGGTCGAGATCGAGCAGGTTCTCGGGGCCCGATCCGTCGCGGACTCCGATGCGCGCTCCACGAGCGACGGTCGGTGTCGACCAGACGACAACGTCACCCGATCCGCGAGCGTCGGCTTCGACTGCGAGAAGATCGTGACTGGTGTCGGTGTGGTGGCGAGCAGACCATCGGAGCAAGCCTTCGTGGCCTTCGAGCCACTGTCCGCACAGACTCCATCGAGTGGATTGCGCTGCACCCCAGCCTATTCCATGATCTCGATCTGTGCGACCCGGTTCGACGGTAACCCAGAGACCACCCGAGCGGGCAGGATCGGGTCCGATCGCCGACGTTCGTGGCCACGGGGTGGACAACACTCGGCTGCCGTCCCGCCGCCACCGTGCCAGTACGCCACGTTCGACGTCCAGTGCGATCGTCGTGTTCGGAACCGCCTCGACCGGCGACGCGGCCTCGACGAGTGGCGAGGCCGGAAGCAACGCCGTGGGCCTCGGTACCGAGGCCTCCACTGTGACGGCGATTGTCTGCGTGCCCGGTTCCACTCGATGGGCGAGCAGCGTGCCGGTCACCAATCCGCCGCCGCGGATTCCGTTGTAGCGCAATACGACCCCACGGGAAGGGTCCTGCCAGATCGGGTCCACGTTCGGATCGAGTTGTACTGCAGCCGCGGGAATCTCGGAGGAATCTCGCAGCTCCACACCGGATGCGATCAGGGCCGGACCGTCGCCGACATCTACGGTGCCGTGCCGGAGGCCGACGGTATCGAACAGATCTGCCTGCCACTCGGACCGAGAATCGCCGACGCAGTCCAGCGCGTACGTGCGGCGCACTCCGTCGGGGGAGACCTCGAATTGTGCCCGTAGCGTGATGTTCTCGCTGCGTTCCTGTACCAGGATGGTGTGCCCGAGTGCCTGCACGTCGAGGGTGCGTGGCTGAGAGTCACGCCACCCGGAGAGATGATCGACGTGCAGGTTCGGCAGAGTCGAGGTCAGCAGTGGGCCGGTGATGCCGGCTCGGTCGTCGAACATCCGCAATAGCCCGTCGCGGGTATCGACCGATGCCCTGATCGACCCGGCCGTCACCTCGACCGACGATGACGCGATCATCCTCGGCCGCGGCACGATCGGCAGGCTCAGAACGTGTTCGGACCCGCCCGGGTCGGTCACGACCGCTCGATCGACCAGGTTGTGGAGCGGATCCACGAGTGCGTCGACTGCATACCCGCCGAATCGCAACCGGTATCGCACGAACGACATTCCGTCGACCGTCTCGAGATCCTCACCGAGATCGGTGCCGCGCGGGGCAGTCACCGATCCGAACGAGGTGATCGCTCGCAGCGCCGCCCGCGCCGTGTCGTCGAGATGGGGAGCGACGGTACGCAGGACGAGCGGGACGTGGTTGACGAGTTCGACGTTTCCGTCGGCCCCGGCGACAGTGTGCCGCAGGCAGACGCTGCCGACGCGGCGGTAGAGCGAGAACGCGGTTGCATTGGCGGGATCGACCGTCAGACGTAGGACGTCGTAGCCGGCGTCGAACACCGACTCGAGGGCGGCGGCGAAGAGTCGGCCGGTGGCAGTCCCGCCGCGCCGACCCGGTGCGAGATAGAACATGTCGGCGATGACCTCGCGGGGTGCGGTGGTGCGTCGACCCGACGTGCGAAACAGGCCGAGGGTGCCGTACAGCTCGGTCGTATCACCCGAGGTGTCCTCCGCCACGAAAAACGCTACCGTTCGACGCAATTCGAGTTCTCGGAGGACATCTGCGCCGGTGATTCCCCCGGTGACGCGATTGGGTGAATCCGCTCGCGCGGTGAGCAGAGTGGCAACGCGATCCGCGTCGTCGGGGGTGAACGGTCTGATGGAGGTGTGCGAACCGGTGCTCATGTCACCCCCGCCCCTCGGTCACCACGAGAGAGCCTGCCGCCACTGGCTTGCCGTCCACCGACGCCGTGACATCGACGGAACGCAACCCACCGAGCTTGGCACCGAGGCGAGCACCGAGCTCGAGCATGTCTCCCGGCACGACCAGGCGATTGAACTTCATGGCCCGGATCGAACCGAGGTAGCCGACGCCGTCGGCCGGGTTCTCGTCGCCGATGGACTTCTCCAGACTCTCGGCCACGTACACGACGGCCACCAGCTGGGCCATGGCCTCGACGATCATGACGCCCGGCATGATCGAGTGGCCGGGGTAGTGGCCGGCGAAGTAGGGCTCGTTGACCGAGACGGCCTTGATGCCGCGGCCGGACTTCCCCGGTACGACGTCGTAGGCCCGATCGATCATCAACATCGGCCACCGATGCGGCAGCATTCGTTGGATGTCGTCTATTCCGAAACTCAGTGTTCTTGTCTTCTGTGCGGGGGAACGCTGCGCGGTGGAATCGAGTGTGGGAGCGCTCATCACTGCGTCCGATCGACGATGTGATCGACCATGGCGTTGATGGAGCCGAACGCCTTGGTGTCGTCGTCGGTGATGTCGACCTCGAACTCGGCGGCCACGGCCACGACGAGCTCGAGCGTGTCCAACGAGTCGAGCTCGATACCGCGGCCGAACAGAGGCTGGTTGTCCGACACCAGTTCCGGCGAGGTCTGCAGACCCAGGCGGTCGATGATGAGTTCCTTGAGCCGGTTGTTTAGGGCGAGGCGTTCGGTGGCTGCGGCGCGAGTGGAGGAGCGGGTTGCGGTGGTCATGATGTTCCTTCCGGATGGTGTGTCGAATTTCGGGGATCGATGGGGGGAGTCGGTTCAGGCGGCGATCATGCCGCCGTCGACGGTGAGGACCTTGCCGGTGATGTAGGACGAGGTCGGCATGCCGAGAAAGACGACTGCCTGGGCAACCTCGGCGGCAGTACCGAAGCGCTGCAGCGGGATCGCGTTACGAGCGCTCTCACGCATGGCCTTCGGCACCGCGCGAACCATGTCGGTCTCGATGAATCCGGGGGCGACCACGTTCACGCGAATCCCGCGTCCGGCTACCTCGGCAGCGAGGGATTTCGCCATCGAGATGATGCCGCCCTTGCTGGCGGCGTAGTTTCCCTGACCGGCCCTGCCGGCGACACCACTGGTGGAGCTGATCATCACGATCGCGCCGCCGGTGGAGAACATGAGCTTCGTGGTCTCGCGGGCGGTGAGGAATGTGCCGGTCAGGTTGGTGGCGATGACGGAGTCCCACTTGCGGGCACTCATCGTCGCGAAGTGCCCGTCGGCGGTGATACCGGAATTGAGCACCGCGACGTCGAGTCGACCGAAGCGGGAGCGTATTTCACGGAACATCGCGATCACGGCTGTCTCATCGGATACGTCGGCGGCGATGGTGGTGGCTTCGCGTCCGCGCTCACGGACGGACTGGGCGACCTTCTCGGCGTCCTCGGAACTGCTGCGGTAGTTGATGATCACGTCGCATCCTGCCTCGGCGAGTCCGATCGCCACGGCGGCTCCGATGCCGCGCGATCCTCCCGTCACGAGTGCAACGGGCGGACGGTCGGTCACGGGGGTGTCGGTCATGAGCGTGCTCCTCTCGAATTGGTGGCTCCTGCCACGATGTGTTCGGGCGGGTCGAAGCCGGGAACCTCGGTCCCCAGACCGAGGCGACTCGATCGCTCGAGAACCAGAGCCGCGACGGCGAGGTCGAGGATGCCGAGGCCGAACGGAGAGAACACAACTCCCGCCGGATCCGGCCGATAGGTGCCGGTGCGCAGAATCGAACCGAGCGTTCCGTGCACGAAAGACAGGTTCGGTTGCTGCTGCGCCGCCAACGCAATCGAGGTGTTCTCCCGATTGACGTGGTCGACGTCGTCGACCACGTTGTGCGAGGACAGAATCGACGTGACCGTCAGATCTCGCAGCGAGACGTGCAGCAGCACTTGACCAGTCGGCCTACCCGAAGCAGCGAGGGTGAGCCAGGGGGCGGGTGCGGTGGTGGTGACGGCGACCGTGTCACCGCGCTGGATCACCTGCTCGGCGCGGTCGACGATGATGGGTGTCAACTGTGGGAATTCGCGACCGATGACGTCCCCGAATTGCCGGGCCCGGTGGGGGTCGTGGTCGAACAGCAGTGCCGTGCGTGCCTCGGGATGAGCGACGCGAAGGAACCGAACCTGTTCGAGCGCAATGGTTCCGCAGCCGATCACTCCGATCGTCGTGACGGGTTGTCCGGCTCGTAGCGTCATGCTGGCCAGCGCCGCTGAGGCCGCGGTACGCCAGGCGTTGATTCTGCTGCCTTCCACGATTGCGCGCGGGTAGCCGGTGTCGAGACCCGACAGGAGCACCAGGGACGAGGCCCGCTGACGGCCGGTGTCCACATTGTGCGGAAACGACGACACCCATTTGACGCCCGCGAGGGCCTGGTCGCCACCGAGATAGGCGGGCAGTGCGATGAAGCGTGTGCCCGGTTGGTCGATGGGCCTCACGAACGCCGAGAACGGCAGGTCGGATTGACCCAGATCATGTGCGATGTATGCAGATTGGACGGCATGCAGCACTGCCATCTCGGAGTCCGCCAGTGCGCGGTGCACATCGTCTGCGGTCATCAATTTCATCGTCGAAGCAACTCCTCGAGTCGGGTGGATGCGGCGAGTACCGCCGGTAGTCCTATGTGGTTCTGGACCCACGCGTCGTCGTAGATCGAGTGCAGGTATCGGTCACCGCCATCGGGGAGGATGGTCACGACGGTGCTGCCTGCCGGTAGTCGAGGCAGGTACGCGGCGATGGCCGCGATCACCGCACCGGACGAGCCGCCGGCGAGAATCGCCTCGCGCTCGGCGAGCAGCCGGCACGCGGCCACGCACTCGGCGTCGGTGACGAATACGACGTCATCGGCCAGATCGTCTCGGAAATGACCGGGCACCATGGTGGATCCGTGTCCCGGGAGGGTGCGGCCGTAATCGGGAGCGGGCGGTGCCATCGAACCGAATATGGCGCTGCCGCAGGCATCGACGGCCACGATGCGCGTATGGGCTCCGCTGCTGCGAAGGTGATCTGCGATGCCGCGGAGCGAACCGCAGGATCCGGCGGCCACGAACAACACATCGGGTTCTCCTATGGCGTCGACGATTTCGCGTGCTGTTCTCCTGTGTGCGGCCGCTCCGCTCGGATTGTTGTACTGATCGAGGCACAGTGCGCCGGGAATGGACGTCAGCAGCTCCTGGACTCGGAGCAGTCTGGTAGGCAAGAACTCGCCGGTGGCGTGGTCGCGTTCGGTGACTATCTCGACCCGTGCGCCCAGTGCCCGCATGATCGAGAGATTGGTGTGCGATGCCTTCGGATCGGTCACCACGTGCAGACCGAGGCGGTGATAGGCACAGACCAGCGCGAGCGCGACACCGAGGTTGCCTGAACTGGATTCGACGATCGTGGTGACGCCGGGAACAGCGCGACCCTCTGCCAGGGCGGCCTCGACCATCTCACGCGCCGGTCGATCCTTGGTGCTACCACCGGGATTGGCGCGTTCGACCTTGGCGAGAACGCTGGCGGACACGGTGCGAAACAGTCGGTCCAGTCGGACCATGGGGGTCGCGCCGATTGCGGCGACGATGCCGTCGTGCACGGGGCTGATCGGATGTCGGGTTGCTGTGCCGTCCAGAATTACGGTCATGATGCACCTCCGGTTCTCGGGGGAGATGTCGCCGGCAACATCTGCAGACGGATCTCGCTGACGTAGCGGTGCCCGACTGCGTCGGCGAGCCAAGAACTGCCCGGATCGGGCAGGCATTCGGTGACGACGATCGGATCGAGTCGGTGCTGCCGGCGCCGGACCTGATGGACGAACGCCGCCACGAGTGTCGGACTGTCGAGGTCGAGATAGAGCGGCTTCGTCTCGCCCGGCACCTTCGCGTACACCCGGCCCGGCAATCCCAGCTGGCGGCGCCAACGGGTGACGGCCACGAAGTCCTGCCACGCAACGGTTTTTGCGGGCAGAGCGAGTTCGGCGAACGGACTGCGCCAGGTCTGTCGGAACACCACCGTCCGATCGACCTCGAGCCGGGGGGTCCTCTGTCCGTGCAGCCCGACCTTGAAGCCGTCGGCTGCGACGATCGACAGTGGCACGGCGAAGGCTTCGGCGAGGGTGTATCGGCGTCCGTCGGGCAGCACCACGAACGTGTGCCCCTCGGTTCTGTCGAAACGAATGTCCGACGCCGCCACCACCGATCGAGGCTCGCGCGCAGCGGCATTGGTGAAGCCGATCGACGTCTCGTCGTGGCCGCACGTGGTAGGTACGAACCGGCCGGTGTTGCGCTCCCACGTCGAGGGCAGCAGCGGGACCAGTCTGCGGACCCCCGAGACTGCGTTGATGGTGTCGCGGAAGTCGTCGGCGGCGCCCAGGTTCCACGTGAACACCGGCACGTCCAGCGAGACCAGAGCGGCGTGCATCTCGCCGAGAATCGCAGTGGAGTCACCGGCCAGAAGCCGATCGGCGTTCTCGGCGACGAACTGCAGATCCGGACTGTGCGGCAGATTCACCGCGGTACCGGTGAGATCGGTGAATGCTGCCCGTGTCGTCAGTTCGGCTGCGCTGCGCTTGATGACAGCACCATCCAGCTCGCCCGGTTCGAGGCCGATCGACTGCGACCATCGGTCGGCGAGTTCACGGCGAGCGCGGTCGACCCCAGTGCCCTCGCCCCAGAACACCGTCATGGTGCGGGGCCATACCTCGGCAAGGGTGATCGAGGTCAGATCTCCGCGGGCCGCGCGGTCGATGATCGCGTCGATCTCGGCGACGACGTAGTAGGCGAGGCGATCGGTGAACCACCGCGCGGCGTCGGCGATGAGTGCCAGAGCGTCGGCATGCGGTGCCAGCGCAGCGGTACCGATGGTCATGGTCACATTGCGAGCCGCGTCCTCGAAGCAGACGCTGCGGGCGGCGTACGACTTCGCTTCGGCGCGATGTGCTTTCACCTCGGCGATTCGCTCGAAGTCGCCCGAGAGTGCGGTGAGAGCAGCGTCGAGTGCATCCGGCGTTCCGGCCTCCGAGACCGCCCGCAGCCCACCGTCGATGTCCGCGAGATCGCGAAGGCAGCGGGCCGCCACGGAGGCGTCGGCGATGGGGAGTACGCGGGCCTCGAGAATGCGGTGAGCGTCGGCGGTGGTCGGAATTCTGGCGTCCCAGTTCAGTACCTTGCGCTGAACGAGCTTGCGCACTGCCGTGTCCACCGCCGTGGCGGCGAGTGCGAGTTCGTCGGCTATCCGGTCGATGGTGGCGTGCCCGTCACAGCGGAGCACGATGCGGAGGTCGTCCTCGGCGAGCCGGATGCGGCGAGATCCCGATCGGGCCTGCGACCGATCCGTATCGACTGCGACATCGGGGCGAAGGTACGGCGGGAGCCAGCGCCGGATCTGCTCGTCTCGGGACCATGCTGCGCCGATCGCCGCCGCGGCCCAGGCCTCGAGGAAGGTGCGGCGTTCGCGGATCAGCTGCGGCCCGTGCTCGAGCTCTCCCTCGGTGCTCTCTCCCAGTTCCACCCACGCCCCGGGACCGAAATAGCCGATGGTCTCGGCCTTCCCGCAGTAGCGCTGCCAGTACAGGGCAAGTGATCGCAGACGCTGTCGACGTTTGGACGGCGATCCACAGAACGGACTGGCAATCTGACGCCAGGCACCGCGGTTCTGCCACACCAGTGCGGTGACGAAATCCTCGCGCTCGACCAGGAGCGTCAGACGAGCTTCCTCCTTTTCGCGGGACGCGGTGAACTCCTCCTCGGTGGCGACGGACGGCCCACCGAAGACGTCGAGGCCGTCGGCAGAGAAGCCGGCGCTGCGCAGATTGGCTGTTCGCCACAGGTCCCAGTCGGTGGTGCCCAGAGCGAGGGTGCGGGTGAAGGGCGGGTCGGTCAGCGCGGCATGCCCGGTGGTGTGCCGAAGTTCGACGGCGGTCACGACGCTGCCCTCTCGGTCTCGTCCGCTCGCGCAGCCGTGACGCCTGCGGCGAACCGGGTGACCGCTTCGACCACGGAACCGTCGGGAACGTGGGAGAAGCTGAGACGAATTCCGTCGGCGTGTTCGTCGGCGATCGAGAAGTGGCTGCCACCCACGACGGAAACGCCCTGAGCTTCAGCATGTTCGACGACCGATGCCGTCGGGTAGCCGTCGCGACGACGCAACCAGATGTAGAAGCCGCCACGTGGAGATTGCCATTCCCACTCGCCCTGATCGAGACGTTCGGCGAGTTGAGTGTCCATCAGTGCTGCACGACGTGCATAGACGGTGCGGAAGGCATCCACCAGATCGAGCCAGCCATGCTTGGCGTAGTAGCGGCCGACGGTTGCTTGGGCCAGCGACGCGGGGGAGAGGGTGGTGATCTCGGCTACGGTGCGTAGCTCGTCGGCGAGCGCGGCGGGCGATTCGATCCAGCCGCACCGCAGGCCGGGTGCGAGGATCTTCGAGAACGTTCCGAGGTGTATCACCCGCTGCGGATCGAGACTGAGCAGTGTCGGGGCGGTGCGGTTGTCGATCGTCACGCCCGGAAAGCTCAGCAACGCATAGGGATCGTCCTCGATCACTGTCAGCTCGGCCGATGCTGCCGCCTCGACGATGCCCCCGCGTCGGTCCGCGGACAACGATCGCCCGGTCGGGTTGTGGAACGTCGGATTGGTGTAGAGCAGCACCGGGCGACCGCCCGTTCGGCGCACGTCGGCAGCGACTGTCCGGATGGACTCCGGAGTCGGGCCTTCGCGGTCCGATTCGACTGCGACGGTGTGCAGGCCGGCGGTACGAAACGCCGCCGCAGCACCCGGGTAGATCGGTGTCTCGCACAGCACGGTGGCTCCGCTGCCGGCGAATGCCAATGCGACGGTGAGCAACCCGTTCTGCGAACCGGCTGTCGGGACGAGATGTGCCGCGTTCACCGAGGCTCCGCGGAATTCCATGGCCCCGGTGATAGCGGCGGCCAAGGCGTCGGGCATGCGATAGGTGGAGTACTGCAGCAGAGTTCGCCCGCCGAGTCGCAGCATGCTGCGCATGGCATCGCTGATGTCGCTGGAAGGGAACAGCTCGGGATCCGGAAGTCCGCCGGCAAGGTTGATGGTGTCGGCCACGGTATCGAACAGGCGGGGTAACGAAGACCGGGTGGGTCGCGTCGGTGGCAGTGCAGTGGTGAGCATGTGAGATCCGTCCTCGAAGTGTCGGGTGCGAAGAACTCCTGCAGCTATGCCGCAGCGAGATTCGATACGGTGTCGAACAGGACGTCTGGGCTCAGAGCCGCACCTGCAGTGAGGGATTGCTCGTCGAACTCGACTCCGAAGGCATCCTCGATGGCAACCAGGATGTTGACCACGCCGAGGGAATCGATGGACGACTGCGAGAACGGACGGTCGGGTGCCACGACCGACTCGGGGGCGAGAGCGGCGAGAACGGAATCAAACTGCGAGCGCTGCATGATGGTCTCCTGAAGGTGTCGAGGTGGTGGTGTCGAGCTCGGCGCGCAGGGCGCGCCGGTCGGGCTTTCCGTTTGCGGTGAGGGGGATGCGGGCGCGGTGGACCACGGCGTTGGGATGCCGGACGGGATCGAGTGCGGCGCGCAGCTGCTGATGCACCCAGCGCGGATCGGCTGACCCGGTGACGATCAGACGCAGAGCTCCGTCCTCGGTGACAACGGCAACCGCCTCGTCCACCGAGTCGAAGGACTCTGCACACGATTCGATTTCGACGAGTGAGATGCGAACACCGTTGCGTTTGACGACGTCGTCGTCGCGTCCCAAGAAGTAAAGCCGCCCGCTGTCGTCCATGTATCCGCGGTCGCCGGTGTGCAGCTCGAGACCATCGACACCGGGACGAAATCTGTTCTGTGCGTTCATCGGTACGTTCCAGTACCCGGCCATGACCGTCTCGCCGGAGACGACGATCTCACCGGCAGTTCCTGACGACACGGGTGTTCCGTCACCTGCGACGATGCGAATGCCGTCGCCGGCGATGGGGTACCCGACCGAGTCCGGGTACTCGTCGAATTCCTCGGGCGGCAGAATGGAGATGCGCTTGCATTCGGTCATGCCGTACATCGAGGCGTAGCGGGATCCTGGGAAAGACTGGAGCAGGGTTCGAGCGAGTTCGGGTGCCAGCCGGGCACCGGTGTTGGTGAAGAGGCGAACTGTGGTGATCGAGGCTGTGCGGCGAGCCACGATGCGCAGGATCTGGGCGAGCGCCGGTACCAGTGGGATGACGGTCACGGAGCGGCGTACCACCAGGTCGAGGATGCGCAGATCCTGGATCCCCTCGGCAACCACCACCGAGGCTCCGACTGCCAAGGACAGAAACACCTGGTAGAGGCCGTAATCGAACGACAAGGGGAGACGGCACAGCACAACGTCGTCGGATCGGTAGCCCAGGCCGGTGCCGATGGCGCTGACCGCGGCAGCCACTGCTCGGTGTGGGCACACGACACCTTTGGGACTACCTGTGGTTCCGGAGGTGTAGATCAGCAGTGCGATGTCGTCGGGTCGAACGGGTCTGGTGATCGGAGTTGTGGATCGGGAGCTTCCCACGGCGGCAGTGACACTGTCGACGGTGAGAACCCGCACCGGGCTGTCCTCGTGACGCTCTGGGTGATCGGTGACGACGAGTCGGCAGCCACTGTCGCGGACTATGTGTGCTGCCTGGCTCGCAGTGAGTTCGTTGTTGATCGGTACGAACACTGCTCCTGCACAGACGGTTCCGAATAGCAGCTCGACGAATGCTGCACTGGACCGGCCGTGATGTACGACACGATCGCCGGGCCTGATGCCGTTGTCGATCAACCACGCCGTCGCACGCAGAACGCGCTCCCGCAGCGACCCGTAGGTGAGCTCGGTATCGCCGTCGACGATGGCAATGTCGGTTTCCCGACCCTGGTCGAGGAGCTCAGGCAGCAGCATCGGATCGGCCCTTCGTCGTGGACGCCAGGCGATCGATGTCGCGCGGCGAGGTGATGCGCACGACGGCGACCGATGGCAATGTGCGCGAGGCGATTCCGGCCAGAGTGCCGGCCGGTGGTAGGCAGATCGCGCTGGTGATGTCGGCTGCGCGGAATGTCTCGAGGCAGAGGTCCCAGCGGACGGGCTCGGTGATCTGTCCAACGAGTCGCTCGCACAGGGACGTTGCACTCCTGACCAACGCGCCGTCGGCGTTGGACACGACGGGGACGTCGGCATCGCGGATAGGTACCGACGCAATCGCCTCGGCGAAGACCTCGGTGGCCGACTGCATCGCGGCACTGTGAAACGCACCTGCCACGTGCAGACGGCGTGCGGCGGTTCCGACGGGTGGTGCAGCGACGAAAGCCTCGATCGCATCGATCGGACCTGCGGCCACCACCTGACCCGGGCCGTTGTGGTTGGCCACGGTGAGGCCGGCTGATTCGATTGCGTCGGTGACGGTTTCGAGATCCCCGCCGAGTACGGCCGCCATCGATCCTGTGGTGGCTGCACACGCGGCGGCCATCGCGCGGCCCCGCACGGCGGCCAGATGTACCGCGTCCGCGGGGTCGAGTGCTCCGGCCAGCGCTGCTGCGGCCAGTTCTCCGACCGAATGCCCTGCCACCGCGGTGTGGGCCTGGCCGGCGTCTGCCAGGGCGTCGATCACCGGAAGCCCGGCAAGGAGTGCGGCGGTGACGAGTAGGGGCTGTGCGTTCTCGGTACGGGCGATCTCGTCTTTGCTCGCGGTGGTGCCGAGCGCGATCAAGTCGATGGCTGCGCGTTGAGACCAGTTCTCTACCAGTCGATGTCGATCGGGATCCTTGAGCCACGGCGACAGCATCCGCGGCGTCTGTGCTCCCTGTCCGGGGGCGAGAAGGGTGATCATGGTGGTCCTCGTGCTCGTAGGTTCGGGGCATGCTTTCTGGCGCGGCGGCCGGAGTGGCCGATGCGTCGGGTGCTGCTGGGAGAGGATGGGAAGTACACGTGAGTCACTGGCGGCCGGTTGCCCCAGCGAATCGTCGGACGGCGGCGAAGGAGAATCCGACGAACCAGGCTGCGACGTTGATGAGGGCACCTGCCAGAGAGGCGTGAGACCCGTCGAGGTTGTAGCCGTCGGTCAGCGCGTAGCGGGCCAACGTCGCCACACCGTAGAGCGGTGTCACCTGTGCGATTGCGAGCATGCCGCCCGAGAGTGGGATGAAAATGTTGCCCAGGAAGGCGAGGCCGGTCATGACGACGCCAGGAACGTGGGTGACCACCTCGGGTGGCAGCAGCATCCCGAGCACCAGGCCGAGAGCGGAGAAGATGGCAGATCCGATCCAGGCCACGACGAGGCCGGTGATCCAGACGATCGCGTCGGCGCGGGCTCCGGTGAGTGCTCCGAGGATGCCGACCACGATGACCGGGATGGCCGCGTACACCTGGCAGGCGATGATGCGCGATGCGACGTAGCCGCCGGCACCCAAGGGCGACAGGCGAATTGTCCGCAGCCAGCCGTTGGCCTTCTCGTTCGAGATGCCTGCGGCCCGCGAGATGGTGCCGATCGACGCACCGTAGACGGCGATTCCGATCATCATCCAGGCCTGAAAGTTGCCGTGCGGCAGATCGACTCCGGCGCTGGGTTCCACGACGCGGAACAGGGCGAGGTAGAGCACGGCGGGCAGCGCGACGGTGAAGATCAGATTCTGTGGGGTGATCTGCCTGCGGATGTCGTGCAGTACGAACGTGGGGTGTAGTCCGCGGCGGGGGCGTAGTGAGGTCGTAGTGGTCATCGGATGTCCTCAGTTCTGGTGAGTGCGGTCGGTCAGCGCCGAAAATGCTTCGTCGAGTGAGGCCGACACGATCGCGATATCTGTCGCGGAGGTCGACGTGCTCAGTGTGCGCACCACGGGGTCGGTATCGGTGCACACGAAGCGGAACCGGCCGTTGGCGAGCTCCTGCAGCCGCGAGCTGGTTTGCCCTGCAACGAATTCGGCCTCGGAGCGTGGCAGGTTGGCGTCGACGGTCCGATTGGAGACGGTGGCCTTGATCTGGGCCACCGTGCCGTCGGCGACGAGGGCTCCGTCGACGATGACGACGATGCGATCGGCGAAGTCCTGTGCCTCTTCGAGGTAGTGAGTTGCGAACATGACGGTGGTGCCGTTGGCTGCCTGTGCGTGCATCGCCTGCCAGAAGTGCTTGCGCGCAGTGACATCCATGCCGGCGGTCGGCTCGTCGAGCAGCAGCAGTTCGGGGTTGGACAGGAGCGCGAGAGCGAACCGCACTTTCTGCTGTTCGCCACCTGAGCATTTCGATACGCGTCGATTCACCAGTTCACCGAGCCCGGCGCGGGTGATCGCGGCGGCAGGATCGGCACCGATGTACAGCGACCCCATCATCGCGACCAGTGCGCCGACGGTGACGTCCGGCAACAGTCCACCGGACTGCAGTACCGCTGCGCTGCGTCCTGTCGACGCGGCGGTCAGCGGATCGGTGCCGAGCACCTCGATGGTGCCGCCGTCCGGTTCGGTGAGTCCGAGGATCATGTCGATCGTCGTGCTCTTGCCTGCGCCGTTCGGCCCGAGAAACGCCACAACCTGCCCGCGGGGAATCGAGAGGTTCAGTTCGCGAACGGCGCGGAACTTCGAGCCCGTGGAGTCGCTGAACGACTTGTGGACACCGGTGGCGTGTACCGCGAGTGCTGTCTCGGTACCCACCGCCTCGGTGCGAGTCGAATTCTGCGTGATCATCTGCAATTCCCTTCGCTCTTTCGTCTGTGGATCTTCAGCCGTGTTCCTCGGCGACACATCAGACTCTCCACCTCGGAGAAAGCGCAGGTCAACGCCAATTGCCAGGTCGTTTCGGCCGTCATGGCGAACTGCTGACAACTGTCACGTGCAATTACGGACCAGGTGTCACGTAAGTGCCCCGATGCAGGGATTCACGCCCCTCGTGGGAATCCACACCTTGTGCGCGGGGCGTGAATGCCCGCGAGGGGCGTGGATTGTGGGGCCGGCAAAGTCGCGGAGCCGTTGAAACGGTGTCTGGACAACGACGAGCGGCAGGTAGGGGTCCAACGAAAAGCCCTGCGACCTTTCAGTTCTCCGGAGCGAGCGCCGAGATGTTCGACGACGTCAGATCATCGGTATCGGTCGTCTCGTCGAAGTAGCGACGAAAGAGCATCCGCATGGATTCGATGACGTCGATGTGCTGCTGAAGAATGATGTCGAGAGAGCGATCTGTTCCGGTGGCTTTCGCGAGGAACTTGGCTTGCAAATCCTGGGCGGATTTGAAGTTGCCCCAGGACTTGGTCTCGTTCAGGACGGATGCTTTGCGCTTCATGTCGTTGAGATGCGCGAGGTAGGCGACGCAGGCTGCATCGCATTTTGCGGCGACGTCAGGCGGAATGGTGATCGTGCCGGCGTCAGCCTGGGCGTTGAGTTCTTGCCAGTGTGCGATGAGGTTTGGTTGGGAGTCGGTCACGGTTTCGACGTCTCTCGATCGTGGGAACTAGATGGGAAGTTCGGAGTCGAGGTCGGCTACCACTCTGTTGAGTTCCGTGCACGGGTCGTACGGCGGGTTTCGGACCTGTCCATCGGTGAGTAGCGTCGCCCGTATCAATTGGGGGCCTGCGGTGAAGGCGACGCCGCAATTGAGTGATGCGTCGGACGCGAGCTGCTGGTATTGGGTGGCATTGCGAGTGCCTACTCGAACGGGTTGGAGTCGGTTGAAGGTACTTGGATCGTTGATGAAGTCCAAGGTCTCGAGCCCGACAATCAGAGACAAGTAATACCTGTTGTTCGGCGGTCGATCTTCCCATCCGCAGATCTTGAATCCATTCTGATCTCGGCCGAACACACCCGACTCCTTGGTGGCTACGTTCAATCCCGCTCGCTCGATGGCTTCGTCGGGGATGGTGCAGGGATCCCAGGGCGTAGCTGGTGCCGCGACGGTGGTGCTGGTCTCCACCCGCGGCGACGCGTCACCCGTCGTAGTGCTCGAGCAGCCTGCGGCCAGCAGAAGTGCCGCCATTGCCGCGATGAATCGACGTGCCCTGCGCATTGTTCTTGTCCGTTCCTCGAGAACACCTACGTTCTTGGACGCACTCCGGTAGGCATCGGTTCCCGTGACGGATTTGCTGTCGAGGGGGATCCGCTTTCGCGATCTACGCCCTCAGTGTTGATCCACACCGCCTGCACGGGGCGTGGATGCGTGCGCAGGGCGTAGATCGTTCGTCGAACGGCGTGAGTCCGGACTCAGTTTTGTGGAGTGAACGCGGTGATGTTCGCGGATGTCCGGTCATCGGTATCGAGCGTCTCGTCGAAGTAGCGACGAAAAAGCATCCGCATGGATTCGATGACCTCGATGTGCTGCTGAAGAATGACGTCGAGAGAGCGATCGGTGCCGGTGGCCAGGCGCAGGAATTTGCCTTGCAAATCCTGGGCGGACTTGAGGTCGCCCCAGGACTTGGTCTCGGTGAGAGCAACCGCGTCGACCTGCATCTTCTTGAGGTGTGCCAGGTAGGTAACACAGGCTGCGTCGCATTTTGCGGCAACGTCGGCTGGAATGGTGACCGTGCCGGCATCGGCCTGGGCATTGAGCTCCTGCCAGTGCGCAATCAGGTTCGATCGAGAATCAACCACGGTTGCAGCCCTTCCTCTCGGTTCTATTTGGGTAGTTCGGAATCGAGTCTGGCCACTACGGCATTGAGTTCAGTGCACGGATCGTAAGGTGAGCTGCCAGTCAGTTGGCCTGTAACCAAAGTTGCTCTGATCAGTTCAGCTCCGGCGGTGAAGGCGACGCCGCAGTTGCGGGATGCATCGGCGGCTACCTGCTGGTACTGAGTGGCATCCCGAGTGCCTACTCGAACAGGCTCGAGTCGATTGAAATAGCTCGGATCGTCGATGTAGTCCAAGCTCTGAAGGCCAACAAAAATGCGCAAGAAATACCCGTCGGCTGGCGAGCGACTCACCCACCCACAAATCTTGAATCCGTTCTGATCTCGGCCGAACACACCCGACTCCTTGGTGGCTACGTTCAATCCCGCTCGCTCGATGGCTTCGTCGGGGATGGTGCAGGGATCCCATGGCGTAGTTGGGGCCGCGACGGTGGTGCTGGTTTCCACCCGCGGCGACGCGTCACCCGTCGTAGTGCTCGAGCAGCCTGCGGCCAGCAGAAGTGCCGCCATTGCCGCGATGAATCGACGTGCCCTGCGCATTGTTCTTGTCCGTTCCTCGAGAACACCTACGTTCTTGGACGCAGCACAACCCGCGTCGGTTCCCGAGTGTCTGTAATTCGGGAGACGCAGAATCCATGGCAGGCTGGCAGACGTGCAGGATTGCGACGACGGCAACCCAGGCTCCACTACCGTGCTGGTCGAGACGGGTATCTACGGGGAACTGGATCTGATCTACCGGGACGACGAGATCTGCGGTTCGTATCGCGAGGGCGCACCCATGTCCGTCACGATTTCACGCATGGGGCCTCGGATCTCGGACACGGCACCGATCGGCACGCGCATCGCCGCAGGTCTGCAGTCGAGCATCGACGGATGCGACATCGTTCTCGATCCCGGCCGCGCGAGGCTCTTCAAGCGGTCGTACCGCGTCGGCATCCAGTACGGCGGACGTACTCTGTCGCTGCGCGCCAAGAATCTGGAAGACAGTGTGCTGCTGAATGGTTCGTCGGACCAGGGTGACAACGAATTCGGGGTGTTGACTCGCGTTTTCGGTGGAGGTATTGAGGTGTTGTGGTCGCTGCCGTTCACGATGGTGAACAAGACGATCGAACCGCCGACACCGTCGCGCGAGGACGCCCTCGTCGGCATCGTCGTGGCCGCGGCGTTCGGAACCGGCGGGCTGTCGTTGACGACCATCGTCATGGGCGCACTCGAATCGATCCTTCCGTGACGGTCCCGCGGGCAACGCGCTGACAGATCGGCCTCGATTTGGCATGGTGGAGGGATGCAGCGGCACGTGGGCGAGAGTTGGTCCGCGGGACCGGTCTCAGGGGTAACCCCTGGGTACATCACGAGAATCGAGCACTGCGTCCGAAGCTGGTCCGCACGCTCCGCGTGCTTGGCAGCTCCGAGGACGAAAGATTTCGGTCGCCCCGTGCCGTTGCACCTCACAGCGTTGCAGGTCATTGCGCTGCACCCGATCGGTAGCCGCCTGTGACCGAACGCGAATTGACCCCGTGGGCCGCTGCGACATTGGCGCGGCTGGCCGCCGATGCCGAGTGGACGCGGTCGGGGCTCGAGGTTGCGTTCGCACGTTTCATGCCAGAGAGAGCCTCGTGGCTCGCAGACCGAATCATCGATCTGTATCCCAGCCCGCCGTTCGACGAGGCGTCGATTTTCGGTTTGTTGCGCGATCTTCCGTTCATCTCGGAGCCCTCCGCGTCCTCGAAGCGGCCCAATACGAGCTCCCGCTTCAAACCCTGGCGATTCGAGGTACCACGGTACGAATCGACCGGTCAGCTGGCTCGATCTCTCGACCTGACGATCTCCGAAATCGAATGGTTTGCCGACCTGCAGGGCAGGCTCCGTACTGCGCCGTTCCCGTTGCAGCACTATCGGTCTGCGCGGCTCGACAAACGTCAGGGCGTGCGATTGCTGGAGGTGCCGAAACCGCGCTTGCGTGAGATTCAGCGAAAGATACTGCGCCGCATACTCGATCGAATTCCGCCGCATCCAGCGGCGCACGGCTTCCGGAAGGCGCGCAGTCCGCGCACCTTCGCGATGCCGCATTCCGAACGCGACGTGGTGATCTCGGTGGATCTCCGACGCTTCTTTCCGTCCATCGGGTTCGATCGCGTGGTCGCGATCTTCGAGGCGGTCGGCTATCCCAGGAAGGTCGCGGCGAATCTCGCCGCGCTGTGCACGACAGTCACCCCTGCCGGCGAATTGGTCGGCGTGGACCGTCCCACCGCGGCGCGGCTTCGCGCCACCCACTTGCCGCAGGGTGCGCCCACGTCACCGGCCTTGGCGAATCTGGCTGCGCGACAACTCGATATCCGGGCCGCAGGCCTGGCCCGGTCCGTCGGTGCCCGCTACAGCCGATACGCCGACGATCTGGCGTTCTCCGGAGGTGCAGACATCGACGTCGACAGACTGCTGTGGTTGATTTCCCAGATCGCCCATGACGAAGGCTTCACGATTCATCCCGACAAGACCAGGGTTCGACGCGCTCATCAGCGACAACAGCTGACCGGGCTCGTCGTCAACTCGTGGCCGGCAGTGCCCCGAGAGGAATACGACAATCTCAGGGCACTGCTGCACAACTGCATCAGCACCGGACCAGCCGAGCAGAACCTACACGACCACAACGACTTTCGAGCACACGTCTACGGACGCATCGCCCGGATCGGCGAGACGAACGAAACGCGTCGAACAAAGCTGTTGAGCATGGCGTCCCAGGTGAACTGGGACTGAGCTGCGAATCAGCTCCCCGGATTCGGATTCCATCCTCCGATCCGTTCCTTGCCAGGATGGTCGTGAGACATGTCGGGCAGGGTTGCGGGGAAGCGAGGACAGATGATCGACGTCGAAGTTGGGCGTACACCGACCGGCAACAGATCGTTCCCGATCGCGTTCAAGGTCGAGTTCATTCGGCAGTGGGACGACTGCACCGAGTGGGGAGCCAAGACTGCGTTGTTGCGTGAATACAACCTGCCCAAGTCGACAGTGAAGTCTTGGCTTCGATCGCGCGACAATGGGACGCTGACTGCAGCAATGGTCAAGGCGGCGGACAAGTCGAGGTTCAAAATGGAAAACCGTGAGCGCGCTGAACTGGCACGACTTCGTACCGAGAACGATCAGCTCGAGAAGAAGGTCACACAGAGTGAAGCTGTGCAAGAGATCTTGGGAAAAGCATACGAGCTCTTGGAAGGGATGACCACGAGCTCGGACGAGGGCCCCGACATCCCGGTGTCGTTGATGAGTGCGACGGAGTACGCGAGCTGGCTTCACCGCAAAGGCTTGTCCTGACCGACACCGTCCGATCCCTGCATTCTGCAGGTGTGACGGTGGCGGCGGCATGCGCGTCGGTCGGCCTCCCACGATCGACGTTCTATCGAATCTCTCAGCAGTACAGCCATTATCGAAGGGTTCCATCACCGGTTCCGCACGCCGACCGGCACCAACCGGCGACATTGACCGGAGCCGATAAGGCCGATGTTCTGGCCGTCTTGACAGACGAACAGTATGCGAACCTGTCTGTCGTCCAAACATATTGGCGTGCACTCGACGCCGGGAAAGTGTCGTGTTCGCAACGGACCTTCTATCGGATAGCTCGATCCGTCCGATTCGTCGGCGACCGGCGGGGACGCAAGTACAACACTGGAAAGCATTCTCGCAGAACGCCTATCGTGCATGCCGGTGCAGTCGGTGAACTGTGGTCATGGGATGTCACCGAACTACGAGGGCCACGATACCAAGATCGATACAAGTTGTACGCCGTGATGGACGTGTTCTCCCGCTATCCGGTTGCTTGGCGAATCGAGTATCACGAGAAAATCGATCACGCTGTTTCCATGTTCACCCAAGCGTGGGCAACCCATGGCGTCCCCGGTACCGTCCACGCCGACAACGGCTCGGTCATGCGATCGGGTCCGCTGATGGCCGCACTCGACTCGGCAGGTGCGTTCGCCTCTTTCTCCCGCCCGCGGGTCAGTGACGACAACCCGTTCTCCGAATCACTGTTCAAGACAATCAAGTACGACCTCGACTGCCCTGTTCAGTTCGAGAATATCGACCATGCACGGGAGTGGACAAGGGCGTTCTTTCATCGCTACAGCACCCAGCACCGGCACAGCGGGCTAGGCCGATGCACACCCGAACAAGTGCACACCGGCACAGCCATCCAGGTGCGCCGACAGCGTCAACTCACCCTCGACCACTACTACCAACAACACCCCAACCGATTCCGGAAACCACCACAAGCACCACCACTACCAACTGCCACCGGAATCAACACCCACCTGTCTCAGACAGGTTGACAACTACCGGATCGCAGGCGGAAATCCACAACTGAGGAGCCGATACGCCTCAGACGGCGAGCACCCGCAGCAACACTCCAGTCTGCGGGAACAGCACCGGAAGAGCCACGCCCGCCTGCGCCAACATCGAACCCGATAGCTCGACGATTCCGCCGTCGGCGATCCAGGGCGGAAGTTCGATGCCGTTGCCCAGGTCGCTGAGCTCCCGCACGAACTCGACGCGGTACCGAACATGTGGATCCAAACCTGGAAGGCGGACGCGATCGGTGCGGTCCTCGGGCGAGGTATCCATCCGCACTATCGAATACGCGGCCTCCGACAGATCCGCTGCCACGACTCCGTGTACCCAGACGCTCGGGTCGGGATGGTCGGCGCGCACCACATCGCCGGTGTGCAACAACCCGCGCAGTTCCTTGTACAGCCCGGTCCACGACGTCAGGTACTCGTGGTCCTCGGACGAGAGTTCGGTGACGTCCATCTCCAGCCCTGCGTGGCCGAACAGCGATGTCAAGCAACGGAACTGGAGAGTGGACCATCGACCCGACGTATGCGCGATCTGCGGACCGACGTGCGAGCCGATCAGCTCCGGCGGCAGCAGCTGTGTGGTCCACCGCTGCAGCCGTTGACGTTCGAGCGGATCGTTGGTGTCCGACGCCCAGACGCGGTCGGTGTGCTCGAGCACCTCCAGATCGATGCGGGCACCGCCCGATGCACATGACTCGAACTCGACCTGCGGATGCCGGGATCGCAAGGCGTCGAGCAATCGGTAGTACGCCGAGGTCTGTGCATGCACCGCAGCGCGTCCGTCGGAGTCGACGGCGAGCATCAGGTCCCGGTTGTGATCCCACTTCACGTAGTCCGGCCGCTCGTCGGCCAACACCGCATCGATGGCCGAGAGGAGATAGTCGAAGACGTCGTCGCGGGTCAGATCCAGTACGTGCTGATGGCGCCATTCGAGTGGAATACGGCCCGGTGCTGCGAGCAGCCAATCGGGATGTGCCCGAGCGATATCGGAGTCCAGGTTGACCATCTCGGGCTCGAACCACAGGCCGGGGCTCATGCCGAGCGCTCGGACGTGATCGAAGAGCGGGGCCAGGCCGTCTGGCCAGACCCCCTCGTCCACCTGCCAGTCGCCCAGACCGGCGCGGTCGTCACGTCGGTGGCGGAACCAACCGTCGTCGAGGACGAATCGCTCGACGCCCACGCGCGCTGCGACATCCGCGATGCCGCGAAGCCGGGTGAGATCGTGGTCGAAGTACACGCCCTCCCACACGTTGAGCACCACCGGCCGCGGCGGCGAGGGATGTGCTGGACGGGAGCGCATCCAGCGGTGCACCGACTGCGCCGAACCGTCAAGTCCGACAGCCGAATAAACGAAATGTACCCACGGCGTCGAGTAGGTCTCGCCGGTCTGCAACACCACCTCACCGGGTGCGAGCAGTTCACCACCGCCCAGAACGCCCGAGGCCTGACCGGCCCGCTCGGGAAGCCTCTCGGCCAGATGCAGATGATCGCCGCTCCACGCGACGTGGGCACCCCACACCTCGCCGCTACGGAAGCCGAAGCCCTCGCTGCCTGCGGTGAGAACCAGGGTGGCGTCGTGCCCCGTTCGTCCGCGGCGTGACGCGCGCACCACTGCACCGTGGTCGAACCGTCGACGCTGCGGAGTGCGCTCGCGGCAATGACGGCCCGTCAGATCCAGTAGTTCGGTTGCATTGTCCGGCAGCGGCATGAGGGTCACAACGCCGTCGACGGTCAAGGGTCCGCCGTCGACGTTCTGGACACGCTGCCGAACTCGCAGTGATCCACCGACCGCGAGGGACAACTCGATCGACCACGAGATGCCCAGCTCGCTATCGGAAGCGTCCACAGTGCAACCGAATTCGGTAGCGGAGACATTCACTTCCGCCCACCGCGGGTACTGCACCGAACCGTCGCGATGCATCGCCAGAGCCGGGGTGCCCTGCCAGGCGTCGTCGCCACCGGGGGCGAGGGTGAGCCACCGCGGCACATCGACACTAGAGTGCGGAACTGCGGGAATTGCGGCCCTGCGCAGTTCGACGAGGTCGTGTTCGGTGAGCTCACCGAGATCGGTACCCCAGTGCAGCACGGCGGGAACGGCGGTGGACGACGGTCCGAGGATCACCATGACACCGTCACGGCGCAGGACTACGAAACTCACTTGTTGGCACCCATCGTCAGTCCGGACACGAAATGGCGTTGCAGCGCAATGAAAACCAGCACCGTCGGTAGTGCGACCAGTACCGAGCCCGCGGCCAGCAGGTTGGTGTCGGTGAAGAAGCTGCCCTGCAGATTTTGCAGCGCCGTCGTCACCGGAAGCTTGTCGCCGCTGACCATCAGGGCCAGGGCCCAGAAGAAGTCGTTGTAGATCCACGTCACCATGAGTGTGGCGAGTGCGGCCAGCGCGGGCCGGCACAGCGGCATGACGACCTGCCAGTACTGCCGGAACAACCCGGCTCCGTCGACGGTCGCGGCCTCGAGCAGTTCGTACGGCACCGTCTTCATGTAGTTGCTGAGCACGAAGACGCAGAAGCCGGTCTGGAATGCGACGTGCACGATGATCAGGCCCCAGTAGCTGTCGTACAGCGAGCCCGACGAGCTCATCCAGTACGGAACCGGAATTGCGTTGTACAGCCGGAACAACGGTGTCAGCAGAGTCTGCTGCGGCAGCAGGTTGCCGGCGATGAACACTGCAAGCATGAAGATGTTGAACTTCCAGCTGAACCGCGCCAGGATGAACGCTGCCATCGAGCCGAAGAACAGGATGAGCAGCACCGACGGAATGGTGATGATCATCGAGTTGAGGAAGTAGTGCGGGATGCCGCCGATCTGCCACGAGTCGATGTAGTTGTCGAACGTGAAGCCGCCCACCGACAGGTACCCGTTGAGCAGCACGTAGTCGTAGTCGCGGAACGAGTTGTACACCGCCCACACCAGAGGGAACAGCCAGGCCAGCGCCATGACCGTCAGCAGCACGTAGATCGCGATCTGTGCGGTGCCCGCGCGTCGACGATTGGCGACGGCGGCGCGGTTGCGGGTCAGCGGATCGCGCTCGGGAGGCGCTGTGCGCGTGAGTGAAGTGGTCATCAGTCTTTGCTCCGAAGAACGATGGCGAGGTACAGGGCGATGAAGACGAGCGAGATGCCGAGCATGATGGTGGCCAGCGCAGAACCGAATCCGATCCGGCTCGCCTCACCGACGACGTTGGCCGTCACGAGCGCCGAGATCAGCTCGAGTCCGTTGCGGCCCTTGTTGATCACCCACACCAGGTCGAACGCGCGTAGCGCCTCGATGACGGTGATGACGATGATCAGCAGGTTGGTGTTCTTCATCAGCGGGAAGATGACGCTGAAGAACGTGCGAATCGGTCCGGCACCGTCCATCACCGCGGCCTCGCGGACGGACGGGTCGATGGCCTTGAGACCGGCCAAGTACAACAGCATGATGTAGCCGGTGTGACGCCAACCTGCCGCGACCATGACGGCCCAGATGTTGATGTCGGGATCGCCGAGCCAGTCGACGTCCGTGCCGAGCAGGCTGTTGAGGACGCCCCCCTCGGTGGAGTAGATGAGCTGCCAGATGAAGCCGATGAGGGCCATCGACAGCACCACGGGGATGTAGAAGATGCTTTGGTAGAGCCGAGATCCCTTGAGATTCTTGTCCAGCAGAATCGCGAGCAGGATGCCGATGACGGTGGGTACGAGGAACAGGAAGACGAGCCACAGCACGTTGTTCTGCAGTGCTTGCTGGAACGGCGGATACGCCTGGACCGCGTCGACGTAGTTCTGCGTACCGATCCACTCGATACTCGACGTGCCGCCGATTCCGTCCCAGCGTGCGAACGAGAGGATCACCGTGAACACGGTGGGAATCCAGACGAGACCGATGACGATCATTGCGGGAACGCCCAGCATCAGTGCGATGGTCCACTTCTCGCGAACACTGCGCCTGATCTTCGGCGACTTGACCCGTTCGGGTGCGGTCATGGCATTACCTGATCTCGAAGTCGAGTGAATGATGGGGGTCGAATCGCACTGCGCACGATCATGTTCCGAACACCGCCGACTTCTGGCGTTCGATGCTGCGGACCAATCCGTCGACGTCGTTCGGGTTGCCGATGAACTGTTGCAGGGCCGGGATCATGACGATGGACGCGAAGTCGGGTCGCGTGTCGCGGTCGAAGAACTGCGTGATGTCTCCGGCGTTCTGCACGAGGTCTGCCGATTTGCGCACCAGCGCAGGGAAATCCGACAGGTCGGCGTCGCGGTGTGCGGGGATGGCCTGCGGATCCTGCTTCGCGTAGGCGACGGCCGGCTCGGGGCCGGTGAGGAAGGTCAGCAGCTTCTCGGCGGCGGGACGGTTGCGCGGATCGGCGCGCATCATGAAGCCGTCCATCGGTGCCTCGACAGCGGAACTGCCGATGACGGAGTCGAGTTCGGGGAAGGGAAAGAAGTCGAGGTCGTCCCGCTCGGCCCCGGCGGGGAAGCTCTGTGCGACGAACATGCCGGCGACCAGGGACCCGACGCTCTTGTTGAGCAATGCCGTCTGCGCATCGGCGATCTTGCGGCCCAACGGCTGCGGTTGATGGAACGGCAGGATTTCGCGCCAGGTGTCGAACACCGTGCGGACGCGATTGTCGGTCCAGCTGACATCGCCGGCCAACAGGGTGCGGTGGAAGTCGACGCCGTTCAGGCGCAGGTTCAGGTAGTCGAACGTCCCCATCGGTGGCCAGCCGTCGCGAGCGCCGAAGCCGATCGGGGTGATGTTGTCGGCCTGCATCTGCTTGTTCAACGCGACCCACTGGTCGTACGTCTTGGGCGGTTCGTATCCGCGCTCGGCCCAAAGGCTCGGCCGGTAGAACACTGCCCAGGGGTAGTAGAAGAACGGAATCAGATATTGGTTGCCGTCGGATCCGGTCGAGTTCTCCTTGAAGCTGTCGCTGTATCCGCCGCCGTTGCTGGCCCACACGTTCGAGATGTCCTCCACCAGACCCTTGTCTGCGAAGTACTTCATTCGGTAGCCGCCCATCCAGGTGAACACGTCGTCGGGCGTCCCCTGGAGGTAGTTGTTGACGTTCTCCTGGAACGACGTCGAATCGACGGTGTTGACGCGAATGTCACCGCCGGTCTGTTGCCGATACATGGCAACGAAGTCCTCGACTCCGACCTTGGAGTTCTTGTCCGACAGCCGGGAGCCGAGCGTGACCGTGTTGGGATCGAGACTGCTCGAGCACGACGACAGCACGCCGCCGGCGGTCACTGCGCCCGCGGCAACGAGCGCCGACCTGAGGAAGTCGCGCCGAGACGGCTGCCACGTACGCGGCCACTCGTGTGGGTTCATGAGAATCCTTCGCCGGAAAATATCGATAACGATCAGAAGTGAACATTCAGTGTGTCCAACTGTGTGCGTTTGCTGACCGTTCGGGGTGATGCAGGTTACAGAAACATGACCCAGCAGCGTCTGTCAAGCTTCTCGTGGACCTTTCACCTGCATCAGTGGGAAAATGTTCATTCATGTTGACATCTGAGAAGTGCTCGTTCATATTGTGAGCATGGACACAGCGCGACGCAGCACCTGGCCGACCCGGGGTATCTCTTTCGGGGGCGATTACAACCCCGAGCAGTGGTCCGAGGACGTCTGGAATCGCGACGTCGAGCTGATGCACGAGGCCGGCGTCGACTTCGTCACCGTCGGTGTTTTCTCCTGGGCCCGGCTGCAACCGACTGCCACGACGTGGGACTTCGAGTGGCTCGATCGCGTCATGGACCTGATGCATCAGGGTGAGATCCGAGTCGACCTGGCCACGGCTACCGCGTCGCCCCCGCCCTGGTTGGCCACGGCCTACCCCCAGATGCGTCCGGTCGACGAGCGCGGCTACCGCTACGCCATCGGCAGTCGTCAGACGTGGAGCCCCAGTTCCGCTGTCTACCGCGAACATTCACTCGCGCTGGTCGAGAAGATGGCGCACCGCTACGGTGAGCACCCCGCACTGGCGATGTGGCATGTCTCCAACGAACTCGGCTGCCACAACGCTCTCTGCTACTCCGACGACAGTGCCCACACGTTCCGGGAATGGCTCAGCGCCAGGTACATCGACCTCGAGACCCTCAACACCGCGTGGGGCACCGACTTCTGGAGCCAGCGCTACAGCGACTGGGACGAGATCGTTCCTCCCTCGGTGAGCACCACGTTCGGTAACCCCACCCACCAGCTCGACTGGCGACGCTTTTGTTCCGACGCGCTGCTCGAGCAGTACCGCGCCGAGAAGGCCGTCCTGAACCGGATCACTCCGGACGTGCCGGTCACCACGAACTTCATGGTGGGTATGGGCCAGGGCCCCGCGCTTGCCGGCAACATGGACTACGCGTCGTGGGCCCCCGAGCAGGACATCGTCTCCACCGACCACTACCTCGTCGGACCCGAAACAGGGGACGGTGCAGCACATCACAAGCTCTCGTTCTCGGCCGATCTCACCCGCGGCGTGGCCGGCCGTCGGCCCTGGTTGTTGATGGAGCACTCCACCAGTGCCGTCAACTGGCAGCACATCAACCGCGCCAAGGTTCCCGGCGAGATGATGCGTAACTCCCTGGCGCACATGGCTCGCGGCGCAGACGGCATCGCCTACTTCCAATTCCGCGCCTCCAAGGCAGGTGCAGAGAAGTTCCATTCGGCTCTGGTTCCGCACGCAGGCGAGGACTCCGCCCGCTGGCGCGAGGTCGTCGAGCTCGGTGCCGCTCTGCGTCGCATGGCCCCGGTGGCCGGCAGCACGGTCGATGCTCGGGTTGCCGTGCTCTTCGACTGGGCCTCGCAGTGGGCATGCGAGCAGGAGGGCCACCCGTCGATGGCGATGCAGCCCATGGAGATTGCTCGACGCGCACATCGTGGATTCACCTCCGCGGGCGTGACCTGCGACGTGGTTCCGTCGTCGACGGACCTGGACGGGTACGACGTGATCGTCGTTCCGGCTCTCTACCTGTGCAGCGACGAGACTGCCGCGCGGATAGCCGACGCTGCCGAATCAGGTGCGCAGGTGCTCGTCACTGCGTTCTCGGGAATTGCCGACGAGGACGATCATGTTCGACTCGGCGGGTACCCGGGGGCCTTCCGCGAGCTGCTCGGGGTCCGAGTCGAGGAGTTCTTTCCGCTCGCGGACGGCGAGACCCTGACTCTCGACGACGAGACCCTCGGCGAGATCTGGAGCGAATACCTCACCGTGTCCGAGGATGTCGATGTGCTGGCACGGCACACCCAGGGTCATCTGCGCGGAGTTCCTGCGCTGACCAAGCGCGCAGTCGGCTCCGGTGCCGCCTGGTACGCGGCCGCCGTTCACGACGCGGCGGGCTGGGACGCGCTGGCCGACAAGCTCTGTGCTGCAGCCGGTATCGACCTCCGACGCGACCTCGGATCCGATGTGGAGATCGTGCGACGATCGGCAGGGGACCAGTCCTGGCTCTTCGTACTCAACCACGGAACCGACAAGGTCAGCGTGCCGGCCACCGGTATGGACCTGGTCGGCGGAGCACAGGTCGACGGTGAGCTGATCGTGGCTGCAGGCGGTAGTGCAGTGATCGCCGAGACCCGCTGATGCTCGCCCATCAGCGTCAGCAGAAGATCCTCGACCAGGTGACGGCCGAGGGCGCGGTCAAGGTCGCAGATCTCGGCGCAGCACTGTCGGTGTCGGACATGACCATTCGGCGCGACGTCAACGAGCTCGTCGCCCGCGGTCTGGTCGAACGAGTACACGGCGGCGTCACGCTGCCGCGATCGGCCAGCGTGTTCGAGCCGGGGTTCTCGGCCAAGTCCGAACTCGATCGAGATGCCAAGTCCGCTATTGCGAAGGCCGCAGCGCGATTCGTTCGACCGGGAACGTCGATCGGCATTTCCGGCGGCACCACGACACATGCTCTCGCCCAGGAGCTACTCGACGTCCCGGACATCACGGTCGTCACCAATTCACTCCCTGTTGCCGAGGTCTTTCACACCGGCGGCCGGACGGATCAAACCGTGTTGCTCACCGGCGGGGAACGCACGCCGTCCTACGCGCTGGTCGGGCCACTCACGGTCAGCGCACTGCAGAGCATCCACCTGGACATGCTGTTCCTCGGAACGCACGGGGTGGACATCGAATCGGGGCTCACCTGCCCCAATCTCATGGAGGCGCAGACCAATCAGGCACTGGTGGCGTCGTCTCGACGCGTCATCGTGCTGGCCGACCACACCAAGTGGGGTGTCCGCGCCCTCGCCAATACCATCCCGCTCTCTCGCGTCGACGTGTTCGTCACCGATGCCGGACTCGATCCCGGCGTCCAGGACGCGTTGTCCGAGGTGATCGACGACGTGGTGATCGCCGGAGAACCTGTCGACACGAACGAGGAACGAGTACTCGATGACCGCGCATGACGCCACGACGCACGCACTGCGCAAGACGTCGACCACTCTGGCCGACGGCCGTGAGCTGATCTATTACGACGACACCGAGCCCTACGTCTCCGGTGGAGCCACCCGCGACCTGGTCGATACCCGCGCTCTTGCGCCGTCGATGTCGCAGTCGCAGATGCGATTCGACGTTCTCACCGGCGAATGGATCGTCATCGCCGCCCAGCGGATGGACCGCACGTTCTTGCCGCCGGCCGACGCATCACCGTTGGCACCGAGTCGACCGGACCGGCCGGCGACGGAGATCCCGGCTGCAGATTACGACGTGGTGGTGTTCGAGAACCGTTTCCCATCACTGTCCGAAACTGCTGCACAACAGACACTTCCGGCAGAGGTGGACGGTGAGTCGCTGTGGCCACTCGCGCCCGGCACCGGGCGCTGTGAGGTGATCTGTTTCGCGAGCAATCCCGACGCTTCCTTCGTCTCGCTGGAGCTCTCTCGGGTCCGCACCATCATCGACGTCTGGGCCGACCGCACCGCCGCACTCTCCGCGATCCCCGGCGTGCAACAGGTCTTCTGCTTCGAGAACCGCGGCAAGGAAATCGGCGTCACGCTGACGCACCCGCACGGTCAGATCTACGCCTACCCCTACCTCCCACCTCGGACCGACGCGCTGATGCGGCAGTCTCGCAAGCACTTCGAGAGCACCGGACGAGTACTGCTGGCCGATGTCCTCGCTGCCGAACTGCGTTCGGGTCGACGCATCGTGGTCGACGCCGAGCACTGGGTCGCCTACGTCCCGGCGGCGTCACGGTGGCCGGTCGAGGTTCATCTCGCCCCTCGCCGCGATGTGGCGGACCTCGCCGAGTTGAACGACGCAGAGCGTGACGAACTTGCCGGGGTCTACCGACATCTGCTGCGCGGAGTCGATGCGTTCTTCGAGGGCGTCGACGAGGTGCCGTACATCTCGGCGTGGCACCAAGCTCCCGTGGGAGCCGATCGCGAACTGGGACGGCTGCACCTGCAACTGTTTTCGATGATGCGCTCACCGGGTCGAATGAAGTTCTTGGCCGGGTCGGAATCGGCGATGGGCGCGTGGGTCAACGACACCACGCCGGAACGGATCGCGGATCGATTGCGCGAGGTACTCGGATGAAGTGGCTCGATGTCGTCGCCGAGGAAGATCTCGCGGACGGGGCCGCAGCGCTGTTTCGTAGCGCGTTCGGCGGTGAACCCGAGGGCGTCTGGATCGCACCGGGCCGGGTCAACCTCATCGGGGAGCACATCGATTACGCAGGCGGGCTCGTGTTGCCGTTCGCGCTGCCGTACGCCACGGCAGTCGCTGTACGTCGCCGCGAGGACACGGTGATGCGCGCCGTATCGACGCACACCGACGAGTCGTGGACGGGTGAGCTCGCGGAGATAGGTCCAGGTGCACCCGCGGGTTGGTCGGCATACGTGGCAGGCGTGGCCTGGGCCCTGCTGGAGCATGGAGTCGGCGGAGTCGATGTGGCCGTGCATTCCTCGGTGCCGGTGGGTTCGGGCCTCTCCAGCTCGGCGGCCCTCGAGTGCTCGTTCGCCCTGGCGATCAGTGAGCTGTTCGGTCTGCAGGTCGATCGAAACGTACTGATCGACGCCAGTATTCGAGCCGAGAACGAGATCGCCGGAGCGTCGACGGGCGGCATGGATCAGAACATTGCGATGTCGGCTCAGCCGGGACATGCGCTGTTGCTCGATTGTCTCGACGGGTCGACGCGTCAGATCCCCCTCGATCTCGACGCGTCGGGAACCCGGCTGCTGGTCATCGACACCAACGCCCCGCATCGGCTGGTCGACGGTCAGTACGGAGCGCGTCGGAAGTCGCTCGACACCGCGTACGCCGAGTTGGGCGTCACGACGCTGCGCGGCCTCGATCTCGAACAGACCGTCTCGCGCCTCGTCGACGACACTCTGGTCTCGCGAGTTCGCCACATCATCAGTGAGATCGGGCGGGTGGAGCAGGCGGCCGGGCTACTCGACCGCGGTGCCGCAGGCTCCGAACTCGGTGCGTTGATGACGGCCTCGCACGTGTCGTTGCGAGACGATTACGAGGTCAGCTCTCCGGAACTCGACAGTGCCGTGGACGCAGCGCTTCGCGCAGGTGCGCACGGGGCTCGCATGACCGGCGGAGGCTTCGGCGGATCGGCCATTGCCTTGGTGCCGTCGGACATCGTCGATGCCGTGGTGATCGAGATCGACTCCAGCGCAGCACGATCCGGACTACCGAAACCCACATTTCTCCGCGCCGAGCCCGCCGGCTCCGCACATCGATTCTTCTAACCTCTACAAAGGAGCACTCCCATGGCACAGGTCACGTACGAAGGAGCGACCAAGCTCTACCCGGGATCGGACGTCGCCGCGGTCGAGTCGTTGGACCTCGCCATCGAGGACGGCGAATTCCTCGTTCTCGTCGGCCCGTCCGGCTGCGGAAAGTCCACCTCCCTGCGCATGCTCGCCGGGCTGGAGGACGTCGACTACGGTGCCATCAAGATCGGTGATCGCGACGTCACCTCGCTGGCACCCAAGGAACGCGACATCGCGATGGTGTTCCAGAACTATGCGCTGTACCCGCACATGACCGTCGCCAAGAACATGGGCTTCGCGTTGCAGATCGCCGGTATGGACAAGGCAGAGGTGGGTCGACGCGTCGAGGAAGCGGCGAAGATTCTGGACCTGACCGACTACCTCGGCCGTAAACCCAAGGCGCTCTCCGGTGGTCAGCGCCAGCGCGTTGCGATGGGCCGTGCGATCGTGCGGAACCCGCAGGTGTTCCTCATGGACGAGCCGCTGTCGAACCTCGACGCCAAGCTACGCGTCCAGACCCGCACGCAGATCTCCTTGCTGCAGCGCAGGCTCGGCACCACCACGGTGTACGTCACCCACGATCAGGTCGAGGCCATGACCATGGGAGATCGGGTGGCGATCATGAAAGCCGGTGTGCTGCAACAGTGCGCCAGCCCGAAGGAGCTCTACGAGCGCCCGGTCAATGCGTTCGTTGCAGGCTTCATCGGCTCGCCCGCGATGAACCTGTTCGAGGTGGACGTCGTCGCCGGTGCCGCAAAAATCGGATCGCTGACGGTGCCCATCGAGCGGTCGATTGCCGACCGCGTCGACGGCAGCCGCGTGACGATGGGCGTGCGCCCGGAAGCATGGACGCTGTCCGATTCCGGTACCGACATCGTTGTCGACGTCGTCGAGGAACTCGGTGCAGATGCCTACATCTACGGCCGCACCGTCGAGGACGCGTCGAATCTCGGCACGCTGGGGACGCAGATCATCGCTCGAATCCCCGACATCTCGACTCCCTCTCAGGGTGACGTCATTCGAATCGCGCCGCGCGCCGAGACGGTGCACTACTTCTCGACGACGACGGGATTGAATCTGCGCCCCTGAGCCGAAATCAGGTGCGAACTTGCGTGGCGGCGAACTGTGCGCCCTGCGTGGTGGAGCCGTTCGTACCGTACTGAAGGTGTGCGAAGGCGTTGAATCCGCCTATCTGGCATACCGGATCGCCGAAGTTACAGAAGCTGGTCGTACGTGAACCGTATGTGCTGCTGGATGTTTCGATCTTCTGCCCGAGCAGGCCGAATGGGTTGCCGAACACCACGACTGCCTCGACCCGGGAAGCCAGGTCGGCGGGAATGACGGCACCGGTGAAACTGCTGGGAGTGCGCAGGCCGACGGCGTTGGTCACCACGGTGGCTCCTTGCGAATATCCACCGATCACGAACTTCGTCGAAGGGCACGATGCGGCAACGGAATTCAGGTGTGCGACGAGGTCACGGGATCCGGGGCCCGCGCTTGCCTGGGTGAAGTCTGCGGCGTAGTTGACGGCGTAGGTGCTCACCGAGCGGTCCGTCAGCTGAGATTTGAGGCTGTTGACGAACGGCGTGCCGGTGATGCCGAGTCCGGGGAGCTCGCCGGTACCGCGAGCGAAGGAGATATCGACATCCGAACATGGTGCAGCAGAGGCCACGCCGGCGGGAAGTACTACCGCCGAGGCGGAAATAGCCAGTACTGCAGTGGAATACGCGAGCCAACGTCTCTTCATGTTGTGCCCTTCTGGGGTTGAGGGAGGCCTATCGGCACGAACGATAGCTGCTGTAACGATCTTTGCCCAGGGTCGTCAAACTTTCGATTGCCAGCTCCTCGACGGTTGGTTGGACAGTTCTGGGGGAGTGCCCCGCGATCGTGTCGGTGGGGCATCATGGGGCTGGTTTCTCAACGCCTGTTGCGCTACCGTCTCCGCTGGGGTCGCCGTAGACCGGGCACAAAGCCTGGTCCGAATTTTTCCGGGGGATATGTCGTGAAGAGTCGTGGAGTACAGGTTGCTGTAGTGACGGCGGCGGTCGTGGCCGTGTGCCCGACGATCGCGGCGAACGCTGCGCCCGGCCCGGCACCGGCCCCCGCCACGATCCTCGGCTCGATCGAGAACGGACCCGGTAGCTTCAGTGTCTACCGCACGGTCGACAGCGGGCAGCGACCCACCGAAGCCGACAATTCCGCGTGCAACGACTACTTCGGATCCCCGCGCTCGCTGACCGTGGTCGAGCGGCTCGACGCGCGGATGTACACCTTCACCAACGATCCGTCGACGGGTTTCCTGCTCGATCCCACCGCCCAGAACGTCGGACCGATCTACGTGTGCGACGGCCCGACGGTCGACGGCCAGGCGTTTCTCGACCAGTGGGGGGTGCTGACCGCTCCTGGTCTCGGCAGGTTGTCGATGAACGGTCCCTGCGGGCTCGAGTTCATGATCGGCTCGCCGGGGCGCGGCGCCGTCGATTGTGTTCTGCGAGTGCAGCCCAACGACTCCGGGGTCACCGACGGGGTCGCGACCAGCAACTCGGTCGCCAATCCGCTTCGGTTGCCGGACGGTCGAACCGGCTCGCTGTGGACTTTGTACACACTGGGCGAGGGAACTGCTCCGGTGGCCGAGCCCGTACCAGGAACTCCGCAGCCGACCGGCTCGGTGAAGTACAGCGTCGGACGCGAGGTCAATTCGATGTCGACCGGTTCCACCCCGGCATGCCCGGGTGGAGTGCGCACTACGGAGATCCACTCCGTCTCGGTGGACCCGGCCACCGGAGCGGCATCGACCGAGCCGTCCGAGGACGTCGCCGCCAACGCGTCGATCTGCTATCAGAACCCGTCGTCTCCGGATTTCGGCGCGTCGCTGAGTATCACGAGCTTCGGCGTCACACCCGCACTCACGGCAACCTCTACCGGGCAATGTCGTCGTACCGATCTGGCTGTCGGAGCGGATACCGTCCAGCAGTCCTGTGGCTTCACTCTGCCACCGCAACTCGGCCGTGGTCTGGCCGGTGGACAGGTGACGCTGAACGGCCTGGTTCCGACGAACGATCCAGCGGGATCTGCGAATTCGGCTGTCTGGACCACGTCCTTCCTCGGTTCCATCACTCCACGATGACGCAGCGTCGAACCTGGGTTCTCGTTGCGGCGATGCTCGCGATCTGTTTCTCCGGTCTACCCGAGGCAGTAGCCGAGCCTGCCCCCGCGCCAGAGCCCCTCGGATACGGGCAGACCAGAGACATCGCCGTGGTTCCGCTGCCGGGGCAGCCCGAGGGGATGGCAATCGATCCTGACGACGGAAGCATCTGGTCGGGATCGAATCGGCCGAATTCGCCTGCGGACGTGTGGCATTGGAATTCTGACGGTCGACTGCTCGCTACCTACTCCGTGATGGATCACGAACCTGCCGAGCACGGCGTCAACGGGATCACCCTCGACGGGGACGGCCGGGTGTACGCCCTCGACTACTCGGGTGCACGGGCCGTGAGGATCGACCCCGCGACCGGTACGCAATCGGTCTATGCGACATTCGCGAATCTGCCGATCTGTGCGGGGACTGTGAGCACTGCTTGTGAGCCGTCGCCCGTCGACCGGCCCGCGTGGCCGAACTGGGGCACTTTCGCCCCCGACGGAACCATGTATGTCAGCGACCTGAACCAGGCCACCGTCTGGAAGGTACCTGCGGGAGGTGGGGCAGCCGAAATCTGGTATCAGAACCAAGATTTCGCGTCGATATACAGTGTCAACGGTATGCAGTTCGATGCATCGGGTCGGCTGAACTTCGTGGTGACCATGTCGCTGACCCCGGATATCGGCACGATCGGCCGTGGCGTGCTCTACCGAATTGCGCTCGACTCCACCGGTTCACCCGGTCCGTTGGAGCGCGTGGCGGTCGTCGCGCAGGGTGACGGTCTGGCCATCGGAACGAGCGGTCGCATCTACCTGCCGATCTCGAACCCGCTCATCAATTCGATCCAGGTGGTCGACCCGAACAACGGGGCGATGGTGGCCGAGCTACCGACCCTGGTGGATCGCGTGACCCGCTCGATTCCGTACTCGACCCCCGCGTCGGTTGCGTTCCGAGGAACCTCGTTGATCGTGTCCAACCACGGCCTCTTGGCTATCGACCCACGTCAATGGGCGATCCTCGAACTCGGTGTCGGAGAGACTGGATTGCCCTTGCACTATCCGACGGGAATTTCGTGAAACCGGTGCTACCGTCTGCCGGTGGAGCTCACTCGTAACGAGCGTTGGAAGTTGATCGCACTCGGTTCGGCGCTGGTCGTGGGGGCGGCGTTCATCGCAGTGCAGATCGCGACGAACCGATCGGACACGCCCGTGCCGGGCGTCGAACAGGCCGTGGTCGGGGCGTCTCTCGACACCCCGCCGAAGCCGGCGTGGACCGCCGACGTGCGCACCCTCTCCGACAACGGGGGCGATGTGCTGCTGTCGATGCCCTACGGTCTCGGTCACTACTACGGGTACGGCGGATTCCTCAGCGGCGACGACGTGATGATCGGAGCCACCGGGTACCCGCTCCCCAGTGCAGATCCTTCGAGTGGCGCGGAAGTGGGAGCCGTCACCCTCATCGGTGTGAACCCCGACACCGGTGCGCCGCTGTGGAAGACGCCTATCGGGCGGGTGAGTCAATGTGCGCCCGAGCTCGAATCAGTGTTGCTCGCGTGTTGGGGTGATCGACGCGTCGTGTCCATCGACACGTCCGACGGGGCGCTGGTTGCGGACGTCGGAACGGATTTCGATGTGAACGGCGCACGAATCGTGGACGAGACCGTGTTCGTTTCCGGCGATCTGGACGGAACGCCGGTGCTGACGAAGGGCAGTCCGACTGCGATCGAGTCCGACTTCCGCCGCACCTTCGAGCGTTCCGCCGACTTCTCCTCGGTGTACGTGATGCCGGATCTACGGTCGGTGATGCTGATGTATCGGGGCGACGGCACACCGCAGTACGTCTATCGGGTCTTCGATCTCGACAGCGGCTCAGAGCGATTCACCTTCGAGGGCGATTCGCTGCAGGGCGTCGGCAACGGTCTCTTCCTGTCCAGTATCGGCAGCGAATCCGGAACGGTAGGCACCCAGAACCTCTTGGCAGCAGACGGCTCGGTGGTCGGGGCGATTCCGCGTCCGTCATACGGTGCCTCGATGTACCCGAGTGCTCCGACGGGGCCGCTACCGATGTTTCTCGGCGACGGTGCCTACGATCCTGATACCGGTGAGGAACTGTGGCGCAATCCCGCAATGGTGCGTTCGGAATTCAGCGGCACCCAATCTGCCATGGTTGCAGTGGTCGGCCGCGTCGTCATCGTCGCCGATCCTGAAGCGAAGACACTCACCGGTCTCGACATCGACGACGGCACCGAGAGTTGGGTGACGCCGTGGGAGGACGCGTACTGGGTACGCGGCGGACTGACCGACGGCAAGAATTTCGTCTTCGGCGACTATCAGGGCACGCACTCCATCGACGCCGACACCGGCGAGATCGGATGGACCATCCCACAGCCCGAAGGTGTCGACCCGGCTCGGGTGGTGGTCTCCACGGCAGCCGGACACATGACCAGGTCGTGGGACAACCAATTCACCGTGTACCGCTGATGGCACCTCTATTTCGGCCTCGGACGTGGATCTCATCCTCCCGTAGCCGTCGGTAATCCGAAACGGAGGCAGGATATGAGCGGCGCTCTTCGAGCGGGCGGCATGGCACTGGTCCACCCATCGCACGATCTGCGTGACGCCTGGCTGGACTGTCGTATCGAGTGGGGTCCGGGCTTGCACGAGGACGGTTTCGGGTTGACCGAGGACGATGATGTCGATTCCGCTCAGGGCTTCTCGGACTGGATCGATCGGATTCGGAGCGACTCGGACTGCACCTATCGCTGGATGGTGGAGGGTCGCCGAGTAGTAGGCGGAATCGCTGTGCGGCACGGCAGCGCTGCGGAGATCGAGCGGTTGGGTCACCTCGGCTATGGGGTGCGACCGTCCGACCGTGGCCGCGGAGTTGCCACGCAAGCGCTCGTCGACATGCTCGAAGTTGCCTCAGAGATTGGGTTGTCGGAACTGACGGCGGTGTGCGAGGTCGATAATCGTGCGTCGGTTGCGACGCTCGAAGGGGCCGGTGGTGAGCTCCTCGACCGCCACGGAGCGACGGTCAGATATCGGATCAGGTTCGCGCGCTGAGTCTCAGCGCCTCGAATCGGGTGCATTCGACCGCGCTCAGCGCGGGTGATTGCACCCGATCTTCGACGAACTGCTCGATCTGTCTACCGCTGGCCGCTCCTGCGCCGATCGGCAGCTGTTCTGGCTGGAGCGAGAGCGCATTGTGCGCGAAGCTTGACCCTCACACAGTGTGAGAGGGGATTGTCTTCAGGGTCATGTTCAGCATCGGAGAGTTCGCATCCATCGGCCGGGTCTGAAGTTCGCATGCTTCGGCACTACGACGAGATCGGCTTGTTGACGCCTGCACGGGTGGACCCGTTCACCGGATACCGCTCGTACGACGGCTCGCAGTTCGAGGTTCTGGGACGCATTCTCATGTTCAAGGACCTCGGGTTCCGGCTCGACGAGGTGACGCAGATCGTGCACGCTGAGGTCAGCGACGGCCGTCTACGCGAAATGCTCCAGGCCAAACGCGATGACGTCGCCCGTCGACTCGATCTCGACGCCGCTCGGCTGCGTCGCATCGATGCGCGGCTCTCCCACACCGAAGGGATTTCGATGATCACCGTGGACACCACATCGTTGCCGGCCACTCGCATTGCTGCCGTCACCGAGACCGCCGCCGGTTTCGGTCCACAGAACATCGGCCCGGTCATCGGCCCGATGTATGCCCGACTCGCTCAAACGCTCGCTGGGCACGGCGTGAAGTTCGGCCCATCGTCGATCGCCATGTACGAGGCCGTCGACGACGGGGACGGCAGGGGCATCACCGTGCACGCCGCGTTCGAGGTGGGGCCTGACGTCGTGGCCGGTGAGGGCTTCGAGGTTCGGGAGCTACCGCCCGTCGAGCTCGCGGTGACCACCGTGCACCACGGGTCGATGGCCACGATCGGTGAATCCTGGGAGCAGTTGATGGCGTGGATCGAGACCAACGGCTACGAGCTCTCGGGCGTCTGCCGGGAGCTCTACCTGGTGTCGGAGCCGCAGCCGCAGGAGAACTGGGTCACCGAACTCCAGCAGCCGGTGGTCCGACGTCATGACGCCTGAGCGAGTTCGACGAGTGCGGTGCACTGGCAGCCGCCGGTGACCTCTTCGCACTCGAGCACCAGGAAGTGGCGTACGTACTCGAGATCCACGCAGTCCGGCTCCGTGCACTCCGCACCGCCGACCGCGTGGATCACGAGTGTGCCGTGGCAAGTATCGAAGCTGGTGGACACGCGAATTCCCTTCTGTCGGTTCTCCTACATCCTTGATATCACCGAGCTCCGACAAGTTCGGGAGAAGACCAGCGTGTTCGACGCCTGAGCTGGGGCGACCCCGGTCCTCAGGGTAGGGCTGGCCCTACCTCGTTTCGTGGGTTCACAGTGGGGACGCCCAGCCAACGGCCCACTTAGGCTCATCCGCATGAACCAGCCCTTACCGATTCCCCTGAATCCGCTCAGAGCATGGATTTCGCAACAGTGGTGGCTGGCCATGGCCTCGCTGCTGGCGACAACGTTGGCCGGCCTCGGCGGTTGGCTGGTCGTCGGTCTGATCGTGCTCGCGGTGTTCGCGTTGCCGTTCGCCCTCAGTGGTGTGCTCGTCTTCGTGTTCACGATCGTGATCCTTCGGTGGCTGGACATCGCGGCGCGGGCCGGCATCGGCGTCACCAGTGGCCTCGACATCACCAAGCCTGCGGTCATTGTTTATCCCACCAGCTGGCAGAAGCTGGTGTGGTGCGTGCGCGACATCGGGTTGTGGAAGTCGTTGGTCTACTGGTTTACTCGCATCCCGATTTCGGCCGCGCTGCTGTTCTTGCTTCCGGCGCTGTTCCTCGCCCTTCCCATTCTGGCGGCGGCGCCGGTCGCGTGGTTGGTCACCGACCCCGAGGGCACCGGACTGGAGATCGCCGAACGGGTGGACTTCCCGTTGGTCGCGTTGGTAGGTGCAGTGGCTCTGGCGGTGTTCGTTGCCGGCGTTCCTCCTCTGACAACTCTGCTCGCGAAGCTCGATTGGTGGAGCGCAGCAGCGCTACTCGGTCAGTCCGAGTCGAGCAGGCGGGTGGACGAGTTGACCGTGAGCCGCGCTCGCGTCGTCGATGCTGCCGACGCCGAGCGGCGACGCATCGAACGAGACCTGCACGACGGTGCCCAGCAACGGTTGGTCTCGGTCGCAATGTCTCTGGGGCAAGCCAAGTCTCGCGCGTCGGCTACCGACGACGTGGTGTTGAAAGGGCTGATCGACGATGCACATCGTGAGGCCAAGAATGCAATCGGTGAGATACGGACGCTGACGCGTGGACTGCATCCACCGATCCTGACCGATCGTGGACTCGACGCAGCACTGTCGTCGGTCGCGGCGTTGTCGACGGTTCCGGTGACCATCGACATCGACCCCGCTCTCACCGGTGAGCGGCGTCTGAATGCAACTGCAGAATCGACGGTGTACTTCGTCGTATCCGAGACCTTGACCAATGTCGGCAAGCACGCGAGCGCGAACCACGTGCAAGTGGATGTCGTCCGCGGCGAGTCGTCCATCGCAGTGACCGTGATCGACGACGGTTGTGGCGGTGCGTATCTCGAACCCGGAGGCGGATTGGCCGGACTCGCCGACAGGCTCACTGGAATCGACGGAACCCTGACGCTGACCTCGCCGTCCGGTGGACCGACACGAGTGGAGGTGACCATCCCGTGCGAGTGATCATTGCCGACGACTCGGTACTGCTGCGCGAGGGTGTTGCGCGACTGTTGGTCGACACCGGAGCAGAGGTGATCGGCAAAGTGGGTGATGCGGCGCAGCTTCTGACGCTGATGTCGGCCACCGAACCTCTGCCCGACGTCTGCATCATCGATGTACGGATGCCTCCGACATTTCTCGACGAGGGACTGCGCGCGGCCCTCGTCATTCGTGAGCGTTGGCCCGACGTCGGCGTACTGGTGCTTTCGCAGTACGTCGAGGAGAGGTATGCGGCCGAACTGATTCGGCAGAGCACGGACGGCGTCGGATATCTGCTCAAGGATCGCGTCGCGGACGTCGACGAATTTGCCGACGCGGTACAAACCGTCGCCGACGGCGGAACGGTCATCGATCCCGAAGTGGTGCAGCAGATCCTGGCGCGCGCGCCACGATCGGATCCACTGGACTCGTTGACGCCGCGAGAGCGAGACGTGTTGACGGCCATGGCCGAAGGCAAGTCCAATGCCGGCATCGCGGCCACCCTTGTCGTCGGTCAAGCGGCCGTCGAAAAGCACATCGGAAACATCTTCGCCAAACTCGGTTTGCTCGGTGACAGTGCTGATCACCGCCGGGTCATGGCCGTACTACGATACCTGGGAGCAATTCGATGAATCGAATACCATTGTTACGCAACGTTGTAGCTATAACTACTGCAGCGGTGGTGATCGGTCTGGCCGGAGCCGGAACGACAGCCGCGATCGCGCTCGGCTTCTCGGTTCCGAAGACTCAGAACTACGACTACTCGGTAGACCACGTGATCGAGGGCTCGCACTTGGCTGTGACGACCGGGTTCGCCCATCTGACCTTCGTGCCCAGCCCTGATGACTCGCTGCATGTTCGGGCTCACGGTATCTACCGAGGAGAGAGCCCCACGATCGATATCGCCCCGGACGGATCGACCGTGGCGGTGGAATGCTCCTACGACAAATACGGATCATGCGACGCCGACGTCGAATTGCAGATACCGGCAGATCTGACCCTTACGGTCGACGGCGCAAACGGCGACGTCGTGTTGTCCGACGTCGATGCTGACGTGGACATCTCGACAGGATCGGGATCGGTGTTCGCCCGTGGATCGGCGGGAACCCTGCTCGTCGACACGCGTTTCGGGGACGTGAAGATCAGCGATGCCACGGCGACCGCTGTCGAGGTGAGTACGACCTTCGGCGAGATCACCGTCGAATCGCGGACTGCGCCGGAATCGCTGAACGCGCGCAATGTAATCGGTGACATCACGATCGGGCTACCACCCGCCGATTCCTATGCCGTCGAGGCAGCATCCGAGAAGGGCGAAGCCGTGATCGACGTTATCGACGACCCGCGATCACCGAAGTCGGTTTCCGCCACCAGTGAGGAGGGGCAGATCGAAGTGCGAGCACGGTAGCGCGCATCAATGACTGCGCCGCCACGCGCTGAACGAACGGACCGAGGATGTGGTGGGACGCGTCAGCCAGGGCCACGGATGCAACTCGACCGGGGCGATGGCGTCGGCGATGCGGGAAAAGCCGGGAACGGGCGCCCACGTTGCGGCCAACGACCGTCCGGAGAGCTCATCGGCCACTCGGCCTCGTCGCACTTCCAACGGGCGGGACGACGCGATCTCGCCGAGCGTCTCGGCGAGAAAGACCAGTCGCTTCCCGGAGAGGCGAAGCTTTCGCAACAGGGGTTCGTCGAACACGAAGACGGCAGGTCGCTCGGGATTCGCAGCCATGGCGGGGTCTGCGGTGCCGAGCGATTCGGCAGTCAGCCAGACCTGTTCTGCACCATCACCTTCCATGTGTGCCGGGCCCGCGGGTACCGGTGCCTTGTTGAGATCGGGGCCGTCGACTGCCGGTCCGAGATCGTCGTCGGGCCAATTCTCGATGGGGCACGCGTCTTTCAGCGCGCAGTTGCGGCACAGGGATGGTGCGCGCTTGTTCACCTGCCATCGACTGAAGCCGTAGACCTTCCCACTTCCGGTACCGACGGTCCACTGCCAGCCGAGGCGGTTCGCGGCGCGAGAGCCGTCGAGCAGGTGGGCGAACATCTCGTCTTCGCCGTCCCGCCACGTTGCTCCGGCGCGGACTGCCCATTGGGAGGCGAGCCACATGCGGGTTTGGTTGACCAGCCAACCGTCGTCGTGCAATTCACCCACCACAGAGGACATGCAGTTCATCTCCGCGGGCCACGGGTGCGCGGTCCAGCCCAGCGGTCGCGGCTGCTCACGCCGTAGCGAACGGCCGAGATCCGATCCGGTGCGTGCGTAGAGGTGGCGGGCGTACTCCTGCCACATCAGTTCGTCGCGATAGCGGGAACGATCGCGTGGAGGAGCGTCGGCTACCGCGTCCCAGACTTCTCGTAGCGTCAGCAGTCCGTGGCGAATGTACGGCGACATGCGGCTGGCACCGCGGCGATTCACCGGGAGGACGGTGCTGCGGTCGCGGGCGTAGCCGGTGATATCGAGTCCGGCCAGGGCAGTATCGGCAGCGGACTGCCCGCCGCGGATGCCACCCGCCGTGATGCGATCCGGCCCCTCGCGCGTCAGATCACCCAGATGCTCGGCAACCCAGGCGACGACATCGTCGGTGGCGGCGCCGTCGGCGATGGACGGGGGAGGGGGTAGCTCGGGCATGCCGTCGGACTTCCCCGTCGGCCCGGAAGAGAAACGCAGCTGTCAGGGGCGGGGCAGGCGGCGGTGGAGCGGGTTCGATGTGGTTGGGCTCGAGGCCCGACCTGTCGCTGGGATGGAGGAGACCACTGTCGGTGTGTCGGCGGTAGCGCGTGAGGCGTCGTGCGCCTTCATCGCAGCGCTGTTTCCTCGGCCGAGGGCGGGAGAAGAGATCTGTCGTGCGGCTGCCTCGCCGCATTCCGGGCACAACACCTCGCCGGGAACGTCGGCCATGGTGAATCTCTGCTCGACGGGGGCGCAACGCTGTGCGCAGCGGAAGCTGTAGGTGGGCACGCATCCGAGAGTAGCGCGAGGTGCCGAATCAGTCGCGTTCCGGCGCAACGTCATACAAGATTTACACGGCATATCGGGCCGGATACTCCACGACGGTGCAATGATCGAGGGAGGAGAATCCGCGCAACCGGAGGTGCCTCGTGCCCGAACTGCTGTTTCCGCTCGACTCGACGAAGAGTTTCACCGAACAGGAGATCGTCGGCCACAACCGATGGCATCCCGATATCCCGGCGGCGGTTACGGTCAAACCCGGCACGTCTTTTCGAGCGCATTGTCGCGAATGGTTCGACGGGGCAATCCACAATGACGATTCGGCCGAGGACATCCTGAATGCGCCGCTCAACAACGTGCACACGCTGTCCGGGCCGTTCCACATCGAGGGAGCCGAGCCCGGTGATCTGTTGATCGTCGATATTCTCGACGTCGGTCCGATCCCGCAGGAGGATTCGGGTCCGCTGGCCGGTCAGGGCTGGGGTTACACGGGCATCTTCGCCAAGCAGAACGGCGGCGGGTTCCTCACCGATCGATTCCCCGACGCGTACAAGGCGATCTGGGATTTTTCCGGGCAGACCACAACGTCTCGCCACGTCCCGCACGTGAAGTACACCGGTATCACCCACCCTGGCCTGATGGGGACTGCGCCGTCGGCGCAATTGTTGGCGAAATGGAACGCCCGTGAAGGTGCACTGATCGCCACCGACCCCAACCGTGTCCCGCCGCTGGCTTTGGCACCCGAACTCGACGGGGCAATCCTGGGATCACTGAGCGGTGACGAGTTCTCCCGCGTTGCAGGTGAAGCCGCGCGCACGGCACCGCCCCGTGAGAACGGCGGAAATCAGGACATCAAGAACCTGACCAAGGGCACCCGCGTCTTCTATCCGGTGTTCGTGCCGGGGGCGAAGTTGTCGTTCGGAGACTTGCACTTCTCGCAGGGAGACGGAGAGATCACGTTCTGCGGAGCCATCGAAATGGGCGGCTTCATGGACCTGCACGTCGACCTGATCAAGGGTGGCATGGAGACCTACGGGGTGAGCGAGAACGCGATCTTCATGCCGGGCAACACCGCACCGCAGTACTCGGAATGGATTGCCTTCTCCGGTATTTCGGTGACCGTCGACGGTGAGCAGAAGTATCTGGACTCCGACTTGTCGTACCAGAACGCATGTATGCACGCGATCGACTACCTCACCAAGTTCGGCTACAGCCCCGAACAGGCATATCTGTTACTGGGATCGGCCCCGATCGAAGGACGCCTGTCCGGGGTGGTGGACATCCCGAACTCCTGTGCCACCGTGTACATCCCCACGGCAATCTTCGATTTTCCGATTGCGCCGTCGGCCAGCGGACCGTTCCAAATCGACCCGGGGATGGGAGCGCCTCGGGCGCAGTTCTGATCGACTTCGCCTGATATGTCGCAACTGTGGATGCTCGAGGACATGGAACCGTGGCCTGACGAGCCTGCCGTAGGCGCGGTGTTCACACCTACGACGTACTGGGCGTCACCCGAGCAGATGGAACTGCCCGCGAAGGTGTGTACCGAGGTGCCGGCTCGAGTCGAGGCCGTTGATATCGATGGCAGAACGGAGTGGGTAGCTCACGTCGACGACGGCTTCACCACGATGATGGGTGACGGTGCGGTGGTCGGTGATGTCACGCTGCACGGCTGCCTGATGTGGGACAGATACCTGTGGTTGGACTTTCGCTCGAAACCGCGGGGCAGTCTCCGCGTCCTGGATCGGGCGGGTCTGCTCGCGCAACGCCGGCAGTTGATCCCGACTCGCCACCTCGGCGCGTTCAGTGTGACGTACAGCGGTGCGCTGGAGTACCACCAAAGGGGTTCGATACCTGAGGGATTCGGGGTTCGATGGAAGGCATCGATTGTCGAGACTGTTACGTCGGGTAGCTGAGGCTTGACCCTCCCGCTACAGGAGGTTGGATGGTGGAACCATGATGAAAATTGGCGAGTTCGCGGCGGTGACCGGGTTGAGCGTGAAAGCGCTGCGGCACTACGACGAAAAGGGTGTCTTGGTGCCGTCAGCAACCGACGAGCAGTCCGGATACCGCTTTTACGATGAACGGCAGGTTCGGGCCGGAATAGTTGTTCGGGCACTCCGAAATGCGGAGGTCCCACTTCCGGCTGTGGCAGCGGCGCTCGCAACCGGTTCCGCTGATCACATTCTTGCTGTCCACCACGAGCGACGAGTTGCTGATGGGATGCGAGAGGATCGAGCTGTCGAGGAAGCAGGAGTTCAGTTGCGAGCTCTGGCAGTTCCGGTGACCGTTGTCGAAAGACACGGGGCTGCACAACCATTCGTGGGTCGGATTATGACTGTCGATGACGACGATCAGGGAAGGTCGGATGACGACGCCGATTCTGCGTTCATGGAGCTGTTCGCGCAGTTGCAGGCCGCCGGTCTGGGGCCGATCGGACCTCCGTGGACTTCGTTCTCGATAACCGATGAGGGGCAGTCCGAGCTGATCCTGTGCTGGCCGACCAAGGAGCTGCTCGCCGACTGGAGGGATACTCACACAGTCGTAGGCGAGCTGCCGGCGCGTAACGAGCTCGTCGCCTCATGGATTGCAGCCGACGCGGAGGCCATCCCGTCAGGAACCATGAACCCGGCCGTCGTGGCACTGTACGACCAAGTTGGTCTCGGGGGTGTGATCCCCGAATCTACCGAGATTCGGCAGGCATCGATCGGCTCGGATGGCCGAGGCATCGAGGTCGCGATGACGATCTCGACGGATGTCGGACACTAGCTGTTCCGAGGACAATCTGATCGCAACTCTGGGAACGTGTGTTCGAATACTTGTCGGTGGGTCGCGATAGATTCTGTTCATGCTTTCGGGGGACGGCGGATCAGGGGTGGACGGCATCGAGACGGTGCCGCCCGCCCCTGAGCTGTCCGATCCAGAACTATCGATGCTGATCGATCGTGTCGAGTCCGCCGTCGCCGACTTGGCCGAACAGGCGTCGGTGTCGTGGACCAATGCCGACCGGCGTGCGGTGATCCAACGCATGGAAACTGTGTCGCGGTCGTTGACGGCGCATTCGTACACCTGGCTCAACGAACTGATCGCTCAGCACGGCCTCGATGTGTATCCGGGATCGGTGCCGTGCTCGGTGGCATGGATGCTGCGCATCACCCCACGCGCGGCCGGGGCACGGGTGCGGCTGGCCGCGGAGTTGGGTGACCGGACAGCGTTGTCGGGTGAAGTACTGCCTCCACTGTTGCCGCACACCGCTGCCGCGCTGCGGGCGGGGTTGCTCGATGCCAAGCATGTGCAGATGATTCGCGAATTCTTCCGACATCTGCCCGCGAGTGTCGATCCGCAGACCTGCGACTTCGCCGAAGAGCAGTTGGTGGGCTTGGCCTCGACCAGACGGCCCGACGACTTCGCGCCGTTGGTCGCGCACCTGGACTCGATCCTCGACCCTGACGGCGACTTCGACGAGGACGAAGACGAGGACAAGAACGCGAAGCCGAGGCCACGCAAGCGACGCGATGCCTTCTTCTACCTCGGTGAACAGGGTTCCGACGGTATGTCGGAAGGGAAGTTCTGCGTCGACTCCGAACTACGGGCCTACCTCGAAGCTCTGTTCTCGAAAGCTGCGAAACCGGGAGTGAACAACCCGGCCGACCCGACATCGGTCGTCCACGAGGGCGAAGCTGACAGCAAGTCCACTGCATCGCAGCCCGAGCCGGCGTCGGGTGATGCGGGGTCGGGTGATGCGGGGTTGTGGGACAACACGGGTTGCGATGGTCACGGCGCCTGCGGTGGCGGTGCCGACTGTGGTTGCGGCACAGCACCAGACGGCAACGATGACTGCGATGACGTTGCCGAACCCGACGACGGTGAATTCGATGGCGCTGCTGAATCAGACAACTCGCCTGGGTCCGCTACCGATGTCGACGATGCAGGTCCGGACACCGCCTCACCGGACACCCCACCGAACACCGCAGTGCGCGACGCTGCCGCCGCCCGGGATCGACGCACCCAGAACGAACGCCGCCACGACGCCTTGAAGATGGCACTGCGGCACACACTCGCCTCCGGGACCCTCGGCACCCACCGCGGACTGCCCGTCACCGCCATCGTCACCATGACCCTCAAAGATCTCGAATCGGGCTGCGGATACGCCATGACCGGCACCGGATCCCGCGTGTCCAACCGCGATGCGATCCGCATGGCTTCGCACGCCCACCACTACCTGACCATCTTCGACGACAACGGCCGAGCCCTCTACCTCGGCCGATCCAAACGCATCGCCTCCGCCGACCAACGCATCGTCCTCATCGCCCGCGACCGCGGCTGCAGCTTCCCCTCCTGCACCCGGCCCGCGACCTGGTGTCAGTCCCACCACGTCGACGACTGGACCACCGGTGGCCTCACCGACATCGACGCCCTCACCTTCGGATGCGACATGCACCACGCACTCGTCGGCACCGGCCCCGGCAAGTGGGCGACCACCAAAACCGCAGCAGGACATAGCTATCCGGGCCGCACCCTCTGGCACCCACCATCAGGAATGGACCCCACGCGCTGCGGGCTGATCAACCACGCACACCATCCCGAGGAGGTGCTGTACCCACCCGAACAGCACGACGACACCGGCGACGAGGAACCACGACAACCCGCGTGACGACCCACACCAGCATCACGGCACAGCTCTGCCTATCCGTCGGTACATGGCCGCCGTCGAACCGGTCGTGCGCGAAAAAAAGAAGGCTCCCGAGTCGGTACCTGCGTACGGTGGGTCGATGATGGTTCTCGCGAGCAGGACTGCGGTGTTGTCGCCGCCGGTCTTCTTCGTCTGGAAGGCACTTATGCACCCAGATGTGCATCCCAAGAATCAGGGGTTCGCCTGGCCGGTGATGTTCGAGGGTGCCACTCTGCCTCGAATTGTCGAGAGCAGCGAGTTCGACCGCGTCGTATGGAGTTCGCCGTGGCCGAGTGTCCCCGACGTCCTGTTGCAGTTCGATCTGACCGGAGCAACCCGGCTGCGGTGGACGCTGTTGGCCCACACGCCCGCGCCCGACCCACAGACCGTCGAGTGGCTCCGAGACCAAGTGAGCCATCTGGTGAACATCGACCTGCGAAATGCGACTGGATACTGAACTGTCATCGGTTGCCGCCGCTCGGTCCGTAGGGATAGCGCTTGCCGACGGCGAACCACAGGATCGGCCCGATGATCGGCAAGATGAACGCGACGAATGCCCATGCCAGCTTGGCAACCAACCCTGTACTGGGGTCACGGAGGATCGAGGCAAGTGCCATGGCGTACAAAGCGATTGCAATCGCGCCACCGGTAGAAACCATGGCTCCTAACGTAGCTCAATCCGCGTTGCGAACAACCTCGATCAGCCTGTTCGCGAAACTGGTTGCGGTGATGAGCAATCCGTTGTTCAGTTGTGGATCCAGTACGGCACTGCGACCTGCGGCGACAGCGGGGAGGTTCTGCCACGCTGCGATTCCGTCGATCTGGGTTGGATCGGTCGTCTGGTGAAAGATGAACTCCGCGTCCACGATCTGGTTCAGATTCTCGACCGACAGGCGATAGTTCCCCTCCTCGTCCTCGGGGTTGTTGTGCAACACAGTGAATCCCATGTCCGTGGCCACCGCATTACCGAGGTAGTTGGTCCACACGATCACGTATCCCTTGGCAACCGGTTCGCTGGTGATGAGAGCGATTCTGCGACCGTTCGTGACCGCGGTCGCGTCGTCGATAGTCCGCTGGTACTCGTCCAGACGCGGCTGCACAGTGTCGAGTAGACCGATGGCCGAGAACTGGTCGACGGTGTACCGCTCGAAATCGGGTTCGTTCACTTCGACGGGAAGGACCGGCGCGATCTTGGTGAGCTGGTCGTTTCCGTACCAGTCGAGTCGCCACCCGTTGGCACGCATCACGATGAGATCAGGTGACAGCGCCGCGATCTCCTCTGCCGTGGGACCGTCGGGTCCACCGATGACCTGGGTCTGCGCGTCGAGCAGTCCCTCGAACTGTCCCGCGGGACGCGCGCCGGGCTGGAATGTGTTCCCCGTTGCGATGACGGGATATTCAGCGAGCAAGGCGAATTCGAGATCTCCCCGCCCCTCCATCACAATGACCCGAGTGGGGCGTAAGGGAACGGTGACATCGAATCCGTCGCCCGTCATCCGCACTGTCTGCGAGATCGCGGCCGCCGCGTCCTGGCTCCGAGGCGAGCAGGCCGTAGCGAGTGCAACCGCGCCGGCAGCCAGGAAGAACCCTCGGCGATCGAGCGTTGTGGACGACAGAATTCGAGATGGCATTGGGATAGGCTACCCTTTGTCATCCTGCGTGGATGGTCGGACCAGTGCGGCGCGACCTACCCGACTCGGAGAAGTTCGGTCACAGTCCTTCGGGCCGTGAATCCGCCAGCATTCGAGCAACATGGAGAGGGATGGGACTCTTCATCACCGGATCGTCGTGTCGAAGTGCTTGGACTCCACGCGCGATGACCAGGATCCGATCGGTGTCGTCGACTGCGACGTTCGGTCTGGTTGCAAATACCGGGACACTCGTCAGCGGCGTCAAAGTCGGTGCGTCGTAGACGGTGAACAACCAGAACTGTTGGGTTCGTTCGTAGTGCACTGGGCCAGGGAGCGGCCACCAACCCGTCGACGAGGTGCCATCGGGCGGATGTCCGATCGTCCATGCGAACCTGCCCAGCTGGCCACCATGGAACTGACTGCGGCCCAGTTGGGCTCCGTCGTCGCGAATGCTGAGATCGGGTTCGACGAAGGCGACATCGACACCTCGAATCAAGCGCACGGGATCGCCTGCAAGATAGGGATTTCCGTGGCCGCGAGGTAGCTGAGGAATGATGGGGCCGATCGTCGAGCGTCCCGCACTCGTCACCCGCACCAGACGAACCGCTGACTCTCCGCGAAGTTGAACGCACACGATCCAGGTATCATGTTCCACCGCAATTGAATTGACGTAACCATCGAGTGCCGCAACGTCGGTGGACCCGCTTCCGGGTGTGTACATGCGCCACGTCGGGTCGCCGGTGCAGACCAGCAACCGGTCGCCGTTGACGGCTCCGACGTGCGCCGGCAGGGGATCGATACGAACCGCTTCGTGGCCGCGGGGAATCCAGAGCATTCCATCCACTCCGCCGACCCAGCACCCCGTATCGGTGGCCCAGATGGAACGGGTGCCAGCGACTTTGGCCGGTAGAACATGCTCGGCGGCAGCCCCTTCCGTATCGATGCTGACGACCAAGGGGAGTTCGGCGTCCAGAACCCAGGTGACGCCGCCGGCAGCGGCTACGTCGCCCGGCACGATGCTCGGGCGGGTCGGTAGAGGTGGAACGTCGTCGAGATCGAGAGTGACCATGACGCTGTTCTCCTGGTCGACGGGGCCACCGCCCTCTTGTATCGACTCGTTGCCGAAAATTCGGCGGACTTCCTCCACGTCGCGGGTGGCGCGGTACCCAGGGCGAATCACCCAACCCTCGCCGGGAACCAACTGGTAGCGCTCCGACACCAGCTGAGCGCGGGTCACCCGACCGCGAAAGCGTCCCTCGGTGTCGTAACCGAAGACGCCGTAGAAGCGTCCGGTGAGCTCGACTTGACCTGTGCGGGGAATGAACCCGCGCCACGACGCTGTCCAGCCGTCGCCGCGAAGCAGTCCGGTCCACTCCCAGCGGCGCGGGGAGTTCTGGCCTGTGTACTGCAAGACCGGATCCAGGCCGGACGGCTCGAGCATCGCCTCGATCCTGACGATATCCGCTTCGGTCTCGGATAGCTCCACGAAACTCAGTGGGCCGGTCAGAACCGCGCCCACCCGCGGCGCGGCGATCTCACCGTCGCCGATTACCGATGACGAGATGTGCACGACGAGCGTGCGATGGCCGCTCATGCGCCTTTCAACGAGGTCATGGGGTGAGGCTACTCGTCGCGTATCGCTGAGCACGACCGATAGGCTGGCTGTTCGAGGCGAAGGGACGGCAAGACATGAACGGCAGTAATCCCACCGTGCCGCTTGGGTTCGATCTCGCCTGGATGGCCGCGATCGTGGTGTGGCTACTGCTCGTCGGAGTTGCGTGGGTATCGATTCTGCGTACTTCCCACCGCCGGCGCGGTGCCGCATTCTGGTGGTGTCTGCTCGTAGTGCTCATGCCGTTCACCGGCGCGCTGATTTGGTTCTTGGCTCGACCGAAAACCTCTGGGTCCGATCAGCGAACGAGTTCGTAGCGGGCCAGCCACAACCCCGGCAGAACCTGCTGATTCTCGGTGTGCACGAAGCCGAACGACTCGTAGAGTCTGCGCGCAGGCGCATTGTCCCGTCCGGTTGCCACCTGTATACGGCGTCCCACAATCGAATCGATCGTCACCTCGACCAACGCTCGTCCGATGCCCTGGCGGTGAACGTGTGGAGACACCACCAGACGGTCGATCGCGGCCTCGGACCATGCTGCGGCCCCGAGAATTTCGTCACCCTGCCGCGCGACGAGCCAGTGGACCTGTGCGGCACACAGATCGTCCACCGACTCGTGCAGCAAAGGGATTCGGTCGTCGCCGATCAGCCTCGCTTCGACCGCATACGAACTCTTCTGCACTGCGAGAATGTGCTCGGCGAGGGGCCGATCTGCGACGGGGTCGACGCGAACGATCTCAATAACGGCCGCCAGCGGGAGCCGGTAGGGCATCGAGTGCAGCGAGGTGGTCCGGGCTCAAGGTGAGTGAGGCCGCGCCCGCGTTTTCGTCCAGACGCGAGGTGCGTCGGGTGCCCGGGATCGGCACCACGTGCTCGCCCTGCGCCAGAACCCACGCCAAGGCCACCTGCGCCGGTGTTGCACCGAGCTCGTCGGCGACGGCTGCGATAGCGTCGACGATCACGAGATTCGCATCCAGGTTGTCTTGACTGAAGCGTGGCAGCCGAGCTCGGAAATCATCTGCAGCGGGTGCTGTTCCGCGAAAGTTACCGGTCAGGAAGCCGCGGCCCAGTGGTGAGAACGGCACGAATGCCGCACCGTTGTCTTGCGTCCACTTCAGCGACGTAGCGAGGTGATCGCGCGTCCACAGGGACAACTCCGACTGCACCGCAGAAATCGGATGCACCTGCTGGGCACGATCGAGCTGCTCGACGCTGAACTCCGAGACACCCAGTGCGCGAACCTTTCCGGCCTGCACGGCCTCGGCCATCGCGCCGATGCTGTCTTCGACATCTACCTCGGGGTCGGGACGGTGCAGGTAGTACAGATCGATGTGGTCGACGGCCAGGCGGCGCAGCGAATCGTCGATCGCCGAACGTAAGTGTTCCGGCTTGCCGTTGGGGCCCGAAATGACCGGCTCTCCGGCGTCGCCGACGTGGGAGACGAGACCACCCTTGGTCGCGAGGATCACCTCGTCGCGTCGGCTACCGATGGCTGCGCCGACGACTTCCTCGTTGGTGAACGGTCCGTACACATCGGCCGTGTCGATGAAATTCACACCCAGGTCCAGGGCGTGCCCGATGACGCGATCGGGGGTCTCCGTCTGATCGTCGGCCTTGTATGCCCAGGTCATTCCCATGCATCCCAGGCCGATGGCACCGACTTCGGGTCCGCCGTTCCAGAGAGTTCGGGTCGGTATGGTGCGTGCGCTCATGTACTCGACCATAGAGAAGTAAAAGCGTTGTCGCTCGAACTCACCGGACGACTAGCATCGCCGCATGGCTCTTCCGCACTCGAAGGTGCATTTCGGCGATCGCTTGGTGGACGCACACGAGGCGACGCTCGGTGTCGCGACCTCGGCCGTCCTGTACGGGCTCAGTGTCTACACGGTGTTCCCCGTGCAGGTGGACGGTGATCGGCGTACCGCCTTTCGGTTGCTCGATCACTATCAGCGACTCGTCGAATCCTGCAAGATCATCGGCATCGACACGTTTGCCTCGCAGTGGACGTTCGAGCGATTCGTACAGGCGACGCGGGACGTGGTTGCCGCCAATGCCCCGTCGACCGAGGTCTACGTTCGGGCGACCGTCCACGTCGACGAGTCGATTCCCGGAACGCGGGTACGCGGACTGCACACCACGGTGTCGATCTTTCTGTATGACGCCAATCCCATTGTCCCGCAGAACGGGATGCGCCTGAAGACGAGTGTGTGGCGTCGTATCCCGGACAACGCGATTCCGTCCCGCGCCAAAGTGAACGGAGCCTACGTCAATTCTGTTCTGGCCAAACAGGATGCGATCGACAGCGGCTTCGACGACTGCATCTTCCTCGACATCAACGGCCACGTTTGTGAGCTGAGTGCCGCGAACATCTTCCTCGTGCGGAACGGAGTGCTCGTCACCCCCGACGTCACCAGCGACATTCTCGACGGCATCAATCGTCGAACCATCCTGACGTTGGCGCGCGAAGAAGGACTGACGGTTCAGGAGCGAACCGTCGACCTCACCGAGCTGTACATCGCCGACGAAGTCTTCGTCTGCGGCACCTCGGCCGGAGTTGCCCCGGTGTACGAAATCGACGGTCGCGCAATAGGAACCAAGCAGTCTGGCCCGGTGACGCTGACCCTACGCAAGCGTCACCAGGCCGCGCTCACCAACGACGAAGTACACGGCTGGGTGAGCGTGCTCTGACGGTTACGTGGGGCAGGTCGCCGTCAGGCCGCTGATCAGTGCGTCACTTGCGAACTGGAACATCGGATCGTTGGCCGGGTCCGGTGCCGCAGACGTCCAGGCCACGGACACCTGACGATCCCCGTCCGGGCTGGAGAAGCTGAGTGTGCCGTACCCGAACCCGTTGCCGCGCTGGCCGAACACCAGTTCCCCGGAGCCAGGATTGCACGCGTCACCACCGAGCAGCAGGCCGAGCCCATATGTGGACGGCATCACCACCTGCATCTCGTCGATCAAGTTCTGCGGGATCAGCGTGCCGTCGAACAGTGCTCGGAAGAAGGTGTTCAGATCGCCCGTGGTCGAGACCACGGCGGCGCCCGAGGACCAGATGCTGGCGTTGTAATCGGTTACGTCGGTATAGTTTCCGTTCTCCAGTGCGTAGCCGTGCAAGGCATTCTCGGGTATTGCCGAGTCTGTCGGGTAGGTAGAATCTTCCATGTCCAACGGGTCGAAGATTCTGTCCTGCAACGACTGCCCGATGCTCTTTCCGTCCAGTTGCGAAGCGATACGCCCGAGCACAACGTAGTTGGTGTTCGAGTAGACGAACTCGGTACCGGGTTCGGTCGGCCACGGCTGGGCCAGCGCTTCGGCGATGTGCTCGTCGTCGGTGACAACATCGCCGGATCGAGACGCAATCGCGGCAGCGCTGTCGAAGCCGGACAAGGAGTCGGGTAGTCCGCTGGTGTGATCGAGCAGCTGGCGAACGGTCACGGGCTTGGGGAGTAGCCCGGGCAACAGCTCGTCGACCTGCTGATCGAGCGCGAGCTTCCCCTCGTCGACCAATTGCAGGATCACCGCTGCGACCATCGGTTTGGTGACGCTGGCGATGCGGACCGGATCGTCGGCGGACGCAGGCTCGGTGCCATCGCGCTCGACCAGACCGGCTGCTCCCGACCATGAAGCCTCGCCGTCGCGCACCTGCGCGACAGCGGCGACGGACCCTGCGTCGACCAGGGCGTCCAAGGCTGCCTGCACGTCGTCGGTCTTGATGGTTCCGCTCGAGGGCGTCGTGGTTGTCGGCTCGACGGCTGAAGGCTCGTCGGACGATGTGCATCCACTGACCAGCAGGGACGTCGAGACGGTGAGTGCGGCGAGGACTCGTAGCTTGCTCATGTCTTCGACGCTATCGCCGTGCAACCGAGAATTTCAGTGTCAAATGTCAGTGATTCTCCATGTCCGGGACAATAGGAAGCAGAGCCCGAATGTGTATGTCGCGGTTCACCGCTTCGACGAACACGTCTGTGTCCAGCACGGCCTTCGCGTTCAGCGCGCCGTACGACACTGCAACGGAATTGCTGTCTCGCTCGCGATCACCGATGACCGCGATGTACGCGTCGCGATGCAGTCGGGCACTCCGAATGCGTGAACCCAGTGACCCCTCCTCGAGAATCTGAGCGCGAATGGATGCACCGTGCAGTCGGGCGACCAGCGCGCTCGCTGGTGGGGAGTGCGACGCGTTCACCGGAATCACCGCCACCTGCCGCGGTGCGAGCCATGGTGGCATTCGACCTGCGTGGCGATCGATCAGCATCGCGGTCAGACGCTCCATCGAACCGAGCACGCCGCGGTGGATCATCACCGGTCGGTGCTTCTCACCGTCGGACCCGGTGTATTCGAGGCCGAACCGCTCGGGCTGATTGAAATCGATCTGCACGGTCGACACAGTCTCCTGATGACCGGCGACCTGAACATCTATCTTCGGCCCGTAGAAGGCGGCATCTCCATGACCGACGGTGAACTCACGATCACCCAGTGCTACGCGTAGCTGCCCCTCGGCGGTACTCCACTGCGCGGCGTCACCCAGGTAGCGCCCAGCTCTACCTCGAAGCGAGAGTCTGAACGAAGGGGCGAGTCCCAGTATGCGGTAACATCTTTCGATGGATTCGAGAGCCAGCCGGACTTCGTCGCCAACCTGATCAGGGGTGCAGAACACATGCGCATCGTCGAGTGAGATCTGCCGAACTCTGGTCAATCCGCCCAGTACACCGGACAGTTCGCTTCGGAACATCGACCCCAGCTCCGATACTCGAAACGGTAGGTCGCGAAAACTGCGCCCGCGGGCATCGAACACCTGGGTGTGGTGTGGGCAATTGGCCGGTCGCAGAACGAATTCCTCACCTCCGATACGCATCGGCGGGAACATATCGGCCGAGAATTTGTCCCAGTGGCCCGACCTCTCGAACAGCGAGCGTTTCGCCAGGACCGGGGTGTACACGCCGAGACAGCCCGAGCGCGCTGATTCCTCGGCCGCGAGTTTCTCGAGTTCCGCTCGGATGATTGCGCCGTCGGGCAGCCAGACGGGTAGACCGGCACCGATGGCCGGGCTGGTTGCAAACAGATCCAACTCGCGACCGAGCTGGCTGTGGTCGGACTTCATGGGTACTCCACTTCTGCTGTGGCCCAGAAGAAGTGCCCAGATATGCAAAAACCCCGGGGCAACAACTCCCGGGGTTCGTCGAAACAGGGGCGGTGCAGGCCTAGTTCGGACGCCGGAAGAATACCGGCGTCGTCGTCAAGGGCCGCTGATGCATCATGGATTCGACGGTACAACGCTCGAGCAACGGCTGGCAAAAGCTGTCAGCGGTCGACCTGGCAAAAGCTGAGATGATTCGAGAACGGGTCTGTCACTGTCATGGTCGGCCCACCCGGCGCATCGCGATCGATTCCGGGTCGACTGCGTGGGTTTTTCCTCTGCAACAGTTCGGCATTGAAGGACACGACATCCGCAATCGGTATCCAGACGGACGATCCCGGGGTGCCGTCTCCGTAGTGCTGGGACAGATCCAGGATGCACTCGCCGCGTGAAATGCGAATGTAGAGCGGCAGATCCGGCTCGAATCGATGTTCCCATTCGACCGAAAAGCCCAGATAGTCCAGATAGAACGCGCGCGCTTCGACGTCGTCGAAGATGCGCAGAATCGGAACTGCTGGGCCGAATTCCTTCATGGCATCGAGTGTGGCATGTTCAGGGCAGTCCGCACCAGAGTCGGGCTACTCGGCGCTCGAATTCAGCAGGATCTCGGCTGCAGTTTTTGCTGCAGAGGCAGATTCGGCCAGTTCGGTGATGGCCGCGGTGGTTTGAGCACCCTCGGCGAGCAAGGCGATCTGCAGTCCGACGGTCGGCTCGCATCCGGCTTCGACGGCCAATGCGGTGACGTACTCGATGAAACTCTTCTTGTGGTGATGCGCGGCGTCGGCGACCTCGGGCATGGTTGCGCCGAGCTCGCCGAACGAGTTGATGAAGGCGCACCCGCGGAAGTCGTCCTGGCGAAACCAGTGGTCCAGGAAGTCGAAGATCGACAGCAGTTTCCCTCGAGGGGACTCGTGCGCGGCGGCCTCGGCGTGGATGCCGTCGTTCCACTGCTGGGTGCGACCACGAAGAACCTCGGCGACGATGGCGGTTTTCGAGGGAAAGAGCGTGTACAGACGCTTGAGGGAAATGCCGGCCTTGGCGCGCAGTTCGTCCATGCCCACCGCCTGGATGCCGCGCGCGTAGAACAGTTCGTCAGCGGCGTTCACCACCTGTGCCCGTCCGATTTCGGTACTGGTCATCGCTTACCCCTTGCCGAGAGAACCAACGTTCTCTACAGTAGTCCACATGCGGGGAGAACGACCGTTCTCCCGATCGATGTTCAGGACACAGGAAGGCAGGATCATGGCGTACATCAACGTCGGAACCGAGAACTCCACCCCCGTCGAGGTCTACTACGAGGATCACGGCACCGGCCAACCCGTCGTGCTCATCCATGGCTACCCGCTCGACGGCAACTCCTGGGAACGTCAGTCGCGCGCACTACTCGACGCCGGCTACCGCGTCATCACCTACGACCGTCGTGGGTTCGGGCAGTCGAGCAAGCCCACCGTCGGCTACGACTACGACACCTTCGCTGCAGACCTGGACAAGGTGCTCACCGAGCTGGACCTCAACGATGTCATCCTGGTCGGATTCTCCATGGGCACAGGAGAACTGGCTCGGTACGCCGCGAAGTTCGGCACCGATCGCGTGGCCAAGTTCGCGTTCCTCGCATCCCTCGAGCCGTTCCTGCTGCAGACCGACGACAATCCCACCGGCGTTCCGCAGTCGGTGTTCGACGGCATCGAGACCGCGGCCCGCGAAGACAGGTTCACCTGGTTCGAGAATTTCTACAAGGACTTCTACAACCTCGACGAGAACCTCGGTACCCGCATCAGCGAGGCCACAGTGCGCGCGAGCTGGAACACCGCCACCGCCAGCGCGCCCGTCGCGGCTTACGCCGTGGTGCCCACCTGGCTCGAGGACTTCCGCGCAGATGTTGCGAAGGTACGTGAATCCGGCAAGCCCACGCTGATCCTGCACGGAACCGCGGACAACATCCTGCCGATCGATTCGACGGGCCGTCCGTTCCACGAGGCATTCCCCGAGGCCACGTACGTCGAGGTCGAGGGCGCACCCCACGGACTGCTGTGGACGCACTTCCAGGAAGTGAACGACGCGCTACTCGCGTTCGTGAAGTAGCACCGACGTCGTACAAGACGCAACAGAAAGGGACGGCACCGCGGCCGTCCCTTTTGCGTCGGATCAGACCGCGACGACGCCGTCGTGGTCGCTGTAGACGATCTCGCCCGGGTTGAACGTGACGCCCCCGAAGCTGACCGGCACGTTCTTCTCACCCGAGCCGGTCTGCGTGCTCTTGCGCGGGTTGGTCCCCAGCGCCTTGACGCCGATCTCGAGTGTGCGCAGGATCGCGGAGTCGCGCACCGCACCGTTGACGATGACACCCGCCCAGCCGTTGGTGACTCCGCGGCCGGCGATGATGTCGCCGACGAGGGCGGTGTGAACACTCGCATCGCCGTCGACCACCAGGACGCCACCGTTGCCGGGCTCGCTGAGCGTCTGCTTGACCAGCAAGTTGTCCTGGAAGCAGCGGATGGTGGTAATCGGTCCCGCGAACTCGGTGTGCTTGCCGAACTGGATGAACTGGGTGTCGCAGCTGCGGATCTCGGGACCGATCTCGTCGGCCAGATCAGCTGTTGCCTTGAATTCCACAGGTGAAGTCATGCGACACAGACTATCGCTCGCCCATCAGCCCCGGCCGTGACGCCGTTCGTAGTCGTCGCGAGTGCGGTCGACGCGGCTCTGCGCCTTGGCGTTGATCAGTTGCGGGTCGAGGCCGTGGATCAGCAGACGATGCCGCCGATAGACGTTCATCAGGGCAATCGAGAAGTAGACCAGCGGGATGAACAGCAGCGACATCATCGCGAGTGACATCCACAGCGGACCCGGAATCAGCAGGAACAGCAGTAGTAGCGGAATGATCGGCACGATGAATCGGGCGATGTAGCGGACCTGCGCACCGTTGCCCACGAGATCCTTGCGAACCCAGTCCTGCATCGACTCGGGCAGGGTGCGTCCGAACGAATAGCCCAGAAACTGCAGCGGGGTGGGCGTCGTACGTTCGGTGGTCATCGCGCAATGCTAGTCCCGTCTTCGTTGGTAGATCTCACCGTTGACTGCGGTTTATCTCATATGTGACGATAGCGTCAGTTACGGATGCCGACAGAAGGACTTCGACGGTGATCGATCGCAGAACCCTACTCGGCGCGCTGGGTGCCGCGACGATCTCCGGTGTCGCCCTCTCGGCGACGACGTCGGCCCCGGCATCGGCATCGCCCGCTCCAGGCTCCGGCGGGGTAATCGACGTCCACTCTCATATGGTTCCCGACTTCTACCTGCGAGAGGCTCTTGCGTCGGGCATCGCATTTCCCGACGGCATGCCGAAGTGGCCGAGCTGGTCGGTGGGCGAACACCTGCAGATGATGGACGGCTGCGGCATCGACAGAGCGATCCTGTCCGTCTCGTCGCCCGGAGTGCATTTCGGCGACGACGGCAAGGCGGCCGACCTTGCCCGACGCGTCAACGACTTCGGGGCCGGTGTTGTCGCGAGTCAACCCCGACTCGGATTCTTTGCGTCGCTACCGCTCCCGAACGTCGTCGACTCGACGGTCGAGGCAATTCGTGCGCTCGATCAGCTCGGTGCCGACGGAGTGACGGTGATGTCGAACGCCTGCGGGATGTACCTGGGCAACGCCGTGCTGACGCCACTGCTCGCCGCGTTGAATGCGCGATCGGCAGTCGTGTTCGTGCATCCGACATCGCCGCCCAATTCCGCTGCGGTATCTCTCGGGCGTCCGGCACCGATGATCGAATTCCTCTTCGACACAGCACGAACCGTCGTCGACCTGATTCTGTTGGGCGTGGTCGAACGATTCCCGAACATTCGCTGGGTATTCACTCACGGCGGCGGGGTACTGCCGCTACTGGCGGATCGGGTCGACTTCTTCCGGACGCAGGTCGGCCTGGGGACTCCGACGACACCGGATGTACTGCAGCGCTTGTGGTTCGACCTCGCGGGCACGCCGGTTCCACGGCAGCTGCCCGCGCTGCTGTCCACCGTCGGACCCGATCGGCTGGTGTACGGCAGTGATTACTGCTTCACGCCGATCACCGGCGTGCAGGAGCAACTGCGATCACTCGACGCCGGTGCTGCGAACGGCGGACTCGAGAACTGGCGCGCGGCCACCTCCGACAACGCCCGCCGACTGCTCGATATCTGATCCGAAGGAAGCGGGCACTGCCGATGAAAGCGCATGCATGTAGGCCGATCTCCGAACACTGGGATTGGCAGATGAACGCTGCCTGCCGCTCGATGCCGGTCTCGATGTTCTACCCACCCCTGGGGCTGCGGGGATACTCGCTGAGAAACCTCGAACGGCAAGCGAAACTCGTGTGCGACCGATGCCCCGTCATCACGCGGTGCCTACAGCATGCGTTGGATGCCGACGAACGGCACGGCGTGTGGGGCGGATCGACCGCACACGAGCGGTCCGCGATGGCTCGCGCCAACCCTGACGAGCAGCGTTCGCCCGGACATCTACGACCCGGGTCGGAATCCGCACCCCCTGCAGGAGGTGCGGATTCCGACGAGAGGTGCGGATCGAGACGCGTCACCCCTGACGAGCAGCGTTCGCAACGATGACGTCACGGAGATACTGCGCCAAACCGTCGGCGATATCGTTGTAGTGCTTGGCAAATCGCTCGTCGGCGATATACATCTCCGCCAGGTTCACCTGCATCTCGTAACCGCAGTCGTAGTACCGCTCGATGGATGCCCGATGACGTTCGGCCAGTACCCCGGCCTCGGCGGAATCCGGCGACACACCCCGCTGCATCGCGGCCGCGAGATCCGCCTCGAGAAGATCCGTTTCGGTCTTGACGGCCTTCCAATCGTCCTTGGTGAACGACGCCGTACGCTGCTGCGACTGCTTCCACTCGTCGGTCTCGCCCCAGCGTTGCTCGGCCTCCTCGGCGTATTCTTCGCCGGGCCAGTTGTCGCCGAAGATCTCTCGCTGCTCCTCGGGAGTCAGTTGCATACCCATCTTCTTCGCCTCCATCATCTTGTCCACGGCCGCAGCCATTGCGTGCAAGTGATCGATCCGCTCGTTCAGAAGGTCGCGCTGCCGACGTAGATGCGCCATCGCGTCGACCGCCGGATCGTCGAGCAACGCTGCAATGACCTCGAGCGGAAACCCGAGTTCGCGGTAGGTCAGTACCTGATGCAGCCGTTCGACATCGACCGACGAATACGTCCGATAGCCCTTGGGGGTTCTCCCAGACGGCACCACCAACGCGATCTCGTCGTAGTGATGCAGCGTTCTGACGCTGACACCCACCAACTTCGAGACTGCGCCGACCTGCATGCCTGCCGAGCCGTTTGCGGACGAATCACTCACGAAGGACACTGTGCTGCCTCCCGTGGCGTGAGGGTCAAGACGAAGCTCGAGTCTCCTAGCGAATCACACGTTCGCAGCCGGAGGTCGGCACGCCGGCGAGGCGTTGCGCGAGCCAATCGTATGCGCCGGGACGGCCGTTGGACTGGGCGAGTGTGTGGTCTCCCGGAACCTCTTCGAGATGGACCGAAGCGCCTGCGGCACACCACTGGTCCTGCACGGCCTCGGCACCTTCCTTGGGGATGAGGAAGTCCTGCAGGCCCTGGTAGATGTACACCGGTGCGTCCGGCTTCTGCTGGCCCATCCGGTTTTCCTCGACGACGGTCTTGGTGATCGGATGCTCGAAGACATCAGGGACGCTGGAGAGGTTTCGCTGGTCCAACAGCAGTAGTCCCGTGTAGGACAACACATCTACGCACTGATCCTTCTGCGCCAGTGCCAGTCGCTTGCCGTTGTCGTTGGCGAGCTGCCGCATCTCGGGATACTCCCGGGAAAGTCCGATTGTCGCTGCAGTGAACAAGCCCGATCCGATCTGACCGTTCAACGAGGTCTGCAGAATCTTGTAGTCGGTCGGCGGACCGCCGAACGCGACGCCGGCGATGTTCAACTCCGGTGCGTATTCGGGAGCCAGCTGCGCTGCCCAACCCGAGGCGATGGCACCGCCGGAGTAGCCGGTGATGCCGATCGGTGCATCCGCGCCCACTCCTACGCTCTGGGAGGCGCGGAGGCCGTCGAGCACGGTGTGTCCGGAGACGAGACCGGCCGAGTAGGCCTGCCGAGGGCCTTGATAATCGGTGACGACCACGGTGTAGCCGCGATCGAGCAGAATCCGCACCTGATCGATCTCTTTGTTGTTGCCTTGCGGGAGGGTGTACGACGGCGCGCACTTGTTTCCGAGCGAGTCCGTTGCCTCGTTGTACGCGATGACGGGCCGGTCACCGCCTCCGGTCCACGGCGCGTCGGGAGTCAGAACAGTCGTCGCCGCCGCGATGGGCCGGTTCTTGGAGTCGGTCGAGCGGAAGAGCAACTGCACCGACGACGCCCCGGGCGTCACTGCGACATCGCGACGGTTGAGCACTGCCCCCGGCTGGAGGTTCTCGAATCCGGCAGGCGGATCGAACCATGGATCACCGAGTGAGGTGGGGAGATATGCATCGGGATCGCTCGGCGGCGAGATGAAATCCTGGATCGGATCCGCCTGCGCAGACCCCGCGAACGCCACCATCAATGCTGCTGCTCCGGCCAGAACTAGTGCCTTGCGCATGGATTCCCCACCCTGTTGCTTCCGAACGCCCCGACGTCGGAGTAGACCACCGCCCATCGTGCCACAGGATGGGCCGACTTCGACCCTGTGAACTGAGCCGAAGACCAGGTAGGTTGTCTGTTACTCCGAACACTACTCACCAGTAGGGACATCGAAATGCCTGCACCGTCCGCCTCGACCTTCTCCCGGCTCGCTGATCTCATCGCCATTCCCGACGCCGAATCGCGGCCGACGAAAACGATCACCGAGGTGTTCACCGGCAAGGAGCTGGCGACCATCCCGGTCGGTACTGCTGCCGATGCGACGGCAGCGATTGCTCGCGCACGCGCAGCTCAGGCGGCATGGGCCAAGCGCCCGGTGTCCGAGCGTGCGGAGATCTTCCACCGTTACCGAGACCTGGTGCTCGCCCACCGCGACGAGCTGATGGACATGGCGCAGGCCGAGACCGGCAAGTCCCGCGCCGCGGCGCTCGAGGAAGTTCTCGACATCGCGATGACCTCGCGGCACTACGCGCGCACCGCCGCGAAGCTGCTGGCGCCCAAGAAGGTCACCGGCATGCTGCCGGTGCTGACCAAGACGCGAGTCCGGTACCAGCCCAAGGGAATCGTCGGGATCATCTCCCCGTGGAACTACCCGATGACGCTCGCGGTGTCGGATGCTATTCCGGCCCTGCTGGCGGGCAACGGAGTGGTACTCAAGCCCGACAGTCAGACGCCGTACTGCGCCCTCGCCTGCGTCGAACTGCTCTACAAGGCAGGTCTTCCTCGCGACCTGTTCGCCGTGGTGCCGGGTCCGGGTTCGGTGGTGGGCACCGCATTGGTGGAGAACACCGAGTACGTCATGTTCACCGGCTCCACCGCCACCGGTCAGCTGCTGGCCGAGCAGGCGGGGCGTCGTCTCATCGGATTCTCCGCCGAGCTCGGCGGAAAGAACGCGATGATCGTCGCCAAGGGTGCGAACCTGCGCGAAGTGTCCGACGCGGCCGTTCGGGCCTGCTTCTCCAACTCCGGTCAGCTCTGTATCTCCATCGAACGTATCTACGTCGAGAAGTCCATCGCCGCGGAGTTCACCGAGAAGTTCGGTCAGCGGGTGCGCAACATGACCCTCGGAGCCGACTACGAATTCGGCGTCGAGATGGGCAGCCTCATCTCCGAGGACCAGATCAAGACCGTCTCGTCTCACGTCGACGACGCAAAGGTCAAGGGTGCGACCGTGATCGCAGGCGGCAAGGCTCGCCCCGACATCGGCCCGCTGTTCTACGAGCCGACGCTACTGGCCAACGTCACCGAGGACATGGAATGCGCGGCCACCGAGACCTTCGGCCCGCTGGTCTCGATCTACCCCGTCACCGACGTCGACGAGGCGATCGAGAAGGCCAACGACACCGAGTACGGACTCAATGCCAGCGTGTGGGCCAAGACCAAGGCGCAGGGCGAAGCCATTGCGGCGCGGCTGCATTCGGGCACCGTCAACGTCGACGAGGGCTACGCGCCGACGTGGGGAACCACCGGTGCGCCGATGGGCGGCATGGGCGTGTCCGGCATGGGCCGCAGGCACGGCACCGAGGGCCTGCTCAAGTACACGGAATCGCAGACGATCGCCACGACGCGTCTGCTCAATCTCGGCGGCCCGCGTGGACTTCCGCCGAAACTGTGGGCGAAGATCATGCCGCCGTTCGTCAAGGCACTCAAGTACATCCCGGGTCGGTAGACCGGGGATCGGTGACGGCTCCGTCGACGACGGGGGAGGTTCTACGTCTGTCGTAGAACCGAGATGCTCAGGGCCCTGCTGTAGATCGAGTCGGCATCGACTCGATCGAACGTCGGCCACGACTGCAGATCGATTCCCTCGTCGTCGAGTGCCGTCGTGGGTATGTCCCACACGGTGTTTCCGGTTCTGACGTCGATGCCGCGTAGTACCTCGGGGCCGAAGAGAGTGGCGACGTCGCCGTCCAGTGCGCCGACTTCAGCGAATCCGCCGGACTCGCGACTCCACAACGTGGCTCCGGTGTCGAGGTCGATTGCGGATTCGGTCGCCGTGTCGTTGTTGCGGAGCAGCGCCACCGAACCTGCGACGGCATAGGCGAGCCCGTTCGTTTTCAGGAATCTCGCGGCGGGTTCGGAGATGTCTGCTGGAACGGCCCAGACCAGACCGTCGTTGGTCCACACCGGATCGGGAATCGACGGTCGGTATCCGCCGGTGCCGAGAAGTGTTGGTACCGACTCGGTCGGGGAATCGAACGTCGGTTGCTGCAGGGTGACGGAATCCGTTGCCGCGACGACGATTCCATCGGCATCGACGACCTCCGAACCTGTGACGGTGCTGGGGTCGGCGCAGTCGGTGCGTACCACCCGAACTCTGCCGTCGTGCGAGGCAGTGCCGGACCGAGCGCAGTCGGGAGCTGTTCTGGACCAGAGGTTGTCGCCGGTGTCGAGGTCGAAGGCGAACAGACCCTGATCGTCGTCGAACAGTCCGATTCCGTTCTCCGTGTGGAGCGTGGAGGTGTAAGGCGATTGCGCCGAATCGAACTGCACCGACCAGTCTGCGTCGAGAGCGTCCGCGGTGCCGCGCGATACCGTCGGCGCGGCAGCCTCGTCTGCCGCATGTGAGGTGTAGACGTGACCGCCGGACGTCGTCAGATTCGTGATGGGAAATGCCGCGTTCCGAGTGGTCGACTCTCCGGATTCGCCGTCGACAGTGAAGATTTCGGCACCCGAGTCGCCGTTGCCGCGATAGCAGACGATCTGTCCGTCGACGAACTCCCTGCCGCAACCGACGATGTCGTCCGCGGGAACACGCCAGCGCACCGCCCCGTCGGCGATGTCGAGACCCACCAGGGTGGCGTCGAGATACTCCCTTCCGTCCGGACGGCCGAAGAGGGTGACAACCGTCGACCCGTCGGTGATGGAGCCGGATTCCATCGAGTCGGTCGTGCTCCCTCGCACGGGATCGCGAAATTGTCCGTCCGACACGTCGAGGTCCGAGGGCGAGAGAGTCCATCCGAGACCGGGTGCTGCGCCGGTGGCGCCGTAGACCGGGGTGCCGGCCGGCGGCGGCTGCTTCTCGGCCGCGCACGCCGCGCAGACGATTGCTGTTGCCAGGAGCACCGCGGCGGCGGACAACTGGGAACGACGTGTCATGGAAGGTGCTCCCGGGAAAAAGGTGGGCGGTCTGTTCGGTCAGCATAGAGAACGAAAATTCCCCGCACTCCTGATGGGGTGCGGGGAATCCTTCGTCGTGCGGGGCCTAGTTGACGCTGTGGCCGTTCAGTCCGGCATTTGCGTAGTGATTGCGACTGTCGGGAATGTGGTTGTCTCCCAACACCCGAGCAATCTGCTCCTCGCTGAGTCCGAGGCGACGAAGCCGCTCGCACACTGCGTCGAAGTCGATCATCTTCGCGTCGAGTTCCTGCTGCAGTGCAACAACTTCGGCACGAATGGTCTCGGCCTCGTCGAGTGCGGCCAACGTGTCCTTGGGCTCGGGCAACAGCAGGGAGAGCAGTCGATCACGTGCGTCGGTGCTCAGACCCTCGAAGGGGCGCTGCCCCGGCTGGGCCTCGTGCCGACCCTCGATGCGGCGACTCTCGATGCGGCCACTCTCGATGCGGCGATCGGCTTCGTACTCGGTCTCGTAGTCGGTCGAGACGTACTCCTGAGTCGCACCGAAGGACGGGATCTCGGCGAACTGATCCTTCGACTCGTCCACCGGTCCTGTTGCGGGAGTCGAGGCGATGTCGATCGTCTGGCGCAGTGGGCGGTTCGGGATGAAGATCACGGCGATGAGCGTGACGATCGCAACGAAGCCGGCGATCATGAAGATGCGTCCGGTGGCGTCACCGTAGGCGGTGCGGATGACATTGACGATCGGTTCGGGCAGTGACGTCAGATCGAGTGATCCACCGCCGCTGGCCGAGCTGTCCACGCCGAGCTGCGCCAAGCCGCTGGCCGACTTCTCGGCGACCCGGGTTGCGAGTAGCGAACCGAGAACCGAGACGCCGATCGCGCCGCCGAAGGTACGGAAGAAGGCGACCGTCGACGATGCGGCACCGACGTTCTGCACACTGACCGTGTTCTGCACTGCGAGAACGAGATTCTGCATCAGCATGCCGGTACCCAGGCCGACGATGGTGATGAAGATTCCGACGGTGACCAGGCTGGTTGCGTGGTCGATGGTGCCCAGGAGCAGGAAGCCGACGACCAGCAGGACGGAACCGGTGACGATGAACGGCTTCCACTTACCGAACTTGGTGATGAGCTGACCCGAGCCGACGGAGGCAACGAGCATGCCGAACACCAGTGGGATGGAAAGCAATCCGGCTTCGGTGGGGGTGTAGCCGCGAGCGGTCTGGAAGTACTGGCCGAGGAAAGTGGTGGCTCCGAAGAGGCCGACGCCGACTGCGATGGACGCGACGATGGCCAGGCCGGTGGTGCGCTCGGTGACGATCTTGAGCGGGATGATCGGCGACTTGTGCCGAGCCTCGACGATGATCGTCAGGACGAGCAGCAGAACTCCGCCGCCGACCAGGTACGCGGTCTCACGGGAGATCCAGTCGTAGTAGTCCGCCTTGCCTGCGAACGAAACCCACACGAGGAGAACCGAAACGCCTGCGGTCAGCAGCAGCGCGCCGAGCCAGTCGATGGAGACGTTGTCCTTGCGGACAGTCTTGATGTGCAGCGTCTTCTGCAGCAGGCCGAGGGCGATGACGGCGAGCGGCACGCAGACGAAGAAGCACCAGCGCCAGCCGAGGGGGCTGTCCACGATGACACCGCCCAGGATGGGGCCACCGGACATCGACACGGCCATGACAGCGCCGGTGTAACCCGAGTAGCGACCGCGATCACGCGGGGAGACGATGGTGCCGATGATGGCGATGACGAGTGCCGTCAAACCGCCCATGCCGATGCCCTGCACCACACGAGCGGCGAGCAGCAGCGGAACGTTGTGCGCGAAGCCGGCGATCAGCGAGCCGGCGACGAAGATGACGATCGCGCTCTGAACCAGGACCTTCTTGTTGAACAGGTCGGCCAGCTTGCCCCAGATGGGCGTCGACGCGGCGTTGGCCAGCAGTGCGGTGGTGATGACCCAGGCGTACGCGGTCTGCGAGCCCTTCAGGTCACCGATGATGGTCGGGAGTGCGGTCGAAACGATGGTGGTGCTCAGCAGCGCGGTGAACAGCGCGGCCAGCAGACCGGTGAGGGCTTCGAGGATCTGGCGATGCGACATCGCATCGGGATCGGCGACTGCCTGATTCGGCGGATTCTCCGCGGTTCCTGTCATGTCTTATCTCGCAATCAATTCAATGCGGGCCACGTCCTGGTGCTGGGCGTGGGCGTCTTCGGTGAACGTGTCGTTGAGCTTGCGGATGGAATCGAGGGCATCGAGTGCCTCGGTTTCACTCCACTCGCTCAACATCTCTGCCAGGCGACGTGCTCGCCTGTCCCATATCTGTTTCAGTCGAGCCTGACCTTCGTCCGACACACAGACCCGGGACGCCCTTCGGTCGTCCGGATCGGGATGCCGATCGATGTAGCCGAGGTCGACCAGGTCCGCGATCTGCCGGCTGAGGGCGGACTGGCTGACGCAGAGCCTGCTGGCGAGGTCGGTCTGTCTGCATTCACCTTCGGTCGCGAGGATGGCCAGAACTCCGGTCAGCGCCTGCGGCAATGGTGAATCCTCGACTCCGGTGGTCACGGCCCGCTTCAGCGTGCGCCCGAAGAGGAAGACCTCTTCGACCAGCGACTCCGCTGTCGTGGATTGAACTGCCATGAGTACTCCAACACTGAGTTCGATTTACTTGCTGTCTGCAACCATATATATACATACATGCGCTAAGCAAATAATTTTCCTGTCTGGTGAATCACAGTGGCGGGTCTGCTGGGGCTCGGGGAGACGCGGTCGAGAGTGTTCAGTGCGCGTAGAAGAACGACCGGCGAACGGTCAGGGTGACCGCATCGCCCACTTGGGGACGCGGTCCGCGAACCGAGCAGCGGAAGTCGACGTCGCCACTGCGCACCAGGACATCACTGGCATCACGTCCGAACAGCGAGGAGGTCACGGTGCCACTGATGTCGCCGTCGGACACGATCTCGATGTCGGTCGGCAGGACCGCGAGTGTCCCGGGTCCGGTGCCGTCGGATGCCAGTGTGAGGGAGCCGGAGGTGAAGGTGCCGTGTGCAACGGTGCCGTCGACGAGGGTGGCGTCGGACAGGAAGCGGGCGACGAACGCCGACTTCGGGGCACGCACCACGTCCTCGGGTGTACCGACCTGCGCGATGGTGCCATGATCGAGGACGACCACCCGGTCTGCGAGGGCAAGGGCCTCGGTGCGATCGTGCGTCACATGTACGACGGTCAATCCTGCTGCGCGCGTCAGCGCCCGAAGCTCGAGGCGAAGGCGATCGCGTAGAGGCTCGTCCAACGCCGAGAGAGCTTCGTCGAGGAGCAGCGCCCGCGGCGACGAGACCAGAGCACGAGCGAGCGCAACGCGTTGCCGCTGGCCACCGGAGAGAGTGGCCGGATCCCGCTTCTCGAGCCCCGGCAGCCCGACGAGCTCGAGCACGTCGGCGACCTTCTTCGTACGCTCCGCCTTGGATGTCTTGGCCAATTCGAGTGGGTAGGAGACGTTTCGACCCACGGTGCGGTGCGGCCACAGTGCATGCTGCTGGAATACCATCCCGAGCCTGCGGGACTCGGGAGGCGTCGAAACGCGTTCGCTTGCCACCACATCCGGGCCGATGGAGATGGAACCGGCGGTAGGTTTCAGGAAGCCGGCAACTGTACGCAGCAGCGTGGTCTTTCCCGAGCCCGACGGTCCGACGAGTACCACGAACTCGCCGTCGGCGATGTCGAGATCGATTCCCTCGACGCCGACCGTGCCGTCGTGGTACCGGAGGCCGAGATGTTCGATCGTGATGGCAGACATCGGTTTCCTTCTTATCGGCGTCGGACGTGCGGGCGTCCGGCTCGGGTGGAGGCAACCAGGCCCAGACCCGCGAATCCGACGAGCGCGACGAGTAGGGACAGGGCAGAGGCGGCGTTGTAGTCGCCGGCCTGCTGCAGGTTGAATATGGATACGCCGAGGGTCTGCGTGCCCGGAGCGACGAGGAGCACCGACATGGTCAGCTCGCGCACTGCAGTGAGGGCTACGAGCACCGCTCCGGTGACTGCGGTAGGGATCGCCATCTTCCACGGCACGTCCCACAACGACCGAAGATGTGATGCGCCGGAGGATCTCGCGACTTCTTCGAGGGCCGTCGGCGTGGAACTCAGTGGCGCACGGACGGCTTGGACGACGATCGCGAGGAACGCCATGACGTAGGCGCACAGGATGACCCACTTGGTGTCGAACAGTCCGGTGTAGCGTCCGATGATCAACCAACCGACAGCGATGACCAGGCCGGGAATTGCCTGCGGCAGCATGGCAGCCAGGTCGAGGCCGACGTTGTCTCGGGATCGGGTGCGGGTGGTGAGCACGCCGATGGCCAAGCCGAGGAATCCGCATACGAGAGCTGCCCCGAGGGCCAGGGTCACCGAATTCTGAATGCCCACCAAGGTTCCCGGTGCAGTGACGGCACTTTCGATGCTCGCCAGGGTGAGGTTGTCCCAGGTGAGCGGAACGCCGGGGGCCGGAAGCAATGCTTGCGTTGCCAGCGCCAGGATCGGCAGTACCGTCAGGGCCAGGCCGACGAGCCAGGCAACGATCCCTGCAGGAATTCGACTGCGTCCCAACGGAAGTAACTGCCGCGCCGTGACCGCTCCGTCCAACTGAATCGATCGGCGGCCGAGAATGCGATCGATCGCGACTGCAACCACGGCGAGTGCGAGGAGTCCGATGCCGATGGTCGAGACCACTTCGAGCGGTCGATCGACGGTGCCCGACTGGATGTATCGGTACACCATGGTCGAGAGCGTGACGTAGCGCTCGGGCAATCCGATCAGGGCCGGAATGCCGAAATCCGCAAGATTGGATACGGCCGTCAACGTCAGTGATGCCAGCAGGGCCGGGCGCAGCAGTGGCAGCGTCACGTCGCGCATGGCCCGGAACGGTGATGCTCCGGCAATGCGAGCCGCCTGTTCCAGATCGCCCGGTACTCGTCGCAGCGCTGCCGAGATGATCAGGTATGCAAGCGGATACGAGTGCACGGTCAGCAGGAAGATCACGCCGTCACCGCCGTAGATGTTCCACAGCGGCCCGCCGCCGAACGTCTCGTTCCAGAACGAGTTGATCATTCCGCTCGGGCCCAGCAGTCCCGTCCACGCGATCGCGCCGACGAACGGCGGAATCAGCAACGGGCTGAGCAGAATCAGACGTAGTACCGAGCGACCGGGCAGATCGGTGCGATCGAGAACGAGGGCCATGATGGTCGCGATCGCCACCGCCGCTGCCGCCGACAGACCTGCAGATACGACACTGTTGGCCGCAGCCGAGGCGATCCCGCCGTCGAGCAATTCCTGAATATGGTTGCCGCCCAAGCCGATCGAGACTACTGCGGCCAACGGCGCGCCGATCAGTGCCAGGACGGCCAGCCATAGGCAGGCGCGTACCCAGGTGACGCGGTCAGCCAAGAAGATCGTTGAACGTGGCGACGGCATCGGGCTGCGAGGCGGTGATGGTGTCGAGGTCCGGGTTCAGCAGTTCGATGTCCGCGAGTGCGGGTGCGCCCTCTGGCGTGCCGACATCGGACCGGACCGGCAGGTACTGCTGCTCGACGGCGATCTCCTGACCGCGCTTGCTGACGAGGAAGTCCACGTACTTCTGTGCAGCCTCCTGGTTGGCCGAGTCCTTGAAGATGCCGGCCGGCTCGGAGATGTACGGGACACCGTCGGTGGGGTACGACGCGGCGATCGGTGATCCCTTCTCGGCCAGCTCACGCACCAGGTAGTCGACGACTATCCCGACCGGCTGAGTGCCTGCCGCGACGGCCTGAGCGACGGGGCCGTTGCTCTCGGCGACGACCGGCTCGTTGGCAACGAGGTCGGTGAGCCACGGAAGGCCGAGGTCCTGCTGGCCGAGCCAGACCGCGGTGTTGAACGCTGCCGCGCCGGACACGTCGGGATTGGGCAGCGTGATCTTGCCCTTGTACTGGGGGTCGGCCAGTTCTTTCCACGACGTCGGAGGCTGCGACACGGCCCCGGTGTTGTACGCGATGACCGTCGGGATGATGCGGGTGCCCACGTAGTAGCCGTCGGGATCGACGACGTTGGGATCGAGTGCGTCGACGTCGGCCGGGGTGTACTGCAGCAGTAGGTCGTCGGCCTTGTACTTCTCGAACGTCGGAGCGTCTGCGGCGAGCAGAACATCGGCGCCGATGGAACCGGTCTGCCGTTCGGAGGCGATGCGGGCATTGAGATCGCCGGTGCCTGCACGGAACACCTGCACGTCGATGCCCGGATTCTCGGCGGTGAACTCGGCGTTGAGCTCATCGATCTTGGCCTGCGGCTCCGAGGTGTAGACCGTCAGGGTTCCGCTCGTATCGCCGCCGCTTTCGGGGGCCGCCGGTTCGGAGCAGGAGGCAAGGGTGAGAGCGGCTGCGAGACCGAGGATTCCACCGGCGGCGACGCGAGAAACGATGTTCACTTCAGACTTCTCCTGAGAAATATCGAGCACGGAAGCTGCTCATGCTTCCGACCGTAACCGACGGGCTGACGTGTGTTGTGGGAATTGCACATGTCGTCGGGGTGAACGACTCGGTTGGTTCAGTGGCTGTCGATCTCGACCAGTTCTTCGATTCCCCGGAGGTCATCGGCGTTGCGGGTCATCGGCCGAGCACCGTGCATCAGATCGCCCGTAAGGGTCGGGTCGTGTCCGAGTCGAAGACGCCCGCTACGTCGCCGAACGTGTTCCCGTGCTTTCGCTCTGCCGGAACCGACAAGGTGCTCGGTCGTCCTGCGACCGTAATCAGCAGCGACTCGCCGGCCTCCGCTCGCTTGTCGTACCCCTCGCCTACTCTCTCGACCACACACATCCGGGGGGACATCATGAGCAACCGCAGATCGCGTAGCAGAAAGACCAGTCGCGAGGCCCACAGTCAGGCTCCGCGTGAAAGGGAACCTCTTTTTTGGCCGAGCGCTCTTCTTCATTTCTCCGATTGGCTGGTCGAGAATGCCTGGGTCGCGGATCAGTTGACGGCTTTCGCGACAGCTATGACAGTCGATCGGTCGGTCCGCGAGCGGAACGTGAGCGTGTACGGCGCAGATTTTCCGATCGACATGTTCTGTCTCGATGATCACGAGTACTTCGACTTCGATGAGTATGAACAGTCGCCGTGGGAGCGCGACGAGATTCGCCGCGCCATCGATCTTTTCGGCATGTTCGTCGTCGCCGAACGGTTGTCGCCATCTCAGAACGAAGAGATCTCGAGAGAGATCGGGTCCTCGTCTGCATTCGCGCCGGTGCCCAGTTCTCCGATATCGCCGGGGCGCTCGAGCCCACTGAGTACACCGATAGTGGTCTCACTCCTGCAACGTTTGGCAACGTGGGCTGCGACTGAGCGCCGCGCGTCATCGGCCCGAATCGACTACTGGGACGACTCGGTCGAGATCGTTGCTGCGCTTGGGATTCCTGGTTTCGACAGTATCGCTACACAACCTGACTTCATGGCGATGGTGAACTATCGATCGGTGTTGGATACCGCCCGTAGGGTCGGTGTCCTCGAGAACGCGGGCCAGATCTATACCCGCGGACCCGAAGCCTGTGCTTGGGTGGTGTCTCCGAGCGCGGACCGAACTCGCGCCGCCGTGGTCGAGGCGTACGCATCCTGCTTGACGCCTGTCTACGACTCCGGCGATGATTCCGTGCAGTCCGAGCTCGTGGCAGGCTCGGCGTTGGCGACCACCGTGCTCGTGCGCAGCCTCGTCGGTGATCCGGTGGGGGAATCCGACGGTGTCGTCCTGGGAACGATGTCCGACAGTAAGGTGATTCAGACCGTCGCGACACTCCGGTTCATGTCGATGTTCGACCTCGGATTGCTCGTCAAGGTGAACGACAAGTTCTGCGTACCTGATCCTCTGGCCCCGCTTCTGCTCGAGGCGCTCGATCGTGACCGTGTGCGGCGCAAAGGGCTCGCAGCGTGACCTGATGGGCGTCCGGTAGCCCATACTGGTTCACAAGCCGAGTGCGTGTACGGCAAAAGTGCGTCCCCAATCCGGTCCGGTCCCTTCACGACCCAAGGTCGATGGCACAGCGCCGATCAAAGTGAGGAAGTCCAAGGTCGGTCGAGCGAGGTACTGGGCGTAGCGTCTTTCGCTCTCGGGGATTCGCCATCCGATGCTCTCGAGGCTTCGAAGGATCAGCGAATTGCGTTCGGTCGGAGAGCAACCCCCTGCAACCGCCACCAGGAGCAGCAGGCCTGCATCCTTCTCGTACTGCTCGCGTCCGAAAGGCATCCGAGCCGCGGCGTGCGACCACAGGCGGACTGGGTCGGTGGCCAGGGTGTTGCCCAAACGGGTGCGAAGTAGCCGTCCCTTCAGCACACGAACCAGTCCGAGTTGCGTCACAGCAGCCCGAAGCCAGTGCACCTGCTGATGGTCCACCTCGCGGTTGGAGTTTCCGAACCATTCAGCACCCCATTCGAGCTCTACACGCATCGCAGCAATGTCTTTGGGCGGGAGATAGCCCGCAGCAGTGAGCGTGATTCCCTCTGCGCCCACCCGCGCCAGCATCCACGTCAACTTATCCATTGCCGATGCCGCCGCTGCGGGGTCCACCTGTGCCACATCGAAATCGACGCGTGCGAGGACATCGGGCAGATCGGGGTGATACTCGAGGGGCCCGCGTTCGAGAAGCGAGCCGAGTTTGGGTAGCCGCTCGTGTACGCGGCCGGCCAAATCCGTCACGGCGCGCCGCAACGCGATTCTGTTGTTCGCGTCGGCCACCGCGAAGCGCTCCTCGAAGCTGCCCGCCCACTGCTTCATATGGTTGTGCTCAGGATGATCGGTGTCAGCGAGAACCTTCAGCAGCTCGTCGTAGCCGGACGTACCACCGCAGTCCTCGGGTGGGCAGGCGCGGTCGCCGTCGAGGCAGGTTGCAGTACCGGCAACGGTCGATCTTTCTTCGACGACCAGGTGGTGTGTCCATCCGTCACCGAAGTCGTACTCGTACCCGAGACGATCCCCGACGGCACCGAGGACTTCGTCCACTCGCACGCCGTCCTCGAGCGTCCCGGCGCCGTCGTCCCACTCCTCGAGTGCGGACTTCATCTCGTAGCGTCGACTGGTTCGATAGGGATCGTCGCCGACGAAGAACATGTGCAGGTGTCGGTCTTCCCAGCCCATGACGTCTTGGATGACGTCGTGTAGCTCGGGCAGTGTGGCGTCGGAATTGATGGTGAACCGCCGCCACACCGCTGGTTCGATGTCGGCCAGAGTCACCTTGATCGTCAGCATCGAAACATCGTCCCCCATGTGCGAGATGCTCGTCGCGAACGTCCCCGCGGGGACGCTTTCTGAGCGATACAGTCCAAACATGGACATTGTGCGCGCGATGCCCCTGCTCACGGTCACCGATCTCGATGCGGCGCTGGACGCGTACGTTCAGGTCACCGGCATGGAGATCGTGATGAACCACGGTTGGATCGCGACGCTCGCACCGTCCGGTGATAGCACGGCGCAACTGAGTCTGATCACCACCGACCCCACCGGGCCGGTGAACCCGTCGGCGTCGATCGAGGTGGACGATGTGGACTCGGCCTATCGAGCTGCCGTCGATGCGAATCTCGAGATCGTCTACGAGATCACCAACGAGGAGTGGGGCGTGCGTCGGTTCTTCTTCCGCGATGCGGGTGGCAATGTGGTGAACGTGCTCGCGCACATGTGAGATCAGTTGGGGTGCAGCAGGCTCCCTCGTAGGACGCCTCGAACGGTGCGGGCCGCGACGGTAACCCAGGCTGCGAGGAGCACCGCGTACAGCACTACGGCCAGAGCGTGGACTGCGCCGAAGTCGAGAGAATTACCCAGGGCAGTCGCTCCGGTGACGCAGGTGCCGAGGGGAAACGTGAACGACCACCACGTCAGCGAGAATCCCAGGTTTCTGCGCGCCGCGTACACGGTGAGTGCGGCGGCGAGCGCGAACATCAGCGCACCGAAGCCGCCCATGATCAGCCCGTAGCCGATGCCGAACACGTGTAGTCCGACGGCGATCGACGCCTGGGAACCGGTGAACACCATCGATGCATCGGTGCCGAGTAGGTTCGCCGCTGTGATCGACTGACCGATCAGTCCCAGCGTGATCCATACGGTGGGAGCTGCGTCGACGGGTGGCAGGCCGCCGTGCAGTAGGCGTCCATAGATCAGCGTCATGGTGATCATCCCGACGATCAACGACATACCGAACATCGCATAGCAGGCGCACAACAGAGCCAGCCGCCACTGGCCGTCGGGTACGTGGGGGAGCAGCAACGCCCCGGTCGACGCCGACACCATCGGCGGGACGACGGGCATCAACCATGCCGGCAGGGCGGCGACGTCGCGGTGATCGGAGGTGGTGATCATTCGATAAGGCACGACGACGCTGGTGAGCAGACCGGCGATCGTCCCGGCGATCCACAGGGTGGCGAACAGCACGGTGGACGCGGTGGATCCCAGCAGGTCCGCTCCGAGGAGCCCGGCGCCCGCGCCGACGGTGAGCATAGCCATGGGCGGGGCTCCGTAGAACTGCACCATGACCGGGTGTCGCGCATACTCGACGGCGCGGCCGCGATGCCCGATCCAGTGCAGCGCGAAGGCTGTGCCGATGACGACCAGCGCTGTAACTGCGAACACCCACACTGCAGTGGCGAAGACGTGGAGCGCGGGGAACTGCACAGGCAGCGTTGCGGCTGCGGTGGCGACGATGCCGGTCCCCATCACTGCGGCGAACCAATTCGGGGTGATGTGCTCGAAGGTTCGGCGGTGCGTATCGGTCTCGGTCGAGATCGGGGCGGGGAAGGTCACGGTCATGTGCTCAGCCTGCGCGGTGCTGCACCCGGTCGGTAGGTGCCGGTTTGTTCACCGGTCATAACTCAGGGTTATGGCTGCAGGTGAGAATTCGCCGCCACGGTGAGCAGTTCCGCGGCCGGTCCACTCGGCGCGCGGCCGGACGGCCAGATCGCCCTCAGTTCGCGTCGCAGTGTCAGCCCCGGGATCGGCACCTGGATCAGGGTGCCGGCGGCCAGCTCGGATGCAACGGCCAGTGAGCTGAGAACGGCACCGCCGATTCCTGCGGCGACGGCGGACTTGATCGCCGTCGTCGACGAGACCTCGAGCAGAGGCGACATCGGCTGCCCGAGACCCGTTGTAGTCAAGGCACTTTCGTACGCCGAGCGTGTTCCCGAGCCCGCCTCCCGCGTCACCAATGCGGTGGCGACGATGTCGTGGGCGGTGGGTGGGGTGCTGACCCACGCGTGTTCCGGCGGTACCACGAGCACCAATTCGTCGGCGGCCACGGTTCGATGATCGAGACCTGCAGGTATTTCGGGACTTTCGATGAAACCGATGTCCGCGCTACCTGCCAGCACCTTCTCGGCGACGACCGCGGAGTTACCCGAGCTCAGTGTCGGCACGATGTGCGGGAGACGCGCGTGCAGCGTGACCAGCCAGCGTGGCAGAAGATACTCTGCGACAGTCTGACTGGCAGCGATCTGCACGTGGCCGATGCGCTCGGCATGCAGCGCGGCGATTGCCGTCGCCAAGTCTTCTGCCGACCGGACGACCGGCGCTGCCCAACTTGCGACGAGCTCGCCGAACTCGGTCAGCACCGTTCCGCGTGCGCCCCGTGTGAGTAAGGGCGCGCCGACGCGGCGCTCCAGCGCACGGATGCGCGAACTTGCGGCCGGTTGCGACATGCCGTGCGCTCGGCCCGCTCGACCGATGCTGCCGAGCTCGGCCACCGACAGCAACAGATCGATGCTGGTGAGATCGGCAACGTGAGGGGGAAGCGGCACAGGGCGAGCCTACGGCGGGGCGAGTCAGTACTCGCTGAACAGGTCCAACTCGCCGTCGGGCTCGGTGGTGTCCGCGGACTCGATCGCATCTTCCGTGTCCTCGGGATCGTCAGGATCACTGCGCTCGTGCAGCACCGACCCCACCAGCGCGGTGACGTCGATGGCTGCGGGATCGGGGATCGGATGCCCCTCGACGAAGGCGAGTCGCTCGGCAGACAGGTACGCCAGCCGCACCGCCTGCACGACGAGGACGCGTCGCAGGCCCTCGGACACCTCTCCACGTTCACGAGTGACGGCGGCCAGACGCGAAATTGTCTCGGCGCGGCGCGCGATACGGATGTCGGGGTGCCCGCGCTCGCGACGCGTCTGTTCGGAGATCAACGACCGGCGCAGCGACGCGGGGAGTGCGATGGGCTGCGAGATCGGCGGAATCTTCTCGTTGAGGATCGCTTTGTGTCGCGATTTGTCGATGGCTTCGAGGTACGCCGTGTACTCGTGGGCATTGAGATCTTGCTCGGCAGCGCGGAATTGCTCTGCGCCATCGGACTTCTTGAGATCCTCGTACTGCCACAGTGGCCAGATCTCGATCTCCGCGACTTCGAACACATCGAGCACCCGCATCGCGACGGCGTCGGTTCGCTGGTTGGTCAGATGTCGTTGCACCCGGACACTGAGTTTCTCTTTGGTCTGTCCCACGTAGATCGGTTCGCCGTCGTAATCGTAGAACGCGTACACGCCCCACTTGGCTGCCGACCACATTCGGCCTCGATCGTCTTTCTCACTCAGCACCTCTCGCAGCGCCGTACGAAAGGACTGCACGTCGTCCGCAGGCAGGGTGCTCTTTCGCGGTGCGACGGCCGACGCCCGAAGTGAGGACTTACCGTGACTGGACATGTGCCGCAGCAGAATTCAGGGTCGTCGAATTGACGAGAGATCCAGTGACGAGCGGCATCAGATAGTGTTCGGCGAGCCACGCGACCACAGGAACGCACACCGCATCACCGAAACCGAAGAGCGCCTGATTGTTTCGCAGACCATCGAGTGTGTAGTCGCCGGCACCCATCAGGCGGGCGTACTCCACCGGCGTCATCCAACGCACCTGCAAGCGGCCGTTCCCCATCTTGACGACCGCCTGCTTCGAGGAGCCGCCGCGTGCGGTACGCAAGCAGCCGGAGATGTCGTCGGGCCGCGCCTCCCACACCGCGACGCCGTTACGAGTGCGACGGTAGGCGGTGCGGTAGCTGACCTTGCGGGCCTTCTTCAGAATGTCGATGCGCTGCAACTGAATCGGCGACAACGACTGTACGAACGCCGCGGTACGGTCGGCATCCCACCACCGCGAGTCCCGGTAGTCCATACGCTCGACCACATCACCGAGACCACTGGTCAACGGAATCGGTGGACTCGGTAGCGGTGCTCGATGCGTCAGCAGCGTCGAATCGCCGTACACCGCCTGGAGCCAATCGGGTCGCAGCTCACTGTTGGGATCGCGGGCATCCTCGGGCGGATTCTGCGCACCGATCAGGAACAGGCGCGGACGTGACTGCGGGACGAAGCGTCGAGCATCGATGGTCAGCACATCCACCGAGTAACCGAGCTCGTTGAGCTCCCGGACCGCCGCAGCCAGATCGTCTCCTCCGTGACTTGTGGCCAAGCCGACGACGTTCTCGAGCGCGACCACCTCCGGGCGCGCGGCACCGAGTTCACCCAGCACCCGCGTGAAATGCCGGAAGGTCGACGAGTTCTTGCCCGCGAGACCGGCCCGGCCACCGGCCAGCGACAAGTCGGTGCACGGAAACGATGCCCACGCCAACGACAACCCCTCGGGCAGATCGTGACCGCGAGTGGCAGCGACATCACCGAGCTGAAAATGGCCCGCATCGTCACCGAAGTGCTGGCGATACATCTGGTGCTTGTCACGCTCGATGTCGTTGGCCCAGCGCACCTCGAAACCGGCCTGCTCCAGGCCCATTCGGACGAGACCGATACCGGCGAAGAACTCCGCGACCGTGGGGATACCGTCGACCGCAGACGCCGAAGAACCACTCGGCACCACAGTCAACTTCGGCATGCGCCCAGGCTAGTACAGACTCCCGACAGGCTTCGTCTTCTGGTCGTTCCGCAGGCCGTCGAGACAGGCCTATCGACTTGCGCCTGCTTCAGAAATTACCAAGTCCCGGAACGTGTCGTTCCATTTACGAAGAACTCCGCCCAGTAGCCCGTAGCTTTCGGGTTACGAGCCCGCTCCCTGTTGACCGCCGCCACCATCGGTTGGCAGTTCCACTTGCTCACGCCGGTGCTTTCGCACGCGGTTTGTGTGTTCCAATTCACGAGCTCGGACCGAGCTACCTTGAACCAGGCCTTGCCGAAGCCGAGGCCGCCTTGGGCAGCGTCCGCAGTGCCACCGCCCACAAAAGCCATTGCGCCAGCGATACAGACCGCCGAGACCGCCGTCATGATCCTTCTTTTCATGCGTCCTCCGTGTGTTGTTTGCTACCAACAGCTTTCAATACCTGGGGGAGATTGTCTGTCCGCCAATCGAACGATCTGGCGTCGCAGCTCCGGTCGTGCCGGAAGTCGACGGGTGATACGCCGACGGCGTCGCGTCGGCACCGTCTGCATCCGACACATCGACTTTCGTCGTCTCGCGGCGCGCCTGAGCCCAGTCTGATTGGACTGGTACTTCGGGTCTGAGCCTGCGTGGATGTCGCAAACGCCGGTTGTGAGCAGAACGCCTGTGATCGGTCTACTGGTTGAACTAGCATCCAGGAATGTCTCCCAATCTTCCTCACGGACAATCGATCTTGGTCCGGACCGATTTCACCGACGATGCGGCGTGGCGAACTCTGATGCAGGATGCGCAGGCTGTTCGTGTCCAGCCAGGGGGGTTCGATGCGCAAGCGGTACTGACTACAGTGGACGACCGCGAGTTCGACGGTTGGACCGTCAATATGCTGCTCGACCTCGACGTCGACAGCGGGTACCTTTTCGTTGCCGACGCGCGGACGTTCGCGGATCCGGAACGACCCATCCTCGTGCTGAACACCGACCCGGCGGAAGGCGACGAGTCCGAGGAATCGAACAGCTTCCGGGTAGCTCCCGAACACCTCGCGCCGGTCGAGAACAATCTGTCGATCGCGAATCTGGATTTTGCCGACTTCGCAGACCACACCGATGCAGACGGAGTGTTCCGCGAGCCCTCATCGCAGCCGGACGAGCGCACCTTGACGATTGAGAAACTTCTGGCTGCCGCGCCGGCTTCTCAACTGCCAGAACCGATTCTGGCATCATTCATCAGCGACCTGGAGGGAGCGCGCGGGCAGGAGACAACTACTGCGACCTATGTCGTCGATCTGCGGACGTCCGCCGACTATCTCGAAGCGAACCGAGAGGGCTACGGCCTGTCCAACGTCGTAGGCTTCGAGGAGACCATAGCTCGCACCCGCCAGGGCGGCTCCGCGCTGCTGTTCAGCTTCCCTGTCCGCGGCGGCTACTGGTCGGCCTGGATCGACCCGGACTCCCTCGTTCCGTTTGCATTGCTAGGGGTCAGCAGGCGGGCAACCGCTCAGTAGCCCGTCTGGACAGGTAATGAGACGGTGAACGCGCCATCTGCGTCGATCCAACCTTGTTATGCACCGGGACCGTTCGTGTTCCGGAACTACCGCCTTTGTCAGGCCGTGGTTGCCAGCGCCGCCGCCAGGCCGAACGCCACCGCCAGCAGGCACACGTGCGAGGCTGCGCGGCCCAATGAGTACTCCACGGTGGATCGGTGCGCGGCGGCGCTGGGTAACCACGTCCGGCGGATTCGGTTGGCCACCGCGACGAGGATCACGGTGACCAGAACCTTGGCGAGAACGATTCGGCCGTAACCGGTCTCGACCGCGGCGGCGATGCTGTCCAGCTTGAGGACCGCGTCCAGCACGCCGGTGCCGGCGACTGCGAGTACGCACCAGAAAGCGATCATGGAGTAGACCGGCAGCAGCGTCGCCCAGGCGGACTTGCTCCGCAGACTCAGCGCCATCGCGCCGAGAACGCCGAGCCACACCGATGCGAACAACACATGTACTGCAACGGCGATGGAGCCGAACGCAAACTGCGACATGTGGCCGGTGATCGGGCGCGCGACCAGGGCGAGGGACGCCAACACGATCACCGGAATCGGAGACCAGTCCGCCTCACGTCGGTAGCCGGCCACTCCGATGGCGCACAGGGCGAGCGCAAGAATCACCGTCGCCGTCCCCAGTCGACCAACGGAGATCTCGGCCGCGAACGAGGTGAATGCGCTCGGCGACAACGTCAACGGAGTGCGACCGGCAGAATCTGCAGCGGCCGCGATGAGCAGAACGAACTCTGCAACCGCCCACAGCCCAGACAGGAATCCGATCGCTCGCCACATCACCGGCGGGTCGACGGCGGGGCGTCCGGAATCGGAATTGGCGTCCATGACAGCGAGAACGCCGAACCCCAACACCACCGAACCCGAGGCCACCGCGATCACCCGTAGCCACGACGAACCGCCGGGGAAGGTGGGGTACGCGAGCGCGAATGCGGCCGCCACCCCCAGTAACGACGCGGCTGCGGCGGCGAGCACGAGCCGAACGCTTCTTTCGCTCACCGCAGCCACGTCGGTCCTACTTCTGGGTCTTCGGCTTACGCAGGGCGAACCCCAACGCGCCCGCGAAGGCCAGAACCGCGACCACGATCAACACGATGTGTCCGTAGCCGCCGAGGAACCCGCCCTCGGACTCTTCCGAGGTGCCCGACGCGTCGGCCGGTGCCCCTGGCGTTCCCGAACCCTCCTGAGTCAGCGTGAACGTCGCAGTGCCGCTCACCGGATGACCGTCGGCCGAGGTGATGCGGTAGGCGAGGGTGTATTCGCCGGTCGGTCCCAGCTCGCCGACATCGACGACGACACTCTGGCCCTCGATGCGAGCGTCGCCCTTCGACCAGATGTTGCCGTCGGGTCCGACGACGTTGAGCGTGGCGAACTGCGACTGCGGTACCTCGTTGAACGTCACCGAGGCCGTGGCCGGAGACGCGTCGAGGGAGGAGCCGTCGGCCGGGGTGTATCCGGTGACCTGCGAGTGCGCCGACGCGATGGGGGCGGCGATCAGCAGTGTCAGCAGCGCTGCGACCGAGACGACCAGTGTCTTCGTAGAAAAGACCAGCGTCCTCACGAGCGCCTGGCCCGGATCGTTGCGCCGATGCCGAGGCCTGCGCCGACGGCTCCGAGCACCAGTCCGACGCCGGCGAGCCAGCGGGCAGTGGTGTCCGAAGAGGACGCCTGCGTCGATGTCTCGGCGGTCTCGGTGGTCGCCGACTGGATGCCACCGTGCGCCTCGCCGCTGGCCGCGGCGAGAGTCAGAGTGGGAGCAGGCAATTCGGGCTCGCTGCCGTCCTGCGCCATGGGCTCGTTCCACTCGACGACCTCACCGTCGGTGTAGGTCTGCGTGGCCGGGAAGGAGACGGTTTCCTCCTCGGGCAGCGGGCCCGCCGAGAGCAGGAACTGCTGGAACTGACCGGGGCCGACCTCGGCACCGGGGTTCGCCGTCCATGTCACCGACACCGCGAGATCGGCCGAGTCCTTCTCGACGGTGGACGTCCAACCCGGGATGGGCTGCGTACGAGCAGAATTGAGGCCCGGCAGGGTGACCTTGACCGAACTGGTCGCGGCGGTGTCGGACTCGGTGGGAACACGGAACGTCAGAACCGAGTAACCGCCCTGCTCGGCGTCGGGAGCAGAGACGACGACGTGTGCCGATGCTGCGCCTGCGCCGATCAGCAGCGCGCCGACGGTGGCCCCGGAGACGAACAGGGCACGGGAAAGAGAGCTCTTCATGAGTATTGGGTCATTTCTGTGTGGAGAAGTGCGGAAAGGGATGTCGGTCAGTACGCCGATATCGGGGGTCCGCGACGAGAAATGGCCCAGTCCAATGCGATGCCGTGGATCGACGGCAACGCAACGGACATGGACACGCGACCGACGGCGGAACCGTCGGGCAGGGGAGTGAGGAGCGCGAGTACCGCGCGGACGATGGACGTGATCGGGCCGTAGAGGCGTTCTGCGGCGGCGATCAGCAGCGCCGCGACCACCGACGCGGCCGCGTGGAAGGCAATCATCGCTGTGCTGGGGAGTAGCGAGTGGCTGTGCAGCATGCCGGGCATGTGGCGCAAGCTCAGTGCCATGTGGGCAAGAAGTTGGCCGCCCATCAAGGCCGGGAGCAGAACCGTCGACCGTCTCGGTACTGCCGTCATGGCCCCGACACCGATGCTGACGACGACCAGCAGGGCCAGGGCGGCACCGTCGGGCCAACCGCCGCCGGCCATGCCGTGCGCGGCCACAGCGAGCGCCGCGGTGACGATACCGACAGCTCCGCCGCGAAGCGGGGCGGCAGAGCAGTCGGTCATCTGTTGTGCAAAAGTCAGCGCACGCCGAGGCGGGCCAGCAGATCGGCTTCGATGCCGTCGAGCTCTGCGGAGATGGCCGCGTGGGCGGTCTTGCGGCGAGCGGGCGGCATCTGCTCCGACGCACGTACAGCGGTCGTCAGATCGTCCAGGCGCTCGCTGATGGCGGCCCCGAAACTCTTGGTCTCGGGATCGGAGTGGCGCGCACCGATGGTGCTCAGCGACTTCTCCGCCCCGGCGATGCGGGCACTGAGCTTGCCGCCGTGGCCGGTGTACTCACTGAGCTGATCCGGCGCGACACCCATCTGCTGCGCCTTGCGGCTGTCCAGCTGCCCCCGGACGACGGTGGCTGCGCGGTAGGCGATCGGAGCGAGCACCGGCAACAGCAGCCGAGCGATGCCGAGGTACTTACGGATCTGCGCCACGTTGAGCGTGCCCTGAGCGGCAGCCTTCTGCTGCGCCCGCAGAGCCGATACCTGCGCCTTCTCGACATTCTTCTGCGACTTCGCCTCCACTGCGCTGAGCTTGCTCTGCGCTTTGGCGATCGACTTCAGCTGCTTGCGCTCGTTCTTGGCGCCGAGCTTCGCTTCCAGAGTGGCCTTGTGCTTGAGAGCCTTGGCCTCTGCCTTGCGAGTGGCACGACCCTTACGCTTACGGAACAAACCCATCGACAAGGCTCCTGACATGTACTGCTCGGCGGAAACGGTGCGTTCGACACAGCCTAACGGGCGCTGATCTGTGCAGGCTGTCGGAGGGCTGACCTAGTGTCTTGGAGTGTGAACGGTCAACGAGGTGCCTCGGTGTCATCTCTCGAGCTGTCATCTCTCGAGCTGTCATCTCCCGTGCTGCTCGACGCCGGATCGTTGACGCGCTGCCGTCACCGGCTCTACCTCGATACCGCCTACGGATCGTTGCTGCGCGGCGAACCCGAGAATCCGGGCGTCCGCCAGCGCCGGGAAGCAGCGCAGGCGCACCGCGAGAACATCCGCACGCAGTTGGCTGTGGCAGATCCGATGGACTGGACCGAAATCGACGAGCTTACGGCGCGTGCCGCGGCCGATGCCACTGTGGCGGCCTGCCGGGCCGGAGTCGAGCGGATATGGAACGCGGTGCTGCCTCTCGAGCGCGATACCGGTCGGCGTGGCCGTAGCGAACTCCTGGTGCGCGACGCGGCGGGCGGATACATCCCGGTGATCGTCGTCAACCACAAGGTCACCGATCCGGGACGCGGCGCCCGAACCACACCGCTGACGCACTGGGCTCCGGCCGTCGACGAGACCCGGAAGGTGCGCAGTCAGTTGCGCGACCAGTTACGGCTCGCCCATCTGTACCGCATGCTGGCCCACGAGGGATTGGAACCGTCCTCACCCGTCGGGGGCGCAGTGGGCTATCGCGGCGAGTGCATGCTGGTTCACGATCTCACCACGGCCCTCGATGAATACGACACCCGCTTCGCCGATCGGCTCGCCGTCGCCCAGGGCAGTGCGTTCACCGTTCCCTCCCAGGTGAGCGAATGTCGTTCGTGTGCATGGTGGTTCGACTGCAAACCGCAGCTCGAAGCCGTTCGCGACGTCTCGCTGGTCGCGTCGGGTTCGCGGGCGGACGTGTTGCGCGCTGCGGGTGTGCGCACCATCGACGAGTTGGCGCTGTGGACCGGTCCGGCTCCCGAGGAGTGGCCGTTCGGAAACTTCGACGACGCGGTGTCCGCGGCGCTGGCCTGGCGAGCCGACGTGCCCCTGCTCCGGCGGTCCGAGACCGTCTCGGTGCACCGCGCCGACGTCGAGGTGGACGTCGACATGGAGAGCTACCAGGAACACGGTGCCTACCTGTGGGGCACGTTGCTCACCGAAGTGGGTGGCCCGCCGCCGACGTACCGGGGCTTCGTCACCTGGGATCCGCTACCTACGGTGGACGAGGGCCGCTCGTTCGCGGTGTTCTGGAACTGGTTGATGGACACCAGGGCCGATGCTGCTGCTCGCGGCAAAACCTTTGCGGCGTACTGCTATTCGCGTCAAGCCGAGGACAAGTGGTTGCTCGATTCGGCCCGCCGATTCGCCGACGTCCCCGGGGTGCCCACCGAGGCGGAGATTCGCCAATTCATCGACAGCGAGCAGTGGGTGGACGTCTATCAGGCCGTGAGCGATCAATTCATCTGCCCGAACGGCAAAGGCCTGAAGAAGATTGCACCGGTAGCGGGGTTCGCGTGGCGCGACGACGAGGCCGGCGGCGAGGCGTCGATGGGCTGGTACCGCGAGGCCGTCGGCTACGACGCGGATCCCGACCACACCCAGCGCGAGCGGCTGCTCGTCTACAACGAGGACGACGTGCTGGCAACAAAAGTGCTGCGCGAGTGGATGACCGACCGCGCCGAAAAGGAGATCCCGACCGTGGCGGACCTGCGCGCTCGCGCGTGACCCCGCCTGAAGAAGCGGGGCCACGCGGCGGCGAGAACCCTAGCGCGGAGCCATGCGGATTGCGCCGTCCATCCGGATGGTCTCGCCGTTGAGGTAGTCGTGCTCGGCGATCATCTGGACGAGCTGGGCGTACTCGCTGGGCTGAGCCAGTCGCGAGGGGAACGGCACCGACGCCTCGAGGCCCTGACGGTATTCCTCGGTGACGCCCGCGAGCATCGGAGTGTCGACGATGCCGGGGGCGATGGTGTTGACGCGGATGCCGACCTGGGCCAGGTCGCGGGCCGCGGTGATGGTCATCGCGTGCACGCCGCCCTTGGAGGCGGTGTAGGCGATCTGGCCGATCTGGCCCTCGAATGCGGCCACCGATGCGGTGTTGACGACGACGCCGCGCTGGCCTGCGTCGTCGACGGTGGACTGCGACTGCATCCGGTTCGCGGCCAGTCGCATCACGTTGAACGTGCCGAGCAGGTTGATGGTGATGACGGTGCGGAACAGCTCGAGGTCGTGCGGTCCCTTCTTGGACAGGATACGACCCGCCCAGCCCACGCCCGCGCAGTTGACGACGATGCGCAGCGGCACACCGGATTCGACGATGGTGTCCAGTGCGGCCTCCACCTCGGCTTCGCTGGTGACGTCCGCGGGCAGCAGAGTCACCCCTGCCGGGACGCTGTCTCCGGCGCGCTCGATGGACTGTGGCAGGTCGAGGCCGAACACGGTGACGCCTGCGGCGGCCAGACGTGCGGCCGTTGCGGCTCCGAGGCCGGACGCCCCACCGGTGACAAGTGCTGCTGTTCCTGAAATCTCCACGTCGTACGATCCCCTTCGCTCACGGTGGCGGGCCACGGCACAGGCTGCGACCTCGTAGTCGCTTGCACCATAACCGGCGGGGCACCTCACCCACCCTCAGGCGCCCTGAAGGGGACCTACTTGATCCCGCTGCGTGCGAATCCGGCGATGAAGTACTTCTGGAAGAACAGGAACAGCAGCGCCATCGGCACGACGTTGATCAGCGCGAACGCCATCGTGGCACCGTAATCGCTGTTCGCTTGGCCCTGCAGGTACAGCAGACCGATGGGCAGTGTGAACAGCTCGTTCTCCCGCAGCGCGATCAGCGGCCACGCGAAGTCGTTCCACGATTGCAGCAGGCTCATGAAGGCGAGGACGGCGATCAAGGGCCCCGACAAGGGCAGCACGACTCGTCGGAAGATCTGCCAGTGCCCGGCACCGTCCAGGCGTGCGGCCTCGAGCAGCTCACGCGGAATGCCGAGCATGAACTGGCGCGCGAGAAACAGCCCGAACGCCGAGGCCGAGCTCGGCAGGATCACCGCCCAGTACGTGCCGTACAGGCCGAGCCCCACGACGATGCGGAACAGCGCCACCATGATCACCTGCACGGGCAGCACCAAGGTGGCGAGCGCGATGAAGAACAACGGCGTGGAGAATCGGAACTTCAAGTGCGCGAACGCATATCCGGCGAGCAGACTCGTGACGACGGTGATGATCGTGACCACGACGGCAATGGCGATCGAGTTGCCGAGCCACGTCGCGACCGGGAAAGAATCGAACACGCGGGTGACGTTCTCCCACGTCACCCGGCGGGGCCACAATCGTAGCTCGCCCCCGCCCAGCAACTCGCCGCGAGTCGAGAACGCTACGGCGAGCATCCAATACAGCGGCGCTACGGTGATCAGGCCGATGACGGCGATGATCACTGTGCGCAGCACCAGTGCCCGGCGAGCGGACGCGTTTCTCGGCCCGCTCATTCGACCAGATCCTTCGTTCGGCTCGCGCGCCACTGAGCGGCGGCGAAGGTGAGGGCGAACAGGAACAGCACCATGCCGATCGACGCGGCGTAACCCTGATCGCGGGTGACGAATCCCGTCTCGTAGGCGTACGTGACCAGAACCGATGTCGCCCCGCCCGGTCCGCCGCCGGTGAGAACGAAGACCAGATCGAACACCTGGAACGAATAGATGACGTTGAGCACCAGCAGGAAGAACGAGGTGGGACCCAGCAGCGGCACCGTCACGTTGCGGAAGCGTTGAAATGCGTTCGCGCCGTCCAGCCGGGCTGCCTCGTACAGGTCGGGACCGAGGCCTTGGAGCCCGGCCAGATAGATCAGCATGTTCAACCCGGTGCGCCACCACACAGTGGCGATGACGATCGACGCGAAAGCCGGTCCGGGAGAGGACTGCCAGTCGATTGCAGGCAGCCCGAGGAAACCGATCAGATTGTTGAGCACGCCCGAGTTCTGGTCGAACACCAGAATGCCGATCAATCCGGTCGCCACACCCGAGACGGCCATCGGCAGGATCACCAGTGAGCGCCACAGCGGCCGCGCAGGTAACGCGGAATTGAGCAGTACCGCAGCGATCAGTCCGAACAGCATCGACAGCGGAGTGACCAACGCAGTGAACAGCAGGGTGTTGACCAGAGCCCGCCAGAACAGTGGATCCTCGACCAGGCGTGCGTAATTGGCTGCCCCGACGAACTCTCCTGCCCCGAATCCGTCCGTCTGCTGCAGGCTGACCACGAACGCGGCGACGAGAGGAACGAGCACGAAGACGGCCAACAGTGCGTAGCTGGAGGCCAGAAATCCTGCTGCCGCAAACGCTTCTCTGCGCGCACCTGCGCGCTTGGGTGTGCGGTTCGGAGTGGACGTCATGCGCCGGTGACCCCGGCGATTCCGCTCTGCAACGCAGCCACGGTGGCAGCGGCGTCCTGCGAGCCTGCAAACGCCAGATCGAGCTGTTCCTTGAGCACCGGAATGATTCCCGACATCGACGGCGATGCCACCTGAGCCGCATCCTGCGGCTGCACTGTGGTCGCCTGCGCCGCGAAGATCGGGGCCAGCTCCGACCGGATGTCGAACTCGAGGTCGGAGTTGAGCAGGTCGGTGCGTGTGGGCAGCAGCGACGCGGACTTGCAGAAGTTGCGCATCTGCTCCTGCTGGGTGACGAACTCGAGGAACGACGCGGCCAACTCCGGCTGCGAGGTCTGCGACGTCGCGACGAGTGCGTTGCCGCCGAAGTCGCCGCCGCCCCGGCGATCTCGCGGTGCGAAGGTGGCCGTCCAATCGAAACTGGCCGTGGCATCGGCGTCGGGCAATTGGAACGCACCGGACCACACCATCGCCACCGATTGCGAGAACCAGGCCTCGCTGGCGTAGCTCGACGACGCGATGGTGTTGTTGGCCGGCACGTAGCCCTTCGAGAAGAAGGACGCCGAGTATTCGACGGCACGACGAGCCTCGTCGGAGTCGATCAGCGGAGTCTTCTGGTCCTCGGCCAGGAAGGACCCACCGGCCTGGAACAGCAGACTCAACCAGCGAGTGACTCCGTTGCCCTGCCAGTTGTAGGCCCACGGATACTTGTCGGCGGGCAGCGAGGAACGCAGTCGATCGCCGATCGACGCCAACTCGTCCCACGTCCAGGCGTCGTCCAGGGTTGTCGGAACGGAGTCGATACCGGCCTGGGACAACAGGTTTCGGTTCACCAGAATTGCCGAGGTGTCGGTGTGGTGCGGCAGGCCGTAGGGGATTCCGCCGTTCTGCACCGCGGCCCACGCCGTCGGCGTGAACTGATCCCGCGTGTCCGACGCCAACAGCGGCGACAGATCCAGCAGTTGGCCTCGGCCGGCGTATGCGCCGAACGTGTAATACGGAACGCGGAAGATATCGGGTGGGTTGCCTGCCTGCAGCTGGGCGTCGATGTTGGTGAACATCTGCTCGTACGGCACCGCGTTGAGGGTGATCGTCGACCCGGGATTGGCGGCCTCGAACGCGCTGATCGAGGCTCGGAAGCCGGCCAACTCGGCGTCGGTGCCCCATGTGGTGAAGGTCAGCGTGCCCTCGGCCTGCTGCGACGGGCCGGACTTGACGAAGCCGCACCCCGCCAACAGCAGCGGCACGGCGGCGGCACCGGATCCGATCAGGAACGATCGACGATCGAGAGGCATGGCGGGGCTCCATTCACCGGCAGCAGCTGTACAGACCTACTGGTCCGCCGCAGGGTAACCACGACGGTCTCGGCCCAAACCCGGAGTTCAGCTGCTGATTCGACCGGTGTCGTCGTACTCGATTCGCTGTGCGCTGTCGCCGAGGTCGTCGAGCAGAACGGTGGCTGCGACCGGGCGTCCTGGAGGCAGGAGCCGGACCGTCACGGACCCGGTGTCGGCACCGTCCAGGCGGTTCGACGCGGCGGCCACGATGCGGTCCCGGGCGTCGTCGTTCAGCGCGGCCGGGGCTCGGTCGTCGAGCATTGTCACCTCGACCCCCCGGGCCCGGGCGGATCTCGCGGCGCGAGCGAGGTCCGGTCGCACCAGACCGCGGGCGCGCAGGGAGTCGCGGAGCTCGGCCTCGAGCAATACGCACGCGAGTACTTCCTCTTCGGTGAGGTCTGGACCGTCGGCTATGCGCTGAAGCAGCGGACGGGCCAGTGCGTCGAGGCTGGCCAGGCGTGCGTCTCGTTCCTCGAGGACGGCGGCTGCGGCGGCCTGGGAAGCGATGCGCACGGTGGACTGCTCGCGCAGCTCGAAGATGGCTGCGGCCAAGGGTCGGATGGTGAAGGCGAAGAATGTCGACATCAACAGCGGCGCGACGTTGATGGCGCTGAACGACAGCCCGTACACCGCACCCTGACCCGTCGAGGCCGCCCACCCGATGGCGACGGACATGCTGAGCGCCAGTCCGACCCACGCCGCCAGTGTGCGGCCGCGGACGCACATGAAGGTGTAGATCACCACGGACATCCCCAGCGGCCAGGTCTGCAGGCTGCCCGTCAGTGGCACCGGCAGCACCGTGAAGACGAACGCACCCGCCACCGGACCCGACGCGGTCAGCAGGGCGGTGGACCGCGCGCTCAGCGGATCGCCCGGAGCGCCGAGCAACAAGACGACGGCTCCGGTGAACACGAGAACTGCCGCGTACGGTGGCAACACCGAGGACACGCCGTCCAGCGTCGCGGTCGCACAGACCGCGCACGCGAGAACGAAGAAGGCGGCGACGGCATAGGCGGCCGTCGACTTCATCGACAGCAGGTCGCGGATGTCCTGACCGTTCATCGTGTCCACCTCAGTCGGACGGTGGTGCCGGCGGCGGAGGAGTCGATATCGGCCGATCCGCCGTCGAGCTGACGCATCCTGCCTTCGATACTGACGGCGACACCGAGTCGGTGCGGCGGCACCGAGCGTCGATCGAAGCCGATACCGTCGTCCTGTACGAGAACCTGCAGGGTCGACGGGCCCAGCCGGGCGGTGACCGATCGGTTCGACGCCTGTGCGTGAATCCGGCTGTTGCGCAGTGCTTCTGCGAGAGCTGCAGCGACGGCTCGGACGACCTCGGCCGGGTAGTCCTCCGATCGTTCGAGCTCTCCCATGTGCACGGTGAATTCGATCGACTCGTCGACTGTCGTTGCGGCGGAACGAAACTGAGCCAGAGCCTCGTCCGCGGAGAAGCTGTGGGCGACGGTACCGGTGGTCAGATCGTCCAGATGGGCGAGCGCCGAGCGGGCTTGGCGCGCCAGGCTCGGGGTGCGGCCATGGCGCGCGACGGCGAGCAACGAGGACATGACCTCGTCGTGGATCAACGCGTCGAACCGCTCACGCTCGACCTCTCGCGCGGAGGCGGCCGCTGCTCTTGCTGCGTCGTCGTGCGATACGGAGATGGTGGCGTCGAGAATGCGTCCGGTGCGTACCGCGGCGAGTGTGGCGGCCACGAACACCGTGCAGAACATCATCGCGAAGAAGATCTCCGCGATGATGTTGCTGCGGGGAAACGGCTCTCGCAGAGCCTGATTGGTGAGCTGCACGAGAACGACACTGACGGTCATGTGGGCGAACGCCGGGACGGGACGCCACACCGTCGCAGCGGCGAGCGCGGCAAGGCCGGGGAACACTGCGAGAAATGTCCCGGTCTGGTCGAAGCTGGTGCCGTCCCAGACCCCCCACCACAGCAGGGCCATGATCGGGAATGCCGTCGCGGCAACCGAACCGGCGATCCTGATGGCAGTGCTGCTCGGATGGAAGGTGGAGGCCCCGAATGCGATCCCGCTGCCGAACACGACCACCACGGTGACCGGGGTCCACCAACCGGGAACTACCTCACTACTGCGCCCGATGTCGGGAATCAACAGCAGCAGATAGATGAGATAGCCGGTACCGACGAAACGGCCGAAAATTCTGATCAGTCGATCCGTGGAACGGTGCGCCGCGTCGGCACCGGCCACCTGCTGCTCGTCGTTCATTCACCCCTCCGATGGAGGAGTGTAAACCAAGGTCAGGCGTCTTCGGTGGTGGTCCGCGGCTCGATCTCGTGCGACCCGCCGGAGCCGGAGGGCTTGGTGCGGGACGCCTTGGCGCGAAGCACCGCGACGATGATCGCGGAGATCGCAACGACCACTCCTGCCGCGATGTACGGCGCGGACGTCCCCGGCATCAGGCCCTCGAAGAACAGTACGGCACCGAAGACGAAGAACAGGATTGCTGCGCCGTACTGAATCATGCGCTCCGGCAGGTGCTTTCCGAGAACCGCACCGACCACGATGGCAAGCGCATCGGCCGCGACCATGCCGATCGTCGAGCCGATCCAAACGCCGACCCAGTCGTTGTCGGCAGCGAGAGTGACGGTCGCCAGCATCGTCTTGTCTCCCAGCTCGGCGAGGAAGAACGCCGACGCGATCGCCAGGAAGGCAGACTTGGTGACGCGAGAGGCCTTCGCGCCTTCGTCGTCGGACAACGAATCGCCGCGCAACGTCCAGAGTCCGAAGATGACGAACGCGATGCCGCCGACGATCGATATCGCCTCGGTGGGGATCGACACGCCGAGGAAGTGGCCGACCGCGACGGACACGAGGTGCACGATAGTGGTGGCTACCGTGATACCGCCGATGACGACGTACCACTTGTAGCGCAGAGCGAATGTCATGGCCATGAGCTGGGATTTGTCACCCAACTCGGCCACGAAAATGACAGCGAAACTCAGCAACAATGCGGACAGCACAGCAGACTCCTCGGTCGTCGAACGGACCGAAGGTCTCGCCCACCGGAAGTACCGGTTCAGGTGCCGGGTCGCAATCTCACGACCAGTATGTCGACACGTTGATTGGGGGCTACTCCCCTTCGCTGCAGACGACTCTAAGTGCCGTTTCGCGAATTGTCCAATGCGCCAATAAGTTTGGGCACCCGAAAAATCGTGTGCGGGGAGCGGTCAGGAGGCGAGGAGCATGGCCAAAACTGCGGTGTCGGGATCGCTGATGGGATCGAGGCCGACCCGACTGACCATCGACGTCACGGTGCCGTCGGATTCCGCCTCCACCCACGCAGCCCGGTGATCGAGGCCGAGATGCGGAAGACCCGGCAGCAGAACGCAACCGGACGCAGCGCCCGCGCACTCGGGCAGTGAGGGCGTCGTCTCCGACGGTGGATGCAGCATCAGCAATGCGGCCGGCTGATGGGCCGCAAACCGTCCGGGAGCCAACGCGAAATCGCCGATCACGGGTCCCTCGGCCACCACCAGGCCGACCGTCCCCGGCTCTGGGTCCTCGGGCAACTCCTCTCGCACCCCGAACACCGTCGACGTCGCCAACAGACCCGGCATCGACGCAACCCGAACGGCCAGCGCCAGAAACTGGGCCCATTCCTTGGTGGTGTCCGGCCAACGGCCGGAGATCACGAATCCGCGCAGTAGACCGGCGGCGTGAAAAGGCGAGACACCGATGAGATTTCGATCGTCCATTGCGCATCCCTCCCAGACAGGTACGAGGCAGAAGCCGGGTACACGACGTTGGGTAAAGAGAAGAATGACCCGAAAATGGCTGGCACACAAGATGGGGAGAGTGCCAGCCCACAACGTAGCCGGCCCACGGCGGATCGGTAGCCGATACGCTGCTGCGGTGAAAAACAGAGGAACCGCCCGGCGCACCGTTGTCTCCCTGCTGTTCGTTGCGCTACTGATCGGTGTGACCGCGTGCAGTCGGTCGGCATCGAGCACCGAAGAGACCGGCGGCGAGGTGCGCACGGTGCAGCACGCTTTCGGAGAGACGAGTGTGCCCGTCGATCCGCAACGTGTTGCCGTGCTCGACGGCGACCGCACTCTCGAAGCTGTCGTTGCTGTGGGAATCGAGCCCGTCGCAGCGGTGAAGCCGCCGCTGACCGGTGATTACGCACCCGTCGTCCGAGCCCGGCTGGCTGCCGAACCGATCGACATCGGGTCCGCTGACGCCGAGGTCGATATCGAGGCCCTGACGGCCGCCGCACCGGACCTGATCGTGATGCGCACGACGGGGGAGGAGAACCGAGCGCTGTACGACCAGGTCGCCCCGATCGCGCCGACCGTCGTCGTGGAGTACACCCCGGCCTCGTGGCAGAACACTCTGCAGCAGGTGGGGGACATCTTCGACCGGCGGGAGAGCGCCGACGGCTTGTTAGCCGATTATCGCCGAGCGGTCGACGAATCCGCGGCGCGCGCACGTGACGAGAACAGCACGTTGACCGTCGCGCGCGTGCGAGCCGACTCGTTGCGATACATGACCCAGGACGGATCGTTCCCGTACTCGGTTCTGGCCGATTTGGGCTACCGTGCCCCCTCTCAGCAGGATCGCGGTTCGGACGCGGTGCAGACCGTCGACGTCAGTCCGGAATTGATCGACGTGCTGGCCGCCGACGACATCCTTCTGCTGACCGACGCCGGGACGGAGGACGCCGTGGCACAACTACGCCAGAACCCGCTCTTCACCGGTCTCGGAGCTCGGGTGATCGAGCTGCCGTCGAAGGATTTTCTTTTCGGCAATGTGCTGACCGCCCGTGCTCTGATCGACACCGCGTCCGAGATCGGGGGCTGACGTGCCGGCATCCGAACGCTGGGTGGGCTGCGCTGCGGTGGCGCGCGCAAGCAACGAGTCGCTCCGCGGAACAGCAGCGAGGGCCGAAGGCTGGGTATTGATCGAACATCGAGGCCCGTGGGGTCGCGAACCGTGGGGTCCGGACGGGCCGCTGGATCGAATCGGCGCCGAACTCTCGCGGCGCTGCAAGGCCGTGGGGGTGCGCCCTCAACTGGTGCGAGAAACTCACAGCGGGCGTGCACCCATCGACTCGCGACGGGTGTTTCTGGTTCATTCGGGCCGCCGTGGTCCTTGGCTGGAGCAATACACGATCGACACTCTCGAGCAGGTACTCGACCTACCGCTGGAAGCCGCCGCCGCAGGCATCCCACCCGGCACCGGGACCCGCGTCGACCAGCCGCTGTACCTCGTCTGTACGCACGGCAAGAAGGATCCGTGCTGCGCGGTGCTCGGTCGGCCGGTGGCGGCTGCCCTGAATCGACCGAATGGGCGGGTATGGGAATCGACGCACCTGGGCGGGGACCGATACGCAGCTGGAATGGTGGCTTTGCCGGACGGCAGCTACTACGGCAACCTCGACCCGGCGAACGCGCAAGCCGTGGTGGACAGCCATGACCGTGGGCAGCTCACCCTGTGCAACTACCGGGGCCGGTGCACCGATGACACGACCGCTCAGATCGCCGAACACGCAGTACGAACCGAATACGGCCTCACCGGAATCGACGACGTCCACCCGACCGAGATCACCTCGTCCAGCGGCGGGGCCGATGTCGTGGTGGTGACAGCGTCGGGACCGGTGCAGGTACACGTGACGCCCGATCCCGAGACCCCGCGCAGGACGACCTGCCGCTCCGAAGCCTTCGCGACGCCCGACCACGGCGTCACGTCGATTCGGTCGGTGCCCGCAGTCGGGAGGGCCTGACTCTTCGAACGAGACAGGGCCACCGCAACGGATGCGGTGGCCCTGTCTGCGATTGCGCGACTTACGGCAATCTCGACACTTACGGGAAGATCAGACCCGGGGTCTTCGAGGTGGCGGCCTCGAAACGAGCCTGGACGTCGGCCCAGTTGACGACGTTCCAGAACGCCTTCACGTAGTCGGCCTTGACGTTCTTGTACTGCAGGTAGAAGGCGTGCTCCCACATGTCGACCTGGAGCAGCGGGATGATGCCGAGCGGCACGTTGGCCTGCTGATCGTAGAGCTGGAAGGTGAGGAGCTTCTTGCCCAGCGAGTCGTAACCCAGCACTGCCCAGCCGGAGCCCTGCAGGCCGTTGGCGGCAGCGGTGAACTGTGCGCGGAACTTGTCGAACGAACCGAACTGGTCGTCGATCGCGGCACCGAGCTCACCCTCGGGCTTGTCGCCACCGTTGGGCGAGAGGTTCTTCCACCAGATGGAGTGGTTGACGTGGCCACCGAGGTGGAACGCGAGGTTCTTCTCGTGCAGGAAGATGGCTGCGTGATCGTCGTTCTCGCGTGCTGCGGCGAGCTTCTCGAGGGCGGTGTTCGCGCCTGCCACGTAGGTGGCGTGATGCTTGGAGTGGTGAAGCTCGTTGATCTCGCCCGAGATGTGCGGCTCGAGGGCGGAGTAATCGAAATCAAGGTCGGGCAAGGTGTACTCGGACACGTGGTTCCCTTCTCTAACGACGCCGTACCCATCGCGTGATGCGGGCACGTTCGTCCTACTGCGGATCTTTCGTAGGGTTCAACCCAATCTCATTCCTACCCCTTGTGCAACCGTTGTAACCGAGATGCTTTTCTCGGAATAAATTCACGTGAACAAGACAGTGGAATTCGCGGCTGCGAATTCGCTCCGAATATCACGAAACAGTTGCGGAGCGGGTCTGGATTGGTCCTGAAGTTGAACGGAACCTAAACTCGCGGGTGTGGAAGGGGACCGACCGAGCCGAAATACGGTCGAGGACTCCGCCGTCGTGGAGTCGGTTACCGCGCCCCGAGTTCAGATGAACGGTGCCGATCTCCTTCGCGTCATCGCCGTTTTCGCAGTCCTGTACTCACATATTTCGTTCTATCTGATCGACGACATCGGCGGTGGCTGGTGGGTGATCGATGTCGTCAACTCGGTCCTCATCGAGGACGTGGGACTGAACCTGCACCTGTCCTTCGTCGGCGTCAGCATGTTCATGCTGCTCACCGGCCTGCTGATCACCCGATCGGCGATACGGCACTCGCGCCGGGACTTCATGGTCGCGCGTCTCGCCCGCTTGGTCCCTGCGCTCTGGTTCGCCGTCGCACTGGCCATCATCCTCGTCAAGCTCGGCCTCAACGGGATGTTCAGCGGTCAACCCGGAATCACCAACGGCGAAGCCGTGCTCAGCTTTTTCCTCGGCGGCTTCTTTCTCCGACCCGAGGTCGCCGTTCTCGGCGTCACCTGGACGCTCGTCGTACAAATCGTGTTCTACCTCTACTGCGTTGCCATGCGCGGGCCGCTGCGTACCCGGCCCATCGTGGTGCCGCTGGTCGGAGCCGCATTGTGCGCTGTGGTCATCGCCTACAACCTCTACCTGCCGCAGCCCTACACAATCCCGTTCCTGACGAAGGTCGCGGGCGTACTGCCGACCCTGTTCCTCGGCCAGATCATCTATCTCGGCTGGGCGAAACTGGTCGGCTGGCGATGGGTGGTTCTCGGTGTCATCGTGCAGATCGAAGTCATCCGACTCGCCATCGACGTCCACACCTTCTGGATGGGCGACACCTACCTGTGGACCCTGCTGGTCGTCACCGGAACCGTCCTGATCCTGGCCCGATACGACGGACCCGCCACCCGCTGGCCCGTCGTCCACTGGATCGGCACGCGTAGCTACGCGATCTATCTGATCCACACCCTCGTGCTCTACCGCATCTACGCCACCGTCGAACCGCACCTGGGCCCCAGCGCCGCCGTGCTGGCCTTCCTCGCCGGCACGGCGGTACTCGCCGAAATCATGTACCGCTGGATCGAACTGCCCGCGGCACGTCGCATCAGCGCGACCTACGCACAGCTACGCGCTCGATCTGCCGCCTGACCCGAGGCCTCCCTGGGTACTCGATGTGACATTCGGTGGCCTTTTCGGGGGTCAATGTCACGTTGAGTGGACTCGGGCGGGCGGGATCTGGTGGACGTCAGAGTTGCGGGAGAACCTCGGATGCGACGAGTTCGAGGTGATCGAGATCGGTGAGATCCATGGTCTGCAAGTACACCCGGGTGGCTCCGACGGCTCCGAAGCTGCCGATCTTGTCCACCAGTTCGGCGGGGCTTCCTGCGGCACCGTTCTCGCGTAACTCCGATACCTCACGGCCGATGGCGGCGGCGCGTCGGGCGATGTCTTCTTCGGTGCGGCCGCAGCACAGGACGAGGGCATTGGAGTAGACGAGGGAGTCCGGATCGCGGTCGGCGGCAGTGCAGGCAGCGCGGACGCGACCGAACTGAGTCTCGGTGTCGGCCAGCGAGGCGAAGGGGATGTTGAACTCGTCGGCATACTTCGCGGCCAGTGCCGGAGTGCGCCTCTTTCCGCCGCCGCCGATGACAATGGGCGGGTGCGGGGTCTGCACCGGCTTCGGGAGCGCGGGGGAGCCCGTGACGGGGTAGTGCGCGCCGTCGTAGGAGAACGTGTCGCCGACGGGGGTGTCCCAGAGTCCGGTGATGACGGCGAGTTGCTCTTCGAGGCGGTCGAAACGCTCACCGAGCGGCGGGAACGGGATGCCGTAGGCCTTGTGCTCGTCCTCGAACCAGCCGGCACCGAGTCCGAGGTCGACGCGGCCGCCGCTCATGGCGTCCACCTGGGCGACGCTGATGGCAAGTGGCCCCGGGTAGCGAAAGGTGGCCGAGGTGACCAGTGTGCCGAGCCGAATGGTCGACGTCTCGCGCGCCAGGCCGGCCAGCGTGATCCAGGCGTCGGTGGGTCCGGGACCGCCGTCGCCGCTCATCGCGAGGTAATGGTCGGATCGGAAGAATGCTCCGTAGCCGAATTCCTCGGCTGCCTTCGCCACGCGGAGGAGGTCGTCGTATGTGGCACCTTGTTGCGGTTCGGTGAAGATGCGCAGTTCTACAGAAGTCATGTTCGCCAGCCTAAACAGCGAATCCACAGGACCGCAGACGGTCGCTGTGTCAAATCACCATCGATCCACAACCTGCGTTGGTATTCGATACACCACGAGACCGACTCGAGGCTCTGACCTGTGGATAGAAACCGGCACAGGCCCCGATTCTGTGCATCAACCTGTGGATACTGTGGATAACTTCTGTGACGTGAGTGACGTAGGTCATAGTGTCACGTCACTCGGGTGGTCGGGGCACGGGTGGCAGCCCCGCGCGAAGCCGTGACAAGATCGAGGTGTGTCTCACCCCGAGCAGCCGCCCGCCGTCACCGTCGACCGCCTCCCGTTGCCGTTTCCCGAGACGGCGCTGTTGCTCGACGTACGTGAACCCGAGGAGTGGCAGGCCGGACACGCGCCTGATGCCGTCCACATCCCGATGAGTGACATCCCGTCCCGCGCCGGTGAGATCGACAATCAATCCGAGGTCTACGTCGTCTGCAAAGCCGGTGGTCGGTCGGCCCGCGTCGTCGAATACCTGAACCGAGTGGGTTTCGAAGCGATCAACGTCGACGGTGGGATGCTCGCCTGGCAGGCCGCAGGACGACCGATCGAGCGCGACGACGACTCCCACGAAGCGAGAATCATCTAGATGACGGCACCGCGGGGACGCGCACAGGCGTTCCAGGTCTGTGCCCGCTGCAGCACTCGCTGGGCGGTCGGTGCACGGCCGGGCACGTGGTGCCCGCGCTGCCATGGCGTCCTGCTCTCGCCCGTATCGACCCAGGCGCCTGCGCAGGGCCGTCGAAACTTTCGCTGGGTCGCACGCCCAGCGACGGTCCGCTCGAACTCCGCTCGCAAGACTCGAGACGCGGGCCCGACACCGACACCGCACTACGATTCGACGCCTACCTGGGGCTTGCGTGACATCCCGCACGATCCGGCGGCGAATCGGCCGGTGGGGCGCGTCGAGCAGTACGCCGCAAACGCGCAGTTACTCGTCGTCGTCACCGCGCTGCTGCTGGCTCTCGGCGCGTTCGCCGAGGTGTTTCGCTACGGGATTCTGCTGTACAACCGCACCCGGCTTGTCTCGCCGATCACTCTGGCCGCCTCCGACGCCTTGGTGTATTTCGCTCAGGTGGGTTCGCTCGTCGTCGGCCTGTTCGCTCTCGTCGGCTCGTCGTGCTGGCTGATCCGGCAACGTCGGCTCGCTTTCGCCGCAGCGGGAGTTACCGATCCGCGGTCGGTGCGGTGGATGCTGCTGTTGTCGATGCTGCCGCTCGTGCGCATCGTCATGCCCGGGGTGTATCTCACCGAGCTGGCCCGACTGCGGGGCGACACCGAGGCCGACGTGCATCGCGAGCTGTTTCTGGTGCGCATCTGGTGGGGTGTCTGGGCCGCGAGCAACGCGCTGGTGGTCGTTCAACTGCTGTGGAATCTGCAGAGCACCCTGCAAGCCCGGGCCGATGGAATTCTCCTGTCGGCGATCGTCGCGGCAGTAGCTGCGGGTTCGGCCGTGCTCACGCTGGCGGTGATGCGCCGATTCGAGGGCCGCACGCTGCGCGGATCCGCCCTGGCGCGTCCTACCCGTTGGGTGATGGCAACCGGCACGAAGGCCACCGACACCAACGCGACCGATACCGAGCGCCCGAAGGAAGAGTCCGTCGAGCACGACGCGGTGACGGCCTCGTGAGTCCGGATCGCCGCGGCCCGCTCGTCGTCGCGCATCGCGGTGCTTCGGCGGCCAAGAAGGAACACACTCTCGCGGCGTACGACCTGGCGCTGCGTGAGGGAGCAGACGGCGTCGAGTGCGATGTTCGGCTGACCAAGGACGGTCATATCGTGTGCGTGCACGATCGTCGTGTCGACAGAACCTCGAACGGCACCGGAATTGTCAGCGAGATGAATTTCGCCGACCTCGCCGCACTCGATTACGGCGAACCCGGCGAACCCGCCGAACTCTTGACCCTGCACGATCTCATCGCGCTCGTGCTGGACTGGAGCAGCAAGCCGGTCAAGCTGTTCATCGAAACCAAGCATCCTGTGCGCTACGGCTCGCTGATCGAGAGCGCGGTACTCGAGGAATTGCACAAGTTCGGCATCGGTGCGCCCGCATCGGCAGACCACTCCCGAGCGGTCATCATGTCGTTCGCACCGTCCGCGGTCTGGCGTGTACGCCGCTCCGCCCCGATGCTCCCGACGGTGCTCCTCGGCGACAGCTCGCACTACCTCGGCGGAGGAGCGGCGACGACCGTCGGTGCCACCGCGGTCGGTCCGTCCATCCGTGCGCTGCGCGAGCACCCGAGCATCATCGACCGCGCCGCCGCGTCGGGCCGGGCGAGTTACGTGTGGACCGTCGACGAGAAAGAGGACGTGGACCTGTGCCGCGAGCTCGGTGTCGGATGGATCGCCACCAACCACCCCGCCCGAACGCGAGCCTGGCTCGAATCGAAGAACGTGTAGGTTTTCTGGCGTGGGTAAGAGCAAAAGAAACAGTGGACCGAAGCAGGGCAGCAACCGCGCGGCGAAGCTGGCGCAGCGTGAGGCCGAGCGCGCGAGCATCGACTCGGCGTCGACTCGCCCGTTCGAGGGCCTCGCCGCCGAATGCGACCTGGTAGCGCTGCGCGAGTTCGTCCCGTCGGCAACGGCAACCGCGCCGATCACGGTGGACGGTCGCACCATCACGCTGGCAACAGTGCTGCCCGGTGCCGTCGCAGCGCTGGTGCGCGAAGACGCGGGCACCGTCGAGGGATTCGTCGGCCTACAGGTGCAGACGCAGTCGAAAGATGTTGCAGCAGATATCAGTAGCGCACTCGGCTGGGTCTCGACTGCACCGGCCGGTGAGTCCTTGGAAGCCTCGAAGGTGGACGAGAACACTCCTGCTCTGACCGATGTGCTCGACGCATCGACGCTGCTCGAGATCACCGTCCATCAGGACTTCAACTGGTGGATTCCCGAAAGTGCCACTCCTGCAGCCGATGTGGCAGCCACCGTGGAACGTGCGAATCAGGCGATCATGCCGTCGGCACGGATCGAAGCGGACGGCGTCGTCGCGGCCTGGTGGGTGGATGCGGGCGACAAGGCGCACATCCGGTGGGTTCGACCGGAGAGCGAAGACGATGTGATGCTCGCTCTCGCTCGGCTGCACGCTGCCGGCGATCTGCACCTGGGTGAGGGATCGCGCTACGCCGGTTCGTTCCGTACGCACGGATTGCTGGTACCGGTGTTCGATCTCGACCCCGAGATGCACCCTACCGAATGGGCTTCGCCCACAAAGGAATTCGGGGAGAAGCTGAGCGAAGCTCTCGCCGTCGACGCTCCGCTCACTGCAGCGCAGCTGCGCTCACGTGACGGTCTGCGAGGTCGACAGGTCACGTTGCGCTGACGGCTCCCGGCCGGGAACGGGGCCGAGAAGAACTGGAGAGAAACCCACATCGGGTGGCCGGCCGAACAAGAATCCTTGTTCGGCCGGCCACCCGTATGAGCGCGCTACGTGCGGAGGGATCTACAGCGATCCGCCGGCGACGGTGGGTGCGCCTGCGTCGGCGACCACGCTGGTGTTCATCTCGCGGGCAACGAACTGCTCGAGGTCGAACAGGTTGTGGCCCGCACGATCTGCGATGTTGAGCAGGGTCTTCATGCTGGCAACTTCCTCGACCTGCTCTTTGAGGAACCACTGCATGAACTGCTCGCCGAGGTAGTCGCCCTCTTCGCGTGCGGTGCTCGCCAGAGCGATGATCTGCTCGGTGACGGTCTCTTCCTGCGCCAGCGCCAGGGCGATGGCTTCACGAGGATCGGTGAAGACGGACTTCGACGCGTCGACGCCGGTCAGCTCGACCGTGATGTCGCGATCGAGGAAGTACTGGACGATCATCATCGCGTGGTTGCGCTCTTCGACCGACTGCGCATAGAAGTGCTTGGCCAGCTGCGGCAGATCGACATTCGCGAAGTAGACGGCGGTGGCGATGTACTGCTGCGAGGCGTTGAACTCGTTGCGAATCTGGTCACGAAGAAGTGCGTGGAACTTGGTGTGGCTGGTTTCTTTGATGTCTACGCTCATGACGAGGACGATATGCCTGGTCAGAGGCATTGTCATCCAAGTCGAACCTTATTGAGGCGAACGTAGCCTAATACAGTGGATCCTAAATGTCCGCTCTGAGCAGGGCGCAAGCTACGCGCTCCCGGCCTCTTTCGGAGCGTTGGTGGCGCGGATCACCGATCCACCGATTTCGCGGGCGACGTACTGCTCGATGTCGAACAGGTTGGATTCGGCCCGTCGGACGATGTTGAGCAGACTCTGCATCGCCGCCACCTCCTCGACCTGCTCGGTGAGGAACCAGTGGGTGAACTGCTCACCGATGTAGTCGCCCTCGGCCCGGGCAGCGCGCGCGAGCGCGGTGATCTGCTCGGTCACCGTCGTCTCCTGTGTCAGCGCCAATTCCACCGGTTCCACCACCGACTCGAACGCAGTCACCACGTCGCCGATGCTCGACGCGTCGACGTCGAGCCGATTGTCGATGAGGAACCGGATCATCATCATGGCGTGCCGACGCTCCTCGGCGGACTGGGCGTAGAAGCGGGTGGCCAGCTGCGGTAGGTCGTTTCGGTCGAACCACACCGCGATCGCAACGTACTGCTGCGATGCGGTGAACTCGTGCCGCACCTGAGCGCGCAGTAGATCGTGGAACGACGCAGCGGGCGTCACGGCGGGCTGGGCAGACGGCAGTGTCATGGTCCACAACCTACCGGTCTCGCGTGGAAGTGGGGCTGCAGGAACGACCGATGCAACTGCCGCTCAGGGGCCGCCGGTCAGCAGGTCCGGTGGAATTTCGCGATCCTGCGCGATGGCGTCGAAGAATGCCGGTGCGCGGGTGTCGTCCCACAGCAGCACGTTTCCGACGTCGGAGTCCTGGAATCCGCCGACCGGTACCGTCGTGGTCACTGGACCTCCGCGCATCGCCCAGGCCAGCGCGGCGAGGTTCCAGATGTGATCCCCCTCGTCGACGCTCAACGACGACGCCGTATCGGACACCAGCGGCCACAGTTTCAGCGGATTGAGGAAAGTCGATGCGCTGGTCGCTTTTTCGAGCAGTGCGGACATGAATGCCCGCTGATTGTTCATCCGGTCCAGATCGGCCAACGCGGTTGCGCGGGACCGCACGAACCCGAGCGCCTCGGACCCGGTGAGATCCTGGCAGCCGGCGGGAATGTTGATGCCCGCCAACGGATCGTCGATCGCGTTCTGCACGCACACGTTCACCCCGCCGACCGCGTCGACTATCCCGGCGAAGCCGCCGAAGCCGATCTCGGCGTAGTGATCGATGTGCACCCCGGTCGCGCCTTCGACGGTCTGTACCAACAGGGACGGTCCGCCGAATGCGAAGGCCGCGTTGAGCTTGTCTTCGCCGTTGCCCGGAATCGACACGTACGAATCACGCGGCAGGCTGACCATCGTGGTCGCCCCGCCGCCCTCGGGTATGTGGATCAGAATGATCGTGTCGGTGCGGCTCGGGCCCACCTCGCCGCCGGTGGCCAAGGCGGCCTCCTGCTCCGGCGTCAGGCCCGCCCGTGAATCCGACCCGACGAGAAGCCAATTGGTGCCGGGAGTGTCTCCGACGCGACCGGGGTACGAGGTGAGGGCGTCGACTCGCGTCAACGAGCTGTCGACGTAGTAGACGACGCCGCCTATTCCCAGCACGAGAACGAGCAACACGATCAGGAAACGTCGACCCCAGCGTCTGCGCTTAGGCGGCTTCGCGACCTTGGGCGGCCGCGAATCTCGTTGTGGTCGAGCGGGTTCAGGCCGGCGCTGAGCTCGTTGCGCAGGTTCTGCCGGCTGCCGGCGCTCCTCGGTGAACGGCTCCGGTTGCTGGCGCGGGGCATACCCCGTGCGGCCCTGCTGCTCGTCCGCAGTTCGTGAGTACTGACGCGTCGAATTGGGTGCATCGGGTGTATTCGACTGGGGCGTACGAGACTGTGCCGAACCGGGTTCCGGAGCCTGCGACCACGCCTGCTGGGCCGCGGCCGAGCGCGGCGGCCCGGCGACGGGCCGGCCGTCGCGCCGAATGAACTCGGTGCCTTCCGGTACCTGCCCCGGTGGGAGGGGAAGTCCGCGTGCCGGACGCTCGGGCGGCGGTCCCGGACGCTGTGACATCGGTCCCGGACGACGGGGAGGCTCGGGGTTGTACTGGCGCGGCCCACGCTCGGGTGGCGGCTGGCCGGGTCGATACCCGCGAGGAGGGGGCGGCTGCTGGGCGGACGGCGGTCGGGAGGGCCGCTGGCCGGGTGGTTGGCCGGGGGACTGTTGGCCGGGCCGGTGAGGGCCAGGCGGCTGTTGATTGGGTGGCTGTTGATTGGGTGGCTGCCGGCGGGGTGGCTGTTGAGCTGCTGGACCGGGCCGAGCTGCTGGTCCGGGCTGGGGAACGGGATCGGGTCGGCCGTGACGACCCGGCATCGATCGGTCCGGTGGCGTGCGCCCCGGCGGCGTCTGACCTGGAGGCGGGGTGCGCCCCGGCGGCGTCTGACCGGGAGGCGGCGTGCGCCGGTCCGGCGCGCCGTGCCGTCCGTAGCGATCGTCGTCGTTCACGGATCGACTGTAGCTGTCGGCGCGGGAACAACATGGTTCCTCGCGCACGCATTCAGGGGAGCCACGACAGATGTTCGCGCAGGAGGGCGTAGCCGACGAAGGCGACGATATCGATCAGAGCATGCGCGATCAGCAGCGGCCAGAGCCTGCCGGTGCGCTGCCAGTAGCGGCCGAAGACCAGCCCCATCAGGAAGTTTCCGACGCCTCCGCCCACCCCCTGATAGAGGTGGTAGCTCCCGCGCAGCAGCGACGACCACAGCAGTGACGCGTTCTCACTGAGCCCGAGCCTGCGCAGCCGCGAGATCAGGTACGCCACGACGATGATCTCCTCGGCACCGGAGTTGGCCAGCGCGTACAGGATCAGGGCCGGCACGCGCCACCAGTGGTCGTCGAGAGCGCTGGGAACGACGTTCAGATTGAAGCCGAGAGCGTTGCCGACGAGATACAGCGCCAGGCCGGGCAGCCCGATCAGCGCCCCCAGTCCGATGCCGTGACCGAGATCGATCTTCATGCGTGGTCTGGCCAGTCCGATCGCCCGCGGTGCCAGGTCGGCTCGCCACAGCAGGTACAAACCCAGCCCGCCCCAGGCGCACAACCGCAGAATGCTGAGCAGTTGGAACAGCAGATCGATCAGGCTGAAGCTCGACCGCGACGAGTTCAGTGCCACGGTCTGATCGGACAGGGCCGCGGTCTGCAGGGCGTCCTCGACGAGCGAGAGGATGCTGCTCATTCCGCTGAGGCCGAACGTCACCAGCAGCACGATTGCGATCTCGACCCTGATGGTCGTGCGCTCGCGTGCGTCGGGCAGGGGAGCCGTGCGCTCCGGCGGCGGTGGCGTCAACCAGCTCTTGAAGTCGATCACCGCACGAGTCTGCCCTGTTTCGTGCCACGGCGTGTCAGGCCCGTCAGCCGCGAGCGCGCAGGCCGTTCAGAAACGGGCAACCGGCGAGTACGCGCAGGGCGCGACTGAGCGAGAGCACGTCGTCGACGGGCTCGGCGAATCCGAGGCGAACGTCGTTGTCACCGCAGTCGCCCTCGATGCGCAGCCGAATTCCGTAACGGTCGATACCCAGCGGACGGATTCGACCCTGCCGCAGGGACGGCGGGAGGCGTCGGGACAGTTGGGCGAGCAGATCGGGATGGTCGGAGTCGAGATGCTCGAGCCAGCTGGTCTCCATCTCCCAGAACGGATCGGGTTCGGCAGCCAGCAGCGTTTCGACGTCGACGGGTTCTGCGCCGGTACTGTCTGCGACCACTGCCGAGCCCACGATCAGCCGCATCAGCGAGGTGGTGTGACCGACGTCGAGCAGGGCCGCGTGCGGGTGTTCTGCGGCTACGGCTCCGGCCATGGGACGCATCAGCGATTCCGGGACCGGACGCAGATCGCCGCGCAGCCACACCAGCGAACGCACCGGTTCGCGCAGTGCGAGTGGCGCGTGATCGGTGAGCTCGAGGACGGCAGGAATGCCGGCCCGCGAGGATTGCCAGGTGTTGGCGTCGTCGAGAGAGTCGGTGGGGACGGCCAGGATCATCTCGCCATTGGGTCGCAGGTGATGAAGGGACGTGATCACCGGGTCGCTACCGTCGATGGCCAGGGCGGCACCCTCGGCGCGCATGCACGCACTGCGCACGCGTTCGGCAGTGGACGGTCCGGTGGTGGTGGTTGCGCCGAGCATGGGCTCCTCCGATGCGATCGGGCTGGGCAAGAAGGTGAGGCATACCTAAGTTATGCGTCCCTAAGTTATACCGGTGTGGCGGGGATCGCAAGAGCATCCCGGGACTACGGTGAGGGCGTGCCGATTCCGTTGACCCTCGGTGTGCCACACCGACCCGACCCGAACGCACTCGTGCACGGGTTGCTGCTGCCGATCTGCTCCGATGCCGTCGAGCTGAACGCCGCCCCGCGAGAGGCCGAGTACGGCCCGCCCATAGTCCGAGCGTCGACTCTGCTCGCGATGACGGACACGGCCGATCTCGGACGCATCGTGGTGCACCTCGACATCGATCCGGACGAACTCCGCGCGAATCGGACCGGCGGCTACGAGGTGGTCCGATTCGACGTGGACGCCCCCGCGGAACATCTCGCCGATGCGCTCGCACTGCGGTTGCCGTCGCCGCTGGTCGTCTTTCCGGTGTTCGACGCCATCGACGTGGCCGAGACCGCGGAGGCCGTCGTCTTCGCGCACCGGACTCCGGGCATCAGTGTCGCCGACACCCCGCGACGCATCGCCGACGTGCTCGCCGTGGTCTCTCATGCAGACGTCGGCCTGGTTGCCCGCGCAGACACCGGCGACGACGTCCTGGCGATCCTCGCTGCGACGGTGGCATCGCTGCGCGGAGACGACATCGGCGCTGCTCTCGCCGCACCGAATGTCGCCGCGCTGCGGGCCTTGATCCCCGAGGCCGCCGAGGCGGTGCGTGAGGTGCTGCTCGGAATCGAGATCGCCGACGCCGTCGCTGCCCGCGAACGGCTCGTCGAGGTCGGTTTGATCGCTTCGTGGACGTCGACAACGTAACCTCGAGACGTGCCTCGCATCGCTTATTTCGGCCCATCCGGAACGTTCACGGAGATGGCGCTGGCGCAGTTCGAAAAGCTCGGAACCATCGCCGCCGTCGGTCTGGACGGTGCCGTCGAGCGCGTGACGGCGGCGAGTCCGCCCGCGGCACTCGAGGCCGTGCGTTCGGGTACGGCCGACGCGGCCGTCGTCCCGATCGAGAGCTCGATCGAGGGCGCGGTACCGCCGACCCTCGACGCGTTGTCCGAGGGGCGCCGGTTGCAGATCGTCGCCGAGACCGAGATCGAGGTGGCCTTCACCATTCTCGGGGGCCCCGGCGTCACCCTCGATTCGGCCCGCACGATCAGCGCGTACCCCATCGCTCTCAATCAGGTGCGGCAGTGGTTGCAGGCCACCATGCCCGGCGCGGCAGTGCAGTCGGCCTCGTCGAATGCCGGTGCGGCAGAAGACGTTGCCGCCGGAATGGTCGACGCCGCGGTGTCGACACGGTTGGCCGGTGAACGCCTGTCGCTGCCGACGTTGGCCGACGGCATCATCGACGTCGAGGGTGCGCGAACCCGCTTCGTACTGGTGACACCGCCTCGGCCCGTTGCTCCCCGCACCGGTGCCGACCGCACCGCCGTGGTGCTCGAGCCGCCCAACGACCCGGGTACCCTGCCTGCGGCTTTGGCCGAGTTCGGAATTCGCAACATCGATCTGACGTTCATCGAATCACGTCCTACGCGTTCGCAATTCGGCACCTATCGATTTTTCATCGATTGCGCGGGCCACATAGAGGACTCGCTCGTGGCCGAGGCGCTGACCGCATTCCATCGCAAGATGCCGCTGCGGTTCCTCGGATCGTGGCCTATCTCGACGGGGACGGGTGGATCGGTGCCGCCGCCGATCGACGAGCACGTGCAGTGGCTCAGCGACATTCGCGCCGGACGCGGTGATCTGTGATGGGCAAGCTGATTCTGGTGCGGCACGGTCAGACGAAGGCCAACGTCGCGAAGGTGCTCGATACCGCGCCGCCCGGAGCCGAGTTGACCGAGCTGGGTCACCAGCAAGCCGAAAGCTATGCCCGGACCTGGGTGGGGCGCCCACCTGCCGTACTGGTGTCTTCGGTTGCGTTGCGCGCGAAGCAAACTGCCGGCTACATCGAGCGGGCAACCGGGGTCCCCCTCGTGGTGACCGAAGGAATTCAGGAGACCTACGCCGGAGATCTCGAAGACCGAGACGACCCCGATGCGCACAAGGAATTCACGGAGGTCTTCCATCGCTGGCACACCGGCGATCTGGGGGCGACAGTGCCGGGCGGAGACAGCGGGCACTCGGTGCTGGCGCGTTATGTGCCGGTGCTCGACGCGCTGCGCGCACAGTACCTCGGCGACGACACGGCCGGCGATGTCGTCGTCGTGAGCCACGGTGCCGCCATCAGATTGGTCGCGGCCGTACTCGCCGGCGTCGATGGCACGTTTGCAGCCGACAACCATCTCGACAACACTCAGACGGTGGAACTGCTGCCGCTGCCCGGCGGGGGCTGGGCCTGCGGTAAGTGGGGCACATTCCTGCCGCCCTTCGAGGGCAAGGGCAGCGAGAAGGCCGACAACCCGATCAGCTGAGCTCGTCAGCCCCTGTCTTCATTCAAACCCTGTCTTCATTCAAACCCGGTCTTCGTCAGACCCGGTATTCCCGAGCCGACTCGATCAACTCGGTCAGCGCCGCCGTCACCTTGCGGTCCGTTGCCCCGGTCAACGAACTCCAGGACGTGCCGTCGGCGGCCAGGGTAGAGGTGGCGACGATGCGTCCGGCTCGAGTGTCGAACAGGGCGACGGGTCTACCGGCCACGTGCCGGGTGCCGTGCCTGGGTGCCACAGCCGTGATCTCGGTTCTCCCGGCGCACGTGGCCATAGCCGATGCCAGGGCCGACGCACGGTCGTCGGCTATTCCGATGCGGCCGAGGCGGGATGCGGTTGACCCGACATCGCTCGGTGCGGCATCGAGGGCCTCGGCCAACAATGCGGTGGGAGCGTTGATGTGGCCAGGGTCGAACGGCGTGGCGGAGCCAATCGTCGCAGCGAGGTCTCGGGCCGGGTCGCCGTGGATGACGCGGATGGTGACGATGTCGTCTCGCCGCACCGCGGACACCGTGATCCGGTCGTCGGACGCAACGCAGATCCGGGTGGTGGGAGCGGACTCGTCGTTCTCGACGGCGAACACGCGCGCCGAGACGTACCAGTGCGGTTGCTCGAGTACCCGCATCCACTGCTGCAGATCCTCGTGAACACGGCTGCCGGTGATCAGTCCGACGTTGTCCAGTGCGTCTCGGCCACGACCGAGGGCGCGATCTCGGGCTGCGACGTCGTCGAAGCGCGGAAACACGTCGAGGACAACGGGTAGTTCGACGATGGACAGCTCGTCGACCAGGAAGTCCATCTCGTCCACACCGAGCGCGGCGTTCGGCAGTGTGTGGCCCACCGGCACGGTTCCCAAGTCGATCAACGGCCGTTTCCACTGGTATCGGGTACCGACAGGGCAGGATCCGCACCGATGACGGACGGTGCGACGGTACGGCCGTCGGCGAAGTGCTCGAACTGCTTGAGGTAGTCCGGGGTCTCGTGTTCGTCGTCCTCGGCCTGCCCGCGCGTGCCCGACGCCGGAGCGCCCGCCCCGCCGGTTCCACGCTGGGCCAGGCCCCCGTCGGCTGCGGCAGGTGCGCCGAACGCATGTGCAGGGCCGCCCTGCCCTGCGCCGGAGAATGCCGAACCACTACCGGTCGCACCACTACCGGCAGGACCCCATGCCGACCCGGGCATTCCGACACTGCCGACGCCCCCGAGGCCCGCACCACCGGCCCCGAACGAGACCGGACGCGTGGACGCGGGGCCCACTGCGGGTGACGCCGAACCGCCGAGCCCGAATCCGTGACCGCCGCCCACTCCGGATCCGCCGGACAGCGCCGTCGACCCGATGTTGGACGCCGCAGTAGCCACGGTGGATACACCGGTACTGGCGATGGAGGTGGCTGCGCTACCGATCTGGCCGGCCGCCGCGGCCATTCCGGGATTCTGCGTTGCAGCCATCAGGCCTCCGATCGCAGCCTGAACGGGCGAGGTCATCACAGCGTTGGCGAACTTTCCGAGGCCGCTGCCGGAATCGGACACGATCGCGGGCGGATGATCGAAGGTGGTCTTGACGATGCGGTGCGAGTTGACCAGCTCGAATCCCTCCATCACCAGGGCTGCCCGGATGTCGAGCAACCGGTCTGCCACCTCGGCTGCCTCGTAGCTGCCGTTCAGCGCGCCGCCCGTGGAGGCTGCGGTGACCTTGGCGGCCTGCACGGCCCCGATTTCCACCAGTGACGGCATGGTCGCGAGCGCCACGCCATAGGTGGTTCCGGCGGCTGGGGCCTCGACCGACAGGGCGGCTGCCTTCAGTGCCGTCGCACCGGTCCACGTTGCGAACCGTGCGAGCGCGGCCTGAGCGAGGAGGGCCGAATCGCCCTCCCACCCGGCGGTCAACGCCGCAGTGACAGCGGCGATACTCGCGGATGCTTCCGTGAACGCCGCAGCGACCGAACCCCACGCGCCGCCGGCGACGTGCAGCGGAACCGGACCCGGCCCGAGTAGTCGGGTCGAATTTCCCGTTGCCGTGCGCGGCAGCCACACCACACCTGTCACTCCGAGCGTCATCCTCTAGCCCCCATGATGTTCGAGCCCTGCGTCGTTTTGTTGTGGTGCTGTGGTGCAGTCGTGTTCGGTACGAGCGTCAGATGCCGGGTAAGCCGGGTAGGCCGCCTGCCGTGTCGTCGTCGGTGGCCACGTAGTCCGCGGCCTGCTTCCGCAGTTCGTCGGCGGCACGGTGCAGCTCCGAAATGCCCTGTGCTGCAGCAGGTCCGAAAGTATCGGCCGCGGTGCCGAAGAAGCGTTCGGTGAGTAGAGAGACCTCATCGGTGCCCGGCGGTAGTGGCCGCACGGGGATCGCCGTCGCGGTGACGGCGGCCTGCAACCTGGCGGCGACCGCATCGAGCTCCGAAGCAGCGAGCTGCAATGCCACCGGATCCACCTTGATGACGGTCATGAGCCACGCCCCCTGATCGAAGAACTTCCACTGTCGGTAGGTAGGACGCCACCGTGCTCGGTTTGGTTCCATCGACGCGAGAAATATTCAGATCGATTTCTCGGCCACCGCACCGATCGTCCATGCGCCGCCACGACGACTGACGGATGTACGGCTGAGCGGCGACACGTCGACCCGCCAGAACGACCGAGCCGGAGCCTCCAGCACCAGCACCACCACGGCCCGAATCACCGCGGGGGAGGTCACCGCCAGCGTGCGACCGGGCGTCGAACCGACATCGTCGAGCCACGTCTGCACGCGAGAGAACAACGCGACCTGAGACTCGCCGCCCGGTGGCACGAACGCCGCATCGCTCAGCCACGCCATCGCGTCGGCGTCGGGCAGATCGGTCATCTCGAGTCCGGACCACCGGCCGTAGGCGATGTCGGCCAACGCGGGCTCGACCGAGAAGTCGGCGCCGAAGACCTGCGCTGTGGACATCGATCGGGATTCCGGGCCGGACAGGACGCGGTCCGCCCGGGGAATGTCGGTCACCGCAGCAAGGTCTCGCACTCCCGAGTCGTCCAGTGGCTCGTCGCCGGGGAATCGGCCGGTGCGCATCGCGGCGGTTCTGGCGTGGCTCACCAACATCAGTCGGGTCACGGGCGCAGGCACCGTGTCATTGTGGCGCAGCCTGGTGTCATTGTGGCGCAGTTGTCACTCCGGCATCGAGCGGCGGTCGGTCAGGACAGCGATTGACACAGAGTCGTGTTCGGTGCCACAGTTCGCAGGTTAGACGCGATGTACGCAGGTAATCCGGTGAAAATCCGGAACGGTTGCGCCACTGTGATCGACGTCGGGCATATGTCCGAAATCGAGAGCCAGAAAACTCGTCCATCGCATGGCCGTCTCTTCTCTTCGGAAGGGACTACGGGACGCATATCCCAGGAGGACACCCATGGCAATCACTCATTCCCCCAGTAATACGACGGAGTCGGCTGCCCTCGCCGTCATCGTCGCCGCGACGATATTGCTCGCTTTCGTCGTGCTCTACCTGGTCGGATTCGACCAGGGAGCCATCTCTCGCAGTGGCATGTACATGCACGAACTGATGCACGACGGCCGCCACCTGTTGGGCCTGCCATGCCACTGACCGAGACCGCAGCCGGCCCCAGGCTGCAAGGGACCTTCGTTCAGTTGTTGCTGCGAGGGCTGCTCGCCGGCCTCGTTGCGGGCCTGCTCGCCGGTGCCGTCGCCTTCGTAGTCGGTGAACCGCACGTCGACTCGGCCATCTCCATCGAGGAGGCCGCAGGCGAGGCTCATCACGCCGACTCCGATACGCCGGCGGCGCACTCGCACGGAGACGAGGATCCGCTCGTCAGCCGGGACGGGCAACGCGTCGGACTGTTCCTCGCCACTGGACTCGCAGGCCTGGCACTCGGCGCGATCTTCGCGTCGGCACTGCACTATGCCCGACGCTTCAGCTCCCTCCCGGGCTCGATTCTCGCGCTCGTCGGTGCCGGTGCCGGATGGTTGGCCATCGAAGCGGTGCCGTTCTTCAAGTACCCGGCCAATCCGCCGGCCGTCGGAGATCCGGAGACCATCACCCAGCGCACGTGGCTGTGGCTGGCATCGGTGATTCTCGGTCTGTTGGCCGTCGGAGTTGGAATCTATGTGGCGAAGGTCGTGGCATCGCAGCATTCGGTGGCAGCCCGCGTCGGCGCACCGATCGTCGCGTTCCTGGTGATCGTCGGCATCGGTTATGCACTGTTGCCCGGAATCAACGAGGTGGGCTCGGACTTCCCGGCAACCCTGCTGTGGGAATTCCGCCTGTCGTCACTGGCCACGCAGGCAACCTTGTGGCTGGCCCTGGGATTGGGCTTCGCGTTCCTCACCGACCGCGCAGTCCGACCTGTTCGCCGAGAGGCAGTTGCGGCGTAGCCCAGTGTCCGCTTCGCCCCCCCGGTTGGGATGAATGCGCCATTCAGGCCATCTGAGTGACTGAAACCCACATTCATCCCAACTTGGGGGTGCGTTCGCGAGCGCGAGCGGGTGAGTGCGGTCGGGATGAGAGAGTGCGCTCAGCCGAATCCGAGTTGATGCAGGCGCTCGTCGTCGATGCCGAAGTGATGTCCGATTTCGTGGGCCACGGTGATGGCGATCTCGCGTCGAGCCTCGGCTTCGTCGTCGACCATTTCGAGGATCGGCTTGCGGTAGATCGTGATGACGTCCGGCAAGTGTCCGCTGTACTCGTAACGCTCGGTGAGTGCAATGCCCTCGTACAGCCCGAGGATGTCCTCGGTGGGGTGCTCCTCCTCGACGAGAACGACCACGTTGTTCATGAAGTCGGTGAGCTCGCGCGGCAGGGTGTCGAGGGCGTCGGACACGGCTTCCTCGAAGTCGACCTGGGTCATCTGGGTGGGGATGTCAGCCTCCGGTGGTAATCGGAGCAGCGCCGGGCAGCGGAGTGGGCAGCGCGCGGCCGTCGGGAGCCGATGGCGGTGGGACAGGCGCTGCACCGTTGATGAGAATGTCACCCTTGGCACTGCCGACGATGGTTGCGAATCCGCCGGAATCGAGTTCCTTGCCCACCGAACACGTCACCTGTCGGCTACCGGCGAGCCAGCTCGCGACGTCGATGGTGTCCCAGAACAGGGTCAGCGTCTTGTCACGCAGTGCCGTGTCCGACCCGAGATAGCCGTTGACGGCGTCGGTGCAGGTGCCTTCCAGGTACGCGTCCTGATCGCCCTCGGACGGGTGTCCACCGGGGAACTGCTGCGTCAGGTTGATCACCGACGCCACCTCGAAGGCGTGCGGTGCCGAGCAGTCCACCGGATCGGCAGGGACGTTCTGGTTGATGCCGATGCACGTGCCCGTCGGCCAGACCTTGGACTGGTCCTGGTCGAGGATCGAACCGGTCATCTCCAGCAGTGCTCCGGTGTTCGACGGCATCTGCACCCCGCAGCGCAGGGTCCGCTCGCCCTTGGCCCAGCCGGCCTGGCTGGGGAACATCAGTCCGACTCCGAAGAGTCCGTTGGGATCGAATTTGGCACCGACGTAGTCGTCGACGGCGGCCGTGCAGTGTTCGTCACGCAGCTGGCCGAACCGAATGGATCCGGGATACTGCGAACCGGGACCGAACTCGACGCCGGGGTAGACACTCATGTCGATGTCGCGGGCGACCTCGAAGCGATGAGGATCGGCGCACGACACTTCGGCGAGATCCTGACGGTCGGTCTCCGGGTCGTCGGTGGGCGTCCATTGCAGGCACGTACCGGGATCGGCTGCACCGAACGAGGATGCCGATACGGGTCCGTCGGTCACCGGACCACTGGCTGCCGAATGGGTGGTGATCTTCTCGGGTGCCGAGAACCCGTCGGAGAGGAACGCCGTCGCACCCGCGGCCAGCACTGCACCGACCGCAACCATGGCGAGCCCACGTCGGGCGGTGGTTGCGGAGAGAGTTCGCCGATTCCGGCTCTCTCGGGGGTCTGTTTCGTTCTCGGACATCGCCTCCATCATGCCCGAGTATGTTCGGTCCTCATGAGCGACCCGACAGGTGACGACGACCTCAGCGAGCTGGCCGGCCGACTGTTCACGATGGCGCGCACCGGTGATGCAGCCGGTTTGGCGAGCTACGTGGACGCGGGCGTTCCGGTGAATCTGCACAACGAGTCCGGGGACACCTTGGTCATGCTTGCCGCGTATCACGGGCATGCCGATGCGGTGCGCGTGCTGGTCGAGCGCGGTGCCGACGTGAACAAGCCCAACGACAAGGGGCAGACCCCACTCGCGGGTGCGGTCTTCAAAGGCGAGGACGACGTGGTGCGAGTTCTCGTCGACGGCGGAGCCGATCCGCACGGGGGTCACCCGTCGGCGATCGATGCCGCCACGATGTTCGGACGCGAGGACTACCTGGGGTTGCTCGGCAAGTAAGGTTCCCTCTCGTGATCGACCTGAAATTCCTTCGCGAAAATCCTGACGCCGTGCGTGCCTCGCAGCGCACCAGAGGCGAGGACCCCGCTCTCGTCGACGCGCTTCTGGGTGCCGACGCATCCCGCCGGGCCGCCGTGCTCGCCGGAGATCAGCTGCGCGCCGAGCAGAAGGCATTGGGAAAGAAGGTCGGTAAGGCATCGGCCGAGGATCGTCCCGCTTTGCTCGCCGGGGCATCGGAGCTGGCTGCCAAGGTGAAGGCCGCGCAGGCCGCCGAGACCGAGGCCGACGCCGCTCTCGACACGGCACACCGGGCGATCTCCAACATCGTTCAGGACGGCACGCCGGCAGGTGGCGAAGACGACTTCGTACTGCTCGAGACGGTCGGCGAGATACCCGAGTTCGATTTCGAGCCCAAGGACCACCTCGAGCTCGGTGAGTCGCTGAACTTGATCGACATGGAACGCGGAGCCAAGGTCTCGGGCTCACGCTTCTACTTCATGACCGGTTACGGCGCGTTGCTGCAGCAGGGGCTGCTGCAGCTCGCCGCGCAGAAGGCCGTCAAGAACGGGTTCACCATGATGATCCCGCCGGTGCTCGTGCGGCCGGAGATCATGTCGGGAACCGGCTTCCTCGGTGCACACGCAGACGAGATCTACCGCCTCGAAGCCGACGATCTCTACCTCGTCGGAACCTCGGAAGTTGCTCTCGCGGGCTACCACTCGGGCGAGATCATCGACCTGGCCGACGGCCCCAAGCGCTACGCCGGTTGGTCGTCGTGCTTCCGTCGTGAAGCGGGCAGCTACGGCAAGGACACTCGCGGCATCATTCGCGTCCACCAGTTCGACAAGATCGAGATGTTCTCGTACATCAAACCCGAGGACGCGGCCGCGGAGCACCAGAAGCTGCTGGAGTACGAGAAGGAAATGCTCGCCGCGGTCGAGTTGCCGTATCGCGTCATCGACACCGCCGGTGGAGACCTCGGGTCCTCCGCCGCGCGCAAATTCGACTGCGAAGCATGGGTTCCCACCCAGAAGGCATACCGCGAGCTCACCTCGACCTCGAACTGCACGACCTTCCAGGCCCGACGACTCGGCGTGCGTTACCGCGACGAGAACGGCAAGCCGCAGATCGCCGCGACCCTCAACGGCACCCTTGCCACCACCCGTTGGATCGTGGCAATCCTGGAGAACCACCAGCAGGCCGACGGCACCGTCCGGGTCCCGGAAGCCCTCGTGCCCTTCGTCGGGACCGACGTCCTGAAGTAATCGGGTCGTTCCGCAGGCTCAGGCGATGTCGCCGATGCAGTAGCCCTCGCCGCCGACGGTCAAGACGAACGTGCGGTTCTGGTACGCCCCCGATGCATCGATGATGTCGGCATTGACCTGTGTGTAGATGCCGTTCTGAGCCGTGACGAACACGCTGTCGGGATCGAACGAGGTGATGCTCGGCAGTATTGCCGGGTCCTCGGCCAGAGGTGGGGCAGTAGGAGACCCGGTGCCGTTCGGATCCCACGTACCGCGGCTCTCGCACACGAGTGGGTAGCGCTCCTCCAGGTCTTCCCGGTTGACCGGAACGCCGGCTATGCGTCCCAGATAGCGATCGACGGCGTAGGCCGCGTCTGCCGCGTCGAACACGGGGGCGGTGCCGGTGGGGTAGACGGTAGGGCAGGCGTAGCCGGACGTGATCTCGCTGCGCTTGATGGCGACCGTCGCAGTGGGCCCGGTCCACGTCACCGCGTACTGACCGTCGACGGCGGGAGCAGCTACTGCAGCGAGGATGGCGTCGGTGTCGACGTACATCGTCGGGATGTCGGTGGGCGGGACGGTCCAGCACTTCGCCGTGACGACACCGATGCCACCGCCGGTGAGATCGTTGACGAACGGCCGTAGCGCCGCGGCGGCCGCGGGATTGCCGGGGGCTTCGCCGACGGGTGGCCCCGGTGGGATGGGCGGCGGTGCCGGGGTGGTGGCCGTGGGCTCTGGGGTGCTCGGCTCGGCGGCATTCGCGGACTCGGCACTGCCGCTGGACGGGGCTGCGGCCTGATCGGATGGGATCCCAACCGCGGAATCGCACGCACCGACCAGCGCGATCGTCGCGATCAGCGGCAGCGCGGTTCGGCCGACTCGGCTGCGCCGCGGTGGTGCCGCTCTGTTCTTCACGTGTTTCTCTCCCCCATACCTTTTACCGAACTGCGCACGACCCGACCGCACTCTGCCGCACCTTTCTCCGGCCTCGTCCACCGACTACGCTAACCGACTGTGGAACCCGTCTACCGATCAGTCATCGGCATAGCTCGCACCGTGTTCGCGTTCGAGGGCCTGAAGTTCGAGGTCGAGGGCGAGGAACACATCCCTGCTACCGGTGGAGCGGTCGTCGCCGTCAACCACACCGGATACATGGACTTCACCTACGCCGGACTGCCACCGCGGCGAGTGAAGCGCTACATCCGCTTCATGGCCAAGAAGGAAGTCTTCGACAACAAGATCTCCGGCCCCATCATGCGTGCGCTACGCCACATCCCCGTCGATCGTGGGGCAGGTGCCGAGTCCTACAAGTCGGCCGTGCAAAGTCTGCGCAACGGCGAACTCGTGGGCGTGTATCCCGAAGCCACCATCAGCCGTAGCTTCGAGATCAAGGAATTCAAGTCCGGTGCAGCGCGCATGGCGATCGAAGCCGGCGTCCCCATCATCCCCACGGTCATCTGGGGTGCGCAGCGCGTGTGGACCAAGGGGTACCCGAAGCGATTGGGCCGCACCAACACTCCGATCTCCATTGCCGTGGGTGAGCCGATTGCGCCGGTCGGGCCGCCGAACGAACTGACCGACAAGCTACGCGCGGTGATGCAGAAGATGCTGCTCGAGCTGCAGGAGGGCTACCACCATGAGCCGGGTGCCTACTGGGTGCCGGCCCGACTCGGCGGTAGTGCGCCCACCCTGGAGGAAGCCGACAAGCTCGACGCCCAGGACCTGGCGGCACGTGCGGCCAAGCGCGCCGAGTAGAACTGTGCGATGAACCTCCGCGGTGAACGGGTCGTGTTGCGGCCCGTTACTGCCGAGGATGTGCCGGAGCTACGTCGAATTCTGCACACCCCCGAGGTGTACATGCGGTGGGGCGACGAGGATGCCGACGAGAACTGGCCGTTCGACAACCCCGAAGAGACCCGCCTTGTTGTCGAATTGGATGGTGCGCCGGTCGGATTGATTCAGTACGGCGAGGAGACCGACCCGATGTACCGGCATGCGTCGATCGACATCTTCTTGGATCCGGCAGTGCACGGCCGTGGCGTCGGAAAAGATGCCGTGGGTACGCTCGTGCGTTACCTGACAGCCGATCTGGGGCACCACCGTCTGGTAATCGATCCGGCTGCCGACAATTCGGTTGCGATAGCCTGTTACAGCGCAGTCGGTTTCGAGCCGGTCGGGATCATGCGCAAATACGAGAAGGGCCCCGATGGCTGGCACGACAGCCTATTGATGGATCTGATCGTCGAGTAGCGGGCGCGTTGAGGTTCCGGGTTTCAGGGGGAGTGTCAGGCGGAATCTGGCACCTGCAGGCCCTGCGGCACACATCAATTCACCGCCATGGGCGCGCGCCAGTGTGCGTGCGATCGAGAGCCCGAGTCCGACGCCGCCGGAAGTGCGATCGCGTGCGGAGTTGAGCCTGACGAGCCGCTCGAAGATGCGCTCACGGTCCGCTTCTGGGACACCGGGCCCTTCGTCGTCGACAGTGACGATCGCCTCGTTGTCCACTGAATGCACGGCGACAGTGATACTGCCGCCTCTGGGCGTGAAACGACTGGCGTTGTCGAGCACGTTGGACAGAATCTGCTCGATGCGGCCCACGTCCACTCGAACCGGAACGGGTTGCGCCGCATCGATATCGAACCGAATCTGCGGGGCGAGCAGAGCTGCTCTCTCCACCGTTCGGCGGGTGACGTCGGCGAGGTCGGAATCTGCCAGCTCGAGATCCGACGTGTTCTCCGCGCGAACGGAATCGAGCATGTCGGATACCAGACGCGATGCTCTGGAGGATTCGCCGACCAGCAACTCGCTCCAGCGTGCGACTCGATCGGGGCGTTGCTCGGCATCGCGCTGCAACGATTGCGCCAACGCGGAGATACCGGCGACCGGCGTGCGCAATTCGTGTGCGGCATCGGCCAGAAAGCGCCGCATGTCCTCCTCGGCGAGCCTCGCTGAGCGTGCGGCCGAGGCCTCGCGTCGCTCGGCGTTCTCGAGTGCGTCGAGCATCTCGTCCACGGCCGATGCCGTACGGCCGAGGTCGGTGTTCGGTTTGGTGGGAAGGAGCCGTCTACCTCTGTCGCCGTTGGTGATTCGGCGTGCCACCGACGTCATCGAGTCCAGCGGGGACAGTGCTCGTCGCACGGCAAACGTCAAAGCAGCGGCGGCCAACAACAGCGTCACGGCACCCGCCCCCAGCATCAGGATGCGAAGTTGACGCCGAACGTCGGCGATCGCGGTGGTGTCACCGAGGAGCGACAGTGTCGAACCATCGGGCAGTGGTTCGGTGATCTCGAACGAATCAGAGGGGGGCGCAGGAGGATCGGGTGGTCCGGGAGGGCTGGGAGCCTTCGACTGTCCGGCCTGCGGAGCTGGGGTAGCAGGCCGCACATTCGGCCCGGGCGGTTCGCCGCCGGGAGCCCCGTACACCGTGCCGTCCGCAGTGGTGACACGGACTCTGATGGCGTCACCCTGAAGGGCCTGCACCAGATCCTCTGGTCCGACGCCGCTCTCCACGAGCTCTACGGCACGGGTCGACCTGTCCGATAGCCGTGCTTCCAGATCTCGCCGAAGCTGTTGACCGAGAACGACATCCACCGAAGATCCGACGATCACCAGCAACACCGCGAACAACACGACGACGGTGGCGACCACTCGCATTCGCAGCGAGGGGGTTGGCGTGCGCTTCACTGCGGAGCCCGTAATGCATAACCGAGGCCGCGGACGGTATGGATCAACCGTGGCCCATGGGCCTCCATCTTGCGACGCAACGCACTGATGTGAACTTCCACCAGGTTGCCGTCGTACGCGCCGTAGCCCCATACCGATTCGAGGATGGACGTTTTGGAGACGGTGCGTCCGCGCTGTGCGACCAAGAACGTGGCCAGACGAAGCTCCGTCGCCGTCAGATCGAGAACCTGACCTGCCCGAGTGACAACTCCGGCGGGCTCGTCGACCAGGAGATCGCCCACCTGGACTGCGTCCGAAGACCGACCGCGCCGACGCAACACGGATTTTGCGCGGGCAACCACCTCGTCGAGTTGAAATGGCTTGACCACGTAATCGTCGGCACCGTCGCTCAGCCCGCGCAGTCGGTCGGCCAGTTGATCCTTAGCGGTGACCATGATGATGCCCGCATCGGTGCTCTGCCGGACTACGTCGATGAGAGCAAAACCGTCTCGCGCACCGGGCAGCATGACGTCGAGGATCACCACATCGGGCCGGAAGCCTGCCATCGTGGTCTCGAAGTCGTCACCGTCGGGCAGGGACGCGGCGGTGAATCCCGCGTCCTCGAACGCGGCCACCAGCGCTTCTCGGATGGGCAGCGAGTCCTCCACCACCATCACCCGGGGAGCGGAACTGTATGTCATGCCTCGATTGTCACCCACCAGCTGAAGTGATCCTGAAGATGCGCCCAGCTTCAGGGTGACTTCAGCTAGGGGCGGCAATGTCGGTGACAGAACGAAACGAACGAGACAGTCCGAACAAGGAGTGAACGTGAACGATCAGACTCAGCCGATTCCCGCCGCATCGAACCCCGAGCCAGCCCCGAGTGCCGAGGCCGGCACAGCTCGGGAGAACAAGCCGAAGCGTTGGAAGGGACGGGTGCCGTTGGCAGCGACCGCAGCAGCGGGTCTAGCCGTCGGGGCTTTGGTGACGGCGGCAGTGTTCGCAGCCACCGGACCCGACGTCTCGCCTGGCGTGTCCACGGTCGCGTCGTCGTCTGCTCTCGGACAGCGAACCGACGGTGGCGGCGGGTCGGATGCATCCGAGGTACCGGCGGCTCCTGCAGCTCCCGATTCCGGCGACGGATCGACGGTTCCCGCGGTTCCGACACCACCGGCAGCGGGTGACGGTGCAACGCCACCGGCACCGCCCGCAGGAGGCCCGGGCAAGGGCGGACCGGCTGAGGGCGGTCCGGGTAAGGGTGGACCGGGTGCAGGTGGCCCGGGTGGTGCTGTGTGTGCACCGGAAGACGGAGCGACGCCGCCGGCTCCGCCCGCCGAAGGTGATGGTGCGACTCCGCCTGCACCGCCGGCAGCCCCCGCTGATGGTGCGACTCCGCCCGCTCCGCCGGCTCCCGCTGATGGCGCGACTCCGCCTGCACCGCCGGCTCCCGCTGATGGTGCGACGCCGCCCGCTCCGCCGGCTCCCGCTGATGGCGCGACTCCGCCTGCACCGCCGGCTCCCGCTGATGGTGCGACGCCGCCCGCTCCGCCGGCAGCTCCCTCGGGTTCCTGAGCCCAATCTCTTCCAGCCCCGCACCGTGTTCTCGGTGCGGGGCTGGTTTCGTTGTCGATGGTTATGTGATGTGGGGGCCGGCTCGGGCGTGGGATTGTCGGGGTTTTCGGTACGGGTCGACGGTCGCCGGCGGTACGAACCACGGGTGGTTGTCTGCGGCGATGAACACTTCCCAGTCACTGTGGTGGATGAGTCGGTGGTGGAATCCGCACAGTAGGACGAGGTTGTTCATGTCTGTGGGTCCACCGTCGGTCCAGTGCCAGATGTGGTGGCCTTCGGTCCAGGCGGCGGGTTTGCCGCAGCCGGGGAACGCGCAGCCGTGGTCGCGGGCGGTGAGGGCGCGTTTCTGTTTCGCGTTCACAGTGCGGGCGGTGCGGGCGAGGTTGATGGGGGAGCCGTTCTCGTCCATGACGATCGCGGTGAGAATGCAGTCACAGGCCAGTTGCCGAGACGTCTCACGGGACAGTGGCCCCATCCACGGGAGCCATCCGACGGTGGTGCCGTCGCCGAACAAATCCCGGTACGCGCCACGATCCGCTGACGGGCCGATGGAACTGTCGCAACCATCGCCGCTGCCACCGGCACAATCATCGTTGCTGCTGTGGCTGGCGCAATCATCGCCGCTGTCGCTAACAGTAGCACCGCCGACATTGCCGTTGTCGGATTCGGTTGCGGTGCTGCCGTTCTCGTAGTTCGAGTCGGTGTTGCTGTCGCTGTCGGCGTTCATGGTGCGGCGCAGGTTTGTGAGGTCGCGGAGGGTGATGTGCAGGTTGACGTGCGGTTTTTCTCCGCCTTCGGTGGGGCGGTTACTCGAGGCGAGGTAGCGGTCGAGGATGTGTCCGAAGGCGTCGGCTCTTCGCCTCGCGGGGCTGCGTTCGTCGGGGGTGCCGTCGGCTGCCGGTCGGGGTTCGGTCAACGGTGAGAGTGCGGTGAGCAGCTTTTCGCCGGTGATCGCATCGAAATCCATCTTCGCCACCAGACGTCCGTTGAGGGTGGTGGAGGCGAAGAGTTCGTTGCGGTCGGTGTCCTCGGCGGGCGGCTTCTTCCCGCCGTAGGTGTCGTGGAGGCGGGTGATCGCCGCACGCAGTGGGCCGGTGCGGGCGTCGGGTCCGGTGGCGGCGGTCAGCAATGCTGCTCTGGCGACGTCCTGGCCTTCCGGGGGAAGGTTCTTCGGTGGGGTTTCGGCGAAGGCGAGGATCAGGGCGGCATGGTCGACGGAAATGCTGCCGGTGTTCACGGCGTCGGCGATGTCGGGGAAGTTCTTCAGTCCGCGGGCGAGGGCGACGATCTTGGTGGCTTTGCCCGGGGAGAGCAGGGTGGTGGAGGTGAGCCACCCAGCAGGTCCGGGGAAGCCGAGCTTCTCGCGGGAGACGCGAGTATCGATCTCGGCGACGAGCGCGATCCGGCGGGCTTCGAGGAGTTGGATTTGGTGGGAGACCGCGGTGGCGTCGGCGAGGAGTTCTGCCTCGCTCAGTTGCCAGATCGCGGTGGTCATGGGGTCAAGTGTATCGAACGTGCGTTCGACTGGCAATGATAGTCGAATCGAAAACTATTGCTCTGCATGAGGATTCGGGAAAGCAAACCTGTCGGTGGCCCATGGTATCGACCCGCCACGCAGTCGAACGAACTGCTGTGTCAATCCGTCATATTGCCGGAAGAGCTTGGATCAGCTTCTCGCGCAACGGTTTCCAGCTCGGCTCGGTACTGCGCCCACCACGCTGCGTCGCCGTCGGCCATGTTCTCGTTGCCGAGGCGCAGTCCAACGGAGTTGTCGATCAATTCGCGCAGTATGTCTGCATGCCCGGCATGTCGATTTGTTTCGATACACATATGCACCAGTACGCGATGCAACGTGACTTCTTGCTTTTCCACCGGCCAGTGCAGGACGCGTCCGACTGTGTCCAGGTCGTGTGAATCGATGGTCTTGTCGGCGTACGTCCAGGCCTCGCGGTACAAGGCGACTATGGATTCGGACGACTCATCGGCCGTGGCCCACATGTCGGCGTTGAGCCGGGCCGTGGCCGATGCCTCCAGTTCCGCGAAACGAGGTGGGAACTCGCGACCGAACGTGAGGCCGAAGTAGCCGTACTCGACGATCGCCAGGTGCTTGATCATGCCCAACAGATTGGTGCCGGTGGGGGTCATCGGCCGACGCTTCTGGTATTCGGTCAGGCCGTCGAGCTTCCACACCATGTTCTGGCGTGCGATGCGCAGGTACTGGTGCAGATCGTCTTTCATAGGTCTCAGCTCGTCGACGCGTGCCACACGAGAGCGGCGGCCAGTGCGCCGAGTCCGTTGAGCGACCAGTGCAGGGCAATGGGGGCGATCAGGCTGCCGCTTCGGCTGCGGAGCCACGTGAAGACCACACCCGCCGCGGCCGTGGCAATGACGGCCAGCCCGATTCCGACGATCTGTCCGAACAGCCCGCCGCCGAGGAACCCGCTGAGTCCGACGTTGCCCGCCGTCAGGCCCAGGGAGGACGCGATGTGCCACAGCCCGAACAGCAGGGACCCTGCCGCGAACACGCCCCGCGCACCGTAGATCCGGCCCAATGTTCCGTGCAGAACCCCGCGGAACGCGAGCTCTTCCGGGATCACGGTCTGCAGTGGAATGACGATCATCGACGCCACCACAGCGGCCGAGACGGTCGCATACCGATCGGCCATGAAGAACGGGCGGGTCAGTGGTAGCAACGCGCCGATCGCGACGACCGTGAGGACGATTCCGACGGCTCCCAGCGCGTACAGCGAACCCGTCTTCCACTGTTTCGGTGACAGGCCCAATTCGGCCCAGCCCAGGCCACGGCGGTTCGAGAGAACGACCAACAGAACTGCGGCGATAGGAACCGTAGCGATACTGGCCCACGCCGTGGTGAAGTGCGCGATGAGGTTGGTGCCCACGAGTACGAGCACGACGATGGCGACGTCGAGGTAAGCGTGGAAGGCACGTCTGGGTGCCACGCTTCCGGCCGGATCAACAGCAAGCATTGGAACGAGTGTACCGGCGTCAGCTGATAACACCCGGAGAATCGAGGCTTCTGTCGAGGCCCTTGCGGTCGTAGAGAAGGGTGAACAGCAGGCCGAACACGAGCCCGATGAGCAGCCCGAGAGACGTCATACCCACCGAATGCAGCAGGCCCGCGTCAGGCGAGGCGTTGAAATACAGGATCGATCGGGTGCCGAGGAAGATCTGGTGCATCGGCTCGAACTGCGCCAGCCACGTGAAAATCGGCGGGCTCGCCTCGAGTGGAATCGTTCCGCCCGAGGACGGCAGTGCCAGGATGATGAAGACGATCAGATTGATCAGCAACCCGGCTGTGCCGAATGCGGACATCACCGCCAGCGCCGTGAATCCGACGGCGGTGATCGCGAACGCGCCGTACATCCACAGGGTCCACGCATGGGTGATGGGCATGCTCAGCAGATGGCTGATCAGCAAGTACAGGCCGGACACGAGCATGGCGAGAACGAACATCACCAGCCACTTGACCAGCAGGGTCTGGAACCGGCTGATCTGGGTGGGTCCGCGGTGGATGTACTTCGGGCCGATCTCGGTGGGGGTGAACCCCAGTAGGCCGTCGACGAGGGTGCTGACAATGGTCGCACCGGTGAATCCCGCCAAGACGAGTAGTAGTGCGTAGTAGAACGCAGACAGGCCACCGCCGGTACCGTCGGGCAGTGGATCATGCTGGGCGACAATCACATTGATCGGCTGGGCGAGAGTGAGAGCGCTCGCGCCCGCCAGGGGAGTGTCACCGAGTTGCTGGCGAACCTGATCGGTGATCTGTTCGCCCACGGTCTGGTTCACCGATTCGAATGCAGGAGTGGCCACTCCGGTCACGAGCGACATCCCGAAACTGCCCGCCCGCGGATTGGTGTACACCGTGATGATCGGCTTCTCGACATCGCCGGGAATCACACTCGCCTGCGCCAGGATTCCCATTCTCTTGGTGAAATCACTGGGGATGACGATGGAGCCGTAGACCTCGGCGGTGGACAGCAAGGATTCGGCCTGCGCCGGGCCGACCTCGCGGAATGCGACTTTCTCGGAGTCGACGTTCTGCAGCAACCCGTCGACGATGTCGCTGCCGATGTTGCGTTGCTCGCCTGCGAGGGTGTCGCCCTCGTCCTGGTTGACGATCGCGATGGGCAGGTCGTGCAAGTTGCCCCGCGGGTCGAGAACGCCACCCAGATACAGGGCCGCGAGGAACGACATCAATGCCGAGACGACGATTATCGGCGCGAGCCAGAAACGCGGTGAACGAAGCACGTCGGCCATCGACCGAGGGGTTCTTTCGGAGGTCACCGGATCAGTGTCGCAAGTTCGGCTCCCCGGTGCGCGCCAGTTCGACCGATGCTTCACCCACCCGGTGATCGACAGAACGCCCGTCGGACGGTGGCGGCAAGGGCAGCCCGTCGTCGGTCGTGGTCGGCGACGGGCTCGTTGCTGTCGGCGGTGTAAATGATCGCCGCCTGAGCCCACGTGCCGGCCAACGCAATCAGCATCGACCAGACATCCGCGGCGTCCACGTCGTCCACCAGCAGTCCGTCTCGTTGGGCGTCGGCGATCATCGCGAATTTCTCGTCGTCGTGTCCGGGTCTGCGGTCGAACAGCGGACCGCTCGGGGTTCGCTCCAGCCGGGCCCACGTCAGCAGGCGTACCAGCGTGGGGTCACCGAGGTACATGTCGTAGAGCTTCACCGCGTACCCGGGCAGGTCCTCGGGAGTGAAGGCGATGTTCTCGATATCGGTGTCGACTCGCGTATCGAATGCGACGTCGAACAGGGTGTCCTTGTTGCCGAAGTAGCTGTAGATCAACGATTTGTTCGACGCGGCCGTCGCCGCGATTCGGTCTACCCGTGCTCCGGCGATGCCGTGCGTCGCGAATTCCTCGGTGGCGGCGGCCAGCAGCCGAGCGCGGGTAGCAGCCGAATTTCCCATTCGAGAACCATACATTTCCAACTGGTTGGTTGAAAACCATCTCGCCGGACGCTACTGTTTCCAACCAGTTGGTTACTTTACGAAGGGATACGAACATGCGAACAGGTACCGGGTACCGAGCTGTCGACGAGACAGCGCCACTCGAGCGGTGGACATTCGACCGGCGGGACCTACGAGACGATGATGTTGCCGTGCGGGTGACCTATTGCGGGGTGTGCCACACCGATCTGCACTCGACGCGGAATCCAGGTGACTTTCCGGTTGTGCCCGGGCACGAGTTCGTCGGGGAGGTGACCGAGATCGGCTCCGGGGTCACGGACTTCGCCGTCGGCGATGCGGTGGCCGTCGGGAACATCGTCGACTCGTGCGGGCGGTGCGATATGTGCACGGTGGGTCAGGAGAATTTCTGTCGAGAGTTCCCGACGCTGACCTACGGTGGGCGCGACCGGCACGACGGATCCATCACTCGCGGTGCGTATTCCAATGAGTACGTGGTTCGCGATCGGTTCGTCTACCACCGCCCGGACAACCTCGACCCAGCGGCGGTGGCACCCCTGATGTGTGCAGGCATCACCGTGTGGGAGCCGTTGCGTCGCTGGAACGTCGGCCCCGGCGTGAGGTTGGGGGTGGCCGGAATCGGCGGGCTCGGCCATCTGGCGGTCAAGCTGGGCCGCGCACTCGGGGCGGAGGTCACCGTATTCACCACCAGCGCAGGCAAAGCCGCCGATGCGAAGGAGCTGGGTGCTCATAACGTGGTCGTCTCGACCGATGAGGACGATATGGAATCGCGCATGGGCACGCTGGATCTGATCATCGACTGTATTCCGGCCGAGCACGATCTCGCGCCGTACCTACGCTGCCTCGCACTCGACGGAACGCTGTGCACCGTGGGCTATCTCGGCTCCACGACCGTCGACTTCATGGACCTACTGATCGGCCGGAAGAGTCTGGCGTCGGCGGGCAGTGGCGGCCGAAAGTACACCCAGGACTTACTGGATTTCTGCGGCGAACACGGCATCGTCGCCGAGGTGGAGACGATGCCGTCCGCTCAGGTGAACGACGCTTTCGATCGGTTGGCCGCCAACGACGTTCGGTACAGATTTGTGCTCGATATGTCTGATCTACACGGCCGAGCTATGTGAACGGAACTTCGTAGTAGGGGTCGAAGTTCCGCTCACCTGCGGCGAAGCCGCTCTAGGCGGTTGCCCGACGCGGCAGCTTCCAGTCCGGACGTACCCAGTGGCAGGTGTATCCCTCGGGGTACTTCTGCAGGTAGTCCTGGTGCTCGGGCTCGGCCTCCCAGAAGTCTCCTGCCGGGGTCACCTCGGTGACGACCTTGCCCGGCCACAGCCCCGAGGCGTCGACGTCGGCGATCGTGTCCTCGGCGACGCGCTTCTGCTCGTCGTTCAGATAGAAGATCGCGGACCGGTAGCTGGCACCGATGTCGTTGCCCTGACGGTTCTTGGTGGACGGATCGTGGATCTGGAAGAAGAACTCCAGCAGATCGCGGTAGGACGTCTGGGTGGGGTCGTAGACGACTTCGAGGCCCTCGGCATGGTTGCCGTGGTTGCGGTAGGTGGCGTTGGGAACCTCGCCGCCGGTGTACCCGACGCGGGTGGAGACCACTCCGGGAAGCTTGCGGACGAGCTCCTCGGCTCCCCAGAAGCACCCTCCGGCGAGGATGGCGGTTTCGGTGGCTGCAGACATCTTTACTCCTTGTGCTCTATCGGTCGATACATGGGGTCCAACGAACGAGCGGCCGTCATAATTCCGAGTCGTGGGGGCGTTCGCCGACCTCGAGAACCAGTTTGCCGGTGTTGGCACCGTCGAACAACAGGTTCAGTGTCGATCCGAAGGCGGCGACGCCGCCGATCTCGATCTGCTCCCGTGCGGTCATCTTGCCGCTGCTGAGAAGCTCGGACAGGGCATCGATACCCTCCTGGTACCGATCGAGGTAATCGAAGATGATGAAGCCCGTCATCGACGCGCGATTGATCAGCAGGGACAGGTAGTGCGCAGGCCCGGGCTGCGGATCGGTGGCGTTGTAACCGGAGATGGCTCCGCACAACACCACTCGCGCGCCCTTGCGTAGACGCGACAGGGCCGCGTCCAGAATCTCACCGCCGACGTTGTCGAAATACACGTCGATTCCCTTCGGTGCGGCGGCCTTCAGGCCCTTGTACACCGACTCGTTCTTGTAGTCGATCGCCGCGTCGAAGCCCAGTTCTTCGGTGAGCCACGCGCACTTCTCCGGTCCACCGGCTATGCCGATCACTGTGGCTCCCTTGGCTTTCGCGATCTGGCCCGCGATGCTGCCGACGGCCCCGGCGGCTCCGGAGATCACCACGGTGTCACCCTCGGTGAGCTTGCCGACGTCCATCAGGCCGAAGTACGCCGTCAGTCCGGGGAAGCCGAGGGCTCCGAGCCACGTGGGTGCCGGTGCGACGGATTCGTCGACCTTCTGCACTCCCGTGCCGTCCGACAGAGCATGCTCGGTGACGCCGAAGGATCCCGAAACGATCTCTCCCACAGCGAAACCGGGGTTGTTCGATTCCAGCACCCGTCCCACTGCATGCGCGCGCATCACCTCGCCGATGCCGACGGGCGGCACATACGAGCGCGCGTCGTTGAGCCAGCCGCGCATAGCCGGGTCGAGAGAGACGTAGTCGACGGTGACGACGAACTCGCCGTCGCCCGGGGTGGGAATCGGCTCCTCGGTGAGATCCCACGTCGAGTCGTCGGGGCGTCCCACCGGGCGCTGAGCCAATCGGATCTGGCGGTTCACAGATGTCATCTACCGTTCCTTCCACATCGAAGACGTGCATGTCGAAAACAGTTCTCTTCGACACTAGGGCAGAATGACGTCACGATGACCAACGCGCCGAACACCACCCGCCTCGCCCCCCGACTCGTTGCCAGCGACGTCGACGGCACCTTGCTCGACCAGCATGAACGCGTCACCGAACGCACAAAGCGTGCCGTCTCGGCCGTGGTGGCCGACGGCGTCCCCTTCGTACTGTCCACCGGCAGGCCACCGCGGTGGATTCAACCCGTCGTCGACCAGTTGGGATACGCACCGATGTCCGTGTGCGCCAACGGTGCGGTGATCTACGACGCGGCCACCGATCGTGTCCTGAGCGCCGAGACGTTGTCGGTCGAGACGTTGCAGTGGTTGGCCGACGTCGCCTACCGCGCGTTGCCCGGTTGCGGTCTGGCCGCCGAGCGAGTGGGGCAGACCGCACACGACTCGGCCACACCGCAGTTCGTCAGTTCGCCCGGCTACGAGCACGCGTGGCTCAATCCCGACAACGTCGAGATGACCGAGGACGACGTCGTCGACGTCCCCGCGGTGAAACTGCTGATCCGGCTCTCGGGATCCACCAGCGGCCACATGGCCGACATTCTTTCGCCGCTGATCTCCGGCCGCGCCGACCTGACGTTCTCCACCGACAACGGACTCATCGAGCTGTCGGCCCCGGGGATCACCAAGGCGTCGGGCCTGGCCAAGGTGGCCGAGACGCTGTCGGTCGACGTATCGGACATCGTCGCGTTCGGTGACATGCCGAACGATGTGCCGATGCTGTCGATGGTCGGACTCGGCGTTGCGATGGGTAACGCGCATCCCGCTGCCGTCGCGGCCGCCAACGAAGTGACCGTCACCAACGCAGAAGACGGAGTGGCGCAGGTTCTCGAACGCTGGTGGTGACGCGTCGCCGCCGGATCAGGGGCGGATGACGCGTCGACCCGGCCACATCCGGCCGCGGACGTCGTCGAAGACGATGCGCACCGCCCGTCCGTCACGTTGGGCGTGAATGTGCAGGTGCGGCTCGGTGGAGTTGCCCGAATTTCCGACGACTCCCAGCAGTTGGCCGGCCCTCACGCGCTGCCCCGCGGTGACAGCGACGCTGCCCTTCTTCAGATGCGCGATCAGGATCTCCTCCGACCCGGCTCCCAACACCACGTGATTTCCCGCCGGTTTTGCCGGGTTGAGCTCGCCGTCGTTCAGGCCGTCGCCGCATCGGATCACTTCGGCGTCGACGGGGGAGTGCACGGGTGAACCGAAGGCGTAGTAGTCCTCGTCGCATCCGGCCAGAACCCCGCGATGCGAGGAACCACGACGATCCACCGCGACGATATCGAGTGCCGCGCGCTGCAACGGCGCCTCCCAGTGATGATTGAACAGTCTGCCCTCGCCTGCGGCTACCTCCCACCGCCCGTCGGCGACCGGAAAGTGCAACTGGACAGTCATCGAATCACGCACGGCAAGTTGGCGACTCGCAACCGTAGCCGCGACGGCACAGACGGTGAGCACCGCCTCGAACGAGAAGGCGTCCGTGTCGAAACCGGCGGTCCAGTTTTCGATTCGCACGGCCGATACCGCACACACCACGAGCAGCATCGCGCTGATCGGAACGTACGGAACACCGAACGTCGTCGACGACGGTACCGAGAAGAAGTACGCGAACAGGAATGTCGCGAACTTCAGCAGTAGAGATCCTGCCCACTGGCCGCCGTTCTGGGCCGTCCAGCTACCGATGACGGCTACGGCGACGAGCACGAGCCACACCAGCTGGGGGATGGAGGACAACAACACGAAGCGCGTCCGCGTAGACATCACTTCACGCTACCCACCCCAACGCGAAAGGGCCGAGTCAACACAGTGACTCGGCCCTGTCGCGGGAATGTCAGCCCGCGGGTGCAGGCTCCGGCGCGGGTGCCGGTTCCACCGGTGCCGCAGCGGGGTTCTGCATTTCCGCGTTGTACGTGTCGTTGTAGGTCTTGATCACCGTGGTGACGATTCCGGTGAGCTCGTTGAAGATCAGCGAGCCGTTCTCGAAGTCCGTCCGGAAGCCCTCCGGCACCTTGAACTCGTCGGTGATCGGTAGGCCGAGGACGCCGTCGACGCCACCCTGCTGCAGGTACTGCTGGAAGATCTTGCCGATGACGGCCACAGCCTGACCGGCCATGTTGGTGATGATCTCGCCGTTCTGGAACTGCGCCTTCTCACGGCCGCCGCTCACCTGCACCAGGCCGCTCACCGGCACACCGAGTGAGCCGGTCTCCCCGCCCGAAGCCAACCACTTCTGTGCAACAGGACTGGTCGATGCGAGACGCTGCAACTCGGCGACCAGCGCCGGGATGTTCTCGCCCAGAGTCGAACTGACGTCGGTGCCCGGGCGTGACGGAGCCGGGTCGGTCACCGCGGTGTCGGGAGCAGTGTCGGTCGTGTCGGGTGACGCCGGTGTGGAAGCCCCGCCGCCGAGGTTGGCTGCCGCGATGTCGCGGATCTCGCCGAGCCGGGCGTACCCGGCGTCACCGGGGCATTCGGTGTTGCCGACGTCGCGGTGCCCGAAGATCACCGGCAGGTCGACGGTCTTGCCCTTGCCGATGAACGTGAAATCCGTTCCCTCGGAGGTCATCGTCGTGGTTCCCTTCGGGTCGAGCCCGGCCTTGCCGAGTCGCCAGCCGAGGAACTTGCCGACCGAATCGACGGTCTCCTGCGAGGGATCCTCGGTGGAGTAATCGCCCATCATGGCGACACCCACGGTGTTCTCGTTGAACCCGCCCGCATGGGCACCCTGAACCGGCTTGTCCAGGCCGCCGGCGCGGCCCTCGAAGATCTGACCGTACTTGTCGACGAGGGCGTTGTAGCCGATGTCGCACCAGCCGAGCGTCTGCGCGTGGTACGCGTAGATGGCGCGGACGATTTCGGCCGATTCGGACTTGGAGTAGTCGTTGCTGCCCGCGGTGTGGTGCACGGTGGCACCGCCGATGAAGTCGTCGATTGTCGGTGTGGCACAACGGATCGACTCGTCGGCACCCCACTGGGCACGGGTGATGACGTTGGGGCCTGCATCGCCTGCCACCGGAGTGGCGAGGTCGCTGAGTGCGGAATCGGCCGGGGACGTGCCGGGGGTGATGAGCACGGCGCTGATGTCGCTCACTGCCGACGCCAACTGCTCAGCCGACACCTCCGGAGCGGCTTCGGGCGCAGCGGGCTCTATCGGTGCCGCGGGGTCCACGGGAGCCGGATCCTGCTGGCGCAGCGGCTTGCTCGACGACGCCGGGGTGTAGCCGAGGGGCTGTTCCGCGGCGGCGGGAGCGGGCGTAGCTGCAGCGGGAGCGTCGGCCGGCGCGTCAGTAGCGGGCAATTCGACGACCGGTACCTCGGGAACAGGCGCGCCCGCAAAGCTTTCGGGAGCGGCACTACTCGTCATGGGCGTCAGCAGCACCTGCACGGCCTTGGTCAGTCCGACGAAGATCGGTTCGGTACCTTGCTTTCCCGCAGCGGGAACGGAGTCGTCGGCAGTGCTGTCCACCGGCGCGGTCTGCAGCCACGGTCCCCAGGACCCGTCCTCGAGCTGACGGCGAACCTGCGCAGACGCACCGTTCAGCTGCTCGGAGGTCAACGCCACCATGCTGAACGGGGTGTCCTGCGAGATTTCCTTGACTGCCGCTCCGAGCGGCGGCCCGGTGGGGTCTGCGGCCTCAGGGTTGATCGGTGCCGATGCGTCCACCCTGGGAATCGGTGCCTGTGCGGTGGCACCGCCGGGCGCGGGCGTGGTCAGGCCCGGAATGTCGGGGATCTGGATCGGCGGGATCACGATGGAATCCGGCAGCGGCAGGTACTTCAGATCGGAGAGCCGCAGATCGGGCAGCGGCAGGCCGGTGAGCTCCTGCAGCGGAATCACGATGTCCGGTGCTGCGCTCAGTGCGGTCTCGACGATCTTCGTCGGCACGGTGACCGGGGTTGTCTCGTTGGCCGGTCGAACTCCGGTGGTCGTGCTGTCTGTCAGCCCTGCGACCGCAAAGGGGGTCGCGACGGCGAGTAGTGCGACAGCACCGAGAACGATCGACGGCTTCGTTCGACGGTTCGGCAAGGCGGTACTCCCTGGTTGTTGGTAGGTACGCGTCGTAGGATTTCGATTGCTGAACAACATGAATCACATCAGCAACATGAGTCTCATCAGACACAAGGCTAAACCTTAGCTTGACGGTTAGCCACAGCCGGGAAGTTCCAGTGGCGCGGCGCGTCGGACGCGTCACCTACGCTTTCCAGCTGTGACTGTGCACTTCATCGGAGCCGGACCCGGGGCGGCGGACCTACTCACGCTGCGGGCCGTCGAGTTTCTACGGTCCAGCCCGGTCTGCGTCTACGCCGGTACCTACATCGACGACGCCATCCTCGAACATTGCTCCGCAGGCACCCGGCTGGTCGACACCGCGAAACTCGACCTGGATGCCATCACGGAAGAGCTGGTCGCCGCCCACGAGCGTGGGGAGGACGTCGCGCGCCTGTGTTCGGGGGACCCGTCCCTCTACTCCGCTCTGGCGGAGATGTCCGCTCGACTCGACTCCGCAGGCGTTCCGTGGGACGTCACCCCCGGCGTGCCGGCCTACGCCGCTGCTGCCGCGTCACTGGGCGTCGAGCTGACGGTCCCCGAGGTGACGCAATCGGTGGTCCTCACTCGCGCGCAGGCCCGCTCGACGGCGATGCCGGACACCGAGGCGCTGGCCAACTTCGCCGCCACTCGCGCGACGCTCGCGTTGCACCTGGCGATCACCCGCACCCGGCTCATCGCCGACGAACTCACCGAGTTCTACGGGCCGGACTGCCCCGCCGTGGTCGTCTTCCACGCCAGCAAGCCGGACGAGCTGATTCTGCGCGGCACCCTGGGTGATATCGCCGATCAGGTCGAGGCCGCGGGCCTGCGTCAGGCCGCAGTCATCCTGGTGGGACCCGCCCTGGCTCGACGCGTCGTCGCCGAATCGCATCTGTACGACGCCTGCCGGGACCGCTCGTGAAGATTCATCTGATCGGTATCGGCGGCGGACATCCGGACCAGGTGACCGTCCAGGCGGTCGAGAAATTGCGCGCCGTGGACGTGTTCATCGTGGCAGACAAGGGCGCGTCCGTCGGCGATCTCGCAGCAGCCAGGCAGCACATCCTCGAGCGCCACCACGGTGGCAGCTACCGGGTGATCGAGGTACCCGACCCGCCGCGCGACCGCTCGCCCCGGCAGTACGAGACCGCCGTCCTCGACTGGCACGATGCTCGCGCCCGTGCCTACGCCGATGTGCTCGACGGTCTCACGCAGGACACCGTCGTCGGGTTCCTCGTCTGGGGCGACCCGGCGCTCTACGACAGCACGATCCGCGTCGTCGAGCGGTTGGCTGGGCTGCGCGACGGCATCGAGTTCGATGTCACACCGGGCATCTCCAGTGTGTCGATGCTGGCTGCGAGTCACCGGCTCGTGCTCAACCGCATCGGCGGACCGATCGTCATCACCACCGGCAGGAACCTGGCGGGCGACGTCGCTGCCGGACTGGACAACCTGGTGGTCATGCTCGACGGCAACTTGGCCTGCAGCGCGCTGACCGGCGCGGGGTGGGGCATTCATTGGGGAGCCAACCTCGGCACGGTCGACGAGAAGCTGGTGGCGGGGCCACTCGACGACGTGCTGGCAGACATCCGCCGCGCCCGCGACGAGGTCAAAGCGGCGCACGGATGGGTGATGGACACCTACCTGCTCCGACGCCCGGCCATGTGACACCCGACCGGTCGCCCGACGCCTGGTGGGGTAGAGCGGTCACGATCGTCGGATACCCTGGTTGCCCGTGACTGCTGTGAGCTCCGAGACCACCTCTTCCGACGCCTCCGCGACCGGCCGATACGACTTGATCGTCGTCGGATCCGGGTTCTTCGGACTGACCGTGGCCGAACGGGCGGCATCCCAGCTGGGCAAGCGTGTTCTGGTGCTCGATCGACGGCACCACCTGGGCGGCAACGCGTACTCCGAGGCCGAGCCCGAGACGGGTATCGAGATCCACAAGTACGGCGCGCACCTGTTCCACACCTCGAACAAGCGGGTCTGGGAGTACGTCAACCAGTTCACCGACTTCACCAGCTACCAGCACCGCGTCTTCGCGCTGCACAAGGGCCAGTCGTATCAATTCCCGATGGGCCTCGGCCTGATCTCGCAGTTCTTCGGCAAGTACTTCTCGCCGGCCGAGGCGCGGGCTCTCATCGAAGATCAGTCCAACGAGTTCGACTCGAAGGACGCGCAGAACTTCGAGGAGAAGGCGATCTCGCTGATCGGACGTCCGCTGTACGAGGCGTTCATCAAGGATTACACCGCCAAGCAGTGGCAGACCGATCCGAAGAATCTGCCCGCGGGCAACATCACCCGGTTGCCGGTGCGCTACACGTTCGACAACCGCTACTTCAACGACACCTACGAGGGACTGCCGGTCGACGGCTACACCGCGTGGCTCGAGAAGATGGCCGCCGACGAGAAGATCGAGGTCCGGTTGAACACGGACTGGTTCGACGTGCGGGAGCAGATCGTGGCCGAGAGCCCGAACGCCCCGATCGTCTACACCGGTCCGCTGGATCGCTACTTCGACTACTCCGAGGGCAAATTGGGTTGGCGCACAATTGACTTCGAGACCGAAGTGCTGCCGACCGGTGACTTCCAGGGCACGCCGGTGATGAACTACAACGACGGCGACGTGCCGTTCATTCGTATTCACGAGTTCCGTCACTTCCATCCCGAGCGCGAGTACCCGACCGACAAGACGGTCATCATGCGCGAGTTCTCCCGCTTCGCGAAGAGTGGCGACGAGCCGTACTACCCGATCAACACTCCCGACGACCGGAGCAAGCTCGAGGCATACCGCGATCGCGCCAAGGCCGAAGCAGCCTCCAGCGGCGTGCTCTTCGGTGGACGCCTCGGGACGTACCAGTACCTGGACATGCACATGGCCATCGCCAGCGCACTGAACATGTACGACAACACTCTGGCCCCGCATTTCGAGACCGGCGCACCCCTGGCAGGCGACAAGTGACCGCCAAACATCTCCTCGCCGACGGTGTCGCCGACGTGGCCCCGGTGCTCGGCAGATCGCTGCTGCAGCGAGTGTTGCTGCCCCGCTCCGGCGAGCCGCTCGACGTGCGCACGCTGTACCTCGAAGAAGCGCTCACCAACGCCAAACGCGCACACTCGCTCTCGCGGACCTCGGTCACGATCGGCTCCGAGTCCGAGGTGTCGTTCTGTACCTACTTCAATGCTTTCCCGGCCAGCTACTGGCGGCGCTACAGCATCCTGAAGTCCGTGGTGCTGCGTGTCGAGGTCTCCGGGCACTGCCGAATCGACGTCTACCGGTCCAAGGCCGACGCGTCGCGCATCCACGTCGAGGGCCGCGAAGCTGTGGACGGCGATGCAGCGCAAGAGTTTCTGATCGACCTCGGTCCGTTCGAGGACGGCGGCTGGATCTGGTTCGACATCACCTCCGATTCCGAGGTGGTTCTCGAGAGCGCCGGCTGGTATGCGCCGATCGATGCTCCCGGTGAGGCCACCGTCGCCGTCGGCATCCCTACGTTCAACCGCCCGACCGACGCCGTCAAAGCCCTTGTGGCCCTTGGCTCGGATCCATTGGTTCTCGACGTGATCCAGGCCGTCATCATGCCGGATCAGGGCACCCGCAAGGCCAAGGACGAGCCCGGGTTCGACGAGGCCGCAGCAGCCCTCGGCGGGCGACTCGCCATCCACGACCAAGCCAACCTCGGCGGGTCCGGTGGCTACAGCCGCATCATGTACGAGGCACTGAACAACACTGCCTGCCAACACATTCTGTTCATGGACGACGACATCGAGATCGAGCCCGACTCGATTCTGCGGGCGCTCGCGATGTCGCGATTCGCCAAGGTCCCCACGCTCGTCGGCGGCCAGATGCTCAACCTGCAGGCGCGCAGTCACCTGCACGTCATGGGTGAAGTGATCGCCCGCGGAAACTTCATGTGGACCGGCGCGCAGAACGTCGAATACGACCACGACTTCTCCGAGGACCCGCTGCGCACCAGCAAGCTGCTGCACCGGCGGATCGACGTCGATTACAACGGCTGGTGGATGTGCATGATCCCGCGGGTCGTCGCGGAGGAACTCGGGCAGCCACTGCCGCTGTTCATCAAGTGGGACGACGCCGAATACGGCTTGCGAGCACGCGAAGCCGGCTACCCGACGGTGACCCTGCCCGGTGCCGCGATCTGGCACATGGCGTGGAGCGACAAGGACGACGCCATCGACTGGCAGGCGTACTTCCACCTGCGTAACCGTCTCGTTGTCGCGTCGCTGCACATGCCCGGCGACGGCAAGGGCCTGGTGCTCGACACGATCAAGGCCACCGTCAAGCACCTGCTGTGCCTCGAGTACTCGACGGTCGCTATCCAGAACCTCGCGATCCGTGACTTCCTGGCCGGTCCCGAGCACATCCTCGAGATCCTGCCCACGGCATTGCCGACGGTGCACGCATTGCGCAAGGAATTCCCCGACGCCGTCGTCGTCGGGAGTTCCACCGAGCTCCCGCTCGCGTCCGGCGAAGAAGTGGGCGCGGTCGGCCTGCCGACCAACCCGATCTCCAAGGTGCGCCGTCTGGCAAAGGGCTTGCTGCACAACGTCAAGCCCGCGCACGAGCAGCACCACGAGCGTCCGCAGCTCAACGTGCCGACTCTCGACGCGCGCTGGTTCCTGCTGTCCCAGGTCGACGGCGTCACCGTCACCACTGCCGACGGCCGGGGCGTCGTCTACCGCAAGCGCGACCGCGCGCAGGCCGCGGCGTTGCTCAAGGAAGCACTGTCGCTGCGCAAGCAGTTGGCAGCCGAATTCCCCGCACTCAAAGCTCGATACCGTGATGCCGTGCCGCACCTGACCAGTAAGGAAACGTGGGAACGTGTCTTTCGTTACCAGGCGTAAAGGCCAGACCGAGGTGCCGACAGAAGTGCGCATTCTCGAGAAGGTGCAGGCCACGGTCGGCAGCGCCCCCGGTGCGATCACCGTCGCACGCGGAATGTCGCACTTCGGCGAGCATGCCCTCGGCTGGGTTGCGATCGCCGGCATCGGTGCTGCATTGGACGCGCCGCGTCGGCGCCAATGGGCATCGGTTGCCGTCGGTGCCGTCGGATCGCATGCCGCGTCCATCGTCATCAAACGCATCGTGCGCAGGCCGCGTCCACACGACCCGGCCGTACGTATCAACGTCTCGACACCCAGCAAGCTGAGCTTTCCGTCCTCGCATGCGACATCCACCACAGCGGCCGCGGTTCTCCTCGGCCGGGTGACCGGGCTACCGTTACCGGCGGTCCTCGTCCCACCCATGCTGCTCTCGCGCTTGGTGCTCGGAGTCCATTACCCCACCGATGTGCTGGCCGGATCGGCACTCGGCGCGTTGACGGCTGCGGCCGTCGTGAAGTTCGAAGGAGACAAATGAGCGAGGATGCCGCACCCGTAGGCGCACCGCCGAAGAATCTGGCGGACGGCATCGTCAAGGCGCTTCGCCCGCGTCAGTGGGTCAAGAACGTGCTGGTCCTGGCTGCGCCGCTGGCGGCAGGCTCGGTCACCGATCGCGACGTGCTGCTGTCCGTCGCGCTCGCGTTCATCGTGTTCTGCTTCGCCGCCTCGGGCATCTACCTCGTCAACGATGCGCTCGACGTCGAGGCCGACCGCGCACACCCCACCAAGCGCTTCCGGCCGATCGCTGCTGGTGTACTGCCGGTCAACGTCGCCTACGGGATGGCAGTGGTGTCCCTCGGCCTGGCCATCGGACTGTCGTTCATCGCCAACTGGAAACTCGCCCTGGTCATCGGCGTGTACATCGCGGTCCAGCTGGCGTACTGCTTCGGCCTCAAGCACCAGGCCGTGCTCGACATCTGCATCGTCTCCTCCGGCTTCCTACTGCGCGCGATCGCCGGCGGCGTCGCTGCCTCGATCCCGCTCTCGCAGTGGTTCCTGCTGATCATGGCGTTCGGATCGCTGTTCATGGCAGCAGGAAAGCGCTACGCCGAGCTGCAACTGGCCGAACGCACCGGGGCCAAGATCCGCAAGTCGCTCGAGAACTACACCACCACGTACCTGCGCTTCGTGTGGACGCTCTCCGCGACGGCGGTCGTCATCTGTTACGGCCTGTGGGCTTTCCAACAGGACGCCGAAACCGACTCCAACTGGTTCGCCATTTCGATGATTCCGTTTACCATCGCAATCCTGCGATACGCAGTGGACGTAGACGGCGGCGAGGCAGGCGAACCCGAAGAGATCGCGTTGGGAGACAGGGTTCTGCAGCTACTCGCCATAGCGTGGATCGGAGTGGTTGGTGTCGCTGTCTACCTCGCCTGACCAGCGAGATACGCGGGAGGAAGACTCCGCTCGGGGATCGATCACCAGGCCCGTGTTCTGGGTCGGAGCCGTCGTCACCGGAGCGTTGTTCCTCTGGGGTGCATGGGAGCGCCGCTGGATAGCCGACGACGGTTTGATCGTGCTGCGCACAGTCCGCAACCTGCTGGCCGGAAACGGCCCGGTGTTCAACGCGGGCGAGCGTGTCGAGACCAACACCAGCACCATCTGGACCTACCTCGTGTACGCGGGCAGTTGGCTGAGCGAGGCGCGCCTCGAGTACGTGGTTCTGACGATCGCTCTGGTGCTGTCCACCGCATCCGTCGTCATCGCGATGATCGGCACGTTCGCCCTTCGTGGGCGTACCGCGAAGCGGACGCTGTTCCTCCCCGCAGGCGTCCTGGTCTACATCGCGGTTCCGCCCGCCCGCGACTTCGCAACGTCCGGTCTCGAGACCTGCCTGGTCATCTTCTGGCTGGCGACGCTGTGGTTGCTGATGGTTCGCTGGGGTCAGCGCCGCAGCGGTGGCGTCGAACTGCTGTTCCTGGCCTTCTTCGCCGGTCTGGGCCCGCTGGTGCGCCCGGAACTGTCCATCGTGGCCGTGTTCGCGCTGGCCATGATCTTCCTGGCTCCGCAGAGCTGGCTGTCGAGATTCCTCGTGTTCGCTGTGGCCGGAGCTGTGCCGGTGCTCTACCAGATCTGGCGCATGGGGTACTACGGCCTGCCGTACCCCAATACCGCGGTGTCGAAGGATGCCGGCGGAGCCAAGTGGTCTCAGGGATTCGCGTACCTGTCCAACCTGGTGGGGCCGTACTTGCTGTGGTTGCCGCTCGCACTTCTCGCGGTGGCAGCCGCGCTGTCGGTATCGCGAATTCGGCTGTCTCTGCCACGGTCGCCACGCGATTGGCTCGCTGCGCTGCGGACGCCCACCGCTGTCGTCGCGTTCGCATTGATCAGTGGGGTCGTCCTTGCTGTGTACGCCATTCGCGTCGGCGGCGATTTCATGCACGGACGAACGTTGTTACCGGCATTGTTCACGCTGTTGTTGCCGATTTCGGTATTGCCCGTTGCTTTACCGAAACGCTGGTCCAAGGACCGGGCGACGGCGGTATTCGTCGCCGACCTCATCGTCTGGGGCGGCATCGTCGTCTGGGCCGTGGCGGCCGCGAATACGACGGGAATGCCGCAGGGCACAATCGTCGGCCGGAGTGGCATCGTCGACGAGAGAGCCTTCTACTCGCTCAACACCGGGCACGCTCATCCGATCCTGGCCTCGGACTACCTCGACTATCCGTGGATGCGGGCAATGGTTCGAACCATCGACGACACTCCCGACGGCGGATTACTGCTGCCGTCGGCGCAGTACACCTACTGGGACGTCGTTCCGCCGCCGCTCCCGATCCCCGACGGTGGATTCGGTCACACCGTGTATTTCCTGAACTTGGGAATGACGAGCATGAACGTCGGTCTCGACGTGCGGGTCATCGATCAGATGGGTCTGGCGTATCCGCTGGCATCGCACACGGAGCGCCTCGAGGGTGGGCGCATCGGTCACGACAAGCGCCTCTATCCGGATTGGGTGGTGGCCGACCTCGGGTTCGTCGCCGTCCATCCGTACCTCCCCTGGTACATGGACGAGGACTGGGTCACCGAAGCTCAGGTGGCGCTGACCTGCCCCGATACCGAGGAATTGATGGCGTCGTATCGAGCACCGCTGACGAAACAACTGTTCGTCCGGAATCTCAAACGCTCGTTCTTCTACGCCGGATATCGATTCGACCGAGTGCCCAAGTACGAAATACAGAGATGTGATCTTCCGGCTCCGATATTGAAAGCCGATAATTAGATGCCAGGACACGAAAGAGTCACCGGGTTGCGCCGAATAGATCTCGACGCCAAGATGAGCTATCTCAATCGTGTAACGGAGGTCGTACTTCGCGCGATATGTGCGAAGGATGTGTATGCGAACGACCTGTACGGCCGATCGACAGACATGATGAACTTGCGAGATCAAGCGTTGATTGCGTAACCGATGTGACGACGAAGCAGCTGAGAGGTCGAGTGCATGCTGGGTAGATGGAAGAGCCGGTCCGTGAATGAGCGTGGGGCGGACAAGCGAGCGGGGTCATGGGGACGCCGCGCCGCCACGTCCATGCTGATGGCGGTGGTCCTCCCACTGGGATTGGCCGTAGCGGGCGGTGGCGCGACTGCCAACGCGGCCTTCGACGGCAATGCCATCGACGTCTGGACCGACTCGAGCATGGGCCCGATCAAGAGCCGGGTGTGGCGGGCAGCGGACGGTAACACCAACCGCGTCGTCTACCTGCTCGACGGTCTGCGCGCCACGACGGACATCTCGGGCTGGGAGCACGAGACCGACGCCGGTGCCGTACTGGCCGGGTACAACATCAACGTTGTCGAGCCGGTCGGCGGACAGTCGAGCTTCTATTCCGACTGGTACGCGCCGTCCAACTTCAACGGGCAGAAGACCACGTACAAGTGGGAAACCTTCCTGACGCAGAATCTGCGTGAGAACCTGCGCGCCAACTGGGGCTTCAACCCCAACCGCAACGGTGTCATCGGTATCTCCATGGGTGGCTCGGCCGCTCTCACGCTCGCCGCGTACCACCCCGACCAGTTCAGCTACGCGGGCTCGCTGTCCGGCTACCTGAACATCTCCGCCCCGGGCATGCGCGAAGCGATGCGTCTGGCGCTGCTGGACTCCGGTCGCTACAACATCGACGCGATGTGGGGACCGCCGTGGGATCCGGCGTGGCTGCGCAACGATCCGTTCGTCTTCGCACCTCGTCTGCGCGACAACGGAACGCGTGTCTGGGTCTTCGCAGGTAGCGGTCTGCCCGGCGGACTCGATCGCCCGCAGAGCTTCATCGACTACTACAACACCGCCAACGGCATGGGCCTCGAGGCCATCGCACTGGCGAACAGCCGCGCCTTCCAGATCCGCATGGCGAGTATCGGTGCCAACAACGTCACCTACGCGTTCCCGGCCGTCGGTACCCACCAGTGGGGCTACTGGGGCGAGCAGATTCGCGTCATGGCTCCGGACCTCAGCGCCAACATCGGTAACTGACCGGCTTCTCATCGTTTCGGTCGTTTCGCCCGCTTTTCGGCCCCTAGTGACAACTCACGACTTTTCAGGGCTGTTCAGCGGGGACGACGCAGGATAGTCTCCTGTTTCGGGGAGACGGCGAGATGAAACTGCGACGCTGATCACAGTTTTGCCTTGGAACCGCTCGATGGAATAACCTCCATCGAGCGGTTCTCCTGTTCTCAGCAGAACCTCAGCTTCTCGAGGCTTCGGTCTTGTCAGCATCCCCAGCTTCACCTCGGCCTCACGGGGCCACCAGTTCGCCCTGTTCGATTGCCGGGGGCCGCTACGACAGCGGAGACCGCGTAGATGAGAGAGAGCACCATTTCATGCGATTTGCCGGCCTCAGCAGTACACCGAAGGCCTCCTCACGCTGGCGTCAGCGCCTGCTCGGCGTCAGCGCAGCAGCGCTCGTTCTGCCCATCGCAGCCGGTGTGGTCGGCGGAGCCGTCGCAGTTGCGGCACCAGCGTCCGTCGTGCACCAGACTCCGGCCGGTGGCCGCGAGGACCTGATCGTTCCGTCCGAGATGGGCCCCATCAAGGTTCAGGTTCAGTGGGCGGCCCGCGGCGGAAATGCTGCTCTCTACTTGCTCGACGGCCTGCGCGCCCGCGACGACCGCAACGCGTGGACGTTCGAGACCAACGCGCAGGACCAGTTCGCCAACGACGACGTGACCCTGGTCATGCCCGTCGGTGGTCAGTCCAGCTTCTACAGCGACTGGTACACCTCGTCGAACTTCAACGGCCAGGAAGTCACCTACAAGTGGGAGACGTTCCTGACACAGGAGCTCCCGGCGTTCCTCGAGAACTACGGCGTCTCGCGCAGCAACAACGGTGTCCTCGGACTGTCCATGGGTGGTTCCGCGGCTCTGACGCTCGCGGCGTACCACCGCGATCAGTTCAAGTTCGCCGGCTCGCTCTCGGGTTACCTGAACATCTCCGCGCCCGGTATGCGCGAAGCCATCCGCGTTGCGATGCTCGACGCAGGTCGCTTCAACGTCGACTCCATGTGGGGACCGCCGTGGAACCCGGCGTGGCTGCGCAACGACCCGTTCGTCTTCGCGCCGCGTCTGCAGGGACTGTCGCTGTACATCTCGGCAGCCAGTGGCCTGCCCGGCCAGTTCGACCACCCGGCTGCGCCGATCGATTTCTACAACACCGCCAACGGCATGGCCCTCGAGGCACTCTCGCTCGCCAACACTCGTGCATTCCAGATTCGCATGGGCACGCTGGGAATCCCGGCCACCTACAGCTTCCCGGCCAACGGCATTCACGCCTGGCCGTACTGGGGAGCCGAGCTGTGGAAGGCTCGCACCCAGATCCTGGACGCACTGAACGCCTGATCCCGTCGGGTAGTCGATGCTCCGAAAATGCCGCCCTGCGTTTGTGCGCCGGGCGGCATTTTCGGTTTCGGCGGGATCGAATCCGTCACCTCTGTTCACAATTGCACCATCAGTCACAGCGCGTCTGCTGTCCGTCGCCATCCGGCACGTGTAGAAAGACATACGAAGCATGTCTCCTAACGAGACCTTCGAGAGTTCACGTCGAAAGAGAGTCACCATCATGCGCACTGGGCTTGTTCGGTTCGGTCGAATCCCATCGGCCGGCACACGGGCCGGGAGAGCGGCAGCAGCACTGGCCGTCGCCTCCGCGCTGATGATTCCCTTTGCGACGACGACGGTGGCGTCCGCAGCTCCGATTGCACAGGCGGCTCCGATCGCCCACGCCGGACCGGCCTACACCCAGACCTCCGGTGCCACGGTGACGTCCGTGGACTGGCTTTCCGATCGCCGCGTGGCACTGTGGATCCGGTCGCCTTCGATGGGCACACCCATCCAGGTTCAGCTGCTGCTCGCCCGTGACTGGAACATCAACCCGCAGGCGACGTTCCCGCAGGTCTACATGCTCGACGGCCTGCGTGCGACCGATCAGGAGAACGGCTGGACGGCCGAGACCGACGCCGAGTCGTACTTCGCCGACAAGAACGTCAACGTCGTCCTCCCCATCGGTGGTCAGTCCAGCTTCTACTCCGACTGGGTCGATCAGGACAACGGCAAGAACTACCAGTGGGAGACGTTCCTGACCAAGGAGCTCCCCCCGATCCTGGCCAAGGACTGGCGTAGCACCGACACCCGCGGCGTCGTGGGACTGTCGATGGGCGGCACCTCGGCGATGTTCCTCGCAGCGCGCAACCCCGGCTTCTTCAAGTTCGCCGGCTCGCTCTCGGGCATCCTGACCACCACCTCACTCGGCATGCCGCAGGCCATCCAGTACGCAATGACCGACGCCGGCGGCTACAACTCCAGCGCCATGTGGGGATCGCCGTCCAATTCCCTGTGGGCACAACATGATCCGTACCTGCTGGCCGACAAGCTGAAGGGTGTCAGCCTCTACATCTCCAGCGGCAACGGTTCCACTGGTCCGTACGATCAGCCATCGCCCATCCCGGGTGTGAGCACCAACTACGCCGGCATGGGCCTCGAGATCCTGTCGCGGTTGACCTCGCAGACCTTCGCCACCAAGCTCAATCAGCTCGGTATCCCGGCTCAGGTCAACTACCGGCCGTCGGGCACGCACTCGTGGCCGTACTGGCAGTTCGAGCTGCACCAGCTGTGGCCGCAGCTCGCCACCGCGCTCGGTGTCGAGGTGGACAAGCCCGCGTGCAGTGCTGCCGGACTGATCGGCAACGCCAGCGGTGCCAACTCGTGGCTCGGCCCGTGCCTGACCGAGGAATACAACGTCGCAGGCGGTCGCGCTCAGGACTTCACGTTCGGCCGGGTCTTCTTCACCCCTGACACCGGCGCGCAGGTGGTCGCCGGCGCGATCGGTGGCATCTACCAGGGCAACAAGGGCCCCGAGGGTGCGCTCGGGTTCCCGAAGACCGGCGAGATCGGTACCCCGGACGGTCGTGGACGGTTCAACGCCTTCCAGAACGGCATGGTCTACTTCACGCCGCAGACCGGCGCTCACGTGGTCAAGGGAGCTGTGCTCGACGAGTGGGCAGCCCAGGGCTACGAGGGTGGGCCTCTGGGTTACCCGGTGCTCGACGAAGTCGTCACTCCGAACAAGCCCGGGTCGGTTCAGGGATTCGAGATCGGTGCGATCTACACCTCGCCCGATGCCGGAGTGCACTCTGTGCAGGGCATGATTCTCGGCAAGTATGGTGAATTGGGTTGGGAGAGTGGATCTCTCGGGTTCCCCAAGTCCAACGAGCTCGGCCCGATCCGGGATGGCGGACGCTTCAACCAGTTCGAGACCGGCAACATCTACTGGAGCCCGGTCAGCGGAGCCTGGTCCACCCCGTACGGACCGATCTTCGACGCCTGGGGATCGGTGGGCTACGAGGGCGGCCGCCTCGGCTACCCCACCAGCGATCAGTTCGACATCGACGGTGGCGGCAAGCAGCAGAACTTCCAGTTCGGCATCATCACCGTCAAGGACGGCGTCGCGACGATCGCGCCGTGACCTCGAGAGTGCTTCGGAGTCGTCCACGGCTTCAGAGTTCTCTCAGAGCGTGGCTGTACGCTCGCCTGCGACCCGACGACCGAAGGATTTTCGATCGATGACGCGTAACTCTCCGGCCAGAACTCTGTCCCTCGGCGTACTCGCCGTGGCAGCGAGCTCGATGCTGGTGGCGTGTGGAAGTGACGACTCGACGGCCACCGGAGCCCCGACGAGCACCACCACCACAGCAGCCACGACGACAACCGAGGCGAGTTCGACGACGTCGGCGGCGGAGAGCACCACTGCCGCCCCCACGACGAGCCCGGGTGAGGCGGCCACCGCGCCGCCGGAGCAGCCGCAACCCGTTCCGGACGACTTCCCGGGCCCGACGGAGAGCCAGATCGACGATCGCGGTCAGAGCTTCCTCGACGAGCTGAAGAAGCAGGGCATCACGCCGGCGGGCAACGGCGACATCGCGGTCTCGACGGCCAACTACATCTGCGCCGCGCAGGCCCAGAGTGTGGCGGCGGACGAGATCTCGACGTACGTCACCGCGAACGTCGGCGTCGAAGCCAGTGCGGCCGGAACGCAGATGAGCGAGACACAGGCTCAGCAGGCTGCCCAGACCTACATCGCCGCCGCGCAGGCGACGTACTGCAGGCCGTAGATTTACGCTGATGGAGATCCACGCTGATGGCCAAGCGTAAGCGCAGAATCTTCCCGGTGATCGCAGTCGCGGTGATCCTCGGTTTGATCATCGTCGCCCTCTGGTACCTACTCGCCGGACGGTTGCCGAAGGGCCCGGATACTCCGGTGCCACCGCCGGGGCCGGAAGAGCCGACGTCACAGCCGGCGGACTGCCCCGACGTGCAGGTCATCGCCATTCCCGGCACCTGGGAGTCCTCGTCCACCGACGATCCGTACAACCCGACGGCCAACCCGCTGTCGCTGATGCTCAACGTCACGCGTCCGTTGCAGGAGCAGTTCCCCGGATCGCGCGCCGACGTCTACACCGTGCCGTATGTGGCTCAGTTCTCGAATCCCATCGCTCTGCCGCCGGACGGTCAGCAGTCCTACAACAACAGCCGCACCGAGGGCAAAGCTGTTGCAGTGCAGAAGATGACCGATGTGAGCGCACGGTGCCCGCTCACCAACTTCGTGCTCGCAGGCTTCTCTCAGGGTGCGGTCATCTCCGGCGATATCGCGTCCGACATCGGAGCGGGCAACGGCCCCATCTCCGCCGATCGAGTACTCGGGGTGACCCTGATCGCCGACGGTCGACGCGACGGAGTCTCGGGAACCGACGTCCCAGGCCCGCTCGACGGCGTCGGCGCCGAGGTGGCACTCGGGGGACTCGACCTGCCCGGTATCACCATGACGGGGCGTCGGGACGGCGGGTTCGGAGCGCTCGACGACCGGACCAATCAGATCTGCGCACCCGGGGACTTGATCTGTTCCTCGCCGTCGGATGGATTGTCGCTGCGCAACATTCCGCAGAGCATCCAGATTCTGATCGGTGCTGCCGGCAATCCCGTGCACGCGTCCTACAACAGTTTCGTCGTCGACGGCTCCGACACGACGGCTACGCAGTGGACGGCAGCGTGGGCTGCCGGGCTGATCGAGAATGCCCCGACACCCGCTCATTCGTGAGTACGTGCCGTTTATAACGGACACATCACAACGCGGCGTGTCGCGAACTATTGCCGCGCACAAACCTGAGCCCGGCAACCCCCAGCCGGTGTGATCCATTCCGGCGAGCGGCTAGAGTGACGCCTTGGACCTGCGCAGATCGGCTCCGGCCGGCTGCCTCCAGCGCCCTACCGACCAGCTGCTTTCGGACCGACACACGTTCGAAGACCCCCGAGGAGAGCATTAGATGAGTTCCGCCGAGGCCGCGACCGCCGGGCCGCGTAAATTCCGATTCGCTGCGGGCGGAGAGGGAAACGCCGAGGAGGGTGGAGCTCGGAAATTCATCAAGCTGGCGCAACAGGCAGAGGAACTGGGATACGACAGCTTCATGATTCCCGATCACCTGGGTAATCAGGTCGGTCCCATCGCAGCGCTCGGCGCACTTGCCGTCGCCACCGACAAGATCCGGCTCGGCACGGCAGTGTTGGCGAACGGCTTTCGGCATCCCGCGGTGCTGGCCAAGGACGCGGCGACCATCGATGTGCTCTCGGGTGGCCGACTCGAACTCGGTCTCGGTGCGGGGTGGATGCGCGAGGAGTACGACAAGGCGGGCATCACGTACGACCGTCCGGGAGTGCGAATCGAGAAGCTCGAGGAGACCCTCGAAATTCTCGACGTGCTGCTGCGCGGTCAGGAATGCAATTTCGAGGGCAAGCACTACACGATCTCCGGACTGAAGGGCAGCCCTCGGCCGAGGCAGGGGCCGCGTCCGCCGATCTGCATCGGTGGCGGCGGTCCGAAGATGCTCGCGCTGGCGGCCAAGCACGCAGACATCATCTCGGTGGTGCCGAGCACCTCGAAGGAAGGCAAGCTGCTGCTGTCGGGCATGACCATCGAGAAGACCCTCGAGCGCGTCGAACTGATTCGTGCCGCCGCCGGGGACCGGTTCGACGACATCGAACTCAACTGGGCGATCACCACCATCGTCGTGACCGACGATCGAGAGCAGATGGCCGAGATGGCGTTGGCTGCCCTCGACAACGGCTACCCACCGAACGTGGACGTCGACGTCAAGCTGACCGTGGAGGACATTCTGTCGTCTCCGTACCTCGCATTCGGGACGTACGAGGAGATAGCCGATCAAATCCGTAACGTTCGCGCGCGAACGACGATGTCCTATGTCGGGGTTTTCCCTACTCAAATGGAAGCATTCGCACCGGTTGTCGACTTGCTGAAAGGCGAGTGACGAAGGCGCGTGTCGGTACCATGTAGCTGGCCTCGAAGCCAGGTGCCAAACCGACACCGGTAGAGCTACTAGTCAGTAACATACAAAGCTGTTCGGTGTCCGTGCTCGTGCAGTTCGGCGTGTGCGTTCGGTTCACGCAGGCTGTACGACAGCGGATTCGTGTCGGAGGAGATTGAAGTAATGAGCCATAATTTCGATGATTTCATCGATGAGAACGGCCACATCACGATCGGTGAAGGGCAAACGCTCGTCCGTCACGTCGAGGTGAACGTTCAAGAGAATTCCGACACGCTGGCGTACCGCTTCGTCGACTACTCCCGCGAGCGTGACGGCGAGGCGCACGAGCTGACCTGGGCCGAGTTCGGAACCCGACTCAAGGCGGTTGCGGCCCGCCTGCAGCAGGTCACCCAGCCCGGCGATCGAGTCGCGATTCTGGCCCCGCAGGGTCTCGAGTACGTCATCGCCTTCTTCGGTGCGATCTACGCGGGCACCATCGCGGTGCCGCTGTTCGACCCGGACGAGCCCGGCCACACCGACCGCTTGCATGCCGTCCTCGGTGACTGCAAGCCAAGCGCCATCCTCACGGCGAGCAACTCGGCGGCAGGCGTACGGGCGTTCTTCCGCGCACTGCCGGCCGCGGAGCGTCCCAGGATCATCGCCGTCGACGCCGTCCCGGACAGTGTCGGTGAGACGTGGGTGGAGCCGACGGCAACGCTCGACGACATCGCCTACCTGCAGTACACGTCAGGCTCGACGCGAACCCCGGCCGGCGTGGAGATCACCCACCGCGCGGTCGGTGTCAATGCGCTGCAGATGGTCGACAGTATGGAGATCAACCACGATTCGCGTGGCGTCACCTGGCTGCCGATGTTCCACGACATGGGTCTGCTCACCGTCATCCTGCCTGCGCTCGGTGGCAAATACATCACCATCATGAGCCCGCGCGCGTTCGTACAGCGGCCGTGGCGCTGGATCAAGGAACTCGCTGCGGTCTCCGACGGCGCAGGCACGTTCGCCGCGGCACCGAACTTCGCCTTCGAGCACGCCGCTCAGCGTGGATTGCCGAAGAACGGCGAGAGCCTGGACCTGTCGAACGTCATCGGTCTGATCAACGGCAGTGAGCCTGTCACGACGTCGTCGATGAAGAAGTTCAACGACGCGTTCGGCCCCTACGGCCTGCCGAAGTCCGCCATCAAGCCGTCCTACGGCATGGCCGAGGCCACGCTGTTCGTCTCCACCAGTAAGCACGCCGACGAGGCCAAGGTCGTCTACGTCGACCGCGTCGAGCTCAACGCAGGCAACTTCGTGGTCGTCGCCCCCGATGCACCCGGTGCAATCCCGCAGGTGTCCACCGGAACGGTCGCCCGCAGCCAATGGGCAGCCATCGTCGATTCCGAGACCGCCACCGAGGTTGCAGACGAGCACGTCGGCGAGATCTGGTTGCACGGCGAGAACATCGGTCAGGGCTACTGGGGTCGCGAGACCGAGACCACCGAGACCTTCCACAACAAGCTCGTACACCGCAGCCCCGAGGGCTCGCATGCAGACGGTGCTCCCGAGGGTGGCAACTGGATGCGTACCGGCGACTTCGGTGTCTATCACGATGGCGAGCTCTACATCACCGGCCGCGTCAAGGACCTCGTCATCGTCGACGGCCGCAATCACTACCCGCAGGACCTCGAATTCTCGGCCCAGGAAGCCAGCAAGGCGCTGCGGCCGGGCTTCGTCGCGGCGTTCGCCGTCCCGCTCAATCAGCTCCCCGACATCGTGTTCGAGTTCAGTGGCGCGGCCCTGACGAAGGACTCGGACGACAGCTCCGAACAGCTCGTCATCGTCGCCGAGCGTGCTCCAGGCTCCGGCAAGGCAGACCCGCAGCCGATCGCCGACGAGGTGCGTACCGCGGTTTCTGCGCGACACGGCGTCACGGTTCGCGACGTCCTCCTCGTGCCTGCCGGTTCCATTCCGCGTACCTCCAGCGGCAAGATCGCCCGGCGGGCCTGCAAGGCCGCCTACATCGAGGGCACGCTCCGCGGCGGTTATCAGCAGACGGCGTTCCCGGACGCCGAATTGCCCGACTGATCTCTGGGCCTCCCGTTCCTTCGATACATAGCTTGGTGAGTAATGGCTGAACAAGAGACAGACAAGATTCAGAGTGTGGACGGGACGGACCTCACGGTCGCCCAACTGCGGGATTGGCTGCGCAACTGGGTTGCGGACGCGACCGGGCAACCGGCGTCGGCCATCTCCGACGACCGTCCGATGGAGGAATTCGGTCTGTCCTCTCGCGATGCCGTCGCACTGAGCGGGGAGATCGAAGAACTGGTGGGGGTCACGTTGACGGCCACCGTCGTCTACCAGCACCCCACCATCGCCTCGCTGGCCAAGATCATCATCGAGGGCGAGCCCGACGAGCCGGTCGGCACCGTCGACGACGCTTTCTACACCGGCGGCGGACAGTCGGGCGACGCACACGACGTCGCGATCGTCGGCCTGTCGTCCCGCTTCCCCGGCACCGGGCACACTCCCGAGGAGATGTGGTCGCTGCTCATCGAGGGCCGCGACGGCATCACCGATCTACCCGACGGCCGCTGGCAGGAATTCACGTCCGATCCCGTCATCGCCGCAGCCGTGGCCGCGACGGTCACCAAGGGCGGTTACCTCGACGACGTGAAGACCTTCGATGCCGAGTTCTTCGCGATGTCGCCCAACGAGGTCGTCAACGTCGATCCGCAGCAGCGGCTCGCTCTGGAACTGACGTGGGAAGCGCTCGAGCACGCGCACATTCCCGCCAGCTCGGTCAAGGGCCGCCAGGTGGGCGTCTTCATCGGTAGCTCGTCCAACGACTACCAGCTCATCGCCGTCAGCGACCCGGCCGTGCACCCGTACGCGCTCACCGGCACCTCGACGGCCATCGTGGCCAACCGGGTGTCGTACTTCTACGACTTCCGCGGACCGTCGATCGCTGTCGACACCGCCTGCTCGTCCTCGCTGGTAGCCGTGCACCAGGCGGTGCGCAGCCTGCGTACCGGCGAATCCGATCTGGCCGTGGCAGGCGGCGTCAACATGCTGCTCGCGCCGCCGATCACCGTCGGATTCGGCCAGACGGGTGTGCTCGCGCCCGACGGCAAGATCAAGGCGTTCTCGTCCGACGCGAACGGCATGATCCGCTCCGAGGGTGGCGGACTCGTCGTTCTGAAGCGACTCGAGGACGCCGAACGCGACGGGGACGACATCCTCGCCGTCATCGCCGGATCCGCGATCAACCAGGACGGCCGCTCGAACGGTCTGCTGGCGCCGAACCCGGACGCGCAGGCCGACGCACTGCGCTTCGCCTACCGCGACGCCGGCATCAACCCGTCGGGCGTGGACTACATCGAAGCGCACGGCACCGGAACCATCCTGGGCGATCCCATCGAGGCCGACGCTCTCGGTCGAGTGGTGGGCCGAGGCCGCGACGCCGACAAGCCGGCCCTGCTGGGGTCGGCGAAGACCAACTTCGGTCACCTCGAATCTGCTGCAGGCGCAGCAGGATTGATCAAGGTCGTGCTCGCGATGCAGGCGAACAAGCTGCCCGCGTCGCTGAACTACGTGGGCCCCAACCCGTACATCGACTTCGACAAGGCACACCTGCAGGTCATCCCGGAGGCCACCGACTGGCCGCGCTACACCGGCAAGGCCGTCGCAGGCGTATCCGGCTTCGGCTTCGGCGGTACCAACGCGCACGTCGTTGTGCGCGAGTACGTCCCGGGTGAGACCGACGGCGTGTTCGACGCCTCGGCCGTCGACCCGGAGCCCGCTCTCGTCGAGGGCCTCACCGATGTGGCCGGTGAGGAACAGCCGATCGTTGCCGATCCCGAGCCTGTCGTTTCGGAGCCCATCGTGTCCGCGGTCGAGACGACCGATCCGGTCGCCGAGGCCGAGACCATCCTGGCCGAGACCACTGAGTCCGATACTGAAACCGGTTCGGAGACAGTGATTCTCGCTGTGTCCGCAGCTCTGCCGTCTCGCCGCAAGCGGGCTGCATCGGAGTTGGCCGACTGGCTCGAGACCGAAGAGGGCAGCACGACACCTCTGGTCGACGTGGGCCGCACGTTGGCTCGCCGCAACCACGGGCGTTCGCGCGCAGTGGTTCTCGCATCCACTACAGCCGAGGCCATCGCCGGCCTTCGCGCCATCGCAGCCGGCAAGCCGGGCCCTGGCGTGTTCTCCGCGGATTCCCCCGCGTCCAACGGCGCGGTGTGGGTGTTCTCCGGCTTCGGCTCGCAACACCGCAAGATGGCATCGCGGCTGTACCGAACCAACGCCGTGTTCGCTGCCGAGGTGGACAAGGTGGACGAGCTACTCGTCGACGAAGCCGGCTATTCCATCCGCGAGATCATCCTCGACGACTCACAGACCTACGAGTTCGAGAATTCGCAGGTTGCCATCTTCGTCATCCAGATCGCCTTGGCGGCAACACTTCGCGCGCACGGTGCCGAGCCGTCGGCCGTCATCGGACACTCGATGGGCGAGGTCGCGGCAGCCTACGTCGCCGGAGGCCTGAACCTCGAAGACGCCGTCCGCATCATCTACGCCCGCTCACGGCTGCTGGCCGAGGGCCAGGACGGCCTCGGTGCTGCCTCGCAGGGTGCGATGGCGCTGGTGGAGTACACCCCCGACGAGGTCAAGACCCTCACCGATCAGTTCCCGCACGTGGAACCCTGCGTCTACGCCGCACCGACGCACACCACGGTCGGCGGACCGCGCGCCGAGGTCGAGGCTCTCGTCGAAATGGCCGAGGCCGCAGGCAAGATGGCCCGCCTGCTCGACGTCAAGGGAGCCGGCCACACCGCGGCAGTCGACGTGCTGCTCGGCGAACTGGCCGCCGAACTGGCCGGAATTGAACCGAGCAAGCTCACCGCCGGGGTCTACTCGTCGGTCGATCGTGAGGCGCACTATCGCGTCGGACATGCGGCGATCCATGGCGTCGACTACTGGACCAAGGGAATGCGTCATCCGGTCTGGTTCACGCAGGCCGTCAATGTCGCTGTGGGAGATGGACATACGACGTTCATCGAGCTCGCGCCCAACCCGGTTGCGTTGATGTCCGTGGCCGCGACCGCATGGGCTGCAGGCGTCGCGGACTCGACGTTGATCCCGACTCTCAAGCGCAAAGAAGACGAGGCCGAGACATTCCTGGCCGCGCTGGCGCAGCTGTACGTCCATGGGCACGCGTTGGAGTTGGCAACACTGTTCGAGCCCGGCCCGTACGCCGCTATCCCGCGAACTGCGTACCTGCGCAAGGAGTTCTGGCTCAACTCGCAGGTCAGCTCCAGCGGTAACACGCGGGTGCCCGGCGCACGCGTCGCGCTGCCCGACGGCCGCCACGTCTGGGAAGTTCAGGCCTCGGCCGTCACCGGCTTCGATGCACTCGTCACTGCTGCTGCGTCGCAGGTGTTCTCCGATGTGGCCCTTGGTGTTTCGGTTTCCCATGCTGCAGTGCCGAAGGTGGGCACGGTCGTCACCACACTGACTTCCCACCTCGGTGGCGCGTCGGTGCAGGTGCATGCACACGAGGGTTCGGCATTCGTCCTGCTGCACGAGGCCGTCGTCACCTCCGGTGACGTACGTCCGGAACCGGTTGTGGCCGTAGAACATCAGAGCTCGTCGCCGATGGAAGAGTTGCCGGAGGTCGTCGAGACGTTCGGTGACCGGTGGGACCCGAACGGCAATCAGAAGCTCGAAGACCGGTTGGCGATCATCGTTGCCGAGTCCATGGGCTACGCACCCGAGGATCTGCCGCCCGAGGTCCCGCTGATCGAACTGGGGCTCGATTCGCTCAGTGCCGTCCGCATCAAGAACCGTGTGGAATACGAATTCGACATTCCCACAGTGCAACTGCAGGCCGTGCGCGATGCAAACCTGCGTGAGGTGGAGAAGTACCTGCGTTACGCGATCGACAACCGCGACGAGGTGCAGGCACTGGCCGACAAGCAGGCAGCGGAGAAGGCGGCCGAACAGGCTGCTGTCGCGCCGGCTTCGGTCGAACCGGCTCCCGTGGCCGAGGGTGATGCTCCCGTCGAGAATGCTGCCCCGGCTGTTGCTGCCCCGGCTGTTGCTGCCGCGGCGCAGACCGACCTGGGCGGCAAGGAAGCGTTCGCCGAAGCGGCCGGTTCCGACGTACCGCCGCGCGACAACGCCGAGCGGATGACGTTCGCAACGTGGGCAGTCGTGACGAAGGAATCGGCCAAGGGCATCTTCAACACCCTGCCGATCCTCGACGACGAGACGGCCGAGAAGTTGGCTGCTCGTCTGACCGAGCGGGCCGGTGGCGAGATCACCTTCGACGACGTCCTCGATTCGGAGACCATCGAGCAGCTCGCAGACAAGGTTCGCCCGCACCTCGAAGACGGTGAGATCGATGGCGTCGTGCGGACTCTTCGGGCTCGCCCCGAGGGCTCCACCGCCACACCGGTATTCGCGTTCCATTCGGCGGGTAGCTCCACGGTCGCGTACGAGCCGTTGCTGCGGAAGTTGCCGGCGGGCACGCCGATGTACGGCCTCGAGCGCGTCGAAGGCCCCATCGCCAAGCGCGCCGCGGAGTATGTGCCGCTGATCAAGGCGATTCAGCCCGAAGGGCCGTACGTGTTCGTCGGCTGGTCGCTCGGCGGCATCCTCGCCTACGAGGTGGCACGTCAGATGGAAGAGGACGGCATCGAGGTCGCCTACGTCGGGTTGCTCGATACCGTCATGCCGGGCACCGCGATCCCGGATACCAAGGACGAGGTACGCAAGCGCTGGGAGCGGTACGCGGCGTTCGCCAAGAAGGCCTACAACGTCGACTACCCGATCCCCTACGACAAGTTGGTCGACTCCGACGACGAGGGCCAGATCCGGATCATCACCGATCTGGTCAAGCTCAGTGGCGCAAAGATTCCCGGTGGAATCATCGAGCACCAGCGCACCTCATGGCTGGACAATCGCGCGATCCAGACGGCCGAGCTCAAGGAGTACGGCGGGCACGTGACGCTGTATCTGGCCGACAAGTACCACGACGACGCGATCGCGCTCGAGCCTGCGTACGCCACCCGCGAAGAGCACGGTGGTTGGGGACCGGTGGTGAAGGACCTCGAGATCGTCTACGTCGGAGGCGATCACCTCGCGGTCGTCGACGAGCCGTACATTGGAAAAATTGCGGCCCATCTGTCGAAGACGCTCGAGAACATCGAGTCTGCAAGAACCGGAGCGTAAATCTTGAGTGGCACCACTGCGGAGAAGCTGGCCGAACTACGGGCGAGGCTCGAACTGGCCAAGGAACCGGCCGGCGAGATCGGGATAGCGAAGCGCGCGAAGAAGGGCATCCCCAGTGCCCGCGATCGCGTCAACTCGTTGCTCGATCCCGGTAGTTTCGTCGAGATCGGCGCACTGGTGAAGGCCCCCAACGATCCCGGTGCCCTCTACAGCGATGGCGTCGTCACCGGACACGGAACCGTCGACGGCCGCCCGATCGCGGTGTTCTCGCACGATCAGACGGTGTTCGGCGGAACCGTCGGCGAGATGTTCGGCCGCAAGGTCGCCGGCATCATGGACTTCGCGATCAAGATGGGTTGCCCGGTCGTCGGCATCAACGACTCCGGTGGAGCTCGCGTACAGGACGCCGTCACCTCGCTCGCGTGGTACGCCGAACTGGGTCGACGTCACGAAGCGCTGTCCGGCCTGTGCCCGCAGATCTCGCTGATCCTCGGTAAATGCGCCGGTGGTGCGGTGTACGCGCCGATCAACACCGACATCGTCGTCGCCACCGAAGAGGCGTACATGTTCGTCACCGGTCCGGACGTCATCAAGTCCGTGACCGGCGAGGACGTCAGCCTCGACGACCTCGGTAGTGCGAGGGTGCAGGCAATCAACGGCAACGTGCACCATGTGGCGGCGGACGAGAAGGCCGCGTTCGACTGGATCCGAAACTATCTGAGCTACATGCCGTCGAGCTGCCAGGAAGAGTCGCCGGTGATCAATCCGGGACTCGAGCCAGAGATCACCGACTCCGATCGCACACTCGACTCGTTCATGCCCGACGCAGACAATGCCGGTTACGACATGCGCGACATCATCATGCGCATTTTCGACGATGGTGAATTCCACGAACTCTCGGGGCAGACGGCACCGAACGTGATCACCGGTTTCGCTCGCGTCGACGGCCGGCCGGTGGGAATCGTCGGTAATCAGCCGATGCACCTGTCCGGAGCACTCGACGCCAAGGCAGCGGACAAGGCTGCCCGATTCATTCGTCTCAGCGATGCCTACAACATTCCGATCATCTTCCTCGTCGACACACCCGGCTTCCTGCCCGGCGTGGACCAGGAAACCCTCGGCGTCATCCATCGCGGTGGCCGCTTCATCTTCTCGTTCGTCGAGGCGACGGTGCCGAAACTGACTGTGGTGATTCGTAAGTCGTACGGCGGCGGATACGCGGTGATGGGCTCGAAGCAGCTCGGATCCGACATCAACCTCGCCTGGCCGACCGCCCGCATCGCCGTCATGGGTGCCGAGGGTGCCATCAACATCATGAGTCGTAAGCAACTCGCCGAGGCCGGAGAAAATGCACCGGCCCTGCGCAAGCAGCTGATCAACTTCTACAACGAGCATGTCGCAACCCCCTGGATCGCGGCCGAGCGTGGCTACATCGACGCCGTCATCGAGCCGTCGAGCACGCGCCTCGAAATCCGTAAGGCCCTGCACATCCTGAAGGACAAGGAAGTACACAAGAGTCCACGTAAGCACTCGTTGCTCCCGATCTAGTCTCGGTCGCTGCGCTCCCTTTGGGATCAATGTGGGTTTCAGTCACTCAGATTGCAACGAAGTCGCATTCATTCATCTGTCTCCAGAAGTCAGAAGCGAATGAATGCGACTTTCTTGCAATTGAAGTGAGTACGAGGGACATTCATCCCACGGGCATTGGGTTCTGGCGAACAACAAGGTTCGGGCGGGGCCGGTCCAGGGCCTGGTTGTAGCCGGCCCGGAGGTCCGCAAGCACGCGCTGTGGGTCGTCGCGGATGTCCTGCGGGAGATGTGACACGACGATTGCACCGTGACGCTGCATGAGGGCGCGACGAGTCATCGTCTTCGCGTGGTCGATCGGTGACAGGTGATGGGCGAGTGAGTCGATCTCCCACCCGAAACAGACCTCGTCGAGGAAGCCGTCGGGACTACCGAGGAATGTGCCGTCGGCGGCGAACAGGCGGGCGTTGTGAATCATCGGCGGGAGCCCGCTCGACCGATAGAGACGTTGAGCGTCGGCCTCGGCGACGGAGTGGGCGTTACCGAGCAAGTCCCCTATCGCCAGCCGGGTCGAGGCGCTGTAACGTCTCGGCCCCTCCGCCAACTCGATTGCCAGCTCTTCCAGTGATACCGCACCCCGTCTGATGATCTCGGCAATCAAAGCCGTGCACTGAGATCGACCGCGGAGCGCGCGGGTCGCGTCGACGACACTCCGGACTACCGGAGCACAGCGCGGACCGTGCTCGAACGCCGCTTCGGGCATGCGCCAGGTGCGTTCGGATCGCACGAACTTGACGGACGCCCGTTGCATCTCGTTCGGTACCAGAATGTGAACTTCGTTCGAGGGTGGATTCGGCCCCAACCCATGGACGCTCAATGCCGCGTTCCCAGTGAGAATGCTGTGTGGCCCGCCATACGCCAATGCCGCAGCCATCCGCTGTTGGTGAGAGGGGTAGCCGTTGTACAGCAGCACCACCCCCGGCAGTAAATGCTGCCAGGGTCCGCCGGCAGCACACCTACCGGCTACCGTGCCGTCCGCGACGCCCGCTGCACGCAACTGCGCCCTTGTGACGACGCCGTGATCGGCGACGTCCTCGAGTGTCGATAAGTCTGTGGCCCAAGCTCCCCGTTTCATGCCTCGACTGTCGGACGCGACACTGACACTCCGACGCCGTAAACCATCGTTCGCGGTTTCCCTGTGGATGGCTGCCGGGGTTGTGCACAAGTGCGTCGAATCGTGGCTTACGCATCGGAAATAGTCAGGGGTGACTGGTAGGCCCCCGCTCGGACGACAACGCACCCACCCCCTTCCGAATGAATGCGGGATTCAGTCAGTCAGAGTGCAACAAAGGGACATTGATCCCAAGGGGGGAGGGTTGACGAGGAGCGGGGGCGAGCAGTCAGTCCTCGAAAACTCGCAGTTGTCCGTCCTTGTACCAACCCGATCGGGTGACGTCGGCGGTGTCGAGGTCGGCGGGCACCGCGCCCGGGTAGTACTGCTCGTAGCGCTCCAACGATCCCCAGTCCCTGGCCCAGTCGTTTTTCAGGTAGGTGGGGACGGTGATGGGCTTGGCGAGCAGTTCGGACCAGCCCAGTGGGCCGCCGTTCTCGCCCGATTGCCAGGTGTCGGTGGAGCTGACGGCGAGTGGGCGGTCGGGGAGGATGCGGTATCCGGGCACTTCGGCGACGCCGTAGCGGTGGTCGAAGGGGCGTTGGCACGGGAACTGAAGTCCGACGGCCCAGTCGAGCAGAACGGGCTGTTCACTGCCGATCACGGTGTTCAGGTTTTCCATCATCGGAACTCGCGGCGGGGTGAACGCGAGCCACTGGTCGCCGGTGAGGTTGGGGTCGTTGGCGACGATGCGGACGGCATCGGCGTCAGGCGCGATGTCCGCCAACGGGATTCGGAGGTTGCGCCACGAAGGTGCAGGTCCGATGTCGCGGGGGAGGTAGGTGCCCTCGGCCTGGACGGTTCCGTCGGGCTGACGCTTGCCGTATTCGAGCAGCAGTGACTGCCCGTAGGTGAGGGCTCCGGTGTCGTCGTACGACCAGATCCGTCCGGCTGCCGAGAAGACGACCAGGGGTGCGTCGTCGCTACGAGCAGGCAGTTGGTACCAGCTCGACGTGGCCGACGCGGGTTCCTGGATGCCCTCCTGGTACGAGCCGAGTACCGGGGTGCTGGCGGGGTCGAGGCCGAAGGGTAGTGCTGCACTCGAGCCGTTGACGCCGACGACGCCGGTGCCGCCTGCGGTACCGGAACTCTGACCTTCCTCGAAGGCGGGTCCGACGGCCTGTTGGTCGGTATTGCCCTGTCCTGGTTTGACTTCCACAGCATCGGCGCTGAGGTCACTGGGGATGCCGTTGGCGGTGAAGTTGCGCAGGGTGGAGCTCGATCCACCGAGCGGGCCTGCGGTGGCATCGAACTCGTCCGGCAGCGGGCTGAGCATGCCGGCGTTGGGGTTGGACTCGACGAGAACATCGTTGGCGAGCCCGCACGAATTACCCAGGACCGATTGCACATTGGAGCGTGCGAGCGAGTACGCGGGGTACTGCGAGACGGCACCCTTGACCAGCGAGAGCACCTCGAACAGCACCATGATTCCGGCAATGACGGTCAGCGGTGCGGCAGCGAACTTTCGGATGCGCTTACCGCGCGCCGACGTCGGCTTCGGCTGTGGCGGAGCGTATCCCTCACGCAGGTACTGGAAGGCGGCGACGGCAAGTACCAGGCCGAAGAGGATCAGGAACAGGGTGCCCGATTCGTTGCCACCCAGGGACACCGTCTTGTCGAACCACGGCACGCCGTAGCTCGAGACGTACCAGTAGCCGTTGATGCCCGAGAACGACAGTGCGAGAACGAACATCAGCCCGGCTGCGAACAGTGAGCGGTTGCGCCGCGAACGCAGGGCGCTGGCCGAGACGGCCACGGCGGTCAGGGCGGCGAGCCCACCGGCGATTCCGGCGTAGGAACCGAAGTGGTGAGTCCACTTGGTGGGGTTGAACATCATGAAGAAGATGGTGCCGAGCACCACGCCGAGCAGACGCCAGGCCGGACCGTTCGCAATGCCGGGGATGCGGCGACGACGCAGCAGCACGAACAGCGTCGTGAAGAGGCACAGGAGCATCGTCAGGAACGCGAAGCGGCGTGCGACGGAGCCGTCCACGGTCTGGACGAAGAGGTAGTAGTACCGCAGGAAGTCCTGGTACCAGGCCTCGTTGGGGCCGATGATGGTCCGAACTCGGGTGGACTCGATGACTGTTGCGTACGTCTGGTCGGCGAAGACCACGACGAGGACGAGCACGCCTGCCGCGGCCAACGGTGCCAGCATGGCGAGGGTGCCGACCTGACGGTGGCGTCGGACGACGATCCGCGCGATGGGCCGTGCACCGGCGAGAAGTGCTGCCACACACATCAATCCGGTGGGGGCGGCGGCGAGGGTGAAGGCTCCGATGAGACATGCTGCGGCGGCAGGCAGTAGCCGGCCGGTGGCGATGGAACGCTCCACCGAGCACCAGGTGAGCAGTGCGCCGAGGGCGACGATCGGCTCGGGGCGCAGTCCGTTGTTGTACGGGAGCCAGAAGGCGAGGAACACCAGTCCGCCGGTCCACAGCGCGACGTTGGACTTGCGTACTGCGCGTCCGAGGCGCGGAACCACCTCGCGGCTGATCACCATCCAGCACAGGACACCGGCGATGAGAGCCGGGAGACGCATCCACGGGCTTGCGGTCGAGACCTTGGCGAAGACGGCGAGTACGTCGTAGTACCAGCCGAACGGTGCTTCGGGTACGCCGAACCAGCGGAAGTAGTTGGCCATGTAACCGGAGTGGTCCGCGGCGCGGGCCATCGTGAGCAGGTAACCGTCGTCGGAGGTGTTCGCGCCGACGAAGTGCCACCCCACCAGGACGCCGAGAACGGTGACGTCGACACCGGTGAACTTCCACCAGTGCGACGGAAAGAAGCGGCGGTGTGCGCGGCGATCGGTGCCGTCGAGTCGTCCGAGTGCACCGATGGCCAGCGCGGTGCAGGCGATCGCCAGGATCATGATCAGCGATTTGAGCAACGTCGGCGACGACGAGAAACGGGAGTCGACGTCGACGGTGACGGACATGTCCGCGGGGGCTGCGCCGCTGAGATCGCTGAAGATGCCGACGACCTGGGGGCGCAGATCACCGTCGAGCCTGCCTTGCAGCGGCTGGCCGTCGTCGTTCGTCAGGCCGGTGAATGCGGCCGAGGTGTACTGATCGTTCGAGGTGATGTCGATGGCCGCGCAGCGAGTGCTCTCGACGTCGGCGCGAGGTGCCGTCGCAACCACGACGTTGCGATCGAGGACGTCGACGTTCGACTCGCCGACGCGCACGAACAAACTGTTCAGCGCAGCGCCCTCACCCTGCGGGGGCGCCGTCGCCAACAGCAGCCCGCCCGACGCGGGGAGCCCGGCGACAGCAGAGCACGGCAGGGTCGCAGTGAGGCTCACCGGTGCCTGGGACACCAGCGGGGCGTCCACGTCCTGCAGGAGCCCGTTCTGCGGCCAGGAGATGGTGGCGGTGGTCTGCGTGACAGGCGCGAACGGAGTGATCAGCGCGAACAACACACCGAGCACGCCTGCCACCATGGCGATCAGCCGGGGAATTCGCACCTGAGCACGAAGTTCGTCCGAGGCTCGCAGAGGAGCGGGGACAGGGGGACCAGCTGATGAATCTGTCACGACGTCGGGCACGAGAGTCGATGTTATGCGAGCGTGACGAAGAGGTCACACAGGCGCCGTCCCCGTAACCCACCGGAAAACGGGACCTCAGTCTGTTTTCATCGGTCCGTCGCTGGACAGTCCCGACCGAGACTGCTGCTGGACGGCGATCTCGGCCGTCGCCGCGTCAGGATCGAGTGGCGTGTATCTCTCGATCGATCCCCAATCTCGGGAGTAGTCGTCGGCGAGGTAGGACGGAAGTGTCTGTGCACCGAGGAGCAGCTCGGTCCAGCCGAGTGGGCCACCGCCGATCGAGTCCTGCCAGGCGTTGGTGGATTCGGCCCCCGTGCGGTCGGGCAGAATTCGGTACTTCGGCACCTCGGCGACGCCGTCCCGATGATCGAACGGTCGCTGGCACGGGAACGCCAGTCCGACGGCCCAATCCAGCAACACCGGATCGGTCGATCCGACGAGCGAGTTCAGCGTCTGTGTCTTCGGGACGCGCGGCGGGGTGACGGCAAGCCACTGATCGCCGGTCTGATCGTTGTCCTCGGCGACGATGCGAACGACGTCTGCCTCGGCCGGTAGATCGCTCATCGGGACCCGCAGATTGCGCCACGACGGCGACGGGCCGATATCGAGAGGCGTGACGCGGCCCAGTGCCTGCACGTCGCTACCGTCGCGGCGCCCGTATTCGAGTTCGACGCGTTGGCCCGGGGTGACGATGCCGTCCTTGTCCACCGACCGGATTCGGCCTGCGGCGGCGATGGCGATCAGGTCGCCGCGGTCGGTGTCGGAGAGTTGGTACCAACCGGAGGTCAGCGATGCAGGCTCGGTGGCACCGAAGCTACCCAGCACTGGAGTGGTCGCGGGATTCAAGCCGAAGGGCAGGGCAACCGAGCTACCGTTGATTCCGACGTTCTCGTTGGTACCGCCCGACGTACCCGCGGAGTTCGACGACGTTGCCGCCGCGCTCTGTTCGGAGTCCTCGGGCCGGATGGAGTTGGCGCTGCCCTGCGCGGTGTCCTCGGAGTCTGCGGTCAGATCCTGGGCGACGCCGTCGGGCGTGAATCCGGTGCTACCGCCCGCTCCGAGTGCGTCCGCTGCTGGGTCGATCGGTTGCAGCACCGATCCGTTGACGTCGGTTTCCACCTGCACGTCACCGGCCAGTCCGCACGAGTTTCCGGCGAGAGCCGAGAAGTTGGAGCGGGCGATGGAGTACGCGGGATATTGCGCCACAGCACCTTTGGCGAAGGAGAGCACTTCGAAGGCGACGACGCCGCCGGCGACGATGGTCAGTGCGGACGGCGCGAATCGGCGTCGTGTGGTGGGTTCTTTTCTGCGATAAGGCAATCGAACGTGCTGGTAGGCCGCGTAGAGCAGAGTCAGAACCGTCAGACCGAGCAGGATCGTCGAAAAGCCCTTGCCGGCAATGGACGGCGGCTTGTCGAACCACGGAATGCCGTAACTCGAGACGTACCACCAACCGTTGGAGCTGGTGAACGCCACCGCCGTCATGAACAGAACTGCGGCAGTGAACAGGGTTCTGTTGCGCGGAGATCGCACGGTCGCGGCGGTCACGGCCACTGCCGCCAATGCAGCGAGCGACGCCGCGAGACCGGCGTAGACACCGAAGTGGTGGGTCCACTTGGTGGGGGTGAACATCATCAAAGCCAATGCGCCCAAGATGATTCCGAGTATTCGACGCGACGGCCCGGTGGCCGTGCCTGGAATGCGTCCGTTCTTGCGGAGCATCACCGCGATGCACACGACGATGCACAGCAGCATCGCGAACATGCCGAACCGTCGCGCAAGCGAGCCGTCGGGAGAGATTGTCATCAATGCGTCCCAGCGCACGCGCTCTTCGAACCACGGCACGTTCGGTCCGATGGCCGAGCGCACCCGGGTAGCTTCGAGCACGGTGCTCAGAGTCTGGTCGGCGAAGATCGCGATCAGCACCGCCAGTCCCGACGCGAACAGCGGCGCGAGAACGGCGAGCAGGCCCACCTCACGAGCTCGCTTGACCACGATCATCACCAATGGGCGCAGCCCGGCGAGCAAGGCGGCGACGGCGATCAATCCGGTCGGTCCGGCGGCGAGCGAGAACGCGGCGATCAGTGTGCCGATCGCGGCGGGCAACAGTCGTCCGGTGGCGATGGCGCGTTCGATCGAGCACCACGTGAGCAGTGCGCCGAGAGCGATGATCGGTTCCGGGCGCAGTCCGTTGTCGTAAGGCAGCCAGAAGGCGAGGAACACCAGCCCCGCAGTCCACAGCGCGACGCGGTTGGTCATCACCGCGCGGCCGAGGCGAGGGATCACTTCTCGGCTGATGACCATCCAGCACAGCAGCGCTGCGATGGTGGCGGGCAGGCGCATCCAGATGCTGGCGGTGCTGACCTTGGCCAGAGCAGCGAGCATGTCGTAGTACGGCATGCCGAACGGTGCTTCCGGAACGCCGAACCAGCGGAAGTAGTTGGCCATGTAGCCGGCGTTCTCGGAGACGCGGGCCATGTTGAGCAGGTAACCGTCGTCGGAGGTATTGGCGCCGATGAAGTGCCACAGAACCAGCACACCCACCACGACGGCGTCGACGCCGGTCACGGATTTCCAGCGCGAGGGGAGGAATCGTCGGTGGCGTCGCCCGTCCATGCCGTCGAGCCGATGCAGCGCGAACAGGGAGGCGATGACAGCGAGTGCGCCGACGATCATCGACAGCAATTTGAACGTCGTCGGAGCGGAGGAATAGCGCGAGTCGATGTCGGCACGCACGTTCAGGCCGTCGACCGGTGCCGTGAGATCGGTGAAGACGCCGACGACCTGCGGCCGGATGTCTCCGTCCACGGTGCTCGTCTCGCCGTCGAGGTCGACGATCGTGTTGGTGGCGTTCGAGGAAACCGTCAGCGCGCAGTTACCGCTCAGTTCGGCGATCGGTGCCTCGGCAAGAACGCGATCGCGCAGCAGCACCTGCAGTCGGTCGTCGTCGACCCGAACGATCAGTGCCTTCTGCTCGGTTTTGGCAGCGGCTAGCGGTGCGGTGGAGACAAGCGTGCCGCCGTCGGTGAGAGCAGTGGCCGCGCGGCACGGAACAGTTGCTTCGAGGTCGACGGGCGAGTAGCTCACCAGGGGAGCGTTGACGCTGCCGAACGAGCTCTGCGGCCACGACAGCGTGGCGACGTCCTGCTGAACCGGGAGTAGGGGGGTGGCGATGGCCAGGACTGCACCGATGATTCCGGTGATGATCGCGATCAACCGCGCGGTCTTGACGTTCGGAGCGGTCTCGGGCACGCCGACGATGCTATTGGACGAGCGTCCGCACATCCCACACCCACACGCCACCGGTGTATTGCGGCTGGACACCGAGCAGTTCGGTGACGGTGGTGCGCAGTGCAACGGTCCGCTTGCTCGGCGGCAGTACGACGACGTCCGCCTCCCAGAACGTCAGATCCTCGACGGCCTGCGCACGTCGATCGTCGGTGATCTCCGGGACAGTGCCTTGGTCGTACACCGAGCCCAGCAACAGTGCCGTCGGCCGGTCGACGGCTCCGTACTTGGCAACCTTCTCTTCTTGATCACTCGGTCCGACGAAGTATCCGGCTGCCAGCTTGAAGCCCATGTCGGCGTCCATCTGCCAGCGCAGCGGGCGGGCGTCCTCGGGCCGTGGCAGGGGCACGGTGACGACGGAACCGTCGTCGACGTAGTTCTCCCACTCGCCGTCGGCGAAGAACTCCGGCGTCGGAGATTTGTCGACGGCAACCAGCGGCGTCGGGATCAGCGGAACGAGTGCGAGGGCGAGTCCGGCGATCCACAAGGCAGGCAGTGGGCGCAGCCCGTTACGGAACGTGCGGTCAGTGGCCAGCACGAGCAGCAGGGCCAGTGCGGGGACTGCACCGAGGGCGAAGCGGGTCTCGAGGACGGACTCGACGAGGGGGTACTCGGCGAGCTTGGTCCACGGCAGGGTGATGCCGGTGTCGTTCTTGCCGATCATCAGCGTCGCACCGAGTGAGAGCACGCTCATGACGACTGCCGTTGCCGCAGCCGCCCTGGCGCAGGCAACACGCCACATCCACACCGCGGCCACCAGGCACAGCACCAGCAAGGGCCAACCGAAGTACGCGTTCTCCTCGGTGGCGTTGATGCGGACGTTCTGCCCTGGAGTCGCGACGCCACCGATGGATTGCGTCGGGAACTGGAACAGCGCTTTTGCGTCGTTGCCCATCGGTCCGTGTTCGAGGAAGGAATACGATTGCGGGCCGAAGAACTGCCACCACAGTGGCAGCGCGACGACGGTCAGGGCGATACCCGCGGAGACAGCAAGCCGGGGCGCGGCGCTGCGGACGGCAGGCCAAAGAGAACGTGGCCGAGACACGTAGTAGACGACAACGAAGATGGCGAACGACATCGCGAAGATCAGCAGCGGCTCTTCGCCGAGCAGGATCTGCAGCGCGACGATCAGGCCGAGCCCGACGGTGTTCTTGGTGGTTCCGCCGCCGTGGGCGATGCGCGTGACCAGCATCGCGATGACCGGAAGCAGGAACAGCACCACGAAGTTGGGGTGGCCGTTGGCGTGGGAAATTGCTCCGGGCGCGAAGCCGCACAGCGCACCGCCGATCGCGGCCGCACCCTTGGAGGCGTTCAGCTGACGCGAGAACAGCCAGTACCAGGCGAAAGAGGTTCCGGCCAGGCCGGCGGTGAGGGCGATTGCCCAGGTGACCGTAGGTCCGAAGAGCAACGTGATCGGGGCCAGCGGGATCGAAATGCCGAACATCGCCGTGTTCGCCATCAGATTCACCCCGAGTGGGTAATTCTGCAGGTCACTCGACAGCGGGTTGTCCAGATGCGCGACGGCATGGGCGGCGACGGAGAAGAACCACTCCCACATCGTCTGGTCCTGGCCGCTGTTGTAGAGGTAACCACCACTCAGATTGCGCCACTGGCCCTGTAGGACGTACACGGCGGCGACCAGAAATCCGACTGCCGCCACGACGTCGCCACGCCCGACGCCCGCGTGCCGAGAAGGTGCCGTGGTCGGCTGCCGCTCGAGAACGCTCTGGTCGTGGGTGGTCATCGCGTCGAGGTTACAGAAAGATCACGACAGGCGAAAACCCGAACGACCTGGGTCACATCGGCAGGTAGCGGCCTGCCTGCTCAACCTAACTCCGGTGTCGGTCCGAATGTGGGAACCCACGTCCGAACCGGTGGCAGAGACGACGCTGGTTCCGGGTGGCCGTAGGCGATGACACGGAGTTCGGCGATGTGGGAGTCGAACGCTTGACGGCCGACGTGGGTCAGCTTCACCCACGTCACCCTTCGTGCGTCCGAACGCGAGAGCGACGCAGTCTTGTTCATCGAGACGTAGCCGGCGTCGGAGAGAGCTTTGAGGTGTTTCGACAGCGAAGCGTCGCTGATCCGAAGGGTGTCGCGAATGACCGCGAAGTCGATCTCGTCGATTCGGCGTAGAAGCCCGCAGACTCGCAGGCGGATCGGAGCATGTATGACGGAGTCGAATCTCGGTTCGACACTCGGATTTTCGGTCACGACCAGATGCTCCGGCGGCCGGTGAGTTGCCGGATGCCTCCGACGTGTAGATGGCGTCGGTATTCGCTGTCGAACAGACGGCCCCCGAACAGCACGATCGCAAAGCAGACGACCTGCGGCAGGAGAACCCACCATGCAGACAGCGACGCCACCACGCCGAAGGACACGCTCAACAGGCCGAGGACGCTCACCAGGAGCCCGACGAGAACACCCCATCCGGTGACACCCACTGCTGCCGGCCGCACCCCGGATATGCGGGGATAGAGCAGAGCCAATGTTGCGGCCAGGGCAACAGGGAGGGCTGCGAGCGCCGCACTGACCTTGCCGTCCGGCAATGCCGGTGTGCCTACGTACAGGGCGGTCGATGCGGCGAAGGCCGGGTAGAGCCAGAACGGCGCAGTGAGACGATCGGCGAGAGACACACGGTCGGCGTGGATTGCACCCAGGAGATCGTGGGCATCGTCTGGCGACGGATGGCTTTCCATGATGGCAACTCTAACACTTTCCGCATAGGCAACTGTTATGTTCGGTTCTGTCATCCCAACTCAGATCCACGGAGGGTCACGATGAAGCACCCCGCCATCAGACGTTCGATCGTCTTCTCCTGCGCGCTCGCGGCAGCGATCGGCGCAAGCTCCGCGCACGCGGGTGCCCAGGAGATGTTCTACTCGCCGCAGCAACGGATCTTCACGCTCGCCGAGGTCCCCCAGTGCCTCGGCGGCACCGTCGACGTCAATGTCCAGAGTGGGTACGCCCCCAACGAGATTCGCGCGAATTTCACCACCCACTTGTACAGCCCCGCGTGGGCTGGATCGGCCGACTACGAGTGCTACCTGACCATCTATTCGGACTGGCTCAACCACAACACCGGCCTTCGCGGAACCGTCGAACACCGGGTGGCGAGCTGGCGGTTCCAGGGGCCGAACGTGGCAAATCCGTACGTGGACATCGATACCGGCGCGGGCCCGGTCACGGTCACCTTCCGGACGAGCGCTGCGCACACGCCGAGCCCAACCTTCGACGTGCCGGCCCGCTGACGTCGATGAGGGTCCCCGCTTCGAATCGGAAGAAAAGAGAAGACGTGATTGCTGGAAAGTCTTTATTTCCCGTCGCGGCGTTGTGCGTCTTGGCTCTGAGTGGTTGTACCAGTGGGGAAGTGGACAACAGTTCAGCGTCGGACCCGAGACCGGTGCCCGCAGAGACCACCGCCCGGTCGTCCACGGCGGAGCCGTCGACTGCGCTCGAGGTCGAATCCCCACAGGAATCGACTCTCGCTCCGCCGACGCGAACGCCCGAGGAAGCAGCCGACCTGGTGCCGGGTGGTGGTGGTGCGATCTTGCAGCCGTCGGGAGACGAACCAGGCAACGTCGACCCCGCGACGTTCCGGACGGAGAGTGGTCGATACAACTTCGTGTCGCCGACGGGCAACATTCACTGCGGCATCTGGGACGCCGATGGGCCTGAGGGCCGAGTGGGGTGTCAGGCCGTGGACGGTAGGAATCCTTTCGAGGGGCCCCAGTGCTCGAACGCAGAGAACGACAAGGTCGCTGTTCGCGTTACCGCCGCGGGCCCGGAAAATCTGTGTACGACGCAAGGCATCTACGTGAACGTGAACGCTCCAGTGCTCGAACTCGGCCAGGTACTCGCGGCCGAGGGCGTCGTGTGCAAGTCCGGTCCCGACGACATAATCGGGTGCACCGCACCGGCGGGCGGATTCACGTTCTCCCGAGGTATCAACTACACCTACTGATTTGGTAGGTCAAGCAGTACGGACGACCAGCGCGAAGGGCCCGATATCCGTCACCGTGAAGCGCGGATCCTCGAACAGCGACTCGGGGAAGGTGACGGTGTAGCGGCGCACATTCGGGTCGTTGGGGTAGACGTCCTCGGCCAGGCGCAGGGTGTAGCCGTCGGCACCGCGTCGGAACAGGAAGGCGTCCGGCGCGCGCCACTGGCTGGTGTTCAGCGCCTCGATCATCTGATCGGGTGTCTCCAGCTCGGTCCACTGCTCGATGGCGTCGGCCCGCTGATCGAATTGCGCCAGGGGATTGGCGTAGTGCGAGGTCAGTCCTTGGAAGCCGAAGTACGGGTAGTAGCTGAGGAACGAGGTATCTGCGGTCAGGACGACGGTTTCGTCGCGCGGACGTCGGGTCTGCTCGGTGAGGGCGTCGTCGACCTCGCGGTAATACGAGACCGCGCTCGGTGGGCGCATGTCGGCGCGGTTGCCGTCACCGTCGGTATCGGAGTACGCGACGGTGATCTCGCTCTGCAGTACCTGGGGGATGTTCTGCGCGAAGGCCATGGCACCGACGACGGCCACGACGACGGCAGCGATGCGGAACTTGGGCGGTTCGTTGATGGCCTGGTAGATCGCGTGACTTCCTTCGAGGAAGCCGAAAACGCCTGCGCTGCCGAGCAATACGATCAAGACCGCTTCCAGCCGGAAGGAAAGCAACGTGGTGCCCGCGGCCGTGGCGGCCATGGACAGCAGTGTCCACAGATAGATGGAGACGACGCCGACGCCGAGTGCCTGCGCCCGGCGCGAGGACGAGAATCGCACCGCGACCCACACCGTGCCGATGAGGCACAGAACTCCCATCATCGAGAACTCGAACATCGGGAAGGGCAGCGTCGCACCGGCTTCCGGCAGATAATGCAGGGCTGTGCCGGACGTCGACGGCGCCCCACGCAAGAAGTCGATGAGGTACGGCAGCCACACGGTCGCGGCGATGACGCCGGAGATGGCGGCGATCGCGGCGACTTTGATCGCGATGGGCGCCAGTGCGCGCCACGTCTTTCGCTCGCGATACGCGAGAACGGCGGCGAACAGAGCCATGAGTACGACGGTGAATGCGGCCAGGCCCAGGTAGAGGGTGTAGAACGTCGCGGCCAGTCCGAGGAACAATGCTGTGCCGACTACCGCTCCCCATCCGCCGGCTGCTTTCCTGTGCAACGCACCCCACGCGAGAACCAGTGCCGGAGCGAACAACAGCACGATCACCGCACTGTAGGCCTCGGGGGAGGCGTAAGCGACGACGAGTGCAGTGGTGACGGCACTGACGGCGACGGCCCAGTCGCTGCGGATCAGTGCCTTCCACAGTACGAAGGCCACCACCGATGTGACGGCGAGCAGCCCGATTGCGTAGGGCTTGAATACTTCCCACCCGTCCATGCCCAAAACGTTGCCGACGCGTCCGCCGAGCCAGAACCAACCGGCGGGGTAGAACGGCGGGATGTCGGCGTACGTCATGTCGCGCAACGACGCCGAATCGGTCAGGCGCGTCAGGTATTCGGTGCGGAACTCCTGGTCGACCGAGATGCCGAACAGGTACAGCTTGGTTGCCGCCAGGGGCATACCGAGGGTGACAGTGACGAACCCGGACAGACCGATCCATGCGGCAAGGCGAGCGATCCACGGCCACTTGTGGATTCGGTACAGATAGATCGACGTGGCGAACAGCGCCGCAGCTACTACCTGGCCCAGGGTTGTCAGGGCGCGAGTGACGTTGGACGAGTTGAACGCCGGCCATTGAACCAGTGAGAAGGCGTACAACCCGACCGTCGCCACCACGACAGCAACGAGGACTCCGGCAACTATTTCTCCGACGGCAGAAGCAGTCCTGCGCGCCGGCGCAACCCCGACAGTCATGCAGTTAAATGGGCAGCTTGCGGAAGATCGGCCGCGGTACGTGCCGCAGCACCATCATCACCAGACGCCACGGTGCGGGAGTCCAGATGAGCGGAGTGCCCTTACGTGACGCATTCACTGCGAGCTTCGCGATGACCTCCTTGTCGACGGTCATCGGCGCTTCCTTGACGTGTGCACTGAACTTGGTGCGCACCATGCCCGGACGAACGACGGTGACCCGAGGACCGAACTCGCGCAGCGCTTCTCCGAGTCCGAGGTAGAACCCGTCGAGTCCGGCCTTGGTGGAGCCGTAGACGAAGTTGGAGCGGCGAACCCGCTCGCCTGCCACCGAGGACATGACGATGATGCGGCCGTATGCCTGCGCCTTCATCTTCTCGCCGAGCAACACGCCGACCGACACCGAAGCGGTGTAGTTGATGTTCGCGGCGAGGACGGCCTTGCGCTGGTCCTGCCAGAGCTGCTCGGCATCGAAGTCGACGGCGAAGGCGACGATGGCGACGTCGACGTCACCCTTGGCCCAGGCCGCGTCGATGACCTTCGGGTGCGACGCGGTATCGAGTGCATCGAAGTCGATGACGTCGACGGACTTCGCGCCCTTGGCGGTCAGCTGGGCGACGGCGCTCTCGCGCAGTGGGTCGTTCGGCAGCGCGGCAAGGATGACACGTGCCGGAGACTTCGACAGGTACTCCTCGGTGATCGCGAGACCGATCTCGCTGGTGCCACCCAGAACGAGAATCGTCTGTGGGTTACCTACGGCGTCTATCGTCACAGCAATTCCAGCCTTCTAGCCATATCGGAGGCGAAAACGCCTGTGGGGTCAACGGATCGACGGACCTTGATCCACTCGTCGATCCGCGGGTACATCGAGTGGAAGGTTTCGGCGTCGGTGCGCGAATCCTTCGCGGTGTAGAGACGACCACCGAATTCGAGCACGCGCTTGTCGAGCTCGCGCACCATCTCGTTCAGGCCCGCCTTGATCGGGAAGTCCATCGCGACGTTCCAGCCGGCCATCGGAAAGCTCAGTGGCGCTTTGTTTCCCGGGCCGAACAGCTTGAAGACGTTGAGTGCCGAGTACTGACCGGAGCGCTGAATGAAACGGATGATGTCCTTGAACTCCTCGAGCGCCTCGGTCGGAACGAGGAACTGGTACTGCAGGAATCCCTTGGGGCCGTAGCCTCGGTTCCACTCACCGACGAGGTCGAGTGGGTGGTAGAACTGCGTCAGGTTCTGCACCTTGCCGGTGTAGTTCCCGCCCATGCGGTAGTAGGCCTCGCCGATCATGCTCATCGACAGCTTGTTCAGCCCGCTGATCGGGAAGATATCCGGCACCGTCAACAGTTGGGGTGCGTCGAACTTCAGTGGATCCTTCTGCAGTTTCGCGGGAAGTTCGTCGAACTTGGCCAGCGATCCGCGAGTGATCGTCGCGCGCCCGAGCTTGGGCGGTGCGCTCATGACGTCGAACCAGGCGCTCGAGTACGTGTAGTTGTCCTCGGTGCCGTCCTGGTGAGCGGCGACGGTCTCGTCGAGACTCTCGGTGCGGATGCCGTCGTTGATGAAGTACGCCGTTTCGGTCGGCGTCATCTCGATGGTCGCGCGCAGGATGATGCCGGTCAGGCCGTTGCCGCCGACCGTTGCCCAGAACAGCTTGGCGTTCTTGCCCGTCGGCGTCAGGTGGCGGATCTGACCGTCTGCGGTGAGCAGTTCCATCGAGCGGACGTGGTTGCCGAAGCTACCCGCACTGTGATGGTTCTTGCCGTGGATGTCGCAGCCGATGGCTCCACCGATGGTGACCTGACGCGTACCCGGCAGCACCGGAACCCACAGGCCGAACGGCAGGGCAGCGCGCATCAGCTGGTCGAGACTGACGCCGCCGTCCAGATCGACGATCCGCGTCGAGGTGTCGATGCTGTAGATGCGGTTGAGCGCCGTCATGTCGATGACGAGCCCGCCGGAGTTCTGCGCATTGTCACCGTAGGAGCGGCCGAGGCCACGTGGAATGACGCCTCGTCGCAGGTACGAGGGCTTGGAGTCGTTCTGCTCGGCGACCTGCTTGACCGCGTTCGCGATGAGCTCGGGGTCGGAGGTGGCGAGCACCTCTCCGGTCGATCGCGCGGTGCGGCCGAATCCGGAGATCGTGCGGGTCTGCGTGGGTAGCGGCGCAGTGTTCCCGGCCTGTGGTTCCAGGGGGAAGAGTGCGTCGTCGGCTGTCGTGGACATCGCTCAAGAGGGTACCCGCACCGCAGCAGCGGCTAGTGTCAGTCCTCGTGTCCACCCCCGACCGCTCCGCAGAAGAAGGCTCAACGGGCGACGACTGGTCGCCCGAGGACGACGAGCTGCAGCACCACGTTCCGCTACCCGTCGAGCTGCCGCTGACCGAGAACATCGCCGACGCGGCTCTCGACCTCAAGACGCAGGTCCTGCGTTTCTTGGCGACGGGTGTGCTGTCGGCCATCGTCGATCAGGGCGTCAACCTGCTCCTGCACTTCGTGTTCGGGGTCGGTGTGACGCTGGCCAAGGCCATCGGGTTCGTGCTCGGAACGACGACGGCCTACTTGATCAACCGCCGCTGGACCTTCAATGCGGCTCCGTCACGGGCCCGGTTCTTCGCCGTCGTTGCCCTGTACGGCGTCACCTTTGCCGTCCAGGTGGGTATCTACACCTGGCTTTACCAGGCCCTTCCCGACGGCTTCTGGTACGCGAACGTGGCCTTCGTCGTCGCTCAGGGCACGGCGACGGTCATCAACTTCCTCGTTCAGCGCTTCGTGATCTTCAAGATCCGCTGAGCCTCCGGGTTCGCCCCCGGGGGTTCGCAAACGCGCGCGCACTTGCCAGACGCGCGCGGATTGGTCAGCGAATCCGCTCGCGCGTGACGAATGCGCTCGCGTTTGCAGCGGATCCCCAGTCGCCCCGGCCGACCCACGAAGGAGGGTCACACCTCGAATTCAGGGAGGCTGCCTGCTTCGAGTGCTCGGGCGAGGGTGGGGGCGGCTGTGTCCTTGTCGGAGAGCTCGTAGGTCAGGGGTGTGCCGTCGCGGGCGGTGGTGGGCCAGTCGATGCCCAGCGCGGGGTCGAGGGGGTTGATGTCGCGGTCCAGGGCCGGGGTGTACTCGAGGCTGCACAGATACATGACGGTGGAATTGTCTTCCAGCGACAAGATGGCGTGGCCGAGTCCTTCGGACAGGAACACCGCTTTGCGGTCGACGTCGTCGATCAGCACGCTGTCCCATTGCCCGAACGTCGGGGAGCCGACGCGGAGGTCGACGATGACGTCGAGGAACGCTCCGCGGGCGCAGGTGACGTATTTGGCTTGGCCGGGCGGGTTGGTGGTGAAGTGGATTCCGCGCAGGACCCCGGCGGCGGAGACCGAGCAGTTGGCCTGCAACAGGTCCAACGCGCGGCCGGTGGTCTCCTCGAAGAGGCCGGCTTTGAACCATTCGAAGAACACGCCGCGGTCGTCCCCGAACTGGCGTGGGGTGTATTCGTACGCACCGGCAATGGTCAGTTCACGAAAGGTCATCGGTTCCCTCGGTCGATCAGATCGAGCAGGTAGGTGCCGTAGCCGGATTTGACGAGTGTCTCGGCGCGCACGCGCAGCTCGTCGTCGGTGATGAATCCTCGTCTCCAGGCGACTTCTTCGGGGGATCCGATCTTCAGGCCTTGGCGTTGTTCGATGGTGCGGACGTAGTTGGAGGCGTCGAGGAGGGAGTCGAAGGTGCCGGTGTCGAGCCAGGCGGTGCCGCGGGGCAGTACTTCGACCTGGAGGCGGCCGGCCTCCAAGTAGTGCCGGTTGACGTCGGTGATCTCGTATTCCCCGCGGGCGGAGGGCTGCAGGTCGCGGGCGATGGCGATGACGTCGTTGTCGTAGAAATACAGGCCGGGGACGGCGTAGTTCGATTTCGGAGCGGCGGGTTTTTCTTCCAACGAGATCGCTGTGCGGTTCGCGTCGAATTCGATGACGCCGTAGGCGGTGGGGTCGGAGACTTCGTAGGCGAAGACTGCTCCGCCGTCGATGGTGTCGAAGCGGGACAGTTGGGTGCCCAGGCCGGGGCCGTAGAAGATGTTGTCGCCCAACACCAATGCTGCACTGTCGGTGCCGATGTGGTCGGCACCCAACACGAACGCCTGCGCGAGGCCGTTCGGCTCGTGCTGGACCTTGTAGGTCAGGGAGATACCGAACCGGGAGCCGTCACCGAGGAGGCGGGTGAACTGGTCGGCGTCCTGGGGGGTGGTGATGATGAGGATCTCGCGGATCCCGGCGAGGATCAGGGTCGAGAGTGGGTAGTAGATCATCGGTTTGTCGTAGACCGGGACCAGCTGTTTGCTGACGCCCATCGTGATCGGATGAAGACGCGAGCCCGTGCCGCCCGCCAGAATGATTCCCCGCATGACCGCGCAGTCTTCCAGACCCTCCGGTCGACCGCGCGGTTGTGCATGCCCCGTTTCCGCTGCGTGAGCCGCGAGGTGCACCTACGCTCGCCGCATACCCCGCCAGCCGACAGAACCGAGGACAACGATCGTGACGAGCCGCACCCAGATCGAAACCGGTATCAGCCAGGTCACCGCTCTGCTCTCCGCAGTGACCGCAGACGAACGCGCGTCGGCCACGCCCTGTGCCGGGTGGACCGTGGCCGATCTGACCGACCACCTCGTGCATGGCGTCGGTCAGTTCGTAAAGCTGGCTCGCGGCGCGGAGGTCGACTGGGCTGCCTCTGCTCAGCCGGTGTCGGACCCGATTCCGGTGTGGATCGAGCGGACCGGTGAACTGCTGGCCGAGATCGATGCCGGTTCACCGTTGCCGCTCGGCATGGTTGCTGCCGAACTGTCGGCGCACACGTGGGATCTCGCGACTGCACTCGGACGTGGCACCGACGATCTCGACCAGACTGTGGCGGAGGAGGGGATGGTATTCATGTCGGCCAACCTGACCGAGGACAAGCGGGGAGGCGCTTTCGATGCGGAGCAGCCGGCACCCGAGGGAGCAAACGCTTACGAGCGCATCGCTGCCTTTGCCGGGCGTACTGTTCAGCCCTCCTGAGTTTTTCGTGGACGTCGCTCATTCCCACGGGATTCGGTACGGCTGAGGCGGGACCTCTTTCGTCGATGTCGGCCATTCCGACGGCCACACGATCTGCGGGTCTGCTCTGAGCTCCTCGACCTCCGGTGGCACCGGGTCCGCGTCCACCTCGATTCGTTCCCAACTGCATGCCCCCGATGTGACGCGACGTGCGTAGAGGGTCAGGTCGGCCGACGCTCGCGGCGAGGACGCCAGTCGGCTCAGCAGTTCCGCCGTGACGGTCCGCGTTCCCACTCGAGCCGTCAGGTCGGTGTTCAGGGCTCGCGTGCGTGCGGCCTCGAGCTCGCCGCAGGATCCCATCAGGCGGTCGTAGGCAGCGCGGGCGTGCGGAGGCAGAGACTCGATCATGCGTCCCGCCATGGCTCGTCGCCGGTGCCTACGGAGAAGTCCTCGTAAGGAGTATCGAGTACCGGTCGGATATCTGCTGCCTTCCCCGCTTCGACGGCCTGCTTGCCGTAGTCGAGGAAGTCGTTCAGCGGTTCCAGAGTGTCGTCGATCTTTTGGCCCACTTGGCCGTCGGGGTCGCCGAGCGCGTCGAGGAAGGCGCCGAAGTCATCTACCACCTTTTCGATTTTCACGATGAGTTCTTTGGTCAGATTCATTGCTGTCCAGCATATTTCGATGACGCTTTCGACTTGCCATGCTGTGCCGACCACCGGAACCTTCTTGATCACGACCTTCAAGGCACCGCGGGCGTTGTCGACGGCCACTTCGGACTCGAGCAATTCGACGATCTTGCGGACCACTGCCAAGGCGGCTTCGCGAAGCTGGTCGGAGATTGCCGCACAGATCGCAGAGATCGTTCGTCCGGCCGGACCTTCCCATCGCATTGCGGCCAGTTGTCGGTCGGCATAGTCGGTGAATGCCTGTGCGGCAGCGCCGTTCCAGTAGCCGTCCACGCGGCGCACCCCTGCCGTGAACGACTCCGCGGCAGCTTCCATAGCGTCACCCGCTATCTGGTACGCCTGACCGATTCGGCGAAGTTCGTTCCAGTTTCCGGTGACGGGGATGGTCGCTTCGCGTAGCGGACTCCACCCGGAGAGTTCGAAGATCGTGCGGTCGATCTCGCCGAGCCACTCGGAGGCATCGGCGAGTACGTCGCGGAGGTCGTCGATGGCAGGATTGGTTGCAGGATAGTCGATTCCGTGAGGACGACCGTAGTCGGTGGCACCGTCGAATTCGTCTACATGCCCGGCCGCGGCGTGATCCGAACTGCCGCGGTCGATGCCAGGCAGTGGTGGAAGTGTCGTGTGAGCGTTCAGCAGGTCGTAGTTTCGCTGATCTTGGTCGGCGTACAGCCACGCCGCCTTGTTGAGTTCGGCACCCATCTCGCCACAATTGTCGGACAGGTGAACCTGCCGAGTGCGCGTCATCTCCTGGAAGCCTGCGAGATATGGCTGGAGTCGCTGCAGAATTTGCCCGACCACGTTCTCGCTCAGGCCCGCATTGTCGATCAGATAGCGATGACTGGCCAGAGTATCGACGCCGATGCGAACGAGAAGATTTCCGAGGCCTGCGATTTCGGATGATCTTGCCGTGAGCCGTTCGGTCATTGCATCGAGCTCTTCCGTAGTGAGGAGATGAGGCCTTCGACGTCCTCGTCGGTGAGCGCGTTCTCGACGTCACGGTCGGCAAGCACGACGAATACCGCGACCTCTGCGGTGGCGAAACCAGTAGTGGTGACGACGTCGAATGTCGCGCGGGGAGGAGGGCAGTACGGCGAGTCCGGTATGTCTTCCACCAGGGCTGTGTAGCGGACAGCCGAGGCTCCGTCGATCTGCAGATACTCGGGGTCTCCGATCCGAACTTTGGGTTTCAGAGACCCGTCTTCGTTGGAGAAGATCATCGACGCTTTCTGGGCCTCTTGATAGGCGAGAACCGTCAAGTCACCCGCACGGCGACCGGTCATTCCGCTGATCGCCGAGGACTCGAACTCACCGCCTTCGCAATCGAATCGACCATGAAGACCCATTGCGCCGTACGTTGCGGTCGACCCGTCCTCACCGACCCACTCCGAGAATCCGTCATTCCAATTCTCCCAGTCCGCAGGAATGTCGTAGGTCCAGCCGAATTTGGAGGCGATGGGCTGCGGCTGCCCGGCGGGTACCTCGATTTTCGGTGGCGGACGGTTCATCGACGGAAAGCCCGGTGGCAGTGGCGGCGGGGCCGTCGTCGAGCCCGTGGGTTTCGGCGACACCGGCGGCAGAACCTGTACACCCTCGTACGGTTCCGGTACCGGCGGTGCCAACTGCGGAATTGCCCACATGACCCCGAACAGCAGCGCTACCGATGCCGCGAGTCGAATCAAAATTTTGCCGAGACCCATTGACGTACTCCCCCCGAAGTCGAACAGAAGCTAGCACGCGCGCCCGACAACAATGGCCGAGCGCCTGAGCGGTGCAACTCGTGCTCCACTCGAAGGACCAATCGCCGGCATCCTCCCCGTTGGGGCCTCGAGTGGAGCATCCCGTGCAGCGACATGCCCGGCCGTCGTCGACAACCCCCGGTAAAGTGCCTGTGCATGAGAATTCTCGTCACGGGTGGGGCCGGGTTCATCGGCGCGAACTTCGTACATCAGACCCTCGCGCAGCGCCCCGATTCGCAGGTCACCGTGCTCGACAAGCTCACCTACGCCGGAAACAAGGCATCCCTTGAACCGGTGGCCGACCGCATCGACTTCGTGCACGGCGACATCGCCGATGCCGACCTCGTCGACCGCCTCGTTCGCGAGACGGATCTGGTCGTCCACTTCGCCGCCGAATCCCACAACGACAACTCGTTGACCGATCCGTGGCCGTTCGTGCACACCAACGTCATCGGCACCACCACCTTGCTCAACGCGGTCCGCGAACACGACGTCCGCTACCACCACATCTCCACCGATGAGGTCTACGGCGACCTCGAACTCGACGATCCGGCACGGTTCACCGAATCGACCCCGTACAACCCGTCGAGCCCGTACTCGTCCACCAAAGCCTCGAGCGACCTGCTGGTGCGTGCCTGGACCCGCTCGTTCGGGATCCGATCCACCATCTCCAACTGCTCCAACAACTACGGCCCCTACCAGCACGTGGAGAAGTTCATCCCGCGTCAGATCACCAACATCCTCAGTGGCTCACGCCCCAAGCTCTACGGCGCCGGGCAGAACGTGCGCGACTGGATCCACGTGGACGACCACAACAGCGCCGTCTGGGCCATCATCGACGGCGGCCGCATCGGCGAGACCTACCTCATCGGAGCCGACGGCGAAGCGAACAACCGCACCGTCCTCGAAGCCATCCTCGAAGAAACCGGCCACTCACCCGACGCGTTCGACTTCGTCACCGACCGCCCCGGCCACGACCTTCGCTACGCCATCGACTCCACGAAACTCCGCACCGAATTGGGTTGGACGCCAACCTACGTCGACTTCCGAGCCGGCCTGAAAGCGACCGTCGACTGGTACCGCGACAACGAGCAATGGTGGCGACCGCAGAAGGATGCAACCGAAGCCGTCTACGCCGCCAAGGAATCCGTCCTGAACCGCTAGTTCGGTGAAGGCTGGCTGGAGGCCGCAGGGACGCGAGAATCGCTGTGTACCAACATGTTGCGCAGTACTCTAGACCCGGATACAGCGGCGATCGCACCTGCCAGCACCTCGCAGATGGTGAACACCAGTCGTGATGCCAGGGCCAGCCCCAATGCGACACCGGCGTCCATGAAAGGCGACAGTGCCGCGACCACCACGGCCTCGCGAACGCCGATGCCTGATGGCACGACGACGACCAGTACGCCGGCACACATGCCGAGCGCGAGCGCGCCGATGCACTCCACCAACCCGCCGATTCGGAAGCCCGCGGAACTGGACGCGAGGATCCACAAGTGGGTGCCGTAGAGGACCCAGCTGGCGGCACACCAGCCGAGCGACAGGGCAATTTTGCGAGTGGTCAGCGGGGACTGCAGCGGCGCGCGGCGAAGGATCTTCAGCGCCAGATTGACCAGCCGAGTGAGGATAGGCGGGTACGCGCAGGTCAACGCGATCGGGACCAGCACGATCACTGCCACCGCCGCGATGGTGCTGACGTCGAACAGCGCAGGTAGGCCGAGCAGACCGACCACGAGCGCAGACGTTGTGCTCAGCCCGACGGTGACCAGGACCGCGACGAACCCGGCTGCTCGCGTGACGCCGGCCCGCCGAACCAGTTCGGTCTGGAGAACGAAAGCCCAGACGCTTCCCGGTAGGTACTTGCCCAGTTGGCCCACCAGGTAGCAGCGGGCGGCGTCGAACGCGGGAATCGGATATGCAAGAGCCCCGAGAGCGTGCTGCCATGCGCGCACTGCTGCTCCCATGCCGAGAAACACCAGCAGCGAGGACCCGAGCAGAGACCAAATCCCGAGCGAGACGACAGTGTCGCGAACGTCCGACCACTGGGATCGCACTGCGAAGACAATGGCTACGACGATCGCCACGGTGACCGCTACGCGCAGTACGTTGCCCGCAATCTTCTTTCCGCGCGAAGCGGCTACGCCGTCGGTCATCCGATCAGCGGTTTGGTCGACAGTTGCTGCCACCAGGTGAAAGCCGAGGAGCTGGCTTCGCCGAGTGCGGCAAGTTCCGGCAGCCGGGCAGCGGCATAGGCGGAGGCGACGACGTCGATCTCAGCGTCGTCGTGGCCCTTCCGCGACATACCGACGGAGTTTGCGCCGTGCAGCACCGCCGGATTGCCGAAGACGGTGGCGAACGGTGGAATGTCCTTGGTGATGACCGATCCCATACCTACCATCGCGCCGCTGCCGACCACTCGACGTTGGTGCACGGTGCTGTTCATGCCGAGGTTGCAGCCCGATCCGAGCGTCACGTGACCCGCAAGGGCGGTTCCGGCGGCGGCGATCGTGCAGGCCCCGAGTTGGCAGTCGTGCTCGATCGAGATGCGATTCATGATGAAAGAGTGTGCGCCGACGATGGTCGGCCGTTCACTGCCCTGGTGAACGGTGGTGAGCTCCCGAATGACGGTGCCCCGTTCTATGAGAACGCCGAAGCCGGCGCTGCGCTCGGAGTACGCGGTGAAGTGCTCGAATCCGAGGATTTCGGGAGGCGTACCGATGACCGTATGTGCACCGATCCAACAATCGTCTTCGATTTCCACCGGGCCGACGAGGACGGCACCAGGTCCGATGGTGACACGATCGCCGATGACGACACCTTCGCCGATCACCGCGGTGTCGTGAATTCGACAGCCCTGTCCGCGCTCGTTCGACACAGTCGATCGGCCTCCCCAGTGTCTGATGGTTTTACTGCGTTGTCGTAGAAAATAACGTTACTCGCGGCAAGGCTTGTGACCGGGACCTCGAGCCAGGCGATAGTGTCAACGGGCAAAGATGCGAATCGGTACGGTTTCCGTCGCACCCAGATCGGTCCGAGGGGTATGTCAGTGATTGCAATTTCCAGTGTCGTTTTCGGCGAAGATGTCGAGCGTGAAGTGCTCGATACCCTTCGTTCCGGCATTGTCGCGCAGGGTCCCAAGGTCAAGCGGTTCGAGGAGCAGTTCGCCGAGCTCGTCGGTGCCGACCACGCGGTGGCAGTGAACAACGGCACAACCGCACTCGGTGCGGCATTGGAAATTCAGGATCTGCAGCCCGGCGACGAGGTTTTGACCAGTCCCTTTACTTTTGTTGCGACGTTGAATGCAATTCTGGACGCCGGTGCCATTGTCCGATTTGCCGATATTTCTGCCGGCGATTTCAATATCGATCCCGCCGATGCGGCGTCGCGAATCACCGACCGGACTGCAGTGCTGATGCCGGTTCATCTTTACGGGCAGTCCGCAGACATGGCTGCCCTCGGCGCTCTCGCCCAGCAGCACGGCCTGGCCATCGTCGAGGATGCGGCCCAGGCGCACGGTGCGACGTTCGACGGTCGTGGCGTCGGCACGTTCGGGCTCGGCTGCTTCTCCTTCTATGCCACGAAGAACTTGACCACCGCCGAGGGCGGAATGATCACCACCGACGACGATGCCGTCGCCGATCGTTTGCGGGTGCTCCGTAACCAGGGAATGCGGGCCCGCTACCAATACGAGGTGGTCGGGCACAACTACCGGATGACCGATCTACAGGCCAGCCTCGGTCTGCCGCAGTTGGCCGGCTACCGGGCGCAGGTCGAGCAGCGTCGTCGTAACGCGGAGATGCTCGCCACCGGCTTGAAGGACGTCGCCGGTTTGACGCTCCCCGCTGAGCTGGAGCGCAGAGGGCATGTGTGGCATCAGTACACCGTTCTGGTCGACGAGGACGCGCCGATCGATCGGGACGAGTTGGCCTCCCGTCTCGCTGATGCCGGCGTGGGAAGCGGGATCTACTACCCGAAGACCGCCTACGACTACGACTGCTACCGGGACCATCCGAACGTGGTCATCGAGGACACCCCGGTTGCTACGTCTGTGTCGCGGCGGTGCCTGAGCATTCCTGTGCACGCCAACTTGAGCGTCGGAGACGTCGACACCGTCGTGTCGGCCGTGCGTTCGGCAATGGAGAAGTGATGAGTCCTCGGGTCGCGCTGGTCGGGTCGGGCCGCATGGGGTCTCTGCATGCCAGGGTGATTGCCCAGTCGGATCGCTGCGATCTGGCTGTGCTGGTCGAGCCACGGGAAAGCCAAGGACGGGCTGTCGCCGAGCGCTTCGGCTGTGACTGGGCCGCGGAATTCGACGACCTCGCCGGTATCGATGCGGTGGTCATCGCTGCGGCGACCCCTGCTCATTACGACATCGCGTCGAGAATTCTCGAACTGGGTAAGCCGGTGTTGGTCGAGAAGCCTTTGGCCGCGACGTACGAGCAGAGCTCGGAGTTGGTTACCAAGGCTGCGTCCGGAGACATTCCGTTGATGTGTGGTTTGCTCGAGCGGTTCAACCCTGCGGTGCGTACGGCGCGTGAGTTCGCGGGTGACGTGTGGCAGGTCAACGGCATTCGACATTCTCCGTTCGTATCGCGAATCTCCACCGGTGTGGCGACCGATCTCCTCATTCACGACGTCGATCTCGCCATTTCTTTCGTCGGTTCCGAGCCGAAATCGGTGGCGGGGGAGTTCGGCTACTTCCATCCGGCATCGAAGGAAAACCATGCCGAGGACTGCGCCGATGCAATCCTTCGGTTCGAATCAGGCGCTGTGGCAACAATTTCCGCGAGTCGAATCAGTCAGCGCAAAATCAGGCAGCTGTCGCTGTTGGAGTCCGATCGGCTGATCGAGATCGACCTTCTCCGCCGCGACATCACCGTCTATCGGCACATCGACGACGACATGCCGTCCGATCGAGACGGATACCAGCAGCAGACGATCATCGAGATCCCCACCATCAGATACAGCGAAGAGCCGCTCTCGGCTCAGCTGAATCACTTCCTGGACCTCGTCGCTGGATCAGGAGATGTTGCAGCAGAACGCGACTCGATCCTTCCGGCGCACCGCGCGGTGGACGAAGCGACGCAGTCGGCGGCTCACTGATCGACTGGTCGGCGTCGTCTGACGCCGACCACGACCGATTGCGCAAGCGCCAGTAGGAGACCGCCTGCGGCGAGTGCCACACCGCCGGTGGTGCCCGGTGGGGTGTATTCGATCGTCGCGGTACTGCCGCCCTCCGGCAGTACCACCTGGAGCAAGCCGCCCTCGGTTGCGCGCACTTGTGCAGGAGTTCCGTCGACAGTGGCCGTCCACCCGGGCCAGGCGAGCAAGGCAAACGTTGCGACTCCGGAACCGGTGTACTGCACAGTCTCTCGGGTATCGGTCTCGGCACTGTCGCCGACCACGGTGACTCCGTCGCCGACGGCCGAGAGGCGGCCATCCGGCCGCGGTAGCGGCGTGTTGCGGTGTGCGACGGTGACGACGTCGGAGTTGGTGATCGTCCATCGGTCGCGGGGAAGCACGTCGAGTGCGCGCAGGTTTCCGTAGGGGCCACTGTTCTGAACGATGATCGTGTCCAGTCGGAGCGCATCCGCCCAGGACACGTTGGTTCCCGGTGCCGTCGCCGTCAACCTGCCCACCGCGTCCGGGCACGTGACTCCGCCGTAGTAGTTGAGACACAACGCGTCGACGAAGTCCTCGTAACTGATCCCCGCGTAACTGTTCACGGCGTCGACCCCGGAGGCTTGCCACGCAGTGCCGAATACCAGGTCGCCCCATTGCGACGTCGGATCGTCCTTGGAAATGGAGTCCGTATCGGCGATGGCGAAGGTGTTGCCGGTGTATCTGCTGTCGAAGCGGTCTTCCATGAACGCGACCTGGCGAGGAAAGCGCCAGGGTGTCACGTTGTCGTTGCTCTGAAACCATGCGTTGGTCTGCAGGGCTAGGGTGGCAACGATTCCGACGACGAGTACGCCGCCGAAGGCGCGTGGTGCTCGGAAGGCCGCGGTGATGGCGGCGAGCGTCAGAATGCCGCAGACCAGCAGTGCCAACGCGTGGATTCCGAGGTCTTCCGGAACGCTCGACCAGGCAAGGTAGAACTGCAGCACCAGGAGGGCGGCGGTGATCGAGGCCCGAAGTCGAATCCTCTCGCGGTGCAGCCCGGCGCTGGCCGCAACCGCGGTGACGATCAACAGGGGCAATTGGCCGTACTCGATCAAGCGAACCGGCCAGCGAAACAGCCAAAGATTCGACGGTCCGAGAAGCAGTACCCCGTAGACGCCTGCGAAGACGGCGAGCGATATCGCGCTCCTTCTCAGGTTGCCCAACGTGCGCCACCGAATCCACGGGCTCAACGGCACGATGAACCACACGAGATAACCGATCGGCACCGTCATGAAGCTGGCCCCGAACGACTCGACCATCGGCAGATGAGTGGGGCTGCTGACGTTGATCAGATCGCCCAGCCCGGGCCGCAGGGTGCCGTCGTTCGATACACCCGACTGATTTCGCACCGACACGTCGGTGGTGAAGGCCAGAGGAAGGTAGACGATCAACGACATCGCCAGGACGGAAACTCCACTGATCACCAACGACGTGATGCGTCGGGCACGGCGGAGGGCGACAACTTCTGCAATGACGGCGATGTACACGACACCCACCGCGACGGCACCGTAGGGATTGCCGGTCGTCATGGCCATGAAGCCGAAGAAAATGGGAACGATGGGATTGACTCGGCCGAGGGCGGAGGAGCGCGTCGACCACCAGACGTGCGGGATCCACGCGAAAGCGAACAGGCCCGACGCCCAACTCGAGGCGTCGAAGTACAGCGTGTAGCCGGCGAACGGCATCGCGAATCCGGCAACGAAGGCCATCGACGTACGCGCACCGTACTGCTTCGCCAGGAGATAGACGCCGACGGCGAGAATCGCCATGAACTGCATCTTGACCAGGGTGATGCCGATGGCCAGGTTGGGGATCGATGCGATCAGGGCCGAATTCGCGAGCAGTAGCGGGTTGTACGTCCCGTACAGAGCCTCGGCGGTGACGTTTCCACCGGCCCACAGTTCGGGCAGCAGGGTCGGCCACGATCCGGACAGCAGCCTCTCGCCGATCACCCTCCAGCCGGGAGTGAAGGCCGCTGCGCTGTCGTCCCAGTAGTAGAACCACCGGTTCGTCAGCATCGGGATCGCGGCGGCCAGCCCGACGGTCACGGCCAACACGAGAGGTGGGAGCACCCGCGTGCGAAAGGGTCGATCTGAATTCACGAAACGCCTTCATCGGTGATGGTCGGTGGGCATCGAACACTGCTGTGCAGCGTAGTGTTTTGTGCGTTCGCAGTATCCGACAGGCGCTGAAAGGGTGACGGTGTTCTCTGGTCCCGCTCCGAGTTCTCGGCCGGAACCGGTCGAACTGTCCGTTGTCATCCCGGCACACAATTCGGCCCGGGTCATCGAATCCACGGTCGAAGCCTTCGCCGATTACCTGTCCGGTCGAACCGCGGAAATCATCGTCATCGAGAACGGTTCCACGGACGCCACCGCGGATATCAGTCGGCGGCTACACGATCGCTGGGCCAATCCGACAGTGTCGCTCGTCGTGCTGACCAGTGCCAAAGGGATGGGTAATGCACTTCGCCTCGGCGTCGAGCACTCGCGCGGAGATCGGGTTCTGCTCACTGCCGACGATCTTCCGTTCGGGTTCGACGATCTGAACGCGGCTGCGCAACTGACCTCCGAAACCGGGTCGACGCCATTGGTGGCCATCGGCTCCAAGGCGCACCCGAAGTCCGCGGTGGAACGTGGAGTGCTTCGGGCAGTGATGACCTTCGGTTTCACGTCACTTCGCAGAATTGTCCTCGGCACCAGAACGGGGGACCCGCAGGGAACGTTCATCGTCGACGGCACGCTGCTTCGTGCGGTGGCTCCCGAGCTGATCGAACCGGGCTTCCTGTTCACGACCGAATTGGACTACGCGGTGGAGTTGGCCGGTGTCCGTCCCGTGGAGCTGCCGGTTCGCCTGTCCGAATCGCACCGGAGCGAGCCCAGCCGGGTTGCGATCGGAGACGTCGTGAAGATGGCCCGGGGCCTGCTGTCGTTGCGAGGGCGGCGTCACGAACTACTGGCGGCCGCACGGGCCGGTCGCCAGGCTGTCGACGCCTGAAGCGATCCGCTCCGGGCTATTGCGAGTGACCACTCTCTAAGTTATGGTTTCGTCATTCTATGACGGAGGTCACATGAGCCCGAACATTCCTTTCGATGTCGTCATCTCCGGTGGAACCGTGTTCGACGGATCCGGCGGGCCGGGAGTGCGGGCGGATGTGGGCATCGTCGACGGCGTCGTGCGGGCCGTGTCGGCCACGCCGCTCGAGGCGGGCGCGACGACCGAGGTGGTGGACGCCACCGGCAAGTGGGTCACCCCGGGCTTCGTCGATGTGCACACCCATTACGACGCGGAAGTACTCGTCGGGCCCGGTCTCGAGGAGTCCGTCCGCCACGGGGTCACGACGGTTCTGCTGGGGAACTGTTCGTTGTCGACGCTCTACTCCACCCCGGTCGACATCGCGGACCTGTTCAGTCGGGTCGAGGCGCTGCCGCGCGATCATGTGCTCAAAGCCGTCGATACGCACAAGACATGGAACAGCCCCGAGGAGTACATAGAAACGCTCGAGCGGCTGCCTCTCGGCCCCAATATTGCTGCCTTGGTCGGGCATTCGGATCTGCGCGCGCACGTCATGGGCTTGGACCGCTCGACCGATCGCGGTCAGAAACCCACCCGTGAGGAGTGGCGCGCCATGTCCGACGCGCTCGAGCGGGCACTCGATGCCGGGCTGCTCGGAATGTCGACCATGACGAACCCGTGGGACAAGTTGGACGGCGATCGGTACCGGTCTCGTTCGTTGCCGTCCTCGTACGCGCGATGGAGCGAGTTCCGCGCTCTGCACAAGATTCTGCGTCGACGCGGCCGGTTGTTGCAGAGCATCCCGAACCTGAACACCAAGTACGACATGTTGTTCTTTCTTGCCTCGGCCACCGGGATCGGCCGCACTCCGCTCAAGATCTCGCTGCTGGCGGCGGCCGACGCGAAGGCGTCGCCCTGGATTCATCGGGTCTTCGGCCCGCTCGCTCGCATCGTCAACGGGCCGGGTAAGGGACAGTTCCGCTGGCAGCACCTGCCCACCACATTCGACGTGTATTCCGACGGCATCGACCTCGTGGTGTTCGAGGAGTTCGGCTCCGGCCGCGCAGCTCTTCATCTACGAGAAGAGTTGGGCCGCAACGAGTTGCTCTCGGACGAGGCCTACCGCCGCTGGTTCCGTGCCGATTTCGAGAAGAAGTTCAGCTCACGCGTCTGGCATCGAGACTTCGCCGATGCCGAGATCACCGAGTGCCCCGACGCGTCCGTCGTCGGAAAGAACATCGCGGAGGTCGCGGCCGAGCGTGGTGTACACGTGGTGGACGCGTTCCTCGATCTGGTGGTCGAGCACGGCCGAAAGCTGCGCTGGCACACAACGGTTGCCAATCATCGCAAGCGCCAGATGGACAAGCTGATCAACCAGCCCGGGGTGACCGTGGGATTCTCCGATGCCGGTGCTCATCTCCGGAACATGGCGTTCTACAACTTCGGCATCCGGCTGCTGCACCGCGTGCACGATGCGCAGCGCGATCGAAAGCCGTTCATGACCGTCGAGAAGGCCGTGCACAAGCTCAGCGGCGAGTTGGCCGATTTCTACGGTGTCGACGCCGGACACCTTCGGGTGGGCGATCGTGCCGACATCGTCGTTATCGACCCGAAGGGTCTGGACGAGGAGGTCCTGGCCTACCGAGAGGAGACCATGCCGGAGTTCGGTGGCCTGAGTCGAATGGTCAATCGCAACGACCGCGCTGTCACCGCCACCCTGATCGCGGGCCGAGTGGTGTTCTCCGGCGGCACCTTTGCGCCCTGGTTCGGTGTATCGGAGCGCGCGGGTAGCTTCCTGCGGGCAGGCACTTCCACGGCTCCTCGTCGCCGGGAGCGTGTGTGAGCCCGAGTCAACAGCAGCGCCGAACCGAGACCATCGGCAAACTGCTCGACGCGACCATCGCATCGTTGTGCGAGAAGGGCTATGCCGCAACCAGTGTCAGTGAAATCGTCAGCCGCGCGGGGGTGTCGTCCGGTGCCATGTTTCGGCATTTCGACACCAGACTCGACCTGATCGTCGCCGCGGCCGACGAGGTTCGCCGACGTCAGTTCGTGGAGTTTCGCCGCGGCCTGTCCGGTTTCGGCAGCGCGTCGATCGAACACTGCCTCGAATTGCTCAGGGCTGCGTGCCGCGCTCCGATCAACGGGGCCTGGTACGAGCTGCTGACCGCAGCCCGCAGCGACGAAGAGTTACGAGAGAGGCTGCAGCCGTTCACCGTTCGATATCATGAGCAGATCGGCGAACTTGCACGCGCGCTGCCCGTCGCCGGCGTGATCGATCCACGGCATCTGGAAACGGTGATCTTCACCGTGGTTCACCTACTCGACGGTGAGGCGTTGGCGGCCGTGGTCCATCCGCAGCCCGAGCAGGAGGCCATGCGGCTGAAAATGATTGCTCACCTGTTGCGTGGTGGCACTCTGCACGCCCTGACGGACGCAGGATGACCGGCTGGACGGTCCGCACGCCCGGTGCCGAGCTTCCCGTATTCGAGTACGGGAACCGAGCTGCGCGCTCGACGGTGCTGCTGGTGCACGGCTATCCCGACAATCATCACGTGTTCGATCCGCTGATCGCCGAGCTCGGCGACGCGGTTCGGGTGATCGCCTACGACACGCGAGGCAGCGGCGCGTCCGTACTCGAGCCCCCGGCGGACGTTGCCATCGAGCAGCTGGCGCTGGACGCCTTCGCGGTGGTCGAGTCGATTCCGGAGCTCACCGGGAAGGTTCATGTCTTCGCCCACGACTGGGGGTCGGTCCAGATGTGGGAGGCGATGGCCTCGCCTCGGGCAACCACCGCCTTCGCGTCGTACACGTCTGTGTCCGGGCCCAGTCTGGATCACTTGCGGCAGGTGGCGCGGGCGCGGTCGGTGCGGCCGCAGCGTTGGCCGTCACTGGTGGGGCAGTTGGCCCGGTCCTGGTACGTCTTCGGGTTTCATGTGCCGGTGTTGGGCACCCGGGTACCAGGATTGCTGGCGCGACTGGGTGCCGAGGGGGAGCCGATCCCGACGGTGGCCGACCAGCAGCGCGGCATCGCCCTGTACCGGGCGAACGTGCTGCGAAGGGTGCTTCGCGGACCCGATCCGCGGTGCGCCGTCCCGACCACCGTGGTGGCTCCTGCACACGACCGGATGCTGTCCCCGAACCTCACCGACGGTCTGGATCGATGGATCCCCGACCTGCGCGTCGTCCATGTCGATGCGGGCCACTGGTGGCCGTACACGCACCCGGCCGATGCTGCCCGCGTGTTGATGGCGAGGGTGCAGGAAACGGAGTAGACGGCGAGCGTCGGACGGTTCGGGCGTGGGCTGTGCGACCATGGTCAGTGGTCTTCTTCTCGTTACGGCCGCAGATGTTGCTCGCTGGAACTGTCACTACTCGAACTGGATGGGGTATTTCTCGGTATGGACGGCACTGCTCTCGATCGTCTCGGCTCCGCATCGGCTGCGTCGGCTTCTGACGGCGGTGACGGCCGGTCCGAGCTGACTGTCCAGAGACTTCTGTTCGACGGCCCGTCGCCCCTGGTCAGTGCCGATATGTACAGCTCGGTCGGCAAGGGCAACGCCGAGCGCACCCGCACCGGTATTCGGATTGCCAAGCGCAGCGTCGTGCACACCAACAGCTACTTCGGACGGTTCCCGGCCAGTTACTGGCAGCGGTGGACCTCGGTCACCGAGGTGGTCTTTCGGGCGAACGTCTCCGGCGGCGGCCGGATGGATCTGGTGGCCACGGACTACAAGGGCCACGAGCGCACGATGGCCAGTACTACGGTCGACTCCGCGGATGGATCGACTCAGGTATCCGTCCCGGTCGCGACCACGCAGTTCCTCGACGGCGGCGCATTGTTCGTTCGCTTCACCACGACGTCGAGCGAGTTGTCGGTGCAGGACGCGGAGTGGACCGTCGCCGCTCCCGAGAAACTGCGACCCACGTCGGTGGTGATCTGCACGTTCAACCGCGCCGACGACTGCGCCAACACCGTTGCGGCGATGGCGGACGACCCGATCGCGTTGCTCGGCGTCGACAACGTCTACGTGGTCGATCAAGGCACCGATCAGGTGCAGACGCGGGAGAAGTTCCAACGCGTGGCCGCCGAGCTCGGCGACAAACTCGTCTACATCACCCAGCCCAACCTCGGCGGCGCAGGCGGGTTCACCCGTGGCCTGTACGAGGTACAGGGCAAGGGCGGCGATCCGGCCAACGTGATCTTCATGGACGACGACGTGCTGTGCGAGCCCGAGGCGATCGTGCGCATGAACTCGTTCGCCAACATGACCATCGAGCCCGCCATCATCGGCGCGCAGATGCTGTACCTGCTCCACCCCGACCGTGTGCACGTCGGTGCCGAGGTGGCGAACCTGCAGAAGCTCGAGGCCGGAATTCACGTCAAGAACGCGATCTCGGACAAGAGTGCGTTCAAACGCAAGCGTCAGCAGGACGTCCGCGTCGACGCCGGATACAACGGCTGGTGGTCGTGCCTCATCCCCTCCGAGATCGTCGGGCAGGTCGGTTACCCGTTGCCGCTGTTCTTCCAGTGGGACGACATCGAGTACGGATACCGTTCGCGCGCAAATGGATTCGCCACCGTCACCCTGCCGGGCGCGGCGGTGTGGCACGCCGACTTCGCGTGGAAGGACTGGGACGAGTGGCACCGCTACTTCAACCTGCGCAACGGCATGATCACCGCCGCCCTGCACATCGAACTCGACGGTAAGACGCTCGCCAAGCAGCTGTTCACCGATCTGCTCCGCTACCTGGTGTCGATGCAGTACGGCATGGCGTACACGCTGATCAAGTCCGTCGAAGACTTTCTGGCCGGCCCGGAGCATCTGCTCGACGGGGGCATGGACGCTGCCGGTTCCATCAGACGTGAACGCGCCGCCTACGGAGAAACCAAGCGGCACAACGCGAACGACGTTCCAGGAGTGCGTCCAGCGGATATGTTCATCACCCCCGCTGGGCCGCACCCGAAGAAAAGCATGGAATTCGCCGTGCTCGCCAAACGCGTCCTCAACCAGTGGCGCGGCAGGGTCGATCCCGGTCCCGTGGCCATCTCGGCCGACGACGCGCACTGGTGGCACGTCTCGCTGTTCTCGCACGCAATCGTCACCGACCGTTCGCAGGAGGGTGTCCGAGTTCGCAAGCGCAACAAGGCACATGCGTCCGAGCTGCTCAAGCGCGGAGTGACCGCACTCAAGCGCCTGCGCACCGAGACGCCGACGGTTGCTGCGTCGTACCGTGCCGCCGTGCCGAAGCTGACGAGCCGAGAGAACTGGGCTCGCCTCTACGGGCAGTAGCTAATTCGCGCGGACCTTCGGTGCCGTGCGAATCCGTACGACGACCTGTTCGTTGTCGGCGGTGTACCCCAGATAGTCGAACTCGGTTCCGGTGCGTGCGACGAATTCCGTCCACGCCCGGTACTCGTGGTTGCGCCAGCCGGGGAAGTTGAAGTACTCGTCGAACACGATGACGGTGCCCACGGCGAGTCGATCGGCCACCAGATCCAGCACGGTCACCGTCGAGGAATACAGGTCGGCGTCGAGGTGCAGGAACGCCAACTTCTCGTGGTGGCCCTTCAGGAAGCCCGGCAGCGAATCCTCGAACAATCCGGGGACGATCTGTGCGCCGGGCACTTCGGGGATGGTGTCCTGCTCGAACAGTCCCTTCGGGAAGCCCGTACGCCAGGTCTCGGGTAGGCCGGAGAACACGTCGAATCCGGCGACGACGGTGATGTCCTTACGCGACGCCAACTCCTCGGCAATGATTTCGAGCGTCGTGCCGCTGGCCACTCCGAATTCGAGTGCCATGCCGCGGATGGATACCTCACCGAGCGCGAATCGCAGCGTGGCGTGCGGCCGAAGGAAGGTCGGTGCCTGCGGCATCATCTCTTCGGCGAACTCGGCGCTCTGCGCGGCAGCTTCGACGTCGGAGGCATAGGGAATGTCGCGGCGCATGCGCATCTCGAGGCCGCGGATGAATGCGTGCAGGTCGTCGATCTCACGACGCTGGCGTTCGAGGACGTCGAGCAATTTCGCTTGCTGGTCACTCGTCTGCTCGGCCAGCTGCGCCGTCTGCTGCTCCAGAACCTCGCCGATGGCCCGTTGGAGCTTCTCCCGTGCCGACGACTTGATGCGATCCGCGAGCTTCCGAGGTTCCTTCATGGGCACACGGTAGCGGTATCACGCGGGTCCGCGCACCCCTTGCAATTCTGCGCTGTGTCGATATCTGCCGGGGCTAGGGCCTACGGAAGTGTTCCCGACGTCCCAGCCCGCGCAGTCGGAACCATTCGGCCAGTCCCTTCGGGTTGCGGGTGGTGATCAGGAAGAACCACGTGAAGCGAATCCACTCCTGCGGCAGCAGCTTTCGCATGCCGGGCTGCGACATCAGGTAGCCGCGATTGCGGTAGGTGAAGTACCGCTTGGTTGCGTCCTCCGGGTACTGCGTGTGCATCCGTCCACCGAGGATCGGCTTGAACTCCTCGGCTCCGTTGGGGTGGACGTAGGCGGCAGTGAGGCACGTACCGAACTTCAGGCCCGAGCGCTGCAATCGGCGGTGCACTTCCACCTCGTCGCCGCGCACGAACAGCCGTAGATCGGGCACGCCGACCGCATCGATCGTCGACGCCTTGAACAGCGCTCCGTTGAACAGCGACGCAATGCCTTCGAGCAGATCGTCGTCGGGATTCTCCGGGTCGATCAACTCCGACCGAAGCCGACGCCACTCCACTCCACGGCGCAGTGGAAATGCCAGCCGGTCCGGGTCGGCGATGTCGCACACGACGGGGGAGACCTCGTCGAGGCCGTGAGTGAGTGCGCAGTCGTACAGGGTCTCGAGCACCTTCGGGCCCTCGGGGCGGCCGTCGTCGTCGGCGAGAAACACCCAATCCGCACCGAGCGAGAGCGCATACAGAATTCCGAGGGCAAACCCGCCTGCGCCGCCGAGATTGTGCTGCGAACCGAGGTACGTCGTCGGCAGCGCAATGGACTCGACCAATTCACGTACTTCGGGCTCATCGGCGTTGTCGACGACAACCAGATGATCGAGCGGACGCGTCTGAGCACCGATCACCTCGAGCGACAGAGCCAGCAATTCACGCCGCTTGTGCGTGACGATGACTCCGACAATCTTGTCAGCCACCGGCGTTGTCCTCGCGCTCGATCTCTTTCAAGATCTGCGCAACGTGGTCGCCCGCGTCGTCGCCGTCGTATGCGCGCACCACGTCCTCGATGCCGCCCTGCTGGCGAATCTGGCCGTGATCGATCCACATCGCGGTGTCGCACAGCTGAGCCAGGAATTCGTTGGAGTGGCTGGCGAACACCAGGATTCCCGAGCGCTTCACCAACTCCTGCAGCCGATGACGGGCCTTCTTCATGAACTCTGCGTCGACGGCCCCGATGCCCTCGTCGAGCAGCAGGATCTCCGGGTCGATGCTGGTGACCACGCCCATCGCGACGCGCACCCGCATACCCGTCGAATAGGTGCGCAGCGGCATGTCGAGGTAGTCGCCGAGTTCGGTGAAGTCGGCGATCTCGTCCATCTTCGCGAGCATCTGCTTACGCGTCTGGCCGAGGAACAGGCCACGAATGATGATGTTCTCGTAACCGGAGATCTCCGGGTCCATACCGACGCCCAGATCGAACACCGGCGCGACGCGCCCGCGGATGGTGGCGCTGCCCCGCGTCGGCTCGTAGATGCCCGAGAGCAGACGCAGCAGCGTCGATTTGCCCGCGCCGTTGTGACCCACCAGTCCGACGCGATCGCCGTCCTTCAGGTTCATCGTGATGTTCTTGAGGGCTTCGACAACGACGACGTCGGAGGAGTTGCGGTCGATGGCACCGCCGGCTTTGCCGAGGAACGCCTTCTTCAGTGACCGCGTCTTGGCGTCGAAGATCGGGAAGTCGACGCATGCGTCATGGGTACTGATGCTGATGGACAACTGCTGACCCCTAAACCCAGTAGGGCACGCGGGCCCGGTACTTCTTGAGAGCGAGAATGGCCAGCGCCCACCCGACGACGGTGAAGCCGAGCACGATGTACCAGTGGTACGCCTGCTGATCCTCGCCGATCAAGGGGGCACGGATGATGTCAAGGTAGTGGAACAGCGGATTGATCTCGACGAGCTTGGCGCGATTGGCGGCCTCGCCGCCCATTTGTTGCAGGCCCGAGGTGGTCCACACGATCGGCGTCATGAAGAACATCAGCGTGACGAAGCTGCCGAGGATCGGAGCGATGTCGCGGTAGCGGGTGGCGATGATGCCGAACAGAATCGACACCCAGACGGCGTTGAGAAGAATCAGCACCAGCGCCGGGATCGCGAAGATCACGGTCCAGTGCAGCCCGCCCGGCGGCCAGAAGATCACGATGATGATCACGTAGATCAGCATGTTGTGGCCGAGCAGCAGCAGTTGACGCCACACCAACCGATAGACGTGCACGCTCAGCGCGCTGGGCAGCTGTTTGATCAGACCCTCGTTGGCAACGAAGACGTCACCGCCTTCGAGAATCGCGGCGCTGATCAGTCCCCAGACGATCAGACCGACGGTCACGTGCGGCAGGAAGGTCCGCAGATCGATGTTGAGCAGCACCGAATACAACAGACCCATGGCGATGGCCTGCACACCGGTGGCGATGGTGATCCAGAACGGACCGATCACCGACCGTCGATAGCGCTGCTTGATGTCTTGCCAGCCGAGATGCAGCCACAGTTCACGCTGATTGAAACCGGTTCGCAGATCACGGAACGCGCGCCGATAAGTCTGTGAGTCCGAAACCGGAGCAGGCATCTGTTCTCCTGCCTCGCTCTCGGGATCCTTCGCTGGTGCCGACACGACGGTCGACACTACCTCTTTCTGACTACTCGGCTCATTCCGCGCTTGTCACAGGTACTGGCCGGTACCGCTGCCACCCTGGCCGGCACCCGGTGCGGGCATCACACCGGGAGGCAACGCGCCCTGCCGCATCTGTTCCAGTTGCGCGCGAGCGGCCATCTGCTGCGCGAACAGTGCCGTCTGGATGCCGTGGAACAGTCCTTCGAGCCAGCCGACGAGTTGGGCCTGCGCGATCCGAAGTTCTGCGTCGGTGGGGATGACGTCGTCGCCGAAGGGCAACACCAGACGCTCGAGCTCGTCGCGCAGTTCCGGCGCGAGTCCCTGTTCGAGCTCGTGGATGGACGATTTGTGGATTTCCTTCAGGCGGGTGCGGCTGGCGTCGTCGAGCGGGGCGGCGCGCACTTCCTCGAGCAGTTGCTTGATCATCGTGCCGATGCGCATCACCTTCGCGGGCTGTTCGACCATCTCCGACAGGCCCGACCCATCGTCCGAATCCTCGTTCGCCGAGGATCCGGCGGCGCGGGCTGCTGCGGCCGTAGCTTCCTCGCGGCTCAGGGCGAGCGGTTCTCCATTGGGACCGATCACGACGACGTGGTCATCGGGGGCACTGTTCGACTCGGATTGGGTCATGTATCCATCTTTACGCGTCGCTCGTCGTTGCGCGATCGTCCGGGGCGATTATCCTGGTTCGGTCGTCGGGGACAGTAGTTCGTCGAGTAAACAACAGGGCTCGTCGGAAAAAATGTGGAAGCAGGGAGGGATCGAGCGTGCGAAGTGGGCAACCGTTCCCTGGCGAAACGGGACGTGGAACACATGCTTCACCGGTCGGCGCTTAGAGTGTCCGGCATGGGGTACGACGTCGCGCGGGTAAGAGGGTCCATTCCCTCCCTCGGCGACGGGTGGATTCATCTGGACCCTCAGCTGGGGATGTTGATACCGGATCGGGTGTCGACCGCGGTGTCCACGGCGTTTCGACACAGCGCGTCCAACCACTCGGCCGGTAACACCGCGGCCAAGCGGAGTGCAGCTCTACTCGAATCAGCGCGCATGGCGATTGCCGATCTGGTGGGTGCGTATCCGTCGGGGGTCGTCATCGGACCCGACCGCGCGACGCTGCTGTCGTGGCTCGCCGAGTCCATGAGCTCACGGCTCGGTCTGGGAACCGGGCTGGTGCTCTCGCGTTTGGACGAGGAAGCGAATGTTGCGCCGTGGCTGCGGGTGGCCAGCCGAACCGGCGCGCACGTCAAATGGGCCGAAGTCGAAATCGACACCTGTGAGCTGCCCACGTGGCAGTTCGACGAACTCATCACCTCCACCACCAGGCTCGTCGCGGTCACTGCGGCGTCGCCGATCGTCGGCAGCGCACCCGATGTCAGGGTTGCAGCAGATCTGGTGCACGAGGTGGGCGGACTGATCGTCGTCGACGCTGCCGGAGCTGCTCCGTACGCTCACGTCGACATCAAGGAACTCGGAGCCGACGTCGTTGCGATCGATGCTGCTGCGTGGGGTGGCCCGTCCGTCGGCGCGCTGATCTTCCGCGATCCGACCCTGCTGGAGCAACTTCCGTCGATGTCGCTCAACCCGTCGGCCAAGGGGCCCGCGCGGCTCGAGGTCAGCAGTCACCAGTACGCGTTGTTGGCCGGTGTGGTGGCCTCCATCGACTACCTGGCCAATCTCGACGACGCCGCAACAGGAACCCGTCGTGAGCGTCTCGAGCTTTCGATCGGATCGTTGCAGTACTACCACGACGGGCTCTTCGACTACTTGATGAAGGCGCTCGATTCGCTGGATCACGTCATGGTGCTGGGCAATGCACCCACGCGTGTCCCCACCGTGAGCTTCACGGTCGAGGGTGTGCCTGCGGTGAAGGTGTCCGAGCAACTCGCGCAGGCGGGAATCGGCAGTGTCAGCGGAGTCCACGGCGGCAGCCGTCTGCTCGACGCACTCGGAGTCAACGACGAGGGTGGTGCCGTCTCCATCGGTCTGGCCCCGTACACCACCCGCTACGAAATCGATCAGCTCGTCAAAGCGCTCGCTTCGCTCGCGCTCTGAGCGGCTGCGCCGCACGTGCACGAAACCTCGTAGCCCACTACGTGTTGCCCACTACGAGGTTCCGCTCACGACCGCTGACCTGGTCTACTGGACTCGCAGGATCACCTTTCCGATTGTCTCGGCCTCATCGAGCATTCGATGTCCTTGCGCCGCTTCGGTTATCGGGATCTCGGCGTGTACGACGGCGGTGACGCGTCCCTCGGAGATCATCGGCCACAGGTGCTCGGTCATGTCTGCGACGATGTTCGCTTTGCTCGACGGACCCGTCTCGGGTCGCCCGCGCAGCCCGGCCGCGTGAACAGATCCGCGCTTGGCGAGGAGTTTGCCGAAGTTCAGCTCTCCCTTCACACCGCCCTGCATCCCGATGGTGACGACGGTGCCGTCCATGGCCAGGGCATCGAGATTGCGATCGAGGTACTTCGCGCCCATGTTGTCCAGGATCAGGTCGGCTCCGTGATCCTCTGTCTGTGAACGAATCTCGTCGACGAAGTCCTGGTTCTTGTAGTCGATGAGGATGTCTGCACCGAGATCGGCACACATGTCCAGCTTGTACTTCGAGCCGGCGGTGACCGCGACGGTGACGCCCATCTGCTTGGCCACTTGGATTGCGTGCGTACCGATTCCGCTACCGCCGCCGTGGATGAGCAGTACCTGCCCCGAACGCATGTGCGCGTCCATCACCAGGTTGGACCACACTGTGGAGGCTACTTCCGGAAGTGCTGCCGCCACATGCAGATCGAGGCCCTTCGGAATCGGAAACAGTTGAGTTGCGGGCACCGCGACCTGCTCTGCATAGCCACCGCCGGCCAACAGTGCGCAGACTCTGTCGCCCACATTCCAACCGCTGACGCCTTCGCCGAGTTCGGAGATGATTCCCGAGCATTCGAGGCCGAGAATGTCGCTGGCACCCGGGGGCGGTGGATAGTTGCCTTGTCGCTGCATCAGGTCGGCACGGTTGACGGCGGTGGCCGAGACGTCGACGATCACCTGCCCGCGGCTCGGACGTGGGTCGGGAACCTCGGTCCATTCCATGACGTCGGGGTCGCCGAATTCTTTGAGTGTGATGGCACGCATGTCTCCATAGTGCGCCTCCGGCGCAGTGGTGCGGTTGAGTGCCCTCTGGAGCACTCAACCGCACCACTGCCGCAGGCACTCCTACAGGTCCCAGAGGTTGATCCCGAAGTCCTCGGCGTGCTGGTCGATCTGGGCCAGCTCGTCGGCCGAGAAGTCGAGGTTGTCCAGCGCAGCCACGTTGTTCTCCAGCTGTTCGACGCTCGATGCGCCGATCAGGACCGACGTCACCCGCGGGTCGCGCAGGGCCCAGCTCAGCGCGAGCTGGGCGAGGGATTGACCGCGGGAGGTGGCGATGTCGTTCAATGCCCGAAGGTGTCCGATGTGGTCGTCGGTGAGCCAATCCGGGTTCAACGACTTGCCCTGTGCTGCGCGCGAATCCGCAGGAATGCCGTCGAGGTACCTGTCGGTGAGCATGCCCTGGGCCAAGGGGGAGAACGCAATGACGCCTGCGCCGATCGCGTCGAGGGTGCCGAGCAGGTCGGGCTCGATCCAGCGGTTGACCATCGAATAGCTGGGCTGGTGAATCAGCAGGGGAACACCCGCGTAGGCGAGTAGGTCCGCCATCTTCTGCGTCCCCTCGGGCTTGTAGGAGCTGATGCCCGCGTACAGGGCCTTGCCCTGCTGGACCGCGCTGATCAGCGCGCCTGCGGTTTCCTCGATCGGGGTGTCGTGGTCGGGTCGGTGGCTGTAGAAGATGTCGACGTGGTCCAGGCGCATGCGCGTCAACGATTGGTCCAGCGAAGAGAGCAAATATTTCCGTGAACCACCGAATCCGTAGGGGCCGGGCCACATGTCCCAGCCGGCTTTGCTCGAAATGATCAGCTCGTCGCGATAGCCGGCGAAATCCTCCGAGAAGATGCGGCCGAAATTCTTCTCCGCACTGCCGTAGGGCGGACCGTAGTTGTTGGCCAGATCGAAGTGCGTGATCCCCAGATCGAAGGCGCGACGCAGGATCGCACGCTGGTTCATCAGTGGAATGTCGTCGCCGAAGTTGTGCCACAGTCCCAACGAGATTGCCGGGAGCTTCGGTCCGCGTGATCCCACTTGCCGGAAGTGCATGGACTCGTATCTGTCGGCTGCGGCAACGTACGGCGGTTCGATGTTGGGATCTGTCATAACTCGACCATAGGTCTCGGACTCGAATCGAACATTCAACCAGTGCAAGCTACTCGTCGGTAGATTTCCTGCCTAAGATGTCACGGGTGACGGCCGAACTAGCCATTGGTTCCGGGGGGGACCCGCAGTGGCTCGACACTGCGGAAATGAAAGCATGGCGCGCCTACATGGACGGCGGGCAACGATTGATGGGGGTATTGAACAAAGATCTGCAGGATGGCCACGATCTGTCGATGGCGGAATACCGCATCCTGGTGATGTTGTCCGAATCTGTCGACGGCTCAGTGCGGATGAGCGAGCTGGCCGACGGCGTTCTGTCTTCGAGAAGTCGCCTGACGCATCAGATCAGGCGAATGGAAGTTCAGGACATGGTCACTCGCAGCACCTGCGTCGACGACGGTAGAGGTGTGCTCGCGGTGATCACCGAGGAAGGCCGTCGACGATTGGCGGAGGCGGCACCCACACATGTGCGCAGTGTGCGCCGACATCTTGTCGATCTGCTTTCTCCGCAGGAACTCGAAGTGTTGGGCGACATCTTCGAGAAGGTCGACGCAGCGATGGACGCATCCGGCTCGACGCCGCGTCGATGAGGGGCGATTGGGTCTCGGGCTGCCCGGCCGTTTAAGATCGCACACGGAAGCGTGGCAGAGCGGCCCAATGCACTCGCCTTGAAAGCGAGAGACGTGTAAAAGCGTCCGGGGGTTCAAATCCCTCCGCTTCCGCCACATGCTCGTTCTCGAACTCCGGCCCACCCGCAAGGGTGGGCCGGTTTCGTTCGCCCTGGTCGGTGCGTGGCATCCATGTCGCTTTCCTCGGGGATGCGCCGCAACCCTCGCGAGTAGCCGATGATGGGACAATCGATCGGTGAGACATAGTGAGACAGTTCGAGTCTCGGACGGCCACATGCGATTGGCTCAGCAAGTATCCCTGGACTTGATCTGGCCTCCTGAGGGTGTCCCGGGCTTTGTGTACTTCGGTGACGGAGGAGCGCTGATCAGCACAGGAATTTCAGGTGGCTTCGTGAGCGTCGAGCTACGAATGCTCGAAGGTGAACCTGAGCTGGATCTCCACTCGTGGGAAGACGTCGACGAGGGCGACCTCGTAACCAAGGCCGGCGGCATTCGACTGTCGGCTGGTATGGAGTTCAAGAACTGGATACCCGGAGGCCGCGAAGGCCTGACTCCTCGTGGGCCGGCGCTGCATCGGGTTCGGGTCAGTGCCACCGGAAGAAGCTCGAACTACGACTTGGTTGTGGACGCCGACGAACCTGTCGAGTCCTACTCGATAGAAATCTGGCAGACGCGGTCTTTGTCAGCGCCGGTCGTCCACAAGCACTCGTCGGGCCGGTAAGAGGTCCGACACAGGATTGCCGACGGGCTGGTATCGATACCGCTTTTGTGGGTACTACCTGCAGATGAGCGAAGAAGCGCGGCGCAACGACGGCGACAACGAGGGACCTCTGGAAGAGGAACTCGAGGAAAGTTTCGACGCTGTCGTGTCGGAGGGTGCCGAACGATTGCACCGCACCGCGCGCACGGTGCTGATCACCGGATTCTTCGGTGGTCTCGAAGTTGCTCTGGGTGTGATGGCATATCTCGCGGTGCTGGACGAGACCGACAGTCACCTGCTGGCGGGTCTGGCGTTCGGAATCGGCCTGGTGGCTATCTATCTCGCACATGGTGAATTGTTCACCGAGGACTTCCTGATGCCGATCGCAGCCGTGGTAGCCCGCAACGGAACACCGTTGCAGCTGGTGAGGCTGTGGGTCGGGACGCTACTGGCCAATCTGCTGGGCGGTTGGTTCGTGATGTGGTTGATCGCGCACGCGTTTCCGCAGTGGCTGGAGGTGTTGTCCGAGTCGGCGCACCATTTCGTCGACGCGCCACTGAATCTTCAGTCGATCTGCCTGGCTGTTCTCGGTGGCAGCACGATGACGCTGCTGACCCGCATGCAGCAGGGAACAACATCTGACGTCGCACGGATCATCGCCGCCATGGCGGCCGGGTTCCTTCTGGCCGGGCTGCAGTTGTTCCACTCGATTCTCGATTCCCTGCTGATCTTCGGGGCCATCCACGCGGGTGCGGACGTGAGCTACGTGTCCTGGATCGAATGGTTCGGATATACGGTGCTGTTCAACATCATCGGCGGCGTCGTGTTGGTCACCGCGCTCCGCCTGGTGCGCACGAAGGAACTCGTCGAGTCCGCGCGTGACCGAAATCCTGAGTAGCACAACGGGGCTCACTGGCCCCCAGTCGACCCCCAACGCTCCAGGCTCAATCCGGTCTCGAAGCAGCGCACAGACTTGGAAACAGGATCGACGAATTCGATTGCACTGGCGAGTAATTGGAGTGGATCGGTGAAATCGTCGACGGCCCGGTTGGTGGCCGTCGGGTAGAGGTCGTCACCGAGGATCGGCTTACCGAGTGAATTCATGTGCAGTCGCAGTTGATGGGTGCGGCCGGTCAACGGTGTCAGTCGATAGTGGCCGAGTCCGGCCCGATGGTCCACGAGTTCGACGGTGGTGTGCGCGTTGGGTTCTCCGGACACCTCGTGGGCCGTGAATTGTCCTCTCTCCGAAATGATTCGACTGCGGACGACGGTGGGCAGGGTCAGCGTGGGGTCATACGAAGCAATCGCCTCGTACTCCTTGTGAACCTTTCGATCCTGGAACAACGTCTGATACGCGCCGCGGAGTGTCGGATCGACGACGAAGAGGACCAGGCCCGCGGTGACGCGGTCGAGTCGGTGAGCGGGCACCAGTTGCGGCAGATCGAGTTCGAGACGCAGTCGGACCAGCGCGGTCTGCAGGATATGTCCGCCGCGGGGGATGGTCGGCAGAAAGTGCGGCTTGTCGATCACCAGTAGCGCGTCGTCGCGGTGCACGATCGAGATCTCGAACGGCACAACGGTTTCCGTCGGAAGGTCGCGGTGGAACCAGACTGCCTCGCCGGCCACGTACGGCGCGTCGGAGGAGATGGGACCGCCCATGTCGACGATCTCGCCGGCGTCGAACATGGCGTCGATCCGGTGTCGAGGAATACGCAGCTCGGTCGCTGTCAGGAAGTCACGGACGGTGCGCCAGGTGCCGTCCTCGGGCATTCGGATGCGCGCGGGGTCCAGGCCGTGTCGCTTCGCCAGGGGAGGTTGCTGGCGTCGTCTCACCGAGTGAGCGTATCCGCCCGTCGAGATCGCACTTGTGCAGGCATTTCATGATGATCTGCCCGCACAAGTGCGAATTCGCTACTCGCAGCCGATGCCGTCGTTGTCGCGGTCGAGGTGGGGGCCGTAGCCGTACTCGTCGCGGTAGACGGGAGCGGCACCGGCGTCACGTGCGGCATCACAGTTCTTGTACTGGAATCCGCTGGGCCGAGGCGCAGGGGCGGGCGCGCCCTGCTGCTGCGGCGCGGGTGCGCCCTGCGGGGCAGGCGGGGGTGCGAAGGCGGGCGGCGGAGGCAGGACGCAGAACTGGGCCGAGCCGGCTCCGCACAGGAAATCGGTGATCGGGTCGGCAGAGGCGACGGCAGGGGAGGCGACCACGGCTGCCGCCGCAATGACGCTGGAGATGCCGATCTTGACCAGCAGGGTTTTCGTCTTCATGAGGTTCCAATCGAGGGGGGTGTGACGTGGAGCATTGCCGGGTGATGATTGAACTGTCAATGAAGTCATTCGCACGACCTACGGACGTGCCTCCTGCAACAGGAACGTGTTTGGAACCCGTCGATTCGGCGTATCTACGAACGTATGAGCGAAAACGAGCAGGTCAACCAGAACCCCGAGAAGGATCCCGACGACTGGGTCACCGGCGACGAGCCGATGACCGGGCCGCAGAAGAGCTACTTGAGCACCCTCGCTCAGGAGGCCGGGCAGGAAGTTCCCGACGATCTGAACAAGGCTCAGGCGTCGGAAATGATCGACAAGTTGCAGGGCGAGACCGGCCGCGGCTGAGTCGACGCCACGGAAGTCCACTCGATGTGACATCGACCCCCGAAAAGTCCACCGAATGTCACATCGAGTGCCTCCCGAACGACGGCGGATTCGGCACATCGGACCAGGTAGACCGTTACATCTTCGGTAGATGTAACAAAGGATCACGCAGACTTTTGTACGCGTCGTTTCGCGGCTACTGTGAGCGGACCCACAGGCTTCGGCGTGTCTGCGCAGCGGTGGGTACGTTGTGTAACGGATGTTGTTTGTGTTGCGCCCGCGAGGGTGCGCCTGGGGAGGATGGCAGATCAGATGCACCGTCGTGTGTTGGCAGTAGCGGGAACTGCTCTGGCGGTTTCCCTGCTGGGGTCGGGTCTCGCCGGGGCGCAGCCGCTGCCCGGTACCGGCAGTTCCGATGGTGGCGGCGCAGTGCCCAGCATGGAGGCCCAGTCCTCGCCATTGGCCCCGGCCCGAATCGATCGGGTCGACATGTTGACCGACCGCCGCGCTGCGGTGTGGGTCGACTCGCCCGCCATGGGCCGCGCCATTCAGGTCCAGGTTCTTCTTCCGGCCGCGCAGGCCGTGTCCCGCCCGACGCTCTACATGCTCGACGGTGTGAGTGCAGGCAAGGAATCCGATTACAAGGAAAGCACCTGGACGCAGAAGACCGACATCGTCGATTTCTTCGCGGACAAGCAGGTCAACGTAGTGCTCCCGGTCGGCGGATCGAGCAGCTACTACACCGACTGGAATGTTCCGGATCCAGTGCTCGGTGTGAACAAGTGGGAGACGTTCCTGACGTCGGAGCTGCCGCCGCTGATCGATGCGCGCTTCTCCGGTAACGGCACCAACGCGATCGCGGGTGTCTCGATGGGCGCGCAGGCCGCCATGGACCTGATCACGCGTCACCCCAGTCTCTACACCGGCGTCGCTGGCCTGAGCGGTTGCTACGACAATTCGCAGACCAACTTCAAGGATGCGGTGCGCGCTACCGTCGCGACCAACGGCGGAAACGCGTCCAACATGTGGGGCGAGAACACCGACCCTCTGTGGGTGCAGCACGACCCATCCGCCAACGCCGAGGCCCTCCGTGGCAAAGACGTCTACATCTCCGTCGGTACCGGTTTGCCCGGCCCGTACGAACTCGGTCCCGGAGGTAGTGGACCGGAGAGTGCGCTCATGGGCGGACCGCTCGAGGCCGCCGCGCTGTACTGCACGACAGTGTTCGATACGAGACTGCGAGCGTTGGACATCCCTGCGACAACCGTCTATCGCCCCTACGGCATTCACGGCTGGCCGTACTGGCAGGACGACCTGCGTGAATCCTGGCCGACGCTCGAACGGGCGCTAGGCCTGTAGGGCGTACTTCAGAAATGCGTCGTTCTCGTGCGGGTCGCCGATGGTGACCCGCACGCCGTCGTTTCCGTAGGCGCGCAGCAGCAGGCCCTGTTCGGCTGCAGCCGACGCGAATGCACCGGACCTCTCGGCCAACGGCAGCCAGACGAAGTTCGACTGCGACGCGTTGACGTCGAAGCCTCCCGCGACCAGAGCGTCGCGTACGCGGTCACGTTCGACGATGAGGGCGTCGGTGCGGGCCAGTAGCTCCGCCGAAGCCTCGAGCGACGACAGTGCTGCCTGCTGCGCGATCGTGCTGACGGCGAACGCAATCCGCACCTTGGACAGAGCCGTGATCACCTCGGGATCGGCAACTGCGTAGCCCACGCGCAGGCCCGCGAGTCCGTAGGCCTTCGAGAACGTGCGCAACACGATCACGTTGCGTCGTCCACGCGCGAGTTCGACGCCGTCGACGTGATCGCCGTCAGCGGCGGGACGGGTGTACTCGAAGTAGGCCTCGTCCAATACGACGAGGATGTTCGACGGCACCGCATCGAGAAAGGCCTCGAGCTCGGCACGCCGGACGACGGTTCCCGTCGGGTTGTTGGGGTTGCACACGAAGATCAGGCGGGTGCGGTCGGTGATGGCCGCGAGCATCGCGTCCAGATCGTGCACGTGGTCTGCGGTCAGCGGAACCTGCACGGGTGTCGCCCCGGCAACGCGCGTGATGATCGGGTACGCCTCGAACGAACGCCATGCGAACAGCACCTCGTCGCCGGGGCCACACGTGATCTGAACGACCTCTTGGCACAGTGCAACCGAACCGTTACCTGCGGCTACATTTTCGGTCGCAACTCCGAGCTTCTTCGCCAAGGATTCGACCAGTGCCGTCGCCCGGATGTCGGGGTAGCGGTTGACGCCACCGACAGCCTCGGCAATAGCGGCATGCACGCTGGGCAGCGGGCCCTGCGTTGTTTCGTTGCTCGCCAGCTTGATTGCCCCCGGAAAGCTACGGCCGGGAATGTAAGCGGGGATGGCGTCGAGGTCGGGGCGGATGCGCGCGGTCACGGCTGCCATTATGCGCTCAGGTTCGGGGTTGACTTCTACGCGTCCGTGATATTGCTGTGCACGACCGGACCGATCGTCCTATCTTCGATAAGTATGTCGGGAATCTTCAGCGACGCCGCAGTCCTTCGGTCCGCCACCGCGCCCACAGTCGGCGCAGACGACGAGGTGGATACGTCCGCACACGAATCTCCGCCTCGAGAGAAGGTGCCTCTGACGGCCATCGAACCGGAGGGCACACCGCGCGGCGGAATCGTCGTGCTGCACGAGGCTCGTGAAATTCCGCAATCTCTGCTCGACCTGCTGCGTGCACTGGCGATGGAAGGCTGGCTCGCCGTAGCCCCGAACCTCTTCCACCGGGGTCACGGCGACGACAAGGAAGTCTTCGGCGACGACCTCTTCGCAGATTTCGATGCCACCTCCGACTGGCTGGTGCAGCGCGGGGTCTATCCCGATTGTGTCGGGGTCATCGGATTCGACGATGCAGGTACAGCCGCGTTGATCGTGGCCACCAGCCGTCCGGTCGGAGCGGCGGTCAGTGTTGCCGCGGCAGGCATCGTCGAACCGCTCAACTCCGACGCGGTCGCGTTGGTCGAGGCTGTACCCAAGCTGCAGGCCCCCTGGCTCGGTCTCTACGGCGAGGACGACCCGCACACCCCACCCGATCACATCGAAGCCCTTCGCGACGCTGCCACGCATGCCTCAGTGGCCACGAACATCGTCAGCTATTCGGGTGTGCAGCATCGGGCCGATCATCCCAGGGAACAACCGGGCAGCAGCGACCACACCGATCCGGCCGAGGCCGCTCTGGTCGACGCGCAGACCCGAATCTTCGATTGGTTCGACAGCTTCATGCGCTGAAGAGCAACAAGCATCTTTTACGCGAACGCCGTGCGAACCTGAGGCGTCGACCAGCCGTTTTGCCTTCTGGCCTTTGCCGTGTGTAATCTCTTTCCTCGGCGGTCCGAGAGGGCCGGCAGCCTAGGAGGCGTGCCAGAGCGGCCGAATGGGAGTCACTGCTAATGACTTGTCCTTTCACCGGGACCGGAGGTTCAAATCCTCTCGCCTCCGCCACGAACGGTAGATTTTTACCGTTCAGCTAGACCAGTTGGATAACTGAACATGCGCCCGTAGCTCAACGGATAGAGCACTTGACTACGGATCAAGAGGTTAGGGGTTCGAATCCCTTCGGGCGCACAGAAGAAGAAGCCCCGAACTGCAGCGATGCGGTTCGGGGCTTCTTCGCTGCCCGTCCGAGTTGCTCCCTGCTCAACACTTACTCAACACATTGCTCGGATTTGGGCGCGAAAGTGTTGAGTTCATGGCTTCGAACCGGACAGTCTCAGTCCCGACATTCGAACGGCACGTCCGTGACACAGTGGCGTCGTGACGATCAACGAGTGGTGGCTGACGGACACAGCCGAGCGGTATTGGATGGAGACGATCAGGCGCGACGATTTCGGTGACGGAATCAGAGCCCCGTTTGCGAAGCGAAACGGAGACTCGACGCCGTACTGGGAGCTCGTCAACCACGTTCGGGACGGCGACGTCGTACTCCACTGGACCACGGCCCGGGATGGGAAACCATCCAGGTTCGTCGGTTGGTCGATCGTCGACGGTGAGCCGTACGAGGTCGACAACCTCGTGTACAACGACAACAGCCCCGCGAGCGGCCGAGAAGCTCTGTTGCGCGACTACACCGAGTTCTCGACGTCGGTTACTTTCCAGGATTTGAACGAACGCCTACCCGCCATCCGCTCGGTGCAGGATGTCCTCGAGATCGGCCGTGACGGAAGCATCTACTTTCCGTTCGCATTTCTCTCGAATGGAACCCTCCGCCCCAAACAAGGTGGGTACCTCACCAAATTTCCCTCTGCATTATTCGGTGTGCTGCCAGAACTTGCTGTCGCACAGATCTACTCTTCAGCCGAGCGAGGCGTGGATGGCAAGAGATCGGAGACGTCGTCGACGGCGCGTTCGGATCGCCGGCAAGCCGTCGAAGCAGGTTACGTGTCGGACCCCAAGGTCCGGCGAGCGATCGAGATGCAGGCCGTGCGACAGGCGATTCAGCACTACGAGTCGCTCGGGTACGAGTGCAAGGATGTCGGTGCATCTCGGCCGTTCGACCTCCTACTGTTCGGTTCTGGAGACCTAGCAAGCGAGCGGCACGTCGAAGTGAAGGGCTCGACGGGGCAGGCCAATGCCGTCGAACTCACCCACGGCGAGGTCAACCATGCACGGCAATTTCAGCCAACCGACCTGTTCGTTGTCAGTGGAATCACTTGGCTTCGCCACGGGAGTGATGTCGTGACCAGCCCAGGTCATGCGCGAGTATTCAGTGAGTGGGCTCCGAGAGACGAGGATCTTCTACCGATCCGATTCAGACACGCGGTCCCTGACCAGCATGACCTGACGCCACCCGAGTTACAGATTTGATGACTCATTGGAGTAGTTCGAGGGTCCGTACAGATCTAGAGCTGCGGTCAGATTTGGCGCAGAATTGATCCGTTGGATGTAGTGAGCTTCGGTGACACGCGTCGATGAATGCCCCAGCTGGGTTTGCGCGGTCTCGATGCCATAGGTTTCCTTGATCAATGTGGCAACCGTCTTGCGGAAAGAATGCGGTCTCACCCAGGAGAAGTCCGCGCCGAGCGCAGCCCTCCACGATCGTCTGACGTTGGATGGCGAAAGCCAGTTGCCGGTGCTTGTCACGAATACTGCCTCGTGAGGGTTGATGAATACCGGCGATTCTGCTCGCCGCCTCAGTATCGTCGCTGCGAACTCGGGTAGAACCAATGTCAACGGCGGGGAACCGCCTTTCCTGTGTTCCTGACGCCATAGGCGCTCGCCGGCAACCCGAGGAACTATCAACGTCGCCTGTATCGTCGCGGTCGCAGGGCTGACGTCGAGACGGAGATCCGGATAGCGAAGAGCTAGCACCTCGCCGATCCGTGCCCCAGTCGCAATCAAGAGGTCCATGATGTCTTGTAGGTCTTGGCCAGGCTTGGGACCAGGCTTCCGTTTCACCGTCCCGTCCGCGAGAACCTCTTCGTGAGCGCAATAAGCTCCGACTCGGCTTCGGATTTCGTTCAGCTCGTCTAGAGTGACGGACCTGACCGGCTGCCTGGCCTTCTTTGGCAGCGCCACTTCTCGGACCGGGTTCTGTGGCATGAGGTCCAATCGGACGGCTTTGGAGAAGACTCCTGTGCACACCACACGTGCAATGCGGGCGCTACTGGGAGCTCGCGCGGCCAGTTCTCGGAGGAACGAATCTATGGTGCCTGTGCGGACCTCCCTGACGAGTAGTTCACCGATGGCCGGTGCACACAGCTTGTTCCAAACATCGAGATAGCGGCTGTAGGACTGCGCAGCCAGTGCTGGCTCCTGCTCGGCAAACCAACTCGAGGCCAGCGCTGAGACGGTCGAACTACTCGTCAGGCCGCTTGCGCGGGTAGGTGCCAGCCTGTTCTGTAGTTTCGCGTTCAAGTTCCGCCGAGCGGCCTCTGGGGACCGGCCGCTTGCCTCGACCAAGCGGCGCACGCCGTCGGAATCTCGGATACGAACCTTTGCGACGAAAGCCGATCCGCGCTTTGTGTTCGTGATCTTTCCCCACTCTCCAGGGGCAGTGCGCTGCCTAGCCATCCTCTTCGTCCTGCGTGTCCATGCCCAGTTCTGTCATCCGTCGAAAGAGTTCTTCCGAGCGCCGTCGCGCATCCTCGTACAGATACTGCATCGACTCGATATGTTCGGCGGATTCGTTCTTGGACAATCCGTTTCGCAGTTGTACCCGGGCGCGACGCATGGCCTTGAGTGCGTCGAGCCATTCGCGAGTGATTCCGACACGATCGTTTCTCGGGTCGAAGGTGTCTCGGACCCACATGTCGAGAGGAGTTTCTGATTCCTCTTCAGTCCATTCTGAGCTCGGTCGCATGAGTCCGGCCTCGCCGCTGAACCAGCGGAGGGCATCGTGAGATTCTTGCGGCAGCCCAGGGAGTACTTCGACCTTCCCTTTGGGAAGGTCGGGGAAGACCAACTGTGCAGGTGAGACTCCCAGTGCCGCAGCCAATACAAGCAATTCTGAGACGTCAAGGCTCTTCTTTCGGCCTGTCTCCAAGTCTGCAACCACCGACCGGGAAATTCCCCACCCGAAGTCGACAGTTCTGTCGGCGAGCTTTGCCGCGGACAGTGCGGAGTGGTCTTTACCCCGGAGTCGGCGAACTTCCGAGGCGACCCGGGCAACGATCGATTCCGCCCAAGACTGCGTCATGGGTACGCAGTCTAGCTGAAAATACGTCCGTCTTGTGGGTGGGGTACGTAGTTGCTACTCTGTGGTGGAACCACATGGACTGATCCAATGAGTCCCACAGAATGTGGCTCTACTACACAATCAGTGGAGGTGCTGAAGATGCCCAGACGGCTGCTGTCTGTCCCGGAGGCCATGGCTTGCACGGGACTTGGACGATCCAACTTCTTCAACAAGATCGCGTCGGGAGAAATCCGGAGCGTGAAGGTCGGCAAGCGTCGGCTCATCCCGGATACGGCTATCGATGAGTACATCGAAGGTCTTGAGGCGGAATCCGACGCCAGTTCAGGCGTCGCGTAAGGCCCAGGGCCAACTGCCCCTCAGGAAACTGAAACGCCCCCGGAGAATCTCGGTGTTACCAGCACCGAGGCCGAGGGCGTCGAAACCACAACCCGTGAGGAAGGAGCTTCGCCACCGAGCATAGAGCGTCTTGACAAGTGATTCAAGACATTTCGCTGACGCACCGTTCTCCGCCCTTGATTTCGGTCAGGGGCCGAACGGGCGATGACGCACGCTTCGATTCGCGATCGCGCGGTCGAACCCTTCTGCTCGCACTCGAACAAGCCTTCGCTGTGAACCTTCTAGCAAAGGCCTGATGTGTCGCAGCAGCGTCGTTTTCTGGCAGAGCCCGACGTAACACCAGCCTGCCGCCGGCCTGTGCACCCTGTGTAAATCCTCTGAGACCGGCCTCGAGGCACCACACGCTCGACTGATCATCGAGCGAGTGGCGATACCGAGCAGCCGCGCGTCCATCGTGACGCGGGGCTATCGGACGTGGAGCGGACAACGTGGGTGCGGAAATTGGCTCAGGGGCCATGGGGGGTCCGAGACAGACCGACGAAGTACCACGCCCTTGAACCCCGCCACTACTGAAGAGGATCCATGAGAACCCTTGAGCAACATCGAATCGAGCCTCACCTGCTTTCGCTCGTACGTCGACTTCATCCGTCACTGCCTGTGCGGTTTGGCGATCGAGCCGGATTCCCCAAGCCCGCCTTGGCGTCAGCGGCCAAGCGTGATGAATATCCAGGCTGTAGTCATAGCGAATCCAATGACGCACTGCACGAGCTGTATTCAGCCGTACATCGAATACCAGCAAGGCTTGAATCGCCCGTCTCTCGGTCATCACCTGATTGGCCACCAGTGCCAGTGTCGCGTGTATCAGGTGCAATACGCGCCATAGGCGTAACGGATCCGACAGAGCCCACTCGCGCCACAGGTCCTTTACCGCTCGTGCTTCCCTCTCATGTGTTGTCGGGCAATAGACCCCATGCGGGTGATGCCTCCGTCGCCAGTACGGCGACCTATTCACCCGATGCTCGCCGCGGCTGGGATACATCCCTCAGCCGACTGGGGTGCCATGCGTCCCTCGCCACCATTTCGCTCATTACCCGCAACTCCTGCAATGAAAGTGAGACCCACCATGCCCGCTGACATCATCGCGTTCTGCAACCAGAAGGGTGGCGTGGGCAAAACCACCGAGACCTTTCACCTCACCGACGCCGCCGCGCGTGCGGGCAAACGAGTTCTCGTCATAGATATAGACCCGCAAGGCAACCTCAGTACGGTCCTCGCCGCACAGCCTCTTGCTCTCGACGACCTCGGTGTCGCAGACGTGCTTTCGGACTCTTCAGGAGCAACGATCGGCGACGCAGTCGTACCCTGCATCTGGCCAGGTGTCGACCTGGTCCCGACAGTGCCCGGGAACGAATCACTCGCGTATGTGAGAGACCAGCTGGTGGTTGCGGGAGCGGGGCGCGAGCGCCGACTTCGAGATGCACTCGAAACCGTTGCTGATCAGTACGACGTCATCCTGATCGACTGCCCGCCCAGCTTGGACCTGCTGACTATCAACGCACTCGTTGCGGCACGCAAAGTTGTTGTCGTCAGCCAATCTGCGTTGTTCTCGGCGAACGGCTTGGCGCGATTACGCCGGACAATCGACGCGGTCAGACGAAGCTACAACGCCGACCTCCGCCTCCTCGGTGCGGTGATCAACCTGCACGAGAACCAAACCATCGCCGGCCGAGAACAACTCATCGAGATTGCAGCCAGCATTGACATTCTTGGTGATCCAGTGCCGAAACGAGTGGTCATCAAAGACTCGATGGAATCGCAGACCAGTCTTAAGGACTGGGGAACAACCCAAGCGCGGAGCCTGTGGACTATCTACCGCGACACAGTCGAGATCCTCATTGATGGAGAGCAGTGATGGCGCGGCCCGAGCGGATGAAGAGTGCACTGGCCGGTTCAAGCCCTGTGAATCCACCTCACCCGGGGAACGACATGTCTCAGCCTGTCGCGGAAACCTCACTAGTACAGAAGAACTCAGAATCAACGGTGGATCACAGCAAGTGCAAACGCTCGTACTATCTCTACACGGCCACTGTCGACGATCTCCTCAACGCCGCGGAGGCACTATCCGCGACACCGGGAGCGCCGCGTGGCCCATCAGATCTGGTCAACGCAGCGGTGGAGGAGTACCTCGAGTCGCTGCGTCTTCGGTTCAACGACGGCAAACCGTTCCCCAAACGGACAGGTCCGCTCGCGCGTGGACCCAGGATTCGCTGACCGGTCTATCGCCTAGCCACTGCACTTTTCACCCGCTATCGCGGCTACATCGCACACCGAGTCGGTCCTACGCAGCTACCGACCGACACCTTCCCGGAGATCAGGAGGCAACACACATGGATAGTTCCGTACTCGGTATCGAGAACCTGCCGCTGCTTTCGTTGGACGAGGTGAAAGCTCGGGCTCTCGACATCGACTTCCATCGCTGCGGTTCAGCGTGGATACACGGCAAGATTGTTCCGCACTGGTTGCTGCAGGACGCAATTCGGTCCGGTGCAGTTGTCTACGACCGTTCCGTTTGGGGTGAACTGGCTCTGTCTGCACACTTCACCGAAGCGAATCGACATGAAATCACCTTCGTTATCACCTACGGGTTAGACGGTGCACCGAACGTCGTGGACGGGAAGGCAACCGACTACCCATCGAACTTCAACCAACTCGATGATGCCGCTCAGAACGCCGTACCATCGACGCTCGTTCCTAGCCCTGAAAGTGCATTGACTTGGCTGGTGTTCCTGGTTGATTCCATCAACGAGTTGCATGACCGGGCTTGCGCGCTCGTGCGGTGGTGGCCGCACAGTCCCACCTATCGGTAGCCGAATGAGAGGTGCTCGACATCATTGGAGCGCTGAGAAGTTGCGGTAGTAGCGGTCCATGTCGGCTTCTCCAGACCGGGGATCGCTTGCGGGTGTCGATGCCTCGGCTGCGACAAAGTCTCTGACTGTGTCCAGTGCTGATCGGACCCTAGTGTTGTCCGTGATGGGACGTACCGCAACCTCAGTTCGTGCGGCGGCATCCGACGCCGCCCGTGCGACGGCGTCCAGTATTGCCGATGCCAAGGCCTCCGGTCGCTGGGCTGCGCCGGGTGCAATCTCGATGTCGACCAGATGCCCGCGCGAATCAGTTGTCGCAAGGACCGTTCGGTCCGTGGATTCCCCTATCCCACGCACTGCGGCGAGGACGCGGGCCACGTCTGCTGCTGCCGCCTTGATCTCCGTGATCTCGTCCTCGACATCTCCGGCGTCGCTCACAGCAGGTCCTCGAAGACCGCGACGAGGTCATCGCCGCTGCCTTGTTCGATGAAGTCCTTCTTCGCGACATCGAGCACGCTCATTGGGCCGAAGAAACTCTCGATTGTCTCGAGTGTCGCGTCGGCACCATATTCGCGGAGCATCTGGATGAGCGAAACACCAACGCCGGGCTCACGCATCCTGCGGGCAAAGAGTGCAAAGTACAGCGGCGGCTGGCCTTTCGAGTTGTGCGCGTTGGCATTAGCTCCAGCTTCGAGGAGCGCTGCAGCCACGTCGATGTGTGCAGCTTGAGACGCGAACAACAACGGCGTCCACCCCTCGCTATCGCGATCATCGACGTCCGCGCCCTGCTCGATGAGTTGCTTTGCCTCCTTGAGTCGGCCATTCGCTGCGGCGTAGTGCAGGGCGGTACGCCCGTATTCGTCGCGATCGGTCATCACTTGTCCTCTCGAAGGTGGCTGCGGTTTCCGTACTTGTCCTCGACGGCAAATCGGCTGGGGTCACTGTGAACGAAGTCGTTGAACTCGGCCTGAGTCATACCGCGTTGTTCGGCCTCGGCCAGCACTTTGCGATGCTCGTAACCAGACAGATGGCCGATCTCCCACTTTGGATCCACCGGATACAGCGCTCGGCTCGCTTCATCGATGTAGTACTTACCGTTCGCGGTCTTGGGTAGCTCGGTGACCCACGGCTTGTCATCGTAGGTCTTGTTCGCGGGTACTTTGACATCTCGATCGGCTTGGACTGTAAGGAACTCGTCTTTTGTTCCCGCCGGTACGAATCGTTCTGCTCTGTTTACGACAAAGTCGTAGAACGGCTTGCGCAGCGCAGGCCGTCGAAGGGCGAAGAACGACGATAGGGCATCGAACCCGGTACCGCCCGCGATGCCACTACCGCCGGCTCCGGCGAGCATCGGGCGAGCTCCGAGGAGCGGCATCAGCGCCTCGGCAGCCCGGGACATGCCGGTGGACGCCGCGGCCATGCCTGCTCGATAGGACGCGGCGACAGTGCGAAGACCCTTGATGATTCCAGCGATACGGATTCCGTATCGGGCAAGTAGCGCGGCCATGACCGCCTGCGCTGCCACTCCTGTTGTTCCGAGCGATATCGTCGATGCCGCCCATCCGACGATCTGATCGATCGCGATGAACCCGACCAACTCGATCAAGGCCATGACGACGGCCTTTTTGGTGGTGTCGATTGCGCCGGCGTAGCCATCGCAGGATGTCGCGAGCGCCTGGCAGTACTCGGCCATCGCGTCGCACTGACTTTTCACCAGATCGTGTTGTTCGAGGATCGACGTGACCTCGGGGCTGATTTGCATCTCGATGAGTGGGCGGGCAATCGGAAAGTCGAATCCCGCCGCGGTGAGTGAGGTCGCCATTGCCCGCCATGCGGTAGCGGCGGCGCGTAGCTGATCTGGGTGACCGTTGGGCCACATCTCGCCCTGAACGTAGTCACGGACCAAACCCCAGCCTGTGGGTTCGGCATCGGAGCCGCCGAACATCGACGGAGGTTCCGACGGCTGGTAGATCGGGATCGAGCCCGGTGGAAAGACCAGTGCTCCGGGGTCGGGTGCGGTACCTGATTGCGTGTTCGCGTTCGCATGATTGGCTGCGGTGAACTGCAAGAGATCGTGCATCTGACCGCATGCCAACGCTAGATCGCCAAGGGCGTCGATTCCGTCCCATGCTGCTGGGTCGTAGTCATTGGTCCATTCGCGGCCTGCGTTGTCAGAGCCTGCGCATGCACCGGTCTCCGCGAGCACATCGGCGAGCACGCTGATGCCGGTCGTGAGGACGCAGTGTATGCGGGAGTAGGTGACCGCGGCTTGGGCGTAGCCGGCAGGTGTGACTTCTACGGGTGCGGTCACATCAGCCACATCGAGGTATTGGCGTCGATTGCGTTGCTGTAGTTGGCGTGGGCGGTTTTAGCGACTTCGCGGAGCTCGGTGACGTTGTCCGTCATGTCCCGTGCACCTCGGACCCACCGATCCTGTGCGTCTTGATAGGCGTCGGATCCGATGCCCGTCCAATTGACGCGCAGTGCAGCAACGGTATTGGAGACCTGCTCCAGGATCTCGGATGTGTCGTCGGTGAATTCCTGCATCGATGCGATGGCAGAGTCGAGTTGCTGCAAGTCGATTTTGAATGCGTCGCTTCCCAAAGCGGGCATCAGATCGCGATCCCGGAGCGGGTTGCGTTGCTGACGGCGACGCTCGTGTCATCGTCAGTCTGCTCGTAGTCATCTGCTGCCGCGAGGAGTAGCTGCGCGAGATCGTGGAGGGCTCCGATGATGTTCTCGGCACCGTTACGCCACTCGACCCAGCTTTCGTCGTAGGCCGATGCAGCGGTGCCCTGCCAACCGTCGATAAGGAGCTCGTTGCCGACGGTGGCGTCCAGGTTCTGCAGGCGTTGCGCCAGCGTGTCGGCTTTGGCTTCGATCTCTGTGACGGCATCGCGCATCTCTGCTGGGGACGCCTCGAGCTTGCTCACGATCTACCGGTCGAATTTGCGACGGTGCACATATCGGCTTAGACGCAGCGGGTCCGCATTCGGTTTCACCGACTTCGACGGCTCTTACTCGAGTCCAGAGGGGTCTACCGGACAGTCGAACGACCTCGGTGCTGGAAGCCCGGGCTCCATCAGCGACGCGGCCGCTCGTCACTTCCGCCGTTGGTCGCTTTAAGCGGTCGACAGTAGTGGGAGCGGAACCGGCCTGGTCGTCTGCAAGGGGCCTAATGCCGCCCGTCTACGACTATGTTGGCGCAGTCGGAGAAGCCTCGAACTTCGACAGTTCGTGCGGAAATCCACGCACCTCTCGACGGGACGTAGTCGACGAAATGGGCCATGCGGCAGTTCGTAACAGAATTCACGGCTTAGTCTCTAACTGAGTGGTCTAGGGTGTAGTGGTTCCGTAAACGTAGGTCGTTGGCACACGACCTCGACCGCAATCGGTGGCCGCGATACCTGCGCAAATTGACCGCTATGTCATGACTAGGTTGAGAGTGACGATTATATTGACGGAGGGCAGGGAGATTGCGAGTAACCGAGAAGTTTAATCTTGGCGCGACTCAGAGCAGCGTCGATTTCGTGGATGTCGACGTCCAGGCGGACGTCCCGGTCTATATAGATCCGCAGGCTATTCGCTCGCAATCAGGTGACTGGATCGATGAGTGCATTCTGGCAATCCAGACCTACTTCCAGGCCTTGCTTACGGCAATTCGTAGCGACGACCTCCCTCGGATTCGGAAACTTATCGTTCCGATGATGGAGCCCAATGAAACGCATCTCGGTGTGAGCACCGGGAAGTCCAGGGGTCGCTCCTTGGGCTCGCAAACTAAGGCTGCCGAATTGGTCCATAACCTGAGAAATAGTCGGGCTGCTCAGACAGGCCGTCTCCGCGACTTGGAGGACGCGGCCCTCCTCGTTGTTGGCATTGACCGCGACATCATCAGCGACATCACGACCTGCATAATCCGCGAGCAGCTCATCCTGTACACGCAGGATCAGTGCCGCTTCTACGGTATTCCGATGGAGCAACAAGACTCCGGCCCGATGTGGGACAGCGACACGTCGAGCTGGACCGACGGCTACGTCGACCTACCCCGGGCCGACGGCGACAAGCTGCTCTTCGTACCGAAGTCGATCGTGCGCCTTCGGCTCTCAGTTGACACGGGAAAATACTATCGCGGATATCTTCGGCCCTACTACGAAGACATCGAGATGAGCAAGGCTTCATCTGATTTCGTTCGGATCATCACCCTGAAACCCGCCAAGCGAGGCGGTCCCAAGAGGACCAGGCGGCGGGTCATGAAGGGCAAGCTTGACATGCACCTAGGAACCAACAAGACGGCTGTGGAAGCCCATACGGAGCATTTCCCTCAAGCCCTCGACAGTTACAAGGATGCCCTCGATCTGGCGGGTTCACGGCCGCTTCCCGATGCCAAGTTACATGCGTATATCCGCTCACGGCAGGAGTCATTGACCGAGATTTTGGATGAGATCAGAGCAGTGGCACCGGGTAATGCGGGGGCGAACAATTACCATCGATCGGTCGCTAAATTCTTGACCGCTCTGTTCGACACTCAGCTAGGCAATGTGCGTATTGAACAAAATATTCACAAGGGCTTGAAGCGAATCGACATAACCTTCGACAACGTCGCGGGCGACGGCTTCTTCGATTGGCTCCGCAAAAACTACTCTTCGGCGTTTGTCCCCGTCGAATGCAAAAACTATGGCAGTGATGTGAAGAATCCCGAGTTCGACCAGATTGCTATGCGACTTTCGCCTCAGCGTGGGCAGTTCGGACTCCTCACGTGCCGTTCACTTGCGGACGTTGACTCTGCAGCGGCTCGTGCTGCTGCCATCGCAGGCGACGGGCACGGTTACGTCGTCATCCTCACCGATCACGACCTGGCGACGCTTGCGCGAGACGCAGCGGAGAGCAGCGCTCCATACGCCTATCCGCTCCTGCGTGCTCGTTTTGAGGCACTACTCAGAATCGGCTGATTACTTTGCGGCTAACCAAGCACTACTTCAGATACCGATACAGCGTTGACCGCGAGACACCAACTTGTCGAACTGTTCCCCCGGGCCGAGCTGTTGGCCACACCGACACGTGCCGCAGGATCGAAGCCGGTGAACTTTCCGTGGTCGGAGACGCCAGAGTTGGTGGAAGACATCCACAACAGGGCAGCGGTACTTAAACTCACTCGAAGGAATCGACGAGAGATCGGAAGCGAGACCCTACAACTGTGGCTAGACGCCAACCCCGAACCGACCCGAGCACCTGGCGCCCACAGGCGGCGCGCACGCACGGATAATTCAGACCGTGGACTATGACTGGGCCGTCCGGTCGGTACTGACCTGGGCGAAGCAGAACGAGAATGTCAGGGCCGTCGTTCTCACCGGATCCGCCGCAACGCACGCAGAGCATCCGATGTCGGACCGGGACATCGAACTGCACGTCCGCAACACAGAACCGCTGGAATACGACGATTCCTGGTGGCTCGACCTCGGTGATGTGCTTGCCGTCTAACGGTTGGAGAACGGTGACGACTAGCCCACACGCCTGGTCTACTGCGTCGGTGCAAAGCTCGACTTCACTCTGGTGGACATGGCCGATGCGGCCGGCGAATACGATCGGCCGTTCCAGGTCCTCCTCGACAAGGACGACCTGACAGCATCCTTCTCGCTACGTGCACATGATTATTGGCGGTGTAGCCGACGTGCTCGGGGTCAGCAAGCGCACCTTGTACCGCCACTTCGCGGCAACCGTTCGTCGAGGCCATTGACCGCAAATCGCGTTGCGCTGACAATGCACGCTCACATGCATCCTCGGGTTCAGGTCAGGCTGCTATGAGTGACCTTATGAACCCTTTTTCACTCCGCCGGAACCAGGCGGGGGCTTCTGAGTCGTTTGCTGCTGACGAGGTGGGCGTTGGCAGACACTGTTCACGGGCCGACGCCCACCATGACGCAGTTCGTCTTCCGCATCGGATCTTGCCGCCGCGGGTCTGTAACCACCGCCAACCAAGGATTCCGGTTCGTCCGTGCAGTCGTTGTTGCCCGTCATCCCTTCGAACCTGTCTTGGAGGGAACGCCAGCGCCGCCCTTAGGTTTTTTGGGAGAGGACTTCTGTTCAGACGAGCTCGCGACGAACTCGCCCCCTGGCCGGTAGCCTCCCGAACGCGGCGCGATCCACACTCGCCGAGACTTCCCGCCTGGCTGTGAACTGGTCTGATCTGCCATCTTCGATACCTCCCGTAGTCAGTATGGCACTTTCTAACCTTCGGGCTCAGCCCTCGAAATGCCTCCGCCCGTCTCCTTGATGCTACCTACGCCGTTCACCCTGGGAACGCAGATCACTCCCCGTCCTCGTCCGACTCCTCCACCTCGGGAGTCGGCGCAATGATCTGAACAAGAGCGGCATCGGAACACGGGATCCACACCCCAGTCGGGCCGGGTAACTCTTCCACGAACTCACCGTCGGCTTCCATGCTCCAAGCCCGATCGATGTAAATATCCCTGGGCTCTGGATAGCCGGTAAAAAACGCTTCGGTCGTAACGCACCCGCCGATCCACGAGCCCCCGGCATTTAGCACACGCACAAAGCTGTTGGGCGCGACCTTACCAGTCGCATAGTCCCACGCAGTCGGTATTGGGGAATAGTTGCTATCGCTACTGAATAGCGTTTTCCGCCAACTCAATTCACCGACAGTAGAATCAGCGAAGTGAAAGATTGTCCGCCAGAACCGAGTGTCGTTATAGCTCTGCCGCACGACAAAACTTGCTGTCACATGCCCCACTAGGGCGGGAATGACGAAAACGAGAAGGAAGCCAACAAACCCAACTAGTCGAGAATCATCGAACCGATGCTCAGTCTGGGTCAGTCGCTTCGTTAAGGCATCACCCAAACAGAGGACGTAGACAAGTAGAAACCCGACCGACAACGCGAGGGCGCGGATCAAACGTGCACTCAGATCGCGATCCTCGGGAGATGGACCAACGCGAGCTTTCTTAACTCCCTGAAAAACGAACCCTGGCACCAACACAGCGACAAGAGTCAAAGCTTGCTGCCAACCACTGACCAGCATGGAACTCCTTCTGCCCGAAAAGCAACCATCTTCAATGTATAGGTTGAGGACGCTCCATCATGTGCGTCATGCGATATCGATGCGCCACCGAGGCCGCCCACGCGGCGGACCTGATCGTTCCCGCGCGCGACCGTGTGAAACGCCGTACCCATTCAACGCGGACAAACATCAGTTACAGGCACTACGCCGGCCCGCTCGTGTTCGCCGATCGCGACAGTAATGATTGAACAGGAGCTAAGACAGACGCCGTCTCTGGACGCGCTTCGGAAGTATTGAACGCTGCCTGACCGAACACGCGAACACCCAACTGCGACAGAACCATCGACCGGTCGTCCGCATTCAGCGGCAGCACAAACGGGCTCACGGTATGCAACTGAGCCGCCGTAGTCTTCGCCCACCACGCCTGATGGCGATGGCGACTCGCAACCGTCGAAGCATACGCAGTCAACGCTACAAACGGCAGCGTCAAGGCTAGATGAAGCAACTGCTCAACCCACTGAAGATTGCTCTCGGCGCCGACCCAGAGCACCACCAACGCAACAATCGCGGAGACAACCAGACTCCCGACCGCCAAGCCCGACCACGATCGCGCGCTTGCTCTCTCCTCTGTGGCCAGCTTCTCGAAATGCGCGGCCAGCGTGCTCGACGCCGCTCCACCAGCCTGAGACTCTGCTTGTGAGGCTGCCGACTCCGCACGCAACGCGGCCTCGTTTGCCACGCTCACAGACGGTGCGATACGCAGAGTGTCCACTAGGTCGTTACGCATCTCCCGGATACGCTTCGACCAAGCCTTCTCTGCCGCAGACGCACTGGAGGAATGCCCTACCGGTTCGACGAACAGGGGTACAGGACCAAATAGGTCAGACATGGTTGGAATCTGCACCTGAGTGTCGCTGAGCCACTGCTCTAGAAACAGGGTCGTCGACGGCTTCAGCCACGTCAGATCGGCCGCCACATCAGCCGGCGTGATCGGTGCCCGTAGATATGCAACTAGCTGCTCCAAGTGAGACGGCAGAACGAACTCAATCGGATACCGATTGATCGGCATGGTGTCTTTGACAACGACCATCGCATGACTGAACAGAAACTCTCGAAGATCGCCGCAAGTGAGTCCCAGAGACACAACATCGATAACAGCGTCGGACCTGGGACCTTCGGTTGCTTGTTCTTGGGTTCCACGCTCGACCTGATCGAGAACCTCGAACACGTTAGACCACAGAGGGGTCGCAAGATCCTTCTGAGCTGGAGAAACATTTGATAGCGCAGGCTCAATGGCTGGATAGCTTGCGTCTAGCATTTTCGATACCCTACCGGCCCCGCACCGCATGATCTCTTCAACCAGCCTCAGGGCACTTTGGCCGAACCAACGTCAGTTCTACGTGACACCGAGCCCAGTCGAGTCCGTCACTCCCGCACAATCACGCCGCGAGCTCCACGGCCGGAAGGTGGCATGCTGCCGGCGTCGACGGACGATCGGGTGTTGTGGCGAGCATTGGCGTCACCGGCAACCGAAGGACACTGACAACCAGAACGAGCAGGAGGACCCCCGATGACCACCACCGAGAAGAGCACTACCGCAGCCCGATCACAGGTCGCGCGGGCCGCAGCACGGGCATCGGTCGCTTTGTACGAACGCGACGGCCGCGAGGTACCCCAGTGGATCCGCGACGCCGCCGAAGGGTGCCCCACCAGCCGAACAGCCCTGACACCGGCCACAGCCGCAGACCGACAAGGCCCGCACCCCGACACACCGGGTGCGGGCCTTCTCCGTTGCCCAAGAAGGGCTCAGCGGCTCGCGTAGGGCCGGGCCACCCTGCGGGCGTCCACCGAATCGAACTCCGCTGCGCTCCGTCCTGCGAAAAGAATCTTGTTTTCCCCTTCTGGCCTTCCGATTTTGACCGGCGGTGACCTCCGCGCAACCGCCGGCGTCCGCTGCGCTCCCGGCCCCAAGGGGCTCCGAAACTTTTCACAGACGCCTCCGGCTGAAAACTTCCCGGCCCGACCATTGCACTCCGGCCCCCTCATGCCGGTCCAACTCTCCTCTGCCAGAACGGCAAAAAAATTGGCGGGCCGCGAGGCCGCCACGTTGAGCAGGGGAGCGCGAGATGTCGAAGACCACCGCCCAAAAAGCCCACAGCACCATCGACACCGACAACTACGGCGCAGTGGTCACCCACACCACCGCCACCATCGTCGGACGCCAGAAAGCCGTGGTCAACGTCCACGCCGCCGCCACCGACGACGCCCAGATGATCGTCACCATGGGCCGACTGATGATGACCTTCCGCTCCGCCGCCGCCGTCCACGCCTTCATCGCCGGACTCGCCGACGCACGCACCCTCATAGGCCGCATCGACAACCAGGCACCCCAGCCCGGGGGACCGGGCGACGACTACGCCCGCGCCGCAATGTCCGTGGTCTGGATTGCGCCACCGGAAACTGCCGTCACCCCGCGCGAGCAGTACGTACCCGCCCGGCGGCGCACCATGCACTGGGTCGAGGTCCACATGGGGCCGGTCACCTGGCGCATCATCGACCGCCTCGGCTATGTCACCATGCTCGACGAGCTCCGAAACGTCCACCGTATGGCCGTCGCGATCTTCACCGACGGCGACCAGTACACGAGCGACCCGACCACCCTCACCGACGCATTCGACGACGCCGAACGCGAACACCAGGAAGACATGGCCGCACCCTGGCGTCGACGCCTCTGAGACGGCCGCAGGCCCCGGACCCGACACGGTTCCGGGGCTGAGTCGTCTCCATCCACAGGAAAAGTTTCCATCCCCAGATTCCGGAAAATGCCTGCGCATCGCGGACCTCGCTGGCGCTCGGTACGCGATGCTGGAAGAACCACGCACCAAAGGCCGCCCGGCTCACCCACCCGAAGGAGCACGACACCGATGATCACCTGGACCGTCACCACCCGCCCCGACCGCCGACCCGAAACCATCACCGCCGCAGGAGCAGAACCCAGCCTCGACGCAGCGAAACGAGCCGCCGCCGACGCCGTCCGCTACGCCCTCCTCGACGCCCAGGCCCACGCAGACGCCAGCCCCACCAACACCCCACCGACCTACCTCGTCACCATCGACGGAGCCTGCGCCCTCATCGTCAGCCTCGGAGCCTGCCGACCCGCCAACTACACCGGAGTCCTCGACAACCTCGAACACTTCGACGGCACCGCCACCCACCTGCTCTACCTATAGACAGACCGCGGGGACCAGACCTGAAAGCGTTGCGCGAGAACAACTCTGTCGGTACCCACTGCCATACTCGGCACCATGCGAATCAGAACCCTCGACGGCCCACCACTACCCGCCGAAATCGCCGAACAGGCAGCCCGCACAATTGCCCTCTGCCACGGCCTCGGCCAGCAGTACGTGACCGGCGATGACCTCACCGGGAAAACTACGGCGAAGCCGCTACTGTCACCCCCGTGAGCCTCCACGCCCAGGTCCCGCCCTCGTCAACGCCAACCGTGCCGGTCGAATCCACCGACCCAGCCGGCATCGGCGCGTGGTTCCTCGACAGCCTCACACAACCCGCAGCGACAGTCCTTGCCAGCGCCGGAATCATCGTCGCTGCAGTCATCACCTTTGTCATCGGCTATCTCAGTCGCAGACAGCTCGATCGGCACCACAAAGCAACCCACACCCTCGCCGACACCCAAGCTCTCCGCGACCGCTTCACCACCATCACAGGACAACTCGCCGACCCTGCACCCGCGATCCGCACCGCCGCCGTCTCCGCGCTCGAAGCCCTCGCCGACGACTGGCTCGAACGTAAAAAGCCACGCGAAACCCAAGCATGCATCAACGTCCTCTGCGACTACCTCCGCACACCCTACGAACCACTCACCCAGAACCCCCACCTACGCAAACAAACCCGCCGAACCCACCGCACGAAATACGACTACACCGATACCGTTCACGAATACCCCCACGACGACCTCGACACACGCCACGCCATCACCCGCACCATCGCCGCGCACCTCCAACCCCACCACGACCACTCCTGGTCACCGTTCGACTACGACCTGACCGGGGCCTATCTCCACAACACGAACCTGACTGGCGCGACGTTCACGGGCAAGACCGCCTCGTTCCGTGGTGCCGCGTTCAACGGCGAATACTCCTTGTTCGATAATGCGATTTTCAGCAGCGAAAGCCATTCATTCGAAGGTGCGACGTTCAGCAGTAAGACCACCTCGTTCCGTGACGCGAAGTTCACCAGAAGTAGGTTGACCTCGTTCGAGGGTGTGACGTTCAGCAGCGAAACCATCTTGTTCAATCGTGCGATGTTCGGCAGTAATAACACCATGTTTCGCGGTGCGACGTTCATCAGCAGCGAATACTGCTTGTTCGATGATGCGATGTTTGGCGGCGATAAGACCTGGTTCGATGGTGTGACGTTCAGCGGCGGGTACACCTCCTTCCGTGACGCGAAGTTCGCAAGCCACATCACCTCGGTCGTGCGCGCGACGTTCAATGCCGAGAGCACCTCGTTCGATGGTCCGACGTTCTCCGGCAAGTTCGCGTCGTTCGATGGTGCGACGTTCGGCAGCTGCGAGTACACATCTTTCGATGGTGCGACGTTCAGTAGCATCCAGTACACATCGTTCAATGGTGCGACATTCAGTGGCGGAACCGTCTCGTTCGATGGTGTGACGTTCAGCAGAGGAACCATCTCGTTCGCTGGTGCGACGTTCAGCAACAAGACCACCACGTTCGAGAATCCGCAAGCGTGGGGAAATGTGCGGGTGGGCTGGGAACGCCACGCAGACAGCGTGTTCGGGCCGCTTCGGCCGCAACCGGAGTCGGTACATCCCCACAAGTGGCCGCCTGTTCCGAAGCTCTGACAGGGCGGGTGCTGCCGCGACACCGAGCGTGGCCGGCCTCAGTCGCTCCCGCACAATCACCGTAGTGCTCCACCAGCGGGAGGTGGCCACGCCGCTGGCGTCGACCGGCGGTCGCGCATTCCGCCTGCCGGCGGTGCCGGCCACCCTGCGGGCGTCCCCTGAATGGAGCTCCGCTGCGCTCCGCACCGTGGAAGAGCGAAGACGTTTTTTCACTCCGGTTCTGGCTACCGGCGAGTATCCATCACCCGTGCCCGCCAGCTCAACCCCCCGCTCCACTGCGCTACGGCCAAAGGCTCCGAACACTTTTCGTCCAGCAGTCGCTGCGCTCCCACGAAAACTGCCCGGCCGAAGGGTTGCCCCGTCGTTCCCGTGCGTTGGTCTCTCTCCCCGGCCACCACGGCGAAAGGAATTGGCAGAGCGAAGGTCCGGTCACCAGTCGAGAAGAACAGGTCGCCATGCGAGCACGGCACCCCACCACCGCCGACGAAATCGACATCATCATCCACTGCAACGGCACCCCCAAAGTCTGCCGCGCCGTCAAACGCGCCAGCGCACGCCGCGACCGCCGCGCCGCCCGACGCGAACTCCGCCACTGAAACCCATCCGCAGATCGACATGAAAGAACGAGGCGAAAAAGCCCCGAAAAGCATATGTCAACAGCAATTACCGCGATCCGATAAATCCGACTCACCGGGTTCAGCCGATGTGCGAAAAGGCAAGTAAGGCAATGGAAATAACGAACAGATCGAGTCGAATTAGCCTGGCAAAGATGCCGGAACTGCCCTAGAATAGTAGTCAACAGAACAATTCTCACAAGGAGAGAAGTATGTCCATCACCGTCTACACGAAGCCGAATTGCGGACAATGCGACGCAACGAAACGACGACTCGACAAAAACGTCCTCGACTACCGGACCATCGACATCACGCAGGACGACGCCGCCCGCCACTTCGTCACCTGCGAACTCGGCTACCTCCAAGCCCCCGTAGTGGTCGTCGACGGTGGGGAGCACTGGTCCGGGTTCCGGATCGACGCCCTCGATAAGCTCGCCGCAGCCTGACCCGCCGAACTTGCCGCCTCCCAGCGCCGTTGCAACCCACCGCCTGACCCGCGCGACACGAACACGAGGCCCACGATGAACGCACTACGCGCAGTCCCCACACCCGGCGACGACGCCGAAGCGCAGGCACGCGCGGACCTCGCACCCGTCGAGGACCTCGACACGTCCGTCGAACCCGGCTACGACCCGGCCACCGACCCCGAAGCAATGCTCCTGTGCGCCCTGATGGACGTGCGCAACCAGAGCGCCGACGGAACCGACATCGAACGGATCACCAACACGCTCACCGCGGAAGACTTCGAGGACCCCGCGCACGCACGCATGTACGGCCACATCGTCGACCTCATCACCGCCGGCCAACCTTACGACTTCGCCTCCGTCACCGGTGCGCTCATCCGATCCGGAGCAGACGGAGCCAAAGACGCTCCGCTACGCAAACGCCTCATGGGCATCGTCACCGCTGGCGCCCACTCCGTCGCGGCCGTGCACTACGCCGACAACGTCCTGTCCCAGTCCTACCGCCGCAGCTTCCACATCGCCGGTGGGCGACTGACCCAGGCCGCCGAAGAAGCACCCGAAGCAGACCTGTTCGACTACATGGTCGAACTCGGCACCAAACAGCGCGCAGCCTTCAACCGACTCAACACATTTCGGCAGCAGAACTCGTGACGCTTTGAGGACTAGCCTCCGCGTCACTGTCCCCAGAGGAAGCCGCCGCCGGCCGGGACCGATCAGGGCAGTGCAGTGAGCGTCGCCGCCACAGGAAGGGCGAGGAGTACTTCCCATGTGGGTGTGGGGGTCATCGGTTGCCCGGTCCAGTATTTGTCGGCGCAGTCCCGCATGAAGTCGTAGGTCCCGACTTTGAGCAAGTCCATGTCGCCTCGGTGTATCACCGTCCCCGTTGGAACGGTCAGCTCCCAGATCGGGGCACCGCCAGCCCCAGTGGCAAAGCCTTGGGCGTCGCTGACGGAGCTGAATGCGAACAAAGATTGGAAGCGTGACGGTAGGCCAGGATGCATGGTGTGGCGGTAGAGCTCCCAGAAGTTCTCTACGACGAGGTCGGCGGACACGACGTTGGCGTTGATGCCGGCCCACGACACGAACCCCATCATGGGGGCTCCCGCCTGGTGTCGACGGCCGTGCTCGGACCAGCCGCCGTTCAGTGCGATGCTCCCGCCTGTATTGGCGAGCGTTGCACCCCGATCGACGTGAAAGAACGTCTGCGTTGCCGATGTTGTTTGTGATGGCGTCACTGCGGGCGCCGCCTGTGTCGGATTGTGGTCGTGCATTCGCTTCCCCTCGTCGCATCGATGCTGTGTTCCGGTCGATGCTCGTGGGTGAGTTCGCCCGTCTCGCTTGTTATTTCAAAGAGACTACGGATCTGGACCTTCCGACATCGGAAAGTGCCGAAGCATCGACACGATGCTCAGGTGCTCGGTCATGGCCGCGAAGATTGTCGCCGGTTACGGGGAGAACCCACTTCGGGCAGAGCTGAACAACGCACCGAGCGTGATCGCGAACACGAACACGGCCACGAACACCACGATCCGAAACACTCCACTGGCGAGCATGCCCGTCGCGCGCAACGGCGCGAACCTCCAACTAGCGTCTGCTTGCTGACCCGACCGCACCACCACGTACGCCAGAATTGCAGCGGCCACGAGATACACCACCATCGACTCCACCCCTTTCGTTCCTCGTGTCGTTCACTCGCGCGGACGATTCGGCGCGGCCTGTCTTCGACTGGTTGCCAGTACACACCCACCCACCGACACAGTCGGTTGTGCAACATCCGAGTACGGCCCGGGCGTGTGGGTGTCAGAACAGCGTTGGTGTGGTCGCCGCGAGCAACGCTGCACGGACCGCATCCTCGTCCCACCCACCGCGCACCGCCTCGCGTAAGAGCCGCGACCGTGCCGCTCTCGCGACTCGATCGGGTCCGTACCAAAGCCCGCGTTGACGCCGGCCACCCCCGCGCCCCTTGGCTCCCATGTCGAGCAGGTTCTGCGACTGCGTCCCGTCGACGACGTGACGCACACCGCCAACTCGGGTGTCCTTGTCGAGGGTGACCCGGACGCAGATCGGCTTGTCGCACATGTGCAGTGCCGTCACCTCGTCGGTGACCGGCACACCGAGCGCGCGAGCCAACGCGTACCGGTGCGGTCGTACCACTCGCTGCCGGCCATCGCGCATCAACCAGAACCGGCCGTACCCGTCGTCGGCGATCGCCCCGACCCAGATCGCACACGAATCATCGCGCGGTCCGCGCACGATATATCGCTCGAACCGCGCGAGTTCTGTTGCCCCGCCGATACCTAACGGTTCCGGCACCGGCCCGGCCCGCCGACCATCACCTAACGTCTCCCGGAGCCGGCGACTGCGCTTCCGCTGATGCTGGCGCTGTCTCGGCGTCATGGATCGTCCGCAGCGTCTGCACCGCGGTGAGTTTGAGGACTGGGTCCGAGGTCGCGAACACTCCGAACTTCTCCAACCGCGAGATGTCGACGGGGGAGCGCACGGCCGCGAACACTTCCGCGTCGATCGCCGCCTCGAAGTCGCTGCTGGCCGCGAGAGCGTTGATCATCCGCAACAGGTCCGCGAACTGAGGCGCGGTCCGCGTGGTGATGAGAGGGCCGTAGGTGTCGAACGCCTCGTTCGCTTCTGCGGTTTGCAGCAGCGCAAGGATGTCGAGCTCCAACACATCGGACTCACTCAATGCCGTCTCCCCGTGTTCGCCGGTCATCGCGCACCCGCCTGATCCATCAACAACTGTCCGACGGCGTCGGAGATCTCCGTCGGTGTCCCGGCCGCATCGATCAGGTGCAATCCGGGGTCGACCGGCCCACCGCGCACGATCGTCGCGGCGAGGTGCGCCTGCTCACGGGTGATCGCAAGTACCCAGGATTGGGTGACCACGAACTGGGTTGCGTCGAGCAAGGTGAAAAACTCCCCGTACGCAACCGGTGCTCCCGGCTCACCGGCACTGTCTGCGTAGGCGATCGACGCCGCGAACGTCGCCGGATCGGGCCCGACCGAGTTCGACACGACGACGCCGAGCGCGCCCAGGGCGCTCACTGCGCACCCTGCCCGGCGGACACGAACTCCTGCGCCACAGGCGGCGTCTCGGAGTTCGGTGTGGAGTCGGCGGGAGGGGGAGTAGCGGCGTCGGTCGTCTCGCCCGAACCGGGCTTGTTCGACTCGGTGGCGGCGCTCGCAACACCGATGCGCACCGGCCGCTTCTTGCGTCCCGATCCCGTCGAGGCCGGCTTCGGGGACGCGATGACAGAGGTCGGCACCGTCAACCCCATGTCCCGCAACTGCTGCGCCGTCCATCCACCGTCGAGTGCGGCCCGCAACGCGGTAGTGACCGCGTCCTTGGCTTTCTCGACGGACTTGGCCGACGACCGTTTCGCGGCCTGAGCTTCCTTGATTGCCGCGTCGGCGGCCGCACGCGCCTTCGCGTCGTCGGCTTCGGCCTCGACGACCTTCTGCTGCGCGTCGGTGATCGCCTCGACCTTCGCGATGCGCTCGTTGATCGCCGCTTCGGCGGCCGCGCGGATCGCGTCCTTGTCCAACGGGGTGACAGTCATGGTGTGTGTGGGCCTTTCTCGTCGAACCGACCGCCCGCAGACACGGGGAGAGTCGGTGAGGGTGCACTTGAACGACGTTCGGCGGAGGGCCCACACGGCACCACCAGAACGCACTGCAAACCTTACCGCCCGAGCGCCGTTGACGACAGCGGACGGACGAGATGAACCACGTGCACGAGCGGCGCATGGCCGGGAGGCGTGCTCATCGTCGGGCGAGGGAATCGGGTGCGGTGCCCCCAACTGTGCACCGGCCTTCATCCTCATATGGATGCCCGAGATTCCTCTCACCGCTCCGCTCGATCTCAGGCACCCACAATCGGGGCCGGACACACAACCGGGGACATCGCACCGGCACGCGGGGTAGGTCATTGCGGGTGTCGCGCCCGGCGCATCCGATGCGACGGGTGCGTGGGACTGATCCACGACGCCGACCGGCCTGCATGTTCGGCAAACACATCGAGAAACGCATGAACCCCCGGCGGCCCGTACAACGACGCGGCAACGGCATCGGCGCGGTTTTCGTCTGGCCACCGTACGGCCGCCATCCAAGACGCTGCCACCAGAATGAGGACGGTAGGAACCCACGCAACCCAGGTCGGCATCATCGGTCCGAACCGCCCGGGATTGGCCCAGGACTCGGCCAGGGCGGGCACTACCGCAGCCGCCACCGCACCGCACAGCACCACGTAACCGGCAAGGAGAACTCTGCGCCGCCGGCGCAGTCGATCGCGATCGAGGCGGTGGCCCAATTCGTGAGCGGCAAGGGCTTTCGATGCCAGCGACTGCGGGTCTGGCTCGGCCGCCACCCAACCACCGAAGACCGTCACGGTGTCGTGCTGGTGGTGGTAGCGCATCGCGCCCTTGAGCTCCGACGTGCAATCGAATTCAACGGCGGGCGGAGTGGTCATGCCCAACGCTGTCGACACCTCGGCCACCATGTCGACCCATGCTTGTCGCTGCTGCGGAGAAAGGGTGATCTCCGCCGGCTTCGTCTCGGTCACTTCTGGCCGCCTTCGCCCGGCCGCAGATCGCCCCCGAGCTCGTCGGTCAGCCGCTCCGCCTCCTCGAAGGACACTCCGACGATCGCCGCTGCGGTCTTCAACATCCCTGTCGTGTCCACCAGCTCGCGCAGCACGGCCGCCATTGCCTGTTCGGCCGCGTCACGTTGTGCCCCCGCTGCAGCGAAGCGCCGCGCGGCCCTCTCGCGCTCCCGCACCGCGGTACCCGCCTCGCGGGTGGCCTTCTGCCATCCCCGCTCACGGGCGGCTACCCGATCTCCTGTCGACCCCATGACCCCGTTGCCTCTCCCTCTCCTGACCCCAGCGAATCCAGTTCCGACTGCCCCCCAGCCTTTGACCTGGCCGAACGGATTTGAGGGCTTGGCCTTACTGCACAGGCTTCGCCTGCCGAAAGCCTAGATGATTTACACACCTCTTGCTGAATTTCAGACTTTGGGGGGTTCCGGCCTTCCGCCTGCCCGCCTGCGGCGTCTAGGGTGGCGGTGTGATGACGCTCCACGTACTGCATGCGGGCGATGGCTACGAGTACCTGACCAAGCAGGTGGCCACCGCTGACCGCGAACGGGAGCACGGCCAAGATCTGACCGATTACTACACCGCGCACGGCACACCGCCGGGTGTCTGGTTCGGTGCCGGCCTGGACAATCTCGAGCAGATGCAGGCCGGGATCGACCCGACTACGGCCAGCTCGATCACCGGCGGTGGGCAGGTGTCCGAGCCGCAGATGAAAGCGCTGTTCGGTAGCGGGCTGCATCCGAACGCCTCGGCGTTGATCGAAAAATCAATTACCAAGGGCGCGAACGAGAAGGCCGCGCTCAAAGCGGCCCGACTCGGCCGTAAGTTCCCCGAATTCTCCAACGACATCGAACTTCTCCGCGAGCACAAGACGGCGGTGGGGGAGTTCCGCAGCGAGCACGGGCACGCGCCGTCGAAAGCGCAATCGCAGCAGATCATGGACGAGGTCGGAACCTGGTTGTTCACCGACGGCCACGGCCGCCCACCGGAAGATCAGCGCGAGCTCCGGTCCTGGATCAGCGCGCAGAAGTCCCGCGTCCGCCAGCCCGTGGCCGGCTACGACCTGGTGTTCACCCCACCGAAAAGTGTGTCGGTGATGTGGGCACTCGCCGACGACGGCACCCGCCGAGAAATCGAGCGCATCCACAAAGAGACCGTCACCGACGCCCTCGACTGGATCGAAAAGGAAGCGTGCTTCACCCGCACCGGCAACACCAGCCAGGAAGTCCAGGACACCACCGGTCTGGTCGCGACCCTCTACGACCACTACGACTCCCGCGCCGGGGATCCGAACCTGCACACCCACGCCGTCGTCTCGATCAAGGTGTGCACCGAGTCGGACGGCAAATGGCGCGCCCTCGACGGGTCGATCCTGCACCGGTACGCGGTGCCGGCCTCGCAGCGCTACAACGCCACCATCATGTCCAAGCTGCACACCGAACTCGGTTTCTCGCTCGCTGCCCGCTCCACCGGCCACGGCCGGCAGGACGTCATCGAAATCGAGCAGGTCCCGCGCGAGCTGTGCGAGATGTTCTCCTCGCGCCGCGGCCAGATCGAAACGCGCAGAGACCAGCTCGTCGCGGAGTACCGCGCCGAACACGGCCGGATGCCGTCCCCGAAAGCGATGTACTCGCTCTACCAGCAGGCCAACCTCGACACCCGCGCCGGCAAGCAGGAACCGCAGACGCTGCGCGAGATGCAGAACGCATGGCTCACTCGGTCCGCGCAGATCCTCGGCACACCCGCAGGCGTCGACGCACTCGCCGCGCAGTGGCAGCAGATCCAGCGGGCCCATGCCGCCGGCATCCGGGGAGTGGGCGAGCACATGCGCCCGCTCGACTCGCTCGATATCGAAGCGGCCCGCGTGGTCGAACGGTTGGAGAACGCACGATCGAACTGGGCGATCACCCACGTTCACTCCGCGGTCGATGCGAATTTCGCCGCTGCCGCGTTCACCGACGACACGGCCCGCCGCGCCGCCACCGCCGCCGTCGTCGACCGTGTCCTCGCCACCTCGGTACACATGCCGCTCCCCGAGCTGCCCGCACCGCCGACAGCGCTGCGTCGCCGTGACGGCGAGTTCATCCTGACCCGCCCCGGTACCGCCCTGCACACCTCCCAGGGCGTTCTGTCCGCAGAACGTTCCCTCCTCGACGCCGCTCAGACCCCGATCGCGTACATCGCCCCGCAGGCCGCGCTCGACAAGGTCATCACCGCCGCCGCGACAGGCAAGGACGGGCGCACCCTCAACGCCGGGCAACGCGAAGTCGCCGAACATTTCGTCGGTAGCGGCACCCTCGTTGCGGTCGGTATCGGACCGGCCGGCACCGGCAAGACCACCGCCATGAAGGCCGTCGCCGACACCTGGAAGAGGGCCGGATATCAGGTCATCGCCCTCGCCCCGTCGGCCGTCGCAGCGGAAACCCTCGGCGAGGAAATCGGGGTCACCGCACACACTCTCGCCACCCTGACGTACCCGTGGCGCGGCGTGGACGGCGGACACGCGGGCACGCTGCCCGAGCACATCGACATCACTGCCGGTGCGATGCTGCTCGTCGACGAAGCGTCCCTCGCCTCGACCAAAGACCTCGCCGCCATCACCGAGATCGCCGCAGCCAAGGGCGCGGTCGTGCGCCTGCTCGGTGACCCGAACCAGCTCGACGCCGTCGAAACCGGCGGCACCCTACGGCTGCTCGCCGAAGAGACCCGCGCGCCCGAGCTGACCACTGTCGTGCGGTTCGGCGACGACACCGAACAAGCCGAGAACTCCCTCGATCTGCGGCACGGCGACCCGGCAAGCCTCGGCATGTTCTACGACCGCGGTTGGGTCCACGACGGCACCGCCGCCGAGATGAAAGACGCCGCAGCATCGGCCTACCTCGCCGACGTCGGGGCAGGAAAGTCCTCGATCGTCATGCTCTCCACCCGCGACGACGTCCGCGAAGTCAACCTCGCGATCCAAGCCCACTTCCGTGGACACGGAGCCGCCGACGCCGTTCACACCGTGAGACTGTCGGACGAGCTCGACGCCGGAGTCGGTGACACCATCCTGACCCGCCGCAACACCCGCGCTCTACGCACCAAAGGCGGTCGGCGTCGGAACATGTTCGTCCGCAACGGCGACCTGTGGGCCGTCACCGCTGTGGGCAACGACGGCTCGCTGACCGTCCGCAGCAAGACTCACGACGGCACGATCACCCTGCCGGCCGACTACGTGCGCAGCAAGACCGAACTCGGCTACGCCGCCACCGTGCACCGCAGCCAAGGCATCACCGTCGACACCTCGCACACCGCCGTGAGCGCGACGACCAACAGAGCCGGGCTCTACGTCGCACTGACCCGCGGGCGCACCAACAACGAGCTGTACGTGCCCGTCGAACCGGGCGTCACACTCGACACCGAGGGAATGCACCTCTCGGAGATCGACACCCCGAACTCCCGCGAGGTCCTCACCGGCATCCTCGCCAACGACAACGGCCACAAGGCCGCGATCACCGCGATACTCGAGGCCGCCGAACACGCGAACAGCCCCGACCGGCTCCGCGAGGCATACCTCGCCGCGCACACCCGATTGCGGGATCACTGGCTCGACACTGTCCTCGACCGGGTACTGCCGGCAGCGCTTCTGGCGACCGCGCAGGCCGAACACCCCGGAAGCCTCGCAGCACTGCGCGCGACCCTCGCCGAGATCCACGACCGCGGCGACAGCGCCCGCCACGTCCTCGTCGACGCACTGGCCGCCGGCGAGCTCCACACCGCACGCGACGTCGCGAGAGTGCTCAACTCACGGATCATCGAGGCACGCAGCTCCACCGACACCACCGACACCACCGACACGGTGGCCGGCGCTACCGGGCGACCGGAACACGAGCTGCCCCCGCTCCCGCCGCGCACACCCGGCACCGACAAAGAGCTCGACGATTACGCCCGACTCGTCGCCGACCGCTACACCACCGTTCGGCCGGCACCCGCCGAGACCGATGGCATCGGCCGACGGATCCGCGACTACGACGCTGCCCGCGCCGAACTCGACGCTGCACGAGTCCAGCGCCCCATCCAGGCCGCATTCGACCCCGCGACCGCCGAACGACTCCTCGCCGAACCCGGTGTGCACCGCCTCGGCCGACACCTGCGCACCGCAGCGCTCGCAGGAATCGAACCCCGCGAGGTACTGGCCTGGCACGCCCAGCAGCTGACCACACGCGGCGACGACGTCACCGCCCGCGCCCTCATCAAAGACCTCGTACCCGCCGTCACCGACGCAGCCGAACGCGCGAACACCAGGTGGCTCGCCGAGCACGAAGACACGATGCGCGAGCACTTCCCGATTGCGATGGCCACCGCAGCACGCGGCGACGATCCCCGGTGGAACACCGCGATCGCCCGAATGCGGGAACTGACCGCACACGGTGGCTATCACCTCGACGAGCTGTGCCGCGACATCCACACCGCCACACACCCCGGCGTCCTCGCCGGAGGCATCGTCGACGCACTCGACGACATTGCGCCCACACACCGGACACCGGTCGACCAGGACGCACCGCACTGGGTGCCCTCACCGGACCTCGACGCCCACCTCGTCGATCCCGTCCTGGGCGAGCAACTCGACAACCGATACGACGACATCGCCGCCGAGCACGCCGCCGCCGTCGACCGGATCGCCGCCGCCGCCGACCCGGCCTCGACCCCGGACCTCGAATTCACCCGCCACCTCGAACAGCGGCCGGACGACGACGCCACCCTCGCGACCGAATGGAATCGCACCGCCGCAGAGATCGCCGCCTACCGAGACTGCTACCAGGTCACCGACACCACCTCGATCGCCGGCGACCGACCCGAGAACCGGGCCGCGCACGCGCCGTACAACACCGTCCACACGAACATCGACACCCTGCACGACCACATCGAGCAGCAACGACGCAACGAGCACGAAGAACAGCAGCGACTACAGCGCGAGGACGAGAACATCGAGCACCACCACACCATCGCGCAGCAGAACATCGAACACCAGCGGCGCGGCCCGCGGTTATGACCTGTGAGTCGACTGCCTCCGGCAATGCAGAAAGCCGGCGGACGAACGGTTTGGCACCGTACGTCCGCCGGCTCTCTGCGGCGGAGAGACGTTAGAGCTTCGTATCGTCCGAGATCATCTCGGTGACCATTCGTCCCGGTAACAACCACATGCCGATCAAAGACAGAGCGACGATTCCGGCAATGACCCCTGCTTCCGCCAGTGCATCTTCGACTACCGCGAAGCGGTATGTCGTCGCCGCTGCTGCGCAGAACGTGGGCAACCACGGAATATTCAGACGCTTACCCGCGACTGCCAGGACGAGACCGAGCACCCCCGCAGCGACGAGGCACACAGCGAACAACGAAGGTGCCATGGTGCGGTAGGAGAAGCCGGGGATCGTATGCAGCACCGTGAGGGCTGCACCGGCACCCACCACCGTCTGCATCGTGGGTTGAATCTGGGGGAGATTGACATCCAGCCTGAGGTTGAACCTCAACAGGGCCTTCGGCGCGTTATTGTTCGACATGGCACACCTTCTTCCGGGAGATGTTGCTATCAGTGGCGTTCCTGGCCCACCAGGAGCGCCACTTCCATGTCTACAGGGTGCCGAGGTATGGCACACCCCCTGTGAGCTGCGCAAACGCGACGATATTCGGTAGTTCTGGGCCACTGCTCCGCTAGGGCGGCAAGGTCGACGGGTTTCGGTAGCAAGCCCACTTTTATACGCCGAATCCCACTCAAAGCCGCTCGATCGGACCTGAAACTGGTCTCAGTTCCGATTTGTCGTTGTCGATTGGCGCTTTAGAGCGCGTAGTTCCGTTGCTACGGGCTTATTATCGTTTTGGGCTTTTCCGGCGGGTTGAACCTGACGGCTACCGGGAGGGTTGAACATGTCGACCATCGGCGGGGGTACCCCAAGTGGGTTCAAGACTGACTTGGAGATTGACAAATCTGTCGACCAGCTCACGGCAGCCAAGATGCGGGTGCTGGTTGATGTAGTCAGGTTCGAAAGCGTCAAGCGCGCGGCGGCAAACCTCAATTACGACACGTCAACCATCACCAAAGCATTACGTGAGCTCGACATGATGTTCGGCCCGCTCACATCCACATCGCGAGGCAACTCGATTGTCAAAATTACGGATCTGGGACGAGAACTCGCAGTTCAATTCAAGGAGATACTGGATCGTCAGCGTGCGGTGGTCGCGCAGCGTCGCACCACTTCGATTCGATACCTGCCTCATCACTCTCCGACGGTGCTGCCAGCGGCTGCTCGCCTGCAAACGATGGGGCATCCGCTCGACCTGAGTGTGCTCGGTGAGCACCACCGGAGCGTTGCGCACTTCGTCGATCGGGCCTTGAGACCGCTGGTGGCGGGTCTTTTCGATGTCGTGGTGGGCATGGACATCATCGATCTGGCGGGCAGGAGTGGTAGCACGGCGTCCTACAACGAGGTGTCGGCTGAGCTGGAGCAGACAACCCTCTACCGTGCGTGGCTACAGGTCATGGTGCCCGAGGACAGCAAGCACGCAGCGGATGGATACATCACCACCAGCGATCTAGTTGATGTTCCGCTTCTTACTGCGCCCAAAGGGACTCGGTCGAGAGAACGTTTGGAGGCGATGTTCGCCAAGATCAAACGCACCCCAGACATCCGCATTGCAGAGTACGAATCGAAGGTTGTCATCATCGGTGCGCAATCCGATATGGGTTGGGCCGTAATGCCATCAGATGTCGCACTGCAATTCGACGGCAGCTGGGAGCAAGCTCCCCTTGCAGGATCGGCCGCCGCCCGATGGCGATGGGTCGACCTCGTGGACGAACCCGGTGCTGAACCGAACTACTACAACGTCGTTGCCCATCTTGCGAAGCCCAAGGGGAAGGCCCCCAACATCGGGGCGCACTTCTTCATCTCCTTGCTTCAACAGGAAGTGCGGGATGTTATGACTGCATCCGGGCGATCAAACGCCTTGGACGATGCGCGAACCGAATGAACATCACCTCGGCCGCCCAGACGGCCTGGTCCTAGCCTCTTGAGCCAAGCTGCTGTTGCTGCGCGAAGGCGCGATCCAATGCCCTGCCAGTCATCAGGGATGAGGACGGGACGGGGTCTGCAAGGCCACTGTCGCGTGTTTCGCCGACGACACAGACTCTGCAGTTCCCGGATTCCAGGTAGAGATCGTGGTCATGATGGGGTCGACACGGCTCGGCTCGCCAGCGGCACGCGCGTTCGCGAACACGGACACCAGCCGCGGTCCCGGCTGCGTAGTTTCAATGGTCGCGGTCATAGCCGCTCCTGTGAGGTGGACGGGACTTGTACTGTCGGTGCCCGGGCCTACTGTGTGGGCATGTCCGGCGATCTACCGACCAGTCGTCAGCCCGATCCGATGCTGGACGATCTCGCGCAGCTGCTCCTCGAGAAGCTGGACGTGTTGCTCGATCGGCTTACCGACCGTGCATTGGCGTCACCGCGCGCCGGATCGGCTGCATGGCGCTCAGACTGGCTCGACCGAAGTACCGACGACGGCCGCAATCTCGAACGTCGGAGGGTCTTGACCCGCATCGGGCTCGCGTCCAGAGCCGGTCTCACGCCCGGCCGCGACGTCGCGATCGCTCGATCGCTGGGTGTCACTGATGCAGAGCTGCGGGCCGGCGGTGTCGATGCTCGGCCGCGAGCGAAGCATCGACCTCGGCACCACCGCGACCAACTGGCAATGGTCGAGATGTGAGGCGCAGGGGCGTCCAACAAGTCCGGCCGCGCCCACACATTCTCACGCGACCGTAGTATCGCCAGGAACCGCGCCGAGACCTTCCACGTCTGCGATGATTGCGGAAACGCTGGGATAACGCCGGTCGAGGTCGTTGGTCGTGCACCTACGAACAATTCGATTTACGTCGTTGTTGTCTGCCGTGGGAAGCGACTCTTTCCCGGTGAAGATGTAGAACAGCACGAAACCGATCGAGTAGACCTCGTTGAGGACCCCGTACTCTTTGAAGCTGGCGAGCATAGGGTCGAGAATCGTGCCGCGCATTTCGGTCTTGGTGCGAGTGAAGTCTGATGCATGGTCCTTCGCCAGCCCGAAGTCAGACAGTTTGACCAGTGCTGCTTTGCTTTCGTACACCTTCAAGAGCACGTTCTGCAGACTGATGTCTCGGTGGAAGATTTTCTGCTGATGGAGGTAGCTGATTCCGTAGAGGAACTGGAGAGCGATTCGCTTTCGAGTATTGAATCCGAGGGAGTTGTTCCGTGTACGTATGTACTTCCGTAGTGTTTCGTCGCAGAATTCCATCTTGTACTCGTCGCGGATCTCGTCGTACAGGTAGACCTCGACAACATATGGAAAACTGAGGCGCTTCAGTATCTTGAATTCCTCTTTGAAGCGTTGTAGGTCCCTGTCTTCGAGCCCTTTTTTTGCACGTTTGACCGCAACCTTGATTCCATAATCCGGGTCGACGAATGAAAATACATGTGCATACGAACCTTCGCCGATCAGCTGGCGCTTCACCGGTGCGTTCTGCTTTGTGAGTTTTACCGAAGTGTCCGAGCAAACGAAGACCGGGGTATAACGAGTGATCTCGATAGGCTGGAAGTCATCCGGTATCGTGCTGCCACCACCCGACGAGAGCCATGGCCTGCACCGCTGTACCGCGGTGTCGTAGTTTTCGTGAAAAGCGATGTCGAATCCGACTGTACGTAAGGTTCTGATGGTCTCGTAGACCTCGTCGATGAGAGCGATGAGTTCTCGGCTGTTGTCGGCCCAGTAGTGGTGCGTGGACTTCGCCCTGTCGTTGATAGCTACGAAATGGGTTGTCAGCCGTTCGTGGAAGCTGGCAAAGGCAAGCCCGAAGCGCTCTTCGTCTGTGTAGAGGCGGGTGAATGCGTCCGATGCGGGCTCGGAGGCGTATTTTTCGGTCAGATCGGTGAGTATCAACTCCACTGGATCCGGCACGGTTGTCGGCCTTTCTGTCGAAATGGGTGCACAGGTACCGGTTGACTACGTCAAGCTGGTCCTGGGCGTCGTCTCGGCCCATCCCCGAGCATGTCGAGTGCGGGATATGAACTGTCGGTGCTAGCTCTCGTTGCAGACGGCAATCCGCTCACCGACAGTTCGGCAGGGGAGGCAGTGGGCAGGTGACCAGCCGAGGCTGGAGTTCATAGACGGCAGTCGCCGTTGCTCAGGGCGTTTGCTCTGGCAGCAATACAGTCGTGAACCGAGTGCGATTTCTCGATGTACCGTCCCAGATCGGCGTCGAGCCATGTGGCAAGGGTGATGATGTTCTCGATTTGGTGGGCTGCGTCCATGTTGTAGATGCGCTCGTGGTGTGCGACGCGATTGCGTAGCCTCTCGAACTTGCTCAGTGCATCGCGAAGTGGTCCAGGTCTACGAGGGTTGCTGTAGCCCGGAAATGCTTTGTGGAGAAACGGAAGCCACAGGCGCTGGTAGTAGTCCAGCCGCCCTCCATCTGTACGGGCTATGCCTTTGTCGACCAGGGACACCCAGAGCCCGAGTGTCGTCGCACCGACAACATCGTCGCCTGTGGGGGAGGAGCTGCCATGTCGATTGAGCTTGTTTACCGAACGGTTGAGTCGGTCGAGATGACGCGGTAGTAGGTGAATACGAGGATGATCCCCCAAGGCCAAGGTGTGCCACCCGGTGGCCGGTGAGACGCCGAAGTGGGTGCACATCGCGTCGTTCATCAGGTTGCGCATCGCCACTTCGACCAACGCGATCGGACCCAGGAAGCACTCCGACAGCTCTACATTCCATATGTACAGGCGTTTCGCCTGCTCCGGAGACTGCGAATATCGGAGAAACGGCGCGAATTTCGCAGGGCTGACCAACCTCTGCAGATCGAGCGCGGCGGGATCTGACACACCCGGAACCATACCGGCCGCAAAAAAAGTGCCCCTGGGGTCCAGCACCGCGAACGGCCGGTATGCCCAGAGGCTTGCGCTTGCGATTATGCCAAGACCTCGACGTAGGTGTCAACCTCGAGACTCGAACCTCTCATGGTCTGTGACTCATGCAGCGCGCCGACTGCGCCCGTCCAGACGGCGTAGATGCGCGACATGCTGGATAGCGGTCATAGGAGAAGTATCGACCCGCGCAAGTCCGAGAGATTCGTTCGCCCTGTTGATCCGGTTGGCCAAGTCCAGCGCCTTGTCAGCTTTCGTCTCCAGCTCCCGCCACTTCCAGACCGGACGTCCCATGGCGGACAGGTGCGACATCGCGGCAACCCGTGCTGCGACGGCGTGGGCTCGAGCATCCGAGAGCAAAGCAGCACCAGCGGGGGGACAGCAATCGGCATCAGCGCATATCAGTCGCGGCCACAAGGTGCGGTCCGATCGAAGGGCGCTGATGGTGGCCGCTGGAATACTCCGACCCAGCGCAGTGATGTAGACAGGTCTACGGCCGAAGCCATCCCCACTGGGTGGCCGGCGGTATGAACTCATGACCGACGGGAGGTCGCACCTTTCCCGCCACCCCACCCCTGTTTCGTATCCGAGTGCTCCTGCTGCCGAACACACTTCACCGTAAGTCCCTTGTTGCCACGCAATGACAGGATACGAGCGCCTGATCCACTCGGTCGTCGTGATCAGATCCATCAAGCGGTCACCGGGCTTGACCCCCGCCGCGACTTTCGAAGCAGCGAGCGCCACTTCGTTCGGTGCCAACACGTCGAGGGCAGCCATGACGTGTGCAAGCGCTTTCGGTCCCTGCACTGGGTGGAGCAGTCGCCAGCCGACGGCCAGGACGGCAATAACGGGCAGGGCGATCGCGTTCTGGTCGAGGTAGCGTCGGGTCCCGGTCCATAGCGCTGCTTGAACGTCGAGCCACCCGCTATTCGCGTTCTCCATGTGAACGTACGGCGCGATGATCGAGGTTGCGCCGTGCTCGACTTGGTACTCGATGCTCTTCTCGATCAGCGCATCTCGGCGCGCAGGCGAAGCTGCCTCTGACGGTGTCGAGATGGCGTGATCACCGAAAGGTAGCTTTCCCCACGGATGTCCCTCGTGCTGAATGTCCTGAAGGAAAAACGTCTGGGGATCGACCAAAAAGGGCACCCCGGCTCGGCGGGCGATTTCGCCGAACGCGGGTGTCTTCGATGCGGAGTGTGCGTCGACGACGATGCGGTCGGGCACCCCCGCACGGCGGCGTACCCCGTCGAGGCCGAAGAGCCTGTGAAGAAATGGCGCGTCCTGGCCGGACGCTCGTATCAGGACCTCTGTCATGGCTGACCCTTCCATCGGTGCAACCACGGTAGCACGAGATACGACAGAGAACACGCAATTCATTACGCAAGTAGCGCGCAACTATGAATCAGTTGGTGCATACTCGACAGATGACCTCAGGAGGAACCGCACGATGACCGACACACAGCGGCGACAGGATGGCCGCGGCGAAACCTCGGGATCGTTGACATATATCCGGGTGATCGAAGAGGTCACCCGCACGGGGATCACGCAAGCCGAGCTCGGCAAGGTTGTCGGCGCCGCAACCCGGTCAGTACAAAACTGGGCAAACGGGCAAAACTCTCCACGAGGCAAGTCCGTCGTGCGGTTGCTCGATCTGCACACCATCGTCCAAATTCTTTCCGACTCCTACACGGACGAAGGCATAGACATCTGGCTGCACGCGCGGAACCGAAACCTCGACATGCAACGTCCAATCGACCTTTTGATCGACGGTCAGATCGACGAAGTTCTGGACCAGGCCCGCTGGGTCGCGGGAGGTATGTGAAATGGACTCACTTCCCGCCAGATTGGCCGAGGCTCCGCTGGTGTCGGTGGAAGGGCAATGGCAGCGGCATGTCCCAGCCCGCTTTGCGCGCGAAGCAGTCGATGGTCGCTCCGCCAGAGGCAGATGGGGCACCGCAGACGCGTTTCCCGTCCTGTACCTGGGCAGACCGAAGGATTCAGTCGTTGTCGAGGCGTATCGACACCTCGTCGATCCTGTCGACGATCCCGCAATGGCAGCGTCGATACGTCCACGAGTGCTCGTGACAGTCGAGGTCGACGTCACCGAGATTCTCGATCTACGTTCCGCTCGCGGCCGGGCTTCAGCTCAGGTGACCATGGGTCAGCTTCAATCTGACACGAACGACCGAAGCGCCTACGAAGTGTGCCAAAACATCGCGGCCGCAGCCCACCAGCTCGGTCACCACGGCGTGATCACACCGGCCGCCACGAAGCGCGGCGACACCCTCGTACTGTTCACCGACATCCTCCCTGCTAGCCAACGGCCCAGCGTGGTCGGTGTCGAGCCATGGATGCAACTGCCCTCCGACCCGCGGGTCGAAAGCTCGCCAAGCCTTCGGATTGTGCGCGGAACCGACTGACAGCGATCTGCTGTGCAGCAGCGGCGTTATCGACCGCAGACACCGTTCGTCTGCTGAGTTCCACCACGATCAGCAGCTCAACGATAACGATTGCCGATAATGATCTATGCCGGGTGAACGTCTGCATATGCTGTGCGGCAACATGTTTCGCTCTTCACTGCCGCTTTATTACGTGCTGTCTGGCTGAGTACACTTTCGGACATCCTCGCCGAGGCATCGTTAGCCTGCAAGGCCTCGCTCTGTCCCGCGGAACGAACTGGGTCGCTCTGTGTTGGGTCCGCGAACAGTGACACAGCGCAAATATCGGTGTCGTATTAGTACGAGTTCGCGGCATCGAAGTTCGCGCCTTCGCGTCGGGTTCGGGTTCGGTTGCGCAGCTGTCGACCCGGTCCGAGTGACGTCGATATTTCGATACGTGATCTGCAACGAACGGATGGGTGGTGTTCTCCATGAAACGGTATGTGATGGGTGCGAGGTCGGACGGCACCTCTGACGTTCTCATCGAGGACAGCTACGACGTGCTGTCGGTAATCATTCCTGGTCAGGCATCGGCCAAAGACGTTTGGGTCAGTAGCGAGACACCTGCCGATGTGAGCGGCATCGAGGACACGGTCAGCGACACCCTTGTCCATGAGCCGCCGGACACCGGATCCATCTTTCGGGTCCTCAAGGTCGAGCCGGGTGAGAAGAACGAAGGCAACGTGGACGAGTTACTGGCGATGCACGACACACTTGCCAGCGATGTTGTTCCCGATCGCGAATATCTCCAGAGCGCGAAGCATCCCTCGATGCACCGTACGAACACGCTCAATTACATGGTGCTGGTGTCGGGACAGCTCACTGCGCTCACCGAGAACCGGGACGTCGTGCTCCAGCCAGGCGATCTGCTCGTTCAGAAGGGCTGTATGCACGGCTGGAGGAACGACGGGGACGAGACTGCGGTGTTGGTGGCCGCGATGATCGACGCCGAAAGCACCTGAGCACCCTCGTCCGCTACATCGCATTCCGAAGAAAGGATACAAACCTATGTTGCTGGTGTCTTACAGTGACGGCCGCGAAGCTCGATTGGGAGCGGTATCGGGTGAGGTCGTCGTAGACCTCGCTCGCGCAAACGAAGTCTTCGAGCCGACTGCAGTCCGACCCGAATTCAGTTCCATGGTGCCATTTTTCGAGAGCGGGCCACGCGGACTGGAGGCAGGACAGCGGCTGGTCGAATCGGCCTTGGCCGAGGGTTCCGAGACGACGACGCGGCAGCTGCAGCCGGTGACCAGAACGCTTGCTGACGTACAACTGCTCTCTCCCGTGCCACGACCGCGCCGAGTGCGCGACTACCTGACCCACATCGACCATTACACAGGCTCGTTCGGCCGAGACGCACCGCCACCGCTGCTCCAGTTCCCGGTGAGCTACAACTGCAATCACGAAGCCATCTACGGGCCCGAGGACACCATCCCCTGGCCCGCCTACAGTGATCAACTCGATTTCGAGCTGGAACTGGGTTTCTTCGTAGCCAAAGGTGGCCGGAACATTTCGGCGAAATCTGCGGCATCGCATATCGCCGGCATCTCGATCTTCAACGACGTGAGCGCTCGAGACATTCAGGTATTCGAGATGAGTGCTCAGACGGGTCCCGCGAAGGGAAAGAATTTCGCCAACGTGATCGGACCAGGGGTCCTCACCTTCGACGAAGTGAACGTCGACGAACTTGCCGTCACCGCGAGAGTCAACGGCGAGGTGTGGGCCAGCGGTGCCGCCGGTGCTGCCAGCTACTCCTTCGAAGAGGTCCTCGCATGGTCGAGCTACTGCGAGGATGTCGTTCCCGGCGAATTCATCGCTACCGGCACCGTCGGTGGAGGCTGCGGACTCGAACAGGGTCGGTGGATGAATCAGGGAGATGTTGTCGAACTCGAAGCCGAGGGGATCGGCGTGTTGCGCAATCGAATCGGGGTACGTGAAATTGTCCCTGCCGATGCCGGATTGCCGACTTACGAGCTGTACCCACCACGGTTCGGATCGGCGTAGGGGCTCGGCTACGGCAGCGCCCCGAACCGGCGTGCACCGATCACGCGCATACGTTTCCCGCCTCCCGGGCCGTCCGCGATCATGAACAAATGACGCTGCCTCGTGCTACTTCGGCGCTGTTGAGAGCGCTGGAAGTCGACGAGCACGTAGTCGGCCCCACTGTGCGGCGCGTCCGTGAGGAGATTGCGGCCTACGCTGCGGTTTCCGACGCTGCGATCGCCGCGTCAGCTGAACGCAATCTACGCCGGGCGGTACGCACGCTCCGGAACGGCACAGTGCCCGAAATGGCGGACATCTGGGAAGCCGACACCTCCATCAAGGAGAGGCTGCGCGCCGGGGTGCCGATCGAGGATGTGATGGCCGGGTTTCGGGTGTCGATTTCCTGCATTCAGGACCGCCTCATGGAGCTCGCCGCAGAGCTGCAGATCGAGGGATCCGAAGTGGTTCGGCTGACGCGTGTGTTGTGGAAGCTCGGTGATGTCTTCTCGGCCCAGGCAGCATCGAGTTACCGGCAGTACGGCGTGGCGAGCGACCTCGCCGAACAACGTCTCAGGGACGAAGCACTGCTGTCGCTGCTGGACGGACCGATGGCGGCTGAGGCCCTCGACCGCGGGATGGCCGTGCTCGGCCTCGACCCCGAAGAATCGTATGTCCCGTTCATCACTCGCCGAACGGATGCCGCGGGTTCGACAACACTTCAACGAGTCATCGCCGAGCGCTATCGAGGTGAGGTGTGCATCGTGGTGCCCACGGGCCAGCAGCTGTTCGGGTTGCTGCCGCGAGTGCCGGACGCGATCGACGATGTTGTCCTCGCTGTCGGCCCAGCGACCACGCCGGCTCATCTTTATCACGCGTTCTCCGTTGCCCGGCGGGTGCTCGACGCGACTGCTCCGACCGAAGTGGGGGTAGCGAGCCTCGACAAGCTCGGTTGGCGACTAGGGGTACCGATGGATTCCGAACTCGCCGCGTTTCTTCGTACGCGGTACCTCGATCCGTTGCACAGTACGCGCGGCGCGGCCGCACCCATCATCGCGGCGGTACAAGCCTTTCTCGAACACAACCGCAGCATCCCCCGTGCCGCCGATGCGATGCACGTGCACGTCAACACCCTGCGGTACCGGCTTGCGCGGTTCGAGGAACTCACCGGCAGATCACTGTCGGACACCGACACGGTGGTCGAACTGTCGTGGGTGCTTCGATCCGTCGACATCGCTACTTCGTAGCCAGTTACGAACTGTGCTGCCTAACCTTGGATCCCTGTCCGTAGTTTTGGGTGTGATCTGGATCGCATAGTTGGTGGCGTCGTGCAGCACCGCCGCTCGACGCCACCAGCGGCCATCGAGGCTGCCATCGCGTACCGGAGATCACTGTGACCGAAGAACAACTCAGCTCGACCAGACCTGTCCTCGTGAAGCCGCCGAACCGAGCCCGTCAGCTCGTGGCCGTGTCGGTCGGTAATGCTGTCGAGTGGTTCGACTGGTACATCTACTCGATCCTCGCGATCTACTTCGCGGGTCAGTTCTTCCCCAAGACGAGCGAAGACAGCCTCGTCCCGCTGTTGTCGACGCTCGCGATCTTCGCGGTCGGCTTCTTCGCGCGACCCGTGGGTGGACTGGTCATCGGTGTTCTCGCCGATCGATTCGGCCGACGACGTGCGCTGAGCGGAACGATCGTCGGCATGGGGATCGGCTCGCTGATGATCGGCGCTGTACCGACCTACGAACAGATCGGAATCGCGGCACCGATCATCCTGCTGATCGCCCGAATCATCCAGGGCGCGTCCGCAGGTGGCGAATATGCGGCCGGCTCGGCATTCGTCGTCGAGTCGGCTCCACCCGGTCGACGCGGTCTGTTCTCGAGCGTTCTGTATATCAGCGCGACCACGGCCAACCTCACTGCCATCGGCCTCAGCGCCCTTCTCGCTACCACGCTTTCATCCGAAGACATGACTTCCTGGGGGTGGCGCATACCGTTCATCTTCGGATCTGTTGCAGCCATGGTCGGACTGTGGGTACGCCGGCACGCCCAGGAAACCCTGCACGAGGACGTCATCGACAAGCCCAAGAGCGCCCGTGTCGGCATGTTCGACTTCTTCCGCGAGCACCCCAAAGCGGCTCTACAGATCTTCGGTCTCACCGCGGCACCAGCTCTCGTCTTCTACGTGTGGACCGCCTACCTTCCGACCTACGCGAGCATCACGGTCGGCTTCGATGTGAAGAAGGGCCTGATCACCGGCGTGATCTCCCTGACGATCTTCCTGCTGGCACTGCCGTTGTTCGGTGCGTTGTCGGACCGGGTCGGTCGCAAACCCCTTCTCATCACCTTCGGGCTGTTCTTCACCGTCGCGACGATCCCGCTGCTGTCGTCCCTGCAACCCACCATGGGGAGCTTGCTGTTCGTTCAGATCACGGGCCTGCTTTTCATCGCGGCATGGGCGAGCATCAGCGCCGCGATCGTCAGCGAACTCTTTCCGTCCCGGCTGCGTAGCTCCGGCATCGGCTTCCCGTACGCCTTGGCTGTGGCGGTATTCGGCGGAACCGGCCCCTACCTCGCGACGTGGCTCGTCGAGATCGGGCACGCCGAGCGCTTCGGCTGGTACATCGCGTCGGTCGCAGCAGTGAGTACAGCCGTCTACCTTTTCCTTCCCGAAACCGCCAAAGCCCCTCTCAGATAGCTGATCTCGATCGATTCGTAGTCGCAGTCGCATCGAAGTTCACCGCGAAGGAAGTACATGAATTCACGAGTATGGATCGCCGGAGTGGGGATGACGCCCTTCGGAATACACCCCAACAGGTCCAATCACGACCTGGCCAGGCTCGCAATCAGTGACGCGATCCGCGATGCCGGCGTGAGCGCCAACATCGGCATGATCGATGTGGCGTTCTATGCGTCCGCCGCCCACGGGTTCCTCGAAGGCCAAGCGACAATATCCGGACAGATCGCTCTGCGCGGAATGGGCATCGGCACGATACCCGTGCACAATGTCGAAAATGCTTGTGCAACAGGTGCATCCGCATTCAATCTGGCGGTGACACACGTTCGTGCGGGCGAGGCGGACGTGGCCTTGGCCGTCGGCGCAGAGAAGATGCACATCGGGGATCCGCAGAAGACTATGTCGCTGTTCGATGCGGGTTTCGATGTCACCGATCGTGCTTCCCTCGAACGAACCTTGGTGGAGCTCGGCGGTGATCTCGACGAACCCGACCTCGGGCACCGGTCGATCTTCATGGACATCTACGCCGCGATGGCCCGAAACCACATGCGCATCTACGGCTCGACGCCGGAACAGATCGCGGCAGTGAGCGCCAAGAACCACGCGCACGCCGTCGACAACACCCGGGCGCACTACCGCCGCGCATTGTCTGTCGAGGACGTTCTCGCTGCACGGCGGCTGTCACATCCTCTTACTGTCCCGATGTGCGCACCGGTCACCGACGGCGGCGCAGCGGTCATCGTGTGCAGCGATGCAGGACTCGCGCGGCTACACACCGAATATCCCATCGAGGTACTGGCCACGGTGGTCGGTACAGGCGCGGACAGAGACACCACCACGTTCGACGGGCACCTGACACAGCATGTCGCCACACGCGCATACGACAAGGCCGGCATCGGACCTGACCAGGTCGATGTGGCGGAGGTGCACGACGCGACAGCGTTCGCCGAGGTCCTGCAATCCGAAATGCTCGGACTGGTCCCACCCGGCGAGGGCGGAGCGGCAGCCGAACGCGGCGACACCAGCATCGGCGGCCGCATCCCGATCAATCCCTCCGGCGGCCTCGAATCCAAGGGCCACCCCCTCGGTGCCACGGGGCTCGGTCAGGTCTTCGAGCTCACCGATCAACTTCGCGGCCGCGCAGGTCGCCGACAGGTCGACGGTGCCCGAATCGCATTGGCCGAGAACGGCGGCGGTTTTCACCGCGGCGAAGAAGCCGTGACCTCCGTCATCATCTTGAAAGGTATATAACCGATGGCCATCATCGACTTCTTCGACCGCGGATGGCGTGCTGGACCACAATCCATCGCCTACCGAACCGACACAGAGATCTGGACGTACCAGGACGCCGGTGAGATGTCCTGTCGTATCGCCAATGCCCTGTTGGACATGGGGTTACAACGCGAAAGCGCGGTCGCGGTGCTCTCGCCGAACGCGCCGCTGGCATGGATCTGTGTGCTCGGCGTCTGGCGAGCAGGCGGCGCGTGGGTTCCGCTCAATCCGGCGAATCCCGTGGCCGAAACAGCAACCCTGCTGGAGCGTTTCGATGTCGAAGTCTTGTTCTACGATCCTTCGTTGCGCGCTCAGGTGGATCACTTGCGACAGCTCGGCACCAGCCTCACCCTGATCGCGCTGGGTGATGACCAGGAAGCACTCGATCTCGCTGATTGGATCGCTGAGCATCCGTCGACCCCACCCGACATCGACTACCGCATGGACGATGTCATCGCAGTATCGCCGACCGGAGGAACCACAGGTGAGCCCAAGGGTGTGATGAATACGCATCGAAGCTTCTCGGTGATGGTGATCCACCAAATGCTCGCGCTCAGCTACGACGCACACGAGTCGGTGGTGAACCTCGCGGCGGCCCCGATGACCCATACCGCCGGAGTTCTGACTCTGCAGACTTCCGCTCGAGGCGGGACGGTCGTCGTCATAGAGCGTGCTGCACCGGATCTCATACTGACCGCGATCGAGACATACGGTGTGACGGAGATTTTCCTGCCGCCGACCGTTGTCTACCGATTGCTCGATGTTCTGTCCGACCGCACGGTCGACACCTCGACTCTGCGTTATCTGCTGTATGCATCCGCTCCGATGTCGAGCGAGAAACTGCGTTTGGGCATAGAGCAATTGGGGCCGGTTTTCATCGAGTGCTATGGCCAGATGGAGGCGCCTGCAGCCATCAGCTTTCTTCGACCCGAGGAACACATCGTCGACGGCCACATCGCGTCCGACGACAGATTGTCTTCGTGTGGAAGACCCTATCCGTTGGTCGACGTCGTAGTGAAGGACCCCGAGACCGGGCAGCGACTGGCAAGCAACGAGACCGGCGAGATCTGCGTGCGCGGTGACCTGGTGATGAAGGGCTACTACAAGGACCCGATCAAGACTGCCGACGTGATCAAGGATGGGTGGCTGCACACCGGGGATCTCGGCCGCTTAGACGGCAAGGGCTATCTCCACCTGACGGACCGCAAGAAGGACATGATCATCACCGGGGGCTTCAACGTCTACCCCGGCCAGGTCGAGCAGGTGATTTGGGGCCATCCGGCGGTCGAAGACTGCGCTGTGGTCGGGGCCCCGGACGACGATTGGGGCGAACGCGTCACTGCAGTCGTCGAACTCAAACCCGGCCTCGACGCGGGCGAAGACGAGATCATCGCCCTGTGCCGGGCGTCATTGGGGGGCGTGCGCACACCCAAACAGGTGATTTTCGTCGACCGCCTGCCACGCAGCGTCAATGGCAAGGTACTCAAAAAAGATGTCCGACAGAGATTTTGGACCAAGGCCGATCGCGCGATCTGAACGAGAAGGAAAAACATGAACGAGTTGGAAAACAAGATCGCCGTCGTTGTCGGAGCCGGATGCATCGGAACAGGATTGGGAAACGGCCGCGCGACAGCCATCACCTTCGCCAGGGAAGGTGCCACTGTCATCTGCGCCGACATCGACACCGAATCAGCCACGGCAACAGCCGAAATGATTCGCGGCGAAGGTAACGACGCCTCCGTCCTGACCCTGGACATCACCGACGAGAGCCATGTCGCCGATGCCGTCCGCACGATCCTTCATCAGCACGGCCGCATCGACGTTCTCGACAACAACGTCGGAATCGCTGCCGTCGGTGGTGTCACCGACGTCGATCCAGCGGACTGGGAACGCGTTTTCAAGGTCAACCTCGACGGCGCGTTCAACACGATGCGCCATGTCATCCCGGCCATGGTTGCCAACGGCAGCGGAAGCATCGTCAACATCTCGTCGGTGGCAAGCATCCGGTGGAGCGGTGTCGCATATGCCGGCTACTACGCCAGCAAAGCCGCATTGAACCACCTATCACGCACCACGGCTGCCGAATTCGCCGACCGTGGCGTCCGGGTCAATGCCGTGTTGCCCGGATTGATCAAGACGCCGATGGTGGAGAGCGTCGCGGGAATCACCGACGCGTACAGCAGCACCGACATCGAACAGATGTGGAGCAAGCGTGACTCCCAGGTGCCCATGGGACGCATGGGCGAGGCATGGGATGTCGCGCATGCTGCGCTCTTTCTGGTCAGCGACCGCGCCAAGTACATCACCGGTGCAGAATTGGTTGTCGACGGCGGAATCTCACTGGGTATGGGCCGAGCGAGTTGATCACCACCGATCGGTCTCACGGATCCTCAGGGGTTCAACGTTCGGGTGCGGACGGTGTCGGCGTTGCAGCTTTCACTTCCAGGGCCCAAGCCAGCTCGACGATAGTGTCCGTGGACTCCAACGAGACCGAGGTGAGTTCCTCGAATTTTCGGAGCCGGTATCGCAGCGTGTTCTTGTGCACGAACATGGCGTCTGCCGCCGCTGGGATGTTGCGGTCGCAGGCCAAGTAGTAGCGGACCGACTGCAACAGCTGTTCCCCGAACTCGCCGCGGTCCTCGAGTGGCGCGATGTACCGCTCGTGCAGGAGTCCGGATATTTCGAGGTCCCCCAGAGCGGTGATTCGCCAACTCAGGTCCGGCATCTCGAGCACCCCCGCTCGACCCAACCGGATCGCAGCATCCAACACCCTGCTTGCGGAGGCGAACGACTGAGCGATGTGTGACAGCGGCATTGGCGCGCCGACGGCCACCACCGCGCCCTCTACTGCATTGGGCACTGCGGAAAGAAGGCCGATGGCGTCACCACGGAATGGAGAGACGACGGCGGTACCGCTCGATCCTGCACCCCGATGCTGCAGGTCTCGGCAGATCGTCGACAGGTTTCCGGTACCCGTGGCGCGAGCACGAACAGCGTAGAAGGATCCGCTCGGATCCAACCCCCGTGTTTCGCACGCTCTCGTCATCTCGGCCATGTTGCCGGTGCCGAACAGCAGCCCTTGCAAGAGATCGGCTTTGGCCTGGTCGTCGAGCAGCGCCGATTCCACCGACAGCCGCTGATACTCCAATGCAACGCAGGTCATGAATGCATCGCTCAACGACCACAACAGTCTCGACGACCGTAAGGCTTCTTGGGCGTCGATGTCTGCTTCCATGGCCAGTTCGATGAAGCGATCGCTGATCACCGCCAGGCTTACCCGGTAGGTCCGCATCATGTCTTCGACCGGTATGCCCTGTGCGATTCGGTGCCGGACGACTTTCTCGGCGAGTTCGGTGAGTCGGTGCCGTGACGGCAGCTGGTTCGTCTGCAGGGTCACCACGGCGTCGGTGACGTTCCTGCCGATGGCCTCGGCCAATTCGGATGAGGACAGCGCGTCGTAGGTGCTCAGTTCGCGAACCTGCCGCTCGGTTCGGCGAATCACCTCCGGCACGTCCGCAGCCAGGCGGGCAAGCACAGCTGCCGACTTCGACTCGCTGTCCTGAACGCCTGGCTGGTTCAATTTGATCCTCCACCTGTCGGCCGACCTTCATGCTCCGTTGTATCTCTGCACAATAGGGCGTGGTGATCGGCCCGCTCGATCCGAGGTACGCCGCCGATACCTGACAGAATATTGGATAAGGGGACCATGGGCGCTCGATCGGATGAACAGTTCGGACCGCCGAACAGCGTTTGCTACCGGTGGTCAGATGGTGCGTCCTGAGTTTGCCCAGAACTGAGCCCTCACCTCTTTTTTGAGGACCTTGCCGTTGACGCTGCGTGGGAGGCTGTCAACGAAAATCACCTGTTTGGGTGTGCGTACGCCACCGAGGTTCTGTCGGCACAGTGCAATCAATTCCTCGGCGTCGGCAGTGTGATTCGGCTTCAGTTCGACGACGGCGGTGACGCGTTCGCCCCAGTCGTCGTCGGGGGCACCGACCACTGCGCAGTCCTCGACGGAGGGATGGGTCCAGATGACTTGTTCGACTTCGTTGGGGTAGACGTTGAAGCCTCCGGTGATGATCAGGTCCTTCTTGCGGTCGGTCAGGTGGAGGTAGCCGGCCTCGTCGAGGTGTCCCATGTCTCCGGTGTGCAGCCACCCATCCTTGATCGCTTCTGCGGTCTTGATCGGGTCTTTGTAATAGCCCTTCATCACCAGGTCGCCGCGTACACAGATTTCCCCTGTCTCTCCACCCGGCACTGGCAGATCGGTTGCCGGATCGACCACCCGCAGCGAGACCAGCGGGTAGGGGCGCCCGCACGACGACAGCCGATCGTCAGGTGCAAGCTGACCTTTTACGAGGTGTTCGGACGGGCGGAGGAACGCGATTCCGGCGGGAGCCTCTACTTGCCCGTACACCTGCACGAACACCGAGCCGAGCCGGTTGACTCCGGCACGGAGCTTGTCCACGGACATCGGTGCGGCGCCGTAGAGCAAGTACTTCAGAGACGAGGTGTCGGCTTGGCGATGTTCGAGGACATCGAGTAGTCGGTAGACAACCGTGGGAGGGAGAAACAGGTCTGTGACACCGAAGTCGGAAATTGCCTCCAGCACCAGATCGGGGGCCGCGCGCTGAATCATGGCCACTGTTCCCCCGCGTGCTGTCGTCTGCAGCGTCAGCAAACCGGCGGTATGGGTCATCGGTGCCGCGACGAGGTTGACGATAGCGTCGTCGGCGTCGTAGGACAGTGCGAGCATTTGGTGCACCACCATCACCGACAGGCTGCGATGTGTGTTCATCACTCCTTTGGGGAAGCCTGTGGTCCCACCCGTCGGCATCAGAGCAACGACGTCGTCCAGGTCGTACTCGACCTCGACCGGGGTGTCCTGGACATCGCCGATCCAGCTGTCGAGCAGCGCTGTGTCGGTCGAGATGTCGAACGGCACCGCCCTGACCCGAGGGTAGGCGGCCTCGATCGCTGTGATGTCGTGTGCAAGGGAGGTGTCGTAGAGAATGAATTCGACGTCGAAGCGTTCGATCAGCGCAGCGTTGTCCGCTGCAGGGCTGCCGGGGTTCAGCGGTACCCACGCGGCCCCGGAGCGCCAGATGCCCAATACGCAGATCCATGCCAGCGGCGCGTTCGGCGACAGCACCGCAACTGGGGTCTCCTTCGAGATGCCCTCCCTGAGCAGCGCATGCGCGATGCGGCACGACATGCGACCGGCTTCGTCGTACGTCCATGCTTGGTCGGCGGTGCGATAGGCAACAGCGGTCGGTGCCGACGCCCAGCCTTTGTCGAAGAAATCGATCACTGCCATTGTTGCTAACGCCCTCCCAGGATGATGATCGATGTCACGGCTTCTTCGCCTCGGTGGAAACCGCCGCCGTTCTCGGCCAACGCAATTCGGGCACCGTCGACCTGTCGGCTACCGGACTCGCCGCGGAGCTGTTCGGTCAGCTCGAATATTTGGCCGAGTCCGCTGGCACCGATCGGGTGACCCTTGGATTCGAGGCCGCCGGAGGTGTTGACCGGTATTCGGCCGCCCAGCGTCGTGTCTCCGCGCTCGGCGGCCGCGCCACCCTCACCGGGGGGAACGAGGCCCAACATTTCCGTTTGCAGTACTTCGGCGAATGCGGTGGCGTCGTGCACTTCGGCGACGTCGATGTCTGACGGCGCGAGTCCGGCCCGCTCGTATGCTTCCGCCGAGACCACCTGGCTGATATGGCCGTCGAACGTGGTGGTGTCTCGGTCGGTGCCGGTACCGATCACAGATGCAAGGACCTCCACCGGCCGTTCGCTGCCCAGTCTGCGTAGACCCTCGTCGCTGCATACGATGACCGCGGCTGCGCCGTCGGTGACCGGTGCACACATCGGGACCGTCAACGGGTAGGACAGCTTGCGTGCTGCCAAGACCTGCTCGACCGACATGGCCTTGCGGTAGTGGGCGCGCACGTTGTCGATCGCATGCGCATGGTTCTTCGCGGACACTGCAGCGATCTGTGCTGCAGTAGTTCCGTACAGCCGCATGTGTTGCCGCGCCATCGCGGCGTAGATATCCATGAAGATCGATCTGGTTCCGACGTCGGAATCATCCACCTCGCCGCCCAATTGCAGAAGTGTCTCGTCGAGCAAGTGAGGTTTGGACTTGTCATATCCCGAGTCGAACAGCGCCATCGTCCTCGGAGCGTCGCCGATGTGCATCTTTTCCGTGCCCACAGCCAAGGCGACGTCGGCGTCGCCGGCGCGGATAAAAGTCACAGCGAGATTGAACGCAGATGATCCTGTCGCGCAGGCATTTTCGACATTATGGATCGGTATTCGTTGAATGCCCATCTCGCGCAGGGCGATCTCACCCGAGATCATGCCTTGGTCGTGCAGAATACTGTTTGTGGTGGAGGCGAAGAAGGCCACGTCGATGGTCTGTGGGCCTATCTCGGGTCCGGCATCCGCCAAAGCGTCGCGTACAGCCCACTGGGCCAGTTCGTAATTGGTCTTGTCTCGATGTATTCCGAACGGGGTCATGCCCACGCCCACGATCCACACACGTCTTGTCACGCCGTTACCTACTTTCCGTCGATGCCGCACATCGCTGCGCCAGGCTGTGCTCGGTTCGGAAGTACGGAGGCGTCCTGACACGAGACGGCCGTCTACCGACCAGAGATGACCTTCATCGAAAAGGATGATCGAGCTCTCAGTGGCTGGCTACGTCTTGTGCACCAACAGAATCGACGTGGTTTCGTATACAGCGACAACCGCGGATGAAACCGCACTCCGCCGAGTGCAGGGCGCACGGCAGGCCTGAGCTCGGGGATCAGTCACGGACCAGTTGTTCGAGGATCCACTCAAAGGGGCGTCGCGTTGTACCCGGCCACAGTGACACGGGCCACACCGACGGCAAGTATTGCAGTTGCCACACACACGACGGCCCGTCGATGTGTATGCGGCAACCCAAGGCCCGTGCCGTTCGTAGCTCGGGCATTGTGAAACTTCGGAAGGGAGCGCCTCGCGCCATGGATCTTCTCCCCGGTGTGCGGTCGGCGACAGTTACCACCTCGCGGCTGCGCATGCATTACCTCGAATCAGGGCCCTCGGATGGGGAACTGGTCGTACTCGTACACGGCAACCTTTCCACCGGGCGGTTCTACGAGCATGTGATGCCAGAACTGCCCTCGCGCTACCGCGTCATTGCACCCGACATGCGGGGCTTCGGCCGAACCGAGCACGCCCCGCTCGATGCAACGCGGGGCCTGTCCGACTGGGCAGACGATCTCGTGGCCTTGCTCGACGCCCTCGGCGTCGACCACCCACCCCATCTCGTGGGCTGGTCCACCGGAGGCGGAGCCATCGCGAGGTTCTCGATCGAAGGCAACGCGGCTGCGTCCCTGACGTTGATCGATCCCGTCGCCCCCTACGGATTCGGCGGCACGAACCCCGACGGGACACCGTGGTATGACGATTACTCCGGCAGCGGTGCCGGCATGGTCAATCCGACATTCCTCGAACATCTCGCCGCAGGAGACCGATCGACCGACAGCCCCTTCTCGCCGCGCAACGTCATGGCACCCACGTTCTGGGGTGGAGATCCACTCGCCTCATCCGAACACTCGGACACGCTCTTCGAGGAATCGATGACGACCTGGGTCGACGAGAACAACTTTCCCGGCGACGTCGAATCCTCGGACAACTGGCCGGGGTATGCACCCGGAACTCGCGGAATCCTCAACGCCCTCTCACCCAAATATCTGCACTGGGACGAGATCGTCGAGCTCGAGAACAAGCCTCCGATCATGTGGACTCACGGCGCACAGGACGCTGTGGTCTCGGACAACTCGACGTGGGATGCAGCGGTGCTCGGCGCCGCCGGCCTCGTCGCGGATTGGCCCGGGCCCAACGTCTGCCCCGCGCAACCGATGGTCACTCAGATCCGAACTGTGCTCGGCGAGTACGAAACTCGCGGTGGCACAGTTGTACACAACTGGATCGACGGGGCGCAACATCTCCCAATCATCGGAGCCAAGGACGAGTGGCTCAGCGCATTCACCACGTTTCTCGAACAACGTTGACTGTCCACACCCGCTGAATCACAACACATCACGACGATTATCACTTCGTGAATCGACAAGGAGCAAACACAATGTCCGATATCGAAACCAGACTCGCGACTCTCGAACGCGACCTCGACGACCTGCGCAGTCGCGAAGCCATCCGCGAGATTCTGCACCGCTACTGCCGCGGCGTCGACCGCCTGGACGCCGAAATCATGAAGTCGTGCTATCACGACGACGCCTACGACACTCACTGGTTCGGCAACGGACCGGCGCAGTCCTTCTCGGAATGGGTCATCGCCGAGGTGCTCCCTCACGCGCACACCACAGTCCACTCCATCACGAACGAACTCATCGAGATCGACGGTGACCGCGCTTTCGTCGAGAGCCATGTCCACGTGCTTCACGAGATGGCGGTCCCCGGCCAGAACCCTGACAAGCCCTACCTCCACCAGCTCGTCGAGTGCCGCTACGTCGACATCTTCGAACGGCGCGAAGGAGTTTGGAAAATCTTCTATCGGCACGTGGTCGCAGACAACACCGTCGAGTTCGAGGTCCCCGTGTACCCCGTGCAGCTCCCCGAGGAGGCGGTGGGTAAGCGCGACAAGCGTGACCCGGTCTATACAGGATTCGACCTGCAGAAGCTCCGGCCGGAGGACATCCGGATGAACTTCTTCGCTCCTTTCGTCGAGCGAAATACGGCCGCAGCCGAGTAGACACCCAAGCAGGCTCCGCAGGAACCCAGTCCCCACGCTCCGCACGACAGAGCGTGGGGACTGCATCGCGTCCGATTCGTGCATAACCGATCCTGGCAAAACGAGTCGTGAACCAAGCTGCCCACACTGCCGGATACCGACATCGGCGCGCCATCCGATGAGGCGCGTGGCTAGCCTGCTGGCCGATAGGTCTCGTTGTCCTCGTCATATTCCCATCGTGCGTCGTCGATGATGACGGCGGTGAAGTCGTCGGCGGGATCTTCTGCGACTGCGCGGTCGGTGTCGATCATGTCGATGACCTCCTCCATCGTCAGTTCCGATCGGCTCACGGCGGGGGCATCGTCGTCCGGGGGCGAATCGATCGGTGCGTCCTCGCGCGCGTCGATGTCGGTAGCGATGAATTCGGCGAAGTCGCCGGCGACGGCCGGCGTCGGCGGGGTTAACCCGCACACATGGGGAGTGCACTGCTCGAAATCGGTGATCGACTTCATCCTGTGCACCATCGGCCAGAGAACTTGGTAGTGCCACGCTGCGGGCCCACCGTGATAGGCGTTCTTGCCCTGTTGGTACGCCTCACGGCGGGCGAACATCGCTGCGGTCAGCTCTTCGACCACTGGGCCGTGCTTGAACCAGCACGGAGGAATGGTGCGGCCGAGCTCGTAGCGGTCGCGTAGCCATTCCACCCAGGTACCGAGCTCGACCCACAGTCGGGCGGCGCTGTCCCGGTCGAGGTACGGCCAGTCGATCGAGCCGGGGGTATACGCCGGAAGTGCCATGACGTCAGCTCTTCTCGTGACCGGTAGCGCAGTACTCATCGAACGCCTTCTGATTGGCCTTCACTCGGGCGGCGAGCACGGGGACGTCCCAGACGGAGGGAACGTGCAGCTTGATCGGTTTGGCCTCCCGGTAGCGCAGTAGGGCTTGATCGGCGGGCATCCGGGCGATGTCACTACCGGCCATCACCGGGACCGACCGGGGCCCGGCCATCCGGGACGCGCTCATGTATTCATCACGCATCCCCAAGCCCTTCGAGATCGTCGCCAGCTCGTCCGCGTCGCCGAGACCCGTCAGATACAGGCGAGTCGGGGACTCGTTGGACAGCAACTGCCCGGCGACATGGCCCCACCGTTGTTCGTTCTGCAGCCGGGAGTGCACACCGGCCCAGATCTGGATTCCACGGCCACCGGAGTCGGTGATGAGCGAGGGCATGTTCGGAATCGCAGCGACGTTGTTCATCTCGTCGAGCACCATGCGCAGCGGAGGGTCGATCTTGTCGTCGGGCTGGGTCAGGCCGTGGGTCTTCGCCACGTGATAGAGCTCGGCCGACAGAACAGTCGTCATCGCGGCCGCCGACGCACTGCCACCCTCGGAAATGAGATAGACAGTGTTGCGGCCTTCGGTGATCAAGGAACGCAGATCCGCCGATTCGCTGAGAGGGACATTGAGCGAGCGCATCAGCTTCGGCGACGCCAACGGCTCGAGCAGGCGTGTGCAGGCACCGATCATGTCGTCGGAGGAATCGGCTTTCGATTCCAGCGCCTGACTCAGGTCTGCGTCCCAATCCGGCAGATCCCTCGACAACACCTCGTGCACGGGCTTGACGTTGCGCGAGGCAGCCCACACCCGCAGTGTGACCAGATCCTTGTCCAATACCGCTGCGGCATAAAGGTAACCGCGCATGAGCATCGCGGCCTTGCCGTTCCAGTAGCTCGAATTCGAGGTGCCGTCCATCGGCATGGCCTGCACCAACGCCGCGGCGCGCCGCATGGCCACCTCGGGGTCGTCGCAGCCGTCGAGAATCGACCACTGCATCTTGTTCGGATACACCGTCAGCCCGTCCGGATCGAACACCTCGACCCTGCCCACAGCCGCGCGCTCGGCCCACGTCGCGCGCAGAAGGTCACCGCGGGTCGAGGTGGCCACCACCGGCCCGATCGCCTCGACGACAGCCTTGTAGAACATGCGCCAGGTCTTACCGGATCCGGTGGGGCCTTCGACCAGCACACCGTCTCGGTACTGGAGAAATACCCCTTGTTTCTTGTCGTCGTACAGCGTGCCGATGCGGGTGGTCTCCGCTGCTGCCTCGATCCGTCGGACCGGGACGTCGGAGAGGGAGAGTCGGGTGGCTTTGGCCTTCTTCACCGCGCTTTTCTCGTCGATCCCGACAGTTGCGAGCGCCTCTCGGTCGGCGAATCCGTTCGCACGTACCCGCCGAGATGCTTTGCGGGCCATGTTCTTCGCCGACACGACCGCTCCGAGCAGGATGCATGCGGCCGCGATGATGCCGATGCACAGCCAGGTCAGGATCGGGCCGCCCGGCTGTGAGCCGGCCGGCCACGCCGACGCGGGGTCGGATGGGTTGCTGAACAGGCCTACCACCACGGGGATCACCCCGTAGATGCCGGCGGGCAGTGCGGGACCGGTGCCGGCGAGCAGCCCGGACAGGTAGCCGCCGCCGACCACGGAAACGAGTGCACCGGCGACGAAGCCGACGACGGGGCCGGTGCCGTAGGGCAGTACCGGGGGAGTGGGGCGAAGTTCTGGTGTGCTCATCGGGGGCGGTCCTCGCTCGAGTCGGGCCGTGGAGCAGGCGCGGGAAGGTATCTGCGGACCACGTCGCTGCCGGCGACGGGAGTGGGCGAGGGTGTCGATCGTCGACGGAGTACGGCCGAGCAGAGGGTGTCGAGCTCGCCGTCGAGGCGCGTGATCGCCGCGATGTCTCGTCGCGGGTCCAGTGCGGCGATGTTGGCGCGCAGTTCGCCGATGCGGGTGTAGCGGGCGACCGCGGCGCGGTCACCGTCGCTGATGTCGGCGCTGTGGTGGACCTGGATGCAGCCCCGTTCGGTCGCTGGTGCGATGTCGCCGCCGAACCGATACGCCAGGACCCCGGCCACCCGCTCCGCGTCGTCGCTGCCGTAGAACCCTATCGATGTTCTGCGGTGCGGCAACGGGTCCGGCCTGATGCTGCACAGGCGAACCTCCACCGTCTCGGGGTCGTCGACCCGTGACGGATGCACAGGCGAAGCGACGGCGTTGCTCAGTGTGTAGATCTCGGCCGTCAGAGCAGCGGGCAGCGGCAACTTCGCGCGCCTCATCCCGAGTCTGTATTCGTCGAGAATTGCCAGAGCGCACGCTGTCTCGGCTACCGAGCCCGCCACGGACACCTCGTCCCACGCGCAGAACATGCCCTCCGATGCCGAATCCAGTGACGCTGTGTCGCACTCGTAGACGGTGAAGTCGAGCGAGACCAACGTGCCCCAGGACTGCGCGGCGTGCGTCAGGGCGAATGCTGTTGCTGCCGAACGAGAGCGGAACAGTCGACCTACGGCGGTACTGCCCGCCGCATCGAGGGTCGTCACGTCCACACCCACCAGAATCGAGCGGTCGGCCGCAGGGTGCGAGAGCGCTGCCCGGAGTGAGTGGTCGGTCATGCTGCTGCTCCTTTGATCACTTCGTCGGTGTCGGTGAGTGCGATCTCCAGATCCGAGCGCACGTGCTCTATCAGGATCGGGTCGGCGTTGCCGTACTTGACCAGGCAGTGGCCCTTGGCGAGGGACATGATGATTTCAGTCGACCCCGGCGGCAGGTGGTACATGCGGGCGGTTTCTTCGGCGTCCTCGACCCGGTCCTGCCCGTAGAGGAAGACGATGCCGGCCTCTTTCATCAGCGCCCGCGCCGGCGAATCGACCGGCAGGTCGGAGATGTGGTGGAACGCCGAGACGGTCGACAGTCCCAGACCGCGCGAGAGCTTCATGTTCTCGCGGAAAACCTTTCCGGTGGAGCCGTCGGCGACGTGCCAGCCTTCCTCGACCAGCAACAGGGTTTGCATGTGCCGGGCGGACCGGGAAGCGAGCACGTTCGCCAACCAGGTGTTGATCACGGTCATGATCACCCGCAGGGCCGGACCCTTGTTCGGCAACGCCGAGACATCGAAGTGCACGAACGGGTGATCGAGAGCCGCGCGGACCTCCGGTGAGGTCGCGCCGTCGACGAGGCCCTTGAGGTCGCCCAAGCACAGCTCCCGCAGCGCCAGACCGGGATTGAGGCCCCAACGCCGCGATTCCTGCGCCCACTGCTCGCCGAACGCTGCGCCGCTGCCGGCGGAGGGGCCCAGGAGCTCGTCGGCGAGTTCCATCAGGATCGGTTCGCGGTTCTCGCGGGCGGCGCGGTCGTTGACCACTTGCAGGGCGAGCCCGAGCGCGGCTTTCTCGGTCTCGACCAGGGGGCGACCCATCGTGTCCTCGATGACCGCGCCGACGAGTGCTTCCTGGCCGGCCGGGGCGACTCCGTCGGTGCGTTCGACGCCGGTGGCGATCGCGGGGTCGAGCAGGTTGATGCGCATTCCTGTTGTGCCGGTGCGGAATCGGATCGAACCAGCGCCCACCGCATCTGCGATTCCGCTGTATTCGCCGCCCTTGTTGCCCTGGCGTTTCTTGTCGATCACCACCACCTGCCGATTCGGGAGTGCGAGTTGGCGCAGGCACATCGCGGTCTTGATGAGCGAGGACTTGGCCTTGCCGATGTCGCCGATGACGGCGATGTTGATGTTCTCGATTTCCGACCCGTAGAGGGCGTAGGGGTCGGTGATCACTCCGGATTGGCTGATCTTGTTCAGCCCGGTCAGCAGGCCCTCGTGACGTACCGAGCGGCGCATCGTGGCCAGGTTCAGCGCTTCGCCCTGCCGGGTGGTCGTCCACGCGCCCTCGACACGGATCTCGTACCAACCCCACCGGTCGAGCCACTTCTTCCGCGTCGGCGGGTGCCGGCGGGTGGTGATCATGCCGGCGGACTGTGCCGCAGCGAGAGTGGCGGCCGCGTCGGCCTGCGCGGCCAGATCAGGGCCGGTGCGCTTGCTACGCCGGGTCAGCGAGAAACGGCGGGCGGTGCGCGGCTTGGCGGCGTGGCCACGGCGTCGGTCCTGCTTGTTGTCGGTACTGGTCATCGTCTCTCGCCTCGTTCTGTGGTCGGCGGACTCTGGGTTCGGTTCATCGGGAGCGGGTCCATTTGGTGGCCGCGAGTCCGCGGCCGAGGGGCAAGGTGACGAATGCGGCGACGTCGTGGCGGTTGTCCTGCCATTCGATCTCGCCGATACCGCAGTCGTCGGCGGCCTGTTCGACGCGTGTGCACGCCCGCAGAGCATCGTCTTCGTCGTGGCCGGTGACCGAAACGGCGAGGGTGTAGATCATTCCGTGGTGCCCGGTTCCGGGCATGAGATCTTCACGGCGACGGGAGGATTCGCTGATCGCGACCTCCGATGCACCGTCGGTGATCTTTCCCTTGCGCTCTTCGGTGATCTGACGGGCCTTGTCCTGGGTGACGTCCTTCTTGGTCGCAGCGCGGGCCTTGGATGCCTCGACGAAGTCCATTCGCGCGGTCACCGTCCGGATGGTCGGTGCTGCGGGGATCTCGTCGTCGCCGGCGTCGGGTTCGACTCCGGTGAGCAGGGTCGCCAGCCACAGCGGGCCGACCTCGACCGGTTCGATGGCGCGGGTGGGGATGATGCCGACTCGGGTGTGCCATGTGCCGGCGACCTCGACCGATTCGTCCCGCCCGACGTAGGAGGGCCAGCAGTTGTCCCACCGGACACCCCTGTGGGCGTCGAGGGGGTAGCTGGGGTCCTGGAATGCCCGCAGGACCGCGCAGGCGCGCTGTTCGCCGTAGACCTCCACTCGGCCCATTCCGGCGCGCTCGAGGGCGCTGACGGCGCGGGCGGTGTCATCGCGGATGACCTGGGCGATACCGCCGACCAGCGGGGCGTCCTTGCGTCGGGCGATGCGGGCGGCTTCGGCGAGGAACGAGGCCGACTTCGGGAAGATCAGCACCGCGTAGGAGCGGTGCTCTTCTGAGTACGGGCTCATGCGGTCGATCAACTGTCCGTAGGACCGGATCGCCGGAACCACGGCCAGATCGGGGTCGCCGGCCGCTATCTGTTCGGTGACCCAGTTCTCGTGCGGGACCATGTCGGCCGGGACGCTGCGGTGCAGCAGTTCCAGGCCGCGGACGAACGAGGATCGTTTGGCGAACCCGGCGAGTACTCGCCCGAACGCCGCCGAGGTGACCGCCCACGCGTCGTCGCCGCGCAGGCCTTCGGCCAGGCCCTGTTTGGCGATGAGAACCGAGTAGTAGTCGTTGTCGCCCGGGGTGCGGTGTTCGAGGATGAACATGTCGTCGAGGCCTGTTCCGGCCAGGTCCACCGGCTCGGTGCGGTACAGCGGAACCGGAATCGTCCAACCCGGATCACGCTCGGGGTCGCCGTAGTGCGGATCGGTCGGTGAGATCCAGACGTGCTCGCCCCTCTTGCGGCGCTGCCGGTTTCGGATCGCTTTGACCTTGCGGGCCGCGTACGACTCGTGCAGGCCGAAATCGAGTGTCGCGCACAGGACACCGCCGATCAGCACGGCATCGATCGCCAACGTCCACGTCGACTGCCCGACCATGAACAGCAGATACAGGGCCACCACCAGCGTGGCTGCCCACGCGGCGACGACCGGCTCGGGGAACGGGAGCACTCCCCGGCGCGCGGTCTGACGGCCGAGAATCGCCGACCGTGGCCCGCTCACCGCCGCGCCCCCCGCCGCGCGGTCGGCGTCCGATACGGACCGAACCAGCCGATGTCAGCCGTGACGGTCATGGTCTCTCCGTTCATGTTGTGGGACATCAGTTGTCGCTGTCGGGGTGTTCGGGGGCGCTCTGCGCGGCCGCCCCGGCTTTGTTCATCGCAGCCCCGGCCGACGCGAGCGCGATCGGAGCGACGACAGTCGCGGCGCCCGCCGCCATTCCTGCTGTCTTTCCGGCCGCGGCGAGCAGCCTCGATTCCGAGCCACCTGCTTTCGCGCCGCCGTGGCCACCGCTCTTGCCCGGTAGACCACCGGACCTCGATGCGGTCTGGCCGCTCTGCTGACCGGCATGGGTGCTCGATGCCGACGAGCCGCCACCCGGCCGGGAACCGCCGCCACCGCCGCCACCTACGCGACCGGGTGCATCGGCGACACCGGCATTGCGCGAGGCCGCGCTCCCTCCGCCCCCGGTCCCTCCACCGCCGCCACCGGCGCGCATCTGATACATCCCCGCGCTCGATCCGATCATCTGACCCGTCGCCGACCCGCTACTGCCGAAGTCGGCGGAATCGGAGGCGCTCGGCAGGATCGGAGACCACTTGAGCAGCGCGAACGGGGCCAGTCCGACCATCACCAGGCACACAGCGATCGAGCCGAGGTCCCCCAGGGATTCGAGCTCGCCGTCGTCCGCGACCGCTCTGGACGCGGAAATGTTGATGGCCGCGAAGATCGCAGCGAGGATGACGAACAGCAGAGGCTTGGACAACACGATGCCCAGGAACACCATCACCGGACGAAGCGCCTTCTTGCGCCAGGTCGGATGCACCCACATGCCGAAGGCGATCGCCGAGACCACGCCCAGGATCGGCAGGGCGTTCGCGTGCATCAAGAACCCGAAGAACAGCGACAACGCGCCGAGGAACATCAACCCGAACCCGACGATGGCACCGACGGCACCGCCGATCAGGGTGGTGTCCGTCAACGGACCCAGGACCGAGGAGATGTTGTCGACCACCTCGTCGGTGGAGCTACCGAGCAGCGAGACCAGACTGACCGAGAGCTCGTGCGCGAGCGAGATCAACAACTGCGCGAACGAGGGCGCGAACAGCATCATCATCACCCCGGCCGGGGCGTAGGCGAACAGGTCCTTGGCCAGCTCCATAGCGGGCCTGCTGCCGTCGGAGGATTTGTAGAGCGCCAGCAGCACCATCAGCGCCATGACGAAGATGCCCAGACCCGTCGACATCGCGTAGACCTCGAGGAATTCGGGGTCGGTGGGGTTGAACTCACCGACACCGGCGAGCCCGTGCAACACCGATGTGGTGGTGCCGACGGCGGCGCTCTTGAGCTTGTTGGCCCAGGAGTCGATGACGTCGGAGGGGTCTTTGACGAAGGCGACGATGTCGCCGACCGCGCCGACGGTGTTGTCCCAGACCCAGGAGAACCCGTCGACGTACATCTTGCCGACCTTGTACTGCGGGGTCGCCTTGAACGCCGACTCGAGGGTCTCGCTCAGGCGGTCACTGAAGCTGGTGTTCTGATCGATCCAGTTCATGGTCCCGCCGAACAGTTTTCCGACCCTGGTATTCCATTCTCGGCAGGTCACCTCGTCGTCGCGGTCGGTTGCTTTGCTGCAGTTGACGTACATCGCGTGCATGCACAGCGAGCCGGGCACTCCCTCGGCGCACGCGTCGGTCCAGGCCTGCTCGGGAACCTGGTCGGCGTTCGGCTGCGCCTTCATCTCGGCGAGCGAGGCCGCATCGGGAGTCGAAGCCCACTCGAAGCCCCAGGTGCTCGAGGTCTTGGTCGTCCACCGGGCGAGATCCTGTGCGCAGGTCGGGGCGGGAGGCTGCATCGTGGCATCGCCGGCGGGATAGACCGGCGGATAGAACGATTCGAGCACCGCATCGTCGGTGATGGACAGCGCGGCCTTGCGGTTCTGCTCGACCCCGAGATCGACACCGGTGGTCTGCGAGCCGACCGCGCCGGCATCGATGAGGACACCGATCAGGACCGGGTCCTTGCGCACGGACACCGCGGCGGTCCACCGCGCGATGCGGTCGTTCTCGGTGGCCGTCCAATACAGCAGGCGGCCTTCGTTGCTCATCACCGATCCGATGTACTGGCCCATATCGCCGCCCTTGTCCTTGCAGGGCCCGGTGAACCACGGTGCTGCTTTGAACTCGTCGGTACCTGCGATGTATTTGCGGAGATCCGCAGGAAAGGTCTCGGGCAGCTTCTTCGCCGTCGTGGTCGCGGTCGACCCGCCGCCGGGAACCGGTGCCGGAACAGCCGAGGGCTGCGCGGCCGCGGGCCACGCGAACCCGACGGCCGCGATGACCGCCACCGCGATCGCCAACAGAATCCTTCGCCACATCGCAGGCCGACCCTTCATCAGTTGACGTAGAAGGCGTAGAAGCCGTCCGCGGCCTGCTTGGCGAGGGAGGACTCATCGGCGGGGAACTGTGCTTCCTCAAGGGTGGGGCCGGACTTGTAGCTCCAGTCCTTGGCCTTCCAGTCGTCGTTCTCCCACACCATCGTCACGGTGGTAGTGGAGTAGATGGCCAAGATGCCGACCTTGTCGCTGTCCTGGCTGACCCGGCTCTGGCTCACTCCCATGCCCCAGACCGACACCGTCGCCGAATCCTGTGAGAAGTTCTCCACTGTGACGATCATCGGAACGCCGTTGACCGTGCCGCGCCCGGTCTCCTGGCGCTCGGACGAGACGTCGAGGACCTCTGTCAACGCCGGTGTCGGTTCTGCCGCTACGGCAACGTCTTTGAGGCGCTGAGCATCGATGCGACCTGCATAGGCTTGGCCGTTGGCTTGGGTGAAGTTCACCGCGGCGGTCTGGGCGCCCGCTTGGTCGCGGGTGTAGCCGGCGGGGACGCCGTCGATGGTGGTGGTCGGGCCGTGCGCGGCGCGGATCGCATCGGCACCGTCATCGGTGGAGCTCTCGCTCCCCCCGGATGTCAACACGACCACGGCAATCACGACGACGAACGCCACGGCGGCGGCGATCATCGCCAGCACCCACTTGGGCAGCCCGAACAGGCCCGATCCTGGCGAGCCGGACGCCGATCCCGTCGCGCTGGTGGTCGAGCCGGAGCTGCCGACCGCGGAGAAATCTCGTGCCATGTCAGTTCTTCTTTCTCATCGAATGGGGTTGAGTCGGAACGTTGTTGGTGATAGGTCAGCCGGGATTGGCGACGAACATGATTGCGCCGACGATGACGCCGCCGATGGCCAGAGCGCCGACCGCGACCCCGGCGACTTTCGCCTCCCCCATCGAATCGCTCATCTCCGCGCCGTATCCGCCGGCTTTCGCAGCGCGCATCTTGTACAGCGCGACAAGCAGTTTCACCGATGCCCCGGCGAGCAGGACACCCCAGATCGAGGCGGCGACCCGAGCCCACACGTTCTGGAAGGCCGGGCCGAGGAACTCGAACGACGGTTTGACACCGCTGATCGGGTTGAAGTCCTGGGCGGAGGCGGGGCCGGCGAAGACGACCGCGAGGGTGAGCGCGGCGGCGGTCATCGCTGCGGCCTTCCCTGCGCGACGAGCGAGGGTGCGGCCCCTATTCGGTGTGGGAGTCGGTGTGATCATCGGTGGTGTCCTTTCACTGGAAACAGTCAGTGGGGCAACGGAGTCGGGTGGGGCAAGGGGTTCGGTGGTCATCGGAACGGGTCCTCTCGGGGTGGTTGGTCTCGGGGTGGGACGGCTCGCGGCCGCCACTGCTCGCGGGGCGGGTGCGGGTCGTAGTCCTCGCCGTTGTCGTAGCTCTGCGGAGCGGGCTGCGGGATCGAGTACGGGCGACGTGCCGGGCGGCGTTCGGCCTGCGAGGGTCGCGTGAACTCTTGCGGGGCATACACATCGGCGTATTCGGCGGTCCGCTCGTACGCGCGATCGGCAAGCCTGTCGGCGATCTCCGCGGCCACGTTCGTGTACGCCTCGACGGTCGCCTGTCCCAGTTCGTGATAGCGGATCCGCTCACCGCTCGCGAACTTCGGCTCGTAGGGCACCCGCATGATGCGGCCGACCCCGCCGAGCGCGGCGAACTCCTGCTCGAGCTTGCCTTCGAGCCGCAATGCTGCGTCGACGGAGTCCTTGTCGCCGGGCAGAACGACGGTCAGGATCAGCGCCGAACGCACCAGATGCTCGTAGCCGCGGGCGATGATGCCGTCGAGCATGTTCATCGTCAGGATCGCCATGTCCCGGCGCAGCGGAAGCGGAATGACCAGCATGTCGGAATGCTGCACGGCCCACTGCCAGTTGCTGGCGGTGGCGTTGTTGCCGGTGTCGACGATGATCAGATCACGGTGACGGCGCAGCACAGCCATCAACGCTGCGCATTCGTCCCACCCGATGCCGCTCTGGCGGCTCGTCGAACTGTCGGAGGCCAGCACCTCGTCGTGGGTGGGCTGCAGGCGCAGGTAGTGCCCCAGGGTGCCCGAAACCGCGTCGGCGGAGGCCAGCGCGCGGGCGTTCTCGAGGATGTCCCACGGTCCGAGTTCAGGATCGGTGGTGCGGTCCGCGCGATCGCCGAGAGTTCCGGAGTTCTCGCACGCATCCCAGGCGACGACTCCGCGGCCGCGGTGAGTGCCGAAGGTGTTCGCCAGCGCGGTGGTGGTGGAGGTCTTGCCGGCGTCACCTTTGAGGCCGATGACCGAGACGACCATGCATCCCGGGAGCGGCTGCTGGACTCGTCGCACCGACTGCCGGAACCGGGCTTCGGCGGACTCGGGTAGAGGTGGTCGGGTCAGTCCCAGCGCGGCGTTGACCCGGCCGCGTAGTCCCCAGAGTGCGGGGCGGTTGTCGAGCTCGGCGGTCTCGGAGTCGAAGTCGCGGCCGCCGTATTCGGCAGGAATGTCGATGGCAGGTTCTTCGTTGGCGGCCAACGCATCCTGACCCACTTGGTAGGGGTCGGCGAAGACCTCGCTGTCGTCGCTGTCGTCGAATGCGTCGCCGGTGTCCTCGTCGACGGCAGGTTCGGGTCCTGGGTCACTCTGGCGGCGCAGGCGTTGCTTGCGGAGGTCGACGGCGGTTTCGGCTTCGTAGTTCTCGCGGTGCTCGCTGTACGGGTCAGGAATGCTCATCGGAGTTCCTTTCGGGGAGGGGGCGGATCCGGGGTGTGCTGCGCGGTCATCGGTCACAGTTGTTGCACCGCATCAACTTTCCAGCGGCCGTCGTCGTCGACGACAAGGACGGCCACCTGGACGGTGTCGACGCCGGCGACCGAGCCGTCGGCGGCGATGGCGGTCTGTTCGACCTGGTACATCCGGTGCACAGCGCTCGCGGTGTCGATCGCTCCCTGGTTGGGCACGTTGGACACCGTCGGCCAGACCTGGGCGTCGACCGCGGCCCATTCGAGCCACTGACCGCCCGGGCTCCCGGTGGGGGTGGTGGCGAGGAGCTGTTCACGGAAGCGGTCGGTCAGAGCGGAGCCGGTACGGGCGGCGGCGTCGTTCGGCCCGGCGTCGACGGCGGTGTTCCAGGTGAACCACGTGGTGACCACCGCATCGGCGACCGCGACAGGATCGCTGTCGTCGACGCCGGCCAGGGTGTCCGGTACCTGAGCGGGGGTGGTGGCCGGTGGCCGCGTCTGGGTGGCGCTGGGGGCCGCGCCGGGGGTCCACTGCTGCGCCGGTGCACCTGCGGTGGTGGTGGTCGGCGACGGGGTGGCGCTGTCGGTGGAGGAGCAACCTGCGGCCAGGCCGACGGCGACCAGGAGGGCGGCGGCGATGGCGGCGTTCCGGGCGGCGGTCACGACGGGTCCTCGTCGACGAACAGGTCCGAGAGCCGGATCGCTTGCCAGGCCTGGAAACCGGTTTCCTCGCACCAGTCGACGGCGCGGTTGTCGTCGGTGATGTCGAGTTCGAGGGAGACCCCGTGGCTGGCTGCGACGCCCGCCAGTGCCGTTCCGTCGACGTGGGGGTTGCTGATGTGCAGCAGCAGGCGCACTGCCTCGACGCCGGCGTCTTCGCGGGCTTTGCCGGCGAGGAAGATCGCTTTCCCGGCGGCGGAGTCGTCCGCGGAGGTCTGGTTGCCTTTGCGGAACACCGTGTCGTTGCGGTGGAAGGTGCCGTACCAGGCGGCGTCTTCGACCGGTCCGAGAATGGCGAAGCTACCGCGGTCGTCGCCCGCGGCGAACAGCTCGATCAGAGGTGCATTCTCTGCGACGGCGGCGATTTCGTTCTTGCGGGCGATCGCTTCGCTCTCGCGGAGCTCGTCGTAGTCGATGTCGAGCTGTTTGACGAGTTCTCGTTTGATCTTCGGCCACATCGAGCGTGCGAACAGGTTGTTCTCCTTCGCCCACGCCCGCAGGTCCGCGCTGGTGTAGTCGCGCAGGGTGTCGGCGGCCGAGTGCACTGCGGCCGCTGCTTGCTCCCATTCGGTTGCTGCCGAAACGGTCATCTTGGGGTTCTGCCTTTCATCGGTGGACGGGTAGGGCGGGCATGGAAGTGTGTTGTCAGACAAAGCGTTTGGCTTTCAGTCCGGACGCGGGCGGGGTCCAGGGTGAGATCTTCACGACGTCGCCGGACTGGGGAGCTTCGACGACGGTGTTGGCGCCCATCCAGATGAAGATGTGTCCGGAGTGGGGTTGGATGATGTCGCCCGGCCGCAGGTCGGCAGGGTTGGCGATGGTCGTTCCGCGGGAGTCGTTGATCTGGGCCGAATCGAGGTGCGGGAGCACGATGCGGCCCGCGGTGGCCTGGGCGACGGCATATTTGACCAGACCTGAGCAGTCGAACCCGACTTTGGCGAAGTCTCCGTACATATCGGCGACCCCGCCGTCTCGGGTGCCGACGGTCGGCCCGTTCTCGTCGCCTCCGCCCCAGGCGTAGGGGGTGCCGAGCCACCGGGTGGCGGCGTCGACGACGGCCGATCCGGACGACGGGCCGCCGGGAACGATCGCCGCGACCGGTGCGGTGAACTCCTCGATCGCGAATTTGCGGATGTTGGTGATGTAGCCCTGGGTTTCGCTGTTGGTGCAGGTGTGGCCCTGGGAGAGAGTGGCACCGGGGCCGCAGTTGTACATCGACAGCGCCAGATCGACGACGTCGCCGGTCAGTTGACCGTCGGCGAGGCCCTTCTTCGACAGCTCGACCATCTTGCAGTCGTAGGAGGCCATCGACATCACCGCGTCCGCGACCGAGTTCATCTCCCGCTTGCCGTCGCCGTCTCCGTCGACGCCTTCCTGCTCCCAGGTGGAGGGGAGGAACTGTCCGGGCCCGGTGGCACCGGATCGGACGTTGTAGGCGTTGACGTCGAACTTGCTCTCCTGCTTGAACTGCCCGGCAATGAGTGGTGCGGTGATCTCCGGGCAGGTGGCCGCTGCTCGGTGGATCCACGGCTCGAATTCCGGTGGGACACTGCCCGGTTTGAGGTCGGATCCACCGACCGCCGGGCGTGCGCATCCGGCACCGCCGATAGGACGGACCGAGGCGGCATTGACGATCGCCGGGGAGGTAGCCGCGTCCGGAGTCGTGGGGGCCGCGGGTGTGGGTTCGGCGGCGCCGGCGAGCCAGGGTTGCGGGTCGGTCGGTGTTCCCGCGCCGTCGGGCAGTCGCCCGCCCTGCCAGACCTCGAAATGCAGGTGTGGGCCGGTCGATCCGCCTTCGTTGCCGATGCCGGCGATGTGTTGGCCGGCGGTGACCTGATCGCCCTCTTTCACGGTGATCGTGTCGGCGCTCATGTGGCCGTAGACGGTGGACAGTCGCTGGCCGTCGATGGTGGTGTCGATGATGACCCAGTTGCCGAACCCCGCAGCCGGACCGGCTTCGGCGACAGTTCCCGACGTCGCCGCGTAGATCGGGGTGCCCAGGGGCCCGGCGAAGTCGACGCCGCGGTGCATCGTGCCCCACCGAGGACCGAAACCCGAGGTGATCTCGTAGGTTCCGGCCAATACGGGTTGGGTCTTGTTTCCTGGCCCCGGTGCCACCTGCCCGGACACCGGGACTGTGGGCAGGCAGTCGTCGACCTTCTTCGGGTTGTCGCTACCCAGCACCAAGCCGCCGACCAGCACCACCGCGGCCGCGATGACCGCGGCCCCGGCCTTCATGCCGGTCCTGGTGGAGCTGGACTGCGTGCCCATTGCCGAATGTCCTTCATGTGGTGGTGAAAATGTGGTGTGAATATGCGGTGTTATGTTCTGGCAGAACAGGTGTCGGTGCCGGAGTCAGCCCCCGATTGCGTCGGTGTAGATCTCGACCATTTCCTGCAGGGCGGTGCGCTTGCCGTCGACGAGCCACTGGCCGTAGGACTCGTGCACCCGCGAGCCCAGGAAGCTCGCTGCGGTCACCCCGGCGTCGACGACCTGCCCCAGAGCTGCGGCGTCCGGGGACGTGACCGTCTTCAAGGCCGAATTTCCCAGTCCGACGAGGTCGCTGCTCTGCGCTTGGGTGCTCATCAGCGCGGTCATCGCATCGGTGGGTGCGTGCAGTTGGTCGGCGGACATCTTCTGGCTCGGCATCAGGACGCCGAGCGCGACGTTGGCGAGATCGATTCCGATGGGCAGCAATTGACCGAGAGCGAGGAGGTTTCCGGTCTCGACGACCTGCCATGCGACCTCTTGGAGCTGGCCGACGTCGCGGGCGAGGCGGATGACGTCGACGTTCGCGAGCAGACCCGCCACCATCGACGTCGCTGCCGCGGTGCCGGACGGGTCCGGAATCAGGCTGATCAACCGCGCGATCGAGGACAGGTCGACGCCGGCAGCCATCTTCACCAGCGGAGAGAGCTGATTGTTCAGCTCACCTGACACTCGGTGCGCTTCTTTGATGTTGCCCGAGAGCAAGAATCCGGGGAGAGCTTGCAGGTTCGCCGCGACGCCGTTGTAGTCGACCGACGTCACCCCGGTCACCACGCCGAGAACCTGGTTGATGATCGTGACCGGCTTGATGGCGGACAGAACCGATGTCGCGGTCGCCAGCTGATCGGCCGGGGTGCTGGCCAGCGGAGACACGCTCGTGCTCAACGTCTGCGCGGGGCCGGACAAGGCTGCGAACGTGCTCGCAGCATCGGTGGGGACCGCGCCGGCCGCGGACGGGGCCGACCCGCTCAGAGCCGATGCCCCCGACAGGACGCTGCTCGCCAAGTTCACAACCTGGTCGGCGGCACCGACGATCTTCGGGATGTCGATCTGATCGAGCGCGTCGACGACTCCGCTGGTCGCTGCTTCCGGTGACCCTTCGGCCGCGGTGCGCAGGCCGTCGCGGGCGGCGGGGTTCGCTGCCATCCACGACTGTGTCTGGGCGACCGGTGCGAACGTGCCGGACAGGAGCTTGGCCTGCTGGCCGATCTCGGCGATGTCGAGAGCCGACGAGGTCGAGGTCGAAGCGCCGGCGTTCTGCAGCTTGTCCACCGATGCTGCCAGCGAGGACGCGGCACCGGGTGCGGCGGAGAGGTCGGCGAATCCGTAGTCGGAGGTGACTGCGTCCAGGAACGACGACGCACCTGCACCTGCACCTGCGCCGGTGGCTGTCGCGGCTCCGGGGGTCGAGGACGTCGACGGAGTGGGGGTGCTTTCGGTGGCGCTGGTCGAGGTGGGCTGCGTCGATGTCGCGGTGGACTGGCCTGTCGCGGATGGTGCGGTGGATTGGCCGGTTGCGGTGGCTGTGGTCGCGCCGGTGCCGGGTGTGACGGTGGCTCCGGCTGCTGTTTCGACGGTGCCGGGCGGGTTGGCGAGGATGCGGCCGAGCGAGGCCAGGAAGGAGTTCGAGGACGTTTCGGTGTTGCAGTACTTGTCGTCGGGGTGGCAGATGTCGAAGACCTTCCCCGACAGGGCACCGAATCCGCGGGCGTCGGGTCCTCCGATTCCCTGACCGGCGAGGGTGGGACCGACGACCTTCGCACCTGCGGTGCCGCGCTTGGGGTTGGCCAGCAATGCGACCGCGAGTACCGAGGCCGGCGGAGTGGGCCCGGACCCGGTCCCGATATCGACCGCGACGTCGTTGGCGATCTGAGCGCCCTGGGAGTAGCCGCCGATGACGAATTTCGAGCCGGGGCAGCGAGTGAGGGCGTCGACCGTGGCCCGATCGCCTTCGGTCTTGGAGATCGCGTACGTCATGCCCGACTGGAGGAACGCCTGTGCCGGGTAGGAGGGGTAGACGACCTGGATCTGAGATCCGTAGCGGCGCTGCAACTCCTGGCCGACATGTCCGAGCATCCCGGCCGGTTTGGTGGGGTTGGCATCGGCGCGGGTCTCGGTGGTTCCCGGTGCCAGGACCGCCACGTATCGCGCGCACGGCGACCCGGTTGCGGGTGCGGCGGAGGCGACCGGGACCACGAGGACGAGTCCGGTGGCCACGGCGGCGGACAGGGCGGCGAGTCGGACGGAGACGGCACTGCGCATGGTCTATTCCCCTACTTCGGTGATCGATTCGATGAGATGACGCCCGTCGACCACGGAGGTGGTGACGCGCTGGGTTCGGTACTTCGGGCCGGGTGTCCCGTCGGGTTGAACGAGACTGACGGTGAGGGTGAACAGCCCTGGCAGAACCGGATCGAGGTCGAGGCAGTACCTCGAGCCGACCGGAGTCGCGGCGATACCCGCGTCGAGGTTCGCCACGCTGGTGAACGGCGGGGCGGCCGGGGAGATGAGCTCGAACGCGGCAGCACCGGACCGTTCGACGTACAGGCGGTGCTCGAATGCCCTGATGGCGTTCTCGCCGCTGTCCTGCCCGCCCGCGGGCATCGAGCAATCGCCCTGCGCGGACTCGGCAGGAGCAGACGTCGGTGAGCTCTCGCTGGGAGCTGAGGTGTCGGTCGACGTCGACGGTGCAGAGGTGACCAATGCATCGGCCGGCAGTGGGCCCTGCGCAGGTGGCGAGTCGTCACCGGTGGCCACGATGACGCCGGTGACGACCGCGGCGACTGTGACAGCAGCGCCGCCGAACAGCAGGGCTGCTCGGCGACGACTGCGGCCACGGGATCCGGACGCGGCGCGCGGTGGTTGTGGACGTCTCGGCGACCGGCTCGGGCCGGTGGCGCTGACGATCGACGAACCGTGGTGCTCACGCGCCATGAGGGTGAATCCTTCCGGGGACAGATGAATCCGGGGAGAGTGAGATCACGCAGGGGCGAAGGCGGCGTTCAATCCTGCGAGCGCGGCGTTGGCCTGATCGACGATCGGGGCCGCTGCGGTGTTGACCGCGGCGACGGTGTCGGCGACGGCAGGCTGCTCGAGGGCCTTCGAGGTGAACCCCTGTGCTGCTTCGACGGCCGGTGCGGTCCACACCGACGCGTCGCTGACGGCCTTGTCGACGATCGGTGCCGCGTTCTGGACTGCCGTGTCGGCGGCCGCGAGCACCTGGCGGCCGTTCGGGTCAGCTGCGAGAGTGTCGCGAACCTGCCCGGGAAGATCGACCGTCGCGGCCGGCGGGATCTCCGGAACGCTGTCGGCGGCCGGGGGAACCACCGCGGGCGCGGGGGCCGGCTCTTCGATGATCTGCTGTTCGCCGCCGAGAACGGTGGCACCGAGGACACCGCCGATGGCAGCGCCAGCACCGGTCAGACCCAACACGATCGGTGCCGACAGGGCAGCACCGACGCCAGCACCGGCAAGTGCGGCCGCACCGGGAACGAAGATGTACCCCACCGGTCCGGCCCAGATGACCGCGGGTGTGGCTGCGGTCGTTGCCGCCAGTCCGAGCGCGCCACCGATAGCGGCACCGGTGCCGGTGATCACCGCGGCCGGGACCACCGATGCAGCCAGGCCGACAGCGCCACCGGTGATGACACCGGTCGCGGTACCAGCTGCGATGCGGTCCGCGCGTGGGGCGTCGGCGAAACCGTTGTCCACGAGCCAGTTACCACCGTCGGCTTGGATTGCCTGGGTGGTGTTGTTGAACTGCTCGACAAAATTGCGGTCCACGATGTTCGGGTCGTACGGAACGAGTTCACCTCCGACGAGGAAGTAACCGTCAGGTGCGTCGATCGGGGCGATGACCTTGCGCTGCACCGTCGGGACCGGCGGCGGGGGCGGCGGAGTCGCCTGCAATGCCGGGGGTGCTTCACTCGGGGCGGCCTGCGGAGCAGGAGCTTCGTAGTAGGTGTTCTGGTAGTACGAGGACTGCTGGTTACCGGCCAGGTAGTCGTCATAGCTACGCGACGGGGTCTGCCGGACCTGTGGTGAGGGCTGGTAGCCGGGTAGGTACTGGCGTTCTTCCGGTGCGGCCGGCGGCGGGGTGGCCGGAGCCGTTTGCGGTGTGCCGGTGACACCCGGCTGCGATTCCTGCGGGGCAATAACGCCCGGCTGCGAGGGTGCGGCCTGCGCAGGAGCGGCCTGCATGGTCAGGCCGGCGATCGTCACCGCGGCCATGGCGGGCAGCGATTTGATCACCCGCCCTCGCGTGTTGGATGAGCGGTGGTGTCCGGTGCCCGGTGTTGCTGGCATTGTGTGTCGATCCCTTCCTGGTGCGACCCGGCGATCGGGTCGTTCTGGTGAATGCGATTGCGGAGCAACCGTTCTGGCAACAATTGGTTCTAGATCAAGTGAGTAGAGAAAGTGGATGGGTGCGTGCGATCCATAGGTTGTGGGCCAGTCGCACGCACCCATCACGCGCTAGAGGCTCAGAGCCAGCCGAAGACCACCGAGCAGAACCAAGGCTGCTGAAAAAGCCACATCGGGTATCGGAATCCTTTCTGTGCGAACGGGTGTGAGTTCTAGGGGTGATGTCCCGGCGGGGCCGCGCAGCGCTGAACATGATGAAATGCGCTCACTGCGCGACCCTCGCGCCGGTCCACCGGTCGAGCTACAGGGCGTCGGGGAGCTCCTGTAGCTCACGAGCGGGACTATCAGCAGAAGCCCACTTGGGTCGGGTTGCAGTCCGAACTGCCAGGTCTACGGCTTACTGGAAGGAATGGACCGATCAATGCACGATGTGGATGGACCCCACTCGGCTAGCAGGGCTCCGTCGTCACCGATGTACTGGTGGCGACCGGAATGCCGGTGGTCGAGCGAGCATGCAATCAAGTCGCCATGTGTCCGATTCACGACGACTGACGCGCAAAACTGTCTCTGTGCGAGGAAATTTGACTTCATCGCATCCCGTGCGGCACTCACCTTGGTCCACCTCCACACCCTCGGCGAAAGTGGCAATGTCGGTCGAATGCACCTGTCGTCGCGCCTCGTCCGTGTTGGCCCAACACTGAACTTCGAAGCTGTCCAATTCTGGGCTTAGCTGTCGACGGCAATGGTGGAGCGGAAAGGGCGAGCGACGTGAACATGTGGAACTCCCGACAGGAATGATCGGACGGAATCTGTGAGCAAACCGTCCTGACGTCCCGCGCTACAAGCGGTGCCGAGAGCGACAAGCACCGAGGAATCCCTTTTGGGCGCGCAACAGGACTGTAGAACAGGTTTGGTGCACCGCGCAATTGGTTGAAGGTTGCGAAAATCGGAACGGCCGAGCGCATAGCTGCAACGGTAGCGCGCAACTATAAAACGCACAAGACGTCGAGGTTGACGTGGATCGAGGAAGATGAAGCTGTCTTGGAAGGTCGATAGAGAGTGGGGACAGTGCCGCGAAGCGGGGTTCGTGGATTTCGGGCGGATCGGTTGCGCGAGCTTCGGGTACGCGCTGGGTTCAGTGCTGACGACCTTGCGGCGACTGTGGGCGCGACTAGGCAAGCGGTATCCACCTGGGAAACGGGGCGTTCAACGCCGCCGCCAGCGACCCTTGGTCGAATCGCGAATGCCCTGCACACGTCGGTCGCAGCCCTAGTTCCGATTCCGGAGTCTCAGCTCAAATTGTCCGACCTGAGGGTGCATGCGGCGCTTTCCCAGGGCGACGCTGCGCGGATGTTGGGGATGTCGGCCACTGTTCTCGCCGACATCGAGCGGGGGCGCAAGCCTGAGACGGAGGAGCGCATCGAGTCGCTTGCGGAAGCGTATGGGGTATCCACCCGAACGGTGGCAGCTGCATGGAGTCGAACTCGCGATGCACGCACGACACGCGCGCAGTCCTTATAAAAAACGCAACTATTAAACGTACGTGCAGTGCAGGCGCTGCGATCGACCTGGGTCTGTAATAGTCTCTGTGGATCCGCATGGATCCGCGAGATTTTTTACTCTTCGCACAATTCGGTCAGAGTGACAAGTGCGGCCGTGGTGTGCTGATCAAGCGAGACCAAAACCGCGTTGACTTCCATCGGCTTCCAATGTCCGTCGAGAGTTCTGAATCGAAGCACGCCGTTAGTGCGTTCGCGTGCGAGTGCATTCGACATTTGCTTCGCAATTGGTACGTCGTCCGGATGAATGGCCGGTACCGGTTCGTCGGGAAGGTTTTCCCAGCAGATATTCGGTGCAGGTTCAGAGTTGTACCAGCGCAACAAGTTCAGAGTCCTGAGGTTGACCAGTGCGCGGTACTCGCCCTCCTTGGTTGACGCCTCCAGGACACGATGCTCGAGTATCGTGGGTGGGGGAGCGATGGTGATTTCACCTGCGGGGCCGATGTCATGCGTGATGCCCCTCAGGATTATTTCGGTGCCCGCAGCCTGGTCTTCGGCAATCATCCGGCACGAGAAGTGCGCGGCCCGAAGATCGCCGTCGTCCCGTCTCACTGTCCAAACTGCTTGATGGGTAGTGCCCGGTGCTGACTGCACGATCTTGGCCATAGCTTCGCTCTCGTCACGGTTTGTGACAAGTCGGGTGAACGCTCCCGCGAGTGCGCGCTGGGTCTCGCGCTCGTTTTGCGGAACGCGGTACAAATCGAGTAGATCATTGCTTCCGCTTGCTGTGCTCTTCGTGAGGTTGAACTGCCACGCCCCGGCGGCGTCTCGCGGAGGTGGAGTCTCATCGCGCCGGCCGAGCCACACCCATGCCCCGTGCGTACGGCCCGCAAAGGTTTGCAGTGGTTCGGCCAGTACTCGCCTGTATCGGTCTCTGGACAGCCGATCCACCATGGCTCCCGTAACAAGCGTCTCCGCTACCGCGGCCAGTGCCTCGTTGCGGCTGGCGGAGCTGCGCAGAACATGACGAGGTGAAACAAAGGACTTGGGCGAGGACCCAACTCCGATCACGGACGGCTCTTCATCTCCGAACGTCTCTATCAGGATCCAGCTATTCGACATGATTGACCGACCCCCGCAGGTCTGGTGAGTGGTTTCTGTTGATGAAGACTTGTTAGGTCCGTCGCAGTGCTCGGAGCGAAGGCAGCAGCCGTTGGTATTGAGGGCCAAGCACGCGCGTTGTCGCGGCGACGAGGCGGGCGTCGTTCCCTATTGTCACCTGCGACTTCCCCCTCCACGCACCCGCAATGATTTTTTGGGCGGCCACTTCGGGGGTGGTTCGGGCTATGCGTCTATCGAAAAAATCGGCAGTCCGCGCGTGATCAACGCCCGGTGCCGCCCGCGCCGTCCGAGCGATCGACGTCTTGAGTCCACCAGGGATCACACAGGTCGCACGCGCGGTTCGTGACGCCAGGCGCAGTTCCTGGTTCAGGGCTTCGGTAAAGCCCCGAACGGCAAATTTGGATGAGTTGTACGCCGAGTAGCCTGGTGCGGACATGACTCCAAATGCGGACGACACGTTGATAATTCGACCTCGACGTGACGTTAGAATGTCCGGCAGAAAAGCGCGAGAGCTGTTGACGACGCTCTCGAAGTTGGTTGCCATTACGAGATCGAAATCAGCTGGGGGAGTGTCGATGACGTCGCCGCTATATAGAACACCTGCGACGTTGAAGACCGCATCAATACCGCCGAGCCCATTGCGCGAAGATGCGGCCCACGAAGTGATTTCGGCCCGGCTGGAGACGTCGACACGGGTCGCTCGCGCGATCGCGGCCGTCGCAGCACATCGAGACTGTGTGTCGAGGAGGGCGTCGTAGTTGCTGTCGGCGAGCGCGAGTGACCACTTCTGTTGTGCTAGCTGCAAGGCGATCTCGCGGCCTACGCCCGAACCCGCGCCGGTAATCGCTGCTTTCCATTCACCTGGCATCTACTCGCCCCTCCTGCGCCTCGCTACCTTGGGTAACTAGGCAGAGTAACGAAAGGCTTGCAGTCGCGCTAGCAACCAGCTGGTCTGTATTTTGTTATGTATCGAGTCGTTCCGGTGCGCTTTGCTCGGAGGCGCTCGGACGAGCGGTGAACCATATGCGTGAGTACGACTCGAGTCCGTAAATGTTGGCAACGCATTTGCGGAACGGTCGGTGTAGAGAGGTGTCTGAAAGGTCGATCCAATGTCGCCGCGGTAAATTGCATTTTCCGCACCGTCTATAACAAAACGCCAGTTCAGCACAGTTTTGCTCCGCAGGTGTGTCAGTGACCTGCGCTAGGCTGCTGTTATGGATTTCCGACCAGGCCGCGCACCTGCGGTGACCCCTTTCGCGGGTACCTCCGTGGGCGCAAGATCGGTCGCGGTCGAGCCGGAGATCCCGCCCGCCGTCGCGAAACGGATCGCGGCCGCCGTGCAGTCCTCCCAGTCCGAGGGAACGCGCAAGACCTACGCGGCCGCGTGGAGACGATTCAGCAACTGGTGCGAGTCGAATGGTCACGTAACACTTCCCGCACATCCGATCACCGTCGCTGCCTACCTCGTCGACGCGGCCGACACCCGAACCGAAACAGGGGAGCGGGCCTACGCCGTCGCCACCTTCGGCACCTGGATCGCCGCTATCAACCACCAACACCGCACCACGGGGCACCTATCACCGTCGGCGCACGAACTGGTCACCGCAACACTGTCCGGGATCAGGCGCGAATACGCCGCAGCCGGAGACCGGCCACGCCAGCCACGCGACCCACTTCTGGTCAACGACATCAGACTGCTCGTCACGACCGCGCGGGAACGTTGCCAGGGCTGGGCCGACGAGGTCCTTCAACGCCGCGACTCGGCGATCCTCCTACTTGGGTTCGCCGGTGCATACCGCCGCAGCGAGTTGTCGGAGATCGTGGGCGGGGACGTCACCGTGCACCGACACGACGGCCTGCACATCCGGCTACGGAAGTCGAAGACCGACCAAGAGGGCAAGGGAGCGGTGAAAGCGCTGCCCTACACCGAGTCCCATGAGACCTGCCCACCCTGCGCGTACGTCCGATGGGTCCAGGTCGTGGCCGCGTTCGACGCCGGCGGCCGTCCGTCTGTGATCCGACTACTCCGGAAGCGAGAACCGTTCGACGCTCACGTGTGTCGTGGGGGAGTACCTCGCACTGCCGCTCGCGTGCCGTTGTTTCGCGCCGTTGCCAAGAACGGCAACCTCGGATCTACGGCCCTGTCTGGAGCAGCCATCCACCAGACCGTCCGCCGCCGCGCCGAACACGCCGGTTTCGATCCCACCGCTCTGGCCAAGCTGGGTGGCCATTCCCTCCGAGCAGGCTTCGTTACACAAGGAACTCGTAACGGCGCCGACGGTTCGGCTATCGCCCGCCAGACCGGACACGCCAGCCTCGACTCCGTCGAGGCGTACCGCCGCGAACACGCGCCGCTGGTGGGCAACGCCGTCACAGAGATCGGACTGTGACAGTCGAACGACGTGCATCTCGCCCCTTGGTCGTTGAGCGCGTGGTCGACTTCATGGAGCAGCGTTCAGATGACTAAGCCTCGATCCGCCGACTGAGGTGATGCACTGTGGTTGCTGACCGCATTCTGGGGTCGGACTTGTTCGGTTGATCCGAGTACGCCTAGAGCCGCGTAAGGGCGGCGATCAGAGTTGTGCCCAGCCAGTGTTCGAATTCGGCCGGTGTGCGGGCAGCCCGGTCGACGACCAGGTCGTAGACCTCGGGGCTGGCTAGCGTCCACAGCGTGAGGAAGACGGCATCAGCGTCAAGCTCAGGACGTAGTGCCGCCGGCGGAATCGCCGCGGCCGCGGCGCGAAGCGCGTCGTCAGCCTGCGACTGCACGGTGAGCCAGTCCTCGGCGAGGGCCGGTTCGACCGCGGCGGCCTCACGATAGAGCCGGCGGTAGGCAGCAGTCCGGGCGGTGACGGCAACAAACACCCGCGCGACTGCGTGCAGGTAGGAGGCGGTGTCGAGCGTGGTCTCGGCGTCGGTTGCGAGCTCGTTACGAACCGCCTCGAGCCAGTCTTCTGATCCGTTCCCCCCGGCGGCCACGGCCGCTGCCGCTCGGAACACGTCCCGCTTGCTGCCCCAGGCCAGGTAAAGCGTCTGCAGCGAGACGCCGGACTGCTCGGCGATCACCGACACGGTGGTTGCGGCGTATCCAAGTTCCTGGAATAGCTGGTCCGCCACCTGCACGAGGCGGGCGCGCGTCCGGCGTCGGCTTTCCTCGCCAGCTTCACGCCGTCGCCGGTACCGGTTCTCGAACTCTGGATCAACCACGATCTCAGCTTAGATCATCACAGTGGCACTCCAGTTGAAGTAGGCTCCACTAGAGCGTGACTAAATCGAGTCTTGCCTCACCCATTCGGGAGATCTCTTGAACCATCACAACCTGGCCGTACAGACTTTCGGATCCGGCGCCAGATCCGCCATCCTCGCCATCCATGGCGGGAGAGGACCAGGCTCGATGCAGCAACTCGCGGCACGGCTGGGGGTAGAGCACGAGGTTGTGCTGCCGACCCATCCCGGCTGGGATGGACAGCCGCGAGATTCCGCAATCTCATCTGTGCCGGACCTCGCCCAGCGGTACCTGACGCTGCTCTTGGACGCGAACCTGGCCGACGTCACCGTCGTGGCCAGCTCGTTCGGCGGATGGATCGCTGCCGAGATGGCCCTGCTGGCACAGCCAGAGGTAATCGGGCGAATGGTCCTGCTCAACCCGGTCGGGCCGGCGCCCACGCCATCCGAGATAGCCCGGCAGAGCCCAACCCGGTCAACCGAGGTCCCGGACCCATATATGGACCTGGTGCGCAGCTACACAGGCCCGATGATGTGCAGTCCGGACTTGTCGGAGCGGCTGGGGGCTGTCGCACAGCCCACCTTGATCGTGTGGGGGGCCGATGATCCTGTGTTGCCGCCGGCATACGGTCAGCGGATGGCCACCGACCTCGCTGATGCAACCTGCCTGGTCGTCCCCGGTGCCGGACATCTGCCACACCTGGAAGCACCGGAGCAGACGCTCACCGCAATCCGCGGATTCCTGGACGGAACATCGATGACGACGGTGACCCGATGACGACGGTGACCCGATGACGCCCGCGACCCGGAGACTTCTGGGGAAAGTGCTCCTCACCATGGGGGCGCTGGTGCCCGCCGTCGGCTCTTTCGTCGCAGACTGGAGCCCGACGCACGTCTACAACCCGAGCTGGCCGGCCCACGCCAAATTTCATCTCGGCCAGACGCTGGCCCTAGCCGCGGGATCCACGGTCGTCAGCCTCTACCTGACGTGGCGACCTGGGGCTGACGTCACGCGGCTGCGCGGCGCGCTGTTGGCCGGTGCGTTCTTCTGGCTCACCCAGCTACCGGCTCTGCTCGTCCCCGGCGCCGCCCTGACCGACCCCGACACACCCATCCAGCCCTTCGACCTCGGGGGACTGCCGGTCAACCAGATCACCGTCACCGGGGTGGTGATAGTGCCCCTGCTGCTTGCCGGGTACGCCCTACAACGCGGTGCGATGGCCGACCGAGCACCGGCGCGACTGCCGGAAAGAGCCTCATGATGCGCACCACATTGCCACTGTGCAGGCCACACGGAGAGCACGCGGTGCGTATGTCGCCGCTGTAGTCTCGTCGGTCCTGTCCAGAGGTGCCCTCTTCGGAAACGTCGCTGGCCCCACCCCGTCGAAGCGGAGCTAAGCCATCGCCGCCATCGAGCAGATGACCCGCGGCAACTTCCGCTTTCTCGAGCGGCTCTCCCTCAGATCAACCGGGTACTCGAGATCGACCAGCTCGACACAATCACCGACGCCGCCAGCATCCTCGTCATCGGTAAACCTGGCGACACACAGGGCTGTTGTTGCCGATCTTGGTAGCTTTCTCGGCTTTGCTGGCATCATCGCCGCAGCGAACTCCTGGCCTCCGTTTGAGTGGCGTCACTGCGAATTTGACGTCACTCGGTAATCGAAAGTCTGAGCCGCGAACGACGCCCGTGGAGGCCATGATGGAGCACTGCACATCACGAGAGCTCGGTCACGGCCGCCTGGGAACGTGTTCGGCTACTTTTCCTCCAGGGCGACGCCAACGAGTAGATGACCTTCCGAGACCGTTCTGGTGCAATGACTTTCGACCATCTCGGAGAACGGTACAAATTTTCCGCGTGCGTCCTGGATCCACAGAGTATGACCGTCGGACACTACGGACCTAGGATTCTCACCCACAATCCACGCGACCACGTACGCCGCGGAGAGCATGGAAACATCGCGCACAACCCCGAGCGGGAGCAGTGAGCCTGTATCGGATAGAGCCGAGTGTTCACCCGCCCGCAAAACGACTCGTACATCGGGTGCGACTGCTTGAGCGACAACAGCTGTCGCAATGTTGTCGCTGTCCTCGGACCCGACGACAGCAACTGCCAGAGCACGCCGAATGCCGACCCGCTCCAGCAGTCGGCGATCGTCGCCGTGCCCGACAACCACCGCCGGAATGCCGAGCGCACGAGTCAATCTGAGACCAGCCGCGGACGGATTACGCTCGACGCCGACGACATCGACTCCAAAAGCAGTGAGCTCACGGCACAACCTCAGGCCAACCTGACCGAGCCCCACGACGATGACGTGGCCCGACCGCGGCAGAACCCTCGATCCGACCAAACCGACGAGGCGCGGCCCGAGTATTCGATCGACCACACCTGCAGTGACCATTGCGGTCAGGAGAACAGTCACCAACATCGCCACCGCGGAGACGGTCGCATAGCCCCCGTGTGCTTCGGGTGCCGGTCCCACGGTCGTGACCACCTTCACCGCGTCGAGCAGCGCCATGTCCGCTGTGGAGCGCTTGCCCAACACCAGCCAAAGAAAGTCGGCGACGATAATTCCCACTACTCCCAACAATCCCCACACCAGCATTCGGGTGCCCGTGTCAGGAGTACGGAACAACCCGCTCGAGCGGACCGCCATCGACCGCCATAGGGGCCTCCTCAGGTCGGCAACCGGCCCTACTTCAGGACCGCGGTGGGCGTCTCTGACTCCGAAGCTGTGCCCGTCGTCGTTGTGTCCGACGGCAAGTAGATCCGCGGCGATGCAGGCCCCGGCCAAGATCGGTGCCGCAAGGTCCGCGGGAGACGTGACCAGGCTATGGGGCAAAATCTCGCGTAGTCGCGTCGCGATGGTGCGGTCGAAGACCGTGACGATCATCGGGGTGGACGGATGCACGTGCGCTGCACTGAGGGCGTACCGAAGTGCGAGAACATCATCGTGTGTGACTACTGCAATCCGGTCGTACTGCACGCGGAATGCTTGGTCGAGAGCTGAGTCATCGGGCGTCAAGAGCACGCGGACAACGAATCCCATCGATACCAGTGAGGCCTCGACATGGCGAGCAACGTTGGAATTTCCGATCACCAAACACGATCCTGCCGTACGTGTTCCGGTGTTCTCGTCCACGACGTGTGCCTCCGATCCTAGTGACAGAGTCTCTGCCCTTCGACAGGTCCCCGACAATAGGGACAGCAAAGTACCGAGCGGTAGCTGCCAGCCGTACGAGTGTTGAAGCCCAGTTCCCTTATGGCGAAATCTTCGTTACGTTGTTCGCGAGGATCAGCCCGAACCTCAGAGCATCCAAATTTTCTGGGCGGAAGACTGTGCACGATGTTGTTTCGCTGCGGCAAAGCCGAGCCGAGCCGAGCCGAGCCGAGCCGAGAACAGCCTTCCATCCGACTCAGCGACTCCCTCAACTGCACGTCGTCACATAAACGGTCCGGTTGCTTGACCCGTATTCCGGTTATGGTGTCAGTCGCTTGAGGTTGGCAGTCGGCCGAGTCGTTCGAGTGCTACCAACTTGATCAAGCGCTCTCTCCCCGACTCCAGAGCGTTCGGCTGTGCGGCCAGTAGCGTGAGCACGCGTTCGAAGAATGCGGGCGATGTGAGGCCGAACTCGACCAAGATGTCTTCGTCCCGCCCTCCGCCGTAAGGACCCCACCGCAGAACGAAGTCCAGCATTGCTCGCGAAATTGCTGATTCTGCTGCCACGGTGAGTCACTCCTTCTTGCTCAGCTGCTGCATGTCGACTGAGGATGCAGAGTTGCGGGTCGCTTCAATTCGATTCTCGGTCGAACGAGTGCAGTTGCCTGGTTCCTACCGAATTGTCATGTCTGCAAATCCTTCCCAATGGCACGTCTCGCATGCCGCATAGACGTTGGTGACGCTGTCGGTCGAACTCACTGCCCGCTGCACCATTTCTGCTTGGCAGCGGTCGCCGCAGAGGGGGCATCGCCGAGCGAAATCGACCTCAGAGATCAACCGGTATGTGGGCATAAGTGTTCCAGCTCCTCGTGGGTCCCGACCCTGAGTACAAGAAAATGTGTTCGGTCGCAGGCATTCCGCGCCGTTCTCCGTTCTGGCCATCGACAAGCCAAAACTCAGACGGCGGGCGGCCTGTGACTGTTCGAGTGCAACCACCGATCCACGCGTATGTCGCACGGGCCAGCAACCTTGATGGTGCCTACCTGCCGATGAAGTCAGGCAGTTGCAGCTCGATTGTGGCGCAGCGGGCGGGGGACGCTCCTACACTGTTCCCAACCTGGGAGATCTAGGACCTGCAGGTTAACGTAGTACGGCTGAGCTCCGCCGCCCACTCCTCCGGTTAGGGAAGGCCGGGAATCCCGGCTTTTCCTCCCGAAGACTCCTTCCGGGTAGGTCTCTTCACGTTCGTGGACGACGATCGGTTCCAGCACTTTGTCAGCGACATCACCCGTGAGCGGGAACAAGTCCCCCGCCTCTTCCGTGGGCGAAAAACACGATCACAGTCGCGCCACACCCTTCAAAAACTTTGGCGGTTTTGCACAACGATTTGCGGTGCTGAAGGAAGGCTCATAGCAATATTCTGGTCGAGATTGACTCGTCGGGCTTGCTACCGAGCAGCAGCTTCATCGTTGCGACCGAGGCGCGACCGTTTCGAATCCCGAGCTGGCGAATCGATCCGGTGGCCGCCGCTATACGTGCGACTGCACGAACTTCAAACGAGCTTCGGCTACGTAATCCGCGGCTTCGCCCGGTGGGATTGATTCGGAACGAGATCTGTCGAGGATCGACAGCACTGTGTCGTAGATCTGTTCGACGTGGTCGCGGGCCCACTGCGCGTCTGTACCGTCTTTTTCTCCGGCCACCTGGATGAGTCCGCCGGCGTTGGCAACGTAGTCGGGAACCCACACCACGCCCTTGTTGTAGAGATGCTGGTCGACGTCCGCAGTCAGGAGCTGGTTGTTCGCTGCGCCGCACACGATCGATGCAGTCATTTCATGGACCGAGGCGACGGTGAGGGTACCGCCGAGCGCGCAGGGGGCGTACACGTCGAGCTCATGGCCGAGAACATCGTCGCAGACGACGACCGAAGGGAATTGTGCTGCGACAGCGTCCAATGCGTCAGCGTTGACGTCGGTCGCGAAGACCTTCGCCCCGTCCCGTAGCAACAGCGCGATCAATTCGGAGCCGACTTTCCCCACGCCTTCGACGCCGATCACACGACCCGTGAGATCGGGAGTGCCCCATGTGGCGGTGGCCGCGGCGCGCAACGATTGGTAGACACCGAGGGCAGTCATCGGACCGCTGTTGCCGGAACCTCCGGCGGTCGTCGATCGTCCGACCACGTGGGCGGTCTGTTCTCCGATAATGTCGAGATCGTCTGTGCCGGTGCCAACGTCGCCAGCCGAAATGTATCGGCCGCCGAGAGTCTCGATAAAACGCCCATACGAGCGCAACAGATCTGGAGTCTTGATGACCCGAGGATCGCCGATGATCACTGCCTTGCCGCCACCGTGCGGAACTCCTGCGATAGCGGCTTTGTAGGTCATTCCACGCGACAGACGGAGCACGTCCGTCAAAGCGGCACCCTGGTTCGCATAGGGGTAAAACCGTGTGCCCCCCAAGGCTGAGCCCAATGCGGTGGAGTGGATCGCAATGATTGCCTGCAGTCCCGTGGTGGGGTCTTCGCAGAAGACCACCTGTTCGTGTGGCGATCCGTCGGCCGTGTCGGCGCGGTCGAAGACTGTAGCGTCTGCAACGTCCGAAACGAGTTCCGTGCTCAGTGTCATGGTTCTTCTCCTTACGAGATGATGTCGTGGTTGATTCAGGTGTGGGGGTGAAGTGCCGCCCGGCGAGTGCGAGGTGTACCTCGCAGAACGCCTCGTTCTGAGTGGAGCGTGCGTAGATGGGGTGTGCCACTTCCTCCGGTGGGCGTCCCAGTTGCCCACCAACTGTGCTTCTCCGATGAGTTTGCCGACCCGTTCGCGGCCATGTGTTTCCCGAGCATGGCACCGCCGGCCACCCGTACGAGCTCGACGCCTCCGGTCGTGCCCAGCATCTACCACTTCCCGTTTTCGGAGAGGTCGTGCACCGCGGTCTCCACCTCGGAATACTGTTCGCGCTATCACTTTGGCGAGCCCGACCATGCCGACTTAAGGGGTGCAGTACCCCACCCGCGAGATGTTCACGTCGTCTACGGCAATCGGGACTCGGCCGGCGATCGTGTCGGCGACGAAGATCCTCTGTGAAATCCTAGGTGGGCGAGTTGGGGCGGTGACTACATTGCCGGCTGCATGGACGCCATCAATACTGCACGAAGATGCTCGTCGGTTTCGGTGAAGCCGACCGGCGGTGTAGGACCGAGGCCATCGATAGCAGATCCGATTGCGTTCCCTCGGTGG
>NZ_JAPWIJ010000019.1 GCF_027270735.1 Rhodococcus ruber | reverse complement strand
GCGACACCGTCGAGGTAGGGGACCTCATCGCTGTCCTGGAAGCGATGAAAATGGAAAACCCCGTCACCGCCCACAAAGCAGGCACCATCACCGGCCTGAGCGTCACCGCAGGCGACGCCATCACCCAAGGCACCATCCTCACAGAAATCAAATAACGACATATCGGTAGCGATGCGAATTTTGGCTCGAATCTAGGCCTCGGATAGCGCTACCCTGTAGCGATGTCCGAGCTTCCGGAAATTCGTATCGGTACTGCTGATCGGGAAAAGGCGCTCGACGCGCTCAGCCTGCACTTCAGCGAGGGTCGCCTCACGGTCCCCGAGTTCGACGAGCGCAGTGCCACTATCGCCTCCGCCACGACGCGCGGGGAGCTCGACACGGTGTTCGTCGACCTTCCCGCCGCGTCGACGCCGCCGCACACGCCTGCCCGGCCCGAGCGGTCACCTGCTCCGGCCGAGACCGGCGGCGGTCTCGATTGGCGTGCCGTGGTCATGCCACTGGTCATCTTCGGTTCGTTGGCGTTGTTCTTCCTCACCGATTTCGACAACAAGTGGCTCTTCTTCCTCCTCATCCCACTCGCCGGTGCGTTGCTGTCCGCAGGCGGACACTCGAAGAGTCCGAAGAAAAAGAAGAAGGAGCGTTGAAGGCACTTCTGTTCGACGTGTTCGGTACCGTCGTCGACTGGCGCACCAGCATCGCTCGCGAGGTCCGACGTCAGTGCGGGCCGGATGTCGACAGCTTTTCTTTCGCAGACCGCTGGCGCAGCATGTACCAGCCGGCGATGGAAGAGGTCCGGTCCGGTCGCAGGCCTTTCACCCGGCTCGACGTACTGCATCTCGAATCACTCCGAGTCGTGTTGTCGGAGTTCGACATTCAGCTTGCCGAGGATTGTATTGCCGCGCTGAATCAGGCGTGGCACCGATTGGATCCCTGGCCGGATTCGGTCCCCGGACTCACCCGGCTTCGCACCGAATTCATCATCGCCCCGCTCTCGAACGGGAACATCTCCCTGCTGCTCGACATGGCCAAGAACGCCGGACTGCCGTGGGATGCAATCCTCGGCGCAGAACCGGTGCGGGCGTACAAGCCCACCCCGGACGCCTACCTGCGTACCGCCGACATTCTGGGTCTCGAGCCGCGTGACTGCATGATGGTGGCCGCACACAACAGCGATCTCGTCGCGGCAGCCGACTGCGGTTTCGCGACTGCGTTCGTCGCCCGTCCGCTCGAACACGGACCGGGGCAGACTGCCGACCTCGTTGCGGAGTCCGACTGGACCTACAGTGTCGACTCGATCGAGTCTCTCGCAACGCAACTTCACTGCTGACAACAGCTATCGAGTCGGAGAAATCAGCTGGTGCGCAATCCACGCCTCCACGTCCCGGTGCGAACGACAGCGAACAATTGTCAGCTCCGGGCGGCGCACGCTCAGTCGCTGCACGCGCTCGGTGTTCAACCGGTAGGTGTTCCATGCCCATCGAACGACGTGGTCGCGGTCGAGGAAGACGCGGTGCAGTGGGGGTTCGACGTTGCCGTTCCACAGCTCGTGCCTACCGAGCCTGCGGCGCAACGTCCGAGTCATCACCTGCCGCATGACTGTTCGGCGCGGTAGGTCGAGCCACAACATCAGATCCGCACGATCGGCGAGACGATCGCGCACAGCGTGGTACTGCCACTCGGTGACCCAGGCAGGGCGCGAGATGAACTTCTCCACGTCGGACTCGAACGTCGCACGCGGCGTCCAATTCGGCCCGTGATAGAGGCTGTCGATCTCGATGTGTTCGATTCCCAGAATCGATCCCAGACGGGCACACAGTGTCGTTTTGCCGGAACCGGACGTCCCCGCAACGACGATCCTCGACGGGCAACGTGGAACTGCATCGTTCGGTCCGAGAATCACGGAGACGACGGTAGCGAACCGTAGGTACCGGTAGGGCGTCGACTGCGCCGAATGATTGCCACGATCCCGACCATCAGGGGCAGCTGCAGAAACACGATGGCGTTGAGAGCGTCGTTCGGAAGAGGCAAGTAGTCGAAGAACTGGGCCGTACCGGTCACGATGAGCACCAGGTAGGACAGCTGCATCGACAGCATGTGTCGCCGAACCCAACCCGCTCGCGAGCGCCCGAACACGGGCTGCCACCAGCCACACAGCACCAGAACGCCGGTCAGCACCGACACTGCGTGAAACACGCTCCAGCCGGTACGAATGTCGGTCACGAAGAACGAGGAGACCACCATGACCAGTAGAGCGAAGCCGTACATCCGTCCCCAGTGCCGGTGCCGCGGCGTCCCTTTTCGCGCGAGCAGAATCACGGCACCGAGCAGAACCGACAGCAGCGCGGCCGATATGTGGAGCACCGTGATCGACATCGGCCACCACCTTTCGCGGTCTCGACGCTACCGAATCGTGATCACCGATGCTGCGTCCGACGTGCTACCCAACTGAGTTCGCCCTCTACGGTTGGGCACACAGCGCTACGATCGCCTCCGCCATGTGGTTCACGAACTCTCGACGCTTCGGCTCGGGCAGCCGGTCGAGTGAGAGGTACGGGTTCAGGTCTTCGAGCTCGACCAACAGCAGCGCTCCGTCAACGGTGCGGCATGCGTCCACCCGCGTGATTCCGTGGTCGATGTCGTTCCAGTCGACGAATCGTTGCGCGAACTCTTCGTCCTGAGCAGTAGCCGAGTACGGCTCCAAGTCCCAGCGTCGGCCGGGGTCCGGAGCGTGCAAGGAGTATTGCAATGTGCGGCCGATGAAGTAGAACGACACTTCGTACACAAAATCGATTCGCGGCTGAATCAACGTGCCCGGCTCGACTTCCGACAGTTCGGCGCGCCCGATGTGACGCATACCGATCGAGTCGGCACCCCATTTCGGTTTCACCACATAGGTTTCCACCTCGGGTAAGCGCGAGACGTCCCGCGGGCCGTCGACGGTAGGAATAACCGGAAAACCATCTGCGAAAAGGTCGACCAGGTACTGCTTGCCTCTCTGGTCGCCTTTGCCGGTGAGCTGGGTGAAGACCCTCGTGCCGTTCTCGCGCGCGCGGCGAGTAAACGCGTCGAAAGCATCCTGGTACCCCAGCACGGGCCCGGAGTTCCGGATGACGACAGCATCGAAGCCGTCCATCAGCGCACGCGCTTCGAGCGGGTGACACAGCGCAATGTCGACCCGCTCGCGGAGCTGCGACGACAGAAAGATGTCTTCGTCGCAGTAGCGTCGGCCCCTCGATGGATAAGCCAGGTCGGTGACGAAGAGAACGCGCGGACGGGGTGCACACATCGGGCAAATCCTACCGATCGACCAGGTAGTCACAGGACATCATCGGCAATCCGAGGCGGTCACGATGTTCGTTTGCGGGCCATCGGATACGCCTGCGATGGCGGCTCTTATCCCACCGCGGCCCGGTGCACTCGAACGTCCGCCGCAGACAACGACTCCATGGATCCGGCGCGGAAAATCAGATGCGGGAATTCGCGTCGAGCAACCTCGACCATGTTCGGCGACAAGCCTATTCCGGTTCTCGTCATCGAAACATGCTGCTGCTCGGCCACAATCGCTAGGGTATCGGCTCACCCGGCGTCGACAGGTAGGAGTGCGTCAGCATCTCGAAGAAGTGCCCGGTCGGGTCGCGGAAGTACACTCCGCGGCCACCATGGCCGGTATTGACGGTGCCGGGTTCGGTCATCCGAGGGTCGGCCCAGTGCTCGACGCCCCGGTCGACCAGCCTGGTGTAGGCCGCGTCGAACAGATCGTCGCTGACCCTGAACGCATAGTGCTGAAACTGAATATCGTCGAAGGGGGGCTCGGCGAATTGGATGAGCGTTCCGTCGGTGAGTTGTACGTTGACGAACGGCCCCCACGACGGCGCCTCTGGTAGAGCGAACAGCTCGCGAAAGAACGCCGCAGAATCGGAACTGTTCTTCGCAACAACGATGGTGTGATCGAACGAAATGGACATGCGCTGCCTCCTGGGCAGTACGACGCCTCCATGCCTGACGCAGTCCGTCATCGACACGCGACGCTGCCGAAGATGCTCGCACGAACCCCGAATCCGAGTCAACCGGTGAATTCACGGGGTGGCACCGGTCTTCTTCGGTGACAGCATTGCCGGAGAGAGGAACCCAGCATGGTCGGCCGACTTCTGTTCGTTCACGGCGCCGGTGGATTTGTCGACGACGCGGAGCTGGCGCACGGGCTGGCCAGGGCTCTGCGTCTCGACCTTCGGATGCCGGAGCTGTCCGACACCGCTATGGGTTTCGAGGACTGGGCCGGACCGGTTCGGCAACACCTGGACCGGCTCGGACCGGAGGATTGGGTGATGGCGCATTCCTTCGGCGCATCGATCCTCGTCAGGGTCCTGGCAGAACATCGCCGGCAATGGCCCCTGCGGGCCACTCTGCTGGCGATGCCGGACTGGACTCCGTGTGGGTGGGACGTCGTCGACTACGCGTTCACCGACCCCGAACCCGAGACCGACCTGATGCTCGTCCACTGCCGGGACGACGACGTGGTTCCCGTTTCCCACCTGGCGCTGAACTCGAAAGCTCTCCCGTCTGCGACGGTGGTCGAGTTCCCGACCGGTGGTCATCAGTTCGACGGCATCATCGACGCCGTTGCCGCCGAGGTCAGCGGATTCGGGCGTCCCCGCGGGGAAGCTTCTATTGGTCCCGATCCTCGTAGTCGATGACGAGACCGGCTCGGTCCGCCAGGATTTCGACCGATTCGATCCTGCTGACCCCGTCGACAGCCTGGATGAAATCGAACGCGTCGCCTCCTGCTCCGCACCCGAAACAGTGAAAACGTTGCCGGCTCGGTCGAACATGCAGACTGGGTGTCCGCTCACCGTGCACCGGACACACGGCCTTCATCGAGTCCAGTCCCGAGCGGACGAGTGGCGTCCGCTCGCCGATCACGCCTTCCAGCACGACTGCGGCGCGGATGGCATCCACTGTTCGATCCGAAATGCGCCGCTCCATGACTTTCACGCTACCGCCGACGGGGCCACTCACCGATAGTCGTGGTCGATTCCCGTTGCCCATTGCGAACATTCGACGGCAATCACGTCGTCTCTCCCCCGCAGGAAGTCCCGGGCGCCGGAGTCTCCCGACGCCGATGCCACGGCTGCGTCGACGTGTCGACGCGCCAGAACGACCGGATGTCCGGGACGGCCGTCGAACACCGCCCTGGCGAGACCTGTTTCCCGCGCTGCGGCGAGAACTGCCTGCACCACCTCGGGTCCGACATCCGGCGTATCGACCACGTGCACCACCGCGTAGTCCGCGCCCGACGCCGCCGATAGCCCGGTGATGAAGGAGGCGCTCATTCCTTGCTCCCACTGGGGTGCATACACGGCGATCGCGCCGTCGGGGACTGGGGCATCGGCCGCGCCCAGCACCACGAGCACGCGGTCGCAGCCGCCGTCGCGCAATGCCTGCACTGCCGTACGAAGCCACAGCCCGTCGTGAGCGAGCACTTTCGGCGAGCCGTACCGCGTTCCGGCACCCGCAGCCAGGAGCACTCCCACGGCAGAGTCGGACACCCTGGCTCCTTCCGTCGCTGGGCCGGTGTTGGATGTTCGCACAACGGCCACGTCGAGTACGCCCCGAAGTTTGTGCTCGCTCGACTAGCGAGGATAGGCGCGATGACCGATTCTTAGTGCACTTCTCCTGCAGCGTCGCAGGAATCCTGCCCTGTTGCTTCCGCGAGGTGCCCACCCATGTCCGTCAAGCCCACCACACGCACACGTGTCCATCCTGTCGACGAAGTGCTCCCAGTTCCGAAACTCGCCGCCTACGGTTTCCAACATGTCGTCGCGTTCTACGCAGGCGCTGTCTTGGTGCCGATCATCATCGGCAGCGCGATCGGACTGACCAACGAACAATTGATTCACCTGATCAATGCGGATCTGTTCACCTGCGGCATCGCGTCGATCATTCAGTCGGTCGGATTCTGGAAGATCGGTGTCCGCCTGCCGCTGCTGCAAGGCGTGACGTTCGCCGGTGTCTCTCCGGTGATTGCAATCGCGATGGCGAACGGCGGCGGCACCGAGGGGTTGCTGTACGTCTACGGTGCCGTCATCGTGGCCGGCCTCGTCACGTTCTTCATGGCACCGTACTTCAGCAAACTGCTGCGCTTCTTCCCGCCGGTGGTGACCGGCACCGTCATCACGATCATCGGTGTCGCCTTGCTGCCGGTCGCCGTCAACGACGCGGTGACCAATCCTGCTACGCACGAACAGGACCCGACCAACGGGCGGTGGATGGCGTACGCGATCGGCACACTGCTGATCATCGTGTTGATCCAACGGTTCTTCAAGGGATTCATGGCCACCATCGCCGTGCTCCTGGGCCTCGTCATCGGCAGCGCGGTCGCATTCATGCTGGGAGACATGAACTTCGACGGCACTTCGGAAGCATCGTGGGTCGGTTTCACGCAGCCCTTCCTGTTCGGGGTACCCAAATTCAGTGTCATCGCCATCATTTCGATGATCGTCGTCATGCTCATCATCGCGGTCGAAACCACCGGCAGCGTGTACGCGACCGGTGAGATCGTCGGCAAACGCATCAAGAAGGACGACATCGCCGCCACCCTGCGCGCAGACGGCGTTGCCACCGTCATCGGCGGTACGTTCAACTCGTTCCCGTACACGGCGTTTTCGGAAAACGTCGGTCTGGTCCGGCTGACCGGCGTTCGCAGCCGATGGGTGGTGGCCACCGCCGGTGGCATCATGATTCTGCTCGGTTTGCTGCCCAAGACCGCGGCCGTCGTCGCATCGATTCCCCCGCCGGTGCTCGGTGGTGCCGCGCTGGCCCTGTTCGCGACCGTCGCCGTGGTCGGAATCCAAACCCTGTCGAAGGTGGACTTCACCGATCACCGCAACCTGATCATCGTCGCTACCAGTCTCGGACTGGCGATGCTCGTCACCATCCAGCCCACAGTCTCGGAAGGCGTGCCGGACTGGCTCGCAATGCTGTTCGGCAGCGGCATCGTGCTGGGCGCGGTCTCGGCAATCGTGCTCAACGTGTTGTTCTTCCACATCGGCAATCGCGGGCAGGCCGTCGCCGGTGGTCCGGGTAAGGGCATCACCCTCGACCAGGTCAACGAGATGTCCTCCGAGGACTTCGCCGCAACGTTCGGCGGCTTGGTGCAGGGCACTCCGTGGGTGGTCGAACGCGCGTACCAGCAGCGGCCCTTCGCCGATGCGCACGGTTTGCGCGAGGCGTTCCAGGAGTCACTGCTGGCCGGCACCACCGAGGAACAGATCGAGCTGATCAACAGCTACCCCGATCTCGGTAGCGAGGACGCCACCGGCACCCTCAACGCAGCGGACCACGTCGGCCTGTCCAACCTGGAGGAGGACGAGCACGACAACATCGTCCAACTCGCCGCCGAATACCGCGAGCACTTCGGCTTCCCGCTGGTGATCTGCGCGCGGGAGACCGAGCGCTACGATCGAGTCCTGGCCAACGGTTGGTCGCGCGTCGAGAACGCGCCGTCGGCAGAGCGGTCGTTTGCGATGATCGAGATAGCCAAGATCGCGAACTACCGATTCGACGATCTTGTGGCCGATGCCAACCCGATCGCGGCCGCGCGGTTCGGTCGCATCAACGACTTCAGATAGTGAGCGCGAGTTGCTACACGAATGGATAGGGCTCGACGGGTTCAATCGGCTCAGTGATCGACAGGCGATGCACGCACTCTACGAGTGTTGCGCGTCGTCGATCTGGGCCCGTCGGGTCGCCCAGGGCCGCCCGTTCGACAGTCGAGACCTGCTGTTGGACAGAGCAGATCGAGTCCTCGCCGAGCTACCCGAAGCCGAGATCGACCATGCTCTCGACGGCCATCCCCGAATCGGCGGCAAGGCCGACAACCCGTCGTCGAAGCGCGAGCAGGCGGCGGTGACGACCGCCGGCACCGCGGTGCTCGAGAAATTGGCGGCGGGAAACCGTGCGTACGAGGAGAAGTTCGGGCACGTCTATCTAGTGTGTGCCACCGGCCGATCGGCCGAGGACCTGCTCGCTATCCTCGAGGAGAGGCTCGACAACGATGCCGAAACCGAAAGACGGGTGCTCCGCGTGGAACTGGCCAAGATCAATCGAATTCGCCTCGGCCGCATGCTGGGTCCCGAGCAGTGACCGGGCTGTCCACGCACGTACTCGACGCCACCTCGGGAACACCGGCGGTCGGGATGCGGGTGCGATTGTTCCACCCCGAGAAGGGCGAGATCTCCACCGCCACCACGGACGGGGACGGACGTATCGGTGAAGTCGTACCGGGGCCGATCGATCCGGGCGTCTACCGCCTCTCGTTCGACACCGGCGATTATTTCGAGGCAACAGCGACACCGAGTTTCTATCCCGAGGTGTCGATCTCGTTCACCGTCACCGATCCCGATGCCCACTACCACGTGCCTTTGCTGTTGTCCCCCTTCGCTTATTCGACCTATCGCGGGAGCTGACATGACCGACCTGACCGGCAAGATCGTCCTCGGATCCAATCAGTACGGCAAGGCGGAGAACCGCGTAGTGCGGATCTATCGAGACTCGCCGCGGCACGAAATCCACGACATCAACGTCTCGAGTGCGCTACGCGGCAACTTCTCCCCCGCGCATCTGGTGGGTGATCAGTCCAACGTGCTGCCCACCGACACCCAGAAGCAGACCGCGTACGCGTATGCCAAGACCAAGGGCCTACTGCACCTCGAGAGTTACGGCCTCGATCTGGCTCGCCACTACGTCGACGACGTCGACCCCGTAGACGGTGCCCGCATCGAGCTGGAGGAGTATGCCTGGGCTCGAGTGGTCGTCGACGGCGTCGAGCACGATCACACCTGGACGCGCAAGGGGGAGGAGACCCGTACGTCGGCCGTGACCGTCGAAGGCAAGGGCGATGCCCAGCGGACATGGGTGATCAGCGGCTTCAAGGAGATGGTGATCCTGAAGTCGACGGGCTCGGAGTTCCACGGCTTCCTCGAGGACGACCTGACCGTTCTCGAGCCCACCACCGACCGTGTGATGGCGACGTCACTGACGGCGCAATGGCGTTACACCACAGCCGATGTCGAGTGGGATGCGGTGTACGAGGGCGTGAAGGCCGCGATGATCGAAAGGTTCGCCAATCTGCAGTCCTTGGCGTTGCAGCAGACGTTGTACGCCATGGGTGAGGCAGTGCTCGAGAAGTATCCGTTCATCGCCGAGATCTCGATGTCGGCACCGAACAAGCATCACTTCCTGTACGACCTCGGCAAGTTCGACATCGAGAACAACCTCGAGGTGTTCAACGCCGACGACCGTCCGTACGGTCTGATTCAGGCGACGGTCGAACGCGAGGATGCTCCGGATGCCGGAAGTGCCTGGCGAACGTACTCTGTCGTCGGATAGAGCGCTGCGCTCACGTGTGCAGCGCCGCAGACCATTCCACCAAGGGAGTCAGGGCACGCCAGGCGTCGCGCACCTTCGTCGCGGCCTTGGATGTTTCCAGCCAGGCGGGTGACCCGAAATGCTTACCTGCAGTGAGCGACTTGTGGCGCAAAAGGTCGATGCGCGGGTGATCGAGCTCGTATCCCCGCGGCTTGGTCTTGAGCTTGTCTCCGCCGATCTCGTATCCGGCCTTGGTCAACGTCCCCAATATCCGCTCGAGCTCGGCTCCGCGCACGTCGTCGTCGACGGTGCGGCGATAGCGGGCAACACCGTCGGTCGAGGAGTTGTAGAAGCCTCCGGCGACGAACAATCCGGCGGGGTCGATCTGGACGTAGTAGCCCAGACTGTCGCCGCGAGCGACGAATCCGCCCTGATGGGTCTTGTACGGAGTCTTGTCCTTGGAGAAGCGAACGTCTCGGTAGGGGCGGAACACCTTGGCGCTGCCGAACTCCGGTTCCAGTGTCGCGAGCAACGCCGTCATCGGCCCCTTGACCGCGTTCTCGTAGACCGCTTTGTGCTCGTTCCACCAGAGCTTGCTGTTGTCGGCTTCGAGGTCCTCGTAGAAGTCCAGCGCAGCAAAGGGGATCCCGGTGAAGCCAGTCATACAGCGATCTTATGCCGCTCCCGTGGCCGACGGCCGAGGGATGGATTGCAGAGCGAGGTAGACGTCCAGCCTGTCCTCGGTGGAGCCCAGGTCGCGGCCGAGTAGTTCCTCGACACGCTTGATTCGATATCGGACGGTGTTGAGGTGCACATGCAACGAGTCGGCGGTTCGATTCCAGGATCCGCCCGTGGCCAGAAACTCACGAAGTGTGTCGATCAGACCGGCGTCGGCGCGCCGGTCGTACTCGAGCAAGGGTGCCAGAACATGCTCGACGAAAGATCGGCGCACGTCGTCGGGCAGTGCCGACAGCATCGACACTGCCGAGGTCAGCTGCGCACCGGTGGTGACAGTGACGGGGCCGGTCCCCTGCCTGCTCATGTCCAGGGCGTGCCGGGCCGAACGCAGCGCACCGTCGATGGTGAGACCCGTGGCCTCCGAGCTGACGCCCACGAGCAGGCGGCTGCGCCCGATACCGGAACCCAAGCGGGACAATCGGGTTCGGAGGGTTTGCGCGATCCATGGATCCTCGGTGTTCACGATCGCGACGATGTCGCCGTGTGTGCTGGCACCGACGCAGCCGCCGCCGAAGGAATTCAGAGTATCGCTGAGCACTGTTCGCAGCATCTCGCGCAGATCGGCTTTACCGCTGTGCACGATCCTGATGACGACCAGCGGACGGTCTGGATCGACGGCTGCCTGACGCAGCCGAGTCAGCGCCTCGGGCCTGGTGCTGTCGGCTTCGATCAATGCCACGGCCTGGTCTGCTATTTCACGACGAACCAGCCGTCCTTCCTCGCGTCGAGCACGATCGAGGGCGGCGATCGCTGCCAGCTGACCGAACGCGTCGGAGATCGCCGGAGGGAAGGTGTCTCTGTCTCCCGCCACCGCGAGGAACCACCGCGTGGTTCTCTGAGCGAGCGACGGGCCGATTCCGAAGATGCTGTACGCCTCACCGTCGCTGAGAGTCGTTGTCGTGGGCAGTCTTTCGGATGACAGCGCAGCGTGCGTCAATGTGTCGACGTCGGCATCGGAGAACGCGACCACTTCGGCCACCAGCCGGCGCCCGGTAGCAGTGAAGATCAGACATGCCATCCCCGTTTCCCTGGAGGTGTGCAGGGCCAGCTCGTCGAGGGCCCTACCGTCTGCGACCGCAGTGAGCAGTTGGCGGTGCCGAACGAGGGAGCTGTTGAGCGAGGCGATTCGATCACCGGTGACTCTCCCGACGAGAAACTCGGTGACCTCGCCGAACGAGACATTGTCGGGTACGGCGAGCAAGGGCAGTCCGTGCCGCTCGCACGCGTCGATCAGATCCGGTGGAATGTGGCCGAGCAATCCCTCCCCCGCCGCCAGTGCCGAGGCCCCGGATTCTGCGACAGCCCGGACGAACACCTCGCTATCGGCCGGCGTTCGACGCCACACGAGGCCGGTGATGACCAATTCGCCGCCGGCGATGTAGCGCGACGGATCCGGCAGATCGGTGGTGTAGGTCCACCGCAACGTGCGGTCCAGAGCGTCCGGGTCGGAGGTGAGCAATCGAATGCTGAGCCCTGTGGCGTCGAGCAAGTCCTTGACCTGCACTGTCGCCCTCCCCCGGCTCGGCATCACTGCGCTTGTTCGAGACCACACTAGGTGCGGGTTGTTTCCGCCGAGTTTCGGACGGATCGCCGGACCACCGAAGATCGGTAACAGAAACTCACTAGAGTTCGAGGTGACACATCGGGTGGTGGACCTGCCGGCGCGGTGGACCCTCCCGGCGAGGATGAGGTGAACGAAGACCATGGATCTCGGCACTGTCGACAACGTTCTGCTTCCCGGTTCCCGGTCGGACCTGCCGCCGGGACGCGCAGACACCGCAGTACTCGCAGGTGGTACCTGGTTGTTCTCGGAGAAGCAGGATCATCTGAGTACCCTCGTCGATATCACCGCCCTGGGCTGGGAGCCGTTGACGGTCACCGAGGCCGGGCTCGAGATCGCCGCCACGTGCACGATCGAGACGCTGGCGCGATTCGATTCGCAGTGGCCTGCCGCCGCACTGTTTCCTCGCTGCGCCGCAGCACTGTTGGCCTCGTTCAAGATCTGGAAAACTGCCACCGTCGGCGGCAACATCGCGTTGGCCCTGCCCGCCGGTGCGATGATCTCGGTCACCGCGGCCCTCGACGGCATCGGGCAGGTGTGGTCTGCAGACGGTCCCGAACACGACTACGACATCGCGATCGACGATCTGATCACCGGACCGCACACCAATGCTCTTCGCCCTGGAGACGTGTTGCGCAGCATCGAGATTCCGCGGTATGCGCTCGAGGCGAGGACGGCGATGCGCAAGCTCGCACTCTCACCACTCGGCCGATCGGCCGCGGTGGTGATCGGGCGGGTCGACGCCGGCGGCCAGTTCGTTCTGACGGTGAGCGCATCGACGGTCCGCCCGTTCGTACTTCGCTTTCCGGCTCTGCCGACGGCCGGCGAACTCGACGAGGCGCTGGCCGAGACAATCGGTCCCGAGCACTGGTACGACGACCCCCACGGTGCGCCGGACTGGCGTCGTCACATCAGTTGTATTGCAGCCCAGCAGATTCGCGAGGAGTTGTCATGATCGTCGACATCAACGGCGTACCGACCGACGTCGAACCACGGCCGGGCCAGTGCCTACGAACGATGCTGCGCGAACACGAACATTTCGAGGTGAAGAAAGGCTGCGACGCGGGCGATTGCGGAGCGTGTTCGGTGCTCGTCGACGGTGAGCCGGTGCACTCGTGCATCTTCCCCGCATTCCGTGCCGCGAACCGATCCGTGACCACCGTTACCGGGCTCGGCACTCCGGACGACCTGCATCCCATGCAGAGCCGCTTCGTCGAGGCCGCGGGCTTCCAGTGTGGGTTCTGCACGGCAGGAATGGTCGTCACTGCATCGACGCTGACCGAGAACGATATGGACGAACTCCCCGAGCGGCTGAAGGGGAATCTGTGTCGCTGCACCGGGTACCGGGCGATAGCCGACGCAGTCTGTGGACTGGTGAACACCGAGAAAGCCGTCGACGGACCGGCCTGCGGGCGATCCGTCGCTGCACCGGCCAGCGCCCGGATCGTCACCGGAACCGAGCCTTACACCCTCGATCACTCACCCCAGGGGCTACTGCACGCCACGGTGCTCGGCAGCCCGCATGCGCATGCGCGCATCGTCGCCATCGACGTCGCTGCCGCGGAGCGGGTGCCCGGGGTCGTTCTCGTGCTCACCGCGAAAGACAGCCCGTCCACCGCATTTTCGACGGCACGCCACGATCGCCGCGTCGACGATCCCGACGACACCCACGTACTCGACACCGTCGTGCGCTTCATCGGCCAGCGGGTGGCGATCGTGGTCGCAGATTCGGTCGCGGCCGCGGAGCAAGGGTGCCGCGCCCTCGTCGTCGAGTACGACGTGCTGCCCGCGGTGTTCGATCCCGAATCCGCGCTCGAACCCGGTGCGCCGAAGATCCACGGCGACAAGGATGCGACGGCTCGCATTGCGGATCCGTCACGAAATCTGGTGGCAGAGTTGCACGGCAGCACCGGAGACGTCGACGCCGCAGTCCGTGATGCGGCGGCGGTGGTCACCGGACGGTGGACGACGCAGCGAGTACAACACGTGCACCTGGAGACCCACGGCACCATCGGGTGGCTGGACGAGACGGGGAGGCTGAATCTGCGCACCAGCACCCAGGTTCCGTTTCTGGTACGCGACGAGATCTGTGAGATCTTCGGCCTTCCGCGCGAAGGAGTGCGGGTGTTCACCGCCCGCGTCGGCGGCGGCTTCGGCGGCAAGCAGGAGTTGCTGACCGAGGACGTCGTGGCGCTGGCCGTGCTCCGCACCGGCCGACCCGTGCAATTCGAGTTCACGCGGACCGACGAGTTCACCGTCTCGCCGTGTCGTCACCCGTTCCGGGTCGACGTCACCGCTGCCGCGAGCGCCGACGGCACGTTGACCGCGTTGTCGATCGACGTTCTCACCGATGCCGGGGCCTACGGAAATCACAGTGCCGGAGTGATGTTCCACGGGTGCGGCGAGTCCGTCGCGATCTACCGGTGCGCCAACAAGCGCGTCGATGCGAAGACCGTCTACACCAACAACATTCCGTCCGGAGCATTCCGTGGTTATGGACTGGGACAGGTGATGTTCGCGATCGAATCGGCAATGGACGATCTGGCCAGAGAGATCGACGTCGATCCGTTCGAGTTTCGACGACGCAACGTGATCGTCCCCGGCGACGACATCGTCGCCGCGCATATCGAAGAAGACGACCTGCAGTTCGGAAGCTACGGCCTCGATCAGTGCATCGACCTCGCCCAGGCAGCCCTGCGACGCGGCAACGGTGAGCATGCGCCGACGGGATGGAAAGTCGGCGAAGGGATGGCGGTGGCCATGATCGCGACGATTCCACCACGCGGTCATCGCGCCGAAACGTCGGTGGCATTGCTGCCCGAGGGTCGGTACGAGATACGCGTCGGAACAGCGGAATTCGGCAACGGGACCACTACCGTGCACACTCAGATCGCGGCGAGCGAGTTGGGTACCTCGGTCGATCGCATTCAGGTCTGCCAGTCCGACACCGATTCCACCACCTACGACACCGGCGCCTTCGGTTCGGCGGGCACGGTGGTGGCAGGCAAGGCTCTCTACGCGGCGGTCCGCGCACTGTCGGCAAGGATTCTCGATATCGCCGGAACCGTTACCGGACAACGACACTCGGACTGCACATTGGGACCCGAAGGCGTGCGGTGCGGCGATCGGTTCGTCACCCTCGACGACATCTTGGCGAAGGCCGGTGGCTCGCTGGTCACCGAGGGCAACAGCGGCGGGCTACCGCGATCACTGGCGTTCGATGTCCAAGCTTTCCGGGTGGCGGTGGACGAGGACACCGGCACAGTGCAGATTCTGCACTCGGTGCACAGCGCGGACGCTGGAACGGTGATGAACCCGCAGCAGTGCCGCGGCCAGGTCGAAGGTGGCGTTGCGCAGGCTATCGGCAGCGCACTGTACGAGGAGATCCGTACCGACGGTGCCGGTCTGGTCACCACCGATTCCATCCGGAGCTATCACGTTCCGCAGTTCGCGGATATTCCTCGGACCGAAGTACTGTTCGCCGACACCTACGACCGGTTGGGTCCGTTCGGCGCGAAGTCGATGAGCGAGTCTCCGTACAACCCCGTCGCTCCTGCTTTGGCAAACGCTATCCGCGACGCTGTGGGGGCCAGACTGTACGACCTGCCGATGTCCTCGGATCGCGTGTGGCGGGCCGTCAGCGGTCGTAGAACGTCTGCAAAATGATGGTGCTGCGTGTCTGCACGTTGGCGGTGGCCCTGATTTCCTGCAGTAGGCGTTCGAGTGCACGAGGCGATTCGACTCGCACCAACAGTACGTAGCTTTCCTCGCCGGCAACCGAATGGCACGATTCGATGGCCGAGAGGTGCTTCAGTCTGGCGGGAGCGTCGTCGGGTTGGGCCGGGTCGATGGGAGTGATTGCCACGAAGGCCGACAACGGCCGTCCGAGGGCTTCCGGATCCACCTGGGCGGTGTAGCCACGGATCACGCGCCGTGACTCCAGCCGTCGGACTCTGGATTGCACGGCCGAGACCGACAAGGAAGCCTTCTCCGCCAGCGTCGCCAACGTGGCGCGGCCGTCGGACACAAGCTCGTCGATGATCAAGCGATCGACGCGATCGAGATTTTCACTCACCTGCGCAATGTAGCCCAGTTCCGGAAGGAATTAGCACGCAGGACCGTTTCTGCCGAGCGAATCGGTGTTTACGCCTCTTTCCGATCGAACATCGGCGGTCACACGAACAACGGCGGAAGAGCGAGCACCATGACCGCCGACCAACTGACGTGAGTGAGTATCGGTGCCAGGATCCCTCCAGAGGCACGCCGCTGAAGACCCATCACGTACCCCAGCAGCACGGCGGCGAAGCCGAGCATCGGATTGCCGGACGCGAGAGTGGCGATCGCGTACACGACGGTAGAGATGATCACCGGGTTCTTCACGCCGATCGCCGAGTACAGCGCCCCACGGAAGAAAATTTCCTCGGCCACGCCGTTGAGCAGCGCGATGAAGACGATCAGTACCAGCGAGCCCACTCTGGCGTGCGCGAGCACGTTCTCGGTGAAGTCGGCCAGCGGCGGAATCTGCCGTACGACCAGACCGCCGAGCATGAACACACCACCCACGGCGAGACCGATCAGAATGGGTGTGACGATCGGCCTACGGATCGAACCGCCGACCACGATGCGTCCCAGATGCAGGGGGCCCGAGAGCAGTCCGCCCACCGTCCATACCGCAGCGAGTACCAGCGTCAGTGCGTAGAACGACGGGTCGCCGGGCTCGACCTTGAGCGAGAAGTAGAGCACTGTGGCGCCGATCACCAAGGTGATCATGACGATGATCCGGCGCTTGCGGAATGCCGCGTCGGATTCTCGGTGATCGCGCTCCACGGGATCGACCAGCGCGGACTTCATCACGTTCAGCGCGGTCGTCGACCACGTTCCCATCACGCCTCCTCGGTATCGGTCAAGCGACGCACGGCCGATGTCACGCGTCGGTTCACACCGGCCACCACGTCCAGGTTGGTACGCACCGCTGCCGCCACAGGCTTCGAGGACAGCAGTCGCCGCCCGCCGAGGGCCTCGATCAAGCCCCAGGTGCGGTCCGAGGACACTGCCACACCGCGACGCCGGACGCCGAGGGCATCGCCGCCGCTCCACGCCGCATCCGTGTTGGCCAGCCGAAGCGGATCCTTCAGCGCGCACACACCGGGAGGCTCACCCACCATGCCCCGCACACTACGGGCCATGGCGTCTGCGATGGTGGTCAGACCATGTGGAGGGTCGGGAACGAGTTCACGTATCCGGCTCTCCGACGTCGTCATCGTGTTGTGCAGCGACCCCACCAGATCCTCGGCGAGCCCGGCCGGAACAGGGATGATCCGGCCTATCACTTTGCCTGCGAGGGAGGTAGGCACGAACGGCACCGGGACCCCGACCCGTTGAAGACCGGCAGCCTCGACGTACGCGAACACCAGATCGCGGTAAGGCACCACGTCCGGCCCACCGATGTCGTACGAGCCCGCCGGCACGGTCTCGGCGTCGGCGGACGCCACCAGATAGTGCAGCACGTCGTCGACGGCGATCGGCTGCACGGGCTCGGCGAGCCAGCTCGGCAGTGGTAGCACCGGCAAGCGGTCGGCGAGGTACCGCAACATCTCGTACGACGTCGAACCGGCACCCATGACGATGGCGGCACGAAGCCAGACCAACTCGACGCCGTCGACTGTCAACGCTTCCCCTACGTCCGCACGACTCGCGAGATGCTCGGAGAGATGGTCGTCGTCGGGTACGAAGCCCCCCAGATAGACGATCCGCTGCACACCCGCCCGGGCCGCAGCCGCGGCGAACTGCTCGGCGGACCGTCGATCCTGCGCACGGTAGTCGGACTCACCGATGGCGTGCACCAGGTAGTACGCCACATCGATGTCGCCGGCTTCGGCGAACGCATCGGCACACGATTGCTGATCGGTGACATCCAGCGATACCGCAGTGACGGAGTCGTGGAAATCGAACGTTCTCAGGTTGCTCGGCGTGCGAGAACCGACTACGACGTCGGCATCGTCGGCCAGCAGAGCTGCCACCAGCCGCGACCCGATGTATCCGCTGGCGCCGGTGACGAGGGCTCTCATGCTACGAGGCTAACGGCACTCGGGGCGTGGTGTCGGTGTGGCATTGTCGCTCCTATGGCTCTGGTGTTGGCAGGCGTGGTGCTCCCCGATCCACTCGGTACCGAGACGGTGCTCCGGCGCGGAGTCGCGGTGGCGCGGGTCGGTGTGAGCTGGATGATCACCACGACCGAATTCGCGCTTACCCTGCCCGGCCGAATCGAAGCGCTGATGAACCACATAGAGACATTGATGACACGTATCGACCGAGTGATCGACTCGGCCGACGCGGTCGTCGCCAGCGTGCAGCGGACGACCGGTGCCGCCGACGAGGTCGTCGCATCGGCATCGGTCGCCTCGCACACTGCGCTCGAGCTGATCGAACTGTTCGATCCGATCGCCAAGCAGGCCGAGCCCATGGCGCGGAAGTTCATCGACAACCTGTCCGACGAAGAAGTCGACGCCGCCATCGCTATGGTGGACCAGCTACCCGGCCTCCTCGATCACATGGAAGCTCTGCTCCCAATCCTCGCTACCCTCGACACGGTGTCCCCCGAGATTCACGAGTTGCTCGGAGTCACCAAAGATGTCCGACGCGCGGTGATCGGCATCCCCGGGTTCAAGTTCTTCCGCAACCGAGGCGAGGACAAACTGGCCGACGAAGAACGCAACGAAGACTGACCACTACTTGACGAAGGCGAAATCCTCACCTGCATGGAAACGGGCCAGGGTCTCCGAGATGGATCGTCGCGACGGCGGGTGAAATGCGAAGGCGTGCAATGCCGCTGCAACGTAAGCGATCTCGGGTGATTTGATGAAGCCGATCCCGCCGAGCGATTCGATGGCAGCCGAACTACTGCGGACCAGTGCGTCACGTATCGCAATGCGGTTGAACAACAACTTCACCGAAATGTCCTGTCCGCGTTCACCTTCGTCGAAGGCGCGGGCCACGTTCTCGATAGCTGCCATGGATGCCTCGAGTTCGGCCGCCGCCCGAACGTAGCCCTCGTAGTCGCCCTTGTCCTGCTCGATCATCCGCTCGAGCAGCGAAGTCGCGGCGCCGATGTAGTTGGCGGAGATCAACATGCCGAACCAGAGGTAACCGGTCATCTCGTGCACGCCATCGGGATCGTCGTCCTTGTTGGGCAGGACCAGGCTCGCGGGCACTTCGACGTCTTCGAGCAGGACTTCTTCGCTTTGTGCGCCGGCCAGAATGTCGGTGGTCCAGAACGGCTTCACGCTCATACCCGGAAGGCTGGCCGGAATCAGAGCGACGGCGCGGTCACCGGAGTCGATCTCGACACTGCAGGTCAGCAGATCCATCGACCGCGCCAGACTGCACGGCTTCTTGCTTCCGTTGACGATGTAGCTATCGCCCTTCTTCACGGCCGTCATCGTCGGTATGAACACACTCCCACCGGTGACTCCCTCGGAGAATCCGGACGCGACGATCGCCTTCTGTTCGACCAATCCCTTGATCAACGCTCGGTCGTCCTCGGTGGCACCGCGCGCGAACTCCGTCAGGGAGGCAAGTGAGAGATGGTGCATCGTGGTTCCAGCGCCGAGAGAGGGCGAGCGAGACCCTATGACCCTCTGCGCCCGGACCGCGTCGATGGCCGGAGCACCGAGACCGCCCAGTTCGCCCGGCACCACCAGACCGGTACCGCCGAATTCCCGAAACTTGTCGATCGCGTCCGAATCGCGCGACTCGAGTCGGTCCAGCGGGGTGGCATCCAAATAGTTCAGCAAACCAGGCATGTACTTCTCGAGCGTTTCTCGTTCGCGCACCATTAATCCAGTCACAGTTCATCTCCTTGTGTCACTAATTGATTGTGTGCCACTAATTGATTGCAGCGACGACCGTTTGTACCATCACTTGATCGCGACAAAGCGGTCGAATATTTACATACACAGCGGTAGAGCGGGTGAATTCGCGCTGGCCACCAAAATACCCCCCGACCTGCGCAAATAAACTAAAGATATCGTAAAATTTTAACTGCAAAAAGTACCCAAATCATTTTTTCGGACTGATTTACCAACCGATTTCCGCTGCGAGTGCGTTCTTTCGAGCATCGAATATTCTTCCGCCGAATACCAATCGCATTTGCCGCCCGCTCCGAATGAACTCAAGAATTCGCGGCAATCCACAAACAACTCTGTGAGGAGTTCTGGTACACGATGGTTGTCAACAGATTGATGAAACGACTCGGCGGAGACGAGCGCGTGGACTTGCTGCGCGCTGTTCGAGAAGCCGATGTGGTCCCCTACTTCCGTAAGATGGAATCGGCCGTCGCGCCGGTCGTTCGCGTCGAGGGCCGAGACAAGATCATGCTCGGGTCCAACAACTACCTCGGTATTGCCGACCATCCGAAGGTTGTCGAGGGTGCCCAGCACGCACTCGACACGTTCGGCAGCGCTGTCACCGGAAGTCGTTTGCTCAACGGCACTTTGGACCTCCACCTCGAACTCGAACACGAGATCGCCCAGTGGCACGGAACCGACGACGCACTCGTCTTCACCACCGGTTATCAAACGAATCTCGGAACGATCAGCGCGATCGTCGGCCCCGGTGACACGGTGATCGTCGATTCGGCGGCACACGCATCCATCCGCGACGGTAGCGCTCTTTCGGGCGCGTCGGTGGTCAAGTTCAAGCACAACGACATGGCCGACCTCGAAGCCAAGCTCCAGCAGCCCGTCGTCGACGACGGTGCCGTGCTGGTCATCGTCGACGGCCTGTATTCCATGGAGGGCGATCTTGCACCGCTCGACGCGGTCTCCGAGCTGTGTATCCGCTATCACGCGGCGCTGATGGTCGACGAAGCCCACAGCCTCGGTATCTACGGGCCCGAGCTCACCGGAGCCGCCGAGCTGTTCGGTATCACCAAGGACGTCGACGTCACGATGGCATCGCTGTCGAAGAGCCCCAGCTCCACCGGTGGGTTCGTCACCGGATCGAGTGACTTGATCGACACCCTCCGGGTCAAGGCCCGCGCCTTCCTGTTCACGACCTCCGGCGTGCCTGCTGCGGTGGGTGCCGCGTTGGCTTCGGTCCGCCTGATCCGTAGCGATGAGGGTAAGGATCGGGCTCGGCGCGTACTGGAGAACGCCGAGATCCTGCGCGGCGGATTGCAATCGGCTGGGCTCGACGTGGCAGGCCGCTCCGCGACCCCACACGGAGATACGGCCGCCCCCATCGTCTCACTGCACATCGGCGACGACCTCGTGGCCATGAGCCTGTGGAAGAACCTCTACGACCGTGGCATCTTCACCAGTGCCGCCTTGCATCCCGCCGTGCCGAAGTCCGGTGCGATACTTCGCCTGTGCGTGATGGCAACACACACCGAACAGCAGCTGTCGACCGCCACGGAGCACATCATCGAGGCCGTGGCAGGACTGCCCGAATGAGTGAGGACGCCCGCGGATTGCGTATCGCGGTCACCGGAGCCACCAGTGACTTCGCGGCCGCCATACTTCCGAGGCTGTTCGAGGATCCCGAGGTGGACGAGGTCATCGGGATAGCCCGTCGCCCAGCCCGAATCACGCACCCGAAGTTCACCTCGCTGCGCTCCGACATTCGCTCTCCCGACCTCGAGGAGACGTTCGCTGGATGCGACGTCGTGCTGCACTTGGCGTTCGTGGTCGAGGAGCTCAAAGACAAGGCCGAAACCCACGACATCAACCTCCGCGGCTCACGCAACGTCGTCGATTCGGCATATCGAGCGGGCGCGGCGCGAGTGGTCATTGCGTCGAGCATCAACGCATACGGTGCCGACATAGCTCCGGAGCCACTCACCGAGAACAGTTATCCTGCAGGTGATCCCGATCGTTATTACTTCTACGACAAGGCCGAGGTGGAACACTATGCTGAGTGGTGGCTCCGTAGGCACCCCGGCGAGATGACCATCTCGATGTTGCGGTGCACGTACATCGTCGGACCCGACTTCGCCAACGACGGGATCGACCAGTTCACCGGGCCGATCGGTGCATTCCCGGAGGCGGATCGGGCGTCGTATCAATTCCTGTACCAAGACGACATGGCCGACGCCTTCCACCGCGCGGCCAAGACCGACCTCGTCGGTCCGTACAACCTGGGTCCAGTGGACTGGGTCGGTGTGCGCGAACTCGCTGCGATGCAGGGCCAGTTGATGTTCGACGTTCCGCAGAAAGCTGCAACGCATGTTGCGAACGTGGCGTTCCGTCTGGGGCTCACACCCTTCTCCGGCCAGTGGGTCACACCGGGCGAACCCATAGTCGATTCCTCGGCTCTGGGCCGCGCCACCGGCTGGGCACCGACACTCACCGCACACGAGAGCGCCGCGGTGATGATTCTGCTGCAAGGCAAGTCGCTACTTCGCCGCGGCGACGCCCTGGCACGCGGCCTGGCTTGTGAAGCGGCGCTACGCCCGGCATCGGAGGCTGTTGCACTGAGCCGGGCGGATGTTGCCGCACTGCAGGTGGAACATCGTCAGCTCGATACCGGCCACGGCAGCGTGCACGCCGAGATCCATCGAGCGTCCGTCGAATCCGAGCAATCGGTGGTGCTCGTCGCAGACGCAGGTACGCACGCGCGATACCTCACCCCGTTGGCCTCGGACATCGCTGCGGGAGGCGTCGACGTGGTGGTCCTCGATCTACCCGGGCACGGCTTGAGCACCGGTCCACGCGGTCGATCGTCAGCGGCGCAGACCACCGAAGCCGTGGATGCAGCATTACGGTTCGCCCGAGTCGAGCTCGATACCGCGCCGATCACCGTCCGCAGCGGAAACCGTCATGCGGCGGACACTCTGGTCGGCGGAATTCTCAGGCGGGCCACCGGCTGGAAGACGATGGAAGAACCGGCACACTCCGACGGGCTGCTGCCGTCGAGAATTCGGGTCGACGGAACATCAGGCATTCCGTTCGTGTCGACAGCCGCCGATGCGCTCGCCATGTGTGGAACGACAACGGGTCTCAGCGCCGCCAGGTGAATGTTCGACGCATGCGCGTCCACCACGATCGTCCGGCGGTACCGGTCTCCGACGCCGAGGGTGCGACCGACTGCGAGCGATGCTCGTGCTCGAGTCGGTCCACCTCGGCTCGGTTGGTTCGCCACTTTTCGAGCCATGCCTCGACATCGACCGGCCCCAGGGGAACGATCGGCGGCGTCGGAAACCGGATCCAGTCGACAATGCGAGCGTTCAACTCGTCCAGAGCATCTCGTGCCGAGTCCTCGCGCCGAATACCGATCAGCGTGGACGGCAGCCGCTCGATCTCCTTGCGAAGCTGCAGCGCGGTGGGCAACAACGCGTCGGCCGGGAGATTCTCCCGTTTCAGGTAACCGCGAACCCACCACAGCTCGTCCCGGGGATCGCCGAGCGGAATCGGTTTACCGGCCCCCTCCAGCCCTTCGAAGGCGCCCTCGTCCTGGGCCTGACGGATTTGCTTGTCCACCCAGGACTCGAACGTGACTCCTGGCTTCTTGCGTTCGGTCACCCATCGACTGTAGATCCGATGCCGTCAGGTTCGCCAGGTCACCGCCACGAGTCGTGTGTGGTCAGCCGTACTCGGCGACCAACCGGTCGAATTCGTCACGGTCGATCACCTGCGGCTCGTTGATCGCGAGCGCCTGTGCGTACTTGCTCGCCAGGTGGTAGTCACGACCCAGCGGCCCTTGCTCGGCGTCGTCCTCGTCGGACTGGATGCTGGCTCCGGGGGGAACCTCGTTCTGCAGGCCGTTGGTCTTGCTGCCGAGCAGAGCGTCGAGTTTCGCGGAAATCTTCTGCATGGTCTCTTGGTCGTCGGTCATGGCGTCCGGGTACCCGAATCGAAGGAAACAACACGGGCTCGTGAACCGGAGCTGCACGGGGATTATCTGTCGGCGCCCCGGGGCATGATGTTGGGATGGCCAGGCACGGTATCGGCACAGGAGCACCGGAACAGCTGTCTGTGATGCAGAAGCTGTCGCGGCCCACTCGCGAGTGGTTCACCGGCGCGTTTCCGGCACCCACCTCCGCGCAGCTGGGTGCCTGGTCGTCGATCTCGAGCGGCGCTCACACTCTCGTCGTCGCACCGACCGGATCGGGCAAGACCCTCTCGGCATTTCTGTGGGCTCTCGACGAGCTGGCGCAACTGGGTGCGGACAGCAAGCGGAAGACGAAGGTCCTCTACATCTCGCCGCTCAAAGCTCTCGCGGTCGACGTCGAACGTAACCTGCGCGCACCCCTGGTCGGTATCACTCAGACGGCCAAGCGGCTCGGCCTCGATCCACCCGAAATCTCGGTGGGCGTGCGCTCCGGCGACACCAGCGCCGCCGACCGTCGGAACATGATCAAGACTCCCCCGGACATCCTGATCACCACCCCGGAGTCGCTGTTCCTCATGCTCACCTCGGCAGCGCGAGACATTCTCGCCGAGGTCGACACCGTGATCGTCGACGAGGTGCACGCCGTGGCCGGCACCAAGCGCGGCGCGCACCTCGCGGTGTCGCTCGAACGACTCGACGGCATGCTGAACAAGCCGGCGCAGCGCATCGGCCTGTCCGCGACGGTTCGCCCGCACGAGGAGGTCGGCCGTTTTCTGGCCGGAGCGGCTCCCATCGAGATCGTCGCTCCGCCCGCCCCGAAGACGTTCGACCTGACGGTTCAGGTACCCGTCGAGGACATGACCGAACTGGGCGTCACCGATCCGAATGCCGATACCTCCGCCGCTCCCCCGGCGCAGGGCTCGATCTGGCCGCACGTCGAAGAGAAAATGGTCGATCTCATCCTCGAGCACAGTTCGTGCATCGTGTTCGCGAACTCCCGGCGGCTCGCCGAGCGACTCACCGCGCGGCTGAACGAGGTGTACGCCGAGCGAATCGGCGACGGCGTCGAGACACAGCACAAGCCGCCCTCGCAGGTCGGCACTCCCAACGACGTGAACCACGGCGCCGATCCGTTGTTGGCCCGGGCCCACCACGGCAGCGTCAGCAAAGACCAACGCGCACTGATCGAGGACGACCTCAAGACGGGACGGCTGCGCTGCGTCGTCGCCACCAGCAGCCTCGAGCTCGGAATCGACATGGGCGCAGTCGATCTGGTCGTTCAGGTCGAGGCACCGCCGTCGGTGGCCAGCGGGCTGCAACGGGTCGGACGCGCGGGGCACCAGGTCGGCGAAATCTCGAAGGGCGTGCTGTTCCCCAAACACCGCACCGACCTGATTCACTGCGCAGTCACCGTCGAACGCATGACGTCGGGCAAGATCGAGGCTCTCTTCGTTCCTGCCAACCCACTCGACGTGCTGGCTCAACAGACTGTCGCGGCCTGTGCCCTCGAACCCATCGACGCCGAGGACTGGTTCGATTCCGTCCGTCGCACAGGAAGTTTCGCCACGCTGCCCCGTTCGGCCTACGAATCGACCCTGGATCTGCTCTCGGGCCGTTACCCCTCGGACGAGTTCGCCGAACTCCGACCGAGGCTCGTGTGGGACCGCGACGCCAACACCCTCACCGGGCGGCCCGGGTCGCAGCGATTGGCTGTCACCTCTGGCGGAACCATTCCCGACCGCGGATTGTTCACCGTCTACATGGTCGGCGAAAAGCAGTCCAGAGTAGGCGAACTCGACGAAGAGATGGTCTACGAATCACGGGTGGGTGACGTCTTCGCGCTCGGCGCCACCAGTTGGCGCATAGAGGAGATCACCCACGACCGGGTGTTGGTGAGCCCGGCGTACGGCCAACCGGGCAGGCTCCCGTTCTGGCACGGCGACGGTCTCGGTCGACCGGCAGAACTGGGTCGGGCTCTGGGCGAGTTCCTGCGGAGCACCACAGACCGCAGCAACTTGGCCGAGCGACTGAGCGCCGACGGCCTCGACGCCAACGCGGTCAACAACTTGATCGCGTTGCTCGACGAGCAGTTGGAGGCGACCGGCCAACTCCCCACCGACAAGACGATGATCGTCGAACGGTTCCGCGACGAACTCGGCGACTGGCGACTGGTGCTGCACTCGACCTACGGCCAGCAGGTGCACGCACCGTGGGCACTCGCGGTGGGCGCGAGACTGATCGAGCGCTACGGCATCGACGCCGCCCCCACGGCCTCGGACGACGGCATCATCGTCCGACTCCCCGATACCGACGATCAGCCACCCGGTGCAGAGCTGTTCGTGTTCGAGCGCGACGAGATTGCCGACATCGTCACCGAGCAGGTCGGCGGATCGGCACTGTTCGCGTCCAGATTTCGCGAATGTGCCGCTCGCGCACTGCTTCTGCCCCGCCGCAACCCAGGCAAGCGGGCACCGCTGTGGCAACAGCGGCAGCGTTCGGCGCAACTGCTCGACGTGGCACGCAAGTACCCCACGTTCCCGATCCTGCTCGAAACCGTCCGCGAATGCCTGCAGGACGTCTACGACCTGCCCGCCCTCGAAGACATCCTGGCCCGCATCGGTCGGCGCCAGATAAGGATCGTCGACGTCGAGACACCATCGCCGTCACCCTTCGCCAATTCGTTGCTGTTCAACTACGTCGGCGCATTCATGTACGAGGGCGACAGCCCGCTGGCCGAGCGCCGGGCCGCTGCGCTGTCGCTGGACTCCGCGCTGCTGGCCGAGTTGCTCGGACGCGTAGAGCTACGAGAGCTGCTCGACGACAGCGTCATCACCACCACCGAACTCGAACTACAGCGCCTCCCCGAGGACCGCCACGCCAAGGACATCGAAGGCGTAGCCGATCTGTTGCGGCTGCTCGGCCCGTTGACCGTGGACGAGATCGGCCTGCGCACCAACAGCGACGAATTCCCGCAGTGGCTCGCCGAACTGGCCGATGCCAAGCGGGCGATGGAGGTCACGTTCGCCGGACAGACCTGGTGGACGGCAATCGAGGACGCCGCTCGCCTGCGCGATGCACTCGGCGTTCCACTTCCCATCGGCACCCCGGCCGCATTCATAGAACCCGTCGACGACCCGCTGGTCGACCTGATCAGCCGGTACGCACGAACCCACGGACCGTTCACCCTCGACGACGCAGCGGCGCGGTTCGGCGTCGGTACCGCCGTGGTACGCGATGTCCTGCGCAGATTGGCCGTCGACAAGCGAGTCGTCGAAGGCGAGTTCCGTCCCGGTGCCACGGGCAGCGAATGGTGCGACGCCGAGGTTCTCCGGCGACTGCGGCGTCGGTCGCTCGCAGCGGCTCGGCAAGAGGTGGAACCCGTATCCACCGCCACCCTCGGCCGCTTCCTGCCAGCCTGGCAGCACGTGGACAGTCGACGCCTCAGCGGAATCGACGGCGTCGCGACCGTCATCGAACAGCTTGCGGGCGTTCCTGTTCCGGCATCGGCCTGGGAATCGCTCGTGCTCTCGTCGCGAGTGACCGATTACAGCCCGGCGATGCTCGACGAACTCACATCGACCGGTGAGGTGTTGTGGTCGGGGCACGGTGCGATCTCGTCCAAGGACGGCTGGGTGAGCCTGCACATGGCCGACACCGCACCCCTCACCCTCGTGCCTGCACCCGAGTCCGACCTGTCGGAGTTGCAGATTCGAATTCAGGACGCCGTCGCGGGCGGCGGTGCGTACTTCTTCCGGCAGCTCTCCGACACCGTCGGCAGCACCGACGACACCGCTCTGCAGGCGGCGCTGTGGGAGCTGGTGTGGGCCGGCCGTCTGAGCAACGACACATTCGCTCCGCTGCGAGCGCTGTTGAACTCCACAGCCACTCGCTCGGCTCCGAGCCATCGAGCACCGCGTCGAACACCACGCCTGCGCTCCTACCGTCAGTTCGAGCGGCCGTCACTGCCCACCCGCACCGGCCCCCCGACGGCGGGTGGACGATGGTCACGATTGCCCGAACTCGAACCCGACCTCACCGTCCGCGCTCATGCCACCGCAGACGTACTTCTCGAGCGCTACGGCGTGGTGACCCGCGGTTCGGTGATGAACGAAGGGGTCCCCGGCGGATTCGCCACGATGTACAAGGTGCTGACCGGGTTCGAGGATTCCGGTCGATGCCGACGCGGCTACTTCGTCGATTCGCTCGGCGGCGCTCAGTTCTCCACCTCCGACGTGGTCGATCGGTTGCGCAGTTACGACGAGCCGAAGAAGAACGCCACCGCCGTCGTACTCGCGTCGTGCGATCCGGCCAACCCCTACGGCGGAGCACTACCCTGGCCGAAGGCCGGCGGCAGCGATGAGCCGGACGAGACGACGAAGCATCGGCCTGGCCGCAAGGCAGGTGCACTGGTCGTCCTCGTGCGGGGCGAATTGACGATGTTCGTCGAACGCGGCGGAAAGTCCGTGCTGACGTTCGGCGAGAATGCCGAGGACATCGGCGCTGCGGCAACCGCATTGGCGGCCACCGTCCGACGGGGCGGTGTCGACAAATTGCTGGTCGAGCGGATCAACGGTCACGACATCCACGGCACGGACTTCTCCAGGACACTGACCGAAGCAGGTTTCTCGGCGACTCCCCGGGGACTACGTCTCCGACGCTGAAGCTTCGCAACACTTCCCAGGAACGAGAGAGGACACCGATGCCCGAGGGCGATACGGTCTGGCGCGCGGCCAACACTCTACGGGCGGCACTGGAGGGCCAGCAGCTCACCACCTGCGACATTCGCGTACCACGTTATGCCACAGTAGATTTCACCGGCAGGACGGTCGACTCTGTCGCGTCGCGCGGCAAGCATCTGCTGATTCGAGTCGGCGGCTATTCCATCCATTCGCATCTGAAGATGGAGGGCACGTGGCACGTCTACGCACCCGGCGCGAGGTGGCGTCGCCCGGCTTTCCAGGCGCGCATCATCCTGAACACCGCGAACGCGCAGGCCATCGGGTTCGAACTCGGAGTCCTCGACATCATCGAGAACGAGGACGAGGCGGTCGGTTATCTCGGACCGGATCTGCTGGGCCCCGACTGGGACCCAGCAACCGCCCTGGCCAATCTGGAGTCGGATCCGGCTCGTCCCGTCGGACTCGCTCTGCTCGATCAGCGCAACATCGCCGGGCTCGGCAACGTCTATCGAAACGAGATCTGCTTTCTGCGTGGAATCGATCCGCGCACACCGGTCGCCGACGCCGGCGACCTGAAGAAGACGATCGACCTGTCCTATCGATTGATCATGGCCAACAAGGATCGGAACCAGCGCGTCACCACCGGAGATCGGCGGCCGGGCCGACACTTCTGGGTGTACGGCCGGGAGAACAAGCCGTGCCGACGGTGCGGAACTACCATCGAGTTCGGGCTCATCGGTGACAACCCCCTCGAAGAGCGGCAGATCTACTATTGCCCCCACTGTCAACCCGAGCCCGTCTGACGGCTCGTTGTCAGCGAAGGCCAAGCCTGCTCACAGCTTCGCCGATCACCATGGATCCCATGCTGACACTGGCGATACTCACCCTGCTGGTCATGGCCGTCTCCGGCGCGACGGCCGCTCGCGCGCCCAGGACACTGGTCCGGACTCGCTGACTCAGAACCCGCGAACCGGTTCCAGAATCTCCTGTCGGGCCTCGGGAGCGACAACCCGCAGCGCGTCCGCCGACTCGTCGTCGGGCTGGCGCTGCGATTCGATCTCGGCCTCCACCCGGGCGCGGTAGGTATCGACTTCACGATCGACCATGGCCTCGTCCCAGCCCAGAACGGGAGCGATCAACGCTGCCACCTGACCCGCGCAGTTCATCCCACGGTGCGAGTACTCGATGGAAATGCGGGTCCGACGCGACAGCACGTCCTCGAGGTGCAACGCGCCCTCCGCCGCCGCCGCGTAGACCACCTCGACCTGGAGGTAGGACGGTGCGTCGGTGAGTGGTTGCAGCAGCTCGGGTTTGCCGTCCGCCATCGCCAACACCTCGTCGATCAGCGAACCGTACCGGTCCAGCAGGTGCGTCACCCGATGTGGATGCAAGTTGTACATCTCGCCCAGATGAGGTGCCTGATTGACCAGCGCGAAGTAACCGTCCGCACCCACGAGGGGCACCTTCTCGGTGATCGAGGACGCCACCCGCACCGGGATATCCTCAGCCGCAAGATCGACGGCGTCCTCGGCCATCACTCGGTAGGTCGTGTACTTGCCGCCGGCGATGGCGATGAGCCCCGGTGCCACCCGAGCGACCGCGTGCTCGCGAGAGAGCTTGGAGGTCTCGTCGCTCTCGCCTGCCAGCAGTGGCCGCAGGCCCGCGTACACACCGTCGATGTCCTCGTGGGTGAGCGGCGTGACGAGCACACCGTTGACCTCACCCAGGATGTAGTCGATGTCGGCTTTGGTCGCGGCTGGATGCGCGAGATCGAGATTCCAGTCGGTGTCGGTGGTGCCGATGATCCAGTGCGCACCCCACGGGATGATGAAGAGTACGGATTTCTCGGTGCGCAGAATGATCGCGGCTTCGCTGACGATTCGATCGCGCGGCACCACGATGTGTACACCCTTCGATGCACGCACCCGAAACCGTCCGCGCATGTTGGACAACGACTGGATCTCGTCGGTCCACACGCCGGTGGCGTTGATCACCACGTGTGCACGCACTTCGGTGGTGGCACCGGTCTCCGAATCGCGCACTCGCACACCGGATACCCGATCGGCCTCCCGCAGGAAACCGACGACCTGAGTGGATGTACGAACCACTGCGCCGTAGTGAGCGGCCGTTCTGGCGACTGTCATGGTGTGCCGGGCATCGTCGACGACGGTGTCGTAGTACCGAATTCCGCCGATCAGCGACTTCCGCTTGATGCCGGGCGACATCCGCAACGCGCCCGAACGCGTCAGATGCTTCTGCTGCGGAACCGATTTGGCCCCACCCATCCGGTCGTAGAGGAAAATGCCCGCGGCGATGTACGGGCGCTCCCACAGGCGATGTGTGAGCGGAAACAGGAACTTCAACGGCTTGACCAGGTGCGGTGCGAGCGTGGACAACGAGAGTTCCCGTTCGTGCAGCGCCTCGCGCACGAGCCCGAACTCGAGCTGTTCGAGGTAGCGGAGCCCGCCGTGAAACATCTTCGACGACCGAGACGAGGTGCCCGACGCATAATCTCGCGCCTCGACCAGAGCCACCTTGAGACCCCGCGTCGCCGCGTCGAGGGCGGCACCGGAGCCCACCACGCCGCCGCCAACGACCACTACGTCGAACTGCTCGGATCCGAGCTGGTCCCACGCCTCCACCCGCTGGGTGGGTCCGAGGAACTTCGTGTTCGATCGGTTGCTCACTGTGACGCTCCCTATCCGTCGAAAAACCTCGCGCACTACGTGCATGTCAGGTTACCGCCCCAGGTCCGCCACGCGCAGAACCTGCTGACGACGCTCAGTGAGTGCGGATGGACGCATGTGCGGCACTCAATCGCCGCACAGCCTCCGCCAGCTCTGCCGGGGTCGATCCCGCGAAGCTCAATCGGAGCGAGCGTCCGTACTGCTCGGCCGACGCAAACGCCGAGCCGGGAACGAAGGCGACTCCATGCTCGAGGGCGGCCGCGAGCAACTCGTCCGTGTCGGTCCCATCCTCGAAGGTGGCCCAGGCGAACATTCCACCCGTCGGGCGCGAGACCGTGAGCCGCGCGGAGAACTCGGCATCGAGCGCATCCGTCAATGCCTTTGCACGGCAGGCGTACTCGCCACGCAATATTGCCAAGTGTGCGTCCAACCACGCAGTGTCGCCGAGCATGTTCGCCGCCATCAGCTGCGTCATCGAGGAACCGCACAGATCGGCGCCCTGTTTGAGGAGCTCCACAGCCGCACACACGGCGGGCGGTGCGACGAACCAGCCGACACGCAGCGTCGGAGCGAGGATCTTCGACGCACTCGACAGCCGGATGACGCGATCGCCGAAGCAGGCTATCGGCGGCGGCGGTGCGCCCGTGCCGTGCGTAGAGCCTGTTGCGGCGAACCAGATCTCGCCGTACGGGTCGTCCTCGATCACCCAGAATCCGTAGTGATCCGCGAGCGCCGCAAGGTGCCGCCGCCGCGGCTCGCTCATCGTGACCCCGCGAGGGTTGTGGAAGTTGGCAACCGTATGGACCACCGCAGGACGCAGCCCCGCCGTCAACCGTCGTTCGAGTTCGGCGGTGTTCATCCCGTCGGCGTCGATTTCGATGGCCTCGATCCGTGCTTCGGCGATCGAGAACACCTGCAGCGCACCGGTATACGCAGGTTCGTCGACGACGACCACGGCACCCGGGTCGATCAGCGCCTGCGCGAGCAGCGTCAGCGCCTGCTGCGATCCGTGCGTGACGACGACGGTGTCCGTCGACACCGGCACTCCCCCGCGCACGGCGCTCTCCCTCGCCGAGATCACGCTGCGCAGCGTGCGATGGCCGGCGGTCTCGCAGTATTGGACTGCATCGGGACTCTGCAGCACCGCCTCGGCAGCTGCCGCGATACGGTCGACCGGTATCAGATCCGTGGCCGGTAGACCTCCCGCCAGACTGATGACGTCGTCGCGTGCAGTGAGGGCCAGAAGATCACGGATGGCCGAGCTGGAAAGCGATGCGGTGCGTCGGGCCAAGCCGGCCGGTAAGTGAGTAGAAGACATGAAAGAGACTCCGGGGCAGCAGGAACGAGGGAACGGCCCGCGGATCCGCTGAGTCGAGGAGAGAGCGGACGGGTGTGTCCGCTCTCTCGACTGTCTCACGTGCTACCGAAATATGAAACGCAATTCTCACATTGTGAGATCAGTCCAGATCGTCGTGCGCCATCAACTGGCGCGCAGCCTCGATGACCGATCCCGACAACGACGGGTACACCGAGAACGTGTTCGCCAGGTCGTTCACCGACAGATTGTTCTGCACAGCCATCGCGATCGGCAGAATCAGCTCCGATGCACTCGGCGCAACCACGACGCCGCCGATGACGACGCCGGTGGCCGGGCGACAGAAGATCTTGACGAAACCGCGCTTGAGCCCGCTCATCTTCGCTCGCGGATTTGTGGTCAGTGGCAGCATCACCACGCGCGCCGGTACGTCACCGGCGTCGATCTTGGACTGCGCGACGCCCACCGACGCGATCTCGGGCCGCGTGAACACCGCCGATGCCACGGTCTTGAGCTTGATCGGGCTGACAGCCTGACCCAGCGCGTGGTACATCGCGATCCGTCCCTGCATTGCGGCGACCGAGGCCAGCGGCAGCAGGCCGGTGCAGTCACCGGCTGCGTAGATACCGGCGACCGCGGTACGAGATACGCGGTCCACCCGCAGGTACCCACCCTTGTCGAGTTCGATGCCGACCTTCTCGAGTCCGAGACCGGACGTGTTGGGAACCGATCCGACGGTCATGAGCGCGTGGCTGCCCTCGACGGTGCGGCCGTCCGACAGCGTGACCAGAACTCCGTCGTCGGTGCGGACGACCGAATCGGCTCGCGCGTGCTTGACGAGGGTGACACCCCGCTCGTTGAACGCGTCCTCGAGGACCAGAGCGGCGTCCTCGTCCTCGTGCGGAAGCACGCGGTCGCGACTCGAGACGGCGGTGACCTTGACGCCCATCTCGGTGTAGGCCGAAACGAACTCGGCACCGGTCACACCGGATCCGACGACCACCAGGTGCTCGGGGAGGGCCTCGAGGTCGTAGAGCTGACGCCAGTTGAGAATGCGTTCGCCGTCGGGCTCGGCACCCTTCACCACGCGCGGGCGGGCACCGGTTGCGATGAGAACGACGTCCGCGTCCAGGATTCGCTCTTCACCGTCGGCCAGCACGGCCTTGATCTGATGCGAGGCCATCCCGACGTGGGTGTCGATCATCTCGGCGCGACCGGCCAGAAGTTCGACGCCGACCGAGGTGACGCGGTGCGCGATGTCGGCCGACTGTGCCTGCGCGAGACTCTTGACTCGGTCGTGAATCTTCGGAAGCGCGACGGCGGCCTGCGACGGATCGAGCGAAATACCCAGGTCGCTGGCACGACGCATCTCGGTGCGAATGCCGGTCGAGGCGATGAACGTCTTCGACGGCACGCAGTCCCACAGAACGCAGGCACCACCGATACCGTCGGAATCGACGAGCGTCACCTGTCCGCCGTGCTGGGCGGCTACCAATGCTGCTTCGTACCCTGCCGGACCACCACCGATGATCACAATCCGGGTCATTGATCCTCTTCTCGCGTGCTCGAAATTCTCTCGCCTTGTCTCCTCAACGGTATTGCAGAGGCTGCCTCGGCGCGTCGGTAGGGCTGGCTTGGGTCACCCGGGAAGCGACCGGACCTGCGACGACTCACCGAAACAGGACCACGACGCGTCAACCGGCACCGATACGGTTTAGGCTGGCCGACGTGCCAATTTATGCCGCCTACGGATCGAACATGCATCCGGAGCAGATGTTGCAGCGATGCCCTCACTCGCCCCTGTCGGGAACCGGATGGCTGCACGGATGGCGGTTGACCTTCGGCGGCGGCGACATCGGCTGGGAAGGCGCGCTGGCCACGGTCGTGGAGGATCCCGACTCGCAGGTCTTCGTCGTGCTCTACGACGTATCCGAGGAGGACGAAGAGAGCCTGGATCGCTGGGAGGGCTCCGAACTCGGTATTCACCGGAAGATCCGGCTGCGCATCGAGACCGGCCGTGAGCCGGTACTGGCATGGATGTACGTGCTCGACGCCTACGAGGGTGGACTGCCCTCGGCTCGCTATCTCGGAGTGATGGCGGAAGCGGCCGAAATTGCCGGTGCCCCAGCCGAATACGTGCGAGACCTGCGAACCCGCAACAGCCGCAACGTCGGTCCCGGTACTACCTCGTAGCTCGAGAGACAGATCAGAAGTAGTTCTTCATCACCGACGCCACCCAGGCCGGCTCGGTCACGTCCGCACGCTCCGGAACCATGGACTGCAGGAACGGTTTGACGTCGAACACCGGTGAGCCGTCGATCGCGTCGAGACCCCGTACTCGGATGCGCAGTCCGTCGACGTCGACAATCTCGCACCGCGACACTCCCAGATGGTTGGGCCGGTCCTTGACCCGTTGAGCCAGGACTCCCACCCGAGGAAGCGTCGTGTCACCGCGGGGATGGCGCGAGCCGGTGGTCGTCGCGGCCGGATCGCACAGGTGGAAGCCGTAGACCACTTCGAGGTGGGAGAACTCGGCGAGACCGAGGGTCGCGTCGACGTCGAGCACGTTCTCGTCGAGATCGATGACGGACTCGACCGATCCCCAGTTGTCGTCCACTACCTCGGCGCGGTCGGATCTGACGATTCCGATCGGCGACAATTCGAAATCCATCTCGACCCTGTCTCTAGTTCGGATCCAGTGCGATTCCGGTCATCACCTTCACGCCCACGGCCAATGCGCGCTCGTCGAGATCGAAGGTGGGTTGATGAATGTCGAGTTGCGGTCCGGTGCCCGGCCACACACCGAGTCGAGCCATCGCCCCCGGCACTCGTTCGAGGTACCACGAGAAGTCCTCGCCGCCGCCGGACTGCGCAGTATCGGCCAACGCGTCGGGTCCGACCCGGCCGATCGCCTTCTCGAACGTGTGCGTGGACGCCGGATCGTTGACCACGGGAGGGACGCCGCGGCGGTAGTGCAACTCGAACTGCACCCCGGTGGGTGCCAACAAGCCGGTGACGATCTCGCGGACCAACGGTTCGAGCAACGCCCAGGTCTCGTGGTCGCCGGTGCGCACGGTCCCTGTCAGCATGCCGGTCTGCGGTATGGCGTTGGGGGCCTGGCCCGCGACCACCGCTCCCCACACCATGACCGTGCTGGTCCGCGGATCGATTCGCCTGCTCAACATTCCGGGCAGGCCGGTGATGACGGTGCCCAATGCGTAGATCAGATCGGTGGTCAGGTGCGGCCGAGATGTGTGTCCGCCGGGTGAGTCCAGCCGGAGCTCGACGGTGTCGGCGGCGGAGGTGATCGCACCGAGGCGCACGCCGACCTGCCCCACCTCGAGCCGCGGATCACAGTGCAGCGCAAAGATCTTGGTGACGCCGTCGAGCGCCCCCGCCGCCACTGCGTCGAGCGCACCGCCCGGCATGACCTCCTCGGCGGGCTGAAAGATCAGGCGCACGCCGTACTGCAGGTCCGGCAGGGAGGCCAGCGCCAGACCCGTCGCGAGCAGCACCGTGGTGTGTGCGTCGTGGCCGCAGGCGTGCGACACCCCGGGCACAGTCGACGAATACACCGCACCGGTGTTCTCCTGCAGCGGTAGGGCATCCATGTCTGCCCGCAACGCGACACGAGGCCCGTCGGGTCCGATGTCGCAGATCAACCCTGTTCCCCCGGGGAGGGGCTTGGGCGACAGACCCGCTGCTTCGAGTTGCTCGATCACGAATGCGGTGGTGCCGAACTCGCGTCGAGCGAGTTCCGGGTTGGCGTGAATGTGACGCCGCCACAAGGACAGATCTGCTGTGTGCGACTGGATCCACCGATCGATCGCGTCTTCGCGGGTACTCATGACTGCGCCGCCGAGCGGGCGATCACGCCGTCGAGCAGACGGGCGCGAGTACTGGGATCGACCGCAGCACGAGCGGCAGTCCTGGCCAGACCGAGGGCACCGTCACACAGTGCTCGGTCGGCGGACTCGGTGACACACGCGGCGGCGAACTCCGGCTGATGCGTCACCGCCCCGCCTGCGTCGAGTCCGACGACGGGATGAATACCGGGTAGAACATTCGTCACGTTTCCCATGTCTGTGCTGCCCAACGGGCGAAATCCTTCCAAATCCGGAGCCAACGGCGATCGGCCCAACGCTTCGATCTCCTGACGAAAAGCCGCGACCAGCCACGAATCCGGCGTCAAGGCAGCGTATGTCGGTGACACCGTACGAATCTCGTGAGTACACCCGGTCGCGAGTGCCCCGGCCTCGAAACACGCGAATGCCTTCGTCGTCAAAGTCTCGAGCGACTCCGTGGTGTTCGCCCGCAGGTAGTAGAGCAACTCGGCATGGCCGGGAACGATGTTCGGTGCCGCCCCGCCGTCGCTGACGATGCCGTGGAACTGCTGCCCCGGTGCCAGGTGCTGACGCAGCAGACCGAGCGCCACCTGGCTGATGGTGACCGCATCGCCTGCGTTGATTCCCCATTCGGGAGCTGCCGACGCGTGCGCGGCGCGGCCGGTGAACTTCACGGCGACATCGGCCAGAGCCAGTGATGTCGCACCGACGATGTCGAAGGGTCCTGGATGGACCATCAGTGCCGCGCCGATGCCGTCGAACACTCCGCGCTCGAGCATCAGCACCTTGCCGCCGCCGGTTTCCTCGGCCGGTGTGCCGAGTACTCGGACGGTGATGCCGAGAGCGTCGGCGACCGGAGCGAGCGCGAGCGCCGCCCCCACCGCGGACGCCGCAATGATGTTGTGCCCGCACGCATGACCGATCTCGGGCAGGGCGTCGTACTCCGCACAGATACCGATCACCAGATCGCCGCTGCCGAACGACGCGGTGAACGCGGTGTCCATTCCTGCGACGGCCGTCTCGACCTCGAAATCGTGGGCGCGGAGCGTGTCGAGAATCTTGGCGACGCTGCGATGTTCCTCGAACGCCAGCTCCGGTTCCGCGTGAATCGAGTGCGAGAGCGCCACCAATTCACCCGTGGCGGTGGCCAGGGCGCGGTCCATCGCCTCGCCCACCGCAGCGCTGTTCGATTCGTCGATCACGAGAGACAGTGTGTCACTAGCGCGGCCGAGAGTCGGAACGGCTGTGCCGAGTTGCGCAAAGAGACGGGGCGTCTACTTTCCGAAGCTGAAGTTGCTGTCGTCGGTCGCGGTGTTCAATGCGGCCAGCAGATCCACGTGAATGCGACTCTTGATCCCCGCCAGGTTCGCGCCGCGGGTGCTGGTCAGTGCTGCGGCCCGGGCAACCGCATCGGAGACCAGCGATTCCTCGGGAGCCGTCGACTCGACGATTCCCGCGGCTACGGCGTCGGCACCGCCGTAGCGGCGACCGGTCGTCATGGCGTCGACGGCAGTCTGTTTGGGTAACCGGGAGTTGATCAGTGCGGACATTCCCACGGTGAACGGCATGTTCAGGTTGACCTCGGGCAAGCAGTAGAAACCGCGATCGGCGCGTTGGATGCGGAAATCGTGCGAGGTGGCGAACATTGCGCCCGCCCCGAACGCGTGCCCCTGCACCGCGGCGACGGTGGCCATCGGAAACGCCAGGAGCCGGGTGTAGAGCGTGTGAACGCGGTCGAGGTACCAGGTGATCTTGTCCAGGTTGGCGAAGAGCCAATCGGTGTCGAGACCGTTGGTGTAGAACTTGCCCGCCGACGTGGTGACCAGCGCCGCCGGACCGGTCGACGCCTCGACCTCGTCGAGCAACGCGTGGACGGCGTCGATCCAGTCCGGGTGGAACCGATTCTCCGGATTGTTCGCGCCGTCCTGGGCACCGAGGAACAGGATGTGGACGTCGCCGTCGCGCTCGAGATAAGGCATGCAGCGGATACTACTCGGGGGTAACTTGCTGGTGGCAACCTCCATCGGTCGCACATCCGTCGCGTCGATCTCCTACTGTTGTTCATCGTGGCAACCACCGACGCACATGAGACCGACCCCGTGACCGATCCCGAGGGGGCCGCGCGCACCGCCGCCGACGCTCTCGCCGCGGCGACCGGAGTCGACACCCATTCCGTGGCCATCGTGCTCGGCTCCGGCTGGCAGGCAGCAGCCGATGTCTTCGGCTCCCCCACCGCGACCGTGCGAATGGCCGACCTACCCGGTTTCGCGCCGCCGTCGGCGTCGGGGCACTCCGGCACCATCACCTCGGTGGACGTCGGCGGTACCCACACCCTGCTGCTGCAAGGCCGCACCCACGCCTACGAAGGTCACGACCTGCGACGCGTCGTGCACCCCGTGCGCACCGCGATCGCCGCAGGCGCGACGACCGTCGTGCTGACCAATGCCGCAGGCGGAATCCGCGATGGCATGAGCGTCGGGCAGCCCGTCCTGATTTCCGACCACCTCAACCTCACGGCTCGTTCGCCTCTCGTCGGTGCCGAGTTCGTCGATCTGGTCGACGCGTACTCGCCCGAACTTCGCGCTCTTGCAGCCCAGATCGATCCGTCGCTCGAAGACGGCGTCTACGCGGGTCTGCCCGGCCCCCACTACGAGACGCCCGCCGAGATCCGGATGCTGCGCACTCTCGGCGCAGACCTCGTAGGTATGTCGACGGTGCACGAGACGATCGCCGCGCGGGCGAAGGGCGCTCGAGTCCTCGGCATCTCGCTGGTCACCAACCTCGCGGCCGGAATGACCGGCGAGCACCTGAACCACACCGAAGTACTCGCTGCCGGTAAGGATTCCGCTGCTCGGATGGGTGCCCTGCTGCACCAGTTGGTCTCTCGACTGTGACCGAGGAGCTCTCCGAAAGCGTGCAGCGCTGGATCGCCGGCGATCCGGACCCCGCTACCCGCGAGGAACTGCACGGCCTGTCCGATGCCGAACTCGCCGACCGGTTCAGCGGCCCACTGACGTTCGGCACGGCGGGATTGCGAGGACCGGTACGCGCGGGACCGAACGGCATGAACGTGGCGGTGGTGGTGAAGACCACCGCCGGCATCGCAGCCTGGTTGATCGACAAGGGCCTCGGCGGGTCGACCGTCGTCGTCGGTCGCGACGCCAGAACCGGCTCCGAACAGTTCGCTTTCGCGGCGGCGGAAACCTTGTCCGCTCAGGGCTTTTCGGTGGTGTTGCTGCCTCGACCACTCCCGACTCCCGTCGTTGCCTTCGCGGTACGGGCCCTGGGCGCCGAACTCGGCGTGCAGATCACCGCGTCACACAACCCCGCGGCGGACAACGGTTACAAGGTGTACCTCCGCGGCGGCTCGCAACTGATCCCGCCGAGTGACGCGGAGATCGAGACGCTGATCGCCGCCACCGGCGACGCGGTCGACGTTCCCCGTTCGATCGTCGAACCCAGCGGTACCGATATCGCCGCGCGCTACCTCGATTCGGTTGTTGCACTGCCTCGTTCGACGCGCCGAGATATTCGCATCGCCCTCACGGCACTGCACGGCGTCGGCGGCGAGCTGGCCACCGCTGCGCTGCGTGGAGCGGGGTTCCGCGACGTCCGAGTGGTCGAGGAACAATTCGAGCCCGATCCTGCGTTCCCCACCGTCACGTTCCCCAACCCCGAGGAGCCGGGCGCAGCCGATGCGGTGCTCGCTCTGGCGGCCGAGATCGATGCCGATATCGCGATCGCCCTCGACCCGGATGCCGATCGCTGTGCGGTCGGAGTTCCAGGGTCGAACGGGTGGCGAATGCTGACCGGGGACGAGACCGGAGCCCTGCTCGCGAACTATGTGCTGAGCGATTCGACGGCCGACCCGTTGGTGGCCAACACCATCGTCTCGTCGCAGCTGCTCTCTGCGCTCGCTCCGGCGCGTGGTGCCCGCTATGCCCGCACCCTGACCGGTTTCAAGTGGCTGGTCCGCGCCGGCGACGGCCTCGTGTACGCATACGAGGAAGCAATCGGACACTGCGTCGATCCCAATGTGGTGCGCGACAAGGACGGTATCTCGGCGGCGGTGGTGCTCGCAGATCTGGCCGCCGGACTGAAACTGGACCGCCGCACCCTGCTCGACGTACTCGACGACCTCGCGGTCGAGTTCGGTGTACATCTGGGTTCACAGGTGTCGCGGCGGGTCGAGGACCTCGCCGAGATCGGGAACATGATGCGCAGGTTGCGTAGCGAACCACCGACGGAATTGGCCGGCCGCGCTGTCGCCGTACTGGACTACGCCGAGCGCGACGACGAGTTGCGCACCGACGCAGTCGAGATCAGCGGACCGGGGCTACGAGTGATCGTGCGGCCGTCCGGTACCGAACCCAAACTCAAGGCCTACCTCGAAGTGATCGAGACGGTCGACAGCCGAGACGACCTGGCGAGAGCGCGGGTGACAGCGGGCGAGCTGCTGGCCGAGCTGACCACCTTTGCCCAGCAGCTCTAGACGCGGCGGACCGCTCGGAGTCAGAACAGGGCCGATTGCACCGCGGGCAGATTCGAGCTGAAGGCACCGAGTTCTATTCGCCGACCTTTGAGTGCAGCCAGATCCACGACGTAGGTGTCGTCGTCCACGGTGGCGATCACCGCCTGCCCGATGCACGTTTTGATCGCGAGACCGTGAGACCCGGTCGCGACATCCGCGGGGTAGGCGACGCGACTGACGTTCTCGCTCAACGCTTCGCGTCCGGCGGGCGGCGTCCATCGTTCGTCGATCGGGGTGCATCCGGCGATGCCTGCCGCGGTCAGCATCTCGCGGACCTGCTCGGCCCGGGCAGAGGTCGCGGCGTCGAGCCTGTCCACGTCGATCGGAAGACACAGCGAGGCCGCTTTGGCGGCGGATCGCACTGCTTGCCGAAGCCCCATCGACTCGGTCACGAGATCCTCGGCCACCCGAACAGCTTTCCCATCGGCGGCGTGGGCGACGTACCGCGCGCTGATGGCCCCCTGCTCGGCGAGCCGGCCCCACTTGCGCGTGTCGGCTGCCGTGCCGATCTTGAAGGCTCCGTTGGCGAAAGCAGCCAGATAGAGCCAATGCGGCTGCATGACATGCTTTTCCAGATCACGCGAGACGAACCCGCTGCGATGCACGGTGTGCACGAATCTGAAACTGTCCTTGCCGGCGCACGTCTCGCACTGCCCCGATGCGACAGCCCGCTCCCGGCCCGGGCACGGAACGTAGCGCGGCGGACCATCGGCCCGGAAGGCCGTTCGCCCGGTGCAGTAGCGATCGGCCGAGGCACCCGGCGCACGGAAACCGAGTCTGCGGCCGACCAGTTCGTGGAACTCGATCTGCTCGGTGTCGACATCGAGCACCCGTAATCTCGGGCGGGGTGCAGGTGCCGCCTCCGAGGGCCAGGAGACCCCGAGGACCAAGCGGGCGGCGGTAGCGGAGGTCAGCGCGGACCGAACTGACGATCGCCTGCGTCACCGAGGCCGGGGACGATGAACGCATTCTCGTTCAGGCCGTCGTCGATGCTCGCTGCCACCAATCGCACCGGCAGGCCCGAGGCTTCGAGCGCAGCAACACCTTCGGGAGCGGCCACGACGCAGATGGCCGTCACCTCCGCCGCACCGCGACCGACAAGCAATTCGATCGTGTGCACCATGGAGCCGCCGGTGGCCAGCATGGGGTCCAACACATAGACCGGCGTCTGCGACAGGTCGTCGGGCAAGGACTCCATGTACGGGACGGGCTGATGTGTGTGTTCGTCCCTGGCCATCCCGACGAATCCGACGCCAGACTGCGGAATCAGACTGCTCGCCTTCTCCACCATGCCGAGACCTGCACGCAGAACCGGCACGAGCAACGGCGGGCGAGCCAGCCTGGTGCCCTCGGTCACGGCGACGGGGGTGCGCACTTCGAAGGTGTCGACGGCAGCGTCTCGGGTGGCCTCGTAGACCAGCATGTGGGTGAGTTGACGAAGGGCCGTCCGAAACGTGGCGTTGTCGCTGCGCTCGTCCCGCATCGTGGTGAGCAGAGCTGCGGCCAGTGGGTGGTCGACCACGTGTGTTTCCATGCCGTCCAGGATAGGACTTCGGGGGTCGGACGCGAACGGCAAGTCAGGGGAACCGAATGGCGGGCATCCGCGTCGAACCAGTTGGGCGTCGCACTCGGCGGCTTACGAACCGATTGCTTTCTCAGGGGGCACTGATGGCCGAACTCGTCGTCGATACCGAGGGGGTCCTCGCATACAGTGCGGTGGCGTCGACCATGGCCCAGCAGATCGCCGCGGCTGGTGCTGCCGCTGCTGCGTGCGGGCCCGCTGTGCTCGCACCGGTGTTCGGCCTGATCGGACAGGAATTTCTCGGTGCTGCCACCGGTACCCATCTGGCGCATACCGACGCCGTGGTGCGCTTGGCCGGAGCGGTGGCGAGCATCGGTTCCGCGGCCACGGCATCGGCCGTGTCGTACGCCCTCACCGATGCCGTCACCGGTGCAACCGTCGCGGGCTCGGCGGCCGGTATCGCGCCGGACGCGCGGTAGCGGCCATGATCGATCTGTTGGCCCGTCCGATCGTCGATCTGCTCGGCGCCTTCGGCAACGGAGCGCTCCCCACCGGGGGGCCGGCCGACGTGCTTCGTGTGTCCTCGGCAGCGATCGAGGCGGCGCAGGGAGTCGGCAGGGTCGCGATCACCGAGCTCGCCGCGAATTGGAACGGTGAGGCCGCCGACGCCGCAATTCGGTACGCAGAGAACGCACACTCGTCCGCGATCGCCCTCGTGGACCACGCCGACGACATCGCTGCCGTCGTCGATCAGGCCTGCCGCGATACCAATCAGGGATTCCTCGAACTGCAGGCCATCGTGCAGTCGTTCGTCGGCATCGCACTCTCGGCCGGACCGATCATCGCTACTCCGGTAGGGCAGACCATGCTGATCTCGGCCGCCATCGAACACCTCGAGCGAGCTCTGGTTGTGATTGCCCGTGTTCGCGCCGAGTTGGCCGCGCACACCGCGAAAATCGGGGCACTCGCCGCTCCGCCGACGGTCCCCGCGCCCGTGGGCGGAGGTCCGGCTCCGGCCCCCGGATCGCCCTCGAACCTCATGACCTCACCTGCGACGTCGCAGGTGATCGAGGCCGGCGAGAAATTGGCGAAGACATTCGCGCAGTCGTTGTCCTCCCCCGCTTCCGGAGCCGATGCGCCGGGTGGCGGTGGTGGCGGTGGCGGTGGCGGTGGCGGTGGTGGCGGCGGTGGTGGCGGCGCACTGAACTATCTGGGTGATCCGGGCTCCAATTCTTCCCGGTCGACCGACAGCGCCGGTCGCGGCGTCGAAGTGCGGTTGCCCGACGGCAGTATCGTCACCGCACCGAACCCCGAGGCCGCGGGTGCCGTTCGTAGTGCATTGACGCAACAGGGCGTGCCCTATGCCTGGGGCGGAACCACTCCGGGCAGCGGACTCGACTGCAGCGGATTGACGCAGTGGGCGTATTCGCAGCAGGGCATCGAGATCCCCCGTCTGGCTCAGGAACAGGGCATCGGCTCGGCCGTGGCACCGGGTGAGGTGATGCCCGGCGACCTTGCGGTCTGGGACGGCCACGTGGCCATGGTCATCGGCAACGGCCAGCTGGTAGAAGCCGGAGATCCGGTGCAGGTCGGACCGATCCGAACGACCAACAGCGGTATGGGCTTCAAGGGCTTCTACCGTCCGACCGAATGAGAGGCGATCGAATGAAGGGCCAGGCAACGACCGACTCGACCCTCCCCGTCGTCAGCGCGGTATCGGGTACCAGATCGGGATCGGTGACAGTGCGCGCCACCGAACACGGGCTACCGATCGCAGTTGCCATCGACGAGCGCGAACTGCGTTACGGCGGAAGCGCATTGGCAGCGACAATTCTGCAGCAATGCGAGCGGGCGAGCGCCGCAGCCCGCGCTCAGCGCCGTACCATGCTGGCCCAGGACGGCGTTCCCACCGACGTTCTCGATCGCCTCGGACTACCCACGAGTGCCCGAGTGGCTGCCGCTGCCAACGAGGACCTGGCCGAGGACGTCGCCCCCGCGAGTTGGCTGAGACGGGCATGACCCACACGCACACCCCCGAGATCGACGCTGTGGTCGGCGGAGCCCAGCACCGACTGGACACCCTGCGCCAGACTCACGAGCGACTGGACCGCATCAGGTTTCGAGTCACCTCTCCGGACAACCTGGTGACCGTCGTCGCCGATGGATCCGGTGCCATGATCGAACTCGAACTCGCCGACAACCTGGGATCGGTCACCGCTCGTGTACTCGCGTCGACGATCACCTCCGTGGCTGCCGGGGCGGCCGCTGGGGCACTCGACCACCGCGAAGGCATACTGCAAAGTCTGCAGGCGTCGTTCACAGACTCCTGAGATAGGCTTCGCGCCATGGCTGGAGACATCATCCCGATCGAACTCGGTCTCACCGCCGGTGACTTCTCGACACTGTGGGCACCGGAGTGGCGAGAAGGCGACGACGAGTGGGAGGCATTCCTCGGACACGAGGAGGATCTGTACGGATTCTCGACCGTCGCAGAGCTCGCGGCGTTCGTCCGATCCGACGACGACAACGATCTCACCGACCATCCTTCGTGGCCGGTCGTTTCCGCTCTGGCGGCGTACGAGCTCGAGCCCGACGATCTGCATCGCTTCGATCTGGTGGCGGTACCCGAGCTGGTGGCATCGGATCCCGAAGCCGACGTCCTCGCCGAACTGCAGGCAACCTTCGACATCGTCGCCTCCATCGGCGATGTGTGCGAACTGCGCCCCGTCACAAGCTTTTTCGGAACCAATCCGTTCGTGGGGGCAGTCGGCGGAGGCGTCGAGAACTTCCTCGGTCGTGAGGGAGCCGAATTGTGGGACCGCATCGGAGCCGCGGTTGCCAAACACTGGGACGACGTACTGGACGCAGTCGACTCCATCGTCACCTCGCCCGACGTCGACTCCGCTGCCGTTGCCGTAGCAGAAGCAGAGATCACAGCTGCGGCGGAGAATGCCGTCGACGCCGATGACGCCACGGACGACATCGATTCCGATTCCGACGACGAAGACGAAGACGAAGACGAAGACGAAGACGACGCCGAGGATGTCGATCGTGATCCGATCGCCGCGGCGGCTGCCGAGGAAACGTTCTGGACCACTGTCGGCATCGACCCGATTCGCATCATCACCTCGGACGACACGCTGTACACCCTGCGTTGCTACCTCGGCGACAAACCGGTGTTCCTCGGCCGCGGCGGTGCGATCAGCGTGTTCGGCTCCGAACGCTCGCTCGCCCGATACCTGGCCGATGATCACGACCACGATCTGGCTCAGGTCAGCACGTACTCCGACATTCAGACCGCCGCCATCGACGGCTCGCTCGACATCACAATCACCGACGACAACGTGTACGTGCTACCCGGCCTTGCCGACGATCTCGCCGAGGGCCCCACTGCCGTCGACGCGGATCAGCTGGATCTGGCCGTCGAATTGTTCACCGATGCAGCCGATTTCGCCGGTGATAGCTCCGTCGACGAGGCGCTCGCCACGTCCACGCCGTTGGGCTGGTACGTCTCGTACACCCTCGAACCGAGCCCCGATCGGCTCGCTCCGAGCGCGCCGTTCGCCGTCGAGGCCGAAGCATGGCGCGCTCTCGAGCGCGAGTTCGAGGGCCGGCTCCGCAAGAAGTGATGCCCGGCCTCGCACGGAGGGTCAGCCGATCAGGACCGCATAACCGGGCTTGATGACGTCGTCGATCAGCGCCAGTCGCTCGTCGAACGGTAGAAACGCGGACTTCATCGCATTGATGGTGAACCGCTCGAGATCGCTCCACCCGTAGCCGAACGTCTCGACGAGCTTGACCATCTCGCGACTCATCGAGGTGTCGCTCATCAACCGGTTGTCCGTGTTCACGGTGACCCGAAAGCGCAGGCGTGCAAGCAGATCGAACGGGTGTGTCGCCAAGGACTCGACCGCTCCGGTCTGCACGTTGGAGCTCGGGCAGAGTTCGAGCGGCATTCGCGTGTCACGTACGTATGCGGCCAGCAAACCGAGCGTGGCCGAGCCGTCGGCCTCGCGGGTGATGTCGTCGGTGATCCGAACTCCGTGACCGAGCCTGTCGGTCCCGCAGAACGCCACCGCTTCCTGAATCGACGGCAGACCGAACGCTTCGCCCGCGTGAATGGTGAAGTGCGCGTTGCTCGCTCGCATGTACTCGAAAGCATCGAGGTGGCGGCTGGGAGGAAAGCCCGCTTCGGCACCGGCGATGTCGAAGCCGACGACACCGCGATCGCGGAATCGAACCGTCAGCTCGGCGATCTCCCGCGACCGAGCCGCATGTCGCATCGCGGTGAGCAGGGTGCCGATTCTGATGTTCTTGCCTCGCACCTTGGCTGCTGAGATTCCCGCCTCGAAACCTGCGAGCGTGTGGGTGACGACCTCGTCGAGGGTCAGTCCGCGTTCGAGATGCTGCTCCGGGGCGAAGCGCACCTCTGCGTACACGACGCCGTCGTCGGCCAGATCCTCGGCGCATTCGCGCGCTACTCGAAACAGTCCCTCGGGAGTCTGCATCACGGCCACCGTGTGGGCGAACGTCTCGAGGTAGCGCACGAGCGAGCCGCTGTCGGCGGACTCGCGGAACCATTCGCCCAATGCTGCGCCGTCGGTTGCGGGAAGTCCGTCGTAACCACACTCGTCGGCCAGTTCCAGCACGGTCTGCGGTCGAAGTCCGCCATCGAGGTGATCGTGCAGCAACGCCTTGGGAGCTGTCCCTATCGACGCTAGATCGAGTGGCGCACTGCCACCGATCGAAGACTGTGTGTTCTCCGTGGTGCTCATGTGTCGACGGTAGCGCGCAGCCCGTGCGTACGCGCGGCCGCCGGAACCCCTCGGCGAGTCCGCGGATTCCAGCGAACCCTGCCGCTTCTGCGACCCATTTCGTTGCATTGTTACTCCAATGAAAACAATTCCGTCGATACACAGCGGATCGGCGACGGAAATCGTAGTGTTCATCCAACACACGCGACCGATTCTGTCGGGTCTCCTTCCGACGTCCTCGGTCGACTCGAACCTCGGAGAGACCTATGTCGATTGCGGAACCGCCGAACACCATTCCGGGTAAGGGACTCAACACCGGCGCTCTCGGGTTGGTCGGCAACATCGTCATCGGACTGTCGGCGGTTGCACCGGCCTACAGTCTGGCCGCCACCCTCGGCTACGTCGTTCTGGCCGTCGGCGACAAAGCACCGTCGATGTTTCTCATAGCTTTCGTCCCGATGCTGCTCACAGCCTTCGCCTATCGAGAATTGGGACGCGACACCCCGGACTGCGGAACGTCGTTCACCTGGGGCACCAAGGCGTTCGGCCCGTGGGTCGGCTGGATGGCGGGATGGGGGCTGGCAGTCTCGGCGATCATCGTGCTCGCCAACGTTGCCGAGATCGCTGCCATCTATCTGTTCGAGTTCCTCGGCCTGTCGGACCTGGCGGAGTCGACTGCGGCCAAGGTCGCACTCGGTTCGTTCTTCATCGTCTCGATGACCTACGTCAGTTTTCGCGGCATTCTGATCAGCGAACGCATGCAGAACGTGCTGCTGGTCGTGCAGTTCGGTGTGCTCATCGGAGTGTCGGTGACGGCACTGGTCAAGGTGGGCGCCGGCACCGCCGGACCTCAGGCCATCACGCCCCAGTGGAGTTGGTTGGTTCCCACCGGGGTGACGATGTCCGACGCGGCCCAGGCCATCATCCTGTGCATCTTCATCTACTGGGGATGGGACGCCTGCCTGGCCGTCGGCGAGGAAACGAAAGATTCGGAGAAGACGCCGGGACGCGCTGCGGTGATCACCACACTGATCCTCGTCGCCACGTACGTTCTCGTCGGGTACGCCGTGCAGTCGTTCGCCGGCTTCGGCGACACCGGCATCGGCTTGAACAACCCGGACAACGTCGACGACGTGCTCACCATCCTCGGAGATCCCGTCGCCGGCTCGATCGTGGCGTCCTTGCTGTTGCTGACCGTCTCGATCTCGGCGCTGTCCTCGACTCAGACGACCATTCTGCCCACGGCCCGAGGAACCCTGTCGATGGCCGTGTACGAGGCCATTCCCAAGCGGTTCGCCAGCGTGCACCCCAAGTACATGACCCCCGGTTTCGGCACACTCGTGATGGGGGCCGCGGCCTTGCTGTTCTACTTGGTGCTCACCTTCGTCAGCGCCAACGCATTGCAGGATTCGGTGGCCTCGCTCGGGCTCGCGGTCGCGTTCTACTACGGCATCACCGCGTATGCGTGCACCTGGTACTTCCGCCGGACGCTGCTGACGTCCGTGCGAAACCTGTTCATGCGCGGCATCTTTCCGTTTCTCGGCGGATTGTCGATGACGTGGGCGTTCGTGCAGAGCGCAGTCGACATGATCAAGCCCGACTACGGTTACACCGTCTACGGTCCGATCGGCGGTGTGTTCGTCCTCGGAGTCGGCATGCTGGTACTCGGAATCCCGCTGATGCTGCTGTGCTTCGTGGGCAACAAGGACTTCTTCCAGGGTAAGACACTCACCGCGTCCACCGAAGTCAAGGTTCCGGACACTCACTAGAAGAGAAGGACCGAAACTCATGAAGATCACCGTCGGCTACCTCGCCACTCCCAGCGGCGACGACGGCGTAGCCCTTGCCATCGCCCTCGCTCGTGCCCTCGACGCCTCCATCGACATCGTGCTGGTCATGGCCGCGGACGAACCGGTCATGGAAGGGAGCGGCCCGTACCGAAAAGTACTGGAGGCGAAAGCGAAGGGTTGGGTGGACGATGCCGCTGCCCAGGTCCCGTCGGGCATCGCGGTGACCACCCATGTGCTCAGCCACGAGTCTTTCGCCCGGGCTCTCATCGACTTCGCGGTACAGACCGATGCCGACATGATCGTCGTCGGCGGCGCGGGCGACGGTCTGCTGAATCGGCATTCGATCGGCTCGGTCGCCGGTCAGCTTCTGCACGCCTCGGAAGTTCCGCTGGCACTTGCACCTCGGGGCTACCGGCTCTCCAGCGCTCCGATCACAGACCTCACCGTCGCCGTCCCCACCCGGGCATCGGCCTCGAATCCGTTGCCGTTCGCGATCACTCTTGCCAGCGCCGCGCACGTGCCGGTCCGGTTGGTGTCGTTGGTGTCTCTCGAACCGACCGGGGCACCGAGCGACGAGACCTCGTTGGACACGCGTCGACGACAGGTCGCCGCCGCGCAGGAGAATCTCGAGCACGCGGCCCGCACTCTTCCCGATATCGAGGGCTTGCAGTCGGTAGTCGCCGACGGGTCTTCGTTGGACGAGGCCATGGGCAACCTCGACTGGAAGCCAGGCGATGTGCTGTTTCTCGGATCGAGTGGATTGGCAAGTCCCAAGCGGGTTTTCCTGGGATCGAGTGCGGCCAAGATTCTGCGGGCCGCCCCGGTGCCGGTGGTCGTCGTTCCGCACGAGTAGAGCGGCTTCGCCGCATGTGATGCTCCTATGAGTGTCAAGTAGCAGTTTTTTGGGTGAGAAGTTGGAACATTTCGCGGGCGACGGCTCGTTTGAGGCAGCGGATGATGTCGCGTTTGCTCTTGCCTTCGGCGAGCCGTCGGTCGCGGTATTGCTGGGTGCGGGTGTCGTATTTGAGGCGGGCCATGACGGTGACGTGCAACGCTCGGTTGGCCTGCCGGTTGCCGCCGCGGTTGAGTCGGTGGCGGGTGGTTTTGCCCGACGATGCGGGTATGGGTGCGACGCCGCAGAGGCTGGCAAATGCTGCTTCGGAGCTGACGCGGTGGGGGTTGTCACCGA
>NZ_JAPWIJ010000018.1 GCF_027270735.1 Rhodococcus ruber | reverse complement strand
CAGAAAACCGCCACTTGACACTCATAGGAGCATCACATGCGGCGCAGCTGCTCTATCGGCGCTGAGCCTCGCGAGTAGCGGGATGCACCGCGATCAGACCCAGGCCACGGCGACGCTTGCACAGTGACGCCAGTTCGTCGTAGGCAGCCTTGCCCAGCAGCTCGGTCAACTCGGGCTTGTAGGACTCGAACACCTGCTTCGCGCCGACGTGGGCATCGGGGGAGCCGGAGCAGTACCAGTGCAGATCGAGACCGCCCTCGCCCCAGCCGCGTCGGTCGTATTCGCCGATGGTGGTCTTGAGAATCTCGGAGCCGTCGGGCCGCGTCACCCAGTCCTGGGTGCGCCGGATCGGCAGCTGCCAGCACACATCGGGTTTGACCTCGAGCGGCTCGATGCCTTTGCGCAGCGCCATGGAGTGCAGCGCGCACCCGATACCGCCGGCGAACCCGGGACGGTTCTGGAAGATGCACGCACCCTTGTAGCGGCGCGTACGCAGCGACTGCTCGTCGTCGAGATCGTCGTATTCGACGTATCCCTTCTTGCCCAGACCCTTGTCCATGAGTTGCCAGTCCTGCGGGGTGAGCAACTTCACCGACTCGTCGAGCTTGCGCTTGTCGTCATCGTCGGACAGGAACGCTCCGTGCGAGCAGCACCCGTCGTCGGGCCTGCCCTCGACGGTTCCCTGGCACGCCGGAGTGCCGAAGACGCAGGTCCAGTTGGACAAGAGCCACGTCAGATCGGCGGCGATGAGGTGTTCCGAATTGTCTGGATCTGGGAATTCGACCCATTCTCGTGGGAAATCCATCTCGACCTCTGCAGCGAACGGTGGCTGCTCACGACCTGCTGTCACAAACGACGACGCTAGACCCAGTACCGTGGACCTGTGCGATTAGGGGTGCTCGACGTCGGTAGCAACACGGTGCATCTTCTTGTCGTGGACGCCCACCGCGGCGCTCACCCCACCCCGATGAGCTCGAGCAAGGCAACACTGCGCCTCTCCGAGAACACCGATGCGCACGGAAACATCACCCCTGCGGGCGCGGATCGTCTCGTGAACGAGGTTCGTGAGTTCGCAGCCATCGCCACGAGATCCGGCTGCAGTGAGCTGATGGCGTTCGCCACCTCGGCAGTGCGTGACGCCTACAACTCCGACGACGTGCTCGCCCGGGTACTCGCCGAAACCGGCGTCACCCTGCAGACCCTCTCCGGTGTCGACGAGGCCAAGTTGACGTTTCTGGCGGTACGCCGCTGGTACGGCTGGAGCGCCGGTCGCATCCTCGGACTCGACATCGGCGGCGGATCGCTCGAACTGGCCAGCGGAAGCGACGAGAACCCGGACGTCGCATTCTCGCTGCAGCTCGGAGCCGGTCGCCTCACCCGCGATTGGCTGGACGAGGATCCACCGGGCAAGCGTCGTATCGCGGTCCTCCGGGATTGGCTGGACGCGGAATTGGCGACCCCAGCCAAGGAGCTGCTCGCGGCCGGCGATGCCGACCGGGCCGTGGGAACGTCGAAGACATTCCGTTCGTTGGCTCGCTTGACCGGTGCCGCGCCCTCCGCAGCCGGTCCAAGAGTGACGCGAACACTCACCGCGAGCGGCTTGAGGCAACTCATAGCCTTCATATCGCGGATGACGGCCGCCGACCGTGCAGAATTGGAAGGCGTCAGCGCCGACAGGTCGCCACAACTGGTGGCCGGGGCATTGGTAGCGGAGGCGAGCATGCGGGCATTGTCGGTGGAGTCACTCGAGATCTGCCCGTGGGCGCTGAGGGAAGGTTTGATTTTGAGGAAGCTGGACACCGAAACCGACGGCGATCTGGTGGGGAGTTCGACATGAGCGAGAACAATCCAGAAGACACCGGGCAGATCTCGGTTGCCGAGCTGTTGGCCCGAAACGGCCAGCAGACGAACCTGAGTACAGGTGGACGCCGTCGCCGAGGCGTCAAGGGCGGCATCTCCGTCGCAGAGCTCACCGGTGAAATCCCTGTCGTCCGTGACGAGCCGGGCAGCCGTAGCGCCCCCGTGGTCGACGCACCTGCTCCGTCCCCGGCCGCCCGCGACACGCCGGCCCCGGCTCGAGTCGAGGCCGACGACGACCAGGTGACGCACGACGACGCGCCCGCATTCCTGTCTTCGCGGCCACAACCGGCCCGGCCGCAGAGCGCACGCCCGACCGCGTTTCAACCGGTGGCCAGGCGCGAGAAGCAACAGCCCGAGCCCGAACTGCTGTCCGGCTCCACCACGGTGGCCGGTGACCTGCTGAACCGGTCGCACGACGACACCGAGCGCGGTCATCGCCCGACTGCACCGACGACGCCACCGGATCGGCAGCCGTACGGATCCACCGCGGCCGAACAGGGCCGGAACCGCAAGCCCGCAGGATTCACCGCGCCGCGCCAGGTCGAGGTGGCCGAGCCGAACACCGACGTCACTCCGCGAGCAGCGGTGATCGACGTCGACGACGTCGCCAAGACTGCGGTGTCTGCGCGCATTGCGCGCCCGGACGATACGGAATCCGATAGGACTGGCAAGGTCGCTTCCACCGACGAACCCGAGACATCCGCCGCCACCGAGGCCGTCGATCTCGTCGAGGCGGATGCAGAGCGTGACGCCGAGGACGACGCTGCTGCCGCACCGGAGACCGAGCCCGACGCGAGCCCCGCCACCCGATCCGGCCGCCGGGCTTCGGCCGCCAAGGGCAAGGGCGGTGCCGTTCGGCAGTGGCTCGTGCTCGTGGGTCAGGCAGTGGTGGCCGTCGTCGTCGGCGCACTGCTGTTCAAGGGCTTCGAGCAGCTGTGGGACGTGCTGCCATGGGTCGCCCTGGTGCTGTCGGTGCTGGTGATCGTCGGTCTGGTCGCAGTGGTGAGGATTCTGCGGCGCACCGATGATCTGATCTCGATCGTCATCGCGATCGCCGTGGGTGTGTTCGTGACACTCGGCCCGCTCGCCTTCCAGCTCAGTACCGGCTGAGCTGGAACACGATGGCACCGCAGCGAATACCCGTCGGACTGTCCACGGCCTCGGTGTACCCGCAGAACACCGAGGCGGCGTTTCGGTACGCAGCCGAACTCGGCTACGACGGCGTGGAACTGATGGTGTGGGCCGAGTCGGTCAGCCAGGACGTCGACGCGGTGGCCGCACTGTCGCGGGAGTACTCGATGCCGGTTCAGGCCATCCACGCTCCGTGTCTGCTGATCTCTCAGCGGGTGTGGGGATCGGATCCGATTGCCAAACTGGCCCGATCGGTCGAGGTGGCAGAGAAACTGGGTTCGGCTACGGTCGTAGTGCATCCGCCGTTCCGCTGGCAACGTAAGTACAGCGAGGGCTTCGCCGATCAGGTGGCGGAACTGGAATCGAACTCACACGTGGTGGTCGCAGTCGAGAACATGTTTCCGATGCGTGCCGACAGGTTCTTCGGGCGCAAGGAGAAATCGGCGCAGCGACTGGAACGACGTGGCGGGCCTGGGGCCGCCCTGTCGGCGTTCTCGCCGTCGTACGACCCGACGGACGTCGGCCACGGTCACTACACCCTCGACCTCTCGCACACGGCTACCGCGGGCTCGGACGCCATCGAGATGCTCGATCGGATGGGCGAGGGCATCGCGCACCTGCATTTGGCGGACGGCCGAGGCGCGTCCGTCGACGAGCATCTGATCCCCGGGCACGGCAGTCAGCCGTGCGTCGAGGTGTGCACCGAGCTGGTCCGTCGCGGGTTCGAGGGCCAGGCGGTGATCGAGATCAACACGCAGAACGCGCGGACCGTGCCCGAGCGGTCGTCGATGCTCGACCAAGCCCTCCAGTTCGCCCGTACACACCTGTCCTGACGCCGCCGGTAAGTTGACCGGAATGAGTTCCGTCAGCCCGTTCAAGGCCGCCACCACCCTCACCGCGCTACACGTCACTGACGACACCGCGTCGTTCGCAGGGGCGATCGACTCCACCTGGACCATCGGTCCCAAGGTGCACGGCGGGGCCATGCTCGCAGTGTGCGCCGCGGCGGCGCGTCAGCAGATCGTCAGGACCGACCCCGGCCAGTCCGACATGCAGCCGCTGGCGGTCAGCGTCAGCTACCTGGCCGCACCCGATCCCGGTGAGGTGGCCCTGACGACCATCGTGCGCAAGCGCGGTCGCCAGGTGTGCCACGTCGACGTCGAGCTCACCCAGGCCGGACGCGTTGCGGTGCGAGCCGTGGTGACTCTCGGTCGCCTCGAATCCGACGCGCCGCAGCACGAGAGCCCCACGTCGGCGTCGTCGATGGCCGTCGAACCTCCCGCCGAGACTCTCGCGGTGGCGGGTGATCACCCGATGGCGTCCATCGTGCACGTCGCCAAGGGCTGTGAGATGCGTATCGACGAGTCCTCGGCGTCGTTCCTGACCGGCGCGCAGGGCGAGGCGGAGATCAGATTGTGGGTGCGCCCTTTCGCAGGCGACGAGGCCGACATCGACACGGCCGTGCTGTTCGCACTGATGACCGGCGATATCTCCGCTCCGGTGACGATGAACCGCGGAATGTTCGGTTGGGCCCCGACGGTGCAGTTGACGACCTACCTGCGGCGCCGTCCCGCGCCGGGGTGGCTGCGCGTGGCGGCGACCAGCTCCGTCATCGGCAAAGCCTGGTTCGAGGAGGACCACGTGGTGCTGGACTCGACCGGTGCCGTCGTGGTGCAGAGCAGACAGTTGGCGATGGTGCCGCGCTCGAACTGACATGGCAGGCTTGGCCGCATGACGAGAATTGCAGTGATCGGCGGCGGACGGATCGGCGAGGCGTTGATTGCAGGACTCCTCGAGTCCGGCCACGCGGTGCGCGATCTGGTGGTCGCCGAGAAGTCGGAGTCCCGTGCGAAGGAGATCGCGAAGGAGTTCGGCGTGCTCACCACCACGGTTGCCGACGCATCGGAGGGTGCCGACGTGATCGTGCTCGCGGTCAAGCCGGGCGACGTCGAGGTGGCTCTGGGCGAGATTGCGAAGACAGAGCTCGACGGTGAACGCGAGCAACTGATCGTCTCACTGGCCGCAGGCGTCCCCACCGCGAAATTCGAGCCGAAGCTCCCCGCGGGGTTCCCGGTCGTCCGGGTCATGCCCAATACCCCGATGCTCGTGGGGGAGGGCGTCAGCGTGTTGGCTCCGGGCAAGTACGCACGCGCCGAGCACCTCGAACTGGTGCGCTCCATCCTCTCGGCCGTTGGCAAGGTCGTGGTGGTCAAGGAACATCAGCTCGACGCCGTGACGGCCGTATCCGGGTCGGGTCCGGCCTATTTCTTTCTGGTGGCCGAGGCCATGATCGACGCGGGAGTGGGCCTGGGATTGACGCGCGACGTGGCGTCTGCGCTCGTGGTTCAGACGATGGTGGGGGCCGGGGCGATGCTGGATCGCTCCGACGAGAGTGCGAACGAGCTCAGATACGCCGTGACCTCGCCGGGCGGTACGACGGCGGCGGCAGTGCGAGAATTGGAACGAAATGGCCTCCGATCAGCGTTTTTCGATGCTCTCGGTGCCGCGAATGCCCGATCCATTGAGATGGGCATCACAGCAGAATAAAAAATCTTTTCCCCACTCCCGTCGCAGTAACCCCATCTGTCCCTATAGGCTCGGGGGCAGCACGTGCGTGTCTGTTCGGCAGGAGGGGAAGCCTGCCGCATGAGACGTGCCGGAGGTATGTGGATTGATGGCGTCTATAAACAAGCCGTCCAAGGGTTCGTCCCCGGATGGTCAACCGGCTCTGGCCGGAACGCAGTTCCTCACGGTCGCCGAAGTGGCGACGCTGATGAGGGTTTCGAAAATGACCGTGTACCGGCTGGTACACGGCGGAGAATTGCCCGCGGTACGAGTGGGTCGATCTTTTCGTGTGCACGCCAAGGCGGTTCACGACTATCTCGAGACCTCGTACTTCGACGCAGGCTAGTAGTGCACGCGGGGCCGGTTTCGTAAGTGCCGGTTCGGACCGGTAGGATTGGCGTTCGTCGTGCCAGCCAGCCGGTGTGCAGCCGTGGGCGAGTACGTGGCCCCAGCGCCAGCTCGGTGACCAAGGCTTTTGGCTCGAAGCCCTCAGGGCTTGGTTGTCAGGTAGGCGTACGCAAACGGCGTGCGCGAAAACGCTAGAGAAGAACGTGAGGACACCCGCATGGGTTCAGTGATCAAGAAGCGTCGCAAGCGCATGTCGAAGAAGAAGCACCGCAAGCTGCTTCGTCGTACCCGCGTGCAGCGCAGGAAACTCGGCAAGTGATTCTGCCGGCATAGCTTTCACCAGAAGGCCCGTCACCATCGGTGGCGGGCTTTCTGGCGTTCGCGCATGGGCTTCGCTTCTCACCCCCGCGTCTGCCCACCGATCCAGTAGGCTTTGGACCGGAGCCGATGTTGGGGGTGCGCAGTGAGTCCGAGCGATCGTGGTGTTGCTGCGCCCCGAGTGGTCCTGGTGACCGGAGCGAGTCGTTTCCTCGGCGGTTACCTCGTCACCAGACTGGCTCAGAATCCCCAGATCGAACGGGTGATCGCCGTCGACGAGAAGTCTCCTAGCAAGGATCTGCTCCGACGCATGGGTCGTGCCGAGTTCGTCCGTGCGGACATCCGAAACCCGTTGATCGGCAAGGTTATTCGTAATGCCGGCGTGGATACCGTCGTGCATGCTGCCACCGTCGCCAAGCCCCCGAAATCCGGGGGCCGCGCCACGATGAAAGACCTCAACGTCATCGGAGCGATGCAGCTGTTCGCGGTGTGCCAGAAGTCGCCGACGGTGGAGAAGGTAGTACTGCGTTCGTCCTCCTCGGTGTACGGCTGCAGTGCGAAGGACCCGGTGAAATTCACCGAGGAGATGAGTGCCCGACGCCCACCGAGCGGTGCGTATGCACGGGACTCCATCGACATCGAGGGTTACGTTCGCGGACTCGGCCGTCGACGACCGGACATCGCCGTGTCGATCCTGCGCATGGCACCGCTGATCGGCCCGCGATTGAACGGCACCATCTCGCGGTACATGACCTCGCCGCTGATCCCGAGCATCATCGGCCGCGACGCGCGTATGCAGTTGCTGCACGAGGAAGACGCCCTCGCCGCGCTCGAGCGCGCCACCATCGGTGGTCCGGCCGGCACGTTCAACATCGGGGCAGACGGCACGATCATGCTGTCGCAGGCGATTCGCCGGGCCGGGCGCGTCCAGGTGCCGGTTCCGTTTCCACTGTTCAAGAGTGTCGGCCGCGCCCTCATGGGCGGCATGATGCGGGAATTCACCACCGAACAACTCGACTACTTCCACTTCGGCTGCGGGCTCGACACCATGCGCATGCGTTCGGTCCTGGGCTTCGAGCCGCGGTGGACTACGGTTCAGGCATTCGACGACTTCGTCCGCGGCGCGGCGCTGCGCCCGGTCATCAGGACCGAGTGGGTGGACGGGATCGAGAATCGATTGCTCTCCGCCGTCGATACCGGCGCGTCCACGGCGCGCGCGCTGGCAGCACTGCGAAGTTCGGACACAGTACGAAGTTCGGGAGGGACGGGTGAGTGAAGTGGCCAAAGTGATTCCATTGCACGGTGGCCGCTCGGTCCGCGCGTCGCAGGGTTCGCGCGAACGGCACCCCTCTGCCTACACCGAGCCGCGAGAGCCGACGCCACTGCTCGACCCGGCCCCCGCAGTCGCGTCCGCCCCAGCGGCAGCGATCCCGACTCCGCTGCTGTCGATGATCGACGACACCAAGACCGCCGTTGTCGACCAGATCTCCTCGGTTGCCGAATTCGTGCGCAGGCGTCTGGCCGGCGACTACAGCGTCGACGAATTCGGTTACGACCCGCATTTCGCCGACGCCATCTGGCTTCCGTTGCTGCGGCCGCTGTTCGAGAAGTGGTTCCGCGTCGAAGTCAAAGGCATCGAGAACATCCCGTCGGACGGCGGCGCACTCGTCGTCGCCAATCACGCAGGCGTCGTGCCCGTTGACGCGTTGATGGCGTCGGTCGCGGTGCGCGATTACCATCCGGCGCACCGTCCATTGCGAATGTTGGCCGCCGACATGGCTTTCGAGATGCCCGGCGTCGGCACCATCGCCCGCAAGGCCGGGCACACGCTGGCGTGCAACCCCGATGCCGAGCGTCTGCTGCGTACCGGCGAACTGGCAGCGGTGTTTCCCGAGGGCTTCAAGGGCATCGGCAAGCCGTTCAGCGAGCGCTACAAGTTGCAGCGGTTCGGCCGTGGCGGGTTCGTCTCGGCGGCTCTGCGAACCGGAGCACCCATCATCCCGTGCTCGATTGTCGGCTCGGAGGAGATCTACCCGAAGATCGGCGACATCGCGCCACTGGCTCGACTGATGGGCATGCCGTATTTTCCGGTCACGCCCTTCTTCCCGCACTTCGGTCCGCTCGGCCTGATCCCGTTGCCGTCCAAGTGGTACATCGAGTTCGGCAAGCCGATTCCTACCGACTCGTACGACGCCACCGCGTTCGAGGATCCGATGGTGCTCTTCGAGCTGACCGACCACGTCCGCGAAACCATTCAGCACACGCTGTATCGACTCCTGGCCAAGAGGCGCAACGTCTTCCTGGGGTGAACGCACGGGTTATCCTGTGCCAGTGCACATTCGCGACACCACCATCGACGATCTGCCCGAGATTCTCGACATCCACAACGAAGCCGTCGCCAACACGACGGCCATCTGGGACGAGGAACAGGTCGACCTTGCCGATCGCAGGGCCTGGTTCGACGGTCGCCACGCTGCGGGATACCCCGTCCTCACTGCCGAGGTCGACGGCCGAGTGGCCGGATACGCGTCGTACGGTCAGTGGCGGGTCAAGAGCGGCTACCGGCACTCGGTGGAGCACTCGGTGTACATCCACCGAGATTTCTATCGGCGTGGTCTGGCCAGTGCGCTGCTGAGCGAACTGATCGAGCGGGCCAGGGCAGGCGACGTGCACGTGCTGGTGGGTTTCATCGAGTCCGAGAACACCACGTCGATCGCGCTGCACCGGAAATTCGGCTTCGCCACCGTCGGGCAGATGCCGGAGGTGGGCGTGAAGTTCGGCCGATGGCTCGACCTGACCCTGATGCAGCTGACGCTCTGAGCGCCCGGCCCGGATGGGTCAGCCTTTACGACGGCCGATCACGGCAGCGAGTCCGCCGCCCACTGCGCCCAAGGCCAACGCGGTCGGAACGCCGATCTTGGCGGCCTTGCGTCCGGTGCGGTAGTCGCGAATTTCCCAGCCCCGGTTCTTGGCCAGCTCACGAAGGTCCGTATCGGGATTGATCGCCACGGCGGTCCCGACGAGCGAGAGCATCGGAACATCGTTGTGGCTGTCCGAGTACGCGGTGCACCGCTTGAGGTTGAGGCCTTCACGCACGGCCAGTGAGCGCACTGCGTGCGCCTTGCCGATGCCGTGGAGGATGTCTCCGACGAGGCGGCCGGTGAACACGCCGTCCTTGCTCTCGGCGACGGTACCCAGTGCCCCGGTGAGGCCGAGCCGCTTGGCGATGATCTGAGCCAGTTCGAGGGGAGTGGCGGTGACCAGCCATACCTGCTGGCCGGCGTCGAGGTGCATCTGGGCGAGCGCGCGAGTACCGGCCCAGATCTTGTCGGCAATGACCTCGTCGTAGATCTCCTCGCCGAGCATGGTCAGTTCGGAGGTGGGACGGCCCTTGATGAACGAGAGCGCCTTTTCTCGGCCGCTGGCCACGTCCTCGCTGTTCTCCTTGCCGCTGACCCTGAATTTCACTTGCTGCCAGGCGAATTGAGCCAGGTCGCCACTGGTGAAGTATTTGCGAGCGGCCAGCCCGCGAGCGAAATGGATGATCGATGCGCCCTGGACCATGGTGTTGTCCACGTCGAAGAAGGCCGCGGCGGTGAGATCCCGCGGAATCGCGCCTTCGGACTCGATCTGCAACGCGAGAGCGGCGTCGGCACTGGCCTGGCCGGCCACGTTGGCACGAACTTCTGCATCGGACGGACCGAAGGGGTTGCGAATCCTGCGAATGCGCCGCTTGAACTGCTTGTCCCCGCGTGGATCCTCGGTGTCGACCATGTCGATATCGGGCGTGGCCTCGATCGGCAGGTCGGTTCCCCCATCACTCACTTCGGTCCTCCTCCCACTCGAGTACTCGATGCAGCCCAGTCGGTCACCCACGTGGCGCACTCGGTTACCGAATCAGCCTAGTCGTGGGTCCGACGGGACCGACGGGGGACAAGCGAAGCCGGCCGTGAGGGCGGGCCGGCGGGGCGGCAGTCTGTGACGTTCGTCTCCATTGCGGACGTGTCACAGTGGACGGATGCAGACGACTCCCCCCGGCGTGGCTCTTCTCACCCGTGCAGGTTGCCATTCGTGCGCCCACGCGCTGGAGGTGTTGAACGAGGTATGCCGCGAGTTCGACGTGGCCGTCACGGTCGTCGACGTCGACGAGGCGGCAACGGAATCGCCTGACCTGCGTGCGGAGTACGGGGACCGAGTGCCGGTGGTACTGCTCGACGGTATCGAGCACAGCTACTGGGAGGTGGACGTGCCCCGATTGCGGGCCGATCTGGCTCGGGCAGGGCACCCTAAGAACGTGTGATTCGTCTCCGTGTGCAGGTGAAGGCCGGTATGCGCAACTTTGTTCATTCGTTCACAAGCAGTTACCGTGGTGTGAACAGCATTCGTGAAATAGACACGAACGCAGGATCAGCGTGAAGACCGGCATCGACGCCGTTCGGACGAGGAGCCCCAGACGTGACCGAAGAGCGCCCGTCGCCCAGCGGCGTAGAGCGGGTCATCCCTCAGGCTACGGTCACCCGTCTGGCGACCTACCTGCGGGTCCTCTCGATCCTCGCAGACGAGGGCGTTCTCATCGTCTCCAGTGAAGAACTGGCCACCGCAGCAGGTGTCGGATCGGCCAAACTCCGCAAGGATCTCTCTTTCCTCGGCCCCAACGGCGTTCGCGGTGTCGGCTACGACGTCGCACGACTGCGCGCCAAGATCGAGAGCGCACTCGGACTCGATCGCGGACACCGCGTCGTACTGGCGGGAGTCGGCAATCTGGGACAGGCGCTGGCCGGGTACGGCGGATTCGCGCGTCGCGGCTTCACCATGGTCGGCCTCTTCGACCGTGACCCGGCACGAGTGGGCACCGACGTCGACGGACTGACCGTCCGGCACGTCGACGAGCTCGACAAGGCCTGCCGTGAACTCGAAGCGACCATCGGCGTCATTGCCACCCCGGACGACGCCGTACATGCAGTCGCCCAAAAGCTCGTCGCAGGCGGGGTCGAGTGCATCCTGAGCTTCTCGCCGATGGTGCTCGACGTTCCCGAACACGTCGAGGTACGGCGCGTGGACCTGGCCGTGGAGATGCAGGTGCTCTCCTTCAACAGCTCCCGCAATGTTTCCGAGCCGGCGGGCGTGGCCGTGCCGACGGTTGTCACTGCACCTCGGCCACAGCCGGTTTCTCCGCCTCCACTCACGTCCACGGCACGCCTCGGCCGTAGTCACGGCCCACGCATCGCCGGTAATCCAAGCCCAGTCAACAGTTCGACAAGAAACGGATCGGTGATTGCACCGTGAGTGTCCTTCTCGTCGGGATATCGCACCGTAGCGCTCCCGTCGCAGTCCTCGAGCGTGTCGCCATCACGGACACCGATCGCCCGAAACTGACCGACAAGCTGATGGCCAGCGGAAGCATTTCCGAGGTCATGGTGGTGTCCACATGCAATCGCGTCGAGATCTACGCCGTCGTCGACGCCTTTCACGGCGCGTTGACCGCCGTCGGCGAAGTGCTCGGTGAACACTCCGGACTCGAGATCGCGGAACTGACCAAGCACGCCTACGTGCGCTACAGCGAAGCTGCCGTCGAGCACCTGTTCGCAGTGGCCAGCGGCCTGGACTCGATGGTCATCGGCGAGCAGCAGATCCTCGGCCAGATCCGATCTGCATACGCCGCCTCGGACGGCCAGCAGGCTTCCGGACGGGTGATGCACGAACTGGCTCAGCAGGCGCTGCGAGTCGGTAAGCGGGTACACAGCGAAACCGGGATCGACGCCGCCGGAGCCTCGGTGGTCTCGGTGGCCCTCGATCGCGCAGCCGAGATGTTCGGTGGTTCCCTCGCCGGTCGCAAGGCCGTCGTCCTCGGAGCCGGAGCCATGGGCGGCCTCGCCGTCGCGCACCTCGGCCGCGCCGGAATCGGCGGCCTCACCGTCGTCAACCGCACCCGCGAGCGGGCCGACCACCTGGCCGAGAACGCCGTCTCGAACGGAATCACGGCAACGTCGGTCGCCCTCGAGAATCTGCCCGACGCGGTGGCCGAGGCCGACATCCTCATCACCTGTACCGGTGCGGTGGGGGCCGTGGTCTCCATCGCCGATGCTCACCTGGCCCTCGTGGGCCGCGACGCCGAGCACCCGCTGGTGATCTGCGACCTCGGACTGCCCCGCGACGTCGACGCCGCGGTGGCGCAACTGCCGGGCATCACCGTCTTCGACATGGAGTCGCTTCAGCGCGATCCCGCAGCCGGTGCTGCGGCGAACGACGCGTCGGCGGCTCGCGAGATCGTCTCCAGTGAACTCTCGGGTTACCTTGCGGGGCAACGACTCGCCGAGGTCACCCCCACCGTCACCGCGCTGCGTCAGCGCGCGGCCGAAGTGGTCGAGGGCGAGTTGTTGCGCCTCGAGTCGCGGCTGCCCGGGCTCGATTCACCGCAGCGCGACGAGGTGGCCCGTACCGTGCGACGTGTCGTGGACAAATTGCTGCACTCGCCGACAGTGCGCGTCAAGCAGCTCGCCAGCACCCCGGGCGGGGATTCCTACGCGGCCGCGCTGCGGGAGTTGTTCGAGCTGAGCCCCGGCTCGGTCGATGCAGTAGCGACGCCGATGGAGATCGGCTCGTTGGAGCTGGTCGACGACTTCACGGCCAGCCGTACCGATCTGCGCTCGGACTCTCACCCCGGCGGCACCGCCGGTCAGGAGCGAACGGAATGAGCGGCATCGTCAAGATCGGTACTCGCGGAAGCCTTCTCGCGACCACTCAGGCCGACACCGTGCGCGTGGCTCTCGCCGCTGCAGGGGTCGAGGCCGAACTGGTGATCGTCAAGACTGCGGGCGATCTGTCTGCTGCACCCGTACAGACCATCGGCGTCGGCGTTTTCACGGCCGCGCTGCGCGAAGCGCTCGCCGACGGCACCGTGGACATCGCCGTGCACTCCTACAAGGATCTGCCGACGGCAGCCGACGACCGGTTCGTCATCGCGGCCATACCGGCACGCGAGGATCCCCGGGACGCCCTGGTGGCCCGCGACGGGCTGGTGCTCGGCGAGCTGCCCGCGGATGCGAAGGTCGGTACCTCCGCGCCCCGTCGGATTGCTCAATTGCGCGCTCTGGGACAGGGATTGGACGTCCGGCCGCTGCGAGGAAACCTCGACACCAGGATCGGGAAGGTGGCCTCGGGTGAGCTCGACGCCGTCATCGTCGCCCGCGCCGGACTGGCCCGCATCGGCCGACTCGACGTCGTCACCGAAGCACTCGATCCGGTGCAGCTGCTGCCGGCACCCGCCCAAGGTGCCCTGGCTGTGGAATGCCGCACCGGCGACACGGATCTCGCGGCGGCCATCGCCACCCTCGACGACGCGCATGCGCGTGCCGCGGTGGCAGCCGAACGTGGACTGCTGGCCGAACTCGAAGCCGGCTGCACCGCTCCGGTCGGCGCGATCGCCGAGGTCGTCGAATCCATCGACGAGGACGGCCGCATCTTCGACGAACTGTCGTTGCGCGGCTGTGTAGCCGCGATCGACGGCAGCGACACCATCCGCGCGTCGATCGTCGGATCACCCGACCGCGCCGAGGAGCTGGGTCGAGAATTGGCCCGCGAACTGCTCGATCTCGGTGCCCGCGAACTCGTTTCAGTCACCGAACCAGCGCAGGCCGGTTCTCACGTACAGGGTGGATCTCATGTCTAGGGCCATAACGGCACCCGTCCGCGGACGCGCCAAACGCACGGCGACCCGTCCGGTCGTACGGAGAGAGTCGATCGCCACCGCTCGACTCATTCCGAAACGGGGCACGGCAACCCCGATAGAACTGCAGTACCCACACAAGACAGCACTGGAGAACAACCGATGAGCCCAGTCCGCAAGAACACCAACGGACGGATCCTGTTCGTGGGATCCGGGCCGGGTGACCCGGCTCTGCTCACGGTCCGGGCACGTGAAGTGCTCGGAGCGGCCGAGCTCGCATTCACCGATCCCGACGTCGACAAGGGCGTCACCGCGCTCGTCGGTGCCGATGTCCCCCGTGACGCGGAGACGGGCGAGAACGGTGTCGAGGTTCGTCCGGCGCTCGGCGAGCCCGCCGAGGTCGCCAAAACGCTTCTCGCCGAGGCCAAGAACGGCCACGACGTGGTTCGCCTGGTTTCCGGCGATCCGCTCACCACCGATTCGGTGATCGCCGAGGTCAGTGCCGTCGCTCGGACGCACGTGCCCTTCGAGGTGCTCCCCGGCCTGCCCGCGGGATCCGCGGTGCCCAGCTACGCCGGTATGGCACTGGGCTCGGGCCACACCGAGGCCGACGTCCGCGGCGAGGTCGACTGGGCAGCACTCGCGGCTGCTCCCGGCCCGCTCGTGCTGCACGCTACGTCGGGTCATTTGGCCGAAACCGCCAGTGCCCTCGTCGAACACGGTTTGGCACCGCAGACGCCTGCAGCCATCACCGTTCGAGGCACCACTCGCCAGCAGCGCACCGTCGAGGCCACGCTCGCCACTCTGAACGACGCCGGATCCGAGCTCGTCGGGTCTCTCGTGGTCACCGTGGGCAAGGTCGTCTCGGGCCGAAACAAGATGTCCTGGTGGGAGTCTCGCGCACTGTACGGCTGGACCGTGCTGGTGCCGCGCACCAAGGACCAGGCCGGTGAGATGAGCGATCGCCTCGTCACGCACGGGGCCATCCCCATCGAAGTCCCGACCATCGCCGTCGAGCCCCCGCGCAGCCCGGCCCAGATGGAACGTTCCGTCAAGGGCCTGGTCGACGGCCGCTACCAGTGGGTCGTCTTCACCTCCACCAATGCCGTCCGGGCAGTGTGGGAGAAGTTCGAGGAGTTCGGTCTGGACGCCCGCGCGTTCTCCGGCGTCAAGATCGCGTGCGTCGGTGAGGCAACCGCAGCGAAGGTGCGCTCGTTCGGCATCAATCCCGAGCTCGTGCCGTCGGGGGAGCAGAGCTCGCTCGGACTGCTCGAGGACTTCCCGCCGTACGACGAGGTGTTCGATCCGGTCAATCGAGTTCTGTTGCCGCGAGCCGACATCGCGACCGAAACGCTCGCCGAAGGTTTGCGCGAACGCGGCTGGGAGATCGACGACGTCACCGCGTACCGCACGGTCCGGGCAGCGCCGCCGCCCGCCGAGACCCGCGAAATGATCAAGACCGGCGGATTCGACGCAGTGTGCTTCACGTCGAGCTCCACCGTCCGGAACCTGGTCGGCATCGCCGGAAAGCCGCACGCCCGCACACTCGTTGCGTGCATCGGCCCCAAGACCGCCGAGACGGCCGTCGAATTCGGTCTGCGCGTGGATGTGCAGCCCGAGTCGGCTCAGGTCGGACCGCTGGTCGAGGCGCTCGCCGAGCACGCTGCTCGCCTGCGCGCCGAGGGTGCACTGCCCCCGCCGCGCAAGAAGTCACGTAGGCGCTGACGCGCCTCGTCCGAGCCTGTGAGTACCAGGAGTACGCACAGGCGCGGACTAGCCGAACTAAGTGAGGCAGGTTCCGCTGTGTTCCCCACCGACCGCCCTCGACGCCTGCGCCGCACCCCGGCGCTGCGCCGGCTGGTAGCCGAAACATCCTTGGAGCCACGGCATCTGATACTGCCGATGTTCGTGGCCGACGGCATCGCCGAGCCGCGGGAGATCAGCTCGATGCCCGGGGTGTTCCAGCACACGCTCGATTCGCTGAGCGCCGCGGCCGAGGCCGCCGTGACGGCAGGCGTCGGTGGCGTCATGCTGTTCGGTGTACCCAAATCCGAGGACAAGGACGAAACCGGCTCGGGGGCAACCGATCCGGACGGAATCCTGAACCGCGGGCTGGCTCGGCTGAAGACCGACCTCGGGGATTCGACGGTCATCATGGCCGACACGTGTCTGGACGAGTTCACCTCGCACGGTCACTGCGGGGTGCTGGGGGCGGATGGCTCGATCGACAACGACGCCACCCTGCTGCGCTACGTCGACATGGCCATCGCGCAGGCCGATGCGGGTGCTCATCTGCTCGGACCCAGCGGGATGATGGACGGACAGGTCGGGGCGATCCGCGCCGGACTGGATGCGGCAGGCCACGTAGAGGTGGGGCAGCTGGCATATTCCGCGAAGTACGCCTCGGCCTTCTACGGCCCGTTCCGCGAAGCCGTCGGCTCGTCGTTGCAGGGCGATCGCCGGACGTATCAGCAGGACGCACGGAACCGCCGAGAGGCCACCCACGAGGTGGAGCTCGATCTCGCCGAGGGTGCCGACATGGTGATGGTCAAGCCGGCCATGTCGTACCTCGACATACTCCGCGATGTCGCCGAGATGTCGCCGGTTCCGGTTGCGGCGTATCAGATCTCCGGGGAATATGCCATGATCACCGCCGCCGCACAGAACGGGTGGATCGATCGCGACGCGGCGGTGCTGGAATCGCTCGTCGGAATCCGGCGTGCGGGCGCCGATGTCGTACTGACCTACTGGGCAACCGAAGTGGCGGGCTGGCTGTGAACGATTTTCCACCGGGAAACAACCCCGACAGCAATACGCCCAACAATCCACCGTCGCAACCGGATTGGCAGCGCTGGGAGCTCGAGCACGGGTTCCCACAATCGGGTCCGGAGCTCGAGCCGATTCCACGACCGGCACCGGTCGACGTCGAGACGGCCCGTCATCTGTGGTGGGGAGTGGCGCTGATCGGCGCTCTCTCGGCGCTGTATTCGGTATGGACATTGTTCGGGGCGCGTGAGGAATTTGCGCAGTCTCTGCTCGACGAACTCGCGGCGCAGGACGCGGCAGCGGACATGACCGTCGAGTCCACGCAGTCGATGGTGACGGTGATGCTGGTCGTCACCATATTCGTCGTGCTCGGTTTCGGGGCGTTGTTCCTGTTCTGGGTCAAGCGGATGCGCGCGGGCAAGATGTGGGCTCGGATGCTGCTGACCGTCATCGGATCGTTCATCGTGTTCACCACGATCCTCGATCTGTTCGCCATGGCATCGACGGCGGGTGCCATGAACATCGTGATGGGCGTGCTGAGCATCGGCCAGGGTGTACTTGCCGCCGGGGCGATCTACCTGATGCATCGTCGTGAATCCAACGAGTACTTCGCCGCGTCCAGACGGCAGTAGTTGGCGAAACTCGGTAGTTTCGGGCGTGTTCGCGGCTGCAGGCCCTGCTATGTGACTAGCATCACTCCCGATACCTTTTCGAGTGATCGGATCCGAGATGGCAGAGAACACCCCTGCAGTAGCGAGCGTCGCCCAGCCTGCAGTCGAGAGCGAGCCCTGTCCCCAGGAGAGCGGCCGTCCCGGTTGGGCGCTGCTCGGGTTGCTCCTCGCCGTCTCGGCCGCGATCGCAATCATGGCGCTGGGGATTTCTGCCGGCTGAGCGTTCGGGGCTCGTCCGGAATTTCTGCCGGCGGAACCCTTCCCCACCCCGCGGTGGCAGGATGTCTGGCGTGAGCGCAGACACCGACGCATCGATCGTCCGTCCTCGGGTGGTCTCGGCCGCCTACTGGCTGTGGTTGGCCTCGGCCGTGTTGCTGATCGTCGTCTGCATGATCGCCTTGACGCTCCCCGCCGATCAGATTCGTGCGTCGTTCAGCTCGGAAGCACAGGGCAATTCGTTCTTGACCGTTTTTCGTGGCCTCGGCGTTATCTCCGGAGTGGTCGGATTGGCCGTCGGGCTGATGTCGAGCCACGTCCGCGGCGGCGACCGTAGATTTCGGCGCGCTCTGGTGGCGCTGTCGGGAGTTGCCGCGCTGCTGCTGATCTTCGCGGCACTGGTGTTCCCGTTCGTTCCGCTGGTGATCACCGTCGGCCTCGTTCTCGCGGCCGTTCTCGTCTACCGACCGTCGGCACGGGAGTGGTTTCATCGTGAGCAGTGAAATGTCGGCGAGTGAGACCGTGCTGTTCCACGAACCCGGTGGCCGATGGCGCATGCTGGCCTGGGGGCCCGTGTTCTGCCTCGTGGTACTGGCCGTCGAGCTCGCTTCCGGTCCGGTGATCCACTGGTTCGCCCTCGCGCTGTTCTCGCTGATTCTCGTGGGTCTGACCTACGTTCAGCTGCGCGCTGCTCGTATGCACGTCAGCGTCGAACTCACCACCCGATCGCTGCGCCAGGGCACGGAGACCGTCGACGTCGCCGACATCGAAGACATCTTCCCTGCGGCCGAGTACGCCGACGACGAGTACGAGCCCAAGAGATGGGAGACGGCACGAGTGCTCGGTGAGCTCTCGGGTGTGCCGCGCAAGCGCCACGGCATCGGGCTGCGGTTGGTCGGCGGCGGGCTGGTTCAGGCCTGGGCCAAGGACGACGACGGGTTGCGCGCGGCCCTCGAAACGGCCAAACAGGAGTACCTGTGAGGAAGTCCGTCGGCTGGGTGGAACTCGTGGTTGCGCTGCTGGCGGTCATCGGAGCCGTGGTGTGCTGGAACATGGGCGTGCGTACCACCGAGTTCCCCGCGGTTCCCGATGTGTCTCCGGCATACCAGGGAACGTTCTACTCGGGGTCCTGGATCGCGCTGGCCGCCCTCGCCGTCGTCGTCGCGGGATTGCTGATGGTCGACGGCGTTCGTCGAGTCGTGTCGAACTGAGGCACCCCCTACCGGGTAGGGGTATGCTGAGGGATATGAGCAGCTACAGCGCCGAGCAGGACGACCTGCTGAAGCGATTGCGTCGCATCGAGGGTCAAGTGGCCGGGATATCCCGCATGGTCGCCGACGACCGCTACTGCATCGACGTCCTCACCCAGGTCTCTGCCGCAACCAAGGCGCTGCAGTCGGTCTCGTTGAAGCTGCTCGATGCCCACCTCGCCGGATGCGTCGTGGAGGCGGCGAGGCAAGGCGGGCCGGAAGCAGACGCGAAAGTGAAAGAAGCGTCCGAGGCCATCGCGCGCCTCGTGCGCTCCTGACGACAGAAGGGAGTCGACGATGCAGACGACATATTCGGTCGAGGGCATGACGTGCGCACATTGTGCTGCGTCGGTGAAGGAAGAAGTCTCCGAGATCGTGGGGGTCACCGGTGTCGATGTGGACGTGGATTCCGGTGCGGTCGTGGTGAGCAGCGATTCGACGCTCGATACCGCGACGGTGGACGCCGCGGTCGTCGAAGCCGGGTATCGACTGGTGTCCTGATCCGAGCCCGCGGAACGGGCATTACTTCACGACCGCGCTCGGTCGGTGGTTCGGAACCTGCGAAAACGGTGATACCGGAAAAATGGGACTCATCGAAACTCGTCAGGAGGGCTCGTGAAGAGACCGGTCACCGGCGCTGCGGTCATCGCCATGAGCGTCGCCCTGGTAGCGGCCTGTTCGGCGGACGCCACCGAGCGGGACAGCACTGCAGAGTCGACCGAGTCGTCCGGGGCCTCGTCGTCGCAGGGCTCTTCTTCCGAAGCTGGTCCCTCCCAGGCCGCGCCTGCCGGGCCGCTGCCGAACCTGTCGGTCACCACCGTGCTCGACGGCCTCGACAAACCATGGGACGTGGTGGTTGCTCCCGATGGCACGGTGCTGACCGGAGAGCGTTCCGGCCGGTTCGTCATCCGCGACTCCGGAGGAGTCCGGCGTGAACTGAATGCGGACCTCGGTGATCTCTACGCCGCCGGTGAGACCGGGCTCATGGGTATCGCACTGGCGGTGGATTTCGAGGCCTCTCGAACCGTGTTCACCTGCCAGGGGCTCCGAGGTAGCGGCGGGAACAGCATTGCCGTCGTGTCGTGGACCGTCGATCCGGGGTGGACGGCCCTGACCAGAACCGGCACTCTCGTCGACGACATTCCCGTCGCCGACGGCGGGCGTCACGGTGGCTGCCGCATCCTGGCTCATCCCGACGGCACGCTGTACATCGGCACCGGGGACACTGCGAGCCCCAGTGTTCCCCAGGATCGAAACTCGCTGGGCGGCAAGGTATTACACGTCAACGCAGACGGCACCGCCGCAGCCGACGCACCGGATCGCATCTTCACTCTCGGTCATCGCAACGTGCAGGGACTGGCGATCCGTCCCGGAACCGATCAGATCTTCGAGGTCGAGCAGGGGACGAGCCGAGACGACGAGCTGAACCTGTTGGTGCCGGGCGGCAACTACGGTTATCGGCCCGACCGACGGTCGTCGGTCTACGACGAATCGGTCCCCATGACCGACCCCGACCGGGTTCCCGGTGCTCAGCCCGCAGTGTGGAGTTCGGGTGATCCGACCATCGCGACCCCCGACGTCACGTTCACCGACGGTGAGCAGTGGGGCTCCTGGAACGGTGCCGCCGTGATCTCGAGTCAGCAGGGAGAGAAGCTCGTCTTCCTGGCGTTGTCGGAGGACGGAACCGAGTACGTCGCCGAGGCGGAGGCACTGGACGGCACCTACGGCAGGCTGCGTTCGCTCACCCCCTTCGGAAGCGACGGCGGCTTCCTGCTCACCACCGACAACGGATCCGACGATCAGGTACTGCTCGTCACGCCCGAGGTCGGCTGAACCGAGGTTGCCGTCATCACGAGTGACCAGTGGTGGGGTCGGTGCGTGACCTGGGATCGCCGCGGACTCCGTGTGCTGCCGGGCAGCGATTTGCGTTCCGAGTCGGCGGGCCTCCCCTGAAGTGTGTTTAAAATCATGTGATATCGGTCATATCGGGCCGATCACCGATCGTCGTCAGGAGTGTGGATGAACAAGCTGGTGTCCAGTTCCGGAGTACTCGCCGCCAGCGTCGTCCTGACGCTTGCCGGTTCGACGGTCGCGACGGCACAGGCCGATCCGCTGCCCGATCTGACGGTCACCGAGGTGCTCACTGGACTCGCGAAACCGTGGGATGCGGTGGTCGCGCCGGATGGGACGGTGCTGACGGGTGAGCGTGCCGGACGGTTCGTGATCCGCGACGTCGGCGGTGACACGCGCGAGCTCGCCGCGGACCTCGACGATCTGTACGCCTCCGGCGAGACCGGCCTCATGGGCATCGCTCTGGCTGAAGATTTCGGGACTTCGAGAACCATCTACACGTGCCAGGGCGTACAGGGCGGCGGAGGCGGGACCGGTAGCGCCGGAACCGGCAGCTCGGGCGGTGGCAGCGACAACCACATCGCGGTGCTCTCGTGGACCGTCGACCCGGGGTGGACGGCGCTCACGCGCACCGGCACCCTCGTCGACGACATTCCCGTCGCCGACGGCGGTCGTCACGGTGGCTGCCGCATCCTCGCTCATCCCGACGGCACCCTGTACGTCGGTACCGGAGACACTGCAACGCCGACGGTTCCGCAGGATCGAAACTCGTTGGGCGGCAAGGTTCTGCACATCAACTCCGACGGTTCGGCAGCCGCGGGTTCGCCGGATCGCATCTTCACGCTCGGCCATCGGAACGTGCAGGGGCTGGCGATTCGTCCCGGCACCGGTCAGCTGTACGAGGTCGAGCAGGGCACGACCCGAGACGACGAGCTGAACCTCCTGGTGCCCGGCGGCAACTACGGGTACCGCCCCGATCGACTCCCGTTCATCTACGACGAGTCGGTACCGATGACCGATCCGACCCGCGTGCCCGGTGCGCGCGCCGCAGTGTGGAGCTCGGGCAGCCCCACCATCGCGACGCCCGGTCTGACGTTCGCGAGCGGCGCGGGATGGGGTTCGTGGAACGGGTCGGCCGTGGTGTCGAGTCAGCAGGGCGAGAAGCTCGTGTTCCTGAAGCTGTCCGAGGACGGCACCGAATACGTCGACGAGGCGGACGCGCTGGAGGGCGAGTACGGACGCCTGCGTTCGCTCACCAGCTTCGGCAACGACGGAGCTTTTCTGCTCACGACCGACAACGGGTCCGACGACAAGGTTCTGCTCGTCACGCCCGCTGCCGGCTGATGTGTGGCCCCGAGGTCGTCGAGACGGTCCATCGGAGAATCGGCCGTAGAGCACTGTTCGGGTCGCTGGGTGCCGCTGCGCTGACGGTAGCGGCGGCCGGAGTGGTGCGTGCCGAACCGGTGGTCGCCTCGGCGATTCCGGCAGGCCGCTTGGTGGATCTGACACACACTCTGAGCCCCTCGTTTCCGGTGTGGCCGGGCAACGAACCGTTCTCGATGCGCCCGGTCGCGGCCTACGAGCTCGGCGGATTCCTGGTGAACGAGCTCTCGTACTGGGAGCACACCGGCACGCACATCGATGCCCCGGCACACCGTGTTCGCGGCGGTGCGACGGCCGACATCCTGCCTTTGGAGGACCTGATCGCCCCGCTGGTCGTCGTGGACATCTCGGCTCGGGCCGAGTCCGACCCGGACGCCGTGGTGACGACCGAGGACGTCGTGCAATGGGAGCGCGAGCACGGCCGGATTCCGGACCGTGCGTTGGTGGTGATGCACAGCGGCTGGCAGCACAGACTGGCCGAGCGAGCGGCACCCGGGTTCGGCGGCGACTCGGCGCAGATGCTGGTGCGCGAGCGCAACGTCGTCGGAATCGGGGTCGATACGCTCAGTCTCGACCGGATGAACGACCGCGAATACCCAGCGCACACAGCCGTTCTCGGGGCGGGTCGGTACGGAGTCGAAACGCTTGCAAATCTGGAGGCGGTGCCCCCGGCAGGGGCGACGGTCGTCGTCGGCGCACCGAAGCACGCGGGCGCGACCGGTGGCCCCTGCCGGGTTTTCGCGATCGTCCCCTAGGGGGTTTCGATCCCGCTACGCGTCAGTGCGCGTGACTGGGGTTGGCAGCCGGCTCTTCCTCGGTTCCCGCTCCGGGCTCACCGAGCATCGCCGCACCGACCAACGCGTCGGGCACACCGAAGCCGTCGACGAGCAACTCCGCGTGCGGACGCAGTGTGCGGCAGCGTTCGTTGATGGCGCGGGTGACGGCCTTGGACCGCTCGGTGGACAGGTAGCGGTGCTCGATGAACCAGGCCTTGTCCTTCTCGATCACCGAGAGGGCGTACAGGTCGCAGACCTCTTCGAGGAGATCCTTGGTGGTCGAGTCCTCGCACGATTCGATGCCGGCGATGAAGGCCTCGAAGACGATGCGATCGATGTGCGCGCTCGCAGCATGCAGGACGTGATCCTGCACCGCGTTGAACGCCTCGAACGGGCTGGTCTCCTTGGACTTGGACTGCAACCGGCGAGCGACGGTGGAGAGCAGGTACTCCTCGCGATCCTCGAACATCTTGACCTGGGTGCCGCGGTTGAACAGCGAACCCTCTTCCTCGTTGTCCTGGCGGCGGTCCAGGATCGTCTGCATGATCGCTTGCGCTGCAGTCCGTTTGACCACTCGGTCGCCGACCATATCGGCGGCGAACTTGACCCACTCGACCGGGCTCATGGACTTGACGTCGTCGGCGTACGCGGTGAGCAGTTCCTTGGCCACCAACTGGGTGAGCACATGGTTGTCACCCTCGAAGGTGGTGAACACATCGGTGTCGGCCTTGAGCGAGATCAGCCGGTTCTCGGCGAGATATCCTGCGCCGCCGCATGCCTCGCGGGCTTCCTGAATCGCGGCCGTCGCATGCCAGGTGTTCGCGGCCTTGAGGCCGGCTGCACGTGACTCGAGTTCGCGTTGCTCCTCGGCATCGGGGCTGTCCGCGGTCTGCAACTCGTGCATCTTCGACACGAGCTCGTTCTGTGCGAATTGAAGGGCGTAGGACTTGGCGATGAGCGGGAACAGCCGACGCTGATGCACCAGGTAGTCCATGATCAGAACTTCCTGATCGGAGTCGGGTGCAGCGAACTGCCTGCGCTGCAATGCGTATCGCGTCGCGATGTCGAGAGCGACCCGTGCCGCAGCGGCGGCACTGCCGCCGACCGTGACGCGGCCACGGATCAACGTGCCGAGCATCGTGAAGAACCGTCGGGACTTGTTCTCGATGGGGGAGGAGTACGTACCGTCGTCGGACACATCGGCGTACTTGTTGAGGAGGTTGTCTCGCGGGATGCGGACTTGATCGAACATGATGCGGCCGTTGTCCACTCCGGGCAGGCCGCCCTTGTACTGGCAGTCCGAGGTGGTGACACCGGGCAGGTCGTCGCCGTTTTCGTCGCGCAGTGGCACGAAGAAACAGTGCACGCCATGGCTTTCGGGTTCCTGGCCCGGTCCGGCGGTGATGAGTTGGGCGAACACAGCGGCGACGGTCGCAGTCTCGGCGGCACCGCCGATGTAGTCCTTGCGCGAGGACGGTGTAGGAGAGTTGACGACGAACTCGTCCGTCTTCGGGTCGTAGGTGGCCGTGGTCTCGAGCGACTGCACGTCGCTGCCGTGTCCGGTCTCGGTCATGGCGAAACAACCGAGCAGTTCGAGGTTGATGATCTTGGGGACGTACGCCTCGTGGTGGCGTTCGGTGCCGAGATTCTCGATGGCACCACCGAACAGTCCCCACTGGACGCCGGCCTTCACCATCAGTGACAGGTCGCTCATCGCGAGCATCTCGATCATCGTCACTGCAGCGCCGACATCCCCGGTACCGCCGTGTTCCTTCTTGAAGCCGTTGTCGGCTGCACCGGCGGCGGCGAGGAGCTTGAGTTGCTCGAGTGCTTTGGTGCGGGCGATGACGGTGTTCGGCGTGTAGTGCGGTCGGAACTCGTCGCGCGCGAGCTGCGTGCGCGCCTCGTTCTTCACATCTCGCCAGCGGCCGTCCAGAGTGTTCCGAAGGTGATCCGTTGTGGTTGCCATACTCGACGGTAACCTTTTGCCGCCGCGCGTGAGGGCCGGAAACTCAGACCGGCCAGACGAATTCTTTGAACACCGCTCTGCAGTTGCGCCAGAAGCCCGTTTTCGCGTACGGACCGTCGTGGAACAGCGACGCACAGTTGTCTTCCAGCGCCCGGTTGACCAGGGGACTGAAGTCGGTGAATTCGCTGACCAGGAACTCTTTGAAGCCCGACGGCCACGCGTGCTGGGCTGGTTCGTGTTGTGCCTCCACGACCGCGAGTGTAATGCAGCAGTAACATCGATGTTACAAATCACACCTACTTCAGTAGCGCGAACGCCTCCTGAGCAACGAGGAACGCGTAGCTGGACGGGATCAGATCGATCGCTCCTTCGGCCTGAAATTGTTCGGTGACGATCCAGTCCTGACCGGACGCATCGGTGGCCAGGAATGCGCCGGCGAGATCACCGGGTGCATTGCCGCCTTTGAAGCCCGAATACGGCCACAGCGCCGCGTCGAGCTGTACGCCCGGGGTGATCGCCAGAATCCGGCGGTTCTCCTCCGCTGCCGGACCCGAGGCGAGGTAACCCATTGCTGCACAGACGTCCTGCGCGTTGGCGAACCACTCGACGCCGTCGGCCGACGCCGGATTGTCGAGGAAATTCTCGAAGTCGATCTCGAGCGGCCGCGCGTCCGCTCGGACGAGCAGCTCGACCCGGCCGTCCGGGTCCGCACCGGACCACTCGGCCCGCATGTTCGGATCGCCGAATCCGATGACGAAGAACTGCCGGGTGTCCATCATCGGCGTCATGACCGACGGATCGTGATGTCCCATGACCCGGAGCTGCCGTTCGACGCGGTCGCGGCCGAGACGTTCCATCAACAGATCCGTTGCGGTGTTGTCGGACAACGAAATCATTTTCTCGGCAGCCTCCCGAACCGACACCGCGGTGCCGTCGGGCAGATTCTGCAACTCGCCGGATGGCGCGCTCTTGGTCGCATCACGAACGGTGAGCTGCTCGTCCCACCGGACCGTGCCCGCCTCGATCTCGTCGGTGAGCGCGCCGAGGACGTACAACTTGAACACCGACCCCAGTGGGAGCACGGCGTCCGCATTGGTGGAGTAGACGGCCTCGCAGTCACCACCGTTGAGGCGCGACGCACTGTAGGAGTACTTCGGGGCCACCTTCGACAGCGCCGCATCGAGGTCGTCGAACGACGAGATCTCGGGGGTGTCGGGTCTGGCCAGGAATCCGTCGAGCTTGCCATCGGCACCGACGGAGGTGGAGATCGTGGCCGGGATACCCGCGGTGGTGAAGCGCAGGACGCCGGTATCGGGGCCGGCCTCGAAGCCCGTGGCTACGTTCGGTGCACCGGCGCGCAGCTGTTCGAGTGGGGTGACGAGTCCGCCGAGCGGAGCGACCGCCTCGGCCAACTCGGGGCCGACGACGGCCTCCACTTCGGTGGGGTCGGGTGCGTTCTCGCCGTTGATCCACTGCAGAATCCGGTCGTTGAGCGCCCCCACCGGAGTGGAGGTGTCGACGGCGAAGGCCGGTGCCGTGGTGGTGCTCGTGGGCGACGGTGCCTCGGCTGCACCCCCGCAGCCGGCGAGTGTCAGAGTTGCCACGAGGGCAGCACCTGCGAGTCTCGTCGTGGTGCGCGGCGTCATCATGATGCGATGCTAACGGATTCGGACATTTCGCCTTCGAGGGTGAGGGAGTCGGTGTCGCCAGTTCGCTGTGGCAGGGTGCTGTGGCGTGCTGACTTCCGAGGACGTCCGTCGAATCGATTCCGACCACCTGTGGCACCCCTACAGCCGGTTTCCGGCGAGTGGGACACCGCTGGTGGTCGAGAGTGCATCCGGGGTGCGACTGAGCCTTGCGGACGGCCGGCAGCTGATCGACGGGATGAGTTCGTGGTGGGCGGCGGTACACGGCTACCGCCACCCGGTGCTCGACGCCGCGGCGCACGATCAGCTGGGCCGGATGAGTCACGTGATGTTCGGCGGACTCACGCACGCTCCGGCGGCGAGATTGGCCGAGCTGTTGGTCGAGATCACGCCCGCAGGGCTCGACAAGGTGTTCCTCGCCGATTCAGGATCGGTCTCGGTCGAGGTCGCGGTGAAGATGGCGTTGCAGTACTGGCGTGCCCGCGGCGAGCACGCTCGCACACGGCTGTTGACCTGGCGCGGTGGCTACCACGGCGACACGTTTGCGCCGATGAGTGTGTGCGATCCGGACGGCGGGATGCACACGCTGTGGACCGACGTGCTCGCGAGACAGGTGTTCGCACCGGCCCCACCCGCTGATTTCGACGAGTCCTACATCGCCCGGTTCGAGCAGGTGCTCTCGGCGCACGGCAGAGAGCTGGCGGCGATCATCGTCGAACCGATCGTGCAGGGTGCAGGCGGTATGCGATTCCACGATGCGCAGTACTTGGTCGAGCTGCGTCGCCTGGCCGACGAGTACGGCGTACTGCTGATCTTCGACGAGATCGCGACGGGTTTCGGCCGGACCGGGGAGTTGTTCGCCGCCGATCATGCCGGTGTTGCGCCGGACATCATGTGCGTCGGCAAGGCCTTGACCGGCGGTTATCTGGCCCTGGCGGCGACGCTGTGCACCACCGAGGTGGCCACGACGGTCTCGAATGGTGAGGCCGGTGGCCTGATGCACGGGCCGACGTTCATGGGCAATCCGCTCGCGTGCGCTGTCGCGGTGGCATCGGTGGAACTGTTGCTCTCGCGCGATTGGCGCGCCGAGGTCGCAGATCTGGCATCGGCTCTGGCAGAGGGGTTGGCACCCGCTCGCTCGCTGCCGGGCGTCGCCGACGTCCGAGTGCTGGGCGGGATCGGGGTGATCGAGATGCACACTCCGGTGGACATGGCACGGGCGACCGCCGCGGCCGTCGACGCGGGAGTGTGGCTGCGGCCGTTCGGTCGACTCGTCTACGCGATGCCGCCGTACATCTGCACCGGCGAGGACGTCGCGGCCATCACCGAGGCCATGCTGGCGGTGGCCCGAAGCCATACTTGAACAGCGTTCAAGTATGGTGCTGCCATGACCGCACTGGAGTGGCTCGACGCTGCCGCGCGCGACCGACGCGAGGCCGGACTCGAGCGCGTCGTCATCGCGCGCACAGCCGGGGACACGGTTCTGGATCTGGCCTCGAACGACTACCTCGGTCTGGCCCGGCATCCGGCCGTCGTCGACGGGGCCTGCGCTGCCGTCCGCCGATGGGGCGGCGGATCCACCGGATCGAGGCTGGTCACCGGCACGACAACGGCACACGAGCGACTGGAGGAGGAACTCGCCGATTTCGTCGGGGCCGAGTCCGGGTTGGTGTTCTCCTCCGGCTACACCGCCAATCTCGGCATCGTGACCGCACTGGCGGGACGTGACGCGCTGGTGATCTCCGATGCCGCGTCGCACGCATCGCTGATCGACGCCTGTCGACTGTCTCGGGCACGGGTTGCCGTCGCGCAACACTGCGATCCCGAGCACGTCGACCGACTCTTGCAGGAGCGCACCGAGACGCGAGCTCTGGTGGTGACCGACTCGGTGTTCAGCGCCGACGGCGACCTCGCACCGCTGCCCGAGCTGTACGCGGTATGTCGGCGACGAGGCGCCGTGCTCGTCGTCGACGAAGCTCACGGGCTCGGTGTTCGCGGGGCCGGCGGACGCGGGGCCGTCCACGACGCCGGACTGGCCGGTGCGCCAGATCTGGTGATCACCGCGACGTTGTCCAAGGCGCTCGGGTCGCAGGGTGGCGTCGTACTCGGCCCGGCCGCTGTCCGCAACGAGGTGCTGCACGGCGCGCGCACCTTCGTCTTCGACACCGGGCTCGCCCCGGCGTCGGTGGGCGCAGCGTCGGCCGCGCTCGACATTGTGCGCGCAGAACCCGATCGGGTGGCTGCGATCGGTGTTCGGGCAACCCAATTGGCCTCTGCAGTGGGAGTGGAACCGACTGCATCGGCGGTCGTTCCGGTGATACTCGGCGATGCCGAACGTGCCGTCCGTGCGGCAGGGGACTGTCTGAACCTCGGCGTCCGCGTCGGGTGCTTTCGACCGCCATCGGTTCCCGCGAACGCATCTCGGCTGCGATTGACCGCCCGCGCCGACCTCACCGACGCCGATATCGACTGTGCCACCGACGTTCTGGCGACGGTATTGAATGCTGCGGTATTGAATGCGGCGGTATTGGATGCGGCGGTGCAGGGATGACCGTGCTGCTCGTCACCGGAACGTCGACCGGCGTCGGAAAAACCGTGGTGACCGCAGCGCTCGCGGCCGCGGCCCGGGCACGCGGACGGACGGTGGCGGTATGCAAACCGGCGCAGACCGGAGTGGGTGACGGCTGCCAGGACGAGTCGGATATCGATGTGGTGGAACGTCTTTCGGGAGTTCGCGGAATCGAGCTAGCGCGGTACCCCGAGCCGCTCGCACCCGATGTCGCGGCCCGCCGGTCGGGTCGGGCAATGCTCGAACTCGACGACGTCGTCGACGCGGTTCTCGTACTCGACCAAACGCACGACCTCGTCCTGGTCGAGGGTGCGGGCGGAGTAGCGGTGCGTCTGGGTGCCGAAGGGTTCACCGCCCTCGATATCGCCGATGCCGTCGGCGCATCGGTTCTGGTCGTGGCAGGGGCAGAGCTGGGGACGCTCAATCACAGCGCGCTGACCGTCGCAGCTGTGCGTGCAGCGGGCGTGAGGTGTTCCGGCCTGGTCATCGGGTCGTGGCCGATCGAACCGAGTCTGGCGGCGCGGGTCAACCTGGAGGAATTGCCGCTCGTGACGGGCGTCGAGCTGATCGCATGTGTGCCCGACGGTGCAGGCGCGTTGGACGAGAAGGAGTTCGGTGCACTCGCCCGCAGGATGGCCGGCGAGTTTACTGATTCGTTACTCGGGTAACCGGCAGGGAACGTCTGCCGCTTCGGCATTCGAAACAGATCGGGAGTTCCAATTATGAGTACCGCAGTGTGGATCGTCGTTGCAGTAGTCGTCGTAGTGTTGGTCGTTGCCGTCGCCCTGGTCGTGGCGCGCAAGGGCAAGGAACGAAAGAGGTTGGAAGCGAACGACATTCGCGAGAAGGCAGCCGATCAAGCGGCCATCGTCGAGGAGCGTGAGCTGCTGGCTCGCGAAAGTGAGGCCAAAGCGCGTCGGGCGCAGGCCGAGGCCGACGTCAAAGCCGCCGAGGCGGAAAAACTTGCGCAGCAGGCGCAGTCTCATCAGGGTGTCGCCGCGTCGTCCCGCGACGAGGTCGACTCGGAGTTCGAGCGTGCGAATCGGATCGACCCGGACGTGAAGAACGGCCGTAACGCGACAGACGACCGCAACGTGCGAGATGACCGGAACTTCGCGGACGACCGGAACGTCGCAGATGACCGGGGCATCGCCAGCGACCGCGGTGTGACGGACGACCGCAACGTCACAGGCCACCGGAACGTCGTGGGCGATCCGGACGTGCCCCCGACAGCACCCCGGCACGAGCGGAACTAGTCGGTCGAATTGTGGGGTAGCTCGAGCTCGACGACCTCGTGTTCGCCGAGATTCGGCCGCTCGTTGGTGATTTTGGCCTTGGCGTAAGCCATGAGATTCGAGACCTTCGATCCGGGGGTCGACCAGTACTCCGCACCTTCGGCGGCCACGTGGATCAGCGCCACCTCCCGGGAATCGGGGTTCTTCTCGAACCACGTGGCCGCCCGGGTGTTCCACAGTTCCTCGGCCTTCGTTCGGTTCTCGACGACGGCCGCGGTGCCGGACAGGGACACCCAACCCTCGCCCGACTGAAACGAGACGTTGACCGTCGGATTCGCCGCGATGTCGGCGACCTTGCGCGAGTCGTGGGCGGCAAAAAACCACAGGTCGCCGTCGAACTCGGCTTCCTGCAGCGCCATCGGACGCGAGATGAGGTGGCCGTCTCGGCCAACCGTGGTGAACATGCACAGTCCGGCTTCGGACATCAGTCCTGCAACTTTGGAAACGCCGTCCGCGGAGCTTTCGGTGTTCGTTCTATCGGTGTTCGTCATCGAAACCAACTACCCGGTGTGCAGCTCACTCAACCGTTAAGGTGACAAAACGGACACGGGTATCGGGAGGCTTCGCATGGGAAAGAATCTCGACAAGAACGATCGGCTGGACCTGCGCGTGAGCAATGACGAGCGTGAGGTCGTCGTGAACACACTCGGCCTGGCGATGGGCGAGGGCCGCTTGACGTTGGTCGAGTACGAACAGCGTCTCGATGCGGTATGGGCGTCGACCACTCGGGGTGACTTGGCCGAGGTCGTTCGCGACTTACCGGCCGCCGACACGTCGAAAGCAACGGACGTCGCCCACACGAGGAGCGAGTGGCGCGAGTATCTGGACGAGTGGCGCTGGTGGTTCGGTGGTGCCGTCGTCATGAACGGAATCTGGGCCGTTCAGTGGATCTCCGACGGTGAGCCGACCTCCTACTGGCCTCTGTGGCCCCTCGGCATCTGGGGCATCATCCTGATCGCGATGGTGTTCATGCCCGAGGACAAGAAAACCGACAGCGACTGAGGCCGTCGGGCGAGTGCATTATTACGCCCTGTAGTTGGTGATTTCGCCGAACCTGGGACACTGGAAGTCGTGACTGCTCCTCTCGGCGACGACGCCCCCGTATCGGCCCAACTTTTCGCTCGCGCAAGCGCGGTGATTCCCGGTGGCGTCAACTCGCCGGTGCGGGCCTTCGCATCGGTCGGAGGAACCCCGCGGTTCATCACGCAGGCCAGCGGATACACGATGACCGACGCCGACGGGAAGTCCTACGTCGACCTCATCTCTTCCTGGGGTCCGATGATCCACGGGCACGCTCACCCGGCCATCGTCGAAGCCGTCCAGAAAGCCGCGGCAACCGGCCTGTCGTTCGGCGCACCCACCGAGCGAGAAATCGAACTCGCCGAAGAGATCGTCCGTCGAGTCGGCCCCGTCGACCAGGTTCGCCTTGTGAATTCGGGCACAGAGGCCACCATGAGCGCGGTGCGTCTGGCTCGCGGATTCACCGGCCGCACCAAGATCCTGAAGTTCTCCGGCTGCTACCACGGTCACGTCGATGCGCTGCTCGCCGACGCCGGTTCGGGTCTGGCCACCTTCGGGCTCCCCACTTCTCCGGGAGTCACCGGCGCACAGGCGTCGGACACCATCGTCGTTCCCTACAACGACCTCGCCGCCGTTTCCGCCGCGTTCGAGGCCAACCCCGGCCAGATCGCCTGCATCATCACCGAGGCCGCCGCAGGCAACATGGGCGCAATCGCCCCGGTCACCGGCTTCAACGAGGGACTGCGCCGTCTTGCGACCGAGCACGGCGCGCTGCTGATCATGGACGAGGTGATGACCGGGTTCCGCGTCAGTGCCTCCGGTTGGTACGGCATCGACGGTGTTGCAGGCGACCTGTACACCTTCGGCAAGGTCATGTCCGGTGGACTGCCCGCTGCCGCATTCGGTGGCCGCGCAGACATCATGGCTTACCTCGCGCCGGCCGGACCGGTGTACCAGGCGGGCACGCTCAGCGGTAACCCCGTGGCCGTCGCAGCCGGTCTGACGAGCCTGCAACTGGCCGACGCAGCCGTCTACGCGAAGTTGCAGGCAAACTCGCAACGGCTCGGAACGCTGCTCGGCGACGCACTCACCGCCGAAGGCGTCACCCATCAGGTGCAGTTCGCGGGCACTATGGTGAGTGTGTTCTTCGCCGATGGACCCGTCACCGATTACGCGCAGGCCAAAGCTGCGCAGACATGGCGATACCCGGCGTTCTTCCACGCTTTTCTCTCGCGCGGTGTCTATCCGCCGCCGAGCGCATTCGAGGCCTGGTTCGTCTCCGCAGCCCTCGACGACGACGCCTTCTCGATCATCGCCGACGCGGCCCCGGCTGCCGCGAAGGCCGCGGCAGCTGCTGCGGCACCACTGTGACGTCTACACAGAACTGACTTCCCACCCGACTAGCGAGAAACAGGACCCCGACGTGACCGAGGCCCCCGCAACACATCCGCACTCGACGACGCGCACCATCGTGCACGTCCTCCGGCACGGCGAGGTGCACAACCCCAAGGGCATCCTCTACGGACGGCTGCCGGGCTTCAAGCTCTCGGTCACCGGTCAGTCGCAGGCCAAGTCGGTGGCAGATGCGCTCGCCGGGCACGACATCACTCACGTCGTCGCATCTCCGCTCTTGCGCGCTCAGGAGACCGCGGCTCCCATCGCGGCCGCGCACGGCCTGACGATCGTCGAAGACGAGAACCTCATCGAAGCGGGTAACGAGTTCGAGGGACTGCGCGTGGCAGTAGGCGACGGCGCACTGCGGCGGCCACGACACTGGTGGAAGCTGCGCGATCCATTCACCCCGTCCTGGGGCGAGCCGTACCTGCAGATCGCGCATCGCATGCTCGCCGCCGTCAATGCAGCCCGCGTCGCGGCCGTCGGGCACGAGGCCGTCTGCGTCAGCCACCAACTCCCGGTATGGACGCTTCGCCGCTTCCTGCAGGGCGACCGGCTGTGGCACGACCCGCGCAATCGTCAGTGCGGACTCGCGTCGTTGACGTCGCTGGTCTACGAGGGCGATCAGCTCGTCGACCTCGTCTACTCCGAGCCAGCGGGAGCATCCGACCCGAGGATCACCGGTGCATAGGTTTCTGATCGCAATTGCCGCGATGGCCCTCGTCGCCGGCTGTTCGACCGGCACCGACGCGGTTGCTCAGGGCGGCACCTTCCAGTTCGTGTCACCGGGCGGCAAGACCGATATCTTCTACGATCCGCCGTCCGACCGTGGTGCGCTCGGCGAACTGTCCGGACCCGACCTGATGACCGAGGGCAAGACGACATCGTTGTCGGACTACGACGGTGACGTCGTCGTCCTCAACGTCTGGGGCCAGTGGTGCGGTCCATGCCGCGGTGAAGCCGACGATCTCGAGAAGGTCTACGAGGCCACCAAGACCTCCGGCGTCGAATTCCTCGGCATCAACGTGCGCGACGAATCGCAAACCGCCGCACAGGATTTCGTCGTCAGCAACAACGTCACCTACTCCTCGATCTACGACCCGCCGATGCGAACGCTCAATGCGCTCGGTGGCGTCCCCACCTCCGTCATCCCGACGACCATCGTGCTCGACCGACAGCACCGCGTCGCCGCAGTGTTCCTGCGTGAACTGCTCGCCGAGGACCTGCAGCCCGTCGTAGAACGGATAGCAGCCGAGGAGCCAGTGCAACAGTGAACGAGATCTACCTTGCCGGGGTCGGCGCGAGTTTCCAGGAAGCCGCGGCCTCCGGGCCGCTGATCCTGGCTCTCGGAGCCTGCGTACTGGCCGGTCTCGTCTCTTTCGCGTCGCCGTGCGTCGTACCGCTGGTGCCGGGCTATCTGTCGTATCTCGCCGGAGTCGTCGGCGCGGACACCCCGGCCGTCAGCGCCGACGAGGCCGCCGTCAAGACCGAGGTGCGCAGCGGCCGAGTGCGCGTGGCCGGAGCAGCGGGCCTGTTCGTACTCGGCTTCACCGTGGTGTTCGTCCTCGCCACCGCGTCGGTGTTCGGGGCAATATCGGTGCTGGCGATCAACCGTGAGCTGCTCATGCGCATCGGCGGCGTCGTCACCATCGCCATGGGTCTGGTGTTCGTCGGACTGATCCCCGCGCTGCAGCGCGATGTGCGGTTCGAGCCCAAGCAGATCGGTTCACTGGCAGGCGCTCCACTGCTCGGAGGCGTGTTCGCACTCGGCTGGACCCCGTGCCTCGGGCCCACACTCGCAGGCGTCATCTCGCTCGCCGCCGGCACCGACGGTGCGACGGCAGCGCGCGGCGTCACCCTCATCGTGGCCTATTGCCTCGGCCTCGGGCTGCCGTTCGTGATCCTCGCGTTCGGTTCGGTCAGCGCGCTGCGAGGCGTCGGCTGGCTACGTACACACGCACGACAGATACAGGTGTTCGGCGGAATCATGTTGATAGCGGTAGGAATTGCACTGGTCACCGGTGCCTGGGATCAGTTCGTCGGCTGGGTACGCGACGCCTTCGTCTCCGATGTGGTGTTGCCGATATGACCGCCGATACCGAAGAGCGCACCGAAGCGTCGCCGCCTCACAAGCAGTCGGTGCTGGGCAGGGGAGTGGCCCTGATTCGCAACACCTGGCGCGGTCTGACCAGCATGCGCACCGCTCTGGTGCTGCTGTTCCTGCTGGCGTTCGCTGCGGTGCCCGGTGCCCTGGTGCCGCAGCGCAGCCTCAACGCAGGCAAGGTCGATCAATACATCGCCGACCGGCCGACCCTCGGCCCGATCATGGACAAGTTCGAGCTGTTCGACGTCTTCGGCAGCTTCTGGTTCACCGCGATCTACGCACTGTTGTTCGTCTCGTTGATCGGCTGCATCCTGCCGCGGTGCATCGAGCATGCAAAGCAGTTGCGTACCAAGCCTGTTCGCGCCCCGCGCAACCTCTCGCGGCTGCCGCACCACAGTCGCTACGACGTCGACGGCACACCCGAGGACATTGCCGGGCAGGTGCGTGCTCAGCTGCGCGGCTGGCGCGTCGCCCAGCGAACCGAGGACGGCGGAGCGGTGACGCTCTCTGCGGAGAAGGGATACGTCCGCGAACTCGGCAACCTCGTGTTCCACCTCTCCCTCGTCGGACTGTTGGCCGCGATCGCCATGGGCAAACTGCTCGGCTACGAGGGCAACCGCATCGTGATCGCCGACGACGGCCCCGGGTTCTGCACCTCGACCCCCGCGAACTACGACTCGTTCCGCGCAGGCAACCTCGTCGACGGCACCGACCTCGAGCCACTGTGCTTGCGGGTCAAGGACTTTCAGGCCGACTACTTGGACAACGGCCAGGCCGAGATGTTCACCTCCAACATCGAATACCAGGCCGGCGACGACCTGACGAACAATGTGTGGCGCGACGATCAGCTCCAGGTCAACCACCCGCTGCGTGTCGCAGGAGACCGCGTCTACCTGCAGGGCCACGGCTACGCGCCGACCTTCACCGTGACGTTCCCGAACGGTGAGACCCGTACCGACACCATCCAGTGGCAACCGACGGACGCCACGACCTTCCTGTCCAGTGGCGTGCTGCGCGTGGACCCGCCCGGCGGCCTTTACACCGACCCCCTGGACCGCCGGAAGAACCAGATCGCCATCGAAGGACTGTTCGCCCCGACGGCGTCGTTCCACGGCAGCCTGCTGTCGTCGAGCTTCCCCGCGATGAACGACCCCGCCGTCGCCGTCGACATCTACAAGGGCGATACCGGCCTCGACACCGGACTACCGCAGTCCATCTTCTCGCTCGATCAGGAAATGATCGCCCAGGGTCGGTTGGTCAAGCAGGACCGCGTCAACCTGATGCCGGGAGAATCCGCGACGCTGAGCGACGGCACCGTCGTCACGTTCGACGGGGCGAAGGAGTTCGTCAATCTCCAGGTCTCCCACGACCCCGCCCAGACCTGGGTGCTCGTCTTCGCACTCACGATGATGGGCGGACTGCTCGTCTCACTGGTGATCAAGCGTCGCAGAATCTGGGTCCGGCTCACCGCCGACGCCCAGGCACGACGTACTGTAGTAGACCTCGGCGGACTTGCACGCACCGATCAGGCAGGGTGGGGCGAAGAGTTCGACCGCCTGTGCACCCGCCTGCTCGGCGACACCTCGAAACAGGAGAACTGACCGATGCCGATCAACGAGACCCTCTCGCAGTACAGCGATTGGTCGTTCGAATCAGCGTTCACCATTTACGTGCTCGCATTCGTTCTGCTCATCGCTCAGTACGCGTCAGCCAAGGCTACGGCTGCTCAGGCCAAGGAACTCGTCGGTGCAGGCGCCCCGGTGGTCGAGACCCGGCCGGGTCGCGTCACCGAAGCACCGAAACGCCCGCTCTCCGATCGCCTGGCAGGCATGGGCTTCGCATTGCTTGCGCCGGCCCTCATCCTGCACATCACCGCGGTGGTGCTGCGCGGGTTCGCCACGCACCGCTTCCCTCTCGGCAACATGTACGAGTTCGTCACCATGGCCACCGCAGCCGCGGCCCTGACGTCCGTCGTCGCCCTGCGCAAGAAGACGATGCGTCCGATGCTGGTGTTCGTTCTCGCACCGATCATCGTGCTGATGTTCTTCGCCGCCACCAAGCTCTACGCCGACGCCGCCCCGGTTGTCCCGGCACTGCGGTCCTACTGGCTGCCCATTCACGTCACCATCGTCAGCGTCGGCAGCGGCATCCTGCTGGTCTCCGGCGTCGCGTCCCTGCTGTTCCTGCTGCGCATCAAGCAGCCCCTCGGCGAGGAAAGCGTTGGTTTTTGGGGCACATTCGCATCCAAGCTGCCCGACGCCCAGGCCCTTGACCGACTCGCATACAAGACGACCATCGTCGCCTTCCCGCTCTTCGGAGCAGGCGTCATCCTCGGTGCGATCTGGGCCGAGGCCGCATGGGGACGCTTCTGGGGCTGGGACCCCAAGGAAACGATGTCCTTCATCACCTGGATCATCTACGCCGCCTACCTGCACGCCCGCGCCACCTCCGGCTGGCGCAACACCCGCGCCGCGTGGATCAACGTCGCCGGATTCACCGCCATGCTGTTCAACCTCTTCATCATCAACATGGTGGTTTCAGGCCTGCACAGCTATGCGGGCCTGAACTAGCACTCGGCCGCTGCGCAGGCCGCTCAGCTGGTAGCGTCCGATCCGGCTCGATGGGGGAGACATCCGAGCCGGATCGAAGGATGTAGGACGCGAACTGGGGGGAAATCGGTCATGGCCGATCGGCACGAGAACAATTGGCAACCTGTCCGACCGTTGGACGACGACCTGCCGGACGACCGAGCGGCGGAGCCCGAGGTGAACCCCGAGCCGAAAACCGCCCCGCCCGCGGCCGCAGTCGAAACCACACCTGTATCCGACGAGAAACCCGCGATTCAACGGAAACCGTTTCGCTCGACCCCCATCACCATGCCGCCCGAGAGCGTCGACAACCCACCGGTAGCGCCACACGATGCCGAGCCCTCGCCTACTCCGCCGCCGGTCACCGCGGAATCTGCGGTTGTGTCGAAAGATCCTTCCGAGCCGACCGACATCGGGGGTGAAGCAGAGAGCGGGACAGATGCTGCGGCCGACGGATCTGATGCGGTAGCGGATTCCGGCGCGGCCGTGAGTTCCGATGAGGTGGCATTGCTGGTCGATGAGGTGGACAAGACCACCGAGAGCGGGACGTCGACGGAGCTGCCGAAGACTCCAGTAGCGTCACCTGAGCAGGCGAATGCTGCGCTGCAGAGCACCGTGGCCCCACCGCCCGAGGCGAAGCCGATCGAGAGTCCGCCGGTGTCATCGGGGCCACCGCCCTCTCAGCAGTGGATGCCGCAGAATTATGGGGCACCGCAGAACAACTGGGGACCGCAGAACAATTGGGCACCGCAGAACAATTGGGCACAGCAGCAGGGTCAGGTTGTGCAACAGGGGCCGATGGTGCAGGGCCAGGGCGTGCCGCAGGGGCAGGGCGCGCCGCAGGGGCAAAGGAATCCGCAGAACCAGTGGCCAGGTCCGGCCGGTCAGTGGCCCCAACTTCCGCATCCGCATCCCGTCGCACCGTTCCATCCCCAGCAGCACGGCGCCGTCGACGCGCAGGTTCTGGTTCCTCAGGCAGTGGCGGTCGGTCAGAGCCTGCCGGGTGATCGGCCGACGGTGCAGCCGGTCTCCTCGCGCGATCTCGGCAACTCGTTGCTCGTTCGATCGGCGAATGTGGCACCGGTTTCCGGGTGGCGGCGGGCGCTGTACGTGATGTCCGGAGGCCGCATCGATGTCGGTAACAGCGCCGCTCAGCAGCGTCGGCTCGAGCTGACCGCACAGGTGGATCGGACGCTCGTGGGGTGTTATCGCGTCGCGGTGCTCTCATTGAAAGGCGGTGTCGGTAAGACGACCACCACCGCGACGCTTGGGTCGACGTTCGCCGACATCCGAGGTGATCGAGTGATCGCGATCGATGCGAACCCCGACCGCGGAACACTGGGGCAGAAGGTTCCCTGCGAAACAACTGCAACCGTTCGAAACTTGTTGCGTGACATCGATTCTCTGGATCGCTACAGCGACGTCCGTGCCTACACGTCGCAGAATGCCAACCGATTGGAGGTGTTGGCGTCCGACTCGGATCCGGCGGCGTCGGAGGCGTTCAGTGGCGAAGACTACGACCGTGCCGTCGACATGTTGGAGAAGTTCTACAGCATCGTGATCACGGATTGTGGAACCGGTTTGATGCATTCGGCCATGGAGAGCATTCTCGAAGGCACCGATACCCTCGTGGTCGTCAGCTCGGCGTCGGTGGACGGTGCGCGAAGCGCATCGGCGACGTTGGACTGGCTCGATGCTCACGGGTATCGCGCGTTGGTGGCCACGTCGGTGGCCGTGGTCAACGGCGTTCGGCCCAGAGCGGGAAAAGTCGACTTGCAGAAGGTCATCGAGCACTTCGAGCAACGATGCGCCCACGTACGGACGATTCCGTTCGATCCGCATCTCGAGGAAGGTGCTGAGATCGAGCTGGATCGTCTGCGTGGACGTACCCGCACGGCGCTGCTGGAAGTGGCGGCAGCGGTAGCGGCCGGATTCCCGGACTCGCCCACCGCTTCTCGCCCCAATTGAAAGCTGCCGGACCCTTACTCGGTCGGTTCGGTGCCGGCCTCGGTTCCGTCTTTTCCGCCGCGGCGAGCTTCACGGTTGATTCGCCACAGAAAATCGGGATCGTCATCGGGTCCGACCGTGCGGGTCGGTTCTGCGCCTGCGCTGGGACCGAAAGCCTTCCAGAACAGAACCACAACTGCCACCAAGCCGATCAACGCCAATAGATAAATCACGACGCACCTCCTACTACGAGGGTAGCCGCGATGCAACACCCTCCGCACCCGTCGAGCATCGAAGATTCCTGAGAATGTTCGATGAGTTCGTACGGGTGCGGATTTTGCGCGTACTTCGGTACCGCGTCCGAATCAGTGGTGGGCGCCGGCTTCGGTCGTCAGAGAGGTCAGCAGCTGCATGACCTCGGTCTCACGGAATCGACGGTGTCCGCCGGGAGTGCGGAGCGATCCGAGGCGTCCGGCGTGGGCCCAGCGAGTCACGGTCTTGGGGTCGACGTGAAAAAGCGCGGCTACCTGACCCGGCGTGAGCAGTGAGTCCTGAGCCTTGTGGAATGTGGGTGCGCTCATCTGTCGTGTCCTCCTACGATGCGGTTCGGTGCATTTGCGTCGAACCGGAGATATCGGTCTGCTGCGTTCGGAACCCATGGTTGCACTCGAACCCCTAGGTACTCGACTGATACAAGGTTGGTAAAGGGGAGGTAATGGACAAATCGGTCACCGAAGGGGTGGGTCGGAATGCCCGGCGAGCCCGGTAACCTGGAGGCCGTGAGTGACGCGATGAATGCCGACAGCAGCGAACCGACCAGCGGAAATGCCGTTCGAGGTAGGTCGGCCAAGAAGTCCCTCGCCATGAACCTCGGCGTCTACACCTTCGCGCGACTGGCCCTTGTCATCGTGATCGCGGCAGTCATCGTCGGCGTCGGTTTACTGTTCGGCGTGGAGGTGCCGGTACTCGTCGCCGCGATTTTCGCAGTCCTGATCTCATTGCCGCTGTCGCTGCTCCTGTTCAAGAAGCTGCGGATCCGCGTCAACGAATCCATCGCAGCAGTCGACGAGGACCGGCGCACCGCGCGTGCGGACCTGCAGTCGAAACTGCGCGGGGACGACGGCAAGAAATGACAGCATCGGTCGATCACTCGGGATCACGGACCTGGGTCGACAATGCCGTCCGGCTGATCGAGGCCGATTCGCAGCGCAGCGCCGACACGCACCTGTTGCGTTACCCCCTTCCGGCGGCGTGGGGGATTTCGCTCTATCTCAAAGACGAGTCCACGCATATCACCGGTAGCTTGAAGCATCGGCTGGCCAGGTCGCTGTTCCTCTACGCGATCTGCAACGGGTGGGTCACCGAGCGTACGACGGTGATCGAGGCATCGTCGGGCTCCACGGCCGTCAGTGAGGCGTATTTCGCTCGACTGCTGGGCCTGAAGTTCGTCGCAGTGATGCCGCGGAGTACCAGCCCGGCCAAGGTCGCGCTTATCGAGTCCCATGGTGGGAGTTGTCATTTCGTCGATCGGCCGGGCGAGATGTACACCGAGGCGCACAGGCTCGCGGCCGAACCCGACTCCCACTACATGGACCAGTTCACCCATGCCGAGCGAGCTACCGATTGGCGCGGAAACAACAACATCGCCGAGTCGATCTTCGACCAACTCCGGCTAGAGGAATGTCCCATTCCGGACTGGGTGGTGGTGGGCGCGGGGACCGGTGGAACCAGCGCCACAATCGGTCGATACATCCGATACCGCAGGCACGCAACGCAACTGGCTGTGGTAGACCCAGAGAATTCCGCGTTCATCGGTGGCTACGAGACCGGCGACGCAGGATTCGAGACCGGCTTGTCCTCCCGCATCGAGGGCATCGGACGACCGCGCGTCGAGCCGTCGTTCGTCGGCCAGGTGATCGACCGAATGATCGCTGTTCCCGATGCCGCGTCCGTCGCCGCTGCGAGATTCACCTCGGAGGCAATCGGAAAGCGGGTTGGTGGATCGACGGGCACCAACATCTGGGGAGCCTTCGGATTGATCGCGGAGATGATCGCCGCAGGCCGACGCGGCAGCGTGGTGACGTTGCTGTGTGACGGTGGAGATCGGTACTCGCAGACGTACTTCGACGACACCTGGGTCGCGGACCAGGGCATGAATCTCGAAGAACCGACCGCCGCTCTCGAAGAATTCATTCGTACCGGGGCGTTCTGACCGGGTACCTGAGCCGACCTACCTGCTGACGACCAAAGACGCCACCGCCGTTGCAGCGGCGACCGCTCCGACAGCCGGCCACGCACCGATCTTCTTCGCAAGCGGGTGAGATGCGCCGAACGCGACGAGGTAGGTCCCGAGCAGCGCACCGGCGCGAGCCGAGCCCGAGGATTTCTGCCACTGCGCTGTACACGCCACGCCGACTGCCGCAAGGACTGCTCCGCCGAGTTGCCGATTGCCCGATTGCCGGGCCACAGCGAAGCCGCCGACCAAGCCACCGGCGGCCAGGGCGGACGTGGCGATCGAGCGTCGAGCATCGTGGTCAGGCATGTTCGTCACCCTATCCGGGCCTGGACGCGCAGACTCCGGGCCAGGTGGTCTCGCTGCTCGATCACCAAGCGCCGTAGCGCAGCCGGTGCCCACTCGTGGTCGGCGAGCCACGCGTCTGCGGTGTCGGTCGAAGACTGCTGCGGAAAGAGCCGAACGACGATTCGCCGTGCGATCTCGATGCTGCGTGAGGTCCACAACGACGAGATGGACTCGAAGTATCGTTCGTCGTAGGGCGCAGTCAGGTCCGGTCGGTGACCCGCCCCGAAGCCGGTGATGAAGGCGTCGAGCACATCGTTGGAGATGTCCTCGCGTTCGGTTACAGCGGCCCACGCCCTCGCCTTGACCGCGGCGTCGGGTATTGCCGTCGACGCCGCGGTATGAGCGGTACGCCCCGACAAGGTGTCGTCCGAGGCCAGCTCGCCGTCGAGGTCGTCGGCAGTCGCGTGGCCGGTGGCGGCGAGTGCCAGCCAGAATGCCCAGCGGAGATCAGGATCGAGTCGCAGCCCCGCGATGGTGAGAGTTCCATCGAGCAGCGAGCGCAGATCCTCCGCCAGGAGGTCGTCCAGCTGCGCAGTCGATGCGACCGCACGCGCCCACACCAACTGTGCGTCGCTCCCGGGTTCGCTCGACTGCAGCTGCACCCACGACGCATTCAGCCATTGCCGGGTGGGTTCGTCCCGTCGATCGTCGGGAAGATAGTGCCCGAGTGTGAATGCCACGTTGGTCGTCACCGCGGAGAGGAGGCCGATCTTGGGCTCGTTGGCTGCAAATCTCGTTGCGACATCGATGTATTCGCGCGCAGAGAGCTCGGCGTCCCGGGTGGAATTCCACAGCGCAGACCACACGAGCCCTCGCGCGAGAGGGTCGACGATGCGATCGAGGTGGGCCCGCACAGTGGCGGTGGAGCGCTCGTCGAATCGGATCTTGGCGTAGGTCAGATCGTCGTCGTTGAGCAGAACCAGTGCGGCATCTTCGAAGTCGACCGGTGTTCGCGCTTCTGTGATGTCGAGTTCCCGGCGGTGGGTTCTCGTCAGATTCCCGTCCTCGTTCAGGTCGTAGAGTCCAACGGCGATGCGGTGCGGACGCGGATCGGTCTGCTCGATGGCATCACCCGTATAGGACAGTGTGGACACGCCGGTGGTCTGCAGCCACGCGGCCGCCCAGGTGTCGAGATCGCGTCCGCTGGCGGTGGACATCTCGCTCAACAAGTCTGTCAGAGTCGTGTTACCGAAGGCATGGGTGCGAAAGTAGTTGCGGGAGGACGCAAAGAAGGCCTCGGCGCCGACGAATGCCCCCAATTGCTTGAGCACGCTCGCGCCCTTGGCGTAAGTGATCCCGTCGAAGTTGAGCTTGGCGGCCTCGAGATCGGTGATGTCGGCAACGATCGGATGAGTGGTGGGGAGTTGATCCTGCAGATACGCCCACGCTTTTCGGCGGTTCGCGAAACTGACCCAGGCATCGGTGAATCGAGTGGCCTCGGCCGATGCGTACGCACCCATGTAGTCCGCGAACGACTCCTTGAGCCACAGATCGTCCCACCACTGCATCGTGACGAGGTCGCCGAACCACATGTGTGCCATCTCGTGCAAGATCGTGTTGGCACGAGCCTCGTACTGCGCTTCGGTTGCCGCCGAACGGAATACGTACGATTCGGTGAACGTGACGAGCCCGGGGTTCTCCATCGCACCGAGGTTGTACTCGGGTACGAAGATCTGGTCGTACTTACCGAACGGGTACGGATAGTCGAACTTCTCGTGGAAGAAGTCCAGGCCTTGCTTCGTGATGTCGAAGATGTCCTCGGCGTCGAAATACTCGGCGAGGGAGGCTCGGCAATATGCGCCGAGAGGAACAGTCAGTTCGCCTCGCGTCCGTGATGATTCGACGCCATGATACGGACCGGCCGCAACCGCGGTGATGTAGGTCGATATGGGGAGGGTCGGGGCGAACGTAGTGACTGTGTCATCGGTGACCCCCGCGCGGTTGGACAAGACTGTCCACGCCGATGGCGCCGTCACCGTCAGCGTGAACGAGGCCTTGAGATCCGGTTGCTCGAAGTTTGCGAACACCCGTCGAGCATCGGCCGGCTCGTATTGGGTGTAGAGGTACACGCTCTCGTCTACGGGGTCGACGAAGCGGTGCAGTCCTTCCCCCGACCTGCTGTATCGCCCGCGTGCACGTATCCGAACGATGTTGTGCTCGGTGAGTCCGACCAGTTGGATGCGAGCGCCGTCGTAATCGACCTGAGTGTCGGTGCCGTTGACGGTGACCTCGTCGACAGCGGCACCGATGAAGTCGACCCACGTCGCCGCAGTGGTGGCGTCGAATTCGATGGTCGTGACCGTCTCGAATGTATCGACATCCATGTCCTCTGCCCGCAGGAGATCCAGATGGACGAGGTACTTCACCCCGCCGATGTGCCGCGATCGCCTGCGAGTTTCGGTCCGGGTCAGATTTGCGGTGCTCACCGAACCAACCCTAGGTGATTCCTTTTCACAGGGCGGGCGGGGTGAAGTAGTGATTTCCGAGTGGATCGACGATATGCAGGACTCCTTCCGGGAGTAGTTCGGTGCGCCACAATTTCCGCGTTTTGAGGTTGTGGTGGAGCCGACAGCGCGGACCGATGTTCGTGAGAATCGTCCAGCCGCCTTTTTCGGGTTGTTGTCGGTCGAATTCGACGATGTGGTCCAGGTCGCATCGTTCCGAAGGCACGTTGCAGCCAGGATGGAGGCAGTACGGGTGTTCGGCACGAACTCGCGCCGCGAGAGCTCGACTGGGCGTGTAGCTCAGTGCGCCCGGAGGCGGCAGTTTCATGCCCCCGTGGCCGTCGGGATACACGGCGTGGACGCCGATGGGGTCGTGCCCGACGACGGCACGCCACCGTTCGATCAGCGTTCCTCCGCCCGGCCGCGATCGAGGCACTGTATCGGGCGGCGGTGTGTCGGGCACCGGTGTTCCTGGCGCAGGTGGCGGTGCGGCCGGTGGCATCGGATCCGAAGCGGAAGTCGAACTGTCGCTGGATGTTTCATCGGTTGCCTCGACATTCGTGTCCGAGGGCTCGGTTGTCTCCGGACTCGGACCGCCGATGTCGGGGGACTCGTGGGTATCAGCGGCCTCCGGATCCGTCACATCATCGCGAGACGCCTGGCACGTCGGGCACTCGCACTGCAGTGCCTCGCCGCGCATCAACGCAGTCTGGGCGTCGCCTCGCCGTTGGTCGTCCGAACGCGGATCCTCCGGGTGGAGGCGCGTGACCTCTGCATCGATCCGCGAAAGCTGGTCGTCGGCTTCGCCGTCGGTCATCAGTGTGGTCAGGCTGGAGAGTCCCCGTGCCCGGCGACGAAGGCGGATCCGCTTCTCGGTACGCGCGGCATGCTTGCGCACCGCGCGGTCCCAGTTGGCGTCGGCCTCGATGAGCAGTCGGTCGATCTCGCGCCCCAGAGCGCCCGGGGCCATCTCTCCGGCGGCCTTGAGGATTTCGACTTCGAGCGAGACGACCGTCTCCGGCCGGGCATGAAGCAGATGATCGTGGATCGTCCTGACTCGCTCCAGGTCGAGCGCACCGTCGATGAAAGCCCGACGCACGAGTGGGCGCAGTTGACGCCACATCTGCAGCTTGTTGTTCACGGCGGCAAAGGTGGACGACAGTGCCGCGGCCAGTTCGCAGATTGCCGAGCTGTACAGATCTTTCTCGGTCACCCCGGTGTCCCACGGTGATGCGCATGCCGTTCGATTCCGGACATATCGGTCCATGAGGTCAAGTTCCGACGCGACGGCAGCGTTGATCGCCCCACGCGCGCCCAGAACATCAGCGAGCGCCGAATGATCGTCCGTCGTCCACGCTGCTTTTCGTAGACCCATGTCACCCCCCAGCGACCGGAGATCGAACACGTATTCGACCTCGTTGCCACAAGCGTAAACCAGGGCACCGACACATTCCTCGGCCCTGGTGGAAGGCCCTCAGAGCGCGCTGACGGCCCGATTCACATCGAGTTCGAGGAGGTAGCGATTGATGGCGATCGCTGCCTTCGATCCTGCTGCCGCCGAATTGATCAGCTGGGCGGGAGAATCCGAGACGCCCTGCAGTCCACAGGCCGTCGACACTGGTGAGCCCGGTCGGGTCGGTAGCTACCCACCCGTTGTCGAGGCGGGAGCACCCGATAGGAGTCAGGAGCGTGTCGTTCGGGACGAACGTCGGGCCGACGAACACCACTGTTCGAGGAACGACTGTCCCGTCGGACAGCTCGATGCCGACGACGCAACCATCTCGCACGACGACTCGGGCAACGGGCGCGTCGACGATGTCGACGGAGCGAGCGTCGAGTCGGAGGCGTTCGCCCTCGCTCAGTTCGATGCCGTTGGTGAAGAAGACGACGTCCTCCGACCATTGCCGAATCAACGAAGCCTGATGGACCGTGAACGGTCGGTTGGATCCGCCGACAACGGCGATGGGCTGATCCTGTACCTCGTAGCCGTGGCAGTACGGGCAGTGCAGAACTCCCGAACCCCACTGCTCCCGGACACCGGGGATGTCGGGTAGTTCGTCGCGAAGCCCGGTGGCCACCAATACCGATCGCGAATTCAGGACCGTGCCATCACCGAGGTGGATCTCGACGCCGTTCTCGATTCGAGTTACGTTGCCCTGCAGAACATCTCCCCCATACCGAAGAACCTCCTGGCGTCCGGCCTCGCGCAAGTCCCCAGGTGCGGAACCGTCGCGGGAGAGAAAGTTGTGAACATGGTCGGCGGGAGCGTTGCGCGGCTCTCCGGCGTCGACGACGATCACGCGCCGGCGGGCCCGCGCCAAAAGTGTTGCGGCACTGAGCCCAGCGGGTCCACCTCCCACGACCACGGTGTCGTATGTCAAGAGAGCTCCTCGAAGTCGATGGGCTAAAGTCCGAACGTAACAGAACTGTCAACTGGTTAACAAAATTGGTGGTGCCGATGACCGATGCCTCGCTTCGTGAGCTGACCTGCGCGCGGTGGGCCGAGTTCAATCCAGAACTCGACACGTCGCCGATGCAGGTGGTGGCCCAGATCAAACGGATCGTCGCGCTGCTGGATCTGGCCGTCGAGCCGATATACGCCGCCGCCGATGTCTCCGTCGCCGAGGTGGAGTTGATGGTGCCCCTGCGTTATGCAGTCGAGCAGGTGACAGCGGTGCGGTTGGCGGAGTTGCTCGGCATGACCCGCGCCGGGGTGAGCAAGGCACTCGCCAAACTCGAACGCCGCGGTTTCATCGAGCGCCGTACCAACACGGAAGATCGACGGTCTGCTTCGATCACGTTGACCGAGACGGGGAAAAGTGTTGTGGACGACGTCTTTCCCCGCGAGCTCGCGGCTCACGGGCGACTGTTCGACGCATTGGGCGCTCGTCGTGAGCGAGTCCTCGAGGCCTTGTCCATCCTCGCCGAGTCGATGGAGGTCGGTCTGTCGTCGCAGTGAGCGCCCCGTCGACCTGCACGAGGGCTACGCTCGCGAGCAGGTGCGGGAGCGAGCTCGGAGGAGCGCACGATGAACACATTTCAGAAATCGGCGGCAGCGTTCAACAGGGTTTTCATGGTCGCGATGAAGGCGCCGGTGCTCGACAGGGTGCTCGGACGGTCGATGGGCATCCTGACCTACACCGGCCGGAAGTCCGGCAAGAAGATTTCACTACCGCTGGCTATCAGCCGGAAAGGTGATCACCTGAAAGTCAGGGTGGCGATGCCGGACAAGAAGAGCTGGTGGCGAAACTTCACGAACGATGGCGGTCGAGTCGACGTCGACCTCGGGGGCGTTCGGTACACAGGCCTCGCGACGGCCACCCGCGACGAGCGCGGGCGGGTGTCGGTCGACATCGCCGTGGATCGCTGAGCGCCGCCCGAACCCTGCCCGGAGTGCTGGATCCGAACACCTTCTTGTCAATCAAGGTTGACAACAATCGGTCCGTCAACCTACATTGACAACCATGACCGAAGCCACTGCACTTGCAGCCGCAGCCGCCAGTCCCGATCCGGGGGAGGGGCTGCGTGCGGTAGCGGCTCTTCGTCGGTTGCTCGAGCGGCTGGAAGCCGTTCAGGTTCGCACCGCCCGCAGTCAAGGATGGTCCTGGCAGGCGATAGCCGATTCGCTGGGAGTCAGCAGACAGGCGGTCCACAAGAAGCATGGCGGAAAGGGAAGGTAGACAATCATGTTCGAACGATTCACCACGTCCGCCAGAGCAGTCGTCCTGGGAGCACAGGGACAAGCGCGGGCACTGCACTCACCGCGTATCGAGCCAACCCATCTGTTCCTCGGTGCGCTCGCGGTTGCCGAAGAGCCGCTGAAGAACGCGCTCGCCGAGGCCGGATTCACCGTCGACGGAGTACTCGAGGATGCCCAGTCCCAGGACGCGCGTGCGCTGCGTTCACTCGGGATCGACCTGGACGCCGTCCTGACGACCGTCGACGCCGCCCTGGGTCCGCACGCCGTCGACGGGGCGCAGACGGACGGCCTGAATCGCATACCGTTCGGGCCATCGGCCAAGGAGGTATTGAAGCTGTCGCTGAAGGAAGCCGTCGAACGACACGATCGCAAGATCGGCGTCGAACATGTTCTTCTCGGTTTGGTTCGAGGTGCCGATCCATGGTTCACCGAACTGGTGCAGCGGCATTGTTCGCTCGGCGAGCTACGGTCGACGGTCCTGCTCGTCCGGACGCCGTAGCCGCCCATCGCTGCGAACCCTACGATGGCGCCATGAACTTTCTGATTCGGCTCGTGATCAACGCTGTTGCCATTTGGGTCGCCAAGGAATTCGTCGACGGGATCACCGTCACCAGTTCGGGCCGCGGTGACGGGTGGGACATCGTGGTGCTGCTCGGTATCGCAGCCGTGCTGACGATCGTCAACGCGTTCATCAAGCCGATGGTGAAGCTGCTGTCGCTGCCGTTGTTGATTCTGACTCTCGGACTGTTCACTCTCGTGATCAATGCGCTGATGCTGCTGTTGACGGGCTGGTTGTCGTCGCAGACCGGCTACGGCCTCGAGATCGTCGGATTCGCCGCTGCGTTCTGGGGCGCGATCATCATCTCGATCGTGAACTTCCTGCTCGGCGCGTTCGTGCCCGACAAGCGTTAGGCGAACAAGCGTTAGGCGAACGCCAACGCAACTCCGGTACTCGCTCCCCAGACGAGCATCGCCAAGCCCGAATCGCGCAGTGCGGGAATCAATTCGAACCCGTGCGCACCCTTTCGTACCGGGGAGTTCGCGCGAGCAGCGAAGGGGAGTGCCAGTAGGCCGACCAGTGCCCACGGAGTTCGGGCAATCAGCACCACCGTCATCGCGAACGGCACCACCAGCAGTGCGAGATGCAGGTAGCGAGTACGGGTGTCACCCAATCGCACTGCAAGCGTGAGCTTCCCGGACTCGGTATCGGTGGGGATGTCCCGTAGGTTGTTGGCGACGAGTACTGCGCTCGAGAACGACCCGACGGCTACCGCGGCCAACACTCCGGCCCAGTCTATCTGCTCGGCTTGCACGAACTGGGTGCCGAGAACTGCGACGAGTCCGAAGAACACGAACACGGCTATCTCGCCGAATCCGCTGTAGCCGTACGGCTTCGAGCCACCGGTGTAGTACCAGGCACCGGCTATGCAGACCAGACCTACGATGACCAACCACCAGGCGCTGGTCACGGCCAGTGCCAGACCGGCCACAGCACCGACGGCGAAGCAGCCGATGGCGGCTTTTTTGACAGCGCCTGCGGAGGCCGCCTTGGAGCCGACCAGTCGCAAGGGCCCGACACGATCGTCATCGGTGCCGCGGATTCCGTCCGAGTAATCGTTGGCGAAATTGACGCCGACGATCAGGGCCAACGACACGACCAACGCCAACAGCGCCTTCCACCACACCCCGGCGTCCAGTGACACGGCTGCACCGGTACCGACGAGTACGGGAGCGATCGCGTTCGGGAGTGTGCGCGGTCGCGCACCTTCGATCCATTGTGCAGTGGTGGCCATGAGCGACGATCCTTCCGTATCCGTCCGGCGGACGAGAACGCGGCCGGTCAGAACGGCAGGCGCGGTAACACCGGCAGTGGGATGACAGGCATCTGGACGCCGGGAATCTGTGGCAGCGGCACCGTCGGTGCCGGCGCAGGTGCCGGTGGGTAGTAGTGCGGTTGGTACTCGACATAGGGGGCCGGATCGGCAGCAGGCGGCGGTGCGGAGGTCGTCGTCGGGGGAGGCGGCGGGACGTCGGGCGTGGGTGTCGAGGTCGAGGTCGTCGTGGTGCCGGCCGCAGGCGACGTGGTCTGCGAGACGCGCTCGCCCACGCTGGCCGGGGTACTCAGCGGTTGGTCTCCCTCGCTGGACCCGATGGACGTGAACAGCCCGATGGCGGCGATGACGCCGACGATCGGCAGCGCGATCATTCCCAGCCGCGCCAATGCCGGTCGGTGTGAGACGAGGGGCGGCACGTGGGCCGCGTCCACGCGGGTGGCGTGGACAGCCGCTCCACCGGCAACCACCAGTTCCGGCCGTTCCGGGACGATGACCGGCAGTTGCAGAAAGCGTTCCAGGGTGGCCCGGACCAGCGGAACATTGGACGTTCCACCGATGGCGACGACGGCGTCGGGATAGAACTCGGCTTCGAGACCGAGTTGTCGTACCGTCGCGGCGGCCTGCTCGGTGGAGCGCGCAATGGACAACTCGAAGATGTGCCGCTCGAGGAGGACGTGCTCGCCGTCGGGTGTGCTGGTGGTCTGGTGCGTGGACAGCGCTTCCTTGATTCCGCGGCAGAAGGCCGTCAGCGCACTCTCCTCGTCGGGAGTCTGTGGCGATCGCACGATGCCCAGACCGAGGATGTGCTCGCGGACGACGGCGTCGAAGGCGCTACCGCTGATGGCGGTGGTGCGCGTCGATCCGTAGGAGCGGCCGGATTCGACGTCCACGATGTCGATGCCGACCCCTGTGTCTCCGGCATCGAACAGTGCGATCGTTCGGTGGTGTGACGGCAGTCCGGGCCGCAGGTATTCCAGGGCCGCGCCGGTTTCGTCGATGAGGTGCACGTCGGAGACGTATTCCTCGGCCAGGGCTGCGGCAATGTGCGCCCGTTCGGCAGGGGTGCGGTGGGCGACACCGAGGGACTGCGGTGCGTCGGGCCGATCGACGATGCCGCGGACCACACGCGCGACGTCCTCGGCGGAGGGGGAGAGCTGCCAGTCGTCGAACGGGGTGCCGTCGGTCCAGGTGCCGTCTTCGGTGGTCCGGGCCGTGCGGATGCCGCACGTGCCCAGTGACACACCCACGGACGAACGCATCTCTTCTCCGGCCTCTCCGATTTCGATGACGGCGATCAGGTGTACGTTGCGCGCCCTCGAGACAGGCGACGGGGTCACTGTACCGTCTCACGGTTTGGTTAGGGTCTCAAAACAATCCAAACGTCAATTCGAAGGGTTCGGCCCCGCGGCCTACGATCTGAGGACAGTGCCCAACGACATCGCGTATCCCGAGACGACGCACCTCACAGCCGAACCTCCGGTGGTGGGGATTCTCGGCGTCGTGACGACCGTGATCGACGGCAGTTCCGTGCCGGTATCGGGTACACGTGCGCAGGCTCTGCTGGTGGCGTTGGCGTTGGATCCGGGGCGGGCGCGTTCCTCGCAGGTGCTCATCGAGGAGCTGTGGCCCGGCGAGCCTCCCCGATCGCCGAAGAATGCTCTGCAGACACAGATCTCTCGGCTGCGATCGGCGCTGCCCAGGGGCGCTCTCGAGAGCGGGCCCGGGGGATATCGGTTGGTTCTGAGTACCGAGGACACCGATCTCGGCCAGGCCCGTGCTCTGCTCCGTGGCGCGGAGGGTCACCTCGCTGAGGAGCACTTTCAGGATGCACTCGACCTGGTGGTCGAAGCCCTCGATCTGTGGCGCGGTGAGCCCATCGACTCCGTTCGGGTCGAGGCCGACAAGGTCGGCACGGCGCTGAAGTCCCTGCGGGTCGCGGCGCTCCTCGGTCTGAGAAGATTCGGCGACGCTCTGCCGCATGCGCAGGCCCGCGCGGCCGAAGACCCAGCCGACGAGCAGGCTGCCGCCGACCTCATGCGCGCACTGCACGGTGTCGGCCGACCCAACGACGCGCTGACGGTGTTCGCGGAATTGCGCAGCGATCTCGCCGAGCGGTTGGGAGCGGATCCCTCGCCCGCGACGACTGCACTGAATGCCGAAATTCTCGGCCACGACGCACCGAAGGTGCTGCAGACCATCGGTCTTCGTGCCGCGCCCAATGCCCTGATCGGTCGAGGCGACGACATCGATGCGATCGAGGAACTGCTGCGCACCTCTCGCGTCACCACCGTCCTGGGTCCTGGCGGCGCGGGCAAGACACGCATCGCGCATGCCCTGGGCCATCGAGCTGCCGATTCGATGCCGGTGGCGTTCGTGGAGTTGGCATCGCTGCGCAGTGGCGAGGACGTCGCCTCGGCGATCGGAGCCACCCTCGGATTGACCGAGGCGGATTTCACCGTCGGCAGTCTTCAGGTCGCCCGGGTGCACTCGATTCACGAGCGTCTGGTCGACGTCTTCTCGACCCGCCGAGGCTTGTTGATCCTCGACAACTGCGAGCACGTGATCGACGAGGTGGCGGCAGTTGTGGACGAGTTGGTGGCCGCAACGGATCTGGTGACGGTATTGGCGACCTCTCGTTCGCCGATGGGGTCGACGGCCGAATCGGTGTTTCCGCTGCCCTCGCTCGGCATTCTCGGCCCGAATTCGCCTGCAACAGAGCTCTTTTGCATCAGAGCTCGTGCTGTTCGCCCGTCTGTACGGCTCGAACCCGATGCGGTCGCGGCTCTGTGTCGCACTTTGGACGGCCTGCCCCTGGCTATCGAGTTGGCTGCAGCGCGAGTGAAGTCGATGAGTGTGGAGGACATCGGCAGTCGGTTGCACAAACGATTCGCGCTGCTGCGATCGACGGACCGAACCCGTCCGGAACGCCATCGAACCTTGCACGCGGTCATCGACTGGAGTTGGAATCTGCTCGACGCTACAGAGCGGGCAACTCTTCGGCGGCTCTGTCGTTTTCCTGCGGGCTTCGATCTCGACGCGGCGCGAACGGTGGCGGAATGGTCCGAGGTCGAGGATGTGTCGTTCGCGCTCGACGGTCTGGTGAACCAGTCCATGGTCACCGTTGCCGAGACTTCGACGGGCGTGCGCTACCACATGCTCGAGACCGTCCGCGAGTACGGCGAGGAGCAGTTGGACGCGAGTGGGGAGAAAGAGCAGGTTTCCCTACGCCTGCGTGCCTGGTCGACTGCGGTGTCGACGAGGATTTCCGCGGGCTATGCCGGTGGGCGTCCGGCCGAGATGGTTCTACTGCTCGAGGCGGAGCACGACAACCTGCTCTCCATGATGAGACATTCTTTCGCGCATGATGTTTCGGAGCACGTCTGCACTCTTTTCTCGGTACTGGGCTACTTCTGGGCCATGCGTGGCGCGCATTCCGAGGTGCTGAACTGGGCCGACAGGGTGCAGAGCAGTATCCGCCGCGGGATCGCCGAGACACCCGACGACAACGCCGTCATGTGCATGCTGGTTCTGGCGGCGCATTTCGCGTACGGACGACAACTGCGTCGGGTAGCGCGAGTCCGAGTCGATCTACGAAAACTGTTGCGCCACAGAACCGACATCTCACCGGGATTGCGGTTCAATGCCGAGGTACTCGTTCACCACATCGGGGGTCGGGGTTTGGCCCGAAAACTGGCTCTCGCCACTCGCTCCGAATTCGACGACGTTCGCTGCAACTCGTACGTCGTTCGCGCGATGCTGGCACAGAATTCGGGGCGATTGCACGAGTCGATTCGAGACGGTGAGCGCGCTCTCGCCATCGCGCGTAGTCGCGGTGATCTGTGGGCAGTGGGGTCCACCTCGCAGACACTTGCCAGCTCCTACGGCTTGGCAGGTGATCAAGCCACAGCCGCCGAGTACTATCGAACCTCCGCCGATGTCATGTGGGCGATGCATGCCTACGAGGAGAGCATGCAAACCCGAACCTTTCTGGCAATGGCCCTGATCGGCGCGGGTCGGGTGGACGAGGGGCGGGCGCTGGTGGAGGAATTGGCGTCGGGAGGTATGGCGCAGGACTGGAGTCCGGGCAATTCCGGTGACACCGCTGATCGGGGGCCTGCGCACGATTCCGGCGCTCGGTGGGATCGTGCGCAGCAGCAGTCTACGTCTGCGTCGCTGACTGCGGCACGGGCAGCGGCGGATGTGGAAGACGGTCACGTCGAACGAGGTTTGGCGCAATTTCGGGAAGCACTGGCCATCGGCGGCTGGCCGTCGCAGGACGCGAGTGATCCGTTCATGACGATTCTGGTGTGCGCGGCCGTCGGAGCGCATGTATTGCACGGTCGTGCGGTGGAGATGCGCGAAGCGGTGGGGGAGCTGGTGCGCACGCCGTGGAATGCGTTGGTGCCTGGCGGTTTCTACGATATTCCGATGCTCGGTGCTGTTGCGTGCGCAGTGGGTTCGTTCGAGGTGCAGTGCGGGGACCGCGAACGTGGAGTTCGGTTGCTGGCCGCGTCGGACCGGGCGGTGGGTCGCCAGGATTTTCCGTCGATGCGCATCGATCGGCATGTGGCCGCAGCCCGCGCGATTGTCGGTGACCCTACGGTCGACGCCGGTATCGCGCGGGCTGCTGGTATCACCAGACATGCTGCACTGCAAGAGATCTTGAGTTCGCTTCCCGTGTCCTAGGCCTTGCGCATGTACGACTTCACGGTCAGTGGGGCGAAGATGGCGACGATGACCACGGCTCCGACGAGTGAGTACACGACGTGAATACCGAAGTGCCCGTTGTTCGCCAGCTCTCGGACCGCCGTCACCAGGTGTGAGACGGGGTTGATGTCGGCAAACGCTCGCAGCCAGCTCGGCATCGTGGAGGTGTCGACGAAGGCGTTGGACAGGAACGTCAGCGGGAACAGCACCAGCATCGAGATGCCCTGCACCGAAGAGGCTTTGTTCATCACGGTGCCGAGGAGCGCAAAGATCCAGCTGATCGCCCAGGCGCAGAACATCACCAGCAGGACGGCTCCGACGAGGCCGAGTGCTCCACCTGCGGGGTGGTAGCCCATCGCGAACCCGGTGAGGAAACAGACGACCGCGGCGATCAGGTAGCGGATGACGTCGGCCATCAATGCTCCTGCAAGCGGCGAGATTCGGGCGATCGGCAGAGATCGGAATCGGTCGAAGACACCCTTGTCCATGTCTTCTCGCAGCTGTGTGCCGGTGACGACGGAACCGGTGATCACCGTTTGCACCAGGATTCCGGGCACGATCATCGGCAGGTAGGACGTGACGTCGCCGGCAACCGCACCGCCGAAGATGTAGCTGAACATCAGGGTGAAGATCACCGGTAGAAGCACCACGTCGGTGAGTTGTTCGGGGTTGTGTCGGAGCTTGAGCAGCCCGCGATATCCCATGGTGGCGGACTGGGCGGCGGTGCGGGCCAGGCCGATGTGTCGGACGACCGGACGGTCGGCGGGGTCGATGTACGTCGACGATTGCGGAGTGAGAGTGGTGGTCATGCTGCGTCCTCGTCTGCGCTCTTGCCGGTGAGGGTCAGGAAGACCTCGTCCAGGCTGGGTTTGGTGACGGTGATCTCGCTGACGTCGATGCCGAAGTCGCGCAGGCGAATCAAGATGTCGGGGGTCATCGATGTGTCGGTCATGGGTGCAGTCAGACGAGCGGACTCGGGGCTGACCGACACGTCGGTGCCCAGTTGCTTCGCAACCAAAGCTCGGGCGTCGTCGATCTGGTTTCGGTCCGTGAGAGTCAGTGACAGCGCGGAGGTGCCCACCGAGGACTTGAGCCCGTCGGCAGTGTCGTCGGCGATCACGCGGCCGTGATCGATGACGGCGATGCGATCGCACAGTTGGTCGGCCTCGTCGAGGTATTGAGTGGTCAGTAGAACGGTCGAGCCCGCCGCGACGAGCCGACGGATGGTGTCCCACATCTGGGCGCGGGTGCGGGGGTCGAGCCCGGTGGTCGGCTCGTCGAGGAACAGCAGCGGCGGTGCCGAGATCAGGCTCGCGGCCAGATCGAGGCGCCGCCGCATGCCACCGGAGAACAACTTCAACGGTCGCGACGCCGCGTCCGTCAACCCGAATTCCTCGAGGAGTTCGACGGCTTTGGCTTTGCTGTCGCGTCGACTCAGGCCGAGAAGCCGAGAGAAGATGACAAGATTCTCGGTTGCGGTGAGATCCTCGTCCACCGTTGCGTACTGGCCGGTGACGCCGACGAGCGACCGAACCGCGGTGGCGTCGGCGACGACGTCTCGGCCGAAAACTCGGGCCGAGCCGCCGTCGGGTCGAAGGAGGGTGGCGAGCATGCGGACCGTTGTGGTCTTGCCCGCGCCGTTGGGGCCGAGTACGCCGTAGACCGCCCCGGTGGGGACGATCAGACTGACGCCGTCGACCGCGCGTTGCTTGCCGAACGTCTTGACGAGGCCGTCGGCCTCGATAGCTGGTGTGGTCATGGGGACAACGATCGCCCCGACCGCTTGCACGACGCGTACGTCGCGCTTGCGTCACCTGTCTCGTGCCGTCACCTGCCGTGTGGTGTCACCTGTTCTTCGGTGTCACAGTGGCAGCGAGGTCTCTGTCAGGCCGACGCCACCGGTACCGCGCAGCTTCCTGAACCATTCGGTGCCGAAGGCGGTGGTGAGTTGTTCGATGGGCATCTGCAGAAACGGACCGAAATCGCCGACCTGGGTCTCGTGCGCTTCCATGGCTGCTCGCTTCGCCGCGATCACGCTGGACACGTCGACCACCGTGGTGATCTCGGTTTCCGGCAGTCCGAACGTCTCCATGTCCGGCGGTGACGCCTCCTCGCCCCAGTGCGGATTTGCCTCCATCAGTCGGCGCATGTGATCGCGGTTGGTCGTGGTTTCGTACACGTACCTGGTCTCGGCGATCTCGGTGGCGCGCTTGCCGACCACGTGCACCTGAATGTGGTCGGGATGGCCGTATCCACCGTTCGGGTCGTAAATGGTGACGACGTCGGCCTGCTCTTCGAGCAGCACGTCGGCCAATCGCCCCGCCGCGGTGTCGACGTCGACGTTGCAGAAGGCCTCCGGATTGGCATTTTCCGGAGTGCCCGCCATTCCGGAATCGGCGTAGTGCAACCGAACGATGCGGTCCACTCCCAGAACGGCGGCCGAACGATCCAGCTCGGTGCGTCGGCGCTCTGCCAGTGTCTCGCCGTCGGTGAGGATTCCGTCCGGAAACTCTCCGAAGGCACCGTCGGTTGCCGTGACGAGAACGACGCGATGGCCGGCATCGGCAGCCAGACGCATCACCCCGCCGGTGCCGAACACTTCGTCGTCGGGATGTGCATGGAAGCAGACCAGAACACTCATGCGTTGAATGCTTGCACGTCGAAGTGGGTACAGCCCAGTCGGCGGGCCAATACGATCGTCGGGTGACCACACAGCGGTCGTCCTCGATACGTTCGTACTGGCGGGATTCACGAGCGGATCGGTACTGCCGCGCACTACATCCCGTCGGGATCTTTTTCGCGCTCGTGTTCTACGCGCTGTCGATGACTCCTTCTCTGCTGCCCCGTGCGTGGTACCTGCAGGCGGTGGCCACCGGTATCAGTGTCGCGATCGGTTACGGCGTGGGATGCCTCATTGCCTGGGTGGTCCGGCTCTGCGGAGTGTCACCGGACTGGTCGCAGCAGTGGCGTCGACGTGGGTGGTGGGCGCTGGCCGCGGCTGCGGTGGTGGTGATTCCGCTGTTCCTGATCCTCGGATCCTGGTGGCAGCAGATCGTCCGCAAGCTGGTCGGCGTGGAAGACCCCGGCCGGCCGCTGTATGTCGCGGTGCTGGTGCTCTCGTTGGTGGTGGCGGTGGCCGTGCTTGCTCTGGGACGCCTGCTGCGCAGAGCGACTCGGGCACTGACGCGCTGGGGCAAGCAGTACGTACCGAGGCCGGTGGCGAGGATCGCCAGCGTGATCGTGGTTGCCCTGCTGGTGGTGTTCGCTGTCAATGGCGCATTGATTCGGGGAATCGTGGCCGTCGCGGAGAAGTCCGCATCGACTGCCGATCGCGGCAACCACGATGGGGTGGAAAAGCCAACGGCGGAGGAGCTTTCGGGTTCGGATGCCTCGAACGAGGAATGGGATTCGCTGGGACAGGAGGGTCGACGGTTTGTCGTTTCGGGAGCATCGCCCGACGAGATCAGCGAATTCACCGGGAGACCTGCAGTGCAACCGATCCGCGCGTACGCCGGTGTCGAGTCGGCCGACACCGTCGAGGGCGTCGCAGAGCGCGTGGTGGCCGAACTCGAACGTACCGGCGCATTCTCGCGGGCCGTGCTCGGTGTCGCGACCACCACCGGACGTGGGTGGGTCAACGAATCCGTGGCCGGCCCCCTCGAGTATCTGTACGGCGGTAATTCGGCAATTGCGTCGATGCAGTACTCGTTCCTGCCGAGCCCGATGGCATTTCTGGCCGACCGTCAGACTCCGCAGGATGCCGGACGAGCACTCTTCGAGGCGATCTACGCGGTGTGGAGCGAACTTCCGGAAGATTCACGACCCAAGTTGGTGCTGTTCGGTGAGAGCCTCGGTGCGTACGGAGGGCAGGATGCATTCAGCGGTGCACAGGACATGATTGCGCGCATCGACGGTGCCCTGTGGGTCGGCAACCCGAACTTCACTCCTCAATGGGCCCGCATCACCGGTGGACGCGACGCCGGTTCCCGCGAGATCCTGCCTGTCATCAACGGCGGCGAACACGTCCGTTTCGCTGGGTCTTCCGGTGATCTCGATATCGGCGGACCGTGGGAGGAGCCGCGAATCGTATACTGGCAGCACGCATCCGACCCCATCGTGTGGTGGTCACCCGATCTGATTCTGGGCCGACCCGACTGGCTGAACGAACCGCGTGGCACCGACGTGGACCCGGGTGTGCAGTGGTTCCCGTTTGTCACGTTCTGGCAGTTGACCTTCGATCAGGTCTTCTCCACCGACGTCGACGACGGTCACGGCCACAGCTACGGAGCCGACGCGGTGCGCATGTGGGCCGACATCCTCGATCCGCCGGGATGGTCCGACGCCGACGTGGAGCGACTGTACGAGAAAATGGCGGGTTGAGCTGATCGAGCGCTGAGCCTGACCCGGAACCGGATCGAGCGCAAACGCGAGCGCGTTTGCCGGACGCGCGCGAGTTCGCTGACTATCTCGCGCGCACCTGGCGAATGCGCTCGCGTTTGTGCGTGAGACAGTGACTCATCGTGAGACAGTGACTCATGTTGCCCAACGACGCCGGTCGTACTGAGTTCGACCCCGATCTTGCGACTGTTCTGGCGCTCGAGCGAGAGTTGCAGACCCCAGAATGTCGACGCAACCGCGGGCGGCTGGTCAGTCTGTTCGCCGAGGACTTCACCGAAGTGGGAGCTTCGGGCGCGGTGTGGGACAAGACGTCGATCCTCGAACTACTGGGCACCGAAGATTCCGTCGAGATCGAGGTGCTCGAACTGAGTGGGCGAGCGGTCGGTACGGATTTCGTTCTTGTGCACTGGATTTCGCAAACATCGGGCAAGCGAGCGCGTCGAACCTCGCTGTGGCGACGCGCGACATCGGGATGGGAATCGATACACCATCAAGGCACGCCGCTGAACTGACCGCCGCAAACGCGCTCGCGTTTGCGCCCGAACGAGCCGAGCGGCGGCCCGCTCAGCGCTTCCCGAGCACAGTCCGCAATTCTGCTCGATTCAGTTTTCCCGGGCCTCGGGTCGGCAGTGATTTCACCAGAAACAACTCACGTGGCGCGGCCGTGATGTCCAATGACGATTCGACGTGAGAACGCAACTCCGCCAACGTCACCGGCGCAGAGGCGACCACTGCGACCACCACTCTCTGGCCGAGGCGCTCGTCCGGCAACCCGACGACCGCGCACTCCAGCACTGCGGGATGCGTTGCCAGCGCTGCTTCGACAACCTGCGGTACGACGGTCAGGCCACCGGTCGAGATGGCCTCGTCGAGTCGGCCGGTAATGCTCAATACCCCGTCGACCATTGTTCCCGCGTCGTCCGTGCGGAACCATCCCGGCTCGGCGAACGCCGGGTGCTCGGGTAATCCGCGATACCCGGAGGCCAGGGTCCTACCGCCCAACACGACTCTGCCTGCGTCGATGCGCACCACCGTGTTGCGCAACGGAACTCCGTCGTACACGCAGCCGCCTGCGGTTTCGCTCATTCCGTACGTTCGAACCAAGCGGATCCCTGCAGCATGTGCCTTCTCCCGCAACGGTATCGGCGTGGCAGCCCCGCCCAGTAACACAGCATCGAGCGAGGCCAACGCAGCAACGGCCTCGGGGTTCTCGAATGCCTTCACCAACTGGCCGGGAACCAGTGACGTGTAGCGCAGGGGACCCGACATTCGGCCCACCGACTCGATCAGGGCGACCGGGTCGAAGCCGTGGGAGACATCCATGATCACCGGCGACGTTCCGGCGAGCACGCTGCGCAGCAAGACCTGCATTCCGGCGATGTGGTGCGCGGGCAACGCAAGCAGCCACGAGCCAGGCCCGCCGAGTCGCTCCTCGGTAGCCGTCGCCGACGCGACCAGAGCGGACGCAGACAGCATGGCGCCCTTGGGTGTTCCCGTCGTACCGGAGGTTGCGACGACCAATGCGACGTCGTCGTCGATGGGGGTTCCGGGGGCCAACGCGTCGTGCAGGCGTCGGATCTCGCGTGGATCGTCGGCGGGAACAGGAAGTACGGCCGGTCCGTCACCGGCCAGCACACGGCTCAGCCGCGGCAGGATGTCTGCCGCGGCCGGTCCGGTCGGAATGGGAACGCTCTCGAGCACACGTGCGAGATTAGTCCTCGCGGCGGAGCGTGAACGGGTCGGCCAGGGGCCAGCCACCGGCGGCGAGGTTCGCTCGTACCCGGTTGACGTCTTCTTCCCGGGGCATCTCGTTGGTGACCTTGGTGATGGTGACGGAAATACCTGCTTTGTCGGCAGGCAGCCGGCCGTCGGCGATGAGGGCATCCATCACCGACTGCACTTCGTCGTCGGACAGTCGCCGATTCAGAAGAGCAAGGAGGGGAACGTAATCCGCTTCGGGTACCCCGTCGGGATAACCACCGCGAAGCCACCCGACTATCGAGTGGAGGAACGACGGGACCGACATGGACTTACAGGGCCGCCGGATCCGCGAGCGGCCAACCACCGGCTGCCAGCCGCGCCGAGACACGAGAGATGTCCTCGGCCGTCGGCTCGGCGTCGATCTGTTCGCGGATGTACGTCGCGATCTCGTCGGTCGAAATGGCACCGTCGTCGAGTGCGCCGTTGGCGGGAGAGACGAGTTCGAGAACTATCTCCTGCACCTGAGCGTCGGTGAGTGCTGCGCGGCGCAGGAGCGCAACGAGCGGGAAACGGTCCTTGGGCGGAACGCCCTCGGGATATCCGGCTCGGAGCCATTCGAGCACCGAGGCCGGGAATGCGGTCTTGGTGGAGTCGGTCATGAGAGCTGTACCCCTTCTCGGGTGTGTCAGAAGACGGAGATGCCGAACGTGCTGTCGAGGAAGTTCTTCATGATGAAGAGGATTCCGGCGACGATCGCGACGACGACTACTACGAAACAGAGAACGGCCGCGGCGGTGGCGACTGCCGGCCGGGCCACGCGCGTGGTGCCCGAGGCAGTGGCCTCGTCCGAGGGCTCACCGACCGAGAGTGCCTTGAGTCCGAAAGCGAAGATCGCGGGCAGTCCGGCACCGAGCAGGAGTCCGACGAGAACGACCTGCCAGAGCGAATCGAGCGTGTGCTTGAGGGTTTCCATGGTGTCTTCAGACCTTCGCGGGGGAGTCGGCTTCGGTGGCGGCGGGAACGAGTCCGCCGTCCCACTCGGCGTTCACGTTGTCCGGATCGACGGGTTCGCGGCGCGAGCGGATGTACATGGCGGTGGCCAGGCCGACGAGGATGGCGAAGACCACGAGGATGCCGGGTAGACCGCCGATCGTGTGGGCGAGCAGCCAGCACGCGGCACCGACCACTCCGGCCAGCGGCAAGGTGATGACCCAGGCGACGGCCATACGGCCTGCGACGTTCCACCGCACTGCGGCACCGGGCTTGCCGAGTCCCGATCCGAGGATCGAGCCGGTGGCAACCTGGGTGGTCGAGAGCGGGAGTCCGAGGTGGCTCGACGTCAGAATGATTGCTGCAGAGGATGATTCGGCGGCCATGCCCTGCGGAGATGCGATCTCGACCAGGCCCTTGCCCAGGGTGCGGATGACGCGCCAGCCGCCGAGGTAGGTGCCCAACGCGATGGCGAGCGCGCATGTGACCTTGACCCACAGGGGCATCTCGGCATCGGGTGAGACGGTGCCGTAGGCGACGAGCGCCAGGAAGATCACGCCCATCGTCTTCTGGGCGTCGTTGGTGCCGTGTGCGAGCGAGACGAGCGAAGCCGAACCGATCTGGCCCCAGCGGAATCCGCGCTCCTTCGACTTCTCGGGCACTGCGTTGGTGATGCGGTAGATGATCCAGGTGCCGACGGTGGCCACGAGGCCGGCGACGATGGGAGCCAGCACGGCGGGCAACACGATCTTGCTCCATACCCCGTCCCACACGACACCGCTGGTTCCAAGCCCCGCCATGGTGGCACCGATGAGGCCGCCGAACAGTGCGTGCGAGCTGCTCGACGGGATGCCGAGGAGCCAGGTGGCGAGGTTCCACAGGATGCCGCCGACGAGGCCGGCGAAGATGATGGTCAGCAGGGCCTGGCCGCCGGTATCGCCGAGGTTGACGATGCCTTTCGCGACGGTGGCGGCCACCTCTACGGATAGGAAGGCGCCGACCAGATTGAGGACGGCAGACAGGGTGACCGCGACCTTGGGCTTCAGCGCCCCGGTCGCGATCGACGTCGCCATGGCGTTGGCGGTGTCGTGGAAACCGTTGGTGAAGTCGAAGGCCAATGCCGTCACGACCACCACGAGAAGTACGAGAAATTCAGCGCTCACGGTGGAAAGTGTGGGACATGAACGTTGTTTCGCGGAAATTTCTTGCGAAGTGTTCTTCTTGGGCGCTGTGAAGTCGCCCGCAGTTCATCTCCCGTTCACCTAATTGCCTTATATGTCCAATTTTGCTGTGTCGCAGCACACGGCGGTCGTCGTCTCGAACCGAGCCGTTGTGGAACAGTGGAACCGTGAAGGGATCGAGCATGGACGACGCGGTGTCGGCCGCTCTGTCGTATTTCGATTCCGTCGATCCCGCGCTCGCTGCCGATGCGCGTCTGGGGTGGGACGGTCTGATCGGTGTGTCTCCGCCGGCTGGCCCCACTCAACATTCTGTGCAGTCCTTTCTCTGGGTCTATCTGCGGCACGCCGCGGAGGGTCCCGATCGCGGCGTCGACATTGCTCGCGCGCTCGGCGAGTTGCTCGACCGACTCGGCCGCGTCGTATACGCGGACATCGCGCGCAGCGCGGTCACCGAGGAGCTCGTCCGAACACCCGACGATGCGGCCTGGTTGCAGAAGTACCGCGCGGCCACCGATCAGTCGGGCATCGGTGCCCTCGACACCGAACTGGTCACCTGGCAGGACGCCCCCACCGGCATCGAGCGGGTCATCGTCGAAAAGATCGGCGAGACACTGGAAGTGGCGACCATCGCCGGTGAGTTCGATCCGTCGAGGCCAGGTGGTAGACCTCTCGGTGCCAACGCGCGGGCCATGCGGCGACGCGGCGTCACCGACGCGGTGTTGACCGCCGATCGCGGGAGGGACGGCTGCGAGGCCGTTCTGCTGGAACAGCTGCTCGACCACCGCATAGAACTCTGGAGCAGCTACAGCGCACCGCGGGCAGAGCTCTATCTGGGGCTGCGCGATGCGCTGCACGATGCCGTCGAGCCGATGTACGGCTGCGTTCGCAGGCTGGAGACCTTCATCGGATGCATCGGCGACGGTGTCACCTTGACCGATGCCGGATACTTGCCCGACGAGCTCGTGGCAACCATCGCAAACACCGTTTTTTCTCCGAACGAGCGTGCGCGGGAGTGGAGCCTGCGGAATGACCCAGAAGATCAGCATGTCGGTCGTGAACTCGACACCGAGAAAGTTCTCGTGCTCCGACGCCTGCTCATGAGGGTGCGTCTGCTGCGTCGTTCCGCCGGGCGGTTGGTGCCCACTGCCCGCACCCGGCAGCTCAGCTCCGACGGGCTGTGGCGTGTGCTCACCGGCGGCCTCGTCGGCACTGGATATCACCCGGACACTATCGCCGCGGAGGTCGTTCTCGCTCGCATGATCGTCGGTCAGGACGTCGCCGATACTGAGACCAGCGCCGACGACCTGGCGCGACTGTTGCGTGCGGAGGGGTGGACCCACGCAGGCAAGGTTCCGGCTCCCGAGCATGCCGAACCCCTGGCCAGGACCTTGGTCGTCGAGCTGAGCGCACTCGGAGCAGTCGAGTTGTCGGATCGCGATCGTACGTCCGGGTCGTCTACTGCCGGATCGGTCGCGACCGACGAAGGCAGGCGGCTTGCAGCTGCGGTGCTGCGGCACCGGCTGCTCCACACGCGCTATCCGTCGTTGTGACCACTCCGAGTTGGGCTATCGGTCGAATCTGCCGATCTTGCACGGTTAAGCTCACCTGGATCCGGTTCCAGAACGGGCCCGGTCGTCTTGGGTGAGGAGATGCCGGTGGACGGTGAGGTCGCGGACACCGCGCGCTCCCAGTCTCGCCGACAGAGCGACTCCGCTCGTCGATATCTCGATGTCGAGGCCACCACTCCCGCGCTGCGTTCGACGGTCGAATTCGCCGCTCGCAGCGTCGGATTCGCCATCGCCCAGCTCAACGTGCTCGACGAAGACACTCAGTACACGCTGGTCAACGTCGGCGGGCCGCCGGTGTCCACCGTCGAGCGAGCCGACACGCTGTGCGACGACGTGGTGCGCACCGGGGTGCCCGCAGTCGTCGCGCACGGACGCGTTCACGCCACCACCCGGCAGCGCGCCATCCTGGACGAGAACGGCATCGAGTCGTACGCCTCCGTTCCGTTGCGCGGTCGAGAGGGCCTGGTCATCGGCACACTGTGCCTACTCGATCGCACGCCGCGATCACTTTCGGGTGAGCAGATGCAGGAACTCGAACAGTTCGCGTCGGTACTCGAAGAGCAACTCGATCTGCATCGCCGCGTCGGATCCGGCGTCATCCGCCTGGGGAGCGACAACGACATCGCCGACTCCATCGCCGACGGTCACATCGTGCCCTGGTTCCAGTCGATCGTGGATCTGCGGACCGAGGAGATCGTCGGCTTCGAGGCGTTGGCTCGTTGGCACCACCCCACCCGCGGGATGGTGGTACCAGCGGATTTCGTCCCGTTCGCCGAGGCCAGCGAACTCATCATCGACGTCGACCTCAGTGTGCTCGCTCAGGCCGCGGCCGAGATGAAGAAGTGGCACGTCCACCGTCCTGACCTTCGACTGACGGTCAACATTTCCGGACGCCACCTCGCCCACCCCGACGGCGTCAGCCATCTCGAACGCGCCATCGCGTCGTCCGGGGTGTCTCCGTCGTCCATCTCGCTCGAACTCACCGAAACCACCGCGGTGACACCGGGGCCGCTGCTGCGCAGGCATATCGACGACGTGCATCGGCTGGGTTTCCGGGTGCTGCTCGATGATTTCGGTTCGGGCTGGTCCTCGCTCGAGCGGTTGGTGACATTGCAGCCCGACGGCATCAAGATCGACGGTCACCTGACGCGGTTCGTCGATACGGTCGCCGGACGGGCGATGATCAGGTCGTTGGCTGGGGTGGCGAAGGACCTCGAACTGACGATGATCGTAGAAGGCATCGAGAGCCGCGAACAGGCCGATGCTGCACTCGAGCTCGGGTGCACCCTGGCACAGGGGTACCTGTGGTCGCGTCCACAGTCGGCGCAGTCGGTACTGCGCACGATTGCCGACAGCGCCGGCAGTAGTTAGCGGTTGTCCCGTCGGAGCGGGTGATCCTGCGGGATCTGCACCAGCACGATCCGAATCCCATCCGGATCCTCGATCCACATTTCGATCAGGCCCCACGGTTCAGTTCGCGCCTCGCGCACGATCGGAATTCCAGCCGATTCCAATTCCTCGGTGGCCGAATCGATGTCGCGTACCTGCAGCCAGAGCGCGCCGGCGAACGTTCCTGGCTCGTCACCGCGATGATGCGACGCGATCTCGAGCAACCCCTGGCCCACGAACAACACGGTGCCGCCGGGATACTCCCGAAACACGGCAAGGGAAAGGCCATCGCGATAGAACTCGAGGGTCTTTCGATAGTCGGCCGGGCGCAGAATTGTCCGAGAAGCGAGGATGTCCACCCCGCATGGATACCACGGGTCCTCTCACAGCACGCTCTTGATCACCCGATCGCCGCCCGCAGCTTTGGCCTCGTACATCATCGAGTCCGCCACCCGTGTTGCACGCGTGACGATGTCGATGTCCCGATCCCACAGCGCCGAATCCCAGTACACGATGGCTGCCCCGATGCTGACGGTCACCGAGACGGAGTCGGCCGGGTCGCGTAGGGCTCGGCGCACTCCATGGATCAGCGCGTCGACGTGCAATCGCGACGTCGACACCACGGCAAGGTACTCCTCACCGCCGGTGCGGGCGAGCACCCCGTACTCACCGAGGTGAGTTTCGAGCCGCTCGGCGACGCGCACGATGACCGCGTCCCCTTCCTCGTGCCCGTAGCGGTCGTTGATGGATTTGAAGCGGTCTATGTCCACCACCAGCACCGCCACGCATCGATCCTGATCCCGCCCGAGCAGCCACACGTCGTCCACGGCCGCATCGAGTCCGCGTCGATTGAGCAGCCCGGTGAGTGGATCGAGCACAGAACTTCGAGCATCCTCGGTCAGGACGGTCACCAGCAGGTGCGAGGTCAGCGGAACCCCGGCAATCGCCAACAGCACCACGTTGGTCCGGAAGATCAACGATGCGATGTCCACGTCGTCGGCAGCGTGGGTCGCTACTGCGGCCGCGACAGTGCACGCCACCGCGAAGAACAAATGGGCCACCAGCCAGCGCGGGCTGAGGAAGAACGTGCAGAAGGTGCCGATCACGGCGAACAGTGCGCACGTGAGAACGGCGTCCACGATCGGGTTGATCAGGAGTGCGGATGCCGTGCCCAAGTCCGCGAACACAGCGAAGGCCACCACCCCCAATCGGCCGGGGAACGGTCTGGTGATCCACGCCGCTGCGACCACCACGACCATGACGAGCATGACGGCTTTCCAGCCGATCGCGACGACGCTCCGCGAGGTGTCCGCGGAAAAGAGGGACACCACCGCAAGTGCGCCGTAGTTCAGCGTCAGGACGGCCATCACCCATCGGATGAGTCGTCCGGTGAGACGCGAGTTCTGAAAATCCGCCATCCAGCGGTAGTCGAAGGGCTGAAAGAACCAGGCTCGGACCGCGTTGGCAGCACCGCCGTGGCGGGGGCGATGCGTCATCGAGTCCACAGGGCTGTCGGAGATCGGGGGGATCAGAAATATCGAGGGAACGGCGACCAGTCGGGCTCGCGCTTGTCCAGGAAGGCATCGCGTCCCTCCACGGCCTCGTCCGTCATGTACGCCAGGCGAGTCGCTTCACCGGCGAACAACTGCTGGCCCACCAGGCCGTCGTCCTGCAAGTTGAACGCGTACTTGAGCATCCGTTGCGCCTGGGGAGACTTCGCGTTGATCTTCGCTGCCCACTCGATGGCCGTGTTCTCGAGTTCGGCGTGATCGACCACCTTGTTCACTGCGCCCATACGGTGCATCTCCTCGGCCGAGTACGTCTCGCCGAGGAAGAATATCTCTCGGGCGAACTTCTGGCCGACCATCTTGGCCAGGTACGCGCTGCCGTAGCCACCGTCGAAGCTGCCGACGTCGGCGTCGGTCTGCTTGAACCGAGCATGCTCGCGGCTCGCCAGCGTCAGATCGCACACCACGTGCAGGCTGTGGCCTCCGCCGGCTGCCCAGCCGTTGACCAGACAGATGACGACCTTGGGCATGAATCTGATCAACCGCTGCACTTCCAGAATGTGCAGGCGGCCGGCGCGAGCCTTGTCGACGGTCTCGGCCGTTTCACCGTCCGCATACTGGTAGCCACTTCGTCCACGGATGCGCTGATCGCCGCCGGAGCAGAAGGCCCAGCCGCCGTCCTTGCTGCTCGGCCCGTTTCCGGTGAGCAGCACCGTGCCCACGTCGGAGCTCACCCGTGCGTGCTCGAGCGCGCGATAGAGCTCGTCGACGGTGTGCGGCCGAAACGCGTTGCGAATCTCGGGACGATCGAACGCAACTCGCACGGTCGCGTCGGACACGTGCCGGTGATAGGTGATGTCGGTCAGATCTTCGAAACCGGGAACGGGGAGCCACAGCTCGGGAGTGAAGGTCACGGGCGTCAGCTTAACGGTGGTCGGGGTTGCATCCGTGCCGACCGGTCGGTGCAGCTAGCGTGCAGTCATGACCGATCCGAAGCAGCTCGACCGCGATTACGACCATCACGGAGACAGGAGTGGAGCCCGCGGAACGACCCGAGGGGGCTTCCCGCGCTTCGTGCCGGCGAAGGTGGGCCCGGAGTACGGGCAGCTGCTCGAGGCTTTGCGCACGGTGCAGGACCTCGCGGTGTCCACCTCGTTGCCTGCGGAGGTCGCCGAGGCAGCCGCAGGCAAGGCCCGAGAATTGATCGAGCTGTTGACGCCGCACGTGGTTGCCGAGGGACGTCAGACGGCCGGGCGAGTTCCGCGTCTGCCGGGTCGAGGCTCGTTGTTGCTGATGCCCTGGATCATCGAGAAGATCGACGCCGACGGCGTCCGCAGCCGGGGTATGTTCCGGCGCTTCCACCTCGGGGGTAACTCCGCCGCGCACGGCGGCACGCTGCCACTGCTGTTCGACGATCTCTTCGGCCTGATCCAGCATGCCTACGGCAGACCGATCAGCCGAACGGCGTACCTGCACATCGACTACCGCAAGGTGACGCCGCTGAATACCGAGCTGATCGTGGAGGGTGCGGTGGACAGGGTTGAAGGACGTAAGACGTTCATCAACGCTCGGCTCACGGATCTGGACGGCAACCTGTTGGCCGACTGTGAGGCGTTGATGGTGCAGTTGCTCCCGGGGCAGCAATGATCCCGGCGGTCGACGATCTGCTCGACGGCGCACACGTGCTCTCGATGCCGATGCGGACCAAATTTCGCGGCATCACGACCCGCGAGGTGATGTTGATTCACGGGCCCGCCGGGTGGGGCGAGTTCTCGCCGTTCACCGAGTACGACGATCCCGAGTCGGCTCCGTGGTTGGCCTCGGCGATCGAAGCTGCGTGGGAGGGCCCGCCGAGCCCGTTGCGTCGACGCATCCCGGTGAACGCGACGGTTCCTGCGGTGCCCGCCTCCGACGTGGCGTCGGTGCTGAGTCGGTCTCCCGGGGCCGAAACGGCGAAGGTGAAGGTTGCCGAGAAAGGGCAGAGCCTGGCCGACGACGTCGCACGCGTCCGCGCAGTACGCGAGCTGGTGCCGCGGATCCGAATCGACGCCAACGGCGGCTGGACCGTCGACGAGGCGGTGAAGGCGCTGACGGCCCTGACAGCCGACGGTCCGCTGGAGTACGCCGAGCAACCGTGCGCCTCGGTCGCCGAGCTCGTCGAACTGCGGCGTCGGACGCCGGGGGTACGGGTGGCCGCCGACGAGAGCATCCGCCGAGCCGAGGACCCGATGAAGGTCGTGCGGGCCGGTGGCGCCGACATCGCGGTGCTGAAGGTCGCTCCGCTGGGCGGGATGCGGGCGGTGCTCGAACTGGCCGGCGGGTTGGCGGAGTACGGCGTGCCGGTGGTGGTGTCGAGTGCGCTCGATTCTGCGGTCGGTATCTCGGCCGGGTTGGCCGCAGCCGCTGCGCTGCCGCATCTCGAATTCGCCTGTGGATTGGGGACGGGCAGCCTGTTCGTCCGTGACGTCGCACCGGCACTGGACGTGGTCGACGGAACGTATCCGGTCGACAGCGTCGAACCGGATGCGCAGGCCCTGATCGAACTCGGTGCCGACGCCGAGCGCACGCAGTGGTGGATCGATCGAGTTCGGCGCTGCCACGCCCTTCTGCGGTAGTCTTGCGCCCGGTCCGCGTGGGGCCGCTACACATCTGGGAGGAACTTCGAAGTGGTTGCTGCACTGAAGGATTCGCTGCTCGACGAGTCGAAGGCCGACGCGCTGCGCGTCGATGTCCTGGCTCTGATCGACGCCGAGGTTGCGGACAAGAAGGGCGCGAGTGGACTCGCGGTCAAGGGGGGATACGGCGCAGTGAAGAAGGTCGGGCCGTCGTACATCGACAGCGCGGTCTCTGCTCTGTGGCCCGATTTCGTGGACAAGCTCGACCCGTTCTGGCAGTCGTACAACGCGGCTCCGCAGGGCACGTTCGGCGAGTATCTCGCCGCCAATGGCGACGCCGCATCCGACGCGCTGCTCTCGGTCACCGATGCGCGTATCGAGGAAACCGACAAGTCCGTCGTCAAGAAGTTCTACGGCAGCCTGCGGGGCTCGGCCAAGAAGAACGTCACCGAGGCACTGCCTCGGGTGGGTGACCTGATCACCAAGCACGCCTGAGCGGCTTCGCCGCATGTGAGCAGAAACTCGTACCCTGCTACGAGTTTCCGCTCAGTGATACTGGAGTTGTTCGTCGAGGTGGAAGGTGTGACTCG
>NZ_JAPWIJ010000017.1 GCF_027270735.1 Rhodococcus ruber | reverse complement strand
TTCGGCACTGACATTCATCGACACACTGTTGAGTTCTCAAAGAACACGCACACACTCCAACCCCACGAACGCACAGTCCGAAGGCCTCGAGGGCAACTGTTCCAGCGTATCCCAGCTTGGTCTCGGACACAAGGCCCGACTCTTGGGGGACACAACCTGCCAGGCCACACGTCCAACCTCGTATCCCTGTCCGTGAAGACCGGGTCGGTGTCCGTCGCTCTGACTCGACAAAAGTTACGCCACCAACCCCACACGCGCAAATCGGCTGGTGAATCGAGGAGCTACACGCATCTGCGCAGGTCCGAGCACATGTGCGTTCGGGTCTGCCCCGCCCGGCGCGCATATCCCGCTGTGTGACGCCAGCCATATCTGCGGGAAATACCGGCGAAACTGGTTTCAGGAGCGAGACAACGCGACTACATGGTCCGGCTCTACAAGGTGTGGTTCCACGTCGTCGGCACGTACTGCACGTCCGACGCTTTCACCGATGGGCACAACACCCGCCCACACTCCCCCGGTAGCAATGTCGGTGTCGTCGTCGACCGGTCCGCCGGTACGTGCCTTCACCGATGCCTCGTACAGCGAAAGCGCCAGCACGCTGGTCGCTGCGAGTTCTTTCCTCGTATGCGCACGCAGGTGTGCACTTCTACCAGGGACGACCTGATCGACCATTGCGTCCAAAGCGCGGATCCGCTCCTGCTCGTCCTCCACTCGACGCGGCCGACCGACCACGACCGCACTTCGATAGTTCATCGAGTGGTGGAACGCGGATCGAGCCAGAACCAACCCGTCGACGACGGTAACCGTCACGCAGATGTCCTGCGCCGGAGCTTCGGTCAGGCTGCGAGAGGCTACCGAGCCGTGCAGGTACAGAGTTCCGGCCCTGTCCGGGCCGAGCGGATCCACACCGAACACGGTCGGAAGTACACGCGGCACGTTCTCCACCACTACGCCCAGATGGCAGAGTCGAGCAGAGCCGAGCACGTCCAGCAGTGCCGATCGCTCTGCTCGAGCGCGCTGTCGACCACGTATCACCGTGGTTCTGGGTGTCGGGGACAGGAGTTCCTCATCGGTTGTCATGAACACAGGGTCCGCCTCGGTTGGCTCACTGTCATGGTCCAATAGATAGTGACTTTGCTAGGCCACTTACCTACCTGGACAGGTGACGCACGATGACCTTGCCGCCGAATTCGCTGTCGATCACGGTCGATCGTGCCGACCGTCGTACGTTGCCCGTTCAGGTAGCCGACGGTATCCGTACGGCGATCGATCGAGGCGAGCTTGGGCCGGGCGCCCGATTGCCCAGTACCAGAGCGCTTTCCGCCGAAGTGGGCTTGGCTCGGGCGGTGGTGGAGAAGGCGTACGAGCAGCTCGTGGCCGAAGGTTGGCTCGATGCACGGCGCGGATCCGGCAATTACGTCCGAGATGTTCCACATGCCGTTCGATCGCACCGCAGCCCACCCCGAACACAAGAAGTCCCACCGGTTGCTCGGCGCATTTCGCTCCGACCCGGAATACCGTGGACTCCTCCTCGCGCGTCCGAAGCGTGGAGGCGGGCCTGGCGAGATGTCGGCGCATCGCCCCCGCCCGGCGACTACCCCGATCCGGCAGGCTTGCTCGACCTGAGAACACGCATCGCGGATCTGCTGGGCCGTGCACGCGGACTGCACACCACCGCGGATTCGATCGTCGTGACCACGGGAAGCATCCACGGTCTCGACCTGGTACTGGGCGCCCTCTCGGTGAACGTAGGCGTCGAACATGTTCTCGCACTGGAGAATCCGGGATATCGATCTGCCGCCGCCCTCGCGACGCACCGCAGGTGGTCCGTTCACGATGTCCCCGTCGACCGTGAAGGACTTGTGGTCGAAGAACTCGAATCTGTACCTCCGAGGACCCCGGCCGTCTATGTCACCCCCTCACACCAATACCCCACCGGCGGGCTCATGCCCATCGGTCGCAGGCGCGCACTGGCGGACTGGGCACGAAGTACTGGATCGACCATCATCGAAGACGACTACGATTCCGAATTCCGTTATGGCATAGCACCTTTGCCTACAGTCACCGAGCTCGTTCCAGACCGCGCCGTCTACTTGGGAACCGTATCGAAGACGTTGGGTGCCGGCGTGCGACTCGGATGGATGGTGGCTCCCCCGCCGATGGTCGAGCGCATCACCGAAACACGTCGCGCCATCGGCGACCACCCATCGGTTCCCATCCAGCACGCCATGAGCTCACTACTACGCGACGGCGAATGGGACCGGTCCGTACGCACCGCGCGTCGGATCTATCGGGCACGTGACCGCGTCGTTGCCGCCGAGCTCTCTCGATTCGGCGAGCTGCGAGGTGTCGGTGCCGGACTGCATACCGTTCTCGTGCTCGACACCGAGGTGGCGCGCCACGTCGCGTCCGACTGTGCAGCGAACGGAATCGACCTGCCCACCCTCGAGCACTCGACGCGGTCGCCGACCACCGAGGGTGGGATCGTCGTCGGCTACGGCTCGGTGGCGGATGATCGATTCGATCGTGCCCTGCGAGTACTCGTCGACGTCCTCGAAAGCAGGCTGGTCAGCTGACCCGCTCGATGCTCCCGCCGAGAGCAGTCAGATTCTCCACGAACCGTGGATAGCCCCTGTCGATGTGGAACACGTCGTGCACCTCGGTCGTGCCGTCGGCCACAAGACCGGCGAGCACCAGCCCGGCCCCGGCCCGGATGTCGGACGACCACACCGGCGCACTGGACAGCTGCGGCACACCGCGCACCACAGCATGGTGGCCATCGGTACGAGCGTCAGCGCCCAGTCGGATCATTTCCTCGACGAACCGGAAGCGCGCCTCGAACACGTTCTCGGTGATCATCGACGTCCCGTCGGCGACGGTCGCGAGGCCGATAGCCATCGGTTGTAGATCGGTGGGAAACCCGGGATACGGCAACGTCGCGAAGTTCACCGCCCGCGGCCGTTCGTGCTGAACGACGCGAAAGCCGTCCGGCTCGCTGGTCACCTCGGCACCGGCCGACCGCAGCTTGTCCAGAACAAGCGACAGGTGCTTGGGGTTGACCCCCCGCACTCGGACATCCCCTCGAGTCATCGCTGCGGCAATCCCCCACGTAGCAGCCACGATCCGATCGCCGATGACCCGATGTGTGGTCGGCTTCAGCGCGCTGACGCCGCGGATTGTGAGCGTCGACGTGCCGGCGCCCCGGACGTCGGCACCCATCTCGTTGAGCATGTTGCACACATCGACGATGTCCGGTTCTCGTGCCGCGTTGTCGATCACGGTCTCACCGGTGGCCAGCACGGCCGCCATCAAGATGTTCTCCGTCGCTCCCACGGACGGGAAAGCCAACCTGATATTCGCGCCGCGCAACTCATCGGCTTCGGCCACGACGCATCCGTGCTGAATTTCGCTGCGTGCTCCCAGCAACTGCAGGCCGGACTGGTGCATGTCGAGGGGTCGTGAACCGATAGCGTCACCGCCAGGCAAGGCTACGACAGCCCTTTTGCATCGCGCCACCAGCGGGCCCAGTACGCAGACCGACGCGCGGAACTGACGAACTGCAGCAAAATCGGCGTGATATTTGGGCATGGCCGGGGTGGTGATGTGAACGACCGAACCCTCGAGGTCGACCTCACAGCCGAGCCCACGCAGCACTTCTGCCATCAACGGCACATCCAAGATGTCAGGGCAATTGGTGATCGTGCTGGTGCCTTCGGCAAGGAGCGCAGCAGCCATCAGTTTGAGGACGCTGTTCTTCGCGCCGCCGACCGCCACCTCACCGACGAGGCGGTTACCACCGTTGACCAAGAAACGTTCGCTCACTTCGACAGCGTAGCCAGCGGTACCGACCGACACCCGCGCGGTACCGTAGCCGCATGGCCGTTCACCTCACTCGTATCTACACCCGGACCGGCGACGACGGGACCACGGGATTGAGCGATTTCTCGAGGGTCTCCAAGAACGACGAACGCCTGATCGCGTACGCGGACTGCGACGAGACCAATGCGAGCCTCGGAGTAGTTCTGGCACTGGGCAACCCGTCCGAATCGGTACACACGGTCATCCGCACCATCCAGAGCGACCTGTTCGACGCGGGGGCCGACCTCTCGACGCCGGTCGTAGAGAATCCGGAGTATCCGCCGCTACGCATCGACCAGAGCTACGTCGACCGCCTCGAACGCTGGTGCGACGAATTCAACAACGATCTGCCTGCACTCACGTCGTTCATCCTGCCGGGCGGAACACCACTGGGTGCACTGCTGCACGTGTCGCGAACAGTAGCCCGGCGCGCTGAACGATCGGCCTGGGCTGCGGTTCACGCAAGCCCCGAGTCGACCAGTGCGCTCCCGGCAAAGTACCTCAATCGGCTCTCGGACCTGTTGTTCATTCTGAGTCGGTACGCCAATCCCGAGGGCGACGTTCAGTGGGTGCCGGGGTCGAGTCGGACACCCAACGAACCCGCTACCGACGAGAACTGATCACGCAGCCGGTCGACGGCGACGCGAGCGCCCCGATGGGCGAGATTCCACCCAAGACAGGAAAGCGGTCAACGCACTTCTGTCCAAGGCCATTTCGTAGTTCTTGCCACTGTCCGACAGCCCCAGGACTGCGATGTCCGGTGTCATGATGTCGAACTCGGTGTCTCGCGGGGCCCGCCGGTCCCCCACGTGGATGTCCTGCCTGCCCAGGCGATAATCGGGGCCGGGTCGCAGACTGGAAAGCTTGAAGAACACGAGCGTGTTGTCGCCGTACCGAATGATGCCGTGACGCCACCCGGTGCCACCGTCGGACGGAAGCACCCGCATGATCGCCGCCGTACCTCCGCGGCGAAGAACCGTCAGACGGTACGCAAAAGCCGCGACGATCCCTGCGAGCAGCACTACCAGAATGATCAGAGCAATCAGTCCGGTGTGCATCGCAGGTCTCGTCGCGGCTTCTCGTGAACCTAGGACCGCTCGACAGCGCGGATACGTCCCTTGGCCACCGCAATGGCCTCGAGGTCGTCGCCGTTCTCTGCCACTACGGACCGTGCCGCTTCCACATCGATGTCGTCGGCGAAATCAGCCGACTCCGCCAGCACGGTCACCGTCTTGCCCGTCACCGACAGAAAACCACCGTGGACGGCGGCGATGATCTTTTCGCCGTCGGTCGTCGTGATCGACACCGTGCCTGCCTCGACCAACTGGCCGAGGACTGGCTCGTGGCCGGCCATGATGCCGATTTCACCTTCGGTGGTCTGAGCACTGACGATGGTCGCGGTGCCGGACCAGAGTTTCTGCTCCACAGCGACCAGAGAGACCTCCATGCCGCTCTTCTCGGAAGAAGTCACGTCGGTCTACTTTCCGGCCATCTTCTTCGCGGCTGCCTCGACATCGTCGAGACCGCCACAGCTGTTGAAGGCCTGCTCGGGAAGGTGGTCGTACTCACCCTTGGTGACCTTGTCGAACGCCTCGATGGTGTCGGAGAGCGACACGACCGAACCGGCCTCACCGGTGAACTTCTCGGCAACGATGAAGTTCTGGCCGAGGAACTTCTGGAGGCGGCGTGCGCGACCGACCAGAACCTTGTCCTCTTCCTGAAGCTCGTCCATACCGAGGATGGCGATGATGTCCTGCAGTTCCTTGTACTTCTGCAGAATCCGCTTGACCTCGTTGGCGACACGGAAGTGCTCCGCACCGACGATGCCGGGCTCGAGGATGCGTGAGGTCGAGCTCAGCGGGTCCACAGCGGGGTAGATACCCATCTGCGAAATCGGACGCGAGAGCTCGGTCGTCGCATCGAGGTGCGCGAACGTCGTTGCCGGTGCCGGGTCGGTGTAGTCGTCGGCGGGGACGTAGATCGCCTGCAGCGAGGTGATCGAGCGGCCACGGGTCGAGGTGATGCGCTCCTGGAGCTCACCCATCTCGTCCGCCAGCGTGGGCTGGTAACCGACGGCCGACGGCATACGACCGAGAAGGGTCGACACCTCCGAACCTGCCTGCGTGAACCGGAAGATGTTGTCGATGAAGAGCAACACGTCCTGGCCCTGCACATCGCGGAAGTACTCCGCCATGGTCAGTGCAGACAGCGCGACGCGCATACGCGTGCCCGGCGGCTCGTCCATCTGGCCGAAGACGAGAGCGGTGTCCTGGAGGACGCCCATCTCTTCCATCTCGAGGTGAAGGTCGGTGCCCTCACGAGTGCGCTCGCCGACGCCTGCGAACACCGAGGTGCCCGAGAACTCACGTGCGATACGAGTAATCATTTCCTGGATCAGCACGGTCTTGCCGACGCCGGCACCACCGAACAGTCCGATCTTGCCGCCCTTGACGTACGGGGTGAGAAGGTCGATGACCTTGATACCGGTCTCGAGGATCTCGGTCTTGCCCTCGAGCTGGTCGAAGGCTGGGGGCTTGCGGTGGATGCCCCACTGCTCGCCGTCGCGGCCGAGTCCTGGGGTGTCCAAGCAGTCACCGAGGGCGTTGAAGACGTGGCCCTTGACGACGTCGCCGACGGGAACCGAAATCGGCTTGCCCGAGTCGACGACAGCGGTGCCGCGGACGAGTCCGTCGGTCGGCTGCATCGAGATGGTGCGAACCAAGTTGTCGCCCAGGTGCTGTGCCACCTCGAGCGTCAGGGTCTTGGCCACGGTCGGCAGAGTGATCTCTGCGTTGAGGGCGTTGAACAGTGCGGGAATCGAGCCGCGCGGGAACTCGACGTCCACAACGGGGCCGATGACCCGAACGACACGGCCGGACTGAGTGTCCGCTCCGCTCGCGTTCTCTTGGGCTACTGCTGCGGTCATTGCTTAGTCACTTCCTGCGCTGTCGGCCAACGCGTTGGCGCCACCGACGATTTCGCTGATTTCCTGGGTGATCTGGGCCTGCCGAGCCTGGTTGGCCTGGCGGCTCAAGGTCTCGACCAATTCGTTCGCGTTGTCCGTCGCTGCCTTCATGGCGGTACGACGCGCCGCGGACTCCGACGCTGCTGCATCGAGCAACGACGCGTAGATCCTGGTGCTGATGTACTTGGGCAGCAGCGCCGAGAGCAGAGTGCCTGCCTCCGGCTCGAACTCGTACTGTGCCTGCACATCTGCGGTCGGCGAGTCGGTCAATGCGTCCGCACCCATCTCGAATTCCTCGTCTGTGTACGAGATTTCGAGTGGTGCCATCCGGCGAACTTCGGGCTTCTGCGTGAGCATCGACACGAAGCGGGTGTAGACGATGTGCAACTCGTCCACGCCCTCGACGGTGCCTTCGCCGTTGGGAGCGTCGACCTCGGTGCCCGAGCCCGCCATGAACAGCTCGACCAGATGCTTACTGGCCTTCGCTGCGTCGGCGTACCCGGGTTCCTGGGAGAAGCCGGTCCAGGCACCCTTCACGTCCCGCTCACGGAATGTGTAGTAGCCGAGGCCTTTTGCCCCGAGTACGTAGATGACCGGATCCTTGCCCTCGGAGCGCAGGAGCTGGAACAGCTCCTCCGATTCCTTGAGGACGTTGGAGTTGTAGCCACCGCACATACCGCGGTCACTGGTCACGACCAGGACTGCGGCACGCTTCGGCTCGGGTCGCTCGTTGAGCAATGGGTGATCGAGCGAGCTCGATGCACTCGCCAACGCGGAGAGCACCTTGGTGATCTCTTCCGCGTACGGCTTCGATGCGGCAACGCGGGCCTGCGCCTTGGTGATTCGCGAAGTTGCGATCAACTCTTGCGCTTTGGTGATCTTCTTCGTCGAGTTGACCGACTTGATACGGGAGCGAAGCTCGAGAATGCTTGCCATTTAGCTGTTCACGCTCCCTTCTGTACTCGTCTTGTCACCTGTCATCGCCGGCCTACTTGCTGACTGTCTTGCGGGTGACGTTGACCTGCTCCTGGCTGACCTCGTCGGCATTCAGAGTGTCTGCCTCGGCCTCGTTGACGACGCGGTTGCCGTCCGAGTCCACGAAGCCGGCCTTGAACTTCTCGGTCGCTTCGGTCAGTGCCTTCTGGTTGTCGTCATCGAGAGCCTTGCCACCGGCAATGCTGTCGTAGACGCCGCTTGCGTTGCGGTGGAGATCCTCGAGCAGCTCGGTCTCGAAGCGGCGAACATCGCCGACCGGGACAGAGTCGTACGTGCCCTGTCCGGCGAGCCAGATCGAGACGATCTGGTCCTCGACGGCAACCGGTGCGTACTGATCCTGCTTGAGCAGCTCGACCAGGCGTGCGCCGCGCTCGAGCTGCGCCTTGGAGGCAGCGTCGAGATCGGACGCGAATGCGGAGAAGGCTTCGAGCTCACGGAACTGAGCGAGCTCGAGACGAAGGGATCCGGAGACCTTCTTCATGCCCTTGGTCTGCGCAGCACCGCCGACTCGGGAAACCGAGATACCCACGTTGATCGCGGGACGGACGCCCTTGTTGAAGAGGTCCGACTCCAGGAAGACCTGGCCGTCGGTGATGGAGATGACGTTGGTCGGGATGTACGCCGAGACGTCGTTGGCCTTGGTCTCGATGATCGGCAGAGCCGTCAACGAACCGCCGCCGAGCTCGTCGGACAGCTTCGCCGAGCGCTCCAGCAGACGGGAGTGCAAGTAGAAGACGTCACCGGGGTATGCCTCGCGGCCCGGCGGACGACGCAGCAGCAGCGAGATGGCGCGGTACGCCTCGGCCTGCTTGGTCAGGTCGTCGAACACGATGAGGACGTGCTTGCCCTGGTACATCCAGTGCTGGCCGATGGCCGAGCCGGTGTACGGAGCGAGCCACTTGAAGCCGGCCGAGTCGGACGCGGGGGCCGCGACGATGGTCGTGTATTCGAGTGCGCCCTGCTCTTCGAGTGCAGCCTTGACGCCTGCGATCGTGGAGCCCTTCTGGCCGATGGCGACGTAGATGCAGCGAACCTGCTTCTTCTCGTCACCGCTCTCCCAGTTGGCCTTCTGGTTCAGGATCGCGTCGATGCAGACTGCAGTCTTGCCGGTCTTGCGGTCGCCGATGATGAGCTGGCGCTGGCCGCGGCCGATCGGAGTCATGGCGTCGATGGCCTTGATACCGGTCTGCAGCGGCTCCTCGACGGGCTGACGCTCGAGTACCGAGGCAGCCTGCAGCTCGAGGGCGCGGGTCTCGGAGGACTCGATGTCGCCGAGGCCGTCGATGGGCTTGCCGAGGGGGTCGACGACGCGACCGAGGTAGCCGTCGCCCACAGGGACCGACAGCACGTCTCCGGTGCGCTTGACTTCCTGGCCTTCTTCGATGTGCTCGTAGTCACCGAGGATGACAGCACCGATTTCGGTGGCATCCAGGTTCAGCGCGACACCGAGAACTCCGCCGGGGAATTCCAGGAGTTCGTTGGACATCGCCGACGGCAATCCGGACACGTGGGCGATTCCGTCGCTCGTGTCCGTAACCGTGCCGACCTCCTCGCGGGAAGACTCCGGTGAGTAGCTCGCGGTGAAGTTATCGATCGCGCTACGGATCTCGTCGGAGGAGATCGTCAGCTCCGCCATAGTGTTTCCTGCTCTTCCTTCGAATGATCGCGGTATGAAAAGCCTCGAATGCCGAGGCGATTCGTCTCGTTACTGTGTCCGTGTCGGACTATTTGAGCGTCTTTCGCAATGCAGCGAGGCGGCCTGCCCCGCTACCGTCGATGACCTCGTCGCCGATACGAACGACAAGTCCGCTGAGCAGTTCGGTATCGACCTCTACATGCACCGTGACCTGCTTGCCGTACGTGCGGGTCAGGGTGGCGGTCAGCTTCTCGAGCTGACTGTCGCTCAGTGGGGCTGCGCTGCGCACATGTGCAACCGCACGGTCGCGCTGTTCGGCGGCCAGATCGGCCAATCCGTTGAGCACATCCGCGGGCGCTGCCTTTCGGGGACGAGTCACAGCCTGAACTGCGAGCGCCTCTGTGACAGCGGTGACCTTGCCGTACAGCAGGCGACCGAGTAGTTCGCGCTTGGCCTGCGACGGCTTCGAGCGATCCGACAGGGCCTGCTCGAGCTGCGGATTGCCGGCCACGATACGTCCGAGCCGGAACAACTCGTCCTCGACCGTGTCCAGCTGATCCTGGTCGGCCGCAGCGCGGAGCAGAGCTTCGCGTCCCAACTCGACAAGGGAGTTCAGCAGGTCGCGGGCGTTGGACCAGCTTTCGCCGGCAGCGGCCTTGACGATCGTCGCCGTCGCGCTCGACACCTGGCCGGAGAAGACCTCTCCGGCCAGATCGCTTCGCCGAACGCCCTCGACCGACGAGTCGGCAAGAGCGGTACGCAACGTGCGCTGCGCGTCGAGAGTCTCGACGACGGCGAACAACTCGGCACCGGTCTGAGCAGCGACAGCTGTTGCCTCGCCATCCGACGCGGACCCCAGAGCTTCGTGGGCAACCGACCGCGTACGGGCGAGTGACTCACGAGAAGTTGCGTACATGGTTCGACTCACTTTCCTGATGCGGAGTCCGCGGTGACGGAATCCAGCTCGTTGAGGAAGCGATCGATCGAACTGGAACGCTTCGCGTCGTCGGACAGCTGCTCTCCGATGACCTTCTCCGCGAGTTCGACGGCCGTGCGTCCCAGATCTCCACGAAGTTCGGTGACGATCTGCTGACGCTGAGCAACGAGCTGATTGTGGCCTGCGGCTACGATCCGGTCGCTTTCCTCCTGCGCCTTTTCCTTCATCTCGGCAAGAATGGCCTGCCCCTGGGTACGCGCTTCCTCGCGGATCTGCGCGGCCTCGGAACGTGCGTCGGCCAGCTGAGCGTGATACTGCTCGAGAGCAGCCTTGGCCTCTGCCTGCGCCTGCTCGGCCTTCTTGATTCCGCCTTCGATGAGCTCGGAACGCTCGGCGAGAACCGTCTGGAAACGAGGTACGACGTACTTCCAGAACAGGAAGCCGATGATCACGACACAGACGATCGACCAAACGATGTCGTATGTTGCCGGCAACAGTGGGTTCGGGGATTCCTCCCCTTCAGCCCCTGCTGCGAGCAGCGTTATCGCGTTTGTCATCGCGCTCTCAGAGAATGAAGCCGGCGACGAGGCCGATCAGGGCGAGGGACTCGGTGAATGCAATGCCGAGGAACATGGTCGTACGGAGCTGACCGGCCAGCTCGGGCTGGCGAGCGGTAGCTTCCATGTTCTTGGCGACGACGAGGCCGAGGCCGATGCCACCACCGATGGCTGCGAGGCCGTAGCCGATGGCTCCGTAACCCTTTGCGGTGATTTCCTGCGCCTGGGCCAGAAGTTCAAGGCTCATTCGGTTTTCCGTTCCCTTTCTTCGGTCCACATCCGGGTGTCGGAGGTGGCGGTGTAGCTAGTTCGGTCTGTTGGTCGGTCAGTGCGAGTCGGCGTGCAGCGACAGATCGATGTAGATCGCCGTCAGCAGCGCGAAGATGTACGCCTGCAGGAAGATCACCAGCATCTCGAACATCGTGAACAGGAAGCCCATGATGAGCGAGGGTGCGGCGAAGATCTTCAGGCCCGCGGAGGCCTCGAAGAGAAAGAACTGCGTGGCGCTGAAGAAGAGCACCAGCATGATGTGGCCGGCGAGCATGTTGGCCAGCAGACGCACGGTCAACGTGAACGGGCGGAGCACGAAGTTCGAGATGAACTCGAGCGGGATGAGCAGCACGTGCATGGCCGGCGGGATGCCGGGGATGACGATCGTGCCCTTGACGAACTTGGCTGCACCGAACTTCTTCACGCCTGCATAGATGAACGCGACGTACGCGACCGCGGCCAACACGATGGGCAGCCCGATCCTGGCGTTGGACGAGATGTTGAGGAACGGAATGACCGCACTGGCGTTCACCGCCAACACCGTGAAGAAGATCGTCATGATGACGGGCAGGAATCGACGTCCCTGCTCCTTGCCGAGCACGTCCTCCGCGACGTGGATCCGGACGAAGTCGAGAGCGATCTCGGCGACGTTCTGGATTCCGCGAGGCACGATCTTGGGGCTGCGCAGAGCGATCAACATGAACACGATCAGCAGCGCCGACATCAGGATGCGGATGAGCATCAGTCGGTCGAGCTCGAACGGGGTTCCCTCGAACAGCACCGCGGGAGGAAAGAAATCGGATAGTGACGGCGGATGGAACTCCGCAGCCAGGTTGGTGACGCTCAGCGGTCTCTCCCGTGTTCGGGCCGCAGCCGGCTAGCGACTGCGGTTCGATCGGACAATGACGATCTATCAAGTCGACGAAAATCGGCTCGCAATCGTCAGAGGCTGAGGCCCGGTCTTCATCGGCCAAGCGTCTGTCGGGTGTCGGCGACTCACGTCGACTCGGCAACTCTCAGGGCGGAACCTTACGTTGCCGAAGTCGGTGACTCCGGGCCTACTGTAAGGAAGCTCACGCTGACTGCTACCTGCGGGGGTCCAGTCCGGGGAAAAAGTCTCTTTTGTCCCAGTCTTGCCCACCGCTTGATGCAAACTTTATCAACAGAACTACGACGTTGTGTAGGCGGGCCTCAGCTTAACCGATTACGACAGCTTGTCGTACTACCGGTCGTCGGTGTGATCGGCGGCGGGAACACTGTCGACGTAGGCGACTTTGGTCTTGACGACCCCGAAGACCTCGGCCCCGAGCACTACCACCAGCGCCCCCAGGATCGTCAGCCCCAACGAGTATCGGTTGTAGAAGTCGGCATCCTTGAGCGCAACCAGCACGATCAACGCGATCACCATCTTGATCAGCCAACCGCCGAGCAACAGGGCTCCGACGGCCGAGGCCGGAAAACGTGTGGTGAGAGAAACCGAGAGCGCCGTCGTGATGACGAAACCCCCGCCGATGGCCACACCGATCAGTGATCCCCACAGGCCGGGAGTGCCGGCCGCAGCCACGGAGATCCCGACGCTCACCACCGTCAGCACCACCAAGCCGATCAGTCCGTATCGGACAGCGGCGCGAAGCGGCGCGAATTGGTCGGGCATGGACTGCGGAGTGAAGGTCACAGTTGTCGAGGGTACCCAGCTCACGACCGCGAACAACCGACGGGATCAGCTGCCGCGTCGAGCGCTTCGACGTTTCGGTCCACGCGATCGATCCACCCGCAAGGTAGGGACAGCAGTGACCACCAGCGCGAATACCAGACCGGCAGCGACCAGAAGCACCACGATGCGCCGATCGAGCAGGGATGATCCGACCGCCCCGAAGGCGAGCACACCGACCCACAGGTAGATCACCAGCACCACCCGTCGGTGCGAGTGACCGATTTGCAGGAGTCGATGATGCAAGTGCATCTTGTCCGGACTGAAAGGGCTTCGTCCGGCCCGCGTGCGACGGATGACGGCCAGCAGAAGATCGAGTATCGGGATGAGCATCACGGCACCGACCAGCAGCAGTGGCGACAACAGGCCGAGCAGATCGCGAGGGCCGTATGCCGTCAACGGTATCCGCCCCGAGGCACTCGTCGAGATTGTGGCCAGCGTCAGCCCGATGAGCATGGAGCCCGAATCACCCATGAAGATGCGAGCGGGCTGGAAGTTGTGCGGCAGAAATCCCAGACATGCACCTGCCAGTGCTGCGGCGATCAGCGCCGGCGGGTAGACGCCCACATCGCCGCCCTGCTCCTGCAACAGCCCCACCGAGAAGATGCAGATCGCAACTGAAGAGATGAGCCCGAGACCGGCCGCCAACCCGTCGAGACCGTCGACGAAATTCATTGCGTTGACGATCACGACGGTGATCAGAACCGTCACGAGTCCGGCTTGTAGTTGATCGAGAACCAGGGTGCTGCCCGGCTGACCCGGCTCGCCTCCCCAGGGCTGATACAGCACGACCCAACTGACACCCATGATCACCAGCACGCCTGCTGCCGTCACCTGCCCGACGAACTTGGTCAGGGCATCCAGGCCCCAGCGGTCGTCGATGACACCGACCAACACGATCACGAAGCCGGCAACCAGCGCGGCCGGGATGTCGCGGTTGTAGGCCACGTCGAATCCCCGGGCCAGGGCCGGCAGCTGCGACGCGAACAGTAGGGCGGCGAGCATGCCCACGTAGATGCCCACTCCCCCGAGCCTCGGGGTGGCTTGCACGTGGACGTCACGATCGCGGGGAATGGCAACGGCACCGAACTTGATCGCCGCCACTCTGACACCACCGGTGGCGAAGAACGTGACGACGGCGGCAGTGAGAAAGACGAGCAGTAGCTCCCGAATGGGAACACCTGCCCCCAGATTCGACTGAGCCAGCACCTCGACGCTCATGCGGCACGGACGGGCATGTCAGGACGCTCCAGGGACCAGGCTTTCGGCGGTGACACCGAGAACCTCGGCAATCTTTTCGGTGGGAATGGCACCGACCCGCAGAATTCGCGCGCGGTCGCTCGTCAGATCCACGATGGTCGACGCCACCGCGTGATCTGCCGGTCCCCCGTCGAGATAGACCGCCGCCGACCCACCCAGCTGCTCCCGCGCCTCTGTCACCGTGGTGGCAGGCGGGCTTCCCGAGATGTTGGCACTGGACACCGCGAGAGGGCCGACCTCACGCAGCAATTCGAGCGCGACCGGATGCAGCGGCATACGCAACATGACCGTGCCCTGTGCATCACCCAGATCCCACGCCAGCGACGGCGCCTGCTGGACGACGATGCTCAACGCGCCGGGCCAGAACGCGCGAATCAGATCTCGGGTACGCGGCCGGACACTCTGGACCAAGCCGTCGATGGTGTTCCACGAGCCGACGAGCACGGGTACGGGCATATCGCGTCCCCGACCCTTGGCGCGCAGCAGATCTGTGACTGCGGTGCCGTCGAAGGCATCGGCGGCGATCCCGTACAGGGTGTCGGTGGGCATCACCACGAGTCGGCCGGACTTGAGGGCACCGCGGGCCGCGGTCAATCCCGCAGCGCGCGCATCGGCTTCACTGCAGTCGTAAACGGTACTCACGGTGCCCATCCTTCCACTTGCGGTAACGAAGTGATGTCAGGTGCCGCTCCCGCCGTCAGGCAGAGGCAGGGTGCGCCCGGGTGGCGACGACGAACCTGGGTCTGCCTGCCAGGTCCGGATGCGCGATGACCTCGCTGAACACCCGTCTCCGGGACAACAGAGCCGCCACGTCCTCGCCGTTGGAGTCGTCGTGCTCGATCGCGACGCCGCCGCCGATTCGAAGCCAGCGGGCGATGTTGCCGACCATCGGCTCGATGACCGACAGTCCGTCGGTGCCGCCGAACAGGGCCATACGAGGATCGTGATCGATCACTTCGGGATCGAGTTGAGCCCCTTCCGGGATGTAGGGCGGGTTCGCGACGATCATGTCGACTGCGCCGTCGAGTTCGATCAACACATCACGTGCCGTGACGTCGCCGTAGTGAAGGGTGATGGGGGTATCGCCCTCACCGCTGCGCACGTCGGCATTACGCCTCGCCCACGCCAAGGCCGACGGATCCAGCTCGACGGCATGCACTACGGCGTCCGGCCGAGCATTGGCGATTGCGAGCGCCAGCGCACCCGAACCCGTGCAGAGGTCGAGAATCACAGGCGGATGGTGGTCCACGTTTTCGAGGAACGCGAGCGCCCAGGCCAACAGCAGCTCGGTTTCCGGACGCGGCACGAAGACGCCCGGGCCAACTTCCACATCGATGTTGCCCAGCGAGGTCTTACCCGTGATGTATTGCAGCGGAATACGTTTCGCGCGCTGCTCGATGGTCCGGAAGTACGCCTCGACGAGCTCGGGTTCGACGAGGGGAACAAGACCGAGACGGCCACGGTCCACCCCGACGAGGTGCGCGGCAAGAAGTTCTGCATCGACACGTGGACTCGGCACACCGGCCGCCTCGAGCATCGATGTTGCTTCGAGGATGGCTAGGCGTAGCGGCTTGCGGCTCACCGGTTCAGACTGCCATGACGCTCCGACAACTCACTCACACGCGTCCCAGTAGCTCCGACTTCTTGGAAAAGAACTCGTCGTCGGTGAGGAACCCCTTCGAGTGCAATCCGGCGAGGGCCTCGATCGCAGCGGTGATCTCGGAGATGTCGACGCCGACCTGGTTCCCCCCTGTCCCGGACTGGTTCGAGGTCTGCGGAACCGACGGTTGCTGCGACGAAGACTGTTGCGGGTAGGCCTGCGGTGCGGACTGGTTCTGCGAGTTCGTTCCGCTCGATTGCTGGTCCACCCGAGGCAGACTTCCTGCACTGAACGTGCCGTACTGGCTGGTGAACTCCAGCGACCCCGGTCCACCGCCATGCTGTTGCTGCACTCCCCCGATGGAGTGGTCGAGTGTGTCGTACACGGCCAGTTCGCCGCCTACGAGCACCGCAAGACGTCGAGACCCCGGGAACACCGCGTACTGCGACCCGTTCTGTCCGCCGCTCGAACTCGGTGAACCCAGATCCGAGGGCCACCACGAACCGGATCCGAACGAGTTGCCACCGAAAGAACCACCCGCGGCCTCCCGCGGTGGATACACCTGATGCTGCGACAGCACCGCAGACAGATCACGGCACAAGCCGTCGACCCGGCTCTTGAGCCCGTGATCGAACATGTTGCCCACCATTGTCATTCCGCCGCGCATCCACTGTCCGCTGCCACCGAGCTCGGGAATGTTGAACTGCGCCATGGTGCCGCGGCCGTTGTTGACGGCGTCGAGCATGGTGCGGACCGCGTCCGTCGAGATGCCGTAGCGAGACGACAGCTCGGTGACGGCGTTCTCGCCTGCGGGTGTCAAGGCCTGGTTCATTCTGCTGTGCCTCTCGGGCTCTCGTGCGGGGTCGAACCTGGAGACAAGGGTATCGCACCGAGTGATGGACCGGCCGATCGAAATCTGAAAAGCTTTGCGCCGCAACTACTCTGCTTGCATACGAGCGTCGCGGTCCGCTTTTGCGAGCGCGTCGAGCAACGCATCCATGTCGCCGTCGAGCAGGGCATCGAGGTTGTGCGCCTTGAAGCCGATGCGGTGATCGGTGATGCGGTTCTCGGGGTAGTTGTAGGTTCTGATCCGCTCCGAGCGGTCGACGGTACGCACCTGGCTGGCTCGTCCGGCCGAGGCCTCTTCGTTGGCTGCTTCCTCTGCGGCCGCCTGGAGGCGAGCTGCGAGAACCTGCATCGCGCGTGCCTTGTTCTGCAGCTGTGAACGCTCGTTCTGGCAGGTCACCACGATGCCCGTCGGAAGGTGTGTGAGCCGAACTGCGGAGTCGGTGGTGTTGACGCCCTGGCCGCCCTTGCCGGACGAGCGGTAGACGTCGATACGTAGATCGGTTTCGTCGATCTGGACTTCTTCGACCTCGTCGGGTTCGGGATAGACCAGAATCCCGGCCGCGGAAGTATGCACGCGTCCTTGAGATTCGGTGACCGGCACTCGCTGCACCCGGTGCACGCCACCCTCGAACTTCAGGCGCGCCCACACGCCGTCGAGCGGGTCCTTGGTCTTGATCGACAGGGTTGCGTCCTTGTACCCACCCAGGTCGGATACGTTCGCGTCGAGCACTTCCACTCGCCACCCACGGCGTTCTGCGTAGCGCACGTACATCCGCGCGAGATCGGCTGCGAAGAGCGCCGATTCCTCACCGCCCTCACCTGACTTGACCTCCATCACGATGTCGTCGCCGTCGTGCGGGTCGCGTGGTGCGAGCAGGTCGGTGAGGGTCTGCTCGAGGTGCAGCACGGTCGCCTCGAGTTCGGGGATCTCGGCGGCGAACGACGAATCGTCTGCAGCGAGCTCACGTGCGGCTTCGAGGTCGTCCTGAGCGGCGGTCAACTTGGTGTGCGCAGACATGATCGGCGCCAGTTCGGCGAACCTCTTGCCTGCTCTGCGTGCCGCGGACGGGTCGTTGTGCAGCGCTGGGTCGGCAAGTTGCTGCTCGAGCCCGGAGTGTTCGGCAAGGATGTCGTCGATGGCCGAAGGCTTCACTGTTCTCGCCATGGGGATGACTCACTCTCGAACGCGGGTGCAACTGGGTGTGGACACAAAAAAGCCGACGCCCGTCCTGTGAATCACAGGACGGGCGTCGGCGGAACAGCTAGCTGTCTGCGTCGGCCTTCTTGCCGGCGCGCTTGCCGTAGCGAGCCTCGAAGCGAGCGACGCGGCCGCCGGTGTCGAGAATCTTCTGCTTGCCGGTGTAGAAGGGGTGGCACTGCGAGCAGACCTCGACGCTGATGCGCTCTTTGTCGGTGGTGCTTCGGGTCTCGAAAGTATTTCCGCAACCACAGACGACTGTCGTCAGTGTGTAGTCGGGGTGAATTCCTGCCTTCATGGTGTCCTTACCGTTCTTTGTAATGGTCGCCGGGTCGCCTTCGCCGATCGAAGACGTGAACCGGAACCGGACTCGGCCGTTGATTATGCCAGAGCGTGCATCCGCCCTGCTAATCGTCGGTACTTCTGTGCCGACAGATGCTTACAACGCACGCACCTGCCGACTTGTTCCCCGGGCGAAAGATCCGGGGAAACACCCGCTCAGTCGTTGTTGCCGCCCGGCGCCGTCTTGGAGACCTCCATCAGGAACTCGAGGTTGTTCTTGCTCTTCTTCAGGCGGTCGACCAGCAGGTCGATGGCCTGATGCGAGTCGAGTCCGGACAACACGCGGCGCAGCTTGTGCACCACTGCCGCCTCGTCGGGAGCCAGGAGCAGTTCGTCGTGGCGGGTGCTGGACGGGTTGATGTCGACCGCCGGGAACACTCGTCGTTCCGCGATCTTGCGATCGAGTTTGAGCTCGGCGTTACCGGTGCCCTTGAACTCCTCGAAGATCACGGTGTCACCGGTGGACCCGGTCTCGACCATGGCTGTGGCGATGATCGTCAGCGATCCACCGTGCTCGATGTTTCGAGCCGCACCGAGGAACCGCTTCGGCGGATACAGCGCGGTCGAGTCGACACCACCGGACAGGATTCGTCCCGAAGCGGGCGAGCTGTTGTTGTACGCACGTCCCAGACGGGTGATCGAGTCGAGCAGGACCACCACGTCCTGTCCGGCTTCGACCAGACGCTTGGCCCGCTCGATCGCCAACTCGGCAACAGCGGTGTGATCGCCCGGCGGCCGGTCGAACGTCGACGCGATCACCTCGCCCTTGACGCTGCGCTGCATGTCCGTCACTTCTTCTGGACGCTCGTCGACGAGGATGACCATCAGATAGCACTCGGGATTGTTGATGGCGATCGCGTTGGCAATAGCCTGCAGAACGCTGGTCTTACCCGCCTTCGGCGGGCTCACGATCAGTGCACGCTGGCCCTTGCCGATCGGCATCACCAGGTCGATGATGCGCGTGGTGAGGATGTTCTGCTGAGTCTCGAGACGCAGACGCTGGTTGGGGTACAGCGGGGTGAGTTTGCCGAATTCCGGACGCTTGCGGGCGGCCTCGACCTCTCCCCCGTTTACGGTGTCCAATCGCACGAGCGGGTTGAACTTCTGCCGCTGGCTCGACTGCTCACCTTCGCGTGCCACTCGAACCGCGCCGGTGACGGCATCGCCGCGACGAAGGCCGTTCTTGCGAACGAGGTTCATCGACACGTAGACGTCGTTCGGTCCGGCCAGGTAGCCCGAGGTACGGACGAACGCGTAGTTGTCGAGAACGTCCAGGATGCCGGCTACCGGCTGGAGTACGTCGTCCTCACGGATCTCGGTGTCACGCTCGCGTCCGCCGCCGCCGCCGTCGTTGCCCTCGCCACGATCGCGTCCACGACGCCGCTCACGGAACCGACGACCCCGACGACCCCGGCCTTCGCCCTCGTCGTCCTGATTGTTGTCGCGGTTGTCGCGAGGACCGTTGTTTCGCTCCTCGTTGCGACCGTCGTTGCGGTTGTCGTTGCGACCATCGCCCTGATTGCGGTTGCGGCCGTTGCGATCGGACTGATTCCGACCACCGTTGTCACGGTTGGAATTGTCCCGATCGCCCTGGTTGCGATCACCCTGGTTGCGGTCGCCCTGGTTGCGGTCGCCCTGGTTCCGGTCGCCCTGGTTCCGGTCGCCCTGGTTCCGGTTGCCGTTGTCCCGGTTGCCGTTCTCGCGGGTCGCGTTGTCCCGGTTGCCCTCGGTCTCGCGCTGTTCCCGGTCGGATCCGTCCTGACGGTTCCGATCGCCGCGGCTGCGTCGCGGCCGCTCGGTGGCCGCGTTGTCGCCCTCGTCCTGCTTCTCGCTCGACGCGGTCTCCGGAGAAGAAGCGGTTGCAGCGGTCTCGGATCCAGCCGAGTTGTCGCTCTCGTCGAGCGGGAGCTGATCGGGTGCACCTGCGCGGCGACCTGCTGCTCGACGGCCACGTGTGCGACGCCCGGTTTCGGGAGCCGAGTCTGCAGCATCGACCGACTGCGTCGACGAGGCGTCGGCGGTCGACACTTCTGGTGCCGGCGCTGCCTCTGCTGCAGGTCGATCTTCGACCGCGGGCGTCGACGCAGCGGCGCGGCGCGTCTTGGGTGCGTCGGACTTCGGTGCGTCGGACTTGGCCGACTTCGCCGACGCAGCACCCGATTGACGCTCGGAAATAGCTGCGATCAGGTCGCCCTTACGCATGCCGGAGATGCTCTTTATTCCGAGTTCACCAGCGAGGCTGCGTAGCTCGGTGAGAACCATTCCGGACAGGCCTGCACGTCGGCGTGACGTTTCGGGCGCAGAGATAAGTTCCGTATCGGTCACGGAGGTCCTTTCCTTCCCTCGCTCGCTCGATGCGCAGCCGAGGGTTCGTTCCGCAGTTCGACGTTCTGCCGAACTCGGATATTGCCGTTCATGTTCGACGCACTCCGTCGACGACACCATCGATCCGAGACCGCAGAGAACTACGGGAAGGATCGAGTCAGGAGCGTCACATCACTCGGACGTTTGAATCCCCCGAATACAGCGACCTGAATGCCCTGACGAAACCGGCGTCTGAAGCGCACGATGTACGGACAGGGTTCACCATAGCGCCGTTGTCCCCACTCGGCAAGAACCCTACTCGGCGTTTGTCACGCGACGGTCACTCCGTCGGCTACGTCGAGGTCGAGTACCCGCCACCCCTCGGCGGTTGCGGCATCGCGCAGATCCGCCGGAAACTCCTCGGTGCACAACGCCATGACGGTCGGTCCTGCTCCGGAGACCACGGCTGCGATCGATCGGGCGCGAAGAGTCGCGATCCAGCGTGTGGTGTCGGGCAGCGCTTGGGCCCGCTGCCCTTGATGAAGCAGATCCTCCGTCGCAGACATCAGCAGATCCGGACGCCGAGTGAGCGCCACCACCGCGAGAGCGCTCCGGCTCACGTTGAAGGCCGCATCACGATGGGGCACCAACTCGGGCAACAGACCCCGCGTGTGCGAGGTGGACGAACGCTCCGACGGCACGAGCACAACGACCCTGATGGTCGGATGCACGTCGAGCCTCACGGCCGCGTACTTACGCGCCGTCACACTGGCATTGGGCGGTTCGCTCCACGACACGACGGCTCCGCCGAGGCAGCTCGCCGACGCATTGTCGGGGTGCCCCTCGAATTCCGACGACAACTGAACGAGCTGACCCTCCGACAATGCACTGGACGGATCGACTTTCGCAGCGAGCGCGTTGGCCGCTGCGAGGCCCCCGACCACAGCCGACGCCGACGAACCGAGACCCCTCGAATGGGGAATTGCGTTGCGGCAGTGGACATCGAGGCCGTCGGCCCACACTCCGGCAGCTTCGAGCCCTCGCTCGATGGCGCGCACCACCAGATGCGTCGGACCCCAGGGGACGTCCGCAGAACCCTCACCGTCGACATGAATCCTCAGCCCCGACGCAGTGGTCGTGACCTCGATTTCATCGTAGAGCCCCAGAGCGATTCCGAGACTGTCGAATCCGGGTCCGATGTTGGCACTGGACGCCGGAACGCGCGCCGTGACCGTGAGCCCGATCGGTAGTGTCGTCGTCATAGCCGGAGATTCCGTCAACTCAGGCCAGCTCGAGCGCAGCCGCGACAGCGACGGGATCGACCGAAATCGGTTCTACGACAGGCATACCCGACAACGCGGTGTCGGGATCCTTGAGACCGTTACCGGTCACCGTGCAGACGACGGTCAGGCCCGGCTCCAGCCAGCCTTCCTTTCGAGCCGCCAACAGTCCGGCGACGCTGGCCGCGGAGGCCGGCTCGACGAACACGCCCTCGGTCTTTGCGATCAACCGGTACGCCTCGAGGATTTCCTCGTCGGTCGCTGCGCGGAATGCGCCGTTCGATTCTTCCTTGGCATTGACGGCGCCGTTCCAGGATGCGGGTGAGCCGATCCGGATTGCGGTGGCGATCGTTTCCGGATCCTTCACCGGCGCACCGTGAACCAGAGGAGCCGCGCCCGCGGCCTGGACTCCGAGCATCCGTGGCTTGCGCGTGGTGAGACCGTCACGGAAGTACTCCGAGTAACCGCGCCAGTACGCGGTGATGTTGCCTGCGTTGCCGACCGGCAGGGCATGGATGTCCGGAGCGTCGCCGAGGGCGTCGCAGATCTCGAAAGCCGCGGTCTTCTGGCCTTCGATGCGGACGGGATTGACGGAGTTCACCAGACCGATGGTCGGGAACTCGGCCGTGGTCTTGCGGGCCAGTTCGAGGCAATCGTCGAAGTTGCCCTGCACCTGGATGATCTTGGCTCCGTGCATGACTGCCTGAGCGAGCTTGCCCATGGCGATCTTGCCCTGCGGAACCAGTACGGCACAACTCATCCCAGCCTTGGCCGCATAGGCCGCAGCAGAAGCAGAGGTGTTGCCGGTCGAGGCGCAGAGCACGGCTTCCTGCCCCCGGGCGAGTGCGTCGGTGACGGCCATGGTCATTCCGCGATCCTTGAAGGAACCGGTGGGATTGAGCCCTTCGACCTTGAGATGCACCGTGCAGCCGGTCAATTCGGACAAGTGACCGGCGGGCAGCAGCGGAGTTCCGCCCTCGCGCAGCGTGACGGTCTTCCAGTCCGGTCCGATCGCCAGACGCGAGCGGTATGCCTCGATCAGACCGGGCCAGGGGGTGTGGACGCTCATACGGTGGTGCCTTCCAATCGGAGAACGCTGGCGACGTGGACGACCACATCGAGCTGCTCGAGCGATGCAACGGTTTCGGACAGTGCGGAATCGGCCGCGAGGTGGGTGACGACGACGAGCCTGGCTCCGTCACCCGAGCCCTGCTGGCGCACGGTGGAGATGCTGACGTCGCGCTTGGAGAATTCGGCGGCCACGGTAGCGAGAACGCCGGGCTTGTCGGCCACCTGCATGCTGACGTAGTACCGGGTGAGGATGTCACCCATCGGGGCCACCTTGAGCTTGGCGTACTTGGACTCCAGCGGGCCGCGGCCACCGTAGAACTTGTTGCGCGCGGCCATCACCAGGTCGCCGAGCACGGCGGACGCAGTCGGTGCACCGCCTGCGCCCTGCCCGTAGAACATCAGGCGGCCGGCAGCCTCGGCTTCGACGACCACGGCGTTGAATGCGCCGTTGACCGATGCCAACGGGTGGTTCAGCGGAACGAGTGCCGGGTAGACACGAGCGGAGATTCGCTCCTTGCCCTTGGGCGTGACGATCCGCTCGCAGATGGCCAGCAGCTTGATGGTGCAGTCCAGTGACTTCGCGGTTTCGAGATCGTCCGAGGTGATCTTGCTGATCCCCTCGCGGTAGACGTCGCCTGCGGTGACGCGGGTATGGAAGGCGATCGAGGCAAGGATCGCCGCCTTGGACGCCGCGTCGTAGCCTTCGACGTCGGCGGTCGGGTCGGCTTCGGCGTAGCCCAGACGTCCTGCCTCGGCAAGGGTTTCGGCGTAGTCCGCTCCAGTCTCGTCCATGGCGGAGAGAATGAAGTTGGTGGTGCCGTTGACGATGCCGGCCACCTTGTTCACGCGGTCGCCCGCGAGGGACTGCATCAGGGGACGAACGACCGGGATGGCTCCGGCCACGGCCGCCTCGAAATACAGGTCGGCACGCGACTTCTCGGCAGCGTCCGCAAGTTCGCCGGTGTACTCGGCCAGGAGGGCCTTGTTCGCGGTGATGACGGACTTGCCCTTCTCGAGGGCAGAGAGCACGAGCTTGCGGGGAATGTCGATGCCGCCGAGCACCTCGACGACGATGTCGACGTCGTCGCGGCCGACCAGCTCCGACGGATCGTCGGTGAGCAGCTCGGCCGGCACTCCGCGATCGCCGTCGACCCGACGCACCGCGATGCCTCGAATCTCCAGTGGCGCACCGATTCTCGCCTCGAAATCCTCTGCATTCTCGGTGAGGATTCGGACGACCTCGCTGCCGACGTTTCCGAGTCCGAGTACGGCGACGCCTATCGGCTTCGATGTCATGGCTGAACCTCCAAGCTGAGCAGATCTTCGATGGTTTCCCGCCGCAGGACCAGGCGCGCTCGCCCGTCCTTGACTGCGACCACTGCGGGCCGCGTCAGCAGGTTGTAGCGACTGGACATGGAGTAGCAGTAGGCCCCGGTGGCTGCTACCGCAAGCAGGTCACCCGGCCCGACGTCCGCCGGCATCCATGTGTTCTTGATGACGATGTCGCCGCTCTCGCAATGCTTTCCGACCACTCGCGCCAGAACGGCTTGGGCCTCGCTGGTTCGTGAGACCAATCGGCAGTCGTACTCTGCCTGATAGAGCGAAGTGCGAATGTTGTCACTCATTCCACCGTCGACGCTGATGTAGCGTCTGCGCGTCGCCTTGTCGACGGTGACATCCTTGATGGTGCCCACCTCGTACAGCGTGACGGTGCCCGGTCCGGCGATGGCACGGCCGGGTTCGACGGCGATCGTCGGAACCGGCAAGCCCACCGCGGCAGACTCCGTCTCGACGATGGCGGTCAACTTCGCTGCGAGCTGCTCCACCGGCGGCGGGTCGTCGCTCGCAACGTACGAAATGCCCATGCCACCACCGAGATCCAGAGTCGAGATCTGCGCGGTTTTTTCGACGCCGAATTCCGAGACGATGTCTCGGAGTAGGCCGATGACCTTGTGTGCCGCGAGCTCGAAGCCGTCGACCTCGAAGATCTGCGATCCGATGTGGCTGTGCAGTCCGACGAGGCGCAGGTTGTCGGCCGCGAACACGCGGCGGACCGCGTCGAGTGCCGAACCGTCGGCGAGCGAGAAGCCGAACTTCTGGTCCTCGTGCGCCGTGGCGATGAACTCGTGCGTATGAGCTTCCACGCCGACGGTGATGCGGATGAGGACGTCCTGCACCACTCCGGCCGCGCCGGCAACGGCGTCGAGACGGTCGATCTCGATGTTGGAGTCGAGAACCACGTGCTCGACTCCCGCGCGCACACCTGCCTCGAGCTCGGCGACCGATTTGTTGTTGCCGTGCATGGCAATTCGGTCCGCAGGGAATCCCGCGGCGAGTGCGATGGCCAGCTCTCCTCCCGAGCAGATGTCGAGTGAGAGCCCTTCGTCGGCCACCCAGCGCGCGATCTCACCGCACAGGAAAGCCTTGGAGGCGTAGTGAACCCGCTCGGGTGCCCCGAATGCAGCGGCCATCTCACGGCAGCGCGAACGGAAGTCGTCCTCGTCTATGACGAACAACGGGGTGCCGTACTTCTCCGCGAGGTCGGTGACCGACACCCCGGCGAGGCGGACGGTTCCGTCCTCACCGCGCTCGGCGTTGCGGGGCCACACCTGGTCGGGCAACGTCGTCATCTCCGACGCGTCGGCCGGGCGATGGGATGTCGACTGTTTCGCGGGGGCATCGGCATGCTTGGGTCCGGCCGGATGTGCGCTCACATGCGCTCCGGTGCGCTGACCCCGAGCAGTTCGAGGCCGTTGGCCAGAACCTGCCGGGTTGCGTTGCCCAATGCCAGTCGTGCGGTGTTCACAGGTCCGGGCTCCTCGTCTCCTTGTGGAAGTACTCGACACGCACCGTAGAAACGGTGATAAGCACCCGCCAACTCTTCGAGGTAGCGGGCAATCCGGTGTGGCTCGCGCAATTCGGCGGCGCTGGCCACGACGCGTGGGTACTCACCGATCGTCCTGATCAGCTCGCCTTCCTGCTCGTGGGTCAGCAGGCTCAGATCCGGTTCATCCGCAACGATTCCCAGTTCGGCAGCATTGCGCGCGAGCGAGGCCAGCCGGGCGTGGGCGTACTGGACGTAGTACACCGGGTTCTCGTTGCTCGCACTCGCCCAGAGGGCCAGGTCGATGTCGATGCTGGAGTCGACGGACGACCGGATCATGACGTACCGGGAGGCGTCGACGCCGATGGCATCGACCAGGTCGTCGAGCGTGATGACGGTTCCGGCGCGCTTGCTCATCTTCACGGCAACGCCGTCGCGAACGAGATTGACCATCTGGCCGATCAGCACCTCGACGGTCTCGGGGTCGTCCCCGAATGCCGCCGCAGCCGCCTTGAGGCGTCCGATGTATCCGTGGTGGTCGGCACCGAGCATGTAGATGCACAGGTCGAAGCCGCGCTGACGCTTGTTCTGGAAGTAGGCGATATCGCCGGCGATGTAGGCGGCGTTGCCATCGCTCTTGATGACGACGCGATCCTTGTCGTCCCCGTATTCGGTCGACCGGAGCCACCAGGCCCCGTCCTCCTCGTACAAGCTTCCCGAAGTCTTGAGGTACTCGACCGACTTCTCGACGGCGCCCGAGTCGAACAGCGAGTTCTCGTGGAAGTAGACATCGAAGTCGACTCCGAACTCGTGCAGATTGGCCTTGATCCGGTCGAACATCAGCTGCGTTCCGATCGATCGGAACGTCTCTTCCTGGGCTTCGGGGGCCAGCCCGAGTGCGTCCGGTTCTTTCGCCAGAACTTGCTCTGCGATCTCGGCGATGTACTCGCCCGCGTATCCGTTCTCCGGTGCCGGCTCACCCTTCGCTGCGGCGATGAGCGAGCGACTGAAGCGGTCGATCTGTGCGCCGTGATCGTTGAAGTAGTACTCGCGAGTGACGTCTGCGCCGTGCGCGGTCAGGATCCGACCGAGCGCGTCGCCGACGGCGGCCCACCTGGTACCGCCGAGGTGCACCGGACCTGTCGGGTTGGCCGAGACGAACTCCAGGTTGACCTTCTTGCCTGCCATCGACGATCCGTTGCCGAATGCCGCGCCTGCAGCGAGTACTCGGGCGACGATCTCGCCCTGGGCGGCAGCGGCCAGCCTGATGTTCAGGAATCCGGGGCCTGCAACGTCGGCGCTGTCGATCGCGGCCTCGGCCGCGAGAGCTTCGGCGAGCCAGCCTGCGAAGTCGCGTGGATTGGCACCGGCCTTCTTCGCGACCTGCAGCGCCACGTTGGTCGCGTAGTCACCGTGCTCTGGGTTGCGGGGACGCTCGACGGTCAGCTTCGCAGGTAGAACGGATGCGTCCAGGCCGCGGTCGGCGAGCACCTTCGCGGCGGTCGCGTGGAGCAGTTCGGCAAGATCGGCAGGAGTCACAGGTAGCTATCCTATTGGCTGGTGTGCGGCGTGCTCGCATCCACTGCCCGTCCGATCGCAGGCACCACCCCACCAAGCGCTCGTTGCAGGCCCTGAGCACGCTCTCAGGCAGAGAACGTACAGTAAGGGCGCTCTGCGCGGACGGACCTTGGTCACCGCCGTCACCAGCAGATACGCACGACCAGCGACACCGACCACCAACTTTCCTCGACTGAGAGAGCAACTACAGCGATGCCAACGGGTCCCGACAAAGGCAGTCAGAACAAGTCGGCTGCGAAGGCAGACAAAGCCATCAACGCAGCCAACAAGAAGTCAGCTCGCAAGAAGAAGGGCGGCGTGCCTGCCGCCAAGGGCAGGCAGATTCCCTGGCTGACGGTGGCCGGAGTCGTAGTGGTCGTCGGCTTGATCGCCGGTCTCGGGATCAACTTGTACCCCAAGTATCAGGACCGCGCCGAAGCGCAGAAGTTCGCACCCAGCGAGAGCAACCAGGATCCGTCGACGGGAATCGACGGCGTCGCCAAACAGGATTACCCGGCGGCCTTGCACGTCGCTCGTAACCAGCGGGTCGCCTACGACCAGTCGCCGCCCTTCGGCGGACCGCACGATGCCGTGTGGGCCACCTGCACCGGAATCGTCTACCCCGAGGCCATCCGCACCGAGAACGCTGTGCACTCACTCGAGCACGGAGCCGTCTGGATCACCTACAACCCCGACGACCTGAACGAGGACCAGGTCCAAACGCTGGCCGATCGCGTCGACGGTGAAACCCAGATGATGATGTCGCCTTACCCCGGTCTCGACACCCCCGTTTCGCTGCAGTCCTGGGGCCATCAACTCAAGCTGGACAGCGTCGACGACGAGCGCATCGGCCAGTTCATCTCTGCGCTGCGCCTGAACCGCTTCGCCTACCCGGAGGTCGGTGCCAGTTGCGCATCGGTCCCCACCACCTCGGGCGACGGCAGCGACGGCTTCGATCCGGACAACCCACCGCTGTTCGACGCCTCCGCACCCGGCGCGGACGCCGTTCCGATGGACGGTGCCGGCATCACCCCCGACACCAGTGAGACCAGCGGGGGCGGCGGACTGCCGGGCGGCCTGCCCGGTGGAGCCCAACTACCCAGCGACCTTCAGGTTCCCGCGAGCTGATGACCGAATCGACAGTCGACTCGACTACCGGCCCGTCCGAGGTCAAGCCGAGCCAGCGCACTGCGCTGGTCGTCTTGGCGCTGATCGCCGTCCTGGCGATCGGTTTCGCGCTGGGCTTTCTGGTGGGGAATCCGTTCCGTGACGGTGACAACTCGCCTGCAGCGGGCTCGGTCGACGTCGGTTTCGCACAGGATATGACCGTGCACCACAACCAGGCCATCGAGATGGCCGCGGTGGCGTTGACCAATGCTCCCGATCAGGCCGTCAAGAATCTGGCGTTCGACATGCTCACCTCGCAGCAGAATCAGGTGGGCCAGATGCAGGGCTGGCTGGCTCTGTGGGACCGCGCATCGATTTCGACCGACGGCTACATGACCTGGATGACAGCCGACGACTCTCATGGCCACTCGATGGGTGGGATGTCGATGGAACCGGGGTCCTCCGATCCCACCAGGGCAATGCCCGGCATGGCCAGTTCCGCGGAGCTCACTGCGCTTCGGCAGGCGACCGGCACGGACGTCGACGTGATGTTCCTGCAGCTCATGCTGCGCCACCACGAGGGCGGCCTGGCGATGATGGAGTACGCCCAGACTCATGCTCAGTCTCCTGCGGTGATCAACTTGGCGAACTCCATGGTGGCCACGCAGACCAGCGAGTCGACGCTGATGAAGCAGATGCTTGCCGCGAAGGGTGCGCAGCCGCTGCCCGAGGGGTGATTTCGGCTCCGGTCACGTATGCGCTAGTCTTTCGTACAGCCCAACAGGCACGCCGGCTCGAGCCGGTGCGCCCCCGTAGCTCAGGGGATAGAGCGTTCGCCTCCGGAGCGAAAGGCCGCAGGTTCGAATCCTGCCGGGGGCACACATCTTTCACGCATGTCACCGCAACCCTGTGACTGCTCGAACGAGACGGTGGACTTCGATGTCCGAGGATCTCCCCCACATCGCCGCGGTCGTCGACGACCTGTACTCGTTGGCTCCCGCCGATTTCGTGTCGCATCGCTCCGCATATGTCGCCCGGTTCAAGAAGTCCGGCGACAAGTCCGGTGCCGCCAGCGTCGGTGCACTGCGTAAGCCGACGGTCGTTGCGTGGTTGGTCAACAGCCTCGCCCGGCGAGACGAATCGGCACTCGCGGAACTGTTCGAGCTCGGCGAGCAGCTCGAACGAGCTCAGCAGCGGGGCGACGGCGCCCGCCTGCGCGAATTGTCCACTGCTCGAAGCACTTCGATACGCGCACTGACAGAAAAAGCAATCGCATTGGGACGCGACCTCGGAGCGACCGTCGGCGACAGTGCTGCGCGCGAGATCGCCAACACCCTGAACGCGGCGATGGCCGATCCCGAGATTCGCGACCGCGTGCGGGCGGGCCGAACCGTCACGGCCGAAACCTACAGCGGCTTCGGGCCTGCGCTGCTCTCGCTCGTTCCCGACCCACCCGAGGACGAGACCGAGACCGAGCCCGAGCCCGACGGTGTACCGGCTGCCGATGACGTACCCGAGTCCGATCCCGAGAACTCCTCCGAAGCCGAGCAGCTACGCGAGGCCGAACACGATCGACTGGTCGCCGAATTCGACGCTGCCGAAACCGCGTTCGATGCCGCACGCGATGCCGCCGAAGCTGCCGACTCCGACACAGAACGTGTCGTATCCGAACGGCGCAGCGCCACAAAGGAAGTCGAGAGGCTCGAAGCCGAGCTGGACGCCGCCAGAGCCAAAGCGAAATCCGCGCGGGCAGCGGAGAGAACAAGCGTCGAACATGCCCAGTCGACAGCGGAGGCACTCGAGGCGGCCAAGGCACGCGTGGCCGAAGCCCGGGCCGCCCTCGAAGAACCGAGCTGACCTACCCTGGCGGGGTGACCACACGCTGGCAAGCCGAGAACTCAGCCGACGATTCCAAGCGGTACATCGAGCGATTCGACCGCCTGGCCGAACGCGGCGTGGATCTGCACGGTGAGGCCCGCATGGTCGACGCGTTGGTCTCCCCCGCGTCGAGCATTCTCGATGCCGGATGCGGTACCGGCCGACTCGGTGCCGAACTGGCCCGCCGCGGACACCGGGTGACCGCAGTGGATCTCGATCCGGTTCTGGCCGAGGCCGCGCGAGCACACACCGAACTCGATGTTCATGTCGCCGATCTGGCGATGCTGGACCTGGGACGGACGTTCGACGCGGCCGTCGCGGCAGGCAACGTACTCGTCTACATGAGGCCGGGCACCGAACGGGCTGCGCTGGAACGCATCTGGGCCCACCTGTCCGGCGGCGGAGTGTTCGTCACCGGTTTCGCCACCGATCGCGAGTACACCGTCGACATGCTCGACGAGGATTTGGCCGCGGTCGGCTTCGTCGTCGAACATCGTTTCGCGACCTGGGACCTACGGCCCTGGCGCGACGACGCGGACTGGGCTGTGACCGTGGCTCGAAAGCCCACGCTGCTGGCCTGAGACGGGATCGATCGGGACCGACCGTTGCCGGCCGGTCCCGATCTTCGAGCGAGCGACGGGATTCGAACCCGTGTGAACGGCTTTGCAGGCCGGTGCCTAGCCACTCGGCCACACCCGCATCACCGATGACGATGCCGCATCGGCCGGGCGAAGCCGACGGTTGCGATCATCGTGATTCGAACGCCGAAGGATTGATTCGGACACGCCGGGGAAGACTGTCGCTCATGAAGGAACACATTGCCAAGTTGCGGGAGTCGTTCTGGTTCATTCCCGCAGTCCTGGGAGTCTTTGCACTCCTGCTCGCGCAAGCACTCGTCAGCCTAGATCGCTATCTGCTCGACACCCGAGTGGATCTGACGGGTTCGCTGCTCTATCACGTCGGGGCCAGTGGCAGCCGGGATATTCTCGGCGCGATCGGCGGCTCGATGTTGGGTGTGGCCGCGACGTCGTTCTCCATCACCATTTCCGTACTCGCCACTGCCAGTTCGTCGTACGGCCCTCGCCTGGTGCGCAACTTCATGGCCGACCGCGGCAACCAGATAGTGCTCGGCATCTTCGGGGCAACGTTCCTGTACTCACTGATGGTCCTGCGCTCGATCCGATCGATCGAATCCGACGGTTCGGTGTTCGTCCCCGACATCGCCGTCAACGTGGCCGTCGCGCTCGCGGTTGTCGACGTCGGTGTACTCGTCTACTTCATTCATCACATCGCCCAGTCGATCCAGGTGGCGACGCTCTCCGCCCGGGTCCGCGACGAGCTTTCCGAGTCCGTCGACGCGCTGTATCCGCTCGAGCAACCCGAGGACGCAGCATCGGCGGAAGGCATCCACAAGCCGCCGGTCTACACAACGGTTCTCGCCGAGGACTCCGGGGTGATCATCGACATCGACGAGGACGCCCTGCTGAGCATCGCTGCCGACAACGGCACTCTGATCGAGATTCATCGGGTGCCGGGCGACCACGTCGTCTCCGGCGAGCCACTCGTAGACATTCTCGCCGATCGATCGGCCGATATATCCGAGGACGCGATCGGACGAGTACGAGGATCGTTCGACATCGGCACCAGCCGAACACCCCGGCACGACATCGCCTTCGCCGTCGAACAGATGACGGAAATGGCGGTACGCGCGCTGTCGACCGGAGTCAACGACCCGTATACCGCACGCAACGCCATCGACGATCTCTCGGTCGGACTCGTTGCGGTCGTCCAGCGCCCACTGCCCTGCCGAGCACGGTGCGACTCCGACGGCACCGTGCGACTGATCATTCGCCGCGTGGCCGTCTCGTCGCTGATCGACCACGCGCTCGATGCCGTGCGCATCTACGGGACCGGCAGTCCCATGGTGGTCCAGGCCGGAATCCGCCTCGCCGAGAGAGTCGGCCGTGCTGCGCGCTCCACCGATGATGTCGACTCCGTGCTGGCGCAACTGAGTCTGCTGGACGCAGCCCTGACCGTCGACGAGACCGACAACGCGCGGACAGCCGATGCCCGCGAGCAGATTTCGCGGACCCGAGCAGCGATCACCGATCGAGTGCCACTCGCCGTACTTCGCACCGTCATTCGGTAGACGCACGAACCGGACACCGTGGGAGGATGGTGTGTATGCCAGCCCCTTCGCCGCTTCCACTCGATCCCATTGCCGAGGCCCATCGCCAATGGACCGAGCACGGGTGGTCCGACGCCGCCGACGGCATGGCGGCCGTGACGTCGTTGATGCGGGCGCAGCAGATCATGCTGGCCCGGGTCGAGGAGGCCTTGAAGCCGACCGGACTGACCTTCTCGCGGTACGAACTGCTGACGTTGTTGACGTTCACCAAGAACGGCGCTTTACCGATGGCCAAGGCGAGCGCACGACTACAGGTACACCCCACGAGCGTGACGAATGCTGTCGACCGGCTCGAATCCGTCGGATACGTTCGCCGCATTCCGCATCCGAGCGATCGGCGCACCACTCTCGTCGAAATCACCGACGCTGGACGGACGTTGGCGGTGGAAGCCACCGAGCGTCTGAACTCGCTCGTGTTCGCCCGTCCGGGGCTCGCTCGCGACAAGCTGATCGCACTCATCCGCATCTTGGCGGAACTGCGTTCGGATGCAGGCGATTTCGATAGTGATGACATAACCACATCGTTCTGAGTTCTGTCGTGACTCGTCACAACGCAATGGCACACCCGTACCGTTCATGGTGGAATGACCGTGCGGAGAGTGCAGAGTCGATCTGCTGAAGGGCGGGGCGGGGTGCTGGTGTTGGGGGTCGGGGCGGGTGCGCACGGTGCACGCGCAATTCTGACGTATCTGGACAGCCCGCACCGAACACCCATCGTCTCGCGGACGGTGCTCCGCGCGCCCGGGCAGTCGTTGGCCACCACCATCGCTACCGGTGTCGATGCCATACATTCCATCGCGGCGACAATGTCGCTGCCGGTGCAGTTCTCGGCCATCGCGTACCGGGTAGCCACCGATCCCGGCTCGGTCGCTACCCGCGGCACCGCCCGCACGGCGTCACTCGTACCGGAAACCGCTGCGCAAGTGCGCTATCTGCGTTTCATCGGGCTGGTACCGAACCACGGGGTCACCGCCCTGTGCGATATCGGTAGCACCGGAACCACCGTCACCGTCGTCGATCTCGCGTCGTCTCGGACGCTGATGACGCGGCGTACCGCCACGTTCTGCGGCGACGATCTCGATCACTCGGTCCGTCGACTGCTCTCCGCCAACGGGGTTCGCGTCGGAATCGACGCCAGCCGGTCCATCAAGGAACAACTGAGCGCCGACTCTGTCGTCAGCACAGCGGATCCGTCCGGGACCGCCCGCCACGTACTCACACGGCGCGACTTCGACGATCTGATTGCCGGCCCCGTACGGTATGCAGGCATGCTCGTCGAGCAGACGATCCAATTGTCCGGGGCCAGACCGCAGTCGATCGTCGTACTCGGCGGCGGTGCGAACGTCACCTCGATTGCGCGGTCACTGGAACTGCGGACCGGTCTGCCCACTCTGGTGCCGTCGATGCCCGAGTTGGTGTCGGCCCGCGGTGCCGCCCTACTGTCTCCCGACAGGTAGGGCAACCCCGGGAGTGCAGCCTGCGGAACGACCCGGAAGATCAGCTAGCGGTGCCGGAAGTTGGGTGTCCGCTTCTCGATGAACGCCGACATGCCTTCCTTCTGATCCTCCGTGGCAAACGTCGAATGAAACACGCGGCGCTCGAACAGAACACCCTCGCTCAAACTCGACTCGAACGATCGGTTCACTGCTTCCTTTGCCATCATGGTGATCGGGAGCGACATTTCGGCGATGGTCGTCGCGGTCGCGATGGCGTCGTCGAGCAGGTCCGCGGCCGGCACGATGCGCGAGACCAATCCTGCTCGCTCGGCTTCCTCGACCTTCATGTTGCGACCGGTCAGGCACATCTCCATGGCCTTGGCCTTGCCCACCGCACGCGTCAAACGCTGTGACCCGCCGATTCCCGGAATGACGCCCAGCTTGATCTCTGGCTGCCCGAATACCGCTGTGTCCGAGGCAATCAGCACATCACAGAGCATTGCGAGCTCGCATCCACCGCCGAGCGCGTATCCCGACACCGCCGCGATCAACGGCGTCCGAGCCGACGCCAATCGGTCCCACGCCGCGAAGAAGTCGTCGAGGTAGACGTCCATGTACGACTTCGGCTGCATCTCCTTGATGTCGGCCCCGGCCGCGAAAGCCCGCTCGGATCCGGTGATCAGGATGGCACCGATCTCGGAATCTGCATCGAGTTCCTCGACCACCGAGACGACCTCACGCATCAACTGGGAGTTGAGCGCGTTCAACGCCTTCGGGCGGTTGAGCGTGATGATGCCGACGCGGCCCCGACGCTCGAGCAGGATGGTCTCGTACTCGGTCACTGGCCGGCTCCGTTCGAGCGTTCGCGGATGTCGTTGATGATGCCGGAGAAGTCCACGTCGGTTCCCCCGCCGGACGTTTCCTTGAACCGCGCGTACAGTTCGGCTGCGCGCAGACCGAGCACTCCCTCGACCCCGTTGTCGCGCAGTGCATTCGCAGCCAGGCCCAGGTCCTTGTCCATGAGCGCCGCCGCGAATCCGGGCTTGTACTCGTTGTTTGCCGGGCTCGTCGGAACAGGTCCGGGCACCGGACAGTTGGTGGTGAGCGCCCAGCATTGACCGGACGCAGTCGACGCCACGTCGAACAGTGCCTGGTTGCTCAGGCCGAGCTTTTCGCCCAAGACGAAAGCCTCGCTGATGGCGATCATCGATACTCCGAGGATCATGTTGTTGCAGATCTTCGCGGCCTGGCCGTTGCCCGCTGCGCCGCAGTGCACCACTTTACGGCCCATGACGTCGAGAACTGCTGCGGCAGAGGAGAAGTCTTCCTCCGAACCGCCCACCATGAAGGTGAGCGTTCCTGCTGCGGCTCCCCCGACTCCACCCGAGACCGGCGCGTCGAGACTGCGATGACCGGCCTCGCGAACCAGCGTGTGCGCGGCGTGGGCGTCGGCGACGTCGATGGTCGAGGAGTCGATGAACAACGTTCCAGGTGCGGCCGCGGGCAGCAGGTCTGCATAGAGCCCGAGGACGAGCCTGCCGTTGGGCAGCATCGTGATGACGATGTCGGCATCTGCGACGGCAGCGACTGCCGACTCCACCACAGTGACGCCGTCTTTCGCTGCTTGTTCGAGCGCCGCAGGCACCAGATCGAAGCCTTGCACGGTGTAGCCGGCCGCAGCCAGATTGGCGGCCATCGGTCCACCCATGTGGCCGAGACCGATGAAGCCGATCGTTTTCTCGCTCATGACTGCTCACCTTCTGTATGTGCTTTCGACAGACCGAGTTCGGCGTCGCCCAGGGGCGCGAAGTATCGGTCGACATCCTCGGCAGTGACGTCCGCCGACGTGGCCGGCTGCCACTGGGGATTGCGATCCTTGTCCACGACCTGCGCCCGAATTCCCTCGACCAGATCGTGACTGCTCAGCGAGGCGACCGACACGCGGTACTCCTCGTCCAGCACGGCCTCGAGCGAGGGCAGCGTCGCAGCCCGGCGCAGAGACCGCAATGTCACCGCGAGCGACACCGGTGATTTGGACGCGATGTCTTTGGCTGCCTGCTGCGCCTCCGGTACCGGGCTGGCGGCCAGGGCGTCGACGATGCCTTGCACATCGTCGCCCGCATAGCATTCGTCGATCCAGCCCTGCTGACCGGCGATTGCGGACTCCGGCGCAGGCTCGCTGAACGTCGCAACGGCCTCGCCGACGCTCACGGTTTCGAGAGCCGCGTAGAACTCTTCGAGCTTGTCCGACGGAACGTAATGGTCGGCGAATCCGACCGCGATCGCGTCGGCCGCGTTCATTCGCGCGGTGGTGAGCGCGAAGTGGGTGCCGATCTCGCCGGGAGCACGCGAGAGTAGGTACGTGCCACCGACATCGGGGACGAAGCCGATGCCGACCTCGGGCATCGCGATCTTGGAACGTTCGGTCACGATGCGAGTGTTCGCGTGTGCGGACAGCCCTACTCCTCCGCCCATGACGATGCCGTCCATGATCGCGACGAAGGGCTTCGGGAATCGGGCGATCGCGGCATTGAGCACGTACTCGTCGCGCCAGAAGTCCTTGCTGCCGCTACCGCCGTCTTTCGCATCGTGGTAGATCGAGACGATGTCGCCACCGGCACACAGCCCCCGTTCACCGGCACCGGTCAGCAAGACGGCGTCGACGGTGTCGTCGGTTGCCCACTGCGCCAACGTCGGGGCGATCTGTTGCACCATCGCGTGCGAAAGCGCGTTGATGGCTTTCGGGCGATTGAGGGTGATGCGACCGAGCCCGCCGGAAACCTCGAGGAGAACGTCACTCATGCGGCACCCACGATCGAACGAGCGACGACGACGCGCATGATCTCGTTGGTACCTTCCAGAATCTGGTGGACCCGTAGGTCACGGACGATTTTCTCGACACCGTACTCTGCGAGGTAACCGTATCCGCCGAGCAGCTGCAGCGCACCGTTGGCGACCTCGAATCCGGTGTCGGTTCCGAAACGCTTTGCCATCGCGCACATTTCGACCTTGTCGGCTGCGTCGTTCTGCAAGCCGTCCGCTGCTCGCCACAGCAAGGTTCGGGCAGCTTCGAGCTCGGTCTTGAAATCCGCCAACCGAAACTGCAAGGCCTGCGAGTCGAGCAACCTGGCACCGAATGCGTTGCGGTCGGCGAGGTAGGACACGGCCTTGTCGAGGGCGGACTGTGCGCCCCCGATCGAGCACGCGGCGATGTTGATGCGTCCGCCGTTGAGCCCGTTCATCGCGATACGAAATCCGTCACCCTCCCCGCCGAGCAGATTCGCAGCCGGAACGCGGGCACCTTCGAAGACCACCTGGCGGGTGGGTTGAGCGTTCCACCCCATCTTCTTCTCGTTCGCTCCGAACGACAGTCCTGCAGTGTCCTTCGGCACGATGAACGCCGAGATGCCGCGGGGACCCGGCTCTCCGGTGCGGGCCATGACGACGTACACCTCGGAAGTACCTGCGCCGGAAATGAACTGCTTGACGCCGTCCAGCACGTACTCGTCACCGTCACGGACGGCCTTGGTGCCGAGCTTTGCCGCATCGGATCCAGCGCCGGGTTCGGTGAGGCAGTAGCTACCCAATTGGTCCATCGAGCACAGTCCCGGGAGCCAGCGCTGCCGCTGCTCGTCGTTTCCGTAGGTGTCGATCATCCACGCAACCATGTTGTGGATGGAGATGTACGCCGCGATGGACGGGTCCCCGGTCGCGAGTTGCTCGAAAATTCGCACGGCGTCGACGCGGGTCAAGCCCGATCCACCGACGTCCTCACGAATGTAGATGCCGCCCATCCCGAGCCCGGCAGCCTTGCGTAGAACGTCCACCGGGAAATGCTTCTGCTGATCCCATTCGACAGCGTTCGGTGCGAGGAACTCGTCCGCGAAGTCGCGAGCTGTGTCGTTGATGGCACGCTCGTCCTCGTTCAACGTGAACATGGCCGATCAGTCCATGTTCGGGATGACGAAGTGATTCTGCGCAGCTGCTTCCTTCGTGCCCGACGGCCAACGCTGCGTGACGGTCTTGGTCTTGGTGTAGAACCGGATCGAGTCGGGACCGTGCTGATTCAGATCGCCGAATCCCGAACGCTTCCAACCACCGAACGTGTGGTACGCGATCGGGACCGGAATGGGAACGTTGACACCGACCATGCCGACCTGGACACGGGAGCAGAAGTCACGGGCGGTGTCGCCGTCGCGGGTGAAGATCGAAACGCCGTTGCCGTACTCGTGCTCGGTGGGCAGGCGTAGCGCGTCCTCGTAGTCCTTCGCGCGGACGACGATCAGAACGGGTCCGAAGATCTCTTCCTTGTAGATCCGCATGTCGGTGGTCACCTTGTCGAACAGTGTTGCGCCCGCGAAGAATCCGTTCTCGTGGCCGGCCAGGCTGAATCCGCGCCCGTCGACGACCAACTCGGCACCCTCGTCCACGCCGATCTGGGTGTAGTCGTTGACTCGCTTCAATGCATCGCTGCCCACGAGCGGGCCGAAGTCCGCGTCCTCGTCGTCGCTGCGGCCGATCTTCAGCTTCGCGACGCGCTCGGTCAGCTTGGCGACCAGCGCATCTGCGGTCTCCTCACCTACCGGAACCGCGACAGAGATCGCCATGCACCGCTCACCGGCCGAGCCGTACGCGGCCCCGAGCAGTGCATCGGCAACCTCGTCGAGATCGGCGTCGGGCATCACCAGAGCGTGGTTCTTGGCTCCACCGAAGCACTGTGCGCGCTTACCGTGCTGGGCCGCCGTCTCGTAGATGTACTGGGCGATAGGCGTCGAGCCGACGAAACCGATCGCCTTGACGCGATCGTCGGTGAGCAGCACGTCGACAGCGTCCTTGCCGCCGTTGACGACGTTGAACACGCCCGGAGGGAGTCCTGCCTCGAGGAACAGCTCGGCGAGCTTGAGGGGGACGGACGGGTCGCGCTCGGAGGGCTTGAGGATGAACGCGTTACCGCAGGCAATGGCCGGGCCTGCCTTCCACAGCGGAATCATCGCGGGGAAGTTGAACGGGGTGATGCCTGCGACGACGCCGAGCGGCTGACGCATCGAGTAGACGTCGATGCCGCCACCGGCCCCCTCGGTGTACTCGCCCTTGAGCAGATGCGGGACGCCGACAGCGAATTCGACGACCTCGACGCCACGCTGAATGTCACCCTTGGCATCAGCGATGGTCTTGCCGTGCTCGGAGGACAACAGACGCGCGAGCTCGTCCATATCGCGAGTGACCAAAGCGAGGAACTTCATGAGCACGCGTGCGCGACGCTGCGGGTTCCATTTCGCCCACTCACGTTGAGCCTGTTCGGCGTCGGCGATCGCAGCCTCGACCTCGGACACATCGGCGAGGGGGACACGAGCCTGCACCTCGCCGGTATTCGGATCGAACACGTCCCCGAATTTTCCGGAGGTGCCGGCGACGTGCTTGCCGCCGATGAAGTGTGTGAGTTCGCGAGCCATGGAATCAGTCCGTCCTCGAGCCTGGAAATTGAAGTACGCCCATCCTATAGTTGGATGTCCACGTAAGTCCAGGTTTCGTCACATCCGGTCGTAGAACTGCCTCAGATCGGCGCAGGTTCGGCTGACCTCCGCCTCGGTGGATCCGTCTGCGCGGAAAATTCGACGCAGGATCAGCGGGTCGAGGTCGTCCATCGCGGGCGCGAACGTCACCTTGGGTAGGTCGGGGAAAATCGCACGATCGGCGAACCAATCGTCGGCATCGAACTCGTCACCTCCGTCGCCGACGCCCTCGATCAGTTGGTCGAGGTCCACTCCGCGCAGCGTCAGGATGGTGGCCGCGGACGCGTCGATGTGTTCGGCTGCGATGTACATCAGCGCCGCCGCGTGCTTGCACGGCCACCCGTCGTCGGGGCACGTGCAATCGAAATCGAGCTGACCCTTGTCGTGCGGCAACAACATCGAGGCCAATGCCTGCGGAATGGCATTCGATGCCAATTCGGCAAGCATCCCGGGATTCGATCGCACCCGATCGACGAGCGCGGCCACCTCACCGGAGGTCAGCGGTTCGACGGTGACCGAGGCCGAGAACGGCTCGAGTTGACTACCCTGCACCTCGCCGTAGATCTGCCCGCGTTCGACACCGAGAGTGAGAACCTGACCTTGACGTGCATACGTTCTCCCCCGCGCGATACGACCCGGATCGGCCAGGTCCTCCATCGCAGCGACGAAGTGCCTACCCCACCACGTCTGCCCGAAGGCCCCGCGCTTGTTCCGGGACTCGATGCCGCCCTTGGCTTGTCGACGCTTGCCGTACTGCGAGAAGTCGACCATCACTCACCCACCGCATCCTCGCTGAGCCGGAACAACTCCTGCAGTTCCTCGGTGTCCATTTCGGTCACCCAGCTCTCCCCGGTGCCCACCGCCAGATCTGCCAGGCCCTGCTTCGAGACGAGCATCGAGTCGATTCGCTCCTCCACGGTGCCGACACACAACAGTTTTCGCACCTCGACGTTCTTACGCTGCCCGATGCGGAAGGCCCGGTCCGTCGCCTGGTTCTCGACCGCCGGGTTCCACCAACGGTCCAGGTGCACAACGTGATTGGCGGCCGTGAGATTCAGTCCGGTGCCACCCGCCTTGAGCGAGAGCATCATGATCGGTGGACCGTCGTCGCTCTGGAACTTCTCCACCATCGCATCGCGCTTGGTCTTGCTCACTCCGCCGTGCAGAAACGGCACTTCGGCTCCGAAACGATCAGCGAAATACGGTGCAACGAGCTCGCCGAACTCTCTGAACTGCGTGAACAACAACACCTTTTCGTTGTCGCCCAGAATCGAATCGAGCATGTCCTCGACCAACCCGATCTTGCCGGACCGATGCTGACTCTTCTTGAGCACCGCCGAGCCGTCGGACAGAAAATGGGCCGGGTGGTTGCACACCTGCTTGAGTCGAGTGAGTGCGGACAGCACCGCGCCCTTGCGTTTCATACCCTTCGCATCGGCGATCTGCGCCATCATCTCGTCGACGACCGCCTTGTACAGCGCAGCCTGCTCGGCGGTGAGGTTGGCGCGCACTGTCATCTCGTTCTTCTCGGGCAGATCGGAGATGACCGTCGGATCGGTCTTGACGCGTCGCAGAATGAACGGCGACGTGATGGCCCGCAGACGTGAGACGGCGTTCTCGTCGTTCTCCCGCTCGATGGGCACCGAGAACCGCTTCCGAAAATCGGACGGCCTTCCCAGCATTCCCGGATTGGCGAAATCGAGAATGGATCTGAGCTCGTCGAGACGGTTCTCCACGGGCGTGCCGGTCAGAGCCAACTTGTGTTCCGCCGGGATGGCGAGCGCCGCTTTCGCTTGAACGGTGCCGGCGTTCTTGATGTGTTGAGCCTCGTCGAGTACGACGCGCCGCCACGTCTGCTCCGAAAGTTGCGCACGGTCCTTGGCCATCAGCGCGTATGTCGTGACGATCAGATCGTGCTCGGCGATCTCCCGATCGAGCTCGTCGCCCTTCGACCGAGCCGGGCCGTGGTGCACGAGGACCCGAAGTGCGGGGGTGAACTTCGCGGCCTCACGCTGCCAGTTGCCGACCACCGACATCGGAGCCACCAGCAGCGTCGGCTTCGGATGTTGTTCGTGGGCAAGGAGCGTGAGCACCTGGAGTGTTTTGCCCAGGCCCATGTCGTCGGCAAGCACCGCACCTAGCCCGAGCCGACTCATGAACGCGAGCCAGTCGAGTCCCCGCTGCTGGTAGGGCCGGAGCACTGCGTTCACGCCGTCGGGCACGGGGATTTTCTCCGGCACCGCGCCGGGCTCGAGCAGCGTGGCCGCCCACCCGGTGGCACGGATGTCCTGGACCGGAGCCGGCGGTGGATCGGCCAGCGTCATTTCGCGCATCAGCGTGCCCAACGCGGTTCCGTCGCCGTGATGCTCTGCGACGTATTTGGCGGCCCGCGCCAGCTGACCGCCGTCGGCCAACACCCACTGACCACGAAGCCGAACGAGATCACCCTTCGAGACGGCGAGCCTGTTCATCTCCGCCTCGGTGAGCACCATGTCGCCCAGTTGGAGTTGCCAGTCGTAGGACACCAACTCGTCCATGCCGACCGCGCGATCGGCAGCAGCTTTGGTCACTGCAGGTGACTCGACGCGCAACCTCATCGATGGGTCCAGCCGGGTCCATGCACGCGGGAGCAACACCGTCGTGCCGGTGGCCTGCAACGCCGTCGCACCGTGTTCGACCAGATCGATGACGACCGAGGTGGGGAGCAGCAGATCCAGGGTGCCTTCCTGCGAGGGCAGATCACGCAGCCTCGGGTACGCGGCAACTGCATCGCCGAGTTTGCGCACGGCGATCGACAGCAACGTGGCATCGACCTTGCGGCTCATCGGCACCGGACGCGGCGCTTCGCCGTCTGCCCGCAGACACACCTGCAAGGTCCAGAACGACTCCGCCGACTCGTCGGTGCCGGCGTCGGCCTCGTCGTCATCGGGTTCGAGCAGACGCAACACCAGGGACGGTTCGTCCACGGTGAGGCTTGCCCGCCACTTCTCGAACAGGGTCGAGATCTGTTGCGTACCATCGCCGTACGGGTCGTCTCGAATCAGCGCGGACAGCAGCGGATGTTCCGAGTCGGGTCTGCCCAGAAGCGATCTGACGATCGGATCGGTGAGCTCGTCGACCATGTCGTCGAGGATCTTCCTGGGCCGCTCGTTCGCTCGCTGCACCGAGGGCATCGACACGGCGAGTTCGCTGAGCCAGGCTCGCTGACGCTCACCGCCGACCAGACGCCACCGTGGCCACCACTGCCCGTCGATCAATGTGAGCGCAGGAACGACCCGCCCGCCGCGGACCCAACGTTCGATTCCACGGGTGACGTGCGCCAGAAAACGTAGGTCTCCGGAGATCAGCGCGTGGTCGGATGGCGTTCGCAGCAGCAGGTCTGCCGCATCGTGCGGCGCGAGCGCGACGGCCGGAATCTGCACCGGGGCCCGGGCGGTCGCACCGGGTCCGGCTGGCGGAAACGACACCGCAGCGCGGTGCCGAAACGTTCTGGTGAGCACCTGCGCATGAGCCGAGGGCAGATCGGGTTCGTCGCCGGTGGTGATCTCGTCGTCCCACAGCATCAGCCCGGCACCGGGAGACCACAGACCGTGCAACATCGGTCCATCCAACCAGGACACACCGACATCACCTCGGTGAGGCAGGCCGACGAGGCTGCTCGACGCGGTGCCGATCGGTTCGAGAATAGGGCACAGTGGTCACATGATCGCGTACGGCTTCAGCGAATACGGCGGACCCGAAACCGAGTCTCTCCTCGAGTTACCCGTTGCCGAGCCCGGACCGGGCCAGATTCTCGTCGCCGTGCGCGCGGCCGGGGTGAATCCCGCAGATTGGAAAGTGCGGAAGGGCACCCGCAAAGACACGGTGCAGATCACTCTGCCGGCAGTGCTCGGGCGGGAAGCGTCGGGCACCGTTGCGGATGTCGGCACCGGTGTGACCGACTTTTCGGTGGGCGACCACGTATTCGGGGCAACCGCGTCGGGACACGGCGGCTACGCGCAGTACACAGTGTTCAACGCGTCGAGCACCGCTCACAAGCCCGAGACGGTCTCCTGGGCCGCGGCGGCCACTCTGCCGGTCGCGGCGGGCACCGCGTACGACGCGCTGCGCCAGTTGGCTACGAGTGCCGGCGATACCGTTCTCGTGCTGGGCGCGGGTGGCGGTGTGGGTTCGGCCGTACTGCAACTTGCTCGGGCGGACGGAATCGCCGTCGTCGCAGTGGCGAGCGCGGGCAAACGGGAGTGGATCGAGAGCCTCGGTGCCCGATTCGTCGAATCCGGCGGTGATATCTCCGCCGCGGCCACCCGGCCGGTGGACGCCATCGTCGATCTCGTCGGCGGAGAGACGTTGCGTGCGGCGGCGACTGCCGCCGGGTCTGGGACACCGATCGTGAGTGTTGCAGACCCGGTGCTGGCGTCCGAATGGGGTGGTTCGGGAGTCGATCGCGATCGCACGACCGCTGCGTTCGCACGGTTGGCAGACCTGACCGCGTCGGGCGTGCTGAACCCGCGTGTCGACCATGTGTTTCCGCTCGAACGCGCAGGTGAGGCTCTCGCCCTGGTCGAGAACGGGCACGTGGCCGGCAAGGTTGTCCTCGAAGTCCGCGCCGGGCCGGTCGGCTGATCCGAGAATCCACCAGGAATACGATCGACTGCGCATTCGGAAACAGGCATCTCGACGAGAGGAGCGCGCCATGAGCGATTCGGGTGGAGACGGCAGCCTGGGAACCGGCATCGGAGGATTCGACGTTCCCGACCAGCCGACCGGTGCCGAACAGAGCCACCACGTGGAACATCACAAGCAAGATTCGGATCAGAGCAACCATCTGGTCGTCGACCTGAACACAGGCGTGGCAACCTTTTCGGCAGTTCGACGCACACCCGACGAGGTGAACTCCGCCAAGGCTCACGACGGCGGGTGAGCTTCCACGACGCAACGTCCACCATCACTGTCGGTAGCGTCCGGCACACTGCTCCTCCGAGGGACGACCGCGGACGATCGATGATGGGGCACGAGTGAAAAAATTGTGGGTAGCGGCGGCGCTGGTGGTCGCCGCCACGGTGATGGCCGCGTTCGGGTCGTGCGACCGATCCGTCATCCCCGGTTTCTCCCCCGCCGCACCTGCACCTGGCAGCCCCACCCGGATTCAGATCGAGCAACTACTGGACCAGGTTCGCGTGGTCGCCGCCCGCCCCGACGCCCTGGGGTACGAGCGCGGATGCAAAAGCGGCGAAGGCTGCGTGTTCGGCCCCGCCTGGACGGACGACTACGACGGGCCGGGCGGCCACGACGGTTGCGGAACTCGCGACAACGTACTGGCGCTGTCGATGACGGAGATCGAGTTCCGCGCAGGCACCCGCGACTGCGTGGTCCTGTCGGGTTCCCTCGCAGACCCGTACTCCGGTGAACGGCTGCAGTTCACCAAATCCGATGCCGGGAAAATTCAGATCGACCACGTCTACCCTTTGTCGGCCGCCTGGGACATGGGCGCGAACATGTGGTTGCCCGACAAGCGCATTCGGTTCGCCAACGACATCGATTTCAATCTGCTGGCGGTCAACGGAGCCGACAACCAGACCAAGAGTGACAAGACACCGTCGCAGTGGATGCCGCCGAATCCGGCGTACCACTGCTTCTACGCCGGCAAGTACCTCTCGGTGGCCGCGCAGTACGAGCTACCGATCACCGAGGCCGATCGGGGCGCTCTCGTCTCGGTCGCGTCGACGTGCCAAGAGTAGTGTCGAGCCAATGTCAACGGCACCGTCGCGCAGCTTTCTCAACCGTGAGACCCAGCTCTGTATGTCTCTGTCCGGCCGACCGAGCAACTTCGGAACACGCTTCCACAACTATCTGTACGACGAGTTGGGCCTCGACTTCGTGTACAAGGCTTTCACCACCACCGACCTTGCCGCCGCCGTGGGTGGCGTTCGCGCTCTGGGTATTCGAGGCTGCGCCGTCTCCATGCCGTTCAAGGAAGACGTCATCGAGCTGGTCGACGTGATGCACGGGTCGGCGAGCGCAATCGAATCCGTCAACACCATCGTCAACGAGGGCGGCGTTCTGCACGCCTACAACACGGACTATCAGGCCGTAGCCAACCTGCTGGCGACCCATTCCGTGTCGCCCGATTTCTCGGTGGCCGTCGCCGGCAGCGGCGGTATGGCGAAGGCTGTCGTTGCAGCACTGCGGGATTCGGGTTTCACCCGCGGTACCGTCGTCGCCCGTAACGCGGGCACCGGCCCGGCCCTTGCCGAGACCTACGGCTACGAGTGGTCTGCCGAGGCAGTGGCGGCGGACCTGTTGGTGAACGTCACCCCGGTCGGGATGGCCGGGGGTCCCGATGCCGAGTCCACTCCGTTCACCGACGAACAGATCGGTGCGGCGCAGTCCGTGTTCGACGTCGTCGCCATGCCGTCCGAGACGCCGCTGATCGTGGCAGCCCGAGCGGCGAACAAGCCCGTGATCACCGGTGCCGAGGTCATCGCCCTGCAAGCGGCAGAGCAATTCGTTCTCTACACCGGGGTTCGGCCGTCGGACGAGCAGATCGCCCGCGCATCGGAGTTCGCCCGCAGCTGATTCACAAGTGTTGCCACCGGGGCTTGTTCGCGTAGGCGTAGCGGTAGTACTCCGCGAGAGCCAGCGACGACGCCGCAGCGTCGTCCAACAGCACGCTGACGTGGGGGTGCCACTGAATCACCGACGCCGGGCAGTGCGCCGACAACGGTCCCTCGACAGCCGCAGCCACCGCTTCTGCCTTCGACTCGCCCGTCGCGATCAAGACGAGGTGACGCGCTTCGTCGATGGTGCCGAGACCTTGCGTCAGTACGTGATGCGGCACAGCCTCGGGCGAGTCGAAGAATCGAGCATTGTCGGTACGGGTCTGTTCGGTCAGCGTCTTCACCCGGGTCCTGGACCGCAACGAGGACCCGGGCTCGTTGAAGCCGATGTGCCCGTCCGTCCCGATTCCCAGGATCTGAACATCGATGCCACCGGCGGCAGCGATCGCCGCGTCGTACCGCTGCGCCTCCGCCGCGATGTCGTGCGCTTCGCCGTCGGGCGAGAACACCGCGGCGTCGTCCAGATCGACGTGGTCGACGAAGTTCTCGCGAATGAACGAAAAGTACGACTGCTCCGCACTTCTCGCGAGACCGATGTACTCGTCGAGCAGAAACGCTCGACAGTGCGAGAAGGACAAGCCCTCCTCGCGATGACGTCTCGCCAATTCGCGATAGGTACCCACCGGAGTGGATCCGGTCGCCAAACCCAGAACGGGGATCGATACGTGGGTTGATCGAACTGTGCGCTCGACGATGTCGGCGGCCGTTCGATCCACCGCGTCCACCCCGTCGAGGATCACGATCTCCATCTAGCTTTCCTCCTCTGTCGCGATTCCGCCCCTGATGACCTGCACCGGCTCGAATGTCGCGTCGACCACCAACACGTCGGCTCGCATTCCCTGCTGTAGACGGCCGATATCCGAACCCAGACCGATCAACGCCGCCGGTGTCGACGACCCCGCCCGCACTGCCTCGACCAACGACACACCGGCGTCCTGCACGGCCCGGCGCACCAGGTCCAACACCGTCGCGGTGCCACCCGCGATCGGTGCTGTATCGGGATCGGTGTCACGAGACAATCGTGCGACCGAGTGATGGACAGTCACGTCCAGTGGCCCTAGTCGATAGCGGCCATCGGCCATACCGGCGGCGGCCATCGCGTCGGACACCAGCGCGATCTGCGCACCACCGACGAGATCGAACACCGCGCGCACCGTCTCGTCGGCGAGATGCACTCCGTCCCCGATCAATTCGAGCACCATGCCTCCGCGCGCAGCGGATGCCAAGCATTCGCTCACCGGCCCCGGTGCTCGGTGGTGCCAGGTCGGCATTCCGTTGAACAGGTGCGTGGCCGTGATAGGTCCGCTCCCGAGCGTGTCGATACCCCTCCGGGTGGTGAGAGCGTCGGCGTCCGTGTGCCCGATGCTCGGCACGATGCCGTTCTCTCTCAGCATCTCCGCAACGGACGCGAACCCGTCGACCTCGGGTGCGAGAGTCATCGACCGGACCGCTCCCCTGCCCGCTCCGATGATGTCCGCCAGCAGACCCGTATCACCGCGGCGGAGCGAACCCGGATCCTGCGCGCCGCAACGGGCGTACGACAGAAACGGACCCTCGACGTGTACCCCGGCGATGTCACCGGACTCGTACAGCTCGGCCAGCAGCGACGTCTGGTCGATCAGCCGTTCGGGCGGTGCCGACACCAGCGAGGCAAGCATCGTCGTGGTGCCGCGGGATCGGTGGTGACGCACCGCTGTCAGGAGATCGGCGGGTGCGGAATCGGGGAACGACGCCCCCGCGCCGCCGTGGCAGTGTACATCGACCAGACCCGGCAGGATGGTCGAATCGGATTGCGACACTGCATCTCCCGCCCAGAGCCGAGTCGGCCCGACCCACGAGATCCGATCTCCCGTCAGTGCAACCACGCCGTCCTCGATGACCTCCTCACTTGTGACGACCCGACCTCGCAGCGTCGTCTCGGTCGGATCGGTCGGATCGGTCATGCCTGGGTCGGTTCCGCAACCACATCGTCCTCACGGCCTGGGGTACGCAAGTTCCACTTCTTGATGACGAAGCTGAACAGGAAGTAGTAGATCACCGCGTACACGAGGCCGATGGGGATCAGCAGCCATGCCTTGGTAGCGATTCCGTAGTTCAGCAGATAGTCGATGCCACCGGCGGAGAAGAAGAATCCGTCGTGTATTCCGAGGGCATTGGTCAGCGCCATCGAGGTTCCGGTCAGGACTGCGTGAATGATGTAGAGCGGCCAGGCGACGAACATGAACGAGTACTCGAGCGGCTCGGTGATTCCGGTGACGAAGGCAGTCAGGCCGGTGGACAACATGATTCCACCGACGATCTTCTTCTGCGACGGCTTGGCATTGCGGTAGATCGCGAATGCCGCAGCGGGAAGTGCGAACATCATGATCGGGAAGAACCCGGTCATGAACACTCCAGCGGAGGGGTCGCCGGCGAAGAACCGGTTGAGGTCGCCGCGCACCAGCTGGCCGCTCGCATCCTGGTAGTCGCCGACGAGGAACCAGACCACGGAATTCAGAATGTGGTGCAGTCCGGTCGGAATCAGCATGCGGTTGGCGAATCCGTATATGCCGCTGCCCACCACGCTGTGGTCGGCCACGGTGTTGCCGACCCAGTTGAGCGCACTGTAGAAGAGCGGGTAGACGAACGACATGACAACGGCAACAACGAGACCGGTGATCGCTGTCAGAATCGGCACAAGCCGACGGCCGCTGAAGAACCCGAGATAATCGGGCAACTTCTGACGGTAGAACCGCTGCCAGAGGATAGCCGAGAGCAGACCGATGACGATGCCCGCGAGAACGCCGTAATCGATCACCGCCGGGTCACCGTTGGCATCGACCTTGCCGTCGAGCACCACCGGCGACATCGCCGTGAAGACACCGTTCATCACCATGTATCCCACGACCGCAGCCAACGCTGTCGAGCCGTCCGACTTCTTGGCCCAGCCGATCGCTATACCGACGGCGAAGATCAGGGGAAGCCAGGTGAACACAGCCTGACCGGCGGCCGAGATGACGGCGGCGGCGGTCTCCAGCGCGCTGAATCTGCCCAACAAGTCGTCTTGGCCGAGCCGCAGCAAGATTCCTGCAGCAGGCAGAACGGCAATGGGAAGCATGAGACTGCGACCGAACCGTTGCAGCCCGGCCAATGAACGGGAGTCCTTCTTCGGCTCGGTATCGACCGAGTCCGTGTTCTTCGGGGTCATGGCGACCTTCTCTTCGAGGCTGATCCTTCGAGGGCGGATTTCGCTGTTGTGACCGAGTGCCATCAGGGGTACTGTCCGGTCATTACCAGTTGTAGTTTGACCAGGTGGCAAGCTCGTGTCAACCCAGACTTGTGATCCAGCCGACAGGATCGCAGCCGAGAAGAGAGTAGGAACAGAACATGTCCAAGGCGGACGCGATCGTGAAGGGCCTCGGCGGTGCCGACAACATCGTCGAGATCGAAGCGTGCATCACTCGGCTTCGCACCGAAGTGAAGGACGGCTCGCTGGTGGACGAGGCTGCACTCAAAGCGGCGGGCGCCCATGGGGTGTTCCACAAGGGCACTGCCGTTCAGGTCATCGTCGGCCCCGAAGCGGATACGCTCGCAGAAGATATCGCAGACATTCTGTGAACGACGCCCAGCTGATCCTCAGCCCCGTTGCCGGCCAAGTGATCTCGCTTGGTGAGGTGCCCGATCCGGTGTTCTCCGCGCAGATGGTGGGTTCCGGTGTTGCACTGCGGCCGGCCGCGAGCGACGGTCGCGTCGAGGTTCGTTCTCCGGTCGCAGGCAAGATACTCAAGCTTCATCCGCACGCGTTCGTCGTCTTCACCGACGACAAGGCGGGCGTACTTGTACACATCGGTATCGACACCGTGAAGATGAAAGGTGAAGGCTTCGATCTCGTTGCAGCCGAGGGAGATCGAGTGCAGGCAGGCGATCTCGTCGTCACCTACGACCCTGCCGCGATCGCAGCAGCGGGTTACTCCGATGTCGTGCCGGTCGTCCTGATGGACTCGAAACCGGATTCGATCACGAGCGCGCACATCGGCACAGACGTGGCGACCGGTGATCCCCTGTTCGAGCTGCCCTGATCTCACCGACGCGGCGTGGTGCGTCGCCGCCCTTCCACCTCCATCGACAGCTGGTATCGATCGCATCGGTACCAGCTCTCCGTGTGTTCGAGCGGCTCGTCACCGCTGAAGGAGACTCGGTCGAAGTACAGCACCGGCGCACCACGCTTGGTTCCCAGCAGGGTCGCCGTATCACTGTCGGCCGCGGTCGCTTTGACGGTCTGTTCGGCCCGGTCGATGGTCAAGCCGTAGTGGGTGTGCACGGCCTCGTAGACGGATCTGCTCAGATCGTGTTCGATCAAACCGGGAAGCAGCGCCGCACGAAACCACCCGTCATCGACGCTCACCGGCTCCGCGTCGGCCAATCGTAGGCGCTTGACGTGGTAGGTCTGCTCCCCGTCGGCCAGGCCGAGGGCACGAACTGTTGCCGCCGAGGGGTTTTCGAGCCGGGCAAAGAGCACCACGGTCGTCGGTGTCAGACCCTGTGCGCGCATCTCCTCCGAGAACGAAGCCAGGTGCAGACGAGATTGCACGGTACGACTGGCCACGAACGTGCCTTTACCTCGCACGCGCACCAGGTGTCCGTCGTTGACGAGTTGACCGATCGCTTCCCTGACGGTGATGCGGCTGACTCCGTAGTCCTCCATCAGCTTCCGCTCGCTCGGCATCAGATCGCCGGGCTGAAGCTCCTTGGTGCAGCGGTGCAACAGAATTGCGCGCAACTGTTCATGTTTCGGGACCTGACTGTCCCTCAGATGTACGGGCATCACCACTGCGCCGGCCTTTCGGTCAATCGCCGAGCCAGCGGTACGGACTGGTCCGGTCCAACCGAAGACTACGCGACGGCGGCACCACCTCGACAGCATTCCGCTACCCGAGGAACCCAGCGGCCTCGGTCCACTGGGAAAAGATGCGACAGACCGCGCCCCACCGTGCATGATCGACACTCGTGACCACCGCCGATTCCGCCGAGAGGCCGACGCCACTTTCGACCCCCATCAGTGCCGGAATCGTGGCCTCGCTGGTGGGCTTCACGAGCTCCTTCGCCGTCGTGTTGACCGGCCTGCGGGCCGTGGGTGCCAGCCCGACAGAGGCGGCCTCGGGATTGTCGGCGCTGTGCGTGACGCAGGCCGTCGGCATGATGTGGCTGGCCCGCCGATACCGACAGCCCATCACCTTGGCGTGGTCGACGCCCGGCGCGGCGCTGCTGGCCGGGACCGGCGTCGTGGCGGGAGGGTGGCCCGCCGCCGTGGGTGCGTTCGTCACGGTCGGCGTTCTGATCGTCCTGACGGGCCTGTGGCCCAGACTGGGCGCGCTGGTCTCGAAAATTCCGGTACCTCTTGCCCAGGCGATGTTGGCCGGGGTTCTTCTACCCCTGTGCTCGGCACCGGTGGCTGCCTTCGCCGACTCCCCCGCACTGATAGCGCCGGTAGCGGTCGTCTGGCTCGTCGTTCTCCGTTTCAGCACCCGCTGGGCAGTACCCGCAGCGTTCGTTGCAGCGGCCGCTGTCATCGCCGCAGACTTGATCGGCAGCGGCACCTCGATCGCGACGTCGGATCTCGTTCCCGGAATCGACTGGACGGTTCCGCACTGGACCTGGCAGGCCACGATAGGGATCGCGGTGCCGCTGTACATCGTCACGATGGCGTCGCAGAACATTCCTGGCACCACGGTCATGGCGTCGTTCGGATTCCGAATCCCGTGGCGTGCGTCGATGACGGTCACCGGAACCGGGACCGTTCTGGGTGCATTCGCCGGCGGTCACACGATCAATCTCGCCGCGATCAGTGCGGCGCTGTCGGCCGATCCCGCTGCACATCCGGATCCGAAGCGGCGATGGATCGCGGCGTTCTCCGCCGGTTGCTCGTATCTGGTGCTCGCGCTGCTGGCCACGGCTCTGGCTACTCTGGTGGCCGCAGCACCTGCCGGAGTGGTGGAAACCGTTGCCGGACTTGCGCTGCTGGGGACCCTCGCGGCGTCCCTGTTCGGGGCGCTCGAACATGCGGCGGACCGCGAAGCGACCGTTCTGACGTTCCTCGTTGCCGCGTCCGGCCTGACGTTCGCAGGAATCGGATCCGCATTCTGGGCGTTGGTGGTCGGACTCGCGGTGCGGGTGATCCTGCGACGGCAGTCCCCGATCGCTACCGCGCCCGAGGAGACTGGCTAGTGTCTCGTTCATGGCGGATCAGGTGAACGAAAGCGCGGAGTTGTCTCGTGCGTCGGATTTTCCGGCATTGTGGCCGGTGCCGACGCGGTGGGACGACAACGACCATTACGGCCACGTCAACAACGTCACCTACTACGCGTACTTCGATACTGCCGTCAACGGCTGGTTGATGAAGACGACGGGTGTGGACATTCGAGAACTCTCGGCGATCGGCGTGGTGGCGGAAACGTCGTGTCGTTACCTGTCCGAGTTGAGTTTTCCGGATCGCCTTCAGGTCGGCCTGGCCGTCGAGAAGTTGGGTACACGCAGCATCGTGTACTCGCTCGCGCTGTTCCGGGAAGCCGAGGACGATGCGCTGGAACTGGCAGCCCGGGGCCGTTTCGTGCACGTCTACGTCGACGGCGTCACGCGCAGACCGGTCGCGATCCCACCCGAGATCGAAAGCGCAGCACGCACTCTGGTGATCGGAACCTCGACAGGCTGACGGTTCTACAGGCCGATGTCGTCAGCGGTGTTCACCGCACGGGTGACGATGTCGTCGATGAGAGTCGTGGTGGGCCCGCCCGCGATCGCTCTGTTCCGTGAGTCCGCTTCCATTCGGCGCATGACACCTTCGGCGATGATTGCAAGCTTCCACAGCGCCAACACCTGCCAGAATCCGACGTCGGAGACATCGCGTCCCGTGTGCTGAGCGTACGACTCGACGAGCTCGGCCCTGGTGGGGAATCCCGGCAATGTCGACGCCATGAACGGGCCCGCCACCCCATCGTCGGCTTGTGGCCAGTAGGCCAGCAGCCCTCCGAGGTCTGCCAGCGGATCCCCGAGTGTGCACAGCTCCCAATCGACGACCGCAGCGACTCGACCGTCGTCGCGAGCGGTGATGACGTTGCTGGGGTGAAAATCTCCGTGCACCAACGTCACTTCGTGCTGCTGCGGGATGCCCGCTGCGAGTCGGGCTGCGAGAGAATCGATGCCAGGCACGTCCCTGGTGCGTGAGGACTCCCACTGCTTGGTCCATCGGGCGAGTTGACGAGCGGCGTAGGGCTTGCGGCTTGCCAGGTCGGCCAGACCGGACGACTCGAGATCGACGCGGTGAATGTCGGCGAGCGCTACGGTCAGACCGAGCCCGACTCGGCGACGGTGGTCGGTGTCGAGTCGCTCGGCCACCGCGACCGAATCGACCACGACACCATCCACAAAACTCATCAGCACCAGCGGAACGTCGGAGATCGACGAATCCTCGGTGAGCGCAATCATTTTCGGAACCGGCACCGCAGTGTTCTGCAACCCCGACAGAATTCGATGTTCGCGCACCACATCGTGCGCCGAGGCCAGCAGGTGTCCGAGCGGTGGCCGGCGAAGAACCCAGGCGGATCCTCCCGCGTCACGCACCTCGTACGTGAGATTCGACTGCCCGTTTCCGATTCGACGATAGGTCAGCGGGGACGTCGCGCCGATTCCCAATCCTGCGATCCAGGTCGACACCGCATCTTCGTCCAAACCCACTACGCCCATCCGTGCCCTCGTTTCGCTGCGCGACAAAAAATCGTCGACTCCCGTCATCCAATCGGATGATCGTAGCCAAGCGCAGCCCTGTCGAGGGCCGAGACACCGGGAGTCAGCTGGCGCGTTCGAAGGCCGAGATCAGCGCCGGAGTAGCGATCGCGGCTGCAGGCACCGACGCACCGTGACGCCTGACGGCAATCTCGTCCACTTCACCGACAAGCAAAGCAACCAGTGCGTCCGGTTCCGCGTTCCAGACCGACGAAATATTGTGCACCTCGGCCGGGGCGAAGAGTCCGCTGGTGGCCAACGCATGGATCCACTCGCTCACGGCGTCGGCGGTAGGTTCGGGCATGACGGACCGATCGAGCGAGTCCGCTTGGAACTCGTTGCAAAAGAACGCGCGGACCATATCGAGCTGTCCCTGAGACATTGCGGTCATGTTCTTCTCCTTCGAGTTTTCGGCGTCCGATACGTGGCGATACCCGCCTGCGACGGGTCCGAAGACCGTGTTCAGATCGTTACCAACTTGCCTGTAACGGCGGAATACGGTTTTCCGATGCGGCTGAAACTACGCCCTTTCGGTCGGTCTCGCCCTGGGTGAGCTGGACTATGTGACTATCGTCACACAGTCGGACCCATCCAATCAACGCCTTGCAACGAAGTCATAGTTCGCGTTACGAATTACTGTGACCGGGGACAAGGACGGAACTATGTCCAGGTAGACGGCCTGACGCCGCACCGAGCACCGACATCGACCGTCGAGAAACGGACATCCGCCCCCGGCGAGGCTCGAACCGATTTCAGGATCTAAGACCGTTACTGCGCACGAAAACATTCCTCTCGCCCGCATTGAGCCCGCTTTACCTACCTGCACCGGCTCCTCGAGAGACCATCCTCGCAAAGGAGGTCAGCTATCGGGCCGTGGAAAGATGCTGTGATCGAAACGTTACCGAGAAACCATCAGGGCGTTCTCGAGTTCCTCACACGCGGCGTTCAGGGTGATCGGGCACTGTGGCTCTCATGTCACCGTCGAGCCTCGAGAGCGGACCGATCCGCAGATCCCATCGAACCGGAAGCACGGCAGGACTGGGTGGTATCTCGGCACATCCGCGTCGACGAGCAATCGTCACGCGAGCCGCAGTGTCGGGCTTGTCCGCAAGCACGCTACTGGTACTGCTGATCTCTACCCCGCAGATGGCATCGCCTGCGTCTGCGGAGGCCACACCCGTCGCCGCACTGGCCATCGCCGCGATAGGTGCGATCGACGTGACCACGGTGTTGATTGCCGTCGCCGTCCTCGCCGCGGTCGCACTGCTACGAAAACTGCCGTACGGAATCGGGGTGGTGATCGCCTGCACCATCGGATCGGTGGTGACCGGCGAGCTCGCTCGTGAATTCGCTGAATCGTCCGTCTCGTCCACCGGGCTTCCCTACGGCCAGCTGGTCGCGACGGCAGCATTGCTCGGTGCCGCATCCATGGTGGCCTCCTCAGCGTGGCGACCCGTGGTCCTCGGTCTGGGTACCGCGGCGACACTTGCGGTGGCGGCGGCGGCCCTCATCACCGGTGCCGCATCGATCGTCGGGATCGCGACCGCATTGCTGGTCGTCTTCGTCTGGTGGCCCGCATGCTCGATCGTCATGCTCTACTCCCCGGATGCCGCTGCCCGCGAAGCGCGCAACCCTTTGGATACGGCGGCCATGGCCGTCCAACGCAAAGTGGGACGCTTCCGTTGACATCGAGATCGATGCCGGAAGCGTCCCACCCGGTCGGAGCGGACGTCGTAACTAGAGAGCCTTGAGCTCCTCGGTCACCTCGGAGACCGACTTCTTCGCGTCACCGAACAACATCGACGTGCCCTCGGCGAAGAACAGAGGGTTCTCGATGCCCGCGAATCCCGACGACATCGACCGCTTGAGGACGATGACTGACTTCGACTGATCGACGTTCAGAATCGGCATTCCGTGAATCGGGCTGGACGGGTCGTTGCGCGCAGCCGGATTGGTGACGTCGTTCGCGCCGATGACCAACGTGACGTCGGTGCGGGAGAACTCGTCGTTGATGTCGTCCATTTCCTTCATCGCGTCGTACGCGACGTCGGCCTCGGCGAGCAACACGTTCATATGCCCGGGCATACGACCGGCGACGGGGTGAATGGCGTACTTGACCTCGACGCCCTTCGACTCGAGCAACTTGGCCATGTCCTTGACCGCGTGCTGCGCCTGCGCGACGGCGAGTCCGTATCCGGGCACGACGATGACCTGGTTGGCGTAGGCCATCTGGATCGCCGCGTCGGCTGCGGACGTCGCCTTGACCGTTCCGCCGCTTGCACCGGCCGGACCGGCAGCAGCATCGCCGCCGCCGAATCCACCGGCGACGATCGCCGGAATGGAACGGTTCATCGCCTTGGCCATGAGGTTGGTCAAGATCGTGCCGGACGCACCGACGATCATGCCCGCGACGATCATGGCCGTGTTGTTCAGCGCCAGACCGGCGGCCGCTGCCGACAAGCCCGTCAAAGCGTTGAGCAGCGAGATCACCACCGGCATGTCCGCGCCGCCGATCGGCAGCACCACCGTCAGACCGAGGATGCCCGCGAGCACCAGAACCGCGACGATCCACCACTGCGATACTCCGCCACCAGGAGTGGCGTTGATGCCGATGACGACCGCAGCGGCGACGGCGCCGATGAGCAGCAGGGCATTGAGCGGCTGCTGCAACTTGCCGATGGTGATGGGCGAGCCGGGCAGCGTTTCCTGCAGCTTCAGGAATGCGATGAGCGATCCCCAGAACGAGATCGAACCGATGATCGCCGCGAACAGCGAGCCGATGACGATGTGTACCGTCGGCGACTCACCGTGGTTGAAGCTCGAGAACCCGGACGTGTCCAGGAACTCGGCCCACGCGATCAATGCGACCGTGCCACCGCCGACGCCGTTGAACAGCGCCACCAGTTGCGGCATCGCGGTCATCTTCACCCGGCGTGCAGGCGGGATTCCGAGCGCGACGCCGACGACGAGTCCGACGACGATCAGGATCCAGTTTCCGGTGTCGCGGATCGAGATCAATGTTGCCGCGACGGCGATGAACATACCGACCGCAGCGATCTGGTTGCCCCGTACGGCGGTTTTCGGGCCGGTCAACCCCATCAGCCCGTAGATGAACATGCCGAAGGCGACGATGTAGAGAATGTTGACGAGATTGTCCATCAGGAGTCAGCCCCCTTCTCGATCTTGGCGGGGACGGGCTTGGACTTGAACATCGACAACATGCGGTCGGTGACCACGAATCCACCGATGACGTTGACCGTTCCGAACACCAGCGCGACGAACAGAATGACCTGCAAGCCGATCGAGGGGTCCTCGACCTTGCCGAGTACGACGAGGGCACCGAGCACGACGATGCCGTGGATGGCGTTGGTTCCCGACATCAAAGGGGTGTGCAAGGTGTTGGGCACCTTGGAGATCACCGCGAAGCCGACGAACCCGGAGAGCACCAGGATCGCGATGTTCGCGAGCAGCGGGGTGTACATCAGTTCTCCTTCTCACGTGTCACGCAGGCGCCGGCAAGGACCTCGTCCGAGAAATCGGGGGCGAGCGTGCCGTCGACCAACATGAGTTCGAGCAATGCCGAGATGTTCTTCGAGTACAGCTCGCTGGCGTGCTCGGGCATCGAGGCCGGGAGGTTCAACGGGGAGCAGATGGTGACGTCATGCTTGACGACGGTCTGACCGGGCTCTGTGAGTTCACAGTTTCCGCCCGTCTCGCCGGCAAGGTCGACGACGACACTGCCGGGCTTCATGCCTTCGACAGCTGCGGCGGTGACCAACCGGGGCGCGGGTCGGCCGGGTACCAGCGCCGTGGTGATGACCACGTCGAAGCCCTTGATGGCTTCTTCGAGCGCCTTCTGCTGTTGGACACGCTCGCCTTCGGTCAGCTCACGCGCGTATCCACCCTCACCGGCTGCGTCGATTCCCAGATCGAGCCACTGTGCGCCGACGGATCGAACCTGATCTGCCACCTCCGGCCGCACGTCGTACCCGGTGGGTCGGCCGCCGAGACGCTTGGCGGTGGCCAACGCTTGCAGACCCGCCACCCCGACTCCGAGTACCAGCACGGTAGCGGGCTTGACGGTGCCTGCGGCGGTGGTCAACATCGGGAAGAATCTGGTCGATTCCGAGGCAGCCAACAGCACGGCCTTGTAGCCGGCAACGTTTGCCTGCGAAGACAGCGCGTCCATCACCTGGGCGCGGGAGATACGGGGAATCGCTTCCACAGCGAAGGCCTGCACTCCTGCGGCCTTCAATGCGCCGATGCTGTTGTCTGCGTTGCGCGGTGCCAAGAATCCGATGAGCGTCGAACCCGATGTCAGCTTGGCGATCTCGGCATCGGACGGGGGCGCGACCTTGACCACGACATCCGCCGACCATGGATCACCTATCGTCGCTCCGGCTGCAACGTACAGCTCGTCCGGAATCAGAGCGCCGAGTCCGGCACCCGATTCCACTACGATCTCGACGCCCTTGCCCGTCAGGGAGGCAACGATCTTGGGCACCAGAGCGACACGACGCTCGCCCTCCCCCGATTCCCGGACCACACCGACGACCGTCGTGGATCCCGAACCCTTCTCAGTGCTCTGCGATGTATCCAAATCTCCGTCTTCCTGCGTTGAATGGTGTCCACGTGTCGGCCAACGGCCCCGAACTTGCGACGAGTGGACGAACCCATGCGACAAGGCACAAGGTCCCTGATAGTAGCCAGAGGAAACAGACCGCGGGTAACCCGGAACTCTGTCCGATTCGTTCTGAATCGAGTCCGTTCGGCATTCCCCGACTACGGGACGCGCATTTGTGGTGCACGTCACACAGGCCTATCGCTGATGATCGGACCCTACAGTGATACCCGTGGAATCTTGCATCTTCTGTGCGATCGTCGCCGGCGACGCCCCCGCCCATCGAGTGTTCGAGAACGACCACACCGTCGCCTTCCTCGACATTCGGCCGATCAGTCGCGGGCACCTCCTCGTCGTTCCGCGCGAGCACGCCACCGACCTGAACTCGAGCCATCCGGACGCGGCGGCCGAGGTGTTTCGCGTCGGGCACACCCTGTCGCGCGCAGTGCGGCACTCGGACCTGCGCGCCGACGGAGCCAACCTCGTCATCAACGACGGCAAGGCCGCCTTTCAGACGGTTTTTCACCTTCATCTCCACGTGGTTCCGCGATGGCACAGTGATCGGCTGCGGTTCGCGGCCGGATTCGTGACGCGTCGCCTGCGCGAGCCCGATCGAGTCGCGGAGGCCGTCCGCGTCGGGCTGACTCGGCTGAACGAAGAACCGACGGCGTGAAACTGTTCCTGTCGTCGTACCGATTCGGCGGCCACTCCGACGCCTTCGTCCAACTCACCGGGCCGCCCTCAGATCTCGCCGTCATTGCGAACGCGTCGGACGCGTGGCCCACCGCAGCGCGCGACTCATCGCTCCTCAGCGAGTTCGCCCCGTTGCGCGCTCTCGGGTATCGACCGACAGAGGTGGACCTACGCGAATACGTGGGTCGACCGGCAGCCTTCGAGCGTGCCCTCGACGGATTCGGTGCGGTGTGGGTGCGCGGCGGCAACACGTTCGTCCTGCGCGCCCAGCTCGCCCGCTCGGGCGCAGACAGAATTCTGAGCGAGCGTGTTCGAGGGGGCTCCATCGCCTACGGCGGTTACAGCGCGGGTGCGTGTGTGGCGGCTCCGTCATTGATCGGAGTCGAGGACGCGGACGATCCCGGCGAGGTTCGACCCGCCACCGGCACAGACACGGTATGGGACGGCCTGAATCTGGTGGACTTCTCGATTGTCCCCCACCTGAATTCCGTTCTGGACGAGAACGATTCGGGTTGGGCTACCCTGCAGCGCTTACGCCGCGATGGTGTTCGCTGCCACGGTTTGACCGACGAACAGGCGATCGTCGTCGACGACTCGGGGACTCGGATTCTGGGTGGCTGAACGCCGATCAACCCAGGCGGGCCAGTGGAGCCAGCCGATCGAGTGACGACCACGCCAGGGAGCATCGTCGTGCCGTCATCTCGTCCGCATCGAGGACGAGCATGTCGAACAGCTGGCGCGGTGCCGCTCGCCACGAGTCCGCGATATGCGACACGGTGGCTTTCTCGAACAGCCCGGAGTGCGCCAAGGCCTGAACCCACTCGTCGATTTCACCTCGATGGATTCGCTCGATGGTGTCGTATTCGACTCCCCCACCGAGAAATTCGTACGAGAACATCGCCGCCACGTAGTTCCAGGAGTCACTTCCGGGATCGATCATGGTGCAGCCTCCTTGTCGACTCGCGTCACATGGGGCGCGAGGTTCGCTGCGCTGGACGCTAGCGTGGCGAACTACAAGATTGCGTGTCGACGACGCATCGATCTGGTAACGCCTGAGGCTGGTGTTACTGATGTGACTCCAATTTCTCGACGACATCCCCCATCCGCGCATCATTTCCGCCCGTGACAGACTCGAGTGGCGACGGTCATATTTTCGACGTGAGGAGAACCGGATGTCGGTGACGACAGATGCGGATGCCCGCCTGAGCGAACTCGAATCCCTGCTTCCTGCCGGTGCCGTGGTCACCGACCCGGACATCACCGAGGGATACCGACGCGATTGGGCCAAGGACCCCGACGCAGGTACCCCGCTGGCCGTGGTCCGCGCGCAGTCCACCGAGGACGTTCGCGCCGTCATGCGCTGGGCCACCGAGCACAACGTGGCGGTCGTTCCTCGCGGTGCCGGTTCGGGATTGTCCGGCGGCGCCACTGCTGTCGACGGCGGAATCGTGCTCACCACGGAGTTGATGCGCGAGATCACCGTCGATCCGGTGACCCGCATCGCCGTCGTACAACCCGGGCTGCTCAACGCCGAAGTCAAGAAGGCAGTCGCCGAACACGGCCTGTGGTACCCGCCGGATCCGTCGTCGTTCGAGATGTGTTCCATCGGCGGCAATGCGGCCACCAACGCCGGCGGGCTGTGCTGCGTGAAGTACGGCGTCACCACCGATTACGTTCTCGGACTCGAGGTCGTCCTCGCCGACGGAACTGCTGTTCGGCTCGGCGGACCACGCTTGAAAGATGTTGCCGGACTGTCACTTGCGAAGCTCTTCGTCGGATCCGAGGGCACCCTGGGCATCATCACCGAGATCACCCTGCGACTGATCCCGGCACAACCTCCGGCCAGCACCGTGGTTGCCTCGTTCGCGTCGGTGCACGATGCGACGACTGCGATTCTGGCCATCACCCGTACCTTGCGGCCGTCGATGCTCGAATTCATGGACCGCGCGTCCATCGGTGCCGTCGAGGACGCCATGAACATGGGACTCGACCGCGAGGCAGCAGCGATGCTCATCGCTCGGTCCGACTCACCAGGTGCCGATCGGGGGCGCGAAATCGAGATCATGGCGGCCGCGTGCACCGAGGCCGGTGCCTCGGATGTCTTCACCACCGACGACCCCGACGAGGGTGAGGCCTTCGCTGCCGCACGGCGATTCGCCATTCCCGCGGTCGAACGACTCGGCAGCCTGCTGCTCGAGGACGTCGGTGTTCCGCTGCCTGCCCTCCCCGCCCTGGTCGACGGAATAGCCGAACTGTCCGTGAAGTACGACGTCCTGGTCGCCGTCATCGCTCACGCCGGCGATGGCAACACGCATCCACTGATCGTGTTCGACCCTGAGGACCCCGACATGACCCGCCGAGCCAACGTCGCCTTCGGAGCGATCATGGATCTGGCAATTTCGTTGGGCGGCACCATCACCGGAGAACACGGCGTAGGTCGCCTCAAAAAGGCTTGGCTGCCTGATCAAGTCGGAGAAGACGTCATGGAACTCACCCGCCGCATCAAGACCGCTCTCGACCCGGCGGGCATCCTCAACCCGGGTGCTGTGCTCTGAGCAGAGCGGCTGGCGCCGCACGTGCGCGCAGTGTTTTCGGGTCGTTCCGCAGGCTCCACTCCTGCCTCGTAGCAGGGGTCGAGTTTCCGCGCACGACCCCGAGTCAAACGGTGAACCCGTCCGCCACGGTCAGTACCTCGTCGAGGATTTCCAGTCCCTGACGAATCTCGTCCTCGGACGTCGTCAGCGGCGGGGCGATCTGGAGTCGATTTCCGGCGACGAACGGCCACAGACCGCGGGACTTCGCCGCTGCGGTTACCGTGCCCATGGCCGCCGCGTCCTTGCCCGACGCGGCGAAAGGCACCAGCGGTTCCCTCGTCTCACCGTCCTTGACCAGTTCGACGGCCCAGAAGAACCCCTTTCCGCGCACCTCGCCCACGCTCGGGTGAGATTCGGCTAGCTTCGACAGGCCCGCACCGAGTACGTCCTCGCCGACGTGACGCACGTGCGGAAGGATCTTGTCGCGCTCGAACACGCCGATCGACGCAACTCCGGCCGCACATCCGAGTACGTGGCCGGAGTACGTCAGCCCGCCGGGATAGGGCTTGTGGTCGAACTGCGAGGCGATCTTCTCCGAGATCACTACCCCGCCGAGGGGCACGTATCCGGAGTTGACGCCCTTGGCGAACGTGATCAGATCCGGTGTCACATCCCAGGCCTGGCACGCGAACCATTCGCCGATTCGCCCGAACCCGACCATCACTTCGTCGGCGATGTACACGATCCCGTACTTGTCGCACAGCGCTCGGACGCCGGCCAGATATCCGGGCGGCGGGATCAGTACACCGTTGGTGCCGATGACCGATTCGAGGATCAGTCCGGCGATGTTCTGCGCACCTTCGAGCACGATGACCTGTTCGAGGTGTGCCAGCGCTGCAGCCGTTTCGTCCTCGGGAGTCGTTGTGCCCCAGGGCGACCGGTAGGGGTACGGTCCGAAGAAGCGTACGACGTCGACATTGGTCGGCTCGGTGCCCCATCGCCGCGGCTCGCCGGTGAGACCGATCGCAACGCCGGTTCCACCGTGGTACGAGCGATACGCGGCAAGCATCTTCGTACGCCCGGTGTGCTGTCGCGCCAGCCGTACCGCATGCTCGACGGCTTCGGCACCACCCGTCGTGAAGAACACGCGGTTCAGATCACCCGGTGCCCGCTCGGCGATCAACGCGGCGAGTTCACTGCGCTTGTTGTTGGCCACGGTCGGAGAAATGGTCGTCAGAACCTGGGCCTGTTCGACGATGGCGGCCACCACGTCGGGGTGTTGATGCCCGAGATTGACGTTGACCAATTGGGAAGAGAAGTCCAGGTATCGGTTGCCCTTGTCGTCCCAGAACCACGACCCCTCGGCACCCTCGACGGTGATCGGGTTCAGTTCGGCCTGCGCCGACCAGGAATAGAACACGTGATCCATCTACTTGCCGCCTTCCTCCAGTGTGACCTCCATCGGAGCGTACGACTCTCCGGTGACGTCCACACCGTCGGCCTTCAACAAATCCAATGCCTTGCCCACGTACTCGTTGGTGTAGGCCTCGGCATCGGGATCAGCGGTGAGCACCGTCGAGCCCTCGGCGTTCTTCGTGGTCTTCGCGATGTCGACGGTTTGCTGCCAGGCGGCTTCGTCGATCATCCCGATGCCGTCACCCGACGGCCAGATCAGTTTGTTGACTTCGTTGACCTGCCAGAGCTGATGGCTCGCGCCCAGTGTGGACCCCGCAGCGACGGTGATGTCGCGGCACTTCTCGACGTTGTCTCGGCAGAAGATCCAGCCCTTCAACGATGCCGCCAGGAATTTGACGGTCTGATCCTGGTACGCCTCGTCGGAGAGCTTGTCGGTATTGGCCCAGATCGCGTCCTGCAACATGGCAACCCCGTCGTCGTTCCAGTTCAGCGAACTGAAATCGTCTGCGGTGAACAGCGCACCGGTCGCCGGGTTCACAGTCTCCAGCAGCTGTGCGTACTCGTTGTACGACATGGCCTGTGCAGCAGCGATATCGCCGGACAGCAGGCCGTTCATGTCGAACTGCTGCTGCACCAACGTCACGTCGGATGGACTGACTCCGGCCTTCGTCATGCCGGCGAACAATTCGAATTCGTTGCCGTAGCCCCAGTTTCCGACAGTCTTGCCGCGAAGGTCGGCGGGTGAGGCAATGTTCTGATCCTCGAACGAGACCTGCAATGTGCCGGATTTCTGGTAAATCTGAGCGACGTCGGTGATGCCCGCCCCGGCCTCGCGGGAAGCGAGCGCTTTCGGGACCCAGGCAACCGCATAATCGGCCTGTCCCTGCGCCAGCACGGTCTGCGGAACGATATCCGTTCCGCCGTCCAATATTTCGACGTTCAGTCCCTGCTCGGCGTAGAAGCCCTGATCGACGGCCGCCAGATAGCCCGCGAACTGGCCCTGTTTGAACCACTGCAATTGCAGCTTGATCGTGGTGTTCCCGTCGTCACCGGTATCGGTTTCGGTCGTGGTGGTGCTGCAGGCCGAGGCGACTACCGCAAGTGCCATGACGACGGCCAGCAGGCGTCGGGGGGTTCGAGTGATCTTCACGTTCGACTTCTCCTAGGTACGACGGCGGGACACGAGCTTCTCGAGCAAGAGAACGACCAGAAAGAAGAGCAACCCGACTGCGATGGCACCTACGACGTAGGCCCATGCCCGGGGGTAAGCGGTGTTCGACGCGGCGGAGGTGATCCGCGACCCCAAACCGTTCTGCAGTCCACCGAAGTACTCGCAGATGATGGCAGCAATGACAGCATTCGGAGCAGCAACCCGCAACCCGGTGAAGATGTGTGGCACCGCGGACGGGAGGCGAACGATGCGTGTGAACTGCCAGCCGCCGACCGCATACGACGTCATCAGGTCCTGATGCACCGGTGATACCTGACGGAGTCCTTTTGCCGCACTGACGAATACCGGGAAGAACACGACAATGGTCACGACGAGGCGGCGCGATAGATCGGTGGTCGAGGAGAACATCGAGTTGAACACCGGGGCGAGGGCGACGATGGGAACGGCTGCGGCACCCGCCGCCAGCGGAGTGAGAAGTTCGTCGACGATCCGAAGGCGAACGGCCGTCATCGCTGCGAGAAGACCGAGGACCGACCCTGCGATCAATCCCACCAGCGCGTTGGTTCCGGTTGCCACACTTGCCGATCCGATGTTGCCGGCGTTACGAGCGAACTGTTCGGCAATCGCACTCGGTGACGGCAGCAGAAAGGACGGTACCCCGGCGACGACGGTCAGCAGCTGCCACAATCCGAGCAGGACGACGCCGAACACCACCGGCGGCAGCCAGACTTTCATCGGAGGTCCGCACCGCGGATCATGCGCCCGTGCAGTGCATCCCGAACCGAGGTGATGGCGGCGAAGAATTCCGTCGATTCGCGTGGGTCCCCGTCGGAGCCGAAGGTGTCGATCGTGAGCGTGTCCACGATCCGCCCCGGCCGCGGAGACATCACGACCACTCGATCGGACAGATACACGGCTTCGGGAATGGAGTGGGTCACGAACACCACTGCTGCGCTCGACTCCTCGGCTATGCGCAACAGGTCGTTCTGCATCTTCTCGCGTGTCATCTCGTCGAGTGCGCCGAACGGTTCGTCCATCAGCAACAGTCCCGGCGTTCGGGCCAATGCACGAGCAATCGCCACGCGTTGCTGCATGCCGCCGGACAGCTGGCTGGGGAAGCTCTCCGCAAAATCGGTGAGTCCCACGAGTTCGAGCAGTTCGCGTACCCGATCCGCGCGTTCCCGTTTGGCCACCTTGTGCAGCTCGAGCGGCAACGCAACGTTCGACTGCACTGTTCGCCAATCGAGCAGTCCTGCCTGTTGAAATGCGATGCCGTACTTCTGTTCGACGCGAGCTTGCCGTGCCGTCAGACCGAACACCGACACCGCACCGGAGGTGGGTTGCTCGAGATCTGCGATGACGCGAAGCAGCGTCGACTTGCCGCAGCCCGAAGGTCCGATCAGGGATACGAATTCGCCGGGAGCGATCGACAGCGACACACTGTCCAGCGCTGTCACTCCCCCATCGAACGTCTTACCGACGCTCTCGACGTGAACGGCATGCACGGTCATCGATCCGCCCTTCGTGCAGGAGTCCGGCCTGCGTATCGGCCAAGAGCGATATCGAGCAGGGCCACCAATCCGGTGACCACGAGTCCGAGCACCGCCGCACCCAGAACGGCTGCGTACAGACGAGACGCGTCGCCCGTCGCCTGTTGCGAAAACACGATGATCTGCCTGCCGATACCGCCGGTGGTTCCGGTCGAGATCTCGGCAACGACTGCACCGATCACAGCGGCAGCAGCCGCCAGCCGCAGAGACGGGATCAGGTGCGGCACCGAGGCTGGGAGCCGTAGCCGCAGAAGCGTGGTCCACCATCCGGCCGCGTAACTGTGCATCAGATCCAGGGACGCCCGGTCGGGTGCACGTAGCCCGCGCAACATCCCCACCGCCACCGGGAAGAACGCGAGGTACGACGCGATGACGGTGATGCTCATCCACGGCTGCCAGGCGTACCCACCGATGGCGATCTTCCCGCCCCAGCCCGCGACGAGCGGTGCCAACGCAATGAGCGGAACCGTCTGCGAGACGATCACGTACGGCAACACGGAGCGCTCCACCCAGGCGAAACGTTGCATGACCACAGCCAGAACGAGACCGACCACCGCACCCAGGGCGAACCCCAGCACCGCAAGCCCGAACGTGAACAGGCCGCTGGAGACGATTGCGGCACCGACACTGCGTGCCCCGGCGACGTTCACCTCCGGCTCGGTCAGCGCCGCCAACACCGACCACACATGCGGAAGCGCACCATCATCGGTGCGCGGCAACACCCGTACACCGGCAATACTCACCCCGTTCTCGGGGACGAGTACTTTCACCAGCTCCCACAACACCAGCAAAACCACGATTGCGGCCATGGCCATGACCGGACGGCGAAGTCCTTGCGCCGAGCGGGCGGGAGTAGGAGCTATCACCGCCGCCTGATCGAGAACACTCGTCACGACGTCGCCGTCACACTCGGACGGATCTGCGGAATGATGCTCTCTCCGTACGCTTCCAGCGTCGCGGCTTTGGCGTCGTGCTGAAGGTACACCGAGAACTGATCGACCCCGAGAGTCTCGAGGTCCTTCAGTTTGGCGATGTGATCGGCCGGAGATCCGAGCAGACAGAATCTGTCGATCACCTCGTCCGGAACGAACTCGGCGTGCGAGTTTCCGGCCCGTCCGTGCTCGTTGTAGTCGTACCCGGTACGCGCCGCGATGTAGTCGGTGAGCGCCTGTGGAACACCGCCGCCATCGCCGCCGTAGCGCGAGACGATATCGGCGACGTGGTTACCGACCATCCCGCCGAACCACCGACATTGGTCGCGGGCATGTTCGAGGCCGGCCTCGGTACCGTCGGTGACATAGGCGGGAGCTGCCACACAGATCGAGATCGAATCCGGATCGCGGCCCGCCTGCTCTGCCGCAGCACGCACTCGGCCGATCGTCCAGGCAGCAATATCCGGATCTGCCAACTGCAGGATGAAGCCGTCCGCCACCTGCCCGGTGAGCTCGAGGGCTTTGGGTCCGTACGCCGCGACCCACACCTCCAGCTTCGAGTGCTCCGCCCACGGAAACTGCACTGTCGTCTCACCCACCCGGGCGCTACGCCCGTTGGCCAAACTTCGTATCACCTCGATCGAGTCTCGAAGCGAGGCAAGTGTTGTCGGCTTCCCTCCGAGGGCGCGGACCGCGGAATCACCCCGACCGATGCCGCAGACGGTTCGATTGCCGAACATGTCGTTGAGCGTCGCGAACGTCGATGCCGTCACCGTCCAATCGCGCGTCGCCGGATTGGTGACCATCGGGCCCACGGTCACGCGCCTCGTCGCGGCCAGAATCTGACTGTAGATGACGTACGGTTCCTGCCACAGCAGATGCGAATCGAACGTCCATACGTGCGAAAACCCATGCGTCTCGGCCTGTCTGGCCAGATCGATCACCCGCGACGCCGGCGGATTGCACTGCAGCACCACCCCGATGTCCATGGCTCAGATCAGATTCTGTGACAGGTCGCGGCGAACGAAGCGGCCGTGTCCCGCAGTGCCGGAATAGGACCCACTGTCGACGATGACGCGCCCGCGGGAGAGCACGGTGTCGACGTGGCCGTCGATCTCGAAACCCTCGTACGCCGAATAGTCCATGTTCATGTGGTGGGTCTTCTCGGCTCCGATACTGGTATGCCCGTTCGGGTCGTAGATCACGATGTCGGCATCTGCTCCGGGGCTGATGACGCCCTTCTTCGGGTACATGCCGAACATCCGGGCCGGGGTGGTGCAACAGACGTCCACCCACTTCTCGAGGGTGATCTTTCCGCTCTTCACACCCTGGAACATCAAATCGATCCGATGTTCCACCGACCCGATTCCGTTGGGAATCTTGGAGAAATCGCCGATACCCATCTCTTTCTGGTCCTTCATACAGAACGGGCAATGGTCGGTACTGACGGTCGCCACATCTCCTGTGCGCAGGTACCGCCACAACTCGTCCTGATGCCCCTCGGCTCGCGACCGCAGTGGCGTCGAGCAGACCCACTTGGCCCCCTCGAAGCCCGGTGCACCGAGTTGCTCCTCGAGCGACAGATAGAGGTACTGCGGACAGGTCTCGGCAAACACGTTCTGTCCGTTGCCCCGAGCCTGGGCGATCTGTTCCAGAGCCTGCTTGGCAGAGACGTGTACGACGTAGAGCGGTGCACCGGTGACGTGGGCCAGCATGATGGCTCGGTGCGTCGCCTCTTCCTCCAGTTGCCACGGCCGCGACGTGCCATGGAAGTACGGAGCGGTGTCTCCACGCGCGATCGACTGCGCCACGAGCACGTCGATGGCGATGCCGTTCTCCGCGTGCATCATCAGCAACGCACCCGTTTCGGCCGCAGATTGCATGGCGCGCAATATCTTACCGTCGTCGGAGTAGAACACGCCCGGGTACGCCATGAAGAGCTTGAAGCTGGTGACACCCTCGGAAACCAACTCGCTCATGGCTTTCAAGGAATCGTCGGTGACATCACCGATGATCTGATGAAACCCGTAGTCGACGGCGCACTTCCCCGCCGCTTTCTCGTGCCACTGCGCCAGAGTGTCCTGTACGCGCTGGCCGGGAGTTTGAATCGCGAAGTCCACGATGGTCGTCGTACCACCCCAGGCCGCTGCGCGCGTTCCGGTTTCGAAGGTGTCGGATGCAAACGTGCCGCCGAACGGCATCTCCATGTGGGTGTGCCCGTCGACGCCACCCGGAATCACGTACTTTCCGGTGGCGTCGATGACGACGTCTGCAGATGTCTTCAGGTCCGCGGCCAGTGACACCGAGCCCGGCGCCAGCACCGCGACAATGGTCTCACCGTCGATGAACACATCCAATTCCTGTGCGCCGGTGGTGGATACCACGGTTCCACCGTGCACGAAGGTGGTGGCCATCAGGGTTGCACCAGTGGGCCGTAGGCGTCGGGTCTGCGGTCACGATAGAAGGCCCACCGGTCGCGGACCACCTTGATCAAGTCCATGTCCAGGTCTCGAACGACGATCTCGGGCTCGGAATCCGACGCCACCTCGCCGACGAATTTGCCCTCGGGATCGACGAAGTAGCTGGTGCCGTAGAAGTCGTCGTCGCCGTACTCGGATTCGATTCCGACGCGGTTGATCGCACCGACGTAGTACTCGTTCGCGACGGCCGAGGCCGGTTGCTCGAGTTTCCACAGGTAATTCGACAGACCCCGCGAGGTGGCCGAGGGATTGAACACGATCTCGGCACCGGCAAGTCCGAGAGCGCGCCATCCTTCGGGAAAATGCCGGTCGTAACAGATGTAGACACCGATGCGGCCGACGGCGGTGTCGAACACCGGCCACCCCAGGTTTCCCGGACGGAAATAGAACTTCTCCCAAAATCCGTTGACGTGAGGAAGGTGGTGCTTGCGGTATTTACCGAGATAAGTGCCGTCCGCGTCGACCACGGCCGCAGTGTTGTAGAGAAGACCTGGCTGCTCCTGCTCGTAGACGGGCAGGATCATCACGATGCCGAGTTCTTTCGCCAGTGCGGCAAAGCGGTCCACCGTGGGCCCAGGTACCGATTCGGCGTACTCGTAGAATTTCGCGTCCTGCAACTGGCAGAAGTACGGTCCGTAGAAAAGTTCTTGGAAACAGACGACTTTCGCGCCTTGCTCGGCGGCGGACCGAGCAAACCCCTCGTGTGCCGCGATCATCGATTCTTTGTCACCGGTCCACTTGCTTTGGACCAGAGCAGCTCGAACTGTGGACATCATTGGCACTCCATCTCTCGCTGGCTTGCACCCTCAAGATATTTTGCGCCGTGTTACGGGATCGTTCGCCCGGTTTCGTATGTATTAATCGTCAGAGGGGTGCCCACCGGGTCAGGAGCTCGAGTTCGGGAGCAATGCGCGTACGGCGTCGATGGTGTCTGCGGTGCCGAGGTTCTTGTCGGGTCTGTATCGCAGCACGCGCGCGAATCGTAGGGCCACTCCGCCCGGGTAGCGCGAGCTCACCTGCACGCCGTCGAGTTCGATTTCGACGATCAGTTCCGGGCGCAGGTACACGGTGTGCTCGTCGCGCTCTCGCTCGTGTTTGGGGAATTCGTCCGTCTGCCACTGCAACAGAACGTCGGTCAATCCTTTGAACGTCTTCCCGACCATGATGGGGTCGCCGCCGTAGGGATCGCGAGCTCCGAGGTGAAGGTTGGACAGGAAACCGGTGCGGCGACCGTATCCCCACTCGGCACCGAGTACGACGAGATCGAGCGTGTGCTCGGGTTTGACCTTCTGCCAGCTCTTTCCGCGTCGCCCGGCGGCGTACGGCGCACCGAGAGCTTTGAGCATGACGCCCTCGTGTCCGGCGTCGAGCGCAGCGTCGAACTGGGCCGCCGCTCCGTCCGCATCGGGGCGAACGGCGCTGGGGATTCGATGCCCCGGTGCCACTCGTTCGAGTGCGGCCAGTCGCTCTTCGAGGGGCACATCGAGCAGATCCGTTCCGTCCAGGTGCAGACAGTCGAAGAAGTAGGGCTGCAGCAGAAGCTCGTGAGCACTCTCTGCGCCGAAACGGCTCATCGTTTCCTGGAACGGCCGCGGCCGCCCACTGTCGTCGAGCGCGAGGGTCTCTCCGTCGAGTACTACCGAGTCGCACGGCAGGGCGAGTACGAGTTCCACCAACTCGGGCACGCTCGCAGTGATGTCTCGCAAGGTCCGCGTGTAGATGCTCACGTCGGTTCCGGAACGGTGCACTTGAATACGAGCGCCGTCGAGCTTGTATTCGACGGTGACGTCGCCGTCCAGTTGCTCCCATGCCGCGCGAAGAGATTCTGCGGGCGAGGCCAGCATCGGGCGGACCGGGCGTCCCACCTCGAGCCGGAACGCATCCAGCGCCTCGACGCCACCGGTGATGGCGGCAACCGCGGTGGCAGACAGGCGACCCGAGAGCATGAATGCGCGACGCACCGGAGCCTGCGGAAGGTTCGTGGCGGCAGCGACTGCGTCGACCATGATTCCCTCGAGCGCCCCCTGACGAAGTTCACCGGTGACGAGCCTGATCAGGAACTGCCGTTCCTCCGCGGTGCAGCGTGAGAACAAGTCCGTCAACAGCGCTACTCGCCGCGCAGCCGATCCCGCCCCCGAGGTCGATGCGACCGCGGAGATCGCATCGTCGACCGCGGTCACCGTCAGCGTCGAAGCCTCGGCGGAGGTGACCTCGAGATCGGCAAGAGTGCGCCACCCGACTCCTATTCGACCCTGCCGCAACTCCCCCGACAACCACGAAACAGCGGGTTCGATGTCACCGATCTCCGCCTCGGCGAGCAGCGCGCTCAGCTGCTCGATCTTGACCTTGCGCGAGCGCGTCGCGGCTACGGCACGGGAGGCTTCGACGATCCTGGACATCAACACTCACCGAACATAACGGCACCTACCGACAGGCTGCTGACATCCAATTGTTACCGGTGAGACTCCTGCGGCTGATGTTCTTGCTGTTACGTTCGTTTCATGCCTGTGGAACGACCAAAGGCAGGACGACGTGTCAGCTGAATCCCAGCACACGGTCGCCCCATGCAGCGCGCATGTCGCCGTCGGGGTCCTCGACAAGTGCGTCGGACGTATCGATGACCAGCGTCCAACGCGTCTTTTCGGTGTAGGGAGCCCAATGCTTGGACGCGTCCAGCGCAGCGGGCACGCCGTACCGTGCGAAAGCGAGCCACCGTCTCTGCATTCGCGCCGCCACCGCCATCGCCGGTTTTCGTCCGCCGAGCCAGAACGTGGGGTCTCGGTTCAGCGTCCCGAAGTTGCCGAAGACGTACGGCAGTTCGGTTGCGTGTCCGGCCCCGACGCGAGCCGCCTTGAGCATCGGCGTCGCGTGATCGAACCGGTACATCCATGTCGGCGAGTGCCTGCTGTGCGCGTCGGCGATCCACATGCTCGGCATGACGAATCCCGCATCACGCGACATAGCTTGTGCGCCGGCCGGTTTGTCCCTGTCCGGGTATGCCGCCATGATCTCGGCGACGCGATAGGCCGGCAGATCGGCGTGATCGTGCGCAATGGCCCGGAACATCTCCGAGACGGTGTCGGAGGTGATCGGCATCAGCGGGGACTTCATGAATCGGAAGATCGACGGCTCGTCGTGATTGGTGCCGATGATCAGTGGGATCTTGTGCGAGAGACCCTTCTGGAACGCCGCCACCGGGTAGCGCGGAACGATGTCTCCATCGACGACCGGCGAAAGACCGAGTGTTCCAGGAACTCTCGTGGGAATTTCGTAGCAGAGCGTGTCTCCTGCAGTGACCAGCCTGCTGAAATGCATATCGAACAATTCGCCGATGTCTTCCCGGTCGACACCCACCAATTCCAGGAATCTCGACGCCACTGCGGCACCTCGATCGGGGCCGTACACGGACGTCGCAGGAGCACTCTGCACGATCGCTTGCTGGAACAGGCCTTCGGCCTTCGGAGACGTCATCAATGTGGTGACCGATGCGCCCCCGGAGGATTCACCGAACAGAGTGACTCGATCGGGATCGCCACCGAACGCGGCGATGCATTCACGCACCCATTCGAGTGCTGCGATCTGGTCTCGCAGTCCGAGATTGGTCTCGAAGGTGTGCTCGTCGGTGGAGAACGACGACAGGTCGAGGAACCCGAAGGCACCGAGGCGAAAGTTGACGGTCACCACCACCACGTCGCCGTTCTCACTCAGGTTCCGCCCGTCGTACACCCGCTGAGCGGACGATCCGAGCGAGTACGCACCGCCGTGGATCCACACGAGCACCGGACGTTGCTCTCCATCGGGCCGGGGGGCCCACACGTTGAGCGTGAGGCAGTCCTCGGAGATCGACAGCGACGGATCGATCGGCACCGGACTGTCGCGACCCTGTGGTGCCATCGCGCCGAACTCGAGACCGTCGAGTACTCCGGACCACGGCTGCAACGGTCGCGGCGATCCGAACCGAAGCTTCCCCACCGGCGGTGTCGCGTAGGGAATACCTCTCCACGCCACGACAGGCGATGCGTCGGCGGCAACCGGATAGCCGAGGACGTCGCCGTACGGCGTGCTCACACGCACGGTGGAGTCGGACGCGTTGCCCATCGAGCCTCCTGTTCGGTCGCTGCCCAACGTACCAACATCATCCCTGGGCTCGGCGGCGCTACGTTCGGCGTCGACGCCCCCGAGCGAAGGAATCGACGTTGAAAAGAATCGTATGTGCGGCAGCGGCAGTCGTGGCAGTCGGCCTACTGGCCGCCTGTGGTTCCGGTGGAGGCGACGGGCCGATGGCGACGATCGTCACCGACCGTCCCACCCCGATCACCGCTCTTCCGACGACGCCCCGCAGTACGCCGGCATCCCCACCTACGTCCACGACGCCGACGACGTCCACCACGGCAACGCCGACGAGTTCGGCAGCGGCGCAGGCCAATTCGAAGGACTACGCAGGCAAAGCACCGGGCTGGTACTACTTTTCGAGCCCCAGCGGAAAATTCGAGTGCGGTATCGCCGTCCTGAACACCTCGATCGCCGGTTGCCACGGTTCGCTCCCCGATTCGGCACCGAAGGTTCCCGGAAGCGGCGCTTCGGAAGCAGCCGTCAAACCCAATGCCGTGCAGTTGATCGCTGGATCTCCGGCGAAGTTCGAGAGTCTCGGCGATCCCAAGTTCCATCGTTTCGACGGCCCCGCGGCGGCGCTACCGTACGGCGAGGTGCTCACCGTCCCCGGCAGCGGATCCACCAACGGCCTGCAGTGCAGCGTCGACGAGGAGTCCGGGGTGACCTGCACCGATCAGGTCGGCCATGGCTTCACCGTCTCGGCCGAGGATTTCGACCTCCGCTGACGGCGTCGTTCGCGCGGCGAAGGACCAGGCGTAATGTCCGGGGACGGTACGACAATCTCTGCCGTACGGTCTCCCCAGCGGCCGACGCCCATGCGCGCGGCCAGAAGGTGCGTCACTCATGAATCAGACCTCGGACCACCACACAGCGAAGGTCATCGGCGTCAGTGTCGCCGCAGCTGTGGGCGGCTTCCTGTTCGGCTTCGACAGCTCGGTCATCAACGGAGCCGTCGACTCGATCGAAGATCACTTTTCCCTCGGCTCGTTCACCACCGGCTTCGTGGTGGCGATCGCCCTGATCGGATGCGCAGTGGGTGCATGGTTCGCCGGCAGCCTTGCGGACCGTTGGGGACGCAAGAGAGTGATGCTGCTGGGCTCGGCCCTGTTCACCATCTCCTCGGTCGGTTCGGCATTCGCGTTCAGCGTTCCCGATCTCATGCTGTGGCGAGTGCTCGGCGGACTCGGCATCGGCATCGCCTCGGTGATCGCACCGGCCTACATAGCCGAAATCGCACCGGCCAAATGGCGCGGCTCCCTGGCCTCGCTCCAGCAACTGGCCATCACCATCGGCATCTTCGCCGCCCTGCTGTCCGACGCGCTTCTCGCAGGCGCTGCAGACGGGGCGTCCAACGACCTGTGGTTCGGCGTCGAAGCATGGCGCTGGATGTTTCTCGTCGGCGTCGTTCCCGCACTGGTGTACGGGCTGCTGGCAACACTGATTCCGGAATCCCCGCGCTATCTGGTGGGTCAGCATCTCGATGAGGAAGCAGCGCGAGTGCTCGCCGAGATCACCGGCGAACTGCATCCCGACGAGCGCGTGCACGAGATCAGGCTGACTCTGCGCAAGGAGTCGCGTTCGTCGTTCGCCGACATCCGCGGGCCCAAGTTCGGCCTGCAACCGATCGTGTGGGTCGGCATCACGATGGCCGTGCTGCAGCAGTTGGTCGGCATCAACGCGATTTTCTACTACTCGACGACGCTGTGGCGCTCGGTCGGCTTCAGCGAGGATCAGTCGTTCACCACCTCCGTCATCACCGCGGTGATCAACGTGGTCATGACGTTCGTGGCCATCCTGTTCGTCGACCGCATCGGCAGGCGCAAGTTGCTGTTGGCGGGTTCACTCGGCATGTTCGTCGGTCTCGTCATGGCGTCCGTCGCCTTCTCGCAGTCGATCGGCAGCGGCGACGACGTCACGCTCCCCGCTCCGTGGGGTGCTATCGCTCTGGTCGGTGCCAATCTCTTCGTCATCTTCTTCGCATCCACCTGGGGTCCGATCATGTGGGTCATGCTCGGCGAGATGTTCCCCAACCGCATGCGAGCCATGGCACTCGGAATAGGCACCGCAGCCAATTGGGTCGCCAACTTCGCTGTCACCCTTGCCTTCCCGCCCTTGACGTCGACGGTGGGACTGTGGGTCATCTACGCCGGCTTCGCACTGTTCGCCGCCTTGTCGTTCTTCTTCGTCAAGGCCAAGATCACGGAGACCAAGGGCATGGAACTCGAGGACATGCTGGGGTGAGTCCGGACCGCAGATACAGGGGCGACGGCACCCACACCAGGTGACCGGTGTTACTGTCGCTTTCGTTCTGACACGGGGTGTGTCCGCCGATGCGGATGCTGAGATCAAACCCGCCGAACCTGATGCAGGTAATACTGACGAAGGGATGTCAAGGCGATGACGCCTGTTGTATCTGCGGACCCGGTCCGCTTCACCGATCTCCTGTGGGATGCCTCTGCGGACATTCGACACGCGATCGACAACCTGGAATTTCTCCGACTGCTCGGTGCCGGGACGCTTCCGCTCGACGCGTTCCGTCGGTACCTCGAGCAGGATTCGCTCTATCTGAGCGGGTACGTGAAGTCTTTGTCCTTGCTGGCAGCACACGCTCCGAACCCGCTCGCCGGGGCATTCTGGGCGAGCGCCGCCGCGAGCGCCATGGACGAGGCGTCGTCGCACGAGGCCATGCTGACCGGAGGTTCACTCCCCTCGTCGACGGCTACGCCGGAGCCTTCACCTGCGTGCCTGGGCTACACGTCGTATCTGACCGCCACGTCGGCAACCGAGCCGTATCCCGTGGCGGCCGCGGCGGTGCTGCCGTGTTTCTGGATCTACGCCGATGTCGGCCGCTCACTCGCCGAAGCAGCGAAGACGGTTCTCGATCGCGATCCCGATCACCCCTACGCGCGGTGGGTCGCTGCCTACGACGCACCCGAATTCCATGCCATCGTCGACGCTGCGAAGACTTTCGTGGACGACGCCGCCGCGGCCGCGACACTCGATCAGCGCGAGCAGATGATCGACGCCTTCGTCGTCGCGTCGAGATACGAACTGATGTTCTGGGACAGCGCTTTACATCCCACACCGTGGCCCCTGGCCGAAAGTGCGGTGTACGCATGAGAACCGCTCGCATTCTCGCCACGCTTGCAGCGGCGGTCGTGGCGACCACGGGACTGGCAGGATGCTCGGAATCGACCGATTCCGACACCATTCGGTTCGCCCTCGACTGGACCCCGAACACCAATCACACCGGTCTCTACGTTGCTCTGCAAGAAGGGTATTTCGCCGACGCCGGCTTGAACGTCGAAGTTCTGCCCTACAACAACACTGCAGCGGACACCCTCGTCGATGCCGGAAACGCCGAGTTCGGCATCAGCACACAGAGTTCGGGGGTGTTCGCCACCTCGGCGGGCGCACAGACCGTATCCGTTCTCGCACCACTGCAGCATTGGGCGACAGGCATCGGAGTTCGCGCAGATCGAGACGACATCCCCAGCCCGAAGGCACTCGACGGCAAGGTCTATGCCGGCTTCGGCGAATCCGGTGAGCAAGCCGGACTCCAGCAGGTCATCAAGAACGACGGTGGCACAGGCGAATACGAGACCGTAGTGCTGGGAACCTCGGCGTACGAGGCGGTGTATTCCGGTACCGCGGACTTCACCGTCTCCTACTTCGCGTGGGAAGGCATCGAAGCCGAACACAGCGGAACCCCGATGAAGTACTTCGATTACACCGACTACGGATTTCCCGATGCCTATGCTCTCACCATCAGTGGCAACGAGCCCTGGCTCGCTGCGCACCCGGACGAGGCGAAGAAGTTCGTCCAGGCCCTGCAACGCGGGTACCAACTCGCTGCCGACGATCCGGACAGAGCTGCCCAGGATCTGATCGACGCCAACCCCGGAACCTTCACCGACGAGTCGCTCGTTTTCGAGAGCCAGGAAATGCTCGCGGCGAAGTACATGAAGGATGCCTCCGGCGAGGTCGGAAGACAGAGCCTCGACAAGTGGACGGCGTACTCGAAGTTCCTGTACGAGAGCGGCGTACTGGCCGATCAGAACGGTGCCCCTCTGACGACGGAGCCGGACTGGTCGACCTACTTCACCAATGACTATCTCGGCGATCGGTAAGCCGGTTACCGCTGAGCGAGACACGTTCTCCTTCAGCGGAATCCGAGCCTCGGTCCGCTGGGCGTGGCCCGCAGTCACCGTCGTCGTCGCACTGGTAGCCGCCTGGCAGATCTACGTCCAGGTCAGCGGCATCCGCCCGCAGGTGCTGCCATCGCCCGGTCGCGTCGTCGTGCAGGGTTGGGCGCAACGCGACGCGATCACCGAGAACGCGGCCGCGACCCTGCAGGTGACGCTCGTCGGTTTCGCGGTCTCCCTGGCCCTCGCCTGGCTATTGGCTGTTGCGGTGGATTTCTCGCCGTGGCTCCGGCGCGCGTTCGTACCGCTCTTCGTCGTGTCGCAGACACTGCCGATCATTGCGATCGCACCCTTGCTGATCATCTGGTTCGGCTTCGGCTTGCTGCCCAAGGTTCTGGTGATCGCTCTGGCCACGTTCTTCCCGATGGCCATCGGGCTCATCGAGGGCTTCGCGGCGGCCGATCGCGATGCTCGATCTCTTCTCGTGAGCATGGGAGCCTCACGCTGGCAACAGTTTCGGTACGTACGACTACCGTCGGCTCTCCCCCGGTTCTTCACAGCGCTGCGTATCGGCATCACCTACGCCGTCGTCGGGGCGATCTTCGCCGAATACGCCGGAGCCAGTGCAGGGCTCGGCATCTACATGAGCCAACAGAAGAACTCGTTCAGAACCGACCTGGTCCTTGCCGCCGTGGCCGTCACAGCCGTGATCAGTGTGGTCCTCTTCGTCTCCACCTTCGTGGTGGAGCGATTGGTTGCTCCGTGGGCACGCCACGGTTCGGCGGGACTACATGTCTGACCCGAATACCTCCGACAACAGCATCGATGTTCGCGAACTGACCAAATCGTTCGGCGACAAGCTTGTGCTCGACGGCGTGTCGTTCGGTGCGCAACCCGGCGAATTCGTCTCGATCATCGGACCCAGTGGATCCGGCAAGAGCACGGTGTTCAACATGCTGGCCGAGCTCGACCGACCCGATTCCGGCACGGTTAATGTGCCGCCGTGTGCCTACATGCCGCAGAAGGATCTTCTGTTTCCCTGGCGGTCCGTGCTGGACAACACGACTCTCGGACTCGAAGTGCAGGGGGTCGCGAAGAAGGAAGCGCGGGCGCGGGCGCGGGAACTGTTCCCGGTGTTCGGCCTCGACGGATACGAGTCGGCCAGGCCATCCGAGCTCTCCGGTGGCATGCGCCAGCGAGCAGCGCTACTGCGCACTGTTGTGCAGGGGCGGTCGGTGCTACTGCTCGACGAGCCGTTCGGAGCGCTGGACTCGTTGACCCGCAGCGACATGCAGTCCTGGTTGCAGCAGGTCTGGTCGGAGTTTCGATGGACGGTGCTGATGATCACGCACGACATCCGCGAGGCGGTCTACCTCTCCGATCGTGTCATCGTCCTCTCCCCCAGGCCGGCCCATGTCCGACGGCAGGTCGAGGTGGCCCTGCCCCGCCCACGCGGACTGGAGATCGTAACGACACCTCAGTTCGCTGCGGTGGAGAAGCAGCTGATGGATGTTCTGCTGAGCGCGCCGTGACCTGACCGGCGCGAGTTCGGTCGACGCAGGGCTCGGTCGACACAGGGCTCAGTCGACACAGGGAATGCCGCCGTCGCTGTGCACACCCTCGTCGGGTGCCGCGGGCAGATCCTCGATCGGATTCGGTGGGGCAATCGCCAGTGGCTGAGCTCCCGTCGTCGGGGCTGGCGCCTCGGTGATCGACGGTGTGGGCAGCGGTGCATTGCCGATCAACTGTGCGGTCTCGGCCCTGATGGAGTCGACGTCGACGAGATTGACGTCCTGACCGTTGATCGTGTCGTAACCCATGATCGGCAGCGTGTAGAAGTCGATGTCGCCCTGCATGACCGCACCGGCTTGCCCGGCGAGCGTCATCGGATCCAGTGACGCGTCGATGACGATATCGTTCTTGGTTCCCGCCACCAGCGCGCGTAGTTCGCCGATGTTCGCGAGAACACCGGAGGAGCTGAGCTTGGCCATCACCCCGGCGACAAAAGCCTGCTGCCGTTTGGTTCGGTCGAGATCGCCGTTGTCGAGGCCGTGACGTTGCCGTACGAAGGACAGCGCCTGCGAGGCACTCAGCTCTTGAGCCCCGGCTGGAAAGTTCGCCCCCGAATAGCTGTCGTCGACCGGATTGTTCAAGCACACCTGTATGGGGCCGACGGCCGTCGCCACGTCGTAGAAACCCAGGAGGTTCACTTCGGCGAAATGGTCGATCGGCACGTCGAGCAGGTCGCGAACCGCAGTCAACGTCGATCGCCGGCCCGCTTCTCTCGCTCGCCGTTCACGCTCGGCCGGATCGGTGACGCCCTCGTCGAGCAACTCCGTGTCGGCGTCGGCCTTGGCAAGCCCGTACGCCTCCTTGATCTTTCGCTTGCCGTACCCGGGGACGTCCACGTAGTCGTCACGAGGAATCGACAACGCAGTCGCACGTCCGCCATCGGCCGGAAGATGAAGCAGCAGCAGCGTATTGGTGTTGTAGCCGCCGACATCGCTGTCTCCCGCGTGTAGTTCATCGGTGACGAACTCGGCGGGCAGGTCGTTTCCGTCCATGTCCTTGCGACTGTCGAGGCCGATCAACAGGATGTTGGTGTCCTGGCCGTTGCCGCTCGGATCGTTGTTCGCGATACCGTCGAGAGCGTCGGATGTGGTCAGTCCGGTGGTCGCCTCACGGTAGACCGCGAACCCGATGCCACTCACCGCAACCGAAGCAACCGCAGCAGTGGCAACGACGACCCGTCCGATACGAAGCGCGAGACCACGATGACGCGACGCCGTGTGGATACGATGCCGACCCGATCCGCGGTTGCCGCGGGTGGTGTCGTTGCCTGGGCCGTTCGGTAGCACCTCGCCAGGCTACTCGGGTCCTACCTGGGCAATGCCCCGCCCAATTGCAGAGCGAGTTCCTCGACGGCGACAAACGCAGCCTCGAGATTGGCCTGCGCCTGCGGAATCCGAGGTGCCAGCGCCGGCACCCGTGCGGCAAGAGTCAGATCGATCGGGACGAAGTGGACGTCCATTCCGAGCGCGACCCCGAGGACCTGCCGCAGCTGGGCCGTGGTGTGGTCGGCCGACGCAGCGTCGGTACCGGGGCTGTAGTCGTTGCCGCGGCTGGTCACCACAACTGCAGGTTTGCCGACGAGGGGTGCCGTATCGCCGTCGAACGGGACGGTGATGCCCGGAACATGCACGTAGTCGATCCATGCCTTCAAGGTCGACGGGATCGACCAGTTGTACATAGGTGCGCCGATGAGCACGACGTCTGCCGAGATCAGTTCTTGGATCAGTTCGATCTGCAGAGCCTCGGCGGACGCCTCCACATTTTCGTCGGCTGTACGCAAGTGGGGTGCCCAGTGCAACGCCGAAGTGGGGAGGTGCGGCAGCGGATTCAGGTGTAGGTCTCGATGGATCACGGAATGGTCGGTTCCGATCGAATGCCAACCGTCCGAGAAGCGGGCCGTCACCTGACGGCTGATCGAACGCACCGGGTCGGCGGACGAATCGAGATGCAACAACTGCGGCACTGAAACACTCCTTGCGAGTCGGGTGCCTCGAGCCTATGCGTACTGCCCGCTCCTATCCTGGTCGAATGGACTTCCGATTCGTCATGCCCGCTCTCAGCTCGCGCGCGGCCACTCAACTCGCGGCCGTCGTGCACAAGCGGAGCGGCACGGACGTCGACGTCAGAATCGGAGATTCGGCAGTTCCACTCGACGACGCGGCACGCAGTGCTGTGCTCGAACTCCTCACCCAGCTGTCTACCGGCCGAGCAGTGGCAATCGGAACGGTGGACGAGTTACTCACGACCTCGCAGGCCGCGGCAGTACTCGGGGTCTCCGACACCTATGTCAGGCGGTTGGCAGATGCGGGCGATCTACCTATCGAAATGCGCGGAACCCATCGCCGATTCAGGCTCGAAGATCTGCTGCGGCAACGCGATCGCTTCAGGTAGACCGTCAGCCTGCCTCACGCTCGATGTGCTCGGATTGGACGGTCATCAGATCGCGGAACGCCTGCCCGGCCGCCCTCCACAACTGTTCGGAGTCGATGTAGTCGACTCCGCGGATCTCGACGTCACCCAGATACGCGCCGACGTCCACCGACAACATTCCGATGACGGACGACACGTCGGCGTCGAGGTACACGGATTGAGTGTTCTGCAGCTCGCGAAACCGGGCCGAGAAGAACTCGGCTGGGATCCGTCGATCGACGAACTGCGCGATGAGGAACACGAAACGGGACGCGTGGGCTGACCCTGACCGGTAGGAATGCTCCATGGTGAATACCTCTCCCACGGTCGACAGCACCCCTCGCACTGTCGACCGTTGAGCTCGCTGATACTCGAACTTCGATGTACGAACGAACTCTCGAACATCGATTCGACCCAGTGGCTAAAACAGGGAGCTCGTCCTACGAGCGCAAGGTTAATCGGGCCCTTGGCCCGTTTAACCGAGATAGAACAATTTGGTGAGGACTCACAACGAAGCCGGTTCGGTCAGATGTTCTCTACTGAAACGATCCCAGCGGAGCGCGATCGGGGGTGTCCAATTGCCAGAACTGCCAGCCGTCGCGTTCTTCGACATCCCCGCTGATGTGGGTGGCGACGGCACTGGCGGCGACGGACGGGTTGTCGAACCGTCGCCCCTCCATCGGACCGGCGGTGATCTCCAGTCGCTGGGTCTCGGGGTCGTAGCGGCCGCTCAGTCGATAGCCCTCGCAATCGGCGACGACCCGCACGCGGTTGTCGACGACTTCTTCCTCCACGGCAACCTTGGCCGATTTGCGGGGTGCCTTCACCCGCGGGGTACGAACCCACGTCTGCTCGGGTCCGACATCGAGCGTGGTGTCCAACGTGGAGCTCAGCCCCAACAAGTCCCACCGCTCACTGCCATGCGCCACCCGGTCCACCGCGATTGCGTGATGCCCGGTTCTGGTACGGAGAGGCGAATCCTGAACCCACAGATCGACTTCTCCGCGAATATCGGTAGCCATCTCTTCCGAGGACACCATGTAGAAGCGCGGCTCTTCGTTCGCGAGGTCGACGAACACCCAATACGACGAACCGGTGTCGTCGCTCTCGAGTGACTCGTCTTGCCTGCGAGCCTTCCAGTCCCCGGTCACCTTCGATCGCACTCGAACGATGCACGAAGACTTCCCGTCCATCGACCAGACCTGCACGGGGTTACGGCGAGAAGTGGTCAGCCGCTCCGCGCGTCCACCGCGCTGCGCCACGGTTCGAATGAATGCCTTGATTCCCCGGTCGGATGTGTCTTCCACGGATTGCCACCTTCAGCCTCGAGAGCGCCCCGTACTTATGAAGAGCGGTGTTGCGACGGGTGGCGCTTGCACGACTCGGTTTACCTCACCCTACTGCTTCGACCCACGCTCGAGTAACCGCCGAACACCCCGCCGGACGAGTGCCGGTTACGGTGAGGTGAGCGAACTCGGCCAGGAGGTACCACCATGCAGGTGACGATCACCCATGACAGTGCGAACACTCGGTTCGAGATCCACGTCGACTCTCAGCTGGCCGGCTACTCGGAATACATCGAATCCGACGGCCTCAGGACGTTCCATCACACCGTCACGCTTCCTCGATTTCGTGGCCGTGGACTCGCAGCCACACTCACCGAGCACGCACTCGACGACACCAGCACGCAGGGACTCCGGGTGGTCCCTGCGTGCTGGTTCGTTCGCGACTTCATCGCGGCGGCGGGCGATCGCTATTCCGATCTGGTCGTACATTGAGCCTCAGCTCACGGACGACGACGTTTCGACGCGGAGGTTGGACTCGGACGTCGGATCATCGCCGTCGTTGGATACCCCATCGTCGACAGCCACCGCTTCTCGCGAGTTTCCCTCGCTAGCAGACGGTTTCGCTGCCCTTTCCGCCGAGATGCGAAGCCGTTCGTAGTTCCGAACACCACGCTCGACGCGTTGTCGATGTTCGTTCATGATTTGTTCGTAGTGGTACATCTGTTCTCCTACAACAAGTATGGATGCCGAAGACAGCGATGTGCTGCGCGGCGAAGAATTCGAAGGGTGTCACCATCACCTTCGGACCGAAGCTCTACTCAGAGAGTATGATTGGCAATAACCGTAAACCGAGCGCAGACGACTCGTCGGCTCGCGTACTTCGATTCTGCTGCCATTGTCCACCTCCACGGTCTCTACGATGTGCCTGTGCAATGATCATGCACGGCCTGAGTCTCGAACTCCACCGAATTAATTCATTCGGTAGCGGGGACCGGGCAGTTGTCTCGAATGTCATTGCAAGATAGATGATTTCGAGTGGACATACAGGTCCGTGCGCACTCAGCCACACGTCGATGCTGCCGGCGTGCGATCTGAGCAGTGGAGCTTCGACGCGGCCGAAGGCACAACCGTCGGATCGAACGTGTGCGGGTTGTCGCAGCTGCATGTGCGCGCGTGTGTGTCAGATGCGTGGGGATCGGTCATTGAACTGGATGCGATTCTGCGGGCGACTGGCGGCTGCGCGCGCGTTCGTGCGGTGCGGAAGCCCTACGCCGTCAGCGGTGTGGACCGTGGCCGTGCGTGTCTCATATGTCCCCGGACTCGACAGTGTCTTTCGTGCGTGCAGCGGTGCACGGAACACTCGGGAGGACCGGTCGATCTGCGCGGGGCTTCTGGCAGATGCGTGCTCATTGGTCAGATTCGCGGGATTGGCGTTCATCGGTGTGGCGAACCTGCACGCGTCTGGCGAATGCGCTCGCGTTTGTCAGACGCATACGAATTCGTTGACGATTCCGCTCGCGCCTGACAAACGCGAACGCGTTTGCTGAACTCCTTCGCTGGGTTAGCCGGCGGCGCCTCGATCTGTTCGCTCCGATATGCAGTCTTCGGACACCGCACACAATCGTGAGACATGGATGTTCGACGCCCTGGGAATCGGATGGGAGATCGCACTCGAATGCGTTGTGGAGGCGATGGTTTCGAAATGCAGTATGCCCCCGACCGGATGGTCGGGGGCATACTGG
>NZ_JAPWIJ010000016.1:3520-84418 GCF_027270735.1 Rhodococcus ruber | reverse complement strand
TCGCCGGCACCCGCGACTGCTCCCTGCAACGCCGCTTCCAGAAACTCGTCGAAGAAGCCCCCGCCCCGTTCCTCACCGACGCCCAACGCAAAGAAATCCACGCCTCCGCCAAAGCCATCTGCCTCGAAGCCGGCTACTACGGCGCCGGAACCGTCGAATACCTCGTCGGCCAAGACGGCCTCGTGAGCTTCCTGGAAGTCAACACCCGTCTGCAGGTCGAGCATCCCGTCACCGAGGAAACCTCCGGCATCGACCTGGTGCTGCAGCAGTTCGCGATCGCCAACGGTGAGGAACTGTCCATCACCGACGACCCCGAACCGCGGGGGCATTCGTTCGAGTTCCGGATCAACGGCGAAGACGCCGGCCGTGGGTTCCTGCCCGCACCCGGACCGGTCACCACCTTCACCGCCCCCTCCGGCCCCGGTGTCCGCGTCGACTCCGGTGTCGAATCCGGCTCTGTGATCGGTGGCCAGTTCGATTCGATGCTCGCCAAACTCATCGTCACCGGAGCCACCCGCGAGGAAGCACTCGCGCGTTCGCGTCGAGCCCTGGCCGAATTCACCGTCGACGGCCTGGCGACGGTCATCCCGTTCCACGCTGCGGTGGTCTCCGACCCGGCGTTCATCGGCGACGGCGACTCCTTCTCGGTGCACACCCGGTGGATCGAAACCGAATGGGACAACCAGGTTCCCCCGTTCACCGCCGGACAACCCCTCGACGACGAGGAACTGCTGCCCCGCCAACAGGTGGTCGTCGAGGTCGGTGGCCGCCGCGTCGAGGTCTCCCTCCCCGGGGAACTCTCCCTCGGCGGCAACGGTGGCGGTGCTGCCGGTGCGGTACGCCGCAAACCCAAGCCGCGTACCCGCGGCGGAGCCGGAGCCGGAGCGGCATCCGGTGACTCCGTCACCGCACCGATGCAGGGCACCGTGGTCAAAGTCGCCGTCACCGAAGGCGACACCGTCGAGGTAGGGGACCTCATCGCTGTCCTGGAAGCGATGAAAATGGAGAACCCCGTCACCGCCCACAAAGCAGGCACCATCACCGGCCTGACCGTCACCGCAGGCGACGCCATCACCCAAGGCACCATCCTCACAGAAATCAAGTAGGGAGTATCCGATGACTGCCCTCGCTGAATCGTTCGACGGTGGTACCTCTCCGGCGCATTCGACCGAGCTCGAAATCGTGTCGACGGTGCTGCGCATGGCGTCGGCCGCGCGGGTTCGTCTGGCGGAGGCACTGGACGCACAGGGGCTGAGCTGGGCGAGGTACGAGGTTCTGGAACTCGTGTGCAGGCGAGGGCCGACGTCGTACAGCACATTGTCGCGAGAGTTGGTGCGGCACAGAACAAGCATCACCGCGACCACCGCGAGCCTGGTGGACGCGGGACTGCTGGTGCGAAGCGTCAATCCGCGGAATCGGCAGCAGTACTTGGTCGAGGCCACCGACTCGGGGCACCGTGCTGTGACGCGCGCCGAGCGCGCACTCGAGCGCGCCCGAGCTCGGATGGCGGTCGATGCGGACTCTGCCCAGACGCTCGAGGTCCTGCGGGGGATAGAGAAGCAGTGGAACGGTCGGCACTGATCGGCGATTGACCACAACGGCGCGCCTGGTGTGATTCGAGTACCCCTGGGTTGATACCCCCAGGGGTACTTGCATACCCCCTTGGGTATATGCGAAGGTGGGCACGTTCGGTCGCTCGGGGTTCCCTCTGCCCCGATCGATACCCCCACCCGTATAGGAGAACCATGTCGCTGCGCGATGTCGAAGTTCTTCGTCCACCGGATGATCGGCCTGTGGCCGAGCCTGGCGTGCTCGGCCGCGCGGGCGGCGCGATGGTGACGCACCGACGATGGGTGTTCGGCGTGTGGCTCATCGCGTTGATCGGCCTCGGTTCGTTTGCGCCCTCGGTCTTCACTTCCCTGGCGGGGGCGGGGTGGCAGGCGAACGGATCCGAATCCGTTCAGGTTCGAGAATTGGCCCAGCAGCATTTCGGCGGCAACTCCTCCGCGGCGGTGCAGGTGGTGGTCCACTCCGATGCAGCACCCATCACCGATCCCGCCGTCCAGGCGGTGATCGTCGACGTGTCCGACGTGTTCGCCGGTGACACCAGATTCGGAGATGTCGTTGCGCCGCAACCGGGTACGACCATCAGCCCGGACGGCCGAACCGGCATCGTCATCGCGGGGGCGAACGGCACCACCGACGAGATGGTCAAAGCCGTCGACGATGTGAAAGAGCGATTGACCGGGCTCTCGGGCGACGGAATCGAGGTGTATCCCACCGGCTCGTCGGCACTGTGGTCGGACTTCAACAAGGCGAACCACGACGCGATGATCCAAGCCGAATTGTTCTCCTGGCCGGTCACATTGGCGATCATGGTGCTCGCGTTCGGCTCACTCGTCGCCGCCGGCTTGCCGCTGCTGCTCACCGTCGCCGGACTCGTCGCCTCCGCGGGTGGTCTCGTTCTGCTCAACGGCGTCACGCCCATCTCGGTGTGGGCCATGAATTTCGCGATGATGTTCGCCCTCGCGCTCGGAATCGACTACGCGCTGTTCGTCGTCGCTCGATTCCGCGACGCGCTGCGTCACGCCGACCCCAGGGGTGCTGTCGCCGAAACCATGGACACCGCAGGCAAAGCCGTCGTATTGTCCGGTCTGACGGTGTTGGTGAGTCTGTCCGCTGTACTGCTCGTGCCCGCGCCCGCGGTGCGCACCATGGCTGTCGGGATAATGCTGGCCGTCGCCTTCGTGCTGCTGGCGACCATGACACTGCTGCCTGCGGCATTGGGGGCGCTCGGACCCAAGGTCAACGCCGCATCGTTGCCGTACGCCAAGCGTCAGGAGCATCGATCCCCGAAGTTCGCAGCATGGGGTGAGTTGTTGCACAAGCACCCGTGGCCGTTCGCCGTTGTCTCCGTGGGAATTCTGATCGCCCTGGCACTCCCGGTGCTCGGTTTGAAGGTGGCGATGCCGTCCATCGCCGTGGTGCCGGAGGATGCACCGGTGCGGCAGGGTTACGAGCTGGTGCAGGCCCAGTTCGGCCCGGGTGCACCGGGTTCGCTGCAGATCGTCGTGCCCGACGCGGATGCTGTCGGCACCGCTGAGGCGGCAGCTCGAGTCGAGGGGATCTCGATGGTGACTCCGCCGCAGGGTGCGACCGATGGATCGGGATATGCACTGCTGCAGGCAATTCCGTCGGTCGATCCGTCCGACGAGGCGATGGGCTCGATTCTCGATGATCTGCGCGCCGCTCTGACCGACTCCGCGCTCGTCGGAGGAGCGCCCGCGGAGAACCTCGATTTGCAGCAGGCCTTGAACGATTACCTGCCGATCGTCGTCGGGATCATCCTGGTCCTCGGATTCGTGCTGCTTCTGGTGGCACTGCAGGCCCCGCTGATCGCGCTGCTCGGCACGCTGGTGAGCCTGCTGTCCACTGCCGCAGCCTTCGGCGTCGCCAAGTTGACCTTCCAGGACGGCCACGGCGCATCACTGCTCGGTTTCACCCCGCAGGGATTCCTGGACGGCTGGGGTCCGGTGTTCTTCTTCGCGATGATCTTCGCCATCGCCATGGACTACACCGTTTTTCTGCTGGCCACCGCCAAGGAGCACTACGAGCGCACCGGTGATTCCAAGGTGGCCCAGGTCGACGGCTTGGCTCACTCGGGACGAGTCATCTTTGCCGCCGCAGCGGTGATGGTGGCAGTGTTCTTCACATTCGCACTGTCGGATCCGCTGCCCCCGAAGGAGATGGGCATCATCCTGGGCGTTGCGGTACTGCTCGACGCGTTCCTGGTTCGACTCGTCCTGCTACCGGTCCTGCTACGGCTGACCGGACACGGCGCGTGGTGGTCGCCTGCATGGCTACGTGCCGTCCTGCCCTCCATCCGCTTTTCTCACTGACGCACAATTTTCGAGGAGACTCCATGAACATCGCATTGTCCACCACACTGACCGATACCGATTTCGACACCGCGATCGACAGCACGAAGAGAGCGCTGTCGGAGCAGGGTTTCGGAGTCCTCACCGAGATCGATATGCAGGCGACCCTGAAGGCGAAGCTCGGCGAGGACATGGAGCGCTACACGATCCTCGGTGCATGCAACCCCGGACTGGCTCACCGTGCGGTCGGTGTCATGAAGCAGATCGGTTTGCTGCTGCCGTGCAACGTGGTCGTGCGTGACGACACGGCAACCTCGGGATCGGTGATCGTCGAGGCGATGAACCCGGCCATCATGGTCGAGGTCACCGGTGAGCCGGAATTGGCCGCGGTCGCCGCGGACGCGACAACCAGGCTGGAGGCGGCCATCGCTGCTCTGGGCGGACGTGGATCCAGCCCTGCCTGATGCCCCCGGGGGTACCATCTTGGTTTCGACACCAACACCACCGAGGGGATCGACATGATCGGCGACGACGACAGCATCGCACTGGTACTCAACCGACTCAAGCGCGCGCACGGTCAGCTTGCCGGCGTCATCGGGATGATCGAGAACGGTCGCGATTGCAAGGACGTCGTCACCCAGCTTGCTGCTGTCTCGCGTGCACTGGACAAAGCCGGGTTCAAGATCGTGGCGACGGGTCTGCGTGAGTGCATGACGGGTGAGAGCGCTGGCGGCAAGGAGCCGATGACCGAGGCGGAACTCGAAAAGTTGTTTCTGGCGTTGGCCTGACGAGGCTCCGAAGTGAACATGCGGTGTCCGAGCCGACAGATTCGGGCGAATACTTGACTTGGTCCAGAAAGCCGGACGATACTGGCTGCGTGATGCCGATCTCGCCGCATGCGGAGCAATTGCGCACTGCCGATATGCGCGTGACCCGTCCCCGGGTCGCGGTGCTCGAGGTCGTCGAAACCAACCCGCACGCAGATACCGACACCATTCTCGGGCTCGTGCGATCCATGCTGCCCGAGGTGTCGCGGCAGACGGTCTACGACGTCCTCAATGCACTGACGGTTGCGCGCCTGGTTCGGCGGATCGAGCCGGCGGGTTCGCCCGCGCGGTACGAATCGCGCGTCGGCGACAATCACCATCACGCCGTGTGCCGCTCGTGCGGCGTCATAGCCGATGTCGATTGCGCAGTCGGCGAGACGCCGTGTCTCACGGCATCGGACTCCGTCGGTTTCACCATCGACGAGGCGGAGGTCATCTACTGGGGCCTCTGCGCACAGTGTTCGGCAGCTCGCGAGCAGCCGGCGGTTCCCGTTCAGTTCCCTCCCCGGTCTCGAACACAGCAGAGTTCGTGACCACCGATCACAGCCCGATCGTCATACCTTGGAAGGAAGCACGTGTCTGAAGACCACGTAACACGCGAAAAAGAGATGAACGAGGATCAGCCGCAGGAGGGTGGCGGCGGCAAGTGTCCGGTCATGCACGACTCGATGCCGACGCCCGTCGAAGGCGGAAGCAACCGTGAGTGGTGGCCCAAGTCGCTGAATCTGAAGATCCTCAAGAAGAACCCGGCAGTCGGCGACCCCATGGGCCCCGACTACGACTACGCAGCCGAGTTCAACTCTCTCGATCTCGCCGAGGTCAAGCGTGACATCGAAGCCCTGATGACGAACTCGCAGCCCTGGTGGCCTGCCGACTTCGGTCATTACGGCCCCTTCTTCATTCGCATGGCATGGCACGCAGCCGGCACGTACCGCAAGCAGGACGGACGCGGCGGTGCCGGAGCGGGCATGCAGCGCTTCGCTCCCCTCAACAGCTGGCCCGACAACGCGAGCCTGGACAAGGCTCGGCGCCTCATCTGGCCGGTCAAGCAGAAGTACGGCCGCAAGCTCTCCTGGGCCGACCTGATCGTGCTCACCGGCAACGTCGCCATCGAGTCCATGGGTCTGCCGACCTACGGCTTCGCCGGCGGACGCGTCGACGCCTGGGAGCCGGACGAGGACGTCTACTGGGGCCCCGAGCAGACCTGGCTCGGAGACGAGCGCTACAACGGTGACCGCACGAGTCTCGAAAACCCCTTGGCCGCAGTGCAGATGGGCCTGATCTACGTCAACCCCGAAGGCCCCAACGGCAACCCCGATCCCGTGCAGTCCGCGTTGGACATTCGCGAGACCTTCGGCCGGATGGCCATGAACGACATCGAGACCGCGGCACTCGCCGTCGGTGGACACACGTTCGGTAAGACACACGGCGCAGCGGACCCCGACGAGCACATCGGTGCCGAGCCCGAGGGTGCCCCCATCGAGCAGATGGGCCTGGGCTGGAAGAACAGCTACCAGAGTGGTGTCGGCGCAGATGCGATCACCAGTGGCCTCGAGGTCATCTGGACCCCCACGCCCACCCAGTGGGACAACTCGTTCCTCGAAACCCTGTACGGGTTCGAGTGGGAGCTCTACAAGAGCCCTGCCGGTGCACACCAGTGGCGCCCCAAGAACGGCGAGGGCGCAGATCTCGTTCCCGACCCCGCCGATCCCTCCAAGCGTCGCCACCCGTCGATGCTCACCTCCGACATCGCGATGCGCGTCGACCCGATCTACGAGCAGATCACCCGGCGGTGGCTCGACCATCCCGAGGAGCTCGCAGAGGAGTTCCAGAAGGCATGGTTCAAGCTCACCCACCGCGACATGGGCCCGGTCTCGCGGTACCTCGGCCCCGAGGTTCCGGCGGAGCCCCTGCTCTGGCAGGACCCGATCCCGGCCGTCGATCACGAGCTGATCGGTGACGCACAGGTCGCCGAACTGAAGCAGGCCATCCTCGGATCCGAACTGACTCAGGAGCAGCTGATCTCGGCTGCGTGGGCGGCAGCGTCGTCGTTCCGCATCAGTGACAAGCGCGGCGGTGCCAACGGTGGCCGTCTGCGTCTGCAGCCGCAGGCCGGCTGGGAGGTCAACGAGCCCGACGAGCTCGCACAGGTCATCCGCGTCCTCGAAGGAATCCAGCAGTCGTTCTCCGGAACGGTGTCCTTCGCCGACCTCGTGGTGCTCGGTGGCGTCGCTGCCGTCGAGCAGGCCGCCAAGAACGCCGGCGTCGACGTCACGGTTCCCTTCACCCCGGGCCGCATGGATGCCACGCAGGAGAAGACGGACGTCGACTCGTTCTCCGATCTGGAGCCCAAGGTCGACGGTTTCCGCAACTTCCTCGGCAAGGGCCAGAAGCTGCCGGCCGAGTTCAACCTGGTCGATCGCGCAAACCTGCTCTCGCTCAGTGCGCCCGAGATGACCGTGCTCGTCGGTGGTCTGCGCGTGCTCGGCGCGAACTACAAGCAGTCGTCGCACGGCGTCCTGACCGACAAGGTCGGCACGCTCACCAACGACTTCTTCGTCAACCTCCTCGACATGGGCACCGAGTGGGTTCCCACCGCGGAGGAGGGCATCTACGAGGCCAAGGATGCCGCGACCGGTGAGAAGAAGTGGACCGGAACTCGTAACGATCTGGTCTTCGGCTCGAACTCCGAATTGCGCGCTCTCGCAGAGGTGTACGCCTGCGACGACGCCAAGGAGAAGTTCGTCCGTGATTTCGTCGCTGCCTGGGACAAGGTCATGATGCTCGATCGCTTCGAACTGAGCTGAATCGGGTAGTTCACACAACACCCCGCGAACCTGTGGTTCGCGGGGTGTTGTGCTGTGGCAGAGAATTATCCGATCAACGCTGCGACATAGCTTTCGCGGCCGCCTTGATGGCCCGTCGGATTCGGGGATAGGTACCACATCGACAGACGTTCTCGATGGTGTCGATGTCCTCGTCGGTCGGGTCGGGGATGCGCTTCAGCAGTGCGACAGCAGCCATGATCTGGCCCGGCTGACAGTAGCCGCACTGTGAGACGTCCTCGTCGATCCAGGCTTGCTGCACCGGATGGAGAACATCGCCGTCCGCGAGTCCTTCGATGGTCGTGACTTCTTTGTCGACGGCATCGGAGACCGGTGTGACACAGGGGAGTACCTCCTCCCCGTCTAGATGGCTCGTGCAGGCGTGACACACGCCGATGCCACACCCGTACTTGGGGCCGCGAACACCGAGTTCGTCGCGCAGGGCCCAGAGCAACGGCATGTCGCCGGGTAGGTCGACCGACACCGCGACCCCGTTGACGACGAACTTCTGTTCAGCCATGGATCCTCATTTCGGGAACGGTTCGAAGTCGACGTCGAACAGGATCGGGAAGCTGGTGGGGGTGGTACCGGTGGCGCGTGCGTACGCGTTGGCCACTGCGGCGGCTGCAGCGGGCACTCCCAATTCTCCTGCGCCACCCGGGTTCTCGGTGGTGGGCGGCATGATCACCACCCGTACATCCGGTGGTGAATCGCGTTGGCGGGCATAGTGGAACTGCGAGTAACTACCTTCGAGTGGCAGCCCCTGCTCGTAGTGCAGTCCGGCTCTGAGGGTGGTCGAGATGCCGTCCATCAGACAGCCGATCATCTGGGCTTCGAGACTGCGGGGGTTGACCACGCGGCCGACGTCCACGACTATGACGGCTTTTCTCACGCGCGGCGCTCGCGGGTCCTGCGCGTCGATCTCGACGAGATATCCGGCACTGGAACCGAACTCGGCATGGAACCCGATGCCCTGCGCCCGGCCGGGGCCGAGGTCTGCACCCCAGTTGCCCTCCGCGGCGAGCGTATTCAGCACATCACGGTGGCGGTCGCTCGCCACCGCCCCTATGCGTAGCTCCAGCGGATCGGTATCGAGGGCGTCGGCGATACGATCCACCATGATCTCGGCCGCTGTACGTACCGTTCCCGAGAACACCGATCGCCAACTGCCGGTGGGCATCTGGACCGGTACCTCGACGAGGGTCCTGATGCTGCTGTCGGTGAACGAGTACGGGTCGCGGGTGCTGTGGAACAGCGTCTGAGAAATCAGCGGGGACGGGGCCAATGCGTCGGTGACGAGGTCACCGAAACCGCCGTCGAAATCGGTGCACACTGCGGCTACGCGCTGCTCCCAGGAAATCACCGTGCCGCGGGCGAGGACCGCGTCGAACTTGGTGTGCACCGCGGGCCGGGCTCGGCCGTGCCGCATGTCGTCCACCCGTGACCACATCAGCCGCACCGGTTTGCCCATCGCTCGCGAGATAACGGCGGCCTCGAGTGGGCCGTCCAAGTAGAGCCGCCTGCCGAACGAGCCGCCGCCGTTCATCACGTGGGTGGTGACCCGATTCAACGGAATGCCCAGTGTCAGAGCGATCTTCTGCCCGGCGTAGTTGGGGAGCTGCATCGATGCCCAGACGTCTGCGCAGTCGGATCGCACGTCGGCGACTGCCGAATTGGTCTCCATCGCGGCATGCGAGACGGGAGCGAAGTCGAAATCGACGTTCAGTTTCGTTTCGCCCGGCAGCTCGGGCCTGCCTACTCCGCCGAAACCCGTGAACGCCGGGGTGCTCCGCCGAAGCCTGTCCTGGATGGAATCGGTGGACTCGTCGTCGATGGTTCCGGCGTTCCATGTGACCACCGCGGCGTCCTTCGCCGCGAGCGCGTATCCGAAGGTGCGCGCCATGATGGCGACCCCGGTGGACACGACGGCAACATCGATGACCCCTGGCATCGCTCGCAAGGCCGCCTCGTCCACCGAGGCAACGGTTCCGTTGATCGTCGGTGGGCGTCGGACGACGACAGGCATGGCGTCGGGCACGTCGAGATCGAGCGTGTAGGTGAGCCGACCGGTGACGATCGCGCGAGCATCCTGGCGCGTGGTCGGTGTGCCGACGACCGTCAGATCTTCCTCCGACTTCGGGTCCACCGCCTCGAAGCGCAGTTCCGGGGCCGCGGCAGCGGCTGCCAGCTCGCCGAAGTGTGCCGACCGTCCGTCCGGTGCCATGACGACACCGTCGACGATCCTCAGCGTGCCGACGTCGGCACCCCACCGATCGGCGGCAGCGCGCAGCAGCCGCGCTCGTGCCGTCGCACTGATGGATCGAACGGGCTCCCAGAGAGACTGGATGGAGTTGGAGCCGCCCGTGTAGTGGTTTCCGATCAGTTCCTGCCGGCCACGTGAGAGTGACACGGCGGTCTTGTCGAGAGAAGTGTCCAGCTCTTCCGCTATCAGCATCGCCACCGAGGTGGTCAGTCCCTGTCCGATCTCGGCACGGGGCAACGCGCAGTGCACAGAGCCGTCCCCGCGCACCTCGAGGATCACCAGATTCGAGTCGGCGGGAATCGCGGTGAGGACCTGATCGGGCTCACCGTCGGTGCCGGCCGGTTCCGCGGACGCGGTGGTGCGTGTGACGAGCAGCAACGTGGATCCGGCCACTACAGCGGTGAAGAAGGAACGACGCGATACGGTGCGCCGTCCGGGTGTCGCGTGCGTCACATCGTCCTTTCGGTCGGGCCCGACTTTACCGTCGCCGATCCGACAAACGGCGTACGTCGAGGTTCGGCCGTTCGCGAACCCGAGAATTCCTCGGGCACTTGTCACACGTCACGACGGTGCCACCTCGGTGGCCGTTATGGATTCGTTACCTTTTGTTGCCCTATCGTGATATTGCCTCCAGATCCGCTGACATGTCCGAACGGCAACATCGGTGACATGGAACCAGACAACGCGGCGGTCGGACCCGCACAGGACGCACGCGACAACACTGCGACGAGTGGCCAGAGCTTCGGATCCTTCCTGGAGATGTTTCAGAGCGCGTCGACGACGAACTCCGAGCGCGACCGCTGAATCGCGCAATGCGGAAGTGACCTCTGCACCGAGTTAGCGTGACGGTATGCAGTCACCGATCACCCGCTACCTCGAATCCGTCCTCGACGATTGCCGACACCTCGACGGCGGGGCAATCGCGGAGGGTAACGCCGAACTCGAGCGAGCAGACCCGGAGACCTTCGCGGTGGCCCTTGCGACCGTCGGCGGATCGGTCTATGCCGCAGGTGATTGCAATACCGGATTCTCGATCCAGTCCATCTCCAAGGCCCTCGCGTATGCGTTGGCCGTCGAGGACAACGGACTCGAACGAATGCTGGAGGCCACCGACGTCGAACCGTCCGGCGATTCGTTCAACGAGATCTCGCTCGAACGCGCCACGGGTCGACCGCGCAATCCGCTGATCAATGCAGGAGCACTCGCTGTGCACTCGATGATTCGGGGGAACTCGGCGCAGGAGCGTGCCGATCGCATCAGGGACTTGCACAGCCGCTGCGCTGGAAGGCAGTTGAGCACCAACACGTCGGTCTACGAAGCCGAGATCGAATCGGACGACCGCAACACCGCGATCGCCTACCTTCTGAAATCCGTCGGAATTCTCGCAGCCGACCCGGCCGAGGTGGTCGACGGCTACGCCCAACAATGTTCGGTGGACGTCAACTGCGTGGACCTGGCCACCATTGCGTCGGTGATGGCCAACGGGGGAGTCGATCCCATCACCGAGGAACGGTTGATCGACGGTGCGGTCAATCGTCACGTGCTGTCGGTGATGTCCACCTGCGGGATGTACGACGGATCGGGGAGTTGGGTTGCGGCGGTGGGTATTCCGGCCAAGAGCGGGGTGGCTGGTGCGATCGTCGGTGTGCTTCCGGGGCAGGTCGGGTTGGCTGTGCTGTCGCCCAAGTTGAACGAGCACGGAAACAGTGTGCGAGGAGTCGCCGTGTTCGAGCGTCTCTCTCGGGATCTCGAATTGCACATGATGCATGTGGCACCGAGTGGTACGTCGGCCATTCGTGAGGTGACGGGTGAGGACGCGACGATCGTGCAACTGCAAGGTGACCTACGTTTCGCCGGAGCCGAGTCGGTCCTGGCCACCTTGGCCGAGGGCATCGACGCCCATCACCGAATCACCCTCGATCTGAACCATGTTCGCGCGATGGACGACGTGGCACGTCGGCTTCTCGAGGACGCAGCCGCCGGTCTGCGCGAGGACGGACACGACGTCGACATCGATGATCCGCACGGACTGATGGCAGTACTCGAACTCGACTGATCGGTGGGCGGTGCCTCAGAGGCGTCCACGGAGAATCATGTTCCAGTAGCTCAGTGGCAGGCCGTAGCGGTCGAACAGCCAGGCCGATCGTCGCGCTTTCAGTGGATCCAGAAACGACGGTAGCGACGGCGTGAGTGTCCCGGTTCGGTCGAACTCGGCCGCAACGAGACGGTGGGCGTCGGTCGTCACCGGTGCCACGGTGTACCCGTCGTACGAGGACAGTTCTCGTCCGGCTCTGGCGGCCAGCAGATTGTCGATGAGAACGGTGATCTGCTTTCTCAGCCCACCGCCGGAAGAATCGGTGTCGATTCCGGCACCGTCCCCGGCGGCCCAGATCTCGCTGTGTTCGCGGTGTCGCAGGGTGCGGGGGTCGATGTCGACCAGACCGTGCTGACTGTCTCCGGTCAGTTTCGACGACTCGACCCACGGCTGTCCGCGAAACGGTGGCACCAGGTGCAGCATCCGGTAGTCGATGATCTGCTCTGCGCCAAGGTGATCGGTGACGGTGATCTGCCGAGTGTCGGGGGAAAGCGCGGTCACTGCTGTGCGATGCAGTATCCGGACGCCGAGATCGCGGAGACGATCGAGCAACACCGAATCCAGCCGAGGCACGTCGAGTAGACCCTCGCGGTCGATCACCAGGGTGATGTCGATGTCGGCGAGTTGCCCGGTCGCCCGCCAGTGAGCGGCGGCCAGGAACAGTGGTTTGAGCGTGGTGCCGGTGCAGCCCACGGGTGGCCGCGGCACCGTGAACACTGCCGTGCCGCGGCCGGAGGAGTCGCCTACCGCGGGTGCCGGGAAGTGGGAGATCAGTTGCCAGGTCTTCTCGGCGCGACCAAGGTAGTTGCTCGTCACCGCGTCCGAGTCGGCGGCTGCAGTGATTCCGGGAAGAGCGTCGTGATCGGGCACGAGACCGGTCCCGATGATCAGGTCTCGATAGCCGTAGCGCCGACCCGACGCGGTCGTGACCACCTTTTCGTAGGGGTCGACGTGGGCTACCGTGTCCTGGATCCAGGTGCTGCTCTTCGGCATCACCGAGCGTTGAGTTCGTTCCGCGTCGCGGAGTCGGGCTTGGCCGCCGCCGACGTACGACAACAGTGGCTGATAGGTGTGCACGGACTGGGGTTCGATCACTGCTACATCGTCGATACCGAGTCGAATTGCGCGTGCGGCCGCACTGACGCCTGCGTTGCCGCCGCCGAGAACGAGAACGTCGTGGCGGCCGTCGACGCCGGTCGAGGTCAAGCCGACATCTCCCGGTAGGCGAGTGCAGCGTCGAGAGTGGTGTGAAATGCTGTGCGGCCGAACGAGTCCGCGGCCAGCGCTCGGGTCGACTCGATCGAACCGACCACAGCCAGTCGAGTGCCCCACCGGCTCAGATGCATCGACGTGGCATCGAGGATCGCCGCTGTGCCTGCCGGGACTGCGTCGACTGCGGTCAGATCGAGCACCAACCGAGAACCTTCGACCGATGCGTCGCCGAGCGTCTCGGCCAGCACGCCGAGATCCTGCCGACCGAATTCTCCGACGACGCGAACGACGGTGGCACCGCCGAACTCGGTGACGGTGATGCCGGCACCAGCAGTCGGTGCCGGAAACACCTGTCGAAGCGACGGTACGACGACGGCGGGAACAGGGTCGATGGAGGGTAGAACCGACAAGAGAATCTCCTCGATGTAAGACGCGGGCAGCGATGCCGACGAACACGGTGTGGACCCGACACGGGCGAAAGGCGGCGTTGGCTTCACCGCGAGCTGTCTCTGGACTACCCGATTCGTGCGGTTTCAAGCGGCTTGTTTGCGCCCGGTGCAATCGGGCATACAGTTGCCACCTTCGAGTGGAGTCCACGCTCGGCACACAGCCCGAGAGGGCACGTCTTGCGATGACGATCTCCGAGAGGACACCTCGATGACGACGACGGAATTCGATACGTTCAAATCCGCCCGCCTGGTCCACGCAGACCCCGGAGTGTATGAGCCGCAGGACGATTCATGGCTCCTGTGCGAAATGGCATCGCGGGCCGGGGTGGTGCGGGGTGCCCGGGTGCTCGATATGTGCACCGGTAGCGGTGCCGTCGCGCTCGCTGCGGCGTCGTTGGGCGCACGTGAAGTGGTGGCGTTCGACATCTCGCCGCTCGCGGTGGAGTGCGCTCGCCGCAACGCTGCCGCCTTCGACGTCGACGCCGACGTCCGCCTCGGGTCGTTCGCGGACGCGTCGGTGCTCGAACCGTTCGACGTGGTTCTGTGCAATCCGCCGTACGTGCCCTCGGAGGCAGTGCCCGAGGGTGTCGGTCCGCACCGAGCTTGGGACGGCGGCCACGACGGCCGAGTGGTGCTGGATCCGCTGTGCGATGCCGCTCACGACCTGCTCGTTTCCGGCGGGACCCTGATGGTGGTGCAGTCGGAGTACTCCGCCCCTGAACGAACCGAGGCGATGCTCCGCCGTACAGGCATGACGGTGTCCGTGGCCGCACGTCGATCGATCTCGTTCGGCCCGGTCATGACGGAGAGGGCTGCCTGGCTTCAGCAGGTCGGACTGCTCGAACCATCCCGCGACATCGAGGATCTGGTGGTCATTCGTGCCGACCGACGATGAGGGCAGTCCCGTCGGCGACAACGATGGTCCCGCGGCGTCCACAACGAAACGCACTACCGTCCGCATCGTCAAGGGTGGGCCGATTGTCATAGACGGCCCTGTCGAGATCGAGTTGGACGACGGCACTCGAGTGTGTTCCGACCGATTTGCGGTGGCGGTGTGCACGTGCCGACGGAGCAAGAACTATCCGTTGTGCGACACCAGTCATCGCGCCAAGAAGCGGCAGGCTCAGTCGAGCGAGGACCGACCCGCCGACCAGCGCGACATCACGTGATCCGCGAGCTCGTTCTCCACGAAATCCAGTGCGCGCATTCCGAATACCACGTCGGCCTCGAGTTCGGGCTCGTCGCGGAGTAGGTTGCCGACGACATCGTGCCGGAGTACCTGCTCGTGCACCGCATCCGCCTCGACGTGCTCTGCGTAGAACGCAATGCATGCTCGGGGCGCCTTCAACCTCTTCAGGCCGTGTACGTACCGCTGCGAGCCCGGCGACGACGTGATCTCGGTGGCGGCGAGGTGTCCGACCGTGGCACCACGCAGTCGCCGGTGCAGACCGAAGAGCGACATCAGGTTCACCCACGCCAGAGTCTGAGCGGGAACACGGTCGACGTATCCGAGGTACGACGCATCGAGCTCGGCGGCCACCATGGAGTCGGCCCACAGTTTCTGGTGGACGCGATCCCCTTTCCCGCCGCCGTACTCGTCGAATTCGACTGCCACGTAAGAAGCTTTGGCTTGGCCGGTCAATCGGGGGATGGCCCAGGCGTGCGGATCGGCTTCCTTGAGATGGTAGATCGACCGATGCACGAAATACTCGCGCATCTGCTCCCACGAGCCCTCGTCGCGCAGAAACCACGACGGGCCGGTTCCCGAGGTCGCCTCGACGGAGAGGGAGTCCATCTCCGCGGCCGCATCGTGCCCGGGTTCGACGTGAGCCCGAACGTACTCGAGGAAAGCGGATTCGAGCGTGGCTCGCAGGCGAAGGAGATCGGGGTCCCACTCCCATGCGTCGGCGACACCGTCGAAGCCGCGATAGTGCAATTCGTAGCAGATCAGCAACGTGAGTTGTACGTCTCGTGACGTGGAATCCACGTCCGTCAGCGTCGGCAGAATCGAGGTATTACCCGGCTCACCTGTGGTCAGGCACCGCACGACGGCTTCCGAAATCGGCCCGCACGGCAGCGGCAGGACGGGGGAACGTGCGGCGGTCGGGCGGGCGGATAGAAGCTCGGTCATGCCTGAGGCTACCCATCGCGTGGCGGTACCAATCGCTGTCCGCGCAAGTGTTTGTGAGCCGTCACAACCGGCAATGCGTTGTGCACGACATCGAAGTTCGGCGTCGAATCCACCGGAAGGACCTCATGCGCGCAGTCACCTGGCAGGGCAAGAGAAAAGTCAGCGTGGACACGGTTCCCGATCCGCGAATAGAGCAGCCGACGGACGCGATCGTCAAGATCACGACCACCAACATCTGCGGCTCGGATCTGCATCTGTACGAAACTCTCGGTGCCTTCATGGACGAGGGCGACATTCTGGGCCACGAGCCCATGGGCATCGTCGAGGAGGTCGGTTCGCACACCGGTGATCTCGCCGTCGGTGACCGCGTCGTCATCCCGTTCCAGATCTCCTGCGGACACTGCTACATGTGCAATTCGAGCCTGTACACCCAGTGCGAGACCACACAGGTTCGTGAGCAGGGAATGGGCGCAGCATTGTTCGGCTTCTCCAAGCTCTACGGGCAGGTGCCCGGCGGACAGGCCGAGTATCTTCGTGTCCCGCAGGCGCAGTTCACGCACATCAAAGTTCCCGAGGGACCGCCGGACTCACGATTCGTGTACTTGTCGGACGTGTTGCCCACCGCGTGGCAGTCCGTCGAATACGCCGCGATCCCCGAGGGAGGATCGGTGACGGTGCTCGGTCTCGGGCCCATCGGAGACATGGCCGCTCGCATCGCGCAGCACAAGGGTGCCCGAGTCATCGCGGTCGACCTCGTTCCCGAACGGCTTGCTCGCGCGGCTGCGCGAGGGATCGAAACGGTGAACCTCGCCGAGCACAGCGGCGGCGTCGGCGACGTGATCCGGGACATGACCGACGGCAGGGGAACCGACTCCGTCATCGATGCGGTGGGCATGGAAGCGCACGGATCACCGGTCGGCAAGTTGGCGCAGCAGATCGTCGGGATGCTCCCGGACGCCGTTGCAGCTCCGATGATGCAGAAAGCCGGCGTGGATCGCCTCGGTGCGTTGTACTCGGCCATCGACATCGTTCGCCGCGGAGGAACCGTTTCGATCATCGGCGTATACGGCGGCATGGCCGATCCACTACCGCTGATGACGATGTTCGACAAGCAGATTCAACTTCGTATGGGGCAGGCGAACATCAAGAGGTGGGTCGACGACATCATGCCGTTGCTCGGTGACGACGACCCGCTCGGCGTCGATTCGTTCGCAACGCACGAGTTGTCGCTCGACGAGGCCCCGCACGCGTACGAGATCTTTCAGAAGAAGCAGGACGGTGCCATCAAGGTTCTGCTGAAGCCGTAGGGCTTCGAATACAGCGATGCGGCCCGGAAAATCACGGGCCGCATCGGTATTCGCAGAAGGATCAGTCGACAGAAATGACGTCCTTGGCGATTGCTGCCACGCGCGTCTGTCCTGCGGACACGACTCCGTGGCGGTTCTTGTGTGCCTCTTCGTACGTCACGACGGTGCGAACGTCGGTCGGGTTGCTGAGGTCCTTGATGGCGGCGACGGCGTCCGAGACGTTGAGTTCGTCGTAGTCCGCGATCGGTAGCTCGTCGGCGTCGAGGGTTCCGCTGGCCGAGCGAGCAGTGTGGATCGCGTCGGCGACCGCGTCGACACCTTCGCTGCGGGTGACGTCCTCGGCAGCTTCGAGCGCTGCATCGCGACTCGCGGTCAGGGTCTTGACTGCGACGTCACCGGCATGTGCACCGCGGCCCAGCAGAGCGCTGAGGCGGTCCGGGGTGGCGCGAGCTGCATCCAGTGCGCGGTCGAGGCCTCGTGCCGACCACGTTGCCGGTGCGTTGACGATCTTGACCGCGGTACCTGCAGCGGCCTGGAACGGGGTGCGGCGCAATGCTGCGGGTCCGCCGAGAGCGTCTTCGGCAAGTACCGTCTCGAGCCATTCGACCGTGGCGGTGTGAGCGGTGGCCAGCCTGGTGGCCAGTGCAACCACGGACGGCTCGTTCGCGGCCGTTGCCAGTGCCTTGATGTACTTTGCTCGTCCCAGCAGCTGCTGCTCGAGCGCGAGATCGCCCAACAGGGCTTCGTCGAATGGTTGAGCCTGTTCGGCGACGGCTTTGACGGCAGCGAGCGTACGTCCGAGGAACGGCGATACGAGATCGGGCAGGCCGCCGAGACCGCGAAGGGCTTCCTCGATGGCTGCGGCACGATCACGGCCGTTCGCGGCATTCTGGGTCAGTTCTCGACGAACCGCCTCGGTGCGCGCCTGAACGACGCGAGTTTCCGCGATCTGGATTTCCGTGTTCGTCAGCTGCAGCGCGACGCGCAACTGGGCGATCAGAGTGGATGTGCTCATGGTGCTCCCCTTTCGGTTGGGATCGATTTCCTGTGGCCGATGCCTGCGGGTCGCAGCGTGATGCTCGGCCCTGTCCGGTCATTACCCGTCGGTAGGTTCGGTCAAACAGGAGTCGCGGATGTGTGAACAGGGACACGTGCCCGACGGATGTGCGGGGTGATCGTGGCGTACGCCGGTTTCGATCGCGTACCGAGTGGACATCCATGACCGATGAACACCGAGCTCTACACAGCAACCGTTTCCGCCACCGCGACCGGCGTCACATCCGATGACGGCGTCCTGTCTCTCGGTGTGCGCGAACCCCAACAACTCGGTGGCCCCGGAGAACGCACCAACCCCGAGCAACTCATGGCCGCGGCCCTGTCGAGTTGCCTGGTCGAATCGTTGCGCATCGCCCTCGGAACAGTGGGCGGCAGTGTCGATGACCTGGCCGTCAAGGGCACTGTCGTTCTCACCGACTCCGACGCATCCGGGTACGACGCGAAATTCTCCCTGGCCGTGTCACTGCCGGGCACGGAGAATCCAGAGGCAATCCTCGCGCAGGCGACGTCGATCTGCCCGTTTCTCAAGGTGATCGACGGAGTGGACGTAGTCCTCGAATGACGCCACGTCGGCATTCTGTGGCACATTTCCAGCCGTGACGACAATTCGCACGCGGGCAAGTCGAAGCCTCGGCGCCATCAGAGCAGGCTTCGCCCGCGAGGACACCACGCTGATCGCAGGCGGACTGACGTTCTACGCCGTCATCGCCGTCGTGCCGCTGCTACTGCTCGCCATTCGCGCCACTTCTCTGCTGGTATCGGCGGAGTGGGTACGATCCGGCTTCGATGCGGTGTCTGCACTGCTGCCCGACGCGCTCGGTGCCCGGGCGGCGGTGGACGGATTGGCCACCGCCGGAATCGAACTCGGTCCACTCGGGGTCCTGATCTCGATCTTTCCCGCGACGTTCTACGGGGAAGGCCTGCGCCGGGCGATAGTGCGGTTCGCTCCGACTCGGGAATCGTTCACCGGCTGGCGCGGCCGACTGGCGATGATGCCGTTCTTCGCCGCGGCCCCGGTGCTGCTGGCTGGTGTACTGAGCGTGGCGCGGCTGCTCGAGGCAACGACCGGCGACGGCGGGATCGGCGCGATGACGCTGCGCGTGTTCCTCGGTTTCAACTGTCTGTGGCTGATTCTGTCGGTACCCCTTGCGTGGACCTACCGAGTGATTGCTCCACGGGCGGTGGGTTGGCGGGCGTTGACCGTGGGATCGCTGGTCACCTCGTCCATCGTCACCGGATTCGTGCACGGCTTCATTCTGTTCCTGGCGATTCCAGTGGATCTCGGCGCGCCGTTCGGCGGCCTCACCGCGATCGGCGGGGGCGTGGCAATCATGCTGTGGATGTTCGTGTTCCACATATTGGCGCTCGCAGGCTGGCTGGTCACCGCGGAGTTCGATCAGCCCGGCGATGCAGCCCGAACATCAACTGAGTGAAGCCGAGAACAGCCAACGCACATGTCACGGAAATACCGATTGTCGCCGATGTACCGGCACTCGCCGGAGCGGCGCCGGCAACGGTGGCAGTGACCGCGGCAGCGATCACTCGGGAAGGCCGCTCCCATACCGTCAGAAATCCGACGTCGGGTATACCGGCACCGACGGCCCGGGCTCGGGCCATCTCGTGCAGGAGTGTCGTCACCCCGACCGCGACGACGAGCGGCATCGGGGCTCCCAACGCGAAGCCGCTCGCAAGCAGGAGCAGATCGCTGCAGCGATCTGCGACCGTGTCGAGCAGATAGCCCCACTGTGATTGGGTTCGGCCGATCATCGCGACGCCGCCGTCGATGCTGTCGAGCAGGCCCGAGAGAGCGATGAGCACTGCGGCGAGCAGGGGGGCCGAGGTGCCGGGCCGAGACAGTGCCACCGCCGCGCCGGCCACGACGACGGCAGTGAATGTGACGGCATGGGCGGACACGGATGCGCGAACCAGCGGGGCGCTCAGCGTGTAGACCACTCGGAGCCACCATTTGACCAACACCGACGACGACGGATCGATGCCGTTGTGCAGCGTCGACCACGTCGACAGGTACTCGTCGCGGGTTGCCGGACGAACCGGGGAATCCCGCTGACTGGACACACTGCGCTGACTGACCATCGACGATCCTTGCTCGGCACCCGATACGAGAGACCCGACGAGCATCCGAACTGGAGGGTGTACGTCGAGACTTCCATCCGGAGTACCCGTCGCCGGCGTTCTCAATCCGTGTCGGAGTTGCTCTCTCGTCTGCGGGCCTTCAGCCGAGAGATCTTGACGCCCGCGGCGACGAGCACGATCAGCCATCCCGAGATCAGCACTCCGCCACCGACAAACGCCGCGCGGCGCAACGGGTGGGTGTCGGCATAGACGTAACCGACTGTGCCCCAAAGCAATGCAACGAAGGCGATGATCGCCATCATGCAGATCATCGAATACAGCGTTCTGTTCATCTTCATCCGACCTTGCTCTTCACTTCGTCCCGACGAGCCTCGACTCGTATCTTCCATCGACCTTCACTGAATCGTTCACTCGGCTCCGACACGGTATTACCCGTCACCAGGCGAGGTTCGGCTGCTGCTCGCCGATCGACAACCCGAATTCGACACCGGTGCGGTGCGTGCGGCCGAACAACGCGTCGGCCACGTCCTCCGGTGTGCGCCCCAAGGCCGCTGCCCACCGCGTTGCGCGTGCATTCGACCGAGAAGTGCCGATGTCGACGACTCCCGTACCCCCGACGTCCACTGTCATCCGGTCGGCCCCAGTGGCGAGCAGTCGGCGCAGAGTGTGCTCGCCGAACAGCACCGGGCCGCGTACGTGTACAACGGCGTGGCTGCGGCCGGTGTCGCTCGGCTGCCCCTGGTTGATCCGCGGATCGACGTCCCCCCACGGTCGTCGCAACTCGACTGCGTCGGTGCCGTGAATCCATACCGCGCAATCTCTTTCGCGCAGAACGGATCCGACGGTGCGCAGCAGCGACGCCGAGGTGTGTCCCGCGGAATCCACGATCACGACGATCTCGGGCACGGCGTAGAGCAGACCGTGGGTTCGCGCCGCCGGGTCGGTGATGCGTGAGGCCAACATCATGGCCTCCATGTTCTTACGTTCGCGGTCTCCGCCCGTCCGCTCGGCCCATTCCGGCCCGTCGTGCCAGGCGACTGCGCGCGGCAGGTGTGCCAGGACGGCTCCGGCGTCGTAGGCGCGGTGCGCGAAATCCCAGTCCTCTCCGCCGTATCCGACGATGCTCTCGTCGAATCCGCCGATCTCCGAGAAGAGCTGGCGGGTGCAGGACATGACCGCGCTGATGATGTACCGGTACGAGCGTCTATCGGCGTCGAGCAAGTCGCGCGAGTGCGCGTATCCGTCTCGGAGCCACAGCGGTTCCGTCAACTCCGGCGGTCCGGCCGCTCGCCCCCCGAACCACTCCGCTACATCCTTCGAGGCCCAGCCCTCCATGTCGGCGTGGCGTCGACGTCCCACCGCGAGGGCGTCGGGCAGAGCTGCGAGCAGCTGGGTCGATTCCGCGATGTACCCGGGCTCGGGAACGGTATCCGCGTCGAGAAAACACAGAATCTCGCCGTGAGCGGCCGACGCGCCGAGATTGCGAGCCGCTGCCGCACGGAACCCGAGGTCGGACTGTCGTACGACGGTGACATCGAGCGCCGAACGAAAGCTGTCGACGTCGGGCGGTACGCGGGACCCGTCGTCGGCCACGATCACCTGAATGCGGGATGCCGGATACGTCTGTGCGGTCAGCGCGGTCAGAACCAACTCCAACCGGCGTTGTTGCTCGAAGTACGGGATCGCCACCGACACCGACGGGTTCCGGTCGACGGGTGGCACCAGGTCCCACCGATTGCCCGGTACCACCCAGCGGCCATCGGGCAGCTCCTGCGCCTCCAGCGCGTTCTGTTCGCGAAACAGTGCGGAGTACAGCGCCGCTGCCTGGTGGAGTGTCGGATAGGGAACGACGCCGGTCTGCTGCCAGGTCCTGTCGGGATCTTCCAGAGCCTCGATCATGGCCGCTGCGAGGCCGTCGACGGAGTTCTCGTGGATCCAGAGCGTCCCTGGAGAATTGGCCTCGATCTCCTCCACGTACCGACCGCGGGGGACCAGGGGACGACGGCCTGCCGCGATCCAGGAGTTGATGGAACCGGATGCCGACAAGTGGCGGTGGAACGCGACGGGTATCGCTATAGACCGAAGGAGCTCGTCGAGGTCGGCGTCGGGAACGAAGCCGGTGGAGTCGAACGACCGGCCGAACTGAGCAGCGGCACAGGCGAGTTCGTCGATCATGGTCTCGTGACCCGGCGATGCGGATCCGATCGACAGCAGGTCGACAGAAGTGTCGAGGGATCTCATGGCCTCCAGTACTTCCTCGTGCCCCTTGCCCGGGTACACGAACCCCAGTACGCCGACGACGGTGCGCATGGCGTCGCGCGGCCCGGGTTCTGCTGTCGCACTGTGGATCGGCAGCGGAATGACGCGAGTGTCGATTCGGCGGTGCGCTATGTCGTCGAGCAGCAGGCGCTCGTGCACGCTGGAGACGACGACTGCAGACACGCAATCCATCACCCGCCGGTAGCATGTCGTTCGCGCTTCGAACGCGGTTCCATCCGATGCCTGCGGGATGTCGTGCAATGTGACGGTGATCGGGGCTCGGTGCCGCTCCACTGCGGAGACGAACGCGTCTGCGGCCTCACCCGCGGTTCGGCCGAACAGCCGGTCGGTGAAGTGCACGTGTATCGGAATGTCGATGGGCGGATCATCGAAGTTCGAGATCACTGGACTTGCTGTTGCAGAGGCCAATTCGCGTGCGCAGCGAATCACTCCGTGCTCCGGAGGGCCCATCACGAGATGGTGTACAGGCTGGGTCACGGCACCAGCTCCAGGATGCGAATCAGTTCCGAATGCCGCTTCAGCGCCGCATCGACGAATTCCGGACGATCTGCGTACCAACGCAGATGGGCACGGTGCACCGAACTCGGGGAATGCGGTGTGCCGTCGACCGACCACTCGGGCCGTGGATCGCCGTCGAGACCGAGTGCGTCGAGTACTCGTCGCTCGACCGGTGCACGAACACCACCGAGCAATTCGCGGCCCGGATCCGCGGCGGTGCAGCCGGTGCCGAGCTGGTCCAGAATCCGCTGCGCCAGCGCAGTCAACACCACATTGGTCGCATGATTGATCGTGTGGGTGGCAGCGCGACCGGCATCGGCGAACAGGTCGGACGCTGCGATGTCGGTATCTCGCCTCTCGCGCCGACGCAACTCGTCGAGGCTCGACTCGGCTGCGTGTCGGAGACCGTCGTCCGAGACGGAGCGGTCCCAGTCGTCGTCTTCGCCGAGTCCGCTCTCAGCGGCAAGTATCGTGCGCAGGTCGTGGTAAGGCACCAGGCTCGGAACGGCGGCAGGATCGCTCGGATGTCGAACGATCACCTGAAAGGGATGCAGCCCTGCATATCTGAGCACCGGCCACCGTACAACGGTGGCGTCGGGCGGCAGGGTCTCGGCAAGGTCGGGTACTCCGAGCGGTAGCGAACGATAGCCGGCCCGAACCGGCTGTGTGAGAAGGATCGACGCCTGGCGCACGAGCCGGTCGACGTAGGGCAGGTCCGAGGACTCGAGCTCGTGGACGGGTGGGATGCGCACCGTCCGCAGCGGCATGGCCGGATCGGAATCGAGGAGAATGCGCAGTGCTTCGGCCTGACAATTTCCCCAGACCAGAAGGAGCGGCCGGTCGTCGTCTTCAGGGGCGTCACGGCCCTGTTGTCGTTCGGCTACCTCGTAGAATTCGCCGTAGTGGCGGGTGCGCCCGTCCATGCTTGCCCCGACGTCGTGTGCTCGTTCGTAATGGAACATTTCCTCGTCAAGGTAGCCCCGGAAGACCTGCTGCGCCAACCCCGATTGAACCACGGCGAAAGTGGGTACTGGACACGTATCGCGTGTCGGGACCAGGCACGATTGCCCTGCCTGTACCCGAAGGAAGTCATGATTCGTGTTGCCTCGGTTCCGTCCTCGCACGTCTACGTTCAGCACCTGCAGCCGGTGCTCGGCGACTCGTCGCCGTCCACCCCCGGGTCCGTCACGTTGCTGCCCGACCCTCCTCCCGTCCGCGTGGATGTACCCGGTCAGTGGTGGCCGCCGCGGCTTCTCGATGCCGAGTGGCTCGCCGAGCAGACCGACGTTCGGTTCGACGTTCTGCACGTGCATTTCGGGTTCGAGTCCTTCGGTCCCGATGAGCTCGCTCGCACCGTCGAACACCTACGTGCCCACAGTCAGGCGTTGGTTCTGACCGTCCATGATCTGCACAATCCCCATGTCGCCGACAACACCGATCATCTGCGGCAGCTGGACGTCCTGGTTCGCGGTGCCGATGCGGTGATCACCCTGACCGAGGGCGCAGCCGCCTGGATCCACGATCGGTGGGGGGTGCGCCCGACAGTGGTGAAGCATCCTCACGTGGTGCCGCTCGAGCGAATGAACTGCGCTCGCCCCCTGTCGGACTCGTTCGTCATCGGGGTTCACGCCAAGAATCTGCGATCCAACATGGACCCGCTGGCGGTGATGGACGCGGTTGTCGAGGCCGCGAGATCTCTCCCCGATGCGACGGTGCGGTTGGACATCGATCAGGATGTCTTCGAGTCGACGAGCCACTGGTACAGCCCCACGATCGGGGCAAAGCTGTTGGATTACAACACGTTTCCCGACGTCGACGTGCGAGTCCATCAGCGGTTCGACGACGACGCGCTATGGGACTATCTCACCGAGATCGACGTGTCGTTGCTGCCGTACCGGTTCGGCACCCACTCGGGCTGGCTGGAGGCATGCCGCGATCTCGGGACGGCCGTGGTCGCGTCGGACTGTGGCTTCTACGCAGACCAAGCCCCGGTGCACAGCTTCCGGATGGGAACCGACTCGTTCGACGCGGACAGCCTCGTTGCCGCCGTCCAGGCAGCGCACGACGATCGAACTCCGGCACTCGATCCAGACGTTCGAGCGAGGCAGAGACGAACGATCGCAGAAACCCACGCAGCAATCTATTCAGCAGTGACAAAGGAGATGCGTTGAACGAGAACCCACTTCGCATCGCGGTGCTGGCGTCATCGAGTTTTCCGGTGGCCCAGCCTTTCGCGGGCGGTCTGGAGGCACATGTCTACAATCTGGTGCGTGCGCTCACCGAGCGTGGACACCGGGTGAGTTTGTTCGCAGCGGACGGCTCGAGCGCCGATCTGGACGCGACGTTGCTGCCGGTCCGAACATTGGATCTGACGCCGATATCCATTGCCGACGTCTCGATCACTCCGACCGCCATTCGCGAACACCACGCCTATCTCGCGGTCATGATGGAGCTGGCCGGGACTTTGTCCGAGTCTTTCGACATCGTGCACAATCACAGCCTGCACTACCTGCCGCTGGCCATGTCCTCGACGTTGTCGGTGCCGATGGTGACGACTCTGCACACCCCGCCGTTCGCATGGTTGGAGTCGGCCGTGGCGCTGGCCCCTGCCGGGGCCAACACCTTCGCCGCGGTGAGTGAGTTCGCGGCCTCGCAGTGGGCCGATGTCACTAGCGGCACCGTCGTCATCCGTAACGGAATTTCGTTGGAGGAGTGGCCCTTCGGCAGCGGTGGTGACTACGTGGTGTGGTCCGGCCGGGTCGTTCCCGAGAAAGGACTGCACCTGGCCATCGCCGCCGCGAAGCAAGCAGGACGCTCGCTGCGCATCGCGGGTCCGCTGAGTAATCTCGATTACTTCCACGACGTCGTCGAACCGCTGCTCGACGAGGACATTCGCTACGTCGGGCACCTCGACCAGCCGGCGTTGGCGGCGTTGGTGGCCGGTGCCGAGGTCGCGCTGGTGTCGCCGGTGTGGTCCGAGCCGTACGGCCTGGTGGTGGCGGAAGCGCTGGCCTGCGGCACTCCCGTCGCCGCGTTCGCACGAGGCGGTATTCCGGAGATCGTCGACGCATCGTCGGGAGTTCTCGTACCGGCCGACGACGTGCAGGGCCTCGCTGCGGCGATCCCTCGAGCAGCCGCTCTGAGGAGAAGCGACGTCAGGGCGCGCGCCGAAGCGGTGTGCTCGATGGATCGGATGGTCGACGAGTACGAGGCGCTGTACCGCTCGACGCTCCAGGCGGTCGGAGACCCGGTCGACGATCGGCTCGCGATCGCATGATCGGCTATTACGCACACCATCACGGGGTCGGTCACGTCACCCGCGCCGACGCCATCGCACGCTCGTTGTCGGAACCGATGACCGTTCTGTCGTCGAGGACTCGACCTCCGGGGCATGCGGCGGCCGAATGGCTCTCGTTACCACTCGATGTGGACGACTCCACGGACGCTGTGGCACAGGACAGTTCGGCAGGCGGAGTGCTGCACTGGGCACCGCACGACGTGGTCGGTCTGACCGAGCGGATGGCGATCATCGCGCAGTGGGTGGCGCGTGAGAAGCCGTCGGCGGTGGTGGTGGACGTATCGGTGGAAGTGGCGATGTTTGTGCGTCTCATGGGAGTTCGGGTTGTCGTCATGGCTATACCGGGGGAGCGCACCGATCCGATCCACGGCCTCGCCTACCGGGCAGCGACCCACATCCTCGCGCCGTGGTCACGCGAGGTCTACGACCCCGGCTGGCTGCTGCCCTACGCGGACAAGACGACGTTCTCGGGCTCGATCAGCCGATTCGCCGGACGCGAGCGAACCTCGCTCCCGGGCGATCCGACGGTCGTGGTGTTGGGTGCGGCGGGCGGGACGTCGCTCACCCGCGATCTGGTGGACTCGTGGTCCGCGGTGGACGCCCGTTTCGAGTTTCGCCCCCTCGGCGTCGCAGGCGGCGACTGGATCGACGACGTATGGCCGGTGCTGTGTTCGGCCGCTCTCGTCGTGACACACGCCGGGCAGAACGCCGTCGCGGACGTCGCTGCGGCGGGTGCGCCCGCCATCGTCGTCCCGCAGGTCAGGCCCTTCGGCGAGCAGTCGGCCACTGGACGCGCTCTGTTGGACGGGTACGTCGCCGAGGTGTGCGATACATGGCCGTCGGTAGCCCAGTGGCATGCCACGGCAGACCGCGCTCTCGATCTCGGGGGTGCCGGGTGGTCGGCGCTGCACACCGGCGGTGCCCCCGGGAGAGCCGCGCGGGCCATCGAGCAATCCGTACCTCGACGGAGCCGGCAGTGAAGATCGCGGTGGTCACCGTGGTGGCCGGTCGACACGAGCACCTGGGCGCTCAGGTACGCGGCCTGCGAGGGGCCGCCGTGGAACAGGTCGACCACATCGTCGTGTCCATGGGCGACAACGCGATTGCCGGCGTACTCACCCGAACCGGTTCGGCCGCCACATGTATCGAGATCCCCGCGGACGGCACGCTACCGCTGGCCCGTGCGCGCAACCTCGGCGCGGCTGCTGCAGTCGACCGTGGTGCGGAACTGTTGGTGTTCCTCGACGTCGACTGCATCCCGGGGCCGGGATTGCTGGAGCGATACCGTTGTGCGGCGGCCGTACCGGGTAACGAACGATCCCTGCTGTGCGGTCCGGTGACCTACCTGAAAGAACGCGACGCCGGTGCCGAGGGTCCGGCTTTGGCGGCACTGACCGCGCCACATCCGGCGCGCCCGAATCCGCCCGCCGGAACCGTCGCGGACGGGGACAACTTCGACCTCTTCTGGTCGCTGTCCTTTGCCGTCACCACGCAGACCTGGACCGAACTGGGTGGTTTCTGCGAGGACTACACCGGCTACGGAGGCGAGGACACCGATTTCGCAGCCACCGCGGTGGCGTCGGGCATCGGGTTGCGGTGGGTGGGCGGAGCGCACGCGTATCACCAGTGGCATGCCGTCTCCGATCCTCCAGTGGAGCATCTCGACGACATCGTTGCCAATGCGCGCAGGTTCTTCGATCGGTGGGGTCGATGGCCGATGATCGGCTGGCTCGACGCGTTCGCGGCCCGCGGTCTCATCGAGTTCGGCGACTCCGGCATTCGGCGCACATCCGGTCACCTCGCCTAGGCTGGTCGAACATTCGGACCGAGGAGTAGCCCAGTGCCCCAACCTTCTCAGCCGCTGCGTTCGCTCGGCTTCCTCACGATCGGCTTGTTCGACGAAGCCGATCCCGCGAGGGGGCACGAATCGACGCTGAGCATCATCGAACTCGGCGAGCGGCTGGGCTTCGACAGTGCGTGGCTTCGACACCGACATCTGCAGTACGGAATTTCGTCACCGATCGCTGTGATGGCTGCGGCCTCGCAACGGACCCATCGGATAGCGCTCGGCACGGCGGTGACCCCGTTGGGTTGGGAGAACCCACTGCGCTTGGCCGAGGATCTCGCGACGGTCGACGTGCTCTCGGGTGGACGGATCAATCCCGGCGTCAGTGTGGGTCCACCGATGCAGTTCGAGCGCGTCAAGCACTCGCTGTATCCGGAGACCGCTGACGACGAGGATTTCGGGTACGGACGGGTATCGAGGTTGCTCGGTTTCGTGGCCGGTGAGCCGGCGTCGACGTGGGCGGGGACCGAGGGAATCGAATCGTATTCCGATCGTGTGCAACCGCATTCACCCGGGCTGCGCAGTCGGATGTGGTACGGCGGCGCAAGCCTCCGGTCGGCGCAGTGGGCCGGTGAGAACGAGATGAATCTTCTGGTGAGCAGCGTGGTGCGTGCCGAGGAGTCGACCGAGTTCGACGAGATTCAGCTCTCGCACATCGACAGGTTCCGGCAGTTCCATCCGGCAGGGCGCGATGCGAGGGTGTCGCAGGGACTGGTCGTGATTCCGACAGACAGCGCCAGTGCCGGTCAGATCGCCAAGTACGAGGAGTACGCGCGGGGCCGATCGGCGCGCACGCGCGAGCCGCAGGGCCCGGCGCGCATGATGTTCGCACCCGACCTCGTCGGTACCTCGGATCGCATCGCAGAGCAGTTGTATGCCAACAAGTCGTTCTGCGAGGTGGACGAGGTCGCGTTCGCATTGCCGTTCAGCTTCGACCACGAGGACTATGTGCAGATCCTCACCGACATGGCGCTCGAGCTGGGTCCGGCCCTGGGCTGGAGGCCCGCACAACGATGAGGCCCGCACAACGATGAGGCCCGCACAGCAATGAGGACGACCGACCGTATGGCCGATCGTCCTCATCGGTGCAGTGCCGAGCGGGTGACTATCCGCCGGTGATGGGGGAGTTGTACGCGCACGGGATCGACTTCGTGGGGAAGCCCTTCGGATCCAGTGCGTTCTTCACGATTCCGATCGCGCGCTGCGAGACCGAGATCGACAGGTGGTCGGACAGGTCGATTCCGCAGCCGTCCTGCAGGGTGACGTTGTTGACCGTGGCACCGGGGCCTGCGGTGAGGAACGTCGTCTTGTAGGGGGTGACCACCTCGTCGTACTTGGTGCCGATCACGGTGTACTTGATTCCGGGGTCGGTGTCACCGCCCACAGCCAATGCCTTGACCAGCGGGGAGTCGATGACCTGGTCGGAGGCCGCGGGACCGGCGATTGCACCCACGACACCGAGCACGTTCAGGCCGATGTTGTTGATGGTGCGACCGAGCGTGCCGATTCCGACCAGCGTGGTGCCGTGGTTCGAGCCGGCGACGCTGACAACGGTGTTCACCTTGTTCTTGGTGGGATCGGCCGGATTTGCGCCACCCTCGAAGCGGAGGTACTGGCGGGTGACGAGACCACCCTGCGAGTGACCGACGATGTCGACCTGCGCGGAGCCGGTGGCGGTGCGCACAGCGTCGATGTAGGTAGCGATTTCCTTGGCGCTTGAGGCGACGGAGTCGGTGCCGCGCAGCGACTTGAGGTGACCGGCGATGCTGGCGTCCGTGTCACCGTAGTTCAGCGCGAAGACGCAGTAGCCTTCCTTCTTCAGCGCGGGCGACATCCGGGCGAAGTTGTTGAATGCGTTCTCCCAGGTGCCGTGCAGCAGGACAACCGGTCGTGGATGTGCTGCCGATGGCTTGCAGTTCCAGTCGTTGGCACCCTGCGGCGCGATGTCCGGGTTGACGACGCTGTACAGGAAGCCGGCGATGAAGTTGGTGAATACTGGACCGGTTCCCTTCGTCTCGGTCTTCGGATCGTAGGTGCTGGTCGCGGGGAGAGCAGAATCGAGACTCGGGGGAACGATGCCCTGGTCGGAGGCCTTGGGTGACGCCTCGGTCGGTGCGGGCGGGATGACGTCGTCGCCCTGCACGGTGGCGGGCGGAGCGGGAGCGGTAGTGGGCTGGGCATGTGCTGCAACACCGGTACCGAGGGCAAGCGAGCACGCCATTGCCGCGATCATTGCAGCGCGCACCGTGGTGGCTTTCCGCGTTGCGCGGAAAGTGGACCGAGAAGTGGTCATGGAGCCTGACTTTCGACGAGGGTTGATGGACAAGCCGGAACAGTAGGCGCGGATTTCGGTCGATTACGGCCTCCGGCCTGGCGTTTGGAATCTGCCCGCAACTGCTGCGTCATTTGTGAGAGGGCGTCACAAGTGACGTGAGCCACCTCGTTTCAAGATGAGTTGCCGGATATATTGGCAAAAACAATCCGTAGGTTTGATTATTGTTCTACGGTTCGTATGTTGCTTCTCCGTTCGGCAGTTCAGCTCAGGGCGCAGTGGAGCGACGCACGAGGTCGGTGCCACAGCCAGGTGGGTGTCGGGCCGAAACGACAGACAAACCTGAACCAGGTTTCGAGTGCGAGGGGTTGAGTCGGGTGACCGCGACAGAGAGCGTGCACGTGCCACAGGAGGATTACGTGGGCGGGCGACGTGCATCCGATCGCTTGCGGACGCCGCGGGAGACGGCAGCCCGGATGTTGGATCAGTACATCGGGGAACCGGAGGACACTCCACCGCCGCGGGACTGTGCTCGCGGCGAGCTCGACGACATGACGACCACCTGCTGCGAGCTCGCAGCGGGGGTCCTGGAATCGGGTCGTCTACCGATAGCGGGTGCGATGGACATTTTTCGTGATGCTGCAACGAGGTGGGCCCGTGACGGTGTTCCGCTCGGCCGGATCCAGCACGCGATAAACGAGGGCTGCGCACTGGGTTTGCGCACCGCTCCGCACTCGGTCGACGAGAACGTCGATGATCCGATCGACGGCACAGTGCTGATCATGGAGCTTCTCGACGCCGTCACCGAATCCGTCTCCGATGCCTACCTCGCGGAATTTCGCACGCTGACTCAGAACGGTCCCCGACACGACGCGGAACTGCTCGACGCGCTGCTGACCGGCGATGGGACGGCCCGCAAGATCGCTGATCGAATGGGTGCACTGCTCGCCGAGGACTATCACGTGGTGGCCCTGCACTTCCCGGCCCACGCCGACGAAGGGTCCCGCAGAGGTGACGCCGGCATGATGGCTGCGCGCAAGCTGCGAAGAATCCATGCGGCCCTGGCAACGCTCGACGCAGAATGTGCGCCGATCGCATCCGTCAGCGCTACCGGTGGAACCGTTCTGCTGCCCGACCTCCCAGGAGTCGACGTCGACGAACTGGTCGGCCGTTTCGCAGACGGCGGGCAGATAGCCGTTACCGCGACCACCGCATCGGCAGCGATCGACGACATCGCTGCTACTGCACCGCATCTGTACGAGCTGCTGAGTCTCGTTCGTAGGTTGCGATACGCCCCGGGAACGTATCGGATTGCGGATCTGGTGTTCGAGTATCAGGTGAGCAGGCCGGGTCTGGGCCGCAAGCATCTCGTGACGTTGATCGATCCGCTCCGCGATTCGGTCGATCTGTTGCCGACGCTGCAGGCCTTCGTCGAATCGGACTCCAACCGGAAGAAGACGGCCACCTGGCTGACGGTGCACCCCAACACGGTCGACTATCGCCTCAAGCGCGTGGAGCAGCTCACCGGACTGGATCCGATGAAGCCGTCGGGACTGCGCCGACTGCACGCGGCTTTGATCGCCGACCGCCTCGAGGCACGTCGTGCTCCGGTGGACGAGCGAATATCGTGACCGTGTCGGACGGCGCGGTACTGGCAGCATCGGCAGCGCTCGATTCGGTCGAGTCGGTGGCTGCGATGTTTCAGCCCGTCGTCGAACTGTCGACCGGTGCGGTCGTCGGGTACGAGGCCCTCGCCAGGTGGCCGTCTCCCAGCCTGGCTGTTCCCGAGGCAGTGTTCGCCCTCGCCCGTGAGCGCGGCATGGTGGGTCGGGTGGACGTCGCATGCCGGGCGGCCGCGCTGCGGGCGGCTCGCGAGCGCGCGTTCTCACGCAGAGTGCGGTTCTTTCTCAATATCGAGCCCGGTTGCTTCGTCGACGAACGGGATGTCGACATCCATCTCGATGCGATCGGCAACGACCTCGACGTGGTCCTCGAGATCACCGAGAGAGACCTCGACCGCAACGTACCGATGCTGATGGCGCTGGTTCGGGGTGCACGGGCGCGTGGAATGTCGGTGGCGATGGACGACGTCGGGGCGACCCCGGCGACGCTCGGCCTGCTGGCGTCGGTCGGGCCGGACATCGTCAAACTCGACGCGTCGATCGTTCGGTCGCCGTACCGATCGCGCGCCGCGGTCCAGCAGGTACGGGATTACCTGGACACGAGCGACGCAACTCTGCTGGCGGAAGGAATCGAGACTCGTCGGCATCTGCGTCGCGCCATGGCGTTGGGCGCGACCCTGGGGCAGGGCTGGCTGTTCGGCCGGCCGATGCCGCTGCCGAATCCGCCGATCTGAGGCCGGTGATGGCACACAGACCGAGGACCCCGCATCTCGAACAACTCGAGATGCGGGGTCCTGGTCGACCGAACCGAAGAATCAGTTGGTGAACTTGTCCTTGATGTTGCCTGCAGCGTCGGAGACGTCGTCGCCGACCTGCTTGGTCTTGCCCGAGGCCTGATCCTTCGCGCCTTCGGCAGCAAGATCGTCGTTGTCGGTCTTGTGGCCGATCTTTTCCTTGGCTTCGCCCACCAGCTCTTCGGCCTTGTGCTTTGCCTTGTCGATGAAATCAGCCATGTGAACTCCTCGAAATAGATTGTCCTACCTTTTCGGAGAGAGCTATACCCACGATCGGACGCGGTAATCCCCGTTGTGCGTGCGATTGTGTGGCGGTTGTACAGATGCCATCCGGGTAACCGTCGACCATGAACTCAGATACCGACGCCCAGCCCGCCCACGAGACACCGTCCCCGGAGCATCGGCGTCCGAGCGGTGTGGACGATGCGACCGTGGCCGCTGTGGGCAAGATGTCCGAAGCGCTCGAATGCGTCGAGCGGGCCCGCGGGCACCTTTACTCGTTCCACCAACTGATGGGTCACTCCGACCTGCTGCTCGGAGAAGCCGTCGAGGCACTCGCCGAAGCCGACCACGATGCGATCGCACAGCGAATCGACGACGACATGATCGGCAGGAACATCGCGCCCGGACGCTGGACGTTCCAGCTCGTCGAGGAATTCGACGACGGCTACTGGAGTCCTCTGCGCGATCACGAGCGGGCGGTGCGAGACGAACTGCTCGACGGTCGCCGCCACGTCTTCGAGGCAGAGATGAAGGAGCAGCGTCGTACGCACGGCCGCCGCGGGCACGAGGCCAGGCCGACCGACTGAACTCGCTCGGACGAAAAACACCGACCCCGCCGGTAACGGCGAGGTCGGTGTTGTGGTCGAGAGGGTCTAGCCTGCCTGAATTGCCGCGTCGACCTCGGTGGATGCGCTCGCGGTGGACAGCTGGCCGCCGGAGTTCTCCAGGTGTGCGCGAACGAACCAGTGGAACAGTTCGAGCTGGGCACTCTGGCCGATCAGCATGTCCTCGGTGATGGGGTCGATCTCGCCGACCTCGTCGATGTTCTTACGAGTGGTCTCGATGACGCCGGTGTAGACGAGATCGAGAGCTCCGAGGTGCTCGATGGCCGTCGCGCGTCCGATCGAGTAGTCGTCCCAGCTACGTTCGGAGACGATGGTGCCGGGCGTGCCCTTGGCCGAGGAGCCGAGGGTTGCGATGCGCTCGGCGACGTCGTCTGCGAAACCGCGAACCGCTTCGACCTGCGGGTCGAGCATCTCGTGCACCGAGATGAAGTTGGGTCCGACGACATTCCAGTGAATGTGCTTGAGCGTCAGGTGTAGGTCGTTGTACGCGTTCAGTCGATCTTGCAAGATCTCGGCGACGCGCGCGCCCTTTTCCGAGGTGAGTCCGGGAACGGTGTACGAGTTCTTTTCAGCCATGATCAGTGTTTGCCCCAACGCCCCGGAACACAAACATGCCCCGCCGAACTGATCGGCGGGGCATGTGTCGTGCGGTGCTAGGACTTGTCGAGTCTCGGTGAATCCGTACCCGACGTTCCCGTCGACGAGGAGCCGGCGGTGGATGTTCCGTCCGTCGGATCGACGATCGGACTGTCGGCCGCGGCCTTGTCGATCGCGTCGGCGCTGTCTTCCTCCGGAGGATTCTTCAGGCTCAGGATGATCGAGCCTGCCAGGACCACGATGATGACCACCAGGCTGACCAGAGAGGGGATCTCGGGGATCGACGTGCTGATCACCTTGTGTCCGGCCTGCAGGATCAGCTTGACGCCGATGAAGGCGAGGATGATCGCCAGACCCTTGGACAGGTAGTGGAACTTCTCGAGCAACCCTGCGAGCAAGAAGTACAGGGCACGCAGTCCGAGGATCGCGAACGCATTCGAGGAATACACGATGAACGGGTCGTCGGTAACCGCCAGAACAGCAGGAACGCTGTCGACTGCGAACACCAGGTCGGCGGCCTCGATCGCTACTACGACGGCGAGCAGTGGCGTGGCCACTCGCTTGCCTGCTTCCTTGACGAAGAACTTGGTACCGGAGTACTCGTCCTGAACGGGGACGATCTTCTTGAGCAAGCGCACTGCGATGGAGGTGCCGGGGTCGTACGAGTCGTCCTCGTCCTTCATCAACTTGTAAGCGCTGTAGAGGAGGATGGCTGCGAAGACGAACAGAACGGCAGCGAACTTGCTGACGATGGCCACACCGGCGGCCAGGAAGATGGCACGGAAGACAAGGGCGCCGATCACACCGAAGAACAGCACGCGGTGCTGGTACTCACGGGGAACCTTGAAGTAGCCGAAGATCAGCGCGAAGACGAACAGGTTGTCGACGGACAGACTCTTCTCCAGCAACCACGCCGTGGTGTATTCCACGCCTGCCGTCGTGCCGAGCGTGAAGAACACGACGATGCCGAAGATTATGGCCACGCCGACCCACAGTGCGCTCCACCACGCGGCCTCCTTGAAGCCGATGATGTGGGCACCACGGTGCGCGAGCAGGTCGATTGCCAGCAGGATGAGGACGACGGCACCGAATGCCGCCCACGCCCACCACGGAACGACGTTCATGAACGACCACCCTTACCGGTGAACTTGCTACCGAGTTGCTTCAACTTCGCCTGATTCTCCGGCTTGGTTGCGTATCTACGCGCCTGATCGACCATCTTCTTGCCCTGTGGGCTGCGAGCGAATGTGGTCAACTTCTGTACCAATGACGACATCTGTCACATGCTCCTTGCGTTCTCGTTCGTATGATGCCGGTGGCGTTCTGGCCGAGCGTTCTGCTCGACGGGAATCGTGGGTCACTCCACGGGGCCCCACGGCTAGTAGGTCCGACCGCGACTACTCCAGTGTGACTGTTCAGTTTCGTGCAGGCAGGGTCGTTTTGCGGACATGTTTCGTCGGAATTGGTTGCCGGAATCCGGCAAGTTAGGCGATCGTACCTGTCATGACGACAGGCGACCGCCAGGCCAGTCGAGCAGCATGGCACCGAGTACGGCTGTATGCAGCGCAAATGCCTCGACCGGGTTGCCCACATCCTGACCGGTCAAATCATGTATTCGCGACAATCTGTACGTGACCGCCCTCACCGACAAGTGCATGCGTCGCGCGGTGGACGCAGAGTTCGCGCCGGTGTCGAAGTACACCTGCAACGTTTCCAGCAACGGACCCGCACCACCGCGGGCGACCAGAAGCGGCGTCAGCAACGTGTCGACAAGATCGGCGATGGCGGCCCGGTCACTGATGAGAACTCGATAGACCAGCAGATCTCGCGCATCGACTACCGGCGTGTCGAGTCCGAGCGAGGAGGCGAGTTCGAGAGCATCGAGCGCCTCGCGGTACGACGCGGCGACCCCTGCTGCTCCTCCGCGTGGGCGACCGACCCCGATCTGCGTCCTGCCGTACTCGCCGTCGCGACGGAGGTCGACGGAGTCGGTCGGGATGTGTGCGGACGTACCGAGGACACGTCCCGCCTTGGTGAGAACATGCTCGACGGCATCGCGGTCGGGTGCAGGGAAGACCAGAATCAACCGGCCCTGTTTGGTTGCGACGAGCAACTCGGCGTCACCTTTGCTGCCTTGCACGCTGCGTTCGACGAGCCCGATCGCCGAACTCGCGTCCGTGAACGGCTTGCTCGACGTGACCACCGCTACCGCGTGCGGACTCGACAGGTCCAGCCCGAACGTCTGGGCGCGTCCGAGTACGCCGGCGACGTCGGACGTTCCGGACAGCAGATCGTCGACGAACTCACGGCGGGCGAGTACCTCGGCCCGAACGAGCGTGCGACGGGCGAGTTGAAACCCTTCGGCGAGCTCGGCCACCGCGTCGTCGACGGCCCGCAGCATCACCTCGCCTGCCGTCACGACGCCGGCCGGATTGTCGGCGGCTGCCGTCACTGCGGGCAGTTCTCGCCACAGCCGCCAAGCCGAGGAGAGATACAGGTCGAGGAGTGCTCGCAATGCGACTCCGGCGCGCGCGGCAGCATCACCCTGAGCTCGGAACGCTCTGAGCTGTTGTCGTCTGAGCGGGACGCCCGCGTTCACGGCGTCGGTGAGGACGTCGAGAAAGTTGCCGAGAAACACGACGTCGAGGCCGCCGGCGTCCGACGCAGCCAGCGCAGCGACCGTGTCGAGCCGTGCCCCGCCCTCCTGTGTGGCCATGTGTTCGCTCGTCTCCCATCCGATCGAAGGTCAATGGTAGGCATCGCAGTGGCAGTCCCGAAACGAGTCGCTGCGTGAATCGAGACATCTCGCGGCGTGTTCGATATGCGACAGGCACTATCTGGGAGCACAATCAGCCGATCCGCACGTTCGCCTCCACGTTGGGAGAGCCGACCATGACTTCGTCGAACAGACCCGCATCGAGTCTGCGATCACAGCTGTTGCGCAAGAAACCGATCGTGGACCCGGACCAGCAGAGCAGTGGCGGTCTGGAACGCACCATCGGCACATTTCAGCTGACGATGTTCGGCGTCGGTGCCACCATCGGCACCGGTATCTTCTTCGTGCTGTCGCTGGCCGTTCCCGAGGCCGGTCCCGCGGTCGTGCTCTCGTTTCTGGCGGCAGGTATCGCGGCCGGACTCGCTGCCATCTGTTACGCCGAAATGGCGTCGGCAGTGCCGGTTTCCGGCTCTACCTACTCGTACGCCTACGTGACGATGGGTGAGGTGGTCGCGATGGGGGTCGCGGCCTGCCTGTTGCTCGAATACGGGGTGTCGAGTGCCGCCGTCGCCGTGGGGTGGAGCGGGTATCTGAACGAACTGCTCAACAACCTCTTCGGTTTCACCATCCCGCATGCGTTGTCCGCTGCACCGGGTGACGCCGACCCTGGAGTCATGAACCTGCCCGCTGTGGTCCTGATCGTCTTGTGCGCCGTGCTGCTCATTCGCGGTGCCAGTGAATCCGCAGCAGTCAATGCGGTCATGGTCGTCATCAAACTCGGTGTGCTCGCACTGTTCGCGGTCGTCGGATTCTCCGCCTTCGACTCGGGGAACTTCTCCGATTTCATGCCGCTGGGTACTGCCGGTGTCACCGCGGCCGCAGGCACCATCTTCTTCTCGTTCATCGGACTCGACGCGGTGTCCACCGCGGGCGACGAGGTGAAGAATCCACAGAAGACCATGCCGCGAGCCATCATTGCTGCGCTCATCGTCGTCATCGTCTTCTACCTCGTGGTCGCCGTGGCAGCGCTGGGGACTCAGCCGTGGACCGCCTTCGCCGGGCAGGAGGAAGCCGGCTTGGCCGAGATTCTTCGCAACGTCACCGGGCAGGCCTGGCCGGCAACGATTCTGGCTGCCGGCGCGGTCATTTCGATCTTCTCGGTGACCCTGGTGACGATGTACGGGCAGACTCGCATTCTGTTCGCCATGGGCCGAGACGGCATGTTGCCGAAGGCGTTTGCCAAAGTCAGTCCGCGCACGCACACCCCGGTCAACAACACGATCGTGGTCGCGGTGATCATCTCGATTCTCGCTGCGTTCATTCCGCTCGACAAGCTGGCCGATCTGGTGTCGATCGGAACCCTCGTCGCGTTCATAGTCGTGGCGATCGGGGTGATCGTGCTTCGTCGGACGATGCCGGACCTGGAGCGTCCGTTCAAGGTCCCGGGCTACCCGGTGACGCCGGTGTTGTCGGTCGCCGCGTGCGTGTACATCCTGTCCGGTCTGCGGTGGACCACGTGGTTCTGGTTCGGGCTGTGGCTCGCCGTGGTTCTCGCGTTCTACTTCGTGTGGGGTCGGCATCATTCGGCGCTCCGATCGGTTGGAAAGGACGCGGAATGAGCGTTCTGATCGCCTTCGCGCCGGGAAAAGGCAGTGTCGGTGCCCTCGATTTGGGTGCCCAGCTCGCGCGGTCGTCGGGTACCGACATCGACGTTGCGACGGTGGTGCCGAAGCCGTGGTCCACGCCGTCGATGGCACGCGTCGATGCCGAGTTCGCGGATTGGGCGGCGGTGACGGCAGCCGAGTCCGAGGCGAAGGCGCGGCACTATCTGGAGGACCGGGCTCCCGACATCACCGCCTCGTTCCATCGCGTGGCGCATCGCTCGGTGTCGACCGCGCTGACCGAAGCGGCACAGAACTTCTCGGCTTCGGTTCTGGTTCTCGGTTCCTCGGGCGACGGGGCGCTCGGGCAAGTTGTCGTCGGGTCGACCGCGGACAAGCTCCTGCACTCCTCGCCGGTGACGGTAGCGCTCGCTCCGCGCGGCTATCGCATGCGTGAACGTGCGACGCTGACGCGGATCACCTGCGCGTTCTCCGGCGACAGCGAAGCCTCGCGCGTGGTGGGACCCACCGCGGAACTGGCCAGGGATGCAGGTATTCCACTCCGATTGGCGTCGTTCGTCGTGCGCGGGGCAACGATGTACCCACCCGAGATCGGACTGAAAGCCGAGGACGACGTTGCCGCCGAACTCGCCCGCGGGCTGAGCGAGGCACTCACCGCGGCGGTGGACGACGCCGTTGCGGTGGGTCTTCCCGCCGAACAGGTGACAACCGAGTTGGCCTCGGCCGGGAGTTGGCGCGAAGCCCTCGACGAACTGCACTGGCAGGACGGCGAAGTACTGACCATCGGATCGTCCGGACCGTTGGGGCCCATCGCTCGTGTGTTCCTCGGTTCGCGGGCAACGAAGATCATTCGTCATTCACCGGTACCGATCTTGGTGTTGCCGCGTCGGTGACGTTCTATCGGTTCAGGGCCAGCACCGAGAGCAGTTCGTAGGCCACGTGCGCCGCGGCGATTCCGGTGATTTCGGCGTGGTCGTATGCGGGCGCAACCTCGACGATGTCGGCACCGACCACGTTCAGCCCCACGAGTCCGCGCAGCGTGTTCAACAGTTCGCGAGTGGTCATTCCCCCGGCTTCGGGAGTGCCGGTGCCCGGAGCGTGTGCTGGGTCGAGTACGTCGATGTCGACCGAGACGTAGACCGGGCCACCGTCGAGGCGACGGCGCATCCGCTCGACGATGCTGGCCACGCCGTCGACCTCGTAGTCGTCGGAGCGGATGACCTGGAAGCCGAGCACCCGGTCGTCCTCGAGGTCCTGCTCGCTGTAGAGAGGGCCGCGGATACCGATGTGTTGTGAGCGTTCGAGGTCGATGAGCCCTTCCTCGCTGGCCCGCCGAAACGGTGTGCCATGGGTGTACGGCGCACCGAAGTACGTATCCCACGTGTCGAGGTGAGCATCGAAGTGCAGCACTGCTATCGGCCCGTGGTCGCGCGCGAGGGAACGCAGGATCGGCAGTGCGATGGTGTGGTCACCGCCGAGGGTGAGAACCGACGAGCCGTCGGCGCGCAGGTCCGTCACGGCGTCGTGCACCGTGGTCAGTGCCTCGGCGATGTCGAACGGATTGACCCCGATGTCGCCGAAGTCCGCCACCTGTTGACGGGCGAAGGGCGAGACCTTCAGCGCAGGGTTGTACGGCCGCAACAGTTTCGAGGCTGCTCGGATGTGCCCCGGGCCGAAACGTGCACCCGGGCGGTAACTCACGCCGGAATCGAACGGGACGCCGAGGATGGTGACGTCGGCGCGGGACACCTCGTCGAGACGGGGCAGCCGCGCGAAGGTGGTCGGCTCGGCGAAGCGGGGGACCTTGGTGGCGTCGACCGGACCGATCGGTGGGTGCTCGGGATTGCTCGGGTTCATCGACAATTCCTTCCGAATTTCAGGAGTCCGGTCACGGTCGGTCGACCAGTTCGCCCGGCAAGCGTTACTCTGATGCTCGATCTTGTCAACACGAGTTTCCTGAAAGGCGAGAGCAGTGTCCCTTGCTACCTCGGTCGTAGGCGATGCACCGCGTATCGGTGCGCGGCTCAGGGAGGCTCGGCAGAAGAAGCGGTTGACTCTGGATGCGCTCGCCGAGACGTGTGGGGTGACCAAGGGGTACCTGTCCAAGCTCGAGCGCGATCAGGTGAACGCCTCGGTTGCGTCGTTGGTGCGGGTATGCGCTGCGCTCGACGTACCGGTCGGCTCCCTGTTCGACGATGCCCCGGTGGGTGACGTCGTACGCGCACAGTCGTTGCCGCGCATCGTGTTCGGCGGCGAGGCGATGACGGAGTATTTGTTGACTCCGGTGGGAGAGCGGCGCGTCCAGGTGTTGCTGGGGCATATCGAGGAGGGCGGCGGCAGTGGGGCGGAGGCGTACACCCTGCCGTTGGACGTCACGTTCGTGCACGTGTTGTCCGGCGAGGTGCGGGTGACCTTCGAGGCCGACCCCGACGGCAACTTCGGCGGCGACGACGTCCTGCTCGGGGCGGGCGATGCGTTCACCTTCTCGCCCAGGCGACCGCACAGTTTTCGCAGCGAGGGTAGCGACGGTGCGCAGGTTCTGTGGGTACTCGCTCCGGCGTTGCCAGAGCAGTTGCCTGTGATGAAACAGGAGTTTTCCGCATGACTGTCACCGTCGCGTTGTTTCAAGGACCGGAGTTCTCCGCCGATGTGGATACGAACCTCGCGGCGATCGATGCTGCCGCAGAGGGCGCGGCTGCCGCAGGGGCGTCCATCCTGATCACGCCGGAGATGTCGGTCAGTGGTTACGACATCGGAGATCTCGTGCGGGAGCGCGCCGAACCGTTCGACGGTCCGATCTTCGAGCGCATCGCCGCTATCGCGCGATCTCGAAATGTCGCAATCGTGTACGGGTATCCCGAGAGCAGCGGTGAAACGGTGTTCAACTCGGTCCAGGTGGTCGACGCATCCGGGTTGTCGATCGCCCGATACCGCAAGACCCACCTCTTCGGTGAACTCGATCGCACGCACTTCGCTCCTGGGCCGGAACTGTTGGTGCAGTTCGACTTCGGAGGTCTGCGCTGCGGTCTGCTCACCTGTTACGACGTCGAATTTCCGGAAACAGTGCGTGCGCATGCCGATGCCGGAACGCAGTGGTTGCTCGTCCCGACCGGTTTGATGACGCCGTTCGAGATCATCGCAACCCACGTAGTCCCGACGAGGGCGTACGAGAGTCAACTGTTCATCACCTACGTGAATCGCTGCGGTGCCGAGGCCGGCCTGACGTACTGCGGACTCACCTGCGCCGTCGCGCCCGGTGGCAACGACATAGCGCGAGCCGGGGCGCACGAACGACTTCTGACGGTCGCGCTGGATCCGGCCGAGCTCGCTCGATCCCGCGCCGTCAACACGCATCTGGCCGATCGGCGCCATGATCTTTACCCGACAGGGTCCTCGAGGCCCGAGCAGGAGACCGACCGATGACCACACCCGTCACCCCGGACAGCTCGATCGAATCCGAGGACGAACAGCCACTCACCATGTTCGGCCCGGACTTCCCGTTCGCGTACGACGACTACCTCGCGCATCCGGCCGGTCTCGGCAGCATTCCCGACGCGGCCCTCGGTACCCAGGTCGCCGTGATCGGCGGCGGACTGGCGGGCATGGTCGTCGCCCATGAGCTGCTGCGTCTCGGGTTCGAACCCGTTGTGTACGAATCGGATCGAATCGGCGGCAGGATGCGCTCGGTACCGTTCGACGGGTACCCAGGAGTGGTGGCCGAGATGGGTGCGATGCGGTTTCCGCCGTCGTCGACCACGCTGTTCCACTACCTCGACGCCGTCGGGCTCGAGACGACGCCGTTTCCGAATCCGTTGGCAGAGGTGACACCGAGCACGGTGATCGACCTCAAGGGCGAGAGCCACTACGCACGCAAGCTCGACGAGCTTCCGCCTATCTTCGCCGAGGTTGCCGACGCGTGGAACCGGACACTCGAGGAGCATGCCGAACTGGTTCCGCTACAGCGCGCCATCCGAAGACGCGACGCGGCCGAGATCAAGAGGATCTGGAACGAGCTGATCGTGAAATTCGACGACCAGACCTTCTACGGTTTCCTCGCTGCGTCCGAGCACTTCTCGTCGTTTCGCATGCGAGAGCTGTTCGGCCAGGTCGGTTTCGGAACGGGTGGTTGGGATACCGACTATCCCAACTCGATTCTCGAGATCCTTCGCGTCGTCAGTACGGCAGCGGACGACCACCACCGCGGAATCGTCGGAGGCTCACAGCAACTGCCGATGCGGCTGTGGACCGACTCACCTGCGAACATGGTGCACTGGCCTGCAGGCACATCGGTGGCCTCACTGAACGGCGGCACCACGATGTCGCGCGTCACCGAGATCAGGCGCACCGACGGCGGCACCACGATCCACGACGATCGCGGCAACATCCGCACCTATGCGGCCGCCGTCGTCACGGCCCAGAGCTGGATGCTGCTCAGCAACATCAGATGTGACGACGGCCTGTTTCCCATCGATCACTGGACCGCCATCGAACGCACCCACTACATGGGGTCGACCAAAGTGTTCGCACTCGTCGATCGGCCGTTCTGGAAGGACAAGGATCCAGCCACCGGACGAGACCTGGTCAGCATGACGCTGACCGACCGAATGAGCCGCGGCACCTACCTACTCGATCAGGGCGAGGGCAAGCCGGGTCTGATCTGCCTGTCCTACACCTGGTCCGACGATTCGCTCAAGCTGCTGGCCCTCGACCCGACCGAGCGGATGAACATCATGTTGCGCTCGCTCGAGGAGATCTACCCCGGCGTCGACTTCCGCAGCCACATCATCTCGACCCCGGTGACACTGTCCTGGGAGACCGAACGCGATTTCATGGGTGCATTCAAAGCGAACCTGCCGGGTCACTACCGATACCAGGAGAGGCTGTTCACCCATTTCATGCAGGACGAGCTCGAGCCCCGACACCGGGGGATATTCCTGGCCGGCGACGACATCTCGTGGACCGCGGGTTGGGCCGAGGGTGCGATTCATACGGCACTGAACGCAGTGTGGGGCGTCGTGCATCATCTGGGCGGTTCGTCCGCCGAGGGCAATCCGGGACCGGGCGACGTCTTCGAGTCCATCGCGCCGCTTCGATTGGGCGACTGAGACTTCGGATGGAGTGACCGGGGCGTGCGCTCGTCGAAGACGAACAGCGCCAGGGCGATGGTCAGCATCAGCGCCACGACCCAGATGGCTCGCAGTCCGAACAGCTCGACCGCAGCTGCGCCCAGCAGCGCGCCACCGAGGAACCCGGAGATCACCGCGCCGAACCGTCGTGCCCGCGTGCCTGCCTCGCGATCGTGGTCGACAACACGATGAAAAGCTGCCATCGCCATGCTGCGTAGATTTCCGGTGGTCATCGTGGTGTTGAAAGGCGAATCCACCAGTACGCGAAAGGTGGTCACCTGCACACCGGCCACGTGCGCGAGGATGACCGAGACGACGGCGTCGGGCACGGTTGCCGGCAGAAATCCGACGACCAGAACCACGACGATCTCGAAGACGAGCACCGCACGGACCGGCCGCCGTACGACCTTTGCCACCGCGGGCAACGCGATGAACTCCGCTGTCGCGACTCCCAGCACGAACGCCGCCAACGGCGGTAGGAACGCCAGCGCGTCGATCCAACGCCCGCCGGCGATATCGACGCCGAGCAGCACCACGTTGCCGGTCTGGGCACCTGCGAACACTCCGCCTCGAGTGACGTAGGTGTAGGCGTCGAGAAAGCCCCCGACTGCGGCCAGGAGTACCCCGAGTCGAACCGACTTCGCGGTAGCGACAGCGATGTGGGGTTCAGGACGTGGCGTGGTCATCGACAGATCCTGACACGATTGCCGATATTCACGTCGTTGCGGAAATCAGTGAGAGCAACAATTCCGCGCGCACGCGCGCGGACGTGAGATCCACCGCGAGTAGTTCCTCGCACCGCGTGATCCGGTTTCGCAGCGTGTGTCGATGAACGGACAGTTGTGCCGCAGCGGTTTCCCAGTGCCCGTTGGCCTCGAGGAAAGCCCGAAGTGACGCCACCAGATCGGCGGTATGGATGCGGTCGTATTCGGCCAGCACGGCGATGGTCACCGCAGCCATGGCGCGCAACGACTCCTGCACCGGTTCGGAGGCCAGCAACATCGATCCGCTGAATTCGACGATGCGATCGTGGGATCCGGCAGCCGCGCAGGCGAGCGAGGCTTGTCGGAGCGCCGCGGGGGACTCGGTGATCCGAAGGCGGGAACTGAGGCCTACGCACGTCGATCGGGGCAACGAATCCATCAGGCGTGCAACAAATGTGGCGTCGTCGGAGCCGCGGAGCAAGAGTGTGCAGCCGGTGTCGGTCGTCCGGGCGAAGGTGGGCCGCGCCCGGAGCCGAGACTCGGCATCGATCGCGTCGACGATGCGTTCGGATGGTCCGCGAACCACCGCAACCCTGATGTGAGAGTCGTCGTCGGCAGCATCGGTGAGGTAGCTGGGCAGCAGCGCGTCCTCGTCGGTGGTCAGATGCCCGTCGAGGAGCAGCCCGAGCGCCAGGGTGTTGAGCCTGGACTGCTCGGCGCGCAGGCGCGCCGGCTTCTCGAGTTCGAGGGTCACCAGCGAAACGGCATGGCCGAGCAGGATCTGCTCGACCCCGGTCATCGGACCAGCGGTGCGGATGGCCAGGAAAGTCGGCGCGCTGCCGGTGATCGGGACGGAATGCAGACTCACGGTGCGGCCCGGTTCGCTCACCGAGACCGTGGCAGGCGACGCCGACGGACGAATGCTGCCAGCGATGTCGCGGGCCTGCTCGACGAGGCTCGATGCGTCCGTCGGATGGAACGATTCGGTGCGCCTACCGATCAGTGCCACCGATGTCGACGTGGCAACGGCGAGTTCCCGGACGATCGCGTCGACGCCGCCGTGCAGAGCTGCTCGCGTGATGCGGTTCTGTACCGACGCAGCACGAACGACCTGCTCGTACTCCTGCTCCGAGATTCGCTTCATGACCGCCCGAATGACGGCTGCGAACGGAGTGTCGTAGGGAACTTCCACGACCGGAAGGCCTACCTCGTCTGCGGCGTCGAGGAGATGCTGGGGAATCACGCTGTGAGACAAACCGATTCCGAATCCGAGACAGGCGACACCGGCGTTCGCGAGGGTGCGAACGTAGGTGTCGAGCGCGGGACCGTCGGAGTCGAAGCCCAGCCCGGTCGTCAGAATCAACTCGCCGCCCGACAGCCAGGGGCTGGGGTCGGTGAGCTCGGTTGCCTGCGCGAAGGTGATGGACGCAGAACTGCGCTCGGGTCCGCCGCGATGACTCAGTCGAAGGTGTCGCTGCCTCAGCAGCCAGGACATCTGCACGCTCACATATCGCACTGTAATCCTGGGGTCGACGAAACGGAGTGCGATCGGCTCACAGGTTGGACGAAATGGCAGCCGACTCGGCGAACGAGCAGTCGCATACTTGCTGAACCAGCCCAGACGAAAGGTGCGACCATGGCCTCGATCGAGTACCGACTTCCACAGGAGCGCAAGATCGTCACCGCGTTCCCCGGACCGAAGTCGTCGGCATTGGCGGAGCGCCGCAAGGCTGTCGTCGGTGCAGGCGTGGCGTCGACCCTGCCGGTCTACGTTGCCGACGCAGACGGCGGCGTCGTCGTCGATGTGGACGGCAACTCGCTGATCGATCTCGGTGCCGGAATTGCCGTGACGACCGTCGGTGCCTCGAATCCCGCTGTCGTCGCCGCCGTGCAGGATCAGGTCGCTCACTTCACCCACACCTGCTTCATGATCGCGCCCTACGAGGGATACATCGCAGTCGCGGAGAAGTTGGCCGAACTGACCCCCGGAGATCACGACAAGCGCACCGTCCTGTTCAACAGCGGTGCCGAGGCTGTGGAGAACGCGGTCAAGATCGCGCGGCACTCCACCGGCCGCTCGGCGGTCGTCGTGTTCGACCACGCCTACCACGGCCGTACCAACCTGACTATGGCACTGACCTCGAAGTCGATGCCGTACAAGAGCGGGTTCGGACCGTTCGCTCCGGAGGTCTACCGTGCTCCGATGTCGTATCCGTTCCGTGAAGGCCTGAACGCGGACGGTTCCGCGGTCACCGGTGCCCAGGCTGCAGCACGGGCGATCTCCGTCATCGAAAAGCAGGTCGGTGCAGGCAATCTCGCGGCCATCCTGATCGAGCCGATTCAGGGTGAGGGCGGCTTCGTCGTGCCGGCCGAGGGGTTCCTGCCTGCCCTGGCGAACTGGGCGCGCGAGAACGACGTCGTCTTCATCGCCGACGAGGTGCAATCCGGATTCACCCGAACCGGTGCCTGGTTCGCCAGTGAGCACGAGGGCGTCGTCCCGGACCTGATCACCATGGCGAAGGGCATCGCGGGCGGAATGCCGCTGGCCGCGGTCACCGGCCGCGCAGACCTGATCGACGCCGTGCACCCCGGCGGACTCGGTGGAACGTACGGCGGCAACCCGGTTGCCTGCGCTGCCGCACTGGCATCCATCGAGCAGATGGAGACTCTCGACCTCAACGCCCGCGCCCGCGACATCGAACGCATCGTGCTCGACCGGCTGCACGCGTTGGCTCCTGACGTCTCCATCATCGGTGACCTTCGCGGACGCGGAGCCATGTTGGCCGTCGAACTGGTCGTACCCGGTGGACGTGAGCCCAATCCCGAAGCAACCAAAGCCGTTGCGGCTGCGGCACTCGAGGCCGGGGTGATCGTGCTGACGTGCGGAACCTACGGCAACGTCATCCGCTTGCTGCCGCCGCTCGTGATCTCCGACGAGCTGTTGGACGACGCGCTCACCGTCCTCGAAGGCGCGCTTCGCGCTGTGGCACAGGGGAACTGACATGTCGGCCCAGGATTTGATCTCCTCGCTTCCCACCGATCTCTGGCTCGGCGGTGCGCAGACACCGTCGGCGTCGGGTGCCCGGTTCTCGGTACTGAACCCGGCGACCGGCGAGGAACTGACCACCGTCGCCGACGCCACCGCGGCCGACGGGATCACCGCGCTCGATCTCGCGGCTGCCGCGCAGGGTGAATGGGCAGCAACGCCTGCCCGCGAGCGGGCAGAGATTCTGCGGCGCGCCTTCGACCTGCTGCAGGCTCGCGCCGCCGATTTCGCTCTGCTGATGACCCTCGAAATGGGGAAGTCGTTGGCGGAGAGCCGTGGTGAAGTGAACTACGGCGGCGAATTCCTGCGCTGGTTCAGCGAGGAAGCCGTTCGGATCGGCGGCCGGTTCACCCCGGCGCCGGCAGGAAACGGCCGAATCCTGGTAACCAAGATGCCCGTCGGTCCGGTGCTGGCCATCACACCGTGGAACTTTCCGTTGGCCATGGGAACGCGGAAGATCGGGCCCGCTCTTGCTGCCGGGTGCACCGTCATCGTCAAGCCGGCCGAGGACACTCCGCTCACGATGCTTCTTCTCGGACAGGTGTTCGCCGACGCGGGGTTGCCCAGTGGGGTGCTTTCGATCCTCCCGGCCTCCGATGCCGCGGCGGTCACCGGACCGCTGATGGACGACCCCAGGCTGAGGAAGGTCACGTTCACCGGTTCGACGGGAGTGGGAAAGCTGTTGGTACGCAACGCAGCCGACCGACTGCTACGGACATCGATGGAACTCGGCGGCAATGCCCCCTTCATCGTGTTCGACGACGCGAACATCGACGCGGCCGTGGACGGGGCGATGCTCGCCAAGATGCGCAACGGCGGCGAGGCCTGCACCGCAGCCAACCGCCTGTACGTCGCGAACTCCGTGCGTGAGGAATTCACCGCGAAGTTGACGGCGCGAATCGAGGCCCTGGTGGTCGGTCCGGGTGACCGAGAGGGCACCGATATCGGGCCGCTCATCAACGACAAACAGCGTGGAACGGTCACCGCACTGGTCGACGATGCCGTCGCGAAGGGTGCTCGGGTGCGCACCGGCGGCACGGCACCGGATGGACCTGGATTCTTCTATACGCCGACGGTTCTCGACAGCATCCCCGCGGACGCGAACCTGTTGCAGGACGAGATCTTCGGCCCGGTGGCAGCGATCATCGGATTCGACACCGAGGACGAGGCGGTGACCGCCGCGAACGACACCCGCTACGGGTTGGTGGCGTACTTCTACACCGAGAACCTCGACCGGGCCCTGCGGGTGTCGGAGGCTCTGGACACCGGCATGGTCGGGGTCAATCGCGGTGCGATCTCCGACGCGGCCGCCCCGTTCGGTGGCGTCAAGGAATCGGGCTTCGGGCGCGAGGGCGGGTCGGAGGGCATCGAGGAATACCTCGAGACCAAGTACATCGCGCTGCAGTAGCCGGTGCACGTAGCGCTCCACTCTGCGACCGTCAGCGGGGGAATTCCCGATCGACGGCCGAGAGTGGAGCGATTCGTGCCGGTCCGTTCTCAGCTCTGCGCGGCTGCGATCCGGTCTTCGGCCATGCGATCGGCTGCGGCTCCCAGCAGAATGCCCTCGGCACGCGCGATGGCGAAGATGCCGGAGACCGTGTCGCGAATCCTCCCGATCGTGGCCATCACTTGGTCCGAATCCTTGCCGCGCAGTTCGCCTTCCACCTGAATCAGTCCGCCGGCGTTGGCGACGTAATCAGGCACCCAGACGATTCCGCGCGCCGCCAGCATCGTTTCGACGTCGGGTGTGAGCAGCTGGTTGTTGGCCGCGCCGCAGACGATGGACGCCGTCAATCGGGCCACCGAGGAGGCGTCGAGGGTGGCACCCATGGCGCACGGTGCGTAGACGTCGACGTCGGCACCGATGATGTCGGATCCGATGGTGACTCCGGGGAAGTCCAGAGCGATGCGATCGAGCGCGGGCGCGTAGGAGTCGCTGACGATCACCTCGGCACCGGCCTCGCGAAGCAAAGCGACGAGGTTGTAGCCCACTTTGCCCGCACCCTCGACGCCGACGCGCTTGCCGGTCAGATCGTCGGAGCCCCATGTCGATTCGGCTGAGGCACGGAGCGAGAGAAAGACCCCGAGCGCGGTCTGCGGACCGCTGTCTCCGGTGCCGCCCGCGGTGGTGTTCTTGCCGACGACGTGCGCCGTCTCTTCGGCGATGATGTCGAGATCGTTGCTGTTGGTGCCCATATCACCTGCCGTGACGTAGGTTCCGCGGAGCGATTCGACGAACCGGCCGTACGCGTTCAGCAGCGTCGGGGTCTTGATGGCGGTGGGATCGCCGATGATCACGGCCTTGCCGCCGCCGAGATCTACGCCCGCAACAGCGGCCTTGTAGGTCATTCCTCGGGAGAGTCGCAGTACATCGGTCAACGCGTCCTGCTCGGATGCGTAGGGGTAGAAGCGAGTTCCGCCGAGGGCCGGCCCGAGAACGGTGGAGTGGACGGCGATGATCGCGCGCAGCCCGGTATCGCGGTCCTGGCAGAACACGACGCGTTCGTGCGCGGAGTCGCGCGGCATGTCGGGACGGTCGAAGACGCCTGCCGTCGAGGAGAGGGAGCGGGGCGGGGTGCTGGTGACGGCGGCGGGGTGGTCGGCAACGACGGACACAGGCTGTCTCTTTCGGTGATGAGGCGGCGGTACCCGGAAATGGATGGTATCCGGGAACATGTCCGTCGAAGAGTGCCGTGAACGTGCACGCTGGTCAACCGTCGTCGTCGAGATCGTGCATGTTGCACGGTGACGACCGAATCGGTCCGGCAGAGCTGGTCTCGCTGCTCAGCGTCGGCCCTCGTCTGCGAGCTGTTCGAGCAACGGCTTGGTGCGGTATTGGATCAGTTCCGACATGGCGATGGACATGTTGGTGCGCTCGACTCCGGGTATCTCGAGAATCAGACCGGCTATGCGATACAGGTCGTCGGCGTCGACGGCGGCGATGCGGATGTGCATATCTGCAGCTCCGGACAGGCCGAACACCTCGAGCACCTCCGGGATGGTGCGGAGATTCTCGGTGACCGCGGCCAACATGTGCTGATTGACCCGTGCGGTGACGAACGCCTGCAGTGGTCGCCCCAACGACTTCGGCGGGATTCGGTGATCGATCGGCGTCAGTGAGCCCTTGTCGTCCCATCGACCGAGGCGCGCCTGGACGGTGTTTCGGGACAAGCCCAGTGTCGTGGCGAGTTCGACCCCGGTGGCGCGTGGCTTCGAGCAGAGGGCGAGGAGAAGCTTGGCGTCGGTCTTGTCCAAATCGGTCATTGCGCACTTCCTGTAGCTCGGTCGACACCCAATATTGTGCACGTTGCGCAGTTTCGAAGTCATCACTTGTGCAGTCTGGATGTCGGTGGTGTCCTTGTGAAGGACATCACATCAGGACGGAGAGTGCCAGGACCATGAACACCAACTCGCTGGTTCAGCTGATCAAAGAGTCAGGAACCGTGGTGCGCAACGAGACCTACTCGCCTCTCGTCGCCGATATCGACACCGCCGCGATGATGGAGATGTATCGCGATCTCGTCGTCGTCCGGCGCATCGATGCCGAGGCCACCGCGTTGCAGCGGCAGGGCGAATTGGGTCTGTGGGCACCGCTGCTCGGTCAGGAAGCGGCGCAGGTCGGATCCGCTCGTGCGCTCGACACCGAGGACTTCGTGTTCGCCAGTTACCGCGAGCACGGCGTCGCTTACTGCCGCGGTGTAGATCCCACCCAGATGCTGCGCTTCTGGCGCGGATCGACGCTGTCCGGCTGGGACCCGTACGAGTACCGCATGACCACACCGGCGATCATCGTCGGATCGCAGGGTCTGCACGCGACCGGATACGCCATCGGTATGCAGCTCGAGGGTGCCGAGGGTGCGGCCATCACCTACTTCGGCGACGGCGCGACCAGTCAGGGCGACATCTCCGAAGCGCTCGGTTTCGCCGCCAGTTTCCATGCGCCGGTGGTGTTCTTCTGCCAGAACAATCAGTGGGCGATCTCCGAACCGGTGACGGTACAGACCAAGACGACGATCGCGGCCCGCGGCGAGGGCTTCGGCATTCCATCGGTGCGTGTCGATGGCAACGACGTTCTCGCCGTCCTGGCGGTGACCAGAGCAGCGCTGGCGCGTGCCCGAGAGGGCAGTGGCCCGACACTCATCGAGGCCGTCACCTACCGGATGGGCCCGCACACCACGTCCGACGATCCGACGCGATACCGCTCGGGTGCCACCGACGACGAATGGCGTGCGAAGGATCCGATCGACCGAATCGAGAAGCTGCTCAAGCGGATCGGCGTGTTCGACGACGCGTTCGCCGCTTCGGTGAAGCGCACGGCCGACGACGTCGCCGCGGAACTCCGCCGTGGGTGCCTCGAGACCGTCGAGCCGGAAGCGATGTCGGTGTTCGACAACGTCTACGCCGATCCACACCCCCTCCTGGACGACGAGCGGGCCCAATTTGCCTCGTACCAGGCCGGATTCGAAGGAGCTACGTCATGACCACCCTGGAACGGCCCACCACGCTGCCGTTGGGCAAGGCCATCAATGCAGGTCTGCGACGAGCGATGGAGGACGACCCGAAGGTTCTCCTCATGGGCGAGGACATCGGCAAGCTCGGTGGAGTCTTCCGCATCACCGACGGCCTCCAGAAGGACTTCGGACCCGGTCGTGTCCTCGATATGCCGCTGGCCGAATCCGGCATCATCGGCACCGCAGTCGGACTCGCGATGCGAGGATTCCGGCCGGTGTGCGAGATCCAGTTCGACGGCTTCATCTACCCGGCCTTCGATCAGATCGTCTCGCAGGTCGCCAAGCTGCACTACCGCACGAGTGGCAACGTGAAGATTCCGATGACTATTCGCGTGCCCTACGGCGGCGGAATCGGTGCCGTCGAACATCACTCGGAGTCTCCCGAGGGCTACTTCGCGCAGACCGCGGGCCTTCGTGTCGTCACCTGCAGCAATTCCGCAGATGGCTACTCGATGATCCAACAGGCCATTGCGAGCGACGACCCCGTGTTGTTCTTCGAGCCGAAACGTCGTTACTGGGAGAAGAGCCCGATCGACCTGGACTCCGCCGACCTCGACGGGTCGTATCCGCTGCACCGGGCGCGGGTGGTCACCGAGGGTACCGATGTCACCCTGATCGCCTACGGCCCGCTCGTCGCCACCGCCCGCAAGGCCGCCGAAGTTGCTGCCCACGAGGGGATCTCGATCGAGGTCATCGATCTGCGCTCGCTCTCTCCGATCGACTTCGAGACCATCGAGGCCTCGGTACGCAAGACCGGACGTCTGGTCGTCACACACGAGGCTCCGGTGTTCATGGGAATCGGCTCCGAGATCGCTGCGCGGATATCCGAACGGTGCTTCTACAACCTGGAAGCGCCGGTGCTGCGCGTCGGCGGCTTCGGGACTCCGTACCCCGCGTCGAAGCTCGAGAAGTTCTATCTCCCCGACGTCGACAGGATCCTCGACGCGGTCGACCGCTGCCGCTCCCACTGACCTTTCGTTCACTGCCGCCGACAGACACCGAACAGGATTCGACGATGCCCACCATCCAGAGTTTTCCGTTGCCCGACCTCGGGGAGGGTCTCACCGAGGCCGACCTGCTGACCTGGCTCGTCGCCGTCGGTGACACGATCGAGTTGAATCAGAACATTGCCGAGGTCGAAACGGCCAAGGCTGCCGTCGAACTTCCGTCACCGTTCGCGGGGGTGGTTCTTGCGCTGCATGTCTCGGAGGGTGACACCGTCGAGGTCGGGGTGCCGATCATCGACATCCGAGTCGGTGGCGACAGCGCGGACGACGCGCCTGCCCCCGAGCTCGCCGCCGCTGTGGCCGACGCGAGCCCCGCAGAGGACAGTGAGGAGCGCGTCCCTGTTCTCGTCGGTTACGGCGTGGCGAAGGAAGGATCGAGTCGACGAGGCGGCCGGGGAACTGCGCCCGTCACTGCGTCACCGAACGGGCAGAACGGAAAGCCGCTCGCCGCACCACCGGTGCGAAAGATCGCCAAGGACAACGCCGTCGACCTGGCCGAGGTGCCGGCAACAGGAAGCCGCGGTGACGTCACTCGCGACGATGTCGAGTCGTATCTGCAGGGTGAACCCACCGCGGCCGAACAGGACCCCCGCAAGCGCGGCCGCGAAGAGCGAACCCCGATCAAGGGGGTGCGCAAGCATACGGCGGACGCGATGGTGCGCAGTGCCTTCACCGCCCCACACGTCACCGAATTCGTGACCGTGGACGTCACCGAGACCCTGACCCTGCTGGAATCCCTCCGGTCCTCGACCCACTTCGCGGATGTGCGGCTGACTCCGCTGGCGTTGGTGTGCAAGGCCGTTCTCGTTGCACTGAGATCGAATCCGTCCCTCAACTCGTCCTGGGACGAGGCGGCTCAGGAGATCGTCACCAAGCACTACGTCAACCTCGGCATCGCCGCAGCGACCCCGCGCGGCCTGATGGTGCCGAACATCAAGGACGCGCACGAACTTTCGCTGGTGGACATCGCACGTGCGCTGGCAGATCTGACCCGTACCGCGAAGGAAGGCAAGAGCAGTCCGGCCGACCTCGCCGACGGCACGATCACGATCACCAACGTCGGTGTGTTCGGAGTCGACGCCGGGACGCCCATCCTCAATCCCGGCGAAGCTGCCATCCTGTGCTTCGGCTCGATCCGCCGCATGCCCTGGGAACACGAGGGTGCGATCGCACTGCGTTCGGTGACGACGCTGTCACTGTCGTTCGATCACCGTCTCGTCGACGGCCAGCAGGGATCACAATTCCTCGCCCTCGTCGGCCGGTTGCTCAGCACTCCGATGGATATGATCGCCCTGAGCTGATTTCCGCGGCTCGATGGACACAGGTCGATGGAAACAAGGGTGCGCGCGTGGCCGAGGCGATCGACGAGTACTTCCTGAAGCAGGTTCGCTCCGCCCGGCCCGGTGGGTCCGTCGTCGCCGATCCGGATCGACTGCTTCGGTACTTCGATGCGCAGCTTGCCAGCAGGCATCTCGACTTCGCGGCCCGTTGGTTGCAGTCCGAGGGCTTCGGTTACTACACCATCGGATCGTCCGGGCACGAAGCCAATGCAGTCGTCGGAGCAGCGACCGAGGTCACCGACCCGGCACTGCTGCACTACCGCTCCGGTGGTTTCTATGCTGCACGCGCACAACAGTATTCGGCCTCGAACCCGATCCGGGACGTGCTGGCGAGTCTGGTCGCCTCGACGCGCGATCCCATGTCCGGCGGCCGCCACAAGGTGTTCGGGCATCCGGCTCTGGGCATCGTCCCGCAGACGTCGACCATCGGTTCCCAGGTTCCGCGCGCGGTCGGCCTGGCTTTCGCACTCGGCCGGGCGAAGGCGCTGCGACATCGAACTCCATGGCCCGAAAACGCAGTTGTGGTGTGCAGTTTCGGTGACGCCTCGGCCAACCATTCGACGACGGTGGGTGCGCTCAACTCGGCTGCCTACTGTGCGCATCAGTCCGTTCCGATGCCGATCCTGTTCGTCTGCGAGGACAACGGGATCGGTATCAGTACCCGATCACCGCGGGGGTGGATTGCGCAATCGCTCGGCCGGTTCCCGTCGATCGAGTACGTGCGGGCCGACGGCAACGACCCGGCCGAGCTGATGCGCACGGTCGACGCCGCTGTTGCTACGGTGCGGAATCGGCGGCGTCCGGTTGTGCTCCACCTCGAGACGGTGCGGCTGATGGGCCACGCCGGATCGGATGCCGAACTCGCCTACCGCTCCAGCGCAGACATCGTCGGTGACTACGAGCGAGATCCATTGCTGGCCAGCGCTCGTGCGTTGGTCGACGCCGGGATCCTGACCGCCGCCGACGTCGAAGGCCGCTACCAGGCGATGCACGAGACGGTGATGGCAGAGGCCGCGGCGATGGTCGACTCCCTGCGCTCCGGGGCGTCGGCGCGACTGGCGACTGCCGAGGCGGTGATGGCCCCGCTCGCCGATCGGCGACCGGCCGCCGTGGCTGCCGCCGAGAGCAGTCTGCGGCCTGCACAGGGCGGGCCCGGTCTGACGCTCGCCGCCATGATCAACAGGACGCTCACCGACATCATGACGGCACGACCGGACGTGCTCGTGTTCGGCGAGGACGTGGCCGTCAAAGGCGGCGTCTACGGCGTCACGAAGGGTTTGCGCAAGAAGTTCGGCGCAGCACGAGTTTTCGACACTCTGCTCGACGAGCAGACCGTGCTCGGCACCGCCTTGGGTGCTGCGCTCGCTGGTTTCGTTCCGATACCCGAGATTCAGTATCTGGCCTACCTGCACAATGGTGAGGATCAGCTGCGCGGTGAGGCCGCGTCGCTCAAGTTCTTCTCCGATGCGCAGTTCACCAACGGGATGGTCGTGCGTATCGCCGGTCTGGCGTATCAACGCGGTTTCGGCGGGCACTTCCACAACGACAATGCTCTCGCTGTTCTGCGCGACATTCCGGGCATCGTGGTTGCGGTTCCGAGTTCGGCGGCCGAGGCCGCCGGTCTCTTGAGAACCTGTGTGGCACTGGCTGTGGAGGAGGGGCGAGTGTGCGTATTTCTGGAGCCCATTGCGCTCTATCACCGCACCGATCTGCTCGACGGCGACGGCGCACTGCGCTGTGCTGACAATCTATCGGGCGATTTCGGCACCATCACAAGCCATCTCGACGGAGATGATCTGGTCATCGTCACGTTCGGTAACGGCGTGGTGATGAGCCGACGCGCCGCGTCGCGGTTACGCGAACGCGGGATCGCGGCGACGGTCGTGGACCTCCGTTGGATAGTGCCCCTGCCGGTCGAGGATCTGTTGCACCGGCTGGCACGCTTCGATCGAGTGCTGATCGCCGACGAGACCCGGCACGACGGGGGAGTGGGTGAGGGCGTCGTGACCGCTCTCGTCGAGGGCGGCTACGACGGTGCCATCGCACGAGTCTCGAGCAAGAATTCGTTCGTCCCCCTCGGCGGCGCGGCCGATCTCGTCCTTCTGTCGGAGGACGAGATCGTCGCTGCGGCAATGCGGATGATGGACGTCGAGTGACCTAGTGAACCGGTTGTGCGGGGGCGAGTGCCTCGCTATCGGTTCGTGCCGGTGCCCGGATGAAGAACGACGCGGCCACCGCGACCAATGACACTGCCCCGCCGTAGAGGAATGCGGTGTGGATACCGGCTTCCGAGCCGCCCACAGCAGTTGCGCCGTCGGCGATTCTGGCTGCTGCGGTGTTGGACATCACGGTGACGAACAGTGCGGTACCTGCAGCACCGGCCAACTGCTGAACCGTACTGAAGATGGCACTACCGTGCGAGTACAGCTGGGTGGGTAGTGATCCCAGCGACGAAGTCATGAGCGGCGTCATGATGAGAGCCAGACCCGCCGAGAGCAGCATGTGGATACCGATCACGAGCGGCAGTGCGGTCTGCGCGTCGAGCACGGTCATCGACCACAGTGCAGCGCTCACCACGACGGCACCGGGAATGACCAACGGGCGCGGGCCGATTCGATCGAAGATGCGACCGACGAACGGGGCCAGCAGACCCATCAAGAGTCCGCCGGGGAGCAGCATCAGTCCGGTGTCGAGAGTGTCGAGGCCGCGGACGTTCTGCAGATACATCGGTAGCAGGATCAGTGCGCCGAACAGGGCCATCATCGAAATCGCGATCATGCCGAGTCCGATACTGAAGGTGGGAGTGCGGAACGGACGCATATCCAGAAGTGCGCCGCCGCGCTCCTGACGCGAGATCTGCCGGAGAACGAACACCACGAGGGCGAGCGCACCGACGACCAGCGGCAGCCACACCGGCACCACGGACTCCTCGGCCGAATGTCCCAGGCTGCTCAGGCCGTAGACGATGCCGCCGAAAGCCAACGCGGACAACACGACCGACACGGGATCGAAGGACGGCCGACTGGTCTGGGTCACGTTCTTCACCAGAGTGGTCCCGATGGCGAACGCGATGAGGGCGATGGGAAGGACGAGCCAGAACATCCAACGCCAGTCGAGCGAATCGAGGATGATCCCCGAGATCGTCGGACCGACCGCGGGTGCCACAGCGATGACGATGGAGATCACGCCCATCATCGCGCCGCGCTTGTGCGCCGGAACCACGGTGAGCACCGTTGTCATCAACAGCGGCAACATGATCGCCGTGCCGCTGGCCTGGGTGACGCGTCCGAGCAGGAGCAGCTCGAATCCCGGAGCGGAGGCAGCGAACAGAGTGCCGACAGTGAACAGCGTCATGGCCGCCACGAACACCTGACGCAGAGTGAAGCGCTGGAACAGGAAGCCGGTGATGGGAATGACCACCGCCATCGTCAGCAGAAATCCGGTGGTGAGCCACTGCGCCGTCGTCGCGGAGATGTCGAGGTCGACCATCAGGGTGGGCAGCGCCACGCTCATGATCGTTTCGTTGAGGATCATGACGAACGCCGCGATGACGAGGATGCCGATCAGTAACTTGCTGCCCGGCGCGAGTTGCGCGTCGGGTTTGTGGTCGGTCTCAGATGTGGTCATGTGTCGAGAACTTTCGCGTATGGGTTCAAGGTGTGGAGCAATTCGTATGTAGACAGCTTGAATCATAGTGACAGTGACTGTCAACTTGAACTTTGCTGGTATGTTGACAGCGAGACGAAGGGGAGTCGACGATGGATGGAGGACGATGAACGATCGAGTACCGGATCTGCGCGAGCGACGTCGTCGAGAAACCCTCCTCGAGATCACCCGTGCTGCGCTCGATCTGTTCGAGACGCAGGGCTGCGCCACCACGACGGTCGACCAGATCGCACGCCGGGCCGGAGTATCGCCGAGTACGTTCTTTCGTAGCTTTGCATCCAAGGAGGAATCGGTTCTCGGCCTCGCCCCGGAGTTCGAGCTCGACATCGACGCCTGGCTGGCATCGACGGCACCGGAAGGCATCACCCTCACGGCGATCGAAGCGCTTTACGAGCGATCCGTCGAACGATTTTCCGCTGCACCGTACGAGGCCAGGGATCGTCTCCTGCGTACCCGGCGGTTGATCGGTCGCGACGACCATCTGCGGGCCGCCGCCTTCACGGCCGACGCCATGACGCTGTGCCGCGTCACCGATTCGGTGGCCGCCAAGCTAGGTGATCACGAATCACGTTCATATGCGCGGTTGTTGGTCGAGGGGGCCGGGATGGCCATGCGAATCGCCTTCGACGACTGGGCCGAGCGCATCGACGCCGGGCAGGACGCCGACCTGGTAGATATCTACCGAACCACGCTGAGCGATCTGCGACGCGTCGTCGCCGGCTGAGCTTCTCGTCGTGCGCGGAACTTCGTAGCAGGGGTCGAGTTCTCGTGCACGTGGCGCGAAGCGCCTCTCACCCGAATCGGTGCGGAGTCACGTCGCCTGCCCGCAGTCCGCGCTCGGTTACATCGATCGGAAGTGGTTGCCGCCGTAGCAGAGCCGCGCCGACTCTGGCCAGCGCCGCGCACGTCTGGATTCCGTACCCGCCCTGACCGGCGCACCAGAAGAAACCCTCGATGTTCGGATCGAATCCGACGACCGGAGTTCGGTCGGGCACGAAGCTGCGCAGGCCGGCCCAGGACGACCGCACATGCCGGGCCGTCAAGGTGGTCGCCTCGGCAATGTCGTCGAATGCTCGGGCGATCTCCAACTCGTCCGGGCGGGCATCACTCGGCTCGATGGGCGTCTCGTCCGCAGGCGAGCACAATAGTTGTGCGCCTTCGGGTTTGATGTAGAACTTCTCGTCGATGTCGCTCAATGTCGCCAGGTGCGCGGTATCGAGGTCGTCGGGTGCGGCCACCATGAACACCGAGCGTCGCATGGGCACGAGTCCGATAGGCTCGGCACCCGCCATCGCACCGAGGACATCCGCCCATGCGCCCGCGGCGTCGACGACGAGTGGAGCAGTGTGGACAGACCCGTCGGTGGTGTGCACGTGCCACAGTCCGTCGATGCGTCGCAGATGTGTCACACCTGCCCCGGTGTGGACTCGTCCACCTCGATCGCGCAGCCCTCGCACGAACCCCTGATGCAGCGCGTGCACGTCGACTTCCATCGAATGCGGCTCGTACAGAGCGCAATCGATCAATTCGGGGCGCAGCGGCGGAAAGAACGTGCGCGCGTCGGTCGGCGAGACCAGTTGTGCTTCGGGCGTCAATCGGCTGACGTCCGCGTACATCGCTTCGAGCGCGTCGCCTCGCCCGGTGGACGCGAACTGCAGCAGGGGGCGCGGGGCGAGCAGTTCGGATCGAAAGTGCTCCGGCGGGTTCTCCAGGAAGTCTCGGCTGGCCGTCGTCAGAGCGCGAATCGTGTTGTTGCCGTACGTTTCCAGAAACAGAGCGGCCGAGCGTCCGGTGGTGTGGAAGGCCAGGGTATCCTCGCGTTCGAGCAGGGTGACTCGGTGATCGCTCGCGAGTTCGTATCCGAGCGAGACACCCCCGATTCCGCCGCCGACAACAATGACATCGGTGGTAGGCGCGTCTCGAACGGACGTGCTCATCGAGTTCTCCCGTTCTTCGGCTGGTTGATTCTCGGCTGGGCGGTCCACTGAGCTCCGGGGCCGACCGCCTCGTCGAAGATCAGCCAGGTTCGGGTCGACAGTATCCCGTCGAGTCCCTGCAACTTGTCGAGCACCAGGTGTCGCAGCGCCGATGTGTCGGGAGCGCGGACCAGAACGAGCGCATCGAAATCGCCGCCCATCAAGCTGACGTGCTCGACGAACGGAAAGGTACTCAGGTCGTCGGCGACGGCGCGCCACGAATCCTGCCGGATGGACAGTGCCACGTAAGCGGATGCGCCGACTCCGGCCTTCTCGTAGGCGATGCGTGCGGTGAACCCCTCGATGACGCCTTCGTCGAGGAGGCGGTCGACGCGTACGTAGGCGTGTGCCCGGGAGATATGGGTTGCCTCTGCCAAGGCACGCATGGACATTCGGCCGTCTCGGCTCAGCTCGGTGACGATGCGCCGATCCACGTCGTCGAGCTCGTACTCGGTCTGTGCCATCCGTCCACTCCAGGTCGTTCACGAGAGGTCTGTATGGACAGAATGCCACATCAGGCGCACTCGAGGGCCATCGATCTACATTTGAGCCCCTGATTTGAAAGCTGGTCCATCGGACCGCACTCTGTGTAGAACAGAAAGCCGAGACGAACACGTGCAGAGGGGGTACCGCATGACCACGACGGACACGCTCGATCACGTCACGACCTCGGTCGCACGGCGCGTTCGCGAGGGATACGAAGCAGATTTCGTCGAATGGACCGATCGCGGTATCGATCTCGTCCGCACTTTCCCTGGTTTCCTCGGTGGTGGTTGGTTGCGCAGTTCCGGCGGATCCAACGACTACCACGTGGTGTACCGGTTCGAGACCCACGACAACCTCGACGCATGGCTGCACTCGGACTCTCGACGCCGCTGGCTCAGCAGCGGCCGGCCCATCGCCGACGACGTTGTGACACATCGTCTTTCCGGCGTGGAGGGATGGTTCGAGCCGCAGTCCCACCTGACCGACGCGGTTCGAGTGATCGGCGGCCCGCCGCCCCGGTGGAAGCAGGCGATCTCGATCGGTGTGGCGTTCTATGCCGTCAGCTTGCTGGTCAACATCGTCCTCACACCGCATTTGGCGGGGTTGAACGTGGCCCTGCGAACGGCGGTCGTGGTGATGATGTGCACGCCGTTGATGGTCTACGTGGTGATGCCGTTCGTCACCGCCCGGCTGCGGAAGTGGCTCGTACCGCGCGCCTGAGCCCGGCCTCGCTGGTACGCAGCCTCGCTTCTATACAGTCGAGATCATGCCCGACGCGCGTGTGCACAACCAGTTCGCTCTCGACGGGGCCTGGAACTTTCGAGACCTCGGCGGTCTTCGCACTGCCGGCGGCGCGAAGATTCGGCCTGGAAAGCTCTATCGCGCATCGGAATTGAGTGCTCTCACCGAGAGCGGACAACGCGCCGTCGTCGATCTCGGGATACGTACGGTGTTCGATTTCCGCAGTGACTCCGAGATCGCACGAAGTGGGATCGACAGAGTTCCGGACGGCGTGCAGTCGATCTCGGTGCCGTTCCACAACGACAGCGGTGAGCGCGCTCCGCACGAGGCCCCGACCCACGAAGAACAGAGTCAGGTCGACTACCTCCTGCGCGCGTACGCGTCGTTTCCGGTGCTGGACGGGGCTGCGTACGCCATCAAGCATGTGGCCGAGGCCATCGCAGCCGGCCGAGGCGGAGTTCTGGTGCACTGCGCCGCAGGTAAGGATCGGGCCGGGTGGACCGTCGCGACTGTGCTGCGGGCGGTCGGGGTGAGTGAGGACGAGATCCTTGCCGACTACCTCGTCAGCAATGCTGCGGTGGAGCCGCTGCTCGCCCATGTGCGCCGGACGTGGGCGGGTATCGACGACGCCGAAATGCCGGGGGAGGCGTTGTTGGGAGTCCGTGAGTCCTATCTGGAGCGCGGAATGGCGTCTGTGACGTCCAATCACGGATCGTTCGAGGCCTATCTGAGTCACCTGGGTATCGATGAACATCTGCGCGGACGGCTCGTCGCCGAATTGGTCGAGGACTGAGCGGTAGCCTCTGCGTCATGCGAATCGGACAGACGGCCCCGGATTTCGAGCTTCCCGATCATTCTGGTGAATCCCGTGCGCTCTCCGAGCTGACGGCGTCGGGCCCAGTGGTGCTGTTCTTCTATCCTGCGGCCAACAGCCCCATCTGCACCGCCGAGGCGTGCCATTTCCGGGACCTGGGAACAGAATTCAGCAGATTCGGTGCGCAGCGCGTCGGGATCAGCACCGACACCCGCGACAAGAATCAGCATTTCGCTCTGCAGCGATCCTTCGACTTTCCGTTGCTGTCCGATTCCGACGGCGCGGTGGCCGAGCAATTCGGAGTGCGGCGAGGTGGGTGGTTCACCCGGCGGCGGCGGCTTCGTGAGCTCGAACGCGGACGGGCGCATGCGGCACACCGTGGTTACCTGCGGCAGTTACTGTCCGTGAAGCGGACGACATTCGTGATAGATCGGCACCGAGTGGTGCGGATGGTGGTGCAGAGCGAACGCGGTCATGTCCATGCCACCAAGGCTCTGGAGTACCTGCGCTACCTGTCGTGAGGGCTATTCGTTCGCGCCGCTGAAGAGGGCGGTGTAGACGGCAGGCTTCGAAGTCTCGGCGTGCGCATCGGTCGAGGCGTCGTCGGGATGGCTGAAGAGCGCCTCGTTCTTGTCTTTGTGTTCCATTCCCCGAGCATGCCCCTGATCGACCGCAATAGCCACTCGCCGCGCGGAAATGGGCCGGTGAACCGCCGAAACGACCGGTCAGGGCACAGCTGCCAGGGTGGGATACTGCTCGGGTGCCCCATGAAACTCTGTTCGACGCCTTGCGCCGCGAGCCCGATGCGGAGGCACCCAACCTCCATTCCGTCGACGCTGCAGACCGTCTCGTACTCGATACCGTCGACGAGCGTCCAGGAGTCGACAGGACGGCACCGATCGCGGTGATCGGTGATCGTTACGGTGCCCTCACGCTCGGTGCCGTGGCGCTGGGCTTCACGAATGTGCGGGTCCATCAGGACGCCGTCACCGGCGTGCGGGCGCTCGAGCTGAACGCCGCACGGGTGTCGATGACGGGTACGTACACCCAGCACGCGCTCGGTGCAGGACTGCTCGACGGCGTCGGCACGGTACTGATGCAGTTGCCGCGAGGTTTGGCCGAGCTCACCGAGATCGCCGAGCACATCGCGGCGCACGCGACCGCGGACGTGGTGGTGCTGGCCGGCGGGCGAGACAAACACATGACCCCCGCCATGAACGACGTGCTGCGACGGTCCTTCACGACGGTCACGGCCGGACGCGGCCGGCAGAAAGCTCGGGTGCTCACCGCGGCCGGGGCGGTGGCGTCGGGTATGACGTATCCGGTGAGCAAACGTCTCGCGGACATCGACATGACGGTCGTGGCCCACGGCGCTGTTTTTGCCGGGGCAGGCCTGGACATCGGAACGCGGTTTCTGCTCGAGTTCGTTCCGAAGATGTTGCCGCGTGCTCGCACAGCCGTCGACTTGGGCTGCGGCACAGGAATTCTCGCAGCAGAGCTGGCTCGAACCAGGCCGGATCTAGAAGTGATCGCTACCGATCGTTCGGCTGCAGCAATTGCGTCGGCAGCGGCGACGGCGGAGGCGAACGGGACTCGGATCGCGGTGATCGCGGACGATGCGATGTCCACCTTCGAATCGGAGTCGGTCGATCTGGTGGTCTGCAATCCGCCGTTTCACGAAGGTGCTGCCGTGCATACGGGCGGGGCGAGCAAACTGTTCGCTGCCGCCGGTCGAGTGCTGCGGCCCGGCGGACAACTGTGGACGGTGTTCAACACTCACCTGAACTACCGGCGCGAGCTGGCGGACGCCGTGGGCCCCACCGACCTGATGGGGCGCAACGGCAAGTTCACCGTCGCTCGCTCGGTGCGACCGAGCGAGCAACGGTGAGTGTCAGGTGACCGGGCCGCCGTCTTCGGGGGAGCCGTCGATCTGGCCGCGGTTGCGTCCGCGGTCCTCGACGAGAGTGCCTTCCACGATCTCGGCCTGACGCTGGCCCTCCGCGTAATCGATGTCGGGATCTTCGTCGGATTCCTCGACGACATGGTCGACCAGTTCCTCGGTCAACTCGTCGTCGGGGGTCTCGGTGATCGGTCGGTCGAGATCCTCTTCGACCGCGATGTCGGGTTCTTCCTCGCTGAGCTTGAGATCCAGGCTCTCGCCCTCGGCGGCCTCGCGGGCTGTGGTGCCGAAGCTGTTGGCCTCGCTCCAGTGGTCGGGGGGATCGACGACGGTGTCGCCGTCATCGTTGCGCACCTCGTCGGAGTCGACGCTTTCGCTGGGGTCCAAGGTCTGGTCGGGTCCGTCTTCGATTGCCATTTCCTCATAGTGCCCGTTTCGATTCGGTGTCACACACGCGGTCGTCTCCGCGTATGGAGGCCGTACCCGGTAGAGTCCGTTTTGTCCGTCGTAGAAGTTCTCGGTTGGGGAACTTTTGTCCGGATATCAGACGTTCTACTGATGACCGGCGGGGAGATCCCCGGTGGGGATCAGAACTTACGAAGGGAAGAGACACGGTGCGCACCTCCAGCAACCCGGTGTTCCGCAACCTGCCCAAGCAGCAGGGCGGCGGATACGCCACATTCGGATCTGCGACGGCTGGAGCCTCGCAGGCCGCAACCTTCGGCCAGCATCCCGGAACGCAGGCCGATCCGTACACCACGCAGCCCGCGCAGCGGGCCATGACCATCGACGACGTCGTCACCAAGACCGGCATCACCCTCGGTGTGCTGACCGTCACGGCGATCCTCTCGTACCTGCTCGTCCAGAACAACAACGACCTGGCCGTGCCGTTCGTCATCGGCGGTGGCCTGATCGGCTTCGGTCTGGTCATGTTCGCCACGTTCGGTCGCAAGATGGACAACAAGGCGATCGTTCTCGCATACGCCGCCGCCGAAGGCATCTTCCTCGGAGCCCTGTCCTTCCTGTTCACCTTCCCCATCCAGGGGGTCGGAGCCGGGACACTCATCTCCCAGGCCGTCCTCGGCACGTTCGGCGTGTTCTTCGGCATGCTGATCGTTTACAAGACCGGTGCCATCCGCGTCACCCCGCGTCTGACCCGCATGGTCGTCGGTGCCCTCATCGGTGTCGTCGTCCTGATGCTCGGCAATCTGGTCGCCGGCTTCTTCATGGACGGTGGATTGGGGCTGCGTGACGGCGGACCCATCGCCATCATCTTCAGCCTCGTCTGCATCGGCATCGCGGCGTTCAGCTTCCTGCTGGATTTCGACCAGGCCGATCAGCTGATCCGTGCACAGGCTCCGGAGAAGGCAGCCTGGGGCGTCGCCCTCGGTCTGACCATCACCCTGGTGTGGCTGTACATCGAGATCTTGCGTCTGCTGAGCTACTTCAACAACGACTAGCACGCACGCGAAAAGCCCCGCCACTCCTTTCGGAGGGCGGGGCTTTTTTCGTCTGCAGCAGTCAGGTCAGCTGAGGCGTTCGAGCACCATGGCCATACCCATACCGCCGCCGACGCACATGGTCTCGACGCCGAACGTCTTGTCCTGTGTCGTCAGGTTGTTCAGCAGCGTGGTGGTGATGCGCGCACCGGTCATGCCGAAGGGGTGGCCGATCGCGATGGCACCACCGGAGATGTTGAGCTTGTCCTCCTCGATGCCGAGGTCGCGCGCGGATCCGAGGACCTGCACGGCGAAGGCCTCGTTGATCTCGAACAGGTCGATGTCGGAGATCGACATGCCTGCGATCTTCAGCGCCTTACGGGTGGCCTCGATCGGGCCGAGACCCATGATCTCGGGGGACGTGCCGGTGACTCCGGTGGAAACGATGCGAGCCAACGGCGTCAGGCCCAGTTCCTTGGCCTTGGTGTCGCTCATGATGACGAGCGCTGCGGCACCGTCGTTGAGCGGGCACGCGTTACCGGCGGTGATGGTGCCGTTGGGGCGGAAGACCGGCTTGAGCTGGCTGATCTTCTCGTACGTGGTGCCGGCGCGAGGGCCGTCGTCGGTGTTGACGACGGTGCCGTCGGGCAGGGTCACCGGGGTGATCTCCCGCTCGAAGAAGCCGGCGTTGATGGCCTCTTCGGCGCGGTTCTGACTGCGGACGCCCCAGTGGTCCTGATCTTCGCGGGTGATGCCGGTGAGCAGCGCGACGTTCTCGGCGGTCTGGCCCATCGCGATGTACGCGTCGGGAAGCTCGCCGTTCTCACGGGGATCGGTCCAGCTGTCCGCGCCTTCTTCCTGCGCCTTCTTGGTGCGGGCTTCGGCGTCGGCGAAGATCGGGTTGTGGCTCTCGGGCAGCGAGTCGGAGCTGCCATGGATGAAGCTGGACACGCTCTCGACGCCGGCGGAGATGAACACGTCACCTTCGCCCGCCTTGATCGCGTGCAGGGCCATCCGGGTGGTCTGCAGCGAGGACGAACAGTAGCGCGTGATCGTCGTTCCGGGGAGCGAGTCGTAGCCGAGCTGCACCGCGACGATGCGGGCGAGGTTGTTGCCCTGCATGCCGCCGGGCAGACCGCAGCCCAGGAGCAGATCGTCGATGTCCTTCGGGTCGAGCGAGGGCACCTTGGCCAGCGCGGCGGCGACCATCTGAGCGGTGAGGTCGTCTGGACGAATGTCCTTGAGCGACCCCTTCATCGCCCTGCCGATCGGTGAGCGCGCGGTGGCGACGATGACTGCCTCTGGCATGAGATCTCCTTTAGATCGATACTGCGGAACTGCCGTGTTACCGCCGGGTAGGCGATGTCTCCCGATCGAACTTACAACCCCGCCGATCCACCGCCGGCACGACGTACGAGATCGTCCGACGCAGTGCTGATCTCGGCGTCGAGCTCGGCGGTCCTCCTGCGCAGGAAGCGGTCGAGTGCGGCTGTGGCGCGGGGGATGGCCTTGCGTGATTCGGCGGCAGCCGAGACCGTCGGTAGCTCGGGCAGTGGGCCGCCGTGCCACACGCCCAGCGCGGACGCGAGTACCGGCAGAATTTGTTGGGCGGCGAGTTCGTAGCCCGCGGCCGACGGGTGAAAGCGATCCGCCGAGAACATGGTGTCGGGGGCGGCGAGAAACTCGGGGGACAGCAGGTCCGCAAGAGCCACCGGATGTCCGCCGGCGCTGAGGGTGCGGGACGTCTGCGCGTTCGCGAGGCGTCGACCCCAATTGCGGACGACGGTGCGCAGCGGCTGCGGAATGGCCGTCACGACACCGAGATCGGGGCACGTCCCTACGGCGACCACACACCCCTTGGCCGTCAACCGCTCGACCGCGTCGCCGAGTCGAGCCGCCGATGCGGGAATGGAGAACTTCTTGGTGACGTCGTTCGCGCCGACGAAGATCACTGCCGCATCGGGCGGCGGTCCGGCGACGAACATCGCATCGACCTGGCCTTCGAGGCCTTTCGAGGTGGCGCCGGCAATTGCTTTGGTACTCAAGCGGATTCGCTGCCCTGTCTCTTCGGCCAGGCCGCGGGCGAGTAGAACCCCCGGGACTTCGTCGGCAACGACGCAGCCCACTCCCGCGGCCGTGGAGTCGCCGAAGATCATCAGATGAATATCTGCTGAACTTCCCAATCGCCACCGTTCGGGGGCTGCGCAGCCCGCTGTGTAGACGCCGTCGGCCTCCGGTGGCTTGGCGGTGGTGCGCCCGATGACGCCGCGTGCCGCAGCGGCCTGCCCCATGAGATGTCGGTAGGCGGCCCAGGACGCAGTCCCTGCTCCAGAGCCCGCCAGTACCGTCGCGGCGCTCGCTTTCGCAGCGGTGCGCCATCCGCTCGCCGTCACAGATCGATCCCTCTCGTCGCGCCGTCGACACCATCGTAGGCGGGCGTCGACGGCCGTGGCCGAGAGTCGAATACCTGCATCTGGGAAGATGGTGGAATGCGCATCGCTCAGCACATCACCGAACTCATCGGCAACACCCCGTTGGTGAAGTTGTCCACCGTCATCGGCGACGGCGGCGGCACGGTCGCAGCCAAGATCGAGTACCTCAACCCGGGTGGTTCGTCCAAGGACCGCATCGCCGTGAAGATGATCGACGCGGCCGAGGCGTCCGGCGAACTGAAGCCCGGCGGAACCATCGTCGAACCCACGTCCGGCAACACCGGCGTCGGTCTCGCGCTCGTCGCACAGCAGCGTGGCTACAAGTGTGTGTTCGTGTGCCCCGACAAGGTCGGCGAGGACAAGCGCAACGTGCTGCGCGCATACGGAGCAGAGGTCGTCGTCTGCCCGACGGCTGTCGCACCCGAGGACCCCAACAGCTACTACAGCGTCTCCGATCGACTCGTTCGCGAGATCGAGGGAGCCTGGAAGCCCAACCAGTACTCCAACCCGGCCGGACCGGCCAGCCATTACGAGACCACCGGCCCCGAGATCTGGGCCGACACCGATGGCAAGATCACCCACTTTGTCGCAGGCGTCGGCACCGGCGGCACCATCTCCGGCACCGGCAAGTACCTCAAGGAGGTCTCCGGCGGCAAGGTCAAGGTCATCGGCGTCGACCCCGAGGGCTCGGTCTACTCCGGCGGCACGGGACGCCCCTACCTCGTCGAAGGTGTCGGCGAGGACTTCTGGCCGACGGCCTACGACCCGTCCATCCCGGACGAGATCATCGCCGTCTCGGATGCCGACTCCTTCGACATGACCCGTCGCCTCGCCCGCGAGGAAGGCCTGTTGGTCGGCGGCTCGTGCGGCATGGCTGCCGTTGCTGCGATCCAGGTTGCCGAGCGCGAAGGTCCCGACGCGTTGGTCGTCGTACTGCTGCCCGACGGCGGACGCGGCTACCTGGCGAAGATCTTCAACGACTCGTGGATGTCGTCGTACGGATTCCTGCGCTCACGCCTCGATGGCAAGACTCACGAGACCTCGGTGGGCGAGGTGCTACGCGGAAAGTCCGGTGCCCTGCCGGATCTGGTGCACACTCACCCGTCCGAGACCGTGCGTGACGCCATCGAAATCCTGCGCGAGTACGGCGTCTCGCAGATGCCGGTTGTCGGAGCCGAGCCACCCGTCATGGCAGGCGAGGTTGCCGGCAGCGTCACCGAGCGGGATCTGCTCAGCGCCGTGTTCGAGGGTCGCGCAGCGTTGGCCGACCCCGTCGCCAAGCACATGAGCGAGCCGTTCCCACTGATCGGTGCGGGCGAAACCGTCTCCGACGCCACCAAGGCACTCGGCGAGTCCGATGCGCTGATGGTCGTAGAAGAAGGCAAGCCCGTCGGCGTCATCACTCGCCACGACCTGCTCGGATTCCTCAGCAAGGGTGCCTAGCGGCAGTAGTGTGGTTGAGTCCCCCAGGGGGCACTCAACCACACCATTGCGTGTCAGCGCACCGCGCTCGAGCCGGTCAGCGCCTGGCCGATCACGAGTTGATGCACCTCGGATGTGCCCTCGTAGGTGAGGACGGATTCGAGGTTGTTGGCGTGGCGGAGTACCGGGTATTCGAGCGTGATTCCGTTGGCCCCCAAGATCGTTCGGCATTCGCGCGCAATTTTGATGGCCTCACGCACGTTGTTGAGCTTGCCGAGGGACACCCGCTCGCCGGGCAGTTCGCCCTTGTCCTTGAGTCGGCCCAGGTGCAGTGCGAGTAGCTGCCCCTTACCGAGTTCGAGGGCCATGTTCGCGAGCTTGGCCTGGGTGATCTGATATCCGGCGAGCGGCTTGTCGAACACTGCGCGGGTCTTCGAGTACTCGATGGCCGATTCGATGCAGTCCCGAGCTGCGCCCATCGCGCCGAAGACGATGCCGAAGCGGGCCTCGTTGAGGCAGCTCAACGGTCCGCTCAGGCCGCGGGCCTCGGGCAGCATCGCGTCGGCGGGCAGTCGTACGTCGTCGAAAACCAGCTCGCCGGTGATCGAGGCGCGCAGCGAGAGCTTCTTCTTGACCGTGTTCGCGGTGAATCCCGGTGTGTCGGTCGGTACGACGAACCCACGGATCTTGTCGTCGGTCTGCGCCCATACGACGGCGACGTCGGCGACCGGTCCGTTGGTGATCCACATCTTGCTGCCGTTGAGGATCCAGTCGTCACCGTCGCGCTTTGCGCGGGTGAGCATGCCGCCGGGGTTGGATCCGAAATCGGCTTCGGTGAGACCGAAGCAGCCGATCAGCGATCCCTCGGCCATTCCCGGGAGCCACTGCTGCTTCTGCTCCTCGGAGCCGTACTTCCAGATCGCGAACATCGCCAGCGAGCCCTGCACCGAAACCAGCGAACGGATGCCGGAGTCGATGGCTTCGAGTTCGAGGCAGGCCAGGCCGTACGCCGTGGCGGATGTACCGGCGCAGCCGTAGCCCTCGAGGTGCATGCCGAGCAGGCCGAGCGAGCCGAGTTCCTTGGCGAGCTCTCGCGCCGGCACGGTGCCCTCGTCGAACCAGTCGGCGATGTGCGGGCGGATGCGCTCGTTGCCGAACTTGCGCACGGTGTCCCGGATCTGGCGTTCCTCGTCGTCGAGGAGTGAATCGATCGCGAACAGTTCGTCGACGCTCTGGGAGTTGGCCACGGTGCCTCTTTCCGCTGGGGGTTGTCTTCGCAGGTTACCCACGCCCCCGCCGGGCGACGCAGGCCGATTAGGGTGGAGGCCATGAGTGAGCAGCGCAGCAAGGCAGACAACACGTCCTGGCAGGGCTTTTCCACCAAAGCGGTCCACGCCGGCTACGAGCCGGATCCGCTGACCGGCGCAGTGAACGTGCCGATCTATGCCAGCTCCACCTTCGCCCAGGACGGCGTCGGCGGCATGCGCAGCGGATTCGAGTACGCGCGCACCGGCAACCCGACGCGTCGGCCGCTCGAAGCCAATCTCGCGGCCATCGAGTCCGGCAGCTACGGGCGAGCGTTCTCCTCGGGTATGGCGGCGACGGATTGCCTGTTGCGTTCGGCGCTGCGTCCCGGTGACCACCTCGTCATCCCCAACGACGCCTACGGCGGCACGTACCGATTGATCGACAAGGTCTTCACACAGTGGGGCATCGAATACTCGGTGGCCGCGGTGTCGGACGTCGACGAGGTGCGCGCAGCGATGCGCCCGAACACCAAGCTGGTCTGGGTCGAGACGCCGACCAACCCGTTGCTCAATGTCGGCGACATCGAGGCGCTCTCGGGCGTCGCGCACGAGGGTGGGGCCAAGCTCGTCGTCGACAACACGTTCGCGTCGCCGTACCTGCAGCAGCCCCTGAGCCTCGGTGCCGACGTGGTGCTGCACTCGACTACCAAGTACATCGGCGGGCACTCCGATGTGGTCGGCGGCGCGTTGGTGACCGACAGCGAAGAACTCGATACGGCGTTCGCGTTCCTGCAGAACGGAGCGGGCGGAGTTCCCGGGCCGTTCGACGCGTTCCTGACCTTGCGCGGCATCAAGACCCTCGCGCTGCGGATGGAACGGCACAGCGACAATGCCGAGAAGATCGTTCAATTTCTCGAAGGACACCCGGCCATCTCCCAGGTCATCTATCCAGGACTCGAATCGCACCCGTCTCACGCGGTCGCCGCGAAGCAGATGCGACGCTTCGGTGGCATGGTCTCGGTGCGCCTGGCCGGCGGTAAGCAGGCCGCACTCGACTTCTGCGCGAAGACCGAAATCTTCACGCTCGCAGAGTCTTTGGGTGGCGTGGAATCGTTGATCGAACACCCCGGCGCAATGACCCACGCGTCGACGGCCGGTTCGTTGCTCGAAGTTCCCGACGACCTGGTGCGGCTGTCGGTCGGTATCGAGGACGGTGCCGATCTGGTCGGTGACGTCGAGCAAGCGCTGGCATGATCGTCGCACTGATCGACTCGGGCCTGGGAATGGTCCCGACTTCTGCACGGCTGCGCAGCCTGCGTCCCGAGCTCGATCTGGTGCTGATGATGGACCCCGACAACGCCCCATGGGGGCCCAAGCCGGACCGATGGGTCATCGACCGGGTGGTCGGTACCGCCCAGCAGGCCGTCGACCTCGGTGCCGAGGTGGTGGTGCTCCCGTGCAACACCGCCAGTGTGACTGCGCTGAGCCACGTGCGGGCCGCGCTCGGCGATTCCGTGCCGGTGGTGGGGACCGTACCGGCGATCAAACCTGCTGCGGCGGTAAGTGATCGGATTGCGATCTGGGCGACGGCAGCAACGACGGCAAGTGCGTACCAAGCGCGCTTGATCGAGGAGTTCGCGTCGCATCGGACGGTGACGAGTGTGGCCTGCCACGGTCTTGCCGACGCGATCGACCGCGGAGACGCGCCTGGTATCAGCGCAGCGATCACCGCTGCGGTGGCGTCCACTCCGGATGACGTCGAGTCCATCGTGATGGGGTGCACGCACTATCCGCTGGTGCTCGACGAAATCGTGGCGCAGCTGCCCACCCGGGTGACGATGTTCGACAGCGCCGAGGCCGTGGCCAACCAGACAGTACGACGCGTCGACGAGGTCGGTTCGGCTGTCTCCGGAACCGGTCGCCTGTCGGTGTGGCTCAGCGGGGTCGAGGGCGACTTGCCCGCGAGTGCGCAGCGTTACCGCGAAGGACAGCTCCTGCTCGACGGCGCAGGCGCACGCCGATTCTGAGTCGCCGGGAATGCGAGACCGTCCTACGCGTTGTCTTTCACTGAGGTAACAATCGCTGCAGTGGAGGGACAACACATGGTCGACATGGAAACGCGGGGGAGTACCGGAAGGGCTGCGGTGAGGATGCCGCACCGGTACGCCTTCTGGGTGGTCGGTGTCGCCTTCATCGTGCTGATGGCGTCCTCGGCAGCACCGTCACCGTTGTACCCGGTCTACCAGCAGTCCTGGGGATTCAGCGCGATCACGCTCACGGTCATCTTCGCCGTCTACGCGGTCGCACTGTTGTCGACGTTGCTCACCATCGGCAGCCTGTCGGATCACATCGGACGCAAGCCGATTCTGATTGCGTCGCTGCTGTTGCTGGTTGTCAGCCTGGTGCTGTTCATCGTTGCCGACAGCGTGCCGCTCCTCATCGCGGCACGCATCGTGCAGGGAATAGCAGCAGGCGCGGCCACGGGGGCGATGAGCGCGGCGGTCATCGATCTGCAGCCGAACGTATCCACCGGGCCGTTGCTCAACAGCATCGCGCCCTCCCTTGGGATGGCGGGCGGTGCACTCGGTGCCGGGCTGCTGGTGCAACTGGCACCTGCGCCCGACATCCTCGTGTTCGCGCTGTTGATCGCCGCGGCGCTCGTACTCGCAGTGGCGCTGCTGTTCGTGCCGGAGACGTCGGCGATGCGCGGCTTCGATTCCCGACGCCACCTCGCGTCGACGTTGCTGCCGCGAGCGTCGATTCCGAAGTCCGTGAGAGCACCGTTCTTACTCATCGCTCCCGGTCTCTTCGCGACCTGGTCACTCGGCGGGTTTCACCTTTCGCTCGGTCCGTCGATCATCGGCACAGTGTTCGGCGTCGACAACCACATCGTCGGTGGACTCGAGATCTTCGCGCTGTTCGCCTCGGGAGCAGTGGCAGCTGCCGTGGTGCGCAACGGATTTCCCCGCTCGGTGATGATGATCGGGGCCACGGTGCTGGCGGCCGGCGTCGCACTCACTCTGGTTTCGGTACAGATCGGCTCGATCGTGTTGTATTTCGTCGGGGCCGTGATTGCCGGGTCGGGTTGGGGAGCAACTTTTCTCGGCGCGATGCGCACGCTCGGCGCGCTGGTCCCCGCAGCGGAGCGAGGCGGAGTGTTCGCCACGACCTTCGTCATGAGCTATCTCGCGTTCAGCCTGCCGGCGGTGGTCGCAGGACTGGCCGTCCACCGGTTGGGGCTCAGCACGACGGTGGAACTGTACGGAGGATTCGTCATCACGCTCGCGCTGATCTCGGTTCTCGGGTTTTCCATGGCTCAGCGTCGAGATCGCTAGTGCAGCAATCTCGGTGGAGTGACCCCTACCGAGGATGAGCGGGGAGCCCTACCCGATCGGGTAGTTCGGTGCGTCGTTGGCAGAGTTCGCCCGGCGGGGTGTTCCCATTGCGGTGCCGGGCGGTCAGTGTGGTCACCAGTGAGACGCCGATCACAGAGGCAGGCGTCTTCGACTCACACTCACCGAGGAGACACCGATGGTTATCGAGCTCAATCAGATCTGGGAATTTCCCATCAAGGAGTTTCACCCGCTGCCGCGCGCCAAGCTGGGAGTCGGTGCCCACGACATGATCGGTGTCGAGGCCAAGGAGCTCGGGTTCAAGCGCTCGCTACTCGTGACGACCGGTCTGCGTGGATCGGGCATCATCGAGGAACTGATCGGCAAGATCGAGTACCAGGGCGTCGAGGTGGTCCTCTACGACAAGGTCGAGTCCAACCCCAAGGACTACAACGTCATGGACGGTGCCGCGCTCTACCAGAAGGAGAAGTGCGACAGCGTCATCTCCGTCGGTGGTGGCTCGAGCCACGACGCAGCAAAGGGCATCCGCGTCGTTGTTGCCCATGACGGCCGCAACATCAACGAGTTCGAGGGCTTCTCCAAGTCGACGAACAAGCAGAACCCGCCGCACATCGCTGTATCGACCACTGCCGGAACAGGTTCGGAAACGTCCTGGGCCTACGTCATCACCGATACCTCGGACATGGAGAAGCCGCACAAGTGGCTCGCCTTCGACGAGGCGTCGACACCGACTCTGGCACTGGACGATCCGCTGCTCTACTACACCTGCCCCCAGCAGTGGACCGCGTTCTGTGGCTTCGACGTTCTTGCCCACGGTGCCGAGCCGTACGTCTCGCGTCTCGATTTCGCGCCGTCGCTGGGTAACGCGATCTACTCGATCGGCCTGGTGTCCAAGCATCTTCGCGAGGCCGTGTACGACCCGGGCAATCTGAAGGCTCGCGAGGGCATGATGAACGCCCAGTACATCGCCACGCAGGCGTTCAACTCCGGCGGACTCGGTGTCATCCACTCGATTTCCCATGCGATCAGTGCGTTCTACGACAGCGCTCACGGCCTCAACAACGCCATCGCATTGCCGCGCGTGTGGGAATACAACCTGCCCTCACGCTACGAGCGCTATGCGGAGATCGCCGTCGCCATGGGTGTCGACACAAAGAACATGACGACCGTCCAGGCGGCCGACGCGGCCGTCGAAGCTGCCATCAGGCTCGCGAAGGACGTCGGCATTCCCGACAACTTCGGATCGATCCGTTCCGCGACCTACGACAAGAACCGGATGAACACCGGCAAGTACGCAGGCAAGGGTGACGTGATCAAGGGCGACGAGAAGTCGGTTCTGAAGATCTCCGAGCACATCCAGGAAGACTGGTGCACCCCGGGCAACCCCCGTCAGGTCACCGTCGAGTCGATGATTCCCGTCGTCTCGCACGCGATCAACGAGTCGTACTGATGCTGCGCAGTGGTGCGGTTATGTGCCTCAGGCGGCGCATAACCGCACCACTGCGGCTCCACCGCACTACGAAGGGAAACACATGACCTCGCTGTCGACAGTGCGTAGCGACGACACCGGCACCGTTCGATTCACCGACGCCGCCGATCTGCAGCGCGCACTCGGGGAGCAGGACTACATCGCCGACGACGACCTCGCCACCGTGGTGCATCTGGCGACAGCGCTCGATCGCCCGCTTCTGCTCGAAGGCCCTGCGGGCGTGGGCAAGACGGAGCTGGCGAAATCCCTGGCTGCGGCGAGTGGTCGGAAGCTCGTGAGGTTGCAGTGCTACGAGGGTCTCGACGACAACCGGGCGCTGTACGAGTGGGATTACGCCAAACAGCTCCTGCACGTGCAGATGCTGCGCGAACACATCGGCGCGCTCACCCAGCACGTCACCGACATCGACGACGCCTCGAAGATGCTTGCGGCCAAAGACTTCGGTTTGTACTCCGAACCGTTCCTGTCGGTGCGTCCCCTACTGGAATCGGTTCTGTCCGAGGAGCCGGTGGTTCTGCTCGTCGACGAGGTCGATCGCACCGAGGAGTCGATGGAGGCGTTGCTGCTCGAAGTTCTTGCCGAGAAGCAGGTGACCATTCCCGAGGTCGGCACGTTCACCGCACGCAGCGATCCGTGGGTGATATTGACCTCCAACGACACTCGTGAGTTGTCCTCGGCCCTCAAGCGGCGCTGCCTGCACTTCCACCTCGACTACCCGACCGCGGCGCGCGAACGAGAGATCGTCACCGCTCGCGCTCCCGAGGTGCCCGCACACATCGTGTCCGAGATCGTCGCACTGGCGACGGAATTGCGTGAGCTACCGCTACGCAAGAGCCCGTCGATCTCGGAAGTGATCGACGCGGCTCGTATCGCGTCGGTCCTCGGCCACACCGACGAGACGCGCAAGTACCTGCTCGCTGCGCTGGTCAAATACTCGTCGGACATGAAGATCGCGCTGGCCGGACCGGTAGCAGAAAAGCCCTCTGCAGCAACATCACTCGGAACGGTCGTCAACACGACCGCGACGGCCTTCCGAGGGCACGGTGGACGCGACAAGGGCGGCATCGGAATACGACGATGACCGGGCACCAACCGTTCTCGGTATCGGTGGTGCTCGATGTGTTGGCAGCGGTCTTCGGGCGGACGCTCAGGCGCTTCGGAGTGGCGGCGTCGCCGGCCGAGGTCATCGAGGTACGGCGTGTCCTCGGTCTTCTCGGGGCCCGTGATCTGACGGTTCTGCGAGCGGCTCTACGCGCGACGTGTGCGAAGTACGACCATGAACAGCATGGCTTCGATCTCGCGTTCGAGTCGATGTTTCGGGACACGGCAGAAAGCGTTGTGGACGAGCATCGTTCGTCGGTCGGCGCGCAAGTGGCCGGCGGACTTCCCACGGACCTGGACGTGGGAGCGGACCAAGAGGCGGCGAAGTACGCCGAGTACAACGAGCGTGCCGTCGAGATCGGCGATCTGCTGGACGCTCCCGAGGCGGACAAGGGTTTCAACCCGCACAAGGACGACGACGACATCAGTCTGTCGTCCGAGGATCACGATCTGTCCATCGACACCGACGGCGACATGGGCCGACGGGGCGTCACCTACACAGTGGACCTCGAGCGTTCCGGGTCGACGGCGGCCGGGGAGTTGGCGTCGAGCACGAGTGGAGCCGTTGCAGGACAGCTGAACTGGGAGGATCCGGCCGGAATCCTGGCCTGGTTCGACGCGTACGATCCGAGCAGCGTCTACGGTGACGGCGGCGATTCCGGCGAGCTGAGTGCCGCAATGTTGGATCGGATCACCGATGCCGTCGAGGCATTCGTTGCGGCGCTGGGGGATGTGACCGGGACGATGTCGTCGCCGGTGCCGGTCGACGGTGCGGTGCAGGCGATCGGCCGGCATGCCGAGATCGAGCGTGCGAGCCACGAGGTGTTGCGGCACATGCGGGGTACTCCGCGCCCGCGGCCACGCGAGCATTCACGTGGACCGCTCGACATGCGACGCACCGTCCGGTCGAGTCTGCGTACCGACGGTATCCCTTTCCGTCTGGTCACGAAAACGCCTGTACCCGACAAGGTCCGACTGCTCGTACTGGCTGATGTTTCGCTCTCGGTGCGGCCGATCACCGCATTCACGCTCAGACTTGCGCAAGCCATGCATTCGCACGCGCACCGGTGCACGGTGATGGGATTCGTGGACTCGCCGGTGGACGTGACGACCACCTTGCTCGGTAGCACCGGCGATGGTGCACTGGCTGCGGTACTCGCGGATGCCCGACTGGACCTCGAAGCCAGCAGCGATTACGGCAAGACCTTCACCGATCTTCTCGACTCGCACGGGGATGTACTGAACAAGCGCACTGCTGTGATCATCGTGGGGGACGGCCGGTGCAACGGACGGCCGTCCGGACTCGACGCGTTGGAGAAGGTTCGGTCCAAGGTGCACCGCATCGCGTGGATCACCCCCGAGGCCCGCCGTTACTGGGCGCAGGCCGCGTGCTCGATGGAGGACTACGAGCAGATCTGCGACCGGGTTGTGGTCGCGCGGGACGGGGAGCAGTTGACGGCGCAGGCGGCCGAACTGGGGCATGCGCTGTCCTGACCTGATCGCACCGGTACCTACCCGATCGGGTAGGTACGAACCTGGCCCGGCGCTGGTGGGATCGCACCAGTCACGCTCGTAAGGTTGTAACCTGAATCACAGGTCTGGATAGTGTGGGCCGAAGACAGCGAGGGTGTGAACGGTGGACCAGGCAGCTACGGCGAACGTCGGTAAGGCGCTGCACGACCTCGATGCGCAGCGCAGCAGAGCCGAGACACCACGAGTCCTCAAGTTCCATGCGCCCGAGATCGTGTTCGGTCCGGATTCGCTGGGCGAGGTAGCGCACGCGACGCGCCGCCTGGGTGGGGTACGGCCGATGCTCGTCACGGACTCGGGGTTGATCGACAGTGGCTGGGCAGGGCAGCTGGTCGACCTACTGGTTGCGCAGGGACTGGAGCCCCAGATCTGGAGTGCGTTGACACCCAATCCCAAGGATGTCGAGATCGAGGCCGGGCACGGTTACTACGCAGACTTCGGCTGTGACGTGTTGGTGGCCATCGGCGGAGGATCGGTCATGGATGCGGCCAAGGGGATTGCCGTCCTTGCGGGCAACGGCGGCAGAATTCTCGACTACGAGGGCGTCGATCAGGCCACTCGACCGATCCCGCCGCTGGTGATGGTGCCGACGACATCCGGCACCGGAGCCGACGTCTCGCAGTTCTGCATCGTCACCGACACTGCACGCTCTACCAAGATCACCATCCTCGGCCGGGCGCTCGTTCCGGACATCACCGTGATCGATCCGATGTTGCTGACCACGATGCCCGAATGGCTCAACGCTGCAACCGGTTTGGATGCGCTGACGCACGGAATCGAGGCATTCGTCTCGCTGGGCCACAACCAGCTCACCGATCACCATGCCCTACGCGCCATCACCATGGTGATGTCACAGTTGGCTCGCACCATCGACGAGCCCACCGACATGGTTGCGCGCGGATCGATGGCCCAGGCGAGTCTGGAAGCGGGACTGGCCTTCACCAACGCGATCCTCGGTGCAACGCACGCAATGAGCCACCAGGTTGGCGGCCTGCTCGACCTCCCGCACGGCGTGATCAACGGGGTGCTGCTACCGCACGTCATTCGCTTCAACGCTGCGGAGGATCCGTTGCCGTACGTGGCCATCGCGACGAGCCTCGGACTGCCCGAGGGTAGAGCCAGGCCGGAGGAGGCGGCGATGGCCGTGGCCGATCGGGTCGACCGCCTCGCGCGTCAGGTCGGTGTTCCTACCGGCCTGGCCGAGATCGGCGTCAGCGAGTCCGATCTCGATGTGTTGGCCACCAATGCCTTACGTGATGCCTGCATGTCCACCAACCCGCGTTCGGCGACGCACCGCGAGATGGTCGAACTGTTCCGGAGTGCGCTGTGACGTCCGGACCCGACCTCTCGTTGCTGACGGGGCTGCGTTCGGGCAAGAACACGTTCTACCCCCAGTATCGCGGCGCCGCAGAACGTCTGGAACGTGTTGTCTACGCACTGGAACTCATCTCACGGGCACTGGTGCGCACCGTCGACGGTCCGGAAACATTGGTGTGCGCTGTGGCCGAGGCCGCTCGCGCGCACCTGAGTGCACGCTGGGTCGTCTTCGCCCTCGCCGATGGTGCGTTCCCGGACGCCGGTCCTCGTCGATTGGTGCTCGGACCCGACGCCACACCGTTTCTGGTCGACAACGTCGAAGGGCCACCGTTGCCGGACGACGTCGTCGACTGCCTCGAGTCGATCCGACAGTCGACGTGCGGCGACGGGCTGACTCCGGTGATCTCCGCTCATCACGCCTTCGTACCGATCGCGTACGACGGAGGTGTCGTGGGCGCTTTTGCAGCGTGGACCGGTGAGCAACGCGTGCTGGACGCCACCGACGCCGCGGTGCTCAGCATCCTTGCCAGCCAAACTGCAGTGGCCCTGCAGAATTCGGCTCTCTTCCAGAGCCGAAGACAACTCCTCGAGCGAACCGAGAGTGCCTACGCCGAGGCCAATCGAACGGCAGCCGACCTCGCAGCCCGTAATGCCGAACTGCTGCTGACGCAAAGACAACTGGGTGCCGCGCATCGGCATCAGGTGCTCGACGACGAACGGCATCGCATCGCTCGCGAATTGCACGACAGCGTCACTCAGGCCGTGCTGTCCGCGGGGATGCAGATCGAAGTGTGTCGAAGTGACATCTCGGCCGAAGAACGTAGTGACAGGCTGGATTTGGCCAAGGACCTGACGCGTCGGGCGGTGGACCAGCTGCGGTCGGCAATCTACGCCCTCAATCACCCACAGGACGCCGACCGTACGTCGCTTCCCGAAATGCTCGAACAGCTCTCCGTGGTTCACATGCCCGACGAGTTACAGGTCTCGCTGCGTGTGGAGGGAACTCCAGTCGAATTGAGCAGCGAGTGCGAGCACGCTTTGCTTCGCATTGCAGGCGAAGCATTGTTCAACACCGCGGTGCACGCGCATGCCTCGCGAGCAATTCTGCGTTTGACCTATTCGCTCGATCAGGTGCAACTGTCGATTGCCGACGACGGCGACGGCGATCCGGCTCACTTGCGCATGATGCTGCACATGGCCGAATCTACCGACGTCGACGGCCGTCACCGCGGATTGGCGAACATGGCGGCCCGCACCCGCGAACACGGCGGGGTCCTCGAGATCCGCCGCGCCCGAACTGGGGGACTGCGTGTGGCGGTGCGTATTCCACTTCGAGAACAATCCGAGAAGGGCGAAACACAGTGAGCGTTCCGACGGTTCACACAGGCGCAGGGCAGGTGGCGGCACCCACTGTCCGCATCGTTCTGGTCGACGACCACGCGATTCTGCGCGACGGCCTGCGTTCGGTGCTCGAACGCGAGTCGGATCTGACGATCGTGGGGGAGGCGTCCACCCGGGAAGAGGGTTTGGCCGTCGTCGCGCGGGTCGAGCCCGACATCGTGTTGATGGATCTCAAGCTCTCGGCCAGCTCGGACTACGAGGGGCTTGCGCTGTGTGCACAGCTGGCCAAGGCGCACAACGGAATCGGGCTGCTGGTGCTGACGATGTTCCTCGACGACCGGCTCGTGGTGGAGGCCGTGCACGCAGGTGCCCGAGGGTAC
>NZ_JAPWIJ010000016.1:0-3420 GCF_027270735.1 Rhodococcus ruber | reverse complement strand
GTTCCTCGACGACCGGCTCGTGGTGGAGGCCGTGCACGCAGGTGCCCGAGGGTACGTCGTCAAGGATGTCGACACCACCGAGTTGGTTCGTGCGATCCGCGCAGTCTCGCGCGGCGAGAGCGCCTTCGATTCGCGCAGCGCCTCGGCCGTCGTTCGATCACTCAACGGCACACCGAGCAGTATCGAGCGCCTCACCGAGCGTGAGCTCGAAGTGCTCCGGCTATTGGCAACGGGTCTGTCCAACAACATGATCGGAACCCGGCTGTTCATCTCGGCCACGACGGTGAAATTCCACGTCAGCAACATCATGCGCAAGCTCGCCGTGTCGAGACGAGCCGAAGCGGTGTATGCCGCGAGTAAGCAGGGGTTGATCTGACGTTTGCTAACCTGTCGAGGTGATCGACACTCGACAGGCTTGGTGGTGGCTGCACTAGCAGCCCGGTCGATCATGTCCCGCGGGCTGTACTCAGCCCGCCGATCTCCTGAAACGAATCGAAGCGCGGACGGTACAGCCCTTCGTACTTTCAGGAGGATTCTTCGATGGATACCTACTCGTCCACCATGGGGCGTAGCGATGCGCTCGCCGCCGACATCGCAACCGATCCGGGCAGCCATACAGTGTTGACCGGCGAACGGCCAACCGGTTCACTGCATCTCGGTCATCTCTTCGGAACGATTCGAGAGCGAGTTCGGCTGCAGAATCTGGGGGTTCGGACAATGGTGGTCTTGGCCGACTATCAGGTGATCACCGATCGTGACGCAATCGGGCACGTGCGACAACATGTGTACGACGCGGCGCTGGACAATCTGGCAGCCGGTATCGACCCCGAGAAGTCCGTGATTTTCACCCATTCTTCGGTACCCGCCCTCAATCAGCTGCTACTACCGTTTTTGAGCCTGGTGACGGAGGCCGAGCTTCACCGAAACCCCACTGTCAAAGCAGAACTCGCTGCCAGTGGCCGCGCGCTGAGTGGACTATTGCTGACCTATCCGGTGCACCAAGCGGCCGACATCTTGTTTTGCAAAGCCACTGTGGTGCCGGTCGGCAAGGACCAACTTCCACACATCGAGATGGCCAGGGTCATCGCGCGGCGATTCCGTGACCGTTACGGTGCCGTATTCGAGAAACCACAGGCCTTGCTGACGTCGGCCCCTGCGGTGCCAGGACTAGATGGCCGCAAGATGTCCAAGAGTTTCGGCAATGCCATCTCGCTGTCCATGACACCGGACGAGACAGTAGCCGTGGTGCGACGAACTCCTACCGATTCGGATCGAGACATTTCCTACGACCCAGCTGCAAGGCCGGGAGTATCCGCGCTGCTCACCATCGCCGGCTTGTGTACGGGGCGGGAACCAGGGGCGATCGCCGCCGACATAGGTGGTGGGGGAGCAGGATCATTGAAAGACTGTGTGGCCGAGTCGGTCAACTCGTTGCTCGCAGAACATCGACGTCGGCGTGCCGACATGGCTGCGGACCCCGACTACGTTCGGTCGGTGCTCCGTCATGGAAACGAGCGGGCCAACGAGATCGCTGAGCAGACGTTGAGCGAGGTACGCGCGGCGATGGGTACCGCGTATTAGGCCCGCCTGCTCGATATGGTCGTCGACGCGATCGATCGAGGTTCAGGTCACGATGTCCGGAGTTCGACCTCGGCCGATTGGTCCTGCCCCGAAGAGGTGATCACGATCTGCCGAGCCCGTGCTTCCGTTTTTGTCGGTGGGTCGGGTTACTGTTCATCTCGTTCGAACATGCGTTCTTGTTTCGGCTCACCGGGGGGTGAATGGGGATGGCAGTACCGACCGTGTCGCTGGAGGCGTTGACCGCTGCCGCACAGGCAGAGAATCGACTTGCGTCTCGTAAGATTTCCGCCTGCTACGACGTCCATCGGAGCTGGATCACCCACGACACCAAGTACAAGCACTACAGCCGGTACGGGCGCACCGAGATGGCAGTGGCGTTGGGATGTTCGGCGACGGTCGCCGAGGCGTATGTCTCCGTGGGCGTCGCCTTGCATACCCGACTTCCACTGCTGCGGGCAGCATTCGAGTCCGGGGAGATCGACCTCCCCCGAGTCCGGACGGTGTGCCGGATCCTCGACAACCTCTCCGACGCGATCGTGAACATGGTCGAGGACGAGATCGTCGAAGCGGCCCGCAGGTCGTCACCGGGCCCCCTGGAGAAGGAGATCTGGGACATCCTGCTGCGGGTCGCCCCGGAGGAAGCAGCAGCACTGCGGGAATTCGCCAAGAGGTTCCGCCACGTTTCCTACAGCCCGGCCGGGGAGTTGGCGCGGATTCGAGCGGAATTGACCGCACCAGAGGCGGCGGCGGCGTGGCAGTTGCTCGAGGAGATGGCCGACACCCTCTGCCCCAAAGACCCTCGCGGCAAACAGGACCGGTTGTGTGATGCGTTCATGGCCCGGATGCACGGCGAACCCCGCTTGGCGTGCCTGTGCGACCGCGCGGATTGCCCGAAGAAGGATGCAGTATTGCCGGATCGTCGGGTGCCGTTGACGATGGTCACCGTCGATATCGCCACCCTCATCGGGTTGCTGGCGAACCCGGCGTATCTGGCCGGGCACGGTTCGATCGACCCGGACCTCGCGCGGGAGTTGGCGCGCAACAGTCAGTGGCAGATCCTGCTCACCGACGCAGTCACCCTCGCCGAGAAACTCGGCCTCGCCCACCAGAACCCGGAGACCGGGGAATGGGAACGACGCTAGGGTGGCGAAAAAGCAGGGGCTGCAACAGGACCCGAGAAGGGAACAATGACGGACGCAGACGTAGACGCAAGCAGAGACGCCGACGCGGACTCGGCTGCTGATGCGGCTGGTGAGGGGATTGGGTCGGCCACGGATTCAGGCAGTGAGCCTGATTCCTCGACGGAACCGACTTCGGCCAATGCACCGGCACCAGAAGCACCGGCAGAAAAGATCGACGAGACCGACGATGCAGAGGAGAGCGACGACTCCACACCCAAACCTGCAGCCGACCCGTCGGCAACCCCCGACCCAGACGCCGCCGATCCTGTCCGGAAGCACACGGCAACAGGCGCTCCGGCAGCTGCACCGTCTGAACCCGAGTCAGCTTCGCCATCACCTGCGCACGCGCCATCGCCGGCACCTGACATCGCGCCGAGCTGCTCGGAATCACGCACGTGCACAACACCATCCGGTTCCACAACAGCCGGTCCGACGCCAGTACCTGAACCAGCGGCGGCCACCGCGTCACCGCCCACTCCGAACCCGCCGGCCGAGCAAGGTTCGTTACCGGATCCAGTCCCAGCAGAGACTGGCCCGACCGACCCGGCACCGGGCGACCATGGACCTCAGCGGCGTCGCCTGGGATCACTGACCTCCGCCGCGGCCCTGTTCTGCACCCACACACCCGTCGCCAAGGGCACACGGCACAGCTCTGCCC
>NZ_JAPWIJ010000015.1:17126-92049 GCF_027270735.1 Rhodococcus ruber | reverse complement strand
GCACTGACATTCATCGACACACTGTTGAGTTCTCAAAGAACACGCACACACCATTCACCACACCGAGCAGATACTCGTAGGTGTCCGGGGCAACCGTTCCAGCTTAGATCAGATGATCGAGCACAGTCAAACTGGCTTCTCATCTTCGAAGAAGTCGAACCTTGCGGCTCCACTCTCCAGGTTGTCGGAGGACCTCCGCTTCGCTCAGGCCTTGCGGTCTGGGCTGGCGTCCGTGTCGCTCTGACCTGGACAAAGTTACGCCCCGGATAACAACGCGTCAAATCCCCAGGTCGTTCACACGCGAATCGTGTGAACAGCCTGGTCGCAACTGGTCAACTACCCACCTGACGGGCGTAGAAACCAAATTACATGGATGTGACTCCGGCCACTGACAACGAGCGAAGCTAGCCAGCGACCCGCGCGCCTGCGAAGTTCCGCTTTCCACGTCGGACCACAAGCCACCGTCCGTGCAGTAGATCGTGCGCGGTGGGCGTCCAGTCCTCGTCGGAAATCTTGACGTTGTTGACCGATGCGCCGCCCTCTTTCACCGCACGCCGGGCCGCGCCTTTGCTTTCGCTCAATCCCGTGGCGACAAGCAGATCCACGATGGTGTTCGGAGCACCGACCTCGATGTCGGCCACAGATGCTTCCTGCAACGCGGCGGCGAGAGTCTTCTCGTCGAGTTCTGTCAGTTCTGCTCGTCCGAAGAGTGCCTGACTGGCGAGTTCGACCGATCGAGTCGCCTCTTCCCCGTGCACGAGGGTGGTCATTTCCGCGGCAAGACGTTTTTGAGCTTCGCGCGCGTGCGGACGCTCCGCGGTGGCGAGTTCGAGTTCGTCCAACTCCTCCTTCGACAGGAAGGTGAACCAGCGCAGGTACTTCACGACGTCCGCATCACCGGTATTGACGAAGTACTGGTACCAGGCATACGGGCTCGTCATCTCCGGGTCGAGCCACAGGCTTCCGCCACCAGTGGATTTGCCGAACTTCTTTCCATCGGCGGAGGTGACAAGGGGCACCGTCATTGCATGGACCGACTGCGCGTCCTGGCGTCTGTTCAGTTCCACACCGGCAATGATGTTGCCCCACTGATCGGAGCCACCGATCTGGAGACTGCAGCCGTACTCCCGGCGAAGCTGTACGTAGTCGTTGGCCTGCAACAGCATGTAGCTGAACTCGGTGTACGACATTCCGTCGCTCTCGAGCCTGTTCTTGACCGTCTCGCGGGCGAGCATCACGTTGATCGAGAAATGCTTGCCGATATCGCGTAGAAAATCGATAGCGGACAGCTCGCCCGTCCACGACAAATTGTTCACCACGACCGCACCCGTGGGGCCGTCGTCCAACTCGACGAAGCGCTCGAGCTGACCTCGAATTCGCGTTGCCCACTCGGTGACGACCTCGGGAGAATTCATGGTCCGCTCCCCCACGTCGCGAGGGTCACCGATCAGTCCTGTCGCACCGCCGGCGAGAATGATCGGCCGATGTCCGGCCCGCTGAAACCGCTTGAGAGCGAGCAAAGGCACCAAATGTCCTGCGTGCAGCGACGGACCGGTCGGATCGAAACCGGAATACAGCGTGATCGGACCCTCGGACGTCGCCTCCCTCAGCGCGTCCACATCGGTGGACTGCGCGATCAGCCCGCGCCAGGTCATTTCGTCGATGATGTTCTCACTCACGACATCGATCTTCCCGCATGGACGTATCGACCCGTCGGTCAGGCCCGTGGGCCACCGGGCGCCGCAGCGCGAGGACTGCGTTTGTAGCTCGATACCGCGGAAGATCCACGAATCCAGAAGCGCCACGGTCGATCGGCTGCCAGACTCACCCCGACGCGAGGGCCGGACGCGACAACCTGCTCGGGCAGCGGGTGTTCGAGTAGTTGAAGGGTGACAGCGGACGAGGCGTCGAACAGTTCCGTTCCGTTCTCCGCCAGCGAGACTCCCAAGGTTCGACCGAGATTGCCCGGCCCACGGGCCCAGCCGGCCTCCACCCGCGGAGACCGTGGACTGCGACCGGCGCGCCTGCTCTCGACGATGTCATGACCGGTCACCACTTCACCCGCACGGAGCAACACGGCGGCGGCTGTCCCGTCGGGACCGCAGCTGACGTTCATGCACAAGTGCATGCCATAACTCAGGTACACGTACAGCCGGCCCGCCGGACCGAACATCACCTCGTTGCGGGGTGTCGAACCACGGAAGGAATGCGCCGCCGGGTCGGGCCACGGACCATCGAGTGGACCGCCGTATGCCTCTACTTCCACGATGCGCAGTGACACTTCGCCTGCGTGGACGGTTCCCCCGAGAATGCGTCGGGCTGCGTCGTCCGGCTCTCCGCTTTCCAAGTCAGCGACGTTCACCCGTCCCATGATGCTGTGCCCTTGACCACGACATGCCGATGGGGCTATGACTTCGACATCCGATGAAGTCTGGAGGCCGACATGGCGTTCACCGGGCAACACGCTGTCGAGGTAACAGGGCTGACGGTTCGCCGAGGCAAGCGAACAGTGCTGCGCAATCTGACCCTGACTATCCCTCGGGGTGTCATCACCGGACTTCTCGGCCCTTCGGGCTGCGGGAAAACGACGTTGATTCGCGCAATCGTCGGCACTCAGATCGTGACAAGCGGAACTGTGAGAGTTCTCGGATCACCGGGCGGCTCCGCATCGTTGCGCCGCACAGTCGGGTATGTGACTCAGTCACCGAGTGTCTACCGCGACCTCACTGTTCGTGAGAACGTGCAGTATTTCGGGTCGCTGTACGGTCGCGGCCGTGCCGAGGTCGCTGACGCAATCGAGGCAGTCGGACTCGCCGATCACGCGGCGTCGCGTGCCGGCGAACTCTCCGGTGGCCAGTTGGGGCGGGTCTCGTTGGCCAGTGCGCTGGTCGCAGAACCCGAACTGCTGGTACTCGACGAGCCGACCGTCGGATTGGATCCCGTACTTCGCACGGAACTGTGGTCGCGTTTTGCCGATCTCGCGAACTCGGGTACGACGGTGTTGGTCTCGAGCCACGTGATGGAGGAGGCGGAGCACTGCAGTCGCCTCGTGCTGATGCGTGACGGCGCCGTGCTTGCTCAATCCAGCCCGGACGCATTGCTCGCGCGGACGAACGAAACGAACCTCGATCGCGCATTCCTCTCCATCATCAGGTCGGCGGGGCAGCAATCGTGAACGCGAGGATCTACGCAGCGGGCACGGGGCGAATTCTGCGTCAGCTCAGAGCCGACCACAGATCCGTTGCGATGGTTCTGCTCGTGCCATCCCTGCTGATGGTGTTGTTGTATTTCCTGTACCGCGACGTACCCTCACCACCGAACCGGCAGTCGCTGTTCGACAGGATCGCGGTCACGATGCTCGGCATCCTGCCGTTCGTAGTGATGTTTCTGATCACGTCGATCTCGATGCAGCGTGAGCGAACCTCGGGAACGCTCGAACGCCTGTTGACGACGCCGATGTCCAAGCTGGACCTGCTGGCGAGCTACGGCACCGCGTTCTCGCTCGCCGCGGTGGGACAAGCCATGCTCGCGTGCGCTGTCGCGTTCGGATTTCTCGGGCTCGATATCGAGGGCTCCGTCGCCTGGGTTCTGGCGATCGCAGTGCTTGCAGCCATGCTCGGCGTGGCGATCGGCCTGCTGTGCAGCGCATTCGCGCGCACCGAATTTCAAGCCGTCCAGTTCATGCCGGTCATTGTGATCCCACAGCTGTTCCTCTGCGGACTCCTGGTACCTCGCGGTCAGATGCCGAGCTGGTTGAGCGCCATCAGCAACGTTCTGCCCCTGAGCTACCTGGTGGACGCTCTGCAGGAGATATCCCGTCACCCAGGCATCACCGCGCGCACGGGGATTGATATCGCGGTGATCGTTGGGTTCACCGTTGCCGCTCTGACCGGTGCAGCCGCGACACTACGTCGACGAACCCCGTGAGCGACCGAGCGGCCTAGGAGGTGGCGCGAGCCAGAATCGACTCGTGCTCGGCGTCGTCGACATCACGCGCATCGTCGGCGAGCAGGACCGGGATGCCGTTCTCTATCGGATATGCGCGACGCAGTCGCGGGTTGTAGAGCAGTTCGCCCTCGACCAGCAACAGCGAACCCTTGTCCACTGGGCACGCAAGAATGGAAAGCAGTGTCGAATCGATTGCCACAAGTGTCCTTCGTTCTGCTCCGACCGAGTCGGAGTGATGTACTCGACCACGCTACCGAACGAGCCGTCCCCTACAGGCTCCGCTCCTCATCTTCGAGTCGTCCTCCTAGGAGGACCTTTCGGTGGACTCGCTCCGACCCACGAAACGCTCGGCAACAACAGCTTTGGTCAAACGGCGGTAACTGTTGGACTCCGAGTCGTAAAACCACGACCGAGCAGTGGGCGTCGGGATGCCAGCTTCCTTCAGGGCCGTCGCATTGGGCCGATACGCGCGACCCACCGGGATTTCGGACACTACGTGCACGATTGCCGGACGCTCGGCCGGCAGCAGCGCACCGAGCGTATCCGTCAACGCACGAGCGGTGATCACTGCTTCGGGTTGCAACGAGATGGCGCAGACAGCAACCTCGGTGGCAGCCGCGTCGACACGAACCGACCGAGGACGATCGACGGCGACGTGTACGCCGTAGACCACAGCCGAGTCCACCTGGTCGAGATCGCCGACAGCATCGACGATGGGCTGGGTGTAGACCGGGCCGCACGCCGAACGCACGACGGTGTCCTTGCGGTCGATCAGCCAGTAGTCTCCGTCGGAATCGCGTCGGAACAGATTCTCGGTGGGGATCCATGCGTCCGTGGGCTCGAAAACACCGCGCATCACATGGCTGGTCGCTTCGCCCTCGCCACTCGGTCGGCCCAGGAGCAGCCCGATCTCGTCGTCGCGGCACTGCCGAACGAAACCGTCGTCGTCCTCTTCGAGTCGGCCGGTGATCGGGTCGTAGGCCGCGAGGGCAACCCGGGCACTGCCGGGCAGGGGGCGGCCTTTCGAGCCGATCTTCGATCCAGCCACGTTGGCCAGAATGACGTCGTTCTCGGTCGATGCGTAGAACTCGAGTACCCGAGCAGGGCTGAACCGAGCGAGCGTGCGGCGCCACAGTCCGACCGGCATTCCGGAGCCGATGAACAGGCGAACCGGATGGCCGGAATCTACTGGGAAACGACCGTCGTCGAGGATCTGCCGCATCATCGTCCACGTGTAACTGACCACGGTCACGCCGTAGCGGTAGACCTCTTCGCTGAATCGCTCGGGGTCGAGGCCACGGGAGAGTGCAATCCGCGACCCACCCGCGAGCGCGCCACCGATCGTGACCAGAATTCCCGCCGAATGATGCAGCGGAGCAAGGCAATACACGGTATCTCCAGGGCCGAGCGCAGCCGTGGTCGCGGTGCCGAACGCGGAGAGCGCCCAGCGGTGATTGGTGATGTACCGGGGTTCCAGGCCACGATCGGTCGTCGTGAACAGGATCATGGCCAATTCACGAGCCCGGCCCGGATCGGGTTCGTACCACTGAGGCAAGCGCACGGCATCGGGATCGATGGCCTCGAGATCGGTGACCTCGTATCCGTTCGGTATCTCGAGTCGACGCGTCTCACCGCCACCGAGTACCAGAACATTCGGTGTCACCGGGACTGCGGCCGCGACGTTCTCGGGATCTGCGATCACAGTGTCGACATCGACCGTCCGCAGCGCTGCGGTCAGGTCGCTGCCCGGCTGCAGCAGAACCGGCACTGCCCCGATCCGCGACAGTGCAGCCATGGCGGCCAACGCACTGGGGCGAGTCTCCATCAGCACCCCGATGCGCGACGCCGGTCGTACCCCGACACTGATCAGACCGCGCACCACATTGTCGATGCGGACGTTGACCGCGTCGTAGGTGTGCACGCGGTCGTCGAAGAGGAAACACTCACCGTTCGGGGACTTGCGCCCCTGCTCGGCGATCAAGCGTCCCAGCGATACTCGACTGTGCGGCTGCATCTGTCCGAGCCGCGCGAGCCGCGGCAACGTGCGCACGGCCTCGGAAGAGATTTCGCGGGTACCGCGCACGGCGCCGGTCGCCGCCGACGCCAGCCCGCGGCCGACACCGACGCCCACCTCGGCAATGGAGGCTGCCGTGTGGATCAGTCGATTGGTGATCGACACACCGCTGTCGGAATCGCTGTGGTCCTCGCGCTCCATCACGCGGACAGCCTCTGGCTTCGGTCCGAGATCCTCACGCCACCGAATCCAGTTGCCCGTAGTCGGCCACGTCTGTGCAGCCGCGGTACTGCCGACGACCAATCCGAAATGGCCTGCGCGCAAGGTAGTTTCGAAGACCTGGGCACGCGGGGCGGCGCGCTGGATGCCGCGCACGGCCAACGGTTGACCGATGTCGTCGACCTCGCCGACGAAGGCGAGCACCGGCACCGTCAGTTCGGCCAGAGTCAACAATCTGTCCTTGATGACGAACCCGCCGGTCATCATGCGGTTGTGCACGACGAACTGCTTCAGCAACTCCGCCACAGCTGGGCCGGACCATGCCACCCACCCGTCCATCGCCAGAAAGCGTCGCTGCGGCTCGCGTGGCAACAACGCCTCACGGTCGTGCAACTGCCTCAGGAAATCCAGGCGGGATCGGACGGTTTTCGCCGGATCCAATAGCTGAAATCCGGTCCGCGCCATCCAGCCCGAGACGGCCAGCCGGGTGAAGACGTGATCGGCGAGAAACTCTGCGCCCCGGGTGGCCACGCCGGCCGGGATTCCCAGCGGCAGCCCGGCCAACGTGTCGACGGGAGCCCCGAACGTGATGAGGCTGGCCAGGTTTCGTCCACCCCGATAGGCAGCAGCCTGGTAGCAGAACATTCCGCCCTGCGAGTAGCCCCCGAGGTGGACGTCTCGGCCGGTGTGCTCGTGCACCTTGTCGACGACCTCGCTGATCGCCACGACATGATCGGCGAGAGTACGGCTCCACCCGCCCTCTTCGGTATCGGGCGAACCGAAATCGACCACCCAAGGATCCAAGCCCATGCCGTGCAGAATTCCGGCCGCACCCTGATCTGTCGTGACGTCGTAGACGTCGGCGGAGACCATCATCGGCGGAATGAGCACCACAGGAGGACTGTCCGCAGGCACGTCGTCGGGGAAGTACCGGCGCAACCTATACATGGGCTCCCGGTCCATCACCCGGAACGGCGACGGGTCCACCTCGGTTTCGAGACCACCCAGACGAATGACCTCCAGACCGTTCTGAGCCGTGGCGATGGCACGGCGCAGTGGACCACGTACGGCGTCTGCATTCAGTCCCACAAATACACTCCTGCGTTCGGCCCCGACGGAACGACCGGCATCGGTCTTCACGTGACGAAAGCTTCTCACATCACATTCGAGGGAACCGGCGTGGATGTACCTTGCTCGCCTAGTGTTGCAACACCGGTTCCTGGGCCCACGCACGAAGCGTCGACGCTGTCGCCCGCACACCACCGAGTTGATGCGCCACCTGCACCGCAGCGGTGCCGCCGCGAGCATCACGCGACGAAATGGAACCCTCCACCGTGAGCACCTCCCGAACATCCGGAGTGAGCGCTGGATCGATGGCGGCGAGTTCGTCATCGGTCAGATCGACCAGACCCACGCCCCGCGCTTCCGCCGCCCGAACGCAGGCTCCGGCGGCCTCGTGGGCAACCCGGAAGGCAATCCCCTGTCGCACCATCCACTCGGCGATGTCGGTGGCGAGTGTGAATCCAGCCGGTGCCAGCTCGGCCATGCGCTCGGTGTGGAACTCGAGCGTCGCCGTCAATCCGGTGAGCGCCGGAAGCAACAGCTCCAGCTGGGCCACCGAATCGAACACCGGCTCCTTGTCTTCCTGAAGATCGCGGTTGTACGCCAAGGGCTGTGCCTTCAGAGTGGCCAGTAGGCCGGTCAAATTTCCGATCAATCGGCCGGTCTTCCCACGGGTCAGCTCTGCGACGTCGGGATTCTTCTTCTGCGGCATGATGGAACTACCCGTCGACCAGGCGTCGGCCAGGGTCACGTATCCGTATTCAGGGGTGCTCCACGAGACGACCTCCTCGGCGAACCGAGACAGATCCACCGCCGTCATCGCCAGTACGAACGCCGCCTCCGCAGCGAAATCGCGCGAGGACGTGGCGTCGATCGAGTTCTCGGCGGACGACTCGAACCCGAGCTCGGCCGCGATCTTTTCCGGACTCAGCCCGAGCGACGAACCGGCGAGCGCACCGGAACCGTAGGGCGACACAGCCGCTCGCTTGTCGAAGTCCGCGAACCGCTGGACGTCCCGCAGCAACGGATGAGTGTGGGCGAGCAGATGATGCGCGAGCAGCACCGGCTGCGCCGCCTGCGAATGAGTCTTGCCCGGCATGACGGCCGTCGGGTGCGCTGCAGCCTGAGTCGCCAGGGCGTCGACCACATCGAGAACACCGACAGAGACCCGGCGGACCGCGTCGCGCAGCCACATCCGGAACAAAGTCGCCACCTGGTCGTTTCGCGATCGGCCGGCACGCAGCCGGCCACCGACCTCGGGTCCGACGCGATCGATGAGACCGCGCTCGAGAGCGCCGTGCACGTCTTCGTCGGTCTCGGCCGCCACGAAGGCACCCGAGTCGACGTCGTCGGCGAGACGTTGAAGACCGCCGAGCATGGTCTCGAGGTCCTGCGGGGTGAGCAGTCCGGCACCGTTCAGCACGCGTGCATGAGCCATGGATGCTCGGATGTCGTAGGGCGCGAGTACCCAGTCGAAGTGCGTCGACTTGCTCAGAGCCGCCATCGCCGCGGCCGGTCCGGATGCGAACCTGCCGCCCCAGAGCGAACCTTCGTTGGTTCCGTGTGCGCTGTCCGAGGTTGTCACAGGCCCAGGTCCCGCTTCGCTGCGATCTTCGAGGACAGGCCGTGCAGCTGCACGAATCCCTTGGCCGCGGACTGGTCGAACGTGTCGCCCTCGTCGTAGGTAGCGAGATTGAAGTCGTACAGCGACTCGCCACTACGACGGCCGTTGACGATGATGCCTCCAGCGTGCAGCACCAGACGGATGTCGCCGGACACGTGCTCCTGCGTGTGCTGGACGAACGTGTCGAGAGCACCCTTGAGGGGGGAATACCACAGCCCGTCGTACACCAGCTCGGCCCACTTCTGATCTGTGTGGCGCTTGTAGCGGCCGAGTTCGCGCTCGAGGGTCACGTGCTCGAGCTCCTCATGCGCGCGGATGAGCACCATGGCACCCGGTGCCTCGTAGATCTCACGACTCTTGATGCCGACGAGCCGATCCTCCACGACGTCCAGGCGGCCCACACCCTGCGCCCCCGCCCGAGTGTTGAGCTCCTGAATCGCTTCGAGTACCGAGACCGGACGGCCGTCGATCGCGACGGGACGACCTTTGTCGAAGGAGACGATCAGTTCATCCGGGGCCTGGAAGTTGACCGTCGGATCATCGGTGTAGTCGTAGACGTCCTTGGTCGGCGCGTTCCACAGATCCTCGAGGAAGCCGGTTTCCACCGCACGACCCCAGACGTTCTGGTCGATCGAGAACGGCGACTTGGTGGTCACGTTGATCGGAATGTCGTTCTCTTCGGCGAACTCGATCGCCTTCTCGCGGGTCCACGCATAGTCGCGAACAGGTGCAAGTACCTCGAGCTCGGGGGCGAGCGTGTTGAAGCCGACCTCGAACCGAACCTGATCGTTGCCCTTACCCGTGCACCCGTGTGCCACAACGGTTCCGCCGTGCGCCCGCGCATTCCCGACGAGGTGCTTGACGATCAACGGGCGGCTGATGGCAGACACCAGCGGATACCGATCCATGTAGAGCGCGTTGGACTGCACCGTCGGCAGGCAGTACTCGTCGGCGAACTCGTTTCTGGCATCGACAACGACGGATTCGACTGCGCCGCAATCGAGTGCGCGCTGTCGCACGACGTCCATATCCTCGCCGCCCTGCCCCAGATCGATGGCGACAGCGACGACCTCCTTGCCGGTCTCCCGCCCGATCCAGCTGATGGCGACAGAGGTGTCGAGTCCGCCGGAGTAGGCGAGGATGACGCGTTCGGCCATGGTGTTCAAGCTCCTTCGTTGTTCTTGTTGCGCATGATGGGTAACCGGATCTCAGTTACCGCGTCGAGCAAGCTTTTCGATCTTGTCCGCGACCTCGCCACCGGTGTGTGGCTCGCGGGCTATCAACAGAATCGTGTCGTCTCCTGCAATGGTCCCGACGATCTCGGGCATCGCTGCACGATCCAGAGCGCTGGCCAGATAGTGCGCCGCGCCGGGTGGCGTTCGGAGCACTGCCTGGTTCCCGCTGTGATCGGTGGACACCAACAACTCCCCCAGCAACTTCAGGAGGCGGTCGGTGCCACCGGACACTCCGCGGACCGGGCTGCCGTCCTCCGGCACGACGTACACGCCCACTCCGCCGTCCGGGGCGCGCAGTTTCACCGCACCCAATTCCTCGAGATCTCGCGAGAGCGTGGCCTGGGTGGTATCTATCCCCTCGGCTGCGAGCAACGACGCCAGCTGCGGTTGACTGCGTACCTGATGCGTGGCCAGCAGCGCAATGATTCGCGCCTGCCTGCCCGCCCGGGTCGACGCGGTCAACGGCACCGCACTGACGTCCTCGCTCATGGTCGCTGGGCCTGTTCGAGGAGCCAGACCAGCAGTGCCTTCTGCGCGTGCAGACGGTTCTCCGCCTCGTCCCACACCACGCTCTGTGGACCGTCGAGCACCTCGTCGGTGATCTCCTCGCCCCGATGGGCGGGGAGGCAGTGCAGCACAACAGCGTCGGACTGGGCCTTGGACAGGAGATCGGAGTCGATTCGATACGGCCGGAAAGGGGCGACTCGATCAAGACCGTCGTTCTCCTGGCCCATCGACGTCCAGGTGTCGGTGACCAGGGCATCAGCGCCGGCAGCCGCCTCGGCCGGATCCTCGGTGATGGTGATCGTGGCCCCGGTTTCCTCGGCGCGCGCATGGGCGGCGTCGAGAACGTATCCGAGCGGCGCAAAATCCTTGGGCGCGGCAATCCTGACGTTCAGCCCTGCCGTCACTCCGCCGATGAGCAGCGAGTGCGCCATGTTGTTGGCACCGTCACCGAAATATGCCAACGTGCGCCCCTTCAGGTTCCCCTTGCGCTCGATCAAGGTCTGCAGATCGGCGAGTACCTGGCACGGGTGGAATTCGTTCGACAGGGCGTTGACGATCGGAATCGTTGCGCCGGTGGCCATCTGTTCGAGCCGCTTCTGCCCGAAGGTGCGCCACACGACGGCCTCGACGTAGCGCGAGAGCACCCGGCCGGTGTCCTGCAACGTCTCTTCGCGACCGAGTTGCGTATCGCTTCCGGTGACCACGACGGCATGCCCGCCCAGTTGCGCGATGCCCAGTTCGAAGGAGAAGCGAGTCCGGGTGGAGTTCTTCTCGAAGATGACGCCGATTCCCTTCGGCCCCTCGAGCGGGCGCTTCGAGAACGGCGCACGCTTGAGTTCGGCGGCCAGAGCGAGGATCTCGGCCTGCTGCTGTGGGGTGACGTCGTCGTCCCGGAGAAAGTGCTGAACGGTCATGGCTGATGAGCCTCCTGTGCTGCGTCGAGAATTGCCGGTAGTGCCGTCACGAACGACGCGGCTTGCTCTTCGGTGATGATCAGTGGTGGTGCGAGTCTCAACACATCGGGCTGCGCCGCATTGAGAAGAAAGCCTGCATCTCGCGCGGCCGCCTCGGCCGCCGGTGCGATCGCAGCGGTGAGCACAACTCCCAGGAGGAGCCCCGATCCCCGAACATGGCTGACGAGAGGGTGTTCGAGTGCCTCGATGGAGTGAGCGATGGTCTTGCCGATGCTGTCCGCGTGAGAGAGGAGATCCTCGTCGGCGATGGTGCGCAACACCGCAAGCGCCGCAGCGGCACACACCGGGTTGCCACCGAACGTGGTGCCGTGCTTACCCGGATGCAGCAGTTCCCCCGCCGCTCCGATACCGATGCATGCACCGATGGGAAGGCCACCGCCCAGGCCCTTCGCGAGCGTGATCACGTCGGGCACGATGCCGACCGACTGATGTGCGTAGAACCACCCCGTTCGACCGATTCCGGTCTGCACCTCGTCGAGCACCAGCAGTGCACCGTGTTTCGCGGTGATCTCACGCGCAGCGAGGAGGTATCCCTCGGGCGGCACCACCACACCGCCCTCACCCATGATGGGTTCGAGAAACACCGCCGCGGTATCGGAATCGACGACGGCTTCGAGTGCGGCCACATCGCCGTACGGCACGTGCTGCACGCCTGCGGGCATCGGCTCGAACGGAGTCCGCTTGTCGGGTTGTCCGGTGAGCGCAAGAGCTCCCATCGTCCGCCCGTGAAAGGACTTCTCGGCTGCCACGATGTTGGGACGACCGGTCAGGCGAGCGATCTTGAACGCTGCCTCGTTGGCCTCGGTTCCCGAGTTGCACAGGAACACTCGCCCGGTGGCCCCGGCGCCGAGGTGAGCGAGCAGTTGCTCGGCCAACGCGATGCCGGGTTCTGTCGCATACAGATTCGAGGTGTGTCCCAAGGTGGACAGCTGCGTGTTGACCGCCTCGATCACCGCCGGATGGGCATGGCCGAGGATGTTCACGGCGATCCCGGCGAGCAGGTCGAGGTACTGCTTTCCGTCGGCGTCGGTCACCACTGCACCGTCACCACGCACGAGCGCCACGCGCGGCACACCGTAGTTGTCCATCAGCGAATTCGACCACCGCTGTTGAAGATCGAGCGTGGACTCCGTGCCGGTCATGGCATTACTCCTGACGTCGAAGAGTGATCGGGGGTGACCATGGTGCCGATCCCCTGGCCGGTGAACAGTTCCACCAGAACCGAATGTTCGACACGCCCGTCGATGACATGTGCGGTGGGCACACCTGCTCGGACGGCGCGCAGGCACGCTTCCATCTTCGGCACCATCCCGGCGTCGAGCGAGGGCAGCAACGCATCGAGCGCGGACGCATCGATTTCGGAGGTCAACGAGGTGCGATCCGGCCAGGCGGTGTACAGACCCTCGACGTCGGTGAGCACGACCAGCTTTTCGGCACCGATGGCACTCGCCAGTGCGGCGGCGGCGGTGTCGGCGTTGATGTTGTGCACGACGCCGTTGCGGTCGGGAGCGATGGTGGACACCACCGGAATCCGCCCGGCCGCAATGAGATCGAAGATCGCCTTCGGGTCCACCGAGGTGACGTCGCCCACCAGACCGATGTCGGTCTGTTCGCCGTCGACGAGCACGGTTCGCCGGGTCGCGGTGAACAGGTGCGCGTCCTCGCCGGAGATGCCGACGGCATACGGCCCGTGACTGTTGATCAAGCCGACGAGTTCCCGGCCGACCTGCCCGAACAGCACCATGCGCACGACGTCCATGACCTCGGGCGTCGTGACGCGGAATCCGCCGCGGAACTCGCCCGCCAACCCGAGCCGGGTGAGCATCGCCGAAATCTGCGGTCCACCACCGTGTACGACGACGGGATGGATTCCGACGGTACGCAGGAACACCATGTCGGCGGCGAACGCCCGTTTCAGATCGTCGTCGATCATGGCGTTTCCGCCGTACTTCACCACGACGGTCTTACCCGAGAATCGTTGCAACCAGGGCAAAGCCTCGGCGAGAGTGAACGCTTTCTGCGCGGCCGTCAACTGGGGGGCTGCCGAGGTCATGACGAATACGCCGAATTCTCTTCGACGTACGCGTGCGAAAGGTCGGTGGTTCGAATGGTGGCCGAACCGGCACCGAGACCGAGGTCTATGGTCACGGCGATATCGACACCGGACAGGTCGACCTCACGAGCGCCCGGCGCGCCGACGCCGTCGATGCATACGGGATTGCCGTTGAACGACACAGCAATTCGGTCGGGATCGAGTTCGATCGGCGCGATACCGATCGCAGCGAGCACCCGTCCCCAGTTCGGGTCCGAACCGAACAGTGCCGTCTTGGTCAAGCTGTCCCTGGCGACGGTCCGTGCGCCGATCAGGGCCTCGTCCTCCGACATCGCACCCGACACGGTGATCTTCACTCGCTTGGTCACGCCCTCCGCGTCGGCCATCATCTGATCGGCCAAGTCGTCGCATACCGCCAGGACCGCGGCGTCGAGGTCGTCCTGAGACGGTGCCACTCCACTGGCCCCGGACGACAGCAGGAGCACGGTGTCGTTGGTCGAGGACGCGCCGTCGACATCGAGCCGATCGTAGGACAGCCGAGTGGCCGCACGCAGGGCCTTGTCGAGCTGTTCCGCGGTGGCGACGGCATCGGTGGTGATGACGCTGAGCATCGTGGCCAGCGAGGGTGCCAGCATGCCTGCACCTTTGGCCATACCGCCGACGTTCCACTTGTCGGCGTGATGGATCGCCGCCTGCTTCGGCACGGTGTCCGTGGTCATGATCGCGTATGCCGCATCGGTACCACCCGAAATTCCGCCTGCGAGGTCGTGCACCACCTCGTTCACACCGGGCAGCAGCTTGTCCATCGGCAGCCGATCGCCGATCAGGCCCGTCGAGCACACGGCAACCTCGATCGCTCCGGTCTCCGAACCCCAATTGCTCAGAGCGGAGGCTACTTCCTCGGCCGTACGATGCGCATCCTGGAACCCGGGCGCACCCGTGCAGGCGTTGGCACCACCGGAGTTGAGAATCACCGCACGCAGTCGGCCGGTGGACAGCACCTGCTGGGACCACAACACCGGAGCGGCTTTGACCTTGTTGCGGGTGAACACACCCGCTGCCGCGAAATCGGGTCCTTCGTTGAACACCAGGGCCAGATCCGACCTGCCACTAACCTTGATACCGGCGGGAATTCCGGCCGCACGGAACCCGGCAGGCGAGGTGACACCTTGTGTGCGGACCAGCTTTCCCGCAACCGTGCCGGTGGCCTCCGCCTCGCTCCGAACGCTGCTCATGGCGCTACTCCTACGGTAGAGAGACCATCGGTCTCGGTGATTCCCAGTGCAAGATTCATGGATTGAACGGCTGCTCCCGCCGTTCCCTTGGCCAAGTTGTCGATGGCCGCGATGACGACGAGGAGGCCTGCGTCGGCATCGACCGACACGCTCATCTGTACGGCGTTCGACCCGATCACCGAACCGGTCTGCGGAAGGCGGCCGGCAGGAAGCAAGTGCACGAACGGTTCTGCAGCGTAAGCCTTTTCGTACACCTCGACCGCCTGCTCCGCAGTGGCAGTGGTGATTGCGGTACAGGTGGCCAGAATTCCGCGGGGCATCGGCGCGAGAACCGGCGTGAACGACACCGCGACCGGGCTCCCGGCAACGGCCGACAGATTCTGCACGATCTCCGGCGTGTGTCGGTGGGCACCCGCCACTGCGTACGCCCGAACCGAACCCATCACCTCCGAGCCCAGCAGGTCTGCCTTGGGAGCTCGACCGGCACCCGATGTACCGCTCACTGCAACGATATTGACCCGCGGCTCGATGATGCCGGCAGCGACGGCCGGCGCGAGCGCGAGAGAAGACACCGTCGGATAGCACCCGGGAACCGCGATGCGGGTCGCACCGACCAACCGCTCTCGGAGGCCCGGCAGCTCCGGCAACCCGTACGGCCAGCTGCCTGCATGCGGACTCTTGTAGTACTTCTCCCAGGCGGCACCGTCGGTGAGGCGGAAGTCGGCACCACAATCGATGATCACCACCGAATCGGGCAGCTGGAGTGCAAGCTCGGCGGACTTGCCGTGCGGGAGCCCGAGGAACACGACATCGTGGCCGGCCAGCTCCTCGGCGGTAGTCGGACCGAGAACTCGATCGGCCAGCGGCAACAGATGCGGATGGAACTCTCCGAGCGTGGAGCCGGTATTGCCGCCGGCCGTCAGCGAACCGATGACCAGCGAACCGTCGCGCACCGCCGGGTGTCCGAGCAGAAGCCGAAGAATTTCACCGCCGGCGTACCCACTTGCGCCCGCTACCGCAATGCGCTTCGGCATGGCCTCCGAAATAGTCATGCGGTTTATTATGCAGCATCATGCAAGCTCATTCATGAACGGGTCCGGTGTGTCAGCTTCCGCCCATGGACTTACGGATTTCGTCGAGCTTCTTGCGGCCGGCTTCTTGACGCTCGTTCCACTGCGTGTCCAGATCTCGACCGGCCCGGGACTCCCGGTCCAGCTCTTCCGCTCCGACGGCCGTACCCGAGCGGTGGTCCACTTTGTCGCGTACACCGTCCCAGGTGGGCACCCCGGATTCGGTGAAGTCGCCGATCACGCCGCTGCCGGCGTCGCCCATGTATCCACCCCCTGCGCCGACGGGCATATCGTCGACCAATTCCGCGTCGATGATGCCCGGCACCGTCCCGCCCAGAGGAGCCCCGGGCGGCGGATCTCCCAGCGGCTGATCGATCCGAGGTCTCGTGACCTGTGGAACGTCGACATCGGGCACTGTTCCCGGTGGCGCACCGCGATCGGGTCCAGTGGGTTCGGGCTCGACGGTGCCCAACTCGGCGGCCAATGCGGCCGCCGCAGCCGCCAGCGGGGCCAGCCGCGGCCGACCGGCCACCGCCGCGAGGACGTCGTCCACAACCTGCAGATCGGACGCCGTGCCGTCTGCTCCGGATTCACTCATTCGTTGCTCCCGTCACCGTGGGCGTTCGTGACTCCACGCTACGGAACCGACGGTCCGGCCGCCGACAGATCAGCTACGCAGCTCGGCTCCGACGGCTTTGGCTGCAGCTTCGACCGCAGCATCGCGCGCAGCAGTGGCCTGATCCTCGGTCAACGTGCCGTCGGTTCCGCGGAACCGCAGCGCGAACGCCAGAGACTTGCGACCTTCGCCGACTTGCTCACCCTCGTAGACGTCGAACAACCGGATCGATTCGAGCAGATCGCCGCCGCCGATCGTGAGCGCCGCCTCGACGGACGCCGCGGGCACGGAGGCATCGACCACGACGGCCACGTCCTGGAGCACCGCCGGATACGGCGACACCTCGGGGGCCGGAAGCGATTCGACAACAGGCAGAGCGCTCAGGCTCAGCTCCACGGCACAGGTACGCGGCGGCAAACCTGCCCGCTCGAGGACCGCGGGGTGCAGCTCGCCCGCATATCCCACGACCTCGCCGTCGAGCAATACCTCGGCACACCGGCCGGGATGCCACGGAAGATGTTGGGCAGCACGAAGATCGACGTGAACACCGGCGGCCTCGGCCACTGTGCGTACCGCAGCGAAGGCGTCAGCTGCTTCGGCGGCGCGGCCGGGGCCCCACGGCCCCGACAGCTCACGCTGGCCGGTGAGCACCACGCCCACATGTACCGGCTGCGCAGGCAACGACCCCCGAAGCATGGCGATCTGGTCGTCGGTGGGACGACGATCCACCGGTAGCGCATCCACCGCAGCAGTGGCATCGTGCCGAAGCACCACCTGGGCGATTCCGAACAGCGACACGTCACGCTGACCGCGGGCGATGTTTCGGCTCAGCATCTCGAGCAAACCGGGAAGCACCGTGGTCGCGAGTTCGGGACGATCGGCCTCGAGCGGGTTGAGCACCGAGGTGGTGGAGCGGCGTGGATCGCTCTTGTCCAGGCCCCACGTATCGAAGACGCCCTTGGGCAGGAACACCGGAGGCAACACCTCGACGTATCCGGAGAATGCGAGCGCCTTGCCGACCGCTCGTCTGCGCTTCTGCTCAGCGGTGAGGCCGCGACCGCCGGGGGCCGACGGCAGCACCGACGGGATCTTCTCCAGCCCCTCGAGTCGCAACACCTCTTCCACCAGGTCGGCACGTTGCACCAGGTCCGGGCGCCACGACGGCGGCGTCACGGTCAGTTGACCGTGCCCGGCATCGTCGACCGACACGTCGACTCTGCAGCCGATCTGCGTCAACCGTCGGGCAGCGGTTCCATTGGGGTACTGCACGCCGGCGATTCGGTCGGGTAGATCGAAGTCCATGGTGACTGCCGGGTACTCGGCGGCCCCGCCGATGTCGGTCAACACCGGCTCGATCCGGCCACCGGCGATCTCGACCAGCAACTGTGCCGCACGATCGAGCGCGGCGACCGGAAGAGCAGAGTCGACGGTTCGCTCGAAACGCTTACTCGCCTCACTGGACAGCTTGTGGCGGCGGCCGGTTCGGAATACCGCGAGCGGATCGAACGACGCTGCTTCGAGTACGACCTCGGTGGTCGCGTCGTCCACTTCGGTGGACGCTCCGCCCATGACGCCGGCCAACGAAACGGCTCCCGACCCGTCGGCGATGACGACGTCCTCAGGATCGAGAGACCGCTCGACTCCGTCCAGTGTCGTCAGCTTCTCCCCCGCATTCGCACGGCGGACGACGAGATCGCCGTTCAGCTTGGCCGCATCGAACGCGTGCAGCGGCTGGCCGAGCTCGTGGAGCACATAGTTGGTGACGTCGACAGCAGCCGAGATCGGGCGCACGCCGGCCAGGAGGAGTCGACGCTGCATCCACCACGGAGTGGTCGCCGTGGGATCGATGCCGACGATCTTGCGCAACGCGAATCGTGATGCGCCCGAGTTCGATTCGACGGTAACCGACCATGCCTCACCGGTGACCTCGGTGGGCACCGTCCGTGCAGGGTCCACATAGGGCAAGTCGAAGCTGCACGCCAGCTCACGGGCGAGGCCGCGGACCGAGAAGGCGTACCCGCGATCCGGGGTCACGTTCAGCTCGATGACCGAGTCCTTCAGCCCCAGAACCTCTTTGGCGTCGTCACCTGGTGCGGCCGTGTCTGCAGGCAGCACCAGAATGCCGGAGTGATCTCGGCCGAGTCCGAGCTCGAGCGTCGAGCAGATCATGCCGTTGGAATTGCGGCCGTACGTTTTGCGCGATGCGATGGCGAATCCGCCGGGCAGAACACTGCCCGGCAGAGCGGCGACGATCAGGTCACCTTCGGCAAAATTTCGTGCACCACAGACGATTTCCTGTGGCTCGTCGGCCCCGACATCCACCAGACAGAATCGAATCGGCTTCTTGAACTCGGTCAGTTCCTCGATCGAGCTCACCCGGCCCACCACCAGTGGTCCGGTCACGTTGTCCAGCGATTCGAGTTCTTCGACCTCGAAACCGACCCGCACGAAACCGGCGTCGAGCTCCTCGGGCGAGACAGCCCAGTCGGGAGTCCCCGCGTGCAGGACCTCGGTCAGCCAGGATTGTGGGACTCGCACGTGTGCTCAGCTCTTTCTTGTATCCGAGAAGAAGTGGGGCGGGTGTGAAGCGGCGTCAGGCCCGAACACCGAATGGCAGCGTGAATCTGATGTCGCCTTCGACGATGTCACGCATGTCCGGGATGTCGTTGCGGAACTGAAGCGTGCGTTCGAGGCCCATTCCGAATGCGAATCCGGTGTAGACCTCAGGGTCGATGCCGCTGGCCTGCAACACCTTCGGGTTGACCATCCCGCAGCCACCCCACTCGACCCAGCCGGCTCCGCCCTTCTTCTTGGGGAACCACACATCGACCTCGGCGGACGGTTCGGTGAACGGGAAGTAGTTGGGTCGCATCCGAGTGCGGGTGTCGTTGCCGAACAACGCTTTGGCGAACGCATCCAGTGTTCCGCGCAGGTGCGCCATGGTCAGACCCTTGTCGATGGCGAGACCCTCGACCTGATGAAAGACCGGAGTGTGCGTCGTGTCTAGTTCGTCCGTACGGAACGTTCGCCCCGGGCAGACCACGTAGATCGGACGTTCACGCGAGAGCATCGACCGCACCTGCACCGGTGAGGTATGAGTGCGCAACACCTGTCGCGATCCCTCGGGCGCGATGTGGAACGTGTCCTGCATCGTGCGTGCCGGGTGGTCGGGCAGGAAGTTGAGCGCGTCGAAATTGAAGTGTTCGGTCTCGACCTCGGGGCCTTCCTCGACCTCCCAGCCCATTGCCACGAACACGTCGGCTACCTGTTCGGAAATGATCGTGATGGGATGCCGAGCCCCGACCGGAGCCCGGCCGGTCGGCAGCGTCACGTCGATGGTCTCGGCCACCAGGATTGCCGCATCCCGCTCGGCCGAGAGAAGCGCACGTCGCTCGTCGAAGGCCTTCTGAACTCGATCGCGCGCTGCCTTGACGCGTTTACCCGCGTCGGCCTTCTGCTCACCCGGTATCGCTCCGAGTGCGCGCTGCGCCAGCGCCAACGGAGCCTTGCCGCCCACGTGGTCGATCTTGACCTTGGTCAAGGCGTCGAGATTCGTTGCGTCGGCGAACGCCTGCTCCGCCGAGTCCACTGCGGATCCGAGCGCTGACTCCTCGAGCACGCTCGGATCTACCGGCTCGGGTCCGACATCTTTCTTCGCCACGACAGCTGCACTCCTCGAGTAATAGTCGGTGTCTGCCACGATGGGTCGTTGCGCAGGCTTCACTCCTGCGCGGGCAGACAGGTATCGATCCTAGGCGAAGGCGCTCACGAGGTTCCGGAGCGTCGCTGTGCGCGGGCGCTCGCATACAGGCAGATCGCAGCGGCCGTTGCCAAATTGAGGCTCTCGGCGCGACCGTGGATAGGGATCCGAATCCGGTGATCGGCGTCGCGAGCCACCGACTCGGGCAGTCCGTGTGCCTCGTTGCCGAACAACCACGCCGTCGGTTGCTCGAGTAGATCGTCGGCGTCGTCCAGGTCGACCTCTCCGTCGGCGGCCGTCGCCACGATCGACAGCCCCGCGCTGCGTAACGCGTCGAGTCCGGATTGGATCGAACGCTCCCGAGCGATCGGGAGATGGAACACACTGCCCGCTGACGCGCGGACGCATTTGCCGTTGTGGGGATCCACCGAATCACCCAGCAAAACAACCGAATTCGCTCCGGCGGCGTCTGCCACGCGGATGACCGTCCCCGCATTGCCCGGCTCGGCGACCTCGACCGGCACAGCCACGAGACGCGGACTGTCGGCCAACGCACGCTCGAGCGAGACGTCCACCAGTCCGGTGACCGCAACGAGCCCTTGCGGGGTGACGGTGTCGGACAGCGCCTTCGCGGCGCGGTCGGTGATCGGAAAGACTCGTGCGCCACCGGCCTCGATGGACGCAATGAGGGTGTGGTGACGATCGAAGGCATCCGGAGTGAAGAACAGCTCGCGGACCAGCCCGGACTTCGCGGCCTCGGAGACCGCATTGAATCCCTCGGCGAGGAACTGCCCGGTCTTCTTGCGCTCGGCGGCGCGCGCGAGCTTGACGGCCGAAACGACCCGCGGTGTTCGCTCGGTCAGCGAATCCACGGGTCGTTTCGGAGTTGAATCGTCGTACGGCGACTCGCTCAGGCTGCTTCTCCGGCAGGAGCGTTGACATCGGCAGGCAGTGCAGCCTTGGCGATGGCGACCAGGCTTGCGAATGCCGCGGCATCCGACACAGCAAGCTCAGCGAGGATCTTGCGATCGACCTCGACGCCCGCGGCCTTCAGGCCCTGGACGAAGCGGTTGTACGTGATGTCGTTGGCCCGTGCTGCAGCGTTGATTCGCGTGATCCACAGCTTGCGGAAATCACCCTTGCGCGCGCGGCGGTCCCGGTACGCGTAGGTGAGCGAGTGGAGCTGCTGCTCCTTGGCCTTGGTGTACAGACGTGAGCGCTGTCCGCGGTAGCCCTTGGACGCTTCGAGAATCGAACGGCGCTTCTTCTGGGCGTTGACGGCCCTTTTTACGCGTGCCACTGGTGAATCCTGTCGATCTGGGGGTGTGTGTAAACCCCGAATGGTAAGGGATGAAGCCGACCGAGATCAGTCGGCGGCGGGCCGGATCAGATACCGAGAAGGCGCTTGATCCGCGGCACGTCGGCCTTCTTGACAACGGCGACACCATCGAGGCGACGAGTCACCTTGGTGGGCTTGTGCTCGAGCAGGTGGCGACGGCCGGCCTTCTGGCGCAGGATCTTGCCGCTGCCGGACACCTTGAATCGCTTCTTGGCACCACTGTGGGTCTTCTGCTTGGGCATGAAATCCTCTTCTTCTGTAATAGCTCTTCGGTGTTGCTTGGCACAGCCGTACAGCGCCACGGAAAACCTGTGCACCGAAGCAGTTGTAGGGCTGTCTTACTGGTAGAGCACGAAGCTCAGTTGGTCTGCGCCGGAGTAGCCGGAGCTGCTGCGGCCGGTGCCTCGGCAGCCGGGGCTGCATCGGCGGGCTGTTCCGGCGCGGGAGCCGGTGCGCGTTGCGCGGGCGGTGCCGCTGCACTCTCCTGTGCCTTGACGCGAGTCTTGGCACCCTTGTGCGGCGCCAACACCATCGTCATGTTGCGGCCGTCCTGCTTGGCCGAGGTCTCCACGAAGCCGAGCTCCGCGACGTCCGCGCCCAAACGCTGCAGCAGACGGAAACCGAGTTCGGGTCGCGACTGCTCGCGACCGCGGAACATGATGGTGACCTTGACCTTCGAGCCGGCTTCGAGGAAGCGAACGACGTTGCGCTTCTTGGTCTCGTAGTCGTGCGCGTCGATCTTGGGGCGAAGCTTCTGCTCCTTGATGACGGTCAGCGTCTGGTTCTTGCGCGATTCGCGCGCCTTCTGCGCAGCCTCGTACTTGAACTTCCCGTAGTCCATGATCTTGCAGACCGGCGGACGTGCGTCGGGAGCTACCTCGACAAGATCGAGGTCGGCTTCGAGAGCCAAGCGGAGTGCATCTTCAACACGCACGATCCCCACCTGTTCACCGCCCGGTCCGACAAGCCGGACCTCGGGAACTCGGATGCGATCGTTGATGCGGGTCTCAGTGCTGATGGGGCCTCCTAGGTAGTGCGGTGTGGTGTGTAACCCGACCGCCTGCCACTGGCACAGCCCGTTGCCGTCGATCCTCGACATTCCCCGCAGCGATGCGAACCGCTACAAAGAAAAAACCCCGCTCTCGGTGTGAACCGATAGCAGGGCCCGATGTCGACCGGTCGACCCGCACGACAACTGGCGTCGTACAGTCTCCTCACTGGGAGGAAGCACATCGAAGACCTGTAACGATCTCCGTCGTGCGACCGGACCGGAAATAGCTTGTTGAAGGCTACGTGCCGGTGGGAGTCGGGCTCCACTTGCTGCCTCCGTGCGGTGAACTCCATCGAGGAGCGCACGCCGAAGACGGTCGTCGAGTCACACTACCAGCCGATTCGACAAACCCACAATCGAGCCCGATCGCACCCGAACTCGTCGGCACCCGATTCTCCCCGCCGCAGGCGGCGTGGGATTCTCGTAGGCATGACCAGCTCCCCCACTTCCGCCGATGGCGATCCCGCGGGTGTCGACCCAGTCGGCACCGAGCCCGAAGTCCGTGAACTCGCCGAGGTCCCCGCGGTCGAGGTCATCAGCCGCGCTGCGGTCATGCTGATGAGTTCCGCAGCCGAGAAGCTGGGGCTCTCCGAGCCGGATCCCGCAGAGAGTCCGTACCTGGACCTCGACGAGGCACGGCGTGTCATCACCGCACTGGCAGGCCTGGTCACCGCCTCGGTCGAATACCTCGGCCCCCATGCCGGACCCATTCGCGACGGACTGCAAGCACTGCAGCGCGCATTCCGGGAAGCATCGGCCCACCCGGACGAGCCAGGAAAGGGCCCCGGCGAGAAGTACACCGGTCCGGTGCACTGAGCGAAAGCGACGACGACCCGAATACACGAACGCCGCATCCGGTGCACTACCGGATGCGGCGTTCTGCGTACACGGGCGCTACCGGACTGCGGCGACCTTTCGCGGCTTGCGCTTCTTCGGGGCTGCTTTGACCGGTTGCGAGACAATCGACTCACGAGTGAGCGCTTCCTGCAGGAACTTACCCGTGTAGCTTTCCGGCACAGCCGCGACAGCCTCCGGATCACCCTGCGCCACAACCATTCCGCCGCCGGAACCGCCCTCGGGACCCATGTCGATCACCCAGTCGGAGACCTTGATGACATCGAGGTTGTGCTCGATGACGACCACGGTATTGCCCTTGTCCACCAAACCGTTCACCACGCCGAGCAGCTTCCGAATGTCCTCGAAGTGCAAGCCGGTGGTCGGCTCGTCGAGAATGTAGACGGTGCGACCGGTGGACCGCTTCTGCAATTCAGCCGCCAACTTGACGCGCTGGGCCTCACCACCGGACAACGTGGTCGCCGGTTGCCCGAGCCGCACGTACCCGAGGCCGACCTCGACGAGCGTCTTGAGGTATCGGTGAATCGAGGTGATGGCCTCGAAGAAGTCCGCTGCCTCCTCGATCGGCATGTCCAGAACCTCGGCGATGGTCTTGCCCTTGTAATGGACTTCGAGTGTCTCGCGGTTGTACCGCGCACCCTCACACACCTCGCACGGAACGTAGACGTCCGGGAGGAAGTTCATCTCGATCTTGAGTGTGCCGTCTCCCGAACATGCCTCGCACCGGCCGCCCTTGACGTTGAACGAGAATCGACCGGGCTGATAGCCGCGCACCTTGGCCTCGGTGGTAGCTGCGAACAGCGTGCGGATCTTGTCGAACACACCGGTGTACGTGGCCGCGTTCGAGCGCGGCGTGCGTCCGATCGGTGACTGGTCGACCCGGACGAGTTTGTCGAGCTGATCGAGGCCGTTGATGCGCGTGTGCCTGCCGGGAACCTGACGGGCACCGTTGAGCTTGTTCGCCATCACCGTCGCGAGGATGTCGTTGACGAGTGTGGACTTGCCCGAACCCGACACCCCGGTGACCGAGGTCAGCACGCCGAGCGGGAAGCTGACGTCGATGCCACGGAGATTGTGCTCACGGGCACCGACCACGGTGACCTGACGCTTCTTGTCCACAACACGACGAGTGTCGGGCAGCGGAATCTCCATTCGCCCGGACAGATACGCACCGGTCAGCGATTCCTCGTTGGTCAGTAGGTCCTCGTACGAACCGCTGTGCACGACGCGTCCGCCGTGCTCACCCGCCAACGGACCGATGTCGACGATCCAATCCGAGGTGCGGATGGTGTCCTCGTCGTGCTCCACGACGATCAGTGTGTTTCCGAGGTCGCGGAGCCGGGTCAGTGTGTCGATCAACCGACGGTTGTCTCGCTGGTGCAGACCGATCGAGGGCTCGTCGAGCACATAGAGAACGCCGACGAGGCCCGATCCGATCTGGGTGGCGAGCCGTATTCGTTGAGCCTCGCCGCCGGACAGTGAGCCGGCCGTTCGAGCGAGTGACAGGTATTCCAGGCCGACGTCGAGCAGGAAGCCGAGGCGCGCCTGCACCTCCTTGAGTACCTGGCCCGCGATCGCCTCCTCGCGACGACCGAGAGTGAGGCTGTTCAGGAAGTTCGCGGTATCGGCGATCGACAGCTCACACACCTCGGCGATCGACTTCGGCCCGAAATCGCCCGCTGCGATCGTGACCGACAGGATCTCGGGCCGCAGCCTGGCTCCGTTGCAGGTGGGGCACGGTACGTCTCGCATGTACCCGTCGTAGCGTTCCTTCATCTGCTCCGACTCGGTCTGCTCGAGACGACGGTGCAAGAACGGCATCACACCCTCGAACTCGGCGTAGTACGAGCGCGTTCGGCCGTAGCGGTTCTTGTACTTCACGTGCACCTGATGGTCGCTGCCTTCGAGGACCGCTCGCTTGACCTTGGCGGGCAACTTGTTCCACGGCGCGTTCAGGTCGAATCCCATGGCGTCGGCGAGCCCGGACAGCAGGCGGCCGAAGTACTCCGATGTCTGGCCCATCGACCACGGTGCGATGGCTCCGTCGGCGAGGCTGAGATCGCCGTCGGGCACGACCAGCTCCGGGTCGACCTCCTTGCGCACACCGAGTCCGACGCAGTCGGGACAGGCACCGTACGGCGAGTTGAACGAGAAGGACCGCGGTTCGAGATCGTCGATGGACAACGGGTGACCGTTGGGGCACGCGAGCTTCTCGGAGAATCGGCGCTCGCGGTCCGCAGCGTTCTCGTCGCGGTCGACGAAGTCCAGAACGACGATGCCGTCCGCCAATCGAAGGGCCGTTTCGACCGAATCCGTCAATCTCTGCTTCGAGCTGGATTTGACGGTCAGGCGGTCGACGACGACCTCGATGTCGTGCTTCTCCTGCTTCTTGAGAACAGGAGGACTGGTGAGCTGATGCACGACGCCGTCCACGCGCACACGGGAGTAGCCCTGCGTGTTGAGCGAGTCGAACAGGTCGACGAATTCACCCTTGCGAGTACGGACCACCGGAGCGAGGACCTGAAATTTCAGCCCTTCCTCCATGTCCAGTACCTGATCGACGATCTGCTGCGGCGTCTGCTTCGCGATCTGTTCACCGCACACCGGGCAGTGCGCCGTGCCGGCGCGGGCGTACAGCAGCCGGAGGTAGTCGTAGACCTCGGTGATGGTGCCGACGGTCGACCGCGGGTTGCGGTTGGTCGACTTCTGATCGATGGAGACCGCAGGCGAGAGCCCCTCGATGAAATCGACGTCCGGCTTGTCCATCTGGCCGAGGAACTGCCGCGCGTAGGCGGACAGCGACTCCACGTAGCGACGCTGACCTTCGGCGAAGATCGTGTCGAAGGCGAGGGACGACTTGCCCGAGCCGGACAGACCTGTGAACACGATCAGCGCATCGCGAGGCAGGTCGATGTCGACTCCCCGCAGATTGTGCTCCCGTGCACCTCGCACTATCAGGCGATCCGCCACTGTGTTCCCTTCTTTCCGAACGAGCACGTCCAGTCGATGCGCTGCTCGATGCAGCACTGCGCAACTGTCGAGTCGCATGATGACGTGTGGTGCCGATGCACCGATTACACGTCGTGTAACCGTCGACCCCACGTCGAAAACCTGTATTGGTGAGGGACGAACCTCACGCAGTAGCAATGGTAGATCCAGGCACCGACACACTTTTCCACGTGCACGACCCCGACGCCCCTCGTCGGGCCGCCGACGGTAGCGTCCTCGAAATGGACGAGCACCTCATGGTCATCGACGACAACTACACCGGCGTCGTCTCTCAGGGTTCGCAGCCGCAGCGGCGCACGATTCCCGGCGCGACGATCACGAAGATGTCGGTCGGCCCCATGGACAACAACACCTACTTGGTCGTCTGTTCCGCAACGGGTCATTCGGTGCTGATCGACGCCGCGAACGAGGCCGAACGCATTTCGCTGCTCATCGACGAGAACGCACCGACGCTCTCGCTCATCGTGACGACGCATCAGCACGCCGACCACTGGCAGGCGCTGGCAGATATCGCCGGTGGCACGGAGTCACCCACGGCCGCCCACGCTCTCGATGCCGAGCCGCTGCCGGTCGCTCCGGACCGCCTGCTGGCCGATCGGGACACGGTGACGGTGGGCGAGCTCACGTTCGACGTGGTGCACCTGACCGGACACACCCCCGGTTCCATCGCACTCGCGCTGACCGACACCGACGGCACCCGCACCCATCTCTTCACCGGAGATTCACTCTTCCCCGGTGGCGTCGGAAAAACCGGAAGCCCCGAGGATTTCACCCAGCTGCTCGACGACGTGACGGCAAAGTTGTTCGACCGATTCGACGACGACACCGTGGTCTACCCCGGCCACGGTAAGGACACCACACTCGGTGCCGAGCGCCCTCACCTGGCCGAATGGCGCGAACGGGGCTGGTGACCATCGGCGCGCTTGAGACCGTCGAACACGGGGTATGAATAGTGTGACAAAAGGACGCACCCCGGTAGGTTTTCCCGACCGCTGTGCGATGTCCTAACGCCGATGACACGAGAAACTACGCAGGAGGCTGTCAATGCTGGTCCGCCGTATCGCCCGTCCGTTGATGTCAACGATCTTCATCGCCGGGGGCGTCGACGCACTCCGTAACCCCAGCGGCAAGGCGAAGGTCGCCGCTCCGCTGATCGAGCAGGGCAAGGACGCGCTGCCGAACGAGGTCACCGCGAATGTGCCCGAGGACCCGGAGACGCTGGTTCGTATCAACGGCGGCATTCAGGTTGCGGGCGGCATTCTCCTGGCGACCGGCAAGGCACCGCGTATCGCATCGATCGCACTGGCCGGAAGCCTCGTTCCGACGACGCTGGCCGGTCACGCCTTCTGGAACGAGACCGATCCGGAGACCAAGGCTGCGCAGCGGATCCACTTCTTCAAGAACCTGAGCCTCCTCGGCGGACTGCTCATCGCGGCCGTCGATACCGAGGGCAAGCCGTCCGTGGCATGGCGTAGCAAGCGGGCAGCACGCCGCGCGCAGGAGACCGTCGTCTCGGCGCTTCCCGGGCACACCACCCACGACACCGGCGAGCGGGTCAAGGAAATCGCATCCATTGCCGCGAGCCGCAGCGCCGATCTCGCCGACGCAGCCCAGCCGAAACTGGCCAAGCTCGCCGACGCAGCCCAGCCGAAGTTGGCCAAGCTGGCCGACATCGCTTCCGAGAAGGGCTCGGAACTGGCCGAGGTTGCTCAGCCGGCATTGAACCGTTGGGCTCATATCGCAGCCGACAAGGGCTCCGAACTGGCAGAGGAAGCCCAGAAGCGCGGTTCCAAGCTGGCCGACCTTGCCGCCGACCGCGGCAGCGACTTGGCCGAAGAAGCACAGAAGCGCGGTTCCAAGCTTGCAGACAAGGCAGCGCATCGCGGAACCGACCTGGCCGAACTCGCGCAGAAGCGCGGATCCAAGCTCGTCGACGTTGCCGCTGATCGTCGAGTCGAACTGGCCGACGTCGCGCAGAAGCGGGCATCCAAGCTCGCCGATCTGGCCGCCGAGAAGGGCTCCGTCCTCGCCGACGAAGCTCAGAAGCGCGGAGTCACGTGGGCCGATCTGGCGTCCGATCGGGTGGAGACACTCGGCAAGCGCGCTCGCAAGCGCGCCGAGAAGCAGAGCAAGGAACTCGAAAAGGTCACCGAGCAGGCTCGCGCCAAACTCGAGAAGCGAGTCGCCAAGGCTCAGAAGAACCTGGACAAGAAGATCCAGCAGTACGCCAAGTAGTCCTCGCCGACAGAACGAACGCACGTTCGTGCACAGCGGCCCTGCCCCGGAACCAGCGGTTCTGCGGCGGGGCCGTTGTGCGGCGTAGACTGCTCTGGCTGATTTCGAGGCGATATCTTCGCCTCGGCCGAACTCCCGAGGAGACCCTTTGCCGGACGACGGCCACACATCGAGCGGCTCCGACATGCCGATCGAAGAAGACTTCGAGCAAGCGCATCTGACGAGGCTGTACACGCAGCTCGACGCGCTGCGCGAATACGCGGCGAACCGATTGCGGGCCGTGCTGTTGGAGACCGGTGGAACACCGCAGGCCCGAAGCGAACGCGAATCGTTCAACCAGATGTACACCGAGGACATCGCCAAGTACGACGCCGCAGAGAACGGACTGTGCTTCGGACGTATCGACCTCGATCCGGAGTCTCTCGACCCCAAGGTCGACGACCGGCCCGAGCGCTATATCGGCCGTGTCGGAATTCTCGACGACAAGAACGACTACGAGACGCTGCTGTTGGACTGGCGAGCACCGATGGCCCGCCCGTTCTACCTTGCGACGCCGGCTGCACCGGAAAACGTGTTGCGGCGCAGGCACATTCGCACCCGCGGCCGCCGCGTGACGTCGATCGCCGACGAATTCCTCGACCTGAACTCTGCCCGATCGTCGAGCGATGCTGCCGTGGCAGGTGGCGTCGCGAGCGAAGGTGCGCTGCTCTCGGCACTGGATGCTGCCCGTACCGGCCAGATGAACGACATCGTGGAAACGATCCAGAGCGAACAGGACGCGATCATCCGGTCGCAGCATCGCAGTGTGCTGGTCGTTCAAGGCGGACCGGGCACCGGCAAGACCGCCGTCGCGCTGCACCGCGCCGCGTATCTGCTCTACACCTACCGCCAGCAGCTGGGTAAGAGCGGCGTGCTCATCATCGGACCCAACGCGACGTTCCTCGACTACATCGGACAGGTGCTGCCCTCGCTCGGCGAGACCGGCGTCCTGTTGTCCACGATCGGTGACCTCTACCCGGGAGTCCGTGCGCAACGAGAGGATTCGGCCCTGGCCACCGAGGTCAAGGGCAGACTGTCGATGGTCGACGTGCTGACCCGAGCAGTACGCGACAGGCAGGAAGTTCCCGCGCAGCCGAGGCGGCTGAAATTCGACACCTACGACATCACGCTGGACCGCAAGATCGTCACCCGAGCTCGCGGACGCGCTCGCTCGTCGCGGCGACCGCACAACCTTGCTCGTCCCCTGTTCGTGTCCTCGGTGATCGATCAACTGGCCAACCAACTGGCAGCGAAGCTCGGCCAGAACCTGGTCGACGGATCCAGCCTGCTCAGCGCCGACGACATCGCGGACATGCGCGACGAGATGCGCGACGACCAGGACGTGATGGCCGCTGTCGACGAGCTGTGGCCGGATCTCTCTCCCCAACAGGTTCTCCACGACCTGTTCGCGTCGCCCGAGAAGATCGCCTCGGCCGCACCGGAACTGGATGCGGAAGAGCGCGACTCGCTGACCCGTCGGGGTCGGGGCTTCTCCGCTGCCGACGCTCCCCTGCTCGACGAGCTGGCCGAGTTGCTCGGCGTGGACGATGCGGCCGAACGTGAGCAGGCACAACGTCAGTGGCGCGGCCAGATCGCCGACGCCCAGGGTGCACTGGACATCCTGACCGGTTCGGCACCGCAGGACCTCGAGGACGAACTCGATCCGGAAATCCTGATGGCGTACGACTTGATCGACGCCGATCAGCTTGCGCGGCGACAGAATTCGGGTCAACGCCTCACCACCGCCGAACGGGCAGCCGGCGACCGGACCTGGACGTACGGGCACGTGATCGTCGACGAGGCTCAGGAACTCTCGACCATGGCGTGGCGAATGGTGATGCGACGCATACCGAACCGGTGGATGACACTGGTGGGCGATACTGCGCAGACCGGCGATCCCGCCGGAACGTCTTCGTGGAGCTCGGTTCTCGAACCGTATGTGGCACAGCGCTGGAAGCGGACCGAACTGACGGTCAACTACCGGACTCCGTCGGAGATCATGGTGGTGGCGCACGACGTGCTGGCCGCGATCGATCCCGAGCAGTCCGAGCCCCGTTCCATCCGCAGCACCGGCGTGAGACCGTGGTCGCTACACGTGCAGGAGGCGGACCTGTTCACCGCAGTGGAGAAGCGGGTCGCAGAGCACCCACGACCTGGACTGAGCGCAGTGCTCGTTCCAGCCGGTCGCGTCTCCGACTTCCGACATCTCGCATCGGACGTGGTGACCGTGTCATCGGTCAGGGACGCGAAAGGGCTCGAGTTCGACTCGGTTCTCATCGTCGAGCCGAGTGCCATCGTGGCCGAGTCGCCGAAGGGAATGAACGACCTCTACGTGGCACTGACCCGAGCCACCCAGCGACTGGGCGTGGTGCACGTCGACGCACTACCGAAGGAACTCTCTGCGCTGCAGCCGTTCGAGCCGGAGGCCTGAAGACCTGAACACACCAACGGCCCGCTCCGTCGATTCGATGGAGCGGGCCGTAAGGCGTGTGCGGGGTGAAATCAGCGGACGGTGTGCACGATCAGGACATCGCAGGTGGACTTGCGAGCGGCGTCCGACGGAACCGAACCCAACAGGCGCCCGGTCAACGAGTTCAGGCCGCGGTTGCCGACGACGAGCAGATCGCCCTTCACCTCGTCGACGAGTGCCAGCAGCGACTCGACGGGAGCGCCGACGATCGCCTTCTCCTCGATGTTCTTCGCACCGGCCTTGGTGGCATGCTCGCGCGCAGTGCGCAGAATCTCACGCGTCGGTGCGGATCCGGTGATCTGGTAGGCGTCCTCGCGCAATGCGTCGGCGGCAGCGGACGTGTCCTTGGGATCGGCCGGGTAGTACGCGCAGGCGATCACCAGGGTGGCATCGGCGTCTCCCGCCAGAGCCGCGGCCTTCTCCACTGCCCGCAGTGACGATTCGGAGCCATCGGTCCCGACGACGACGGTGCGGTAGGCGCTCATTCATTCCTCCATTTGTCGGTCACACACAGATGTGACACTTCTGGTCGAACTCGATTGGTGCAAGTCACAGGACCGAAAGACGTGGTCCGGGGACTGATTCGCTGACATTAGCCGCAACCGGCCGATCGGCACGTGAACTTGGGGAACAACACGATCCGCGCCACTCACATACATTGGTTTGCATGCCGATTCCCCGCCCGCCACTGTCGAGACGGGCCATGACCGTCGGCACCGCAGTGATTGCAGTTCTGGCGGTAGCCGCTCTCGCATTCGTAGTCCTCCCCCAGGATTCGAGCGCCGACACATCCACGCGTGATGCGCGCATCACGCTACCGGACAGCCCCGGCTCGACGGGCACCGTCGACATCGACGCACGGCTCTATGCCCCCGCCGTCACACCCGCACCGACGGTGCTGCTCGCCCATGGCTTCGGCGGCAGCAAGGACTCGGTCGACGGTGAGGCACGTGACCTCGCGGCTCGCGGGTACACCGTCCTCGCCTACAGCGCACGCGGGTTCGGCGACAGCACGGGTTCGATCTCGATCAACGATCCCGATCGCGAAGTCGCCGACGCTCGCGGACTCATCGACTGGCTCGCCGAACAACCGGAGGTGGAACTCGACGCTCCCGGCGACCCTCACATCGGAGTTGCCGGTGGCTCGTACGGCGGCGCGCTGGCACTGAGTGCAGGCGGCACCGACCCCCGCATCGATTCCATCGCCGCCGCGATCACCTGGAACGACCTGGGTCAGGCCCTGTTCCCCAACTACGGCGTTACCTCGACCGAGGGCCGAGAAGCCCTCGGCAACACGATCACTCCCGCTGCGGCGGAGTACGGCGGACCCGGCGTGCTCAAGCGCGGCTGGGCCGGCGTGTTCTTCGGAGCGGGCGCAGCGAGCACACCGCCCGGCGACGGCGATGACGGCGGTGATGCAGGGACCGAAACATCGGGGACCGGTGACGGCGCGTCTGCATGCGGCAGGTTCTCACCCGAGTTCTGCGACGCCTACGCCCAATCCGCGGTCACAGGAATCCCCAGCCAACAGCTCCTCGATCTGCTGACCGCACACTCACCCGTCGCGGTGGCGTCGAACATCACCGCACCGACTCTGCTGGTGCAGGGCACCCAGGACACACTGTTCGGCCTGGATCAGGCCGATGCGACGGCGCGTCAGATCGCGGCAGCCGGTGGGAACGTCACCGTGCGATGGTTCGACGGCGGCCACGACGCAGGCGGAACGGACGGCACGAGCGATCGGGCCATCGCCGACTTCTTCGACACGACATTGCGTGACAACGACACTGCCACCGGTAGCCAGCCGTTCGTGTACTCCACTCAACGGGCAGCCGACGAGCGCGGCGGCGACCGCAACCGCCGGATGACCGCTCCCGACTACCCGGGACTGGCTGCGGACTCCGACGCCACCCGAACCGAATCCGTTTCGTTCACTCCCAGAGCGGAGAACCAGTCGATCATCCGTCCGCCCGGAGCGTCGCCGTCGGCGATCTCGTCGGTACCCGGATTGGGCTCGGTGCTCTCGACTCTCGGCTCGACCGGAGCCGGAGCGGCCCTGACCGCGGACCTGCCGGGCCAGTCGGCAACGTTCACCAGCGATCCCGTCGATTCGTCCGTGACGATCACCGGTGCCCCACGAGTGAACCTACGAGTGGCATCACTGGCCTCACCAGGTCAAGCGGTTCTGTTCGCGAAGCTGTACGACGTTGCTCCGAACGGCACGAGAACGCTTCCCGGCGGCGCAGTCTCGGCGATCCGCCTCCCCGATACCGAGGGCATCGATCCCGTCGATATCACCGTTGCACTGCCCGGCATCAGCTACACCGTCCAGCAGGGTCATCGCCTCGAGCTGAGTATCTCCACCACGGATCAGGCCTACGCCGTTCCGCTCGAACCGGCACAGTTCAGCGTGGCCATGACCGACAACACCATCGCGTTGCCCACCGTCCCCGCAGAGGAGAGCTCCAACAGCACCGTTCCGGTGGCTCCGCTGATCGGCATCGGGGTCGTGCTGCTCGCGGTCGCTGGTGCGATCGTGGCCGGAATCGTTCGGACCAGACGCCGCGCGGTCGCCGAAGTGGACGAGAGTCTGATCGATACTCCCCTGGTGATCACCGATCTGGCCAAGACGTACTCCAACGGATTCCGCGCGGTCGACGGTGTGAGCTTCGAGGTGAAGCAGGGCCAGGTTCTGGGTCTCCTCGGGCCCAACGGTGCTGGAAAAACCACCACCCTGCGGATGCTGATGGGCCTGATCACTCCCACCGGCGGTGACATCCGCGTCTTCGGCCACAAGGTGACGCCGGGCGCGCCGGTGCTGTCCAGACTCGGCTCGTTCGTCGAGGGATCAGGATTCCTTCCCCACCTGACCGGAACCCAGAATCTACGGCTGTACTGGGAGGCCACCGGGCGGCCGATCGAGGACGCCCATCTGGAAGTGGCACTGGAGATCGCCGACCTCGGCACCGCGATCGAACGCAAGGTCAAGTCGTACAGCCAGGGCATGCGGCAGCGGCTGGCCATCGCCCAAGCCATGCTGGGGCTGCCGGATCTGATGGTTCTCGACGAACCGACCAACGGACTCGACCCACCGCAGATCAGGACGATGCGCGACGTGCTGATCAACTACGCGAAGACCGGCCGGACGGTGTTGGTGTCGAGCCATCTACTCGCCGAGGTCGAACAGACCTGTACCCATGTGGTCGTCATGAATCGCGGATCGGTGATCAGTTCCGGCACCGTCCGCGAACTGACCGCAGCGGGCGGGCAAACGGAGATCAGGGTCGACGACGCCACCCGCGCGCGGTCGGTGCTCGACGCCTCCGGCCACGACGGCGCGGTGATCGTCGACGACGGAACGGTGACCGTCGACCTGACCGACGCCGACTCCGCCGTCGTCATCAGAGAACTCGTCACCGCGGGCGTCTCGGTGCGCGGCTTCTCCCAATCGACCCGCCTCGAGGATGTGTTCCTCGACCTGGTCCACCGAGACACCCCAGTGCCCGACACCAGCAAGGATCGCTCATGAGCACCGCACACGCCGACGGGCGCGCTGCCGGTTACACCGGCGGCAGCACCTTGCCCTTCCGTACCGAATTGCGCAGGCAACTGGGACGTCGCCGCACTCAGCTGGCCATCGGGTTTCTAGCCCTGCTCCCGGTGATTCTCGCGATCGCCTTCACCGTCGGCAGCTCGAGTGCCGACACGGATGCCGGTGGACTGATCGAGCTCGGTACTCGTGGAGGCATGAACTTCACGGTCTTCGCTCTGTTCATGTCGGTGGGATTCCTGCTGATCGTCGTGGTGGCACTGTTCTTCGGCGACTCGGTGGCAAGCGAGGCCTCGTGGTCGAGTCTGCGATACCTCCTGGCCATCCCAGTACCTCGGAGTCGATTGCTGACGCAGAAGGCGTTGGTGTCGGCCACGTTGTCGAGTGCAGCGATCGTCGTGCTGGTCGGCGTATCGCTGTTGATCGGCACCGTGATGTACGGCGCAGAGTCGCTCATCACCCCACTGGGCGAGGGGCTGTCGTACGGAACCTCACTGGTGCGGCTACTGATCGCAGTCGCCTACATCGGCATCAACCTGCTGTGGGTGGCCGGCCTGGCGATGCTGCTGTCGGTGCTCACCGACGCCCCGCTCGGGGCCGTCGGCGGTGCCGTGATGACGTCGATCCTGATGCAGATTCTCGATCAGATCACCGCACTCGGATCACTGCGCAACTACCTGCCCGGGCACTACGCCAATTCGTGGATCGATGCCTTCGGAACGAGTATCGACTGGAACGACATGGTCGTGGGATCGTTCTCGGCCATCACGTACGCGGCCGTATTCGGGTTGATCGCGTGGCGACGTTTCGCCACCAAGGACATCACCAGCTGAGGCCGCCTACTTCTTCTTGATCGCTGGCCCGAAGACGCCCTCGGGAATCGTGCCCTGGCTCACGATCGATTCACGCCACGGCGTCGCGAGCGAGACCAGCCGAGCTGCACCGTCCTCGCCGAGGGCGGCCCACGGCGCTACGGCGAGGTCGTTGGTGATGTCCTCGACCAACGTGCGGAGGTCTTTGCCGTCCTGAGTCAGAGCGCCGTCGGACGAGAGCAGCTCTCGGTCGGCCAGAGATGCGACCGCGCCGTCCCACTGCTCGGTCGACCATCCGCGACGCTTGCGCGCGAACTCCTTCTCGAAGCCGTAGCCGGTGGCGGTGTGTGTGATCAGCGCTTCGAGACCGCTCAGGCCCGCCGTCTGCAGCGCCGCAATGTGACCGTCGCCGCGGTATTCGCGGATCAGAGTCAGGGCGTGCCACAGCACCAGATGGGGCGCAGTGGGCCAGTCGAGCTCGGCGTACGCAGCGTACAAGGGACGACCGTCGTCACCGGGGATTCCACGGGCCGCGATCGATGCCAGATCGGCAGCCTCGGACATGTCCGCAGACGTCAGAACCTCGGGGCCGAGCAGTCGACCGAAGGCAGCGTCGAGAGTCTCGTACCGGATGGCCATGATCTCGTCGGGTGATGCGATGTCCCAGGCGGCGGGGATGAGCGGTGCCACCAGTTCACGGTTGAAGTTGTAGAACGTAGCAGTGACGACCCCTGCGCCGACCCGTCCCAGGGGTGCTGCCCGGCCCGCGAAATAGCAGGCCCGCGGCGGCAACCCCGCCGCGACCAGAGCATCCTGTGTCTCCGGAAGGAAGTAGGTCATCGAGTGAATCAGTTCGAGCGCGCGAGAAGTGCGGCCGGCGGTGGTTGCGTCCATCGCTGAACCGTATCCGAACCATTTCGGCTCATTCCGCAGGCTCCACTCGCGTCTCCAGCGTGCGCTATTTGAGCCCGGCCGCATCCATCCCGCGCAGTTCCTTCTTCAGATCCTGAATCTCGTCTCGTAAGCGTCCCGCGAGCTCGAATTTCAACTCGCGGGCAGCGTTCATCATCTGGTCGGTCATGTTCTTGATCAGATCGGCCAGCTCTGCGCGCGGCATCGACGAGACGTCCTGCCCCTCGTAGACGCCGGAGCTGACCGACCGCCCTGCTTCGCCCTGAGCACGTCGCCCCCGGCTGGCGTTGCGGCCGGACCCACCGATCTCGACGACGTTGTCGGTGTCCTCGGCTTCCTGATACACCTGATCGAGGATGTCGGCGATCTTCTTGCGCAGCGGCTGCGGATCGACACCTCGCTCCTTGTTGTACGCGATCTGCTTTTCGCGCCTACGTTCGGTTTCCTCGATTGCGTAGGTCATCGAGTCCGTCATCTTGTCGGCGTACATGTGCACTTCGCCGGACACATTTCGGGCAGCACGACCGATGGTCTGGATCAGGCTCGTACCGCTGCGGAGGAAGCCTTCCTTGTCGGCATCGAGAATCGCCACGAGCGACACTTCCGGTAGGTCCAGGCCCTCACGCAGCAGGTTGATGCCTACCAGTACGTCGTACTCTCCGAGTCGAAGTTGCCGGAGCAGCTCGACTCGGCGCAGCGTGTCGATATCGGAATGCAGGTAACGCACGCGAATGCCCAGTTCGAGAAGGTAGTCGGTGAGATCCTCCGACATCTTCTTGGTCAGGGTGGTCACCAGCACGCGCTCGTCCTTCTCTGCTCGCTCCCGGATCTGGTGCACCAGGTCGTCGATCTGTCCCTTGGTCGGCTTGATGACCACCTGGGGATCGACGAGTCCGGTGGGCCTGATGACCTGCTCGACGAATTCCCCTCCGGTCTGACCGAGCTCGTACTTTCCCGGGGTGGCGGATAGGTATACCGTCTGGCCGATCCGCTGCGTGAACTCTTCCCACGTCAACGGACGGTTGTCGGTAGCCGACGGGAGGCGGAAACCGAAATCGACCAGGTTTCGCTTACGCGACATGTCACCCTCGTACATCGCACCGATCTGCGGCACGGTCACGTGCGACTCGTCGATCACGAGCAAGAAGTCCTCGGGAAAGTAGTCGATCAACGTCGCCGGTGCGGTGCCGGCCCCTCGTCCGTCGATGTGTCGCGAGTAGTTCTCGATACCCGAGCAGAACCCGACCTGCTTGATCATCTCCAGGTCGTATTGCGTCCGCATCCGTAGCCGCTGTGCCTCCAGCAGCTTTCCCTTGCTCTCCAGTTCGGAAAGCCTTCCTTCGAGTTCGGCCTCGATGTCCTTGACCGCTCGTTCCATGCGCTCCGGCCCGGCAACGTAGTGAGTGGCCGGGAAGATGCGTACCGAATCGACCTGCCGGACGATGTCACCGGTCAGCGGATGCAGGTAGTAGAGCGCTTCGATCTCGTCGCCGAAGAACTCGATGCGGATCGCCAGTTCCTCGTAGGACGGAATGATCTCGACGGTATCGCCGCGAACCCGGAACGATCCCCGAGTGAAAGCCATGTCGTTGCGCGTGTACTGCACGTCGACCAGAAGGCGGAGCAGCGCATCGCGCTGAACCTCGACGTTGACCTCCAGCTCGATCGACCGGTCGACGTACGACTGCGGGGTGCCGAGACCGTAGATGCACGACACCGAGGCCACCACGACCACGTCTCGGCGGGAGAGCAGAGATGCCGTGGCCGAGTGCCGCAGCCGCTCGACGTCGTCGTTGATGGACGAGTCCTTCTCGATGTAGGTATCGGTCTGCGCGATGTACGCCTCGGGCTGGTAGTAGTCGTAGTACGACACGAAGTACTCGACGGCGTTGTTGGGCAACATGTCTCGCAGCTCGTTCGCCAACTGCGCTGCGAGAGTCTTGTTCGGTGCCATCACCAAGGTGGGGCGCTGCAGTTTCTCGATGAGCCAGGCCGTGGTGGCCGATTTACCGGTACCCGTGGCACCGAGAAGCACGATGTCCTTCTCGTCCGCCTTGATCCGCCGTTCGAGCTCGGCGATGGCGGTCGGCTGATCACCGGCCGGTACGTGTTCGCTGACGACCTCGAACGCCGGCCCGGTGCGCTCGATCGCGCCTACCGGACGGTGTTCGGAGTGCGCGACAACGGGATGTTCGGATGCAAACGCCATTACACAAGCGTAGACGCGCCCACCGACAAGTTCCGTCGGAGAGACCTCGGAGGTCTGTTCCCGGTAGCTTCTACAGGCATGGTCGCTCACACGTCAGTCGGTGCGCACACCGTCGTACATGCCCCCAAGCACGAGACGTTCGACCTCGTTGCCAAGACGAACGTGGACCCCAAAGGTTTCGTACGCGTGGTCGACGAATATCGCGTCGAGCCATGGGGGCTGTACATGGCCCGACCCTCGGATCATGCTCACTTCGACTACTTGGAGTCCTGGCTACTGCCAGCTCTCGGGCTCCGCGCCTCGGTGTTCCACTACCTGCCGGCACACGCGAGGGACCAGGACTACTACGTCGACGTCGGCGAGTACACGGCCGGCACCACCGAGTGGACATCCGTCGACCACTATCTGGACCTCAGTGTCCGCACCGGCCGCGACTACGACCTGCTCGACGTCGACGAGCTGTTCGACGCGCGGGTGGCGCAACATCTGGACACCCCGACGGCCGAGCGTGCGCTGTCCAGGTCGATCGCGGCCATCGAAGGACTGACGCGGCACGATTACGACCTGAACGCGTGGCTCGCATCCGTCGGAATGCCGACCGTGTGGAACGGCAAACCGGCCTGATGCGCGCAGTTCTACGTCACAGAGTCCAGTTCGTCTCCTCTGCCCATTGCCACGCCCGACGGTAGGCAACGTCGAACCACGGCGCCTTGGCGTTCTCGTACGCTTCGATTGCCGCACGGTAGTCCGTGATCCCAGCGGCCGCCTCCGAGGCACGTCGCTTGATCCCCGAGTACTCGGTCGCAACAGACGAGTCTTCGCGCAGCCAGTCGCGAAACAAGAGGGCGAACTTCTGGTTCGGCCAACCGTCGACCCGAACGTGCACGTTGGCAGGTCGCCCGGGGTCCGCGTTGCCGTGAAAGCGCTTGCCCCACACTGCAGGATCCGCCTCACCGCCCATTCCGTACGCAGGCTTGGGGTCGTCGAAGTTACTGGTCTCGACTCCGGGGAACCCGGCAAGACGTAACCGATCACCGACTGCATCCGCGTCGACGAGAGAACGCACCGTGATCTGAATGTCGATGACATCCTTCGCGTCCAGACCGGGCACTGCGGTGGATCCCACGTGGTCGATTCGGACGGCTTCGTCCGCACAGGCGGGAGCCAGGCGGCCGATGATTCGGCGGGCCTGCAATTCCCATGCCGGGTCGGCCGTCACCTGCTCCGGATGCGTGCGGGCGACGATGCCCTCTCTGATGTTGCGCTCGAAGGGAATCAGGCGCTCGTTCCACAGGAGCCGAACCTGCTCGTCGACGCTCCCCGGCGCACCGGTGTTGTCGATCCATACGTCCGCTGCGGCTCGGCGTGCGTCATCGGTAGCCTGCGCTGCGATACGGGCGCGGGCGTCGGCCACGGGCATGTTTCGTTGGCCGGTGAGTCGGCGTACGCGCTCCTCGGCGTCGACCCAGACGACCACGACCAGGTGGAAGAACGGACCCATCGAGCCTTCGACGAGGAGCGGAATATCTTGCACCACAATGGCATCCGAGGCCGCACCGTCGATGATCTCAGCAGTACGCTTACCGACCAGCGGGTGGACGATGCCGTTGAGCTTCTTGCGGGATTCCTCGTTCCCGAACGCCACGGCCGCCAACGCCGGACGGTCCAACGAACCGTCCGGTGCGAGAATGTCGGCCCCGAACGTATCCGTCAGTTGTTGCAGGCCAAGCGTTCCCGGTTCCACGACTTCACGGGCGAGCACATCGGAGTCGACGAGAACTCCACCCAGCTCGGTCAGCACCTTGGCAACGGTCGATTTTCCGGCACCTATTCCACCGGTCAGTCCCAGTCTCAGCATGCACCCAGTCTGACACTCGAACACGCCGAAGCACACCAGCCCCAAATGCACCGGTTTCGGAGGCCTGTCGGTTATCTTCGACGAGCGCGACCTCGATGTGCCGACCCACAGCTATTGAAAAGGACACCCATGCGAAGCAATCAGATCCAACCGGGTCGGCACCGCCTTGGCATGGATGCAGGCGTACATTGCGTTCTCATTCCGGAAGTTGCCTCGGCGTTGGCCGACCACCGGCGTAACTGGTTCACCAACCTCCTGACCCCCGCCCGCCACAGCTTCGCGAGCATGCGCAAGCGCACGGAGAGCGTCGGTCAGTGGAGTCCAGCCACCGCCGCGTAGTTCGCACTTCCCCCTCACACATGGGCCCGGTTCATCGGAACCGGGTCCATTGTCGTCTCGCGAGCTGATCATGTCCGCTCGACTGCTTCGAACGAGAAAGCCCCGGTTCTCATGAAGAGAACCGGGGCTGTGGTCACACCCTCACGGGTGGACAACTTCTATCAGGCGTTGCCCGACAGCTTCTCGCGAAGTGCAGCAAGCTGCGCATCGCTGGCCAGCGATCCACCGGTCGAGGCCGGAGCCGATGCTGCGGGAGCATCGCCTTCTGCATCGGCGGGGGCCTGACCCGACTCGGAGGAGTAGTTGGTGTTGGCGGCTTCGGCAGCTTCGTCCTTGGCCGTCTTCTCCATCTGAGCGGTGTGCATCTTGTGGCGACGCTCGGCCTCGGCGTAGCGACCTTCCCACTCTTCACGCTGCTTCTCGTAACCTTCGAGCCATTCGTTGGTCTCGGAGTCGAAGCCCTCGGGGAAGATGTAGTTGCCACCCTCGTCGTACGAGTCGGCCATGCCGTACTTGGACGGATCGAACTCTTCTGCGTAGTCCTCGTTGGCCTGCTTGAGGCTCAACGAAATCCGGCGACGCTCGAGATCGATGTCGATGACCTTGACGAGAGCGTCGTCGCCGACACCCACGACCTGGTCCGGAACCTCCACGTGGCGCTCGGCCAGCTCGGAGATGTGCACGAGGCCCTCGATGCCCTCTTCGACGCGCACGAACGCACCGAAGGGAACCAGCTTGGTGACCTTACCGGGCACGATCTGGCCGATCGCGTGGGTGCGAGCGAACTGGCGCCACGGATCTTCCTGAGTTGCCTTGAGCGACAGCGACACACGCTCGCGGTCCAGGTCGACGTCGAGAACCTCGACGGTGACCTCGGTGCCGACCTCGACAACCTCGGACGGGTGATCGATGTGCTTCCAGGACAGCTCGGAGACGTGCACGAGGCCGTCGACGCCACCCAGGTCCACGAAGGCACCGAAGTTGACGATGGAGGACACGACGCCCTTGCGGACCTGGCCCTTCTGGAGCTGGTGCAGGAACTCGCTGCGGACCTCGGACTGGGTCTGCTCGAGCCATGCGCGGCGCGACAGGACCACGTTGTTGCGGTTCTTGTCGAGCTCGATGATCTTGGCCTCGATCTCCTTGCCGACGTACGGCTGGAGGTCGCGGACACGACGCATCTCGACGAGCGAGGCAGGCAGGAAGCCGCGGAGACCGATGTCCAGGATGAGTCCACCCTTGACGACCTCGATGACGGTGCCCTTGACGGCCTCGTCCTTCTCCTTGAGCTCCTCGATCGTGCCCCAAGCGCGCTCGTACTGAGCTCGCTTCTTGGACAGGATCAGGCGGCCTTCCTTGTCCTCCTTGGTGAGGACGAGTGCTTCGATCTCATCTCCCACGGAGACGACCTCGTTGGGGTCGACGTCGTGCTTGATGGAGAGCTCGCGAGAAGGGATGACGCCTTCGGTCTTGTAACCGATGTCGAGTAGAACCTCGTCGCGATCGACCTTGACGATGGTGCCTTCGACGATGTCACCATCGTTGAAGTACTTGATCGTCGCGTCGATGGCTGCGAGAAAATCCTCTGCGGAGCCGATATCGTTTACGGCCACCTGCGGTGAGGTTGTGGTTGAGGGCATGTGTTGAGTTGCTCCGGACGGGTTGGGTATCGGTTGATGGATGTTCGGTCGGACCTGTGGAACATGTGCAGCACGAGTGTCGACGGCGACATCGATGCCGACTCCGCGAACGCCGAGGACGGGCGGACCCGACCTGAGCGCAGCATGAACACACTCGCGGTGCTCAGGGTACGCGATGCCTCAGTACCAGCACAAACCCGGTTAGAGTCGGCGTGTGAGCGATCTTCCTGTGCCGTCGTCCACTCCCGGCCGCGGCCGTGTCGATTCCGCCGCGAGCGACCGCGCCAGCAGACTCTGGTGGGACTCCGACGCCGACAACTACCACCGTACGCACGGCGCGTTTCTCGGTGTGTCGACCGACACCGGCGAATTCGTCTGGTGCCCCGAGGGACTGCACGAGGGAGATGTGCACCTGTTGGGCGACGTCGCAGGCAAAGACGTCCTCGAAGTGGGCTGCGGCAGCGCACCGTGCGCCCGCTGGCTCGGTGCTCAGGGTGCCCGTGCCGTCGGTCTCGACATCTCGATGGGCATGTTGCAACGAGGCATCGACGCCATGGCCGCGGGCGGTTCGACGGTTCCGCTGGTCCAGGCCAGTGCCGAATCGTTGCCGTTCGGCGACGAGCGATTCGACATCGTCTGCTCGGCCTTCGGCGCAGTTCCGTTCGTCGCGGACTCCGCCAACGTCATGAAGGAAGTCGCGCGAGTGCTCCGACCGGGCGGCATCTGGGTGTTCGCCGTCAATCACCCGATGCGCTGGGTATTCCCCGACGATCCAGGGGTCGGCGGCCTGACCGCGACGATTCCGTACTTCGATCGAACCCCGTACGTCGAATACGACGCCGACGGGACCCCTAACTACGTGGAGCATCACCGCACGATCGGTGACCGAGTACGCGAACTGGTTGCCGCCGGCCTCGAGGTGCGAGACATCGTCGAGCCGGACTGGCCGGAGTGGCTGGATCGGGAATGGGGGCAGTGGAGTCCGCTGCGTGGGCAGCTCTTTCCCGGGACCGCAATCTTCAGCAGTCGAAAGCCGCGCTGAGTCCGTCGTCGATCAGCGCCGGTGCACCCGCGCCTCGACGGTCTCGGTGAATGCGCTGGTCGAGGCCTGCCCACCGAGGTCTGCTGTCGCCACGCCGGATTCGACGGTGTCGTCGACAGCGTGTCGGATCCGTCCGGCGGCTGCGGCGAGCCGTTCGTTCCCGTGCCGATCGGCGAGCCACTCGAGCAGCATCGCTGCCGACAGGAACAGCGCCGTCGGGTTGGCGCGATTCTTGCCGGCGATGTCCGGTGCCGATCCGTGCGAGGCCTGTGCCATGGCCTGGGTCTGCGAGGAATTGATCGACGGGGCGGTACCGAGCGAGCCGGACAGCTCTCCCGTCAGATCCGACAGGATGTCGCCGAACATGTTCTCGGCCACGATGACGTCGTAGTCCTCACCGCGTCGAACCAGGTGTGCGGCCAGCGCGTCGACGTGTTCCTCGGTGACCTCGACGTGCGGGAACTGCTCGCCCACGGCGCGGCACGCATCGCGGAACAGCCCCGTCGTCATCGACAGCACGTTGGTCTTGTGCACAATGGTGAGCTTGCGGCGGCGTCTGTCTGCCAGCAAAAATGCCTCGCGCGCAATGCGTTCGCATGCCCGGCGGGTGAACACTCCCACCGCGAGCGCCACGTCGGGAGTCGGCATGAATTCCCCGCTGCCGACGAACATGTTGCGATCGGCATAGAACCCCTCGGTGTTCTCCCGCACCACTATCAAATCCATGTTCGGCGACATCGCTCGCACGCCGGCAAGGGCTTTCGCAGGCCTGATGTTGGCGAACAGGTCGAAATCCTTCCGAATCCGCCCGCCTGGGGTCAGCTGTGAACGAAACGGCTCCGGATACGAGGCACTGTCGTGTGGCCCCATAATCCAACACTCGAGCTCGCCCAGCTCCTGCAGCGTGCTCTCGGGTATCGGTGTGCCGTACTCGTCGATGGCACCGCGACCGAGCGGGAGGTGCACCCACTCGACCGCCGACCCCCCGACTGCCGCGATTGCCGCATCGACAACCCGAATCGTGGCAGGCACGATCTCGTGACCGATTCCGTCGCCGGTCATGGCCCCGATCCGAAGCGTCGTTGTATTCCGGCCGTCCGTCTGCGACATCATGGCCTCCATGGTGCAGTCCGCAGAACTTCTACTCGACTCCGGGCTCGATGCTGCGGTTCGCCGCGAGTGGGCGGCGCTGTCGGATGCCGGACTCCCGAGCCAGAACCGGCACCGCGGTGAATCGAACCGACCGCACATCACCGTCGCGGTGGCGGCCTCGATGCCCGTCGCGGTGGACGACGGCGTGGCCGTTCGTTTCGATCCGTTCGATGTGCGCCTCGGTGGCCTCGTCGTGTTCGGTGGTCGGACGATCACCCTGGCACGCCTGGTCGTTTCGACCAGCGAGTTGCTCGATCTGCACGCCCGGATGCACGAGGCTGTGGGCGAAGATTCGCTCGAGCACCTCGCCCCCGGCCGGTGGACACCGCACGTGACACTGGCACGGCGATTGACGTCCGAGGAGGCGGGATCCGCCGTACGCCTGCTGTCGACGAGCATCGAGGACCTGGTGGGCTCCGCCGTGGCCCTGCGTCGATGGGACGGCGAGGCCAAGCGGGCGTGGCGAATCGGCTGATCGCAACGTCAGAAAGTGAAGTCGCCGAACTGTGTCACCTCCGCGTGGGTGTCGGAAGCGAAGCCTGCGACGAGCGCGTCGATGGCCAGGAACGACAGCACAACTACCAATACAATTGTCATGCACCTAGCGTCCTACCTGCGCAGAGTCTCCACGAGTGGCAGTAAAGCCACATATCCTCGAATTTCTGCCATACTCGTCAACATGCTGAAACGAGTGGTCGTTGCGCTGATGCCGTTGACCGAACAGTTCGAGCTCGGCGTCGCATGTGAGGTGTTCGGGTTCGACCGCTCGGACGAGGGCCTTCCCACCTACGATTTCTCCCTGATCGCGGGTGTCCCCCAACCGATCCGCACCCGCGTCGGCTACACCATCGACGTGCCACACGATCTCGACAGTCTGGACAGCGCCGACCTGATCATCATTCCGGCCGGCGGCACCGAGGCGGCACACGACGGCAGCTATGTGTGCGGCACCGGATACAACTCGTCCATCGAGCCCTTGCTGGCCAAACTCCGTGCGGCGGTGGACCGGGGTGCCATGGTCGCAAGCCTGTGCAACGGTGCCTTCGTGCTGGGCCAGGCAGGACTGCTCGACAATCGGCCGTGTACGACGCACTGGCGGCATTCGGCTTCGCTGGCCGCGAAATACCCGCTGGCTCAGGTGGATCCGAACGTCCTCTATGTGGACGCGGGCAACGTGCTCACCAGCGCAGGCACGGCCGCCGGAATCGACCTGTGCCTGCACATCGTGCGTAAGTATCAGGGCAGCGTCGTGGCCAACGGGATTGCCCGCCGAATGGTCGTCCCGCCGCATCGCGACGGTGGCCAGGCCCAATTCGTCACCAGTCCCCTACCCGCCACACACACCGAGACATTGGCACCGCTGCTGGACTGGATGACCGAGAACCTCGACTCCGAACTCACGATCGGTCGATTGGCAGCACGGGTGAACATGTCGGCACGCACCTTCGCTCGTAAGTTCGCAGCCGAAACCGGAACGACGCCCGCGCGGTGGCTCAACGATCAACGTGTGCTGGCAGCGCAGCAGTTGTTGGAGAACTCCGACCTGCCGATGGATTCGATAGCCGAGGTGGTCGGCTTCGGAAACGCCGCCGCTCTGAGGCAGCATTTCGTCAGATTGCGATGCACCACCCCGAACTCGTACCGCCGGACGTTCCGCGCCGCACCCCAGCCCGCCTGACACCTGCACTCCGACGCAGCCGGGAAGATTCCGGCGCGTACCTGCGTTAACACACCAGAAGCGCAATCAATCGAAAGGGACCGCGTGGCCACTCAGACTTTGACCCAGCAGAATTTCGACGAGATCGTCACCAACAACGACGTGGTGTTGGTCGATTTCTGGGCATCCTGGTGCGGCCCCTGCCGCCAGTTCGCTCCGACATTCGAGAAGTCGTCCGATGCCCACCCCGATGTCGTGCACGCCAAGGTCGACACCGAGGCTGAGCAGGGCCTTGCCGCCGCTGCACAGATCCAGTCGATCCCGACGATCATGGCGTTCCGCGAGGGGATTCTCGTCTACGCGCAGCCCGGTGCATTGCCTGCACCGGCGCTCGAAGACCTCGTCGGACAGATCAAGGCACTCGACATGGACGTAGTACGCCAGCAGATCGCCGAGCAGGCTCCCGCACAGGAGTAGCTCGTCACACAGCACGACGCGAAGGGCCGCTCACCGAGTTCGGTGAGCGGCCCTTCGCTGTGCCACGGGTTGGATCAGTGAGCTGGCCCGATTCAGTGAGCTGCGGCATCCCAGCTTCGGCCGGTACCGACCGACACTTCGAGCGGCACCGAGAGTTCGATCGCCGACGACATCTTGTTCCGCACCAGAGCCTCTACTTCCTCGCGCTCGGAGTCGACGACCTCGAGCACCAGTTCGTCGTGAACCTGCAACAACATGCGCGACTTCAGAGTGGACTCGGCGAGTGAGCGGTGCACATCGATCATCGCGACCTTGATGATGTCGGCGGCGGTGCCCTGGATGGGTGCGTTGAGTGCAGCGCGCTCGGCTACCTCTCGCCGCTGACGGTTGTCACTGTTGAGATCCGGTAGGTACCGGCGCCTGCCGTACAGCGTGGAGGTGTATCCCACCTTGCGCGCTTCCTCGACAGCGTTGCGCAGGTAGTCGCGGACGCCACCGAACCGCGCGAAGTACGCCTCCATCTGCTGCTTCGCCTCGTCGGTGGAGATCTTGAGCTGCGCAGCGAGGCCGAATGCGCTGAGCCCGTAGGCCAATCCGTAGGACATCGCCTTCACTCGACGACGCAGTTCGGGGGTGACCTCCTCGATCGGCACCCCGAACGCGCGGGAACCGACGAAGCTGTGGAGGTCCTCGCCGGTGTTGAACGCCTCGATCAGACCCTCGTCGCCGGACACGTGCGCCATGATCCGCATCTCGATCTGGCTGTAGTCGGCGGTGAGCAACGAGTCGTAGCCGGCACCGACGACAAAACCGTCTCTGATGTGGCGTCCTGCCTCGTTGCGCACCGGGATGTTCTGCAGATTCGGTTCGGTCGAGGACAGTCGCCCGGTGGCCGCAACGGTCTGGTTGAACGTGGTGTGAATACGACCGTCGTCGGCGACGGATTTGAGCAGGCCGTCGACCGTCACCTTCATACGTGTCGCGTCTCGGTGATCGAGCAAGAACTTCAGGAAGGGATGCTCGGTCTTCTCGAACAACCCCTGCAGCGCATCGGCATCGGTGGTGTACCCGGTCTTGGTCTTCTTGGTCTTGGGCATGTCCAGTTCCTCGAACAGCACTACCTGCAACTGCTTCGGTGACCCGAGGTTGATCTGCTTGTTGATCACGCCGTACGCGGAGTTCGCGGCCTCGTCGACCTGCGCGGCGAAACCGGACTGCAGCGAGCGAAGGTGGTCGCTGTCGACGGCGATGCCGGTCGCTTCGACGTCTGCCAAGACCGTCAGCAACGGCATCTCCATCTCGGAGAGCAGCGTCGTCGATTCGATGGAAGCGAGTTCGGCATCCAGGGCCTCGGCCAGGTCGATGACGGCACGCGCCTTGAGAATCTCGCCCTCGGCGAATGCCGCATCAGCTGTGTCCTCGGCATCGAGCAACGACATCTGGCCTTCACCTGCGTCCTCGACGCGGAGTTCGCGCTTGAGGTAGCGCAGTGACAGGTCGTCGAGATTGAACGAACGCTGACCCGGCCGCACGAGGTACGCGGCGAGCGCGGTGTCGGTGGTCAACCCCGCGAGGATCCAGCCACGCCCCCGCACCGCGTGCAACGCCCACTTGGCCTCGTGCAGTGCCTTGGGTTGCGCCGGATCGGCCAGCCAGGCAGCGAGCGCGCGCTCGTCGGATTCGTCGAGGGCTGTTGTCGTGACGAACGCACCCTCACCGTCGGCCGCGGCGATGGCCAAGGAAGTCGCGTCACTGTCGAAGGGCCTGCGCGGACCGAGAATGGACAGGCCGCTGCGGCGGCCGTCGGACGCGTGCTCGTCCAACCACGCGGCCAACTCACCCGGGGCGACGATGCCACCGCGGACGTCGAAGCCTTCCTCGGCTTCGGGCTCGACCGACGCGAGGGTCTCGAACAGGCGGTCCCTCAAAATGCGGAATTCGAGATCGTCGAAGAGCGCGTGGATCTTCTCGCGGTCCCACGGGGCCAGTTCGAGCTGATCGGGGGTGTACGGCAACGGCACATCGCGCACCATTTCGGTGAGCTCGCGGTTGAGCACCACACTCGACAGGTTCGCGCGCAGTGCATCTCCAACTTTTCCCTTGACCTTGTCCACGTTGTCGACAAGGGCGGTGAGCGAACCGTATTCGGTAATCCACTTGGTCGCCGTCTTCTCCCCGACCCCGGGAATGCCGGGGAGGTTGTCACTCGGATCGCCGCGAAGGGCGGCGAAGTCCGGATACTGCGACGGCGTCAACCCGTACTTGCCGGCGACCTCCTCGGGGGTGAACCGGGTGAGATCCGAAACGCCCTTGCGCGGGTACAGGACAGTGACGTTGTCGGTGACCAACTGCAAAGCGTCCCGGTCACCGGTGACCACGAGCACGCGATAGCCGAGCGCCTCTGCCTGCGTCACCAGCGTGGCGATGATGTCGTCTGCCTCGAATCCGGCCTCCGCCATCACGGGAATACCCATGGCCCCGAGAACATCCTTGGTGATGTCCACCTGGCCGGCGAACTCGTCGGGAGTCTTGCTCCGGTTGGCTTTGTACTCGGGGAATCGCTCGGCGCGGAAGGTCTGCCGCGAGACGTCGAAGGCCGCGGCGATGTGCGTCGGCTTCTCGTCCCTGAGCAGATTGATCAACATCGAGGTGAACCCGTACACCGCATTGGTGCACTGCCCGCTGGTGGTCTTGAAGTTGTCCGCAGGCAGCGCGAAGAACGCGCGGAACGCCATGGAGTGACCGTCGATGAGGAGCAGAGTGGGACGCTGCCCGCCTGCTTTCGCATCGGTCTCGGCCGCGGGCGCTGCGCTTTTCTCGGTTACTGGGCTCACGGTTGACCAGTCTAGGTAGCGGGTCCGACAACTCGTAGCCGGATGCTCGCTGGGCATCGCGCTCGCCCTCACGACGCGCGTCGTGCACCGCGAAACACAACCGATACTTTCCGGAAATCTCAGTCGCCGATTTTGCGTCGTTTCAACGGATAGAGTCCGACAATTGCAGTAAATCCCCAACCCGTGACTCAACGACAACCGTCCGGAGGACGTGCGTGGCTCCAAATGTTCGATGGACCAGAAAGGTGCAACCGCCGAGGTTGCGCGCAAGATCTGCCGTTCGGCTCCTTCAGCGAACTCTCCTACTCGCCGTTCTGAGTTCGATCGCCGCACTGCTGTTCAGTGCGCCGGCATTGGCTCAGGAACCTACGCCCACTCCCCCGGCTGCGCCGGGGACCAGTGCCGAGCAGGCACCGCCCGCAGACGCCGTCAGCGTCGCGGGATCTCTGAACAACGGTGGCGAGCGACTCGTCGGCGTCGATGTCGCAGCACTCGACGCGACCGGCACCGAAGTCGCTCGAACCACCAGTGAAACCGGCGGCCGCTGGACTCTCGAATTGTCCCCCGGGACATACACATTCCAGGTAGTGCAGGAAACGCTTCCCGACGGGGTGAGCGTCCAGGCAGAAGTCCAGCGTGACGTTCAGGCCGGGCGTTCCAACACCGTCATCTTCTCGTTCGGTGAAGCCAGAACTGCCACCAGCATTCCGTTCTACGAGAAGTTCGTTCGCACCACGGTCGACGGTTTCCGATTCGGCCTGGTCATCGCACTGGCTGCGGTCGGGCTGAGCCTGATCTTCGGCACCACCGGCCTCACCAACTTCGCGCACGGCGAACTCGTCACCCTCGGGGCCGTCGCGGCATGGTTCTTCAACGTGAGCCTCGGAATACAACTGATCCCGGCCACGGTGCTGGCGATCATCGTCGGAGTCGCGATCGGATGGCTCAACAATGCTTTGATCTGGCGACCACTACGCAAGCGTCGAACCGGCCTGATCGCACAGCTCGTGGTGACGATCGGACTTGCGATCGCATTGCGCTACCTCATCCTGATCTTCTTCTCGGATCGCTCCGAGCCCTTCGACGACTACCAGGCCCAGACCGAGAACAACTGGGGCCCGCTGTCGATCACCAACGTCAACCTGGCGTGCATCGTCATCAGCGTCGTCGTTCTGGTCGGCGTTGCACTGATGCTGCAGCGCACCAAGATCGGAAAGGCCATGCGAGCGGTGGCCGACAACCGTGACCTCGCTGCATCCTCTGGCATCAACGTCGAGCGCGTGGTCACGTTCGTCTGGTGCCTCGGTGGCGGCCTGGCCGCACTCGGTGGCGTGCTGTTCGGGCTCTCCGAACTCGGCGGACGCGTCCAGTGGGAGATGGGATTCAAGCTCCTGCTGCTGATGTTCGCCGGAATCACGCTCGGTGGACTGGGGACGGCCTACGGCGCATTCCTCGGTTGCGTCATCGTGGGTCTGCTCGTGCAGTGGTCGACACTGGTCATCAATCCCGATCTCAAATACATCGGAGGGTTGCTCGTCTTGATTCTCATCCTCGTCGTCCGCCCACAGGGCATCCTCGGCTCGCGACAAAGGATCGGGTGACCACCACATGGATATCATCGGCGCACTTCAGATTTCACTCGCTCAGCTGGTCGGACCGTCGGCCATCTTCTACGCTCTGCTCGCTATCGGCCTGAACCTGCACTTCGGCTACGCCGGGCTGCTCAACTTCGGCCAGATCGGCTTCGCGCTTCTCGGCGGCTACGGCGTCGGCATCACCACGATCACCTACGAGCAGCCACTGTGGCTCGGCATTCTGGTCGGTCTCGCCGCGGCAGGGTTGCTGGCTCTGGTTCTCGGTATACCGACTCTGCGACTGCGAGCCGACTATCTCGCGATCGTCACCATCGCGGCCTCGGAAATCCTGCGATTGGTGTTCCGTTCGACCGCAACGGATTCGGTGACCAAGTCCACCAACGGCATCACCGGTTTCGCGGGCCCGTTCACCAGCATGAGTCCGTTCGAGGGCGGCAAGTCGTACAGCTTCCTCGGCGTGCGCTTTCTGGGCAACGACCTGTGGGCCATGCTCGTCGGCTGGACACTGGTGCTGCTGCTGTGCGGAGTGATCTACCTCCTGACGCACAGCCCATGGGGACGCGTCCTCAAGGCCGTCCGTGAGGACGAGGACGCGGCCCGCTCACTGGGCAAGAACGTCTTCGTCTACAAGATGCAGGCACTGGTTCTCGGTGGCGTCATCGGCGGTATGGGCGGTGTGTTCAACGCACTGCAGACCCAGTCCATCAACCCCGATTTCTACTCGACCGCGCAGACGTTCTTCGCCTTCGGCGCACTGATTCTCGGTGGGGCGGCAACAGTGTTCGGCCCGGTACTGGGCGCGATGCTCTTCTGGTTCCTGCTGTCCATTCCCGATGCGATTCTGCGGCAGTTGATCTCCGGCGACGACCCGGTGCTCAACCTCACCGGTGCCCAGGTCGGCGCCACGCGATTCGTGCTCCTGGGAATCCTGATCGCCGTGTTGATGGTGTTCAGACCTCAGGGCATTCTCGGCAACAAGCGAGAGGTTCAACTCAATGCCTGACCTGAGCAAGGATGCTGCTGCAACGGCGGCACCGAGCAAGAAAGCCAGCACACTCGAATCACGCGCTGCCCAGGCGTTGTCGAGCGATCAACGCGCCGCCCTGTTCGCCGGTGTGCCCAACGAACCCGGCGCACCGAAACCGGACGCCACCATGGTGGTCGACGGGGTATCCCGCACCTTCGGCGGCCTCAAAGCCGTCGACGTGGCGCACCTCGAAATCCAGCGGGGCTGCATCACCGGCCTGATCGGTCCGAACGGTGCGGGCAAGACCACGCTGTTCAACCTGCTCACCGGATTCGATCGCCCCGACACCGGGACATGGTCGATGGATGGCCAGGAGCTGGGTCGGATGCATCCACACCAGGTGGCCCGCAAGGGTGTGGTGCGCACGTTCCAGCTGACCAAAGCGCTGTCGAAACTGACTGTGCTGGACAATGTTCGGTTGGGTGCAACAGGTCAGCGCGGCGAGCGCATGATCAACACGTTCATGCCGTGGACGTGGAAGGCTCAGGAGCGTCAGATCACCGAACGCGCCTACGAACTGCTGGGGCGCTTCAAGCTCGACGCCAAGGCCGACGATCTGGCCGGCTCACTATCGGGCGGTCAGCGCAAACTGCTGGAGATGGCACGTGCGCTGATGACCGATCCGTCGGTGGTCATGCTCGACGAGCCGATGGCCGGGGTCAATCCCGCTCTGACGCAGTCACTTCTGGGGCACATCAAGTCTCTGCGTGACGACGGTATGACCGTGGTGTTCGTCGAACACGATATGGACGTCATCCGCGACATCAGCGACTGGGTGGTGGTGATGGCTCAGGGCAGCATCATCGCCGAGTCCACGCCGGAGGAACTCTCCAACAACGGTGCTGTGGTCGACGCGTACCTCGGCAGCCACCACGATCAGGCTCTCGAGTTCGACGCCGACGGTAATCCGGTCGGGGCGACCGCCGAACTGGCGGAGGCACTGAAACAGGCCGAGAAGGAAGAACTCGAAGCGGGAGGCGATCTTTCGGAACCGGAGTTCGTCAGCCCAGTGACGCCCGACGTCGCCGAGGGCGGCTCGCACCGGGCCAAGGAGGACAACTGATGAGCGAACAGACATTGACGCCGGCGGAATTCGCCGCCACACCCGAGGAGCACGCTCGCCTGGCCGAAGGTGCACTGTTGCGCGCCGACGGACTGGTGGCCGGTTACATCCCCGGAGTCAACATCCTCAGCGAATGCAACTTCTTCCTCAACGACGGCGAGATCGTCGGCATCATCGGGCCCAACGGTGCCGGTAAGTCGACCTTGCTCAAAACGCTCTTCGGGCTCGTCGCCGTCCGCGAAGGCAGCGTGAAGCTACGCGGTGACAACATCACCTCTGCCGAGGCGCACGTGCTGGTCACCAAGGGTGTCGGGTACGTGCCGCAGACCCAGAACGTGTTTCCGTCGCTGACCATCGAGGAGAACCTCGAAATGGGAATCTATTTGCGTCCCAAGAAGTTCGGTGAGCGTTTCGAGTTCGTCAGCGAGTTGTTCCCCCTGCTCGGAGAGCGCAAGAAGGTCAAGGCAGGCGCACTGTCCGGTGGCGAACGTCAGATGGTCGCCATGGGCCGCGCATTGATGATGGAGCCGTCGGTACTGCTGCTCGACGAACCGTCGGCCGGGCTGTCACCGATGTTCCAGGACGAAGTGTTCATCCGCTGCAAGAAGATCAATGCGGCGGGCGTCTCGATCATCATGGTCGAGCAGAACGCCCGTCGCTGCCTCCAGATCTGCGACCGTGGCTACGTTCTCGATCAGGGCCGCAACGCGTACACCGATACCGGGCCTGCGTTGATGAACGACCCGAAGGTGATCGAGCTGTACCTCGGCACGCTGGCCGGCAGCAAAGAGAAGAAGACCTAGAACTTCTTCGACGACGAAGCCCCGGTTCGACTCGATGTCGAACCGGGGCTTCGTCTGTGCGCCCGCATCGACTGGTACACACAACACTGGGCCCGAGTCCTGATCGAGGACTCGGGCCCAGTGCGTGTGTGGCAGTTACAGATCACTCACCGACGACGATGTATCCGTCCGTCGTCAGCGTGTTGTCCGGCCCGAAGACCAGGTTGCCGTACGAACCCGTGGCGGGCTCACCTGCGTCACTGAAATTCAGCGCGCCGGTGATTCCGTCGTAGTCGATATCGGTTCCGGCCTTGACGAGCGGAAGGCACTCGGCATAGCTGGTGCACTTGGTGCCGTCCTTGGTGACGCTGTTGATGTTGGCAGCGATATCGGTGCCTGCCGTCGACTTCGCCTGCTCGGCAGCGAGCGCCGAGATGACGACTGCGTCGTAGGACTCACCGGCGTAGTTGAAGTCCACCAGTGCCGGGTTCACTGCCTTGAGGCGATCCTGGAAGGCCGTTCCGACATCCGTCAGCGGAGTGGTGCCGCGCATGGTGTCCAACAGGCCTGCTGCCACCGACTCGCCCAGAGCGTTACCCATGTTGCCGTCGACGCCGTAGACCAATGTGCCGTCGGACGGTCCGATGCCGATCTCGTGCATGCGCGTGATGATCTTCGCGGACTCCTCGAAGCCGATGATGGCGACGGCATCCGGGTTGAAGTTCTTCACGCCGTCGACCTCGGCGTTGAACGACTGTGCGTTCGGGTCGTAGATGGTCGTCTGAATCTGGTCTGCCGCGATGCCTGCCTCTTCGAGGTTGTCCGCGGTGTTCTTGGCCAGGCCCGTGCCGTACGGATCGTTGAGCGCGAGGATGGCCACACGCTGTGCGCCGTCATTGGCAATCAACTGCGATAGCGCCTGTGCCTGCAGTACGTCGGTGGGGGCGGTACGGAAGTACTGTCCCTTGTCCGGGTAGCAGACGAACTGGTCCGAGGTGTTGGCGGGCGAGAACTCCACCACGCCTGCACTGGCGATCTTGTCGATCACCTTGAGGGAGACCGAGGACGATGCTGCACCGACGATGACGTTCGCGCCGCCGGCGAGCAGGCGGTCGACCGTGGTGTTGGCGGTATCGGTCGTCGTATCGCCGGAATCACCGGGGATGAGGGTGACGGGCTGATCGAGGACGCCACCGGCACCGTTGACGTCGTTGACGGCCAACTGGACACCGGCAACCTCGGGCGGGCCGAGGAAGGCCAGGGTTCCGGTCTCGGGGAGAAGGGTTCCCACCACCAGAGGCGACGTGTCGGGGGTTGCCCCGGCAGTGGCCTGCTCGGGCGTGCAGTCGGTGGAGACGGTCGTTTCCGCGGCTGCAGTGCCGCCGCTGGCACTGGTGGTATCGGTCGAGCCGGAGTCGTCGCTCGACGAACAGCCGAACAGTGCGAGCGAGGTGACGCTCAGCACCGCAGCCGTGCGGACATAGGTCCGAATTGCCATCTAGGTTCTCCTTGAAATTGCTCGTCGTTGAAGCGCACCTGAGTTACATGTGGCTCACGTGTGGATCAGACGCTAATGCTCGGAGTCGATTCGCAAGGCCTAGAACGACGCTCGTGACCTGACTGTGACCTAGAGAGACGAAGTTTTACGTGGCCGTAGCTTTCGCGAGCCGATCATCCCTCTGCCGCAGGCTTGTTCGCAGGAGTACCGAGTGTCTCGATCACAACCTCGGCGACAGCCTTCATCGTCGTTCTGCGATCCATCGCTGCGCGTTGAATCCACTTGAACGCCTGCGGTTCTGTGAGCGATTGCGACTCCATCAGAATGCCCTTGGCCTTCTCGATCAACTTCCGCGTTTCCAGTCGATCCTGCAGATCGGCTATCTCGGATTCGAGTGCAGAGATCTCACTGAACCGACTGGCCGCCAACTCCACCGCGGGCATCAGATCTGCCTTGGTGAACGGCTTGACCAGATACGCCATCGCTCCGGCGTCGCGCGCCTTCTCGACCAACTCACGTTGGCTGAACGCGGTGAGAATGACGACGGGTGCGATGCGTTTCTCGGCGATCTCCGACGCCGCATCTATCCCGTCTCGACGCGGCATCTTGACGTCCATGATGACCAGATCGGGACGCAGTTCGACGGCCAAGTCCACCGCCTGCTGACCGTCCGCGGCCTCCCCGACCACGTCGTAGCCCTCTTCGCGGAGCATCTCCACGAGGTCCAATCGAATCAGGGATTCGTCCTCTGCCACCACCACACGAAGCGGGGGCTTGCCAGTACCGTGCGCACCAGGAGCGTTCATCTGTATCGGTCTCCTTTGACAGTCATCGCCCATCAGGGCCGTCGAGCATCTGAAGGGTACCGGTGCGCGCCCCCGAAAGCGCATCTTCTAAACTCGTCAATCGTTGCTTGAAAGACGCCAGCCCTCGTATCCCAATTGGCAGAGGAAACGGATTCAAAACCCGTCCAGTGTGAGTTCGAGTCTCACCGAGGGCACCACAGCAGCGAAGCGCGTTCTTCACACGATCGCGCGGTCGGTAAAGGCCGCCCATGATCGCGCCTACAGTGGAGTCATGTACATACCCAGCAGTCTTCGATGCCATGACACCAGCGCGGGCAAATTGTGCGCGCAGAAGGTCGACCACCGTTTCGGAGATTCCGAGGACCAGTCCGCTCAGTGGGTCTACTACACCTGCAGCGCGGACTCCGCTCACGAGACCGGTTACGTCGACCGCCTGGTCACAGCCTGAATCATGTTCGTAGAGCGCGCCTACGTCGATGCCGACGACGTCGGATCGAATTGGCCCTTCACTGTGCCTGCAGTCGCCGACCTCGCTCGCGACGGACTCGAATTCCTGGCACCGGTCACAATTCTGGTCGGCGACAACGGTTCCGGTAAATCCACCCTCGTCGAGGCGATCGCCGAGGGATTCGGAATCGACGCTCGCGGCGGTCGGGCGGCGCAGCAATCGCGTCGACTCGACGAGGTGACCAGCGCCCTCGGCGAGGTACTCGAGTTGGAAACCACGCCGCGGGGTTCCCGAATGCTGCGTGGCCCACGACTGCAGAAGCGCGGCTTCTTTCTCCGTGCCGAGACCGCATTCGACATGGCCGAAAATCTCGCCGGTGTGCCGGGTTACTGGGACGAGAACACGGCCGAGATGAGTCACGGAGAAGGCTTTCTCGCCATGTTCGGTGCAATGTTGACCGAACCCGGCTTCTATGTCCTGGACGAGCCCGAATCGGCGCTGTCGTTCACTGCAAGCCTGCAGCTCGTTGCGCTGATGTCCGAATTGGGCGACGAGGGGGCACAGATCGTCTGTGCCACGCACTCTCCGATCCTGGCGTCGACACCGGGCGCGGACATCGTGGAAGTCGGTGAACACGGTCTGCGCCGAAGCACCTGGGGTGAACTCGAACTCGTGCAGCACTGGCGTCGCTACCTCGACGATCCGAACAGCTACCTCCGCCATCTGCTCGGTTGACCTGCAGCCCCGTCCCTCAACCTGCCGTCAGCGAGACCTCTTGACGACGACGCACGCTCCCCGGTGACACGCCCGTCGCGCGTTTGAATGCCTTGCCGAATGCCGCCTCCGAGAGATAGCCACTGCGCCGGGCCAATTCGGTTACCGAGACATCGCCCGAGCGAAGACTGTCGTGGGCGATCTGCATCCGCCACATCGAGAGATAGCGCATCACCGATTCACCGACCAACTCGGTGAATCGGGCAGAGAACGCCGAACGAGACATCTTCACCTCGGCAGCCAGTGCGGCAACCGTCCACTGTGCGTCGGGGTTTCGATGGATGAGGGCGAGCGCCGCGCCTATCCGAGAATCCGCGAGTGCGCCGAGCCATCCGGACCGTGCCCGTTCGTCGTCCGCCATCCACAACCGCAGAGCCTGGATCACCAGCACGTCGGACAGCCTGGTGATGACCGCTTCTCCCCCAGGCTCCAGCGAGGTCGCCTCGTCGGCGACCATGGCCAAGAGCGATTGCATCCGCGACTGCCGCGGGCCCGAATCCGCATCGATGACGACGAGTGCAGGCAACACACCGATGAGTTGCTGCGCCGCCGGATGATCCAGTCGCACTGCGCCGCACATGAGGGTCGCGCTCGCTTCCCCGCTGCCGCTTCGGATGACCGCGTATCGATCGCTGACGTAGTCGTGCGGAAGGTCGTAGACAACAGGCGCACTCACTGCTGCATCGTCATCGCTGGCGAGCACGTGCCCGCGGCCGTGCGGAACCAGAGCGAAGTCACCGGGAAGGAGGTCGCGAGTGGGCACGCCCGGCACCGACAACCGACATCGCCCGCTGACGACGGTGTGGAACCAGAGCGCGTCCTCCATGGACGGCAACTCCAAACCCCACGACCCGGACAACTCTGATCTGCAGTAGAAGGATCCTGTCATTCGCAGAAAGTGCAGCGCCTCCCCGAGTGGATCGGGCGACTTCCACGGGTCGAGTCCACGCATTGACCGATCGTCTCACAGCCTGGACGATCAGACATCTTTTCGAGCCGATAAGTCATTGTCCATCCAGCTCTGGACGTCCAGAGTGGATGCAGTGACAACGAATCCAACGGAAGGAACACCACGATGATCACGATTCTGGGAGCGACCGGTCAGGTCGGATATCGCGTCGCCGAGAGACTTCTGAAGGAGGGCGAGCAAGTGCGCGCAATCGGCCGAAACACCGATCGTCTCGACGCGCTGGCGGCTGGTGGCGCGCACGCAATCCAGGCGGACCTGACGCCCGCGCTGGCCGCATCCTTCACGGGGAGCGAGGCCGTGTTCGTGATGCTGCCGAGCAATCCCTACGCCGAGGACTTCGCCGCCGAGCAGGCAATGTGGGGTGCCTCGATCGTCGAGGCCCTCCGCGTGTCCGAGGTGGAGAGGATCGTGGCGCTGAGCAGCCTCGGTGCCGATCGACTCGACGCACCCGGCGTCATCGGCTGCCTCGCAGAACAGGAAGAACGCCTCCGGACATCGACCGATCGGAGCCTGCACCTGCTGCGTCCGGTGTCGTTCTTCGAGAACTTGCTTCCGGCGGCGCAACAGCTGACCGACAGTGGTACACACGTGGACTCGGTGGACCCGCACCTTCCGATTCCAATGATTGCCACCTCGGACATCGCCGACGCCGCCGTACGGGCACTGACCGATTCGCCGTGGGACGGTGTACGCACCCAGGTTCTGCTGGGCGAGCGAGACCTCAGCTACGCCGAGGCCACGGCAATTCTGGGTGACCGACTGGCGATCACAGAGGCGCGTTACGAGCGCCTGCCGTACGAGGCCATGGCAGACGTGCTCGTCTCGATTGGATTCTCGCGATCGTATGCACAGTTGTACGCCGACATGACCCGAGCATTCAACACCGAAGAACTGACCCGAGACGTGCGCCGGTCACCCGACAACAGCACCGAGATTTCGTTCGAAGAATTCGCGGACTCGATTCCGGCACCGGCAGCCGTGTCATGATCGACCGAATAGCCTCCGCATCAACACTTGTCGGCGCAATCGGATCAGCATTGATGGCGGGAGTGCTGCTGGCGTTCTCGATCAGCGTGCTGCCCGGACTGAAGACCCTTCCGGTTCCGGTCGCGATCTCCTCGATGCAGAGTGCCAATACGGCGATCCTCAATCCGCTGTTTCTCACCCTGTTCATGGGCACGGCGCTGTCCTGCGTGATCGCAGCCGTGTCGACTCCGTTCACCGACCGCGGTCACTCCGCACTGATCATCGCCGGGGCAGTGCTGTACGTGATCGGGTGCTTCGCGGTCACGGTCACGCTGAACGTGCCACTCAACGACGCGTTGGCTGCAGCCGACTCGACCACCGCGGCAGGAGCGGCGACGTGGGAAGAGTTCACGACGAAGTGGGTGCTGTGGAACAACATTCGCACCGCGGCCGCGACCGCGGCCTGCGCTGTCCTGATTCTGGGTCAGGGCAGATCGGCACTGGGCTGATCGGACGTCGAATCCTGGTGTCGCTTGCGAATTTCTTCCTCGAACCGCGCGATGAGGTGGTCGGTGTCAGCGGTCGAGACGTCGCGCGCGCCCTCGTCCATCGCCGCGTCACGCCCCCGGCGCAGTGCGGCGAGTTCGGCTTCGAGTTCGTGGTTGTCGAGTACACGTGGATCCAACATCTCTCCATTGTGGTCCCACCTCCGGCACCCCCGCGGGGATTTGCTTCAATCGCGCAATGAACGTTGTGCACAGTTTCGAGCCGATCGTCGGCCCGGGCGCAACCACCCTGGTTCTGGGTTCCATGCCCGGCGTTGCGTCGCTGACGGCGCAGCAGTACTACGCCCATCCGCGAAATGCGTTCTGGCCGATCATGGGAACGTTGTTCGGTGCCGGACCCGAACTCCCGTACGACGCACGCACGGAGCGTCTCCGAGGCCACGGGATCGCCGTCTGGGACGTACTGAAGCTGTGCACGCGCGCGGGCAGTCTCGATTCGGCAATTATCGAATCCTCGATCGTGGCAAACGATTTCGAGGCACTGTTCGCCGAGTCCCCCGGCATCGTCAGGGTGTTCTTCAACGGAGCCAAAGCAGCCGAAAGCTACCGACGTCACGTGGCTACCGGACTGACGCTCCCCCGCGTCGAATTCACCCGATTGCCCTCGACCAGCCCAGCGCACGCCTCACTGGATCTTGCAGCCAAGACTCGGGCCTGGGCAAGCGCGTTCAGTCGCGGACCCGCTTCGGAAAGTGTCGAATGAGGCCCTCCTGTACGACGGTGGCCAGCAACTGGCCGTCCATCGAGAAGAAACGACCGGTGGCCAGGCCGCGGGAGCCGGCGGCGACGGGTGATTCGGTGGCGTAGAGGGCCCATTCGTCGAACCTGAAGGGTCGGTGGAACCAGATGGAGTGGTTCACCGTGGCTGCGACGATCCGATCGAGTCCCCACGACAGGCCGTGCGTGGTGATGATCGAATCGAGCACGGTGGTGTCCGATGCGTAGCCCATGGTCGCGGCGTGAAAGATCGAGGCGTCGGGCAGATCACCGTCGGCCTTCATCCAGACTCGATTGTGATTGAGCTTCTCACCGGTGCCGTGCATGATCCAGGCCGGATCGTTCGCGTAGCGCATGTCGATCGGCTTGAGGGCATCGACGAACATCTGCAGGCGATCCTCGTACCCGACAAAATGATCGCCCAGGGGTGGCAACGCGTCGGGGTACGGAACCTCGGGCACCTCGACGCTGTGCTCCAGGCCTTTTCCGAAATCTTGGAACGCTGCCAGCATGACGAACAGCTCGTTGCCGTCCTGGACGGCGGTCACCTGCCGATTGGCGAACGCGCGGCCGTCGCGCTGACGCGAGACCCGGTATTCGATGGGCTTCTTGACGTCACCACCGCGGATGAAGTGGGCGTTGATCGCGTGCACGTCCCGCGACGTGCCCGACACGGTGCGGCCCGCCGCGATCAGACCCTGAGCGACCAGTTGTCCCCCGAACGTTCGGCTCCCCACCTGCTCGGGGTGACGACCGACGAACACGTCCTCCTCGATCTCCTCCAGTGCGAGGAGATCGAGGAGCGTCTCGAGATCGGTCTTCACCGCTGTACTGCTCGGCGCGCTCTCGCTGACGCCGGTTCCCCCCGCTTCGACCACTTACCGGTCCTCTTCTCCGATTCGGTGCACATGGATCAAGTTGGTCGAGCCTACTGTGCCGGGAGGGGCACCAGCCACGATCACAACCTGATCGCCCTTGTTGTACCGACCGAGTTCGAGCAATGCCTTGTCGACCTCTTTGACCATCGCGTCCGTCGACCCCACGTCGGGGACCAGGAACGTCTCGGTTCCCCAGCTGAGCGAGAGCTGGCTGCGCACCTCGGAAATAGAGGTGAACGCGAGCAGAGGAAGCTTGGTGTGCAGACGGGCCAACCGTCGAACGGTGTCACCCGACTGCGTGAAGGCGACGAGAGCCTTGGCGTCCAGCCGCTCGCCGATGTCGCGGGCGGCGTAGGAGATCACGCCGCGCTTGGTGCGCGGAACGTGCGTCAGCGGCGGAACGCTGTCGCCCTCGGTCTCGACGGTCTCGACGATGCGGGCCATCGTCCGCACCGTCTCCATGACGTACTTGCCGACCGAGGTCTCACCGGACAGCATCACCGCGTCGGTGCCGTCGAGCACCGCATTGGCAACGTCGGAGGCCTCGGCGCGCGTCGGACGGGAGTTCTCGATCATCGATTCGAGCATCTGGGTCGCGACGATGACGGGCTTGGCGTTGGCGCGAGCGATCTGAATGGCGCGCTTCTGCACCAGCGGGACCTGCTCGAGCGGCAACTCGACGCCGAGGTCACCGCGGGCGACCATGATCGCGTCGAACGCGAGCACGATGGCTTCGAGGTTGTCGACAGCTTCGGGCTTCTCCAGCTTGGCGATGACGGGAACTCGGCGACCGACACGATCCATCACGGCGTGCACGAGTTCGACGTCCGCGGGCGAGCGGACGAACGAGAGCGCGATGAAGTCGCAGCCCAGAGCGAGTGCGAACTCGAGGTCCGCGATGTCCTTCTCGCTCATGGCCGGAACGGACACGTCCATGCCGGGCAGAGACACGCCCTTGTTGTTGCTGACCGGTCCGCCTTCGGTGACACGGCACAACACATCGTTGCCTTCGACGCCGGTGACCACGAGGCCGACCTTGCCGTCGTCGACGAGGAGGCGGTCGCCTTCCTTCGCGTCCTGAGCCAGTTCCTTGTAGGTGGTCGACACCCGGTCGTGAGTGCCTTCGCACTCTTCGACGGTGATACGGATCAGCTCACCGGCCGCCCACGTGGTCGAGCCCTCGGCGAAACGGCCGAGACGAATCTTCGGTCCCTGCAGATCGGCCAGAATACCCACGGCTTTGCCGGTGGCGTCCGACGCTGCGCGGACCCTCTCGTAGTTGGCCTGATGATCGGGGTGATCACCATGGCTGAAGTTCAGTCGTGCGACATCCATTCCACTCTCTACGAGTTCACGGATTCGCTCTGTGGTTGCGGTTGCGGGTCCAAGGGTGCAGACAATCTTCGTACGTCGGCTCACGAAAGCGAGCCTAGCCGCTGGACGCCCCGTTCTCTATCGCAGACGTTCCCAGCTGGATACTACCGATCGGTAGCCTCGCTACCTCGCTGCTGGGAGGGTCTGCATCGGTTCAGAGACCAGCGTCACACCACCGCCAGGGGCAGCGCCGTGGGGTGTACGGGCGATGGTAATTCCGAGTGTCCGGTGAGGAAAGCGTCGACTCCGTGAGCCGCCGATCGTCCCTCTGCGATCGCCCACACGACCAACGACGCACCTCGATGAGCATCCCCACAGACGAACACCCCCGGCGCAGTGGTCTGCCAGTCCGGACCGCACGAGAGTGCACCCCGCTTGGTCAGCGTGAGGCCGTACTCGTCGAGCAGCGGGCCATGCTCGACACCCTCGAAACCGATGGCGAACAGCGCCAGGTCACAGGGCAGTTCCACCTCTTCACCGATCGGTGTGACGATGCGTCGACCGTCCGCGTCGCGCTGCACTTCCACCTCGGCCAGCACCATGGCACGCACGTGTCCGCGCTCGTCACCGAGGAAGCGCTGCACGGCCACCTGATGGCGCACGACGCCACCCTCGGCGTGCGCAGGCGAGGTGCGCAGCACCAACGGCCACGACGGCCACGGCGAGAGACCGTCGTCGCGGGCCCCGGGCAGAGCAGGGTTGTAGTCGAGCTGGGTGACCGACGCGGCACCTTGGCGGTGCGCCGTACCCAGGCAGTCGGCCCCGGTGTCGCCGCCGCCGATGATCACCACATGCTTGTCCGCGGCCGAGATCGACGTGGGACCGTCGCCCTCACACTCCTTGTTCGACGGCACCAGGTGTTCCATCGCCAGGTGGATACCGTCGAGTTCGCGACCGATCACCTCGGTGTTGTCGCGGGCCCGCAGAGCGCCGACCGCCAGGACGACGGCATCGAAGGACTCGCGGAGCTGCTCGACCGTGAAGTCGATGCCCACCTCGCAGTCGGTCACGAAATGCGTTCCCTCGGCCCGCATCTGCATCAGGCGCTGATCCAGCACCGACTTCTCGAGCTTGAATTCGGGAATGCCGTACCGGAGCAGCCCGCCGAGGCGGTCATCCCGCTCGTACACCGTGACGTCGTGTCCGGCGCGTGTGAGCTGTTGTGCCGCAGCCAATCCCGCAGGACCGGATCCCACGACGGCGACTCGCTTGCCGGTGGTGATCGTCGGCGGCTGCGGAACGATGCTGCCCCCTTCCCAGGCCAGATCCGCGATGGTCTGCTCGACCCGCTTGATCGTGACGCTACCGCCGGTGGCCGCCTCTGAAATCGAAAGCACACAGGCTGATTCACACGGTGCCGGGCACACCCGACCGGTGAATTCCGGGAAGTTGTTGGTCGCGTGCAGTCGGTCACTCGCCGCATCCCAGCGGTCACGACGAACCAGATCGTTCCACTCGGGAATCAGATTGCCCAACGGACAGCCTGCAGTTCCGGAGTGGCAGAACGGAATTCCGCAGTCCATGCAGCGACGTGCCTGATCGGAGACCTCCGCGGCCCGTTCGCTCGTCGGCTGGTGCGAATACACTTCGTTCCAGTCCTTGACGCGCTCGCCGATCGGACGCTTGACTGCCTCGCGCTTGACGACTTTCAGAAATCCCTGTGGATCAGCCACGTGCAGCCTCCATGATCGCAGCATCGACGTCGCGCCCTTCGGCACGCGCCATTCGAGTCGCTTCCAGCACCCGCTGGTAGTCGACGGGCATGACTTTGGTGAACAGCGCAGACCGGCGTGGCCAGTCGGCCAACAACGAGGTCGCGACGGTGGACCCGGTCCAGCGCCGGTGATTCTCGACGGTCTCGCGCAGCCACACCAGATCGTCCGGGTTGGGGACCTGCAGTTCGACCATCGCCATGTTCACGTCGGCCGGATCGAGACCGAGGACGAACGCGATACCGCCGGACATTCCCGCGGCCATGTTGCGACCGGTAGGGCCCAGCACCACGACCCGGCCACCGGTCATGTACTCGAACGCGTGGTCACCCACGCCCTCGTTCACCGCTACCGCTCCCGAGTTCCTGACCGCGAAACGCTCCCCTGCCTTGCCCCGCAGGTACACCTCACCCGAGGTTGCGCCGTACAGAATGGTGTTGCCGGCAATCACGTTGTCCTCGGCGACGAAGGGCGCATCGTCGGCGGGGCGCACGACGATGCGACCTCCCGACAGTCCCTTGCCGACATAGTCGTTCGCGTCACCGACCAGATCGATCGTGATACCCGGCGGCAGGAAGGCACCGAGCGACTGCCCTGCCGATCCGGTGAACGCAATGCGAATGGTGTCGTCCGAGAGTCCACCCGCGCCGTAGCGCCGGGTGACCTCGGAACCCAGAAGCGTTCCGACGGTCCGGTTGACGTTGCGTACCGGCAGCTCCAGCTTCACCGGATGGGCGTCCTCGAGCGCTCCCTCGGCCAACTGGATCAGCGTGCGATCCAGCGCGAGATCGAGTCCGTGGTCTTGCCCGCGAAGGCGTCGACGCTGCGTCATCGGGGCACCGTGACGGTCGACGGGCATCGCGAAGATCGGAGCCAGATCCAGGCCCTTGCTCTTCCAGTGTGCGACGCCTGCCGCTGTCTCGAGTACGTCGGCGTGGCCTACTGCTTCGTCGATACTACGGAAACCGAGCTGCGCGAGGTACTTTCGCACGTCCTCGGCGATGAACTTGAAGAAGTCCTCGAGAAACTCGGGCTTACCGGTGAACCTCTTGCGCAGTTCCGGGTTCTGGGTCGCGACCCCGACCGGGCACGTATCGAGGTGGCAGACACGCATCATGATGCATCCCGCCACGATCAGCGGAGCCGTCGAGAATCCAAATTCCTCCGCACCGAGAAGTGCCGCGACGATGACGTCGCGACCGGTGCGCATTCCACCGTCGCACTGCACCGTGATGCGGTCACGCAGTCCGTTGAGCACCAGCGTCTGCTGAGCGTCGGCCAGGCCTATCTCCCACGGAGCGCCGGCATGCTTGAGCGAGGTCAACGGTGCCGCCCCGGTTCCGCCGTCGTATCCCGAGATGAGGACGACGTCGGCGTGCGCCTTACTGACGCCGGTCGCCACCGTGCCGACGCCGACGGAACTGACGAGTTTGACGTGCACGCGCGCATTCTCGTTGGCGTTCTTGAGGTCGTGGATCAGCTGCGCGAGATCCTCGATCGAATAGATGTCGTGGTGCGGAGGCGGCGAGATCAAGCCGACGCCCGGCGTCGAATGTCGCGTCTTCGCCACCCACGGATACACCTTGTACCCGGGCAACTGACCGCCCTCGCCGGGCTTTGCTCCCTGCGCCATCTTGATCTGGATATCGGTGGCATTGACCAGGTAGTCGCTGGTCACCCCGAAGCGGCCACTGGCCACCTGCTTGACGGCACTGCGACGGGTCGGGTCGTAGAGGCGGTCGACATCCTCGCCGCCTTCACCCGAGTTGGACCGGCCGCCGAGGTTGTTCATCGCCACGGCCATCGTCTCGTGTGCTTCGGCGGAAATGGACCCGTAGCTCATCGCTCCGGTGTTGAACCGCGTCACGATCGACTCGACCGACTCCACCTCGTCGAGCGGAACAGGGGGCCGCACGCCATCTTTGAACTCGAACAGACCACGCAGGGCACCGCCTTCACGAGCAAGCCGGTCCACCTCGTCGGTGTACTTCTGGAACACGTCGTAGCGACCTGTACGGGTGGCGTGCTGCAACAGGAACACCGTTTCGGGCGTGAACAGATGCAGCTCGCCTTCCCTCCGGAACTGGTATTCGCCCCCGATCTCCAACCGGCGATGGACACGGTCGGTGGGGTTCTCGGGGTACGCCCGACGGTGGCGCAGCTTGACCTCCTCGGCGAGCACGTCCAGGCCGACGCCGCCGAGCTTGCTGACCGTGCCCTTGAAGTACTCGCGCACCACCTCGCGATCGAGGCCGACAGCCTCGAAAACCTGTGCGCCGGTGTAGGATCCGACGGTCGAGATGCCCATCTTGGACATCACCTTGAGCACACCCTTGCCGAGACCGTACAGATAGTTGCGTACCGCTATCGTCGGTTCGACGCCGGTCAGCTCACCCTCGCCGACGAGATCCTCGATCGATTCCATCGCCAGATACGGGTTGACCGCGGCGGCACCGAATCCGATCAGCAACGCCAGATGATGGACCTCGCGTGCATCGCCGGATTCGACGACGAGGGCGATTTTGGTGCGCTCCTTGGTCCGGACCAGGTGATGGTGCACGGCCGAGGTGGCCAGCAAGGACGGAATCGGTGCCCGGGTGTGGTCCGAATCGCGATCGGAGATGATCAGGGTGGTGTACCCGGCAGCGATGGCTTCCGAGGCCCGGGCCCGCAAATCCTCGATGGCCTCGGCGAGACCTTCGCCGCCACGCTCGACCTCGTACAGGCCACGCAACACTGTCGCCGACAATCCGGGATGGTCGCCGTCGTCGTTGATGTGGATGATCTTGTTCAACTCGTCGTTGTCGAGCACCGGCCACGGCAACACGATCTGCCTGCACGACGCCGCAGTGGGCTCGAGCAGGTTCTGCTCGGGACCCATCACCCGCGCGAGGGAGGTCACGATCTCCTCCCGAATCGAATCCAGCGGCGGGTTGGTGACCTGAGCGAACAGTTCGATGAAGTAGTCGTAGAGCTGACGCGAGCGCTGCGACATGACTGCCGCAGGGGTGTCGGTGCCCATGGACCCCAGCGGCTCTCCCCCGGACGCGGCCATCGGCGTCAGTACGACGCGCAGGTCTTCCTCGGTGTAACCGAACGCGACCTGTCTGCGCACCACGGAGTCGTGGTTGTACTGAATGTGCGCACGCTCGGGCAGGCTCTTGATCTCGAGCAGTCCGGCGTGCAGCCACTCCTGATACGGATGTTCGGTGGCCAGCTGGAGCTTGATCTCGTCGTCGGGTACGAGTCGTCCGGCGACGGTGTCGATCAGGAACATCTTGCCCGGTTCGAGTCTGCCCTTGGCGACGACCTCGGATTGCGGCACATCGAGCACGCCGGCCTCGCTGGCAAGGATCACCCGGCCGTCGGCCGTCTGCCACCAGCGACCGGGGCGAAGCCCATTGCGATCGAGCACGGCCCCGACGTAGCTGCCGTCGGTGAACGTCACACAGGCCGGGCCGTCCCAGGCCTCCATCATCGACGCGTGGAACTGATAGAACGCCCGCACTCGCGGATCCATCGTGCGGTGGTTCTCCCACGGCTCGGGCACCATCATCATCACCACATGCGGAACACTGCGTCCGCCGAGGTGCAGCAGTTCGAGCACCTCGTCCAAGGACACCGAGTCCGACGCATCGGGATTGCAGATAGGGAACAACCGCTCGAGGTCACCGGGGATCACGTCGCTGGAGAGCAGTGCTTCCCGAGCCCGCATTCGGTTTCGGTTGCCCTTGACGGTGTTGATCTCGCCGTTGTGGGCCACGTAGCGATGCGGGTGCGCCAGTGGCCAGGACGGAAACGTGTTGGTCGAGAATCGACTGTGAACGATGGCAATAGCGCTCGTGCACAACGGGTTCCGCAACTCCGGGAAGTAGAGCGGCAACTGCATCGTGGTGAGCATGCCCTTGTAGACGATGGTGCGCGAGGACAGCGACGGAAAGAACAGTCCCGAACCCTCGGCCTCGATCTCGGGGGTGACCCGTTCGGAACGCTTGCGCAGTGCGTACACCAGCCGATCGAGTGCGAGGCCCGCCGGGCGCGCGCCGTCGACCTCGGGGGCGGTGACGAAGAGGTAGCTCATGTACGGCATGCAGCCCAGAGCGGTGACTCCCACGTCGGCTCGATCGGGATCGACCTCGACCGGGACCCAGCCCAGGATGTCCAGACCTTCTTCGGTCGCAACGGATTCGACACGCTCGACGGCGAGCGCACGTTCCCGGATGCCCTGCGGGAGAAAACACACGCCGGCCGCAAAAGTATTGTCACCGTCGGCTCCGGCCGCGGGCAGATCGAACGGCGCAAGGGAGACGAGCAGTTCGACGGGGAGCTGGATCAGAATGCCCGCGCCGTCGCCGCTGTTGGGTTCGGCCCCGGCAGCGCCGCGATGTTCCAGATTCTCCAGAGCCAGAACGCCGTCGGCCACGATGGAATGGGAGCGTCGGCCCGCGATGTCGGCGATCATCGCCACGCCGCAGGAATCCTTCTCCAAGCTCGGGTCGTACAGACCCTGCTCCGCAGGCATCCGAGAAAACAGCACCACGATCACCTCCACGTAGGCCGGTGGGTGCGTGAGGGCGGTGCAGTGTCTCGAACGCTGCGCCGTGAGTCTCGGCAACCCCGCCGGCTGGTCGGCTCGGCTCGACCTGAGCGGTCGGACCAGCCGAAATCAAAACGCCTGTCGGGAATTCACCGGGACAGCCCTGGCCCGCGAAAGAATCCGAGATCGCTCCCGGATGGCGAAATCGTAGCAGCTGGAATTCGCAACGATGCAATCGCGAATTCCGGTGGCCGCCGACGAGGTAGTCAGTCGCGCAGCGGTCGACCGTGCTCGTCGCGCACGCTGCCGGTGAGCATCATGATCCCGTCGATCAACGGCCAGATGCCACCGATACCGCAGGTGAGCCACGTGACGGCGATCTGGGCCACTGCAATGCCCGGCTGGTTGAGATAGAAGCGCCCAGCTCCGAATGCGCCCAGCAGGATGTTGAGCAGGCCTGCCGTCAGCTTCTGCTTGTCGGAGAAGGGTTCCCCGGTGACCGGGTGACGGCCGTAGGGAGCCATCGGGTCCATGAAGCCGGGACCACCCGCGTACTGCGGCCCACCGTACTGACCACCCGCGTACGGCGGGGGCGGCGGCGCGAAGTACTGACCCGAACCATCGGCCGGCGGTGGATAACCGACACCGGGCGGGGGTCCGAACTGCTGACCCTGATCAGCGCCGCCCGGGGTGCCGTAGTTCGGGGTCGTGTAATTGGGGTCGGGTGCGCCGTAGACGGGACCCGAGCCTGCAGGGGTGCCTTTCTCGAACGAGATCGTCGGCTCCGTCGAACCGGATCCGTCTCCCGGCGATCCGTCGGACGACGATGTACCTGAGTCACTCACTTCGGGCTCCCTTGTGCGGATGCGGTGCGAACAAGGGCTCAGTCTCTCAGTTTTCGCCCCTGAGCGTCCGTTACATTGCCCACCAAAATGAGCACGCCGTCGACGACGTGCCAGACGAAGAGCCCGAACAGCAGAATCAGTCCGAGGCCGAACACTGCGGTGAGCAGAACACCGAAGAAGAACAGGAGCAGCTGGGCGACACCGATTCCGGTACTGCCGACATAGAAGCGACCGACACCCAACCAACCGAGAAATATCTGCAGCAGGCCGCCGACGATCTTGGACTTGTCCGACAACGGCTCGCCGGTGACCGGATCACGACCGTACGGAGCGTCTGGGCCGACGCCGTACGGGTGTCCGCCCCGATAGCCCATGGGCGCACCGAAACCCTGTGGCTGGCCGTAACCCTGTTGCGGGTAACCCTGTTGCGGGTAACCCTGCTGCGGGTAACCCTGCTGCTGGCCGTACCCCTGCTGCTGGCCGTACCCCTGCTGCGGGTAGCCCTGCGACTGGCCGTACCCCTGCTGCGGGAAGTTCTGCTGCGGGAAGTTCTGGGGTGGGTAGTTCTGAGCCGGCGGGAATCCTCCGACCGGATTGTCGATGCTGCCGTCCGGACTCGGGGCCGGGTAGCTCGGTGTGCTGGACCAACCTGGGCCGTTTCCGACACCCGAGTACGTATCCCAGCCCGGCCCCGTGGGCCCGGTGGGACCGTGCGACGGTGCGGATTCCGAGGTTGCCGGCGGCTCCGAGAGCGACGCCTCGGCGGTGGCACCGTAGTCGAACGGAGTGCCGAACGGCGTGGTCGGCTTGACGTCACCGTCACTGGAATCGCCGGTGCCGGAACCGGATTCGGGACCGTGGGTCTTGTCGAAATCAACCACGTGTACTGCCTTCTTCCTCGGCTTTCTTGTCGGACGTCTGCACGTCCTGAGCATCGGCTGTTCGGTCGTTCACGTCGGTCTCGTCCACGTCGCCGGAGGCATCGCCGTCTGAGTCGGCGCTACTACCGTCCACGTCGTCGTTCGATTTCAGAGTCGCGGGGTCTTCGCGACCCTTTGTCGCGATCACGAAGTATGCGACCGCCAGGACGAAGATGATGGCGGATGTGAAGGTGTTGACGCGAAGTCCCGCGATCTTCGTCGCGAAATCGTCACGCATGAGTTCCACCCAGAAACGTCCGGCGCAGTATCCGGCGACGTACAACGCGAACAATCGTCCGTGGCCGATCGTGTACTTGCGGTCGATCAGCACCAGCAGGGCGACGATCGCGAGGCTCCACAGCAGCTCGTAGAGGAACGTCGGGTGGACGACCTTCTCCACGAATCCCGTCGACACGCCGTTCAGGGGATCCAGTCGGCCGTTCGAGTCGACTCGTTCGTAGATTTCCAGACCCCACGGCTGCGTGGTTGCGCGACCGTACAGTTCCTGGTTGAAGTAGTTGCCGATGCGCCCGATCGCCTGGGCTAGCAGAATCGGGGGCCCCACAGCGTCACCGAATGCGGGCAAGGGGATCCCTCGGCGACGGCAGGCGATCCAGGCACCGACTCCGCCGAGGAACACTGCTCCCCAAATACCCAGGCCGCCGTTCCAGACGTACAGCGCTTCGACCGGATTTCCGCCGGGACCGAAGTACGTCTTCCAGTCTGTTGCAACGTGGTAGAGACGGCCGCCGAGCAAGCCGAAAGGAACAGCCCAGACCGCGACGTCGAGGACGGTGCCCTTCGTTCCCCCTCGAGCGACCCAACGGCGATCGCCCCACACCACCGACACGACGATGCCGATGATGATGAACAGCGCGTAGGCCCGCAGAGCGAGCGGTCCGACGTGCCACACCCCCTGCGCGGGGCTGGGAATGTAGGCCAGAATCTCGGTCGAGGTCACGACGCTACGTTAGCGGAGCGGACACCCTCGGCGAGTTCCGTCGTCAGGTCACGCACCGCGTCGAGTCCGTTGTCCACGGCACTGACCAACGCCGATCCGACGATGACTGCATCGGCGTAGCGGGCGATCTCGGCGGCCTGAGCACCCGAGCGAACACCGAGGCCGACGCCGATGGGGATGTCGGAGTGCTTACGGATGCGGGCCGACAATTCGGGTGCCATCGAGGACACCGCATCGCGGGCACCGGTCACGCCCATCGTCGAAGCGGCGTAGACGAAACCGCTGCTGGCTTCGACGGTGCTGACGAGCCGTTCCTCGGTGGACGACGGAGCGACGAGGAAGATGCGGTCGAGTCCGTACCTGTCGGAGACCTCGATCCATTCCTGCGCCTCATCCGGAATGAGATCGGGGGTGATGATTCCGAGCCCGCCCGCACCGGCGAGATCGCGGGCGAAGTTCTCGATGCCGTATTTGAGGACCAGATTCCAGTAGGTCATGACGACTGCTTTTCCGCCCGCGGCAGAGACCTGCTCGGTCACTGCGAACACGTCCTTGACCCGAGCACCGGCTCGCAGCGCGACGTCGGCTGCGGCCTGAATCGTGGGGCCGTCCATCACCGGATCGGAATACGGAATACCGACCTCGACGATGTCGCATCCGGCGTCGACCATGGTCTTGAACACCTCGACCGAGCGCGGCACGGTCGGAAAACCTGCGGGGAGGTATCCGACGAGTGCTGCGCGCCCTTCGGCGCGGCACTTCGCGAAGGTCCCGGAGAGACGAGAGTCGTTGTTGCTCATGGCTTGATACCTACTTCTTCGTCCACGTTCGCGTCGCCGTCTCCGTCTATCAGCCCGAACCACTCGGCCGCGGTGTCGACGTCCTTGTCGCCACGCCCGGACAGGTTGACCAGAATGATCGCGCCTTCGCCCAACTCCTTGCCGAGGGTCAATGCGCCGGCGATGGCATGCGAGGACTCGATGGCCGGAATGATGCCCTCGGTACGGCACAGCAGCTTGAAGGCATTCATCGCTTCGGTATCGGTGATGCCTCGGTACTCCGCTCGCCCGATGTCGTGCAGGTACGAATGCTCGGGACCGACGCCCGGGTAGTCCAATCCCGCTGAGATCGAATGGGATTCGACGGTCTGGCCGTCTTCGTCCTGCAGCAGGTACGAGTACGCACCGTGCAGCGCTCCCGGAGTTCCACCGCTGATCGTCGCAGCGTGGCGGCCCGTCTCGACGCCGTCGCCGGCCGCCTCGAAACCGATCAGCCGAACGTCGGCGTCGTCGATGAAGGCGTGGAAGATTCCGATCGCATTGGACCCGCCACCGACGCAGGCGGCGATGGCGTCGGGCAGCCTCCCCGTGGAGGCGAGCACCTGCTGCCGTGCTTCGAGGCCGATGATGCGCTGGAAGTCGCGGACCATGACCGGGAACGGGTGCGGCCCGGCGACGGTACCAAAGCAGTAATACGTGTTGTCCGCGTTGGTGACCCAATCGCGTAGAGCCTCGTTGATGGCGTCCTTGAGGGTGCGCGATCCCGACTTCACGGCCACGACGCTCGATCCGAGCAGGCGCATCCGGGCGACGTTGAGTGCTTGCCGTTCGGTGTCGACCTCGCCCATGTACACAACGCATTCGAGCCCCATAAGGGCACAGGCCGTGGCGGTCGCGACGCCGTGTTGACCGGCACCGGTCTCTGCAATGACACGAGTCTTGCCCATTCGCTTCGCGAGCAGCACCTGTCCGAGAACGTTGTTGATCTTGTGAGAACCGGTGTGGTTCAGGTCTTCTCGCTTGAGCAGGATGCGAGCGCCACCGGCGTGCGCGGACAGCCGAGTCGCCTCGAAGACCGGCGAGGGTCGGCCGGTGTAGTCGCGCTGCAGTCGATCGAGTTCGCCGAGGAATTCGTTGTCGCTGCGCACCTTCTCGTACTCGGCGGTGACTTCCTCGATCACACCCATCAGTGCCTCGGGGACGAACCTGCCGCCGTAGACGCCGAAATGCCCGCCCACATCGGGCTCGTGCGCGCTGCGATCGGTGAGGCCGATGCTGCTCTGCGGCAGATCAGCGCCCTTGAAGCGGACTACCTGCGGGGCGTCCGCGATGCCTGGAGAATTGCTGGTGCTCACCGGTCCAGTGTGCCCCAACGGCGGACTGCCGCCGCGCTCGGGTCGGGTGCCCGAGTCAACTCTGCAGGGTCAGCGTGCAGGCTTGGGGCACGACGGATGCGTTCCCGCCGTCACCAGGTCCGAGACGGCCGTGCGCGGATCGCCTGCAGTGACCAAGCCCTCGCCGACGAGGACGGCGTCCGCGCCCGCTCCGGCGTAGGCGAGCAGATCGGCTGTTCCCCGCACTCCGGACTCTGCGACGCGAATGACCTCGCTCGGCAGACCGGGAGCGATACGTCCGAAACTGTCCCGATCGATCTCGAGCGTCTTGAGGTTGCGGGCGTTGATGCCGATGACGGTGGCACCGGCCTCGAGGGCACGATCTGCCTCGGCTTCGGTGTGCACCTCGACCAGTGCCGTCATGCCGAGCGACTCCGTACGGTCGAGCAGCGACGCCAGAGCATCCTGCTCGAGTGCCGCGACGATCAGCAGGATGACGTCGGCACCGTGGGCCCGAGCCTCGTGGATCTGATACGGACCGACGATGAAATCCTTGCGCAACACCGGAATCGAGACCGCGGCACGAACTGCGTCGAGGTCTGCGAGGGATCCGTGGAAGCGACGCTCTTCGGTG
>NZ_JAPWIJ010000015.1:0-17026 GCF_027270735.1 Rhodococcus ruber | reverse complement strand
GGCACGAACTGCGTCGAGGTCTGCGAGGGATCCGTGGAAGCGACGCTCTTCGGTGAGGACGCTGATGATGCGGGCACCGCCCTGCTCGTAGGCGCGAGCCAGAACCGCGGGATCACCGATGTCTGCCAACGCACCCTTGGACGGGCTGGCACGCTTGACCTCGGCGATGACGCCGATCCCGTCCTCACGAAGGGCTGCCGCTGCGTCGAGAGGTGCCGGGGCTGCTTTCGCTGCTGCTTTGACGGCGGCGAAATCGACCACCGATTCGCGCGCGGCCACGTCGGCCCGTACACCGTCGAGAATCGAGTCGAGAACAGTCATGGTGCCCCCAGTCCTTTCTGAGCGTCGACTTCCGATGTGAGGAATCTCATCGGGGTCGGACCTAGCGTAGAGGGCGGATTCATCACGACGAACGCGGGGTACCGGACTCGTCGGTAGGATCTTCGCCCGCGTCGAGCGCGTCCCACATCATGCGTTCGGTGAGGTCCTCGCCTTCGTCCGGCACGCCGTTGTCGGACGAGGAACTGCGAACGCGTCGAGCCACCTCGTCACGTCGCACCGCCGGGGCGTCGTACTTGGACGAGAGTACCTGCGAGGCAGATGTTTTCCGAATCGACACCACCGCCGCACCGAGGGCGCACAGCGCTCCGACGAGGGTGACGATCGCCGGAAGAACCGAGACCTCCGTCATCGAGACCTGAGCCCTGGCGGGGAGTTCGGCAAGGGCCGCCGACTCCGCGTCGGAAGCTCCCGCGGTGAGCAGTCGGACGGCCGGAACAGCGGCCGACACGGCCACCACCGCGATCAACAGAGCCAGCACCCGAGAGGCCCACCCGCGCACCGCGAACGACGCGGCTACCGCAGCCAGCAGCACCAGCGCGAGCGGTGTGGTGGCAGCGGCCCAGGTGCTACCGAGAAGGTCGTCCGTTCGATTCTCCCCGAGACCGTCGGAGGACGTCACCCGGACCCACGTCATTCTCGACGCGCCCCACAGACACGCCGCAGCCACGATCAGCAGAGCGACCGGAACAGCGGCCGACGCGCGACGACCGGATCGCTCGGTCATCGCCCACCGACCTCGCGAAGCGATTCTGCGGCCGCGACTGCACCCAGTACGGCCATGGCCTTGTTTCGTGCCTCGTCGTCCTCGTATTGCGCGACCGAATCCGCCACGACCCCCGCACCGGCCTGAACGTAGGCGGTCCCGTCCTTGATCAGAGCGGTCCGAATCGAAATGGCGGTGTCGGCGTCACCCGCGAAATCGAGATAGCCGACGATGCCGCCGTAGATACCGCGTCGCGTCGGTTCCAACTCGTCGATCAGTTCCATGGCGCGCACCTTCGGTGCTCCCGACAACGTGCCCGCCGGGAAGCAGGCCTTGACCGCGTCGAGGGCACGCTTGCCCTCGGCCAGACGGCCCGTCACCGTCGAGACCAGATGCATGACATGGCTGTATCGCTCGATGTGGCGGTAGTCGCTGACCCGGACCGTGCCGGGGGCACAGACGCGCCCGAGGTCGTTACGACCGAGGTCCACGAGCATCAGGTGCTCCGCGTTCTCCTTCTCGTCGGCGAGCAGATCTTTCTCGAGCAGCACGTCCTCTTCCTCGGAGGTACCGCGCCACCGCGTGCCCGCGATCGGATGCGTGGTGGCGAGGCCGTCGACCACTGTCACCAGGGCCTCGGGGCTCGATCCGACGATCGAGAAAGCAGTCTCGTCGTTGTCGCCCGGAACATGCATCAGGTACATGTACGGGCTGGGGTTGGAGGCCCGCAGCATGCGGTAGACGTCGAGCGGCGACGCATCGGTGTCCATCTCGAAGCGTTGCGAGAGGACCACCTGGAACGCCTCTCCGGCTTCGATCTCCTCCACCAACCGGGCGACGTCGGCACCGAAGCCCTCGGAGGTCCGCTGCCGCCGAAACTGCGGTGCAGGCTTGGAGACGGTGGAGACGGTGGAATCAGCAGGCTTGGACAAGTCTGCGCACATGCGATCCAGTCGGCGCACGGCGTCGTCGTAGGCCTCGTCGACGTTGTCGTCGGTTCCGTCCCAGTTGACCGCGTTCGCGATCAGCGTGATCGCACCCTCGTGGTGGTCGACGGCCGCCAGATCGGTCGCGAGCAGCATGACCAGCTCGGGCACACCGAGGTCGTCCTGTGCATACTCGGGCAGCTTCTCGATACGCCGCACCGAGTCGTATCCCAGGTAGCCGACCATGCCGCCCGTCAACGGGGGCAGACCGGGCACCCGCTCCGAGTGCAACAGCTCCAAAGTCCTGGCCAGGACCTCGAGCGGATCGCCGCCGGTGGGCACCCCTGCCGGAACGTTGCCGCGCCAGGCCGCCTCGCCGTCGATGACCGTCAGCGACGCCGGGGCGCCCGCGCCGATGAACGACCATCTCGACCACGAACGACCGTTCTCCGCAGACTCGAGCAGAAAGGTGCCGGGCCGGTCCGCACCGAGCTTGCGGTACGCCGACAACGGAGTCTCGGAGTCGGCGAGCACCTTTCGTGTCACCGGAACCACTCGGTGCTCGGCTGCGAGCTGCCGGAACACCTCGCGGGAGGTGGTCGAGTCCGAGTTGTCGGTACCGGAGGTGGGACTGGGGTCGGTGGTCGTCTCGCCGCGCATTGCCCCATCCTCCCAGGTTCGGCACAACGGGTCACTCCGCAGGCTCCGCTCCGGCGACAAGGCCGGCGCTCGCGGTAACCTGCCGAGCATGAAACCAGGCGAACTCGTTCCCGACTTTTCCCTACCGGACCAGACCGGACAGATCAGAACCCTGACCGAACTGCTGGCGAACGGTCCGATAGTGCTGTTCTTCTACCCGGCCGCCTTCACCCCCGGGTGCACTGCCGAAGCGTGCCATTTCCGGGACCTGGCCTCGGAGTTCGCCGAGATCGGAGCCACCCGAGTCGGCATCAGTGCCGATGCCGTCGCCAAACAGGCAGAGTTCGCCGCGGCCAAGTCTTTCGACTACCCCCTGCTCTCCGACGAAGACGGTGCCGTCGCCACCGCGTTCGGCGTCAAGCGTGGTCTGCTCGCCAAGCTCTCTCCGGTCAAGCGGGCGACGTTCGTCATCGGCACCGACCGGAAGGTGCTCGAGACCTTCTCGAGCGAAGTACGGTTCGAGGCTCATGCGGACAAGGCGCTCGAATACCTGCGCGCGCATCGCACGTAGAACATCTGTCCGACGTGATGCCTCGGGTGGGGGACCCTCGAGGCATCATGTGCAGACCACAACTATCTCGATAGGAGTGGAGCCTGCAGGAAAGACCCAGAGATCGAGAGGTTCCCCGCGATGGACACGTCGGCGACACCGAACGAGGCGACACCGAACGATGCGGTGGATCCCCAGTGGCTCACCGAGAGTCAACAGGAGGCCTGGCGGTCGCTCGTCGCCCTCGTCACTCGACTTCCGGCCGCGCTGGACGCTCAGCTGCAGCGCGATTCTCAGCTGACCCACTTCGACTACTTCGTTCTCGCCACCGTCAGCGAGAACCCGCAGCGGCGAATCCAACTCAGGGACCTGGCCGAGTACGCGAATGCGTCGCTCTCGCGGCTCTCACACGTGGTGACCAAGCTCGAGAAGGCCGGATGGGTCCGCCGAGAGTCCATCCCGGGCAGCCGCGGTTCCTACGCGGTGCTGACCGACTCGGGCATGGAGAAGGTCGTGGAGTCGGCTCCCGGGCACGTCGGCACGGTGCAGGCGCTGGTGTTCGAGGGGCTCTCGGACGCGGAGGTCGAGCAGCTCTCGACCCTGAGCGCTACCCTTCTGGCTCAGTTGGACAAGGGAATCGCTGCAGGCACGGGTCAGGCCTGAGGGTTCTCGGGCCCCATCAGCACGTCGGCGTCGAAGCAGGTGTGCGCGCCGGTGTGGCATGCCGCACCGACCTGATCGACAACCAGAAGCACGGCGTCACCGTCGCAGTCGAGTCGAACCTCGTGCACGTACTGCGTGTGCCCCGACGTCTCACCCTTGACCCAGTACTGCTGCCGGGACCTGGAATAGTAAGTGCCCTTGCGGGTTTCGAGGGTTCGAGAGAGCGCCTCGTCGTCCATCCAAGCGACCATCAGCACCTGCCCGGTCGACCGTTCCTGCACGACCGCACTGAACAGTCCGGCCTCGTTGCGCTTGAGTCTCGCGGACAGACTCGAGTCGAGTGTCATCGGGAAACCTCTTTGCTATCGAACGACGATGCGCTCGACGCGCATCGCCTCTTTGACCTGACCGATGGTGAGATCGCCGAAGTGGAAGACACTGGCGGCGAGAACAGCGTCCGCCCCGGCCTGCACTGCGGGTGCGAAGTGCTCAACCCGTCCCGCTCCCCCGCTGGCAATGACCGGCACGTGCACCGCAGCCCGAACGGCCGCGATCATCGGCAGATCGAACCCGGCCTTCGTGCCGTCGGCATCCATCGAATTGAGCAGAATCTCTCCCACGCCCAGCTCGGCACCACGAACTGCCCATTCGACGGCGTCGATACCGGTTCCGCGTTTGCCGCCGTGTGTGGTGACCTCCCAGCCCGATGGGGTGTCCTGCTGCCCCTGCGGAACGGTACGAGCGTCGACCGAAAGCACAATGCACTGAGATCCGAACCGCTCACTGAGCTCGCGCAGCAACTCGGGTCGGGCGATCGCGGCGGTGTTCACACTGACCTTGTCCGCTCCGGCCCGCAACAGACGATCGACGTCGGCGACGGTGCGTACTCCCCCGCCGACGGTGAGCGGAATGAACACCTGCTCGGCTGTACGGCTGACGACGTCGAGCATCGTGCCTCGATCCGAGGTGGACGCGGTGACGTCCAGAAAGGTCAGCTCGTCCGCTCCCTGTGCGTCGTAGGCAGCCGCTAGTTCGACGGGATCGCCTGCGTCGCGGAGGTTTTCGAAGTTGACACCCTTGACGACACGTCCGGCATCGACGTCGAGGCACGGAATCACTCTGACCGCGACGCTCATCGCGCAGGTCCTTCCAGGTAGTCGGCGGGATCACCGAGTTCGGCGATCACCTTCAGTAGCTCGTCGTGCACCCCGGGCCCGGCCGCGAGCACCGACTTGGAGTCGACCGTCCAGGGTTCACCCGCGAGGTCGGTGACGATTCCGCCTGCGGCGCGCACCAGCAGCGCACCCGCGGCGTTGTCCCAGGCCCGGTGGCCGAAAACCACCGCGCCGCCCAGTACACCGCTGGCCGTGTAGGCCAGATCCACTCCGGTGGCACCGTGCATCCGTAGGCGAGAGGACTGCATCGACAGCTCTTCGAGGATGCGGAACCTGAACCGCCCGGGCAGCGAGCCACGACTGGCGACGTTGAACGCACCGAAGCCGATCATGGACTCGCGCAACCCCTTCGGTTGCAGCGCCGGGAGCACAACACCGTTCAGTAGCAGCCGGCCGCCCGCCACCGCAGCGAAACGCTGGTCCACCAGCGGCAGCCACGTCAGGCCGAGGACGGGCACTCCGTCGTCGAGCAACGCCAACAACGTTCCCGCCGAAGGTAACCCCGACGAGTAGTTGAACGTGCCGTCGATGGGGTCGAGCACCCAGACGAGCCCGGAGTTCAGATCCGGTCCACCGAATTCTTCGCCGTGAACAGCAATTCCGGTCGAATCGAACAATTCCGCACCGAGCCGACGCTCGAGTTCCAGATCCACCGCGGTGGCGAAATCGTCGGGTCCCTTCTGCACTGCACTCGGTGCACCGACGCCCGCAACGAACCGATCGTGGACACCGTCGAGCAATCCACCGGCGATCTCGAGCAGACGAGTCGGTTCCTCGGGAAGGGTCATTCGTTGCTACCGAGACACCGCAGCGAGGGCGTCGGGCAGCGTGAAACGTCCGGCGTACAGCGCTTTTCCGACAATGGAACCTTCCACGCCCCGATCGACCAGGCCGGCAATTGCTTCGAGATCTGCAATGGTGGACACGCCGCCCGACGCGATGACCGGCTTGTCGGTCTTGGCACAGACATCGGCGAGCAGTTCGAGATTGGGCCCCGTCAACGTGCCGTCCTTGGTCACGTCGGTGACCACGTAGCGCGAACATCCGTCGCGCTCGAGCCGCTCGAGCACCTCCCACAGATCGCCGCCGTCGCTGACCCAGCCGCGGCCGCGTAGCCGCGGAGCTCCGTCGACGATCAGCACGTCCAGACCGACCGCAACGCGATCACCGAACTCGCCGATCGCACGGGAGCACCATTGCGGATCCTCGAGGGCTGCGGTACCGAGATTGACTCGCGCACAACCGGTCGCCAGCGCCGCGCGCAGCGACTCGTCGTCGCGAATGCCGCCCGACAGCTCTACCTTGACGTCGAGTTCGCCGACGACCGACGCGAGCAACTCCCGGTTGGAACCCCGCCCGAACGCGGCGTCCAGATCCACGAGATGGACCCATTCCGCGCCGTCGTTCTGCCACGCGAGGGCGGCATCACGAGGCGACCCGTACTTGGTCTCGCTTCCGGCTTCTCCTTGAACGAGACGAACAGCTTCGCCGCCTGCGACATCGACAGCAGGCAATAAGACCAGGCTCACGTGCGGTTATGCTACGGCCCGAGCGGCGGTCGATTCAAAACGGGTCGGCGGTGGCCGGGAACGACCGGTCACTCACTCGCCGAGTGCAGCCTGCGGAACGACAATTCACTCGCCGAGTGCAGCCTGCGGAACGACAATTCATTCGTCCCGGCCGAGCTGCTTGGTCATACGAGTGGACACCACTCCCATTGCTGCGATCGCTCCGACCACACCGGCCAGGGCAATGGACAGAGCTACGCCCGCGCTCGGCTGCAGGACGGCGATCAGGGCAGTGGCGAGTGCCAGCACCACGACGGCCGCACCGAGTGACCGGAAGGCCAACCTTCCCAACGAGAACTCGCGGTCGCTCACACCGATCGAACCCAGTTCTCGAGTAGGGCGGCACCGGCGTCGCCGGATTTCTCCGGGTGGAACTGGGTGGCCGAGAGCGCGCCGTTCTCCACGGCAGCAAGGAACCGGCCGCCGTGATCAGCCCACGTGAGCAACGGCGCGGCGATCGTGTCGCTGGGTTCGAGCTCCCACTGCTGGGCAGCGTAGGAGTGGACGAAATAGAACCGGGTCTCGGGATCGATGCCGTCGAACAGCACGCTCTTCTCCGGCGCCTCGACGGTGTTCCAGCCCATGTGGGGCAACACGTCGGCTTGCAGACGCTCGACCGTACCCGGCCATTCCCCACACCCGTTGGCTTCGACACCGAATTCGACGCCGCGGTCGAACAGAATCTGCATTCCGACGCAGATACCCAACACGGGGCGTCCACCGGCCAGACGACGCCCGATGATGCGGTCACCGCGCACCGCAAGCAGACCCTCCATGCACGCGGCGAACGCTCCGACACCGGGAACGACCAATGCCTCTGCATCCAACGCTTCGTCGAAATCCGAGGTCACCGTCACGTCGGCACCGACCCGGGCCAACGCCCTCTTCGCCGAGTGCAGATTGCCCGAGCCGTAATCGAGCAACACCACAGAAGTCATGAGGGAAGTCTATCGGGGCGTGGTCGGGCGATCAGCGCCACCGCCGCAACGACGACCACCGTGATTGCGGCCGCGGTGAATCCCGCGGTGTACCCCACACTCGTGGCGAGAACGCCCAGTGCGAGAGCACCCGCACCGGTTCCCGCGTCGAAGCTGATGTTCCAGACGGCGCTGGCGCTGCTGTAGCGAGCGGGCCCGGCCGCGTCGAACGCCATCACCAGGCTGTCGTTCTGGCATGCTCCGTACCCGATTCCGAACAGAACGGCGGCGACGAAGAACAGTGCAGCGGGCATGTTCCCCAGCGCGGCGATCGCGAACAGCACGATGCCGATCGCGGCCGAGAACAGCGCGGGAACGACGGAGCGTCCGATGCCGATTCGATCTGCAACCGAACCTGCGGTGTACCGGCCGACGAGCATCGCGGCGCTGACGACGGCCAAGGCGAGACCGATCATGGCGGCTCGGTTCGATTCCGCGATCGGCAGCAAGCTGGTGATTCCGCCGTACGCCGCGGACACCGAGGCCACGACGAGACACGGCACGAGGAACTGCCGTACGTCGAGGCGAACCCGCTCGATTCTGGGCGGCTGCGGCGCGGGCCTGGTGGGCGGCAACAATGCCACGCCGATCAAGCCTGCTGCAGGCACCAGAGCGCCGAGTACGAACACGGCCGTCGGATTCGCCGCAAAGATCACCAAACCCAGTGGCAGCGTGATCATCTGAGCCAATGCGACGGCGATCCCCTGCGCGCCCGTCGCACGGCCGAGCAGAGCAGTGGGGGCCAGCTCGGCGACGATGGCAGCACCGGCCACCGTCAGCATGCCGAAGCCTGTTCCTCTCAGGGCCGACACGGCCAGTGCCGGTACGGCATCGACGGACACGATGAACAACAGCGACGGAACACCCAGCAGCAAGCACCCTGCGGCAAGGACCGCGCGGTGGCCGACGCGCATCAGCATCCGCGGCACGAACAGTTGAGTGATGACCGTGGTGGTCATGAAGATCGCGGTGCTGGCCGCAGCCACCGCGTCGGACGCCCCGGATTGCGAGACTGCCAGGGGTATGACCGGGAGCAACAATCCCCAGCCACCGAACGACGCTGCCCCCATCGCCATCGCGGCCGGAAGCCCACGAATCGTCAGCAGACCACTCAAAGCACGAACGCCGGTCGATCGATCACAGACTTCCCTTGGTGGACAGAATTCCAGTCACCCGCGGGTCGTATTCGGTGGCCTGACGCAGTGCCCGCGCAACCGCTTTGAACTCTGCTTCGGTGATGTGATGCTGGTCGCGGCCGTAGATCACTCGGACGTGCAACGCAATCCGAGCGTTGGAGGCCAGCGTCTCGAACACGTGCTTGTTGATCACGGTGGAGTACGGAACACCGGGGTAGCCGCCGATCACCGAATGCACCATGTAGTCCGGCTCGCCGGTGTGCACGCAGTACGGGCGTCCGGACACATCGACGGCCGCGTGCACGAGCGTTTCGTCCATCGGAATGAACGAGTCGCCGAACCGGGTGATCCCCGCCTTGTCGCCGAGGGCCTGCCCGAGTGCTTGCCCGAGCACGATCGCGGTGTCCTCGACAGTGTGATGCGCCTCGATCTCGATGTCGCCCTTCGCGCGCACCGTGAGGTCGAAACGAGCATGGGTGCCCAGCGCGGTGAGCATGTGGTCGTAGAACGGAACGCCGGTGGAGATATCGACGATGCCGGTGCCATCGAGGTTCAGCTCGACCGAGATGTCGGATTCCTTGGTGGTGCGCTCGATCTTGGCGATGCGGGGAGCGGGTGTGGTCACTTCGGTGCCTCTGCTGTTTCGGTCGATGCGAGTGCTGCGCTGACGGTGAGGAATCGGTCGTTCTCGTGCGCCAGTCCGATGGTGACGCGTAGATATTCTTCAATTCCGACGTCCCGGATGAGCACGCCTTCGTCCAGGTATCGCTGCCAGGTCGAGGCCGCATCGGAGAACCGGCCGAAGAGCAGGAAGTTGGCGTCGGACGGCACCACGTCGTAGCCCTGGCGGCCGAGGGCCGCCGCCACCCGATCTCGTTCGGCGGACAGTTCGGCCACGCTACCGAGGGTGTCCGAGGCATGCCGCAGCGCCGCGCGAGCGGCGGCCTGGGTGACGACCGAGAGGTGATACGGCAAGCGCACCAACAACATCGCGTCGACGACGGCCGGTGCCGCAACGAGGTATCCCAGCCGACCACCGGCGAACGCGAACGCTTTGCTCATGGTCCGGCTGACCACGATCTTGCTGGGGTAGCTCTCGATAAGTCCGATTGCGCTTGTCGCCGAAGAGAATTCGGCGTAGGCCTCGTCGACCACCACGATTCCCGGTGCGGCATCGAGGATCCGCCGCAGATCCTGCTCGTCGATGCTGTGCCCCGTCGGATTGTTGGGGCTGGTGACGAACACGACGTCGGGCTTACGCTCCTCTATCGCCTGCACCGCATAGTCGACGTCGAGCGAGAAGTCTGCCCGACGCTTCGCGGGAATCCATTCGGTCTGAGTTCCCGAGGAAATGATCGGGTGCATCGAGTACGACGGCACGAAACCCAGCGCAGTGCGGTCCGGTCCGCCGAATGCCTGCAGCAGTTGCTGCAGAATCTCGTTGGATCCGTTGGCCGCCCACACGTTGGCGGTCTCGACCGCGAAGCCGGTCTGGTCGGTCAGGTAGCGCGCCAGATCGGCACGCAACTCGTCGGCATCGCGATCCGGATAGCGGTGCAGTTGCGCGGCCGCAATTCGCACCGATTCGGCGACGTCGTCGATCAGTGCCTGCGTCGGAGGGTGCGGATTCTCGTTGGTGTTCAACTGAACCGGCACGGTGAGCTGTGGCGCACCGTACGGCGACTTACCGATCAGCGCCTCGCGCAGAGGGAGGTCGTCCAACGAGACCGACTGTCCCAAAGCATCGGTCATGACACATCACCGGTGCGCAACCCTTCGAACCGCAACCGAACCGCTTCGCCGTGGGCCGGCAGGTCCTCCGCGTTGGCCAGCGCAATGACATGCGCTGCAACATCTTCGAGCGCAGCTTCGCTGTAGTCCACCACGTGGATGCCGCGCAGGAACGTCTGCACGCTCAGGCCGGACGAGTGCCGAGCACACCCGGCGGTCGGGAGTACGTGGTTGGACCCGGCGCAGTAGTCACCGAGGCTCACCGGCGACCAGGCTCCGACGAACACGGCACCGGCGCTGCGCACCCGAGCTGCGACGTCGGACGCGTCCTTCGTCTGGATCTCGAGGTGTTCCGCGGCGTACGCGTTGACGACCGCCAGCCCCTGCGTGACGTCGTCGACGAGAACGATGCCGGACTGGCTGCCGTTCAGTGCCGTGGCCACGCGTTCCGCATGCCGAGTGGAGGCCATCTGCGCGTTCACGGCGTCGTCGACTGCGTCCGCGAGTTCGGCACTGTCGGTCACCAGCACGCTGGCCGCCATGACGTCGTGTTCGGCCTGGCTGATCAGGTCTGCTGCCACATGGATCGGGTCTGCTGTGCCGTCGGCGAGAATCGCGATCTCGGTAGGACCGGCCTCGGAGTCGATTCCGATGAGCGATCGGCACAGCCGCTTGGCAGCGGTGACGTAGATGTTGCCGGGACCGGTGATCAGATCGACCGGTGCCAGTTCACCGCCGTCGGTATCGACACCGCCGTACGTGAGCAGCGCAACGCCCTGGCCGCCGCCGACAGCCCACACCTCGTCTACGCCGAGAAGCTGTGCGGCCGCGAGGATGGTCGGGTGCGGGAGGCCACCGAAGTTCTTCTGCGGCGGTGACGCCACCACCAGCGAACCGACACCTGCAATCTGGGCCGGAACGACATTCATCACGACAGAGGACGGGTACACGGCGTTGCCGCCGGGCACGTAGAGCCCCACGCGATCGACCGGAATCCAGCGCTCGGTCACGGTGCCGCCGGGTACCACCTGTGTGGTGTGGTCGGTTCGACGCTGATCGGAGTGCACCAGACGGGTTCGCTCGATGGCGACCTCCAGCGCCGCCCGGACGGCCGGATCCAGCTCCTCGAGTGCTCGAACCAATTCCTGCTGAGGAACTCGAATACGGTCCGGTCGGACTCCGTCGAACTTCTCGCTGAACTCGAGGGCCGCGTCGGTACCGCGCTCCTTGACCGCGTCGACGACGGGGCGAACCTGATGCAGCACCGAATCGACATCCACTCCGCCTCGGGGAAGTGCGCCGCGTAGTTCGGCGGTGGATGGAGTTCGTCCGCGTAGATCGACGCGGGCGAGCTCGATGCGGGCAGGCATAGTGGGCCCCTTCGTGAAGTCGGTTCGGTGCCGGGGTTCGGTCGAATCAGTGTTGTCCGAACTCCCAGGATAGTTCCACCGAATTCGGCTCAGCCCCGCACGTCCCACAGATGGTGAATCGGATCGTGGATGTAGTACGCGGCCAGTGACTCGACGGAGAAGTTCGACCCGTCGCTGCGTCGACCGGTCCGGTGCCGCTTCTCCGGCGGCACGGCGGCGAAATCACCGGCGAGAGCCCGGGCAGCATCTCCGAGCTCCCCCGCCACCGCCGCAGGGTTCTGGTCGTTGTAGTTTTCGGACACCGCGGTGGCGTCCTGGTCCCAGTTCGCGAACTCAGGATCGTCCTCGGTGAGCACCAGCTCCAGGCGGGTACGAAAAATTCGATGCGCGTCACGGACATGAGCGGCGTATTCGAGCGCAGACCACGTCGAGTCGTCGGGGCGCAGTGTGACGTCGTCGCGCCGCAGAACTGCATTCCAACGCTCGACGTCGGCGCGGATCAGGTCCGGGATGTCGTCGTAATCGACGGCACTCGAGCCGAACCCGCAATCCGGGCACGCTCGCTCGAGTACCCAGGTCCAGTTCTTGGTGTCGGGATCGATCGGCATGCCGGTCAGGATAGATTCAGGTCAGGCGTAGCGCGCAGCCAGGTTGTGCAGTGTGCTCTTGATCCCCTGCGCATTCTTCTGCGGCATCTTGAACAGCTCGAGCATCTTCGGGACCTTGGCGGTGCCGTACTTGAAGCTCTCGGTCACCGTGGTCAGACCCGGCTGCTTCTCCTCGAACTCCCAGCGCCAGCTGTGACCCATCGGGTGCTGCCACTCGACGACCTTGTGCCGGTCGGCGTCGACGAATTCGGTGACGGTGCTGGTGATCTTGTACGGCACGCCGTACTGCTTCATGCCGACGGAGAACTTAGCGCCGGTACTGAGGCGATCGGGACCGCGGACGGTGTCCTTCACCGTGCCCGATCCGTCGAGCTCGCCGTGGCGGGTGGGATCGGCGACGATGTCGAACAATTCGGACGCCGACGCCCTGACCTCGGTCTGACGGGTGACTTGCTGCGGACCTGTGTCGATAGTTCTGATGTCTGCCATCCCCACGTCCTACCCCGCAGCGCCTCGTTCGACACACCGGTCGACACGAAAGCGAATTGACGGGCATAGTTCAATGAACACATGTCCTGGTCAGTGTGGCTCGCCTTCCTCGGCGCGAGCATCGTCATCAGTCTGTCCCCCGGTGCCGGTGCCATCGCATCGATGTCCACCGGGCTTCGTTACGGCCTGCGCCGCGGTTACTGGAACATCTTCGGTCTGCAGATCGGCTTGCTCCTGCAGATCGGCATCGTCGCCGTCGGACTGGGTGCAGTACTCGCCAGCTCGGCGCTGGCGTTCACCGCGATCAAGTGGTTCGGTGTTGCCTACCTGGTCTATCTGGGTGTCCGCCAGTGGCGTGCAGCTCCCACCGACGTCGCCGACGCCCCCGCGGTTGCCGATCGCGGAACGACGATGCTGGCAAGAGGATTCCTGGTCAACGCCAGCAACCCGAAGGCCGTCGTGTTCATGGTCGCCGTCCTTCCCCAGTTCCTGGATCCGGCACGGCCCCTGCTCACTCAGTACCTCGTCATCGCGGCCACGATGGTCGCGGTCGACATGCTGGTGATGACCGGATACACCTCGCTGGCATCTCGGGTACTGCGGCTGATGCGCTCACAGCGCCAACAGAAGACGATGAATCGCACGTTCGCCGGGATGTTCTTCGCTGCCGCAACGTTTCTCGCGACTGTTCGGCGGGTGACACCGTGAGGAAGTACCGCGTGATCATGAAGAACGCGCTCGGCGGAGACCCGATTCCGTTGGGATTGTTCGACACTCTCCTCGAAGCCAACACGTGGATTCAGGATGTCGGCAAGCGTGACGAGCACGAACTCGGTACCTACACAGTGGAAGTGGAAGCAGCCGAGTGAGTCGCCGGTGTCCGTGTTCGAGCGGTGACACGTTCGACGCGTGTTGCGAGCCGTATCTGCGCGGCGATGCGGACCCACCGACTGCCGAGAAGCTGATGCGCTCGCGCTTCACCGCTTTCGCCGTCGGGGATGCGGCTTACCTACGCGCCTCGTGGCATCCCGATACGGTCCCTCACGAGTTGGATCTCGATGCCGATCAGCGGTGGTACCGACTCGACATCGTCTCGACAGACGCCGGCGGTCTGTTCGACGACCAGGGAACCGTCGAGTTCCGAGCGCACTACAAGCACCCCGAGGGTGCGGGCACGATGAGCGAGGAAAGTCGATTCGTCCGCGTGGGCGGCCGCTGGCTCTACCTTGACGGAGTGGTTTCGCGCTAGAGGTTGCGCAGCTTGGTCGGCCGGTTGCCCGCAGTACGACGCGCTTCCTGCTTCTCCTTGATGCGTTCGGCATCCTTGCGAACCTGGATCTGCGTGCGTCGCTCCCGGACGAGCCACTGCGGCGGGCTGGCGACGAGCTCGTCGATGGCGTCACTTGTCAACGCTTCGGTGACACCGCCGCGGGCCAGGCCCGCGATGGACACGCCCAGCTTCTTCGCGATGACGTCGCGGGGGAACGGTCCGTTGGTCTGCAAATCGGTCAACCACTGCGGCGGATCGTTCCGCAACGCGTCCAGGTCGGATCTGCTGACCATCGAGTTCTGAAACTCTTCGGGCGCTGCGGGAAGGTAGATGCCGAGCTTGTTCGCCGCGGTCAATGGCTTCATGGTCTGCTGTTTGTTCTCCGGGCTCACCGGACCAGCTTATCCGGCATTCCGCGGTCTGGACGCCACCGTCCTGCACGTTGCGCGCCGTCCCATAGGCTCGACTGCGTGAACATCGATGTGCAGACACTGCGCTGGTACGCCGCGGTGGCGCAACAACTGCATTTCGCCCGAGCTGCTCAGTCGCTCGGAATCTCGCGAATCCGCCTGAGTAAGACCATCGTGGAACTCGAGGAGCAGCTCGGCGTCGATCTGTTCGTGCCGGGCGTCTCCCCCACCGAACTCACCGAGGACGGCCGCGCTCTGCTCGAGCGGGCTCTGGTGGAGATTGCCGAGGACGATCGGCTGTCGGAGCTCGCTCAGGTGGCTGCTGCCGAGCCGACGACGTTCACCATCGGCTACGCCGAAGGTGTGACGCTGACGAAGTGGACGCGCATCTGGGCGGATCGGTTCCCGGACGTCACACTGTCCGTCACGGCGACAACGCCGGAGACGCAGGTGTCGGCCCTGCACGACGGAACGGTGGATGTGAGCTTCGTCCGACCGCCGATCGATCGTGAGGGCCTCAACGCCATCGGCCTGTATCAGGAAGTCCAGGTTGTGGTGGTCCCGAAAGACCACGCCGTCGCAGCATTCGATTCCGTCACCGCGAGCGATCTCGCCGACGAGCATCTGCTGGCCGATCCCGCGACGGTACCCGAATGGGCCGCTGTGGCAACGGAACTCGAAGTCGGCAATCGCCCTGCCCTACCCCCGATGAATTCAACTGCGGAGACGTTCGAGTACGTGGCTGCCGGGCTGGGGGTGGCAATAGTGCCGCACTCGGTGGCCCGATTCAACGCGCGCAAGGATCTCGTCTACCGCCCGGTGACCGACATAGAGCAGTCGCAGATCGCGCTGGCCTGGGTCGCAGAACACGAGGACGACCGCATCGAGGAGTTCATCGGCATCGTTCGAGGACGGTCGACCCGCAGCTCGCGAGGCTCGGCAGACGACGCGCCGGTCAAGAAGAAGAAGGCGCACCCCTCCAAGCCGGCTCGCCCGGTTGCCAAGACGAAAACGAATGCGCGACGGAGCGGCAAACGGCGCTGAGTCGGTCTCCCCACGTCGCTTCCAAGTCCGCGGGAACGTGTGTTCGAATACTTGTCGGTGGGTCGCGATAGATTCTGTTCATGCTTTCGGGGGACGGCGGATCAGGGGTGGACGGCATCGAGACGGTGCCGCCTGCCCCGGTCGTGTCCGATCCCGAGTTGTCGATGCTGGTGGATCGGGTCGAGTCCGCTGTCGCCGAGTTGGCCGGGCAGGGGTCGGTGTCGTGGTCGAATGCCGACCGGCGTGCGGTGATCCAGCGTATGGAAACACTCACTCGATCGGTGACGGCGTATTCGTACACCTGGCTCAACGAACTGATCGCTCAGCACGGCCTCGATGTGTATCCGGGGTCGGTGCCGTGCTCGGTGGCATGGATGCTGCGCATCACCCCACGCGCGGCCGGGGCACGGGTGCGGCTGGCCGCGGAGTTGGGTGACCGGACAGCGTTGTCGGGTGAAGTACTGCCTCCACTGTTGCCGCACACCGCTGCCGCGCTGCGGGCGGGGTTGCTCGATGCCAAGCATGTGCAGATGATTCGCGAATTCTTCCGACATCTGCCCGCGAGTGTCGATCCGCAGACCCGCGACTTCGCCGAAGAGCAGTTGGTGGGCTTGGCCTCGACCAGACGGCCCGACGACTTCGCGCCGTTGGTCGCGCACCTGGACTCGATCCTCGACCCTGACGGCGACTTCGACGAGGACGAAGACGAGGACAAGAACGCGAAGCCGAGGCCACGCAAGCGACGCGATGCCTTCTTCTACCTCGGTGAACAGGGTTCCGACGGGATGTCGGAAGGAAACTTCTGTGTCGATTCCGAACTACGCGCCTACCTCGAGGCCTTGTTCTCCAAAGCCGCGAAACCAGGAGTGAACAATCCTGCCGACCCCACGTCGGTCGTCCACGACGAAACCAGCGGCGACGGGGACGGCGAGCCCTCCGGCGAGGATGCTGCCGCACCACCGAAGCCCAAGCCGACCACCCACGAAGCAGACTCCAGCGATGATGGCCTGTGGGATGAGAAGAACTACGACGGCGACGACGAGTGCGACGACGAATGTGATGTATATCCCGAATACCGTTGTGGAACAACGCGCGACGGCACATCTGCACCCAATGACGCCGCGGCCCCCGACGACCCTGCTCACTCAGACGACGCAACCGATGCAGACAACGCCTTGGGATCGGACACCGGCGGCGACGATTCAGGTCCGGACACCGCTACACGGGACGCTGCCGCCGCGCGGGATACGCGCACCCAGAACGAACGCCATCACGACGCCCTGAAAATGGCGTTGCGGCACACACTCGCCTCCGGGACCCTCGGCACCCACCGCGGCCTACCCGTCACCGCGATCGTCACCATGACCCTCAAAGATCTGAACGCCGGCTGCGGATACGCCATGACCGGCACTGGATCCCGAGTGT
>NZ_JAPWIJ010000014.1 GCF_027270735.1 Rhodococcus ruber | reverse complement strand
CGATCCCGCAGCGCAAGGGCGATCCGATCCAGTTCACGGAAGACGAAGGCATCCGAGCCGACACCACCGTCGATTCCCTCGGCAAGCTTCGACCCGCCTTCGACAAAGCCGGAACCGTCACCGCGGGATCGGCGTCACAGATCTCCGACGGTGCTGCCGCCGTCGTCGTGATGAGCAAGGACAAGGCCGAGTCGCTCGGTTTGACCTGGCTCGCCGAGATCGGCGCCCACGGAGTGGTGGCCGGTCCCGACTCCACTCTGCAGTCACAGCCGGCCCGGGCGATTGCCAAGGCGTGCGAGAAGGACGGCATCGACCCGAAGGACCTCGATGTCGTCGAGATCAACGAGGCGTTCGCGGCGGTCGGAATCGCGTCGACACGCGATCTCGGCATCGATCCCGAGATCGTCAACGTCAACGGTGGGGCGATCTCCATCGGACATCCCCTCGGTATGTCCGGTGCCCGCATCGCATTACACTTGGCCCTCGAGCTGCAGCGACGCGGCGGCGGAGTCGGCGCAGCCGCACTGTGCGGCGGCGGTGGACAGGGCGACGCTCTCATCGTTCGAGTACCGAAAAAGTAAGGCGGTCGAGAAGGTAATTGCAGACGCCGTTAATTGTGGGCGCGGTATGGTGGGTGGTCACGAGTACAGGTATCGAAAGGCACGACCAATGAGCGCACACGACCCCGCCCTGACTGCCCTCGCGCAGAATTGGCTTGCGCTTGCGGTCCTCCACGGACGTATCGAAAGCCGCATCGAGCGTGCGCTGCAGACCAACCACAATCTCAGCGCGCGCGAGTACTGGCTGCTCGACGTCCTGGGCAGGCAGCACGACGGGGTCGGCGGCCACCTCCAGATGAAACAGGTGGCCGACGCCGTCGTGCTGAGCCAGAGTGCCACGACCCGCCTGGTCACTCGGCTCGAGGATCGGGGGCTGCTCACTCGGTACCTGTGCCCCACCGATCGCCGAGGTATCTACACCGACGTCAGCGAAGAAGGCCTGGCCCTGCTCGAGGCCGCGCGGCCGACCAACGATGCGGCGTTGCGCGAGGCTCTCGACGAAGCATCCGATGAGCCGGATCTCGTTCCGTTGGTCGACGCCGTTCGACGTGCCGAGGGTTGATTCACTCCACCTGTTGCACGGCCGCTCTGGTCGCGTCGGCCACCAAGGGGTTCATCGCCGGCGAGTCCTCCACCCCCGACGTCGTCGCACTGAGCACGACCAGCAGGATCCTCTGCCCATCCGGTCCGAGCAGCAGTCCGGCATCGTTGGAGACGCCGTAACTTCCGGTGCCGGTCTTGTCGGCCGAAGTCCATTGCGGCGCGATGCCCGCTCGGAACCGGGCGGTGGACGTCTCGGTGTCGCCCATCCACTCGAGTAGTTGATTGCGCGAGGCCTCGGTCAGAACATCGCCGTCGAGCAGGGTTCGGTACCCGGCGGCCAGCGAGTCGGGTGTCGTGGTGTCCCGTGGATCACCCGGGATTGCCGTGTTCAATTCCGGCTCGGTGCGATCGAGTCGAAATTCGGTGTCACCGAGTGATCGCGCGAAGTCGGTGAGTGCCGCGGTGCCGCCTGCCTCGCGAATCAGCAGATTGCCGGATGTGTTGTCGCTCTTGGTCAGTGCGGCCGCCGCCAAGTCTGCGATAGTGACGACGGAGCCTGGGGCCCAATCGACCGCCGATTCGGGCACTTTGTCCTCGGCGGTGATCGTTCTGGTGTCGCTGAGCTGCAACCTGCCTGCATCGACGGCGGCAAGTACGGCACCGACGGCATACACCTTGAAGGTGGAGCAGAACGCGAAACGTTCGTCGCCGCGGTGACTCTGCGTGGAACCGGTCGCGAGATCGAGCACACTGACGCCGAGCCGCGCAGTGTCCCTGGCCTCGAGTTCGAGATATGCCTGTTCGGCACTGGACTTTTCGCTCGCAGGCTGAGCCACACTCGTCTGGGATCGTGGTGGTTCGGTGGTGGCCGTCGAGGAACAGGCAACTCCGGCAGTCAGCGCCGCCGCTGCGATCACGGTGATCAGTCGGGTGGATGTCGAGGTACGCATGGGGTCATGCGATCACACCCGCTCGCCTCCGAGCCAAGTCCCGAGGTACTGCAGCGTCATTCCCTTTCGGTATCGCGGCAGGTCGACGTGTTTCAATAGGTCGGTGGATCTTGTTCGCCATCTCGAGTATTTCGTTGCCGTCGCCGAGGAACGGCACTTCGGCCGCGCAGCGGCCGCTCTGGGCGTGACGCAGCCACCCGTGTCTCGGGCGATCAAGGCCCTGGAGAAACACCTCGGTCTCGTGCTCGTGGAGCGGACACCCGACGGTGCCGCCATCACCGAGCATGGGGCTGCGCTGCTGCCACGGGCTCGCTTGATCGTCGACGACGCACGCCGATTGACCACCACGGCAGAGTCACTCACCGCGTCCGAGACGGTCCGCATCGGCCTCATTCCCCAACTGGACGATGCACTGGCCGCACGTATCGCCGCGTCCGTCGGAGTCCAAGCGCGGGTGGAGACCGGCGGTGCAGTGTCTTTGCTGGACCGCGTGCGATCACACGAACTCGATGTTGCAGTGATCGATCACCCGGTGGTACTCGATCGACTGGTGGCCGGACCAGTCATTGCGCTACCCCGGCGGATCAGCGTTCCTGTCGGTCACAGGTCGGCCCGAGCGGCGCGTCCGCGACTGACCATGTTGTCCGACCTCGTCTTCGCAACAACGCCGCGGGCTGCGAATCCACCTGCACACGACCTGCTGCTCGATGCGTTTCGCCGCCACGCCCTCGATCCAGAGGTGTTCGTTGCGAACACCTTTCGCGCCGTCACGATCGGCGTTGCGTCAGGTCGATGTTTCGGGCTCGTACCTGCCACGAGTCCGGTACTGCCGGGCACCGATCATCTCGACCTCGCTTCCGACGACGTTGCTCTGCGAGTGCGTATCGTGCGCCGCAACGACGAGGCAGAGTCTCTGGTCAATCTCATCGATCGAATCCTGTTGCAGGCCGACAAGTGAATACGACCGACGAACAGCTGCGCGCCGTATTCGCCGACGCAGGCTGTCGCGGTTGGGTACGAGCCGAGCGGATCGACGGCACCGGCACGGCTGTCGACTACGAGGGAGACGACGCCGTCGTCGCCGCGTCGGTGTGGAAGATCGTGCTGCTGGTCGCCGCGGCACGGGCATTCGACGAGGGATCACTGACTGCAACCGATTCGGTGCGACTGGTCCCCGCACAGTGCAGTCCCGGTCCGACGGGCATCGCAAGTTTCGCGGATCCGGTGACGATGAGTTGGCGTGACATCGCACGGTCGATGATCACCGTCTCCGACAATGCCGCTGCCGACGCGCTTCTCGGTGCCCTCGGCCTGGATTCGCTTGCCACTGTGATCGAGGATCTCGGGCTGGAGCAGACTCGGATCGTCGGCGGCACGAAACAACTGGGTGATCAGATCGTCCGAGATACCGGCCGGTTGAGCGCGGACGAGGCACTGGGCTTACTGGCCAGCAACTACACAGTGGTCGACAGCTCGGGCTTCGATCCGGCGTACACCTCGTGCACCACCCCCCGTGACAGCAACACCGTTCTGCGCTCGATCTGGATGGGCACCGCGGCATCGCAGGCGCAGTGCGGGTATATGAAAGAAGTTCTGTCGCAACAAGTATGGCCGCACAGAATTCGTAGCGGAATTCCGTACCCGGATGTGCAGGTCTCGGGTAAGACCGGCACCATCGGCCCCATTCGCAACGAGGTCGCCGTGGTCTCGTTTCCAGACGAGAAGCCCGTTGCGGTGTCGGTGTTCACCAGGGCAGCGCGGATGGACCTGTACCTCCCGCTGGTAGATCAGGCCATCGGCCATGCGGCCAGAATCGCGGTGACTGCGGTCCGTCAGGCACCGCATTCGGGAACGCCGTGACCGGATCGACACCACGTGTTGACCCCGGGAGCGTCGCCCAGATCGTAGGTCATCAACACCCGGGTGTTGTTGTATCCCACGCTCGGCGAGGCCTCGAATCGCTTGCCCTCGTACAGAACTCCGCCCAGCCCTTCACCGGCCACGAATGTGCGCTGCACCAGCGTGACGACCACGCCGTCTTCCTTGTCGTCACCGATCGGCGTGTAGGTGGCCGTCCAGGTTTCGACGTCACAGCAACTCGATCCGGTACTGAACGTGCTGCTCGCCGGGTCGGGATCGAGATGAAGAATGCTTGCGTGCCGCTGCCAATCCCCCATGATCGTCGACGCGAGGTCGTCACCGCCGGGGTTCGATGCAGGGGGAATCTGCGGCTGCACCGGCACCTGAACGGGCGGCTCGACCGCCACCGGCTCAGCAGCAGTCGAAGGTGGTACCGACGCGTCGATAGGCCCTGATCCATCGCTGGTATCCGGTTCAGCGGCCACCGGACTCTCCGATGGCGCGTTCTCGACCGAAGCTCCTGGTTGGGCACCGGCCACCGGGGTGGACGTCGCTACTGAATGCGGGGCGGGCCCAGCGTCATCGTCGCCGCACGCCGTCAGGGCGGCGACGGCCACCACTGTCAACAGGGCGGATCCGATCGAAGAACGCACTCTCATGACGACTCCCCACTCGCGACGAACATCGTGCCCGGTCTATCGCCTCGGGCACGACTCCGTTACTTGCGCTAAGCAGGTCACGCTTGGGTAACAGTGTTCTTCAGTGCCGACCGTTCACTGCGCGGTCCATGTCGGTTCGCGTTTCTGCAGGAATGCGGTGATTCCTTCGACGACGTCCTTCGTGGTGGCGAGTCGATCCAATTCACGACGGTTCTGCTGCCATGAGTCAGCCTCGTGCGCGATGGTGCCGTCGGTGATGCGTCGGGCCAGCCGCTTGGATGCGCGCACCGCGAGCGGCGCACCCTCCGCGCAGAGGCGAGCGAGACCGAGTGCCGTGCCGAGAACGTCTTCGGGCGCGACAACCCTGTTGACCAACCCCCATCGTGCGGCCTCATGCGCGGATATCGGCTGGCCCGTCAAGATCATCTCCAACGCAACGTGTTCCGGTACCGCAGACATCAGCCGAAAGGCACCACCTGCACCCGCGACCAGTCCGCGGCGAATTTCGGGCAGGCCGAATACGGCCGTGTCCGAGGCGACGACCATATCCGAGGCCAGAGCGATCTCGGTTCCGCCTCCCATCGCGGACCCGTTCACTGCCGAGATGACGGGAACCGAAATCGGATGTTGGACAATCCCAGCGAAACCCCAGTGCTCGGTCTCGGGCGGAGTCACCGCGCCGGGACCTCCGGTGCCGAGGGCTTTCAGATCGGCACCCCCACAGAAGGTCGCCGATCCCGCACCGGTCAAGACGATCGCACGGATGTCGCTGTCGGCCTCGGCCGACTCCCAAGCCTGTCCGAGCAGCGTGTGCACGCGTGCGTCGATGCTGTTGGCGGCCTTCGATCGGTTGATCGTGACAACGAGTACATGACCGTCACGCCTCGTCAGTACAACAGGTTCGATGCTATCGGCCTCGGACACGAATGTTCCCCTCGTTCGATTCGACACTGACTGTTGCTCCGATGATTTCGCGTGCGGGTTCGCGTCGATAGAGGGACAACGCATGCGCACTGGCCGTATCGCCGGGTGCCGTCTGGGCAGCAACACGTCGTCCGCGCTCGTCCTTCCCGACGAGGAAAGCCTGGTTCGGTTCCTGCTGCCGCGAATGCTCGACGGAGACAGTCTCCACCACCAGATCGCCGTCCTCGACAGGTGCTCGAGGCGGCGGATCCGCCGTCAGCACTGCGGGTTCGGGATTTCCGATGTAGCCGAGCGGATGTTGGTCGCCAGCCAACAGCACGGAGTGGTGGTACGTCAGATAGCCACCGTTCGCGTGCACCAGCGCGCACCTCTTCCCGCCACGAATCTCCCGAACCGATGCGGTGATCGAATGCAGAGAATGACTACTGAGCGGCCCACCGAAAGACGAGTGCCCGCCGGTCACGCTGGGAATCAACGACTTCGGCGTTCCGAGGTGACGTGTGGCGAGAGTCGGCACGATCGGAAAGCAGCTGTAGACGTCCAACACGTCCAGATGCTCGACCCCGATCTCCGCTCCGTGCAACGCGCGGTCCATCGCGTCTTGCATCGCTGGGGACCGGCCGAAACTACTTCGGTCGAGAATGTCCACGGTGTCCTCGGCACCAGCGCCTCCCCAGACGTAGACGATGTCGCTCTCGGGCACACCGCGTTCGCGGGCTTCGGACAAGCTCGTCACCACGATGCACGCCGCCTGGTCGACGAACGGCATGGCGTTCATCGACAGCGGATACGGCTCGCACACGATGCGGTTCTTCGGCGACGGCGTGCCGATGTCTGCGGCAGTGCGCGCTCGGCCGTTCCACGAGTACGGATTCTTCTCGGAGACGACGGAGAAGGTCGCATACAGCTCGCTGCACTCGGCCTGCCGTGCTTCCGGATCCAGGCCGGTCTCGAAGCGAAAGCGGCTCTCGAACAACGGATAGATCCGGACCGGTGAGATCAGACCGGCTTCGTGCATTGCAACGCTGCCGAGTTGATCGAGATCGAAGGTGGGCGGGCCGCCCGGATCCGTGCTCCACCCACCGTCGTCGACGGGGTCTCGACCGGCTTTGACCAGTGCGCTCATCGAGGCCTGGGCTTCACCGCCTGCGATCACCGCCACCGTCGACTCTCCGGAAGCGATGCGCGCGGCCGCGCGATCGAGAAGCCGCGCAGGCCATTGCCCACCGATCGGAGCGTCGAACAGATCTGCTGGTGTGGCACCGAATCTGCGTGCCAATGCACCTGCGGGACTGGCATAGGCCCAGCTGGCAATATGGCAGAACGCGATGCTGTCCGCGCGACGAATCCACGGCTCCGAGGTCGGCGAGTCCTGGAGTGCCGCAGTCGCAGCCAGCGTGATCAGTTCCATGGGTTCGACGCCCACGGGTTCGCCGCGTCCGCTTGTTTCACCGATAGCCACGATCACCGGAATACGTGCCGGATCCACGGTCGACGCCTCGTGGCGTACAGAACTCATGAACGGAAATCTATTACAGACAGAGATTGTCTGCAATGCCGGCGGGTGCGACAATCCGGGGATGACCGACGAAGCCAAGAGCCGACGGGGTCGTCCTCGCGATCCGCATCTGGAAGACCGCGTCTACGACGCGGTGCTCGAGGTGTACTGGGAAAAGGGGTGGTCAGGCTTCACACTCGACGCCGTTGCCCGCCGCGCTTCGGTCGGTAGGGCAGCGCTCTATCGTCGCTGGAACTCGAAGGGGGCCCTGGTCGTCGACGCGTTGGAAGCCAGGAGTCCACTCGCGACTCTGATCGACCTCGGCACGCTGCGAGCGGATCTCGTCGAACTCGCAGTGCAGCTTCTGCAGGGCTACCGAGGAACCGCCGGTTTGGTCAGTCTGAGGGTCGCCCTCGATGCACGGGTGCACCCCGATCTTCTCGGACACATGATCGACACTCTCAACCGAAGCCGACTGGTTGCCGCGCGCCTCATCGTGCATCGCGCTCAGGGTAGAGGTGAATTGGTAGAGTCCGCCGATACCACCAGGATTCTCGAACTGGTGACAGGAGCGGTACTCAGCCACGTCATCTTCTCGCATCGCTCCGGTTCCGATCGAGCCAGGACCGACCGACTCTACGCCGAGAATCTGGTCGACGCGGTCCTCGACGGTGTCGGCAAACTCTGACGCCGTCTCGCTAGTCGTCCGCCGAATATCGGGATCTCCGTCTGTACAGACTCCACCCCGCCGCACCTCCGGCTGCCGCGGCGAATGCGCCGAACCCGATCACGATTACCAGAAGGGTCGGAACGCCGCCGTTCACGACTACCTCGCGTGGCTCCCCGAATTGCTTCACGGTCGCGGTCCGCGTCGCAGTGTCGCTCGAAAGTGTTGTTGCCGAGCAGCTGTTGACCGATAGCGGTGCGTCCTGGGTGTCATAGGTCGTCGCGAAAACCAGGTACTCCTCTTTCACATCGAAGGTGGTGCCACACGCGGCGCTGTCACCTGCGGTCGAGACGGTCGTTGTCTTGCCGACCTCACCTCGGAAGACTTCACGGACCTCGAAGTCGTAGTAGACAGTGAAGTCCTCTCGACGCTCGGCCACGGGCGAGCCTGTGAAGATTGCGTTCTCCCCCTGGGCGAAATCGGCGAGTTGCTGTTCCACCTGTGAGCCGCCCGGGTAGTAGGCACAGGTGCACGCGAGCGCAACCCCCGGGCGAGCGAACATCAGAACCACCGTCAGTGGCAGAACGACTGCCAGAACGAGAACACAGCGTAGACAACGCTTCATGGCGAACAGTGTCACACGGGACATCTGGCGCCGCACCGTTTCACAGCTCGAGCAGCAGAGCCCGGTGATCGGATACTTCCGGTTGCTGTACTACTTCGAAGTGCCGCACAGAGTCCACCCGAGAGATCAGAAAGTAGCTGGCACTGCGAATCGGCTTGCGATAGAGCGACGTTCGCGTATCGGCTTCGCCGACCAGGTCGACCATTCCCTGCCGGCCCAACACCTGGAAGGTGGCACTGGTCGGCAGCAGGTTCAGATCGCCGCACAGCGCGACGACGTCGCTCGTCGAGTGCATCTGTTCGACGATGGCCGACAGTCTACGAGCTTGATCCGCGCGAGCAGGAGTGTCGTGCTTGCCCGCCGGATCACGGAGCCCGTGAAGTTGGACAATCGATACGATTCGACTGCTCGACGGGTCTCGCACGGTAACGGTGAGGGCGGCACGCGGGCGGTCCTCGACAGTCCAATCGACGTGGTTCACGAACTCCGAATGCACAAAACGGGCGTCGAGACCCACGATCGGGAAGTCGTCGCGTACCCACGTCGCGATGCCGAAGTCCTGACGCCACCGCGTTCCGTCGCGATCGGTGACCGGCCCGGCGTCGTGGGCAATGAAGTGCGATCTGTATCCCACCAGCACCGATGAGATGTCGTCGAACAGATTCAACCGCTGCGGCAACGTGCGCTCGCCGTCCGAAAAGGTGGCCCAACCCGACCCGCGCGGAGTACGCGTCACCTCCTGGACACAGACGATGTCTGCATCCACTTCGCTGATCCACGGAATCAGCGCGTCGTGCCGGGCACCGCCCCAGGCGTTGATCGATATCACCTTCACCGCGCGAGCGTATCGGCGCACCCTGTGCCCGCACCACCGAATATCGTCTCGGTGCAGACATATTCGCGGCCGCCGAGTCCCATTACCTCGGCGGCCGCGAATGAGGGGGTTCTTCTATTCGTTGTAACCGAAGATCGCGTTCCACGCCTCCTGGTCGTCGGCGGAGTTCTCGATAGACTCCGACTGCGTGATTCGGTTGACCTTGGGGTCGGTGAACTTCGGCAGTTCGATTCCGCGGATCACCGGCGGGTCGATGTCGTTGCGCACCGAGTACTCACCGAGATCGCTGAAGACCTGCTGTCCCCTCTTGGAGAGGTTCCAGTTCATGAATACCTGAGCGGCCGCAATGTTTTTCGCTGTGGATGCAACACCGGTGTAGTAGTCGTAGGCGGTGAGTCCCTCCTCCGGAACCACGAAGTTGACCGGCGCATTCTCGTTGTTGGCGATGTTGACGCTGCTCACCACCACGGTCCCTGCTTCGATCTCACCGCGGGCGAGAGCATCGAGCTGAGCTCCGATGGAGTCGAACACCCGTGCCTCCGAGGAGTATTCACGCAGGTAGTCGTCACCGAGTACCTCACGCTGGAACCGAGTCAGTGCCAGTGCGCTACCGCCGGCTCCGGCCTGAGCGATACCCAGATTGCCCTTCCACCGATCGTCGAGAAGATCCGACCAGGACGCCGGCCTGTCGTCGCCCTCGATGAGCGCACTGTTGTAGCCCATCGTGTAGATCGGGTCGAAGGTGCGGTAGTAGTTGCCGCCGTCGAACACCACGTCGTCCTGTAGCTCGCCGGCCGTGGGCGGTGTGTACGGCTGGAACACACCCCGCTCGCTGAGTCCGCTGACGAAACCGGCATCGGAGATTCGCACGACGTCCGCGTCGAGACGACCCGCGCCGTACTCGGCCACCAGTCGCTCGTACAGCCGGTTCGGGGTGAGCCGCACGAGCTTGACGTCGAGTCCGGTGTCCTTCTCGAAGTTCTTCAGCACCGTGGCCTCGGTGACCGCGGTGTAACCGCTGTACAGGGTGATGCCACCCTCGGCCTGGGCCCGCGTCCACAGATCCGGATCGGCGATCTGCTCGCCGTCGATGACGAGGCCGTTGTCGGTGATGATCTCTTCCGCCGCCCGAGCCAGAGCGGGGCGTTCCGGTGGCGGAGAGCAGGCCGTGGCCGTTACCACTGCGACACCCAGCGCGATTGCTGTGACCAATTTTCTCATCAGACAGTTTCCTTGGATCCGAAGCGACGCGAGAGGACGGCGAGAACTCCGATGACGACGCAGTACAGCAGGCTCAACTCGGCTGCCGACTGGAACGAGCCGTTGTCGTAGGCGTCGAAGATCGCGATCGACAGCAGCCGGGTGTCGGAGGTGAACAGGAACAGCGCTGCGGTGAGCTCACGCATGGACAGCATCAGCAGCAACAGGAAGGTCGAGGACAGTCCGACCTTGAGCAGCGGAGCGGTGACGAACGAGATCGCCCGATGCCGCCGTGCGCCCAACATGACCGCGCTGTCTTCCAAGTCTTTGTCCAACTGGATGATCGACGCCGATACACCGCGATAGCCCTGCGGAATGGTGACAGCGACGAACGCGATCACCAGCACCGCGAGTGTTCCGTAGATCGGCAGCGGAAGCGCCAACCAGGTCCACAGCAGACCCAGGCCGAGCACGATGGCAGGAACGGCAAGCGGCAGCATTGCCAGGTATTCCAACAGCTTTCGGCCGGGAGCGTTCGTGCGATACCTCGTGTATGCCAGAGCAAAGCAGAACGCGGTACCGATGGCGGCGGTGGCGACACCGACGATGACGCTGTTGGTCATCACGCTGTGGAAGTCGGCACTGCGCAGGGTTTCTCCCAGTCCCCAGAACGACAGGGCACCGGAGTCGAAGAGCTGACCGATGTTCGCGACGTACGGGCTGGTCTGCAGCGCAGCCAACACCAGGGCGATGAGCGGCAGGAGAACGGCGAGGGTGAAGTAGACCCACGCGAAGACGGCAGCCGGGATGCGCCATGCCCGCAGCGGAACCTGTCGTGCGCGAACACCTTTACCGCTGACGGTGGTGTATTCCTTACTGCTCATGGCGCGCTGCTGGAATGCGACGACGGCGACCAGCAGGACGGTGAGGACGACGGCGACAGCAGCTGCGTCGTTACCGCGGGCAGGCGAAGCGTTCATCAATCGGTAGATCAGAGTCGGCAGGGTGTCGACTCCGCCGGGAACACCGATCACCTGTGCAACCGGGAAGTTCTCCACGGTGAGTGCGAAAACCAGGATGCCCGAACCGATCACGGCAGGCATGACGAGCGGGAACGTGATCTTGCTGAGCATCTTCGTCAACTTCGCACCGTGCAGACTCGCGGCGTCCTCGAGGTCCGGATTCATCAGCGAGAGCGCGGAGTGGACCATCAGGAACGGATACGGCGCGTAGTAGATGCCGAGGATGAAGATCATTCCGCCGAAGCTGTAGATGTCGATGAAGCCGGGAAGACCGATCGCGGTCAGAATCAGGTTGATGTAACCGGTGGCCGGTCCGGCCAGCAATGCCCAGGCCAGTGCGCCGACGAGCGCCGGGAGAAACAGCGGCGCAATACCGATGCCGTAGATCATCTTTCGACCAGGAACGTTGGTACGTGCCGCGAGGAAGGCGAGAGTGCACCCGATCGCCAGCGCGACGATCGAGGACCCGATGCCGACCAGGGCCGAATTCCACAGTGCACTTTGCGCGGTCGAGGATCCGAGCAGCGAGAAGTTGTCGAGGGTGAAGTTACCGAAGTCGAAGAGCGACGTGCGCTCGGCGTTGTCGGTGAATGCGCCCATCACGATGAAGAACATCGGGAACAGCACGATCACGGTGAGCAGAGCCAACTGCAGAAGCGTCGGAATCCACTTCTTCAGACCGGGCCTGCGTTGGGGTGCGGGAGTGTCGACCGGCGGCTTCGTCGTGGTGACGGGCCGATTGTCGGTAGGGGCGCTCATACCGGCACCGCCTCGGAGGCGACGCGATCGTCGACGAGAACCTGAGCTCCGCCGGCTACTGCGGTGACCCGTGCGCGTTCTCCCATGCCCAGGATCCGGCTGGCGTGTCCGGTGGCGACGGCTTCGATCTCGGGGCCGTCGTCCAGTGTGACGCGGTACCGAATGGATGCTCCCTGGTAGCTGGCGACATCGACTGTGCCCATCCAGGACTGACCCTCGGGCTCGGCATCGTCCAACGGCGTGACCAGGAGGTCCTCGGGCCGCAGGCACACCACGACCGGGCCGTCGGCCGCCGATGCTGTATCGACCGACACTGCAATCTGTCCGAAGTCCGTCAGCTCCATCATCGAGCGCGGTCCCGACGCAGACGTGGCGCGGAAGATGTTGCCGACACCCAGAAACTCGGCCACCGAGGCGGACCTCGGCGAGGTGTAGATGTCCTCGGGGGTGCCGATCTGCACGATGCGGCCGTTCTGCATCAACGCGATTCGGTCGGCAAGGGCGAACGCCTCGACCTGATCGTGCGTCACGTATACGGTGGTCAACCCGAGTCGGAGCTGCAGCTCGCGCAGTTCCATCCGAAGCCGTTCGCGCAGTCGGGCATCGAGGTTCGACAACGGCTCGTCGAGCAGCAGGACACTGGGACGCATCACCAGTGATCGAGCCAGCGCGACACGCTGCATCTGACCGCCACTGAGCAAGCTGGCTCCGCGGTGGGCCATTTCGCCCAACCCGACGAGATCGAGTGCTTCCAGGACACGCTGGTTCATCTCGGTCTTGTTGACCTTCTGCATCTTCAGCGAGAACGACACGTTGTCGAACACCGTCCGGTGCGGCCACACCGCGTAGGACTGAAAGACCATGCCCACGTTGCGCTTGTGCGGCGGGATCGTCTTGTTCTTGTCCGAGTCGTGGACGACACGATCACCGATGGTGATGCGCCCCGCGCTGGGGGTCTCCAGCCCTGCGACACAGCGCATCGTGCTGGTCTTACCGCAGCCGGACTGCCCCAGCAACACCAGGGATTCTCCGTCGGCGATCTCCAGGTCGAGGTCACGGACAACAGTGTTTCCCGAGTATGCGAGGCTCAGATTCTCGATGCTAACCTTCATGATCTTCCTTTTCTTGAGTCGTCGATGCCGTGTTCACAGGTCGAGCTATCCGATCGAAAGTGCAGTCGCCGCAGCGGAAACGAACAGTTCGGCCGTTGCGATACGTCGAGCAGCGCGGTGCAGCGTCACACTGGTGAGGTTGCCGTCCGCAGCAATATCGACATCGACATCCAACACACCGGCCGGTGTTCCCAGCCGTAGCGTCGACGTGGCGGCACCGTCGACGACTCGATCGACCACACCGCCGCGCACGGTTGCGGCAGCCGCCACCGCCACTGCCGACGTCAGGCCGATGGACGGGTGCGGTGCCATCATCGAGAGCATCCGCACGCAGACGTCGTATTCACCGGCTGTGACGAGCGTTCCGTCTTCGAGGTGGTAATCCACCGGCGGAGCGATAATGCCGACCTTCGGCACCGCGTGCGTGATCGGATCCTGCGGGCGCGACAGTCCCATGAGCAGTGCTGCGCTACGGCGTAATTCGACCAGTAGCGGAACACGTTCTGCCAGTTCGGCAGCGGACTCGGCTCCGGTCATACCCAGGTCGGATGCATCGAACAGCGCAGCGGGCGCGCCGGCGACGACCATGGTGCCGCGGTACTGCGATCCATGTAGCTCCACGGTGTCCTCCACCGACCCGGTGGGTAGCAACCGAGTGCGATCGGCACCGAGGTCGATGAACGTCAGCCCGACCGGAACGCCGAGGGCCGACGTTCCGGCGACCTGAGCGGATCCCTCGGACGGAACGACGCCGCCCGGTGTATCGATCTCGGTGAGCAGCACTGCCCCGGTGTTGCGGTTCCGCAGGCGCACGATGGTGGTGACCGGATCGATCGCCACCAACCCCTGCTGAAGTGCGTACAGGCCGATCGCGGTGGCGCAGTTGCCACAGTTGCTTCCCCACTCCACCTTTCGGTCACCGATGGCGACCTGCGCGAAGAGGTAGTCCACGTCGATTCCGTCCTCGGAGGACCTGCTGACGATGGCCGCCTTCGAGGTGGTCGAGCTACCACCGCCGACGCCGTCGAGCTGGCGGGGGTCGCCGGATCCGAAGGCGGAGACCAGAATCTCGTCCAGAGATCCTGCTTGTTCGATCAGTGGCTCGACGTCGACGGAGCTGAAGAGCCAGCATTTGCTGGTCCCGCCCCTCATCCACGTGCCACGCAGTGAATACATCCTCGGATACCTTCCGATCGTTACTCTCGAAAACGTTCTTGGAGTTGAACATTCGAGGGAGCAGTGCGGTCATGTGACGCAGCTCTCGTGTAGTTGCTGTACATAGCCTGCATCACACAGCCGTCGAGTACAATTACGAAAAAGTCGAGATACCTTAACTTTCACTTAAAGGTGGTTCGATCATGTTCGACACCCGACGCCTACTGCTCTTGGTCGAGGTGGTGCGCACCGGGTCCATCACCGGGGCCGCAACTCGATTGAGCTTCACCACATCTGCGGTGTCGCAACAATTGAGCAAGCTCGAGCTCGAAGCCGGCCAACCCTTACTGGAGCGACACGCTCGCGGGGTGCGCCTGACCGAGGCCGGCGAAGTTCTGGTGCGGCACGCCGAGCGCATCGAAACTCAATTGCACGCTGCGCGTAACGAACTCGAGGATCTTTCCGGCCTCCGCGCCGGTACATTGAGAATCGGTACGTTTCCGACGGCCGGTGCCAGCTTGCTACCACCGGTGGTGAAGCTGTTCAAATCACGCCATCCCGCCGTCGCACTGACGGTGCGCAGCTCGCGGTTCGCCGGGCTGCGGGGAATGCTCGACACCCGCGAGGTGGAGCTGTCCCTGCTCTGGGATTACGAGTGGGCCAGAATCACCGACTCGGATTTGACGGTGCACCAGCTCATCGTCGACCCACCGATGCTGGTTGTCGCAGTCAATCATCATCTGGCCGAACGTGATTCGGTGGACATGACAGAGCTGGAGCACGAGCAGTGGATCACCCGGGAAGACACTCATCCGGTCGGTGCCGCGCTCGAGCGCGCATGTCATGCTGCGGGCTTCTCCCCCACTGTCTCGTTCGCCGCGAACGACTACCAGGAAGCGCAGGCAATGGTGGCGGTGGATCTGGGCGTCTCGTTCGCACCGCGCATGGCGCTGTCGAACATTCGCGACGATGTGCGATTGGTACCATTGACGGGCGCACCATCCCGCCGAATACTGTTGGCGCACTTGGCAGAGCAGAAGCTCTCGCCGAGTGCGACGGTACTACTGAGAATGTTCCAGGACGTCGCCGCGCGGTTCTGAGGCCACGAACTCAAGCGACGTCGGCACCGACCAGAGCGGGCATCGGCACCACGAAGAGATCTGCGGTGGCGATGCGCCGGACTGCGCGATGCAAGGTGACCGACTGCAGCAACCCGTTGTCGTCCACCGTGTAGTCGACCTCGAGCACCCCCGCGGCGGTACCGATACGAATGGTCCCAGGACGACCGACCCCCGCGTTGGCAGTGACGACCCCTCCGATGACGGTTGCTGCTGCGGCCACAGCCACCGCCGAGGTCAGTCCGATCGCCGGGTGCGGTGCCATCATCGACAGCATGCGTACCGAGATGTCGTAGTCGGCGGCAGCAATATGCTCACCCGTGGTGGTCACGTAGTCATGCGGTTGTCCGACGATCCCGACCTTCGGAATGGCATGCGAGACGGGTTCTTCGGGTTTGCTCAGCCCCATCCGCAGAGCGGCCTGTCGGCGTAGCGCGATGAGGGTGGGGACGTGAGCGGCAACGACGTCGTTGGTCTCCGACCCGGTCAGACCGAAATCGGCGGCGTCGAACAATGCGGCGGGAGCACCTGCTCGAACGAACGTTCCGCGAAACTCGTTGTTGTCGAAAGATACTCGATCGATCTCTGCGCCGGTCGGAAGCATCGTCACTCGGTCCGAGGCCGGATCGGTGAAGGTCAACCCCACCGGAACGCCGAGGGCCGTGGTGCCGGGGACCGCCGCGTCGCCCTCGGCAGGAATGCGTCCGCCGGGAGTCGCGATCTCCGCCGCCAGGATCGCACCGGTGTTCTCGTTGCGCATCCGCACCACGGTGACGTGATCGTCGACGGCCACGAGGCCGGTCTGCACGGCGTAGAGGCCGATTGCCGTCGCGCAGTTTCCGCAGTTGCTGCCCCACTCCACGGTGCGGTTCTCGATGGCGACCTGAGCGAACAGGTAGTCGACATCGATACCGGGTGCGCCCGAGCGTCGCACGATGGCTGCCTTGGAGGTGGTGGAGCTGCCGCCACCGACCCCGTCGAGCTGCCGCGGGTCACCGGAACCGAAGGCCGCGGTCAGGATGTTGTCGAGACCGCCGGCGTCGGCGATGTACGGGTCGATGTCGACCGCGTTGAACAGCCAGCACTTGCTGGTGCCTCCACGCATCCACGTTCCACGAAGAGTGAACATCTGATGTGCCTTCCGATCAGGATCCGATGCTTCCACCCTGCGACAGAGGATGCTCAAGCACAATTACGAAATATGTTCATGTCGTGCAGCAACGCTTAACGCGTCTGCTCGGTCAGAACAGGGCGGGAGCGACGACCAGGATCAACCAGCACAGAGCAGGCGCGATGGCCACGACGACTCCTGCGTTGAGCAGCAGCTGACGGTAGAAGCGCGGGCGCTCGATGTTCTGTGCGTTGGCCAGCACGAGCGCACCGTTGGTCGAGAAGGGCGAGACGTCGACGACGGTGGCCGAGATGGCCAGAGCAGCGACGACACCGACGACCGGCAGTGCACCGGTGCCCAGCAGTGGCATGGCCAGCGGGATCACGGCGGCCAGCAGCGCAGTGGAGGACGCGAACGCCGAGGTGATGCCGATGACGTAGCAGAGCACGATGGCCACGATGATCGGAGCGCCGATGGTGATCGCCATTTCGGCCAGGTGATCGATGGTGCCGACTTCCTGCAGGATCGAGATGTAGGTGACCATGCCTGCGACCAGCAGAACCGTCGACCAGCTGATGTCTGCGATGGCTTCGTTCTGCTTCTTCAGATCCGTGAACGCCAGGACTGCTCCGGCTCCGATGGCGATGAAGCTGATCGGCAGATGCAGCACGAGAACGAGCACCAGGAGTGCGCCGATGAGGAACAGCGTGAGCTTCTGTACGAACGTGACCGGTGCCGGCGCGTCGACCAGTGTGGTTGTCGTCGGGCGAGTGAGCACCTGGGTGCTGCCGCCTGCCGTGCTGCCACCTCCGGTGCCGCCGCCGGTGGGGACGGACGTCTTGACCGGCGATCCGCCCACCGGGCCGCTGCCGGGCGCGGGGTCGGTGGAGCCTGTTGCGGTGTACTCGAAGCCCTTCACGCGGGCCAGGGCTGCGTAGCCGACGACCGTCAGCACCGAGAGCAGCAGGTTGATGCCGTAGCTGGCGAAGAACAGCGTCCACGGGTCGAGCGCAAGGCCGTTGTTCTCGACGATGTCACGAACCAGTACACCGGAGACGGAGATCGGGGAGAACGCTCCTGCGTGGGCACCGTTGATGACCATGATGCCCATGACCAGCGGGCTCATGCCGGTTCGTGCTGCGAAGGCCATGGCTGCAGGCACGATCAATGCGACCGCGGCGGGGCTGAAGGTGCCCAGCGCCGTCAAGACCGAGGCGACGAAGAAGAACACCCACGGAACCACCGTCACTCGGCCGTGTACCGCCCGGATGCAGCTGTTCACCAGTAGATCGATGGTGCCGTTGCGTTTGGCCATGCCGAAGAAGTAGGTGACGCCGACGATGGTCAACACGATCGAGCTGGGGAACTCGTTCAGGATTTCCTTGTCGTCGAAACCCAGTGCGAAGTACCCGACCACAAAGGCACCGATGAAGCCCAGGATGCCGATGTTGATCGGAAAGAAGGTTGCGATCACGAACATCGCAACCAATGCGATGAGCGGGAGGATCTCGATGGAAGTCATGGGCGTCTTTCAGGTGGTGGTAAGTGCTCGGTTACATCCGCACTCGAACGTTGTCCCTGTCACATTATTGACGCCGGGCTTTTAGGACAATATCGTTTTGCTACCTGGTCCTTTAGCTGAGCTGAAAGATATCCGCATGAACCACACGTTCGACGTCGTGACGTTGTTTCTTCTGCTCGACATCGCCGAGGCCGGCTCACTGACCGCAGGTGCCGAGCGGGCGAACATGACCCCCTCCGCGGCGTCCCAGCGCATCAGCAAACTCGAACACGGCATCAAGCAACCGGTGCTGACCCGCCTGCCACGCGGTGTACAACTCACCGAAGCCGGCGAAATTCTCACCAGCCGCGCCCGCCTGTTCAGGCGGGAGATGCGGGCGGCGAGCGGCGACCTCGAAGCAATCCGGGGGCTCGAACGCGGTTCGGTCCGGCTCGGCTCGTTTCCCACGGTCAGTGCGTCGCTGCTCTCCGATGCGTTGAAGGACTATCACTCTCGGTGGCCGGGTGTCGACGTTCGGGTTCGATCGGCGGTGCGCCCACAGTTGCTCGACATGCTGCATTCGAGCGAAATCGACTTGGCGCTGCTGTGGAGCTACGCCTGGACAGAGGAGGCAGAACGATCGCTGTCGCTCGAGCCACTGATGGAAGACCAGACCGTGCTGCTGCTGCCGATCGACGACGATCGACTGGAGCACGACGTGTCGCTGCACGATCTCGAAGGCGCACGGTGGATCATCCGCAGCAACGACCACCCCGCGGCCGAAGTTCTCTATCGCAGTTGTCGCGTAGCCGGATTCGAGCCCGACGTCGTATACGAAGCCCACGACTACCAGGAGATCGAGGCCATGGTGGCCGCCGGCGTCGGCATCGCGATGGTTCCTCGTTTGTCGGTGGTGCATCACCGACCCGACGTGACCGCGGTCGCCTTCCCGGAATCGGATCGGGTTCCTACCCGCGTCATCTACATCGCGTCACTCGCTCGGCGTCAGTACACCCCGGCGATGTACGCGATCTCGACCGCGTTGAGAGGTGCCGCCGAGCGTATTTCAGCTGCTACTACAACAGTTCCCTGATTGCGTTCTCGAACCCGGTGACGTGTTCGAGGGTCAGTTCAGCTGCCGTGTCGGCATCGCCGTCGATGATGGCCTGCAGCAACACGACGTGTTCACGAACATGGCCGGCGACGTTCGGCAGTCGGTCCAGAAACAGGCACCAGATGCGGGTGGCATGTGCGTCGAGGCTGACCAGGATGTCTTCGAGGTGGGGATTTCCCGACGCCCGATAGATTTCCCGATGCACTGCAACATCTTTGCGCAGCACCTCGCGTGAATCGTCGATGTCGTCGATGCTCGCGATGGAGGCCGCGAGCTCCGCCAGCCGGTCTCGAGCCGCCCGTGTCGCCGTGCGCGCTGCACGAGCCGAGGCAGCCGGCTCGAGCTGCTTACGAATCTCCGAGATGTTGGCCAGGTCGGTCATGTCGACAGCGGTCGCGAAGGTTCCGCGACGGGGGTACGCAACGACCAGTCGCTCGCGTTCCAGTCGTTTGAGACCCTCACGAATCGGGGTGCGCCCCAGCCCCAACTGCTCGGCTAAGCGGTCGTCGTTGATGGGTTCGCCCGGACGAATTTCCAGCATGATCAGCTGCTCACGCACTATTTCGTACGCTCGATCGGCGTTGGTACCGGCAGACTGCGTTGCATCGATCACCGGTGGAATTCCGATTGTCATCTTGGCTGCTCACTCCCGGTCGATGCCCCGCCCTTGACGGCTCTGCGTTGTGATCTTACTCTATTGGCATCTTGATATATCAGTTCCAGGTCATTGATCTTCCAGAAGGGCGGCCATCTTGACGCAGGACTTCGCACCGACGGCGACGGCACCGCACCCGAGAGGCGTGACGAACCGCGTACTCGCCGATCTCGACCCCGAGGTGCACCGCGCGATCAGTGCCGAGCTCGGCCGCCAGCAGAACACCCTGGAAATGATCGCGAGCGAGAACTTCGCGCCGCTGGCCGTGATGCAGGCGCAGGGTTCGGTACTGACGAACAAGTACGCCGAGGGCTACCCCGGTCGGCGGTACTACGGCGGTTGCGAAAACGTCGACGTCATCGAGCAACTCGCCATCGACCGGCTCAATGCCTTGTTCGGATCGACGTTCGCCAACGTGCAGCCGCACTCCGGAGCCCAGGCCAACGCCGCTGCGATGGCAGCCCTTCTGCAGCCGGGCGATTCGATACTCGGTCTCGCACTCGCCCACGGCGGACACCTGACGCACGGCATGAAGCTGAACTTCTCGGGCAAGCTGTACGACGTCTCGGCCTACCACGTCCGTGAGCACGACCATCTCGTCGACATGGAAGAGGTGGAGCGCCTCGCCCACGAACACCGTCCCAAGCTGATCATGGCCGGTTGGTCCGCCTACCCACGCCACCTGGACTTCGCCGAATTCCGCCGTATCGCAGACGACGTCGGTGCCTACCTGATGGTGGACATGGCGCACTTCGCCGGCCTGGTCGCCGCCGGACTGCACCCGTCACCCGTACCGCACGCTCACGTGGTCACCTCCACCACGCACAAGACGCTCGGCGGCCCCCGCGGTGGTGTGATCATCACCAACGACGCCGCTCTGGCGAAGAAGTTCAACTCGTCGGTTTTCCCCGGCCAGCAGGGTGGACCGCTCGAGCACGTCATCGCGGCGAAGGCAGTGTCCTTCAAACTCGCTGCCGAAGAGGACTTTCGGGAACGGCAGCAGCGCACCCTCGAAGGCGCGAAGATCCTGGCCGATCGATTGCTGACCGACGACGCAGCGGCCGCAGGCATCGATGTGGTCTCGGGCGGCACCGACGTCCACCTCGTTCTCGTGGACCTGCGCAAGTCCGAACTGGACGGCAAGCAGGCCGAGGAAAGACTGCACCACGTCGGAATCACGGTGAACCGCAACGCCGTTCCGTTCGATCCGCGACCGCCCATGGTGAGCTCAGGAGTCCGGATCGGCACCCCGGCCCTGGCAACACGCGGCCTGGACGCCACGGCATTTGCCGAGGTAGCCGACGTCATCGCCCACGCATTGCGTCCCGACACCGACGACCGCGGACTCGATGCACTGCGGACGCGGGTCGAATCCGTCGCCGCGCAGTTCCCCCTCTACCCCGACTTGACGGAAGGCTACCGATGACCGCCCCCTCAACCCCACCGGGCGCACATCTGCCCGATCACCCGGACTTCCTGTGGCGTAACCCCGAGCCGAAGAAGTCGTACGACGTGGTGATCATCGGCGGCGGCGGGCACGGCCTGGCCACCGCGCATTACCTCGCCAAGAACCACGGCATCACCAATGTTGCTGTGTTGGAGAAGGGGTGGCTCGCGGGCGGAAACATGGCGCGCAACACCACCCTGATCCGCTCGAACTACCTGTGGGACGAGAGCGCCCGCATCTACGAGCACTCGCTCAAGCTCTGGGAGGGACTGGCCGACGACCTCGACTACCCCATCCTGTTCAGCCAGCGCGGAGTCCTCAACCTCGCACACAGCCTGCAGGACGTGCGCGACAGCGTGCGACGCGTCGAGGCCAACCGGCTCAACGGCATCGACGCTCAGTGGGTCGATCCTGACGAGGTCAAGAAGCTGTGCCCGATCGTCAATATCTCCAGTGACATTCGCTACCCGGTACTCGGGGCGACGTACCAGCCGCGCGCCGGCATCGCCAAGCACGACTACGTCGCCTGGGGATTTGCCCGACGCGCCGACGCGGCCGGCATCGACATCATCCAGAACTGTGAGGTCACCGGTTTCACCACCGACGGCAATCGCGTCACCGGGGTCAAGACCACACGCGGCGACATCGCCACCGGCCAGGTCGCTCTGTGCGCGGCCGGGCACACCTCGACGTTGACGGACATGCTCGGCATCAAGACCCCGCTGCAGAGTCACCCACTGCAGGCCCTGGTCTCGGAGTTGCTCGAGCCGGTGCATCCCACGGTGGTCATGTCGAATGCCGTGCACGTGTACGTCTCCCAGGCACACAAGGGCGAACTGGTGATGGGCGCAGGCGTCGACTCCTACAACGGTTACGGCCAGCGCGGGGCGTTCCACATCATCGAACGTCAGATGGCCGCTGCGGTCGAGTTGTTCCCCGTCTTCGCTCGCGCGCATCTGCTGCGCACCTGGGCCGGCATCGTGGACGTCTGCCCCGACGCCTCCCCCATCGTCGGGCGCACGCCGTTCGACAACGTTTTCCTCAATTGTGGTTGGGGTACAGGCGGATTCAAGGCGACTCCCGGTGCCGGCTGGTGCCTGGCCGACACCATCGCCAACGACGAGGTGCACGAGTACATCGCACCGTTCAGTCTGGACCGATTCGTCACCGGCGCACTGGTAGACGAGCACGGTGCCGCAGGCGTCGCTCACTAGTTTCTCCGCCCCGACACACGCAGCACCCGAACGAGACATCTTGGAGTGGCAATGCAATTGATCGAATGCCCGTGGTGCGGGAGTCGAGAAGAGACCGAGTTCCACTACGGCGGCCAGGCGCACATCGCCTATCCCGAGGATCCCTCGGCCCTGACCGACGAACAGTGGGCGCACTTCGTGTTCTTCCGCGACAACCCCAAGGGGCTCTTCGCAGAACGGTGGAGTCACAGCGCGGGCTGCAGGCGTTGGTTCAACGCCGTACGAGACACCGCCACCTACCGAATCCACAGTGTCTATCGCCTCGACGACCCGAAGCCGGTGAACCCATGACCGCATTCCGCACCGCATCCGGCGGCCGCATCGACCGCACGAGCACCCTCGAATTCACATTCGGCGGCTCGGCCCTGCAGGGCCACCCGGGCGACACGCTGGCATCTGCGTTGCTCGCCAACGGTATTCATCAGGTCACCACCAGCATCAAGCTCGGCAGGCCCCGTGGATTCACCGCAGCATGGGCCGAGGACACCGGCGGACTCGTACAGATCGAGGAGCCGTTCCCCGAGCCCATGCTGCTCGCCACCACGATCGAGCTGTACGACGGCCTGGTCGCCCGCGGCATTCCCGGGCAGGGGCGTCTCGCCGAGATCTCCGACTCCGCCAAGTACGACGCCATGCACGCCCACGCCGACCTGTTGGTCGTCGGCGCAGGCCCGGCCGGTCTGACGGCCGCATTGGTCGCTGCCCGCAGCGGCGCTCGTGTGGTCGTCGTCGACGATCAGTGCGAGTTCGGCGGCTCGCTACTGGGCTCGGACGACGTCATCGACGGGCGGCCGGCACTCGACTGGGTGGCCGACGCGGTGACCGAGTTGTCGACCTTCCCCGACGTGACGATGCTGCGCCGCACCACCGCGTTCGGTTCCTACGACGACGGCTTCGTCCTCGCGCTCGAGCGGCGGACTGATCACCTAGGTCTCGAAGCGCCTGCAGCACTGAGCCGTCAGCGAGTCTGGCGTATTCGATCGCGGCACATCCTGGTGGCCACCGGCGCTCACGAACGTCCCGTCGTGTTCACCGACAACGATCGCCCCGGAATCATGTTGGCGCACAGCGCACGGACGTTCCTGCATCGCTACGGCGTGACGGTGGGAACCGAGGCTGTCGTCTTCACCACCAACGACAGCGCGTACAAGGCCGCCGTCGATCTGCACGACGCCGGTGTCCGCATCACGAGCATCGTTGATGCCCGCGCCGCGGCACCCGAGTACTGGCTCGGCCTGTGCCGCGCGCGCGGCATCGAGGTGCGCACCGGGAGCGTCGTGTCCGGCACCCGCGGCGACACCCGCGTCACCCATGCACTGGTGACCGGTGCCGACGGTTCCACCGACACTCTCGGTTGCGACGTACTGCTCGTCAGCGGTGGCTGGAACCCTGCGGTGCACCTGTTCAGTCAGGCCCGCGGAAAGCTGCGCTACGACGGCGAACTCGGCGCATTCGTGCCCGCGGACGACGTCGAGGGCATCAGTGTCGCCGGGGCGGCATCGGGGATCTTCGACCTGGCCGGATGTCTACGCGCCGGTGGCTCGGCCGCGACAGCTGCGCTGACCCGTCTCAGCTTCGATGCGCCCGAAACCTCGCTTCCTGTAGTCGATTCCGTGCCCAGCAGCGAGTCCCTGGTGCTGTGGCGGGTGCGCGACGACGCAGGTGCCGACAGCCAGTTCGTCGACGTGCAGCGCGACGCGACCGTGGCCGATCTGGTCCGTGCGGTCGGTGCGGGCATGTCCTCCATGGAACACATCAAGCGCTACACCACGATCGGCACCGCGCACGACCAGGGCAAGACCTCCGGTGTGGTGTCCTCGGGCATCGTCGCGGAACTGCTCGACAAGCCTGTGGAGAACCTGGGCACCACCACGTTCCGACCGCCGTACACCCCGGTTGCCTTTGCGGCGTTGGCCGGACGCAATCGCGGTATGGCGTTCGACCCGGAACGCGTTACTGCAGTCCATGATTGGCACGTCGCACGCGGCGCGGTCTTCGAGGACGTCGGACAGTGGAAGAGGCCCCGCTACTACCCACTTCCTGGCGAGGAGATGCACGACGCCGTGCTCCGCGAATGTGCAGCGGTGCGTGCGGGAGTCGGCATGCTCGACGGCTCGACCCTCGGCAAGATCGACGTGCAGGGCCCCGATGCGGGTGTGGTGCTGGACATGTTCTACACGAACATGATGAGCAACTTGAAGGTCGGCATGGTTCGGTACGGCGTGATGTGCGGTACCGACGGCATGGTGATCGACGACGGCACCGTGATGCGTCTGGCGGACGACCGATTCCAGGTGTTCACCACCACGGGCGGCGCAGCAGGAATGCTCGACTGGATGGAGGAATGGCTGCAGACCGAGTGGCCGCACCTCGCGGTTCGGCTGACGTCGGTCACCGAGCAGTGGGCCACGTTCCCCGTCGTCGGGCCGCGCTCCCGCGACCTCGTCGGCGAGATCTTTCCCGAACTCGACGTGTCCAACGAGGCGTTCCCGTTCATGGCCTGGCGAGACGCCTCGATCGACGGTGTGCCGGTACGCGTGGCACGCATCAGCTTCTCCGGTGAGCTCGCGTTCGAGGTGAACATCGATTCCTGGCACGCCCACGCACTGTGGTCGCGCCTGATCGACGCGGGCGAGAAGTACCACATCACCCCGTACGGCACCGAGACCATGCACGTGCTTCGGGCCGAAAAGGGCTACCCGATCGTCGGCCAGGACACCGATGGCACCGTCACACCGCAGGATCTCGGCATGAGCTGGGCGGTATCGAAGAAGAAGCTGGACTTCATCGGAAAGCGGTCGTTCGACCGTGCCGAGAACCGAAACCCGTTGCGCAAGCAATTCGTCGGGCTCCTCCCGGTCGATCGGGAGACCGTCCTACCGGAGGGCTCGCAGATCATCGAGCACTCCGAGAGCGGCGTCCTCCCCGAACTGCCGGTACCGATGCTCGGCCACGTCACGTCGAGTTACGCCAGCGCAGAATTGGGCCGTCCGTTCGGGTTGGCTCTGCTCGAGGCCGGGCGTGACCGACTCGGCGACATCCTGCACGTCCCGGTGGGCGACACACTGATCGCCGTGGAAGTCACCGGCTCCGTACTCGTCGACCCGGAAGGTAACCGCCGTGATGGCTGACCGACTCGCCGCCAGAAGCCCACTCGCAGAAACAGTTCTGCCGAATACGCCTGTCGTTCATATCGTGGAGGAGCCGTTCCTCGCCGGGATAGACTTGTGGGTCGACCCGAGCGGACCCGGCGGTGCCGCGGCCTCGACCGAGCTCGGCACCGAGCTCCCCGGACCCGGCCGCGTCGCCGAGGGCACGAACACCACCGCGATCTGGCTCGGCCCCGCGGAGTGGCTGGTGATCGGAGCCGGCCTCGATCCGGTCGACCTCGAACACCGACTCGGCTCGGCTGTCCGCGCACACCGAGGCGCGGCAACAGACGTGTCCGCACAACGAACCAGTCTGCGGCTGAGTGGTTCCCGGGCGCGCGATGTGTTGGCGAAGGGATGTTCGATCGACCTGCACCCAAGCGTCTTCCCGGCAGGGTCGACGGCACAGACGATGCTGGCGATGGCAGGCATGATCCTCATCGCCTGCGACGATGAGGGAACCGACTACCGCATCCTCGTGCGCTCGTCGTTCGCACGCTATCTGACAGCCTGGTTGACCGACGCGGCCGAGGAATACACCGACGTCTGAACGTCCCGTTGGACTTGCACAAGAGAACAGGTGACCGCAGTGCTCACGACCGTCTCCACGGCAACACGGGCAGCCGATGCCCGCGATCGACTGCTGACCCGGCTGACCACCTCCCATCCCGTCGTGTGCGGAATCGTCAACGTCACCCCGGACTCGTTCTCCGATGGAGGGCTGTTTCTGGACTCGGATCGCGCTGTGGCACATGCACTGTCGATGGTCGACGACGGAGCCGAGCTGCTCGACATCGGCGGTGAGTCGACCCGGCCCGGCGCAACCCCACCCACCGTCGACGAGGAGATCGCCCGAGTCGTACCGGTGATCGACGCACTGTCCAGGCGTACCTCGACACCGTTGTCGGTCGATACCTCACGCCCCGAGGTGATGCGGGAAGCGGTACGCGCTGGGGCGAGCGTCATCAACGACGTTCGTGCCCTTCGCCTTCCCGGTGCACTCGCCGCAGCAGCCGAGCTGCGCGCCGCGGTGTGCCTGACGCATATGCAAGGCGAGCCGTCGACGATGCAGCATTCCCCTCGCTACGTCGACGTCACCGCGGAGGTGTGCGAGTTTCTCGAAGACCGAGCCGCCGAATGCATTCGGGCCGGGATACCGGCATACCGCATTCTGGTGGATCCGGGGTTCGGATTCGGCAAGACTCTCGAGCACAATCTGCATCTGCTCCAGGGCCTTCGAGCTCTCACCTCGGCCGGACGGCCGATCATGGCGGGTATGTCCCGTAAGGGAATGATCGGTGCCATCACCGGCAGAGAGGTCGACGACCGGCTCGCCGGATCACTCACCGCCGCGATCATCGCGGCCCAGAACGGGGCGTCACTCCTCCGGGTCCATGACGTCGCCGCCACCATCGACGCACTGGCCGTGATGCGGGCACTGCGTTCACTCGACGTATCTCAGTCGTCCTTCGATCAACCCATGATGAATGCCGAGGCCACCTCATGACCGCATCCCTCTCCTCCGCCCGCCGGCTCTTCAGCGCCGATCACGGCTGGATGGCCGTCGACCCGTTCGGTTCACCCGCACAGACTCCGAGCCGCGTGGGCGTGACACCGGAAGCTCTGGGCGACGCTGCCGACATTGCCGGCGTCGACCTGCCTGCAGTTCGTACCGTGCTCACCGCCGGTGATGCGTGCGGCACCATCCACACCTCCGCCGGCTCGGTTACGGTGTACGCCCCCGCCAACGGCATGGTCACGATCGTCAATCCTGCTGTGCGCGATGATCCGTCGCTCATCGCGGCCGATCCACTCGGTGCCGGCTGGCTGTTCGCCGTCCTGACTCCTGCTGCCTCGTCGTTCGACGACCTCACCGTGCGCGAGCCCACCGACGCAGTTCGGGTGGACTCATGACGATCAGCGTGTTCGACCTCTTCTCCGTCGGAGTCGGACCCTCGAGTTCGCACACGGTCGGTCCGATGCGGGCGGCTGCTCGGTTCGTCGACGATCTGCGCACCATGTCCGCCTTCGAAGACGTTCGTGAGGTGGCCGTGGACCTGTACGGCTCGCTGGCCGCGACCGGAGCGGGACACGGCACCATGACCGCGGTGCTGCTCGGATTGGAAGGGCTACTGCCCGAAACCATTTCCACCGAGTTGATGGAACAGCGGCAAGCATCGATGGCGGCCACCGGGCGCATTCTGTTCGGCGGTGCTCGCGAGATCGACCTTGCCGTGGACGACATCGTGCTGCGCCCGCTGACGGTCTTGCCGTTCCACCCCAACGGTATGAAACTGACTGCCCGCGCATCGGATTCGACCGAACTGCACACCGAGACCTACTTTTCGGTCGGTGGCGGCTTCGTGGTGACCGAGGCCGAAAGCGTCGAGGCCGTCGCGCCACTCGCCTCCGCGAACGGGTTCGCGTCGGCCAAGGAGCTGCTCCAGATCTGTGAACGGCGAGGCTGCAGCATCAGCGACGTCATGACCGAGGTCGAGCTCGAGCGCCGCGCGCTCGACGAGATACGAGATGGGCTGCTGCACATTCGGGACGTCATGGTCGAGTGCGAGGTTCGCGGCATCTCCCGCGACGGCTATCTCCCGGGTGCGCTGCAAGTGCGACGCCGAGCGAGGGACTGGTTCCTCAGACTCGATGCCGAGGATCCGAACCGTTCGAGCGAATTCGCCGAGGACTGGGTCAATCTCGTCGCTCTCGCGGTCAACGAGGAAAACGCCTCCGGTGGACGAATCGTCACAGCACCCACCAACGGCGCAGCCGGCATCATCCCCGCCGTACTGCACTACGCCACTCGGTACACCGCCGCAGGGGTTGCCGATCCCGACGGCAGCACGGTGCGCTTTCTGCTCACCGCCGGGGCAATCGGATCGCTCTACAAGGAGATGGCGTCGATCTCCGGTGCCGAAGTGGGTTGCCAGGGCGAGGTGGGTTCAGCAGCATCGATGGCCGCAGCCGGTCTGGCCGAGGTACTCGGAGGCACACCGGAACAGGTGGAGAACGCCGCCGAGATCGCGATGGAACACAGCCTCGGCCTCACGTGCGACCCCATCGGTGGGCTGGTGCAGATCCCGTGTATCGAACGCAACGCCATCTCGGCCGGTAAGGCGATCAACGCAGCCCGTATGGCGTTGCGCGGCAACGGTACTCATCGCGTCAGCCTGGACCAGGTGATCGAGACCATGCGCTCAACCGGGGCAGACATGCACTCGAAGTACAAGGAGACCTCCAGCGGCGGTCTCGCGATCAACGTGCCGGTCAGTTTTGTGGAGTGTTAGACCCCACAGCCCTTTTGGAGGGTGCGCGCCCGTTCTTGGAGGCTGGAACCAGCGCGCACTCTGCAGAAACGGTGTGAGGTTCCCACCATCGACCACCGCAACAACGAGGGGCCCGTACCGAATCGGTACGGGCCCCTCGTGTGTGTCGGCTCAGCTGAAGATGACCGTCCGGTGGCCGTGCAGCAGTACGCGATTCTCGCAGTGCCAGCGGACCGCTCGCGAGAGTGCGAGTGCCTCGGCGTCCTGTCCGACGGTGGCCAGACGAGACGGGTCGTGTGTGTGGTCGATGCGGATCACCTGCTGCTCGATGATCGGGCCCTCGTCCAGGTCGGGGGTGACGTAGTGCGCTGTCGCACCGACCTGCTTGACGCCCCGGTCGAAGGCCTGATGGTAGGGCTTCGCGCCCTTGAAGCCGGGCAGGAAGGAGTGGTGGATGTTGATTGCCTTACCGTGCAACGCTCGACACGTCTCGTCGGAGAGCACCTGCATGTACCGGGCCAGCACCACCAGATCAACCTCGTACTCGGCGACGAGGTCGAGCAGACGCTGCTCGGCCTCGGCCTTGGTCCCCGGGGTGACGGGGACGTGGACGAACGGCAGCCCGGCAGCCTCGGCCATCGGCCGCAGCACCTCGTGGTTGCTCACCACGGCCACCAGTTCTCCACCGAGATTCTGCGAGCGCCAACGGAAGATGAGGTCGTTGAGGCAGTGCCCCATCTTGGAGACCATGACGAGCACACGCGGCTGACTGCAGCCGTTGAAGGTGTACATCATCGCGAATCGATCGGCCACTTCGCGGAAGCTCTCGGTCAGCTTCTCGATGTCGGTGGTGCGGCTGGCCACGAACGACGTGCGAAGGAAAAACGAGCCGTCCGTCGAGTCGTCGAACTGTTGGTGTTCGGCGATGTCGCAGTCGTTGTCGAAGAGGAACGCACTGACGGCCCGGACGATGCCCGGCCGCTGGCCGCAGCTGAGCGTAAGGGTGAAGTTCTCGGTCATCGAATCTCCTGGTACTGGTGGGTCGTCAGCTGCGGATCTTGGCCATCTCGGGGTCGACGAGGGGCTCGGCCACGACGGTGGCGGACACGAGCCGATCGAAGTATCGAATCTGGACTGCTGCACCGGGTTCTGCGCTCCGTGCCGGCACCCAGGCGTAGGCGATCGGCGCGCCGACGGTATGCCCGAACGAGGCACTGGTGACATAACCGGCGGGTTCGCCGTCCACCAGGACGGGCTCGTGGCCGAGTACCACCGACGTGCCGTCGTCGATCTTCAGGCAGACCAACTTCTTCGAGACGGTGTCGTCCGACATTTCCAGGACGGCGTCGCGGCCGCGGAATTCACCCTTCTGCGAGCGCACCGCGAAGCCCAGACCTGCCTCGTAGGGGTTGTGTTCGGTGGTCATGTCCGAACCCCACGACCGGTAGCCCTTCTCCATGCGCAGGCTGTTGAACGCAGCGCGCCCGCCTGCGATGATGCCGAACTCGGAACCGGCCTGCCACAACATGTCCCACAGTCGCTGACCGTAATCGGCGGTGGTGTACAGCTCCCAACCGAGCTCGCCCACGTACGACAGCCGCATCGCAGTGACGGGTACTCCCCCGATGCGAACCTGCTTGCAGCGGAAGTACTTGAAGTTCTCGTTCGAGAAGTCGTCCTGGGTCAGCTTTTCGACGACGTCGCGGGCGTGCGGACCCCACAGACCGATGCAGCACGTGGATCCGGTGATGTCGTCGACGGTGACGCTGCCGTCTCTCGGCGCCTCGCGGCGCAGGTAGTCGAAGTCGAGATTGCCATTGGCACCGACCTGGAATTCGTCGGCCGACAACCGAGCGACGGTGAGATCGCTTCGTACGCCGCCCTTCTCGTCGAGAGCCAACGTGTACGTCACGGCTCCGACGGTCTTGTCCATCTTGCCGGACGTCAATCCTTCGAGCAGGGCCAGCGCACCGGGGCCGCGCACGCGCAGCCGCTTGAGCGGGGTCATGTCGTACATGGCGACGGCGGTACGGGTCTTCCAGGCCTCGGCTGCGGCGATGGGCGAATGGAACATCGATGCCCACTCGTCACGCTTCGGCGGCTGCCACTCGGCCGGAAGCTGCTGCACCAGATCGGCATTGGCCTCGTACCAGTGCGGCCGCTCCCACCCGCCGCCTTCGAGGAACACGGCACCGAGCTGATGCTGCCGCGCGTTGAAGGGGCTGACCCGAACATCACGCGGAGACATCCGCGGCTGCGAGGGATGCAGGACGTCGTAGATCTCGACGAAGTTCTGCTGCGAGGTTTCGCTGACGTACGCGGGATCGAGTTGGAAGTCCTCGAAGCGGTTGACGTCGCATCCGTGCAGTTCCACCTCGGAACGACCGTCGACCAGCAGCTGTGCGATGGCCCTGCCGACTCCGGCCGAATGCGTGACCCATACGGCCTCGGCGATCCAGAAGCCCTTGACGTCCGGGGACTCACCGAGCAGCGGTCCGCCGTCCGGCGTGAACGAGAAGACTCCGTTGAAGCCGTGGTCGATCTTGGCGGTCTCGAGGCACGGCAACAGCAGTTTGGACTGCTCCCACGACGGGGCGAAATCCTCCTGCGTGAAGTCGAGCATGGACGGCATGGCATCGTCCGACACACCGTCTCCGCCAGGCAGGGTCTTGGTGTCGACGGGCATCGGACGGTGGGCGTAGCTGCCGATGCCGAGACGGTCGACGTGCTCGCGGAAGTACAGGTCCTGATCCTGGTGGCGAAGGATGGGCATGCCCGCCTCGGCCGCTTCGGTGTTGCGTCCCACCAGTTCCGGGATCTGGTCGGTCTTGGCGTACTGGTGCGCCAGCGGCAGCAGCGGCACCTTCATGCCGACCAGTTCGCCCACATCGGGGCCCCAGAAGCCGGCGCAGGACACCACGATGTCGGCTTCGATGACGCCGTTGTCCGTTGCCACACCGGTGACTCGGCCACCCGTCTGTTCGATACCGATGACCTTGGTGGAACCGCGGAACACGGCTCCGCGCGATTCTGCGCGTCGGGTCAGTGCCACGACGGCGCGGGACGCCTTGGCGAGACCGTCGGTCTCGACGTACAGACCGCCGAGAACACGCGAACGATCCAACAGCGGGTGCAGTTTGGCGCATTCGGACGGGTCGATGACCGACCCTTCGATTCCCCAGGACGTGGCCCAACCCTGTTTGCGGTGCAGGTCGGCCAGTCGCTCCTCGGTGGTCGCCACTTCGAGGCCACCGAGCTGGTTGAAGCACCACTGCCCGTCCACCTCGAGGCCCATGAACTTCTCGACCGTGTATCGGGCGAGTTCGGTCATCGTCTTGGACGCATTGGTCTGGAACACCAGACCCGGTGCGTGCGAAGTGGATCCACCTGTGAGAGGGAGCGGCCCTTGATCCAGCACGGTGATGCGATCCCAACCGCGTGCGGTGAGCTCGTCGGCCACGTTGGTACCGACGATGCCGGCGCCGATGATGACAACTCTCGGTGAACCCATGGTGGTCCTTCCGTATCGGGGTGGAGAGATGGAGCTCGGCCGAAGCTATGGACGGCCTGCACGACAACTAACCATAGATTGATATATCAAGAGTATGGGCAGGGGTCGTAGAGGTCAACCCCCGAAATACCGTTGGTGCGGGACGCGTGTGTACGCGTCCCGCACCAACGGCTCACTTCACTTGTCGGACTTTACTTACCGGTTTTGATTTTGGGTGGAGCCTTGGGGCTCTTGACGATGAACGGGTCGTTCGTGACGTCCTTGTACAGCGAGACACACGTACCGATCATCACCAGCACGAACGGTGCCGCCACGATGATGGTCATCGTCTGCAACCCGTTGAGGGCGTCCGATCCTCCCGTCCACAGCATCAGGATCGCAATGCCGCCGGTGACCACACCCCAGAAGGCGACGACCCCACGGGACGGATCCAGGGTGCCTCGTTGCGACAGGGTGCCCATCACAATCGAGGCGGCATCGGCCCCACTGACGAAGAAGATGCCGACCAACACCATCACCAGCACGGACGAGATGCCGGCCAACGGGAAGTGGTCGAGAACCGCGAACAGCTGAGATTCCGGCTTACCGAGGGCCACCAGGTCTTCGGTCCCCTTCTGCTGCTCGCCGATTGCCGCTCCACCGAAGATCGAGAACCAGACCAAGCTCACCGACGTCGGGATGAGAATGACGCCGATGACGAACTGGCGGATGGTGCGGCCGCGACTGATGCGAGCGAGGAACATTCCGACGAAGGGGGTCCACGAGATCCACCAGGCCCAGTAGAAGATCGTCCAGGACGAGAGCCAGGACTCGGTCTCGGGACCACCGGATGCCGCCGAACGCGCCGACATGCCGGCGATGTGCGCGGCGTAGTCACCGAGGGTGGTGGGCAGCAGGTTCAGGATCAGCACCGTGGGTCCGAGGACGAACACGAACAGCGCGAGCACGAGGGCCAGCACCATGTTGATGTTGGAGAGCCATTGAATTCCCTTGGAGATCCCCGACACTGCCGAGGCCACGAACGCGAGCGTCAGGATGGCGACGACGGCCACGAGCAGAAGAGTCCCTGCCTGGTTGACCCAGCCGAGAACCTCGATACCCGAACCGATCTGGAGGGCACCGAGACCGAGCGATGCCGCGGTGCCGAACATGGTGGCGAAGATCGCCAGAATGTCGATGACCTTGCCGATGGGGCCCTCGGCATGACGACCGATCAGCGGGATGAACGAGGAGCTGATGAGCTGCTTGCGGTCCATCCGGTAGGTACCGTAGGCGATGGACAATCCGACCACGGCGTACATCGACCACGGGTGCAATCCCCAGTGGAAGATGGCTGTCGAAAGCGCCGTTCCCACAGTCGAATCGGTGATTCCGGGAGGCGGGGTGACGAAGTGAGTGAGTGGCTCGGCCACTCCCCAGAAGATCAAGCCGATTCCCATGCCCGCGCTGAACATCATCGCGATCCAGCTGACGGTGTTGAATTCGGGCTTCTCGCCGTCCTTGCCGAGCGGAATCTTTCCGTATCGGCTGAGCGCGAGCCAGATCGCGAATATCACGAACCCGGTGGCCGAGAAGATGAACAGCCAGCCGACGTTCGTCACCACCCAGTCGAGTACGGACGCGTTGACGGACTTCATGTTCTCGGTGCCGAGGATGCCCCACGCCAGGATTGCGATCACGATGGCGGCGGTGATACCGAACACCACCTTGTCGGTGCGCGGCTTGCCCTCCTCTCCGTGGTGATAGACCTCGAGGGGGCCGTACTGATGAGGGGCATGTTTCTCGGGTGACGCGACCCGAGTTTTGTCGCCCCGGGGTTTGCTGTTCGTTGTCACATCGTTCTCCCTCCGGCTCTCGCCGAATAGGTGTGTCGCCCGTGCACGCAGCGTGGGTGGTCGGTGAAGTGCGCGACGCGTTGCTCTGTGCGCAACATTGATTTACTCGAACCCGAACAAGACTGAGCCGACCCGCGGGCTATGTCAAGAGATGGCAATGCACATCGATGCACTCAGCGCGGAAATAGCTCACTACACATAAGCCTTCACCAGCGCACTTTCGCTCTGCGACACGAAATTCGAGGCGAATTCGATACTCGCATTTAACATTCGATACTGTCCGGTAACTGATATATTAACTCGATTCCAACACGCAGCGGTATCGAGTGCCGCTTCATCCGAACCTCAGGAGTATCAACCATGCCGCAGCAGGTCCGTGCCGTCGTCGCCAAGAGCAAGGGCGCACCCGTCTCCATCGAGACGATCACCATTCCCGATCCCGGCCCGAACGAGGTCGTCGTGAAAGTTCAGGCCTGCGGGGTCTGCCACACCGACCTGCACTACCGCGAGGGCGGCATCAACGACGAGTTCCCGTTCCTGCTCGGACACGAAGCCGCCGGCATCGTCGAGACCATCGGCGACCGCGTCGAGCACGTCGAGGTCGGCGACTTCGTCGTCCTGAACTGGCGCGCGGTGTGCGGAGAATGCCGCGCCTGCAAACGCGGCACCCCCTGGTACTGCTTCGACACCCACAACGCCGCCCAGAAGATGACCCTCGACGACGGCACCGAACTGACCCCCGCCCTGGGGATCGGTGCGTTCGCCGAGAAGACCCTCGTCCACGAAGGACAGTGCACCAAGGTCGACCCCTCCGCCGATCCCGCCGTCGTCGGGCTGCTCGGCTGCGGGGTGATGGCCGGACTCGGGGCCGCGATGAACACCGGCCACGTCTCACGCGGGGATTCGGTCGCCGTGATCGGCTGCGGTGGTGTCGGTGATGCCGCGATCGCCGGAGCCCGCCTGGCGGGGGCGTCGACGATCATCGCCGTCGACCGCGACAAAGGAAAACTCGACTGGGCCCTCGAACTCGGCGCCACCCACACCGTCGACTCCTCCGTTCTCGACGCCGTCGAGGCCATCCAGGACCTCACCGGGGGCTTCGGTGCCGATGTGGTCATCGACGCCGTCGGCCGCCCGGAAACCTGGAAACAAGCCTTCTACGCCCGCGATCTGGCCGGCACCGTCGTCCTCGTCGGGGTCCCGACGCCGGAGATGACCCTCGAGATGCCGCTGATCGACTTCTTCTCCCACGGCGGATCGCTGAAATCGTCCTGGTACGGCGACTGCCTACCCGAACGCGACTTCCCACAGTTGGTCGACCTGTATCAACAGGGCCGGTTACCGCTCGAGAAATTCGTGTCGGAGCGGATCGGCATCGAGGACGTCGAGGCCGCGTTCGACAAGATGCATCAGGGCACCGTGCTGCGGTCGGTGGTGGTCCTGTGAGCGGGACCTTCCGTGTCCAGAACGTCGTCACCTCCGGCACCTTCAGCCTCGACGGCGGCACCTGGGATGTCGAGAACAACATCTGGCTGATCGGCGACGACGACGAGGTCGTCATCGTCGACGCCGCGCACACCGCAGCCCCGATCATCGACGCCGTCGCCGGCCGGACCGTCACCGCGATCGTCTGCACTCACGGACACAACGATCACGTGACCGTCGCCCCCGAACTCTCCGACAGCCTCGATGCGCCGATCCTGCTGCACCCCGCCGACGACATGCTGTGGCAGCAGACCCACCCCGGTGTCGGGCACTCGACCCTCGAGGACGGTCAGCGCATCACCGTCGCCGGAACCGACATCCTCGCGCTGCACACCCCGGGCCACTCACCCGGCTCGACGTGCCTGTATCTGCCCGACGCGGGGCAGTTGTTCTCCGGCGACACCCTCTTCTCCGGCGGTCCCGGAGCCACCGGGCGGTCGTACTCGGATTTCCCGACCATCATCGGGTCCATCCGCGACCGCTTGTTCGCGCTTCCCGCCGACACCCGCGTCAACACCGGACACGGAGACGGCACCCGCATCGGCGACGAGGCACCACACCTCGAGGAATGGATCGCCCGCGACAGCTGAGTGCTGATATATCAAAGTCGGTACTTTCTACTAATCAGTAGTGGAGACCCGGCGCTGCGCACAGCCCTGACGGCCACTGTGCGCACCGCCGGGCCGATGTCACCTCGCACCGGACGAACAGGTCCTTGCACGCGCTAACCACGTGTTCAGCTGGCAGAACGTGCGGTTTGTCCGAATCGAGTTACATCATGTTTCACAGCGGTGAAAAGTGCTGTCTCCTATTGACACGATCTTGTGTCGATGTTCACACTGTTGTTGCGGGAAGTAAGACGTGTTCCGCATAGCGATACAGAAAGGATCCGAATGCTCAAGGTGTGTCCCCTGGCCGACCTCCCGGGCGGCGAAGCTCTGCGCGTCGACACGACCCCTCCCGTGGCGGTGTTCCACACCGAGGACGGTGAGCTGTTCGCGATCGATGACACCTGTACGCACCAGGACGCGTCGCTCGCGGACGGATGGCTGGAAGGGTGCGCGGTCGAATGTCCGCTGCACGCGTCCACCTTCGACCTGCGCACCGGTGCCGTCGACGCTCCCCCCGCGAAGTTGCCGGTTCGTACTCACACCGTTGTCGTCGACGACGGTGTGATCTACATCGAGCTGAGCACCGCGACCCCCAATCTTCCACCCGACGTTCGCAGCCGGCTGGCCGCCGAGGGACATTCATGAAGAGCGTCACCATCGTCGGAGCCTCCCTGGCCGGCCTGTGCTCTGCACGTGCCCTGCGGGCGGCCGGGTTCGACGGCTCGGTCACCATCGTCGGAGCTGAGAGCCACCGCCCGTACGACCGCCCTCCCCTGTCGAAGGAGTACCTCGTCGGCGACGTGGACGCGAGCACACTCGCCCTCGAGCCCGACGACGAAAACCTCGACGCCACCTGGATTCTGGGACGTAGCGCCACCGCACTCGATCCATCGCGTCGCACCGTCACCCTCGACGACGGCACGGAGCTGACCTCCGACGGAGTCGTCCTGGCCACCGGCTCGCGTGCGCGATCGCTACCCGGCACCGATCACCTCGCCGGTGTGCACGTGTTGCGTACGATCGACGACGCCGACCGCCTGCGCGCAGAACTCGCGCCCGGTGCGCGTCTGGTCGTCATCGGCGCAGGCTTCATCGGAGCCGAAGTAGCCTCCACCGCAAGGAAACTGGGCCTCGACGTCACCGTCGTCGAAGCCGCCCCGTCACCGCTCGCCGGACCACTCGGTGCGCGACTGGGTAGCGCGGTGGGCAATCTGCACCGCGACAACGGCACCACGTTGATCTGCGGAATCGCCGTCGACGGACTGACCGGCACCGACCGAGTGACGGGCGTTCGGCTCGCGGACGGCCGAGTTCTCGACGCCGATGTCGTGGTCGTCGGGATCGGTGGCATCCCGAACATCGATTGGCTGGGCACAAGCGGACTCGCTCTCGGTAACGGAATCCTGTGCAACGGAGGCGGCGCAACCGCTGTACCCGGAGTGGTCGCCGTCGGTGACTGCGCCGCATGGCTCGATTCGACCGGTGCCCATCGGCGCGTCGAGCACTGGGCCGGAGCGTCCGAACGACCGACCGTCGCAGTGGCCACCCTGCTCTCGGGTAGTTACGGCGGCCAACACGTCAAACCTCCGTACTTCTGGTCGGACCAGTACGGGTCACGCATTCAGTTCGCCGGCACCGCCGGACCGGACAGTGAATGCACCATCGAAGAGGGTTCGCCCGAGCTAGGGAGCTTCCTCGCCGTCTACCGATCCGACGGACTTCCGGTCGGCGTACTCGGTGTCAATCAGGTCCGTTTGTTCACCCGCTGGCGCCGTCAGCTCTCGGCACCCGCTCGCGCGGTCTGACCACACCCAGACTGTTGTTCCGCTCGTCGTATTCCACTATCCCAGTTGACGTCTCGTCACCGATCCACAAGATCGGCCACGTACGGAGGACCCCTTGACCACCATTCCCGACACCACGCCGCCCGCACCCGCCCTTCCCCTGCCCGAAAGTCTCATCTCCACCCTTCCCGGTCGCTACTACACCGACCCGGCCATCTTCGAGCTCGAGCAGGAGAAGATCTTCGAGGAGCTGTGGATCTGCGCGGTCCGTGCCGCGGATCTGGACAAGCCCGGTGCCTTCCGTACCGTGCAGATCGGCCGCGAGAGCGTCATCGTGACGCGCACCCGAACCGGGGCCATCAAGGCCTACCTCAACGTCTGCGCACACCGCGGCGCGCGAATCTGCATGGAGGACAAGGGCGAAGTCAAGCGATCGTTCCAATGTCCGTACCACGCCTGGACGTACGACCTCGACGGAAAGCTCATTGCCGCACCGAATCTCACCAAGATGCCCGACATCGACCGGGTTCGCTACGGCCTGTCGTCGGTATCGGTCGAGGAATGGCTCGGATACGTCTGGGTCAATCTCAGCGAGAATCCGGCGTCCTTCGACACCACTGTGGTGCAGGACATCCGCGATCGACTCGGTGACGTCGAGTCGATCGACCGCTACAAGATCGAAGACCTCGGACTCGGCCGACGCGTGAGCTACGACGTCAAGGCCAACTGGAAGCTCATCATCGAGAACTTCATGGAGTGCTACCACTGCGCCACCATCCACCCCGAGCTGACCGAGGTGCTGCCCGAGTTCGCCGACGGCTACGCCGCCCAGTACTACGTGGGCCACGGAGCCGAATTCGGGGAGTCGGTCCGCGGATTCACGCTCGACGGCTCCGAAGGACACGACTCCATCCCCGGAATCGCGCCCGAACAGGACAGGCGCTACTACGCCATCACCGTCAGGCCGCAGGTGTTCGTCAACCTCGTCCCGGATCACGTGATCATCCACCGGATGTATCCGATCGCCGCCGATCACACTTTGGTGGAATGCGATTGGCTGTATCTGCCCGGTGTCGTCGCCTCGGGTCGGGACCTGCAGCACTCGGTGGAGTTGTTCCACCGCGTCAATCTGCAGGATTTCGAGGCATGCGAGCGCTGCCAGCCCGCCATGAACTCCCGTAAGTACCGCAACGGCGGGGTGCTGGTGGGCAGCGAACACCACATCGGCATCTTCCACGACTGGCTGAAGAACCGTATCGAGGCCTGACCGACCCTGGCCCGCACTCGGTGCCGATAAGATCGGTGACCATGAGTGTCGAGGTCGCGTCGCCGGGCACCCCCGGATCGTCGGGGGTGCCGGGCGAACCGGGGGCGACGATGGCGGACGTCGCCTACTCGGCTATTCGCGACAAGCTGATCATGTTGACGATCAAGCCAGGTGAAGCCGTGGTCGAGTCGGCGTTGTCCGCCGAGCTGGGCGTCGGCCGAACGCCGGTGCGCGAAGCCTTGAAACGGCTCGAGTACGAGCGCCTGGTGATCTCACATGCCCGCCGTGGCACCTTCGCAACCTCCATCGACGTCGCCGACCTGGGCGACATCTCCGAGATCCGCCAGCGCCTCGAACCCCTGGCCGCGTCCAAGGCCGCCACCGCGGCAACAGCGACCCAACGTCAAGTTCTCTTGGGCATGGCCGACCGCACCGAGAAGTTCGAGGCGGAACCCCCGAGCCAACACGACCTGATCAACTGGGACGCGGAGGTACACCGCACCGTGTACCGGCTGGCGGCGAACCCGGTTCTCGAAGACGCCTTGATTCGCTACAACAATCTGGCCTCGCGCATCTTCTGGTTGTTCATGGATCGACTGCCCCCGCTCGCCGATCACGTGGGTACCCACACCGCGCTGCTCCGGGCGATCGCGGCCGGGGACACCGAAACGGCCGCTGCCATCGCCCGTGCCCATGTGACCGAGTTCGACGACGCGGTTCGCGCCGTCATCTAGAAGTACCTGCCCGAGGGTGCGTACCACCAGGTAGGTGTCCGGTACGTATAGTCCAGGGGGTGGCAACCGACGATTCGACACGTGCCCCCGAGGGCGGCGTCCAATCTGTCGACCGCGCATTTCGGGTGCTCGAGGTCGTGGCCCGGCTCGGGGAGGCGGGTGTCAGCGCCATCGCCACCGAGATCGGTGTGCACAAGTCCACGGTGTCGAGGCTGCTCGCGTCGCTCGAAGAACACGACATGGTGATGCAGACGCACAATCGCGGAAAGTACCGACTCAGCCTCGGAGTACTGCGGCTCGCCGCCGCCGTACCCGAGCGACTCGAGATCACCGAATACGGCCACGCCGTCTGCGAACGCCTCGCAGGCAAGCTCGGCGAGACGGTGAATATCGCTGTGCTGCGGGCTGATACGGCTATACATCTGGATCAGGCACGCGGCCCCAGTTCGGTCGGTACCCACAACTGGATCGGGGAACAGACTCCTCTGCACGCCACCGCCAGCGGCAAGGTGTTGCTCGCCGCGCTGGACGCCGACACTCGTAGGACGGTGGTCGATTCGCTCGACCTCCACCGATACACCGAACACACCCTCACCACCAAAGCCGGTTTGACGGCCGAACTGGACGCCGCTGTGTCCCTCGGGTATGCAGTGGTCGTCGAAGAGTACGAGACCGGACTCAATGCCATCGCAGCTCCGGTTCTCGACTACACCGGCAAGACGACGGCGGCCCTGAGCGTCTCCGGTCCGGTGTATCGCTTCGACGAAACCAGAATGCGGGCCATCGTCCCCGACGTGCTGGCCGCCACGGCCGAGATCAGCGAGAAGATGGGCTACCGCGAGTCGTTCATTCCCTCCGCCTGAGCGGCTTCCGCACACTCCACCACGTTCGTCAGCAGCATTGCCCGCGTCATCGGACCGACGCCGCCTGTCGCTCCACTGAGCCGCCCCGCGATCTGCTCGACGCCGGGGTGCACGTCACCGAGAATGCCCTCGACGGTGCGGGTGATTCCTACCGACAGCACCGTTGCCCCGGCACTGATCCAATCCGGTTGCACCAGATGCGCAACCCCCGCAGCGGCGATGACAACATCGGCGGCCCGAGTGTGCGCGGCGGTGTCGACGGTCGCTTCGTGACACATCGTGACCGTCGCGTGCTCGCTTCGCCGGGTGAGCATCAACCCGAGCGGGCGCCCGACCGTGATGCCGCACCCGATGATGCAGAAGCGTGCGCCGGTGATCGGAACATCATGGTGGCGAAGCAGTTCCAATATTCCGCGCGGCGTGCACGGCAACGGCCCGTCCATGCCGAGCACGAGCCGACCCAGATTGGTCGGATGCAGTCCGTCGGCGTCCTTGCGCGGATCGATCAGTTCGATCACCCGATGGGTATCGATGTGCGGGGGAAGCGGCAACTGGACGATGAAGCCGGTGCACTCCGGGTTGTCGTTGAGCGCGTGCACCGCGTCTTCGATCTCCTGCTGGGTCGCGGTCGCGGGCAACCGCACCTGAATCGAATGCAGTCCCACCTCGGCACAGTCGCGATGCTTCGCCGCGACGTAGGAGCGGCTACCCGGATCGTCGCCCACCAGAATCGTGCCGAGACCGGGCCGAATCCCCTGCTGGGCGAGCCGTTCTACGCGATGTCGAAGATCGTCCTTGACGATCGCGCTGACCGCCGTCCCGTCGATTTTGAGCGCTGTGGTCATACTGTGATTCCTCGGTTCGGCAGGCCGCTGCGGCTCTGATATATCAACTGTCGGCCAGACTATGGCTTGATTCGGTTACGGGTCAAGAGGCCGTGTGGGAGGGTCGGACCATGGAGCCACTGCAGCCGATGCGGCCGGTCGACGTGCAGCACGACGAGCGCAAGTCCGCGCCTGCGTGGAAAGTGTGGGGTGCCCACGTCGTTCTTGCCGCCTTCGTTCTGACGGTGGCCTTCGTCGACGAACGGCAGTCGTGGTCGCTCGCGGCAGGGGTCTCTGCATCCATCATCGGCGCGGCGCTCGTCGTTGCGTCGACGCGGCGAACGATGAGCGAGAACGCGGGCCGCCGAATTCCCTGGCTCGGCCGGCCGCTGGTCGAACCGCGGCGAGTGGACCTACTGCTCACCTACGGAATGCCGATGGCCGCTTTCGGCGTGGCACTGGTCGCGAGGAACGGATATTTACACTGGCCCGTCGCAGTGGCCGTCGTCTGCATCGGCGTCGTCGGTCTGCCCGCCGCAGCGCAGGCATGGCACAACTACCGGGTGCGCACGACGCCGGAGCGCTCAGCCCGGTAGCGTCCAGGACGACCCGCCGAGGGAGGTGACGAACCCCGTCGCCCGTCCGTCTGCCCGCAGTTCCCAGCCCATCCGCTTACGTGAACGCAGGGTCACCGACGATTCGACGACGTCGAGATCGGGCGCTCGCTGCTCGAGCCAGTCCTGCACTCGCAGAATGTCCGGCACGGACGACACCCACATGCTGACAAGGAAATTCGCCGGACCGGTGAGCGACATGCACAGTCGTAATTCCGGACGTGCGCGAAGGACATCGACAACCTCGTGATGCTCCTGCACCGGCAGGCGACACCACCACGTGACGGTGATCGGCCATCGCGTCGCTTCCTGGGCAACCTCACAGCGCAGCACCACCGCTCGCGATCGCAGCAGCGCCGCCAGCTGACGACGGACGGACGACGCGGGCCGCCCCAGAGCCGACGCGATCTCGGGCGCCGACGCCCGACCGTTTCCGGTCAACTCACCGACGAGCGACCGCGCGACCTCGTCGGTCAAGCTTTCCGGCCTGGTGGACCCGGGTTTGTCTCCCACACGACCGAGCGCAGCAATGGCGGACAACTGAGTGCTGTCCAGGGAATCGAGCCGCCAGCGACTCCCCTCCACATGCAGCGCGGTACATGTGTGCGTCTGGGTCGACTGCACAGTGGCGAAACCGGGTAGCTCGTCCAACACCAGGCCCGACAACTCGTCGAGCGTCGACGTCTGCACCGTCAACACCAGATCTCGACCCCGCGCGGCATGCTCGATCGATACCACCCGAGGGTCTCGAACCAACGCGTCGACGAGGTCGGCCGAATCCGCTCGACCACAGTTCACCTCGATCATCGCGGTGATCGACCCACCACCGGTCAGCGGCGCGGGATACGCGGTGATCCATGCCAGTCCCCGCTCCGTGATCGACTGCCACCGACGAGCCAGCGTTGCCGCGGTGGTCCCGAGGATGGGCGCGAGATCGGACCACGAGGCTCGCGGTGTCACTTGAAGGGCATGGATGAGCGCAAGCTCGGATTCTGTCAGCACTTCGCGCACATAACACCTGCTTTCTCGCCACAGATGATCGAATCCAACGAAAATTCTCGCGCTCCGATCACCCGACTCCACACTATGACCACCGACACAGTCTGACCCGAACAAGACCGCCGACACAAAGGTGCGCAATGAACCTCCTCGACGACGCCAACGCCATGACAGGCGATCTGGTGCAGCTCAGACGCTCCCTCCACCGCATTCCCGAAGTCGGCCTCGACCTGCCTCGCACGCAGGACGTGGTGCTCGACGCCCTGGCCGGGCTTCCACTCGAAATTCACACCGGTAAGGCCACCACCTCGGTGACCGCCGTCCTGCGCGGCACGGGCGTTACCGGAACTGCGGCATCCACCGTGCTGCTCCGCGCAGACATGGATGCATTGCCGGTCGTCGAACAGACCGGCCTCGACTTCGCCGCACAGAACGGCGCGATGCACGGATGCGGTCACGACCTCCACACCGCCGCACTGGTCGGCGCGGCGCAGTTGCTGTCGAGGCATCGGGACCACCTCGCAGGAGACGTCGTGCTGATGTTCCAACCCGGCGAGGAAGGCTGGGACGGTGCCGCCAGGATGATCGACGAGGGCGTGCTCGACGCATCGGGCCGGCGAGCCGACGCCGCCTACGGACTGCACGTCTTTTCCTCGCAACAACGCAACGGAACGTTCTTCTCTCGCCCCGGGACACTGCTCGCCGCGTCCTACAAGCTCTCTGTCACCGTGCGAGGCGAAGGCGGCCACGGGTCGTCGCCCTCCACCGCACGTGACCCAGTAACCGCGATGGCCGAGATGATCACCTCGATGCAGACGATGGTGACCCGGACGTTCGATGTCTTCGACCCCGTCGTGGTCACGGTCGCACGCGTGCGGGCTGGTATGCGGCACAACATCATTCCCGACGATGCAACCTTCGAGGCCACGGTGCGGTGCTACTCGGCGCGCACCTACGACGCAGTGCCCACGGCGCTGCGGCGCGTTCTGGACGGTATTGCAGCCGCTCATCGCGTCGGCGTCGACATCGAGGTGACGGCCGAATTCCCGATGACCGTCAACGACATCGACGAGACGGGTTTCGGAGCGGCGACCGTCGCGAATCTACTCGGCGAGGACCGCTACGAGACTGCGGCACATCCCCTTTCGGGCTCGGAGGACTTCTCGTACGTGTTGCAGGAAGTGCCCGGGGCTTTCATCGGGCTCGGCGCGTGTATGCCCGACAACGATCCTGCAGCCGCTCCCATGAACCATTCCCCGCGAGCCGAATTCGACGACTCCGTGCTCGCCGACGCCGCGACCGTCTATGCCGGCCTGGCCATCGCTCGACTCGACCACGCCCCTTCACCCGAAAGTGATGCCCGATGACCGACAGCGCAACCACCTCGTTCACGTCCGATCCAACCCGACGACGCGAACGTCGGGAGAAGTTCAAAGCCATTGTGGGAGTCGGTGCCGGCAACGGTATCGAGTACTTCGACTGGACTGTCTACGCGATCTTTGCGGCCTTCTTCGCGCCGCAGTTCTTTCACACCGGCTCCGCCGTGTCGGACCTACTGGCATCCTTCGGCGTTTTCGCCGTAGGTTTCCTCGCGCGTCCGTTCGGAGGTCTGCTGTTCGGCTGGTTGTCCGACCGGCGCGGCCGGAAGTTGTCGATGACGCTCGCTGTCGCCTTGGCGTCGGTGGGTAGCCTCGTCATCGGCCTGACTCCGACGCATCAGACGATCGGCGCAGCTGCCGCCGTCGTTCTGGTGGTGGCTCGGCTGGCTCAGGGAGTAGCGCACGGCGGCGAGCTGCCCTCGGCCCAGACGTACATCATCGAATACGCTCCTCCGTCCAGGCGGGGCCTGTGGTCGAGTGTCATCTACGTATCCAATACGTCCGGAGTCGTGGCGGGAACGCTGATGGGCGCCGTGCTGACGACCGGGTTGAGCAGTGAGCAGATGACGGATTGGGGCTGGCGCCTGCCGTTCCTGTTGGGCGGAGTGCTCGGGTTGTTCGTCCTGTGGATGCGCTCTCGGATGGCCGAAACCGAGGTGTTCGAGAAGTCCGGCGACCCACAGGCCGAGGTTTCGATGCGCGAGCAGTTTTCGACCCATCGCCGGCAGATCTTGCAGGTGCTGTTCTTCAGTGTCGGCGGCACGGTCTTCTATTACGTCTGGGCCGTATCGGCACCGGCCTACGCGATTGCTGTCCGCGGAATCGATCCGTCGGGCGCTTTGTGGGCAGGTGTGGGGGCCAACATCGTGTTGGTCGCGTCTCTCCCCGTGTGGGGTGCGATCTCGGACCGAATCGGCCGAAAGCCGGTGCTCTACATCGGAACTATCGGTATCGCGGTGTTGTTGTTCCCGCTGGAAGCACTCGTCGGCTCGACCGCAGTGTCATTGTTCCTCGCCATGTCCATCGCCCTGTGCGCCATCGGAGCGATCCTCGCCGTTATGCCCGCAATGATGGCCGAGTTGTTTCCCACGGGTATGCGAGCAGCCGGCGTGGGTGTGCCGTACTCGATTGCCGTCGCAGCCTTCGGTGGGACCGCCGCATACGTGCAGACGTTCTTCGCCGATCGCGGTTCGCCGGAGCTGTTCCAGTGGTACACACTAGCGTTGCTGGCCGTGTCCATCACCGCCCTGATCACCATCCCCGAGACGGGAAAACGGGACTTGACTGCGTCCGAACCGACATCGGCGACCCGTCAGGTACGAAGTGCGATGTAGAGGCCGTGTTCGGAGGACGTATGGATCGGGTAGCGGTTGTCGTACTGCGTCGGGTCGAGGTGAGCGTCCGGGTACGCACGCAGGAACGCGGCGACGAAAACGGCGATCATCGACACCGCGAACGACTTCCCCGGGCAAGACCTCGGACCCTTGCCGAATGGCATCACCTTGGTGGAATCGACTACTGCCCCATGCGCGTTCAGTAGCCGCGCAGGATCGAACGTCGGCCCGCTCAGGGCATGAACGGCATGAATGTTCGGCATTATCAGCGTGTTTCGATGAAGCCGCACCACCCGGTCGCCGAACTTCAGATCGAAATCCTCCGTGACCCGGCCGTTGAAGACCGAACCTGGTGTGTCGACCCTCAGCGCCTCCATCACACACGCCCGCACCACCGCCGATGCGCTCGCGAGTTCCGGGGCAACCTCACCCACCCGGCCCTTCCACGTCGAATTCCTCGGTGCCAGTACATGTTTCAAGGTCGCGAGCACCGCGGTACGGGTGGTATCCACGGCGGCCACGAACGAGGTCGCAGTGTCGTCGCGGATGACGCCTGTGGAGAACCCGGAATCACTGTGCAGGCGCGCGAGGTGACCTGCGACGGTCGAATCCGGTGGGTGAGCCGACATCTGCAGCATATGCTGCTGCAGCGCGCGTGTGTTCGCACGCATCAGGCGTTGCTCGCGCGTCAACGGCAGGTGCTGCAGCCTCGGCTCGACCCTCATCGCGTAGGTGTTCGCGAACTTCCGCAACCGCAGAAAGTTCTCGTACAGCGCCTCCGCGAACGGGAGACTGCACTCGCGTCCCTCTCGGTCGACGTACCGGACCGGCGCGAACGCCGCCTCACCCCACACGGCCTCGGCCACTGCCTCCCGTACACAGACCGTCACGACCGGACGCAGGTCGAGACCGATTTCCCCGGACCCGACCGGTAGATGGCGATCCAGCGCACGCACGGTGACCTCGAGCGCGTCGCTCGAACCGGTCGCCACGACCAGGTTTCTCTTGCGTTCCTTGAAATCGGCTCGCTTCGACGACGCGAAGGTGACGGCCTCGGGGCTCAGCTGTCCGAACGAATGACGCGCGGCAGTATCACGGTCGATGTGAACGCCCGCGACCCTGGGATTGACCACCGCGTCGATTGCCCGCCGGGAGAGCGCATACAGCTGCACGCGACTGCCCCGCCACGTGCCGATGAAATCCGAGGCGCCGTCGCCGATGAAAAGATGATCACGGGTCAACTTGTGTTCGATGGCCCCTGAGACCCTGAATTCCGCCGACAGCGGCAGCACCCCACCCTCGAAGTCGATCCCCTGCCGAATGTAACTGGAGCGCTGCGCGAACACCGAGCTCACGTCATCACGGCTCCTCGACAATCACTCCGGCTGCCCCTCTGCTGCTCCAGCCAGCTTAATCGCGGATCGAGCGACGCAAGGAGGATCGGAGGGAGTATTTCGACGATACTGGAAACTATGATTCGCAACGTGGTTGTCGGACGCCTCCGCGCCTCGACCGATTCCGAGCAGGCCGATGCAGATGCAGCACAACTTCGAGACGGTCTCGCCGGAATCGCGGCGTTGAACCTGCCCGGCCTGCTCATGCACCACAGCGGCATCGATCTCGGAGTGCGCGAGGGCAGTTGGAGCTTCGCGATCACCAACGACTGGCTCGACGCCGACAGCTACCGCGTCTACGACCTCGACGCCGAACACAATGTTCACCGTGCCCGAATTGCCGAGGTCTGTGACCACATTGCTCGAGTGCAGTTCGAGATGTGAGCTTTCGAGCATCCGGAAATGCAACTCCCGCGGCAATCGAGATCTCAGAGAAGGCCACCGCGTGAGGGCACCCCTGACTCGACGGCCGAACGGACCGAAACGTAACGTCGCACCGATACGCACCATCCGTGCGAATAGCGCACCGAAGGAGATGCCGATGCCCGATCCAGACGCGGGAACCTTTGCCGAGGTTCAACTCCTGTACGGCAGGCAAAGCCACGCAATCGATTCCGGACGCGCGACGAAATGGGCAGAGACATTCACCGCAGACGGCGTCTTCGATTCGCCCAGTTACCCCGAACCCCAGGTCGGTAGCGACCAGCTGACCGCCTTCGCCCGACGCTTCTTCGACAGCGCGGCCGACGCGAACGAGAGGCGTCGGCACGTCATCACGAACATTGCCGTCGATCTCGTGAGCGTCGACGAACTGACAGTCGACTGCTACCTCCAGATCGTGGCAACACCGCGTGGCGGCGAGACCCGGCTCGTCCGATTCACGTCGGTCCGGGATCATGTTGTACGAGTGGACGATCGGTGGCGCATCCAACGCAGGACCGTGTCTCGCGACGACGCCTGACACGACCCCAACCACCGGCTAACGAAGCAGACGCCCCAACCGCGCCGCCGCAGCGACGACGGCCGCACCGAGTTCCTCTTCGTCGTCGATCTCGAACACCGACGCACCCACACTCGCCATGGCGTCTCCGCGGCGACCCGGGACCACGGCGGACACTCCACCGACCGATGGAATCACTTCACCGTGGGTGACCGTATATCCGACGCGTCGCGCCCTCGTCACTTCTGCACGTTCCCCATCCGCCGGGGGCAAGGACGCGAGCATTGCCAGGCCTGCAGATCCTCGGTCGATCGGATCGACCTGCCCCCCACGGAACGCAACGTGCACCTTCGCGCCTCGTGGCTCGACAACCATCAAAGCCCGTACTTCCGTTGAATTCTCGCGAACGACGAGATGGACGGTCGCTCCCAGCTGATCCGCCAGTTCTTCGAGAACGGGGCGCGCCACGGTTCGCAAATCTTGCTCGACGGGTTCGGCGAGCGCCACCAGCCCGGCCCCGAGCGAAATGCGCTTGAAATCGTCTCGCCGGCACAGATGATGAGCCTCGAGCGTGCGAACCAGCCGGTGCGCGACGGTGCGGTGCACACCGATTCCGTCGGCGATCTCGGTGATCGACAAGCCATTCGGATGTTCGGCCAGTAGCTCGAGCACGGCGAGGCCGTGGTGCAGCGTTTTGGACATCCCAGAATCGATGGCCACGGAGTGACTGCCGTCCATACGGCGTGGATCGGCGTCGGTCATGAAGCGCCCCCTATTGACGAGTGTGAGGTGGACCACCTACAGTTCGACGTGAATCGCACACTGCGTGCGATTATCGCACACAAGCTGAATCGCCGCAAGCTGTCCCCTCGGACCGCTTCGCAGGCCCGATCACGATCTTTCGCACGAGGAGAACGCCATGAACAACCCCAATCCAGGACGCGTCGTCGCTCGCACGATGACTGCGGTCTACCCCGAACTAGCAGGCAAGGTTGCTGTCGTCACCGGGGCCGCTCAGGGAATGGGATCGGTGTTCGCCAAGGGACTTGCGGCGCGCGGCGTACATGTCGTCGGTGCCGACATCAACGACGCTCGAATGAAGGAAACTGCGGAGCAACTCAACACGGAGCTGGCCACCGACTCGCTGGTCGAGCAGCCCGGAACGATCATCGGCGCTCGAGCCGACGTCACCGTCGCCGATGATCACGAGGCTCTCGCCCGAACTGCGCTGGCCGAATTCGGGCGGATCGACTTCTGGATCAACAACGCGGGGATCTTCCCGTTCGCGTACGCCGCGGACATCACACCCGAGCAGATAGGTGCCACGCTCAGCGTGAACGTCGAAGGCGTTCTGTTCGGTTCGCAAGCAGCAGGTCGCCATATGCGCGAAGGCGGCGCGATCGTCAATATGTCCTCGGTATCGGCGCTTCGCGTCCGTAAGGGCCGCGGTGCCTACTGCACGTCCAAAGCGGCCGTTGCCCACCTGACGGAATCCCTCGCCGTCGAGTTCGGAGATGTGGGCATTCGCGTCAACTCCATTGCACCCGGCTACATCGACACCGAGATGACTCGGTGGGTACAGGAAGATCCCGAAGCGCTGGCCAAGGCACTCGATTCCGTTCCCCTGCATCGACTAGGCGCACCGGAAGAAGTCTTCGGGCCGCTCCTGTTCCTACTGTCGGACAGCGCACGCTACGTCACCGGCCACAGCATTGCGGTGGACGGCGGGTCGCGACATGTCTGACACCGACTACGACGTCATCGTCATCGGCGGTGGCGGCGCAGGGCTTGCCGCGGCAGTCACTGCAGCCGAGAACGGTGCGTCCGTCATTCTTTTCGAGGCGCGCAAGGAACTGGGTGGATCGACGGCACTGTCGGCCGGATTGTTCACCGCTGCAGCGACAAGCGTGCAACGCGCCCTCGGAATCGACGACAGCGCAGAGAAGTACTTCCAGCACTACATGGATCTCAATCAGTGGATGCTCAAGCCCGGCCTGATAAGAACCTTCTGCGAGCAGGCAGGACCGACTCTGGAGTGGCTGATCGAACTCGGATTGGACATCCCCGCACAAACTTCCGGCAACGCACATCAGCCGGGCCTCAGCCAGGCGGGCGTCGAGGACGTCTGGAGGGGTCACGTTCCGAAGGATCAGGGGTACGGCCTCGTCCAGGTTCTGGACGCCGCACGCCGCAGGCACGGAATCGAGGTCGTTCTCGATACTCGTGTGCAAGCGCTACTCACCGAGAACGATCGGGTCGTGGGAGTCGTTGCCGATGATGTCGAACTCCGTTCTGTGGCAGTCGTCGTGGCCTCGGGTGGTTTCGCTCGAGATCCCGAGCTGATCGATATTCATTTTCCAGCTGCCAATCGGGCCGGCTCCGCTCTCTTCGTCGTCGCTGCCGAGGGCAGCCGAGGTGACCACCTTCGCTACGCGCCGTCGGTGGACGCGTCCATCGCAGGTCACGGGTGGGGGCTCATGCTGCCCACCGTCTACTTTCAGCGCTACCACCACTGGCAGTCGGGATTTCCCCCGAAATCACGTATTCACGTAAACGCCGCGGGACGTCGATTCATGGACGAGGACGCATCGTACGCGGTCTCGACCGGAATCATCGACGGTCAGGGTGGCTCCGCCTGGATGATCTTCGACGACGACGCTCGACTGAATCTGCCTGCGGGATATGCCGATTGGGCACCCGATCGTATCGAGGACGAGGCAGACGCCGGCCGGACACTTCGCGCATCCTCCCTCGCGGAGCTGGCCGAACTCATGGCGGTGCCCGCCGCGGCCCTCGATTCCACGGTCGAGCGATGGAACGCACATCTGCCCCACGGCGAGGACCCCGACTTTCTGCGCCATCGGACACTCGCCAACAAGGGCAGTACGTCGAATCCAGAACCCGTCGAGACCGCCCCCTTCTATGCCGCACGAATGCTCCCCGCCGAATTGGTGTGCACGCATGCGGGTTTGGAGATCGACTCCGATTCCGCCGTGCTGACAACACGCGGCACCCGCGTACCCGGCCTGTTCGCTGCAGGCGAGGCAGGGGCGGGAGTTCTCGGGCAGCGGTACGTCGGGGGCGGTAACGCTGTCGCCAATGCACTCACCATGGGCCGGATTGCCGGTCGAAACGCCGCCCTTCACACCGTCGATGCACAGCCACTGACGGCCTGACCACCCCCGACCTCGAGGACACCGATGACTACGAACGATCGCGCCGTGCAGCCCGAGTCGGATGCACGAGCCCCCAGCACGAACCCGAAACAATCTCCCCTGACAGTGATCCGGGCCGCTGTCGTCGGAACCGTCGTCGAGTACTACGACTTCGGCATCTACGGCTACATGGCCACCACCATCGCCGCGCTGTTCTTCGTGTCCGACGATCCGACGGCAGCCCTTCTCGGCACGTTCGCGGCGTTCGCCGTTGCCTTCTTTCTGCGCGTTCCGGGCGGAATCTTCTTCGGACACATAGGCGACAAGTACGGCCGAAAGAACGCGCTGTCCTGGACCATCCTGCTGATGGTGGTCGCCACCGCCGGAATCGGATTGCTCCCGACATACGTCACTCTGGGAGTGTGGGCCACCTCGGTTCTCGTCCTGTGCAGATGCCTACAGGGATTCGCTGCGGGTGGTGAGCTCGGAGGGGCAAACGCGTTCGTCTCCGAGTCCGCGCCGACGCGGTGGCGTGCGACCCAGACGTCGATGGTCAACACCGGAACCTATATCGGATCGTTGCTCGCCTCGCTGTGCGCACTGGCACTGAACTCCGTGTTCACCGACGAACAGATCCTCTCCTGGGCCTGGCGAATCCCGTTCCTACTCAGCCTCGTGATCGGCGGCGTCGGCATCTGGATCAGGAACCGTCTCGACGACACCCCGGAGTTCAAGGAGCTCGAGGACAAGGGAGAGACCAAGAAGCTCCCCATCTCTGAGCTACTGAGCACCTCGGGCGGCAGCGTTGTGAAGATCATCCTGCTCGGTGCGCTCATCACCGGCGGCTACTACATCGCATCGGTCTACGCCGCCACGTACCTCAGGACCGAGGGTGGCCAGACCTCGCAAGCAGCATTTCTGTCGACCTCGCTCGCGTTGGTTCTGGGAGTGATCACCCTGCCTGTTTCGGGCTACATGGCCGACAGATACGGGCGGAAGCCCGTCCTGTTCGCGGGTAGCTTCGCGGCCATCGTTCTCGGTGTCCCGATGTTCATGATGATGGCCGGCGGCACGCTGTGGCAGGCCGTCGTCGGGCAGTCGGTGTTGTTCATCGCGGTGTCCGTCGTCAACGGTGCCTCGTACGTGACCTACGTGGAAATGCTCAAGACCTCGGTACGGTACACAGGCCTGGCCCTGGGCAACAACACCACCAACATGTTGCTCGGTGGCACAGCACCTTTCATCGCCACGTACCTGATCTCACTCACCGGAAATCCGCTCGCACCCGCCGGGTACTTCGTCTTCTGCGCCGTCATCACCTTCGCCACGGTCTTCTTCGTGACCGAGACGAAGGGGACCGAACTGAAAACAGAGTGAGAGGCTCTCGCATGAACTTCGAGAACAAGACGATCGTGGTGACCGGCGCAGGCAGCGGCATGGGCCGAGTCGAATCGGAGATGCTGGCGGCCCGGGGAGCCAAGGTGTGGGTCACCGATATCTCGACGGCCACAGGCGAAGCGGTGGTGAAGAACATTCTCGATTCCGGCGGTCGAGCAGAGTTCTACCAGCTCGATGTCACCGCACCGGACTCGTGGACGGAACTGGTGAAATCCATCGAGTCATCGGATGGTGACCTCGACGGACTGGTGAACAACGCCGGTGTCAGTCACCGAGCGGGCATCGAGGACACTACCGTCGACGACTGGCACCGCGTCATGAACATCAATCTGAGCGCGGTGTTCTATGGAATGAAAGCTTGTGCGCCACTTCTCAAACGGGATGGTGGTGGTTCGATCGTCAACGTGTCGTCCATCGCCGGAATGCTCGGCTACTTCGCGGCAGGATACGGCGCCAGCAAATGGGGAGTGCGTGGCCTGTCGAAGGTAGGAGCACTCGAATTCGCCGAGTACGGAGTTCGAGTCAATTCGATCCATCCCGGCCTGGTCGACACACCGTTACTGCACTCCGGCTCAACGGCTTTCGTGGAGACAAGCCTGCAATCGGTACCCGCGGGGCGCGTCGCCGACGCCGAGGAAATCGCAGAATCGGTCACGTTCCTGCTGTCGGATTCATCGCGGTACATCACCGGCACAGAAATTGTCGTCGACGGTGGCCTGACCTCCGGCGGGATCTACCACCGCATCACCAACGAGTTGAAAGCTGGTTGCTGATGTCGAGTGACGACCGAGTGGAGATCACCGAGGTGCTGAATCGATACGCCCGGGCTGTGGACCGCTTCGAGGGACGGGACACGGGTGGCGGATAGCCGATCGAGTAGTCGTGTTCGACGAGTCGCTCCGCACCACTGCCGAAAACGTGCTCGACCGGTCTTGGATCACCTCCCGCCGTTCCCAAGCCGACCCGGTATTCGCACGTAGGGCCCGAAACAACAGGTGACACGTTGCCGACGCCAAGATCCGTTGGGTATCTACTATGGAGCCGGCATCATCGTCCACCCGCGCCGACAGGTTCGACCGGCGCGTCCGCGCTGCACTCGATGGGAGACTCGGTGAAACGTAAGTCCGCTTCCCAGTCGATGTTCCGCGACGGCGCTGGGAGCCTGGCGTTGGTGGCGGGCATCGTGGCTGTGATCTGCGCATTCGTGCCGTTCGTCGGAGACTTCGTGACCATCCCGGCCGGAATCGTCGCTGTGATCAGTGGCTGGATCGGTCTCGGCCGCGCGGTCGAGGGCGACGCGTCCAACGGTCGGGAGGCAGTGATCGGTGCGGCGCTCGGTGGCCTCGGATTGTTCATCGTGTTTCTGACCTTCGCGGCATCGTCAATGTGACCGCGACCGTCCCGAGCCGGTAGCGACGGAGCAGGCCGGATCGGACTACGCGCCGAGCTCCTTCTTCACAATCTTTCCGACGGAGTTCTTCGGTAGGGCGTCGTGGACGACCGTCCGGGTCGGCCTCTTGAACTTGGCCAGGCTCTGCGCGCAGTGCGCGTTCAGCTCGTCGACCGAGATACTGCGACCGGCTCGTGCAACGACGTGCGCGACCGGCACCTCACCGTAGATCGGATGCGCCTCGCCGACGACAGCCACTTCCAGGACGTCGGGATGCGATTGCAGGACGTGTTCGATTTCGCTCGGTGCGATGTTCTCGCCGCCGCGAATGATCATGTCCTTGAGCCGATCCACCAACACGAGATAGCCGTCTTCGTCGAGAACTCCGATATCGCCGGTGTGCAGCCACCCCTCTCGAACGGTCTTCGCGGTCACGTCCGGCAGTCCCAGGTATCCCTGCATGACCGTCTCTCCGCTCACCAACACTTCACCGGTCCGGCCAGGAAGGGGGCTCGGACCGTCGGGTGTATCGATCGCAATGTCGATACCGGGCAGCGCGATACCGACAGTGCCCGGCTTTCGAATCCCGTTCGGCGGGTTGATCGTTGCCGCCACAGTGCATTCGGACAGGCCGTACCCTTCGACGACGGGCACGCCGAAGATCGACTCGAACGACGCGATGAGGCCGGCAGGCATGGGCGCTGCTCCACAGATCACGAATCGAAGCGACGAGATGTCGCGGTCGGTCGAGCCGCGGTCCGCCAACAACGAGTACATGGTGGGTACCGCTGAGAAGTAAGTGGGCCGGACAGTCTCCACGTTGTCCCAGAACGTGTCCGGCGAGAAACGAGGCGCGATGTGCACACGTCCGCCTGCTCGCAGCGGAGCGACCGAGCCGACAACGAGTCCGTTGCAGTGAAAGAGTGGGAGCACCAACAGGCTCGTATCGGCATCGGTCAATTCGCAGGCCGTCACGATCGCGGCACTCATCCGGTCGACGTTGCGATGAGTCAGCACACAGCCTTTCGGCCGCCCCGTCGTTCCCGAGGTGTAGACGATCAAGGCAGGTGCCGAGCTGTCGACAGGCCCTGTTCCACGATGCATGCCGTCCAACTGCGGCGTCCGCGGACGACGGTCACAGGAATCCACGTCGATGAACGAAATACCCTGTGCACGTTCGAGAGTGCAGGCTCGCTCGCTACCGACGAGCACGCGGGCGGTCGAGTCCTCGAGCTGATAGCGCACCTCGTCGTCGGTGAGTGCGGGATTGACAGGAGTCAACGTTGCTCCCAGCACCCATGCTGCGAACATCGTGGTGATGATGTCGATGCGATTCGGGAGCAAGACTGCGACCACATCACCCGCTCCCAGCCCCGCGTCGACGAGTTCGGCAGCAACCGCGTCGACTTCGAGCCCGAACTCGGCATTGCTCAACCGAGTGGAGTCGTCGGACAGGCACGCGCCGTCGGGGTCGTTGTCGATGCGGCGGTACATGGACTGCAGAACCGGCGAGGAGGCGTCGAGAATTGGCAGCATGTGACGTAGGTTACGGATTGCCCATTCGAAAGACTTCGGTCCAGCAGCACAAAACCCGCGGATTATTTGTAGCCCGAAACGTAAAGGAACACCCGTGCCGATACCTGCCGACATCTCGCCTGCCTCTGCCCAGGCGGTGCGCACTCACGTGGCCGCGGTTGCCGCGCACCTCAATGCCCGGCTTGCAGATGTCGTGGCACAGATGCGCACGACACTCGCGTCGCGAATCACGGAACTGAACAACGAACCTTCGCTGATCGATCTGCTGGGATCGAGTATCGAGGGCAATGTCGACACGATCCTGCACGCCCTGCAGCACGACATCGGCGGTGCCGGATTCGAGCCGCCCGCGGCGGCCATCGAATACGCTCGCCGCCTGGCTCAGTGGGGCGTGCCGGTCAATGCCCTCGTTCGCGCCTATCGACTCGGACAGCAATTTCTGCTCGATCGAGCGTTCGAGACCTCGATGTCGTTGGACGCGCCCGACCCGGTCCGGATGGAAGCCCACCGCGTGATCGTCGATTCGGTGTTCGACTACATCGACTGGATCTCGCAACGGGTGGTCGCGGTGTACGAGACCGAACGAGAGTCCTGGCTGGCGGATCGCGAGAATGCTCGACTCGATGCGGTGCTCGATCTCCTGAACGGCAAGGGGTCGACGGATGTCGTCGAGCGAGTCACCGGGTATCGACTGCGCGGACGACACCTGGCCGTCGTGGCCTGGGTCGGCGAGTCCGCCGTTCGCGGCGACCGGATGCGCAGGTTCACCACCACCATTCGCGCTCTGGCGGCGGACGTGGACAGTCCAGCCCCTCCCCTGGTGGTCGGACGCGACGGCGCAACCGCGTGGGGATGGATTCAGATTCCATCGAACGACACAGATCTTGCCGCCGTTCTCGATCGCATCAACACTCGACTGCGGACCGAGGACGCACCCCTGTTGGCGGCCGGGGCGATCGGTCTCGACGCGGCCGGGTTCGTAACATCCCACAGGCAGGCTCAGCGCGCCCATCACGTGGCGGTTCTGGGTGGCCGAGGCCGAACGATCGAACGCTACGACGACCCCGGGTTGGCCGTGGTGGACCTGTGCTCTCGCGACCCGTCGGCACTGCAGGCCTGGGTCCTGGCCGTCCTGGGACCGCAGTTGGCCGCCGACACCGCACATGCCGAACGACTGCGCACCACGTTGCGGGTCTATCTCGCGTGCGAACGGAGCCTGGCCGCCGCGGCTGCGGTGATGACGATGCACAAGAACTCGATTCGCTACCGCGTCGACAACGCCGAGAAGCTGCTCCCCCGGCCATTGTCCGACGACCGACTTGCCGTCGAGGTTGCCCTCACCGCATGTCAGTGGCTCGGGGCTCGAATCCTCGCCTGAGAGTGCGTTTTGTGTCGGCGTCACAAATATCGACGTGAGCCTCGGGTCGGCGAACCATTGGGACTGCCGATACCGACCCCGTAGCTTTCTGTGGTGCAGGACACAGTCCGATGGTTGCATCACCGCAACCCGAGCCTCGGGCGACAGGGCTGACTCCTGCTCCTTCATCCTCAGCGCTCGCTACAGAAAGCTCACTCATGGGATTCAAGAACGGACAGTTTCCTCCTGTCGACCTCGAAACCTTCCTCGACCGGCCTCTGCTGGAACGGGTGAAAACCCTTGCACTGCACTGGGTCGACTACGGCTTCGGCTCGCCGAAGGTCATCCCCACCACCTATGTCGTCAAGCTCCTGGTGCTCTACATCGGGATCGGCCTGACTCTGGCAACACTGACATCCGGCGTCGGGATGCCGTGGGAATTCGGCTCGTGGTGGGACGACATGATCGTCTACCAGAAGTTGGTCTACTGGACGATGCTGCTCGAAACCGTCGGACTCGCGGGGTCATGGGGACCGATCGCCGGCAAGTTCAAGCCGATGACAGGCGGAATCCTGTTCTGGGCGAGACCGGGAACCGTTCGGATGCCTCCGTGGCCGGGCAAGGTGCCGTTCACCTCGGGGGACACCCGCACGCCGCTGGACGTCGTGCTGTATCTCGCGCTCCTGGTCAGTCTGTTCGTACCCGTCGTCGCGCCCGGAACACCGCCCGGTGCATTTGCCTCGATCCTGCCCGAGGGCATCGGCAACCTCGTCGATCCACGCTGGGCCATTGCGCCGGTCTTGCTCACCATCGCCGTGGGCCTCCGTGACAAGACGATCTTCATCGCTGCCCGCGCCGAGCAGTACGGTCCCGCGATAGTCCTGTTCGGCCTGGTGGGAATTCTCGGTGACAACGCCATCGTCGACCTCGTCGTCGGACTGAAACTACTCATCTTCTCGGTGTGGGTCGGAGCCGGCATCTCGAAATTCGGTGCACATTTCGCCAACGTCGTTCCACCCATGGTCTCGAACAGCCCCTGCATTCCCACTCGCTGGGCCAGGCGCAAGCACTACCGGAGTTTCCCGGACGACATTCGCCCCTCTGCAACGGCCAAGTCGATCGCGCACGTTTTGGGCACCACCGTCGAGATCGCAGTACCGATCGTGCTGCTGCTCACCACCAACACGACCGTCGCACTCGTCGGAGCACTTCTCATGGTGGCATTCCACCTGTTCATCATCTCGACGTTCCCACTGGCCGTGCCGCTGGAGTGGAATCTGCTGTTCGCCTACGCAGCGCTGTTCCTCTTCGTCGGACATCCTGCTGAACAGGGCTTCTCGATCTTCGACGCTTCGCCTTGGTTCGTGGCGACAGCACTGGTGTGCTTGTTCTTCTTCCCGGTTCTGGGCAACCTACGCCCGGACCTCGTGGCCTTCACGCCCTCGATGCGCCAGTACGCCGGCAACTGGGCATCCGGTCTGTGGGCGTTCGCACCGGGTGCCGAGGACAAGCTGGACCGAATCATCCGTCCCACGCGCAATCAGGTACGACAGCTCGAAGCAATGGGCTACCCGCCTGCCGTTGCCGAGATCACGATGCAGCAGACGATCGCATGGCGCTCGATGCACAGTCAGGGCCGCGGATTGTTCTCGCTTCTGATCCGCAACGTTCCCGATATCGACCGATGGACGGTGCGTGAAGGCGAATTCGCCTGCAACTCGATTCTCGGCTTCAATTTCGGCGACGGCCACCTGCACGACGCCTCCCTCATCGCAGCAATTCAGCGACGCTGCAGCTTCGAGCCGGGCGAGTTCGTCGTGGCCTGGGTCGAATCGCAGCCCATCCATCGAAAGACGCAGTCGTACAAACTCATCGATGCCGCCCTCGGCGTGATCGAAACCGGTACGTGGAACGTCGACGACGCGGTGTCCGCCCAGCCGTGGCTACCCGACGGCCCCATCCCCATGTCGGTGACGTGGCGGCGTCGCGCAGACTCGACAACCGCTCGACACTCGGCACCAGAGGCGTCGTCGGCGACGGCCGGTGCTGGAGAATCGACATCATGACACGATCCGCGACGATAGTGGGCAGCGGCCCGAACGGGCTCGCCGCCGCACTTGCTCTGGCACGCGACGGAATTCACGTCACCGTGCTGGAGGCGGAGAGCGAGATCGGCGGCGGCACCCGTAGCCACCGGCCGTTCACCACCGTCGATCTGCTCGTCGATCACTGTGCCGGTTTCCATCCGACGGCGGTGGGTTCACCTGCCCTCGCCGGTCTCGAGCAGCACGGACTGACGTGGCTGTGGCCCGAGATCGACTGTGCACATCCACTTCTCGACGATGCGGCGGCGCTGCTCCATCGTTCGGTAGACGAGACTGCCGCAGGTTTGGGTTCGGACGGCAGGCGATGGAAGGCGCTGTTCGGGCAGCCTTCGTCGGCGTACGACCGACTGTCCGCCGACTTACTCGGGCCGGTCGTCCACGCTCCCCGACATCCACTGCTGCTGGCGAGATTCGGTGCGCCGACTGCTCTGCCCGCTGCGGTGTTGTCACGCGCATTCGCCACGCCGCAGGCACGGGCATTGTTCGTCGGAGCAGCGGCACACGCGATGCGGCCGTTGACCGAAGTGTTCTCCTCCGCGATCGGGGTGGGAATCCTGACCGCGGGACACCACAACGGATGGCCGGTGGCAGAGGGCGGAACCGCGGCGATCTCACGGGCGATGCACTCCGCGCTCATCGAACTCGGAGCAACCGTGCAGACCTCGACGCGGGTTTCCTCGCGAGCCGATCTGCCGTCGTCGGACATCACGATTTTCGACACGACGCCGTCGGTGGTGTCCGACGTTCTGGGGCAGGAACTGCCGCCGCGCACACGTCGCTCCTACAACAAGTTTCAGCACGGACCAGCTGCGTTCAAGGTGGACCTCGCGGTGCGCGGCGGCGTCCCGTGGACCGACCCCAGAGTCGCACGAGCCGGCACCGTGCACGTGGGAGGTAGCGCCGCGGACACCATCGCAGCCGAGGCGGCAGTTGCAGCAGGACGAATGCCCGATCGGCCGTTCGTCCTCGTCGGGCAGCAGTTCGTTGCAGATCCTCGGCGCGCGGACGGAGACGTAGTGCCGCTGTACGCATACGCTCATGTTCCTGCCGGCCTCGACCGCGATGTCACCGACGTAGTGATCGACCGCATCGAGCAGTTCGCACCGGGACTGCGTTCGCGAATTGTGGAGACAGTCACCACGTCTCCGCGGAGCTTCACCGAAGGCAACGCGAATTTTGTCGGCGGCGACATTCTGTGCGGTGCGTCGTCACCGACACAATTGCTCCTCGGACCACGGCCCGGCCGAGACCCGTACCGCACGGGAACCCCGGGGATCTATCTGTGCTCTGCGGCAACTCCCCCCGGACCCGGCGCACACGGCATGGCGGGATGGAATGCGGCGCGACGAGCTCTGGACGACCTGAGGAAGTGCTGAACTACCTGCACAGAAGCAACTGAAATGCCTCCAGTGGGCTTTATCGGTCCTGACCGGAACCCTCGTAGTGCTGGGTGCTCAGCATGGTGAGCAGCCGAGGCCAACTGAGATCTTGTCGGGAAGCGCAGGAAAGCTGGTCGCGCGCGGGTAAGAAGCACTCGAATGCGCCCTTTCCCCCTCGCGGACTCTGCGGCGGGGTCGGACACTGTTGGGGCAGTGCCGACATCGGCGTGCGAGGTTCCGCGGTACGGCGGCTTCAGCAATTCCGGCGAAGGCCGGGAGTCATGGCAATGTCGGTCACTTGCCGGACCGTCAACACGCGGTCGGCGGATACATCGACGCGGCTGCCGTCGGTCCCGTATACCCGTACGCGACTGCCCCTTTCGGATGACCTGACATCGACGACGGTGCCGTCATTCAGTGTGCGACGCTCATCGACGTACCCGGCGATACACGGACCGGCGGGTTGGTCGGATGTCGACAGCATCACGTCCAGGTCGCCCACGGCCCCGCCCAGCGCAATTCGCCCGTACGCAGTGGCGCCGGTGTCGAAGGTGTCGAAGGTCAGCGGTGGGAACATCGCATCGGGCTCGACCGCGGTCCCAGCGGGCAGTGCCTGAATCAACGCGGCGGACTTGGCCGCTGCGTCGAACCCCACGGGGACAGAATCGGGTCCCGCGATTGCGTAATTGATTCTCTGCATGTCCTCGGGCAAGAGCACCTCCTCACAGCCGGGTATCGACACGGCGGCGGGTTGGGGATCGTGGAGTAGACCCGCGACTACGACGCCGGCTGCCACGGTGCCGACGACCACCGCCACTGTCGACCACACCGACCTCGGGTTACCTGGGCTTGTCATCTTGCCAGTGTCCACTGCCTACCTCGGACCAGAAAGAATCAGGCGACAGTGTCGAGACGCAATGCAGTTCGAACCCCATGCGAGCGGTCCTTCGACGGCATCGACAGCGCAATGTGCACGGACAGTAGATCGGCACCCATCGCGCGGACATTCACAGCATTGATCGCCCTGAGCGGATGCCACGCTGCAATCCGGCGCTGACGGGCCAGCGGATCGTCGTCCGGTCGAACGGTAGCGACACCGTCGATCCAACGGTACCTCCATCCGATGCGCAGGCGCACGCGTACTGCGTTGTTCTGCACTATGTTTCGGACGTAGCCGGCAGACCATCCGTGTTCGGCGATGATCCAGAAGTCGTCGCCCGAGCGCCCGTTACCGACAGGGGTACGCCGCGGTTGGCCCGAGATGCGTCCCCGAGTTTCGAGGATTGCAAGACCCAGCGGATTGATGTTCGACGCGAAGAGGAGCCGCACAACGGGGTTGACCACCCAGCGCTGCACCGTGCGGACCAGTCGAATCTTCACCCGTGGTGCGACCGTGGTGAGAACGAACAGGCCGACGTAGAGCCCACTCTGAACAAGCGCAGGGGTCGGACCTGTATCTATACCGAACACGAACGGTGCCCAGGCGGTACCGAGCAGGACCGCAGTGGCGGCGGCTGATCCAGCAGGAACTCTAATACGATCGTATTGCTTTCTCATACGACTGTATGATCCTCGTTATGGCAGAGAAGTCAAGGCCCCTGGATCGGCGTACGGCGATCTCCGACGCGATCCTCACGATCGTCGCCGAACGCGGAATCGAGTTCGCCAGCGTCCGCGAGGTCGCTGCGCTGGCGGCGGTGTCGATCGGCACGGTTCAGCACTACTTTCCGACCAAAGAAGCGATGTTGGCAGACGCATACACAGTCGTCTTCGACCGCATCCGGGCTCGCTTGAACGCAATCGCCTACGGAGACGACCTTCGCCGAAACCTGACGATGGTGATCGAGGAACTCCTCCCGCTCGACGACCGTCGAGCTGCCGAAATCCGGTTGCACGTCGCGTTCGCAGCCAAGGCGGCGACGTCGCCGTCGTTGAGGTCGATCGAAACGGAACTGTTGAAATCCGTGCACTCCGACTTGGCCGGCGCACTGGCGTCGATCTGGCCCGCGGGTACGTCGAACGGACGGCGCGCGGCGACTGCGCGAGCTCTCATCGCCTTCGCCGACGGTCTGGCGCTGCACGGCGTCAGCACAGACGGTCTGCTCACCCCGAGCGACTACAGCGACACGGTGTCGGTGATGGTGAAAGCGCTTCTTGCGGGCTGAGCGGAGTGCTCTCGAAAGGTGCAATCGAGCCGGCCGCGATGTCGACGAGCACGAAAAAACCCCGAACCGCATCGCTGCAATTCGGGGTCTTTCTTCTGTGCGCCCGAAGGGATTCGAACCCCTAACCTCTTGGTAGTAACTCACGCGGATTTGCGGACCGATATGGATCCACATACACCATCAGGCCAGCTGTTTTTGCAATTCGTGTATCCACCGAAGTTCTGGTGGAACCACACGACCCGAGATCAAAGTGTTGAGTAAGTGTTGAGCGAGTTCCAGGGTCGAGCGTCCTGCGGAGTCTCACGCAGTCCATCAACGTCTGCCCCGTTAACGGGCCCGGTGCCACCTAGGCAGGGCAGTTCCAACTGGTCTATGCGTCGACGAGCACGGAGGTCCGACGACGCAGCAGGTGACTGCGCATATCGGCACCGATCTAGCCGTGCGAATACGATGTCCTCGGGCGCTCCCGACGTAAAGGGCAGTTACCGCACCGTCAAGGAAAGTTGACGAAGGAAACCCACGGAGCCCGTCACACCGTGACCTCGTGTCAGGCGTCAGTCCGGCCCCTGTTCGGGAGGCGTCGAGCGGTGAATCCCGTTTTTCCCAATTTCTCGGTTAATCTTTCAGGAAATTACGGGCGCGAAAGTTGTGCTCGTTCGTCAGCTGAAAGTCCACCCCAGACGCCGTAGGGCTCACGTACTTCCAATGCTCGCCTAAGACAGTCGTTCCGAACTTGACATTGCCTACACACGGCTTTGGCGAACTGCTCGTCCATGATCTTGCTACGACGGCTCGCGTTGTAGGCCGAATAGAACATGTTCACCGGCATCGACCGGCACCGAGCCCTGAGCTGCCATTCCCAGTCCTGAGCGATTACCGGCGGAAGCGCTGGGGCGACGGTACGAATAGTCATCCGAGTCCTTTCGTGTTGGGTGTGGTTCGCTCCGAACGATTTCTATCGCGGCATGAAACCGTGAAGAGCATCGAGCTGCCACCCACCGGTTCAGCTGCCGCGGGTGATCCAGTCGGCGAGGTGGGGTGATTCGGTACCGATGGTGGTGGTGGCATCGCCGTGGCCGGTCAGAACGGTGGTGTCCTCGGGGAGGGCGAAGAGGCGGTCGCGGATGGATCCGATGATGGTGGGAAAATCGGAGTACGACCGCCCGGTGGCACCGGGGCCACCGGAGAACAGGGTGTCCCCGGAGAACAGGACACCGACCTCGGGGAGATAGAGACACACGGACCCCGGGGAGTGTCCGGGGGTATGGATGACCTGAATGTCAGTGCCGGCGATGGCGATTCGTTGGTGATCGTCGAGGGTCCAATGGGTGGTGTCGGGGTGGGTTTGTTTCCATAGGACGTCGTCACCGGGATGCAGCAGGATCGGGGCGTGGAGTTCGTGGCCGAGTTCGGGGGCGACGGTGACGTGGTCGTTGTGGCCGTGGGTGCACAGGACGGCATTGACGTGGCGTCCGGCGACGGCGTCGATGATCGGTGCGGCGGTGTGGGCGGCGTCGATGACGACGACGTCGGTGTCGTCACCGATGAGGTAGATGTTGTTCTCCACTTCCCATTCGCCGCCGTCGAGGGTGAACACCCCTGAGGTGACGACCCGCTCGATGCGTGCTCCGCCTTTGCTGACGAGGGTTTCGACAGTCATAGGACGACGACCGATCGCAGGACCTTGCCGTCGTGCATCGCCGTGAACGCAGCCTCGATGTCCTCGATACCGATCCGTTCGGTGACGAACTTCCCCAGCGGTAACCGGCCCTGCTCGTACAGATCCACCAACATCGGAAAGTCTCGCTCGGGCAGGCAATCTCCGTACCAGGACGACTTCAGCGAACCACCCCGGGAGAAGAAGTCGATCAGCGGCATCTCGAGGGTCATCTCCGGTGTCGGGACGCCCACCAACACCACGGTGCCGGCGAGATCGCGGGCGTAGAACGCCTGCTTCCAGGTCTCCGGGCGGCCGACGGCGTCGATGACGACATCGGCACCGAAGCCTCCGGTCAGCTCCTGCACCGCCTCGACCGCATCGATCTGCGAGGCATCGACGGTGTGGGTGGCTCCGAGATCCATTGCCCAGTCGAGCTTTCCCTTGTCACGATCGACGGCGATGATCGTCGACGCACCGGCCAGCCGAGCGCCGGCGATCGCGGCATCGCCGACACCACCGCACCCGATCACCGCGACGGAATCGCCGCGTGAGACGTGGCCGGTGTTCATCGCGGCCCCGAGTCCTGCCATCACCCCGCACCCGAGCAGACCCACCACCGCTGGATCGGATTGCGGATTGACTTTGGTGCACTGGCCCTCGTGTACCAAGGTCTTCTCGGCGAACGCGCCGATACCCAACGCAGGCGACAGCTCGGTACCGTCCTCGAGCGTCATTTTCTTCGACGCGTTGTGGGTATCGAAGCAGTACCAGGGGGTGCCTTTCTTGCAGGCCCGGCATTCTCCGCACACCGCGCGCCAGTTCAGGACGACGAAGTCGCCGACCTCGACGTGGCTGACGGCATCGCCGATCGCTTCGACGGTGCCTGCGGCTTCGTGGCCGAGCAGGAACGGGAACTCGTCGTTGATGCCGCCCTCGCGGTAATGCAGATCGGTGTGGCAGACCCCGCACGCGTCGATCTTCACCACCACATCATTGGGCCCCGGGTCCGGGATCGTGATGGTCTCGATCGAGACGGGCTCGCCCTTGGCCTTGGCGACGACGGCTTGAACGGTGTGCGGCATGGCGATTGGAACCTCTTTCAGCTGACGCTTGTTAGGGTTTTTTCTTCGTCGAGTGGGCAGGGAGTCGAAATGTATGAGGCCCGAAAGTCTCTGACGGGCTGACGGGCTGACGGGCTGACGACCGACACTGGGAGTCTGTGGAGGCCGAATGTTCCTGGCAGTAACTCAGTTCTGCACGGTCTCCATGAACGCTCGTACCGTGGAGACGAATCGGGCGGGATCGATGACGAACGGTCCGTGAGCTACACCCTCCCAATAGGATTCGTCGGCGCATGGGATCAGCGAGGCGGCGTGCCGACTCGACGAGATATCCACTACCGCGTCATCGCACCCGTGTATCAGCAGAGCCGGCACGTCGAGTCGCTCCAACACCTCATCGTTGGATGCCGTCCGGTCGAACAGTGCGGCGCGAACTCTGGGCGGCGTCACGAGACACAGACCCAGTAGAAGTTGCCGCTGCGCGCCGGTCACCGTCGCACTCGGAGCTATTGCCTCACAGAATGTGCCGAGAGCAATGGTTGCGGCCCCAGGATCGTCGGCCACCGCGTCGGGTAGCGCGGCACGCATTGCCGGGCCTACGCGGCCACCCTTCTCGCCACGGCCCAGGCTGGTCACTGCCCCCACGAGGATGACTCCGGACAGCGCGGCCGTGCCGTGGTGGGCGAGGAAGTCGCATATGACGAGGCCGCCGTACGACCACCCGAGAAGCACTGCATCTCGGGTGATGCACTCGGCATCCAGGATTCTTTGGACGTCCCCCGCCCAGATCGACGAGTTGTCGTAGCCGTCACTGGGCGCACCGGAGTAGCCGTGTCCACGAAGGTCGATTGCGACCACTCGGAAGTGCTCGCCGAGCGACGAGAGAACCTCATCACCCCAGCACGCCGACGATTGTGCCCACCCGTGGATCAACACGATCGGGCGTGAGGTCTTCTCCCCCATCGACCGGTATGCCAGTGTCGTTCCGTCGATGCCGATCGCACTGCAGTAGCGTTCTTCGATCTCAGCCAACGCCGACCTTACCCATCGCGGGCACCCACTCGACGATCGAGAGGGCTTCCACCAGACCTGCAGCTACGAACGGGTCACCGTCGAAGCATGCGCGCACCTCGTCCGGATCGTCTGCCTCGACGATCACCATGGCCCCGGTGCCATCAGGGTACGCACCCCCTACGTGTAGCCGGCCTTGGTCTGCCAGGTTCTGCAGCCATGCGCGGTGGTCGGCGCGGTGGATGTCTCGGCCAGGGCCAGACGAGGGTGAAAAGGCGTATTGCACAATGAAATGTGGCATTCGAGACCTCAATCTGTGGTTCGGTCGCTGGTCAGGTGTGCCTGCATGAATGCAGCTGTCAGTGCGAGATGGGCGGCACTGTCGAACTCGGGTCCCTCGTGTCCGGCCCCGCCCAGGGTGACCAACGTCGACGAGGCACCCGCGCGTGTCAGTGCATCGTGAAGGGTGTGGCTTTCCCTCTCGGCTACGAGCAGGTCGTGGTCGCCGTGGGCTAGGAGAAACGGTGGGGCCGCGGCATGAGCACGCCATGCCGGGCTGGCTCGGCGCACTCGATCCAGCTCGTCCTCGACCTTGTCTATCCCGAACAGCGGCGGCTCCGGCGGAGGTGGTACCAGCTGAGACTCCAGCGGACTACGCCGGGAACTCATCGTCAGATCGGACGGCGCGAACCACGCTACGGCGGCTTGCACCGAACTGTCCTGATCTCCGTGTGCACCGACGGTGCCTTCGAGCTCGGCGTCACCCGACGTCAGGGCGAGCATGCTGGCCACATATCCCCCGGCTGACGCACCCCACACTCCCAGCCGGTCCACGTGCAGGTCGAAGTTCGCGCCGTTGGCCCGCACCCAACGGACAGCAGCCTTGGCGTCGTGAACCTGTGCGGGATAGAGCGATTGGCTCGCGAAACGGTACTGCACCGATGCCACCACCACACCGCGTTCGGCCAGTGGGATCAATCGGTTCTGGGTGTCGGCCGCCTTGTCGCCGACTTGCCAGCCCCCGCCGTGGAAGTAGAGGACGACTGGTGCCTGCTCACTCCCAGCAGGAATGTGCAGGTCGAGTGTCAACGTAGTTCCGTCGGCACTCGCGTATTCGATGTCGCTGATGGTTCGGACGTCAGTCACAATGGTCCCGTCGATGAGTGCGGCGGCCGACAGTGTCAGCCTTTGGCGGAATGTGCCCCGGTCATGAGCGCCGCGAGATCGTCGGGTTCGAGGAACGAGGGCGGTGGCGGCGGGCCCCAGGCGTAGAGGCCTTGCAGGCCTTCGAGCACTTGGGGGCTCCACAACTCGTCCTCGGGGACGGTATCCATATCGGAGTAGTACTCGGAGAAGTTGCCGGCGGGGTCTTTGAGGTACCAGAAGAAGTTCGCGCCGGCATAGTGGCGGCCGAGCCCCCAGATGTGCCGCTCGGGGTTGTCCTGGAGCATCGAAAATGCTCCTCGCCCGACCTCGTCGACATCGTCGACCTGCCAACTGGTGTGGTGTAGGAAGTTTACCGGTGCCGCCATGACGAGTACGTTGTGGTGCTCGACCGAACACCGCAAGAACGCTGCCTTGTCGCCCATGTAGTCACTGACCTTGAATCCGAGACCCTCGGTGAAGAATTTCATCGTGGTCTCGAGGTCGGTGCTCCCGATCACCGCGTGCCCGAGTTTGCGGGGCCGTACCTTGTCGGTGCGCGAGAGGAACTGCGCCCGCCCCCACCGGTCGATGCGTCCGGGACCGTTGTACAGCGACGCTGCGACTGCCGGCTCGAAGACGAGGCGTGGTTTGACCACGACTCGAATTCTGGTTCCGGTGACCGGCTCATGGACCGACAACGACGTGGGGTCGCGCTCCACTTGCTGACCGAGGCCCACCAGTCGGTGAGCGATGGACTCGATATCGTCCTCGTTGTCGGCGGCGATGCTCAGCTCGACCATCCGTCGCTGTGGCGACCCGACGATCTGCAGCTGTTCACCTCCGTTGACCGTGCTGAAACTACCGTTGCCGTTGTGAGTGAGACCGAAATCGGTGTAGTAGCCGATTGTCTCGTCCACATTCGGTACGCCGATCGTGACTTTGGCCAATCCATGAAGTGCCATGTGTGCCTGTCCTTATGGGGTGCTCGGAGCCGCGACGAACCTCTGGTGGAGCTCGCCGATTCCTTCGATCCAACTGTCGAGCCGCTCGCCCGGTTGCAAGAAGCGTTGGGGGCTGCGACCGATTCCGACGCCTGAGGGGGTGCCGGTGAAGATGACATCGCCGGGGTAGAGGGTCACGATGTGCGACAGCGCGGCAACGAGTGTCGGGATCGAATAGATCAGATCCTTCGTCCGCCCCTTCTGCACCTCCTCGCCGTCGATCGCGCAACCCAATTCGAGGTCGTCGGGATGGGCGATGGCGTCCGCGGTAACAAGCCACGGGCCTTGTGGCGAGAATCCCGGGAGGGATTTACCGAGACCGAATTGCGGTGCGGGGCCTTGCTTCTGCAGAATCCGCTCGGAGATGTCCTGTCCTGCAGTCAATCCCGCTATGTGCGCCCAGGCGTCACCGGCCTCGATCGCATGAGCGATGCGACCGATGATGACGACGAGTTCGACCTCCCAGTCGACTGCGCCACCTGGAGGTAGAACGACCTCGGTGTCCGGGCCGCTGAAACTCGAGACGTATTTCGTGAACAGCGGCGGTGTCGCGTCTGTCGGTGCATCGAAGCCGGATTCGGATGCATGCTCACGGTAGTTGAGCCCTGCAGCGAATACCTGCCGCGGAGTCGGTGACGGCGCGCCGAGCGCCGCACGATCGATGGCCGTGCCGTTGGCCGTCGCCAACGTGTCCAGGTCTTGTTCTGAGAACCAGGATGTCAGTGAGTCCCAATTCTCGTAGATCGACGACAGGTCGGGGCCGAACTTGCCGTTGGAGACCTCTGCAATGTCGACGGCTGTTTCTGCGTCGGATTCTCCTAGAACCAAGAAGGCGCGGTCGTGCATGTTTGCTATACGCATCGTGTACTCCTCTCTGCGGTGTCAGTGTGTTCGATCAGAAGGTGTGCGACCGTCCACTTACTCACCGGTGTGGTCGAAGATCGGTACCTCGTCGCCGACGAAGACGTAGCCCTTTTTGTAATCGGAGAAGTTGGGCTCGTCCTCTGCGATGGTGGCCCACGCGGCCTTCCCTTCTTCGCTGTTCATGCCGGCGAAGAACTCCTCTTCACTGTCCCACCAGCATTCGACGAATCCGTCGTACTCCACGCCGTCGATCGAATTGAACCCCCGCGGTCCGACGATGGCGTCCACGATGGCGGGGTGCCCGGGATGGATCTGGATGTACTTCTTCATCCGGATCTCCTTGGCGAGACTTTTCACCAGTGGTGCGTGCACGTTCTGCCAGTGGTCCAGGAATTCCTCGCGGGTTTTTCCTTCGAGGCGATGGAGGGCGTTGATGAACTTGAACATGGGTGTTCTCCTATTTTTGTTGTGTTGGCATCGTGGGTCGGGCGGAAGATTCCAGGTTGTGGCCACCGCGTTCCCGGTCTGCTTCGAGCAGGTCACGTAACGGAGGCGACGAGGTTGTCGCTCTGCGAATGACACTGCGTACCAAGCAGACCGGCGGTTTTCGGGTGGGCGGGTATCGCTAGGCCGTAGGGACCGCAGCGCGATCTGTCGCCTGCAGGTAGCCGGCGAGCGGAGCGAACAGTTCGCGGAGCTCGTCCGCCGAGTCGGCAACTCCGAGGATGTAGCGATCGGGGCGGACCACGACTGCTCGGTGCCCGAGGCGGGCGAGCCAGTCCCGCGCACTGTCGGAATCGGCTGCGACACCGACGACGTCGAGTGCACCGAGAACCGGATCCGAGGCGAGGTCGGCCTCGGCCAACCACTCTGCGTCGGCCAGCACGGAGAACCGGTATCCGACATGGTCGTCGTAGCGCACACCGCTGGCGAGCAAGGGTTGCTCCGAGACCATGCCGGCCGGGAACGGTTCTTGCTGAAGTCCCGGCCCCAGGCGCGGCCAGGGATGCGAAAACGCACTGTCCAATGCGAGATTGGCGCGGTAGGTGTCGGGATCGTTCGCGATGGCGTCGATAGCCTGGGCGATGGCATGGGAGAGAACCGTGAATTCGCGCACGTGGGGGCGGCGTTCGACGGTGTACGTGTCGAGAATGGACTCGTCGAAGCGGCCGTTGACGACGCCGGCCAGCTTCCACGCGAGATTCATGACGTCGCGGAGTCCGGAGTTCAAGCCCTCCCCGAGCTCTGGAGGCATGACGTGAGCTGAGTCGCCGGCGATGAGGATCCGGCCGTCCCGCCACTGGTGTGCGACCCGGGTGCGGAAGGTGTAGACCGTGACGCGAAGGAGCTCGACCTGTTCCGGTGTCAGCCACGGGCTGAGCAGCTCGTACACCTTGTCCAGGTTCGTCAGTTCTTCGTGGGTTTCTCCCGGTAGCACCCGGAACTCGAACAGGCAGATGTTCCGGGGCAGACCCGGAATGAATGCAGCGGGGCGTTCTGGGTTGGCCCACTTGAAGATTCGCTCGGGAAGCACAGCCTTGTCGTCGAGAACCCTCAGATGCACCAGCAGCCATGACTGATCGCCACCGAGATCTTCCTGCTCGCCGGTGCCCACCGAGTTTCGGATAGTGGAGTTCGAGCCGTCGCAGCCGATGACCCACTCCGCATGGAGGGCGATCTGCTCATCGCTGTCGATCGAATCGAGTAGGAGATCGACACCGGTACCCGGCGTCCGCTCGGTGCTGACGACCTTGTAGCCGAGGTACTCACGAACGCCAAACTTCGAGTTCATCGCCCGTACCGCAGTCTCGAGCTCGGGCTGCAAGAAGGTGTAGGTATGCGCCCACTGCTGGGTCGGTGGGCCCATCTCCGGGGTGCGTTCGAGAATTTTGTTCCAGTCCTTGTCGACGACGTCGTACCAGAAGGTCCAGTCGTTCATTCCCTGGACCAGCTCGTCTGCGAGGTCGAGCATCTGCAGCAGGCGCATCGACTCCGGTACGAGTCCGCCGGCGCGCGGCGTCGGATAGACGTTGGCGTGGGACTCGATCACCACGACGTCGATCCCCTGCCTCGCCAACAGGTTCGCCAGCGTCCCTCCGACCGGTCCGTATCCGACGATGGCCACAGTGCACTGCTGCTTGGTTTCCATCTACTCGAGCTCTCCTTTGGGTTCGTTACCGACACAACCCTTTTGCGACTGACAACGCCCTTCGGTGCAGATGCGGCGCGAAGGCGCGGATGTGTGGTGCACATCGAGGTAGTGGACGTTTGTGACTGAGCTCATATAAACATACAAATAACGAAGATGCAAGCAATGTTCGAAATTATGCTCTAGTGTTGAGACTATGCGCTGACCTGGCGTATTCGGTTCGGAGCGAGCCATTCACACGAGCCCGGAGACTGCCATCAGACGATCACCCACAGCGGCCATGTCCCGCGGTCCGGCCCTCGCCGTCACCTCGTTCTCACTCGCCTCGCTGATGGCGGTGGCGGGCGCACCTGCGCCCCTATACGGGACGTACCGCCAGTTGTACGGCGTGACGCCATCGGGGGTGACAGGTTCGTTCGCGGTGTACATCGTCATGGTCGCCGCCACCCTGCTCGTCTGCGGTCGCCTGTCGAATTTCGTCGGTCGCCGCGCAGTGTTGGCCGCCTCGTTGATGCTCGGGATGCTGTCGTGCGCGATATTGGCACTGATCGACGGGACCGAGGACCTCATGATCGGACGCTCTTTGCAAGGCGCGTCGTCGGGTTTGGCCATGAGCGCGGTGAGTGCCTATGTCATCGACCTGCAGTCGCCGCGCCGGCCGGCGATCGGCTCGATACTGAGCAGCGCCGGCCCCACGGTCGGACTGGCTCTCGGAGCGCTGATCTCCGGAGCGCTGGTCCAATTCGCCCCCCACCCCACACAACTCGTCTACGGGATATCCATCGCTGTGCTCGCGGTGTGCCTTCTGAGCGTGCCACTGCTCCCCGAGACTGCTTTCCGCTCCCGCGGAGCCCTGGCGTCGTTGAAACCACGAATCTCGGTTCCTGACCACGCGCGCAGAGCCTTCATCGGCGTCTGCGCGTGCGCGCTGGCCGTCTGGGCGCTGAGCGGCTTCTATCAATCGTTGGGGCCCGAACTGGCCGCAACCCAGTTGCACCACACGGGGCAATTCGTCGGTGGCCTCGTGGTGGCCTCTCTGGTGGGACCGACCGTTCTCGGCGGACTCGTGAGCTCACGCGTGCGGCCCGTCACCGCGATGTGGGTCGGGCTCAGTGTTGTCATCTCGGCGATACTCGGTGTGCTGATGGGCCTGCAGTGGGGTTCGACGGCCCTGTTCTTCGCTGCGAGTGTGGTGTGCGGGTGTGGGTTCGGGTGCGCATTCAACGGTGCTATGCAGGCCATGCTCGGCCAGGCACGTCCCGGTGACCGGACCGGCGTCCTGTCGGCGATCTATCTCGTCAGTTATTTCGGCGCTGCGCTCCCCGCGTATCTGGCGGGTGTTGCCGAACCCTACTGGGGCCTGCAGACGGTGGCAGTCATGTACGGATGCCTCGTGATAGCACTGTCCGCTTTGGCCATAGTCCTTGTTCGATTGCGTCGTGGACCCCAGTAAGCGGGAATCTCCACCTGTACGTTAGCCGTCGAGGTCCTCTACGGATGTTCACGTCCGCGAGTCGTGCAATCGACGGGTCTACTTCGCGATCCGCATGCCTGGACCCCACCACTGGAGCTGTCAGCGAGCCGACGCCGTGAACACGGCGGCCGGGCCTGAAGCCATGGCGATCGCGTCCCACCGTCCAATTCGGTTGCGCTCCCACCAGCGCTGACCGGATCCATCGATGTGCCGGGAGTGTGCCGTGGGTTCCTGCGGAGGCGTTCGTCGCATTCGGCAGACGTCGACGGTCTACAGCTGGAGGAGGGGCGAGTCCGGCGCAGCTGCCGGACTCGCCCCTGTCTTGGCAGCCTCGAGGTCTGTTATGTCGTCGATGTTCCGTGAGCGGTCACGCGGTTTCGACCGAAACGACGAAGCTCTCCAGACCGCGAACTGTGCTGTTGAGATGCATTTCAGGTTCTGATTCCCCATGGAAGCGCACAACGTGGTCGGCCAGGATGTTCAGAACTGTGTGCGCTTCGAGCCGCGCGAGCGCTTGACCGACGCATCCATGGAGCCCGTATCCGAACCCGAGATGGTCCGAGGAATCTCTAAGGATATCGAATTCGGCTGCGTCGGAACCGAAGTGGGTCTCGTCGCGGTTTGCCGAACCATAGAGCACCATCACTCGCTGACCCGCTTCGATGTGGGTACCTCCGAGTTCGACATCGGTGGTGGCCACTCGGGTGAACATTTGCACCGGGCTTTCGAAGCGCACGATCTCGTTGAATGCGCCCGGAATCAGCGAGCGATCGTCGCGAATGGCGGTCCATTGCTCAGGGTGCCGGGTGAAAAGTTCGATTGCCCATCCCAGCGCGTTGATGGTGGTGTCCATTCCCGCAGCGGTGTACCCCGACAGCAGACCCAGCGCCGTCTGCTGGTCGATGATGCCGTCGTCCACGGCCTTGTAGATGTCGCGCCCCCAGCTTCCCTCGAGCAACGTCGACGATTCGACGGTCGCAAGCCATGCGTAGTGCTCGGCAACGAGGTCTGCGCGCGCGAACGTTCGAGGTTTGTCGGCCGGCCCCATCATTTGGAAGATCGCATCCCCGAAGCCGACGAGGGTGGGGCGCACCTCCTCCGGGATTCCGACGAGGTCGGCGACGATGGTCGGGGGAAATACGCGCGCAAGGTCGGTGATCGCGTCGAAACGCCCAGCGTCGATGAGCGGCATCACCAGCTCGCGCGCCCTACTATTGATCGATTCACCCAGTGCACGAATGGCTTTCGGGCTCAATTGGCCCGCCAACACACTACGGAGCTGATCGTGAAGCGGAGGGTCCGACGCGATGAGGGTGTCTTTGAGGGCAGTATTGACCTCGTCGTTGAGGCCCACGCCCTTTGCGGAGGTGAATGTGTCGTTCTCTCCCAGGACGCGGCGCACCGTCTCGTATTGCGAGGCAACCCAGCAATCGAGCCGATCGAGCCAGACCACCGGGCCCGCTGCCCTGAGCCGGGCGTAGTTCTCATAGGGGTTGCGGAGATGATCGTCCGAGAACAGGTCGATGTCGGCCAACGTGGTAGTGGGGGTTACCATTTCAAACTCCTGAGGATGTAGGGACGTTGCCCGCGTAGCGGTGCAACTTGGCAAGGGAAAGCCGCTTGTTGATGGTCGCGGCGCGGTGCGGGTTGCCGTTGTCGGCCCACTGCAGGAGGACCGAATTGTCGTCGAGGGATCCATCGAGGACGGTGGGTGCGTCGACGACGGGTCCTGCGCCGGCCATCTTGATCGCCAGGCCGAATTGGTCCGTCCAGAAGAACGGTCTCGGCGCATACGGTTCGGATGCATCCCCCACCAGAAGCGTTCTCGCCGCAACCCGAGCCTGGTCCAGAGCGTTCGACCAGTGCGGCGTCCGACGAGCAGGGCTACCGAAGGCCGCGACGTCGCCCGCTGCGGTGATGTTCGACGCGGCGCGGCACCGGTCGTCGACGAGCAGTCCCCCTTGAAGCTCGAGGCCGCTGCCGTCGAGCCACTCGACGTTGGGCATGCACCCGACAGCTGAGACGACGGTGTCGGCCTGGAAGATTTTGCCGTTGGCACTGACTGCAGTGTTGCCGTCGACGTCGACCAACCGGGCACCACCGGGGGCGAGGACGAAGTCGACGCCGCTGGTGCGCGCGCACTTTTCGACCAAGGCCGAAATGTCGGGCCCACAGTGGGCGAGCAGCGGCGGCACGAGGTCGATCACGGTGACCGACACGCCCCGTTTGACGGCGGTGGACGCGACCTCCATGCCCAAGATCCCACCACCGACCACGAGGAGGCTGTCGGTGACGGTCAGTCGATCGCGCAGCCACACTGCGTCCGCCATCGTTCGGATGAGGTGCTCACGTTCGAGCGGAACGTCGCTGGAGCGAAGATCGCGCAATGTGCGCGCACGCGCCCCGGTGGCGATGATCAGACCGTCGTAGGGCACAGCGTCGTCACCGTCGACCAGGAGGCGCTGCCGTTCGGTATCGAGTCCCGTGATCCGAACACCACGCACGTAGTCGAGGCCGAGGTGATCGAGATCCGGTAGGCGAGCGTCCTCCGGTTGTTCGCTACCGGCCAAGATCGCCTTGGACAACGGGGGTTTGGAGTAGGGGTGGCCGTCTTCTGCCTCCACCAACACGATGCGGCCATCGTGCCCGAGCGAGCGGAGTTCTTCAGCAGCCGTCACCCCGGCAGCCGACGCGCCGGCGATTGCGATCGTGTGGGTACTCGCGCTCACGCGTCGTGCGATTCGATCAACCGAAGAGCGGCCACCGGGCAACTTCGCACGGCTTTGTGCGCGTCGTCGACGTCGGACCCGTTCAGCTCGCCGCCCTCCAGGACGACCAGATCACCACTGTCATCGAGTGCGACGAGTCGAGGTGCCTTCTCCTCGCAGAACCCGTAGCCCTCACAACGGTCCGCGTCGAGATGAATCTTCATGGTGTCTCCCAGTTTCTGCCCACCCGCAGGGGCGAGGCCATCGCATGCTCGGCCGGGGTGAACGGCCCGCCAGCCTGTCTAGCTCCGATAGATGCGTGACTCAGTTCACAATCACTGCCAGTAGTATCAGCGGTCATATGTCGAAGTGTCAAGCAATGTTCGAAATTCGGTACGGTGGTGCCGAGGACGCTAAAGAGGCGCAGAATGCAAATTCGGTCCCGTCATGTCACACTCATATCGAATACCTCGCCGGAGTTCGAAATTCGGCACCTCCACAGGACCATCAGCATCGAACCTTCAGAAATCGACTGGGTTCAGCGAAAGGAGAACCGTGACTTCGCGACCTCGGCGTAATGCAGGAGCCCCGACACGAGCCGGCATCGCGTACTCGAAACTGCGCGAGGACATCCTGGGAGGCCGTTTCACTCCTGGACAGCAACTGCGGTTCGCGGAGATGGTGGACCTGTACCAGTGCAGCATCGGAGCACTTCGCGAAGCGCTCCATCTCCTGGCCTCCACAGGACTGGTCGAAAGCGAGGCGCAGCTCGGATTTCGTGTCGTGTCCGTCTCTGCCGATGACCTCGTGGACCTCACCACCGCCCGCTCGGAAATCGAAGTACTCGCGCTGAAATACGCAATCCGTGATGGCGACGTCAACTGGGAAGCCAAAGCCGTAGCAGCGCACCACCTCCTCGAGCGCGCTCCGCAATTCTCCGACGCCGAGAAAGGCATCTTCACCGAGGAATGGGCCGTGGCACATGCGGCATTCCACCAGGCGCTGCTGAATGGATGCAGCAACCGCCGAATACTGTCGACCGCATTGAGCCTGCGCGACAGCGCAGAGCTCTACCGCAGGTGGTCCGTACCGTTGGGACACGACCTCGGCCGCAACATCGCCGGGGAGCATCGTGCGATCCTCGACGCCACGATTCGCCGCGACCGTGACGAAGCCGGAAAGCTACTCGCGTCCCACATCCAGCACACGACCAAGTCTTTGCTTACGGTCCTGCAGAACGAATCGTCCAGCAAAGAAAAGGTTGCGACGCCGAGCTGAACAGCCCGACGACCTGACCGTATTGGAAGGGCCGTCCGTCGCCCACCTGTCCACGATCGGAATCGGTGCCACCTGGACCATCGACCATTTGTCGAGAGCTCACTTGACTGCACAGCAAACCTGCAGCGACACAGAAGTATTCGAGCGTTTCGGGCTTCCCGATTCGAGCGAGTATCACCCCGGCGCATATTTGCGCCTCCGGAAAAGGAGAGCGACAGTGGCCGAGCGAAGCCTGAGATGTCCGTGCGGTACGACGGTGCGCGGTGCCAACGATGACGACCTGGTCGAGATGGCGCAGCAACATCTGGCCGAAAAGCATCCGGGCCGCAACTACTCTCGAGACGAGATCTTGTTCATGGCCATCTGACTCATCGCTGCGGGCACCGCACTGCGCTACGTCTTACACTGTCGCGCTTCGGAATCGGCTGGCGATGTGCGGTGATCGCTCGAACAACGGCAACCACTAGTCGTTCTGTTGACTAGAACAGTGACCATCAGGCAGAATTACAGGCGTGAGCCAAAGTGATGCGATTCGTCGATGCGACGTTGCTGTAGTGGGCTACGGCCCAGTGGGGAAAGTGCTTTCCGGTTACCTCGCCCGGGCGGGGCACTCGGTGGTCGTCATCGAGAAGCATCCCGAGGTGTTCCCTCTGCCCCGGGCCGGCCACCTCGACCACGAGATCATGCGCATCCTGCAGGGACTCGGCTGCGCCGACGCTCTCACCGAAGTCACCACTGTGGCACGACGCTACGAGCTCCTCGCACCCGATCACTCGCTTGTCGCCGAGCTGCCGCGCACATGGAGCGCCCCGTCCGGGTGGGATGCGTCGTACCACTTCTATCAACCCGACCTGGAACTTGCGCTGGATCGCCATGTCCGCGAACAGGGTGTGACTGTGTTGCCATCGACCACTGCAGTCGAGATCGACGAGGCCGCCGACGGAATCTCGGTGGTCGTGACCGCCGAGAACGGTGCCCGCGACATCATCGATGCTCAGTACCTCGTGGGTGCCGACGGCTCCAACAGCTTCGTTCGCGAGACCGCGATGCCCGGTTGGGAGGACCTCGGTTTCAAGGCTGATTGGCTGGTGATCGACGTGGCCATTCCAGATCCCGCACAACGGCCCGACATCCCCGATACCGCCCAGGTGCTCGACCCGGAGCGGCCTCATCACATGGCACTGCTCAACGACGAGGTCGTCCGATGGGAATTCATGCTGCTTCCCGGCGATGATCGCGGTCGAATCCAAAACCCAGCCACGGTATGGAAATTGCTCTCCTCGTGGGTGACCCCAGAGACCGCGACCATCCTGCGAAACGTCGTCTACACCTTCCGATCCGGGGTTGCGCAACACTGGCGCAAGGGACGCGTCGTGCTTGCCGGTGACGCGGCACATCTCATGCCACCGTTCCTCGGCCAGGGAATGTGCTCGGGCATTCGGGACGCGGCAACGCTGTCATGGACCCTCGACCGCGTTCTGCGTGGCGCTTCGACTCGTGATCTGCTCGACACCTATCAGATCGCCCGTGCACCACACGTCACTCAATACATTCGCGAATCGGTGAGGATCGGCCGTATCGTGTGCGAGACCGATCCATCGCAGGCCGAAAAGAACCGAGCGATGCTCGCGGCAGCTCCGGAGACCGCGCCATTCGAACCGTTCCTCGGCCCCGCCGTCACGGTCAGCGACAAGTCCGGGATCCTCTCCCTGCAGCCACTGCTCACGGACGAAGACGGCCGCACAATCAGACTCGACGACATCACCACGCCAGGATTCACCTTGCTCACCGATGACTGCGCAGCAGCCGACTTCGACACCACTACCCTCACGGCACTGCGCACTCTAGGTGTTACCGTGGCCGACCTCCACGAGATCGCGGTCCGAAACGAACTCGACCCGGGCGATCCGACCCGACTGACGGAGTGGCTCCGCGACCACGATGCCGTGGCAGTGATCGTGCGGCCCGACTTCTACGTGTTCGGCGTCGTCGGCGAATGGTCGCAACTGGACTCAGTTCTCGACAATCTGGAGGAGCAGCTGTGCGTCGCGCAGCGGTAGGCACGACACCTCGACGACAGGCCGGGGTCGACGATCTCGACCCCGCTGTTGCTGCAGCCCTGCGCGCGTTGCCCATCACGCGCCTCCAGGACTACGGGCTGTCGACCGCTGATGCCCAACTGATCCACGAGTCGGCACGAGCGGGCCGCGTCTGGTCGACCATCGGCAACGACATGGCGGCCGTCAGCCTGGCTGCGGCAGCCGAATTACGTGCCGCTGGTTGGCAATCCGCAGCCACTGAGCGCGAGCTCTACGCTGCGCTGGCACTGAATGTCTGCCAGGTTCCGGTGTTGGACCCAGTCGAGAAGGCCCAGCAGTACACCCGCATAGGCTCAATCATCGGCGCCGCCACTACCCAACCCGGGTCGCCGTGGACGGTCATCCAGGACGGCTCCGACGGGCTTTACTCCGTCCTCGCGCGCCCCGCCGGGAACGATCCGGTCCCCACGGTGCTCATGTGGGGCGGTCTCAGCGGTTGGGGTATCTCATACAAACGGCTCGGGGACGTTCTGGTCAAGAACGGTATCGCCGTTGTGCTCCTGGAACTTCCGGGACAGGGAATGTCTCGCCTCCGTAGCTCCCGACGCCTCGACGAGTCCTTCGTCGACGACCTCGATGCCCTCTCCGACGACCTTCTCTCGCGCGGCGCGACATCGAGCATCGGACTGCTCGGCAACAGTGCTGGTGGACTTTTCGCGGCCTATGCAGCAAGCAAACTGAACCAGGTGTCGGCGGTGTGTATCAACAGTGGCATCCCTGACCCAGCCAGCACGATACTGCGGTTTCCTCGGCTCAATGCCCAGTGGGCAGCCCTGTTCGGAGTCGAGCCCAGCGAAGTCGATTCCGCGATCGAACCCTGGGCATTCTCCGGCGATGCCCGCCATCGCATCGCCGGCGACATCCTTGTCTTGCACGGGGGCGTCGATTCGCTCGTCCAGGAACACGAGCAGGAGGCATTCCTGCGCGCGGCGAATCCAGCGCGTTCGTCGATGGTGGTGTGGGTCGATTGCGGCCATTGCATCTACGAGAGATATGCCGAACGCGACGCCGTGATCTCCGAGTGGTTCGCCCGCGTACTGGACTGAGAGACAACTATGACACCAGAGGAAACTTCCGGACGATTGCCGCGACTGACTCCGGATCAGCTCGACATAGAACAAAAAGCGTTGTACGACAACATCACCGGTGGCGAGCGTGCACACGGTGTCCAACATTTCCCGCTCATGGACGATTCCGGTGCTCTCAACGGACCGTTCGGTGCGATGCTTCACGCACCCGTCCTCGGTATGCCGTTGCAAGCCGTCGGAGCCGCGCTGCGATTTCACACCGATCTGACACCCCGCATTCGCGAGATCTCTATTCTGCACGTCGCCCAGGCCGTCGACAGCAGCTTCGAATGGTGGGCCCACGAACGAGTGGGGCGAGCTGCAGGCTTGACGAACACCGAGATCGACAGCGTGCGCTCCGGCACGTTCCACAGCGGCGACCCGTTCGAGGCTGCCGCTGCGACACTCTGCACGCAGTTACTGCAGTCGATCGATCTCACCGACGACGAGTTCACGGCGGCCGTCGGTGCACTGGGAACCCGACGTGTCGTCGAAATCACCACTCTGGTCGGTTATTACCGAACGCTGGCCCAGCTGATGGACGTCTTCCACATCGGGCTGCCCAGCTCCGATCAGTCCTAGCAGCACTCCGGATGGCGGCGGCACCCGCACATCACGGATAGTATGTTCTGCACTACAGAACAGTGTCCCGAGGAGTGCTCAGTGAACGCTACGGCGACTTACCCCATCGAATCGGTGGACAACGCCGCTACCATCTTGTTGATGTTCCGCGGGGCACCTGGAGTGCGTGTGGCGCAGGTGGCCCAGGATCTCGGGGTCGCACGATCGACGGCTCACCGCATGCTCACGACGCTTCAGGCGAGCGGACTGCTCCGTCAGAACCCCGGCACCAAGGTGTACGAGCCCGGTCCTGGACTGATCGAAATCGGCCACGCCGTCATCGGTGCCAGCGACCTTCGCACCGAGATTCGGCCGCTGCTCGAATCGGTGTCCGCAGCCACCAAGGAAACCACCCACTTGCTCGTGCTCGAGAACACCGCGACCAAGTTCATCGACGGTGTCGAAGGTCGCCACATCGTCCGCTCGGGTCTGCGGGTGGGTGAGCGCGGTTTCGCGCACGCTTCGGCGGCCGGCAAGGTGATGCTTGCCGATCTCAGTACCGAGGAACTCACCAAGCTGTACCCGTCGAACCGGCTGTCGGGCGGGACGGGACGCGCGATCCGCACCCGGAGCGCACTCATCGCCGCCCTGGACGAAGTGCGGGAGCGGGGGTACGCCATCAACGACGGTGAGAGCGAACCGGATCTGTATGCCGTGGCGGCCGGAATACGCGACCACCGCGGGGCTATGCGGGCTGCAGTAAGTATCTCGGGCCCCAAAGGCCGCGAGGGCCTGGACCTCGACGCCTTGGGGCTGTGGCTGATCGAGCACATCGACGAAGCCCGAAAGTGAGCTTACCGCCAGGGATTCGACCACACAACGATCGATGGATCACCGATCGGAACGGCACCGAGCGGATGCGTTCGCGGGTATCGAGATGTTTCTCCGCAAGCGCACCCCGCGCGGTACTCGCTAGATCATCGGGGATCGCGCAGCGGAATGACCGGCGATGCTTTCGTCACCACGTTCCGTAGCTCTCCGAGCCCCTCCACAGTGGCAACGACCTCGTCACCGGGCTGCAGAAACTGGTAGCGATCCGGATCGGAGCGGAACAGTTCCATGATGCACCCTGTTCCACAGGTGCCGCTGCCGAGAATGTCGCCGGGCCGTACGTCGGTGCCACGGCTGGCATACGACACCATCTCTCCGAACGACCAGTAGACATCCGACCACCGTGCCTCGGAGTACTGCTGGCCGTTCACTGTGCAGCTCATTGCCAGGTCGTACCCGGTAGCTGTTCGTCGATCCTGCAGCTCGTCTTTGGTGACCAGGTAGGGCCCGATCGCGGTGCTCGTGTCTTTGCCCTTGACCGGCCCCATGGAGAGCTTCATCTCGCGTTGCTGCACGTCGCGGCCACTGAAGTCGTTGAGGACGCAGTAGCCGACGATGGCGTCGTCACCCTCGGCAGATGTCAGGTTGCGTCCGCCCTTGCCCACTATTGCAGCGACTTCGAGCTCGAAGTCGAACTTATCGGCCCCAGGCGTCATGGCGACGTTGCCGCAGCCGACAGTGGCGTAAGGGTTGGAGAAGTAGAAGATCGGCAGCGCGTACCAGTCCGGGTCCATCTCCAGATTGCGCCAGGCGCGGCCGGCCTTGACATGCTGCTCGAATGCATAGAAGTCCCGTACGGTCGGCGGGGTGGCGATCGGCGACAGGGGCTCGACATCGATGAGATCGACACCGGATCCTCTACGGATAGCCTGCGCTCCAGCGTCTTTCAAAGATTCTTCCCCTGCCTCGATCAGAGGCAACAGATCGTTCGCGCCGTCCACGATGTACACGGTCCGGGAGTCCGAATCGAGCACTCCCACCTGCACGATCTGGGTATCGTCGTTGCTGAGGAACCGTACGAACTTCATCTGGCCTCCACCGCCGTCGTTGCTTCGTTACCGCTGCGCTCGGTCCATTCGCGATATGTGGTCTCGGTGAACCCCGTGTCCCCGAACGCAGTCACCGAGCGACGAATGGCGGTGACGAGTTCGTCGGGGTCGGTGTCCAAATCGATGTTCTCCACGAATGGCTGTTTCGCCTGTAACCCGGTCTGCCAGTAGACCTCACAACGATTGCCTTCAGGATCGTAGAAGTACACGCCGACCGCATTTCCATGCGAGACCACCATGTCGAGCTCGACCTCCTCCTTCCGGAATCGGCGATAGAAGCCGATGACGTCTTCCAATTCCTCGCAGCGGAAGGACACTTGCTGGATGAGTTTCGCGTCAGCGGGAACGCTGCGTCCAGACGCCAGAAGCACCTCGTGATGCTCGGTCTCAGGACGTGCAGAAAGGAACCAAATCCCCAGGGCTTCATCGTGGTCGGTGACGGTCAGGCCCAGAACATCGGTATAGAAAGCGAGTTGCTGGGCCACGTCGTGGCACCGCAACCCGACGTGCCCGAGCTCGGCGATGACTGGCCGTTTGGTTGTCATGTACGAATCCCTCTCGTTCTGTCAGTCAGAAGATATTCTGCAAAGTAGAACAATATCGACCCGCGGTCAAGCGCTCGCCGAGTGAAGGATCGGCAGGACTGGCTACGTGATCGATTTCACGCAGACGCATTGACAAATTCCTTTAGACGGACCAATGTCTGTTGTGCAGAACACACTTACCGCCGTACACGGAGACGAATCACGCTCCGTCGAGAGGAGTTATCGATGGCCCGAACCATCGCCGGATCGATCCCACCGGAAGCCGAGACCGGCGTTCGAGCCCACAACAGGTCGACCGATATCGATACCCTGCTTACTCGCCGTCGGAAGCTCTTGATGGTGCTCGGAATTCCAGCTGTTCTGTGCACCCTGGCCTACGTCGGTCTTCTGATATGGGGCCGCGGAACCATGAGCATCGCGATCGGCGAACTCAATGTCGGATGGGTGATCACTTTCGGATCGCTGCTCGTCGGCCCGGTCATCTGCACCATCTACGGTCAACTCTCGACGAGCCACCTGGACCCACTGCGTGAGCGCATCGCCGCCAGTAGGAGCAGTACATTCACCTCGAACGGAGCCCAGTGATGAACGGTCGCGGAATTGCACTGATCATTTTTGCGGTCCTGGTGACAGGAGGTCTGATCGTCGCTTGGTACTACGGCAGACGTGGCCAGAGTTCCTCGGAATACTGGGCGGCCGGTGGCGGTATCACCGCCAGACGAAACGCTCTCGCGACAGTCGGCGACTTCCTGTCCGGGTCTTCGCTTCTCGGTGGTGTCGGGCTCCTCTTCCTTGCCGGCCTCGACGGCGGGTTCTACATCGTTCTGCCCGTCATCGCGTGGATTCCGGTCATGCTCCTCATCGCCGAACGTATGCGCCACCTGGGCAGGTTCACGATGAGCGATGTGCTAGCCCGCCGCTTCGAATCGCGTGGAGTGAGGAATTCGCTCGCCATCTCCACCCTGGTTATCAGCAGTGTGTATCTACTCGCCCAGATGCTCGTCATGGGCAACCTGTTCACCCTCCTGTCCGGCGTCGGATTCAACATCGCAGTGGTGATCGCAGGCGCAGTCATGATCGTCTACGTAGTACTCGGCGGCATGCAGGCAACGACAATAATTCAAGCTGCCAAAGCGATTCTTCTGCTCGGCGTCCTGTTACTCATGACGGTATTTCTGTTGGCCCACTTCAACTGGAATCCGGCCCAGCTGATCGCCGACGCGACCGCACCGGTGGGCAATTTCGACCCACTGCGGCCCGGCAACCTGTTGAAGAACCCATGGGATATCATCACCGTCGGACTGGCCCTCACCTTCGGCGTCGCCGGCCTGCCCCACGTCATGATGAGATTCTTCACCGTCCCCAACGCGGTCGAAGCGCGTAAATCGGTCACCATGACCGTGTGGATCATTGCAGTCGCCTCGGTACTGATCTGCTTCGTCGGCCTCGGCGCGGGTGCACTGCTGCGCGACGAGACCACAGAACTGGCTTCCACGGGCGGGAATCTGGTCACACCGCGCCTGGCCGAGGTCCTCGGTGGAGGCGAAGGCACGCTCGGCGGCACCGTCTTCCTGGGCGTGGTTTCGGCCGTCGCATTCGCGACCGTCGTCGCGGTGGTCTCGGGTCTACTTCTCAACGCAGCCAGCACCATCGTGCGAGACCTGCTCCCGTCGAAACTTGCTGCAGACGGAACGCCGGACAGTGCGCGAGAGGTGGTGCGGGGGCGTATCGCATCCGCTGGGGTCGGTGTTGCAATAGTTCTACTGGCTATCGGGCTCGGACCGAACTTCAACGCAACTCAGCTTGTCACTCTGGCCTTCGGAATCGCAGCAAGCGCGAACTTCCCTGCCCTGCTGCTGACACTGACGTGGAGTCGCCTCACCGACACCGGGGCAGTGATCGGCATTCTCTTGGGCCTGGTCACCTCGGTGGTCCTCATGCTGCTCGGTCCACTGTGGCCGGGAGACTCCGCAGTGATCAGCCTCGCCGGGCCCACAATCGTGGCTATGCCCCTGGGGTTCCTTGGATGTCTGTTCGGAAGCCTCGTCACGCGAAGACGAGAGTCGGACAGTTTCGAGCTCCTGCTGATCGAATCGGAGGTCGGTGCGGCAACGCAGCTCCCAGCGACGGATACGACAAGTACAGGTAAGCACTGATTTCAGGTCAGCTGCACACGATTCCGGCGAGAACGAAAAGTTGCGCCGATAGTCGAATTACGGTGTCTCGAGCAGCCGCCCGGTCCGGTGAAGGCGGTCAAGTCCGACAGCTCATCGCGTTCGCCGACGCGCACGACTCGGACGTGGCCGGATGTTCGGTGACGAACTCGATGAGACAGCGCGATCGGATCACGCGTCTCGGGTAGCTACGTCGTCGATCTCGTTCTGGTAAGTGAGACCACTCCCATTCGCCGCGACGGACAGAACACGCTGATAAGCAGCCGGTCCGAGGGCGCAGCCGGCTGCGGTGGGCAATGCCGCGGCTCAACACCGGACCCTTACGGCGCAGCCGGTCGAGAAATACGACCGCAGTGCCCCAAACCGCTGAACGCAGGCGGCCGATACTCAGAAAGAGCAATCAATGAACTGTGTCTCCGACACCGACCCCACTCGACGAAAGGCCTGTCCGCCGTCAGTGGCGGTGGCGATAGCCGTTGCGGTGGCCATGGTGGATGGTTACGACTTGTTCCTCTTCGGTGCCGTCGGCCCGTCCTTGCTGGCGTATCAGCCGTGGGGTGCAACCGCGGCCACCCTGGGTTTGATCGGAAGTCTGACAACGCTTGGCATGCCGTTCGGCGCGATCGTAGGTGGGCGCTGCGCCGACAGATTCGGGCGCAGGACACCACTAGCCATCAGTTTGACCTGGGTTTCGGTATGGATGCTCGCCAGTGCGTTGGTGCCGAGTGTGGAGTTGTTCGCCGCAACACGCTTCGCGACCGGGCTCGGGCTCGGCGCGCTCGTCCCTATGCTGACCGCTTTCGTCGCGGACTCGGTACCCGCGCGCAGGCGCAGTGTCTCGGTCGGCATCGCCCTGGCAGGTATCGCGGTCGGCGGACTCGCTGCGGCCTTCCTCGCCCGAGCAGTACTACCTGAGATGCACTTCCAGCATCTGTTTCTTCTCGGTGTCGTCCCGCTCGCCTTGGTTCCCGTCGTTTTGCGGCTGCTACCCCCAGGACGACCATCGTCTGCGACCATGACCGACGAGAAGAAGACTGTCTCCGCCGAGACAACCAGCTTCCGAACTCTCTTCTCGCCAGGATTCAGTCGAGCTACCGTCTTGTTCGTCGCTGCTGGGATCGTCGGATTGGCACTCGTCTACGGTGCCAGCACCTGGCTTCCGACGCTGATGGTGAACTCCGGGTACGACATCAGCTCGGCGCTCGAGTTCACCATCGCTTTCAACGCCGGGGCGATCATCGGCACACTCGCCATGACGCTCATTGCAGATCGTGGCTACCTGCAGTCGACCACGATCGTGTGTTTCCTTCTCGCGGCCGTCGCCTTTCTGGTGCTCAGCGCGCCACAATCACGCGGGATCGTATTGTTGGCATCGGCCGTCGCCGGACTCGGCGCGCTCGGCACGCAGAACTTGCTGAACGCGTTCGTCGTGTACTTCTATCCGCCGAATCTGCGCGGTACAGCCCTGGGATTCACTTTGGGTATCGGCAGAGTCGGTGCCATTGCGGGGCCGAGCTACCTCGCATTCGCCGCGACCACCTTCGATTCCCCACGTGCTGGCTTTTATGCGTTCGTGGCACTTGCTTTGGTCGGTGCCGTCGCCCTAGCCCTCGTTCCACGTCCGAACAACGCCACGCCACAGACTTCTTCACTGAAACAAGCTGCACGCGCTACTGACACGGAGGCCTCCGCCAAATGACGAATTCCATCGACACAGACGTCATCATCGCCGGCGCCGGTCCTGTAGGGCTGACCCTCGCCCACGAACTCGGCTCCCGCGGTGTCCGCAGTCAAATACTCGATCCCAGGCTCGACGCAGGACTGATGTCTCCTCGCTGCAAACAGATGAATCCACGATCGATGGAAGTGTTTCGCAGACTCGGTCTCGATACCGATATCCGGGCGAACGCGCGCCTACCTTTCGGATGGTCCGACTCGGCTGCGTTCTGCACCAGCCTTCTCGGCCATCCGCTCGAACGCTTCGACGGAGTATTCGCCCTGTCCGACATCCAGCGCACCGAACTCGCCGCGCCAGCGCTGTGGTGCGGACAGAATCGGCTCGAAGAAGCACTAAGAAGCGGACTCCCCCCGCGTGCCGACGTCACCACACGTTGGGGATGGAAGGTGACAGACTTCGACCAAGACACTTCAGGAGTGCACGTCGACGCGGTCGACGAACTCCAGAACGCGCATACCATCACAGGCCGGTATCTAGTTGCTGCGGACGGCGGTCGGAGCATGATCCGTCGCTCGCTCGGGATCGCATTGCAAGGTCGCAGCCACGAGTTGACCAATCTGCAAGTCATCTTCAGAGCGCCCGGTCTGGGTGACAGGCAACGCAACGGCCGTGCCGTTCAGTACTGGGTTGTCAACCAATCGGTCAATGGCCTCATGGGCACCTTGGACACCGAGGACACTTGGTGGGCGATCATCATCGACGCACCGCAAGACCCGACCACCGAGTGGATCGAACACGCGCTGCACACAATGATCGGTGCCAACTACCCCGTCGACATTGTCTCCCGCGACCCGTGGACGGCCCGCATGCTGGTCGCCGATCGGTACCGAGATGGAAACATCTTTCTCGCAGGTGACGCTGCCCACCTCAACCCGCCGTGGGGTGGGTTCGGTGCCAACACAGGTATCGGTGATGCTGCCGACCTGGGCTGGAAAATTGCGGCAGCACTACAGAACTGGGGCGGTGCGAAGCTACTCGACAGTTACGAGTCCGAACGCCGACCCATGGCCGTCCGCGCCATCGCCGAAGCAGAACAGAACATGCAGGTTTTGACGGGTGAGCTCAGTCGTCCCGAGCTTGAGCAAAGCACCGCGGCGGGTGATGCGGCGAGAGCTCAGGTGGCGGCGGCAATCAGAAAACACAAGACTGCCGAGATGTACACGCTGGGCTTTGTGCTCGGGGCCACGTACCGCGACTCTCCGTTGATTGTCGCTGACGACGGCCCCGCCCCGCAGTCCACGACATCGACCTACAGGCCGTCGGGGTCGCCCGGCTCCAGGCTTCCTCACCTATGGCTCGGACCGGAACAGTCTCTCTACGATGACCTCGGGCCGGGATTCACCTTGATTGAGATCGCGGCGGCACCCGCGTCGAGCGCATGGGAGCAATCTGCTGTCAAACGAGCGGTGCCGTTTACCCGACTGCGGCTGAATCGACCTGATCTGCGCGAAACATACGGTGCTCGGTATCTACTTGTTCGGCCCGACCAATACATTGCGTGGCGAAGCGACACCGACCCATCGGAGCCGGGTGCCATTCTGGATTACGCTCGCGGTGAATAGCAAACATTGCCACCAAGGCTCGCAGAGTGGTCATCCTGCACCCACATTGGCAAGTTACCGCACCGTCAAGAGATGTTGACGACGACGTATAACTAGACGAAGTAGTATGCGGGCGGCCTGTGAGCAGGAGCGGGCTTCGGCTGGTCCTGCCAGGTCACGTCTCCTCGACATTGGTCTGCGTCTTTGGCTCGCAGCTAGACGGCTTGTCGAAAAGAGATGCTTGGGTTGCGTCCTGGGATGCGACTTTCGCGCTTTCGCCGACCAACACGCTTTGTTCTTGATCGGGATCGACTACGCGTTCGTTGAAGCTTTCAAGTATCGGAGCTGTCAGCACGCGGTCGACAGCTGATGGAGGTGTGAACTAACCCCGGAGGAACGCTGCAATAAATTTGATCTGGCGCTCTGTTCGCGCTGCAACGTGTAGCCCGTTCACGACCTCAGAAGGGAGGTCGCGCCGGCGCACTAAACGTTCGAACAGGATTGCGTCGAGCTGTCGAGGCACAAGCGAAGTTGATTCAGCGTCGCTGGCAAGTCTGGAAAGGCGGTAGAAACGGGATCCTCTCCCAGTCTTGCTCGATGGTCTCGCCATTCAGAAGCCGCGCGGCGCGAGGCACCTGCATCATGCTTCGGTTCGACCGTCAGACCAGGCATTTTGAGCTCGACAGGGACTTCCTCTTGGATTCGACTCAGCGCCTGTACATATCGCAAGAGTGTGTTGTTCCACGCGGACGCGTGAGGGTCCGGTCGGCTCTGTCTTGAGGATAGGCTGGTCCAGCGGGGCTGTTGCCCACGAACCGCTGCAATCCGCAGCATGTTCGGAGGCTTGAAGTGCTGCAAGCCGACGGGAGCCTGCACAGTAATCTAGGGTCTTGCCAACTCAACTCTCAGTTTCCGCTACTTTAGTTGTCGAAACCCTTACGTAGTCGAGGCCGTCATAGCACTAGAATGAGACCTCACGTTCCTGGAAGCACTGACTTCGCCCGAGGCGAAGCAGCATGGTTCTCTCGGCGTCGCTCGGATCGCGGCCGTGACCGGTGTCGACAAGAGCGTGGTGTCACGCGCACTCAGGGCAATGGAGCGAGAAGGCGTCGTTATCCGTGATCCCACCACGCGGGGATACCGACTTGGTTGGCGCCTGCCGATGCTTGTTGTGTCCACCGAAATCAGCGACCTGATGCACCTGGCGAACAAGGCGATGCACGACTTGGGTTCGCAATTCCCCAATACCGTTCAATCTTTCGTGATTCTTCGTGACAGCCGTGTGTTCGTTCCCTACAACATGGCCAACGGGGGCTTCTTTCGCGACCAGCCGTGGAACGCACGCGGGTACCTTGCATTTTCGACGGCACCAGGCCGCGCATTGCTCTGTGACTATTCGTTGGCGGATCTGCGCCAGGTATATCCGGAAGGTTTCGATCTATCTGAGGCGCTGGCTACTTACGGCGCTTTCGACCGAGCCGACGTCATCGCCGCAGCCCAAGGAAAGCAACGGTACGAGCGCGTACGGCACCCTCTGGTTGTGGAAGATCCAGAACACCCGATCGCCACGCACGTCACGGCCGCCGCACCCAAGCGGACCGTGACAGTCTCGGAGCTGAATTGGTCCGAACGCCAACAGCTGCTGATTGCACGCCCCACCGGTACGCCGCCGACCCCGGTTCCTGGCTGGCCGCCGTCGAGGCCAGCTCGAAATCTGCCATCCGGTTCTGCGTTGTGGGGTCAGTGCCGTGATCTCGGTACCGATACCGCTGGGCTGACCTTGGTGCTGTGCCGCGGCGACGTTGGCGAGCATGCTGCGGCTGTCCGCGTACTCGCGGATCGTCCGAATAGCCTCGCCGACCCCGTGTTCGATCACTGGTCGTATGAATCAACGGTTCCGTTCCCGGCCACCGAGAAGACTGCTAGTCAACGATTGTTCGACTCAGCGTAGACCTATCCGACACGCGTGTTGAACCGGCGTGGGCGAGGCGCACCGATTCCGAATCAGCCGGGAACTCTTGGGGTCGCCGGCCCGACTACTGCACGAGAAGGCCGGCCAGCAGCCTTGTGCAGACCGAGGAGAATCCGCAGGTGCCCACCACTGAAATCGATCGAGTGTCAGCGTTCGGTGACGCCCCGCCTCCGGCGACGAGGACGAAGACAAAGACGCCACAGTGTGCACAGATCAAGCCGTTCGTGTTTCCGGCTGCACCTCTACGCCGGGGTTCTGGTGGGACCGTTACTGCTCGTCGCGGCACGCCCGACCCGGGTATGTCGAGTGCCGTTCAGGCCGCTGGCCAAACGCGTTGTGTTGCACACGGATACCGCCCTAGGACGCGGCGGTGAGAATATCAGTCCTGGGTTGGTACACGCGTTTGTTGTAATAGCACTAACTGTGTTCGTTGCTGTCGACGTGGCTCCGGGACTGCGCGCCGCCACCGCTCGTCCGCAACCGCCCTTGAATTCCTGTCATTGCCGGTACGGGAAGAAGGAATCGAATTTCGTTTCTTACTCAGAACAATGCGGATGAAGGCCCCGAAGATCGAGCACAGGGCCACGATACAGGTTAGGACAACTCATGATCGCTGATACCCCACTGCGGTGGGCCACCACTGCACTGTTCGTGTTTGCTGCCGGATACTGCCTGTATCGCATCACCTGCGCAGCTCGGTGGACTGTGCGGATCGATCACGGATTCCATCTGGTGATGTGCGTAGCGATGATCGCGATGGCGTGGCCGTGGGGACTCGGCGTGCCGCCGATCCCGCAGGGAGTTTTGTTCACCGCCGCGGCGGTGTGGTTCGCGATTTCGGCAGCGCGCACGGTGCCGAGCAGCGTCGGTGTCGACGAGCACCCCCACGGGCCGCTGATGGGCAGCTATCACGCGTTCATGATGGCTGCGATGGTGTGGATGGTGGCGGTGATGGCGGGATGGCTTCCTGGTACGGCCGCGCACGATCACACCGCCGATGCCTCCCCCGACGACATGGCCGGAATGGGCACCCATACGCACACCCCGGACATGGACATGAGCACCCATTCCCACACCGCCGCGATGAGCGGGCCCGAATGGATCTCCACGATATCCCTCACGCTCACAGCGGCTTTCGCCGTCGCAGCGATCCTATGGCTCTACTGCCTTGTCGCCGCGGAACAGACCGCGGCACTCGCACTGACATACTCGTCGCGCTCGGGGTCATCGCCATCGCACTCAGGGACACCGGACTTGGGCAATGCTGCTGTGGCTGTTCTGCCGGCATTGCGGCGTCAGAGTGTCGCTGCGGCGTGCGAGGTGGCGATGGCAGCAGGAATGGCGATCATGATGGGCGTGATGTGACCCCTGCACGCGACATACACCTCTGCAGTACATCGACTTTGAAAGAGGCTCTGTGACAACAGATTCGCTGCGCGGGATGCCGCCCAGCCGCCAGTCTGTGGGCGCGCGTTACGGTCTCGCTGTCGCGTTCGCCTGCGCGACAGTGTTTGTCGTTGTGGTCACCGCCCTTTCGGGGGACGCCAGGTATGCCGCGAGTGGCGACTCGTTCCCCGGCACGGTCACCTCACTGTCCTACGTCCTGCTCCGTTTCACCGCATCCCTCGCCGGCGCAATCACGGTGGGTTCGCTGACGTACGGGATGATGTGCACTCGTTTCAGCCGCGCTGGTCGAGTTGGTCCAGAGGGGTACGCGGCCCTGCTCACCGCGGGCCGGTCGAGTCTGATCTGGCTGGCCGCGGCGCTGGTGTTGATTCCGGTGTCAGCAGCTGATGCCACCGGAATCGGCATCGGCGATGCGGTGACGCGCGGGGTGATCTTCGATCTCATCCCGCCGAACGAGGCCCCTAAAGCGTGGATGGTCAGCGCGGTCGCCGCTGCCGTCGTCGCCATCGGGGTCCGGTGGACCCTGAATTGGGTAGTGATGGCCGTCTCGGGGTTCGTCGCCGCCATCGGGGTGTTGCCCGCGTGGGTTGTGGGCAATGCCGGTCAAGGACCGAACCACGACATCGCTACCAGCGCCGTGATCATTGCGGTGCTGGCTCTGTCGGTGTGGACCGGGTCGACTACGAGCCTGTGGTCACACCGTCGCCGGGTAACTGGCAGCGGCAACTCCGACCCCGATGTCGCGGTCGCGATGTCGCGGCAGAGCATCGTTGCTGCTTGCTGCGCGGTTCTTGTGACCGCCCTGTCCATCGTGCTGATGATCATTCTGCTTCCGGCCGGTTCTGTGTTCTCCACCTCCTACGGGCGGCTCGCGGTTGCAGGTGCCGCGGTTCTACTTCCTGCTGCGATGTACCTCGGCAAAGACGTGCTGCGGAAGCGGAGCGGTGAAGTGCGGCCGCAGCTCAATCGTGCTGCGGTACAGCTGGTCGGCCTGATCGTCCTCTGGGCGATCGTAACCCTGATGGCGGTGCTGCCCGCTCCGGCGTTCTTCACCTCTCCGGCCACGGTGTACGACGTTCTTCTCGGATTCGAACCGCCCGGGGTCCCCTCGCTCGGGCAGTTCGCGACCTTCTGGCGGTTCGACTTCGTTACCGGCGGTGCCGCAGTTGTCCTGATCGCGTTGTACGGGTGGGCGGTTCTTCGGTTACGTCGACGCGGCGATCACTGGCCGATCGGGCGCACCATCAGCTGGATGGTTGGATGTCTGGCGTTGTTGGTGGCGACGAGTTCGGGCGTCGGTGCGTACGGTTCGGCGATGTTCGGCGTCCATATGGGCGTGCACATGACGCTCAACATGTTCGTCCCGGTTCTGCTCGTACTCGGCGGGCCGGTCACACTTGCGTTACGGGCGCTGCCCCCAGCTCGGGAGGACGGCATGCCGGGGCCCCGAGAGTGGATCGTGTGGGTGGTGCATTCGCCGCTGATGCGGGTGCTGTCGAACCCCGCTGTCGCAGTCGGGTTGTTCGTCCTCTCCCTCTATGCAGTGTATTTCAGCCCGCTGTTCGACGAGCTGGTCCGCTACCACTGGGGTCACGAGCTGATGAACATCCACTTCATCGTCACCGGATACCTCTACTACTGGGTCATCATCGGTATCGACCCCGGCCCCAAACGCCTCCCCCACCTCGGCCGGTTGGCATTGCTGTTCGCGGTCATGCCTTTTCACGCGTTCTTCGGCATAGCTGTGATGACCATGGACCGCATCATCGGCGGAACGTTCTACCGCTACCTCGATCTCCCATGGGTCCACGATCTCGCCGGCGATCAGCGTTTCGGCGGTGGCCTGGCATGGGCATCGAGCGAGGTTCCTCTGGTCCTCGTGGTCGTCGCGTTGGTCAGCCAGTGGGCGCGTCAGGACAGGCGCACCGAGGTTCGTGAGGATCGGCTCGCCGATTCTGGTACCGACGACGAACTCGCCGCCTACAACGCGATGTTGGCGCAGCTCTCGCGTACTCGAAAGTGATTGGACCACAACACATCGTGACCGAGACCGTTTTCTTCACCGGAATGATCCTCTCGGCGGGCGGAGCGGCGTGGCTCGCCTCCCGCGCCGAGCACTGGCGCGACGTACGGTGGGTCGGTGTTGCGGCCATCATCGTGTTCGCTGTCGTTCTCGCCGCAGCCACCGGTCGTATGACATCTACCTGACGTACACCACTACGACCCCGCGGCCGCGGACTATGAGAGGCAGTCTGGTCAGAGCAGAGTGCGCCAGTACTCCCAGAACCGCTCAATGCACAGCAGCACTACCACGGTGTACCAGATCGCTACGATCGGCCAAGTCCATGCGCGCAACACCGGCCAGGCACTGGCCCGTGCCAGTTCGGTGAGCCAGAGGGGGATCGTCACGGCCCACACGGCCATGCAATACGGGCACAAGGCCCCGATACGGTAGAGACTCTCGAATATCAGCCAGTGCACGAACACCACACCCGCCGACAGACCTGCGGCGAGGCCTATCCAATACCAGCGCGGTACCGCGACCGCGCCGAGGATGAGGACTCCAGTGACCACCACGACACTGAACGCAGGGATCCCGATGATGGGGTTGGGGAAACCCAGCAGCGCTGCCTGCGGCGCGGTCATCACCGACCCGCAGGACAGCACCGGGTTCAGGCTGCACGAGGGAACGTAACTGGGGTCGAGGAGTAACTCGTACCGTTCGATCACCAAGATCAGCGATGCGAGCAGTCCCACGGTTCCTGCGACGAAAATCCCCCATCCCGCCCCGGCAGCTCCGTGCCTACGCCGTTGCGTAGGAGCGGTGTCGGTCATGTCGTTCACGGGATGGCGCGCACTGCAGCATCGAGAGCTGCGGGTGTGCTCAGATCGAGGGGTTCGCCGTTGAGCAGAACGGTGGGCGTGGCGTTGATGTTGGTCTCGAGCACCGAGCGGGTCGAATCGCCAACCCAGTCGGCGTAATGGCCGCCGGTGATGCAGTCCTGGACGGTGTCGGGCGCTCCCGCGGCGACGGCCATGTCGGTCAGTTCCTCGTCGGTCAGCCCTGAACCGCCTTCGGCTGGCTGCTGCTCGTATGCCGCGGAGTGGAAGCCCAACCAGGTGTCGATCGACGAATCAGCTACGCACAGTGACGCATTCGCCGCACGGGTGGAATAGTCGGTGGAGGACATGCGGTCGAGGATGGCAATGGGATGATAGTCGATCGCCGCAATTCCGCTGGTGCGAAGCTCGTCCAGGTTGCTACCGAACGTGGCTTCGAAGTTCTTGCACACCGGGCATTGAAAGTCCTCGTAGATCGTCAGAACACGCTTGGGTGAGCGTGCGCCCTCGGCGAGTTCAACATTCGGGCTTGCGGCGCGCAGAGCCCCGGTCTCGGTGACCGATGTCGGTTCCGCCGCAGTCTGCGTCGACGAATCGCGGCTTGCGATCACGATGATGCCGACGATCAATGCGAACGCCACCAGTGCGGCGGTGACGCCGATGCGGACCCAGATCGATCGACGATGTTCGGCCGCGGCGAGGGTGTTGAGCTGAGTCCGGGCAGTCTTGGGCACGGGAAGGGATCCTTTTGTCGGTTCGGTCGGTACGGGTCGATCAAGTGCGTGAGAAGGTGCCGGTCTGCCCTGAACGCCAGACGCAGCCACAGCGCGGTCAGGCTGCCGCACCGAGCCGCCCGATGACCGCGCCGGTGCCGCTGTCGCTGTCGCAGGACTCGGTCAATCAGCAGTCGCGGTGCGGTATGGAAAAGTTCCCGGACGAACGCGGACACTTCCGAGCTGGTGCGTGCGACCGACCGCGGTTATCGCGGCGGCGGCTTCGGTGCGAATCCACCTGGTGGCTGACCGGGCGGGGTAGAGGGCGTTCACCGAGGCGGCAACACGAGTTTTTCGGTGCCGAGGTATTCGGTCGTACGTTCACTACGAAGCGCGGTATCGGCGCAGCCGGAGGCTGTTCGAGACGACGAAGAACGACGAGAACGCCATGGCAGCACCCGCGAGGAGTGGGTTGAGCAGACCGGCGGCCGCGATCGGGATGGCGGCGATGTTGTATCCGAACGCCCACACCATGTTTCCCTTGATGGTCGACAGCGTGGCCTTGGCCAGGCCCAGTGAATCGACCACAGCACCGAGGTCGTCGCGCACGACGATGATGTCCGCGGCACCGATGGCGACGTCGGTGCCTGCGCCGATGGCCAAACCGAGATCCGCCGTCGCCAATGCCGGCCCGTCGTTGATGCCATCACCCACCATTGCCACCGTCCGGCCGGCCTCCTTCAGTGAGGCGATGATGTCGACCTTGCCCTCGGGCAGTACCTCGGCAATGACCTCGTCTATTCCGACTGCGTCGGCGGCGACCTGTGCCGCGTAGGCGTTGTCGCCGGTGACCAACAATGTCCTCAGCCCGAGAGCGTGCAGGTGGGCGATCGCAGCGGCAGCGGAGGGTTTGACGGTGTCGGAGAGGGCCAGCACGGCCCGGACGATCCCGTCGACCGCCAGGTAGACCGAGGTGGCTCCGATCGTGTCACTGCGGTCCTGTGCGCTCGTCAACGTTCGCGGGATCACCGATCCCCGGTCCTCGAACAGTCGTCTGCGGCCGATCTCGACGAATCGCCCGTGGACCCGGCCGTGGGCTCCCATACCGGGCACCGCTACGAAGTCCTCGACCGGCTCGAGCTCGCCGCAGCGGGAGCGGGCTGCGTCGACGATCGCGGCGGCGACGGCATGTTCGGAGGCGTGTTCGACGGCACCGGCGAGGAGCAGCATCTCGTTCTCATCGGCACCATGGGCGACGACGATCGATTCGAAGGTCAACGCGCCGGTGGTGATGGTGCCGGTCTTGTCGAACACCACGGTGTCGACGGTCCTGGTTGCTTCCAGGGCGTGGTGGCCTTTGATGAACACTCCGAGCTGGGCCCCGCGGCCGGAAGCAACCATCAGGGCCGTCGGTGTCGCCAACCCGAGCGCGCAGGGACAGGCGATGATCAGCACTGCGAGCGCAGCGCTGACCGCGGTGTCCACCTCGCCGGTCCCGATCCGCCACCCGATCAATGTCAGCGCGGAGAGTACGAACACGATGGGCACGAACACCCCGGAGATACGGTCGGCGAGACGCTGCAGATCAGCTTTGCCCGACTGTGCTGCGTCGACGAGTCGGATCATGCCTGCGAGCGCGGTGTCCGATCCGACCGCCGCAGCTTCGACCACCAGACGGCCATCGAGGACCACGGTTCCGCCGATCACCGCAGACCCGCTCTGTATGTCGACGGGCAGCGACTCACCTGTCATAGCGCTGGTGTCGACGGTGCAGGAGCCGTCGATCACGAGGCCGTCGGCTGCGATCACTTCACCGGGCCGCACCACGAACCGCTGGCCTTCCTTGAGCTCGGCGACCGGGATGCGTAGTTCGTTGCCGTCGCGCAGCAGCACCGACACATCGCGTGCGCCGAGTGCGGCCAAGGCCCGCAGCGCGCCCCCTGCTCGGCGTTTGGCTTTGGCCTCGAAGTAGCGGCCGGCGAGAACGAAGACGGTGACACCGGCCGCGACTTCGAGGTAGATCGAATCGCTCGACACGATCGCGGCCCAGATGCCGCGGGTTTCGTCTGCGGTGGAGATACGGAAGAACATCGAATACAGCGACCAGCCGGTCGCGGCGATGATGCCGGAGGAGACCAGGGTGTCCATCGTGCTGGTGCGGTGCCGCAGGCCCACCAGAGCGGCGCGGTGGAACGGCAGGGCCGCCCACCCCACCACCGGAATTGCCAAGGCCAGCAGGACGAACTGCCAGCCGGGGATGCGGGTACTGGGGACCACCGCGAACATGATCGACAGGTCCGCGATCGGTATGAACAACACCAACGCGACGACCAGGCGTCGGAAGATGTCGCGGGTGTGCGCGTCCTCGGCGGAGGTGTCGACGCTGGAGTGGTCGACGAACGGCTCGGCACCGTAACCGGCGGCCGCGACGACCTCGCATAGTTGTGTCGACGTGGATGTGGTGGGTGCATCGATGGTGGCGATGGCGGTGGCGTAGTTCACCGATGCCCGGACCCCGTCGATCTTGTTCAGCGTGCGCTCCACTCGGTTCGCGCAGGCTCCACATGTCATCCCGGTGACCGAGAGCGCGATTCGAATCGTGTCGGTTCCGGCAGGGGCCGAAATGTCACCGGGTTCGGAGGTAGGGGCGGGTGTGGTGCTCACAGACATCGGATCAGTTCTCTCGTCGGTAGTGCGGGCTGTTCACGCGAGCGCGGGTCAGGCCGCCGGGTCGTTCGTATCGCGAAGGTGTCCACGCCGTCGTCCGTAACGAGCGCCGTCGGGAAGCTCGATGTCCGCCTCGGGATCGGCGGGCAATCGATGTGGGGTCGGGGACCCGGCGTCGTTGTAGCGGTGCCGAACCATCACCGTCACCAGCACTCCGACGGCAATGATGGCGTGCGATGCCACTCGTTCGGCGGTGACCTGCCCGGCTATCGAATCGGTGATCACGAAGACCGTCAGCAGGACAGTGAACGTCGCCAACACCGGTAGCAATCCGTTGGTCGCTGCCGGGCGCCATGCGGCGAACAGGAATCCGACGCCCACAGCAAGGTTCCAGGCGGTGCTTTCGTTGAACAGATGCCCGGTCATCGCCTCGCTGTCCATGACCATTCCGCCGTGGACGTGATCGTGCCCGATGCCGAAGATTTGGCTGAGCCCGAGGGCCAACTGGGCCAGTGCAATCACGGCCAATGCAGCACGCCAGGGGTGATCACGGCTGACCCAACGTAGGAATCGCTGCGGCCGGCTGCCCGGAACGGGCACACCGACGGTGGTGAGAATGCTCGCTGTCAGATCCGGGGTCCGACCGACCGATCTGACACGCAAGCTGCGGGTGAGCGCGGTTGCCGATGCGTACCATGCCTGGCATTCGGTGCAGGTAGCGAGATGCTCGTCCGTGCGTTCGGAGGGCACGGGCTCTCGTTCTCCGTCGACGCGCGCTGACAGAGCTTCTCGCACTAGTGAGCAGTCCACTTCTACAGTGTCGCGCAGGGCTGGCGCTAAGTTCCCGGCACCGGTCCCCTACTGTTGCGGGCGTGAGTTCACGGGCCGAACACGACGCGCACACCACCGAGTTGGCGCTCGCTGCCGGTCGGGGCGATCACCGAGCCCTCGAATCGTTCATCCGAGACACCCAACGCGATGTGTGGCGTTTTCTCGCTCATTTGAGCTCGGTGTCCGCAGCCGACGACCTCACCCAGGAAACCTATCTGCGCGCGATGAAGTCCCTGCCGCGTTTTGCCGCTCAGTCCTCGGCGCGAACGTGGCTGCTGTCGATCGCCCGGCGCGTGGCCGTCGACCAGGTGCGTTCGGCGATGTCCCGTCCTCGTCTGGTCGGCAGCGACGATTGGATCGCCGTCGCCGACTCCGCCCACGCTGCCTCGGCCTCGTCCTCGAACTCGTCCGAAGACCTCGTCGAGGTACGGATGTTGCTCGCGGGGCTTCCGGCCGAGCGGCGCGAAGCGCTGATACTCACGCAAGTACTCGGCCTGTCCTATGACGAAGCCGCACAGGTGTGCGGGTGCCCGATCGGGACGGTCCGCTCCCGAGTGGCACGCGCCCGCGAGCAATTGATCACGGCATCGCGCGCCGACGGGCAGAACACCGGCTAGAGCGTCGGATACGCGGGCGGTCACAACACTTCCGAACGCAGAAACCGGTGCCGTCATTCACTGCCCGCGAAGTGCGACCCCTGACGGAGCACTGCATACGGCAACGCCGAGTTAGCATCGCCTCGAACTGCAGCGATTGCGCCATCAACGGATGTTGTTGCCGTCGAACCGTCTTCGCGTCTGTAAGGTCGGCACCGGCCGCGTTGGGGTAAAACTTACGCGGCAGGACAGGATCGATGATCGCTTCGTGCGGAGTCCAGCGCGAGTCGCAGCAAGGCCGGTAGTCGTCCTGGATCGAACAAGCACCCCCCATGCAGGTTGAATCGACCCCACCGATCGACTGAAACTGTACGACGGTACCGGCGGCGAAATCGATACCCGAACCGGAGGCGTAACCGTCGCAGCCGATACGGGCGACGGCAGCAATACAGCGGGTTCAGGTGTACCGGCAGTCAAATCGGAATTCTCTGGTGCTCGTTGCAGTAAGCCACATGGGCGATGTCACCCTGGTTCGCCGAGGTAGTCGATCGAGATCTGTAATCCCCCGGTCAACGGGTGGGTACCGACGCTGGCACGAATGGCGAATACGGAACGCAGCAACTCCGAGGTCAACACCGCACGCGGTGGTCCAGACGCTACAACAGCTCCCCTGGACAGCACGTAAAGGTCGTCGCACACCGCCGCAGCGACGCCGAGGTCGTGCAATGTCATCAGGCAGGTGTCACCCCGATCCTTCAACAGTGTCAACAACTGAACCTGGTGGGCGACGTCGAGATGGTTGGTGGGCTCGTCGAGTACGAACACATGCGCTCGTTGCGCAAAGCAACGGGCGAGCAGCACTCGCTGCTTCTCGCCACCGGACAACGATTGAAAGCGTCGAGTCGCCTTGTCGCTCAGGCCGACCTCCGTCAGGGACTGCTCGATGGCGTCGCGATCCTCCGAGGACTCGCGGCGAAAGCTCCCCTGGTGCGGAACGCGTCCCAGTCCCACGACGTCGCGGACGGTGATTCCGTTCACGCTGTCGCGCTCCTGGGGTACCGAGGCAACGATCCGTGCACGAGCGGCAGGCGAGATATCGGACAGGTCGCAGTCCCCGACGACAATGTGACCCGCTGTGGGCTTCAGATGCCGATACACCGCGCGCAGCAAGGTGGACTTTCCGCTCCCGTTGGGCCCGATCACACCGGTGATTCGTCCGGCCGCGGCCGTCAACGACACTCCGGACACGATCTCGTTACCGGATAGCCGCACGGTCAGGTCGTCGACCTCGAGCGTTCCGGCATCCGTGTCTGTCGCATTCATGTTCTCCTCCCTCGAACGATCAGCATCACCAGCAGCAGCGGTCCCCCGAGTGCAGCGGTCACGATGTTCACCGGAAGTTCTTGGTGTACGACGCGAGTGGCGACCCGGCACAGCAAGTCCACGGCTATCATCAAAGTCGCTCCCACCAATGCTGCTACAGGAAGCAGCGTCCGGTGATCCGTTCCGACTACCAATCTGCACAGATGCGGCACCAGTAAGCCGACGAAACCGATCGCGCCCGAGACTGCGACCACAGCGCCGGTCATCAGACTGACGACGACGAACACCTCCCGGCGCACCTGCGGGACCGAAATACCGAGGGCAGAAGCGCTTTCGTCGCCGAAAGCGAGAGCATTGAGTTGACGTCCTCTTCCGTAGAGCATGACTGTGCCGAGCGTGACAACGAGCGCAGTAATCGGAACCTGGGACCACGTCGCCCCTCCCAGCGAGCCCATCAGCCAGAACAGCACACTGCGTGTCTGAGCTTGATCGTCGGTCTGTAGAACCATGAAACTGGTTCCTGCGGAGAGCATTTGACCTACCGTAACTCCGACCAGGATCAGCCGAGTCGGACCCATTACTCCACTGATTCCACCAGCTGCACCGGTGACCGACCACACGACTCCGAGAGCCACTATGGCACCGAGGAACGCGGCCAACGGCAGTAGCGTGTGGCTTCCGATCGCCGTGGACACCGCACCGACGACTCCTCCGCCGAAGACCAAGACCCACACTGCCCCGACCGACGCCCCCGATGACACCCCTAGCAGATACGGATCGGCCAAATCGTTGCGTACCAGTGCCTGGACTGCGACCCCAACGACGCCGAGGCCAGCACCGACGATCATTGCCATGATCGGACGAGGAACCCGAACCTGCCACACGATGACGTCGATGCTGCCGGGTTGAAACACTCTTCCGCTCAGCCCGTCTCGTACCGTGGACCAGACCTGCCCGAACGGAACTGCAGTCGATCCGTAACTCACTGCGAGGGTGAATCCCGACAGCAGAACGAGCAGTGTGACTGACGCAAGTAACGCGCCACTGCGTTTACCGACCACGGACGGCCTCGGCGATAGTGGCGACCGCGTCCGCATTTTCGATTCCGGGAAGCGCCGTCTCTTCGGCACCGAGATCGATGAAGCGCCCGGCACGAACTGCCCGCATATCGCGAGCGCGCGGGTCGTTGCGCAGTGTGTCGATGGCTGCTGCGAAGTCAGCGGCACCTTCTTCGGCGGACGTCTTGCGGCGGGTGGCGATCTGAATGTAGTCGGGATCGGCAGCTATGACGTCTTCCCAGGACACAGACTTCACACTGGTTGTGTCGTCGGCGAATACGTTGCGTGCACCCGCCAGTTCGTATACCGCATTGGCTATCTGCTTACCGCCGACTGTGGTCATGCCCTGGCTCGTGGCGTCGGGCGAGTAGTAGAACACGGACGGCCGCTGATCCGGCGCTGGATTTCCCCTAGCGACAGCAGCCACCGTTGCTCGCATCTGCTCGATCAGGTCCGCCGCCGCCGGTGAAGCATCGAGAACGGCACCTATGCTCTGCATATCTCGGTACACATCGTCCAGGTCGGTTCGCGCGGCCGACAGCGTCGATGCACATGCGCTGGATGCGAGAAACACGTGCGACATTCCGGCATCGGCGAAGTCCTGCTCGGTCATGCCATCCCCACCCATCAACTGCATGGATCCCCAGGCATCGATGTAGGCGTCCGCCCCGGCAGTGAGAAGCACTTCTTTCGGAATTGCGCCGGTGGAGAGAACCGGTGTCGACTGCGCGATCCCGCGCACATCGTCGGGAAGCGTGGCTATGCCTGCCGCCCAACCTGTTCCAGCGAGACGATCGGCCTTGCCGAGCCTGATCACCAGCTCCAATGCCGCAAGGTTCGCCGTGACCACTTTCTCCGGGGCAGCGTCGAACGTCGTCGGACGGCCGCCGCAATCTTGCACCGTGACAGGAAACGACGCACCAGAAGTGCCGGTGGCATCCAGATCGCCGTTGTCGGAACCGGGAGTGCGTACGCAGGCTGTCGTCATCAGCGGAACCAAGGCGATGGCAAGCCCTGCCCTCATCCCGGAACGTATCTTCATATCTCATTAGTCGCGCACGCCGATACTTCAGTTCCCGCGGGAACTGAACTCAGTTTCCCGAATAGGTTGCTCCGCGGAAATTTATAGACTAATCGGACAGATGCAGGGAGGTTGACTAGCCATCCTCGACTCGTCCACTCCTGCTGTCGGACTCGAGAACGTGGCAAGTGCATCCCGAGCGGCAGGGAATTTACCCGACCGGGATGCGAGCCGTAGGCGACAGGGACCGCTATCTCCGTTCGCACATCACTAAGGCGTTGTTCTCACTGACCGCCAGCCGTCGACGGCGCTTCATGTACGGAGTGTCGGTGCCTTTCGAAGATGAGATCTTCGATCGGCAACCGATCCGCGGTCTACCGACCACTTTGTCAGACCCGTTGCGAAAAGCGGAGACGGTTGAGATACCGGAGATCTCGAAGTCGAATATCTTTGTTGCGCAGCGGTGCTGAGGGCAACCGCACCAGCACACTCGTTCTTTGCCTCGTGTAAACATGTAAACCATGGCCGACAAAATCAAGCATCTCGGAATCTTTCTGTTCGACGATGTCGAGGAACTCGATGCTGTCGGCCCATGGGAGGTCTTGTCCTTCTGGACCGACAGATGGCCGGAGGACGGATGGAAGGTCTTTACCTTTTCCCAGACCGGCGGTGAAGTCAGGTGTGCCAAGGGCTTGACCGTCCGATGCGGCTACAGCGAATCCGACCGGCCCGACCTCGATGTACTCGTTTATCCCGGCGGGCGAGGCACGAGAACGCATCTCGTCGACCGAGCACGGCTCGATTGGGTGCAGCGCCTCGCTGAGGAGGGAACACTGATGACCAGCGTCTGCACGGGAGCCCTGGTGTTCGCTGCGGCCGGCATCTTGCGAGATGGCCCCGCGACAACCCACTGGGCCGCACTCGACCAACTCGCTGAGCTCGATCCCACAATCGACGTGCGGGGCGACGATCGGTTCGTCGATTGCGGCGACACGATCACCTCGGCCGGTATCTCCGCGGGTATCGACATGGCACTACACCTGGTTGCACGGCTCGCCGGTGCCGACCGCGCACGGCAGGTTCGGCGTGGCATTCAGTACGACCCGCAGCCCCCTGTATGAGAAGCTGAACCCACGCCCCGCCGGGTGGTAATGGTGAACGCTCGTGTCGAGCGAATCCACCTACACTAGCGAATAAACCTCTGCACTAGCCCCTTTCGTGCGGCTGAGAACACAACCGAAAAAGCCACCAGCAGCATCCGAACGGCCGGAACCTTACGCCGCCGAATGGTCGGTGGGCAGTTGTAACAACACCACCAACCGCTACGTCCGCTCGACCAACGTCCCGATCGTCGACCCTCCCCTGGTGCCGATGATCAGATCACCCTCCCAATGGCCGGAACGTTGCGTCGGCGACCGCGGCGGGCCGTTCGGAGATGTTGACCATCCCGGGTTTTCGACCGCTGTTCGGTGGTTCGACGATGCGCGAGACGCACCGGCCGACCCGTCCGGAGGTGCCTGGTCAGCTCCTTGGTCAGGCCACCTTTGCTCTGAACGTACAAGCTTTGATAGATCGTTTCGTGCGACACATGCATCTCCGGCGAGTGAGGAAATTCCTTCCTCAGTGTCGCCGAGATCTGCTCCGGGGAGTAGTCCAACTCCAGTAGTGCCTGCACTCGACCCCGCAGCAATGGGGTCAGCTCGAGCTTGTCCTTCTTCGGGCGTCTGGCTGCTTTGCGGGCATCGCGCTCGGCCTGATGTGGCTTGTCCTGGCTCCGGGAATACTTGTGCCGCTTCAGTTCTTGACTGATTGTCGATACTGCCCGACCTAGGCAAGTCGCGATTGCGGTCATCGTCCAGCCGTCGCGGACACCGTCGGCCATAAACTCTCGCTCTTCGAGCGCGAGGAAGCGGCCGCTCGGTGGTGGGGTCGAGCGTGGCCGTACACCACCGCATTCATAGATCCAGTTTCAGCCGCTGCCCTCGCTGATCCCGACGGCGAGGGCAGCGTCCTTGACCGTCACGCCACTGCTAAGCAGTGACCAGAACGTCATCCGTACAAGTTGTGAAAAAACCGGGTGAACCATTTCAAACATCCCTAATGATCAGGCACGTTGCGACCACCCGCTCGAATCCGCCCTTATGGACGGACCAGGTTACCGACCCCGCAAACGACCCGGCACCAAGACCACCTGACAACCGAGCCCGTCGCCGATATCCTCACCTCAGCAGGTCCGGACGTGGGGGAATTACGTGACAACTACCCCTGGGGAATTAGGAGACCATCGACAGTCAACAGTTCGACATTAGCCATGCTTCGCCTAGTAATGCCTGTTTGGCAGTACCAGCGTAGATTTATGCTCCCTGCATGTCGCTTACCTTCGAGTACCTCTGCACTCAGACGTACAGAAGCGTCGTTCCTGGGTCGGCGAGGATCGCCGCGGTGCGTGCCAATACTTTTGAGCCCAGTTCCCCATCGACAAGTCGATGATCGAACGACATGGCCAGCTGGGTAACCTGGCGGATCTCGATTTTCCCGTTCACGACCCACGGTTGTGCTCGAATGGCGCCGAAGGCAAGGATCGCTGCTTCTCCAGGGTTGAGAATAGGGGTTCCCGCGTCGACTCCAAGTGCACCGATGTTAGTGATGGTCACAGTTCCTTGCGACATATCTGCAGGGGATGTCCTGCCGCTACGAGCAATCGTGATGAGGTTAGTCAACGCGTCAGCGAGCCCACGCACATCGAGGGTGTGTGCATCTTTGATGTTGGGGACGATCAGTCCACGCGGGGTCGCGGCCGCGATGCCCAAGTTGATGTAGTGCTTGATCACGATCTCTTGAGCTTTGTCGTCCCACGTCGCATTGATCTCAGGGTGCGCACGAATGGCGAGGACGAAGGCCCTGGCAACAAGCACCAGTGGATTGACCCGAATGCCGTCCCACGACCTGTCCGCTTTGACCTGCGCAATCAGATCCATCATCGGTGTTACGTCGACAGTCAACCATTCGGTGACATGCGGGGCAGTGAACGCCGACTTGCACATTGCGTCGGCAGTCAACTTGCGTATCCCTCGTATCGGAACCCGAGTTTCGAGCAAGTCCGCAGGGCGCTCAGCGGAAATCACCCCGTGCTGCCCGTTCTGCTTTCCGGCCGCTGCTTCGACGTCGCCGCGGGTGATGACTTCGCCCTGTGCCGGGGTGACCGAGTCCAGTTCCACACCCAGCTGTTTGGCGAGAAGCCTGACTGGCGGTGTAGTTCGCACATCAATACGCCGTTCTGTCACCGAGATCGACTTCGAAGTTCCATCACGAGATGACACCTGTTCTGCCGTCACGTGTTCGAGTGGCGTCGCCCCCGTCGTTGGCGCTGCGCTGCGGGCAGGGTCGGTCGGCGGTGAAACCCGTCGACGACGTTCGGCAGCTTCTTTGGGGCCAGGGCCGACGAGCACCTGAGGCCTTTCGTCATCCTCCCCCTGTATTGGTATCGAAGGAACTTCGTGCGTTCGACCAGTCTTGGGGCGTAAGGCACTCGGTTCCGGTTCCGAAGTAGCCTGCGCGGCAGGCTGATCCGACGCGATTTCGATGATTACGGTGCCGACCGGGACTGTAACGCCTTCACTGACAAGTAGTTGCTGCACTACCCCGGCGTAAGGGGAAGGCAGTTCGACAGCGGATTTGGCTGTCTCGATTTCTACCAGAACGTCATTGATCGCGACCGTATCGCCGACGTTCACGTGCCAAGCGACGATTTCGGCCTCGGTGAGGCCCTCCCCTACGTCGGGGAGGGCGAACTGCTGCGGCGTGTCCATGTGTTTCCTTCAGTACTTCAACGATGTTTCGATGGCGTCGAGGACACGATCAATATCGGGCAGAAACTCGTCTTCGACTTTGGCCGGTGGATAGGGGAGGTTGTACGAACCGACCCGTAGGACTGGGGCTTTGAGCGCGTAGAAGCAGCTCTCGGTAACCGCTGCGGCGACTTCGGCACCGATGCCGAGGAAGGTCGACGCCTCGTGAACGACTATCAAGCGACCGGTGGCCTTGGCGCATCGCTTCAATGTGTCGAGGTCCAAAGGCGAGATGGTACGGAGGTCGACCACCCCGACCGAGTAGCCGTCCTCTGCGGCAGCCTCGGCAGCGGCGATCGCTGTCTTGACCGTCGGACCGTGTGCGACCAGTGTCAGATCGGTTCCGGTTCGCCATACACGGGCGCGATTCAGTGACGCAGGTTGGGCATCTAGATCGAGTTGGCCTTTATCCCAGTACCGCCGTTTGGGCTCGTAGAAGATCACGGGATCGTCGCTTGCTATCGCGGCTCGGAGCATTCGGTATCCGTCGGATGGGCTCGAGCAGGAGACGACCCTGAGGCCAGCGGTATGCGCGAAGTACGCTTCGTTTGATTCGCTGTGGTGCTCGACGGCGCCGATACCGCCGCCGACAGGGATGCGGATGACTATAGGCAGTGTTGTTCGACCCCCTGACCGCGCCCGCATCTTCGCTAGTTGGCTGACGATCTGGTCGAAGGCTGGATAGACAAAGCCGTCGAATTGGATCTCGCACACAGGCCTATACCCGCGGAGGGCCAGACCGATGGCCGTTCCGACAATCGCTGACTCGGCAAGGGGAGTATCGATTACGCGATTGTCACCGAATTCTTTGTGCAGACCTTCGGTGACTCGAAATACACCGCCCAACGCTCCGATGTCCTCACCGAGCAGGATTACGCGATCGTCGTCGAGCATGGCTCGACGCAAACCGGCGTTCAACGCCTTGCCGAGTGTCGATGTGGTCGAACCGGGTTCAGGACTTGCCTTGGTCATGGATTCGAGCGAGAGAGTCATGTGGTCGTGTTTCCCGCCATCATCTCGTTGTACATGTGCAGAGTATGTTTTTCCGCTGTGACGCCGGGATGTGGGTCGACGTATACGTTATCGAACATGCTCTCGAATTGAGGCTCTTCAATCGAACGACAGGCTGTTCGAACTTCGATTGCGAGTAGGTCCAGTTCTTCGTCGAGTTCAGCGAAAAACGATGTCGGAACTCCGATTTCGTTTAGGACGACTCGTAGTCGGTGTAGCGGATCGCGAGCAGTCCATTCATCGAATTCTGCGGCGTCACGGTATCGTTTCGGGTCGTCCGATGTCGAGTGACCCGCCATTCTGAACGTGATTGCTTCGACGAGTGCTGGTCCTTTGCCGGATCGTACGAGGTCGGCGGCAACTTTGGTTACTTCGTAGACAGCGAGGGCATCATTTCCGTCCACATAGAAGCTGCGGAGTCCGAACCCTGCTGCGCGTTGATGGACAGGTGCAGCGTATTGCATATCGGTGGGGGTCGATATCGCCCATTGGTTGTTCTGGCATACGAACAACACCGGTAGGCTGCGTGCGGCTGCCCAGTTGAATGCTTCGCTGACATCGCCTTGGCTTGCTGCACCATCACCGAAATATGTTGCGACAATTGCATTTCCGCCGCTGAGTCGGCACCCGAGGGCGTATCCGTTGGCATGAAGGGTCTGCGTTCCCAGTACCAACGAGTTGTAGTGAAAATTGTATCGGACCGGGTCCCAGCCTGCGTGTGTAGCTCCGCGCCACTGACTCAGTAGCTCTGCAGGTCCGATGCCCCGGACCATCGCGGCGGCGTGTTCTCGGTACGACGGGAAGACATAGTCGTGAGCGGTGAGTGCGTACATGGATCCAACCTGCGCCGCCTCCTGGCCCCAGCTTTGCAACCACAGACCGAGTTCGCCTTGGCGTTGCAGAGCAAGTGCTTCCTGGTCGAGCCTGCGAGCTCGTGCCATGTCCCGGTAGAGCTTCCGTGCCAAATCGGTGTCGATACGATACAGGGTGCCGGTTTCGGTGAGACTGCCGTCCGGTCGTACGAACTGAGTCATCGGCAACGCCGTCGGCAGCGAGTCGGCCTCGAAGTCGTGGCGATCGTGTAGTGGGATGGGGAGACTCATCGGGTAGTCCTTAGGTGCTTAAGAAGTGTCCACGCGGAGACAATTTGAAGTGATCGGCCGAATTTGGGCTCGGCAAGGGAGGCTCTGCGCACTGGTTTGCCGCCCGATACGCGGGTGCAGCCGGTCACGCTGTCACGGGTACAGATTCGGACAACGTCACAGCACAGACTGTCGGTGTAGCTTCGAGTGACCTCAGTAGGAGTGCGGCTCGACGAGGGTCGGCAACGAATACGACGAAAAAGGTGCGCCTTTGCTCGTCGCACTGCGACAGCCGGGCTTCGATGACTGGAATGCCGCGGCGGTGTAGGACCGAGGCCATCGATAGCAGATCCGATTGCGTTCCCTCGGTGG
>NZ_JAPWIJ010000013.1 GCF_027270735.1 Rhodococcus ruber | reverse complement strand
AACAGCGCCACAACCCGCCGCAGCTTGACAAGTTACGGACCTGGGATGTCTAGGGCGGCGACGAGCCGTCCGGAGTTGGCCTTGCGCGTCGCACCCACAGCGCGGCAGAGCAGGTAGATGACGAACGAGATGGTCGTGACAAACGTCGAGACGGGAAGTCCGGGAGCGAGGGAGAGCAAGATGCCACCGACTGCGGCGATCTCGGCGAACAGGATGGACAGCAGCGTCGCCTTGAGCGGGCTGGCCGTGACCCGCGCGGCAGCCGCGGCGGGAGTGATGAGCAGCGAGAGCACCAGCAGGGCTCCGACGATCTGAACGCCCAGTGCACACGCCACGCCGACAAGAACGGCGAACACGACCGAGAGTGCACGGACGGGGACGCCACGGGCCAGCGCCACCTCGGGATCGGTACTGGCGAACAGCAGCGGCCGGTAGACCACCGCGAGGACGATCAACACCAGCACGGCGCACACCAGCAGCAGCTGGATTCCGCTCTGCCCGACGCCGACGATCTGGCCGATGAGCAGCGAGAAGCTGGTGCCGGTTCGGCCCGGGTAGAGCCAGATGAACAGCACCGACAGGCCGAGCCCGAACGACATGATGACGCCGATGACCGAGTCGCGGTCGCGGGCTTTGTTGCCGAGCAGTGCGAACATCACCGCCGCGACGACCGAACCGACGATGGCGCCGAGACCGACGGTGATACCGACCAGCAGGGCAGCGGATGCCCCGGTGAGCGAGAGTTCGCTGGATCCGTGCACCGCGAAAGCCCACTGGCGGCTGACGATCAGCGGGCCGAGTGCGCCTGCGAGGAGCCCGAGAATCGCGGCCGCGATCAGCGCCTGCTGCACGAAGTCGTAGGTCAGCAGGTTGGCGGTGGTGTCGAAGTCGAGCATCTTCGAGAATGCGTCGAGAACCTTCTCGTTCATGCCTTGTCTTCTCTGTCGTGCGGCACGGGTGGATGGTGAGCGCCGGCGGAGCCGAGCGCATCGATGGAGTCGCCGGTCCCGACGACCACGAGTCGTCCGCGAACTTTCAACACCTCGACCTCGGTGCCGTAGAGCTCGGACAGCACTTCGGTGGTCATGACGTCGTTGGGAGTTCCGATGCGGAACCGGCCGTCGACGATGTAGACGATGCGGTCGACGAGCGGGAGGATCGGGTTGATCTCGTGAGTGACGAACAGAACGGCTGTCTCGTGCTCACGCCGTCGACGATCGATGAGGCTCGAGACCAGTGATTGGTTGGCGAGGTCGAGGCTGAGCAGGGGCTCGTCGCACAGCAGGACCGAGGGGTCCCCGACGAGTGCCTGGGCAATGCGCAGTCGCTGCTGCTCCCCGCCGGACATCGAGCCCACGGGCGCGCCCGCGAAGGAGTCGGCGTCGACCTGATCGATCGCTCGCTGCACCGTTTCCTTGCGCTGCCGCATGCCGCGCAATCCCATGCCCCATTTGTGGCCGTCCCAGCCCAGGCCCACGAGATCGCGTCCGCGTAGCGGCAGATCGTCGTCGATGTTGCGTTGCTGGGGGACGTAGCCGACTCCCGACTGGCCGCGATGGACGGGATTGCCGTCGATCGCGGCCGTGCCGGAGGTGAGCTGATTCTGGCCGAGCAACACCTTGAGCAGCGACGTCTTACCCGACCCGTTGGGGCCGAGAACGGCGACGAATTCGCCCTTCTCGACCGCCAGGTCCAGGTTCTGCCACAGCGTGCGCTCGCCGAACGCCAGTCCGGCATCGCGCAGATCTACAGCAGGCATGTACTACAGCTTTCCATCACGCCGGTTCGGGTCAGGAGGCGGTGGTGAGGGCGGCCTGCAGATCCGTCGCAGCCTTGGTCTGCCACTCGATGTACGTCATGCCTGCGGGCAGCGTTTCGGTGACCTCGACGACGGGGATGCCTGCTGCCTCGCTGGTGGAGCGAATGTCCTGGGTGACGGCATCCTCGGTCTGGATGTTGTAGACCAGCGCGCGAACGGACTTGGACGTGAACAGATCTCGCGTCGCGGCGATGGAGGCGGGCGACGGATCGTTGCCTTCTTCGATCGAATCCTTGAAGTCCTCGGGGGTGCGATCGTCGAGATCGGACTCCTCGATCAAGTAGTGCGCGATCGGTTCGGTCTGTGCGACCGGCGCATTCGGGAAATCGGCGGCAATCTGTGCGGTCACGTCGGTGATGGCGTGGACCTGCTCGTGGAACGTCTCGGCGTTGGCGGTGTACTGCGCGGCGTTGTCGGGATCGAGCTGACCGAGCTTGTCTGCGATCTCCTCGGCGGTGTGCGCTGCCACCTCGGCGTTGTACCAGACGTGTTCGTTGACCTCGCCGTGTGAATGACCGTCGTCCGTCGTCGGTTCGGCCTCTGCTTCCGACGTGGCTTCTGCTTCCGACGTGGTTGCGGAGTCGTGATCGTGGCTTTCGTCCAACAGGGTGAAGGCGTCGACCGACGGCACATTCTTGCCCTCGGAGCCGAGGATGTCCTCGATGAACTGGTCGTAGCCACCCCCGTTGTAGACCACGAGCGATGCCTCGGAGACGGCAGCCGCGTCGGCCGGGCTCGCCTCGTAGGAATGCGGGTCCGCAGAGGGATCGGAGATGATCGACGTCACTGTCGCGAGGTCACCGGCAACCGCCTCGGCGACGCTTCCCCAGACGTTGGTGGACGCGACGATCGTGATCGGCCCGTCGACGGGGGTGGCGGGGGCGGACTCGGTGCTCGTGGGATCACTGGAGCTGCATGCGCTCAATGTGAGAGCTGCGGCGCAGGTCAGGCCCAGTGCAGCCATGAGCTTGGTCCGGGACGCGCGATGAGTGGACGACATCGATGTACTCCTGACGAGCAATGCTTGACGCTAATGGAAACCGTTACCGTTGTACTCTAGCGCTCACCGGGCCTCTCGATCGAATCGGACGAAGGCGACCTCGAATTTCCCGGGAGTGCGTTGTGGGACTAACGTCCCGGTAATGGTCAGGTCGAGCGAACCGCGACGTCAAGCGACGTTGGCATCGATTGCTGCCGAGCTGAAGGTATCGCGCACCACTGTCTCGAACGCCTACAACCGACCGGATCAGCTCTCTCCCGAACTACGCGAACGCGTTCTGCAGGCGGCCAAACGGCGTGGCTACGCCGGCCCCGATCCCGTCGCCAGATCGCTGCGTACCCGCAAGGCCGGAGCCATCGGGCTGCTCCTCACCGAGGCTCTGAGCTATTCCTTCCGTGACCCGGCCGCCATGAGCTTCCTCGCCGGCCTCGCCGAATCCTGCGAGGCCGCAGGGCAAGGTCTGCTGCTGATTCCCGCCGGTGCCGAACGCGACGACGTCCAGGCCGCGGCCGTGGTGCAACAGGCGGGAGTCGACGGATTCGTCGTGTACTCCGTTGCCGACGACGACCCCTACCTTGCTGCAGTGCGTGAACGCCACCTCCCGATCGTCGTGTGCGACCAGCCCCGCAACATCCCCGAGGCGGCCCTCGTTGCCATCGACGACCGTGTCGCTATGAAAATGCTTGCCGCACATCTCATCTCGCTCGGTCATGAGCATCTTGCGGTGCTGTGCATGCGGCTCGGACGCGACCGCCGCGATGGCGTCGTACCCCCGGGGCGGCTGGCGGACAGTCACTTCCACGTCCAACGTGAACGGATTGCCGGAGTTCAGGCCGCGATGATCGACGCCGGACTCGATCCCGACACCCTCACGGTCGTCGAACGCTTCGACCACACCGTTCGCTCCGGCCACTCCGCCGCGGCCCAGGCCCTGCAAGCCAATCGCGAAACCACTGCGCTGCTCTGCACCACCGACGTCATCGCGCTCGGTGCACTCAACTTCGCGAGGGTCTCCGGAATCGATGTGCCGAGCCAACTTTCGGTGACCGGATTCGACGGCATCTCCGACGCGATCCGCGAGAACCTCACCACCGTGCGCCAGGACGCCGAGGAAAAAGGCCGTCGAGCCGGGAAACTGGTGCTCTCGTCCTCGCACTCGGGCATCGTCGCCGCGGAAACCCTGCCGACCGAACTCTTCCGTGGACGAACCGCAGGACCTCCGCCGGATCAACCGCCCGCTATTGCTTGACCTCTGTCGTCGCCCGTTCCCGTCCCCCCATTCGCCCGCCCCCTCTCTCGCCCGCCCGCCCACCTGGGATCAATGTGGATTTCAGTCAGTCAGAGTGCAACAAAGCCGCATTCATTCAGTGTCGGCCGGAACCCCGTTCGGGATGAATGTGGGTTTCAGTCAGTCTGAGTGCAACAAAGGCGCATTGATCCCAACTGGGGAGGCGTGAACCGGGGGTCGGGCGGGGACGCGAATGGGGGGTGGGTGTCAGGCAGGTTGGGCGCTGAGCAATCTCGCGCAGCGCAGCAGACCGAGGTGACTGTAGGCCTGCGGATGGTTGCCGAGTGACCGTTCGGCGATGGGGTCGTATTCCTCGCTGAGCAGTCCGGTGGGGCCTGCGGCACTGACGAGTTGGGCGAACAGGGCCTCGGCTTCGGCGCGCTGTCCCACCAACAGGTATGCCTCGACGAGCCAGGCAGCGCACAGGTGGAATCCGCCTTCTCCACCGGGCAGACCGTCGTCGTGACGGTAGCGGTAGACGGTCGATCCGCTCCGCAGTTCGGCCTCGGTGGCGGTGACGGTGGCCGCGAAGCGGGGGTCTACCGGATCGATCAGTCCGGACAGGCCGATGTACAGCGTCGCGGCATCGAGGTCGGTCCCGTCGTAGGCGGCGGTGAAGGACTGCACCTCGTCGTTCCAGCCGTTGGCGAGCACTTCCTCGCGGATTGTCTCGCGCAGGGGTGCCCAGCTCGGTTCGGCTGTGCGGCCGAAGGTTTCGGCCAAACCGATGGCGCGGTCGACGGTGATCCACCCCATCACCTTCGAGTAGACGTGGTGACGGGGATTGTCGCGGATCTCCCAGATGCCGTGATCGGGCTCGAACCAGCGTCGTTCGACGGCTTCGACCATGGCGCGGACGAGTTCCCAGTCGTCGTCGGACAGGCCGTTCTCCGAGCCTGCGGTCTTGCGCGCGTGGGCGAGGGCGGACACCAATTCGACGATGGGTCCGAAGACGTCCAGCTGAACCTGTTGGTTCGCAGCATTTCCCACGCGCACCGGCCGTGATCCGGCGTACCCGGGCAGTTCGTCGATGACGGCCTCGGGCGGGAGTCCGAGGCCCCAGATGGTGTACAGCGGGTGCAACCGCTCGGGGCCGGACACCGATTCCAGTACTCCGTGGATCCAGGAGAGATAGTTCTCGGCCTCGGCCATGGACCCGACGTCCACCAGGGCGGTAGCGGTGAGTGCCGCATCGCGCAGCCAGCAGTAGCGGTAGTCCCAGTTGCGCACTCCGCCGATATCTTCGGGCAGTGAAGTAGTGGCGGCGGCCATGATCGAACCGGACTCGGCGTGCACCAGGCCGCGCAGAGTCAGGGCGGATCTTTTCATCAGATCGCGCTTGAGCGGAGGCAGGTCGAGCCCGTCGGCCCAGTCCTTCCAGTAGGCCTCGGCGGCGCGGCGACGCTCGACCTCGGCCCAGGGGTGCTCGCTCAGATCGTCTGTGCCGAGACGCAATTCGAGGACGATCGGCCCGTTGGAGGGATCGACCTCGGCATGCGCGGTTTGCTGCGACCCGTCGGAGACGATGTTCCAGGTGACGCCTGGGCTACGCAGCACCATCGGGTCGGCCGTGCCGAGAATGCGCAGGCCGTCGGCGTCGGGTTCCAGCGATGCCCATGCTTTTCCGAATTCCGGACGCGGGGCGAACGTCACCACGGCAGTCGCCCTGCCGGTGATGACGCGAGTCAACGCGGTCTGGCCTTGACCGATGTCGTGCGGCAGGTAGTCGGTGACCTGCAGGCTGGCCCACTTGGTCTGCACCGTCATCGTGCCGTCCACGTACTGCTGGCTCAGCGGCAGCGATGCGCGGGTGGGTCCGACGCTGAAGTGACCGGCCTGATCGCCGCCGAGCAGGTGCGCGAACACTGCCGCTGAATCCGGCTCGGGGTGACACAGCCAGGTGACATCGGCGTCGGGGGTAAGCAGGGCAACGGCATTGGGACTGGCCAACATCGTCAGTCGTTCGATGCGTGGCGCATCGGCTCCGGACAGCCACTGCCGACGCTCCTCCAACAGGAACGCCAAGGCCAACGCGACCTGTTCGGTGCTGTCGATACGGAATTCTGCGAGGGTGTCGCCCGGCCCGATCTTGACCCCGATGTCGGGGCCGTGCAGGTGCCCGAAGGCTTTCTCGTCGGTGACGTCGTCGCCGAAAAAGACTGCGGCAGTGGCTGCTTCCTGGTGACGAAGAATGTCGAGGGCGACGCCCTTGTCGGTGACGATGACCGCCAACTCGATGACGGACTTGCCCTCGGTGACCTGAACGCCGTCGCGTGCTGCCGCGCCGGAACGCACAGCGGCTAGCGCCTCGTCGCCGGCGGCAGTCTCGGCGTTGCGCACGTGCAGCGCGACGCTGGCCGGCTTGGTCTCGATACTGACACCGGGATGGGCGTCGGCAATGTTCTGCAGTTCTCCGGTGATGACGGTGAGGAGCTTCTTGGCGTCGTCGTCGATGGCGTTGACGAACCCGGCGTCGAACTCGCTGCCGTGGCTGCCCACCAGCTGCACCTCGGACGGCAGACGCGAGAGAATCGCGAGATCGCGGAGGGCGCGCCCGGAGATGACGGCGGCGTTGGTGCCGGCCAGTGAGGCGAGCCCGCGCATGGCGCTGACCGACTCCGGATGTGGGAAGGCCTTCTGCGGGTCGGAGACGATCGGAGCCATGGTGCCGTCGTAATCGGACGCGACGAGCAGGCGCGGGGTCCTCGCTACTCCGACGAGCGCGCGGCGAAGTTCGAGCGGCAATTCGAGAGCAGTCACGCGTCGAATCTAGGCGATGAACCTCGGGTCGGCGCACCTGGCTTCGTGCGCTCGGTGCATCACTGCTGGTCGGGCACCAGACCGGGCGACGGCGTCACACCCGAGGCCGCCGACATCGATGCGGCGGACTTGGTGACGATGGCCAACATGGCTCGCTGTGCGGCATCGCCGTCGCCGGACTGGATCGACGAGGCGACCACCCCGTGCAGGCGGATGGCCTCCGGGTCTGCCTGCCTCGACATCAGAGCGTGCCGGGTGCGTCCGGCGAGCACCTCCACCACGATGTCGGACATCGACCGCAACATCGGATTGCCCGACGCGGCGAGCAACGTCCGATGAAAGTTGCAGTCGTGTTCGAGGTACGCCTCGGAGTCGGCCGCGCGGGACGTCGACGACATCCCGATGACGGCGGCTGTCAGTGCGCCGCACTGCTCGGGCGTCGCTCGGTGAGCTGCGAGCTTGGCTGCCAAAGGCTCGATGCCCGAACGCAATTCGCTGAGCAGTAATAGTTGTTCGGCGCGAGCGGGGCCGGCCAGCTGCCAGCGGATCACCACTGGATCCAGCGAGTTCCAGTTCTCGGAACCCTGCACGGTGATCCCGACGCGCCGCCGCACGGTCAGCAACCCCAGCGACTCGAGAACCCGGACCACTTCCCGTACGACCGTCCGCGAGACGGTGAACCGCACGGCGACGTCGTCGGCCGAGATTCGGGTTCCTCCCGGGATCGCGCCGCTCACGATGTCGCGACCGAGCTCGTCGAGAACCGAATCGTGCAGTTGGCGGAAATCGCTGGTCTCGGTCATGTCCGATCGATCGTCCCACGGGTGGCCCGGTTTCTCGCGTCTGTCCGATCCGAACGAGCTCGATGCAGCAGTATCGAGGGATGGCATCGCAGACGACAGGCAGAGCGCATCATCCGGTTCTCGTGGTGATGGGAGTGTCCGGATCGGGTAAATCCACGGTGGCGGGAATCCTCGCCGGAGCATTGAAATGGGACCTGCAGGAGGGCGACGACCTGCACCCGGACGCCAACGTGGCGAAGATGGCGTCGGGGCAGCCGTTGACCGACGAGGACAGGTGGCCGTGGTTGGACGTGATCGCGGAGTGGATCACCGACCACACCACGACGGGCCGGTCGGGAATCGTGACGTGCTCGGCACTCAAGCGCTCGTATCGGGACGTGCTCAGCGCGGGAGCCAGGGACGGAGCCCCGGTGATATTCGTGCATCTGGCCGGGACCAAGGATCGGATCAGCGGACGCCTCAATGCTCGAATGGACCACTTCATGCCGTCCTCCTTGCTCGATACCCAGATTTCGACACTCGAGCCGCTCGGTGAGGACGAGAACGCCATCGTCGTCGACATCGGCCCGCCGCCGACCAAGATCGCCGGACAGGTCCTCGTCGAGCTCGAGAAGCGCGCGGGAATGTCGGAGAGTCACTGAGCGCATCGTTTCCAAGCAAGCGCGCTTGCTTTTAAGTACTACGAATGAACAAAAGAACTTGTAAAAGTACGATGAATGAGAGAAGGTGAGCTTGTTCACTTTTCTGTGAGGAGACATCTCATGGTGCGAGGCGCACCCGCCAGGCCGGTCCAACTTCCCGTCCCCAACGCAGATGTATGGGACTGGCAACTCGACGGCCTGTGTCGTGGACTGGACTCGTCCGTGTTCTTCCACCCAGAGGGTGAACGGGGCCGCGCCCGCTCCTCGCGTGAAAAGGCCGCCAAGCAGGTCTGCGGTCGCTGCCCGGTCCTCGACCAATGCCGCAGGCATGCACTCGAAGCGAACGAGCCGTACGGCGTGTGGGGCGGAATGTCTGCGCACGACCGCGCCGACGTCTACCGCGGGGCCGTTCGTACCGCCTGATTCTGCTGTACCGCTGCTGTGGAGACTTCGTAGACGATCTCCAGGCCGTCCTCGTCATCCCACTGCTCACCCACCTCGACGAACCCGAAGCTCTCGATGAGGGTCGAAGACGGCGTGTTGTCCGGTGTGACGGTAGCGCGGACGGTATGTACGTCCAGGTGGCGTCGCGCAACGTCGAGAAGGATTTCCACGGAACGCCGGGCATAGCCCCGTCGACGAAACCTCGGGTCGACTCGATACCCGATCTCCACCATTCCCGTCTCGTCGGGAGCTCCGTGGAAGCCGGCCACGCCGACCGGCGTCGCGACGTCCGGGTCGACCATCAGTCGCGTGATCCACGGTGCATCACCGGGGATGTCGATGATCTGCTTGCTTCTCATCCGCCACAGGCTGCGGCATTCGATCCCCGCAATATAGGGCGAAAAATGTTGGTGTGCAACGGGAATCGATTCGCCGGCTGCCAATGCGTGCACAACGTCTGCGGGAATTGCATCCAAGTGAAGTCGTGACTGCCCAGGCCGGGGGTGGCACCAGGGAGCGCTCGTCACCGTCATCCCGACAGCCTGCCACGATGCTGCTCGTTCATGACCGATCTCCGAGAGCCTGGTGTCGGTGGGTCCGGACGCGTTGGTCTTTCGCAATGATCACCGGGACGGCATTGCGCCACGCACGGATCGGTGACCCGGCCTTGTTTTGACGGGCGCGCGGGATCCGCCTCGTCGTGTTGATATTCATCTCTCGAATAGTCAACTACGACAGGGGAGTTCATGCCTACCAAAACTTTTCACATCCCAATGGCGGATGGTCTGGCCGACGTCTTCGCCGCCTTTCCCGAACACCGAGGGCCGGTCCCCGGTGTTCTCGTGTATCCGGATGCCTTCGGTATCCGTCCCGTGCTCCGAGACATGGTGGAGAAGCTTGCCGCCCATGGCTACTACGTGCTCGTACCCAACATCTTCTACCGACACGGTCGAGCACCGCTTGTCGCGCTTCCTGCTCACATCGGCGAGGAAGCCAGGCCTGCAATCGTCGATGAATTGATGCCCTTGATTCATCGACACACTGCTGAGCGCGTCGTGGGCGACGCCGACGCCTACCTTCGATTCCTTGCCGGACAGCCCGAAGTGAAGGACGGCCCGGCCGGGGTGGTCGGATACTGCATAGGCGGTCTGCTGGCCACGCGGACAGCCGCCGCCTTCGGTGGCCGGGTAGCGGCCATCGCCGCCTTTCACGGTCCGGTGGGCGCAGACGGAACCGACGAGTTCGCGAAGATCACCGGTCGCGTTCACTTCGGCCACGCCGCAAGCGACCTGACTCCACAAGCGTTGAAAGATTTGAACGCAGCGCTCGATGCGGCTCGGTTGGATTACACCTCGGAGATCTACCCGGGCACGATTCACGGCTTCACCATGGCCGACACGGACGCCTTCGATGCAGTCGGGTCCGAGCGGCACTGGGAGCAACTGTTTGCCCTGTTGGACAGTGCACTGACGACAACCTGAGTCTCGGTCCGATCGATATCCGCGGTGACGACACCATCGTTCGCACCTGCTTCGCGGGCTGACCGTCGTCGGCTCGACGAACTTGTCGGTGGTCTCGTGTTTCATGACGACCCATGAACAAGGTCCTGCGTGCGACGCTCGTCAGTGCGGTCGTCATCACCACCGTCATCGGAATTGCGTCGTTCGTGCTGAGTTTCGCCGCTCTGTGGGATCTCGCCACGATGGCAGGCGTCCCGCGCTCGCTGTCATGGCTGTGGCCGGTCATCGTCGACGGCACCATTCTCCAGGCCACCATCTCCGTGATCGCGCTCGCCCAATTCGAGGATCAACGCAGTGGTCGACGCTTCTTCTGGGGTGTGTTGATCACCGCAGCTCTGGTGAGCATCGGCGCAAATGCCATGCACGCCTTCATCTCCGACGCCGGCACGCTGCATCCCGCTCTGTCGGCGGCCATTGCGACCGTCGCCCCAGTGAGTCTGTTGGCCGCGACGCACGGGCTCGGCATCCTGGTGCGTATCCCGGCAGAGCTGCCCAAGACCGCAACCACCACGGATACCGACGAGCCCATCGCAGTCGTTCCGATAGCAGAGTCGACACAACCAGCCGAACAGCCGCGACCGGAAATCCGCACACCTGCTCCCGCCGTGCCGGTCCAGTCGGTTCCGCTGCCGGATCCCGACCCCCTCGAGGACATCCGCACCATCGAAGACATCCGCCCGGAGCAACCGACGATCGAATCCCCGGTGCGCGTCGTCGAACCTCTCGACGAAGTCGATCGCTGGATTCTCGACGAAGAACGGGTGGACGATCTCTATCCCGTCGACGCCCCGTGACGGCCGGTGGCACCATCGAAGGATGAGTCCACAATTGCCGAGATCCGTCGTTCCCGAGAAGCCGAAGCCCGGCCAGGAATCCGTTTGGGATTACCCCCGACCGCCGAGCCTCGAGTCCTCGAACCGCTCGCTCGTCGTTCGACTCGGAGGAGAGGTGGTCGCCCGCACCACCGCCGCCTACCGCGTACTCGAGACGAGCCATCCGCCCACCTGGTACATCTCGCCGGCGGACGTCGTTCCGGGTGCGTTGACCCCTTCGGCGGCGCGCTCGACGCACTGCGAGTGGAAAGGCGCGGCAACGTACTGGGACGTGCACGGCGGAGACGCCGTCGCAGAGGCGGCCGGGTGGAGTTACGAGAACCCCACGCCGCGGTTCGCCGCGATTGCGGGTTACCTGGCGTTCTCACCCAGCCGTCTGCAGTGCGAAATCGATGGAGAAGCGGTCCGACCTCAGGAAGGCGGTTTCTACGAGGGCTGGATCACCGACGACGTCGTCGGCCCGTTCAAGGGAATTCCGGGCTCCTACGGCTGGTGACGACTCACTCCGCGGGCAACTCGGCGCGGGCGATGATCTGAATCGAACTCGCCGTACCGGGGTCGCTGCCGGTCACGAGCACGTTCCCGGTGCGCGGATCGACCGCGACCGAATTGGCCTGCGTCACCGTCGGGACGTCGCCCAGTATGCGAGGCGCAGCGGGATCCGACACGTCGACCACCCGCAGGAGGTTCGACGCGGTCAACGTCACGAACAGCAGCTGACGGTCGGGGTCCACGGCAAGCCCGTACGGGTTGCCGGGTGCGTCGATCGATGCGATCTGACGAATGCCCCCAGCTGTGTCGACCGATGTGAGCAGGACTGCTCCGCCGTCGGTGTCGGCGAATCCGGCCGTCGTCTCGTTCACCGTCACTGCGTGCGTGAGCTTGACGCCGATCGGGGCCTGCGCCACCTCGCGTTGTGTCGCGCCTTCGTAGACCCACACGCCGTTGCCCTGCACGTCGGCGACGGCTGCGTACGGCCCGAGAGCTGCTACTCCACCGGGTTGGACGGGGCCCGGCGGTAGTTCCGACAGCACCGAGCCGTCGCGCAAGAAGATCACTCCGCCACCCATTTCGTTGGTGGCCACGATCGTGCCGTCGGAGGTCGACACGGCATCGTGCGGCTGACGGCCCACACCGGTGGCTGTCGACAGGATCGCGCCGTCGTCGAGTGAGACCTCGACCAGCTCGTCGCTGCCTTCGAGCGGTGCCAGCACCGGGCCGTCGGGGCCGGCGAGCGAGAGGTGTCGTGGTGCTCCGGTCGTCTGGACCATCTGTCGCACGACACCTGTTGCTGCGTCGAACAACACCACACCGTCGGGCTCTCGTACCGCTGCGGCAGCGATCCCGGACGTCCCGACCACGACACCCTCGGGTGCGCCGGGGAAGGGGACGACGGTGCCGATCGGGTCGGCCGAATCCGGAGCCTGTGCGGGCTCGGCTGCCGGAGTCGTTGCCGGAGTGGACGGTTCGGTAGGGGACTCGGCTGCAGAGCAGCCGACTACGAGCAGGCAGGCAGTAGCCACCGCAACCAGGCGCGCTCGCATCATCGGCGGTACTGCTCGAAGTGCAGGGCGTCGTCGAGGGGACGCCGAGAGCGCCAACCGAAACGCTCCAGATCCGGGACCTCCTGGAACGACTCGACCGGGCCTACGCACAGCCATGCGATGGGACGGACCGGAGCGGGGATGTCGAGCAATTCGGTGAGGTACGCCTCGTCGTAGAACGAGACCCAGCCGACTCCGACGTTCTCGGCAATCGCTGCGAGCCAGAGGTTCTCGATCGCGAGTACAGCAGAGAACAACCCGGTGTCGTCGACGGTGTCGCGGCCCAGGACGTGCCGTCCTCCACGGTTCGGATCGTAGGTGACCACCACTCCGGTCCCGCTCGTCTCGATTCCCTCGATCCGTATGGGGTCGAACGTCTTTCGGCGTTCGGCATCGAGCTTGTCGGCGAAGTCCTGTCGGCAGCCCGCGACGTGGGCGGCAAATGTGCTCAGGGTGTCGGGCTTGCGGACCACGACGAAGTCCCAGGGCTGGGTGTTGCCGACGCTCGGCGCTTGATGCGCCGCACCGAGAATGCGGCGCAGCGTGTCGTCGTTCACGACGGTTCCGTCGAACTCGGCACGGACATCGCGTCGAGATCGAATCGCGGCGTACACCGACAAGGCTGCCTCGGTCATGGTATCCGTTCTCCTGTAGTAATTTCGAGACGAGTGTTCAGTTCGGTGACGAGGGCGGGTAGCAGATCCGATGGGGTGGGTCTGCCGAGGTGGTACCCCTGGGCGCGCCCGCATCGCAGTTCGCGTAGCGCGGTCATCGTCATCTCGTCCTCCACGCCCTCTGCAGTCACCGACAGCCCCAGCGTACGGGCGAGCTCGACGGTCGATCGCACGATGGCGGCGTGCGCGGGATCGTGGGTCATCCCGCCGATGAAAGCTCGATCCATCTTGAGCTCCTGCACCGGCAGACGTTCGATGTAGGCGAGCGAACTGTAGCCCGTGCCGTAGTCGTCGATGGCGACCTGTACGCCCATCGCATGCAGAATCGACAGCATCTCGGTTGCACCCACCGGATCGGTCATGGCCGACGTCTCGGTCACTTCCAATGTCAATCGTTCGGCAGGGCAGCGGAATTCCCGCAGTGCGGTGCGCACTTGCGCGATCAGGGTGTCGTCGAACAGGTTGCGGGTCGAGATGTTGACGGCAATCTGCAGATCCAGTCCGTCCATTGCCCAGCGGCTACGTTGGGCGAGCGCGCGGGTGAGCACGTAGCTCGTCAGCGGCCGAATGAGCCCGGTACGTTCGGCGGTGGGTAGAAAAGCACTGGGCGCAAGCAGTGTCCCGTTCGGATGATGCCACCGCAGCAATGCCTCGACGCCGACGACCGTCATCGACTCGAGATCGACCTGAGGTTGATACAGCAGCTCGAGCTGGTCGGATTCGAGTGCGGTGGTCAACTCGCCGAGCATGATCAGTTGCGCGCTCGTGTCTCTGTCCATGGAGCGGTCGTAGAAGGCGACGCGCGACTGCGTCGCCTTCGCGGCCTGCACGGCGAGATCGGCGCGCTGCACCAGGCGATCCGGGGTGGCCTCGTCCTCGCCCTCGGCAGTGGGAAGGCTCGATGCCACACCCACACTCGCTTCGATCAGCAGCGTCATGGTGCCCACATCGAACGGCGCAGCGAACCGGCGCTGAATCTCGTGTGCCAGCGCAGTCGGATCCATGGAATCGGCCGTCCCGCACAGTGCGAACTCGTCACCTGCCAAGCGCGCCAACATGATCGAATCGTCGACGACACTTCGCAGTCTGTCGGTGACCGCCACGAGAACCTGATCGCCCAGGCCGCGTCCGAAAGTGTCGTTGATTTCTTTGAATCGGTCGATATCGACCGTCAGTAGGGTCGTGTCGCCCGCGTTCTGCCAGATCCTGTGCTCGAGAGCGCGGAGGTTGGCGAGACCGGTGAGGCGATCGGTGTCGGCGGCGGCGCGGAGCCGCACGGTTTGGGTGTGGAGCAAGCGCAGCAGATCGGTGATGCGGAGTATCACCAGAATTACCAAAGCCGACGCACACAGCAGTACTGCCCAGCCCCATTGCGCGATCGGCTCGTCGCGAATCACCTCGATGAACATGACCGTCGGAGCAGTCAGGGTGGCGGCGGTCAAGACGACGACCGTGGGGGTAGTGAACGACGCCATCAGGTGTGCTTCGGGTTCGATGTTCGGGCTCGTTATTCGCCGCATGGACGGATGCAGGGCGGCGACGCCGATGAGGACGTACGACATGGTCCAACCGACGTCGATCAGCGAACGCTCCGCCGACGGCTCCGAAACGATCGAGAAATTGTTGACGATGTCGGTGACGACCAGAAGCAATACTGCAGCCGTCAGCAACCGGTAGGACAGAGTGCGCCATTGTCGTGAGCCGACGAAGTGGGCCAGCAAACCCAGTAGGAAGATGTCCATGGCGGGATACGCCACATCGACCAGGCCGGCTGTCCCCGAAATGCCGTCGTCTCCGAGCGACGGCTGCACGGCGAACACCCAGGTGAGCAATCCGAACGCGACCATGACGATGGCACTGTTCGCGACGTGACCGCGCTCGCTCGCGCGCCATTTGTGCCGGACCAGCAGAAACAGGCCGAACCCGTAGATCGGGTAGGCCATCAGATATACCGCGTCGGCAAGCGACGGCTCGGGAACGCTGCCCCTCGTGACGTCGATCCACTGGAACACGATGTCGCCGACGACCCAGAGCCCGGTGCCCGACGCGATGATCAGCCACGCAGTGCGATTGCGCGGCCGGTGCATTCTGGTGCCGATCACGGTGGCCGCAACGGCCGACGCGCCGACGACAACGAAGATCGACTGGGCCCAGACGATGCTCGGAACCGCGAAGTAGGCGACGCAGCCGAGTACGCCGAGGGCTGCGTACCACCGCCACCAGGCCGTCACGATTCTCTCCAGCCGTTCACGCCGATCCGACGACTTCAACAATGGCACACTCGGTGATCTGGGTCACTTCGGCTGTCCCGATTGCTCTGGTTGTGCACTCCGAGGATGTCGGTAGCCCGTGCGAGCATGGATTCGTGGAGTCGAACAACCCGAACCTGGCGAGCATCATGCATGCCGACCTCGACTCCTTCTATGCCTCGGTGGAGCAACGCGACGACCCCCGGCTCCGCGGAAAGCCGGTCATCGTCGGCGGGGGAGTGGTGCTCGCCGCCAGCTACGAGGCCAAAGCGTTCGGGGTGCGCACCGCAATGAGTGGCGGTCAGGCCAGGGCCGTGTGCCCGCAGGCCATCGTGGTGCCGCCGCGCATGGAGGCGTACTCGCAGGCGAGCAAGGACGTGTTCGACGTCTTTCACGACACCACCCCTCTGGTGGAGGGCATCTCCATCGACGAGGCTTTCCTCGACGTCGGCGGGTTGCAGAAGATCGCGGGCAGTGCGACGGAGATCGGCCGGCAACTGCGGCGGGACGTCGCCGAGCAGGTGGGGCTGCCCATCACCGTCGGAATCGCGACCACGAAGTTCCTGGCGAAGGTCGCCAGTGCGTTCGCCAAGCCGGACGGTCTGCTGCTCGTACCGCCCGGCGGCGAACTCGAGTTCCTGCACCCACTGAACATCGAAAGACTTTGGGGCGTAGGGAAAGTGACCGCCGAGAAGCTGCACGTTCTCGACATCAGAACCGTCGGCGACATCGCGGCCTACGGTGAGCGGTCGTTGGCCTCGGTGCTGGGCAAGGGTGCGGGCGCGCATCTGTATGCGCTGGCCATGGGCCGGGATCCTCGACGTGTTCAGCCCGGAAAGTCACGGAGTTCCATCGGCGCACAGCGGGCGCTCGGGCGCGGTAGGCACGATGCAGCCGAGGTGGAGGCATCGTTGATCGGGCTCGTCGATCGCGTCACTCGCCGTATGCGCGCAGCGGATCGAACCGGGCGAACTGTTATGTTGCGCTTGCGTTTTGCGGACTTCACCCGCGCCACCAGGTCGCACACACTCGATCGAGCAACCGCCGACACCCGAGATATTCTCGACGCCGCGTTGGAATTGCTGCACGACGCGGCACCGATGATCGCGGAGAAGGGCATCACCTTGGTCGGCGTCACCGTTTCGAGTATCGACAAGGGCGGCGCGGAGCAATTGGAACTGCAGTTCGACGCGCCGCAGGTGCGCAAGCCCCCGGAGGCATCGGCTCTCGACCGTGCGCTCGACGGGGTGCACAAGAAGTTCGGCTCCACGTCGTTGACGCGTGGGGTGCTGCTCGGCCGAGACCCGGGAATCTCGGTCCCACTTCTGCCGGACTGACTACCGTCGAGCTGTCGGTTGCACCCGAAAGCCTTCGGGCATCATGGTCAGTCGTTCCTGGACCTTCAGTCGATACGACGGGTCGGCCTGCAGATCGAAGCGCTGCAGAATGGTCCCGAGCACCAGAACTGCTTCGTGGATTGCGAATTGCCTTCCGATGCAGGCACGTTCACCGGTGCCGAAAGGTTTGTACACGTGCGCGGGGCGGGCCTTGATGCGATCGGGCAGAAAATTGTCGGGATCGAAGTCGTTCGGACGCTCACCCCACACCGGATCGCGATGCAAGGCCGTCACCAGAACTACAGCCCAGTCGCCGGGTGCCATGCGGTAGTCGTCGCCGATGACGGTCTCTGCCCGTGCGCCGCGTCCGAACGCGGGAACCGTCGGCCACAGGCGCAGTGATTCGTCGAGGACTCGGCGGACGTACCGCAGTTTGGGGACCTGACCGAACTCCGGCTTACTCGTGCCCCACACCTCGTCGACCTCGGCGCGGGCGCGCTCGAACACCTCGGGGTGGTTCGCCAGGTAGTACAGCGCGAAAGACAGTGCACCCGAGGTGGTCTCGTGCCCGGCGATCAGGAACGTCAGGATCTGGTATCCGATGTTGGCCTCGCTCAGTGCATTCGGATTGTCGGCATCTTTCGCGGCATCCATCATGATCTGCAGCAGGTCGCTGAAGTCCTCGGTCGATCGGCGGCGGGTTCTGACGACATCTGCGAGAACATCGGCCAAGTACTGCTTGTTGTGGGCGTATCTGCGATCGGACCGGGCGAACAACGGCTTTGCGAACGCGGGGATCGACAGCAGCGACCGCCGCTGGTTGTAGGTCAGTGCACCGACCATGGCAGCCACGAAGGGGTGCGGCTCGGCGCGTGCGAACGAGCCGAAGCTGTAACTGAAGCCGGTGCGTCCGATGGTCTCGAGTGTCAGTTTCGTCATGTCCGAAGAGACGTCGGTGTCGGCACCGCTACGAGAGCGGCCCTCCCAGTGCTCGATCAGGTCATCTGCGACATCGACCATGATCTCGTGGTACCCGCGCATGGCACTTGCGGTGAAGGCCGGACGCAGAAGGTCATGGGCGCGTTGCCAGTTCGGCTCGTGGTTGTAGGCGGTGAACAGTCCGTCCACCCCGATGTCCCGTAGATTCTCGACTCCAGGGGGCAGGAACTTCTCGAAGCGCTTTTCGTCGCACAGCTCGCCCACCACGTCGGCACCGGAGGCGAAGACGAAGCGTCGCCCGAGAATTTCGCGCTCGAACATCGGGCCGAGTCGGCCGGCCAGGACGGTCGAGTCCTGAATCGGGGTGCGGGGATCGACGCCGACGACGTCGCCGAGGACGGGAAGCCGGTAGGGGGGATGCGGTAGCGAGCCGTTGCGCACCGCGAACTGTGTCGACATCGCCACTCCATGGTCTCGGTTTGTTGAATCGATGTGCAATAGTGACCGTACTCACTGTTGAACTCGTGTCAAGTAACATTCGAAGCCCATGACCACACCCCGCAAGCGCATGACGCCGGCGCAGCGTCGCGCGCAATTACTCGAGATCGGCTCCGCATTGTTCGCAGAGCGGCCGTACGAGGATGTGTGGATCGAGGAGGTCGCAGACCGCGCGGGTGTCTCACGCGGGCTGATGTACCACTACTTTCCGTCGAAGCGGGAGTTCTTCGTCGAGATCGTGCGAACAGAATCCGAGCGCAACCTCGACGTCACTGCGCCGGACACCTCGCTTTCGGTCTTCGAGCAGGTCGCAGCCGGTCTCGACGCATACATCGCCTACTCCGACGAACACGCGCACGGCCTCCAGGCCGTCAATCGGGGCGCGTTGCTCGGCGACCATCGAATCAACGACATCCTCACGCGGGAGTTCGCCGTTCAGCAGGAGCGGATCCTCGCCGCGCTGCCCGCGGCATTCGCAGACGACGAGACGGTACGAACAGCTCTGCTCGGCTGGATCGCATTCGTGCGAGCGGTGTGCCTGGACTGGGTGGAGCGCAGAACTCTCGATCGGGTGCAGGTCCGCGAACTGTGCCTACGCGCACTGTCGGGTCTTCTCGAGGTGTGACGTGCGGGGCTATCGTCGAGGTATGTGCCGAAACATCACCACCTTGCGGGGGTTGGAACCGCACGCAACCGACGACGAGATCGAAGCTGCCGCACGACAGTACGTCCGCAAGATCAGTGGCGTGCAGAAAACATCCGACGCCACGCGCGACGCCTTCGAGTTGGCCGTCGCCGAGGTGACGGCAACGACGCATCGGCTCCTCGATGCACTGCCGGAGCGGCGTCAGCCACCGCCCACGGTGCCGCCGCTGCGGCGTCCCGAAGTGCAGGCGAGGATTGCCGCCAAGGCGGGTGCCTGAATGCGCGTGCCGGTCTAACGGGTGCTGTCCGGTGGCACCGCGGGGAGTCCCTCGCTCACACGGAGCTTCTCGGCCATCGAACTGAGCAGGTTCTGGGATTCCTCGGACAGGTCGAACGCCCGGGCAGACAGGCGGCGGAGGCCGTATCCCTGGAGTCGGCCCAGTAGTTCGAGGTCGTGATCGACCTTCGCTGCGTAGATGTTGTCGAAGAAGTAGTCGGGCTTGACCTTGAAGAAGGCGGCCAACGCCGTCACGGTGTCGGCGGACGGGTTGGTGCGTTGCCCCGATCGCAGTTGCGAGATGTACGGCTTGGAGATCTGGTGCCCGCGCAGGGCGAGAGTGTCGGCCACCTCGGCGTTGGTGTGTGGCTTGCGTCCCGGCGGATGGATCGTGGAGAACAGATGGTTCAGGCGTGCGGCGAACTCAGCGGACATCGGGGATGTGTTTGCCTTCCTGACACGGCCGCTGCCCACCGGGCAGATCGATCCGCCGCGGACCGAACCGGTTGATAGTAGCCGGTACCGTAGGTTCGCTGAACCATGGCTGACCTGCAGAAACTTAGCCGGAAACAGTACTGATCGGTTTCCTGATCCGTGCGGGCGCACCGACGCGGCCAGGATGCTTCGATCGTGTGCCGTCTCGATCGAACAGATGGTTTTCGGGCAGAATTCGTCGCACGATCGGCACCTCGGTGGCACACTGGATTGCCAGGCGAAGGGGGTGGAGATGGCCGATCGACGACGACGAACGTTCGATTCACGAGACGGTGACGCTGAGGTGGTCGAACCGCTGCTGCGCGCGGTTCTGTCGTACGCGCCGCGAGACGAGTCGCCCACGCCGCATCCTTCCGAGGGAATCACCCTCCGAGCCGAGAACGGCTCCGGCTGCATTCGGCTCGAACTTGCCATTGCGGGCGATCTCGGCGCGGGAATCCCCGGACCGTTCGGATCCAGGTTCTACGAGTGTGGATCCTACGAAGTTATTGTGCCGCAGCGTGATCCGCACGACGGTGCGCTGCTGATGATCCATCTTCTGGCTCCGTACGCACCGCACAGATTCGAGTTCGCGACGTCGATGCCGCCCCTGTGGAGTCTGCGGCTCGAGCACGACGGCTCGGTGTCGGTACTGGACGAGGTCGGCACTGCCGTGATCTTCATCGGCCGGCCATGGGCTTTCGACGGCGATCTACAGTCGGTGCACGTCCACTACACCATCGAGAACGGCCTGCTGGTGCAGAACGTCGGAGCTACCGCGGATACCGGGTACCCCATCCTGATCGATCCCGATCCCGATGCCATCATCACCGGAGACGGCCGACTCGTCACCGAGGCCTGGACTCCACGGCTGGTGGCAGGCGGGGTTGTCGACGACACGCCGCCGAAATCGCTGTCCAGCTGAAAAGCGTTGCGGCACAGTCAAAACGGATCGTGCTGAATGTGTTCCATCGGTGTACCGACCTTGCGTAGTGCGTACAACGTGGTGCGCACCATCGATGGCGACCCACAGATCTGAATCTGCCGATCGGCCCACGAGCCGAATCGGGTGACGACCTTGCCCACCGCACCGTGCAGTCGATGATGCATTCCCCACGGGAGCTCGCGAGGCGGTCCGGAGTACCACCACGGATCCTCCAACTCCTCGGTCACCGGAACAACGGTCAGCCACGGATTCGACAGCGACAGCTGCCACAGGGTGTCCAGATCGTAGAGATCGCACGGATACGTCCCGCTCACGAACAGATGCACCCGCGGATTGTTGCTGCGCTGAGCCATCTCCATCACCTGAGCACGCAACGGAGCAAGGCCGGTGCCTCCCGCGATCATCAACACGTCCTCGCGAATCGCGCGATCGACGTGCATCCCGCCCAGTGGCGGACTGATGGACCAGCGGTCGCCTACGACTGTCTCGGTGACCATCGCCGGCGACACCCAGCCACCGGATACGCGTCGAACATGGAACTCGATCTCGCCGTACGGGTTGCTCGGAATGGCCGGGGACAGGTATCGCCACAACTTGGGTCGCTGCGGGATCTGCACGCTGACGTACTGCCCGGGGAAGTAGGGGATCTCGCCGTCGGTCTTCAATCGCACCACCGCGAGGTCGTCGAGTAGCCGTTGGTGTTCGACGACGGTGGCACTCCAGAACGGCGGCAGTTCGTCGTTGTCTGCGGCGGCGGCCATCGCGTTGCTCACCACGGTGAGGGCGTCGTGCCAGGCCGTTTCGACCTCGTCGGTCCACATCTCGGTGCCCGCGAAGGTGCGGAACGCACTGATCAGAGCCGAGCTGCCCGCACGGAAGTGTGCGCCCGAGATGCCGTGCTTGCGATGGTCCCGGCCGAGTTGCTCGAGAAAGGGTTCGACGCGGTCGGTGTCGTCGAGATGCTCGAAGACGTAGCCGAGCGCCAGCACGAAGTGTTCGCGAAGCGAATCCATCGAGGCGGGAAACAGGGATCGGAAGTCGGGGTACTCGGCGAAGAGGTGTGCGTAGAAGGACCTGGAGAGGCGGGCAGGGCCGTCGGGCGACGCGACGACGGCCTTGAAACCGGTACGGACCAAGGAGATCGTTCGTGCGTCGAGCATCGATCAACCTCCACCCCACCGATTCGCCACCGAGTTCGCCACCGATGACACAGCCACTGTCGACCGTCACCAAAGTAGACCGATCGAGACTTTCGCGCGAGAGGGCGCACGAGAAATTCAAGGTTGAGCGGAACAGACTCAACTTGTCTATGGTTGTACCCATCGACACGCAAGAACCGATCCGAGAAAGAAGGTGACCGGTGGACAGTTTCACTCCCACCACGAAGTCGCAGGCAGCGCTTTCTGCTGCTCTGCAGGCCGCATCCGCGGCCGGCAACCCGGATATCCGTCCGGCACATTTGTTGGTGGCGTTGCTCGATCAGACCGACGGCATCGCCACTCCACTGCTGAAGGCCGTCGGCGTCGACCCCGCAACGGTGCGTCGAGAAGCGCAGAATCTCGTCGATCGCCTGCCCTCGGCATCCGGCTCGACCACCACTCCGCAACTCGGCCGTGAAACCCTCGCCGCGATCACCGCAGCGCAGCACCTGGCCACCGAACTCGACGACGAGTTCGTCTCCACCGAACACATCATGGTGGGCCTGGCGACCGGCAGCGACGACGTCGGCAAGCTGTTGACCGGGCACGGAGCCGGACCCAACGAGCTGCGCGACGCCTTCCAAGCCGTTCGCGGGAGTGCTCGGGTCACCAGCGCAGATCCCGAGAACACCTACCAGGCGCTGGAGAAGTACAGCACCGACCTGACCGCGCTGGCCCGAGAAGGCAAGCTCGATCCCGTCATCGGTCGTGACACCGAGATCAGGCGCGTCGTGCAGGTTCTTTCACGGCGAACCAAGAACAACCCGGTGCTCATCGGTGAGCCCGGCGTCGGCAAGACCGCCATCGTCGAAGGACTCGCGCAGCGCGTCATCGCCGGCGACGTTCCCGAAAGCCTGCGCGGCAAGACCGTCGTCTCGCTCGACCTCGGTTCGATGGTCGCGGGCGCGAAGTTCCGCGGTGAGTTCGAGGAGCGGCTCAAGGCCGTGCTCGACGACATCAAGAACTCCGCAGGCCAGGTCATCACCTTCATCGACGAGCTGCACACCATCGTGGGAGCCGGCGCGTCCGGCGAATCCGCGATGGACGCGGGCAACATGATCAAGCCGATGCTCGCTCGTGGCGAACTGCGTCTCGTCGGTGCGACGACCCTCGAGGAGTATCGCAAGTACATCGAGAAGGACGCCGCCCTCGAACGTCGCTTCCAGCAGGTCTACGTCGGTGAGCCCTCGGTCGAGGACACCGTCGGCATCCTGCGCGGGCTCAAGGAACGCTACGAGGTGCACCACGGTGTCCGGATCACGGACTCTGCCCTGGTCGCCGCGGCAACCCTGAGCGACCGGTACATCACGGCCAGGTTCTTGCCCGACAAGGCGATCGACCTCGTAGACGAGGCTGCGTCGCGGCTGCGCATGGAGATCGACTCGCGCCCCGTCGAGATCGACGAGGTGGAACGAGCCGTCCGTCGCCTCGAGATCGAGGAGATGGCACTGGCCAAGGAGACCGACGACGCGTCGAAGGCCCGCCTGGACAAGCTGCGTCAGGAACTCGCCGACCTCCAGGAGAAGCTGGCCGGTCTCAGCACGCGTTGGCAGAACGAGAAGAACGCCATCGACTCGGTACGAGTGCTCAAGGAAGAACTCGAGAATTTGCGTGGCGAATCCGATCGCGCCGAACGCGACGGCGATCTCGGCAAGGCCGCCGAGCTTCGGTACGGACGCATCCCGACACTCGAGAAAGAACTCGCCGTCAAGACCGAGGCGTCGCCCGCGCAGGGTGACGTGATGCTCAAGGAGGAGGTGGGGCCGGACGACGTCGCCGATGTGGTGGCGGCCTGGACCGGAATCCCGGCAGGCCGGATGCTCGAAGGCGAGACCGCCAAACTGCTCCGCATGGAAGACGAACTCGGTAAGCGAGTCGTCGGACAGAAGGATGCGGTGCAGGCGGTGTCCGATGCCGTCCGGCGAGCGCGCGCAGGCGTGGCCGACCCCAACCGTCCGACGGGATCGTTCCTGTTCCTGGGTCCCACCGGTGTGGGTAAGACCGAGCTCGCGAAAGCGTTGGCGGAGTTCCTCTTCGACGACGAACGCGCGATGGTGCGCATCGACATGAGCGAGTACAGCGAGAAGCACGCTGTCGCTCGGCTCGTCGGTGCACCTCCGGGCTATGTGGGCTACGAGGCCGGCGGTCAGTTGACCGAGGCGGTGCGCAGGCGTCCGTACACCGTGGTGCTGTTCGACGAGGTCGAGAAAGCGCACCCCGATGTGTTCGACATCTTGCTCGCCGTGCTCGACGAAGGTCGGCTCACCGACGGTCAGGGCCGGACCGTCGACTTCCGCAACACGATCCTGATCCTCACCTCCAACCTCGGTGCCGGCGGTACCAAGGAGCAGGTCATGGACGCGGTGCGTCGCTCGTTCAAGCCCGAGTTCGTCAACCGCCTCGACGACGTCGTGGTGTTCGACGCTCTGTCCGAGGACCAGCTCGAGTCGATCGTCGACATCCAGCTCGGCTTCCTCACCAAGCGTCTGGCCGCTCGACGTCTGACGCTCGAGGTGTCCTCGCCGGCGAAGATGTGGCTGGCGGCCAGAGGCTACGACCCGCTCTACGGCGCTCGGCCGCTGCGGCGTTTGATCCAGCAGGCCATCGGCGATCAACTGGCGAAGCTGCTGCTCGCCGGGGATGTCCACGACGGCGACGTGGTGTCGGTCAATGCAAGCCCGGACGGCGAACGCCTCATCCTGGGTTAGCAGGTCTACGAGACGGGCCCGCACGAGCACTGTTCGTGCGGGCCCGTTCTGCGTCGTCACCTGCGTACTGCCGGGTAGGTACCCTCGTGGAATGACGAATCCGGACGACCCACGGTCACCGCGGGAGCGCGACCAGGATGCGGCAGAGCACAACCGACCCGATGCCGCTCAACCCACAGAGGCATATCCGACTCAGGCGTACGGAAGTCCGGGGTACCAGAATCCGGTTCAGCAGAACCCAGATCCACAGGCGTATCCGCCGGGGTATCAGCCCACGCAGGCGCTACCGCCGTACGACCCCGATCAACAGGCAGCAGCAAACCAGGCCTACGGCCAGGCCCAGCAGTACGGCCAACCGCAGTACGGCCAGACTCAGCAGTACGGCCAACCGCCCTACGGCCAGGGACAGGGTTACGAGACTCAGCAGTTCGGCCGACCCCAGCAGTTCGGAGGGCCGCCCCCTGCGGAACCCGTCGCCGCCGATTCGGGTGGCAAAGGCCCCCGTCCGTGGGTTCTGGCGCTGATCGGACTCGTTGTCCTCGCCATCGTCGTGGTTTTCGGAATCTCCTTCCTCAGCGGTGGATCGGACGAGTCGAACACCACTGCTGCCGCGCCGTCGACGTCCATTCGCCCCACGCCGTCGAGTGCGCCCACGACCACGCCTCGTCCCACGGAATCGGGTGCGACGACTACGCCCGAACTCATCCCGGGCGGTATTCCCGAGATACTCGGTCAACTCGGCTCGTCGGTGGGAACGATCACTGCCAACGACGGTTCGACGCTCACGATCAACGGTCTCGACGGTGCTCCGGTGACGATTCAGACGACACCGCAGACCCAGATAATCTCGTTGTCCGGTCCAGATCTGGCGTCGTTGACCGTCGGTGCTTTCGTCGTTGTGCAGGGAGAAGCCGTCGAGGACGGCACGATTCGAGCGAACGTCATCATCGAGACGCCGAAGCTCGGCGGATAGCAAACCCGCAGTGTCGTAGGGATCGTTCACAGGACCCGGCGGTGGTGGGCGGTGGTGGCGTGGATGTCGATTAAGGTGGTTCGCGATGACGGCAATGTGGTTCGGCCTGGCGGCGATTGCACTGATAGGTGCAGTGGCCCTGCTCTACATCGACAGGTCCAAGCGAGATCAGTCCGGGCGGCTGCGGCAGATGTGGGCCAAGGCGCAGGGGTACGAGTATCGACCGCACGATGACGAACTGGTCACCCGGTTCTCCCGCGCGGCCCTGTCCAAGCCCGAATTCGACGTCGCTCTCGGCGTAGTGACCGGCGTCAGACGGGGTGAGGAGTTCGTTCTCTTCGACGTCGAAGAAACGGGCACCATCGTGGCCGTGCAGCGCTCGGTCGGTTCCGATGTCGACATAGACCTACGGCCCCGCTCGACGCCACCGCCGCGCGACGAAGACATGGAACTGCTCGGATCCATCGGCCCGCGCGTGGTGTTCGCCACCGACGTCGATATCGCTCGTCGGGTGTGCGACCAGCGAATGGCGGCCTTCGCCGAATCCGTTCCCGCAAATCTTCAGCTGCTCTGGAGCGAGAAGGACTGGACGCTCGGATCGCTGCCGCTCGGAAGTTCGGGCCGCGATTGGGACGCGGCCATCGACGCAGTTGCACGACTGTCGGGCATGCTGCACGTGTTGCCACCCGTGCGCGGCAGCGCGGTCTACGGTGCGCGGGCAGGCGAGCCCGGCCGTGATCGGGGCAATCCGGGCCGTCCTCTGGTTCAGGAGGATCGTGCCCAGCAGGATCGCGGCGCGCAGCCGCAGCAGGCCGGTGCGCGGACACCCGAGTCGCAGGTTCGACCTCAGGTAGCTCGCCCCCAGACAGTGCGACCTCGAGAACCCCGTCCTCAGGAACCCCGTCTTCAGGAACCCCGGGACCACGAGTCTCGTCCTCAGGAACCGGGTCGCAGGCCGGGTCCACCCAGGCCCGATGCGGCAGGCCCGCAGGCCGTACGTCCGGCAAATCCGTCGCGATCGGTACCGCGTCCGCCTACGTCGCGCCCGATTCCCTTCGATGCGGAGCGCCGGCGCAATCAGCCCTGATTTCTTTCGGGCGTGTTTACGGGCTCGGGAGTGCAGACGCGGCTAAATTCGTACCTCGTGACGGTTTTCGTGGTTGTGACCATCGTGGTTGTCGTAGTCCTGTTGCTGGTCGGTTACGTCGCGAGCACGGTGCGTCGGCTGGGTAGGTACAGCGAGCAGACCGAGCAGAGCCTGCGGCTGGTCGACGTGGAGCTCGAGCGGCGACACCAGCAGCTGGTGCCGTTCCTCGAGGCCGCAGAGGCTTCGGGGATGTCGGCCGATGCAGTGCGCCAGCTCGGCGGAGCCCGCTCGTGGTCCAGGGCCGTGCGCGACCGCGGCCTGGGGCTGTCGGCACAGGCTGCAGCCGAGAATGCGCTGTCCGCCGCATTTCATGCGGTTCTCGCCGAGGCCGACACAGGTCGGAACGTGTTGGGCAACTGGGCGTTTCAAGGACCGGCCGGGGAGCTGGCCGTGACCGAACGTCGAATTGCGGGCGCGGTGCGGGTGTACAACGACACCGCCTACCGACTGTCGCAGGCGATCGGTGCCTTCCCGTCGTCCATCGTTGCCAAGTCTCGTTCGATGACCGCACCCGAACCGTTCGTGGAGACGAGGGACGTGCTCGACGAGCAATTGTCGGCCCAGGTCGCTGCGTAGGGGTGGAGCAGCGGGAGTGGCGAGCCGCCAGGAACGACCCAGTTCGTTGTGGGTAAGTTCGTAGCGACCTTCGAACATCCCTGGTGCGACGAGAGGAATCCCGACATGGCCGAGAGTGCCGCGAATTCGGACCGGCAAGAACTGGCCGATCTGGTGAAAGAGCTTGCCGTCGTGCATGGGAAGGTCACGTTGTCCTCCGGCAAGGAAGCCGATTACTACGTGGATCTGCGTCGGGCGACGCTGCATCATCGGGCGGGCGCGCTGATCGGCTCGCTGATGCGTGACTTGGTCTCCGATTGGGATTTCGTGTCCGTCGGTGGGCTGACCATGGGCGCGGACCCGGTAGCGATGTCGATCATGCATGCCCAGGGTCGTCCGATCGACGCGTTCGTGGTGCGCAAGGCTGCGAAGGCGCACGGCATGCAACGTCAGATCGAGGGACCGGACATCGTCGGCAAACGTGTTCTGGTGGTGGAAGATACGACGACGACCGGTAATTCGCCGCTCACCGCCGTCAAAGCTCTGCGGGACGCAGGCGCGACGGTCGTCGGGGTGGCCACGGTGGTGGACCGGGCGACCGGGGCGGACGAGGTCATTGCTGCAGAGGGGCTCGAATATCGATCCCTGCTCGGCTTGGCAGACCTCGGCCTGTAGCCCCGGCCCCAATCGGCCTGCTAGCGAACCAATTGCGCGACGACCACGAAGTTGTCGTCGGTGGGTTCGCCGCCCTGGACGTCGCAGTTGGCCAGAATCAATCGTCCTGGCACCGAACGCCTGAGTTCGTTGTCGGCCAACAGAGATCCCTTCGGTAGGGGACCGACCGATTCGACGGCGTACTCCAGAGTGCCGCTTGCCGTACGCAGCACGACCGTGTCGCCAGGGGTCACCACTCGCAAGGCCTTGAACGGGGCGTCCCGTTTCGAATAGTTATGTCCGGCAACAACTACCGTTTGTTCGGTCGAGGTTCCCGGCATGCCGCTCTCGGCCCACCAGGCCGGCAGTTCGTCCACCGGGTTCAGTACCTGGCCGCTCTCGCCGCCGCGGTAGAGCGGATCGGGATGGATGGGGCTGCTCAGATAGGTGGTGCCGTCCGAAGATCGAAGCTGGATGTACTCCGGCTGGGCAGGAGCGATGTCGCCCGCCGGCGCAGCCACCGAAATCTGTGACTGCACCGGCGAGCGATCGGGCGCGGCGACCCCGACTTCGTCACTCGCACAACCTGATACGAGTAGAACGAGGGTCAGGATCGCCGTCCACAGCCAGCGGGTACTACGAGGTGGCATCGGAAGAGTTGCGGCGACGCAGGTAGAACGCTCCACCCGCTGCCGCTACTACGACCACGCCCACTCCGGCCAGAATCACCGGGGTGTTGGACGAGCTGTCCGATCCGCCCGACGCCTCGTTCGAGGAATCGCCGAGTGCGAGATCGACCGGCGGCAGATCGCCGGCGACGGTGACGACACCGTTCTCATCGGTGGTGAAGTAATCCGCGACGGTGAACGATCCGTCCTCGTTCTTGACGCCGACCAGAGAGACACCGGTCTTGTCGACGACGACGGTGTTCTCGTCGACCTCGGTCACCGGAACGTCCTCGCGGACGGTGTTGCCGAGGTTGATGGTCCAGCTGAACTTGGGTCCGCTGGCAGCCAATTCGGCTGCCTCGGCCTTGAGATCGGCCTCGACCTTGGCCTTGGCATCGGAGTTGGCCTTGGCCGTTGCTGCTGCGTCCTGAGCGACCTTCAGCTGTGCCGCGGCATCGGTGGCCTTGGCCTTCGCACTGGCTGCCGCGTCGGCCTTGAGCTGTGCCTCGGCCGCCGTAGTTGTCACGGCGGCCTCAGCGTCCAGCACTGCCTGCGCGGCCCTGTCTGCCTCGGCCTGCAACGCTGCGATGTCGGCACCGGACGGCGCTTCGTCGAGTGCTGCCTGAGCAGCTGCTGCCGCCGCGGCCTTCGCGTCCGAATCGACCTTCGCCGCATCGGCCTTGTCGCGAGCATCTGCCGCTGCCTTGCCTGCCTCGGTGTCTTCACCCGCAGCCGCATCGGCCGCGGCCTTCAGATTCACCGCGTTCTGCTCGGCCATTGCGGCCACTGCAGCGGCGCTCTGGGCCTCGATGTGCAGAGCCAGCGACTTCGCCGCCGTAGCGGCTGCAGCCTGCACCGCTGCCGTCACCTTGGCGAGGTTGAAATTCTTGAACGAATCCTGAACGGCCTGGACCGAGGCTTCGAGCGCCTTGGTCGACGCATCGGCCTCGACCTTGGCTTCGGCGGCAAGCTGGGCCTTTGCATCGGCATCGATGCGGGCTTCAGCCGCTGCCGCCGCAGCTTCGGGGTCGCCCGCTGCGGCCTTGGCTTCCAAATCTTTGGCCGTGGCTTCGGCGGTCGCTGCCGCGGTGGCTGCGCTGTCCGCGGCCGCTTTGGTCTCGTTTGCCTTGGTCTGCAGTTCGGCAGCAGTGTTCTTGGCTGCGGTGACTGCCGCACTGGCAGCCTGGCTCTGGACTTTCGCGGCAGCGGCAGCGGTCACGGCGGCCTTTGCCTTGACATCGGCCTCGGCGGCAGCAACCTCGGCCTTGGTGGCGTCGGTGCTCGCTGCGGTGTTGTCGGCATTGGCCTTGTCGAGACGTACCTGGGCTGCGGCCGATGCTTCGGCGGCTACCTTGCTTGCCGCCTCGGCGTCGGCGATGGCCTTCTTCTCGGCGTCCGAGAGCTGCGGGATGATATCGAGACTGACCGTCGCGGTGCCGTCGTCGTTCATGACGATGCCGGGCACGATCTGTGGGAGCGGACGGATGTCGGAGGGGGCCGCGGGGGGTGGGACAGCTGCGGCTGCGGCTGCGGCTGCCGCGGCTGCATCCTCGGGGGTGACAGCGGGGGCGGGGGCTTGGAGCTGCCCGTCGACGGAGGCTGTGCCCGATCCGTCCACGCCTGCGCCCTCTCCGGCGGCGGGGGCTCCGGATTCGGTGCCGCCCTCGGTGGCCGGCTGCTCGACGGCGGAGCTTTCGGGGGTCGTCGGCTCCTGTGCACTGGCAATTCCCGGTGCAACGATGGAGAGGGACAGTGCCATGGCGGCCCCGGCAGCGGCGAGGCGCGCCTTCTTGGACCTGGCGATCGACTTCTGCGACATGGAGATTGTGGCCCTTCGGTCAGTGGCAGCATCGTGCTGCGCGCACCCGTCCTCCCACGCGGAACGAGTGTTGTTGGTGAGTCACACGAACAACCGTGATGGGGGAACCGTAAACCAACCGTCCGGTCCAGCCTACGAAAAAGCGCTTTACCAGTGGTTTGGTTATGAAAGTGTTACGGATGAGGTCAGTGTGACGATTGGGGCCACAGATACGACGCGACGGCCGAGATGCAAGATCTCGACCGTCGCGAAAAGGCTTTCGGATGAACGTAATTCAGTCGCCGACCGTCACTGCCCGGGCCTCGTCGATGCTGTGCGGTGCAGGTTCGTGGTCGTCGACGTGGGCGAGCACCTTCCGGCCGGTGGCAAGAACGACGATCGCCAGCGCAGTGCACGCGGCACCCACCCAGAATGGAACGTGCATGTTCGACTCGCCCAGCTTGCCTGCCAGGTAGGGTGCCGCTGCTCCGCCGGTGAAGCGTACGAAGCTGTACGCCGCCGACGCCGTCGAACGCTCCACCGGGGCCGAGATCATGACGGTCTCGGTGATCAGGGTGTTGTTGACGCCGAGGAACAACCCGGCCACGACGGTTCCCACGATCAGCACGGTCTTGTTCTCGGTGAACATCGCCATGACGCCCAGATCGACGGCGAACAGCAGTAGCGCGAGCATCATCATGTTCAGCGTTCCGAATGCCCGCTGTAGTTTCGGCGCGACGAACACCGACGCCACGGCCAGGCACAGGCCCCAGCCGAAAAAGATGAAACCGATCGAGTAGGTACCCATGTCCAGCGGAAACGGCGTGTATGCGAGCAGGGTGAAGAAGCCGTAGTTGTAGAGCAGTGCCGTGATGCCGACGGTCAGCAGGCCGCGGTGCCGCAGTGCCCGAAACGGATCGAGAATCGACGTGGTGTGGGCGGGCTTGGGGGTGTCCGGGAGCATCACGACGAGCAGGATGAACGCGACGGCCATCAGTGCCGCGACGCCGAAGAACGGCCCACGCCAGCTGAATCCGCCCAGTACGCCGCCGACGAGGGGGCCGGTCGCGATGCCGATACCCAGCGCAGCCTCGTAGAGGATGATCGCGCGAGCAACGCCGCCGGACGCCGCGCCGACGATGGTCGACAGCGCGGTGGCAATGAACAGCGCGTTGCCCAGTCCCCAGCCTGCCCGGAAACCGATGATCTCGCCGACCGATCCGGACGTGCCGGCCAGAGCGGCGAAGACGACGATTATCGCCAGGCCAACCAGCAATGTGCGCTTCGGGCCGAAGCGGCTGGACACCACTCCGGTGATCAGCATCGCGACGCCGGTGACGAGCATGTAGCTGGTGAACAGCAGCGACACCTGGGACGGCGAGGCATCGAGTTGCTCACCGATGGGCTTGAGGATGGGGTCCACGAGGCCGATGCCCATGAACGCGATGACGCTGGCGAAGGCAACAGCCCATACTGCGCGCGGTTGCTTCAGGAGGCTGTCGGATGAGGTGCTGGTGGTCACGAAAGAGTTCCTCTCATTCCGTGATCGACGGGCTCGAGGATGCTGCGAAGCTCGCCCAAGCCGTCGGTCAGTTTCTGGATCTGTTCTGGGTCGAGGTCGGACAGGTACGGGACCAGTCCGTCTACGAGGTGGCGTCGACCGTCGGCAAGCCAGCGGTGGCCGGCCTCGGTCATCTCGACGAGCACGGCGCGCGAGTCGTCGGGGTCGGATCGCCTGGTGACGAGTTCGGCGTTGCTCAGCTTGGCGAGCAATGCGGTCGCCGATGGTTGGGAGCATCTGTCCAGCTCGGCGAAGGTGCTGATGCGCAGTGGCTGATACTCCTCCAGCAGCGACAGGGCTCGCATCCATGCCCGCGGCCATTCGTCGCTGCCGAACCGGGCGGCCAATCGGACGAAGCGCGACGAACTGGTGACCAGCTGCGAGAGGAGGTCCCGGATGTCTTCGTCGGAATGGCTCACGGATTTATTGTTGCATACACTAACTATCTATCGCAACGTGGGCCTGACCCCCCCGGGGAGACCCAGGGAGCCCGGGGTGAGTTCAGTGTCGGCTCAGGAGATCGGCGATGTCGCGATCCCACTCCGCATTACGTCGACCGTCGTATCGGAAGCACATCAGGTGGTACAGGCCGATGAGAAGTACCGCGGCCAGCACCCAGCTACCGATCGCGTTGAATACGGCCGCTGCGACGACGTCCGATGACGTCAGTGGCCGCAAGGTCAGGTTGCCGCTGTTGTCGACCCAAATCGGGGTGGTGGTGCCGGACGGAGAACCGGTGTCGACGCTGACGCGCCCGGTGTGCTCGACGCCCCGGTATACCCACCGCGAATCGACGGCAGTGGCAGCTGCCGCACCGGACGAGCCGAACTCGGTCGATGCGACGGAGGTCGTCTCCGCCGTGGCCGTCGTGGTCGCGGTGACCTGATGAATCGAGCTGGCTTGATCGTTCATGCGCTGTTGCTGATCGGCATGGGCGCTCAGACCGATCCACAGCGACACCGGAATCATGACGATCAGCAGCGCGGTGACCCAGTGCTTGATGCGGGCCTGGCGGACGTCACAGTCGCGGAGCAGCGGGTTCGGGTATCCCGAGAAGTCGCTGTGTGCCGAGCGGGCCTGCCCGGTGAGTTTGCGGCGCATGATGGTCCCCACTACTTCGAAATGATTCCGACCGACCTTTCCACGATGACTACGCGACCTGCGAGTATCAAGCAGGAGGGGTCAGCGTCACATGTGATGTCGGTTGTGATGGGTTCGGTGGAAGGAGTGCGATGACTGTCGACCGAGTGCGGCGTGCCCGCGTTGCTGCTCTCATCGCCGGGGCCGCGACGGTGGTCGGAGCCTGGACCGGCTCGACGCCGCTGCAGCGCATCGCCAAGCCCTTGATCGTTCCTGCGCTGGCTACCGGGCTCGATCCGGCTCGCGACCGAGTGTTGTTGGCCGGACTCGCCGCGGCGACGGCAGGTGATGTTCTGTTGATCGACCCCGACGACGATTCCGCTCTGGAATGGGGCGCGCGTGCATTTGCCGTGATGCAGGGAAGCTATACCTACCTGCTGCTTCGTCGGGGTGCACGCCCGACGCCGATCGACGCGATTCCGAGGTACGCCGGATGGGCGGCCGCGGCGGTGCTGCTGGCCGGACGGCAGCCGGCGGTGGCGTCGACCCTGTCGGCGTACGGAGCTGTGCTGGCAACCACGTCGACGCTCTCCGCTGTTTCCCCGGCGCGCGGCGGCGATCGACGGCTCGTGATCGGCGGCGTGTTGTTCACTGCATCCGATGCGCTGATCGTGTTCCGTCGGCTGTTCCTGACCGAGGACCGTCAGCGGCGGAGCGCGGAGGCGATCATCCTGGCGACGTACGTAGCGGCGCAGGTCCTACTCGTCGAAGCTTTGCGGTCGGGGCAATAGCAGCACTCGTTCGCGATGGGCCGGGTCGACACGGACCGCGATCACGGTGCCCGGCTCGAACCGGGCGGTGTCGGAATCGGGGATGTCGTAGACGATCTTGCCGAAGTAGCTGCTCGAGCCCGGCACGGTGAATTCGAGGTCCAGCTCGGCAGTGGCGTCGTCGATCCGGCGAATGGCATCCACCGTCGCCCACCCTTCGACGCCGTGCTCGATCAGTTGCTTCTGCTCACGCGTCGGGCGTCCGGCGATCATCATCGCCAGACCGAGAGCCGCACCGAATCCGGCGACCAGGGCAGCGAGCTGGTACGGAAGCGTTCCGGGCGGTGTTCGAGGGTTCAGCCAGCCGATCCAGACCGCCAGCACGACCGCGTACACGATCGTCACGATGACGACGGCACGCACGATTCTCGCGTTGTTCACTTCGAGCCTCCTGGGCCGCCTGCAGCGGTGGTTCGATATTCGACGATAGGGGGTTACCGGTAAGTAGGGTTACATGTACGGTGTTCGATGTGACTCGACCAACTGTCTTCATCTCAGGCGCAGCAGCAGGTATCGGCCGCGCAACTGCTCTCAAGTTCGCAGCCAGTGGCTACCTCGTCGGTGCGTACGACATCGACGAGACCGGCTTGGCGTCGCTCGGCAAGGAAGCTGCCTCGCTCAGCGGTCGTGTCGTTACCGGCATCTTGGATGTAACCAACTCCGACCAGTGGGAAACCCGGTTGAAGGAGTTCGTCGGGGAGGGCGACGGTCGACTCGACATCCTGATCAACAACGCCGGAATTCTGGCCGCGGGTGCCTTCGAGGACATGCCGCTGTCGGTGCACCGTCGTCAGATCGACATCAACGTCAACGGGGTCATCTACGGCACCCTCGCGGCCTTCCCCTACCTCAAGGACACTGCAGGTGCGCAGGTCGTCAACCTGTGCTCCGCGTCGGCCATCTACGGCCAGCCCGAGCTGGTGACCTACGGCGCATCCAAGTTCGCGGTGCGCGGCATCACCGAGGCGTTGGATCTCGAGTGGAGCAAGTACGACATCTCGGTCAAGGCCATGTGGCCGCTGTTCGTCCAGACGGCGATGACCAAGGGCGTCTCGACGGGCACCACGAGTTCGTTGGGTATCAAGCTCACCGTGAAAGATGTGTCCGACGCGATCTTCGACGCGACCCGTCCGGTGAAGCGTCGGTTGCACAAGGTGCATTTCCCGGTCGGCCTGCCTTCCAAGGCGCTCTCGCTCGGGTCACGCTTCTCACCCGCGTGGCTCACTCGTGAGGTCAACCGGCGCCTGAGCCACACCTAGGACTTCTCGCCGAACGATGCCGGCGGCGCGCCGGTATCGTCGGTCTTTCGAGCAATCGGTGTCGAAAGGTGGGTCGGGGTTTCTACATGCTGAGCACGTGTGGTTCGAGCAGGCTGGGTTCGAGCAGGTCCAGGAAAATTCGTTCGGTGCGAGGTTGGCTGGTCGGAATCGGGGCGGCCACCGCTCTCGTTCTCTCCGGTTGTAGCGGTGAGTCCGCCGCTCAGCCCCCACCGCCGACGTCGACCACAACACCTGCGCCGACGGCGACAACCGCGCCCACCACCACCGTCGCTCCGCCGACGACAACCGAGCTTCCGCTACCTCCTCCTCCGCCGCCGGTAGAACCGCCGCCAACCGCCGAGCCGCAGACGACGTACGCCGCCATCGGCGGTGCGTACTACTTCAGTTCTCCCGACGGTCTGTTCCAGTGCGGCATCGTCCCGCTGGCGAGCCGTACCGAGGCCGGGTGTCAGGGCACCACCACTCCGGTTCCACCACGGCCTGACGATTGTATGATCAACTGGGGCAACGGAATTCGAGTCACCAACGAGGGCCCCGCGGGATTCATGTGCTCGGGTGGGGTGGTGTACACCTCGGGCGGCGAAACGATCGATCCCCCGTTGGCTGTGGGCGCTACCATCGCCGAGGCCGGCTTCACCTGCACATCCGCCGAGAACGGCATTTCGTGCGTCGACGACGCAACCGGCCACGGATTCCGCATCGCACCTGACAGCAACGAAGTCTATTGAGCGACGACGGCAATTCTCGGTCGGAGGACATCGGGCCCACCGAGTGGGGAGACAATCCCAACGGCGTCGGCCCCTGGGCCGATACTCACTCCGAACCACCACCCGACGATCCTCGGTTCGATCCCGAGCTTCTCGCCGGTGGTGACCGCCGCAACGTCGTCGACGCCTACCGCTACTGGCGTCGCGAGGCCATCGTCGAAGACATCGACACGCGACGACACTCGCTGCACGTCGCTATCGAGAACTTCACCAACGACGCCAACATCGGCACGGTCGTGCGCACCGCGAATGCCTTCGCCGCACAGGCTGTGCATATCGTCGGGCGACGTCGATGGAACCGCCGCGGTGCCATGGTCACCGATCGTTACCAGCATCTCCATCACCACGATTCGGTGGAGGCTCTGATGGCGTTCGCCGCCGAGCAGGGCCTGGTGGTCGTCGCCGTGGACAACACCCCGGGATCGGTGCCGATCGAGACTGCCGAGCTGCCGCGAGAGTGCCTGCTGCTGTTCGGCCAAGAGGGACCGGGCGTCACCGACGGTGCCCGCGAATCGGCGTCGATGACGGTATCGATCGCTCAGTTCGGATCCACGCGCAGCATCAATGCAGGCGTCGCCGCTGGGATTGCCATGCATGCGTGGATTCGGCAGCATGCCGACCTCGACACCGCATGGTGACAGCGCGAATGATCCGGAGCGTGATGTAACGAATCAGCAACGGTAGTGGCAGGATCTTCGGTATGCAGGAGTTGTGGTCGCAGCGTGCGGACGCTGCGGAGGGTGCCGTCGCCGCGCGGCACATGCGTCGGCTGTGGGGGCTGCCGGGCACGACGCTCGGAGTCGTGGCCTGGCCACCGGTTCGCCGTGAACGGCTGTTCCTGCGTTGGCACTACTGGTGGCAGGCCCATCTGCTCGACTGCGCGGTCGACGCCGCCGATCGCGAACTCACCCCCAAGCGCCGTCGGCGATTGAACAAGGTCACCCGGGCGCACCGCACCCGCAACCTCGGCAGATGGACCAACAACTACTACGACGATATGGCCTGGCTCGGGCTGGCACTCGAACGTGCCCAGCGACAGCACTTCGTCGGCAACCGGGGTGGCATCCAGCAGATCGAGATGGAACTGTTCGACGCCTGGGCTCCGGCCGAGGGCGGTGGTATTCCGTGGCGCAAGAAGGACGACTTCTACAACGCTCCGGCAAACGGTCCGGCCGCGATAATGCTCGCGCGAACCGGACGACTGTGGCGTGCCCAGGAAATGTCGGACTGGATGAACCGGACCCTGCGGGACCCTCGAACCGGCTTGATCGTCGACGGAGTGCACTCGACCCGCGCACTTGTCGGCGCTGGCAAACAGGCCGAGGTGGAACGCGCGATCTACAGCTACTGCCAGGGAGTCACGCTCGGCCTCGAAACCGAACTCGCAGTTCGACTCGGCGAGCCCAGGCATGCGAAGCGGGTCCACACGCTGGTCGATGCGGTAGAGAACCACCTGACCCGCAACCTCGTGATCACCGGCGGCGGCGGGGGAGACGGCGGCCTGTTCAACTCCATTCTCGCGCGCTACCTGGCCGTGGTTGCGGTCGAGCTACCCGGAGACTCCGACGCCGACAATCGTGCCCGCGAACTCGCCGCAGCGATCGTGCTGAACTCGGCCGAGGCCGCGTGGGAAAACCGACTCGAAGTGGAAGACAACCCGCTGTTCGGAGCCGACTGGACCCGCGAAGCGCGATTCCCGGGACAGGGACTGCACATCGCTACCTTCACCGAAGGCACTGTGCGACCGTCCGACGTACCCGAGCGAGATCTGTCGGTCCAACTCGGCGGCTGGATGCTGATGGAAGCGGCTTACCGCGTCAGCGCAGCAGGTTTTTAGGGCCTACTCGACGACCTCGTCGACCTCGATGGTTTCCTCGGGTCGGGCCATTTCCTTGCGGTATTGCCAGATGCCCAGACCCGTTCCGACGACCAGCAGCACGATCATGCTGATGAGGACGGCGGGCATCAGCCACGGGATGTTCTGGATGAACGAACCGAAGTAGAACCCGATCAGCAGCAGCACCGGTGCCCAGATGATCGCGCCCAGAGTGCTGGCGATGGTGTAGCGGCGGTGATCCATCTTGGCGGCCCCGGCCACCATGGGGCACAAGGTGCGCACCCAGGGGATCCAGCGCGCGACGAGCACCGCCCAGAATCCGTGCTTCTCGAGCAACAGATTGACCTTGTGCAGGTTCTTGGTGTTGAGGTATTTACCGTTCTTGCGTGCCACCAGGGTCGAGCCTGTTCGATGGCCGATCATGTATCCCACCTGGTTGCCGGCAATGGCGGCAACCATCGCACCGACCGACAGCGCCCAGATGTGCCCGGTGCCCGACGCGTGGGTCGCCATCACGATTCCCGCCGTGATCAGCATCGAATCGCCGGGTAGGAACAAGCCGATGATCACCGCACACTCGATGAACACGAATGCCATCACTACGGCCCAGACGACGAGGGGGCCCGCCGTCTGTAGGGGACCGAAGCTACCGGCTGCTTGCGTGGACACGTCCTGCAGCGCCGTTGCGCTCAGAGCGGTGGTAATCGAATGCACAGGCTCGATCACTTTCGGAAGATCTCTATCAGGACTTGGTGTCCGGGGCGTCGGCCTCGATCGCGTCGGTTGCCTCGCCGAGCGGAGTCTTACGGGCCTTGATCATTCGCTTGCCGACCTCGATGACGATGGGCAGGACGGAGACGGCCACGATGATCAGGAAGATGATGTCGACGTGCTCGCGGATGAAGGCGATCTGCCCGAGCAGGTACCCCAGCACCGTCACGCCCGCGCCCCAGAGGATGCCGCCGACGACGTTGTAGGTGAGGAACAGCGAGTACTTCATGTGCGACGCACCGGCGACGACCGGCGCGAACGTCCGCACGATCGGAACGAAGCGCGCGAGGATGATGGTGATCGGACCGTGCTTCTCGAAGAACAGATGCGATTCGTCGATGTACTTCTTCTTGAAGAATCGAGCGTCGTTGCTCTTGAAGAGAGCGGCACCGCCCTTGGTGCCGATGAGGAAGCCGACCTGATCGCCGAGAATCGCCGCGATCGGAATGAGGATGACGAGCGTCCAGATCGAAGCGAACGGCTCGATCTCGGTGGACTTCGACGCTGCGATCAACCCGGCCGTGAAGAGCAAGGAATCGCCGGGCAGCAGCGGGAACAGCAGGCCCGACTCGATGAACACCACCAGTAGAAGCCCGATGAGCACCCAGTGTCCGAAAGAGTTGAGCAGGTTCACCGGGTCGAGGAATCCAGGTAACAGGGCCAGATTGGTCGTCACCGATTCCGAGGCAGCTAGAAGACTCACCGCGCCCACACTACCGGCCGAAACTGGTAACTCCTGAACAGTTGGTGACGCGCGACCATGATCCGAACGACGCTTCCCTCAGCGGGTATGCACGACAGCGGGCCCGGTAGTTGCCATACTGCACAAGACACAATCGAACTTTCAATGGAGGAATGACGCCGTGCCTATCGCAACTCCCGAGGTCTACGCCGAGATGCTGGGCCGGGCGAAGGAACACAAGTTCGCTTTTCCGGCAATCAACTGTGTGGGTTCCGAGTCCATCAACGCCGCCATCAAGGGATTCGCCGACGCGGGTAGCGACGGCATCATCCAGTTCTCGACCGGTGGTGCCGAGTTCGGCTCCGGGCTCGGTATCAAGGACATGGTCGTCGGTGCCGTTGCGCTCGCCGAGTTCGCGCATGTGATCGCCGCCAAGTACGACGTCACCATCGCTCTGCACACCGACCATTGCCCCAAGGACAAGCTGGACACGTACGTGCGTCCGCTGATCGCGATCTCGCAGGAACGCGTCGACGCAGGTAAGAACCCGCTGTTCCAGTCGCACATGTGGGACGGCTCGGCCATCCCGATCGACGAGAACCTCGAGATCGCCAAGGATCTGCTCGCCCGCGCTGCGGCAGCCAACATCATTCTCGAGGTCGAGATCGGTGTGGTCGGCGGCGAAGAAGATGGCGTCGAGGCCGAGATCAACGACAAGCTCTACACCTCGAACGAAGACTTCCTCAAGACCGTCGAGGCGCTCGGTGCAGGCGACGCGGGCTCGCGGTACCTGCTGGCCGCGACCTTCGGCAACGTGCACGGTGTGTACAAGCCGGGCAACGTCAAGCTCAAGCCTTCCGTGCTCGCCGACGGCCAGAAGGTCGCGACGGAGAAGCTCGGTCTGGCATCGGGTTCCAAGCCGTTCGATTTCGTCTTCCACGGCGGATCGGGCTCGGCGAAGAGCGAGATCGAAGAGGCTCTCGAGTACGGCGTCGTGAAGATGAACGTCGACACCGACACCCAGTACGCGTTCAGCCGTCCCATTGCCGGACACTTCTTCTCCAACTACGACGGTGTGCTGAAGGTGGACGGCGAGGTCGGCAACAAGAAGGCCTACGACCCGCGCAGCTACCTCAAGAAGGCCGAGGCCGGCATGACGGCCCGTGTCGTCGAGGCGTGCAACGACCTCAAGTCCGCCGGCCGCAGCGTATCCGCAGGCTGAGCGGGCGAGCCCGCATGTGCACGGAAACTCGTAGCCTGCTACGAGGTAGGAGTGGAGCCTGCGGAACGACCCGCAGGCTCCGCCGTGCACATGCAGCGTCAGCTGCACACCTTCCACTGATCGCCTTCCAGGCGTAGGTCGAAGGTGCGCGGCGACCGATCGTTCGGGTTGGCGTCGGTGTGCGCGATCACCTGAGCGATCGCGTTCGTGGTGTCGGTGACCTGAATGGCGTCGATGCTGTCGACGGTCGGAATGCTGCCCTGCTCTACGGAGACGCGGTGGACGTCGGCGAACTCGGTGTCCGGGATATCGCGGTAGAACGTCGCCAGATCCCCACACGAGGTGCTGCGAAGCGTAGCCAGGTCACCGCCGGCCAACGCGCTGGTGAACGATTCGACCGTCGACCGGATCTGCGCCTCCGGTGAGTTGTCCTCGCTGGTGCGGTCGATCAGTAGATACGCCCCAGCGGCAACCGCTGCGATCACCACCACCGCGGCCACCAGCGCCGCCCACCACTTCTTGTGGCTCGGCTTCTCCGGCTCCGCGGGCGGCGCTCCCACGCGCTGAGGAACTGCCTGCTTGGCACCGACCTGCTGTGGCTCGATCTTGCGGGGCCCGACCGGTGGCGGCACCGCTGCCGGCGCTTTCCTGTCTGCCGAAACAGATTTATCAACTGCCGCAACAGCTTTCGAGGAACCAGCTGCGGTGTTTCGCGGCGGAATACGACGCGGTGCCGCGGTCGGCTTCGCGACAGGCTTCGCTTCCGATGCTGCCGGTACCTCGGTTGGACCAGTGGCGATCTTCTCGGTCGGAGTGTCGGAGGACTCGTCGACACGCTTCTTCTTGCCCAGATCGATTTTCTCGGTGGCGGCGTCGGCCTCGGAGGGTGCATTCTTCTTCTCGTCCGGCATGCGTTCTCCCTCGTCCACCGAATTCTTGCAAGAGCGGTATGGCTGAAATTTCGTCAGCTGGCAGCCTATCGACCGGGTCCGCGGCCGGACGCGAGCGTTGCGGGGGTGTTCGGACACGATTCGGTGACGTAGGGGCACAATGAGCGCCATGACTTCTTTCGGTGATCTGCTCGGACCCCAACCCACACTGTTGCCCGGCGACGACGAGGCCGAATCCTCACTGCTCAACCACGAGGCCCCCGAAACCGTCGCAGCTGCGCATCCGACGGCGTCCATTGCGTGGGCGTATCTCGCCGAGGCTTCCCTCGAGTCGGGTGCCACAATTACCGCATACGCCTATGCACGTACCGGATATCACCGAGGTCTGGACCAGTTGCGTCGTAATGGATGGAAGGGATTCGGGCCGGTCCCGTACAGCCATGAGCCCAACCGCGGATTCCTCCGATGCGTCGCAGTCCTCGCCAAAGCTGCCCGCGACATCAACGAGAACGACGAGTACGCCCGTTGCCTCGACCTCCTCGAAGACTGTGACCCCAAGGCAGCAGAAGCGCTCGGCCTGGGCTGATCGAGCCCGCGCCAGCCGCTCGCGTGGCCGGACCCGGATGAAGGCGGGCACCGAGCGCTTGCGGTTGTCGCTGTTGCCCATCGTGCAGTGCGCGTTGGCGGCCGGGGTCGCATGGTTCGTCGCCACGGATCTCGTCGGTCACGAACGACCGTTCTTCGCCCCCATCGCGGCCGTCGTGTCGCTCGGTGTGTCCCTCGGGGCGCGGTTGCGTCGATCGGCCGAGCTGGTGGCCGGCGTGACGGTCGGTATCGGCGTCGGCGATCTGTTGATCTCGCTGATCGGTAGTGGGCCCTGGCAGATCGCGCTGGTGGTCGTGTTGGCGATGTCGGCTGCGGTGTTCCTCGACGGCGGTCCCATCATCGCGATGCAGGCCGGATCGTCCGCGGTGCTGGTGGCGACCCTGATCCCGCCGGGCAACATGGGTGGCCCCAACCGCATGGTCGACGCGTTGGTCGGCGGTCTGGTGGGCATCGCGATCGTGGCGTTGATTCCCACGCATCCGGTGTGGCGTGCGCGCAAGGATGCGGCGAACGTCCTGGCCACGGCTGCCAGTGTGTTGCAGAAGGTGGCCGACGGTTTGGTGGCGAACGATCCCAAACCGATCGAGGAGGCGTTGCGTAAGGCGCGCGCAACGCAGTCGGGTATCGACGCTCTGCGGACCGATCTCAAGGGCGGCCGGGAAATTGCCCGGATCTCGCCGATGTACTGGAATCACCGCAATCGTTTGGCCGCGCTCGCGGCAACGGCCGATCCCATCGACAATGCCGTCCGCAACATTCGGGTGCTCGCTCGGCGGTCGCTGACGCTGGTGCGAGACGACGAGATTCTCGATCCACGTGTCGTCGACGAGGTCGAGAAGCTGGCGCATGCGGTGGAAGTCCTACGTCAGATGGTTCTCGCCGATCCGGGACAGAAGCCGGATGCGGCGGAGGCTGCTCGGGTGCTGCGTTCGGTTGCCGCCGGTGCCAAGCCCGAGTTGATCTCGAATGCCGGCCTGTCGGCGACCGTGGTGCTTGCTCAATTGCGGTCGATCATCGTCGATCTGTTGCAGGTCGCGGGCCTCAAGCGCATTTCGGCACTGGCGACCCTGCCGCCGACGGTGAAGAATCCGCACGTTCCACCGGAGGTGTGAACCAGGGCCTGTAGGCACACGACACCATTGCATATATGCGTATGTACGCATATGGTGACTGCCGGAAGCAGCTACAGGTACGCAAGGGGGAGTCATGGGCGCCGGTCACGGACACAGTCACGGTGTGGGCGGTCATTCGCCCGCAGGGGCGGGTCCACCCAAGTCTCGCGTTCGCAAGATGGTCGTGGCGCTGGCGATTCTGGTGGTGTTCCTCGTCGTCGAGGCAACCGTTGCGCTGGCGATCGGTTCGCTCGGACTGCTCGCCGATGCCGGCCACATGCTCACCGACGTACTCGGTATGTCCATGGGATTGATTGCACTTCTGCTGGCACGCAAGGGAAGCGCTGCCGCAGCAAGAACTTTCGGCTGGCACCGCGCCGAAGTGTTGACCGCCATCGCCAATGCTGTTCTGCTGCTGGGTGTTGCGGCCTTCATCATGTACGAGGCAATATCGCGGATCGGTGACGCTCCCGAAATCCCGGGCCTACCGCTCATTCTTACTGCGGCGGCCGGTCTCGCGGCCAATATCGTTGTCATGCTGCTCATTCGCGGCGACGCCAAGGATTCGCTCGCGGTCCGCGGCGCATACATGGAAGTCCTGGCCGACGCGGTCGGCAGTGTCGGGGTGCTCGTCGGCGGTGTGCTGATGCTGCTGTTCCAGTGGACCTGGGTGGACATCGTTGTGGGTGTGCTGATTTCCCTGTGGGTGATTCCGCGAGCGATCAAGCTGGCCGGCTCGGCGCTGCGTATTCTCACCCAGGCCAGTCCGGCCGACGTCGACGTGGACGCGTTGACCGGGGACCTGAGCGCACTTCCCGGAGTGACGGGAGTGCACGACCTGCACGTGTGGACGCTCACCACCGGAATGGATGTGGCCACCGTGCATCTCGAGTGCGAGGGGTCGTCGTCGATGGTGCTCGATCGAGCCAAGTCGTTGTTGTCCACCTACGGTCTCGACCACGCCACAGTGCAGGTCGAACCTGCCGCACACGGGCGAACGTGCAAGGAAGAGATCACCTGGTGATGGTGCGAACCTCGGTGCCCGGACGCCAGATGTCGATCTGCATGTGATCGTCCACCAGGGACGTCAGCACAATCTCGTTGATATCGAGATCGAACACGTGGTACGGCACCAGTTCGCCCGGCGCGGCGTCGAATATCGGTTGCAGCACAGTGGGATCGGTGATTTCGACGGCAACTCCGCCGATCTTCGCGTCACCGCCCTCCATCGAATGATGCCCAGGGTTGCTGTGCAGCGCGAACCGTCCGTCGCGCTGCAGGTCCCGCGACTTGACGGCACCGAGCATCGATCCGAGGCGCAGTACACCGCTGGCGTCGAACTCCACCTCGGTTCCGCTCACGCGCGGTGAGCCGTCCACTCGTAGCGTCGCAAGAACATGGTGCTTGTGGGCGGTGAATCTGGCCCGTACCGCCGATGCCAGGTTCGGGGCTGCCGTCGAGAACTCGTCCCACGTCGTCATGAGTCGATTATGCGATCCGGCACCGACACTGTTGGGAAAGACTGCACGCAACCAGTCCGAACCTTCGGAATCCCGTCGATCGCGCTCGATACCGTGCACTGCTTCCCTCAACTGCGACCGAACGACGAGTCAGGCCCAGAATCGCATCAGGTAGTTGCCGTTGCCGGCGAAGAACTCGGGAACGCCGGACAGCCCGAACAGGGTATAGATCGCTCCGAAGAAAGCGGCATTGACGGCGGGTACGAAGAGCAGCGCAACGAGTACGAGAATTCCGTATCCCTTGAATTGGTTCAGCGATGCTCGGGTGGAGTGCGAAAGCGAGGGCTCCAGCGCGGCGTATCCGTCGAGTCCCGGTACCGGAATCAGGTTGAGGATGGTGGCCATGATCTGCAAGAACGCCAGGAAGCTGAGCCCGTACCAGAATGCGGGGTGCGTGCCGTCGGTGCCGAACAGTCTGATGACGACCAGAAGTGCCACGGCGACAACGGCATTGGCGAACGGACCTGCGAGGGCGATGCGCCGTTGTGTAGATGCAGGAAACTGGCCGGTGCGCAGGTACACAGCACCGCCCGGTAGTCCGATCCCGCCGATCGCGATGAACACCACCGGTAGGACGATCGAGAGCAACGGATGGGTGTACTTCAGCGGGTTGAGCGTCAGGTAGCCCCGGAGCTCGACTTCGCGATCTCCGGCGCGAAAAGCGGTGAAGGCGTGGCCGAACTCGTGCAGGCACACCGAGGCGATCCAGCCGGCGAGGACCAGAACGAACACCCCGAGCCGCGCCGTGAACGACGTGACGTCCTCGGCCGTCCAGGCGAGCGCGCCGCCCACTCCTGCGACAGCCAGAACGGCAACGAACACCGGGCTCGGCAGAACGGGACTGCGTCGCAGCGGAACGGTCATCGGATCAGTGGGACGGTCATCGAACCAGCAACCACTCCTGATCGTGGCGGTAGAACGTGGATCTCTTCACCGTTCTGTCGCCGGCGATGCCGTCGCGCAGTAGTTGAGCTGCGGGAGAGCCGAGTTGCATCGCGCGCCCGCTCACCCAGCGGCGGGGCAGCAGACGTCGACGGCCGATCACTCGCGCGCGCAGGCCCGGCAGCTCGGGGGTCGGTGCCACCTCGACGCCGGGTACGACGCCGGAGAACAGGCGGGTGTCGTCGACATAGGCCTCGCCCTCGAGTTCCGCGCCGGCGGCACCGCCGAGTAGCGCCCGACCGACGACGGCCTTGCCTGCGTCGTCTCGAATCAGGGGTGTGCTCGACGCCGTCCCGGTGAGCGCCACCTTGGCGGCGCGTGATCCGGTGCCGAGTTTGTAGATGTGAGCTGCGTTGGTCGCGGTCTCCGGTACGAACGCGACTTCGACGTGCAGGCGGTCGGTACGCATCAACCGGGTCAGCACTGCGGCCAGGGAGGCATCGTCGCCCAGGACGATGATGCGGGGTGCGGGAGCGGATTCGATGTCGGAGAAGATCGCGCTGCAGTCGTCGTCGGTTGGTACTGCGTCGGCGCTGCGCAGTGGGACGTCGGTCAGCGTGATCGGCAGCAGCGGGTTGCCGCACTGCAGAACGAACGGTGTCACGGCGCTCCTAGGTCTGCGATGAATCCTCGTCAAACCATAGTGCCCTCGTTTGTCGCCGACCGTAGCGGCATGCGGGCCAGCTCACCGCCTCGGCTAGACTGTTCTCCCGGCCACTGTCGCGCCTGCGACAAATGGTGACTGCTGCATTCGTTCGAGCAAATCTGCAGCACGTCCTCGCACGAAAGCAACGTAGGAGAGCACATGCCGGCGATAGTCCTGATCGGCGCCCAGTGGGGCGACGAGGGCAAAGGCAAAGCCACCGACCTTTTCGGCGAACGCCTCCAGTGGGTGGTTCGTTACCAGGGCGGCAACAACGCCGGCCACACCGTGGTTCTTCCCAATGGAGACAAGTTCGCTCTGCACTTGATTCCGTCGGGAATCCTCACGCCGGGCGTCAAGAACGTCATCGGCAACGGCGTCGTCGTCGATCCCGGTGTGTTGCTGACCGAGCTCGACGGCCTCGAGAAGCGCGACGTCGACACGTCGAACCTGCTGCTCAGCGCAGATGCGCATCTCATCATGCCGTACCACGTGGCCATCGATAAGGTGACCGAGCGCTTCCTCGGTGCCAAGAAGATCGGCACCACCGGACGCGGAATCGGGCCCTGCTACCAGGACAAGATCGCCCGCGTCGGAGTCCGAGCGGCCGATGTGCTCGACGAGAAAATTCTGACCCAAAAGGTCGAGGCTGCACTGGAATTCAAGAATCAGGTGCTCTCGAAGATCTACAACCGGCGTGCGCTGGATTCGCAGCAGGTCGTGGACGAGGTGCTCGAGCAGGCCGAGGGATTCAAGCATCGCATCACCGACACCAGGTTGCAGCTCAACCTGGCCCTCGAGCGCGGTGAAACCATTCTGCTCGAGGGCTCGCAGGGCACGCTGCTCGACGTCGATCACGGCACGTATCCCTACGTCACGTCCTCGAACCCGACCGCGGGCGGCGCGTCCGTCGGCTCCGGTATCGGCCCCAACAAGATCGGGACTGTGCTCGGCATCCTCAAGGCCTACACGACGCGTGTCGGCTCGGGTCCGTTCCCGACGGAGCTGTTCGACAACTACGGCGAGTACTTGGCCAAGCAGGGCGGCGAGGTGGGCGTCACCACCGGTCGTGCCAGGCGCACCGGTTGGTTCGATGCCGTCATCGCGCGATACGCCACCCGTGTCAACGGCATCACCGACTACTTCCTGACCAAGCTGGACGTGCTGTCCAGCTTGGACACGGTGCCGATCTGTGTCGCCTACGACGTGGACGGTGTGCGGCACGACGAAATGCCGATGACACAGACCGGCTTCCATCACGCGAAGCCGATCTACGAAGAGATGCCCGGTTGGTGGGAAGACATCTCCGGTGCCCGCACGTTCGAGGAACTGCCGATCAACGCGCAGAACTACGTCCTGCGTCTCGAGGAACTGTCGGGTGCGTACATGTCGTGCATCGGCGTCGGACCGGGACGCGACGAAACCATCGTTCGCCGGGACATCCTGCGGTAATCGGGTCAATCGACTCGAAAGCCCCGCACTTTCCGGAGTGCGGGGCTTTTTTGCGCTGTTTTTTTATGCCGCCCGGTTCGATCGCGCGGTTTGCAACATCCGAATTGGGCCGATGTGCCCGAATTTCCGTATCGAAAGCGAGGAATCGAGGGATACTCGACGTTGTGTAAGTAAGGGAGGCGCTGCTCATGTCCGCTCCGTACAACGGTCTCGAAGTGTTTGCCTATCAATTCGATCGCTTTGCGTACGAACATTCTTGGATCGGCGAGCAGGTCGGTGAGTTCATGCTCGGCCCGGGCGGGGGCGGCATGCTCGAGTACCGGAATGCAACGGTGTTCGCACTTCCCGAGGGCGGAGCGCACGAGGTGCACGGTCCAATTCTCGAGTGGTACCTGGCGCACGGAGGGCCGTATGGCACTCTCGGCTATCCAATCAGCGACGAACGGCCGACGCCGACGGGCTTTGGCCGCTACAACCTGTTTCAGCGGGGGGCGTTGGGTTGGCTTCCGGAGACAGGGGCGTTCGTCATTGGCGGTAGGCCTGAGCGAGACGAGGTTTCGCCCGGACCCGGTGCGCAAGCCGCCGTCCTGACAGCAGGGGTGGACACCAGTTCCGCTTTCGCGTGACCTCACGAACCTCCGGTACAAATAGAGCGAGTTCGCTTTATTTGTTCCCGGTTGCGGTCACGATACAAAAGGTCTCGGTTTCTTTGTCGGCGAATAGATAAGCGTCGTGAAGGACCTTCGAAAATCTTGCTTTTACGTTTTATGAAAACGTGTAACGCGCGTGCCCTATGCTTCGACATCTGGTGCAGTGAGTGCAAACGGCATTCACCACCACACCCTCAGAAAAGAGCCGGGGCCATGTCCGAGAGCATTCAGAATTCCAACCGTAAGCGTAAAGTCCGCGCATTACTCGCAGGTGGTCTCGTCCTCGGTATCGGGGCGGCGGTGACGTTGGCTGCGTGGTCCGACAACGTGTTCGGTAATGCCGAGTTCGCCTCCGGCGACGAACCGTGGAATCTGCAGGGAAACTTCGCGACGGGGGCCGCCGTTTGGGACGAGTACGACGTCTCCCCAGGCGGCGGTCTGCAGTTCGCGATTCCGCTCAAGGACAACATGACCCCCGGAGACGTCGTCCGTGCGCCTGTCGGTTTGAGGCTCGAACCCGGGCAAGCATTGGGTGCGAGCATCACATTGACCGGTCCTACCATTCCTGCGCCCGTTCCCCCGGCAACGACCACGTTTGCCACCGCGCTTCGCTACACGGTCTACTCCGGCGTCACCGCAACAGACTGCGTCGCAGGCAATCTGGGCTCGACAACGGTCGTGGCACCCAACTCGCCATTGGGTACCGGCACAACAGCTCCGATCGTGTTGCCCAGTGGCGCACCGGCTATTGCCGGAACGCCTGTTGAGCTGTGCTTCGTGGTGACCTTGCCGGCCGGTACGACGAACGCGGTGTCGGGCCAGAGCACGGGCCAGCTCGTCTGGGACTTCGCCGGCACATCGACCGCGTAGCTCTTCGGTGTCGACTGTTCGTTCGAGGCAGCGTCGAGCACTGGCGGCAGGGGGAATAGTCCTGGGTTTCGGGGCTGTTCTCGTTGCCGCCAGCTGGACCGACAACGTACTGGGCTTCGCCAACTTCCAGTCGGGGCGTTTCGGTATCCAGTCCAGCGTCGACAATGGGGTGACGTGGAGCTCGCACCCGGTCACCGGCACCAACAATCAGTTGTCGTTCACCCCTACCGTGAGCGCAGTGGTTCCTGGTGTGGTCTCCTACGCGCCCATTCGGCTACGGACCGACGTGGGTTCGCTCGCTGCGAAGATCCAGCTCGGCGGTGCGCAACTGTCGGGCGATGCGGCGCTCGGAGGTGCGCTTGTATATCGTGCGGTCAAGCTTGAAACAGCTGGGTCACCCTGTACCAGTGCGGCTTTCACCGGTACACCCTCGTGGGTCGTCGGTAGTGCCGGCGCAGTGAGTTTGACGACCGGCTCAGCCCCGAACGTCTTCACACTTGCTGCCGCCACTACGGCAAGTGAAGGCGCAGCAACCACGGTGTGCTTCGAGATCAGCTTGCCTGCCACTCCCGCCAACTGGACCAATTCAGCGCTGCAAGGAAAAACTGCAACCCCCGACTGGGCTTTCGTCGGCACTTCCTAGGAAAGACACCATGACACAAGCGCGACACGGAAACGCCGAAGCGAAGCGTTCGCTGTGGTCGAGAGCCGGCGATTGGCTCTTGAACATCTTGGCTGTCGGCGGAGTTGTCTGCATAGCTCTGGTCATCTGTGCCTTCGCGTTCAACATCACCCTCATCATGTTCAAGACCGGGTCCATGTCACCGGCAATTCCGACTGGATCACTGGCCGTCGTGCAAAAAGTCTCAGCGGACTCGGTGCAGGTGGGTGACGTGGTGACCGTCGACAGGCCTGGCGAACTTCCGGTCACCCACCGAGTAGTCACCACGAACGCGCTACCGGATTCCGGCGCAATGTATCTCGAACTCAAGGGCGACGCCAACGAATACGCCGACCAGGGTCTGTACCAGGTCGACGAGGTACGAAAGGTACTGTGGTCGGTGCCTGGCCTAGCACGAGTGATCGTGTACTTCTCCAATCCTTATGTCCTGGGCGGGATCACGCTAGCCATGGCAGCTCTCGTGGTGGGTGTGTTCTGGCCGCGGGGAAAAGACGGCGACGAGCACGAGGAATCCTTCGCGGACGATGAGCTCGAGATCGAGCGGCACTGATGCAAAACACGAGGCGTAGGTCAGCCTTGATACTGGGCATTGCGTTGCTCGCTGCAGCATCACTCGGCCAATCACGCGGAATTATCGGGGAAACCGAGGCGGTCTGGACGGACCCAGAGCACACGTCGGCAACCGTGACGTCGGGAACGTGGCCGACCAGCGGGTACGGACTCGGCAGCGCATCACGCGTCAATAGCGCGGGAGGAGTGTCGATACTTCCCTCGAATCCGACGCCCCTGCCGTGGAATGGCGCTCGGGTAGGGCGCGACTCGACGAACCCGGGAACCGTAACTGTAACTGGCAGTGGGCCATTTGCGTCGTCGGCGGTGGCCGGCGTCAATCGGCTTGCCATGTCGAGCGCAACTTCTAACACGTCGGCTGTGGGTGCAAGCGCTTGTGGATCCTATGTCGTTGGGGTCGTCGGCACTCCGACATACTGCACCACCGGAACTCCCACGGCCAGTGCGTCAGCAAGCGTCACATCCATGCTGTTGCTCGGAAGTGTGCTGAGTCTCGTCGAGCTTGTCGGCCTCGTGAACACGAATATCGTCAACATCAATGGTTCGACGCAGGCGCTCACCACGTCGGTCAGCTGTGACCTCGTCGCAGGTACCAACACGTTTGCACAGCCGAAAGCGGGGACGGGAACTGGCAACGGTTCCGTTGTCGTGGGAGGGCGGTCGATCGCGATTCCGAATGCGAACGTTGGGCCCACACCTCCCGTGAGTTATAGCGACCGGCTGTTGTTGGGATATTCGAACGTCAGTCTCGAAAGCTCGGCCTCTGCCCCTTCTTCGTCGACCGGTTTCACCAAACTGAACCTCACGGGCACGGTTAGCCTGCTGAATTCAGGACTTCTTCCGCTGACGTTCAACGTAGATCTGGTTTCAGCTCAGTGTGGGCCAGGGTCAGTGCCGGCGTCCGCTGCCACGGTGCAGCCCCTAGCGCGGGGAGTGGCTCAGCCAGATTCTGTTCTTCCGGCAAGCTCCTCCGAAGCACCTCCCATGCCCGCCGAAATTGCCGAACCAGTGGCCCCTGAGACCACTGCTTCCGGCACGACGGCTCCACAAACGACGGCGCCCGAAACTGCGTCCGACGAGCCGGAAATTCCGGTCGTGCCCGAGGTCGAAGAGACAACGCCTCCCGCGACGACAGACAATCCGACGCAGACCACAGCCCTGCCGACAACGACTACAACCCCGCCGACTACGACGACCCAACCACCGGACCTGCCGACGGTGTTCACGGGACCGGCCGACGGAAATGTGGAAGCACTGACGCTGAAGGGCGGTGTCGTCTGCCGCGCACCCGTGGACGCGGACTACTCGGGGACCGTCGAATTGGCCTGTGACGACGGGACTTCTATCGGTGCGATGGGCTCTGCGCTGACATCAGCCGGCGTTGCTACGTCGACAGTGGACGGAGTGTGGGTGCCGGTGCTGACTCCGGAGGGGCAGGCGACAACTGTAGTTGCAGCGACGCGCCGGTAGCGCTGCCGAAACTGGGTCAGAACAACGTCGGCTCGCCGAACCCCGGCACTCCCTCTATGCCGAGAATTAGCTGTTTGGTGTTCGCCCCACCCGGTGCCGAGAATCCGCCCACCTCGGTGCCCGCGCCGAGTACTCGGTGGCACGGGACAATGATCGGCACGGGGTTTCGACCGAGCGCTCCGCCGACTGCTTGGGCCGCACCGGGATGGCCGAGTCGGCGAGCGATGTCGCCGTACGTAAGCGTCGAGCCTCGGGGAATCTCGCTGCACACCGTGTACACCGAAGCGTCGAACTCGGAGACGTCCAGAACCAGCGGAATCGATCTCATGTCGACGGCCCGTCCGTCGAGCAGGCCGACTATCCGGTCGATCGCATCGGCGGCGAGTGCGTCCACCTGCCCGTGCGCCGCGCCGAAGCTGGCCAGGTAGTCGTCCATTGCCTCGTCCGAAGGTTCCGGCAAGGCAACCGCGACTATCCCCTCATCGGTCCACGCGACACCGCAGCGTCCGATGGCGGTGTCGAAGAGCGTGCTGCTCGGCATGGCTCCAGTATCCACCCGTTGTGGCAGAGCAGTCCAGTTGATCGCTGAATGGACTTGAATGTTCGATGCCAGTGCGCGAATACTGGGGAGCATGGCCTCGAGAGTTCTCAATGCAACGTCACTGGCCCGTGATTTGGGTAGCTGGCGCGCCGACGCGACCGCGGATGGATCCGGTAAGCGCAAGGCCTCGCGTCCGACGTATCGGGCGTTGGCAGACGGCGTCCGTCTGCTCATTCACGACGGCCGAATTCCGCTCGGTGTGGGGCTGCCGAGCGAACGCGATCTGTCGGCGGCACTCGATCTGAGTCGCACGACGATCACCTCCTCGTATTCGGTGTTGCGCGACGAGGGATACCTGATCAGTAAACAGGGCTCGCGCAGTACGGTCGCGTTGCCTTCCGCGCCGACGCCCAATGGCATGTTGATCCAGTCGACGTCGCCTTCGGGTCCGGTAGTGGACATGTCTCACGCGGCGATGTCGGCCGCGGACGGCACCATGACGGCCGCGTACGAGTCTGCGCTGCAAGCACTTCCGGCGTATCTCCCGACGCACGGTATGGAGCCCATCGGTTTGGCGATGCTGCGCGAGGCCATCGCACAGCGCTTCATCGAACGTGGCCTACCGACAACTGCGGACCAGATCATGGTGACGTCCGGTGCGCAGCAAGCAGTTCGACTACTGCTGGGCACACTGACCTCGCCCGGCGACCGTGTGCTGATCGATCATCCGACCTATCCCAACGCCCTCGAGGCGATCAGGCGGGTGGGGGCCCGGCCCGTGCCGGTGCCGGTGCGCCCCGCGGACGGCGACTGGGATCTCGACGGAATTCGCAGTGCCGCAAGGCAGACAGCAGCCAAGGTGGCATACCTGATTCCGGACTTCCACAACCCGACCGGTCAGGTGCTCGGTGCCGAGGGGAGAGCCGAACTCGCGCGCATCACCCGCGACACCCGGATGACACTCATCGTCGATGAGACCATGGTGGATCTGTGGCTCGACGCGCCGCCGCCACCGCCGGTCGCATCGTTCGGGCGGGTCTCCGGTTCGGATATCGTCACGATCGGTTCGGCGTCCAAGTCGTTCTGGGGTGGCCTCCGCATCGGGTGGATCAGGGCGCACCCGTCGTTGGTCTCGCAGCTCGCAGGATCGCGGGCAGCACACGACCTCGGTACCTCGATCATGGACCAGTTGGCGTCGTCATTTCTGCTTCAGGACGCGGAACCGGCCCTCGACCTGCGTCGGTCCCAACTGCGTGAGCGTCGAGACGTTCTCGAAGATGCTCTGGCCGAACATGTTCCGGACTGGCGCTATCGCCGTTCCGAGGGCGGCATGTCGCTGTGGTTGCAGCTGCCCGCGCCGGTATCGAGTGCGCTGGCCGCCACGGCTCCCGCATTTGGAGCGGTGCTGGCAGCAGGACCACGATTCGGCGTGGAGGGTGCCTTCGAGCGCTACCTCAGGCTGCCGTACACCCGTGAGCCGCAAGAACTTCGGGCCGCAGTTGCGGCGACGGCGGCGGCATATCGAGCCTTGGCCCCGAGCGCCGAAGCGGAACAGCCGGCCCTGGTGTTCTGAGCGGCTGCGTGCTGACGGCGAACTCGAAGTTACGGACGGAAATCAGCCGAAAACCGTCCGCAACTTCGAGTTCGGCACACGTCAGCTCCAGACCGACGCGATGTCGGTTGCGGTGGACGGCGGTGGCGTCGGGACTCCGTTTTCGGTGCGCGAGAACCGCGGTGCCGGACGGTGCTGGGTGACGCCGCCGACGTCGATGAGCGAGTCTCTATCCTTCATGTGCGGGTGGTTCGGGGCCTCGGCGAAGGTGAGAACCGGCGATACGCACGCGTCGGTGCCGTCGAAGATCGCGGCCCATTCGTCCCGCGTCTTGGTCAGGAATGTCGAGGTGAACTTCTCGCGCAGTTCCGGCCAGCGCGACTTGTCCATCTGCGACGGTAGGTCGGCCTCGGAGAGACCGAGTCCGGTGAGCAGCTGCGCGTAGAACTGCGGCTCGAGTGAGCCGACTGCCATGTATTGGCCGTCGGAGGTCTCGTAGGTGTCGTAGAACGGTGCGCCGGTATCGAGGAGGTTGGTGCCACGGTCATCGCTCCACGCTCCGACGCCACGCCAGGCCCAGATCATGTGCGAGAGTGCGGCGGTGCCGTCGACCATGGCTGCGTCGACCACCTGGCCCTGCCCGGAGTTCTGTCGCTCGTAGAGCGCTGCCATGATGCCGAAGACGAGGAACATCGAGCCGCCGCCGAAGTCGCCGACCATGTTCAGCGGCGGCACCGGCCGTTCGCCGTCACGGCCGATGGCGTTGAGGACGCCGGTGACGGAGATGTAGTTGATGTCGTGGCCGGCGGTCTGTGCCCAGGGGCCCTCCTGGCCCCAGCCGGTCATGCGGCCGTACACCAGGCGCGGGTTGCGGGCCAAGGCGTCGTCGGGTCCGAGTCCGAGTCGCTCGGTGACACCGGGGCGAAATCCCTCGATCAGCACGTCGGCGCGCTCGACGAGACCGAGAACCTTCTCGATGTCGGCGGGGTCCTTGAGGTTCGCCTCGACGATGGTGCGACTGCGCAGCTGGTGGTCGTGGGGAGAGATCTGTCCGGCGCGTTGCACGCGCACGACGTCTGCGCCGAGGTCGGCCAGCAGCAGTGCGGCGTGCGGGCCGGGGCCGATGCCTGCGAGTTCGACGACGCGCAGTCCTGCGAGCGGTCCACCAGTGTTAGCCACGTTTGTTGCCTCGTTCCGACTCGTCAGCTGCGATAGTGAATGGAGACTAACTTGTACTAGGGCGTCCTAGTGATGTGGGTGTGGATAATAGGGCTGTGACTGCCCCAGATCCCGTCCGCATCGGTACTCCACTGACTCCCGGCGCGACCCGGGTCATGCTGCTCGGCTCGGGTGAGCTGGGCAAAGAAGTCATCATCGCGTTCCAACGCCTCGGTGTCGAGGTGATCGCCGTCGATCGCTACGACAATGCTCCCGGCCATCAGGTGGCCCATCATGCGTTCACCATCGACATGAGCGACCCGGAAGAGCTTCTGGCGCTGATCGATTCACAGCAGCCCGATTTCGTGGTCCCGGAGATCGAGGCCATTGCCACCGATGCCCTCGCCGAGGTGGAGGCCCGAGGCCGAAGCGTGGTGATTCCCACGGCTCGGGCGACGCAGTTGACGATGAACCGCGAGGGCATCAGGCGATTGGCAGCCGAGGAACTCGGGCTGCCGACCTCGCCCTACGCTTTCGCCGATTCGCTGGACGACGTTCGACAAGCATTGTCCACCATAGGTTTTCCGGCCGTCATCAAGCCGGTCATGTCTTCGTCGGGCAAGGGGCAGTCCGTTGTTCGCGGCGACGCCCATGTCGAGGCGGCCTGGGAGTACGCACTGAAGGGTGGCCGCGTCGACCTCGGTCGCGTCATCGTCGAAGGATTCGTCGACTTCGATTACGAGATAACACTTCTCACCGTTCGGGCCGTCGACGGAACGTTCTTCTGCGAGCCTATCGGCCACCTGCAGGAATCCGGCGACTACATCGAATCCTGGCAGCCGCAGCCGATGTCCGACGCGGCCCTCGCCGGTGCCCGCGACGTCGCGGAGCGCATCACGACGGCGCTCGGTGGGCGCGGGCTGTTCGGCGTCGAGTTGTTCGTTCAGGGTGACACCGTGTACTTCTCCGAGGTCAGCCCCAGGCCGCACGATACGGGTCTGGTAACGCTTCGCACGCAACGGTTCTCGGAGTTCGAGCTGCATGCCCGGGCCGTACTCGGTTTGCCGATCGACACGACCCTGCTTTCGCCGGGTGCGTCGGCCGTGATCTACGGCGGTGTCGATGCGGACGGCATTTCCTTCGAAGGCGTCGCCGATGCGTTGGCGGTTCCCGAGACCGACCTGCGCCTGTTCGGCAAGCCGACGAGTTTCGTCCGGCGCCGGATGGGTGTCGCGGTGTCGACCGCGTCGGACATCGAGACCGCGCGGAGCCGGGCCCGCGAGGCGGCAGGCAAGGTTCGTCCTGTCGTCTGACCCGGCACAGGGCACACTGAGCTCATGAGCGCGCTCGGAGAAGTTCTGGTCGGCCTGGTGATTCTGGTCGGCCTGGTCGGCATCGTCGTCCCGATTCTGCCCGGCACCATCCTGATCTTCGCGGCAGTCGCAGTGTGGGCGTGGATCACCGGAGGAGCGGCCGCGTGGACGGTGTTCGCGATCGCGACGGTGTTGCTGGTTCTGAGCGGGGTAGTGAAATACACCTGGCCGGGCCGTCGGATGCGGGAGGCGGGCGTGCCGATGCGGTCGCTCATGGTCGGCGGCCTGCTCGGCATCGTCGGATTCTTCGTCATCCCCGTCGTCGGGCTGTTCGTCGGTTTCATCGCAGGCGTCTACGTGGCCGAAGTACCCAGGCACCGAAATCACTCCGAGGCCTGGCGATCGACCGTGCACGCCACCAAGGCCGCGGGGCTATCGATCCTGGTGGAACTGTTCGGCGCGTTGCTCGCCTCAGCGGTGTGGCTCGGGGGAGCCGTACTCGTCTGAGGGCACTAAGGGCCCTGCTGATTCAAGAGACCCGATACCAAGCCCGGGCATTACCGTCGAGCACGGCGGGTAGGTCGCCACCGACGGCGTGGGTGATGATGTCGATGTCGTTCTCCGAGAACGGGCGTGGGGCACGGGTGCCGGGTAGATCGGTGCCGAACATCAACGCCGCGGGGTTGACTCGATGGATCTGCTGCAGTGTGTCGGCGATGTCGAGATCCACTCGGCCGAATCCGGTTGCCTTGACGCGTACTCCGCGGTCGACGAGGTTCAGAAGGTACGGCAGACCCTGAGTGGACAAGCCCAGGTGATCGATGCTCACCGCCGGCAACTTCGCAAGGATGGGTTCGAGCGAGAGCAGCAGGGACGCATCGACGTACAGCTCGGCATGCCACCCGACCAGTTCGTGCACGCGACGTGCCTGGGTGGTCAGCATTTCGACATCCGTCTCGCCGCGCTTGAGGTTGAACCGCATACCGCGCACGCCCGCGGCGTCGAGCGCGACGACGTCCTCGTCGGAGCATTCCGGATCGATCTGGGTGACGCCGACCCAACCGCGCCCGAGGGCCTCCAACGCAGCGAGCAGGTAGCTCTGGTCGGTGCCCTGGAACGATCCCGACACCACCGCGCCGCCGGTGATACCGAGCCCGTCCACGTCGTACAGGTAGTTCGAGACGGTGTAGGGATCGGGCAAGAATCCGTGGTTCTCGATCAGCGGAAAACGGGGGTCGATGATGTGCAGGTGGGCGTCGAACACGGGTCTCAGCATGCCAGCTCGCGGATTCGCCGTCGCGGCCCGGTGTCGCGGTGTTTGAATGCGAAACATGAAACCGGAGACCACTGTCGTTCTCGACGGCTACACCTATTTCGAATGTCCGCGCTGGCACGAAGGGAGGATCTGGGTATCGGACTTCTATTCGCACCGCGTCGCATCTGCTCTAGAGGACGGATCCGACGTGCGGGTGGAGGCCGAGGTGCCGAATCAGCCGTCGGGGCTCGGTTGGCTGCCCGACGGCCGACTGCTGATCGTGTCGATGCGCGACCACAAACTGCTGCTGCGCGAACACGACGGTTCGCTGACCGTCCACGCCGACCTGTCGACGTACGTGTCCGCGAACCTGAACGACATGATCGTGGACGCGCAGGGACGCGCCTACATCGGGAATTTCGGGTTCGACCTGATGAACTTCGCTCCCGTCGAAACGGCCGATCTGATTCGCGTCGACCCCGACGGTTCTGCACACGTCGTGGCATCGGACCTGTATTTCCCCAACGGGATGGCGTTCACCGGTTCGGGTGAACTGCTCGTCGACGAGACGGTCGGTAACCGGGTCAGTGCGTTCGACATCGCCGAGGACGGGTCACTGGGGGAGCGGCGTGACTGGGCGACGTTCGGTGAGCTGCCGTCGTCGACGGACATGGCGACGGCCCTGGGCGAGGTGAAAGTGGCTGCCGACGGATGTTGCATCGACACCGACGGCACGATGTGGATCGCCGATGCGCTGGGTCAGCGGGTGCTGCACGTCGCGCAGGGTGGAGAGGTTCTCGACCAGCTCGACTTCGATCTCGGGGTCTTCGCCTGCGGACTCGGCGGATCCGACGGCCGCACGCTGTTCGTCTGCGCTGCACCGGATTTCAACGAGCATCAGCGCAAGGTAGAAACCGAGGGAAAGCTGCTGGCGGTTCGGGTGTAGTGCGCTGCGCGCAGTGGTGTGGTTATGTGCCGCAGGGGGCACTCAACCACACCACTGCCGCAGGCACTCAGGCCTTGTCGGGCTCGGAAGCCTTCAGCATGTCCTCACGCTCGACGACCTTCACGCGCTCGCGACCCTCGGGCTCACCGAGTGAACGCTCGTGCGCGTCGAGGCGGTACCAACCGTCCCAGGTGGTGAAGGGAACCTGCTTGCCTTCGAGGAACGAGGTGACGGCGTCGAGGTCGGGTTCGGTTGCACCGGTGAAGCTCGGCGCATCCTCGAGCAGGTTCGCGACGGTCTCGTTGGCGTCGCCCTTGGTGTGACCGATGAGGCCGACGGGTCCGCGCTTGATCCAACCGGTGACGTAAGTGGCGGGCACCGGTGTGGTGGAGGACGGGTCTGGAGTGGAGCCTGCGGAATGACCATCAGCAGGGCCGACGACTCGTCCGGCTTCGTTGGGGATGGTGCCTGCTTGTTCGTCGAAGGGCAGGGCGCTGATGTTTTGGCTGAGGTAGCCGACGGCGCGGTAGACCGCTTGGACGTCCCAGTCGTTGTATGTGCCGGTGCCGCGGACGTTGCCGGTGCCGTCGAGTTCGGTGCGTTCGGTGCGCAGTCCGACGACTTTGCCGTTCTCGCCGAGGATTTCGGTGGGGCTTTCGAAGAAGTGCAGGAACAGTTTGTGCGGGCGGCTGCCGACATCGCGGATGGCCCAGTCCTGCAGGGTGTTGGCGACCATGTCGACCTGCTTGGAGTTGCGTCGGGCCTGCTCGGAACCTTCGTCGTAGTCGATGTCCTCGGGGGCGACGATGACCTCGATGTTCGGCGAGTGGTCGAGCTCGCGCAGCTCCAACGGGGTGAACTTGGCCTGAGCCGGTCCGCGGCGACCGAAGACGTGCACCTCGAGGGCTTTGTTGGCCTTGAGACCCTCGTAGACGTTGGCGGGGATTTCGGTGGGGAGCAGTTCGTCGCCGGTCTTGGCGAGAACGCGTGCGACGTCGAGGGCGACGTTTCCGACGCCGAGGACGGCGACCTTCTCGGCCTCGAGCGGCCAGGTACGCGGCACGTCGGGGTGGCCGTCGTACCAGGAAACGAAGTCTGCGGCGCCGTAGCTGCCGTCGAGATCGATGCCGGGGATGTTCAGCGCGCGGTCCGCGTTGGCTCCGGTGGAGAAGATGACGGCGTCGTAGAAGCGGCGTAGGTCGTCGAGGTCGATGTCGGTGCCGTAGTCGATGTTGCCGAGCAGGCGTACCTGGGGTTTGTCGAGGACTTTGTGCAGTGCGGTGATGATGCCTTTGATGCGCGGGTGGTCGGGGGCCACGCCGTAGCGAATGAGCCCGAACGGTGCAGGCATCCGCTCGAAGAGATCGATGCTCACGCCCGGTCCGCTGACATTGTGGTCGGACTTCATGAGCGCGTCGGCGGCGTAGATGCCTGCCGGTCCGGCACCGACGATGGCGACGCGGAGTGGACGAGTCTGATCAGTCATGTGCAGCGAGCTACCTTCTTCGAGGGAAGTGCGGACACCCCAGCATAAATTAAGCATTACCTGAGCTGGGGCAGAGGGCAACTTGCCGTATTTCCCGGTTTCCGGTAGGAATTGCTCTGTGCACACGACATACCTGGTCCGACGGTTCACCGTCGACTTCTGTCGTACCTGCACCAACATGTGTTGTCGGTGACCTGACCCGACGCCCTTCCCCTCCTCGAACAGGACGGGATCCCTCTCTCGACGGCAGCGCTGCCTGAATCAGCCCTTTCGCCGTGCACAGATTCGAGGACACATGACCACCCTGGAACAGACCATCACCCTCGCGCTCGACAAGCTCGGCCCGTCGTTCGGTGCCGAAGTCATCGGCCTCGATGTCGCGTCGGCGTCCGACGCGCAGATCCACGCGGTGCGTCGAGCCCTCGTCGAGCACAAGGTTCTGGTGCTGCGCGGGCAGACGCTCGACGACGCGGCACACGTCGAATTCGGCCGTCGTCTCGGTGACCTCACGGCCGGCCATCCGGTACACGACAGTGGCCACGTCGCCCCCGAGGTCTATGCGCTCGACAGTCAGGACAACGGGTTCGCCGACGTCTGGCACACCGACGTCACGTTCATGGAACGTCCGCCGATGGGTTCGATCCTGCGGCCCGTCGTCCTGCCACCGCACGGCGGCGACACCAACTGGGCCGACAGCCAACTCGCCTACGAGTCACTGTCCGCGCCCGTTCGCCGAATGATCGATGGGCTCACAGCAATTCACGACGGCAACCGGGAGTTCGGCTACTACCTCGCGCAGAAGCGCGGCGGTAAGGGCAACGTGTGGGACGGCAAGGAAGTGACCGCGCTGGTCCCCGTCGAACACCCCGTCGTGCGGGTGCATCCGGAAACCGGCCGCAAGGGGCTGTTCGTCAATCCTGGCTTCACCTCGCACATCGTGGGCGTCTCGGAGGCCGAGAGCCGCGGAATTCTGGACTTGCTCTACGCGCACCTCACCAAGCCCGAGCACGTCGTGCGGCACCGCTGGCGTCTCGGCGATCTGGTGCTGTGGGACAACCGGAGCACCTCGCACTACGCCAATCGCGATTACGGCACCGAGCACCGCAAGATGCACCGCATCACGTTGCGAGGAGACATTCCCGTCGGACCCCGATAGTGCCGGGCCCGTCGGATCGAGGAAGATTGGGCGCATGGCGTCGTGGAGTGAACGTAGGCAGCAGTGGGTCGACAGTCGTGAGGAAGCGCGCAACAACGCTTCCGAAGCGGCCGCAGACTCCGGTGAGCAGCGTCCGCCCAACGCGTGGCCGTTCATCATCGCCGCGGGCATCGTCGTGGTTCTGCTCGTCGGCATCTTCGCTGCGTCGAAGTTCGCCCCCGCGGAGGACAACGTGACGCAGGCGCAGCTGCTGACCGACGCCGTCGACGGATTCCTCGAGGCACAGAACTCCGGCGACGCAGATCTCCTGCGCGAGAACACGTGCTTCGACCAGGTCGCCCTCCTCGTCCCCGGCGACGATGCGCAATACCGAACCGATCGAGCAGGCGAGGTCGAGCGCAACGGCGAGACGTCGATCGACGGGGTGCCGTCGGAGTACGAGGTCAACGGCGACCGCGGCAGGGTGACCGTCCCGCTGAAGGAAGCGAAATCCGGAGTGCAGACCGACGACGAGTGGAAGTTCGTCCGCGTCGACGACAAGTGGCTGGTGTGCAATGTCTGATCTTGGTATGTCTGATCTTGGTATGTCTGATCTCGGTATGTGTGATGTAACGGCAAGTGACGGAAGGCTGATCCAGTGACCTACGCAGGTGACATAACCCCGGAAGCGGCCTGGGAGTTGTTGCAGAGCAACCCCGAGGCCGTGCTCGTGGATGTTCGGACGCGCGCCGAGTGGCAGTACGTCGGTGTCCCGGACACGTCCGGTATCGACCGTCCTACGCACCTGATCGAGTGGGTCAGCTTCCCCGATGGTGCCCGGAACACCAACTTCGTCGACGACCTGAAAGCCGCAGGCGTGGACGGCGATCGGCCGGTGGTGTTCCTGTGCCGCTCCGGTCAGCGGTCCATCGGTGCCGCCGAAGCCGCGACGGCAGCGGGCATCGGTCCGTCCTACAACGTGCTCGACGGTTTCGAAGGCGCCACCGACGCCGACGGCCACCGCGGAGCCACGGGTTGGCGTGCGGTCGGGTTGCCCTGGAGGCAGTCGTGACGAACATGCCCAAAGGCGGCGGATTCGACAAGCCCTTGCCCGAGGGCGTGGGTCAGGCCACGCTGGGAGTTCGCGGCGGCCTGATGCGATCCGGGTTCGACGAGAACGCCGAAGCGCTCTATCTCTCTTCGGGTTTCGTGTACGAGAGTGCCGGCGCTGCCGAGCAGGCCTTCACCGGCGACATCGATCATTTCGTGTACTCGCGCTACGGCAACCCGACAGTGAAGATGTTCGAGGAGCGACTGCGGTTGATCGAGGGTGCCGAGGCATGCTTCGGGACGTCCAGCGGCATGTCCGCGGTGTTCACCGCGCTCGGTGCGCTGCTGAAGGCCGGCGACCGATTGGTCGCTGCGCGTAGCCTTTTCGGGTCGTGCTTCGTGGTCTGCAACGAGATTCTGCCGCGCTGGGGTGTCGAAACCGTCTTCGTCGACGGCGAAGACCTCGAGCAGTGGGAGCAGGCGTTGTCGGTGCCGACGACGGCGGTGTTCTTCGAGACCCCGTCCAACCCGATGCAGTCGTTGGTCGATGTCAGGCGCGTCTCCGAGCTGGCACATGCGGCCGGAGCAACGGTGGTGCTGGACAACGTGTTCGCGACGCCACTGCTGCAGCGCAGCCTCGAGCTCGGGGCCGACGTGGTCGTGTACTCGGGCACCAAACACATCGACGGTCAGGGGCGGGTGCTCGGCGGTGCCATCCTGGGATCGAAGGAGTACATCGAAGGGCCGGTGCAGACTCTGATGCGGCACACCGGCCCTGCACTGAGTCCGTTCAACGCCTGGACGCTGCTCAAGGGTCTGGAGACGATGCCGGTGCGGGTGCGCCATTCGGTGAACTCCGCGCTGCAGATCGCCGAGTTCCTCGAAGCTCACCCGGCGGTGCGCTGGGTGAAATACCCCTTCCTGCAATCACATCCGCAGTACGAACTGGCGAAGTCGCAGATGTCGGGCGGGGGTACCGTCGTGACCTTCGAGCTCGATGCCCCCGAGGGAGAGGGCAAGAAGCGCGCCTTCGAGGTGCTCGACGCGTTGCGTATCGTCGACATCTCCAACAACCTGGGCGACTCGAAGTCGCTCATCACTCACCCGGCCACCACCACGCACCGCGCGATGGGGCCGGAAGGTCGTGCAGCAGTGGGCATCACCGACGGCGTGGTGCGCATTTCCATCGGCCTCGAAGACACCGAGGATCTGATCGGAGACCTGGATCAGGCACTGAAGTAGCGGGTCAGAGTGTCACCGGTACCGGCTTGTCGATGAGCGAGTAGTGCGCGGCATCGCCGGCGACCACTCGGCTCTTCTCTCCGTTGGGGTGTACCGGTACGTCGCCCGCCAGGGTGATGCGTTCGAGGCGACGGTACTGATCGTCCCAGTCCGCGACAGCGTAGTGCTGGGTGGCACGGTTGTCCCAGATGGCGACGTCGCCGAGGTTCCACGTCCAGCGAACAGTGTTCTCCAGCTTGGTCACTCGATTCTGTAGGAGATCGAACAGGGTCTGCGACTCCTTGGTCGACAACCCGATGAAGTTCTTCACGAAGTGGCCGAGAACCAGGGTCTTCTCGCCGGTCTCGGGGTGTACTCGGACCACCGGGTGTTCGGTCTCGAAGTAGGTGGACTGGAATTCCTTCCGGTACTCCGCAGTCTTCGAGTTCTGAATCTTCTCCGCCGCGGTCGCCGCATAGTCGTAGGAGTTCGAGTGCGTGGCCCAGAGGTTGTCCACCAACGCCTTCAACGAATCCGGTAACTGCGCGTAGGCGGCGGTCTGTGACGCCCACGTGGTGTTCCCACCGTATTCGGGGAGGCTGACCGCACGCAGGATCGAGGCCTTCGGGATGCGGTCGACGAAGGTCACATCCGAATGCCAGCTGTTGGCCTTGCCGTAATCGGAGTCGATGGACAGTGTTCGGGTGCCGCGAGAGGTGACCGTGGGGTGCGGAGTGGTCGGTGATCCGAGTAGTTCCGCGAACGCGTACTGGCCTTCGTCGTCGAGGTGGTGCTGCCCGCTGAAGAAGATGACTTTGTGCTCGAGCAGAGCGCGCCGAACGAACTCGACGGTGCCGGCATCGAGGTCGCCACCGAGTCGCACGCCTTCGATGCGGGCACCGAGATTGCCGCCGATCTTGATCGCACGCAGAGCTGTGTCATTCTCGACAAGAGTGTCCACCGACATGTCGGTACCTTTCGCTGGTTGAAGAACTGCCCGAATTGCGGCGGTGCAGTGCGGAATTCAACAAGCTGACCATTGTCGATCGTCGATGTACACAGTTCGATTCACGGTGATCTCAACACGACGGGCGATCGGTAGCGGTGTCCGGAGCGACGTCAGTGCTCGAAAACGCTGAGTACCGTGCGGAACTTGGCCGTGGTTTCGTCCAGCTCGGCGTCGGGGTCGGAATCTGCGACGATGCCGCCGCCCGCTGTGGCCGTTCCGGAAAGTCCGTCCGCGGCGAGTTCGATGCAGCGGATCGTGACCATCCATTCGCCGTCGCCGCTGCCGTCGGTCCACCCGACGGCTCCGGCGTAGAAGCCGCGGGAGCCCTCGACGTCTGCGATCGCAGCCATGGCCGCGGCTCGGGGAACGCCGGCGACGGCAGCGGTGGGATGCAGTGCCAGCGCGAGATCGAGCGCCGAAGTCGCGGGATCGGCCAAGGTGCCGACGATGGGTGTCGACAGGTGCCACAGCTGTGGAGTGCTGCTGAGTTGGGGTGACTCGGGCACCTCGAGCGTCTCGCAGAACGGCTCCAACGCAGCGCGGATCTCGTCGACGACGAAGCGATGTTCGGCCTGATCCTTGGCGCTGGCCGCCAAGGCCGCGGAGATGCGTGCTTCTTCGTCTGGATCGGTGGAACGCGCAGCCGTTCCGGCAAACGGATGGCAGGTGACGACGTTGCCGCGCTTGCGAACCAACAGTTCCGGACTCGCGCCGACGATGTGCGTGCCGGTCTTACCTGCGGGCGACAGATCCGCAAGAAAGCCGTTGCCCATCGGATCTCGTGTGACCAGCGCGCTCAACACGGAGGCGGGATCGATCGGTGCATCCGCGGTCACTTCGATGGAGCGTGCGAGCACGATCTTCTCGGCCACACCGGCTTTCAATTGCTCGACGACATCGCGCACTCGCTGCACATGGACGTCTGGATCGGGAATCTGTCGCGCGACGGTGACCGCCGGTAGCGGCGGCAGTTCGTCCGGTGTCGACCAGGGTCCGTCGAGTCGGTAGAACTCCTCCGGTTCGATCAGCGCGGTGGCGTCGGACATGTCGAAAGGCAGCGCGCCGACGACATTTCGGCCCTTGCGGACCGCGGCCACCGCGTCGGCGACATCGGGAAATGCGTGCCGGACGCCCAGTCCGACGACATGGTGATCCTGCCGGGAGAGTACGAATTCGAGTGTCATCAGAACGGGTTCTGAGTGCGGCCCACCAGGTCGGCGACGGAATCGAGGACTTTGGTCGGTCGGTACGGATACTGCTCGACGGATTGGACCGTCGAGATTCCGGTGAGGACCAGGATGGTCTGCAGCCCGGCTTCGAGACCGGAGAGCACGTCGGTGTCCATCCGATCGCCGATCATCAGCGTGTTCTCGGAATGCCCTCCGATCGCACGCAAGGCCGAACGCATCATCAACGCGTTGGGCTTGCCCACGTAGTACGGCTCCTTGCCCGTCGCCTTGGTGATGAGCGCGGCGACCGAACCGGTCGCCGGCAGCGAACCCTCACGGGACGGTCCGGTGGCGTCGGGGTTGGTGGCGATGAAGCGCGAACCCTTCTCGACGAGACGAATGGCGGTGGTGATGGCCTCGAACGAGTACGTCCTGGTCTCGCCGAGCACCACGTAGTCGGGGCTGGAGTCGGTCAGGGTGTAGCCGATGTCGTGCAGGGCGGTCGTCAGCCCCGACTCGCCGACGACATAGGCGCTGCCCCCGGGGCGCTGATTACCGAGGAACGTCGCGGTGGCCAGAGCAGAGGTCCAGATGGACTTCTCCGGAATGTCCAAACCGGTGAATGCGAGACGTGCGCGCAGGTCACGTGGGGTGCGGATCGAGTTGTTCGTCAGCACGATGAACGGAATCTCGTTGGCCTGCAGTTCGGCGAGGAACGTGTCGGCACCGGGAATCAGGTGATCCTCGTGCACGAGGACACCGTCCATGTCCATCAGATATGTCCACTGCTGGGGCTTCTCGGTTTCGCTCACCCGTCCATTGTGAACTACGCCGGTCGCGCGCAGGCTGGACCGCTGAACTATCGGGTCGTTCCGCCCTGCTACTAACTCGCCTGCCGTTCTTCGGCACGTCGAGAGGTGGCTCTGAGCACCTGGCGTTCGCGGGCAGTGGTGCCGCCCCACACTCCGAACGGTTCGTTGGCTGCCAACGCGAACCGCTTGCATGCGTCGAGCACTCCGCAGCCGGCGCACACCTGCTTGGCGCGATCCTCACGCTGGCGACGCGCCGTTCGCCCCTCACCCGACGGGGAAAAGAAGATCTCCGAGTCCTGACCTCGGCACAGTGCATCGATCTGCCAGTCCCAGGATTCGGCGGTGGAGGAGATTCTGCGTTCGATCATGGCGATTGCGGTGTTCTTCGACGTGGTAGAGCTGTTCGGCATCGTGGCGACCCATTCCTTTCGTCGACGCTGCGCGAGACCCAGCCCGCACAGAACGATTCGCTACCGAAAAGGCTCGCCGCGTCGAGGGCGCGACGCAATGGTTGAAATCAGGGTGATTCGAGGGGCTCTGCTCAGTGCGCTGAGTTCGTGGCATGGTGGCGGTATGACTCGGCCGCTCAGGTTTTCCGCATTCGTCATGAACACCACGTCTCATATCGTGCACGGTGCGTGGCGCAAGCCGGAGGCGGAGCAGACCGATTTCTCCTCGTTGGAGCATTGGGTGTCGTTGGCGAAAGAACTCGAGCGCGGCAAGTTCGATTTCATATTCTTCGCCGATGTCGTGGGACTGTACGACGACTATCAGGGTTCGTGGGAGAAGTTCGTCGAATCCGGATTGCAGATTCCCAGCAACGATCCCACCGTGATCGCGTCGGCGATCGCCTATGCGACAGAGCATCTCGGGATCGCGCTGACGTCCTCGATTCTGCAAGAGCATCCGTTCAACTTCGCGCGCAAGATGTCCACGCTCGATCACGCGTCGGACGGCCGCATCGCCTGGAACATCGTGACGAGTCTGTCGCCCAACGCCTGGCGCAACTTCGGTTTCGGAGATATGGCTCTCCACGAGGATCGATATGCCTGGGCGGACGAGTACGTCGATGTTGTGTACAAGCTGTGGGAAGGTTCGTGGGACGACGGAGCGCTGTTGCAGGACAAAGTATCCGGTCGGCACGGCGATTTCTCGAAGGTGCACAAGATCGATCACGTCGGCGCGCGCTACAGCGTCGAGGGCCCGCATCTCGTGGCTCCGACTCCGCAGCGGACGCCGTTGTTGTTCCAGGCCGGTTCATCTCCGACGGGCCGACGCTTCGCCGCGCGTAACGCCGAGGCCCAGTTCATTGCTTCTCCGACACCCGAGGCTGCGCGCTCGCTCATCTCCGACACACGCCGTCTGGTCGTCGAGGCCGGTAGGTCCGCGGGGGACCTCGAATTCTTCCAGGGTCTGTCGTTCGTCATCGGGAGCACCGAGGCCGAAGCGGCACGTAAAGCCGCCGAACTGGACGAGTACGTCGACGAGTCCACGATCATCGCGCACGCGGCAGGCGGGATCGGCGTGGACCTCGGTTTCTACGATCTCGATACGCCGATCGGGGAAGTGGAGGCGCAAGGTTCACTGAGTACATTGCAGTGGCTCCGAGAGGCCATACCCGACCGGGAACCCACCGTCCGAGATCTCGCCCGGATGCGTAGTCGTAGCGGCCGTGTGGTGGGAACTCCGGAATCCATAGCAGATCGGCTCGAGCAGTGGCGCGGCGTCGGGGTCGACGGGATCAACGTCATCAACTCGACGATCCCTGGTAGCTACGTGGAGTTCATCGAGCACGTGACGCCTGTTCTTCAACGCCGCGGTCTTGCGCAACGCGAGTACGAAGAGGGCACCGTCCGACGCAAACTCACCGGACGGGACAGGCTGCCCGCGTCGCATCCGGCGGCCCGATACCGGGGTGCATTCAGCTGACGCCAGCCCGGTCGGATACGTGGCAAGGGTTCGAATCATCGTGATCTCAACCCGAAGTAGCACTCGCACTTGACTTTTCAATCTGAAGTTCTATACATTCCTGTCACCATCCAGAGCGACCGAGAGACCTTGGCTCGATGACGTCGCAGCAACCCCGCCTTATGGCGTGTGGGTGCTACCGCCAGGACCGATGGAGGCACGCCTGATGAACATCTGTACCTGTACGCACGCTTGACCGATTCGCGTACCCACAGCTCGAATTCTCCGAAAGGCAACACGGCGATGATCGCTGCCCATCCGACCCGGCGGTTCCGGTGACTCAACTACAAGCTCGACCTGCGGCCTCGAACCCGGGTGACGATGCGCAGGTCCCCGACGAGCAGCTGGTCGTAGCACGGAAGTGGCATCCGTGGCGGTGGGTGATCAGCATCGCCACCCTGGTCGTTGTTGCCCAGTTCCTGCACGGCTTCGCCACCAATCCGGGATGGGACTGGGGCACGTTCGCTCAGTACTTCACCGCGCAATCGGTGCTGTCGGCCTTGTGGCTCACCATCCAGCTCACGTTCTGGGGCACCCTGATCGGCTTCGCGCTCGGCATCGCACTCGCGGTGGCCAGACTGTCGAACAATCCGGTGCTGCAGATCATCTCGTGGTTCTACATCTGGGCGTTCCGATCCATTCCCCTGATCGTGCAGCTGCTGTTCTGGTTCAACATCGCGTATCTCTACCAAACCCTGTCGGTAGGAATTCCGTTCGGGCCCAGCTTCTTCGAGTTCGACGTCAACAACGTCATCAGCGGGTCGACGGCAGCGATCGTCGGACTCGCTCTGCATCAGGCTGCATACTCCGCTGAGATCGTCCGCGCCGGTATCATCTCGGTAGATCAGGGACAGCTGGAAGCGTCTGCGGCACTGGGTATTCCGAAAAGGCGAGAGTTCTTCGAGATCATTCTTCCGCAAGCGATGCGGGGGATCTTGCCCAATGCGGCCAACGAGGTGATCAGCCTGTTCAAGGGCACCTCGATCGTCTCCGTCATGGCGATCGCCGAGCTGTTCTACCAGGTTCAGGTCATCTACGGCCGAAGCGGCCGAGTGGTACCGCTGCTCATGGTGGCCACCGTCTGGTACATCATTCTCACCTCGATTCTGTCGGTGGTGCAGTACTACGTAGAGCGGCACTACGCCAAGGGGGCTGTCCGCAACATCGAGCTGACGCCGATCCAGAAGCTACGGAAGAAACTGGCCGAAATCACCCTCGCCCCGCGAGGAGCAACACGATGACGACGCTCGATGCCACGATGTCTGCGAAGACCTACGCCGTCGAGGTGCGCGGCGTACACAAGTCCTACGGTGCCCTCGAAGTGCTCAAAGGCGTCGACCTCACCGTCCGGCCCGGGGAGGTCACCGCAGTCATCGGCCCGTCCGGATCCGGTAAATCGACCCTGCTGCGCATCATCAACCACCTCGAGAAAGTCGACCAGGGGACTGTCCGGGTCGACGGCGATCTGGTGGGCTACAAACGCAAGGGTGCCAAGCTGCACGAGCTCAGCAACCGTGAGATTCTGCGTCAGCGTTCGCAGATCGGGTTCGTGTTCCAGAACTTCAACCTGTTTCCGCACCTGACGGTACTCGAGAACGTCATCGAGGCACCGATCTCGGCGCAGAAGCGCAAACGCGTCGACGTCGAGCCCGAGGCCCTTGCGCTGCTCGAGCGGGTCGGTGTCGGCGCGAAGGTGCACGACTACCCGCGTCGGCTATCCGGGGGACAGCAGCAGCGAGTGGCCATCGCGCGGGCACTGGCGTTGCGTCCCAAAGTAATTCTGTTCGACGAGCCCACCTCGGCGCTCGATCCGGAGCTCGTCGGCGAGGTGCTGGAAGTCATCCGCGGACTTGCACGCGATGGTGCCACGCTGGTGATCGTCACGCACGAGGTCGGATTCGCCCGCGAAATCGCCGACACGGTGGTCTTCATGGATTCCGGCGTCATCGTCGAACAGGGATCTCCTGCAGCACTTCTCGATTCGCCACAGCACGAGCGGACCAAAGCTTTCCTCTCCCACGTTCTGTAAACCACCTCACTTCAGCGAAAGACGGACAACACTCATGTCGAAACCATCACGCAGGCTGACGGTCGTCGCCGCAGCTTTGGCCATCGTGGCGCTCACCGCGACCGCCTGCAGCGACCCCGAGGCCGAGTCTCAGGTCGTCACCGAGGACGGGCAAAGCTTCGACCTCACGCCCGAGCAGACCGAAAGAGTCCGAGTCGACAAGGTCGACGAGATCGCCGCAAAAGTGCCACAGGCCATTCGAGATCGAGGCACGCTGATCGTCACCGGCGCGGGCGGAACTGCGCCGCCGCTGCGGTTCTACGCCACCGACGACACCACCATCGTCGGATCCGAGGTCGACTTCTCTTACCTCGTCGGCGATATTCTCGGGCTGGACGTCGATCTGCAGGTTGCGGACTGGTCGCAGAACTTCGTCAAGATCGATTCCGGCGAGAACGATGTGTTCATCTCCAACGTCACGGTGACCGAGGAGCGAAAAGACAAATACGACTTCGCCACCTACCGGCTCGACAATCTTGCCTTCGAGACCCAGAAGGACACCGACTGGAAGGTGGAGAAGCGTCAGGACATCGCCGGCAAGAAGATCGGCGTCGGGTCCGGTACCAACCAGGAACAGCTGTTGGTGGACTGGAACGAGGCGAACGTGGCCGAGGGTCTCGCGCCGGCAGAGCTGGCCTACTACCAGAACACGTCCGATTACTACCTGGCGCTGGGATCGAAGCGAATCGACGGCTATCTCGGCCCGAACCCCTCTGCCATCTACCACGCGGCAACCAGTGGGGAATCGAAGGTTGTCGGGACGTTCTCCGGGGCCGGCGATGCGTTGCAGGGTGAGATCGCGGTCTTGACCAAGAAGGACAACGGTCTCATCGAGGCCATCCGCGAGGCGCTCCAACATGCCATCGACGACGGCAGCTACCAGCGGGTCATCGATCGGTGGGGCCTGCAGTCCGAGGCCGTGTCCGAGTCCGTCATCAACCCGCCCGGGCTTCCTCGCAAGCCTGCAGCGTAGGAGCGCAGTGAAAGTAGTAGTCGTCGGCGGCGGCATCATCGGCGCGTCGTCCGCCTGGCAGATCGCCCAACGTGGACATGATGTCACTCTGCTCGAGCAATTCGAGCCGGGGCACAAGAACGGTGCCTCGCATGGCAGTTCGCGGATATTTCGGCACGCGTACGCCGACGACTACTACGTTTCACTGGCTGCCAGGGCACACGCGCTCTGGCGTGATCTCGAAACCACCACCGCCACAGCATTGTTGGATATCACGGGAGCAGTCGATCATGGAGATCCGGCGACGGTGAATCCGAGGATCGGTGCACTGAAGCGAGCAGGCCTGGAGTTCGAGGTTCTCGAACCTGTTGCTGCGCAGCTGCGGTGGCCCGGACTTCGATTCGACACCACAGTGCTGTTCCATGCTGCGGCCGGGCGGCTTCACGCCGATCGCAGCGTCGCCGCAGCAATAGCGGCCGCTCGCTCTCGCGGTACGACGGTCGAATACGAAACTCCGGTGCGTGAGATCTCCGGCTCGGACGTGGTGACGGACACCCGCACCTACGTGGCCGACGTGGTCGTTCTCGCGGCGGGAGCATGGACGGCCGAGTTCGCACCGCACGGTGCAACTCCGCCGCTGGTCACCACCCAGGAACAACCGGCGCATTTCGCACCATTGCGCCCAGACGCACAGTGGCCGAGCTTCATCCACCATCCCGGTGCACTTCTCGATACTGCAGGCATCTATGGATTGTCTTCGCCAGACGGCGTCAAGATCGGCGAGCATGCCACCGGGCCGGTCGTCGATCCGCACACCCGCGACTTCGTGGCCGATCCCGCGGGAGTCGATCGCCTGATCGAGTACGCGAGCACGTGGCTCCCGGGAGTGAACGCCTATACGGCCGACCCGCTGACGTGTCTGTACACCAGTACTCCCGATTCCAACTTCGCCATCGGACGCAGTGGCAACACCGTTGTCGCTGCGGGATTCTCGGGACACGGATTCAAGTTCGCCCCTGCGGTCGGAGAATTGGTCGCAGATCTGGTCGACGGATAATCGAGACAGGAAGCACATGAGCGCAACGTTCGATCTGAACACTCGCACTGGCGACACCAGTCCAGTACGGCTGAACTTCGTCGAAGTCGATCAGGACGATCCACTTGCGACGCCTCTGCTGCAGGAGCTGGCGATCGAGTACGCGTCCAGGTACGGCCGCAGTCCCGGCGTTCAATATCAAGAATTGAAGTCCTATCCCGCTCGAGAGTTCGCCCCACCGGGCGGTGTGCTGGTGATGGCGTTGGACGACGGTGTTCCGGTTGCCGGCGGCGCGTACCGGCAGTACGACTCGACCACCGCAGAGCTCAAACGTATCTGGACCTCGAAAGAGCACCGTGGCAAGGGGTTCGGCAAACTCGTCGTGGCTGAGTTGGAACGCAGCGCACGCGATCGCGGATATCGTCGGGTGTATCTGACGACCGGTTGGAATCAGCCCGAAGCAGTTGCCCTGTACCTGGCAGCCGGATACACCCCGCTGTACGACCGGAACTTGCCGTCCAGGACTGTCGGGTCACATCCCTTCGAGAAGAGTCTCGAATGAGTCCGCGGCAGTGAGTGCCCGGCTTACTCCGTAGGTTGGTCCGGTACTGGCGAGGACTGTTTCGATGCCTGTCAGCCGGTCGCGTTGGTGTTGTGTTCGAGCGCCGCGGCGATCCAGAATTCCAGTGCCTTTTCGCTTGTGAGCGCGTCTGCGTCGACGGTGATCCACCCTTTGCCCATCGAGCGGTCTCGGCCCATGACAGCGTGGTGGGCTCCGTCGCGCTGGAGGTATTCGGGTTCGCGAACTCCATCCACCCGAACCAGCAGAGCACGATTTCCGGTGCCGACGCACACCACCATCTTGTCTCGCACCAGGAACGCCAGACCGCCGAACATCTTCTGCTCGCGCAGGCTTTCCTGGCCCGAGAGGATGTCGCGGATGCGAGCTGCAAGAAGCTCGTCGTACGCCATGTGCTCGTACCCCTCCGATGGTCGTTGCCCTCATCGAAGACCTGATCGGTAGTGGGCGCAACCGTGGGTCTCCCGCCGTGTGAAATGCCGTTGGCTCGGACGCATGTCTGTGCAGCAAGCAGAGCTGTGCCGTGACGCTTGGGTGGGTCGTCATGCGGGTTGTCGTGGTTCCTCGTCGCCGGCATCGCCTGTGTCGTGGTGGTGGTCGGGTGGGTAGAGGACTTCTTCGGGGTGGTGTGCGTGGTTGATGAGCCCGCGGCGTGTTGGGTCCATTCCGGTTGGTGGGTGCCAGAGGGTGCGGCCCGGATAGCGATGTGCTGCGGTGGTTTTGGTGGTCGCCCACTTGCCGGGGCCGGTGCCGACGAGTGCGTGGTGCATGTCGCATCCGAAGGTGAGGGCGTCGATGTCGGTGGGCCCGCCGTCGACCCAGTCGTCGACGTGGTGGGACTGACACCAGGTCGCGGGCGGGTGCACGAGGGGAAGCTGCAGCCGCGGTCGCGGGCGATGAGGACGATGCGTTGGTCGGCGGAGGCGATGCGTTTGGATCGGCCGAGGTAGAGGGCTCTGCCGTGGTCGTCGAAGATGGTCAGGTAGTGGTGGGCGTGCGAAGCCATGCGGATCGCATCGCGGATCGACACTCGGGATCCAGTGCCGGTCATGGCGTATCCGCAGCCGGCGTTCAGATCTTTCAAACTCATGGTGACGATGGCGGTGACGGGCAGTCCGCGGTGGGTGCCGAGGGTCCCGGATGCGAGGGTGTGCCGCAGTGCCATCTTCAAGGCGTCGTGACGGCGTTCGTTCTGGGTGCGTCGATCCCGGGCGGCGGCAGCATCCCGCTTAGCGGTGTCCGGACCTGCATCGTCGCCGCCGGCATCGGACCCAGGCGAGTTGTCTGATTCAGCAGTGCCATCGAATTCATCGTCGCTGTTCGTCTCATCCCGCAGGCCTTCATTACTGGACCCGGCATCGCGGGAGTTTGCTTCGTGGGTGGTCGGCTCGGGCTGCGGCGCTGTGGCACTGTCGTTCTCGCCATCTTCATCGTCGTGGACGACCGATGTCGGATCGGCCGGGTTGTTGACTCCCGGTTTCGCAGCTTTCGAGAACAAAGCTTCGAGGTAGGCCCGTAGTTCGGGGTCGACACAGAACTTCCCTTCCGACATACCGTCGGAACCCTGTTCACCGAGGTAGAAGAAGGCATCGCGTCGCTTGCGTGGCCTCGGCTTCGCGTTCTTGTCCTCGTCTTCGTCCTCGTCGAAGTCGCCGTCAGGGTCGAGGATCGAGTCCAGGTGCGCGACCAACGGCGCGAAGTCGTCGGGCCGTCTGGTCGAGGCCAAGCCCACCAACTGCTCTTCGGCGAAGTCGCGGGTCTGCGGATCGACACTCGCGGGCAGATGTCGGAAGAATTCGCGGATCATCTGCACATGCTTGGCATCGAGCAACCCCGCCCTTAGCGCTTCCGCGGTGTGCGGCAGCAACGGCGGCAGTGCCTCACCGGACAGTGCGGTGCGGTCACCCAACTCCGCAGCCAGGCGTACTCGTGCACCGGCGGCGCGTGGGGTGATCCGCAGCATCCACGCCACCGAGCACGGCACCGACCCCGGATACGCATCCAGGCCGCGCTGAGCGATCAGCTCGTTCAGCCAGGTGTACGAATACGCCGTCACCGATCGGGTGAGTGTTTCCATGCGTTGGATCACCGCACGCCGGTCGGCATTGGTCCACGACACCGACCCCTGCCCGGCCAACTCCGCCACAGCGGACTCGACCCGATCCACCAGCATCGACAGTCCGGGATCGGACACGACCGAGGGAGGCGGCACCGTCTCGATGCCGTCCACCCCTGATCCGCCGTCCCCCGAAAGCATGAACAGAATCTATCGCGACCCACCGACAGACTTTCGAACATGCGTTCCTACTCGCGCTCGGCTGTCGGGATGCCAAGTCGAACCTCTGCACTATGTGGCGGATTACACATCGGCCACAAGTGTGACGTTGTCGACTTTAGGTAACGAAGAGTCGCGTAGATGCTGGTGGCGGCGTTCAATATCCCCAAGGCGGACGTAACGACCACGGCAGCGTTGCTTGCATCGGTGACGAAAGCCACCGCTTGGCAGTGTCTCCGAACTCGAGTGTCGAGCCGGTGTTCGATGTTGTGTTAAGACCCAGTGGGGATGATCGACATGAACGACGCATTTCGTTTTGCCGCTTCCTGCAGTTCACCGAAGGAACTGATCACCCGGCTTCAGTTCGGTACGACGGACGTGTGGCCAGAGGACGTCGCCCTTCCGGCCCGTTGGCGCTACATGGCCGACCTCATAGATTCCGATCGGGGCTTACTCGTCGAACTCGACGGTGCACTGTCGACACCGGTTGTGGACGCACTCGGTGCGACGGCGGAACTGTGCAGGCAATCGGCGACCGAGTCTGTGCCCGCGGCCGACTGGGAGTATCTCCGGCGGGCGTTGGGATGGCTCGAGCGTAGTAGTTCCGGTGTCGATCGCGCTGTCATCGCCGTGGGCGACGAGTTGGCACTGATCGGGCTCGACGGGGTGGAAGAGGACTTCTCGGTCGCGACCTGGCTGTGCATGGATGTGCTGGACAGGTTTGCCGTCGATGGCGACACGCTCGCGTATTGGGTTGAGTATGTGAACAGATGTGAGTCGAATTTAGCTGGGCAGCATAATGATTCAGGTCTCGACGGCAGCGAGAGCGCTGAACTGTCGGTAGCCGTTCGACTGGGAGGCGCGGCCTCCTCGTCTCGTTGTCCTGGGGCAGCTTTCGCCGCGGAGGTAATGGCGTCGACAATGCGGTCTCGGTTCCGATCGACGAACATTTGATCTCGCGAATACAGGGCACCGTGCTCGTGGTTCGGCCCGTCCCTGACTGCGAGTTTCATTGCCGCGAGTCTGGCGATGACGATGTCTGGGAGTTCGGCAGCCCGAGGGTCGGGATAGATCCTGAAGATTCGGCGCAGCCTGTCCCATCGATCGGTGTCCGGGGACCATCCTCCGTCGGGGAAGTTGTCGGCACTGCACAGTGGCGCGAATCGATAGGCGAAGTAGGCCAGATCGTCGATGCGTCGCCCCGGCCCGGCTTCGTCGAAATCGATCAAGGCGACGGCTGCGGAACCCTCGAAGACGAAGTTGTACGGAGCTGCATCCCAGTGGCAGATCACCTCGGGGTCGACGCCGTCGGGTAGGTGTCGGGCATGGCCGTCGGGCAGTCGAAACCCGACGGTGAGGTCGTGTAGTCGACGTAGAATCCTGGCAGCGCTCTCCAGAGCTTCGACGCTGCGAATTGCGGCCGGCATCGGGTAGTTGCCGGCAGTCCCATGGCGGTACGTGAGTATCTCCCGGCCCCGATCATCTATTCCCAGGAAGCGCGGAGCGTAGGGAAAACCCATGCGCTCCAACTCCTTCAGGAGATCGTGTACGGCAGCCGAGTGGTCTCCCGTTGCTCGACGTACCGTCTCGCCTACCCGATGCACGACGGTCCTGTTCCCTCCGGGCAACGGGATCTCCGTCTCGTCGTTCATGCTTCTACGGTCTCACATCGTGCGGAATTCCCACCCCGGTTGGCAACTGCGCCGAACCTCTCGTAGTATCGAGAACGTAGGACCATCCAGAGCGACCGAGAGACCTGGCTCTATGACGTCGCAGCAACCCCCCGCTTGTCGGGTGAGGGTGCTACCGCCGGGACCGATGGAGGAATGCACGTGAACACCCGAGTCGCCTCAGGTTTCGTCGACGGATGCCGTCGGATCCATGTCGATCTGTGCCGTCTGAACGGTTCGACCTGTCTTAGCTGACATTTCGGCACCGCACTTTTCGACACCACACCTCATCATCTGCACGAACTCCTTCCTGGGCACACGTGGCTCGGACGCGGGAGTTCTCGTGCGATCGACCAGATACCGGAGACACCCACGTGTCCACTCGCCCTGTTCTTTTGGTGGCCGGAGTAATCGCCGCCACCGCCACATTGCTCGCCGGGTGCGCAGGTAGCGCCACCACCTCGGCTGCCGACGCGGGCCCACCCCAGTCCGGAGGGACGCTGCGTTACGGCCTGTCCGGGGCTCCTACCTGCTCCGACCCGGCTCAGGCGGGTACAAATCAAACCATCTACGTCACCCGGCAGGTGGTCGATTCGCTTACCGACCAGAACCCCGAAACCGGAGAGGTCGAGCCATGGTTGGCCGAGAGTTGGGAGGTCGGTGCCGACGCGAAGTCCTTCACCTTCCAGCTGAAGGACGGTGTGACGTTCAGTGACGGCACGGCGCTCGATGCCACCGCCGTGAAGGACAATTTCGATGCCATCACCGGCACTCTCGGTGCTGCCAAGGCACCGCTGGCTGCGAGTTACCTGACCGGATATCAAGGTGCCACGGTCGTCGACCCGCTCACGGTCCGCATCGACTTCTCGGCACCCAATGCGCAGTTCCTGCAAGCGAGTTCGACACCACAGCTCGGCATCCAGGCCACCGCGACGTCGGCACAGTCGGCCGAGTCGCGGTGCTTGGGCACCAACATCGGATCGGGACCGTTCACCTACGCGGACTATCAACAGGACCGTTCCGTCGCTTTGGCCAAGCGAAGCGGATACAACTGGGGCTCTGCGGTATTCGGACACGAGGGCGAGGCGTACCTGGACCGCATCGAGTTCACCATCGTGCCCGAGTCGGGTGTACGTACCGGTAGTCTTTCCTCCGACCAGCTCGACGCCGTCAGCGACGCGCTACCGCAGGATGCTCCACAGATCGAGGCGACCGGTGGCCGGATCCTGACGGCATCCAACCCGGGTGTTCCGTTCGGCATTCAGCCCAACGTCACTCGCGGTGCGCTACAGGACCCCGCCGTCCGGACGGCCTTGGTGCCGGCGATCAACCGTCAGGAACTCGTCGACACGGTCCTGGGACCGGACTTCCGCACAGCGACAAGCACTTTGGCCAGCGCCACCCCGGGGTACGTCGAGCTCGCCGATGTCACCTACGATCCCGAGAAGTCTAAGTCGCTGCTCGACGCCGCAGGCTGGGCTCCCGGTGGAGACGGCATCCGTGAAAAGGACGGGCAGAAGCTGAGTTTCAAGGTCATGTATTCAGCGGTGTTCGCCGGCAACCAGGCGATTCTGGAGCTGACCCAACAGCAGCTGCGTGCCGTGGGCGTCGACCTACAGCTCGAACTGGTCTCCACTTCGGAGGCGACGGCACGGCAAGGCACCAAGGACTACGACTCCACCTACTACAACAGCACCCGCGCCGACGGCGACATTCTGCGCACCTCGTTTGCCGTGGACGGACGGAACTTGAACGCGCGCGGCCCGATTCCGGATCTGGACGCCTCGTTGACCGATCAGCTCTCGACCACCGACGTTGCGGCCCGCAACGAGATCCTCGCAACCGCGCAGCAGCAGGTGCTCGACAACGGACTGTGGATTCCGACGATCGAGCTCTCGCAGGCCGTCGGCGCGGCGTCGACAGTGCAGGATCTGAAATTCGAGGCCTCCGCTCGCCTCCAGTTCTTCGACACCTGGCTGAGCGCATGACCCGCTACATCGGACAGCGAGTACTGCAGGCACTGGCAGTGCTGTGGGCTGCGTTCACCATCTCGTTCATCGTGCTCTTCCTCCTTCCCTCGGACCCGGTCAGTCTTGCCGTGGACTCGGCCGGCTCGGGCACCCCGGCCGACGCTGCGGCCATCGCTGAACTCCAGGCCCGCTACGGTCTCGATCAGCCGGTGCTGGTGCAGTACTGGCACTCGCTGGTGGGGGCCGTGCAGGGCGACTTCGGATTGTCCATCGCCACCGGCCAGCCGGTGACGACGGCCATTCTCGACGCGGTGCCCAGCACGCTCGGCTTGGCGGGGACGGCCCTGGTGCTGGCCGTCGTATTCGGATCCGCGGTGGCCTACGCAGCCACGTACACCCAGATCGTATGGCTGAAGAACCTGCTGCTCGCACTCCCGCCGCTCGGGGTGGCGGTGCCGACGTTCTGGGTAGGACTACTGCTGCTGCAACTGTTCTCGTTCCGACTGCGCTGGTTCCCTGCGTTCGGTGACGCAGGCGCAGCGTCGTTGGTGCTGCCTGCGGTGACACTGGCATTGCCGACCGGTGCTGTCATCGCGCAGGTCCTGGCTACCAGCATGGCCACCACGTGGAAGCAGCCGTTCGTGGATGTGGCTCGGGCCAGGGGGGTCTCACGCCTTCGGGTGCAGACGCGACACGTTCTGCGACTGTCCTCGATCCCCGCCTTCACGATTGCCGGGGTCTTGGTGGGCACCCTGCTGGCCGGATCGGTGGTGGTCGAGACGGTGTTCTCGCGCGCCGGAGTCGGACGGCTGACCCAGACATCGGTGCTGGCCCAGGACATTCCGGTGGTGCAAGGCATCGTCGTTCTCACATCGCTGGTCTTCGTCCTGGTCAATCTCGCAGTCGACCTGCTCTATCCGCTGATCGATCCGCGCATCGTGCGCGAATACCGGCCCTCGCAGGCCAGTGCAGAACCGGAGAAAGCGCATGTCTGACATATTGATTCGTGAACCTGCCGTCTATTCGGCAATTCCCGTGGCAGGTGACGAAGCACCGGCACCCACGCGGCGCCGGGGTCCGCGGGACGTGCTGAAGCACATCTGGCTCGGTGCCTCCGTGATCGTGCTGTTGCTGGCTCTCGGGTTCGCGCTGTTCCCGTCCGTTTTCGCGAGCGGCGACCCGCTGGTCGGTACACCGGCCGACAAGCTCCAGGCACCCAGCGCGTCGCACTGGTTCGGCACCGACAACATCGGCCGCGACGTCTTCACCCGAGTGGTCCACGGTTCCGGACTGTCTCTCACGGCAACGCTGTTGGCAGTCGGCATCGCCCTGGTGGTCGGCTCGATCATCGGTCTGGTCTCGGGGGCCGTCGGCGGAGTAGTCGACGCGGTGCTGATGCGCATCGTCGATGTGCTGCTGTCGATTCCGACGCTGTTGCTCTCGCTGGCGCTGGTGACCGCTCTGGGCTTCGGCACCGTCAACGTCGCTATCGCCGTCGGTGTGACATTGATCGCGAATTTCGCGAGAGTCATGCGCTCGGAGGTGCTGCGGGTGCGCAGATCACTGTACGTCGAAGCGGCCTACGCCTCGGGTGTGCGGTGGTTCGATGTGTTCCGCAGGCACATCCTCAGAAACTCGTACGGCCCTGTGATCGCCCTCGCTGCAGTCGAATTCGGTATGGCAGTTCTCGCGGTATCGGCGCTGAGCTTCCTCGGCTTCGGCGCCGCTCCGCCCACCCCGGAGTGGGGATCGCTGATTTCCGAGGGCCGCAACTTCCTGGCCACCGCCTGGTGGATGACCACACTGCCGGGCTTGGTGATCGTGGCCGTCGTCGTGTCCGCGCACCGCCTAGGGCACGCACTCGAGAGGCGATCACAATGAGCCCCATTCTCGAAGTAGAGAATCTGCACGTCAATTACGGTGAGACGACCGCCGTCTCCGGCATCGGGTTCACCGTCGACCGCGGTGAAGTGGTGGCCGTGGTCGGTGAGTCGGGTTCCGGAAAGTCGACGACTGCCCACGCCCTCATCGGTCTGCTCTCGGGTTCCGGCCGCATCGTTGGCGGATCGGTGACGTTCGACGGGCAGCGGCTCGACACAGCCTCGGACAAGACGTTGAACCGGTTGCGCGGCCGCCATATCGGGCTCGTCCCGCAGGACCCGACCACCTCGCTGAACCCGGTGGTTCGCGTCGGCGATCAGGTTGCCGAGGTGCTGCGGGTGCACGGTCTGGCCGATCGACGCTCCGCGAAGGTCGAGGCGATTCGCATCCTCACCGAAGCCGGTTTGGACAACCCCGAAGTGCGGGCGCGGCAGTATCCGCAGGACCTGTCCGGTGGGCAGCGTCAGCGCGTACTGATCGGAATCGCTCTCGCGTGCCGCCCGGAACTGGTGATCGCCGACGAGCCGACCAGCGCCCTCGACGTCACCGTGCAGCGACGCATCCTCGACCATCTCGACGCCAGGATCGCCGAAACCGGTGCCGCTGTCCTGCTGATCACTCATGACCTGGGCGTGGCTGCGGACAGAGCCGATCGCCTGATTGTCATGAGCGCGGGTCGGATTGTCGAAACCGGCCCCACCGCAGAGGTACTGGCGAATCCGACGCACGCGTACACACGTCAACTGTTGGCCGCTGCGCCGTCGCTGAATACGACCGTACGACCCGCGCGCACCACGGCAACCGAACCGATCCTCACGGTCAGCAACGTCTCGAAGCGGTTCACCATAGGCCGCGGCATCCACCTCGATGCGGTCAAGGGAGCCACGTTGACCGTCGAACGCGGGCGGACGGTCTCGCTCGTCGGCGAGTCCGGGTCCGGCAAGTCCACGTTGGCGCGCATCGCGATCGGTCTCGAGACCGCGTCGTCGGGTTCGGTCACGTTCGACGGCGTGGACATCACAGGTCTGCGTGGCAAGGCCAGGCGTGAACTGCGGCGACGTGTTCAGATCGTCTATCAGAACCCGTACGCGTCACTGAACCCGAAGCTGCGCGTCGGCGAGATCGTACGAGAACCGTTGGACGCGTTCAAGGTCGGTTCCTCGCGTGAGCGTTCCGAGCGTGCCCGGACGTTGCTGGATCAGGTAGCACTCACCAGCGACTACCTGGCCCGCCGGCCTGCCGAGCTGTCGGGTGGGCAGCGCCAGCGCGTCGCCATCGCCCGAGCGTTGGCTCTCGCGCCGGAACTGGTGGTGCTCGACGAGCCGGTCTCGGCCCTCGACGTATCGGTTCAAGCACAGATCCTGACGCTGCTCGACGATCTGCAGTCCGAGCTGGGTCTGAGCTACCTCTTCATCTCGCACGATCTTGCCGTGGTCCGTCAGATCAGCGACACCGTGGCAGTCATGCAATCCGGCGTCATCGTGGAATACGGCGACACCGCAGCACTGTTCGACAATCCACAGCAGGACTACACCCGCGAGCTACTCGGGGCCATTCCCGGAAGCGCGCACGAGAAAGCGAGCACCAGTGTCTGACAAGCTGTTCCTGACTGCGATAGAGCTGAAAGGCACCGGCGCACATCCGCAGGCCTGGCGCCGTCCCGATTCTCGCGCCGAAGACCTGTTCACAGCGGGGTTCTGGATCGACCAACTCCAGGCCGCAGACCGAGCGGGTATCGATCTGGCGTTCCTGGGCGATTCGTTCGCCACTCGGACGCTCGAGGCCGCAGCCATCGCGGCACGGGCAGCCGCCGTCACCGAGAAGATCGGGCTGGTGCCCACGATCACCGTCACGCACACCGAGCCGTTTCACATCTCGAAGCAGATCGCGAGCCTCGATTTCGCTTCCCACGGCCGGGCCGGATGGCAGGTCGAGGTGAGTCCGGGTGCCGAGCAGGCAGCGCTGTTCGGCCGGAAAGCGGAGCAGGACAACGGCAGCCTGTGGCGCGAGGCGGACGAGGCAATCGAGGTCGTCACCAGGCTCTGGGACAGCTGGGAAGATGACGCGGAGATCCGCGATGTCGAGTCGGGGCGGTTCATCGACCGAGACAAGCTGCACTACATCGACTTCGAGGGTGAGAACTTCTCGGTCAAGGGTCCGTCGATCACTCCGAGGTCTCCTCAGGGGAAGCCGCTCGTCGTGATTCGCGGCGACTCCGCGGAGTCCGTATCGGTGGCCGCCGCGCGTGCCGACATCGTCCGAATCGTCGCCGACACGGTCGAGGAGGCGGCAACGACCGCCGCCCGCATTCGACGGGCCGTCGTTGCCGAAGGTCGTGACCCGGCCGAGGTATTCGTCCTGTTGGACGTGGAGACCTTGGTATCCGATTCTGCCGCTGAAGAACTCGCTCAGCTCGACAACTGGGCGGGGCACGTCAGAGCCGCTGGGAGCGTGTCGCATGTCGGTGACCTGGCAGGCTTGCATCTCCTGCTCGGTTCCATCGAAGCGGCCGGCCTGGACGGTGTGACTCTGGTACCGCTCGCGTTGCCGTCGGGAGTAGCAGCTCTCCCGGCCACGGACACTCGCAGCGGATCGACTCTGCGCGAGCGTCTCGGCCTGACGCGTCCCGTCAATCGCTTTGCACTCGAAGGGAGGAGCCTGTGACGAAGAAGCAGATACATCTGGGTGCCCATTTCCCCGGCGTCAACAACACGACTGTCTGGGCCGATCCGGAATCGAAGAGCCAGATCGAGTTCGACTCGTTCGTGCACCTCGCCGAATCGGCCGAACGCGGTCTGTTCGACTTCTTCTTCCTCGCCGAGGGACTGCGACTGCGTGAGCACCGCAACAAGATCCACGATCTAGACGTGGTCGGTCGACCGGATACGCTCACCGTCCTCAACGCTCTTGCGTCGGTGACGACCAAGCTCGGACTTGCCGGAACAATCAACACCACGTTCAACGAACCGTTCGAGCTCGCCAAACAATTCTCGTCGCTCGACCACCTGTCCGACGGTAGGGCGGCATGGAACATGGTGACGTCCTCGGACGCGTTCACCGGCGAGAATTTTCGCCGGGGCGGCTATCTCGATCGTGCCGACCGTTACGTGCGGGCCAACGAGATCATCGACGTCGCGCGAAAGCTCTGGGATTCTTGGCAGTCCGACGCGTTAGTCGTCGATCGGGAGCGGGGAATCTTCGGTCGCGAGTCCGAGATCCGAACCGTGCGGCATGCCGGGCCGCAATTCGATGTCGAGGGCCGCTTCACACTGCCGCGCAGTCCGCAGGGTCATCCGGTTCTGTTGCAGGCGGGCGACTCCGACGAGGGCCGAGAGTTCGGTGCAGCGAAGGCCGACGCCATCTTCACCATCCACGGCACGCTCGAGGCCGGTCAGAAGTTCTACTCCGACGTCAAGGGTCGGCTCGCCAAGTACGGCCGCGAGCACGACGACCTGAAGGTGCTGCCCGCGGCGACGTTCGTGCTCGGCGATTCTGCACAGGACGCGGTCGAGAAGGCGGATCACATTCGGCATCAGCAGGTCAGCGGTAAGACGGCTATTTCGTTCCTCGAGCAGGTGTGGGGACAGGACCTGTCCGCGTACGACCCGGACGGTCCGTTACCCGACATCGAACCCAGCGGCGACGTGTCCATCACCCGGGGTCGTGCGAGACACGGCGACCCCAGAACCATCGCTCAGCAGTACCGCGAGCGCGCCGAAGCAGACAACCTGAGCATTCGTGAACTGATCATCGCGATGACGACGCGGCAGCAGTTCGTCGGAACCCCTGCGCACGTGGCCGAGGAAATCGACAGCTACGTGCAGAACAACGCGAGCGACGGCTTCATTCTCGTCCCGCACATCACCCCAGCCGGCCTCGATGAATTCGTCGATAGAGTGATTCCGGAACTTCAGGATCGCGGCAGCTTCCGCACCGAATACGCCGGAACCACCTTGCGGGACCACCTCGGTCTGCGGCACCCGTACGAACAGCGTGAAGGAGTGCGAGCATCATGAGTGATTTCGAGCAGGACTGGAAGCAGTGGCATGCCGACCGAGAGGCGTCCTACGGTGATCCCCTCGGTTGGGTGTCCTTGACCGGTTTGTATTGGTTGACCGATGAATTCGAGACCGTCGCAGACCTTCCCGGTCGTTGGAAGGCCGACGCCGATTCGGTGACTGTCGAGGGGTTCGACGGCGTGACGACGCTGAATCCGGTGGAGGGTGCCCCGGGCATCCTGGTCGAGGACGGAGATCGGCGAATCGAGGTGATCCGTCGCACCGCTTCGGTCGCGCTGCGGGTACACGACCCCGAAGCGCAGACCCTGCAGTCCTACAACGGTATTCCCGCCTACGAGCCGAGCGAGAAGTTCGTCGCTACCGGCACGTTCACTCCCTATGACGCACCGGTCACCGTGACCACCGGGGCTGTGGTGGAAGGTCTCGAACACCATCACTCGGCCGTGGGCACTCTCGACTTCGAGTTGGCCGGTACCGCTGCGCAACTGATTGCGTTCGGCGGAACCGGTAATGGTCTGAAGGTCCTGTTCACCGACGCCACGAGCGGGGTGACCACCTATCCGGCTGCGCGGATCCTGGCAGTGCCCGCTCCGGTGGACGGCACCGTCGTCCTCGATTTCAACCGGGCATCCAACCTTCCGTGTGCGTTCACCGACTACGCCACGTGCCCGGTCGCGCCTGCCGAGAACAGACTGACCGTCGCCGTCGAGGCAGGGGAGAAGAACCCGAGATGACGCGAGTTCCGTTGTCCGTTCTCGATCTGTCCCCGATCAGCGAGGGGTCGACCGTCCAGCAAGCGCTGCGAAACACGGTCGACCTTGCACGCCAGACCGAGGAGTGGGGCTACGAGCGCTACTGGGTGGCCGAGCACCACTTCGTGGCGGCGGCCAGTTCTTCACCCGCAGTGTTGATCGGTTTGATTGCCGCTGCCACCAACCGGATTCGTGTCGGGTCGGCTGCGGTCCAGCTCGGTTTCACTACGGCTGCTGCCGTCGTCGAATCCTTCGGGACAGTCGACGCCCTGTATCCGGGACGCATCGATCTGGGTGTCGGTAGGTCCGGGCAGCGCAGAGCAGCAGCCCTGGCCGGTGCGCAGCAGGCTGCGCCCGAACGCGCGGTGGCTTCGGAGCCCGGTGGACTGTTCCCGGTTGCCCCCGCTGCGGCGGCCCCGCGCAAGACCCCGCTGCTGGCTGCGTCTCTGGCTGCACTGCAGCAGCCGCACGCTCAGTCCCCGGAATTCGTCGATCAACTCGACGACCTTGTTGCGCTGCTTGCCGGTAGTTACGAGCGCGACGGGGTGCCGTTGACGGCACGCCCGGGTGTCGGGGCCGACGTGGCGGTGTGGCTGTTTGGCAGCAGCGCTGGGCCGACGGCCCGTGAGGCCGGTGCCCGCGGTCTGCCGTTCGCGGCGAGCTATCACTTCAGCCCGGGGACGACTCTCGAGGCGATCGACGAGTATCGCCGTGCTTTCGTGCCGTCGGCTCGGCTGTCCTCGCCGTATGTGGCGGTGTCGGCCGATGTGGTTGTTGCAGAGGTCGATTCGCAGGCCCGAGAGGTGGCAGCGTCTTTCCCACAATGGGTACACAGCATTCGCAGCGGTCGAGGTGCGATCGAGTATCCGGATCCGACGAGTGTCGCCCCGCTGACCGACGAGCAGCATCGGCTCGTCGCCGATCGGGTGGACACGCAGATCGTCGGATCCGCGGCAACGGTGTCGGCCAAGTTGGAGGCGCTGCAGGAAGCAACCGGCGCGGACGAACTGGTGATCACCTCGGCGACGCACGACCACGCGGACCGGCTGCGCTCGTACGAACTGCTCGGTAAGGAATGGGGACTGCCGCGCTTGCGGGTCTGAGCGGAACATTTGCGTCGTCGTGACCGTTGTACCGCGCATGACACGAGTTGCAGTTGCAGCGTCCTACGGTGGACCGGACGCGATCGAGATCGTCGAACGAGAGCTGCCCGAACCGTCCGAAGGTGAGGTTCTGGTCGAGGTCAGGGCAATCGGCGTCAATCCCTTCGACTACAAGAGCTACAGCGGTGCGTTCGGCACGGACGCGTCGAAGCTTCCGATTGCGCTGGGCAGCGAGGCGTCGGGCATCGTGGTGGCGGTCGGCGGAACCGTCGAGGGCCCGAGCGGGCCTATCGCCGTCGGCGACGCGGTTGTCGTGTCGGGCCAGAACGGTACTTACGCCGAGCGGATTCTGGTTGCCGCGCGGTTCGTGTTCTCGAAGCCGGAAGCACTGGACTGGAACGTTGCTGCGGGTGTGCTCGCCGTGGCTGGAACTGCCTACGACGCACTGGAATCCGTCGGTCTCGAGAGCGGAGACACTGTTCTTGTGCACGGAGCGGCAGGCGGCGTCGGGTCGGTGGTGGCTCAGCTCGCTCGGGAGCGCGGAGCCACCGTCATCGGTACTGCGCGCCGACAGAACCACGATGCACTGCGGGCCTACGGTGTCGAGCCCGTCGAATACGGCGACGGACTGATCGACCGTGTACGAGCAGCCGCACCCAATGGGGTCGATGCGGCAATCGACACGGTGGGCACCGATGAGGCCGTCGATGTGTCTCTCGAATTACTGAGGGACAGAGCGCGATTGGTCAGCACGGCAGCCTTCGGTCGGGCATCTGCAGACGGGTTCCTCACCGTCGGCGGGCCGGCGAGCATGGAGCGTCGACGCCTCGCATCACCGGTGTTGCTGGAGCAGGCAGGTGCAGGTGTGTTCGAAGTGACGGTCGCCAAGAGCTTTCCGCTCACCGAGGCTGCCGTGGCACATGTTGAACTGCAATCGACGCACCCGCGCGGAAAGTTCGTCCTGATTCCGTAACGAAAAGTCCGGGCGCAGTGGGTCTCACGAGTTCCCGCTGGGTCTGATGAACTCCTCGGTCACTCGGTGCGCGATGCCGTCGGGGTAGGGGCCCGGGAGGATGAGAACGACATGGTCGAATCCCGCAGCCACGGCGTCACCGATGTCGTTCCTCGTCTTCTCGGGTTCCTCGAACGACACTCCGAGAGCGACCGATCGGGTGATGGTCGCCGGATCGCGCCCGATCTCGGCACAGAACCGGTCGAGCAGTCTCGCTCGGTCCAGTGCGTCGTCGAGGTCGCCGCCGGGGATGTTCCACGTGTCGGCGTGCGCGGCGACGAGACGCAGCACGCCTGCTGCTCGGCCACCGATCACGATCGGTGGGCCGGGTCGCTGAACAGGTTTCGGGTTCTGGAACGCCCCGACGAGGTCGACGTGAGTACCGTGAAAGTCGAAGGGTTCGTCCTCGGTCCAGAGCCTGCGAATGACGGTGAGCGATTCACCCAAGCGCGCCACGGCTTCCGCGGCGTTGCTGTAGGGCAAACCGCTGCCGTCGTACTCCCGTCGCGCCATCGGCACGCTCGGCCGTGACCCGGCACCGATTCCGAAGTCGAGCCGCCCGTTCGAGACCGCGTCGACCGTAGTGGCGATCTTTGCGAGGATTGCCGGTGGACGAATGCGGTTGCTGGTGACCATGATTCCGAGTCTCATTCGCTCGGTCTGAGCGGCCCGCGCGGACAGCATGGTCCAGCCTTCGAAGATCGGGCCGTCGAGGTCTCCCCCGATGGGCATGAGGTGATCGAACAGCCACGCGTGCTCTATCTCCGCAATGCTGTCTGACTCTCGCCACACCCGGAGAAGGTCGGTGTAGGAGACGTTCTGCGGCGGGGTCATGATCCCGAAACTGGCCATGTCAGCGTCTCCGCAGTGATGCGTCGAGCAGCGCGGGTGGGGTGTCGAACTTGTCGCCGGGAGCGAGATCGACACCGGGCGCTACGATCTCGTCGATCCTGTCGAGGACATCGCCGGTCAGGACGGTGTCCGCAGCAGCGAGTTGCGAGTGTAGGTGGGCTACAGTACGCGGCCCGACGAGTGCACTGGTGACTCCTGGATGGGCCGTCACGAAACCGAGCGCGAGTTGGATCAACGTCAGCCCGGCATCGTCGGCGACAGCGACAAGTTTCTCCACAGCGTCGAGTTTGGCCTGGCCGGTGGGAGTGTCGGTTCCGAAGCGCTCGGGCATCATCATTGCGCGGTTCGAGGTGGCGGCTTGTCCTGCGCGGATGGCACCGGAGAGGAAGCCGCCGGCCAGGGGGCTCCACACGAGTACGCCCATTCCGTATTCCTGGGCGACGGGAAGGACATGAGATTCGATGCCGCGCTGCAGGATCGAGTACGGCGGCTGCTCGGTGACGAACCGTGCGAGATGGTGTTCCTTCGCGGCCCACTGCGCCTGCACGGTTCGGTAAGCCGGATAGGTGGAGGAGCCGAAGTAGCGAATCTTCCCGGCTCGCTGCAGATCCGTCAGGGCGGAGAGGGTTTCCTCGTCACTCGTCGTGGGATCCCAGCGGTGTATCTGGTAAAGATCGACGTGATCGGTGTCGAGTCGGCGCAGGCTGTTTTCGAGTTCGGTGACGATCCAGCGGCGGGAGCTGCCCTGATGATTGCGTTCGTCGCCCATCGGGTTGAAGACTTTGGTGGCCATCACGACGTTCTCCCGCCGACCTGCGATCGCCTTGCCGACCATCTCCTCGGACTGCCCCTGGCTGTACATGTCCGCGGTGTCGATGAGGTTGATGCCGCCCTCCAGTGCAGCATCGACGATTGCGGTGGCCTCGTCCTGCGTGGTGCGCCCGATAGCTCCGAAGTTCATCGCGCCGAGCGAGAGCGTGCTGACCTGGACGCCGGTTCGTCCCAGTGTGCGGTACTGCATGGTGATCTCCTCTTGGCCGTTATGGGGCTACTGTGTGAGTAAGCGGAACAACGTTCCGTAACCCAACATACGGAACATCGTTCCGTTTGTCGATGCCTGGAGGGACAGTGACCGAGGCCGAATCCGAGCAGCCCAGGAAGCGAGCGGATGCGAGGCGGAACGAAGCGACGTTGCTCGACGCGGCTGCAACTGCGTTCGTCGACTCGGGGATAGAGGTACCGGTGCGCGAGATTGCCCGTCGGGCCGGCGTCGGCGTGGGCACCATCTATCGGCACTTCCCAACGCGTGGTGATCTCGTCGTTGCCGTCTTCCGGCATCAGGTGGAGGCGTGCGCTGTCGCGGGTCAGGAGCTTCTCGCGGGCCGCGAATCACCGCACGCCGCGTTGGTGCTCTGGATCGACCGGTTCGTCGACTTCCTGGTCACCAAACATGGTCTGGCCGAGGCAATGCAGTCGGACAGCGCCGGATTCGAAACCTTGCACAGCTACTTCCTGGATCGGCTGATCCCCGTGTGCGAGTCACTGCTCGACGCCGCTGCGGACTCGGGGGAGATTGCACCGGGGCAGACCGCCCTGGAGCTGATGCGCGCGGTCGGCAACCTGTGTATCGGTGCCACAGATCCCCGCTACGACCCGCGAAAGATGGCGCGGGTGTTGGTTGCAGGACTGCATATCACGACGGAGCCTGCCGGGATCGGTTGACGGACGGATACTTTCGCTGCGATCGGATAGCGTGGGGCACATGAACTCGGCCACCGACGACCTGGTGAACAAGTATCTCGACGCCCTGCATCGAGCCGACCGCGATGCGATCGTGAGTCTGTTCGCGCCCGGTGCCGTCGTGCATTCGCCGTTGTACGGTCCTATGCGTGCACTCGACTTCTATCGGGCATTGTTCACCGATACCGCAAGCGCCGACCTGACATCGAAGGGTGTGGCCGAGGGACGTACCTCGGCAGGAACACGGCTCGTCACCTTCTGGTTCCATTTCGACTGGCGGCTACCCTCCGGGGTGGCTGCCCCGTTCGACGTCGTCGATGTCGCCGAACTCGACGACGACGGTCGCATCACAACACTGTCGATCGTGTACGACACCGTTGAGGTGCGACCGGCTTTCGAGCGGGAGACCGGATCTTCCTGGAGGTCGACGAAACAGGATCGGTAGCGCCTGGCCTTCGAATCAGCGTGATCGAAACGGGTGCACTATGTGGGCGGCGAGCCTAGCGTCGCGTCCATGACCTGGCTCAGAACACGACTGACGGCGATCATCGATCGCCTCGGAACGCAGTCCGCCTGCACACATGCTGCTGTCGAATTCGGCATCCGCGGGTGATCTGGGAGGCGTCGAAACTGATGTAGTCGGTCACTGCATGCCGCACGCAGGCACGATCAGCGGTAGTAGGAATCCCACCACGTCCGCACTCGGGTTCCGATCAGTGTCAGCCACTTCGAGCGTTTCCCTCCAGTACGTCGGTCTCGAACCAGACCTGAGCTGAATGAGGACGACCCGTGCAACCACGCGAGGGTCCCGGCGCGGTCCCGTGGAGCAGCGAAGCCCAACGCTGTTCGTCTCTGCGGACAGTCCAGCTAACGATCAGGTATCGACTCGAGTGGGGTACCGCTCTGCACGATCTACGATGTCCTCATGACTGCCGATCCGACCACGCCCGCACCGTCGACGAGCTCGGCGAACTGGAAGAGGCGGGGCATCCTCGTCGGAGCCGGCATCGTCCTGTTGTTGATCGCGTACTTCGTCCTGGCGGCGTTTCTTCCGCGCTGGTGGAGCCTTCGGGTCGAAGAACTGGCCGACCGTACGTTCACCAAGGGCATTCTGTGGGGCCTGTTGTTCGGCATCGTCTGTACCTTCGCACCGCTGGTGTTCTTCTGGAGCGCCTGGTCGGTCCGGAAGGGTCGAGCGGGCAAGCCATTGGCCATCGGATCCGTGATCCTGGCTGTGGTCACCGCCATCCCGAACCTGTTGACGCTCACGATCGTCCTCGGTACCAGCAACGCGGCCCACGCAGGTGAACGCACCCTCGACACCAGTGCGCCGGGCTTCCGCGGCGCGACAGCACTCGGTGCGATCATCGCCGTCGTTCTCGTTGCTCTGCTCGTGTTCGTGGTGGTCCGGCGAAACCGTCGCCGCAGAACTGCTGCTCTGCCGCAATAACGGTCAAGCGCTTCGCAATACCGTCGGTTGGGTGATGACGCGGATGCCGGGTTCCGGGTCGAAGCGATATCCCGTCCCCCGGACCGTGGTGATCAGCCGACCGAAGTGCCCGAGTTTGGTTCGCACTCGGGAAAGGTGGACGTCGACGCTGCGTCCGCCGTCGGATGTGTTGAGTTCGGATCTCGCAACGACGACGCGTGGATGCTGCGCCAGATATGCGAAAATCTCGAACTCGGTGTGACTGAGCCGCACGCTCTTGCCGCCGAGGATCACGTCACGGGCGGGGATGTCGATGACGAGGGGAGCGTTCAGATCGTTGACCCGTACATCGAATCGCGTGAGGATCTTTGCATGCGGCGCATAGCTTTTGGCGGCGCTGCGAAGCGCGTCGGCAAGTGCGTGCAACTGCGGTCGGGTCAATCCCTGAAGGGATGATGTGCCGGAATCGGAGATGTGGACAACGACGGTCGCTTCGGTGGTCATGGCGGGGAGCTCCTGAGACAAGGGTGTGCTGCGGATACCGGGCAGTTGGTCAGCGTGGGCAGCGACAGTTCTTGTTCACCGTCACAGGGTGATCGAGGGCGGGCTCGTGCGCCAGGGATCTGCTCATCGTGATCGGAACAGTTGACCGGTGACCGACGAAGTGTTGCGATCGGGCGTGACCGATGTATGCCGACCCCGCGCTGTCCTGTTCACCCGTGCCGTCGATTGGGATCATCCCGACGCCGAAGCGCTGCGCGCGGCGATGGCAGCCGAGGTGGGTCCCCGCTATGCGGACCGGGCGGCTCTGATGTCGAAGACCCAGGCGAACGCCGTCGACGAGAGCACTGTTCATCGGACGTACGTCGTGTATCGCCGTGACTCGGAAGGGGTCGAGCGCGCCGTCGGACACGCAGCGCTGCGGTGGAACGGACCCGACCTCGAGCTCAAGCGCATGTTCGTTCATCCCGACCATCGCGGCACGGGAGTATCGGCTGCCCTGTTGGAGGCGTCGGAGAATGCCGCCCGCGACCAGGGCCTGTCTCGGCTGATATTGCAGACCGGGGACAGGCAGCCCGACGCAGTTCGGCTGTACGAGAAGAGCGGTTACACCCGAATCCCGGTGTTTCCTCCCTACGAGGTCCTGCCGTTCTCGAACACCTTCGAGAAGCGCCTGTAGTCAGGCCCGCAGGGTCATGATCTCGGCTCCGTCGTCGGTGATGACCACCGTGTGCTCGCTGTGCGCGGTGCGGCATCCCGTCGTACTGCGCAGAGTCCATCCGTCGTCGTCGGTGACGAGCTCGTCGGTGTCTTCCATGATCCAGGGCTCGAGTGCCAGCATCAGGCCGGGGCGAAGGCCGTAGCCGCGGCCTGGCCGCCCGTTATTGGACACATGTGGGTCCTGATGCATGGTGGACCCGATACCGTGGCCGCCGAACTGCATGTTGATCGGGTAGCCCGCCTCGCCGAGGACGGTGCCGATGGCATGCGAGATGTCGCCGATCTTGTTTCCCGGCCGTGCCGCTGCGATCCCCGCAGCCAGAGCCCGTTCGGTGGCGTCGATCATGGCGGTGTCTTCTTTTCGGGGCTCGCCGACGACGAAGCTGATGGCAGAGTCCGCGGCGACTCCGCCGAGGACCACGGCGAGATCGAGAGTCAGCAGATCGCCGTCGGTCAACGCGTAGTCGTGCGGAAGGCCATGCAGCACAGCATCGTTGACGGAGGTGCAAATGTAGTGGCCGAACGGACCGCGGCCGAAGGACGGCGCGTAGTCGACGTAGCAGGACGTTGCCCCGGCCCCGAGGATGATCTCTTTGGTCCACTCGTCGATCTCGAGCAGGTTGGTGCCGACGGTGGCGCGCTCGCGGACGGTCTCGAGAATCTCGGCGACCAACGCGCCCGATTTGCGTGCGAGGGGGATTTTGCTGGGTGGGAGAATTTCGATCATGTGATGCCTTTCGTCGTCTGACGAATAACTATACCGGTATAAGTATTGGTGTCGGGCTTGACGGTGCGTCGACCGTAGACCGTTCGTGCGACTCTATTTGCTGTGTCTGCTCATCCACTCGACGACCCCGTCCGCAATTCCCTCGACGGCGCACTCTCGTGCTTTGCGGTCCGGCGCGGACGGGTCATGCGGGCGGATCCCGAAGTTTCTCCGTTTCTGGTGCACCCTGACGTTCTCGATCCGCAGGACTGGGACGACATCGCGGCCCTGTTCGGCCCCCGAACTGTGGTGGCGCTGAACGGACCGGAACGCGCATTGCCCGAGGGGTGGTCGCATGTGGAGACCTTCGGTTTGGTGCAACTCGTCGGCACGCACCTCGAGACGCGTCCTTTCGCCGATGCCCTCCCGCTCACGGCAGCAGACGTCCCGGAGATGCTCGATCTGGTCGGCCGCACCGAGCCCGGGCCGTTCCTGCCCCGAACGATCGAACTCGGCACATACCTCGGTGTTCGACGCGACGGGGCGTTGATCGCGATGGCCGGGGAGCGCATGCACCCACCGGGGTGGACGGAAATCAGCGCGGTGTGCACCGACCCGGAATTCCGCGGGCAGGGTCTGGCCACGGACCTGGTGCGCGCGGTCGGTCACGGTATCCGTGCCCGCGGCGAAGAGCCGTTCCTGCATGCATCGGCTGCGAATGTGCGCGCCATCGACCTCTACCTGTCCATCGGATTCGAGCTGCGTCGGACCTCCCACCTGACGTTGGTGAGAACGCCTGCACCGAACGCGGGGGATGCCGACTGAAGAGCGCAGACCTAGAAGGGTGGGTCGTCGGTGTCTTCGGACGTCGCGTCCGATTCCGGCTCGGGGTTGCCGGGTGGGTGGGGGTAGGTGATGATGCCGGATCGTCTGGGTTTGGTGGGGATGTGTGGCCTCAGGTCGTTGCCGATGACGGGGACGGCTGTGCCGTTGGCGGGCAGAGTGATTCGGGTGGTCTTGGAGGTGGAGGTCCACAGGATCGCGCCGCCGGGGAGCATGACGGCTGTCCAGTAGCCGGCGGTTTTGACGGTGTGGTGGAACTCGCAGAGGCATTGGAGGTTGTTGACCGTCGTCCAGCCGCCGCCGAGGGGGTTGGCGTGATCGAACGCGATGAAGTGGTCGAGTTGGCAGTGTGCGGCGGGGCGGTGGCAGTCGGGGAAGCGGCAGTGTCGGTCGCGGAGGCGTACGGCGGCGGTGGTGAGGGTGTCGGGTCGGTAGATCAGGGCGCGGTCGGTCAGTGGGTCGCGTGCGACGGATTTTCCGAGGGTGGGGTCGGCGGCGATCGCGGCTTCGAGAGCTGCGGCGAGGGAGGCGTTCCCGAGGTAGATGCCCCGTGAGGCAAGACTTGTGAGGACTTCGAGTTCACGGCCAACAAGCGTGCCACCTCGGAGAGTCAAGCCGGACAGGTCGAGGGCAGAGCTGTGCCGTAGTCCTTTGCCTACTGGTGTGTGGGTGCAGAACAAGGCCGCGGCGGAGGTCAGTGATCCCAGGCGACGGCGGCGTTGGTCGTTGCTGGCGGTAGCGGCAGTGGGGGCTGTTCCTGGCGCTGGGCTTTCGGCTGACGTCGGACCGGATGTTGCCGAGCCGGATGGTGTTGTGTACGTGTGTGATTGAGAAGTGGCCCGTGCAGGGTCAGTCGCTCGCGAGGCCTGGTCCGCAGGTGATGGTGAAGCTGGCGCGGGTTCAGAAGGCGCAGCTGCCGGAGCGCCTGTTGCTGCGTGCTTACGGACGGGATCGGCGGCACCTGGGTCGGGAGTTGCCGACGGGTCGGCTGCAGGTATCGGTGTGGACTCGCCGGACTCGTCGTTCGCCTCGGCGTCGCCGGTCTCGCCGGTCTCATCTACCAGTGGCTCTGGTGCCGGTGCCGAGGTGTTCCCCGGTACCGGTGCAGGTGCACTGGCCGAAGTCGGTTCGGTCGAGGAATCAGCCCTACCCGAATTCGTGGCCGACCCGGCCTCACTATCAGTATCGGAATCAGCGGCCGCGTCGGTGTCCGTCCCAGCCCTCGCTTCGGGTCTCGTTGCAGCCCCTGCCTTCTCGCTGTCCGAGCGTCGCTCCCATTCCCCGGTTTCCGGGTTCTGCACGGCCAGGCCCAACTTCTCGGCGAGGGTGACTGCGTCGGTGAGCAGGATCTGCCACTGACTGTTGCGTGCCAACTCACGCGCGAGGTCGGGGTCGATCGATCCGTGCCCGGCCAGATACGCCGGGTTCGCCAGCAACCCGATGAGGGTGGCGATATCGACGGTGACCATCGTCAACGGCACCCGACGATCCGGCAATGCCGCATCTTTTTTCGGGCAGTCATCACGGTGGCACAGACATGCCAGGTGGGGTTCACCGTGCATGCGGGCCATGAACGCATCACACAAACGATCCTGCTTACCGCGAGGGTCTTTCGGGCAGAGGGTGTCGGCCATCTCCTCGAGGAGCTGCCATGCCGCCGCGGCCTCGGGGGCAGTCAATTCCGCTCGGATGCGGGCCAGTTCCCCGGCGGGGCTGTAGGTGACAGTGCGGAATCGTTTCGCGAACTCCCGCAGTGCTGCTGCTTCCTCCGGGGCGACCCGCAGCAGGATGTCCCAGATCTCCTTCTCCAGGGGGCCCGGTGACGACCTGCGGGCTGCTTCGACGATCTCGTTCTCGACCAGGTTCACGATCTGGTCGGAAAGGTTGTCGAGGATCCGGCACACCGTCCGGACTCGGGGGAGGTCGATCTCCCCGGACTCGAATGCTGCCCGCAGCAGTGGAAGTCGGGTATGCAAGGCGACGCCCACGGAGACATACGCCTCGGCGACCGTCGCCGAACATCCCAACGCCACTGCCATCTCGGTGCGCCCGTACCGGCTGTAGTGCTTGTACTTGGTGTCGTGGGTGATCCAGCTCCGATGGACGTCGTAGCAGGCGGAAATCTTACGAGACGCAAGTCGATTCTCTGCCTGTGCGGCAGCGGTCAACGCCTCCAGCGACACGGTCGGTACTGCACCCATTTTCACCCCCCGGTGAGCCGAAACAAGAACGCATGTTCGAACTGAAAGAACAGTATCGGAGGGTGCCGACAAGTTCTGAAACCCGCCATTACGAACGGCGACACCGGCGATTGATCTTTGCCTGTCGGTAGGAGTGGACGGCTCGGCCACGACGGTTCGCCGAACGCGGCGATGCCGGCGATCGGTCGCGCGGAGTGTCCGCGGGGACGGCGGGTGGGTCTACCGCTGGAGCCCGCTCAGGGAGCGGGGGCGAGCAGGTGCTGCTGGGTGCGGTCGATAATCCGCAGGATGATCGAGTCGTCGCCGAAGGCACGGGCCAGGATCAGCCCGCCCTGGATCGCCGCAACCGCGTCGAGAGCACGGTCTGTCGCCTCCTGGGTAGAGAGCCCGCCGCGTTGCAGTACGTCGGCGAGAGCGTCGACCCAGTCCGTGAAGTAGCCTCGGACCGCGTCGGCGAAGGTTTCCTTCTCCTGGCCAAGAGTGATTGCCGCGAACAGGCACACGCTTTCGCGGGACATGAAGTAGTCGGCCACCTTTCGCGACATCGCCTCTACCGCGTTCGTGGCGTTCTCGGTGGTGCGCAGTGGTTCGAAGACCTGTTCCTCGAACCACTCGGCCACCTGGTCGAGGACTGCGCGGGCCATGTCCGTCTTTCCCTCGGGAAAGAAGTGGTAGAGGCTGCCGCGGCCGAGCCCGGTCTCCTGCTGGATGACCGACAGCGAGCCGCCTTCGAAACCTCGCTTGCGGAACACATCGGCGAGGGCGCGAACCGCATCCGAGCGCTCGAGGACAGTTCGGGCCACTACAGTCCGAGGTCGCTCAGGCCGGGGTGGTCGGCCGGACGGGGGCCGGGTGCGCCCCAGAGGAACTTGCGATCGGACTCCGCGATCGCGACGTCGTTGATGCTCGCGTGGCGGTGGGTCATCAGGCCGTCTTTGTCGAACTGCCAGTTCTCGTTGCCATAGGCGCGGAACCATTGGCCGACGACGTCGCGATACTCGTAGGCAAAGCGGACGGCGATGACGTCGCCTGTGTACGCCCATAGCTCTTTGATGAGCCGGTAGTCGAGTTCACGGTCCCACTTGTCGGTGAGGAACTCGACGATCGCGGCGCGGCCGTGAACGAAGGTCGAGCGATTACGCCACCAGCTGTCTCCGCTGTACGCGAGGGAGATGCGCTCGGGGTCGCGGGTGTTCCAGGCATCTTCGGCGGCGCGGACCTTCTGGATGGCCGTGGCCTCGGTGAACGGCGGAAGCGGAGGACGAGACATCAGGGCTCCTCGAGGGCAGATGTGTACCGAACGGCTCAAGTTGTACTGATAGGTACAGTCTGTACCGAAAGGTACAGCTTAAGCCGCGACCTGTCACACCCGACCTCGACAGGCAGTGCTGCCCCCACTGAACGACACTCGCCCGCTCCGTCCACCTTCTCGCGACCTGGCGAACAACCGGCGAATCGCTTGCGAAAACCGCACCCCACCGCCGGCGCGTCTGACAAAATCAGCCCCGACGGTCGGGGACCGTACGAACCGGAAAGCAGCCGATCAGATGCGCAGATCTTTGACCGCAGCCCTCGCCGTGGCATCCGCGATACCCCTCGTTCTACTCGCCGCCGCGCCGGCCTCAGCGGCACCCGGTGACGTCACCGCCGTGTTCGTTACGACACCCAACCCCGGCGGCGGGAGCAGTACCGTCACTGGAACCTTCACCGCCACGGGAGAAACCGCGCCGGCTTACTGCATGATGGTCGACAACAGCGTCGTCAGTGAAGGCAACTTCGTACTGGTCGGCAGCGCCTACGCATCGACCGCCACACCCAACACCATCACGGTCGTGGACACGACCGTGCCTGCCGGCACCTACACCATCGACTGGGTCTGCTTTCAGAACTCGGGCGGCGTTCTGGACGGCACGAAGTTCAACACCGGAGACGACAGCTACCGCGAACCGACAACACTCGTCGTCCCGGTCGTACCAGAAGCGCCGGGCTGCACCGGTTCCGTCTGCCTCCCCACCGGCTCATTCTTCGGATTCTGACCCGGAACCCCCGGCAGGGCATATCTGGCTACACCTAGCGTTCCCGGCAACTGGAACGGTCGGTGGCGGCTGTGGGGCGCGTCGACAGTAGATCAGTGGCTTCCGCTGGACGTGATGCGTCCCAAGAAGGACACTGCAGTGGTGCTGACTATCCGCCGCATCTCGCCGGTTTTCACCCCCGATGATCCTGAACTGGTTGCCCATCTGATTCGCGAGCGCATGGCCGCACGGCAGTGACGCGCCCCGACGAGCGGTTCACGCTCGCCAGCGAACGCACCTTTCTCGCGTGGCTGCGGACCTCACTCGGGCTCCTGGCCGGCGGTATCGCGATCGTCCATCTGGTTCCCGATTTCAGTACCGGGTGGGTTCGCACGGCACTCGGTCTGATTCTGATCGCACTCGCCGCCGCGGCACCGATCATCGGCCTGCGGCGCTGGATGCGTGTTCGCGATGCCCTCGAGAACGGTGCACCGATGCCGGAGTCTCGAGACCTGTGGATCTTCGCGATCGGTATCGGTGCGGTGGCTGTACTCGCTGCGGTCGTCACAGTTCTGGGGATCCAGTAGCGCGAGGCCATCCACCTCGGGTGCACAATCGAAGAACTAGGACGACCAACGACAGGAGTTCGGCGTGGCGCAGGGTCTCAAGCTCGGATACAAGGCATCGGCGGAGCAGTTCGGGCCGCGCGAGTTGGTGGAGCTCGGTGTTCTCGCCGAGCAGCACGGAATGGACTCCGCGACGGTCAGCGACCATTTCCAGCCGTGGCGGCACGAGGGCGGGCATGCGCCGTTCTCGCTCGCCTGGATGACTGCCGTCGGTGAGCGGACGAACACGATTCAGCTCGGTACCTCGGTGCTCACGCCGACGTTCCGCTACAACCCGTCGGTCATCGCCCAGGCATTCGCGACGATGGGCTGCCTGTATCCCGGACGCATCATGCTGGGTGTCGGTACCGGCGAGGCGCTCAACGAGATCGCGACCGGGTTCACCGGCGAATGGCCGGAGTTCAAGGAACGATTTGCGCGGCTGCGGGAGTCGGTGCGCTTGATGCGCGAGCTCTGGCTCGGCGACCGCGTCGACTTCGAGGGCGAGTACTACACCACCAAGGGAGCGTCGATCTACGACGTCCCCGAAGGTGGCATTCCCGTCTACATTGCGGCCGGCGGACCCGTCGTCGCGCGGTATGCAGGACGCGCGGGCGACGGTTTCATCTGCACCTCGGGCAAGGGCATGGAGCTCTACACCGACAAGCTGCTTCCGGCCGTGGAAGAGGGCGCGGGCAAGGCCGAGCGCGACGCCGGTGAGATCGACAAGATGATCGAGATCAAGATCAGCTACGACACCGATCCCGAACTGGCGCTGGAGAATTGCCGCTTCTGGGCCCCGTTGTCGCTGACGCCCGAGCAGAAGCATTCGATCGACGACCCGATCGAGATGGAGAAAGCAGCCGACGAGCTGCCTATCGAGCAGGTCGCCAAGCGGTGGATCGTCGCGTCGGACCCGGACGAGGCCGTGGAGAAGGTCAAGCAGTACACCGACGCCGGCCTGAACCACTTGGTGTTCCACGCTCCGGGTCACGATCAGAAGCGGTTCCTCGAACTCTTCGAGAAAGACCTTGCGCCGCGCCTGCGCAAGCTCGGCTGATTTCCCGAGAGGCTAGAGATCGGCCGCGAGTGCGAACAGTCGCATGTCGCGGTCGGTCCTGGTCTCGTACTCTCCGTACACCTCGACCATCGCGTCGAACTGCCGGTAGATGCGAGCCTTTTCGTCTCCGGTGATTCTGGTGGCCGTCACCGGAATCTTCTTGCCGCCGATGGCCACCACGGCCTTCGGATCGGCGAGGAGGTTGGACGTCCATGCCGGGTGATGTTGCTGACCGAAATTGGATCCGACGACATAGATCTTGTCGCGCTCCCGGTAGTAGAGCAGCGGGCTCGTCCTAGGCTTGCCGGATTTGCGGCCGGTGGTGGTCAACAACACCACCGGTGCCGCAATGGGTCCGAGGACGGTGAACCGGCCGTCGGATTTGGTCAACAACCAGCGGTCGACGCCCGCGAGATTCCTGATCACCCAGGAACCGGGCTTGGTCGACGCGAACTTGACGGCGGGCTTGCGGATGAACGAGGTCTCGCTGCCCCAGCGCACGTCCGGGAACGGTGAATCGGCCATGGTTCATAGGACAACCCGACCGCGCCCGGTGTCAACACCCCAACCCACTAGGCTGGCGGGCATGGCTGAGCCCAGCGGCACCGACGCGTCGGACATGTATCCCTCCAGCATCTATGTCGCGTCACCGGAAGGAGACTCCGGCAAGTCCACCATTGCGTTGGGTGTGCTGCAGATGCTCGCCGCGACGGCCGCCCGGGTTGGGGTGTTTCGGCCCATCGCTCGCTCCACGGACGAGCCCGATTACATTCTGGAACTTCTCGTCGAGCACACCACCGCAGATCTGACGTACGAGCAGTCGCTCGGCGTCACGTACGAGCAGGTGCACACCGATCAGGATGCAGCGCTCAGCGAGATCGTCAATCGCTATCACGAGGTTGCTGCTCAGTGCGACGCCGTGGTGATCGTGGGCAGCGACTACACCGATGTCGGCAGCCCCAGTGAGCTCGGCTTCAACGCCCGAATCGCCGTCAATCTCGGTGCCCCGGTGCTGCTCGCACTGCGTGGATCCGACCGCACACCCGACGAGATCGCGCAGTTGGCTGCCCTGTGCCAGGCCGAACTACGCCAGCATCACGCTCATCTGGCCGCGATCGTAGCAAACCGTTGTGCCCCCGACGATCTCGATGCGGTCACCGATGCGTTGGCCTCGGTCGGGGTGCCTGCGTGGAGCCTGCCGGAGATCCCTCTCCTCGTCGCCCCGACCATGGCCGAGCTGCTCGACGCCGTCGACGGCACCCTCTATAGTGGTGACTCGTCGCTGCTGCAGCGAGAAGCGTTGCGGGTCATGGTAGGTGGTATGACAGCCGAGCACATCCTCGAGCGCCTCACCGAAGGCGTCGTCGTCATCGCGCCTGCGGACCGATCGGACGTACTTCTCGCACTGGTCAATGCCCATGAGGCCGAAGGCTTTCCGTCGCTGGCCGGCATCATCATGAACGGCGGCATCGAGCCCCATCCGGCCATCGCACGTCTGGTGGCGGGACTCGGCCCCCGGCTACCGATCCTCACCACCGATCTCGGCACCTTCGACACCGCCTCCGCCGCGGCGCAGACCAGGGGCCGTGTCGCGGTGGGATCGCAACGCAAGGTCGACACCGCACTGGGGTTGATGGAACAGCGAGTGGACGCGAAAACCCTTCTGGGACGGCTCGACATCGCCATCCCCACCATCACGACCCCGCAGATGTTCGAGTACCAGCTGATCCACCGGGCACGCGCCGACCGCAAGCACATCGTCCTGCCCGAGGGCGGCGACGATCGCATCCTTCGGGCTGCCGGCCGACTGCTGCAGCGTCAGGTTGCGGACCTCACGATCCTCGGCGAGGAGGGTCCTGTTCGCCGACGCGCGTCGGAACTGGGTGTCGACCTGGACAAAGCCACTGTGCTCGATCCCAACAACTGCGAGTACACCGAGGATTTCGCGGTCGAATACACCGAACTGCGCAAGCACAAGGGCATGACGATCGAGCGCGCCCGCGAGATCATGGCCGACATCTCGTACTTCGGAACGATGATGGTGCACAAGGGAATCGCCGACGGCATGGTCTCGGGCGCGGCGCACACCACCGCGCACACCATCAAGCCGTCGTTCGAGATCATCAAGACCACCGAGGGCGTGTCGACGGTGTCGTCGATCTTCCTGATGTGCCTGTCCGATCGTGTACTCGCCTACGGCGACTGCGCCGTCGTGCCGGACCCGACGGCCGAGCAGCTCGCCGACATCGCCGTGTCCTCGGCACAGACGGCGGCCCAGTTCGGCATCGAGCCGCGGGTGGCGATGCTGTCCTACTCCACCGGAGAATCCGGTTCCGGGGCCGACGTGGACAAGGTCCGACAAGCTACTGCGATTGTGCGCGAACGAAATCCGGAACTGCTCGTGGAAGGTCCGATCCAGTACGACGCGGCGATCGAGCCGTCCGTCGCCGCGTCGAAGCTGCCCGACTCCGAGGTGGCCGGCCGTGCAACGGTGTTCATCTTCCCGGATCTCAATACCGGCAACAACACCTACAAGGCCGTCCAGCGCAGCGCCGGTGCCGTCGCCGTCGGGCCGGTTCTGCAGGGCCTGCGCAAGCCCGTCAACGACCTCTCGCGCGGCGCACTCGTCGAGGACATCGTCAATACCGTTGCCATCACGGCTATTCAGGCACAGGGCATTGCCAACGCAGCCAAGGAGAACAGCGAATCGTGAGCATCCTCGTCGTCAACTCCGGATCGTCGTCGGTCAAGTTCCAACTGGTCGATCCCGGATCCGGCGAGTCGCTGGCCAGCGGGCTCGTCGAGCGGATCGGTGAATCCGACGGTCGAGTCGAACTCGACTACCGGGGCGAGAGTGTCGAGCGAATCCAGCACATCGACGACCACGGAGCCGGTCTGGCCCTGGCGTTCGAGATGCTCGCCGACGCCGGGGTCGAATTGGGCGCCGACGTCACCGCCGTCGGGCACCGTGTCGTCCACGGCGGTACGGTGTTCTACCGTCCGACGATTATCGACGACGCTGTCGTGCAGCAGATATCCGATCTCAGTAGCCTTGCGCCGCTTCATAATCCGCCGAACGTACTGGGCATCGAGGTCGCCAGGGAGCAGCTGCCGGATGTCCCGCATGTGGCGGTGTTCGACACGGCCTTCTTCCATTCGCTGCCCGAGGCAGCCGCGACCTATGCCATCGATGCGGCCGTCGCCGCTGAGCACGACATCAGGCGCTACGGCTTCCACGGCACCTCGCACCACTACGTCTCCGACCAGGTGGCGCAGTTCCTCGGACGCGATCTCGCGGAACTGAACCAGATCGTATTGCACCTGGGCAACGGAGCCTCGGCCTCGGCGGTCTCCGGTGGCAAGGCAGTCGACACCTCGATGGGCCTGACCCCGCTCGAGGGGCTGGTCATGGGGACTCGCAGCGGCGACATCGACCCCGGCGTCATCATGCACCTGCGCCGCAGCGCAGGCATGAGCGTCGACGACATCGATGCCCTGCTGAACCGTCGTTCCGGACTGATCGGCTTGTCCGGGGTCAACGACTTCAGGCAACTGCAGCAACGGATCGACGACGGCGACGCCTCCGCGCGGCTGGCCTACGACGTCTACATCCATCGCCTGCGCAAGTACATCGGCGCGTACATGCTCGGACTCGGCCGACTCGATGTCGTCACGTTCACCGCGGGTGTCGGCGAGAACGCGGCCGCCGTGCGTGCCGACGCGCTGGCGAACCTCGAGGGATTCGGAATCGAGATCGACCCGGAGCGTAATGCGGTGCGCAGCAAGCAGGCTCGGGTCATCTCGACCGATGCGTCGACCGTGGCCGTATTGGTGGTGCCGACCAACGAGGAACTGGCGATCGCTCGGGCGACGGACGATCTGGTTCGCGACTAGAACAGTGAACGGGGCCGGATAGCGTTCGCCAGGTCAACCAGTGAGAAGCGATGCGCGCGATCGGTGGCGTTGCGGGCCAATGCCCGCAGCCCCTTCTCGGTGCCACGCCGCAATCCGTCCTCGGTGAAGGGGACGCTGAGAATCGGCTCCCGTTCGGCCGTGGCGGCGTGGCCGGAGACGATCCAGTCCAGCGCCATCGCGAGCACCAGCGTCCGCATCTGCAGCGCCCGACTCTCCGCCTTGGGTAGCAATGCAACTCGGCGGGCGGCGGAACGGAAGTCGGCCTCGGACAGTTCGGCTCGCGAGCGGTCCATCAGCAGCGTCAGCACACTGGTCATGCGCGCCATCGAGTAGTGCCGTGAACTGATCGGTACCTGGTCGAGAGCGGCGATGGCCCCGGTCTGATCGCCGCGCCGCTGCAACTGACGGGCCAATCCGAACGCCGAGCTCACGATGCCGCGGTTGGTTCGCCAGACCGCTCGATAGAGGCCCTCGGCCCGTGCCCGCCACTTCTCGGCTTCGTCGGCTTTACCCGCCGCAACATGACCGAGTAATTCCGAGGTGGCACCGAGAGCGAGCTTGGGGGCCAGCTCTCCGGGCATCGCGCCGAGTACGTTGTCGAAACTGGTGTACGCAGAGTCGTATTCGTGATGCAGCAGGGCGATCAGGCCCGCGTACCACTGCACCCGCCACGGATCGGCGGCGTGGTCCTCGGACTGCACCTTGGCCAGAATCTCGGTGGCCTCGACGACGTTTCCCAGATCCAGATTGGCTTTGACCTCGGCGAGGGTGATCTCGACCCCCAGGTCGACAGGAGACGAGGAAGTCGTGGACTCCTTGGGCTTGTCCGCGCCTGCAGTGACGCGTTCGATGCCGTTGCGTTTGGCGTGCTGCAGTGAGTCCAGGGTCTGGCGAGGCTCGACGTGTACCGCCGCCGCGAGCAGGGGCGCGCTCGGATCGTTGGGGTCTACCAGCGGAACGGGCAGCGCTGCAACAACTTCGGCTGCGGTCATTCGTTCGTGGCGCACCGTGCCGTCCACGTAGGTGTCGGTACGACCCACCGACTGCTCGGTTCCGAAGGTGGTACGGGGCGGGCTGAACACCGTCGACAGGCCGGGGCGCTCGACGCCGGTTCGGATGGCCAGAATCTCGCGCAGCACCCCGGTAGCCTGCCCCGTGAATTCGTCCGCTGATCGAAACCGTCGAGCGGGGTTCTCGTGCGTCGCGCGCAGCAGCAGTCGGTGCAGTGACGGAAATTGCTGCAGTACTTCGGAATCTTCGACCGACGGAAGGCCTTCGAGATACTTTCCGTTCTTCGAGGGCATGTCCAGCGTCAGTACCGCGAGCGTGCGGCCCACCGTGAAGATGTCCGACGCCACCGTCGGTCCTGTCTTGACGATCTCCGGTGCCTGGTAGCCCACCGTGCCGTACAGGTAGCCGTAGTCCTCGATACCCGCGACCGCGCCGAGGTCGATCAGTTTGATCTGGTCGTCGGAGACCATGATGTTCTCGGGTTTGAGGTCGTTGTAGACCAGGCCGATCGAATGTAGGTAGCCCAGTGCCGGCAGCACTTCCAGGACGTAGGCGAGTGCCTGCTCGACGGGCATCCTTCCCCCGTCGCACGTACCGAGAATGTCGCGCAGCGACCGTCCACCGACGTACTCCATGACGATGAAGCCGACGGTCGACCCGTCGCTGCGGGGTTGCTCGACGAAGTTGTAGATCTTGACGACGCCGGGATGCGCTACCTCGGCCAAGAACTGACGCTCCGCGACCGCGACCGCGTGGGCCTCCTCGTCGCCGAAGTGCAGTAGTCCCTTGAGCACCACCCAGCGGTCGCTGACGTTGCGGTCGATGGCGAGGTAGATCCAGCCCAGGCCGCCGTGCGCGATACAGCCCTGCACGTCGTACTGGCCGACCACTCGATCGCCCGGCTCGAGCAGGGGCGTGAAGTCGAACGTCGTGCCGCAGTGCGGGCACACACCTTTGGCGATGTCGGGCTCGCCCGGCTCGCTGCGGCCGACCTTGGCGTTGCACTTCCAACAGAACCGCTTGTGCTGCGGCACCGTAGGATCCGGCATCACCGCAGTTTCGGGATCGACCGGCTCCACCCGGGGTACGTCGACCAGCCCGCCGCCGAGTCGACGTCGAATGCCGGTGCTGCGCGATCGACCGGATCTCGACCTACCCGTCCTGGCGCGGGTGGACGCGGCCTGTGTTGCAGCCGATTTCGCTGTTCCGCGTTCGGTCGAGCCGGCATCCGGAGAAACGGGTCCCGGCGTCCGTGCGGTCCGATCTTCGATCGTCGTCCGCGGGGCACCCGGGTTTCTCGACACTGCTTGGGTGCGTTCGATTCCGTCGGTTCCCGACTCGCCCCGAAAGACTGCCTGCGTCTTGTCCGCTGGGGCAGTAGGTTGCTGTTCGTCGTCGTCCATGATGTCCCTAGTCGCTATACGACGCGGTGGGCGGACCGGGGGAGGGGCCGAGGACCGTCAGCCACCGGTTGTAGATGCGATTCCAGGTTCCGTCGGCGCGAATGCGCGCCAGTGTTCCGTTGACGAACCGCACCAGATCTTCGCTGTCTCGGTTGATCCCCACCCCGTACGGCTCCGGGCTCAGGCTGTCGCCGACGATCTCGAGGTACGGGTCCTGCGCAGCCAAACCGGCCAGAATGGCGTCGTCGGTGCTGATCGCGTCGACCTGTCGTTGTTGCAGCACCACAAGGCAATCGGACCACATCGGCACCGTGACCACGGTCGCTGCGGGTTGCACTCGCTGCAGTCGTCGCAGTGAGGTGGTGCCCTCGACGGCGCACACGCGCTTGCCCGCCAAGTCGCCGACGCCGCGGATGCCCGACCCCTGCACCACCAGAATCCGGTGCTGCGCCTGGAAATACACGGTGGAGAACTGGACATCCTTGCGTCGAGCGCACGTGATTGTCATGGTCTTCACCACGATGTCCACCGAGGAATCCTGCAGGGCCTCCAGCCGTTGCGCCGAGGTCAGGATGCGAAAGTCCAATCGATTCGGATCGCCGAAGAGGTCCCGGGAAATCTCCCGCGCGATGTCGACGTCGAACCCGACCAGCTGCCCGCTCATCGGATCGCGGAAGCTGAAAAGGTTGCTGCCCGTGTCCAGTCCGACGACCAAGCGGCCCTTCGCGCGCAGTGCGTCGATGGTCGGTTGCGGTACCGGCGGAGTATCCGTGCCGCTCGGAAGCGGACGCAGGCTGGCGGTGGGGCGAGCGCACTCGTCGTCGGCCGAGGTTTCGGTCGGCCGAGCGGCCACGGATGCGCCGTCCGGTAGCGGCGGTTCGGAAAACGTCGTATCGACCTGCGGTGCAAAGCTTTCCGACGGAGCGCAGCCGACCAGCAGGGCGGTGGCCAGAATGCCGACGGCGAGCAGACGTTTCACAGGTACTCACGCAGCCTCGGGAACAGGCCGACGCCGAACGCCACCGAGGCGACGACGGTGAGCACGTAGGCACCGTTGGACAAGCCGGACAACACCCCAACGGAGCGGTCGATGTTGGACCGTAGTTCTGCTCGTGCATTCTCTATTCCGTCGACCAGAACACTGTCCAATGCAGTGAAGGCGGCGGCCGAATCGGATTCCGAGGTTCCGGTGGCGATGGCGACTGCGCCGTTGAAGTCGCCGACTTCGAGGGCGGAATCGATTCGGGCATGCGAGCCGGACCATGTGTTCAGCGCGTCGATCACCGCGGTATCACCCTGAAACATCTCCGACATGCGAGAGACGTTGGCGTCGAACGATTGTCCGTAATCCTGACTGCCGCCGCGGCGCGCGAGATCGAGGGTCTCGTCCGCTCTGGCCTGCTGAGCCATGATGAAACCCGTCGTGTACGACTTGAGCGGAGCGACACCGCGATCGAGCGCGCGGTCGGTAGCGATCGAGGAGATCAGTCCCACCACCAGCATCCAGCCGAGCAGGCCGACGACAGCGGCCGTGGCACCGAGGAATCCGACGTTCAACGTTCGACGCGTGGTTCGCGAGAGGTACCACTGAGCCAGGCCGGTCATCATCAGCAGGAACACCACCGACCCGATCGCGAAGAACGGCGGGCTGGTGAACCGTTCCTGATCGGCGGACACCCGTGATGCCTGCTCGGTGTACAACTTCTCGGCCAGCGGCAGCAGACTCGTCTGCATCATGGTCGACGCCTCGCCGAGGTAGGCCGCGCCCACAGGGTTTCCGCTTCGGTTGTTGGCCCTGGCCGTCTCGACCAGCCCGCTGTACACCGGCAGTCCGGCGGCGATCTGCGTCAGTACCGCGCTGGTGGCCTCGTCGTTCTCGGTCACTCCGGCCGAGGCTGCGATCAGTTCGGACGACGCCTCGCCGAGCGCCTGCGAGTATCGCTCGCGTACCTCGGCCGGTTCGAGACCGCCGGCGATGAACGCCGTTGCGGCAGCGGAATCGGCCACCGACAGTGCGCCGTACAGATTCTGCGCCGAGTTCGCGAACGGTTCGGTCCGCACCAGCAGCGTGCCCAAGGTGTCCACCCGCTCGGTGACGGCCGTGGACGCCAGATTTCCGACCGTCAATGCCAACACCACGAGCGCGGTTCCCATCGCGACCAACCGCGCAGGCGTCGAACGCATCGTGTAGCGAACCGGTGGCTTGCCGGCAACGGCACCGACGGGAGTGGCCGTTGTCGGAGGCACGGCAGCGGAGGGGGTAATGCCGGCCGCGATCACGTCACCGAGCATATAAGCAGGCGGACCGTACTGCAGCCACTACAGCACAGTCACTACCGGCGGACCGTTCCCCTAGGGTGGTGAGCATGCGAGGTGACGGGGACGGGTGGGTGATCGGTGACGACGGTTCTCGCCACTGGGGAAAGCACGGGGCCGCCGGACTGCTGCTCCGCGCACCGTCGAACACCGGAGAACCGCTGGTACTGCTACAGCACCGCGCGCTGTGGAGCCACCAGGGTGGAACGTGGGCGCTGCCCGGCGGAGCCCGTGACTCTCACGAGAGCACCGAGCACGCGGCCGTACGCGAGGCGCACGAGGAAGCCGGCATCACTGCCGAGCAGCTGTGCGTTCGGAGCGAACGGGTCACGGCGAGTGTCGCGAGCGGCTGGTCGTACACCACCGTCGTCGCCGATACCGATCATCCACTGACCACCGTGCCCAACGGTGAGAGCACCGAACTGCGCTGGGTACCGGAATCGACCGTCGACGACCTCCCGTTGCACCCGGGGTTCGCATCGAGCTGGTCGGCGCTGCGTACCGTGCCGCTGCGGGTACTGCTGGACACCGCCAACGTGCTCGGTTCGCGACCGAACGGCTGGTGGAAGGATCGCGCCGGATCGACCGGCGCACTGCTCACCTCGATTGCCGAGACCCTGCCGCGGACCGTCGAACTGCCCGGCGGCCAGTACGGCTGGCTCACCCGAATCGACGCCGTCCTCGAAGGCGAGGCCCGCACAGCGGTGGTGAACGACCCGCGTGCCCGGACGATTCTTGCGAACGGCAGCGGAGACGACACCTTGGCCGATCAGGCCCGACTCGACGGAGATCTGACGGCGCTGGTCACGGCCGACCGCGGACTGCGCGACCGCCTCCCCGATTCGGTGCAGGTGTTGACGCCGTCGACCGTCCTGGGCTGGTTGTAGAGAACCTGGCGTTCGCCGGCTTGTCGGTTCTGCTCAGTGATACTGGAGTTGTTCGTCGAGGTGGAAGGTGTGACTCGTTTCCGCTC
>NZ_JAPWIJ010000012.1 GCF_027270735.1 Rhodococcus ruber | reverse complement strand
CGGACTCGGACATGCATCGGTGCACACCCTCGGACCCACCGACGTCGTCGCACCGGCAGGTTTCGCCCGTCCCTCGAGCAAGAGGCTCCCTGGGATTGGCTTCAATTGTGTGGCAGCGGAAAATCGACACTTCTGAGGTGCCTCTACCGGGCGCTGACCCCGTCGGCGGGGGCGGTGCGGGTCGATGGCGTCGACAACCGCACTGTCAGCATGCGCCTGAACGCTCTGCAGGTGGCCGCGCTCACCCAGGATTCGCCCCTGCAATTCGACTTCACCGCTGCCGAAGTCGTCGCGACCGGCCGACCTCCCCACGGACGCACCGGGCACGACCGCGGTCCGCGAGAACAACATCATGGCCCTTCCCTACGCGGCGCTCGTCGAAGGCCCACGCAATCCGCAGGCGGTAACCGACGTCGCCGAATTCCTGCGATCGAAAGGTTTGTAACAGCGATCACGGCACGCGACGCCTGACCGGTACGTCGGAGCGCCCCGGCACGCCGCATGTGGATAGGTGATGGATGCCGTGGCATTGGATCGATCCAGACCGACAGTCATCGTATGCCGCGGATGCTGTTGCGGCACTGCCGACAAGCATCCGGACATCGACCACGACGCCGAGCTCGAGAGTCTGCGCAACTTGGTCGATGGTGTCGGCAACTTTCGCGTCACCGAGTGTCTCGGACCATGCGAACGATCGAACGTTGTCGTGGTCGCCCCATCGAGATGCGGGCATCGAACCGGTGGCCGACCAACGTGGCTCGGTTTCGTTCTGGGCGCAGGAATGAAGGAAGAGATTGCAGGTTGGCTCGACAGCGGAGGACCTGGGCTTGCCGAGATGCCGACGTCTCTCGCTTCCCACTGCTTCGAGCAGCGGCGGCAATAAGCTCGGGGTAACCGCGGGCGTCGATACGAAAATCATCTGTGTGACAGAGGATTGAGAATTTTCGTCGATGCGAGCGGATGGAGTTGTGGCTCAGCGGATGGCTAGCGCCGTCGACGAACGAGGCGGCACGGTGAAGCGCAGTTTCCGCACCCACACGCCCCAGCCGCGTGGGGACGCCGATCCTTGAGTTAGGTTAGGCTCAACTCGAATCGATCCTGAGGAGTTATCACGTGGCGACCAAGACGGTGCAGCGCTTCTTCTATGCCGAGGTAGTGAGTACCGCACGCATCTCGCCCTCGATCGTGCGAGTCGTGTTCGGCGGCGACGGATTGGCCGGCTACACGTCGAACGGTGTTGCTGACGAGTGCGTCTCGCTCTACTTCCCAGGTGGGAGCGAGGACAGGCCGCCGGCGATGACCGAGAAGGACGGCGACTGGGCGTACCGCGACATCGACGAACCCGAGCACCGCAACTACACGGTTCGGAGCTGGGACGAGGCCGCCAAGGAAATGACGATCGACTTCGTCGCGCACAAGGGCGGCATCGCGGCGGCGTGGGCCCTGGCAGCGGCACCCGGTGACATCGTCGGGCTCTGGGGACCGCGCGGCTGGTACAGCCCGCCGAGTGGCACGGCGTGGCAATTGCTCGTCGCCGACTTGACGGGGCTTCCAGCTCTGTCTCGAGCTGTCGAAGAGTTACCGGAGGGGTTCCCGGTTCGGGCGATCGTGGAAGTCCTCGACGACGGTGACAAGATCCCGATCGAGACGAAGGCCGACCTGAGCATCGAGTGGCTGATCGGCGGTAACGGTCATGGGCCGTCGCGACTGGTTGCCGCCGTGCGCGCCGAGGTCCTTCCGGATGGACCGGGCTACGTGTGGTTTGCCGGGGAGGCAGCCTCGAGCCGGGATGTGCGCAAGTATCTGCGCGCAGAGCGTGGCTTCGGCAATGCTCAGTTCGAGACCATCGGATATTGGCGCGTTCGCGCCGAGGAGTGGTTACAGAAGTACGAAGCGGTCGAAGACCGGCTTCACGGCGAATATCAGCAGTTGATCGACGCCGGAGTCGAGGAGGCGGACGCCGAGAACCGCTGGGAGGAATTGCTCGAAGAAGCCGGGCTATAGCAGTGTTCTGTCGATGAGCCACAGATCTGTCACTCGCGGTAAGTCAGCTCGTCGCGGGGCACTCTTCTATCCGACTTCTGTTGAAGCGGACGCTACTTCGTCGGTTGTCGGATGCGCTGTCGGCCCAGCGGTGTGACTGCAGGCATGCCCGTAACCGGGTCGGGCTGAACGACGCACTCGAGTCCGAAGACCTCGTACACGAGGTCGGCGGTGACGATGGCCGACGGCGCGCCTTCGGCAACGATGGCACCGTCCTTCATCGCGATGAGGTGCGTTCCGTACCGGGCTGCGTGGTTGAGGTCGTGCAGTACCGCGACGAGCGTCCGGCCGAGGTGATTGAGGTCCGTGAACAGTTCGAGGAGTTCGATCTGGTGGGCGATGTCGAGGAAGGTGGTCGGCTCGTCGAGCAGCATGATCTCGGTCTCTTGCGCCAAAGCCATTGCCACCCAGACGCGTTGGCGCTGTCCGCCGGAAAGTTCGTCGACCGGCCGCCCGGACAACTCGGTGACGCCCGTCGCGTCCATTGCCGTCAGCACGGCAGACTCATCGGATGCGGTCCACTGGCGCAGGAGCTTCTGATGCGGGAATCGGCCGCGGGCGACCAGGTCGGCGACGGTGATCCCGTCCGGTGCGACGGCGCTCTGCGGCAGCAGACCGATGCGGCGGGCGACCTCTTTGGTCTTGTACGACCTGACGTCGACCCCATCGAGTATCACCTGCCCTGAGTTCGGAGTGATGAGCCGAGACAACGCACGCAGCAGGGTCGACTTTCCGCAGGCGTTCGGTCCGACGATGACGGTGAACGACCGGTCGGGAATCGACACGGTCAAATGCTCGGCGATGATTCGTCTGTCGTAACCGATCGTGGCGGAATCGACGCTCAGTCGATCGGAGGGAACCGGTGTGCCGGCGCGACCAGTCGGTGTGGAGTGACCGCCTGAGTGGAGGTTCGTGTTCGGCAATCGTCTGGTCCTTCTACAAGAGACCGGGGGCCTCGCGCCTTCGAGATTTCAGCTGTCCGGATGAACAGACCTTGGCGACCGCGGACCCACGCGGGGTGCACGGTACCGAAGATAGCCTAGCCTTAACTAATTTCAGTTGCTACTCTCCGGTGCGAAATGTCCGCATTACAGACCGGACCTGCCGGTGGTGTGTTTCTGCGAATGACTGACCAGCCCGAATTTTCGAAGTACACGAGAGGAACCTCCATGAAACCGCTTCCCGCGCGAAAACGCGCGACGGCACTGTTTGCGGGCCTGGTGAGTGTCGGCCTGGTGCTCACGGGTTGCGCGAGCGACTCGTCCGACGGTGCCACCAACGGTGCATCCAGCGACAGTGCGTCGAGCACCGGTGCTTTTCCGGCCACGGTCGACGCCGCCTACGGTGACGTCACCATCGAGAAGAAGCCCGAGCGAATCGTCGCTGTCGGAACGGACTGGATCGGGTTGTTGGACATTCTCGGAGAGAAGCCCGTTGCGGTGTCGGGGGAAAAGTCCGATCTCGACGACTACCCGTGGTTGCAGGGCCGCTACGACGGCGACTTCGACGCGGACCTCTTCACTGCGGACTACACGGACTCGCCGGAGGCTATCGCGGCGCTGCAGCCAGACCTGATTCTGACCAGTGTCTGGAGCGTCGACGAGCAGCTCTACGAGCGGCTTTCTTCCATTGCGCCAACATATGTCGGTCTGGAGACGAGGGACGAAGGCGGCGATACCAGCTGGCAGGACAATCTCACGTCGCTTGCGGCCCTCACCGGGCACGACGAGAAGATCGTCGAGGAGACCGAGGCCACATACGACGCCGCGCTGTCGGATGCCGCCGCGAAACTGCCTGGCCTGCAGGGCAAGACGTTCCAGCTGGGTGTGCTCAGCGGCGAAGATCAGCAGCTGTGGCTCACTGAGTATGCGAACGAGCCCATCGAGGCCTTGGGCTTGACGCCCGGAGACGGGCAGCCGACAGGGGAGGGCGACAGTATCGGGGCGAACGCACCCAAGTACTCGCTGGAGAACATCGACAAGTTCTCCGCTGACGTCGTGTTCATCGTCACTCATGAGTCTGCCGATCCGGAGAACAAGTTCAGGACGGCGTTCGAGGCCGATCCTCGAGTTCCCGAGCTTGTTGCCGCGAAGCACGGGACGCTCGTCTACCTCTACGGTCCGCAGTGGCTCGCGGTGAATCCGCCGACTCCATCGAGCGTGCAGTGGTGGCTCGACGAGGTTGTTCCGCAGTTGGAGGCTTCGGCGCTCAATACGGGCGCCTAGCCAGACCGAATTTCTGATCCAGCCGCCTCGTGGCGAACGAGGCGGCTGGATGTGCGCTCACCATCAGGAGATATGTCGAGTGACAACCCGAACCGGTCATGATCCTCCGCCCGCGCAAACGCAGGAGGGGGTTCGCCGCGCAACCGCGTCGACGAGCCTGGGACGTCGGGCGCTGGGATTGCTCGTCGCGATCGTTTCGCTGGTCGTCTTGGTGGTCCTGAGCATCGCCGTCGGTTCGAAGGACATTCCGCTGCCGGTTGTGTTCGATGCACTCCTGCACAACACGGGCAGGGGCGACGCGTTCGTCGTGTGGGACATGCGGATTCCGCGAACCGCAGTGGGTTTCGCCGTCGGCCTGGCGCTCGGGGTGTCCGGCGCACTGATCCAGGCGTTGACTCGCAATCCGCTTGCCGATCCCGGCATTCTCGGGGTCAACGCAGGTGCCGAATTCTTCGTCGTGGTCGGCATTGTGGTGTTCGGGGTGACCACTGTCAGCGGTTACGTCTGGTTCGCGTTTCTCGGTGCGTTGGTCGTCACCGTCGTTGTCTACGTGATCGGTTCGATGGGGCGCGGCGGTGCAGACCCCGTCCACCTGACGCTGGCGGGTGTCGCATTCGGCGCGGTCCTGTCCGGAATAGTGACCGGGTGGGTTCTGACCGATCCGCAGACGTTCGATCGGATGCGCGGTTGGTACGCAGGCAGTCTCGTCGATCGAGGGTGGGACGTTCTGCTGCCGGTGCTCCCGTTCTTGGTCGTCGGCGTGGTGCTGGCAGCGATCGCAGCCAGTTCACTGAACACCATCGCACTGGGCGACGATCTGGCCAGCGCGCTCGGTGCGAACATCGTTCGCACGCGGGTGATCGTGATCATCGCGGTGACGCTGCTGGCCGGCGGTGCGACGGCGATCGCCGGTCCGATCGGCTTCGTCGGCCTGATGGTTCCGCACGTCGCGCGCTGGATCGTGGGACCGGATCAGCGCTGGATCATCGGACACACGCTCGTTCTGGCCCCGTCGCTCGTGCTCGCCGCCGACATCGTCGGTCGTGTCGTCATCCGGCCGGGTGAGTTCCCGGTAGGCATCGTGACCGCGTTCGTCGGCGCTCCGGTGCTCATCCATCTGGTACGCCGAGCAAAGGTGAGTGGCCTGTGAATCCACCAGGTCTCGCGAGGGCGACCGAACGGCGGGTGGACTTCGGGCACCGCACATTCGTCGTTCGCAAGGCTGGCTCCGCTCTACGCTGGCATGGCCGCAGTGTCGTCGTATGCGTCGTTCTGGCGGTGTCGGCGCTTGTGGTGACGGTGTGGGCATTGACCCTCGGGGACTATCCGCTGAGCCTTGCGCAAGTGTGGGCGGCGATCATGAAAGATCCGGAGGCCGGTTTCGCTCGCACCGTCGTCGTCGAATGGCGGGCACCGCGGGCAGTTGCGGCGCTCGTTTTCGGTGCTGCGTTGGGGGTATCGGGCGCGGCTTTCCAGTCGCTGATCCGTAATCCGCTGGCGTCACCGGACATCATCGGATTCACTGCAGGGTCCTATTCCGGCGCGTTGGTCGTGATCATCGTGATCCACGGTTCTTATCTGCAGTTGGCCGCCGGGGCACTAGTCGGCGGTATCGCAACGGCAGCTGTTGTCTACCTTCTCGCGTGGCGGGGTGGGGTGCAGGGATTTCGCCTGATCATCGTCGGAATCGCTATGTCCGCGATGTTGACCTCGCTCAATTCGTGGCTGATGCTCAACGCAAACCTCGAGGTCGCGATGAGTGCCGCAGCGTGGGGTGCCGGATCGCTCACCGGGACGACCTGGAATCAAGTCCTGTCGGGCAGTGCCGTCATCCTCCTGCTCCTCGGCGTCATGGCTGTGTTCTCGCCCGCCCTCAGGCAGCTCGAACTCGGTGATGACGCCGCGAAGGCCACAGGTGCGCGTGTGGAACGCGTCCGTCTCGTCGTGCTCGTGATCGGTGTCGCGTTGACCGCGACCGTCACGGCTGCGGCAGGCCCGATCGTGTTCGTCGCGCTGGCGGCCCCGCAGATCGCCCGTCGCCTGACTCGCAGCCCAGGCATGACCCTCGCGCCTGCAGCGTTCACGGGAGCGTTCTTGCTGGCCGGGGCCGACGTCACGGCGCAGCACGTACTCCCGGTCGCATTGCCGGTCGGTGTCGTGACCGTGGTCGTGGGAGGCGGCTATCTCGTGTGGTTGCTCATCCGAGAGGTGCGTCATCGCCGCTGAGATCAGTGGCCTCGGGAGGCTCGACTACACCCCTGAGTGACGGTGTTCCGGTAGAGGCGTCGAAGCGTTGGATGTGTGGCGAACTGATTGTCGCACAACGGCTCTCATGAAACGTGGTTTGCTGTACCCGAGCGGAACAGTGTCCTGACGGCCCCATGACTACCGCTCAGGCGAACATGACGGTGGCTCTCGTGCACGCCGGCACGGGGAAGTCGAGTCCGTACCGTGGCTCGTCACGGGTCAAAGCTCCGCGGCAGATCTGTATCCAATCATCAACTGCTGCCCAAGCTTCCACCTGGAAGGCATACCGACCCGGTGCACGCCGGCGGCTGCGGCGTCGATGTCGCCGGTAGGTATGCGATGGTGACCGAGGGCGGGCTGGTGGTCACCGAGGCGGTGCCACCGTCCGGAGCGAGCGATGACCCGCCGCCTCCGGCACCACCGAGGGCCAGTCCAATCCCGTCGAGCGTGACGGAGCCTGCTCCTCCGCCGCCTCCGCCGTACCAACCACCTCCGCCACCGCCACCGTTGATGGCCAACACATTCCCGAGTAGGTACTCACCACCGGTGCCGCCGACACCGAAACTTCCCGACCCGGCCTGTCCGAGACGTGAGCTTGCGGTGTCCCCTCCTGCGCCTCCAGCTGCTATCGTGCCTGCTCCGCCACCCAGGGGGCCAACTCCGGGCGCACCTGCATCGCCGCCCTCCCCGTCAGTGCCGCTGCCTCCGCCCCCGCCCGCTACCACTACGCGAGTGGCCAGATCGTCGGGCCCGGTGCGAATGTCGGAGGCTCCGCCACCGCCGCCGCCCGTTCGGTTGCCGGCCGGTCCTGCTTCCGTGCGGCCGCTGTTGCCTCCGCCGTTCGCGCCGCCGGTTGCGCCGGTACTCTGACCGACGAAGTCGCCGCCGTTTCCGCCGACGGACACGTACAGGGTTCGTGTTTCTGCAGGTACCGAAACGGTTGAGGCCACGACTGCAGCTTTCCCGCCAGGGATGAACGCGCCGCCGGAGTAGACGTAGTTCCCACCGCGACCGCCGATTGCAGTGACCTGCACCGACGTAACCCCCTCTGGAAGAGTCAAGGCGGTAGCACCAGAGGTATACGTGCACGTCACCAGTCCCGCCGCTTCGGCCTGAACGCATTGCGCAGGAAGCGGATCCGCCGACGAAAGTGCGGGGAGTACGAGCGTTGAAGTGCCCAATACGACGGCAATCAACCAACGTCGCGCCGAAAAGATATTTACCATCTGATTCTCCTCATTCGACCTAGCTACCGCGATCTTTCGTCGCCCTTGCCCAGTAGCCCCGACTGACTTTGTGCACCGAAGTTTTCGGTGGTGATGGGGGAGGCGGTGTGGTCGTATTCGTGTCGGATGCTTTCTCCGCTCGTGGTGGTGACTGTGATGGTGGCCAGGTGGGGGCGCCTGGGCGGTGTGATGCGTACGGTCATGGTGGTTCCAGACCGCGCCGCTTGCAGGTGTTCGACGATCGAATGATGCAGTCTCAGTGTGATTTCGGGTGTGCAGCCGTCGAGTGCACCGTCGTCGAGCAGGATGACCGCCACTCCGCGCGCGCGTGCGTCCCATACCGCTTCGGTCAGTGCTGGGGTGTCGAGGGTACGGGCACGGATGCCGTCTCGTAGTCGGGCTTCGAGCAGAACCAGGACTTGTTTGTCATCGGAGTTGGGTGAGGGGTGTTCGGTAAGGTGACCCAGCGCCGGTCGGGCGAGGTCGTCGAGGCGCGCAGTTTGGCGGCGGTGCTCGTGTATGGAGGCGACGGCGGCGGCACGTTCGGCCGCGCGGACGGTCTGCGCTGCACGCAGCGAAAATACCTCTCGTGCAGCGGGTCTGAGTAATGCAGCGAATACGGTGGCCGCTGTCATCACTGCGACGGCAGGGATGACGACCTGACTGGCGGACTCGGCATCGAGTCCCGCGCGGAGTGTCCATGCAGTGTAAAGGGCGCAAGAGGCAAGGTGACCGGTCCACGCCCAGCCTGCGCTCCCGCGCGCGCACAAGAACGCACACACCACCAGCCCGCCACTGAGTGCGGCGGCGTTGCGCAACGGGTCGCCGATCGGCTCGGAAAGTCCGGTAGCTGCGAGCACGATCTGCACAGGTGCTGTCAGTGCGCAGGCACCCGCCCAACGCCGGTTCAGCGGATCACCGTCGACGGTGATCACGATCCAGATGCCTGCAGCGAGCACCGTCAGCGATCCGATCGCCGCCGCAGGGTCCATGCCCGCAGTGATCGATGCGACCGTGGCCACGGCGGCGCACAAGAGAAAGATTGCCGCCACTGCAATCGACCACCGCGAGGTGATACCGATGAGATCGGAGACTACCTCGGCAGGGGGCAGGCGCGTCGTCGGCCCGGTGATTCTCCGGACGCCTCTGGCCTGGTCCGGCGCAGCTGCGGATGTGGTGGTTCTGGTCCAGTGCAGTTCGACTCGGGTGCCCGAGCCGACACCGGTCGTGATGGCAGATCGGCCACCGGGGATCTGTGTCATCCGGCCCGTGATGCTGTGCTCGATTCCGAGCCTACCCGGCGTCACGATCTGCGGATCGAACCCGCGTCCTCGGTCGAGGATCACCACCCCGAGGCTGTCGGTGGTGATGTCGAGGGCGACCTGGGTCTGCGCCGCGGTGCCGGCGTGCACGATGCTGTTGCGTACTGCTTCGGACGCCGCATCGGTCACTGCAGACACCGCGTCGAGGGGATAGACCGATGCGAGGTCTTCGACCCCAGCGACGGAGAGGGTCACCGATTCGCTGATCGGGGTGATCACTGCGCGCAGACCGTCGATCACTGCGGTCGCCGTGACAACCTCGTCTGTGCTCGACGCGGCGACCTCGTCGAGTGCAGACAGCGCTGCGCGCGCTTGGGCCGGAATACGGTGTGGTGTGGTCGTGCGTGCGGCTTCGAGTAGAACGGCGAGGACCCGGTCGTGTACGAGCGCGTCGAATTTTGCGCGCTCACGCTCGCGTGCCGCGCTCGCAGCAGCGGTGGCCGCAGCTCGCGCAAAGGATATTTCGGTAGCATCGAGCAAGTACGAGGTGCGCACCGCCATGATCGTCGCGGCGACGAACACCCCACTGAACCCCACTGCCCACACCGTTTCCGTGCAGACCCTCAGCCACAACGGGTCTGGGGACATCAATGCCGTCTGATTGATCACCGACGAGCCCGCCGTGGCCACCACTTGTACTGCAGCTACCCACACCGGGCGCCATATCAACGCCGCACACAGTCCGACCAACCCCGAAAACCGCACCAACCAGGTACTGCTCGAGCCCGAGACGGCGTCGCCTGCCCACGCAGGCAGCCAGCTCACTGCCGCTGCGCCATACCCGGCGACCGCGCAGAGCGCCGTGATACGAATCGCGCGTTCGGCTGCCGGTCCGGCCCGAAACGACAACGCCGACAAAGCTATTCCCGGACCAACCGCCACTACCAGGGCGGCTGGAGTCCACCACCACGCAACCGTGGCACCGCCGTGACCGATCTGCGCTGCGGTGACAGCCAAGTAGGCGAGGTATCCGATTCCGATGAAACGCGCCAGTAACCGGCGGATCCGCGCACCCCCGGACTGCGCGCCCACGGCCGTCGGCGCAACGTCGTGCAGGGGCCGGGGGTCGGTGCAAGCAGCCGCCCGCGAGGTCGTCACCGGCGCCTGATCCGGGGCGCACGCGCAGGCATCGGCAGCCACCCGTCTTCCACTGCCCGCTTGAACAATTCGAGTTTCGACTGCGCAGGCCGGCCGGCCTGCGCGTACTTGTCGCGGATCCGCTTGAGGTATTCGTGCACGGTGTCGACCTGCACTCCGATCTCGCGGGCGACTTGCGCGGACGTCTCGCCGGCGGCGTAGAGCGCGAGCACCCGCTGCAACTGCGGACTGAGTTGCACGGCATCCAGATCGGGGTCGGCGTCGAGAGCGGCTGCCCACTCGGTACCTAGCACTGTGTCTCCACGGCCGGCGGCCCGCACAGCAGCGATAACCTGTTCTTGCGGCGCGGCTTTGAGGACCACGCCCGACACTCCCGCTTTCGCTGCCGACCGCAACAACTCCGGGTATTCGCCCGAGGTGTACACCAGCACGTGCGCTCCAGCCGACTGTAAGCGTTCGACATTGCCCTGCGGGGTCGAGCCGTCGGCCAGACGCAGGTCGAGCACCACCACATCCATATCCGGTGACCGGCACAGCAACCCCGACACCGTCTGCGCCGACCCCACCCAGACGATGTCAGCACACGTGCCCAGTACCCGTTCGATGCCCCACACCGGGGACTGGTGGTCATCGACCATCCCCACCCGCAGCCCCGCCGTAGCGCTCACCCGCGTCCCCTCTCGTACCGCTCGGAGCCGGCTCGTTTACACCGATCCGTTCGTCGATCCGTGCTGCGCCGAATACATGATCGTAGAGCCGCAGAGGCAGTGCAGGACAGTCCCCATTATGGGGTGTTCCAACGCGGCGGTCACGTGTTGTGATCGTGGGCGCCACGTAGGCACGGCGCGTGTACCTCCGACGACAGCAAAGGACATACCGACAATGAACACCTCACGCACTGTCATCGACCACCACATCGAGGCGTTCAATGCGCGCACCCCCGACCGCGAACCATGGTCGAGCGGTGCCGAACTCGTCTCACCCGGCGGAACGTTCACCGGACGCGACGCAGTGCTGGGGTTCCTGTCGGTCTTCCAGAACGCCTTCTCCGAGGGCCGGCTCCGTGTCGACTCGGCTGTGATCGAAGGAAGCATGGCTTCAGTGGAAGGCCGATTCGACGGCACGCACGACGGCATCCTGCAGAGTCCGTCAGGACCGGTCGAGGCCACCGGCAAAACGGTGTCGTTCCGATGGAGCGCGACCTACCTCACCGACGGCGACGAACTGGTCTCCGAACACCTGTACTTCGACCAACTCGATTTCCTCGGACAACTCGGCCTGCTACCCGAATAGTCATGTCGACGTGCGTTTTTGGGCGACGTCGATAGTCGCTGCGCAGCGACCGCAGTCAGATCCAGCGCAACCTGCGTCCCACCGGATCACACAGCTTCGCAGGGCTGGGGTGAATCTACGAATCGAACACCACTCGCGTTGCTCAGCCGTTGGAACCATCGTCCGTCGCGGTGAACGATCAGCTGCTGCCGAACGTTCCGGTAGGGAGGCACACCGACCCGGTGCACGCAGTCGGTGGTGGCGTGGAGGGTGGTTGGTAGGTGATGGTGATCGAGGGTGGGGCGGTGGTCAGTGCGACGGTGCCTCCGTTCGGGGCCAGTGACGATCCGCCGCCACCGCCGCCGAAGCTGACACCCGCACCGCCACCTCCGCCGCCACCTCCGCCGAACCAGCCGCCACCACCTCCGCCGCCCGAGCTGTATCTGTCGGCACCGCCGGTGCCGCCGACACCGAAGCTCCCGGGAAGCCCGCTACTCGAGTCGCTACCTCCTCCGGCACCTGCGGTGGTGTCGGTTCCGGCACCACCGGAGTAGCCGGCCCCAGTGCCGCTGGCACCGGCGGCACCGCCCGTGTGGAAGAAGGTTGCGCCGCCGCCTGCGCCGGCCACCACCAGTCGTGAGGCCAGGTCGAGGGGGTCGGTGCGGACATCGGAGGCCCCTCCACCACCGCTGCCGACATAGTTCGGTTGCGACGGTGCGCCGCCGTTGCCGCCGCCGTTCGCTCCGCCGACACCGACACGATTGCCCCCATCGGTGTCACTGCCGTTGCCGCCGACGACCGCGTACAGGGTGCGTGCGCTGACTGGGACGGTAGCGGTCGCAACCGCACCCTGACCGCCGGTCACGACATAGCCGGTGACCCGCGAGTCGTTTCCGCCTCGGCCGCCGATGGCGGCAATCTGTATCGAGCTCACCCCTACGGGGAGGACCAATGCGCTGGTACCGGAGGTGTAGGTGCATGTCACGGGACCGACGGGGTCGGGTTGGGTGCATTCGGCGGGCAGTGGGTCCGCCGACGCTGTAGCGGGCACAGCGAGTAAGCAGGCACCCGCTGCAGCAGCGACCGTCCAGTACCGCGCCGACGACATACTGTTCATGCGAATTCTCGTCTTTCTTGTTGTCCCACAGAGAGATTTCTGTCGTGATAGAACCACGTCCGAGCATGCGCCAACACCCCATAATTGGGACTACCCGTCGTCCGCGCACTGCTCTACCGCACAGGAGATGCGGACACCGCCCAACCCGGCTCGCCCTTCGTGGACCACGGTGAGAACCGTTCGATGCCCGATCGACTGCGGACCAACGAACAAGGCAGTGATCGTCCAGTCCGGCGAGGTTCCGACAGTCCCACTCTTGGCGCTGGTCCATCCTCGTCCCAGCTGTCTCCTCGGCGTGTCGAACCAAGGACCGGATCCACCGTTATACAGACAGTCCCGTCGATCTCGGCTCGTCCGGCACCCTGTTCACGTATATGGGTAGGGCAGGTCGGTGTCGACGTCTTCGTCGACGAGTAGCCGGCGTCCGAGTTGCGGGAACGCGCGCTGGGAACACGAGGTGCGTTCGCACACTTTGCATCCGGGACCGATGGGTATCGATGCACCGGGGGAGTGGACCGGCAGGTTGTCGGCGTAGACCAGTTTGTTCGCATACGCGATGTCGCATCCGAGGCCGATCGCGAAACTCTTCCGTGGTGATCGGTATCCGAGTCCGCCGCTGTCGGTGGCGCGCGCAATCCACAGATAGGAGCGGTCGTCGGGCATGGTCGCGATCTGTGTCAGTATTCGTCCCGATGCCGCGAATGCGTCGTGCACAACCCACAGTGGGCAGCTTCCACCGACACGTGAGAAGTGGAATGCGCTCGCGGACTGACGTTTCGAGATGTTGCCAGCTCGGTCGGTGCGAACGAAGAAGAACGGAACGCCCTTCGCGCCTGGTCGCTGCAGCGTGGACAATCGGTGACACACGGTTTCGAAGCCGACCTCGAAGGTCAGCGACAGCAGATCGATGTCGTATCGCAGCGACTCCGCAGCGGCGAGGAACCGTTCGTAGGGCAACAGCAGGGCTCCGGCGAAATAGTTGGCCAGCCCGACGCGGGCCAGCTCTCGGGCCTGAGTGCTCAGGTGCGTATCGGCATCGACGATCGTGTCTATGGTCGTCGACTGCGAGAGAAAAGCCAGCTGGGTTGCGATCTGGTACGCGCGTTGCCCGGCGGTCAGTCGACGTGCGAGCAGGAGAGTCCCGCCGGTGTCGTCGAAGATTCGTTTGGGGCCGAGTAAGCCAGGATCGTCGTCGCCGATAGTCACCGTGATGCCGTGGTCCGCTTCGATGACCCGTGCGAGTTGTAGATCGAGTGCCCCGATACCGAGCCCACTTCGATCGAAGAGTTCCTCGGCCGCAGTGTCCAATTCGGCGATGTGGTTGCGGCGGTCGTAGAAGAAGTCTCGGACTTCCTCGTAAGGCATCGGGGCATGGCCGCCCGACGGGACGTTTGGTCCGCGCCCGTCCAGTCCGACCGTGAGCCGGTCCACCTGATCGGTCGCTGCATGGAGCTTGCGGTGCAGCGAGACGAGCGTGCGCCCGATGTCCGGCATGCGCGAGACCAATTCCTGGACGTCGGACATCGACACCTCGCCTCGGTCGGAGGTTTCGGTGAGCACGTCATGCAGGTCGGCGACGAGGCGCGCGTCGGTGTCGGTTGCGAAGAACGAGGGGTCGAGCTCGAACATCGTGTTGAGCTTGAGCAGTACCTGGACGGTCAGAGGTCGTTGGTCGTTCTCGAGTTGGTTGAGGTAGCTCGGCGAGAGTTCGAGTGTCTTCGCCAGCGCGGACTGCGTCAACTGTCGATCCTCGCGTAGGCGACGCAGGCGCCCGCCTGCGTAGATCTTCTGCATCTCTGTCGTTGCCTCCTTCGGGTGTCGACACTGTAACCGATCTGAACTTCGCAACCTTTGCCGATTTACAGAAATTGCATCGCAAAAATAGGCATTTGCGATGCCTTCCGCAGCTCCGGACTCCTGCGTAACTTGTGAATGAAGCGTAGTAATCCTATTCATCGGCACGGAGGATTTTCTGTGAAGACCCATCTCGTACGCACTCGCACATCCGCCGAAAACTTCCCTCAGTCCGAGCATCTGGCCTGGAAGGTCGCCGAGGTCGCCGCTGACGAGGTGGAGGTCCCCGAAGCGACGGCGGAGATGATCGTCAACCGGATCATCGACAATGCCTCGGTGGCTGCGGCGTCGCTGGTTCGGCGACCGGTGACGAGTGCCCGCACACAGGCGCAGGCGCACCCGTACAGCCCCGGTGCCACTGTGTTCGGAATCGGTGGAAAGTACTCACCCGAGTGGGCCGCGTGGGCCAACGGGGTAGCGGTGCGAGAACTCGACTTTCACGACACGTTCCTCGCCGCCGAGTACTCCCACCCGGGGGACAATATTCCGCCGATCCTCGCGGTCGCCCAACACGCCGGGCGCTCGGGGCGTGATCTGATCCGTGGTCTGGCCACCGGGTACGAGATTCAGATCGACCTTGTTCGCGCAATCTCGTTGCACGAGCACAAGATCGACCACGTCGCCCATCTCGGGCCCTCTGCTGCCGCCGGAATCGGCACCCTGCTCGGCCTCGACACCGAGACCATCTACCAGGCCGTCGGGCAAGCGCTGCACACCACGACGGCCACCCGTCAGTCCCGCAAGGGGTCGATCTCCAGTTGGAAGGCCTACGCCCCCGCACTCGCCGGGAAGGTTGCCGTCGAAGCCGTCGATCGAGCACTGCGCGGCGAGGGGGCCCCGTCGCCGATCTGGGAGGGCGAGGACGGGGTCATCGCGTGGCTTCTCGGGGGTCCGGACGCCGAATACCATGTGCCCCTTCCCGGCCCGGGCGAAGACAAGCATGCAATCCTCGACAGCTACACCAAGGAACACTCCGCCGAGTACCAGAGCCAGGCTCCGATCGACCTCGCCCGACGGATGCGGGAAAAGATCTCCGATCTCGAACAGATCGAGACGATCGTGTTGCACACCAGTCACCACACGCATTACGTCATCGGCACCGGATCGAACGATCCACAGAAGTTCGATCCCACTGCCTCCCGGGAAACTCTCGATCACTCGGTGATGTACATCTTCGCGGTCGCACTCGAGGACGGAATCTGGCATCACGAGCACTCCTACGCCCCCGAACGCGCGCAGAGGCCGAACACGGTCGCGTTGTGGAACAAGATCTCGACCGCAGAAGACCCCGAGTGGACGCGCCGATACCACTCGGTCGATCCGGACGAGAAAGCGTTCGGTGCACGCGCGGAGATCACATTGAAAGACGGCACGGTCATCGTCGACGAACTCGCGGTCGCCGACGCGCACCCTCTCGGTGCCCGCCCGTTCGCCCGTGAGCAATACATCGCGAAGTTCCGTTCGTTGGCGGACGGCGTGATCGCACCCGCGGAACAGGACCGCTTCCTCGACGCCGCCGAGCGGGCTTCCGAGCTCGCCGCAGGTGAGCTCGATCAGCTGACCTTCACCGTCGCCGACGATGTTCTGGCGAGGGCTCCGAAGACCCCGAAGGGCATCTTCTGATGCCGGGTCTCATCGCGGCCTCGACCTCGGTGCCGGACAAGCGAATTGCACTCCGCGCCGCGCTGTCGTCGACGTCGATCACACGGCTTCCCGGCGCCATCAACCCGCTGACCGCGAAGTTGATTCAGGAGATCGGCTTCGAAGGGGTGTATGTCTCTGGTGGCGCATTCTCTGCCGGACTCGGTCTGCCCGACATCGGACTCACCACGTTGACCGAGGTCATCACCCACAGTGCGCAGATCGCGGCGGTCACCGACTTGCCGGTACTGATCGACGCCGACACCGGATTCGGTGAGCCGATGTCCGCGGCACGCACGGTGCTGGCGGCAGAGGATGCGGGGATCGCAGGGCTGCACCTCGAAGACCAGATCAACCCCAAACGCTGCGGGCACCTCGACGGCAAAGCGATCGTCCCGACAAACGAGATGGTGCGACGCCTTCGTGCGGCCGTCACCGCGCGACGTGATCCGAACTTCGTCATCTGCGCCCGCACCGACGCAGCGGGTACAGACGGAATCGACGCCGCGGTCGAGCGGGCAAAAGCGTACGCGGACGCCGGAGCAGACCTGATCTTCACCGAGGCACTCGTCGAGGAAGGCGACTTCGCGAAATTCCGTGCCGCAGTGAATACCCCGCTGCTGGCGAACATGACCGAGTTCGGCAAGTCCGAGCTGATCTCCGCGCACACCCTCGAGGACATCGGCTACAACGCTGTCATCTATCCGGTCACCACATTGCGACTGGCCATGGGCGCCATCGAAACCGGGCTGCGTGAGATCCACGACCGCGGAACGCAGAAAGGACTCCTCGACCGGATGCAGACCCGCTCACGTCTGTACGAGTTGCTCGACTACGAGCGTTTCAACGAATTCGACACCGGAATTTTCAATTTCAGCTTAGGAGAGCAGTGATGACCGAGGCGATTCCCACGATCTACAAGGGGCTGGCCGGTGTCGTGGTCGACACCACCGCTATTTCCAAGGTGGTACCCGAGACGAACTCGTTGACCTACCGGGGATATGCCGTGCAAGATCTCGCCGTGCACTGCAACTTCGAGCAGGTCGCCTACCTGCTGTGGCACAGTGAGCTCCCGTCCGTGCAGCAACTCGAACTGTTCGTTCAGCGAGAGCGCGCACAACGGCGAGCAGACCGCTCGTTGCTCTCGCTCGTCACGAAAATGCCCGACACTTGTCATCCGATGGACGTGGTGCGCACCGCGATCAGCTACCTCGGTGCGGAAGACGCTGCTGAGGAGGACAATTCGGCATCAGCGAACCTGTCCAAGGCTCTGCGCATGACGGCAGTGTTGCCGACCATCGTCGCCGCCGATCACCGCCGCCGACATGGCCTCGATCCCATCGCCCCTCATTCTCATCTGGGATTCGCAGAGAACTTCCTCTACATGTGCTTCGGCTCCGTTCCCGAACCGGAAATCGTCAAGGCCTTCGAGGTTTCCCTGATCCTGTACGCCGAGCACAGTTTCAACGCGTCCACCTTCGCGGCCCGCGTGGTCACCTCGACGTTGTCGGATATCTACAGTGCCGTCACCGCCGCCATCGGAGCATTGAAGGGTCCGTTGCACGGCGGTGCCAACGAAGCTGTCATGCGAGACATGCTCGAGATCGACGATCCCGAGCGGGCCGAGCAGTGGCTGCAGAACGTACTCGCAGCCAAGAACAAGGTCATGGGGTTCGGTCACCGTGTCTACAAGAACGGCGACTCGCGCGTACCGACGATGAACGCGGCATTCCGCGATGTCGCCGGGGTGACCGGCGGAGACAAGTGGGTGCGTATGTACGACATCCTCGAAAGAACCATGCACGATGCCACCGGCATCAAGCCCAACCTCGATTTCCCTACCGGCCCGGCGTATTTCCTGATGGGCTTCGACATCGACGTGTTCACGCCGATTTTCGTCATGAGTCGCATTACCGGTTGGACAGCTCACATCATCGAGCAAGGCGCGTCGAACGCGCTGATCCGACCGCTGAGCCAGTACTCGGGAGTGCCCCAACGCGCTGTCGTCGCCTGACGCCGGCCAACCCGTGGGTCCGATTCCCCACTGCGTGCGATGATTTGATTCATGGCACGGGACGTCGCGAAATCAGTGCGGGGCATTACCCTTCAGCAGTTGCGCTATTTCGTGGAAGTGGCCGCCGAGGGGTCCATCAGTGCCGCGGCGGACTTGCTGTACGTTGCACAACCGACCATGTCGGCCGCATTGAAAGACCTGGAACGTCGCGTGGGTCGGACCCTCTTCGTTCGCTCGACCCGCGGGGTGACACTCACCGAGGATGGAGCCGAATTTCTCGGCTACGCGCGTCAGGTGGTAGAGCAATCAGAGCTCTTGGAACAGCGGTACCTCGGCCGAGGGCCCGCTCGACGGCTCTTGGCCGTATCGACTCAGCACTACTCGTTCGTCGTCGACGCCTTCGTTCGCATGGTGAAAGCGTCTGAGACTCCGGAGTATTCGTTCAGTCTTCGAGAGACCCGTACGTGGGAAATCATCGAGGATGTCCGCACGCTCCGCAGTGAACTCGGTGTCCTCTATCGCAACGAGTTCAATGCAAGCGTGATCGACAAGCTGATTCGCGAGGCAGGTCTGGTGTTCACGCCGCTGTTTCTGGCGTCGCCGCATATTTTCATCGCCCGCACGAATCCCCTGGCGGGGCGAAAGAGTGTGGAGCTGAGTGATCTCGAACAATTTCCGCGTCTCACGTTCGACCAGGGCGCGAATAATTCCTTCTACCTCTCCGAAGAGATACTCTCCACCCGTTCCTCCAAACAAGAGATCCGGGTGAGCGATCGTGCCACCATCTTCAACCTCATGATCGGTCTGGGCGGCTACACGATCTCCACCGGCATTGTCTCGGATGATCTCGATCCGTCCATCATCGCTGTTCCGCTCGACGTCGACGATCGCATCGAGATCGGTTGGATCGGTCATGCCTCGGTGTCGTTGACCGTCCAGGCTCAACGCTTCGTGGCGGAGATGCGCGACGTCGTGTCTGGCTTCGGCGTCGACCTATTGACATAGCCTTTTCCTATGTTCAGCCATTGTCGAGAGTGATTATCCTATGACGAGTGGTCCAACTAGGCTGGTGCGCAGGCCGCTTCGGACAGCCGCCTTTCGGTTCTGCCTACCTGAGAAACCGGCCCGACCGCCGAGAACTTCGGTCGAAGCGGCGCGACGGCTCAGTTGATGAACCCGTGTGGTGACGCGTTTGTCACCACATTCACCGCACGTGATTGGGGCTACTGGTCAGCATGACGAACGACTGTACTTTCAGCATCAGAACGACGCGCTTCGACGAGGACTACACCCCATCGACGAACTCGCGTCACACGACCAACTTCGCGAATCTCGCACGCGGCGAGAACGGTCGACGGAACTTACGTAGCGCGATGACGATGATGCACACCCGGCTCAACGAGCTGGTTCAAGACGACGATCCACGTGGCGACCGCTACTTACTCGAATTGGACATCATCTCGGTGGATCTGCATCTCGAGTCCGTAGGAGCCGACGCAGCCTTTCCGGTGATGGAAGTTCTCGATGTCGGCATAGTCGATACCGCTACCGGCACCCGCACGAAGGGCATCGTCGGAAACAACTTCTCCTCATACATTCGCGACTACGATTTTATCGTTGAACTCCCGAAGCACCGAGAAACGGGCATTCCCAGCGACTTCGGCGATGTGCACGGTCAGGTCTTTCAGCGTTTTGTCGATTCGCGCGAGTACCGAGATCGGTTCTCGCAGCCACCGGTCATCTGTATCAGCGTGTCGACATCCAGAACGTATCGTCGACTCGCCAATCACCACCCGGTCCTCGGGCTGGAGTACGAGGCGGACCAGACGTCGATCACCGATCAGTACTTCGTGAAGATGGGTCTCGAGGTTCGCTACTTCATGCCTCAGGGGTCCGTCGCTCCATTGGCCTTCTACCACTGCGGTGACTTGCTCGAGGACTATTCGTTCCTGGCGCTCGCGGGAACGATCGCAACGATGGAGACCTTCCAGAAAATCTATCGTCCTGAAATCTACAACGCGAATACTGCGGCCTTGGAGGTCTACCGGCCGAGTCTCGACAACGAAAACTATTCGCTTCCGCAGGTGAGCTACGACCGTGTCGAGCGCAATCGACTCGCAACGACACAGGCACGGTTCACCGAAGTGAATCTCATGCAACCGTATGGCTCTGTTCTCGAGCGATGGGCTTCCGAGCAACCCGCCTGACCGTGCGAGACCGAAAGGTATTGAAATGAACCCACTCTTGCCCACCTCGATCGTCGGCAGCCTACCTAAGCCGTCCTGGCTCAGTGAGCCGGAGAAGCTCTGGTCACCGTGGAAATTGCGAGACGACGAACTGCGCGAAGGGAAGCTCGACGCCCAGGCGCTCGCAGCCGACGAACAGCGTCGTGCCGAGCTCGACATCATCAGCGATGGTGAACAGACACGTCAGCACTTCGTGACCACGTTCATCGAACATCTCGAGGGTGTCGACTTCGATCGGCGCGAGACTGTGCGAATTCGTGACCGCTACGATGCGAGCGTCCCGACAGTCGTTGGCGCGGTGAGCCGCGAAAAATCAGTGTTCGCTGCCGATGCCAGGTGCCTCAGAGCAGTGACCGACCGGCCGATCAAATGGGCACTGCCTGGCCCTATGACAATGATCGACACGCTCTACGACGACCATTACAAGAGTCGCGAGAAGCTCGCATGGGAGTTCGCGACTCTTCTGAACCAGGAGGCGAAGGACTTGGAAGCGGCAGGCGTCGACATCATTCAGATCGACGAGCCCGCATTCAACGTGTTTTTCGACGAGCTCGAAGACTGGGGAATCGCGACACTCGAGCGCGCAGTCGAAGGGCTGAATTGCGAAACTGCCGTCCATATCTGCTACGGCTACGGCATCAAGGCCAACACTGACTGGAAGGCAACACTCGGGGCCGAGTGGCGGCAGTACGAACGGTCGTTCCCACTGCTGCAACAGTCTTCGATCGACATCGTGTCGCTGGAGAGTCACAATTCGCGCGTACCTGTCGACCTGATCGAACTGCTTCGCGGTAAAAAGGTCATGCTGGGTGCCATCGATGTGGCGAGTGACACCGTCGAGACTCCTGAAGAAGTCGCTGAAACCCTCCGCCGTGCACTTCCGTTCGTCGACGCGGACAAGCTGTACCCGAGTACCAATTGCGGTATGGCACCACTCGACCGACGCGTCGCACGAGACAAGATGGTCGCGCTCACCGCTGGCGCGGACCTTCTGCGACGTCAGTTGTCCGAGTGATTCGCGTGACCCGGCGACACCCGAGTCGGCTGACATCGGCGCTGCGGGTACGCGCCGCTTCAGTTGGGCTCGATGCCGGCGGACGCAAGGATTCGTGCGCCCTCGGAAGTGCGGCAATCGGACAGACCTACCAGGGCCCTTCGTCTCAGGACGGTTCGATCGTGCTGATGCGAGTGACGCTCGATGTCACGTAAGTGTCACAAGTCGGTACGAATCGTCATGGACTGGTTCGGACGGCCGTGCACGAAAAACGTTGTGAATAAACATATATCGAGTCCATTGAAGTTCATGCGAATCCACTTCCACGGACTTGAATCCGCACAGTGTCGGTTCGAGTCCGACTCGGGGCACGGAGTCCATATGGATCCGAAAAGTAGGGTGAGCAACGGGTTTCGGCGGGGGTCGTGGACTTCTGCGTACGTCGGCTGTGAATGGACAAGTGGCGCAGCGGGATTTGAATCCTCTCTGCCACCGATCAAGTACATGACGCACATTGTGGAGGGAGCATTGTGGACCCGGCGTCCTGCCTTTGTTCTGCGTTTCGCCTCTCAGCGTGACCGGTGCGTCAGTGACCACGTGCAGATGTGCCGGTTGCGGTGACTAGAGGGACGCAACCGGCGACATCTTCTGCGCTACTCGGGTTCAGTCGAGCGGGGATTTTATGGTTACGACGGGGCAGGGTGCGTCGAGCATGACTCGTTGGACTTGGCTCCCGAGTAGCAGCTTCATCGTTGCCGATCGACGGCGCATCCCGATGACTACGAGGTCGGCCGAGACTGACTCGGCGACTTCGACGATCTGTGTCGCTGCATCATGGCCAGCTGGATGGACGGTGTGAGAAATTCCGACTCTTACAAGTTCAGCGGCGATCGACTCTCCGAATGTGGGTGAGCTGTAGTTGGGGCTCGCCGGAGAATCAGCACCGCCGACGAGCACGACGTGGACGTGTAGATCGGTGGGGCTGCTGGCCATTGCGGTGCCATGGTTCAGAACCCAGTCGAATGCGAGTCGGCTTTCGGGTCGATCGTTCTGTGCGATGACGATATTCATGGATGTCCTCATCCGGGGTAGGCGGCGGTGAGTGCGCCGACGGCGAGCATGACCACGCAGACGAGTGATGCGCGCCAGATTGCTTTCCGAAGGTGCGCTCCGAGTTCGACTTTGGCGAGTCCGATGAGCAGGAGGAACGATGCAACCAACGGGCTCGACGTGTGCAGGGGTTGACCGACGATGGCGGCCCGTGCCATTTCTTCGCTGGTGATGCCGTAGTGCGATGCGGTTTCGGTGAGCACCGGTAGTACTCCGAAGAAGAAGGCGTCGTTGCTCATCAAGAACGTCAGCGGGATGCTGAGTACGCCGGCAACGATGGCCAGGTGGGGTCCGAAGGCGTCGGGGATCACGTTGACGAGCCACCGGGACATCTCTTCGACCATGCCGGTGCCGTTGAGTACGCCGGTGAGAACCGATGCTGCGAAGACGAGGGCGACGACGGAAACGACGCTCGATGCGTGGGCTTTGATTTGGTCGGACTGCTCGCTGACACGAGGAAAGTTCAGTACCAGTGCAATGCCGACGGCGATCATGAACGTAACCGGTGGTTCGACGATATCGAGGACGAGCAGTGTCATCACGGCGATGGTGAGAGCGAGGTTGAGCCACACCAGCTTCGGGCGGGCTTTGGGTCGGTGCAGGTGTGCCGCTGCGTCTTCGGGGAGATCGCCGAAGTCGCTGGTCTCGGGGGTCGCTGTCGCGGGTATGTCGTCGCCGGTGCCTGCGGAGCCGGTGGCCGGTCGATCCGATCCGGTGGAGGCGCTGCCTCCCGTTCCTGCTGTGGTGGTCACGCTTTCGCGCCGGAGGATGCGTGATTCGGGATCGAGGGTGAGCGTACCGACTCGCCTGCGTTCCGCGCGGCCGAGGAAGTAGGCGAGGACCGTGACGGCGATCAAGCCTGCTGCAATAGCTGGAATCATCGGGACGAAAATGTCGATCGGAGAGACGCCGAGCGCTGCCGACGCACGTGCTGTCGATCCACCCCAGGGAACGGTGTTCAGGACGCCGTTGGCTGTGGCTGCAACGACGGTCAGGACGACCGGGCTCATGCGGAGTTTGAGGTAGATCGGCAGGAATGCCGAGGTCACGATGATGAAGGTGGTCGATCCGTCACCGTCGAGGGAGACGATCGAGGTCAGTAGTGCAGTACCGACGACCAGACGCATCGGGTCGTTCTTGACGAATTTGAGGATCAGTCTGATCAGGGGGTCGAAGAGCCCGACGTCGATCATGATTCCGAAGAACGTGATGGCGAAGAACAGCAGTGCTGCAGTGGGCGCGAGTTTGAGCAGAGCTTCCATGATGATGTCGCTCAGGCCCAGACCTGCGCCTGCGAACAGGCCGAACACGGTAGGCACCAGGATAAGTGCCGCGACCGGTGTGATGCGTTTGCTCATGATCAGGTACATGAAAACCGCGATCATGGAAAAACCGAGTATGACGAGCATCGTCGCCCTTTCGTGTAGTGGTGTGCATCACTGTATACCGTATGGCATTCCTTTGCGAGTGCCGAGCGGTTGGCTACGATGCATTCATGACGGGTGACAGCAAGAGTGATCGGGTGTATGCGCAGCTCAAGGCGGAGATCATGTCGGGTGAGATCGCGCCTGGCTCGTCGCTGGGCGCGATTTCCATCGGTGAGCGGCTGAATGCGTCCAGAACCCCTGTGCGGCAAGCATTTGTGCGGCTCGAGGCCGAAGGTCTCGTCACGCTGGTCGACCGGCAGGGTGCACGGGTGGCACCGATATCGATATCGGGGGTGCGTGATCTTTTCGAGCTTCGCTCACTGCTCGAGTCGACGGCTACCGGGATGGTTGCCGATGCGGTGCGTTTCGATCCGGCTGCGGCTGCGCCGTTCATCGAGATTCTCGGCGAGCTCGACAGCATGGAGAACGAGGAACCGTCGAGTCAGCGGTGGGAGCACTTCTACGAACTCGCCGAGCAGTTCGATCGGGCGGTGATCTCGTACACGCGTAACGCGCACTTGTCTCGATCGATTGCCGAATTGCGGCCGCACAGTGCGCGTTTGAGGTCGATTGCGCACACCAGTCCGGATCGCCTCGAGCGATCGCTGGTGGAGCATCAGCAGATGTGTCGGGCGATCATCGCCGGAGACTCGTCGGCTGCGAAGGCAGCGGCGGCCGAGCATCTCGAGGCCACCGAGCGAACCATCCTCGATGCAGTGATGAATCCTGCACGTGCGGGCGGTGGTCCGCGGATCGACGTTGTCACCGCCTGAGCTTCGTCCGGTCGGCTGATGGTCGGGCGGGCCGCAGGACTCGGCGTTTTGACGGAGTCCTGCGGCCTTCGGGTGCGACGCGGGCGAACGCGTCAGGCGATGTTGGTGCCGTGTTCCTCGTCGATGCGAGTGGTCACGCCGGTGGAGATCACGGTGCGGTTGGCGTCGATGGAGGCGTAGGTCCAGAAGATGTGGAGTTCGTCGGTGTCGGAGGTGTTGTGGAAGAAGTGTCGAATACCTGCCGGGATGAACGAGTTGTCGCCGACGGTGACGGGATACTCCTTTCCGTCGATGTGTGCGACGGCCGATCCTTTCAGGACCAGTACCGACTCGTCGCAGTTGTGAATGTGTTCGGGTATCGCCGATCCGGGGGCGAACATGGTGATGCCGTTGAGGAAGTCCTTTGCGCCGACCTGTTGTGAGACAAGCGGAATGGTGCGGGCTCCTCCGCCGCGTTGGCGTGGAGTGATGCCGGAGGAATGCAGCACGACGGCGGGGCGGCCGTCGTCGCTGGCGGAGTCGGTGACGGTACGGCCTTCGGTGGTAGTCATCGGTGATGGTCCTTTCGGGTGATGCGGGCTGTGGGGCAGTGCACTGAGCAGTGGGGTGTCACTCCGATGTGGGTGCAACCGAGGCAGGAGTGTTCATGGCCCACCAGGTACGCACGTTGACGAATTCGCGGATACCGGCGGAGGCGAGTTCTCGGCCGTAACCGGACCGCTTGGTGCCCCCGAAGGGCATTCGGGCGTCGGAGGCGACGACGGCGTTGACGAAGCAGGCACCGGAGGTGACTCGTTTTCCGACCGCAATGGCCCTGTTCACATCTGCGCTCCAGATGCTGGCGCCTAGCCCGAATCGGGTGTCGTTGGCGACGTGAACTGCTTCGTCGGCGTCTGCAACGGTGATAATGGACGCGACCGGGCCGAACGCTTCTTCGTGGTACGCCGCCATGCCGGTGCCGACGTTGCCCAGGACCGTGGGGGCGTAGAAGTTACCGGGCCGATCGAGGACCGTGCCACCGGTGAGCAGGGTCGCGCCCGCGTCGACTGAGTCCTGGACCTGTGCAGCGACGCCGTCGCGTAGATCAGCTCGCGCCATCGGACCGACGTCGGTGCCGTCGGCTTCGGGATCGCCGACGGTCAGTGATTCGACTGCAGCGACGACCAGTCGGGTGAACTCGTCGGCGACCGGGGCTTCGACGATGAACCGTTTCGGGGAGATGCAGGATTGGCCGGCATTGAGGAAGCGGCCCTTGGCGGCCAGGTGCGCGACCTTGGGGAGGTCGGCGTCGGCGAGAACGATGAAGGGATCCGAGCCGCCGAGCTCGAGCACCGATTTCTTGATTTCGCGTCCGGCGATGGACCCCACCGCAGATCCGGCGCGTTCACTGCCGGTGATGGTCACGGCACCGACGCGGGGATCGGAGATGAGGCGTTCGGTGACCGCCGGTACGTCGACCTCGGCGACGAGCAGGGTGGTGAACAATCCTGCGGGCAACCCCGCGGCTTCGAGAATGGCCTGAGCTTCGAGAGCAGAGCCCGTGGTGTTGGGAGAGTGCTTCAACAATGCGGCGTTCCCGGCCATCAGCGCGGGCGCAGCGAAACGAAAGACCTGCCAGAGCGGGAAGTTCCACGGCATGATCGCCAGCACGATCCCGATGGGTTCGTACGACACCCAGGAGGTGTCGGCGGAGGTTTCGTAGGTCTCGTCGGCGAGGAAGCCGGCAGCGTTGTCTGCGTAGTACTCGAGGCCGACAGCGCATTTTTCCACTTCGGCTCGAGACTCTGCGAGCGGCTTGCCCATCTCTCGGGTCACCAACAACGCCAGTGACTCTGCGCGGGATCGTAATTCGGCGGCTCCGTCGTGCAGAATTTTCGAGCGGTCATCGAAACCGGTATGCGCCCAGTCGGTCTGGGCGGCCGAAGCAGTGTCGAGCGCAGCGTCGATGACCGCGTCGCTCATCGCTTCGTACGTAGCGAGCTCGCGGCCGGTCGCCGGGTTGATGGTGGTGATGGAAGCAGACATTGATGAAGTTCTCCTGGATAGGTGGCCCGAAAACGAGAAACGTCAGACGGACTCGGACGCGATCACGGTGGTGACGGAACTGCCGAACGTGTTGTGTTGCGAGCCGGGAACGATGACGTCCTCGGCGATCTCCCGCCAGGCAGCGAAATGTGGGGACGCTTTGTGCGCGTCGAACGCAGCGCGGTCGGTGTAACGCTCGTAGTAGAAGAAGTGGTTGGGTGTGCTCTCGTCCTCGAATACGTCGAACTGATGGCATCCGGGCTCATCCCGCACCGACGACACTGCGTTCTCGACGATCGCGCCGATGAATTTCTCGCGCTTGTCGGGCTTGACGCTCACCGACACCAGCAGGTTCATCACGGAAAGGCTCCTCGACTCGAATGTGATCCACGTTATGTATGTCGTAGTGTATACCTAAACGTATCGATTGAAACGAGGGATTGATTCCATGACCGACGAAACCCGCATCGAACCCGATGCGCTCACCGAGTTCGCTGCCGCGGTCCTGCGGTCTCACGACGTTCCCGAAGCCGATTCCCGGCTTGTGGCGGACAGTCTCGTTCAGTCCGACCTGTGGGGGCATCAGTCCCACGGTGTGCTCCGTTTGCCGTGGTACGTGGCGCGGCTCCGTACCGGTGCGATGACTGCGGTCACCGCACCGGAAGTCATCGCGGATGCGGGGGCCCTGCAGATCCTCGACGGCCGCGACGGTATCGGCCAGGTATTGACCGAAACCGCCCGGAAGTCGGCGATCGAACGGGCACGTCAATACGGAATCGGAATGGTCGGAGTCCGCAATTCGAACCACTTCGGCACGGCGATGTACTACACCCGGCGTGCAGCACTCGACGGCTGCGCGTCCATCCTGACCACCAACGCCAGTCCAGCGATGGCACCGTGGGGTGGGCGCGAGAAACGCCTCGGCACAAACCCCTGGTCGATCGGGGCACCTGCACCCACGCCAGGGGGAGCAGTGGTCGTCGACATCGCGAACACCGCCGTTGCCCGCGGCAAGATCTACCTCGCGCGAAACAGAGGCGAATCGATCCCGGACACGTGGGCGATGAACGCCGACGGTCGCATCACCACCGACGCATCCGAGGCGATCGACGGCGTCATCTTGCCCATGGCGGGCCATAAGGGTTACGCCATCACCTTCATGATGGACATCCTCTCCGGCGCGCTCACCGGCAGTAACACCGGCACAGCAGTGACGGGACCGTACGTCGCAGACCGGCCCAGCGGAGCGGGCCACATGTTCATCGCCATCGACGTCGCCAGCGCAGGCAAGACCGAGCACTATCTCGAGGCTGTACAAGGACTGATCGACGAGGTGCATTCCACCCCGCTGGCGGAAGGTAGCGACCGCATCTACTACCCCGGCGAGGTCGAGGACAACGCTGCGGCAAGCAATCTCGCTGACGGGGGAGTGGTGCTGGCCGAACAGACCCTCTCCGACATCCGGGCCCTGGCAACTGAAACCGGCACCGCTCTTCCCTTCTGAATCCTGCCCGCCCTTTTCTGAATTGTATGAGGAGATCTGTTGCCCGTCTTCACCGTTGACCGCCGTGATCGACGCGATGGAGACCTATCACGTCGAACTCGGCGGACGGCAAGCTAACCCGAACCGTTGGCCGCGAATTGCCCTGCGGTCCAACGCAACACGAACGGCAGTCCAGTCATGGCACCGATGAAGTGGTCGCCTGCCACGGGCTCGTAGTGCACGTTGGCACCCTTGCTGCGCCACTGCTCGATCAGGGCGGTCACGCCGGCCTCGGGGATGAAGCGATCGCCGATCCACTTGCTCGCGGAACCGTGGAAGAACGCGACCGGCGCCGACGGCGCGTCGGCACCCGGACGGTTCGCGGCGATCACCCGCCGCGCGATATCGGAGTCGAACGGGTCGGGCTGGGACGCCAAGTCCTCGATTCGCATGCGTACCAACCCTCCCAAGGCCAGGGGGAGGACGGACATGTCTTTCACCCAGGACGCCAACAGCAGCGCCTTCGGGCCGAACAACTCCACCATCTCGGGGTGCTCACGCGCGAGACCCATGCTCGCCGCGCCCAGCAGGCCGGCCGCGACGGTGCCGTTCATGGTGTCCAGCAGCATCGAGAAGTCGGTGGGCGTTCCACCGGCGATGGCACCCGCCAACCTCACGTCCGGCGCGTACCTCGGCTGCAGCTGAGCCGTCCACGTGGTGGCGATCGCGCCGCCGCTGTAGCCGTAGGCCACCACCGGGCTGTCGGCGAGCTCCGGGGCGACGACCGTCATCCCGCGTAGCGAGTCCAGGACGGCATGCCCGGCCATCGTGCCTTCGGAGTACGACATCCGCGGGCCTTGGTGATCGGCGACGAGGACGGCGTATCCGCGGGCGAGCCAGAGCGGCATCACCGGCGGGAGGTCTGCACCGACACCGTGCACGAGCCGGTACGACGGCGTGCTCTTGGCTCCGAGGGAATCGATGGCCACGTTGTGGGCGACGACGGGCCGCGGTCCGCGCCCGGTCCACGGCCGCCTCGGGATCAGCAGCGAGGCAGTGACGCCGGCGGGGAGACCTCGCGCGTCGGTCGATCGCACCATGAACTGATGCATTGCGGTTCGCGGCCGGGGCACCAGACCGCGGGTCGTGCGCTGCCGGAGCACCGCACCGGGTGCGAGGTCTTCAATGCCGGGAGGGGTGAGGAAGAAGGCGTCGTTGTCGATCGGGGTCGGAAGGATCGCGGCATGGGGATCGTCCGGAGGCTCCAGGGGCAGTCGTCGAGTCAATACGCGATCGAGCACACCGAACAGAGTCATGATCCCCCGACATTCTTCTCGAGCCGTACCGATCCCCGCGGTCACCGTACACCGCGAGGCGGACGGTGAAAACGAGAAAGGGAGACGTCCCCGCGGCCCTTGGCTCCCACGTCGAGCAGGTTCTGTGACTGCGTCCCGTCGACGACGTGGCGCACCCCGAACCCGCCCGCTGCCGCGTCCGGGTCGACGGTGACCCGCGCACAGATCGTGTTGTCGCACAGGTGCAATGCCGTCACCTCGTCGAGAGCGCCCCGAACGCCGCCAGCCGAGTGATGTCGACAGGGAAGCGGACGGCTGCGAACGCTGCGGCGTCGACGCGACTGTCGAGGTGTGCGGACATCGTCGATCGGGCCGGATGATGGACTATCGCAATGCTCCTGTGCCGGTCTTGCGTACCGCGGCGATCCCGGGAGAGAGTGGTTGCGTGAGCAGTGATCGAACGGCCGGCCCGTCGCGTTTCCGTGGAATTCCCATCAACGAGATACCTGCTGTGGTGCCCGTTCACTTGGTTCTGGCGAGGACAGACCGCATCGGTGTCTGGCTGACAGGTGCGAAGGTCTACAGCACGTGCATGACCTTTTCCGTCGAAGCCAGCGTTCGACGGGCCGATCGGTTCCTGGGTATGTACGGGTTCGGCAAACCCGAGTCGGGTTGCACGCCGCCGATGTTGCTGGGCTTCGAGGACGTGGGTGGAACCATCTCGACGAACCTGCCGGGCAAGCGAACTGGTCTTAGTGCGAACGGCGGGGGTGGTGGCGGCCTCCACAGTCGCGTCGGCCTCATCCTGACGCCTGTGCCGCCCGCGGGCCCGTTGCAGGTGTACTTCGCGTGGCCGCACTTCGGCGTCGCCGAAACACGGCACGTTCTCGATGCGAGTCAGTTCAGCTCGGCAGCAAGCGAAGTGACGACGTTGTGGGACGAAGTCGACCCGTCGACCGGCGCGCACATCGATATCGACAACAGGGTGACGCCCGAACTCGAGATCCCACCGGCAGGATGGTTCGCGGCGGCTTTCGAGCTCCAGAAGCGACCGCCGCCGGACCCCAATGCCCCTCGCCGCGTCAACTCGGCGTTCGTCGTGCGGCGGGAGGAATGACTGTTGGGGTCGAACACGTAGTCACCATCATGAGCTGGACAGTTCGGTATCGCCGGCCCTGACGCGAGCGTTCGTACTGCTACGCTGACCCGGCGCTGGGGAGGGCGCGACGCGACTGACCGGGGGGATACCGATGTTGAAAGTCGATCTCGACGCGTTGCGGGCGTTGGGGAGTGCGCTCGGAGCTACCGCCGATTCGGTGGGGTCGTTGGATCCGGTAGCTCCCATTGCGGCCGCTGCCGATGCGATGCCCAACTCGGCGTTCGGCGATGTTGCCAGGTCCGCTGCGATTCCGACCCTCGCCTCCTATCGCGGAGTGGCGGATCGTATTCGAGAGATGTCATCCGCATCGTTGGCCTCGGCGGACAGCTACGAGGACACCGACCGGGCTTTCAGCGATCAGCTCAGGCGTGTGAACACGGATCGTCGATGAGCGCAACGGTCTCGCAGGTTCGCGGATGGAATCCGACTGCCCTCGTCGATGTTGCTTCCGATCTTGCTGCGGTGAACGCGGAATTCGACGACTTGGTCAGCGATGTCGGCCGCGCCACGAGGGATGGCCTGAGCCAGTGGAAAGGGGACGCGGCAACAGCGGCATCTGCCAGGTCGTTGGCCGATCGACTGTCCGCGACCCATGTGGTCACCGCCGTAGACGACGAAGCGGTCGAATTCGGCACAGCGGCAGGGCAACTGACCGAGGTGCGGATATCGACCCTAGCCGCAGTCGATGCTGCCGTTGCCGGCGGATTCACGGTCGACGATGCAGGTTCGGTAACCGCACCCATCTGCTCGACCGGTGACATTGTCGCAGACCTGTTGTTGCAGAGCAGTTTCGATGAGCAAGCGCGCAGTCGCGAGGCCACAGTCCGAGGTCTGTTGAACAGCGCAGCCGCCGTCGACCGAATGTGCGCCGACTCGCTGCAGCGCGCGATCGATGCCCTCGCAGACCTCACCGAGTCTCCCGGTGCGCCGGACCACTACAGCGAAGTCGTTCGAGACATACTCGACGGCAACGCTTTTCTGCCCGACGATCCTCGAGATCTCGCTGCGTTCTGGGACGGCTTGACGCCGGCCGAGAAAGACGGTCTGGCGGCCTGGGACCCGACTATCGGAAGCCGGGACGGGTTGCCGGCGGTGGACAAGGCACGTTTGAACGAGGATTTGTTGGTACCGATCACGGCAGAAGCGGAGATCGATCTCGCTGCTGTCGAGGCTCGCCATCCTGATTGGGCCGTAGGGGAGAACGTGCCGCCGTCCAGTGGCGTACTGGACGAGGAACAGCAGGCTCGTCGCAAGGCTTGGGAGAGTTGGACTGCCGATCGCGAGAAGGCGTCCAGTGCGGTGGCGGGTCTTCACGAAGTACGCAACCAGCTCGATGCCGAGGACGGTGTTCCCAAGTTCTTGATGAATATCGACGACCACGGCCGAGGTGCGATCGCGCTGAACAATCCGGACACCGCGCACAATGTTGCGACCTACGTTCCGGGGACGGGCACCGAGTTGTCGAAGATGGGCGGGGACTTGGCGCGGGCCGAACGAATTCTGCTCGAAGCCAACAAAGTGTCGCCGGGAAGCGAGAACTCGGTGGTCATGTGGATGGGGTACGACGCACCGCCTGGGCTGTCCGACGCCGCGCGGACAACCTTCGCCGACGCCGGATCTCCCCGGTTGGACAGTTTCCAGGACGGTCTGCGTGCCGCGCACGACGGCCCACCCTCGCACAACACCGTCATCGGTCACAGCTACGGCAGCACAGTCGTCGGGCATGCGATGAGCGATGGAGGCTCGCTCGATGTCGACAGTGTCGTGTTCGCGGGTAGCCCCGGGGTGGGGGTGGCCCGGGTCGGTGATCTTGCGCTCGACGGCGTCGCACCGGATCGGATGGTCGATCACGTGTTCGCTACCGCTGCCCCGGCAGACCCGGTGACGTGGATCGGGGTGCTGGTGCCGGAAGTAGCGCACGGCGCGGATCCGACGTCCGATGTATTCGGAGCGACCGTATTCGAGAGCGCACCGGGCAACGACTCGATCGACATACCAGTGCTCGGTGATGTCGGGTTCGACCCCGACTCGCACAGTAGCTACTTCGAGCCAGGCACACCGTCGCTGCGATCGATGGCCGAGATCATGACGAACACAGGAAAAGTCGAATGACTGATCGGACCGTCCGGGGTACGCCCAGAACATTTCTCGCGATCGCACTGACGTGTGCTCTTCTCTCAGTCGGGTGCTCGCAGAACGGAGTAGATGTGGACAACACATTGACACAGGAGCAAGCCCAGGCTCGAACCGTCGAGGTGCTGGGTCGCTCGCTCTCGGCGCTGCCTGCAGGCACGCGGTTCGATGTCGAGAATCCGACGTATCCGCAGTCGGATCTTCCCAGGGGTGGATTCGCACCCTGCTACGACGACAACACCATCGACTACGGCCCGCATCGATTCGATGCCGGCTACTGGGTGGTCGGCGACGGAACGCATCGAGGCAATCTCGATTCACTGTTGGCCAGCTGGGGCGAATGGGGCTGGACAGTCGAGGACGAGAGCAAGGACGGTGGAAAGCGGGCGTCGGCAACGACACCGGATGGGTATCGGCTTTTTGCCGAACTCGGCACGCCCGAATTTCTGAGCGTGGGAGGGTCCTCGCCGTGTTTCGAGATCGAGGCAGGGCAGACCCCTCCGCGCGCTGTTGCTCCGCTGGTGATCGAGCAACGATGAGCAGCCGGCCCGACGCGGACATCGAAGAACTCACAGTCAAGGCCGCTCGCGTTCATCGATCCCTGTCGAAGCTACGAGGCAGGGCCACTTCGAGTGACGGCGACGTGACGATCGAAGTCTCCATCGACGGTCGAATCACCGAGATGGTTGTTTCACAATGGTTCTCGCAGACGAGTCCGAACGCTGCCGCCGCCACGATCGCCCGCACCCACAGCGAAGCATTGGCCGACGCGGAGGCGACGGCGGCGGAAATTCGCCGGGAGCTCACCGAAGACTATCGGGTGGCCCGAATCGTGGATCGTGTAGCGACGGAACGACCGTCGCACCATGCCGACAACAACCGGGGCGATGACGGAAAGTCCATCTACGACAGATGGTAAACCTGTTGACGTTTCTGGGGCGGGACCTGTCGGCTGCTTTCGGACGCCGATACCTCCACGCGGACGGAAGCCGGTAGTCGACGCCTACCGGCTTCCACGATCTGACGGCGCATCGGTGGCCACGCCCAACGAACTGTGCGAGAGCTGCGTAGCGCGCAACCGTCGCAGCACCGCAGTCGCGCCGATTCGCTCGGCGCGGTCGCGGACCGCGGCGACCTCTGCGACGTCGACGGATCCGGTCGCGGCCTGGATTCGGAGTGCGAGTGCGTCGGTCTCGACCGACCACGCGGCGAATCCCCGCTGTGCATGAATCGTCCGGGCCGCGCCGATGTGACGGTGCGCGGTGGCGTCGTCTCCGAGTGCCCACGCCAGCGAGGCGAGATGGTGGTGCACGACGCCGTAGAGGCTGGCCCAGGTGAGCACTACACAGTTCTGGTGGTCGAGCAGAAGTCGATAGACGTACTCGCACAGCCACGTCAGCACCAGCTCGGATGCGGCCCGGGCGATCAAGGTCATGGTGGACAACCACATCGGGTCGACGGGGATAGCGTCCAGGCGCTGCGGTGTGTACCACTCGATGAGTTCGGTCGCCTCGGCAGTGCGGCCCACGTCGATCAGGGCGACAGCGAGCGCGGGCCGCAGTACGGGGTTGTCGTGTGTGCGCGCACGCATTGCTTCGGCCTGACTTGCGACCTCGCCCATATCGCCGCGCAGTGTCCGCAGTGCGGTCAGCGCCGGCAGCAACCGGCCGTAATAGCCTGTGTCGGTAGGCGACGGAGGTACCGCTCGTATTCCATCCAACGCTGCCTCGCAGGCGATGAGATCGCCCGCCGCGAGTGCCACGCCCAGTCGTCCGTAGTCGATGAGCCATCGCAGTTCGGGGTCACCGTCGACGTGAGCGTCGGTGATGGCGTCCAGACATGCCATGGCACCGCCGAGATCCCCGGCTTCGAGTCGCGCCCGCGAGAGCCACACCGCCACCGTCGCGTCGTTCATGACGGACGGGTCGGCGTCGACGAGTTCATCGAGGTCGACAAGTGCGGCGGCGACCACATCGGCGCTGTGGGGAACGCGCAATCCGATGAGCGCGGCGACGTTCACCGACGCCAACAGCCTTGTGTCGCCCAAGCTTCGGGCGATGCCGGCAGCGTGAACGATCGTGCGAGCTCGCTCGCGGTAGTCGGTACCCCAGGCCTGCTCGATGACGCGCTGGGAGGCGAGGACGGCGTACTCGCGTGACACCGTCCGACCCTCGGCCTCCAACTCGGCGCACATGGAATCGATGACCGCGACTCGCTCGGCGTCGGATGCGTACCGCTGCACGAATTCCATTCCACGTCGCTCGCTCGCTGCGATCGCGTCGTTCTGCAACGTTCGATCGCCGAGTTGCCGCGCCATGGTGAGTGCGGCCATTGCGGTATCGCGGGCGCTCGGGTCCCGCATGGCCCGCAGGGACAGCCCGAGCCCGATCGACATGGAACACCGGGTGGCAGCCTCGTCGACGGGCGTCCAATCGAGTGCTCGACGGTAGTGCTGGACGGCATCTTCGTAGGCACCGAGCGCGTAGGCGTTCTCGGCAGCTCGGTGTGCGTACGAGCCCGCACTACCGCGGTCGTCGATGCGGCCCCGGCCGAAATGAAACGCGAGCCGCGCAGCGTCTTGCCTGTCTCGACTCGTGCGTTCCAACGCACGCCCGACCTTGGAATGGAGGGCAGCGCGAGCGCCCGGACCGATGACCGAGTACACGACGTCGCGGACGATGGGGTGTCGCAATTCGAAGAGATCTCCGTCGTCGGCAGGCGCGATCAACCTGACGCGGACGAGTTCGTCGAGCGCGTCGTCGAAGCGATCGTTGGTGAGCTCGCCGGTCGCGCCGCGCAGCACGATGTGCGGTACGGACATTCCTGTCACTGCGCACGCATGCAGTAACAGCCGGGCGTCCGCGCCCAGACGATGCTCGGCTCGACGGACGAAACTCACGATGGAGGAGGGATATTCGGAGCGCTCGGCTGGGTCTTCGCCGCGGCCGGCAGCCAGAATGGACGTCACGAACAGGGGATGTCCGCGCGTCGTGCTCAACAACTGCACCGGATCGAGGTTCGACTCGTGCGCGGTGACGAGTTCGCGAAGGTGTCCCAACTCGAACTCGCGCAATTCCAGTCGGAGGGTCCGTCCCAGTCGTGTGGCCGTGTCCAGTGTGGCGCTCAGTTCCACATCCTCGAGCGATTCGGTGCGGGCTACGGCGACAAAACAGATCGCGGCCGTCGTACACACCTGGAAGAGGTAGCGCAGCAGGGACTGGGACGCCGGTGACGCCCACTGCAGGTCGTCGACGACCAACATCGTCGGCGTCTTCGTGACAGTACCGGTGAGCCAGCGACGAACGGCGTTCATGGTCGATACACGATCGTTGTTCGACGCGTCGAACTCGACATCGATGTGAGCGAATCGCTGAGCGCTTCCCGGCAGCAGCCTGAGAACGTCGGTGCCGTGGGCGTCGACCCACTCCCGCAGCTGCGCGGAGTCGACGTCGTCGAGTTGCCCTTCGATCGCGTCGACGAATGGCTCGAACGGCACAACGGCATCCTCGCTGCATCGACCGAAGATCACCGTGACGCCGCTGGCGCGTGCCCGTCGCATCGCTTCACGGACCAGCGTCGTCTTTCCACTCCCGGCGTCACCGGTGACGACGACGCAATGGCTGCTTCCGGGTGCGGTCGAGTTCAACGTCCGCGCGATCGCATCGAGTTCGGTGTCCCGGCCCACAATCAGCGGAGCGGCGGCCGAGAAGGTTTCGTGTTGCGCCCGGTCGTCCTGCAGCGCGTCGGCGAAGAGTTGTGCGGTCTCGGCCGAAGGATCGACACCGAGGTGCTCGGTGAGTGCTCGACGGCATCGTGCCGCCACCTCCAGTGCCTGCGCGCGGTCGCCCAGTGCGATGTGGCCGCGCATGGCGTGCCGGTATGCGCGTTCGACCAAGGGGTCGATGGAGATGACCGCCTCGGCACAGGAGATGGATCGTTCGAATGAGCCGTCTTCGGCCGATGCTTGCGCGTCGATGTCGAGAGCCGTCACGAGAAGCGATACGCGCTCGGCCTGAAGTTCGTCCGCCCACGCTCCGACGACTCCCCGCAGGAGGGGGTCGGACAGCGCGCGGTGGGCGTCGTGCGCTCGATCTGCCCTGACACGAGCAGGCAGACCGCCGCCGGAGCGTCGGCAGAACTCGCGAATCACTTCGAGATCCACCTGCACCCAATCGGGCAGTGCAAGCTGCAGCAGGCCACCGCGTGAGCGCAGGCTGTCACCGGGAATGCCCGCAGTGTTCAGCGCCTCGCGCACCTTCGTCAGGACACTTCGGGCTGCCGCATTCCAGGACTTCGGGCGACCTCGAGGCCAGATGATCGAGGCGAGCTCGTCTGCCGTGACATCGCGGTGCCGATGGACCGTCAAGTAGGCGAGGGCTTCGACGCAGCGCGGCCCGCCGATGGTTCGCGGGTCGACAACGCTGGTGCCGCGGACTGTCGGTGTACCGAGCAGTTCGATACAGGCACTGTGCGCTGTCACAAGTGGAATGTAAGCACAGTCCCCGAACATTGGGTTGCAAAACAATTGCACTGCCGAACTAACGTCAGGTATCCCTCCGATCCGCAACGAAAGGCTGTCCATGTCCGCCGTTCAGTACCGCAAGGCCTCCATCGCACTCGCCACCTTCGCCGTTGCCGCTGGTGCAGCGCTCGTGCTCCCCGGTACAGCCTCTGCCGCGACACAGGAACGTGATTACACGGTGTCCGCGTCAATAGGGGGCTTCCAGCCCACCGACTTCGTGCTGGTGGAAGGCACACCGGTGACCGTGACGGCCGAGGGGTCCGCCACGTCGTCCACCGCCGGGGAGCCTGCTTACTACGGCCCCAACGGTTCGGTCGACACATGCACCGTCGACTGTCAGGATCCCGCCGGTCAGTATGCGGCCCTCTATGCCAAGGTCGGCGACGGTGCCCCGATACTGGTCGGAGCCGGACCGGTCGTCCTCACCGGAGCAGGTCCTCTGTCGTTCGCATTCAACGACGGTAGCGAGAGCTTCGGCGACAACGCCGGCTCCTACGTCGCCACCGTCACCTACGACGACGGCATCACGCCGGTTGATCCCGGCTGCTCCGGGTCCGCCTGCTTCGACTTGATGGACTTCTTCGGATCTTCGGCGGCCTGATTCCGCGTAGTTCCCGACGATCACCCGCATTCCAGTCAGGAATGCGGGTGATCGTTTGTTGTGGGCACTGTGTTCCGCACCCATCCTGTGTCGATGATGAGATTGCAGACCTACCCCGAGGCGCAAGGAGTTCTTCCCTTTGTTCCGCCGATCCGACAGGGGCGTACGGAAGGCGTCTTTTGTGGCCCGATGTCTTTGTGTATCAACCGATTCGGCCGGCGAATGCGCGTCCGGTAGACATGGCGAGTCCGAGCAACCCGCGTAACCCCGGCAATGATCCCGCCAGTGACCACACGGTGTTCGTCGACGATTCGTCGGTCGGCCTGCCCGCGAAGCGATCCGAGAGCCAATCCAGGGTGACGGGGGCTGCGATCGGATGCAGCGACAGGTGTTCACTGAGGCGATCACGGATATAGGTGACGTTCGCTCCAGCAGCGCGATACCGGCGTACTTGCCCGTCCACGTCGTCGACGTCGATCATCGGATCGTGCACTGCCTGCACCACGAGAAGCGGAAACTGGGGTGCCGACTTGCCGGGCTGAATATCCTGAAAAATCTGCACCATCTCGGGTGTCGCCAGGAGGTCTGCCATCGGCATATCGAGGTGCCGCTCCAGATCGTGCATCACCATGGACGCGACCGCGTGCACTGTCGTCTTGCGGTGCAGGGACGAGAGTGTCTCCAGCCCCGCAGCAGCGACGTGTTCGCGAACGAGGCGGTCGAGTACGGGGTAGGTGCGACGTAGGCCCTCCACCACCATCGCGGGTAGCGCCGCGAACATTGTGCCGTTGAGGCGGGCAAATGCGGACCCGGGATCGCCGACGGGCGATCCGAGTGCTGCGCCGACGATGTCGAGTTCAGGGGCGTACTCGGCCGCAGCCTCCGCGGCCCACGACGTCGCCAACCCGCCGCCCGAGTACCCCCACAGCGCGACAGGGGTGGTGGCGGCGAGGTCGAGCGGCTCGAAAGACAGTGCCGCGCGGACTCCGTCGAGTGTGCAGTAGCCGGGCTCGACGGGTGCTCCCCATTGCCCGTTCATACCTTCGTGATCGGGAAGGGACAGAACCCATCCGCGCCGCAGGGCATACAGGATGATCATGAACTCGAACTGCGGTACGGAGCCGACAGCGCGAGCACCCGCCCGCAGGACGTAAGACGGGAAACACCGATCCGACACGGCGTCGATCGCGCACTGGTAGGACAGCAGAGCGCGCTGCGATCGCTGTCGGCCCCCGACCGGAAGAATCACCGTCGTGACCGCGACGCGCGCTGCCCCGTCGAGGCTCGTGGTCCGGTACAGAAGTTGCCACGCCGACACCTTCTGCCGGATGACGCCGAACAACGCGAGGGTCACCTTGCGGGACCGCAACACCGTCCCCGGCTCCGCGCGCTCGAAACCGGCGGGGGCCCGATAGAACGGGTCCATGCTGGGAATCGTGATGTTCGATTCCGTGCCGGTGCGGTCGGCCGCGGCTCGCGGACGACCGGTCGACGCGGCATCGGGTTCGATACTCATGGTGAATCACTTCCTGGTGCGGGTGCGATGGTGTCGACGAGTCGGTCGATGACCGCTCGGGAGTCTGCAGGTGACGCCGCGTGAGTCAGCAATCCCTCGACGACGAACGTACCGATGCGGAGCATGGCGTCGGCCGCCTCACCGGATAGGCCGGCAGCCTCGATATCGGCGGTGAACAGCGATTCCGCGAAGGCATGAAACCCGTTGTGCCATTGATCGATGGCCTCGGACTCGCTCACCCGATCGTGCACGGTGGAGACCAACGGACCGACTTTGCGTAGCCGCTCCACCAGCCAGAACAGCCGGTCGGCCAGTGGTAGGTCGACGACGTCGAGATAGTCCGTGGCGTCCTCGGCGGCGATGGCCGTCAGAACAGCGACCAGGATGTCGTCCTTGTCGCCGAAATACCAGTACAGCGTATTCGGTGTGACGCCTGCTGCTTTCGCCAGGCGGCTGATCGAGGTGCGATCGAAGCCGTCGGACACGAACATCTCGCGGGCGGCGACCACGATGTCCTCTCGCTTGCTCTCGCGGTCGTGAAGTCCGCGGTTCTTGGGCATACGACCAACCATATCTTGATTGGTCTTCAAGAGCCTGTTACCGTCCTTGAATACCGTTCAAGAGTGGAGGCCCGTCGATGTCGAAGACCGGAAGAACCGCGCTGATCACAGGAGCATCAGCGGGCATAGGTGCGGCTTTTGCACGACACCTCGCGGCCGAGGGGCACAACCTCGTTCTCGTCGCGCGACGCGAGGACCGACTCATCGCTCTGGCAGACGAATTGTCGTCCCGGCACGATGTGCGATGCGACGTCGTGCCCGCGGACCTCGCCGACCGCTCTGCGCCCCGGGCCATCCTCGACAAAACGAAATCCCTCGGCGTCGACGTCGACATCCTCGTCAACAATGCGGGCATGTCGGGGAACTCCACGTTCGCAGATGCGCCGTTCGACGCACTCGCCGCGGAGATACAGGTGATGATCACTGCCGTCACCGAACTCGCTCATCTCACGGTGCCCGGCATGAAAGAGCGCGGATACGGCCGAATCGTGAATCTGTCGTCGTTGGCGGCGTTGCTTCCACCCGGTGCAAGTCTGCTGTACACCGGAATCAAGTCCTATGTGCTCGACATGTCGCAAGCACTCGACATGGAGTTGCGCCCGCACGGCGTCCACGTGACTGCACTCTGCCCCGGCTTCACCCACAGCGAGTTCCACGACGTCATGGGAACCAGGGATGCCGCATCATCGAAGCTGCCCTCTCTGCTGTGGCAGTCGCCCGAGGACGTCGTTCGAGAGGGATGTCGGGCCGTGAACAACGGCACGCCGGTGTGCGTGCCCGGGATGGTCAACAAAGTGACTGCTGCTGCAGCCAAACCGATTCCGACCCGCATCGGGTACTACCTCGGCAAAACCCTCAACCCTTTCAAGCTGTGAGATCCGATCACCGACCTGCTCTGGAACAGAGAGAATACGCATGAGCACCGACAACCACACCGGCTTCACCCGCACCGAAACATCGTTCATGTCGGACGGAGTTCGTTGTGCGGCAACGGTATTTCGTCCCGCTGGGTCCACCGCCAAGGCACGGCCGGCAATTGTGATGGCGCACGGATTCGGCACTCCTCGGGCGATGCGCCTGTACGCGTACGCCGAGCGTTTCGTCGAGGCCGGTTATGTGGTCTGCGTTTTCGACTATCGGTACTTCGGGGACAGTGACGGCGAACCGCGCCAACTGTTGGACGTGAGTTCGCAGCTTGCCGATTGGCGAAGCGCGGTCGGCTTCGCTCGCTCGCTCGACGGCGTCGACGAGAACCGAATCGTCGGATGGGGCACGTCGTTCGCCGGTGGCCACGTACTCACATTGGCGGGCAACGGCATTCGGTTTGCGGCGGTCATCGCCCAGGTGCCCCACGTCGACGGCATTGCCGCCGTTCGCGCGACCGGGTTCCGGCAGGCATTGCGGCTGGCACCGGCCGCCATCACCGACAGCGTCCGCGCTGTGCTCGGGCGATCGCCACGCTACGTCGACAGTGTCGGGCTACCGGGTGCGCGCGCAGTGATGGTCTCACCCGACGCGGTGAAGGGGCGCGACCGCTTGGTGCTCGAGTCTGGCCTGAACGACGGCGACTACCCCGAGACCGTGGCGGCCCGGATTCTGTTGAAGATCTGGCGCTATTCCCCGGGCCGGACGATGTCCGCGATCGACTGCCCCACGCTGGTGCAGATCGCGTCCGATGATGCCGTCACCCCGGCTGCCGTCGCACGACGCGCCGCGGCACAAGTCCGCAAGGCCACGGTACGTACCTACGACGGTGGCCATTTCGATCCGTACGTCGAGCCACTGTTCTCCTCGGTGATACGAGACCAACTGACCTTTCTGGCCGACAACGTGCCCCTGTAACTCCGGGCCGTCCCCTCCGCCTGGCCGAACGGTTCGGTGCACCCCACAGTTCTCGGATTGGATCACCATGACCGACGGAAAGAACCACTCTGAACTGTGGCTGTTGCGAACATATTTCGGTGATGGCGACGATTGTGCGTGGACCACCCTGACGGAGCAGGCCCACCGCGCGCGATCGTCGGTACCAGATGCTGCGCTGGTCATTTCATCGGACCGGACGCAATGTCAGCAGCGCATTCGTCGGGTGCTCGCGCGACTGGCCACACGCGCCCAGGCGAACGATGGCTTGTATGTTGCCATTGCCGACAAGCAGACGTTCCTGCGCCACGATCGAATGCTGCTCACCATCGACTGTTCGGCAGTTCCACGAAACGCCGAACGCATTCCCGCAATCCGTATGGCCCCGCCCAGTGCGTTTCGGTTGGGTATCGACGGCGGATCGCCCAATACCGAGCGTTCGATCGACCCGAATCGCCGACCGATGGCGGAAGCTGCACTTGCACAGATCGATTCGGAGAGCACCGTTGCCGATTTCGCGGCGAGCGTGGGCGACGCGATCCGAGCGAGTCTGCGGTGGCGAACGGAGATGGCACGAGACGGTTCCTGTGGGTAGACACCGGGAATCGACGGCGAGAACTGCGCCAACCCACATTTCGTCGGGCGCTCGGACGTACGACGAGCCTCCCGACCCGCTGCTGCGAACAGGCGTCCTCGTTCAGACATTGCTGTTCGGGCTCGTCGGCATCGGCAAACACGACGTCGACGACGACATCGCAATCCCGGGCAGCATCGGCGGTTCGTTGCCGCACATGGATCGCAGCACTTCCCGGCAGATATTCGACGGGACACTGGCCGCCGCCGACGCTGCTCTCTTCACTGCAAAACGCAACGGCCGCAACTGTAGTGCTCTGGATCGCCCACACATCACGGAAAGTCCGAATCGAGAATAATGCTGCCAGGGACGTGCGCTGAGGCATCCGCTGCAAACTGCTGTGACTCGAGCGGCGTGCTGACGGCACCTTGGGCGATACGGTAGCCACACAGCTACCGTCCACTCTTCAACGGGGCGATGTCGGCCCGCTGAATACGGTCGAGGATGGTCGGTATCACTCCTCCGTTCTCCAGCAGCTGTCGGTCTTGTTCGGTTTCGGCCGCGATGTCGGCCTCGAATTCATGCCGGGTGTCGTCTGCCCGTACCAGAATCACCGTGGCCGTTCGAGCGTTCGATCTGTGCGGTGACGCGTCTATGTGAATGCGGTCTCCCGACGAGCATGTCGCGAGAATGTCGGCGTCCGCGGGCCGAACGATGAGGGGCAGGACGCCGACGCCGATGAGGTTCGATCGGTGGATGCGCTCGAAGCTACGGGCGAGTACGGCCCGAACGCCCAGTAGCCGTACCGCTTTCGCGGCCCAGTCTCGTGACGATCCCATTCCGTAACGTTCGCCGGCAATGATCACCACATTCTCTCCGTCGTGGGCGTACCGTTGCGCCGCAGCCATCAACGGCATCACCTCGCCGCTGGGGGCGTGCACAGTGTGCGCGACGGGCCCATCGGGTGCGAGCGCGTTGTGGACGTTGCGGTTCTGGAAAGCGCCGCGCAGCATGAGTTCCCAATTTCCTCGACGGGAGGCGAAGACATTGAGATCGTTTCTGGGGACTCCGCGTTCGACGAGATAGTCCGCCGCCGAGCTGTTTCTGGGGATGGCACCGGCGGGGGAGATGTGGTCGGTGGTGATGTCGTCACCGAGCACCAACAGTGGGTGCGCGGAGTACCTGCCGAGGACGCCCTCGGCGAATTCTGCGTCCGCGAAAGGAGACGGCCGCAGGGCCGTCGAAGCAGGGTCCCATGGGAACAGCGGGCCCACCGGGGCTTCGATGGCGTCCCACACACCGTTCGAGGACGCTTCGGCGAAGTCGTCGACAACGTCCTGAGACCGTCTGGCCTCGTAGAGCACGCGGTCGATCTCGGTCACATCGGGCCAGAGTTGTTCCAGGTGCACCGGATTGCCGCTGTCGTCTCGACCCAACGGCTGCATGGTCAGGTCGACCGAGGCGTCTCCGGCCAGGGCGTAGGCGATCACCAGGGGCGGAGACATCAACAATCCCAATTCGAGATCGGGGTGTACTCGCCCGGGGAAATTCCTGTTGCCCGACAGCACTGCCACCGGCGATCCAGTGCCGGTCTCGACGGCTCTTGCGGTGGCGTCGAGCAGACCTCCAGAGTTTCCGATGCACGTGGCGCATCCGTACCCGACGATATCGAAGCCAACGGCGGACAGGTCGTCTATCAGACCCGCGCGCCGGAGCAGACTTGCGGCCGAGGGGGACCCGGGAGCCAGCGAAGTCTTCACCCAGGCCGGTGTTCTCAGGCCCAACGCCCTGGCGTTCCTGGCCAGCAGACCTGCGGCGATCAGCAGACGTGGGTCGGAGGTGTTGGTGCAACTGGTGATCGACGCGATGGCCACCGGAAAGTCGGGGAGTTCGCTGTCGTTGTCCACGGGCGGTGTGCCGGCGTGGACTATCGCATCTCCCGCGTCGGACAGTGCTAGCAGATCCTGGGGGCGACGTGGCCCGGCAACGGACGTTTCGATGGCGGAGAGGTCGATGGTGATGGACCTGGAGTAGTCGGGTTCGGCGTCGGGGTCGAACCACAACCCGGCTCGCTTCATCACCGTCTCGACGAGGTGGCACTGGTATTCGGTCCGTCCGGTGTTGGACAGGTATTCGAGCGCATGGTGGTCGACGGGGAAGTAGCCCGTGGTGGCTCCGTACTCCGGGGCCATGTTCGCCACGACAGCTCGGTCTCCGACAGTGAGGGTGGACACCCCCGGACCGAAGAACTCGACGAATTCCCCTGTTACTCCGATCTTTCGCAAACAATGGGTGACCGTCAGTGCGAGATCGGTTGCCATGACACCCGGAGTGAGCGATCCGGTGAACCGCACTCCCACGACGTCGGGGATTTGCAACGTGGTCGGCATTCCGAACATGACCGACTGTGCTTCGAGTCCGCCGATCCCCCAGGCCAGGACGCCGAGGCCGTTGATCATCGGTGTATGGCTGTCTGTTCCGAGCATCATGTCCGGGACGGCCCAGTCGGTACCGTCGCGGCGTTCGACGGTGACCACCGTGGCCAACTGTTCGAGATTGATTGTGTGCATGATGCCGGTACCGGGGCGATTGATGTGCACCGATGCCATCGCACCCGATGCCCACGCCAGGAAGCGGTACCGCTCGCCGTTCCTGCGCATGTCGTGTTCGAGATTGATCGCGGCGGCGGCTGGATCGGCGAACGATTCCACTGCGAGCGAGTGGTCGACCGAGACCTCCACAGGCAGAACAGGACTGAGTGACGATGGATCGCCGCCGCGAGCTGCGACGACGTCTCGCATTGCGGCGATGTCCACCAGGGCAGGTGTACTCGTCGTGTCGTGCATCATCAACCGCCCGGGTAGGAACGGGATCTCTGCGGAACTTGATCGAGCGCCCAGCCACGATCGCAAGTCGTCGAGCGCCTGAAGAGCAGTGGCCGGGGTCGAGGTTCTGACGACGTTCTCCGCGAGCAATCGGAGAACGACCGGCCATCTCCGGTAAACCTCGGATCCGACCGTGCTCTCGACATCGACGACCGACAGAGTCCGTTCGTCGATGTCGGTCACAGTGACGGTAGCGAACAAGTTCATGCAATCACTATAGGTTATAACCTCGTGCTTGCAGCTCCGATGATAAGCTTCACGCGCGTTACAGCTCGTTTCGCCGCGTAGAGGAGGCCACCGGATGAGCATGCCCGAAGCTACGTTCACCAAGAACGACTACGCATACGGGCAGTTGAGGACGCGCATTCTCACCGGAACCCTCGAAGCCGGGTCGGTCATCGGCCAGGCCAAACTCGCAGCCGAGCTGGGAGTCAGTACTACGCCGCTCCGAGAGGCAATTCGGAGACTCGCGGCCGAGGGGATGATCGATCTCGAAGCCCACCGCGACGCCCGGGTGACGGCCGTATCCGCCGACGAAGCCCGCCACCTCTATCAGGTGCGGGAAAGCCTCGACCCACTTGCGACATCCCTGGCCGCCCAGCATCGAACCAAGTCCGACATCGCTCGAATGGAGTTCGCGCTCAGTCGCCTCGAGCCCATCACCGATGCAGCGGACCTCGATGCACTGCTGCGACATCGCGAGTTTCACCGCGCTGTGTACCGAGCATCGGCGAACCCGGTGCTCATCGACATTCTCGAACGGTTGTGGGACAAGGCCGACCGCTATCGGCTGGTGGGGCTGCGGCACGGCGGCGATACGGAGCGTGATCGTGCCAGGGTCGAGGCGGAGCATACGGCGATCTACGAGGCCGTCGCGACCGGAAATGCCGACGCGGCAGCCGAAGTCATGACCGAGCACATCCGCCGTAGCCTCGGCCGGCGGGCCATCGTGGCCCTCGGGGATTCCGCTCAGGTCTAGCGCTCCGTACTACGCGAATGGGGATCCGGTAGTTGTGTTGGACATCACGCGCTATAGGTTATAACCTGCAACGACGAACGTCGCCTGATGTTCGTGTCGCAGACGCAATTGAGGTGTGCTCGTTGAACTCCCCCGAGAATTCTGTCGACCCCACGACACCCACGGACGCGGAGTCGCCGTCGACCGTGGTGCCGATACGCTCACCCCGCCTCTCGAAGGCCGGGCGTCGCGCGCTCGTCGCAGTGGGTCTGGTGGCATCGGTGGCGATCGTGGGAATCGGCGTCGTCGATGCCTCGTCGAGTGGGGGCGGCGCAGATGCTCGTTCCCAGTTGACTCTCATCGCACCGGCTGCCGCAGGGGGAGGGTGGGACGGTGCCGCGCGTGAAGCTCAGCAAGCTCTGCGTGCGCAGGGAATCGTCAACAACACCCAGGTGGTCAACATTCCGGGTGCGGGCGGCACTATCGGCCTCAGCCAATTCACCGGAATGGCCGGTGACGCAGCCACGATGATGGTCATGGGCATCACGATGCTCGGTGCCATCAACATCAATGGGTCCGACGTCGACCTCGGTGACGTCACCCCGATCGCCCGCCTCGCCGACGACTATGACGTCGTCGTCGTACCTGCGGATTCACCGATCCTGACCCTCGACGACCTGATGCAGGCTTGGCGAGAAGACCCGCAGCGCTTCTCGTTCGGCGGAGGATCGTTGGGCAGCGTCGATCAGATGATCATCAGCAGGATGGCCCAGCAGAACGACATCGACCCCGCGGGGGTCAACTACATCGCCTACTCGGGCGGAGGTGAACTCGCCACTTCCCTGATGTCGGGCACCATCAAGGCGTCGGTCAGCGGGTACGAGGACTTCGTCGATCAAATCGACGCCGGAAACCTTCGCGCCCTTGCCATCTCGGCCCCCGAGCCGGTGCCCGCCATAGACCTGCCGACTCTGGTGGAGCTCGGGTACGACGTGTCGCTGACCAACTGGCGCGGAATCGTCGCACCTCCTGGAATCACTGACGAGCAGCGGGCCGAGCTCGAAGCCATCGTCACCGAACTCGTCGATACACCGGAATGGCGAGATGCACTCGAACGCAACAGATGGACCGACACCTTTGCAGTCGGTGACGAGTTCGCCGAAGGCCTCCGAACCGAAACCGAATTCGTCGACGGCATCTGGGCCGACCTCGGCTACTGACACCTGATACTTCCCCGCCGAAAGGATTTGCCATGAGTGTTCTCGTCGCCTACTCCAACACCCCCGAAGGTCGTGCCGCGCTGCGGCACGGACACCGTCTAGCGCAGTCGGACAACGTGGATCTCGTTGCGTTCGACCTCGACAACTTCACCACCGCCGAAGACCGCAGTATCGATCCGCCTGCTGTCGACACCGAGTACGAAGGTCATGCCGTTCGATGGATCGGCCGCCACCGCGAAGATCCCGATGCCGCGGACGAATTGCTCGACACCTCGGAAGAACTCGGTGCGCAGCTGATCGTCCTCGGAATTCGCCGTCGCTCCGCCGTCGGAAAGCTCCTTCTCGGTTCCAATGCCCAGCGCATCCTCATGGGTGCCGACGTACCCGTCGTAGCAGTGAAGGCCGAACAACATGACCACTGACCGTACCGAAACGGAAACTGCCAGTCGTACAGCCGATCCAAGGGAGAAAGTGTCGATCGGCACCGGTCGCAGCGGACTCGTTGTCGCCGCACTGGTGTTCGCGTTGGCGCTCTACCTGACCCACGGCATTCTCACCATGGACGTTCCAGGAAGCGCCGCGACGCCTGGGCCGGCGTTCTTCCCCGTCATCATCGCGGCGTGCGCCTATCTACTCGCCATCGTGCTGACCGTCCAGATGCTCCGCACACCGATGGCTCCGGACCCGGAGTTGTTGCATCCCGGCAACACTCGGTACAAGACGCAGACCGACTGGAAGTCGCTGGGAATGACTCTCGGTGCGTTCTTGGCCTTCACTGCACTGCTGGTGCCGGTTGGATGGATCCTCTCCGCCGCGATGCTGTTCTGGTTCGTCGCGCGAGCGATGGGTAGCCCGCGACCGGTCATGGATCTCGGTATTGCGCTGGTGTTCTCGTGTGCCGTCCAAGCGTTCTTCTCGGCAGGCCTCGACCTGAACCTCCCGGCCGGAATTCTGGAAGGAATCGTCTGATGGAGAGCCTCGAACTCTTGATGGGCGGGTTTGCCCAGGCTCTGACCCCGATGAACCTGCTCTGGGTGTTCATCGGTGCCTTTCTCGGTACCGCCGTGGGCGTACTCCCCGGACTCGGATCGGCGATGGCCGTCGCGCTGCTTCTCCCGGTCACCTTCACCCTCGACCCCACCGGTGCCTTCATCATGTTCGCCGGGGTGTATTTCGGCGGGCTCTTCGGAGACTCGACCATGGGCATCCTGATGAACACCCCGGGCGGATCGACAGCCATTGCAACGACATTCGAGGGCCACCGTATGGCCAAGCGCGGTCGTGCCCCACAAGCACTGGCCACCTCGGCAATCGGTGCGTTCATCGGAGGTCTGATTGCCACGACGCTGGTGGTCTTCTTCGCACCCTCGCTGGCGGATCTTGCGGTCAACTTCGGACCGGCGGAGTATTTCGCGCTGGCCATCTTCGCTTTCATGGCGGTGGCATCGGTCGTCTCCGAATCGGTGACCAAAGGCCTCGCTGCGCTGATCGTCGGACTCGCCTTCGCGGTCGTCGGAATCGACGGCATTTCCGGTACACAGCGATTCACTCTCGGAGTACCCGAACTGTTCGACGGCGTGAGCATCATCGTCATCACAGTCGGCGTGCTGGCGCTCGGCGAGGTCTTCTACGTCGCGTCGCGGATCCACCGGACGAAGACACCCGAGACGGGAACCGTCACCGGTCGGCCGTTCCTGTCCCGCAGTGAGTTCAAGGAAGCGTTGCCTGCGTGGTTGCGCGGCACCGGTTTCGGTGTGCCGTTCGGTGTCATTCCCGTCGGCGGAGCCGAGGTGCCCACATTCATGGCCTACAGCGCCGAGAGGCGACTCGATCGCAGACGCACGGTGCCGCAATTCGGCAAGGGAGCCATTCGCGGTGTCGCGGCACCAGAAGCAGCGGGCAACGCTACTTCTGGCACCGCGATGGGCGCACTGCTGGCGATGGGTCTGCCGACATCGGCCACGGCCGCAATCATGCTCGCAGCGTTTCAGCAGTACGGTTTACAGCCAGGGCCACTGTTGTTCGAGCGCAACGCCGACCTGGTCTGGGCGCTGCTCGCGAGCCTCTTCGTCGGGTTGGTCATGCTGCTCATCCTGAACCTGCCGTTCGCGCCGATCTGGGCGAAGCTGCTACTGATTCCGCGGCCATACCTTTACGCAGGGATCACCGTATTTTGTGCGCTCGGTGTCTACGCCACATCAGCCGCAGTGACCGACCTGTTACTCGTGTTCGGAATCGGCTTCGTCGGGTTCCTGATGCGGCGCTACGGGTTTCCGCTCGCGCCCGTGATGATCGGAGTCGTCCTCGGTCCATTGGCCGAGACCAGTTTGCGCAATGCAATGATGTCGAGTGGCGGCGACGCATCCATTCTCGTCGCCAGCCCCATCACTTGGGTGCTCTACGGAGTCCTCGCGATCGTGCTGCTGTACACGGCGGCAAACCGTGTACGTACTCGCACCCGGGTAGACACATAGTCGAGTCTCGGATCAGGTTCGGCACCGAGTTACGCGAACGGCGAAGGAGTGAGCAGATGAGGTATGCCCGCATCGAGACAGGCGGGGATGTGCGGTGGGCTATGCACGTGGACAACAAGTTTCGGGTGCTCGACGGGAGCCCCTATGACGGTGGAAAGCCGGACGGCACCGAACTATCGGCAGAGAAGGTGCGTCTCGCGGCCCCGGTCACGCCGTCCAAGATCTTCTGCGTCGGCAGAAACTACGCAGCCCACCGAACCGAAATGGGCTACGAGCACGACGGGTCGCCGTCTGTCTTCATGAAGGGCCCGTCGGCGATCATCGGGCCGGGCGACGATATCGTGCTGCCCCCGACAGACATGAGTACTCACGTCGAGCACGAAGCGGAACTGGCGTTCGTCATCGGCAAGACCGCACGATTCGTCTCGGCTGCCGATGCGACCGGCTACATCTTCGGCTATACGTGTGCCAATGACGTGAGTGCACGTGATCTGCAGCGAAGCGACCCACAGCTCACCAGGGGAAAGGGCTTCGACACTTTCTGCCCCGTCGGCCCATGGCTCGAGAGCGAACTGGACATCGACGCCGGAGTCAGGTTGAGCTGCAACGTCAACGGTGAAATGCGACAGGACGCATCGACGGCCGACATGACCTACGACATACCGTTCCTGGTGGAGTACCTCAGTGCCTTCGCCACACTGCACCCCGGCGACCTCATCCTCACCGGCTCTCCCGGGGGAACGACACAGCTGCACCCAGGAGACACGATCGACATCGACATCGCTGGGATCGGGACCCTCACCAACGGCGTGATCGCCGGTCGACGCCCCTGAGCGAGCAGGCAGAACATCGGGCAAAGCCGACCTATCGCGTTCTCGATCGGATCTCCACCTCGTGGACCCGGTACAGCGGCGCGAGCTCCGGTCGGTCGATGATCTCCAGAAGCGTCTCGGAGGCAAGTTGTCCGAACTGGTGAGGTCTGAGGTCGACCACCGTCTCGAATGGGCGGTGCACGCTGTCGACCGGGGAACTGGTGAGCGTGGCAAGGTGAATGTCGCGTCCGCTGGCGGTACCCATCGACTCCAGCATGACGGTTGCGCGATCGGCGATCTCGTGCCAGCCGAACAACAACGCATCGACGTCGGGGTGGCGCAGTACGGACTGCAACGCGTCCTCCACCCGAGTGTTCGAGGGGAAGGGCGGAAGGCTGACCGTGGTCGAACTGACTCCGTGGGCGCGGCACCATTCGAGGTACCCCTCACGTATCTGCTGCGACCACGACAGTGAATCCTCGGCCTCGAGAACCAGGAGTGCTGGTACCGCGGCACCATGCAGAGCGAGTTCGTCGAGAGCTCGATGACACACCTGCGCATGCTCGATCTCGACGACTGCGGCGAAATTTGCGGCCGCCTCGCTGTCGACGCGTCCCGCGGACACCACTGGAAGGTGGGCGCGGACGAGTGAGGACACGATCGGATCGTTCTGGGGAGCATCGATCACAATGGCTCCGCCGAGGTGGTCCCAGGATTCACCCGGTTTCGGTGTGGGCCGCGAAATGAGCGTGAGGTCGTAACCGTGTTTCGACACGGCGTCGGTGACACCGAAAGCAAAAGGCATGTAGAACGGCATGTTTCGAACGTCCGGTCCGATGTAGAGCCCGATCGTCTCCGACGTTTTCGTGCGTAATTGGCGTGCAGCTCGGTTGGAGACGTAACCGGCATCGGCAGCTGCTCGACGCACTCGGTCGCGGGTCGACTCCGACACACGTCCCGAGCCACGGAGGGCGTCGGCGACCGTGGTCTTGGACAGGCCCAGTTGGGTCGCCAAGTCGACGATCGTTCGAGAATCCCGTGCCATGACCGCACCATAGCAGCGGCTACCAGTCGGCATTTGTGCGTGTCGGTCATGTCGACGTCGCTGGTCTGCTGTTGACAACCGTGGGTGTAGACCTGAGGATAGGGACGTGCCGGAACGTTCCGGCAAACGGCATTTCTCCCACACGACATTCAAGGAAGCTTCTACCCATGAAGATTGCGGCGCTGCAAGCCACCGGGCTCGCCGGCGAGCCCGACCTCAACCTCGCAGTATTGCGTGAGGCCGCACGGCAGGCAGTGGCCGAGGGTGCCGACGTCTTGGTGACACCCGAGCTCTACGTCCCTGGCTACGCGCCGGAGCAGGTACGCGGCTCGGACGGATCTGCGCAGCGTACGGAGATCGGAGTAGCCGCTGCGCAATACGGCATTCACATCGTTGCCTCCACCGTCGAGCTGACTCCATCCGGCTCCTATATCTCGGCGTCTCTTTTCGACCCGACGGGTGGCGAAGTGACGAGGTATCGAAAGCAGAATCTCTTCGGGTCCGCGGAGGAGTCCTCGTTCGAACGGGGGCGGGAAGATCCGGAATTGTTCGACCTCAACGGTTTTCGAGCGGCCCTGGGAATCTGCTTCGATATCGAGTTTCCCGAGTTCGTCCGGAAGCAGTCGGTGCGAGGTGCGACGCTGCTGCTGGTCCCCACTGCGGTTCCGCTGCGGGTGAATCCGGACGGTTCGCCGCCCGCGCTCGACACCCGCATTCTGTCCACCACAGTGATTCCCACGCGGGCCTTCGAGAGTCAGCTCTACATCGTGTACGCCAATCAGTGTGGCCCACGCTTTTCGGGGACCAGCACGATCGCAGACCCGTACGGTTCTCGACTCGCTACCGCGGGTGACGACCCCGCGCTGATTTTTGCCGACATCAGCCCCGCCGTCGTGGATGATGCTCGACGAGACGTCGGATACATGACCTTCTTCGCCTAGCCCCTCGTGCCACGTCCGCATCAGATTCTCGAGGAAACGACCACATGCCTGACTCCGCACCCATCACGATGCTCACCCCGGATTTCCCCTTTCCTTACAGCGACTACCTGGCGAATCCTGCCGGGATCGGGTCTGTTCCGTCGGATCTGTACGGCACCGAGGTTGCGGTGATCGGCGCAGGTGTCGCCGGCTTGGTCGCGGCACTCGAACTGATGAAGATGGGGCTCAAACCGGTTGTCTACGAGGCATCGTCGATCGGCGGTCGGCTGCGTGGGGCTCAGATTCCCGGAGCGGAGGGTCCGGTGGCGGACCTCGGTGCGATGCGATTTCCGATGTCGAGTCGGGCGTTCTGGCACTACGCCGACCGTCTCGGGATCGAGACTTGTGCCTTTCCCAATCCGTTGACCGACGCGTCACCGAGCACGGTTGTCGATATCGCCGGCCGGCAGTACGAGGGGAGAGCGCTCGAGGATCTGCCCCCGTTCTTTCAGGAGGTATTCCGAGCCTGGGTCGACTGCCTCGAAGAACGGGCCGACTTCAGTGCGATGCGACAGGCGATCCGCGACCACGACCTGCACCGGGTGAAAGAAATCTGGAACGAACTGGTGCCCAGATTCGACGACATGTCGTTTTCTCATTACCTGGCCACGTCCCGAGCGTTTTCGGAACTGCCGTTCGAGTATCGAGAAGCGTTCGGTCAGATCGGTTTCGGCTCCGGTGGCTGGGACGTGAGCTTCCCGAACTCGATCCTCGAGATTCTGCGCGTCGTGTACATGAAGTGCGAGGACGACCACCGACGAATCATCGGGGGAGCCGAGACGTTCACCCGAGGCCTGTGGACCTCGAGCGACCCGAGCACCGTGCACTGGCCGACCGGAACGACTCTGGAATCCCTTCATGACGGCAGTCCCCTCGGTGAGGTCCGAAGGCTTGCTCGGGTTCCGCAGAGTCCGGATTCGGAGGCCGGTGCGGAGACGGTCGCGATAACTGACGCCAACGGCACCACGCGGCGGTATCGGGCCGTGATCGTCACCTGCCACAAGGGGTTGCTCTCGACTCGAATCGACACCGAGGAAGGGCTTTTCGACCCCGGGACGTGGATGGCCATGCGCCGCGTGCACTACCTGCAGTCGTCCAAGACCTTCATCGCCGTCGACCGCCCGTTCTGGTTGGACGTCGACCCCACGACCGGTAAGAACGTCATGGGAACCACACTCACCGACCGCATCACGCGGGGCACCTACCTGTTCGACAACGGTCCCGACATGCAGGCCATGATCTGCCTGTCCTATACCTGGTGCGACGACTCGTTGAAATGGCTGCCCCTCGATGCAGACGAGCGGGCGTCGGTAGCCTTGCGCACCCTCGCCGACATCTATCCGGACGTCGATGTCGCAGGACACGTCCTGGGTAGGCCCATCACGGTCTCGTGGGAGGACGAACCCCATTTCATGGGCGCGTTCAAGATCAATCTGCCTGGGCACTACCGCTACCAGCGCAGGCTCTACGCCCACTTCGTCCGGGGCGGTGCGGACGACCCCGGTGTCTTTCTCGCTGGTGACGACGTGTCGTGGACGGCCGGCTGGGTCGAGGGAGCTGTGACGACCGGCATCAACGCCGTCTGGGCAGTGATGAACGCATTCGGCGGCAAGACACACCCCGACAATCCAGGGCCGGGCGATCGATTCGACGAACTCGCGCCGATTCTGCTCCCGTGAGGCGAACCGGTCGAGCAGAGGTGCTCGACCGGCCCACCGGTGGTCACGGTTGTCCGACCGTCGCGACGCCGGGGACAACGTCGGCTCCCCAACTGACTCGACCACCGAGTATCGTTGCCAGAACGTCGATCTTGCCGATGGTGGACGAGTCGGCGGTCGTCGGATCCTCGCTGAGGACGGTCAGGTCGGCTGCCTTACCCGGGCTGAGCGAGCCCTTGAAATCTGCGGTACCGGTCGCCGCTGCCGAACCGGCCGTATACGCGTGCAAGGCCTGTTCGGCGGTGAGGCGCTCGTCTCCGCCGTACAGCACGCCCGTTTCGGTCAAACGCTCGACGAAGGACTGCATGACGGACAGCGGAGCCCCGTGCGCCACCGGACGGTCCGAGCTGCCCGGTAGCACCAGTCCGGTAGACAGCAAAGACTGTGCACGATAGGACCATTCGATTCGTTCGGGTCCCAACAGTGCCGCCATGCTGTCACCGTATGTGGTGATGAAATGAGGTTGCGGGACGACGACCACGGACGTTTCGGCCAAACGTGCAAGTTGATCCGGCCGGATCACACCGCCGTGTTCGATACGGTTGGGGACCGAACGACGGCCGTGCCTCGCCTGAGCCTCGGCGATGATGTCGATGGCCAGGTCGACTGCATCGTCGCCGATCGCGTGTAGTGCCAGTGACCAGCCCGCGGCATAGGCGTCGAGTGCCCGTCGTCGCATATCGTCACGGTTACCCTGGAAGTAGCCGTGGTTGTGAGGGCAGCCGAGATAGTCCTCGGTCATGGCTGCGGTAGCCCCGAGTAGCGATCCGTCGGTGAACATCTTGGTGGGTCCGAGACGCAGCATGTCGTCTCCCAGGCCGGTTCTGATGCCGGTGGGGAGGCCGAACTTCGCGGACTCGTCCTGATGCCCGGTGAGCTGTTGCAAGGCATCGATCGTGATCATCGGTTGCATCCGGGTATGGAGTCGTCCAGCGTCGTACGCGTTCTGATACGAGGCGAATTCGACTGGACTGTTTCCGATCCATCCTCCCGCGACACCCGCGTCGGTGATGCTCGTCAACCCCTCCGATGCGTATCGACGAGTGGCGCTCTCCAGGGCGTCCTCGATGTCGCTGCCTCGGTAGGGCAGTACGAGATTCTGTACCAACCGCATCGCGTTCTCTTCGAGCAACCCGGTAGGCGCACCGGCCGAATCGCGGGTGATGTCGCCTCCGGCGAGATTGCCTGTTGCGATGTCGTTTTCGATGAGCGTGAGCACTACCGAATTGACGATGCACGCGTGACCCGAGCGGTTCTTGATCCAGAGCTTACGACCCCGTGCTGCACGGTCGAGGTGAGCAATGTCCGGTGTTCCACCCATTCGCAGCGGATCGAATCCGGCGGCGATGATCCACTCGTCGAGTGGAATTCGACCGGCGGCCTCGTCGACAGCGCGGTAGACCTCGTCGAAACTCGACACCGTCGACAGGTCGATCTCGGTCAGCGACAGCCCGAACCACACGCTGTGCGCATGGACGTCGTTGAATCCAGGTGTGACGGTGGCTCCGCCGAGGTCGATCGAGTGCTGTGCGCTGATCCCGTCGAGGTCGGCATCCAGCCCCACGATCAGACCCCGATCGATACCGATCGTGGTGGCTCTCGGGTGCGCTGAGTCGACGGTGATCGCTCGAACACCGGTCAGGATCGTATCGATTTTCATCGAACCATCCCCGTTACTGCGTGTGCGTCCAGGCTCACATCGATGTCGGACAGCAATGCGACGAATTGCTCGAACGGTTTGGTGACCGAGTCCGGTGACATCCATGCGACGTGCGGGGTCACCACGGCACCTGCAGCGCCGAGTAGGGCGCACGGGTCCACCGGTGGTTCCTGAACGAGAACGTCGAGTGCGGCACCGGCCAGGTGCCCTGATTCGAGATGGCGGGCGAGCGCGTCTTCGTCGACCAACTCGCCCCTGGAAACGTTGATCAGGTACGAACCTGGGCGCATTCGTCGAAAAGTGCTGTCGTCCATAAGGCCTCGTGTCATATCGGTCAGGGGGACGTGGAGTGAGAGCACCTCGCTCGATCCGATCAACTCGTCCCGATCGACCCATCGAATCGAGCTGTCGCCTGTGGTGTCGGTCCGCGAATGAACGATCACCTCCATGTCGAGTGCCAGGGCACGGCGCGCGACGGCTCGACCGATTGCGCCGAAGCCCCACAGTCCGAGTCTGGTGCCCGCGACGCGTCGCGGCAACACTGCGCCGTTGTCCCATCGGCCCTGGTGCACGGCGCGGTCGAAATGGTGCGTGCGGCGCAGTGAACCGAGGATGAGTGCGATGGTGTGATCGGCTACCTCGTCAACGCAGTACGCCGGGTTGTTGATTACCTCGATCCCGAACTCTGCTGCGGCGTCGAGATCGAGGTGATCGGTGCCCGCCGACGTGGTGAACACCATGCGAAGGTCCGGCAGGTCACGCAAATGCGAACGGTCCACCCGACCGCACGCAGGATTGACCGCAAGCGCAACGATATTCGGTCCGGTCGGAATGCCGTCCGACACGCAAAAGGCCCATCCCGGCGGGACCGCTGCCTCGTCGACGACAAGCGATCCGGAGTCGACCAGAACTGCAATCGGACGCTGGGTCACAGCTGTCACTTCCGGTAGTCCGGGTAGAGTCGATCAACCATGCGCTGCAAAGCATTCCACGCGAGATCCCAGTTGTCACTGTTGTCTCGGTCGTCGGCGGTCAGTGCCGATTTCTCGTTGTTCAACTGCGCCGCAGTGCGTTCACAGACATCAGCATCCGGTATCACCAGAGGCTGTCCGGTGGATTGCGCCAGGATCTGCATTTCGCAGGCGCGCTCGAGATAGAACATCCGAAGGAATGCACGGCGAGCCGAAGATCCGACGGTGAGGAGACCGTGGTTGCGTAGAACGAGGGCGTTGCGGGTGCCGAGATCAGCCACCAGGCGGGACTTCTCGCTGTCGTCGAGGGCCACGCCCTCGTAATCGTGATAGGCAAGTCTTCCGTAGAACTCCATCGAGGTCTGGTTGACCGGGAGCAAACCTGATTGCTGGGCGGCCACCGCACAGCCATAGCGAGAGTGAGTGTGCAGGACGCTGTGGGCGTCTGGGCGGGCGGAGTGAATGGCGCTGTGGATGACGAATCCCGCTGGATTGACTCGGTACTCGGACGACTCGACGGCTTCGCCGTCGTCGCCGACCACAACCAGATTGGAGGCAGTGATCTCGTCGAACATCAGTCCGTAGGGGTTGATGAGAAATCGCGATGTCGATCCGGGTAGTCGCTGTGAGATGTGCGAGAACACGAGGTCGGTCATCTTGAAGTGGGCGACCAACCGGTAGACGGCCGCCAATTCGACGCGCAGCTGCCATTCGTTCTGCTCGATGGCGAGATCGGAATCGAGTGTGGATGTCATGAAATAATCCTCCGAAACGGTAGTCGCTCTTAGTGTTTGAGTCCGATTTCGTCGACGCTGAACCGTGGACCGAGTACTCCTCCGGCCACAGCGATTGCGCCGATGATCGCCAGAATGACCGCGCTCGGCCACAGATGGTCGCCGGTCACCGTCAACACGGCGGTGGCGATCAATGGGACGCAGCCGCCGAGGACACCGCCGAGGTTGGCGGACATCGCAACTCCGCTGTACCGAATGCCGACTGGGAAGAGTCCGGTCAACACAGCCCCGGCGACGGCGTACGGGAACGCCACACAGCAGACTCCGAGAGTCATTCCGAGTGTGACGAGTAGCGGGTTCGCTGTGCCGATGAGGAAGAAGACCGGTGCCGCAGCGACAATGGTGGCGAGACCGCCGCCGATGACCACGCGTGAAGATCCGTACCGTGTTCCCAGGCGGCCGCCCAGAAGAATGATCGGAATTTCGATGACGGCGGCAATCACCGTGGCCAGCAGCAGCATCGACGAACTGAGCTCGAGAACTCGCTTGCCGTAACTGATCACGAATGTCGTGACGAGGTAGAACCCGCCGGTGCCGATCAGAAAGACCGCGGAACCGACCAGTACCTGTCGCCACCCCTGCGAGAAAACCTGACCGATCGGCGATTGAGCGGTTGCCTCCGACTCCAGAAGTTCGGTGAAGGCGGGCGACTCCTCGAGTTGGCGTCGTAGGGCTACCGAAACCGCGAGGAGGGGTAGTGCAAGAAGGAATGGGATGCGCCATCCCCATGCATCGAAGTTGCTCTCGCTCAGCAGTGCTGCGGTGAGGAAGAAGGCACCGGAGGAGGCGATGGTGCCCACCGGCGAGCCGAGTTGGGGAATCGATGCGAACTTCGCTCGCTCGCTCGAGGGGGCGTTCTCTGCGGCGATGATGACCGCGCCACCCCATTCTCCGCCGACGGCGAGTCCTTGAAGGATGCGCAGCACGATGAGCAGTATGGGTGCCGCGATGCCGATCGAGTAGTAGTTGGGGAGCAGGCCGATCAGGACGGTCGCAATTCCGATTCCTACGATCGTCATCATCAGGACACGCTTACGGCCTATCGAATCGCCGAGTTTGCCGAACAGCAGGCCGCCGATGGGTCGTGCTACGAAACCGACGGCCAGGGTCCCGAACGACGCGAGTGTTGCAACGAGTGCACTGTCGGAGACGAAGTACTGCACGTTGAACACGATCGCCGCAGCGGTGGTGAAAAGAAAGAAGTCGTACCACTCCATGGCGGTACCGACGAACGCTGCCATAGCGACTCGACGCGTCCGCGCTGCGTCGTATGGAGGGCTGTCGATCGACTCGGTAGAGGGTGTGGTCATGGGTGCAATCTCCAGATCGAACGCCGGCTGAACATGATGTGATGCCTGTCATCTCCAATGCAACCGCACACTCCACGTGGAAACCAGGCCATACTGCCCTGGAATGGGAACGTAGTATTGGGCGAATGCCCAACGACGATCGACCAACAGTGGACCGGTAACAACGGCCTCGAGCGGTGTTCGCGCAGGTCAACCGGCCGTGGGTGCGTTCGGGTCGAGCCAGAACGTCGAATGGGCGACGGCGGAGGAAACAGCCGGTTTACACGAGAGGGTTCGACGAGTGCAGAACTTGAAATCGAAGCGGCACGACACGATCGGTCGGTGGCGCGAGCTCGTCGAGGCAACCATTCGCGACGTGGACGATGTGGTTGCCGTCTTTCTGGCCGAGGTGGTCGAGCTTCCCGCGTACGGCTCGAATCTGGTCGGTGACGAGGACCTGAGCGCCACCGCCCGGGTGGCTTTCGACCTGTTGCTCGAGGCGGTGCGGCTCGGCACCACCACAGGTGAATTGAGCACACACCCGGGCGAACTGGGTCGTCGGCGCGCGCGTCAGGGCGTTCCCGTCAAAGACCTGATCGAGGCGGTCCGACTGGATTTCAACATCATCTGGTCGTCGTTGCTGTGGCACGCGACAACAGAGGACATGTTGGTACTCGCACTCCACGTCGACGAACTGTGGGCGGTTGTCGACGATTACGCTCGCGCAATACACCAGGGGTACCTCGAGGAATTGGCCGAGCAGGCGACCACCGTGCTGGACGCGCAGCGCGGCTACCTTGCCGAATTGTTCTCGCCTGCGCGGAACGTATCGGGAAATGTCGACCGAATTGCTCGAGCGCTCGGGGTCAGTGCTGCCGGACGGTTCTCGGTGGCGGTGGCGTCTCCCGACGCGTCGCCTGCCCTCCACCATGCGGCGACCCTGATGCGAGCAAGTGGCACAACGATATTCGTCCTCAACCAGTTCGATCGCGTGGTGGCGCTCTGGCCGATCGGTGCCGTCCATGGACCGGCTTCCTCGGCCGTCGAGTCTCGATTGTCCACCCTGACAGCCGGATACGTTCCCGTGGTCGACGGTCTGGCGGCTGTTCCCGACGCCGCGGACGTCGCGTACGACATCGTCGACAGTCTCGATCCCGCGACCGCGGGACTGGTCTCGGTACAGCAGGGCTGGGCTCGAATGACCAGAGGCAACCTCGATCGTCGAATCGGGTTCACCCCAACGATTCTGGCGGGTCTTCGGGAGCTACCGGCCGGTGAACGCGACCGGGTGATCGACACTGTTCGGGTGTATCTGGACACCGGCAGCGTGCGGGAGGCCGCCGCAGCTCTCTACTGTCACCGCAACACCGTGTTGAATCGACTCACCAAATTCCACGGCGCGACCGGCCTCGACGTGCAGATACCGCGAGAGGCGGCGCTGGTAGTTCTGGCGTTGTCGTGATCGCGGTCTAACGAAGCTACACGCGCACAATGGAAATCGTAAAGAAGGTCTGTGATGTAACGCACCGCTCGCGGTTCAGGCGAGCAAGCGCGTCGCTCGCGGAATCAGTGACGGCAAGATCGAGACGGAAGCCCGCAGCTGGAAGCTCAGCGAACAGGCCCTGGAGTCATTGAGTAGGTCGGCAGACACAGCAGCAGAGGGAATCATGGACTTCATGCAGAAGCGCGATCCGATATGGACCGGCAAGTGAATCCGATCAACCGAACTATCTCGTGTCAGGTGCGTGCAGTCGACCTTTCGACGCAGATGCCGGGCTGCTACGTAGCTTTCGTCCCGCCGGAATCAGAATCGTCACACCGGCTCCGATGATTGCCGGCAAGGCGAAAGCCAGAAGCTGAGTGCTGGTTCCCGCGCCGGCGGCAACGAACAGTCCGCCGTATGTCGGACCGACGATCGCGCCGAGACGCCCCACCGCGAGTGCGACGCCCAGTCCTGTGGTCCGGCACGACACGGGGTAGTAGCCACCGATGAACGTGTTGAGCAGGATCTGCGTCCCGGTTGTTCCCATTCCTGCGATCAGCACCAGAACGTACACGATCCCGATCGGGGGAGTGGTCGCGATCATTGCCAACGATACTGCTGCACAGAGGAATCCGAAGATTGTCACCGGTTTGATTCCGAACCGGTCCGCCAGGTAAGCGCCGCCGAGCGCGCCTACTGCACCGCCCACGTTGAGCATCAGCAGGAATGACAGTGCTGCGCCGAGCGGGTATCCGGCCGATCGCATCACCGCAGGCAACCAGGTCGCGACGCCGAACAACACCAGAAGGCACAACAGGGTCATCACCCAGAAGGACAGTGTCACTCGCGCACGGTTCGCGGTGAACAGCGCACCGATTCCGCGATCTGTCGACTTCGGGTCACCACCGGAATTCTTCACAGCTTCCTCGAGGCCGTACCGAGTCGAGATGGCCTGTGCCGCCTCGATCCTGCCCTGCGAGCCCAGGAAAGCGGGCGATTCGGGGAGATATCGGACCATCAACGGCAGAATCAACAACGCCGGGATCATCCCTGCCGCGAACATCGCTCGGAAGCCGAACTCCGGAACGAGCCACAGGGACAGGATTCCGGCCGCGATACCGCCGACACTGGTGCCCACGAATCCCAGTGCGACCGTTCTTGCCCTGGTGTCGAGCCGGGAAAACTCGATCAGCATCGACGCCGCGGTCGGCATCAGAACTCCTGCCCCGATGCCGACGACGAATCGCGCTGTTCCGAACGTCTCGGGCGAGGGTGCAATCGCACAGCATGCCATTGCGGCCGAGAACAGTGCGACCGCGGCGATCAAGGCGCGCCGTCTGCCCCAACGATCCGCGATACTGCCTGCGGCCAGCGCCCCGACCAACATGCCGACTCCCACCACTGATCCGAGTACACCGACGGTCGCTGGATCCAGATCCCACGGCTCGTACGCCAGGAGTGACGGCACCACCGTTCCGTACATCAGAAGGTCGTACCCCTCCAACGTCAACGCCGATAGGCACAGCGCAACGACGGGAGAAAATGTGTTACGTGACATGGGTTTCCGCTCGCAAGAGGGTCAGATGAAGTGTTGGGACAACCAGGCACCGATGTCGGCGGCGGCCAGAGAAGCGCCGGTGGGCGCGCCGCTCCGAATGGGGCCACCGAAGTGGGTTCCCTCGATCGCCACGCGAGTCTTGTCGACAGAGCCGAGAGCCTCGGCCATTCTCGACGCGTCCTCTGGGAAGCACGCCTGATCCCCGGTCAATTCGACGAACAACGACGGGACCGTGACCGACGGTGCACACCGGACGAAGTCGGCGTTGGAGCTCAGACCGGACCACGTCGACAACCAGGCATCCGGCGTGGACAAGCGAGCGAAACCGACGAGCCCGTAATTCGTCAGATCCGGCCGTCGACCGAACAATGAACCGTAGGGACGAGCGTTGGGGCTGAGCGACAAGTCGGTGAATCTCAGGTCCGCGTCGGTGCGATAGACGGTCAATATGCGAGGTGCCAACGCATCTCGACGGTCGGCAGGATCACGGCTTGTCTCGAAACGCCTGCGGGCGTCGGATGCTGCGGCGACCCGTGATCGCGCGAGTGCGTCCAGCCGTGCGACGCGCTCGCGCTGAGCGGCGCGATATCGCAGGACGAAGTCCTCGGGATACGAGGAACTTTCGGGTGCGGCGACAAATCCGTTTGCCTTGTCGAAGGGATCGAGTGCCGGGTCGATGGACATGGGGTCCGATTCGTCGACCACGGATGGGTCGATAAGTCGCAGCAGCAGCGCACCCTGTCCGGGGTGCGGGGCCATGAAGATCGCACCGTCCGGCGCGGGCATCTCTGCAGACGCGAGGTCGATCGGCCGACCTGCAGGCGTTTCCGTCAGCCGATCCTCGGGCGCGAGACCGGCTTGCTCGTGATAGAACGCGAACAGCGTTCCACCGCCCGAGTGCCCCAGCGTCACCACGTGATCGAACGATCGCGAGCGTAGGAACACCTGCCCGGCAGCCGCGTCGAGCAAGGCCTGCTCGTGTACCAGCGAGATGTCGTTGTTCACCGATCGCGTGCCCTGGGTCCACACCGCGTATCCGCGTGCAAGCAGTTCGGGCACGAGAACGTGGTGCGTCAGGTCCTGTCTCGGATGCATCAAGGCAACGACCGTCTCGGCACCAGGGACCGTTCGCAGCACTCCGCTCACCTTGGCACCGTCGGCGGTGCTGAGCTCGTGCGCCGAGGTCACCGTGTTCGACGGGGCCTCGGCGGCATCGATGTACCGGCCTGCACCGAGGCGGGCCTGAGTCATGACTTCTCGACGCGCAGAGCGTCTTTGTCCCACTGCGTGATTCGAGAGTCGGACAGGCCCGAGACACTGCTGTACCAGACGGCGTGCCTGCATCCGGTGGCCCGACGGTCGATGACGATGTCGCCGTCCGAGACTATGCGGAAGTACGGGCCGACGTGGTCGACGCGTACGGCTGGGTCGACGTCGGCCACCGATGCGATAGTGGTGTTCTCGGGAATGTCGAGTACGTACAACGTGGTCACGAAACCCCCACCTCGTGCTCGGCCGACCAGTCGGCCGCACGTTCGACGATCAGCTCGGCCTTGCGGGTCAACAGGTTCGCCATACTCGGGTCGGGTCCGCGAACAACGTCGATCAAGGCGTCGATCGTCAGGTTCGCGTCGAGATCTTCCTGCGGCGTGACCGGACGCATCGCGCGGGTGAGCTCGATCATGTAGCCGTTGGGATCGTGCGTGTAGATGGACTCGATCGTCTCGTGTTGAATCTGCATCTCCACGGGCCAGTCGCTGCCGTCCAGCCGCCGCCGATATTCCATCAGGTCTTCTTCGCTGTCGACGTGGATTGCCAGGTGACGCGAGCGGATGAAGAAGATCGGCACGTCCTCGGCGAACCGTGAGTACGAATCGCCCTGTGGTCCACCGTCGAACGGGTCGAGGCCGAAGTAGTAGAAGAAGGCGAGTCGATCGTCGTTGCCGATGTCGAAGAAGAAATGGATGAAGTCGGGATGCTTCTCCGGGCCCCACCCTGCTGCGCAAATGGAGTGGACGACGGGGAACCCGAGTACGTCGCGGTAGAACTCGACCGTCGCCGCCGGATCGAACGTGGGGTAGGCGACGTGGTCGACGCCCCGGACCTTGTGTGGCAAGTCGGACATGAAGATTTCCTCTCTACGAAAGTGACGATCTAGGACGTGAGGACGGCGTCTGCCCGGAGCAGTGAGCCGGCGTCCGGTAGATCGACGGGTAGGCCCAACGCACGGAGCAGGCTGTAGGCACCTGCCGTCGCGGCCGACAGAACGGGGATTCCGAATTCGTCTTCCGCTGCCTGAACGAGCGGTAGTGACGGCATCTGGACGCACGCGGAAATCACCAGAGCGTCGGCACCCGTGAGATCCAACGACCGCGCCGCGTCCATGACTCGTTCGCCTGGGATGCAGCCGACTTCGGCGTTGTCGGACACCTCGAGCGCACGCCAATCGAGTACACGAATGCCTTCGGCCTCGATGTACTCGACCACCTTCTCCGCGAGCGGTCGCATGTACGGCGTCACGAGAACGATGTTCTTCGCGTCCAGAGCCCCCAGGCCTTCCACGAGAGCGCCGGCACTCGACCTGACGGCTGCATTGGATCCGCCCGTGGCAAGTTGTTCCGCGATGAGCCCCTCGACCCGTTGGTGTTCCCCGGGTCCCGCGACCATGAGGGCGACGAGGCACGCGTAGAGAACGGCGTCGATTCCGGCATCGCCCAACTCGAGGATGCACCGTTCGCGCTGGGCATTCATGGCCCGCAATTGCTCCGGCGACACGGCCTGCATGCGCATGCGCGAGGAGTGGAACGAGAACCGGGCATCTCGATGTCGCGCCAGCAACGCGGGCATCTCCGTCTCCACAGTGACGTTGGAGCTCGGTACGACCAAGCCCACACGATGATTGCTCATGAACTGCCTTTCAGTAATTGACGCTGATGACGAGTATTCGACGTATGCGACGATTCGTCAAGCGGCCTGGAGCTGGGGAATCGAATCCGGGAGTCCGGTCGGGCAGTATCGAGGGAAGTGGCAGCACTCACATTCATGCTTGACATGTCGTCGGTCACGTCGAATACTCGACGCAGACGTAAGCAGTGTTCGAGAGTTGTTTCGCTCTCACACGCCAGAACGTCTTCGACTCGGACCTAAGGAGCACACCGGCATGACCTATGTGATCGGAGTGGACGTCGGCGGAACGTTCACGGACGCAGTACTCGACGACAGTTCCGGCACCGTGGTCGCTGCAAAAGCGCCCTCGACTCCACCCGACTATTCCCAGGGCGTCATCGACGTTCTCGAAGCGTTGGCCGAACAACTCGGATGTCCGGTGCAGGAAATGCTTGCGAACACCCACCACATCGCACACGGCACGACGTCCTCGCTCAATGCCCTGGTGATGGGCAACGTTCCGCCGGTCGGGTTCCTGACCACCAAGGGGCATCGGGATTCGATCTACATCATGAACGTCGAGGGCCGGTACCTCGGTGGCTCTCCCGAGCAACTGCAGAACGTGTTGGGACAGAGCAAGTCCCACGGTCTCGTCCCCAAGCGACACGCACTCGAGGTCACCGAACGCCTCGACCGTGACGGCACGGTCGTCGTCGCGCTGGACGAGGATTCCGCGCGCGTCGCCATCCGAAGCCTCGTCGACGACGGCGTCTCCGGAATTGCGGTCTCGCTGCTCTGGTCGTTCCGTAACCCTGTGCACGAGCAACGCATTCGCGAGCTGGTCCACGAGATCGACCCCGACATGTTCGTCTCGCTGTCCTCCGAAGTGAGCCCGCGCATTCGTGAGTTCGCGCGGAACGCGACGACGATCATGAGTACGCAGATCGGTCCGGGTTTGCGCGATTACCTCGGCTCGTTGGAGAAGAAGCTGCGTGCCCTCGACCTCGCCGGCCCATTGCTGGTGATGCAGAGCAACGGTGGTGCCGTTGCGGCAGCCGAGGCTCCGAAGAACGCCATCAGCACCGTCGGATCCGTGTTGACCGGCGGCGTGGTCGGAGCCGTGTCGCTCGGAAAGCAGCTCGGACACAAGAACATCATCGCCACCGACGTCGGCGGAACAACCTTCCTCGTCGGCCTCGTCGTGGACGGTGAGCCGGTGCGTGCGTCGAGCACCATCATCAATCATCACCCGATCAACGTGCCCACCCTGCAGGTGCACGCCATCGGATCCGGCGGCGGCGCCATCGCATGGGTGGATGCCGGCGGCAACCTCCAGATCGGACCGCACAGCGCCCAGGCGGTACCCGGGCCTGCTTGTTACGGACAGGGTGGCACCGAACCAACCAACGCCGACGCCAATCTCGTCCTCGGCATCCTCCCCGAACGCGGATTGCTCGGCGGTCGTAAACCACTCGACAAAGAGCTGGCGCGCGAGGCTATTCGACGCCGCATCGCGGAACCGCTCGGTCTGTCGATCGAGGATGCGGCGGCCGCGATCTATGCCGTACAGAACGCACAGACCGGCGATCTCCTGCGCAAGACCGTCGTCGAAGCCGGACACGATCCCCGCAACTTCGTTCTCTACGCATTCGGCGGAGCCGGACCGTCGCATTGCGCCGCCTATGCAGCCGAAGTCGGCGTCAAGGAAGTCATCGTTCCCCTCGGGCGGGTGGCATCGGCGTTCTCGGCCTACGGTCTGGCGTCGTCGAACATCGTGCTCGCGGCCGAGCTGTCCGACCCGGCGGCGATGCCGCTCGATCCTGCTCGCGCCGAAGCGAACTTCGACGGCCTCGAGAAACGCGTCCGCGAAGCCCTCGGTCGACAGGGACTGAATTTCACCAGCATCGAGGTCGAACGTGAAATCGACATGCGGTACACGATGCAGTTGGCAGAGGTAGCCACTACCATTCCCGAGGGCTCGCTGGACTCGTCGAGCGTCGCCCGTGCCTCCGATCTCTTCGAGCAGCGGTACGCAGACCTGTACGGCAAGGACAGTGGATTCCGCGAAGCCGGTATCCAAGCGATCACCTATCGCGTCCGTGCGACGGGCGTCCTACCGTTCTCGCCGACCCTCCCCGAGCTGAAGTCGGCCGACTCTGCCGACGCCTCGGTCGCTCGCATCGGTACTCGAAAGGTCAACCTGGACGGGCGAATCGGCTACGTCGAGACCGATATCTACGACTACAGCAAGCTCGCCGCCGGGCATGTGCTCGCCGGCCCCGCCATCGTCGAAGTCCCGACGACCACCGTCGTCGTCCCGCACGGCACCACCGGAACCGTCGACCGCCTCGGCAACCTCAACATCGTCGCCGGCTGAGACCACAGGAGAACCGAACCATGACATCCGCAATTCCAGGGTCCGAGATCTTCTCGTCCCGCCCCGTCGACCCCGACGCCCTCGCCCGTACCCTCCCGCCGACTCTGCCGGTGCACACCGTCACCCAGCAGCAGATCGACGATCTCGACCCGCTGACCTACGAGGTCATCCGGCACCGACTCTGGTCGGTCACCGACGAGATGGGCGAGGCACTCAAACGAATGTCGGGCTCACCCATCGTCACCGACGCGAACGACTTCGACTTCGCGATCAGTGACGAACTGGGACAAGAGGTTCAGGTGGGCCTCTACAACACCATGCTCGTCGGAGCCGTCGACCTGGCGATCTACTGGACCCTGCAGCACCGCGCCACCAACCCGGGAATCGTGGAGGGTGACATGTTCCTCTGCAACGACCCATGGGTCGGCGGGGGACTGCATCAGAGTGACGTCATCGTCTACCAGCCCATCTTTCACGAGGGCAAGCTGTTCGCCTGGACCAGCGCGATCTGCCACGAACCCGACCTCGGCGGTTCCGGACTCGGATCGTTCGACCCGTCGGCGAAAGACGTGTTCTCCGAGTCGCTTCCGACTCCACCGGTAAAGGTCGTCCGCGACTACGAGCTACAGCGCGACGTCGCCGATCTCTGGGTTCGACGCTCCCGTGTTCCCATGCTGGTCGGGCTGGATCTGCGCGCCAAGATCGGCGCGAACACCGTAGGCCGCAACCGCATGCTGGCCGTCATCGAGCAGTACGGTGCCGACACCGTCAAAGCCGTCATGAAGCGCATGATGACCGACGCCGAAGGGCGCCTTCGTAGCAAGCTCTCCTCGCTGCCCGACGGGACCTGGAAGGCCACCGGCTACCAGGACCAGTCGCACACCGGTGACCGCGAGGTGCACAAGATCACCGTCGCGATGAGCAAGACCGACGACCATCTCACGTTCGACTTCACCGGCACCGACAAGCAGACGGGCGTCATCAACTGCACGTACGCAGGTATGCGCGGCGGCGTCATGCTCGCGTTGCTTCCGATCCTCGCGGGCGACATTCCCTGGTCTGCAGGCGGATTGATGCGGTGCTTCGACTTGGTGTCCGAAGAGGGCACCATCAACAACGCGAGCTTCCCGGCGGCGGTCAGCCGTGGTCCCATCGGACCCGCATGGCTGACGGGAACACTCATCGCCGAATGCCTTTCGCAGATGCTCGACCGATCGGTCGACCTCGGCAAGAACGTGCAGGCTGCGTGCTGCGGTACCTGGGACACCGCCGTGATCGCAGGCCTCGACGAACGCGGAGAGCAACCCGTTCCGTTCCTCAACATCATGATGGAACCGATGGCAGGCGGTTACGGCGCACGCCCGACCGCCGACGGCATGGACACCGGCGGACTCTTCTGTATTCCGATGGGGCGCATCCCCGATACGGAAATGACCGAGTTCCTCTACCCGCTGCTCACACTGTGGCGTCGGGAAGAACCCGACTCCGGTGGACCCGGTCGTCAACGCGGTGGCGTGAGTGCATCGCTCGCGGTCACGCCGTACGGCACTTCGCTCCCGATGGGCCTCGTCCTCGCCTCGGCGGGTAAAGCAGTGGCGCAGAACAACGGACTCGCCGGCGGATACCCCGGCAACACCGGACTCGAAATTCTGGCGCGCAGTACCGACGTCATCGAGCAGTTCGCGGCAGGAAAGATCCCCGGTGCCCTGGAAGATCTGGGCGGCGGAAAGGAATTCGGAGCCTGCTACGCCGAAAGCTATGTCGCTCCCGGCGAGGTGCTGTACATGCACTGGCAGGGCGGCGGCGGTTACGGAGATCCGTTGCATCGCGATCCGGCGGCGGTCAGCGTCGATCTGCGTGAAGGAAAGGTCACTACCGACGGTGCCAGTGAGGTCTATGGCGTGGTGATCGACGACGGAAAGGTCGACGAGGCGGCAACTACCGCGCGACGTCGGGACATGATCGACGAACGGCGCACGCGTTCCACCCAGCACTCCGACGCTCCCATCATGGATCTCTCGCTGGCCAGACGTCTCGACGACAACCTGTCCGAGGTGACAGTCGGGGACGTTCGGGTCATCGCCTGTGCACAGTGCGGTCGACTGCTCGGTGACGAGAAGACCAGCGGCGTATTGGATCTGGCTCGCTACGAGGGGCCGTCCTCGGCGGCGGGGCCGCAGGTGACGTCGGATCCGTCCATCTACGTCGACACGCCCATCGTGTTCCGTCAGCTGTGCTGCCCGGGATGCTGGACGGCCGTGTACTCGGGAATCGTCCCGGCCGATCACCCTGATCATTCACTGGAGATCTCACGATTGCTCCCGGCGGTGGCCGAACGATGACGGTGACCACCGACGCGACCCACTCGGACTGGGACGGCCGGCTGGTGGGATACCCGGAGGATCGCGCGCAGCAGTACCGCCGGAGTGGTTCGTGGAGTTCACTTCCCACCAGCCGCCGGTTCCGCGACATCGCTGTTCGGTTTCCCGACAGGGTCGCGATCATCAGCGCCGAGGGGTCGATGACGTTCGCCGAACTCGACCGTCGGACCGATGCCATCGCTGCGGGCTTGGTGCGACTGGGGCTGACGCGCCTGGACCCTGTGTTGTTCCAACTGACGAACCGGCTGGAGACGGTGCTGGCCTGGTACGGCTGCGTCAAGGCCGGACTGGTTCCGGTCGCCACACTGGCCGCGCACCGAATGCACGAGATCGCGCACATCGGTGCCGCGGTGGGCGCGGTCGCGCATATCGTCGAGGCCGGCCTGCCGTCGTTCGATCTGGTCTCGTTCGCCCACGAACATGCCGCGGGCAGCGAGACCGTTCGCCACGTGGTCACAGTCGGGGCGGTGGACACCGACGAACTGCGCGTGGAGGACCTCGGTCTCGACATCGATCCCACCGAGGCCCGAGCTCTCGTCGACGCCATCGAGGCCGAGACGGATCCCGAGGATGTAGTTGCATTCCAATTGTCCGGCGGGACAACGGGAGTGCCCAAGGTCATTCCGCGGATTCATGCCGAGTACTGGAACAACGCACTCATGTACGCACAACGGCTCGAATGGACCGCGGACAGCCGCGTCGCTCATCTGATTCCCATCGTGCACAACGCAGGGATTGCCTGCGGTCTGCACGCCTCGCATTCGGTCGGTGCGTGCCTCGTACTCGCGACCGCCGACGTCGGATCGGCGTTCGACCTGATGGAGCGCGCGGAAGCCACCGAGGTGTTGATCGGCCACGGTCACTACCAGGCCGTGTCGAGTCCCGAGTTCGATCGCGTGCGTGAGCGTCTGCGGCACGTGATCCTGTCCGGTGCCAAAGTGTCACCGGCGCTGATGGACCGCGTCGACGACGGCGGAGATCATTGGGCGGGTCAGCTGTTCGGGATGTCCGAGGGGCTGCTCACCGTCACCCCGGTCGCCGCCCCTCGCGACGCTCGAATCACCACCGTCGGAACGCCTGTCTGCGCGGAGGACGAGGTGCGCATTCTCGATCCCGGCACGGAGATCGACCTACCCGACGGGGAAGTCGGTGAACTGTGTTGCCGAGGCCCGTACACGATCACCGGGTATTTCGGTGCACCCGAGCACAATCGAACGGCCTTCACCTCCGACGGCTTCTACCGGACCGGCGATCTGGCGTCGATCTCCGTCGTCGACGGGGAGCGGTACGTCACGATCGAGGGGCGCATCAAAGACCTCATCAACCGCGGCGGCGAGAAGATCAACGCCGAGGAAGTAGAGCTTCTTCTGCTCGACCATCCGGCCATCGTGGGCGCGGCCGTCGTCGCGATGCCCGACCCTCGACTCGGCGAGAAGACGTGCGCGTATCTCGTCACCGACGGGGCCCCGTTGACGATGGCCGACGTGCAGGACCATCTCACGAGACTCGGTGTGGCCAAGTTCAAATGGCCGGAGCGCCTCGAATGGCTCGACGCGCTTCCCCGAACCAACGTCAACAAGATCGACAAGAAGCGTTTGCGGCTGGACATCGCCGCGAAGCTCGAGAGGCAACGATGAAACTCGACCGCGTCGCAGTCATCGGCGGGGGCCCCGGTGGCCTCTACGCCGCACGACTGCTGAAACTGTCCAACCCCTCCGCGGAGATCACCGTCTACGAACAGAGTTCACCGGACACCACGTTCGGGTTCGGAGTCGGCCTCGCCTCACGGACGCAGCGGAATCTACGTCAGGCCGACGCTGCATCACTCGATGCAATTGTTGCTCAGGCGTACTCACACGAGATGTCGATGCAGGTGGGGGAGTCGATTGCCCGCTTGGCCCACGGTGATCTGCTCGCTGTGGCCCGCACCTCGCTGCTGTCCGTCCTGCAGGAGCAAGCGCGTGATGCAGGGGTTCGGCTCGAATTCGGCGAACGCCGTGAACCGGGCGATCTCGATGTCGACCTCGTCATCGCCGCGGACGGAATCAACAGCGCAACGCGAACTGCAGACCCGGGGTTCGGCACCGACATCAGCACCGGAACCGGCCTCTACCTCTGGTGTGGAACGGATTTCGCACTGGCAAGCGCCATTTTCGTACCCGTCACCACCGAGCACGGCACTTTCGTCGCACACGCGTATCCCTATGCGCCGGATCGCAGTACGTTCCTGATCGAGACGGATCTCGACACGTGGCACCGCGCGGGCTTCGACGTCACGACGGCTGCCACCGATCCGACCGACAGTGACGAGACGTCGTTGCGCTACCTCGAGACGGCCTTTGCCGACACGCTCCGGAATCACAGGCTCATCGGAAACCGGACCAGGTGGATGCAGTTCCGAACCGTCAAGTGCCGAAAGTGGTCGGTGGACAACGTCGTTCTCCTCGGCGACGCCGCCCACACAGCCCATTACTCGATCGGATCGGGAACGAAGCTGGCCATGGAAGACGCCATCGCTCTCGATGCTGCACTGGCGTCGGCTGCGACCGTCGGCGATGCCCTCACCGAGTACGAACGGGTGCGTCGCCCCGCAGTCGAACACCTCCAGCAGATTGCCGTGCGCAGTGAACAGTGGTGGGAGTCCTTCCCGCAACGGACGGATCTGCCCGTGGAGCAACTGATGGTGGCGTACATGACGCGCGCCGGAAAGGTCGGCCTGGAGCGGTTTCTCGAATCTGCTCCCGAGGTGGCGTGGAAGGGAATCGCCAGCTACGCGCAGGTTCCCGCAGATTCGGAGATTCCTGTCGACGTGTCTCGCTGGATCCTCTCGCGGCCCGTCGAACATGGTGGGCGGCTATTTCCCGACCGATTCGCCCCGTCCGATCTTCGCGAAGAGACGACGACAACGGTGGTCTCGGTGGACGTCGAATCTGCGTGGAACGAGAAGGCCACGGCCATCGTCGACGAGTGCAGGGCAAGCTCCACGGTGTGGCTGACCGGGTCCGGCGAGCGTGATCACGTCCTGACCCGACTCGATGTCGCGGAGCGAATGATGCGCAGCACCAGAGCACTCGTCGTTGTCGACGTACCGGAAGAGTGGATGTCCGACGCGGTGGCAGGTCTGGTCGGTGCGCGCACCCACCTCGTGTCTGTCGGTCGTTGACGAGCGCGACGGTTATTCTTCGGTCATGACACGCGAGGACTCACAGCGAGGAGCGGCGCGTAATCCGCGTCGGGAGCTGGTCGAGAAGCAGATTCTCGATCACGCCACGCGGTTGTTCGCGGAGAAGGGCTTTGCCAGCACGACCCTCCAGGACATCGCCGACGCAACGGGCCTCACCCGGCCGGCGCTCTATCATTACGTCGCGAACAAGGACGAGTTGCTGTCGCGCCTGATCAGCGAGAGCACCGAGACGCCTGCCGCAGTTCTGCACCAGATCAACGAGCGATCCGACCTCGATCCCACCGAGAAGCTTCGCAAGATGGCCACCGCGATCGCCCTGAACCAAGCTGAAACCGCCGACCGCTTCAAGCTCATCATCAGGTCGGAAGCCGACCTGCCCGAGAGGATTTCGCGGACCTACCAGCGCAGTCGTCGACACGTCCTCAAGGAGTTCGTGACGGTCGTCGAAAGCGGCGTCAAGGCAGGGGAGTTCAGGCCGGTCGACCCGCGTACTGCGGCACTCGGCATCATCGGCATGCTGAACTGGGTTGCCTGGTGGCATCAGAGCGGCGATGCCGACGCCGATCGGAGCGTGGCCGTCCAACTCGCCGACATGGCACTGCGCACCGTTGCCCAGGACAACGGCAAGCCCGTCGTACCCGAGGGGCCCGAACGGGCCATCTCCATGCTCCGCGAGGACCTCGACTACCTCGAACGCATTCTGGCTCGGGATCGAACCTAGGCGAGCGTGAAAAGAGCGGCTCCGTAGTGCGACACCTCGCCGCTCACATCCCTTCCGCCTTGACCGAACGGTTCGGTGCACCCCACAGTTCTCGGATCGAATCCGTATGGCCCCGCCCAGTGCCTTTCGGTTGGGGGTCGGGAGTTGGGATGGAAGTCAGTTCGCTCCGAGTAGTTCGGCCATCTGTGCATAGAAAGCTGCGGGATCGCCGGCGAGAGAGGACTTCACCATAGCGGTCCATTCGTCGACGATGATTTCGATGGAGCCGGCCGCCAGACCGTTCAGGGCGGCACGCGGCACTGTGCGGGGATCGATCTTCGGTCCGTCGTAGCCGGCGGCGATGTCGGTATCTGCAGCGCCGAGAAGTACGCCCTGTACGAATGTTCCCTGCGGTGCAAGTTCCAGGCGTACACCGTTCGTCATGTTCCATTCGGCGGCCTTCGCGGCAGAGTAGGCCCCGGATCCCGTTGTGGCGAACCAAGATAGAGCCGACAAGATATTGACGATCGAGCCGCCACCCTGTGTTGCGAGTACCGGGGCGAATGCCCGAATGACGTGCAGTGTGCCCCAGAAGTGTGTGTCCATCTCGCGTCGAACCTCGGTTAGGTCACCGGTGACGAGCGCGGCGCCGGTGGAGATGCCCGCATTGTTGACGAGCAGTGTGACATCGGACGCCGTCGACGCCGCCGCTCTCACCGATTCGCTGTCGAGCAAGTCGAGCGCCAACGGCACCACCCGGTTGTCGTCGAAGTCGAGCATTTCGGGTTTGCGAGCTGACGCGTAGATTTTCTCCGCACCTCGATCGAGCAGTTCGAGGACGAAGTGACGGCCGATGCCACGGTTGGCTCCGGTGACGAGGGCGATCTGGTCGGAGAAGTCCATGGGGACCTTGCTTTCTTCGCGAATTTCCGTTTTTTCGGTCCTGATCGGTCCGACATCGACAAGGCTAAAACTTCACGTTAACGTCAAGGGCAAGTCCAAGAACCGAAATGTTGCTCCGAGGGAGACACTGGATGCGTATAGGCGAGGTGGCACACCTGGCAGGAGTGAGCACGCGAGCTCTTCGCTACTACGAAGAGCAGGGCTTGCTGGAGTCCGAACGTACCTCCAGCGAACAACGCGTCTACCCTGAGTCTGCCGTCGAGCGCGTGAAGTTACTCCAGCAACTTTTCTCCGCTGGTCTTTCGAGTCGGAAGATTCTGCAACTACTGCCGTGTATAGACAGCGGCCAGAGCTCGCCCGAGGCCTTCGAGATCATGAGAGTCGAACGAGACCGAATCACCGCGGCCATGGCCGATCTGGCCGCCACGCGTGACGTCCTCGATCGGATGATCGACATTGCACACAACCCGACACCCGAACACTGTCCTGCGCTTCGAGACACCCCATGGGCACCGTTCGAGGCCGACGCATCTGCTACGCGTCGGTGAACTGCCCGACTCCTTCTGGCTCCGCGTCGATTGCTTCGTCGATCGTTTCTCCCACTGCAGCCGCACCGACCGCAGTCATGATCGTCCCGGCGTGATCGAGTCCCGGCATCGGGGTGATGGATGTCAGGTCGAGTGCTTCGATATCCTGCGGCGAGTACATTGGTGCCGAGTTTGCCCCAACGCTCCACTGCGCGTGCAGGAATCGAATCGGCATCGTCAATTCCCGGAATCGCGATTCGCCGAAGAACACGTCCGTGGCGTCGGCGACGACCGCGGCGGACGACAGGCGAATCGATCCGTCGGCCAGATCGTGTTCGGCGTACGTCCGAAGCAGCGGATCGGCCGGGTCGAGTAGCGGCAGTGACGTCGACACCAAGAACTCGATGTAATCGTCGATGTCGTTCCACTGCTGCTGAGTTCGAGCGATCTTATCCGCGAACACAGCCCCAACGGTCTCCTGCGTGAGACCGGCGGGCGGAGCCACCGGAACGCCACCGTCGACAAGAACGAGACTCTTCACCCGGGACGGATACCGGGCTGCGAATTCGACTGCCACGAATCCACCCATGGACATTCCGCACACGTGCACGCAGTCGAGTCCCAGAGCATTCAGGACGGCGTCGAGGTCGTCCGAGTGCTGTGTCAGCGATGACGGTCCCGCGACGTCCACGCTGTCACCTCGGCCGCGCAGATCCGGTGCGACGAGGGTTAGGTGCGGCGACTCCGCGTGCAGCCAACTCCAGAGCATGCGCTGGCTGGACACCCCGTGCACCATGAGGACGGGCTCACTGGTCCCGGTGTGAGTTTCCACGACGATGTCTCCGCCGGATACCGGTACTCGATCGATTGTCATGTCTGCAGACAGTATGGGAAGCCTCCCGACGGCGGGATGGATTACCTCCACACTGTGTGACCCAAGATGTGGATGGATGATCCGTATCGCACTGTGTCCTTCGTCACTATCGTCACTTTTCGACGCTGTAGTAGGCAGCGGGTCCGAGCCAACCGAAGGTGATCGATGATGATTCCACTGCGCCGACATGTCCGAACGCGATCGATTGCCGCGACCGCGGGTGTCCTTCTGGCGCTGACCGCGACCGCATGCGGTGGAACGCAAGCCGCGCCGGCGGCGTCGGAGAACGGTCTGACCACCGTCCGCCTGGGTAATGTTCAACTGTCCGACTACGCCGCGGTGTTGTTGGGTGTCGACCAGGGCATCTTCGAGCGCAACGGGTTGAACATCGAGCTCGTCGACATTACGCCGGCGGACCTGGTCGGTGGTCTCCTGAGCGGGCAGGTCGACATGAACCCCAACACCGGTCCCGGTGCGGTGATGGCGGCCGGGAAGGGGATCCCTCTGGCGGTGGTCGGCGGCGTCTCCACGTTCGAGGCCGGCCCGGATGGGCGCACCGGATCGACACTGCTGGTCAAGGCCAACAGTTCGATTCGGACGGCCGCAGACCTGGAAGGCAAGACGGTCGGGGTCAACCTGCTCGCGTCGGCATCCGAGTACGGGGTCCGAGGTGTCGTCGACCAAGCGGGGGGCGACGGCAGCGGCGTATCGATCATCGAGGTTCCGTTCTCCGCCATGGGCGAGTCACTGACCGCGGATCGCATCGACGCCGCTCTCATCGGTGATCCCTACGCCAGCCTTCTGCTGAAGACCGGACAGTTCGAGGTACCCCTGGGCGACCCCATCGAGCAGGTCTTCGGTCCCGCGCCCCGAGTGATCGTCACCGGCACCCGCGAGTATGTCGAGACCAATCCCGAGGTGGTGGACAAGTTCCAGACCGCGCTCGACGAGTCCGTGGAGTACGCCGACTCGCACCCCGACGATATGCGCGCCGCCATGGTCGAACATTTCGGCACCCCCGCCGACACGGTGGGGGACACCGGGTACCCGGCGCTCGAAAGTCGCGTCGACGCAGCGGGAATCGACGGTATCGCCACCATTCTCCGGGAGAACGGCGCTCTCGATTCATCGGCCGACGTCAGTGGGCTGACCCGATGACCAGTGCGGCGCTACGCACCGCCCCAGTGTTTCGAGTGCGAACGGTGATGCCCTCCGCTACGCAGAAGGCGATCGCTCCGGTGGTGCTGGTGCTCGTTTGGGCTGCCCTCTCGTCGTCGGGCCTGTTCGCCGCGGACACCATCCCTGGGCCCGTTCCGGTAGCGGGCCGAATGCTGGAGATGGCGGCGACGTCCGCGTTCTGGACCGACATCGCGTCGACCATGACCGGCTGGGCCTTGGGTTTGCTGTACTCGACGATCATCGCGGTGCCGGTCGGAATACTTCTCGGGACGAGCGACTTCGCCTATCGCAGTTGCCGATTCATCATCGAGTTTCTTCGGTCGATTCCGACCCTGGGAATCATCCCGCTCGTCGCGCTCATCTACGGAACCACCCGTCAGACGGAGCTGACCGTTGTGGTCGCGGCCTGCGTGTGGCCGATCCTGCTGCAGACGATGTACGGGGTCCGAGATGTCGACGGTGCCGCGCTCGAAGCGGCTCGGTCGTATCGTCTGACCAGGTTCCAGGTCATTCGGTTCGTCATCGTTCCGTCTGCTACTCCGTTCGTGGCCACCGGTTTTCGTATCGCCGCAGTCATGGCGATGCTCCTGGCGATAGGAATCGAACTGTTGGCCGCGGTGCCCGGTATCGGCAAGACGCTCGCTCGAGCTCAGATGAACGCGCAGATGGTCGACGTCTTTGCCTTGACCCTGGTGACCGCGCTCATGGGTGTCGCCGTGCTGTATCTGTTCGCCGCGGCCGAGCGCCGGCTGTGCCGCTGGCACCCGTCGCAGAGGAGTGCGTCGTGACCCGTATCCGTTCGATTGCCGTCGAAGCCTGGCTGCCTGTTCTTATCGTCGGGGTGTGGTGGTTCGCGTCGAGCAACAGTTCGTCGTTCTACTTTCCGCCGCTCAGCGAGATCATGTCGCGGTTCGCGAACCTGTGGTTCTCAGATCAGTTCGCGGTCCACGTGGTGCCGAGTCTTCGAAACTTCGGCATCGGATTCGTCCTGGGCGTCACCGTCGGAATTCTGTGCGGACTTGCCTTGGGCACTATGCCGCAGACGTATCGCGCTCTGTCTCCTACACTCGAATTCATTCGGGCCACACCGGTTATCGCTTTGATTCCGTTGACGATCGTGCTGCTCGGCACGGACGTCGTGCAGAAGGTGGCCATCATCGCCTTCGCGTGCATGTGGCCGACGTTGCTCAACACCGTCGACGGAGTCCGCGCCGTCGATCCACTGGTGCGAGATGTTGCCCGAAGTTACCGACTCGCTCTGTGGGATTCGAATATGCGCGTGTTCCTACGTTCCGCCACACCCCAGATCATCGCGGGAATGCGAACCAGCGTCGCCGTTGCCGTCGTGGCAATGGTGGGTAGCGAGCTGTTCGCGTCGTCCGAAGGCATCGGATATTTCGTTCTGCAGTCACAGCGCACGTATGCCATGACCGACATGTGGGCTGGACTCATCATGCTCGGACTGCTCGGCTACGGACTCAATCTTTTGTTCGCTCTATTGGAGAGAAGGACCCTTCGGTGGCATCGTCTACGACTCGAAACGACAGCAGCACAATGAACGATGGACCCACGTCCGCAGTGGCGGTTCGGAAGCTGTGCAAGACCTACGCCGGTGCAACGAGGCCAGTGTTGAGCGACGTCGACATCACAGTCGAGGAGCGTGAATTGGTCTGCATCGTAGGCCATTCCGGTACCGGAAAATCCACTCTGCTTCGCGCGATTGCGGGGTTGACATCCGCAACGGGTGAGGTGTCGGTCAACGGAAGAAAGGTCGACGGGCCACCGGCGGATCTGGCCGTCGTCTTCCAGGACTACGGACGCTCGTTGCTCCCGTGGATGCGTGTCAGAGAGAACGTGGAGCTTCCTTTGCGTCGTACCACGGGCAAGACAGAGCGGCGCCAGCGCGCCGAATCCGCCCTCGAGTCTGTCGGTCTCGAAGGTCGCGGCGATCTGTACCCGTGGGAAATGTCCGGCGGAATGCAGCAGCGTGCCGCCATCGCGCGGGCGCTCGCGTTCGAGCCCCGCGTGCTGTTGATGGACGAGCCGTTCGCGTCCGTCGATGCCCAGACCCGCGCCGATCTCGAAGACCTGACGATGAAAGTGCAACGCGAGTTCGGGATGACGGTAGTCATCGTCACCCATGACGTCGACGAAGCGGTGTACATGTCCAACAAGGTCATCGTTCTCGGGGGAGCTCCGGCATCGGTGACGGCCACCGTTCCAGTGGCACTGCCGGATTCGCGAGACCAACTGAGCACCAAGAGTTCGGAGCTCTTCGGTTCACTGCGGATGGACGTACTTCGGCGCATTCGTCCGGACCTCGCAGGTCCCGCCGTGTCGGTGGCCTGACGGATACCGAACGAGAGGCGAATCGATGACACAAGCCGCTGACACGAACACACCACGTACACATCGGAGGCTTCCTCGTTGGCGAGAGGTGGCACCGTTCCTCGAAATGCGGTCGAGAGAAGTCGATCTCGTCGAACGACGCCTGTCTCGCGCGCACACCATCGCCGATCTCGCCGAGATTGCACGACGCCGTACTCCGCGATCGGTGTTCGAGTATGTCTCGGGTGGTGCCGAGGGCGAGGTCGGCATCGCTCGAGCTCGTGAGGCGTACCGACGAATCGAGTTCAGACCTCACGTGCTGCGTGATGTGAGCGCAGTCGATACGTCGACGTCGATCTTGGGTAGGAAGGCTGCGCTCCCGTTGATCCTCGCCCCGACCGGTTTCACCAGAATGATGCACCATGAAGGCGAAACTGCCGTGGCCCGGGCAGCCGCGACGGCAGGTGTGCCGTACGCACTCTCGACCATGGGCACCGCATCGATCGAGGACGTGACGAGGACGGCACCGACCGGTGCCAATTGGTTTCAGCTGTATCTGTGGAAGGACCGGGCGGCCAGCAAGGACCTCGTCGAACGAGCTGTCCAGGCCGGGGTCGACGTACTGGTTCTCACCGTGGACACACCAGTTCCCGGTAACCGCCTGCGCGATGTCCGCAACGGGATGACCATCCCACCGACACTGAACATGCGCACCCTTACCGACATGACGCGGCACCCCAGTTGGTGGATGAATCTGTTGACCACCGAACCGCTGGAATTCGCGAATCTGACGTCCTTCGAGGGCACCGTCGGCGATCTGGTGCAGAGCATGTTCGACCCCTCGCTGAGTTTCACCGATCTCGAATGGCTGCGCTCCGAATGGCCGGGAAAGCTTGTGGTCAAGGGGATTCAGGATGTCGCCGACGCGCGCGACGTCGTCGGTGCCGGTGCGGATGCGTTGGTGGTGTCCAATCATGGCGGTCGTCAGCTCGACCGCGCCCCGACCCCTCTCGAATTGCTACCGCAGGTCGTCGATGCGGTCGGATCCGATGCAGAGGTGTACGTGGACACCGGAATCACGACCGGATCCGATCTGATCGCAGCTGTGGGGTTGGGAGCCACGGGCGCAATGGTGGGGCGTGCGTATCTGTACGGACTGATGGCCGGCGGGCAGCGGGGCGTCACCTCGGCACTCGAGATATTCCAGTCGGAGGCGACTCGGACGATGCAGCTGATGGGCGCACGGTCGTTGGCGGACGTTCGAGGACGAGTGACTTTACGGAGATAGCTCGGCAGTGGTCGACGGGCTCAGTAGATGCTCGCGAAGGAATCGAGTCGAGAGTGCAGACCAATGTTCTGCGTTGCCCATCGCACAGTGGTCGTCGTCCGCGTACAGCACCAATTGAGCGTTCGGTGCCTCGACGGCGAGCTCGATCGAGTCGCGGGTACTGGCCAGAGTGTCCTCGGCCCCATTGATCACCAACAGCGGGATGTCGATATCCCGGTAGCGATGCCGTAGGGACATCTTCGAAGTCTTGCGCGCCAAGTCCAGTATTCCGGTCGCACCGAGTGTGCGGATGAGCGTCGATATCATCACCTCGGGCATCCCGATCGAGTTGATCGCACCGAAACTGCGGTGAGTCAGCGGACCGTTGGACACCGCCACTTTCAATCGTGAATCCGACGCGGCCATGCGTGCGGACCAGTATCCGCCGAAACTGAAGCCCATCATGCCGATTCGGTCCGGGTCGACGCGCTGATCGGCTGCGAGGAAGTCGATCACTGCCGAGTACACGTTCTCGGACGCAGCTGTCATGGGGTCGTCGTACGAGTAGGTTCCGGGCATTTCCATGACGAACGTGCCCAGTCCTGCATCCCGTTGCGCCAGTAGGGGTAGCAGTGTTTCGGCGACAGTCCCCTCCAGGCCGTTCGTAACCAGGACCGTCGGAATGTGTTTCGCGTTCAGCGGTAGCGCGAGAATTCCGTGTACCCGGTCGGAGGTACCGGGCAGGGCGATGTCGACTACTTCCACGACGTACCCCATGACCGGTGCGAGAGCGAGTAACAGAGACTCCGACAATCGAGTAGATCTGCGATAGGCGTCCTGGCGTTGCGGCGTCCCGCCCGGCCATGCGGCGACGAAGTAGTACACCAACGCCTTGATCAACCCATCGACAGCGACCGCCGCGTCGGATGCGTCGGGATGCTCGGCAATGAATCGTGCGGTCGCGTGTGGATCGGCAACCGTTCCGCGGTCGGCAAGGATCGACGCCGCTGGGGCAAGTACGCCGCCCAATTCGGAAAGTAGCGCGCCGGTCGGAGCCTCTGTGTCGAGCAGCCGGGTACTGACGGGCGCACTCAACCGTGACAGGGCCGCATCGGCGCGATCGAGGTGCTCGGTGGCGAAAGTCGACCAGTAGGAAACCCATAGGTCGTCCTCGAAGGAGCGGCATCGAGCCAACTGGCCGCGGAACTCGTCATCGGGTATGCCCCCGAGGTGGGTGAAACGGTCCACGAACAGACGAGGCAGAAACGGCGCGACGCCGCGGGCATATGAGGCCCTTTCGGTGGTGTGGGTCAATGCTCTCGCGCTGACTGTTGCCCTCTGTCCCCATTCGATCAACGATGCCATCGTGTAGCTCCCCATCCCTTAACGCAGATTAATCTGCTTTAGACGCACGGTAGGGTGCCGGATCGGTAAATGCAAGACTTTCTGCTTTAGCCTTGGGGTGTGGAGCAGACACCTACCGATCCTGAAGTACGGCGGCGACCCGGCGGTCGAGCCGCACAGGTGACGGAAGCTGTCCACGAGGCTGTGCTCGCTGCCGTCGTGGAGGTCGGTGTCGACAAGGTCGGCATTCCTGATATCAGTCGTCGGGCCGGAGTGCGTGACACCACGATCTACCGGCGGTGGGTGACGCGAGAGAATCTGATCCTCGACGTACTGCTCACCGGCAGCGAGCGCACCTTGGTGGTACCCGACACGGGCACTCTTCGCGACGACCTGACCTCATTCGCAACCGCACTCGACGGATACCTGGAATCTGCTGTCGGACAAGGTTTACTCCGAGTTTTCGCCTCGATCACAGACTCGCCGGAGATCGCCGAGTCACGCAAGATGTTCTGGCAAGAACGATTCCGGTCCGTCGCGGTTGTCTTCGAACGCGCGTCAGCACGGGGCGAGACAGCGGCGGATGTCGATGCTCGCGCCGCCATCGAACTACTGATCGCCCCGATTCATTTCCGCCATTTGCTCAGCCGTCAACCCTGCGATCGCGAATTCGTCGACAGCCTGGTGAGTGCCGTGATCGGCTACTGCGAAACAGCGTCGTGAGCGGTGCCGAGCCGATGGCCTCCCTCAGCTCGGTCCGAAACGCTCTGTTCGGATATTCGCTGCCGAGTGACCCCGAGCCACCAGCATGTCGGCCACCGTATCGACGAAGCTCGTGGGGCCGCAGATATAGCAACGCGGCTCGAACTCCGCCGGCCATCCGTGAGCATCGATGTCTTCCAACGTGATCCGGCCGAGTGGCCGTGCGTTGCCGGCTGGTGCACGCCGCGTGTGGATCAGGGTGACGTCCACTCCCGCCGGAGGGCGAGCCCACTCGTCCGCGAAGTAGACCTCCGCAGGTTCGCGCACGGAGTACAGCACCCGGAATGGCACCGGTCCGCCCGTCGCGGATGCCTGCGCCCGAACCATCGCGCGGAGCGGGACGATGCCGGAACCGCCGCCCACCAACAGAATCGGGGGAGACGGGGGCTCCGACGGTCGTGACGGCCGCCAGACGAACCATCGACCCACCGGCCCGCGGAGTTCGATGCGATCGCCGACCTCGACGGACTCGACCAAGTAGGGCGACACCTCGCCGTCCTCGACGTTCTGGACGGCTATCTCGATGCGCGAGGTGCCGTCGGGTGCCGACGCCAGGGAATAGCTTCGCTGCGCGCTGTAACCGTCCTCGGCGGTGAGCTTGACGTCCACGTGCTGTCCGGCGAGATGGCCGGGCCACCCGTCTACGTCCAGAACGAGGGTCGACGCGGTGGGTGTCTCACGCCGCACGGCCACCGCCGTGGCAACGAGCCAGGGTTTCGCCCCAGCCGTCGATGTCACGTCAGTCGCCCTGGTACCGCTGCTCGCGCCACGGATCTCCGTAGTCGTGGTACCCGCCGCGCTCCCAGAAGCCCTGTTCGTTCTCCAGGGTGAGTTCGATGCGTGAGATCCATTTGGCCGATTTCCAGAAATACAGATGCGGAACGAGAAGCCTTGCCGGACCGCCGTGTTCGCGAGCAAGGGGAGCGCCGTCGAACTCGGTGACCAGCCAGGCCTTGCCATCCCTGAGGTCCTCGAGGGGGAGATTGGTGGTGTAGCCGTCGAAGCCGTGCACCACGACGTACCCGGCATCGGTGTCGAGACCGTCCAACAGAACGTCCAGGCTCACGCCCTTCCAGGTGGTGTCGAGCTTCGACCACTTGGTGACGCAATGGATGTCGACGGTGGGAGTCTCGTGCGGAAGTGCCGCGAATTCGTCCCAGCTCCACGTGCGAGCATCGCCGCGTTCGGTGGTGACCGAGAACGACCACGTGTCGGTCGCGACCACGGGCGCGGGTCCGATCGCGAGGACCGGAAAATCCTTGGTCAGATACTGACCGGGGGGAGTGCGCCCGTCGTCGCCGGGTCGGCGACCGACGAAGCCCTTCGAGATCAGTGCCATGGTGACGAATTGTGCGCTCGTGGTCGGGAGTCTGACAAGTCAGGACGCGTTCGGTCGAAGTAGCCCATGGTCAGAGAAACGGGTCAGGCGATCCCGCCATTGGCGTACACGACCTGACCATTGATCCATCGAGCAGGACCGGCCAGGTAGGCGACGGTCTCGGCGATATCCTCCGGTCGACCCAGTCTTTCGAGCGGTGTCATCTTCTCCATCGCATCGATCGTTTCTCGGGGTTTGCCGTCGAGAAAGAGCGGAGTCGCGGTGGGCCCGGGGGCGACGGCGTTCACTGTGATGTCGCGTCCGCGCAGCTCTTTGGCGAGAATCGGGGTCAACGCGTCGACGGCGCCTTTGGTTGCTGCGTAAGCACCGTAAGCGGGCAAGGCCAGCTTGACCACCGAGCTGGAGAAGTTCACGATGGCACCGCCTGCGCGGACGCGTCGTGCAGCCGATTGGCTCACCACGAACGAGCCGCGCACGTTGGTTCGGTGCATGCGGTCGAAATCCTCGAACGACATGTCGACGAGCGGAGACAACAGCATGATCCCGGCGGTGTGGACGACGACGTCCACTCCACCGAAGGTGGACTCGAGTTCGGCGAACATTGCCGCGGTCGAATTCTCGTCGGCGACATCGGCAGACAGTAAGACCGCCTCACCGCCTGCGGCGACAACCGCATCGGCGGTCGCCGCAGCTCGCTCGCGGTTGCCCGAGTAGTGTACACCGACCGCCATGCCGTCGGCTCCGAGTCGGGTGGCGACGGCGCGTCCGATGCCGCCGGAAGCGCCCGTGACCAGGGCCACCCGGCGGTCGGTGGATCGAGTGTCTCTCTCGCGGGTCGGGTCTGTCGACCGTTCCGTCATAGATGCTCTCCTTGGATTGTTGCGGTATGTGCACTGTGTCCGAACGCGGCCAGAGCCGTGGGCTGCCACCGCCACCAGGTGTCGAGTCGATCCTGATAGATGGGGACGATGTCGTTGTAGGTCTTGCCGAGAAACAGGCGGTGCGGCGCGCGGTCGGTGTCGACGAGTTGCAGGATCGCTGCGGACGTCGCGGCGGGGTCGCCGACGTCGAAACCTCCTGCCGTCGCAGCTCGCACAACGTCGTACGCACTGTCGACCGCACTGGTTCGTGAGCCGGTGGCAAGCCAGTCGGTGTCGTACGGTCCTGGTTCGACGTTGGTCACCTGGATTCCGAATTGTTCGACTTCCTGCCAGAGAGATTCGGACAAACCCTCGAGCGCCCACTTGGACGCGTGATAGGCACCGATTCCCGGGAATGCCCGGACACCGCCCTCGCTCGTGATCTGCAGAATGCGTCCCGAACGTTGTGCACGCATGATCGGAAGGACCGCTTGCGTGACCCATAGTGCTCCGAAGAAGTTGGTCTCCAGCTGAGACCGTATTTCCGTTTCGGTGAGTTCCTCGACCATGCCGAAGTGCCCATATCCCGCATTGTTGATCAACACATCGATGGTTCCGAAATGCTCCGCTGCCTGCCGCACCGTCGCGAACACCGCGTCGCGGTCGGTGACGTCGAGCTGTATCGACAAAACATCACTTCCGTACTCGGCGGCCAGAGGCTCGAGATCGGCGGGGTTGCGTGCGGTCGCGACGACGCGATCACCGCGTTCGAGCGCGGCCTGCGCCCATAGGCGACCGAACCCCTTGGACGAGCCGGTGATGAACCACGTTTTGTTGCTGACAGCCACTCTCGCACTTCCTTTCGTCGGTGTAGTCAGCGTGCGCTTCTGCCAGCCATTCCACCAGCGATAGTTACGCATATCAGGTATGCGGTATTCACATGGCCGATGTGGTCGAATGAAGGGGTGGCGGAATGGAGTCTGAGCGGACTGCGGGTGGTACGCGTGGTGTTCGAGACCGGATCGTTCACTGCCGCAGCTCAGATTCTGGGTTACACGCAGTCGGCGATCTCTCGGCAGGTCGCATCGATGGAAGCGGCCGCGGGATCGACCTTGTTCGAGCGCGGTGCGCGTGGAGTGCGGCCGACAGCAGCGGGGACACTAGTGGCGGCGCGCGCGGCGACCGTGTTGCACGAGATCGACGCGGCGACCCGCGAGCTCACCGAAGCCGAGAATCTACTCACCGGAACTGTGTCGATAGGGGCATTCCCCACCGCGGCAATGGTTCTCGTGCCGCGCGCGATAGCCCGAGTTCGACACTCGCACTCGGAACTCGCTGTCGAAATCGTCGAGAGTTCGACCCCGGCGCAGCTGCGACAATTGCGCGCCGGACGCATCGACGTGGCAGTGATCGCTGTCGGCGACGGGCTTGCCGCTTACGACCTGAAGGGATTGCGCGTCGACACAGTGATCGACGGAAAGCTCTTGCTGGCAGTCGGAGTTGAGCACAGGCTTGCGCACCAAGGTCGAACACACGTCGACGAACTCGCACGTGAATCATGGATCGTCGGCAAAGGTGCCCGCAACGACCCACAATTCGGGGCATGGCCCACCTTGCCGAACCCGCGAGTCGCTGCGCGAATTCGGGAGTGGACTGCCCGTCTCGGCTGTGTCGCAGCAGGATTGGGCATCACAGTCATACCCGAAATCGCAGCAGCCACAGTGCCGGACGGTGTCACCACGGTGCAGGTCGATGATCCCGCGTGGAGTGGGAGGACGACCTGCGCGCTAACTCTGCCGCACCGTACGAACTCGACGAGCGCAGTCGTCGACTCGCTCCTCGTCGAAGCCCGCAGAATACGAGCCGAGAACCGAGACTTTTGACGACTCTGCGCCTCAGGCGAATTCGGTCGTGGCCACGCTGCCGGCGATCGTGGCCAGGCGTAGCTTGGTCTCGTCCTCCGAACCGGGGGCGGCAGTCATGATGACGATCTTCAGCTCCGCGTCACCGTCGGTGAGTACGTCGCAGTCGACGGTGATCGGTCCAACCGTCGGGTGGTGGACTACTTTGTGATCCTCGCGATGTGAACCGACGGCACCGACGGACCACAACGCCTCGAATTCTGAGTTGCCGACGCGCAACTCATCGATCAACCCCCTCAGCCTCGAGTCGTGGGGAAACCGCCCGGTGGCCCGCCGAAGGTCTGACACGACTGCCGCCCGAACCGCTTCTTCGCCACCGGACGGCGTCACCGGCCAGGCGGACATCCGCGGTGTGTCTGCGCCGGCAGGGAAGCATTCACGAGCGAAGTTTCGCCTGGCAGGGGCGACGGACAACGGATCGCCGACCAGCGCGGCCCAACTTCGGTTCCACCACAGCAGTTGCCAGTCGGCTGCGAACACGGCAACCGCACCCTCGTGGAGCCGGCCGACCACCCGCCTGACTCCGGGCGGAATGTGGTCGGAGATGGTGCCGTCGGCCGGCGGAATGTGACCGGCCAAGCGGTAGAGATGGTCTCGCTCGGGCACGGTCAGCTGGAGGGCACGCGCCATGGACGACACCACCTGGACGGACGGGGTTTTCGCTCGCCCCTGTTCGAGCCGCACGATGTAGTCCACGGAAATACCCGCGAGATCGGCGAGGTCCTCCCGCCTGAGCCCCGCGGCCCGGCGTGAACGTCCGGTCGGTAGACCGACAGCATCGGGTGAGAGTCGATCACGCCATGATCTGATCGTCGCGCCGAGTCCGTCCGTTGTCGAGGTCACGGTTCCATTGTCGCTCTTCGGGCGTGTATCAGGGTGGTACCGATTTTCCTACCGTCGAGGAGTGCCTGGAACGAGCCTTGGTCGCCCTGAACACTGGGGATATGACCATCACATTCATCACCGGAGCAAACAAGGGCCTCGGCTACGAAACGGCCCGACGACTGATCGATCGGGGCCACACCGTCATTCTCGGAGCACGTGATGCCGAGCGGGGTAGGACTGCTGCCGCAGCAGTGGGGGCTCGGTTCGTGCAGATCGACGTCACCGATGCCGAATCCGTCGCAGCTGCAGCTGCGGACGTACAAGGCCAGGAGGGGGTTGTCGACGTACTGATCAACAATGCCGGCATCGCCGGACCGCACAGCGCCGTCGACGAGTTGACCGCCGAGGACGTGTTGTCGGTTCTCGACGTGAACGTTCTCGGAATCGTCCGCACGACAGCAGCGTTCCTTCCGTTGCTACGGATCTCGACCGATCCCGTCATCGTCAATGTCAGTAGTGGGATGGGGTCTTTCGCAGCAACACACGATCCGTCTCGCGTCGAATCCAGCGTGGTTGCTCCGGCCTACACTGCGTCGAAGTCGGCTGTCACGATGCTGACGACCCAATATGCCAAGGGCCTCGACGATATTCGTATCAATGCCGCCGATCCTGGCTATACCGCAACCGAATTCAACGGAAACAGCGGGCCGCAGACGGTCACCGAGGGGACCGACGCCATCGTCCGACTGGCGACCGAAGGACCGGGCTACGGGTCCGGGCGGTTCATCGATCGGTACGGAACCGTCAGCTGGTGACCGTTGGTGCCGTAGATCGATGTCGCTGTCAGCGCAGACCGACGTCGCCGCTCGACGGGCGAGTGGCGGCGTCGATGATGTCGGGACCGCGGGTCGCCAACCAGTCCTCGAATCGAAGCAGAAACGGAAACGTGTGCCTCAGCTCCGTGAGGTCGGCACGCCCGGCCAAACTTCCGTCGTCGACGGCGGCTGCCAATCTACCCAGCACGTCGTTCTGTTCAAGGACGGACGGGTTCATTCGTTGGTACTCGATGGGGCGTTCCAGTGCTGTGCTGAAGTGTTGTGCCAGTTGATTTCCGGTGAGCGCGTCTCCGGCGATGTCGAGACTGCAGTGCCTGAATTCGCCAGGTGCCGAAAAGATGTGGGCAGCAATGAGTCCGATGTCGCGCACCGCGATGAACTGCATCGGTTGGGTGTCGCCCATCAGAAAGGAGAAACGACCGTCAGCGAGACCCATGCCGGGGAGCAGGAGAATCTCCATGAAGCTGGACGGGCGGATGACAGTGCTCGGAATGTCGAGCCCGCCGATATGTGCCTCGATGCGTGCTTTGGTGTCGAAGTGTCCGATGCCGGTGGGTGTCGACCTCGCAGCGATCGCGGAGCTGTACACGAGGTGTTCGACCCCCGCGGCCCTGGCGGTGTCGGCGACCGAGATTCCGTACGCCACCTCGTCGTCGTCGGTGACCTCGGACCCGGCCTGTCCGGAACTGGGTTGGACGCTGAACACCCCGTGGGCACCGGTGAACGCCGACCGAAGCGATGTCGGGTCGGCAAGGTCGCCTCCGACCGTCTCGATCCCGGTGGCCGCGAGTCGCCGGGCCCGCGAGCTCGACGGATCACGCACCACGGCGCGAACCCTCCACCCGGCTTCGAGCAGGGCCGCGGCCACTGACCCACCCTGCTGCCCGGTTGCACCCAATACGGTGATCACCCTGTCGACGGCTGCCGTCCGATGGGTGAGTTGCTGCTCGTTCACGGTTTCTCCTACCGCGACATGCGTCCGAGACTCGGCCTGTTCTCGGCATTCGATGCCGCCCGCACCGAACGCTAGTGTCATGACGCCTACCATTTGGTAGGCGTTCGTTCACGACAGTGAGGTTCCTATGCGCGATGTGTTGCCCGCCGCGGCCGACTGCTTCGTCAGGCTCGGCGTCGAGCTGATCGCGCATCAGTGGGACGCGGTAGTCCTCACTGCATTGAGGTCCGGACCGACTCGACGCGTCGACCTGGTGTCGATGATCGGCGGTATCAGCGACAAGTCTCTACACGAATCGATGAAACGCCTGCGCACGTTCCGATTGGTCGAGAAGGACGACGTCGGTGGGATGCACCGGTTGACCGAGACCGGGGAGTCGTTTGCGAACGGGCCGTTGCTGGCGCTGGCGCAATGGGCAGAGTCCCATCACCGTGTGCTGAACTCGTAGTTTTCAGTTCAGGTCATCCGGTCGTATTCGTAGCTTTGCTGCGATGCGAGCCAACGCTCGGTGATCGGTCTGGGTGAGCGGGTCGAGTACGAAGTCGCGCACTGCGCGTACGTGAATCGGTGCCGCGGCTACGACGACGTCGTAGCCGGCGTCGGTGAGTTCGGCAGTGGTGACACGGCCGTCTTCGGGATCGGTCGATCGAACCACCCAGCCGCGCTGCTCGAAACGCTTGACCACATTCGACAGACGGGACAGCGATCCGTTTGTCAGATATGCCAATTCGCTCATTCGCAGCCGATGCCCGGGCGTCTCGGAGATATGGCTCAGCGTCAAGTATTCGAAGAGGGTGAGTCCTGACTCCTGCTGCAGCGGAGACTCCAATCGGCCTGGTAGTAACAGGATCAGCGAGACCAAGCCGGTCCAGGCGGCCTTCTCGTCTGCGGTCAACCAGGGGTGTTGTTCGGATGAGTCCGGATCTGCATCCGCCGGGTCTGTGGTCGCCATATCGGCATCCTACTCGAGCGCATTCACTTCATGCGTGAAGTAACTGTGCTACGTTTACTTCACGCATGAAGTTCTGGACGAGCGGCACACGAGAAGCTCGCCAGCTATTCGAGGAGATAGCCGTGAATACTGCAGAATTCTTCGTCACCCCGGGTTACGGCGACACGCAACTCGCCGACATGCGATACAGCCAAGCTGTCCGCATCGGAGATCGGGTCGATACGTCCGGTCAGGGTGGCTGGGACGACGAGTTCCACTTTCCGGCAACACTCGAAGACGAGATCGTGCGCGCGTTCGACAACGTGGAGAGGACGCTGGTAACGGCGGGAGCCACGTGGAACGACGTCGTATCTGTTGTCTCGTACCATATTCCGGAGTCCGAGGTGTCCATCGGCGACGAGCACAACCGGGTCATGGTGGAGCAGTTCGAGAGGCGGATGGGCAATCGCGCCCCGATCTGGACTCAGATCGGGGTGAGCGCGCTCGGTGCCCCGATGATGCGGGTGGAAATAGCTGTCACGGCAGTGGTGGGTTCGCACCCGAGTGTTCATGATCGAGGCTGAAGCAGTCCTGGTGACATCCTCGCGCCGGTGAGTTTTCGTACCGATGGCAGTCGATACCGGCGACACCTCAAATATCGAGCATCGGAGAACATCATGACCGTGACGACTACCCCTGCGACCAACTCGCGGAGCGCAGCCCGCGTGGGCTGGGTCCTGACAGGCCTGCTTGCGCTGTTTCTGATCTTCGATATCGTCGGCAAATTGCTGAATGTGCAGCAGGTGAAAGATGCGACGCTCGAATTGGGGCTGCGCGACGAGATGACGCCCGTCATCGGCATCGTATTACTGGCGTGCCTGGTTCTGTACGTGGTGCCGCGCACCGCATTTCTCGGGGCGGTTCTCCTGACCGGATATCTCGGTGGTGCCGTCCTCACCAATTGGCGAGTGGACAAGCCGTTGTTCAGCACGGTCTTGTTCGCGGTGTACGTCGGAGTTCTCGCTTGGGGCGCGCTGTATCTGCGTGATCCGAAGGTGCGTCAGGTCATGCCGATCGTGCGGTAGTGGGTGCTGCGCATGCGGCGGGTCAGGTGGGGTTGCCGGACTCGTCGCACGGGACCGGGTGGCCGTCGTCGATGAACTGCAGTGTCACGTTCATCTCGGTGGGTTGGATGCTGCCCGACCAATCGGAGTACGGGTGGTCGAGAAACGCGACGACGACCAGAGCCGAGGCCACGAGCGCCGATACGAACGCGATCGGAACCGCCTGTACTACAGCGGATTCGCGGCGATCCGCCTGCACGCACATGTACGAGAGTATTGCCGATGCTCCGATGCCCAGCACGATCCACAGCGGAAACGGAACCGATGGTGTTGCCTCGGCCAGCCGGTCGCGGCGACCGTCGCGGCGTTCGGCTTGCTGATCGAACCACTGTCCGTAAGCCGCCTCCTGTGAGGCACCTTCCGGTGTGGTGGCCGCAAAATCCTGGGCCATGGTGTCCACCCAGTGATTGACTGTGGGGGATGTTTCACTGCGCGCCATCGCAGACCATTCGTTCGAGACGACAGCACGGCTGTAGCAGATGAGGCTGCCGTGCAACTTCTCACCGTCGTGCCCTTCGAGGACATCGGCCACATTGTGCAGCTCCGTCACGGCAACGGCTTCGACGCTGGCCCCATTGCTCGCGCGCTGGTAACTCTGCAGTGCGAAGAAAATGGTGAATGCCAGCAGGACGGAGAACATCGTTCCGATGACCGTCAACGCACCGGCTGCACGAGTGCTGTCGATGAACCATCCCGGGTCGGGAGCTCGGGTGCGGGCAGCGAGTTTGGCCGTCACGGCCAACACCACGACGAGTACGACGATCAGACCCAGTATCCAGCTCGGCACTGCGCAACTGTAGGTGAGTGCGCGCCCGTGCGTCGGTGGAATCGTGTACTCGTCGCGCGCGGGTAGTTGCCGGTTTGTCCGGACGTCGTTTTGCTCCGCCCCGTATCACTGCATCCTAGAGTTGGTGGAAGCAGCGACCGCTGTGCAGGACCGGGCTTGGGGGCGATGCTGTGATCGCGAAGAAATCGATGTTCGGCGTCATGATCGCGGCCACCCTCGTGTTGACCGGATGTACCGATTCCGGACCCAGCGCCGATCCTGCATCTACTTCCGATTCGGTGCCCTATCCCGACGGCCCAGTAACGATGACGGCGGGAGCCGATCCCGGCAGTGGCTTCGACCTCACCATACGTTCGGTCGTGGATGCCCTGCGGACGGAGAAGATCGTCGAAACAGCTCTGCCGGTGCAGAATCGACCCGGCGGGAGTGGTGCCGACTACCTCGCCACGATGGTCGAGGACCATCGGAGCGCCGACGATCAGCTTGCGGTGACGTCGTTGTCGATGATGGTGAATCAGGCGAGCGGGGTGTCGAAATACGGCAAAGACGACGTCACGATGATCGCCCGATTGATGACCGAGTACTACGTCGTCGTCACGCGTCCGGCAGTCCTCTCTCCGACCTTCGCGGAGTCATGGCTGCAGTGGCGTCCAACCCATCGGGCGTCGTGGTCGGTGCGGCCCACGATGACGAGTTGCCTTTCTCTCTTTTGGTGTCGGCAGCCGGCGGCGACCCGTCCGCCGTCCGCTACGTCACCCAGGAGGGTGGCCGCGAACAGATCGCTGCACTTCTGGGCGGTGAGATCGACGTGGCCATCGGTGGTGTCAGTGAATTCGTCGATCGACTGGCATCCGGGGACCTCGAAGGTATCGGCGTTCTGGCCGACAATCGGATCCCCGGTTTCGACGTTCCCACCGCACGAGAGCTGGGATTCGATGTGACGCTGTCGAATTGGCGCGGACTGTACGGGCCACCGGACATGCCCGTCGGCGCGGTCGACTACTGGCGGGCGGCGCTGGGGAAGATGGTGGATACGCCCACCTGGAAACAGATCGCGGAGCGCAGCAAATTCACGACGACTTTCACGATCGGCGAGGAGTTCGAAACGTTCCTGGCCGAGACCCAGAAGGATGTGGAGACCGGATTGCAAGCGGCACCGCGGTGAGCGCTTGCCCTAGTGGCGCAGGTCTTTTCGCATGATCACCCGATGGAAGCCACCCGACACCGACGTTGTTTCGACGGCGAACTCGAAGCCCGCCGATTCGAACAGTCGGCGTGTGCCCACGTATGCCATGGTGAGATCGACTCTTCGGCCCTCGTTGTCGACCGGGTACCCCTCGACCGCCGGGGCACCATGGTCGTCCGCGAACCGAACGGCACCGTCCAACAACGCATGTGCGATTCCGCGTTTTCGGTGGCCGGCCTTGACCCGGAAGCACCAGACCGTCCAGACCGGCAGATCGTCGACGTGCGGAATCTTGTTCGACCGCGCGAACGGTAACTCCGAGCGCGGTGCAACAGCCGCCCAGCCGACCACCTCGTCGCCGTCGTAGGCCAGTACCCCCGGCGCGACTGTTCGACGGGTCAGCTTCTTCACGTACTCGGCGCGTTCGGGACCGACGAGTGCCCTGTTGGTCGCAGAATCGATTCGGTAGCTCAGGCACCAGCAGACCGAGGACGTCGGGTTCTTCGGGCCGAGGATTTCACGCAGATCCGCGAACGACGTGGCCGGCCGTATCGAGAAGCTCACCAGCCGACCATACCGAGCATCGATGGATGGTGCCCCGGAACAGTCAACCGGTTTTCGGACGAACCGGCCCGGAGTTTCCGCGTCTCGACCCGGTACGGTCGTGGCGTGGACACTTCGATCGTCGACGCACCCGGCGGTGCCCTGTGAGTATCTCCTCGAGCGACCGTGCATTCCTTGCCCGTGCTGTGGACTTGGCGGCGGACGCAGTGCAGACGGGCAACGATCCGTTCGGATCGGTACTCGTCTCGGAGGGCGGGGAAGTGTTGGCCGAGGACAGGAATCGGGTCGGCGACCGAAACGATCCCACCCAACATCCCGAGATCGCTCTGTCGCGGTGGGCTGCGACCAATCTGAGCCCCGATCAGCGTCGATCGGCGACGGTCTACACCTCCGGTGAGCACTGTGTGATGTGCGCTGCGAGCCACGGAATAGTGGGGCTCGGCCGCATTGTCTACGCCACGTCGACCGCTCAATTGCTCACCTGGCTGCGAGAATTCGGCGCTACTCCACTCGCGATCTCGCCGACGCCCATCGAGCAGATCGTGCCGGGGATCGTGGTCGACGGGCCTGACGCCGAGTTCAGCGACGCTGTCCGCGAACTGCACAGGCAACGTCACGCGTCTGCGCAGTAGTGGGGAGCGGAGGCGGGCAACGCATCCGCTACCTGCACGTGCGGTCGTCGCGCGCAGACTCCACTCCCATCCTGCTGTGCCACGGGTGGCCGGGTTATTATCTCGAGCTCCTCGATCTCGTTCCACTGCTGACCGAGCCGGACGATGCCGACCTTCGGGCCTTCGACGTGATCGTGCCGTCCGTGCCCGGATTTGCTTTCCCACACCACTGTCCGACCGCGGTTGAAGTACTCGCCCACGTCACCTGTACTGGCTGACCCGCAGCGCCGGTAGCGCCGCTCACACCGTGTACGCGTCGGACCGCGGAGCCTGGGGCGATCAGCAGTCGAAGCCGTCGCAACCGGTCGGTGCCATCATGTTTGCGCACGACATCGGAATCAGACACCTTGCGGCGAGTGATCGATCGATGGGCAACGCGCCGAACGCTGCCGTCCGACTCGGCCGATCGGTAACGATCGGCCGAAGGCTCAGTTCTGTGGATCTGTGTCCGTCGGAGGGTGGGGCACGTTCTCTTCGTCCACGTGCGCGCCTTCGACGGCATCGGTCTCGGGCGTGGGTTCCCGCGGACCGTCATTGCTGCCGTGGGACGGGACTGCTTCGCTTGCGTCGCTCGGCATCGTCATGGAATCTCCTATGGGTCGGGGCGACTGGTCGCCGGTATCAGGACATTGTGGGAGTGCCCCGCCGAGCGCGGAACTACACCCGTCCGGCGCTCCGGTGTCGACTCAGTCGACGGGCCCGCTGAATGCACCGATGTAGCTCGCCGGATGCGTCGCACCGTCTTGACGCTGCACGCCGACCGTTGCGGGGAAGGGAAGCGTCATCACCGTCGTGTCCCCGGGTGCGGTAGTCAGGAATGCAGTCGGGATCCATGCCCGCTCGTCGTTCTTGTCGACCGTGCCGAGAGTCAGATCGGCAACCGCGGCCGCCCCGGGTTCGAGGGTGATCGTGGTCGACGGCGTGGTCTCGCCGCGCGCCAAGTCGTACTCCTGTCCGAGACCGTCGACGTCGGGCCCTTCCAGCGTTGCTCCGGGAAAGCCCGTGACGTTGCACGGCACGGATCCGGAGTTGGTGTAGCGCAACGCAACCGTTGTCTGCACATCGCTCGGCGTGACGTCACCGAGGGTGGGGGTGATGTCTGCAGCGGTGCACGCCGCAACGGCGGCCGCGCCCGAACTGTCGTCCTTATCGGCACCGCCGTCCGTGGGCCCACCCGGTGACGACCCGTCGAAGTTGCCGCTCTCTCCCGAGACCGTGGCGGAGGGTTCACCCTGAACAGGCTGCTGCACAGCCGATGTTGGCGGCGAAGATGCGGTATCCGTCGGTGCCGTATCCACGGTGGTGCATCCGGTCAGTGCGATCAGGCCGACGATTCCGAACGCCGAAGCCGTTCCGATTCTGTTCACTGTGCTCTCCTGCTCCTGAAGCACTTGTCAGGGAATCTGGACCGTGCCCGATGCTCTGTCGGTGGTGTGCGGCCCGTTGGTGGTCAATGTGTATTCGACGAGGCCGTGTCCCGAAAAGGTCTTCAGCCCGTAGTTCACCAGACCGCTGGTGACCGGGATGTCGTCCGAACCTGTTCTGCCGGTGGCTGGTTCCTTCCAGCTGAGCGTGGCGGTGAGGTCGCACGGGCCGATGCCCAGGTATCGAACGTCCGGTCCGACGATCACGTAGGAGTTCGATTCCGCGCCGGGTCGAATGGACACGTCGATCTTTGCGGCACAGAACCCCGCCTGGGGCAGGCTGTATGTCTCGAGAGTCAACGGTGAGGAAAGCGGATCGGCCGATGCGGTACCGACGGCGACCGAGGTTGCCGCTGCAGCCGTCAGTGCCAGAATGGTCGAGACTCGTCGAACGGTGTTGTGCACCATGCGTACTCCTTGCTGAGCTGTACCCCGGTAAAACGAAGGTGTCGTGGGTGTGCCGAATGCGCAAACCCTTACTTCGCCTAACGATAACATCAAAACTGAATCATGCAAGGTTTAGTGAGCGTGAAAGGGGGTTCTGCCGATCACCCGACAGTGGCAGGCGCTATCGGTTCATGTCGAGCAGAACGGTGGTGAACCTTCGCATTCGGGCCGCGACGTCGATGGTGGGATCGGAAATCCACTGCAGTTGTAGCCCTTCGGCCAGCGCGGCCACAGCGTCGATGGTCTCCGGGTCGGCGTCGGGCGCGAGTCGGGCGATCACACTGACAACACCCGCACGGTGCTCGGCCATGAAGGCGTGTGCGGGATGAGCGGGATCGGCCGCTGCAGCGGACATGTCGACGAACAGCTTCGTCAGTCCTGGAGTCGTGGTCGTCTCGGCCAGGTAGGCGTTCTGCCCCTCTGCTGTGCTGAGATCGTGCAGAGCCGCAGCGTCCTCGTCGCGGCGGCGGAGGATCGCGACGAACAATTCGTCCTTCGAGCCGAAATGGTGGAGCACGCCCGCTTCGGTGACTCCGGCCGCTTCGGCGATGTCGCGTAGGCGTGGACCGAGTCTGTCGCTGGTTGCATACGCGTTCAACGCGGCTTCGAGGATTGCCGATCTGCGCGCGGCTCCCTTGGGTGATCGTCGGCGAGCAGTGACCCGGTCGGAGCCCTCGGTCATCGGTCGGGCTTCAACGCGTCGGCGAGCATGTGCATCGCTGCCGTGGTGGACAACGCACGCACACTTGCCCGGTCGCCCGGAAGAAGGAGTGTGCGGGTGACGGTCGGTCGGTCGGCGGCGGCGATCGCGAAGCACACGGTGCCGACCGGTTTGAGCTCGGTGCCGCCCCCCGGTCCTGCTATTCCGCTGGTGGATACCGCGATGTCGACGCCCAGTCGGTGCCGTGCGCCCTCGGCCATCGATGCAGCCACCGGTTCGCTGACGGCTCCGTGCTGTTCGATGGACTCGGTGGGAACGTCGAGTAGGCCTGTCTTCGTCTCGTTCGCGTAGGACACCACAGCGCCGATCACGTACGCCGACGAGCCTGCGCGATCGGTGAGCCGGGCCGCGATCATGCCGCCGGTGCACGATTCCGCAGTGGCGATTCTTCGGCCGGTCAGTCGGTCGGCCACGATGTCGTCGATGGTCGATCCGTCGGTCGAAAAGACTTGTGCGCCATGATGCTTTCCGATGAGACCGACGAGATCGGAGTATGCGGGTGCCGCCGGCTCCGCATAGCGGGTCACCATTTCGAGCTCTCCGAGACTCAGGCAAGTGGTGATCTCGAGAGCGTCGAATCCTTCGATGGCACGCTCTGCCGTCCGCAATGTTGCGGCGAGATCGGCTTCGGACAGTTTGTAGGCGCGAATGGTGTCCTGACGGATCTGCGCGCGTCGAGTCAAGACCTGGGCGATGGGCGCGCACGCGAGAGCCTCGCTCCACATCGCCTGCAGTTCGCGGGGAGGGCCGGGCAAGATCAACACCGCCGGAAGCGTCCCGGACTCGTTCGCTGATATCGCCACGCCAGGCGCAGTTCCGGTGGGCGAAATAGATTGCGCGCCTTCGGGAACCATGGCTTGCTTGCGAATTCCCGCCTTCAGCGGCTCGGAGTCGACAGCCGAGCTGAGCCGGCTGCGCCAACGCTCGACGATCTCTGAGATTCGTTTCTCGAGTCGAACATCGAGGTGCATCTCTCGGCCGTACAGCGCAGCGACAGTCGCCACCGTGAGATCGTCGGCGGTCGGACCGAGGCCTCCGGTGGTGATGATCAGATCGACGCGCTGGTCCGCGAGAAATTGCACTTGCGCCGTCAGGTCATCGGGTCGGTCGCCACAGATCGTGATGTGTGCGACGTCGACGCCGAGCTCGAGGAGTTGCTGGGCTACCCACGGGCCGTTTCGGTCGGCGACCCGACCGGCCAGAACCTCGGTCCCCGTGACCACCACACCCGCTCGTACAGTCATTCTCCGACCTTACTGTCCTCGACCTCGCCATGATTCGCCGTGGCCTCTCTTCGCCGCGGGACGTCAGTGGGCGCGCGTGGTGGTGGACACCAGCAGTGCGCGCGCGGGTTCGTCGCCGAGTGCTCGGACGGAATGAGCGTTCAGCGACGGGAAGTGCAGCGCATCTCCGGTGTCGAGTCGAACATTGTCGTTTCCGATGGTGACCTCCACCGAGCCGTCCAGTATGTAGAGCCACTCCTCGCCGGAGTGGTGGGCAACCGGGGCATCCGAGGCGGGCGGGATGGTCAACAGGACGGCATCGATACCGGGGTAGTTGCCGGACAGGGGCGTCATCGCACCGTTGGCAGATTCGTGGGGACGTTGCTCTCCGGCTTTCACCAGATGAAACGCGAGGGTCGGCTCCTCGGCAACGAGTTCACTCAACGTCACCTGGAACACGCGCGCAAGCTCGATCAACGTGCCCACCGACGACTGCCGACTCCCTGACTCGATACGTGAGAGCTGCGTGGTCGACAGGCCGATCCGTTCTCCGAGGGCGGCCAGTGTACAGCCCCGTTCGCGGCGAAGGCTCGCAATCCTGCGTCCGATCCAGTTCTCGTCACTCGGATGGTCTGGCATGAAAGAAATGGTACGCACACCGACATTCTCAATGTTGCCTTATAGGTCACCGAAATTGCCCACAGGGTTGATTTGTCGGTGCCCGCCTGCGATGGTCGATCACGGACCATGGCAATTCGTTGATGGGAGCAGTGGTGACCGATACCGGTTCGGAACACCCGTCGGGCAGCCTGGAAGGTTTCGATCGAACAGCTGTCTCCGTGGTGGGCACGGGTGCCGCAGTGGCAGCAATCGTCCTGCTCGGCCTCGATCTGCGCTTGGTATTCGGCAGTGCCTCGGCGGTGCTCGCCGAAATTCGACAGTCCTACGCCCTCGGCTCCGGTTCGGCCGCACTACTGACCACCGCGCCGGTCCTGTGCCTGGGTGTTTTTGCCGTGGCCGCGACTCGGGCGGTTCGGCGATGGACCGTACCCGTCGTGCTGACCGGATGCCTGATGCTGATTCTCGTCGGGACAGCGCTGCGGGGCGCGCCATGGTGGCCGGTGCTGATGATCGGAACTCTGCTCGCTGGGATGGGCATCGCAGTGGCGAACGTTCTCGGTCCGGTGTTGATCCGACTGCTCTTCCCACACCGAGTCGGATGGATGACGGGGTTGTTCACCGCACTGGTCAGTGCCAGCGCAGGAATCGCCTCGGGAGCCACGATCCCGATCGACTCGTCGGTATTCCACAGCTGGCGAACGACTCTCATGGCCTGGGCGATACCGTCAGTCTTCGCACTGGCGGCCATGGCACTTCTCGCATGGCGGTATCGCCACGTCGACCACGCGACGACCTCCGCGACCCGATCTGCCGCGCCGAGGTGGCAGACCGCTGTTCTGCGATCATCTGTCGCTTGGGCGGTGACCGGATTCATGGGACTGCAATCGCTGCTCGCGTATTCGATGATTGCGTGGCTCCCCACGATCTACCGAGATCGTGGGCTCAGTGCCGAGAACGCGGGATTGCTGCTGACTGCGCTGTCGGTGTCGAGCATCGCCACGGCGCTGACTGTCCCCGTACTCGCCGCCCGCATTCGTCGGCAGAGTGTGCTGGCAATTGCTGTCGTCGCATTGTCCGTCGTGGGATTGATCGGTGTTCTGACAGGCAGTAACGAGCTGGCTCCGGTGTGGGCGATTCTGCTCGGATTCGGTCAGGGAGGCCAACTTTCGCTCGCTCTGACGCTCATCAATCTACGAGCATCGAATACTGCGACGGCAACGAGTCTGTCGACCATGGCGCAATCCATCGGCTACCTCGTTGCCGCAGCGGGACCGGTCGCGGTGGGGGCGATCCACAGCTCGACCGGCTCGTGGACCGCGCCCCTTCTCGCCCTGCTGGCGGTCATGATTCCGCTGACACTGTGCGGATGGCTGGCGGGGCGAGATACACCGGTGACGTCGGTCGATCAGACCGTCAACAAGGATTTGACGGCCAGCAAGTCGACCTGACGAATGACCGGCGGTTCTGCGAGAAGTTCTTGTTGCCGTTCGCGGAGAGATTTCACGATCGTGCCGTGGATGTGATCCTGGCGTCCGTCCTCGTCGGGGAAGGTGTCGTAGATCGCAAATCGATTGTCGTCCAGCTTGATCGCGTACCACGTTGTGGTCCCGGGTTCGTCGACTGCGTGAGCGTGCATTTCGGTCAGCCAGGTTTCCAGAGCATCGACGGTGTCGGGCTTCGCTGTGAGTGTGACCAGAAGGCCGACGTTGCGAGGTGCCACACGGATCGTCGTCGGCGGGGCCTGCTTCGGGGCAGGCTTCGCCGTGGGTCGGAAGGACGCGCCGGGGTGATCGTCCCGTAGCCGCGGTTGTCCGAGCACCAATTCACGTAGAGAGGTGGCCTCGGTTCGGTTGGTGTCGGGAATCAACCCACGACGACGGAGCTCGGGGGTGATCAATTCACCGAAGTCACGGAACGTCTCGAAGTTGGTGACGCGAGCGATGTTGAAACCGTCGACGTCGGCAACCTCGATCCACTCCTCGAAGTGATCGACGATGGTCTTCGGTGAGCCGACGATGCTTGCGCTCATTCCGCCGACGCACAGCCACTCCGCCAGTTTCCTCGGTGTCCATACCAATTCGCTGTCGACGCGAGTGAGCATGTCGCTGAATGCGCGGATGCCGTCGCCTCGGAACTGGTCCAACGGCTTGTCGGGGTCGGCTCCCGAGAGATCGACTCCGGTCCAACCGCCCCACAGTGCCAGTGCGGCATCGACCTGAGCATGCTTCTGGACCTGCAGCAGCTTCTCGTGGGCAAGTTCGTCGGTCTCGGCAACGATGGGGGTGAGCATCATGATGATCTTCAGGCTTCGCGGATCACGCCCCTGCTCGGCTGCGAGCATCCGGTACTGATCGACGATGGGCCGCACATCGTGCGGGTTGACTCCGACGAGGAACACCGCTTCTGCGTGCTTCGCGGCGAACTTGCGGCCCCGAGCCGACGCGCCTGCTTGGAACAGAAACGGGGTGCGCTGCGGCGAAGGCTCACCGAGGTGGGCACCGGGGACCGTGAAGTACTTGCCGGCGTGGTCGATGTCGTGCACTTTGGACGGCTCGGTGTACACGCCTCGCGCGCGGTCGCGCACCACCGCGTCCTCTTCCCACGAGCCCTCCCACAGCTTGTAGCAGACCTCCATGAACTCGTCCGCGATCTCGTAGCGCTCGTCGTGCGAGATCTGCTGCGTCAAACCGAGATTGATCGCTGCACTCTGTTGGTAGGACGTGACAACGTTCCACGCCACTCGCCCCTTGGTGAGGTGGTCGAGGGTCGTCATGGTCTTGGCGAACTTGTACGGCAACTCGTAGGTGGACGAGACCGTCGCCCCGTAACTCAGCGTCTTCGTGGCTGCGGCCATGGCCGAGATCGTCAACAGTGGATCGGCGACCGGAGCCTGTGCGGCGGTACGGAGTGCAGCGTCTCGATTGCCGCCGTACACGTCGTAGAAGCCCAAGACATCGGCGAGGAAGAGGATGTCGAACCCCGCGGCCTCCAACGTCTGCGCCAGTTCCACCCAGTACTCGATGTCGGTGTATCGGTGGGTCTGATCATCGGCATCGGTCCACATGCCTGGGTTCTGGTGCACCACGCACGCCATGTCGAAAGCGCTCAGAACGAGCTGCTTGCGTGCGGTGTCCGGCCCTGCGTTCATGTACGGCTCTTTCGATCGATGTGTCGTGTACGAGGTCGGACCTGCGGTAATCGCAGGAGGCTTCAGGCTTTGGCTGCGATGACGTCGAACGGCTGCACCGTCGGCGCTCGGTCCAGCAGCTCATCGGACAGTCGCGTCAATACCGGATGTGTGTCGGTATCCGATCTGTCCGAATACTCGGAGGAGTCGAAGATTCCGAACTCGGTGTTGGTGATTCGGTACGCGTACCACGTGGCGGTCTTCGGATCTCGAGCCACGGCCCCCAGCGCCTCGCCGAGAATGGCAGCGACCTCGTCCTGCTTTCCGTCTTTTGCGACGAGGTGAATCAGTGTTCCGCTGTTGAGCGCCATACGAGGGGAAAGTCCTCACTGTCGGGCAGACCAGGAGTCCACCACATCGATTCGAGCAGAGCATCAACCCCGAAAGTAACCCGCGCGCACGGACGCGGCCACCCTTCGAATCACTCTGATTCGAAGCCTGGCCACCGTGCACCGGGCGTGCGAAAGCGGATGGTGGCCTAGTCTCGAGGTCGATGCGCATTGCTGTGGTGGAGGACGACGACGGAGTCGGTGACGCGTTGGTGGACGCGTTGACCGAGGTGGGGCATGCCCCTGTTCGCATGCGCCGCGGTGCGGACGTGCTCCTCGGTCATCACCGGATGGACGTAGTGCTACTGGATCTCGGGCTGCCGGACATGGACGGACTCGAAGTCCTTCGTAAGCTACGGACCCTGAGTTCGGTTCCGGTGGTGGTGCTCACCGCGCGCGACGACGAGCGGTCGGTGGTGCGGGCTCTGCGCGCCGGCGCGGACGATTACGTGGTCAAGCCGGCTCGGTTGGGGGAGTTGCATGCGAGGCTCGAGGTGGCGGCGCGGCGTCGGAGCGCGACGATCGATGCCGGCGCAGACAGAGTGGTTCTCGGCGACATCGCCGTCGATCTCGTCGGCCGAGGGGTCGAAGTCGACGGACGAGACATCGCACTGACCACCAAGGAGTTCGACCTTCTGGCTCATCTGGTGACTCGACGCGGCGAAGCGGTCAGCCGGGAGCAGTTGATGGACGCCATCTGGGGTGACGCGTACGTCGCGATTTCGCGGACGCTCGATGTGCACATGACGGCCTTGCGTTCCAAGCTCGATCGGCCGGGCACCATCGTCACCATCCGCGGCTTCGGCTACCGCTGGGACAGTTGACGTGCGCCTGCGTGTACTGATGGTGCTGATGATCTACTCGACTGTCGTCGTGCTGGCGTTGGCGGTGCCGTTGGCTCTGTTGGTGGGCAGGGAGCGGGCCCAGAGATTCACGGAGAACAGGACAGCCGCCGCCACGTTTTTCGCCGATCTGGGTTCGCGAGAGGACTGGTCCGGTATTCCTCGCCTTCAGGAGTCTGTGCAGCGTTACACAAATCTGTACGACGAGGGAATCGCCGTCGTCGACCGCAACGGGCAGGCGCGTGCCTTGTCGGGTCTGGACTTCGACCGCGCCGACGTGCAGCAGGCCATCGCAGGGGCGTTGCGAAATCAGCGGGGTGACCTACCGTCGAGTCTGACTCCGTGGTCGCAGTCGACGGCGTTGATCACTGCCCCGGTCGGCGGGGGAACCCAGGTGGACGGCGCGGTGGTCCTCGAGGCGTCGACTACCCCGGCCCGTCGGGATGTCGGTACTGCCTGGATGGTGATCGCCGGCGGAGCTCTTCTCATTCTCGCAACGGTGGCAGTGATCGCTGTTGCGTTGTCACGTTGGGTTGTTCGGCCACTGACCGCGCTGTCGTCGCGCGTTCACTCGTTCGGTGGCAAGTTCCACGATCAGCTTCCGATCGACGAGGTCCCGAGCGCAGAGCCCGCCGCCTACGATGGGCCGCCGGAGGTTCGCGAACTCTCCCGAGCATTCGACGCCATGGCCGACGACGTGGAGGCAGCCACCGCGGCGCAGCGACGATTGGTGGCAGATACTGCGCATGCTCTCCGTAATCCGTTGGCGGCGTTGAGAATCCGAATCGATGTGCTCGGGATGCGAGTACCCGAGTCGGCAGCCGAAGTGCACCGTCGGACAACCCTCGAGGTCGACCGCCTCAGTGCCGTCGTCGAAGACCTACTCGTTCTCGCGGCCGCCGAAACACCGTCCGGCACCCGATCGACGGCGTGCGACCCCAGCACTGTCATTGCGGATCGGAAGGAGTTCTGGTCGAGCGCAGTGGCATCGGCGGGAATGAGTGTGGACGTCTCGTCGCGAGAGTCCGATGAGGACGGCCGAGTGCCGATGACGGAGGACGACCTGACTCGAATTTTCGATGCTCTGCTGAGCAATGCAACCAAGTACGCAGGGGCCGGTTCGGAAATCGAGATCGGCCGTCGGACATCGGACACCGACGTCACGATGTGGGTGTCCGATACCGGGCCCGGCGTGCCTGACGACGAGCTGCCGAAGGTCGTCGATCGATTCTTCCGGGCGTCGACTGCTCGCGGGGACGGAACCGGCCTCGGTCTGTCCATCGTCCATGCGCTCGCCGAGCGGGCGGGCGGATCCCTCCGGGTCGTGGCGCGTCGACCGTCGGGACTGAATGTGGAGATTCGGCTACCGAGGGTCGTTTCCTAAGGGAGTGTTAGGAATCGCGAAACAGCTTGGTTTCGCGCTGTGCTTGCCGTCACAGTAGGGGGACTTCGGTTGCCGACTGCCAGCCGGCAGCCCACCGCCCGCTGAATGTGGAAGGACCAGAGCATGGCCAACGAGGCCACGTCGATCTCCGGCTCGCCGCGATCGACCCCACCCATCTCGTCTCCCGCCGCCACTCGTCGCGCCGTGTACAACACGTTGCGCGGGTCGTCGGGCAACCTCGTCGAGTGGTACGACGTATACGTCTACACCGTCTTCGCGACCTACTTCGAGAACCAGTTCTTCGACTCGGCCGACAAGAACTCGACGATCTACGTCTACGGCATCTTCGCGGTCACCTTCCTGATGCGTCCGGTCGGTTCGTGGTTCTTCGGACGCTACGCAGATCGCAAAGGCCGTCGTGCCGCGTTGACGTTCAGTGTCTCGTTGATGGCGGCATGCTCGATGGTCATCGCGTTCACCCCCGGGCGGGAGAGCATAGGCGTGTGGGCCGCTGTCATCCTCATCCTGTGCCGTCTGGTGCAGGGGTTCGCCACCGGTGGTGAGTACGGAGCGTCGGCCACTTATATGTCCGAGGCCGCAACCCGTGAGCGTCGCGGATTCTTCTCCTCGTTCCAGTACGTCACGCTGATCGGCGGACACGTTCTGGCGCAGGTGACGCTGTTGCTGATGCAGGTCTTCTTCGAGCGGGAGCAGATCGAGGACTTCGGTTGGCGGATTGCGTTCTTCATCGGTGGCGTCGCCGCAGTGGTCGTCTTCTGGCTGCGCCGCAGTATGGACGAGTCGCTGACCAAGGACCAGCTCGAGGCCGTTCGTAGCGGAGCCGATCAATCTTCGGGATCCATGAAAGAACTGGTCACCAGGCATTGGCGTGCTCTCTTGATCTGCTTCATGGTGACGGCCGGTGGCACCATCGCGTTCTACACCTACAGCGTCAACGCACCCTCGATGATCAAGGCGGCGTACGAGGACCGCGGAATGACCGGAACATGGATCAACCTGTTCGGGCTGGTCTTCCTCATGCTGCTGCAGCCCATCGGTGGGTTGATCAGCGACAAGGTCGGTCGCAAGCCACTGCTCGTCTTCTTCGGCGTCGGCGGGGTGCTGTACACCTACGTACTCATCACCTATCTGCCGTCGGCCACGTCGGTGGTGCAGTCCTTGGCGCTGGTCTGCGTGGGTTACGTCATTCTCACCGGCTACACCTCGATCAATGCCATCGTCAAAGCCGAGCTGTTCCCCTCCCACATCCGTGCACTCGGCGTCGGTTTGGGATACGCGCTCGCGAACTCTGCCTTCGGCGGTACCGCTCCGTTGATCTACCAAGCTGCGAAGAACGGCGGGCACGTCGGCTGGTTCATCCTCTACGTGACGATCGTCATCGCCATTTCGCTTCTGGTCTACATCTTCGTTCTGCGGAACAAGACGGAGACCGTCCTCGACCGGGAGCAGGGGCGAGCCTTCGAGTGAACCGTGACGCCCTAGGGTGTCTGACATGACCCGGCCCGCAGCGTTGTTCTCTCGAAGAACAGCTCTGCGGGCCGCTGTGGTTTCTTCGGTGGCAGCTGCGATGGGAGCCTGCGCATCGGAACCGCCGCCACGGTTGCGTCTCGCCGCGGGCGAGATCGGCGGCTTCTTCTGGGAGTTTGCAGGCTTGTTGGCCGACGGTGCCGCAGAGGCCGGTGCAGCGGATATCGTTCCGTTGACGTCGGCGGGTTCCATCGACAACCTCGGGGCCCTCGGCACCGGACGGGCCGAGTTGGCGCTGACTCTCATCGACGCGGCGTACAGCGATCCCAGTGCAGATCTCGCGGCGGTCGGGTGCGTGTACGAGAACTACTTCCAGGTCGCGGTACGAGCGGACTCCGACATCCGGACCGCAGGTGATCTGCGGGGTCGCCGGGTGAGTATCGGAGCCACGGGGTCCGGTGCGACCATGGTGTCGCAACGTGTCCTCGACGCCGTGGGTGTGTCCGGATCAGCTGCGGTCGAACAGGTGCAGATGCCGATGAGTGCGGCGTCGGATGCATTGGCCGACAACGAGATCGACGCAGTGATGTGGGCGGGTGGATTGCCGACCCCGGCGTTCGCCGCGCCTCGAACCGCGATCCGCTTGCTCGATCTGGGAGCCGTCGTCGCTGATCTGCGCCGCGAATTCGGTACCGCCTACGAGGCGGTGCTCGTTCCGGCGAACGTGTACGGCGAGCATCCCGAGGTGACGACCGTCGGGATTCCGAACGTGCTCTTGGCGCACCCCGAGGTGCCCGATGCTGTTGTCGCGAAACTGGTGGCCGTGCTGCTCGATCGATCGTCCGCACTGGTTCCGGGGCAAGCGGTGGGGAGTCAGTTCCTCGACGCCCGCTCGCTCGTCATGACCGGCAGCATTCCCTTGCATCCCGGGGCCGAACAGGAATACCGCCGACGACACGGGTGAATGAAGGCGCTACGAGCTCACAACCTCGCAGCCAGCCGATGGTAGGCCGCATTCCATCGCAGTGTTTGCTGGAACCCGCGTGTAGTGGTGCTGGAATCGATGGCGAGCAGCTCGACCCCGATCATGTCCGAGAATGCCTCCAGTACGGGCAGACCGATGGCCGTGCTCAGGACAGTGTGGTGGGGCGCGCCGGCCGTCAACCACGATTCTGCCGACACCGACAACGACGGCTGTGGTTCCCACACTGCACATGCGACAGGTAGCTTCGGCAAAGCCTCGTCGGGTTCGACCACGTCGATCACGTTGGCCGTCAGGCGGAATCGCTCGCCGACGTCGGACAGTCCCACGACGACGCCGTGTCCTGGATCGGCTGTGAATCGCAGCCGCACCGGATCCTCGCGTCCGCCGATCGACAGTGGATGGATTTCCAATGTGGGGCGCGACGTCGTGATGGACGGGCACACCTCGAGCATGTGTGCGCCGAGGATCTTCTCCTCACCGGGGACGAGGTGGTAGGTGTAGTCCTCCATGAAGGACGTACCGCCGTCCAGTCCCTCAGCCATCACCTTCATGCCCCGCAACAACATCGACGTCTTCCAGTCGCCCTCGCCACCGAAGCCGTAACCGTCGGCCATCAGTCGCTGCACCGCCAATCCCGGCAACTGACGCAGCCCCCCGAGGTCCTCGAAATTGGTGGTGAACGCCTTGAATCCGCCGTCGGTGAGGAATTGCCGCAGTCCCGCTTCGACGCGTGCGCCGTAGCGGAGGGAGTCGTGCCGGTCCCCGTCTGTGTCCAGACTCGGGGCGATGTCGTAGAGCGATCGATATTCGTCGATGAGCTCGGAGACGGCAACATCACCGACGCTGTCGACTACTTCCACGAGATCGTTGACGCCGTACGTGTTCACAGAGACGCCGAACCGCAGCTGCGCCTCGACCTTGTCTCCCTCGGTGACCGCGACGTCGCGCATGTTGTCGCCGAAACGGGCCAGTTTCAGCGACCGCAACTCGGCCCGGCCGAGTGCCGCACGTGCCCACTGCTCCGCCCGCGTCCGTACCGATGGATTGTCGACGTGGCCTGCGACGGTGGTACGCAGTACGCCGACCCTGGATTCGATGTGGCCGAACTCTCGATCACCGTGCGCAGCCTGGTTGAGATTCATGAACTCCATGTCGATCGTGGACCACGGCAACGACATTCCGGCTTGGGTGTGCAGGTGCAGCAGTGGAACGTCCAGTGCATCGAGGCCTGCAATCCACATCTTGGCGGGGGAGAAAGTGTGCATCCAGGTGACGACGCCGATGCAGTCGTCGGCGGCGTTGGCCTCGCGCATGCACCGCAGGATGGACGAGGCGTCGAGCAGCACCGGCTTCCAGACCACCGAGACGGGAAGGGCCGCATCGAGTTTGTCTGCAATCTCCCGTGATTGGACTGCTACTTGCTCGAGCGTCTCGGGACCGTAAAGGCCTTGGCTGCCGGTGAGAAACCATACTTCGGACATGGAGAATGTACCTTCCGTGGAAAGAGTGAGTGGCGCCGGTCAGCGCTGGCCGTAGACGTTCTGATAGCGGTCGTACAGTGCATCGACCGAGGATCGCGGAATGGGAAGTGGTTGTCCCAGTTGATAAGCCAGGTGAACTGACCGTGCGACGTCCTCGCACATGACGGCTGCCTTCACAGCGGATCGGGCGGATGGGCCCACCGCAAAGACACCGTGGTTCTGCATCAGGATCGCAGGGGACCGACTGTCGGCGAGGGTGTCGACGATGCCGCGGCCGATCGAGTCGTCGCCGATGACGGCGAACGGACCCACCGGAATGTCTCCGCCGAATTCGTCGGCGCACATCGTGGTGACGACCGGAATGGGTTCTCCTCGTGCCGCCCATGCGACCGCATAAGGCGAATGAGTGTGCACCACACCGTTGATGTGGTCGAGATGGCGATAGACGTATGCCTGTGCCTCGGTGTCCGACGACGGCGAGTGGTCGCCTTCGACCACTCGACCGTGCAGATCGCACACCACCATGTTGTCCGGCGTCAGATCGTCGTAGGAGACGCCGCTCGGCTTGATGACCATGAGGTCTCGACCGGGAACGCGCGCGGACACGTTGCCCGCCGTCCACACGACCAATCCGTAGCGCACCAATTCCGCATGCAGTGCGCACACGTCCTTGCGGATTTCCGCGACGACCTCGCGAACATCGTCGACAACTGTCATTTCGCTTCCAGCTTCCTGGTCAGGGCTGCGCGTCGAAGTGATCGCAGCCGGCGCATGGTCGGTACGTCCCGACCGAAGCGATCGTGCAGTTCCAGATAGATCTCGTACAGCGAGTCGTATGCTTCCGAGCGGGCCTCGTCCGGAACGAATGCCCCGCGGCGAACCTTGCCCATCGATTTCGATGCCACCGGCACGTCGGGATAGCAGTCGGCGGCGACTGCAGCATGGATTGCGGAACCCAGGGCAGGTCCCTGTGCGGAAGCGATGACCGACAAGGGCATTCGCAGTACATCCGCATAGATCTGCATCAGCAACGGGTTGCGGGCAAGCCCGCCCGCCACCACGAATTCTTCGACCGGAACGCCGCTGTCGCGGAAGGTCTCGACGATGACGCGGGTGCCGAACGCCGTTGCTTCCAGCAAGGCGCGGTAGGTGTCCTCCGGCCGCGTCGCCAGTGTCGATCCGATGACCAGACCGGACAGCTCGTGATCGACCAGGATCGACCGATTTCCGCTGTGCCAGTCCAGGGCAACCAATCCGTGCTCGCCCACGTCCTGTGTCTGAGCGAGCCGAGTCAGGTGCTCGTGGACCGACTCACCGGCTGCGGCAGCTGCCTCACTGTAGGACGCGGGAACCGAGGTGCGCGTGAACCATCCGAAGATGTCGCCGACGCCGCTCTGTCCTGCCTCGTATCCGAAGGATCCGGCGACGATACCGCCGTCGACCACCCCGCACATACCGGGAACTTCCTTCAGCACAGTCGAACTCATCACGTGACACGTCGAGGTCCCCATGATCGCAACCATCCGGCCCGGTTCCACTGCACCCGCTGCGGGCGCGGTCACGTGCGCGTCGACGTTGCCGACCGCAACGGCGATGCCCTCTGGCAGCCCCGTCCATTCAGCAGCCTCGGCGGTCAACGTACCTGCGCGAGCACCCAAATCGCCCAACGGCTGATCGAGTTTGTCGGCTACGAAAGCGGCGAAGCCCGGTGCCAGCTCGGAGAGGAAGTCCACGGACGGGTAGTGCCCGTCCTGGTAGATCCCTTTGTATCCGGCGGTGCAGGCGTTCCGCACATAGTTTCCGCACAGCTGCCAGACAATCCAGTCGGCTGCCTCGACCCACCGGTCCATGGCCCCGTAGATCTCGGCGTCTTCCTCCAGAATCTGCAGGGCTTTGGCGAATTCCCATTCCGAGGAGATCAAGCCGCCGTAGCGGGGGAGCCAGCTTTCGCCGCGTCGGGCGGCCAGTTCGTTGATGCGATCGGCTTGTCCCTGTGCCGCATGGTGTTTCCACAGTTTGACGTATGCGTGTGGTCGGTCGGCGAATCGCGGGTCTTCGCTCAGCGGGGTGCCGTCCGCGTAGGTGGGCACCATGGTGCATGCGGTGAAGTCGGTCCCGATTCCCACTACCTGTTGCGGGGAGATGCCCGCAGCAGCCATCGCAGCGGGCACCGCGCGGCGGAGGACGTCGCGATAGTCGTCCGGTACCTGTAGAGCCCACGCGTCGGGCAGTCGGACGGCACCGCCCGGCAGAGTTTCCTCGAGCACAGCGTGTCGGTATTCGTGCACGGCAGATGCGATTTCGGCACCATCGGACACGCGGACGACTACGGCACGGCCGGAGAGAGTGCCGTAGTCCACTCCTACCGTGTAGCGGTCACTGGACATGCGATTCTCCTATTTGTGGTGCACTGGTGCTGGACGAGCGGACTACGAGTTCGGGTTCGATGGAGGCCTCGGGCGGGGCGGTGTCGTCGAGTGCCGCGCGCAGGACATCGATTGCGCGTCTGCCGACTTCGGTGAAGTCCTGCCGGATCGTCGTCAGTGGTGGGATCAGGAAAGCGGCTTCGGGGATGTCGTCGAACCCGACGACGGCGAAGTCCTCGGGCACACGACGCCCACTCTCGTGGAATGCACGCAACAGGCCGAGGGCCATCTGGTCGTTGGCGCAGAATGCGGCGGTGACGGTGTGGTCTTCGGCGAGGCGAAGCCCGTTTTCGTAGCCACTGCGTGCGGACCAGTCACCGCGGAGGACCGGAGTCCACGGTAGCCCGGCGTCGTCGAGCGCATCCTGCCAACCTTGTTCGCGCCCTCGCGATTCGGTCCATCCCTGTGGGCCGGACAGATGCACGATGCGCTCGTGGCCTGCCTCGATCAGGTGCCGCGTAGCCAGCCGAGCGCCGCCGATCTGATCGATACCCACGGTCCACGTCGAGGTGGCGGGGTCGCCCTCGACGACGACGACGGGAACGACGGACTCTTCGGATCGGGCGGCGGCCACCGCGTCGTCGGTTGCGGCGATCAACACGATGCCCTCGACTCCTTGGTCGTGCAGGTGATGCAGTGCGCCGACCAGTTCGCCGTGGGTGAGCGTTGCGAGACTGACCGCGCTGACGGAGAATCCAGCGTCACGTGCTGCGCTCTGGACGGTGCGGTGCGTGGTGCTCGGCCCCCAGAAACCGCCCTTGGAGCCGATGATTCCGATCGAGGCGGAGCGCTTGGTGACCAGTGCCCTGGCCGCGCGATTCGGACGGTAGCCGAGTTGATCGATGGCGTTCTGAACTCGGTCCCGTGTTTCGGGACGCAGATTGTTCTGGCCGTTGATCACTCGCGACACCGTCTGGTGAGATACCCCGGCCAGTCGGGCGACGTCGGTCATGACGGGTGCTTTGCCGTCGATCCCCGTGTTGGTCACTTCTTCCTCGCTGTCAGCAGGCGCTGGGCGACGACGAACACGAGGAGCAGCACTCCGATCGTGATGCGCGTCCACCACGAGCTCAGGGTTCCGTCGAATGCGATGAAAGTCTGTATGGCACCGAGGATCAGGACTCCCACCAGTGAGCCGAGGACGTACCCGCGGCCGCCGGTGAGCAGTGTTCCGCCGATCACCACCGCGGCGATGGCGTCGAGTTCCATGCCGACGGCGTTGAGGCTGTAACCCGACAGAGCATAGAACGAGAACAGCAGGCCGGCGAGCGCCGCGCAGAATCCGCTGATGGTGTAGACGCCCACTTTCACGGCCGCCACCTTGAGGCCCATCAGCAGTGCGGACGCTTCGTTGCCGCCGACGCCGTAGACCGAACGTCCGAAACGAGTGCAGGCCAACACGTATGCAGCGATCGACACGGTGATCAGTGCTATGACCACGCTCCAGGTGATCGTGTAGCCGCCGGGTAGTTCGATGACGGCGAAGGCGATGGACGAGAACGTATCGTCGGTGATCGGGATGGATTCGACGCCGATCATGTAACACAGACCCCGGGCGAGGAACATGCCTGCGAGCGTGGCGACGAACGGTTGGATCTGCAGGTAGTGGATCAGTGCGCCCATGACGGTGCCGAGCACGGCACCGCACAGCAACACCACGGCCATGACCAGCAGTGGCGGCCAGCCCAATTGCAGTGTGCGCGCAGCGATCATGGTCGACAGGGCGACGACGGATCCAACGGACAGATCGATTCCGCCGGTGAGGATGACGAAGGTCATTCCTACCGCCAGGACGATCAGGAACGAGTTGTCTATCAGCAGTGAGAGAAACACCTGAGGATCGGCGAAGCCGCTGTAGCGAAACTCTCCGAGTCCGAACAGACCGATGAACAGAGCGAACGTGGCGATGACGGGGAGAAAACGAGACGGTGGGGAGTACCGCTTCACGCGGTCCCAGGCCGACGGCGTGGGACCCGGCGCTGCCGAGGTGGTCGTGGGGGGAGCAGTCATGAGGTCGCTCACGGTCGTACCGCCTTGGAGGAGTCGGTGCGGAACCACGTCCGCAGAGATGCGCGGGCTCGCGGTGACTGCAACAGACAGACCACGATGATGACGACCGCTTTGAACAGGTAGTTGGCCTCGGACGGGATGCCGACATTGGTGATGGTGCGGGTGAGGGTGCCGATCAGCAGGGCACCGACCACGGTGCCGGCGATGGAGAACCGGCCGCCGGTCAGAGCCGTTCCGCCGATGACGACAGCGAGGATCGCGTCGAGCTCGATCCACTGGCCGAGGCTGTTCGCATTCACCGAGTTGGTGTTCGCGGCGATGATCAGACCGGCCATTCCCGAGCACACTGCGGCGAACACGTAGACCGTCCAGACGATCGTGCGTGACTGGACCCCGGCCAATCTGCTCGCCTCCGGATTGATCCCGACGGCCTCGACGAGCATTCCCAGCGCAGTGCGTCGAGTCAGCAGTGCGGTCGCCGCCACCACCGCGAGCGCGATGATCAGTGCCAGTGGCAATCCGAGGAGCGTGCCCGACGCGAGCTTGCTGAACGCCGGGTTGTTGACGGTGGTGATGTTTCCGTCGGTGATCAACATGGCGAGCCCGCGGCCGGCGACCATCAGAATCAGCGTCGCGATGATGGGTTGAATGCCGAAGACCGACACCAGAAGCCCGTTCCACAGACCGAGCAGCAGGCACGCTCCCAGTGCCCACACAACGGCCATGATCATCGTCGTCGTGGCTCCCTCGTCCGGTGCCGCAACAATTCGAGTGCACGCAACCGCGGCAGCGATGACGGCCACTGCGCCGACGGAGAGGTCGATTCCGCGAGTTGCCACCACCAGCGTCATGCCGACGGCCACCAGGATGAGCGGCGCGGAATTGCGCGCAATATCGACGACGTTTCCGAACAGGCCGCCGTTCTCGATCCTGATGTCGAGAAAATCAGGTGTGACAACGACATTGACCACGATCAGGGCGATCAACGCCAGCAGCGGCCAGAGGACGGGCTGAGAGAACGCGGCGCGCACGCGGGCGGGTGCGGTGGCCGACGGTTCGAGGGTGCGGGTCATGATGCGACATTCCTGTCGGTGGTCGGAGTGGTGGCCGCGACGGGCTCGTCGGTGCGGACCCCGGCGGCGATGGTGGCGAGCACGTCGCCGACCGTTACACCGTCATTGATTCGCTCGTCGATCTTGCGGTGATCTCGCATGACCACGATGCGGTCACTGAGACGCAGAATCTCTTCGAGCTCCGCGGAGATGAACACCACCGACATTCCGCGCGCGGCCAGATCGGCTACCAGAGTCTGTATCTGTGCCTTCGCGCCGATGTCGATGCCGCGCGTCGGTTCGTCCAGAATCAGCAGCTCGGGTTCGGTGATGAGCCAGCGGGCAAGGAGCACCTTCTGCTGATTTCCGCCGGACAGATTGCGCATCAACGCGTTCGGGTCGGCGGGTCTGATGTCGAGTGCGGTGATGTACTCCTGGACGAGCGCGCTGCGGGTGGAACGAGGGATGGGACGAAGCCACCCACGCTTGGCCTGCAGCGCGAGCAGCATGTTGTCTGCCACCGTCAGATCGGCCACGACGCCGTCGGCCTTGCGATCTTCACTGGTGAGAGCGATACGCTGGTCAGCGGCCTGGCGTGGGCTACGAATGCGGTGCTTGGTCGAATGCACTTCGATCGATCCGGAGTCCGATCGATCGGCTCCACCGAGCAGGCGAGCGAGCTCGGTACGGCCGGACCCGAGCAGACCTGCGATGCCGACGACCTGTCCGGCGTGCAGACACAGATCGGTTGCTTCGAGTGCGCCCTTGCGGCCGATACCCAGCACTTCCACGACGGGCGTCTGTTCTGCAGGGACGAGTACTGGCTCGCGGCTGTCGAGTTCGCGCAAGGTGTCCAGCTCTCGCCCGATCATCAATTCGACCAACTCGAACTGTGGAGTGTCGGCAACCAGGCGTTCGGAGACCAGCTTTCCGTTGCGCAGGATCGTCATTCGGTCGGAGATACGGTAGATCTGATCGAGGAAATGCGACACGAACACGATGGACGTACCGTCTGCCCGAAGCCGTTCGATGACGGAGTGCAGAGTTTCGACCTCGTCCTTGTCGAGACTCGAGGTCGGCTCGTCCAGAATGAGTACGCGGGCATCGACATCGACCGCACGGGCGATGGCGACGAGCTGTTGCACAGCGATCGGGTGATCGCCGAGTACCGACGACGGCTCGATGTCGAGCCCGAGCCGATCGAGAGTCGTTCGGGCACGGCGGTTCATTGCACGCGTGTCGATACCGCCGATGGCACCCAACAGTTTTCCGGGGAGGCGTCGGGGCTCGCGGCCCAGGAGCATGTTCTCTGCGACAGTCAGATTCGGAAGAAGGTTCACTTCCTGGTAGACGGTGCTGATACCTGCAGCCTGGGCCGCGCTCGGAGTAGCGAACTCGTGTGCGGTTCCGTCGATGGTGACGGTTCCGCGGTCGATCGAGTAGACCCCGGTCAGTGCCTTGATCAACGTCGACTTACCGGCACCGTTCTCACCCATCAGTGAATGCACTTCGCCGGGGAAGAGTCGCAACGACACCCCGTCGAGGGCTCGGACGGCGCCGAAGGTGATGGAGATGTCCTTCATCTCCACGAGTGGAATCGGTTCCGCGGTGGGAACCGGCCCCGCGGTGGGAACGGCATCGGTATGCATGAGTCGACTTTCAGTACTGGCGGTCGGCGAGTACTGCTGCCGCCTGGTCGGGCGTGAACGTGGTCTCCTCGGTGACGACCCTCTTGGGAACGTCCTCGCCCTTGACGACCTTGTCGGTGAGCTCCATCAGCTGCGGTCCGAGAAGCGGGTTGCACTCGACGATGAAGTCGATCTTCTTGTCCGCGAGCGCTTGCATCCCGTCCTTGACCGCGTCGACGGTGATGATCTTGATGTCTTTCCCGGGTACCAGCCCGGCGGCTTCGATGGCTTGGATCGCGCCGAGGCCCATGTCGTCGTTCTGCGCGAAGACGACGTCGATCTGGCCACGGTTGGAGTTGAGGAACGACTCCATCACCTGCTTGCCGCCGTCACGGGTGAAATCGCCGGTCTGTGAGGCAGTGATGGCGATGTTCGACTGGCTGCCGATGGCGTCGCGGAATCCCTCGGCCCGATCGATGGCGGGCGCAGCACCGGTGGTTCCCTGCAATTCGACGACGTTGATCTTGCCGTCGCCGGTGGTATCCGCAGTGGCGCTGTTCTGTACCAGCCAGTCGCCTGCCTTCTTGCCCTCCTCCACGAAGTCGGAGCCGAGGAACGTGGCATACAGAGAATCATCGGTGGTGTCGACGGAGCGGTCGGTGAGGATCACGGGGATGTTCGCGCGCTTGGCTTCCTGCAGAACCGGCTCCCATCCCGTCTCGACGACGGGGCTGAAGGCGATGACATCGACCTTCTGCTGGATGTAGGTGCGGATTGCCTTGATCTGGTTTTCCTGCTTCTGCTGTGCGTCGGAGAACTTCAACTCCACGCCGGCTGCACTGGCTGCGTCCTGGATGGAAGTGGTGTTGGCCGTGCGCCATCCGCTCTCGGCTCCGACCTGGGAAAAGCCCAGCACCGTTGCGCCGTCACCGCCGCCTCCGGCTGCGTCGCCGCCGCCTCCGCTACTGCACGCGCTCAAAACGATCGCACCACTCAGGATGAGCGCGCTCGCCGCGAAAATTGTCTTCGACGCCATGGTGATCTCCTCAATGTCGCCACTCCGCTGTGACGTGTGCAACACAGTGTGAGCGTTAACATCCGATGGCGTCAAGGCTTGGAACGAGAATTTCTACAAAAATTGTGAACGCTCACTCAGGCCTGGAGGGCGGAGAACCTCCACTCGATCACGGATCGGTACGTCCGGCCCGGGCGTAACTCCGCCGACGGGAAACTCGGGTGATTCGGCGAATCGGGGAACAGCTGAGGTTCCAGCGCAATGCCGTCCCCTTGGCGCAGCATCGAGCCGCGCCGGGACACATCGCTGCCATCCAGGAAGTTGCCTGTGTAGACCTGCACGCCGGGCTGATCGGTCCACAATTCCAGTGTCGTTCGACTGCGCTCGGAGCTCAGGATCGACGCACGCCGAAGCCCCGCACCGTCGATGACAAAATTGTGGTCTATTCCCCGGGCGGTCAGCAACTGCGGATGAGTGGCTCGGGCAAGGTCTCCGACCCGTCCGGGCCTGCGCAGATCCAGCGCGGTGCCGTCGACGGAATCGACAGCACCGGTCGGGATTCCCTCGGTGTCGACCGGGGTGTACGTCGAGGCGAACACCTGCAGGGTGTGCTCGTCGATGCCGTGGCCGTCGAGGTCGAAGTATGCGTGCGACGTCAGGTTCACCACCGTCGTCGCGGTGGTCGTTGCCGTCAACTCCAGCCGCGCACTGTCGAGCGTGACGGAGAACTGGGCCCGCGCACGGACTTCGCCCGGGTAGCCCTGATCGCCGTCGGGACTGATCAGCTCGAAGTCGACCGAATCCGGTGATCGGCCGATCACGGTCCAGTGTCGTGAGTCGAAGCCGCCGGTTCCGCCGTGCAGGTGGTTGGTGCCGTCATTGATCGTCAGTTGCACAGGTTGCCCGTCGATCTCGAGCCGCCCGTCCTTGATTCGGTTCGCGAACCGTCCGACAGTGGAGCCGAAATAAGCTGTGGACGAGTGTAATTCGCGCTCACCGGCTAGGCCGACCAGAACGTCGCGTCGTTCGCCGTCACCTCCCGTGACCGACATTCGTTGGAGTGTCGCACCGTAGGGGAGTACCTCTACTTCCACTCCGGGCGCGCTTCCGATGGTGATGGTCTCGTTGTGATCGTCGTCGGTGGGCACCGGTCGACGATAGCGCCGTGGAGCGGTACCGGTCCGCTGATTGCTGCGCACGGCGGGCGGCGCTCTCTGCATTCGCAAGTGCGCATACTATGGTGTGATGCAGGCCACATCGTCCTGCGCTCACTGTCGAATGTGTACGAATTCTGTGAGCGCACAAGCGGTCTCGGTCTGTCGATCGCAGCAGGGCACCGTCGAACAGGAGAAATCGTGGCAGACAACAGAGCAGTGACGTACGCCGGCCCAGGGAAGGTGGAGGTCCAGGACATCGCTTTTCCCGGCCTGGAGCTGACCGATGGACCCGGAGTGAATCCGGCCAATGTCGGTCGAAAATGCGAACACGGTGTGATCCTGAAGGTCGTCTCGACCAATATCTGCGGCAGTGACCAGCACATGGTGCGTGGGCGCACGACGGCACCCGAGGGGCTCGTACTGGGCCACGAGATCACCGGCGAAATCGTCGAGGTCGGACGGGATGTCGAATTCCTGAAGGTCGGAGACATCTGCTCGGTACCGTTCAATATCGCGTGTGGACGTTGTCGAAACTGCAAGGAGCGCAAGACCGGCATCTGCCTCAACGTGAACCCCGATCGACCCGGGTCGGCTTTCGGGTACGTGGACATGGGTGGTTGGGTCGGGGGTCAAGCCGAGTACGTCATGGCACCGTACGCAGACTTCAACCTGTTGAAATTCCCCGACCGGGACCAGGCGTTGGAGAAAATTCTGGACCTGACGATGCTGTCCGACATCTTTCCCACCGGATTCCACGGAGCGGTCACCGCAGGAGTGAAACCCGGTGCGACGGTCTACATCGCCGGTGCGGGGCCGGTCGGCCTCGCTGCTGCAGTCGGTGCGCAACTGCTCGGAGCGTCGGTGGTGATAGTCGGCGACATGAACGCAGACAGGTTGGCCCAGGCGCGAACCTTCGGCTGCGAGACCGTCGACGTCGGCAAGGGTGCACCGCAGGATCAGATCGAACAGATTCTCGGCGTTCCCGAGGTCGACGCCGCGGTGGATGCGGTGGGCTTCGAGGCTCGCGGTCACGGCGGAGATTCGTCCCACGAGGCACCGGCGACGGTACTCAACTCGCTGATGGAGATCACCACGGCTGGTGGTGGCATCGGTATCCCCGGGCTGTACGTCACCGGCGATCCGGGCGGCGTGGACGAGGCTGCGCAGCGTGGCGCTCTCTCGCTCAGCCTCGGTACCGGTTGGGCCAAGTCGCTGTCGTTCGCCACCGGGCAGTGCCCCGTGATGAGCTACCACCGAGAATTGATGAATGCAATCCTCAAGGAACGGGTTTCGATTGCCAAGGCCGTGAATGCCACGGTCATCACGCTCGACGATGCACCGCGCGGCTACCGCGAATTCGACAGTGGTGTTGCGCAGAAATTCGTCATCGACCCGCACGGGATGATCGCCGGCTGACAGCGTCCGACCCAGCAGTCGTTCGAGCCACCATCGCGAGAACGCGACGGTGGCTCGAACGTTTTGCTGCACAGAGTTCGGCAGCCGTTCGGGCCACCTATGCTGGGGTGATGTTCCTACTCTTCGGTTTCGGCAGCAAGCGCAAACACGTCGGAACGGGCGCAACGCGAAACTGCCCGCGGTGCCACAACACAACCCAGTGGGCGAGAATGAAGCAGTACCAGCAATTCACGCTGTTCTTCGTTCCGGTCGCACGCTGGAAGCGCACCGAATTCGAGGAATGCGGAATCTGCGGAGCTGCCACCGAGGTGTGAGGAACGCACGTCACGCCGGTGCCAACACGACCGCCGAGTTGTGTCCGCCCATTCCCAATGACGACTTCACAGTCAATCCCGTTTCTGCCGTGGTGAATCCGTCGAGCAGCAGGGGGTGAGCATCCGAGACCTGCGGGGCCGCGGGAACGAGTCCGCATTCGAATCCCATGACCGCCGACAGGGTTTCGATCGCCGACGCCGCACCCTGGCAATGTCCGGTCAATGGTTTCACCGAATACACCTGCGCGCGGGACTCGAGCACCGATTGCAACATCTCCGTCTCTGCTGCATCGCATTGCGCGGTGCCGGGTCCGTGCGCATTGAGGTAGCGCACCTGGCGTGGTGTGACCCCGGCGTCGGCCAACGCCTCCTCGAAACAGGCTCGTACGTGAGTGAGTGAAGGGTCGATCGAGGTGGCGTGGAACGCGTCGTGGGTCATGGAGCCGCCCAACACTCGGGCGTACGAGGCAGTGCTTCGATTGGACAACACGAAAGCCGTTGCTGCTTCGCCCATTCCGAATCCTCGACTGCCTTCCTGGAATGGCCGGCAGCCCTCCTGGGGCTCCACGTCGACGACGCCGACGCCGAGCTTGACGAAATGATCGATGTTCTCCGGCGTCAGCGACAGATCGGTGGCGACGAACACGACGTCGTCGACGAAGCCGGTATCGAGCCACATCTTGGCGGTCAGCAGGCCGGCATTACCCGATGCGCACATGGCCGAGACATTCATGGCCGGGCCGTGAAAACCGTATTCCTGCATCAACAGCGACACCGGCGTCGACGGCATCAGAGTCAGATAGTCACGAACTCGGCGCTCACCACCGTCCTCCAGGTAGAAGTTTCGCCACTCGTCCACTTCGCCGAGGACGACGGCGTGGATCAGACCGACACGTCGCCCAGGTCGCCAACCACGCGTCATCGCGTCGTCGATGGCCTCGCGAGCGGCCCCACGAAGCGCCCGTCCGAATCGGCTGCCATCGGCGTGGTCTCCGCCGTCGGGTACTTTCGCCAGCCACACCGGATTTTGGCCGGGTCGGGCGCGATCGTGATGCAGGGTGGCTGCCGCCTTGCCCGTGGACAGGCCGTTCCACAGAGCGTCTGTGCCCCAGCCGTAGCCGGACACTGCACCGATCCCGGTGATGTCGATTCCCTGAGTACTCATCTTCGATTTCCGTTTCTATGCGAGGTAATCGAACCGGAGTCGGCTCGCTCCTCGATTTAGCCTCCGAAACCGGTATACGGTCCAGTCGAGAACGGGATGTTCGTTGCATATCGGGCATCGAACTCCACGGAGCCACGATCTGGTGGTTCAATCGGGTGTTGACCGTCTGTCTAGGAACGCGAGGACCGAGCATGGCCCCAGGGGAGCGCGAGAGCGTCGGCGACCCTGACTCGAGTCCCGCGTCGCCTGGATTGGCTGACCGCTACCGGGTTCTAGTCGAGCATTCACCGGACGCGATCGGTGTTCACCGACGTGGCACGCTCGTCTATCTGAACCCGGCCGGAATGCGGTATCTACGCGCCGACACCGCCGACGACGTCATAGGGCGGCCGATCGAAGACTTCATAGCTGCCGAGTCGATAGGGCCCATGTTCGAGCGCATCGCCGCTCTCGGCACTCACGGCACGGCAAGCGCAGCGTCCGAAGCAACGGTGCTTGCACTCGACGGGACGACACTGACCATGGAAGCAGTGTCCGTGCGCACGGTGTGGAACGGCGAGCCGGCGTTCCAGGTCATCCTGCGAGATCTCACCGAGCACAAGGCCGCACAGAAGGCGTTGCGGTATCAAGCCGCCTTGGTCGAGCATGTCAGCGATGCCATCGTCGGTGTCTCGTCCGACGGCCTGGTGTCGAGTTGGAATCCCGCAGCCGAGTCGGTGTACGGCAGGTCTTCGGACGACGTTCTCGGTCGCAGCGTCTCGTACGCAGTTGGCGTTCCGTGCGATCCGGCCTCGATTCTGCGGGCCGGTGGACAACTGTGCGAGTCGCATCGTCGCGGCGACGGCACTGCGCTGGCGGTGGTGGTGTCCGCGGCTCAGATGCCCGACGGCTGGGTGTTGGTGTGCGCCGACCGAAGCGCGGTGCAACGGGCCGAGGACCACTACACCGCGGTGGTCGAATCACTCGAAGCCGGGGTCGTCGTGCTCGATCACACCGGCCGCATCGAGTCGGCGAACCTCGCGGCGAAGACGATCCTCGACCTTCAGGTCGGGGCCGAGACGGCAGCTCGGGCGTCATCCCTCCCATTTCGGGTGTATGGCACCGACGAGAGTCCGATTCACCCGTTCGAGCACCCGGTCGCCGTGACGAGAAAGACCGGTCAGCCGAGCCAAGCGGTGATCGGCGTCGAGCGTCGACGAGACGGCAGGAACTTCTGGCTGTCGTTGACGGCGACGATGCTGACTTCGGGCAGCCAGGCCCCCTCCGTAGTCGCGACGTTCGTCGACATCACCGATGCCTACCGGATGAACATCAAGCTCGAACATGCCGCGACGCACGACGATCTGACCGGGCTGCCGAACAGGCCGCTGATTTTGGCGCGGCTCGACGAAGAGCTGGCCCGGCCGGCTCGCGACGGCGCGATGGCAGTGCTGTTCATCGACCTCGACAACTTCAAGACGATCAACGACCTGCACGGACATATTGTCGGCGACGCTGTGCTCGGCGTGGTTGCCGCGCGTCTGACCAGGGCGCTCCCGGCGGACGCCTTCGTCGGACGAATCGGTGGCGACGAGTTCGTGGCAGTGGTTCCGCATCGAGCGGGCACCGAGGCCGACGATGTGCGTGCCGAACTCGCCTCTCCCATCACGACGGCGGGACGGGTATTGACGGTGACGGCGAGCATCGGTGGTGTCACCGTCGATCGAGACGACAGCCGTAGTGCGTTGGACATTCTCGACGACGCCGATCACGAGATGTACCAATCCAAGACCGTGTCGCAGTATCTTTCGCATCCTTGACCGAACGGTGACAATGTTTCCGCCTGCGACGAAAGTTGTGCGTGGTGCGCATGGGTCGTACATACTGCTTCGGTGATGCCGAACGTCAGAAAGTGTGTAATCGCCGTTCCGATGGTGATCCTCGTCGTGGCCGGGCTCCTGTTCGCCTCTGCGGGCACCGGGGCCGCCGCGCCGTCCGCGTGGCGCTACACGATGGTGGCGTTCAGCAACGACAGCGATCGCGACATGGATGTCTACCAATCCAGCGACGGGACGGACTTCACCACCCTGCAGGCCGGTGCTTACCGACCGCCTACCGGTGTGGTGCGCGACTCGAGCATCTTTCGGCACACCGACGGCATGTACTACGTGACCTATACAACGGGCGGCGGGGCGGACATCGGTCTTGCGCGCAGCACCGATCGTGTCAATTGGACGTTCGTGGCGAACCTTCCGATCCCGTTCTGCTGTCTGCTCCTACCCGGTACCGGAGCAGGTACCGGCTCGGCAGGCTCCTCGGAACTTCCGTCACTGTCGCCGTTCACGACCAAGGCCTGGGCACCGGAGTGGTTCGTCGAGGGTGACCGCGTCAGCATCATCGTGTCGTTGTCTGCCGGCGGAGGGTTCGTTCCGTATCTCATGACGGCGACCGATCCCGGCCTGACGACGTGGAGCTCCCCGGTTCCGTTGACAGGGATCATCAACGACCACATCGATACCACGGTGGTGAAGGCGGGAGCTCTGTACCACGCATTCACAAAGGGCGAGAGCCAGAAGGTCATCGAGCACTGGATCGCACCCTCGCTCGGTGGTCCGTACGTTCTGGACCCCACCTTCCGAGACTTCGGTCCATTGAAGGAAGGGCCCGCCGTCGTCGAGTTGCCCGACGGTACCTGGCGGCTGTACTACGACGACTACACCAACCAGAAGTACTTGTACTCGGACAGCAAGGACTTGGTCGGCTGGTCCGAACCGAAGGAGCTCCCGGGCCTGTCCGGAACCGTGCGCCACATCGGCGTGATGCGAGAGCCGGCCTGACGCACGCTCACTCGTCCGATCCCGAGAGTGCTCTGAGCCCGGCTGCGACGAACTCCCCGGTGGCGTTCGCGGCGTTACGGGCGCCGGCCCCGGTATCGGAACCCGAGAGCGCGCGGTGGGTGATGCCCTCACCGATCACGCCGAGCTTGAAATTGGCCAGGGCCAGGTAGAAGCCCCAATTCTGCAGTTCACGACCCGATTCCACTGCGTACCGTTGTGCGAGGTCGTCGGCCGAGGGATATCGGTCGCTGGTCCATGCCGCGTCCGCGCCCAGGACCGCATCGAACACGGGTTGACGGTAGATGCACATCAGCGCGACGTCGGTGAGGGGATCGCCGAGGGTGGACATCTCCCAGTCGACCACTGCGGCAACAGAACCGACGTCGTCGGCGTCGAGAATGGTGTTGTCGACGCGATAGTCTCCGTGGACGATGGACGATGCCGAGTGCGTCGGTATCGCTGCCTCCAGCGCCCGGTGAAGTCGGTCGACATCGGGTAGATCGCGGGTCTTGACGCTGTGCCACTGACGAGCCCACGTCGCGACCTGACGGGAGACGAAGCCGTCGGGTCGTCCGAAGCTGCCGAGGCCTACGGCAGCGGGGTCGACGGCATGCAGCCTGGCGAGCACCCGGACGAGCTCGGCGGCGTTCGCTGTGACCTGCGTGTCTGTGAGATCGGAAAGATCCTCACGCGTACGGACAACTCGTCCGGGAACGAACTCGACGACGGTCATCGGCGCACCGAGAACCGAACCGTCTCGATCGAAGGCAACCGTCTGCGCCACGGGAACGTCGGTGGATGCAAGAGCCGCGGTGACGGCCCACTCGCGGGCCATGTCGTGCGCCGAGGGCGTGAGCCCGCTGGTGGGCGGTCGACGAACAACCCATGTCGAAGTGTCGTCGTATGCCTTGTAGGTGAGGTTGGAGCGACCACCGCTGATCATCTCGACCGACAACGTGCCATCGAGCTCGATGTTGTTCTTTCGCAGGAACCGTTCCAGCGCATCGCGATTCATTCCCGGCAGTTCGCTCACGACTGTGCCTCCCGCGCGGCGCGCTTGGCGGCACCGATCGTCCGTTTGGCGATGGCCCAGCGGTGTACCTCGGACGGACCGTCGTAGACGCGGAAGGGTCGCACTTCGCGCGAGAGCCTCGCCAGCGGAAGATCGTCCGATACTCCGAGCCCGCCGCACATCTGGATGCTGCGGTCGACGATTCGGAAGATTGCCTCGGCGGCGAACGTCTTGGCGATGGACGTCTCGTTGCTCGCGTGTCCACCCCGGTCCAGCTCGAAGCATGCCTTGATCAACAGTGCGCGGGTGGCCGCGATGTCGATCTCGTTGTCCGCGACCATCTTCTGAACCATACCGAGGTCGCCGAGCTTGCTGCCGAATCCTTCGCGCCGGGCCACCTGTGCCACGGCGATATCGTGGGCTCGCCTGGAGGCTCCGAGCCAGCGCATCACATGGGTCATGCGGGCCGGCCCCAGACGCACCTGGGCGTAGGCGAATCCCTCGTCGACGGCCCCGAGCACGTTCTCGTCGGGCACGAATACGTTCTCGAAGAACACCTCGCAGTGTCCGCCGATCATGGCCTTGTCCAAAGTGCCAATGTGTCGGCCGACCGTGATGCCCGCAGTGTCGGCGGGGGCCAGGAACATCGTGGCACCCCCTCGATCGCCGGGCTTGCCGGAGGTTCGGGCCATGATGATGAAGAACCCGGCTCCGTCGGCACCGGTGATGAACCACTTGTGCCCGTTGATCTTCCATCCACCCACGACCCGTTCGGCTGCGGTGGTCAGGGCTGAGGGATCGGAACCGGCACCCGGTGCGGGTTCGGTCATTGCGAAAGCCGAACGCACGTCTCCGCGTGCGAGGGGCGCGAGAAACTGCTCCTTCTGCGCCGCCGACGCGATGTGCGCGAGCATGTGGACGTTGCCCTCGTCCGGGGCACCGAGGTTCAGTGCGATGGGTCCGAAGAGTGAATAGCCGGCTTCCTCGAACACCGGGGCGCGGTCACTCATCGACAGGCCGTGGCCGCCGTATTCGACAGGCGCATGTGGCGCGAAAACGCCGGCTTCTTTCGCGGCCGCCTGCATCTCGACGCGAAGTCGGTCACCGCCGGCATCGGTGACGTTGCCCAGAAACTTGTCCTCGATGGGAAGCACGTGGTCTCGAGTGAATGCGCGAGTCCGGTCGATCAGCTTCTCGATGTCCGGGTCGTACGTCAGATCGATGGCCACCATGTGCTCCTTTTCAGTACCGACCGAACACTCGCTCGGTTCCTCGAAGGTTGGCACAACTGCCCGCCCGGGTCAAGGAACCCGGATCGGGCCCCTACTCGTGTATCCCGGTCACGGCACCGACCGTCCGTCGGGCGATATCGAGATACACGGCGACCAAGTCGCCTGGTGCCAAGGGTCCATCGGGGCGGTACCACGTGGCGACGCCGACACACATCGTGGTGACGGCGCGACTGGCGTCCCTCGGGTATGGACTGTCGAAAAGGCCTGATGCGACGCCGTCGGCGACGATCGCATCGAGCACACGTTGTTCGTCGTCGCGCTTGGCGATGTACGCGGTGCGATTGGCCGACTCGAGGCTGCGAATTTCCGTCGAGCACACGAAGGCGGCGTCGCGACGATGAATGTGGAACAGCAGCAAGGACTCCACGACCGCGTCGAACCGATCGCTCGGCGATGAACCTGCGTCGGCCTCGGCCGATCGAGTCCGGTCCAGCAATTCGTCCATCGACGCATCCATGATGCCGACCAGCAGGGCCTGCTTCGACGGAAAGTGGTGGTAGAGGCCGGGAACGGACAGGCCGGCCCCCGCAGCGATCTGCCGCACCGACGTCCCGTGGTAGCCCTGCTCGACGAACATCTTCAGCGCCGACGCCAAAGCTGGGGAAAGGCTCGAGCCCTCGTACATTCGCCAGTTGTGGGTCGCGGTCATGCGCTTACCGTAGAGGCTGACTCGAGTACGGTCGGCCCGTACACATTGGGTTGACACGAAAGTTGTGATCCGCAACACTGTTGAAACGCAGACCGAGCGAGTGTTCGGTCGGTCCATCCGGGCCGATATTCTGCTCGACCGAAAGGGCCATCCATGACCCTCGACAGAGCGACCGGGCCTGCAACGGTTCTCGACGCCTGGCGTAGCCGAGTGTCCGATACCCCGGACCGGCCGGCGTTGGCGTACTTCGACGCCGTGCTCACTGTCCGCGAGGTGGACGAGGCATCCGATGCACTCGCCGCGGCCATGATCGATCGAGGAGTGGCGCAGGGCGATCGCGTCGGCATCTATCTGCAGAACATTCCGCAGTACGCCTTGACCTTCCTCGCGCTGTGGAAGATCGGGGCGGTCGCGTTGATCCTCAACCCGATGTACCGCAACCGTGAACTTCGCACCTTGATCGACGATGCAGAACCGATCGCACTCGTCTGCGACGAACACGATCTCGATGCTGTGGGGGCGACGTTGCGCGGCAGTTCGATCCGACTGATCGTGAGCACCAGCGGACTGGACCTGCAGGCACGCAACGACCCGCGAGTCTTCTCGTCCACGTCGCGCGTGACGCCACGGCCCGACGACGATCTGATGGGCCTGATCGACAGCTACCGTGGCCGATCCATCCCCGAGTTCGATCCGCAGCCGGACGATCTCGCGCTTCTGGCGTACACGTCAGGAACCACGGGTCCGCCGAAAGGCGCGCAGATTTCGCATGCGAACGCATTCGCGACTGCTCTCGATTTCGGGGAACGGGCCGGTCTCATCGACGGCGACGTCGTGTTCGCCGTTGCACCGCTGTTCCACATCACGGGTGCGATGCTCGACGCGGCGGTCGCGCTGGTGCGTGACTGCAAGCTCGTCTTCGCTCATCGCTTCGACGCCGCGGTCACGCTGGACGCATTCGTCGAACATCGGGTCACGTACACGATCGGGTCGATCACCGTATTCAATGCGATCTCCGCGGCAGCAGGTTCGACTCGCGCCCACTTCGAGTCGGTGAAGGCGTTGTACTCCGGTGGCGCGCCCATTCCGCCGGCAACGGTCACCGCGTTCGAGTCCGCCTTCGGCTGCTACATCCACAACGCCTACGGAATGACCGAAACCACGGCGGGCGTCATCGCGGTGCCGCCGGGCTCGCGTGCGCCGGTGGACTCCGTGAGCGGATCGTTGTCCGTCGGGTTTGCGCTACCGCGCGTGACGCTACGTACGCTCGACCCCTCGGGGGAGCCGACGGCTGCGGGAATCGCCGGGGAACTGGAGATTTCGGGTCCGCAAGTGGTCTCCGGATACTGGCGCAATCCCGACGCGTCCGAGTCGACGATCCCAGAGGGGCGTCTGCGCACAGGCGACGTGGCGATCATCGACGAACACGGCTGGGTGTATCTCGTCGACCGGCTCAAGGATCAGATCAACGTGTCGGGATACAAAGTGTGGCCCCGAGAGGTCGAAGATGCACTCTACGAACATCCAGCGGTGTTCGAGGCCGCTGTGGTGGGCAGGCCGGATGACTATCAAGGGGAATCGGTGGTGGCATACGTGTCACTCCGACGCGACGCCACCACGACGCCGGATGAACTGATGGCCTTCGCGCGGGATCGTCTTGCCGCGTACAAGCGTCCGAAATCCATCCACATCATCGACGAGCTTCCCAAGACCCAGACCGGGAAGATTCGACGTTCAGCACTCAAACCTGTTCCTGTGGAAAACTATTCGATCGAAAGTGGCACTCCATGACCGTCGGATCATCGCGCGACACCCGCTCTGCACCGGATATCTCCTCACGGAAGAAATCACTGTTCGCCAGCACGATAGGCAACGTACTCGAATGGTACGAGTGGAGCGCCTACGCGGTGTTCGCCCCGTTCATCGCGGCGGCCATGTTCAGTCAGGCCGATCCGGTCTCGGCATTGTTGTCCACGCTGGCGGTGTTCGCCGTCGGATTCCTGATGCGGCCTCTCGGCGGCATCGTGTTCGGACGGATCGCGGACAAGAAGGGCCGTAAGTTCGTCCTCGTCACCACGATGCTCATGATGGCAACCGGCAGCCTGCTGATCGGCATCATGCCCACCTACGGTTCGATCGGGGCTTGGGCCTCGGTACTGCTGTTGCTTGCACGCGTCATGCAGGGTTTCGCGCACGGGGGCGAGTCGGCGACGGCGTATTCCTACGTCGGCGAGATCGCGCCTCCGAACCGACGTGGCATGTGGGGCAGCGTCGCGTTCGTCGCCATCTTCGGTGGATCGGCTCTCGCATACACAGTGGGTGGCGTCATCACCTCCACGCTGTCGGATTCTGCTGTCGGGCAATGGGGTTGGCGTATCCCCTTCCTGCTGGGTGCACTCCTGGCGCTGTTCGCTCTCTACCTGCGCAAGAACATGGACGAGAGCGAGGTGTTCGACTCGGAGCAGAACAAGGTCGAACAAGTACCGATCGCGCGCAAGACCGTCGTGAAGGCGATCGTGTTGATGATCGGAATGACGTCGGGAATCACGGCGGCGCACTACACCTGGACCTCGTACGTCTCGACCTTCGCCATCACGCAGCGCGGGATGAATCCCGACACCGCGTACTGGATGCTCGTCATCGCACAGTTGATAGCCCTGGTGTCCCTACCGTTCTTCGGTCGTCTCTCGGATTCGATCGGTCGACGGCCGATGCTGGCCGCATTCGCCGTGCTGATGTTCGTGCTGCAGGTCCCGCTGACGATGCTGATCTCTACGCAGTGGTGGACACTGCTGCTCCCGTCGACGGTGGCGCTGCTCGTCATCGCCGTCCCGGCCTCGATTCTGTCTTCGACACTGTCGGAGAGCTTTCCCACCCGACTCCGCACGCAGGCAATCGGATTCGCCTACTCGTTCTCGGTAGCGGTGTTCGGCGGAACGGCGCCGTATCTCAACCAGCTGTTCCTCGGGTTGGATCTGGGTTGGGTGTTCGGCGTGTACATCATGTTCCTGGCTGCTCTGACCGGCGTCGCCTGCTTCTTCATGAAGGAGACCAAGGGGATTCGACTCGAGGATGTCTGATCCGTCCCCGGCCGGAGTTTGCTCCTGACGTGGCGTGAGGTTCTACCGTTGCCTGCATGAACAGCAGCGATTCGACCACCTGGGGTATCGGCGACGTGGCCCGTCGGACCGGCGTCACCGAGCGGACCCTGCGTTACTACGAGGAGCTGGGTCTGCTCGCGCCGGTCCGGGACGGGGGAGGCAGGCGCCGGTACGACGGCGGAGATCTCGCTCGGCTGTACCGGATTCGACTGCTTCGAGAATTGGGCACTCCGCTTGCGGACGTCGATCCGGAGGCAGGGGATCTTCACCACCTGACGCGGGAGCATCTGGCCGACCTGGACCAACGGATGGCCGAGCTCGCTCGTGTGCGAGAGCGCGTTCGGGCCGTGGAGGACCGACTCCTTCACGGTGCTCGCCCGGGCGACGACGCCCTGCTGGACCTGCTCTCCGGCCTGTCGACCGACGAGCCCGCGGTCACTCGCCGGACCACGTTGCTGGTCTACCGCGACATCGCAGCAGCCCATTCCTACCTCGTCGACGTGCTGGGGCTGGCTCCCGGACAGATCGAATACGACGGCGACCGAGCAGTCCACGGCGAGGTTCACGCCGGTGACGGTGTTGTCTGGTTGCACCGCGAGGCCCCCGAACATCGGATGGTGTCTCCACTGACCACCGGCGCGGTCACCGCGTCGCTTGCGATCCTCGTCGACGACGTCGATGCCCACCACGCTCGCGTGGCGGCAACCGGGGCAACGATCGACTACCCGCCCACCGACATGCCCTACGGCGTTCGTGAATACAGCGTTCGCGATCCCGAGGGACATCTGTGGTCGTTCCAGACGCCGCTCGTGGAACCGGCGGCGTCCTGATTTCACCGACAACCGTGCCGAATCAGCCGATCGGGGAGCCACGTTGGGCAGTCAGCGCCTCGGTCACCTCGGCCGAGATGGCGGCCTCGCCGAGCGCATTGGGGTGCAACGGCACGAACTGATCTGCGAACAGCAGTGGTTCCACCCACCGCACTCCGACGGGTTGGCATGCATCGTGCCCCTCGGACACCACGGACATGTCGACGAAGGTCGTGTCGGTGTCGGCCGCTGCCTGGCGGATGGCATCGTTCAGCGTGGCCTGGAGGTTGCGCAGATACGGAACGTCGCCGAGTGCGACGGGGACCGACGGTTCGCACGTGCTCGCGGCCGGGATGAGCCATGGGTAACCGATGATGATCACCTCTGCCTCGGGCGAACGAGTATGTATGTCTCGCAACGCCTGTCGAACAGCCGGCAGCGTGCTGTCGAGAATCTTGTCGTCGAAGCTACTTCCGTTCTGCTGCGTGCACGGATCGAATGCACCGGCGTGGGTTGCGAGTGCACTCACGCATGCTGCGATCGCTCCCGAGAACACGCTGTTGTCGTTGCCACCGATCATCGAGGTCACCACATCGGCCGATGGCGATAGTGCATCGAATTGCGCTCGTATGCCCTCGAATTGAGGGGAATCGAAGTCGTCGGTGGCCGCACCGCCGCAGCTGACATCGGTGAGGCTGTAGCCCTGCTCGCGTGCGACGAGATGAGCAAAGTTGCGTTCCGACTGGAGGCACCTCAGTGGCATGTTCGGCGCCAGCGGCAGCACGCCGTTGCCGGCGCTGAAGCTGTCGCCGAGGTTGACGTACTCGATGGGCGACGCTGTTGCATGGGAGGGGATCGCCAGCGCGACACTGACGGACACGACAAGTCCGAGCCCGAACCGCTTTGTCCTGGTGCGCACTACTGACCCCCATGATGGCCGGATATTGCTCGGAATCGTACCGCTGTCCAGCCATGTGAGGATCGAGCGAGGACGACGATCTCGAACGACACGCCGAGGAGATCGCGAAGTGCCCTAGGTTGAGATCCATGAGAACAGCAGATGCCACTCGTCGACGCCTCCTGCTCCTGCTGACCGTGATCGGGTTCGTTGTCCCCAACTCGTTCGTCGTCGCCTACTTCAAGGAGCACGGCGTCAGTCGCGACAGCGCAACCGCATTCTTCGCGGACTGGGTCGCCTCGACTCCCACTCGTGCATTGACCGCCGATCTGGGAATCACGAGCATTGCCTTCGGGGTCTGGTCCCTCTGGGACTCGAAGGACAACGGAGTCAAGCACTGGTGGTTGGTGCCCGTCGGTACCGGTTCTGTGGGGATCTGCTTCGCAGCACCGCTGTACCTCCTCCTGCGTGAGTATTCGCGGTAGTCCTGGTCCATCAGGGCTTACTGCTCCACCGCTTTATGCTCGTGTCCGGTACCGCAGCCGCGCGTGCCCCTCTCCGAAGGACGTGTTCCCATGACCGATGACACGCTGGCCGATTTCGAACGAACCGAGTTCACCGCAGACGGGCGCACGGCGCCTGTCTATCGAATCGGCACCGGGCCGGCGGTCATCGTGATGTCCGAAATGCCGGGCATCACGCCGAGGGTTGCGGACTTCGCGCGGACCGTCGCCGGAATCGGATGTACCGCGATCGTCCCGCATCTGTTCGGCGTCGACGGGAAGGACCCGCTGACCGCACCCCTCGGACTGCTCGGTACCGCTGCCACCATGTCCCGTGCCATGGTGCCGGCGTGCATCAGTCGAGAGTTCACCATCTTGGCCACCGGCAAGTCGTCGCGGATCGTGGTGTGGCTACGTGCTCTGGCGGCCGAGGAACACGAGCGGTGCGGCGGACCAGGCGTCGGTGCCATCGGAATGTGCTTCACGGGCGGGTTCGCCCTGGCGATGGCCGCCGACGATCGATTGATCGCACCGGTGCTGTCGCAACCGTCCCTTCCGTTCGCGGCATCGAAGTCACGCAGTCGTTCCATCGACATCAGTGCCGGCGACCTTTCGAAGGTGAAAAGCCGTTGTGCTGCGGGAGATCTCACTGTTCTCGGTATGCGGTTTCAGGGCGACAAGATGTGTCCCCCTGCACGGTTCGAGTTTCTGAGGGAACAACTCGGCAACGCATTCGTGTCGGTGGAATTGCCCGATTCTGCGTTCAACCCGGAAGCATTCGGGCCGCCACACTCTGTCGTCACGGAAGGACTCATCGACGAGCCGGGTCAGCCGACCCGGCAGGCTTTGGACCAGGTACTCGACCTGTTCCGCAGTAAGTTGCTCGCAACGCCGTGAGGTCCCGCGGCGCGAACACGATGCGAAGCCGAAGGTCGAATTAACGGCTACGGAATGGTGGCCTGCAGAACCGCCTCTTTCCGTCGATCCTGTGGAGTGCTAAGCGCTGTCGTCGGTCGAGTCGGTCCACTGTTGGACCCCACGAGACGATGGCTCCGCGCTCAGCGGTAGAACTTGGAGAGCGGGAAACCAGTGACTCCATATAGGGAAGTGTGTCGTCCATGACCGATGTTGAGAACGTGACCGTATTCGGAACCGGAGTGCTCGGTTCGCAGATCATGATGCAGGCTGCCTACCACGGAAAAACCGTTGTGGGATACGACATTTCCGACGAACTACTTGCCAAGCTGCCGGATCGCTGGGAATGGATGCGCGGATACTACAAGCGTGACCTGAAGACTTTCGACGAGGCGCGATTCGACGAGGCCATCGAATCCATCACGACCACCACCAGCGTCGCCGAGGCCGTTTCGGACGCCGACCTGGTGATCGAAGCAGTTCCGGAGGATCTCGACCTGAAGAAGAAGGTCTGGTCGGATATCGGCGCGTTCGCTCCGCCGAAAACTATCTTCGTGACCAACTCGTCGTCGCTACTGCCCAGCAGTTTCGCCGAGGCCACCGGGCGGCCGGAAAAGTTTCTTGCATTGCACTTCGCCAATCTCGTGTGGCGGTACAACACCGGTGAAGTGATGGCAACTGCTGCAACAGATCCTGTCTACTTCGATGTCGTATCGATCTTTGCTTCGGAGATCGGTCTCGTTCCCGTTCCGGTCCGAAAGGAAATTCCGGGATACGTGCTGAACAGTCTTCTGATCCCGCTGCTGCAAGCAGGAGCCAACCTTTACGTCGGTGGGGTTGCCAATCCGGCGGACATCGACAACGTGTGGCGCATAGCCACCGGGGCACCCGCCGGTCCGTTCCAGATATACGACACTGTCGGCTTCAACGTCGCAGCACATATTGCGCGCGCACACGGTGGCGAGGATCAGGTCAAATTTGCCGACATTCTGCAAAAGGGTATCGACGCGGGAAAGACCGGTCTCGGGGACGGTGAAGGCTTCTACACGTACGACTCCGACGGTCAGCGACTGGATGCTGTCGAGTCGTGGAACATCAACTGAATCGCTCGACCCCGCCTGTCAGAGGTACGGATCCGCCCAGGCGCTGATGATCCGACCGGCACGAGCTGCTTGATTCTTGCCGGTGAGAAGGTGATTGGCCCCCTCGAGCGAAACGAAGCTCCGGGGGTGGCGGGCGGCCTGGAAGATCTCGCTGGCGTTGTCGATCCCTACCGTGTTGTCGGTGGGGGAGTGCATGACGAGTAGAGGTCTCCGCAGGGTGGTGATGCGCTCGCGCAGGTCTGCTTTGCGGACGTCGTCGACGAACTGTCGTTTGAGGGTCAGCGCTTTGCCGCCGGCGTGGAACGGCGCTTCACCCTCGTCCTGGATCCGATGAATGAGTGCGTCGTAGTTGTGCTCGACATGCGCGGGCTGGAACGGGGCGGCGACGATGGCGACCGCTTCGACCGTCGGACAGTCGTGCGCCGCAGCAATGGCCGCCGAGCCGCCGAAGGAATGGCCGACGAGCAACTTCACCTCGCGACCGGTCGCGTTCATGAACTCGACGGCCTTGACGGTGTCGTGCACCTTGTTCGAGAATGAACCGTCGCCCCAGTCGCCCTCGGAGTGGCCCAGACCGAGGTTGTCGAAGCGAAGCATTCCGATGCCGTCGGCCGCGAGCTGCTTGCACATTCGGTTCGCCGCCGGGCAGTCCTTGCCCAGCGTGAATCCGTGAGCGAATACGCCCCACCCTCGCGCCTCACCCTCGGGAACATCGACCACGCCTGCCAAGGTGGGTCCGGTTGCGCTGGAAAACGTGACCTGTTCCGACATACCGGTCATCCTAATGGGATCGACGACTCGGGCTCGAGTAGTCAGGCACGGTCGCGTGTGCGCATGACCACCGACGACGCTGGGTTCAGCCGAGCCGGGTCAACCGAGTTGGCGCAATTGGATCGCAGTATCGAGGGCCAGTCTGTGCCAGGCCGATCGCGGATCACGGCCGGTCAGTTCCTGAGCCCGGCGCAGTCGGTAGCGCAATGTCTGCGGGTGCACCTGTAGTCGAGTGGCGGCAGCCGTTGCCGTACCGGTGGAGATGAAGGCCGAAAGGCCTTGCAGAATATGTTCGTTCGCTGCATCTGTCAGTGGGCCGAGCACGCTACGTACCACCTCGCTCGTGTCCGCGGTGGGGCGCGCGGTCAGCAGTGCCAGCAGCTGACCGTCGCCCTGATCGAGCAGTGCCCGGTCGTCGAACGCGTGATCCGGTGCGGTGTCCAGTGCTTCCGAGGCGAGTCGCCACGAACTGCTGATACCGGCAATGGTCGATCTCTCCACGAGACATCCGCGCAGCAGCAGATCTCGACACGCGAGGTCGGCCTCGGCGCGGTGGATCGATGGTGGCAACAACACGATCGCGCGTTGCTCGCGCCGAGTGCACAAGTAAGTCCGCTGACCCGACGTCGCGGTGCGGTCGGGCGGGACGAGTCCCACAGCGAGAACCAGCGATTCGACGGTGTCGTCGGACATGGGTCGGCCTGGATCGGTCGATTGCACCACGAGCAGATTCGGGTGCGTGGGCAGCTTCAGGTCGAGTTCGCGGGATCGATCCGACACCGTCCCGGGTGAATTGTGTCTGGCAGCCAGCAGGTCGTCGAGCAACGCAGCGTGCGCCTGCGCACGGTTGGATGTGAGCTGTTCACGCGCAACGACGTACGCGCCGATGATCTCCTCGGAGATTGCGTCGAGTGCGTCGAGCACGCCCAGGCCGAGTTCGGCGATGTCCGGTGGTTCGAGTGCATCGAGATACTCGGTTGTCACGTGCCGGACGAACACGCTCGACGCGACTCGATACGCACGCAGCACATCGGCCAGCGGGCGCCCGTCTGCTGCGCGTGCGGTACCTATCGCGCGGAATCTGCTGTGGTCACGGTCGTCGATCGTTCGATCGCCATGCGCCCACAGGGCCATCAACCGCCTCAAGGACCAATACGCGATGGCCTCGACGTCGGCCAACTGTGCACCCTGAAGCGATCGGTAGACCGGGATCGCGTCGCGAATCGCGTGCACCGCCGATGCGACGACGGGGCCCAACTCCGACTCGATCTTCGCGACCACGGCGACCCGCGCTGGGTGCATCGATCTACCTCTCACAATTGTCAGCAACTGATAAATCGTATAGTCATTCGAGTCGATTTGCTTGAGTTCCGGCACCGACGACAGCACAGTCGAGGGAGACAGCCGGGTCGAGCAGAAGAGTGGGGCAATGGACGCAGACGTGATCGTGGTGGGTGCGGGGTTGGCCGGACTGGTGGCAACCGCCGAATTGGCCGACGCCGGAAAGCGTGTGCTCCTTCTCGACCAGGAGCCCGAGCAGAATCTGGGTGGACAGGCGTTCTGGTCACTCGGCGGGCTGTTCATGGTCGACACTCCGGAACAGCGACGCATGGGTATCAAAGATTCGGCCGAACTGGCCTGGCAGGACTGGCTCGGCACCGCGACATTCGATCGGGGTATCGACGATCCCGCCGGCGAGGATTATTGGGGCCACCAGTGGGCACGTGCCTACCTCGATTTCGCGGCAGGGGAGAAGCGGTCCTGGCTGCACGCGCAGGGCGTGCGGTGGGTTCCTGTCGTCGGCTGGGCCGAACGCGGCGGATACCTCGCCGACGGCCACGGCAACTCGGTTCCACGCTTCCACTTGACCTGGGGCACCGGGCCGGGCGTCGTCGCACCGTTCGAGCGTCGTGTCCGCGAGGCCGCGGACAAGGGACTGGTGCGCTTCGGTTTTCGTCATCGCGTCGACGAGTTCGTCGTCAGCGCAGGGGTGGTCGAGGGAGTGCGCGGCGCAATTCTCGAACCCAGCGCAGCCGAGCGCGGTGCGGGTAGTACTCGCGTCGAGGTGGGGCAGTTCGAGTTGCACGCCGGTGCGGTGCTCGTTACCGCGGGCGGTATCGGAGCGAACCATGATCTGGTGCGGGAGAATTGGCCGGCTCGTTTGGGAACGCCTCCGAGATCGCTCATTTCGGGAGTCCCCGAACATGTCGACGGCCGCATGCTGGGTATCACCGAGAAGGTCGGCGGACGTCTGGTCAACAAGGACCGGATGTGGCACTACACCGAGGGCATCAAGAACTGGAACCCGATCTGGAAGAACCACGGAATCAGGATCATTCCAGGACCGTCGTCGATGTGGTTCGACGCGCGTGGTCTGCGTTTTCCGGCCCCCAACTTCCCGGGCTTCGACACCCTCGGGACGTTGAAAGCCATCCAGGACAGCGGGTTCGAGTACTCCTGGTTCGTCCTCACCCAGAAGATCATCGAGAAGGAATTCGCGCTGTCGGGGTCGGAGCAGAACCCGGACATCACCGGTAAGAACCTCAAGCTCGTGCTCGGCCGAGTCTTGCCCGGTGCCAGTGAACCGGTCGAGGCGTTCAAGAAGAACGGCGAGGATTTTGTCGTCGCCGACACCCTCGATGAACTCGTACAGGGAATGAACAGGGTCACCGGCGAGCACCTGATCGACGTGGTCGATCTGCGGCGGCAGATCGAGGCTCGCGACCGCGAGGTCGACAATCCGTTCACCAAGGACTTGCAGGTCTCCGCGATTCACAATTCCCGTCGTTCGCGCGGGGAGCGGATCGCCCGTACCGCGTCGTTGCACAAGATCCTCGATCCCAAATCGGGGCCGTTGATTGCGGTGCGGTTGAACATCATCACCCGAAAGACATTGGGCGGCATCCAAACCGACCTTCAAGGCCGCGTCCTCGACGGCAACGGGCACGCGATCGACGGCCTGTGGGCGGCAGGTGAGATCGCCGGTTTCGGCGGCGGCGGTGTGCACGGGTATCGCTCGTTGGAAGGAACGTTCCTGGGCGGGTGCATCTTCGGTGGCCGGCAGGCCGGACGCGCGCTCGCTGCGCAGGCGTGACGGTGTTCCGACGCTTCGGTCGGCCCCCGCTGCCGGGGCCGTCGGAGATTGCCACCACCGCTTCGGCAACTCCTCGCTCGCCGGTGACGGTGTCGTTCCTCGGTGTCAGCACGGTGTTGTTCGACGACGGTGAATCCGCGATTCTCACCGATGGGTTCTTCTCGCGCCCGTCGCTGGCGAGAACCCTCGTGCTGCCACTTCGTTCCGACATGCGGCGGATCGATGCTGCCCTGCACAGAGCAGGCATCACCTCGCTCGACGCTGTGCTGTGTGCCCACTCGCATTACGATCATGCACTCGATTCAGCGGCGGTGGCTCGGAGAACCGGGGCGGTTCTGGTCGGTGGTTCCTCGACCGGTTTCATCGGGCAGGGTTCGGATCTCTCCGACGACCGCATCGTTTCGGTCGAGAACGGTGAAACGACCGAGCACGGAAATTTCGTCGTCACCTTCTTCGAATCCGTTCACTCGCATCCGGATCGAGCGCACGGGGAGATCGAGCGACCACTGAGCCAGCCCGCTCGGGTGAGCGAATATCGATGCGGTGAGGCGTGGTCGATGCTGGTCGAACACATTCCCAGCGGCCGGACCGCACTCGTCCACAGCAGCGCCGGTTTCCGGGTCGGCATGCTCGATGGAAGCCACGCCGACGTGGTCTATCTATCGATAGGCCAACTCGGCCGGCAATCGCGAGCGTTCATCGAGCAGTATTGGCGGGAGACGGCCTCGGTCGTCGGTGCCCGGCGCGTGGTTCTGACGCACTGGGACAACTTCTTTCGGCCTGTGCACAAGCCCCTGCATCCACTCCCGTACGCCTTCGACGATATGACTGCCTCGGTCGCCGTGCTGGCCGACTGTGCGCGGAGAGACGGAATCGTTCTCGAGCTACCGACGCTGTGGCGACGTGCGGACCCGTGGGCCTGACAGACCGCGTCAGCCCGCCTGATCCTCGATCGAATCGACGATCGTTCGTGCGCACAGAACCGGGTCGTCGATCATCGGAACATGGCCGACGTCCGGCGCGGTGACGAACCGGGCTCGAGGCAGGCGCTGTCGGGCAATGGGGACGAACTCTGCGGGTGGAAAGATGCGATCGTGAGCCGCCCACGCGACGGTGACCGGGCATGGCAGGTCGACGAGCGGGTCCATGCTTTCGCGGGTGTTCAGTAGTTCGTACGCTGCGTCGCACCCGACGAGATCCTGAAACGATCGCACGGCTTGCTGCGGCGTCATGCGCTCTCCATGGACTGCGATGTCGCGCATGGCAATTCGGCGAGCGAGACCGAACCTCATCAGCGCAGGGGCCAGACGACGAGTCGCGTCGGCCAATCTCTTGGTACGGATCAAGGTGGCTCGGCTGGCACCCGGCTTCTCGTCCCTTTCCCACAGTCCCGCAGGTGAGAATGCACAGACCGAGCGTGCGCGTCCCCGTCTCGCCAGTTCGACGGCCATCCATCCGCCCATCGAATTTCCGGCGATGTGTACTGCACCCAGGCCGCGCTCGTCGAGTTCGCGTTCTGCAGCATCGGTGACGGCGGCGATTGTCGCTTCACCGGCGAGCGCCGGGCCTCCACGATGACCGGCCGCGGTGGGAGCAATGACATCGAACCGTTCGGCCAGCAGTGGCACGACGTCGTCCCACGCTGCTCCCGACATGGTGACGCCGTGCAGCAACATCAACACAGGCTTGTCGTTCATCGACCGAAGTGTGCCACGCGTGTCGTCACCTGCGCGGGCAGGGGATCATTCCTCTGCCCGCCTCGTGGGGACCTTCGGTCACAGATCTTCCAGGGCGACCAGGCCGTCCTGTAGTGCTCTGGCGACGAGCGACGCTTTGGTCGGCGCAGCCCGACCGACACCGGCATACTTCGCGCGAATACGGGACAGATGGGTATTCACCGTGCCCAACGCAATATGCAGCACCGCGCACACTTCTTGCTTGGAGTCGCAGCGCAACCAGGCTCCGAGAACTGCGATCTCTCGGGTGGTCAACCCGGGATCGGCGAACTCGACCGGCTCCTGCGGCACCCGAGGCCTACCGTTGCCGGGGTTTGCGGTGGTTCGGGAGCGCACCGCCGACGCGCTTCGTCGAGGCGCAAATCGTTGTGACGGGTGAATCGACGCACCGGACTCGATCTCGAGCGTCATGGTCGTCACCCCTGTGTTCGTGTTCTGCATGGCATCCGACCCCCGCTGTCCGTCTTGGGTGTTTCGATCATCCGACCACGCTTCGAAATATGAAACAACACCACCATGTTCGAGGATCACTACAGAATTGGATATCCATATCTATCGGGCTTTATAGACTTATAAAACTTTAGCGCGAGATGTGTGTTGATATAGTCATCTATCCATCAGGTCGAACATCCGTAGGCGGTTGTCGTTGAGCTCGAGATCCACACCACGCGAACAATTGCTCCGAGCCGGTTCCCGCTTGCTGACCGATCTCGATATGACGGTGCTGGCTCGATCGCTGTCCATTGCAGCGGTGGTGGAAGAAGCAGGACTGTCGCATCAAACCTTCCACAACGCGTATCCAGGCTCTTCCCGCACCGGCGAGCGCGGCGGCAAGGAAGCGTTCATGGAAGAACTGCTCGCACACGTGACGTTGGAGTACTCATCGTCCGATGACGTCGCCGAGCTGCCTTCCTCGGATTTCGCGGCTTATTTCGAACAGCTGACCTCTGGGCTGCTGCGTAGAAGAATGATCGGTGCCATGATCGCCTCCGATCACGCCGGAGCGCGGTCCTCGTTGGCACCTGAGTTCGATGCCATGGATCATGCGGTGGAGGGCACGGTCCGGCGCAAACTTCGTGCTCTCGGTGGTTCGGTGAGAACGCCACTGACGGTGGCCGACCTCTCGACAGTGTTCGTCGCTCTGCTCGACGGGCTTGCCTTCCGTGAAAGTCTCAGCCCGGGAACGATCTCCGCGGAACGGGTGTCCACGGCCATCGATTCGTTGCTGGATTGGGCGGTGGACCCGGTGCACTCGGATCGACGGCAACGCACCAACGAGCAGGTCGATGCTCTGCCGTCGCTCGAATCCCTCGATCCCTCGAGGGTCGACATCGAATCCGACGTCATCGCGGCTACCGAGACGCTGTTCTCGGAACACGGATACTTCTCGGTCACTCTCGCAGACATCGCGTCGGCCTCGTCGTTGACCGTCACCGATCTCAAGCGATTGTTTCCGAGCAAAGTCGACATCATCGTCGCCGCGCTCACCCCCGAGTTCGAGCGTGTACTCCGACTGGGTCGCGCTGATGCTCGTCTCGAAGTGGAACCGGTTGTGGCTCTTAATCGTTCGGTGAATCGTCTGGCGGAATTCGTGGCGAGGAATCGGGCCATGAGCTCGGGAATGTTGCTTGCGTTGAGCTTCGAGCAGTTTCACGAGCCCGGTACCGTCACCACTATCAGGGAACACCTTCCCGTGCCGTCGGCGCTCATTCCGATTCTCGAGAGCGGTCAGCGCCGAGGCGACTTCGCTACCGAGGTGTCCGCAGTCGAATTGGCCACCATGCTCGCCAACAACGTGGTGATCAGATCTGTGACACGATCGGCAGAAGCCCCCGAAGACGTCGCCGACAATGTGCTGAGGGTATTCCTGTCCGGAATACTGTCTCGTTGATCGACGCCTTCCGCGGCGATTACGCCTCGACCGAGCCCGTGTCAGGAACAGGGACGTCGAAGGCCAGCAGAGCCACATCGTCCTGAAGTCCGTCGCCGAACGACGCCAGCAGGGTGGTGAGGTCGTCGACGATCTTCGGAGCAGTGGTGGGTCCCATCTCGGCGACGAAGGTCTCGAGGTTCCCGTTGTCGTCGAAGCGAGTTCGGCCGGGTCCCACGATGGCTTCGGTCAGGCCATCGGTGTAGAACGCCATGACGTCACCGGCCCGCAGTGTCACCGATGCCGACTCGAAGTGAGGCTCGGACAGGGCACCGACGAGCTGCCCGCCGGTAGTGTCGACGAAATCTACTGCAGCATCGTGGGTTATGCGTATCGCGGGTGGGTGCCCGCCGCTTGCGAGGTGTACCACCGCGCCGTTCGGTTGCGGAGTGATGGTGCCGAACACCACCGTGCAGAACCTCGGGTCGTCGCCGTGAAACTCGTGATGCAGAACGGTGTTGAGGTTCTCCAACACCGAGATCGGGTTGCGGTCGAACACTGCCGCGGCCCGCAAGGTGTACCGAGTCAGTGACGTGACGGCTGCGGCACCGGCACCCTTGCCGCTCACGTCACCGAGGAAGAAGCCCCACGTGTCTTTGTCGAGTGGAAACACATCGTAGAAATCACCACCGACTTCGTCGAGGGATGCGGGGTGATAGTGGGCTGCGACGTTCATGCCGGTCGGAGCGGAGAGGATCGGCGGAAGCAGAGTCCGCTGAAGCGTCGACGCCAAGATCTGAACCTGAGTCCGTTCGGCCTCGGCCAACTTTCGAGCTTGCTCAGATGCTCCCAACGCATCCTGGGATCGATCGAGGGCTGCTTCGGCATCGTCCTGAGCCGCCTCGGCATAGATACGGGCGTCGACCAGATCCTTTTCGCGCACGCGGCGTTCCGTCTCGTTGTGCAGTGTCATCGTGACGGTCATCGCACCCGACTCCGAACGAAGTCTGTTGGCCAGCACGGACACCGCGGTGGACGACGCTCGCCCCGGTGCGCCGGTCAGCTGCGCAGCGGTCCCGATCGGCACGTCCGAATCGGATGTGGATGCCGCGTCGAGCAAGCCTGCCAGCACCGGTGCGAACTCGGCACCGAACAGGTCTGCGACCGGGGTTCCCTCCAGCGAGTCGCGGCTGCGGGCAGTGATTCGAGAGGCGGCCACGTTCGCGTACAGAATTCTGCCGCTGGAGACGTCGACCGAGAACACTCCGCAGGGCGCGGAGGCGAGTAGTTCGGCAGCCGAAGCGGTCATGTTCACTCCTCTTGGTCAGGTCGCGCGATGGGATGATCCGGTGGGGCCTGCCGCCGCGAGCGGCTTGCTCCACGCCACTGTCACCACCGTGCCGAGACCGGGTCGATGATCGACCGACAGCTCGTCCGATACCGCGGCGGCCAACTGCAGGCCGTGGCTGCGAGTGGTCGTCGGAGTCGGTGGGTGCCACGTTCCGGTGTCGGAGACAGTCACGGTGAGCGTCTCGTGGTCGTACGCCGCGGTGATCGTCATCGTTCCGGTTTCGGGCGATGCGCAATAGGCGTGTTCGACGACGTTGGCGAGTGCCTCGTAGACCCCGAGCACGATGTCGTCCACCAGAGCGCTGTTCACTCCGAGGTCGAGAACCCACCCGCGCAGCCGTCGACGAAGCGTGGTCGCCGTCGTAGGTTCGGCCTGCGCCGTGTGACTCCAGCGCAGAGGGGCGGACGCCGAATTGCTTTCGGTCACGACCTACGCTCCGGCCGGGGATGTGGTGTCATCGGTCCGCCTCGCCGCTGCGAGCCGACGACTGCACGTGCGCAACGGCGTCAGGGACGCTGGTGAACGTGGCCATCACGCGATCGATCCCGCTGAGTTGCACGGGTCGAACGACGACGCCGTTCACCGCAACCAACGCCATACGCGAGGCGTCCGGCAGTCGATCGCACACGCGTACCAAGACTGTGATCGCGCTCGACGACAGGAAGCTCACGTCGGTCAAGTCCACGACCAGACCACCTTCGGCAGTGTCGGCCGCAGGGAACGCAGTGGCAGACAGCGCAGGGATGGTGTCGAGGTCCAGCTCTCCTCGAACAGTGAGTACGGTCGTCGAGTCGTGCGCAGCCGACACGATCTCGAACGGCCCTCCGGTCGGCTCCTCTGACATTGTTCCGACGTTACCTGTTATCGAGTGCGATTCACGACCGAAAAGTGTCGATCAACAGCCCACCGGCACCGAGCACGTCCAGAACCATGCGCACAGACCGTGCAGGTGCGTACACGGCAATCTTGCCCGGATGCGCGTACGTCGCATCGATGATCGCGTTGGCGACACCCGAGTACATGAACGACACCTGTGCCAGATCGACCACCACCCGATCGGACGTGGACGCGAGGCAGTCGAGGCTGTGGACGAATTCGGCCCGGGTGGACATGTCCAGTTCGCCGAATGCGCGCAGTGTGTCGACCCCGTCGAGATTGCGAACGGTTTCGAGTCGGAAGACGCCTTCGTCGTCGCGGAGGGAGCGTTCCATGGTTGCAGTGCTCGTCAGCATGTCCTTACCTCTTCCCCGAAGCGCTCGCCCCGATCGGTGTGCCCGTGCGGTGCGAAACGCTGAGTTGTTGTGCTTTCAACAATGTCAGTGCCCTATTGCGGAAGGCTCAGTCGAAGATCTCGAATCGGTAACGAAAGATCTCGGTTCGGTAACGCCGTTACCTGGTCAACAATTCGATGAGTGAACTGGTGACCTTCGTCTTCATCCAGCCACGGACGCCGCGCTGCCCGAGTGCTGCCCGAGCAGCGTTGAGGCCTGCTGCCCCGTGCACCCCGCCACCGGGGTGTGCCGATGCTGATCCGAGGAACAGACCCTCGACGGGGGTCTCCGACCGTCCCAGCCCTGGCGTCGGCCGAAATATCAACTGCTGCTGAAGCTGTGCGGTCCCACCGTTCACCGCGCCGCCGAACAGGTTGGGATCGGCCCCGTACAGGTCGCTCGGTCGCTGCACGACCCGGCCGACGATCGAATCCAGAAACCCCGGTGCATGAGCATCGAGAACTGTGTCCACCCGGTCGGCAACGGTGTCGGCCGCTGCATCGTCGACGACGCCTCTCGGCAAATGGGTGTAGGCCCAAGCACTTTCGGTACCTTCCGGCGATCGGCTCCGATCGGCCGTGGTCATCTGGCCGAACAGCATGAATGGGCTTCGTGGAAGGACTCCGGTGGTGAGGTCGGCTGCCCAGTGCACGAGTCCGTTGTCGTCGGCACCGAGGTGAACTGTGCCTGCATCCGCCAAAGACGTCGAATTCCAGGGTATTCGACGGTCGAGGGCGTAGTTCACCTTCACCACCGGGGTGTCCCACTCGAAGGTGCGCAGGTCGTCGTGCACTCGACGCGGCACCGCGTCGAACGGAAGCAGTGAGCCGTACAGCGCAGGTGCCGATACATCGGCGACGATTGCCCGGCGCGCGCGGAACGTGTCTCCGGCGGCAGTGTGCACGGCACGTGCTCGGCCGCCGCGAACGTCGATCGATTCGACCAGCTGTCCACATTCGAGCGCGGCACCCGATGCTGCCCCTCGGCGAATCAGAGCGCCGGTCAGCGCCGATGATCCACCGACCGGGGCGGGGTAGCCGACGTCCTGCGCGAGCATCGTGAGCAGGTATCCCATCATTCCGCTCACGGGGGCATCGGTCGGCACGTCACCGTGCATGGCATTGCCCAGCAGCAAGCAACGCGCAGCTTCGCTGTGGAACAGCTCGTGCGCCATGACCCGGGCGGGCAGGGCCGCGAATCGCACGAAACGCAGTGTTTCGGGTACTCCGAGGGTGCGGACCAACCGTGCAGCAGGTGCCACGGGCGGAAACGGTCCGAACAGTGAATCGAGAAGCGGCTTGCGAATGCGTTCCCACTGCTCGAAGAGCCGCAGCCAGGTATCGCCGTCTCGCGCGTCGTGTTCGGACAGCATCGCTGCCGTGGTCTCGACGTCGTGATGGACGACCGGAGCGTCGGTGTCCTGTGCCGACCGTGCATGGCCGTACACCGCGGGCGAATGCGACCACTGCAGTCCGTGTCGTTCGAGCTCGAGTGCGGTCATGGCAGGCGATGCAAGCGCCATCGGGTAAAAGGCACTGAAGAGGTCGCTGGTGAACCCCGGAACCAGCTCGGCGCTGCGCACAGCTCCACCCGGGTGCTCGGCGGCCTCGAGTACCACCACGTCCCAGCCTGCGTCGGCCATCGCTGCGGCCGCGACCAACCCGTTGTGACCGCTGCCGATGACAATCGCGTCGACCTCGGTGGTGGTCATCGGGAAGTGCTCCTCTGCTCGGTCGTGGTCTTCCTGGTAAGGACTGTACCGACGACGTACAGTGCGACCCCCACCGCGAGGAGCAGTCCGGCGCGCAGCCACGTTGCTCCCGACTGTTGGGTGAGCAGTACAGCACAGGTGATCAGCGCGAGGACGGGAAGTGCTGTGGGCGTTCGGAAATGGTCGGTGTCCGCGCGATCGCGGCGTAGCACGAGCACTGCGACGTTGGTGCTGACGAAAACGAACAGCAGTAGCAACACCACGGTTTCGGCCAGTGCCGCAACAGACCCGGTGGTGCAGAGAACCATTGCGACGACGGTGGTGGCCACGATGGCAGTCCACGGTGTCTTGCGTCCGGGGAGAACTTTGGCCAGCGCTCCGGGGAGCAAACCGTCGCGCGCCATCCCGAATGTCAAGCGGGACGCCATGATCATCGTCAGCAATGCGCCGTTGGCCACCGCGACGAGCGCGACGAGGCTGAACACCCACGGTGGGATACCGGCGTCTGCGGCGGCGACGACCTCGAGCAGCGGGCCGGTCGATTGCGCCAACGTGTCGGCAGGCACGACGGTCGAGACTGCCAGCCCGACGAGCACGTACACCACGCCGGCCGCCGTGACGGCACCCAGTAGGGCTCGTGGGTAGACCCGTCGCACGTCCTCGACTTCCTCGGCGATGTTCGCCGATGTCTCGAAGCCCACGAACGAGTAGAACGCGAGCAGGGCCGCCCCGAGCACGGCCAGCGTCGGGGTTGTCTCGTCGGTGAATTCGAGGACGCGAGACGGCACGCCGTCTCCGCGGCTCAGTACGAGTCCGGCAAGGGCGATGACGACCACCAGCCCGGATACCTCGACCACCGTCATGACGAGGTTGGCCCGGAGAGATTCGGTGATTCCGCGCGCGTTGAGCAACCCGACCAGCAGTAAGAAGACCACTGCAGCGGGTACGGCCGGCACGTCGAGGAACACGCCCAGGTAATCGCCCGAAAAGGCAAGCGCCAGCCCGGCGGCACTGGTGACGCCTGCGGCAAGCATCGAGAACCCGACCAGGAACGACACGAGCGGTTTTCCGTACGCCCGTTGCGCGAACACGGCTGCGCCGCCCGCTCGTGGGTACTTGGTGACCAACTCCGCGTACGACGCTGCGGTGAGCAGTGCCATCAGCAGGGCGACGAGCATGGGAAGCCAGATGGCTCCGCCTGCCTCACCCGCGATCTCGCCGACGAGAGCGTAGATTCCGGCACCGAGCACATCGCCGAGAATGAACACGAACAGCATTTTTCCCGAAACTGCTTGTCGCAGTGGAGTTTTGCTCACGGTGCGGTGGACCGCTCGGCCAGGAGTGCAAGCCTGCGCAACGCCTCGGCGTTGCGCAGATGCGCGAGAACATGTTGTATGCGGTCCGGTACCAGATCGAACGGTGCTGTTACCGCGTGTTCGATGATCTCGATGCGGCATCCGGTGGCTATCGGGTGCAATCGCACTGTGATCGAGGCCTTTCCGAACGGCAGTGCACGCGCCTCGAGCTGGAGTTCACGACCGGCGTGCATTCCCACCGATCGGGTCACGTCGCTGAGTACCGCGGGCCAGGCACCGACAGAATGATGGATCGAGCTTCCGGCAGCGGGCCAGTTGCCGTCGACGGCGCGAATTCGGGAAGCACCGACAACCCATGTCGCGTAGCTCCATCCGTTCGCGAGAACGTCCCACACGTCGTCGCAGCTGGCTGTCGTGTTCCTACTAGTGGGCACGGTTCGGCCTCCGAACTCTCGTCGTGTCGCACGATCACGGATCGCGCGCCGCTGCTCCTGGGCTCGAAGTCGATGTACTGCGCGGCATCGGGTCGTCGGGAAACGATCCGAATCGGTCGTATGCCCCGAAACAGCCGGACCCAATCGGATGTCGACCACCTGATTCGCGGTCGATCCCGGATTGTCATACTGAGTGCATGTCGACAATTGCGTATGTCATTGCAGGTTCGGAAGCTACCGGCGGAGCCGGGTTGCAGGCCGATCTGAAGACATTCGAGCGTCTCGGGGTCTACGGCGTCGGTACGATCACTTGCATCGTGTCCTTCGACCCGAAGTCGGGCTGGGGTCATCGATTCGTTCCGATCGACAGTTCGGTCATCGCCGATCAGATCGAAGTCGCCACTGCCGCACACGATCTCGATGTCGTCAAGATCGGCATGCTCGGTACCCCGGGCACCGTCGACACGGTGGCCGATTCGTTGCGTCGGCAGTCGTGGCGGCACGTTGTGGTCGATCCGGTGTTGATCTGCAAAGGCCAGGAGCCCGGTGCCGCGCTCGACACCGACAATGCCCTCCGGCGCGAGATTCTTCCGCTGGCCACCGTGATCACCCCCAACCTGTTCGAGGCGCAGACACTGTCCGGGATGAACGAGATCACCACCGTCGAGGAGCTCGGCGAGGCCGCGAAGAGAATTGCCGACCTCGGACCTCGCTACGTGGTGGTCAAGGGTGGTGCCGGACTACCCGGCGGCGAGGCTGTCGATGTCGTGTACGACGGGTCCGATCTGACCGTGCTCCGTGCTGCCAAAGTGGGCGAAGAGCGCGTGTCGGGTGCGGGCTGCGTATTCGCCGCAGCCATCACCGCGGAGTTGGCCAAGGGCGCGGACGTGCTCGACGCCGTTGCGACGGCCAAGGACTTCGCGCATGCAGGCATCGTCGGCCGGCTCGCGAGCCGTGCTCCGTTCGCTGCCGTGAGTTGGCATGACTGATCGTTCGATCCGACGTCAGGTTTACCGCCGGTGGCTAGCGGGCAGCCGACGCGGACGGTTCGTCTCGAGTGGGACGAACGGTCCGTATCCGGAGAGGATCCACATGGCATACGAGAACTCGAGCGAATCCGACGCCGGGGCAACCGACGACGATCGGACGACCCGCGGTCACGCGGGTGAGGCAATCGTCGACACGCGCAACTGGCCCGGCTACATCTGCATCGGAGTGGCGTTGGTGAGCCTCGGCCTCACTCTCACCGCGGCAGGTTATGAATTCACCGGGTGGGTGTGGATCGGGGCGATCGCTGCGCCGGTTCTACTCGTGGCCGGGATTGCCCTGGTCCTCCTCGAGCGCAAGCGCGTCAAGGCTCGGGAAGGCAAGTCGCTGACCGACCCGGCTGGACATTGATCGACCCGACCTCGATCGTTGCCTTCACGGCCGGTGCAGCCGGGCGACGTACTCTTCGGCGGGCCTAGCGCAGGGCGTGCTGGGACTTGCGTTCCTTCTTGCCCTGCGACTTATCGGCTCGCTTCTGCGCAAATCTGCCGGCCGACTTGAGTCCCTTGGACACGAAGTTGTCTTTCCCCGTTCGCTTTTCGAGGCTTTGCCCGGCGAAGGCCAAGATGCGCGCGAGGATGGGAAGCCCGATCGCGACGATGAGATAGCGGTACAGGTACTTGCGTGCCAGCAAGGGAAGCATCGGAAGGATCCTCTCGTGTGGGAGTCGGTCAGCGGACTGCGCGTCGTACCTTCAGTGCGGCGGTAGCGGTCAGCGTGATGACGGCACCCACGACGGCTGCGCCGAGCAGCGAGACCCCTTGGCCGAGATCGAAGTTCCAGCCCAGGAAGTTGATCGTGGTGTGCACGGTGTTCTGCAGTACGAAGATCACCAGTGCTGCAACCAGCACGAGCGTGATGAGCAGGGCGAGCTTCGAGGCGAATCCGCCGCGGCGCTTGGTGGTGGTGGTGGTGTCGGTCGATGTGGTCATGAGGGGTTTTCCGTTCTCCAGCGTGAAAGTGGGATGAAGTGCAAGTGCCGCCGATCATCGAGATCGGCGGCACTCGATGCGTTGGGGTGGTTACTTGAAGGTGTCCTTGATGTTCTCGCCGACCTTCTTCACGCCTGCCGAACCCTGATCCTTCTTGCCCTCGGCCTCGAGGTCCTTGTTGTTCGTGGCGTCGCCCACAACTTCCTTTGCCTTGCCGATGGCGTCTTCTGCTGCGTTCTTGGCCTTGTCGATGAAGCTCATGGTGTTCGCCTTTCAGGTGGCTGTGAATGTTGGTAACGGATAGATAGTCGGTTTCCGCGTGCAAAAGCAAACGCCGCTGTGATGTAGCTCATAGCGCGGTGGCGTTCGGTCGGATGATCAGGTGAGGGAGACCAGCTCGGTGATGTCGTCTTGGGGGAGCTCGCCGTCGACCACGGCGGTGACCACGGAACTGTTCAGCGTGATGGCACCCTTGTGGTTGTCCAGGAATGCGGTGTCGGCAGCATCGCGACCGACCGAGATCCGCACCAGCGTCGAGCGGGGGGCGAGGCAAGTGGCATCGACAACACGCCATTGGCCGCCGACGAACGCCTCGGCAACAGCATGGAAGTCCATTGGATCGCAGCCGGGTGCGTACACCGCCACCAGGCGGGCCGGAACGTTGACCGCACGCAGCATGGCAACCACGAGGTGTGAATAGTCCCGGCAGACGCCCTGCCCGGCGAGTAGCGTGTCGACAGCCCCGTCGATCGGATCACTGCTTCCTGGAACGTAACTCAGCCGAGCGCCGACCCACGCGGAAATCTTCGCCAGCAGTTCCTCGGAGTCCGCGTAGTCGCCGAATTCCGTGGCGGCGAAACCGTAGAACTTGTCGGCCTCGGCGTACCGACTCGGTCGGAGATAGAGCGACATGTCGTAATCGGTGACCGGTGCCGGGGTGGTGTTACCCAAAATCGTGGCGTCGTACGAAACCTGAAGGTTGCCGACATCCGCGGGCATGACGTGAATCCGATTGCCGTGCGGCCCGCTGACTTCCTTCGCCTCGATGGGGCTGCCGTCGAGGACGAAGGACAGTGATTCGGTGACCGTCGTGCCCGGGTGCGGAGCAATCGCGATCTGGAATTCGAGTGTGGTGGCGGCGGTGATGTCTACGTCGAGGCGCGCGGATACGTCACGTTTGAGCATGGGGACTCCTGGCAGGTGGCGGTGGGTGAACCTGCTGCCAGTACCCGTATCCGACGAAACCAATCGCGCCGCGTCACGGAGTGATCAGCGCCACCCCAGTGCAGGGGCCACGTCGCTGAGCAGTGTCTCCAACACGTGAGCGCAGTAGTCCACGCCAAGCTGGTTCGGCACGGTGAGCAGGAGAGTATCCGCGGCGGCGATCGCCTCGTCGGCGGCGAGTTCTTCGATCAGTCGATCGGGCTCACCCGCGTAGGTCTTGCCGAACCGCGCTTTGCCGCCGTCGAGGTAGCCGACTTGGTCGTCGCCAGTGCCCTCCCGGCCGAAGTAGGCGCGGTCGAGATCGTTGACGATCGGAAAGATGCTGCGGCTCAAGGACGTTCGCGGCGCGAAGTCGTGTCCGGCGTCGCTCCACGTCTTGTGGAATCGCTCGATCTGCTCGGCCTGCAGCTGATGGAACGGCACACCGGTGTCTTCGCTGAGCAGGGTCGAACTCATCAGGTTCATGCCCTGGCGTGCTGTCCACTCCGCCGTCTCGCGGGTGCCGGCACCCCACCAGATGCGCTGCCGCAAACCGGGGGAGTGCGGTTCGAGGCGCAGTAGTCCGGGCGGGTTGGGAAACATCGGCCGTGGATTGGGCTGCGCGAAGCCCTTGCCTTCGAGGAGGTCGAGGTAGATACGGGTGTGCTCGCGGGCCATGTCGGCATGATCGGAGCCCTCGGCCGGGGTGTAGCCGAAATATCGGTAACCCTCGATGACCTGCTCGGGCGATCCTCTGCTGATCCCGAGCTGCAGCCGCCCACCCGAGATGAGATCGGCGGAGCCCGAATCCTCGGCCATGTAGAACGGGTTCTCGTAGCGCATGTCGATGACGCCGGTGCCGATCTCGATGGTGCTCGTCCTGGCACCGACGGCAGCGAGCAGAGGGAACGGCGACGCGAGTTGGTTGGCGAAGTGATGGACGCGGTAGTACGCGCCGTCGGCACCCAGTTCTTCGGCTGCGACCGCGAGGTCGATCGACTGCAGCAGCACATCCGACGCCGATCGCGTCTGTGACTGCGGGGACGGGGACCAGTGACCGAAGGACAGGAATCCGATCTTCTTCATCACGTGCTCTTTCGTTGAAGGATCAACTACATTCACTGTACTCAGCGTGCGTCGGGGTGAATTCATTCCCGGCTCGGCTGCTACGCGCCGATTCCTGCTGTCAGCAATTTCGCCAGTTCGAGGTAGGCATCTCCGTCACTGAGGCCGGTCAATCGGAACACTTCTCGCGTCTGAATTCGGACCATGACCGAGGATGCGACGTCGCCGACGAAGGCCGCGTGCACATCACGCACCTCACCACTGGCCACGCCTTCGCTGATCAGCTCCTGGACGCGTCGTGCGGCGATCGCGGTGTTGCGCTCGTACACCGAACGGGCCGACTCGAGCGATGCCAGATCGGTCATGAACTGTTCGGATGCCGATTCGAGAGCTGCGCCGACGGCGGTGAGGTAGGTGGTGATGCGATTGCGGGTGCCGTCCACCTCGGCGACGGCATTTTCGACCTGTGTGGTCATGGACTTGAAGTAGTGGACCGTGGCTCCGCCGACGAGCTGATCTTTGCTGGACGCCAGGGTGTAGAGGGTGGACTTGGAGCAGCGAAGCCGTGCCGCGATGGTGTCGAGAGTCAGGTGCGCAAATCCCTCCGCCAAGAACAGGCTCACGAGTTGGTCGAAGAGCTCGGAACGGCGCGCCGTGGCGTGCGAGGTCACGGGTGCGTTCACACCAAGGATGGTACTGCATCGACTTGTGCAGTACTGTGCATCAGTACTGCGGATCACCCTGCAGTACTGATGCTGAAAAGTCCCGGAGGTTGTCCGTGCCCGTCGATCGCCTGTTGCCCACCGCCGAAGCACGTGACCTCATTGCGCTCACCCGAGATGTGGCGGACAAGATTCTCGACCCGATCGTCGACGAACACGAACGCCGTGAGACCTACCCGGACGGGGTGTTCGCGACGCTGGGCGAGGCTGGGCTGCTGAGCCTGCCGTACGCCGAAGAATGGGGTGGCGGCGGCCAACCGTACGAGGTCTACCTGCAGGTTCTCGAAGAGCTGGCATCACGTTGGGCCGCAGTTGCAGTGGCGGTGAGTGTGCACGGTCTGGCCTGCTATCCCATGATGGCGTTCGGTACCGATCAGCAGAAGGCCGACAAGCTCCCCGACATGCTCGGCGGCGGACAGATCGGCGCGTACTCGCTGTCCGAGGCCCAGGCGGGTTCGGACGCCGCCGCACTCGGTTGCAAGGCCACCGCAACCGACGGTGGCTACACGGTGAACGGATCGAAGGCCTGGATCACGCACGGCGGTGTGGCTGATTTCTACAACCTTTTCGCCCGCACCGGAGAAGGCTCGAAGGGGATCTCGTGCTTCCTGGTTCCGAAGGGAACCGAGGGCTTGAGCTTCGGCAAGCCCGAGGAGAAGATGGGGTTGCATGCGATCCCGACGACCTCCGCCCACTACGACGACGTGCACGTACCCACCGAATGGCGAATCGGAGCGGAGGGCCAAGGGCTGCAGATCGCCTTCAGTGCGCTGGACGCCGGAAGACTCGGAATTGCCGCTGTCGCCGTGGGAATCGCTCAGGCAGCACTCGATGATGCTGTGAAGTACGCGCAGGAACGCACTGCGTTCGGCAAGAAGATCATCGACCATCAGGGGCTGGGCTTCGTACTGGCGGACATGGCGGCTGCGGTCGATTCCGCCCGCGCCACCTACCTCGATGCCGCCCGCCGCCGGGACGCAGGACTTCCGTACTCCCGCAATGCTTCTGTGGCAAAACTGATCGCCACGGACGCAGCCATGAAGGTGACCACCGATGCGGTTCAGGTGTTCGGCGGTTACGGCTACACCAGGGACTTCCGCGTCGAGCGATACATGCGCGACGCCAAGATCACGCAGATCTTCGAGGGCACCAACCAGATTCAACGGCTCGTCATCGCGCGATCGCTCGCAACCAACTGACGATCCGAACCCGGCTTCCACACAACGTAGGGGACATCTGCATGACGACAACCGAACCCGATATCCATACCACTGCGGGTAAATTGGCCGATCTTCGTAAACGTCTCGCGGGTGCGGAGCATCCTTCGGGTGAGGCGGCGGTGGAGCGGGTCCATGCGAAGGGCAAGTTGACTGCGCGGGAGCGGATCACGGCGTTGCTCGACGAGGGTTCGTTCGTCGAGCTCGATGCGTTGGCGCGGCACCGGTCCCAGAATTTCGGGTTGGGTGAGAATCGGCCCCTCGGTGATGGTGTCGTCACCGGTTACGGCACGGTCGATGGCCGTGATGTGTGTGTGTTCTCCCAGGATGCGACCGTCTTCGGTGGCTCGCTCGGGGAGATCTACGGCGAGAAGATCGTCAAGGTGATGGATCTGGCGGTCAAGACCGGGCGGCCGTTGGTGGGGATCAACGAAGGTGCCGGTGCCCGCATCCAGGAAGGTGTCGTCTCTCTCGGGTTGTACGGGGAGATCTTCCACCGCAACGTTCGTGCGTCGGGGGTGATCCCGCAGATCTCGCTGATCATGGGCCCCGCCGCCGGTGGGCATGTGTATTCGCCGGCGTTGACCGATTTCGTGGTCATGGTCGATGGCACCAGTCAGATGTTCGTCACCGGCCCCGATGTGATCAAGACCGTCACCGGGGAGAACGTGACGATGGAAGAGCTCGGTGGCGCGACGACGCACATGGAGAAGTCCGGGGTCGCGCATTACGTCGCGTCCGGCGAGCACGACGCCCTCGACTACGTCCGTGATCTGCTGTCGTATCTGCCGAGCAACAATCGTGCCGACGCGCCGCGGACAGTTCCGTCGGATCCTGTTCTCGGGGCGATCGAAGACAGTCTGACGGCGGAGGATCTCGAGCTCGATACGTTGATCCCGGATTCGCCGAACACTCCGTACGACATGCACGAGGTGATTCGCCGGATCCTCGACGACGACGAGTTCCTCGAAGTCCAGGAGGGGCGGGCCCGCAACATCATCGTCGGGTTCGGGCGGGTCGACGGCCGGTCGGTGGGGATCGTGGCCAACCAGCCCACCCAGTTCGCGGGCACGCTCGATATCGATGCCTCGGAGAAGGCGGCCCGGTTCGTGCGCACGTGTGACTGCTTCAACGTTCCGATCATCACGTTGGTCGATGTGCCCGGGTTCCTGCCCGGGACCGACCAGGAATACAACGGCATCATTCGTCGTGGCGCGAAACTGTTGTACGCCTACGGTGAGGCGACGGTCGGGAAGATCACCGTCATCACCCGCAAAGCGTACGGCGGGGCGTACGACGTGATGGGGTCCAAGCACATGGGAGCCGACGTCAATTTGGCGTGGCCGACCGCGCAGATCGCGGTCATGGGGGCCTCGGGTGCGGTCGGGTTCGTGTACCGCAAGCAGTTGCTCGAGGCAGCGACCAACGGTGAGGACGTCGACGCGTTGCGTCTGACACTGCAGCAGGAGTACGAGGACACGTTGGTCAACCCGTACGTCGCTGCCGAACGCGGCTACCTCGATGCCGTCATTCCGCCCAGTCACACTCGCGGCCAGATCGTGACCGCGCTACGTCTGCTCGAACGCAAACAAGTCACCCTGCCACCGAAGAAACACGGAAACATTCCCCTATGAGCGGCGAAGCGAATCACGACGCAGTGAGCGGCGAAGCGAATCACGACGCAGTGAGCGGCGAAGCGAATCATGTTGCAGCGTCGGGTAGTTGGTTGTTTCGAGGATGTCCGACCGACACCGACATCGCCGCTGTTGTTGCTGTGTTGTCCGCTGCGCAGCCTTCCGTGGTCGAACAATCTCCGCCGGCCCTCGATCTGTGGGGTCGACCCGAGGATATGCATCGGTATGGAATCGCCGGTGCCCCAGCTCTTTTCGTCAATGCCCGATACGGCCAGTGAAGGAACTCGACAATATGACCACGTCCAATTCTCATCGGAAGATCACCAAGGTTCTTGTTGCCAATCGTGGTGAGATCGCGGTGCGGGTGATCCG
>NZ_JAPWIJ010000011.1:52414-162648 GCF_027270735.1 Rhodococcus ruber | reverse complement strand
TTCCAACTTCTCACCCAGAAAACCGCCACTTGACACTCATAGGAGCATCACATGCAGCACATCGGGTACGTCCGTACGGTCGAGAAGGTGCGTGAGAAGTGGCGGTGGCTGGCGGTGGTGCTCGGCATCGCCGTGCTCGTCGCCACCCCCGCTGTGATCGAGCGCTGGCCCGTCGCCGCGTCGGACATCTCAGCGGACGAACTTCTCTCCCGAGTCCAGTCCTCCACCGCGACGCCGTACTCGGGCTACGCCCAGGCAGTCGGCGGTGTCACTCTGCCGGTGACCGACGGACTCGGTGGCCTGCCGGATCTGCTGGGCGACACCACGACCCTGCGCGCCTGGTATCGCAGCCCGGACAGCTGGCGCGTCGACACCGTGCGCCTCGCCGGTGAGCGCGGCCTCTACCGGAGCCCGGCTCGGCTGTGGCGATGGGACTACGAACAGAACACGGCAGTGGCGACACCGGTCCCCGAGCCGAGCCTGCGCTTGCCACGCGAAGCCGACCTGCTGCCCCCGGAACTCGGGCAGCGGTTGCTCAGCGAAGCGACCGCCGACGAGCTCACCCGGCTTCCGGTTCGCCGGATCGCCGGCCTGGACGCCCCTGGCCTCCGGCTGATCCCCGGCGAGCCGCAGAGCACCGTCACCGAGGTCGACGTATGGGTCGACCCCGACAGTGGGTTGCCGCTGCGGGTCGACGTGCTGGGCGACGGGGCCACTCGCCCTATCGTCAGCACCGCGTTCCTCGACTTCTCCTCCGCGACCCCCGACGCCGACACCGTTCGTTTCGTCCCGCCGCCCGGTGCCGATGTGCAGCGCGAGGACGGGCTCGACATCGCCTCGTTTGCCGACGGAATCGACTCCGCCCGTCTTCCGGCAACTCTGTCCGGACTCGACCTGATGGACCGCGGCGGCCAGGGTGCGGTGGGAATCTACGGCCGCGGAGTGACCGAGTTGATCGCCGCTCCGCTGCCGCGCCGGGCGGCGCGCGGGCTCGTCGACCAGCTGCGGGAAGCCCCGGGCGCAGTCGTCACCGGCAACAGCGTCGCGCTGTCGATCGGGCCGCTCAACGTCCTGATCACCGAGCCCACCGCCGACCGGCGTCGCTACCTGCTTTCCGGCACCGTCACCGCAGACACCCTGGCCACCGCCGCCCAGCAGCTCGAAGGAGCAGCCACATGATCCGCACGACCGGCCTCACCAAGAGCTACGGATCGGTGCAAGCAGTCGACGGTGTCGACCTCGACGTGCGAGCCGGCGACATCTACGGCTTCGTCGGTGCCAACGGCTCCGGCAAGACGACGACCGTGCGGATGCTGCTCGGCCTGGTCCTGGCCACCTCCGGACAGATGCAGGTGCTCGGCGAGGAGATGCCGCGGCGACGCAAGAGCGTGCTGCCGCGGGTGGGCGCGCTGATCGAGAACCCCGCCGCCTACCCCAATCTCTCCGGACGCAGGAACCTCACGCTGCTCGACGCGGCCGGACCGGGTGGTTCCCGGCGCACCCGCACCGCCCGTGTCGGCGAGGCCCTCGAGCAGGTAGGGCTCGCCGGGGTGGGACGCAGACCGGTCAAGCAGTACTCGCTCGGCATGCGGCAGCGCCTCGGCTTGGCCGCGGCGCTGATGCGGACCCCCGAGCTGCTGATACTCGACGAGCCGACCAACGGTCTCGACCCGCAGGGAATCCTGGAGATTCGAGAGTTGCTCCTCGGCCTGCATGCGAAGGGCACCACGGTGTTCCTCTCCAGCCACCTGCTGGCCGAGGTGGAACAACTGTGCGACCGAGTGGGAGTGCTCGATCGGGGGCGCCTCGTTCTGCAGGATCAGCTCGCCGCGTTCCAGCAGCCCACCGGCCGAGTGCTCGTGGGCACCCCGGACCCGGCCGAGGCCGTCACCGTGCTCGCCGGAGTCCAGGACGCCACCGTGCTCCACCGTGAAGGGCAGCAGCTCGTGATCGAACACCCCGACTCCGCCCTGCTCAATCGACTGCTCGTCGAAGGTGGGGTGCGGGTGAGCGAGCTGACCACGCAGCAGATGAGTCTGGAGCAGTCCGTGCTGGCCGTCACCGGCACCAGTGCTGATCGAGTCGACGGTCCCGTCCGCTCCACCCGAACGGAGGTGACCGCATGATCGGCGTGGAGCTGCGCGCGATGCTGAGTCGACCCCGCACCTGGGTCGTCATCCTCCTGCTCAACCTGCTGCCGACCATCGTCGCCTGCCTACTGGCCCTGACCGACGTGGGTCCGCGCCCGGGAGAGGGCCCCGCCTTTCTCTCCGCAGTGACCACCAACGGCCAGCTCTTCCCGCTCGCCGCGCTCGCCATCGTGCTGCCGCTGTTCCTGCCCGTCGCGGTGTCGGTCATCGCCGGAGATGCCGTCGCCGGGGAGGCCCAGGCCGGCACCTTGCGCTACCTGCTCGCCCGCCCGGTGGGACGGACCAAGCTACTGGTCGCGAAGCTGATCTCGGTGACCGCCTTCGTGTTGCTGGCCGTGGTCATCGTGGCCGCCGTCGCGTACTTCGTCGGTACGACGCTGTTCGACACCACGTCGTTGGCCGGGGTCTCCAGCGTGTCGGGCACGGTGCTGACCGATCAGCAGGTAGCCGCACGCACCGTCATTGCCGTGCTCTACGTGACGATGTCCATGCTCGGAGTCGCTGCCATGGGGTTGTTTCTCTCGACCCTGACCGACTCCCCGCTGGCCGCGACGCTGGGCGCGTTGGCTTTCCTCATCGCCAGCTCGTTGCTGCTGACCCTGGACGCGGCCGACGCCATCGCGCCCTACCTGCCGACGCGGTACTGGCTGGCTTTCGTCGACCTGTTCCGCGATCCGGTGCCGATGCGGGACCTGGTCCGCGGCGTCGGGTTGCAGGGCGTCTACGTCGTCGTGCTTCTCGGCGCAGCATGGGCGAACTTCACGACCAAGGACATCACGAGCTGAGACGGCTGCAATCAGCTGCTCCGAGCTGGGTGGTGGAGCTGCCGTCCAACTGGGCGGAGACCATCGCGGCGACGAGAGGGTCGCGGGGCAGGTTCCCGTGATCGACGGTGGAATCCGCACACACGCTCTGGACGGGGATGTTGATCGCCCCGTCGAGTTCGGCCGAGGTAGGCGGGGTCACCACCTGATCCACGTCGGTCCAGATCGATACCCACTGCGGCCCCTCCGGGGTCTCGTCGCCGGAGTTCAGGGCGGCGAGCACGGAGCTGTCCGGGGCGAGCTGCTGACAGGCCGTCGGGCACTGATCGGGCAGAACCTGGGCCGCCAGCCCCGCCACCTGGGTGCCGTGGTGCGGGGAGCCGAGAGTCACGATGCGCCGGGCCTGCTCGGTGCCGCCCAAATCGGCTGCCCAGATTCGGGCCACCACGCCGCCGGCGGAATACCCGACGACGTCGACCGAGGTCGCTCCCGTCCGAGTCAGAGCTGCGTCGGCGGCGTCACGCAAGGTGCCCGCCTGCGCAGTCAGATCGCCGACGCCACCGTCGGGCAGGGCCACCACGGTGGCGTCACGACCGTCTTCCCGCAGCGCGGCCGCGAGCACGTCGAGCGCATCGGTGGAACCGCCGAAACCGGGGACCAGCAGCACCGGCCCGGGCACCGACTGGTCGACGCTCGCGACGGGGTCATCGGTACGGAGTGACGACGCAACAACCGCTGCGACCACGACGACCCCGATTGCAACCAGGACGAGGAGAGCGAGGACGAACCGGCGACGGGCCGGGGCGAGGGAGGAGAACACTCCGTCCAGTGTGCCCCGGTTATGCCTGTAGAGCCTGGACCAGCGCGCGAGCGGCCGCCTGTGGGTCGCGAGCCTCGGTGATCGCCCGAACCACCACGATGCGATCGGCACCGGCTGCTCGAACCTGATCCACGTTGGTGGCGTCGACTCCGCCGATCGCGAACCACGGCCGCTCCGGTAGTGCATCCGCGGTGGCCCGCAGAGTCTCGAGCCCAGCGGCAGATCGGTTGGGCTTGGTGGGCGTCGGCCAGACCGGCCCGACGGCGAAGTAGTCGACGCCGTCCTCGATCGCGGCGAGCGAGGACTGGGCGCGGTTCTGCGTCGAGCGGCCGATCACCACGTCCGGACCGAGAATCTGGCGGGCGTAGTGCACCGGCAGATCGCCCTGACCGAGATGCAGCACGTCCGCGCCGGAGGCCAGCGCCAGGTCTGCGCGGTCGTTGACCGCAAGCAGTGCACCGTGCCGCTTGGTCGCGCCGAGCAGAATCGCCAGTGCAGCCAGCTCGTCCTTGGCCTCGAGCGGCCCGAACTGGCGCTCACCGGCAGAGTTCTTGTCGCGCAACTGGATGATGTCGACGCCACCGGACAACGCGGCCTCGGCGAACTGCGCGAGATCGCCCTTGTCGCGCCTGGCATCGGTACACAGGTACAGGCGAGCGGACGCAAGACGCTCACGGGGAGTCTGATTGCGGGCGGTCTGAGATGGATGCACACAGCGAACTGTATTCTCATGGTGGCCGCCACCGACGACGGAGTGGCCGAGATATCGCGGGAGTCCCGAGGATCGTGGGGCTGAGAGTGGGTTCGCCGCCCTTACCGTCAATACCTGAACCCGATCATGCGGGCGCAGGGAGTGAGGACGTGAATCGCGTGCACATCGTCGTTATCGGCGGAGGCGTCATCGGGCTGTCGACGGCGCTGCGCCTGAGCCAGGACGGTCACCGAGTGGTCGTGCACGATCCAGCTCTGGGCAAGGGCGCGTCCTGGGTGGCCGGCGGCATGTTGGCCCCGCTGTCCGAGGGGTGGCCGGGCGAACACGAACTCCTGCACCTCGGTGCTGCCTCGCTGGCGCGGTGGCCGGACTTCGCCGCGCGCCTGCCCGGCCCATCGGTGTTCTCCGCGACCGGATCGGTGACGGTTGCCCTCGACTCCGCCGATGCCGCCGATCTGCGGACCGTTGCCGAGTGGGTGGGCGAGCAGGGACACGAATTGGAGATTCTCGGTCGCGCACAGCTGCGGGAGCTCGAACCTGCTCTGGCGCAGAACATTCGGCTCGGATTGCTGGCTCCGACCGAGCTGTCCGTGGACAATCGAGCGCTGGTTGCCGCGCTCGAGCAGGGATGCCTGGATGCGGGAGTGGAGTTCGTGGCCGCCCCGGTGGAGACCATCCCAGACGCCGATCAGGTGGTCCTGGCCGCCGGTGCGCAGTCGGCGGCGCTGTGGCCCACGCTGCCCGTCCGGCCGGTCAAGGGCGAAATCCTGCGGCTGCGTCGTCGACCGAGCGCCGCGCCCCCGCCGCAGCGCACCGTTCGCGGAACCGTGCACGGCAGAGCGATCTACCTGGTGCCCCGCGGCGACGGATTGGTGGTCGGTGCAACACAATACGAATCCGGGCAGGACACGCAGGTGACCGTCGCCGGGGTACGAGACCTGATAGCCGACGCCGAACGGCTCATGCCGAGTATCGGTGAATACGAGCTGTACGAAACCGCCGCCGGACTGCGGCCCATGAGCCCGGACGGATTACCGATCATCGGCAGGCTGTCTCCCCAGGTGATCGTCGCGACCGGCCACGGCCGCAACGGCATCCTGCTCGCCCCCATCACCGCCGACGCAGTAGCCGCACTGATTGCCGGAGAAGAGATGTCCGAGGCGAAAGCCGCCACTCCTGAACGCTTCTCGCACATTCACAGCCCGCAGATCGAAAGGACACCATGACACAGGTTGCCATCGGCATCACCGTCAACGGCGAGGATCACCTGCTCACCGAGGACATGACCATGCGTCGATTGCTCGAGTTCCTGGGGCTGCCCGAGAAGGGGATAGCCGTCGCCGTCGACGGTGCGGTACTGCCCAAGAGTCGGTGGGACACCACCGACGTCCAAAAGGGTTGGACCATCGACGTTCTCACCGCAGTTCAGGGTGGTTGAGGGCATGACGGGTCTGACTATTGCGGACCGTACCTTCACCTCCCGGCTCATCACCGGCACCGGGGGAGCGGCCAATCTCGCCGTACTCGAGGAGGCCCTCGTCGCGTCCGGAACCGAACTGACCACCGTTGCGATGCGCCGCGTCGACGCCGCGGGTGGGACGGGAGTGCTGGATCTGCTGCGCCGGTTGAACATCGCGCCGCTGCCGAACACCGCAGGATGCCGAGGATCGGCCGAGGCCGTGCTGACCGCGCAGCTGGGTCGCGAGGCGCTCGAGACCGACTGGGTGAAACTCGAAGTGATCGCCGACGAGCGAACCCTGCTGCCCGACGCCATCGAATTGGTCAAGGCTGCAGAACAACTCGTCGACGACGGCTTCCAGGTGCTGCCGTACACCACCGACGACCCGGTTCTGGCCAAGCGGCTGGAGGACATCGGCTGCGTGGCCGTCATGCCGCTCGGCTCGCCCATCGGCACCGGCCTCGGCATCGCCAACCCGCACAACATCGAGATGATCGTCGACGCCGCATCGGTACCGGTGATCCTCGACGCGGGCATCGGCACCGCCAGTGACGCCACCCTCGCGATGGAACTCGGCTGCGATGCAGTCCTGCTCGCCACCGCGGTGACCCGTGCGAAGGACCCCGCGCTGATGGCGTCGGCGATGAGACACGCGGTGGCGGCTGGTTACCAGGCCCGACATGCCGGCCGCATCCCGAAACGATTCTGGGCGCAGGCCAGCTCGCCGATGTGAGTGCGTGACCAGGCGGGCTCCTGGCAAACGCGCGCGCATTCGTCGAACGCGCGCGAACTGTGTGTCGAGCCCTCTTTGCCAAGCTTCTGGCAAACGCGCGCGCGTTTGCGACCGCGTGCCGTCGCCCATGTGACCGACTGTCTCAGGGTGTGTGTCATCCGAAAGGATGATGGACAAGGCGACTGTAGGTCGATGTGCGGACGCGTTCGATCGGGGAAGGTTGACCCCATGATCGAAGTGACAGGATTGACCAAGCAATACGGCGCGGTGACGGCGGTCGACAACCTCACCTTCACCATCAAACCCGGCATCGTGACCGGCTTTCTCGGCCCCAACGGCGCGGGCAAGTCGACCACCATGCGGATGATTCTCGGGCTCGACCGACCCACCTCGGGTTCGGCGACCATCGAGGGCAAGAGCTACAGCCATCTGAAGCAGCCACTGCGTACCGTCGGCGCTCTGCTCGACGCCAAGTGGGTGCACCCCAATCGTTCGGCACGTGCTCATCTCGAGTGGATGGCTGCGTCCAACGGCATCCCCAAGTCCCGCGTCGACGAGGTGCTGCGTCTGGTGGGACTGTCCGAGGTCGCGAAGAAGAATGCGGGCGGCTTCTCGCTCGGCATGTCGCAGCGGCTCGGTCTCGCCGGCGCTCTGCTAGGCGATCCCAAGGTGTTGCTGTTCGACGAGCCGGTCAACGGCCTCGACCCCGAGGGCATCGTCTGGATCCGAAAGTTCATGCAGCGCTTGGCAGCCGAGGGCCGCACAGTGCTGGTCTCGAGCCACCTGCTCTCGGAGATGGCGCAGACTGCAGAGCACCTCATCGTCATCGGACGCGGCAAGCTGATCTCGGACTCCTCGGTGCAGGAATTCATCGACCACGCCTCCGAGGCATCGGTGCGCGTGCGCAGCCCACAGCTCGACGGGCTCCGACAGGCTCTGACCACAGCGGGTCTCACCGTGCGCGAGCCGGACAAGACCGATGAACTTCAGCCCTCGCTCGTGGTGCTGAACTCCACGACCGACACGATCGGCGATATAGCCGGACGGGCCGGAATCACTCTGCACGAGTTGGCCTCTCAGCGAGGCTCGCTCGAGGAAGCATTCATGAAACTCACCGGAGACACAGTGCAGTACCACGGCGCGGGTGCCGAAGACCAGAACACTCAGCAAGCGATGGGCGGGTCACTCTGATGGGCGTCTTGGCAGCAGAAAGAATCAAGTTCACCTCGACCAAGTCGCCGTGGTGGTGCAGCGCGATCGTGGTGGTGTTCGGCCTCGGGTTCGGAGCCATCCTCGGTTGGGCCGCAAAGACGGCCATCGGGCCGGATGCTCCGGAGGGGCTTCCGCCGACCACCGCGTACGACGTCGTCGGCAGCGGTGTGGGTGGCCTGGGGATCATGGTGCTGATGATTCTGGCAGCCCTCACTGTCACCAGCGAATACCGCTTCGGCCTGATCCGAACGACATTCCAGGCGGTCACCAACCGGGCCTCGGTGCTCGGTGCCAAGGCACTGATCGTCGGTGTGTACGGCGCGGTGCTGTCGCTGATCCTGGCGTTCGGTGCATTCTTCCTGGCGAAATCGATCGCGGGTGAAGAAGCAGGCGCGCTCTTGAGCTTCGACGTCGACGGCACGTGGCGAGTCATCTACGGTACTGCCGTCCTGGCGTTCGTTCAGATCGTTCTCGCTGTTGCGGTGGGTGCGCTCATCCGGCAGTCCGCCGGTGCCATCGCCGTCCTACTGTTGTGGCCGTTGCTGATCGAGAGCCTCGTCGGAGTCATCCCGAAGGTCGGCGAGAAGATTCAGCCGTTCCTGCCCTTCAAGAACGCCGACCATTTCCTCGGCGGCTCGGCAGGTACGGACTTCCACTGGGGTCCGGTCGGCAGTCTGATCTACTTCGTCGTCTTCACTGCGGTGATCTTCGGCGTAGCAGTGTTCGTCGTCAATCGTCGGGACGCCTGACACCCTGCGATTTGTCTGGGTAGGGTGTCCGCTATGCGGATTTCCTTGCTTGCAGGTACTGCCGTCACTGTCCTGATTCTGGCCGGTTGCTCGTCCACCCCGGACGAGGAACCGGCCAGAGTTTTCGCGACACCCGACGGGCCGGGGCTGTCGGCCGCGGTCACCGAGGACGCTCTCGTCGGGCACCTCCAGGAATTGGAAACGATCGCCGCCGCGCACGACGGAAACCGTGCGGCCGGTACCGCCGGATACGACGCGAGTGTCGATTACGTTGTCTCGCAACTCGAATCGGCCGGTTTCGAGGTCACCACTCCGGAGTTCGAGTTCGAGACCTTCGAGGCGCAGACTCAGACCCTGTCGCTCGCGGGCACCGAGATTCCGGTGTTCGCGCTCAGCTATTCGCCGACCACGCCTGCAGAGGGCATCACCGCGCGCGTCGTCGGGGCCCCAGCCGGTGCAGACGGATGCGAGGCGGCCGATTACGCCGGGCTCGATCTGGCCGGTGCCGTCGCCGTTGTGCCGCGCGGTGTGTGCCCGTTCGGTGCGAAGCAGACCGTCGCCGCCGAATTGGGTGCGACAGCCGCGATCATCGTCAACAACGAACCGGGACCGCTGGATTCGGGGACACTCGGCGATCCCGAGACCGCAAAGATTCCGACCGGCGGCGTCAGCCAGGAGGACGGCGCAGCGGTCCTCGCGGCACCCGAGGTCACGTTGACGCTCGTCACGACGACCGACACGACCACGAGCCGCAACATCATCGCCCAAACCACCACCGGCTCGACCGAGAACGTCGTGATGGCGGGTGCCCACCTCGACAGCGTGCCCGAGGGCCCCGGCATCAACGACAACGGCACCGGCACATCGGCGGTGCTCGAGACGGCCCTGCAAATGGGTAGTGCTCCCGAGGTGACCAACGCGGTTCGCTTCGCGTTCTGGGGTGCCGAGGAGGACGGGCTCGTCGGTTCCACCAAGTACGTCGAGGGCCTGTCCGACGACGACAAGCGAAACATCGCTCTGTACTTGAACTTCGACATGATCGGCTCGCACAACGCCGGCTACCTCGCGTACGACGGCGACGACTCCGACAAGGTCGGTGAGCCCGCGGGACCGGCCGGATCCGACGCCATCGAGCGCACCTTCGTCGAGCGGCTGGCTGCCGACGGTGTCGCCGCGGACGGCACCGACTTCGACGGTCGATCCGACTACGGCCCGTTCATCGAGGTCGGTATTCCGGCGGGCGGCGTGTTCAGCGGCGCGGACGAGAACAAGACGGCCGAGCAGGCTGCACAGTGGGGCGGCACCGCCGATCAGACCTTCGACGAGAATTACCACACCGATCAGGACACCCTGGCGAACGTCGACCGCGCCGCACTGGCGAAGAACGGTGCCGCCGTCGCCTACGGAATCGGCGTCTACGCACAGTCGGTGGAGGGCCCCAACGGAGTGCCGGTCGGTGCTGCGCGCGAGGCCGCACGCGCCGAAGGATGAGGCAAAGTATGTGTAACCGTGGGTTACGCTCGATGCTGTGAACGCAGTCGTCTCCTCGGTGGTGGAGTGGGTCCGCACCACCAATCGAGCGCCTACGGTGGTCGGGGCGGTTCGGCGTGTGCGGCGAGCACTACCCGGCGACCCCACGTTCGGTGACCCACTGTCGATCGACGGCCCGGGACGAGCACTGGCCGTCGCCCGCGTTGCGGATCGGTTTCTGGCCGCCAACGGGCTCGACGACGAACCGGGTGCATCCCGGGAAGTCGGCCTCGGTGCCCTGCAGGTGTGGCAGGCGATCCTCGAGCGGGCGGGCCGTGGCCGCGGCGAGGCGGACGTCACGATCGTCTTCACCGACCTCGTCGGGTTCTCGTCGTGGTCGCTTCGTGCGGGCGATACCTCCACCCTGACGTTGCTTCGCAAGGTCTCGAAAGCCGTCGAACCCGAGGTCACGTTCCGCGGCGGTCACGTCGTCAAGAGACTGGGAGACGGCATCATGGCCGTGTTCTCCGATGCGGACAGAGCCGTCGAGGCCGTGTTCGCAGCACGAGATGCCCTCACCAGCGTGAATGTCGGCGGATACACCCCGACCATGCGAGTCGGGATCCACACCGGCAGCCCGCGTCAGGTGGGATCGGACTGGCTCGGAGTCGACGTCACCGTCGCCGCCCGGGTAATGCAGACCGGCGGAAACGGCAACGTGATGATCTCTGCAGCGGCCCTCGGGGCGGTCCCGCCGGAGGTGCTTGACGCCTTGGGCGTGGTCGCCAAGCCCTATCGCCGCAGCTTCTTCGCTCCCAAGATCAAGGGCGCGCCCGACGATCTACGCATCCTCCGACTCGTGCAGTCGCCACAGCGGTGACACCGGGCCGTGGCCCGCACCCAGATCGTAGGACGCGGCCAGGCAACGGGTGACCCACTCCTTGCCGAACGCCACCGCGTCGGGCATCGAGTATCCGTGTGCGAGCGCCGACGCGATCGAGGCAGCGAGGGTGTCGCCGCCGCCGTGATCGTTGCCGGTGTCGATGCGGTCACTGGTGAATTCGAGGAACGTGTCGCCGTCGAACAGCAGGTCGGTGCTGTGGGTGGACGTACGCAGATGACCGCCCTTGACCAGCGCCCACTGCGCGCCCAAACCGTGCAGGGCCTCCGCGGCGCGGTGGGCGGACGCGTCGTCGACCACGTCGATGCCGGTGATCAACCGGACCTCGTCGAGGTTGGGGGTCACCAGCGACGCGATGGGGAACAGGGTGTGGCGGATGGCGTCGAGCGCTTCCGCGTGCAGTAGCGGGTCGCCGTGCATGGACGCACACACCGGGTCGACGACCAGGGGAACCGGCCGATCGCGACCGATACCGACCTCGGTACACACGGCCGTGACCGCCTCGATGATGGCGGTGGACGCCAGCATCCCGGTCTTCGCTGCGCCGACGCCGATGTCCGAGACCACCGAGCGAACCTGGGCCGCGACGATCTCGGGCGGTATCTCGTGGAAGCCCGTCACGCCGACGGTGTTCTGGACCGTCACCGCTGCGACGGCAACACATGCGTGGACGCCCAACATGGCCATCGTGCGGCTGTCGGCCTGGATTCCGGCCCCGCCGCCGGAGTCGGTTCCGGCGATCGTCAGCGCGCGGACGGGAGTCTCGCCGTTGGGCGTGAGCGGTAGGAACATCACGAGAGACGACAGTACCGGCGGGGCGGAGCCGACCGTCTCGGCGGCCGAATCCGAACCTGTGAATATCCGGTGAAAACGCGACGTGGCTTCGAATGTTGTTGTATCACAACGTCGAACAGGGCAGCTTATGACCGATACCAGCATTCGAGTCGGGATGGACGGACAAACCTACGCATCCGAAGGTTTGTTGGTAGAAAAGGTGACAGAGCCACCGCACGCATGTTTAATAGTGGTGCACGTCACATTCGATTCACTCGTTCACCACCCCACACACAGCGAAGGAGGCGTCCCATGCTTGCGAGTTCTCCTAGCGCTGATGTCTCGATCAACAAAGATCAGAACCGGTTCGAGCTTCGATTGAACGGCGATCTCGTCGGGATCGTCGGATTCTTCGAGGTGGAGGGAAACGGCACTCGCGCAACGCGCACGCACGTCGTGTCCTTCATGCACACCGTCGTCACCGAGGACTTCGGTCATCAGGGTCTGGCCGGAATCTTGGTACGTCGCGCGCTGGACAGCGCCCGTTCCTACGGTTGGAAGGTCAGGCCGGTCTGCACCTACGTGCAGCGATTCGCCGCGGCGAACCCGGAGTACAACGACATGCTCGTCGCCCTCTGACCACTACGTCACTCGGTTTCGCCCGGTCACATTCAGGACTCGACTCGGCGACGATCGAAGCACTCGCCTCGCGTCACACGGGCAACACTGGTCTCATAAGTGACATGAGTCACATCATCTCTCGTCGCTCGATCCCGGCGGCACCTGTCGAGCGACCCGTCGTCCGCATCGAGGACGACGCCGATCACAGCAGATTCGATCTTTTCGTCGACGACGAGCTTGTCGGCATCCTCGGCTACCGCTTCGGTGACGGGGATGCGGGCGACAGCTGCGTCGTCGCACTCATGCACACCGTCGTCAAGGAGGAGTACGGCGATCGCGGGTGGGCCGGTGTGCTGGTGCGAGCCTCACTCAACACCGCGCGCGATCGACAGTGGCGCATCGTCCCGATCTGCACGTACGTCCGGCGCTATCTGGCGCAGCACGAGGAATTCCTGGACCTGATCGCCGATTAGAGAGCACTGCTCTTGCGTGGAGTGCATCGAGAGTGAATACTGCTTCCTGTAGAGAGCGTCGCTCTCGAAAGGTTGGTACCTCCGATGCGTGCAGCTCTGTACCTCTTCATCGGCCTCATGTTCGCCCTCTACCCCGCCTTGCGGCCCTACTCGAACGAGGTGGGCAGTGCAGGTGTGGACGCCTTCGCATCCTCGAGTTGGGTGCTGGCCCACACCTTCGCGATGCTCGGCTTCATCGCACTCGGACTGGCTGTGCTGTTCGGCGGTCGACGGTCCGATCCCGCAGTGGTCGCCACCTGGATCGGCGTCGGGCTGGTTCTGCCGTACTACGGCGCGGAGACGTTTGCGCTGCATGCCCTGGGTGTCGACGCCGCAGCGAACTCGAACCCCGGTCTGATCGATCTTGCCGATCCGATTCGCTACTCGATTGTGCAGTCGACGATGTTCGCTCTCGGGCTCGTCTCGATTGCCGTCGGGCTGGTGATATTCGCTCTACGGAACCGCTACGCGATGGTGCTGGCCGCCGGATTCGTGCTGTTTCTCCCGCAGTTCTATACCCCGCCGGCCGTGCGGATCGCCCACGGAATCCTGATTGCCGTGGGAGCGATCATCGCCGCGCGAGCAGTGGCCGGCAGTTCGGTCCGGCCTGCTCAGCCGATCTCGACGATCACCGGCGCGTGATCGCTGGCTCCCTTGCCCTTGCGTTCCTCGCGGTCGATCGACGCGCCGGTCACTCGGGCCGCCAGTGCAGGCGAGGTCAGCGCCATGTCGATGCGTAGGCCTTGCTTCTTGGGAAACCGTAACTGTGTGTAATCCCAGTAGGTATACGTTCTGGGCTCGGGGGTGAACTGCCGTGTCACCTCGGTGAACCCGGCGTCGGCGAACGCGGCGAAGGCATCGCGCTCGGCCTGGGAGGTGTGGGTCTTCCCCTCGAACAGGGCAGGATCCCAGACGTCGTCGTCGGTGGGCGCGATGTTCCAGTCGCCCACGAGCGCGATCTGGGCCTCCGGATCGGCCGCAACCCACGCCTGAGCGTCGGCCTTCAGTGCGGCGAGCCATTCGAGTTTGTAGGTGTAATGCGGGTCGGCGAGCTCGCGGCCGTTCGGCACGTAGAGGCTCCACACGCGCACACCGTCGCACGTGGCTCCGATCGCGCGGGCCTCCTGGGTGGGGTCGATCTCGGGATCCTTGCTGAAGCCGGGCTGATCCTCGAACCCGATCTGCACGTCGTCGAGACCGACCCGGGACGCGATCGCGACGCCGTTCCACTGACTCAGTCCGACGTGGGCCACCTCGTACCCGATATCGGTGAACCGCTGATACGGAAACTGTGCGTCCTTGCACTTGGTTTCCTGCATCGCGAGCACGTCGACGTCGGATCGCTGCAGCCAATCGACGATTCGATCCTGACGAGAGCGGACGGAGTTCACATTCCAAGTAGCCAAGCGCACGGGAAGGAACCCTATAGAACCCCTCCGACAGGGCAGTCGACCGATCGCGTCATTGTGAATCCGGTCGCGCGTAGCGATAGTGGTGATGGTCGACGAGGCCCAGGTCTCGGTACAGGGCGAGCGCGACGGTGTTCTCGACGGCCACCTGCAGGTACGCGTGAGTTGCGCCGTGCTCGCGTCCCCATCGCACCAATTCGCCGCACATCAATGTGCCCAGACCGTTGCGACGATGTTCGGGGGAGACCCAGAGCGAGGTCAGTCCCACCCAGTGACGACCGTCCGGGGCCGTGGTGACCGCCGCTCGCCCGACTGCGATCGCGCCTGATCCGACTGCACCTGCTCCGAGCATGCCGAACCCGAGGGTGCCCTCGTGGATCGCCGACGCCACTTCTGCAGCGCCGTGAGGTGCTGCGCGGCCCTGGTAGTGCAGTGACGTCAACCAGTCGACGGTGGGCTCCGCCGTGACGGCGATGGCCGAGTCGCCGTCGCGTAGAACCAGATTCGAGATGTCCGCCGCCATGACGGCGCTCTCGTTGTACGTCGTCCATCCGGTCGGAGCAGCCCCGAGGCGATCGGGAAGCGACAGCGTCGGCGTCAATCCCCGTGCGGTGTATCGATCGCAGATTCTCGCCAGCGTCTCGGGCGTCGTCGACGCCCCGGGCTCGAGCGGTGCCGCCGAATTGGCGCGACCGGTGAAACCGTGACCGAAGCGCAGCTGCCAACCGTCGATCCATTCTCGCTCGACGCCCGGCCATCCGTCGGCAGCGGCAGCTTCGAGAGCCCTGATCTCCGACGTCCGAATCGGCTTCGGGCCCAAGGGTTTCAAGGCCACGACGCGCTCGGCGGCAACCTGCACCAACGATCCGTCCCGGCCGCGGACCGAGACGGCATCGGCGTCGAGGGCCACCAGTTCGCCGATCACGTCCGTCATCGGATGGGTGTGCCCGGGCGGCAGCCGATAGCGGAGCATCACCCGGGTACCCACCGGAACGCTCACTGGTCGAAGTTCATCGGGTCGTTCAGTCTTCGTCTTCGTCGTCGTGCCCGAACGGATCGTCGACGGTGCCGGGCGTCCAGCTCAGCCCCGGCACGCCCCAGCCGGCGCGCTTGATGGCCTTCTTGGCCGCCCGTGCGTGTCGTCCGATGAGTACATCGGTGTAGAGGAAACCGTCGAGATGACCCACTTCGTGTTGGAGCATCCGGGCGAAGAAGCCTCGGCCCTCGATGTCGACGGGATCGCCCTTCGCATCGGTGCCGGTCACCCGAGCCCAGTCGGCGCGGCCGGTGGGGTGCTGCTCGCCGGGAACCGACAGGCAGCCCTCGTCGTCGTCATCGGGATCGGGCATCGTCTCGGGAATCTCGGACGTCTCGAGGACGGGGTTGACGACCTCCCCGCGACGACGGTAAACCTTGCCGTCTTCGCCTTGGTCGGGGCAGTCGTAGATGAACAGACGTTTGCCGACGCCCACCTGATTCGCCGCGAGACCGACGCCGTTCGCGGCGGCCAGGGTCTCGTACATGTCGGCGATCAACTCGGCCAGCTCGGCGGGTGACTCGGTGACGGGAGCGGTTGCGGTGTGAAGCACCGGATCGCCGACGATCCGGATGGGAAGAATTGCCATGGTCGACAAGGATACCGGGAGTGGAGCCTGCGGAATGACCCAGAGTTGTGGGTGATGCATGTGGTCACTTGCGCTGCCGGTCCCCATCGAACACGCCACGCGCCGGTACCTCGCGGGAGCCGTGCCTCGGGCGTCGAGCATGGTTGAATGATTCTCGAAATACAACTGTGTAATTCGGTCGGTGCGCGTACGGGTGCCGGCAGTACTGGGGGAAGCAGATTTCCCCAGGGTCTGTGGTCTCACGAGTCGGTGATCGCACAGGCCCAGGGAGTCGAGAAGTCGAGGAGTGGGATGGACGGCGCAGCAGCGCGTGACTCGAACCAGGCTCAGCAACCGGGAAGTTCGGACGGCTCGCAGGATCCGAACGAGGTCGGTGCAGACGGCCTGAGTCGACGAGAGCACGACATCCTGTCCTTCGAGCGGCAGTGGTGGAAGTACGCCGGCGCGAAGGAAGAGGCCATCAAGGAACTCTTCTCCATGTCGGCCACCCGCTACTACCAGATTTTGAACGCATTGGTCGATCGGCCGGAATCGCTCGCCGCGGATCCGATGCTGGTCAAGCGTCTGCGCCGCCTGCGGGCGAGCCGGCAGAAGGCTCGCGCGGCGCGTCGGCTCGGTTTCGACGTCTGAGCAGGTCCGACTATCGGCGCGTTCCGAGCCGCCGTCGACGGTCGGCTAGGGTCGAGTACGTGAGCAGCCCCAACCCGGAACAGACCGGGCCACCACTCCGCGCTCTGGCCATGGTGTTGATCTCGCTCGCGATTCTGTTCGCGGCGATCGGTGCACTCTCGCTCACCGGTTCCGATTCCGACGAGGCGGCCGCCGAGCCCTCCGCTTCCGAGACGACGAGCGCCCCGGCTGCGATTACACCGACGATGCAGGCCCCAGCAGCGCAGGTGCCGGCAGGTGACGCGTCGACCAGCTCCGCGGCCCCCACCACCTCGGGCACCTCCGCCGACGTCGAAGTGCGGGTGCTCAACAACTCCAACGTCTCCGGCCTCGCGGCCGGTACCGCGAGCACGTTGACCGCCGGGGGATGGAACGTCGCCGAGACAGGCAACTTCAGCGAGGCCCAGTTCGCCCAGACCGCGGTGTACTACGGGACTGCTGCAGGTGAGGAACAAGCTGCGCAGTCGATCGCCACGGAACTCGGTGTTCCGGCCGAGCCCAAGCCGACCTCACTCGAATCCACGGTCGGCGTCGTCGTCATCGTGACGCAATAGGTTGTCGAGACCCGAGAGTTCACCACTTCGACGACGTGCCCGGTTCGGTCGAATCGGGCGGCACGTTATTATTTCCGAGCCCGGCGAAACTGCCTGAAAGAGGAGCGATTTCCGATGGACATGTTCAAGCGACGCACTGCGGCGACCCGATCGTTGCGTTATGCGGTGCCGGTCCTCGCGATCGCAGCACTCGGTCTCTCTGCCTGCAGCAACGGCGAGGTTGCGTCCGATACCCCCGGCACCGTTCCGCCGGTCTGGACAGGCGAGTCCGATCCGTCGGCGGCCGCTACGGCAGGCGATGGGCGGGCCGAGTCCGAGTCGGGCTCCGAGGAGACCATCGAGGGCACTCTCCGCAACGCTTCCGGTGCCGAGGTGGGCACCGTGACGTTCGCGGCCGAGGGCGAGAAGCTCACCGTCACCGCCGAGGTCGAGAACATGACTCCCGGATTCCACGGCTTCCACGTTCACACCGTGGCCGCCTGTGAGCCGAACTCCGTTGCACCCACAGGTGGGGAACCGGGCGCGTTCCTGTCTGCGGGCGGTCACCTGCAGGTCGACGGCCGCACCGAGCATCCGGCCAGCGGTGATCTGACGTCCATCCAGGTCGGTGAGGACGGCACCGGGCGACTCGTCACCACGACCGACACGATCACGCTCGACGATCTGCGCGCGGGCGGTGCCGGAACCTCGGTGATCGTGCACGAGGGTGCCGACAACTTCGCGAACATTCCGCCGCGGTACACACTGCCCGACGGTGCCGCTGTGCCCGACATGACGACCCTGATGACCGGCGACGCCGGTGCTCGGGCTGCATGCGCGGTACTGCAGTAGTTTGAGCGCTCCCCGGATCGACTTCGCGAGTTCACCTCGCCCGACGCTCGGCGTCGAGTGGGAGATCGCACTGGTCGACAAGAACACGCGAGACCTGGTCAACTCCGCCGAAGCGGTCATGGACGGCGTACGCGATCTCGCCGGGGACACCCCACGGGTGACGAAGGAACTGCTGCGCAACACCGTCGAGCTCGTCACCGGAGTGTGCGAGAACGTCGGTGAGGCCATGGAGGACCTCGGCGGCTCGTTGGACCTGGTGCGCCGTGCCGCGGATCCAGTGGGAATCGACCTGTTCTCGGCGGGCACTCACCCGTTTGCCGAATGGTCCACCCAGCAGCTCACCAGCTCGCCGAGCTACGACGAGCTGATCGCGCGCACCCAGTGGTGGGGTCGGCAGATGCTGATCTGGGGAGTGCATGTGCACGTGGGAGTCTCGTCGCCCCACAAGGTCTTTCCCATTCTGAACTCGCTGCTCTTGCAATATCCGCACCTGTTGGCGTTGTCTGCCTCCTCGCCGATCTGGGCTGGAAACGACACCGGATACGCCAGCAATCGTGCGCTGATGTTCCAGCAGCTGCCGACGGCCGGTCTGCCGTTCCAGTTCGAGGACTGGTCGCAGTTCGAAGGATTCGTTCGCGATCAGCTCAAGACCGGCGTCATCGAGCAACTCGGCGGTATGCATTGGGACATCCGGCCGGCACCGAAGTGGGGAACCATCGAGGTCCGAGTGTGCGACGGGGCATCGAGCAAGCGGGAGCTGGCAGCCCTCGTCGCGTTGACTCACTGCCTCATCGTCCACCTCGACGAGCGGCTCGAAGCGGGGGAGACACTGCCCTCCATCCCGCCGTGGCATGTGCAGGAGAACAAGTGGCGAGCGGCCCGATACGGCCTCGACGCCGAGATCATCCTGGACTCGAGCAGCAACGAACGCCTGGTCACCGATGACTTACACGACCTGCTCGAAAAGTTGACGCCGACGGCCGTGCGGTTGAATTGCGTCGACGAGTTGGCCGCGGTGGCCGACATTCCCCGGCGCGGGGCGTCGTACCAACGCCAACGTGCGGTGGCTGCGCAGTCGGGCGGCGATCTGCGAGCCGTGGTGGAGTCGTTGGTCACCGAGCTCCAATTGTGACCGTTTGTATTTAACTTCGTGTTCACTCACCGTTTACGATCAACGGCGTGGTGCAGGGGGACGTCGGAAGCGTCGAGGTCGATTCGACACGTGAGAACTCTGTTCGGCCCCTGATCGTCGGCGCAGCGTTTGTTGCCGCGTTCCTGGTGCTGCTGCAGATCGTTGCGACGACCTGGAACTTTCCCGGCCCGTTGCCGAGCGTGTGGAACGACCTGTTCGGCACCCCGAAGTCGATGTCACTGCCGTGGGCGGCCCTGATCCTGGCCACTGTCGGTCTGAACTCCTCGCTCCGCCTGCGCACCCTGGCCATCGCCGCGCTGATCGATGCTGCGCTGCTCGGTGTCCGGTTCGTGTTCGACGCCACGCTGACGGTCGGCAACGGCCCGTCTCTCGTGCTGGTCGGGCTCGGGGTCTACGTCGCCCGGCGGGGTGAGACTCGGGCGATGCGGGGCGTTGCATTGGGAGCGCTGTTGTTGCTCGCGACCAAGGCGGGCGACGCCTGGTTGCACATCACCACCATCGTCCGGCCTTACGTTCTCGACGAATACGCATATGCCGCCGATCATGCGCTGGGGAATCCGTCCTGGGTGCTCGGCAACATCCTGGACCGCCTGGGCCCGGTCGCCGAAGGAACGCTGCATTGGATCTACATCCAGTTGCCCGTCGCGGCAATCGTCGTTGCGCTGTACCAGCTGCGCGGAGTGGCCGCGGGTGCAGACTGGCCGAGGCACTTCCTGTTCCGCACGTTTCTGCTCATCGGACTCGTCGGGCCGGTGTTCTATCTGCTGTTCCCGGTGGTGGGACCGATGTTCGCGTTCGATTCGTGGCCGTCGCAGGTCACGCCGCTCTCGGGGGCGCTCGGCGAGATCCCGTTCGACTCGGAAACTCCGCGTAACTGCATGCCGAGTCTGCATACCGCCTGGGCGTTGAGCATCTTCATCCATTCCCGACGCGGCCCGTGGTGGCTGCGGGCCGGCGGCACCTTGTGGTTGCTCGGTACGCTCGCCGCGACTCTCGGATTCGGCTACCACTACGGCGTCGATCTGGTGGCCGGTGCGGTGCTGTGTCTGACCCTCGAATCCGTACTCCGTGACCCCGAGCGTGGCTGGGATCGGGCCCGAATCACGTTGGTGGTCTACGGCTGCGTCGCGATGGCTGCGCTGTTGGTGAGCTACCGCTACCTGGCCGCCGAGTTCGCGTCACACCCTCAGGTGTTCGGGCCGCTCGTTCTCGGCGTACTGGCAGCCATGGCGTTCGGCTTCCACGCGGTGTTCTTCGCCGATTCGTCCAGGGCTACCGATCGGACTCGTCCGGTTCCATCTCGTTGACGATCAGCAGGCCGTCGCGGCCGCGTTGTTCTCGGTAGGCCACGCGGCCGACGGTGTGGGCGATCACCGGAGCGGTCACCAGGGTGAAAATACCCACCAGCATGAGCATCCAGATGTCGACGTTGCCGCGCAGGCTGATGATCGCGCCGATCAACACCATGATCAGACCGACCACCTGCGGCTTGGTGGCCGCGTGCATCCGCGAGAGCGTATCGGGGAACCGCACGATGCCCACGGCGGCGGTGAACGCCAGTAGCGCCCCCAACAGAATGAAGATGGAGGCAATGACCTGCGCAACGGTGCTCATTCGTCCCTCACTCTGAAGCGTGCGATGCTGACCGATCCGACGAAGCTGACCAGCGACAGCGCGACGATGGCCGGTACCAGCGTGGTGTCGCGGCTGTAGACGGCCCACACCGCGAGGCCGCACATGGAGACGGCAAGAATCGTGTCCATGGCGACGAGTCGGTCGAGTGTGCTGGGGCCGTCGAGCAGTCGGAACGCGGTCAGGATCGCGGCGGCGATCAGGAGGACGCCGGCTACGGCGAGTACGACGGTCACGACCAGTCCCCCTTCCTCTTGTCGTCGGTCTTCTTGTCGTCTCGAGGAGCGTCCGAATCGGCCGGTACCGGATCGTCGCCGAGCACTCCGTGGTACTGCTCGTACTCCTGGTAGTGCAGGGGGCTCGGCTTCCAGTCGGAATCACGCTCGAAGCCGGCGATGAACAGCTTCTCCAGATGCCGGACGTAAGCGTAGAAGCCGTCGACCGCTTTCTGGGTACCCATGTCCAGCACGTGCACGTACAGCAGGCGTCGGGTTCGGTCGATCTCGAGCACCATGGTGCCGGGCACCAGGTTCATCGCGTCGACGAACAGGGTGAGTACCAGATCGGATTTGATCGCGATGCGGCAGCGCAGCACTCCGGTGACCGGCGGGGCCTTCGGCCTGATCGCCAACCAGGCGACACTGACGCTCGATTCCATTGCGTAATAGAGGAATACGACGGCGAGTTTGACGAGCGAGAACACGTGGATACGGCCCTCGACCGGCACCCGCGGCAACGGCAGCAGCACCATGATCAGCAGTCCCACCGCGATACCGCCGAGAATGTTTGCCGCAGAGACGTTGCCCCACAACAGAACCCAGATCGCCGTCAACCAGGCAAGGGTCCACAGGCGCAGCAGAATCGAGCGGTCCATCTTCATCTTCATCGGGTGCCCTCCTCGTCTGCGCGCGCCTGCTCGTAGGCCTGATCGCCGACGAATTCCGCGCCGCGCACCGCGTCGATGTACACCGAGCGATCGCGGAGGTCCGCTGCGGCGCGGTCGCTGATGTCGATGATGCGGCCGGCGAACACCGTCATCGCCAGGCCGACGACGACGAGTCCGATCGTCGGGATCAACATGAAGGCAGGCATCCGGCCGACGTCCTCGCGGTCACCGAACTGAATGTCCGACGAGTCGTCGAGCAGAGCGGACGGGCTGTTGTCCGCCAGATCGCCCTCGGGGGCGTCGGCGCGAGCCCGCCAGAAGGCCTTGGTCCAGACACGCGCCACCACGTACAGCGTCAACAGGCTGGTGACGGTACCACCGGCGACGAGCAGCCAGGCCAATACGCTGCCCTGTTCGCTACCGGCCTGCAGCAGCGCGACCTTGCCGATGAAGCCCGAGAACGGTGGAATGCCACCGAGATTGAGGGCCGGTACCAGGAACACGATCGCCAGCACGGGGCTGGCCGCAGCCAGCCCACCGAGTCGCCGCAGCGACGACGAGCCGGCCTGGCGCTCGATCAGGCCGACGACGAGGAACAGTGTTGTCTGCACCAGAATGTGGTGCGCGACGTAGTAGATCGAGCCCGACAATCCCGATTGGGTCGACAGCGCGACACCGAAGATCATGTATCCGATGTGGCTGACGAGGGTGAACGAGAGCAGTCGCTTGATGTCGCTCTGCGCGATGGAGCCGAGGATGCCGACGAGCATCGTCAGCAGACCACAGACCATCAGAACGTTGTCGAGTGAGCCGTCGGGGAACAGCAGGGTGTGTGCGCGAATGATTGCGTACACACCGACTTTCGTCAGCAAGCCGGCGAACACTGCGGTGACCGGGGCCGGGGCGGTGGGGTACGAGTCGGGTAGCCACGTCGACAGCGGGAACACCGCGGCCTTGATGCCGAACGCAACCAGCAGCACGGCGAAGATCGCAGTTCTCGTGCCCGACGGGATGTCGTCCATCCGCACCGCGATATGTGCCAGATTCAGCGTTCCGGTGGCGCCGTAGACCAGGGCTATACCGATCAGGAAGATCAGCGAGGACACCATCGAGACCATCACGTACGAGACGCCTGCTCGCACGCGGTCTGCGCTGGCTCCCAGAGTCAGGAGCACGAACGAGGCCGCCAGCAGTACCTCGAAGCCGACGAACAGATTGAACAGATCGCCGGCCAGGAAGGCGTTGCACACGCCTGCGGTCAGCGCCAGATAGGTCGGCAGGAAGATCGAGACCGGCTGATTGTCGCTGCCGTCGCGGATGCCCTGACCGATCGAATACACCATGACCGCGAGCAACACGATCGAGGAAACGACGAGCATCATCGCCGAAAGTCGGTCCACCACAAGGGAAATGCCGAGCGGTGAATCCCAACCGCCGACCTGAAGTGCGCTGGTGCCGTCGCGATCGGCGAGGTAGAGCATCATCGACGAGATCGCGACCACGGCGGTCAGCGCGACGATGGTGATGAAGCGCTGCGCGCGGGGGCGTCGACCCAGCACCAGCGTCAGTGCCGCCGCGAGCATCGGAATGAGAACGGGCAGTGGAGTAAGGGCATCGATCACGCCCGGGGAGATCGTCACTTGTCGTCTCCCTTCGTGTCGTCGGTGCTGCGGTCCTCGGGGCGGCTGTCGTCCTTCTCGGCCGTGTCGAGACCGTCGAGCCCGCGGAGCTGGGGGTTGTCGTCGTCGTTGTCGAAGTCGCCGTCGTGCAGATCCTCGTAGCACTCGAGGTCTTCGAGGTTCCTGATCTGCTCGAGGGGAATCGGATTGCCCTTCGAGTCGAATGCGTCGCCGCCGAAGCTCGGTTCGCCCGTCACCGGGTCGTCGGAGCGGTCGCGGTCGGGTGCCTCGGCCATCGACCGGCGCTTGGAGACCTTGGTGTCCTCGGGGTCGTTCTCGACGTCGTCCTTGGTGTTGAGCGTGAACGATCGATAGGCGAGTGCGAGGACGAAGGCCGCGATGCCCATGGTGATGACGATTGCCGTCAGGATCATCGCCTGCGCCAACGGATCGGCCATGCCCTGGCCCAGGGAGTTGTCCCGCCCGACGATGGGCGGCGTACCGGCCGGCCCACCGACGGTGAGCAGCAGCAGATTGACGCCGTTGCCGAACAGCAACAGGCCGAGCAGCATCTTGGTGATGCTGCGTTCGAGTAGCAGGTAGACACCGGCGGCGACGAGCACGCCGACGATGACGAGCATTCCGAGATCAGCGGTCATGGGGCGCTCACTCGGCCTTGGCTCTGCATTTCCACCTGTGCGTCGAGACGTGCGCCGAGACTGCGCAGCACGTCGAGTACCAACCCGACCACGATGAGATACACACCGAGGTCGAAGAACAATGCGGTGACCAGCTTGATGTCACCGAGAATCGGCAGCGTCACTTCCAACGTCGCCGAGGACAGTGCAGGTGCGCCGAGGAACATCGACGCCACCGCCGTGCCTGCCGCGAAGATCAACCCGAGACCGAGGATCTTTCCGGCATCGATCGGCACCGCCTCCCCGAGCTCGTACCGGCCACCCGCGAGGTACCGCAGCACCAACGCCAAGCCGGCCGTGAGGCCACCGGCGAAACCGCCGCCGGGGGCATTGTGACCGGAGAAGAAGAAGTAGATCGAGAGCACCATGATCGTGGGGAAGATCAACCGCGTCGTCACTTCGAGAATCAGCGAACGATGGCGCGGATCGATCAGGTCGCCACCGAGCAGCCACGTCGTTTCCGCCGCGTAGTTCGCATCCGAGTTCGACGAGGAGGCGTTCGATGCGGGGGCGTCGGACACCCGCGGAGCGCTGCCGAACCGCCGGTTGCGGAAGACCAGGCTGGCCACGCCCGTTGCGGCAACGAGCAGAACACAGATCTCGCCGAGGGTGTCCCAGGCTCGGATGTCGACGAGGATCACGTTCACGATGTTCTTGCCGTCGCCCAGCGCGTACGCGGCCTCAGGGAACTGCAGTGAGACCGGAGCTGCGCTGCGGGCGTTCATCGCGAATGCGCCCAACACACTGACCGTTGCACCGACGGCGACGGCGAGCGCGGCGCGGGGTCCGCGAGATCCGGCCGAGCCTCGATCGTCCACCTCGGCCGGTAGCTTGCGCAGCACCAGCACGAAGACCACGAGGGTCAGGGTCTCGACGAGGAACTGAGTCAGGGCGAGGTCGGGTGCACCGTGGATGGCGAAGATGACGCCGCAGCCGTACCCGGTGAGTCCGACGAGGATGACGCTGGCCAGACGGTTGCGCATGACGGTTGCGCCGAGGCCGCCCGCGATCATGATCACTCCGATGACCAACTGGAGCGGGGTGTTCCACAGGGTGTACTCCAGGCCTGGCTTCTGCCCGACGAGCAACACGATGATCGGCAGCAGAACCAGCGTCAGGAGGATGGTGCCCTGGGTGAGGGGGAGCGAACCGCGCTGCGTGGTGCCGGTGAGGCGGATGGACAGGGTGTCCATGGACTTGAGCACGTTGTCGTAGATGCGGTCGGCGTTGCCGAGCGGTGGGTGCTCGAACTTGAGTCGGTTGACCACACGATGTGCGATGAACAGCCCGACGCCGCCGGTGACGACGACGACGGTCAACGCCAGCGGCAGGTTGAACCCGTGCCAGAGCGCCAGGTGGTAAGGCTCCTGCCCGTACGACGGCAGCGTGCGTGCGTAGGGGCTGACGATGCGGTCGACGATGGAGGACGCGAATCCCGCGATCAGGCCGAGAACCGCCAGGAAGGCAGGCGCGGCCAGGAACAGTGCGGACGGCGCGTGCATGTTCTTCACCGACGGACTCGGACGCTTGAGCTGCTTGCGGCCGAACGCGCCCCAGACGAATCGGATGCTGTAGGTGACGGTGAGAATCGACCCGATCACCAAGCCGGCGACGACGAGGGCGGCGACCGTGGGATCGAGCGTCGGAGTGCCGATCACCGCCGACAGGGCCGTCTCTTTGCCGACGAAACCGATCATCGGAGGCAAGCCGGCCATGCTGGCGGCAGCGAGCGCTGCGATGGCGGCGAGCCACGGGGCCTTCTTACCGAGGTGGGCGAGCTTGCGGATGTCGCGCGTGCCGGTGGTGTGATCGACGATGCCCACGACCATGAACAGCGTTGCCTTGAACATCGCGTGCGCGATCACCATCGTCAGACCGGCCAGCATGGCCTTTTCGGAGCCGATGCCCACCAGCACCATCAAGAAGCCGAGCTGGCTGACGGTGCCGAACGCCAGGATGAGCTTGAGGTCGAAGGCGCGAAGCGCGCGCCACCCGGCCAGGATCATCGACAGCAGCCCCAAGCTGATGATGGTCGCGCGCCACGGACCCGAGTCGGCGAAACCCGGTGCGAGGCGCGCCACCAGGTAGATGCCGGCCTTCACCATGGCCGCGGCGTGCAGGTAGCCGCTGACCGGTGTGGGGGCGGCCATGGCTCCGGGGAGCCAGAAGTGCATCGGCACGATGGCCGATTTGCTCAGCGCGCCGATGAGGATCAGCACGATCGCCACGCCGGGCAGCCAGCCGCCGGGCGCATTCGTGACGACCTCGGACAGGTTGTACGTCCCTGCGGCCTGGCCGAGGACGATGATGCCCACCAACATCGCCAGCCCGCCTGCGGTGGTGACGAGCAGAGCCTGCGTGGCCGCGCGCCTACTCGAGGCACGCTCGGCATAGTGGCCGACGAGCAGGAACGACAGGACGGTGGTGATTTCCCAGAAGATGTAGAGCACCAGCATGTTGTCGCTGGTGATGAGGCCGAACATGGCACCGGAGAACGCGACCATCTCGGCGGCGAACAGGCCGAGCCGTGGCTCGTCGTCCTCGAAGTAGCGGGCGCAGTACAGCAGAATCAGCGAGCCGATGCCCAGCACCAGCAACGACATGATGGCGGCGAGGGAATCGAACCGCATATCGATGTCCATCGACAGGCCGGGAACCCACTCGATGCTCAGCTTCTGTTCGGTGTTCCAGTTGACGGACACCCAGATCAGACTCAGTAGGGGGACGAGTGCGAGCGGGAAGAAGGCAGTGCGACCCCACCACCGGACGAGGAGCGGGGCGAGCAGCGCGGCGGCGGTGTGCGCAAGAAGAATGGCGAGCAAAAATCACTCCGTCGTCTCGGGTCGCATCGGCGGCGAGGCCGACGCGGTGGTCGTAGGGCGGCGATGAGTAGGGTTTTGAAATCTGTGTGAAATTCGACCTATGGCTTTGAGAGATAACGAACCGGCCACCGAACGGTGGCACCTGAAGTTGTCTGTTTCCATCCTACTTTGCGTGGTCGACGGCGGACCCAGCGGTACAAATCGGACGTAGCTCGGAAAGAGGAACTGTGCCCGTGAACGAGAAGAGGCTCATTCGGACGGCCGGGTTGGCCTACGTTCGGGACCGTCGCATGATCCAGGCGCGATCGGTGGGCAAATCCGCGTTCTACATGGCCGGCGGCAAGATCGACCCCGGTGAGACTGCAGAGCAGGCATTGCATCGGGAAATCAGGGAAGAACTGGACGCAGCAGTGATCGGCGCTCGGCTCCTCGGAGTCTTCGAGTGCGAGGCCTGGGGACATCCGACGGGGACACCGCTCGAGATCACGTGCTTTCTGGCCGATCTGGTCGGTGAACCCTCGCCGACCAGCGAAATAGCCGAGATCAGGTACTTCACCCGGGACGAGTACGCGGCGATGCCCGACGTCGCTCCGGGATCGCTGATGGTGTTCGACCGGATGAAAGCCCTCGATTTGATCGACTGAAGCGCGTATGTTGGTTGTCGAGAGAACGTACGTTCTCCACAGCCACCGCGAAGGAGTCTTTTATGACGAACCTGTCCCAGAAAGCCACCACCCTGCTCGAGCTGCACAAGCCGGGCAACCCGGTCGTGTTGCCGACGGTGTGGGACGCCTGGTCCGCCAACCTGGCCGTCTCCGCCGGATTCACTGCGCTGACCGTCGGCAGTCACCCCGTCTCGGACTCCATCGGCAAGCCGGACAACGAGGGCATCACCTTCGACGAACTGCTCGCTCGCATCACGCAGATCTCCGGAGCCGTCGACGCGCCGCTCTCGGTCGACATCGAATCCGGCTACGGCGAGGACCCCAACCGCCTGATCGACGGCCTCATCTCGGCCGGAGCCGTCGGCCTCAACATCGAGGACACCGTCCACAGCGAGGGCGGACGCCTCCGTGAAGCACAGGAGCACGCCGACTTCGTCGGAGCACTGCGCGCGGCATCCGACGCCACCGACGTGCACGTGGTCATCAACGCCCGCACCGACCTGTTCGTCAAGGAGATCGGCGACGAGAACGATCGCGTCGATCGCGCCATCGCCCGTCTGAAGCTGGCCGCCGCTGCCGGAGCCGACTCGCTCTACCCTGTCGGCTTCCACAACGACGCCGACTACAAGCGTCTGGCCGAGGAACTCCCGCTGCCGATCAATGCCATCGCCAACCCTGCCGAGGGCGATCTCTCGCACTTCGCATCCCTCGGTGTCGGTCGCATCAGCTTCGGGCCGATCTTCCAGATGGTGCTCGCCAAGCGCGCCGAAGAGGTCCTCGCTCGCTGGAAGTGAGTGCGGCTCCGCCGCAGTGGTGCGGTTGAGCGCCCTGGAGGGCACTTAACCGCACCACTGCCGCTAGGCACTCCCGTAGGCCCGCAGATGCGCCACCTGCTCGGGATCGAGTGACGGCTTGACCGTCGCCCGAGCGGTGGCGACATCGGCGGCGGTGACGGCCGCGGCATCCATCGACCGACGCATCGCCGTCAAAGCGGCCTCGCGCAGCAGGGCAGCGCAATCGGCGGCGGAGTAGCCGTCGAGATCGCGGGCGAGTGCGTCCAGGTCCACGTCCTCGGCGAGCGGAATGGATTTGCCCGACGCCTTCAGAATGGCCACCCTTGCGTCGGAATCCGGCGGCGGCACGAACACCAGACGCTCGAGTCGGCCGGGCCGCAGCAGAGCCGGGTCGATCAGATCGGGCCGGTTGGTTGCTCCCAGCACCACCACGTCGCGCAACGGTTCGACGCCGTCGAGCTCGGTCAGCAGCGCTGCCACGACCCGATCGCCGACGCCCGAATCCGAGCTCTGCCCGCGCCGGGGCACGAGCGCATCCACCTCGTCGAGAAAGATCAGCGACGGCGCAGAATCGCGGGCACGCTGAAAGAGCTCTCGCACAGCCTTTTCCGAGGAGCCGACCCACTTGTCCATCAGCTCTGCGCCCTTGACCGAGTGCACGCTCAGCTGCCCGGAACTGGCCAGTGCTCGCACCAGAAACGTCTTGCCGCATCCGGGTGGGCCGTACAGCAGCACTCCGCGCGGCGGTTCGATGCCCAAGCGCGCGAACGAATCCGGATGTCGCAATGGCCACAGCACCGCCTCGGTGAGTGCCTGCTTGGTCTCCACCATGTCGCCGACGTCCTCGAGAGACAGGCTGCCGATCGCAAGCTCCTCACTGCCCGAACGGGACAGCGGGCGGATCACCTGTAGAGCGCCCACCAGATCGTCCTGGGTCAACGAGGCCGCGGCCGAGTTCTCCGATGCGCGGGCTGCGGCACGCAATGCCGCCTCACGCGTCAGTGCAGCGAGGTCTGCAACCACGAAACCCGGTGTTCGTGACGCGATCTCGACAAGATCCACGTTGTCCTGCGGCACCTTCTTCAGTAGGTGTTCGAGCAGTCCTTTGCGGCCGGCGGCGTCGGGCAGGGTGAGCGTGAGCTCGCGATCGCACAGGTCCTGCCCTCGGAGTCGTGCGTCGGTGGCCTCGGGATGCGCGGTCGTTGCGATGAGCGCCAGACCAGGAGTGTCGACGGCCCGGCGGAGTACGTCGAGCACGAAGGTCGACGCCGGTTCGGGATCGGAGGGCAACAGGGCGTCGACGTCGGTGATCATCAGAACCCCGGAGCCGGCCAGTTCGTCCACCGCCGCGGTGACCCGCTCGACGCGAGCGGACGCCCCGAGTGCGCCGATCGACGGACCGTCCAGTACGACGCAGGCTCGCTCACCGATCACCGCGCGGGCGAGCGTGGCCTTGCCCACCCCGCCCGGCCCGGTGATCAGCACTCCCAGATGCGGCGATGCGCCGAGTGTGGCCAGCAGTTCCGATTCGTCCAAGGCCAACCGCAGCCACTCGGTCAGCTTGGCCGACTGTGCATTCACGCCCACCAGGTCAGCCGCGCTCACCCGTGGGGGAGCAGCGCTCGGTGTGCGTACCGACACGGATGGTGCTGTGCCCGAGGCAGTTACGGTGCCGGTACCCCAACTCACCGCCGAGTTCGGCTGAACACTCACCGGCCCACCCGACGGGTCGACGGCGGAGACCGTCAACAGTTCGGTGGTCCAGGCAACCCCGAACGTCCTGGACAGTGCTTGCGTCGCCGAACTCGTCGACGTACCGGGGCCCAGATCGCGGGGGAGCAGAGATACCGTGTCGCCCACCGTCAGTACCTTGCCGAGCAACGCTTGTCGCAGGGTGGCGTCGGAGATGGAACCGGTGGCGAGCGCGGAGCCGGTCACCGTGACGGTCTTGGCACCGTAGACGGTGACGGGTGCGACTGCGACAGTGGCATTTTCGCGCAGGCCGGCATTGGAGAGGGTGACGTCGTCCAGCAGTGCGGTGCCCTGCGGCGAACCCTCGGGAGCCGCAGCGACGACGGCCGCAGTGCGCCGAGAGCCGATGAGCGACAACGCATCCCACTCCCGCAGGCCAAGGGCTGCGAGAACTTCTGGATGTAGGCGCACAACGCCGCGCCTGGCATCGGCCGCCGAGGTGTTCAGTCGGGCGGTGAGAACGAGCTCGGGAGTTCGGGATGCGGTCACACGTCCAACCTAATGGGGTTTTCAGCTACGTGGTCGACGCAGTCCCAGGCGTGCCTGCGACCGCCGATTGTTACCCGGAGCGCGTCGGATGGCCCGGCGCTCGGCGCGGCGCTCGGCCGGCTTGGCGTCCCATGTGTACGGGCGCGCGGCCGTCCAGCGCTGCGAGCGCACTGCGAACGGGATGTGCACCAGGTAGGCCAGCACCAATCCCATGAGTAGAACGAGCGGGAAGGTGATGAGTGCGGCGGCGAGCAGAGCCACCAGAACCAGCAGGATCGCCGCCAGCCGCGGCGGCACCGAGACCGTCTTGAGCGCGAGGGTGGGGATGCGGCTGACGATCAGAGCCGCGGTGACGATCGACCACCCGGCGACGACGTAGAACGACGCCCACCAGCCGTCGCCGAATTCCTCGAACGCGGCGATCGGAGCCAGCGCGATGAGTGCCCCAGCGGGTGCGGGAACGCCGGTGAAGTATTCACGGGCGTACGCGGGGGTGTCGTCCTCGTCGAGCAAGGTGTTGAAGCGGGCGAGCCTGAGTACGATGCTCACCGCGTAGACCAGTGCGACGATCCAGCCGCCGCTGCTGCCCTCGAGCAACGTGACGTACAGGACCAGTGCCGGGGCGACGCCGAACGAAATGGCGTCGGACAGTGAGTCCAGTTCGGCACCGATCTTGCTGGTGGCGTCGAGCAGTCGCGCGATTCGCCCGTCCAACGCGTCGAGAATGGCGGCGGCACCGATCATGGCGAGTGCGGTGCCGAGTTGACCGTCGAGAGCGAACTTGACCGCGGACAGACCGGAGCACAGCGCGAGAATCGTGACGACGGACGGGAGCAGACGGATGGCAGCAGGCGGCTTGGCGCGTCTGGTGATCATGTCGGTGTCTACTGCGAAAGCTCGGCGAGGACAGTCTCGGCACCGACTGCGCGTTGGCCGCGTTCGACCAGCAGCGTCGTGCCCGCGGGGAAGTAGGTGTCGACCCGTGAGCCGAATCGGATCAGGCCGTACGTGTCGCCGATCGAGAGGGTCTCGCCAACCTTGGCGTTGTTGATGATGCGTCGCGCGATGAGACCCGCGATCTGCACGACGGCGACATCCTGACCGGAGTCGGTTCTGATGTGCATGCTGTTGCGTTCGTTGACCTCGCTGGCCTCGGCGAGATCGGCGGATTTGAACTGGCCGCGGCGATGAACGACCTCCATCACTCGGCCGCCGACAGGGACGCGCTGTACGTGCACGTCCAGGACCGAGAGGAAGATGCTCACGCGCGGGACCGGCTCCGAGCCGAGATCGAGCTCGGCCGGCGGGACGGCAGTATCGACGAGTGTGACGAGACCGTCGGCCGGGGCCACGACGACGCCGGGGCGATTGGGCGGCACCCGTGACGGGTGGCGGAAGAAGGTGGCGCAGGCTCCGGCGGCGACGAGGCCGGCATTGCGAACCCACTTCGAGCGGCGGCCGAGCACTGCGACGGCGAGCGGACCACCGACGAACGGTAGCCCTGCCGGGTGTAGCGGTGGAACCGTTTCACGGACCAAGTCGACGATGTGAGCCACTCCGGTACGGGGCGGTTGACCAATCGGGGCGGGACGGCGTGCCACGGTCTCCTCTAACTTTTCGTCGGACAGGTGTCGGCAGGTCGTGGTGCTGGAGCAGTCGAGGCGTAGACGCACGACTGCCGAGGCCCTCACAGCGTACGTGAGGTGCCCCGGCAGTCGGGAGCTGCGAGTCGATCAGACGCGGCTGCGACCAGTCACGAGCTTGACCAGGAACAGCAGGATGACTGCACCGAGGATGCAGGTGATGAAGCTGAAGATCAGGCCGCCACCTTCGACGTCGACGCCGAAGACCTTGAGCAGGTATCCACCGATGAGGCCACCGATGATGCCGACGACGATGTTCAGGATGATGCCCATCTGAGCATCCGTCTTCATGATCTTGCTGCCGATCCAACCTGCGAGTCCGCCGATGATGATCCAGCCGATGAATCCGAGACCCAACATATGTTGCCCCCACTTTCCGTTCGTGTCGTTTGCTTGTCGAAACGACGGATGCCCGAGGGAAACAAACCTGAAACCTTCCTGAGAAGTTTTATTTTTTTCCCAGCTTCTCGCTCTCGACCTTGATGCGACGCAAGGTCTTGTTCATGCCCTCCACGAGTTCGACGTCGAACTCGTCGATGCCGCCGAGGATGCGCTTGACCAGCAACGACGACACCGCCGATGTGCCGCTGGGTGCCTCCCGCTTCTCGACGACGGTCGTCCCGGTGGCGGTGGGCGTCAGGGTGTAGGACCAGATCGTCTTGTTCTCGACGACGCGAAAAGCGAGTTCACGGTTGGGCTCGAAGGTGACGACCTTGGACGTCGTCGGCCAGACGAGCAGGCCCTTGCGGTTGACGTTGAGCGTCTTGGTGCCTTTTCCGACCGGTCCGCCGAGGACCTTCATCTTCTTGCACTGCGGGCTCCATTCGCCCATGCGCTGGAGGTCGGAGACGATCGACCAGACGGTCTCGGGGCTCGCGGCGATATCGATCGTGGCTTCGAGGGTCTTGCTCAACGTGGGCCTCCGGTAATGAGGTAAGTGCAACCGACTGTCACACTCAATCGTGCGCATCCTATGTGTCAGCGAACACAGCTGACCACCTAGGTGAGCGGAACTTCGTACCCTGCTACGAGTTACCGCTCACCTGGGTCGTTCCGCAGGCTCCACTCCCGCTCACCTGCCAGCGAAGCGAGCTCAACTCCCGATCACATGCGAGCGAAGCGAGCCAGCACGAACGCATACAGCCCGTAGAGCGCGATGCCCACTCCGGCGAGGATCAGCAGAACCTGTCCGTAGGGCTGAGAGCCGAGGGTCTTGACGGCACCGTCGATTCCGGTGGCCTTGGAGGGATCGGACTGCAGTACCGCCACGACGACGAGGATGCCTGCCCCGACCAGCGCCGTGCCCTTGGCTGCGTATCCGGCGATACCGAGTTTGACGACGGCTCCGCTCTGGTGGCCTTCGAGATCGTCGAGGAAGTTCTTCGAGACACCCTTGTAGACGTGGTACCCGCCGACCCCGATGACGACCAGCGCGATGACGATCAGTACCAACTTGCCGCCGCCGGATTCCATCAACCGGGCCGAGTAGCCGGCATTCTGCTGTCCGCTGGACTTGCCCGAGCCGGTCGCGAACCCGTAGGTGGAGAAGGCGAAGGCGATGTAGACGACAGCCAGTGCCGCCGCCTTGAGACGATCGAGTGCACTTCCCTCGTCGGCGTCGGATTTCTTGCCGACTATCGCTTCGACGATTCGCCACAAGGCCAATGCGACAAAGGCGACGACAGCCACCCACAGGGCGATCTTTCCGCCGGGCTTGTCGGCCAGTTCGGCGAGCGCACCTGACTGGTCGGCGTTACCCGCCTGACCGAACGCCAGCCGGATCGCGATGTATCCGATCAGGATGTGCAGCACCCCGCTGACGAAGTGGCCGGCGCGCGCCGCTTTCTCGAATGCACCGTTGTCTTGAACAGTGTTGGCTACAGACTTTCCCGACGTGTTCACGAACGTTCCCCGATCAGTTGATTTGAAGGAATGTTTACCCCGGGAAGGGGCGCGAGAAACCGTGTTTCCCCACGAAACGCCGCACGAGATCCCACTGCTGCGTTAACACCGAGCGGACACTGACCGATGTAGCAAGCGGAGTGTCGGGACCAACGAAGAAATTGTTCGGAGTGATCCACCGTGAAATTACAGTCGATAATGCGTCGTACCAGCAGCGATCTACCCCTGTTGAAGACCGCCAGGATGAGTGGGAGTCCGCGCACCTGGCCGGCCGAGAAGCTCGAACGACTCCTCACCCCACACGAACTCGATCTGATCAGGCGCGGCCGAATCTGACCCCGCTGTTTCCAGGCCCGCTTGCCTCCCATTCGGGGCGAGCCGGTGGCATGCTCATGAGGTTGGTGAGTATCAGTCCTGGAGGGTCATGAAACCGGTCATTCTCAGCGTCGACGACGATCCCGGAGTATCCAGATCGGTCGCCCGCGACCTACGCCGCCGCTACGGCGAGCAGTACCGCATCGTGCGCGCCGAATCCGGTGCCGGGGCACTGGACGCACTCAAAGAACTCACGCTGCGCGGCACCCCGGTTGCCATTCTGTTGGCCGATTACAGAATGCCCCAGATGAGCGGCATGGAATTTCTCGAACAGGCCATGGACCTCTTCCCGACGGCCCGCCGCATTCTGCTCACCGCCTACGCGGACACCGACGCAGCGATCGACGCCATCAACGTCATCGATCTCGATTACTACCTGCTCAAGCCCTGGGATCCGCCCGAGGAAAAGCTCTACCCCGTGCTCGACGCCCAGCTCGAAGCCTGGTGCGCGTACGACCACCGAGCCGTCGAGGACACCAAGATCGTCGGCCACCGCTGGTCTGCGCGGTCGTCGGAGATTCGCGAGTTCCTCGCCCGCAACCAACTGCCCTACCGCTGGTACATGTCCGACGAGTCCGAGGGCGCGCGACTGCTGGCCGCGGCCGGTGTGGCAGACGACCGGCTTCCGGTCGTCATCACCACCGAGGGTGATGCGTTGATCGAACCGTCCGACGCCGAACTCGGTAACCGGCTCGGCCTGACCGTGTCGCCGTCGGAGGAGTTCTACGATCTCGTCGTGATCGGCGGCGGTCCGGCAGGACTGGGAGCGGCTCTGTACGGCGCGTCGGAGGGGCTGCGGACGACGCTGATCGAGCGGACCGCGACGGGCGGCCAGGCCGGTCAGAGCTCCCGCATCGAGAATTACCTGGGATTTCCCGACGGGGTCTCGGGTGCGCAGCTGGCCGAGCGAGCCCGGCGGCAGGCGTTGAAGTTCGGTGCCGAGGTCGTCACCACGCAGGACGTGGTGGGTCTCGACGTCAACGGATCGGCGCGCACCGTGCGGTTCGCGGACGGCCGCAGCATCAGTGCGCAGACGATCATCCTGTCCACCGGCGTCGCATATCGACGACTCGACGCACCCGGAATCGACGACTTCACCGGCCGGGGCGTGTTCTACGGATCTGCGATGACCGAGGCCGCGCGCTGCGCCGAGCAGGACGTCTACATCGTGGGCGGCGCGAACTCGGCCGGGCAGGCAGCGGTGTACCTCTCGCGCGGGGCCAAGTCGGTCACCATTTTGATCCGTGCCACCTCGCTCGAAGCGTCGATGTCGTACTACCTGATCAAGCAGATCGAAGAGAATCCCAAGATCAGCGTGCGGCCGTGTACCGAGGTCGCGGGCGTGGCAGGCGACGGTCACCTCGAGTCGATCACGCTGCGCAACCGGGCCACCGACGAGACCTCGACCGTCGACGCGCAGTACCTGTTCCTGTTCATCGGGGCTGCCCCGCGTACCGAGTGGCTCGACGGAGTGCTCGTTCGGGACGATCATGGATTTGTGGTCACCGGACCGGATCTCGTCACCGACGGACGCGGACCCGCAGGGTGGACGCCCACCCGACTTCCGCATCACCTCGAGACGAGTGTGCCCGGGGTGTTTGCAGCCGGGGACGTTCGATCCGACTCGGCCAAACGGGTCGCGTCGGCAGTGGGAGAGGGAGCAATGGCCGTGATGTTGGTGCACAGATATCTGGCGAACCCGTGAGCAGCACGGCCGCATGTGATCCGGAGGAGTTACGGACGCTGTTTCTGTTCGAGCATCTCACCGACTCGCAGTTGGCGGAGCTGTGTCGGGACGGGCGCATCGAGACCATCGAACCGGGTCCGGTGTACGCCGAGGGCGACCCGGCGACGTGCTTCTACGTCTTGATGGACGGTGCCGTTGTCCTCTCCAAGCTCTCGGGCGGCGAGGATCTGGTGATCAACAGAACGTCGCAACGCGGGGTGTATGCCGGTGCGTGGCAGGCATATCTGGGTGATCGGGTGCCGCAGACTTACCAGGGTTCGATGCGGGTGAGCGAGCCCTCACGCTTCTTCGTACTCGACGCGGACTGTTTTGCATCGATCGTGCGCGAGTGGTTTCCGATGGCCCTACATCTGCTCGAGGGACTGTTCTTCGGAAATCAGAACACCAAGCAAGTGGTGGAACAGCGAGAGCGCTTGCTGGCGTTGGGTTCTCTGTCGGCCGGGTTGACGCACGAGCTCAACAACCCGGCGGCGGCCGCTGTGCGGGCGACGTCTGCGTTGCGCAATCGGGTGGGGCACATGCGGCAGAAGTTGGCGATGATCGCCGGCGGCACCCTCGACCGTGCGAGCCTGGCGCGTCTGGTCGAACTGCAGAACGAGGCCGTGGAGTTGGTGGCCAAGGCACCCAAATTGACGGCAATGGAGGCGTCGGACCGCGAGGACGAACTCGGAGAGTGGTTCGAGGACAAAGATATTCGAGACGGCTGGGATCTGGCCCCCACCTTCGTCTCGGCGGGGCTCGATGTGCCGTGGCTCGATCGGGTGTGCGCGACCGTCGACGATCCGGCCATGCTCGAGGGCGCGATTCGGTGGCTCAACTACACGGTCGAAACCGAGTTGCTGATGAACGAGATCGCGGATTCGACCACGCGAATCTCCACGCTGGTCGGTGCCGCGAAGCAGTATTCGCAGATGGATCGAGCGCCGTACCAGACCGTCGACGTGCGGGAATTACTCGACAGCACGCTGATCATGCTGGGGCGCAAGATCGGTGACGATATCCGCGTGGTGAAGGAATACGACCCGTCGGTGCCGCCCATTCCCGCCTACGCCGCCGAACTCAACCAGGTGTGGACGAACCTGATCGACAATGCCGTGCAGGCGATGGGATCCACGGGAGTGGAGCCCGCAGGAACGACCAGGAAAGAGAAGGGCACACTGACGGTGCGCACGTCGTTGGACGAGGATCAGGTGCAGATCGAGATCTGTGACACCGGACCCGGTGTGCCGCAGGAGATTCGGTCACGCATCTTCGAGCCGTTCTTCACCACCAAGGCCGTCGGCGAGGGTACGGGTCTCGGCCTCGACATCTCGTGGCGCATCGTGGTGAAGAAGCACCAGGGTGACCTGCAAGTCGTGTCCGAACCTGGAAACACGCGCTTCATCGTGAGACTGCCAGTCCAACCCGCTGTCGAGGAGGCATCATGACCATCGAAGGTATCGACCCGCAGGTTCCGCCGTCGGGTCCTGGCTGTGTGGAGTGCACGCAGGCGCAGGGCTGGTGGGTGCATCTGCGTCGGTGTGCGCAGTGCGGTCATATCGGGTGCTGCGATTCCTCGCCGTCGCAGCACGCCAGCAAGCACGCCGAATCCACTCGACATCAGTTCGTGCGGAGCTACGAACCCGGCGAGGAATGGTTCTACAACTACGCCGACGAGCAGATGTACGACGGTCCGGAACTTGCTCCGCCGCAGCATCATCCACTCGATCAGACGGTTCCCGGCCCGCGTGAACGGGTGCCGTCGAACTGGCAGAGCTTGATGAACTGACCCGTTCGGCACCGGTGAAACAAGTGGTATCGACGAGATGAACACCGCAAATCGGGTGAGCGTTGTGGGTAACCTCGCCCCATGACGTTGATTGCGGAGGATCTGCTGCTGTTGTTGCTCGACGACGAAACGGGCAAACCGTCGGCCGACAGCACGAAGTTGCCGCGGGTGCTGGCTGGTGCGTTGGTCGTCGAGCTCGCGATGAGTGGATCTCTGCGCATCACCGGCGCCGATGAGCAGCTGAAGAAGGACCACGTGGTCGTTGCGGGCGATCCGCCCGAAGACGAACTGTTGCGCCGTGTGTTCGATCTTGTGGCAACGGCGTCTCGCCCGATGAAGCCGCAGAAGGTGATCGAGAAGTCGCAGAAGAATCTGACCAAGGATCTGGCCGCCCGTCTGGTGGCGCAGGGATTCGTCACCGAGACGCAGGACAAGGTGTTGGGGTTGTTCCCGACGACGACGACGTGGCCCGCGCGCGACACCTCACGGGAGAAGGTACTGCTCGATGCTCTGCGAAGCGCGCTCGTCGACGGCACAACTCCTCAGCCGCATTCCGCGGCCCTGATCTCGCTCGTTTCGGCAGTGGATCTCACTCACAAGGTCATCACAGATGCCGACAAGAAGCTGGTGAAGAAGCGAGCCAAGGAGATTGCCGAGGGTGAGTGGGCAGGAGAGGCAGTGCGCAAGGCCGTTTCGGATGTGAACGCCGCGGTGATGGTGCCCGTCATCGTCTCGACCACGAGCAGCTGAAGGTCAGGTTATGAGTAGAAGCATTGCGATTCTGTTGTTCGACGACGTCGAGGTGCTCGATGCATGCGGTCCGTTCGAGGTGTTCTCGGTGGCCGATCGGGTTGCCGAACGTGCCGGTGGTGCAGCACCTTTCGAGGTCGTACTGGTGGGCATAGACGCCGCGCCCGTGCGCGCTCGAGGTGGCATGAGGATCGGCGTCGACACCACGATCGACGATCGGCGGACCTACGACCTCGTCTTGGTTCCCGGCGGCATCGTCGACGCGGTCGAAGCGGACGGCCGAGTTCTGGAGTGGCTGCGGCGAATTCGGCCCACCGCAGAGGTTGTCGCGTCGGTGTGCACCGGTGCGTTCGTGCTCGCGGCGGCGGGACTGCTCGACGCGCGTCCGGTGACGACGCATTGGGAAGATCTGGAATTGCTGCGGACAAGGTGGCCTGCGCTCGTGGTGCACGAGGGCGTTCGATACATCGATCACGGCGATCTGGTGACGTCGGCCGGCATCAGTGCCGGTCTCGACCTCGCGCTGCATCTGGTCGCGCGGTGGGCGGGCGCGGATCACGCCCTCGCCACCGCGGGCCAGATGGATTACGACTGGTCAGGCGCTGAGCACCCGTAGGACCAGCGCGACGACGGCGAACACGGCGAGCCCGGCGGCTGGGGCGAAGTCCTTGTCCTTGGCCCGAAGGTGGGCGGCGACCGCACCGACGAAGTAGAGGATGACGCCGACAGCAGCTGCTGCACCGATGGGCCAGACCAGCAGGCCGACCAGGAGGCCGATGGCACCGAGTATCTCCGCGTAGGCCAACCACGGAATCTTGTCGGCGGGGACGCCCACTTGCTCGAGCATCGGAATGACGGAGGGATTCTTCGTCAGTTTGCCGATCGCCGAGAACGTGAGCGCCACGGCGAGCAGTACCGAGACGACGAGGGTTGCGATGAACATGATCCCTGCTTTCATTTCTGGGGCCACTAGGAAATCAGAAGTAGCAAGGCGGACTGTAGCACCTCGGTATGGTGGAGTCATGGTCGCGAACGAACAGCCTCATGACCCCCGTGCCTGTGACGGAGCGTTGACCAAAGCTTTCGGTTTTCTCGGCAAGCGATGGAACGGAATTCTTCTTGCGACGCTGATGAACGGGCCGATGGGATTCTCGGACCTGCGCCGCGCCGTCGGCGGCATCAGTGACTCGGTGCTGTCGGAGCGACTCGGAGAACTCGGCAAAGCGGGACTGGTGGCGCGCGCAGTCACGGACGGGCCACCCATCTCGGTGGAGTACAGCCTGACGACGTCGGGTGAGGCGCTGCTGCCGTCGCTCGAGGCGCTCACCGACTGGGCATCGAAAAACCTCTGACCCCCGCAACGCCTGTTGCGAGGGTCAGAGAGTGGTCGAGACGAATCAGTTGGGGTTGTTCTGGTTCTGTCCTTCGGCCGAGTCGGCGAACTCCTGAGTGTCGAACACCTCTCCGCCGAGGGGATCGACGGGAGCGTTGTCGCCCGAGTATTCGACGGCCCCGGTTTCGGGATGGACCTCGAGTTGTTCGGTTCCGACCTCGTGCACTGCGAGTACGACGCTGCCGCCGGCGCGCGGCGATGTCAGTCCCTCACGGGAGGGTGCCAGACCCGAGAACGTGGTGGAGATTCCGGCAGTGGTGCGCTTACGCGGTGCGGACTGGGGCGATGCGTCTGTCTCGGCGTCGGCGACCTCCGAGGTGGTGGTCACCCGCACGTACCTCGGGGTGGTGGCGACGTCGTAGCGGAAGGCCTTGAGCATCGACACGCACGCGAGCACCAGGATGATCGAGAATGGCACTGCCGTGGCTATCGACATCGTTTGCAGGGCCGTCAACGATCCTGTTCCGCCGATGAGGAGCAGAACCGTTGCTGCCACGCCTTCGAGAATCGACCAGTACACGCGGGTGATCTTCGGGGGCTCCAGATCGCCGCCGGTGGAGAGGATGTCGATGACCAGCGAGCCGGAGTCGGAGGACGTCACGAAGAAGAACACGATGACGAAGATCGCCAGCACGCTGCTGATCGTGGCCAACGGCAACGTGTCGAGCAGCTGAAACAGACTCGTGTTCGTGTCGACGGCACCGTCGACCAACAGGTCGCCGTTCTCGCGCTGACGCAGGATGCCGGCGTCACCGAAGATGGTGAACCACAGCGATCCGATGATGGTCGGTGCCAGCAGCACTCCGAACACGAACTCGCGGATGGTGCGGCCGCGTGAGATGCGGGCGATGAACATGCCGACGAACGGTGCCCAGCTCATCCACCAGCCCCAGTAGAAGATGGTCCAGTCGCCGGTCCAACCGTCATCGGAGAACGGTGACGTGCGCAGCATCAACTCCGGCAACGCTTGAATGTAGCCACCGAGGTTCTGCACCCAGGACTGCATGAGAAACAGGCTCGGTCCGGCGATCAGGACGAAGACGGCCAGAGCTGCGGCCATTCCCATGTTGATGTTCGAGAGCCACTTGAGCCCTCGTGAGACTCCCGACACCACGGAGAACGTGGCAAGACCGGTGACGAACGCGATGATGATGACCGTCACCCAGTTGTTCGTATCGACCCAACCCAGGTATTCGAGGCCGGCCGAGATCTGCTGCACGCCGAATCCGAGCGAGGTGGCCACGCCGAACAATGTGCCGATGATTGCGATGGCGTCGATCGCATGGCCGATGCCACCCTCGATGCGCTTGCGTCCCAAGAGCGGCTCGAGCAGCCAACGCACGGACAGCGGGCGTCCCTTGCGGTACGTCATGTAGGCCAGCCCGAGGCCGACGACGACGTAGATGGCCCAGGCGTGCAGACCCCAGTGGAACAGGGTCAGCTCCATCGCCTGACGGGCTGCCGGATCGGTGCTGCCGGGAACACCGCCGGCCTCGGGTGGCGTGACGTAGTGCGAGAGAGGTTCGGCGACGCCGTAGAACACCAGGCCGATACCCATGCCGGCGCTGAAGAGCATCGCGAACCAGGACAGAACGCCGAACTCGGGCTTCTCGTCGTCGCGGCCGAGGCGGATGTTGCCGACCTTGCTCAGGCCGCAGTACAGCGCGAACACCACAAAACCGGTGGTGGCCAGGATGTACCACCAGCCGACGCCACTGGTGATGGCGTTGTTGAGCTTGTCGAACGCGTCGGCGGCAGTGCCGGCATAGATCACCGAGAAGGTGATCATGACGAAAATGACGATAGATGCGGGGACGAAGACCGGCTTGAGCAGGCCGCCCCACGCTTCTTTTACTGCTTTCACTTACTTGACTTCCTTACAACTCGAGTCGAGGTGATCGGCTGACCACTATTGGTTTGCCGTTCTTTTTCCCTTGTTTTGGTCAAGTACCGGTAATCACCATAAACGACGTCGGCACGGGCGGCGAAACGTGACGGAGCCGGTGAGCTGGGGGGACAAGCCCGCGTCGAGAGTCTGCCGAGTCGCCGCGAGCACCCGAACGGACTACAGTTCTGTCGATGCTGCGGTCTCGCCCGGTCGTCCCCTCGTGGAGTCGATGTGCCGCGAGTAGTGCTGCTGCACAGGAGATTCGGTGAACCCCGGTCGGTTGCAGCCCGGAGCGGATTTCGCGGGTTTCCGAGTGCAACGGCGCCTCGGGGTCGGCGGGATGAGCGAGGTGTACCTGGTCCTCGGTCGCGGACATGATCGGCTCGAAGCGCTGAAGGTTCTCGATCGTGATGCATCACGGTCACCGCGACTCCGCACCAAATTTCGGACCGAGGCCACCGTTGCCGCGCTGTTGGTGCATCCGAACATCGTGTCGGTGCACGAACACGGTGAGTTCGAGCATCAGCTGTGGATGTCGATGCACTACGTCGACGGGTACAGCGCGGCGCGGCTGGTCGCTCGCGGACAGATCGCACTCGACGTCTCCCGGGTGGCGCGCATCGTCGCCGAAGTGGCCAAGGGGCTCGACTACGCCCACTCGAACGGCGTCGTGCACCGGGACGTCAAGCCGTCGAACATCCTCATCTCCACCGAGCGGGTGGACGGCTACGAGCAGGTGTTGTTGTCCGACTGGGGAATTGCGCGTCTGGTCGACGACTCGGCGCCGCTGGTCGTCGGTGGAACGGTGCTGGCGTCCATCCACTATGCGGCCCCGGAACTGCTCCGCGGGGGAGTGCTGAGCGCGCAGACCGACGTCTACGCATTGGGGGCGACCCTGGTCGAATTGCTCACCGGGCGAACGCCGTACCCCTTGGCTACTCCACTGGCGATCACTGCAGCTCATCTGTCGGCCGACCCGCCTGCCGTGACGCGGCGGCGGCGATCACTACCGCGGGGACTCGACGCGGTCGTCGCACGCGCATTGGCGAAAAACCCAGCCGATCGTTTCGAGACCTGCGTGGACCTGGCCGACGCCGTTGCTGCCGCTATCGCCGCGGGGGTTCCGGAACCGCCCGTGCGGCGCTCACCGTTCACTCGATCGAGATGGCTCAGGTTCTCCTGACGATCGGGTGAGCTGCACGTGTGGGAGACGAAGGCATGACGGTGCCCCGCCGCATGGTCGCGGCGGGGACCTCGGATACGACCGAGTCAGAAGCTGAAGGCTGATCCGGTGGGGAGGCAGACTGATCCGGTGCAGCTGGGGGCGGCGCTGCCGACTGTGAGGGTTACTGGTTCGCTGGTCATTTGGCTTTCTCCGAATGCTGAAGCGAATCCGGGTGTTCCATCGACGAGTTGGTTCGAGCCGTTTGTAGTTGTGTAGCAGAACCATTCGACTGTGTAGGTGCCGTCGGGGACGTCGGAATCGACCACCGTGAGTGTGGAGTTCTGGGGGGCTTCGGGGGACGCGTCGGCATAGAGCACGCCGCCGATCAATACGTCGCCGTTGGGGTCAGCTTCGGCGAAGCCGCAGTCTGCGGGCGCGTAACCGGGTTGCGTGGCGGTGAAGAGTGCGGAGACAGTGTTGCTGCCGTCTGGGTTCGGCGCGGAGCTGAATGCCACAGTGGCGTCACCGGGTGCGGCTGTGGCTGGTGCGGCGGTGAGGAATGCGAGGGGTATCGCCGCTAGTACGGCGAGTGCTGTGGTCAGGGTTGTGCGCATGTGGTGGGCTGCTTTCGTTTTGTTCGGCTCCCGACCGATTTGTCTGATGCTGCCACGTGCGCTGATGCTGGACTCGTTATATCGAGAATCGGCCATCCGACGGCCCGGGTTCGCGCACTCGAAGCACAGGGGCAGTTCCTCGGGCCGCATCATTACAGTGACCATCGGCCGTCAAGACATCTTGACGGCATGAGCAGGGCCCCGCATCGACTCGATGCGGGGCCCTGTTCCTCGGGGTGTGTAAGGGTCACTCCTCCGGTTCGGTCGGACGGTTGGCCACCACCGGGTACTGACCGGTGTAGCCCAGGCGTTCCTCGGCGACGGTGAGGACCTTGGTGCGTACCAGGTACCAGCCACCGATCAGCGCGGGAATGATGACCACCAGGGTGGCGATGGTCCACGACCCAATTGGAGCGTCGAAGGCCATCAGTACCAGCACGCCGAACAGGAACACCAGCGTCGCGTAGCTGGTGTACGGCGCGCCGAAGAGGCGGAACTTGGGCCGCTCCACGATGCCCTTCTTGGACCAGCGGTACAGCTGGATCTGGCACAGCACGATGGTTGCCCAGCTGGCGATGATGCCCAGTGCAGACATGTTCAGCACGATCTCGAACGCCTCGCCGGGGGCGATCGCGTTGAGGGCGACACCGAACAGGGTGATGAAGCAAGTGAGCAGAATGCCGCCGAACGGCACCCCGCCCTTGGTCATCTTCTTGGTGAACTCCGGCGCGCTGCCGTTCATCGCCATCGACCGCAGGATGCGGCCGGTCGAGTACAGGCCGGCGTTCAGGGACGACAGTGCCGCGGTGAGCACCACGATGTTCATGATGGTGCCCGCACCGCCGAGGCCGATGCTCGAGAAGAACGTCACGAACGGTGAGGTGCCGGACTGGTACGCGGTGTACGGCATCAGCAGTGCGAGCAGTACGAGCGACCCGACGTAGAACAGTGCAATACGTGCGATGACCGAGTTGATCGCCCGCGGCATGATCTTCTCCGGGTTCTCGGTCTCACCTGCCGCTGTGCCTACCAATTCCACTGCGGCATAGGCGAAAACGACACCCGAGATGACGATGACCAGCGGCCACGCGCCCGACGGGAACAAGCCGCCGTTGTCGGTGATGAGACTGATGCCCGGCATCTGGGTACCGACGGGGATCCGGCCTGCGAGGAACACGACGCCCACGATCAGGAACGTCACCAACGCGATGACCTTGATGATGGCCGCCCAGAACTCCATCTCGCCGAACCACTTGACCGAGACGAGGTTCAAGCTCATGACGATGACCAGTGCGATCAAGGCGATGGCCCACTGGGGGATCACCTCGAAACTGCCCCAGTAGTGCATGTACGTCGCGATGGCGGTGACGTCGACGATGGCCGTCATCGCCCAGTTCAGGAAGTACATCCACCCGGCGACGAAAGCGGCCTTCTCGCCGAAGAACTCACGCGCGTAGGAGACGAAACTGCCCGAAGACGGACGGTGTAGTACCAGCTCGCCGAGGGCGCGCAGAATGAAGAAGACGAAGATTCCGCAAAGAGCGTAGGCGAGGAAGAGGCCGGGCCCGGCGCTGGCGAGGCGTCCGCCCGCGCCGAGGAACAGGCCGGTGCCGATGGCGCCGCCGATCGCGATCATCTGCAACTGCCGAGGTTTGAGGCCCTTGTGGTAGCCCTCTTCCTCGTGGTCCATCGCCGAGTTGTCGTACGAGGTGTCGACCGTATCGGACATGTTTCGATCCTTGCTGTCGGATTTGTAGGGTTTTGTCCGAATTTTGTGACGTCGAAGGTGTTGTCGCTCAACGGTATTAGCGTCGAGGGTTCCATGCACAGTATTCGGATGTTAACAACGCGTACGGGTGTGAACAGTGCGTGACGAATGGCGGCTCGGCTGAGCATCTGCTCGAGACTGCGTCGCGCGGAGGCGTCGAGCATGGGGTGCGGTGATTCGCTGGCGGCGGACGACCTTGCACTCGCCATGGTCGAGTGCTAGAAATGCAGTTGGCACTCTCGACACGTGAGTGCCAGGTCGGGACACGGTGAGGCCGGGGAATCAACGACACCCCTGGTCGTCCGTCGCGGGCACCGAGCTCGGCCAGCAATGTGTCACCCCCAATCCGGAGGATCACTTCGCAATGGCCAAGATCATCGCGTTCGACGAAGAGGCACGCCGTGGCCTCGAGCGAGGCCTCAATGCCCTCGCCGACGCAGTAAAGGTGACGTTGGGCCCCAAGGGTCGCAACGTCGTACTCGAAAAGAAGTGGGGAGCTCCCACGATCACCAACGATGGTGTTTCCATCGCCAAGGAGATCGAGCTCGAAGATCCCTACGAGAAGATCGGTGCCGAGCTCGTCAAGGAGGTCGCCAAGAAGACCGACGACGTCGCAGGCGACGGCACCACCACCGCTACCGTTCTCGCCCAGGCACTCGTCCGTGAAGGCCTGCGCAACGTCGCAGCCGGCGCGAACCCGCTCGGCCTCAAGCGCGGCATCGAGAAGGCTGTTGCAGCCGTCACCGAAGCCCTGCTCGCGTCCGCCAAGGAGATCGACACCAAGGAGCAGATCGCTGCTACCGCTGGCATCTCCGCAGGCGACCCGTCCATCGGCGAGCTCATCGCCGAGGCAATGGACAAGGTCGGCAAGGAAGGCGTCATCACGGTCGAGGAGTCCAACACCTTCGGCCTGCAGCTCGAGCTCACCGAGGGCATGCGCTTCGACAAGGGCTACATCTCGGCGTACTTCGCCACCGATGCAGAGCGTCAGGAAGCCGTCCTCGAAGACGCGTACATCCTGCTCGTCAGCTCCAAGATCAGCACCGTCAAGGACCTGCTGCCCCTGCTGGAGAAGGTCATCCAGTCCGGCAAGCCGCTCGTCATCATCGCCGAGGACGTCGAGGGCGAAGCCCTCTCCACCCTCGTGGTGAACAAGATCCGTGGCACCTTCAAGTCCGTCGCCGTCAAGGCTCCCGGATTCGGTGACCGTCGCAAGGCGCAGCTCGCCGACATCGCCATCCTCACGGGCGGCGAGGTCATCAGCGAAGAGGTCGGCCTCTCCCTGGAGACCGCCGGACTCGAGCTGCTCGGTCAGGCACGCAAGGTCGTCATCACCAAGGACGAGACCACCATCGTCGAGGGCTCGGGAGATTCCGACGCCATCGCCGGTCGCGTCAACCAGATCCGCGCCGAGATCGAGAACTCCGATTCCGACTACGACCGCGAGAAGCTGCAGGAGCGCCTGGCCAAGCTGGCCGGCGGCGTTGCAGTCATCAAGGCCGGAGCCGCAACCGAGGTCGAGCTCAAGGAGCGCAAGCACCGCATCGAAGATGCCGTGCGTAACGCCAAGGCAGCCGTCGAAGAAGGCATCGTCGCCGGTGGCGGCGTGGCACTGCTCCAGGCAGCGCCCGCACTCGACAACCTCAAGCTCGACGGTGACGAGGCAACCGGCGTGAACATCGTTCGCGTCGCACTGTCCGCTCCGCTCAAGCAGATCGCATTCAACGCAGGCCTCGAGCCCGGCGTCGTTGCGGACAAGGTTGCGAACCTGCCCGCAGGTCACGGCCTCAACGCCGCGACCAACGAGTACGAGGACCTGCTCGCTGCAGGCATCAACGACCCGGTCAAGGTCACCCGCTCGGCACTGCAGAACGCAGCGTCCATCGCGGCTCTGTTCCTCACCACCGAGGCCGTCGTCGCCGACAAGCCCGAGAAGGCCGGAGCGCCCGCTGGCGATCCGACCGGTGGCATGGGCGGCATGGACTTCTGAGTCCCTTGTTGCACTGAAGAAGCCCGACTCCGCTCCGCGGGGTCGGGCTTTTTCGTTCGAATCGGGTGCAACCAGCCGTGCTCAGCGCGGTCAGCTGCACACGATTCCGAAGCAGTCAGTCCCGGTGATACGCGATGTTGATGACATTGCCGTCGGGAGCGCGAACGAAGAAGCGGCGCACACCCCATGGCTCGGTGGTCAACGGGTACACGATCTCGTAGCCCAGTTTCTGCGCTTCGGCGTACGCGCCGTCGACATCGTCGGTGAGCGCCGACAGCACCGAATCCTCCGGTGCGCTGACATCTCCGGTCACCAGTTGAACGCTGACCGGGCGATCGGGCGACGTCAGCCGCGCGACCCACCCCATATCGAACTCCTCCGAAGCCAGACCGAGGAACTCGGAGTAGAACGACTTGGCCGCGTCGACGTTCGGTACCCGCAGATTGGTGATGATGCTCGTCGTTCTCATCGAACTCCCTCCGAGCGTGGACCGGTCGATGCCCTGATCTGTTCGACGCTAACAGCGGAGTTGCCTCGCATGTCGGGCTTTGTCGTGGTCGATCGAGCTGCCCGCGGTTAAGGTCGGTCATGACTCGTATCGGCTCGATGACCGTTGCACTCGCAGTGACCGCGGCTCTGGCGGGCTGCTCCACCTCGGGAACCGCCACGTCGGTGTCAGCGCCGACGACCACCGCTGCACCGGTTACGGCCGAGAGCGCCGAGCCGACGAGTACAACTCCGCCCACTACCTCGAATGCCGTCGAGCCGTACGTCGTCGGCAGCACTCGGATCACCGGATCGACGGAGCATGCCACCTACGACGTCGCCATTCCGCAGCTCAGTGGTGGGGATCCCGCCGTGACGGCGGAATTCAACGAGTCGATGCGCGCTGCGCTCCAAGATCAGATCGACGGCGACTACGGATACGACTTCGCCCTCAGCGACGGCTACTCGACGGGTGCGACCTACGTCGGGCGACGCGTGATCAGTGCCGAACAGATCACCGATTGGATCGCCGTTCCGCCCGGAGCGCACGGTAATTCACTGCTTGCGACCGTGACGATCGACGCCGACACCGCGCAACCGATCTCTCTCGGCGATGCCTTCACCGACCTGGATTCCGGTCTGGCCAGGCTGTCCGAACGAGCAGCGGAGATTCTGCCGACCACCCGGGCAGGCGAGAACTTCGAGCGCCCGGGCATCGAGCCGACAGTGGCCAACTTCGGCAACTGGACGGCATCACCGGAGGGGATGAACATTCACTTCGGGGACTATCAGGTGGGTTCCTACGGCATCGGCCTCATCACGATCACCGTCCCATGGACCGACCTGTCCGACGTCCTCGCTCCCGGTATGGAGGACGTGTTGAGCAGCTGACCCTCGGCCCCACAATGCGAACATGGACCGATGATGATTCGCGCAGGGGTGCTGGATGTGTCGTTCGACCGCGTCGGTGATCCGGCGGGCCGCTCGGTGGTGTTGTTGCACGGTTTTCCGTACGACCCGCGCAGTTACGACGACGTCGCCAGGCTGCTCGCCGAGTCCGGTTACGACGTGGTGGTGCCGTACCTGCGCGGCTTCGGACCGACCCGGTTCGTTGACGCGGACACGATGCGCTCCGGTGAGCAGGCCGCAATCGGCCACGACCTCCGTGAATTGATCATCGCGCTGGAGCTGAACGAGCCCATCGTCGCGGGCTACGACTGGGGTGGGCGAGCAGCGTGCGTCGTCGCCGCGCTGTGGCCGGAGCTGGTGTCGGGCCTGGTGAGCGTCTCCGGATATCTGGTCCAGGACATCGCTGCCGCTGTGTCCACGCCGGTGCTGCCACACCTCGAGAAGCGGTACTGGTACCAGTACTACCTGCACTCCGAGCGGGGCCGGGCCGGGCTGGCGGCCTACCGCGCAGAAATCGCACAGACGCTGTGGACGGATTGGTCGCCTACCTGGCGGTTCGGTGACTCCGAATTCGCAGCCACTGCACCCTCTTTCGACAACCCCGACTTCGTGGACGTGACCGTGCATTCCTACCGGCACCGATACGGCGTCGAGGGCGGGGACGCCGCCTATGCAGAAACGCAAGAATTGCTGACACAGCAGCCGAGGATCACGGTGCCCACGGTCGTGATCGATCCGCCCGAGGACACCGTCGCCTCGCTGTACGGCAGCCCGGACCACGCGTCGCACTTCACCGATCTGATCGATGTTCGTCAGGTCGATTGCGGCCACAACCCGCCTCAGGAGTTGCCCGGGCAGTTCGCCGACGCCATCGTGACGCTGGGCCAGGTGGTCCGGGATCGTCAACGGCCCTAGCTGAACGAACTAGTCGACCGCGAGCTCGCCCAGTTCGTTCCAGTCGGTGCCGTCCACCTCTTGGCTGATGATCTTCGGCGTCTCCTGCAGGTACGGCGGGAGATCCTTCTGGGCCTGCTCGAAGTGATCCGAGTTCACGTGCGTCGCACCGGCATCGGGATCCTTGAACGCCTCCACCAGGACGTACTCGGTCGGGTCGTCGAGGGTACGCGACCAGAAGTACCAGAGACATCCTTCTTCGGCCTGGCACGCTTCGGTGAAATCGCGTGAGATCTCGGGCCAGTTGTCGGCGTGCTCAGGCTTGACCTTGAACTTGGCGGTGATGAAGATCAACGTTGCTCCTTCTAGTCGGTGTGATGCTGGTGGGTACTACCCGGTTTCACGGTACGAGAATCGCGCGTCCGCGAACCCGTCCGTTGTCGAGGTCGTCGATCGCACTCTGAAAGTCGTCCAGTGCGTAGGTCTGCGTGTGCAGGTTGACGGCACCGCGTGCGGCGAGGGACATCAGATCGCACAGGTCGTTGTAGGACCCGACGAGATTGCCGACGATGTTCTTCTCCGCCGAGACCAGGTCGATGGTCGGCACGTCGACGTTCTCGCCGTACCCGATGACGTGATAGTCACCGGCCCGCCTGGTCATCGCCAATCCTTCTGCGGTGGAGCCGTTCTCGCCGACGAAGTCGAGTACCACCTCGGCCCCGAAGCCGCGGGTGAGTTCCATGACCTGATCGACCTGACTGCCGTCGGCGACCACCGCGTGATCTGCGCCCAGGGTGAGCGCCAGCTTCACGGCATCGGCATTGCGGTCGATGACGATCAACTCGGCCGGGGACAGCGCCTCGAGCACCTGAATGCCGATGTGGCCCAAACCGCCTGCTCCGATGACGACGCACTTGTCTCGCGGTGTCAGTCGCCTGGCCGCCTTCGCGGCCGCGTGATAGGCCGTCAGGCCGGCATCGGCCAGTGCGGCTACGGCGGACGGTTCGAGTGAATCGTCGATCTTCACGACTGTCCTGGCGTTGGTCCGCAGATAATCCGCGTACCCGCCGTTGGTGTCGATGCCGGGGAAATCGCTCGTCTCGCAATGGACATCGTCTCCGGATCGGCAGGCGCGGCACAACCCGCACGTCACCAGTGGATGCAGGATCACCTTGTCGCCCTCGCGCACGTTGGTGACGGCCGAGCCGACGGCATGGACCCACCCGGCATTCTCGTGCCCGATCGTGTACGGCAGTGTGACGCCGGACTTTTCGGCCCATTGGCCTTCGAGGATGTGCAGATCGGTGCGGCACACGCCGGCCCCGCCGATCTTGACGATGACGTCGAGCGGGCCCTGTACTTCCGGAATCGGAACCTCGGTCATCTCCAGATTCTTGTGGTACCCGACCACCTGGACTGCGCGCATCGTGCTCATCGTGACTGCTCCTGTGTAGTGCCGTGCTGGACGGTGAGGGTGGTGAGGGGGATGAACGCGCCTTCCATCCGAGGTACTTGCTGCTCCTCCGACCCCGGGTAGCGGGTCTGCAGCAATCCACGACAGAAGTGCGCGTTGCCGTCGATCGAGACGCGGGTGGCGCGGGCGCGCCGCATCACCATCGTCAGATCTCCGGTGTGCGGGCGTCCGGTGTGATCGACCAGAGCCGGAGCGGCCGGGTCGACCCTCAGCCCGAGTGCCTCACGTCGGCGAAGCAGCGCGGTCGAGGTGCGATCGTCCGCTAGATCTCCGAGAACCACTGCAGCCAAGTCATTTTCGGTCGAGTCGGGATTGGCACGCAACCATGCCATGAGCGACCGTTCCATCGCCGCCACATATGCCTTGCGTCGGAACGTCGCTCGTAGTTCCTCGAGGTCCTCCTCGGCCTCGTGCCCGAAAGTGCCTCGGTAACCTGCGTCGGCGGCGAGGCCGGCGTTGATCTTGTCCGAGTCGTGGTGATCGTCCAGTTCGACGAGAACGTGCTCGGTCCACGGCAACGCCGTCAGCACGTCCTTGGAGTCTCCCGCCATCAGGTACGCGAAGTTCGGCGAACAGAACGACGTCGGCAGTCGAAGATGAACGTGCACTGTGCCGTCGTCGACCTCGAGGGATCGGACGAAGCCGAGATCGGTGATGGGCTCGTCCAATTCGGGATCCAGGACGACTCCGAGGGCGGTGTACGCCTCGTCCTTCCTGGTAGACGTAGCGGTCGTCATCTCACACCGCCGCGAGGTCGGCGCGTTCGGGCTGACGAGGACCGGTCTCGGTCTCGTCGGCGTCGGGCAGCTGCAGCTCGGCGGGCACCGGGATGTCGTAGAGCTTGGCGGCGTTGAGTCCGAGCACCTTCTTCTTCTGCTCGAGCGTGATGGGCGCGTATTCGTCGAGGGACTCGTGGATCTGGAAGTCGACGAATCCCTCGACCAACCACTTGGGTGTCCACAGCGCGTAGTCGGAAGAGAAGAAGATGCGGTCCTCGCCGAGCCAGTACAGCAGTTCACCCATGATCTGACCGAAGTACTTCGGGCGCGTGTGCATGAACGGAATGGCCACGGCGAGGCCGGCATACACGTTGGGCTCCTGGGTGGCGATCCAGCAGAAATCCTCGAGCCGGGGCAGTCCGCAATGTTCGACGACGAAGTTCAGATCGGTGAAGTCGGTGGCCACGTGATCGACATCGGCGACGTCGAATGCATCGCGATCGAGCGGACGGATGGTCGGCCCCTTGTGCACGTGGATGTTCTTGATGCCGACCTCGCGGCACACTTCGAGGTAGCGCCGCGTCCAGTCGTCGTCGAGCTTGTAGCCGCGGGAGTCGCCGTGCCACTCGGCGGTGTAGAGCTTGACGCCCTTCAGCCCGAAGCGTTCCGCGTCGGCACGCAGTTGGTCGAGGCCACGCTCGCCGTTACGCGGGTCGAAGTGGTGGTTGTAGGTCAGTTTGTCCGGATGTGCGGCGGCAAGTGCCGACGCTTCCTCCGTTTGCCCGAACCCGGTCTTGTAGAACTCCCCGAGGTGCGCCGGCTGGAAGATCGCGTGATCGACGTATCCGATGTCGAACAGGTCGTGTATCAGCCGCTCGCCACCCTGGTAGAGGTACTCGTCGTACGTCCACAGCTCGCTCTCGGGGGAAAGGTTGCGGTGATAGTCGTAGAAACAGTCGATGAACTGCTTGCCGTGGATGTTGCGTTGGTTCTCCTGCCGCGCGTCCCACAGGGCGACGTGGGCGTCGACGATGAAGAAGTTTTCGCCGTTTTTCGTGTACATGCGTGAGCCTCCCAAAGTGCGGTTCGTGACATGGGTCATGTTTGCCTGTGCACGACGGTAAGGCGGTGGGGCCGCCTCGAGAGCCTCTCGCTGTCTCAATTCGAGACGATCGAAAGATCGGTATTGCGACCTGCGAATGTAACGTGGGTCACATGGCTGAATCGGAGGGCCTCGCGCGAGCCCGACTCCACTCGGAGCCCCTCGCTGCCGTCTCGCACCGTCTTCTCGCATCCTGGCACCGCAGTCAGCGGTACGGCGTCTCGCTGGACGAGGTTGCTCCCGTGTTCTCGGGAACCTACGACGGCGAATCCCTGTTCTACCGGTGCGGCAGGGAAGTGCTCGACGGTCTGCGTGACACGTTGGCGAACGAGCCGGTGTCGATGATGCTGACCGACGCCGACGGTCTCGTACTGGATCGGGTGAGCGCCGACCGCGAACTCCTCGCCGCACTCGATCGCGTCCATCTGGCACCCGGGTTCTCGTATGCCGAGGACCAGACGGGGACCAACGGACTCGCGCTGGCGCTCGCGGATCGGGTGCCCGCGGTGGTCAGAGCCGACGAGCACTATTCACTGTCCCTGGCCGGGTACACCTGCGCGGCCGCGCCGGTCCTCGATCCACTGACCGGCCGGGTCGAGGGGTGCGTCAATCTCACGACGTGGTCGCAGTCGTCGTCGGATCTGCTTCTGGCCCTTGCTCAATCGGCGGCCGGGAACACCTCGGCGATGATGCTTGCGCGATCGCAGGGCCAGCAGCCTCGGCCGGCCCCGCGCGGTGAGGTGTTCCGGGTCGAGACTGCGCACAGCGGTGCGGGATCCGGCATCGTCGACGACCTTTCGCCGGCGTGGCGCACCGCGTTCGGCACCGCGAGATCGGCTCTGGCCGATCATGGTTCGGTATTGATGGTCGGCGAGGCAGGATCGGGTCGAGCCACCGTCCTGGCCCGAGCGCTGCGGGCATCGCGGCCCCGTGGCCGGATCCTCAGTGCCGGTGCACCGGCTGCCCGTGACGCCGAATCTTGGCTCGACCTGTGGACGCCCGAATTGCCGAAACCCGATACCGCAGTGGTCATTCGTGACGTCGACAGGCTGCCCGCCCGCGCTGCGGACACGTTGGCCGAGCTTCTGCGCCGGGCGGGAGCAGGCGTGCCGGTGACCGTGACGGCATCCAACTACGACGACGTTCCGCATGCACTCGCGGGATTGCTGCGCACGGTCGTCGAATTGCCCGCACTTCGGCATCGACCCGACGACATCGCGCCGCTCGCGCTGCACCTGGCAGGACGAGTACGTGGCCGGGCCGTCACGCTGACCGGCGCGGCCGAGCGAGCACTGCGTGAATACGCCTGGCCGGGCAACGTGGCGGAAGTAGCGACGGTGATGCACCACGCCGCTGTTCGCGCCGACGTCATCGGCGTCGAACACTTACCGCCGGAGGTGCTCTCACACACCACCCACCGGCTCACCCGCATCGAGACGTTCGAGCGCGACGAGATGATCCGCGTACTCACTCGCCCCGGCATCACGATGAGCGAGGCGGCGGAGGAGCTGGGCATGAGCCGCGCGACCATCTACCGCAAAAGAGACCGTTACGGCATCACGCTGCGTTCTTGATCGCTTACCCTCGACCTCATGGCCAGTAGCTCTCCGTCGATCGAGTTACCGGTCGGTGACCGCGTCGTCCGCATCTCCAATCCCGATCGGGTGTATTTCCCCGAGAGCGGTGCCACCAAGCTGGATTTGGTGAACTACTACCTGAGCGTGGGCGACGGCATCGTTCGCGCGTTGCGGGAGCGCCCGTGCATGATGCACCGTTTCCCCAAGGGCCTCGCCGGCGACAAGGTGCACCAGAAGCGCGTGCCCAACGGAGCGCCGCCGTGGCTCGAGACCGTGCAGGTGACGTTTCCCCGCTACAACCGCACCGCGGACGAGCTGTGCGTGACGGAGTTGGCGCACGTGGCCTGGGCTGTGCAGATGTCCACCGTCGAATTTCATCCGTGGAACAGCCGCCGCGCCGACGTGGAGATGCCCGACGAGTGGCGCATCGACCTCGATCCGATGCCCGACTGTTCCTTCGACCGAGTCCGACGCGTGGCCGGAGTGGTGCAAGAAGTGCTGGGAGATCTCGGCGCCGTCGGCTGGCCCAAGACCTCCGGCGGGCACGGGCTGCACATCTACGTTCGGATCGACCCGGCCTACGGATTCAAGGACTTACGAAGGGCTGCACTGGCTTTCGCGCGTGAAGTGGAGCGTCGAGCACCGGAGGACGTGACGACGACGTGGTGGCGCAAGGATCGTGATCCGTCGAAACTGTTCGTCGACTACAACCAGAATGCCCGTGATCACACCATCGCCAGCGCGTATTCGGTGCGGGGAAATCAACAGGCGACGGTGTCGACGCCGATCTCGTGGGACGAAGTAGCGAGCGTGGATCCGCGCGAATTCACGATCTACACAGTGCCTGCCAGATTCGCCGATCTGGGTGACCTGCACGCGGGCATCGACGACGCGGTATTCGCCATCGACGAGCTTCTCGAGTGGGCGGAGCGCGACGAGCATGAAGGGCTCACCGAGCCCGAAGACTGACCGCCGAACTCGAAGTTGTGGACGGAAATCGGCGGAAATCCGTCCATAACTTCGAGTTCGGCGATCAGCTCTAGTCAGTGCCGGACTCGATGGCGGCGTGGTCCAGAGCCGAGGAGTCCACCGCACTGCCGGGGCTGCTTGCGGCGATGGCGTCGGCTCCGCCTGCGGGCAGTTCGCCGATCAGGTCGCCCCAGGCCGTGAGCTGATTCTGCGCGGCGTACTGCTCGAGTTTGCTGCGGGAATCGGCGATGTCGAGGTTGCGCATCGTCAACTGACCGATGCGGTCGCCGGGGAAGAAGGCCTGGCCCTGGCTACGTTCCATCGACAGCTTCTCGGGGTGGTAGCTGAAGTTGGTGCCCTGGGTGTCGACGATGGTGAAGTCCTGGCCGCGGCGCAGACGTACCGTCACGCTGCCGCTGACGACGTTGCCGACCCAGCGCTGCAGACCTTCGCGCAGCATCAGTGCCTGCGGGTCGAACCAGCGTCCCTCGTACAGCAAGCGTCCGAGTCGTCGGCCCTCGTTGTGGTAAGACGCAACAGTGTCCTCGTTGTGGACGGCGTTGACGAGTCGCTCGTAGGTGATGTGCAGCAGCGCCATGCCCGGGGCCTCGTAGATGCCGCGGCTCTTGGCTTCGATGATGCGGTTCTCGATCTGGTCGCTCATACCGAGGCCATGGCGCCCGCCGATGGCGTTGGCTTCCATGACGAGGTCGACGGCGCTGTCGAAGGTCTTGCCGTTGATGCGGACCGGGCGGCCGCGCTCGAACTCGACGGTGACCTCCTCGGCGGCGATCTCCACCTCGGGGTCCCAGAAGCGGACTCCCATGATGGGGTTGACGATCTCGAGGGACGTGTCGAGGTATTCGAGGCTCTTGGCCTCGTGGGTGGCACCCCAGATGTTGGCGTCGGTGGAGTACGCCTTCTCGGCGGAATCGCGGTAGGGGAGCGTGCGCTGGGTGAGCCACTGCGACATCTCGTGCCTGCCGCCGAGCTCGGCCACGAACGCCTCGTCGAGCCAGGGCTTGTAGATCCGAAGCTGCGGATTGGCGAGCAGGCCGTAGCGGTAGAACCGCTCGATGTCATTGCCCTTGTAGGTCGAGCCGTCGCCCCAGATCGAGACGCCGTCTTCCTGCATCGCTTTGACCAACATCGTGCCGGTCACTGCGCGGCCCAGCGGAGTGGTGTTGAAGTACGTCTGCAGCGACGAGCGGATGTGGAACGCGCCGCAGGTCAGCGCAGCCAGTCCCTCCTCGACGAGTGGCTCACGGCAGTCGACGAGCCGCGCCTGCTCGGCCCCGTAGGCCAGGCCGCGCTCGGGCACATCGGACAGATCCGGCTCGTCGTACTGGCCGATGTCTGCGGTGTAGGCATACGGAATCGCGCCGTGCTCGCGCATCCATGCCACGGCCACCGATGTGTCGAGACCGCCGGAGAATGCAATGCCGATTCGTTCGCCGACCGGGAGGGAGTTCAATACCTTCGTCACGGGGGGCAGCCTATCGGGGGTCGTTCCGCAGGCTCCACTCCCAGCCTAGTAGTACTACTGATCCGGCCGATCGGCGAGCGACTCCACTGCACTGCGGACGGCATCGAGGTGCGCAGTCATGGCATGCGCAGCGTCGTCGTACCGGCCTGATCGGATGCCGTCGACGATGGCATCGTGCTCCACATTGGATTGCTGCTGGCGGTGGGCGACGAGATTGAGGGTCTCCGATTGCCGCGTCAACGCATCCCGGATGTCGACGATGATCGCCTCGAACACGCGGTTCTTGCTCGCCCTTGCGATGGCGGTATGGAACTGTGCGTCCAGCAATACCCAGGCCTCGTGGTCGTCCTCGGAGCGCATCTCGTCGGCCAGCCCGGCGAGCACCGTCAGCTCCTCCTCGGTGCGACGCTCCGCGGCCCAACCGGCCGCGGGGATCTCCACGTGGGGGCGGGCCTCCATCAATTCGCGGGCGGCGTAATTGCCGATGTCGAGGTCGCTGCCGACCCGATCGCGCACGACGAAAGTGCCCAGGCCCGTTTTGGTTTCGGTCAAGCCGAGGGCATGGCACGAGCGCAGAGCCTCACGGATGACGGAACGGCTGACGCTGTGTCGGGTGGCCAGCGCGGCCTCGGACGGCAGCTTTTGCCCGACGGGAAGATCTCCCGACGCGATCGCTGCGCGCAGGTCTGCGAACACCGCCTCGGCTGCGCTCATGCGGGCATTGGTGGGCGCACTGACTGCCCAGCTGTCCGACAGGTTCATAACGTGATCCTAGCCTGGGGTTGACCAACGAGGTGTTCTGCGCCACACTCTACCTGTCAGACAGCCGGACAGCTGGACACCCCCACTTAGGAGCGCACTGTGGCCGATACCCGTATCGAGAAGGATCTTCTCGGGGAACGTGACATCCCGACGAGCGTGTATTGGGGAATCCACACTCTGCGAGCCCTGGAGAACTTCCCCATCACCGGGCGTCCGATCTCGACCAACGCGCACCTCGTTCGCGGACTCGCGGCGGTGAAGTGGGCGGCCGCGTCGGCCAATCAGGATCTCGGGATTCTCGACGCGACCCGCGGGGAAGCGATCCGCACGGCGTGCCAGGAGATCCTCGACGGCCAGTGGCACGAGCAGTTCGTCGTCGACGTCATTCAGGGCGGCGCGGGCACCTCGACCAACATGAACGCCAACGAGGTCATCGCCAATCGCGCCCTGGAGATCCTCGGGCATCCGCACGGCGACTACAGCATGCTGCACCCCAACGAGCACGTGAACGCCTCGCAGTCCACCAACGACGTGTACCCGACGTCGGTCAACATCGCGACCATCTTCGCCGTGCACGAGCTCATCGCCTCGATGAAGGTGTTGCGAGACTCGTTCTCCCGCAAGGCAAGCGAATTCGCCACCGTCGTCAAGATGGGTCGCACCCAGCTGCAGGATGCGGTGCCGATGACCCTCGGGCAGGAGTTCGGTACCTACGCGATCATGATCGACGAGGACTGCTCACGGTTGGAAGAAGCCGCATTGCTGGTACACGAGATCAACCTCGGGGCCACCGCAATCGGCACGGGCCTCAATGCTCCCGCCGGCTACACCGAATCGGCCGTCGCGCATCTGCGCACCATCACCGGCCTGCCGCTCGTCACCGCGACGGACCTCATCGAGGCCACGCAGGACGTCGGACAGTTCGTGCACCTGTCCGGTGTGCTCAAGCGCGTCGCGGTGAAGCTGTCGAAGATCTGCAACGACCTGCGCCTGTTGTCCTCCGGTCCGCGTGCCGGCTTCAACGAGATCAATCTGCCTCCGATGCAGGCGGGTTCGTCGATCATGCCCGGCAAGGTGAACCCCGTCATTCCCGAGGTTCTCAATCAGGTTGCCTACGAGGTGATCGGCCACGACGTCACCATCACGATGGCTGCCGAGGCAGGGCAGCTGCAGCTCAACGCATTCGAGCCGATCATCGTCAAATCCCTGTCCGACGGTATGGAGCACCTGAGTGCGGCGTGCCGCACCGTGGCGCATCGATGTGTCGACGGAATCACCGCCAACGTGGATCTGCTGCGTGAGCGCGTGGAGAACTCCATCGGTCTGGTCACCGCGCTCAGCCCGTACCTCGGGTACGTGGAATCGACTGCCATTGCGCAGGAAGCACTGGTCAGTGGACGCAACGTCGTGGATCTCGTACTCGAAAAGGGTCTGCTGGCGCGCGAGGAGCTGGATCGACTGCTGAGCCCCGAGCATCTCGCGAACCTGCGGGTGGCTCCCACCGAGCATGCTGTTGCTCCCGAGACGTCGACGAGGTGACGCGATGAGCACCGAGAACCCGACAACCAAGCAGGCCTTCAGCGAAGAGGACCTGGGATATCGAAAAGAGCTGGCCCCGCGCCAGATTCAGATGATCGCCATCGGCGGCGCGATCGGCACGGGCCTCTTCATGGGTGCAGGCGGCCGACTGCACGACGCTGGGCCGGCCCTGGTGCTGGTGTACGCGCTCTGCGGCTTCTTCGCGTTCCTGATCCTGCGCGCACTGGGCGAGCTGGTGATGCACCGCCCGTCGTCGGGATCGTTCGTCTCGTACTCCCGCGAGTTCTTCGGGGAGAAGGTCGCGTTCGCGGCCGGATGGCTCTACTGGATGAACTGGGCGATGACGGCCGTCGTGGATGTCACGGCTGTCGCGCTGTACATGAACTTCTTCAAGAAGTACTGGGCTCCGCTCGGTAACGTCGACCAATGGGTGTTCGCGCTCGCCGGCCTGGTGCTCGTTCTCGGGCTGAACCTGGTGTCGGTCAAAGTGTTCGGCGAGCTGGAGTTCTGGTTCGCGCTCATCAAGGTCGTTGCGCTGGTGACCTTCTTGGCAATCGGTACCTACTACGTCATCTTCGGCACGCCCATCGACGGGCAGGAACCGGGTCTGAGTGTCCTCACCGACAACGGTGGACTCATCCCCAACGGCCTGCTGCCTGCGATCGTGGTGATCCAGGGCGTCGTGTTCGCCTACGCCTCGATCGAGCTCGTCGGCACCGCAGCCGGGGAGACGCAGAACCCGGAGAAGGTCATCCCCAAGGCGATCAACACCGTCATCGTTCGCATCGTCGTGTTCTACGTCGGCTCGGTTCTGCTGCTGTCACTGCTGTTGCCGTACACCGCTTATCAGGCCGGTGAGAGTCCGTTCGTGACGTTCTTCGGAGCCATCGACGTCGAAGGTGCCGATGCGATCATGAATCTCGTGGTCCTCACCGCGGCGCTGTCCTCGCTCAACGCCGGTCTGTACTCCACCGGACGCATCCTGCACTCGATGGCCGTCGCCGGCTCGGCACCGAAATTCGCTGCACGGATGAACAAGTCGGGTGTGCCGTACGGAGGCATCGCACTGACCTCGGTGGTGACGTTGCTCGGCGTCGTGCTCAACGCCGTCGTGCCCGCGCAGGCATTCGAGATCGTGCTGAATCTCGCTGCGCTCGGCATCATCAGCGCCTGGGCCGTCATCGTGGCGTGTCAGCTGAAGTTCTGGTCGCTGTCCAAGACCGGTGCGGTCACCCGACCTGCATTCCGACTGTTCGGTGCGCCGTACACCGGATACGCAACGCTAGGCTTCCTGGCGTGTGTACTCGTGCTGATGGCCTTCGACAAACCGGTGGGAACCTGGACGGTGGCGTCCATCCTGCTCATCGCGCCGATGTTGATAGGGGGATGGTACCTGTGCCGCAACAGAATTCGAGAGGTGGCGGCGCGCAGTGAGTGAGCATGTCGCCTTGCTCACCACCGGTGGCACGATTGCCAGCAGTCGAGACGAGCACGGGGTTTCTCGTCCGGTTGCCGGTGCAGGGATCGAACTCGACGGTGTGCGGGTGCGCGAGGTGATGTCGAAGGACAGCTCCGCGCTGGACTTCACGGATCTCGACACCATTCGCACGGCAACGGCAGACGCTCTGGCCGAGCACGGCTGCGTCGGAGTGGTGGTGCTGCACGGCACCGACACGATGGAGGAGTCGGCGCTGTATGTCGATCTGTTCCACGACGACGAGCGTCCGGTGGTGTTCACCGGTGCGCAACGCACCTCGGATCACCCCGATCCGGACGGTCCGAGCAACATCGCCGCGGCGGTGGCGGCAGCGCAGTCCGAGCGGGGTGTCCTGATCGCGTTCGGCGGACGGTTGCTGCCGGCTCGCGGCGTCATCAAGAAGCACACCACCGAGCTCGATGCCTTTCGGTCGGCGGCGCTCCCTCGGCCGAAACCCTTGCAGTGGAAGCCTGTTGCCGGGATTCGGGTAGATATCGTCGCCCTGTATCCGGGTGCCGACGGTGTCCAGATCGACGCCAGCCGTGAGGCCGGGGCGTCGGGCATCGTGCTGGAGGCACTGGGCTCGGGCAACACCAATGCCGGTGTCGTCCACGCAGTGAAGGAGGCGGTGGCGGCCGGGGTGCACGTGGTCGTCACGACGCGGGTGCCGTTCGGTGAGACCTCGCCGACGTACGGCGGCGGCGGGGGTGGGCACGATCTCCTCGATGCAGGTGCGGTGTTCTCACGGGAGCTGCGAGCGGGGCAGGCACGTATTCAGTTGGCGGCGCTCATTGCATCGGGCACTACTGACGTGGCGGTCCACAATTCGTTCTCGTAGACGGAAAACCGTGTGCGGACGCGAATAGTGGGCGATCACGTCGGTAGCCTCGAGTCATGGTCGCCACGATCGAGATCGAGTTCGCTCCGCATTGGGTGAACGCGTCGCTGGTGCGCACGTTGGCGCGCCCGTTCGTGACGATCGACGGCGTCGAGCATCGGCAGTCGTGGACCGAGCCGTCGACCTATTCGCTCGAGCCGGGCAGTCACGAGCTCACCGCCTTCATTCGGTACCGCGGCACGAACGCTGCGCTGGGCACCGGCCGGCGAACGGTGACTGTGCAAGCAGGACAACAGGTTTCGCTGCGCGCTCGCAACGGCTGGGCCAACCACATGCCGTTCGAGCTAGAGCTCCGACTCGCCCCAGGTCTCGACGTGTAGTTCGTCACCGATCGACACGGTGCCGTTCTGCAGCACCGAGAACTTCGCTCCGAAGGCCACGCCCTTCTGCCGCGCGCGGCGGTAGGTGGCCAGGGTGCGCAGGGGTTCGGGGCCGCCCCGCTCACCGGTGGTCTGCTCGACAGTGGTCACGGCACACCGGATGGCCAGTTTGGTGTACGCGAGGCGAGCAGACCCGATTCCGACTTCGCGAACCTCGTCTTCCCGATGTGGTTCTTCCCAGCCGTCGACGACGATGTTGGGACGAAATCGATCCATCGGCAGTGCGACGTCGAGTCGGGAGTTGAGACCGGCGAGCGTGGCGGTCGAGAGGATGTGGACGGCGGCGCTGTCGGCGAATTGTGCTGATCCGGGCGAGATTCCATCGGTGACTCGGCCGTGGTCGCGTGGGGCGGCGACCAGCCTCGACGGTTCTCCGATCACCTCGGTGAGCCAGGCGGCAACCTCGTCGCCCTGGTCGATCCCTCGCATCGGTGCACGAAACATCGTGATGTCGCGCGGCGCGGAGTCCCGATCGACGGGCACGGTCATGGATCCTGTCGATGCGTGTTCGAGAGTCAACGCCCCGTCCGTCACCGCGCACCGAACGACCGCGAGAACGGGGTCGCTGCGTTGACTGCGAAAGGCGCCGTCTTCATCGACGATCATGAATGCGCGATCGTGTTCGAGGCCGGTGGCACTCACCTGGGCCGAATTCAGTGCCGCACCTGCGCATCCTTTGACGGGGTAGGTGACGAGAGACGATATGCGCACGCGTCGAGGATACTGGGCTCCATGACACGTGCTCTGTTGGTAGTGGATGTGCAGAACGATTTCACCGAGGGCGGCGCGCTCGCGGTGACCGGTGGTGCGGAGGTGGCGCGCAAGGTCAGCGCGTACCTGGCGCGCCACGGCGATGAGTACGACCTCGTGGTGTCCTCGCGCGATTGGCACGATGCGGAGGGCGACAACGGCGGACACTTCGCCACCGATACGGCCCCGGACTTCGTCACCACCTGGCCGGTGCACTGCGTCGCGGGCACGGTCGGAGCCGAGTATCACCCGGACTACGCGACCGGTTCGGTCGACGTGCACGTCTACAAGGGCCAGGGGAAGCCGTCGTATTCCGCGTTCGAGGGCGTCACCGAGGACGGGACATCTCTGGCCGAGATCCTGTCCGCCAACGAGGTCACTGCCGTCGACGTCGTCGGACTTGCGACCGACTATTGCGTGCTGGCGTCGGCGAAAGACGCTGTGACCGAGAAGCTCGACGTCCGCGTTCTGACCGACCTCGTTGCGGGAGTTGCGCCCGAGACCTCCGCCGCGGCGCTGGACGAGCTGCGGGCGTCCGGCGCGGTGGTGGTCTAACTGTCGATCGTCGTGGTGATGGAGGTGACCGACGGTGCGGCGGGGGTGCTGCCGAAGCCGAAGGTCACCGGGGGAGTGACCGGGGTGAGTGTCCCGAGGTCCTCGCCCTGCCATGATGCCGAGACCTCGGTGACCCGATGCTGCCCGCGCGCACCGTAGTACTCGCGTCGGCCGCCGCCGGCGCTGCCGCGGGTGCGTACTCCCCGCAGTATCACTCGGGCGATGGGGTCGCTGATCGCGCAGAACCACGGTGCCGTGGACACCGCGTCGGGGACGAGACTCAACGCGCGACCGAGGACGGTGGGCCCGGCGACTCGGATTCTCACCGACAGATCACCGGCCTGCACCGATCGCCAGTTGTCGGGTTCGGCGGCGAATGTCACCGGCACGAGTTCGGTGGAGTCGAAGGTGTATGTGGCGGTGACGAATTCCCGGACGTCCTCGTTGGGCGCGACGAGCAGACGTCTTCCGTCGGCGAATTGGATCATGACATCGGTGAACTCGCCGAGTGGCGACTTCGTCCAATGTCCGACGACGATCCGCACACCCGACGCTGTGCCTACCCCGTAGATCTCCCCGTGAAACCGTGATCTTGTCATCCTGAACCTCACCTCTTCGGCACTGTGCGCTCCCAAACCATGCGGTGCATAGTGGAGGTCATGGCGTCCTCTCAACCCACTGTATTCGTCCTGTTCGGCGCAACCGGAGACCTCGCGAAGCGAATGGTCCTGCCGTCGTTCTATCAACTTCACCTCGAAGGCCTGCTGCCGGAGAAATGGGTCCTGATCGGCAACGGCCGTAAGGACTCGTCCGACGACGAGTTCCGCGAACACGTCCGCAGCGGGCTCGACGAGTTCGTCGAGAACGTGGCCGAGGACGATTGGTCGACATTCTCCGAGCGAATCCGCTTCGCGGGCAACGGCTTCACCGTCGACGATCCCGGTAAGCTGCCCGAGGTCGTCGCCGAGGTGAAGAAGGACATCGGTGACGACGCTCAGTTGGTGCACTACATCGCGTTGCCACCGAGCACCTTCGTCGACTACACGAAAGCCCTCGGTGCACACGACCTCGCCGACGGTGCCCGGGTGGTCTACGAGAAGCCCTTCGGCACTTCGCAGAAGAACTTCGAGGAACTCGACAAGGCCGTCCACGAGGTCGTCGACGAAAAGCAGGTCTATCGAATCGACCACTTCCTCGGTAAGGAAGCGACGCAGAACCTGCACGTGGCGCGGTTCGCCAACGGAATGATCAGTGGCATCTGGAACGCCGAGCACGTGGCGCAGGTACAGATCGATGTGCCCGAGACGCTCGACATCGACGATCGCGCAGAGTTCTACGACGCCACCGGTGCCGTGCTCGACATGCTCGTCACGCACCTGTTCCAGGTCGCGGCCGAGGTGGCGATGGAACCGCCGGCATCGCTGAAGGCCGATGATCTGCAATCGGCTCGCGAGACGGTGATCGGCCGGTTCCGGCCGCTCGACACCGCCGAAGTGGTTCTCGGTCAGTACGACGGTTACCGCGACGTCGAGGGCGTCGACGAGAATTCCAAGGTCGATACCTTCGTCGCAGCCACGTTGTGGGTCGATACCGACCGCTGGCGGGGGGTTCCGTTTCTGCTCCGCACCGGAAAGATGTTGGGTGTCAGCGAACAGCGCGTCTCGTTGGTGTTCCGCAAGCCGGCCGACAGTCCGCTGGGCGAGTTGCCGGAGGACGGCGCGGTGCTCTCGTTCGACCTCTCGGGCGACGGCAGCATCGACATCGCCATGACGGTCAAGGAACCGGGACCGGATTTCGACCTGTCCGTCGGGCACTTGGCGCTCCCGCTCGAGTCGGTGCCCGATGCCGAGCCACTCAGCCCGTATGCGCGCCTGATTCTCGACGTGCTGGGCGGAGACCGTTCGCTCTTCACCCGGCCCGACGGTTTGGCGCACGTATGGGACGTGGCGGCACCGTTGCTCGGTGATCCGCCCGAGGTGAAGCCTTACGCACCCGGTTCCATGGGCCCTGCCGAGGCCGACGAACTCGCGGGACCGTGCGGTTGGTTGATCACCGGAAAGTGACGACGGCCGATGAGAGTCGGCTCCAGCGAGTCGGTTTCGTGTCGCCAAACAGTCCGTAGGTCCTTTTTGTCCGAAACCGTGAACCAGGCTGTGTTCGGAACGTTATGTTTCACCCCGCCTGGTCACACGTCCGTATCGGGCCTCAGTCCTGCCTTCGAAAGGTAACCTCTCATGCTTCTCGATCTCATCACCGGTCTGCTCGGCGGCGGCACCGAAGGCGGCGGCCTCGGCGGAATCATCACCGACGGCATCGCCGCGGGCATCTCCGATGCGATCACCGAACTCTTCACCGGTAGCGCCGAGGGAATCTCCAGCGCCAGCTAGCCGCGAAGCCCCGGCCCGGTTCGTTCGGGTCCGGGGCTTCGTCGTGTTCGGGCTGCGCTGTCATGCACGACGCGGCACCAGCATCAGGGCTGCAAGGTAAATCAGCACGACGGTGCCGCCGGTCAGGACCGCTCCGGTGACGGTGGCCAGTCGGACGACATTGACGTCCCAGCCGAAATATTCTGAAATGCCGCCGCACACGCCTCCGATCATCTTCTGTGAACTGGACAGGGTGAATTCTCTGGGTGAACCGCTCTCGAATGTCATGGTGAAAAGTCTGCGTCATCAACGGCTTTCGACACATCGGGGGTTTCACCCATATCGACCCCGATAAACGGATGGTCCGAAAGCGCAGCGCGAACAAGATTCTGGACTTTTCCCGGTCGAGCCCTGGACCGGAGGCTTCGGCGAGGGCTACGGTCGCACCTGATCGGACGCGCGCGTGCCCGGCCCGTCCCCCTTGCGGGCCGGGGCGACGCGCAGCATGCCGCAGTTGTCAGCTGTTCACCGAGTCGCCATGGATTGGTCACCGAGGAGCACTAACTTTCGGCGCATGACCGCCAACGATCTCCGCAACGGTGAGGCTTCGCGCACCGACCTGAGCGACCTGCTCGACGTCACCACGGCCGTGGATCTTGCCGATACGTCGGGTTTCACTGTCGACGACTCCGATGACGACGACCCCGTCCTGCTGACGGTTCCCGACGGGCACGTCGTCGATACCTGGCGGGAGAACTACCCGTACGACGAGCGCATGACCCGTGCGGAGTACGACCTGGAGAAGCGCCTACTGCAGATCGAACTGCTCAAGCTGCAGATGTGGACCAAAGAGACCGGTCGACGTCACGTCATCATCTTCGAGGGCCGTGATGCTGCCGGTAAGGGTGGCACGATCAAGCGTTTCATGGAGCACCTGAACCCCCGCGGTGCCAGCGTCGTTGCCCTGGAGAAGCCGTCGGCCCGTGAGTCGACGGAATGGTACTTCCAGCGCTACATCGCGCACCTGCCCGCCGCAGGCGAGATCGTCATGTTCGACAGGTCCTGGTACAACCGCGCGGGCGTCGAGCGCGTCATGGGCTTCTGCACCGACGAGCAGCACGCCCAGTTCGTACGCCAGGCTCCACTGTTCGAGCAGATGCTCGTGGACGAGGGCATCAGCTTGACCAAGTTCTGGTTCTCGGTGTCGCAGCACGAGCAGCGCACCCGCTTCGCGATTCGGCAGGTCGACCCGGTGCGGCAATGGAAACTCTCCCCGATGGACCTTGCCTCGCTGGACAAGTGGGACGCGTACACCGCTGCGAAAGAAGAGAACTTTCGCGCTACCGACACCGACATCGCACCGTGGACGGTCGTCAAGAGCAACGACAAGAAGCGCGCCCGCATCAACGCGATGCGTTTTGTGCTCAACAAGTTCGACTACGCCAACAAGGACCCCGAAATCGTCGGGGAAACAGACCCGTTGCTCGTCGGTCGGGCCAAAGACGTGATCGGCGAATAGTTTTCGCCGGTAGCCCCGGTTTGTTACCGGTAAGTCGTTGTGGAGCTACCTCTTCGAGATCTCGAGTTGGTACCGGGTGCTGCACCGGGGGTGAGTGTGCGGTAGGAACGAGGGAGGTCGTATTACCTACGGCTGTACGTACACACGAGCATCAGGAGATCCCATGGGTTCAGCAGCGCAGTTCTTCACCGACATCGCCACCGGCGTCTACGACGGCATCGTCGACGCGATCGTCGATCAGATCGTCGGCGTGCTGACGTCGGGTAGCGCCGCTTAAGCAGTGCGTAACGTGCCGCGGTCGCCGTCGGGGGGCGGCCGCGGTATCGACGACATCGTGACCGTTTTGTGATGGCTCACTAAGATTTTCGACTTTTAGTCCCAATTGCGTGTACAGAACGTTATCTGTTCGGGTAGAAATCTCCTTGCAGAGGTAATCGAGTGACGACCGTCACGTTCGATCTGCATATCCCCCTCTATCAAGGAGCCTGTCGCATGTCCGCTGAACTCGGTGACCTCTTCTCGATCCTCCTCCAGCTCTTCTCGGGTATCAGTTCTTCTTCCGACTGACATTCCTGGCTCCGCGCCGTTGGCCTTCGGCCGTGATGCGCGATCGGAGCCGCTGTTGTTCGGATCCACGTTCTCCCGCGATGCTGTCGAAGCATCGAATCCCGTTTCCTGAAGGAGTTTTCAATGGAATTGCTCGCTATCCTGCTGCAGTTGCTCGCTCTCGGTAGCTCGGAGGGCAGCGGCTCGGGCGTGCTCGAAATCCCAGGCACGCTTCCCAGCTGAACCGCGACCGAAAGCCGGGCCCGACATACTGTCGGGCCCGGCTTTCGTGGTTTCGAAGTGTCATTCGTTCGACCTTGTCGACCCTTGGCTTCCATCCGATCATCCTCTGGTCGACTGCACGGGCGCACGTCATAGGGTGGGCCGATGCAGACGGTTCCGATTCAGATGCCCGACGGTTCGACGGTGCCGGTGTCACTGTTTCCGGGCGAGGGGCGAGACGATGCGCCCGTCATCGTGATTCTCCCGGGTCTCGGGATCCCCGGAGGCTACTACCGGCTGTTTGCCGAAGCGCTCGTGGCACGCGGTTTTCATGCGGCGATCGGCGATCTCCGTGGACAGGGGGACAGTGAGCCGAAGCCGAGCTCGTCGAGCAGATACGGATATCAGGAACTGGTCTCGGTCGACTTTCCCGCGATCTTCGAGGTGGTTCGGGAGCAGTTTCCGGAGGCAACGCCGTACCTTCTCGGTCACAGCATGGGTGGGCAGCTCGGGTCGATGTACGCCGCCCGTATTCGAGGCAGGCTCGGCGGATTGATTCTGGTGGCGTCCGGGTCGCCGTACCACCGTGGCTTCGGTACGACCCGCGGCGTCCCGCTGTACGTGGGCGCTGCCGCGATGGCGATCACCAGCAGCATCGCCGGCTTCTGGCCGGGGGACCGAATCGGTATCGGCGGCTTCGGCCGTCAATCGCGCGTCCTGATCGACGATTGGTCCCGATTTGCACGCACCGGATCGATCGAGCCTGCGGGGGCGGATGTGGACTACGAGGAACGACTGGGCCGTCTGACGCTTCCGGTGCTCGCGGTCACCATCGAAGGTGACGACCTCGCACCGCGCGGCTCGATGGACAACCTCGTCCGCAAGCTCGTTCGTGCCGACGTCACCTCGAAGCACGTCGACGAGCCGCTCGGTCACAACGGCTGGATCCGTAACCCCACCGCGGTGGCCGACCTCGTCGCCGAGTGGATGCACAAGTAGTTCACTTGAATTAACTTTCGGTTTTCTGCTCGCTATTCGTCATTTCTGCATACTTCCGGTCCGTTTTGATGTAGAAAGCTGTTGAACCAACAATTGTTCGGCGACGTTAGTGAGCACGACTATGAACGGCGTGGGGGATTCGATTCGTCGACGCGGGGGTGGGACGAGGTTCGCTCGTTCGTCCGCGGGACGCAGATTGACCGTCCTGTGTGTGGCCGTCTGCACGACGGCAGTGGTGCATCCGCTCGCGAACGCGACGCCTGTCGACTCGCTGCCGATTCCGCCGACGTCGTCCTACGTGGTGCGCACCGAGGCTGCCGGCGACGTGGCCATGACCGCGTTCGTCCACTCGGCAGCGATGGATCGAACGATTCCGCTCAAGATTCTGCGTTCACCGGACCGGACGGCACCGAGCCCCACGCTGTATCTGCTCAACGGTGCGGGCGGCGGACTCGACGGAATGGACTGGTACACCCAAACCGACGTCGTGTCCTTCTTCGCCGACAAGAACGTCAACGTGGTGACTCCGGTGGGTGGGGCGTACTCCTACTACACGGATTGGCAGCACGACGATCCAGCACAGGGCCGCAACAAGTGGGCGACGTTCCTGGCGGACGAACTGCCCCCGCTCATCGACGACCTGCTGAAGACCAACGGGCGCAACGCAATTGCCGGTATCTCCATGGCTGCGACTTCGGTACTGAATCTGGCGATTCAGAATCCGGGGCTCTACCGGGCCGTCGGCTCGTACAGCGGCTGCGCTTCGACAACCGATCCGTTGGGCAAGGCGTACGTCAAGACCGTCGCGTCGTTGGCTCTCGGAACCGACGTGACCAACATGTGGGGCCCCGACGGTGATCCCGACTGGATTCGCAACGACGCAGTCGTCAACGCCGAGAAGTTGCGTGGAACCGCGCTGTACATCTCCAACGGCAGCGGTCTGGCGGGAGCATCGGACACTCTGGACGGGACCAATCCCAACGGACCGGGTTTCGTACTGCTCAATCAGATGATCGTGGGCGGCGCTATCGAGGTGGCAACCGGCGACTGCACTCGGCGTCTGAAGACCGCCCTCGACCGGCTCGACATTCCGGCCCACTTCGAGCTGCGTGACCGGGGGACCCATTCGTGGGGTTACTGGCAGGCCGACCTGCACAACTCGTGGCCGATGTTCGAGGCCGCTCTCGCGGGTTGATCACCGGTCTCGTTCGAGGTGCCGCCAGAGAAACTCGTAGGTCAACGCCGTCTTGAAGGCCAACTGGGCATTGTCCGACGCCCCGCCGTGCCCGCCTTCGATGTTCTCGTAGTAGCTCACGTCGTGGCCGAGCTCGGTCAGTGAAGCGGCCATCTTGCGAGCGTGTCCGGGGTGGACGCGGTCGTCCCGCGTCGACGTCGCGATCAGGATCGGTGGGTATCGGCGCTCCGACGCGGCCACCACGTTCTGGTACGGCGAGTACTGCGAGATGAACTCCCACTCGGCCGGGTCGTCGGGATCGCCGTATTCGGCCACCCAGGACGCGCCCGCGAGCAGCAGGTGGTACCGCTTCATGTCCAGGAGTGGGACCTGGCATACCAACGCGCCGAACAGTTCCGGGTACTTCGTCACCATGATGCCCATCAACAGGCCGCCGTTGCTACCGCCCTGCGCGGCCAACTGCTCGGTTGTGGTGATGCCTCGGGTGACGAGATCGCGTGCGACAGCGGCGAAGTCCTCGTGCACCAGATGGCGTCCGGCGCGCAGTACCTGGGTGTGCCAGGACGGCCCGTACTCACCACCGCCGCGGATGTTGGCCACGACGTAGGTGCCACCACGTTCGAGCCACGCCCGCCCGGTTGCGCCGCTGTAGCCGGGGGTCATCGAGATCTCGAAGCCGCCGTAGCCGTACAGCAGCGTGGGACCGGGACCGGCGTCGACGCGGCGGACGGCGAAGTAGGGGATCTGTGTTCCGTCGTCCGAGCGGGCGAAGAACTGCTCGACCGTCATCCCTTCGGCGTCGAAGAATGCAGGCGCCTGCTTGAGTACTTCCAGTTCGGCGCCCACGGTGCCCACCAACAGCGTCGCCGGGGTCAGGTAGCCGGAGGAAGAGAGGAAGAACTCGTCACCGTTCTCCTCGGCGTCGGTGCCGATGATCTCGGTGGACGTCAGGTCCGACAACCCGTCGATCGTGCCGGCGTCCCACCCCTTCGCACGTGGGTTCAGGACGTGCAACTGCGTTCGTACGTCCTGCAGCGTCACCAACAGCAGGTAGTTCTCGGTCCAGGCGTATTGGTGGAGCGAGGTGTGCTCGTCCGGGGCGAACAGAACGGTGAGAGCGATTGTGCCGGATATGAACTCGTCGAAATCTGCAGCGAGCAGCGCACCGGCCGGGTAGGTGGTGTCGCCGACGGTCCACGGCGTCATGGTCCGGACCAGCAGCCAGTTCTCGTGCACCGAGGTCGACGCGTCGGTCGGCGTCAGGATTCGGGTCAACGCAGATCCGTCGAGTACGTAGGTCTCGGAGTTGTAGAAGTCGGTGGCCCGCTGGACGAAATCCCGCTCGAATCCGGGAGTGCGGTCGTGCCAGGCCGAGATCGAGATGTCCTGTGCTTCACCCTCGAAGACGGTCTCGGCGTCGACGAGGGGAGTGCCGCGCCGCCACCGCTTGGTGATCCGCGGGTAGCCCGACTCGGTCAGTGACCCGTCCCCGAAATCGGTTCCGACGAAGACGGTGTCGGCATCGATCCAGCCGATGTCGGTCTTGGCCTCCGGTAGCGCGAATCCGCCGTCCTCCGGAGCGCGGAAAGCGCGGGAGTCGAGATCGAACTCACGGACCACCGTCGCGTCGGCTCCGCCGCGGGAGAGGGTGACCAGCGCCAGTCTCTGCTCGGGCCGCAGCACCTGGGCACCGCCCCAGACCCAGTTCTCGCCCTCGCTCTCGGCCAGAGCGTCCAGGTCGAGCAGAACGTCCCACACCGGATTCTCGGTTCGGTACTCGTCCATCGTGGTTCGACGCCAGAGACCGCGGACGTGCTCGCCGTCGCGCCAGAAGTTGTACAGAAACTGCCCCCGGCGGCGTGCGTACGGAATGCGAGCGTCGGTGTCGAGAATCTCTCGGATGCTCGCCTCGGTGGCGTCGAAGGCCGTGCCGCTCAGCGCCCCGACCGTCACCTCGTTCCTTTTGCGCACCCACGCGAGCGCAGCGTCGCCGGTGACGTCTTCGAGCCAGAGGTACGGGTCGTCCGAAATTGCCATTCCACAGTTCTAGCAGCAGGCGCGTCCTCGGGTCGGCCGGCCGACGGGAGGCTACCGACGGGTAACGAAGACCAGGTCGAGACAGTGCGGCAGAGCACGACTACGCTGGGGCCTCGTGACCTCACACTATGACGTCGTTGTCCTCGGAGCCGGTCCCGGTGGGTACGTCGCTGCTATCCGCGCGGCACAACTCGGACTCAGCACTGCCATCATCGAGAAGAAGTACTGGGGCGGTGTGTGCCTGAACGTCGGCTGCATCCCCTCCAAGGCCCTTCTCCGTAACGCCGAGCTGGCGCACCTCTTCACCAAAGAGGCGAAGCTGTTCGGTATCTCGGGTGAAGCGTCCTTCGACTTCGGCGCTGCGTTCGACCGCAGCCGCAAGGTTGCCGACGGCCGCGTCAAGGGCATTCACTTCTTGATGAAGAAGAACAAGATCCCCGAGTACGACGGTCAAGGCACGTTCACCGACGCCAACACCATCGAGGTCGAGCTGACCAAGGGTGGCACCGAGACGATCACGTTCGACAACGCGATCATCGCGACCGGAAGCACCACCAAGCTGCTCCCCGGAACCGAGCTGAGCAAGAACGTCGTCACGTACGAAGAGCAGATCATGACCAAGGATCTGCCGGGTTCGATCCTCATCGTCGGTGCCGGTGCCATCGGCATGGAGTTCGGCTACGTGCTCAAGAACTACGGCGTCGACGTCACCATCGTCGAGTTCCTCGACCGCGCGCTCCCGAACGAGGACAAGGACGTCTCGAAGGAAATCGAGAAGCAGTACAAGAAGCTCGGCGTCAAGGTCATCACCGGTGCAGGCGTGCAGAGTATCGACGACGACGGCTCCAAGGTCACCGTCGCGATCAAGCACAACAAGTCCGGTGAGAGCGAGACGTTCACCGTCGACAAGGTGATGCAGTCCGTCGGATTCGCCCCTCGCGTCGAAGGATTCGGCCTCGAGAAGACCGGCGTGGAGCTCACCGATCGCGGTGCCATCGGCATCACGAACACGATGCAGACCAACGTCCCGCACATCTACGCCATCGGCGACGTCACGGCCAAGCTCCAGCTCGCCCACGTGGCCGAGGCACAGGCCGTTGTCGCTGCCGAAACCATCGGCGGCGCGGAGACACTGCCGATCGACGACTACCGCATGATGCCCCGCGCCACGTTCTGCCAGCCGCAGGTCGCCAGCTTCGGTCTCACCGAGGATCAGGCCCGCGAGGAGGCACAGGCTCGCGGATCCGACATCAAGGTGGCGAACTTCCCGTTCGCCGCCAACGGCAAGGCGCACGGACTGGGCGACGCCACCGGCTTCGTCAAGCTCATCGCCGACACCGAGCACGGCGAGCTGCTCGGTGGCCACCTCATCGGACCGGACGTCTCGGAGCTGCTGCCCGAGCTGACCCTGGCCCAGAAGTGGGACCTCACGGTCAACGAGCTGGCCCGCAACGTCCACACGCACCCGACTCTGTCGGAGGCACTGCAGGAAGCGATCCACGGCCTCGCAGGCCACATGATCAACTTCTGATCTCGACCGTAGAACGACTAACGGCGGCGACCACTTCGGTGGTCGCCGCCGTTCGTTGTAACGGCACTCGGTTCTGATGGTCGACTCGAATCATGAAGCAGAGCTATCGATTCTGTGAACAGTCATAGGTCGGTAGGTGAGGAAAACGTCACCTGCCCGTCGACCAGCTGATACTTTCCCTTTCGCGACGTTCCGCGGGGTTCGGTGCGCGCTGCGGAAGCACCCACAGGTGCTTCGCACAATCACCAGGGGGGTGAGTCGAGTTGGCGATCCGATCGAACGTCACCGGAGCTGGGCGCTCGCGCGTGTTCACCGGATTCCGTACGTTCGGCCGCGCACTCGAGCTGGCGCTCGATGCCTTCGTTCACCTCGTTGCCGATATCGTCCGACTACGCCATCCATGGCGTGACTCGGTCGATCAGGCATGGTTCGTCGTCACCGTCACTGCAGTTCCCGCCATCCTCGTCTCCATTCCGTTCGGGGTCATCGTCTCGGTCCAGGTGGGTTCGCTCACCGACCAGATCGGGGCCACGTCGATCGCCGGTGCCGCGGGGGGTCTCGGGGTGATCCGGCAGGGTGCGCCGATCGTCGCCGCGTTGCTTCTCGGTGGGGCCGCCGGTTCGGCCATCGCCGCAGACCTGGGATCGCGCACGATCCGCGACGAGATCGATGCGCTGAAGACCATGGGCATCGACCCGGTCCGACGCCTCGTCGTACCCCGGCTCGCGGCAATTCTGTTCGTGGCACCGCTGTTGTGCATCCTGATCATCTTCATGGGGATCGCCGCCGGGTACATGATCAATGTCGGGTTTCAGGGCGGCACACCGGGAAGCTACATCTCGTCGTTCGCATCCTTCGCGTCGGTCGGCGATCTGGTGGTCGCCCTGATCAAGACGGAGATATTCGGGGTGATCGTGGTCATCGTCGCCTGTCAGCGCGGCTTCTCCGCGGTGGACGGGCCCCGCGGCGTAGCCAATGCCGTCAATGCCGCTGTTGTCGTCGGAGTGATCTCGGCCTTCACCGTCAATGTGGTCATCACTCAGTTGGTGGCCATGTTCATGCCGCAGAAGCTGGGATAGGGAGTCGAAGCGATGGCAACACCATCTCGCTACTCACCGCACGGCACCGTCCATGTCGGTCGGTACGTCCAGCGCCTCGGGCGTGTTCCCGGCTCGATGCTGCAGGCGCTCGGTCATCAACTGACCTTCTGCGTGCAGGTGCTCACCGCCATTCCGCATACCGTGCGTACCTACCGTCGGCAGATGATGCTGATTCTCAGCGACATCACCTGGGGCAGTGGGGCGTTGGTGGTCGGCGGCGGCACCGTCTCGGTACTCGTCGTGCTGGGTGTCGCGGTGGGTGCCTCCATCGGCATCGAGGGCTTCAACACGCTGGGAATGGTGGGTATGGAACCGCTCACCGGGTTCGTCTCCGCCTATGCCAGCACCCGTGAGTTGGCACCGATGGTCGCGGCCATCGGCTTCGCCGCGCAGGCCGGGTGCCGCATGACGGCAGAGATCGGCGCGATGCGAATCTCCGAGGAAATCGATGCCCTCGAGGCGCAGGGTATTCGTTCGATCCCGTTCGTCGTCACCACGCGAGTCATCGCGGGCATCATCACCATCGTTCCGCTCTACCTGCTGACGTTGATTCTCGGTTACGTTGCGTGTCAGGTGGTCGTCAACGTGTTCAACGGCCAATCCTCGGGAACCTACGATCACTACTTCACGGCATTCCTACAGCCGATGGACGTCGTCTGGTCGCTGCTCAAGGCGACGATATTCGTCATCACCATCATCCTGATCCACGGCTACCAGGGCTATTACGCATCCGGTGGACCCGAGGGCGTCGGGCGCGCGTCCGGGCGCGCAATCAGAGCGAGCCTGATCGCCGTCGTCGTTCTGGACATGATTCTGACGATCGTGCTGTGGGGATTCGATTCGGGCATAAGGATTTCGGGCTGATGGCAGTTTTCGAAGACTTGTCCGGGCGGTCTGCCGGGCCGGCTGCGCTCAGAACGCGGGGGCTTGTCGTTGTCGCAATCGTCGCAGTGGTGGCGGTGCTGCTCACCGCCTACGCCAAGGGATACTTCGAATCCAAGTTCCCGTTGACCATCGATGCGGCAACCGTCGGCGATGGTCTTGCCCCCGGTGCCGAGGTCAAGTTCAGGGGTCTCGCGATCGGTACCGTCGACCGGATCGACACGCTCGGATTCGGTCGCCAGCGAATCGAATTGTCCATCGACGGAGCGCAATCGGCAGAACTGACCGATACTCTGCAGGCCCAGTTCACGTCGTCCAACATCTTCGGTTCGACGGCCATCGAGCTGATCTCCGACGGCACAGGTGGAGCGCTTCCGGAGAACTCGACGCTCACCATCGCACCCGACAGCGCCAATGTCACTGTCACCAGCGTCTTTCGGCGGGTAGCGGCGTTGACCGAGGTACTGGATTCGGACCAGGTACAGCACCTGACCGATCTGTTGGCTCGGATCTCCTCCGATGTGTCGGAAAGTCTGAAGCCCTATTTCGACACTGCCCGCATGCTCACCGAGAATCAGATCGATCCGCTGGCACTGAAGTTGCACCGCGGCGGCGAGCTGGGGCAGGGTATCGACGATCTGATACCACCGCTGCTCGATCTGGTGGTGGGAGTGGTGGACAACAGCGCCTACTACGAGCCGATGGACAACCGGACCCGCACTCTCGACGCCATCGACGGACTGAGCAACGAATTGCTCTATCCGCTGGGCAAGATGCTCGAGACCAACAACCCGAACCTGACGAAGTTGCTGTCGACCACTCTGGACCTGCTGGTGCCGATCACCGCCTCACTCGGAACATTGGCGCCGGCGTACGACCGAGTGCCGACGGTCATCGACGGTGTGTCGGATGCCTTCCCGGTCGTCGACGGCGTTCCTCAGCTGCAGCTCGACGTCATCGTGGCCACGATGCCGAACATGGCGAGTGCCGTGAACGCGTACGAGAGCCAGGGGGAGCGGTGATCAAAGTGAGCGGGACCGTCGTCAAATTGGTGGTGTTCACCGTGGTGATCGTGCTGTGCGCCTACGTGATCGTCGCCGCGCTGCGAACTCCTGTGGGTGGCGAGAAGTCCGAATACACAGCAACATTCGATGACGTCTCCGGACTGTACGAGGGTGATGACGTCCGTATGTCCGGAGTGCAGATCGGCAAGGTCGAGTCGATCGATCTCGACGGTTCACTGGCTACGGTCAGGGTGGAGGTCGAGGCCTCCCGGTCGGTGTACGACACGACGCATGCCGCCGTTCGCTACCAGAACTTGCTCGGCCAGCGGTACGTGGAGCTGGTACAGACCGGATCGGCCTCCGATCGGGTGCTGCCGGCCGGATCGACCATTGCGCTCGAGAACACGGTGCCCTCGTTCGACATCACCGAGCTGTTCGACGGATTCAAGCCGATCTTCGACACCTTGGACACCGCGCAGCTGAACCTGTTCGCGGAGAACATCCTTCGTATGGTGCAGGGTGACGGCAGCGGAATAGCGCCGGTGCTGAAGGATATCGACACGATCACCACCTTCGCCACTCGACGCGAGGCGATCATCGCCCTGTTGATCGACAACCTGGGCCAGATCTCGTCGACCATCAGCGGAAAGTCGGCGTCGGTGGCCAGTCTCGTCGAACAGTTGACCTCGCTGGTATCGCGACTGAGTACCGAGATGGATCACGTCTTGTCCTCCCTCGATCAGGCGAACTACGGACTCGGCCCACTCGTCGGTCTGGGCGAGCAGCTCCGAAACGCATACGACGGCGGTTACGCCCCGGTGGACGGCATGCTCCGCCGTCTGATTCCGCAGACCGACCAGGTCACCGAGATCCTGGCGCTCACCCCGTCGTTGTTGACCGGACTGAATCAGCGCATCCCCGAACCGGGTCAGACCTACACGTGTAGTCAAGGGCAGCAGGACATTCCGGGAATCGGACGGATCGTTCTCGGTAATCAGAATTTGGTGGTGTGCCGATGAACAGAACGGTCCGCAAGGGCGTTCGCGACGAGCAGTCCGAGAACCGTAGACACCTTGCCTGGGGTGTCCTCGGCGCGCTCGTGGCCGCGGCACTGTTGCTGGGAGCAGGCGCGGTGTACGCCGTGCCGTTCGGCGAGAAGACATACGTCGCGCATTTCGGCTCGTCCGGTGGCCTCGCGGCCGGGGACGAGATCAGAATCGCCGGCATCGCAGTCGGTAGCGTGCGCACGGTGGCTCTCGCGGGCGATCACGTCGATGTCACATTCGGAGTGGACCGCGACGTGTTCGTCGGCGATACCTCCAGTCTCTCGGTGCAATTGCTCACGCCGATCGGTGGCCACTACGTCAAGCTCGAATCCACCGGTGACGATCCTCTCGGCGACGATCCTGTTCCGACAGAGCGGACCAAGACCCCGTTCGACCTCTCCGACACATTGGAGCAGGTGACGCCGCTGGTCCGCGACATCGACGGCGCGACATTGCGTGCGACGGTCGCCGAGGTGGACAAGGCAATGACCGTCCAGCCGGAGTCGACTCGCCGGGTGGTCGACGGTCTCACCCAGCTCACCGATCTGATCGCGCAACGCTCCGATCAACTCGAGCGAGGTTTGGCGGTATCCGACGAGTACACCGCGGCTCTGTCGTCCGATGACCTCATGCTCGACGAGTTGGTGCGGCAGTTGGGGACTCTGACGAAGGGCTTCGGTGACAAGCGCACCGATGTCGTCAACGCATTCGATCTCTTGAAGCGTCTGTTCGAGCTCTTCCATCGCCCCTTGATGGCATACGAGGAAGGAATCGAGCCGTCCGTGGTGCAACTCGAGGAGATAGTGCAGAAGGTCTTCGCACAATTCGGTAATTTCGATGCGGCGCTCACTCAGGTCGAGACCGCATCCGATCAGATCGGCGCGTTGGTGGCACACAGCGATGGAAGCGGACCTGTCGTCGATCAATCGCAGAGCGTCGTCACCGGTGCGGGCGTGTGCATTCCACTTCCGGGGAAGGCGTGCTGATGACTCGTCAGTGGAAACGTCCGGTGATAGTCGGGGCGTCGCTCGTCGCCGTGGTCGCATTGACCACCACGGTGGCGTCGGCCAGCGGAGTGATCGATGTGGCGAGCCGAACATCCAGTGTCTGTGCGCAGTTCACCGATACGGTCGGGCTGTACGAGGGAAACTCGGTCACGATGCTCGGCGTCGAGGTAGGAACCGTGACGTCGATCGCCACCGACGACAGCGTTCCCGACGGAGTCCTGGTGACCATGGAAGTGGACGAGAACCTGGCACTCCCGGCCGATGTCGGCGCGGTGACGTTGTCCAGTTCGATCGTCACCGACCGGCATGTGGAGTTCACCGAGCCGTACACCGATGGGCCCGAATTGGATCGGGCCGAATGCATTCCGCTGGCGCGCACTCGGACCCCTCTCGGCGCGAGTGAGACATTCGACGCCGTCTCCACGTTGGCGACGGATCTGCTGGGCCCGGCGAATGCCGACGGCACTCGCCCCGAAATACTCGGCAACGCGCTTCGTTCGGTTGACGGTGCTCTCGATGGCTCCGGGCCGCAGCTGAATTCGGCCATCGCGCAGCTCTCCACGCTGGTGGGTGAACCGAGCGATCGGGATGCCACTGTGCGGCGACTGATCGACAACATCGACAAGCTCGTCGACGTGTTCGCCGTCAGCTGGCCCGACGTCGCCAAACTGCTGGACAACTTGAAGGCCGGCATGATCACCCTCACGGAGTTCACCACGTCGTTCAGTGGTGGAGTGGCGTTGGCGGTGGACTTGATTCCCGTTCTGGCGCGCCAACTCGACAAGTACGGCGACAAGGTCTACGGATTCCTCGACCAGTTGATACCCATCGTGGACGTGGGGCTCGGCCGAATCGGCGACATCAAAGACATTCTCGAGCAGGTGCCCACCGTCAGCGACTCGCTGGTGACGCTGTACGACGAGGATCTGCGAGCAGGCCGATTGACCTACCACCCACCACAATTCGAGATCGACACCAATTCTCCCAACGAAATCTGCGCCGTGATCAACAAGTACCGTCCCACCTGTTCGGCCGATCAGCAGCGCGGCGATGTCATCGACGTCGGACTGGTGCAGTTGATTCTCGGATCGGCAGGATGGCGATGAGGCCGATACGTCATCGGGCTGCAACGATTCTGGTGATCGGTACGGTGATCGCCGGCTGCAGCGCGAATCCGGCCGATCTGCCCATCCCCGGTAGTTATGTCGAGGGTGACAAGTACACCGTGGACATCGAGTTCACCAGCGTGCTGAACCTGCCGGCCAAGGCGAAGGTCATCGTCGACGGTGTGGACGCGGGAGTCCTGGACCACGTCACTCTCGTCGACGACAAGGCCGTGGCTACCGTCGATCTGTCGGCCGATGTTCGCCTGCCGAAGATGACGATAGCCGAGCTGAGGCAGAGCACGATTCTCGGTGAGATCTACATTTCGCTTCAGCCACCCGAGAACAACACGAGTACTGAGGACTTGGCGGACGGCGACCTCATTCCGCTCGAACGGACCGTGCCTGCGGACAACGTCGAGGATGTGCTGCGCGGACTGTCGAACGTGGTGACCGGCGGGCACGTGGTGGAACTGCAGGAGGCGGTGAACAACGTCAACGCCGCCGTGCCACAGGATCCACAGATGTTCGACCGAGTGAACACTGCCGCTCGTGCTGCCATTGCCGATCTGGGAGCCAATACCGGCGACATCGACCGGATTCTTTCGGCAGCAGAGGGTGTTTCGAGCACTCTGGTGCAGCAGGAGGCGGGCCTGACGCGAGTCCTCGATCTGGGACCATCGCGGGCGGAGGGGTTGTCCGAGGTTCTCTTCAGCGTGGTGAATCTGATCTTCGCCCTCGGCTACATGTCGCAGAACATCGGCGATGTACTCGGTCCGCCGTATCAGGAGTTGAGCGGTGCACTCGGAATCATCCTGCCCGCCATCATGACCATTTCCTCGGCCGATACCACCGTGCCGATGAATGTCGAGAAGGTGAACACCCTGCTGCGTGAACGCCTCGTGCCGTTCTTCTCGACGACGCCGAACATCGCGATCGATTCCGTTCGGTCGGAGGGTGTTCCGGACCCGGGAGTCAGGGCCGACGAGATGATCGGTGTCCTGCGATCGATCGGAATAGTGCGATGAAGTTCTCCACGGTGTTCTCACTCGTCGCGCTGTTGGTACTCACAGTGGCCGGCATCGGCTACATGAGTATCGGTGTTCTCGACATGGACCCGCGCCGCGACCACAACACGGTCATCGTGGAACTGGCGAGCTCGGGCGGTCTGATGACCACCTCACAGGTCACCTCACGCGGAATGAAGATCGGCGAGGTCGACGACATCGCTGTCACCGCCGACGGACTGAGTGTGACGCTCGGTCTGGATGCGAGCCATCGTATTCCGGTCGATTCCGATGTCGTCGTGGCCAACCTGTCGGTGGCGGGGGAGCAGTACCTCGACATCAGACCGCGCCGCGCGGGCGCGCCGTTCCTGCACGACGGGTCGGTGATCCCGATGGATCGGACGCTCGTCTCGGCCACCGTCAGCGACACCCTCGGGAAAGTCGATGCGCTCGTCGCGCAGATCGACACCGGTGCGCTGTCGGGACTGGCGGAGACCGCGAACACCGCGGTGGTGGGCCGCGACCCGGAGATCGACAACCTCGTCGACACTTTCGGACTGCTCGCTCTGACGTTGCGGGACAAGAGCGAAGAAATTCGACACCTGTACGACAATGCTCAGCAACTCGGACGAAAGGCGTACGGATACGGGCCGGTGCTCAGCGACGCCGGTCCGTGGGTAGGGTCCACCGGCCAGGGAGTGTCGAGCCTTCTGCAAGCGTTCGAGCAGTACTCCTATGTGGCCTCGGACGTGTGGGACGACCCGATCGGGCCACTGATCACCAAGATCGACAGCTATCTCACCCCCACGTCTCCGGACCTGGCGTTGATCGCCACGTTGCTGAAGCCGTACACGGCACCGATCAAACCGTTGCGGGTGGACGCCGGAAAGATCATCGACATGCTGGGTGGAATCTTCCCGGAGGGAGGGCCCGCGCGTGTAGCCGTGACCATCCCGAACTGACCGATTTCTCTATCCCACACTGGAGTGACCCTCATGACCGATACCGCGCCCCCTCAGGAACACGACACCCCGGCCGAGAGCTCGTCGACGGCCTCGGATTCCACTGCGCCCCAAGCGTCGACGACCTCCACTCCCCGCGGGTCCGGTCGCTCCACCTTCACGGTTGTCGCAGCGGCACTGGCGGTGGTTGCCGTCGTGGTGGCAGTGGTGTTCGGCTACCTGTGGCACACCGCGGCAGGCGATCTCGCCGCTGCGCGGCAGCAGGAGACCGATCGGCAGATCGCATTGAACACAGCCCGGGACTACACGACCAGATCGCTGACGTACGACTACAACGACCTGGATGCATTCTTCGCCAGTGTCAAGGACGGTGCCGCGCAACCGTTGCAGGACCGGTACGACGGCGTCAAGGATGCACTGACGGCGATCATGACCGAGTCGCAGGTGGTCGCCTCGGGCGAAGCACTCTCGGCAGCAGTCGATTCCGAGAGCGACGGTGTGTACAAGATTTCGGTGTACGCGCAGCAGCAGACCCGTAACGTGCAGTCGCCCGACGGCGGTACGGTGGCCAACATTCTCGCCGTGACCGTCTCCGATCACGACGGGCGATGGATCGTGGACGATTACGGACCCAAGAACTAGAAGCCAGTCCCAACCGTCTATTGCTTGGTGGCGCTGACGAATTGGGCCAGTCCGCGAATCTCCTGCTGGATATCGGTCATACCGGCCCGCTCGAAAATATCGGTGAACTGATTCTTCGGGAACATCCTGACGCCCGCCAGGCCGGTTCCGAAGCCCACTACCGAACCGAGCGGTGCCGGGCGTGGTTCGCAGCTGGTCATGATGGCGACGCGTCCACCCGGCCGTAGGACGCGAATCAGTTCGTCCACCACGACCATCGGCTTCGGTATGAGATAGAGAGCGGCATAACAACAAACGGCGTCGAACGCGCCTTCCGCATAGGGCAGGTGCGCTGCATCCCCGCGCACATATGCCGCACGTGGGGCTCGGTTGTCGCGCACTGCCCGGGCAATCATCGCCTCGGAGATGTCGAACCCCACTGCGAGCCCGTCACCGGTGAGAGCCTCGGACAGGAACCTCGTGAAATTCCCTGGGCCACAAGCAACGTCGAGTACACGCTGGGGGCCGCTCAATCGAAGGTCGGCGACGGCTTTGGCGCGCTCGGCCGACATCGACATCCCGGCAATCCCCATCAGGGACACTCCGAACGGACGCCACAGCTTTTCGTAGATCGCTGCCACCACACGATTGTTCATCGCGATACTTGCCGGCGACGGGTTCGGTGCCGGCACGTCCGGCAGCAGTTCGACGTAACCGCCGTCGGTGCGTGCCAGTCCGCGCAGCATCTCCGGCTCGATCATCTCGAGGGCGCGGCGCAGTGCCGTCTCGGGTGACTCGCTCATCGTCGTGGCGGCTTGTCGCCGTAGTCGCGTTCGACGCGCAAGGTACCGAGAGTGGTTGCCAGACCGTCGTATTGGGTGACCAACAGCATGAACTCGAGGAGTCGACGCTCGTCGAACTGCGTTGCCAGCTCCGCCCAGGTGGCGTCGGTGAGAGTCTTGGTGGCAACGAGTTCGTCGACGGCGGTCAGAATCGCGCGGTAGCGCAAAGGCAGGCCCGGTGCGTCTGGCCCGGTCTTGATCGACTCCAGCAGGTCGCGGTCGATGCCTGCGCGCCTGCCGAGTCGAACGTGGTGGTCCATCTCGTACGCAGATTCTCGGAGGTGAGCCACGCGCAGGATCACCATCTCGGATTCCTTGCGCGAGATCTTGCCGCCGGGCATGAGGTGCCCGCTGTAGAACAGCCACGCTCGGAACAGGCCGCCGGTGCGACCGAGGGTGGTGAACAGATGGGGATTCGGCACGCCGGCACCCTTGGCGATCACCTTGCAGATGACCCAATTGATGGGCCCGAGAGTTGTGGCGGTACCGGACGGAATGCGTGGAGTGGTCACAGTCACACGGTACCGACTGGCTGGCCGAACGTCACCGGATCGCAACAGGATAGGCTACCCTATTTGTGATTCCGAACAATGTTCCCACGGAGGACCCTTGACGAAGTTCCATGCCCGCATCACGGCGCTCGCCCTCACCGTCGTCGCCTTCGGTGTGACTGCGACGGCCTGCTCGTCCACCGACGCCACCTCCGACGGGGCAGGCAGTGCAACGCGATCGATCGAGACCGTTCGTGGAACGGTCGACGTTCCGGAAACCCCGCTGCGTGTGGTGACACTCGAGCCGGTCGAGCTCGACACTTCCGTCGCACTCGGCGTTGTGCCCGTCGGCACCGCCGTGCTCAGTGAGGTGAGCGGCGTTCCGTCGTATCTCGGCACCGAAGCGGCGGGCATCGCGACCGTCGGCACAGTGGCCGAACCGACCATCGAGGACATCGCGGCCCTGCAGCCCGACCTCATTCTCGGCACCGAGACTCGGCACGCCGAGTACTACGACCAACTCTCCGCCCTTGCGCCGACGGTCTTCATCGCCTCCCAGTCCGATCCGTGGCGCGACAGCGTCCGGTTCGTCGGGCGCATTCTCGGCAGGGAGGCGAAGGCGGAGGAATTGCTCACCGCATACGACGACCGGTGCGAAGAGATCGCCGAGAAGTTCGGAACCGAAGGGAAAACAGCACAACTCATCAGACCCCGCAGCGGTGAGCTGACTTTGTACGGGCCGTCATCGTTCGCCGGCAGCACCCTCGAGTGCGCAGGGTTCACCACTCCGCCGCGGCCGGAGTGGGCCGACGAGATCTCTGTGGATCTCTCGCCCGAGCTGGCCGCTCAGGCGGCAGCGGACCTGATCGTCGTCACCGCAGACGACCCGTCGGACCCCGCGGCGATCCCGGCGTCGATCACCGCCAATGCTGCGGCACTGCCGAACCCACATGCGGTGGACCTGTCGTACTGGATCACGGGCGTCGGACCCAAGGGTGGGCAGACTGTGCTCGACGACATCGATCGGATCCTGTCGGAGTGAAATCGGCTCACAGTCGGACTGCGCCTGCCAGCGCCGCGGCCTGTCGAGCTCGCTCGACCACCCGGTCTCGGGACGAATCGATATGTGCAACAAGAAGCTCCAATGCAGAATCGAGCGTGCCCGCCAGAACGTGTTCGACTATCTCGATGTGCTGATCGATCGCGCAGACGACTGCCGCGGCATCGAGTCCGCCGAGTATCCGTACCGGACGTACCTTGGCATTGACGGTGCACAGGGCATCGGTGAGTGCCGAATTGCCCGACGCGGCAAGCAATGTGACGTGGAAGTTCTCGTCCAGCGCCACCAGGTCGTCGGTCGTGTCGGGCGGGTCGGCGCGCAGTGCGACCCAGGTGGCCGACAGAGTCGACAGTGATGCCCGATCGAAGGACTTCGACGTCGAACGTGTGATGCCGCGGGCCTCGAGGGTCGCCCGGAGCTCGTAGAGATCGGGCAGGTCGGTCAGCCGAGGGCGATAGGCGTGCAGGCCGGCCTCGTCGCGGGTGACGAGGCCGTCGGCCTGCAACCGTGCCAGGGCCTCCCGCACGGGAGTGCGTGAGACCCCGTACAACTCAGCGAGGCGCTCCTCGCCGAGCCGCTCGGTGGAGCTGATGGCACCGGAGATCAGATCCCGGCGCAGTGACGAATAGACCTTCTCGCGAAGGTCACTGCGCGGCACGATTCGTCCGGTCAGATCGCCATGGCTGCGCGCACGTCGGCCTCGGACTCGGCACCGCCGACGCCGGTCGAGGTGATGCGGCCGGCTTCGAGGATGTAGTAGTTCTGCGCCGATTCGAGGGCGAAGCCGATGTGCTGCTCCACCAGAAGCACGCCGAGACCACCTCGGCGGGTGAGCTCGAGAACGGTGCGTTCGATCTCGGCGACCACCGACGGCTGGATGCCCTCGGTCGGCTCGTCGAGGATCAGCATCCGAGGTTCGGTGATCAGTGCTCGCGCGATGGCGAGTTGCTGGCGCTGCCCGCCCGAGAGCAATCCTGCTCTGCGGCCGAGCAATTCCTTCAACGCCGGGAACAGATCGAGTGCCTCGTCGACGAGCGCCTTGCCGCGCTTCCGGCCGTCGGCCACCACCTGCAAGTTTTCGGCCGTCGTCAACTGGCCGAACGACTGCTGACCCTGCGGCACGTAGGCGAGGCCCCGGGCGACGCGAGCGCTGGGTCGCAACGCACTGACGTCCTCACCGTCGAACATGACCTTGCCGGAGTTCACCTTCAGCAATCCGACCGCTGCACGCAACAGCGTCGTCTTGCCCGCACCGTTGTGGCCCATCACTGCGGCCACACCGTCGGCCGGAACCGTCAGCGAAGCACCGTGAATCACTTCGCTGCGGCCGTAACCGGTACGCAAATCGACCAGTTCAAGCATGACCGGCTCCTTCTTCTGCTTTTCTGTCGAGTTCCTCGCCCGCCGCTGCGGTGCCGAGGTAGACCTCCTGGACCTTCGGATCGGCCTGTACCTCGGCCACCGTGCCCTCGGCCAGGACGCGTCCGGCAGCCAACACTGTCACCGAGGTGGCGAACATACGCATGAAGTCCATGTCGTGCTCCACCACCACCACGGTCCGCTCCCCGCCGATGCGCTGCAGCAGCTGTCCCGTCTCCTCGCGCTCCTCGTGGCTCATGCCGGCGACCGGCTCGTCGAGCAGGAGGACATCGGCGTTCTGTACCAACAACATTCCGATCTCGAGCCACTGCTTCTGGCCGTGCGCGAGGATCCCTGCGGCCTTGTCTCGTTCGGCCGTCAGACCGATGGTCTCGAGCGCCTCTTCGATCTGCGGAAGCACCGACCCCCGACGACGCAACATCGTCAGCACGGAACGTCCGGACCCGGCGGCGATGTCCAGGTTCTGCAGCACCGTCAGATTCTCGAAGATGCTGGCGGTCTGGAAGGTTCTACCGATGCCGAGGCGAGCGATCTGATGAACCTTCTTGCCCAGCAGTTCCACCCCGGATTTGGTGACCGATCCGGTTGCCGGAACGAGACCGGTGATGGCGTCGATCAGCGTGGTCTTGCCGGCACCGTTGGGCCCGATGAGGAAGCGCAGATCGCCCTGCATGAGCGTCAGATCGACGCTGGTGTTGGCCTTGAAACCGTCGAAACTGACCGTCAGATCGCGGACTTCGAGGTACTGACTCGACATGCCGGCGTTGCCACCGAACGTGGGCTGAGGGCCTTCGACATGAATCATCGTGCGAGTTCCTTCTCTGGTTCTGCGGTCGACTCGGAGACCGGTTCGGTTTCCTGCTTTCGCTTGCGCAGTGCGAAGAGTCCGGCGATGCCGGCGGGGAAGAATCCGACGACCACCACGAACAGCAGACCCTGCGCATACGTCCAGCCGGACGGGAACTGCTCGGACAGCGTGGTCTGAGCCCACGCGACGCCCAGTGCGCCGAGAACCGGACCGAGCAGCGTGGTGCGGCCGCCGATGGCGACACCGATGAGGAATGCGATGGACGGGACGATGCCGACGTCGTTGGGGGAGATGATGCCGACGATCGGAACGAACAGTGCCCCGGCCAGACCGGCGAAGAATGCGGCTGCGACGTACGCGACGATCTTGACGTTGGCGGGGTCGTAACCGAGGAAGCGGACGCGCTCCTCCTGATCACGCACCGCCACCAGCAGCTCGCCGTAGCGCGAGTACATCAGTTGGCGGGTGATGGCGACAACGACGAGCAGTACCCCTGCTGCGATGAAGAAGAGCATCTGCTTGTTCGCGGGGTCGTTGAGGTTGAACCCGAAGAACGTCCGAAACCTGTTGAGCCCGTTGGACCCGCCGGTGGTCTGCTGTCCGATGAGCAGGATCGCGAAGGCGGCGGCCAATGCCTGGCTCAGGATCGCGAAGTACGCGCCCTTGACTCGACGCTTGAACACGCCGAGGCCGAGCACCAAGGCCACCAGGGCCGGCACGAACAGGATGCCCAGGATCGTGGTGATGGGCGAGGTGAACGGTAGCCAGTACGAGGGCAATTCACGGATACCGGCGATCGACATGAAGTCCGGTACCGCGTCGCCGCGCAGATCGGCGTCGGAGATCTTCAGGTGCATGGCCATGATGTAGGCACCGATACCGAAGAACACCCCCTGGCCGAGGGTGAGCATTCCGCCTCTACCCCAGGCCAATCCGATTCCGACGGCCACGATCGCGTAGCAGATGAACTTGCCCAGCAGATTCAACCGGAAGTCGCTGAGGACGGCCGGAGCAACGGCGAACAGCAGGATCGCGGCGAGTGCGAATCCCAGTAGAGCGCCGCGCTTGGCGATGAACTCGCTCATACCAGGCTCCTTGTCTTGACGGCGAACAAGCCCTGCGGGCGGGCCTGCAGGAAGATCACGATGAGGACGAACACGATGACCTTGGCGATCGAGGCCGTGGTGCTGTATTCGATGAACGAGTTCAGGATTCCGAGAGCGAAGGCGGCGATCACCGCTCCCTTGATCTGGCCGAGTCCGCCGACGACGACCACGAGGAAGGCGTCGATCAGATAGCTCTGTCCCACAGTGGAACTAGTGGATCCGATCAAGGTCAGCGCCACGCCTGCGACGCCCGCCAAACCGGAGCCGAGGAAGAACGTCGAGATGTCGGTCCTGCGGCTCGAGATGCCCGAGGTCTCCGCGAGATCGCGGTTCTGCACCACCGCGCGGATGCGTCGACCCATTGCGGTCTTCTTCAGTGCGATCGACAGTGCGACGACGGCGACGACCGCGAGCACGAGAATGAAGATTCTGGTCTTGGGCACCACGGCACCGAGAATGTCGACGCCGCCGCTCAGCCAGTCCGGGGAGACGACGTTGACCGCCGGAGCGCCGAAGATGTCGCGGGCGAGCTGCTGCAGGATGAGCCCGACGCCGAACGTGACGAGCAGGGTGTCCAGTGGACGGTGGTACATACGCTGGATCAGCGTCACCTCGAGCAGCACACCCATCGCGCCGCCGACGAGGAAGCCGACGATCAGCGAGATGAACAGTGATGCGCCGCCGGTCGAGACGATCTGCTGCACAACGTAGGCCGTGTAGGAACCGGCCATGATGAACTCGCCGTGTGCCATGTTGATGACGCCCATCTGACCGAACGTCAGTGAGAGCCCGAGGGCGGCGAGCAAGAGAATGGATCCGATCGACAGGCCGGTGAACAACTGTCCGATCACGACGTCCATGGGGGAGCTCCTTCGGTGGTGCGTGCCGCAGTGGTGCGGTCAGGTGCCCCATAGGGCGCTCAACCGCACCACTGCCGCAGGCACTCTGGGTCAGTTGAGGTCGGAGGCCCAGTCGTAGGTCTCGAGGAACGGGTCGGGTGCAATCGCTTCGGGGGACTCCCACACCGTGTAGATCAGCCCGTCGGGGCGGATCTCTCCGATACGGGCGGTCTTGGAGATGTGGTGGTTGTCGCCGTCGATGACGACCTCACCCTCGGGAGCGGCGAAGCTGACGCCGTCGGCCGCGGCCTGAATGTCCGCCACCGCAAAGGAATCGGCCTTCTCGACCGTGTTCTTCCACAGGTAGACCGAGGTGTAGGCGGCTTCCATGGGATCCGAGGTGGGCTTGTCGGCCCCGTACTTCGCCTTGTAGTCGGCGACGAACTTGGTGTTCTCCGGGCTGTCGACGGTCTGGTAGTAGTTCCAGGCGGTCAGCTGGCCCTCGATGTTCGCAGCTCCGATACCCGCCACTTCCTCCTCGGCGATGGACACCGAGATGACCGGCATGTCAGCAGCTTTGAGGCCGGCGTTGGTGTACTCACGGAAGAATGCGACGTTGGAGTCGCCGTTGAGGGTGTTGAACACGGCGTCGGCGTCGGCGGAGCGCACCTTGTTGACGATGGTGGAGAAGTCGGTCGAGCCCAGCGGGGTGTAGTCCTCGCCCTTGATCTCGATTCCGTTGGCCGCGGCGTAGGCCTTGATCTCGCGGTTGGCCGTCTGCGGGAAGACGTAGTCGCTACCGACCAGGTAGAGGGACTTGACGCCCTTCTCTTTCAGGTAGTCCAGGGCCGGAATGATCTGCTGGTTGGTGGTGGCTCCGGTGTAGAAGATGTTCTTCGACGCCTCGAGGCCTTCGTACTGCACGGGGTAGTAGAGGAGTGCGTCGTTGTCCTCGAACACCGGCAGCATCGCCTTGCGCGACGATGACGTCCAGCCACCGAAAACTGCTGCGACACAATCGCTGCTGATCAGCTTCTCGGCCTTCTCGGCGAACACAGTGGGCTCGGACGCGCCGTCCTCGGCGACGACCTCGATCTGCTTGCCGTTGACGCCGCCCGCTGCGTTGATCTGCTCGACGGCCAGCGCGATCGAATCACGCACCGTCACTTCGCTGATCGCCATGGTGCCGGACAGGGAGTTGAGCGAGCCCACCTTGATGGTGTCACCCGAGGTGTCCACGCACGAGGTGGCGGTACTGCCGCCGCCGTCCGCGGAGGTGGTGTCGCTCGCCTTGCTGCCGCAGGCGGTGGCGACCAGGCTCAATGCAGCCAGAGCTGCGGGAACGACCATGACGCGCTTGACGGACATGCGCTTCGAGACAGCAGGCATCTACGGCCCTTTCGGAGTTTGTATACAGAGGTGTATTCGCGATTGCGAACAGTAAAGGGAAGTTATTGCGCCGGTATGTTCCGCGGTGACGAGTCTGTTTCAAGCGTTACATCGACGTAAAGGCATATTAATGACAATCATCCTTGACATATTTTGACAAGCGGAGTTGACTTTCGGCATGCCCACGGACGAAGGAGAGGATCGATCATGAGCGCATTCGTCAGAGCCGCCCGGCTTGTCGGAGACCTCGACGACGAGTTCTATTCCGACGAGCTGCAACGCGACATCTGGAACGAGGCGTCGGCCGTCGGATTTCAGTCTCTACTGTGGATCGGACTGATCAGTGGAGCGGTCCTGCCCTACGCGGCGGGTGTCACCGGAGCGTGGATGGCGCTCGGCCTGTTCTTCGTGCTCATCGCCGTGTCCTTCGTGGTGTTGGGATACGCCAGGCAGCGAGGGATCGACATGTACGCCTCGCAGGAACTTCGACGCTCCCGGATAGCGGTCGCCGGACTGCTCTTCTTTCTCGCCGGTGCAGGAGCGGCGCTTCGCCTCCTGGCTCATTACGGCGGCGGCAACCTCCAGTCCATGTGGATCGGGGCGGCCCTCGCTGCGCCGGTGGGACTCGCGGCGGGAGTGGTGGGTATCAAGAATCGGCGGCGTCGGGTGTACGAGGCCGAGCGCGCCGCCGAGGAGACCGAACTGCTCGGGTTCGACCCGAACAAGTGACGTGCATTTGGTGAATCGTCCCTAGACCTGGGGTTACAGGACATAAGGATACGTAAAGGTATCGGTTTCGATCAGTCCGTTCGCAGATCTGCCGTCCGGGAGGTATGTTCTGTCCGATGACATCACGATTGTCCGGTGTCAGCGGCTGTTGCAGGGCTGGTCGGGCGCGGGTTCGTAACGCGGCCGAGCGTGCGCCCGATGATAAGAGAGGCTCGGTTCGAGGCCGATGACGATGTGCACTACCAATCCGCCCGTCGTCGTGCCACGAAGTACCAACGAGACCACGTCGGACGTTCACCTCACGGTGGAGCACGCTACAAGGGAAGTCGAGGCCGTGCGCAGAGACAAGAGCTACCTCAGACTCGTTGGATCGAGCACGCCGCAGCCCACCATCGAGGTTCACGGCGGACCCAAGACCATCACCGTTCACGTCGACAACGTTCTGCCGGGTCAGATGTGCGAGATTCTGCACAACGGCATGCTGTCACTGAGCCACCGCGTCGTCGTCGACGACAACGTGTCCAGCATCGACATCACCACGTTCGCTCTCAAGCCGGGTGAATACAACGTGTCACTCCGTCTCGACGGACGCCTGGACTGCGTCACCGAGGCACAGACCGTCGTCGTCGGTGAGCACCTCGAAGTTCGACGCAGCTCGTAGGACCTTCGACTGCCGACCGTCAGCCGAGTACGAGCGCCGACGGTTGGTGCTGGGTGATGCAGTGGATGCCACCGCCTCTCTCGAACAGAGGCCGCGCGTCCACGCTCACCACCGTTCTTCCCGGATACGCCTCACGTAGGACCGCCGCTGCTTCGTTGTCGGCCGGATCGTCGTAGCTGCAGGCAATCACGCCGCCGTTGACGACGAGATGATTGATGTAGCTGTAGTCGACGAATCCGTCCGCATCCCGCAACGTCTGCGGAGCCGGCACCTCGACGATGTTCCAGTCTTCACCCGAACCGTTGTGCGTAGCGCGCAAGGTGTCGATGATCAGAGCGCTGACCTCGTGATCGGGGTGAGACCGGTCTCGTTGACTGTGCACCAGGACGGTGCCGGGAGACGGGACAGCAGCGACGATGTCGACGTGGCCACGGGTGCCGAACCGCATGGAATCTCGCGTCAATCCGCGTGGCAGCCAGATGACGTGCTGCGCACCGATGGTTCGCGCCAGCTCTGCCTCGACGTCGGCTTTCGTGAGGCTCGGATTGCGACCGGGATCGAGTTGCACGGTTTCGGTGACCAGTACCGTGCCTGCGCCGTCGACGGCAATGCCGCCGCCCTCGTTGACCATGGGTGAGGTGATCCTGTGCACCGCGGCCTGATCGGCGACGAACTCGCCGATGCGGCAATCCTTGTCCCACTGCGCCCAGTCCTGTGCGCCCCATCCGTTGAAGATCCAGTCGACGGCAGCGACCGAACCGTCATCCGAATGAACGAATGTCGGGCCGATGTCGCGCATCCATGCGTCGTTCAGCGGTGCCTCGACGATGTCGATATCGCGAGAGAGGTACGTCGCGGCCACCGCATGCTCGGCCGGATCGACGACGACGGTCACCGGCTCGAACTCCGCTACCGCATGCGCGACGGCCGCCCAGGTGGAGCGGGCCTCGTGCTTGGCTTCCGGATCGTCGCCGAGGGAGTAGCCCTCGCAGGGAAACGCCATCCACACCTTGTCCTGCGGTGCCGTCTCGGACGGCATCGTGTATTGCGTTGCGGCCGTATTCACTTGATCACCGGCGTCGCAGCATGTCCGTCGCCGTAGGGGGCGTCCGAGCGCACCGGCTCGGTCAGGCGGGAGTAGGTGTCCGGTCTGCGGGTGAGCAGAAAAGGGAAGAGCTCCAGCCATTCTCGGCGCTGATCGAGGTCGAGATCTGCAACGAGCACGGCTGGTTCGTCGCGCGGTGCCTGAACGAGGATGCGGCCGTAGGGATCGGAGATGAACGACGACCCGTAGAACGTGATCGCGCCTTCGTTGCCACACCGGTTGGGCACCACCATGAACAGCCCGTTGGAAATTCCATGTCCGACGATGACGTGCTGCCACAGCGGCTGGGTGTCGAATGCCGGGAACGACGGCTCGGATCCGATGGCCGTCGGATACGCGAGTATCTCTGCGCCACCGAGTGCATAGCTGCGCGCGACCTCGGGAAACCACTCGTCCCAGCAGGTGGGTAGACCCACCCGGGCACCGCCGAGTTGCTCCGGTGAGTAGACGGGGTACGGGTCGTCGGCCGGGCCGGGGCGGAAGTAGGTGTCCTCGTAGTATCCGGCCGAGATGGGGATGTGCAGCTTGCGGGTTCTGGCCAGAAGTTCGCCGGAAGGGGAGACCATGATGGAGGTATTGAAGCCCAATCCGTCTGCTGCCTCGGACTTCTCGTACAGCGAGGCATGGACCACGATGCCGTTGGCGGCGGCGGCCTCGGCGGCCAGGCCGAATGTGGGCCCGGTCGTCAGATCCTCGGCCACGCTGCCGGGGTTCGCACCGGCAGGGGTGTCTGCCGGGTAGCGCAGCAGGGTGATCTCGGGCAGGAATACGACCTGCGCCCCGAGGCCGGCTGCTGTCGAAATAGCCTCGAGCAGTTCGCGTTTCGATGCGGCTGCATCGGGATTCCAGCGATGCTGCACCAGACCGACCCGTAGTGGCGGCCGATCGGTTGGGGTGGTCCGGGTCAGCGCCTCGGGAGGCGTGAGATTGGTGAGGGTCAGCATGCCGATCTCCTGTTAAAACGAATGTGATTCGTTAAGTATCGTTGATGTCTGCCTCGAACGCAACGGATACGGGAGAATTGCTGTGGGAAGACCGTCGGCACCCCTTCTCGACGTCGATCGCATCACGACGGCGGCCCTGACTCTCGTCGAAGAGTCGGGTGGATTCACCATGCCCCAGCTGGCCAAGAAGCTGAAGGTCAGTCCGTCCTCGCTCTACAACCACGTGTCCGGACGTGACGAGATCATCGAGTTGCTGCGGAACCGGGCGATGTCCGAGGTGGAGATGCCGGAGGCCGGTACGCCGTGGCGTGAGGCGCTCGCCTGGATCGCACGCGGGTACCGAAACAGCTACGGGCGCTACCCGCGGCTGATTCCACTGCTGACGGCTCAGGCCGTGAACAGCAGCGCTGCGTTCGGGATGTACAACACGTTGGCGCGGGTGCTGACAGACGCCGGCTTCGGGCCGGCCAACGTGCTGCGCATCATCACCGTGCTCGACAGTTACGTGTTGGGTTCGGCCCTGGATCTGGCAGCTCCCGAGGCACCGTGGCGCAGTAGCCGCGACGTGGAACCGGAACTGAAGGCTGCGTTGGACGCTGCGGGGGAGCTGCGCGAGCGGTCCGAGGACGCCTTCGAGTTCGGGCTGCAGGCGCTCCTGAAGGGACTCGATCCGCGGTAGCGCACGCCAGGGCGTCGAAGTCGACGCGACTCGATGTCGGACGATCGCCAATGACAAGAAGGCTTGACATATTCTGACAAGTCGGCTTGACTTTCAGCATGAACAACGCGCTGAAGACCAACGCGGTGCGTGAACATCGGAAGGCTGCGCGGCTGACCCAGGCCGAGCTCGGTAAGGCCTGCGGGGTCTCCCGGCAGAGCATCGTCTCCGTCGAAGGCGGCGATTACGCACCGAGTGTCTACCTGGCACTGAAGCTGGCCGGAGCATTGGACACCACTGTCGAAACATTGTTCGGAAACGAGGAGTGACATGAGCACATTCACCAAGACCATGCGAATCGTCGGCGATCTGGACGACGAATTCTACGACGACGAACGCCAGCGTGATGTGTGGAACGAAGCCTCCGCCATCGGTTTTCAACTGTTCCTCTGGGCCGGCCTCATCGGCGGTGCAATTTTGCCATGGGCGGCGAACACGACCGGAGCGTGGATTGCGCTCGGGATTCTCGTCGTCTCCACGCTGATCAGCTTCGCCACGATCGGCTATTCGGCGGTCCGCGGTGTGAACATCTACACCGCAGCAAAGGCCGGACGGCTCCGAGGGATCATTGTCGGTGTGATCGCGGCAGCCGGCTACGTCGGAGTCCTCGTCAGGCTGCAGCCGGACGTCTACTCGCAGGTGAGCTCGTGGGCAGGCGCAGCCGTGGGTGCGGTGGTCGGGGGCGGCGTCGTCGCACTGATCATCTGGCAGATGCGTAAGCGCAACGCGCGTTTCGAGGCAGAGGAGATCTGAAGGGCACCGGAAATCTGAGTACTGATCCTCGTCAGTCCTCGACGATCAGTGACGGAGTATCGCGGCGGAGAATGTCGCCCTTGAAGAACTCCGGCTTGCGCAGTGCCACCACCAGCATGATGACGATGCCGAGAACGATGATCCCCACGCCGATGAGGAAGACCATCCCGATGCCGAACAGTGATGAGCCGCTACCGAACTCGGGATCCCACGCATCGACCGAGGTCTGCACGAACACGACGGCCATCCCGACCCCGCCGAGCAGCGGCGCGAGAAACTTGAAGAACACGTTGCGCGTGCTGGTGAACAATTCCTCGCGGAAGTACCAGACGCAGGCGAATGCCGTGATGCCGTAATAGAAGCAGATCATCAGGCCCAGTGCAGCAATGGTGTCGGTGAGTACGTTGTCGCTCACCACTCGCATCACGGCGTAGAAGCCGGCCGACGCGCCGCCCGCCACCAGCGTTGCGAAGCCTGGAGTGCTGAATCGCGGTGTGATGGAAGCGAACCGCTTCGGTAGGGCTTGGTAGTGACCCATAGCGAGCAACGTGCGGGCCGGCGAGATGAACGTGGCCTGCAGTGAACTGGCCGAGCTGCTCAGCACGGCGAGCGAGAGCAGAATCGCGAACGGTCCCATCACCGGTCCGGCGAGAGCCGCGAACACGTTGTCGGTGGTGTCGGGATTCTGCAGTCCGTTTCCGGTGTCCCCGGTACCGGCGAACAGCAGGGTGGCGACCGCGGTGAGCAAGTACAGCACGATGATGAAGAACACCGTCACCAGAGCGGCGCGGCCGGGAATCTTTGCGCTACCGGACGTTTCCTCGTTGACCGTCAGACAGACGTCCCAGCCCCAGTACATGAAGATCGACAGCGACAGGCCGGCCGTGAATGCCGAGAAGCTCGGAATGCCGAACGGATCGAACCAGTCCAGGCTGAACGCGATGTCGTCGGCACCGTCGCCCGCACCGATTTTGACGAACGCGGCAACGATGAACCACGCCATCACCAGCAACTGGAAGCCGAGCATCGTGTACTGGACGCGCTTGGTCTCCTGCATGCCTCGATAGCAGAGCCACGCCGACAGAGCCATGAACACCAGGCACGTGACGATGTTGACGAGCTTGTTGCCGGTGAGGTCGGCCACCGAATCGTTGCTGGTGACCTGCGCGAGAAAGAGGTAGAAGAAGTCGACGGCCACCCCGGCGAGGTTGGAGAGCACGATGATGGTGGCCGCGATCAGACCCCATCCACCCATCCATCCGATGTAGGGGCCGAAAGCTTTCGACGCCCACGTGAAGGACGTGCCGCTGTCGGGTTCGGCCGCGTTGAGCTCTCGATAGCCCAACGCCACCAACAACATCGGGATGAAACCAACGATGAAGATCGCCGGCAGGTGCACCCCGACCTCGGTGACCGTCGGCCCGAGCGACGCCGTCAGCGCGTACGCGGGAGCGATGGTCGAAATGCCCAGCACGACACTCGCGAGCAGCCCGAGCTGGCCGGCCGACAGGCCCTTGGACTCGACGTCCACTACCTTGTGCTCATTCATCGCCGGCCTCTCTCGGAACAACGATCATCGGAACAGGAACGACCCGAAGCATCTTGGCGGCAACCGATCCCAGGAACAGTCGGTGAGGCTGCGCGAGTCGAGACGAACCCACCATCAACACGTCACCGTCGTGCCAGTCCAGCGAGGAGGCGGCCTTCTCGATGCCGGAACCCTCGGCCACTGTCAACTGCACTTCCGATCCTGCGGGCAGTCCCGCTTGCACGGTGCGCAGCACGTCCTCGGCCTTGGCGAGACCGCCTGCCCCCGATGCTGATCGCTCATCTGCGGACACGAGGGAGAGCAAGCGCAGTGGCAACTCGGCGGTGGCAGACAGGTCGGTGGCCGCCGAGGTGAGTTCTGCTGCCCCCGGACGATTTCCGATGGCGCAGGTGATCTCGCGAATGCGTTGCGGGGGAGAGTGCCGATACCCGCGCGGTGCCAACGCGAGGGGCACGTGCGCGACGTGCAACAGATCGCTGGTGACGGTACCGATCGAGTGCCGACCGAGCAGGCCGTCACCGGCCGCACCGACGACGATCATGTAGGCGTCACACTCGTCCACGTGTTCATGGGTCGTTCCGCAGGCTCCACTCCTGGTTGCGTCGAGCAGGCCCTGTGCGAACGACTCGTCGAAGAGCAGGTGAGTACGAGCCTCGACGTCCTCGGGCACCAATTTCAGTGCTTCGTCCAGCCAGTTCGTGGCCTGGTCGATCAAGATGCCGTCGTAGGCCGCCTCGACCGGTGCCTTGGACGGCACCGGACGCTCCTGCGGCAGCACCAGGCAGATGTCCAGCGATGCCTGCAGCGAACGCGCGAGCGTTGCCCCCAGGGCGATTCCGTCCGCGCCACTCGGTGTTGCCTGGTACCCCACGATCAGACGCATGGGCGGACCTTCCGTGAGGTTGGGCGAGCTAATGACAGGTGCTACCGGGATCGGTGTGGCACGACTTCGGCGCCGACGCTTCGACGTCCAGAGAGGGGTTGCGGTCGAAGAACCCGAAGGGCTTGAGCCAGAACGAGACGGTGTCCGCGGGCATCACCGGCCAGTCCTCCGGCCGGGTGATGTGATGGATACCGAAGGTGTACCAGACGACGACATCGGTGTTCTCGATGCTTCGATCTTTCTCGGTCCACTCCGGAAGTCCGTGGTCGATACCGCTCTGGTTCACGAACTCGCCGCTCGGCCAACGCTCGTCGGGTGAGTTCGGAGTGACCCAGACGGTGTGACCGATCACCTGGGCGCGCTGGAAGATCGGCGACGCGGGATCGAACATCGACGGGATCGCCGCTCCCGGAACCAACTTGTACGCGGGCCGGGTGCCGAGACCGTTGGTGACGTTGTCGTTGACGACCTTCCACGCCTTCTGGGTGTTCCAGTCGTAATCCTGCTTGCCCTCGGACTCGGTGGTCAGGGGAGTGTTGACCTGAGTCAGCGCGAGACCGTACGGATTGTCGGGGCCCATCGGAACCCGTTGCGTCTCACTGGCATACACGGTGTTCTCGGTGCCGTCGATGTCCAGATCGAGCCGGGCGACGAGAAAGTGCTGGTGATACGGCGCGTAGGTACGATTGTCGACCAGCGTTCCCGACGGATGCGTGCCACCTTCGTCGAAGTGAGTGACGACCATGATGCCCGTCGCGCGCACCTCGCACTCGATGTTGCCGTCCTGGTAGAACCGCCAGTAGACGAGGTACTCGTAGTTGGCGACGGTTGCGTGGAAGCTGACCGTGAGCCGTCGCATTCGCCGTACCTCGGCTCCGGCGTCGTGATCGACGTGCTTCCACAGCACGGCATTGTCTTCCTCGTGAATGCATATCGCATCGGTGATCGTGTACGGCTCACCCTTGCTGTTGTGCAGCACCGCGTCGAGGTAGCGGATCTCGCCCAGGCAGTCGCATCCGAGCTCGAGCGAGGTGGTCATGAAACCGAGACCCCACTCGCCGATGTCGAACGCGGTGCGCCGATAGTGGTCCTCGGTGTGATCGCGATAGGGAACGACCATCTCCGCGAACGACATTCGATTCGCAACGGACCGCACAGTTCCGTTGTCGTTGTAGCTGACGGCATGCAGTGTCATGCCCTCGCGGTAGTTGAACCCCACGCGCAGCGACCAGTTCTGCCACGTCAACTTGTTGCCGTCGAGCTCGAACGACGGCCCGTCGGATTGAGTGATCTCGAGTGGCTTCAGCGGCGGACGCGTGCTGGCGTTCCTGATTCGCTCCGGGATATGGCGAGGAACATACTCGCCCATGATCTCCGGCCGCTCGACGCGATAGGTGTCCTCGATCTCGAGCAATTCCATCGAGTTCACGTCGATGACGCAATGGAATCCACCCACCGGCCCGGCGTAGGGATTGGCACCCGCAGCCGCTTTGACCCAGGTGTCGGACCAGCCGAGGCGTCGACCCTTGTACTTCTCGGGCGTCACCGCCTCGCCGTAGGTCCAGGTGTCCATGAACACCAGATCGAGATCGGTGATGCCTCTATCGGCAAGGGCAGCAATCACATCGGGGTGGGCGCGTAGGGCCGCGTCGGCCTCTTCCCACTCGTCGACGGTGAAGTTGGGCTGTACGTCCGGGATGTGCGTCCATGATTCGGTGGTGCGATCGTCCAGCGACACCACGGCCTTGAAGGTCGTGTTCTCGCTGCGGTTCAGTACCACTGACACTGCCCGACGCGCAGGCACGGTACCGTCCGCGTCGAACGCGGCGATCTCGGACTTGGCGGGTTCGATCATCTCGATGGAGGCGTAACGCCAACCGTCGCCGACGCCGTGATCGCGGCCGAGAATCTCGGCCACGGTGGCGAATTCGTCGCTGGACAGGGGATCGAGGGGATGAGAGGTCATGCGATGGTCTCCGTCGAGCTCATGACGTGCTTGATGCGGGTGTAGTCCTCGACACCGTAGGCCGAGAGATCCTTGCCGTAGCCGGAGTACTTGAAACCGCCGTGGGGCATTTCCGCGACCAACGGGATGTGGCAGTTGACCCAGACGGCGCCGAAGTCCAAAGCTGCCGAGATGCGAAGTGTGCGTGCATGATCAGAGGTCCACACACTTGATGCGAGACCGAACTCCACATCGTTGGCAAGAGCGATCGCCTCGGCCTCGTCGGAGAACTTCTGGACCGTGAGCACCGGGCCGAACGTCTCCTCCTGCACGATGGGATCGGACTGCTGCACGCCCGTGATGATCGTGGGTTCGAGGAAGAAACCCTTGTCGCCGATGCGCTTGCCGCCGGTGACGATAGTGGCATGGGTACCGATTCCGTCGACCTTGGCGCTCACCTGACCGAAATGGTTGACGTTGTTCAGTGGTCCGAGGAAGGTGTCGGGGTCGTCGGGGAGGCCGACTTTCAGTGTCTTCGCCTTGGCCACAAGGGCATCGACGAGGGCGTCGTGCACCGACTCGTGCACCAGAACGCGGGTGACGGCGGTGCAATCCTGACCGGCGTTGAAGAACGCGGCCTCGGCGATGCCGTCGGCTGCCTTGGTGATATCGACGTCGTCGAACACGATTGCCGGAGCCTTGCCGCCGAGTTCGAGGTGCGCCCGCTTGAGCTGCTTGGCGGCCGCCACGGCCACCGCGATGCCGGCGCGCACGGATCCGGTGATCGATACCAGGCCGGGAGTCTTGTGCTCGACGATCGCCGCACCGGTGCCGCCGTTGCCGAGAACGACGTTGAGCACGCCGTCCGGAACGATGCCCTTGGACAATTTCGCGAGCACCAACGTGCTTTCGGGAGTGGTGTCACTGGGCTTGAGCACGATCGTGTTTCCGGCGGCCAACGCGGGCCCGATCTTCCAGATCGCCATCATGAACGGGTAGTTCCACGGGGTCACCTGGCCGACGACGCCGATCGGTTCGCGGCGCACGTACGAGGTGAAGCCGTCCATGTATTCGCCAGCGGACTTGCCCTCGAGCATCCGGGCGGCACCGGCGAAGAATCGGATCTGATCCGCCCCGACCGTCACCTCTTCGGCGGCGATGGTGGCCTTGGGCTGGCCGGTGTTGCGGCTCTGCGCCTCGACGATCTCGTCGCTGTGCGCCTCGATGGCGTCGGCGAGCTTCAGCAGCACCTTCTGCCGCTCACTCGGCGTCGTCTTGCCCCAGGTCTCGAATGCGCTGGCGGCGGCCGACATTGCGGCCTCGACGTCGGCCGCGTCGGAGATGGGGGAGTGGGCGACGACCGTCTCGTCCACCGGGCTGATCACGTCCAGCATCTCGGTGCCCGAGGGCGTGACGAACGCCCCGTCGATGTAGTTCTGCAGGACAGGCACCGTCATCTCACAACCCCTAGCGTCGTCACTCCACCAATATTTCGGTTCTGCAAAGCCTGCACCTACGGACGACACTTCGCCACCCGACAATATGTCCAATCCCCGCCGAAGGATCAGGACGGAACGTCACGGTCGCCGACGAGCGCCCTGACGCCGGCGATATACGTCTCGAGGCCGAGCTTCTCGAATGCCGGACGAGAGGTGGGATCACCGAGATGTTCGGCCGAAGCCAGGATGTGCGGGAACTCCTCGGGATCGAGAGATTCCATCGTCGACGCCACTTCCCGCTCGACGTGTGCCCGACGCTCCGGCTCGACCTCGACACCGGTGAACAAGGGCTCGGTGATGAGCGAGATGGCGACCCGGACGCCGTGGCGGGCGAGTTGGGTGGCGTCGGGAAGGGAGAAGCCGGCCTCGCCGAGAGCCTTCAGTGCCAGCTCCATCGCCTCCCTACTGTTGGGGGAAAACAACATTCGAGGAACAACGATGTCGGCTGCGCCCGGGTGGGCGCGCAAGGCGCGCATGAAGTCCTCGAGCACGCTGCGAAGCTGCTGCCACCACGGTGCGGCGGGGTCGACGGTGAGCTCGAGGTCCTTGCATACGCGGTCGCCCATGGCGTCGAGCAGCTCGTCCTTGTTCTTCACATGCCAGTAGATCGCCATGGGCGAAACGCCGAGTTCGGTTGCGATCTTGCGGATGGTGAGCGAGTCCAAGCCGTGGCGGTATGCGACGTCGAGAGCGGCGTCGACGACGGCAGTCCTGCTCAGGCGCGGCATCGAGCTAACTATACAGGTGTACGAGTCGGTGCTAGCGTGACTTGTACTTAGTACGAGAAAGGGGCCCGACGGTGGACGACGTCATTCTTGTCGGCGGCGGAATCATGAGCGCAACGCTCGGGACGCTGCTGCAGAAACTGGAACCGACCTGGTCGATTCGGGTGCTCGAGCGCCTTCCGCGAGTGGCTGCGGAAGCATCCGACGGGTGGAACAACGCCGGAACCGGACATGCCGGTCTGTGCGAAACCAACTACACGACACTACGATCCGACGGTTCTGTCGACATCGACCGTGCCGTGCGGATCGCGGAGCAGTTCGCCACGACCAAGCGCTTCTGGTCGACGTTGCCCCACGCCGACTTCGTGCGCCCCGTGCCGCACATGACTCTCGTTCAGGGCACCGACAACGTCGAGTTTCTTCGTGCCCGGCATCGTGCGCTGAGTGCGCACCCGTTGTTCGAGGCGATGGAGTACACCGAAGATGCTGCGGTGCTGCAGCAGTGGTCGCCGCTGGTTGCCGAAGGCCGCACCGGTAGCTGGGCCGCGACCCGAGACGTGACGGGTACCGACGTCGACTTCGGCGCAGCGACGCGGCAGCTGTTCGAGGCCATGGCAATGGCAGGGGCAAGCGTGGAGACCGGACGGGAAGTACGCGGGCTTTCGCAGGATCAGGATGGATCCTGGCGACTCGACGTCCGAGGTGGTCGACCGGTGGAGCGCGCTCGATTCGTGTTCGTCGGTGCCGGTGGCTGGGCCCTGAAGTTGCTGCGCCGAGCCGGGATTCCCGACGCACGGGGCTACGGCTTGTTGCCGATCAGTGGACAATTTCTGCGCTGCGACCGGTACGAGGTGGTCGACCGACACGACGCCAAGGTATATGGGACGCCGCCCATCGGTGCGCCGCCGATGTCGGTGCCGCACCTGGACACTCGCATCGTCGACGGGCAACGCTCCATCCTGTTCGGTCCGTACGCCGGTGCGAACCCCAAGTTTCTGAAACACGGATCGCTGCTGGACCTTCCACGATCGGTCACCCGGGACAACATCGGCTCGTTGCTGTCGATGGCCCGGGCCAACACGCCGTTGATCGGGCTACTGCTCTCCGAGTTGACCGCCACCCGAGGGAAGAAGATCGCTGCACTACGCGAGTTCGTACCGAGTGCCGATTCGGCCGACTGGTCCATCGCCAGCGCCGGCCAACGCGCCCAGATCGTCAAGAACGGGGAACTGCGGTTCGGCACCGAAGTGGTTGCCTCGCAGGACGGCACCATCGCATCCGTACTCGGTGCATCCCCTGGGGCATCGACGGCCGTACCCATCATGATCGAGGTACTGAACAGATGCTTCCCCGAACGAAAGTGGGACTCCCGCCTACGCGAGTGGCTCACCGGCTAGCCTGAGGCGGTGACGGACGAAGTGGTGGGATACCGGCAGATCGCCGACGGCACGTGGGCTTTCATGCGACCACCCGGCAGCTGGGGGCAGACCAACACCGGACTGATCGTGGCACCCGGCTCTGCGTCGATGCTGATCGATACCGTCTGGGACACGAACTGGGCAGCACGCGTCGCCGCCGATACAGCAGACCTGGTCGCAGACGCGCCTGTCACCGAAGTGCTCAACACCCATTCCGACGGCGATCACTGGTGGGGAAACGACACCGTTCCCGCCTCCGCCCGCATCACCACCAGCGCCGCGTCACTGCACGCGATGAAGGAAGAGACACCACCCAAAGGGGTGGACGCGTTCGCGTCCTTCGGCGGCAAGATCGGGTGGGTGCCGGGACCGCTCGGAGCAATGGGCTCGTACATGAATCGAGTCCGAGGTGGTGCCACCTTCCCCAGCACACTGCCGCGGCTGCCCGACCACACCTTCGAAACCACCGAAACCATCGATGTCGCAGGGCGATCCGTTCTCCTGCGCTACCTGGGACCGGCGCACACCGAGGGCGACCTCATCGCTCACCTACCCGACGTCGGAGTCGTGTTTGCCGGTGACCTGCTGTTCATCGACGCCACCCCGGTGCTCTGGCACGGACCGCTGCAGAACTGGATCGATGCCCTCGACCACCTTCTCGAGCTGGATGCGGCCGTCTACGTTCCCGGTCACGGCCCGCTGTGCGGTGCCGAGGAGATCCGCGCCGTCCGAAATTACTGGAGCTGGGTGGCAGAGGCTGGGCGCAGCTGCTTCGACGCTGGACTCGATTCCACCGAAGCCGCCCTGAACCTGCTGAAATCACCCGAATTCGGACACTATGCACACTGGGATTCCCCCGAGCGACTCATCCTCAGCATGAGTACCCTCTACCGCCTGTGGCGAGGCGAGCCGCCCGCGCCACCCACACTGACGCGTCGAGCACGGGCGTTCGCGGATGCGGGGCGGTTCTTGCGAGAGCAGTAGCTTTCGAATCATGCCGAGCGCAACTGTGGCGCGTCGACAACGAGAGATGCACTCTGGATTCCGTGACCTCCTCTTCGGCCTCGTGGGTTCAGCAGCGCTATCGCGATCCTGCTCTGACAGCGTTGGCGTACACGAACGAGACGATCGACGTTCTGCTGTCGCATCACTCGGTGCGGACGTTCACCGGGGATCCGATCGACACCGAGACGATCGAGACGATCGTCGCTGCAGCCCAATCCGCGCCGACGTCGTCGAATCTGCAGGCCTGGAGCGTGATCGCAGTACAGGACCCGGCGCGTAAGACGCGACTTGCGGCGCTGGCCGCGAATCAGGCGTTCATCGCCGATGCCGCGGTGTTCCTGGTGTTCGTGGCCGATCTCGGGCGGGCTCGACGCCTCGCCGCCGGGCACGACGCCGAACTCGGTGGTGCCGACTACTTCGACAGTACGATTCTCGGTGCCATCGATGCTGCCCTCGCCGCGCAGAACGCCGTCGTCGCCGCGGAGTCGCTCGGATGGGGCACCGTATACGTCGGAGCGGTACGCAACGCACCCGACGAGATTGCCGCTGAGTTGGGGCTGGCCGAACAGTCGATCCCCTTGGTGGGCTTGGCCATCGGCCGGGCGGGAGACGAGACCGCTGGGGTGAAGCCGCGGTTGCCGATCTCCTCGGTGCTCCACCACGAACTGTACGACGCCCAGGCTGCCGACGCGGCTGTACCCGTCTACGAGCAACGACTTGCGGAATACTATGCAACACAGGGGCGTACGGCGTCCTGGACCTCGTCCGTGTTGTCCCGCTTACGTAGCAGCGAGTCGATCGGCCCGCGTGTGACGCTCGGAAAGTCGTTCGAATCCCTCGGTTGGAAGTCTCGGTAGCACTATGCGCTTTCAGGTCCTCGACATCGTGTTCAACCCTCCGCATCCGATCACCGGTGCCGTGGTGCCCCCGGCCGACCGATTCGACCGGTTGATCGAACTTGCCGTTCTCGCAGAAGAACTGGGCATCGATTCGTTTTCCGTGGGAGAACGGCACGCGGGAGACGTGCTCTCGTCCTCCCCGACGGTGATCCTCGGCGCGCTCGCCCAGGCCACGCACCGCATCCTGTTGTCCACCGGCGTCACCGTACTGTCTGTGTTGGATCCGATCCGCGTCGCCGAAGATCTCGGTACCATCGACCAACTGAGTCGAGGTCGCCTCGAAGTCGTCATCGGCAAAGGCAACGAAGTGCTGCAATATCCGCTGTTCGGACTCGACATCGCGCGCCAGTACGAATACCTCACCGAGAACTACGAACTGCTCCGCAGACTGATCCGCGAGGAACACGTGGATTGGACCGGACAGCACCGCCATCCGTTGTCCGACGCCACGACGCTGCCCAGGCCTTTCGACGGCCCCTTCCGGATCTGGCACGGCTCGGCCACCTCGGTGGAGGCGGTCGATCTGGCCGCCGAGTGGGGGGATCCCATCTTCACGGCAAATGCATTGCAGCCCAGGGAGAACTACAAGGTTCTGATCGACCGCTACCGCGAGCAGTACCTTCATCACGGGCACGACCCGGACAAGGCCTACGTGGGTTCGGGCTCGGGAGGTCTGTTCCTCGGTGCGACGACCGAGGCTGCGGTTGCCGAATATCGCCCGATTTACGAGGGCATCGTCGCGCAGCAGGACAAACGCGCCCACGACCCGGCGGCCAAGGGCAAGGTCACGAGCTTTCGGACCATCGACGACGCCGTCGCACGGGGGCCGGCCCTGGTCGGGTCCTCGGAACGGGTCGCAGCAAAGATCCTCGACTATCACGATGCGTACGGCCATGACGTGCAGTCGGTGTCGATCAACCACGTCCTGGACTTCGAGCGTCAGAAGGACACGTTACGACAGTTCGCCGAGGAAGTGATTCCGTTGGTGCGGGCCGAGGTGACGACCACGCTGTGGACGACCGAGGACAAGGACCGCGCCCGCGGATTCACTGCGAGCTGAAGTGCGCCGTCGAGGACGCGGCGTGCGCGAACAACCTTGTCGGAGCTGCTTCGTCCGCAGAGGGTTCGAGCACGACGGTGGTCGCACCGGCATCGATCCAGCGTTGGATGTCGCTCGGGGCCGCAGCCGGATCGGATCCGACCGACACATAGACGACCACATCGTGGTCGGGACCACCGTCGATGTGCTCGATGGCCGCGCGAAGCTGTTCCGGTGATGTCTCGCTCGTCAGAATCGTTCCTGCACTGCAGCGGCCGCTCAGAGCGAGCGTCTTGGGTCCGGTCGCACCGACGAGAAGGGGCGGTGGTTGCACCGGCGGCCAGTTCAACTTCACCTCGTCGAGCGAGACGTAACGGCCCTGCACGGTGACCGTCTCGCCTGCAAGCAGACTCGTCAGCGCAGCCATCTGCTCGCTCAGCAACGTCAGAGGAGACTGCACTCGCGCGCCGATCTGAGCCATCCACGACTGGACGCCGTGACCGAGTCCCACGCGGAGCCGACCCGGATGGACTCGGGCAACAGTGGCGATCTCCATGGCCGTCGACGCCACGTTCCGCATCGGAGTGGGCAAGACCCCGATGCCGACGTTCACGCGATCTGTGCTCGCGAGAATCAGTGCAGCAGTGGACAGTCCACCGGAGAAGAAGCAGTCTTCCCACAACCACACCTCGTCGACGCCCGCGGCGTCGGCCGCGCGTGCCGCATCGACCAGTGCCTCCGGGGCAATTTCAGGCCTGAGCACAACGCCGATTCGAGTCATTGCGATTCTCCTTTTCATCAGCGAACGAGATACGGGGACACCGAACTCCGGTGCTCGTCTATGTCGAGGTCCTTGCCCAGCGGAGGGAAGGCGCGTTGTGGGCAGTTCGAGCGTTCGCAGACCCGGCAACCGGCTCCGATCGGGGTGGCAACCGCCGAGCCCTGCACATCCAGTCCGTCGGCGTACACCAGCCTGCCGGCGTGGCGGAGTTCGCAACCGAGGCCGATGGCGAAGGTCTTGCCCGGCTGGCCGTAACGCGCGGCTCGACGCTCCACGGTGCGCGCGATCCACAAGTAGCTGCGGCCGTCGGGCATCTCGGCGATCTGCGTCATGATCTTGCCGGGATAGGCGAATGTCTCGTACACATTCCACAGTGGGCACGTGCCGCCGCTCGACGAGAAGTGAAATCCGGTGGCGGACTGCCGTTTCGACATGTTGCCCGCCCGATCTACCCGGACGAACGAGAACGGTACACCCCGCAACTCAGGTCTCTGCAGGGTGGAGAGTCGATGGCAGATGGTCTCGTAACTGACCGAGAAGAAGGCCGAGAGCCGCTCGATGTCGTACCGGAAATCCTCGGCGACATCGTGGAAGTGGTTGTACGGCAACACCGTCGCGGCAGCGAAGTAGTTCGCGAAGCCGAGTACCGCCAGCTTCTTCGACGATTCGCTGGAGAAATTGCCTTCCTCGGCCATCTTGTTCAGCAGATCTCCGCATTCGAGGTAGGCCAGTTCGGCGGCGTATCTGAACACCTTCTGCCCACCGGACAGGTGTGGTGAAATCTCCAACACTCGCGTCTGCGGGTCGAAACGGTGCAGCACGTTCTCGCCGAGGTCGATACGATTGACGATCTGTACGTCGTGCACCGTTCGGAGCCGTTTGGCGATCTCGCCGCCCACGTCGGCGCGATGGAATCGAATCCTCGAAGTCAGTGCCTCCGCCGCAGTGTCCAGATCGTGCAGATAATTCTGTCGCTGATAGAAGTAGTCCCGCACTTCTTCGTGCGGCTTGCTGATCGAACCACTGCCACTGCCGTCGGAGAAGCGTTCCTCGGTCGCAGCCAGCAGCTGAGCCGTCGTATTGCGGTATCGGCGATGCATGTTGACCATTGCCCGCGCCAACTGTGGGTGTGAGCTGACCATCTGCGCGATCTCGTGAGCGTCTGCGTCTATACCCATGTCCTGGTCGAGCGCCACTTCACGGAGTTCGGCAACCAACCTGGTGTCGTCCTCGGAAGAGAAGAACGATGTGTCGACGCCGAAGACCTCGGAGATCCGGAGTAGCACCGGCACCGTCAGCGGGCGCACGTCGTGCTCGATCTGGTTGAGGTAGCTGGCCGAGATCCCCAGCTTCTGCGCCAGCGACACCTGGCTCATGCTGCGTTCGCTGCGGAGCTGCCGTAGCCGCACGCCGACGAAGGTCTTGGACACATCGCCAGGCTACGCCTGCGAAGAACTGCCTTAACACCGTTCGCAACTAGCTGCTGGATCACAATTCGGTGATCATCGGGAACATTAGCCGAAGTAAAGGCGTATACCGGTATACGAGCTATTCACCACGCACCTCGAGGAGCGGTCATGTCCAACCGTCAACGCACATCGGAAATCGTCAGGGACGTCGTCGTCTTCGTCACCGGAGCTGTTCTCGTCGCAGCCACCGTCTGGCTCCCGGTTCAGGGAGACCAGGAAGTCACCGGTGCAATCCTCGTACTCGGCATACTCGCCGCATCGTCCGCTCTGTGGGCCATCGGATCTTCGTCGAGGCAGAGCCACTGGACTCACGTCGGCGTCGGTCTGCTGCTCGCGGTGTCTCCCGCATTGATGGTGTTCCCGTCGGGACTGTTGGCCGCGGACCTGTTCGCCATCGTCGGCGGACTCGTGATCGCTGCCATGGGCGCGCTCGGAGTGGTTGCGTCGCGCCGGGCTCCGATCACCTCGCGGGTGGTGGCGTCCAGCGACGAGCACACTGGCGTTCGTATCTGACCCTTCCTGCAACTGATGCTCCACTCCCCGGGGCGGGCGCGATCGACTTCGTGCTCGCCCTGGGGAGTGGAGCATTTTTGCTTTCATGGCGGCCCGCCTGGTGCAACTGGAGCTCCACTTCTCGCGGTGGATCCGGTAGATCCCGCGTGCGGCCCGGCGAGTGGAGCACTGTGTGCTCTCATCGCCGCGATTCCCGACGCCGCCTGACAACCGACGCGATTTCGGCAGCCACGACGTCCGGCGCGGCGAGCACATCGAACGCCGAGTAGCGCAGCACCAACCAGCCATCGAGCACCAGGGCGTTCTGTCTACGTCGGTCCTTGCTGAACACCTCTGCTGCACTGTGGAATTCGCGCCCGTCCACCTCGATGATCGTTCGGCTGCGACGGTCGACGAGGTCGCAGACGAACGAGCCGACTGTCGCGTTCATCTCCAGGCGAAGTCCTATTCGATGCAGCGCTCGTCCCAGTGCCCGCTCCGGCTCCGAAGCGAACCTGGCTACTGCCAGTCGAACCTGGCGAGCCAACTCTGCGTTGCCGCGCCGACCAGGGAATCGCTCGAGTAGGCAGATGAGCGATGCAGGGTCGAGTCCGAACTTCAGGCGTTCGTCGATCAGCAACTCGGCCTCTGGGCGGGGGAGTATCGCCAGGCAGTCGAGGATCGTCTGCGCAGGAGTGGTGCAGGGCAGAGACTCGACCTCGTCGACGAGTCGGGAATCGAGTGCGCGACGGTGCAGCCGGAGCCACGGCGGCGGTCGCAACCGGGCAGTGCGAGGGACGGTTGCATCGAGAGTGGACGGCTCGGTAGTCCAACCGCGCAGGTACGCGGCCGATCGGTGACTGAGCACGGCGTCGGGTCGCCAGAGCGAGATGGCCTGACAACGATCCATCGTCGACGGTTCCCCGCGCATGTGGACCGTCGGCAGAACACGGGTGAACCGACGCGAGACGGTGCTGGGATGGAGTCCGGAGGAGACGAGCTCTCGGAGGGTGGTGGGAGTGGAGCCTGTGGAATGACCCTGGGGTGCGGGAGTGGAGCCTGTGGAATGACCCTGGGGTGCGGGAGTGGAGCCTGTGGAATGA
>NZ_JAPWIJ010000011.1:0-52314 GCF_027270735.1 Rhodococcus ruber | reverse complement strand
TGCGGGAGTGGAGCCTGCGGAACGACCCTGGGGTGCGGGAGTGGAGCCTGCGGAACGACCCTGGGGTGCGGGAGTGGAGCCTGCGGAATGACCGGGTTGGGCGGGAGTGGAGTTGGCTGTCATGGGTGCAGCGTCGGCGATGGCGTGGGTGGTCTTCGATGCTCGACCTGGGGAAATCGAATGCCCTGTGGACAGGTGCCTGCCTGTGGATGAGTGCAACTGCTGCTCCACTCGGTGGCCTCGGTCGGGGGATCCCAGCGAAAGTGGTGTCGAGTGGAGCGACCCATGCCATGCTCACATCGTGGGATGAGGCTACTGTGATGTCGATCACATCAGACGGCAGTTCTGACTCGATTCAGACGCCGTCGCCAAACCGTACAAGCGTCCTGTATGAGTTTTTGTTCATTGCGTTCATCAACTGGGGATTCGTCGCTACCGGCGAGTAACACGGCCGTCCGATCGGCGAGGTTTGCGGCGGTCGAAAATTTGCAAACTTAGCAAGGGTGCCGGGAAAGCTAGCCAAGATTGGCACTAACAACTGGTAGACGCATGTTTTCGGTTGTGCCATTGTTTTGGAGTACACCAGAAGGGCCTGGCAACGATGTGAAGATTCGTCTCGAGGCAGGCCGAGAAGCAGAAGAGACTGGAGCTGAAGATGTCGACCACCGGCACCCCGAAGACCACCGCCGAGATCCAGCAGGATTGGGACACCAACCCCCGCTGGAAGGGCGTCACCCGTAACTTCACCGCACAGCAGGTCTCCGACCTCCAGGGCACCGTCGTGGAAGAAGCGACACTCGCTCGTCGCGGCAGCGAAATCCTGTGGGACCTCGTGAACAACGAGGACTACATCAACTCGCTCGGTGCCCTCACCGGCAACCAGGCCGTGCAGCAGATTCGCGCCGGCCTCCAGGCGATCTACCTCTCCGGCTGGCAGGTCGCCGGCGACGCGAACCTCTCGGGCCACACCTACCCGGACCAGAGCCTCTACCCGGCCAACTCGGTGCCGTCGGTCGTTCGTCGTATCAACAACGCGCTCCTGCGTGCCGACGAGATCGCCAAGATCGAGGGCGACACGTCCGTCAAGAACTGGCTCGCTCCCGTCGTGGCCGACGCCGAAGCCGGTTTCGGTGGCGCACTGAACGCCTACGAGCTGCAGAAGGCCATGATCGTGGCCGGCGCCGCAGGTGTCCACTGGGAAGACCAGCTCGCATCGGAGAAGAAGTGCGGCCACCTCGGTGGCAAGGTGCTCATCCCCACCCAGCAGCACATCCGCACCCTGACCTCCGCCCGTCTGGCCTCGGACGTCGCCGACGTCCCCTCGGTCATCATCGCCCGCACCGACGCCGAGGCAGCCACGCTGATCACCTCCGACGTCGACGAGCGTGACCGCGAGTTCCTCGACGGAACCCGCACCGCAGAAGGCTTCTTCGGCGTCAAGAACGGCATCGAGCCCTGCATCGCTCGCGCCAAGGCCTACGCGCCGTACGCAGACCTCATCTGGATGGAGACCGGCGTCCCGGACCTCGAGGTCGCCAAGAAGTTCTCCGAGTCGGTTCGCAGCGAGTTCCCGGACCAGCTCCTCGCCTACAACTGCTCGCCTTCGTTCAACTGGAAGGCGCACCTGGACGACGCGACCATCGCGAAGTTCCAGAAGGAACTCGGAGCAATGGGCTTCAAGTTCCAGTTCATCACCCTCGCAGGCTTCCACTCGCTCAACTACGGCATGTTCGACCTGGCACACGGCTACGCCCGCGAAGGCATGACCGCGTTCGTCGATTTGCAGGAGCGCGAGTTCAAGGCTGCCGAAGAGCGCGGCTTCACCGCCATCAAGCACCAGCGTGAGGTTGGCGCAGGCTACTTCGACCGCATCGCCACCACCGTCGATCCCAACACTTCGACGGCTGCACTGAAGGGCTCCACCGAAGAAGGCCAGTTCCATTAACCGCCTCTCCTGACCTTCAGCGCACCAGTCGGGCGGTCCCAGCGTTTCGTTGCGGGCCGCCTGACTCGTCTCTGGGCACGTTTGCTGGTACCCCAGCAGAGTTACCCTCATCTCGCCTTATGCTGTTGTGCCGCAATGCAAATGAACAGGAGTGCTGTATGACGGTCGAGAGGGTGGGGATCGTCGGAGCAGGGCAGATGGGCGCAGGAATCGCGGAGGTCTGCGCCCGCGCACACGTCGACGTGTTGGTATACGAGCAGACTCGCGAACTGGCAACGGCCGGTCGCAGCCGCATCCTGCAATCGCTGGACCGCGGTGTCAGCAGCGGCAAGATCACCGAACGTGAACGTGAGCAAGCAGCATGCAGCATGCGTTTCACCTCCGATCTCGCAGACTTCGCCGACCGGCAACTGGTCGTCGAAGCAGTGCTCGAGGACGAGAAGATCAAGGCCGACATTTTCGCCGAGCTCGACGCCGTCGTGATCGACCCCGGTGCCGTATTGGCCTCGAACACCTCCTCGATTCCCATCACGACGCTCGGATCCGCCACCACGGCCCCGGACCGAATCGTCGGACTGCATTTCTTCAACCCGGTTCCGGTACTGCCGCTCGTCGAGCTCGTCACCACCGACGCGACCTCCGAAGCCGTTGCCGACCGCGCCGAGAGTTTCGCGGGTGACATTCTCGGCAAGCAGGTGGTGCGCTCCGCAGACCGCTCGGGCTTCGTCGTCAACGCGCTGCTCGTGCCGTATCTGCTCTCGGCCATTCGGATGGTCGAATCCGGATTCGCCACCAAGGAAGACGTCGACAAGGCAACCGTGCTGGGACTCGCACACCCGATGGGGCCGCTTGCGCTCGCCGATTTGATCGGCCTCGACACTGTGAAAGCCATTGCAGATTCGATGCACTCCGAGTTCGCGGAGCCGTTGTTCGCCGCCCCACCGCTGCTGTTGCGCATGGTCGAGGCCGGGCAGGTGGGAAAGAAGACCGGAGTCGGGTTCTATCGCTACGAGAACGGCCGGGTCGCAAAGTAACCGCTGTCTCGTAGCGCTATTGTCGTTTTGCCAGTTCAACCACGTCGATCGCAGGGAGCGCGTCAGTGAGCAAGTCCAAGAAGTCGAACGGTCTGGTCACCAAGGCATTCGGAATCGGATTGGCCGCCACCGGTGCCGCCCACTTCGTGGTCCCCGAGGCCTTCGAGGGAATCACCAAGCTCCCGTTCCCCAAGGACACGCGAACCTGGATCAGCCGCAACGGTGCCACCGAATTGGCAGTCGGCGTGGCGATCGCGTACCCCAAGACACGCAAGATCGGACTGGTCGGTCTGGTGGCGTACGTTGGGTGGCTGGGCGTCAACATCGCCAAGAACGGCTGACGTTACTGTTGCGAACGACTCGTTTAGACCAGGAATAGCCTGGTCGAAGCGGTAGCTGTGTTGCGCTTACACAGATGCGTAGGTAGCAATGTAGTCATGACTTCAGCTACCGCTTACCAGGCCACCGCTCCGGACGCCCCGCTCGAGAAGGCGACGATCGAGCGACGCGCAGTCGGACCGAACGACATCCTCATCGACGTCAAGTTCGCGGGCATCTGTCACTCCGACATCCACACCGCTCGAAACGAATGGGGTGGCACCACTTATCCCGTCGTTCCCGGACACGAGATCGCCGGCATCGTGGCCGAGGTCGGCTCCGAGGTGACCACCCGCAAGGTGGGCGACCGCGTCGGCGTCGGCTGTTTCGTGGACTCCTGCGGCGAGTGCGAGGCGTGCAAGGACGGCGACGAGCAGTACTGCACCAAGGGCGTCGTTCAGACCTACAACTCGAAGACCTACGAGGGCGAGTTCACCAACGGTGGCTACTCCACCCAGATCGTCGTCACGGAGAAGTTCGTGCTCGGCATCCCCGAGGGCGTCGAACTCGATGTCGCCGCACCCCTGCTGTGCGCGGGCATCACGCTGTACTCGCCGCTCAAGCACTGGGGAGCGGGCCCGGACAAGAAGGTTGCCATCATCGGTATGGGCGGCCTGGGCCACGTCGGCGTCAAGATCGCTCACGCCATGGGCGCACACGTCACCGTGCTGAGCCAGACGGACGCCAAGGAAGCCGACGGCAAGGCCTACGGTGCCGACGAGTACTACGCCACCAAGGACACCACCGCGCTCAAGGATCTGCAGGGCAAATTCGACCTGATCCTCAACACCGTGTCCGCGAACCTGCCCATGGGCAAGTACCTGGGACTGCTGGCGCGCAACGGCACCCTCGTCGAGCTGGGCGTTCCCGAAAAGCCCCTCGAGGTGCCGGCCTTCAACCTGCTGGCCAACCGTCGCTCGTTCGCCGGTTCCATGGTCGGCGGCATCGCCGAGACCCAGGAAATGCTGGACTTCTGCGCCGAGCACCACATCGGCGCCGAGATCGAGCTCATTCCGGCCGAGAAGATCAACGAGGCCTACGACCGCGTCGTCAAGTCCGACGTGCGCTACCGCTTCGTGATCGACGCAGCGACGTTCTGATCTGCGTCACGCTCCACCCAGCATGAGAAGAAGGGCCCGCGACCATACGTCGCGGGCCCTTCTCTCGCTCAGCTCTCGGCGAGACGCTTCTTCTCGTACTCGACATCGAAATCGGGTGCGGGCCAGTCGAGATCGAGCTGCTCGAGTGCGTCGATCAAGATCTCGGTGACAGCCAAGCGGCTGTACCACTTACGGTCGGCCGGCACGACGTACCAGGGTGCGTGATCTGTATCCGTGCGATCGAGAACCCGCTGATATGCCGTCCGGTACTGCGGTAGGAAACCGCGCTCGGTGACGTCACCGGGGTTGTACTTCCAATGCTTGTCCGGCCGATCGAGCCGTTCTTGCAGCCGTTTCTTCTGCTCGTCCGCCGAGACGAACAACGCGACCTTGACCACGATGGTCCCCTCGTCGGTCAACTCCTTCTCGAAAGCATTGATCTCGTCGAACCGCTTCTCCCACACCTGTCGTGGCACCAGATCGTGGACCGCGACGACGAGTACGTCCTCGTAGTGGGAGCGATCGAACACCCCGATTCGGCCGGCCCGCGGGAGTGCCTTTCGGATGCGCCACAGGTAATGGTGTTGCTTCTCCTCCTGCGTCGGAACTCCGAACGACGCCAGGTCGACTCCTTGCGGATCGACCATTCCGATGACGTGCTTGACCATTCCGCCCTTGCCCGCGGTATCCATGCCCTGCAGCACCAGCAGAACCGATCGACTGTCGCCGGTGCGCCCGTGCGCGTAGAGCTTCTCCTGCAGCGCGGCCAGTACCGCGCCGCGTTCTTCGAGGACGTCGTTGCCGTGCGACTTCTTCCCGTCGAAGCCCGGTGTGGCCGTGAAATCGATGTCCTCCACGCGAGGAGAGGCACTGGCGCGCAGCACATCGACGGGAGATTGCGTCCACAATTTCGACTTGTCGGCCATGACCGATGAGACTACTTCTCTACGATGGAACGCATGGCCCCTACGATCGCAAAAGCCGAATCCGCAACGCGTGAGCAACTGCTCGAGTTCGTCTCTCCGCGGCATCACCACACGTTGATCACCCGCAAACGCGACGACGGTCTGCAGGTCTCACCGGTGTCCGCCGGAGTGGACTCCGAGGGCCGCATCGTGATCGCCACGTACCCCGAGCGTGCGAAAGTGCTGAACATTCGCCGCAATTCGGCCGTCACGGTGCTGGTGCACAGTGACGATTGGAACGGCGATTACGTGCAGGTCGACGGCACGGCCGAGATCATCGATCTCCCCGACGCCGTCGAGCCTCTGGTGGAGTACTTCCGCAGCATCGCCGGCGAGCACTCGGATTGGGACGAGTACCGCGCGGCGATGGTGAAGCAGGGAAAGTCGTTGATACGCATCGTGATCGACACCTGGGGCCCGATCGCCGCGGGTGGATTTCCCCCGGGAAGAGTGTGACAAGCCCGCCGGGGAGAGCGTGACAAGCCCCGGGGGCTTGTGATCTAGCCCTTCAGTGGTGCGGCGAACAGTGGCACTGCGTTCTCGAGTGCGTATCGGGTGCCCGCGACCGAGGCGGCCGAGAATGCGTTGGACAGGTTGGTGTCGCCGAGTACGACGAGGCGTCCATCTCGTGCCGACGGTAGGGCCTGGATCGACGGGTTGTCGGTGATCACCTCGGGCCCGGAGCCGATGGGGAACATGACCGTCAGGTCGGCGTCGAGGGCAGCGAGGTTCTCCTCGGACAGATCGATGCTGAACTTGCCGGGTTCTGCGCGATCCTGGACTGCCGGGGCGTTGGTCAGGCCCAGCGCTTCGAGGAAGTCGACGCGGGTGTCGCCGCGCACGTACGCACCGGCTTGTCCGCTGTAGAGCGTGCCGACGGCGACGGTCTTGTCGGCGAACTCCGGGTTGGCAGAGACGGTGTCGTCGAACATGGCCTCGGTGTCGTCGACGAGTTTCTTGCCCTCGTCGACTTTGCCGAGAGCCTGCGCGACGATGTCGGTTTGGCCGTCCCACGTGGTGCCGTAGGCGATGTCGGTTCCCGGTGGTGCCGCGACGGTGGGTGCGATGTCGGACAGCTGGTCGTACACGGTCCTGTCGTTGGTGCTGCGAGTCCACAGAATCAGGTCCGGGGCCAGAGCAGCGACCGATTCCATATCGACGTCGAAGGTGCCGACGATCGTGGGGTCGGTGTCGTACGTCTCGTCGACCCACGGGCCCAGTCCGTTTCCGCCGACGCCGAGCCAGTCACTGGCACCGACGGGCTGAACGCCCAGGGCCAGTGCTGTTTCGGCATCGGACCAACCGAGTGCCACCACGCGCTGGGGATTTGCCGGCACTTCCACGTCGCCGAACATGTCGGTGACGACGGTGCCACCTGCCTCGGGGGAATCGGCACCGTCACCAGCGTCGGAGCTGCATGCGGTCAGGGCTAGGGCGAAGGCGAGGGCTGCCGCAGGCAGAGCCGACGAACGAGAAATGCGCATAGGGCACGCTAACCTATCAAGCGGCGAAATGCTCCACGATCTTCGCGCAGAAGGCCGGCAGGTCGTCCGGGTTGCGGCTCGAGACCAGGTTGCCGTCCACGACCACTTCCTCGTCGACGACTGTGCCACCTGCGTTGCGGATGTCGGTGCGGATACTCGGGTAGGACGTCAACGTTCGCCCCTTCAGTACGTCGGCCTCGACGAGGGTCCAGGCACCGTGGCAGATCACGCCGACCGGTTTGCGTGCCTGCACGAACGCGCGGACGAACGCGACTGCCTCGGCGTCGACGCGGAGCTGATCGGGGTTGGTGGTTCCGCCGGGCAGGATCAGCGCATCGAAGTCGTCGGCCGAGACATCGGCGACGACGCGATCGACCGTGAAGGTGTCGGCGGCATGCACGTCGCTCTCCATCGCTTGGATGTCGCCGTGGTCCAGAGAAACCAATGTGACTGTGGCTCCGGCATTTTCGACGGCCTCACGAGGCTGCACCAGCTCGACTTGTTCGACGCCGTCGGTAGCGAGAATGGCGATGCGGCGTCCGGTCAAGGTATCGGTAGTCATACCTGTTCGAATGTCCGACCGGGCCGGATCTCAAACTGGCGAGCGTCAGGACTCGTTCGGCTCGTCGACCAGCGGGTGCGGTTGTGACTTGAATTTCGCGGGTGATCCGTCGGCCATCGCGACACCGTGGATTCCGCCCCACATCATCATGCAGAGGTAATCGATCAGGTCGTCTGCCGACATGGATTTGTTGGAAATCCACCAGTGCGTTGCCAACTGGACCGCGCCGACGATGGCAAAGGCCCAGGGCACCGATCCACCGGAGTCCATTTCGCGTTGACGTAGACGTTCACCGAGCACGGTCGAGAGCAACTCGGCAATCATGCGTTCGGACTCGGCGACGACATCGCGGTTGTTGCCGGCGTTGTTCGCCATGACGTAGAGGTACACCTCGGGATCGGTGGCCACCGTCTCTACGTACGCGGTCACCACAACGCGGGTGAGCTCGTACTCGTCGAGTTCGTGCGAGATGGCGGAGTAGATCCGCGGGGCGAGCGTCGTCTCGACGTACCGCGACATGGTGGCGCTGGTCAGGTCGTTCTTATCGGTGAAGTACCGGTAGAGCACCGTCTTCGAGATGCCGATCTCCGACGCGATCTCGTCCATTCCGATCTCTCGGCCGCGCAACCTGATCGCGGCCAACGTGCCGTCGACGAGTTCCTCGCGCCGAGCGATCTTGTGCTCGCGCCACCGACGTTTGCGTCCGTCCGGCTTCTCGGCTTTCGGCTTTTCCTCGCTCGGCCCGGACTCGTCCAGCTTTGCCTCCGTCGTATTTCTCGCCACAACTCCACCCTATGCGCCTTCTCCGACACCATTGCAGGCTGTGTCCGGTTGATCCGACACATTTCTGGGCACAATGTCGGTTGTGCAGCTCATGAACTTCGACGACGACACCAAGCGCCGCGACCTCCGCAAGATGAAAACGGTCGCGACGGGCTTCCTCGTCTTCGCATCGATCGTCTACCTGTTCTGCCGCTGGCAGGAGTCGACGGGTGCGGGCGCGTGGGTGGGGTACGTACGCGCGGCGTCGGAGGCGGGAATGGTGGGCGCGCTCGCGGACTGGTTCGCGGTGACCGCATTGTTCAAGCATCCGCTGGGCATCCCGATTCCCCACACGGCACTGATCAAGAAGAAGAAGGACCAGCTGGGCGCAAGCCTGAGCTCGTTCGTCGGCAGCAATTTCCTTGCGCCCGAGGTGGTGTCGGAGAAGGTTGCGTCGGCGCAGGTTCCGTTGCGGTTGGGTACCTGGCTCGCCCAGCCCGACAATGCCGAGCGCGTTGCGGCCGAGGCGGCGACCGTGCTGCACGGTGTGGTCGACGTGCTCAACGACGAGGACATCACCGCGGTGATCGACAGCACCATCGTGCGCCGACTCGCCGATCCGCAGTGGGGTCCGCCGATCGGCCGCATCCTCGACGAATTGCTCCGTGAGAACCGTCAGCTGCCGCTGATCGACATGCTTGCCGAGCGGGCTCATCAGTGGGCTCTGGGCAGCCAGGAAATGATCGATCGTGTCGTGGCCCGAGATTCCCCGAACTGGTCGCCGAAGTTCGTCGACACCTTGCTGGGCGAGAAGGTCTACAAGGAGCTCGTCGAGTTCACGTGGAAGATCAGGTCCAACCCCGAACACGATGTTCGGCTGGCGGCCAACAAGTTCTTGATCGACTACGCCAACGATCTGCAACACGATCCCACCACCATCGAGAAGGCCGAGAAGCTCAAGGCGCAGATCATGGGCCGCGAGGAGATCACCGGGCTCGCTGCGGCGACGTGGAAGGTCGCCAAGCGTCTGATCACCGAGTCGGTGGACGACCCGACCAGTACGTTGCGCACCAAGATCAAGGAGAACACCGTCAACTTCGGAATTCGTCTACGTGACGACGACGAATTGCGGGGGAAGGCCGACGGTTGGCTGCTCGGCGGAGCACGGTACATCGCTGCGAACTACGCGGACGAGATCACCACGATCATCGGCGACACCGTTGCGCGGTGGGATGCAGAGGAAGCGAGCAAGAAGATCGAACTGCAGGTCGGACGCGATCTCCAGTTCATTCGAATCAATGGAACCGTCGTCGGATCCATCGCCGGACTGGCCATCTACACGATCTCGGATCTGATCTTCGGGCACTAGTGCTAGCAGAGTGCTTGCAATAGTTAGCACCCTTCGGTACCGTCCAGTAGGACACCGAAACCAGGAGGCCGAGATGGCCGAGAACGAGGGGGATCTGGTCGCGAAGGCGACCGAGGCGACGCAGGTCGTCGCCGAGGCGGGGGATCTTGTGGCTGCAGTCGTGACGACTGCGGCGCAGGACATCGGGAGCTACATCCGGTCACAGCGGGAAGCCGCGCAGGTATCCATGCGGCAACTCGCCAGTCGGGCCGGAGTGAGCAACCCCTACCTGAGCCAGATCGAACGCGGACTGCGCAACCCGTCCGCAGAAGTACTAGCGCAGATAGCCAAGGGTCTGCGCGTCTCCTCGGAGGTGCTGTACGTCCGGGCCGGGATCTTGGAAGCGCGTCCCCACGGTCCGGTGCGCGAAGCTCTGCTCGGCGATGAGCACATCACCGAACGGCAGAAGCAAGTGCTGATCGAGATCTACGACTCGTTCTGTCGTGAGAACGAGTCGACGCAAGAGCCCGAACCCGACGAACAGGAGACACCCGATGTCTGATTCCAAGAACTTCGAGAACGTCAAGACCCCCATCTTCGCAGCCGTCGGTGCAGGCGACGCTGTCGTCCAGGCCGTAGCGGACGTCGTCGCCCAGGTGCGCTCGCGTGCCGAGAGCCGCACCAGCGAGGTGAACGCTCGCCTCGCCGACATCTCCGAAGAGGTCACCGAGGGCGTGGAGAACCTGCGCGAGCGCCTCGCTGCCCTGCCTGCGGAACTCCCCGACGAGATCGCCGAACTGCGAGAGCGCTTCACCCCGGAAGAGCTGCGCAAGGTCGCCGAGGCGTACCTCAAGGTTGCCTCCGACCTGTACACCTCTCTCGCCGAGCGCGGCGAAGAGGCCGTCGAGCGCATCCGCCGCACGCCCGCCGTCGAAGAGGGTCTCGAGCGTGCCAACTCTGCAGCCAACGACGTCGTGGACCTCACCGAGCAGGCTCTCGGAACCGTCGCTTCGCAGACTCGCGCAGTCGGCGAGCGCGCTGCAGCTCTGGCCGGCATCGCGTCGGACAAGGTTCGTGAGGGTGCAGAGGAGATCTCCGACGCAGCAGACGAGCTCGCCGAGAACATCGACGAAGCAGGCGACGAGGCCAAGGACAAGGCCGTCGAGGCATCCGACAAGGTGAGCGGCGTGGCGGGCACGGTCGAGGCCAAGACCCGCAGCAACGCGAACTCGCCCATCAAGAAGACCCCGGCACCGGCCAAGAAGACGGCACCGGCACCGGCTGCGAAGAAGGCCACCCCGGCTCCGGCCAAGAAGGCTCCGGCGAAGAAGACCACTCGCTAAAGCATTCGTAAAGAAAACGACCCCTGCGCCGCGCGGTGCAGGGGTCGTTTCTCGTACACTGGCGGGCGTGATTGCGAGCAGCTTCTCCCAGACGATCTTCCTGATCCTGCAAATCATTTCGATTGCCGGAGCGGCATACGCAATTTTCCACGTGCTGCGCCAACGGCCGGATGCCTTTCCCGCAGCCGGCAAACTTACCAAAAATGCCTGGTTGGGCATCCTGGCGGTGGGACTGCTGCTGACGCTGATCGGTCCGATGGTCATCATGTTCTGGATCATCGGCATCGTGGCGATCGCGGTGTACCTCGTCGACGTCCGACCCAAGATCGACAGCATTCAGCGCGGACCCCGCTGGTAGGCAGGCGCATCGACGCTCACGAGATCGTGGGCGTACCGTCTACCGCACCCGCCAGGGGGTCGAGGTAGAGGGGATTTTCTGTGGTTTCACGCAAGGTAGTCGAACGTGTGCTGTTCGGAATCGGCAGCGCGGCTGCGGCGGCATCGGTCGGTGCATTCGTCGTCCGGCGGCATCGCCTGCATTCGTTCACCAAGACGACGGACGTTCGGCCCGACGAGCTTCTGAAGCACCCCACGATCGAGCCGCACATCACCGAGGTGGTCACCGACGACGGAGCTCACCTGCACGTCCGTAGCTACGGTGATGCAGATGCAGAACCGATCGTCTTCAGCCATGGGTGGACGTGCTCGGCCGACTACTGGTTTCCGCAGATCAACGCCCTCGCCGGCCGCTACCGCGTCATCGCGTACGACCAGCGCGGCCACGGCCGCAGCGACGTCGGAACGCGGCCACTGAGCCCGGACGTGCTGGCCGACGACCTCGCTGCCGTGCTCGCCGCGACTGTCGTCGAAGACAACAAGGCCGTCCTGGTGGGGCACAGCATGGGCGGTATGTCGATCATGGCGTGGGCCGGAAACTACCCCGAACAGGTCGATCGACTCGTCAGTGCCGTGCTGCTCGCCAGCACCGCGACCGACTCTCTCGTCCGAGAGACCACCGTCATCCCGTTGCCCCAGCGTTTCCCGCGCGTTCCGGCACCGGTCGGTCGAGCCGTGCTGAGCTCGGCGCTGCCGTTGCGACCGTCGCCTGTGACGCGCCAAGCCATCAAGTACATCTCGATGGCTCCCGGAGCCACCGCAGCCGAGGTGGCGTTCTGCGAGAAGATCGTGCTCGAATGCGCCCCGCGCACTCGAGGCATCTGGGGCGCGGCCATCAGCGACCTCGACATCCGCGAGGCGCTGGCGAACATGTCCGTCCCCACCAGCGTCCTCGTCGGATCTGCCGACCGCCTGACCCCGCCGGTGCACGCCCGCAAACTCGCCCGCGCTCTGGACGATCACGACCATCTGAGCCGATTGATCGTGATCCCCGGCATCGGTCACATGAGCTCGGTGGAAGCAATCGACGAATTCAACACCGAGGTCGTTCGGCTCCGTTACTTGTGATCTAGCTGAACACCACGGTCTTGCGGCCGTGCACCAGCACGCGATCCTCCAGGTGCCATCGCAGACCACGGGAGAGCACCAGCTTCTCGATGTCGCGGCCCTGACGCACCATGTCGGTGACCTCGTCGGAATGGTCGACGCGGATGACGTCCTGCTCGATGATGGGACCCGCGTCGAGCTCGGCGGTGACGTAATGGCACGTCGCACCGATCAGTTTGACGCCCCGTGCGAAGGCCTGGTGGTAGGGCCGGGCACCGACGAACGACGGCAGGAAGCTGTGGTGAATGTTGATCGCCCGGCCCGCCCAGTGTGCGCACAGCGATTCCGGCAGCACCTGCATGAAGCGCGCCAGCACCACTGCGTGGGGGTCGTAGGAATCGACCAGTGAGCGCACTTTCTCGAAGGCAGGCCCGCGCTCGGCCGGATCCTTCGCGAACTCGACGTGATGGAAAGGTGTGCCGTGCGCGGCGGCGATCGGTTCGAGCGACTCGTGGTTGCCGATCACCGCGGAGATCTGTGCAGGCAGTTCGCCGCCCGCCGCCCGTCCGAGCAGATCGTGCAGGCAGTGTGCTTCCTTGCTGACGAGTAGTACGACACGCTTGGGTTGGCCCGAATCATGCAGTGCCCATTCGGTTTCCGGGCCCAGCTCGGCGGCCACCTCGGCGAATCGTGCACGCAGATCCTCGATGCTCATGTCGACCGACGACGCCCGCACGGCCTGCCGGGTGAAAAACCAACCGGTGTCGGGATCGGCGTGATATGCGGCCTCGACGATCCACCCACCGACGTCGGCGAGGAAGGTCGAGATGCGGGCGACGATGCCCGTCTTGTCGGGGCAACCGAGAGACAGAACGTAGCGGCGGTCCTCGGATACGGAAGAACTCATGCCGACGATTCTCTCAGGGCATGCGCACTCCGGTTGCCACCAGTGTCCCGAGATCGATCGAATCGATCCCGCGCTCGGTCAGTAGAGCCGAGAACTCGGCCCGGATCTGGGTGCGAGTTCCGTCGTCGAACGGAGTCAGTGCACCGCGCAGTGCACTGCCCAGCACGAAATCCCAGACGAACGACTGGGTCGCCGGTACATGATTGGACAGCTCGACGACCCGGACGTCGGACGTACCGGCGGCGGTGAGCCAGGCACCGAGTAGATCCGCTGTCTCCATCCTGCGGATCGGGTGATCGTCGACTTCGGCCGTCGGGTCGGGTGCAGGGCCCGCGCTCGCCGGCCAGTGTCTACCGATCACGTCGAAGAACGCGCCCGAGTACTCCCTGACCGAGCCCTTGCGCCACACCGTCACTCCGACGCGCCCGCCAGGGCGAACCAACGAGACGAGTCGCGCAAAATCCTGCTCTGGATCGGGAAGAAAGAAGATGCCGTACGAGCAGGCCAGGGCGTCGTATCCGGCGGCGGGAACGGTCGACGGCGGTTGCCACTCGGTGGCGTCGGCGACGACGAAGTCGATGTTGCGCAGTGCCCGATCGGTGGCCTTCACCCGGCCCACTTCCAAGAGATCGTCGGCGAGGTCGATGGCATGCACGATGCCGTCGGGTCCGACGGCGGCCGCCGCAGGAATTGCCGATGCTCCGGTGCCCGAGCACACGTCCAGAACGGCGTCGCCGGAGGCCAGCTCGAGTGCGAAGGCGAGCGACTGCCCGGCAGGTCCCCAGACCTGCGGCGTCACCGCGTCGAACTCCCTGCTGGTGGCATTGAAGGTGGCGGCGAGCGACTCTGCGGTCATGACCGAAAATCGTAGACCGACAGGGCTGCGATCGGCAGAGCTGTGAAAAGCTGGACCGTATGACACTCACCCGCGCCGCCCTCGCAGGAATGGTCGACCACACGCTGCTCAAGCCGGAAGCCACTGCCGCCGACGTGACCGCTCTGATCGAGGAGGGCCGTGAGCTCGGAGTGCTCGCGGTGTGCGTCTCGCCGTCGATGCTGCCGATCCGCGCCGAGGGAATGCTCACCGCCGTCGTCGCCGGATTCCCGTCGGGTAAGCATCATTCGTTGATCAAGGGATCCGAGGCGCGCCTCGCGGTGCAGCAGGGTGCCGACGAGGTCGACATGGTGATCGATGTCGGAGCCGCCATTGCGGGCGACTACAACGCCGTTCTGGCCGACATCGTCACCGTCCGTGAAGGCATCGGCAATGCCGTACTCAAGGTGATCATCGAATCGGCAGCGCTGTCCGACGAAGCGATCGTCGAAGTGTGCCGTGCAGCAGAGACTGCAGGTGCGAACTTCGTCAAGACATCCACCGGTTTCCATCCGGCCGGCGGCGCGAGCGTCGAGGCCGTGCGATTGATGGCGGAGACCGTCGGCGGTCGACTGGGCGTCAAGGCCAGCGGCGGCATCCGTACGACGGAGGCCGCCCTGGCGATGATCGACGCGGGCGCAACACGATTGGGGCTGTCGGGTACCCGTGCGGTGCTCGACGGGTTGAACTAGAGCGACCGCGCACGTGGGTCAAGCGACGAGGGAGCAACCCTCGGGGGTCTGCTGATTCTGGTTCTGCTGGGTCGCGGGAATCGTGTACTGCCCGCCCTCGAGACTGAGCTCGATGCCGGAGTCGGTGACGGTCAACGACGTCGGAGTCATGTCCAACGGGTAGGCCTGCAGGCTGTCGGTCAGCACTCCGACGACGGAGTCGACCAGGTCGGTGGGGATACCGAGACCGAGGATCGACGCGTCGACGGTCTGAAAGTCGACCCTGCCGTCGGCGACCTGCGGCTTGACGGTCAGCTTCGCGAGCGCGCCGACGGCGAATTCGAGGGTGCCGGCCGATGCATCCGAGGTGACGCCCGAGACGATCGCGCCGATGCCCTGACTCTGCAGGGTGCGGGTGATGCCGTCGGTTGACCACGAGATGTCGGCACTCGAGCTGCCGATGGTGCCGCCGGAATCGGCGGACTGGGTGAGGTTCAGATCCCGTGCCTCGGCGTGCACGACCATGCCCTCGGCCGGCCCGAATCGCGCGTCGTCGCTGTCGACGGTGACCGACGAGACCTTCTTGTCCACCAAGGAGAGCAGGACCGGCTTGAGGCCGAGACCGACCTCCACCTGGCTGCCGAGCTCGGATTCGAGCTGGCCGGCGAGGCACGACTTGATCTGCTGACGCACGAACAACTCGCCACCGATGACGGCGACGAGGAGGACTACAACGACGGAGACTGCGATCAACGGCACGCTGCTGCGCTTGGCTGTGGAGGACATTCCCGGCAGTCTTCCCGATGTTTCTGAGCAAGCTCTGTGAAACTCGCCGAACAGATGTCTCCGGTACCAAAGTTTGTGATCTGTAACACATTTTGACGTACGCTTGCGGCATGGGTACGACAGGACCGAGTGTGCAGGAGCTGCACTCGCTCGCCACTCGTCAGGACGGCTACTTCACCGCCGAGCAGGCCGGGGAGCTCGGCTTCGATTCGGCGATGGTGCGCGTCAACCTGGCCACGAACACGTGGACTCGCGTCGAGCGCAACCTGTTCCGACTGGGCCAATGGCCGCACAGCGAGCTCGAGGTGTTCGCGATGTGGTGCGCCTGGTTCGGCGGCGAGGCAGTGATCTCGCACCAGAGCGCCGCCGAGTTGCACGGATTCGGTCACCTGCACCCGCAGTTCGTGCACCTGTGCGCGTTCGGGGACTTACGCCTGAGCGATACCCGACTTGCGGTTCATCGTCTGCGGCTCGAGCCTCGTGACGTCGAATCGGCCGGCACGTTCAACATCACCACGCCCGTACGGACGGTGCTCGATCTCGCTGCCGGCGGAATCTCGCAACTGACCCTCGACGAGGTGGTGTGCGACGCCGTGGCGATCGGTCGTGTCGACCCCCAGGCGTTGTACTCCGAGGCCGGCAACAGCACCGATCGAGTAGCCGAGCGGGTCGAACTGGCATTGTCTGCCGGCACGTGATCGCTAGCCCGCGTGCACGATCCGAGTGCGAGTGACGACAAAACCTGCGCGCTCGAAGGCAGAACGCATGGGGGCATTCACCGCATCGGTGGTTCCGACGATGCGGTATTGCCCGTCGTCGTGGTGCATCCGAACCATCTGTGACAGCAGATCGTCGACGTAGCCCTGACCGCGATGCTCGGGCAGCACTCCGAGATAGCTGATGGCCGCGTCGTAGGCATTTCTCGTCGGCACCACGAAGCCCACTGTCGGGCCGTCCGGTCGGCTCGCGATCTGCCAGGCCTCGCGCCGCCCCGGTAAGGAACCGTAGAAGGCGAGATCGTCTGCCGCGAGTGCGGCTACTCCGTGTTCGGCAACCATGGCGCGGGTATGGGAATCGAGACTCCCGGCTGCGACGGCCTGGAACACCGCGAGGAACTGCGCATCGGTGCCCGCCGTGAAGTGCAGACGTGTCGAGGCCGTGGGCACCGGATCGTCAGCGGTTCGGGCGAAGGAAACACGTTCGGTCGTGCGGGTGAAACCACCCCGGTGCGCGGCCGATTCGCGCCACTCCAATGCCGACGGCAACGAAGCGTCTCGCGAATTGCTCACCGCCACATCGACATTGAATTCGAGAGCGGCGGCCTGCTCGAAGGCAGCACGAGAGGTGCGGATCAGGGCGGCACCCACGTCGGCCGGTCGCTTCTCGGCAGGCAGGACCGACAAGCAGTCGAGGGTGACGGGGCTGCTTGCGCCCGGACGGCCCCACCACACAGCTCGCCCGACCGGACGACCCGCGCGTTCGGCAAGCCAGGTCCACTCGTATCGGTAATTGCCCGACGCCATTTCCTCGCGGAGACGAGCTCGATCGACCCAGTCGACCGGATCCGTGCTCGACCATTGCTCGAGCTTCGAAAGATCGTCGGGCACGCACGGTCGAATCGTAAGGGGTGGATCGATCATTGCGGCTGCGTTCCTGCTCGTGTCGAGTCGGCGTCTGGGCTCCCGGTTGAGCTACCCCTCTGCTGCCGACAGGGGGTCTGCTTCGTTTGCACCAGATCGGTTGGGCTGCTGCCCGTTTCATTCGAGTTAAGCCCAGCACTCGACGATCGCGTCATCCGGCGGCCCGTTCGAGAGCCTCGAGTTGCTGCTGTAGCTCGGTGTCGTCGATCTCGGTCTCGACCAACGGCAGCAGCGGTGCGCCCGGATTCGGATCGTCGAGATAGCGCGGCACGACGTAGGTGTGGATGTGGGGAACGCTGTTGCCGAAGGTGAGGTAGTTGATCTGGCACGGCTCGAACACGGCGGCGAGCAGCCGTGCGGACATGCGCAGGTCGCTCATGTACCCCGCCGCTTCTTCCTCGCTGAGATCTATCAGGTCGGATGCATGCCGACCTCGCCAGATGACCATCGATTGCCCCGGAAGGTGGGCACGTTTTCGCAGGTAGGCGTCGGCGAACTCACCGGAATAGAACCGAACCCCGCCCGCAGTTTCGGCCGGGCGGCCCTGTGTGCAAATGTGGCACCCGACGCCCGCTTTGCGTTCGAACCAGTCCGCCGGCCATGTTTGCGTCATTGTCCTTTGGTACCGCATACCTCGGCAACGAGCAATCGATCACCTCGGTGCAACTGTCGCCCAGGGCACGGTGAGCACGTTGTCTCGCATGCGGCGGCGGGGGAGAGTGATCGGAAGCCCCTGTTCGGCAAGTATTTTCAGAGCCGCGCGCCAGCGCAGGCGGGGGCCGAAAGGGGCCAGTGGTGCCGAGACCGACCACGCTCGATCGGCGCGCTGCAGCAGATCGTGGATCGGCTCGCCCTCGATGTTGCGGTGTATCAACACCTTCGGGAGTCGCTCCGCGATGTCCGATGGCATCTCGACATCGAACGGATCCCAGGCCAGAGTCAGAGACCGCGGGCCGTCGGCGTCGAGCAATACCCATGCGCAGCGTCGACCCAACTCGTCGCAGGTACCGTCCACCAGCAGGCCGCCGGGTGCCAGGCCCGACAGAATGCGTTGCCAGGCAGCCGGTACCGCGTCCTCGGGATATTGCCGCAGTACGTTGAACGCCCGCACCAGGTTCGGGCGCAGACCGGCCAACTCGAAACCGCCACGAGCGAACTCCACGCCGTCACTCCCCGGAACGACGCGGGCGGGGTCGATTTCCAGACCGGTGACTCGGAGATCGGGCCTGACGGTGCGCAGTCGACCGGCCAGCTCGAGCGTCGTGTTCGGCATCGCCCCATACCCCAGGTCGACGACGAGGGGATTCGGCGAGTCGAGCAGAACGCGTCGAACATCGAGGTTGTGCATCAGCCACCGGTCGCTACGACGCAACCGATTGATGCCGGTGGTGCCGCGAGTTATGACGCCTTCGGGGGCAGGAGTGGAGCCTGCGGAACGACCCTTATGACCTGGGCTCAGGGCTAGGCGTTCTTTTCGAGCCAGTCGGCGGTCACTTCGCCCTCACCGCGCCACAGGTCGATGAGGTTGACCAGCATGAGCTGCTCGAGCTTGCCGCCGATGAACGGCAGGAACACCTTGGCCTCGGAGGAGGTGCGCAGCGTCGAACCGCCGTTGGTGGGGAACAGCGACGTGGTGCCCTTGAGCGAGCCGGGTCCGGCCGGAATCGACGCGTCGTAGTGCCCCGCCGTGGTTTCCCCGTACGCGTCGAAATGCACGTTGCGGGTGATGACCATGTCTTTCTTCATCACCGTCTGCGCGATGTCGGGCAGTTCGGTGCGCGGGATGACGTGGTGCATCACGATGTCGATTCCGGCGTCGGACACCTCGAACGTCTTCAGCTCGTTCTCCGAGTACTTACGCATCTCCTCGATGCGCGCGTCCCAGTGATCGCGACTGGACAGCGCTGCATAGACCTGCTGCGTCGAGTGGGTGAACCGGGCGGAGTAGTTCATTCGGCGAGCCATAGTGCGCCAGGCTAGCTGTTCGCCTGTGCAGCGATCCAGTTACCGGTGAAGTCCTGCTCGTTGTCGATGAGCGAGAGCACCTGCTCGCTGATCATCGATTCGATCTTCCCGCCGAAGATGGGGACCTTGACCTCGGTGGTGCCGGCCAGTGCGACCGTTGTCGTCTCGCCCTTGGCATCGAGCGTGGTGGTGCCGGTGATGCGAGCCGGTGCCCCTTCGACAGTGGCTCCGAACGTGCCCGCGGCGTGGGTGCCGTCGAACGGTCCCCAGCTCTCGGTGCGTTCGATGATGAGGTCGCCCTTCTTGAAGGCGGTGACCGCGGACGGCAGCTCTTCTTCGGGGACCGACTGGGTCAGGACGACATCGATGGTGCCGTCGCCGACGGTGATGCTCTTGACACTGGCACCGGGTCCGCCGATCTGTTCGATGCGGTCCTTCCAGTACTGCTCGGATGTCAGTGCAGCGTGGACCTTGTCGGCGGAGGCGGGCACAGTCGAGCTGTGCTCAATGGGGCGAGGCATCCCCGGAGATTACCGGGTGACCCTCCACACACGTGCACGACCGGTAGCGTCAGAGTCCGTGCCTACTGCAATTTCGGAGCTCACCACCATTCGAGTGGGGGGCCCGGCCCGTGAATTCTGTGTCGCGACGACGGGTGACGAGTTGGTGTCCCTGGTGCGCGACGCGGATCGGGCCGGAACGGACGTGTTGGTCGTCGGCGGTGGATCCAACCTGGTCGTCGGTGACGACGGGTTCGACGGCCGGGTGATTCAGGTGACCGGCTCGCGGCTGGACATCGACGGCGAGACCGTGACCGTGGACGCGGGCGTCGAGTGGGATGCCGTCGTACAGGCGACGATCGATGCAGGTCTGTCCGGAATGGAAGCGCTGTCGGGCATTCCCGGAACTACCGGCGCGACGCCGATCCAGAACGTCGGGGCATACGGTGCGTCCACGTCGGAGTTGCTGCACAGTCTCACCGTCTACGACCGGCAGACCCAGGAGACGGCGGTGTGGACGCCGGAGCAGTGCGGTTTCGGTACACACCGGTCGTCGGTGTTCAAACGATCCTCGCGGTACGTGATTCTGGACGTGACGTTCGCGCTGAAGAAGACGACCGAGTCGCTACCGGTGCGCTACGCGGCGTTGTCGGAGCGTCTCGATGTCCAGATCGGCGACGTCGTACCGGTGCCGGACGTACGCAGCGCCGTACTGGCTCTGCGCGGCGAGCGGGGGATGGTGCTCGACGCGACCGATCACGACACGTGGAGTGTCGGATCGTTCTTTCTCAACCCGGTACTGCCGGAGCTGCCCGAGGCCGCTGCACACGCGCCGAGCTATCCCGACCCGGCAGGGACAAAGATCCCGGCTGCGTGGCTGATCCAGAATGCAGGCTTCCCGCGCGGCTACGGCACCGAATTCGGCCGCGGGACTGCGGCCCTGTCGTCCAAACACGTGCTCGCCATCACCAACAGGGGTGGTGCCACCGCGTCGGACATCATGGCGCTCGCCGCGCACGTCCGAGACGGTGTGCAGGAAAAGTTCGGTGTCACGCTGACGCCCGAATGTGACCTCGTCAACTGCGCGCTCGGTTAGAGCCGCCCGAAACGGCGCATACGATGGAGCTTTGAAAAGCCCGGCTCGTAGGAGGTAAATCAGTGCAGGTCACCAGCGTGGGACATGCGGGATTCCATATTCGGACCGACGCCGGGAGCATTCTGTGCGATCCGTGGGTGAACCCGTCGTTCTACGCATCGTGGTTCCCGTTCCCCGACAACTCGGGCCTGGACTGGGACGAGTTGGGTGATTGCGATTACCTGTACGTCTCGCACCTGCACAAGGACCACTTCGATCCACGCAACCTGGCCGAGCACGTCAACAAGGACGCGACGGTGCTGTTGCCGGACTATCCGGTGCTCGACCTCAAGCACGAGCTCGAGAAGCTTGGCTTCTACAAGTTCTACGAGACGACCGACTCGGTCAAGCACACGATCTCCGGCCCCAAGGGCGATCTGGACATCATGATCATCGCGCTGCGTGCACCCGCAGACGGTCCGATCGGCGACTCGGGCTTGGTCGTCTCCGACGGTAAGACCGTCGCGTTCAACATGAACGACGCGCGGCCGGTGGACCTGGACGTGATGACCGAGAACTTCGGCCCCGTGGACGTGCACATGCTGCAGTACTCGGGCGCTATCTGGTACCCGATGGTCTACGACATGGTCTCGCGGGCCAAGAAGAACTTCGGCATCCAGAAGCGTCAGCGGCAGATGGATCGAGCGCGCCAGTACATCGAGCAGGTGGGCTCCACCTGGGTGATTCCGTCGGCCGGCCCGCCGTGTTTCCTCGACGACGAGCTGCGTTTCCTCAACGACGTCTACGGCGACCCGGCCAACGTGTTCCCGGACCAGATGGTGTTTCTCGAGCAGATGCGCCTGCACGGGCACGACAAGGGCCTGCTGATGATGCCGGGCACCGCCGCAACGTTCGACGGTTCCGAGCTGCTCTCGCACGAGCACCCCATTCCCACCGCCGAGGCCGAAGCCATCTTCACCACGGGCAAGGCCGAGTACATCGAGGCCTACGCCAAGCGTCAGGCATCGGTCATCGCGGCCGAGAAAGCCGGCTGGGCTCCGGCCGAGGGCGAGCCGCTGCTCGAGCCGCTCCGGGGCCTGTTCGAGCCGATCATGGCGCAGACGGACCTGATCTGCGACGGCATCGGCTACCCCGTCGGGATCACGATGGGTGACGAGACCGTCGTGCTCGATTTTCCGAAAAGGATTGTGCGCGAACCGATCTCGAACGAGAAGTTTCGCTACAGCTTCACCATCCCGCCGGAGCTGGTACGCACCGCAGTGCGTGATCAGGAGCCCGATTGGGTGAACTCGATCTTCCTGTCCACCCGTTTCCGGGCCCGACGCGTCGGCGGTTACAACGAATTTCTGTACACGTTCTTCAAATGCCTCACCGACGAACGCATCGCCTACGCAGACGGCTGGTTCTCCGAGGCACACGACGACACCGCCACGATCACGATGGGCGGCTACGAAATTCAACGCCGCTGCCCACACCTGAAAGCGGACCTGACGAAATTCGGCATCGTCGAGGGCAAGAAGCTCACCTGCAACCTGCACGGGTGGGACTGGAACCTCGAAACCGGCCGCTGTATGACGTCGAAGGGTCACGAGCTGCGTACGCAGAAGCTGTGACTCGATTCGGGCCGATACCTGTGAGACTGACCCCAAAAATCGGGGTACCTCCACGACGCAGGTACGTTGGATAACGTGCATGAGCAGGTAGAACAGACAAAACGGACGCGAGCGGTGTGGTTGATCGCCGTGCTCGTCGCCTTGGTGGCGTTGGTGGCAGGTTGCACCGTCGGATCCGGCGATGGAGGTTCGGGAGCCGCAGCCCCCACCACCGAGGCCGCGCCCGTTGCGAAGGTCACCGCGAACCCGGCCGCCGGCGCCGTCGACATCAGCCCCGTCGCGCCCATCTCGGTCTCCGTGGCCGACGGAACGCTCGTCGAGGTTGCGCTGACGAACCCCGAGGGCAAGGTCGTCCAGGGTGCACTCTCACCCGACAAGACCTCGTACGCCGTCACCGAACCCCTGGGTTACGGCGTCGAGTACACGTGGTCCGGCTCGGCCGTCGGCAGCGACAACAAGACCGTGCCCGTCGACGGTGCCTTCACCACCGTCGAACCGGACAGCCGAACCTCGGTGAGCACCAACATCGGCGACGGCCAGGAAGTCGGCATCGCCGCGCCGATCATCCTGCAGTTCGACTCGGCGATCGAGGACAAGGCGGCCGTCGAGAAAGCGTTGACGGTGACCACCGACCCGCCGACTCCCGGCGCATGGGCCTGGTTCCCCGACGACAACGGCTCACGCGTCCACTGGCGTCCCACCAACTACTGGACGCCCGGTACGACGGTGTCCGTGGTCGCGAAGCTCTACGGCGTCGACTACGGCGACGGCGCATACGGAGCCGACGACGTCACCTTGAATTTCAGTATCGGACGCAGCCAGGTGGTTGTCGCCGACGCCACCAGCCACCGCATGCAGGTGGTCCGCGACGGCGCGACGATCATGGACATCCCCGTCAGCTACGGCGAGGGCAACGAGGACCGCAACGTCACCCGCAGCGGCATCCACGTCGTCACCGAGAAGCACGAGGATTTTCTGATGTCCAACCCGCCGTTCTACGAGAACGTGCGCGAACGCTGGGCCGTGCGCATCTCCAACAACGGTGAGTTCATCCACGCCAACCCGCTGACCACCGGCGTGCAGGGCGCGTCCAACGTCACCAACGGGTGTATCAACCTCTCCACCGAGGACGCGCAGCAGTATTTCGGTACAGCGATGTACGGCGATCCGGTAGAGGTCACCGGCACCCGCATCGACTTGTCCGCAGCAGACGGTGACCTGTACGACTGGGCGATCGACTGGCCGACCTGGGAGTCGATGTCGGCGCTACCTGCCGGCGGAGCGACCGCAACCACGACCCCTGCGAGCACGGCACCTGCGACGACGACGGCACCCGCACCCGCTGGGTAGAGCGCTCACATGCGGCGAAGCCGCTACTTACGGGAGAAGCGCCCCGGACCGGCCTGATCGCGCGGCTTGATGATGATCTGGTCGAGGTTGACGTGCGACGGGCGCGAGGCCACGAAGCCGATCACCTCGGCGATGTCGCTCGCCACCAGTGGCGTGATGCCCTGATAGACGGCGTCGGCCTTGGCGGCGTCACCGTCGAAGCGGACGAGCGAGAACTCGGTCTCGACGGCACCGGGTGCGACCTCGGTCAACCGCACCGGCTTACCCAGTAGTTCGCCGCGTAGCGTCCGATGCAGCACGGCCTGAGCGTGTTTGGCGGAGGTGTACCCCGAGCCGTTGTCGTACGCCTCGAACGCAGCAACCGAGGTGATCGTCACGATGAGGCCGTCGCCGGAGTCGATCAGCTTGGGCAGCAACGACTTCGTGACCCGCAGCGTGCCGAGGACGTTGGTCTCCCACATCCAGCGCCAGTCGTCGAGGTCGGCGTCGATCACCGGAGCCAGTCCCTTTGCGCCGCCTGCGTTGTTGACCAGAACGTCGACGCGGGGGATCACCGCGGCGAAGGCCGCTACCGAATCCTCGTCCGTGACATCGAGTTCGAGGGCCGTGCCGCCGATGTCCGACGCCAACTCCTCGAGCCGGTCGAGTCTGCGGGCACCGATGACCACGTGGAATCCGTCGGCGGCGAGTTGGCGGGCGGTGGCCGCGCCGATGCCGGAACTCGCTCCGGTGACGACGGCGATTCGGGTATCGGGTGCGATGTGTTCGGGCGAGGTCATGGGGAAATTCTAGTTCGGGAGAAACAGCGCTTCTGGACGGGCCCGATTGGACAATCGGGCGTCGAGTGCTAATTTTGGACTCATGTCCGCCAGTGAGACCACCGCGATGCGGGTCACCTATGTGACCGCGTCCCTCGGTTCTCGCTTGCCGCTTCCTCGGGAACTGTGTTGTCTCGGCCAAGGAACCTGTCTCTAGCCTTTTCGCGCTACGGGCAGTCGATTCGCGTGTCGTGGTCTTTCGTGACCACCGTGCTCGCCCCTTGACCTGCATCACTTCGCACCGTCGTCGCTGTTGATTCGCGACGAAGGTCTCCACTGCTGAGGATCCACGACGGATGTCCGTAACCACGCTGCACCACCACCATGCTCGCCCCGCTCTGCGCTCGCCCGGACGGATCGCCGCTCCCGCGTCGCGCGTCCAACTCGTCGCACCCGATCTGCGGATCGTCGACAGCCCCGTGGCGTCGGTGCTGCGAGTGGCCTGCGTCGAAGGCCCGATCTCGCGCGACAGCGCAGCTCGCACAACAGGATTGAGCATCGCCACTGTCAATCGTCAGGTATCGGCCCTGCTCGGTGTCGGGCTGTTGCGCGAGCGCGCAGACCTGACGGCATCGGGCGCAATCGGACGGCCCCGGGTGCCGTTCGAGGTCAACCACGAACCATTCTCGACGATCGGCATTCACATCGGTGCCGTCGTCACCGGCATCACCGTCAGCGACTTGCGGGGGCGCATCCTCGGGGCCGTCGAAATCCCCACGCCGGGTGGATCCTCCGAGGCGGCGCTGGCTTCCGTCACTCGCAGTGCGGGTGCTTTCGCCGGACGCTGGCATCGCCGCACGCCGCTGTGGGTCGGCGTGGCCATCGGCGGCCGTGTCGACACCGCGACCGGCACCGTCGACCACCCGCGACTGGGGTGGGAGAACGGCCGCGTCGCCGGCATCATCGGCGGCGGACTCGGCCTTCCCATCTCGGTCTCCGGGCACGTCGAGGCGATGGCAGCCTCGGAATTGTTGCTCGCACCTCGACTGTCGGACACTGCGGCTGCGCAGAGCTCGAGCGGAACCTCCCTCTACTTCTACGCTCGCGAGACCGCAGGCATGGCTCTGACGATCGACGGCCGTGTCCACACCCCGGCGAGCGGCCCAGGGTCCATCGCGCACCTGCCCACCGGATCATCGGCTCTGTGCGGATGCGGTAATCGAGGCTGCCTCGAGGCCTCCGTCAGTGACCGAGCGGTGGTCGCTGCTGCCGTCGACCGCAAAATCCTTGCGCCGCAACCGCGTCCGAGTATCGCCGCGGTGTACCAGGCGGCGCAGGGCGGTTCGGAGGCGGCCCGCGAACTGCTGGTCGAGCGCGCTCGGATATTGGGCCGAACGGTGGCGTTGCTGCGCGACATGTTCAATCCGGATCGCGTCGTACTCGGGGGCCAAGCGTTCACCGCGTACCCGGCCGGAATCCCGCACGTGGGCGAGGCTTTCACCGCGCATTCGACGCTGGCACGCCGGGATATTCGCGTCACCGGATTCGGTGACCGGGTGCAGGAATACGCCGCGACGGTGGTCTCTCTCAGCGCTCTGTACTCCGATCCGCTCGCCTCGATGCGCAGAGCTGCCGCGTAGGTTCACCTACTATGAGCACCCCTGCAGCAGGACCGGTTCGCCAGGCCGTCGGGATCGACGGAGCCAATATCGTCTACCGCGTCAGCGGTGACCCCGAGGCGAGGCCACTGGTTCTGCTGCACGGGTGGGCGCAGAGTTCGGCGTGCTGGGGCGAGGGACTGTCGGCGAACTTGGCCGAGCGTTACCGCGTTGTCGCCGTCGACCTGCGGGGTCACGGCTACTCCGACGCCCCTGCGACGGGGTACGACGACTCGAAGATCTGGGCGGGGGACGTCGAGGCGGTGCTCGCTGCAGAGGGCATCATCGCCGACGCGGTGCTCCTGGGCTGGTCCTACGGCGGTCTGGTCATCTGTGACTACCTCGCCGAACACGGATCCGGCGCGGTGGCGGGCATCGTGCTCGTCGGCGCGATCACCAGCATCGGTAGGGGAGAAGCGGGCGGACGCGTGGGGACCGCCATGCGGGCGGCGATCCCCGGTGCGATGGCCGAGGAGCCCCGCGTTGCCATCAGGGCGCTCGGTAGCTTCGGGCACGCGCTGACCGGGCCGACAGAAGGCAAGGGCACGGAGGCGCAGGCGTTGTTCGGGTTGACGCTGTCCACGAGGCCACGGGTTCGCGCCGCCCTGTTCGATCGAGCGGTCGGCCACGACGACCTGCTGCGCAGCCTCGACATCCCGGCCCTCGTGCTGCACGGAACCGAGGACACCGTCGTCGACGTCTCCGCCGGACGGCACGCAGCAGAACTGATTCCCACGGCCGTGGCCTCGTACTGGGAGGGCGTCGACCACGGCCCGTTCGTCGCCGACCCCGAGAGGTTCTTCGTCGAGGTCAGCGAGTTCGTCGACAGCCTGGGTCGTTCCGCAGGCTGCACTCCCGGACGGTCTGAGTCTGCCCGGTCGTCAGAAGGGGTAGTTATCGAGACGTAATGTGGAGGCGTGCACACTGAGCGAGTGACTGGACACCAGCTGAGCAGGGTCGCTGTGTTGTCCTTGCATACGTCCCCACTGGCGCAGCCCGGAACGGGTGACGCGGGTGGCATGAACGTCTACGTGTTGCAGAGTGCCAAAGAGCTGGCCAAACGGGGTGTGGAGGTCGAGATCTTCACCCGGGCGACGGCGTCGACCGACGCTCCCGTCGTCGAGGCAGCACCCGGAGTGCTGGTCCGCAACATCGTTGCGGGCCCGTTCGAGGGCTTGGACAAACACGACCTTCCCACCCAGCTGTGCGCGTTCGCGGCCGGGGTGTTGCGTGAGGAAGCCCGGCACGAGCCCGGTTACTACGACCTGGTGCACTCGCACTACTGGCTCTCGGGTCAGGTGGGCTGGCTCGCTCGCGATCGCTGGGGAGTGCCGCTGGTACACACCGCGCACACCCTTGCCGCCGTCAAGAACGCGTCGTTGGCGCATGGTGACTCACCGGAGCCTGCGGCGCGCCAGATCGGCGAGCAGCAAGTGGTGGCCGAAGCAGACCGGCTGATCGCCAACACGACCGAGGAAGCGAAGTCCCTTGTGGAGATCTACGGGGCCTCGCAGGACTCGATCGACGTGGTTGCGCCGGGAGCCGATCTGGCGCAATACAATCCGGGGGACAAGCTCGCGGCCCGCACCGAGCTGGGTCTGAACCCCGACGAGTCGATCGTCGCATTCGTCGGACGCATCCAACCGCTCAAGGCTCCGGATGTGCTCATCTCCGCGGCCGCCGAAGTGCTGCAGCGAGATCCGTCGTCGCCGCTACGGGTCCTCATCGTCGGCGGGCCGTCGGGCAGCGGATTGGATCGGCCCGACAGCCTCATAGACCTGGCCGAGAGTCTCGGGATCACCCCGCGGGTGACGTTCCTGCCGCCGCAACCATCGTCGCGTCTGGCACAGATCTACCGCGCCGCGGATGTCGTTGCGGTGCCGAGCTACAACGAATCGTTCGGCCTGGTCGCGATCGAAGCCCAGGCGTGCGGAACGCCGGTGTTGGCAGCCGATGTAGGCGGTCTCGGTGTGGCCGTGCGATCGGGCGAGACCGGTCGGCTGGTGCAGGGGCACCGCACCGAGGATTGGGCCGATGCGCTCGCGTCCATGCTCTCGGATCGAGCGGCATTGGCGGACATGGCAAGTGCGGCACCTCGGCACGCCCGAAACTTCTCGTGGGAGCACACCGCAGACGGTCTCATCGAGAGTTACCGGCAGGCCAAATTCCATTTCGACCGCGGCGAGGCACCGAGCGAGTTCTCGCCGCGACGCGTCCGAGGATTGTCGAAACTACGCAGATCGGGAGCTGTGACTGCATGAGCGAGACCGCCGAACTGATCGACCGGGTCCTGAAGGATCGCGAACTGGACTACACGCGGCGCGGCGAAGTGTTCACCGTCGAACTGCCCGGGGAACGCAAACTGAAGACGACGACGATGTTGACCGTCGGACATCACGGGGTGCGCATCGAGGCGTTCGTCTGCCGCAAGCCCGACGAAAATTTCGAGGGCGTCTACAAATACCTGCTGCGTCGTAACCGCCGGCTGTACGGGGTGCATTACACCATCGACAAGGTCGGCGATATCTATCTCGTGGGTCGAATGTCGTTGCGGGCCGTCGACGGTGACGAACTCGATCGCATCTTCGGCCAGACCCTAGAGGCCGCCGACGGTGACTTCAACGTGCTGCTCGAACTGGGATTCGCGGAGTCCATCAAACGTGAATGGGCATGGCGAGTCTCGCGCGGCGAATCGTTGGCGAACCTGAAGGCGTTCGAGCATCTGGTGGGAGCAGACAAGGCCGAGCAAGCGTAACTCGCTCGAAATGGGTCGGTGTCGCTGCCCGTAACGTCCGGTTCATAGCCTGACACTCATGACCAGGCCCGAGGACGCCCGCCCGCCGGTGCTGCAGATGTTCGGTTACGGTCTGCAACACATTCTCTCGATGTTCGGTGGCGTCATCGCCGTACCGATCATCGTCGGTGGGGCGGCCGGGCTGTCCGGTGCCGACCAAGCCCTGCTGATTTCGTGCGCGCTGTTCGTCAGCGGCGTGGCCACCGTGCTGCAGACCGTCGGTATTCCGTTCTTCGGCTCGCAACTGCCGCTGGTGCAGGGCATTTCGTTTGCTTCGGTTTCGACGGTCCTGACGATCATCGGCAGTGCGGAAGACGGCCGAACCGGATTGCGCACGGTGCTCGGTGCCGTTCTGGTGGCCGCGCTGATCGGTTTGGCCATCGCGCCGTTCTTCTCGAAGATCATTCGCTTCTTTCCGCCGTTGGTGACCGGCAGCATCATCACCGTCATCGGTCTGTCCCTGATGCCGGTCGCAGCGCGGTGGATCACCGGGCAGGAAATGGTGGGCGGTGCCCCGAACCCGAACTACCTCGACCCCGCCAATATCGGGCTGGCGATGTTCACCCTCCTCGCCGTGCTGGTGATGACCAAGATTCCAGGGCTGTCGAGGCTGTCGATTCTGCTCGGACTCGTCGTCGGCACCATCGCAGCACTGATCGTCGGCAAGACCGACTTCGGCGGTGTCGGTGACGCGTCCGTGGTGGCCGTACCGACCCCCTTCGCCTTCGGCTCACCGATCTTCGCAATCGGCGCGATCGTCTCGATGACCATCGTGATCCTGGTGATCATGGTCGAGACCACGGCCGACATCCTCGCCGTCGGTGAGGTCGTCGGCACCGACGTCGACTCCAAGCGCGTCGGTGACGGACTGCGCGCCGACATGGTGTCCTCGGCCGTCGCCCCGATCTTCAACACCTTCCCGGCGACTGCCTTCGCGCAGAACGTGGGTCTGGTGGCGATGACCGGCATCAAGAGCCGCTTCGTCGTCGCGGTGGGTGGCGGCGTGCTTGCGCTACTGGGCCTTTCGCCGGTACTTGCCGCAGTCGTCGGAGTCGTCCCGCTGCCGGTACTCGGAGGGGCAGGCATCGCTCTGTTCGGAACCGTCGCGGCCAGCGGCATCCGCACCCTCGGCAAGGTGAACTACGACAACAATTCCAATGTTGTCATCGTGGCGGTGACCTTGGCGTTCGGCCTCATTCCCGTTGTCGCGAGCGACTTCTGGGACGAATTTCCGGACTGGTTCGTCACCATCTTCCATTCCGGAATCAGTGCCGCCAGCATCGTGGCGGTGGTCCTCAACGTATTCTTCAACGTATTCAGACCCGGTACGCCGCCGAACCCATCGGTGGTGGCAGCGGGACCGGCAGTGATGGTGCGTGAGGACGAAGCACGAATACTCCGTGAAGGCGGCAGCTTGCCCGAGAAGGCCGAGCCCAACAAGGACTCCTGAGTGAAATCCTGCGCACCCTCGCCCGCGCGAGTAGCGTCCCGAACCAGACGAAGCACATCTAAATTGGAGGACATCTTGTCATTCGTTACCCGCACGAGTACGCGGAAGGCAGCACTCGGCGGCGTCGCGTCGCTCGGTGCCATCGCCCTGATCGCAGGCTGTGGATCTGCTCCCGAGAACGAAGGATCGGGTGGAGGCGGATCCAGTGACTTCCTACCCTGCATGGTCTCCGACAGTGGCGGATTCGACGACAAGTCGTTCAACCAGCTCGGGTTCGAGGGTTTGACCGAAGCCTCCCAGGAGCTCGGCGTCGAGCCGCGCACCGTCGAGTCCGCGTCGCCCACCGACTACGCGCCCAACATCAACAACCTCGTCGATCAGGGCTGCAACCTCATCGTCACCGTCGGATTCGACCTGGCCGACGCGACCAAGGTCGCGGCCGAAGCGAACACCGACATCGATTTCGCGATCATCGACGACTCCACCATCGATCTGCCGAACGTCAAGCCGCTGACGTACGACGCGTCGCAGTCGGCATTTCTCGCCGGCTACGCTGCCGCCAGCTACAGCAAGACCGGAGTGGTCGGTACTTTCGGCGGCTCGCAACTGCCGACCGTCACCATCTTCATGGACGGTTTCGCCGACGGTGTGAACTACTTCAACGAGCAGAAGGGCAAGGCAGTCCGCGTCATCGGCTGGGACGTGCCCTCGCAGAACGGCTCGTTCACCGGTGGATTCACCGCCAACGAAGTTGCCAAGAACACCGCCCAGGGCTTGATCGACCAGAACGCGGACGTCATCTTCCCGGTCGGTGGACCCATCTATCAGAGTGCGGCGCAGGCCATTCGGGACTCCTCGCGTCCGGTCGCCCTGATCGGTGCGGACGCCGACGTCTTCGAGTCCGACCCCTCGGTCGGCGACCTGCTGCTCACTTCTGTGACCAAGGGCCTCAAGACCAGTGTCGACGAGGTCGTGGCCAACTCCGGTGCTGACAAGTTCGACAACGCTCCGTACGTGGGCACCCTGGAGAACGACGGCGTCGGCATCGCACCGTTCCACGACTTCGAGTCCCAGGTCGACCCCGCACTGCAGGGCGAGCTGGATACGATCAAGGCCGGCATCGTCGACGGGTCCATCACCGTCGAGTCGCCGTCGGCACCCAAGTAGCACCAAGCGGTCGTAAAGGGATATGAAGCTCGAACTTCGCGGTATCACCAAACGATTCGGCTCGTTGATCGCCAACGACCATATCGATCTGAGCGTCGAATCCGGCGAGATCCACTGTCTCCTCGGCGAGAACGGTGCAGGCAAGTCCACGTTGATGAACGTGCTCAGTGGCCTGTATCGCGCCGAGGAGGGCCAGATTCTGCTCGACGACGTCGAGCAGAATTTCGCCGGTCCGGGCGAGGCGATGACCGCCGGCATCGGCATGGTGCATCAGCACTTCATGCTGATTCCGGTGTTCACCGTTGCCGAGAACATCGTGCTCGGCAACGAAACCACCTCGCTCGGTGGACGACTCGATCTCGTGGCAGCACGAAAGCTGGTACGAGAGATCTCCGCGAGGTTCGGCTTCGATCTCGATCCCGATGCTCTCGTCGACGACTTACCCGTCGGCGTCCAGCAACGGGTCGAGATCGTCAAAGCACTTTCTCGTGAGGCCAAGGTGCTCGTGTTCGACGAGCCGACGGCCGTCCTGACGCCACAGGAAACCGACGATCTGATGCGGATCATGCGCGAGCTCGCGGCGTCGGGCACCACCATCGTGTTCATCACCCACAAGCTGCGCGAAGTACGCGAAGTGGCAGACAAGATCACCGTCATCCGGCTCGGCAAGGTGGTCGGCGAAGCGAAACCGACCGCCAGCAACACCGAACTCGCGGCCATGATGGTGGGACGCGACGTGCAGCTGACCGTCTCGAAGGATCCCGCGTCCCCGGGAGAGGCGGCGTTGGTCATCGAGAATCTGTCGGTGTTCGACGCCCAGGGCAACAAGACCGTCGACGACGTCAGCCTCGAGGTCGCGGCAGGGGAGATCCTCGCCGTCGCCGGAGTGCAGGGCAACGGACAGACCGAATTCGTCGAGGCTCTACTCGGGTTGCAGGACAACGTGTCCGGAAAGATCAGCCTCGACGGTCGCTCGCTCGTCGGATCGACGGTGCAGGACGTACTCGACGCCGGTGTCGGCTTCGTGCCGGAGGACCGTACCGTCGACGGTTTGGTGGGCGAATTCTCGATCGCGGAGAACCTGATGCTCGATCGCTCGAACAGCATGCCGTTCGTGCGACGCGGAGCGGTGCAGCGCGATTATCTGGAGAAGTTCGCATCGGAGAAGTTGAGCGAATTCGATGTGCGGGCACCGGGAATCGGGACCGCTGTCGGACGCCTGTCCGGTGGTAACCAGCAGAAGGTTGTGCTCGCACGTGAACTGAGCCGCGACCTGCGGCTGTTCGTCGCGGCCCAGCCTACTCGCGGAATCGACGTGGGGTCCATCGAATTCGTGCACAAGCGCATCGTCGCCACTCGGGATTCGGGGATCCCGGTCATCGTGGTGTCGAGCGAACTGGATGAGGTCGCCGCACTGGCCGACCGCATCGCCGTCATGTATCGAGGAGCAATCGTGGGAATCGTCCCCGGGGATACGTCCCGCGAAACACTCGGATTGATGATGGGCGGTGAGCGCGGTGAGTGACGCCCAGCAGCCCCCGACAGCCCAGCAGCCCCCGACAGCCCAGCAGCCCCCGACAGCCCCGCAGCCCCCGACACCTCCGCAGCCGTCCGCGTCGCACGTAGTGCTCCGGCAGATCTTCACCGGCAGTGCGATCATCTCGGTTCTTGCAGTACTGCTCGCGCTGATCGTCGGTGCTGTGCTCATCGCCGCCACCAATACCGGCGTACAGGAGTCGGCAGGCTACTTCTTCTCTCGTCCCTCGGACATGCTGAAGGCCATCTGGGATTCCGTTGCCGGGGCGTACTCGTCGTTGTTCCAGGGCTCGGTGTACAACTTCCGTCGGCCCGGATTCGAGAACGGCATCCGGCCGCTGACCGAGACTCTGACGTTCGCCACTCCCTTGATCGTCGCGGGACTCGGTGTGGCCCTTGCCTTCCGCGTCGGCATGTTCAACATCGGCGGCCGAGGCCAGATGCTGATCGCCGCCGCGTGCGCCGGCTGGGTCGGCTTCGGGGTGAGCCTGCCGGCCGGACTGCACCTGCTGGTCGCCGTCGTCGCCGGTGTACTCGGCGGTGCGGTGTGGGGCGGAATCGCCGGATTCCTCAAGGCGCGCACCGGCGCTCACGAGGTGATCGTGACCATCATGCTCAACTACATCGCGTTCTACCTCGTCGCGTATCTGCTTCGTACCCCCGGTGCTCTGCAGGCTCCAGGATCCAACAATCCCAAGACCGCGCCTATCGCGTCGACCGCTGTGTTCCCCAAGCTGTTCGGCGACCGGTACAGCCTGCACCTCGGTTTCGTGCTGGTGATCCTCGTGACCGTCGCGGTGTGGTGGCTGCTCGAGCGATCCAGCCTCGGATTCCGCTTCCGGGCAGTGGGCGAGAACCCCCACGCCTCACGGGTGGCCGGTATGAACGTCAACCGGATCTATCTCTACGCCATGATCATGTCCGGTGCGCTCGTCGGTCTTGCCGGAGTTGCCCAGGTATTGGGCACCGTCACCACCGGCTTCAGCGCCGACATCGATGCCGGAATCGGATTCGACGCCATCACCGTCGCACTGCTCGGCCGATCGAAACCGTGGGGCGTGTTCTTCGCGGGAATACTGTTCGGCGCGTTCAAGGCCGGCGGGTTCGCCATGCAGGCAGCCGAGGGCGTACCCATCGACATCGTGCTCGTCGTGCAATCGGTGATCGTGCTGTTCATCGCTGCGCCGCCGCTGGTGCGAGCGGTGTTCCGATTGCCAAAACCGGGTGAAGAGAAGCTAGCCAAAGCCGAGACCGCGAAGGTGGGTGCACTGTGACCGCCCCCGTCGTCGCCCCCGCCGAGGCAGTACTCGGCCGCAGCTGGAAGGTGCCGTCGATCCTCGGGGTCGTGACGTTGCTTGCGCTGGTGCTGTTCGTGGTCAAGAAGGGTTCGGGCACAAGTACATTCGCATTGGCATCGGAGGACGACTTCTTCGCGCTGCCGGCAGTGGGTGTGCCGTCGTACGGTACCGGTCTCGTCGTGGTCGTACTGCTGGCCTTCATCACCGGTTATGCGGCGCTGCTGGCCTCGCGCTACCGACCGACGCCGCTGTGGTTGCTCGCCGTGTTCGCGGTCTTGTTCGTGTTCGGCTTTCTCGCGTGGGCAGCCGACGGTGAGACCATCCCGGTGCCCGGATTGCTCATCGGCGCAGTCGCTCTGAGCACACCGCTGATCTTCGGCGCGATGGGCGGGGTGATCTCCGAGCGGGTCGGTGTCATCAACATCGCCATCGAAGGTCAGTTGCTCGCAGGCGCTTTCGTCAGCGCCGTCGTCGCGTCGATCACCGGGTCGACCTACGTGGCGCTGCTCGCGGCTCTGGTGGCCGGTGCGCTGACCGCGTCTTTGTTGGCGGTGTTCTCCATCCGCTACTTCGTCAATCAGGTCATCGTGGGTGTGGTGCTCAACGTCCTGGTCGTCGGACTGACCAGCTTTCTGTACTCGGTGGTGCTCACCAAGAACGCCGAGACGCTCAATTCGCCACCGCGCTTCGCGCGCATCGACATTCCGGTGCTCTCGCAAATTCCGATCGTCGGGCCGGTGCTGTTTCGGCAGACGCTGATCGTGTACCTGATGTATGTGGCGGTAGCCCTCGTGTTCTTCGGCCTGTTCCACACCAAGTGGGGTCTGCGACTGCGTGCCGTCGGTGAGCATCCGCAAGCCGCCGACACCGTCGGAATCAACGTGGCTCGAACGCGATTCTGGAACGTCTGCCTCGCCGGTGCCATCGCCGGACTCGGCGGTGCGTACTTCACGCTCGGTTCCGTCGGAGCCTTCGGCAAGGAAATGACGGCCGGTGCCGGCTACATCGCACTCGCCGCGGTCATCTTCGGGCGGTGGGATCCGGTGCGCGCGACGTTGGCCGCACTGCTGTTCGGATTCGCGTCGAACCTGCAGAACGTGTTGGGCATCATCGGGTCTCCGGTGCCGAGCGAATTCATGTTGATGCTGCCCTACGTGGTGACCATCTTCGCCGTCGCCGGGCTGGTGGGCCACGTGCGAGGACCGGCAGCAGCGGGCAAACCGTACGCGTCGCGAAGTTAGCGCCCGCCCTACCTGACTCAGCGGTAGGGTCGCTGTCCGATGTGACCGCTTTCACGGTAAGGTTCGATCATTGTTGCCGCAGTTCTTCGAAGGAGAGCCATGAGCTTCCGCAGTCCCTTTCCCGACGTCGAGATCCCGAATCTGAGCGTCTACGACTTCTTGTTCGGGTCCATCGCCGAGTCCGATCTGGACAAGCCAGCTCTCATCGACGGCACTTCGGGTGACGTCACCACCTACAAAAGCCTGATCGGCCAGGTCGACGCGATCGCCGGGGCACTTGCGGCTCGCGGGCTCGAGGTCGGCGATGTCGTCGGACTGCACTCGCCCAACGTGCCCGCGTTCGCATCGGTGCTGCACGGCATTCTGCGCGCAGGCGGAACTGCGACGACGATCAACGCGCTGTACACCGCAGAGGACATCGCGAAGCAGCTCACCGGTTCCGGCGCGAAGTTCCTGTTCACCGTCTCCCCGCTGTACCCGCAGGCGAAGGCGGCCGCGGACAAGGTGGGCATCGACGCCGATCACGTGATCGTGCTCGACGGTGCCGAGGGGCACCCGAATCTGCGCGATCTACTCACCCAGGGCGCGCCTGCTCCCGAGGTCTCGTTCGATCCGGCCACGCACGTCGCGGTGCTGCCGTATTCCTCGGGCACGACGGGTGTCCCGAAGGGCGTCATCCTCACCCACCGCAACCTCGTCGCGAACGTCGCCCAGATGGAACCGCGGGTGGGCATCGACAGCGACGACGCGATCCTGGCGCTGCTGCCGTTCTTCCACATCTACGGCCTGACTGTGCTGCTCAACATCGCTCTCAAGCTGCGCGCGCATCTGGTGACGATGCCGAAGTTCGACCTCGTCGAATTCCTGCGCATCATTCAGGATCAGAAGCTGACGTACCTGTTCATCGCACCGCCGGTGGCCGTCGCGCTCGCGAAGCACCCGATGATCGATCAGTACGACCTCTCCAGCGTGCACACCATCTTCTCCGGCGCGGCACCGCTGGACGAGGAGCTCGGCAAGGCCGTCGCGAAGCGCTTGAACACGCGGGTGCGCCAGGGCTACGGCATGAGTGAGCTCAGCCCGGTCAGCCACGCCATCCCGTTCGACCGCGACGACATGCCGCTCAGCTCGGTGGGTCAGCCGCTGGCCAACACCGAGAACAAGCTCGTCGACCCGGCCACCGGCGACGAAATCGAGCTTCCCGCAGAGGGATTGAGCAAGCCGGGCGAGCTGTGGGTCAAGGGACCGAACGTGATGGTCGGATACCTGAACAACCCCTCCGCCACCGCCGAGACGCTCGACTCCGACGGTTACCTGCACACCGGTGACATCGCTGTCGCGGACCACGAAGGCGTCGTCTACATCGTCGACCGCCTCAAGGAACTGATCAAGTACAAGGGCTACCAGGTGCCGCCGGCCGAGCTCGAGGCCCTGCTGCTCACTCACGAGGAGATCGCCGACGCCGCCGTGATCGGTGTTCTCGACGACGAGGGCGAGGAAATCCCCAAGGCATTCGTCGTCCGGCAGCAGGGTGCCACGATCGACGAGGATGGCATCATCGCTTTCGTCGCCGAGCGTGTTTCCCCACATAAGAAGGTTCGGCGCGTCGAGTTCATCGACACAGTGCCGAAGTCCGCGGCAGGCAAGATTCTCCGCAAGGATCTTCGGGCGTCCGAAGCTGCAGGCAAGTAGTTCGTTCTTCTGCACGACTCAGCGCACCCTTCACCGTGCTCGACGGTGGAGGGTGCGTCTGTATTCGGGTCAGACCGGCGCGGTCATCGAGTGCCGGCGATGGGCACGTAGGTAGTCGTCGACGGTGATCAGCGGGGGACGGTCGACCAAGGACAGCGGTGCCACACTCATCGAGAGCTGAGGCCCCGTGGTCGAGAAGGTGGTGAACCCGGCACCGGAATCGCCGAGACCGAGCCGCGCGAACATGGTGGCGACGATCTGTCGACTCATGACGGCCAACTCGGAGGTCGGCCGATTTCGATGGCGGCGCGTACCGAGTCCGACCTGCCCGATCGTGCCCGCACCCGAGCGGTGATACGTGTCGAGGAGCAGTCCGATCTCGACACCGTAGCCGGGGGCGAAGGGCACAGTTTCGAGCAACTGACGAGTGGCGGCGTACTCGCCGCCCAGCGGCTGAAAGACGCCGGCCAGTTCGGGACGGAGTGCGGTCAACAGGGGCCGTACCGTCAACTGAGTGACGCGTCCGCCACCATCCTCGTCGGTGCTGTCACCGATCGTCAGCGGCCGACGGTAGAAGCCTTTGACCAGTTCGACGCCCTCGTGCATGAGCAGTGGGCCGACGAGCGACGGCACGAAATGCGTCCCCGGATCGACCAGATCCGAGTCGACGAACACCACGATGTCGCCCGAGGTGGCTGCTACACCTCGCCACAGGACCTCGCCCTTTCCGCCGACGACGGGCAGGCCTGGTAGTACCTCTTCCCTGTAGACGACGGTGGCCCCGGCGGCGCGCGCCCGGACAGCCGTGCGGTCGGTCGATCCCGAATCGAGCACGATCAGTTCGTCGACGAGACTTCCCAGATGGGGAGTCATGGAGGCAATGACGTCCGCGACGGTGTCTTCCTCGTCGAGGGCGGGGAGGACGACCGAGATGGTTCGGCCGTGTTTGGCCGCGATGAGGTCTGCGAGCGTCCAGGGTGAACGGGCCCAGGTGGCGGCAAGAGCGGGAGTGCCCACGGTGTCGGTTCGGCTCATCGAGTTTCCTTCGTCATCGCTGGAAGTCACGGCTCAGGAGGTGGTCGGCAGTCCCATCGACGGCGCGATCACCGACCACGAGTCGTGTAGGTCTTGTTGCCAGTAGGCCCACGAATGGGTTCCGTTGGGTCGGAAGTTGTAGGTGGCGGGGATGTTCAGCTCCTGCAAGCGCTGCTGCATCTGGTGCGAGCACGAGTCGGTGGTCGCCTCGATGACGGCACCGACGGCGAGCTGTTGGGCGAGCTTGCCGTAGTCACTACCGATGCCGGGTCCGCCGGGTACATCGAACGCGCCGGGCGCTCCGGTTCCGCTCGAGATGTACACCGCGACACCGCGCAGTCCTTCGGCGTTGACGTACGGGTCGTTGGCAATCCAGTCGGCACTGCCTGCAGGTCCCCACATGTTCGCGGTGGATCCACCGCCGCGTGCTTCGACCACGGACCTGACGTACATCGCGCCCACCGGGTCGCTGGTACGGGCACATCCGCTGTACGAGGCCACGGATCGGTAGACGGAGGGATGAGCGATGGCCAGCTGCAGAACCGACGTCCCGGCCATCGAGATACCGGCGACGGAATTGATGCCGTTGCTGTCGAGAAGTGCGTTCATCAACGGCGGCAGTTCGAGACCGAGAAAGGTGGACCACTTGTTTCGGCCCAGCACCGGGTCGTCGCGCAACCAGTCGGTGTAGTAACTCGCAGCGCCACCCCGTGGCACTACCACGTTGACGTTCTTGTCACCGAAGAAGCCGGCGATGTCGGTCTGATCGAACCAGCTGCTGCCGCCGTCTCCACCGGCCGCGCCGTTGAGCAGGTAGAGAGTGGGCGCACCGGGCGCCTCTGCCCGAAAGATGTCGACGCTGATGTCGCGGTCCATCGACGCCGAATGCACGCGCACGATGTCGCGACGCTCGCCGATGCCCTCTATTCCGACGACCGACGACGCTGTCTCGGCAGTCGCCACTGCTGCTGTGCCCGACGCGAGAACAACGACGGTCGCGAGCACACTCAGGGCCGAAACGGTCGCATCACGCAGGCGGTATCGGTCGATCATCTACCGTTCCTGACATCGAGGGGGCAGCGCCGAGCCTGCTTTCGGTCAGCGCGTTGAGATTCCGACGTTAGAGCGATTCTCTGGCCGCCACCACAATCTTGACGATCCTTCAGTTCTGACACAGATATCCCGCGCATGTTTGTCGATTTTCCAAAATGCCGGGCCGTGGGGTGTTCTCGGTCTCGCTCGAATGATGCACTGGCCCCTCCGACGCACCTCACTGTGTCGCGTCGTATCTCTCCCCTTCGAAAGGTTGTGTCGTGGTCGCATTCGGACTCATCGACGAGTGGAAGCCCGCTCCAGGACCACTCACCACGTGGTCGCCTACCGACGCTTCACGGGGCGCTGCCGCAGCGGCACCCGTCCATCCGGCACGTCCGTCCCACATACAGCAGGCGTACCTCGAGGCCGCGTTCCGCAACCGAGGATCGTCCTTCCGCTTCTCCAGACTGTGCCTCGTCACGTTCCGCATCGAAGGAAAGTTGGACAGCGCAGCAATGGGACAAGCGTTCAATACGTTTGTCAAACGCCATGATTCGTTCTCGAGCTGGTTCGAGACCACGTCGGCCGGATCGGTGCGCCACGTCGTCGACGTCGACGACATCGTGCTCGAGCCAACTGCTTTCGGTGTGCCCTCGAGCGCGGCCGACATCCGTAGGCACGTGCAGGACACCACTCCGGGGCCGGAGAGTTGGGACTGCTTCTCCTTCGGGACGATCGAGCACGACGACCATTTTGTGGTGTACGCGGCGGTCGACCACCTCGACACCGACGGCATTTCGCAGGCATTGACGTACTACGAACTGAGACAGCTCTATCGCAACGCGGTGACGGGGGAGTCCGATGGACTGTTCACCCCGGGCAGCTACATCGAGTACTGCCGGCGTGAGCGCACCGAGAGCGACGCCACGACCCTGGAGTCCGCGGCCGTCCATACCTGGATCGACCTGGTGACGGACAACGGTGGCGACCTTCCGACATTCCCGCTTCCGCTGGGGCGCAACAGTGTCGACTACACCAGGACGTCGCACAGCTCGTTCCCGCTGTTCGACGGCGCGAAGGCCCGGGCCGTCGACGAGGCATGTGCGGGAGTGGGAGCAAAATTCATCGGAGGCATCTTCGCCGCGGCGGCCTTGGCGGAATACGAGTTGGCCGGCCGAAACAGCTACTTGGGCCTGACGCCCAAGAGCACTCGAACTCTGCCGGGCGAATTCGCCTCGATCGGTTGGTTCTCGAGTCTCGTTCCCGTGCAGTTCGAACTGGGTTCCCAGCCGACCTTTCTCACTCTGGCAGTCCTTGCTCAGCAGGCATTCGATTCCGGGAAGCTGCTGGCGAACACGTCCTACCACCGAGTTCTCGAATTGGTCGGTCCAGAACACGGAATCACCACCCAACCGGGTTGGACCGCCCCGATGATCTCCTACGTCGACGTCCGAAAGCTGCCCGGTGAAGCCGAACTCGACGCGGCCGGAGCCGGGTTGTACGGAAACCGCGGAAGCTCGGAAGAAGTCTTCATGTGGATCAATCGATTCGAAGATCACACCGGTGTGGAATTTCTGTACCCGGGGACGGACGAGGCCGATCGCTCGATCGATCTCTACTTCGCCAAGATCTTCGAGATCTTCACCTCCGTGGTCGAATCGGGTGACTACGTACCGCAGCTTCCCGACGCGAGCACGTTCACGCACGAGCTTCCGGACGTCAGCAGGGTATGACACACCGACGCAGCGGCTCGTGGATGACGCTGTGCGCCTGTTTGCTGGCCGTCACGATGCAGATGATCGACGTCACCGCGGTCACCGTTGCGCTACCCACGATCGCCCGCGACCTCGACGGGACGGGCGCACAGCAAGTCTGGGTGCCAGCGGCGTATCTACTGGCATTCGCGTGCGCTCTCCTCACGATGGCGAGAACAGGTGAGGTATTCGGGCGCAGAAACACGTTCGTCGTCGGCACCGCGATGTTCGCGTCGACGTCGGTCCTGTGCGCGTACGCCCCCACCATCGAGTTGCTGATCGTCGGTCGCGTCGTGCAAGGGGTTGCGGGAGCGGCCATGTCGGCCCAGACCGTGGCCATCGTGACCGCAACCTACTCCGGGTCACGGCGTACCACTGCGTTCGCCTTGTACGGCGGCACAGCAGGGCTCGCCGGTCTGGCCGGGCCGTCCGTCGGTGCGGTGCTGCTACACCTCGACATCCTCGGAACAGGTTGGCGGGCAATATTTCTGATCAACGTTCCGATTTCGGTGGCTGCGATCGTCCTCGCCCGACGGTATGTCTGCGCCGGTTCGAGGCACGTGCTGTCGGGTGGCCTGTTCGATCCGATCGGGGTTGTTCTGTGGTCGATCGGTGCTGTGTCGATCGTGTACCCGATCATGACGAGCGCGAGCCTGATGGCCGCGGTACCCGTACTCGGCATCGGCCTGGTTCTGTTGGCCCTGTTCGCGGTGTGGGAACGGCGCAGGAGCGAAGCGGGTGCACACGTGATGGTCGACACCCGCATCTTCGCCGAGCGGGGGTTCACTTACGGGTGTGTCGTCTCGGCTCTGGTGTACGGCACCTTCACTGCATTCGTTCTGACGATGTCGGTGACGCTGCAGACCGGACTGGGCGACAGCGCGTCGACGGTAGGAGTGATCACGATCCCCTTCGCGCTCGGGGCTGTCGTCGCGTCCTTGGGCGCGCCGATAGCGTTCCACCGCTGGGACTCTCGCGTGGTAGCGGCAGGCGCGGCCACGATGGGCGCGGCTCTGTTGGTCCTCGGTGCCGCCGTCGACTACTTCGATCGGCCAGGTTTTCCATGGCCGATGACCATCCCGCTGGTTCTGGTCGGGGCGGGCTTGGGAGCGGTGATCGCTCCGCTGCAGAGCACCATCGTCGCCGGTGTGAGACCCGACGCCATCGGTTCCGCGTCGGGGATCATGCCGACGGTCCAACAGGTCGGATCGGCCGTGGGTACAGCGGTCACCGGTGCCGTGTATTTCGCGTTGCTCCCCGTGCAGGCCGTGGCACGGGATCATCTCGTCGCGCAGCAGAGAGTGCTGTTCGGACTGGCAGCGACGATGGCCGTGGCCACCGCTGTCGCGATGGCACTGCCGCGCAGCGATCGAGTCGCCACCGAGGGCGTGCGAGAGCCCGTGAACGTGCCCCAGAGGTCACCTTGACCAGCGGGCCCCCGAACGACAAGTACCGATCCGAACATCGACGTGAGACTTCCCGGTCCGACGAATGGCCCGGGCCCAATGGAAATCGAGAAGAGCTTTCATCATGCGCCGCACCCTCTTGACCCTGACGACCGCCGTCGGGCTGATGTCGATGCTGTTCGTCACTGCACCACACGCATCGGCGGCGCCCAACGATCCGACACCGGTGCCCGGCACGCTCTACGCGGCTCCGGCTGACCTGACCGGCAAGACCAACGGCGATGTCGTGGCGAACAGACGTTTTACGAGTCCCTTGTATCCGGGTGCCGACATCTGGCAGATCCAGTACCGATCATCCGACTCCAGAGGAGACGCGATCGCCGCTGTGACAACCGTTCTCGCGCCGGCGAACCGCGCACCTGGTGGGCCTCTGCTGTCGTATCAGCCGTTCGTCAACGCGCTCGGGTTGCAGTGCGCACCGTCGGAATCGCTGTTCGGGGCCGATCCGACGACCGGTGTTCAGGAGCGTGAATTTCTCAACCTGGCCCTGATGCGTGGCTGGTCGGTCGCAGTCCCGGACCACCTCGGTCCCAAAAGTGCTTATGGCGCAGCCAAGCTCGGCGGCCAGATCACACTCGACGGGATTCGCGCCGCGCAGCGGGTTCCCGAGCTGGGACTGTCGGCCAGTCCGGTCGGAATGGCCGGGTATTCGGGTGGTGGAATGGCGACGGCCTGGGCTGCAGCGCTCGCTCCGAGCTATGCGCCCGAGCTGAACATCGTCGGTGCCGCAGCCGGAGGGGTGCCCGCCGATCTGGACAACATCGCTCGTGCGTTGGGTTTCCAGCCGCATCAGGCATTCGGGCTCGCGTTTGCCGCCGCTCTCGGTCTCGAACGCGAATACCCCGATCGCTTGCCGATCACCGCGCAGCTCAATCCCACCGGTCTGGCTTTGAAGGATCAGGTCTCGAATGCGTGCACACCGGTGATTCTTGCTACCGGAGCCTTCAAGAGCGCCCTGGCGGTCTCCACCAATACTTCGCTGGTGGACAGCCCGGAGGCGCAGCAGATCATCGACGAAAACAGTTTGGTGAAGTATCCGGGTGTCCCCACCGCACCCACATTGCTGTGGGGAAGCGACAACGACCCGCTCATTCCCATCGCTGCGTTGCGTGACACCGCTGCTCGGTACTGCGCGAGTGGAGCGACGTTGCAGTTCGACGTCGTTCACGCCCCGCAGCACATTCAGGCGGCATTCGAGGGTCTTCCCGCCGCGCTCACATTCCTGGACAACAGGTTTCGGGGTGTCGCACCGCCGACGAACTGCATCCGATGAAATGGCTCTCGACCGTCGTCGGTGCCACCGCGACCGCTCTGGTCGTGGCCACCGCGCCCGCTCATGCCGCGGACCTTCCGGTGCTGGCCCCACAATCGTTCGGTGACTTCTCGGTGCAGACCAGATATTTCGACGTCGCGGTGGGTCCTGATCGGGATCAGCACTGCACTGTAGTGGGCGACATCTACGTCCCCGAAGGTCTTGGACCGGACAACCGGGCTCCGGCCATCCTGACCAGCAACGGTTTCGGCGGGTCCAAGGACGACCAAGCGGGTGCCGCGGCGAGATTCGCGACCCACGGCTACGTGGTTCTTTCGTACTCCGCCTTGGGTTTCGGTGGCTCGACGTGCAAGATATATTTCGCCGATCCCGATTACGACGGCATAGCGGCGTCGGACCTCATCGGCTACCTAGCCGGTGACAGCGAAGGCGTATTCACCGACGCTGCTCGATCTGTCCAAGCCCCCGTTCTGGATGTAGTTCGTCTCGATGCTCCGCAGGATCCCCGCGTCGGCTATCTCGGTGGGTCCTATGCCGGTGCAACGGGATTGGCGGCAGCATCGGTGGATTCGCGGCTGGATACCGTCGCGTCGATGATCACGTGGAACGATCTGGCTCGCTCGCTGGCACCGGATGGAGCCGGGCGCAGGTCGGTCGGCCCCGTCAAAAGCGTGTTCGGTTCCGCTTTTCTGGCGGCCGGTGCCGTCCTGACCGGTCCCGGAGGGTACGCAGCCGATCCGGCGCGGGCCCAGGGGTGCCCGAACTATGCCCAGTGGGTGTGTGACGCCGCGTCCGCCTTCGCTGCCAATCGCGAACCGGACCCGGGAACTCTGGCGGCGATGCGTCACGTCTCACCCGTGGACTATCTCGATCGAGTCGATGTTCCGGTTCTGCTCACGCAGGGCCAGAAGGATTCACTGTTCAGCCTCGACGAGGCAGCAGCGACGTTCGAGACTCTGCGGGCGCGCGGAGTGGAAACCTCCATGGTCTGGCACTCGTGGGGACACAACGACAGGAAGGGGTATCCGGGGGAGTTCGACATCAAGGCCCCCGACCCGTTCAATCAGCACGAAGCGGCACTGGTGGGCAATTGGCTCGACCGACACCTCAAGGATCGTGACGTCGACCCAGGGCCGGTATTCACCTACTTCCGGGATTGGGTGCCTTACAACGGCGTCGCGTCGCCGGCCTACGAAGAATCGGACACATTTCCTGTCGGCACCAGGCGCACATTCGACGTGTCGAACGGCACGTTGTCCGAGGGCATTGCCTCGAACAATGCATGGGCACAGACGATTCGGGATGCAGGATCGCCGATGCACACCACATTGGGGCTTCCGAACATCGCCGCGGAGGTTCCTGTGCCTCGGGTCTCGCTACCCGGTTCGGCCGCGACCTGGACAACCGCGCCGCTGGCCGAACCGGTCGACGTCGTCGGCGCACCGGAGCTGTCCATCAGTCCCACGGTGTCCGGGCCTGCGACGGTCTTCGTCACCGTGCTCGACGTCGCACCGAACGGTGCGCGGAGTCCGATTCACGGGCTCGTCGCACCCGCCGTCCTCACAGGATCCTCGGACCCGGCGACGATCTCACTGCCCAGCATCGTCCATCGATTCGATCGTGGACACCGCATCGGCGTCGACATCACCGCTTCCGATCCGTCCTTCGCCGGTGGGCCCGGCCCGGCGGACGTCACCTTCTCCTCGACGGATCCGATCAACCAGTTCTCCCTGCCCGTAGCGCCGTGACGCTGTGCCGTGATGCTCGATCAGAAAACACCGAAAGGCTCGCCTTGAGAAAGAAATCGATTGCCCTGGGGTCCATCCTCGTGGCACTGTGCGCATCCCTGTTTGCCACGGGTACAACAGCTTCGGCTGCCCCCGCGCCGACGATCCCCGATCCGGACGTCTTCTACGCTGCACCGGCCGACATAGCCGATCATGCGCCGGGTGACATCCTCGCCAGCCGTCGGGCCGACGCATGGATGTACCCCAACACCGACATCTGGCAACTCAAGTACCGGTCGACCAACTCCGCAGGTGCTCCCGTTGCCGCGGTGACCACTGTGCTGATGCCCCGAGGTAGAGGTGCGGGAACGCCACTGGTGTCGTATCAGGCAGTGATCAATGCTCTGGGAGTCAAATGTGCTCCGTCGCATGGTCTTTTCACGTACGAGATCGGTGAAGCTCCCAGTCTGTACCTCGGGATGGTCGCCCGCGGTTGGGCGGTTGCGGTGCCGGATTACCTCGGACCGAACGGTGCCTACGGCGCTGCCGAATACGAAGGTCGTTTGACGCTGGACGGGGTTCGCGCCGTGCAGAACTTCGAGCAGCTGCCGCTGAAGGAGAGTCCGGTCGCTCTGCTGGGTTACTCGGGCGGTGCGCTGGCGACATCGTGGGCCGGTGCGATGGCTCCCACCTACGCGCCCGAACTGAACATCGTGGCCAGTGTGCACGGCGGAACTCCTGCCGACCTGGAATTGATCGCAAAGAACTTGGGCTACAGCGCAATTCCGCACCCCGCCTTCGGAATGGCACTCGCGGCATCTCTGGGGCTCGAGCGCGAATACCCGACCGAGTTCCCCGTCTCGGAGAACCTGAACGCGGCGGGCCTGGCACTGCGTGATCAGGTGAGCAACCAATGCAGGCGTCCCATCATCATTGGCGGAGCGTTCAAGAGCGCGAGAGATCTGTCGAACGTCGACATCGCATCGCTGCCCTCCGCGCAGGCGGTGTTGAAGAAGAACAGTCTCGTCGACTACGAGGGTGTCCCCACGGCCCCGGTGTACATCTGGCACGGAATCAACGACTTCATCACCCCGTTCGCGCCGGTGAAGGAGACGGTCGATCGCTACTGCGCAGCCGGTGCCACCGTTCAGTTCCGGGCGTACCCGTTGGCGGAACACTTCAGCGGATCGCTCGTCGGACTGCCCGAGGCCTACGCCTACGTGGACGCACGATTCCGAGGGGAGCCGGCTCCGTCGAACTGCGGCTGATCTTCTCTAGGTGGTGACCTCACACCTCTTTTGACGACTGCGCGCCCTTGCTCTGAAGTGAGCGGGGGCGCGCAGTCGTCAGTAGGGGTGTGAGGTCGTTGTGGAACCGAGTCGACGTTCGCCGCGTCCAAGGGGTGGGTGGGTTCTACGAGGGGAGCGGTGGCGTGACGCGGTGGTGGGTGACAGGCGTGGTCGGAGCGATGGTTCTGGTCGGCGGATGTGGCGATTCGACGTCGGATGCGCCGGTGGCGGATGCGCCGACCTCGACGGCGGCAGCACCGACTGCAGCCGAGCCGTGGGATCCGTGCACCATCCCGAACAGTGCCATCGAGATTGCGGGATTGGATGTGGAGAGCAAGAGCACGAACCTGTTCGGGGGTGCGCCGCTGTCCAACGATTGGAAGACATGTATCTGGACGGACCCTGACCCTGGGTCGTGGTACTTCCTGGGATTGTTCTCCTCGGCTCACGACCTCGGGTATGTGAAAGCGAACGACCAGTTCGACAGCTTCACTGCCGCTGACGAAGACGGTTTCGTGCAATTTCGACGTACCGCGAAGTACGACGAGGTCAGTTGCGGCATTGCTTACGAAGTGACCGGGGGAATCGTGTACTTCATTCTCGACGGAAGGGCTGGGCGCAAGCCTCTGGGTGATCCGTGTTCGGAAATCGGTCGGGTGACGAAATCGTTGCAAGCCAGCCTGCCCGCGCGTGCACGGTAGACAGAAAGGCTGCGGTTCGATGGCTTCTGGAAACGGCGATCTGTTCGAGTCGATGCAGTATTGGCAAGACCTCTCCGAGCGCGCTGAAGCAGGACTGATGGAAATTCCTGCGGACGTGGCTTCTCGGTGCGACCAGGTCTGCGCCGAATACATCGACCACTTGGCAGAAATGTTGGGGAAGACGAAATTCCTCGTCGATCTCGACGCATTCGGCACCCTTCCGTCTGCTCGGATGTTGGGTGCGAAGTTCAAGCGACTGGCGGATGGCGAACAAGGGTCGGCGGCTGCTGTGATCAGGCAGCACATCGAGGTCATCGACTTGATGCGATCGGTGTTTCGTCGCTATTTCGTCGACACCGAAGAGGTCGATCAGAGTATGGGCGCTCGGATCGGCGAGATCGGGGCGGCGCTGGGGGAGTAGATCCGCAACCTCACACCCTTTCTCTCGACCTCGCACCCCCGCTATGCCCTGAACCCCGGCGCGCGGTCGGCAAAAAGGGTGTGAGGTCCCGAAAATCATCGCGCTATACCGTCGAACATGCCCGAAATGTCCGTAAAGGCAACCGCAGCAACACAATCGAGACAACGTACGCGAATCGGATGACTTAGTCTGCACGCGTGAATATCTCCACAGCACGCCTGGTGCCGATGCGACCGCGTGATCCCAAGGAACCGCACCGGGCCGCGAGTCCCCTCGAACTGTTCTTCGACCTCGTGTTCGTGGTGGCCGTGAGTATCGCAGCGGTACAGCTCCATCATGCGCTCACCGAGAACCACCTTGCCGATGGTCTGCTCAGCTATGCGCTCGTGTTCTTCGCGATCTGGTGGGCGTGGATGAACTTCACCTGGTTCGCCACGTCGTTCGACACCGACGACTGGCTGTATCGCGCGTTGACCGTTGTGCAGATGGCCGGAGTCCTGGTACTCGCCGCTGGAGTCGAATCGGCTTTCGTGGACAAGGATTTCGCCATCGTGGTACTCGGCTACGTGGTGATGCGCGTGGCCATGGTGACGCAGTGGGTTCGGGCGTCTCGGTCGAGTGAGTACAAGAAGACCGCACTGTCGTACGCGATAGGTATTGCCGGCGTACAGGTCCTGTGGATTCTCTGGCTGGTGCTGCTCGACGGCACGGCCGCCGTCGTCATGTTCTTCGTGCTGGCGGCTGCCGAGATGGCGGTTCCGGTGATCGCCGAACGCAACGGCTCGACGCCGTGGCATCCGCATCACATCACCGAGCGATACGGGCTGTTCACGCTGATTTTGCTCGGCGAAAGTCTGCTCGCATCGGCCAACGCCATCATCGAAGCGCTGCACGACGAGACGGCTCTGGCACCGTTGATCTCGATTTCCGTCCTCACACTCGTCGTCACCGCGAGCCTGTGGTGGATCTACTTCTGGCCGCCGCATCACCGAGCAATCGGACAGTTCGGCAACTCGCTGATCTACGGCTACGCGCACTACTTCATCTTCGCGGCCGCCGGCGCGTTCTCGGCCGGCATCGAGGTCGAGATCGACGTGCTCACCGAACACAGCAAGCTCGGCGACGTCGCCGCGTCGTTCACCGTCACTGTTCCGATCGCGGTATTCGTCCTCGGAGTGTGGCTGATCGCCATCCGAGCCCACGCGGACCGCATCGTCAACATCGCAGTTCCGGTCGGTGCGGTGCTCGTGTTGCTCGACCCGATCATTCCTATCCCGATCACCCTCACCGCAGTCGTCATGGTCGTGGTCGTCGGTGTGCTCGTCGCACGCGGGCCAACACGAGTGGAACATGAGAAACTGACCACATGAGTATCGGAACCCTGATTCTGCTTCGTCACGGCGAGAGCGAATGGAACGCGTCCAACCAGTTCACCGGCTGGGTGGATGTGCGACTGACCGAGAAGGGTGAGGGCGAGGGCAAGCGCGCCGGTCAGCTTCTCGCCGAGGCCGGAGTGCTGCCCGACCTGCTGTACACCTCGCTCCTGCGTCGCGCGATCAGCACCGCCAACCTCGCACTCGACGCCGCCGACCGGCACTGGATTCCCGTCGTTCGCGACTGGCGTCTGAACGAGCGGCACTACGGCGCGCTGCAGGGCTTGAACAAGGCCGAGACCAAGGACAAGTACGGCAACGAGCAGTTCATGCTGTGGCGTCGTAGCTACGACACCCCGCCGCCCGCCATCGAGGTCGGCAGCGAATTCAGCCAGGATGCCGATCCCCGTTACGCCGATCTGGACAGCGTTCCGCTGACCGAATGCCTCGCAGACGTCGTCGAGCGGCTGATCCCGTACTTCGAGGAGACGATCGTCGCCGACCTGAAGGCCGGCAAGAACGTGCTCGTCGCCGCACACGGCAACTCGCTGCGTGCGCTCGTGAAGTACCTCGACGAGATCTCCGACGCGGACATCGCCGAACTGAACATTCCCACCGGCATCCCACTGCAGTACGACCTCACAGAGGTCGACGGGAAGCTGAAGCCCACCAATCCGGGCGGCACCTACCTCGATCCGGAAGCAGCGGCGGCGGGAGCTGCTGCCGTGGCAAATCAGGGCGGTAAGTAACTCCAACGCGTAGAAACCGGCAGTTTGTCGAAACTGCAGGTGAACGAACGAAGAACACTGCCGACGAGGACTATGACGACCAGGGGAATGCCTGCACCCTGCGTATGTGAGCCGTCCATCGAACGTACGATTCCGGTGTGAGTGTTGCATCGGCCGTACTACTGGCAATTGCCGCGGCCTTCGTGGGATACCTCGTCGGCGGTGTTCTCATTCCGTATCTCAACACTCGACACTCGGAGCGTCGCCGCGCCACGTCCGGCCTGACGATGTCGCAGGTACTGGACCTGATCGTCCTCGCTTCGGAGAGCGGCATCGCCGTCGTCGATCAATTTCACGACGTCGTGCTGTCGAATCCACGGGCCGAGGAGCTCGGGCTGGTGCGTAACCGTTCCATCGACGAGCGCGCCTGGGCTGCTGCGACGAAAGTGCTGTCCGACGGCCATCCCGTCGAAGTCGATCTCAGCTCCAAGGCCCCCCGGCCCGGCCGCGACAAGATCGCCGTCCGGTGCGTCGCGCGGCTGCTCAGTAAAGAAGATCGACGGTTCGTCGTTCTCTTCGCCGACGACGATTCCGAGCAGGTGCGGATGGAAGCGACGCGTCGCGACTTCGTGGCCAACGTCAGTCATGAACTCAAGACACCCGTCGGTGCGATGAGCCTGCTGGCCGAGGCGCTGCTCGAGTCCGCCGACGATCCCGACTCCGTCCGGCACTTCGGCGGCAAGGTCGTCGCCGAATCCAAACGCCTGGGTAACATGGTGACCGAGCTGATCGCACTCTCGCGCTTGCAAGGGGCGGAGAAATTACCCGACCTCGAGGTCGTCGATGTCGACACCGTCGTCAACGAAGCAATGGACCGCTCCAAGCTCGCCGCCGAGAACGCCGGCATTTCCGTCACCACCGATCACCCGAGCGGACTCGAAGTACTCGGCGACCAAGCACTACTGGTGACGGCGCTCGCCAACCTCATCCAGAACGCGATCGCATACTCCTCCAACGGATCGCCCGTCTCGGTCAGCCGGGCACTGCGCGGCTCGCACGTTGCATTCGCTGTCACCGACCGCGGCATCGGCATCGCCAAGGCGGACCAGGAACGCGTCTTCGAGAGATTCTTCCGCGTCGACAAAGCTCGGTCGCGGGCCACCGGCGGCACAGGCCTCGGCCTGGCCATCGCCAAACACGTCGCAGCCAACCACAACGGCAGCATCTCGTTGTGGAGCAAGCTGGGCACCGGATCCACCTTCACCCTCCAGATCCCCGCGTACTTCGAAGAAGAAGACGACGCTGCGGTTACAGAAAGAGAGAATCAGTGACCAACGTTCTGATCGTGGAAGACGAAGAGTCGTTGGCCGATCCGCTGGCCTTCCTGCTCCGCAAAGAGGGGTTCGAGGCCACCGTCGTCGGCGACGGACCGTCGGCTCTGGCGGAGTTCGATCGCGCCGGAGCAGACATCGTGTTGCTCGATCTCATGCTCCCCGGGATGAGCGGCACCGACGTGTGCAAGCAATTGCGCTCGCGCTCCGGCGTTCCGGTCATCATGGTGACCGCACGCGACAGCGAGATCGACAAGGTGGTCGGCCTCGAACTGGGAGCCGACGACTACGTCACCAAGCCCTATTCGGCACGCGAGCTCATCGCCCGCATCCGCGCGGTACTGCGTCGGGGCTCCGACGCCGAGGTCGACGGCGGAGTCGACACCGGAGTGCTCGAGGCCGGCCCGGTGCGAATGGATGTCGAACGCCATGTGGTGATGGTGGGATCCGAGCAGATCACGTTGCCGCTCAAGGAATTCGACCTGCTCGAGTACCTGCTGCGCAACTCCGGTCGAGTGCTCACGCGCGGACAGTTGATCGACCGGGTGTGGGGAGCGGACTACGTGGGCGACACCAAGACACTGGACGTGCACGTGAAGCGATTGCGCTCCAAGATCGAGGCGGACCCGGCCAAGCCGGAACATCTCGTCACCGTGCGCGGGCTGGGCTACAAGCTCGAGGGGTAGAGCCTGCGGCATGTGAGCGCTGAGCCCGCGGTCGTTCCGCGGGCTCCACTCCGGTCTTCGTAGTGGGCTACGAGGTTCCACTCAGTGATACTGGAGTTGTTCGTCGAGGTGGAAGGTGTGACTCGTTTCCGCTCT
>NZ_JAPWIJ010000010.1 GCF_027270735.1 Rhodococcus ruber | reverse complement strand
TGATGGGTCAGCCGCTGTCGTTTCCGGTGATGATCTCCCCGACGGGTGTGCAGGCCGTGCACCCGGATGGTGAGGTCGCTGTGGCGAGGGCGGCCGCGGCGCGCGGTGTTTCGATGGGGTTGTCGTTGTTCGCGAGCAAGCCCATCGAGGAAGTCGTCGCAGCGAACCCGCGGACGTTCTTTCAGCTGCATTGGGTGGGTTCGCGGGAGTTGTTGGGGCACATGCTCGATCGCGCACGTGCAGCCGGTTCGGTCGGGTTGATCGTGACGATGGACTGGTCGTTCTCGGAGGGCCGCGATGGGGGTAGTCCGGTGATACCGGAACGCCTCGATGCGCGGGCGATGGCGCGGTTGGCGCCGGAGGTGTTGGCGCGCCCGCGGTGGCTCGCACGGTGGGCTCGCTCGGGTGCGTTTCCTGATCTGACGGCACCGAATCTCGCTCCACCCGGTGGTCCTGCGCCGACGTTCTTCGCGGCGTATCGGGAGTGGAAGTCGACGCCGTTGCCGTCGTGGGAGGACATCGCGTGGTTGCGTGAGCAGTGGGACGGGCCGTTCATGCTCAAAGGTGTGTCGCGGGTCGACGACGCGCTCCGGGCCGTCGATGCCGGTGTCACGGCGATCTCGGTGTCCAATCACGGTGGCAACAATCTCGACGGTTCCCCGGCGTCGATTCGGGTGTTGCCGGCGATCGCGGAGGCGGTGGGGGATCAGGTGGAGGTCACCCTCGACGGTGGTATCCGGCGGGGAAGTGATGTGGCGAAAGCACTGGCGCTGGGTGCGCGGGCCGTGCTGATCGGGCGGGCGTATCTGTGGGGGTTGGCTGCGAACGGTCAGGCCGGGGTGGAGAACGTCCTCGACATTCTGCGCGGCGGTCTGGACTCCGCGGTGCTCGGACTCGGACATGCATCGGTGCACACCCTCGGACCCACCGACGTCGTCGCACCGCCAGGCTTTGCACCGCCTGATTTCGTACCGCCTGATTTTGCGACGTCGACTCGGCCCGCCCGCCGTCAGTGATACGAACCGACAGTCACCACTCGGACAGGTGAGTGTGACCGTCCTGGAGCGCACGTGCGAACAGAGCGGCCTTCGTGGGCGCGCTGCGTCCGACCGTCGCATATTTCTGTCGAATTCGGGTGATGTGCGTATTGATCGTGCCGACCGAGATGTAGACAGACCGAGCCGCAACCGTCTTCGAGTCCGAGGCGAACCAGGCAAGCATGACCTCGATCTCGCGTGCACTCAGCGCAGGCTTGCGGTGAAGAGGGTCGAGCCGCGTCGGGCGTGCAACGAGTGTCGGCTGTACCGGCGTCCGGAACGAGCGACCCGCCGCCGACGTCAGCATCTGTTCGAGCATGAATGTCCCCCTCGACTGTCGATCGATCTCTGTACTGCAGCTCCCATCGTCGAAGAAGATTCGGTGCGGATCCAGCGGTGCAATGAACTCCATACAGGGTCAATACGGACGACCTCGGATTCGATGCGACCGTCATTCGAACAGAGTAACTTGCTGTTTCTGCTGGTCAGCGGAGCGTCTGCACGCATCTGTAGGTGATTTGTCGGCCCTATAGTGCGCTCATGACCACTGATCGCCCGGATCCCTCGTCGATCTCGGACCGCACCGAATTCGCGGCGGCACTGCGTGCGATCAGGATCGAGGCGGGTGCAACAGTCCGTGAAATCGTCGAGCGTTCCGGTGGTCTGCACGGCACCATCAGCGGTTGGTTCTCCGGACACCATGTTCCGACCAAAGCCAGCGGCGAGATGTTCTCGGCTGTCCTCGTCGCGTGCGGAGTCGAGGACCAGGACGAGCGCGCATTGTGGTGGGACGCGGTGTCGAGGGTGCGGTCGATCCCGGGCAGGCGGACTGTCGATCCGGTGAAGGGCGACGCTCCGTACAAGGGCCTGGAAGCGTTCGAGCCCGCCGACGCAGAGTGGTTCTTCGGGCGAGACGAGCTGATCGAGCGACTCGGGATGCGCGTCCGTGATGCCCTCGACTCCGGCGGAGGCATTGTCTTCGTCGTCGGTGCTTCGGGCTCGGGTAAGTCCTCGCTCCTGCGTGCTGGACTGGCATCGAGGTTTCCGAGTGCGGAAGTCCGTTCCGGCATCGGCGATATCCGGGCATTCCCCGAGCGAATGGAATCTTTCGCGCCGGGGTCTGTCTTCGTTCTGGATCAAGCCGAGGAATTGTGGACACTCGCGTCAGCGGCTGAGCGCGAGAGCTTTCTCCGGGCGGCATCGACGCTGCCACAGACCGATTCGGTCCTCGTGATCGGCCTGCGGGCCGACTTCTATCAGAACGCGGTGTCGGAGGATGCGCTGCTTGCCGGACTTTCGGACAACCCGGTTGTCGTCGGACGTCTCAACGAGACGCAGTTGCGTGACGTCATCGTGGCGCCTGCCGCGAAGGCGGGCGTCACCGTCGACGATGCCCTCGTACAGGTATTGCTCGGCGAATTGGGTCCGCGCGGATCGCAGTTCGCCCACGATTCCGGTGCCCTACCGTTGCTCTCGTACGCGCTGCTGACGACGTGGCAGGTGTCGAGAGGCAAGACCCTGACAGTCGCGGACTATCTCGCGACCGGCGGGATCGGAGGTGCGGTGGGCCAGAGCGCCGAGGAAGTGTTCTCGGCCCTCACCGACGAACAGCAACGCGAAGCACGACGCATCTTCATGCGCCTGGTCAATCTCGACGACGACGTAGTGACCCGTCGTCGCGTCGATCGCGTCGGGCTGTTCTACGGAGACGAGAACGCAGACGCCGTCAGCGACGTCGATGTCGTGGTCGAGCGGTTCGCCGCGCGCAGACTGCTGACCGTCGAAGAAGAGACGGTCCAGGTGACCCACGAGGCACTGCTCACGGCGTGGCCGCGGCTCGGTGAGTGGCTCGACAACGATCGTCAATGGCTCCTCGAACACCGTCGACTCACCCAAGCGGCAGAACTGTGGAAGAACAGCGACCGAGACGACGGTTCGCTGCTGTCGGCGTCGAGGCTGGCGCTCGTGCAGGAATCCATCGGGCCGGTGCGTCGGCGAGACCTCAATTCCGTGGAGAGGCACTATCTCGAAGCGAGCGCCGACCGGGTCGAGCACCAGACCCGAGGCGATCGCCGTCGCCGACGCATCCTCGAAACGCTCGTCGGGGCCCTCGCACTTCTGACTGTGTTGGCCGTGACACTGGCGGTGACTGCTTTCGTAGCCCGATCGGAAGCGAACAGCCGGCGGGTCGACGCCGAACACGCCGAGGCCGAGGCCGTCTCTCGTCAGATTGCAGGCGTCGCAGGGCAATTGAGAAACCAGGATCCCGGTCTGGCGGCATACTTCGCGTTGGCGTCGTACGAGACGGACCGAACGTCGGAGGCGCGATCGGCACTGCTCGATTCGTCCGCGATCCACACTCCGGTGCGGTTGCTCGGTGCGGAGGGCGGGGCGGTGACTGCGATCGACCCGCGCGGAAGCATCGTGGCAACAGCCGGTTCCGACGAGCGCGTGCGGATGTGGTCCCTCACGGACGGGCACGCGCAGCTCGGCGAAATCGTCTCCCGCGATGCATCGGCGCTGGCGTTCGATCCGCGCGGTGGCGTCCTTGCCGTCGGAGGGGCCTACGGCGTCGAACTGTGGGATGTGTCGGACCCGACCGAACCGATTATGTTGTCGCGCAACGATATCGACGAGGTTCGGAGCCTGTCCTACTCTCCTGATGGCCGCTTGCTTCTGGTCGGTACCGGGTCCGAGTCGTTGCCGCTCCTCGACGTCGCCGATCCCGCCCGGCCGACCGCAGCGGCCGAAGTTGCTCAACCCGGTTCGCCGACAGCGACCGAATTCAGTCCCGACGGCCGCTACCTGGTGACGGTCGGTCCCGGGCGCGCGATGCGGTTGTGGGACGCGAGCAGACTGACCGCGTCTCCGGCAGCCCCTGTCGCTCCGCTGATCGACGTGCCCTCGGACGGATCGACCTACACCGCGCAACAGCTGGCCTTCTCTCCCGACGGCACCACGCTGATCGCGGGTACCACCGGTCGCGAGGTTCTGCGGTGGGCTGTCGGCAACGGCCGGCTGTCCCCACTGCCTGCATTGACGGGGTTCACCAGCTATGTCAACGATGTGGCGTTCAGTGGTGACGGGACTCTGATCGCTGCCGCGAGTTCGGACAATTCCTCGAAGGTGTGGGACTCGGCGTCGGGCGCAGCACAGCTGACGCTGCCGGGTCCTTCCGAGGTGAGTTCGCTCGTATTCACGCCGGATCGCTCGGCGATAGTCACTGCCAGTGGCGATGGCATCACCCGGATCTGGCCGCTCCCCGGACCGGCTCTCACCGATGCCGGCGACACGATCTATCAGAACCCCATCGATGCGTCGGGCACTCGTCTGCTCGTCGGTGCAGGCACCCGAGCCTCCGCGACGACGCTCTGGGACGTCTCGGACGTCGAGCATCCGGTGGCGTCGGCACCATTGGTGGTCGGTGACGGTATGGACCAAACAGGTGCGGTGGCGCTCACCGTCGACGGCAATCGGGCTGCGGTCGGCACGACGACCGGCGGCTTTCAGCTCTGGGACACAACCGGTCTCACCGATCCGGTACCCCGCGGTACCGTTCGAACGGCAACTACCAGCTTGACCGCTGTGCTGGTTTTCGACCGCACCGGGACCCTGCTGGTTGCATCCGGCCAGAACTCGAACGACGTGTCGTTGTGGTCGCTGGCCGATCCCGCAACCCCACGAGCATTGTCGACTCTGGTGGCGGGGAACTACCCCGCGGGAATGGCGCTGTCGCCCGACGGTTCGGTACTCGCCATCGCCAGTGTCGGTGGCGTGGTCGAACTGTGGGATGTCGGCGACCCGACCGATCCGCGCCGGACAGCCCTGCTCGGCGGTTTCGGAAGTAGCGTCCAGGCCGTGGCCATCTCACCGGATGGGCGAACGCTTGCCGCGGGCAGTGCGGATCGCTCGATTCGATTGTGGGACATCGAGAACCCTGCCGAGCCGCAGCACCTGGCTCGCATCGTCGGGCCGTCCAGCCCGATCTACTCGCTCTCGTTCGATCGGTCCGGTGCACGGCTGGCGGCCGGTGACGGGGGATCGACTTTGTGGTTGTGGAACGTGGGGGACCGCACCGCACCCGAGCAGTACGCCGCGCTCACCGCGTACGGCCGGCGCGTCAACGATGCGGTGTTCGCCGCAGACGGACGGGTGGTGTTCGGCGGTGGTACGGCGCGTGATGTTCGCATCTGGCGCACCGAGCCGGAGGAGGTGCGCAGTCGCCTGTGCGGATCCGGAGGGTCGGTGGTCACGGAGGCCGAATGGGCTCAGTACCTGCCTGGCGTTCCTTACCGAGAGTTGTGTAGCAGCTGACCGGCCGGCGATGGTGTACTTGCGCAATGACCGACAAGTTTCCGAGAAGCGTTATGACGTCTGCTCTCGTCGCACTCGTGGCGTCCTGCGTGGTGATCTACGTCGGGTTGTTCGACGACTCGATGTCCACGACCCTGCAGGTTGTGCTGCTGCTCGTCGGCGTACTGGTTGCCGGCGCAGCGATCGGTTACACCGTCACCAAGCTCGGTCGGTCCGGGTAACGCTCAGGGCCTACTGAATCCTTCGAGCATCCCCGTGTACAGCTTGGGCGGCGGGGCGGCGAATTCGCCGCGCTTTCCGGTCCGTAGTCCGAGGCTCACGAGGGACTGCACGAACAGTGTTCCCGCGGCCACACCGTCGACGACGGGTACACCGATCTCGGCCGAAATGTGTTGGCACAGATCGGCCATACCCGCGCAGCCGAGGACCACGGCATCGCTGCCGTCCGTCTCGACGGCGACGCGGCACGCTTCGGTCACGATCTTGCGGGCGTCGGGGTCGGTCTCGAGATCCAGGACCGGCATGTCGCATGCATGGATACCGAGGCAGTGGCGGCCGAAGCCGTAGTGATTCGCCAGATCCTGTGCGCGGCCCACGGTGCGGCCGAGGGTGGTGACGACACTGAATCCGCGGCCCAGGAAACTCGCGGCGTGCATCGCCGCTTCCGCGATACCGATGACCGGTCCGGACGCAGATTCGCGGGCCGCGTCGATGCCGGGATCGCCGAAGCAGGCGATGACGTAGCCGTCGACCCCCTCGGCTTCGCCACTGGCGATCTCGGCGAGAATGCCGGGGACGCTGAGGGCTTCGTCGACGTGGCTTTCGATGGATACCGGCCCCATCGAGGGACTGACCGCATCGATGACGGTGCCCGGGCCTACTACGGCCCGGGCACAGCCGCCGATCGTTGCGGTCATCGAACCGGTGGTGTTCGGATTGATGACCTTGATGAGCACGTGCGAAATCCTATGCCTTGGCTGGAACGTCGAAGTTGGTGACAGCGAGCTTGGTCTTCGTCGCCAGATAGAAGTACATGACGAAGCCGATGCCGCAGCCGATGAACCAACTGTACTTCGAGGCCGTCGACATACCGGTGATCTCCATGCCGTCGATTGCTCCGTTGAAGAGCACGGTGAACATGGCTACGAGCGCGCCGACGATGGTGGAGTAGACCGCCGCCGGGTTGTATCCCTTGGAGTACCAGTACAACCCGGTCGGCGACATCGAGAACAATTCGTCGACAACGACCTTCTGCTTGCGGACCAGGTAGTAGTCGGCGATCAGGATGCCGAACAACGGCCCGATGAAAGCGCCGAGGGTTTCCAGCGTCAGGTGAATGACCTCGGGATTGTTGTACAGGTTCCACGGGGTGATGAGCACCGATCCGATAGCGGCGATCATGCCGCCTGCACGCCAGCTGATCTTCTGGGGGCTGACGTTGGAGAAGTCGAATGCCGGCGAGATGAAGTTGGCGACGATGTTGATGCCGATGGTGGCGATCGTGAAGGTCAGGGCACCGAGGACGATCGCGAACGTGCTGTCGATTCGGGCGACGGTCTCGACCGGGTCGGTGATCAGCTCACCGAACACCGGCAGCGTAAGGGAAGCGGTGACGACGACGAGAATCGAGAACACCAGGAAGTTCACCGGCAGGCCGAGGAAGTTGCCCTTCTTCACTGCGGCATAGGACTTGCCGTAGCGCGAGAAGTCGCCGAAGTTGAGCATCGGACCGGAGAAGTACGAGACCACGAGAGCGATGGCGCCGAGCATCACCGGGATCGAGCTCAGACCAGTGTGCTCGACCTCGCCGAGGTTGAGATCGATCGCGCCCCAGCCGGCTTTCCAGATCAGGTAGCCGCACAGCATGAACATCACGACGTAGACCGCGGGGCCGCAGAAGTCGATGAACTTACGGATGGACTCCATACCGCGCCAGAACACCGCGGCCTGGACGACCCAGAGGAACAGGAAGCTCGCCCAGCCGAGCAGGGAGAGTCCGACGAAACCGTAGTCCGCGGTCACAGCGTACGGAGCCAGCGACGGGAACAACTTGATCAGCACGATATCGAGTGCGGCGGATGCCAGGAATGTCTGGATGCCGTACCACGCCACCGCGATCAGACCGCGGATGATGGCCGGAATGTTGGCGCCGAGGACACCGAAAACACTGCGGCAGATGACCGGGTACGGAACCCCTGACACCTGGCTGGGCTTGGCGACGAGGTTGCAGAAGAAGTAGACGATCGTGATGCCGACGAGGAGTGCGATCAACACCTGCCAGCTGGCCAACCCGAGTGCGAACAGGCTGCCCGCGGTCACGTAGCCACCGACCGAGTGCACATCCGACATCCAGAAGGCGAACAGGTTGTACGAGGTCCAGGTCTGCTTCTTCAGCGGAGCCAGATCCTCGTTGGTCAGTCGCGGGTCGTAGCTGTCCTTGATCAGTCCACCACCGACGGGGTGGCCCGCGGCTTCCACAAGATCTCCCGTTTGGGCGGGACCGTGCGCTGTATCTGTCATCGATGCTCCTGACGGCATGGCGTATGAGGTGAACGAAGGAGGTGAACGATGAAAAGCTAGTGGTGAAGTGTTGCGCGCTCGTGACGAAAGCGATATATCTTTGGCGGAATGCTTACAGCGTCTGGTCGGGCGGCGGATCGGCGAACAATCCGTGGTCGTTCGACAAAGTCGAAATGACCGAATTGAGACGCGTGTGATGATGCTGCGCAGCGCTCAGCAGGCCCGCGGAATCGCCGGCAAGAAAGGCCGTGAGCATATCTGCGTGATCGCTGTGCAGTGATGCCCTGTCCGATCCGGCGACATGAACCATCGGCTGTATGGGTTCGGTTATGTTCCAAGCGGATTCGAGCATGTGAAGCAATCGATGCATGCGGCACGGGCGGGTCAGGGACAGGTGGAACTCACGCGAGAGTCGATGGTATTCACGCGAGTCGTCCTGGGTGAGCGAGGCCTCGAGCAGGCGATTGACCTCGATGAGGTGGGCGCGGTCGTCCTCGGTGGCCAGATCCACCGCAACCGGGAGGGCAGCAGTCTCCAGAACCTCTCGTACGATGTACATTTCGCGAAGCTCGGCCGCGGTCAACTGAGCGACCGTGTAACCGAGGTTGGGTCGATGATCGACCAATCCCTCGCCGATGAGGGTCTTGAGGGATTCGCGCACCGGAATTCTGCTCACCCCGAAAAGTTCCGCTACCTCGTTGAGTGGAATGGGAGTATTCGGTGGCGCATCGCCGGCAAGAATTACTCGGCGTAACTCTCGAAGAATTGTCGGCTGTGGACCACCCGGTGTCGTTATCGACAATTGCGAGAGAAATATCGACCGACGACGGGGTGGCACGAACCGAACGTTAGCGGCGCAGTGTTTCGACGGCGTGACGTTCTCGTTCCATACCGATAGCATCGGCACCCATGGCCACGGACTCCCTCGGTACGCAGTACTGGCCGGACGTCGATGGGGCGAGGACGCTCGTGGTGCCGGTCGGCTCGATCGAGCAACACGGGCCGCACCTGCCGCTCGATACCGACACGCGTATCGCCACTGCCGTTGCGTACACCATCGACGACGCGGTCGTGGCTCCCGCGATCGCGTACGGGTCGAGCGGTGAGCACGAGGGATTTCCCGGCACCGTGTCGATCGGCGCTGCAGCACTCGAGACGGTGCTGGTGGAATACGGACGATCCGCGTGCCGGTGGGCCGAGCGGGTGGTGTTCGTCAACGGTCACGGCGGCAACGGGCCCACCCTGCGATCTGCGGTGCTGCTGCTGCGCTACGAGGGGCGCGACGTCGTCTGGTTTCCGTGCGCGGTGCCCGGAGCAGATGCTCACGCTGGGCGCACCGAAACGTCGATGCTGCTGCACCTTTCGCCCGAGGTAGTGGACATGGGCAAGGCGGAGGTGGGCAATGTGACCGACATCGCTGCCCTGCTTCCTGCGCTGCGCGCGGACGGCGTCGCATCGATCGCTGCAAACGGTGTGCTGGGCGATCCCTCCGGAGCCGATCCGGAAGAGGGGCGTCGGGCGTTCGAGCTACTTCGTACTCGCGCCGGCGATGCGGTGCGCAGATGGAGTCCCTCCGAACACGGAGTGATCGCATGACCGACCTGGGCGAAACGCCTGTTCAGCGTCCCGCAATCGATTCCGAAGAAACGGGCAGCAGGTATGTTCCGTCCGATTTTGCGGGTGGCCGACACACCAGAGGCTTGTCCGCTTACGATCTCCTGATGGGTGAAGGTCGGTTGCCTGACGGCTTCGGGGTGAGAGTCGATCCACGCGTACGCACATTCTCCGAAGGACGCGTCCTGATCGGTGGTTCGCCGACACGAATGCTCACACTCGCACCGACGGCGGCCGCGATGATCGGCGACGGTTTCATCGAAGTGACCGACTCGCAGTCCGCACTCGTCGCACGCAAACTTCTCGACTCGGGCGTCGGCAACCCGCGCCCGATGTCGATCCCGTCGCCGTCCGACGTCACCGTCGTCGTGCCGCTCAAGAACAACGAGGCCGGGCTCGAGCGTCTGATCACGGCGTTGCACGGGCTGCATGTCATCATCGTCGACGACGGGTCCGACACCCCTGTCGCGGTGCCGCGGATGGCGTGCAGTGTGGGCAGTGTGACGGTGCTCCGGCACGAGCGCTCACGCGGGCCGGCTGCAGCGCGAAACACTGGATTGCGCTGCGCGACAACTGATTTTGTCGCGTTTCTGGATTCGGACGTCGTGCCGCGCAAGGGCTGGCTCGAGGTCATGCTCGGTCATTTCTCGGATCCGGCGGTGGCATTGGTGGCACCCCGCATCGTCGCGCTCGAGCCCGAGGGCAGTGCGCTGGCCCGATACGAGCACGCACGCTCGTCGCTCGATCTCGGTCGCAGGGAAGCGGCAGTGCGGGCCGGGAGTTCGGTGTCCTACGTGCCCAGCGCCGCGATGTTGCTGCGCCGGTCCGTGGCGATGGACTGCGAGGGATTCGACGAGTCGATGCACGTGGCCGAGGACGTGGACCTGTGCTGGCGGCTGCAGGAGGCAGGGTGGCGGTTGCGCTACGAGCCCGTCGCCCACGTTGCTCACGAGCACCGCGTCACCTTCGTCGAATGGTTCGCTCGCAAGTTGTTCTACGGAACCGGTGCCACACCGTTGTCCGCTCGTCATCCGGGAATGGTGCCGCCGATCGCAATGTCTCCGTGGACGCTCATCGCGTGCCTGCTCGCTGCGAGCCTGACGCGGATCGGATTCGTCGGCGCAGCTGCGACGCTCGGAGTGACGGTTGTTCGACTTCGCAAGATGTTCGTCGGCTTGGATCAGCCCACTCGCATCGCGGCGATTCTTGCCGCGGAAGGTTTCGTGGCGGGGTTGTGGCAACTGGCGTCGGCCTTGTGCCGACATTACTGGCCGATCACTCTTCTTGCCGTACTGCTGTCCAGTCGAATTCGAAAGATCGCACTCGGATTGGCTGTGGCCGAGGCATTCTCGGATTGGAGCAAGCATCGCGAACTCGGCGGTCTCGATCCGGTGCGCTATGCCTTCTTCAAACGAGCCGACGATATCGCCTACGGTGCGGGGTTGTGGAAAGGCGCTCTGGCTGCCCGGAGCATCGATGCGCTCAAGCCACGCTTGGACGGCTGACGCGGTGCGAGCCCGGCCCGATCCGTCGATGGTGTGAATCGGATCGAGTATGCGGACGTCGTCGTCGTCGGCGGTGGCTCCTGCGGCTGTGTCGTCGCTTCGCGGTTGAGCGAGAATCCCGATCGATCCGTGCTGTTGCTCGAAGCCGGACCCGCGTTCTCTGCCGTCGCCGAAGTCCCGGCCGACCTGACCGACTCATCGATGCTTCCCATCGGGCCCGGCAGCGAATGGGTGGGAACGTATTCGGCCGAACTCACCTCCGGCGTCGGCCGAACGATTGCTCGAGGCCGGGTTCTCGGCGGCTCGGGCGCAGTGAACGGTGGTTACTTCGTTCGTGCCACGCCTACGGACTTCGACGCCTGGCCGCAGTCGCTGTGGTCCTACGAACAGGTGCTGCCGTTCTACCTCCGCTCCGAAACGGATCTCGATGCCGGGATACAGAGGCAGTGGCACGGATCTCGCGGACCCATGCCGGTCGCGCGCACCCCGGTACACGCTCGACATCCGATCACGACGGCATTCGTCGATTCTGCAGTGAATGCAGGATTTTCGATGCACCAGGACCTGAACGCTCCCGGGGCATCTGCCGGGGGAGTCGGTGCCGTGCCCTTGAACATCCGCAACGGGACTCGCGTAAGTGCAGCTCTCGCATACCTTCTGCCGATCCTGGATCGGCAGAACCTACGCGTGCGAGGAAATGCGACGGTGACGTCGTTGATGTTCGACGGCAGCAAGGTGGTCGGCGTCGACATCGTCGTCGACGGTGTTCGCCGTATCGTGAGGTCCGACAACGTGATTGTGTCGGCCGGTGCTGTGCACACCCCGGCACTGTTGCTTCGATCCGGCATTGGACCTGCCGATGATCTTGTAGCGCTGGGAATTTCGGTCGAGGTCGACAGCCCGGGTGTGGGTCGAGGTTTCAGTGACCATCCCGAGGTGGCCGTTTCCGTGGTCGCGAAGAACGAAGTTCCGACGAAATCGCCTGCGCTGGAGGCAGTTCTACATGCCGGCGCTGTGGAGATCAGACCGTACACCAGAAGGTTCGACCGACTGATCTCCGGTCTCGAGCCCGGGCCGCACGTAGTCGGTGTCGGCCTCATGCGATCGACGAGTCGCGGGAGCATTGCGCTGCGCAGTACGGACCCGTTCGAGGCTCCTGACGTGCGGTATCACTATCTCGAATCGGAGGTCGACCGACGCGCGATGCACGAGGGCGTCGAAATCGCGCGCGATCTGCTGGCGTCGCCGATCATGGGGGCCACCGTGACTGTGCCCACGATCGAGAATCCTCTCGCGGCGCTCGGCACATCACTGCACCTGTCCGGTAGTGCCAGGATGGGGCCCGAGTCGGATTCGAGTTCGGTACTCGACGATCACTGCCGGGTACGCGGCGTCGACGGACTCTTCGTCGTCGATACCTCTGCATTCCCGGTGGTGCCCAGCCGTGGGCCACACGCGACGGCCATCATGTTCGCCGAGCGTGCTGCTGCAGTCATTGGAGTGGAGCCTGCGGAATGACCCACGCTGATTGCGAACCGCGAAGGGCGCGGGAAGGCGTAGCGTTCGTGGTCTGGGGACCGTTCAGGTTCCCCAATAGATGGGTTACTGCCATGTCGGACAAATCGCCCCGCAACACGATGACCAAGAAAACCGGCAAATCTCTCAAGGACAAGCGCGCAGACAAGCGGGCGAAGTCCAGTGGTGACACCAGCAACGACATCATCACCTCGGCCGTCAAGAAGAAGTAGTCACTCGCGGTCGACGTGACCGGGCCAACCGCTCGCGTCGGCCACGGCTGTATCCTTGCTTGTGAGCTGGGTTACAGCAATGTGGACAGGTCACGGAGGAAGCGTCGAATGGCAAGCCGATCGGACAGTGGCGGCAACCCCTGGGTCGCAGTGCGCCCGGGTGAGGACGTCGCCGTTCTGGCGCGCCAAATGTCCAGTGCTCATCAGTCTTTCGTCGACGATATCCGCACGCACGGTTCGGCGGTTCGGTCCGTCGTACTCGATTCGTGGATGCGCAGTCGCACCAAGGGTGTCGATCCCGACGGTGGAAACGAAACTCCGATTCTGACCGGGCAGGATCTCGAGCGCTACCGCAACGGCCATCCGATGGCCATCATCCGCCCGGTCATTCGCAAGCTGTTGGTCGAGGACGCATCCGACACAGGATTGCTCGTTGCCATTTCGGATGCGGAGGGACGCCTGCTGTGGGTCGAGGGGGATTCCGCGGCGAAGGATCGGGCGCTCGCGATGGACTTCGCCGAAGGCGTCGACTGGAGCGAGGAGAGCAAGGGCACCAATGCCCCCGGTACTGCACTCGCGGTCGACCACAGTGTCCAGATCTTCGCGTCCGAGCATTTCTCGCGGTCGGTGCACGAGTGGAGCTGCTCGGCGGCTCCGGTGCACCACCCCACCAGCGGTCACATTCTGGGAGCCATCGACATCACCGGTGGGCCGCGGGTGGCGGTGCCCGAGGTGCTCTCGCTGGTGCGTGCCACCGTCGCCGCGGCCGAATCCGAGTTGCGTCTGCACCTGATGAACTCGCCGAAATCGTTGGGCGGCACGGCCCCTCGTCTCGAAGTTCTCGGATCCGGCCGGCCGGGAGTGGTACGAGGGTCCGGCCGGATACCGCTCTCCCAGCGACACGCCGAGATCTTGCTTCTCTTGGGTGAGCACCCCGAAGGCCTGAGCTCGGACCACCTTGCGGTGCTGCTCGACGAGCAGGAACTCGACTCCGTCACCATTCGCGCCGAGATGTCGAGACTGCGCAAGACCTTCGGCACTGCGGGTCTGGCATCGCGGCCCTACCGTTTGGTCGGCGAGTTGACCTCCGATGTCGGCGACATCCGACGGGCCTTGGACCGCGGCGACGTCGATGCTGCTCTACGGATCTACTCCGGCCCGGTGCTTCCGGGTTCGTCCGCGCCCGGCATCGAGAGCATCCGCGAGGAGCTGCGGTCTCGTATGCAGGCCGCGCTGCTCCGCCTCGGAGACCCCGTGCTCTTGGCGCAGTGGACCTCGTCCATCCACGGGCGCACGGACGTCATCGCTTGGGAGGCCTACCGGGCTACTCTGAGCAGGGATTCCGCGCTCTACGGTCAGGTCAGCGCGCGCATCGATCTACTCGATCGCGAACTCGGGATCTGACGCAACTGCCGCGTCGACCCTGTCCGAAATATCGGCAACGTACTTGCAACGTTGCACGGCCTAGTGTCCTGAATCACACACCGCATCAACTGTGAAGCACGTGTCGATCAGGAGGATTTTCAATGTCCGTCTACGCCCGTCCAGGTACCGCCGATTCCGTCATGTCGTTCCAGTCGCGCTACGACAACTGGATCGGCGGCGAGTGGGTACCGCCTGTCAAGGGCCAGTACTTCGAGAACCCGACTCCCGTCACCGGTGAGAACTTCTGCGAGGTCGCCCGCTCCACGTCCGAGGACATCGAGCTAGCGCTCGACGCCGCTCATGCCGCAGCGCCCGCGTGGGGCAAGACCTCGGCTGCCGAGCGCGCGGTGATCTTGAACAAGATCGCCGACCGTATCGCCGACAACCTCGAGTCCATCGCGCTGGCGGAGTCCTGGGACAACGGCAAGCCGATCCGCGAAACCCTCAATGCAGATATCCCGTTGGCCATCGATCACTTCCGGTACTTCGCCGGCTGCATTCGAGCGCAAGAGGGCTCGCTCTCCGAAATCGACAGCGACACAGTGGCTTACCACTTCCACGAGCCGCTCGGAGTCGTCGGGCAGATCATCCCGTGGAACTTCCCGATCCTCATGGCCGTGTGGAAGCTCGCGCCCGCGCTCGCGGCAGGTAATGCCGTGGTGCTCAAGCCCGCCGAGCAGACTCCCGCGTCGATCCTGCACCTGATCTCGATCATCGGCGACCTGCTGCCCGCCGGCGTGCTGAACATCGTCAACGGATTCGGTGTCGAGGCAGGCAAGCCGCTGGCATCGAGCCCGCGTATCTCCAAGATCGCGTTCACCGGCGAGACCACCACCGGCCGCCTGATCATGCAGTACGCCTCGCAGAACCTGATTCCGGTGACGCTCGAACTCGGCGGCAAGAGCCCCAACGTCTTCTTCTCCGACGTGCTGCAGGCCAACGACGACTACCAGGACAAGGCCCTCGAGGGCTTCACGATGTTCGCCCTCAACCAGGGTGAAGTGTGCACCTGCCCGTCCCGCTCGCTGATCCAGGCGGACATATTCGACGAGTTCCTCGCCCTCGCTGCCATCCGCACCAAGGCTGTGCGACAGGGAGATCCGCTCGACACCGAGACGATGATCGGTGCTCAGGCGTCGAACGATCAGCTCGAGAAGATCCTTTCCTACATCGAGATCGGCAAGGGCGAAGGCGCACAGGTCGTCACCGGCGGCGAGCGCGCACAACTCGGCGGCGATCTCAACGGCGGCTACTACATGCAGCCCACCATCTTCACCGGTAAGAACAACATGCGCATCTTCCAGGAAGAGATCTTCGGGCCGGTCGTCTCGGTCACGTCGTTCACCGACTACGACAACGCCATCGAGATTGCCAACGACACCCTGTACGGTCTGGGCGCAGGCGTCTGGTCGCGCGACGGTGGCATCGCCTACCGAGCCGGCCGCGACATTCAGGCCGGTCGCGTGTGGACCAACACGTACCACCAGTACCCGGCGCACGCCGCGTTCGGTGGCTACAAGCAGTCCGGAATCGGTCGCGAGAACCACAAGATGATGCTCGACCACTACCAGCAGACGAAGAACCTGTTGGTGAGTTACGCGCAGAAGGCACAGGGCTTCTTCTGATGGAGAATGCTCGGCCGCCCGCGCGGCTGAAGACCACCGCCGGGGCGATGGATCTCCTCCGTCGCCTCGGCGGTATCCACGGGGAACTGATGATGCATCAGTCCGGCGGATGCTGTGACGGCTCGTCGCCGATGTGTTATCCCGTAGGAGAATTCATCGTGGGAGACCGCGACGTCCTCCTGGGGTACATCGACCTCCGACTCGGGGTGGGCGAGCTTCCGCAGGATCTCCCCGAGGGTATCGACGGTGTGCCGGTGTGGATTTCGGGGTCTCAGTTCCAGGCCTGGAAGCACACTCAACTGGTGCTCGACGTGGTGCCCGGACGGGGCGGCGGGTTTTCGCTCGAATCGCCCGAGGGGGTCCGTTTCCTCAGTAGAGGGCGCGCGTACACCCCGGAGGAGAACGAGCTTCTCGCCGAGCACCCGCCGCTCGTCGGCGTCGACTGGGAAGAAGGTCGACGACCCGAGGTTCCCGACGATCCACTGGTGGTCGCCGAGGCCGTCGACGCGTGTCCCGTCCCAGGGATGCTCCAGGGCTGAGTGCCTGCGGCAGTGGTGCGGTTAAGTTCCCCAGGCGGCACTCGACCGCACCATTGCGCGCAGCGCATACAGTGCGAACGATGAAGAGCTCATCGAAATCCGACGCGGCCGCGGGCGGCGAGAGCCTGCGCACGGTGGTGATCGCGTTCGTCGCCAACCTCGGCGTCGCGATCGCCAAGACGTTCGCCGCAGTGTTCACCGGATCGGCGTCGATGGTCGCCGAAGCCGCGCACTCGTGGGCCGACACCGGTAACGAGATCTTCCTGCTCGTCGCCAATCGTCGGGGCTCACGCGGGCCGGACGATCGTCGGCCGCTCGGCTACGGACGCGAGACCTACTTCTGGTCGACACTCGCAGCCATCGGGCTTTTCGTCGCCGGTGCCGCGGTATCGGTGTGGCATGGCATCACCTCGTTGCTCGCCGGCGAATCGAGCAGTGAGAACTACCTCGTCGCGTACGTGGTGCTCGCCATCGCATTTCTGCTCGAGGGAGTCTCGTTCCTGCAATCGGTTCGGCAGATTCGCGGTGAAGCGGCCGAATACGACAAGGACTTTCTCGATTACGCACTCGAGACCTCGGACCCCACGCTGCGCGCAGTGTTCGCAGAGGACAGTGCAGCATTGATCGGCATCGTGATCGCCGGTGCCGGAATCGGATTGCACCAACTGACCGGTAACGCCGCCTTCGACGCCATCGGGTCCATTCTGGTGGGAGTACTGCTCGGAATCGTCGCGTTCGTACTGATCGATCGAAACCGCCGATTCCTCACCGGTGAACCGGGATCGAGAGCATTATGGAATGCGGTGGTGCAGCGAATCGAGCAACTCCCCGAGGTGGCGTCGGTCCGGTTCGTTCGCATCGAGTTCGTCGGTCCCAAACAGATCTACGTGGTGGCGAGTGTGGATCTCGTCGGTGATTTCGCAGAATCACGCATCGCGCACACGCTCCGGCGGCTGGAGCGTGAGTTGGAAACCAACAGAGCTGTGGTGGACGCGGTACTGACAGTCGCCGAACCGGACGAGGGCGACATCGGTGACATCAACGCTGTGGGGCACCAGGCGTAATTCGCCCGTCATTCATCGATGACGCGGCGCTTACATCACGGGCCTATCGTGAACCGATTCGCGCGCCACACGTGTTGTGAATCGTCCCCTCGGGCGTGAACCCGCTCCGAGCGCAACGGCTACGAGAGGCTTGCAATGTCCGTAGTAGACCCCCAGTCGTCTCATCCGAAAACCGGCTCGCACGAGAGCACACAGTCGCACGTCGAGGGCGGTGACTACCTTGCCAAGCGCACCCTGAAGAAGGGGACCGCGGGCTGGGTACTGCTGGCCGGCCTCGGAGTCAGCTACGTGATCTCCGGCGACTACTCGGGGTGGAACCTCGGTCTCGCCGAGGGCGGTTTCGGTGGCCTTCTGATCGCAGCGATCATCATCGCGGGTATGTACCTCGCCATGGTCCTCGGCATGGCAGAGATGTCCTCTGCGCTGCCCGCGGCAGGCGGCGGTTACACCTTCGCCCGTCGGGCCATGGGACCGTGGGGCGGATTCGCCACCGGTGCAGCGATTCTCATCGAGTACGCGATCGCGCCGGCCGCGATCGCGACGTTCATCGGTGCCTACGTCGAATCGCTCGGACTGTTCGGGATCACCGACGGGTGGTGGGTGTATCTGGTGGTCTATGCGGTGTTCATCGGAATCCACCTCTCCGGCGCGGGCGAAGCACTCAAGATCATGTTCGTCATCACCGGCATCGCCTTGGTCGGACTCGTCGTGTTCGCCATCGCGGCCATCGGTCAGTTCGACGCGAGCAACCTGACCGACATCGCGCCCACCGACGCTGCCGGGGCCTCGGGATTCCTCCCGTTCGGCTACCTCGGCATCTGGGCGGCCGTGCCGTTCGCCATCTGGTTCTTCCTTGCCATCGAGGGTGTGCCACTGGCCGCGGAGGAGGCAAAGGATCCGACCAAGAACGTCCCGCGCGGCATCATCGCGGCCATGGGTGTTCTGCTCGTCACCGGTGCCGTCGTTCTGTTTCTGGTGACCGGAGCAGGCGGGGCCGACTCCGTCAAGGAATCGGGAAACCCGTTGGTGGAAGCCCTCGGTGACGGAACGGCGAGCAAGATCGTGAACTACATCGGCCTGGCCGGATTGGTCGCGTCCTTCTTCTCGATCATGTACGCGTACTCGCGCCAGCTCTTTGCGCTCTCTCGCGCGGGATACCTGCCGAAGACACTGTCCATCACCAACTCTCGCAAGGCCCCGACGCTCGCTCTGATCGTGCCCGGCGTCATCGGCTTCCTGCTCTCGCTGACCGGACAGGGCGGAATGTTGCTCAACATGGCCGTGTTCGGCGCGGCACTGAGCTACGTTCTGATGATGGTCAGCCACATCGTGCTCCGGCGCAACGAGCCGAACATGGAACGGCCGTACCGAACTCCCGGGGGCGTCGTGACCACCGGATTCGCATTGGTCATCGCGGCTCTCGCCGTCGTCGCCACGTTCGTCGTCGATTCCACTGCGGCACTGTGGTGTCTGGCCGTGTTCGTGGCGTTCATGGCGTACTTCGGCATCTACAGCAGGCATCACCTCGTCGCGAATTCGCCGGACGAGGAGTTCGCCGCACTGGCCGAGGCCGAGGCCGAACTGGAATGACGATCTACACCCAGCAGGTCTCGGGCACCACCTACACGTTCGACGGTCTGGTGGACCTGATGGCCAAGGCGACCCCGCTGCGATCGGGCGACGAACTGGCCGGTTGCGCAGCCGAATCCGATGCCGAGCGCGCCGCTGCGCAGTGGGCTCTGTCGGAGGTTTCACTCGATGTCTTCCTGCACGATCTGCTCGTTCCGTACGAGAGCGACGAGGTCACTCGGCTCATCATCGATTCTCACGATCGCATCGCATTCGGTGCCGTGTCGCACCTGACCGTAGGAGGTCTGCGGGATTGGCTGCTGCAGGTGACCGCGGGGCCCGACGCGGCAGCGACACTGCGTTCGGTCGCGGCCGGATTGACGCCCGAGATGGTGGCTGCCGTCAGCAAGATCATGCGAAATCAGGATCTGATCGCAGTGTCTCGGGCGGTGCAGGTGACGTCGGCGTTCCGGACGACGATAGGTCTACCCGGAACCCTCACCACGCGTTTGCAACCCAATCACCCGACGGACGATCCACGTGGAATCGCGGCGGCCACGCTCGACGGATTGCTGCTCGGATCGGGCGATGCGGTCATCGGAATCAACCCCGCGACCGACTCACCTCAGGCCACAGCCGACCTGCTGCATCTGCTCGACGACATCCGGCAGCGCTTCGAGATTCCCACGCAATCGTGCGTGCTCTCGCACGTGACGACCACGATGGAACTGATCGACAAGGGCGTTCCCGTCGATCTGGTGTTCCAGTCCATCGCAGGCACCGAAGGAGCCAATTCGAGCTTCGGCGTGAATATTCCGCTGCTTCGGCAGGCCAACGAGGCCGGCCGATCGCTGCACCGCGGAACCGTCGGGAACAACGTCATGTATCTCGAGACGGGTCAGGGCTCGGCGTTGTCGGCGGGCGCGCACATCGGCACCGGTGACCGACCGGTCGATCAACAGACCTTGGAAACGAGGGCGTACGCGGTGGCCCGCGATCTGGAGCCACTGCTGATCAACACCGTTGTCGGATTCATCGGGCCCGAGTACCTGTACGACGGCAAGCAGATCATCAGGGCGGGGCTCGAAGATCACTTCTGCGGCAAGCTGTTGGGGCTGCCTATGGGCGTGGACGTCTGCTACACCAACCACGCCGAGGCCGATCAGGACGACATGGACACGTTGCTCACCCTGCTGGGTGCGGCCGGAGTTGCATTCGTCATTGCGGTGCCGGGAGCCGACGACGTCATGCTCGGATATCAGTCTCTGAGCTTTCACGATGTGCTCTACGTCCGACAGGTCCTCGGTCTGCGACCCGCGCCGGAATTCGAGTCGTGGCTCTCGCGTCTGGGCATGGTGGACGCCGACGGCCGGGTCCTCGACGTCGATGCCGCGGGATCACCGTTGCGAGCCTTGATGAGTGCGCGATGACAGAGACATCAGGAGCTGTGCCTGCGGAACGGCCGGAGTCAGAGTTCTGGGGCGAGATGCGGGCGATGACGCAGGCCCGAATCGGGCTGGGGCGCATCGGTGATTCGCTGCCGACCACCCGGGTGCTGGAGTTTCGCTCGGCGCACGCTGCTGCGAGGGATGCGGTACACATGCCGCTCGATGTCGAGGAATTCGTGAGTCGGGTAGAGCAGGTGGGTCTCGGTGCGCCTGCAGCGGTGACGTCGTTGGCGACCAGTCGTGCGGAGTATCTACGACGGCCCGATCTCGGTCGGCAACCGAAGGATCTGTCGGCGGTTGCGCATTCGGAGGACGAGATCGGAATTGTGTTGGGCGACGGGTTGTCCCCCCGCGCACTCGCCGATCACGGTGTGCCGATGCTGGAGGCGTTGAAAGCCGAACTGGCCGATCGGTATTCGATAGCGGCCCCGGTGATCGCGACCGAGGCGCGGGTGGCGCTGGGCGATCACATCGCCGCAGCGATGGGTGTGCGGACGGTACTGGTCCTGATCGGGGAGCGCCCGGGCTTGTCGGTCGCGGACAGTCTCGGCATCTACCTGACGCATCTACCGAAGCCCGGCTGCACGGATGCCGATCGCAATTGCATCTCGAACATCCATCCGCCCGAGGGGCAGGGGTATGCCCAGTCGGCGCGAATAGTAGCGGGCCTCCTGGCCGGGGCAAGAAAGCTCGGGCGGTCCGGAGTGGCGCTCAAGGACACCTCACGGGCCGATGTACTCGAGGCGACCGAAGCCCTCACGCTGGAGTGACATCCCCCTATTCGGGGGTGGCTGCGCGTGACGGCGGTCACTACCGTGGATGCATGGACAGTTATTCTTCCGGTGCGTCGGACACCGCGGTTCTCGACGAGACGATCGGCGCGAATCTGGATCGAACCGCGGCGACGTTCTCCGAGCGTGACGCGTTGATCGACGTGCCCACCGGGCGACGGTGGACCTATTCGGAGTTCGTCGCCGACGTCGATCTCTTGGCGGCCGGACTACTGGTGGCCGGTGTCGCGACGGGTGACCGAGTGGGTATATGGGCACCCAACTGTCCCGAATGGGTTCTGGCGCAGTACGCGACAGCGAAGATCGGGGCGGTGCTGGTCAACATCAACCCTGCGTATCGGTCACACGAGCTGCAGTTCGTCCTGAAGCAGGCCGGGGTTTCGGTGTTGTTGTCGGCCAAGGAGTTCAAGGGCTCGGACTATGCAGCGATGATCGAGAAGGCGAGACCCGAGGTGCCGTCGCTGCGTGAGGTTCTGTTCATCGGCAGCATTCAATGGGAAGCGATGACCGATCGTGGGCATCGAGCATTGGCGAAGACTCCGCACATGATCACCGACGTGTCCGAGCACCTCCGTGCCGATGACGCGATCAACATTCAATACACCTCGGGGACGACGGGTTTCCCGAAGGGAGCGACGCTGAGTCACCGGAACATCCTCAACAACGGATTCTTCGTCGGCGAGCTCTGCCACTACACCGCCGAGGACCGGGTGTGTATTCCGGTGCCGTTCTATCACTGCTTCGGCATGGTGATGGGCAATCTGGCGTGTACCTCGCACGGCTCGGCAATGGTGATTCCCGGACCCTCCTTCGATCCGGTCGCGACTCTCACCGCCGTGGAATCGGAGAAGTGCACGTCGCTCTACGGCGTGCCGACGATGTTCATCGCCGAACTGGCACTCGAGAACTTCGACGAGTTCGATCTGAGCAGTCTCCGTACCGGAATCATGGCTGGTTCGCCGTGCCCCACCGAGGTGATGAAGCAGGTGATCGAGCGCATGGGGATGACGGAGGTGTCGATCTGCTACGGCATGACCGAGACGTCCCCGGTGTCGCTGCAGACTCGAAGCGACGACTCCATCGAACAGCGGGTGTCCACCGTCGGTCGTGTGGGTCCGCATCTCGAAGTCAAGATCGTCGACCCGATGGACGGCAGCACCTTGCCACGGGGGGAGGCGGGCGAACTGTGCACGCGCGGCTACTCGGTGATGCTGGGCTATTGGGAGCAGCCGGAGAATACCGCCGAAGCCATCGACGCCGAGGGATGGATGCACACCGGCGACATCGGTGTGATGGACGAAGACGGCTACGTGGCCATCACCGGACGGATCAAGGACATGGTGATTCGCGGCGGCGAGAACATTTATCCCCGCGAAGTCGAGGAGTTCCTCTACACCCATCCCGACATCCTCGACGCACAGGTCATCGGTGTTCCCGATCAGAAGTACGGCGAGGAGCTCATGGTGTGGATCAGGATGAGAGACGATGCCGCGCCGCTCGATTCGGATACGGTGCGCGCGTTCTGTGATGGCCGGCTCGCGCACTACAAGATTCCCCGATACGTGCACGTCGTCGACGAGTTCCCGATGACGGTCACCGGCAAGGTACGCAAGGTGGAAATGCGTGAACGGTCGCTCGGATTGATCTGACGACGATCGCCCGGCTGACATACTCGCATGCATGGACTGTGCGCTGTGGACGCCGACGGATTCCGATCTCGCCGAGGCTCGGGTGACCGCGTTCGCGCGGTTCGTCGAGCAACGCCACCATGTGCTTCTACCGGACTACCCGGCGCTGTGGCGTTGGTCGACGACCGAGCTGGAACTGTTCTGGCGAGCAGTGTGGGACTTCTTCGAGATCCGCTCGGCCGACGAGCCGACCATCGTGCTGGGTGAACGCGAAATGCCGGGCGCGCAGTGGTTTCCAGGAACCGAGCTGAACTACGTGGACCAGGTCATCAGGCATACTCGCCCCGATCGCGCGGCCATCGTCCATGCTCGCGAGGACGGTTCGGTCCGGACCGTGACATGGGCGGAGATGATCGAGCAGGCGGGTGCGCTCGCGGGGACGCTCGCCGACAAGGGAGTTCGGCGCGGCGATCGCGTCGTCGGGTATCTGCCGAACGTCCCGGAGGCAGTGATCGCCTTCGTGGCGACTGCAAGCCTGGGTGCGGTGTGGTCTGCTTGCGGGCAGGACTACTCGGCCTCGGCAGCTCTCGATCGTCTGGGACAACTCGAACCAACGGCACTGATCACCGCCGCCGGGTACACCTACGGAGGGAAGGTTCGAGACAAGGCCGCCGATGTCGATGTTCTCGTCGAAGGCCTTCCGACACTGCGGGCCGTGGTGATGATCGGCGAACCGTCGGGAACGGCGCAGAGTTGGTCCGACGCCACCGCCGAGAGCCGGAAACTGGTACCGGTGGCCGTCCCGTTCGATCACCCACTGTGGGTCGTGTTCTCGTCCGGCACCACAGGTCTACCCAAGGGAATCGTGCACGGTCACGGTGGTGTGGTGCTCGAGCACCTCAAATCTGTTGCTCTGCATTCCGATCTGGGACCCGAGGATGTCTTCTTCTGGTACACCAGCCCGAGCTGGATGATGTGGAACTTCCAGATCGCCGGCCTGCTGACCGGTGCCACGATCGTGTGTGCCGACGGAAATCCGTCGTTCCCCACGCCGGATGCGCTGTGGGACATCGCAGCCAGGCTGGGAGTGACCTACCTGGGTACGAGTCCCGGCTACGTGCTCTCGTGCATCAAGGCCGACACGCATCCCGGCACCGACCACGACCTGTCGGCTCTGCGAGCAGTCGGGATCACCGGCTCCGCGATGCCGGCATCCTCCTCGATCTGGTTGTCGGAGAGCATCGGTGCGCACATACCGGTCTTCTCCATCTCGGGTGGTACCGACGTCGTCTCGGCATTCGCCGGGGGAGTGCGGACAGCGCCGGTCTGGGCCGGAGAGCTGTCGGTGCCGTTCCTCGGCGTTGCGCTCGATGCCTTCGACGAAGCCGGCAACTCGGTGCGGGGGACGGTCGGTGAACTGGTCGTCACCGAGCCCATGCCGTCGATGCCGCTGTACTTCTGGAACGACGCCGACGGAACTCGCTACCGCGACGCCTATTTCGACATATACCCGGGAATCTGGCGTCACGGCGATTGGATCACCATCAGCGATCACGGGAGCGTTCTCGTGCACGGTCGATCCGATTCGACGCTGAACCGCAACGGTATTCGAATGGGGAGCGCCGACATCTACCAGGCCGTGGAGTCACTGGAGCAGATCACCGAGGCGCTCGTTCTCGGTATCGAGCTGTCGGACGGTGGTTACTGGATGCCCTTGTTCGTGGTGGCCCCGGACGGTCTCACCGACGAACTGCGCGCACGCATCGAGACGGTCATCAGAACGCAGGCGTCGCCGCGACACGTTCCCGACGACGTCATCGCGGTGCCGTCGATTCCGCACACGCGAACCGGGAAGAAGCTCGAGGTGCCGCTCAAGCGACTCTTCCAAGGTGCCGCGGCGACAAGCACTCTCGAGGCCGGCGCCGTCGACGATCCGGCTGCGTTGGCGTGGTTCGTCGACCGGGCGGCCGAGTATCAGCGAGTCCAGCGGGCGAGATAGGCCTTCTCTTCCGGCGCGATGCGGCGCAAGGTCTCGGCACCGACGTCGACCATCGCCATCCGGGTGGTCGCCACCACCGCCGGCGGCGAATCCGGAGCCGCGCCTGCTGCCCGCACCTCGTACCCGATGGTGAAGTCGACGGCTCGCACCTTCTCGAACCAGAGTGTGACATCGAGCGGACCGTCCGAGTGCCGGAGCGGTTTCTTGTACGCGACGGTCACATTCGCGATCAACGCACTCTTGATCAAGCTCTCGTTCGCCTCGCCCTCACTGAGCAGCCACTCGATACGCGCCTCTTCGAGCAAGGTGACCATCCGGGCGTGATTGATGTGCGCAAATGCATCCATGTCCGACCAGCGCACCGTGACGGTCGCGTGATATCCGACGGGACCGGTCGGCTCTGTCTGCATCGCACCAGGCTCTGTTTTCATCGCTAGAGGATGGCATGCGCGCCTACCATGGCGACGCTCTAGAGTCCCAGGAGTGATTATCGCCAACGTCGCACTGGATGGTTCCGGCGTGCTCTTCGACATCGAAGTCGTCGGCTCGGTCGTCTCGTCGATCGCCCCCGCCGGCAGTCCACGCAGAACCGGCGTCGAAGTGCTCGACGGTGGAGGTGGGGTTGCCCTGCCCGGGTTCGTCGACTCTCACGTGCACCTGACTCAATGGGCGGCGGCGCGTCGGCGTATCGATGTCGGGCCGGCGATGTCGGCGGCCGATGCCGTCGCGCTGGTATATCCCTACGCGCGGACAGCAGGCGATTCGGTGGTGCGCGCCAACGGCTTCCGGGACGCGCAGTGGCCCGAGGAGCCGCACAAGGATCTGCTCGAGAGCGCACTGCCAGGTGCCCGCGTGGCCATGACGAGCATGGACCTGCACACGCTGTGGCTGAGCCCGGCGTTGCTCGCAGATCTGGGAATCGATCACCCCACCGGGGTGCTCCGCGATGTCGACGGCCTCGAAGCGGTCATGGCACTCGAGGAACAGGAAGACCCGGCGGAGCTCGATCGGGCCGTACTCGACGCCACCGCTGCACTGGCGGTCCGCGGAGTCACCGGCGTCGTCGATTTCGAGTTCGCGGACAACAGGACGGTCTGGGATCGACGCCTGTCGGCCGGATCTCCCGCGGTACGCGTCGATACGACGGTATGGCCGCAGTGGCTCGACGAAGCGATCGAACGCGGCGAGCGGACCGGCGACGTCTCGGCGCTCTCGGAACTGATCAGGCGCGGACCGCTCAAGGTGATGCTCGACGGTTCGCTCAACACCAGAACGGCGTGCTGCCACGACCGCTACCCGGGCATCGACGGGGACGACGCCTACGGTCTGTTGCTCGAGACCCGGGAGAGTCTGTTCGAGCTCGTCTCACGGGCGTCGCGCAGCGGCATCGTGCCGGCGATCCATGCGATCGGCGACCGCGCCAACAGCATCGCACTCGATGCGTTCGAGCGGGCCGGCTGCGGTGGTCGAATCGAACATGCGCAGCAGATACTGCCGGAAGACATCGAACGTTTTGCCGCACTGGGTGTCGCAGCATCGGTGCAGCCGCAGCACGCGATGTCCGATCGCGACATAGCCGAGCACCTGTGGTCCGGACGGCGCTCGGTGGCCTACGGCTACGGAACACTCCATCGAAGCGGGGCGAGACTGCTCTTCGGCTCCGATGCCCCGGTCAGTCCACCCGAACCGTTGGCCGGAGTCGCCGCTGCGGTGTTCCGAACCGACGACGAGCGACCGCCATGGCACCTCGATGAAGCAATGCCCCTCGACGCCGCACTGCAGGCGGCGTGTGGCGGTCGCCGGGCCCTCGGAGTCGGGGACGCGGCGGACATCGTCGTGCTCGTCGAGCATCCCGAGCATCGGACGGTGCACGATCTCGCAGAAACCGAGATCAGGGCGACGATCTGTGCAGGTGCCCTCACCCACGCAGCGGCGGGGTAGCCGCATCCGGTCGTGCTCACCCGGAGGGACGCAAAACGCGCACGAGGTGATCGATGTTGTCGGTGTGGCCGCGTAGCGTAACTGCGATGACGTCGATCACCGATCCGCGCGTACGTGAGTTTCTCTCCGCGGGGACCCGCACCGGGAAGCTCGGGTACCTCGCCTCCGACGGTAGGCCCCTGGTGGCACCCATCTGGTTCCTCGTCGAGGGCGATCAGATCGTGTTCAACACTGGTGCAGACACGGCCAAGGGCAAGTCGATTCGCCGAGACCCCCGCGTGGTCCTGACCGTCGATCTCGAGCAGCCACCGTACGGTTTCGTTCAGGTGCAGGGCGTCGCATCGGTCGACGAGGATCCGGCGGAGCTGGTTCGCACCGCAACCGAGATCGCGGCACGGTACATGGGCCGCGAGCGCGCCGAGGAGTTCGGCACCAGGAACGGTGTTCCGGGCGAATTGATCGTTCGGGTGACGCCGAACAAGGTGATCGCCGCTTTCGACATGACGGCGTGACGACCGACGATCTCTCCGCGGTCGGCACTGTAGATTGACCGGGTGCCGAATCGAGTCGGAGTGTGTCGGGTGAGCCCGAAACGGGTACCGACTTGTAACGGTCCGGTACATACGTACGGATATGTACTGAAAGGTAACTTCGAGTTGTCGCCGGTGAGAAAATAGAGAACGAAGTAAGCAACTTGCTCGACGTGTTCGGTGCCCACCGATCGCTGCTGGTTCAGCAGCCGGTGGGGGCGCGTGTGATTGTGGGAAAGAGAGGCATCGATTGGACCCGCTAGGTGTGGAAGGTGCTGGACACGGCGACGGAGTCGGCAGTCCTGAGCATTCGTCGTTCCCCCTGTCACCGGCCCAATTGGGAATGTGGTTCGCGCAGCACGTGGACCCGGCGGTCCCCGCGAACATCGCCCAGTACATCGAACTACACGGTGATCTCGATGTGGAGCTTCTTCGTCGGGCCTCTTCCCAGGCTGCGCTCGAGCTGCAGTCCGGATTCGTGCGCCTGCTCGAGATCGATGCCGAGCCTCGGCAGATCGTCGACCCCACTCTCGACGACTCCCTGAACTACGTGGACTTGCGCGGTGAAGCCGACCCGCGCGCCGCCGCTCTGACGTGGATGCACGACGACTACAGCGCGCCGATCGACATCCTCCGGGACCGGTTGATCGCCGCCACCGTTCTGCGCCTGGACGACGATGTGTGGTTCTGGTACGAGCGTGTCCACCACGTGGTGCTCGACGGTTTCGGTGCCGTCACCTTGATGAACCGCGCGGCGGAGCTCTACACGGCAGAAGTGGACGGCGTCGAGCCGACCAAGAATCTGGCGTCGGATCTGACCAAGGTCTACGACATCGACGTGGCCTACCGCGGCTCGACCCGCTTCGAGGCCGACCGCGAGTACTGGGCGTCGCGTATCGACGGCATCGACGGAGTCACCACCCTGGCCGGTCATACGGCCCCGCCCGCAGCGAAGAGCCAGATAGACAGCACAGCTCTGTCCGCCGAGACCATGGAACAGCTCGAGGACCTGCGCGCCCGGACCGACACGACGATGGCAACCATCGTCATCGGCGCTTTCGCCGCCTACCTCGCCCAGATGACCGGCCGCGAGGACGTCGTGCTCTCGCTCCCGGTGACCGCGCGTACCACCGCGGTACTCCGCCGCTCGGGCGGCATGGTCTCCAACGTCGTGCCTCTGCGGCTCGACGTTGCAGGCGACACCACCGTCGAAACCCTTCTTGCACGCGTCAACGCCGAAGTCTCCGGGGCCCTGCGCCACCAGCGATACCGGCACGAGGACATTCGCCGTGACGCGGGCGGTGCCAGCGGTCAGGCATCGTTCTTCGGCCCGTGGGTCAACATCATGCTGTTCTTCGGCGAGGTACGCCTCGGATCGATGGTCGGCGGCATCAACATCCTCTCGACCGGCCTCATCGAGGATTTCGGCCTGAACCTGTACACGAGCGTCGCCGGTTCCTCGACTCACATCGACTTCGAGTCCAACCCCAACTTGTACGGGTCGGAGCAGTCCGGGCGAAACCACGAACGGTTCGTCGATTTCATCGGCCGATTCGTGGCGTCGGCACCGAATGATCGGGTGTGGGATCTTGCGCTGACCGACGGTGACGAGCGTGATCTGGTCGTGGCTGAATGGAACGCCACCGAGCACGAAACCGACCCACTCACGCTGCTGTCGGCATTCGAGGAAGCAGCTGCAGCGAACCCCGGCGCGACGGCTCTGGTGTACGAGGGCGAGGCACTCACCTACGGCGATCTCGCGGCTCGAGTGAACGTGCTCGCTCGACACCTGATCGACATGGGCGTCGGCCCCGAGACGCTCGTCGGACTCTCGATCCGTCGTTCGTTCGACCTCGTCGTCGGCATGTACGCCGTTGTGGCGGCCGGTGGTGCATGGGTGCCGATCGATCCCGACCACCCCGCCGAGCGCACGGCGTACATCCTGGACTCGGCGCAGCCGCGCTGTGTGCTGATCTCCTCGCTCGACGAGGTTTCCCTGCCCGAGGGAACCGAGACGGTTGCAGTCGATCTCCTCGACTACACCTCGCGGTCTTCCGCGCCGATCCGCGACACCGAACGCACTGCGCCACTGCGACTGTCGAACACCGCCTACGTGATCTACACGTCCGGCTCGACCGGAAGACCGAAGGGTGTCGCGGTCGAGCATCGGGCGATCCACAACCAGATGGAGTGGATGCTCGCGGAGTACCCGATGGACGCCTCCGACGTCTATCTGCAGAAGACGGCCACCACCTTCGACGTCTCGCTCTGGGGGTTCTTCCTTCCGCTGCGGGTCGGCGCGACGATGGTGCTCGCGACGCCCGACGGCCATCGTGATTCGGTGTACGTGGCCAACAAGATTGCCGAACACCGGGTCACCGTCACCGATTTCGTGCCGTCCATGTTGACGGTGTTCGTCGCCAATGCGCCGGTGCACACGTGCAGTTCGCTGCGGCACGTGTTCGTGATCGGTGAGGCGCTGCCGGTCGAGACCGCTGCGTCCTTCCGAGCGGTATGCGCTGCGGGACTGCACAACCTCTACGGCCCCACCGAGGCTGCCGTCTCGGTGACGTATTACCCCAGCGGCCCACAGGACACTCGTACGGTTCCGATCGGTGTGCCTGAATGGAACACGAAGGCGTTCGTTCTCGACAGTCGCCTGCGCCCCACACCGATCGGCGAGTCGGGTGAGCTCTACCTCGCCGGAGTGCAGCTCGCGCGTGGGTACGTGGGCCGGCCGGATCTGAGTTCGGATCGCTTCGTGGCCAACCCGTTCGGCACCGGCGGCGAGCGGATGTACCGCACCGGTGACCTCGTGCGCTGGCGTAGCGACGGAGTGTTGGACTACATCGGCCGGACGGACTTCCAGGTCAAGTTCCGCGGACAACGCATCGAGCTCGGCGAGATCGAAACGGTTCTGCTCGCCAACGAATCGATCTCGCAGGCAGTGACCCTGGTGGCGCAGACGGTCACCGGTGATCAGTTGGTGGCGTACGTCGTCGCGGCTCCGGGACGCTCCATCGAATCCGCCGCGGCGATCGAGTTCGCCGGTCACGCCCTACCGTCGTACATGGTGCCGGCAGCGGTCGTCGTCCTCGACGCCCTGCCACTGAACACCAGTGGCAAGCTCGACCGAAAAGCGTTGCCGGAACCGGTGTTCAGCAGCGCGAAGAAGTACCGGGCTCCGCAGAGCCGGGCGGAGTACGTCGTCGCCGGAATCTACGAGGATCTGCTCGGTGCCTCCAAGGTCGGTCTGGACGAGGACTTCTTCGAGCTCGGTGGCAACTCTCTGATCGCCACGCAATTGGTGACGCGAGTGGGCAGCGCTCTCGGAGTTCGCCTCGGCGTCCGTGAGCTGTTCGAAGCTCCCACGGTCGGCGCACTGGCGGCCAGGGCCGAATCGGCGGCTCGGCTCGGGGCGGACACCCCGGTACTGGAGTCGCGGGAACGGCCCGAACGTATTCCACTCTCCCCTGCGCAACAGCGTATGTGGTTCCTCAACCGCTTCGACCCCACCACCGCGGTGTACAACCTGCCGTTCTCCGTCCGTCTGACCGGGCCGCTCGACGTGGCCGCCCTGTCGGCCGCATTCGCCGACGTCGTCGACCGACACGAGACCCTGCGCACCGTCTACCCCGAGGTGGACGGCTCACCGGAACAGGTTGTGCTCACGGCGGCGCGGACCCCGGCGACGATTGTGCCGGTCCGCATCGAACGCGACGAACTCGGCGGTCGCCTGCACGAACTGGTCGCCAAGGGATTCGACGTCACGGTCGACACACCGTTCCGCATCGCACTCTTCGAGATCTCACCGACCGAGTACGAACTCGCGATGGTGCTGCACCACATCGCCGCAGACGGAGCGTCGTTCGGTCCGCTGGCGCGAGATGTGCTGGTGGCGTACTCGAGCCGGGTCAAGGGGCGCGCACCCGAGTGGACGCCTCTCGAGGTCCAGTACGCCGACTACGCGCTCTGGCAACGAGCGGTGCTCGGTCCCGAGACCGATCCGCTGTCCTTGGCATCGCGCGAAATCGCTTACTGGAGCGCGACTCTCGAGGATCTGCCCGATCAGTTGGCGCTGCCGTCGAGTAGGCCACGCCCCGCGGCGTCCTCGAACGCGGGCAGCAAGCTTCGGGTCGACGTTCCGGCGCATCTGCACGCCTCACTGGCGAGCCTGGCCCGGGCGAACAACGCCTCGCTGTTCATGGTCATGCAGTCCGCGTACGCGCTCCTGCTCGCCCGGCTCAGCGGCACCACCGACATCGCCATCGGTGCCCCCGTGGCCGGTCGCGGAGAACCCGCACTCGACGACCTGGTCGGCATGTTCGTCAACACGCTCGTACTGCGCACCGAGGTCGATCCGGCGTTGACGTTCGAGGAGCTCCTCTCGCGCGTTCGTGACACGGACCTGTCCGCGTTCGCACATGCAGACGTGCCGTTCGAGCGCCTCGTCGAGGTGCTGAACCCGGTGCGTTCGACGTCACGGCACCCGCTGTTCCAGGTCGCGATCTCGCTGGAATCGGCAATGTCTCGTGAACTCACCGTCGGTGGTCTGCGCGCGAAAGCCGCCGAATTCGACGTCCCCATCGCCAAATTCGACGTACAGCTGTGGCTCACCGAGCATCTCGACGACGGAGCACCCGCGGGTATCGACGCGGTGTTCGAGTACGCGACAGATCTGTTCGACGCAGATCTCGTCGAGAGTTTCGCTCGTCGCTTCCTGGCGATTCTGGACGCGGTCACCACCGACGCGACAGTGCCGGTCGGCGACGTCGCGATCGTCGACGCCGCGGAGCGCCGGTCCGTGGTATCGCAGTGGAACGCCTCGGGAGACGACGTCTCTCGGGAGCTGACCCTGGTGGATCTGCTCGACGCTGCTGCCGCACGTCACCCGGACGGCGTCGCGGTGCGCTTCGGTGATTCGTCGATGACCTACGCCGAGTTCGACGCGCACGCCAACCGCCTTGCCCGCGTTCTCATCTCCCACGGCGTCGGCCCCGAAAGCCTGGTCGCCGTCGCCCTTCCGAGGTCTGCGGAACTCGTCGTCGCGCTCGTCGCGGTGATCAAGGCCGGCGGTGGATACCTACCCGTCGACCCGAGCTACCCACTCGACCGAGTCGAGTACATGCTCGACGACGCTCGGCCCACAACCGTTCTTTTGTCAGGCTCGGACCGAGTGGAACTGCCGTCCGACGTCGAATCTCGTACCGGCGCAGCATTGCTCGATATCGACACTCTCGATCTGTCGTCGGTGTCCGGCGATCCCGTCACCGACGAGGACCGAACGACTCCGCTGCGACCGGGCAACGTCGCGTACGTCATCTACACCTCGGGCTCGACGGGCCGTCCCAAGGGCGTGATGATTCCGCATCGCAACGTCGTTCGGCTGCTCGACAACACCGATTCCGTCTACGGCTTCGGCACCGACGACGTGTGGACGATGTTCCACTCCTACGCCTTCGACTTCTCGGTGTGGGAGCTGTGGGGCCCGTTGCTGTACGGCGGCACGTTGGTCGTCGTCGACTACTTCACCTCGCGGTCGCCGGAGGCGTTCCACCGCTTGCTCGTCGACGAGCAGGTCACGGTGCTCAACCAGACGCCGTCGGCGTTCTATCAGCTTTCCGAGGCCGATCGCACCACGGCAGCCGATCATGGCGAATTGGCACTGCGCTACGTGATCTTCGGCGGTGAAGCCCTCGAACAACGGCGGCTGACCGGGTGGTTCGAGCGGCACGGGCACCGTTCGCCCCAGCTGGTCAACATGTACGGCATCACCGAGACGACGGTGCACGTGTCCTATCGTGCGCTCGATGCCGCGTCCGTCGAGACCAGTGCGTCGGTGGTCGGCAAGCCCATCGCCGGACTGCGGGTGTTCGTGCTGGACAGCCGCCTGCATCCGGTTCCGGTCGGGGTGCCCGGCGAAATGTACGTTGCCGGTGGACAACTGGCCCGTGGTTACCTCGGTCGCCGGGAACTGACGTCGGTTCGCTTCGTGGCGAACCCCTTCTCGTCGGGAGCCGACGACGGATCGCTGTTGTACCGAACCGGTGACCTCGCACAGTGGAACGCCGCAGGCGAACTCGAATACCTCGGTCGCTCCGACGATCAGGTCAAGGTTCGTGGATTCCGCATCGAGCTGGGCGAGGTGGAGGCGGCGGTGACTGCGCAGCCGACCGTCACCCAGGCCGCCGTCGTCGTTCGCGAGGACTCGCCCGGTGCAGCTCGACTGGTCGCCTACGTGGTGTCCGCTGCGGTCGAGGGTCGGCCGATCGTCGACATCGAAGACATCAGAACCGGTATCGCCGAGGTACTTCCGGAGTACATGGTGCCGTCGGCGTTCGTCGTGCTCGACGCCATTCCACTGACGGTCAACGGCAAGCTCGATCGCCGGGCACTGCCGGCACCGGTGTTCGAGGTGCGCGAGTTCCGCGCTCCGACGACCCCGATCGAGGAGATCGTTGCCGACGTCTTCGCGGACGTCCTCGGGGTGGAGCGCGTGGGTCTGGACGACGACTTCTTCGAGCTCGGCGGTAACTCGTTGATCGCCACACAGGTGGTCTCACGGTTGGGAGTGGCGCTCGATGCCACCGTGCCGGTGCGCATGTTGTTCGAGGCATCGACCGTCGCCCTGCTTGCGGTGCGGGTCGAGCAGGCCGCGGGGGAGGGCGGACGCGTCGCGCTGGTCGCGGCGGTGCGGCCGGAGCGGATTCCGCTGTCGCTGGCTCAGCAGCGAATGTGGTTCCTCAACCGGTTCGACGCCGATTCCACCGCGTACAACATTCCGTTCGCATTGAAGTTGACCGGCGAGCTCGATGTCGCGGCACTGCAGGTTGCGATCATGGACGTGATCGACCGGCACGAGTCGCTGCGCACGGTGTATCCCGATACCGTCCACGGCCCACAGCAGTCCATTCTCGACGCCGCTCAGACGGTGCCGAACCTGATGCCCATTCCGACGTCTGCGGCCGACATCCAGCGGCAGGTCTTCACGTTGGCCTCGACGACGTTCGACGTGACCGTCAATGTTCCGATTCAGGCCCGACTGTTCGAGATCGGCCCTCGCGAACACGTCATCGCCATGGTGGTGCACCACATTTCGGCCGACGGCTGGTCCATGGGACCGCTGGCGCGCGACATCATGATCGCGTACGCCTCGCGAACTGCCTGGGAGAACCCGGCATGGATGCCGTTGGAGGTCCAGTACGCCGACTACAGCCTGTGGCAGCGCTCGGTCCTCGGATCGGAGGACGATCCGCAATCGCTGATCTCCGGCCAGGTCGACTACTGGGCTCAGATGCTGGCCGGGTTGCCGGATCAGCTCGATCTGCCGACCGACCGGCCTCGCCCGAATCGCCAGTCCTACCAGGGTTCGTCGATACGCTTCGAGGTGCCGGCCGAGGTCCATCGCGGCCTCTCTGCGCTGGCCCACACACACAACGCTTCACTGTTCATGGTCGTCCATGCGGCACTTGCAGTGTTGCTCGCGCGCCTCTCGGGCACCGAGGACATTGCGATCGGCACCCCGGTCGCCGGTCGCGGCGACGCAGCCCTCGACGACGTGGTCGGCATGTTCGTCAACACGCTCGTACTGCGTACCGATATCGAAGCGGGTCGCACGTTCTCGGAGCAGATCGGGCGTGCGAGAGAAGTGGCGCTCGGTGCGTTCGGGCATGCCGATCTTCCGTTCGAGCGCTTGGTCGAGGTGCTGAATCCGTCGCGTTCGCAGGCGCGGCATCCGCTCTTCCAGGTGATGCTCTCGTTCGAGAACCTCACCCGTACGCACGTGGACCTGCCAGGTCTGTCGGTGGACAGCGTCGCGCTCGACGCGGAGGTGGCAAAGTTCGATCTGCAGTTGACCGTCACCGAGTCGATCGGAGTGGACGGGCGCGGACAGGGCATGGCCGCCGAGTTGACGTACGCGACCGACCTGTTCGATGCGGAGACGGTGCGCGGATTCTCCGATCGTTTCGTGCGGATGCTCACCGCGGTGGTGGCCGATCCGTCGGTGTCGGTGGGTGACATCGATCTTCTCGACGACGGTGAGCGCGCGCGAGTGGTGACGGCGTGGAACCACACCGAACACGACGTGCCGAAGCAGATGACGCTCGTCGACCTGTTCGACCGTCAGGTCGCCGAGACTCCCGATGCACCGGCGCTGGTGTTCGAGGGCGAGCGGCTGACGTATGCGGAGTTCGCGGCAAGAGCCAATCGCCTTGCGCGCCATCTGATATCGATCGGAGTCGAGCCCGACTCCCTCGTCGGACTCGCTGTCGGTCGAAGCCTCGACCTGTTCGTCGGCATGTATGCGATCGTCAAGGCGGGGGCGGGTTACGTTCCGATCGACCCGAAGCAGCCGGCCGACCGAAACGAGTACATCGTGGCCACGGCGGCACCGGTTCGGGTGCTGTCCATCACGCGCGATCATGTGGACTTCGCCGGAGTCGAAACGATCGACATCGACACACTCGACGTGTCGTCGCTGTCGTCGGCTCCGCTGACCGATGCCGATCGAATCGCCCCGCTACGGCCCTCGAACATTGCCTATGTGATCTTCACGTCCGGATCGACAGGCAGACCCAAAGGCGTTGGGGTGTCGCACGAAGCGATAGTCAACCGACTGTTGTGGATGCAGCACGAGTACCGGTTGAGTGCCGATGACGTGGTGCTGCAGAAGACTCCGTCGACCTTCGACGTATCGGTGTGGGAGTTCTTCTGGGCCCTGCAGAACGGGGCGTCGGTGGCCATCGCGGTGCCGGATGGGCATCGGGATGCGCTGTATCTGCTCGATGTCATCGCTCGTGAGCACGTTTCGGTGGTGCACTTCGTGCCGTCGATGATGTCTGTGTTCGTACCCGAGGTGGAGCGACGCCGAGCTTCGGGTGCCTCGCTGCGGTTGGTGTTCGCATCCGGTGAGGCGCTGGCTCCCACCACTGCCCGCTCGCTGCGGCGGGCAATCGCGGGAGTGGAGTTGCACAACCTGTACGGTCCGACAGAGGCTGCGGTCGATGTCACGTATCACGCTGTGACGGACGAAGACTCGGATGTCATGCCGATCGGTGCTCCGGTGTGGAACACCGCCGTCTACGTGCTGGATTCGCGACTGAATCCCGCTCCCGTCGGAGTCGCTGGTGAGCTCTATCTGGCGGGTACACAGTTGGCTCGTGGCTACGTCGGTCGCCCTGATCTGACCGCGGATCGATTCGTGGCGCATCCGTTCGCGACGGGCGGAGCTCGTCTCTACCGCACCGGCGACGTCGTGCGGTGGAACCGGCACGGCGAACTGGAATACGTCGGACGTTCCGACTTTCAGGTCAAGCTTCGCGGCCTGCGCATCGAACTCGGCGAGATCGAATCGGCACTGTTGGCGCAGCGTTCGATCTCCCAGGCGGTCGTCGTCGTGCGCCGCGAGCAGCTCGTCGGGTACGTCGTACCGTCCGGTGCCTCCGTGGACACCGGAGCCGTATTGGCCGCAGTTCGGTCACGACTGGCGGAATACATGGTGCCGTCGACTCTCATCGTGCTCGAAGAATTTCCGCTCGGCGCGACCGGAAAGCTCGATCGCAAGGTTCTGCCCGATCCGGAGATCGCGGTCACCGAGTACCGGGAACCGACGAACGACATCGAACGTACCGTGGCCGAGGTTTTCGCTCAGGTGCTCGGCGTCGAACGTGTCGGTCTGGACGACGACTTCTTCGAGCTCGGTGGAAACTCACTGATTGCAACGCAATTGGTGTCCAGGCTGGGCGTCGCCCTGGATACCCGCATCGCGGTGCGGGAACTGTTCGACGCCTCGACCGTCGGTGCTCTTGCAGTCCGACTCGGCACCCTCGTGGCCACCGGAAGCAGGCCGGCGCTCGGTGTTCGGGAACGCCCGGAGCACATTCCGTTGTCGCCTGCTCAGCAGCGCATGTGGTTCCTGAACAAGTTCGACACCGAATCGGGTGCGAGCAACATTCCGGTAGCCGTTCGACTGTCCGGATTGCTGGATCGACGAGCGATGCAGGTTGCGGTTGCGGATGTGGTCGCGCGCCACGAGTCGCTGCGCACGGTGTATCCGGAAACCGATGGGACCGCACATCAGGTGGTTCTCTCGGTCGACGAGGCGAGCCCGGCACTGCTGCCGATCGAGATCGGGGCAGGCGAGGTGGCCGACACCTTGCACGAGTTGGCCTCGGCCGGTTTCGACCTGTCGACCGAATTGCCCTTCCGCACTCGTCTTTTCGAGATCAGCCCCACCGAGCACCTGCTCGTCTTCGTCGTTCACCACATTGCGGCCGATGGATTCTCGATGGGCCCGCTGACGCGCGATGTGATGACCGCGTATGCCGCTCGGTCGATGAACTCGGTGCCGAACTGGAACCGTCTCGAAGTCTCGTACGCCGACTACAGCCTGTGGCAGCGTGAGGTCCTCGGTTCCGAAACCGATCCGGAATCCGTTGCAGCCGAGCAGATCGCCTACTGGTCGACCGCGCTGGCAGGTCTGCCGGATCAGTCGAACCTGCCGACCGACCGGGTCCGGCCGCTGGTGGCGTCGAATTCCGGTGCACGCGTGGTGTTCTCCATTTCCAGAGAACTTCATCAGGGCCTGTCGACCGTGGCGCGTCGCGACAACGCGTCGCTGTTCATGGTCGTGCACAGTGCACTGGCCGTGTTGTTGTCCCGCTTGTCGAACGAATCGGACATCGTCATCGGAACCCCGGTGGCCGGTCGCGGCGAGGCCGCCCTCGACGACCTGGTCGGCATGTTCGTCAATACGCTGGTGCTTCGGTCCGAGATCGACAGCTCCGCGTCGTTCGACGACGTAGTTCGTTCTGTTCGTGAGGTGGACCTGTCGGCGTTCGCGCACGTCGATATCCCGTTCGAGCGGCTGGTCGAGATTCTCAACCCGACTCGTTCCGCGGGGCGTCACCCTCTGGTTCAGGTCGTGGTGGCCTTCCAGAACCTTCGCCAGAATGATCTGCAGCTTCCAGGGTTGTCCGTGTCGGGCGTCGAGTTCGATGCCGTGGTGTCGCTGTTCGATCTGCAGTTCACCTTCGTCGAGGCATTCACATCGGATGGTTCCGCTGACGGAATGTCGGTGGAAGTCACTTATGCGACCGATCTCTTCGACGAGTCGACGGTCGAGTTGCTGGGGCAACGCTTCGTCACACTGCTCGGTGCTGTAGTCGACGACGCAGGTGTTGTCGTAGGGGACATCGATCTGCTCACGGGCGGAGAGAAGAGGGCGCTGACGGATCGTCGTTGGACGACCGAACACCCGATTTCCGACGACCGCTCGACTCTTGTTGCGCTGTTCGACGATTCGGTGCAGCGTTCCGCCGATCGTGTCGCACTCGTCTTCGAAGGTGAGTCCCTCACCTATCGCGAGTTCGACAGCAGGGTGCTGCGCTTGGCGAGATATCTGATCGATGCAGGCGTCGGACCCGAATCGCTCGTGGCATTGTCGCTGCGACGTTCGGTCGACCTGGTCGTGAGCATGTACGCAGTGTTGGAGGCGGGAGGCGCGTTCGTGCCGATCGACCCGGAATACCCCACCGGCCGCATCGAGCACATTCTCGACATAGCCAGGCCCACCATGGTCCTGACGTCGGTCGCCGACTCCGCAAACCTCCCGTCCGGACACCGCCTGGTCGATGTCACCGATCTCGATCTGACTTCGGTGTCGAACGCGCGGATCGTCGACGCCGAGCGGCGTGGATCTCTGACGCCGTCGAACACCGCCTACGTCATCTTCACCTCGGGTTCGACAGGAAAGCCCAAGGGCGTGTCGGTCAGTCACCGCGCCGTGGCGAACCAGATGCTCTGGATGCTGCACGAGTACGACGTGACCGAGAACGACGTCTACCTGCAGAAGACGGCCACCACGTTCGACGTCTCGCTCTGGGGTTTCTTCATCCCACTGTTGGCGGGTGCGCGGTTGGTGGTTGCCACGCCGGACGGCCACCGAGATGCCGGCTACGTCTCCGACACGATCGCGGCCCAGTCGGTCACCCTGACCGACTTCGTACCGTCCATGCTGACGGTGTTCGCAGCCAACACGAGTCCCGACAGATGCCGAACACTTCGGGACGTGTTCGCGATCGGCGAGGCGCTGCCACCGGAGAGTGCCGCCGAGTTCCGTGCCTCCACCGGAGCCGAACTGCACAACCTGTACGGTCCGACCGAAGCCGCTGTGTCGGTCACCTATTGGCACACCGGAGACAGTGACACCGCGGTCGTACCGATCGGCCGTCCCGAGTGGAACGTTCGCCTGCACATACTGGACGGCCGACTGCATCCCGTCGCCCCTGGCGTTGCAGGTGAGCTCTACCTGGCGGGCGTACAACTCGCCAACGGTTACCTGGGCCGAGTCGATCTGACATCGGATCGCTTCGTCGCAGACCCGTTCGGTCCGGCCGGACAACGGATGTACCGAACCGGAGACCTGGTTCGGTGGCGAAGCGACGGAACGAACGTCGTCGAATACATCGGCCGTACCGACTTCCAGGTCAAGTTCCGAGGTCAGCGAATCGAACTCGGTGAGATCGAAACGGCGCTGCTGTCGCATCCCGACGTCAGCCAGGCGAGCGCGGTCGTGGCCGCAACCACGACCGGCGAGCAACTCGTCGGATACGTGGTGCCGGTGCCGGGTGCCGCGGCAGAGCCGGCGACACTCACGGCGCACGTCTCGGCTGCGCTGCCGAGCTACATGGTGCCCGCGGCAATTGTGATTCTGTCTCAATTCCCCCTCAATTCGTCCGGCAAGCTGGACCGTAAGGCACTGCCGGAACCGGTGTTCGAGGCCAAGGCATTCAGAATGCCGTCGACGCCGGTCGAGGAGATCGTCGCCTCGGTGTTCGCAGACGTGCTCGGTGTCGACCGGGTCGGTGCAGACGACGGGTTCTTCCTACTCGGTGGAAATTCGCTGATCGCCACTCAGGTCGCGGCTCGTCTCGGCGCTGCACTCGACACGGCCGTGCCCATTCGGGCACTGTTCGAGGCACCGACCGTGTCCGCACTCGCCGCGCGCATCGAATCGAAGGTCGGTGCTGGAGCGCGGCAGGCACTGACCCGTCAGGTGCGTCCGGCGGTCGTGCCGTTGTCCTTGGCGCAACGCCGGATGTGGTTCCTCAACCAGTTCGACACCTCGTCTGCTGCGAACAACCTGCCGGTCGCGTTGACGTTGAACGGCACTCTCGACACGACTGCGCTGACACGTGCGATTGCCGACCTGATCGAGCGCCACGAGTCCCTGCGCACCGTGTACCCGGCGAACGACGGCGTTCCCAGCCAGGTGGTTCTGTCGAGCACGGACGTGGCCATCACTCTCGAGCCGCTATCGATCGAGGCCGCCGAGATCCACTCGGTCATCGAAGACGTGGTGATGGAGGGCTTCGACGTGTCGTCCGAAGTTCCGTTGCGCGCCAGGCTCTTCCGAGTCACACCGACGCAGCATGTGCTCACCGTCGTGGTCCACCACATCTCGGCCGACGGGTTCTCGATGGGTCCACTGGCCCGAGATGTGATGACCGCCTACCTGGCGCGGTCCGCCGATGCCGAACCCGGTTGGGATCCGCTTTCCGTGCAGTACGTCGACTACACGTTGTGGCAGCGAGAGGTGCTGGGTTCTCCCGAAGATCCGCGGTCTCTGCTCGCGCAACAAGCCGACCACTGGATTGCAGCGCTCGATGATTCACCCGAGGAGCTGACTTTCCCCACCGATCGGCCGCGCCCGGACGTCGCGTCCAACAGAGGCGCGAGTGTGTCGTTCTCCATCGGCGCGCCGCTGCACGCGCGGTTGGACGAATTGGCCCGCACCCACAGTTCGTCGCTGTTCATGGTGGTTCATTCGGCTCTGTCCGTGCTGCTCGCCAGGATGTCCGGAACCGACGACATCGTGATCGGCACACCCGTCGCCGGTCGCGGCGACGAGGCGCTGGACGCCGTCATCGGAATGTTCGTCAACACGCTGGTACTGCGGACTTCGGTACGGGGGGACATCGGTTTCGACGACCTTCTCGCGCACACCAGGGAGGTCGACCTCTCGGCTTTCGCGAACGCGGACATTCCGTTCGAGCGTCTGGTCGAGGCACTCGATCCCGGTCGTTCGGCGGCGCGTCATCCGCTCGCTCAGGTCGTACTGTCGTTCCAGAACATGCAGCAGACCGAGATCGAACTGGCGGGTCTCAACGTGAGCCCGGTCGATCTGCCGGTTGCCACGGCGAAGTTCGATCTGCAGTTCACCTTCGTCGAGTCTCCGGATTCCCAGGGAATCTGGGTTGAAATCGCTTACGCGACAGAGCTTTTCGATCGCGAGACGGTCGCAGGATTCGGTGATCGACTGGTGCAGGTGCTCGAGTCGGTCGCGCACGATCCAGCGCAGACCATCGGCGACATCGAGTTGGTCGACACGTCCGAGCGGGCGCAGTTGCTGGAATTTGCGGCGAGCTCGGAGCCGGTCGACGATGTCCCCTCGACCCTGGTGGATCTGTTCGCCGAGAGGGCGGCAGCGGCACCCGACGACACCGCGGTGGTGCACGACGGTTCTGTCCTGACCTACCGACAGGTCGACGAGGCATCGAATGCACTGGCGCGGCGGTTGCTTGCCGTCGGTGTCGGACCGGAATCGCTCGTTGCAGTTGTGCTTCCGCGAACATCGGAACTCGTGATCGGACTTCTCGCCGTGCTGAAGGCGGGTGGCGGCTACGTGCCGATCGATCCGTCGTACCCAGCCGAGCGAATCGAATTCGTGCTGACCGACGCGCAACCGGCCGCCGTACTGACGTGGTCCGGCGTCGAGGTGGAGCTGCCGACGGGTCTGCCGCGGATCGAGATCGATTCGACCGTCGAAGCGGACGGTCGGCCGCTGGCATCGGCCGAGCTCGGCGTGCAGGCGACTGCGGCAAACGTGGCGTACGTGATCTACACATCGGGCTCCACGGGAAAGCCCAAGGGCGTGGTGATTCCACACCGCAACGTCGTGCGTCTGTTGGCCAACACCCAGCGCAGTTTCCAGTTCGGTCCCGACGACGTGTGGACTCTGTTCCACTCGTTCGCCTTCGACTTCTCGGTCTGGGAACTGTGGGGACCGCTGACCACCGGCGGCAGCGTCGTCGTGGTGGACTACTTCACGTCTCGATCGCCGGAAGCACTGCGTGAACTGCTCGTCCGTGAACGAGTGACGGTGTTCAACCAGACGCCGTCCGCGTTCTATCAGTTCGACGAGGTCGACCGCACCGGTGGTGCTGCGGATTATGCGTTGCGCTACATCGTCTTCGGCGGCGAGGCATTGGAGCTTCGACGTCTGGCCGGGTGGTTCGCTCGACACGGTGACACAGCTCCCGTCCTGGTCAACATGTACGGCATCACCGAGACGACCGTGCACGTCTCGCATCGAGTGGTGGACGCCACGTCGGCTGCGGAGGCGACGGGTTCACTGGTGGGCCGGGCGATCTCGGGCCTGTCGGTCTACGTTCTGGACGGTCGACTCAATCTGGTACCAGCCGGCGTGCCGGGGGAAATGTACGTCTCGGGCGGTCAGGTCGCACGCGGCTACCTCGGTCGAGCCGGGCTCAGTGCCACGCGCTTCGTTGCCGATCCGTTCGCACGCGACGGCTCTGTGTTGTACCGGACGGGTGACGTGGCGCGTTGGTCCACGGCCGGGGAACTCGAGTTCGTCGGTCGCGCCGACGATCAGGTGAAGATTCGCGGATTCCGTATCGAGCTCGGTGAAGTCGAATCCACCGTTGCTGCCGCGCCTACGGTCGGCCAGGCGGCAGTGATCGTTCGCGAGGACGTTCCCGGCGCGTTGCGGCTGGTGGCGTACATCGTTCCGGGGGCCGCTTCGGCCGTCGATCTGGACACCGTGCGTCGCACGGTCGCCGCGAACCTGCCCGACTACATGGTGCCCTCGGCATTCGTCGTTCTCGACGCAATTCCGTTGACAGTGAACGGAAAGTTGGACCGACGCGCACTGCCGCAACCCGCAGCGCAGATCCGCGAGTTCCGCTCGCCGACGACGCCGATCGAGGAGATCGTCGCTCGTGTGTTCGCGGAGGTTCTCGGAGTGGACCGAGTCGGTCTCGACGACGACTTCTTCGAGCTCGGCGGAAACTCTCTGGTAGCGACACAGGTCGTGTCCAGGCTGGGAACCGCGTTGGAGACGACGGTGCCGGTTCGCGCCTTGTTCGAGGCCTCGTCGGTGGCAGCTCTGGCGGTACGCGTCGAGCAGAGTTCGGGCTCCGGCAGCAGGGCTCCGCTCGTCGCGCAGCCGCGACCCGATCGTGTCCCGCTGTCGCTCGCCCAGCAGCGCATGTGGTTCCTCAACCGCTTCGATCCTTCCTCTACCGCGTACAACATTCCGTTCGCGTTGCGGATGAGCGGTGAACTGGATGTGGAGGCACTCGCGCAGGCGATCTCCGACGTCATCGAGCGCCACGAATCGCTGCGGTCCGTCTATCCGGATTCGCCGGAGGGCCCGCACCAGGTCGTCGTTCCGATGTCCGAGATATCCACCACGCTCGGTGTCGTCGACACCGACGCCGAGTCAGTGACCGCGCGGGTGCTGGAACTGCTGGCGACAACTTTCGATGTCACCGCTCGTATTCCGTTGAAGACCACACTGTTCCGGGTCTCCGACCGCGAGTTCGTACTCGGCATTGTCGTTCATCACATCAGCGCGGACGGTCTGTCGATGATGCCGCTGTCGACCGATGTGATGACCGCGTATGCCGCGCGTACCAGAGGCGGCGATCCGGAGTGGGCACCACTGCCGGTGCAGTACGCCGACTACGCACTGTGGCAGCGCCAGATCCTCGGGTCCGAGGACGACGCCGAATCGGTTGCTGCGCAGCAGATTCAGTACTGGTCCGAGGCGTTGACCGATCTGCCCGAGCAGATCGACCTGCCGCTCGATCGACCACGCCCGGCGCATCAGACGTTCCGTGGTTCTCGAATCGATTTCGAGATCGACAGTGCGACTCGAGACCGACTGCAGGCCGTGGCACGTGCGCACAACGCCACTGTCTTCATGGCAGTACATGCGGCGTTCGCCGTGCTGTTGGCGCGGATTTCCGGGTCTTCGGACATCACCGTCGGAACTCCGATCGCCGGACGGGGTGAAGCCGAGATCGAGAACGTGATCGGTATGTTCGTCAACACTCTCGTCCTTCGGCTCGACGTCTCGGCGGACTCGACGTTCGAGGATGTTCTCGACGCGGCTCGAGAAGCAGATCTGCAGGCATTCGCACACTCGGACATCCCGTTCGAGCGGCTGGTCGAGGTGGTCAACCCGACCCGGTCGACGGCTCGGCATCCGCTGTTCCAAGTGGGATTCTCGTTCCAGAACTTCGCCCGGCGCGAGTTCGAGCTCGACGGGCTGGAGATCTCGGCACTCGATACCGAATCCGGGAATTCACAGTTCGATCTTCACCTCATCGTGTCCGACGGCGAAGCGGACGAAAGCGAAGCCGGCGGCGGCTTCGGTGCCATGCTGACGTACGCCACGGACTTGTTCGACGATCGGACTGCGCGCTCCATCGTGGATCGCTTCCAGAACCTGACGGCGTCACTCATCGCATCCCCGACCACACCGATCGGTGACCTCGAGTTGTTGCTCGAGGGCGAGCGCACGACCATCGTCGAGGGCTGGAACGACACCTCTCGTGAGGTCGAGGGCAACGCGACGCTCATAGATCTCTTCATCGAGTCGGCTACGGCCGATCCGCACGCGGTGGCGCTCGAGCACGACAACGGCACGGTGACCTATGCCGAATTCTCGGATCGGGTCTCGCGTCTGGCCCGCCACCTCGTATCGGTGGGAGTCGGCCCGGAAGTACGCGTCGGACTGGCGATACGTAGGTCCGTCGACCTGCTCGTCGGGATGTACGCGATCTCGATGGCCGGTGGCGCATACGTGCCGATAGATCCGGACCAGCCTGCCGACCGAAACGCATTCGTACTGGCCACTGCAGCACCTCTGTGTGTCCTGGTGTCGGGTCGAGGCGACGAGGAGAACGAGATTGCTGCTGCGGTAACTGTTCTCGATATTTCCGAGGTAGATCTGTCGGGATATTCGGCGGAGCCGTTGCAGTCCGAGGAACGCATCGCGCCGTTGTCCGGAGACAACATCGCGTACATCATCTTCACGTCTGGTTCCACCGGACGACCCAAGGGTGTCGCGGTACCGCACGCCGCAATCGTCAATCAGCTGAACTGGCTGCGAGACGAGTACCAGCTGAACGAATCCGATTCGTCACTGCTCAAAACCGCCGCGTCGTTCGACCTCTCGGTCTGGGAGTTCTGGTCGCAGCTCACCTCCGGTGGACGCATTGTGATAGCGGCGGCCGACGGACATCGCGATCCCGAATACCTGCTCGCGTTGGTCCGCGACAGGGCCGTGACCACGCTGCATCTCGTGCCGTCGATGCTGTCCATGCTGACGACGGTCAGCGCAGGGCCGTTGGCACCGACGCTGCGTCGGGTACTGGCGATCGGCGAAGCGCTGCCCGCAGCGGTAGCGCAGGATTTCCGTCGCGCCAACGGCGACGTAGAGCTGCACAACCTCTACGGACCGACCGAAGCTGCCGTGTCCGTGACAGCGCACGCTGTCACCGATGCCGATACGGTCGTGGTCCCGATCGGTGTTCCGGAGGCCAACACCCAGGTGTTCGTGTTGGACTCCCGGCTCCATCCGGTGCCCGCGGGGATAACGGGTGAGCTCTATCTGGCCGGCGAGCAACTGGCCCGAGGGTATTTCGGTCGCGCCGATCTGACCGCCGAACGGTTCGTCGCCAACCCGTTCGGCGCAGCCGGAGCTCGGTTGTACCGAACCGGGGACCTGGTGCGATGGCGCGTTGCCGACAGCGGCACCGGGGCAGCACGAATCGAGTACGTCGAACGTGCCGACTTCCAGGTGAAAATCCGCGGATTCCGAATCGAACTCGGTGAGATCGAATCGGCACTGAGAAACCAGTCGGCGATCGCCGACACCGCGGTGATCGTGCACGGCGATGCCCACCTCGGTGACCAGCTCGTTGCATACGTGGTCGGACAGGGCGACGCCACCGTCGACGTACGGACTGTGGAAGAGGCTCTGACACAGTCTGTTCCGTCGTACATGGTTCCGGCGACGTTCATCGTGCTCGATAGTCTGCCCCTGAACTCCAACGGCAAGCTCGACCGACGAGCACTGCCGAAACCGCAGTTCGAGGCCGCCGAGTTCCGTGCTCCGGTCACTCCTGTCGAAGAGATCGTGGCTCGCACGGTGGAGACTCTTCTCGGTCTCGAACGGGTCGGCCTCGATGACGACTTCTTCGCGCTCGGCGGTAATTCGCTTGTCGCGACGCAGCTGGTATCGCGACTCGGACAGGCGCTCGATGCTCGGATTCCGGTACGTGCAGTGTTCACTGCTTCGACGGTCGAAGGCCTTGCCGGACACATCGCACCGCTCGTCGGCGGCGGCGCTCGCCGTGAGTTGACTGCGCTCGAACGGCCGGAGGTACTCCCACTGTCCGTTGCGCAGGAACGTATGTGGACCATCAACCGGCTGGATCCGGCATCGTCGGCATACAACATTCCCGTCGCAGTTCGTTTGACGGGCGAACTCGACGTCGATTCTCTACGGGCAGCATTCGACGATGTGGTGGGACGACACGAGATTCTGCGGACTCGGTACCCGGACGGTACCGACGGACCCGTGCAGCTGGTCGGCGAAGTGCCCGACGTGGCGGTGGATCTGACACCGGAGGCGGTGGCACCGGACAAGGTCGTCTCACGGTTGACCGAGGTTCTGGGGACCGGTTTCGACGTGACGGCACAGGTACCAGTACGTGCTGCGCTGCTCGACGTCGGCGACGGTCAGCACATTCTGGCCGTGGTGGCGCACCACATCTCGGCTGACGGATTCTCGATGGGACCGCTGATCCGAGACGTGATGGTGGCGTACACCGCGCGGACTGCGGGGGAGTTGCCTGCCTGGGCTCCGCTCGAGGTCCAGTACGCGGACTTCGCGCTGTGGCAGCGTGAGGTTCTCGGAAGCGAGGACGACCCGCAGAGCGTGCTGTCTCGACAGCTCTCCTACTGGACGGACGAACTGGCCGGCGCGCCGGAGTTGCTGGCTCTCCCACTCGACAGGCCGCGTCCGGCTCGGCCGACGATGCAGGGTGCGTCGTATCGGTTCGCGATAGGTGGCGAGACAGCGCAGGCAATAGAACGCATAGCCCGTGAACATGCAGCGACGACCTTCATGGTGGTACACACAGCGTTCGCTGTTCTGCTCGCGCGGCTGAGCAATTCGTCCGACATCAGTATCGGTACACCGAGCGCTGGGCGAGGTGAGGAGAAGCTGGACGATCTGGTCGGCATGTTCGTCAACACTCTGGTGTTGCGCACTCGGGTCGACCCGAACAGCACGTTCGTCGACCTGCTCGACCAAGCGAAGGAGAAGGATCTCGCCGCGTTCGCACATGCCGACGTTCCGTTCGAGCGACTGGTGGACGCGCTCGGGCGCGCACGATCGAGTGCGTACACGCCGCTGTTCCAGGCGATGCTGACGTTCCAGAATCACACGACCGGAGTCTTCGAACTACCAGGTCTGCAGGTGGAAGCACTACCGGCAGGTGAGGACCAGGCGAAGTTCGATCTTCAGCTGACCGCGGTGGAGGCGTTCGACGATTCCGGCTCTCTCACCGAGATCGAGACCACCTTCACCTATGCCACCTCGATATTCACCGAGTCGACCATCGCTGCGTTCGCCGGTCGTTTCGTGAAGATTCTCGAGGCCGTCGCGTCCGATCCGCGGGTGGTGCTTCGATCGATCGACATTCTCTCCGACGAGGAGAAGGCAGAGCTCGAGCCGAAAGCCAGGCCGAAGACCGTCGACGACCTTCCTGAATTGCTCGCGAAGGCCGCGGCGATAGCACCGGATGCAGTTGCGTTCGAGCACGAGGACACACAGGTCGGCTTCGGCGCGATGAGCGAGAAGTTGACGCAGATGGCGGCAACGATGGGTGCTGCGATGAAGCCGCAGGCGCTCGTCACGGTGACGCTGTCGGGATTGGTTCCCGGAGTGTTGCCCACCCTCGGTGCGGATGGTCTTGCTGCCGCTCTGGCATCGTTGATCGAGAGAGCGGAGTCGGTGATCGCGTCATCGTGACGAGAACCGACCACGCCGGTTGTGCACGTAGATCGATCAGGAGGAATGGATAGATGTCGGTAGGACGTCGCGGCGATGAGTCTCTGACGATCGAGGACCTGCCGCGGTTGGTTCGGAGCGTGGCTGCGGTGGATCCCGACAGGGTGGCTCTGACGCACCTCACGACCGAGCTGACGTATTCACGTCTCGACGCCGAGATCACCACCCTCGATGCCGCGATGGGGGGCGTTCTCGGACCCGATGCCCTGATTCCGGTGGTGCTGTCCAACACCGTCCCCGGCCTTATCGAATCCAGCGACGGCGGACTCGATGCGGTTGTGTCGCTGCTCGTCTCGGACGCCGTGTCGGTTCTCGGGGAGACCGATTCGGCGTCCGATGTGGCTCGGCCCGACGCGGACACGCTGTATTCGCTTTTTGCCGATCAAGCCGAACGCACGCCTGACGCCGTAGCTCTGATGTTCGGTGACGACGCCCTCACCTATGCGCAGTTCGCCTCGAAGGTCGGTCAGCTTGCGCGCCATCTGGTGGCGAACGGCGTCGGCCCGGACGCGCGTGTCGGACTGTCGGTGCGTCGTTCGTTCGAGCTACTGCTCGGCATGTACGCCATTTCTGCGGCCGGAGGCGCATACGTGCCGCTCGACCCCGATCATCCAGTGGACCGCCTCGGTTACGTTCTGGACATCGCGCGACCCGTCCTCGTGCTGACGACCACCGCGGACCGTCCCGAGTTGCCTGATGGAACATCGACGGTGCTGATCGACGATCTGGACGTGTCGGCACGGGCTGACGGACGACTTACCGACGCCGATCGCATCGGCGTTCTGGCGCAGGACGACCTGGCCTACGTCATCTTCACCTCGGGCTCCACCGGTCGACCGAAGGGCGTCGCGGTGTCTCATCGCGCGATCGTCGCCAACATCTCCTGGCGACAGCGTGCCTATTCGATGACCGGCGAGGACGTGGTGCTGCAGAAGACGCCCTTCACGTTCGACGTGTCGGTGTGGGAATTCTTCTGGCCGTTGCAGATCGGCGCGACTCTGGTGATCGCGGAACCGGAAGGTCACCGGGATCCGGCCTATTTGTCCCGGATCATCACCGAGCGCGCGGTGACGGTAGCGCATTTCGTGCCGTCCATGCTGTCCGTGTACGTTGCCGAGCCGGCTGCCGCACAACAGAATTCACTTCGGATGGTGTTTGCCTCCGGCGAGGCACTGCCTGCGCGCACAGTCAATGCGTTTCACCGCATCTCGGGCGCAGCACTGCACAACCTGTACGGACCGACCGAGGCTGCCGTCGACGTCACCTATTACGAGACCGGCAGTGTCGAGGAGACGTCCGTACCCATCGGAGCAGCCGTCGACGACACCGAGTTGTACGTGCTCGACGAGGCGCTGCGGCGATCGCCCCGCGGTATCGAGGGTGAACTGTATCTGGCGGGCGTTCAGTTGGCCCGCGGATATCTCGGTCGAACGGATCTCACGTCGGACCGCTTCGTTGCCGACCCGTACGGGCAACCGGGCGATCGCATGTATCGCACGGGTGACCTGGTACGCCGGCGAGCAGATGGACTGATCGAATACATCGGCCGAACCGACTTCCAGGTCAAGCTGCGCGGCCTGCGCATCGAGCTCGGCGAGATCGAATCCGCTCTGCTGGCCGAGCCGGAGGTGACTCAAGCTGCGGTGGTGGTGCACTCGGACGAGGCGCAGCCACAGCTCGGTGAGCATCTCGTCGGCTACGTAGTCGGTACGAACGCCGGCATCGATCACGCCGAACTCGCCGATGCAGTGCGTCGCCGGATGCCGGATTACATGGTGCCGTCCCTGTTCGTCGTCCTCGACGAATTCCCGCTGAACTCCAGCGGCAAGTTGGATCGACGGGCTCTGCCCGCACCCGATTTCTCATCTCTCGTACGCGAGTACCGGGCCCCGGAAACCGAGACCGAGATCGCCCTTGCCGCAATCTTCGGAACAGTTCTCGGAATGGATCGGATCGGCGTAGACGACGACTTCTTCACGCTCGGCGGAAATTCGCTCAACGCGACCCGGGTCATTGCTCGCGTCAACGCCGAGCGCGGTGTGACCGTGGACGTGCGCTCGTTCTTCGACGCGCCTACCGTGGCGGAGCTTGCGATTCTGGTGGATGCGGCCGACGGTGCCGGGGTACGCGCTCCGTTGGTTGCGCAGCCGCGACCCGAGCGAATTCCGTTGTCCCTCGCGCAGCAGCGCATGTGGTTCCTCAACCGCTTCGAGCCCGATTCGGCTGTCAACAATATCCCGGTTGCCATCACCCTCTCGGGTGAGCTCGACACGACGGCACTGCGTGCGGCTGTGTCGGACCTTCTGGACAGACACGAATCCTTGCGGACCGTATACCCCGATCACGAGGGTGTCGGCTATCAGCAGGTTCTCGAATCCGGCGTCGAGACAATGGAACTGGAGACGGCTGCGGTGTCCGCTGCGGACGTGCCTGCAACGTTGCTCGAGTTTGCGCTCCGGCCGTTCGAGCTGTCGGCGCGACTGCCCGTGCGTGCACTGCTTTTGGAGCTCTCGGCCACCGAGCACGTGCTGGCCTTCGTCGTCCACCACATTGCCGCCGATGGGTTCTCGATGGGCCCCTTGACCCGCGACGTGGTGGCGGCCTATCTCGCGCGCACCGCGGGCGAGGCTCCGGCGTGGGCTCCACTCGAGGTGCAGTACGCGGACTTCACTCTCTGGCAGCGCGCGGTTCTCGGTAGCGAGGACGATCCGGACTCGGTGATCTCGGCGCAGGAGAGTTACTGGCGCACACAGTTGGGTGACGCTCCCGATCAGCTCGCCCTACCCACCGACCGCCCGCGGCCTGCGGTGTCGAGTACCCGCGGCGGTACGTACAGATTCGAGATCGATGCCGATCTCGCCGCGGCGCTCGACGCCGTGGCGCAGGCGCACAATGCAACGACGTTCATGGTGGTCCACGCCGCGCTGTCTGTGCTGTTGGCCAAATTGTCTGCAGCAGAAGACATCACAATCGGTACCCCGGTAGCCGGACGCGGCGACGCCGTGCTGGACGACGTCATCGGCATGTTCGTGAACACGTTGGTGTTGCGTACCCCGTTCGACCCGCGGCAGTCGTTCGAGGATTTCCTGCGCGAGGTACGCGAGGTCGACCTCGCGGCATTCGCGCACGCCGACGTGCCGTTCGAGAGACTGGTCGACGTGTTGTCGCCGGCCCGATCGCAGTCGCGGCATCCGCTGTTCCAGGTGATGTTGACGTTCCAGAACCTCGAGCAGTCGTCCGTGGAGATTCCTGGGTTGCGTGTTGCGGCCCTCGACTACGAAGCCGACCTTGCGAAGTTCGATCTTCAGGTGACGCTGTGGAATTCGGCTGCGAAGACCGAGGGGCCGTCCGGATTGACGGTGGCGCTGACCTACGCTGCCGACCTGTTCGACGAGTCGACGATGGCGCTGTTCGGGCAGCGGTTCCTGCGGGTGCTCGCTGCAATCACACACGCGCCATCGACGGCACTGGGCAATATCGAGATTCTGGGCGTCCAGGAGCGGTCGTGGGCCCTCGACCGCACTCGACCGGCCGGATCTACGGTTCCTGCGTCCAGCATCGGTGGGCGCTTCGAAGCTCAGGTACGGTCTGCCCCGAACGCTGTAGCCGTGACCTTCGGTGATAGTTCGTTGTCGTACCTGGAGCTTTCTTCTCGCGCAAATGCATTGGCCCGTGAACTCGTCGCCGCCGGTGCTGGACCGGAATCCCTCGTAGCGGTGGCGCTACCGAGGTCTGCCGAATTGGTCGTGGCGTTGTTGGCGGTTCTGAGCTCCGGTGCGGGTTACCTCCCGATAGATACGTCGTACCCGGCCGAGCGGCTCGAGTTCATCATGTCGGACGCGAAACCTGCTGTATTGCTGACGAACTCGGAGATTCGAGATGGTTTCGACCTGTCGTCGCCATCTGTCGTACTGATCGACGATTCTGCACACAGTGAGCGTGACTCGTCTCCGATCACCGACGACGAGCGGTTGGCCACGCTGCACGCCGACAACACGGCCTACGTCATCTACACTTCCGGGTCGACCGGTACGCCGAAGGGCGTGCGGGTGTCGCATCGAAACGTCGAGCAACTGCTCGACAACACACAGGAACTCTTCGGTTTCGACAGTTCCGATGTCTGGACGATGTTCCACTCTTTCGCATTCGATTTCTCGGTGTGGGAACTATGGGCACCGCTGTTGTCGGGTGGCCGCGTGATCGTCGTCGACTACTTCACGTCGCGTTCACCCGAAGCGATGCTCGAACTGCTGGTTCGTGAGCGCGTCACGGTGCTGAACCAAACTCCATCGGCCTTCTATCAATTGATCGATGCGGAGGGCCGCACAGCCGGCTTGGCTCACGAAAAGTACTTGAGGTACGTAATTTTTGGAGGGGAGGCCCTCGACCTGGCACAGCTCGGCCGGTGGTACGAACGTCATTCGGACGCTCCGACACTGGTGAACATGTACGGCATCACCGAGACCACGGTGCACGTGTCTTTCCTCCGACTCGACGCCGAATCGGCACGCGAGGCGACTGCGAGCCGGGTCGGCGATGCGATTCCAGGTTTGGGCGTGTTCGTGCTGGATTCGCGACTACGTCCGGTCCCGGCGGGAGTCGTCGGTGAAATGTATGTCTCCGGAGAACAGCTGGCGCTCGGGTATCTCGAACGACCGGATCTGAGCGCGGTGCGGTTCGTTGCACACCCATACGGTGCTGCAGGCAAGCGGATATACCGAACGGGTGATCTCGCTCGACTCACTGCGTCTGGGAATCTCGAGTACGTCGGACGTAGCGACAGTCAAGTGCAGCTGCGAGGATTTCGCATCGAACTCGGCGAAGTCGAGGCCGCTCTGGAGCGACACGACGCGGTATCGCGCGCGGTGGTCCAGGTACGCAACGACGATCGATTCGGTGATCGACTGATCGGTTACGTTGTTCCCTTCAGCGGCGTCGATGTCGACCCCGAGCAATTGTCTTCGTTCGTCGGGCGATTCCTGACCGATTACATGGTTCCCGACGTCATCGTCGTCTTGGCGGAATTGCCACTGACACAGAACGGAAAATTGGACCGGCGAGCGTTGCCGGAACCGACGTTCGTCACGCGGGCATTTCGCGCACCGTCCACTCCGGTCGAGGAGATCGTCGCGAGGGTGTTCGGCGATGTACTCGGAATCGATCGGGTGGGCGTCGATGACGATTTCTTCTCCCTCGGCGGCAACTCCCTCGTTGCGACGCAGGTGGTGTCGAGACTGAGTTCGGAACTCGGTACCACCGTTGCGGTTCGGACACTGTTCGAGGCGAGTTCGGTGGCCGCAATGGCCGCGCGGGTGGACAGCCACGTCGGCAGCGGCATCTCGCACCCTCTGGTGCCACAGGAGCGACCGGAGCTCGTTCCGTTGTCGCTTGCGCAGCAACGTATGTGGTTCCTCAATCGATTCGAGCCGGAATCGGCAGTGAACAATATTCCGGTGGCGATCAGGCTGTCCGGAGCGCTCGATATCGGAGCGCTGACTGCGGCTGTCTCGGATGTTCTCGAGCGCCACGAATCGTTGCGGACCGTGTACCCGAGCAGCGACGGAATCGGTCATCAGGTCGTTCGGCCCACAGAATCGGTGGTCCCGGATCTCGAGCCTGCCGTGTCGTCGCCGGACCGGGTGCTGGCCGATGTCGTGGAGTTCGCCTCCGCCGGGTTCGACGTGACCGCCGCAGTACCGTTGCGCGCGCGGCTGTTCCACGTGTCCGACGGTGAGTACGTGTTGGTCTTCGTCGTCCATCACATCAGTGCGGACGGCTGGTCGATGGGCCCGTTGACGCGTGATGTGATGACGGCCTACGTCGCGCGCGCTGCGGGGGAGCATCCGTCGTGGACCGCGCTCGATGTGCAGTACATCGATTTTGCGCTGTGGCAACGGTCGGCACTGGGCGAGGAGGACGACCCCGAGAGTCCGATCTCGGCGCAGGCGTCGTACTGGCGCGAGACGTTGGCCGACCTTCCCGCCGAGCTGTCGTTGCCGATGGATCGCGCCCGCCCTGCCGTTCAGTCCTACGCGGGCGGCCGATTCTCGTTCGAGATCGATGCCGATGTGCACAGCGGCCTGCGTGACCTCGCGCGCGCGAGCAACTCGACGCTGTTCATGGTGCTGCACACTGCTCTTGCGGTGTTCCTCGCACGCATGTCGACGTCGGAGGACATAGCCATCGGTACGGCGGTCGCCGGCCGCGGCGACGCCGCATTGGACGACGTGATCGGCATGTTCGTCAATACCCTCGTGTTGCGGACGACGATCGATTCGGGTCAAGGGTTCGACGAGCTGTTGAGTCATGTTCGCGATGTCGACCTCGCCGCCTTCGGGCATTCGGACATTCCGTTCGAGCGGCTGGTGGATCTACTCGATCCGGAGCGTTCGACGGCACGTCATCCGCTGTTCCAGGTGGCGATCGCCTTGGAGAATCTTCCACCGAGCGAGTTCACCTTGCCGGGCTTGACCGTGTCGGGGCTCGACTTCGACGTCGATACTGCCAAGTTCGATCTGTCGCTGACCCTGCACGAGAAGGCCGACGGTGCCGGACTGTCCGCCAGCTTCCTCTACGCGCGTGATCTTTTCGACGAGAAGACCGTGTCCACCTTTGCGCGTCGGTTCGGGTGGTTGCTGGCTGCGGTAGTGGCTGCCCCTTCGTCCCCCGTCGGAGATCTTCCGATCCTCTACGACGACGAGTACGACCGTCTGACTCATGTACATGGTGACGACGTGCTCGCGGGCGGCACCATGGCCGAGATCTTCGCGGCAGGTGCCGCGCTCGATCCTGAGGCGATCGCTATCAGGTACCGGGGTCGATCGGTGTCCTATGCCGAACTCGACGCCACGTCCTCGCAGCTTGCACGGGTATTGATCGAGCGAGGTGCTGGACCGGAAGCGGTTGTGGCCCTTGGTTTCCAGCGTTCCTACGAGATGGTGCTCGCGGTCTGGGCGGTCGCGAAATCGGGTGCGGCGCACATGCCGATCGATCCGACGTACCCGCAGGACCGCATCGGGCACATGGTCTCGGATTCACGCGCGGTGCTCGGGTTGACCGTGCGAGCCCACCTGTCCGCGGTGTCGGGTGCAGCCGACGAACTCGAGTGGCTGAGTATCGACGACGATGCAGTGGTGGCCGATGTTCGCACTCGGTCGACGAATCCGGTGGTAGACGCAGATCGGTTGCGGCCGTCGACGTTCCAGAATCCTGCCTACCTGATCTACACATCCGGATCGACCGGCAAGCCCAAGGGCGTCGTGGTGACCCACGCCGGACTCGGCGGTGTGCTGGACGCGGCGACCGATCTGTATCACCTGTCGTCGACCTCGAAATTCCTGCACATCTGCTCGCCGAACTTCGACCCGTCGGTGCTGGAATGGATGGCCGCGTTCTCGGTCGGTGCAACCTTGGTGATCGTCCCCGCAGACGTTCTCGGCGGCACCGAACTGTCGGAACTGCTGAAGTCCGAACGAGTCAGCCACACGATCATCACCCCGGCCGTACTCGGAACGATGGATCCCACCAGTATCGACTCGTTGAAAGTGGTGTCCGTCGGCGGTGACGTCACCACCCCAGATCTGCTCGCGCGATGGGCACCCGGGCGTCGATACTTCAACGGTTACGGGCCGACGGAGACGACGATCATCTCCAGCTTCGCCGAGCTCACTCCAGGTGAGCCGGTCACGATCGGTCGGGCGATCCACGGTATGTCGGAGCTCATCCTCGACAGTCGTCTCAACCCGGTTCCGACGGGCGTCGCGGGAGAGCTCTATCTCGCCGGAGGCGCACTCGCCCGCGGCTATCTGGGTCGTCCGGCGCTGACTGCCGAGCGGTTCGTGGCCAATCCGTACAGCACCGACGGCAGTCGGATGTACCGCACCGGTGACGTGGTCCGATGGACGGATGATCTGCAGTTGCAGTTCGTCGGCCGATCCGATTTCCAGGTCAAGGTCCGCGGCTTCCGAATCGAACTCGGTGAGATCGACTCGGCTCTGACTGCGGACCCGGGCGTCGAGTTCGCAGTGACCCTCGGTCACGAGCTGCCGTCGGGTGTCACCACGTTGGTCTCGTACGTGTTGCCGACGCACGGCGCTGCCGTCGACGTCGACGAGCTGACGTCGTTCCTCGGTAAGTCGTTGCCTGCGTACATGATTCCATCATCGATCATCGTTCTCGACGCGGTGCCGTTGACCCCGGTCGGCAAGCTCGACCGCGCTGCACTCCCGGAACCGGTGTTCGAGGCTCGTGAGTTCCGAACCCCGACCACTGCGGTGGAAGAGATCGTGGCAGGCGTGTTCGCGGACGTGTTGAACATCGATCGTGCCGGACTCGACGACGACTTCTTCTCACTCGGCGGAAATTCGCTCGTCGCCACCCAGGTCGTATCTCGGCTCGGAGTCGCACTCGACACGGTGGTCCCCGTACGTGTTCTGTTCGAGTACTCGACGGTGGCCGCGCTGGCAGTCCATCTGGAATCGGTGGCGGGGTCGGGCAGTCGGGCCGCGCTGGTGGCGGGATCTCGCCCCGAGCGTCCGCCGCTCTCGCTCGCGCAGCAGCGGTACTGGTTCCTCAACCAGTTCGACACCTCGTCTGCGGTGGACAACATCCCGTTCGCGGTGCGACTGTCCGGCACGCTCGACGTGTCTGCCTTGCAGGCAGCGGTGTTCGACGTACTCGCTCGCCACGAATCGTTGCGTACTCGCTATCCGAACTCGCCGCAGGGCCCCTACCAGCAGGTACTGACGCCGTCGGATGTCGGTCTCGATCTGAATCCGAGAACCGTCGACGAAGCGGACATCGTCGACGCCGTGGGTGAGCTGTTCCTCCGCGGGTTCGACGTCACTGCCGACGTGCCTGTCGACGCTCGACTGTTCCAGGTTCGCGAGACCGAACACGTGCTGGCCTTCGTCGTCCATCACGTGTCTTCCGACGGAGCCTCCATGGGGCCGTTGGCCGTCGATGTGATGACCGCCTACTCGGCGCGAGCTGCCGGATCGATGCCGGACTGGGCACCGTTGCCGGTCCAGTACGTCGATTACTCGCTGTGGCAACGGACCGTTCTGGGCTCGGACTCGGACCCCAGTTCTGTTGCAGCGCAACAGGTGGAGTTCTGGAAGCGTTCGCTGGCCGACCTACCGGATCAGCTGGTACTTCCTACCGACCGACCGCGACCGGCAAGTCAGAGTTTCCGCGGTGAGGCCGTGCGCTTCACCGTCTCCGCCGAGGTCCATCGAGCGCTCGCCGATATCGCTCGGTCACACAACGCGACGCTGTTCATGGTCGTCCATTCTGCCTTTGCGGTGTTCCTGTCCCGGATGGCAGGAACGGACGACATCGCGATCGGATCTCCGATCGCGGGTCGTGGAGAGAGCGCGCTCGATCCGATGATCGGCATGTTCGTCAACACGTTGGTGTTCCGCTCGACAGTCGACCCGGCGATGACATTCGACGCAATGGTGACTCAGTCGCGTGAACGTGACCTCGCTGCGTTCGCACATGCGGACATCCCGTTCGAGCGGTTGGTCGAGGTGCTCAACCCGGTTCGTTCGACGGCACGCAACCCGCTGTTCCAGGTAGGGCTGTCCTTCCAGAACCTCGCAGACTCCACCTTCGAGTTGCCCGGTCTGACGGTCAGTGCCGTCGAGACCGAATCCACGTTGGCGAAGACCGATCTGCAGTTGTCGGTGTCGGACAAGTACGAAGCGGATGGCACGCCCGGTGTGCTCGATGCGGAATTCAGCTTCGCCACCGATCTTTTCGACCGATCGACGATCGAGCAGTTCGTCCGACGGTTCGTCTCGGTACTCGACGCGGTGGCGACCGAGTCCGGTGTCGTGGTCGGCGATCTGGACCTGCTGGACGAATCCGAGCGGACGAAGATTCTGCGGACGTGGAACGCCACCGATCATGACGTCGACACCGAACAGACGTTGGTCTCGTTGTTCGACGCCCAGGTTGCGGCTCACCCGGACTCCGTGGTGCTCACTTGGGCCGGAGAGTCGTTGTCCTACAGCGAGTTCGACGGGAGGGTGAACCGACTGGCTCGCGTCCTGATCGATGCGGGCGTCGGTCCGCAGGTTCCTGTGGCCCTGGCCCTGACCCGCTCCGTCGAGCTGCTCGTCGCGATGTATGCGGTGAGCAAGGCCGGTGGTGTCTATGTACCGATCGACCCGAGTCGACCCTCGGACCGCGTGCACCACATCCTCGAGGCCGCTGCGCCGCTAGTGATTCTGAGTGCACACCGAGACGCGTTCGAGGCGTCGGGCGACGTGCCGATCATCCTGGTCGACGGCGATCTTCCGACTGAGGTGTCGGCCGCACCGGTGACGAATGCCGAGCGCATCGCACCGCTGCGCGCAGCCAATACGGCGTACGTGATCTTCACGTCGGGATCGACCGGTGAGCCCAAGGGTGTTGCCGTCTCTCACGGCGCAATCGTCAATCAAATGCTCTGGCAGCGTGAGCATTACGGCATCGGTTCCGAAGACGTGGTGCTGCTCAAGACCGCAGCGACCTTCGATCTGTCGGTGTGGGAGTTCTGGGTGGCACCGATCTCCGGTGGATCCATTGCCATCGCGGAGGCCGACAGGCACCGAGACGCCGATTACCTCGTCGATCTGATGCGCACCGAGTCTGTGACGACGTTGCACACGGTGCCGTCCATGCTCGACTCGCTGATCGTCGCGTCCGCAGGCGAGTTGCCGCCGAGTCTGCGACGCATCCTCGCCATCGGTGAGGCTCTTCCGGTGGCCACCGCGGAACGTGCACGACGCAGTTCTGTTGCGCGGCTGGACAATCTGTACGGTCCGACCGAGGCAGCCGTATCCGTCACGTCCCACGAGGTCGCCGGAACCAGTGTCGGTTCGGTGTCGATCGGGTCACCCGAGTGGAACACCCAGGTCTATGTTCTCGACGCCCGACTGGCACCGGTGCCGCCCGGAGTCGCCGGCGAGCTCTACCTCGCGGGCGTTCAGCTCGCCGAGGGCTACTTCGGCCGAACGGACCTGACCGCCGAGCGGTTCGTCGCGAACCCCCACTCGGTGGTCGGTGGTCGGATGTACCGCACCGGCGACCTCGTGAGGTGGGCACCGAACGGTGAACTCGACTATGTCGGACGCACCGACTTCCAAGTGAAGATTCGCGGTTTCCGCATCGAGCTCGGTGACATCGATACGGCACTGGCATCTCTCGACGAGGTTCGCGACGTCGCTGTGGTAGCAACGAAGGACGATCGGCTCGGAGATCGGCTGGTGGCCTACATAGTTCCGTCGGGGGCGGACGTCGTCGACGCCGACGGGCTTCGAGACGCACTGTCGACCCGACTCCCGTCGTACATGGTGCCGTCGGCCTTCGTGATACTCGATGCACTTCCGCTCAATGCCAATGGCAAGCTCGATCGAAAAGCGTTGCCACAGGTTCAGTTCGAGGTAACCGAGTTCCGGGCGCCGACCAACAGTGTCGAGGAGGCGGTCGCCGGCGTGTTCGCCGACGTGCTCGGTATCGACCGTGTCGGCTTGGATGACGATTTCTTCGCGCTCGGCGGTAATTCCTTGATCGCAACCCAGGTCGTGTCTCGGATCGGAGCGGCTCTCGATACGCAGGTTCCGGTCCGGGCGATATTCGAGTCCTCGACGGTCTTCGGGTTGGCGCGAGCTGTCGAGTCGAAGGTCGGAACGGGTGCGCGCCGCGCGCTGACCCCGCGTAGCCGCCCCGAGTCGCTGCCTCTGTCGATGGCGCAGCAGCGGATGTGGTTCCTCAGTCAATTCGACCCGGCGTCGGCAGCGAACAACATCCCGGCCGCCATCCGTCTGACCGGAACCCTCGACGTCGACGCATTGGCGACGGCAGTGACCGACGTGGTGACGCGGCACGAGATTCTGCGCACCGTGTATCCGGAGTCGGACGGCAACGGACGGCAGCTCGTGCTCGGCCCCGCCGATTCCGGGATCGCAGCGGAGATCGTGCAGGTCGATGCGTCCGAGGTCTCGGATACGCTGCGCGGCATCATGTCCGAAGGTTTCGACGTGACGAGGGCGGTCCCGGTACGCATTCGGATACTCGAGGTGTCCACGACGGAACACGTCCTTGCGTTCGTCGCCCATCACATCGCTGCGGACGGGTTCTCCATGGGCCCGCTGACCCGCGACATCATGGTCGCCTACGCCGCCCGGACAGCAGGCGAGAGTCCGCAATGGTCCCCGTTGCCGGTGCAGTACGCCGACTACACGCTGTGGCAGCGTGAGGTTCTCGGCACCGAGCACGATCCGGAATCGGTGCTTGCGCAGCAAGTGACGTACTGGCAGTCCGTGCTCGCCGGAGCGCCCGCTCATCTCGACCTCGCCACCGATCGGCCGCGTCCGGCGGTCGCGTCGTACCGCGGTGGGGCGTACAACTTCTCGTTGTCGAGCACGCTTCATGCGGACGTCGGCCGGGTTGCGCGGGAGAACAACGCGACGGTGTTCATGGTGACGCACACCGCGCTGGCGATACTGCTGTCGTCGATGGCAGGCGTTGACGACGTGACGATCGGAACTCCGGTAGCCGGCCGAGGAGACTCGAACCTCGACGACCTGATCGGCATGTTCGTGAACACGCTCGCTCTGCGGACATCTGTGAACGCCGGGACGACGCTGCGCGAGCAGCTCGCGCTCGTGCGAGAGGCCGACCTCGGTGCGTTCGGAAACGCCGATGTGCCGTTCGAGCGACTGGTGGACGTGCTCGCACCGGAACGTTCGCAGTCACGGCATCCCATCTTCCAGGTCATGCTGACGTTCCAGAACCTCGAGCAGCAGGCGTTGACGATGCCCGGACTGACCGTCGAAGGCATCGAACTCGGTGTCACGACGGCGAAGTTCGATCTGCAGGTCACGCTGTGGGAGCAGTTCGACGACGCCGGTAAGCCCGACGGTATCGACGTCCAGTTCGACTACGCCACAGACTTGTTCGACGAGTCGACGATGGCCGGTCTGGCCCGCAGATTCGTTCGAGTGCTCGATGCGTTGACCGGTGATCCACATCGGGTCGTCGGCGACGTGGACATCCTCGACACGGGCGAACGAACACGCGTGCTCGAGGAGTGGAACGCTACCGATCACGAGGTCGACTCGGCGTCGACGCTGGTCTCCCTGTTCGAGGCGCGCGCGGCGTCGGTACCGGATCGCACGGCGCTGAGCTTCGCCGACGAGAGTGTGACCTACGGGGACTTCTCTCGCCGCGTGAACTCGCTGGCACGTCTGCTCATCGCCGAGGGCGTCGGACCGGAGACAGTGGTGGCGGTCGCGATGCGACGTTCCGTCGATATGCTCGTCGGTATCTACGCCGTGATCACCGCGGGCGGCGCGTACGTCCCGATCGATCCGGATCAGCCGGCCGATCGGATCGGCTACATACTCGCCATCGCGGCTCCGGTCGCGGTGTTGACCACCGGAAGCGAGTCCCTCGACGCGTCCGTTCCGCATATCTCCATCGACACGGTGGACATCGCCGATTTCGGGGCGGGACCGGTCACCGACGATGAGCGAACTGCAGCACTTCGTCCGTCCGATACCGCCTACGTCATCTTCACCTCCGGTTCCACCGGCAGGCCGAAGGGTGTAGCGGTCAGTCACGAGGCAATTGTCAACCGACTGGTGTGGATGCAGTCGGAGTATCTGCTGGGCGACACCGACGTGGTGCTGCAGAAGACTCCCGTGACGTTCGACGTCTCTGTCTGGGAGTTGTTCTGGCCGTTGCAGATCGGGGCCGAGCTGGCCATCGCAAAGCCGGACGGGCATCGTGATCCCTCGTACCTCGTCGACGTCATCCGGCGTCGAGGAGTGACGGTCGCGCACTTCGTGCCGTCGTTACTGGCCGTTTTCGCGGGTGCCGATGGGGTATCGGAGTGCACCTCGCTTCGAATGCTGTTCGCCTCCGGTGAGGCGCTACCCGCGTCGGTTGCGTCCTCGCTCCGCAGCACGCTGCCGGTAGTGTCGTTGCACAACCTCTACGGTCCGACGGAGGCCGCCGTCGACGTCACGTATCACGAGGTCACCGCGGCAGACATCAATTCGGTACCCATCGGCGCTCCGGTCTGGAACACCCGGGTGACGGTACTGGACGCCCGGCTACGACCGGTGCCCGTCGGGGTGCCGGGAGAGCTGTACCTGGCCGGTGTTCAGCTGGCCAGGGGATATCTGGGTCGGCCGGACCTCTCGGCCGACCGGTTCGTTGCAAACCCTTACGGTGGCAACGGGTCTCGGATGTACCGCACCGGTGACCTGGTTCGATGGAACGCGAACGGCGAACTCGACTACCTCGGCCGCACCGACTTCCAGGTCAAACTGCGCGGATTGCGGATCGAGCTCGGTGAGATCGAAGCAGCCCTGACCTCGGACAGTGCCGTCGGGCAGGCGGTGGTTCTCGTTCGGCAGACTCCGTCCGCGGGCGAGATCCTCGTCGGCTACGTGGTTCCCGCTACGGGAGCGACCATCGACGCGAGCGCTGTCACGGCAACCGTCGCCGCGGCGGTTCCCGAGTACATGGTTCCGGCAGATCTCATCGTGCTCGACGGGCTACCGCTGGGGCCGAACGGCAAGCTCGATCGTCGAGCGTTACCGGATCCACAGTTCGGTAGCTCTGCTGAGTTCCGCACTGCCAGCAGCGATACCGAACGCCTCATCGCCGAGGTGTTCGCCGACGTGCTCGGCCTCGATTCCGTGGGCGTCGACGATTCTTTCTTCGCGCTCGGTGGCGACAGCATCGTCTCGATCCAGCTCGTCTCTCGCGCGAAAGCTCGCGGGATCCTGTTCGGACCCCGCGATGTCTTCGAGCGCAAGACCGTGGCCGGTCTCGCCGAGGTTGCGGTGACGATCGGCGAGGGTGCCGACGCACTGGTGCTCGAGGAGCTGGACGGCGGGGGAGTCGGCTGGATGCCGTTGCCACCGTTCGGTGAAGCACTGACGCAGCGGGGCGGCGGGTGGTCCCGTTTCCATCAGGCCGTGACCCTCGAACTGCCCGTCGGGATCGATCGTGCGGGCATCGATGCGACGCTCGGCGCAGTGATCGATCACCACGACATCCTGCGGTCCACGCTGGTCCGTGACGATCGGGGCTGGGGTCTCGACGTATCCGATCCCGGAACCGTCGAGGTCGACGGACTGATCTTCGCTGGTGAAACCGACACCGCAGCACAAACATTCGAGACGGCGGTCGATTCTCTCGATCCAGATGCCGGGCGCATGCTTGCATTCGTCTGGATCGACCGCCGGGACGGTGTACCCGGAACTTTGTCGATCGTTGCGCACCACCTCGTCGCGGACGGGGTCTCGTGGCGCATTCTGGTACCCGATCTCGTCTCCGCGTGGGCTCAGATATCCAGCGGTGCAACCCCTGTGCTGCCCGCGGTGGGTACGTCGATGCGGCGCTGGACGCATGCACTGCGGGACGAGTCGGTCACCGAGGCGCGCCTGACCGAGCTCCCGCGTTGGCGCCAGGTGGCGGAGACTCCCGATCCGCTGCTGGGTGATCGTCCGTTCGATCCTGCGATCGACGTGGTCGACACGATCGAACGCGTCGATGCAGGGCTCACGGCCGAGGTGACGCGAACGCTGCTCACCACGGTCCCGGAGATCTATCGCGGTGGCGTCGCCGACGGTCTGCTTGCCGCACTGGCGCTCGCAGTGTCGGCGTTGCGCGCGGAGCAGGGTCTTGTCGCACCGATGACGTTGGTTCAGTTGGAAGGGCACGGCCGCGAGGAAGCGGTGGTTCCCGGTGCCGACCTCGGACGCACGGTCGGGTGGTTCACCAGTCTGTTCCCGACTCGACTCGACCTGACCGGAATCGATGTGGCCGACGCTCTGGCCGGCGGACCGGCGATCGGCGCTGCGGTCAAGGCCGTCAAGGAGCAGATGCTCTCGGTGCCGGACCGCGGTATGGGGTGGGGAATGCTGCGATACCTCAACGCGGACACCGCCGTCGAACTGGCGGAGTTGGGAACCGGGCAGATCAGCTTCAACTATCTCGGTAGGGTCGGCACCGGCGAGGTCTCCGAGGACGTGAAATCACTGGGCTGGCTACCCACCGCAGACAGCGGCGAACTCTCTGCGCGCGGTGATGCCGACATGGCGGCGAACAAGACGATCGATATCAATGCAATCGTGCTCGATACCGAGAACGGTGCCGAACTCAGTGCATCGTTCGCCTTCCCCCGCGGTGCGGTCGAAAGTACGACCGTCGAGCGCCTGGCGCAGCTGTGGGCGCAGGCTCTGAATTCGCTCGCTGCCCATGCCGCGACCCCGGCGGCGGGTGGCCTCACCCCGTCGGACCTTCCATTGGTGTCCGTGACGCAGTCCGACATCGAGGGTTTCGAGCGGCGCTACCCGACGGTGACCGACGTCTGGTCCCTCTCGCCGCTGCAGCAGGGTCTGCTGTTCCATGCGCTGTTCGCCGACGCGTCCATCGACGTCTACACCATGCAGGTGGTGCTGGAACTCGGCGGTGACGTGGACGGTGAGCGTTTGCACAGCGCTGCGCGGGCACTGCTGGACCGGCATGATAATTTTCGGACGTCGTTTGCGACGACGGCGGACGGCGAGTCGGTGCAGATCGTTCATCGACAGGTCGAATTGCCCTGGGCGACACTCGATGTCACCCACCTCGACGGGGCCGAACGCGACGCTGTGGTTGCCGATGCGCTCGCAGAGGATCAGCGACGGCACTTCGATGTGGCCGTCGCACCACTGTTGCGGTTCCTGTTGATCCGTCTCACACCGACGTCGTACACGCTGGCGATGACCAATCATCACGTGCTGCTCGACGGCTGGTCTCTGCCACTGATGATGAAGGAGTTGCTCTACCTCTACGCCGTGCGTAGTGATACCGCGTCGATGCCGAGGGTGCGTCCGTACCGATCGTTCCTCGCATGGCTGGACCAGCAGGACGAGTCCATCTCGCACCAGGCCTGGGCCGACGCGCTCGACGGGGTCGAGGAGCCGACGCTGATCGCTCCGCAGCACCACGGCCGGGAAATATCGTCACGTTCGGCCGAGGCCCGTGCGCATCTCGATGTCGAGACGACAGCCGCACTGGTCGAGCTCGGCAGTCGACTCGGTGTCACCGTCAACACGCTCGTACAGGCGGCCTACGGTCTGTTGCTTTCACGGATGACCGGCAGCGACGACGTTCTGTTCGGTGCGACCGTGTCGGGTCGACCTGCGGGGCTCGCCGGCGTCGAGTCCATGATCGGACTGTTCATCAACACCATTCCTGTTCGGGTACGCATCGATCCCTCCGACACCGTCGAGACGTTCCTCGTGCGGATCCAGGGTGAACAGGCGGCCTTGCTCGAGCACCACCACATCGGTCTGGTGGATATTCAGCGCACAGCAGGGCTGAATACTCTGTTCGACACCCTGACGGTGTTCGAGTCCTATCCGGTGGACGAGGCCGGACTTGCCGAACAGGCGAAGTCCATCGACGGGCTTCGAGTCGACGGGGTGCGATCGGATGACAACACCCATTACCCGCTGACACTTCTGGTCGAGGCAACGGACCGAATCTCACTGACCGCCAAGTACTTCCGCGATCTGTTCGAGCCTGCGTTCATCGGCATTGTACTCGAGCGGCTGGAACGCATTCTGGCGTCGTTCGTGACCGACTCGACCGCATCGGTGCTCGATGTCTCCATCACGGACGAGGCCGAACAGCAACGCCTGCTGACGGAGTGGAACACCGACGGTGTTCGGGTCGACGAGGGCACGCTGGTCGATGCGTTCGAGGCGCAGGTGGGTAGAACCGCGTCTGCCGTTGCCGTGAGCTTCGAGTCGGATGCCCTCACCTACGCCGAGCTCGATGCGCGCGCGAACCGGGTGGCGCGGCGGCTCCTGGAAGGTGGGGCCGGGCCGGAAGTTCTGGTGGCGGTTGCGCTGCCACGGTCCCTCGACATGGTCGTGGCGATCCTGGCGGTCCTCAAGTCGGGTGCCGCGTATCTGCCCCTCGACGTATCGAATCCCACCGAACGCAATGCCTACATTCTGGGTGACGCCCGGCCCGCGATGATCGTCTCCGATGCCGAGAACGTCGATGCCGTGACCGGTGAGGACAATGCGTCGAGCCGGTCCGACGTCGTGCTGATCGATGGACTCGATCCGGCGGAGTACGACTCGTCCCCGCTGCGCGATCACGAGCGAAGGGGCCACCTCTCCTCAGCCGACATCGCGTACGTGATCTACACCTCCGGATCCACCGGGCGGCCGAAAGGCGTTGCGGTGACTCATCGTAATGTCTCGACGCTGATGGCGAACGCAGCCACCGAGTTCGACGTCGATTCGACGGATGTATGGACCATGTTCCACTCCTATGCCTTCGACTTCTCGGTGTGGGAACTGTGGGGCCCGCTCCTCAGTGGTGGCAAGTTGGTCGTCGTCGACTACTTCACCTCTCGCAGTCCCGACTCGTTCGTGGAACTTCTCCAACGTGAGCGTGTCACCGTCCTGAGTCAGACACCATCGGCTTTCTACCAGTTGATCTCTGCGGACGCCGCGTCCGAGCAGGTCGTCTCGAGTCTGCGGTATGTGGTCTTCGGCGGTGAAGCGCTGAACCCGGCGCAGTTGACGCGCTGGTACGAACGGCACGCCGACGACTCGCCCCGCCTGGTCAACATGTACGGAATCACCGAGACCACAGTGCATGTGACGTTCCAACTGCTGAACCGGTCGACTGCGGTCGACGGTGCCGCCAGCGTCATCGGTCGAGGTCTGCCCGGGCTGTCGGTCTTTGCGCTCGACACGCGCCTCCGCCCCACTCCGGTGGGGCTTCCCGGTGAGATCTACGTTGCGGGAGAACAGCTCTCGCGTGGGTATCTCGGTCGACCGGGGTTGACCGCCACCCGATTCGTGGCGAACCCCAACGCCACCGACGGTAGTCGTATGTACCGGTCGGGTGACATCGCCGCGTGGAACGAGTCAGGTTCGCTCGAGTACGCGGGCCGACAGGACTCACAGGTACAACTGCGAGGCTTCAGGATCGAATTGGGAGAGGTCGAAGCAGCGTTGTTCCGCGACGACGGTATCGCCGAGGTCGTCGCCGAAGTCCGCCACAGTGACGTGCTCGGTGAACGACTGATTGCCTATGTCGTTCCGCAGCAGGGACGCGTCGTCGATTCGGCGGAAATGCTGTCGTCCGTCGGCCGGTTCCTGACAAGTTACATGGTGCCCGACGCGATCGTGGTGCTCGAGGCACTTCCGTTGACCTCGAACGGAAAGCTCGACCGCAGAGCGCTTCCCGATCCCGAGATCGAGGTGCGGCCCTTCCGAGCCCCGAGCAATCCGGTCGAGGAAGTGGTGTCCGATGTCTTTGCGGACGTTCTCGGTGTCGAACGGATCGGTCTGGACGACGACTTCTTCGCCCTCGGCGGAAACTCGCTCGTGGCAACGCGTCTCGTCGCCAGGATCAGCTCGGCGCTGGGCAAGCGGGTCGGCGTTCGGGATCTGTTCGAGGCACCATCGGTCGAATCCCTCTCTGCCCGTATCGAATCCATGATGGACTCGGCCTCGAGTCCGTCACTCGTACCGGTGGACAGAGGCCAGCCGCTTCCGTTGTCGCTCGCCCAGCAACGCATGTGGGTGATCAACCGGTTGGACCCCGAGTCCGGCGCGTACAACATCCCTCTTGCGCTACGGCTCGACGGCGATCTCGACATTGCGGCCCTGCAGTACGCGGTCGAGCGGGCCATCGCGCGTCACGAGCCGCTTCGCACTCGGTATCCCGAGGGCGAGGACGGAACGCCGTACCAGGACATCCTCGGTTCGGACTTCGCTGCACTGAACGTCGAACCGATCGACGTGACGAGTGAGTCCGACATGGCGTCGCGCATCCGCACACTCGTGTACGACGGTTTCGACGTCACCACGGCACCGCCTGTCCGTGGCGCGTTGTTGAGGCTCGGTGAGAATCGGTACGTGCTCGTCATCGTGGTGCACCACATCGCCGGTGACGGTGCATCCATGCGGCCGTTGGCGACGGACGTCATGACCGCGTACGTGGCACGGCACGCGTCCGTCGGCGACGAGCGGCCGCCATTGTCCGTGCAGTACGCCGATTTTGCGGTATGGCAGCGTCAGGTTCTGGGTTCGGAGAGCGACCCGACGTCGATCGTGAGCACGCAGTTGGCGTTCTGGAAGGCCGAACTGTCCGGTATCACTCCCGTTATCGACCTGCCATGGGACCGGATGCGGACCCCGACCATGACGATGCGGGGCAGGAGTGTCTCGACGACACTGGCCGAGAGCACTCACTCGGCGCTCGTCGCGCTCGCGCGGGAGAGCAACGCGACACTGTTCATGGTCCTACATGCGGTGCTCGGGGTACTGCTGTCCCGAATGTCGGGCGCACGCGATTTCGCGATCGGTACACCGATCGCAGGCCGCGGTGAAGAGCAACTCGACGAGCTGGTCGGCATGTTCGTCAACACGTTGGCCCTGCGGACGATCGTCGACCCATCGGCGTCGTTCTCGGAGTTGGTCGCACGGTTGCGCGCGAACGATCTACGGGCCTTCGAGAACTCGGATGTCCCGTTCGAGCGAGTGGTCGACGCCGTAGCCCCGGACAGAGCGGCCGGATACACGCCGCTGTTCCAGACGGTTCTGTCCGTCGAACCGCTCGGTGATGCGCGGTTCGAGCTACCGAACCTCGTGGTCGAACCGGTCGCGGGATTCGAGCCCACGGCGAAGTTCGACCTGCAGGTGACCGTGCAGACCCGACCTGGTGACGGTTCGGACGGAATCGGTGACCTGGTCGTCGAATGGGTCTACGCCGCCGATATCTTCGACGAGGCGACGGTGGCGTCACTGGCCGATCGCTTCGTCCGGATCGGAACAGCCGTCGCTCGTGATCCTGCGGTGCCCGTAGGGGACATCGACGATCTCGACGAGGTCGAACGGGCGGCTCTCGCAGGCCGCACGGCTGACGCATCGACACCGGTGACGGCCCGAAAGGACCTGACGCTGCCACAGTTGTTCTCGGAGTCGGTCGAGACGGACCCGGACGCGCCTGCGTTGTCGCTGGGCGGAGTGGAGACCACCTACCGCGAACTCGACGAACGATCCTCACGCCTTGCGCGAGAACTGATCTCGCGTGGTGTCGAGCCCGGAGTGGTGGTTGCGGTGTCACTGTCGGATGCCGTCGACTCGATCGTCGCCAGATGGGCCGTGGCGAAATCCGGGGGTGCCCTCACCCTCGCGGACAGTGCCGAGTCCGTGGCTCGGACCGGGGCGGCGATCGCCGTCGTCGATTCGGTCGATGCCGCCCCGTGGGCCGAGGCACTGACCGTCGTCGGACTGCAGCTCGAGGAGACCGTTCGGTCGGTAGGTGCTCGGTCTTCACGACCGGTGACCTACAGCGACCGGACGGCAGTCCTGGCACCCGAGAGTCCTGCGCTCGTCGTGGCGGACGACGGTCGGGTGGTGGACCATGGCACGCTGGCCGCGCTTGCGGACGGCGCGGTGACCGGTCTTGCCGTCGGTTACGACTCGCGTCTGGGTGTTCCGTCCGTATTCGGTACGGAGACCGCCGTTCTCGCCGGTGTGGTTGCGGCGTCGGCCGGGGCTGTGCTGGTCCTGGATCAGGCAGCGTCTGCAGCCGACGCGGCCGAGGTCGTGGTGTCCGAATGGGTCACCCACGCCTTCCTGACCGGGGCGGAGATATCGGCCGTGGAGGGGCGAGATCAGGATGATCTGACGGACCTGGAGTCGGTCGTCGTCGCGCTGGGTGACTCTGCCCCGGACCACCTGTCCGTCGGCGTACCGATACACCGGCTACCTGCAATCGGCTGACCGAGCGGACCGATAGGCTGTTCGGAACGCAACACGCACTGCTCCGCTGACGATGAATCCGTACGACGTCGACTTGTCCACGGGGGCGTGGTGATCACCAATGGGAGGAGCTCTCTTCGATGAGCGAGGATGGATCGACCGGTAACTCGTCCGAGACGACCGGTCGAGCGGGGGGTAGGCCGAAGCGGGCTCGACCCACCCGTACACGTCCGACGCGAACTCCCATGTTGCCGAATCTGCTGGCAGCGGCGGTCGAGAAGAACCCGCAGGGGATTGCGGTGGTCGACCGCGATCGTTCGATGACGTACAGCCAACTCGACGCCGCTTCCTCGAAGCTGGCCCGCGTGCTCATCGCCCGTGACGTGGGACCGGAGAAGTTCGTTGCCCTGGCGGTGACCCGATCGATCGAGTCGTTGCTGACGGTGTGGGCGGTGGCGAAAACCGGGGCCGCGTTCGTACCGATCGATCCGAACTACCCCGCAGCTCGCGTCGAGCACATGGTGTCGGACTCCGGTGTGCAGATGGGTATCACCGTCGGCGAATTCGAGAGCCGACTCCCCGGTTCGGTGCGCTGGATCGTGCTCGACGCGCCCGACACCATCGCGGCCCTGGGGGAGGAGTCCGGCGACCCGATCGTCGCAGCCGACCGGACAGGCGCGATCGTGCCGTCGAATCTCGCGTACGTGATCTACACGTCGGGATCGACAGGTGTACCGAAGGGCGTCGCGGTGTCGCAGGCGGGTCTGGCACCACTGACCGCAACGCTGGTCGAGTACTACGAACTCGACAGTCGTTCGAGGACTTTGCATTTCGCGTCACCGAGCTTCGATGCGTCGGTGCTGGAGCTACTCATGGCCGTCGGCGCGGGATCGACGATGGTGATCGTCGCTCCCGGAGTGTACGGCGGCTCCGACCTCGCCGACGTCGTGCGTGACGGCCACGTATCGCACGCATTCATCACCCCGGCAGCGTTGACGTCTCTCGACCCCGAGGACGTACCGGACCTGCGAGTACTCGGCGTCGGAGGTGAAGCGGTCTCCGGCGAGTTGGTGTCGAAGTGGGCACCGAGCCGACAGTTGCACAATGTATACGGCCCCACCGAGACCACCATAGCCAGCAACATGTCCCAGCCTCTGATTGCAGGCGAGCCCGTCGTTCTCGGCTCGTCGACTCAGGGCATGACCTACTACGTACTCGACGATCGACTCCGGCAGGTCCCGTCGGGTGTAGCGGGTGAGTTGTATCTGACCGGGCCGGGAGTGGCCCGCGGCTACCACCGCCGGTTCGGATTGACGGCCGCGCGGTTCGTCGCCAATCCATACGCTACGGCCGGCGAAGCAAACGATGCCAGGCTCTACCGCACCGGCGACACGGTGCGTTGGCGAGAAGGTGCCTCCGGCCGCACCCTGGAATACATCGGACGCAACGACTTTCAGGTCCAGATCCGTGGCTTCCGCGTCGAACTCGGTGAGATCGACGCTGCACTCGAATCCGTCGGCGGCATAGATTTCGCGGTGACGGTGAGCCGAGCGAATGCGGCAGGCACGATGGTTCTGGCGGCGTACGTCAAAGCGACGCCCGGTACCGATCTGAATATCGGTGCCGTACTCGACGCGGTGGCGGTGAAGCTACCGGCACACATGATTCCGGCTGTGGTGACCGAACTCGACTCGATTCCGTTGACGCCGATCGGAAAACTGGATCGAGATGCATTGCCGGAGCCGGTGTTCGAGGTCGTCGAGTACCGTGCACCGATCACGGACACCGAACATCTGGTCGCCGAGATCTTCGCCGAACTGCTCGGATCGGACAGGGTGGGCCTCGACGACAATTTCTTCGAGAATGGAGGCAACTCGCTCGTGGCGACGCAGGTCGTCGCCCGACTGGGTTCTGCACTGGGCAAACGCCTTCCGGCCCGGATGGTGTTCGAGTCGCCGACTGTGGTTGCGCTGGCGAAGAGCGCCGATTCGGCCGGCCGAGTCCTCACCGGGCCGACGCTCGGACCCAGGGAACGGCCGAATTCGATTCCCCTGTCGATGGCGCAGCAGCGAATGTGGTTCCTCAACCGGTTCGATCCGGACTCGGCGGCGAACAACGTTCCCGTAGTACTGCGGATCAGTGGGGAACTGGACGAGCCTGCGCTGAGCGCAGCTGTGCTCGATGTGATCTCTCGACACGAGGTTCTTCGAACCGTCTATCCCGAGCTCGATGGTGTGGGGCACCAGGTCATTCGGCCCGTCGGGGAACACGATCGGTCGCTCTTTCGATCGACGGCATCCGCATCGGAGACGGAGCGATCGGTGCTGAACTTCCTGTCCGCCGGCTTCGATGTGACACAGGAGATTCCGTTCCGCGTCGGACTCTTCACCGTGACAGACGACGGCACCCATGTCCTCGTTCTGGTTGCGCACCATATCGCTGCGGACGGTTCTTCCATGGCGCCACTCGCGCGAGATGTCATGACGGCCTACGCAGCTCGGGTTGCTGGAACGGCTCCCTCGTGGGCACCACTGGCAGTCCAGTACGCCGATTACGCGCTGTGGCAACGAGAGTTGCTGGGAAGTGCCGATGATCCGCGTTCCCTCCAGTCTGCCCAGATCGCATTCTGGCGGGAACGATTGGCAGAGATACCCGACCAGATTCCGCTACCGACCGATCGGCCGCGACCGTCGGTGTGGTCGAGTAGGGGAGCGCTCGTCTCGTTCGCTCTGAATGCAACCCAGCACGCGGGCATCGTGCGGCTGGCGCAGGCCAACGGGGCGACTGTCTTCATGGTCGTCCACGCGGCTCTGTCGGTCGCCCTCGCGAGACTGACAGCCGAGGACGACATTGCAATCGGTGCTCCCGTCGCCGGGCGCGGAGAGGAAGTTCTCGACGACGTCATCGGGATGTTCGTCAACACGGTGGTTCTGCGGGCCGAAATCGACAGGAACGAGTCGTTCGGTGGTCTACTCGGTCGGCTGGTCGGTAGCGATCTGAGCGCATTCGACCACGCCGATGTGCCGTTCGAGCGCTTGGTCGAGGCTCTGGATCCGCCGAGGTCGCAGGGCCGGCATCCGCTGGTGCAGGTGGCACTGTTCTTCCAGAACTTCGCCAGGACGTCACTGCAGCTGCCCGGCCTCACAGTGGACGAGTTCGGCTCTGCACCGGTGTCGGCGAAGTTCGATCTTCAGTTCACTCTGGGCGAGATGCAGTCGTCGACCGGCGGATCCGCGGGCCTCCATGGCGAGATTATTTACGCGACAGATCTTTTCGACGAGTCGACGGTCCAGTCCTTTGCGCAGCGATTCCTGTCCGTGGTCGATGCCGTCGTCGCCGACGACGGTGTTCGGGTGGGGGACATCGAGATCGTGAGCGCTGCCGAACGCGCCGCGTTGCTCGAAGACTGGCGCGGTCCGACCGCGGAGCTCGGCCCGGCGGACGAGTTGTTGCTCGACGGTTTCGACAACCACGTGGAGTCGACACCGGACGCAACCGCCCTCGTCCTCGGCGACACGACTCTGACGTATCGCGAACTGAACAGTCGGGTGGAGAGCGTGGCACGGGGGTTGGTCGCTCTCGGTGCAGGCCCCGAGAGCACCGTTGCCTTGGCAATGCGTCGCTCGATCGAGCTGGTGGTCGGCATGTATGCCGTGCTCCGCGCCGGCGCGGCCTACGTCCCGATCGACCCGGAGCAACCTGCCGAGCGCACCGGCTACATCGTGGAGACCGCGCAGCCCCTGTGCGTGCTCACGACCCGGACGGACGGCTTCTCGGCCCCCGACGGCACGCCTGCACTCCTGATCGACGAGTTGGCAGCTGCGGGACCGAGTACCGGAGGCGGTGGCGTACGGCGCGTCGTTCGCGGTGACAACACGGCATACGTGATCTTCACGTCCGGTTCGACCGGACGGCCGAAGGGCGTTGCCGTCAGTCATCGAGCCATCGTCAACGAGATGGCGTGGATGCAGCAGCAGTACTCCATTGCCTCCGAAGACGTGTACCTCCAGAAGACGGCAACTACCTTCGACGTCTCGCTCTGGGGCTTCTTTCTTCCACTCCGGGTGGGCGCGACCCTGGTTCTCACCGCTCCCGGTGCGCAGCGCGAGCCTGCAGAACTGGCGAACCTGATCGCAGAAACGGGTGCCACTCTGACGGACTTCGTTCCCTCGATGCTGTCGGTCTTCGGCGAATCGGTCACGGCCGGACTGCTGGACACGCTTCGCGAGATCTTCGTCATCGGCGAGGCGCTACCGGCACGGGCGATCGAGGTGTTTCGCACCAAGTCCGCGGCTCGGGTCCACAACTTGTACGGCCCGACGGAGGCTGCGGTCAGCATCACCTTCGCCGACGTGACCGAGCACGACACCGAGGAGGATTCGAGCGTTCCCATCGGAGTGCCGCAGACCAACAGTGAGATTCTGGTTCTCGACTCACGTCTGCGTCCGGTTCCGGCGGGTGTGGCAGGCGAATTGTATTTGGCTGGAACGCAACTCGCCCGCGGATATGTTTCCCGGGCCGATCTGACGTCGGAACGTTTCGTGGCACACGCGTTCGCGTCGAACGGTGAGCGTATGTACCGGACGGGTGACCTCGTTCGATGGAGCGTGGCCGACGGGGTGAAAGGCGCGGGCACACTCGAGTACATCGGTCGTACCGACTTTCAGGTGAAGTTCCGTGGTCAACGAATCGAACTGGGTGACATCGAATCTGCGATGTCGACTCACCCCGGCGTATCGAGTGCAGTCGTAGTGGTGGCCCACGGTCCGGCGGGCGACATACTCGTCGGTTACCTCGTGCCGAGCGTCGGAGCGACCGTCGATGTCGGTGAGGTGACTCGAACACTGTCCGGCGCACTGCCCGGCTACATGGTCCCTACGGCCCTCGTGGTGCTCGACAGCCTGCCTCTCAACCCGGCCGGAAAACTCGACAGGCGAATGCTGCCTGCGCCGGTGTTCGAGACCACCGAGTATCGAGCACCGACCGACGACTTGGAGGTGACGATTGCCGCGGTGTTCGGTCAGGTTTTGGGCGTCGACCGGGTCGGTCTGGACGACGACTTCTTCGGTCTGGGCGGAAACTCTTTGATCGCAACGCAATTGGTGTCTCGGCTCGGGGCCGAACTGGGCCTCCGGGTGTCCGTGCGGACGGTCTTCGAGACATCGACCGTGGAATCGCTGGCCGGGGCGGTTCGACGCCTCGACCGCAATGAACGCCCGGTCGGGCCCGTTGCAACCCCCCGGCCGGAGCACCTGCCGCTCGCCCGTTCGCAAGAACGGATCTGGGAGGCGAACCAGCTTTCGCAGGATGCGTTGTGGAACATGCCCTTTGCGCTGTCGGTACATGGTCCGTTCGACGTGGCCGCGCTTCGTGCCGCTGTCCGAGACCTCGTATCGCGACATGAGTCGTTGCGGACCGTGTACCCGGACTCCGACCGAGGCCCTCATCAGCGGATCCTGTCGATCGACAGCGGGCTGGAGCCGATCGAGGTCGTTCAGGTCTCGACCGAGCGGCTCGATTCGGCTCTCGACGAGTTCATGTGGGGATCGTTCGACATCCGGCACGAAGTTCCGCTGCGAGTAAGGGTCTTCCAGACCACACCGTCGGACGTCGTGATCGCAATCGTCGTTCAGCACATGTCGGCCGACGGTTACAGTCTGGGAATCATGTCCAGACATCTGGTGGAGGCGTATGTCGCGCGCTCGACCGGCACCGCACCGGAGTGGGAGCCGGAGGTGATTCAGTACGCCGATTATGTGCTGTGGGACCGGAAACTCATGGGCGACGCGGACGATTCCAGCAGCGAGATGCACCGCCAGATCTCGTATTGGCTGGACAAGCTGGATGGAATTCCCGACCGATACGAGCTGCCGTCGTCGGTGACGCCACCCGCCGTGCCGTCCACCCGCGGGTCGATGTCTCCGGTGGTGATCGATGCAGAGTCCCATGCAGGATTGGTAGCGCTGTCCGAGCGGACGGGTGCCAGCCTGTACATGGTGTTGCACGCGGCGCTCTCGTTGTTCATCGGTCGCGTGTCCGGCCAGGATGATGTGGTCATTGCCACGGCGGTGGCGAACCGTTCCACGCCGGATCTGGAGCCGATAGTCGGGAACTTCGCCGATGACATAGCGATCCGCGTCGATGTGCATTCGGACGAGGAACCGGACGCATTGATTGCGCGGGTACGCGAGGAACTGCTGTCCGCGTTCGATCATTCGTCGATCGGTGTTGCGGAGATCGAACGCGCACTCGGTTTGGTCGGGGACGATTTCCGACCCCTGTATCAGGTGATTCTGATTCTGCAACGTGCGCTCGAGGTCACCGCGACCGAACAACGTGACGTGGACGAATCGATCCCGACAATCGTCCAGATACCGGTCGGCAACGAGTATGCCCGGCACGAGTTGGAATTTTCGATTCGGGATTCGTACGACGAGAACGGTGTGCCGAAGGGTATCTCCGGGGGAGTGATCTATGCCGTCGACTATTTCGACGCAGCCAGTGCTGCTGCGTTGGTCGACGGGTTCGTTGCGGTTGCGAAGACCTGGGCTCGGGAGGAGCTTGCGAGACTGGGATGAGAGACCGGGAGGCTCGACGGTGTCGAGTCTCCCGGTTCTTCTCCGATGCACTCGTCCTGCGTCGTGGACAGCCGATGGGCGTCTACGACGTCGCGGGGCCTCAGCAGGGCGGGGTGTTGCCGGCCGCGTAGGCCGGATCGAGCGCAGATTTGACTATGTACAGCGGTGCGGGATCGGCAATCAACCCGATGTGGGTCGTGGTCGCACTCGGGCACACGTCCTGTACCCACACGTTGTGAACGTTCGTTCCGTCTCCGGACTTGAGGAAGGTCCCATCCGGCGGAGTCGAAATCGTGTCGTCACGGGTAGCGATCACCGTGTAGTCGACGCCCGGCTGCACGTCACCATCGGCATTCAGCTTGGCGAGGGTGGAGGACCCCACCAGCTGCTGAGCACCGGCCATGTTCCAGGTGAGAGGTGTGATCGCGTCACCGGGCAACCCGAGTGAGGTCAGCAGCTCGCTGAGTTGCTGCAGACCGCCGAACGTCGTTCCATGGTTGGTTGCGCCGAGCGTCACGAGGGAGTGGACTTTGTTCAGTGCGGGATCGGCCGGATCCGTTCCGCCATCGAACTTCATGTACTGCCGCGCAACGAGCCCGCCCTGAGAGTGGCCGACCATGTCGACCTGGGTCGAACCTGTCTCTGCGAGTACACGATCGACGAAGGCTGCCACTTCCCGTGAGGATGTCGCAATGTCGCCTGATCCCCAGATGACATTGCCCGGTTCCAACAGCAACGGAACTGCGCCGTAATTGGGTGCGAAGACGCAGTAGCCCTCGTCCACCAACTGAGGTGCCAGAACCTGCCACGCCGTGGAGTCCATCTTGGTGCCGTGCAGCAGAACCACCGGGCGGGGATGTTCGGGGCTCGGAACACACCCGAAATCGTTGGCACCCTCGAGCGTCGGCCCGACGATCGGTGCTGCGGACGCGGTCGCAGTACCGGCGAAACACAGAGCTGCTGCCGAGGACAAGGCGAAGATTATTCGCGATGTACGGGGAAGTTTTGCCATGGCCTCGTTTTTCGGTCGTCTTGCGGTATGAGATATCTGCGGTCGGTTGCCGTGTCACCGAACGGTAACACCGGCAGGTGAACACCTGTCCCGACTCGGTCGAGTGTGCAGGCAAAACACAAACGATGACGCATTGCTGTGGTGGAAATCACCACGACTATGTCATCTCGCTGTTACCTGACTCAGCCGTGGCTCGACGCTCGCCGGAAACCGCGGATCGCCGGAACAAGAAATACGACCACCATCCCGAGCGACCAGGCGAGGGTCTGAAGGACGGGCGTCATGACCGGTCCGCCCATAGCCAGGTTCCGCATTGCACCGACCGCGACCGACATAGGTTGCGCAGCGACGACGGGTTGGAGCCACGGCGGATACGCGAGCACCGGGACGAACCCGGCGTTGAAGAACATCAACAACGTGCAGAATATGGACACGAGTTCGACCAGGGGTGCATCACCGGCGACGGTCGCGAGGAACGTCACCATCACAGCGAACCCGATACCGAAAACGACCGGAATCAGAAGCAACAAGATGCCGACCTGCAGTCCCTGCGTGAATCTGAACCCCATGGCCACACCGGCAAGGATGATGACAATGGTGGTCACGAGCACCCGAACTGCTTCGGCGATCATTCTGCCCAGCAGGCCGGCCGCCCGGTGAGTGGGCGTTGTCCAGAACCGCGACAGCAGCCCCGACTTCCGCTCGGCCTTGAGGCCGACAGCGCTCACGATGGACCCGAACATGGCCCCGACGAGAGCGATCATCGGCACCTGGCCGTAGATCGCCGGCGAACCGGTGGCCGCCGAAATCGAGTTCCCCAACACGACACGGAACATGACCAGCATCAACGCGGGGTACAGCAGTGCCTGAATCATCGTCGATGGATCGCGCATCCATCGCATCAGAAGTCGCTTGGCTTGGATCAGACTGTGGGTCCCCAGTGCACGGAGCGAGCCTTCTCGCAGGGCCATGTTGGGTTCGGGAAAGGTCAGGGTGGATACGCGCACGGTGTTCACGGACGCTTCTGCCATCGTCATCTCGGACTCGTCATTCTGGTCTCGAGCTCGCCCAGATGGCGAGCGGGACGAAGAACAGGATCAGGCCGGCGACCCACGCGAGTGACGGCCACAACACCTGAAAGCTGACGCCACCCTCGGCCATATCCCGCATTGCAAAGGAGAACTGAGAAATCGGTTGATTGCGAACAAAGGGGCGGATGAGTTCCGGAAAACCGCTTTCCGGGACGAACCCGCACGAGGCCATACCGAGAATGAGCTGGGGAAGGGTCAGCACCTGGCTGGTCGCTTCGGGGCTCTTCGACAGCGTTCCGATCGCATCGGCGCCGATGGACAACGAAGTGCTGACCAGCATTGCGAACGCACAGAACAACAGGGCCTGAGCGAATCCTGCAGTGAAGCGAAAGCCGATGACGTAACCGAATCCGAGGGCCGATACCAACGACACCAGTGACCGGACCACACCACTGGAAATTCGTGCCACCAGTGGGACACCGCGTACGACCGGCATCGTTTTCAGGCGAGAATTGAGTCCACTCATTGCCTCCGTCGAGGCCCTTTGAGCGGCGGAAATGGCGGTGAACGCCATTGCCTGCAGGACAATGATCGGCATCAAGAACTGGGCATAATCGATGCCTTGGAGGCCCATCACGAACTTGAGCGGTAGGTAGAAGCCGACAGTGAAGATCAGTGGCGCGATGACGGCGACCAGTAATTCACCCTTGGTGAGCATCGTCCACAGAGCGCGGCCGGTCAGCGCCTGCCACTGGACGAAGCCGGACGGTCGCGTCCGGGATCTCCGCTTCGGTTGCTGCGTGGTGGAGCCGGCACCGGTCCGCTCGACAAACCTTGCGTGTGTCTTGGCTACGCCCCGCGTCGTGGCCGTCATCAGCTCGAGCTCGCTTGCGAGTGCCCGGTGAGGGTGAGGAACACGTCGTCCAGAGAAGGCCGCCGCAGGGCGATGTCGGCCAATACGATTCCCTCGGCGTCGACTCGGCGGAGGATCTCCGACAGCGTGGCTGCGCCGTCGGGTGCCGGCACCGAGATGCGGTCGGATGTAGCGGTGATCTCGGCGTGTACGGCCGCAGGGACCATGTCGCCCAGTGCGCGCGCGGCGGCTCGGAGCTGACCGGGATCGAGCGGGACCACTTCACAGTAGCTGCCACCGGTCATGGCCTTGAGTTGATCGGATGTGCCCTCTGCGATGACGGTGCCCCTGTCGATGACGATGATGTTGTCGCTGAGGACGTCCGCTTCTTCGAGATACTGCGTTGTCAACAGCACGGTGATGCCCTGTGCCTTGAGCGCCTCGACCAGAGACCACACGCCCTGCCGGCTGCGCGGGTCGAGTCCGGTCGTCGGTTCGTCCAGGAACACGACCTCCGGCCGTACGACCAATCCGCACGCGATGTCGATCCGGCGACGCATGCCGCCGGAATACCCACGGACGGGCCGCTTGCCGGTATCCGAGAGGTCGAACTCGTCGAGCAGAGCCTTGGCGCGCGCCTTGGCGGCCTTCTTGTCCAGACCCATCAGACGGCCGAACAGCTCGATGTTCTCGCGGCCCGACAGGGTGTCGTCGAGTGCCGCATACTGACCGGTCATCATGATCGAGCGTCGTACCGCAGGGGCGTCGGCCACTACGTCGTGGCCGGCGACGAAGGCTCGGCCGGTATCGGGTGCGATCAGCGTGGAGAGAACTTTCACCGTTGTGGTCTTGCCGGCACCGTTGGGGCCGAGAATGCCCAGGACGGTTCCGCGCTCTGCGGAGAAGCTGATGCCGCGCAGCGCATGCACATCGCCGAAGGACTTGTGTACGTCCTCCACGTGTACGGCTGCGTGTTGAGCTGACGACATCGAATCTCCGAGCTGTCGGGGTGGATGGTGGGACCGGACCCAAAGGTCGAGGGCCACTGATTGATACCGGAATTCCCCGGAAATGTTACCTGCGGGTCAAGGCCGGGTGAGCTCGGCAGTCACCCCCAGTCGATATCGACACTGTCCTCGACGTCGAGTTTCCGGCACAGGGATCGCAGTCCGCTGTAGTCCTGGACCAGTGCACGGCGACTCTTGTCCAGCTCGACGTCGGCGAGCATCTGTTCGGCACCGCGCACGCCCTCGAGTTCGAGGATGCGTCTCCAGGTGGAGAAATCGCTGCTCGAGAACGCGTCCATGCCGTCGACGAGACCGTCGAGGAACTTCTGTCGGTCGTTGGGCCCGAGCCGGTCGAAGACGATCGCAGCCATGTCGTCGGCGATCGACGCGTGGCAGTACTCGTCTCTGTTGTGCAGCTTGACAGTCGCCCGATTGATGGGCTGGATGACGTCGTCGTCCTCGATCAGGTCGAGGTAGGACGTGATGGAGATCTCCGCGACCGTCATGAAAGCCAGTGAGCTGATCGCCGCCGACCACGAGTCATCACTGGTTGCCTGCGCAGCACGCTGCCGGCGCACAGTGGAGCTGAACGGCAGAGAGCGCTCCGACAGGGCCCATCCTCGGCCCCTGCGCGTCGCGGCACTCGCGTTGAGGTGCATCAGCGTGTGGTACTGCTCGTCCACCATCGCCTGAGTCACCGCGACCGCAAGGGTGTCGCCCATTCCGGTCTCGAACACGTCCTGCGCCAGAAGCGCGAAACCTGGGTGGACGACGTGCTGCTCGACATCCATCACGTTCTTGTTGAACGCGATCCAACCCCAGGCTCGGAGTCGATCCTTCTGCTCGGGGGTGGCACCGGTGAAGGTGTCGTGCTCGCCGAAGGGTATGAGGGCGTCGGGGAAATCCTGTTTGGACGTGTCGAACAGGTCGTCGAGTTCGGGTTCGGGCTTCTTCACTGTCGCGCGCTGCGCCCAGTTCTTGGCCAACCGTGAGACGACCGCACTCTCCACGACATCGCCGGAGTCGAACTCCGGCAACGACGGCTGTTCCAGCATTGCGTGCCTCGCCTCCGCGCTGTTACCAGCGGTCATCGGTTTCCACTACTACCTCGAACGATACCGAACATCTCCGCACACACGGCTCGATAGCGATCGCCGCTTCCTCCCAGCGTGGACTCTGCCTCGGTCAACAGTCGCGCGAACCGGTCCTCGGAACCGGAATCGACCGCCTCGTTCAGTGTTTGCGTGGCGCGGCGCAGTGCCGCTCTGGCCTCGGCGGCGTGCGGATTGCCTGCTTGTACGTCCCAATAGACCTCGGGCTCGCCGCCCGTGATGCGAGCGAGCACCGCCAGCATCGTTGCGTGTGGGGGAGGTGCAACGGCAGCGATGTCCCCGAACGGCAGGTCGAGTTCGGCCAGTGCCAACCCGAACGCCAGCACACTGGCGTGCGTCAGAGCTTGCGTCGCTGCGGCGAGGCGATCGTGGCGTGCGGCGTCGAGAAGAACGACTCGGCCACCCCATCGCGAGATTCTGTCGAGAAAAGCGTCCACGGATGCGCCTTCGCGGTGCACGACGGCGGCTACCGGGCGGCCGGCCATTCCAAGCGACGGGGCGAACATCGGATTGATTCCTACGGTGGGACCGAGGCGGTCGGTGGCATCCACGTGGCGCGCGAATCCGGATTTCACCGACAAGGTCTCCACCACCAGTGCCTCGGGCTGTACAGCCGAAAGGTCTGCTGCCAACGCCACGGATTCGGGCACCGCCAGAATCACCGTCGCAGCACGTGCCAGTACCGATGCGAGCCGGTCGTCGGGCGCGGTGATGTTTCCGACCGTGACCGGAGCGGCGGCGTCGGAGCTGTCGTGCACGTCGACCACCATCACTGGTATGCCATCCCCGCGCAGCAAGTCGACGATCAGTCGGCCGACGGCCCCTGACCCGCCGACCACGACCACCGAGTCATCGGACTTCCACTGCCGAACCGTGTTCATCGTTCGAGTATGTCAATGGGCCGCGGAGGAAACCCAGATCGTGATGTCTGCGTGCACCACCTCGACGCCTGCGGTGTCTCGTATCGACACCGGCACGACGACTTCGACTCCGTCGGTCACAGTCGAGAAATCGGGAACCTCCTCCAGTTCGGCGACCGCGCGGAGCGACGTGGTTGCCTTCGTCAGGTATCGGACGTTCATCGATTTGGGGATCCAACGGTGCGAGGTCGGCACCGTCGCCTCGGCGAGCATGCCCATCGCAACCTCGGCGAGGTTGCATGCGGCGATGGCGTGGAAGGTACCCAGGTGGTTCCGAATTCCGAACCATTTCGGAGCCGTCACCTCGCAGCGACCCGGTTCGAGGGCCACCACCCGCGGCAGCACGGACGCGAAGTAGGGGACCCGGAGACACATGCCGACGGAGAACACGGCGGACCCGATAGTGTTGTGGGGAAGCTTCGACCAGGCGCGATAGGTTGCGCCCGTGGTGCTCTGGACTGAGGTCATGGCGCTACCTTACTGCTCGGTAAGGTAGCGCGACGACGATCGACGGACCCCGAGTTGATCTGTCGCCCGGACTGCGGCATACTGGTCGGGTTGCCTGGACACGGGACGCGCTTGCGTGCGGCCTGAACCAGGTGAGTCGGCTGCAGAGCCGGCTGAGCAAGACATGAGACCAGCGCTCCACGTGAGCGCGTCCGGAACACCAGCTCGATCGGTGCGGGTTTCGTTCGGTACGGATGGTTGAAGCGAAAGTTTCAGCGCAGACGAATGAGCGGAATCGCGACACGCCCGACCGCGTGGACCGGAGAACCATGACAGATGAAGAGCGGCAACGGATGCAGGCCACGCCTGGGTCGTCAACGTTTTTCACTGTCGTGTGTGCACGAGGGCAGTTCGGGTCGGTGGGTTCCACCGGCTCGGGGACTGTGCAGACGAGGTGGAGCAGGCCGAACGGCCCGTTCTACGACCAAGCGGCAAGAAAAGGACACTAAGCGTGGCGGGACAAAAGATCCGCATCAGGCTCAAGGCCTACGACCATGAGGCGATCGACGCGTCAGCGCGCAAGATCGTCGAAACGGTCACCCGTACGGGTGCCCGCGTCGTCGGACCGGTGCCGTTGCCGACAGAAAAGAACGTGTACTGCGTCATCCGTTCGCCGCACAAGTACAAGGACTCGCGCGAACACTTCGAGATGCGTACTCACAAGCGGCTCATTGACATCCTCGACCCGACACCGAAGACGGTGGACGCGCTCATGCGCATCGACCTCCCGGCCAGTGTCGACGTCAACATCCAGTGAGCGCGGAGACAACGATGACTGATAACAAGAACCGGCCTGCGACAGGAATTCTGGGCACCAAGCTCGGAATGACCCAGGTCTTCGACGAGAACAACCGCGTCGTTCCGGTGACCGTGATCAAGGCAGGCCCCAACGTGGTCACCCAGATCCGCACCCAGGAACGTGACGGCTACAGCGCCGTCCAGGTCGCATTCGGTGCGATCGATCCCCGCAAGGTGAACAAGCCCACCACCGGCCAGTTCGAGAAGGCAGGTGTCACGCCGCGTCGCCACATCGTGGAGATCCGCGTTGCCGACGCCTCGCAGTTCGAGGTCGGACAGGAGCTCACCGCTGCAGTGTTCGAGGACGGCGCATACGTCGACGTCACCGGCACCAGCAAGGGCAAGGGCTTCGCCGGAACCATGAAGCGTCACGGCTTCAAGGGTCAGGGCGCGAGCCACGGTGCACAGGCTGTGCACCGTCGCCCCGGATCCATCGGTGGCTGCGCAACTCCGGGCCGCGTGTTCAAGGGAATGCGCATGTCCGGACGTATGGGTGGCGATCGCGTAACCACGCAGAACCTCTCGGTCCACAAGGTGGACAGCGAAAACGGTCTGCTGCTGATCAAGGGAGCTATCCCGGGCCGTCGCGGCAACGTCGTGATCGTCAAGTCTGCATTGAAGGGTGGTGCACGGGCATGACCAGCCTCGACAAGAAGACCGAAACCAACTTGACGCTGGACGTCAAAGAGGTCGGTGGCAAGACCAACGGAACCGTCGATCTGCCGTCGGCGATCTTCGACGCACCCGCGAACATCGCGCTCCTCCACCAGGTCGTCATTGCGCAGCTCGCAGCGGCACGCCAGGGAACGCACTCCACGAAGACTCGTGGCGAGGTTCGCGGCGGTGGCAAGAAGCCGTACCGCCAGAAGGGAACCGGCCGCGCCCGTCAGGGCTCGACCCGCGCTCCTCAGTTCGTCGGCGGTGGCACGGTTCACGGACCGCAGCCGCGCGACTACAGCCAGCGGACTCCCAAGAAGATGAAGGCAGCCGCTTTGCGCGGTGCCCTCTCCGATCGGGCGCGCAGCGAGCGGATCCACGTGATCACCGAACTGGTTGCCGGACAGATTCCATCCACCAAGGGTGCGAAGACGTTCCTCGCCGAGCTCTCGGACCGCAAGAAGGTCCTGCTCGTCGTCGGACGCGAAGACACCGCAGCGTGGAAGAGCGTCCAGAACCTGGACGGCGTGCACCCCATCGCACCCGACCAGCTCAACACGTACGACGTGCTCAACGCCGATGACGTCATTTTCAGCGTGGAAGCGCTGAACACCTTCATCGCTGGGCCTGCAAAGAACGAGGAGGCAAGCAAGTGACCACGATCGCCGATCCCCGCGACATCTTGCTGGCACCGGTCATCTCCGAGAAGTCCTACGGACTGATCGAAGAAGGCACGTACACGTTCCTGGTGCACCCGGACTCGAACAAGACGCAGATCAAGATTGCCGTCGAGAAGATCTTCGACGTCACCGTGACCAGCGTCAACACGATGAACCGTCAGGGCAAGCGTAAGCGGACCCGGTTCGGTTACGGCAAGCGCAAGGACACCAAGCGCGCGCTCGTAACGCTCTCCGCCGACAGCAAGCCCATCGAGATCTTCGGAGGTCCGGTCGCGTAAGCGACTGGGACTCTTCGGATATAGAGGACGAGAAGACTCATGGCAATCCGTAAATACAAGCCGACAACCCCGGGCCGTCGTGGCTCCAGCGTGTCCGATTTCGCTGAGATCACGCGTTCGACCCCCGAGAAGTCGCTGATCCGCCCGCTGCACGGTCGCGGTGGACGTAACGCACACGGTCGTATCACCACCCGGCACAAGGGTGGCGGTCACAAGCGTGCGTACCGTCTCATCGATTTCCGTCGCAACGACAAGGACGGCGTGCCGGCCAAGGTCGCTCACATCGAGTACGACCCCAACCGCACCGCGAACATCGCACTGCTGCACTTCGCAGACGGCGAGAAGCGCTACATCGTCGCACCCAAGGGCATCGCCCAGGGATCGCCGATCGAGCAGGGTGCCAACGCCGACATCAAGCCCGGCAACAACCTGCCCTTGCGCAACATCCCGACGGGTACGACCATCCACGCGGTCGAACTCCGTCCGGGCGGTGGCGCAAAGATGGCCCGTTCCGCTGGAGCGAGCATTCAGCTGCTCGGCAAGGAAGGCCCCTACGCCACACTGCGTATGCCGTCCGGCGAGATCCGTCGCGTCGACGTGCGCTGCCGCGCAACCGTCGGCGAGGTCGGCAACGCCGAGCAGTCGAACATCAACTGGGGCAAGGCCGGCCGCATGCGCTGGAAGGGCAAGCGCCCGACCGTTCGTGGTGTCGTGATGAACCCGGTCGACCACCCGCACGGTGGCGGCGAGGGCAAGACCTCCGGTGGACGCCACCCGGTCAGCCCGTGGGGACAGCCGGAAGGCCGTACCCGTAAGAACAAGGCGAGCGACAAGCTGATTGTCCGTCGTCGTCGTACCGGCAAGAACAAGCGCTAGGAGGGAGTTCAGAATGCCACGCAGCCTGAAGAAAGGCCCGTTCGTAGACGATCACCTCCTCGCGAAGGTTGACGTCCAGAACGACAAGGGAACCAAGCAGGTCATCAAGACCTGGTCCCGTCGATCGACAATCCTGCCCGACTTCATCGGTCACACTTTCGCCGTCCACGACGGTCGCAAGCACGTGCCGGTGTTCGTGTCCGACTCCATGGTCGGCCACAAGCTCGGGGAGTTCGCACCGACCCGCACGTTCAAGGGTCACATCAAGGACGACCGGAAGGCGAAGAGGCGATGACCAACTTCACCCCCACCGCCAATCCGACTGCCAAGGCCGTAGCGAAGCACGTTCGCGTCACGCCGATGAAGGCACGTCGCGTCGTGGATCTGGTTCGTGGGCGCTCCGTCGAGGACGCGCTCAACATCCTCAAGTTCGCGCCGCAGGCAGCGAGCGAGCCGGTCGCCAAGGTGATCGCGTCCGCAGCCGCCAACGCCGAGAACAACCTGGATCTCGATCCCAGCACGCTGATCGTCGCGACTGCATTCGTCGACGAGGGCACCACCCTCAAGCGATTCCAGCCGCGCGCTCAGGGCCGGGCATTCCGGATCCGCAAGCGCACCAGCCACATCACGGTGATCGTCGAAAGCCTGCCCAAGACCGGCGGAACGTCTCGTAACCGTCGTAAGGGCCAGGCGTCCAAGGAAGGGGCTCAGTAGTGGGTCAGAAAATCAACCCGCACGGCTTCCGCTTGGGTATCACCACTGACTGGAAGTCGCGTTGGTACGCAGACAAGCAGTACTCGGAGTACGTCAAGGAAGACGTCGAGATCCGCAAGCTTCTTGCCACCGGCATGGAGCGCGCGGGTATCGCCAAGGTCGAGATCGAGCGCACTCGTGACCGTGTTCGCGTGGACATCCATACGGCGCGTCCGGGCATCGTCATCGGTCGCCGTGGTGCCGAGGCTGACCGCATCCGCGGAGCTCTCGAGAAGCTGACCGGCAAGCAGGTTCAGCTCAACATCCTCGAGGTCAAGAACGCCGAGTCCGAGGCTCAGCTCGTGGCCCAGGGTGTTGCCGAGCAGCTCAGCAACCGCGTCGCATTCCGTCGCGCGATGCGTAAGGCCATCCAGTCGGCCATGCGTCAGCCGAACGTCAAGGGCATTCGTGTTCAGTGCTCCGGCCGTCTCGGTGGCGCAGAAATGTCTCGCTCGGAGTTCTACCGCGAGGGACGCGTTCCCCTGCACACGCTCCGTGCCGACATCGACTACGGGCTGTACGAGGCCAAGACCACCTTCGGCCGCATCGGCGTGAAGGTCTGGATCTACAAGGGCGACATCGTCGGCGGACGGCGTGAACTCGCTGCCGCTGCGGCTCCGGCCGCCGGTGCAGACCGTCCCCGTCGTGAGCGTCCCACTCGTCCGCGTCGCAGCGGTGCCTCGGGCACCACGGCGACCAGCACCGAGGCCGGCCGCGCGGCATCCGCAACCGAGGCTCCGGCCTCGACCGAGCCCACTCAGGAGGGCTGACGCATGTTGATCCCCCGCCGGGTCAAGCACCGCAAGCAGCACCACCCGAAGCGTTCGGGTGCCGCCAAGGGCGGAACTCAGGTGACATTCGGTGACTACGGCATCCAGGCTCTCGAGCCCGCCTACATCACCAACCGTCAGATCGAGTCCGCTCGTATCGCGATCACTCGCCACATCAAGCGTGGCGGCAAGGTCTGGATCAACATCTTCCCGGACCGTCCGCTCACCAAGAAGCCTGCCGAGACCCGCATGGGTTCCGGTAAGGGTTCGCCCGAGTGGTGGATCGCGAACGTCAAGCCGGGCCGGGTGCTCTTCGAGCTGTCGTACCCCGACGAGACCATCGCGCGTGAGGCACTGACTCGCGCCATCCACAAGCTGCCCATCAAGGCACGCATCATCACCAGGGAGGAGCAGTTCTGATGGCTACCGGAACCCCAGCCGCAGAGCTCCGCGAGCTCACCGGTGAAGAGCTGGTCACCAAGCTGCGTGAGTCGAAGGAAGAGCTGTTCAACCTTCGTTTCCAGATGGCTACCGGCCAGTTGGACAACAACCGTCGACTGCGCGTGGTGCGCCACGAGATCGCGCGTATCTACACGGTGCTCCGCGAACGTGAGCTCGGCTTGGCCTCTGGTCCTTCCGAGGACACAGCAGGTGACGCAGCATGAGCGAGGAAAACACTGTGACTGAAGAGCGCAACAACCGTAAGGTCCGGATCGGCTACGTCGTATCCGACAAGATGGAAAAGACGATCGTGGTCGAGCTCGAGGACAGGGTCAAGCACCCCCTCTACAGCAAGATCATCCGTCGTACCACCAAGGTCAAGGCACATGACGAGAAGGGCGACGCCGGCGTAGGCGATCGCGTTCAGCTCATGGAGACCCGTCCGCTGTCCGCCACGAAGCACTGGCGACTGGTCGAGGTTCTCGAAAAGGCCAAGTAGAACCTGCACGAAAATGCCCGCTCCCATTCTGGGGGCGGGCATTTGTGCGTTCTGGTCGCGGGCTCATCGGCCCAGCAAGCCGCCCAGCGCCCCGCCGACCCCGGCCTGCTCACCGCCGCCGGTACCGCCGACCAGTCCACCTGGAGGTTGTTCTGACGGCTGCACCACCACGAAACCCTGGCCGGCGAATTCCAGCGTGAACCTCTCTCCGGTCGATCGGCCGATCAACGTGCCGAGCCCGAACGAATCGTTCTTCTTCACCCGTGTCTGCAAGGACGACGACCACGCGACCGCAGCTTGAGGGTCGGCGAACGTGGGCTGATCGACGTTCAGCACCACCGGCACTCCGTCGGTGGTGATGGCGATTCGGCCCCGACCGGTGAACACGCAGTTGAAGAACCCCGCGTTTCCACCCGCAGCGGCACCCTGGACACGCTTGATGTCGTAACTCAGTGAGCTCTCGAAGGCCAGGACGTTGGCGCCGTTGATGGTCAATCCATCGGTGCCGTCCAGGTCGATCAGGTGCACGTCCTGCGCTGCGTTGGCGAGAAACAGGTCGCCCTGGCCCGTCACTTTCATCAGCGGAACGCCCTCGCCGGACAAAGCTTGCTTGAGGGCTCGACCTATACCCCCAGAGCCCTTGGCCTCGAACTGCAGATTGCCCTGGTACGCGACCATCGAGCCGGCCCGCGCCATGATCTCGCCGTTCATGCCGACCCGACACATCTTGCTGCCCTGCTTCTGGATGCCCGATCCGGGAACCTCGGCGTGTGCGGGCGCGAACAGTTCGCTTCTCATGGCCAGAACTCCTTGTTGGACAGGTGAATTCACGGGCGATTCGGTGTTCTGCGTGGGGGTTGTCGTCGATGCTTCCGGCAGCGGCGGTTGCTCGTCGTCTTCGATACTGATCCCGAAAGCGGTGGCCAGTCCGGCCAACCCGTCCGCATAGCCCTGGCCGACAGCGCGGATCTTCCACTGCTCTGCGCGCCGGTAGAACTCCAGGCACACCAAAGCGCTTTCGTCCCCGAGAGCGTCGGCTGCGAACCCGACCAGCGCAGTCCCCGACGCGTCGGAGACCGTCACCGACGTGGGGCCTGCGGCGGCGAACGTTGCCGGACCGGTGCCGTCCAGCGAAGCCGCAATGGCGACGGTCTCTATATCGGGAGGAATCGCCGACGGATCCAACCGGACGAGATGGCCGGATGACGCTCGCTGGTACTCCACGCCTGCACCCGAGGGTTGGTTGTAGAACACCAGATCAGCGTCCGAACGCACACGTCCGTCCGAACCCAGCAGCAGGGCGGACACATCGACGGAGGTCGAGGCGGCGAGCGTCACCGTCAGGGGACCGGACGGAGCGGGGCAGTTCTCCCCGCGAGCGAGGTTTTTCATCGAATCCAGTGTGCCAGTGTTGGTCGCCCGCCGTCAGTAACGTGCGAGTTCGATGACTTCTTCCTCGGTCGGTGGACTCTTGGGGTGGTACGACAGGCACAGGGGAGTGGCCGTGCGCCGGAACTCCGCGCCTTCCACGGCTGCATAGAACTGACCGGCGGGCAGCCGTCCGACGTCGGGAACAGATCCGCCCTTCGCACGCGCCATTTCCTTTGCTGCGTCGATTTGAGCTGGACTGTTCAGCAGCCCGTAGAACTGTGTCGACGCGTTGCCGGCGATCTTGTTGTGTAGACCCTTTGGAGCCTGGGTCGCGAACACCAAACCGAGCCCGTACTTGCGTGCCTGCGACGCCAAAGCCAGCGTGCTGCGCGTCGCCGACGTAGTGCGGTCCGCCGGCGCGAAGTTCTGCGCTTCGTCCATTACGAAAAGCCCACCCAGCGGGCGGTCGCCTGCTGGGTTCTTCTTGATCCAAGCGAACAAGCCCATCTGCAGCTGGTTGACGAAGTTGTGCTTTTGCTCTTCGGTGGTCAGTCCGGAGAGGTTGATCACCGACACACGTGCCTTCTTTCCCGGCGCAGGAGTGAGCAGGACTGCGGGATCGACCGGCGTACCTGCTCCGGCGAACATCGGATCGTTTGTCATGGCCGCCTTCAGGTTCTCAGCTAGCCCGGCGGCGATGCGAAGTGCGTCACGCATTTCCGAGACGTCCTCGGGCAAGTCTTCGAGCAGGTCGACGAACTCTGCCAGTGTGCGACCGCCCTTGCGGCCGAAAGTGTCGACGGCGCGGCGCAGGACAGCTTCGCGGTGCGTCGCCTTCTCGGATCCGCCCTTGATTCCCGCCGCGGGTGCGAGGGCAGCCATAGCGGATTCGACCGATTCGTCGAACTCGTCGGGGTCGCCCACGACTGACGCGAAGTCGGGGAGCGGTTGAAAGCTCAGCGGTCGGCCTGCCGACTTTCGGGGCGTCCACACGACGACGTCCGTATCCTGCAGGTACGCGGCGGATTTGGATTCGTCACCAGGTGGCCAGGTCCGCTCGTCCTCGGGCCAGGGCGTACCAAGACGTGCGAGGTCGTTGTTGATGTCGAGTACGATCGACGAGACGCCCTGTAGTGCACACTCTTCCACCAATCGGCGGATCAAAACCGTCTTGCCTGACCCCGAACCGGCGAAGATAGCAGTGTGCTTGCGAAGGGCTTCTAGCGCGATGTGGACCTCGGCATTGGTCGTCACGTCACTACCGACGACGATTGTCGCTTCGGGTGTGCTGATCCGAGCATCCTCTTCGACTTCGGTTTCCGGGGCTATAAGGGCAGTTTCGTCGTCCACGACACTCACGGCTGGCAGGATTTCGCGGAATAGTGCGACGTCGTGGGCAGGTTTGCGCGCGAGCAGCCACGACGTGAGCGCCGGAGAGTTCTCCGCGAGCAGCGTGCCAATTGCGGACAAGGAGCGACGGTCGTCGTCGGACATGGTTGTCTGGACACCGCCCGCCCGTCGGAACGCGGCGAGTGTCTGTTCGGTCTTCGCGCCGTTCGGCCAATCGCCGTTGCGGATCAGGATCAACTTGCGGCGGGGCATGTCGATGTTGAGGCCTGCTGCCGTGATTGCCTTTTCGACGCGCGCCAATGCCGCCCGAGCATTGGGGCTGGTGATAGCGCGGAAGCACCAATGCTCCTCGTCGTCAGTGTCGGTGTCGACGGTGTGGCGCAGGCGGGCGTGCAGCGCGGGTTTACCGCTAGGTGGCGGGTCCTGAGCCAAGCTGTCGTCCGACGACTGGTGCTCGTGAATCCAGGCGGTCAAACCTGCGGTCAGCAGGGCCGGAACGACGGTGTCCTCGGTCACGCCGGTGATTGGCACCGATACGTCGGCGGACGAGCGCAGTTCGACGTACCGACTGTCCAGCGTGTCCATCTCCTTTTGCAGGATCGGAGGCAGCACAGGTTTTTCCGACGGGCCGCTACTCTCCCGGAAGTCGACTAGCTCACGGGCCTCTCCAGTATCGAGGCAGTGCCGGATGTGACGGTCGACCGCGATGAGCAACTGTCGCGGCGTGAAATCGGGAGCCTGTTCGAAGGCGGCGCGAGCGACCGGCCAGGTCGCGTGCGGCGGAACGAATCCGATCTCCCGGAAGCATGCTTGCAAGCGGCGTCCCAGTAGTAGCCGGCCCACCTCCGACGACGGAATGCGCTCTAGATCCTGGGTAATTCGGAAGCGATCCTTCACCGGTCCGGTGCCACGGGTGGCAATGAGATCCCACGCGCTCGAGAGCGCTGAGAGCACTGATGCTGTGCGCGGCAGGGTCTCTCGCAGCGACATCAAGCCGTGGGCCAGATGCTCGACAACCTTGTCCTCTTGCGCATCGGCCGCCACCTTGTCCGAACCGGTGCGGGCCTGGGCTACGAGCGTGTCGATCTGGTCGATTGCCAGGATCGTCGGTCCCGTGATCGCGAGGAGTCGGGAGATGTTCTCCGCTATGCCCTGGTGGCCGAGTTCGGCGCGGCGGATTCCCCACGGCTCGAATTCTTCGGGAGCGACATCGTCGATGGACTGCAGGTAGGCGTCGCCGATGTCCTGCACGGTTGGGTCCGGAGCGATGGACAGGACGAGTGCGCGCAACGTGTGCTGCGAGGTTCGACGGTGCCGAGGGTGCACCTTGTAGACGGCGGTTACGAAATCGTTGAGCGTGTCGAGGTCGATCATCGACTTTCCCAGCACTTTTGAGCGTCGTTCGTCGTCCATTCCGCCGAAGTCGCACATGCGCATCAGCATTAGTTCGAGCTGGCTGGTGCCGCTTCGGCCCGACTGGCGGGTGAGGTCATCGAGCATGCCCATCAATGTCGAACGCCAGAAACCTGCTGCGTCCAAAAGTCGAATCAGAAAGAAGTAGCCACCCCGTTCCTGTACCTCCTCGCGCACCTGGCCAAGCAGGTGGGTCTTGCCTGATCCGGCGGGCCCGCGGACGACGACGCCCAGAGGGCTTGCATCGTCGGACTTCTCGGCATCGGCGTAGGCGTTCATCACGTCGGAGAAGACTCTGTCGTGCAGTCCCGGCACGTGCACGTCGGACTGTGATCGCCATACGTCGTCAGGTGTGGGCGCCCAACTCAAACGGACGGATTCGAGTGCATGGATCTGATCGGTTGCGGTGCTCACGGGACTACCCATCACGAGTTGATCGCCAGAAGGTGGTTGTGCTGATTGCCGACTACGACCGCAGAGTCGCGGTCCTCGTCGGTGAGGGTTTTCTGATTTTCCTCCGGCATCAAGTGAATCCCTGGTTCTCTTTGCAGCGCCGAGATCGCGGCGTCGACGTCGGCGCGCGGGATGCCTGCCAGAGCGGGCCGTAGACGCGACAGTCGAACGTAGGCACCGGGTTCGGAGGTCAACGACCTGTACGCATCACGCACACACTGCGCCACATCGACAGCCGGAGTGGTCAGAGTCCTAGCCTGAGCCTCCGGTACCGAGCTCGCGGATGGGGTTTCGCGAGGGAAGAACACCTCGGCGGGGCGGACGTCGTCACGTTGGAACCAACGGCCGAGGCCGGCCATGACGGTGAACAGCGCCTTGCTCGGGCCGGCCGCCCCCTTAGGCGGGTCGGTTCCCATCAGGTCAGCGCAAAACTTCCATCCTTTGTCGGTGAGTTCGAGAGACATCGGGAGACGGCCCGTTACGTCGATCAACCCCATTTCGCGGAGCCGGTTCCGCTGTGTGCTGTTGAGCTTTGGGCCCAGAATCGCGAGATCCGGATTTCGCACCGCCCGTGCCTCTGCCATCAGCACCATCAGCACTGCCGTCTCGGTGCCGGTCAACTCGTGTGCGCTCACGTGGGAGCCCCCTTCGATCGTTGTCGATGCAAAGCCTGTTGGATTGTCGCCAATACGCGTTCGTGGTCGGTCAGCATGTCCTCGTTGGTGAATCGCAACACCATGTACCCATGGGTTTGCAGTGCGTTGTCGCGCGACCGGTCGGCGGAGAACTTGTCGCGTGCGCGGTGTTCTGGCCCGTCGATCTCGACGACGACCTTCGCGTCGTCCCACAGCACGTCGACCGTGAACGGCTCGGACAGGTCGGTGAGCTTGACGACCCGATTGTGGCCGCGGCCGCTCGCCCACTCCCGCGTGGAGAGCAACTGGTAGAGCCTGGCTTCCACGTCGCTTGCCGCGTGTGGACGCCCTTCAATCGGTGGAAAGCTCAGTGGGCGAAAGCGATCGACGATGGTCGACACGTCGGCCGGTGCCTGCGGTGCCTCGACACGAATTCGAGGAAATCGTTCGACGTCGTCCGCGCCGGTCAGCCAGACGCCGATACCGTTGCCGCACAGCCACTCCGATGCCGCTGCCACAGCGTCGGGATCGACGTCGGTCGGTACGTCGACGATCAGGACAGTGTTTCGGCGGCCGTGAGCGAGCGCGATCACTCGTGCTGCACCGGTCGCCCTGGTCTCACGAGCGAACGCGTCGGCTCGAAGCGGGTGCTCGCCCACCGCCGCGTCCGCCAGGTGGGCCAGGTACGGACCGAAGAGTGTCGTCGTTGACGCGATGTCGCTCGCTCGCGCCCGCGCGGCCTCACGCGCCAGAGTCGACCGGTCGTCGTCCTCCGATCCAGGTAGCCAGAACGGCACGAGGTTGACGGCGGCGCGCTCAAGTGCGTCGACGACGGTCGTCGCTACGTCTGACGCAGTGCCCTCGGCGAGGGAGAAGAACAGCGGGGCTGGGGAGTCGTCAGGAAGGGGATCGACGGACTCAGCCAGATCCCGGAACGACGGACCGTCGAGTCGCACCACACGGTCCAGAGGCAACCGGCTCCACCACGACGACGAGCCTGCACAGGTCATCGTGGCGTCACCCCCATTTCGCCTGCTTGCCATCCAGGAAACCGTACCCGGGAGCGAGAAGCTGGGTTGGGCGGGTCAGCCGACCGGGCGACCCGGCCAGCGCCCCCAATGCCGGACTGTTGCCCGCCGCCGTGGCACCGATCAATCCGCCCATCGGCTCGTCCGCCGGCAGTTGCGCTCTGTTGCCGAGGCGGAGGTGCGGGTGCCTGGTCATCGCGATTGAGTTCCCCAGCGCTGTTGGATTCCGGCCAACTCATTGTCGAATCCTTGGCCGATGGCGTGGGTTTTACACGAGCCCGCACGACATGAAATAGCGAGACAGACCCAGGCAAACGGTTCTCTCAGGCCGGTGATGTCGGATTGCAGGACTTCTCGGCCGCTCGGATCTGACACACCGATCGCGAGGCATCCTGTGCCGCCGAAAGTGGCGGCCCAGACCCTTCCGAGCTTGCAGTGAAGTCAAGGCCTTCCACACCAGGTGGGATATCGGTCGTCCGATCGAGGACGATCAGGCCGTCGTAGTTCACTACGGGGCCGGATCGCTTGTCGAAAAACGCAAAGTCTTCGTTGGAGCAAACTTTGACATTGGCTCCGAGCAGAAGTACCGAGAAGTCCAGCGCAGATGCGCCACTTCGACCACTAACCTGTGCGACGGCGGGGGGAGGCACTTTGCGCGGGCCACCGCTGGTGCACCCTGAGAGGTCTCGATGGTCGCCGCCGGGGGTTTGTGCAGCGGACCACGATTTGGATCCAGGGGACTCGTTCCCCTACACTTGACCGGTTGCCTGTGGCAGCGGTGTGCCTTCGTGCGCCCGCACCCGGCAGCCGACCGCGCGTGTCGGGACGGAAATCCGGCACGTACGTACATCCAGGTCAAGGAGAAGTGAGTGATTCAGCAGGAGTCGCGAGTACGCGTCGCTGATAACACGGGCGCAAAGGAAATCCTTTGCATCCGCGTTCTCGGTGGCTCGTCACGTCGCTACGCCGGAATCGGCGACATCATCGTAGCTACGGTGAAAGACGCCATCCCCGGTGGAAACATCAAGAAGGGTGAGGTCGTCAAGGCCGTCATCGTCCGCACCGTCAAGGAGCGCCGTCGTCCGGATGGCTCGTACATCCGCTTCGACGAGAACGCTGCTGTGCTGATCAAGCCGGACAACGATCCCCGTGGAACCCGTATCTTCGGCCCGGTCGGCCGTGAGCTGCGTGAGAAGAAGTTCATGAAGATCGTCTCGCTCGCCCCGGAGGTGCTGTAAATGAAGGTGCACAAGGGCGACACCGTTCTCGTGATCGCAGGCAAGGACAAGGGTGCCAAGGGCAAGGTCATTCAGGCCTACCCCGCTGACTCCAAGGTTCTGGTCGAGGGCGTGAACCGCATCAAGAAGCACACCGCGGTCTCCGCCAACCAGCGCGGCGCATCCTCGGGTGGCATCGTCACCCAGGAAGCCCCGATCCACGTATCGAACGTCGCAGTGGTCGACTCGGACGGCAACCCCACTCGCGTGGGCTACCGGACCGATGAGGAATCCGGCAAGCGCGTTCGTGTTTCCCGCAAGAACGGGAAGGACATCTGAGATGACTACCACCGAAAACATCGCGGGCGAACAGCCCCGCCTCAAGGCGCGCTACCGCGCTGAGATCAAAGACGCCCTGAACACCGAGTTTGCATACGAGAACGTCATGCAGATCCCCGGCATCGTCAAGGTCGTCGTCAACATGGGTGTCGGCGACGCCGCCCGTGACGCCAAGCTGATCAACGGTGCAGTTGCCGACCTCGCTGCCATCACCGGCCAGAAGCCGGAGATCCGCAAGGCTCGCAAGTCCATCGCACAGTTCAAGCTGCGCGAAGGAATGCCCATCGGCGCACGCGTCACCCTCCGTGGCGACCGCATGTGGGAGTTCCTCGACCGTCTGGTCTCCATTGCCCTTCCCCGAATCAGGGACTTCCGCGGCCTCTCGGGCACGCAGTTCGACGGCAACGGAAACTACACGTTCGGCCTCAACGAGCAGTCGATGTTCCACGAGATCGACGTGGACAAGATCGATCGTCCGCGCGGCATGGACATCACCGTAGTAACCACCGCAACCAACAACGAAGAAGGCCGCGCGCTGCTCAAGCACCTCGGCTTCCCGTTCAAGGAGAACTGAGTCCATGGCGAAGAAGGCATTGGTCAACAAGGCCAACAAGAAGCCGAAGTTCGCGGTGCGTGCATACACTCGCTGCAACCGCTGCGGCCGTCCCCATTCCGTGTTCCGCAAGTTCGGCCTCTGCCGTATCTGCGTGCGCGAGATGGCACACGCCGGAGAGCTTCCCGGAGTTCGCAAGAGCTCCTGGTGATCTGAAGCCTCAGGGCTTCACCACATCACGCTGATGGGCGTGGGTTCCGAAAGGAACCCACGCCCATTTCGTGTTGCTCAGGTCCTGACTTTCACACCGACCACACGTCGTGTCGTAGCTCCAGGGAGCGGACCAGACCCACCGCCGCATGATGGTCCTGGCTGTCGACGATCAGCAGCAGGCCACGCTCGGACATCGCCGACGCGAAGGTCCCGGTGGGGACGGTTCTACATCCGGGCGGCATATCCGGGTCTCCGAGTTCCCGATAGGTGTCGGCAAGCGCCACTACGTCCTCGACTGGATCGAATCCCCAGACGGTCACGAAATGTCCTACGTTCCAATCGAATTCGGTCAACTCCGCAGTATGTACATTCGCCACCGATCCGAAGCGGAAGGGTACGTCGGCAAGACGGTCGAGTAACAGACGCAGTCCCTCGGTACCGGGCCCCATGATCGGAACGACGGCGACGCGGTGATCGGTCGCGGTCTCGATGCCTCGCGCGAGACCTGCCGCTGTGGTCCCAGCCGCGTCGATCGATGCGGCCCTCGGCAGTAGATCCCACCCGTCGGTGACTCGAGGGGTTCCGGGAGGACGGGCAGAGTCGATCTCACCCGGCCAGATCGCGGACTTCGATGCGACCGCGATGGCCGTCACGCCCGGTGCGTCGTCGCCCATGACGGCCGTCAGCGCAACCGATGCCGAGAACGGTCCGCAGAGTTGATCCGGTTGCGGCAGAACACGATCGAGCTCCGAGACAATGATGCTTGCCCCAGGGAACCTGCGCAGCATCTCAGTAGATCCAGCGCAGCGATTCGAGCAGTTCGTCCTCGGTATGGCTCTGCGCCCACGTGGCATCGGCGTCCCGGCAGGCAACGAACGCGCCCAGAAGTTCCTTGCCCAACACGTTTCGGACCAGTGCGGACGACAGTAGGTTTTCGCGCTGCTGCGCGTGGGTCGTTGCGAGAGGCGAGATCCCCGCGGCCTCGCGACGGGCGTCGTCCCAACCTCCCACGTCCTCCTGGACCGGTGACGGCAACTGCGCCGAATCCGCCACTCCCGACATGCCGGCCGCGATCGTGACGGCCAGCGCCAGATACGGATTGGCGGACGCGTCGCATGCCTTCAACTCGACGTTGGTGTGTCCCGGGCCGAGAAGGGGAGTGGCCGGTACGAGTCGCACTGCAGCCTCACGGTTCTCGACGCCCCAGAACCCGAAGGCACCTGCCCAGTATCCCGGTCGACGACGCAGCAGCGACCCCGAACTCGGTGCCGTGATGGCAGTGAGTCCCGGGAGTTCTCGAACGAGGCCCGCGATGTACGCCCGCCCGATGTCGGACAGTCCGTACGCTCCGTCCCCGGTCAACGCGTTGTGTCCGGCGCGAACCAGTGATGTGTGCAGATGCCATCCGTTACCCGCACTGCTCGACGAGGGCAGGGGCGCAAAGCTTGCCCTCAGGCCCTGGGCCTTGGCCGCTGCGTGGATGGTCTGCCGCGCGAGAACCTGCGCATCGGCCGCAGCAAGTGGATCGAGTGGACTCAATGCGATCTCCAGCTGGGAGCCGCCGTACTCGGCATGAATCTGACCGATGTCGAGGCCGTTCGCAGACAGCGCGTCGAGCAATAGAACGACGAATTCGTCGACATCGCGCAGTGCGTTTGCCGAGTAGGCAGGTCCGCGATGGGCGGACAGTCCGTCCGATTCACGGGTCAGGGCGAACTCGATCTCGAATCCTGCCCGTACCTCGAAACCCGCATCGGCGGCCAGTTGCACCTGCCGCTCGAGAACAGCGCGCTGATCGTAGGGCCACGGTGTGCCGTCCGCCGAGACCTGTCGTCCGTGCGCCCAGGCCAACCCTGGTTGGCCGGCAAGTGGGACCACGCTCGACGCGCTCTCGATCACCGGAATCAACCGAACATCGCCGGACGGCGTCGACAGTCCTTCGTGGGCAAATGTGATCCCGTCATGCGAATCGAATACCGCGAACACTGCGGTGACTCCTACTCCGCGACGTGCGACTGCGGTCAATTCTGCGGTGGGCACGGTGCGTGATCGGACGATGCCGTTGTTGTCGACCCAGCCGATGGTCACCCCGGCGATGTTGCGGTCGCGCAGAGTGTGGGTGAGGTGGTCGATGTCGACTGCCTTCGAGTCCGTCATGGTCCGACGTTAGCGAAGAAGTCGGAGTTCGGGTGTCCAACTGGGTCTGCGGGTTGCGAAACGGCTGGGCTACCCGTGTGCCGCCGCCGAATTGAGCGGTTGCCCGCGCTTGACCGTGTCTGCGGTGGAGTCCAGAGCGGCGTCGACGCGGCGAGGAGTATTGCGCGCGACATCGGTACAGAGTTTTGAACGTGATTTTCGTACAAGGTCTGTACGCAAACCTCTTGGGCCGCGTCAGGCCGCGTTGTGGCGGGGGTTCTCCTTGGATCAGTCCGCAAAGAGGCCTACGAAGTAGGTGCAGTCGATGTCGATCAAGAACTCGACATCGATATATGGCGCGAACTTTGCCCAGCCCGCGGGCGCGACCTCATGCATTGCGGCTTCAACTGGTCCGTATCCTTCGTCTACTTCGATCAACTCTTTGAAGATCTTGGTGGTAGCACCCCGAAGCGGGTAGCTCTTGGTAAGAAGCTCGGATTTTTTCTCGTACGCGTCCAGGTACCTCATTTGTCATCTCCGTGGTTTTCGGCCGGGCACCGGCGCTTTTGCATATCGCCGGTGACTGGGTCGAACTTGTCGAGGCGGTGCCCGTTCCTCGTGTGCATTCGGACCCCATGTCGGTAAGTGCATACGAATAGATATCTTCTGTTGCCTGTCCGATGTGGCCGATCGTCCGGTGGACGTTCATCGCTGAGGTGCGGACACTGAGATTGAGATCCGACCAGAGCGATAACGATACCGAGGTCTACGCTGCAGGACGTGTTGTTGGTGATCGTCAATCTGAAGAATAGCCAACTTTGTACTCGCATTTCTCGTCCAGAATGAAGGCTTCGTTCAGGAAAAGCTGCAAACTCTGACGCCTTGGACAGCGGAACGTCGTGTTGACGAATCCCAATGGGAAGTTCGTTCTCGTCGTCTGCTATTCCGAGAATCCTCCCGACTACCGCGGCTGACATGTCGTGAAGGACATATTCGCCCATAAGGAGATGGGTAGTCTTATCGAATTTCTCTAGGTGCCACATCTTAGTTTTCAGAAGTTAGTGAGAACAAGCGCGTTCCGTGTGACCGGCAATCGCTCGATCAGTCGAATAGATTCTGGTATCACGTGTGCTCCAGTCTCAAGTAGTTCGCCTCCCACGTATCGAATTTCCCATTTTTCAGTCGGTGAACAAGCCGATGAAGTATTCATTATCGGAGCTGACTTTGAAATCGCCCTCGATGTACTTGGCGAACTTCGGCACGTCGGCCAATGCGACTGGGTACGGTCCCATTTCGAGTGGAAGTTCACTTTCATCGACGTCAATCAGTTCTCTGATTTCGTCTCCGGTGATAGCAGTCAGGAGATAGCTGTCCGCGATCAAATCGGTTCGGTCATTGTACGATTCCAAATACCACATGCCGTCTCGTGGTTCCTGATGCGATCGATTTGGTAGGTCTTCGTCTTCCCTCGACCGCAAACGCTCGGCCATGGACGCGGAGTGTGAAGCCTCATTTCGGTTCGGCGCGGAACGAGACTTCGTACGAGTGTCCTTCTTTGGCTTGGAACGGGATTTGTATGAACTGAGCAAAGGCCGGCACCTTCTCCGCCGGTACGTCGTTCTGGCCGACTGCAACGGGTAGGTCGAAGTCGCTGTCGTCGATCTGTAGCGTGTGTTTGACGAATTCGACCGTCATATCGTGCAAGAGGTATATCTCTGTTGCCAATTCGGTTTCATCATTGAATTCTTGCAGGTACCACATGGCGTTCTCCTTTCGAGTGTATATTCTACTGTTGTGGTTGATTTCGGAGCGGTTGTGACCCAGCGTCATGTCAGGTTCGAGCAATCCAGATGTCGGAGCCGATTAGTCATCGACCTGGCCTTCTGGTTGGATCTGGCGGTTTCGTCTGAACGCCGGTATTGGGGTCGTATTCCCCCAAATGTTTACCGCTCTTGCTGTACTTTTCGACCGCGCCGTGCTGATAATCCCACTCGTAGATGTTTCCTTTCTCGTCGACCCAACGCGTCCGCCGGTTCATTCTTTTTGCTAATTTCGCGTTAGGTATCCCTGGAAGATCCCTTGTTGGCGGAGGATTGTAATGCCAACTACCTCCACCAGTATTCGCGTTGAATGTCGTCGGACTTGCTTGTAGGAGCGGTTGCACGTCCGATGCGATTCCAATGGCCGCCGCCCCGGTTGCCACGGTGACACCGACGGCAATTGCCGACGCCGCTTCCACTCCGGTGAGCGCGGCGATGACACTTCCGGCGATGACGCTGCCCGTCGCGCCGGTAACCGCGACCGTTCCCACGCCGAGGGTGAAGAAGCCAGCAACTGCACCGGCGATCGTGCCGGCAACGATGGCCGTCCCCACGATATCGATGACGCTCTGGTGAGCCTCCTGAATGGTGGTGGCCCATTCGCCGCACTCGCTCGCGAGGGTGTCGAATTGGTCGGCGGTGTTCTGCGCAGCGATGTAGACGCCGTCCATCTGGGCGAGGACCTGCGGCAATTCGTCGGAGGAAAGGTCCTCGATGTCGGTCCATGCGGAGTTCGTGGCGTCGCTCGCTCGGCGTAGCTCCCCGGCGGCGGTGCGCCACGCGCTTCCGAGACCCCGGAGCTTGTCCGGATCGCCGTTGGGCCACATGTGGCCCTGTAGCCATCGCGTGATCAGGCCCCACCCCATGGGAGCGTCGGTGTCGCCGCCGTAGGAACCGTCGAAGCGCGGTGTATTCGTATGAGGAAGTTGTGGGGGAGCGGGTAGCGGTGGGGGCGGCGGAACGGTGTTCGCATTCTCCGCGTTTGCGTGATTGACACCGGTCGCCGCCAGCAGGTCATGGAGCTTGCCGAACGCATTCGCGATGTCGGTCCCCGTGGTGACTGCCTCGAATGCTGCGGAATCGTAGCTGTCTGCCCAAGACTTTCCGGCGTTGTCGGTGCCTGCGCAGCCCCAGTTGCGGTCGAGTTCCGCCGCGAGTTCCGCTATCGCGCCGCTCGAGATGGTGTTGGCGCTGCTGTACTGGGATGCCGCATCGGCAAGGATGTCCGGGTCGACGCTGATCGGGGCCATCAGGGCCACATTCTCTTGTTGTGGTCGACGGCTTCGCGGTAGCGGTCATGGGCGCGTCGTGCCAGCGTGCCGAGTTGGGCGAGCGCGGTTCGCATATCGTTCAGTTCCTGCCGGAGTAGCTCGTGCTTCGAGCGGTGCGCCTCGGCCGCTTCGCCCTCCCATTCGATGCCGAGATCGTTGACCTCGCGCTCGACACCGGCGATAGCGGATTCGATCGTGGCTCCAACTACATGCGCGCGATCGACAAGAGCGAGAATCCGCTCGACATCGGCGACATAGCGTGCCATCAACGGTCCAACCGCAGGCTGGAATCCATCAGGTGCGCGTCGATCTTCTTGTCCGCTGCGGCGTAGTCGATTGCAACGCGATCGAGCAGCGCAGCGTCCTCGGTCAGCGCGCCACACATCTTCCGAGCCGAATCGACCCACTCCGCCCACAGAACTGCATGGGAATCGGCCGCATTGCCCGTCCAGGAGGACTCCATCAACTCTTCGGCGTCTCGGCGGATGAGGTCGATGTCGTCCCAGAGCACATCGGCGAGACCGGACATTCGGGCTGCGGCTCGACGGATGCGGTCCGGATCGGCTCTCACAGCGTCTTCCGGGACGAACCCGGCCACGGCCGGACGCCGACCGTTTCGAAAGGACCATTTGAATGCATCGAACCCCCCCCGGAGCGATGGAATGATGCCGGAAGGCTACTGCACGGAACCGACGAACTCATCCGTAGCCGCGCCCTGTCGGCGGGGTGCCCCTCGAGCACTACCACGATCGATTTTGAGAATGGCACCCGGTTCCCTACACTAGAGCGGTTGCCCGGGCTTCGTCGTGCCTGCACGCGAGTCCTTGCAATACAACAAACGCAACCTCGAGTTCTCCGTACGTCAGCATTGAACATGCGGAAGCTCGTAACACCTGGCAGTGCAGCGATGCATTGCTTGGAGCGCAACCCCTGACCGGCAACAGTCGGTCAGGACATGTTCACTTCGCTGTAGGCCCACGATGTGACGAGCCAGGCCCGACGGTTTTCCGAAGCCGACAGGCACCAGCCCGCGCGTGCTGCATGGGAACCGCTGCGAGAAAGGTGCACAGGTCACACCATGACGATGACCGATCCAATTGCAGACTTCTTGACTCGTCTGCGCAACGCCAACTCGGCGTACCACGACGAGGTGAAGCTTCCCCACTCGAAGCTCAAGGCGAACATTGCCGAGATCCTCAAGCGCGAGGGCTACATCTCCGATTTCCGCACGGAAGACGCCGAGGTGGGCAAGACCCTCATCGTCGATCTGAAGTACGGCCCGAGCCGTGAGCGCAGCCTCGCCGGCGTGCGACGCGTCTCCAAGCCCGGTCTCCGGGTGTACGCAAAATCCACCAATCTGCCCAAGGTTCTCGGCGGCCTGGGCGTGGCGATCATCTCCACGTCCACCGGTCTGCTCACGGAGCGTCAGGCTGCCAAGCAGGGTGTGGGCGGAGAAGTCCTCGCCTACGTCTGGTAGGGGAGGCCACCACCATGTCACGTATTGGAAAATTGCCGGTCCCAGTCCCCGCTGGCGTCGATATCACCATCGACGGCCAGGACGTTGCGGTCAAGGGCCCCAAGGGTGCCCTGAGCCTGACAGTCGCCGAGCCCATCAAGATCGCTCGCGCCGACGACGGCACCATCGCCGTCACCCGGCCGGACGACGAGCGTAAGAGCCGCTCGCTGCATGGCCTCTCGCGCACACTCGTTGCGAACCTCATCACCGGTGTCACCAACGGTTACACCACCAAGATGGAGATTCACGGCGTCGGTTACCGCGTCGTACTCAAGGGCAAGGACCTCGAGTTCGCACTCGGTTACAGCCATCCCGTGCTGATCGAAGCACCCGAGGGCATCACGTTCACGGTCGAGTCGCCCACGCGATTCACCGTTGTCGGCATCGACAAGCAGAAGGTCGGTCAGATCTCTGCCAACATTCGTCGTCTGCGGCGTCCGGACCCGTACAAGGGCAAGGGCATCCGCTACGAGGGTGAAGTGATCCGCCGCAAGGTCGGAAAGACGGGTAAGTGATATGAGCCAGCAAACAGCAGACAAGGCGAACGTCGTCAAGCGCACACCGCGCGGCACCGACGTCTCGACGAAGCGTCGCCTGTCGAAGGCACGTCGTCACTTCCGCCTTCGCAAGAAGATCTCCGGAACGCCCGAGCGTCCGCGCTTGGTCGTCAACCGGTCCTCGCGTCACATCCACGTGCAGTTGATCGACGACCTCGCGGGCCACACGCTGGCCAGCGCGTCGAGCATCGAAGCCGATGTGCGCGCGCTCGAGGGCGACAAGAAGGCCGTCAGCGCGAAGGTCGGCGAGCTCATCGCCAGCCGTGCGAAGGCAGCCGGCGTCGAGGCAGTCGTTTTCGACCGCGGCGGCAACAACTACAGCGGCCGCATCGCGGCACTCGCAGACGCAGCCCGCGAAGGCGGGTTGACGTTCTGATGATGACAATGACTGACAACGGAAGGACAGCCTGATGCCGGGACGTCAACGGCGTGACGGCGGAAGCGGCCCCGCCGGACAGAACAGTGGCCCCAACGCAGGTGGCGACAACAACCAGCGCGGCGACAACCGCGGTGGTGGCGGTCGTGACCGTCGTGACAACGGCCGTGGCGGAAACGCTGCGGACAAGTCGAACTTCATCGAGAAGGTCGTCACGATCAACCGCGTCTCCAAGGTGGTCAAGGGTGGTCGACGCTTCAGCTTCACCGCCCTCGTCATCGTCGGTGACGGCAACGGACTGGTCGGTGTCGGCTACGGCAAGGCCAAGGAAGTTCCCGCGGCCATCCAGAAGGGTGTCGAGGAGGCTCGCAAGAGCTTCTTCCGCGTCCCGATGATCGCCGGCACCATCACGCACCCCATCCAGGGCGAAGCCGCTGCCGGCGTCGTCATGTTGCGTCCGGCCAGCGCCGGTACCGGCGTCATCGCCGGTGGCGCTGTGCGCGCAGTGCTGGAGTGCGCCGGTGTCCACGACGTGCTGTCGAAGTCGCTCGGTAGCGACAACGCCATCAACGTCGTGCACGCGACCGTCGCAGCCCTCAAGGGTCTGCAGCGTCCCGAGGAAGTTGCGGCTCGCCGCGGCCTGACCCTCGAAGAGGTTGCACCCGCCGGAATGCTGCGCGCACGCGCACAGGCAGGAGCGGTGAAGTAATGGCTCAGCTGAAGGTCACTCAGATCAAGAGCACCATCGGCCAGAAGGCGAACCAGCGTGACAGCCTGCGTACTCTCGGGCTCAAGGGCATCCGCCAGACGGTCGTCCGCGAGGACAACCCGCAGAACCGCGGACTGGTCAACACGGTGCGCCACCTCGTAACTGTTGAGGAGGTCTAACCATGACCATCAAACTGCACCACCTGCGCCCCGCAGCCGGATCCAAGTCGACGAAGATTCGCGTCGGCCGTGGTGAAGGTGGCAAGCGCGGCAAGACCGCAGGTCGCGGTACCAAGGGAACCGGCGCACGCAAGAACGTGCCGGCACGCTTCGAGGGTGGCCAGATGCCCCTCCACATGCGGCTCCCGAAGCTCAAGGGCTTCACCAACCGCAACCGTGTCGTGTTCCAGGTCGTGAACCTGCGCGACATCGAGCGACTGTTCCCCGAGGGTGGTCAGATCGGTATCCCCGAGCTGATCGCCAAGGGAGCTGTTCGCAAGAACGAGCTCGTCAAGGTTCTCGGAGACGGAAACCTCACCGTGAAGGTCGATATCTCGGCCAACAAGTTCACGGGCTCTGCCAAGGAAAAGATCGCCGCTGCCGGCGGTTCTGCAACCGAGGTATGAGCACTGCTTCGATGTGCTGATCAGTAGCGCGTCGAGCAGCAGTTCGTGACGATGGCCGCAGCCACAGCTCTCGCAGCTGAGCTGCGGCCATCGTTGCCTACACGGAATGTCGTGCGTGCCGACCGATCGGCCAGGGTCCAACACTGACCGTCGGTCCGTTCGATGCGCACTGTTAGAGTTCTAGAGTTCAGAGAAGTTCGTATCGATGCGGCCGACTCATGTCGTCCGCAGTCCATGCTCGTGAGGCTCACGGGAGCATCAAACGCTCCCGATGAAGCACTCGCGGCGTCAACGCAGTCGTGCCAGGAGGATCTTTGCTTTCCGCCTTCGTGTCGGCCCTCAGGACTCCTGACCTGAGACGGAAGATCCTCTTCACGCTCGGTCTGGTGGCCCTGTATCGCTTCGGTGCAACGCTGCCGTCGCCGGGTGTCGACTACGCCAATGTCCGAGCGTGCATCGACCAGGTCTCCGGTGGAGATTCGGCGGGTATCTACTCGTTGATCAACCTGTTCTCGGGTGGAGCACTGCTCCAGCTCTCGGTGTTCGCGATCGGCATCATGCCGTACATCACCGCCAGCATCATCGTGCAGCTGCTCACCGTCGTCATCCCCAAGTTCGAGGAACTCCGCAAGGAGGGACAGTCGGGCCAGGCCAAGATGACGCAGTACACGCGTTACCTGTCGATCGCGCTGGCCATCCTGCAGGCGACCGGCCTGGTGGCCCTCGCTTCGCGCGGCCAGCTTCTCCAGGGATGTCAGCAAGACATCATCGCCGACCAGTCCATCTTCGGGCTCGTCATCATCGTGCTGGTCATGACTGCAGGTGCAGCCGTCGTGATGTGGTTCGGCGAGGTCATCACCGAGCGCGGTGTCGGCAACGGAATGTCGCTGCTGATCTTCGCCGGAATTGCCTCACGCATCCCGTCCGAGGGCAACTCGATTCTCGAGAGCCGCGGTGGTCTGGTGTTCGGTTTCGTCTGCTTCGCAGCGTTCCTCATCATCACCGGTGTGGTCTTCGTCGAGCAGGGTCAGCGCCGTATTCCGGTTCAGTACGCCAAGCGCATGGTCGGTCGGAAGATGTACGGCGGCTCCTCGACCTATCTTCCGCTCAAGGTCAACCAGGCCGGCGTCATCCCCGTGATTTTCGCGTCCTCGTTGCTCTACCTGCCCAATCTGATCGCGCAGCTCACGTCTGCGAGCACGGCAACAGATCCCAGCTGGTGGCAGCGCATCATCAACGAGTACCTGGTGAACCCTGCCAACCCCGTCTACATCGCGATCTTCTTCGGGCTCATCGTCTTCTTCACGTACTTCTACGTGGCGATCACCTTCAATCCCGAAGAGCGCGCCGACGAAATGAAGAAGTTCGGCGGGTTCATTCCCGGTATCCGCCCCGGCAAGCCGACTGCGGACTACCTGAACTACGTCCTCAGCCGCATCACGCTGCCCGGCTCGATCTACTTGGGCACGATCGCTGTGCTCCCGAACCTGTTCCTCGACATCGGCAGTTCGGGTGGAGGCGGGAATCTCCCGTTCGGTGGAACAGCCGTGCTGATCATGGTCAGCGTCGGCCTGGACACCGTGAAGCAGATCGAAAGCCAGCTCATGCAGCGCAACTACGAAGGGTTCCTCAAGTGAGACTTGTTCTGCTCGGTCCCCCCGGTGCCGGCAAGGGCACCCAAGCCGTTCTCCTCTCCGAGAAGCTGGGCGTGCCGCACATCTCGACCGGCGATCTGTTTCGCGCGAACATCGGTGAGAAGACGCCGCTCGGCCTCGAAGCGAAGAAGTACCTCGACGCCGGCGACCTGGTCCCCAGTGAGCTGACTGTCGACATGGTCCGCAGCCGTCTTTCCGAGCCGGACGCCGTCAACGGCTTCCTGCTCGACGGCTTCCCGCGTTCGGTCGGTCAGGCCGAGGCTCTCGTGGAAATTCTGTCCGATCTGAATGCCAAGCTCGACGCCGTACTGTCGTTCGTCGTCGACGAGGACGTCGTTGTCGAGCGGATGCTTGCGCGCGGTCGCGAGGACGACAAAGAAGACGTCATCCGCAACCGCCTCAAGGTGTACCGAGACGAGACGGCGCCGCTGCTCGACTACTACGCCGACAAGCTCGTCACGGTCGACGCCATCGGTGAAGTGGACGAGGTCAATGCTCGCGCGCTGAAGTCCATCGAGGATCACGGCAAGTAATGGCGTTCGGCCGGAAACGCAAAGTCGTACCTTTCCGTAGCGCAGGTGAGCTGGACGCCATGGCGGCCGCCGGTGCGGTCGTGGGTGCTGCGCTGGTTGCCGTCAGAAACGCGGCGGTTCCCGGGGTCTCGACACTCGAACTCGATCGAGTGGCCGAAGCGGTGATCAGGGACGCCGGGGCCGTTCCGTCGTTTCTCGGGTACCACGGCTTCACCGGCAGCATCTGTTCCTCGGTGAACGACCGTGTAGTGCACGGCATTCCGTCCGCAGACGAAATTTTGGCTGCAGGTGATCTGGTGTCGATCGACTGTGGTGCTGTACTCGACGGGTGGCACGGAGACTCCGCGTGGACGTTCGGCGTCGGAGACATCATCGAGGCAGATGCGATGCTGAGCGAGGCGACGAGACTGTCGATGGAAGCCGGTATCGCGGCAATGCTTCCTGGTAACCGACTCACCGACGTGTCGCACGCCATCGAGTCCGGAACACATGCGGCAGAAAAAGCGCACGGCAGAAAGTATGGAATCGTCGACGGTTACGGCGGCCACGGAATCGGCCGCGAGATGCACATGGATCCGTTCCTGGCGAACGAGGGTGCACCGGGTAAGGGCCCGGAGTTGGTTGTCGGATCGACGCTCGCGATCGAACCGATGCTGACGCTCGGAACCTACGACACCGACATCCTCGAGGACGGGTGGACCGTCGTCACCACGGACGGATCGCGCTCTGCGCATTGGGAGCACACGGTGGCCGTGACCGAGGACGGACCTCGGATACTCACTGTGCGTCCCTAGGAACTTCGGTTCAGGCGACCACAGGTGCGGTCCCGCTACGCTGCGACGCTGGTCAAACCAGTCGGCGCGCACTCATTTGGCCCCCCGGGTCTTTGCCGGTAACATTGACCGACGGTGCGCCCTGCGTACCGGATGTTTGCGTGCCTCGAAGGCCCGTGAGCTGTTCCGGCGACACGCCGTCTCGTTCACTCGGGCCGGTCAGTAGGCATCACCGTAACGGAAACAGATGCAATCAACCAGGTGTGAGAGCCAGGATCGCGGAGGATATGGCCAAGAAAGACGGTGCTATCGAGGTAGAGGGCCGAGTAGTCGAACCACTGCCCAATGCGATGTTTCGCATTGAGCTCGAGAACGGCCACAAGGTACTCGCTCACATCAGCGGAAAGATGCGTCAGCACTACATCCGCATCCTTCCCGAGGATCGCGTCGTCGTAGAGCTCTCGCCCTACGACCTCACGCGTGGACGCATCGTTTACCGCTACAAGTAAGAGCTTCCCCGGCCACGTCCGGTCGGGGGGAACCATGCTCGGTTCTGCTGCGTGCAGTGGGCCGAGCTACACACAGGAGATCAACGACGTGAAGGTTCAGCCGAGCGTCAAGAAGATCTGTGAGAAGTGCAAGGTGATTCGTCGTAACGGGCGCGTCATGGTGATCTGCGACAACCTGCGTCACAAGCAGCGTCAGGGATAACCACCGAGCTTTTCGCACGTCGGCTTGGCAACAGCTAGAAGATGACCTCCCAGCACCAACCGCGACATACGCGTTGCGGCATACCCCCGGCACGGAGGCCGGGGCCCCACTGAGTTGGTTGAAAGACGCTTCACACCCCAGCGGTGAGAAGGACACAGGGGACGGACTGGGAGCAGACCTCCGGACAAGAAAAGGAAATGCCACATGGCACGTCTCGCAGGTGTGGATCTGCCGCGCGAAAAGCGCATGGAGATCGCACTGACTTACATCTACGGCGTCGGCCGTACCCGCTCCAAGGAGATCCTCACAGCGACGGGCGTCAGCCCCGACCTGCGAAGCAAGGATCTCGGCGACGACGATCTGCGCAAGCTCAGCGATTACATCAACGAGTCCCTCAAGGTCGAGGGCGACCTGCGCCGCGAGGTTCAGGCCGACATCCGTCGCAAGATCGAAATCGGCTGCTACCAGGGTCTTCGCCACCGTCGTGGTCTGCCCGTCCGTGGACAGCGCACCAAGACCAATGCGCGTACCCGTAAGGGACCCAAGCGCACCATTGCCGGCAAGAAGAAGGCGAAGTAATGCCCCCCAAAGCACGCGGTACCGGTCCGAAGAAGGCGCAGAAGACGCGTCGCAGGGACAAGAAGAACGTCCCGCACGGATCTGCGCACATCAAGAGCACGTTCAACAACACGATCGTGTCGATCACCGACCCCGCCGGAAACGTCATCTCGTGGGCGTCCTCGGGACACGTGGGCTTCAAGGGCTCGCGTAAGTCGACTCCGTTCGCCGCACAGCTCGCAGCCGAGAACGCTGCGCGCAAGGCACAGGAGCACGGCGTCAAGAAGGTCGACGTGTTCGTCAAGGGTCCCGGCTCCGGCCGTGAGACCGCTATCCGCTCGCTTCAGGCTGCTGGCCTCGAAGTCGGCACCATCTCCGATGTCACCCCTCAGCCGCACAACGGCTGCCGTCCGCCCAAGCGGCGTCGGGTCTAGCGGGAAGGAAAGGTTTAGAAAATGGCACGTTATACCGGTCCTATCACCCGCAAGTCGCGTCGTCTGCGCGTCGACCTCGTCGGAGGCGACCAGGCGTTCGAGCGCCGTCCCTACCCGCCGGGCCAGCACGGCCGCGCGCGGATCAAGGAGAGCGAGTACCTGCTCCAGCTGCAGGAGAAGCAGAAGGCTCGCTTCACCTACGGCGTCATGGAGAAGCAGTTCCGTCTGTACTACAAGGAGGCCAACAGGGCCGCCGGCAAGACCGGTGAGAACCTGCTGACCATCCTCGAGACTCGTCTCGACAACGTCGTCTACCGTGCAGGTCTCGCACGCACGCGTCGTCAGGCACGCCAGCTGGTCACCCACGGCCACTTCCTCGTGAACAACAAGCGAGTGGACATCCCCAGCTACCGCGTCTCGCAGTACGACATCATCGATGTCCGCGAGAAGTCCGCACAGACACTGCCGATCCAGATCGCCCGCGAGAGCTACGGCGATCGTCCGGTCGCACCGTGGCTGCAGGTCGTTCCCAACCGTCTTCGCATCCTGGTTCACCGGGTACCGGAGCGCGCACAGATCGACGTGCCGCTCCAGGAGCAGCTCATCGTCGAGTACTACTCGAAGTAAGGCGCAGCACGCATGTGAGTCTCCTCGCGAGGCTCACATGCGTCTTCGCCTCCACACGTGGGCGTCAAATAGCGGACGCCCGTACAGGAGGAACACACAATGCTCATTTCACAGCGCCCGACGCTGACCGAAGAGGTCATCGCCGACAACCGCTCGAAATTCGTCATCGAGCCGCTCGAGCCCGGCTTCGGTTACACACTCGGCAACTCGCTCCGCCGCACTCTGCTCTCGTCGATCCCCGGCGCTGCTGTCACCAGCATCCGTATCGACGGTGTTCTCCACGAATTCACCACGGTCCCCGGTGTGAAGGAAGATGTCACCGACATCATCCTGAACCTCAAGGGCCTCGTCGTGAGCTCCGAAGAAGACGAACCGGTCACCATGTACGTCCGCAAGCAGGGCCCCGGCGCTGTCACCGCAGGCGACATCGTTCCCCCGGCCGGCGTGACGGTGAACAACCCTGATCTGCACATTGCGACCCTGAACGACAAGGGCAAGTTGGAGATCGAGCTCGTCGTCGAGCGCGGTCGCGGCTACGTCCCCGCCGTTCAGAACAAGGCATCGGGTGCCGAGATCGGCCGTATTCCGGTCGACTCGATCTACTCGCCCGTGCTCAAGGTCACCTACAAGGTGGAGGCCACCCGCGTCGAGCAGCGCACCGACTTCGATCGGCTCGTTCTCGACGTGGAAACCAAGAATTCCATCACCGCGCGGGACGCGCTCGCTTCGGCGGGCAAGACCCTGGTTGAGCTCTTCGGCCTCGCCCGTGAGCTGAACGTCGAAGCAGAAGGCATCGAGATCGGACCCTCGCCCGCCGAGGCCGATCACATCGCTTCCTTCGGACTCCCCATCGAGGATCTGGACCTCACCGTCCGTTCCTACAACTGCCTCAAGCGCGAGGGTGTTCACACCGTCGGTGAGCTGGTTGGTCGTACCGAGTCCGATCTGCTCGACATCCGTAACTTCGGGCAGAAGTCCATCGACGAGGTGAAGGTCAAGCTGCATTCGCTCGGCCTCTCCCTCAAGGACAGCCCCGCGTCGTTCGATCCGACCACCGTGCCTGGCTACGACGCCACCACGGGTACGTGGAGTGACACCGACGCCGGCTCCTTCAGCGACACCGAAGGTGCCGAGCAGGACTACGCCGAGACAGAACAGCTGTAATCAGCTCGCTGGAGCTCTTACTAGGAGATTCATCATGCCCAAGCCCACCAAGGGCCGCCGTCTCGGCGGGTCGGCGTCGCACCAGAAGGCCATCCTGGCCAACCTGGCGACGTCACTCTTCGAGCACGGCCGCATCACCACCACCGAGTCGAAGGCCAAGCGCCTTCGTCCCCACGCCGAGAAGCTCGTCACCCACGCCAAAAAGGGTGATCTTGCGCATCGTCGTGAGGTTCTCAAGACGATCAACAACAAAGATGTCGTGCACAAGCTCTTCGCCGAGATCGGGCCTTTCTTCGCCGATCGCGACGGTGGCTACACGCGCATCATCAAGACCGTCCCCCGCAAGGGTGACAACTCGCCGATGGCCATCATCGAGCTCGTCAACGAGCAGACGGTGTCCAACGAAGCCGATCGCGCACGCCGCGTGAAGGCATCGAAGGCTGCTCCCGCCGCAACCGAGGCTCCGGCCGACGAAGCGACCGAAGAGAACGTCGTCGAGGCTGTCGAAGCCGACGCAACGGACTCCGAGGTAGCGAACGCCGACGCAGTCATCGACGGCATCGAGGACAACGACGCTCACGCGTCGGACGCTCCCGAGGCCGAGGAAGCAAAGAAGGACTAGTCCTTTTGAGCTCCGCGCACGATCGAAGCGGGCCCGCCATTCCCCCAGGGGAAGGCGGGCCCGCTTTGTCGGTACCCACCAGATTTCGGCTCGACATCTCCTACGACGGCACGAACTTCTCCGGATGGGCGCGTCAACCAGGTATCCGTACGGTCTGCGGCGTGCTCGAAGAAGCCTTCTCCACCGTTCTTCGCCAACCCATCGAGCTGACGGTCGCCGGCCGAACCGACGCGGGAGTACACGCGTCCGGTCAGGTGGCACACTTCGATGCCGTCGAGGTTCCGGATGATTACGACCGACTGGTCCGGCGAATGGCACGGTTTCTGCCCACCGATGTTCGAGTCCGAGCGATCAGCACCGTCTCCCGCGATTTCGACGCTCGCTTCTCGGCGTTTCGCCGACACTACGAGTACCGATTCGGCACCGCACTGTACGGAGTCGACCCCCTCGACGTGGCCGGGGTTGTCTCCTGGCCACGGCACATCGATCTGGACGCCGTACGCGAGGCGTCGCAGGCACTGATCGGACTGCACGATTTCGCGGCGTTCTGCAAGAGGCGAGACGGTGCCACCACGGTGCGAGAACTGCAGCGCTTCGACTGGGAACGCGACGGTGATCGCCTCACCGCGTACGTCAGCGCCGATGCGTTCTGCTGGTCGATGGTGCGCAGCCTGGTCGGTGCCATGCAGGCCGTGGGGGAAGGACGTCGAACCCCGGATTGGGCGCGGTCTCTGCTGACGCGGCGCGATCGCTCCAGCGAGGTGACAGTGGCTCCGGCACACGGACTCTCGTTGGTCCGCGTCGACTATCCGGCGTCCGACATGCTGGCCGCACGGAACGCGGCCACCCGAGAGGTGCGAACTGCGATCTCGGCCGACGGATGCTGTGGGGGAGAGGGCTGACGAACCGGCTCCGGGGCTACTGTCGGAACGATGCAGCCGATACAACTAGCTATCGTCGTCGGTAGTGTCCGCGCCGGGCGCATAGGGCCCACGGTCGCGGCCTGGGTCCGCAGCGTCGCCGCCGAGCGCGCGACCCTCGAGGTGGTCGACGTGGACCTGGCCGACTTCGAGCTGCCCGGCAATTTGGTCCCGAACGACGACACCGAGCGCTTCACCGCGACGATCGGGGCTTGCGACGCGTTCGTGTTCGTCACGCCCGAGTACAACCACGGCGTTCCCGGATCGTTGAAGACGGCGCTCGACACCGTGAAGCACGAGTGGCGTACCAAGCCGGTGGGATTCGTGTCCTACGGAGGTCTCGGCGGCGGTATCAGAGCTACCGAACAACTACGACAGATCACTGCGGAACTGCACATGGTGTCCGTTCGAGACGCCGTATCGGTGCATCGAGTACGCAAGCGGTTCGACGACGAGGGTGGTATCGACGATGCCGCTGCCGTCGATGCTCTGGGTCGACTGCTCGACCAAGTCGAGTGGTGGGCCGGAGCGGTGGCCGAGGCACGGGACCGAAGGGACTATCCGGGCTGAGCTTCCGTCAGGCACGCACGACCGAGCGTCGACTTCGTGGTCGACCTATGAACGCCGTTTCCTGAGGGATCGTCACCAGTGTCAGTTCGACGTCGAGTGGGCCCGAGAGGACCCTGATCCGATCCCCCGACGCGTGCGGTTGAACTATCGACACGTCCCAGTGCGGGCGTGGCAGTCCGCGCACCTGTCCCGTGCCGTCGTTCCTCGGCACATGCTCGGTCAAGAACATGACGGTGGCACCCGAAAGTCTCTGCTGTTCAGTCGGTTCGGATCCGTCAGCGAAGTCGTTCAGGATCACGTCGTACGCCGTTCGAGATCGGATCGTGTGGCCGTCGACGGACAGGCGGTCGGGGGCACCTATCGCGTCGAGAAGTGATCGCCATGCGTGCGGGCGGTCGCTCCGAACGAGAACTCTGGCTCCCGTAGCGATGGCGCGAAACAGCAGTTGCTGGGCGAGGTAGAGTTCCCCGGCGATCCTGACCCGGGCCAGACCCGGCCCGAACAATCGCACCGCGACTCCGTGTCCGGCTGCGTCGGAACCCAGGAGCTGGCCACAGCCGCTCACCGGAAGATCCAACTCGGCGAGCCTCGATACCTCGAGAGTTGTACTGGGGGACAGGGACGTCAGCCCGGGAACGGCCAGCGGTAGTTGCGCGAGGATACCGTCTCGGTGACTTCCGCTCATCGAGGTCGTTGCGCGGACAGAAGGTTTCGCTACCCGTGTGCGGGCGGCGAATCTGCACGATCCACGGATACGAAGCTTTCCGTTGTCGCGGGTCGGCTGCAGATGGAAAGTCATCGTCGTCCCCAGGGAGGGTGTCGACCACAGAGTGGCAATGTCTTCGGCAGTGATTGCGCTGCAGTCTATTCCGAACCCGACGCTGGACACACCCGGCAAGGGTGCCGTCGACCACGTCTGTGTCAGATCGTCCGTACTCACTCCCCGGCAGAGGTGCAACACCGCCGATCGAAGTTGTGCAGTCGTGAGCAGCCGCGAGGACAGTCCATCGGCCTGGAGAGCACGCAGGACGCGCGTGGTCGCCACGACGGCGGTGCGCGCTGCCCCTGCCCGGCTTCCACCTCTGACCTCGATGGCCCGAGCATTGGCGCGCACGTCGAGAGTGACTGCTACCCACACCGTCCGCGTCGCCACAGCCGGTAGCGGACCGATGAGCCCCTCGTACACCTCGGTGGCGGCAGAACCGGAAGAGCTGCGAAATCCGAGTGCGGTGATGTCGATCGACGAGACAGCGATGTCGTGTTGCCGAAAACACGACGCCAGCGTCTGGATGGGGAGGGTGTACCGCGTGTCCGCACTCGCCCTGCCGAGAACCGTCGTCGTGTGCTCGGGCGGGAGGATCTCGATGATGCAGGTGACCGTGCTCCGCTGCCAGTGGACACCGATGGCCTGGCCCGTCGTGTCGTGGTGATCGGTGGTCACACCTACATCGGGAAAGCGGTTCGCGAGGAATCGGCAGAGGACCCGGAACCAGTCGACGATCGGTCTGCGACGAACGGTCACGAACGGAACGAGTGCCACCGCCGCAGCGGCGAGAACTGCCCACAGGGGCCGCACCTGCGCTGCGAGCAACGCAAGACTCGTTGCCGCAGCAGCGGTCTCGGCCGTGATCACGCGTCGGAGCGTAGGCGCGGCGAAAGGCACCGCGGTGCGCCCGAGCGCAATGGAACCCGTACGTGCCATCTCGAACCCTCCCCCCGAAGGTTGCATCAGCCGTCGATCGCCGCCGATGCGGTCGCCGAGGTGTGCGGACGAACTGTACTGTGTCGCGTGACCCGATTGGGGATCGGGTCCGATCGAATCCTGGGGAGGAACTGTGGCGTCGACGCCCACAACGAAGTGGCAGGTTGGCGGCTACCGCTTTCTCGTGCGCCGAATGGAACACGCGCTGATCAGGCGTGATGCCCGAATGCTGCACGATCCGATGAAGTCGCAGTCCCGTGCACTGCTGGTGGGCGTGGTGATCGCCTGCGTCGGTTTGGCGGGATGCGCTGCGCTGGCGCTGTTTCGGCCGCAGGACAAGATCGGCGATGCCTCGATCGTGGTCGGTAAGGACTCGGCCGCCATGTTCGTGAAAGTGGACGACGTCTTCCATCCGGTGCTCAATCTCGCCTCGGCCAGGTTGGTGGTCGGCAAGCCCGACGACCCGTTGACGGTGAAGGAATCCGAGCTCGCGTCCAGGCCTCGCGGAGCGCTGGTGGGCATTCCTGGCGCGCCGTCAGCGCTGCCGCACGACGCCGACGGCCGAGCCGAAGCATGGTCTGTGTGCGACACACTCGATCCGATCGCAGGGGTCACCTCGACCACGGTCGTCGCGGGTGATCTCCGATACGACGACAGCGCAGCGCCACTTGCCGATACCGAGGCATTTCTGTGGACGTCGAACGGAACGGCGTACCTCGTGCACGACGGAACGAAGTCGCCGGTCGATCTGGCGGACCGGGCAGTGATCCGTGCACTGGGGCTCGAGGAAGCCACGCCGTCACCGGTCAGTGTCGGTCTACTCAATTCGGTGCCGCAGTCGCCGGCTGTCGCGGCACCGTTCATTCCCCGCGCGGGAGAGGCTCCGCAGTTTCCGTTCGACGGTCGACCGATCGGGTCGGTCGTCAAGGTCGCCGGTCGCGACGTCCAGTACTACGTCGTACTCGAGGACGGTATTCAAGCGATCAGCGAAACGGCGGCACTGCTCATCAAGTTCACGGACTCGCAAGGCAGTCCCGACATCGCAGCGGTGAACCCCGACGTTCTCCGAGATGCGCCGAAAACTTCAGTGGGGCTTTCGGTCTCGACATTTCCGGCGACGACTCCCGTCATCGTCGACGCCGGTGAGCGACCTGTCAACTGTCTCACCTGGGAACCACTCGAGGTGGCCGACGGTGGCCCGTCCGCTCGACTCGTGGAGTCCGCCGGTCGCGGACTACCGCTCGAGTCCGGCGCGCAGCCGGTCACACTTGCTCAGTCCGATGGCGGAGGTGACGCCGTGGATCAGGTCTATCTGGCACCCGGCAGTGGCGGGTTCGTCCGCAGCACCGGAATCTCGACATCCAGTACCCGTCAGGACAGCGTCTTCTTCGTGGCCGACACCGGGGTTCGCTACGGCGTCGAGGGCAGCGAAGCCGCGTCGGCGCTGGGGTTCGGTCCACCCGCACCGGCACCGTGGCCGATCCTGCAATTGCTCGGTAGCGGTCCCACTCTCGGGCGCGGCCAGGCCCTGACGATGCACGACGGGGTTGCTCCGGACCCACAGGCGGCTGCACTGCCGACTAAGTAGCTCACATCAGCCCGTCCGGCCCCGTCGACGCAGAGGTATCGACAGCGCGAGGCCGAGCGCCAGGACTACCGCGACCAGTACCGAACCGGTCACCGCTGCAGTTCTCGGTCGATGATCCGGTGCAGGAGGTGGAAGCGGCGCGCTCATCGCAACGCTGTGAGCGGGCGCAGCACGAGGTGCAGGCACCACGAGATCGGTTACCGCTGCGAGTGGATCGACGACGCCGTGGCCGACCAGCGGGTTCCATCCCTCGGCCGGTGCGTGCGCCGTTCGCTCGATTCGGTCCACCACTTCGAGCGCCGTCAGCTCGGGTCGGTGGGCGCGCACCAGCGCCGCGACCGCAGCCACCAGCGGTGCCGCGAAACTGGTTCCGGTCATGGGATTCACCCCGTCGTTGCCCCGGGTGCCGTTCGCCAGTCCGCTGCCCGAAGGCGACAGCGAGGTCATGTTCGAGCCCGGCGCGGCGACGTCGACCCACGGACCCGCCAGGCTGAACGAGGACGGCGTGCCATCCGATTCGACCGAACCGACGGTCAGCACGTCGTCGAACCATGCCGGGGTTGCGATGGTCGCGAAGCCGTTCCATGGATCCGCATCGGGCCGAAGCGGATCGGTGCGTGGATTCTGCGCCTGGCAAGCCGACCCGCCCAGATTTCCCGCTGCAGCAACGACGACGACATTTCTCTCACGGACGGCGTACTGCACCGCGGCTCCGAGGGGAGCATCTGCCACACCGCCTCCCGCGGGTACACAGGCCACCTCCGAAATGTTGATGACCGACGCCCCCGAGTCGACCGCCGTCCTGATGGCCATGGCCATCGTGCGCACGTTCCCGTAACCCGCGGCATTCTCCGGCTCGGCTGCCTTCTCCTCGTCGGGTCGGTTGTCGACAATTTGAAAAACATTGCTGGACTGGCGAATCGAGAGTATGCGTGCATCCGGGGCACCGCCGGCGAATCCACTGCCCGGCGCGGTGTGCGCGGCGATCAGACCGGCCACCATGGTGCCGTGCGCATCGCAATCGAACAACCCGTCACCCGCACTGACGTAATCGCCGCCCGGAATCAGACCCGGTAAGCGCGGATGAGCAGTGACACCGGTGTCGATGACGGCAACCACCTGGCCGGCCCCGCGAGTGATGGGCCAGACCGACGCGAAGTCCAGCGCCTTCAGAGCGGTCGGAATGTCCTGCGGGTCGGTTGTCCCGGACGGAAGGGCGCAGGCATTTTTCTGCTCCGTGGGCTCGAGAGGGGCGGGAGCGCCCGGCGGGGGTAACTGAGCGGGATCGATCAGGGGACGTTCGGCACGGGCGGGAGACACCCCGAGCGCTGCATTCGACAACACAGCGACGGCAGTCAGCACCGCCACGACGATTGTGTGCCGCCTACGCGGCGTCACAGCCCGCGGACGATGCTGTACAACCCGCACACCCATACGGCTACCGGTATGACCAGGGCGATGACGGCATACTCGAGTAGCTCGGCCGATCTTCGCATCACGGGCGAGTACGTGCGTGTCGGCACGAATGCGCCGAAGATCGATGCCGTCACGGCTCCGGCCATTGCCACGCCGAACAAAGCGAGAGCATATTCGGGCAATGCGATCACGGCACCGACGAGGAGCGAGAGCACGATCGTCGTCCCGCCGGCGACAAGCGGAACTGCGTGCACCACAACAGCATAGGTACGGCCGCGCAGAAGCAGAACAAGAGCACACAGCGCCGCGAGCGCGACCGCAGGCCATTGGACTCCGCCCCCGGTGCCGTCCGCCGCCGCAACGAGAACGCCGACCACCACGGCAACCGTGAACGCCAGCAGCAGGCCGGTCAGGTAACTCCGAGCCCGTGCTGCGGCACCCTGCAGATCGGCGAAAGAGATCGCATCGAGTTCGGCTTCCTCGACTGTGTCCAGCGGTGCGCCCGCAGTGGGCACCGGTGGAAGCGGCAACTTGGCCTGCATCATCGACACGCGCGCAGAGACGGCAATTCCTGCCAGACCGATCAGGGATGCCGCAGTCCCGATCGCTGCGTCGGACATCGTGGTGAACAGGGTGCACACGGCCGCGACGAACGTCAGCGACGCCAGCACGATCGCGGCGGTGAACACCGCAAAGCCGGTTCCGCCGATCCGCAGAGACAGCAGGGCTGTTGCGCCTGCCATCGCCGAGCCCAGCATCAGCTGCGCCGCACCGAATTGTCCAGGCACCAGCAGAGTTCCGCCGGTGAACATCAGCGCAAAGGCACACCCACCGAAGAGCACCGCGACCGCGTCCTGCCGGTACACCCGCCCCAGAATCATCCCCGCGATCGCGAAGAGAATCGACGCGGTGACCGCGGCGAGCCCTTCTACGAGACTGCCGACGTTCTCGGCTCCGGCGCGAATCGGTCCACGCAACACCACAGCGCACGCCAGCAACACCATGGCCCCGGTGACGACCGAGCCCGCAGTTCGCGCAGTGCCTGCCGTCCAGTGCGGAACGTCGTCGTTGCCCGCTCTCGCAACGGAATACATGAGGTCGTCGAAAAGCGGAGCCGGTGCGGGCCGCTCGGCGACGCCCAAGACGAGCAACTCACCATCGCGGACCGACAGCTCGGCCAAGGTCGCCGTCGGTGACAGCGGAGGCAACCCGATCCGAGCAAGCGTCCACGCCACGGGGATACCCTCGGACTCGGAATCCCCGTCGTATCCGACGCTCCCGCGTCGTTCCGCAGGCTCCACTCCGGCATCTCTGCGTCGTTCCGCAGGCTCCACTCCGGCAATCATGTCGATGATCCCTGGTACGAGCAGCGACACCGGAACGCCCACTGGCAGCGCCATGTCCACCTGGGTGGACCTTGCCGACACCGTTACCCGGCAGACGTCCTGCGCGAATACCGAATTCGTTCCCGATGCTCGGCGGTTCGCGTCTGTTGCGGTGGCCGACGGCATTGGGCCGACCGATGGACGGCTGTCGGCGCGTGTCATGAAGATCCCCCCGGATGCGTACTGTTCGCGTGCAGATGCCCGCCCCACGGGGCATCTGCGTGCACACCCTACGACATCACGGCGACACGCGATCGTCCGTCACGCTGCTCGATTACTCGCGATCAGGCTGCAACGAGCTCGCTCACCTGTGCGAGCAACTCGAAGGAGCGTAGCCAGGATGCTCGATCGGACACCCCGGAGGCGACGATCAGCTCGTCGGCACCCGTGCGCTCGGCGAATCGATCGAGGTAATCCCTGACCATGTCCGGCGTACCGACTGCCGAGTACTTGGTCATGTTCGCGATCTGTTGTCCTGCCGGCGCTTCGAGGACCATGTCGGCTTCTTCGTCGGTGAAGGTCCGGCCCCGTCCGAGCAGCAGGCTGACGCGGCTGCGCTTGGTGCGGAGGAACTGCGCCTGCGCGTCGGCGAGCGAATCCGCCGCGATCACGTTGACACCCACGATCAGATGCGGCTCGGCAAGCTGTGCCGACGGCTGGAAGTCACGGCGGTAGATCTCGACGGCCCGTTCGAGCGCATCGGGTGCGAAGTGCGAGGCGAAGGCGTAAGGCAATCCGAGTGCTGCGGCGAGCTGAGCACCGAACAGTGAGGATCCCAGAATGTAGAGCGGCACCTCGGTGCCGGCACCCGGCGTTGCGCTCACCCCGGGAATCAGCGACTCCGTCGACAGATACCCCTGCAATTCCTGGACATCCTGGGGAAAACGATCTGCGGACGCGGGATCGCGGCGCATCGCCCGCATCGTCACCTGGTCGCTTCCAGGGGCGCGGCCCAGGCCGAGGTCGATCCTGCCCGGGTGCAGCGTCGCCAATGTGCCGAACTGCTCGGCGATGGTCAGCGGCGCGTGATTGGGGAGCATGATGCCGCCGGACCCGAGTCGGATCTTCTCGGTGTGTGCAGCGACGTGGCCGATGAGCACCGACGTAGCGGACGACGCGATCGACTTCATGTTGTGGTGCTCGGCGTACCAGATGCGTCGGTATCCCCAGTTTTCGGCGTGCTGAGCGAGCGTGACGCTGGCGTCGAAGCTGTCGCGGACTGATTCACCCTCGCCCACATGAGCGAGATCGAGGATTGACAGGGGTACGGACACGGTGGGGGCCAGCCTTTCGTTCGTCGAGCGCGCGGCAAGGGAAGCCGCATAGATGTGTAACGGCGTGGGGCGGTGTTCTATTTCTCGCGGCCTTCACGCGCAGTACAGCGCCGACGACGGCGCGGCGTGGGGAGACGCTCCGAGTGTGCGTGGACCGTCCGGTCTTCGATGCGTTAGCCTGTCGTCCACGTGGCCTCGGGGGGAGGCCGCAGCGAGTTCAGTTGTGGGGGCGCAGCCGTGGGGGCGGATCGATGAGTACCGTGCGCTTCGTTCGCGGCGCACGCAGGGGAGTGCCCCGGTCGCCGGGCGGTGAGGTCGATCTGCAGCCACCACCCGAGATTCCGCGCGCAGTTCCCGGCAATTTGCTGATGAAGCTGATGCCGTTGGTGATGGTCGCGGCGATGGTCGGCATGGTCGCGCTGATGTTCACATCGGGTGCAGCGGCCAACCCGATGATGCTGATGTTCCCGGCCATGATGCTGATGTCGATGGTGGGGATGCTGGCGGGCGGCGGCAAGTCCGGTGGAGCCCGTACGGCCGAGGCGAACGAGGACCGTAAGGACTACCTTCGATACCTCGATCAGCTGCGCCGCGACGTCGCCGAGACGGAACGTGCGCAGCGCAGGGCCCTCGAATGGAGCCACCCGGCACCTGAGTCCCTGTGGTCGGTTGCCGGAACGGAGCGAATGTGGGAGCGGCGACAGTCGGATCCCGATTTCGCTCATGTGCGGGTCGGCCTCGGTGATCAAAGGCTGGCCACCCGTCTGGTGCCGCCCGAGACAGGGCCGGTGGAGGAGCTCGAGCCAGTGTCAGCGGTGTCGCTGCGCCGTTTCGTGCGGGCTCATTCGGTGGTGTCCGCGCTGCCGACGGCGGTGTCGCTGAGGGGCTTTGCTGCGCTGTCGATAGCAGGCGATCGCGACTGTGCCCGAGCAATGGTGCGCGCAATGTTGACCTCGCTGTGCAGCTTTCACGGCCCCGACCACGTTGCGGTCGCGATCGTCTGCGGCCCGGACACCGTGGAGCAATGGGAGTGGACCAAGTGGCTTCCACACACGCAGCACGACGCTCTACGAGACGCAGCCGGGTCGGCTCGGATGATCTTCGGGAGCTTTCTCGAACTCGAGAGTGCACTGGGCGATGTGCTCGCCTTGCGAAATCGGTTCGCACGCGGGGCAGTTCCGGTTGCCGGTGTCGTTCAGCTGGTGATCGTGGTGGACGGCGGACTTCTCGACAACAGGTCGACCGACCTCACCGACACGGGCCTCGATTCCGTCACGATCATCGACTTGTCCGGTCTCTGCCCCAGACTCGCTGCGTCGCGCGGTCTCCAGTTGTTCGCCGAGAACGGATCGATCGGTGCGGTGAGCGGGACCGCTGTCGAGGTGTTCGCCGTCGCGGACTCGATGAGTACCACCCAGGCGCACGCCGTGGCCAGACGCCTCTCGCCGTTTCGCGCACCGTCCGCGTCGTCGGTGGTCGATGCCTCCGGCGACGACGGGGTGCGGGTCTCGGGATGGAACAGTCTGGTCGGCATTGTCGATGTCGGTGCCCTCGATACGGATCTGGCCTGGAGGACGCGTCGCGGCCGCGACAGACTGCGGGTGCCGATAGGTGTTGCACCCGACGGTAGCTCGGTGGAGATCGATCTGAAGGAGTCTGCCGAGAACGGCATGGGTCCGCACGGATTGTGCATCGGTGCAACGGGTTCCGGGAAATCGGAGTTTCTCCGCACGTTGGTGCTCGGATTGGTGACGACGCACTCGCCCGAGCAGCTGAACCTGGTGCTCGTCGACTTCAAGGGCGGCGCGACGTTCGCAGGCCTCGAGTCTGCACCACATGTCGCCGCGGTGATCACCAACCTCTCGGAAGATCTGGCGCTGGTGGATCGAATGCGCGACGCGTTGGCCGGCGAGATGAACCGTCGGCAAGAGTTGTTGCGCTCGGCCGGAAACTTCGCGAACGTCTCGGACTACGAGAAGGCGCGCGCTGCGGGGGCGAATCTGGCACCGATGCCCGCTCTGTTCGTGGTGGTCGACGAATTTTCGGAGTTGCTCAGTCAGCAGCCGGAATTCGCCGAGTTGTTCGTTGCGATCGGCAGGCTCGGGCGTTCACTGCACATGCATTTGCTCCTGGCCAGTCAGCGCCTCGAAGAGGGCAAACTGCGCGGTCTGGACAGTCACCTGTCGTACCGGATCGGCTTGAAGACGTTCTCCGCGAACGAGTCTCGCTCGGTGCTCGGAGTTCCCGACGCATACCACCTTCCCGCGCAGCCCGGTTCGGGTTACCTCAAGTGCGATTCTGCCGAGATCGTCAGGTTTGCTGCGGCCTATGTCTCCGGTCCCTACGAGCCGCCACGGTCCAGTGCCGGTGCACGTGCCGTGCTGGGAGCCGACGTCAGACCGAGGGCATTCACTGCCTATGCGGTACCACTCGATTCGATCGATGTCGGCCGTATCCAGGCCGCGCAGGCTCCCGTGGACGAACCGGAGCCGGTCGAGTCCGAGAATGCCGGTGAAACGGTGCTCGATGTGGTCGTCGGACGAATACGCGGGCGTGGGATGCCGGCCCACGAAGTGTGGTTGCCACCGCTCGATGCTGCTCCCACGTTGGCACAGCTGCTGCCCGAGTCGGTCCTGACCGGGCGCATCGATACACGTACCGACCTGCGTGCCCCGATCGGAATCATCGACCGGCCGTTCGATCAGCGCCGCGATCTGTTGACCGTCGATCTCTCCGGTGCAGCCGGTCACGTCGCTATCGTCGGAGCCCCGCAATCAGGGAAGTCGACGGCCCTTCGGTCGTTGATCCTGGCCCTGGCCATGACGCACTCACCCGCGCAGATCCAGTTCTACTGCTTGGATTTCGGTGGCGGAACGCTGGCCGGTCTGGCTGATCTTCCGCACGTCGGATCGGTTGCCAACAGGCTGGACGTCGATCGGGTTCGGCGGACCGTGGCCGAGGTTGCAGGCGTAGTGCGGCAGCGGGAAAAGACTTTCCGTGATCGTGGAATCGACTCGATGGCGGAGTTTCGCCGTCGACGCGCGACGCAACCGGTCGATCCCGAAGATCGGTTCGGGGACGTCTTTCTCGTCATCGACGGGTGGCCGTCCATCAGATCCGACTTCGAGAACCTCGAGCAGTCGATTGCCACCTTGGCTACCCAGGGCCTCGCCTTCGGTCTGCATCTGATCCTCACGGCGTCGCGGTGGGCCGAAGTTCGTCCTGCGACCAAAGATCTGATCGGCACCCGATTGGAACTGCGCCTCGGTGATCCGTCGGATTCGGACATGGGCCGTGCGAAGGCGGCGAGTGTTCCGGAAGGTCGGCCCGGCCGGGGTATGACCAGGGAAGGTCTGCACATGTCGATTGCGCTTCCTCGAGTGGATCAGCGCAGTTCCGTCGACGATCTGTCCCGCGCTGTCGGTGAGTCGGTCGCTGCGATCTCCGTAGCATCCACGGGAACCCCTGCGCCCAAGGTTCGGATGCTGCCGGAGTTGCTCGAACGGACGGCTGTTCTCGCGCAGCTCGGCGATGCGTGGCCTCGAACGCGTGGTGGCACTCCGGAACTCGGAGTTCCGATCGGCATCGACGAGGCCGAGTTGGCACCGGTGGTGCTCGATTTCGCAGAGAATCCGCACTTCGTGGTGTTCGGCGACAGCGAGTGCGGCAAGACCTCTCTGCTGCGCGGGATCTGTCGATCGCTCACCTTGGCCAATTCGTCCGATCGGGTCAAGATCATCGTGGCGGATTATCGCCGAACTCTGCTCGGCACAGTCGATTCCGATCATCTCGCCGGCTACGCGGCCTCACAGGCGACCTTGACGAGCATGATCGTCGATCTTGCCGGTCGTATGAGCGACCGCATGCCCGGCTCCGACGTGACCCAACAGCAGCTTCGCGACCGGTCCTGGTGGGACGGTCCGGAGGTGTTCGTCGTCGTCGACGATTACGACCTGGTGGCTACGTCATCGGGAAACCCCCTGGCCCCGTTGGTGGAACACCTTCCGCACGCACGAGATATCGGACTGCACGTCATCGTGGCGCGTCGCTCGGGCGGCGCAGGCCGGGCACTGTTCGACCCGGTCATCGGTCGGCTACGCGATCTGGTGACACCGGGTCTGGTGATGAGCGGAAGCCGCGACGAGGGGAACCTGCTCGGGACGGTACGGCCCAGTGCCATGCCGCCCGGACGTGGCGTGTTCGTCAATCGCTCCGGTCAGGCTCTCGTTCAGCTCGGGCATTCCAGTTGACCGATTCGTGGCGCTATGCGGCAGTGCATCTGGGGTACACCGAGATCTCGGTCGTCGCGACGAGCGGCCCGCTCGAGGGACCGCGAGAAAGCGTCGGCTCGGCATTCGCAACGGTCGAAGGTGGCCGCCTCGTGTTCGGTCGTGCCGACGCAGTTGGGGAGATACCGCCCCTGCTGTGTATCGACGACCCGTCGATCGCAGTGGGCAACTCGGTATGGAACCGAGGAGAAGTGCTGCACGGGATCGTGTGGTCGGCACTGCAGAGCGTCGGTGTGCACGACGGGCTCGACGTGCTCGAGATCGCGTATCCGTCGATCTGGGGCGACGAGCGCACGGGTTTCCTTCGCGCTACGTTCGCGGCGTCGGCGAACGAGGTGGTGCTCGTGGAGACGGCCGCGGCGGCGATCGAGTCTTCGGGTGAACGTGCGCCGACCGCCGCGGTCGTCGTCGAAGTGGGTGCTCTCGATACGTCCGTGCTCGTCATCGACGCGTCGGGGGCGCACGGCGGTGACACCGGCGCCGTCGTCCCCTTCGGTGCAGGCGATGACGATGCCTGGCGGCACGCTGTCGGTGACTACATTCGTTCGTCGGTCTCGCACTGCCCGGACGAGGTGTTCGTGGTGGCGCCGCCGAACGGTGGAGCCGACCTCGTCGTCGATCGCAGCACCAGGTGGCTGACCGGACTCGATATCGCCAGGTCGCTGTATCGGCGGGCCGGCGCGGATCTCGATCCGGCACCGTCCGTCCGTGCCGTGACGACTCGGTCGGCGGCGTGGCTCGACGACGTCACCGTGCCGCCCTCTCGGCGGAATCCGGCCTTCTCTCGAATCGCGGTCGCAGTCGGCACCGCGGTTGCCGTCGTATCGGTATGTGCCGCGGTCTTTTTCGTCTCCCTTTCGCCCGATCGGGTCGAAATCGAAGCAGCGCAGCCTTTTTCGCCGATCTCGGCCCCGAATGGCAGTGTGTCGGTGTCTGCCGTCGATGCGCCGCCGGCGACCACGTCGACGGAGGCACCTCCACCGGTCCGAACGGCGACGTTCGTATCGGGACGGGCTTCGATGCGATTGCCGGCCACGTGGACGAGGCTGGACGACCCGGATCGCATGGTGTTGATTCCGCCGACTCCTCCCGACCGTCGCATCGTTGTCACGGTGGCGGACCTGACGCCGGGTTCGACGCAGGAACAGGTGGCCGCCGAGCTCCGGACGGCCATCGATGCCCGAGGCCCGGGTTCCACTGTCGGGTCGCTCGAATCCGTTCGCGATTTCGGCAGTCGGGTCGGGATCGCGTACACGGAGACGCCCATCGACGATTCGACGGTGCTCTGGCGGGTGTTCGTCGAGTCGGATCTGCAGGTCAGTGTCGGGTGCCAGTTCGAGGGCGACGACTCGGCGGTGATCGACGCCGAATGCGATCTGGCCACGCAGAGCCTGGAGATCGTCCCGGCGTCGTGAGAACCGACCACAGTTTTTCGAACGCAGCCGGAACCGAACCGAGGGGTTGCTGCGTCCAAGGAGATGTAGGGGAGTGAGCAGGCCGGACAAGGCCTCTCGGTCGAACAGCACGTGTGCCGCGGGCGCACGTGATTCGAGTAACGAGTACAAGGAGTCGAAGTGGGATATCCAGGGGGACCGGAATCTACGGGTTCGTCGAACGGCGTCACCGTCACACCGCAGGAGCTCGTCGCTGCCGGAGCCACGATCGAGGGACTGAGCGTCTCGATCAACGCCTCCAACTCAGCGGTTCGCTCCATCGTCGAGCAGACCGCCGAGGCCTGGGTCGGCAAGGCAGGCAAGTCGTTTCAGGATGTGATGGCGCAGTGGGACACCAGCGCACAGAAGATGCGCAGCGCGTTGGAACAGATCTCCGCGGACATCAAGACCAACGGCCACGGCTACTCCGACGCCGACGACGACAACGTGTCGGCCGTCAACCAGGTGGCAGGGTCCCTGAACTCGGGCCTGTCTTCCTTCAAGTAACCCCTCGTATCCGGTGACCACGAGACAAACCACACGACCGAGCTCGACCAAGGAGACTGATCCGACATGAAATACGACTTCGCGCAGATCGCGGCGTTGACCGAGGCGATGAACAAGCAGGCGAACGTGACCAAGGACCTCCTCGGGGACGTCGACAGCACTGCCAAGCGGCTCTACGAATCGTGGGAGGGTGACGCGATGACGTCCTACTACGAGCTTCAGCGCCAGTGGAACTCTGCATCCGACGAGCTCAATCTCATTCTGTCGAGCCTGGTTGCGGCCGCCCGCACCGGTGGCGAGACCATGCACGGCGTCGAGATGGCCAACAAGGCGCGAATGGCTCGCTGATTTCTCGACGACCTTCGGGCGAGACGCACAGAGGAAGTTCTGCCCCGACCGAGAAATTCGGTCGGGGCAGATGCCGTTTCTCGGCATCCGAGCCCAACTCGGGGTCTACTGGTTCGGTGACGGATTTCGGAGCAGCACTCGCGGCCGAGCGGTCTCGTTCCGAGCATCGACTCGAGTCCCTGCGGGACGAACTGGCATCGGTGATCGAAGGATCGCGGTGGACCACCGACGACGACGAACACGATCCGGAAGGGTCGACGATCGCGTTCGAGCGAGCGAAGATCGCGGCGCTGATAGACGACGCCGAGTCGGAGATGCGCGAGATCGACGCGGCGTATTCGCGGCTCACCGCCGGGACGTACGGCATCTGCGACAGGTGCGGCACCGAGATCCCGGCGATCAGGCTCGAGGCACTCCCCGCCGCCCGTCGATGCGTGCAGTGCGTGCGTCTGCGCTGAGACGTTTTTGACCTGGGGGACCACTGCCGGTATCGTCTCCCGTTGGCGTGTATGGGCTCGCTGCGTTTTCTTGTGCGCATCGAGCTCTTGTCCTCGGGTCTCAACTGGCCGCCGAGGGCATCCACTCGTCTTGGCCAGCAGCGACATCATGAAGACAGGAATTTTCTGTGTCTACTTACGCCCCGAAGGCCGGGGACACCACCCGGACGTGGCATGTGATCGACGCCACGGACGTCGTGCTCGGACGCCTCGCCGTCCAGGCCGCGACTCTGCTCCGCGGTAAGCACAAGCCCACCTACGCACCCAACGTCGATGGTGGCGACTTCGTCGTCATCATCAACGCCGAGAAGGTTGCCATCAGCGGCAACAAGCTCGACGGCAAGTTCCACCACCACCACTCCGGCCACCCGGGCGGTCTGAAGTCGCGCTCCACCCGCCAGGTGCTCGAGAACAACCCCGATCGTCTCGTGGAGAAGGCCGTCGTCGGCATGATCCCCAAGAACAAGCTCGGTAATGCCATCGCGAGCAAGCTGAAGGTCTACGCGGGCCCCAATCACCCGCATGCCGCCCAGCAGCCCGTTCCGTTCGAGATCAAGCAGGTGTCCCAGTGACGGCGCCGGAGGGAAATGACGTGACGTCGCAGGAGAACATCGAAGAGATCGCCGCTGACGAGTTCGTGGCCGTCGAAGAGCCTGAGGTGACCGCGGACATCGAGGCCGCTGCTGCCGCTCCGGCCCCGATCGTGTTCGATCGTCCGATCCAGACCGTCGGTCGCCGCAAGGAAGCCGTTGCTCGTGTTCGGATGTCCTCGGGCACCGGTGGTTTCAAGCTCAACGGCCGCACCCTGGAGGATTACTTCCCGAACAAGGTGCACCAGCAGCTGATCAAGGCTCCTCTCGTGCTCGTCGATCGCGCGGAGTCCTTCGACATCGTTGCCCTGCTGCACGGCGGCGGACCGTCGGGACAGGCAGGCGCATTGCGTCTGGCCATCTCGCGTGCGCTGATCGAGCTCACCCCCGATGATCGCCCGCCGCTCAAGGCAGCCGGCTTCCTCACCCGTGACGCCCGTGCAGTCGAGCGCAAGAAGTACGGCCTGAAGAAGGCCCGTAAGGCGTCGCAGTACTCCAAGCGCTGACGCGTCTTACCCGTTCCATCCTCGAGGGCAGGCTCCAGCAGTATCGGATGCCTGCCCTCGAGGCATTTCTCACGACACATTCTCCGCTCGAAGGAGTTCCAGGTTCATGGCGCGATTGTTCGGCACCGACGGGGTTCGCGGATTGGCAGGCGGGCTTCTGACCGCAGAGCTGGCGTTGCAGATCGCGAGGGCTGCGGCCACCGTGTTGGCACCGAACATCGACGGCGGCAGACGTGTGGCAGTCGTGGGTCGTGATCCGCGCATCAGTGGAGCGATGCTGGGTGCCGCAGTGTCGGCCGGACTCACCGCCTCGGGCGTCGACGTGATCGACGTCGGGGTGCTTCCTACGCCGGCGCTTGCTTACCTGACCGCCGAATACGGCGCAGCGCTCGGTGTGATGATCTCGGCATCCCACAATGCGATGCCCGACAACGGAATCAAGATCTTTGCTGCGGGCGGACACAAGCTCGACGACGACGTGGAAGACCGCATCGAAGCCGCTCTCGATCCCGACGCGCGCTCCGAGAACGACGGACCTTCGTTCGACGCGACCGGTGCCGCGATCGGTCGAATCGACGTCGCCCAGGACGCGGCCACCCGGTACATCGAGCACTTGGCTGCGTCGGTCTCACATCGGCTCGACGGTGTCCGTGTTGTGGTCGACTGCTCGCACGGTGCCGCCTCGGTCGTCGGGCCCGAGATCTACCGACGGGCCGGCGCAACGGTCGTGACGATCAACGCCGAACCCGACGGCATCAACATCAACGACGGGTGCGGATCGACGCACCTCGAGGGGCTGCAGAAGGCCGTCGTGGAGCACGGTGCCGACCTCGGTATCGCCCACGACGGAGATGCCGACCGCTGCCTGGCCGTGGACGCATCGGGGTCCGTGGTGGACGGTGACGCAATCATGGCCGTTCTGGCCATTGCCATGCGTGACGCGAACGAGTTGACCGACAACACGTTGGTTGCCACAGTCATGAGTAATCTCGGTCTGCACATTGCGATGCGTGAAGCCGGAATCACGTTGCGTACCACGGCAGTCGGGGATCGCTACGTGCTCGAGGAGTTGCGTCGCGGCGGCTTCGCGCTCGGCGGCGAACAGAGCGGTCACGTGGTGCTTCCTGCCGTCGGCACAACGGGCGATGGCATCGCGACTGCGCTGCGACTGATGGAGCGGATGGCGCAGACCGGTAGCAGTCTCGCGGATCTGGCGTCGGCGATGCGGACCCTGCCGCAGGTGCTCATCAACGTGCGAGTGACGGACAAAGCGGCAGTAGCCTCGGCACCGTCGGTATCGGACGCAGTGGCCGTGGCCGAGCGCGAGCTCGGCGAATCCGGTCGAGTTCTGTTGCGCCCCAGTGGTACCGAACAGTTGGTGCGAGTGATGGTCGAGGCATCCGAGCTCGACGTGGCGACCCGGCTCGCCGAAGAGCTGGCGGGCCGGGTCGCGTCGGTCTGACGTCTCAGGCGGTGAGTTCGCGCAGCGCTGTCAACTGCGCGACGCGTCCAGCGGTGTTCTCGGCCAGCGGCGCGACGTTGAGGGTGGTGACACCCGCTTCGGCGAAGGCAGCGACCCGTTCCTTGACGTAACTTTCCGGGCCGATGAGGTTCACTGCGCGTGCCAGCTCGTCGGGGACCGCAGCGGCCGCTTCCTCTTTCTTGCCGGCCAGATACAGGTCCTGGATCTTCTCGGCCTCGGCCTCGTAGCCGTAACGCTGGGCCAGCGAGTTGTAGAAATTCTTGCCCTTGGCACCCATGCCGCCGATGTAGAGCGCGAGGTGTGGCTTGACCCAGGGGAGGTACTTTTCTGCGTCCTCGCCGATGGCCAGGGTGGGACTTGCGAACACCTGGAGTTCGCCGAGCGACGGATCACGCTTGGCTTTGCCCGCAGCGAGCGAATCTCCCCAGACGTCGGCTGCCTTCTCGGGGAAGTAGAAGATGGGTTGCCAACCCTCGGCGATCTCGGCGGTGAGCTCGACATTCTTGGGTCCCAGAGCTGCAATGACGACTGGAATGCGATCGCGCACAGGGTGATTGATGAGCTTGAGGGGTTTGCCCAGTCCAGTGCCCTGGTCGGCAGGTAGTGGGATCTGGTAGTGCTTGCCCTGATACTGCACCTTCTCGCGACGCCAGACCTGGCGGCAGATCTCGATGACCTCGCGGGTTCGTGCAATCGGTGCGTCGTACTTGACGCCGTGGAAGCCTTCGACGACCTGCGGCCCGGATGCGCCGAGTCCGAGTACGAAGCGGCCCTCCGATACGTAGTCGAGACCGGCAGCGGTCATCGCGGTCAGTGACGGTGTCCTGGTGTAGATCTGGAAGATGCCGGACGCGATCTTGATCGTGCTCGTCTTCGCTGCGAGGAATCCGAGTTGGCTGACGGCGTCGAACGAGTAGGCCTCGGGCACGAAGATGATGTCGAGACCTGCCTTCTCGAGCTCGGCGACCTCGGCAACCGTCTCGTTGAAACCACCGCTGTAGTTCAGCATCGTTCCGATGTGCATGGGACTCCTCGTTCGGTGAGCAGCTCGGGCAGCTACTTCAGGTACCTGTTACTGACATTTCACATCGGGACGTTACCGCTCGCTGGGGAACCGATGTGCGTCGGCGCACGTCATAGTGAGAAAGGGGCACATCGAGGGCGAGACGGGGACGTATGAGTGAGGGATTCTGGGTGGACGCGGTCCGCGTTCGCGGAGTTGCAGAAGCCTTGGCGGTATCGGCAGACGCACTCGGCAGTGCGGCGGATTCGGTAACCGACGCGGGCTTCGGGGCGGCCGGTGCCGGACGGAACTACGGCGACCTCGGCGCTGCGTACACCCAGGCTCACCACGGACTCGGCCGGGCAGTCGAATCGTGGAGATCCTCGGTCGAGGACGTCTCCAACGCCATCGTCGCTGCCATGAACGACTACGAGGGCCAGGACGACACGACAGCAGATGCGATCGAGTCGCCTCGATGACGCCTCCTCCCGTCGCTTCGGAACAGAACTCGTCGATAGACGAGATTCTCGATGCGAACGCGACAGGGCTGCTGCACTTCGAGCGATTCCTGCCACTCGTTGCCCGGGTATCGAGCAGCGAAGAGTTCCCGAAGTACGAGCAGATACGGGCGAGGTACGACGAACAACGTGGCTTGAATCTCGGCGCGCTCGGCAACGATGCCGACGCGGTCGAAGCGATGTCTGCAGTACTCGGCGATCAATTCGAGGAACACGTTCAATTGCGCCGGGTTCTGCAGATGCGGTGGCACGGCGAGGCAGGCGACGCCGTGCAGATCTATCTCTCGGCCGAACAACAGACAGCGACCGAGTTCCTGACATTGATCGAGGACTCACACCAGACGATGTCGGCCGCCGTCGATGTTCTTCGCGACGCAGTCACCGACAAGGCAGAACTGTTCGGAGGACTCGACATCGATGCGGTGGACGGTCGAACCGTCGACGAGATCGACGCGATCCTGCTTGCTTCGGGAATCGAATGCCTTCCGTTCGATCGAGAGTCGGTGTTCCCTCGGTTGGCGGGGGCTTTCGAGGAACTGGCCGAGCGGGCTCGAAGTGCGGATGTATCGGACGAGTTCGCAGCCGAGGTGGGTGAACGCAGTAGGAAGTGGATCCACGAGCAGTTCGTCCCGAGGATGAAGACCACCTGTGATGCTGTGCTCGACGCGTGCACATCGACGGATACCGCCGTTCGAGACAGTCTGGCGTTGCTGGTAGATGTTCTGGGCGATGTGCGCGACCCGTCGTTCGGTGATCTCGACGAGCGGAGTTGGGCAACTGCACCCGGCGCAACGTCTTCCGAACCGTGGCAGGCAACCGACGGCTCGTCGGTAACGCCTCCGGCGACGGTATCTGCTCCAGCGACATCGGCAGCTGGTACGGCACCGTCGGCCGCGGCTTCGAACGCCGGTGCACCCGTGTTCGCGGGAGGTACCGACTCGTCCGGTTTACGTACCTCCGACGACGCATCTGCTGTCCAACTCGACGAATCCGTGAACCGACTCGTGGATCGGGTGGTCGCCGAGATAGTGGACCGCGTCGACGAAGCGTTGAGCACTGCGGTCCCAGATGACCGCAGCGCTGATGACGGCAGCGACGATGACCGTGGTTCCGACGCCGTCACGGCTCCGTCCACTGCGGAACCGGCCGGCGTATCAGGAGTGCAGGACGATCCTGCCGGCCCGGGAACAGAGTCGGTGCCGCCGGAGCAGTCGTCGGTGCCGGAGCAGTCGTTGCCGGTCGACCCGCGCTCGCCCGGGGCCGCCGATGAGCGCGGCCATCTCGAGGCCGAGCTCGATGGGCATCGCGCCCGCATCGCACTCGCACACGACGGCACTGTGACGCTCCGACTCGAAACCCCAGGGCCGGGTGTTCGCTCGTTTGCATTGAGAATCGGCCCGTTCGGCCTGCCCGAGATCGTCGAGGTACCCGGTGCTGCAGACGGCGAGGACGCGAACCAGCCGTCGATACCGGCAGCAACGCCACCGTCCGAACCGGTGACGCCGACCGAACCTGTCCCGCCGTCCGGCTCTGCTCTTGCCGAGCCGGTACCTGCCGAGCCGATACCTGCCGAGCCGGTACCTGCCGAGCCGGTACCTGCCGAGCCGGTGCCGAGCCAGGGGCCATCCGATTCGATGTCATCCGATGCGCAGGCGCAGTGTCTGCCGGAATCGCCCACTCACGCGCCGACCGTCCAACAGGATGCAGATGCGGACGCGGCTGAGCACCATCCGTCAGCCGCGCAGCATCCGGTGTCGGCAGATATCCCGCGTCCTCCGGCCGAAACACCCGATTCGAGCACAGGTGCCGGCTTGAGTGAAGCGGGAACACTGTGAGCGCAGACGGCGGGTGGCGGCGTGAGCTGCATCGAATACGCGACGAGCACCGTGATGCGATGGCGCGTGCGGCCGAGGCGCTCCGGCAGGCTCAGACGCCCACCGCGGTATCGGGCCATCACGACCCGCATGCCGTTTCCTCCGTGGACCCGGACGTCGAGCCGACTCGTGGCTCGGTGCTGCAGCCGGCTCACCTGGACCGGCGAAAGCCCGTACCGCCTGTCGAGACCGAGCCCGAAGAACGGCCGCGAACCTGGCTGGTCTGATCCGGGACGGGTCAGAGCAGAATCAGCCTCGTCCGAGCAGAGCCTTGATCGACGCGGTGGCCTTGGGCTTGGGCTGGGCATCGAGCGGCGCGTTCGGATCGACCGCTCTGGTGCCATCGATTTCACCTGCCGATCCGGCCAGCTCCTCGTAGTCGGAGTCTCCCGTCAGGTGGAACAGCAGGAACGCGGTCAGCACGGCCCGGGTGCGCTGCTGGGTCTTGCGGTCGGAGCTGTTGATTCCCAGTGCGCGGAGCATTCGCCGGCCTTCGACGAATCCGTCTGCCGTCGAGCCGTCGATTCGGCGGAGGACGGATGGTCCGTACCAGGCCTTGGCGAGAGCCAGTGAATTGTCGTTGAGCGAATCGGCGTTCGAGCTGTCACCGACGACCAGTCCGGGCACTTCGAGGCCTGCGGCGGCGTCCTCGGACGACGGTGCCGTCGGAGCCGGGAAGAGGGCGGCGACGGCCTTGATGTCCGATCGCCGAGACGCTGCGAGAACAGCGGTCCCGGCACCCATCGCGTGGCCGGCTGTGGCGAGTTTCTCCGGATGCACGCTGATGTTGCCTGGGCCCAGACGCACGCCGGTCATGATGTCGAGCACAGTGCCGAGATCGGTGGCGAGTCCACGGTGCGAGGGCACGAGACCACGCTCGGTGTCCGGTGCCGCCGCGACGATGCCCCAGGACGCCAAATGCATCAGTGTGTCGGTGTATTGGCCGGGTCGGAGCATCCAGCCGTGCGCGAAGGCCACACCGGGCAGGCCGAAGCCCTCGGCCGGGGTGTAGACGACACCGGGTTGGCCGGCGAGGGCAAGGTTGCCTCGCAGCACCTTGTGCGGGCCACGCTTGGAGAGAGCAGATGCCAGCTTCTTCGGTTTCGCCACGAGAGATGACGCTACCGAACGCGGGCCGGTGAGGGGGACGGGGACACGTCGACCCGAGCGAATGGGTCGTGCGCGCCCAGCCGAGTACCCTGAACCACCATGTGCGGAATCGTGGGTTATGTCGGCCACCGCCCAGCTCTGGGTGTGGTTATCGAAGCGCTTCGGCGTATGGAATATCGGGGCTACGACTCTGCGGGTATCGCAATTCTCGACGGAGCGGGAGCCACGGCCGTCGAACGCAAAGCGGGTCGGTTGGCAAATCTCGAAGCCGAATTGGACGACATCGGTACCGATACGTTCGTCGGAACAACCGGGATGGGACACACCCGGTGGGCGACGCACGGCCGTCCCACCGACCGCAACGCCCACCCCCACCGCGATGCGTCGGGCACCGTCGCCGTGGTGCACAACGGCATCATCGAGAATTTCGGTCCGCTTCGGGCCGAATTGGAAGCGGTCGGAGTCGAGTTCCTGTCCGATACCGACACCGAGGTTGCAGTGCACCTCGTGTCGCGGGCCTACACGGAAGGCCCGACCGCGGGTGACTTCGTGGCCAGCGCCAAAGCTGTCCTGCGTCGACTCGAGGGTGCGTTCACCCTGGTGTTCACCCATTCCGATCACGCCGACACCATCGTTGCGGCACGCCGGTCCACGCCGCTGGTGTTGGGCGTCGGCGACGGTGAGATGTTCCTCGGTTCCGATGTCGCAGCGTTCATCGAGCACACGCGCGACGCCGTCGAACTCGGCCAGGATCAGGTAGTCGTCATCACTGCAGACGGATACGACATCAGTGACTTCGAAGGCAACGAGGCGCAGGGGCGCCCGTTCCGAATCGACTGGGACCTGGCGGCCGCCGAAAAGGGCGGTCACGACTACTTCATGCTCAAGGAGATCCAGGAGCAGCCGGCCGCCGTGGCGGATACGTTGCTCGGCCACTTCGACAACGGTCGGATCGTGCTCGACGAGCAGCGGTTGTCCGATCAGGAACTGCGCGACGTCGACAAGGTGTTCGTCGTGGCTTGCGGCAGCGCATACCACTCGGGTCTGCTCGCCAAGTACGCGATCGAGCACTGGACGAGGCTGCCGGTCGAGGTGGAACTGGCCAGCGAATTCCGCTACCGCGACCCGGTCTTGGATCGATCGACCCTGGTCGTGGCCATCTCGCAGTCGGGCGAGACCGCAGACACCCTCGAAGCCGTGCGGCACGCCAAGGATCAGAAGGCGCGTGTACTCGCCGTCTGCAATACCAATGGTTCACAGATTCCGCGCGAGGCCGACGCCGTCCTCTACACCCGGGCAGGCCCGGAGATCGGCGTCGCGTCGACCAAGGCATTCCTCGCTCAGGTGACCGCGAACTACCTGGTCGGTCTCGCTCTGGCGCAGGCGCGCGGCACCAAGTACCCCGACGAGGTTGCCCGTGAATTCGCCGAACTCGAAGCCATGCCCGAGTTGGTGCAGCGAGTTCTCGAGACGGTCGAGCCGGTCCGGGCGCTCGCCCGCGAGCTGTCGACCGCGACGACCATTCTCTTCCTCGGTCGACACGTCGGGTACCCGGTCGCACTCGAAGGCGCGCTCAAGCTCAAGGAGCTCGCGTACATGCACGCGGAAGGCTTCGCGGCGGGCGAGCTCAAGCACGGTCCGATCGCGCTGATCGAGGACGGCGTCCCGGTGATCATCGTGATGCCCTCGCCCAAGGGCCGCGCGGTGCTGCACTCGAAGATGTTGAGCAACATTCGTGAGATCCAGGCGCGTGGTGCGCGGACCGTCGTCATCGCCGAGGAAGGCGACGAGGCAGTGCGGCCGTTCGCCGACAACTTGATCGAGATACCGGCCGCCTCGACGCTGTTGCAGCCGTTGCTGTCGACGATCCCGTTGCAGGTGTTCGCTGCCGAGGTCGCCCAGGCGCGGGGTTACGACGTGGACAAGCCGCGCAACCTGGCCAAGTCCGTCACCGTCGAGTAGCGCTCGGCATGCGCGCCTACTACACACCAGAGCAGATACGGAATGCGGAAGCGCCGCTACTGAATTCCTTGCCGAACGGCGTTCTCATGCGTCGCGCAGCCTACGGATTGGCCACTGTGGTGGCAGCCGAGCTCACGGCGCGCACGGGCGGCGTCGTGGGACGGCGCGTGACGATTGTTGTGGGGACCGGCGACAACGGCGGCGACGGTCTGTGGGCTGGGGCATATCTGCGTCGGCGAGGCGTCTCGGTGTCCGCGCTGCTCCTCGACCCGGCGCGAGCGCATGCCGAAGGGCTCGAGGCCCTGCGCTCGTCGGGTGGACGGGTGGTGACGCAGTGCGGGCCGGCCGACGTCGTGATCGACGCCATCGTGGGGATTTCGGGTAAGGGGCCTCTTCGCATCGACGCGGCTGAGGTCGTCGGGCAGATCACCGCACCGATCGTGTCGGTGGACGTACCCAGTGGTGTGGACGCCGAGACCGGTGCCGTGTCGGGTCCGGCCGTGACGGCGGACGTGACCGTCACCTTCGGTGGCCGTAAGCCTGTCCACGTTCTTGCCGTACCGCGTTGTGGGCGAGTCGAACTGATCGACATCGGGCTGACCCTTCCCGATCCGGCGATAGCGTCCTTCGAGCCTGCCGACGTCGGGCAGATCTGGCCGATTCCTACCGCCTCGGACGACAAGTATTCGCAGGGCGTGGTGGGAATCCTCGCCGGCAGCGCGACGTTCCCGGGTGCCGCACTGCTCTGTGCAGGAGCCGCGGTGGCAGCCACATCCGGGATGGTCCGCTACGTGGGAAGCGCAGGTGCACAGGTCGTTTCACATTATCCGGAGGTCGTCGCCGCTCCGGATCTCGACGCGGTCGGGAGAGTCCAGTCGTGGGTGGTCGGTCCAGGCTTCGGCACCGACGAGCCCGCGGCGGAGACAGTGCGCCGGGTGCTGGAATTGGATCTGCCGGTCGTCGTCGATGCGGATGCGCTGACTATCCTGGCAGGCAACGCACAGTGGGTGACCGGTCGCACCGCACCCACCCTGCTGACCCCGCACGCCGGAGAATTCGCACGCTTGACCGGGTCGGACCCAGGCTCCGACCGAGTGGGAGCGGTACGTGATCTTGCCGCACGCTGGGGTGTGACCGTGCTGCTCAAGGGACGCGCAACGATCATCGCCGATGCCGACGGCACCACCTTCGTCAGCGACGCCGGGGGATCGGCCGCATCGACCGCCGGATCCGGTGACGTTCTCTCCGGCATCCTCGGGGCCTTGCTCGCGTCGGGAATGACGCCCTCCACCGCAGCCGCCTGCGGGGCAAGAGTCCACGCGCTCGCCGCAGCCCGCGCGGCACATGGATCAGGCGGGGAGTTCGCGGCACCGGTGTCGGCGAGCCCGCTGTGTGCGTCCATCTCGGACGCGATCCGTACCGTGCGCTCGCTCACAGACGGGTCGAGATAGTTTCAGGTCCCACGCGGGCCACCGGGTGTGTCACGAGTTGTGCCACCCTGATCCGTCGTATGCCCGGCTCGGATGGCACTATCGAATGTTGTGAGTATCGGCTGCGGTGACGAAAGGACCGGTTCGGGCGCCGTGGCGTCCGTCGACCTCGACGCAGTGGGCCACAACGTGCGCGTCTTGCAACAGTTCGCCGGCGACGCTGCCGTGATGGCGGTGCTCAAGGCCGATGGGTACAACCACGGTGCCAACGAAGTCGCACACGCCGCTGTCGCAGCAGGCGTGCAGGAGATCGGCGTCACCACTATCGGCGAGGCCCTCGAACTCCGCGCAGCGGGAATCGGCGTTCCCGTGCTGGCATGGCTGCATCGAACGGATTCCGATTACGATGCCGCGATCACTGCACAGGTGGGTATCGGGGTGTCCACGGCAGCCCAGCTCGACTCCGTGGTGGCGGCAGCGCGCAGAGTCGGTCGACCCGCAGACCTCTCGCTCAAGATCGATACCGGGCTCAATCGCAACGGGGTTGCGGAAGCAGATCTCGATGTCGTTCTGGACGCAACGGCGGCCGCCGTCGCGGAGGGAGCCGTGCACTTGGTCGGCATGTTCTCGCACTTGGCCTGCTCCGACGAACCGGAGCACCCGGCCAACGACGCCCAAGCCCAGCGGCTTCGCGACGCCGTGAGTCGCGCCACCCGGCGCGGAACGCCTCCCACCGTCGTCCACCTGTCCAACTCGGCGGCCACGTTGACCAGACCCGATCTCTGTTTCGACATGGTCCGTCCGGGTATTGCTCTGTACGGTTTGTCGCCCGTTCCGCAGTTGGGAAATTTCGGTTTGCGGCCGGTGATGACCCTGTCGGCGCAGGTGGCGAATATCAAGAAGGTGAGCGAAGGTGAATCGGTGTCGTACGGATACACCTGGACCGCCCAGGCCGACACCGTGGTCGCACTCATCGCTCTCGGATATGCCGACGGCGTCGTTCGCAGGCTCAGCGGGCGGTTCGAAGTGACGATCGCAGGTCGGCGTTTTCCTTCGGTGGGCCGAGTCTGCATGGACCAATTCGTCGTCGACCTCGGCGGCGACGGTTCGGGTGTTGCGGTCGGAGACGAGGCGCTACTCTTCGGGCCAGGGGACAGGGGAGAGGTGCACGCCCAGGATTGGGCAGATGCGCTCGACACAATCAACTACGAGGTCGTCACCGGCATTCGTGGACGTGTTCGACGACAGTTCGTCGGCGCGCGCTCAGGGGAGGCGACGGAATAGATCATGCTCGGATTGCTGGAGAGTATTGCAATTGTGGTGCGCGAGACGGCGTTCCGATCCAACAAGGACCCGTTGGCCACCGAGAATCTCGATCTCATGGACGCGGACCGCGGCAGTATCGTCACCGCGGACGACGGTGTGCCACTGGCGGTGCGCGAAGTCGGCCCGACCGACGCCGAGCTGACCGTGGTCTTCGTGCACGGCTACTGTCTGCGTACGTCGTCCTGGCATTTTCAACGACGTGCACTCGAACAGCAGTGGGGTTCGACGATTCGTATGGTCTTCTACGACCAGCGCGGCCACGGTCGCTCAGGGGTGCCGAGTCCGGACAGCTGCACGATCGGCCAGCTGGGCCTCGATCTGGATGCGGTGATTCGCTCGGTCGTGCCCAAGGGGAACATCGTCCTGGTAGGTCACTCGATGGGCGGAATGTCGATCCTGTCCATGGCACGGCAACGGTCGGATGTGCTGCGCCAGCGAGTCATCGGCGCGGTGCTGATCTCGACGACCGCTGCCGGTCTCGCACAATCCGGGGTCGGTCGTAGTCTGCAGAATCCGGCGGTCGACGCGTTTCGCCTCGCGGTACGGACCTCGCCCGGTGTCGTGCAGTTCGGCCGTGGTGCCGTACGTGCACTCATCTCACCGATATTGCGTGCAGCGTCCTACGGAACCAGGGTTTCTCCGCGTTTGGTGGCATTCTCGCAATCGATGATCGACGACACCTCTGTTGTCACGATCGTCAATTTCCTCGAGACACTCGAGTTGCACGACGAGTCCGAAGCCCTTGTGGAGTTCGAGAACATTCCGGTGTCGGTGGTGTGCGGCGACGAGGATTGGATCATCCCGTTCGCCAGTTCCGAGGCGCTGGCGCAGGCGCTGCCACGTTCGGAGACGGTGCGCGTCCGACAGGGCGGCCATCTGGTTCAGCTCGAGTTTCCGGAACAGGTCAACGGTGCGATTCTTCGGCTCGTGGCCCGAGCGTCGGAAGCGGCAGGCAAGAAGCGACGGTGGGGCGTTGTCTGACGTGCTGTTGACACTGCCGGTGGAAGCCGAATTGGTCACTGCCGCAGACACTGCCGAGTTCGGCGCACGGTTGGCGAACGTTCTGGTGGCCGGTGATCTGGTGATTCTCGACGGTCCGCTGGGCGCAGGGAAGACAGCGATGACCAAAGGTATTGCCGCAGGTCTCGGCGTGCAGGGACGAGTGACGTCTCCCACCTTCGTCATTGCCCGTGAGCATCGGCCCGGGCCGCGGCCGCATGGTTTACCGCCGGTTGCGCTCGTGCACGTCGATGCCTATCGGCTCGGGATGACCGGCCAATCGGCACTCGACGAACTCGATGCTCTGGACCTGGACACCGACCTCACCGATGCGGTGGTCGTGGTCGAGTGGGGTGAGGGTTTGGTAGAGAAACTGACGGACGGACACGTCTCGGTTCGGTTGGTGCGTGACCCGGAATCGGATGTTCGACGCGTGAGCGCTCGCCGTGTCGGCGACGTGCCGTTCAGCCCACCGCCGGCGTGAGCAGCGCAACCAACTGCGCTCGGCCCCTGCTGATCCGGCTTTTGACCGTCTGAATCCCGACCCGCTGGTGGGCGGCGATCTCCGAATACGACAGATCGGCGAATTCCCGAAGCACAATTGCCTCGCGGAAATCCTCCGGGAGCTGAGCCAGGGCCGATCGAACTGCGTCGACGTCTGCCACCCGATCGGCCGTGGGCGAAGACAAGTCCGGCAGGTCGATACCCTCCGGCGAGTAATCGAGGACTTCCTTGCGTCGACGGATCAACGAGAGCGATGCGTTGGCAGCGATGCGGTGCAGCCACGTGCTGAACTTGGCGTCACCGCGGAAGCGGTGCAGATTCTGCCAGGCCGAGGTGAGAGTGTCCTGTAGGGCGTCCTCGGCGTCGTGTCGATTTCCGGTGATCTGCAGGCAGACTGCCCAGGCGTGAGTGCGATGTCGACCGACCAGCTCGCCGAACGCAGCACTGTCGCCCTCCCGGCACAAGGCCAACAAAGCACCGTCGTTCATACATGCTCCCCCAACACAGGACTAGTCGGTCTGTTTCTGTTCCCGAGGTAATGATATCGCTCAGCGGAGGCATCGTCTCGCCGCCCCCTGAGGCGGATGGAGTCGTTCGACTACGGTCCGAAGGCGGATCCGTCGCCCAAATCGATGTCGTCCGTACCCCAGTGCCCGCCGTCATCGTGCTCGTGGCTGTGATGATCGTGCTCGTCGGGGTGATGATCATTGCCGTCCAGGTGCGACGATCCGTGATCCGGCAGACCGTCGTGGGAAGGATCGTAGCCCCCGGCGGTGTCGGAATCGGTGTCGTCGTCCGGGTCGGGTAGCAGCACGTCCTGCGCATCGAACACGACATCCGTGTCGTCCATGATCGGGACCACCACGTCGTCTACGGGGGGAGAGTCGGGATCGAGCGCGTGGGCAAGCGCTGCCGACCAGACATCGGCAGGTGGTGCCGGTACGACGACCGATCGGTCGAGGCCGAGAATGTCGAAGACGCTGTCGCCGTCGCTGCTCACTTCACAATCCTCTCGTCCCTCACGAGTATGCACTCATATTCAGACAATCAGGTCAGCGGGATGAGGGCCCACAGCTTGGGGGCCAGCGCGGCGAGGCCGGGATCGACGGAGGTGGTGTCGGCGAGATCCGGATCGGTGTTGTCTGCCACCAGCATCTCGTGATCGGAGTCTGCCCAGGCATTGTCGAACTCGTCGATGGATATCTCGAACTGGTTGCCGTCCGGATTGCCAGGATCGGACAAGATCACCACGCCGCGATCCTCGTCGATGCCGGCGACGACCAGTGCGTGATCGGGAGTGTCGTCCTCGTAGGTCTCGGTACCGGGGTACCAGATTTCACCCGAGTCGACCATGGCGATGACGCCGTACCCTTCGGACAGCTTCGCCTCGAGATCCTGCATCGAACTGCTCTCCAGATGACACGGAACTCCTTGGTCTTCCATCAGGATCTCCATGTCGGCGGACGTCATACCCATGGACGGATCGTTGTTGGGAAACAGGCCGAGCTCGAGGGCTCGATCGACCAACTGTTGGGGGTCGGTGATGTTCAGTCCGGTGTACTCGGACACCACTTGAGCGATGGACGACGGCCCGCAATAGCCGTCGACCTCCTGGAAGAACCAATCTGCCGTCCATGCCGTCGGGGTGCCGTAGGAGCCGTCCTCGGGCACCGGAGCGCCGTCCGCCGGCAGCGGAACGTCCGCGGGCTCGGGGGTAGGAGGCGGGACGTCGGCCGGCTCGGGCACGAGTGCCGGCTCAGGATCGGTCTCGGGCTCGGGAACCACTGCAGGCGCGGGTGATTCGGCCGGTGGATCGCTCAGGTCCGGTACCGAAGGGTCGGGGACTCCCGGCGCGGAATCCGGGGTCATCGACGGCATGTCGGGCATGGCCGGTGCCGACACCGCACTCGGAGAATCGACGTAGTCCATGGAGGGCATCGTGGGCATCGACGGTGCTGCCAGGGTGTCGCCCAGGGAATGGTCGACGCCGTCCGAGTAGTCGTCGGTGTCCGTGTCCGTGTACGTGCCCGATGCCGCGTCGTGGTCCGCGGAGGTGTCGGTGAAATCGAAGTGCTCGTTCATCTCGGTCTCTTTCGTCTGGGATCAGGAATGAACGCGGGATCAGGCCAGGTCGGGCGTGGGGTTGAAATCGCCGGACTGATCGGTGTCGATGTAGACCTCGTCCGCGTATCCGTCGCCGTCGGTGTCGACTCCGAGGTAGTCGAGTGTGCCGTCGCCGTTGGTGTCGAGCAGGACGGTGTCGATCACGCCGTCCCCGTCGGTGTCGAGATCCACCTCGTCCGCCGTGCCGTCGCCGTCCAGATCGAAGATGGCCGTGTCGGCTTTGCCGTCGCCGTCGGTGTCCATGCGGGTCTCGTCGGTGACACCGTCACCGTCGAGGTCGGTATCGACGATGTCGAAGCGACCGTCGCCTGCACTCGACGTCTCGACGACGTCCGCCACTCCGTCTCCGTCGTAGTCGTGCAAGATCTGATCGACGGTTCCGTTGCCGTCCAGGTCGATCTGCGTGGTGTCGACGACGCCGTCGCCGTCGAGATCGCGATGCGAGACGTAGGGATCGGCGCTCTCCGTCGGCGCGTTCGGTGCGGGGGTCTCCGGTGCGGCAGGAGCCGCCGTGTCCTTCGGGGCCGCAATGTCTTCGGGGGCCGCTGCGTCTTCGGGGGACGATCCGGGTTCGACGAACTTCGCGTCGTCGGGGTTACCGGTCACCTGAGGGTTGCCCGACGTCGGTGCCGAGGCCTCGTCGGCGGTGGTGTCGGTGGAAGTGGGGTCCTGAGGAGGCATCTCGTCATCCTTTGCTGAGGTCGGTTGGGCAATCGGTAATGAGATGCACCGACGTTGTCGGATGTTCCCGGCGCGTGAAAAGAATTGGGAAGTCGCCGAATTCAGAGCAGACCGACGGTGCGGAGAAATTCCAACGCCTCGTCGTTCGTGGCCAGCAGAGTGAACTCGGCGGAGAGCCCCGTGCCGGGGTCGAAGTATTCGGCTGTACTGGTGGTCAAGCTGTAGCCGGTGCCGTAGACGATCTTGGAATTGGGAGCCGCACCGTCGATCACGATGTCGCCGGGTGCGAGCGGGTAGTCCCTCACCCCGGCGAGATTTCGCTTGACCTGCTTGGCGTCGACGAAGGCGGTGAAGTCGTGGGTGGATCCGTAGGTATCGGTGAAGTACCGGTCCAGAGGGTTCGGCGAATTCAGCGTGCACCGTGCTACCAATCCGCCGGTGTCGGTGAAGTCGGAGTTCTCGCAATTTTTCACTGCGTCATCGAGTGCGCTGGGTAATGCTGCACGAATGCTGTCGACATCCGAGGCGAACGGTGCGGCTGCGGTCGTTGTGACACCGGTGCTTCCGGCTGCCGTGGACGAGTCCTCGCTGTCCGGGCCCAACACCAGATACCCGGCAACGATGGCACCGACGACCACAACCGCGCCCACGGTTGCGGTCACCATCGTGCGGATGTTCGGCTTCCTGGCAGAACGGACGACCGGAGGCGTGCTGACCGCCGGCCGTGGCTGTGTAGCGGGGGACTGGGCGATAGTCGGGCGGGCGGCCGCAGGCGGTGTCTCGTGCGGCCGGTGCGCAGCGGCGATCAATGCTCCCTGTGCGACAACCGTTTTCGGGTCGTCCAGGGTAGCGATGGGCCCCAGGGCGGCGAGACGCTCGTGAATCTGCGGAACTCGTGACGATCCGCCCGTGAGATACAGCGCCGACAGCTGCGTACTGGTTCCGGCGTCGGCCAGCGCCTGCCTGGTCAGCTGGACGCCGCGCTCGACGTCCTCGGCGATGAGCTCGTCGAACTCGTCGCGCGTGATGTAGAGCGTCTCCTGTTGTCCATTGCCCGTCACCGTGACCGAAGCCGACGGCGTCGACGACAGCAGCTCCTTGGCGCGCCGGATGGAGTCCTCGAGGCTGCGGGTGACGTGCATCGGGGCGGATCGTCGAATGAACTCGAGTAGTTCGGGGTTACGGTCGAGCAGCTGATCGTCGACCCAGCGACGGAGCTTGGCGTCCAACGACTTTCCGCCGAGTGTGTTGTCCCCGCGGGCCGCGATCACCTGGAAGGAGCCGTCGGTTGCCGAGAGAACGGCCACGTCCAACGTTCCACCGCCGAAGTCGAACACGGCAATTCGGGTGCCGGGTGCCATGGCACCCGAGCGTGAGTAGTAGTGCGCCGCCGCCCTCGGCTCCGACACCAGGCTCACGCGAGTCCCACGAAATCCGACGCGGGCCGCGGCATCGAGCAGAATATCGATCTCGCGCGGCGACCAACCCTCAGGATGCGTCAGTACCAGATGATCCGGCGGCGATCCTCGGTGCATCGAGGTCGCCGCGCCGATAACGGTGTGCAGCACCGCAGCGGCCGGCACTGCCGACGGAATGTCGTATCCGTTGACGGTCAGCACTTCCTGACCGATCACTCGCTTGGGAGAAGCGACGAATGCGCCGGGGTTGGTCTCGGCGCGATTGATCGCGACATCACCCACCTCGATGGAGTGCGGTGATTCCACGAACACCGCCGAAGGCATCAGGTTGCCCTGATGTGTCAGGGCCACTACCTCCACGGAGTCCGATCCGGAATTCGTGTGTGCTGCCGCCGTGTTCGACGTACCGAAGTCGATGCTCAGCATCCAACCGGTCATTGTTCTGGCTACCTCGTCCTGTTCGGGCCTGGGGGAAGATTCGTCGGTCGAGTCATTGGAATGTCTGCCTGCAGATCTTCCACTGACCGTCCTCCCGACCGAAATCGAACGCGATGATGGACCCGTCCCCATCCTGCGGACTCGGCTCTCCGTTCACTGTGGCGCGCACCCTGATTCGGGTCGTGGCCTGGTCTCCGTACACGGCCGTGCCGATGACCTCTGCCGCGGTGAAGTCGAGACCGGTCGGCAGCGCGGACGGTGTCGGTGTCGGTGTCTCGCTGGCCTTCTTCTCTCGGTTCGCGGCGCACCAGTACGAATTCTTCGTTGCGAAGTCGCTCGTCGCGAGAACGTGCAGGTACTCGTCCGTGATGTTCTGCACGGCGGTGACGTCGTCCGGGCTGCCGGCGATGGTCGACGGAGCCGAAGGACGGTCCTGCCCCCACGGAGCGAGGACGACGGCCGCGATGACCACCACCGCGGCAACAGCTGCTGTGACTCCTGCCGCCGCAAGTCGGCGGGCACGCGACCTGCGGATGGGCGCGGGTGATACGGATCGGGCCGCCTGCTCGGGCGAGGTCATGGGCCGGACCGTGCCGAGGCTGTCGCCGAAGGCGATCAACGCACCTTGCGCGACGACGGTCTTCGGGTCGTCGAGAGTGGCGATCGGGCGTCCGAGCGATCCGAGGGCGCGGTGGATTGCCGGGATCCGGGACGATCCGCCGGTCAGATACAGCGCTTCGACGGGGGTGCCGAGCACCTGTTCGGCGTCGGCCAAGGTCGCGCGGGTGAGCGCGACCGCGCGCTCCATCTCGGGGGCGATCAGGTCCTCGAACTCGGCGCGGGTGAGGGTGAGAATGCATCGGCGATCGGTTCGACTGTCGCCGACGGCGATGGTGGCCGACTCGGTGGACGATAGCAATTCCTTTGCCCGCCGGATGGAATCGTCGAGGCTGCGCACCGTGTGCAGCGGCGCCTCCGTCTGGAGGAACCGAAGAAGTTCCGGATCCTCCTCGTCGAGTCTTCGATCGACCCAGCGGCGGATTGCAGCGTCGAGATCCTTTCCGCCGAGCCCGTTGTCGCCACGCGCAGCCACCACGTCGAAGGTGCCCTGAGCCGTGGCCGACAGCACTGCCGTGTCGACCGTTCCGCCGCCGAAGTCGAACACTGCGATGGACATCCCTGGCGTGGGTCGATCACTGCGGCTGTAGAAGTGGGCTGCCGCGCGCGGTTCGGAGAGGGTTCTCACTCGATCGGGGCCGTAGCCGATCCGGTTCGCAGCGTCGGCGAGAACGCCCACCTCGCGCGGGGACCACGCTTCGGGGTGAGTGAGAATCAGTGAGTCGGGGCGTTGGCCGCGATGTACGGCCGAGGCGCGCTCGACTACCGAATGCAGCACTGCCGCAATGGGTACGGACACCGGCAGGTCGATGCCGCGCAGCCGCACGGTGCCGTGCGCAACCAGTCGCTTCGGGGAGGCGACGAACGACGCCGGATCGGTCTGCGCCCTGTTGAGAGCCACGTCCGCGACGTCGATACGCTCGGGAGATTCCACGAACACGGCGGAGGACATCAGGTTGCCCTGATGCGTCAAAGCCAGTGCCTCGACACCCGAGCGCCTGCTCGACGGTTGCGCAGCAGCGGTATTCGAGGTTCCGAAGTCGATGGCAAGGGTCCACCCGAGCGCCTGGTCGGTGTGAATGGGGTGATTCATGCGTTGCTCCGAATCGTGGTGTAGAGACGTATCAGCTCACCGAGCGCGGCATCCTCGGCGGCAGTTGCTGTCGAAATCGATCGGCCGGCAGCCCACTCGATACGCTCGGTCGCAACGGACACCACCTGGGCGCGGTGTGCCTGCACATGCAAGCCGAGCCGTTCCGCGTCGTTCCGGCCGGTCAGCACCCGCATCAGCTCGCCCACCACCGGTGACGATTCGTCGGCGAGCAACATGCCGCGCAAAGCCTGGAACAGCAGCACCGGTTGCAGGGAACGATCGCGTCGAACGGAATCGGTGATGGCCCGGATTCGATCGCGGAACGGATGGGTGAAGGCCAACGAATCCAGCTCGCTGAGAACACGATTGGCGCGATGCAGCGTGGCGAAATCGCGCAGGGCGGTATTCAGCACCTCGCGCAAGGGGTCCACACCCGAGCGTGCGACCAACCACTGGCTCAACGAGTACGCGCCCGCACCTGCGGGACCGCGCCCGCCGACCATCCCGTACTCGCCGATCAGATCGAGCAAGCGGTCGCGGGTGGCCGCGTCGAGCGGCGCAGGATCGTCGGATTCCATCAGGTCGAACAATTCGAGCGGTTGCAGGTGTGCGAGTCGGTGCAGCGCGCGGGCGTCGCTCTCGGTGATGCGTCCGGTGTGGGAGGTCTCGGCCAGCAGACCCGAGATCGGAATTACTGTCGCGACCGAGGATGCGAGCGTGGTTGCCAGCGAAACCGCATGCGAGCGAGCATGTTCGATCGGATCTACGCGGCCCAACGCCCCCTCACCGAAGCTGTCGGCACGAGAGAGCACGCCCAGGGTGTTGAGTGGGGTGAATCCCAACTGCCGCAAGAACTTCATCTCGTCGGCGCGGGGAGTGCTGTCGAACAGGAAGATGGCGGCGTCGGCGTCGACGCTGGCCGCACGGGTCTGCTCGTATCCGTCGATGAGGGCGCGATGGGTGGCCTGTTCGTTCTCCACGGTGAGTGTCGCCAGTCCGGGAGTGTCGATCAGTGTCACATCGGCGAGTGCGTCGGACGGGAGAAAACGGTGCACGTAACCGACCTCCGACGCCGGGACACCCAGATCGGCTCTACGGCCGTGTTCGAGCACCACCGACCGTCGACTACCGTCGATCCCGACGACGTCGGCACGAGAGGGAGCGCCGTTCTCGTAGACGGTCACCACGTTCGTTGCTTCCAGCGCAGCAGTCTCGGCGATCGGTGCACCGATCAAGGCGTTCACCAGAGTCGACTTTCCGGCCTTGAGTCGGCCCACCACCACGATTCGCGGTGGGGACCACAGAATTGCGCCGATCCGGTTGGCTTCGTGAACCAGATCGGGTGCCAGTGCTGCGAGGGCATGAAGCCCGCGGTCGAGCACCGCGCGCATATCGATGTTGCGGGCCGCCAACGGGGTTGATGGCTGCTGCTGCCGTGCCACCATCTACCGGCCCGCCGCGGGTCGAGCGAACACGGACACTTCGGTGTAGCGGATGATGCCGTCCGGTCCGGCCCAGCCGGGGCGAACCTCGCCGGCCACTGTGCCTATCTGCTCGGGTAGGGCGGCGGCCACACTGTGGACCGCTTTGTGTCGACTCGAATCGAACGTCGAGCCGGGCGCGGCGTCGAGCCGAACGATCCCGACCTGACTCAGTTCCTCGGTGATGCGATCGGTGGCCGACACGCCGTCGCCGAGATCGTGAACCCCGATCATCGCGTCGATCAGACGGCGGTCCGGTCCGTTCGTCAGGGGCACAACATGACCGGGCGTCGGCGGGTTGTCGTGCGGTCGACTAGACGCATGGGCGATCCAACCGCCCAGACCGCCGACCGTCAGTGCTGCGGCAATGAGGACGAGGACGACGGGCGTGCTCACGAGGCTGTCTCGCTTTCGACGGATTCGGTTGTGGCCGTGGCGTTTCCCGCTTCGTGGGTTCGTGCGACCGAACGGGTGAGCGCATTGTCGATCTCGGCGATGGTGGCCGTGACGACGCGGAGGTTGTTGGACAGGCGCTTGAGGGTGGCGTCACGCCCGGCGGCATCGAGCCTGGCTGCGTCCTTGGCGTCGGCCATCTGTTGTTGCACCGTGTCGATGGAGGTTCGGATGTGATCGCGGTAGCGCACCACTATTTCCGGACGCCCCAGTGCGAGAGCGGCTTCGAGCATGCGAGCCGTGCTCGCCTTTGCCGTGCCGGTTGTCTCGCGCAACCAGTTGAGCAGGTTCTGCTTTCCGGTGCGCATGGCTTTGTACCCGAGATTGACTCCGATCCAGACCACGCCGGCGACGGCCCCGACGCCGATCAGGGCGCCGAGCATCGACGTGCCTATCATCCCCATGGACAGGATGCTCGGATCGAGTAGACCCTGACGCTTGCTGGCCACTTCACCGGTACTGAGGGATTCACCCGACATCGACGCCGCGATGTTCGCCTCGATCTGCTGCCAGATCTGCGGCGACTCGAACAACGGCTCTGCGACGCGGCGTAGTTCGTCCAGGAACAGTCGAACCGTCCCGGTCATGGCCGCGAGCAGGTCGCTCTCGATCTCGGCGGTGAACACCTGAGGGTTCTTTCGTAGAACCTCCATGCCGGACTTGTTGATTCGCGTCGTCCACTTCGTTCTGACCCGATCGAGTTCGGTGTCCAGATGTGCAAGTGCACGCTGTCGAGCGAGGGTCAGGTCGCGGCCGAGCCACTGTTCCCACTGAACGCTGGTGTCCTTGAGTTCTTGCAGACGGTCTCGTTGCGCGGTGAGCTCGGGGAGTGCGTTCGAGCCCGCCTCGGTGATCGAGATATCCGTTTTGATCTTGGCGTGTACTCGGCGTAGTCCTTCCAGGGCGGTGCGTAGACCGTCGCGCGTTCCTCGTTCGGTTCCGTCGCCCAACCGAGCGGCGATCATCTCCCGTAGCTCGACGATGCCCGAGGCTCGCTCGGCTCGGACGCGGTCTGCGTCGTCGGGTTGTTCGCGGGCGACGAGTGCTCGGACGCTCGATACACCGATCACCGGAACCGAGCGCCGCAGATGCTGCTGCAGAAGCCGCCTGTTCTCGTCCACCACCACTTTCCAACGCCGCAGATTCTTGTCCGTCTTGGAGACCACGACGATCACGGCGTCGACCGTCGATGCGACGTCGCGAACGAAGTCCATTTCGGGTGCGGTCAGCGTGCTGCTCGCATCGCTGACCACAACGAGCACGCTCGCTTGCTGCGCGGACTGAGCCGACAGTTGCGCGGCGACCGAATCCAGCCCGCCCGATCCCGGCGTGTCGACCACCACGATCTCACCCATCGACGAATCGACCAGCGGCACGATTGCCCGAGTGGGCAACGAGACGGTGGCGGGGTCGCGCACTCGGGCACCGGTGACCGTCACCCAGTCGGGCAGTTCCGTCGATCCCACGTGTTGGGTGCCACCGGGGAACACCAGTTCTGCGGTCCCGGCCGGGCGGCTGGAGGTGGAAGGAACGAACACCAAGGAGGCGGAGGTGGTCAGTTCCACCCCCACCGGTGACACCCATGCCCCCACGAGCGCGTTGACCAGTGAGCTCTTGCCTCGCTTGACCTCACCGACCACCACGACGCTCTGTCTGTGATCGACGGTGCTCGCCTTCTCCTCCGCCAGAGCCGCGGTGGCGTCGTACCCGTACATCCGCAGAATCTTCGTGGCACCGGCAAGGGTCTTCTTCGTCGCAGCGTCGGCGGCGCTACCGGCGTGCGAGGGCGGTGCGTCGGTATCGGGCACGTGTCCGGCTCCGTTCTGCTGTCGAGTTTCGGCCGTCGCGAAAAGCGACCGACTCGTGTTCGATGCGAGCGGGCACCCTTTTGTTCCCGGCTCGTGATTCGGAGACATCCGAGTCGGGAACAATCAGGGCTTGCCGCGCGTCGGATCGACGACTTCGACAGTTTCAGGAAGGGCTGTACATGCGTTCGACGCGTACTCGATCTGTGCTTGCCATAGGTGCCGCGATGGCACTGTTGACCGGCTGTTCGGCCGGAGACTCGAACGAGGCCGCGCCGCCGGGAGATACGGCCGTCGGTCCGACGGTTCCCGGCGACCTCGATACCGGTACCTTTCGCACGATTCCGCAGGCGCCGTTCGGGTCGGTGACCGACGAGAAGCAGGGCCGGTTGGTCGAGGGCCAGCGGATGGCCGAGTTCGTCGTGATTCCCAGCGAGATCGATCCGAAGTTGGTGCAGAGCTACTCGCAGACGACTGGGCCGTTCGCCAGCGCGGAGGCGACGCGCAAGACCGTCTTCACCGACGGACAGGCCGATGTGTTGGCGGCGCAGAATCTGGTGATGGGATTCGGTGCAGGGGCCGGGTACCGACCGGACGAACCTGGTGTGGATCCGGCCACTCGAAACGGGCTGGCCATCAGGGTGATGCGATTTCCGGACGCGGGATCGGCCGAGCGTGCTGCTCGCGGGCTGATCGAGCAGACCTATCTGCCGACCGAGTACAGCGAGGGCGCGCAGCCGAGCGCGATCGATGTCCTACCGAACACCCTCGTCTCCTCCAAGAGCGACGTGGACGGCCTCACCTCGAGCGACTCCTTCACTGCTCGCGGTGACTACGTGATCGACGTCGAAGCCCATGCGCCCGTGGGCCAGGAAGACTGGGTTGCCCGGTCGATCGCCACCACGGTCGATCGCCAAGGAACGTTGATCGACACGTTTCCGGCCACGCCCCTCGACGGGTTCGCATCGCTGCCGATCGATGTGGACAAGATCCTGGTGCTGACCCTCGAGGAGGACGACGAGAACAGGGACAACAGCAGGCGCGCCGTTTACGGCCCGCGCGGTGCCGCACACTTCTCGACCGACTCGACCAGGATGCTCGAGGAATTCGAGCAGTCCAACAGTGATCTGCAGGCGTCCAACGGCACCACCGTCTACCGATCCGCCGATGCGGCCGGAGCCGGCACGATGTACGAGATGCTCGTGAAGGAATACGAGGAGATGGGCTTCGCGGTGTCGGCCGGTGCCCCGGGAGTGCCCGATTCCACCTGCCTGACGCAGGACACCACCGTCGGGGTTCGGACCGCCTGCCTGCTGCACCAGGACCGCTACACCGCCGAGTTCTCGGTTCTCGAGGACGAAACCAAGGCGCATCAGATGGCTGCGGCTCAGTACTCGGTACTGAAGACAGCGACGGAGTCCTGACGCGACCCGACACGGCAGCGGCCGGGAGTCGAACAGTCCCGGAGCCGCCTGCCGCCTGGTGATCGATTTGTCTACTGGGGATCGACTCGGCACACCGTCCACGTGCCGTTCTCGCGGAGAAAGTCCATGGCAAGAATGGTTCCGTCGCCTCCCTCGAGGCTCGGAACGCCGTCGACGGTAGCGCCGACCACCACCCTCGACGTCGCCTGATCGGGTCCGTAGAAATTCTGCGTGAGCGTCTCGGCCACCACCATCTCGTCGCCGTCGGGGAACGGCGCAGGAGTCGGCGCGTTCTCGGCCCGGGTGATTGCCGCCTGACATCGCACGGGAGCCAAGCCCTCCGGGCCACCGTTCGAGCCCAGGATGCTCAGGTAGCGGGTCGTCAACGCCTCGATGTCCTGTGCGTCGCGGTCCTGATCGACCGTCGCGGTGGCCGGTGCGTCGACCGACTCGGAATCGGAGTCGGTGAGCCGAGGAATCACCACGGCAGCGGCAACTACCGCGACGATAACCACGCCGATCCCGCCACCGACGAGCAGCGCGCGCGAACGTCGTGGGCCGGGCACAGGTTCACCGGGACTCGGTTGTGGGTTCTGGTAACTGTCGGGTGCGCTCATCTGAACTCCGAATCGTCATGTGCAGCCGCGTCGGGCTGGTGTGGTCGCCGATCGGATGCTGGAATCCCGCCATTTGTTCCCGCAACCGAGTGCGGAACATTGTCGGTCAGCGCTGCGTCTGACATCGGAGACGTCAGCGAAAGGACAGAAATGAACAGACGATTCCGAGCCGGGGCAGTAGTTGCCGCGGTGACATCGATTCTGGTTGCGGGCTGTGGCACCGACACTGTGGAATCTGCGAACACCGCTCCCGTGACATCCACCGAGTCTGCGCCGACCGACCTCGACACCGCCGACTATCGGACCTGGCCGCAGGCCGAGTACGCCACGGTGCGCGACGAGCAGCAGGGCTACGTGATCGAGGCGCAGCGTCTCGCGGAATACGTCGTGCTGCCGTCGAACATCGACCCGTCGCTGGTGAACGGTGCCGCACTCGGAGTGTTGCAGAGCCCGGATGCGACCGATCTGATCCTGCCGCCGGAGGCGGTACCGGTGCTGAGCAACGCGGGAATGCTGTCCGGATTCGCAACGGGTCGCACGTCCGATACTCCCGTCGGTGCAGAAGGCGAAGCCAACGCACTGAGAATCTCGGTGCTCAGGTTCCCCGATTCTGGCGCGGCCATCGCGGCGGCGGACGGGGTGCACCAGGTCATGCTGACCGAAGCCCCGCCGGCCGAGTCCGGGGGAGCCGCTCGGGCCGCTGCAACCGAGACCGCTATCGACGTTCTGCCCGAGACCGCAGCGTCGATCAGCCCTGACGCAGAAGGGCCGGGTGTGCGGGTGGACACGTTCACGGCACGGGGAGACTTCCTGATCTACGTCAGTGGCTACTCGGGTACCGGCGACGAACAGTGGATCGCGCCGACCGTCGCACGCACCGTGGACGAGCAGGGACGTCTACTCGACGAATTCCCGGAGACCCCGATGGGGCAATTCACTACTCTGCCCATCGACGTCGACAACGTGCTGATCCTGACGCTCCCGGCCGAGCAGCGTTCGGTGAACCAACTCAGCGTCTACGGAACTCGTGGACTCAAACACTTCACCGAGGGCGGCGACATCGACGACGTCATCGACGAGACCGGCACCGATCGAATCGCCATCGACGACTCGATGGTGTTTCGCAGTGCGGACGAATCGGGTGCCGAGAAGCTGTATCAGGCGATGAACGACAGCGATCTCGCCGACGGGGTGTACGAAGAGTCCGCACCGGCACCGGGCGTACCCGGATCGATGTGCATGACCAAGGAGTCGGCCACGAAAACCTCTCTCCGATGCCGTGTACACGTGGGTAGGTACACCGCGATGGTGGAGACCACCGACGACGAACTCGGTGTGCACCAGAAGACTGCGGCGCAGTATCTGATTCTGTCCGCTGTCGCCTGACCTCGATGTGCGCGGAGCCTCGTAGCAGAGTCCGAGGGTCCGCGCACCGCGGGAATGCGTACCTGGACGCGCGGACGCGTAACCTGAACCCTCGTGCTTGTACTTGCCGTCGACACCTCGACCCCCGCCGTCACCGCAGGTGTGGTGCGCCTGACCGAGGCCGCCGGTGCTCCGGTCGAGACCCTCGCCACGCGGGTCCGGGTGGACGCGCGGTCGCACGCGGAGATCCTGACGCCCAACATTCTCGAGTGCCTCACGGAGGCCCACATCACCGCGGCCGACCTCGATGCCGTCGTCGTCGGCGTCGGGCCCGGCCCCTACACCGGGTTACGGGTGGGAATGGCGACGGCAGCGGCGTTCGGTGACGCACTGGGGGTGCCGGTGTACGGGGTCTGCAGCCTCGACGCGATTGCGGCCGATGTCGCAGAGCCAGGGACCCTGCTGGTGGTGACCGATGCGCGTCGTCGCGAAATCTATTGGGCCCGGTACGAAGCAGGGGTGCGCACAGAGGGACCCGACGTTCTGGCTCCCGCTGAGCTCGACCATCTCGGAGTCGACGCGGTCGCTGGCTCCGCTCCGCATGTTGCACAATTCGACCTGCCGATTCGCGACGTGCAGGCACCGTCACCAGCCGGTCTGATCCAGGTCGCGGCGGCCGATATCGCGAGTGGCGTCGTCCCGGGTCCGCTCGTCCCGCTGTATCTACGCCGCCCGGATGCCAAGACACTCGACGAACGCGCCGCGGCGAAGGCTCGGCAATGACGGTGTCGATCGAGCGCATGACCGTGCAGGACGCTCCCCGGTGCGCGTACCTCGAGACCGTCCTCTTCGAGGGTGACGACCCGTGGTCCGAGGATGCATTCGTCGCGGAACTGGCTGCGCCCCAAAATCATTACGTCACGGCGCGCGAGGGCAGCGAGGTGGTCGGCTACGCAGGCATCGCCCTCCTGGGGCAACCGAGCCGCGGTGCGTTCGTGGTCGGTGAGTCCGAGGTGCACACCATCGGCGTCGATCCTGGTCATCATCGCAGAGGGATCGGCGGCCGGCTCCTCGACGAGCTGCTCCGGGTAGCCGACGAGCACGGCGGCCCGGTCTTTCTCGAGGTCCGCACCGACAACGAGCCTGCCATCGAGTTGTACCGACGCGAGGGGTTCGAGATCGTGGGTACCAGAGCGAAGTACTACCAGCCGAGCGGAGCCGACGCCTTCACCATGCGTCGGCCGGAACGAACCGAAGGATCAGCCCGATGATCGTCATGGGTATCGAAAGTTCTTGCGACGAAACAGGAGTCGGGATCGTCCGGTGGAACGGTGGACAGTGCGAGCTGCTGGCGGACGAGGTGGCATCGAGCGTCGACGAGCACGCCCGTTACGGCGGAGTGGTGCCCGAGGTGGCGTCACGGGCGCACCTCGAAGCCATCGTGCCGACCATGCGGCGAGCTCTGGCGACGGCCGACATCGATCGTCCCGACGCCGTCGCGGTGACGATCGGGCCGGGACTGGCCGGGGCGCTGCTGGTCGGGGTCGCTGCGGCCAAGGCCTACGCCGCAGCCTGGGGCGTGCCCTTCTATGCGGTGAACCATCTCGGGGGGCACGTTGCGGTCGATACGCTCGAACACGGTCCGATGCCGTCGTGTGTTGCCCTGTTGGTCTCCGGTGGGCACACGCATCTGCTGCACGTCGACAATCTGTCTCGGCCGATCGTCGAGCTCGGGACGACGGTCGACGACGCCGCCGGCGAGGCGTTCGACAAGGTCGCACGACTACTCGGATTGGGCTACCCGGGCGGGCCTGCTCTCGATGCTGCTGCGCGCGAGGGTGATCCGTCCGCGATCGCATTTCCCCGGGGAATGACCGGCCCTCGCGATGCCCGGTACGATTTCTCTTTCTCCGGGGTCAAGACCGCGGTCGCGCGATTCGTCGAGGCCAGGCAACGCGCCGGCGATCCTGTTCCGGTAGCTGACATCGCCGCATCGTTTCAGGAGTCCGTCGCCGATGTGTTGACGATGAAGGCGGTTCGTGCGGCAACGGACGTCGACGTCGACACGATCGTTCTCGGCGGGGGTGCCACGGCCAACTCGCGCATCCGGTCGTTGATCGAAAGCCGTTGTGCCGAGCAGGGGTTGACGCTGCGAATACCGAAGCCGCGGCTGTGCACGGACAACGGTGTCATGATCGCAGCCCTGGGTGCACATCTCGTCGCCGGCGGCGCTGCGCCGTCTGCGCTCACCGCAGTGACCGATCCCGGTCTGTCGGTTGCGACCAGTCAGGTTCCCGGCTGAACGTCCGGAACAGGCTCGGAGGTTCGCGGCGCAGCCGTGTCCTGTGATGTGCGGGGCTCGACGCTCTGACCGGACACCGGAGGCGGTGGCGACCAGACGGTCGGCGGAGGGGTCAGCTCCGGAGTGGGATCGGAGCCGCGGACGACCGTCGTCGGAACCGTGATCGATTCGGTCGGTTGCACGGTGCCGGGTTCCACACCGCTGGGTTCCACACCGCTGGGTTCCACACTGCTCTGTGGCTCCGCCTCGGCGGAGGGTTGCGGTGTCGGTCCGGGACTGAGCTCGGTGGGGCCGGACGGCGTCGTCGTACCGGGGGTCTCGCCCGCACCGGGGTCGGTGGGCTCGACGGGCGCAGTGGTGGTCGGTGCGGGCGTCGTGGGCTCGGGAGTGACCGGTGTCGGCGGCACGACGGTGCCCCCGGTGCCCGCTTCGGGTGACGACGACTCCGGCGGCGGACCGACCGGCCATTCGATGCGCGGGAGATCGGGAGCAGGTCGCAGCGTCGGCGTGGTGGTGGGTGCCGTGGACGTGGTGAGTCCGGACGATGAATCCGTCGACTCCACCGTCGTTGCCGCGGGGCCGACGGGATCTGCTGAGCTACGGGCAGAGGTCGACGTGTCACCGGGCGAGTAGCCCTCGGCTACGGGTCGCCCCGAGTCGCCGGAGCCCGCGACGGGGTTTGTCGCGCTACCGGCAGGGGACACGCTCGGGTCGTCTGCCGGCGTCATCGTCTGAAGGCCGTAGGCGAGCACCAATCCGCCCGCGACGACGGCGGCAGCTATCGCACCCGAGTAGCGACTCATCCGGCCTGCGGTTCGGCGTGCAGCCGAGACCAATGGGTAGTCGGTGTCGGTCGCCGACGCGGCGACCACGGCCGCTCCCACGGCGAGCACGGCGTCGGGTTCGGGGAGGCGAATGACGCGCGCATGGAACATGTCGGTCATGGAAGAGGCCAGCAGCGGGATGTGGGCACCGCCGCCGATGAGCACGATCACCTCGGGTTCGTGGGTGCTCTCGTCGAACACTCTGCGGACGAACAGGGCTGCCTCGCGCAGGAGCGGCGATGCAGCGGTCTCGAATGCACTGCGGTCGACGGTCAGCGGCACACCGCTGTAACGCTCGATCCGGACTTCGTCCTCGCGGGAGAGCTGTTCCTTGATCGATCGGTATCGTGCCGATCCGATTCCGCGGTCGTCGCGAATGTCGTCTCGGAGGTTGTCACGGGTCATGTCCTGGACGAGATTCTTGACGAGTGCGTCGAGAGCGTTGCCGCTGACGGCGGCCGACCGGTCGTGCGCCGACACCGTTCCAGCCGCTCGGTCGGTGACGGTGACCGACAGGCCCGACGCTCCTAGGTCGACCAGGGCGATCGTGTCGTAGCCGTCGATCAGGCCGGTGGTGGCCAGGTGCGCAACTGCCGCCGCGGATTCGGGAACCAGCCGAACGTCGCGAGTAGTGTGCGTCAACGCGCCACGAATTCCCGCGGCGTGCTCTTCGGTGCGGTAGGTGACGGCGATTGCGTCGGGTGATCGTTGTCCGGGAATCAGTGATGCCATGAGCTCGATGGCGGAAGTGACGAGCTCACCCATATCGGTGTTCGCCTGGCGATCGGCCGATACCGTCCGGTACTCGACCGTGCGACTACCGTCGAAGTCGACGGTGACGAGGGCTGCGCACACAACCTCGGATCCGGTGGACACTCCCACTCCTACCCGCATGGTGCACCTCCCGCCCCTGTTTGCCCGTCCGGTTCGACTGCCTTGTGTCTCATGTCGCGACACAGCTGTCGATCGTTATCGTTCGGACAGCCCCGTTATCGTAACGTTACTTCCGGTATTTATGCGAACGTTATATTCCACGCGGTCGGTTATCGGGACGATGTTCGGGGCGGTTCACCTGGTCTTTCGGCGGACGAGCACGCAGTCGGAAAAAACGCGGAAATCGGTAGCGACATCGGCGTTTCGGGGCCCGATTTTCCGCGTTTTCCACTTGCTCGGGTCCGAAAAACCGCGCGTCGTCCGGAGCGCCGGACCGTCCGTGTCCGCGCCGACTCGAATCTGGCGAACCCAGCCCTTGAGTGCTGGCACTCTCGTGTATAGAGTGCTAGTTGGCAACGAGCGAAGTCCCGGCACCCGCGACGACGGGAACGAGTTCGAGCCGTTTGTCAGGACCGCACGAGAAGTACTTACACACAGCTGTCCGGGGATCCGACCCCGGACGCGTACCCCATAACTTTGGAGGGCTCAACGTGGCGAGCGTGAAAATCAAGCCGCTCGAGGACAAGATCCTCGTCCAGGCCAACGAGGCCGAGACGACGACCGCCTCCGGTCTGGTCATCCCCGACACAGCCAAGGAGAAGCCTCAGGAAGGCACCGTCGTCGCCGTTGGCGAAGGCCGTGTCACCGAAAAGGGCAACCGCATCCCGGTCGACGTCAAAGAAGGTGACACCGTCATCTACAGCAAGTACGGCGGCACCGAGATCAAGTACGCCGGCGAGGAGTACCTGATTCTGTCGGCACGCGACGTGCTGGCAGTCATCGCCAAGTAGGCCACAACGCATCCCGCCCCGGAAGCCGATCTCGTGTCGGTGCCGGGGCGGTGTGCGTTCGATCGAGTTTCTTTACTCGAAGGAGTAACACCGAAACATGGCAAAGCAAATCCAATTCAACGAGGAAGCGCGCCGGTCACTCGAGCGCGGCGTCGACAAGCTTGCCGACGCAGTCAAGGTCACTCTCGGACCCCGTGGACGCCACGTCGTCCTGTCCAAGGCCTTCGGCGGACCGACCGTCACCAACGACGGTGTGTCGATCGCTCGTGAGATCGACCTGGAAGATCCGTTCGAGAACTTGGGCGCACAGCTGGTCAAGAGTGTCGCCACCAAGACCAACGATGTCGCAGGCGACGGAACCACCACCGCGACGGTTCTCGCGCAGGCTCTCGTGCGCGGCGGACTGAAGAACATCGCCGCCGGTGCGAACCCGATCGCCCTCGGCGTCGGGATCTCCAAGGCTGCCGACAAGGTCGCCGAGGCGCTGCTCGCCGCCGCTACTCCGGTCGAGGGCAAGCAGGCCATTGCTCAGGTCGCCACCGTCTCCTCGCGTGACCCCGAGATCGGCGAACTGGTCGGTGAGGCGCTCACCCGCGTCGGTGCCGACGGCGTGGTCACTGTCGAAGAGTCTTCGACATTGCTCACGGAGCTCTCGGTCACCGAGGGCGTTCAGTTCGACAAGGGCTACCTCTCGCCGTACTTCGTCACCGACGTCGACACGCAGGAAGCCGTCCTCGAAGACGCGTACGTATTGCTCTACCGCGAGAAGATCACCTCGCTTCCGGACTTCCTTCCCCTGCTGGAGAAGGTGGCCGAGAGCGGCAAGCCGTTGCTCATTCTCGCCGAGGACACCGAGGGTGAAGTTCTCTCGACGCTCGTCGTGAACTCGATCCGCAAGACCATCAAGGCCGTCGCCGTGAAGGCACCGTTCTTCGGTGATCGCCGCAAGGCATTCCTGGACGACCTCGCCGTCGTGACTGCGGGACAGGTCATCACTGCCGATGTCGGTCTGAGCCTGAAGGAGGCCGGCCTCGAGCTCCTCGGGCGCGCTCGTCGCGTCGTGGTCACCAAGGACGACACGACCATCGTCGACGGTGCGGGCTCCCAGGACGACATCGATGCTCGCGTCGGCCAGTTGCGCCGCGAAATCGAGAACACCGAGTCCGAGTGGGATCGCGAGAAGCTCGAAGAGCGTCTCGCGAAGCTCTCGGGCGGCATCGCCGTCATCAAGGTCGGCGCAGCCACCGAGACCGAGCTCAAGGAACGCAAGTTCCGCGTCGACGACGCAGTGGCAGCAGCCAAGGCGGCCGTCGAAGAGGGCATCGTTCCCGGCGGTGGCTCCGCTCTGACGCAGGCAGCGTTGTCGCTGGCCGATGATCTGGGCCTGACCGGCGACGAAGCGACCGGAGTCGCCGTGGTGCGTACTGCACTCAACGCGCCGCTGTTCTGGATCGCCACCAACGCAGGCATCGACGGTTCCGTCGTGGTCAGCAAGGTCGCCGAGCTGCCGAAGGGACACGGATTCAACGCCGCGACCCTGACGTACGGTGACCTGCTGGCGGACGGCGTCGTCGATCCGGTGAAGGTGACTCGTTCCGCTGTGGTCAACGCTGCATCGGTTGCTCGGATGATTCTGACGACCGAGAGCTCGATCGTGGAGAAGCCGGAAGAGGCCGCCGAGCCTGCTGCCGGGCACGGCCACGCTCACTGACGTTCGGTAGAACTACGAAGAAGCCCCCAACCCGTGTCGGGTTGGGGGCTTCTTCGTGTGTGCACTCGTGAGATCGCGTCGACTACACCGCGATACGACGACGGTTGTGCCGGGCGTGCAGTTCGCGTTCGGTCTCGGACATTCCGCCCCAGATGCCGTACGGCTCACTGACGTTGAGAGCGTGTGTGCGGCACTGCGCGAGGACGGGGCAGCTGCGGCACATTTCCTTGGCGCGCATCTCGCGCTGCGCCCGTGCGCGGCCTCGCTCGCCGTCCGGGTGGAAGAACATGGACGAGTCGACCCCACGGCAGAGGCCGTGCATCTGCCAATCCCAAATATCGGCGTTCGGCCCAGGGAGATGATTCGGCTGCGGCATGGAAACTCCTAGGGTGGTGTGGCTTCTCGGATTCGTGATCCGAATGCCGACAACGTTATGTGGGTCGACGAAATCGCGTCAATAGTTCTTCGTCGTGGGCTAATGCATAGTTATCGGCCCAAGAATTAACACGGGCGATATTTACTTGGACCGCACGGCGTGCGTGCCGCTCCTGTTGAAGAATCTGCGGACACGGGAGACGATAGGGAAAGCGCGGCTCGGCATCCGTCCCGTCGACGCTGGGAATCAATGGCCGAAACTGCGGCTTCGCGCGGCCGATTCTCCTTGCGTTCGTCATTGTTCTCGCTGTTCAGGGTCCTGTGAAGGCTCCAGGGGTTCGTTCGGTGCCGGCCGATCGGCTCGGTCGGAACTGCACTGCACTCGGCGTTCGGTGCCGGCCGTCGGAACGGCGTGTCCCGTGCCGAGGCGTCAGGCAACGACCGCCGAGGTGTCTCGGTACGGTTCACCGTTTCGGTACAGCGTTTAACCTATTCGCCACACAGCGTTCAGATTGCCGTTTCCTGGACGGCCTTTTTTACATTGTTAATTCCTTGAAAACTGCATTTCGTGCACGGAATGCAGAGCCCGCATCCGGTGCCGTGATCGAGTACGAATTCTCGCCACACCGAGTTGTTCTTGCGCAGCGGACAGGCCCTACCCTTGCGTCGTGCCACCAGAGCAGATCTCGCGGTTCGCTGCGACGCCCTCCGTCCTCCTCGACGTCGCTTTCGGTCCCGACCCCGGCCGATTTCCGCTACCCGCGGCGACCGGGCCACGCGAGAGCTGGTACCGCAGTGTGGCGTTGGCCGGGCAAGGTCGATACGGCGCGGCGGACGTCGAGCTGCGTCGGTACAGGCCTGGCAGCCCGGAAGTCGAGTCGCTGCACGCGTCGACCAGAGCCTCATGGCTGCGTCAACTGGGTAGGCACGATCGGGCGCGCCAATTCGACGGCAGAGCGGTGTTTCTCGTCGGTCTCGTGGGACCTCCGCGATCGAGGGACTCGGTGGAAGCCCGCAGCGATGCGTTGATCGGCCTCGCCGCCGATGCGCTCGGCACGGGCCGGTTCGAGTTGGCGCAGACCCTGCTCGACCGCAGCGAGGAGCATCGGCAGGGCCCGAACGGAAAGGGGCTCTGGCGTCCGGTTCTGCGAGCTGCGTGGGTGTCGGCCGAACTGGCGATGGTGCGCGGCGACGGCCCCACGGCCGTCCGACACGCCGAATCCGCGCGGGCTCTCGCCAACGATGCCGATTCGTTACGCCACAGCATCAAGACGGACCTGGTCTTGGCGGCCGCGCTGAGTTGCGTCGGGCAGATCACCCGCGCACACGATTCGGCGGTCCAGGTGGCCAGCGCAGCGGCGATGCACGGCCTGCTGCCATTGCGCTGGGCCGCGACGATGCTCTGCGAGGGAACCGGAATTGCCGACGCAGAGATGGTGTCCTCAATCGATCTCGCCTCAGCGATCGATCGTCGGGGTGGTTCGTCGATCGACTGACCAGGACCGCGGTCGAAGACGGACCGAGTGGTTCGGTTGGTTCGGGGTGGTGTCGCTATCCTTGGTCACGTTCCACCACCACGTGGAAGCGCTCCCAGGCGGGTGCGTACCTGTAACGCGGGGAAAATTGTCGACGATGAACACAGCGGGTGAGGAGTTGGACTCTTTCGTCGTTGCCGCAGCGCAAGGCGATCGAACGGCTCTGTCCCGGGTCTTGGAGTTCATCCGACCACTTGTCGTCCGGTACTGCCGGGCACGAGTCGGATCGGCTGAGCGCGGTCAGCTATCGGCCGACGATGTGGCGCAGGAGGTCTGTTTGGCAGTCATGACCGCCTTGCCGCGTTACCAGGACCAAGGTCGTCCGTTCATGGCATTCGTGTACGGCATCGCGGCTCACAAGGTCGCCGATGCCCATCGCAGCGCCTCGCGTAACAAATCGGACCCGGCCGCCGAAGTACCAGATGTCGTGTCGATGGAACACGGACCGGAGCAACGCGCTCTCGAATCCGAGTCGAGTCGTCAGATGACTGCACTGCTGGACACCTTGCCCGCCAAGCACCGAGAAATTCTGGTGCTCCGACTCATCGTCGGATTGTCGGCCGAGGAAACAGCGGCGGCAGTCGGCAGCACTGCAGGCGCTATCCGCGTGGCTCAGCACCGAGCTATCGCAAAACTGAAGAACGAAGTTGTGAGAGCAGGTGAAATGTATGGCTAGGGACATTGGTCACGGTGGCTCCGGTGAGACCCCGCGTCGCGGAATCTCGCGAATCGGTGAGCACGTGAACCCCACTGGACCGAAGCAGAACGATCCCTATGCCGACATCGGTGCAGACGGTGGTCCAGTAGACCTCGTCGCCGTACGTCGTGACGATGCGTTCATCGACGCGATCAGTGGTGACGGACCGATAGCTACCGATGACGCAGACGAGTATCAACTTGCCCTTCTACTCGCCGGCTGGCGAGCAGACGTGGTGACGCCGGCGATGCCCGCCGGTCCCTCCCTCGACGTGGTCGTGGCCTCGGTGGAACGCGAGAAGCTCGCCGCCGACATGGCGCGACGGAGCTCCGCGAATCGTGGGGGACGGATGCGTTTGCTACGCCCCATCGCCGGCGCTGCTGCGGCGATCGCCGTGGTGATGGGTGGCTTGGTGGTCATCTCCTACAACTCGACACCCGACGATCCGCTGTGGAGCGTCAAGTCCGTCGTGTTCTCCGAGCAAGCCGATTCGACTGTGGCGCAGATCGATACGACGTCCAAGTTGCAGGAGGCCGAAAACCTCCTGTCGTCCGGTGACGCCGATGCTGCTCGGGCTCTGCTCGACGGTGCATCGAACCGCACCTCCGCTGTGCTCGACGATTCTCAGCGCGCCGAGCTCGACCAGTGGCTGGCGCGTCTGCTGCAAGAGCTGCAGGCTCTGACGGTTCCCGCCCCGGCACCGCCGGCGGTACCGGTTCCGAGTGCGCCTGCTCCTGTGCCCAGCCCCGACGTCGTTTCGCCTCAGGCTCCGGTGGACACGGTGGTGCCCGACACCAGTGCGGTTCCGATCACACCGAGCCCGGAAACGACCACACCGAACAGTCCGCCTGCCACGACGAGTCCGAGTCCGACGACGACCGACGTCACACCGACGGTCCTTCTCGACCCGAATCAACCGACGGCTACCGCCGGTGGCAGTTCGTCCGAGAACCGCGATCGTATGTCGGTTCCGTCCGGCGGAAGCTGAGCGAAGAACCGGACGGCCACGTATCCGTTCGAGCAACGAAGAAGCCCGACACGATCATCGTGTCGGGCTTCTTCGTTGCTCGAAGAGGTTGTGCGGATACTCAGCTGTCGAAACCGTCGCCGTGTAGGGCGTCGTTCATCGATGCATCCGCAAAACCACGGCAGTAGTCCCAGGTGACGTACGCGTCGGGCACGGGGTCGTAAGCCGGCTCGTGCGGTCGCACGGTGCCGTCGACCAAGAGCTGCAGCAAGTTCGCGCGCAGCATGTCCCAGTCGTGGTAGTGGTCCTGCTGGCAGTCCTCGCAGCACACGACCAGGCCGCGGATGCCGCGGTGGCCGAGCAGTGCTTCGTACACAGCGAGGTCCGCCAGGTCTTCCTCGACGGCCAGTCGTTCCTGAGGATCCAGGGGCTGGCCAGGCTCGATGGCGTCGAGGGCGGCCGACGGGTCGGCTGGGTCTCCGGCGAAGGGGTCCGGGGGTAAACCGGGAGGCAGTTGATCGCGCACGCCTCCACGGTACGCAGGACTGGTGGGTCTGCGCCAGCTGTTCGAACGCGACATGCCGGACGTGGATGCTGCGCACACGCGCCGATGGCCCAGATTTCGGCGCCTCGGGCAGGCCGTAGTGGGAGGCATTCGCACTGGTTGTGCCCTAGCCGATACCATGGTTCACGGCGCTGAACAGATGAGTGCAAGTGCCGAAACTCCATCCGTTCTCCAATCCCGCCCATCCGTTGTCCAATCCCGCACTGCGGTGCGCCTGCGAGCTCTCACCGGCCGCACGCCGCGCCGGAGTGCAACCAGGCTCTAGGGAGGGCCAGATTCGCATGAGTAGTCCCGGAGCCCACGTCCGCACAGGCGGCGACGATCCCACCAAGGTCGCGATGCTCGGCCTCACGTTCGACGACGTCCTGCTGCTGCCGGCCGCTTCGGATCTGATTCCCAGCTCGGTCGACACGTCCAGCCAGATCACCCGCGAGATCCGGTTGCGGGTGCCATTGGTCAGCTCGGCCATGGACACCGTCACCGAAGCGCGGATGGCGATCGCGATGGCCCGCGCGGGTGGCATGGGCGTGCTGCACCGCAACCTGTCGCTGCAGGATCAGGCGTCGCAGGTGGAAACCGTCAAGCGCTCCGAAGCCGGCATGGTCACCGATCCGGTCACGTGCAAGCCCACCGATTCGTTGGCCGAGGTCGACGCCATGTGTGCGCGCTTCCGCATCTCGGGTTTGCCCGTCACCGACGAGACCGGCGCGCTGGTCGGCATCATCACCAACCGCGACATGCGCTTCGAGGTGGATCAGAACCGCCGCGTCGCCGATGTCATGACCAAGGCTCCGCTCATCACCGCGCAGGAGGGCGTCACCGCCGAGGCCGCCCTCGGGCTGCTGCGCCGCCACAAGATCGAGAAGCTTCCGATCGTCGACGGCAAGGGCGCGCTCACCGGTCTCATCACGGTCAAGGACTTCGTCAAGACCGAGCAGCATCCCAACGCCACCAAGGACCGTGACGGCCGATTGCTCGTCGGTGCCGCGGTAGGCGTCGGACAGGACGCATGGGCTCGTTCGATGGCGCTGACCGATGCCGGGGTGGACGTCGTCATCGTCGACACCGCGCACGGCCACAATTCGCAGGTGCTCGAGATGGTCAGCAAGCTCAAGGCCGAGGTGGGCGACCGGGTTCAGGTCGTGGGCGGAAACGTCGCCACCCGCGCAGGCGCACTCGCTCTCGTCGAGGCCGGTGCAGACGCGGTCAAGGTCGGCGTCGGACCGGGATCCATCTGCACCACCCGAGTGGTCGCAGGCGTCGGCGCTCCGCAGATCACGGCCATCCTCGAAGCCGTTGCCGCGTGCAAACCGCACGGTGTGCCGGTCATCGCCGACGGCGGTATGCAGTTCTCCGGTGATATTGCCAAAGCACTCGCCGCAGGTGCCTCGACCGCCATGCTCGGATCGTTGCTGGCCGGAACGGCCGAGTCCCCCGGTGAGCTGATACTGGTGGGCGGCAAGCAGTTCAAGAGCTACCGCGGCATGGGTTCTCTCGGTGCCATGCAGGGACGTGGGGGAGCGAAGTCGTTCTCCAAGGACCGCTACTTCCAGGACGACGTGCTGGCCGAGGACAAATTGGTGCCCGAGGGCATCGAAGGCCGCGTGCCGTATCGCGGACCGCTGAATCAGGTCATTCACCAGCTCACCGGTGGTCTGCGAGCTGCAATGGGCTACACCGGGTCCAACTCGATCGAAGACCTGCAGAAGGCTCAGTTCGTGCAGATCACCGCGGCCGGGCTCAAGGAGAGCCATCCGCACGACATCACGATGACCGCAGAGGCTCCGAACTACACCACCCGATAGTCGATTCGGTCTCCCTCGGCCGACTCGATTCGCTCTCGAAGTAGAAAGGTGCGCGCGTGCGCGACCTCGTTGAAATCGGCATGGGCAGAGAAGCCCGCCGCACCTACCAGCTGGACGACGTGGACATCGTGCCGTCCCGTCGCACTCGGTCGTCGAAGGAGGTGTCGACGGCGTGGCAACTCGACGCGTACCGCTTCGACATCCCGGTGCTCGCCCATCCGACCGATGCCCTGGTCTCGCCCGCGTTCGCGATCGAGCTGGGTCGTCAAGGCGGACTCGGGGTCGTCAACGGTGAGGGCCTCTGGGCCCGTCACGCGGACGTACAGGCCAAGTTGGATCAGCTGATCCATATCGCCGAGACAGACCTGGATCCCGATGCGCCCATCGCATTTCTGCAGGAGTTGCATGCCGCGCCGCTGCAGCCCGATCTGCTCTCGGCCGCAGTCGGTCAGGTACGCGATTCCGGGGTCACCGTCGCCGTTCGGGTGAGTCCGCAGAACGCACGTGCGCTGACACCCGCCCTCGTCGCCGCAGGCCTGGATCTGCTGGTCATCCAGGGCACCATCATCTCCGCCGAGCACGTGGCGCACGGTGACGAGGAGCCGCTCAACCTCAAGACGTTCATTGCCGAACTGGACGTCCCCGTCATCGCCGGTGGCGTCAGCGATCACCGCACTGCGCTGCACCTGATGCGCACGGGTGCGGCGGGCGTCATCGTCGGCTACGGCTCCGTCGAAGGTGGCACGACCACCGGTGAGGTGCTCGGCATCGGTGTCCCCATGGCCACCGCGATCGCCGACGCGGCAGCCGCGCGTCGGGACTACCTGGACGAGACCGGCGGGCGCTACGTGCACGTCATCGCCGACGGCGACATCACCACGTCCGGTGCGTTGGCCAAGGCCATCGCCTGCGGAGCCGACGCTGCGGTTCTCGGAGCTCCGCTGGCCGTCGCAGCGGAGGCTCCCGGCGGCGGCTGGTACTGGCCGTCCGCGGCGGCGCATCCGTCGATGCCGCGTGGCGCGTTGCTGCCGATGTCGGCGGGGGAGCGTCCGAGCCTCGATCAGGTGCTGCACGGACCGTCGCGTGAGTCGTACGGCTCGATCAACCTCGTCGGCGGATTGCGTCGGTCGATGGCGAAGTCGGGGTACTCCGATCTCAAGGAATTCCAGAAGGTGGGCCTGAACGTCAGGGCCTGATCAAGTCTTTTCCAGCAGGGCGCGCACTCCTTTCCACCGGGGTGCGCGCCCTTTCTGTTGCATGTCGTCCACCTAAGCCGACCCTGAGTTGGTGATACCTCCCGTAACAGCTAGAATTGTTTGTGGCGGTAGTCACATGGGGGTGTGCATACTGTTCGACAGCAACGGATGTAGCGGAGGTCACCATGGGTTCAGCTGTTCGCGCCACGGATTACGACGTTCTGATCGTCGGTTCGGGCTTCGGCGGAAGTGTCACTGCGCTGAGGCTGGTGGAGAAGGGATACCGCGTCGGGATCCTGGAAGCCGGGCAGCGCTTCGAGGACAAGGACTTCGCGAAGAACAGTTGGGATCTCAAGCGCTTCCTGTGGGCACCGAAGCTGGGCCTCTACGGAATCCAGCGCGTGCATCTGTTGCGCGACTGCCTCATCCTCGCCGGTGCCGGAGTGGGCGGTGGATCGCTGAACTATGCGAACACCCTCTACAAGCCTCAGGCGCCGTTCTTCGAGGACAAGCAGTGGGCACACATCACGGACTGGAGCAGTGAGCTCTCTCCGTTCTACGACCAGGCCACCCGCATGCTCGGCGTGGTGCGCAATCCCCACATGACCCCTGCCGACGAGGTGATGAAGTCGGTCGCCGAGGACATGGGTGTCGCCGATACTTTCATCCAGACACCGGTGGGCGTGTTCTTCGGTGACGAGCCGGGAAAGACCGTCCCGGACCCGTACTTCGGTGGTGCCGGCCCCGAGCGCACCGGATGCATCGAATGTGGTGAATGCATGACGGGGTGTCGTCACGGTGCCAAGAACACCCTGCTGAAGAACTATCTCGGCCTGGCCGAGCGCGCGGGAGCCGAGATCGTGCCGATGACGACGGTATCCGGCCTTCGCCCCCGATCCGACGGCACCTGGGACGTCGACACCGAGCGCACCGGTGCTCGGCTCCGCAAGGGCAAGAAGACGTACAGCGCCGCCAATGTCGTTCTGGCAGCAGGCACCTGGGGCACCCAGAACCTGCTGCACAAGATGAAGGACACGGGCGCGCTGCCCGAATTGTCGGACACGCTCGGTGAACTGACTCGAACCAACTCCGAGTCGATCGTCGGAGCGGCCAAGCTGGCGGTCGATCCGAACATGGACCTCACGCGCGGCGTCGCCATCACGTCCTCGTTCCACCCCAGCCCCAACACGCACATCGAGCCGTGCCGCTACGGCAAGGGCTCCAACGCGATGGGCATGCTGCAGACCCTGATGACCGACGGCGGAGGAAAGATTCCGCGGTGGCTCAAGTTCGTGTTCGCGCTGATTGCACACCCGATTCAGTTCGTACGGGTCGTCAACGTCCGGCACTGGAGCGAGCGCACCATCATCGCGCTGGTGATGCAGAACCTGGACAACTCGATCACCACGTTCACCAAGCGTGGGCCGTTCGGCCGCAAGATCTCCAGCAGGCAGGGCCACGGTGAGCCGAACCCGACGTGGATCCCCGAGGGCAACGACGCCACCCGGCGCATCGCCAAGAAGATCGGCGGTGTCGCAGGCGGTACCTGGGGAGAGCTGTTCAACATCCCGCTCACCGCACACTTCCTCGGCGGCTGCGCCATCGCCTCGGATTCGGCGCACGGCGTCATCGATCCGTACCACCGCGTCCACGGATACCCGACGCTGAGCGTGGTGGACGGGGCGGCCGTGTCGGCGAACCTCGGGGTCAACCCGTCGCTGACCATCAGCGCGCAGGCCGAGCGGTCCGCGGCACTGTGGCCGAACAAGGGCGAGCTGGATCTTCGCCCGGCACAGGGGCTTCCGTATCAGCGGCTCGATCCCATCGCTCCCAACTCGCCCGTCGTCCCGGTGGACGCTCCGGGTGGACTGAGGCTGCCGATCGTCGAGATCAGGTCCGGCTCTGCGGCGATGCACGTCGAGCATTCGGGTGTTGCGTAGGCACTGCAGCGGTCCCACTAGACTGACCCGGTGACCGACTCCACTGCACACGATCCCGCACACGCACGCCCGGTTCTCGTCGTCGACTTCGGTGCCCAGTACGCGCAGTTGATCGCCCGCCGTGTGCGTGAGGCCAACGTGTACTCCGAGGTGATCTCGCATACTGCAACCGCCGAGGAGATCGCGGCAAAGGATCCGGTCGCGCTGGTGCTCTCCGGTGGACCGTCGAGCGTCTACGCCGACGGGGCACCCGAACTGGACTCGGCACTTCTCGACCTCGGCATCCCCGTGTTCGGAATCTGCTACGGATTCCAGGCCATGGCTCAGGCCCTCGGCGGAACCGTCGAGCACACCGGAACGCGGGAGTACGGGCGCACTCAACTCAGCGTCGACGGCGGCCGTCTGCACGACGGCTTGCCTGCGACCCAACCGGTGTGGATGAGCCACGGCGACGCGGTCACTGCGGCTCCGGAGGGCTTCACCGTTACTGCCACCAGCGCCGGCGCACCGGTTGCCGCCTTCGAGAACGAAGCCACGCGGATGGCCGGAGTGCAGTATCACCCCGAGGTTCTGCACTCCCCGCACGGGCAGCAGGTACTCAGTCGGTTCCTGCACGAGACGGCAGGCATCGCTCCGGACTGGACAGCGGCCAACATCGCCGACGCTCTGATCGAGGCAGTCCAGGAGCAGGTCGGTCCGACGGGTAAGGCCATCTGTGGTCTGTCCGGTGGAGTCGACTCCGCGGTGGCGGCGGCTCTCGTGCAGCGCGCAATCGGCGACCGGTTGACCTGTGTCTTCGTCGACCATGGATTGCTACGCGCCGGCGAGCGCGAGCAGGTTCAGCAGGATTTCGTGGCTGCCACCGGAGCCAAGCTCGTCACCGTCGATGCAGTCGACACCTTCCTCGGTGCGCTCGAGGGCGTCTCCGATCCGGAGGAGAAGCGCAAGATCATCGGCCGCGAGTTCATCCGTAGCTTCGAGGGTGCCGTCACCGAGGTGCTGGGTGAGAACGCCGAGCACGGCGACTCCGTCGAGTTCCTGGTGCAGGGCACGCTCTACCCGGATGTCGTGGAGTCCGGTGGTGGTTCGGGAACCGCCAACATCAAGAGCCATCACAATGTGGGCGGTTTGCCGGACGATCTGCAGTTTGCTCTGGTCGAGCCGTTGCGCGCGTTGTTCAAGGACGAGGTTCGCGCCGTCGGGCGTGAATTGGGACTGCCCGAGGACATCGTCGGAAGACAACCTTTCCCGGGGCCCGGACTGGCCATTCGCATCGTCGGAGAGATCACTGCGGACCGGCTGGCCACGTTGCGTCATGCGGATTCCATTGTTCGAGAAGAACTTACGGTCGCCGGCTTGGATCAGCAGATCTGGCAGTGCCCGGTGGTGCTGTTGGCGGACGTCCGCAGTGTCGGAGTGCAGGGCGACGGTCGTACCTACGGTCATCCGATCGTCCTGCGTCCGGTGTCGAGCGAGGACGCGATGACCGCGGACTGGACTCGACTGCCGTACGACGTGTTGGAAACGATTTCGACTCGGGTGACCAACGAGGTTCCGGAGGTCAACCGAGTCGTTCTCGACGTGACGAGCAAGCCGCCGGGCACCATCGAGTGGGAGTGAGCGCGTCAGCTTTTTCTGCTGGGGCCCAATAGAAGAGCGACTCCGACGGCGACCGCGGCGATCACGAAGACCCAGCGAAATTGCACGTCGCCCAGGGCGACGATCGCATCCTGTCCGATGATGGCTGCGACCGAGACCACCATGGCGGCCAGTCCGGCCAGCAACAGCAGCGCCGACGGTCCGCGGCGGTTCGAGTTCTGCGCCTCGGTGTCGGAATCGCTGTCGCCGTAGTCGTGTCCGATACGGTCGGAGTTGTTCTTCTTCACTTCTGCACCTTCAGCTCGCCTAGCGCTACATCTCCCACGATCGTCAGGACCGGAGCATCGGTGCTCGTTGCCGGGCCGAACCGTGTCTCGGTGGGGCACGTACCCATCGCCGCCTCGCATTCCACGGTCACGTTCATCGAATCGGGCACGGTGACGGACGCACTGCCGAACGCCACTTCGATTTTCACGCGGTCGTTCTCGGTCAGCGTCAGGCCTGTGAGGTCCAGGTCCAGCTCGCCGGCCCCGACCTTGTACATCGGATCGAGTTCGGCAGCGGTCATCGGGGCGACTCGTTGATTACCCGCCACACTGTTGTCCAGGTTCACCGGCCCGACCGCCGATGCCAGGACGACGAATCCGGCCAGGGGTGCCGCGACCACCAACAGTCCGTAGCCCTTGCGGAGGAATGCACCGAGGATCAGCCCGACCGCGATGATCGCCAACGCGACGGCTCCGACGCGTCCCGCTGTGGCCCAGTCCCCGCCGGATGCGGCTCCGACCGCGGCGGTGACGGCAGCGCCGAGCAGTGCAAGGCCGAGAAAGCTTGCTGTCCATCGTGATCGGTGCTTACGCTCGATCGCTGCGGGTGGGAATGCCGGTGCCGGTTCGGGGAGATCCCAGGCGAACGGAGCCACACCGAGCGGGTCCCACGACGGGGGAGTCACCGTCGGCGCTTCGGCCGGCTTCTGCTTGTTCAGATTCACGGTGTGGTCGGCACCGGAGTCTGCAGCATCGGAGCTATCGGCTGCTCGCGGCGTCGGAACGTAACTGCTCGGCAACGTCGTGTACGGGCTGTAGTGCTCCTGCTGAAACTGCGGCGGCCGATACTGCGCGGCCGTCCACTGCTCCGCTGACGTACTGTACGAGCCGAAAGGCTTGGGCGCGTAGTAGTTTCGGGAGAACTCTGCAGTCTGCATGTACGGTGGCGGCTCCGGGCAACGCTGATGCAGCAACCACAGGCCACCGAGCATGGCCAACAGCGAGATGAGCCCCGAACCTCCGAGCCCGACACCCACCGGGCCTATCGTCGATACCGCGATCACCAACGCCACCGCGACGACCACCATCTTGGTGGTCGAATCGGAGCTGGTGCCGCGGCCGACGAGTGACTCTGCGCCGGACGCAGTGTCACCGGCTCGGCTGAGCACCAACCACGCCGCCAGATACAGCACGATGCCGGTGCCGCCGAACAGGGTGGACACGACGAACGCGACCCGAATCAGAACAGGATCGACGTCGTAGCGATAGCCGATACCGGCTGCGACACCCGCCACATGTCCGCGTTGCGGCAATCGGTGCGGACGGGTTCGCCACATCTGCTGAATTTGATCCGAGACGGTCACGTTGCTCATGACAACCATCGTGGCGTTCCCGATCGAGAAGCACATCAGGGATACCCCTGATATCGACCCCGAGCGTGATCGGACGTCGGCGAATGCGCGAAACATCAGGGCGAACCCTGATGCGACACTCGCCCTGTCCGTGTCAGGATCGATGCGTGCACCCTGTCGACAATCCCTCCGTTGACGCCGCCCGCAACACACCACCCGTGGCCGGCGACGCGCCGGTCGCGCCTGTCACCTTTCCTGTCGCTCCTGCACGATCTGCTCCTGCCCCCTATCTACGACGCGGCGGCGGACGCATCGTCGGCGGCGTCGCCGGGGGTCTGGCCGACCATCTCGGCGTCGACGTCTTCAAGATTCGGGTGGCCTTCGCGCTGCTCGCGGCCTCGGCCGGTGCCGGAATCGCCGCCTACGGCCTGATCTGGATGTTCACGCCTGCCGGTGACGACACGGCACACCCGAGTGCCGCCGAACGTCAGCGTGCGCTGGGGTTGGCCGCCATCGGTCTCGGCCTCGCGGTGGGGCTCGCCTGGCTTCTCAGTGGTACTGCCGCATCGGTCATCGTTCCGGTCATCGTCGTGGTGGTCGGTGCGGCGCTGGTGTGGCGCGAGTTCGACGTGGAGGGTCCACGGACAGCGTTGGGACTGCCCAAGCATCCGACCGTGCTGAGCTGGGCGCGGGTGGTCGGCGGAGCAACGCTGATCGTCCTCGGGCTGGGGGTGGTGGTTCTTGCTCGCGTCGATCTGGCCGCACTGCGTTCGTCGCTGCTGGCGGTGGTGGTCACCCTCGTCGGCGTCGGCTTGTTGACGGTTCCCATCTGGTTGCGCACCTGGCGTGCGCTCGGTGCCGAGCGATCTGCGCGTATACGCAACGACGAACGGGAGGAGATTGCCTCGCACTTGCACGACTCGGTGCTGCAGACACTCGCCTTGATCCAGAAGCAGTCCGATCGGCCGCAGGAAGTGATGCGGTTGGCACGAGGGCAGGAGCGGGAGCTACGCAAATGGCTTTTCGACGGCGGTGACACCGACAACTCCAGCTTGGCCGACGCCCTGAAGACCATCTCCGGTGAGGTCGAGGATCAGCACGGTGTGACCGTCAGGCCCATCACTGTCGGAGACGTGCATCTTCTGCCCGACGACGTCGAATCCGGCCTGTCCAGGGAAAGTTTCACCGCGCTTCTCGGTGCCACGCGAGAGGCGCTGGTCAACGCGGCCAAGCATTCCGGTGAGACCAACATCGACCTGTTCGCCGAAACCGAAGCCGAGCAGGTCAGCATCTTCGTCCGCGACCGCGGAACCGGGTTCGACGAAACCGAGGTGCCCGAGGACCGGCAGGGCCTGGCGAAGTCCATCAAGGGCCGTGTCGAACGTCGCGGCGGCACCGTGCAGGTGCGGTCGACCGTCGGCAAGGGCACCGAGGTACGCATCTTCATGCCCCGCAACGGCAGTACTGTGACCACTGAATCGTCCGAATCCAACCAGCAGGAGCAGCCGACGTGACCGACCCGTTCCGAGTTTTCCTGGTCGACGATCACGCGGTCTTTCGCTCTGGCGTGCGGGCCGAACTGGGCCGGGAGGTGGATATCGAGGTGGTCGGCGAAGCGGGAGGCGTCGCCGAGGCGGTATCGGGTATCGACTCGACGAAACCCGATGTGGTGTTGCTCGACGTGCACATGCCCGACGGTGGTGGGGTGGCCGTGCTGAATCGCATCGCCGAGGGGCCGGTGTGCCTGGCTCTGAGCGTGTCCGATGCGGCCGAGGACGTCATTGCCGTCATCCGTGCGGGGGCCAGGGGATACGTCACCAAGACCATATCCGGAGCGGAGCTCGCCGACGGTGTTCGACGCGTCGCCGGGGGAGACGCGGTCTTCAGCCCACGTCTGGCCGGATTCGTTCTCGATTCGTTCACCGGTCGTAGTGCCGCCCCGGAGCCCCCGCTGGATCCGGAACTGGATTCGCTGACGCCCCGTGAACTGGAGGTTCTGCGGTTGCTGGCGCGCGGATACACCTATCGCGAGATTGCCGAGGATCTGTTCATCTCCGTCAAGACCGTCGAAACTCATGCGTCGAATGTTCTCCGAAAGACCCAGCAGTCCAACAGGAACGCACTCACGCGATGGGCGCACAAGCGCCGCATCGACTAGCCGTCCGCGTCACGCTTGACCTTCGACCAACCCGAAGCCTCAGGATTTCACCATGACTGATTCGGACGAAGAATTCCTGACCATCGGTGTGTTCGCTCGCTCGAGCGGGCTGACCCCGAGTGCCCTGCGCTTCTACGACGACTGTGGGTTGCTCGTCCCTGCGTCCATCGACGCGAAGTCCGGCTATCGCTACTACACTCGTGCTCAGTCCAAGCGGGCCAACATCATTCGACAACTGCGCGAGATCGGGATGCCTACCTTCATGGTCGTTCCTGCAGGCTCCACTCCTTGCTCGACGAGGTGAGCGCCGCCCTCGACGGCGACGGAGCCGCGGCGGTCGAGATCGTGGATCGACACGTCGAGGAGCTGGCCGAGAATGCGCGCGCAGCAGCCGAGGCTGCGGTCTCGATCCGCCGGATGTTCGACGAAAAGTACTGCACGGCAACGGTATCTGCCATGGAATTTGCCTCCGCAGTAGAACAGGTCTCGTCGGCAGCCGGGACGAGTGACGATTTCCCGGTGTTGCGAGGCGTCCTGATCGAGGTGGACGGCGGCACCGTCACTTTCACTGCGACGGATCGGTATCGACTCTCCACCCGCAGTCTCGTCGCGCAGAGCTCGGCCGGCACCCCCTGGTCTCGAATCGCAGCGGTCGGCTCCCTCGGGACGGTGACCGCAACCGGCACCCTCGTGCTGACTGCAACCGACGACGCGATGGTGATCGACTCCGACGGTGCTCGGACCGAGGTCGATCCGGTCGACGGCGAATTCCCCGACTGGCGGGCGATCATGGACGGTTTGGCTCCGACCGTGACGAGGGTCGTGCTTCGACGCGATTTCGTTCCGCTCGACGGCGGCACCATTCGCATGACAGCCGGGCCGAACGGCGTCTCGGTCGATGGTGTTCCGGTTCCCGCGCAGGTGACCGGTTCGGAGAGTGTGGTGTTCTTCGACGCGGCCGTCCTACAGGCGGCCGTCGCTTCGGCTGTCGGACCCGACCTGATGCTCGACATCGCTGCGCCGGATCAGCCGATGCTGGTGCGCTCCGCGCTCGACGGCGCTCTGACGACACTGGTGATGCCGGTTCACGGCTGATCGAGTGCCTCCTGTCGTCGAAAGTCGGCAAAGTGTCGACTTTCGATGACTGGGTAGGCGCGCCCGCACTCGATACCGTCGACGGTATGGACGACAAGATGCTCGGGGAGACGCCACCGGCGGTGCTGTGGTTCTCTCGTGGTGATCGAATTCTGCTGATCGCCGGGGCAATGCTGGTGGGCGGACTGCTGGGATTCGCGGTGCCGTACGTGGCGGAGTGGGGAGCGTCGCTCGCCTGGATACCGTTCCAAGGTCCGTTGGAGATGATCGCCTCGTGGTCGCAGTGGTGGGTTCGGTACGTCTGTATCGCGGTGGGGGTCCTGCTCGGGTTGGCGCTGGTGGCCGCCGCGTTCTACGACACTGCGCGGGTTGCGGTGTCGGAGGCGCACGTTCGCATCACCGAGAAGGGCGAGACCGCCACTGTGTCCAGATCGCAGGTCGGTACCGTGTTCGTCGACGGCAAGGAACTGGTGTTGCTCGACGCAGCCTCGCGTCAGTTGGTGCGCGTACCGAGCGAGGAGAAGCGTGAGGCGATCGAGGCGGCATTCGAGCAGCGGGGTTACTCGGTTGCGCCCGGTGATCCCTACGACGATCTCTATCGCCTGTGGGTGCCTGGGACGCCGGGTCTGGCACCGGAGGTGAATGCGGTGCTCACAGCTCGGGACATGGCACTGAAGAAGAAGGCGGGTGCCGATGCGCGCGAATTGCGTTCGGAGCTGGACAGACTCGGCGTAGTGGTGCGCGACAAGAAGGCCAGACAGTACTGGCGCCCCCTGGTTCGATCGTGACCTGGTTGAGGCAGCACCGGGAGCGCGCATGGGACGTCGCCGCCATCGCGTTCGCTCTGGTGTTGATGCTGGCGGTGGCCGTGGACACCGAGGGCAGGACTCACACGAGCACCGTCGTGGCGGTTGTCGTCGGCATCCTCGGCGCTGTGTTGTTGTGGTGGCGTCGACGGTGGCCGATCGAAATCGCGGTAGCGCTGGCGGTGTGCACTGTCCTTACCGATGCTGTGGGCGGAGCCGAACTGGTAGCCGTCTTCACCGTGGCGTCTCTGAAGTCGTGGCGAGTCACCACTGCGGTGGTGACTCTGCACGTGCTGGCACCGATGATCTGGACGACACTGTGGGGCGAAGAGTCGATTCTGTACACCGCGATACTCAGTCTCGCCTTCGTGAGCATTCCGGCAGCGTGGGGAATCGTCGTCAAAGCGCGGCGGGAAGTGATCGATTCGCTCCGTGAGCGGGCGGAGCGCGCCGAGTCGGAATCGAATTTGCGCGCCGAGACCGTTCGCGGGCTCGAACGTGAGCGGATCGCCAGGGAGATGCACGACGCTCTTGCGCATCGAATCTCGTTGGTCAGTCTCCATGCGGGTGCGCTCGAGGTCCGGCCGGATGTCGGTGCGCGGGAGGTCGAAGCGCTCGCGTCGACCATCAGATCCAATGCGCACGGTGCTCTGGAGGACTTGCGGGAGATATTGGGAGTACTTCGATCGGGCGACGTGAACGCGCCGCGTCCACAACCGGGTGTGGGCGATATAGCTGCGCTGATCGAGGATTCGGAAAAAGCCGGTACCCAGGTGACGTTCGTCGACGAGATGCCCGCGAACCTCTCGCTACCCGCCTCTGCCTCTCGCACCGTTCACCGTGTGATTCAGGAAGGCCTGACCAATGCCAGAAAGCATGCGCCGGGGTTGCCGGTGCGATGTGGAATTACGCAGGTCGGCAACGAGATTCGAGTGTGGCTCGAAAACGGAATCAGCGCAGGAAGATTCGCGACTGTACCGGGTTCGCGATCGGGAATGATCGGTCTCACCGAGCGAGTCGAGTTGGCGGGAGGGCGAATCGAGTACGGTATCGCCCGAAGCAGCGTCGGAGTGGTCTACCGTCTGGAAGCATGGCTACCGTGCCCGAACTGACCGATGGTACCGAAACGGGCAAGACGCTCGAGGTGTTGCTGGTCGACGACGACGCGTTGGTCCGGGCCGGGTTGTCTCTCATACTGAGTTCGGATCCGGGTATCGCTGTGGTCGGTGAGGCGTCCGACGGTCGCGGCGGTATCGAGGCAGTGCACGCGCTGTCTCCCGACGTGGTTCTGATGGATGTGCGGATGCCCGTCATGGACGGTCTGGCTGCCACCGAAATGCTTCGCGCAGAGAGTTTTTCAGCGGCAATCGTGGTGTTGACCACGTTCGACACCGACGAATATCTGCTGCGGGCTCTGCGGGCGGGGGCCAACGGGTTCTTGCTCAAGGACACGCCACCGCGCGACATCATCGACGCGGTGCATCGCGTCGGAACCGGGGAGTCGATGCTGTCGCCGACGGCCGTAGGACGCTTGGTTGCCCACTGGCGCGAGCAGGACGCTCGATCGCACGACTCCGCCACGGCGCGAGCGCGAGCGGTACTCGATTCTCTCACCGATCGAGAACGAGAGGTGGCAGTTGCCGTCGGATCGGGAAAGTCCAACGCGGAGATCAGCGCGGAGCTTTACATGAGTGTGGCGACGGTGAAGACCTACGTGTCACGGATCTTGACGAAGCTCGAGTGCAGCAACAGGGTTCAGATCGCGATCATCGTGCACGAGGCGCGCTGAGGGCTCGACTACAACAGAAGGCCGATCACCAGAATCAGAACGATCACGACGGCGAGGATCAGTGCAGCGAGGATGACCGGAGACGGAATCGTCGTCCGATCACCCACGGCATCTTCGATTCGCATCAGCACGTTCTCGATCGGGTTCTTCTTCTTTCGGGGCAGGTCGAACGGTGGGGGAGAGTAGGTCGAAGGAACCGGATTCGCTGGGCTTGCACCGGGTTGCACGGCGGGTAGGCCTGCGACGGTGCTGCCGAATTCTCGGGACGGACGGCGAGATTCGGACACCGGTGTCGAGCGTCTCGCCCATGCAGGAACTACGCCGTCCGCGGAAGTCAGGGGGACACCCCGTAGCTGAGCTATGGTGCCGCGCTTGCTGATCGCAGCGAGGATGATCTCGTCGCGGGCCTGCGCCATGGTGGGACGCCGAGCGGGATCGGGCTCGAGCATGTGCAGCAAGGGACCGGTGAGATCTCCGCTGCGGGTGGGAGAAATGATCTGCCCTTTGGCAACTCGGTGCAACAGGGCGATCGAATCGTGATCGATGTCGAACGGAGGTTTGCCTTCGATGGCGGTGTACAGCGTTGCGCCGAGGGAGAACACGTCGCTGGCTGCGGTGGGATCCTGTCCGCGGGCAACCTCCGGGGCGAAATACGCAGGGGTACCGGTGATCACGCTGTCGTCGGATTCCTCGACGTCCCCTTTCGCGCGGGAGATGCCGAAATCACTGATCTTGACGATGCCCAGATCCTTGCCGCGATCGGCGATCAGAATGTTGCCCGGCTTGATGTCGCGGTGCACGATTCCTGCCTCGTGCGCCTCGGTCAGTGCGTCGGCTATCTGTGCCCCGATCTGAGCAACCTCGAACGGCGGTAGCGAATCGGTGGTGCCGAGCGCCTGCGCGAGACTGCGTGAGGACAGGTATTCCATGACCAGCCACGGCTCGCCGTCGACGAGAGCGACGTCGTGCATCGCGATGGCGTGGGGGCTGGACAGGCGGGCAGCGATGCGACCCTCACGCATGGCCCGATTGCGCACCTCGATGGCTTGCTCAGGGCTCAGCGCGGTGGTGGACGTGACCTGTTTGACGGCAACCTGGCGATGCAGAAGTGTGTCGGTGGCGAGCCATACTGCGCCCATTCCGCCGCCCCCGAGTTTGCCGGCAAGGCGGTATCTTCCGGCCAGGAGGTAGTCGGGTCCGACTCCTCGTCGAACACGCTGCTGATCGGTCACGCCCACAGGTTAGTTGACGATGGCGGGGCGTGCCCGCAGCAGCGGAACGGAAGCTCCCACCAGCGGCTTCGACACCACCTTGACGAGTTGCCGTCCGAGCGGCTTTACTGAGTGCAGATCGAAATTGTGTTCGAATACGCCACTTCCCGCGTTCGACGAACACCGATGTTTCGGCTCGATTTTCTACATCGTGAAGGGGAGTGACATGACTGTATCGGGAGCTTCTGTCACGCCGGATGTGCTCGACGGGTTGTCGCTGCCGGAGCGTGTCGCGTTGCTGCGTAGCCGGATGGCTGCCGTGCCGTCCCGTGGCGAAACGGCGTCGGTGCGCATCGAGAGTTCGGACCCGGACCCCGTCAGCTCCGATTTCGGCGAGGCCGAGCCGATACGTGCGGTCCGTCAGCGGGCCGTTCTTCCGGTGCCCTCTGCGCTGATCGACGTGCTGCCGCACGGTGGACTGGTGCGAGGAACGGTGGCCTCGGTGTCCGGTGCCGGCTCGCTGCTGATCGGTCTGGTGGCCGCAGTGACCGGTGCCGGTGGGCATGTCGCCGTCATCGGGCAGCCTCGTTTCGGAGTTCTCGCCGCGGTGGAGATGGGCGCACAGCTGAGCAAACTGGCCCTGATTCCCGATCCGGGCCCCGATCCGGTGGAAGTGGCGGCAATCCTGCTCGACGGTGTGGACCTCGTGGTGCTCGGTCTCGGTGGCATGTCCGTATCACCCACTCGGGCCAGAGCCGTGGTAGCCAGGGCACGGAGCAAGGGTTCGACGCTGCTGGTGACCGATGGACACTGGGACGGGGCAGAACTACGACTGGACGCGTCGGTGCACGGTTACGACGGTCTCGGTACGGGTCGGGAGCTGGGACGTGGCCGGCTCCGCGGCGTCCGATTGTCGGTGTGCGCGCGCGGCAAGGCGATGCGGCCCCGCACCGTTCGACTCGACCTGCGTTCGGAGAACGGCCGCATCGAGTGGCATGCCGAGGAGCGCGAACAGAATCCATTGTCGATCGCGGTCTCGACATGAGCGTCGATCGTTCCAGCCGTGTTCTTGCCAGCCGTGTTCTTGCCAGCCGTGTTCTTGCACTGTGGTGTCCCGATTGGCCCGCTGTCGCAGCAGCTGCTCAGGCCGATCTGCCTGCGACGCATCCGGTGGTCGTCACCTCGGCCAATCGGGTCGTCGCGTGCTCGGCGACGGCACGTGCGTCGGGTATCGAACGCGGACTACGGCGTCGGGAAGCCCAGGCGCGGTGCCCGGATGTGCATGTCGCTCTCGCCGATACCGATCGTGATGCGCGACTGTTCGAGCCCGTGGTCTCGGCCGTCGCCGCCATCGCACCGGGAGTCGAAGTGCTGAGGCCGGGTCTGTTGGTTCTCGCCGCTCGCGGTGTCGGACGGTATTTCGGTACCGAGCATCGGGCCGCGGAACGGCTGATCGACCAAGCGTCGGCTGCCGGTGTGGAATGTCAGATCGGTATCGCCGACGAGCTGTCCACCGCGGTCGTCGCCGCGCGATATGCACAGGTGGTGCCGCGCGGAGGTGGTGCCGGCTTTCTCGCTCCGTTACCGGTGGCAGAACTCTCGGCAGAACCGAGTATGTCCGCTGCAGATCGTGGTGAGCTGGTGGACCTGTTGCGACGCTTGGGTCTACGAACCATCGGCGACTTCGCTGCGCTGTCTCCGGGTGACGTCGCGTCGCGGTTCGGTACCGATGCGGTGTTGGCGCATCGCAGTGCTCGGGGTGAGCCCGAGCGTCCGCCCTCGGCCCGGGCGCTGCCGCCGGATCTCGATGTGGAGTATCGGTGCGACCCACCGATCGATCGGGTCGACGCCGCTGCATTCGCCGGGCGCGGTCTTGCCGAACAGTTGCACACCAAGCTTGCTGCCGCGGCCGTTGCGTGTACTCGTCTGCTGGTGCATGCCAGTACCGGTAACGGTGAGAACCTGTCGCGGATCTGGCGTTGCGCGGAGCCGTTGACGCCGGAGGGAACAGCCGATCGCGTGCGGTGGCAACTGGACGGCTGGCTCACCGGGCGCAGCGAGAACAAGCCGACGTCCGCGATCACTGTTCTGAGGCTCGAGCCGATCGAGGTGGTGGCAGCAGGTGAGCTGCAACTGGGATTGTGGGGCAGTGTCGGCGACGAGGACGAGAGAGCGCGTCGGGCATTGGTGCGCGTTCAGGGTCTGCTCGGTGGCGAGTCGGTGCTGGGTGGTGTTCTCAGCGGTGGACGCGGGCCGGCCGAACGGATAACGCTGCGCCCACTCGGCGACGAGCTGGTGCCGATGTCCGATCCATCCCATCCATGGCCAGGACGGTTACCCGAACCTGCTCCGGCGGCGGTGATCGAGACACGTCCGACGGTGACGCTGATGAATCGGACGGGTACGGGAATAGGCGTCACCGACCGCGGTGTGTTCGACGCGCCACCTGCACGATTGCGCTGGGGAACCAAGGAATGGGAACTGACGGGATTGGCCGGGCCGTGGCCGGTGGACGAACGGTGGTGGGACAGCGGCACCGCATCGACGGGTCCGACAGCGCGGGCCCAGGTGGTGCTCGACGACGAAAGGGCCCTGCTGCTCGTGTTCGACGAAGGTCGGTGGCGGGTGGAAGGAATCTACGAATAGTGACACCGCTACATTCGAGTGAATGCAGATGATGTCGGAGACGGTCGACCTCGGTGGCGTCGATATCGCGTATCGCTCGTTCGTCCCGCCGGAACACCTCAGCGCAGCACCGGTGCCGGTGCTGCTGGTACACGGGATGGGCGGGGACAGTGGGACCTGGGATCGCTTCGCCCGAGCACTGACAGCTCGAGGTCGCCGGGTGATCACCGTCGATCTGCGCGGGCACGGTAAGAGCGCCCACACGCCCACGTACGAATTCGACTCGTTCGGTGGCGATGTCCTTGCTCTGATCGATCACCTCGGGCTGACCGAAGTCGATCTCGTCGGGCATTCCCTCGGCGGATATGCGGTCTCGCTCGTCGCGCAGCGTCGCCCGTCGCTCGTTCGCCGTCTGGTACTCGAGGAACTTCCGATACCGATTCGGCCAGGGGACGCCCCGCCGACCCTGACCGGCAAGATGCCGTCGGTCACCGAGCTCTGGCATGCCGCGACCAGCGTTGTCCTGCATCCCCGTGCGGTACTCGCGTTCGATCGGTCGATGACTGCCACTGCACTCGAGCAGTTCCGTCGGCCGAATCCGCGGTGGTGGGAGTCGTTGGCCGACATCACTGCTCCGACGTTGGTGCTTCGTGGAGGTCCCGGCGGCATGGTCGATCCGGTTCGGCTCGACGCGATGGTCGCCGAGATCTCGACCTGCCGCGTCGAAGCGTTTCGCACCGGACACAGCATCCATCGCGACGGTTACTCGGCGTTCGAGGCCACCGTTCTCCCGTTCCTCACGGACTAGGGTCTCGGACATGACTCCGAGTGCGCTCGATCGCAGAATGCTGGGCTGGTCGGCACTGTTCGTCGTATCCCAGGCCAACATCGCTCGGCTGCTCGGACCCGCGGCCCCGAAAGTACTCGAGGTGCAGACGGCCTGGTCCGCGCGGCGCTACCGACAGATCCTCGCGAGCATGGACGAGACCGAGATCGCCAGATTCCGCAGCCACTATTTTCCCGACTTCGTGCATCCGGCGATCTATGCCATCGCACTCAGGGCCGGCGCACGCAGCCTGGCAGCGAAGACGCCGCTGAGCCCCGCGGCGACGACCGCATTGGCCGTCGCGCCCGTGGCCTCGGCCGCCGGTGACTACATCGAGAACATTGTCGGACTGATACTGGTGGACAACCGAGAACAGATCACCGACACCGTCGTTCGCGCCACCACCGTGGTCAGCACCGTCAAGTGGATACTGGCGATCGGCTCACTGGCGTACCTGAGTCAGGGATTTCTGCGCGTGTGGGCAAAGGCTTTGTTGCGCTGAGGCATACCCAGGCTAAAAGATGAAGGGCACCAATCGTTTCGAGCGTGCCATGTATTCGGCGTAGGCGTCTCCCAACCCCTCGAGCATGGCCGTCTCCTCCGATGGAATTCTGCGTACATATCCCCCGGCCAGAAATGCCACCATGACGGGAGAAAGCCAGTTTCCGTACGCAATACAGAAGCCGAGCGCACAGATCAGTGCGCCGGCATAGGACGGGTGGCGAACGAACCGATACGGGCCCGTCCGAACCACTGGTTGCTCAGGGTGCGTGTGGACCACGAATGTGAAGGACTCTCCGAGTGTGCGAGCTGCCGAGATCCGAAGCGTCTGCCCGAGGGTTGCGGTGGCCAATCCCGTCAGAAAGACAGCTCGTCGGTGGCGGGTGCACACGGTGGCCGGCGAGATCACGCTCAGGAGAAGGCCTCCGCCATACGAGAGCACAAGGCCGCGGCCGACGGCGCGGCCGGAGCCGTTGTCTCGGTTCGATGAGCCGGTCCGCGGCTTCCGCATCCCCATCTTGTATTCCGACCACACGAAGCCGGTGAATGCTGTCGCCAGAACAGCAGCGGTCGAACGGTCGGTCACGAACAACGGCAGCTTCTCGGCGATCACGCGAGACAGCTTCTCAGACGCGGGACCTGTCACGCACCATCGCCCAGACCGGCGTCGCTGAGCCCTGCGGCGACGACTGCATCGGCCGTCGCACCCGTCGTCTCCGCTGGCGGTGACCACAGGGAGAACATCGTCGGCCTGATGCTGCGCTGAACCTCACGACTGGACCGCGGCAGCTCTGCATCCCAGGTAGGGCTGGGTCTACCTCGACTGCATGCCTCGCTCTATGTCGGAGATGGCGTTTGCCGAGTGGACTGTGGTCATGAAAAATTTCTCTCGAGCCGGCATGGCGGCGACTCTGATGGCGACAGCATGTGCGTTGTCCGGTTGTGCACCCACAGTGGGTGAACGAACCGAGACGTTCGAATTGACCGGGCAGCGTGTGGACATCGTGAACAGCAACGTGAACATGCCGGTCGATGTCTCGGAACGACCGGATCTCGCAGGGGTGGTCGTCACCCTGAAGACCGAGACCATAGGGAAAAGCGCGAGGATGCCGGACTGGTCGCTCGACGGCACCAGCCTGAACGTGGGGACACCCTGCGATGCGGGCTTCGTCGGATACTGTGAGGGGCGCTTCTCGGTCGTGGTCCCGGCCGGCACCGAGGTGTACCTCAACGGCAGTCCCGCGACCCTTCGCTAGCGCCATCGTGGCTCTGCGCTCGGAGGTACGCGAGAACGGTTGCGACTCTTCGGTTTCGATCCTCACTCGGCGGAATGTCGAGCTTCATCATGATGTTTCCGATGTGTTTGACGACGGCCGCTTCACTGACGAACAGCATTCGCGCTATCGCAAGGTTGGACCGGCCCTCCGCAACGACGGCGAGGACGTCGCGTTCGCGTGGGGTGAGTTCGTGCAACGGATCCCGCCGCCGCTCGATCATCGAGGTGATGACAGCTGGATCGATCGCGGTGCCTCCGGACTCGACCCGCCGGAGAGTATCCGCGAACTCCCGAACGTCACTCACCCTGTCCTTGAGCAAATATCCGATCCCGGCCGTGCCTGCTCCGTCGAGCAACTCCTTCATGTAGCTCTGCTCTACGTACTGGCTGAGTACCACCACCGGGAGGGTCGGGTTCTGCTTCCGAAGCTCGAAGGCCGCTGCGAGCCCGTCGGATCCGAGATCAGGTGGCATTCGAATATCAGTGATGACGAGATGCGGGTCGTGTCGACGACATGCGGCCAAGAGTTCGTCTGCGGAGCCAACAGCCGCCACGGTATCGAATCCATTGCGCTGCAGGATCATCTGCACACCCTCGCGCAGTAGGATGTTGTCCTCGGCGAGAACGACACGGATCAGCTTCTGTGTACCGGTGTGCACGTCGATCACGCCGCGCACACCACGATGGTGATGTCGGTGGGTCCTCCGACCGGTGAATCGATGGAGATTGTGCCGTCGACGGCGGCGAGACGGTCACTGATTCCGCTCAGACCACCGTCGCCGTTACTTCGGGCAGACGCTCCACCGCATCCCTCGTCGTGCACGGATACAAGAATCTCGTTCCCTTGCATGGTCCGCAGCACCACTTCGGCGCGACGCGCGGTGCTGTGTTTGACGATGTTCGAGAGTAGTTCGGAAACACAGAAATAGAGGTTGGCTTCGATATCGGGAGGCAGGCGCCGCCCAAGCCGGTCGTTCACCGAGACAGAGATCGCGAAGTTGTCCGCTATCTCGCGCACCGCGGCACCGAGGCCGTGGTCGATCAGCACCTGAGGGTAAATATTTCGCACCACTCGTCGCAGGTCGGCAAGACTCCTGTGGGCTTGGTGCTGGGCGCGCACGATGTCGTCGCGGCCTGGGGTGTCTGCAGGCAGCTCGGCGAGCGCGAGTCCCAAGGACATGCTCACCGACAGAAGCTGCGGTTGGACCGCGTCGTGTACGTCCCGCTCTATGCGGCGGCGCTCGACATCGAACGATCGCACTATGCGGGCACGGGATTGCGCTGTTGCGGTGAGATCGTGCCGCAGCCGTTGCTCGGGCAGAGTCAGTACTTGCTCCACGAATCGCACATGGCGTCGGACGAGGAGAGGCGATGCCCACACCAGAAGTCCGAGGACAAAGCTGCCGGCGGTGGCCGCAACGAGACCTTGCGGCAGAGTTGTGATGGTGACGGGACCGATTACCGCACTGTCACCGTTGACCGCGAGATACGGACTGAACACAGCAACCACCGACCCAATCACCGAAAGCAGCAGGGTGACCGCAACGGCCCCGCCGATCGTGACCATGACCACGCTGTAAGCAAGCGGGCGAATGATTGTCTTGGGCTCGCGCAGAACGACTTCCGGCCGGCTCGTCGGTGGTCTCGTGCTGACAGCGGCGGCGCTGGCCCAGTCCGCGCGGGCCAGCGCGGAGGACACAATCGGCAGACCGACGCCCAAGGCGATCAATCCGACTGCAGCGAGTGCGCCGGTGTATCCGGTCCCGAGATCGATGTCGGTGGCGGCGATCGATATCGGTGTCGCAAGCAGACCGGTCACGGCCATCGCAAGTAGAGTCCGTGTACTCACAGCAGCCGTGTATCGGACCGCCCGCCACGACTCGAGGAACCTCGGCGTGGACAGTGTCTGCGGTCGGCTCACTCACACATTTTAGGTTCTGTGGCTCCATTGCACGGTATGGCCAGCCCTACCCCTGTTGTTCGACCAACTCCTCCCCGAGGGGAGTGCGTACGTACAGCACCGATCGTCCTTGTCTGACGCGTCGCACCACCGCCGCTTCGCGGAGAACACGAAGATGCTGGCTCGCCGCGCTGGGTGAAACGCCCAATACGGCAGCAACCTCTCCGGTTGTCGTGGGCGCGTCGAGCAGCGTGAGAATCGTGGCTCGCTGGGTGCCCAGAAGATTGGTCAGCGCTCGGTTCGGAGCTGTCCGTGCCATGTTCCACACTGCGCCGCGCCCGCGGGCCGGATACACCAGAGACGGGGCCCGCGTAGGGCTCGTCTGAGTGATCGCGCCGTGCACGAACACCGACGGAATCAATGGAAGTCCACGTCCGTCGACGTCGACCCACACCTGGTCCTCGAGCCGATCGACCCACAGCACACCGTCGTCCCATCGAACTCGGGAATCGAGGTGCTCGAACATCTTTCGTGCCCCGAAGTGCGAGAGCTGTTGTGCTCGGTAGTCCACATCACCGTCCAGGACCGCGCGGATCCGGGCCCAGTCGGGTTGGAGGCACGTGGCCCAATACTGCGAGAGCGCCTGGACTGTACGGGTGCGCACCGCTCGGGCCGGACCGACGAGGACCGCAGGAATGTCAGCGGAGAAGGCGGCAGCGATATCGCGTCGCATCTCCACTGCCGGTGTCGCCCCGACAACGGCGATCTCGTCGTCGAAGGCCGGGGATTCGGTGGGCGGACGGGGAGCGAGAAAGTCCGGGATTCTGCCGTCGGGAGAGACCAACGCCGTCAGCATCTCGGTGTCACACTGCTGCCATGCCGTCCGGACGCGTCGACGCCACGGCTGGTGCAGACGGTGCCGATTCGGCGAGGTCCAGGCACGCAGGCTCAGGACCGTCTCGAACAGCGGCGAGACGGTCAACGAGGTATCCGCTAGGTCGGCGGCTCGGAGATGAAGTGCGAGCATGTAGTCCCACACTAAATGGTGGCGACCGGCAACCGTGCTCGGTGTACTGATCCACATGCCCATCGACTTCGAAGATCCAGCCAACGGCGACACCTATTCCGGCCGCGAGGCAGACTCTTCCTGGGTTGCCGCGATCACCGGTATCGTCGATCCGGTCGGCGCGCACGTCGTCGATCTCGGGTGTGGCGGGGGTACCTATGCGCGTGCGTGGCGCACGCTGGGAGCGCATGTCACAGCCGTCGATTCGAGTGCACCGATCCTGGAGTCCGCCCGCCGATCGTCGCCCGCGGACATCGTGTTCGAGTGTGCGCCCGCCGAGAGCACCGGCCTACCCGACGGCCTGGCAGACATCGTGTTCGCTCGCGCTCTGGTCCATCATCTGCCCGATGCCTCCGCCCTGGCTACAGAGATGTTCCGGCTGTTGCGGCCGGGTGGTCTCGCGATCGTTCAGGATCGGACGAGTGAGGACGCGACACTGGCAGGATCGCCGACCAATCCGCGCGGATATATCTTCGACGCGTTTCCCCGATTGGCGGACATCGAGTCTCGGCGACGACACGACGTCGACGACGTAGTGGCCGCATTCGCTGGGGCAGGATTCACCGATGTTGCCAGGCAACCACTCTGGGAAACTCGTCGACGCTACGGAAATCGCGAGCAGTACCTGACAGAGATCGCCGGCAGAACCGGGCGCTCCATCCTGCACGAACTCTCCGACGTCGAACTCGCGCAGTTGGTCGAGTATCTGCGTGGTCGCCTGGCCCCCGGTGAGTTGATCGAACGCGATCGCTGGACCCTGTGGACCGCCGTGGCCCCATGACTGGACTTCACCAACTGGTGCCGGGAACCAATCTCCCGACACGCCGGATCACTTTGCCGATGCGTGCTTTCGGAGTTTTCGGATCGTACGGACGGACTCGGTAGGGCACCTTCCCGTCCTCGAGGGGTATCGGCATCTCGCCTTTGGCGGCAGCGGATTCGGCGAACGTCCGGTAGTGCTGGTGCATCGTGCGGTCTTTGCCCTTGGGGGCGAATATGGCACCGAACTGTCCGAGTGTTCCCAACGGTGTGTCGATGCGTTTGGGCTTGTCGCTCAGTGCGCGGATCACCATCGCGGCGGCCTTTTCGGGTGAGAACACGGTGCCGACGTTCTTGTCGCCTGTGGGGGTGATCATCGGGGTGTCGACCAGGGGCATGTGGATGGTGGTGTAGGTGATTCCGTCCGAGAGTGTTTCTGCAGCAGCAACATCGGTGAAGCCGTCGAGTGCGGCCTTGCTGGCTACGTACGCCGAGAAGCGCGGAGGGTGTCCCAGTACCGCGGCACTGGAGATGTTGACGACATGTCCGAACTGGCGTTCGCGCATGTGTGGCAGCAACGCCAATACCAATCGAATCGCCCCGAAGTAGTTGACGGCCATGGTGCGTTCGTAGTCGTGCAACCGATCGGTGGATCGATAGAGCGACCGGCGGATGGATCGACCGGCGCTGTTCACCAGCATGTCGACATGACCGTGTTCGCTCAGAACGGTTTTGACGGTCTGATCCACCGATTCACTGTCGGTGACATCGCACGGGTAGCCGTATGCGGTGCCGCCCGATTCGCGGATGTGCTCGACCACCTCGTCGAGTTGATCTTGTCCGCGAGCCAGAAGAATGACCACTGCGCCCTTGCGTGCCGCCGCCTCGGCACTGGCTCGGCCGATGCCGGAGGACCCGCCGGTGATGATGATGTGACGACCGAACAGTGCTCCCCGCGGGTCGTCCCGGCGGTTGCGCTTGGGATCGAAGTTCTTCTGCCAGTACGTCCACACTCGATCTGCGTAGGTCCGCAGTGGCGGCGGCGTGATCGAGCTGCCCTGCAACGCTTTCTGCGTCGCTGCCGACTCGAACACCGTGGGCAGGGTCAGGTGATCGAGCATGACCGGTGGGACACCGAGATCGCGGAGGGCGGCGTTGCGCTGCTTTCGTACCGCTCCGGACTTGGGGGAGACAACCGGGGCAACCAATGCTCCGGGAACGTCGAGAACTTTCGCTCGGGATCCGGCCGCCGTCGAGAATGCGGCGTACACCTCCGCCATGGACTGCGGACTCGGGTTCACCAAATGAAAAACGCTGTGAGGTGCGGTGTCTCGGTGCACGAGCTCGACGATGGCGTCGGCCACGTAGTCGACCGGTACCAGGTTGGTATTGCCCATCTTCGGCACCGTGATCGGTAGCACGGAAGGTAGTTTGGCCAGTTGTGCAAAGAACGGAAAGAAGTAGTACGGGCCGTCGATCTTGTCGATGGCTCCGGTCTCCGAGTGTCCGATGATCGCGGCAGGCCGGTAGACCCGCCAGTCCACGGTGCTGTCGCGGACCAATTTCTCGGACTCGAACTTGGTGCGGTGATAGGCCGTCGGGAATCTCTGGCCGAGGTCGAAATCGTTCTCGGAGAACGTTCCTCGATAGTCACCGGCAACGGCGATCGACGAGATGTGGTGCAGGCGGGCACCGGTCCTTTGGGCAAGCGCAATCACCGAGGCGGTTCCGGCGACATTGGTCGGTGCCTGCTCGTCGCCTGCGGTCAGATCGTAGACGGCACCGAGATGGAGGATGTGGTCGATGTCGGACGGTACGTCGGAGAGTCCGAGCTCGGGCTCGGTGAGATCACCGATCAACGGACGAATTCGATCGCCGCCGTCGAGCTGCTGTGCATGTCGCTCGAGGCGAGCCACCGAGTTCGGACGCACCAGCGCGTGGATCACAGCGTTCGCATCACGCTCCAGCAGTCGGGGTAGGACGTTCTTACCGAGAAACCCGGTACCGCCGGTCACGATGTAGTTCGCCATGCGAGCCGACCTTACTCTGAAGTAAGTTCCTGGGCTAGTGGCCTATACCGGCTTTGTCGTGCACTTTCTTCATCCATGCCGGTGCCCACCAATTGGCCTCACCCATGAGCTTGACCAAGGACGGAACCAGCAGCATGCGGATGATGGTGGCGTCGATGATCAGGGCGAGAATGACGCCGAAGCCGAGAAACTTCATGATCGACAGACCGGAGATGGTGAACGCCCCGGTGACGACGATCAGAATCAGCGCTGCCGCGGTGACGATACGTCCGGTGCGCTGAGCGCCGAAGACCACGGCTTCTTCGGTGCTCGCTCCCGCCGCGCGAGCTTCGACCATGCGAGACATCAGGAACACTTCGTAGTCGGTCGACAAGCCGAAGATGACCGCGAGGATGAGGACCACGAACGTCGATTCGAGTGGTCCTGGAGTGACGCCGATCAGTCCTGCCCCGTGGCCTTCCTGAAACACCCACGTCAGGGCACCGAATGTCGCGCCCAAGCTCAGCCCCGCCATCAGAACGGCCTTGATCGGCAATACGATCGAGCCGAACGCCAGGAACAGCAGTACCAGCGTCGAGACGACCATGATCGAGATCATCACCGGTAGCCACTTCGCGATGGCTGCATTGCCGTCGTCGATGTTCGCGCGACCGCCTCCGACGAGGATCTCGGTACCGTCCGGAGGTGTGATCGAGCGCAATGCAGACACTGCGTCGGATTGGGATTCGGCCTCGGTCAGTCCACCGGTCGGTTCGCTGTAGGCCGCCTCGAGGGTCACGAAATCGTCTTTGGAACCGATGAATTCGGCGCGGGCGATACCGGGCGTGGATTCGACAGCCGAGGTCAGCGCTGCAATGGGTGCGCCCTGAGGCTTGACGCCGTCCAGGCCACGAAGAACGACGGTGGCACCGTCACCGGTCGACTCGAAGTCGGTGCCGAGTGTCTCGAACGCCATGCGCGCAGGGTTGTCTTTCGGCAACGCCGTGTAGTCGACCTCGCCGAGCGAGACCTTGAGGATCGGGGTGGCGATGATCAGCAACCCAGCGACGATGACGGCTGCGACGATCCCTGGATGCTTCATCACACGGGTGACCACACCACCCCAGAACTTGTGTGCGCGTGCATCGCTGCGATCGGACGCAGTACGCGACCAGGTCCAGGAATTGATTCGGGTGCCGAGAATTGCGAGCAATGCCGGAACGACGGTCAGTGACAGGGCCGCGGCGCTCGCCACCGCGGCCATGGCACCGAATCCGAGGGACCTGATCACCGCCTGGGGGAAGACGAGCATGCCGGCGAACGCACAGACCAACAGCAGTCCCGAGAAGACGACGGTCTTGCCTGCAGTGGCGACGGTGCGGACGGTCGCGTCGACCGACGTCGACCCGCTTCGCAATTCCTCGCGGAACCTGCTGACGATGAACAATCCGTAGTCGATGGCCAGGCCCAGTCCCAACAGAGAAGCCACGTTGATCGAGAACGAACTGACTTCGGTGAACTCGGTGAGGACACGCAGGATCGCCAGGGAGCTGAGCACGCTCAGGATGCCGACGAACACCGGAACCGCCGCGGCGATCACGCCGCCGAAGATGAAGATCAGCAGCAGCAGTGTGATGGGAACAGCGATGAGTTCCGAGCGGACGAGGTCGCTTTCGAGGGTCTCACTGAGCGAAACTCCGACCACCGACGCTCCGGCGAACTGCGATTCGACGCCGGGCACTTCGAGCTGGGGCGGAAGTTCGCCGAAGGTATTGAACGTGACGCCCGAGTTGGCGCCGAGGGATACCGTCACCAGCGCCTTCGTTCGGTCCTTCGAGACCAGGAATTCTTTGCTGACCGGGTCTGCGGTCCAGTACGAATTCACGTTGCCGAGGGTGTATCGACCGGTGAACTCGTCGAGCGTCGCCTGTACTCGGGGCCCGATGTCGTCGATCGTCTCGCCGTCGGGTGCGGTGTAGATCGCCACGATGTCCGGTGTCGGCTGACCGATGCCCTGCACCAACCGAGCCACCTCCGACGACTCACTGCCGGCGTCGGCGTAGCCGCCCTCGCTCAGTTTCGAGAAAACGCTCAGTCCCAACACCCCGCCGACGGCGACGACGGCAACGACGACTGCCAGCACCCATCGTTTGTGCGATACGACGAACGAGGCCCAACGGGTCACGACGGTGCTCCGGCTCTATGGAAGGGGTCAGTGGCGACTCGACTGTAGTTGATCGTGTCGGACCCTCGTGTTCTTATTAGAACAAGTGTTCGATGTAGCGGTGATGCGGTGTGGGAGGGCTAGATGGGATGGAACGACGGACCACCCACGTGGTCGGAGATGGAGCGCGTCCTGTCCGGGCGTCCCAAGCCTGCGGCCGAGGGCGACGGCGGCGACAGCCCGGCGTGGTCGCGAAAGAGGGACGTCTACGACCGCACCATCGACAAACCCGTGTTGTCTACGACGCCGTATGCAGAATTGCATGCGCACTCGGCGTTCAGCTTTCTCGACGGTGCCTCGCAACCCGAGGAGATGGTCGAAGAAGCGGTACGCCTCGGCCTCGAATCCATCGCCATCACCGATCACGACGGTTTCTACGGAGTCGTTCGCTTCGCCGAGGCGGCCAGAGCTCTCGGCATCGGAACCGTGTTCGGTGCCGAACTATCGCTCGATAGCGATCGATCGAGAGCCGGAGCGACCGACCCCGACGGCACTCATCTGTTGGTGCTCGCCCGCGGTCAAGAGGGGTATCGACGGCTCTCGCGTCGGATCGCGGCCGCGCATCTGGCCGGTGGGGTCAAAGGCAAGCCGCAGTACGACATCGACGAGCTCACCGACGCGGCGGGCGGGCACTGGCAGATTCTCACCGGTTGCCGGAAGGGTCATGTTCGGCAGGCACTCTCGCACGGCGGTCCGGAAGCGGCCGAGGACGCACTGCGCACTCTCGTCGACCGATTCGGTCCCGATCGCGTGACCGTCGAACTCACCCGGCACGGAGTTGCCGACGACGACGAGCGCAACGATGCGCTCGCGGCACTGGCTCGCAAGTACAGCCTTCCGATGATCGCGACCACGGCCGCGCACTACGCGAGTCCGCGCAGCAGGAGGTTGGCCATGGCAATGGCTGCGGTACGTGCGCGCAGCAGCTTGGACGAGGCCGCCGGTTGGATGGCACCGACGGGCGGCGCACATCTTCGGTCCGGGGCGGAGATGGCCGAATTGTTCGAGCACTATCCGGGCGCGGTACGCGGTGCCGTCGAGCTCGGTCGTGAGTGCTCGTTCGATCTGAAGCTGATCGCCCCACGCCTGCCGCCGTTCGAGGTTCCCGACGGTTATACCGAGATCAGTTATCTGCGGCGGCTCACGTTCGAGGGCGCGGCCCGACGCTACGGCCCGCAATCGGCGAATCCGGCGGCGTATTCGCAGCTCGAATACGAACTCGACATCATCGAGCGGCTCGAGTTCCCCGGCTATTTTCTGGTGGTCCACGACATCGTCCATTTCTGCAAGACACACGATATCCTCTGCCAGGGAAGAGGTTCGGCAGCGAACTCTGCTGTCTGCTACGCCATCGGCATCACCAACGTCGACCCGGTGGCCAACAAGCTGCTGTTCGAGCGGTTCCTGGCACCCGAACGCGACGGCCCACCCGATATCGACATCGACATCGAATCGGATCGTCGCGAGGAAGCCATCCAGCACGTCTACGCCAAGTACGGCCGCACCCATGCCGCTCAGGTGGCCAACGTCATCACCTACCGCGGCAAGTCCTCGGTACGAGACATGGCCCGCGCACTCGGCTTCTCGCAGGGGCAACAGGACGCGTGGAGCAAGCAGATCACCCGCTGGTCCGGAATCGGTGATCAGGAAGGTGACGGTATTCCCGAGTCGGTTCTCCAACTCGCGCGGCAGATCGAGGGATTCCCGCGGCACCTCGGCATTCACTCCGGCGGCATGGTGATCTGCGATCGACCGATCGCCGACGTCTGCCCGGTGGAGTGGGCGACGATGGAGAATCGCAGTGTGCTGCAGTGGGACAAAGACGATTGTGCCGCAGTGGGTTTGGTGAAGTTCGACATGCTCGGGCTTGGTATGCTCTCGGCGCTGCACTACATGATGGACCTGATCGCCGAGCACAAGGGCATCGACATCGACCTCGCCTCGATCGACCTGTCCGAGCCCGCGGTGTACGAGATGCTTCAACGAGCCGATTCGGTGGGGGTGTTCCAGGTCGAATCCCGCGCGCAGATGGCTACTCTGCCGAGGCTCAAGCCGCGTAACTTCTACGATCTGGTGGTCGAGGTCGCCCTGATCCGTCCCGGTCCGATCCAGGGTGGTTCGGTGCACCCGTACATCAAGCGTCGCAACGGGCTGGAGCCGGTGATCTTCGAGCACCCGTCGCTCAAGAAGGCACTCGATCGAACTCTCGGAGTTCCGCTGTTCCAGGAACAGCTGATGCAGATGGCCATCGATGTCGCCGGTTTCAGTGCCGCCGACGCCGACCAATTGCGTCGTGCCATGGGATCGAAGCGATCACCGGAGAAGATGGAGCTGCTGCGCGGGCGATTCTACGACGGGATGCGCGATCTGCACGGCATCACCGGTGAGGCTGCCGACCGCATCTACGAAAAGCTGTCTGCATTCGCCAATTTCGGCTTCCCCGAGAGTCATTCGCAGAGCTTCGCCTCGTTGGTCTTCTATTCGTCGTGGTTCAAGTTGCATCATCCGGCTGCCTTCTGCGCAGGCTTGTTGCGCGCCCAGCCGATGGGTTTCTACTCACCTCAATCTTTGGTCGCCGATGCCAGGCGGCACGGCGTGCTGGTGCACGGTGCCGACGTGAACGTCAGTCTCGGTCATGCGAATCTCGAGGGAGACGGCCTCGAGATTCGCATGGGGTTGGCCGATGTCAAATTCGTCGGTACCGCATTGGCTCAGAAGATCGTCGATGCCCGGAACTCGCACGGGCCGTACACCTCGTTCCTGGATCTGACGGGTCGCGTCGAACTGTCGGTTGCACAGGCGGAAGCACTGGCCACTGCCGGCGCACTGGGGTGTTTCGGCATCACGCGTCGAGAGGCGTTATGGGCTGCCGGCGCGGCCGCGGGGGAGCGGCCCGGTCTGCTCCCCGGCATCGGCGCATCGACGAAAGCGCCTGCGCTGCCGGGTATGACGGACCTCGATCTGGCGTCGGCCGATGTCTGGGCAACCGGGGTCTCGCCGAATTCCTATCCCACCCAGTTCTTTCGAGATCGGCTCGAATCTCTCGGGGTGGTTCCCGCGAATCGGTTGCTGCAGATCCCCGATGGAGACCGCGTCCTCGTCGGCGGTGCGGTGACCCATCGCCAGCGGCCCGCCACTGCCGGAGGTGTCACATTCATCAACCTCGAGGACGAAACCGGCATGGTCAACGTCGTGTGCTCGGTCGGATTGTGGGCCAAGTACCGCAAGTTGGCGATCACGGCTCCGGCGTTGCTGATTCGCGGCAAGGTGCAGAACGCAGAGGGTGCGGTGACCGTGGTTGCAGACCATCTGCAACTGATGGATCTGCGAGTCGCATCCAGGTCGAGGGACTTTCGTTGACCGGGCCGCACCGCTCGCGTGCACAATCGAGTGGTGAAGCTGCTGCTGATTGCCGACACTCATCTCCCGAAGCGTGCTCGCGACCTGCCCGACGAAGTGTGGGCGGCCGTCGACGACTCAGATGTCGTGATCCATGCCGGTGATTGGGTGGACCTCGCATCGTTCGAGGCACTGTCGCAGCGGTCGCGTCGTCTGGTCGCGTGCTGGGGGAACAACGACGGTGACGAGTTGCGGGCTCTGATGCCCGAGCGCGCCGACGTCTCGCTCGGCGGAGTTCGGTTCACCGTGGTGCACGAGACCGGTGCCGCGACGGGCCGTGAACGACGCATGGCGGCGGCATACCAGGAGACGGACGTCCTCGTGTTCGGGCACAGTCACATACCGTGGGACACCTTCGCGGACAACGGTCTACGGCTGCTCAACCCTGGATCTCCTACGGATCGGCGTCGGCAACCGTTCTGCACGTTCATGACGGCCGTCGCCGAGAACGGGGAGTTCGGAGAAGTCGAACTGCACCGCATCGCACCTCGTTAGTGGCGGCCGAGGCGTTCACATACCGCCGGCCACCCGAACGACGGTTCCGGTGGCGTACCGCGCATCGGCGGAGAGCAACCACGACACCGCACCGGAGATCTCGTCCGGCACACCGGGGCGGCCGAGGGGGATGTTCGACGCCATCTTCTGCGGCCGTTGTCGATCTCGGTGGAAGTCGGTTTCGATGACTCCGGGTGCCACTGCATTGACACGAATGTTCTGCGCGGCAACCTCTTTGGACAAACCGACGGTCAGTGCATCCACCGCAGCCTTGGCTGCCGCGTAGTGAACGTACATTCCGGGGCTACCGAGGGTGGCGGCAGCTGAGGAGATGTTGACGATTGCTCCACCCGATTCGGCCATCGCCGCGATCGCATATTTGCAGCAGGTGATCACCCCGATCAAGTTGACATCGAGGTCTGCTCTGATGGTCTCGATGTCGTTGTCCGCCAGCATCCCGACGGCGCGTGCCGAGCCTGCGTTGTTCACCAATCCGGTAAGGGTGCCTATCTCCGCGGCCGCTGCGAACAGGGTGGAGACCGCCTGCTCGTCGGTGGTGTCGGCGCGTACCGCGACCGCAGTTCGCCCGGTACTCGACAATTCGGTGGCGAGTGTCTCGGCAGCGGTGGCATCGGAGCGGTAACCGATCACCACATCGTGGCCGTCGGCAATCAGGCGTCGGGATACGGAGGCACCGATCCCGCGGCTGCCACCGGTGACGATGGTCAAGGGAGCGCTCATCGTTCGACAATAGCCACCGCGGAGAGGGCACAATTGCGGAAGCACCAACCGCGTTCGACGGAAGGAGGTCTGCGGTGATCGATCGGCCGGAGTTGGCCGCTTTTCTTCGGCAGCGGCGTGAGTCGTTACAGCCCGAGGACATCGGCCTTCCGCGTGGGCAGCGCAGGCGAACGCAGGGCCTTCGACGCGAGGAGGTCGCCGACCTGTGCCATATGTCGACCGACTATTACGCCCGGCTCGAACGTGGGTCCGGTCCTGCTCCATCGGAGCAGATGATTGCCTCCATCGCGCAGGGGTTGCATCTGTCGCTGGGCGAGCGTGATCACGTGTTCCGCCTCGCCGGGCACGCTCCTCCCGTGCGCGGGGTCTCGAGCGACCACATCAGCCCGGGATTGCTGCGGATTTTGGACCGCCTCAACGACACGCCTGCCGAGATCGTGTCCGAGCTCGGCGAAACTCTGCGCCAGACGCCGCTGGGCGCGGCATTGACCGGGGATGCGTCGTTGCGCACAGGGCCCAACCGAAGCCTGGGATATCGCTGGTTCACCGACCCCGCTACCCGGCGCTCGTACCCGCCCGACGAGCGTGCCGTGCTGTCTCGGGTGTATGTGTCGGGGCTGCGTGAGATCGTCACCCTTCGTGGGCCGGACTCCACAGCAGCGCATCTGGCCGCCGAGCTGCACGAGGTCAGCGAGGAATTCCGAACCCTGTGGGAGAAGCGTGAAGTGGGGGTGCATCCACCCGAGTCCAAGCGGTTCCTGCACCCGACGGTCGGCATGGTGCAACTGAACTGCCAGACCCTTCTCGACCCGGAGCAAGCGCATCGGCTGTTGGTGTACACGGCAGTACCCGGCAGCGAGAGCTACGCCAAATTGGAACTGCTCGCGGTGGTGGGAACACAGGTCCTGTCCTGACTCGGTGCGAGGTGTCGGGAGTATCAGTGGATCGGGAAGTCCTGGATAAGCCCGAAGCGGTAGTCGAACATGGGTTCTGCACGTCCGAGCCGGACGATCACAACACCCGAGGAGCTTGATATGGGCCGCATCGCAGATCTATCCATCCCCGACCTGAACGGAAAGCGCGCCGTCGTCACAGGAGCCAGCGACGGGATCGGCACGGTCATCGCGACGCGGCTCGCGCGCGCCGGAGCAGAGGTCGTCATGCCGGTACGCTCTGCCGCCAAGGGGGAGCGCGCAGCCGAGTCGATTCGGGCCGCTGCACCCGGCGCGCAGGTCAGCACCCGCGAGTTGGACCTGTCGTCATTGAATTCGGTTGCAGCGTTGGCGAGCGAGCTCGTCTCCGAAGGACGGCCGATCGATGTGCTCGTCAACAACGCAGGAGTCATGCAGCCACCGGAGCGCCAAGTCACTCGGGACGGATTCGAGCTGCAGTTCGGAACCAACCACCTCGGTCATTTCGCACTCACCCTCGGTCTCATGCCGCTTCTTCGGGCCGGCGGTGCTCGAGTTACCCATCAGACGAGCATCGCGGCGCGATCGGGGACCATCAACTGGGACGACCTGAACTGGGAGCGTTCCTACGACGTCATGAAGGCATACAGTCAATCGAAGCTCGCGGTGGCCTTGTTCGCCCGCGAACTCGACGCACGCAGCAGAGCCGGCGGGTGGGGAATCACCAGCAATATGGCCCATCCCGGAATTTCACCGACCAATCTGCTTGCGGCCCAACCGGGTCTGGGGCGACCGAAAGACTCCGCAGGAAGGCGGCTCATCGGTGTGCTTGCCCGCGTCGGCATCGCGGGAACCGTGGACAGCGCCGCGCAACCGGGCGTTATCGCCGCGGCGGGTACAGCCTCGCGCGGTGATCAGTTCGTCGGCCCCACTCGGTTGATCGGCGGACCGCCGGCCGAGGTCGGGCTGTGGAAGCCACTGCGCAACATGGACGACGCACGCCGGCTGTGGGAGGCGTCCGAAGAGCTGACCGGCTCACGACTCTCGTCCTGAAGCGATCGACTTCGGCTGCGGCGCATCGACTGTCAGCGCGGTGTCGGCGCAGGCTCCCGGGCATGGTCGACCAAATCGTGCACCAACCCGATGATGACATCCATCTGAGCGATCACCTCGACGCGCAGACGGTCCTGCTCCTCTTCGGGCATGTCCGGTGCGTCGGGCCGGTCGAGAGACATCAGTAGGTCGATGTTCGTCCGCAGTGCCGTCAACGGCTGCATCAGTTCGGCACCTGCATCGACGATCAACTGCCCTTGCCGTTCTCGCGATCGCGACAGCGCTGCCAACATCTCGTTGAAGCTGTTGGCGAGTGACGCCAGTTCGTCGTCTCCGTTGACGTCGATGGGCTCGAAACTACCGGTTCTGGCGACTCTCTCGGTGCCCGCGCGGAGGCGCCGGACCGGTCGGAGTCCGGTTCGAGCAACAGCCGCACCGGCGACACCGGCCAGCGCGACAAGAAATGCCCCGACGAGAACGAGAGCCAGCGTGAGTTTGGCGAGTAGCGGCGACGCTTCACCGAGTGACTCGGCCACCATGATGGTTTCGCCGGCGTCGGTGCGTTCGGCGGAGATGTAATACCCGCGTACCTCGCGCAGAGATCGGTCGACGCGGCCCTCGACGACTGCTTCTTCCGGGTCGTCCAGAGCGCCGTTGGAGTTGGTGAAGGGATCGGTGCCGTTCGTCGACGTCACCAATGCGCCATCCGTTGTCACCAGCGCGACTTTCGCTGCGGTGCCCTCGGTGTCTTCGATGCCGAAGCCGAGCAGGCTGGCAGGCAAGCCGGACGCTGCGCTGGCGATGAGTGCGTCGCTGTTGCGGCCGACGCGGTCGATGATCTGCGAACGTAAGGCCTGCTCGGCGACGAGATAGATCGCCAGTGCACTCACCGCTACGGCGAGGGCCGCCACACTCATCGTCAACACTCGTATCCGGCCGTGCAACGACAACGCCCTCGGGCGAGCGGCCGCACGCGAATTCCTCATTTTTCGAGTATGCCGGTCGACGCGAGTGCACTGCTTTGCAGGCCGTGCAGATCTACTTCGGCGTGCTGCGAAGTCGACAGCGGATCGTGTTTGCACGCCCCGCAGAACCTCGAATCTGGGCGCGGGATCCGCCTGTCGACGCGGTCGAAGGGAATCGGTGCCACTTCCCGCAGCATCTTCGATCAGAAGGGCGGTTCGTCGGTGTCTTGTTCGACCGGTTCCGATTCCGGCTCGGGGTTGTCGGGCGGGTCGGGGTAGGCGATGATGCCGGATCGTTTGGGTTGGGTGGGGATGTGTGGTCTCAGGTCGTTGCCGAGGATGGGGATGGCTGTGCCGTTGGTGGGCAGGGTGATGCGGGTGGTCTTGGAGGTGGAGGTCCACAGGATCGCGCCGCCGGGGAGCATGACGGCTGTCCAGTAGCCGGCGGTTTTGACGGTGTGGTGGAACTCGCAGAGGCATTGGAGGTTGTTGACCGTGGTCCAGCCGCCGCCGAGGGGGTTGGCGTGATCGAAGGGGATCACGTGGTCGAGTTGGCAGTGTGCGGCGGGGCGGTGGCAGTCGGGGAAGCGGCAGTGGCGGTCGCGGAGCCGTACGGCGGCGGTGGTGAGGGTGTCGGGTCGGTAGATCAGGGCGCGGTCGGTCAGTGGGTCGCGTGCGACGGATTTTCCGAGGGTGGGGTCGGCGGCGATGGCGGCTTCGAGGGCTGCGGCGAGGGATGCGTTGCCGAGGTAGAGGCCCGAGGGTGTGTGGTGTGCTGCGTGGATGGCGTGGTTGGTGCGCTGGATCGCGGAGGGTAGGTCGAGGGCAGAGCTGTGCCGTGTGCCCCTGCCGACGGGTGTGTGGGTGCAGAACAAGGCCGCGGCGGAGGTCAGTGATCCCAGGCGACGCTGAGGTTGGTCGTTGCTTGCGGTAGCGGCAGTGGGGCCTGTTCCCGGTGCTGGGCTTTCGGCTGACGTCGGACCGGATGTTTCCGAGCCGGATGGTGTTGTGGACGAGCGTGATTGCGAGCAACTCGGTGCGATGTCAGGTGCCGGCGGTGTCTGCCCCGCAGGTGATGGTGAAGCTGGCGCAGGTTCAGAAGGCGCAGCTGCCGGAGCGCCTGTTGCTGCGTGCTTACGGACGGGATCGGCGGCACCTGGGTCGGGAGTTGCCGACGGGTCGGCTGCAGGTATCGGTGTGGACTCGCCGGACTCGTCGTTCGCCTCGGCGTCGCCGGTCTCGCCGACCTCATCTACCAGTGGCTCTGGTGCCGGTGCCGAGGTGTTCCCCGGTACCGGTGCACTTGCCGAAGTCGGTTCGGTCGAGGAATCAGCCCTACCCGAATTCGTGGCCGACCCGGCCTCAGTATCAGTATCGGAATCAGTGGCCGCGTCGGTGTCCGTCCCAGCCCTCGCTTCGGGTCTCGTTGCAGCCCCTGCCTTCTCGCTGTCCGAGCGTCGTTCCCATTCCCCGGTTTCCGGGTTCTGCACAGCCAGGCCCAGTTTCTCGGCGAGAGTCACGGCCTCGGTGAGCAGGATCTGCCACTGACTGTTGCGCGCCAACTCCCGCGCGAGGTCCGGGTCGATCGAACCGTGCCCGGCCAGATACGCCGGGTTCGCGAGTAACCCGATGAGGGTGGCGATATCGACAGTGACCATCGTCAACGGCACCCGACGATCCGGCAGCACCGCATCCTTTTTCGGGCAGTCATCACGGTGGCACAGGCATGCCAGTCGGGGTTCGCCGTGCATGCGGGCCATGAACGCATCGCACAACCGGTCCTGTTTGCCGCGAGGATCTTTCGGGCAGAGGGTGTCGGCCATCTCCTCGAGGAGCTGCCACGCGGCGGCGGCCTCGGGGGCGGTCAGCTCGGCTCGGATGCGGGCCAGTTCCCCGGCGGGGCTGTAGGAAACGTGGCGGAACCTCTTGGCGAACTCGCGTAGCGCTGCTGCCTCTTCGGGGGCGACCCGCAGCAGGATGTCCCAGATCTCCTTCTCCAGCGGACCTGGTGACGACCGACGGGCCGCCTCGACGATCTCGTCCTCGACCAGGTTCACGATCTGGTCAGAGAGGTTGTCGAGGATCCGGCACACCGTCCGCACCCGCGGCAGATCGATCTCCCCGGTCTCGAATGCGGACCGCAGCAGTGGAAGCCGGGTATGCAAGGCGACGCCGACGGAGACGTACGATTCAGCGACCGTCGCCGAACATCCCAACGCCACTGCCATCTCGGTGCGCCCGTACCGGCTGTAGTGCTTGTACTTGGTGTCGTGGGTGATCCAGCTCCGATGGACGTCGTAGCAGGCGGAAATCTTGCGAGAAGCAAGACGATTCTCTGCACACGCGGCAGCAGTCAACGCCTCCAGCGACACAGTCGGTACTGCCATCTTGTTCACCCCCCGGTGACCCGAAACAAGAACGTACGTTCGAACTAGATGAACAATAACCCGAGCCACCGACAGGAAGCGGAGGATGTACGTCGGTTGCTGGCTCTGCTGTTCAGGGGCGGTGATCGTCGGTGTTGCTGCCTTCGTTCCAGCGTTGCGCCCACTGCCAGAGCGGTTCGAGTGCCGGCCCGAGCTCGTCGCCGAGTTCGGTGAGGCGATAAGAGCCCTCGGGGTCTTTGATCAGCACTCGAGCGTCGACGAGGGTGCGCAGCCTGGTGGCGAGAACGCTGGACGAGATGTCGTCGGTGCGTCTCCTGAGTTCGAGGAAACCGAGCGGCCCGTCGCGCAGCTCCCACAGAATGCGCATGTTCCATCGCTGCCCCAGGAGATCTAGCACGGCCATCATCGATCGGCGGGGTGCGTTTGCCATTTCCATCGCGCTTCATCATAGTGGTTCGAAAATCGAAGCAGTTCGAAAATCGAAGCTGGAGGAGTAGGTCGATGACCCAACGTATGGCAGAAAAGTCGGTCTTGATCACCGGCGCTTCCCGCGGCATCGGAGCCGAGACCGCGGTGCAGCTGGGTGCGGAAGGTGCGATCGTTGCGGTCAACTACCGAGAGAAGAAGCGTAGGGCCGACGCCGTGGTGCGAACGATCGAGGAGAGCGGGGGCCGAGCTCTGGCTGTCGGAGCCGACGTCACCGATCCGGACGCAATCGATGCGATGCTCGACTCGGTTGTTGCCGAGTTCGGCGCTCTCGATGTGCTGGTGCTCAACGCGTCCGGTGGCCTCGAGCTCGGTGCGGACCCCGGCTACGCGATGAGCATCAACCGCGATGCCCAGGTTGCATTGGCTCGGGCGGCCACCGATCGGATGAAGCCCGGCTCGCGCATCGTGTTCCTTACCAGTCACCAAGCACATTTCCACGGCAGGAAGCCGGTCCCAGCGGAATACGAGCCTATTGCCGAAAGCAAGCGAGCGGGAGAGGATGCCCTGTGTGAGATGATTCCCGAATTCAATTCTCGTGGAATCGAATTGGTTGTGGTGTCCGGCGACATGATCGAGGGCACGATCGTCGTCACTCTGTTGGAACGCCGAAACCCCGACGCAGTGGCCGCTCGTACCGCACACGGTGCGCTTCCTACAGTCGCTGAATTCGCTACGGCAGTGGTGGCAGCATGCGTCGACCCGATCGAAAAATCAGGGCATGTCGTCTACGTCGGCGGAGCCGATTACCTCGAGCAGTAGCTGCGGGTAATCGGCTCCGTACGACTAATGAAGATCGTGTTTCCGAAGATCAGCTACCGAGGACGCAGAACTGGCCGCTGGACAGATTCAGGGCGAGAGACAGCGGGCCGACACAATCGACACCCTGACCCTCGGATGTCGCACCGGATCCCCACCCGGCGACGGCGAGAGTTGTCTGGCCGGCGTCGGCCCAGGAGTGTGCGATGCCCCCGCCGAGCGCGAGGGCGTAGGCCGTGCCCGCATTCTTGCTCGCTCCGAGTGCAACGCCGAATCCGTTGGCAAATGTGGTCGTCGCGCCTGGACCGTCGTTGACGCTGACCGCCGTGCCGCTGTCGGCAGCCCCGGCCGTGGCCCGACCGGTGCCGTTCGAGGTGGCACCGCAGCTCGCGGTGCCGTCGACCTGGATGTCGTTGGCCGAGGGCGGAGACACGCAGTTGACGGGGGCGGCCGACGCGGTGCCGGAACCCACCAGTGCTGCGGCGGTCATTCCTGAGCCGAGGGCGAATATTGCTGCGGTGCGGGCAATTCGGCTACCGAACCGACTCGACGTGCGGGTGGTGGAGGAGTGGGGCGAAGAATGGCGGGGCTGGGAAACAGAGAACAACAGAAAGCTCCTTCACGAGCGAAACGGGTCGGTGCGGCACACGGTACCCCGCTCGAGTCGTTCACGGCAGCAAGCTGCTGAGGTTTGTATAACGGTGCCGATGACATCCTGGAATGAATCGTCGCGGAAGTCCGGTTTTCCGTACCCTCGGCGGAGCTGTCGGGGCGGCATGTCATACGTCCACGGCACTGCCCTGCGACACGGTAGACCAATCGAATTCGTTTCCATCGCTTAGTATTTCGGCGTTCGGGTCAGCACTGCCTGTCACGCCGGACTCGGCAGGCGGCGGGGGGCTGACGCACGCGTCGATACCCGCTGATCGCGGCGGAAATCGTTACCGACAGGTGTCGGCCGCCGCTGGGCAGACGCGTCGAACACGGCCGATCTCATCGGTGCAGGATCGACAGGGTCGAGCCGTCAGGGCACGTGTGACGGTTCGTTGTCACAGAAGAACGGCCTGGCCATTTATCGACGCTCACAATTGATTTCGCGTCCGAGAAAGGGGACGGCCCGGCCGAACCGCGCCATCTCGGTGACCGTCGAAGACCAGGCTTCGCTGCGTCACGGACCGGTTGTACCGCCATACGTAGCAATCTTGTATTCGGTTGCCACCAGCGAGAGCTGCAGTTCGCGAATGCGGCGTCGTACGGTGTCTCGATGCTCGACGAGCATGTCGAGTCGTTCCGGAACGGTGTGCTCTCCGCCGTCGACGAGCTCGACGTAGTGCTGTAAGTCGCGCATCGGCATTCCTGACAGCCGCATGCGGGTGAGAAACACGAGTCTACGAATGGCTACGTTGTCGTAGCTGCGATGGTCGACCCCGTCGCGGGCCACCTCGATCAGTCCGCACCGTTCGTAGTACCGAAGGGTGTGTGCGGAGATATCGAGCAACTCGGCAACCTCGGAGATGCCGAGTGGTTCGGAGAGCTCTCCGGGCTCGATCAGTTCGTGTATCAGTTCGACGGTCAACGGTGCGTCCGAATCCGCAACGGCTGCCAGCGCCCTGCTCATCAAGTCTGTCGTCGCCATGAGTACAGAAGATAGTCCGGCGAGCGGTGTCAGACCGGCCGAACAGATTCGCGCAGCGGCCCTGAACCCGTCAGACGCTGCCCTCGTACCCGTGTTGCCGCCATGCCTCGTACATCGTCACCGCCGCTGCGTTGGCGAGGTTGAGTGATCGACGGCCGGGAATCATGGGGATTCGCAGCCGATCGGTCACGTGTGGGTCGTCCAGAACGTCGTCGGGGAGTCCTGTGGGTTCCGGTCCGAAGAGGAGGACATCGCCGGGCTCGTACTCAACGTCGGCGTACGAGCGTGTGGCGTGGGCGGTGTAGGCGAACACTCGCGTCGGTGCCAGAGCCGACCAGGCCGACGGCAGGTCTCGGTGCACGGTGACGGACGCCAGATCGTGGTAGTCCAAGCCGGCCCGTTTGAGCTTCGGTTCGGACATGTCGAAGCCGAGCGGACCCACCAGATGCAGTTCGCATCCGGTGCCGGCGACCAGACGAATGGCGTTGCCGGTGTTCTGGGGGATTCGGGGCTCGAAGAACATCAGTCGAAACACCCGGTTCACTCTGCCACCACGAACCGGGGAAGTATGGGGCAGGTGGACGACGAGCAGATCATCGGTGAGGATTTTTCCGACACTCGACTGGACGGGCAGGAGTGGACCGGCAGGCAATTCGTCCGGTGTACCTTTCGTGATGCCGACATGAGTGGAGTGCGAACCGACTCGGTCGTGTTCACCGAATGCGATTTCACCGGCACCGACCTGACCGAATCGATCCACACGAATTCCGCATTTCGCTCGTGCACCTTCACTCGGACGAATCTGCAGCACAGTACATTTCGCCACTCGACCATGATGGGTTCGGTATTCGTGGACAGCCGGATGCGGCCTGCGACCTATGACGAGGTCGATTTCACTCTCGCCGCGTTGGGGAACGTCGACCTGCGCGGTCTCGACCTGACGGGGTGCCGGATGCGGGAGGCGAACCTGGTGTCTGCAGATTTTCGGAAAGCAACAGTGCGCTCGGTCGATTTCGCGGGAGCCCGCACCGTCGACGCCAAGTTCGACGAGGCCGACCTACGCGGAGCCGTGGCCGATCCGTCTTTGTGGGTGAGTGCGAGTGTGCGGGGTGCCAAGATCGAGCTGATGCAGGCCGTGGCATACGCGGGAGCGCACGGTCTCGTCGTGGAGGGTTGACGCGGTCTTCGGACCGGCGCGGCGCGGTCGACCTCGAGCCTGGAACAATGGCCGGGTGACTGCAACGATTCTCGATGGCAAAGCGACCCGTGACGAGATATTCGTCGATCTCACCGCCCGCGTGGCGGCGTTGCGAGAGAAGGGCATCACCCCGGGACTGGCCACGGTCCTGGTGGGCGACGACCCGGGTTCTGCGGCGTACGTCCGGGGCAAGCACAACGACTGCGCCAAGGTCGGGATCACCTCGATTCGTCGCGATCTGCCCGCGGACATCACCCAGTCGGATCTCGAAGCAGTGATCGACGAACTCAACGCCAACCCCGAGTGCACCGGATACATCGTGCAGCTGCCGCTGCCGAAGCATCTCGACGAGAATGCTGCTCTGGAGCGGATCGATCCGGACAAGGACGCCGACGGTCTGCACCCGATCAACCTCGGCCGCCTGGTGCTCGGTAAGGACGCTGCGCTGCCGTGCACGCCGCGTGGCATCGTGCACCTGCTGCGCCGCTACGACGTGGCCCTCGACGGCGCGCACGCGGTGGTCATCGGCCGCGGCGTCACGGTCGGTCGGCCTATCGGGCTGTTGCTCACGAGACGGCCGGAGAACGCCACGGTGACGTTGTGCCACACCGGAACTCGCGATCTTGCCGCCGAGGTCTCCCGCGCCGACATCATCGTTGCCGCTGCCGGAGTTCCGGGATTGATCACCGCGGACATGGTCAAGCCCGGTGCTGCCGTCCTCGATGTCGGGGTGACCCGCACCGAGGACGGATTGCGCGGGGACGTCGCCGGCGATGTTGCCGAGGTAGCAGGTTTCCTCTCGCCCAACCCCGGTGGTGTCGGACCTCTGACGCGAGCCTTCTTGCTCACCAACGTCGTCGAGCGTGCCGAGCGCACCGCAGCCGAGAGCTGAGCGATCCGAGGATGAACGCCGCCGAGGATTCGCGAGCTGATTCCGACCAGGGATTTCGTGCAGCGGTAGCGCGTAACCTACCGATCGTTGCGGTGTCGGTCGTCGTGCTGGCCGCGCTCGTTCTGGTACTGGCGGATCGCTGGCGGCGCGGCGCGTTCATCTTCGGATGTGCGGCGCTACTGGCCGCGGTGCTGCGATTGTGCCTGCCCGAATCTCGGGTCGGAACCCTGAGCGTGCGCAGTCGCGGATTCGACGTGCTCGCGTTGGGCTGTGTCGGCGGAGCGATCGTGTTCTTGTCGCTGTCGATCGATCCCCTGGGAACCGACTGATCTTGCCCGTAGGTGTCAGCGCCGTCCGAGGCGGGCCAGCTCCATTGTCTCGGCAAGCAGTTTCGCCACCGAATCGGCTTCGGTGAGGAAGCCGTCGTGACCGTCGCGGGATTGGATCACTTCGAGTCCGCGGCACTGGGGGAGTTCGCGGGCGATCTCCTTCTGCAAGCGAAGTGGATAGAGACGATCCGAATCGACGCCGCCGACGATGGTCGGAACCGGTACCGCCGCAAGAGCTTCGGCTACACCGCCGCGGCCACGACCCACATCGTGACGGTTCATGGCCTCGGTGAGTAGGACATACGTGGCCGCGTCGAATCGGTTGACCAACTTTGCTGCCTGGTGCTCGAGGTAGCTCTGTACCGAGTACCGGCCGCCGGCCCACGGATCTTCGTCGTTCTGCGGAGAGTTGCCGAACCGAATGTCGAGTTCGCTCTCGGTGCGATACGTCAGATGCGCGATGCGTCGTGCGATACCCAGCCCGGCTGTCGGAGACGTTCCGGTGGCGTGGTAGTTGCCACCGAGCCAACCCGGATCCGCCTTGATCGCGGCGATCTGCGTTGTCTGCGTGCCGATCTGGTCGGCGGTTGCCCGGGCTCCGACTGCCAGCACCAGTGCCGCTGCCACTCGATCGGGGCGGCTGACGATCCACTCGAGGGTCCGCATGCCGCCCATCGAGCCGCCGACGACAGCGGCGAAGCGCTCGATGCCCAGGGCGTCGGCGACGGCTGCCTCGGCTGCCACCTGGTCGCGGATGGAGATTTCGGGGAACGTCGACCCGTACGGTGTGCCGTCGGGCGAGATGCTGCTCGGTCCGGTGGTACCGCCGCACCCGCCGAGCACGTTGGTCGCCACAACGCACCACTCGTCGGTGTCGATAGGGCGCCCGGGTCCGACCATTCCGTTCCACCAACCGGGCAGAGCGTGATCTGCGTCCGGCGGGCCGGACACATGCGAATCGCCCGTCAGTGCATGTTCGACGAGAACGACGTTGCTGCGGTCGGTGGCGAGTTCGCCCCACCGCTGCACCGCGACAGTGACCTGGGGGATGCGCGCGCCGTTCTCGAGATCGAGACCGCCGATGTCGATGGTGCCCAGCCGCCCGTCCGGAGACGGAAGAACCGCCTCCGGACGAACGCCTGTGTCGCAGCTGTGACTCAAGATGCCGCCGCGCTGAAGCCGACCTCGAGATCGGCGATGATGTCGTCGATTCCTTCGATTCCCACGGCCAGACGAACCAGGCCCGGTGTCACTCCCGATGCCAACTGCTCGTCGGGAGTCAGCTGGGAATGGGTGGTGGAGGCGGGATGGATGACGAGTGAGCGCACGTCTCCGATGTTAGCGACGTGGCTGTGCAGTGTGAGCGCGTTGACGAACTTCTTGCCCGCGTCCACTCCGCCCTTCAGCTCGAACGCGACGATCGCACCCTGCCCCTTGGGCAACAGCTCCTGGCCGCGTCGGTACCACGGTGACGACTCGAGTCCGGCGTAGTTGATCGAGACGACGTCGTCGCGGCCGGCGAGGAACTCGGCCACCTTCTGTGCGTTCGCCACGTGTCGCTCGATTCGGAGGCTCAACGTCTCGATGCCTTGGCTGATCAGGAAGGCGTTGAACGGGGAGACCGCCGCACCGATGTCACGCAGCAGCTGCACGCGTGCTTTCAATGCGAATGCGGGCGCGCCGAGATCGGCGAAGACCACACCGTGGTAGCTCGGGTCCGCGGTGGTGAAGTTCGGGTGACGGCCCTGCGTCCAATCGAAGGTGCCACCGTCGACGATGACGCCCGCGATCGCCGTGCCGTGTCCGCCCAGGTACTTGGTCGCCGAGTGCACGACGATGTCGGCACCGTGCTTCAACGGCTGCAGCAGGTACGGCGTCGCCACCGTGTTGTCCACGATCAACGGGATGCCGTTCTCGTGGGCTACCGCCGAGATGCCGGGGATGTCGAGGATGTCGTTCTTCGGGTTGGAGATCGATTCGCCGTAGAACGCCTTGGTCGACGGCGTGATCGCGGCTCGCCACTGCTCGAGATCATCGGGATCGTCGACGAACGAGACGGTGATGCCCAGCTTGGGGAGCGTGTAGTGGAAGAGGTTGTACGTGCCGCCGTACAGCCGCGGGCTCGAGACGATGTGGTCGCCTGCCTCGGCGAGGTTGAGAATCGCAAACGTCTCGGCCGCCTGACCCGATGCGAGCAGCAGCGCCGCGACGCCACCCTCGAGAGCGGCGATGCGCTGCTCCACGACGTCCTGGGTGGGGTTGATGATGCGGGTGTAGATGTTGCCCGGCTCTGCGAGTCCGAACAATGCCGCCGCGTGATCGGTGTTGTCGAACGTGTACGAGGTGGTCTGGTAGATCGGCAATGCGCGAGCGTTGGTAGCACCGTCCGGGGTCTGACCGGAGTGGATCTGCTTGGTCTCGAAACTCCAGTTCGCCGACGGGTCGGTGAACGGATCCTCGGTGGGTGCTCCGGTGGCGTCGACGATGTCGGGGGTCGAATCGGTCATGGCTGGTGATACTCCGTTTTCTGAGACGAGTCTGTCTAAGACGAATCGAATGTCGAATGATGCTCGAGAAGTCGAGCGTTACGGGGCGTATCGGTACAGCAACACATGAGAGAACCTCCTGACAGGCCTCGGCCCCAAGAGGCCGAAGATTCAGTGGGTCCGCTTCCTGCGGACCCGCGCTTGTCGATTCGGCACTCGGCGTGCCGGATCGGCCCGGTCGTTCACCCGGGGCACCCCACCGCGGTTGGAGGGTTGCCGGCCAGCAAGCCGGGGCTCGATGCTGGCACTCATGACCTGGCGAAGATCTTAGCGGGTGCGGACGTGTCACAGGAACAAGGGCTCGGTGCGCCGGCCGGTGGGGCTCGAGCAGATGCTCGGGTGAGGACAATCACCGCGCTGCGACTCGAAAACTACTTGCCCGAGGGAAGACAATGAACGGGCTGGCTGTTCTCTTACTCGGTTGCGCTGTTCTGAATCGATTCGGCACAGTCGCCGTTCTTGTTGCTCACTCACCCGATCGAAACGAAGGTAGTACCGCTGTGACTGTCACCGATTCCGCTCTTGCCCGAGTCAGCGCTGTGCGCGGCAAGGTGTCGAGTGGTCTGAGTGTCAGTCATCGACCGCACTCGACCCGTCGCAAGCTCGCCATGTTGGCCCTGTCCATCGGCGGCTTCGGTATCGGTACCACGGAATTCGCGTCGATGGGCTTGCTGCCGGACATCGCCACCACGATGGGGATCTCCGAGCCCTCCGCGGGCCACATGATCTCTGCCTACGCGCTCGGTGTCGTGGTCGGCGCGCCGACCATCGCTGCTCTGGCTGCACGCGTTCCCCGGCGGATGCTGCTGCTGGTGTTGATGGTCGCTTTCACGCTGGGCAACCTCGGAACGGTGTTCGCACCCAGTTTCAACGAGCTCGTTGCCTCGCGATTCGTCGCGGGCCTGCCGCACGGTGCGTACTTCGGAGTGGCCGCGCTGGTGGCTGCCCACCTCGCCGAACCGGGTAAACGGGCCAAAGCCGTGGCGATGGTGATGATGGGTCTCTCGGTCGCCAACGTCGTCGGCGTACCGGTGGCAACCTGGATCGGGCAGGCGCTCGGTTGGCGCAGTGCGTTCGCTCTCGTGGCGGTCATCGGTGCCCTCACCGTCGCAGCGCTCGCTGTGTGGATGCCGCGCCTCGACGCCATGCCGACCACCAGCCCCATCACCGAGCTCGGTGCACTGCGCCGCAGTCAGGTGTGGATGACCCTGTTCGTGGGCATCGTCGGATTCGGTGGCATGTTCGCGGTGTATACCTACATCGCGTCCACGCTGACCGATGTCGCCGGCCTTGCTCGCGCGCTCGTACCGGTCGCCCTGATGATCTATGGCCTCGGGATGGTTGCGGGCAACTACGCGGGCGGCTGGCTGGCCGACCGATACCAGCTCAAGGGCACCTTCGTCGGTCTGGCTGCAACTGCAGTGTTCTTGGCGATGTTCGTGGCAGCGGCCCACAATCCGGTCACCGCTCTGCTTCTGGTGTTCCTGATCGGCGCGTCCGGCTCCTCGGTGGTTCCCGGGCTGCAAACGAGATTGATGGACGTGGCCGAAGACGCCCAGACGCTGGCCGCATCGCTGAATCACGCCGCATTCAACCTGGCCAATGCAATCGGAGCCGCAGTCGGCGGTGCCGTGATCGCCGCCGGATTCGGCTACACGGCACCCGCCGCCGTCGGCTCGGGCCTGGCGGTGGCCGGTCTCGGTGTGTTGGCCACCGCCATGTGGATGGACAAGCGCGCGGCCGCGAAGTAGGCGGCCCGGTCCTGTCAGCCGGTGATCGTCGCTGCAGTTCCGTCGAGTGCTTCGGTCAGCGCCGGGGTCAGCTTGTCGATCACGTACGGCAGGCTCAGCACACTGGTGAAGTAGATCGCCCCGGCCGTCACCCCATCGGTGAAGACCAGATTGCCGTTCTGCACCGGCTCCAGCGCGTTGTACACCGCTTCTTTCTCCAATTGGGTGCGGTCACCGGGCCCTTCGGTTCCCCAGATCAACACGTCGGCGGTGTTGAGTACAGACAGGTTCTCCAGCGGAATACTGGCCTGAGCGCTACCGTCGGCCGGAACGTACGCGTCGATATCGTCGGGGATCGCGAAGCCGAGCTTGGTGAGAAAGTCGGTGCTCAGTCCGTCCTGGTACGCAATCGCCTTGCCCTCGTAGAACGCGTTCTGCAAGAAGATCGCCTTCTTGCCGGCGAACTCCGGGTGTGCGGCAGCGGCGTCGGCGAACTTCTGGTTCACGCCGTCGATCAACGCATCGACCTCGGTCTTCTGCCCCAGTGCGCGTCCGATCTTCTCTGCCTGCACGTCCCACGGCTCGAAGTAGGCGGTCGACGCGTCGGACTGCGCGAGCGTGGGTGCGATATCGCTGAGCGTGTTGTACGTGTCCGCCGTCAGGCCTGCATTGGTGGCGATGATGAGATCGGGCTCGAGTGCGGCGATCTTCTCTGTCTCGAATCCATCGTCGTTCGAGAGAACCTCGGGCTGCGCGTCACCGAGCGCTGCCTGGGCCCAGGGCCAGGTTGCGTAGGGCTGTTCGCCGTACCACTCGGTGACGCCGACGGGTATGACGCCGAGTGCCAGAACGGTGTCCTGCTCGGTGTACCCCGCCACCACGATGCGAGTCGGTTCCGTCGGAACGACGGTCTCACCGAACGCGTGCTCGATCGTGACCGGAAATGCAGACGAGCCTGCCGTGGCGCCCGTGCCCGTTCCCGAGGCAGGCGACGCCTCGTCATTCGAGTTCGAGCATGCGCTGAGTAGCCCCGCGGTGGTCAGCGCTATCGCGCACACCGCCAGAGTCGTGCGTAGTGGTCGGGTGTGCATCGAGACGCCTTTCGGAAGGGTTGGCTAACAAACGGAAGGGTAGCCGACCCTAAATTGAACGTAAAGTCGAGTTCGCGGCGACCCGACGGTCCGGCTCCAACCTTCACCGAACCTCCACATTTCCCGACGGGCTCCTCCTTGTGTGCCCTCTAGGGTCAGTTCTCATGAGCCGCACAGTTCTCGTCGTGGACGACGAGCCCACGATCTCCGACGCCGTAGCAGCGCGGCTCCGCGGCGAGGGGTACCAGGTCGTCACCGCAGCCGATGGCCCCGCCGCTGTCGAGGCCTGTGCACGATTCGATCCCGACCTCGTGGTTCTCGACCTGATGCTGCCCGGTTTCGACGGGCTCGAGGTGTGCCGCCGAATTCAAGCGTCCCGGCCGGTGCCGGTGTTGATGCTGACGGCCAAGTCCGACGAGACCGACATGCTCGTCGGCCTCGGTGTCGGCGCGGACGACTACCTGGGTAAGCCGTTCAGTATGCGGGAATTGGTCGCTCGCGTGCACGCGCTGATTCGCCGCGCCGAGCGATCGGCCACCGTCGAATCCCACTCCGTCCGAATCGGCGACTTGCAGATCGATCACCGTGAACGACGGGTGTCCAACGACTCCGGCGACATCCATTTGACCAGAACGGAATTCGACATCCTGGCGTATCTCGCTGCTCGTCCCCGTACCGCTGTCTCTCGAGAGACTCTGCTGTCGCAGTTGTGGGGCTGGGACGATTCCGCGAGCAGCCGAACCGTCGACTCTCATGTGAAAGCATTGCGCCGCAAGCTCGGTGGCGATCTCATCCGAACCGTGCACGGTGTCGGGTATGCCGTGGAGTCGCCGCGATGATGCGGATGCTGCCGCGCCCGTTGGATCCCTTGCGCTCGTTCAAGCTGAAGGTCTCGTTCGTCGTAGGAACTGTGTTGGTGTTGGCCAGTGTCGTCTTCTGGATCGGAGCGGGCTGGCAATTTCGCTACACATTGCTCGCGGCGCTCGTGGTCTCCTTGGCTGCAACACAATTCGTCGCTCACGGAATGACGTCACCGCTGCGCGAGATGACCTGGGCGGCCAAGGCGATGGCGCGTGGCGACTACTCGACACGCGTGCGGGCCACCTCGCGGGACGAGGTGGGAGAGCTCGCCACCGCGTTCAACACCATGGCAGACGATCTGGAAGCCGCAGAAAAGTATCGCCGTGAATTGATCGGCAACGTCTCGCACGAGTTGAAGACGCCCATCGCCGCCCTGCGGGCCGTGCTCGAGAACATGGTCGACGGGGTGACCGACGCGAATCCCGAAACGCTGTCGGTGGCGCTGAGCCAGACCGAGAGACTCGGTGATCTGGTCAGCGAACTGCTCGACCTGTCGCGCGTGGAGGGCGGTGTCCTCACCATTGCCCCGGAGGAGTTCGCGGTGCGGCAATTCCTCGAGGATGCGACCTCCGTTCACCGCGAACGAGTGTCGATCGTTGTCTCGCCCGGCGATTCGACCGTCGTGGCCGACCGATCTCGCATGACGCAGGTGATCACCAACCTCGTCGACAACGCCGTGCGGCATTCCCCCCATTCGAGCACAGTGACGCTGCGAGCCCATCGAATCGGTGGAGCGTATGCATTCGACGTCGTCGACCAGGGCCCAGGCATTGCGCTCGCCGATCGCCATGCGGTGTTCGACCGATTCACTCGCGGCGGATCCACCGACGGCGGAACAGGTCTCGGCCTCGGCATCGCCCGCTGGGCCACCGAACTGCACGGCGGAACCATCGAAGTCCTCGACAGCGAATTCGGCTGCCACATCAGAGTGTCCATCCCCGAGCACTGATTTTCTCGATCCATCCGAACCGCGACTGCTCGTCTCCGGAGTGCAGCCGCCGACCTTCCATGCCCGAAACACAGAAAAGGAAGAGCCATGAGCACGATCGACATTCCGATTCATCCGAGAACGAAGCACGGGCGCTTTCCCTGGGGACCGCGCACCTGGCCGGTGTTGCGGTATTCGCAGCCACCTCGTGCGGCGCTCGTCGGGTCGGCTCTGGCCGGACTGATCGGTGCAGTGACGTTGGTGGACAACACGTTCGGTGTGCTGATCACTGCCGTGACCTTCGTGGTGGTTGTGCTCGCAGCGCGCAGCGGCAGGCTATCGCGGTGGGAATGGGCCGGTGTGGCAGGAGTGCTGGCACTGGCGAGCGTGTCTGTACTGCGAGCGGCCGAGTGGATCGTGACGATGTCGACGACGCTTGCCATCGTGGTCGGAGTGGTGGTGCTCTCCCGTGCCTGGACGTGGACGGGAATTGCACTCGGCGCTCTCCTGCCGTTGTTTCTGCCGGTGCGCGTGGCTCGGTGGACCCGGCGCGGAGCCGGTTCGATCGATCTGGAGGGGCCGCGGCCGGTGCGCATCGGCATGGTGGCCGTTGTGACTGTGGCGCTCTGCGTCGTGTTCGCGGCGTTGTTCGGTGCGGCCGACAAGCGTTTCGCGGATGCACTGGGCGCGGTGACGCCCGAGTTCGATGCCGCATCGATCGTCGGACGCACCCTCGTCTTCGTGTTCACCGCAGCAGGTGCGCTGGCCGTGGCGTACGTTGCACTGCATCCGCCTCGGTTCGATCGCCTCGCACCGTCGCCGCGTCGCACACTGCGGTTGTGGGAGTGGATGGTTCCCCTGGGGGCGGTGGTGGCGCTGTTCGTCGTGTTCGTCGGGTTCCAGGTGCCGACGCTGTTCGGCGGCCAGGGGCACGTTCTGACGACAGAAGGTCTGACCAACGCCGAGTACGCGCGGCAGGGGTTCTGGCAATTGCTCGCGGTGACGGTGCTGACATTGCTCGTCATCGCGGCCACCGTGACCAAGGCCGAGCGCACCGCCCGACGCGACCGGATTGCGTTGCGTGCCCTGTTGGGCGCGCTGTGTGTCTTGTCCATGGTGATCGTGGCGTCGGCGCTGCATCGAATGTCGTTGTACGAGGAGCAGTACGGGTACACCACTCCGAGGTTGTTCGTCACGGCTGTCGAGTGGTGGCTGGGATCGGTGTTCGTGCTCCTGCTCGCCGCTGGTGTGCGGATGTCGGGTCGCTGGATTCCACGAGCAGTCGGTGTCGGGGCGGTACTCACCGTGCTCGCCTTGGCTGCGCTGAATCCCGATGCGTACATCGCGCGTCACAACGTGGAGCGATTCGAGCAGACCGGACGTGTCGATGTTTTCTACCTGGGTGGGTTGTCGTCCGACGCCGACGCGGAACTCGATCGATTGCCCGATTTCATGCGAGCGTGTGTGCACGGCCGCGGCGTGGTGCGAGCGGGCAACACGTGGCAGTGGTGCACAGACCCGTCGGTATCTGTACCCTGAGCAACGACTCGGATCAGCGGCACACCAGGGAGGTGCGAGATGGGATACCAGAACTTCGTCGTCACCTCGCTGCTTCTTCTGTCGCTGCTGCTGACGACGCCCGCCGGAACCACGGACGTTGCTCTCGTTCTCGTTGCGGCACTGACGGTCCTGATGGTGCTCGCGCACCGCGTCGATGTTCTGACACTCCTGCGCCGGCTGCCGAATGTAGGCCCCACCGCCGAGGAACGTCACCTACGAGGCGCGTTCCGGCGTCAACACCGCCCGGATGCCCCGGGCCGTCCGCAGCCACGAGCACCCGGTGCCCTGGTGGGGGCACTCTAGTTTCGAGTTCCCCCACGCCTTCGCGTCCGTAGTCGCAAGGTTGCCAGGGAGAACCACCATGCTCGTGATCGCCGACGCCACCAAGCGTTTCGGTTCGCTGACCGTTTTCAGCGATGTCAACTTCGCCGTGTCGGAGGGGTCGGTCTGTGCCCTCGTCGGTGCCAACGGAGCCGGAAAGACAACTCTGCTGAGATGCGTCGTCGGAGCCGACGAACTCGATTCCGGAACCATCACACTGTTCGGAGAGCCTGTCGACGAGACAGCGCCCGATTTCCGCGCGCGCATGGCGTCGATACTGGACGATCCGGGGACCTTTCCGCACCTGTCGGTGACCGAACACCTTCAACTCGTCGCTGCGGCCCACGGAGTGGCCGACCCTCCGAGTGCAGCCGAACGGGTGATCGAGGGACTGGGGCTCGGGCACGTCGTCGATCAGCTACCCGTCACCTTGTCCAGCGGTCAGAAGCGAAGGCTCGCATTGGGTTCGGCTTTCGTGCGACCCCGAGACGTGTTGGTGCTCGACGAACCCGAGCAACGGTTGGACGCCGCGGGCAAGCGTTGGTTGGCTCAGGCCATCGAGCACGAGAAGCAGGCCGGGCGCATCGTCCTGATGGCATCTCACGACCCGGATCTCGTCGAGCAGGTGGCCGACACGTGCATGGACGGTGACCGGTGGCGACAGTGACGACGGCCCTACCTTCTGCGCGCGTCGTCCGTGGCCGGATTCGTGAGTGGAAACGCGCGCGGATGCCAACCGACATCGGCACCGTCCTCGCAGTCTGGGGACTACCGGTGTTCGTGGCAACGGGACTGCTGTGGCACGTCCTCGGACGCATCGACCCCGGCGCCCTCCGGTCCGGCGAGTCGGTCGCCGGACTCGTACGTACGGTCGATACTCCGTTCGTGGTGGGGCTCGCGATCGCAGCTTTCGGCCTGCTCATGGTCGCGGTGCGGGCGCTGGGGCCCGTCGTGGTGAACTCCGCGGAACGGTTCTGGATTCACTCGACCCCACTCGATCAATCGGCCGTACTTGCTCCGCGCTACTGGGTGTCGACAGCCTGCGGAGGCGGTCTTGGTGTTCTGATCGCACGAGGATCGACACTGGTCGGGCCTGCAGCCCACAGTTGGTGGTGGTTCGGCGGAATGGGGGCAGCAGCAGGTGCGAGCGTCGTCGGCTGGGGAGTATGCGCGCAGGCGTCGCGGCTCGGAGACCGGTGGTACCGGACGTTCTCTGTCGTTCTGGTTTGCGTGGGGGTCCTCGGCTCTTCGGTGTCCCTCATCTACGCACCGGTTCTTCCTGCATCATCGGTCGTGTGGGCGGCGGCGATCGCGGTCGTATCCGGTATCGCGATCGTGTCGGTTGGGCGTCGTCGTGTTCGACGGTTGAATCGGGCTGCGCTGGAACGTGGTTCGGGGCTCGCTACCTCACTGTCGGTCGCGACGACGACGATGGATTCGTCGTTCGTCTCTGCCGAGATGGAGGTGCGTACCTGGCGTCGGGTGGGTCTGGTGCGGTCTCGGTCGTTTTCGGGTTCACGCTGGCGAATGTTCGTCGACGCGGATGCTCGGCGCGTCCTGCGGGATCGGAGCACGGTATCCACTCTGGTTGCGGTGATCATCGTGGTCTATCTCTGTACAGCGGTGTTCGCTCTGCCCCTGCGTCCACTCGCAGTGCTGCTGGCGTGCTGCGCAGTCGGAATTGCGTTCGGTCGTGGCCTACGAGATATCAACTCGTCCAGTGCTTTTCGTGCTGCATTCGGAGGGTCTGATCGCAGTCTGCGCTCAGCGCATCTGGTCGTGCCTGCAGCCGGAGTCCTCGCAGTCTTCGCCGCGTGCGCACCGGTGGTGTTCGGCGCATCGCTCTGGGCAGTGCTACCCATCCCGTTCGTGGCGCTCGCTGCTCTGTACCGATCCGCGTCGCGACCACCACTCGAGTACGGGGGTCTCATTCTCGAGACGCCGATGGGGCAGGTTCCGGTGGACATGCTGCGGCAAATGCTTCGCGGCCCACTCGTCGTGTTCGCGTATGCGGCGGTGCAGATCGCGGTGGCCGTCGGATGAACGGCTCCCGCACGGGTCGCGCCGTGGTGACCGTTCTCGGCATCATTGCCGTCTTGCTCGTCGTCTTCACCGTTGTCGACGCGCAACCCGCCGCCCAGATCGCGATGTTCGGCGCGTTGGTAGCCGCATCACTGCTGCACTTCGGCGCACCCGTCGATCCTGGGGCGGTCGCACCTCGGTCGACGTGGGCCGAAGCTGCGGACGGCCGACGTCTTCGAGGATCCTTCCGTAGGCAGGAGCATCCCGATACTCCCGGCCGCCCCATGCCGAGAGCGCCCGGTTCGGTCTCGAGGCCGGACCGGTGGCTCGTATTCTGCTGAGTCACTGCGAGATCCGGTCGAGACGCCTTCCGACCGACTTTCTCTCACAGTGAGGTGTTCCACCATGCTCGATTTCGTCTACTATCCCGTCTCCGCGGTGCTGTGGTTCTGGCACAGAGTATTCGGGACCGTGCTCGGCCCCGACAACGGCTTCGCCTGGGCGTTGGCAGTGATCTTCCTGGTCTTCACACTGCGGGCACTTCTGATCAAGCCGTTCGTCGGCCAAATTCGTTCACAGCTCGTCATGAAGAAGCTGAAGCCTCAACTCGAGGCCGTCCGGAAGAAGCACTCCGGGGACCGGGCCCGGCAGGCAACCGAAACGCGAAAGCTGCAGCAGGAAAACGGATTCAATCCCTTGATGGGATGTCTGCCGCTGCTTGCACAGGGCCCCGTCTTCATCGGCTTGCTTCACGTGCTGCGCTCGTTCAACCGAACCGGTACCGGATTCGGTCATCTCGGTATGACGGCGCAGGAGAATGCGAACACCGCGAACTACGTCTTCAGCGCCGCCGATGTGCAGTCCTTTCTCGACGCACGGCTGTTCGGTGCGCCGATCTCTGCTGCTGTCAACAGCTCTCGGGAGGTGCTCGAAGCGTTCGGTCCGTTCGGGGGAGTGCCGTCGGTATGGAGCATCGCGTTCGTTGCGGTCCCGTTGATGATCGTCGCTGCAATTGCCACCCATCTGAACTCCCGCGCATCGATCGCCCGCCAGGATTCAACGGTAGGTGCCGATCAGCAGACGGCGATCATGAACAAGCTCACGCTCTGGGTGTTCCCGGCCGGGGTGCTCGTCGGCGGCCCGGTGCTGCCGGTCGCGGTGCTGCTCTACTGGGTGAGCAACAACATCTGGACATACGTCCAACAGCACATCGTCTACCGGCGGATCGATCGTGAACCGGTGGTAGTGCCGGAGGTGACATCGGTGGTCACCGCTCCGAAGCCCGGTGCCAAGCCCAGGCGTCGGTAGCAACCCCGGGGAGGTACCGCCGACAGAAGGCGACCCGCCGTCTGTCGGCGGTCTCCGCTACCGTCGTCGGCGTGCCGATCACAATTTCCACAGTCAACGTCAACGGAATACGCGCCGCTGTTCGCAAGGGCATGCTGCCGTGGCTGGAGGCCACCGATGCCGACGTCATCTGCCTGCAGGAGACCCGTGCCAACGACGGGGAACTGACCAAGGCGCTGGCTTCGGCTCTCGATGCTGGATGGCACCTTGCGTCGGCCGAACCGTCGGCGAAGGGACGCAACGGCGTGGCGTTGCTGTCCAAGGCAGCGCCCGACGCGATTCGCACCGGCATCGGCGCTGCCGAGTTCGCCGATGCCGGTCGTTACATCGAAGGCGATTTCGGAGATGTCACCGTGGCGAGCCTGTACCTGCCGTCGGGCGAGGTGGGTACCGACCGCCAGGACGAGAAGGAGCGCTTCATGGCCGCGTTCGCGAAGTACCTGAGCAAGTCGGCCAAGGCAGCGAAGACCGCCGACCGGGACGTGGTGGTGTGCGGCGACTGGAATATCGCCCATAGCGAGGCCGACTTGAAGGCGTGGAAGACGAACCGCAAGAACTCGGGGTTTCTGCCGGAGGAACGTGAGTGGGTGTCGCGGTTGCTCGCCGAGAAGGCACCGTGGACCGATGTCGTCCGGGCATTGCACCCGGAGGTCGAGGGTCCGTACAGCTGGTGGTCGTATCGTGGGAAGGCGTTCGACAACGACGCGGGTTGGCGTATCGACTACCAACTGGCTACCAGTGATCTGGCCGAGCGCGCCAAGGAAGCGACCACCGAGCGTGCCGAGGCCTACGACCAGCGATGGTCGGATCACGCGCCGGTGACTGTGCGCTACCGCTAGGCAAAAGCCAGGTGTCGATCGGTTCGTGAAAAGATTGCACCATGTCTTCTCCCGACTCCATCGACACTCCGCAGGGTCCGCGTCGGCGGGTGCTCTCCGGCATCCAACCGACTGCCGATTCGTTCCATCTCGGCAATTACCTGGGTGCGGTGCGGAACTGGGTGGAGTTGCAGGACGAGTTCGACGCGTTCTACTTCATCCCGGACCTGCATGCGATCACCGTTCCGCAGGATCCGAAGGAATTGCGTCGGCGCACCAGAGTGGCCGCGGCTCAGCTGCTCGCGGTGGGCATCGATCCGGAGAAGTCGACACTGTTCGTGCAGAGTCAGGTGCCCGAGCACGCGCAGTTGGCTTGGGTCCTCAATTGCATCACCGGGTTCGGTGAAGCGGCGCGGATGACGCAGTTCAAGGACAAGTCTGCCAAGCAGGGTCGCGATCACACCAGCGTCGGTCTGTTCACCTATCCGATTCTGCAAGCCGCCGACATCCTGCTCTACCGTCCGAATCTGGTTCCGGTAGGCGAGGATCAGCGTCAACATCTGGAGTTGACTCGTGATCTTGCGCAGCGCTTCAACACGAGGTTCAAGAAGACATTCGTCGTTCCCGACGCACACATCATCAAGGGCACTGCGAAGATATTCGATCTGCAGGATCCCACCGCGAAGATGAGCAAGTCCTCGTCGAATCCGGCGGGCATCGTCAATATTCTCGACGATCCGAAGGTGTCGGCGAAGAAGATTCGCTCGGCGGTGACCGACAACGAGCGCGACATCGTGTTCGATACCGAGAACAAAGCCGGGGTCAGTAATCTGCTGGTCATCCAGTCTGCTCTGTCGGGTACGAGCATCGAGGATCTCGTGGCCGGATACGCGGGCAAGGGATACGGAGACCTCAAGTCCGACACCGCCGAGGTCCTCACCGAGTTCGTCGTTCCGCTGCGTGAACGGATGGACGGGTTCATGGCCGACGTGGCCGAACTCGATCGCATCCTCTCGGCGGGGGCGGATCGAGCCAGAGAAGTGGCGAGTCGAACGCTCGCTCAGGTGTACGACCGGGTGGGTTTCCTGCCTCCAGGCGCATAACATCCACGACACACCGGGTTTCGTTGCGCAGCGATGCGGCGACACCATCCGACAGCGGCCGACGACAGCGAGAAGGTGAGCGCGATGCCCGATTTCAAGGCCATGCTCGACGACCGGCGTGCCCGGTGGCCCTGGCTCGATCACACCGTCGTTGCAGCGCAGCGTTATCAGGGTCAGAAGGGCGACTACTACGCGGCCGGTATGACGTATTTCAGTGTGCTGGCGTTGTTTCCGCTGCTGATGGTCGCCTTTGCGATCGCCGGCTTCGTGCTCGTGAACCAACCCGACTGGCTTGCCGAGATCCAGTCTCAGATCGCGGAGAATGTGCCGGGGAGCTTCGGGGAGACGATCAGCTCTCTGATCGAGACGGCCATCGAATCGCGTGCGAGTGTCGGCATCATCGGTTTGCTCGGTGCTCTGTACGCCGGTCTCGGGTGGATCGCCAACCTGCGTGAAGCGCTGACCGCCATGTGGGAGAGCCAGCACGAGCAGGGTGGCTTCCTGGCGACCAAGGCCAAGGACTTCGCTGCGTTGCTGGGTCTCGGGACCGCATTGGTTCTCTCGCTCGGCCTCTCCGCTCTGGCCGGCGGCGGCGTCATGCGCAGCATCCTCGAGTGGGCGAATCTCGACTCCGTACCGGGAGTGGGAATTGCACTGCGTATATTTTCGGTGCTCCTCGCGCTGGCGGGCACCTGGGCCCTGTTCACCTGGGTGATCTCACGCCTGCCGCGCGAACCGGTGTCGTGGCGCAGTGCAGCCAAGGGTGCTCTGCTGGCCGCAATCGGGTTCGAGATCTTCAAGCAACTCGGTGCCCTCTATCTGGCGTCGGTGACCAGCGGTCCTGCAGGCGTCGTGTTCGGACCCATCATCGGTCTGTTGGTATTCGTGTTCACGACCTCACGGCTGGTGCTGTTCTCCACGTCGTTCGCCGCGACCACTCGCGAAAGCCTTGCAGAAGCCCACGTTCCGGCACCGGAACCGGCAGTGATCAACACGAGGGTCGAGGTCAGTGAAGGTCCCGGCGTCACAGGCGGGTTGGCACTGGTGGGTGCGGGTGTACTCGCCGCGGTCGGACTCGCGGGACTGCGTAACCGGCGCCGCTGAACGCCACGCGACGGTGGACGGACCGAAGGCCTGATCAGCGGTTGCGTGAAAGCCGTCGAGCGCCCCACAACAGCCCGATCACCACGATCGCGCCGATGACACCGATCGAGAGGCGGACCACGGTGTCGCCCTGGGCCTGCATCTCGGATTGGCGGGAGCCCGACCCCGATGCCGTCGCCGGTGGCTCGGCAAGAGTCGGCGTCGCCTCGCTCGCGCGCGTACTCGTCACCGCCGATGTCGACTGCGGTTCGACGAGATCGCCGACAGAGCTGTTCGGATCCATGGCGAACCCGTAGTCCAGCAATCGCGCCGCCTGCTCCCACGGACGTATCGGCAGCACATCGCCCTTCATGATCGTCACCACGAGGCGTCGCCCGTTGCGCTCGGCCCCGGCGACGAAGGTCTGGCGGGCGTCGTCGGTGTATCCGGTTTTTCCTCCAAGGGCACCCTCGTAGTTGTAGAGCAGCTGGTTGTCGTTGGAGAGTGCGAAGCCGGGTCGGTCCTGATCCTCCGGGATCGCAGGATCTTTCGGGTAGCCCGGAAACTGCACGGTCGGCGTCGAAATCAGTTGCGCAAACGTGGGATTCTGCATTGCCGCGCGGAAGATCAGGGCCAGATCGTACGCGGAGCTGGCCATCCCAGGCCCGTCGAGACCGGACGGCGTCGCGGTACGCGTGTCGAGTGCGCCCAGCTCTGCGGCCTTGGCATTCATCTTGTCGACAGTGGCCGCGTCCCCGCCGAGTTGTGCCGACAGTGCGTGCGCCGCATCGTTTCCCGATGCCATGACCAACCCTTGCATCAGCTGCAAATTGGTGTAGACGCCGTTCTTGCCGATGCCGACGGCGCTGCCCTCCGCTTCGGCATCCTCGGCGGTTGCGGTGATCTGCGTGCTCAGGTTCAACTCGTCCAGTGCGACGAGGGCCAGCAGGATCTTGATCGTGCTGGCAGGGCGGTACCGTCCGTGTGGATCTTTGGCCGCGAGAACAGCACCCGAGTCCATGTCCGCCACCACGAACCCGGTGGCCGAAATGTCTGCGGGTAGCGGGGGAGCGCCATCCGGCAACACCACTCCGCACTCGGCGAGGCGCTCGCCGCCGACGGCGTCGGCAGGGATCGGAAGTGGTTGCGGTGCAGTACTTCCAGGGGCCGGTACCTCGGATAGGTCGATCGCAGGGGGAGGTGACGCGGCGTACGGGCAGCCGTCTGTGTCCGGCGTCGTGAACGGCGGTGTCGTCGTCGTCGGAACCGGAGGCTCGGTTGCAGGCTGTGCCAGGGCCGGTCCGGCCCCGAGACCGACGAGGGTGAACGCCATCGCCGACGCAGCCATGGAACTTCTGATCCTTTTCATCGCGAATCACCCTAGGCGCTCCGTAGTCGGTCGACGCCACGACTCACCGGCGAACCGCTACTGCGCGTCCGGTAGCGGTCGACACCACTGTGCACCGCTGAATCGGCCGGTCCAGCCGACGGTGCGGGCTCTGCCGCCAGTATGAGAACTCGCTCATGTTGTGCTCCTTCGCTTCTCACGTTCGACCGCGATCGTTGAGTCAGCACCGAAACGGTGGCCCACAGAACCCGGATCGAAGGAGCAGTTATGAAGGTGCCAGGAAAGTTCGCGATCGTCGGCGCAGCAGCCGTTGTGCTCACCCTCGGTAGCGTCGGCGCACTCGCGATCGCCGACGACGACCCCACCCAGCAGCGACCGTCCTCGATCTCGGTGGAACAACGACTGCCGGCGGCCGATCCGGCTCCGGTCCAGTTGGCGGCCCCAGCACAGCAGCCGACACCCGCGCAGATCCCGGACGACCGCTTCGACGATGACTGGGACGACCGCAACGACGACATGGACGACCGCAACGACGACCGCTACGACGACGATCGCGACGACCGCAACGATGATCTGGACGACCGCGACGACCGGGACAATCTGAACGACGACCTGGACGATCGTGACGATCGTGACGACTGGGACGATCTGGACGACGACAACGACGACTGAGACTCGGGAGCGGCGTCGGCAGTGTCCGACGCCACTCATGTCTCGGACAGTCGGTATCCCATTCCGCGGACGGTCTCGATTCGGGGGGCACCGAATTTCGCTCGAAGGTAGCGGACGTAGACGTCGACGACATTGGAGCCCGGGTCGAAGTCGTAGCCCCACACCTGCGACAGGAGTTGCTCTCGCGAGAGGACTTGGCCGGGGTGGCGCATGAAGGTCTCGGCGAGAGCGAATTCACGGGCCGACAGGTCGACGGTACGGTCTCCCACCACAGCTCGGCGGGTACGCAGGTCGAGGGTGAGGTCGGCGACCGCGAGTTGCGTGGTGTCGACGGTTCGCTTGGTGCCCAGGCGAACTCGGATACGTGCGAGCAGTTCCTCGAAGCGAAACGGCTTGGCCATGTAGTCGTCGGCACCGGTTTCGAGACCGGACACCACGTCCTGGACGCTGTCGCGGGCGGTCAACACGATCACCGGTATCTCGCACTGCTCTCTGCGGAGTCGGTGCAGGACCTCGAAGCCGTCCATGATCGGCAAACCGATATCGAGTACCACCAGATCGAAATCGCCGCTGCGGGCATGTTCGTAGGCGGACCTGCCGTCGGACACCGTCGTCGTGCTGAATCCACTCGCTCTCAGCCCCTTGTGAACGAACGAGGCGATGCGGGGTTCGTCTTCGGCGATCAGGATGCGGGCCATGGTCGATCTTTCTGAGAGGCAACGGAATCGGTCAGTGGAATGCTGATGGTGAACGTGGCACCGTGCCCCGGTGCGCTGCCGACACTCACCCGTCCACGATGTGCTCGGGCGATTGCGGTGACGATGGACAATCCGAGCCCGGCGCCTTCGGTGCGTCTGGTTCCGTTGCGACCGCGGGCGAAGCGCTCGAAGATCCGTTCCTGCTCGTCGCGCTCGATCCCAGGGCCCGAGTCGGTGACCCAGAACCGGATGTCACCGTCGGACAGTTGTGATCCGATACCGATGCGGCTGCCGGGCATCGTGTGGTGAGTTGCGTTGTCCGCCAACGCCAGCAGCGCCTGAGTCAGTCGTTGTGCGTCCAGCGGCGCGTGGACGGTTGCGCTCGCCTCCAGCACCCATTCCCGGTCGGCGAGAGTGGTCACCTTGTCGAACACGCTTCGAGTGAGCGCGTCGACATCGGTGACCACAGGCGTGACGAAGCTTGTCTGGTCGGCTCGGGTGAGCAGCAACAGGTCGGCGACCAGTCGGTTCATCCGGTCCAGTTCGTCGTCGACGAGCGCGACGGTGTCGCGAACATCGGCGGGGTCGCCGTGGTCGAGTACATCGAGATGACCTCGCACGATTGTGATGGGAGTGCGGAGTTCGTGGCCGGCGTCGTCGAGGAATCGGCGTTGACTCGCTGCACCGGACTCGATTCGGTCGAGCATCGAGTTGAGTGTGTCGATCAGGGCTCCGATGTCGTCGCCTCGACCTGTTGTTCTCGCGTCGGTGATCCGACCGGACAGGTCGGTTTCGTTGATCGATCTGGCGGTGGCGGTGATGTGTCTGATCGGGGACAGGATGCGACCCGCGACGAACCACGCGCCGATCGCCGCCAGAACCGAGGTGACGCCGCCGACGACGAGCATCAACGTTGCGGTCTCGTCGGCAGAGGCGCGTTCTTGATCGGCGAAGTAGGCGGCAACCACGACGCCCGGTACCGGGTCACCCGCCAGTGAGACCGGCACTGCGAGGTACAGCACTTCGCCTGCCGCGCTCGAGTACGATCCCTCGACCGGCGCGGTGACGGATCCGACCTCAGCAGTGAACCCGTCGTCGTCGGACAGTCGTACCGGTGCCTGCTGCCTGCTCTGCACAGCGAAAGCGCCGTCCACGTAGCCGAGGAACTTCTCGTTGGGACGGGCGAGGTTGTAGGTGATCACCACGCGGAGCACGTCGTTGATGCCGTCGAACGGTTCGCCGGTTCCGGGATCGACGCCCGCATCGGTGAGGGTGGTGAACTCGGCGATCTCGGTGCGCAGCGATTCGCGCATGCGGTTGTCGGTTGCGCGGATCATCAGCAGCCACGTGGTGACGGTGACGGCCGCCAGTGACACCAGCACGAGCAGCAGTACCCACGAAAAGATGCGGCTGCGGGCGCTCGTCGGGCGTAGTGCGAGCAGTCGGGTCCGCATCACGTGGTCGGTCTTGCAGCGGCGTCAGTCGTCGTCATCGTCATCCCAGTCGTCGTCGAAGTCATCGTCCCAGTCGGCGGGCGGAAGCGGCGGCGGGGGCACAAATCCGTCCGGTGCCACCGGCTGCGGAGCGACGGCGGTGGGCGCGGGATCGGCCGTCCCCGGTGCAGGGACAACCGGCTGCGGGGTACCCGTGGCGGATTGCCCGGGTGCGGCGGGTGCGACAATGGGTGCGGGTAGCGGGGTCTGCTCGCCCGTCGATCGCGTTGTCAGCAACGCCGTGACGAGCACGGCGAGCGTGAGCAGTCCCAGGGCCGAGACGATGATGGTTCGCACACAGCCGAGTTTGACTACGGCGGATTGTGGCTACGTGAATCGGAGATGAGAGTTCTCTCATGTCGGCCTAGGTCCGGTGGTGCGCACACCGGTTCTGTTGCCTGACGAATAATCGTCCACGATGCGTGACGGGTACCGATCGTTTCTTACAGTGATCAGGTCGTCAGTTCGGATTCGTCGGTTGTTCGAGAGCCGGTTGTTGGAAAGGGAAGTGCAATGAGGTTTCGGCAAAGGCGCGGGCCGATCGCGGTCGGCGCGGTCTGTGCGGTCGCGGCACTGACGGTCGCTGCCTGTTCGAGCACCGGTGGTGCGCCTCGATCGTCCGACGAGGGAAGCAACGCGGGCGTGGCCGACACGCCGGCGGCGACGATAGCGATGATCACGCACGAAGTCCCCGGTGACACGTTCTGGGATCTCGTGCGCAAGGGTGCCGAAGCCGCGGCAGCGAAGGACAACATCGAACTGCGCTACTCCGCAGATCCCGAGGCACCGAACCAGGCCAACCTCGTCCAGAGTGCGATCGATTCCAAGGTCGACGGCATCGCGGTCACGCTGGCCAAGCCCGATGCAATGGCCCCCGCAGTCGAGACGGCCACTGCCGCGGGCATTCCCGTGGTCGCGTTCAATTCCGGCTACGACTCCTGGAAGAACATGGGAGTGCAGCAGTACTTCGGTCAGGACGAGACCATCGCCGGGCAGGCGGCAGGAGCGCGCCTCACCGCCGACGGTGCTCGGAAGACGCTGTGCATCATTCAGGAGCAAGGGGCCGTCTCACTCGAGGCACGCTGCGCAGGCGTCGAACAAGGCTTCACCGGGGGTACCACGGAGATCCTGAACGTCAACAGCAAGGACCTGCCGTCCGTGGAGGCGACCATCACTGCGAAGCTTCAGCAGGATCCGACAATCGACCACATCATGGCCCTCGCGGCCCCCATCGCCCTGACTGCCGTGCAGTCCAAGAGCAACTCGGGCAGCGACGCCACCGTCGTCACGTTCGACACCAATGCTGCACTGGTCGATGCGATCGAGGCCGGTGATGTTGCCTGGGCGATCGATCAGCAGCCGTACCTGCAGGGCTACCTGGCCATCGACTCGCTGTGGCTCTACCTCAACAACGGCAACACCATCGGCGGAGGCACCCCCGTCCTGACCGGGCCCGCGTTCATCGACTCGACCAACATCGACACAGTCGCCGAGTACGCCCGCAACGGCACTCGGTGAATGCCTCGCCTCGGCGCGGAAGGAACGTCATGCCCACACAGGCCGATCCGGCTCTGTCGACACACACTGCCGTCGTCGATGAGCGGGTGAAGAAACAGAAGCCGTTGCAGCGGTTGTTGATTCGCTCGGAGATCGGCGCGCTGTTCGGCGCGGTCGCCATCTTCGTCTTCTTCTGCATAGTTGCGCCACCGTTTCGGTCGCCCGAGGCACTCGCGACCGTGCTGTATGCGTCCTCGACCATCGGCATCATGGCGGTCGGGGTGTCCTTGTTGATGATCGGCGGCGAGTTCGACCTGTCCACCGGTGTAGCAGTGACCTTCTCCTCGATCATGGCGTCGATGTTGGCCTACAACCTGCATCTGAACGTGTGGGCAGGCTCCGCATTGGCATTGCTGCTTGCCCTGTCGGTGGGCGTGTTCAACGGCTACCTGGTGATGCGAACCAGAATCCCGTCGTTCCTGATCACGCTGGCGTCGTTCCTGATGCTCACCGGCATCAATCTCGCCGTCACCAAGCTCGTCACCGGTCAAGTGGCCACCCCGTCCATCTCGGACATGGAGGGATTCGATTCGGCCAAAGCTGTGTTCTCGTCCTCGTTCTCGCTGTTCGGAGTGTCCATCCGCGTCACTGTCGTGTGGTGGATCGTACTGACGCTGGCGGCGACCTGGGTCTTGATGAGAACGCGCACCGGCAACTGGATCTTCGCCGTCGGCGGCAATCAGGAATCGGCGCGAGCCGTCGGGGTGCCGGTCACGAGGGTCAAGGTCGGCTTGTTCATGTTCGTCGGCTTCTGCGCCTGGTTCGTCGGCATGCATCTGCTGTTCGCCTTCGATACCGTGCAATCCGGCCAAGGCGTCGGCAACGAGTTCCTCTACATCATCGCCGCAGTGATCGGCGGGTGCTTGCTCACCGGCGGATACGGCACGGCGATCGGCGCGTTCATCGGCGCGTTCATTTTCGGCATGACCAATCAGGGCATCGTCTATGCCGGGTGGAACCCCGACTGGTTCAAGTTCTTTCTCGGCGCAATGCTGCTGTTCGCAGTGATTGCCAACAACTCCTTCCGCAACTTCGCGGCGAAAAGGTAATCGATGACTTCTTCCGCGAACACCCCCGTCATCGAACTCAGGAACGTGGGCAAGAGTTACGGCAACGTCACTGCGCTGCAGGGAATCGATCTGCGCGTCGGCGCCGGTGAGGTCACGTGCGTTCTGGGTGACAACGGTGCAGGCAAGTCCACCTTGATCAAGATCATGGCCGGCCTGCATCAGCAGTCCGAGGGCCAGTTGCTCGTCGACGGCGAACCAGCGACCTTCGGGTCGCCGAAAGACGCCCTGGACAAGGGAATCGCCACTGTCTATCAGGACCTGGCAGTCGTGTCCCTGATGCCGGTGTGGCGCAACTTCTTTCTCGGCCAGGAGTTGCGCCGGGGCAAGGTCCTGAAATCCCTCGACATCCACGCCATGCGCGCGACGACCATCGAGGAACTTCGCAAGATCGGCATCGATCTGCCCGACGTCGATGCCCCCATCGGCTCCCTCTCCGGTGGGCAGCGACAGTGCGTGGCCATCGCCCGCGCCATCTTCTTCGGCGCGCGTGTGCTCATCCTCGACGAGCCGACGGCCGCGCTGGGCGTCAAGCAGTCGGGCATGGTTCTGCGTTACGTCTCCGCCGCCCGAGAGCAAGGCTTCGGCGTCGTGTTCATCACCCACAATCCACACCACGCGTACCTGGTCGGAAATCATTTCGTTCTGCTCAACCGTGGTCGGCAGACGCTCGATTGTGCTTACGACGACATATCGCTCGACGACCTCACGAAGGAAATGGCGGGCGGCGACGAACTGGCGACCCTCACCCACGAGCTGCGCCGCTGACTGCTGTACTGGCCGAGCGCTATGCGTGAGAACTCCGTGCGACGGGTAGACGAGCACCAACGGTGCCCAAGGGAGGTGCCAGACGAAGGAGCCGACCATGAGTGAGCACGAGCCCCTCGGACCACTGTCGCCCGATTTTCTCGAGTCGGATTTCTACGGATATCAGAGCATGCTCGACGACGCCGAGATCGAGGTGGTTCTGCGTACGCGGCAGTTTCTCCGGGATGAGGTCGCGCCCCGAGCCAACGAATTCTGGGAGAAGGCGAGCTCGCCGGTGCATCTGTTGCCGTTGATCGCCGAGCTCGAGATTGCCGGTCTCGGATACGCTTTCGACGATCGAAAGGCCTCGCGTAAGCTGCTCACCGGCTGGCTGGAGATGGAGTTCGCGCGGATCGATCCGTCTTCGGGAACGATGTTCAGCGTGCACAGTTCACTGGCGATGAGCAGCATCTCGATTCTGGGCTCCGAGGAACAACGTGCGCGGTGGTTGCCGGCCATGCGGCGGATGGAGACTATCGGTGCCTTCGGCCTGTCCGAACCGCACGGTGGATCCGACGTCGCGGGCGGACTGGAAACCACGGCTCGACTCGACGGCGATCACTGGATCCTCAACGGCAGTAAGCGCTGGATCGGCAACGCCACCTTCGCAGACCTGACCATCGTCTTCGCCAAGGACGAGGCCGACGGCGAGGTGAAGGGCTTCGTGGTCGAAAAGCACTTCGAGGGATTCCGCGCCGAGAAGATCGAGGGCAAGTACTCGCTCCGGGCGGTGGAGAACGCGGACGTACATCTGGAGAACTGCCGAGTACCGCTCGGCAACAAGCTCGCCGACGCGAACTCCTTCGCCGATACCGCCAAAGTGCTCCGCCTGACCCGTGGAGGAGTGGCGTTCCAGGCGGTGGGCGTCATGATGGGTGCGTACGAGCGAGCAGTTGCGTATGCGCGTGAACGCGAGCAGTTCGGTTCTCCGATTGCCTCGTTTCAGCTGATCGCCGATCTCATCGCCCGGATGACCGCCAACATCACCGCCTCGCTGGGTATGGCGATTCGTGTTTCGCAGCTGCAGGACAACGGCGTCCACTACGACGAGCATGCAGCGCTCGCGAAGACCTTCTGTACGACGCGGCTGCGCGAAGTGGTGAGTTGGGCCCGAGAAATCATGGGCGGCAACGGAATTCTGATCGAGCATGACGTCATCAGGTTCTTCGCCGACGCCGAGGCGTTGTACTCGTACGAGGGCACCGCGCAGATCAACAACCTGATCGTCGGCCGTGGTGTGACGGGCTTCAGCGCGTTCGTGTGACGTCGCTACGCGACGCCACGTCGACGACTCGGTCGATCATCTCCATGTTTCGCACAGCGTCTTCGGCGTCCGACGGTATCGAAGCGCCGTGCAGGATGTGATCGGCGAATGCCTCGAGCTGGTAAGTGTAGGACGAGCGTCTACCCAGGTTCTCGGTTCTACGGTCGCCGTTCACGATCGTCGTGACGCGATCGTCCTCGTTCGGTTTGATGAAGTTGTGCGCCAACGCTTCTCCGCGTGTGCCGGTGATCTTGATTCGAAAGTCGTACTCCGGCGCGGTCATGGAGCCCGTGACACGGCCCGTGACACCGCCGGGGAACGCCAGATCGACGTCGAAGGCGCTGTCCACTCCGGACGGATGTGGGGTGAGTCGGGCTGCCGTGACGACGGGCCGGCCACCGGCCATCGATCCGAACAGCCGTTGCGCATGCAGGCCGTAGCACCCGAGGTCCATAAGGGCACCGCCGGCCAGCTCGAGATGCCATCGGGGGTCGTCCTCCGCGGGGGCCGGCATATGCGTGATCGTCTCGATGGAAAGCAGGTCGCCCAGGGTGCCGTCGCTCGCCAACTGCTGCAGGCGCTCGGTAACCGGGTGAAACAGATAGTGGAACCCCTCCATCACCGGCACTCCGGCTCGAGATGCCGCCAGTCGAACTCGATCGGCCTCGGATGCAGTGCTCGCAGAGGGCTTCTCGGTGAGCACCGGTTTCCCGGCTCGGATCGACGCGAGATTCCACGGTGCGTGCAGCGCATTCGCGAGGGGGTTGTAGACGACGTCGACCTCCGGATCGTCGAGGACGTCCTGGTAGGAGTCGAGAACTCGCTCCACTCCGTGTTTTTCGGCGAAGCTCTCCGCTCGGGTGCGGTCACGCGCCGCGCACGCGACCAGACGGTGCCCGAGAATGCGTGCTGGTTCGACCAACGCCTGCTCGGCGATCCGGGACGCGCCCAGTATGCCGATCCGCAGTGCGCTCACGAGCGTGCCCCCGCGCGCAACTGCACGATGTCACGCAAGAATTCGACACTGGCAACGACATCGCGAACCGGTCCTGCGCCCGACGGCTCCTCGGACAGGATTGTGTCCTGTTCCAATACGAACCAACCCTCGAAATCTGCGTCGAGCAGCTTGTTCACGACCGATGAGATGTCGACATCACCGGTGCCGAGCGGTGTGTACATGCCGAGAGCCACCGCCTCGGTGTAGGTGAGCTCACCTGATTGCACCTGAGCGGCCAGTGGCAGAGATACGTCCTTGAGGTGAGCGTGGGTGATGCGGTCGGACGCGACGGTCACCAGTTCCACCGGATCGGTCCCACCGATGAGAAGGTGGCCGGTATCGAGACACAGCGGGATGCTCGATCCATCGAGCACTCGGAACACTTCGTCGCGCTTCTCGACCATGGTGCCCACATGTGGATGCAGAACGGCACGGATGCCTCGGCTGTCGGCGGCAACGTGCAGCCGATCGAGGTTGAGCAGCAACGTTGTCCATTGATCATCGTTCAGGATGGGTCGTGAGTCGTAGCCTTCGCTGCCGGTGGCGGCGGCGAGCACGAGAACCTCGGCGCGGCTCGCAACGAACGCGTCGAGCAGCGGCCCGATGCCTGGAACCGGGTCGTGGTCTCGGTTGTGCAGTAGCACCGGAGCGAACCCGCCCACGGAGGTGAGGCCGTAGCGCTGCAGAGTGTGCGCGAGTTCGGCAGGCTCGGCGGGGAGGAATCCTTCCGGACCCACCTCCGTGGCCGTCAGTCCCGCGCCGCGCATCTCGGTCAGCACGCGGTCTGCCGGAATTTGGTAGCCCCATCCGGGAACCTCGCACACTCCCCACGAGATAGGTGCTCCAGCAATGCGAATGGCGCTCATGGACGTACCTCGTCGATCCGCACCGGTCGGTGCTGTTGTAAGGACAGTGTTGCGGCCTCGGCAATCCACGCGACCTCCAGGGCGTCGCGCGCCGTGCACGGTGAGGGGATGTCGCCGGTGACGACCCGCAGAAAGGCGGACAGTTCGGCCTGGTAGGCCGACTCGAAGCGGTCCATGAAGAAGCTGTGCGGTGTGGAATCGGGGAAGGTCGCCCCGGCGTCGAGGTTGCGCACCGGTACCTGCTGATCCCACCCGGCCGCGACGGTATCGTCGCTGCCGTGTACCTCGAGGCGACAGTCGTAGCCGCGCCCGTTGTATCGGGTGTTGGACACGACGCCCAGCGTGCCGTTCTCGAAAGTGATTGTCGTAGTTGCCGTATCGACGTCGCCGACGGCCGAGAACTCGGGATCGCCCTGGTTCGAACCTGCCGCGTACACTTCGACGACCTCGTGTCCGACGACCCATCGAACGATATCGAAATCGTGCACACTGCAGTCGCGGAAGATGCCACCGGAGGTGGCGATGTACGACATCGGCGGGGGAGCCGGATCGAGGGTGGTCGAGCGGACGGTATGTAGTCGGCCGAGCTCGCCCGACACGACGGCGGCCTTGGCGGCGACGAAGGCGGGATCGAATCGCCGGTTGTACCCGATTTGAACCGGCACGGAACCGCCCGAGATTCTTTGCACCACAGCGAGACTCTCGGCCGCGGTGAAGGCAATGGGCTTTTCGCAGAACACCGGTACCCCGGCATCGACACACGCCAGAACCAGCCCCGCGTGCGCGGACGTCGCGGCGGCGACGACAACTCCGTCGACCCCCGACGCGATCAACTCCGCGGCGGACGAGACCGCTTCGGCACCGGATTTTCGCGCCACCGAGTCGGTCACTTCCTGACGCTCGTCCGTGACCACGAGGCCGTCTACGCCGTCGAGTGTGCTGAGCGTGTCGACGTGGAACGCGCCGATTCGTCCGAGTCCGATGACACCGATCCGCGATCCCATCAGTCCTGCCCTCCGATGATCGTTTGATCCCAGTCGATGACGGAACCGGTGACTACTCCACTGCGCGAGGAGAGCAGCAGAACGACGAAGTCGGCAATTTCGTCGACTTGGCCGAGTTTGCCCATGGGGACACTGTCGTTCGCCTTGGCGGCCCAGTCGTCATCACCACCGTGAAAGCGCTTCTGTATCTCGGTCTCGCCCTCGGTCTCGGTCCAGCCGATGTTCAGCCCGTTGATGCGGATGCGATCCCACCGGTGCGCGTACGCCGCGTTCTTCGTCAGACCGGCCAGACCGGCTTTGGCCGCGACATAGGGGGCGAGAAAGGACTGGCCGCCGTGCTCGGCAATCGAGATGACGTTGACGATGGTCCCGGCTGCACCACGCGAGACCATGTTCTGCACTGCAGCTTGCATCGTGAAGAACGGGCCGCGCAGATTGACGCCGATGTGGTGATCGAACAACTCCGGAGTGGTGTCCACCAGTGTGCCCCGCGTGGTGAGGCCGGCGGCATTGCACAGAGCGTCTATTCGTCCGAACCTGTCCACCGTGCGGTCGACCGACCCGCGAGCGGAGTCGGGGTCCGATACGTCGGCCTCGATGAAGTGTGTGGAGTGGCCGGCGGCGTTCAACTCGTCCTGCAAGGCCGAGCCGACGTCGACGCGTCGGCCGGTGAAGGCGACTGCAGCACCCTCGCGAGCAGCAGCTCGAACAACGCCCGCACCGACGCCCTGGGTTCCGCCGCTGACGAGAACGACGGAGTTCCCGAGGAGGGGTGTGTCGGACAGATAGGAATTCATGCGTTCAGTGTTGCGGCCGATGAGGTTACGATCAACAGGAAAAACCCCTCAAAAAAGCATCACGAAACGAGGTCGGCGTGAGGCATCGATTCAAGGTCCGCGAGATTGCGCAGCAGGCCGGTCTCAGTGAAGCCACGGTCGATCGTGTTCTGCACGACAGGCCGGGGGTGCGGCAGGACACCAGAGCCGAAGTGCAGCAGGCGATCACAGACCTGGACAAGCAGCGATCGCAACTTCGACTCAACGGTCGCAAGTTTCTGTTCGACGTCGTGATGCAGACGCCGCCACGATTCTCGGCCGAGTTTCGGACCGCGATCGAGGCCGAACTGCCGATGCTTTCGCCTGCGCTCGTCCGATGCAGGTTCCACTTCCGAGATACCGAATCGGTACCTGCAATGGTCGAGACCCTCGGAAAGCTCGCCGCCCGCGGCACCCACGGAGTCATCCTCAAAGCCCCGGACGATCCCGACGTCGCTCAGGCAATCGACGCCGTGGTCGGCACCGGCGCGCCGGTCGTGACCTACGTGACCGACGTACCGGCCTCGGACCGCCTCGGGTACGTAGGCATCGACAATCGCGCGGCGGGTGCCACTGCAGCGTTTCTGGTCGATCAATGGCTCGGGGACGTGGACCGAGAGGTGCTGATCACGCTGAGCAGCAACACCTTTCGCGGCGAAGAAGAACGCGAAATGGGATTTCGGACAACGCTGCGCACTCTCGCGGCAGAGCGGGGTGCGGGATTCGGCCGCACCGTCGTCGAACTCGCCGGTACCGACGGTCTGGACGCGACGGTCGAGTCCCTCGTCGTGGACGCCCTCGGCCGGCATCCGGCGATCGAGGCCGTCTATTCGATCGGGGGCGGGAACACAGCGATCGTCAGGGCGTTCGAGGCAGCAGGCCGCCGGTGCCGGGTGTTCATCGGCCACGACCTCGACGAGGACAACCGGGTGCTGCTGCGGTCCGGGGCGGTGTCCGCAGTTCTGCATCACGAACTGCGCGCCGACGCACGGCTGGCCTGCCGGATGATCATGCAGGCGAGGGGCGCACTGGACGGCGTGGTCAACGAGGCCTCGCGGATCCATGTCCTGACCCGCTACAACAACGGATGACCTGTCGAGACCGGAGTGGGGCGCGGCTTCGGTCCCGACAGGAGGGTCAGATGCGCCTGCGCCGTTCCTGAGCCTCGAGCAGAGTCGTCAACTCGGGCGCGGGCATCGCGGCGTCGACGGCGCGCGCGAGAAGTTCGGCCTGCGTCTCGCCCGCGAGGCCGGTCGTCGGTCGGTCGCGATCGAGGTTGGTGGGGAATGCGTATCCCTCGGCCGACGCCGCGATGACGTTCCCGACGAACGCTGCGCTGCTGCTCGACGCCATCCGAAGCAGAGACGGATAGATGGCCTCGACGATGGCCTTGCGGTCGACGGTGTCGATCGCGCGACCGAATGCAGACGACACCTGCAACAAATTCGCTATGCGGCGAATGCCTGTCGAGGTGTTGTGTCCGGCAGCATGGAACAGTGCCGGATTGAAGAAGACGGCGTCGCCGACGCGAAGTGGCAGTTGAATGTAGTTCTGCGCGAAGTACTCTCGAAACTCGGGCAGATTGAAAGCGATGTAGCCCGGTTCGTACCGCTGTGAGAACGGTAAGTACATGGTCGGCCCGCTCTCGATCGGCATGTCGCAATGCGCGACGGCTCCCTGCAGAGTCAGGGCGGGCGACAGTCGGTGCACGTGTGCCGGGAATTCAGCGGCGGTGTCGACAGACATGAATCCCAGGTGGTAGTCACGGTGAGGATTCTGGGCTCGACCGCCCGGGTTGACGACATTGATCGAGGATGTCACCTGGTACATCGGTCCCAACCAGGCCTGCGACACCAACGCAAGTACGTCGTTGGAGTAGTACGTCGAGAACACCTCTGGTCGATCGACAGCCAGCTTCTGCAATGCAGACCAGACGCGATCGTTGGTACCTGGTTTCGCGAAGTGGTCGCCCGAGTTCATTCCTGCGGCGTGCTGGCCGGCGATGGTGTCCATGAAGTAGTCGGTGGCCTCGCCCATACCGTGGGCTTCGGTGAACGCGCCCTCGAACACGACGATGCCGGGCCCGGTGAGCAGAGCCTGAGCGAGCTCGTTCTGTATCGCCTCGCGAGTGGGGGCGTCGAGGCCCTCGACCGAGCGGGCGTCGTAGATCAGGACGTTCTCACGCACGCTCGTTGCATGAGGATAGTTCGCGAGGTCGACTTGCTCCGATACCGATTCGCGGAACAGATCGATGTCGCAGTCGTCTTTTCCGAGCCGTCCGGTCCAGGTTGTGCTCGTGTAGGTGGTCATTGACGAAGTCCTCTCGATGGCTGGATGCAAAGTCCGACCTCGAGCCTGATCCCTTTCGACCTGGGAATCAACCCTCGAATTCCATCAGAAACACCTCATCCGGGGTGCGCGGCGAGATCGAATCCCGCGGGGCAGGCACTCCGATGGAACGAGAAAGCCCCCATGCAGACTGTCTGCATGGGGGCCACTGTGGTTCCCGACCGGGAACCGACGATCAGCGGGCGAAGAGCAACGCGCGCTTGACTTCCTGGATTGCCTTGGTCACCTGGATACCGCGGGGGCATGCGTCGGTGCAGTTGAAGGTGGTGCGGCACCGCCACACACCTTCGACGTCGTTGAGGATGTCCAGACGTTCGGTTGCACCCTCGTCACGGCTGTCGAAGATGAACCGGTGTGCATTGACGATCGCAGCGGGGCCGAAGTAGCTGCCGTCGCTCCAGAACACCGGGCACGAGGTGGTGCAGCACGCGCACAGAATGCACTTGGTGGTGTCGTCGAACCGGGCGCGGTCCGCGGCGGACTGGATCCGCTCACGAGTCGGCTCGTTGCCCGTCGTCATCAGGAACGGCTTCACGGCGCGGAACGCGTCGAAGAAGGGCTCCATGTCGACGATGAGGTCCTTCTCCACCGGCAAGCCCTTGATGGGCTCGATGGTGATGTTGAGCGTCTTCGACGAGTCCTTGGGGAGCATGTCGCGCATCAGCACCTTGCAGGCGAGACGGTTGACGCCGTTGATGCGCATCGCATCGCTGCCGCACACTCCGTGTGCGCACGAACGCCGGAACGTCAGCGTGCCGTCCAGGTAGCCCTTGACGTACAGCAACAGGTTGAGCAAGCGGTCGGTCTCCAGGGTGGGCACCTGGAAGGTGTCCCATCGCTGTCCGTCTCCGCTTTCGGGATTGAAGCGCGCGATCTTGAGGTTCACCATCACCGCGCCTTCGGGCACGGGTGGCAGCTCGGACTCGGACTTCTTGTCCAGGGTGGGTGCGCTCATGTCAGTACTTCCGCTCCATCGGCTCGTAGCGGGTTTGGATTACCGGCTTGTAATCCAAGCGGATATCGGTGAGCAGACCTTCGCCTTCTTTGTAGGCCATGGTGTGCTTCATGTACTCGGCGTCGTTGCGCTCGGGGTAGTCCTCGCGAGCGTGACCGCCGCGCGATTCCTTCCGGTTGAGTGCGCCGACGACCGTGACCTCCGCCATTTCGAGCAGGAAGCCGAGTTCGATGGCCTCGAGCAGGTCGCTGTTGTAGCGCTTGCCCTTGTCCTCGACGGTGATCTTGTTGTACCGCTCCTTGAGGGCACGGACATCCTTGAGCGCCGTCTCCAGGCGCTCCTCGGTGCGGAACACCGATGCATTGTTGTCCATGGACTGCTGCATCTCGGTACGGATGTCGGCCGCGCGCTCGTGACCGTGGTCCGACAGGATGAGCTCGAGCCAGTCCTGCACCATCTTGGCCGGCTCCTCCGGGAGCGGGGTGAAGTCGACCGAGTTGGCGTACTCCGCCGCGGCGATTCCTGCCCGACGCCCGAACACGTTGATGTCGAGCAGCGAGTTGGTGCCGAGGCGGTTGGCTCCGTGCACGGACACGCAGGCACATTCACCGGCGGCGTACAGGCCGGGAACGATATCGGTGTTGTTGCGGAGAACTTCACCGTGAATCTTGGTGGGGATGCCACCCATGACGTAGTGGCACGTCGGATAGACGGGCACCGGCTCCTTGACGGGGTCGACGCCGAGGTAGGTGCGCGAGAACTCCATGATGTCGGGGAGTTTTTCGTCGAGCACTTCCTCGGGGATGTGCGTGACGTCGATGTAGACGTAGTCCTTGTTGGGGCCACCGCCGCGACCTTCGAGCACCTCGAGCACCATCGAGCGTGCGACGATGTCGCGGGGCGCGAGGTCCTTGATGGTCGGTGCATAGCGCTCCATGAAGCGCTCACCCGACTCGTTGCGCAGGATGCCGCCTTCGCCTCGGACAGCCTCGGAGATGAGAATGCCCAGGCCCGCCAGACCTGTCGGGTGGAACTGGTGGAACTCCATGTCCTCCAAGGGAAGACCCTTGCGGAACACGATGCTCATCCCGTCACCGGTGAGGGTGTGGGCGTTGGACGTGGTCTTGTAGATCCGGCCCGAACCGCCCGTGGCGAAGATGATCGACTTCGCGTGGAAGATGTGCAGCTCACCGGTGGACAGCTCGTAGGCGATGATTCCGGTCGCGACGGGACCGTCGTCGGTTTCGGTCAGACACAGATCGAGTGCGTAGAACTCGTTGTAGAACTCGACGTCGTGCTTGACGCAGTTCTGGTAGAGCGTCTGCAGAATCATGTGGCCGGTGCGGTCGGCTGCGTAGCAGGCACGGCGAACCGGTGCCTTGCCGTGGTCGCGGGTGTGGCCTCCGAACCGTCGCTGATCGATCTTGCCCTCGGGCGTCCGGTTGAACGGAAGACCCATCTTCTCGAGGTCGAGAACGGCGTCGATTGCTTCCTTGGCCATGATCTCCACGGCGTCCTGGTCGGCGAGGTAGTCGCCGCCCTTGACGGTGTCGAACGTGTGCCACTCCCAGTTGTCTTCCTCCACGTTCGCCAGAGCGGCGCACATGCCGCCCTGGGCTGCACCGGTGTGCGAACGAGTGGGGTAGAGCTTGGTCAGTACGGCGGTGCGAGCGCGGGGTCCGGCTTCGATCGCAGCACGCATACCGGCACCGCCTGCGCCGACGATCAGTACGTCGTAACGATGTTCCTGCATGTAAGCGTCAGTGTCCTTAGCTCGCCGAGATGTTGGGATCGAACGTGAAGATGACGTAGGTGCCGACGCCCATGATCAGGATCATCGACAGCACCAGCAGCGTGGTCAGCCAGAATCGCGTCGAATCCTTGCGGGAGTAGTCCGCGATGATCGTGCGCAGGCCGTTGCCGCCGTGGAGCTGAGCGAGCCACAGCATCGTCAGATCCCAGAACTGCCAGAACGGGCTGGCCCAACGACCGGCGACGAAGGCGAAGTTGATGCGGTGCACGCCGTCGTCGAGCATCAGCATGATGAACATGTGTCCCAGCACGAGCACGACGAGTGCCAGACCCGAGAAGCGCATGAACAGCCACGCGTAGAGCTCGAAGTTGCCCTTGCTCTGCCTACGCGGTGAACGCGGGTTGGCCAAGCTGGCCGGACGGTCGTAGTTCGTGCCGAGGACCTTTGCCTCGGGACCGTGCGTCGACATCAGTGACCACCCGCCGTGAACATGTTGTAGAAGATTCGTCCCGCGCCGGGGATCATGACGACGAGCCAGACGACTGCGATGACCCACAGCATCGGCTTCTGGTACTGCGGTCCCTTGGACCAGAAGTCGACCAGCATCACCCGAATGCCGTTCAGTGCGTGATACAGCACTGCGGCAACGAGGCCGAGTTCCATCAGGCCGACGAGCGGGGTCTTGTAGGTCTCGATGATGGCGTCGTACGTTTCGGGGTTGACCCGAACCATCGCCGTGTCGAGGACGTGGACGAACAAGAAGAAGAACGTCAACACGCCAGTGATGCGGTGCAGAACCCAGGACCACATGCCCGGGTCCCCGCGGTACAGAGACCGCTTGCGCTCCTTGACCGGAGCGACTTCCGTCGTGCTACTCATCGAGTGCAATGCCTCCAACGTCGTTGGTGGACGCTTCGAGCCCGGTGGCCGGTCTTGTCCTGGCTCGATTTGTCGCGATTCGGCCCTAGTGCTGGTTGTACTAGCCGCTTACTCGAAACTGTAAACCCATTCGAAACACGGAACTAATTCGACTCGAGGTTCGTACGGTGCCGAAATTCGGTGTTAGGTTTGCCTTCCCAATTCACAATCGAAGATCCGGGCAGATCTCTGCATCAATTCAGACGGCGTGATTGGATGGGTAGCCATGGACGAAATCGACTGGAATACGTTGCGCGACAATGCTCATGAGGCAATGCGACATGCCTACGCCCCGTACTCGAACTTTCCGGTCGGTGCGGCCGCTCTGGTGGACGACAATCGAATAGTCACCGGGTGCAATGTGGAAAATGTCTCATACGGTTTGGGGCTCTGCGCCGAATGCGGGTTGGTCTCGAACCTGCACTCGAGCGGCGGCGGCAGACTCGTGGCGTTCTCCTGCTGCGATTCTCGGCGTGAGATCCTGATGCCGTGCGGGCGATGCCGACAGTTGCTGTTCGAGTTCGGCGGCCCGGATCTGCTCGTCGACACCACCTCGGGACCGCGTCGACTGGCAGAGTTGCTTCCGGATGCATTCGGACCCGACAACCTCGACGAAGGACGCGTGAACAACCATGCCTGACGCCGTATCGATCATCAGCGCCAAGCGCGACGGTCGCGTTCTCGACGACGAGCAGATCGAGTGGGTGATTGCCGAGTTCACTCGCGGAACCGTCGCGCCGGAACAGATGTCGGCACTGGCGATGGCAATTCTGTTGCGCGGATTGTCCCGTCGGGAGCTGAGTACGTGGACCGGCGCGATGATCGCCTCGGGCACTCGCATGGATTTCTCGGCACTGCCGCTGCCCACCGTCGACAAGCACTCGACCGGCGGTGTCGGAGACAAGATCACGCTGCCGTTGGCTCCCCTCGTCGCTGCGTGCGGGGCAGCGGTGCCGCAACTGTCGGGGCGCGGCCTTGGACACACCGGCGGAACGCTCGACAAGCTCGAGTCCATCCCCGGTTGGCGAGCCGACCTCAGCGGTGAGGAGATGCATCGCGTCCTGGCCGATCCGTTGGTGGGTGCGGTCGTCTGCGCCGCCGGTGCCGATCTGGCTCCTGCCGACAAGAAGCTCTACGCCTTGCGCGACGTGACCGGAACCGTCGAGTCGATTCCGCTGATCGCCAGCTCGATCATGAGCAAGAAGATCGCCGAGGGCACCGGCGCACTCGTATTGGACGTGAAGGTCGGCGCCGGCGCGTTCATGAAGAACGTCGACGATGCGCGCGAACTCGCGACCGCAATGGTCGAGCTCGGAACCGATGCGGGTGTGCGCACTCTGGCGGTCCTGACGGCGATGGACACCCCGCTCGGGCTCACCGCAGGCAATGCACTCGAAGTGCAGGAGTCGGTCGAGGTACTTGCCGGAGGCGGCCCCTCCGACATCGTGGAGCTGACGATCACGCTGGCACGCACCATGCTCGGTGCGGCCGGGATCGAGGGCATCGATCCGGCCGACAAGCTCGCCGACGGGTCCGCCATGGACCGGTGGAAGGCGATGATCGCTGCGCAGGGCGGGGATCCCGACGCCGCGCTGCCCGTCGCCCGGGAGAGCCAGGAATTCACCGCGACGCAGGACGGCGTCGTGACCGGACTGGACGCGATGGGCGTCGGACTCGCAGCGTGGCGGCTGGGGGCAGGCCGAGAACGTCAGGGTGAGCCGGTGCAGAGCGCAGCAGGGGTGCGGCTGCACGCCAAGCCGGGGGATCGGGTGCGAGCCGGGGATCGGCTCGCAACCCTGTACACCGACACTCCCGAGCGTTTCGAGTACGCGCAGCAGGCACTCGACGGCAGCTGGGAAATCGGTGCCACGGCTGTCGAGCCGAGCCCCCTCGTCATCGACCGCATCGGTCGGTAACGAGCTCGGCCAGTAGCAGTCTCGGTCAGATCAGGTTCCCCGCCTCGGTCAATACACTGCGCAGAATCTGTTCCATCTCGTCGAACTCCTTCTGACCACAGATGAGTGGCGGAGCCAGCTGTACCACCGGATCGCCGCGATCGTCGGCGCGGCAGTACAGCCCTGCGTCGAACAGAGCCGTGGACAGGAACCCGCGGAGGATTCGTTCTGCTTCGGCATCGCTGAACGTTTCCTTCGTGTCTTTGTCCTTGACCAGTTCGATGCCGTAGAAGAACCCTTCGCCGCGCACGTCTCCGACGATCGGCAGATCGTGCAGTTTCTCGAGCGTCGAGCGAAACGCAGGTGCGTTGTCTGCGACGTGGGCGTTGATTCCCTCGCGCTCGAAGATGTCGAGATTGGCCATGGCCACTGCGGCGGAGACGGGGTGGCCGCCGAAGGTGTACCCGTGCGCGAAGCTGGACGTGCCGTCGTCGAACGGCTCGAACAGTCTGTCGGAGGCGATCATTGCGCCGATCGGGGAGTAGCCCGAGGTCAGTCCCTTGGCGCAGGTGATGATGTCCGGGACGTAGCCGAAGTCGTTGCACGCGAACATGGATCCGATCCGGCCGAACGCACAGATCACCTCGTCCGAGACCAAGAGGACGTCGTAGCGGTCGCAGATCTCGCGGACCCGCTCGAAGTATCCGGGCGGGGGCGGGAAGCAACCGCCGGCGTTCTGGACCGGCTCGAGGAACACCGCGGCCACCGAGTCGGGGCCCTCGAACTCGATGGCCTCGGCGATGCGATCGGCAGCCCAGATTCCGAACGCCTTCGGATCGGTGTCCAGGGGAGCGGGAGCGCGATAGATGTTGGTGTTGGGGACTCGGAACGCGCCCGGCGTCAACGGCTCGAAAGGCTCTTTGAGCGCGGGGATTCCGGTGATCGCGAGCGCGCCCTGTGGGGTGCCATGATAGGCGATGGCCCGCGAGATCACCTTGTGCTTACCGGGCTTGCCGACCTTCTTGAAGTATTGCTTGGCCAGCTTCCATGCGCTTTCGACGGCCTCGCCTCCGCCGGTGGTGAAGAAGACCCGGTTCAGGTCGCCGGGGGCGTACCCGGCGAGACGCTCGGCAAGTTCGATGGCCGGTTCGGTGACGTACGACCACAACGGGAAGAAGGCCAATTCCTTGGCCTGCTTGGCTGCCGCCTCGGCCAGTTCCTCGCGGCCGTGCCCCACCTGCACCACGAACAGGCCCGACAGTCCGTCGATGTAACTCTTGCCGTTCGAGTCCCAGATGGTCGAACCTTCACCGCGGGTGATGATCGGGGGTGTGACCCCGGCACCGTGGCGGGTGAAGTGGCCCCACAGGTGCTTGGCGGCGGAGGCGTCGAGCTCGGCTGTCGTTCGTGTCATCGTGTTCCCCAATTGTATTGCTGCTTGACGAGTTTGAGATAGACCAGGGTTTCGGTACTGGTGACGCCGTCCAGGCTGCGGATCTGCTTGTTGAGAATCTGCAGAAGCTGTTCGTCGTCCTCGCACACCACTTCGACGACGACGTCGAACGACCCTGCGGTCAGGACGACGTAGTCGATCGCGTCGATCGCCGACAGCTCCTCGGACAGCGCATAACTGTCTCCGGTGCACTTGATGCCGATCATGGCCTGCCGCTTGAAACCGACCTGTACCGGATCGGTCACCGCGACGATCTGCATGACGCCGGAGTCCGTCAGACGTTGAACGCGTTGGCGGACAGCGGCTTCCGAGAGGCCGACGGCTTTGCCGATCGCTGCGTACGAGCGTCGCCCGTCCTCCTGGAGTTGTTCGATGATCGCCTTGGAGACGTCGTCGAGTGCGATGGGTGGCTGCTCGGGCATGCGTCGATCTTGTCATTGTCGCGGTGGTGAACACAACCCTTCGACGATGAAATGCGTATCAATTGTGCATCCGAACGACAGAATCAGTTGTCGCAAGGCGCGAAACGGAGAGAATCAGTAGCTTCGACGGTACTGTGCAGGGATGGCGAACATTCCTGGTTGTTGGATCGACGGACGCGCGGTGGACGGTAGTGGTCAGCGATATGCCGTCGACGATCCCGCGACGGGGGCGGTCGTGGCCGAGGTCGGGCTGGCGACGACAGAGGACGTCGATTCGGCACTCGCACATGCCCGGTCGGCATTTCCGGAATGGTCCGGCGCAACGCCCGCGCAGCGCAGCGCGGTCCTGACGGAGTTGGCTCGGCTGGTTGCCGCCGATGCCGAGAACTTCGCAGCCGAGGAAGTGGCGCAGACCGGCAAAGCCGTGCGACTGGCACAGGAATTCGACGTGCCGGGCAGCGTCGACAACATCGAGTTCTTCGCCGGAGCCGCGCGGCACCTCGACGGCAAGGCCACCGCCGAGTACTCGGGTGAGCACACCTCGTCGATTCGGCGCGATGCCGTCGGAGTCGTCGGGTCGATCACCCCGTGGAACTATCCGTTGCAGATGGCGGTGTGGAAGGCAATTCCGGCACTGGCCGCAGGGTGCGCCATCGTGCTCAAGCCAAGCGAACTGACTCCGCTGACCACGCTGCGGCTGGCGCGCTTGGCCACAGAGGCAGGAGTTCCCGACGGCGTGTTCAACGTCGTGACCGGGACCGGAGAAGACGCCGGGGTCGCGCTGTCCTCGCACGATGGCCTGGATCTGATGACCTTCACCGGCTCGACCCCCGTCGGCAGGAGAGTCATGGCGCAGGCCGCCGTCCACGGCACCCGGGTGCAGCTAGAGCTCGGCGGCAAGGCCCCGCTGGTGGTCTTCGACGACGCGGATCTCGATGCCGCCATTCACGGTGCCGTTGCCGGATCCCTGATCAACGGTGGCCAGGACTGCACGGCGGCCACCCGCGCCATCGTCGCAGAATCCCTCTACGACGACTTCGTTGCCGGAGTGGCCGAGTTGATGGGTCGCGTCGTGATGGGAGACCCGACCGATCCGGCGACCGACATGGGTTCGTTGATCTCGATCGCTCATCGCGATCGTGTTGCGGCCATGGTGAATCGGGCTCGCGACACCGGAGCCAGGATCGTCACCGGTGGCCGCGTTCCTGAGGGCAGAGGTGCGTTCTACCCGCCGACATTGATCGCCGATGTGGGCGAGCAGGACGAAATCTATCGCGACGAGGTGTTCGGCCCGGTGCTCACGGTGTCGAAGCATCACGGCGACGACGATGCGATCCGGCGCGCGAACGACACTGCGTTCGGACTCGCCGCCTCCGCGTGGACCCGAGACGTGTACCGCGCAGGACGAGCGACGCGCGAGATCGCCGCCGGCTGTGTATGGATCAACGATCACATTCCGATCATCAGCGAGATGCCACACGGAGGATTCGGGGCTTCGGGCTTCGGCAAGGACATGTCGAGCTACTCGCTCGACGAGTACCTCACCGTCAAACACGTCATGACCGACATCACCGGTGTGGCTCGAAAGGCTTGGCATCGAACGGTGTTCGCGTCGGCCGATCCCGAAGCGCAGGAGGACGCCCGATGAGCGCATCATGGGCAACCGAACCCACCGAACGCGGTGTAGCCATGGTGGCGGGTGCCACGCCGGAGTCCTATTGGCTCGACCGTCCCGAACGGCCAGCTCCGCGTAGTCGGCACACCGGCTCGGCGGCAGCTGATCTGGTGATCGTCGGCGGCGGATTCACCGGCCTGTGGGCGGCGGTGCACGCCGCCGAAGAGAATCCCGACAGATCGATCGTGTTGCTCGAAGGCGATCGCATCGCGGAAGGGGCAACCGGTCGCAACGGCGGCTTCTGCGCGGCCAGCCTGACGCATGGCCTGGGCAACGGGCTCGACCGGTATGCCGACGAACTACCCGAGTTGCTGCGGATGGGCACGGAGACGCTGGACGCGATCTGCGCGACTGCGGAGAAGTACGGAATCGACGCCGACATCGAACGCACCGGCGAGCTCGACATCGCCAATTTCGACTGGCAGGTGGACGACCTGCGCGAGCTCGGCGACGAGGGTGCCCGCCTGTCGCAACCGATGGAATACCTCGACGCCGCTGCCGTGAAATCCAGGATCACCTCACCGATGGCGCGCGGCGCACTGTTCGATCCCGACGTGGCGATGATCGACCCTGCCAAACTGGCCTGGGGCCTGGCCGACGCGGCCGAGTCGCTCGGCGTACACATTCACGAGAACACCAAGGCGCTGTCGATCGACAAGTCCGGCAACGGTATCCGGGTGACAACAGGCTACGGAACCATCGAGGCGGGCAAGGTTCTGCTGGCCACCTCGGCATCGAAGTCGTTGCGGCGCAAGCTCCGCCACTGGATCGTGCCCGTGTGGGATTACGTCATCATGACCGAGCCGCTGAGTCCGTCGCAGCTCACCGACATCGGGTGGTCCGGCCGTGAAGGATTGGCCGACTCCGGCAACCGATTCCACTACTTCCGGTTGACAGCGGACGATCGCATCCTGTTCGGCGGGTGGGATGCGCACTACTTCTACGGTAGCGACACCGACCCGCGACGAACCCAATATCCCGAAGAGTTCGCATTGCTCGCCGAACACCTGCTGCAGATGTTCCCGAGCCTCGAAGGAATTCGCGCCACCCATGCCTGGGGCGGATCGATCGATACGTGCTCGCGGTTCAGTGCGTTCTGGGATCTCGGCATGAACGGACGGGTGGCGACGGTGGCCGGGTTCACCGGACTCGGAGTCGGCGCGTCCCACTTCGGAGCCCGCACCGCCCTCGACCTACTCGACGGCAAGGACACCGAACGAACGCGACTGAAGATGGTGCGCAGCATGCCGCTGCCGTTTCCACCCGAGCCCCTCAAATCGATCGGGATCAACATCACCCGCGCGGCATTCGCCCGAGCGGACCGCAACGGCGGAAAACGCGGCCTGTGGCTCAAGGGCATGGACGCGCTGGGTCTGGGCTTCGACAGCTGAGGGAGCGGCTGCGCCGCAGGTGCACGGAAACTCGTACTCTGCTACGAAGTTCCGCTCAGTGATACTGGAGTTGTTCGTCGAGGTGGAAGGTGTGACTCGTTTCC